>CAWHDH010000021.1:0-4087509 GCA_963828075.1 uncultured Solirubrobacterales bacterium | reverse complement strand
CCTGACTGGTACGTCTGTGCTGTCCACGCAGCGGCGCCCACGCGACCGACGCCACTGAAGGACCGCGAGCAGCGCGAGGCCGGCAACCGCAAACCGCGCGCCCGCGCGGCAACGGCGCGGGGGCGGCGAACGCGATGGTTGCGACCAGGACGGTGGCGACCAGCGCCGCGATCAGCCGCGGGACGGCGAAGTAGCCGCCGGAGTGGAACGCGGACAGCGCCGAGGCAGAAGCAGCGCGCACGCCGCCCGAGGTCTCGATCCACCGATCATCCGTGGATGCCTCGGCGTCGCAGGCCAAGCGGGGCATCGGCCACGTATCCGCGGGTCGTACCCCTCGGTTCGCGGCCGATGGCGCCTGGCGCCGTGTATGCGGCGGCGAGGCGCCGCGGGAATCAGGTCGATCCAGGCCCTAGCCATCCCGACCTGCAACCGTCGCACATCCGAATCGACGTGGCGGCCCGGCGACGCCGCCGCGATTCGCGCGCGTCGGCGCGCCCCTGGCAGTCCGACGGCGCGTAGCAGCCGCTGTCCCGCACCAGCGCCTCCGCCTCGGCGCGGGTCGTGCGCCGCGAGAACAGCCGCTCGACCGCCTGATCCGGGCGTCGAAGTCCGGCGTCCAGGACCCGGCGCCGAGCCACGTCTCGCGCTGGGTATAGGCCACGAGCAGGCCCGTGTAGAGCGGGGCGAGCACGCCGCCGGGGCGGCCCATCGCGCGGTCGAGCCACGCAGCGCCTCGTACTCGCCGTCGCGCAGGAAGAACGGCTGGCGCCCGGCCTGCACCGCGCCGCGTAGCTGGTCGGCCCGGTACAGCGTACCGGCACGATCAGCAGCGCCAGCGCCACGCCCACCCACACCGGCCGCATGCGCGCGCCGACTCCGAGGAACGCGAGCATGACGAGCGGAAGCGTGAGGCCCTGCAGCGCGTGAGCCGGGAAGGTCCCGAACGGCTGCAGGTAGACGAGCAGCGCCGCGAGCGGCCACAGCGCAGGGCATAGCTCGGCGAAGTCGTCGGGGGCCGGCCGCAGCCCGTGACCGCCGGCACGAGAGGGGGGCGAGCCACGAGCCCATGGCCACCGCACCCGGCCAGGTCCCGAGTCGTTGGCGGCGCCCGCGAGCTCCCACGACGCGTCCCAGCGTTTCGAGAGCGCGACGTAGTACGAGGAGCGGGGCGCGGCGCCGCGCCCGCTCCGAGCAGCTCGCCCCAGCGCGCGGCCGCCGCCCGTCGCGCCGCGGCGGACCACCTCGGCCGCCGCCGCCGGACGAGCAGCAAGCGTCGCCCCCTGCCACCGGCTGCAGCCATAGACGATCGAGCCCCGTCAGCCGCGGCCGCCCCGCTGCGCCGCCGCGCTCGAACGCGAGCACGCGAGGGGCATCAGCCCGACCGCGACGCCGTGAACAGGTAGCCCCAGAGGAGTTCCCGGCGGTCAGTTCGCCTGACAGGAACTCGAAGTCGAAGTCGCCGCCCGGCCCGCTCCAGCCGGTCCACGCCACCAGCGCCGCGACCGGCGAGGCGAACAACAGCGCCAGGGTCACGGCCGCCAGCCGCGGCGCTTGCACGTCTGCCAGGAGGCGCCGCACCACGCTCCGCGCCCCCCACAGAGCCACCACGCCGACCGGCTTGAACGCGAGGTACGCCACGGCGCGGCGAGGCGCCGAGGGCGTACAGCGCGCCCGAGACGAACAGGCCGGGTGCAGGAACGTCTGCGGGCCGGGCGCAGGTCGTAGAGGTTCTCGATCAGCACGTGGGCGCCCGCCTGGCGCGCCAGTTCAGGTACTGCATCTGGTCGCGGACCGCGCCAGCCCGTCGGCGCCCCGATCCGCAGCCGCCGTGATCCAACGCGGACGAGCAGCCCCGCCAGCGGCGCGAGCGCGAGCGCGGTCAGCGCCACGAGCGGCCGCGCCATCCGCCCCCGCGCCACGGGGCTGCGCGGATGAGCTCGAGGGCCTGCACGGCCGCGTGGGCGGCCTCGCGCCGCACATGGGCCCGCGCGCGCAGCAGGTCGCGGACAAGCGAGGGACGATCACCCACGCCGGCATCGACAGCCGCGAGCCCTCCCGGTCCGCCCAGGCGATGCCGAGCTCGCGCAGCTCGAAGCCGAGTGCCCGCGCCATCGCGATCGTCTCGGCATCGAAGACCCAGCCGTCGAGGTGCGTGCGCTCGTAGGCCGCGTGCGCCGCGTCGGCGCGCCACAGCTTGAACCCGCAGAACAGGTCGCGGGTCGGCTCGCCGAGCAGGCGCCGGCAGAGCGCGACGAAGGCGCGGCCCACGATCCGCCGCCGCAGCGGCTGGCGGCGCCCGACGTCGGCGCCGGGCGCGAGCCGCGAGCCGACGACGACATCGACGTCGACGATCACGTCAACATCGGCGGCAGCGACGCGAACGAGCCGTTGCAGTCGGCATGGCAGTACCATCAGCTCGCCGCGCGCCTCGCGGACCCCGCGGCGCACCGAGAAGCCCTTCCCGCGGTTGGCGTCGTTGACGAGCAGGCGGACGCATTCGTCCCCGAGCAGCGGCGCGATCTGCTCGCGCGTGGCGTCGGTGCTCGCGTTGTCGACGACGACGATCTCCCAGGCCTCCCCGAGCGCCTCGAGCAGTCCGAGCGCATCGGCGAGCGCTCCGGCGACGGCCACCGCCTCGTTGTACACCGGGATGACGACCAGAGCCGGGGGTGGGGCACGGGCGGGGAGTCTTCAGCCAGAACCTGGGCCGTCTACGCTCCGCCGTGCCCACGCCTCCCCACTGCGGCATCTGCTCAGGGTGAGCTCGTGCTCCGCCACCGCGGCGCGGGCGGCCCCCCGACCGCCGCCGAGCCTCTCCCCGACGTGCCGCGCCGCCCCCGGCCGCGGGGACCTGTTACGCGTGTCGCCGCCTGCGGGACCGTCGAGCAGCCGGCGCTGCCCGCGAGGCGCAACCGCTACGTCGACCTCTACCGCGACATGCACGACGACGCCCTACCTCGCCGAGGAGGCGGGCCGGCGCGCGACGGCCGGCCGGCTGCTCGATCTGCCTGGAGCGCGACGCGGCGGCCGGCGGACGCCTGCTCGAGGTCGGCTGCGGCCACGGCCTGCTGCTCGACGAGGCACGGCGGCGCGGCTGGCGGGTGGAAGGGATCGAGCCCTCGGCCTCGAGCAGCAGGGCCCACGCGCGCGATGCGCTCGGGCTCGACGTCGCCGCGCCGACGCTCGAGGAGCCTCGCCGACGGCGGCGAGGCCGCGTTCGATGCGGTAGGTGCTGACCGACGTACCTGGAGCGCCTCGACGATCCGGTTGGCGGCCGATGGAAGGCGTGCCGGGAGCTGCTCGCACCCCGGTGGCGACGCTGCTCGTCGTCACGCCCGACCCGTCGTCGCCCACCGCGCGGCTGGCCGGGTCGCCGCTGGTGGGGCTACCTGCCCGCCCACACCTTCCTGCTCCCGCGGAGCGACGCTGGTGCACGTGGTCGCGCGGCGCGGGCTTCGAGGTGCCTCGCCGACGAAGGGCTACCCGCCGGACCTTCACGCTCGGCTACTGGCTGAGCGAGCCTGTCGGGCGCCGCCGGCTGCTCGAGAGGCCTGATCGCCCCGCCACCCACGGCTCGCGCGCAGCTCCGCCGCCCCGGGTCAACGATCTCGCTCGGCGACGAGCGGGTCCTCGTGCTCGCGCGCCGCCGCGAATCGCCGGCGGCGATGCCTGGGGCCGCGGCGCGGTGCGCGACGTCCGGCGCCGCGCCTGGCACCGCGGGCGGCTCCCGACGCCCGCCGGGTCGCGGGCAGCGCAGCAGCGGGCATCGCCGGCAAGGCGGCGGTCCTGGCCCTCGGGCTCGTCTCGATCGCGGTCACCACCCGCTACCTGGGGCCCGAGGGTCCCGGCCAGGTCGCGCTCGCCCTCTCGCTCACGCAGCTCTTCGGCGTGCTGGCCGACGCCGGGCTGACGACGATCGTCATGCGCGAGATCGCCCAGCGGCCGGAGCGGGCGGGCGTCGTCGTCGGCTCGGTGCTCGTGCTGCGAAGCGGCCTCGCGCCTGCGCGGTGGCCGCCGCGGCGCTCACCGCGCTCGCCCTCCCCTACACGCCCGACGTCCGGATCGCCGTGCTCATCGCCGGCGTGCCGCTGGCGCTCGGTGGCCTTCAGCGGGCTCACCGCGGTGCTGCTGGCGGGGCTGCACGGAGCCCTGGTGCCGCCGTCGCCGACGTCCTCGGGCGCGCCGGGGCGCTGGCCGCGCTCGCGGCCGTCGTCGCCCTCGATCTCGGCTTCTACGCCGTCGTCGCGACCGCGGGGGTGAGCGCGCCGTCTCGCTGGGCTCACCACCGCGCTGCACGCAGCCGTGTCCTCGGCGGGCGGCCGCGCGCCGAGATCGCCGTCGCCCGCGGTCTGCTCGTCGCGGCGGCCCCCGTCGAGCGCGGCGCTCGCGCTGGGCGCCGACCTACTTCCGCGCCGACGCGCTGATCATCTCGCTCTCCGCGGTGTCGGGGGGCTCGGCGGCTACGCGCTGGCGTGGCGGGCGTCCGAGCTGGTCGCCGTGCTGCCCGGGGGTGCTGCTCGTCTCCGTCTTCCCGGTGCTCTCGCGCTACATGGCGACGGGCGTGCGCGTCTGCGCTCCGCCCTGCAGGTCGCGTTCGACGTCCTGTGCGTGGTCGCGCTCGGGATCGCGGTGGGCGGCGCGGTGATCGCCGGGGAGCTCGCGCAGGCGCTCGGCGGCGACGCCTTCCGCGCCGCCGAGGGGCCGCTGCGGATCCTGCTCTGCGCGCGCTCGGCTGGTCAACGGGCTGCTCGGTAACGCGCTGATCGCCCGCAGCCTGCGGCTGCCCGCCCTGTGGCTCAACGCCGGCGCGCTCGGTGCGAACGTGGGGCTCGACGCCGCGCTCGTCCCGCCCTACGGGGTGTCGGCAGCCGCGTGGGTCGCGCTCGCCTGCGAGACCGGCCTGCTGGCCGGCACCGGGTGGCTGGTTGAGCGTGGGCTCGGCTTCCTCCCCGGCCGGCCGGCCTCGTCCGCGCGCTGCCGGCCGCCGCGCTCATGGCCGCAGCCCTGTCGGCCGCTGCGCGAGCAGTCCGCCGCGCTCACCGTCCCGCTCGGCGCAACCGTGTCCCTTGACCGCCGCGCTCGCGACCCGCGCGCTCAACCTAGGGCGCTGGCGGACCGTCGCGCGGCGGCGATGGCTCCGATCGGGCTGCGTTGTGCGGTGAGAGGTGAGGCGAGTGGCTGGGCGAGAGTGGAGCCGGTACCGGGCGAGCGTCCGGCTGGTGTCCGTGGTGGCCGGTACGGATGGCTCGTCGTCGGGCGGCGCGGCGTTCGGTCGCGGATGCGCAGCCGGATCTCCGAGTGACCATTCGTCGGACCGTGATGACAGCCCGGGCGGTGACTTGGACCGCGTGCTCAAGCCGGCGAGGCGTTCCTGCTCGACGTGGCGTTGTGGAACGACGGTGACGCAGCTGCGACCGGCGTGTCGGCGACCCTGGCAGAAGTGGACGGCTCCTTCGTCAGGGCCGGTGCAACTTCCCTGACATCCCCGCAGGCGGCGGTCAGGTGCCGTCATGGCCGATCGGTGGGACGCTGTCGGCGGGGATGCCGTGCGATCGGGCGTCGATCGAGCTCACGCTGGAGGTCGACACCAACCCGGGTATTTGACCTTCCGATCAGCTCCGTTCGTCATTGGGTGAACGGGGACCGGGATTCGAACACGACGCCGGTCTGATCCCGGACGCCACACCGGCGGGGGCGACGTCGACGATCGCGGTCAGCCGGGGCGTCGTGGTCCCTGCTGACGTGCGGATCGGGGTCAACATCACGCACGCCTACGTCGGCGACCTGCGGCTGTCGGTGACGAGCCGTCGGGAACGACGGTGCTGCTGTCCGACCGCCGCGGCGGCAGCGGCGACAACTACACGAACACCATCTTCACGGACGTCGCCGACGCCGATCTCCGCGGGGGGCGGAGGTGTTCTATGGGACTTACCGGCCGAGTTGCCCGACCTCGTGCTCGGCGGCCAGTCGCGGGCGGTACTGTGGACGCTGCGGGTGGTCGACACCGACGACCAGGTCAGCGGCAGCCTTGACCTCGTGGAGCGTGGGGTGGCCGGAGTTCGTGTGCTCGCCACCGCCGTTGTCGGCGTCGCTCACTTCGGGAGCGGTTGTCGGCGTCGGGGTGTCGGCGAAGGGCGACTTCAACGGTGACGGCTTCGGCGATCTCGCGATCGGCGCTCCGGGTGAGGACCGTTCAACGGGGGCGGTCGGTCTTTGCTTTACGGCACCGCGACGGGGTTGCAGTCGGGAAACGCGCAGCACTGGTCGCAGGCGTCTCAGGGGGTCGGGGGCGGCCTCGCGGGCCCCCGAGCCGATCGACAACTTCGGCGCCGGCGGGCGACCGGGGATTTCAATGGCGACGGCCGCGCAGACCTGGCGATCGGCGCGCCTGGTGAGGATTTCCACCGCGGGGTGGCCCATTTCCTCCCGGCAGTCCCGCCGGCCTGACCGGCGTGGGGGCTACCTCGTTGCGCGGACCTCGGGCAAGGGAGAGGCGTTCGGCGCGTCGCTTGCCGCCGGCGACTTCGGCAAGACATCCCACAGCGATCTGGCGGTCGGCCAACCCGGCTATGACGAGGGAGTGGGGTCCGTGGGGTGTTCGACGGCTCGGCGTCCGGCTCGCGGTCGAGAGCGCGAAGCGATGGAAGCAGGGCCTTGGCGTGTCCGGCAGCCCAAAGCACGGTGACGGCTTCGGTACCGCGGTCGCGGCGGCGAACTTCGGCTCCACCGCGCATGACGATCTCGCGATCGGTGTCCCCGGCAAGGGCGATCGATCCGGGATCCTCGCCGTGGTCTACGGCGCCGATAACGGATTGACGACGGTCGGCAACGAGCGGTGGTCGCAGGACTCAGAGAAGATCCCCGGTGGCACCGAGCCGGGTGACCGCTTCGGCACCGCGTTGACCGCCGGTGACCTCGGCGGGACCTCGCAAGCCGATCTCGCCATCAGAGTGTCCCGGTGAGAACGCCAAGGAAGGCGTCGTCCACGTCCTCTTCAGCGACGCACCGACTCCGCAGAGCCGGGTCGCAGTTGTGGTCTCAAATACACCGGGCATCGCGGACGCTCCGAGGCCAACGACCGCTTCGGCGCCTCCCTCGCGGCCGCCGACTCCAAGCGGCAACTCGCGGCACCGACGGCTCGTCATCGCTCGCCGTTCAAACGCCGGCCGGCATCCGGCCCCGGATCCCTCGAGGCCACCGACACCGGCCCGACCGCCACCGGCAGCCGGCTCTGGACCAGGCTACCGCCGGGTTCCACGACAGCCCGGAGGCCAACGACCATTTCGCCACCGAGCTCTACACCGCCAACTTCGGCCGCGGAAGCCAGGCCGACCTGATCGTCGGGGTCGCCCGGTGAGGACGCGGCGCCGGCGCGCTGCACGCCTTCTACGGCACCACGTCAGGACTGTCCACCGCGAGCTCGCGAACTCGGTCGCAGGCGTCGCCCGGCATCCTCGGCAGCCCCGAGCCACGCGACGGCTTCGGCGCCGCCTCCGGCCGCTGAGCACCCTCAGCGTCACCGCCTGCCCGTAGCGTTGCGGACATGTCCCGCGTCCTCGTGGTCTCCGCGGAGCCGATCGGCGAGCGCATGGCCGGCCCGGCGATCCGCGCCGTCGAGCTGGCGCGCGCCCTCGCGCGTGGCGGCTGCGCCGTCACGCTCGCGGCGCCCGGAGGCGCGCCGGTCGACGGCGTGGCCCGGCTCGCGGCCGGCCTCGAGGACTACGACGCGCTGTCGGCGCCGCCGCGCGCCACGACGTCGTCGTCGCCCAGCTGCTGCCGCCGCGGTTGCTGACCAGGGTCGCCCGGCTCGGCGTCCGGCTCGCGGTCGACCTCTACAACCCGACGGTCGTCGAGGTGCTCGAGGGCACGCGGGCCAGCCGCCGCGCTCTCGGGCGCGGCTGCGGGCGATCGTCGCCGACGCCGCCGCCGCGCACCTCGCGGCGGCCGACTTCCGTGGTGCGCCTCCGAGCGCCAGCGCGACCTCTGGCTCGGCGGCATGGCGCTGCGCGGGCAGCTCGACCCGGAGGCGGCGCTGCCCATCGCGGTCGTGCCCTTCGGCGTCCCGGGCGAGCCGCCCGGCCCGCCCGCCGGGGTGCGCGAGCGCCTCGGGCTCGACCCCGCCGCCCGGCTGGCTCGTGTGGGCGGCGGATCTGGGACTGGCTCGACGCGCCGACCGCGATCCGATGGCCCATCTCCCCGACGACGTCCACCTCGTGTTCCTCGGCGTCGACCGCCCCGCGATCGCCGCGCGCGACGTCCACCGCGCCGGTGAGGCGGCGCGGGCGGTGGCCGGCGGGCTCGGGCCGGCGACCGGCGCGTCCACTTCAACGACAGTTCGTGCCGTACGCCGAGCGCGGAGGCTGGCTGCGCGACGCCGACGCCGGTGCTCGGCGCACCCCGACGACCTCGAGACGGGTTCGCCTTCCGCACCCGGATCCTCGACTACCTATGGGCGGGGCTGCCGGTGGTCACCACCCGCGGCGACGAGCTCGGCGACCGGGTCGGCCGCGAGGGCCTCGGCGCGGCGGTGGCGGCCGGCGACGCGGAGGCGTTCGCCGCCGGCGTCCGCGCCGTGCTCGCGGACCCCGAGCCGATCCGCGCGCGCGTCCACGCCGCGGCCGCCGGCCTCACCTGGGATCGCGCGGCCGCCCCGCTGCTCGCCTTCTGCCTCGACGGCCGGCGGCGGCCGCCGGCGGCCGCCCGCGACCGCGCACTGCGCCGCGCGACCGCCGCCCAGTACCCGCGGATCGCCGCCGAGGCCCTCGCCACGGACGGGCCGGCGTTCCTCGCACGCAAGCTCGGCCGCAACCTGGCGCGGGCGGTGCGCCGGAGCTGACCGTCCGCAATCCGGCGCGCGCGGCACGCGGGACCTGACTCGTTCTACGGTTCGCGGGCCGTGAGCGCCCTCGCCACCCCCTCCGCCCCCGACCGATCCGACGCGTCCGCGCCGCGCCGCCGGCCGCTCGGGCTCGACCGCCTCGAGCTGGCGGCGCTCGCGGCCCTCACCGGGCTCTCCTTCGTCGTGCTCGCCGCCCTGGCGTCGAAGGGGCGGCCGCTGTCCGGCGCCGACGGCCTGCTCGCCGCCGACCAGCTCCAGTACTTCGCGTGGATCCGCGAGGCCGCGCACCACGGGCTGATCGGCAACCGCTTCGACCTCGCGCCGGGGTCGAGGAGCTTCGCGCACCCCGGCTTCGGCATCTCCGGCGCCCTGCACGCGCTCGGGCTCTCGGTCCCGCTCAGCTACCTGGTCTGGAAGCCGGTCGCGATCGGGCTGACCTTCGTCGCCGCACGCCGCTACATCCATCGGCTGATCGCCGCCGAGCATCCCCGCCGCCGCCGCGTCGCGCTCGTGCTCGTGCTGTTCGCGGTCATGCCGGCCTCGTGGATCGTCGCCTGGACGGACTGGGGCGGCAACCCCCGCCAGTACACGTTCGACTTCATCTCGGGCGAGATGTGGTCGGGCCAGTACCTGTGGGGCTACCTGATGACGGGGATCGCGGTGTTCCTGATGCCGCTCGCCCTGCTCGCGTACGAGCGCGGCCGCCTGGGCTGGGCGGCGGGCGCCGCGCTGCTCGTGTGCTGGCTGCAGCCGTGGCAGGGCGCGACGCTGGCGATCGTCGTCGTCGCCGTCGAGCTGTGGCGCCGCGCCCCGCTGCGCCGCCCGGCCTTGATCTGCGCCGCCGTGGGGATCCCGGCGGCGTACTACTTCGCGCTGAGCCGCTTCGACCCGGCGTGGGAGCTCGCCGGGCGCTCCAACGCCGCCGGCGCGATGCCCGAGTGGGCGTGGCCGTGGTGGGCGATCGCGCTCACCCTCGCGCCGCTCGCGCTGCCCGCTGCGCTCGCCTACCGCACCCCGGCGAAGGACTGGCAGGAGCAGGCGATCCGGATCTGGCCGTTCGCCGCGCTCGCCGTCTACCTCCTGCCGGTCGGGACGTTCCCCTACCACGCGTTCCAGGGACTGGCGATCCCGCTCTCGATCCTCGCCGTCCAGGGCGTGGCCACGGTCTGGCGCCGTCCGGCCCCGCTCGCCGTCGCCGCCGTGGTCTTCCTCATGACGGTCCCGGGGATCGCCCACAAGCTCGAGGTCTCCCTGCACTCGATCCGCAGCGCGGGCGACCCATTCTGGGTGTTCGACGACGAGGTGCGGGCGCTCAAGGCGATCGAGGCCGACCCGCGGCCGGGCGGCGTGCTCGGCGCCGTCTACGCCGGCTACATGCTCCCGTCCCGCACCGGGCGCGAGACCTGGATCGGCGCGCTCAGCTGGACCCCGGACTGGCGGGCGCGCCAGCGCCTCGCCGACGGCGTCATCGAAGGCAAGCTCCGCGGCGCCGCCGCGCGCCACGTCGTGCGTCGCACCCACGCCCGCTTCGTCTTCGTCGACTGCCGGCCCGGCCTCGCCGACCTCGAGCCCGACCTGCGGCCCATGCTCGAGCGCACGCTGCGCTTCGGGTGCGCCACGGTCTACGTGGTGCGCGAGCGGCCCGACATGGCACGCGCGGCGGGCCGGCCGGACGAGTAACCGCCCACGCAGAAGCGGCCGGGCGCCGCTTGGGCTCCCGGCCGCTAAAGGCCACTCATGTTGATGTCGCTCCCTAGGCCGCTTCGCGAAGAGCGAGCAGCTCGGGGCGCTGCGAGAGGCGCTTGAGGGCGCGCTCCTCGATCTGGCGGGCGCGCTCCGTGGAGACGCCCAGGCGCTTGCCGGCCTGCGACAGGGTCTGCGGCTCCGTGTCGCCTGCGCCGAAGCGCATCTCGATGACGTTGCGCTCGGGCTCCGGCAGCTCGGCGATCGCCGTCTGCAGGGCCTGGGAGCGGAACGCCTCCTGGACCTCCTCGTCGACCGACGGGCTCTGGACCGCGAGCAGGTCGCCCAGCGACGTGTCGCCGTCCTCGCCCACCGGCTTGTCGAGCGAAGCGATCGCGCGCTCGGCCTTGCGGATCTCGATGACCTCCTCGAGCGGCAGCTCGGCGGCGGCGGCGATCTCCTCGTTGCTCGGCTCGTGGCCCAGCTTCGTGGCGAGCTCACGCTCCACGCGACCGACCTTCCGGGCGCGCTGCGCGACGTGGACGGGCAGGCGGATCGTGCGCGACGTGTTCTCCAGGCCGCGCTGAATGGCCTGGCGGATCCACAGGGTCGCGTAGGTGGAGAAGCGGAAGCCCTTGCGCCAGTCGAACTTCTCGACCGCGCGGATGAGCCCCAGCATCCCCTCCTGGATCAGGTCGCCGAGCGCGAGGCCCTGCCCCTGGTAGCGACGGGCGATCGACACGACCAGGCGCAGGTTCGAATTGATCATCCGATCCTTTGCCGCCAGGTCACCCTTCTCGATGCGCTTGGCCAGCTCGATCTCCTCGACGGGGCGGAGCAGCGGGTAGCGGCCCGCCTCGCGAAGCAGGAGCTGCAGCGAGTCCATCGTCGGGTCGACTTCGGCCTCGGGTTGCTTCTTGCGGGGGATGTCGATGGAAGTAGTCAGTTTCGGGTCCTCTCAGCGATAAATCCAAGTTCAGTAGTCGGAATTGTACTCGAAAACGGTTGCCAACGCAACCATCCGAGACCAGGGCGCAGCGGGACGTGCTACTCGTGCGTGCGCCTAGACAAGAACAGCCACCGGGGCCGGAAGTTTCACCCTGCTTCCCGATGGGTTCGGGCCTGAGTCCTACACTCCTACGTTTCGCGCCGGCTAAAGGTTCGCCGATTCTCGATGAAATCGGCAATCGATTCGGTGATCCAATCGATCATCGGCGCGCCGAGCTGCTGGTGGCACCCGACCCACACCGCCGCCTCGGTGATCCTGTCAGAGCTGTCAAGGGGGCCGGCGATCCGGTGCTCGAGACCCCGGAATCCTGGCTGCAGCGTCATGTTGCCCGCGAGCAGGAGCCGCGAGTCGATCCGGCGGCCGAGGAGATGCAGCTGCAGGGCGCGGCGCTCGCTGGCGCCGCCGTCGCGCAGGGTGAGCGGGAATCCGAACCAGCACGGCTCTGCGTCCGGGAGCGATCGCGGCAGCACGAGCCGGTCCTCGAACGGGGCGAGCGCCGCACGCAACCGCGCGAAGTTAGCGGATCGCCGCTCGGCGAAGGCCGGCAGGCGATCGGTCTGCGCCACCCCGATCGCGGCCTGCAGGTCGGTGATCTTGAGGTTGTAGCCGACGTGCGAGAACACGTACTTGTGGTCGTAGCCCTCGGGGAGATCGCCGAAGCGGCCGTCGAAGCGGCGCCCGCAGACGTCGTCGACGCCCGGCGGGCACCAGCAGTCGCGGCCCCACTCGCGCAGCGACGTCACCGCGCGCGCCCAGGTCACATCGGAGGTCGCCACGGCGCCGCCCTCGCCGGTGGTCATGTGATGCGCGGGATAGAACGAGAACGTCGCCGCCTGGCCGAACGTGCCGCACAGCCGCCCGCCGATCCGCGAGCCGAGCGCGTCGCAGCAGTCCTCGATCAGGACGAGATCGTGCTCGCGGGCCAGCGCCCCGAGACCCGGGCCGTCGCACGGGTTCCCCAGGCAGTGGGCGATCATCACGCCGCGGGTGCGCGGGCCGATCGCGGCAGCGACCGCCTCGAGGGACGGGTTGTAGGTGTCCGGCTCGACGTCGACGTAGACCGGGACGAGCCCCTGCTGGTACAGCGGCGTGACCGTGGTCGGGAAGCCGACCGCCGGCGTGATGACCTCGTCGCCCGGGCGCAGCGGGCGCTCGTGCAGGTGCGATGTGGCGGCGGCGACGGCGAGCAGGTTGGCCTGCGAGCCCGAGCCGACGAGCGCGACGCGCGGGCGGCCGAGGACCTCGGCGAGCCGGGCGCGGAACGCGTCGGCGAACCGCCCCTCCGTGAGCCAGCCGTCGAGCGCGGCGTCGACGACGGCGCGCACCTCGGGTGCGCCGATCACCTTGCCCGCCACCGGGACGTGCGTCTCGCCGGGGACGAACGGCCGGTCGGCCTCGAACGCGGCCCGCGCGTAGCGCTCCGCGGCGGCGAGGGCCTCGGCCCGCAGCGCGTCGAGGTCGGCGGGGGCGGGCTCGGGCATGAGGCGGCATCCTACGGCCGGTGACGCGCGACTGCCGGGCGCTCGGAGTCCTCCTCTTCGCGCTGGGCGCGCTGGTCTCCGGCATCACCGCGCTGCAGGGGATCCAGCCAAACGACGAGGGGCTGATGCTGCAGGCGGCGGCGCGGATCTCGGACGGCGAGGTCCCCTACCGGGACTTCTGGTGGTTCTACCCGCCGGGGCAGCCGTACCTCCTCGGCGGCCTCGACGCGCTGCTCGGCCCGTCGCTGCTGACCTGGCGGGTCGTCCGGGTCGCCACCGACGCGACCGTGGCGCTGCTCGCGTACGGGCTCGCGCGCCGCGCCGCGCCGCCGCGGCTCGCCCTCGCCGCCTGGCTGGTCAGCGTGCTCGCGATGGCCTACCCGAGCGGGCCGCATCCGTTCCCGATCGCGCTCGCGCTCGCGCTGGGCGCCCTGCTCGCCTTCGAGCGCCGCCCCGCCGTCGCCGGCGTGCTCGTGGGCGCCTGCGCGGCGTGGCGGCTCGAGTTCGCCGTCGCGCTGGCGGCGGGGATCGCCCTCGGCCTCGTCCTCGGCGAACCCGGCGAGCGCGGCCGCCGTCTCGGGCGGTTCGGCTGGGCGACGGTGGCCGCGGGGCTCGTCGCCTACGCCCCGGTCGTCATCGCCGCCGGGCTGAGGCCGGCGTTCGACCTGCTGATCGACTACCCGGTGACCGACTTCCGCGACTACCAGTCGCTGCCGTTCCCGGTGGCCTACCACGGGCCGCTGAACACGTCCTCGCCGGGTGGCTTTCTGGCCGACTCCGCCGAGCCGCTGCTGCTGCACTTCCTGCCGCTCGTCCTCGTCCTGGGACTGGCCGGTGCGCTTGCCACCCTCGCCGGGCGGCTGCGCGCGCCGCTGCCGGCCGCCACGGCGGTCCTCTCGCTCGCCATGCTGGCCTACCTGCTGACGCGGGCCGACCTCTTCCACACCGCGCCGCTGGCGGTCGCCGGCAGCGTCCTGGCGGCGTGGGCGGTGGCGCAGCCCCGGGCGGGGTGGCGGCGCGTGCCCGCCGGCCTGGCCGCCGTCGCGCTCCTCTACGCCGCCGTCGAGGGGGCCGACCGGCGCTGGCTCGTCCTGCGCGAGGCGACGGTGCCGCTGCAAGTCGACGTCGCCGACGGCGTGCGCGTGCCGGCGGCCCGGGCCCGCGCGCTGGAGGCCGCCGTGGCGGAGGTCCGCCGCCGCACGCTTCCCGGCGAGCCGATCTACGTCGCCACCCGCCGCGCCGACCTCGTCACCGCCGGGAACCCGCTGCTCTACGTGCTCGCCGACCGCCCGAACCCCACCCGCTACGACATCGCGGCCCCCGGCGTGGTGACGACCGCGCCAGTGCAGCAAGAGATCGTCGCCGACCTCGAGCGCGCACGACCGCGCCTGGTGGTGCGCGAGACCGACCCGCGGACCGCCGCGCGCGAGCCGAACGCCGCCGGCCGCTCGAGCGGCGTCCACGTGCTCGACGACTACCTCGCCCGCCGCTACGCGCCGGCCGCGCGGTCCGGCTCGCTGCGCCTGCTCGAACGGCGGCCGTGACGCGGCAGCAGCCCCGCGGTGAGTAACCCGCCGATGCGCTCGTCGACCCGCGGAACGCGCGCGTCGGCGTGGGCGCCGGCCACCACCCGCGCGAGCGCGTCCTGGAAGCGGGCCACGCCGAAGCGCTCGGCCGACGCGACGCAGGCGGCGGGATCGACGGCGAGCGGGTCGAACGACGCCACCGCCTCGGCGAGCGCCTCCGGGTCGTTGCGCTCGTAGAAGAACCCCGTCTCGCCGGCGACCACGTTCTCGAGCACGCCGCCCTCGGCCAGCGCGATGACCGGCCGGCCGGCGGCCTGGGCCTCGACGGCGGCGATCCCGAACTCCTCCGTCGCGGTCACCACCAGCGCCAGGCTCGCGCGCAGCAGCCGCGCGACCTCGTCGTCGCTGACACGCCCGGTGAACGAGACCGTCGGGCCCGCCATCCGGCGCAGGCGGCGCAGCTCCGGGCCGTCGCCGACCACGAGCAGCGGCCGGCCCAGCCGGTTGAACGCGCGCACGGCGACGTCGATCCGCTTGTGCGCCATCAGCTCGGCGAGCACGACATAGTGGTCCCCGACCCCGCCCTCGGGGGCCGGGCGGAAGCGGTCGATCTCGACCGGCGGGTGCAGGACGAGCGCATCGCGCCCGAGGTAGCGCCGGACCCGCGCCGCGGTGACCGTGGAGTTGGCGACGTAGCGGTCGACCCGCTGGGCAGCGATCCAGTCCCACTGGCGCCAGCGGTTCAGCAGCAGCCGCAGGATCGGGCGCAGGGGCCGCGGCCGCGCGCTGATCGTCGCCTCGCGCTCGGTCCAGGCGTAGCGGAACGGGTTGTGGCAGTAGCAGACGTGGACCGCGCCGGGATCGACGATCACGCCGTGCGCCCACGCGCTCGACGACGAGATCACGGTGTCGTAGCCGCGCAGGTCGAGCGACTCGATGGCGTGCGGGTAGAGCGGCAGCAGCGGGCGGAACGTCCGGGCGGTGGGCCGCAGCCGCTGCAGGAACGACGAATGGACCCGCCGGTGCGCGAAGCGGCCCTCGGTGCCGCGCTCGTCGTAGACCGCGGTGAACAGGTCGGCCTCGGGCCAGCGCGCGCAGATCGCCGCGAACACCCGCTCCGCGCCGCGGAGGTCCAGCAGGAAGTCGTGCACGAGGGCGACGCGGCCGGTCATGAGCGACGCGAGTCTAGGGGCGTCGGCGGGGGACCGCATCGACAGGCCGGCCACTACGTTGTCACCCCCGTGCGCCACTTCTGCCTCCTGCTCACCCTCGCCTGCACGCTCCTTGCCACCCTCGCGCCGCCCGCCTCGGCCGCGCGCTCGGTCCCCCGCGGGTGGCTCGGGACCGTCGCCGACGGCCCCCTGACCGGCCGCGACGCGGCCCGCCACGACGGCGAGTGGGACCGCATGGCGGGGGCCGGGGCCGAGTCCGTCCGCGCCGCGTTCTACTGGCGCGAGGCGCAGCCCTATGGCAGCTTCACCGAGGTCCCCGCCGAGCGGGCGGCCGCGTTTCGCGACGAGGGCGGGATCCCGACCGACTTCACGGAATACGACGCCGTCGTCGGCGCCGCGGCCCGGCGCCGGATCGGCGTGTTGCCCGTGGTGCATCGCACACCGGACTGGGCTGCCGAGCGGCCGGGCGACCTCGCCTCCCCCCCGCGCGACCCGCAGCACTTCGCCGCGTTCATGGCGACGCTCGTGCGCCGCTACGGGCCCGGCGGCGCGTTCTGGGCCGAGCATCCCGAGCTCCCGCGGGCCGAGATCCGGTCCTGGCAGATCTGGAACGAGCCGAACCTGACCCGCTACTGGACGCGCCAGCCGTTCGCCCCGTCCTACGTCACGCTGCTGCGCGCCGCCGACACCGCCATCCACGCCGCCGACCCGGGCGCCCGGACCGTCCTGGCCGGCCTGCCCAACGAGAGCTTCGAGGCGCTGCGCCGGATCTACCGCGCGGGCGGGCGCGGCGCCTTCGACGTCGTCGCGCTGCACCCCTACACCGGGCGGCCGGCCAACGTCGTCAAGCTCGTGCGCCTCGCCCGCGACGAGATGCGGCGGGGCCGCGACAGCACCCTCCCGGTCTGGATCACCGAGCTCTCCTGGCCGGCGGCCCAGGGCCGGACGAAGAACACGGCGGGTTTCGAGACGACCGACCGGGGCCAGGCCGAGCGGCTGGCCACGGGGCTGCGGCTGCTGGCGAAGGAGCGCCGGCGGCTGCGGATCGGGCGGGTCTACTGGTACACGTGGCTCTCGAAGCCGGGCGGGGGCAACTCGTTCGACTGGTCCGGGCTGCGCCGGCTGCGCGACGACCAGGTGGCCGACGCCCCCGCGCTCGCGGAGTTCCGCCGCGCCGCCCGCCGGCTGCAGGGCTGCGCGAAGGTCAGCGGGGACGCGTCGCGCTGCCGGTGAGCACGGCGTCGACCTCCTGCGCCGTCCGATCCCACGTGAACGCGGCGGCGCGGTGCAGGCCCGCCGTCCGCAGCCGGTCGCGCTCCGCGCCATCGCCGAGCAGGCCGACGAGGGCGTCGCGGAGCGCGCCGGCGTCGGGCGGGACGAGCCGTGCCGCGGGGCCCGCCGTCGCCGGGATCGCCGTGACGTCGGCGGCGACCACGGGCACCCCCGCCGCCATCGCCTCGAGCACCGGCAGCCCGAACCCCTCGTAGACCGACGGGAGGACGAACGCCTCGGCGCCGGCGTAGAGCCCCGGCAGCAGGTGCTCCCCGACCGGTCCGACCAGGCGCAGTCCATCGAGGCCCGCCTCGGCCGCGAACTGGGGCCGGTGCCCGCCGGCCACCACCACGTCCACCCCCTCGCGGGCGAGCGCGCGCGCCGCGGGCACGAGCGCGCCCAGGTTCTTGCGGGCGGTGTGGGAGGCGACGCACAGCACGTAGGGGCGCTCGAGCCCCAGCTGCGCACGCGCCGGGCCCGGGTCCGCGGCGGGCGAGAACCGCTCGTCGACGCCGCCCGCGACGACGGAGATCTTCTCGGGCGCGAGGCCGAGCAGCGCCACGAGCTCACCGCGCGAGAACTCGGATACGGTCACCACGTGGAGCGCACGACGGGCGAGCACCGGCAGCACGCGCGCCTGCCAGGCGGCATAAGGCCGCGCGTACCAGCCGGGGTGGCGGAGCGCCGCCGCGTCGTGGATGACGACGACCGTCCGCCGCGAGGCGACCGGCGCGAAGTTCGCCGGGCACAGCAGCACGCGCGCGCCGGCGCGGGCGGCGACCACGGGCAGGACGGCCTGCTCCCACGCGTGGCCGGCCCGGTGCACCAGGCGCGGGCGCGGGCGGGCGACGAGGTAGCGCTCCGGCGCGAGGGCGGGGAGGCGCACGGTGAGCTCGCGGGCCCAGCGCTCGACGCCGCCCAACTCGGGCCGGGCGGCGGCGCGTGCGTCGATGAGGATGAGGCCGGGCAGCGGGCGTGAGGGTGGGCGTCGACGGGCGCAGCCTCGTGGGCGACGGCGCCCGCGGGGTGGCGCACTATACGGGCGCCCTGCTGGCCGCCCTGGCGTCGCAGTTCCCGGACGACGAGTGGCGCGTGCTGCTCCCGCGCGGTCCGGCGGCCGCGCTCCCGGATGGCGTGCGCGCGGTGCCGTCGGCGCTGCCGGGCCGGGTCCTGTTCGGCGCCGCCGCGCTGACCGGGCGCCCGCGGCTCGACGCGCTGCTCGGCGGCGGCCTCGACGTCGTCTGGGCCCCTGCCCCGGCGCCGCTCGCCACCGGGCGGACCCCGTTCGTCCTGACCGTCCACGATCGGTCGTGGGAGCAGCGGCCGGGCGACTTCACCGCGTACGAGCGCGTCTGGCACCGGCTCGCCCGCCCGCGGACGCTGGCCCGGCGAGCGGCGCGGATCCTGTGCGACGCGGAGGCAGTCCGCGCGGACCTCGTGGCGGCGTGGGATCTCGACGCCGCGCGCGTCCATGCCGTGCACCTCGCGCCGGCGATGTCGCACCAGGTCGGGGCGCCCGCCCTCGCCGCTGCCCCCCGGCCGCCGCGCCTGTCTCCGCCCCCGTCGGGCTACGTGCTGTTCGTCGGCGCGCTCGAGCCGCGCAAGGCGCCGGACGTCCTGGTCGCCGCGCACGCTCGCGCACGGGCGGCGGGGCTGCGGGCGGAGCTGTGGCTCGCGGGCGAGGGCCGCCTCGGCGCGGGGCTCGACTCGCCGGCCGTCCGTCGCCTCGGCCACGTCGACGACGACTGGCTGCGGTCGCTGTACGCGGGCGCGCTGGCGCTCGTCCTGCCATCGCACCTCGAGGGCTTCGGGCTGCCGCCGGTCGAGGCGCTGAGCGCGGGCACGCCGGTGATCGCGAGCGACCTGCCGGTCCTGCGTGAGGTGCTCGGCGACGGCGGCGCGCTGTACGCCGGGGCGGGGGACATTGACGCCCTCGCGGCGGCGTTGCTGCGGGTCGAGCGCGAGCCGGAGCTGCGCGCGCGACTGGTCGACACCGGCCGGGAGACGACCGCCGGGCTCTCGTGGGAGGCGACCGCCCGCGCGACCCGGGCCGTCCTGGCCGAGGCGGCGGCCGCCCGGTGACCGCGCCAGCGATTGTCTGCGTGCTGCACGAGTCCGCGGGCCCGTTCCAGGCGCTGCTCGAGTCCCTCGCCGCGCACGGGCCGCCGGGCGCCCAGCTCGTCGTCGTCGACACGGGATCGACCGACGCCGGACCTGAGCTCGCCCTCGCCTACGGCGCCGACATGATCGCGCTTGGGCACAACCCGGGCTTCGGCGCCGCCAACAACGCGGGCCTCGCGCGCGTCCGCCGCGACGTCACCGTGCTCCTCAACCCCGACTGCGAGCTGCTCGACGATGCACTCGGGGCGCTCGCTGCCGCGGCCGGCGCCGGCCGGCCGGCGCTCCACGTCCCGCGGCTGCTCAACCCGGACGGCACCGTGCAGCGCTCGGCGCACCCGCTGCCCGGCACCGCGGGCGCGCTGCTGCCCGCGCTCGTGCACCCGCCGCTGTTGCCGCGGGGGCTGCGCGAGCGCGCGGAGCCGTGGCGCGCCGCGCGCCCTCGCACGGTCGGATGGGCGATCGCCGCGTGCGTCGCCGCGCCCACCGCCACGCTGCGCCGGCTCGGGCCCTTCGATCCTGACCAGTTCCTGTTCTTCGAGGACCTCGACCTCTGCCTGCGCGCGCGGGCCGCCGGCGTCCCGACGATCCTGCATCCGGACCTCGCGGTCCGCCACCTCGGCGGCCACGCGACCGGGGCGGTCTACGGCGGCGAGCCGCACGCGCTGCTGGCCGCGCGGCGGCGCGAGGTCGTCGAGCGCCGCCGCGGACGCGCCGCCCGCAGGATCGACGACGCCGCGCAGCTGCTGACGTTCGCGACGCGCGCCGCCGCGCGGGCGGCGCTGCGCCGGCCGGCCGGCCGGGAGCGCGAGCAGCTCGCCGCCCTCCTCGCGGCGATCCGAGGCGGCCCGCCGCCCGCGTCCCCGTGATACGAGTAGCCCTGTGAGCACGCTGTCGGCCACGGAGCGGGTCGCCCTGCGACGGCTGACGTCCGTCGACCGCGACGAGCTGCTCGCGCTCGTCCGCACGAGCCGCGAGCTGCACCGGCCGTGGGCCTACCCGCCCGAGCGCCCCGACCAGTACGACGATCTGATGGCGCGCTCGCGCCGCGACGACTTCGAGAGCCTGCTCGCCTGCCGGATCGAGGACGGCGCGATCGCCGGCGTGTTCAACATCTCCCAGATCGTGCGCGGCGCGTTCCAGTCGGCGTTCCTCGGCTACTACGGGCACGTCCAGCACGCGCGCCAGGGCTACATGCGCGAGGGG
The DNA here is from genome assembly GCA_963828075.1 of uncultured Solirubrobacterales bacterium. GTDB lineage: Bacteria > Actinomycetota > Thermoleophilia > Solirubrobacterales > Solirubrobacteraceae > JACCYI01. Next base: position 4,067,203 of record CAWHDH010000021.1, on the reverse strand, counting down.
CTCGTGCTGGTCCTCGCCCACGCGTTCGGGCCGCTCGCCCTGCACCGCTTGGAGGCGAACATCCAGCCGGGCAACACCGCCTCGATCGCGCTGGCGCGCAGCGCCGGCTTCCGCCTGGAGGGCTTCTCGCCGCGCTACCTGCTCGTCGGCGGCCGCTGGCGCGACCACGAGCGCTACGCCATCACCGCCGACGAGATCCAGCGTTAGGCCCGGAGGCCACAGGCATCCCGACGCTCGACCTGGAGGAGACGCAGCATGGACCGATTCACCGGTGGCTGCCTGTGCGGCAACGTCCGGATTGTGGCGTCGGGACTCCCGTACCGGGTCGGCATCTGTCACTGCCTCGACTGCCGCAAGCATCACGGGTCCCTGTTTCACACCTCCGCGGTGTTCGGAGAGGATGCGGTGACGATCGAAGGCGAAACCCGCGACCACGACGGCCGGTTCTTCTGTCCCCGCTGCGGCTCCTCCGTGTTCGCACGCACCGCCGACGAGATCGAGGTGAGCGTGGGATCTCTGGATGCCCCTGACCAACTCGTGCCAACCTATGAAGGCTGGATCGTCCGTCGCGAGTCCTGGTTGCCGCCGTTTCCGCTCGATCGACGCTACGACCGCGATCGTGACGCCACGGGTCGCTTTGAGGGCGGGCCGAGCTAGGAGTCCGCCAGCCACGCCAGCATGCGGCCCCGCGACCAGCAGCGGCCGATGGCCTCGGCGCGCAGCGCCGACCGGTCGAACAGCGCCAGGCCGACGATGCTGTGCCCAGAGGCCCGGCGATCGCCAAGCGTCGGGATCGCCGGCGCGACTCCGGGCCGTCGCCGCCAGCGCCATCTCCGCTTCGAGCCGCTCGGCCCGCTCGGGCTGATCCGGCGGCAGGCAGGCGCGCAACCAGCGGGCGTCGTCCGCGTCGGTCACGTCGAGCGGATCGAGGTCGACGCCGACCCGGGCGACGACCTCGGGCATCGCCCGCGCCGGGACGGGCCGGTCTCCCGCGACCGAGGCCGACAGCTGCACGGGAGATGACGGGTCGCCCAGCGATTGTCCGTCGCTGTAGGTGATGCCGACGCGATCGACATTGAGATTGAGCCCCGCCGAGCCGCCCACGTCGATCAGCCCGATCGCATTCGCGCCGGCCCGGCGCGCCGCATCGGCAATGGCCGGATACAGCACGGCGCAGCGTCCGGTCTCGTGGGTCCGCGTCCGCCGGCGCACTGTGCGGGCCCTCTCAGAAGAGGCCGAGCTGACTCGGGCGATCGCCGTCGTCCCCCTCGTCGTCCTCGGGGCCGGGCACGTCGGACTCGGCCTCGTCGGCGAGCTCGGGCTCGGGTATCGCGGGCTCCTCCTCGACGGGCCGCTCGGGCTGCGGCGGCGGGTCCATCGCCAGCAGCTCGGGGATCCGCGCGAAGTCCTCGCGCAGCGTGTCCAGCAGGCGGCGCGTGTACAGCGCCGCCGCCGGGTGCAGGATCGGGTAGAGGCGCACCGTCCGCGGCCCGATCGTCCGCACCTCCGGCTTGCCCCGCAGGCGGGTGATCCCGGTGGGGTCGCCGCGCAGGAGCTTCGTCGCGAAGTTGCCCAGGGTGCAGACCACCGTGGGCTCGATCAGCCCGAGCTGCCGGAACAGGTAGTCCTGGCAGTTGTCGAGCTCCTGCGGCAGCGGATCCCGGTTCTGCGGCGGCCGGCACTTCAACGTATTACAGATGAACACATCCGTTCGCTGGAGCCCGATCTCGCTGAGCAGCTGCTCGAGCAGCTTGCCGGCCTGGCCGACGAACGGGCGGCCCTGCTTGTCCTCGCTGCCCCCCGGCGCCTCGCCGACGAACATCAGGTCGGCGTTCGCGTTGCCGGCCCCGAACACGACGTTCTGCCGCGTCGCCGCGAGCTGGGGGCAGCGCGTACAGACGGAGGCCTGCTCGTAGACCAGCTTGAGGGCCTCCCGTCGCTCCTCGGGACTTGGCACGCGGGAACTGTAGCCCGACACGGATCCTCCGCTACTCTCCTGACACGGCCGTCACCTTCGCTCCAGAAGGGCCGGACCGCACATCTCCCATGACTGAAGATCGGCAGATCGCCATCGTCGGCGCGGGCCGCCTCGGCACCGTGCTGGCCCACGCGCTGACCCCCGGCGCCGCGCCTCTGGGCCGCGGCGCCGGCGCCCCCGGCGCGGATCTGGTGCTGCTCTGCGTCCCCGACGCCGAGATCGCCGCCGCGGCGGCCGCGATCGCCCCCGGCCCGCCCGTCGGCCACTGCTCGGGCGCGACCGGGCTCGACGTCCTGCTCCCCCACGAGGCGTTCTCGCTGCACCCGCTGATGACCGTGCCGGCCGGGGCGGAGCCGGCCGTCCTGGCCGGCGCCGGCTGTGCCGTGGCCGGCGCCACGCCGGCGGCGCTCGCCGCCGCGCACGGCCTGGCCGAACGGCTCGGGATGCGCGCGACCGAGGTTGCCGACGCCGACCGGGCGGCGTACCACGCGGCCGCCTCGATGGCGTCGAACTTCCTCGTGGCGCTCGAGGCGGCGGCGGAGCGCCTCGCGGCGGCAGCCGGCGTCGAGCGCGAGCTGCTGATCCCGCTGGTGCGCGCCGCGGTCGAGAACTGGGCGGCGCTCGGGCCCGAGCGGGCGCTGACCGGGCCGATCGCCCGCGGCGACGAGGCGACGGTCGCGCGCCACCGCGACGCCATCGCCGAGCGTGCCCCCGAGCTCCTCGAGCTCTACGACGCCCTCGCCGCCACGACGCGCGCGCTGGCCCGCGCAGAGGCACCCGCATGAGGACCCTGCACACCGTCGCCGAGCTGCGCGCCGCTCTCGGGCCCGCCCGCCGGGCCGGCCGGACGATCGGCCTCGTCCCGACGATGGGCGCGCTGCACGCCGGCCACGAGGCGCTCATCCACGCCGCGCGTGCCGCCACCGACGTGGTCGTGGTCAGCCTGTTCGTCAACCCGGCGCAGTTCGACGAGCGCGCCGACCTCGACGCCTACCCGCGCGACCGGGCGACGGACGCGCGCAAGGCGGCGGCGGCGGGCGCCGACCTCCTGTTCGCCCCCGACGTCGACGAGGTCTACCCCGACGGCTTCGCGACGACGGTGTCGGTGGGCGGTCTCGCCGACGTCCTCGAGGGCGCACAGCGCGGGCCGGGCCATTTCGCCGGCGTGGCCACCGTCGTCGCCAAGCTCTTCAACATGGCGGCCCCGGACGTCGCCTTCTTCGGCCAGAAGGACGCCCAGCAGCTCGCGGTGATCCGCCGCCTGGTCCGCGACCTCGATCTCCCGGTGGACATCGAGGCGGTCCCCACCGTCCGCGAGCCGGACGGCCTCGCCCTGTCGAGCCGCAACGCCCGGCTCGACGCCGACGCCCGCCGCCGGGCCGTGGGCCTCAGCCGCGGCCTCGCCGCCGCCGAGCGCGCCGTGGCGGACGGGGAGCGCGACCCGGCCGCGGTCCGCGCCGCCGCGCTGGCCGCCGTCCGTGACCACGACATCGAGCCGGAGTACCTCGAGGTGGTGGACCGCGACACCTTCGCCCCGCTCGGGGCCGTCAACGGCCGCGCGCTCGTCGCCGTCGCAGCGCGCGTCGGCGACACCCGACTGATCGACAACATCCTCATCACGACTCAGGACGGACACCACACGCCATGAACCGGGTCATGCTCAAGTCGAAGATCCACCGCGCCACCGTCACGGCCTCCGACCTGCACTACGTCGGCTCGATCACGATCGACCCCGACCTGCTCGAGGCGTCCGACATCCTCGAGTTCGAGCAGGTGGCGGTCGTCGACGTCGACAACGGCGCGCGCTTCGAGACCTACACGATCGCCGGCGAGCGTGGCTCTGGCGAGATCAAGGTCAACGGCGCCGCCGCCCGCCTGGTCCACACGGGCGACACGATCATCGTCATCTCCTACGCATCCCTCGACCGCGAGGACCTCGAGTCCTACGCGCCACGCGTCGTCCACGTCGACGCCGGCAACCGCATCATCACCATCGACGATCGGGTGGCGACCCTCATCGGCGCCAACCAGGAGGTCTGAGAGCCATGTCGTCCCTCCCCCGCACCGACCGCAGGCCGGTCACCCTCACGAAGCTCTCCGAGATGCGCGCGCTCGGCGAGCCGATCGTGATGGTCACCGCCTACGACCACCCCAGCGCCAAGATCGCCGAGGCGGCGGGCGTCGACATCGTCCTCGTGGGCGACTCGGCGGCCAACAACGTCCTCGGCTACGTCGACACGGTCCCCGTGACCGTCGACGAGCTGCTGATGCTCACCGCCGCGGTGCGCCGGGGGCTGAACACGCCGATGCTCGTCGGCGATCTGCCGTTCGGGTCCTACGAGGCCTCCGACGCCCAGGCGATCGGCACCGCGCACCGCTTCGTCAAGGAGGCCGGCTGCGACGTCGTCAAGCTCGAGGGCGGCGGGGCGATGGCCGAGCGCGCCCGGGCGATCGTGCGCGCCGGCGTGCCGGTCATGGGCCACGTCGGGCTGACCCCGCAGACCGCGACCGCGCTGGGCGGCTACCGCGCGCAGGGCCGGACGGCGGAGCGCGCCCGCGGCGTCCTCGAGGATGCCCTGGCGCTGCAGGCGGCGGGGTGCTTCGCCATCGTCTTCGAGGCGATCCCGGCCGGCGTGACCGACCTGATCATGGAGCACATGGACATCCCGGTGATCGGCATCGGCGCGGGCGCGTCGACCGACGGGCAGGTCCTCGTCCTCCACGACCTGCTGGGCATCCACCCGGACTTCAAGCCGAAGTTCGTCAAGCGCTTCGCCGACGTCCACTCCGAGATGCTGCGCGGCGTCCAGGGCTACGCCGAGGCCGTCCGCACGCGGGCGTTCCCCGGCCCGGAGCACACCTACGGCATCGCCCCCGAGGAGATCGAGCGGCTCAAGTCGCAGCTCGCGCCCCGGAGCACCGCCGGCCGGACCTGATGTCGTGAAGGGATAGGCTGCGCCGCCATGGCGCGCCTATCCCAGATCTTCGCTCCCAAGGAGCGCGAGTTCTACGACCTGTTCGAGGAGGCCGGCTCCAACGTGGAGCGAGCGGCGGTGATGCTCGAGCGCATGCTCCGGGAGTGGCCGGAGACCGATCTGGCGCGCGAGATCCTGATCGCCGAGCAGGAGGGCGACCGGATCACCCACGACATCATCCATCGCCTCAACCAGACGTTCGTCACCCCGCTGGATCGCGAGGACATCATCGCCCTCGCGTCGTCGCTCGACGACATCCTGGACTTCACCGAGGAGGTCGCCGACTTCATGGGCCTCTACCGGATCGAGGCCCCGATGGACCAGGCGCTGCAGCTCTCGGCGGTCCTCGTCCAGTCCACGCACCAGATCACGCAGGCGCTCCCGCGGCTGCGGTCGCTCGGCGACATCTCCCACTTCACCGTCGAGATCCACCGGCTCGAGAACGACGGCGACCGGATCGCCCGCGAGGCGCTCGCGTCGCTGTTCGAGCGCGGGATCGACCCGATGATGGTGATCCGCTGGAAGGACATCTTCGAGCGCCTCGAGGAGGCGATCGACGCGACCGAGAAGGTCGCCAACGTCCTGCAGAACATCGTGATCAAGAACGCCTGATCGTCAGTACTCGATCGTCCTGAGGACCTTCGCCGGGGCGCCGGCGGCGATCGAGAAGGGCGGCACGTCCTGGGTGACCACGGAGTTGGCGCCGATGACGCAGCGCTCGCCCACGGTGACGCCGCTCGTGATGACGACGTTGGCGCCGCACCACACGTTGTCGCCGACCCGGGTCGGGCCCTTGGTCGAGAACCCCTGCCACGGGACCGGCTTGGAGGAGTCGTCGAAGCGGTGGTTGCCGTCGGTGATGAAGCAGCCGTTGGCGAACATGCAGTGCTCGCCGATCTCGACGAGCTCGACCGCCGCGACCTGGACGTTGAGGTTGAGGAACGAGCCGCCGCCGATGCGGATCCGCGCGGGCGCCGGCGCGGTCAGCCAGACGCCGGGCTCGAACAGCACGTGCTCGCCGAGCTCGAGCCGGCCTTCGTCGAGCATCTCGAGCACGTTGCCGTGGATCGGCCAGCGGGCGAACGACTGGCGCTCGGCCAGATGCCAGTGCAGGCGCGCCCGCCGCCAGGGCACCGAGCTGCGCTGATACCAGCGCCACTTCTGCGTCCACAGCTTCAGGCGCGCGGCATCCACCGGCTCCAGTATGCCGCCGGTGGTGTGTGGGCGGGCGGTTGCAGGTCGCCGTAACGCCGCTCGCATCGTGCCGTGACCCCCCGTTCCCGGCTAAGAAGGGATCCACCCAGCTTTCGAGGAGGACTTTCCCGTGCGCCCCCGACGCCTCATCCGAACCTTCATGCTCGCCCTCGCCGCCGCCGGCGCCGCGCCCGCCGCCGCCGGTGCCGCCGTCGCGCACACGGTCGCCCCGGGCGAGACCCTGTGGAGCATCGCCGCGTCGAACAACCTGACCACGCGCACGGTCGCCGCGTTCAACGGCTTGCCCGAGAACGCCAACGTCGTCCTCGGCTCCACCATCCGCGTGCCCACCACCATGGAGGGCGCCGCCGCCCTTGCAGGGGCCGGGGTGACCAGCGCCGCGCCCGCCGCCGCCACCGCCCCGACCACCACGGCGCCCAAGCCGATGGGCGGCTACGTCGTCCGCGCCGGCGACACGCTCACCGGCCTCGCGGCCGGCGCGGGCGTGTCGGTCGCGCAGATGGCCGCCATGAACGGCCTCGCCCCCGACACCAGGATCGTGACCGGGACCGTCCTGAAGCTGCCGGCCGGTGCGCCCGTGCCCGCGCGCGGGGCCCAGCCCGCGCCGGCCGCCCGCGTCGTGCCGGCCGCCGACCCGCAGCCGACGGCCACCCGTGTCGGCGCCGACCACATCCGCCAGATCGCCGCGGCGGCCGGTGTGCCGCCGTCCCTGGCCGCCGCCATCGGCTGGCAGGAGAGCGGATTCAACAACGCGATGGTCTCCACCGCGAACGCCCGCGGCGTCATGCAGGTGATGCCCGGTACGTGGACCTGGGTCGAGCAGAACCTCGCGGGCCGCAAGCTGGATCCCAACTCCGCCACCGACAACGTCACGGCCGGCGTGCTCTACCTCCGCCAGATGTTGCGCGAGACGGGTGGCGACGAGAACACGGCGATCGCCGGCTACTACCAGGGCCTCGGGGCGGTCCGCTCCCGCGGGCTGTTCGACGACACGAAGCGCTACGTGGCGAACGTGCAGGCGCTGCGCTCCCGCTTCGGTGGCTGATGGCTCCCTCAAGTCCGCGCCCTGACATCCCGATGACCGTCGCACATGGCGCGCGCGGGGGTGATGGCAAGTCTGCTGGTCGGCGTGGTGCTGGTGCTCCTGGGCATCAGCACCGTGACTCCTGCTGACCGCCGACGAGCCGGCCTTCGAGCGCTTCTTCCGCGAGCCGGGCTCGCGCCGGGACAAGGTCCGCCGCAATAGCCAGGCGACCCGCGACATCGCCCAGGCGCTCGCGTTCCTGGAGGCCATCTACCCCGACGCGATCGGCAAGGCCGGTGTCATCGACGAGACGGGCGCCGAGATCGCCCGGGCCGTGCGTGGCGAGATCGCCCCGGCCGGCGACCTCTCGACCGACGAGGAGCAGGCGCCGTTCTTCGCCGGCTCGTTCGACCGCGAGGTCGGCCAGATCTTCCACTCCAAGCCCTACGTGTCCGGCGATACCGGGGAGTGGGTGTTCCGCAACGCCACGCCCATCTCCGCCGGCCAGGGCAAGCGCGCGATCGTCTACTTCGAGCTGACCATGGAGAGCCTGCGGCGGGCGGTGGCCGGCACCGGCGACGGCTACGAGATCCGCCTGGTCGACCGGCCCACCGGCCGCGTCCTCATGGGCACCAAGCCCCAGCGCTCCGGGGCACCGCTCGGCGACCCGGACGACCGCCGGTTCGTGGGAACCCAGGACGTCCCCGGCCCCGGGGCCGCCGGAACGATCACCGGAGACATGGTCGCTTACAAGCGCTACGACTCCGGCGCGGTCAACGCCAACGACTGGCTGCTGATCGCGGTGAGCACGGCCCCGCCGCCGTCCTACCTCGACAGCGTCGACCTCATCTCCGGGCTGCTGCTCGGTCTCGGGCTCCTCCTCCTCGTCGCCGGCCTGACCGCACTCGGCGCCTCCCGCCGCCGCCTCGAGAGCGAGCTCGACACCGACGCGTTGACCGGCCTCGGCAACCGCCGTCGCCTGCTCGCACCCGGACCGCGTCGCCGGCGATGCCATCCCGCTCGGTGCCCGCGTCGTCGCCGTCTGCGACGCGTTCGAGGCGATCGTGGCCGACCGCGCCTACCGCCGCGGTCGCCCGGCCGCCGAGGCGCTCGCCGAGTTGCGCCGCTGCGCGGGCACGCAGTTCGACCCGGCGGTCGTCGACGCGTTCATCGCGGTCTGGCAGCGGCGCGAGAGCGCGCTGGCCGTCGTCGCGCGGTCCGCGTAGCAACCTCTCGGCGCCACGACACTTCACCGGTCGTGCGTCGGGCGATAGCTTGCCGGTGCCGCCGGACGACGTCGGCACGACCTCAGGGGGATGGGAATGCGCGAGGGGATCCTGGTTCTGGCGGCGACGGCCGCCGCGACAGCCATCGTGGCGGCGCCCGCCGCGGGCCGGGCGCCTGCGCCCCGGCACGCGGCGGCCAAGCCGTTCTTCGACGTCCGCACCGGGCACGCGGCGGTGGCGCGGCACAGCCCCGCGTCGCGCAGTGCCGGGCTGGCCCGGACGCGGGAGACGCGCGAGGCACGCGCCGACCTGCGGCGCCGGCTCGGGCGCCAGGGCGTCCTCGACGTCGATCCGCTGACGGGCACGTCGCGCTCGCTGCTCCGCCTCGACGGCGCCCTGAGCGCCCCTGACGAGGGGGATCGCGCGGCGATCGCCCGCGGGTACCTGCGGGCCAACGCCGCCGCGCTCGGGCTCAGCGCCGCCGATGTCGACGCCCTCGCCGCGCCGACCCGCGTGGCCGCGCCGGGCGGACTGGTCATCCTGCGCTTCCGGCAGGTGTCCGACGGCATCCCCACGTTCGACAACGGCGTGCGCGTCGCGCTGGACCGCGCCGGCCGCGTGATCGCCGTCACCGGATCCCCGCGCCATGATCTGCGCGCTCCGTCGACCGCCCCGCGGCTCGACGCCCGGCAGGCACTCGGACGGCTGATGGATGACGTCGACGTCTCGCGCGACGTCCGCGTCAGCTCCGGGCCGACCGGGTCCCGGCGGACCACGCGCTTCTCCACCGGCGACACCGCGAGGCTCGTGCTGTTCGGCGCGAAGGAGGTCCGGCTCGCCTGGCACCTGACCTACCGCGCCACGCCGGCCGCCGCCTACGACGCCGTGGTCGACGCTGAGACCGGGCGCGTCCTGTACCGCGCGAACCTCGTGAAGTTCGCCGCCGCGGCGAAGATCTATCCGAACTACCCGGGGGCGCCGTCGGGCGGCACTCCCGAGGAGGTCGACCTCGAGGCGCTGGGCTACCTGACCCCGGGCGCGACCCGGCTCGAGGGTCCCTTCGGCCGCACGTTCTCGGACGTCGACGACGACGACGAGCCGCAGGCGAGCGAGGAGACGGGCCGCACACCGGTCGGTGACTTCGGCTATGCGTTCACGCCCTTCCCGGTGCCCGAGAACGGCTGCGCACCCGCCGGCGACAATCCGCCGTGCGGCTGGGACCACACCGACCCGCCCAGCTGGTCGGTCAACCGGCAGCAGAACGCGGTCCAGGGGCACTGGTTCGTGGGCCACTTCCACGACCACCTGCTGCGGCCCTCGATCGGCTTCGACGCCGCCTCGGGCAACTTCGAGGACGACGATCCGGTCGTGATGCACCAGGACGACGGCGCCGCCACCGGCGACGACGGCGGCCCCGACGAAAGCCACATCAACAACGCCAACATGCTCACCCTGCCCGACGGCGAGTCACCCAGGCTGCAGGACTTCCTGAACTCCAACGTGTCCCTCATCTGGCGCGACACCAACGGCGGCGACGAGGCCGCGACGGTCTACCACGAGTACGGGCACGGGCTGTCGAACCGCCTGGTCATCGCCGACGACGGCACCGGGGCGCTGAACTCCCCGCACTCGGGGGCGATGGGCGAGGCGTGGAGCGACTGGTACGCGCAGGACCTGCTCGTCCGCGAGGGCTACGAGCCCGACGATCCCGACGCGATCGGCGACGTCGAGGTCTTCAAGTACTCCGACCTGATCTATCCCGCGACGCGGACCCAGGCGCTGGACTGCCCGGTCGGCTCGAGCGCCTCGCGGTGCCCGGGTGGCGACGACACCGGACCCGGGGGCTACACGTTCGGCGACTTCGCGCGCGTCGCCGGATCCCCGCAGGTGCATTCCGACGGCGAGATCTGGTCCGAGACGCTGTGGGACCTGCGCTCCCGGCTGGTCGCCGAGACCGCGAGCCAGGACGAGGGGTCCGACATCGCCGAGGCGCTCGTCACCGGCGCGATGCGGCTGAGCCCGCCCGAGCCGTCGTTCCTGGACATGCGCAACGCCATCTTCGCCACCGACACCGCGCTGTTCGGCGGTAGCCACGAGGACCTGATCTGGGAGGTGTTCCGCCTGCGCGGGATGGGCTTCTTCGCCGCCGCCTCGAGCGGCTCCGACGTCGCGCCGGTCGAGGACTTCCGCGCGCCGCCGCCCGAGGACACGCCCACCGGCGCGCTCGCGGGCCGGGTGAGCGACGCCGAGACCGGGCTGCCGGTCGCCGGCGTGCAGGTCGGCATCGCCGGCCACACGACCGGGCCGGCGTTCCAGCCGTACCTCGCCACCGAGACGGGCGCGGACGGGCGCTACGAGCTCACCGATGTGCCGGCCGGGACGTACCCGAAGGTGACCGTCACGCCGAGCGCGGGCTTCGACGCGGTCACCATCAACGACGTCCACGTGCCGGCCGGGAGCCGGGAGACGCACGACGTGGAAGTCGCCCGCAACTGGGCGGCCAGCGCCGGCGGCGCGGAGGTGTTCGACACCAACGAGGACTCCGGGTCCGAGTTCGGCTGCGGGACCGCCGAGGTCATCGACGGCTCGACGGGCACGGTCTGGAGCACGGTGAACCCCAGCGCCACACCCGAGGAGGAGGCGCCGTCGTACGTGACCGTCGAGCTGCCGGCGACGATCGACGTCTCGGCCTTCGCGATGGATCCGTCCGCCGGCTGCGGCGACGGGCCGTCGTCGACGACAAAGGGGTTCCGTGTGGAGACCTCGGCCGACGGGACGACGTTCGCCACCGCGCTGGAGGGCGCGTTCGCTCCCGAGGACGCCGGCCGGATCAACGTCATCGCCCCGACGGCCAACAGCACGGGCGTGAAGTTCGTGCGCCTGACGCTGCTGTCGCCGCAGGACGACTCCCCGGGTGGCTCCGGCGAGGACTGGATCGACTTCGCGGAGCTCCAGGTCCGCGGCGGCCCGCCGAACGTGCTGCCCAGCGGCACGCTCGCGGCGTCGGCGACCCGGGTGGCGCCGGGTGCCACGGTCCGGTTCGATGCCTCGTCGTTCAGCGATCCGGACTCGGTGATCACCGGCTACGCGTGGGACTTCGACGGCGACGGCAGCGTCGACCGCGAGACCGACGAGCCGACGACCGAGTTCGCGTACGGGGCGGCGGGACGCTACACGGCCGAGGTCGCCGCCAAGGACTTCCGCGGCGGCCAGGGCGAGTCCACGACGGCGGTCGAGGTGGTCGCGCCCGGAACGACCCCGCCGCCGCCGCCACCGCCGCCGCCTGCCTCGCCCCCGGCCCCGGGCGGCGGGGCACCCGCCGGGCCGCCCGCTCCGCGGGTCGACACGCGCACGCCGCTCGCCGGCCGGATCACCGCGTCGCTGCGGCGGCCGAACCGCGTGCGGATCGGCTACGGCACGCTGGCCGCGACATCGGTCCGGCTGCGCGTGCTGGTCGGTGGCAAGAGCATCGGCACGCGGACGCTCAGGGCCATCGGCGACGGCCGGGCCTTTGCGACGGTGAAGTTCCGCCGCCGCGTCGCCAAGGGCACCCGGATCACCGTCGAGCTCCGCGTGAGCGGGCGCAACGGCATCGACACCAGGAGGTTCACCTATCGGCAGTAGTCCTGCGTCGTCGCTCCGCCTGGGGCGTGCCTGGCGGGTCGCGCGCCTCGCCGCCCGCCAGCACGGTCTCCGGGGGGCTCAGGCGGCGGCCGGGACCTTCGCGCGCGAGCGCCGGCGCGCCGGCGGCTTTGCCGGCTTCACCAGCTCGGCCAGGAACCGGCCGGTGTAGGAGTCCGCGACCGCGGCGACCTGCTCGGGCGTCCCGGCGGCGATCAGCCGGCCGCCCTCCTCCCCGCCCTCGGGACCCATGTCGATGATGCGGTCGGCGGTCTTGATGACGTCGAGGTTGTGCTCGATGACCACGACCGAGTTGCCGGTCTCGACCAGCCGCTGCAGGACGTCGAGCAGCCGCTGGATGTCGGCGAAGTGCAGCCCGGTGGTCGGCTCGTCGAGGATGTACAGCGTCCGCCCCGTGGCGATCTTGCTCAGCTCGGCGGCGAGCTTGACCCGCTGGGCCTCACCGCCCGACAGGGTGGTCGCCGGCTGGCCGAGGCGCATGTAGTCCAGCCCGACGTCGTGCAGCGCCTGCACCCGCCGGTTGATCTTGGGGATGTGCGCGAAGAAGTCGAGCGCCTCCTCGACGGGCATGTCGAGCACGTCGGCGATCGTCTTGCCCTTGAAGCGGACGTCGAGGGTCTCCTTGTTGTACCGCTTGCCGTGGCACTGCTCGCACGGGACATAGACGTCGGGCAGGAAGTGCATCTCGATCTTGATCTGCCCGTCGCCGCGGCACACCTCGCAGCGGCCACCCTTGACGTTGAAGGAGAAGCGGCCGGGCTTGTAGCCGCGCACCCGCGCCTCCTGCGTCTTGGAGAAGAGGTCGCGGATCTGGTCGAACAGCCCGATGTAGGTCGCCGGGTTCGAGCGCGGCGTGCGGCCGATCGGCGCCTGGTCGACGTTGATGATCTTGTCGAGCACCTCGAGGCCGCGGACGCGCTTGTGCGTGCCCGGGCGCATGCGCGCGCGGTGCAGCTTGTTGGCGACCGCCTTGTAGAGGATCTCGTTGACCAGCGTCGACTTGCCCGACCCCGACACGCCGGTCACCGCGCAGAACACCCCGAGCGGGATCTTGACGTCGACCTGCTTGAGGTTGTGCTGCGCCGCGCCCTCGATCTCGACGTAGCCGCTCGGCGTGCGCCGCTTGGCCGGGATCTCGATCCGCCGCGTGCCGGCGAGGAACTGCCCGGTCAGCGACTCCGGGACGCGGGCGACCTCCTCGGCGGTCCCCGCCGCGACGACGTAGCCACCGTGCTCCCCGGCCCCCGGGCCCATGTCCACGAGGTAGTCCGCGGCGCGCATCGTGCCCTCGTCGTGCTCGACCACCAGCACGGTGTTGCCGAGGTCGCGCAGGCGCTCGAGCGTGGCGATCAGCCGCGCGTTGTCGCGCTGGTGCAGGCCGATCGACGGCTCGTCGAGGATGTAGAGCACGCCGACCAGCGACGAGCCGATCTGCGTCGCGAGCCGGATCCGCTGCGCCTCGCCGCCGCTCAGCGTCGATGCGCCGCGCTCCATCGACAGGTAGCCGACGCCGACGTTCTCGAGGAAGCGCAGCCGCTCGTCGATCTCGCGCAGGATCAGGCGGGCGATCGCCCGGTCGTGGTCCGACAGCTCCAACGCGGCCACCCACTCGAGCGCTCGGCGCGCGCTCAGCCGCACGAACTCGTGGATCGGCATGGCGCCGACCGTGACCGCCCGCGACTCCGGCCGCAGCCGCGAGCCCTTGCACTCGGGGCACGGGCGGACGCTCATGTACTCCTCGATGCGCTCGCGCGACCAGTCGGAGTCCGTCTCCTTGTAGCGCCGCTCGAGGTTCGGGACGATGCCCTCGAACGCGGTCATGTACGAGCGCTTGCGCCCCATCCGGTTGCGGTAGGAGACGTAGATCTTGTCGCCGTTGGTGCCGTCCAGGAACAGCTCCTGCGCCTCCCCGGGCAGCTCGTCCCACGGCGTCTCGAGGTCCACCTCGTAGCGGTCGGCGATCGCCTGCGTGATCTGCTCGAAGTAGCCCGAGCTGGCGCCGCTCGACCATGGCAGGATCGCCCCCTCGGAGAGGGTCAGCGACCCGTCCGGGACCACCAGATCGGGGTCGATCTCCATCTGGGTGCCGAGCCCGGTGCAGCGCGGGCAGGCGCCGTGCGGCGAGTTGAAGGAGAACATCCGCGGCTCGAGCTCGGGCATCGAGATGCCGCAGTGCAGGCATGCGAAGCGCTCCGAGAACGTCCGCACCTCGCCGGCCGACCCGTCGCGCGGCATGACCTCGACCTCGAGGATGCCGTCGGCGAGCGCGACTGCGGTCTCCACCGAGTCGGCGAGCCGCTTGCGGCGGTCGCGCTGCATGACCAGCCGGTCGACCACCACCGAGATGTCGTGCTTGAACTTCTTGTCGAGGACGATCTCCTCCTCGAGCAGCCGCAGCTCCCCGTCGACCTTCACGCGCGTGAAGCCCTCGGCGCGCAGCTCCTCGAACTGCTTGCCGTACTCCCCCTTGCGCCCGCGGACGATCGGGGCCATGACCATGAACCGGGTGCCGTCCTCGAGGTCCATGACCTGGTCGATGATCTGCTCGGCCGACTGGGCGGCGATCGGGCGGCCGCAGTTGAAGCAGTGCGGCTTGCCGATCCGCGCCCACAGCAGGCGCAGGTAGTCATAGACCTCGGTGACCGTGCCGACCGTCGAGCGCGGGTTGCGCGACGTCGTCTTCTGGTCGATCGAGATGGCCGGCGACAGGCCCTCGATCGAGTCCACGTCCGGCTTGTCCATCTGCCCGAGGAACTGGCGCGCGTACGCGCTCAGCGACTCGACGTAGCGCCGCTGACCCTCCGCGTAGATGGTGTCGAAGGCCAGCGAGGACTTGCCGGAGCCGCTCAGACCGGTGATCACGACCAGCGCGTCGCGCGGCAGCTCGACCGTGACGTCCTTGAGATTGTGCTCGCGGGCTCCCGCGACGACGATCGATGACTGGCGCGACATAAGAGCGCTCCAGTCTACGCCGGGGGCAGGTCGGCTCAGGTGCCTTCGAGATGTCCCTGCAAGGCGGCGAACACCTCGGCGTCGAGGCGGCGCGGGACCTCCTTGGCGATGATCGCGAGCACCTCGTCGGGTGCCATCGCCGGCCGGTACGGCCGCTCGGCCGAGAGCGCCTCTCCAACATCCGCGACGGCCAGGATCCGCGCGGCCGCCGAAAGCCGGTCGGCCGTCAGGCCGCGGTGGTAGCCCGAGCCGTCCAGGCGCTCGTGGTGGGCCGCGGCGACCGCCGCCAGCGGCCGGAACGCCGAGACGCGGTGCAGGATCCGGTACGTGTGGTCGGTGTGGCAGCGCATCTGCTTCCACTCGCGCCCCGTCAGCGGCCCGGGCTTGTCGAGGATCAGGTTCGAGACGCCCAGCTTGCCGATGTCGTGCAGCAGCGCGGCACGCCGCAGCCGCCGCTGCGCGACCTCCCCTTGCCCGAGCCGGCGGGCGATCTCCACGGACAGCTCGGCGACGCCCTCGGAGTGGTGGAACGTGTAGGGCGACTTGGCGTCGATGACGCGGGCGAACGCCTCCGCGATCCGGTCGAGGCGGTCCTCGTCGGCGTGCTCGATGCGCTCCACCGGCTCGAGTTCGCGCAGCAGCGCCTCGGGCCCGACGGCGCTGTCGCCGTCGAGCGCCTCCCAGAGGTCCGCGTCCTCGCGCAGTGCTCCGAGCTCGTCGACGAGTCCTGGATCGAACCACGTGCCCGAGCGCTCGGACGCCATCGCGAACGCGGCGTCGCGCCCGCGGGCGGAGAGGAAGACCTCGAAGGCCTGGGCGAGGCCGAGGATCCGCGCCAGCAGCGGGATGGCCTCGCCGGCCAGCCCCCCGGGCTCGCCGGCGCCATCCCAATGCTCGAAGAAGGACTCGATCGTGTCGGCCGCCTCGTCGCCGAGGTCGATCATCCGGGCGATCTCCGCCCCGCGCTCGCAGCGCGTCGTGAGGAGGACCCGCGTCAGCTCCGGCGTCGCCGCCCTCGCCGCGCCCACGATCGCGCGGACCCGGCCGATGCCGGAGCGTCCGGCGCCGGCATGGCGCAACAGCAGTCGGGCGCGGTCGGCCGGCTTGGTGCGGTCGACCAGCCGCAGGTCGTGCTTGAGGCGCAGGTCGTCGGCGGTGAACTGCGCGGTCAGCGGCGCCGCGGTGGTAGAGCAGCCGGCGTCCTTGATCAGCGCGGCATGGAAGAGCGAGGACCGCGACGCGGACGGCAGGTCGAGGGCCGCGGCCAGGTGCATGGCGATCGCGCACGTGCGGACCGAATGGCCCATCGGCTGGCCGTCGGTGAGGTCGAGCGCGTAGGACAGCGCCCCGATCACCTCGGAGAGGCGAACCGCCGGGCCTTGCATCGTCGGGGAAACCGCGTGCACCGTCACACTATGGAGTGTCGGCGTTCCTTAGGCCTGGCTTGAGGTTCGCCCCTACCCTCCTGGCCATGCCCCGCTCCAAGTCCGACGTCAACGAGCGCCGCCCGCGGATTCCGCTGGGCCGCGCGAAGGACGGCGTCCACGTCGACCCGGCCCCCGACGGGCGCGGCCGCGTCCCCGAGAAGCCGGGCGGCACCGCGCCGCAGGGCTTCTTCGGGCGGCGCACCCTCGTGCTCGTGCTGGTGCTGCTGGCGCTCAACTACGCGCTGGCCTCGGCGTTCAACCGGCCCGAGCCGACCGTCCGCGTCCCGTACACGCCGGTCTTCCTCGAGCAGGTCGAGAAGGGCAACGTCGTGCGCATCTCGTCCGAGGACACGACGGTCGACGGCGAGTTCCGCAAGCCGGTGAAGTACCCGGGCAACTCGAAGGCCGAGCCGGCCAAGAACTTCGAGACCGAGATCCCGACGTTCGTCGACGGCGATGCGCTCGAGCGTCGACTGGTCGAGCACGATGTCGAGATCAGCGCCGAGCCGGTCAACCAGGGCCCGGGCCTGATCGCCAACATCCTGCTCGGGTTCGGCCCGATCCTGCTCATCGTCGGCCTGTTCGTCTACTTCGCGCGGCGGGCGGGGCGCGCCGGCGGCGGGATGAACCCGCTCGGCGGCTTCGGCCGCTCGCGCGCCCGGCGGGCCGAGGCCGGCGACCAGCGGGTGTCCTTCAAGGACGTCGCCGGCATCGACGAGTCCAAGGCGGAGCTCACCGAGGTCGTCGACTTCCTCAAGAACCCGGATCGCTACAGCCGCCTCGGCGGGCGCATCCCGCGCGGCGTTCTGCTCTCGGGCCAGCCCGGCACGGGCAAGACGCTGCTCGCGCGCGCCGTGGCGGGCGAGGCCGAGGTCCCGTTCTTCTCGATCTCGGCGTCGGAGTTCGTCGAGGCGATCGTCGGCGTCGGCGCCTCGCGCGTCCGCGACCTGTTCAAGCAGGCCAAGGAGGCGGCGCCGGCCATCATCTTCATCGACGAGCTCGATGCCATCGGGCGCTCGCGCTCCGCGGGCAGCGGCATCGGCTCGGGCGCCAACGACGAGCGCGAGCAGACGCTCAACCAGATCCTGACCGAGATGGACGGCTTCGAGACCAACGAGACCGTCATCGTGCTGGCCGCCACCAACCGGCCGGAGATCCTGGACTCCGCTCTCCTGCGCCCCGGCCGCTTCGACCGCCGGGTCGCCGTACCCGCACCCGACAAGGACGGCCGGCGCAAGATCCTCGAGGTCCACACGCGGTCGGTCCCGCTCGCCGACGACGTCGACCTCGGCCGCCTGGCGTCCTCGACGCCCGGCATGGTCGGCGCCGACCTCGCCAACCTCTGCAACGAGGCGGCGCTGCTCGCCGCCCGCCGGGAGCACGAGCGCGTCCAGAACTCGGACCTCACCGACGCACTCGAGAAGATCGTCCTCGGCGCTCCGCGCGGCATCCTCGTCTCGGAGGCCGACCGGCGCCGCACCGCCTACCACGAGGCCGGCCACGCGCTCGTCGGCATGCTCACCGACGGCGCCGATCCCGTCCGCAAGGTGTCGATCATCCCGCGCGGGATGGCGCTCGGCGTGACGCTCTCGGCCCCCGACGAGGACCCGTTCAACTACGACCTGCAGGCGCTCCTGGCGAAGATCGACGTCGCCCTCGGCGGCCGCGTCGCCGAGGAGCTCGTGTTCCGGACGATCACGACGGGCGCCGAGTCCGACATCCAGCAGCTGACCCGCCTGGCCCGCGCGATGGTCGGCCGCTGGGGCATGAGCGACCGCATCGGCCCGGTGGCGGTCCTGCCGAGCGACAGCTATGGCCCGCTGCTTCCCGGCGCCTCCGAGGTGTCCGAGACGACCCAGCGGATCGTCGACGACGAGGTCCGGCGGATCGCCGAGGAAGCCCACATGCGGGTCCAGCGGCTGCTCGCCGAGCACCGTCCCCAGCTCGACTCGATGGTCGAGGCGCTGCTCGAGCACGAGACGCTCGACGAGCCGGACGCCTACGCCGCCGCCGGCGTCCCGCGCCCGGGGCGCGACCAGGAGGCCCTGCCGACCGTGAAGGCGCTGCCGCCGTCGACCGCCGACGTCTAGGCCCTGGATCCACCGATCACCCGTGGATCCAGGTCTTTAGACCGTGAGGTGGCCGGCGTCGGCAAGCCGGCCGCGCAGGTAGCCGAGGAACGGCTGCGGGGAGAGCTCGTCGCCGGTGATGCGGCGCAGCAGCTCGCGCGACAGGAACTTGCGGCCGTGGCGGTGGATGTGCTCGCCGAGCCATTCGCTCAGCGGCGCGAACTCCCCGCGCTCGAGCTGGTCGTCGAGCTCCGGAAGGTCGGCGCGGAGCCGCTCCCATAGCTGCGCGGCGATCAGGTTGCCGAGCGTGTACGTCGCGAAGTAGCCGATCGCGCCGATGCCCCAGTGGATGTCCTGCAGGACGCCGGCGTTGTCGTCGGGCACGTCGACGCCGAGGTCGGTCGCCATCCGCTCGTTCCACACCGCCGGCAGGTCGTCGACGGCCAGGCGGCCCTCGATCAGCGCCAGCTCGAGCTCGAAGCGCAGGATGATGTGCAGGTTGTAGGTCGTCTCGTCGGCCTCGACCCGGATCAGCGACCGCGACACCGCGTTGACCGCCTCGAACAGGCGGTCGACGCCCAGCTCGCCGAGGCCCCCGCCCGTGCCCAGCGTCTCGCGCAGCCGCGGCAGCAGCCAGGCGCAGAAGGGACGTGAGCGGCCGACCAGGTTCTCCCACAGCCGGCTCTGGGACTCGTGGATCGCGAGCGAGGCGGGCGCGTCGAGCGTCGTGCGCGCGAGGGCGGGCGCGGTGCTCGCCTCATAGAGCCCGTGGCCGAACTCGTGCAGCACGGAGTACAGCGCCATCCCGAAGTCGTGCTCGTCGTAGCGGGTGGTGATCCGCGTGTCGCCCGTGCCGATGCCCATCGCGAACGGGTGCGGCGCGGGGTCGAGGCGCCACGCGTCGGGCTCGAAGCCGACCGCGGCGAGCACGTCGAGCGCCGCCACGCGCTGGTCGGCGATCGGGAACGGGCCGTCGAGCACGCCGTCGTTGCGGGGGCGGTCGTTCTGCGCGGTGGCGGCGACGATCGGCGTGAGCCCGGCCCGCAGCTCCGCGAGGATCGGCACGACCTCGGCGGTCCGCATCCCCGGCTCGAAGTCGTCGAGGAGGACGTCGTAGGGATGCTCGGCCTCCGGGAAACAGGCGGCGTAGCGGTGGCGCAACTCGAGATGGCGCTCCAACGCGTCGCGGAACCGGCTGAAGTCGTCGGCGGCGCGGGCCTCGAGCCAGGCGTGCTGGCCGAGCGCCGCGGCGTGGCTCATCTCCGCCGAGAGGTCCCGCGGAACGCGGACGGCCTTCTCGTGATCCCGGCGCGCCAGCGCCACGAGGCGCGTGTCGTCGCCGTCGGGATCCTCACCGGCGATCCACGGCTCCAGCTCGTCGAGCAGTCGCGCGAGCGCCGGCTCTACGAGCCGGTCGTGGACCGTCCGGTCCAGCGTCGCCACGCGATCGGCGCGCGCGACCGCGCCGCGGGGCGGCATCATCGTGTGCTGGTCCCAGCGGACCAGCGCGGCGACGCCGCGCAGA
The DNA here is from genome assembly GCA_963828075.1 of uncultured Solirubrobacterales bacterium. Taxonomy (GTDB): domain Bacteria; phylum Actinomycetota; class Thermoleophilia; order Solirubrobacterales; family Solirubrobacteraceae; genus JACCYI01. The sequence goes on along the minus strand of CAWHDH010000021.1, from coordinate 4,047,170 downwards.
TCGGCGATCTCCGCGAGCCGGCCCCGCAGCGCCGCCAGCTCCGGCGGCGCTGCTGTCACCGTCACTGCCCGGCGCGCGCGTACACGTCGTCGAGCAGGGACTCCGTGTCGGCCAGGTCGAAGTTGTCGGCCAGGTAGCGCTCGGTCTCCTCGCGCGGCGTCCCGTTGAGCGCCATGTTGAGCGCGATGAGCCGCGCGCCCTCCTCGTCGCCGTTGTCGTCGGCGGTCGCCGGCGCGACGGAGGCGGCGTCTTGGACGTCGAGGTCGGGCTCGTCGGCCCCGCCGTCCGCGGCGTCGCGCTCGAACGGGTCCCCGTGCGGGGCGTGGTCGGGCTGGGCCTCGACCGGCGCCGGCGCGATCTCCGCCCGCAGCTCACCCACCGTGCCCTGCAGGGACTGCAGCTCCTGGCTCAGCTTCGTGGCGCTACCGCGGACGGACTCGAGCATGGCCTGAAACTCGCTCTCCAGCGTGTCGGCGCGCTGGAGCATCGTCGCCGTCGCCGCCGACACGCGCTCGACGTGCTCGCGCGCCTGCCGGCCGGCGTCCGAGCGCGCGCCCTCGGCCGCCTCGCGGGCGTCCTGACGGATCTGGCGCGCCTCGAGCTCGGCCTCCCGCTCGATGTCGGCCGCGCTCTGCTCCGCGGCCTCCACGATCAGCCGGACCTGCTCGGACGCGGCGGTGGCCAGCGACTCGGTCCGCGTCGAACGGCTCGCGGACCGGCGCAGGGCGTCCACCTCGTCGGCGAGCATCGCCAGGTGCTCGTCGACGGCGTCCGGCTCATATCCCCGCCGGCCGATGGGGAAGTCACGCTTCTCGATGGACTGACGGTCCAGGGGCACTCTGTCTCTCCCTATCGCTGAGGTCAGCGCGGAGGATAGGTCACTTCGCCGCCACCCGGCGATACCTCGCGACCGCCAGCGGCGCGAACACCGCCGTCAGCACCGCGCACCAGATGAAGGCCATCCAGACGTCGGTGTGCGCCGGCGTCCCGATCCACAGCGACCGCACGGCGTCAGAGACCGTCGTGAACGGATTGGCCTCGGCGAACTGCCGCAGGCCGTCGGGCATGGTCTGGACGGGCACGAACACCGACGACGCGAACGTCAGCGGGAAGATGGCCGTGAACCCGATCGCGTTCGCCGTCTCCGGCGAGGACGAGAACAGGCCGACCAGCGCGAAGATCCACGAGAACGCGTAGCCGAGGAACAGCAGCAGCACGAACCCGAGCAGCATCTCGCCGACGCTGGCGTCGACGAAGCTGAAACCGGCCGCGAACCCGACCGCCAGCAGCACGACCAGCGACAGGCAGTTGAGCACGATGTCGGAGAACGTGCGGCCGGCGAGGACCGCCGCGCGCGACATCGGCAGCGAGCGGAAGCGGTCGATCAGGCCCTTCCCGACGTCCTCGGACAGCCCGAGCGCGGTCACGAACCCGCCGAACGCGATCGACTGGACGATGATCCCGGGCATCAGGAAGTCGACGTAGTCGAAGCCCGGCGTCTCGATCGCGCCGCCGAAGACGTAGACGAACAGCAGCACGAACATCACGGGCTGGACCGTGTAGGCGATCAGCAGATCCGGCTGGCGCGGGATCCGGATCAGGTTGCGGCGGGCCAGCACCATCGTGTCGGACACCGCCATGGCGAGCGTGCTCATGCGTGCACCTCCTCGGCGGCCGCGTCGTCGGCGGCTCTCTGGTCCTCGGCCGCACGGCCGGTGAGCACGAGGAACACGTCGTCGAGCGTGGGCCGGCGCAGCGCGATGTCCTCGATCGCCACGTCGGCGTCGTCGAGTCGCCGCACCGCCTCCGCGATCACGCCGGAGCGTTTGCGCACGGGGGCGCGGACGGTGTTGCCCTCGACCGTCGGGCGCTCGGCGGTGATCTCGGCCAGCGTCGCGATCGCCTGCTCGGCGTCGGACATGTCCTCGAGGTGGACCTCGAGCCGTTCCCCGCCCACGCGGTCCTTCAGCTCGTCGGGCGTGCCCTCGGCGATCACGGTGCCGTGGTCGATGACCACGATCCGGTCGGCCAGCCGATCGGCCTCGTCGAGGTACTGCGTGGTCAGCAGGACGGTGCTCCCCGCCGCCGCGCGCCGCTCGATCGTCTCCCACATCCCGACCCGGCTGCGCGGGTCCAGGCCGGTGGTCGGCTCGTCGAGGAAGAGCACGGGCGGGCGGAACACAAGGGCGGCGGCGAGGTCCAGCTTGCGCCGCATGCCTCCCGAATAGGTCTTCACGGGCCGCTTCCCGGCCTCGTCGAGCTCGAAGCGCTCGAGCAGCTCGTCGGCGCGGGCCCGGGCCTCGGCGCGGGGCATGTGGTACAGCCGCCCCACCATCTCGAGGTTCTCGAAGCCGGTCAGGTTCTCGTCAACGGCGGCGTACTGGCCGGCCAGGCCGATCTTGGCGCGCAGCTTGGCGGCGTCGCGGACGACGTCGAAGCCCGCGACGCGCGCGGTGCCGCCGTCGGGCTCGAGCAGGGTGGCGAGGATGCGGACGGCGGTCGTCTTGCCGGCGCCGTTGGGTCCGAGGAGACCCAGCACGCTGCCGGTGGCCGCCGCGAAGTCGACGCCGCGCAGGGCGTGGACGTTGCCGTAGGACTTCTGCAGCCCTTCGACGAGGATCGCGTTGTCAGTCATAAGACCGCGCAGGCTAACGAGGTCGTCGGATCTATTTCGTACGGTTACCCGCCCTATCCGGCAGTGCATATGTCCTGTCGACGCACCGCTCGACCAGCCCGTCGCGCGCGAGTCCGGCGAGCACGCGCTCGAGGCGTTCCGGTTCGATTCCGGCGGGCGTCGGCTCGCCGGCGAGGAGGTTCGCGACGATCCGCCCGCGCAGCCAGCGGTCGGTGTCCTCGAAGCGCGGCCGCGGGCTGCCCTGGCGCGCCGGCGGGTCGGCGACCGCTCCCGCCGAGCGACACCCGCGGGCGACCGGGCAGGCGGCGCAGCGCGGCCGGCGCGGTGTGCAGACGGTCGCGCCGAGCTCCATGGTCGCCTGGTTGAACGCCGCCGGCGGGTGGCCGCCGAGCAGCTCCGTCGCCCGGGTCGCGAGCGCCCCGGGGCTCCGCCGGGTGCCGTCGTAGCGCTCGACCACGCGGCGCACGTTCGTGTCGACCGCCGCGACCGGCCGGTCCCACGCGAACGCCGCCACCGCCGCCGCCGTGTACGGCCCCACCCCGGGCAGCTCGCGGAGGTCGTCCGGCCACCCGCGCGCCGCCACCTGCGCGGCCGCGCGCTGCAGCGCCAGCGCGCGGCGGTTGTAGCCGAGGCCCGACCAGGCCGCCAGCACCTCGGCGGGCGGGGCGGCGGCCAGCGCGCCCGGGTCTCCGAAGCGCTCGAGGAACCGCTCGTAGTACGGCACCACCCGCGCCGCCTGGGTCTGCTGGAGCATCACCTCGGAGACCAGCAGCGCGAACGGGTCGCGGGTGAAGCGCCACGGCAGCGGCCGCCGCACGCGCTCGTACCACGCCAGGAGGGCTCCGACATCCATGCCGGAGCGAGGGTAGGGTGGCCGCCGTGTGTAGCGTTGCGCGGGCGACGACACCGGTTCGAGGCGGTGCCGCGCGCCCTCGAGGCGCGCGGGCCTCTCCGGGGACACCCCGGGGACACGAAGGTGCCAGGGCAACCCGTCGCGTGCGCGCTCCCTCAGCTCCGCGAGACGGGGCGCACGCACGACCCAGAGCAGTCGGTCCGGGTCGTCGCACGGGCTGAGTCGTGTTCACTCCGTCGGCCCGCCGTCCGCTCGCGAGCGCCCTCGCCGGCGCGTTCCTCGCCGGGCCGTGGGTCCGCGAGGGCCTGCTCACCCGCGGGCGCCAGTCGCTCGAGCCCGCGCCGCGCTGGCTGCCCGGCCTCGTCGACGAGGTCGCCGCCCACTACCACCGTCCACCGGTGGACCGCCCGCGCGAGCTCGCGGCGCTCATCGACGTCCTGCTCGAGCAGCGGCGCGGCCGTGGCCGCCCGGTCGTCCCCCGCGTGGTCCGCCGCCACGCCGTGGCCACCGCGATGGGCCGCCGGCGCTGGCCGGTCCCGGTCCTCGATGGCGTGGACGACCTCGCGCGGTTCCTCGGCCTCGACTTCGGCCGGCTCGCGTGGCTGGCCGACGCGCGCGGACTCGAGCGGCGCGTCGAGACCGAGCGGCTGCGCAACTACCGCTACCGCTGGCTGACCCGCGGCGCCGGGCCGCCCCGGGTGATCGAGCGCCCGAAGGGCGAGCTGAAGGCCGCCCAGCGCCGCGTCCTCGACGAACTCCTGATCTGGATCCCGCCACACGACGCCGTCCACGGGTTCATCCGCGGCCGCTCGGCCCGGACCCACGCGGCCGCCCACGTCGGCCACCGTGTGGTGATCCGCCTGGACCTCGAGGACTTCTTCGCGTCCGTCGCCGCCGGACGCGTCTTCGGCGTCCTGCGGACCGCCGGCTACCCCGAGGGGGTCGCCCACGCGCTGACCGCCCTGTGCACCAACGTCCTGCCGGTCGACGAGTGGGCCGCGATCCCGCGGCCGGTCGAGCCGTGGGCGATCGACGCCCACCACCGCCTCGGCCGCCGGCTCGCCACGCCGCACCTGCCGCAGGGCGCGCCGACCTCCCCCGCGCTGGCCAACCTCTGCGCCTTCTCGCTCGACCGCCGGCTCGCCGGTCTCGCCGCGCACTTCGGCGCGCGCTACACCCGCTACGCCAACGACCTCGCCTTCTCGGGCGACGACGAGCTGCTGCGGCGCGCGGCCGGCCTGCGCCGTGCCGCCGAGCGCATCGTCGCCGACGAGGGCTTCCGCACGAACCCGGCCAAGTCGCAGCAGATGACGAGCGCCGGGCGCCAGCGGCTCTGCGGCGTCGTGGTCAACCGCCGGCTGAACGTCTCGCGGCGCGAGTACGACACGCTCAAGGCGATGCTCCACAACGCCGCCGTCACCGGGCCGGCCGCGCAGAACCGCGCGGGGCACCCGGCGTTCCGGGCCCACTTGCTCGGCCGCATCGCGTGGGTGGCGTCGCTGCACCCGGAGCGCGGCGCGCGGCTGCGCGAGCGCTTCGAGGGCATCTCGTGGGACGAGTGAGCCGGCGGCATTGATCCGGCGATGCGATGCGCGTCGCCGGGTGGAACGGCATCGCTGAGGAAGGGGACTTGAGTGGGCGTGGGGCGGGCTGAGCGCGCACAGCGTGACACTCGAGGCGAAAACTGCTGCGAGTGTGACGCGGGGCGCGTTCCCGACCTCCCCCTCGATGCCCGCGACGCCAGGGCGGCCGGGGATGCCGGTCAACCACCCCCGTCGTCCGCCGCGGTCCCGCATGGGGGTGGTTGACCCTGCTAATTGGGGTGAACCACCCCCGTGCTGGGCTCTGGAGCCCACGGGGGTGGTTGACGTCGTCGACCGCCTCGCCGAGCCGCGCCGGGCACCACGCCGCCGACCCCTTCCTCCCTCACCCGCCGGGCCAGCCCGCTTTCGTCAGCCACCCAACCGCGGGGGAGCCGCACGAGCGCTCACTCCGGAAGATCCACGCGCTCGAGCGCGACGACCGGCACGCCGCTGAGGTCGGTCGAGGCCACGAAGGCGCGGTGTTCCGCCGGCCCGAACGCGCGGAATCCCGCCTGCACGGTCTCGACGTAGCCGCGCACCACCACCGCCCGGCCCGCCGCAACCGCAAGGGCGAACCGCTCGCGCCCCGCCTCCGAGCCCAGGTACGCCCACGTGCGCCCTGGCGGATTCTCCAACCACGACGTGACGTCGGTGCGGACGTACTGGCGCTCGCGGGCGTCGAGGATCTCGAGCGCCGCCGCGTCGACCGGAACGCAGACGCCGTTCACGGGCGGCGCGCCGTCCGGCGCCTCCACCAGGTCCGCGAACGCCACGAAGACCTCCGGGCGCGAGCCGTCGCGCGGGTCACGGAAGTACTTGTAGCCCGGCAGGTCGACGGAGTTGTCCATCGCGACGCCGAGCACCCGGCGAAAGCCCGGCAGCCGCCGGACCATCGAACCCGGGGCCGCCACCAGCGACCCGTAGCCGAAGACGTAGCCCAGGGAGCCTGGATCCACCGATTCCCGCGGCGCCTCGCCGGCGGATCCACGCTCGCTCAGGCCGCGGCCGCCTCGTCGAGCTCGCGGCGCAGCTCGCGGATCTCGTCGCGCAGCTTGGCCGCGTACTCGAACCGCAGCTCCTCCGCCGCCACCAGCATCTCCTCCTCGAGCTCGACGATCGTCGACTCGATCTCGGCCGGCTCCATGTCGACCTTCTTCTCGCGCCGGCGCCGCTTGGAGGGGACCTTGGAGTCCGACATCAGGAACTCGCCGATGTCGGAGATGCCCTTGACGATCGTCTCCGGCGTGATCCCGTGCTCCACGTTGTAGGCGCGCTGAATCGCGCGGCGGCGATCGGTCTCCGAGAGCGCGACCCGCATCGCCTGGGTCTCCTTGTCGGCGTACATCAGGACCTTGCCGTCCTGGTTGCGCGCCGCGCGGCCGATCGTCTGGATCAGCGAGGTCTCCCCGCGCAGGAAGCCCTCCTTGTCGGCGTCGAGGATCGCCACCAGCGAGACCTCGGGCAGATCGAGGCCCTCGCGCAGGAGGTTGACGCCGACGAGCACGTCGTACTGGCCGAGCCGCAGCTCGCGGATGATCTGGATGCGCTCCAGCGTGTCGATCTCCGAGTGCAGGTAGCGCACCCGGAAGCCCATCTCGAGCAGGTAGTCGGTGAGGTCCTCGCTCATCTTCTTCGTGAGCGTGGTCACCAGCGTGCGCTCGTTGCGCTCGACCCGGACGCGGATCTCGTTCATCAGGTCGTCGATCTGGTTCTTCGTCTGGCGGACCTCGACCTCGGGGTCGATGATGCCGGTCGGCCGCACGATCTGCTCGACGATGGTCGCCGAGTGCGTCCGCTCGTAGTCGCCGGGCGTCGCGCTCACGAAGACGATCTGCGGGGTGATCGACAGGAACTCGTCGAAGGTCTGCGGGCGGTTGTCCATCGCGCTCGGCAGCCGGAAGCCGTAGTCGACCAGCGTCTGCTTGCGCGAGCGGTCGCCGTGGTACATGCCGCCGATCTGCGGCGTCGTCTGGTGGGACTCGTCGATGAAGCAGACGAAGTCGTTCGGGAAGTAGTCGATCAGGCAGTACGGCCGCGCGCCGGGCGGGCGGCCGTCGAGGATCCGCGAGTAGTTCTCGATGCCCGAGCAGAACCCGACCTCGCGCAGCATCTCCATGTCGTACTGGGTGCGCTGGCGCAGGCGATGGGACTCGAGCAGCTTGCCCTCGGCCTCGAGCTCGCCGCAGCGCTCGTTGAGCTCGCGCCCGATCTCGGCGACCGCCTCCTCGAGGCGCCCCTCCTTGACGTTGTAGTGGGTCGCCGGCCAGATCGCGACGTGCTCGAGGTCGTCGACGATCAGCTCGCCGGTCAGCGGGTCGAAGTGCTGCAGCCGCTCGATCTCGTCGCCGAACATCGTCGCCCGGAACGCCGTCTCCGCGTAGGCGGGGAAGATCTCCAGCGTCTCGCCGCGCACCCGGAACGTCCCGCGGCCGAGCGCCGTGTCGTTGCGCGTGTACTGGAGCGACACCAGCTTGCGCAGGAGCTCGTCGCGGTCGATCGAGTGACCCTTGATCAGATTCTGCAGGTTCGCGTTGTAGGTCTCGGGCGAGCCGAGGCCGAAGATGCACGAGACCGAGGCGACGATGATCACGTCGCGCCGGGCGAACAGCGCGGCCGTCGCCGCGTGGCGCAGGCGGTCGATCTCCTGGTTGATCGCCGAGTCCTTCTCGATGTAGAGGTCCCGGCTCGGGACGTAGGCCTCGGGCTGGTAGTAGTCGTAGTAGGAGACGAAGTACTCGACCGCGTTGGTCGGGAAGTACGTCCGGAACTCGTTGCACAGCTGCGCGGCGAGCGTCTTGTTGTGGGCGATGACGAGCGCGGGCTTCTGGACGCGCTCGATGGTCGCCGCCATCGTCATGGTCTTGCCGGTGCCGGTGGCGCCGAGCAGCGTCGAGAACCGGTGCCCCGCCGTGATCGACTCGCCCAGCCCGTCGATCGCCTTCGGCTGATCGGCGGTCGGGGTGAAGACGGAGTCCAGCTTGAACGGCGGCATGGCCGACGAACGATAGAGGGCCGACCGGACGGCTCCGGGACTAGCGACGTCCCGGCCTGCAGGTGAGATAGACCCGCGACGAGCGGATCGTGCGGCCCGTCGTCGTGCGCGCGACGATCCGCACCCGGATGCGGCTCTTGCGGGCGCCGCGCAGGTCGATCCGCGCGGTCAGCCGCCCGTTGCGCCGGGTGACCTTGACCCGCTTGCCGCGCACGACGACCCGTGCGGAGCGCAGCCGGCCCCGCCCGCGGCCGCGCGGCTCGGTGAGCCGGATCGTGAACAGGCGGCGACTGCCGCACCGGCGTCCCGGACCCGCACCCGCCTGCGGCGTCGCGCCCGGCCCGTTCGGGCCGCCGCCGTCCTGCCCGCCGCTGCCGCCGGGCGAGCCGTCGGCCGGTAGGATCGCCGAGCCGGGGAGGTCGACGCGGAGCACGTCGACGCCGCGGACCGCGTCGACCGTGTAGATGAGGTTGCTCTTCCGTCCGGGCAGGACCACGCCCTTGGCGTCGCGCAGCGGCAGCCAGTACGCGTCCCACACCTGTGCGACGCCCGGGGTGAAGAAGCCGAACTGCTTGAGGTCGGCCGGGTCGCGCACGTCGATGATGCGCATCCCCTGCTGGTAATAGCCCTGGGCGATGAACCCGTTCTGGTGGTAGTCGAACCAGTGGGCGGAGCAGAACGCGCCGGCGGGCGTCGACAGCCCGTCGCCCGCCTTGACCGGGTTGATCGTGTCCAGCGGCGCGATCGAGCCCCGGTCCGGCGGGATCCCGCCGGGGTTGGCGGCGCGATAGGCCTCGCCGTCGAGATCCGGGACGCGCCAGGTCTGGAAGGTGCCGGCCTTCGCGCAGTCGACCTCGTCGCCGTCGTTGAAGTAGTCCTCCTCGGTCACCAGCAGGACGTTCCCGTTGCGCAGGCTCGCGGGCGCGCCCGGCTTGAAGCCGGCGCCGTTCGGGCGCATGGAGTTGTGGAGGATGAAGTCGTTGTAGGGGGTCTCGGTGCCCTTGGCGTTGGTCCCGTTGAGCGGCTTCGGGTCGACCGGATCCGAGACGTCGAACGCCTCGGCGCCACCCGAACCCGTGTGCCAGGCGATCCGGTTGGCCTGGTCGATGTCCCAGTAGTGGCCGGCGCCCGACGTGAAGATGTCGGTCTTGCCGGCGGCCGCCGACGGGACCTTGGAGAGCTCGACGGGCTTGGCCAGGTCGCGGAGGTCGACGATCGAGAACATGCCCTCGTCCCCCGCCGTGTAGGCGAACTCGCACGAGAGCGTCACGCACTGCACCGTGTGGGTGCTCGACGTGACGACGCCCGGCGCCGCCGAGTCGCCCGGCGTGCGGCCGGCGACGGTGGGCTTGTCGGGATCGGTGACGTCGACGACGATGACCTCGCCGCCGCCGATGCGGCCGCGCTGGACACCGTCCTGCGACGGGCGGTTCGGGTCGACGGTGCCGTTGACCAGGTCGTTGCCGACGAGCACGAAGCGGCGGTTCACCTTGCCGTCCGCGCCCCGCCGCTCGCCGTAGGTCATCGCTTCGTTCTCGAACTCCGCCTGCGGGAGCACGCCGCGCAGCTTGGGCGCCTCGGGGTCGGTCGTGTCGATGACGCTGATCGAGTCGACGCTCGACACGTAGAAGAAGCTGCCGGTGTGCGCCCACTCGCCGGAGATCGCGCGGCCGACGGGGAGCGTCGTGATCAGCTCCGTCTTCGGGTCGGCGATGACGGGGGTCGGGCCCGCGGCGGCGCGCTGGGCAGCGGAAGGCCCGTGGGCGGCGGCGACCGGCGCCGATGCGGCGCCGGCTACGACAAGAAGCCCGATCACCAGGGACTTGCGGATAGGAACAGCTCCTCGAGGTCGACGCTTGATCCACCGAACGTATCGTGCGGTCGTTCCACCGGCGCCGCTTCACCGTTTCCAGGCGTAACGTCTGACCGATGCTCCGGCCGGTCACCGCCGCACTGCTGGCCTGTCTGGCCTGCGCGGCGCCCGCCAACGCCGCCTCCCTCCCCAGCGTCACGAGCGGCGAGCGGCCCGGCCCACCGCTGCTCTACGCCCCTGCGGCCGACGCCCCCGAGCTGTCGGTCAAGCCGCCGTTCGCGGCGGCGCCGCTGCTCGTCTCCGGCTCGGAGGCCTACCGCGACGGCGAGTACCTCTACCAGGACTACCTGTTCGACGACCGCGGCGCCGACACCGCCCCCGGAGCCGGCTCGCGCAACGAACCGGGCGGCGACATCGCGGCGTCCACCGCCGGCGACGTCCTCTATCCGACCGCCGCCCGCTACGCCGGCAACGCCGCCGACCTCGCCGAGCTGCGCCTCAAGCCGACCGCCGACGCGCTGCTCTACCGCATCACGCTGACGACCGCGATCGAGCGCGACGCCGCCGCCGTGGTGATCGGGATCGACACGGACCGCTCGGGGGCGGCGCCGGTCGCCTGGCCGCGGGGGGCCGGGATCACGTCGCCCGGCATCGACCACTTCGTCGTGGCGTGGGGCACCGGCGGCGAGGTCGACGGCGCGCCGCTGCCCGCGGGCGCGGTCTCGATGGACCCGGCCACGAACCAGATGGCGATCCGCATCCCCCGGTCCGTGCTCGACCCGGGCCCGACGGCGGTCTGGCGCCACGTCGCCGGTGTCGGCCTGTGGTCGGGCGACGCCTTCATCACCCCGCGGCCGGGCACCTCGCCGACCGAGTCCGGGCCGGCGTCCGGCGGCCAGGGACCGGCGCCGGCAATCCTCAACCTCGCGTTCCGCTTCGACGAGCCGCAGATCAAGGGCCCGAGCCCGCCCTACACGACGACGCCGAGCGTCGGCAACTGGTTCGAGGACGGCCAGGCCCGCGCGCTGGCCGAGGGCACGAGCGGGACCTATTCCGCAACCGTCGAGTTCGCCCAGCTCACCGCCAAGGCGAACACGGCCGGCCGCACCCGGACCGGCCGCGAGCAGGCGCGGATCTTCGCGTCCTCGCTCAGCGTCCCGGAGGGCGTCGCCGGCTCCTCGCGCTTCCCCGGCTACGGCGGTCGCCTCCAGCCCTACCTGCTCACCGTCCCGCCGGCCTACGACCCCGCGCGCCCGGCGCCGCTGACGTTCGCGCTGCATTCGCTCGGGGGCACCTACACGCAGTACGCCGTCTTCTCGCCCCGCCAGCTGCGCCAGTTCGGCGACGAGCGCACCTCGCTCGTCGTCACCCCGCTCGGGCGCGGGACGAACGGCTGGTACACCGACGAGGCCGAGGCGGACGTCTTCGAGGTGTGGGCCGACGTCGCCCGCCGGTTCGCCCTCGATCCCGAGCGCGTCGCGCTCACCGGCTACTCGATGGGCGGCTACGGGACCTACAAGCTCGGCACCCACTACCCCGACCTCTTCGGCCGTGCCTTCACCGCGGTCGGCCCGCCCGGGCGCGGCATCTGGATCCCGCCCGCGCCGCCGTCCGACGGCGCGTCGACCAACTCCAACCTCGTGCTCGAGAACGCCCGCTGGCTGCCGTACCTCAGCTGGGTCGCGTCCGAGGACGAGCTCGTCCCGTACGCGGGTGTCCGCGCGCAGCAGGCGCGCTTCGACGTGCTCGGACTGCGCTCGCAGCTGTGGACCTACTCGCCGGCCGAGCACTTCACGCTCGCGGTCGTCGACCGCTGGGAGGCCGCCCGCGACTTCCTCGGCGACGCGCGGGTGACGCGCGACCCGTGGCGCGTGCACTACGCCTTCGTCCCCGCCGCCGACCGGCCGAAGCTCGGCCTCGTCCACGACCACGCCTACTGGATCTCGAAGCTGCGAGTGCGCGACGCGAAGGCCGATCCGGCCCGCGGTGAGATCGACGCGCGCTCGCTCGCCCACGGCCTCGCCGATCCGCCCACCACGCGGGTCACCGGCGCGGAGCCGGCCCCAGGCCCCGCGATCCCGAGCACGGTCGAGGGGACGGCCTGGGGCGACACGCCGACCGCCGCCGCCGACAACGCGCTGACGGTGCGCCTGCGCAACGTCGCCGCGGGCGAGATCGCCGGCGCCCGCGCGCGCCTGGACGGCGGCCGGCGCCTCCGTCTCGTCGTGGACTCCGACGGCCCCGCGACACTGCGGCTCGCGCTCCCGTTCCGCGCGGGGACACGGGTCGAGCGCGTCGACCGCGAGTCCGAGCCCGCTCCCGAGATCACCCTCGACTCCGCCGGCGCGACGCTCAAGCTCCCGGCAGGTGCGCGGACGTACATGTTCACGCCACCACCGAGCTGCCGCGACCGCGTCGCGCCGACGTCCCGCTTCATCACGAGCCGCCGCACCATCGCGCGCCCGGCGCGGCGGCTCGCGCTCAACGGCCGCGCGACCGACCGCACCTGTCCCGGCCAGCGGCCGCGGATCCGCCGCGTCGCCATCTCGATCGGCCGCCTGACGCCGAATGGCCGCTGCTTCTTCCTCACCTCGCTGGGCCGCTTCACGGCGCCACGCAGGTGCAGCAACCGCCTCTACGTCACCGCCCGCGGAACCACCCGGTGGACGCGGCGGCTGCGCCGCCCGCTCCGCCGCGGGCGCTACGTGATCCGCTCCCGCGCGATCGACGCGGCCGGGAACATCGAGCGCCAGACGCGCCGCACGAACCAGCTGCGGGTCAGCGTCCGCCGGCGCTGACGCACGACGATAAGACGTTTGCCGTCCTGCCCGCGCGGAGATTGACGGCCCCATGAAGCGGATCGTCATGGCCGCCAAGGCCGGGACCGACCCGACGTGGCTCGCGGACGCCACCGCCGAGCTGGCGGAGCAGACCGGCGCCGAGGTCGACGTCGTCAGCCTCGACGGGCTCGACGTCGAGGCGCTCTCGACCACGCCGCGGTCGGAGTTCACGCGCCTGGCTCGGGAAGCCGTCGACGCGGCGGTCGCCCGGCTCGCCGAGCGTGGCGCGACGGCGACCGGCGAGGTGCGCTCGGGCCCGATCACGCGAGGCATCCTCCTGTTCGCCGAGGAGCGCGACGCCGACCTCATCGTCTGCGGCAGCAGCACCAGGGGGGAGCTCGCACGCCGGATCATGGGCTCGGTCCCCATGGAGCTCGTCACGCGCTCGCGCCGGCCCGTCCTCGTGGTCACGCCCCCCTAAGCCAACCGACGAAGGAGAGACGCACCCGATGGCGACCGCCGAGGGCAACCAGGGCAACCCGCTCTTCGCCACCAAGCCGATCGACCAGCTCGTCTCCCAGGACGACGACAAGGGCCTAAAGCGCACCGTCGGCGTGCTCGATCTGACCGCCCTCGGTCTCGGCGCGATCATCGGCACCGGCATCTTCGTGATCATCGGCGAGGCGATCGGCGACTCGGGGCCGTCGATCATCCTGTCGTTCATCCTCGCCGGCATCACGTGCGCGTTCTCCGCGCTCGCGTTCGCCGAGCTGGCGTCGAGCATCCCGATCTCCGGGTCCGCCTACACCTACGCCTACGCGACGATGGGCGAGCTCGTCGCCTTCATCATCGGCTGGGACCTGATCCTCGAGTACGGCGTCTCGATCGCGGCCGTGGCGGTGGGCTGGGGCAGCTACCTCAACGAGCTGCTCGACAGCGTGTTCGGATTCAAGTTGCCGGCGTCGGTCGCCAACCCGCCGGGCGAGGAGGGCAGCTCGATCAACCTGCCCGCGGCCTTCCTGGTGCTGGCCGTCACCAGCGTGCTCATCATCGGCGTCCGCGAGAGCGCGCGGACGAACACGATCATGGTCATCGTCAAGCTCGTCGTGCTGCTGCTGTTCATCGCGCTCGGCATCACGGCGTTCAACAGCGACAACTTCAGCCCGTTCTTCGTCGACGGCCTCGGCGGCTCGCTCACCGCGGCGTCGGTGATCTTCTTCGCCTACATCGGCTTCGACGCGATCTCGACGTCGGGCGAGGAGGTCAACAACCCCGGCCGCAACCTGCCGATCGCGATCATCGGCTCGCTCGCCGTCGCCACCCTGCTCTACATCGCCGTCGCCGCGGTCGCCACCGGCGCCTTGCCGTTCGACAAGCTCAAGGGGCAGGAGGCCCCGCTCGCGCTGGCGCTGTCGGAGGGTGCCGGCTTCGACTGGGCGGCGAACATCATCTCGCTCGGCGCGCTCGTCGCCATCACCAGCGTCGTGCTCACGCTGCTCTACGGCCAATCCCGGATCCTGTTCGCGATGAGCCGCGACGGGCTGTTCTTCGAGCGGCTGTCCCGGCTGCACCCGAAGACCCGCACGCCGATCCTGCTCACCGCGATCCTCGGCATCGCGTTCGCCGCCCTCGCCTCCGCGGTGCCGCTGAAGTCGATCGTCGAGCTCGTCAACATCGGCACGCTGTTCGCGTTCATCGTCGTCAACCTCGGCGTGATCATCCTGCGGCGGACGAACCCCGACATGGAGCGCGGCTACCGGGTGCCGTTCGTGCCGGTGTTCCCGATCATCGGGATCATCCTGTGCCTCCTGCTGATCTCGACGCTGCCGCTGACCACGTTCATCCGGTTCTTCATCTGGATGGGCCTCGGCCTGGCGTTCTACTTCGCCTACGGCGCCCGCCACTCCCTCCTGCGCAAGGGCAAGGTCATCAACCCGGAGGCCGAGATCGATTCCTAGGCCGGGATCGGCAGCGCGAACGGGTGGTCGCGGCGCGCGAGCTGCTGCAGCTCGACGACGTTGCCGTCCGGGTCGCGCGCGTATGTCGTCCGCACGCCGCCGCCGAGGTTGACCGGCGGGCAGTGGAACTCCACCCCCGCCGCGGCGAGTCGCTCGTGCAGCGCGTCGACGTCCTCCACCTCCAGGCACACGTGCGTGACGCCGTGGTCGCAGACCGGCCGCCCCGGCTCGGACGGCCGGGGCGTGGGCGTGCGGTACTCGAACAGCTCGATGTAGAGGTGCCCGTTGCCCAGCAGTAACTGGCGCGCGGCGGACCCGCGCAGGCCGGTCAGGCGGTCGGCGACCTCGGTGCCCTCCGGCCACGCCTGCTCGAACGCGATCTGCAGCCCGAGCAGGTCGCGGTAGAAGCCGAGCAGCCGGTCGGCGTCGGGCGTCGAGATGGCGACGTGGTGGATGCCGCGGATCATCGGGCCTCCACCGCCATCGCAGCGGCGACCGCACCGAGCAACGCCTGGCTGACGCCGGCCGTGACGCCGCCGTCGACCGTGATCGCCTGACCCGTCACGTAGGTGCTCTCATCCGACGCGAGGAAGGCGTAGAGGCCGACCAGGTCCTCGACCCGGCCCTTGCGCCCCGCCGGCGCCATGATCTCCAGCAGGCGCTCGGGCATCGGGTTCAGGTCCGTCTCGGTCGGCCCCGGCTGGACCGCGTTGACGCGGATGCCACGCGGGCCGAGGTCGATCGCCGCGCTCCGCGCGAGCGCGCTGACACCCGCCTTGGTGGCCCCGTAGAGACCCTCGAACGGCGTCCCCATGACCGCCGAGATCGACGACGTGAGGATGATCGACCCGCCGTCGGCCATATGCGCGGCACCGTACTTCAGGCCCCAGAACGCACCGAACAGGTTCGTCGCGACGACGGCGCGCGCCGCGTCTGACCCCACCGACGAGATCGGCCCCGGCGGCTGCCCGATCCCCGCGTTGAGCACGAGCACGTCGAGCCGGCCGGCGCGCTCCTCGACCACGCCGAGCGCCGCGATCACCGACTCCTCGTCGGCGACGTCGAGGCTGACGAACCCGCAGCCCGCCGCGCGCGCGATCTCCTCGCCCTCGGCGCGCCGGCCGCCGATGACGACCTGCGCGCCGCGTTCGGTGAAGCCCTGCGCGACGGCGAGGCCGATGCCCGCCGTCCCACCCGCCACCAGGGCGGTCTTGCCGTCGAGCGAGATCATGCCGGCACCTCCGACAGCCGCCGCGCGGGCGGGTCGGGCGGCGCGTGCTGGCCGGTGTTGGCGGTGACGCCCCCGTCGACCGGCACGATGGCGCCGTTGACGAACGAGGCCGCCGGGGAGAGCAGGAAGGCGATCACTTCCGCGATCTCCGCCGGCTGCCCGAGGCGCTTGAGCGGGACGTTGGAGCGGATCTCCGCCTGCAGCTGCGGCATGGCGTTCATCGCCGGCCGGGTCATCGGCGTGACGGTCGGGCCGGGGCAGACGCAGTTCACGCGGATGCCGCGCGACCCGAGCTCGACGGCGGCCGCGCGCGAGAAGTTCACGACGCCGCCCTTGCTGGCCGAGTAGACGGCCATCCCGGACTCGCCCTGCATCCCGGAGATCGACGCGACGGTGACGACGGCCGGATCCCGGCCCTGCTCGAGCGCCCGGATGGCCGACTGCAGCCCGAAGATGACCCCGCGCAGGTTGACCGACAGGATGCGGTCGACCACGGAGGGCTTCATCGTGTCGAACGGGCCGACGTGCGCGATCCCGGCGTTCAGGACGAGCCCGTCGAGCACGCCGAAGCGCTCGAGCGCGGCGTCGACCATCGCGCGGTTGCCATTGGGGGTGCTGATGTCGGCGGCCACGGCCGCGCAGCGGTCGTCGTCCTGCGCCCAGACCAGGCGGTCGGGATCGAGGTCGACGGCGACGACGGCGTGCCCGCCGGCGAGCAGCCGGTCGGCGGTGGCCCGGCCGATGCCGGAGGCGGCGCCGGTGACGACGGTCACGCGGCGGCGGGCCTCGGCGGCCGGCCGCGGCGACGCGGTGGCGAGGGCGGTCGGGACGCTCATGACCGCGGGTCCAGGACGAGCTTGCCGACCGTGCGCCGGGCGCGCAGGTCCTCGTGCGCGCGGCGCGCTTCGGACAGCGGGTAGGTGCCGCCGACGATCGGGCGCAGCTCGCCGGCCGCGACCATCGCGAGCATCTCGTCGAGCGGCCCCGACAGCATCTTGGGGTTGCTGAAGCAGTGCGCGAGCCAGAAGCCGATCACGGCCCGGCTGCGCTGGACGAGCGACCCGGGGTGGACGAGCTTCGGCTCCTCGCGCGACGCCATCCCGAAGGTCACGAGCCGGCCGAACGGAGCGAGCGCCGCGAGGCTGGCGTCGAACGTCGAGCCGCCGACCATCTCGAGGACGATGTCGACCTTGCGCCCGCCGTTGGCCTCCTCGAGCGCGGCCTTGAGATCGGGGACCGCGCCGTCGATCGCCACGTCGGCGCCGAGCTCGAGCGCGAGGTCGCGCTTGTCCTGGCTCGACGCGGTCGCGATCACGCGGCCTGCGCCCCACTGCTTGGCGAGCTGGATGGCGAGCGTGCCGACGCCGCCGGCGGCGGCGTGGACGACCACCGTCTCGCCCTCCTGCAGGTGCGCGCAGGTGCGGAGCAGGTGCCACGCGGTGGTGCCCTGGAGGATCAGCGCGAGCGCCTGCCCGTCGCTCACGCCCTCCGGCACGTCGAACGCCAGTGCTGAATGGGCGGTCGCGCGCTCGGCGTACCCGCCGCCGCCCAGCAGCGCCACGACGCGCCGGCCGTCGGGTGTCGTGCCGACGACCTCGGCGCCGGGGATGAGCGGCAGCTGCGCGGGCGCGAGGTAGGTGTTCTCGGCCTGGTGCGTGTCGGCGTAGTTGATGCCGGCGGCGCTCACCTCGATGCCGACCTGCCCGTCCCCGACCTCCGGGTCGGGAACCTCGGTGGGGATGAGGACCTCGGGCCCTCCGAACTCCGTGACCTGGATGGCTTTCATGGCTTCGAGCTCCTGTTCTTGGGACGGACGGCGGGTGGCGCGTGCAGAAGGACGTGGATCGCGTCGGCGGCGGCGCCGACGTCGGGCTCCGAGCCGGTGATGACATCGGAGTAGAGGAAGGACTCGACGATCCGCACGATCAGGTAGGCCAGGCTGTCGAGCGGGAGCGGGGGCTCGAGCTCGCCCGCCTGGACCTGCTCGGCGAGCAGCTCGCGCATGGCGGCGATCGACCGGCGCTGCATCGGGCTGTGCTTGGAGGTCAGGACCTTCAGGGCGTACTCCGGGTCCTGCTCGATGAAGCCGCGCAGCGGCGCGAACTCGTGCGCCCCGGCCATGTAGCGCTCGACGACCTCGGCGATGTAGGCGGGGCCGGACCCCGGCACGCCCTCGCGGGCGGTGGCCATGGCGGCCGCGGCGACGCTCCATACGACCTCGCCGAGCAGGCGCTCCTTGCTGCCGACCCAGCGGTAGAGGGTCGCGCGGCTGGTCCCCACCTGGGCGGCGAGCGCGCCCATGTCGAGGGGGTCGCCGGCCAGCCACGTCTCGCGGGCGATCCGGAGGGCGTCCAGCGGCGTCGCGCGCGAGGCTTCGACGGGTTCGAGCGAGCGTTCGAGGGGCGTCTGCACCATGGGCGGAGTCATATCAAACTGCTGTCGCAGTTGCAAGACGAATTCTGCATCTGTCTCACGCCGGGCCTGTCGTTTCACCCGCTCGGCGCGCGGGCAGGCTCCCGCCGAACGCGAGCGAGGAGGGGAAGATGCGGTGGCTGGGGGCAGCGGTGGTTGCAGCGGCGCTGGGTCTCGCGGGTGACGCGTCGGCGCAGGCACCCGCGCCCACCCTGTCGGCCAGCGACCGGCTGGCCGAGCGCCGTGCCGTGGTCGCGGGCACGCGGGCGTACGCGGTGGGAACCGAGGACGGCGGCTTCCCGGCCATGGGCTTTCACACCCGCGGCGAGATGGGCGGGATCTGGACGCCGCCGCTCAAGCTGCTCGACGGGCTGTGGCTCGGGCTCGGCGACCCGGCCGCGCCGCACTGGATCGGGCCGGCCCGCCGGTTCATCAGCGGCTACGGCCACGTCATCTACGAGCTGCCCGACACCGACGGCGTCGTGCTGCGGCGCGTCGACGTCGTGCCGGACGGGCGCCGCGGGATGCTGGTCGGCCTGCGCGTGCGCTCGCCCGGCCAGGCCAGGACCGTGACGATCTCGGTCGACGCGCACTCCGAGCTCATGGGCGTCTACCCGTGGGGCGAGAGCAAACCGCGCCAGAAGGGCTTCAATCTCGCCGACACGGCCGGCGTCGACGGCGGCCGCCTCGAGTTCCAGGAGCGCGGCCGCCCACCGGTCCGCAACGCCGACGATCACGACTGGGCGGCGGTCGTCGGCGCGGCGGCGACCCCGGTGGCGGCGACGACCGGCGATGGATTCCGCGGGCCGGTGAGCCGCCCGGTGCGCTGCGGTCTCTCGGGCCCGAAGGCCCCCAAGGCGCCCCGGCGCTGCGACGACACCGCATACGGCAAGGGCCGTGGCGGCCGCCTGAGCTACGCGCTGAGCGTCCCGGCGAACGCCAGCCGGACGCTGTGGATCGCCGTCGCCGGATCGGACCAGGGGATCGACGCGGCGCGCGCCGAGCACGCGGCGCTGCTCGCCGACCCGGAGGGCGCGCTCGCCGCGAAGATCGCCGGGCGCCAGGCGCTGGCCACGCACACGCGCCTCGAACTGCCCGCCGACCCGCAGCTCGCGCAGGCGATCGACTGGTCCAAGCAGAACCTCGCCGATTCCGTGCAGGAGGCCCAGGGGCTGCGGGTGCGCGAGACGCGCGCGGGCAAGCGCTACCCGCGGCCGGAGGGCCGCGTCGACCGCGTGCGCTACCTCGGCGCGGGCTGGCCGGACTACCCGTGGCTGTTCGCCACCGACGGTGAGTACACCGCGTTCGCGAGCGTCGCCCTCGGCCAGTTCGAGCCGATCCAGGACCACCTGCGCGCACTGCGCGACGTCTCGGTCATCGACAACGGACGCTCCGGCAAGGTCGTCCACGAGGTCATGAGCGACGGCAGCGTCTACTTCGGCTCGAACGCCGACGCGGGCAATACGGACGAGAGCGCGAAGTTCCCGAGCGCCGTCGCGCTGGTGTGGCGCTGGACCGGCGACGACGCGTTCCGCGACGACCTCTATCCGTTCGCGCGCGCGGCGATCGAGCACGTCGTCCGCCGCCTCGACGCCGACGACGACGGCTGGCCGGAGGGCCTCGGCAACGTCGAGCGCGAGGGCATGGGCGAGGAGAAGCTCGACAACGCGACCGCGCTGATCCGCGGCCTCTACGACCTCGCCGAGCTCGCCCGCTCCAAGGGCGACCGCGCGACCGCGCGCCGGTCGTTGCGGCGGGCGGACCGGCTCGCCGCGCGCTTCGAGGCGGCCTGGTGGATGCCGCGGGCGCCCGGCTACGCCGACTCGCTGCGCGGGCGCCGCAACCGCGGCGTGTACCAGCGCCACTGGATCGGCGTGACGCCGATGGAGATCGAGCTGACCCGCGCCGGGCGCGCGATCCCAGGTCTCGCGACGCCCGCCCACGCGCGGCGGGCCCTGGCGCTGCGCGAGCGGCGCTGCTACGCGGACGACTTCGGGCTCTTCCACACGGGCGGGCCGGGGTGCGACCCGATCCGCTCCGCGGTGCCGCCCGAGCGCCAGGCGTTCACGCTGAACACCGCGATCATGGCGGTCGCCGAAGGCAACTACGGCCGCCTCGGCGACGCCGGGCAGCGCCGCTTCACGAGGGCCAACGCGCGCCTGCAGCTGCCGCAGCCCGACGAGCAGCCCGGCGCCATGCCCGAGATCGCCCCGTCGCCCCTGAACGGCCGGTCGATCAACCGTCCGCTCAACGAGCGGCCGATGGTCCTGCAGGCGTGGGGCGCGTACGGCACCGCCTGGCCCGTCGTCCACCAGCAGCTCGGCGTGCGGCCCGAACTCGGGTTCGGGCGGCTCGACGTGGTGCCGCAGGTTCCCCCGGGCGGCGCCCCGATCAGCGGGCGCGACATCCGTCTCGGCCGCGACGGGGCGGTCGACGTGGCGGCGAGAGCCAGCGGCCGGCGCTACTCGACGACCGTCACCGCGCGGCTGCCGGTGCGGCTGCGGATCGGCGTCACGCTGCCGCACGGGACGAGCGTGGGCAGCGCGGCGCTCGACGGCGAGGCGGTGGTGGTGACCGAGCGCGCGACGCACCGCGGGCTCGAGGTCACCGCCACGACCTCCCCTGGCGCCGAGCACACGCTGGTGGTCGTCGGCGGCTGAGGCGGTTGATCCGGTTCGAACACGTCAGCTCGGTCGAGGAGACCGACCGCGGGCTGCTCGCCACGCTGCACGGCGAGCGGTTGCGCGTCGACTTCGTGCGGGCCGACGTCGTACGCGTGAAGATCAGCCGCGGCGGTGTCTTCGACGAGGCACCGACCTTCGCCGTGTGCGTCGACCCCCGCTCCGAGGAGGTGGCGTTCGAGGTCGAGCGCGGCGACGGTGTGGTCCGGCTGCGCGGCGCGGCGCTCGTCGTGTCGCTCTGGCTGGAGCCGTTCCGGCTCGACGTCCACCGCGCCGACGGCCGCGCCGTCGTGGAGACCGCACAGGACGCCGACGGCGCGTACTGGGGCTACGCGACGCTGAACGACGCCTTCACGATCCGCCGTCGCCGGCGCCCGGACGACGCCATCTACGGCCTCGGGGAGAAGACGGGCTCCCACAACCGGACCGGCCGCGACTTCACGCTGTGGAACACCGACGTGCTGGACCCGGTGGCCACGGCCGAGTTCACGGCGGGACGGCCGCCGGACGACCCGCGCGCGGACCACACGAGCGCCGAGTTCGACCCGTACTACGTCTCGATCCCGTTCTTCTACCACCACGCACACCCGGCCGGGACGATGGCGGGGTCCTTCGTCGACAACGGCTACCGCGCGACGTACGACTTCTCCGAGCCGGACGAGTACACGATCCACTTCGACGGCGGCCAGTACACCGAGTACGTCTTGGCCGGACCCGCCATGGCGGACGTCCTCTCCGCCTACACCTGGCTGACCGGGCGCGCCGGGCTGCCGCCACTGTGGGCGCTCGGGTACCACCAGTCCCGCTGGTTCGAGTACACGCAGGACGCGGTCGAGGCGCTGGGGCGGCGCCACCGCGACGCCGGCATCCCCTGCGACGTCCTGTGGCTCGACATCGAGTACATGGACGGCTACCGCGTGTTCACCTGGGACGCCGACCGCTTCCCGGATCCGGCCGGCATGCTCGCGCGCCTCGCCGGCGACGGCTTCCGGGTGATCACGATCATCGACCCGGGCGTCAAGCACGAGGCGGGCTACTGGGTGTTCGACCAGGCGGTGGACCGGGACGTCCTCTGCCGGACCGAAGGCGGCGACATCTACATCGGCCAGGTCTGGCCGGGCGACACCGCCTTCCCCGACTTCGCCACCGAGGAGGCGCGCGCCTGGTGGGGGGAGCTCAACGCCGCGCACGTGCAGTCCGGCCTCGCCGGCATCTGGATCGACATGAACGAGCCGGCCACGGGCGTGATCGCGCCGGGCCGCATGCGCT
Organism: uncultured Solirubrobacterales bacterium; assembly: GCA_963828075.1. GTDB lineage: Bacteria > Actinomycetota > Thermoleophilia > Solirubrobacterales > Solirubrobacteraceae > JACCYI01. The sequence continues at coordinate 4,024,963 of CAWHDH010000021.1, read as the reverse complement.
TCGACCACGGGCGCCACTCGCACGAGCGTTTCCACAACCAGTACGCGCTCCTCATGGCCATGGGCACCACCGCCGGCCTGCACGCGGCGATGCCCGACCTGCGCACGTTCGTCCTCTCGCGCGCGGGCTCCGCCGGCATCCAGCGCTACGCCGCCAACTGGATGGGGGACAACCTCTCCCGCTGGGACCACCTCGGGCTCAGCATCCCGATGGCGATGGGCTTCGGCGTGTCGGGCCAGCCGTTCGTCGGCGCGGACGTCGGCGGGTTCCACGGGCACTCCAACGCCGAGCTGTTCCTCCGCTGGATGCAGTACGGCACGCTCACCCCGTTCTGCCGCAACCACTCCGAGATGGGCAACGTCGACCAGTACGCGTGGGCGTGGGGCGAGTCCATCCTCGATCTCGTCCGCGACGCCATCGAGCTGCGGTACCGGCTGCTGCCGTACATCTACGCCGCGTTCGTGCGCGCCTCCGAGACCGGCGCCCCGGTCCAGCGACCGCTGGTCTTCGACCACCAGCACGACTGGGCCGTGCGCGATCTCGACGACGAGTACCTGTTCGGGCCGGACCTCCTCGTCGCCCCCGTCGTCGCCGCCGGCCAGACGGCTCGTCAGGTCTACCTCCCCGCGGGCGAGTGGTACGACTGGCACACCGACGAGCTGGTCGGCGGCAGCCGCTATGTGCTCACCGCCACCCCGATGGATCGCATCCCGATCTACGCCCGAGGCGGCGCCGTCATCCCAATGTGGCCCGAGGCTCCGCCTTCGACCGCCGGTCACCACCCCCGCGTGATCGAGCTGCACCTCTACGTCCCCGCCGGCGACGGAACGCACGAGTCGATGCTCCAGGAGGACGACGGCCTCACCACCGCGGCGCTCGACGGCGCGCGCTACCGCATCACCTTCACCGTCACTCGCGACGGGGACACGGTCACGATCGACGCCCGGGTGGACGGCGACGGCTACCCCGAGTTCGCGCGCCAGGCGTTCCACCTCGTCATCCACGGCGCCACGCCGGCGACGGTGCTGGTCGATGGCGAGTCGATCGATCCGAGCGACCACGGCTTCGTCGTGCCGAACGCCGGTCAGGCCTTCACCGCGACGTTCGACGCGTAGTGCCGCGGCCGTCCCAGCCGGCCTCGAGCGCGAGACGCGCGCCGATGGTCCACGCCTGCACGAAGTTCGACAGCGGGATCGGCTCGGGGCCGGCGGCGGTCACCGCGTAGAGCTCGGGCGCGTGGCCGATGCGGGCGAGCGCGTCGAGGACGCCGGACCGGACGCGCTCGGCGGCCTCGTCGTGACCGGCGGCGCGCAGTCCGCCCCAGCCGAGCCAGGAGTCGAACGGCCAGACCGAGCCGCGGTGGTAGTGGTGGGTGCCGAACGCGCCGTGGCGCTCGGAGAGCGTCCGCAGCCCGAAGCCGGTGAGGATGTCGGGCTCGGACAGGCGCGCGGCCGCCGCCTCGCGCGGGCCGCCCTCCGGCAGCGCGTCGGCCCAGAGCAGCCAGCCGAGCTGCGAGCCGGCGCCCGCGACGCGCGTCCCGTCGGGCTCGACCGCCATCGTCTCGGCGTCGAACGCCTCGCCGATCCGGTCGCGCAGGGCGTCGGCGGCCACCGTCCAGCGGTCCTCGCCGCTGAGCGCCGCGGCGGCGCGCAGCCCGGCATGGGCGACCGCCTGCACATCGGCGTCGGCCAGCGGCGAGACCGGCACGCGCCCGTCCGGATGCAGGATCCCCGAGCCCTGGTCGTCGGGGTTCGTCGGGTCGACCGCGTCGCGCCAGCCCTGCTGCAACAGGCCGCCCGCCTGGCGGCCCGGGCCATAGCGCACGAAGCCGCCGCCCTCGGCGAGCGCGCGCTCGAGCCACGCCGCGGCGGCGCGCCACGCCGGCTCGAGCCCTGCGGCCAGCCAGCGGTCGCCGAGCGCCGCGAGCACGATCAGGAACCACGGCGTCGCGTCGGCCGAGCCGTAGTAGCGGAACTCGTCGTCGGTGTCGGGCCAGCCCCGCTCGATCAGGACCGGCGGCGGGCGCTCGCGCCACTCGTGGACGACCTTGCCCGGCTCCTGGAGGGTCAACGGATCGTCGCGACGACCCTGGAGCCGGGCGTGGGCGCGCACCGTGGCCCGCGCGATCTCGGGCCGCGAGGGCAGGACCTGCAGCGACGTGATCAGGGAGTCCCGGCCGAAGAGCGCGTGGAAGCGGCCCGGATCCCCGGCGGCGACCGGCGGCGAGGACGCGTACGGCCACCCGTCGGCCGAGAGGACGGCGTCGAGTTCCATCAGCCCGCGAGGGCGACGACGCCCTCCCACGGGCCGAGCGCAACCGGGCCGTCGATCCACTCGCCGTCGCGCTCGCGGCGGGTCGCCACGGCGACGGTCGCCGGGCCGAGTCCGTCCACCTCGACCGGCTCGCTCGACAGGTTCAGCGCGACCACGACGCCGTCGCCCCGCCGAAACGCCCACGCCCCGTGCGGCGCGGCCAGCGTCGCGTACCCGCCGCGCGTCAGGTCGGCGGTCGCGCGGCGCAGGGCGATCAGGTCGCGGACCAGGTGCAACACCGAGCCGGGGTCCTCGCGCTGCGCCGCGACGCTGCGGACCGAGGCGTCGCCGATCGGCAGCCACGGCCGCGCGTCCGCGGTGGTGAAGCCGGCGCCCGGGCCGGCCGACCACGGCATCGGCGTCCGGCAGGGGTCGCGGCTGCGCGACGGATCGCCGGTCCGGCGCCCGACGGGGTCGAGGTGCGCCTCCTCCGGGACCGGGATATCGGGCAGCCCGATCTCATCGCCGTAGTAGAGGAACGGCGTCCCGCGCAGCGTCAGCAGGAGCATCAGGGCGGCCCGTGCCCGCGCCTCGTCGCCGCCGGCCCAGCGCGTGGCCAGCCGGCCGGCGTCGTGGTTGGAGCCCGTCCACACCGGCCACGCCGCCTGCGGCAGCGACGCCTCCATGTGCTCGACGATCGCCCGCATCTCCGCGGCGTCGAGCTCGGCGTGGACGAACAGGAAGTTGAACGCCAGGTTGAGCTCGTCCTCGCCCGAGCCGTAGAAGGGGATCAGGTGGTCGAGCTCGAGGACGTAGGTCTCCCCCACCAGGATCCGCCGCTCCTCGGGCTCCTCGGCCACCGCGCGCCAGCGCCGCAGGACGTCGTGGACCTCGGGCCGGTTCATCGAGAACACCTGCCGCGTGCCACGCTCCCGCACGCCCGGGTGGTCCGCCTCGGTCGCGATCGGGTCGTCGCGCAACTCGCGGTCGTTGACGATCGCGTGGCAGACGTCGATGCGGAAGCCGGCGACGCCACGGTCGAACCAGGAGCGCAGGATGTCGTCGAACGCCGTACGCACCGCGGGGTTCCACCAGTTCAGGTCGGGCTGGCTCGGCAGGAAGTTGTGCAGGTAGTACTGGCCGGAGGCCTCGTCCAGCGTCCAGGCCGAGCCGCCGAAGTTCGAGAGCCAGTTGTTCGGCGGCCCGCCGCCGGGCGCCGCGTCCGCCCACACGTAGTAGTCGCGGTGCGGGGCCTCGCGGGAGCCGAGCGCCTCGACGAACCACGCGTGGCGGTCGCTGGTGTGGTTCGGGACGAGGTCGAGCAGCACGCGGATGCCGCGCTCGCCGGCGGCGGCGATCAGCGCGTCGAGATCCTCGAGCGTGCCGAGGTCGGGGTGCACGCCGGTGTAGTCGGCGACGTCGTAGCCCCAGTCGTCGTTGGGCGACGGCATCGTCGGGTTGAGCCAGATGCCGTCGATGCCGAGCCACTCGAGGTGGTCCAGACGCGACCGGATGCCGTTCAGGTCGCCGATCCCGTCGCCGTCGGAGTCGGCGAAGGAGCGCGGGTAGATCTGGTAGAGGACGCCGTCGCGCCACCACACGGAGTCGCTCACCTGGCGGCGGCCCCCAGGGGCGCGGTCGTCTCGCGCACCACGAGCTCGAGTTCGAGGACGAGCTCGACGGGCTCGGAGCCCGGCGCCGTGAGCTCGCGCAGCAACAGCTCGGCACCGTGCACGCCGCTCTTATAGAGCGGCTGGCGCACCGTGGTGAGATCGATCAGCTCGGCGATCTCGAGATCGTCGAAGCCGACCACCGAGACGTCGGCCGGCACCAGCCTGCCCGTCGCCCGCACCGCCTCGACGACCCCGAGCGCCTGGGTGTCGGACGCGACGAAGACCGCAGTCGGCGGGACGGACAGGGCCATCAGCGCGTGGGCGGCGTCGTGCGCCTCGGCGCGGCCGTGCGGCCCGATCCGGACATAGCCCTCCCGCGGTCCGCGCCCGGCCGCGGCGAGCGCCGCGCGGTAGCCGGCCAGCCGCCGCGCGCTCGCCATGAACCGGCCCGCCGGATCGGGCGAGTCCCCGAGGAAGGCGATCCGCTCGTGACCGAGCTCCAACAGGTGCTCGGTGGCCATGCGACCGCCCGCGACGTCGTCGGTCACGACGCGCGAGAGCCGCGGGTGCTCGGTGTCGATGAGCACCACCGGCACGCCGGCCCGGCGGAAGTGCTCGACCTCGTCGTCGGTCGGCAGCATGGAGACGATGATCAGGCCGTCGGCGCGGTCGGCGGCGCCGAGCTCGCCGAACCGCCGCGCCCGGTGCTCCGCCGTGCCGACGTTGAAGAGGGCGACCTCGTACCCGCCCGCGCCGAGCCCGTCGACGACCCCGCGCAGCCGCTCGACGGCCGACGGGTGCGTGAAGAACGGGACGATCGCGCCGACCGTGTGCGTCCGCCCCGTCGACAGCGCGCGGGCGCTGAGGTTCGGCCGGTACTCGAGCTCCGCGATCGCCGTCTCGACGCGGTCGCGCGTCGCGCGGCTCACGCTCGGCGAGTCGTTGAGCACTCGCGAGACCGTGCCGACACCCACGCCGGCGCGTGCCGCGACGTCACGGATGCTGGCCGGCATGGTCGCCAAGCTCCTGCCTTGATGGAGGTCCGACTGCCGGTGTGGAGGTGTCGTGCGGGAGGGACAAAGTCGCCTCCCGCACCCTCAGACCCCGACTGGACGCACGTCAGGCCGGCTTCCCCTGGTCACCGTGCGCGGTCAGGCTCAGCCCGCTCTCGAGGTCGAACAGCTGGAGCTTGGACGCGTCGAGCACCAGCTCGGCCTCGCCCCCCTGCGTGGCCTTCGACTCCGACGACAGTCGCGCGACGACCTGCGACGAGTCCCCGTGCCCAGGCAGTTCGCTCAGCCCTGCGTCCTCGGCCAGCTCGGTGAGCTGCCCGGACTCCGCGTGGCCCTTGACGTCGAAGTACGCGTAGTACTCAGCGCCCATCGACTCGAGCACGTCGATCTTCGTCGAGAAGCGCACGCCCTCGATGCCTTCGCCCACGACCCGCGCGTCCTCGAAGTGCTCCGGCCGGGCACCGGCGATGACGTCGCGCGCCGCACCGCCGCCCTTGCCGGCCTCGAGGTGGCGCCGCATGACGTCCGGGATCTTCGCGTCGCCGAACGGCAGCTTCACCGTGTCGCCCTCCAGACGCGCAGGCATGAAGTTCATGGCCGGCGATCCGATGAAGCCCGCGACGAACAGGTTGCGCGGCTCGTCGTAGAGGTTCTTCGGCGTGTCGACCTGCTGCAGGACCCCGCCGCGCATGACCGCCACCCGGTCACCGAGCGTCATCGCCTCGGTCTGGTCGTGCGTGACGTAGACCATCGTCGTCCCGAGCCGGCTCTGGATCCGGGCGACCTCGGTGCGCATCTGCACGCGCAGCTTCGCGTCGAGGTTCGACAGCGGCTCGTCCATCAGGAACGCGCTGGGGTCGCGCACGATCGCGCGACCCATCGCCACCCGCTGGCGCTGGCCGCCCGACAGGTTGGCCGGCTTGCGCTCGAGGTGGGCGTTGAGGTCGAGGATCTTCGACGCCTCCTCGACCTTGCGATCGATCTCCGCCTTGTCGACCTTGGCGAGCTTGAGCGCGAAGCCCATGTTCTCGCGCACGGTCATGTGCGGGTAGAGCGCGTAGTTCTGGAACACCATCGCGATGTCGCGGTCCTTGGGAGCGAGGTCGTTGACCGTCTCGCCCCCGATGACCAGCTTGCCGTCGGAGATGTCCTCGAGCCCCGCGATCATCCGCAGCGCCGTCGACTTCCCACAGCCGGACGGGCCGACGAGGATCATGAACTCCCCGTCGGCGATGTCGAGGTTCATGTGCTTGACGGCCTCGAAGCCGTCCGGGTAGCGCTTGGTGATGTCCTGCAGCTGGATTTCGGCCATGTCTTGTTTTGTCTCCCCTAGCCCTTAACGGCGCCGGCGGTCAGACCGGCCACGATCCGCTTCTGGAACAGCAGCACGAGCAGCACGAGGGGGATCGAGATGATCACCGATGCTGCGCTGATCGTTCCCAGTGGTTTCTCGAACTGGGTCGATCCGGTGAAGAACGCGATCGCCGCCGGCACGGTGCGCGCCTTCGGCGAGGACGTCAGCGTCACGGCGAACAGGAACTCGTTCCACGCGAAGATGAACGTCAGGATCGCGGTGGTCGCCATGCCGGGTGCCGCGAGCGGCAGCACGATCTTCGTGAACGCCTGGAAGTTCGTCGCCCCGTCGACCAGCGCCGCCTCCTCGAGGTCCCGCGGGATCTCCTTGAAGAACGACACCAGGATGTAGATGGCCAGCGGGAGCGAGAACGTCAGGTACGGGATGATCAGCCCCGGGAGGGTGTTGAACAGCTCGATGTCGGTCCAGAGCTTGAAGATCGGCGCCGCGATCGCGATCGCCGGGAACGTCGTGATCGACAGCACCAGCGCCAGGATGAAGAACTTGCCCCGGAGCTTCAGGCGCGCGAGCGCGTAGGCGCAGAACGACCCGACGATCAGCGACAGGAACGTCACCGTGAGGCTCACGATCGCGCTGTTGAGCAGCGCGCGCGTGAAGTCGCCGTTCTTGAAGATCGACTCGTAGTTGGCGAGCGTCGGGTGCGGCGGCACGAGCGACGAGTTCGACAGGTCGGGCCCCGTCCGCAGCGAGATGTTGACGAGCCAGTAGAAGGGGAACAGGCAGAACACCACGATCGCCGCGACGGCGATCCACATCCACCAGGGCGTCCCCTCCGTCGGCTGCTTCTGCTTCTTGGTGGCGGTCTTGGCGTCGGTTTCGACGACATCGACCGGAACGCTTGCGGCTCCCATGTCTATTCCTCCGCCATCCCTCTGAGGTTGCCGCCCACGAAGCGGATGTAGACGAACGAGACGAACATCACGATCAGGAACGTGAGGATCGCAAGCGCCGATCCGAGCCCGAGGATCCGGTTCGTCGAGAACGTCTCATAGGAGATGATCGACAGCGTCGTGGTGCCGTGCGCGCCCTTGGTCAGAACGAACGGCAGGTCGAAGATCCGCAAGGCGTCGAGCGTCCGGAAGATCAGCGCCACGAGCAGCGCGGGCTTGAGCAGGGGCAACGTGATCTTCACGAAGCGCTGCCACGCCGTCGCCCCGTCGACCTTGGCCGCCTCGTAGATCTCGCCCGGGATCACCTGCAGGCCCGCCAGCAGGAGCAGCGCCATGAACGGCGCGGTCTTCCAGACGTCGGCGATGATCATCACGATCAGCGCGTGCGGTGACTCCCCGAGCCAGTTCGTGTCGTCGGGCAGGCCGACCGTGCCGAGCAGGCTGTTCACCAGGCCGAGCGTCGGGTCGAAGATCGTCTGCCACATGATCGCCGTGACGACCGTGAGCACCGCCCACGGGACGAGCACCACCGTGCGCAGCAGACCCTGGCCCTTGAACGCGGCGTGCATGGCCATCGCCATCGCGAGGCCGAGCAGCGTCTCGAAGAAGACCGAGCCCGCCGTGAAGATGAACGTCGTCTTCACCGCGGTCCAGAACTCGGAGTCCCCGAGCGCGCTGGTGTAGTTCTTGAACCCCGCCCACCGGGAGAGCCCGGCCACGCGGACGCTGTACTCGTGGAGGGACAGCCAGATGGCGTACGCGATGGGGTACGCCGCCACGACCCCGATGAGGATCATGGACGGCGCCACCATCAGCGCCGCGAGGCGGCGCTCCGGGATTCCCCGGGAGCGCCCCCTCTTCGGCCGGCCCACCTCTACTGAGGCGGCTTCCATTGGTTCTCCGTCCTAGAAGGTGGCCAGGGCCGCGTCGATGTCCTTCTGTGCCTTCTCGAGTGCTGCCTTCGGTTCGGCCTGGCCCGACAGCGCGGCGTTCACGTTCTTGTAGATCGCCTGCGAGATCTGGCTGTAGACCGGCGACACCGGGCGCGACTGGGCCGCCTCGACGTTCGCCTTGAGCTCGGCCGCGAACGGGAGCGCCTTCTGCACGTCCGGATCGTCGAACGTCGGCCCCAGGACCGGGGTCTTGGAGAACTCGACCGCGTTGCTCTTCATGACCTCGGCCGAGGTCAGGTAGTCGATGAGCTTCAGCGCGCCGCCGGGGTTCTTGGAGTAGGCCGACACGACCATGTTGTGGCCACCAAGGATCGCGGCCTTGCCGCCGCCCTCGAACTCCGGGTACGGCGCGACCTTGAACTTGCCCTTGGTCTTCGAGCCCGACTTGTTGCCGAGCGCGTAGGCGTACGGCCACTGGCGCATGAACGTGGCCTTACCGGCCTCGAACGTGCGGCGTGCCTCCTCCTCCATCATCGTCGTGACGGCCTTCGGCGCCGCGCCGTTCTTGACGCCGTCGACCATGAACTGGAGCGCCTTGAGGTTCGGCTCGGAGTCGATCTCCGCCTTCTTGCCGTCCTCGGAGAGGATCTTGCCGCCGGCCGCGAAGGCCAGCTCGAGGAAGTTCACCGTCAGGCCCTCGTAGGACGCGCCCTGATAGACGATGCCGTCGCCCTTCTGGGCCTCCGCGTAGACGGCCTGCCACGTCGCCGGGACCTCGGAGACCTGATCGTCGCGGTAGTAGAGCAGGCCGGCGTCCGACACGCGCGGGACGCCCCAGTGCTTGCCCTCGTACTCGACCGAGGAGAGCGTCGACTCGATGAACTCCGACTTGCGCTTCTCGATGTAGGGCGTCATGTCGAGCAGCCACTTCTGCGACGCGAACTCGGCGGTCCAGATCACGTCGGCCTCGAAGCCGTCGCAGTCGGCCGACTTGGCCCGCTGGCGCTGGATGAACTGGTTGCGCTGCTCGTCCGCGGACTCCGGGAACTCGAGGAGCTTCGCGGTGATGCCGGGGTTGGCCTTGTTGAAGTCCTCGATGCCCTTCACGAGGTCGCCCGACGTGTCCTTGCCGGTGCAGTAGGTGACCGCGCCCTTGGCGCTGTCCATCGAGGCCGGGTCGATGGCCTTGGCGCCCTCGGTCTGGCCCGTGTCCTCCGTGCCGCCGCCACCGCCTCCGCCGCCGCCGTCGTCGCCGTCATCTCCGCCGCCGCACGCGGCGAGCACGAGCGCGCAAAGCAGCGCCGCCAAAACGGTCAGGTGACCCCTCATCTACGACCTCCCCCAGGACTGTGATTCCGCTGATGGAACCGGTACCACGATGAAACCATGGGACCGTTGCCTTGTCAAGAACCCCACGTTGTACGGGTATTGAGTTGCAGTATGGCTCGTCTTCGCGGCTGCTAAACCGATCAGAGTCCGAGTTCGCGACCGTACTCCCGGCGGTACCCGTCGCGCGCGCTGAGTACGCGGCCCACGTAGTCGCGCGTCTCGCGGAACGGGATGTGATCGGCGACGCGGAACGTCTCGCCCTGCGCCCTGGCCCGTGCGCGCCAGCGGTCGACCTGCCCCTCGCCGCCGTTGTAGGCGGCCAGCGCCAGGATCTCGTTGCCGTCGTACTTGTCGAGCAGGTAGCGCAGGTAGAAGGACCCGTAGGAGATGTTGATCTGCGGCGTCGCGAGGTCGCCCTGCTCGAACGCCGTCCCGCCCGACTTGTGGGCGATGTAGTCCGCGGTCGACGGGAGGATCTGCATGAGCCCCTTCGCGCCGGCCGGGGACGTCTGGTCGCGGAAGCGCGACTCGGTGTAGATGACGCCGGCGATCAGCGCCGGGTCGAGGTCCTTGTCGGCGGCCTGCTGGCGGATGATGTCCTCGTGGCGCAGGGGCAGGGCGATCTCCTGCACCGCCTTGTCGAAGTAGGGGGCGACCGCCGCGTAGGCCAGCGCGGCGACGGCCAGCCCGCCGAGCAACAGCGTCAGGCGCCGCCGCAGCACGCGCCGCCGCGCCGCCCGGGAGCGTGCGCGGTTGCGAGCGGCCGTGGCCGAGCCCTTCCGGGCCCCTGTCCTGGCGCGCACCGTGTGAGACCTCGTCGCCATCAGTTCAGCTTGACAAGGACGGACGACAGCGCACGCTCGAGGTCTTCGATCGAACCGCTGTTTGCGACGACGTGTGTCGCCCGCGCCGCCTTCTCGGCCTGCGAGAGCTGGCGCGCGGTGCGCTCGTCGACGCCGGCGTGCCCGCGGGCGCGGGCGCGTTCGTCGCTGACGGCCTCGTCCGCCACGACGGCGATCGTCGCGTCGAATGCAGCGTCCATGTTCGACTCGAACAGAAGCGGCACCTCGACGACGAGCGCCGGCGGGGGTGGGGTGCGTGCCGCCTGCGTCTCCCGCCACGCGACCATGCGCGCGCCGACGCGCGGCCACAGCTCGCCCTCGAGCCAGGCGCGCTCGCCGTCGTCGGCGAACGCGTGGCGCGCCACCGCCGAGCGGTCCACCACCCCGCCGGGCGCGACGTCCGGGCCCCAGCGGGCGACCACGACGTCACGCACCTCGGGGTTCGCGTAGAGCTCGTGCACGACCGCGTCGGTCGAGAGCGTCGCCGCCCCGAGGCGCTCGAGCGCGGCGAGCGCCTCGGACTTGCCCGCGCCGATGCCGCCCGTCAGACCGACGAACGGCGGTCGGGCGGGCGGCGGCTCGGTCAGGTGGCCGGCTCGGCCTCGTCGTCGGGCGCTGCGGGCTCGGCGTCGCCGGTCCGCGCGTCCTCGGGCTCGGGCTCGGCCGCGGGGGCGTCGACCGCTGCTTCGGCGGCCTCGAGTGCCTCAACGGCCTCATCGACGGCCGCGTCGGGCGCGGCCGGCTCCTCGTCGGCGAGCGCCGGCGGCTCCTCGGTCAGCACGGGGTCGGCCTCGCCGACATCCTCGGTCTCCGGGGCGGGCGCCTCGGTCGCGAACACGTCCTCAGACAGGCCGAGCTCGGGCATCTCGTCGAGGTCCCCGGTCCCGCCGTCGCCCGACCCCTCGGTGAGGCCGATGTCGCGGCGCGGGAGCACCTGGCCCTCGACGCGCTTGATCGACAGCGACAGGCGCCGGCGATCGGAGTCGATCTCCAGGATCCGGACCTTGACCTCGTCGCCCGGCGCGACGATCTCGCGCGGGTTCTCGACGTGCTGCTGCGCGAGCTCGGAGATGTGCACGAGGCCTTCGACGCCCTCGAGGATCTCCACGAACGCGCCGAACGCGACGACCTTGGTGACCGCGCCCTCGAGCTCGTCACCCACGTTGTAAGTGTCGACCACGCGCTGCCACGGGTCCTCCTGGGTCTGCTTGAGGCCCAGGGAGATGCGCTGGCGGTCGCGGTCTATGTCGAGCACCTTGACCTGCACCGTGTCGCCGATGTTGAGGATCTCGGACGGGTGGTTGACGTGCGACCACGACAGCTCGGAGATGTGGATCAGGCCGTCGATGCCGTCGAGGTCCACGAACGCGCCGAAGTCCACGATGTTCGAGATCTGGCCCTCGATGATGAGGCCGGGCTGCAGCCGCTCCAGGATCGCCTGGCGCTGCTCCTTGCGCTCCTCCTCGAGCACGGCGCGCCGCGACAGCACGACGTTGTTGCGCGAGCGGTTGAGCTCGATCACCTTGCACTCGATGTTCGTGCCGAGGTACTCGTCGAGGTTCGGGACGCGGCGGATGTCGACCAGCGAGGCGGGCAGGAAGCCGCGCACCCCGAGGTCGATGATCAGGCCGCCCTTGACCACCTCGATGACCGCGCCGATGACGGGCTCGCCGGACTCGGCGGCCGCCTCGATCTTGCGCCACGCGCGCTCGAAGCGAGCGCGCTTCTTGGAGAGGATCAGCCGGCCGTCCTGGTCCTCCTTGGTGAGGACGAGCGCGTCGACCTCCTCACCCAGCTCGACCTCGTCAGACGGGTCGACGGACTTCCGGATCGAAAGCTCGTTGGAGGGGATGACCCCCTCGGACTTGTAGCCGATGTCGACAAGGACCTCGTCCTTGTCGATGCGGACGACGAGGCCGGTGACGACGTCGCCTTCCTCGAACGGCACAATGGTCGCGTCGTAGTTGGGGACTATCTGCCCGTCGACCTCGAGCAGCATCCCGTTCGAGCCCTCGACGACCTTGGCGGTCGGGGGGGCTTCTGGAGTAATAGTGGTTGCCATGAGCGGGGAAACACTCTAGCCGCAAATAGAATCGGCGACGATGCCCGTCCGAGCCACGAAACGCGGCGCAGAGCGCACCCCGCTCGGCGGCGACGTCGACGTCCTGATCTGCGGCGCCTCCTTCGCGGGGCTGGCCGTCGCCCGCGAACTGCGGGCCTCGGGCGCGCGCGTCCTCGTCCTCGACCGCTACGAGATCGGCGAGCGCCAGACCTCCGCGTGTGCCGCCCCCACGCTCTGGCTCGAGAATCTCGGGCTGACCGGCGCGATCCGCCAGACGTTCGACTCGATCGTCTCCCACACCCGCGGGCGGACCGTCCGCTGGGACCTGCCGTTCACGTTCTCGACGTTCGACTACAAGCCGCTGCTCGAGGATCTGTGGGCGCAGTGCGGCGCCGTCGAGTTCGAGACCGCGAAGGTGCACGGCCGCACCGGCGACCTGGTGCACACCGACCGCGGCGACCTGCGCGCGCCGCTGATCGTCGACGCACTCGGCTGGCGCCGCGTGCTCTCCAACCGCCGCACCATCCAGCCCCCGAACGAGCGCCTCTCCCGCGGCCTCGAGGTCCATCCGCCGGGCGATGGCCCCGACCTCGAGCTGTGGATCGACCGCCGGATCACGCCGATCGGCTACGGCTGGTCGTTCCCGGCCGGCGACGAGCTGCGCATCGGGATCGGCTCCTTCGACCCCCACCACCAGGTCAAGGCCGAGACCATCTCGCTGTCGCTGGAGGTCGGCCCCGAGCCCTGGGGCTACCAGGGCAACTGGCTGCCGCACAAGATCCGCCCGGGGGTCGAGGACGGCGTGTTCTTCGTGGGGGACTCTGCCGGCCACTGCATCCCCCTGAGCGCCGAGGGGATCCGCACCGCGTTCTACTTCGGGATCGCCTGCGGCCGCGAGCTGCGCGCGGTCCTGGACGGCCGCTCAGACCGGGCTTCAGCGCTCGAGCGCTACGGGGCGTTCACCCGTGCGCACGCGTGGAAGTTCAACGCGATGCTCACCTGCCAGCGGATCGTCCCACGCCTGCATCCGGCGGTTCTGGATCGGGTCAACGGCGCGGCCAGCCGGCGCCGGCTGTGCCACTGGCTGTTCGGCCACTACCTGGAGATCGCCCCGCCGGAATTCGCGTTCCCGGAGCCACCGCCGGCCGTGGCCGCGCCGGTGGCGGCCGAGGTTGCGGCCGAGGCGGTCTGAGGCGGTCATCAAGGAGAGCGCGCGCGGGAAGGCAGGTCCTGCCATGCGCCAGCGAGCGCGCCTGTCGTCACACTCGGCGTCCGCCGGTTCTGCCTCGATACGACGGCGTGCGACGACAGGCTCCGCGCTTGCGTCCAGAGCTCGTGCCGCCGCAAGCCTCGTTGCCGGGTCCCCAGTCGTGCTGGGTTGTCATCGCGGGAGGCGGCGAGGCGACGTTCGATCTGTCGCCGTTCAATCCCGCATCGAGGAGGTGGGAGTGGGCGGCGATGCCGTGCGGGCGCGCGGTCAGATCGGTGACCGGCTGATCAGGGGGACAACGTCACGCGCGGGGTTCGTTTCGGCGCGCGTGTGACCGGTTGCACCTCGCGGTGGTCGACGTCACCCACGACCGAAAACGGTGCTCGCGTGGGACGTTCTCCCCCCGTCCACGCGGCCGCGATCCCACGCGACCGCCCACCTCGCTGTCCGGCATCGTGACGTCACATCCCTTTGACGGAGATGGTTCCTCCCTGCGTAGTTGAAGGGGTCAGACCCCTTGGGTCGGGTTGACTGAAGGGGTCTGACCCCGGCCCGCCGGGCAACCCGCGGCCCCAGCCCAAACGAGGACGGCGGGATTGCCTCGTTGCAGGATCCCTGCGGCGCCAACCGCGGTCATCGAGGAGGCTGAGCTCAACCGTGACGTCAACCACCCCCGTGCTGTGCCCATCTGCGCTCGGGGGTGGTTGGGGGCGTCAGAGGCCCCGAACCACCCCCACGCGGCCGCTCGGAGGGTCACGGGGGTGGTTGGCGTCGTCGACCCCCTCGGCCCGCCGCGACCCGCCCCCGCGCCGACCCCTTACTCGATGATGCCGTTCCAGTCCACCTCGGCGCTCTGCACACACGACAGGATCACCGGCCCGCTACCGCAAGCCTGAATGCAGCTGGTTGGGCGGCGCGGATACCGCCTCAGTCCCTACCGAGCGCGAGAGCGACCTCCCCCTGCTCGCCCCGACCTAGGCAGGACCTTGGCGGGCAGCAACGCCCACAGATACGGCAGGTCCGGCGGTGCGCCAGCGCGCGCGCCTGTCGTTGTACCGGCGCCCGCCCGTCCCCCTTCGGGCTCTCCTTCAATGATGCAGACGGGGTTCTACTGCAGGTGGGGCTCTCCTAGGACGCGAGCGCGCGGACCGAGTCCATCGCGATCCCGGCGGCGGGATCGCCGCGCAGGAGCCAGCCGCCCTCGGCGGGCACGACGACGCCGCGCCGGCGGAGCTCGCCGAGGCCGACGGTGACCGACGGCCGGCGCACCGCGATGAGCTGGGAGAGCATCTCGTGGGTGAGCGGCAGGCGGACGAGCACGCCGTCGGAGTGCACCCGCCCGTAGCGCTCGGCGAGGTGCCACAGCAGCAGCACGAGGCGATCGTCGACGCGGGAGAACTGGGCGATCGAGAGCCGGAGGGCGAGGTCGCGGGCGCGCTGCATCCCGCGGCCGGCGAGCGCGATCGAGATCTCCGGGAACGGCGCGACGCGGCTGGCGAACGTACGGTCGAGCAGGGCGACGCGCAGATCGGAGAGGACCGTCCAGTAGGTGTCGACGTCGACGGTCTCGTGGGCGCGGCCGCAGAGCCAGGGGGCCAGGAGGTCACCCGGGCCGAGCAGCTCGGCCGCCGTGCGCCCGTCGCAGTCGACGGTGCGGGCCGCCATGCCGTCGAGGACCAGCAGGCCGTAGCCGTCGCGCACCGTCGCCGACAGCCGGTCGGGGAACCAGGCGCCCGTGCGGACGTGGCGGGTGGCGGCCAGCGACACGCGCTCGGCCTGCACCCGGCGGGCGTCGTCGAGCGCACCGCCCAGCTCGCGATCGAGAGCGATGACGGAGACGCAGTCGCCGGCGCGGGATGGGCCCATGCGCGTTACAACAACGCCGGGGCCTCCAGGTTGCGGAGTGAGACCGGCGCAATGACGCCATGACCCCGCCCGCCGGCTCCGCCGCGAACGGCGGAGCCCTCTTGCTAGAAGCCGCGCCGCTCGCGTGCGCGGATGCTGGCCTCGTCGCGGCCGTCGCTGTGGCGCGAGACCCACCAGGCGTGCACGAGCCAGAGGACCGCGAGCGCGCACACGACGAGCGTCACGCCGGCGATCTCCCACGGCTTGAACGCGCCGAGGGCCACGAAGAAGGCAAACAGGCCCACGACGGCCAGCACCAGGATCCAGAACGTCGCGCTGAGCGTGGCGAACATCCGCGACACGCGCGGTGAGGACGGGGCACGGGAACCGATCAGCTGCACGGGTGACCTCCTCGTTCTGGGCTTGTGTCGATCGTAGCTCAGTCGCGGACGATCAGGAAGGTCCCGGCGGCGAGGAGCGCGAGCCCCGCGACCTTGTCGAGCGTGAGTGGGTCGCGCTCGAGGCCCAGCCACCCCAGTTGGTCGACGAGGACCGACACCGCCAGCTGGCCGGAGATCGTCGCCGCGGTCACGCCGCCCGCCCCGAGCGCGCGGACGGTGACCAGCACGGACGTGACGTAGGCGGCCCCGAGCAGGCCACCCAGGAAGTACTGCGGCGCGACATGCCGTGCCTCGCCGAGCGTTCCCAGCCCGCCCGCCGACAGCGCGGCGATGGCGGCCAGGACCACCGTGCCGATGGCGAAGTTGAGGAACGTCGCCTGGAACGTGCCGACGGACTTGCCGAGCATCGAGTTGATCGGCGCCTGCAACGCGATCAGCCCACCGACCGCCGCGGTGAGCAGTACGGCCGCGCCGCGATCCATCAGCGCACGCTCACTTCGCGTCGAGCCAGTTCGGCCCGACGCCGACATCGACCGCGAGCGGCGGGTCCATCTCCGCGGCACCGACCATCTCGCGGCAGACGATCGCCGATGCGGCGTCCATCTCCTCGGGCGGGCCCTCGAACAGCAGCTCGTCGTGGATCTGCAGGATCAGCCGCGTCGCGAGGCCGGCTTCGACCAGTGCGTCGTGGCAGCGGACCATCGCCACCTTGATGATGTCGGCGGCTGTGCCCTGGATCACCGTGTTGACCGCCAGCCGCTCGCCCAGCTTGCGCATGCTCCAGTTGCGCGCGCGGATCTCGGGGATCTGGCGGCGGCGACCGAACAGCGTCGAGACGTAGCCGTGCTCGGTCGCCTGCACGACGGCGTCGTCCATGAACCGCCGGACCGCGGGGAAGCGCTCGAGGTAGCGGTCGATGAACTCCTGGGCCTCCTCCTGCGGGATCTGCAGGCGGTCGGCGAGCCCGTAGGCCGAGAGGCCGTAGACGATCCCGTAGTTGACCATCTTGGCCTTCGAGCGCATGCCGGCGTCGAGCTGCTCGGCAGGCACGTCGAAGACCTTCTTGGCGGTCTCGGTGTGGACGTCCTCGCCGCGGCGGAAGATGTCCTTGAGCACGTCCTCGCCGGCGATGTGCGCGAGCACCCGCAACTCGACCTGCGAGTAGTCCACGCTCAGCAGCCGGTTGCCCTCCTCGGCGACGAAGCAGGCGCGGATCTCGCGCCCCGTCTCGGTGCGGATCGGGATGTTCTGCAGGTTCGGGTTGACGGACGCGAGGCGGCCGGTGGCGGCGCCGGTCTGCAGGAACGTCGTATGCAGCCGCCCGTCGTCGCCGATCCACGCGGGCAGCGCGTCGAGGTAGGTCTGCACGAGCTTGGAGAGCTCGCGGAAGCGCTCGATCTTGGGGATGATCGGATGCTCGTCGCGGATCGCCTGCAGCACCCGGGCGTCGGTCGAGAACCCGGTCTTGCCGCGGCGCTTGCGCGAGAGCCCGAGCTTCTCGAACAGGATGTGCCCGAGCTGCTGCGGGGAGCCGATGACGAACTCCTCCCCCGCCAGTTCCCAGATCTCGCGCTCGAGGCGGTTCGCATCGGTATTGATCCGGTCGCGCGCCCGGGCCAGGCGCGCCGTGTCGAGCTTGACGCCGGCCAGCTCCATGAACCGCAGCACGCGCACGAGCGGCAGCTCGATGTCGGTCAGCAGGTGCTCGAGGCCGCGCTCGCGGATCTGCTCGCGCTGCCGATGGGCGAGGTCCAGGCACAGCACCGCCGCGGCGGCGAGCGGGTCGTCGGCGTCGACCGCCATCCCGCGCTCCTCGCACAGCTCGGCCAGGGGGAACCCGCGCCGGGCCGGATCGAGCAGGTAGGCGGCGAGCTCGGTGTCGTGCACGAGCGTCGGCGGGACGGTGCCGAGCGCCTTGGCGTCGTGCGCGATCACCCGTCGCTCGCCGGCCGCGGCGACCAGCTCGGCCGGGTCGTCGCACTCGCCCGCCAGCGCGTGCGACCCGCCGTCGTAGGCGCCGAACCGCCAGCGCTCCTCCACGGCCAGGAGCTCGCCCTCGGGGATCACCGGCGCCTGCACGGTGATGGCGACCTCGTCGCCGGCCAGGCCGGCGAGGTCGCGCGGGCCGCCCCGGCGCACCGGCACCTTGCGCGCCGCCTCGGCCTCGGGGCGCGGGATCTCCTCCACCGCGGCCTCCGCGAGCGCCTCCTCGAGCCGGCGCAGCGGGTCGCGCAGCTCCCAGTGGCGGAACGTCTCGCGCAGCCGCGAGCGGTCCGGCGCGCGGGTGGACTCCGCGACGACGTCGAGCTCGATGGGGATGTCGTAGACCATCGTCGCCAGGCGCTTGGAGACGCGGGCGTCCTCGGCGTGCTCGACCAGGTTCTGCTTGCGCTTGGCGCCCGAGATCTCGTCGACCGAGGCGAGCACCGTCTCGAGGTCGCCGAAGCGCTGGAGCAGGTCGGCCGCGGTCTTGTCGCCGATCCCCGGGATGCCCGGGATGTTGTCCGAGGTGTCGCCCTTGAGCCCGAGGAAGTCGGGGATCGTCTCGGGCGGGATCCCGTAGCGGTCGATGACCGCCTGGCGGTCGTAGATCTTCGTGTCGGTGATCCCGCGCGACGTCGACATGATCCGCACGCCGTCGCCGACCAGCTGGTAGGCGTCGCGGTCCCCGGTCACCACCATCACCGGGACGCCGCGCCCCTTGGCCTGCGTGACGAGCGTGGCGATCACGTCGTCGGCCTCGAAGCCCTCGACCGAGATGTTCGTGTAGCCGAACGCCTCGACGAGCGGGGCGAGATGCGGCCACTGCTCCTTGAGCAGGTCGGGCCGCGAGGAGCGCTGCGCCTTGTAGTCGGCCGAGATCTCCTTGCGACCGGACATCCCGGCGTCCCAGACCACGACGGTCGGGACCTGGCCGTAGTCGGTGAGGATCTTCACGAGCATCGACGCGAAGCCGAAGATCGCGTTGGTCGGCTTGCCGTCCGAGGTGGAGATCGATTCGGGCAGCGCGAAGAACGCTCGGTAGGCGAGCGAGTTGCCGTCGATCAGGAAGAGCTCACGGGGCTGGTCGTCTGACACGGCCCGGGAGCTTAGGGGGCCAGTAGGATCGCGCCCTGTCATGAGCGTCCCCTCAGCGCAGTACTCCCTGGTCATCCGCGTCGAGATCGCGCACCGTCCCGGCATGCTGGGCCAGGTCGCCACGGCGATCGGCGCCGTCGGCGGCACGATCGGATCGGTCGACCTGATCACGCTCGACGACCAGCACACGCTGCGCGACATCACCGTCGACGCGACCGACCCCGACCACTGGGAGCGGATCCTCGCCGCCGTCGAGGCCGTCGCGGGGGCGCGGATCGTCGACACCACCGACCGGACGTTCCTGCTGCACGTCGGCGGCAAGATCGAGCAGCGCAACAAGATCCCGCTCAAGACCCGCGACGACCTCTCGATGGCGTACACGCCCGGCGTCGCGCGGGTCTGCACCGCGATCGCCGAGGACCGCACCAAGGCCTTCCAGTACACGATCAAGCGCAACACCGTCGCGGTGGTGTCCGACGGCAGCGCGGTCCTCGGGCTCGGCGACATCGGCCCCGAGGCGGCGATGCCGGTGATGGAGGGCAAGGCGATGCTCTTCAAGGAGTTCGGCGGCGTCGACGCGTTCCCGATCTGTCTCGACACCAAGGACACCGACGCGATCGTGGCGATCGTCAAGGCCATCGCCCCCACGTTCGGCGGGATCAACCTCGAGGACATCTCGGCGCCGCGCTGCTTCGAGATCGAGGAGCGGCTCAAGCGCAAGCTCGACATCCCCGTCTTCCACGACGACCAGCACGGCACCGCGGTCGTCACCCTCGCCGCGCTGCTCAACGCGGCCAAGCTCACCGGCAAGCGGCTCGAGGACCTGCACGTGCTGATGGTCGGGCTCGGCGCGGCGGGCGTCGCCGTGACCAAGATCCTGCTCGAGGCGGGCGTCGAGCACGTGATCGGCTGCGACTCGCGCGGCGCCCTGCACACGGAGCGCGCCGATTACGCCGATGGGTCGATGACGCCGATCAAGCGCTGGTACGCCGAGCACACCAACCCCGAGCGTCGCGCCGGCGGCCCCGGTGACGTCATCGAGGGCGCCGACGTCTTCATCGGGCTCTCCGGCGCGCGGGTCATGCCCGCCGCGGCGCTGGCGGGCATGAACGAGGACGCGATGGTCTTCGCGATGGCCAACCCGACGCCCGAGGTCACGCCCGAGGAGGCCGCGCCGTACGCGCGGATCATCGCGACGGGTCGCTCGGACTACCCGAACCAGATCAACAACGTGCTCGCCTTCCCGGGCCTGTTCCGGGGCGCCCTCGACGTCCGCGCCCGCGACATCACCGAGAACATGAAGATGGCGGCCGCCCGCGGGATCGCCCAGATCGTCACCGACGAGGAGCTGCGCGAGGACTACATCATCCCGTCCGTGTTCAACCGCGACGTCGCCGATGCGGTCGCCGCGGCGGTCGCGGCCGAGGCCACGGCGGAGGGCGCCGCCACCGCCGACCCCGGCGAGATCGGCTACGCCCCGGGCGACACCACCGACTTCCGCGCCGTCGACGCGGGCTGACAGCCGCAGCGAGCCGCTCACGGGCGCCTCGCGACGAAGACGCCGTAGACCATCGCGCGGGTGCCGTACGCGGCGAGGATCCGCACCATCGTCAGCGCGAAGATCCGGTCGGGGTTCGCGGGCGAGAGCAGGAAGCCGCGGGCCTCGGGGTCGCGCACGAGGCGCGCCGCGGTGCGGCGCAGGCAGATCGGCCAGGTCCGGCTGACCCGGCGGCTCTCGTCGGCAAACGAGGTGACCTCGAGGCCGGCGCGCCGGAGCAGCTCGCCGTACGCTGCGGCGGTGCGCATGGCCGGCAGCCGCCCCTCGCGGCAGATCGGTTCGAGCAGGAGCCGGTCGCGCCAGCCGGAGCGCGCGGCCCGGGCGAGCCAGTCGCAGACCACGAGCGTGCCGCCGGGCCGCAGGACCCGCGCCGCCTCGGCGAACGCGCGGGCCGGATCGGGCATGTGCGACACCGACTCGATCGCGATCACCGCGTCGAACGCCCCGGCCTCGAGCCCGCTGTCGGTCCAGTCGCCGACGCGCAGCTGCACTCGGCCGCCGATCCCCTCGCGCCGCGCCGCCGCGTTGCCCCAGTCGGCCTGGGCGGCCGAGAGCGTGAGCCCGGTGACCGCGGCGCCGCGCTCGCGGGCGAGCAGCCGCGCGGTGGCGCCGTAGCCACAGCCGGCGTCGGCCACCCGCGAGCCCGGCGCGACGCCGGCCAGGTCGGCGACGTGCTCGGCCAGGCGGCGGGTCGCCCGCTCGGGTGGATCGGCGCGGCGCTCCCACAGTCCGTGGTGCACGTGCTCGCCCCAGATCTCGCGGTACCAGCGGTCCAGGCTGTCGTAGTGGGCGCCGACCGCGGCGGGCGCGATCGCTTCGCGAGGGATGATCATCGGGGCGTGCGGCATCGTAACCCCGCATACGCACCGACCACGACGACAAGGAGAGCGATCCACGATGAGAGTCACGGTGACGGGAGCCACGGGGCTGATCGGCACGCGCCTGGTCGCCGAGCTCACGGCGCGCGGCGACGAGGTGACGGTGCTCTCGCGCGACCCGGCGAAAGCGCGCGAGGCGCTCGGGCCACGCGTCGAGGCGCTCGGGTGGGATCCGGCCTCCGAGCCCGCGCCGGCCGACGCGCTCGGCGGCCGCGACGGCGTCGTCCACCTCGCCGGCGAGCCGGTCGCCCAGCGCTGGAACGACAAGACCAAGGAGCGGATCCTGAGCTCGCGCGAGCTCGGCACCCGCCGGCTGGTCGAGGGCATGCGCGACGCGGGGTCCGACCGGCCCGGCGTCCTCGTCTCGGGGTCCGCGGTCGGCTACTACGGGCCGCGCGGCGACGAGGAGCTGACCGAGGACACGAGCCCGGGCGACGACTTCCTCGCGACGGTCTGCCAGGCCTGGGAGCGCGAGGCCACCGCCGCCGCCGAGCTGGGCGTCCGCGTGGTCACGCTGCGCACCGGCGTGGTGCTCGACCCCGGCGGCGGGGCGCTGAAGAAGATGCTGCCGCCCTTCCGGATGGGCGCCGGCGGCCCGGTGGCGGGCGGGGGTCAGTACATGCCGTGGGTCCACGTCGACGACATCGTCGGCATGATCGTGCGCGCGCTCGACGACGATGCGTGGACGGGGCCGGTCAACGCCACGGCTCCCGTCCCGGTCACCAACCGCGACTTCTCCAAGGCGCTCGGCCGCGCGCTTCACCGCCCCGCCGTCGCCCCGGTTCCGGCCCTGGCGATCCGCGCGCTATACGGCGAGATGGCCGAGATCGTGACCGAGGGCCAGCGCGCCGTCCCGGCGCGGGCGCTCGCGCTCGGGTACACCTATCGCCATCCCGACCTCGACGAGGCGCTGCGCAGCGCGCTGGACCGCTGACGCCCTGTCGCCGAGCACCCGCCGGTGCGAGGATTCAGGGGCGATGGTCGACGACGACGATGACGACCGCGACTGGATCGAAGCGCGCGCCGCGGCGCGCGAGGACGTCCACCGGGCGCTCAGGCCGCGGGGGCGGACGTGCCCGTCGTGCGGCCACCTCGAGACCGAGGCGCGCCGCGACTGCTCGGCCTGCGGCGCCGAGCTGGTGCAGCGCGGCTCCCAGCGGCGGCGCGTGCGGCGGCGGACGGTCGTGCTCGTCACGGGGGCGGTCGTCCTGGGCGGACTCGCGACCGCGCAGATCGTCAGCGGGCTGCGCCGCGACGCCGCGACGAGCGCGGAGCGCGAGCAGCAGCGCCACGCGAAGCTCGTCGCGGCGGAGCACCGGCGCCTGGTCGAGCAGGGGCGCGCGCACCAGATCGCGGCGCCGCCGCGCGCCGCCGGCGTCAGCCCGGCGGAGCATCGCCGCCGCCTGATCGAGCGTGCGGAGGCCGAGATCACCGCCGACGCCAAGGCGCGCATCCGCGCCGGCACCCTGCGCGGCCCCGTCAAGGAGACGCTCTGCGAGATCCATCCGCCGACCGCGGAGCGCCGGGCCCAGGAGGCCGACCTCGGCCACGCGCGCCGCCGCTACGAGTGCATCGCCTTCGCGGACCGGTTCGACCTCCCCGAGCTCGAGGGCAAGAAGCGCAAGGGCGTCCTCGGGTCGCCGTTCTGGGCGGTCATCGACGACCGCGCGGGAACGATCGCGTGGTGCCGGATCAGCCCGCGCGCCGGCGAGGGCGGCGGGTCACAGCTGGCCCAGGTCCCCGTGCCCGACGCCTGCCAGCGCTGACCGGCCCCGCCCTTACGCCTTCGCCGCGGTGTCGGCCTTCGTCGCCGCGGTGTCGGCCCCCGGCGCCGTCGCCTTGCCGAACGGCCCGAAGCGCTTCCAGTTGGACTCGGGCTTCGGCGGCCAGACGAGCCAGAGGATCACCCCGACGAACGTGAGCAGCAGTCCGCTCGCAAGGCCGGGCCGCTCGCCGTAGCCCTTGCGTTGCGACAGGTAGGAGGCGGCGATCGCCGAGGCGAGCCAGATATAGGTGAGGTAGAGCGCCTTGGCGCCCAGCAGTGCGAAGACGGTGGCGGTCATGTTCCGAGGTACGCGTCCTGGACTTTGGGGTTCTCCCGGAGCGCATCGGACTTATCGGTCAGCACGACCTTGCCGGTCTCCAGGACGTAGCCGCGCGTCGAGACCTCGAGCGCGTAGTTGGCGTTCTGCTCCACCAGCAGGATCGTCGTCCCCTGCTTGTTGATCTCCGCGACGCACTCGTAGATGCGGTCGACGAGGATCGGCGCGAGGCCCATCGACGGCTCGTCGAGGAGCAGGAGCGTCGGGTTGGCCATCAGCGCCCGGCCCATGGCGAGCATCTGCTGCTCGCCACCCGACATCGTGCCCGCCTTCTGCTTCTCGCGCTCCTTGAGCCGCGGGAACAGGTCGAACACGCGATCGAGGTCGCCGGTGATGCTGGCGTCGCGACGGAGGTAGGCCCCGAGCTCGAGGTTCTCCCGCACCGTCATCCGCTGGAAGCAGCGCCGGCCCTCGGGCGATTGCGAGATCCCCTGCGCGACGATCTCCTGCGCCGGCAGGCGGGTGATGTCCTGCCCCTTGAAGCGGATCGCGCCGTGGCGCGCCGACGTCAGGCCGGAGATCGAGCGCAGGGTGGTCGACTTGCCGGCGCCGTTGGAGCCGATCAGCGTCACGACCTCGCCTTCGTGGACCTCGAGCGTGATGCCCTTCAGCGCCTCGATCGAGCCGTAGAAGGTCCGGATGTCCTCGACTTCGAGCAGGGCCGCCATCAGCCCTGCTTCCCGAGGTAGGCCTCGACGACCCGCGGGTCGTGGCGGACCTTCAGCGGCTCGCCCTCGGCGATCTTCTCGCCGTGGTCGAGCACGGTCACCTGCTCGGAGACTCCCATGACCACCTTCATGTCGTGTTCGATGAGCAGGATCGCCAGGTCTTTCTCGTCACGCAGGCGGCGCATGAAGTCGGTCAGCTGCGCCGACTCCTGGGGGTTCATGCCGGCCGTCGGCTCGTCGAGCAGCAACAGCTTGGGCGTCGACGCAAGGGCGCGCGCGATCTCCACGCGGCGCTGCTCGCCGTAGGAGAGGTTCGACGCCACCTGGTCGAAGTGATTCGACTTGACCCCCACGTAGCTGAGCAGCTCGCGCGCCTTCTCGCGCCCCTCGCGCTCCTCGCGCCGCGTTCGCGGCGTGCGGAGGATGGAGCCCCAGACCCCAGCCTTCATCCGGGCGTGCTGGCCGACCAGCACGTTCTCGACCGCCGACATCGTCCCGAACAGGCGGATGTTCTGGAACGTCCGCGCGCAGCCGAGCGCCGTGATCTTGTCGGGTCGCAGCGCGGTGACGTCCTTGTCACCGAACATCACGACGCCGTGCGTCGGCCGGTACAGGCCGGTCAGCATGTTGAAGAACGTCGTCTTGCCGGCGCCGTTGGGCCCGATGATCGAGACGATCGAGCGCTCCGGCACCGCGAACGAGACGCCGTTGACCGCGGTCAGACCGCCGAAGATCTTGGTCAGCCCTTCGGTGGCGAGGACCTTCGGACGGGCGTTGAGCTCGTCCTGGGTCGCTTTCTCGGCTGTCGTCGTATCGCTCATCCGCGCACCGCGTAGACGTCTTCGCCGCTGATGCCTTCGTGCATCTCGGCCTTGTGGCGTTTCTCGGGTATCAGGCCCTCGGGTCGTAGCACCATCATGATCACGAGCAGGAACCCGAAGATGCCGAACCCGAGCTGGGTGAGGTCGAAGTCCAGCCCCAGCTTGCTCGGGACGTCGTTGAGCACGTCGGGTATCAATCGCGTGTTGATCAGCGACAGGACCATCGCGCCGACGACCACCCCCCAGATGCTCCCGATGCCGCCGAGGATGATCATCGCGAGCACGAAGATCGAGAACGAGAACTCGAACTGATCCGCGTTGACGGTGGTGTGCTTGGCGGCCAGGAACGACCCGGCGATGCCGCCCATCGCGGCGCCGATCGAGTAGGCCAGCAGCTTCACCCGGACGGTCGGCACGCCCATGCTCACCGCGGCCACCTCGTCCTCGCGCACCGCCACCCACGCCCGGCCGAGGCGCGAGTCGCGCAGCCGGATGTTGACGAATACGACGATCAGCGCCATCAGGAGCGCCGCCCAGAACCACCGCCGCTGGTCGAGGACCGTGAACTGCCCGAAGAGCGGCAGGTCGATGCGGTCGACCGGGGTGATGCCGCGGCGGCCGTTGGTGAGGTTGAACTCACCGATGCCGAACAGGCCCTTGTCGCCGTTGACGGCGATGCGGCCGATGATCTCGCCGAACGCGAGCGTCACGATCGCGATGTAGTCGCCGCGCAGGCGCAGGGTCGGCGCGCCGAGGACCGCGCCCGCGAGCGCCGTGAAGACGGCCGCGATCGGAATGATCAGCAGGTAGTTCAAGTGGATGCCCGGGAGGTTGGCCAGCGCCTCGTTGGTGAAGATGTGGATGTCCTTGCCGGCGAAGAAGCTCGACGCGAACCATCCGAACGTGTAGGCGCCGATCGCGTAGAACGCGACGTACCCGAGGTCCAGCAGGCCGGCAAAGCCGACCACGATGTTGAGCCCGAGCGCCATGACGACGTAGATCAGCGCCACGGACAGGTCGTCGAGCCACGGGCTGCCGGAGTCCAGCATCAGCGGGAGCAGCGCCGCGAAGACGATGATCGCGACGGCCAGGATCTTCGGCGCGTCGACGTTCCCCGCGCCCGGGAGCGCGAGCTTCGGCCGCTTCGCGGCGGGGGGTGTGGCGGTGGTGCTCATCCGGCCTCCCTCGTCTGCTCGCCCAGCAGGCCCTGCGGCTTGACCACGAGGATCAGGACGAGGAACCCGAACACGATCACCGGCGTCCAGGCGGTGCCGATCCGGTTGTCGGAGATCTGCTGGATCACCCCGATGATCAGGCCGCCGAGCACGGCGCCCTTGAGGTTGCCGATGCCGCCCATGACCGCCGAGGTGAACGCGAGCAGGCCCGCGGTGAACCCGGCGAAGAACCACACGTCGGTCTGGTACAGCGCCGAGATGAGGCCGGCGGCGCCGGCCATCAGGCCGCCGATGAAGAACGTCAGCGAGATCGTCGTGTCGACGTTGATGCCCATCAGCCGCGCGGCGTCAGGGTCCTGCGCCGAGGCGCGCATCGCGCGACCGAGGCGGCTGTTGGCGATGAAGCTCACGAGCACGATGACCAGCGGGGCGGTCACGAGCACGGCGAGCGCGTCGCCGTAGTTGAACGCGATCCCGGCGATCGTCATGAAGTTCGTCTGCGAGTCGATGAGGTCCGGCACGCCGCGGTGGCCGCCGCCGAGCCACAGGAGCCCGATGTTCTGAAGGATGAAGGAGAAGCCGACCGCGGTGATCAGCGACGCGAGCTTGGGCGCGGCGCGAAGCGGGCGGTACGCGACCCGCTCGATCATCACGTTGAGCGTCCCGCAGGCGAGCATCGCGATCAGCAGGATCACGACGAGGCCGAAGAAGAGCCCGAGGCCGCCGGTGGTGACCGTGAGGCCGATCGAGATGATCAGGCCGTACGAGATGAACGTCCCGAGCATGAACAGATCGCCGTGGGCGAAGTTGATCAGCTCGATGATCCCGTAGACGAGCGTGTAGCCGACGGCGATCATGGCCAAGATCGCGCCGTTGGAGAGGCCGTTCTTGATGTTGTCGCCGAGGCGTGAGAGATCGCCTTCGGTCTGCAGGTCGTGGATGCCGTAGGCAACCGGCAGGATGAGCAACAGGGCGATGAGGCCGTAGCGGCCGAGCAACTCGCCAACGACGGCGCCCAGGCGGCGCTTCGGTTTGACTGGAACTGAGGCGGCTTCCATATGTGCAGACGCTATTCGTGTCGGCGCCACAAGAGCCTGCTCGCGAGTTCGCGAGCAGGCTCCAGGCCGGCGGGAAGGGGAACCCCTCCCGCCGACTCAGGCGCCGGCAGTGACTAGCTGCCTTCCGACTTGATGACGCGGTCGAACACGAGCTTGCCGCCCTTGGCGACGTAGCCGCCGTAGGTGGTCACCGTCGTGTCGCCGTCCTTGTCGATGTCGTACTTGCCGAGCGCACCGTCGCGCCCCTTGGTCGAGAAGAAGGCGTCGATAACGGCCTGCTTGTCGGTGCCGCCCTTCTCGATGGCGTCAAGGACGACGCCCATCGCCTCGTAGCCGTACACGGCATACGGGTCGATGTCCTCAGGGGCCTCGCCGTACTCGGCCTGGTAGTCCTCATAGAACTTCTGCCCGACCGGCGGGAGCTCCTCGGGGGAGACCGTCGGTGCGGTGAGGAACGTCTTGGCCTGGACCTTGTCCGGGATCTCCTTGGTGAAGTCCACGGTGGCGACGCCGTCAGGCCCGAACAGCTTGGCCTCCGGAGCCGCGGCGTTGATGTCCTTGTACAGCTGCGGCGCGTTGTTGTCGATGATGCCGCCGGTGAACACCGCGTCGGCGCCCGACGCAGCGATCTTCTGCGCGAGGGCGCGGTAGTTCGACGCCTTGCCGTCCCACGAGTCCTCGCCCGCGACCTTCAGGCCGACCTTCTCGATAGCCGTCTTGGTGTTGGCCGCGACGCCCTTGCCGTACACCTCGGTGTCGTCGAGGACGTAGACCGAGGTCGCACCCTCGTCCTTCATGAACGAGGCCTGCGCCGCGCCCTGAATGGTGTCGATCGGGACGACGCGCCCGTAGGTGCGCTTCGCGGTCGGGTAGTACTTGTCCGGCTCGCCGGGCTCGGCGCCGGCGCCGCCCTTGGTCAGACCGAGCGCGGTGTTGGACGGGCTCACCTGGAGGATGCCTGCCTCGTTGGTGATCGGGATGGAGATCGCCGAAGCGCCCGAGTTGAACTCGCCGATGTAGGCGATGGTGCTCTTGTCCTGCGCGGCCTTGCGGGCGTTCTGGCCCACCTGGCCGGCCTCCCACTTGCCTGCGGCGGCCGTGGCGTCGTCGAGCGACTTGTAGGTGATCTTCACGTCACCGGCCTTGCCACCAGCCTGCTTGAGCGCGAGCTGGATACCGCGGATGACGTCTTCGGACTGGGTGCGCGAGGCCCCCTGGAGGGGAAGGCTCGAGTAGACCGTTGCCGATCCGCCCTTGGCCTCTTCGCCTCCGCCTCCACCCCCGCCGCCGTCGTCATTGTCGTCGCCACCGCAGGCGGCAAGCGCCAGCACGGGCAGCACGCAGAGAACTGCAGAAAACTTACGAGCCTTCAAAGTCCCTCCTCACGGGGAAGTGCAGGCCATCGGCGAAGCCATCTCGATCCCCAGGATCCACCTATGGCACGAACGGGCGAGGACTATAACCGCGTGAGCGGTCGGGAGGAAAGGCGCAACCCACGGGGGGCACGCACCATCGGGTGCGCGCCGGGCGCCCGTCGTCTGCAGCGGGAGCTCCGCTAGGCCGCTTCTTCGAGGCCCCGCGCCGCCGGAGCGGCCGCGAGCGCGGCGAGCGCCTCCCGCTCGAGGCCCAGTACCCGCTCGGTGCTCATCCGAAGCTCGCGGGCGATCTCGCGCGGACTGCGCGGACCGGCGCCGTCGAGGCCGTAGCGGCGCTCGAGCACGGTGCGGGCCGGCACCGGGAGGCCGTCGAGCATCGCGTGGACGAGCGTCGCGCGCTGGTCTCGCGCGGTGCGCTCGAACGGCGTCGCCGCCTCGTCGCCGGGCAGGATGTCGCCCAGCTCGGCGTCGCCCTCGTCGCCGAGCGGCTCCGACAGCGACCGCACCGGCCGCGTCGCGCGACGCAGCAGCTCGATCTGCTCGAGCGGCATGCCCTCGGCGACGGCGATCTCCTCAGGGCTGGGCGGGCGCCCGAGCTCCTCGCCCAGGCGCCGGGTCGCGCGCTCCAGCGCGCGCAGCTGGTCGTGCGCGTGCTGCGGCATCCGGATCAGGCGCGCCCGCCGGTGGATGCCCTGCTGGATCGACTGCCGGATCCACCAGGTCGCGTAGGTCGAGAACTTGTAGCCCCGCCGATGGTCGAACTTCTCGACCGCCCGCACGAGCCCGAACGTCCCTTCCTGGATGAGCTCGAGCAGCGTCATCCCCTGGCCCCTGAACTTCTTGGCATGGAAGGCGACGAGGCGCAGGTTCGCCTCGACCATCCGCTCCTTCGCCGCCAGATCGCCGCGCTCCACCCGGCGGGCGAGCTCCACCTCGTCGCGCGCGGTCAGCAGCGGGATCCGCTCGAGGCGGGAGAAGAAGAGCGTGAGCGCGTCGGCGTCGGGCTCCTCGATGGCGGCGCGGCTGGAGCGGAAGGAGGACACGACCGCCACATTCGACGCGCGCGCTGAGGGACGGCTAAGCGCCGGCCCAAGGGAAGCTAAACCGTGTGTCTTCTCAGTTCGGGGCCGCGTCGTCGCGGTTGCCCGGCAGGAACGGCGCGACGACGTGCCAGATGCAGGCGCCGAGGATGATCACGGTCGTCAGCATGAAGGCGTCGAACGCCTTGACGTTGACCGCCCACAGGACGATCCAGAGGACGAGGCCGACGATCGTCGCGACGAGGATGACCATGGCGGCGGATCCTAGCCGTCGTGTCGGTGGAGTGCCGCGGCGGGCTGGACGTCGAACTGCGGCATCGAGGGACGAGGGTGCGCGCGGGGTGGTTCCTCCGAACTGCGGGCATCGAGGGGGAAGGGGGTGCGGGCGGAGGGGCCACAACGTCACACGAGTGGGTCATTTCTGGCCGCGTGTGACGTAGTGGCCCCTATACGGCCATCTGGTCACACGCGGCCAAAAACCGGCCACGCGTGTGACGATGCGGCCCCTTGAAACCGGTCCATCGCCGCGCTCTCACCCCTGCCTCCCTCCTCACCCGCCGGGTCAGCCCGGACAGTCCGCCGCCCAGCCAGCGGCGAAGCGCAACGGGCTATCTCGGACCGGCCAATCCGCCGCCAACCATCGGCGAAGCGCAACCGGCTATCTCAGCGCAGCGCGTCAGCCAACCCCGCGACGAGCTCGCGAACCGCACCAGCCGGATCGTCAGCCTCCGCCGCCGCGCGCACGAGCCGCGACCCGACGATCACTCCCTGGGCGCCCGCGTCGGCCGCGGCGGCGGCGTGCTCGGGCGTGGCGATGCCGAACCCCACGGCGACCGGCACCTCGGTATGCGCGCGGGCACGGGAGACGACCCCGGCGAGACCGCCGGCCAGGCTCGCGCGTTCGCCGGTCGTCCCGGTGACCGAGACGGTGTAGAGGAAGCCGCGGGCGCGGGCGCCGATGGCCGCCAGGCGCTCGTCGGGCGTCGTCGGCGCCACCAGCGGCACCAGCGCGACCCCGGCGGCGTCGCAGGCGGCGAGCACGCCGGGCGCCTCCTCCAGCGGCAGGTCCGGCACGATCAGACCGCTCGCGCCATGCGCGGCCAACGCATCCGCGAACCGCTCGACCCCGCGAGCGAAGACGAGGTTCGCGTAACACATCACGACCACCGGGAACCGCGGGGCGAGCCGCTCGGCCACGCCGAGGACGCCGTCGACCGTGGCCCCGGCGCGCAGCGCGGCCGAGCCCGCAGCCTGGACCACCGGGCCGTCGGCCAGCGGGTCCGAGAACGGGATGCCGAGCTCGACGAGGTCGGCGCCGCCGTCCGCGTAGGCCTCGCCGATCGCGACCGACCCGTCGAGGTCGGGGAAGCCGCCCATCAGGTACGGCATCAGCGCCGCCCGCTTGCCCGACTCGGCGAACGCCGCCGCGATCCGCTCGGCGCCGCCCGTCATGCGATGTCCGAGGGTGCGAGACCCCCGGTGGGGTCCTGGCCGGCGGTGCGCGCGAGCACCTCGGCCAGGTCCTTGTCACCGCGGCCCGACAGGCAGATCAGGTCGAGCGCGTCGTCGGCGCCGTCCGGGTTCGCCATCACCCACGCCAGCGCGTGGGCGGACTCGAGCGCCGGGATGATCCCCTCGAGCTGGGCCATCCGCCCGTACGCCGCCAGCGCCTCCTCGTCGGTGACCGCGACGTAGTGCGCGCGACCCGAGTCGCGCAGGTGCGCGTGCTCCGGGCCGACGCCGGGATAGTCGAGGCCGGCCGAGACGGAATGCGCCTCGGTGATCTGGCCCTCGTCGTCCTGCATGATCGCCGAGTAGGAGCCGTGCAGGATCCCGCCCCGGCCGCCCGCGGTCAGCGGCGCCCCGTGGCGGCCGGACGAGAGTCCCTCGCCGGCGGCCTCGACGCCGATCAGGTCGACGCCGTCGTCCTCGAGGAACGGGAAGAACATGCCGATCGCGTTCGAGCCGCCGCCGACGCAGGCGACGACCCGGCGCGGCAGCCGGCCGCATGCCTCCAGCGACTGGGCGCGCGACTCGTCGCCGATGATCCGCTGCAAGTCGCGCACGAGCGCCGGGAACGGCGCGGGCCCGACCGCCGAGCCGATGACGTAGTGCGTCGTCCCGACGTTGGCGACCCAGTCGCGGATCGCCTCGGAGACCGCCTCCTTGAGGGTGCGCGCGCCGGCGTCGACCGCGGCCACGGTGGCGCCCATCAGCTCCATGCGCCGGACGTTGGGCTCCTGGCGGCGCATGTCCTCGGTCCCCATGTACACGATGCACTCGAGCCCGAGCAGCGCGCACGCGGTGGCGGTGCCGACGCCGTGCTGGCCGGCGCCGGTCTCGGCGATGATCCGCGTCTTGCCCATGCGCTTGGCGAGCAGCGTCTGGCCGAGCGCGTTGTTGATCTTGTGCGCCCCGGTGTGCAGCAGGTCCTCGCGCTTGAGCCACACGTCGTAGCCGACCGCCTCCGACAGGCGCCCGGCGAGATACAGCGGCGTCGGGCGCCCGGCGAAGTCGCGCAGGAGCCGGCCGAGCTCGGCGCGGAAGTCGTCGTCGACGCGCGCCTCGAGCCACGCGGCCTCGAGCTCGCCCAGCGCGGGCATCAGTGTCTCCGGGACGTACTGGCCGCCGTAGCGGCCGAAGCGGTGGGGCAGGCCGGTGGTCGTGCTCACGCGGCCGACCCCACCGGCGCCGAGGCGGCCTCGATGAACGCGCGCAGGCGCTCGTGGTCCTTGATCCCGGGCTGCCCGGGCACCTCGGTACCGGACGCCACGTCGACCGCGAACGGCTGCAGCGTCCGGATCCCGTCGGCGACGTTCTCCGGGGTGAGGCCGCCCGAGAGGATCTTCGGGACCGCGGAGGGCCGGACCGGGGCCAGCGCCCAGTCCCACGTCTCGCCGGTCCCGCCCCGCAGGGCGGCGTGGCCGGTGTCGAGCAGGTGGTAGTCGACCGCGCGGAACACCTCGGCGGCCTGCAGGTCGGCCCCCGAGCGCACGGGCACCGCCTTGATGACCCGGCAGCCCGTCCGCCGCGCGGCCTCGGCGCAGAACGCCGGCCCCTCGTCGCCGTGGAGCTGCACGTGGCTCAGGCCGATGGCGTCGGCCGCGTGGGCGACCTCGTCGAGCGTCGGGTTCACGAAGACGCCGACGGTCTTGACCCGTCGGCGCAGCCGCGCGGCGAGCGCCGCCGCGATGTCGGGATCGCAGGCGCGCTTGGAGCCCGGCCAGAGGATGAAACCGAGCGCCCAGGCGCCGAGCTCGACGGCGAGCTCGGCGTCCTCGAGGCGGGTGATGCCACAGATCTTGACCCGGGTCACCCCAGCATCGTACGGCGGGGCGAGCCTCCGGGTCAGCCGCTCGGCGCGCGGGCGGGGCGGTTCTCGAGCGTCACGACGACGGTCTGCGAGCGCCCGCCGCGCAGGATCTTGACGCTCAGCCGGTCGCCCGGCTTGTGCCCGCCGACGATCGCGATCACGTCCTCCATCGCGTCGACCGGCTTGCCGTCGATCGCCTGGATGACGTCGCCGCCGAGCACGACCTCCTCGCCGCCGACGTTCGTCGCCGAGCTCGGGTCGCCGCCGCGGATCCCCGCCTTGTCGGCGGGCCCGCCCTGCGTCGCCTCCTGGACGAGCACGCCCGACTTGGCCGCCAGGTTGAGCGGCGCGAGCGACTCGTCGATCGACGTTCCGGCGACCCCCATGTAGGCGCGCTCGACGTGGCCCTCCTTCTTGAGCTTGGGGATCACCTCCTTGGCGGTGTTGACCGGCACCGCGAAGCCGATGCCGACGCTGCCGCCGCCCTGCCCGCCGCCGGTGGCGATCTGCGAGTTGATCCCGATGACGCGGCCCGCCGCGTCGAGCAGCGGCCCGCCCGAGTTGCCGGGGTTGATCGCCGCGTCGGTCTGGATCACGTTGTCGATGCCCCACCCGTTGGGCGCCTCGATGCGCCGCTGCAGGGCCGAGATGACGCCGGTGGTGAGCGTCCGGTCCAGGCCGAAGGGGTTGCCGATGGCGACGGTCGGGTCGCCGACCTGGACGGTCTTGGAGTCCCCGAGCTCGAGCGGGCGCAGGTCGAGGCCCTCGGGGTCGACCTTGAGCAGCGCGAGGTCGGTCGACTCGTCCTTGCCGACGATCCGCGCCTCACGGACGCGCTTGTCGGAGAACAGCACGCGCACGTCGGTGGAGGAGGCGACGACGTGGGCGTTGGTGAGCACGAAGCCCTGGTCGTCGATGACGAAGCCCGAGCCCGTCGACACGCTCTGCTGCTGCCCCGGGCTGCCGAAGAGGTCGAACGGCGAGGTGCCGCGCTGGACGGTCTGCGACCGGATGAAGACGACGCCCGGCGCGTCGCGCCGGTAGATGTCGCGGGCGGTCAGGGCCTTCGCGCCACCCGAGGCGCGCGAGTCCGGCGCGGGCGTGGGACCGCCGCCGAGCGGCGCCTGCTGGACGATCGTCGTGGTCTCGCCGCCGACGATGCCCGCCCCCACCAGGGCGCCCGCCGTGACACCGCCGCCCATCAGGGCAGCGAGCAGCACCGGAGCGAACGTGGACTTCCGCATGAGGAGTGGTATGCCTCGGGCCGCTGAACCGCGGCTAAAGCTTGGGGGTCGAACGGACAACTGTTGTACGACTAACGGTCCGGCTCGTAGTACTCCGCCGAGCCGCCGATCAAGTCGCGGCACGCCGCCTCGATGTCGTCGGCGCGCATCAGCATCTCCCCCACCAGCACGGCGTCGACGCCCACGCGCTCGAGCTCCTCGAGCTGCTCGCGCGAATGCAGGCCGGATTCCGAGACGACCGTCTTGCCGGCCGGGACGTCGGCGAGGAGCGCGTAGGTCCGCTCGAGGTCGACGGTGAAGTCGGTGAGGTCGCGGTTGTTGATGCCGAGGACGTCGGCGTCGACCTCGAGCGCGACCTCGAGCTCCTCCTCGTCGTGGACCTCCACGAGCACGTCGAGGTCCAGCGCGCGCGCCTCGCGGTGCAGCACGAAGAGATCCTCGGGGTGCAGCGCGGCGACGATCAACAGGATCGCGTCGGCACCCGCCACTGCCGACTCGTAGACCTGGTAGGGGTCGACGATGAAGTCCTTGCGCAGGACGGGCAGCTCGGTGACGCGCCGCGCCTCGCGCAGATCGTCGAGCGAGCCGCCGAAGTTCGGGCCCTCGGTCAGCACCGAGATCGCCGCGGCGCAGCCGCGCTCGTAGGCGAGGACGATGTCGGCGACGCTCGCGCCCTCGCGGATCGGCCCCGCCGACGGCGACCGGCGCTTGTGCTCGGCGATCAGCGACACCCCGGGGCGGATCAGCGCCTCATTGAAGGGGCGGCCCTCCGGGCGCTGGCGCAGCGCGGCCTCGAGATCGGCCAAGGGACGCGCCTCGCGGCGGCGCTCGACCTCCTCGCGGGTGGTCTCGACGATGCGATCGAGGACGCTCATCGGCCTCCCCTACCCGACAACTCGCCGGTCAGATCGACCAGCGCGTCCAGCGCGCGGGCGGCGGCGCCGTCGTCGATCGCCGCCTCGGCGGCGCGGACGCCCTCCTCGAGCGTCACCACGCGCCCGGCGGCGAGGATCGCGGCGCCGGCGTTGAGGACGGCGAGGTCGCGCGGCGGCCCGGGCTCGCCGGCGAGGATCCGCCGGGTCACGTCGGCGTTGTCGGCCGGCATGCCGCCCCGGACGTCGCCCGGCTCGGCGGTCGCCAAGCCCACGTCGGCCGGCGAGACCTCGTACGTCTGCTGCTCGCCGTCGTCGACCTGCACGACCCGCGTTGTGCCCGAGGTGCTCATCTCGTCGAGACCGTCCGAGCTCGACACTACCAGCGCCCTGCGCGCCCCGAGTTGCGCCAGCGCCCCCGCCATCGTGTCCTGGTAGGCCGGGTCCGAGACGCCGATGAGCTGGCGCGTCGCGCCCGCGGGGTTGGTGAGCGGGCCGAGGAAGTTGAAGATCGTGCGCACCGCCAGCTCCTTGCGCACGGGCACGACGAAGCGGGTCGCGCCGTGATGGGCCGGGGCGAACATGAAGCCGAAGCCGATCTCCTCGATGCACCGCGCGACCTGCGCGGGCCCGAGGTCGATGCGGACGCCGAGCGCCTCGAGCAGGTCGGCGGAGCCCGAGAGGCCGGTGGCGGACCGGTTGCCGTGTTTGGCGACCACGCAGCCGGCCCCGGCGGCGATCAGCGCGGCGGTGGTCGAGACGTTGAAGGTCGTCCGCCCGCCGCCGGTCCCCGCGGTGTCGAGCAGGCCGTCGCGCGCCGCGGCGCCGACGACGACCGGGACGGCGAGGCGGCGCATGGTGGTCGCCAGCCCGACGAGCTCCTCGACCGTCTCCCCCTTCGTCCGCAGCGCGATCAGCACCGCGGCCGTCTCGACCTCCGAGGCGTTGCCGCCCATGATCTCGCCGAGGACCTCGGCCGCCTGCTGGGCGGGGAGATCGTGGCCCGACGCCAGCGCGTCGATCGCCCGCGTCAAGACTGGATTAGGCAAGGAACGCCTCCAGCAGCCGCTTGCCGTCGGGCGTGAGCACCGACTCGGGGTGGAACTGGACGCCGTCGACGGGCAGCTCGCGGTGGCGCATGGCCATCAGGACGCCGCCGCCCCAGGCGCTCGGCTCGAGCACCGCCGGCAGCGAGGACTCCTCGACGACGAGCGAGTGGTAGCGCCCGACGGTGAGCGGGCTCGGCAGGCCGGCGAAGATCCCGGTGCCGTCGTGCTCGATCTGCGTCGTCTTGCCGTGGACGGGGATGTGGCGGATCACCTGGCCGCCGAACGCCTGGGCGAGCGACTGGTGGCCGAGGCAGACGCCGAGCGTCCGGATCCCCGCCTCGGGGAAGCGGCGCATCGCCTCGACCGAGATGCCGGCCTCGTTGGGCGTGCACGGCCCGGGCGAGACGACCACGCGGTCGGGCGCGGACTCGAGCAGCGCGTCGACGTCGGCGGCGTCGTTGCGCACCGTCTCGACCTCCGCGCCGAGCTCGCCGAGGTACTGGACGAGGTTGTAGGTGAAGGAGTCGTAGTTGTCGATCACCAGCACGCGGGTCACGGCCAGTCCCCCTGACGGGCGGCGAGCTCGATCGCCCGCACGACGCCGCGCGCCTTGTTCTTGGACTCCTCGAACTCGTACGCGGGCTGGGCGTCGGCCACCGTGCCACCCCCGGCCTGGACGTGCGCGAGGCCGTCCTTGACGACGACGGTACGGATGCAGATGCAGGTGTCGAGGTCGCCGGCGTAGGAGAGGTAGCCGACGGCACCGCCGTAGGCGCCGCGCTTGACCGGCTCGAGCTCGTCGATGATCTGCATGGCGCGGACCTTCGGCGCGCCCGACAGCGTCCCCGCGGGCAGGACCGAGCGCAGGGCGTCGGTCGGGCTCACCTCGGCGCGCAGGCGGCCGGCGACGTTGGAGACGATGTGGATGACGTGCGAGTAGGTCTCGACGCTCATGAACGTCTCGACCTCGACGGAGCCGTACTCGCACACGCGCCCGAGGTCGTTGCGGCCGAGGTCGACGAGCATGACGTGCTCGGAGCGCTCCTTCTCGTCGGCGAGCAGCTCGGCGGCGATCCGCGCGTCCTGCTCGGCGTCGCCGCCGCGCGGCCGCGTCCCCGCGATCGGCCGGGTGCTCACGCGGCGGCCGGTGACGGTGAGCAGCGGCTCGGGCGAGGCGCCGACCACCTGGAAGTCCTCGAAGTCCAGGTAGTACATGTACGGCGAGGGGTTGACCGCACGCAGCCCGCGGTAGATCGAGAACGGCTCGACCGGGGTGGGCGCCGACCAGCGCTGCGAGGGCACGACCTGGAACGCGTCGCCCGCGTGCACGTACTCGACGATCCGCGCGACCATCGCCTCGAACGCCTCGCGCGGCATGTTGGACTCGAACGTGGGCTCGGGTCGCGCTGTCGGGCCGGGCGCCGCGACCGCGGGCAGCGGCCCGGCCAAGCGCTCGCGGACCTCGGCGATCAGCGCGACGGCGCGGCCGTAGGCGGCCTCGAGGTCGTCTTCGACGTAGACGTTGGCCAGCACCGTCGTGGTGTGCTTGAGGTGGTCGAACGCCACCAGCACGTCGGACAGCATCAGCGCCATGTCCGGCAGCCCGACCGGGTCGGGGTTCGGCTCGTCGAGCGGCTCGACGGTGCGCACGCAGTCATAACCGAAGAAGCCGACCGCGCCGCCCGCGAACGGCGGCAGCCCCGGGAGCGTCGCCTGGCGGTGGCGGGCGACCTCGGCGGCGGCGAGCGCATAGGGATCGCCGCCGTCGGCCAGCGACCAGCGCAGGACGCGGCGCGGCTTGTAGCCGATGAAGCTCCAGCGCCCGACGCGCTGGCCCTGCTCGGCGGACTCGAGCAGGAAGGCGGGGCCCGCGCCCCGCAGTTTCAGAAACGCGGACACCGGCGTTTCGCAGTCGGCGATGAAGCTCTGGCGGATCGGGACGAGGTTGTGCTCGCGCGCGAGGACGCGGACCTCGTCGAGGGTCGGTCCGACCTCCCCGCGCAACTGGACGTCAGCGGCGACGGCCACTGAGGACCTCCGCCGCGTCGGCGAGCCCGAGGCCGCGCGAGCGCAGCAGGACGGCAAGGTGGTACAGGACGTCGGCGGCCTCCTCGGCGACGCGCTCGTCGGTCTCCTCCCGGGCCGCCCGCGCGACCTCCTCGGCCTCCTCGCGCACCTTCTCGCCGATGAACGGCGGGTCGGCGAGCAGGCGCGCGGTGTAGGAGCCCTCGGGGCGGCTCGCGGCGCGCTCGGCGAGCGTGCGCTCGAGCCCGGGCAGCACCTCGTGCGGAGCGGGCGGATCGAGCTCCCCCCGGTAGAAACAGGTCCGCTCGCCCGTGTGGCAGGCGGGACCGGCGGGCTCGACGAGCGCCAGGACCGCGTCGGCGTCGCAGTCGTAGCGGATCGCCTTGACCGCCTGGGTGTTGCCCGACGTCGCGCCCTTGTGCCACAGCTCGGCGCGCGACCGCGACCACAGGTGCAGCTCACCGGTCGCCCGGGTGCGCTCGAGCGCCTGCGCGTTCATGTACGCGAGGGTCAGGACCTCGCCTGAGGCCCAGTCCTGGATCACGCAGGGGACGAGGCCCTGCTCGTCGTAGGCGATGGTGCCGTCGTCCATGGGCGCGGGATTCTAGGGGGCGCTCTCAGCGGCGCAGGCGCGCCGACCGCTTCGCCGTGACGGGGCGGCCCGAGGCGTCGCGACCCGTCACCACGACGGCGTGGAGCCCCGGACGCGGCCGGCGGGCGAGGCGCAGGAGGACTCGCGCGCTGCGGCCGAGGCGGGTGCGCCGGCCGGCCGCGACCGTGCGTCCGGCGCGGTCGACGAGCCGCACGCGCACGTCGGTCAGCGGGCCCTCGTCGAAGCGCAGGAAGATGGCCAGCGCGCGGCGGCGGACGAGCCGGCGGACCGACGCGGAGCCCCGGCGGATGATCATGCGCACCGTCCGTGGGGTGCTGTTCACGGGCGTGCCGGCGACACCGGGCGTCTGGCCGTCGGGTTCGAGGCCCGGACGGCCGGGCGGCGTCCGGGGCGGGGTGGCGGGCGGCGGAGTCGCCGGCGGCGGCGGCGGGGGCGGGGGCGGCGAGGGTGAGGTGCCGCAGGCGAGGTCGCGGGTGACGGCCTCGCCACGGTCGACCTCGACCTGCTGGGTCTCGATCACGGTCCCATCCGGCGCCTCGCAGGTGAGTGTGAACGCCTCCTTCGCGGGCGCCAGCGGGCGCGTCGACGGGTTGACGTGCCACTCGTAGCGGCCGGCGGCGGGGACGGTGAGCGTGGTGTCGACGGTCTCGTCGAAGACGATCGGCTCCTTGTCCTTCTCACCGTTGCCGTCCTCGTCGTCCGAGGTGGTCAGCTGCGTCGTCTTGCGCAGGCGCAGCACGCGGCCGGCCGGCGCGCTGCCCTCGATGACGGAATGGTCGGCGGGGTCGCCCGCCTGCTCGGTGGCGTCCAGGTAGGCCTCGCGCCAGCCGCGGCCCACCTTGGTCCCCTCGCCCTCGTACTCGCCGATGACCGCGTCGGCGAAGTTCGTGTGGAAGTTGGACCCGCGCATCTCGGGCGTGTAGCCGATCGTCCCCTGCGAGTAGAAGAGGAAGTCGTCCGACGGGCCGGTGATGTTGCCGAGCGTCGCGTAGCCGAGCTCGGAGATGTAGCCGGTCGCGTCGGCCATCTGGTCGCCGAGCCTCACGAAGATCGGCTCCTCGTCGAGAACCGGCGGGACGGGGTCGTTCTCGACGTCGAACCCCGGCTGGCGCAGGATCCGCCCGTCGGTGAACGTGTGGTTGGTGATGAAGGTCTGGATCTGGTTCGCCGCGCCGAACCGCCGGACCGCGCGGGCCTCGGGCTCCGAGAACGGCTCGGTGCCCCGGTACTGCTGGGTGGTGTTGTCGCTGCTCGACCCGTCGCCGCCCCAGAAGGCGCCGTAGGCGCGGTTGAGGTCGACGCCGAACGGCGCTCGGCTCGCGCACGGGGTCGCCTGCTCCTCCGGCGTGCGCGCGCGGCAGTTCTTGCGCTTGTAGGCGCCGGCGTCGCCGACGGCCATTCCGAGCGTGCCCTCCGGCGGCGTGTCGTCGCCGCCGGGTGTCGCCTCGCCGGCGGTGCGCGAGACGACGTAGCCGTCCGGGTTGAGCACCGGCAACACGATGACGCGCGTCTTCTGAAGGAGTTCAGTCACCCGCGGGTCGGTGCCGTAGGACTTCGCCAGGTCGATGGCGAACTCGATCGCGAGCTCGCCCGCCGGCCACTCGCGGGCGTGGGTGAGCCCTCCGAGCAGGAAGATCGGCCGCCCGTCGCCGACGCGACCGACCTCGGCGGCGATCTCGACGCCCTCGAGCGGGCGGCCCTCGAGCGACGGCTCGGGCAGCGTCACGCGCCGGACGTGGCCGGGGTAGGTCTCGACGAGCTCGGTGAGGTCGGCGCCGTACTCCTCGTAGGTCCGGTACAGCGTCCGGCCAGACGGCAGCGCGCGCGCCTGGGCGCGCCTGGCGCTCGCGCGCTCGGCGGCGCGGTCGCGACGGTCCTGCGCGCCGAGGTCGGCGACCTTCGTGCGCCAGCGGAAGCCGGCCCGGCGCAGGCGGGTGCGCTCCGAAGCGCGGTAGAGGATCACGTCGACCGAGCGGTCCGTCGCGTGGTGGGTCACGTCGAGCCCGAGGTCCTCGAGCCGCCCGATGTCCTCGGGCGAGTCCACCGCGACCGAGACGAGTCGGCCCGGCTGCGGGCGCTCCGTGCTCGTGATCGCGAAGAACTCCACCGCCAGCGGTAGCGAGACGCTCGCGCCGCGGCGGCGGCAGAGCTGCAGGGCCAGCCGGCGCGGGCCGTCGACCAGCGCCGTCGCCGTCTCGCGCGACCCGAACGTCGCCGAGCCGCCCAGCCGCCGCCGCGTCATCGCGTCGAAGACCGCGAGGTCCCAGTCGCCCTCCGTGCCCGCCGTCCGGACGGTCACGACCCCGCGGCCGGGCGAGGTGTACGGCACCACCGTGACGCCCGCGGCGCCCTGGCGCAGCCGGGTCTCGCACCGGCGCGGGACCGCCTGCTCGACGAGGACCGGCAGCGGCGTGCCGGGCAGCAGGGAGGCGGCGCCTGCGGCCCGGGGAGCGCGGGCGGTGCCGGCCGCCACGACGGCGACGAGGGCGAGCAGGACGGCGATCAGGAGTCGGGCCATGTGATCGTCAACGTCGGCCGGCCGGCGAACCTGCGGTTGTAGGGTCCGGTGGGTGCGTGCCGCCGTCCTCACCGAGCTCGGGCTGCCGGAGGCCGGCGAGTTCGAGGAGCCGGTCGCCGGGGAGGGCCAGGCCGTCGTCGCGGTGTCGGTCGCGGGCCTGAACCCGGTCGACGTCAACATCGCCAACGGCTCGTTCTACGGACCCGATCCGCCGCTGCCGTCGGTCTGCGGGCGCGAGGGCGTCGGCGAGCTCGACGGCCGCCGCGTCTACTTCGACGAGCCGATCGCGCCGTTCGGATCCATGGCCGAGCGCGCGCTGATCGATCCGGCGGGGGTGTTCGACGTCCCCGACGGCGTCGACGACGGCCAGGCGGTCGCGTTGGGGGTCGCCGGCCTCGCGGCCTGGCTGCCGCTCGAGTGGCGCGCGCGCCTGCGCCCAGGCGAGTCCGTGCTCATCCTCGGCGCGAGCGGGACGGTGGGCGGCATCGGTGTCCAGGCGGCCAAGCTGCTCGGGGCCGGCCGTGTGGTCGCCGCCGCCCGCAGCGAGGCGGGGCTCGAGCGCGCGCTGGCGGCGGGCGCGGACACGACCGTCCGCATCGGCAACGACGATGACCTGGCGGCGGCGCTGCGCGACGCCGCGGGCGGCGGCTTCGACGTCGTGCTCGACCCGGTGTGGGGCGAGCCCGCCGCCGCG
This sequence comes from uncultured Solirubrobacterales bacterium, assembly GCA_963828075.1. Lineage (GTDB taxonomy): Bacteria > Actinomycetota > Thermoleophilia > Solirubrobacterales > Solirubrobacteraceae > JACCYI01. The sequence goes on along the minus strand of CAWHDH010000021.1, from coordinate 3,983,155 downwards.
GCGACCGAGGCCTGCAACCCCGGCGCGCGCTTCGTCCAGATGGGCCAGTCGGCGGGCACCCACGCGTCGCTCACCTCGGCGGCCGTCCGCGGCCGGCAGCTCGACATCCTCGGCTACTCGAACTTCGCGGTGCCGGCCGAGGCCCGCCGCGCCGCGTACGCGCGGATGTGCGACCACGCCGCGGCCGGCGACCTGGCGGTCGAGGTCGAGCGCGTCGCGCTCGAGGAGGTGCGCTCCGCCTACGAGCGCCAGGCTGCGTCGCCGCATGCCAAGCTCGTCATCGTGCCCTAGGGCTGCTCCTTGACGACGCCGACGGTGTGGCCCTCGGGGTCGGTGAACAGGCCGATCTCGACGCCCTCCATCGGCTTCTCCGGGCCCATCATGCGGGTCCCGCCGAGCGCCTCGGCCTTGGCGAGCGCGGCCTCGACGTCCGGGACCTCGACGTACACGGTGACGTGCCCGTCGTAGCCCTCCGGGCCGCCGCCGATTCCGCCGCCGATCCCGATCCCCGCGGCCGACACGTTGTCCTCGCGCAGCACCGTGCCGTACTTCATCGGGTTGTCGGCGGAGATCTTCCACCCGAACAGCTCCGAGTAGTAGGCATGCAGCGTGTCCGCGTCCTTCCCGATGATCTCGAAGTGGACGACCGGCTGTCCCATCCTCGCTCCTTTCCGCGGTGACGGACGGGAACGTACGCCTTTCGCTACGCCACGGCGCGCGGGTGGGCCTGCTCGAGGTACCACCCGAAGGCGCGGTCGCAGATCCGCCGCCGGCCGGCGAGCGCGAGGACGCGCGTGAGCAGGCGCGGCGGGAGCGCTGGGATCAGGCGCTGGAGCCGGTAGGCGCGCGCGAAGGCCGGCGCGTGGCTCTCCGAGAAGCTTGCGTACCGCGAGAGCGCGGCCTCACGCGTGGCGCGGCCCGCGACCACGTCGCGCAGCTCGCGGCCGCAGGCGGTCCCGAAGTAGAACGCCGTGCGGATCCCCTCGCCCGACAGCGGGAAGCAGTGCCCCGCCGAGTCGCCGACGAAGCACACGCCGTCCTCGACCGCGTCGCGGAGGCGGTGCGGGAACCAGTTGCCCTGGTAGCGGACTGCGTCGACGCCGATGCGCCCCGCGATCGCCTTCGTCGGCTCCTTGACGTGGTCGCGCGGCTCGTAGGAGCCGACCCCGACGCGCTGCTCGCCCTCCGCCGGCACCGACCAGGCGTAGCCGTGGCGGATCAGCGAGCGGTCGATCCAGACGTCGAGGTCGCGGGGCGCCGGTGAGCCGGCGTCGGGATGGACCTCGAGGCCGCGGGAGGCGAACGCCTCGGGCGGCTGCACGTTCGGGCCCGGCGCGAGGACCCGGCGCCAGCCGAGGGCGTCGACGACGAGGGGCGCGCGCAGGTCGCCGCGGTCGGTGAGTACGACCCCGCCGGTGCGGCCCTCCACCTTCGCGACCTCGAATCGGGCGTCGCCGCACTGCGCCCACAGCTCCTCGCAGAGCGTCCGGTAGTCGAACGACGACCAGCTCCACGGGAGCCGGTGGCGGGCCGATCCGTGCGGCGTGTGGAACGCCATGCAGGGGATCTCCTGGCGGATCGCGTCGTGGATCCCCATCGCGTGCAGCCACTCGGTCGGCGCCGCGCAGGCGGAGGTCTGGCGCTCGCCGATCTCGTAGCGGTCGACGACCAGCACGTCGGCGCCGGCGCCCGCCAGCGCCCGCGCGACGGAGAGGCCCGCGAAGCTCGCGCCGCACACGAGCACGTCGGCGCGGGCGGCGGGCCCCTCGAGCGGCGTGCGGTCCTCCCCGCGCAGCGTCGCGCGGCGAGTCACCGCCGCAGCGCCCCCAGGGCGACGCCGGGCAGCTGCCACGGCTGCAGCGACGTCCGCCGGCCGAGCACGTCGAAGCCGACCGCCTCCACGCGGTCGAGCACGCGCTCGTAGACCGCCGACGCCAAGCGGATGCCGGGGCGCACCGACGGCGGCGTCGCCGCCACGGCCGACTGCGCCTCGGCGAACAGGGTGCGTGCCCGCGCCACCTCGTGGGCAAGCAGGGCGCGCAGCGCGGCGCCCGCGCGTGGCGAGCCGATGTCGTCCACCGAGACGCCGAAGCGCCGGCGATCCTCGGCGGGCAGGTACACGCGGTCGAGCCGGTAGTCCTCGCGCACGTCGCGAATGAAGTTGGTGAGCTGGAAGGCGAGGCCGAGCCGGCCGAAGTCGGCGTGATGGCGCTCGGGCACGTCGAGCAGCCGGGCCATGATGCGCCCGACCGACCCCGCCGAGCCGTGCATGTAGGTCTCGAGCTCCGGCCAGCTCTCGATCCGCACCGGCCCGCAGTCGACGCGCATCGAGCGCATGTAGGCCTTCAGCTCGCCGAGCGGCAGGTCGTGGCGCCCGGCCGCGTCGACCAGCGCGGCGACCACCGGATGCGCGCCGTCGTCGCCCGTCAGGCCGCGGTCGAGTTCGGCCTCCCAAGCGTTCAGCGCGGCGCGCCGCTGCGCCGGATCGGGGGCCTGGGGGTCGTCGACGATGTCATCCGCGGTGCGCACGTAGGCGTAGAGCGCGTGGGTCGCGGGGCGCTTGTCGCGCGGCAGGCGCCGCGTCGCCCAGTAGTAGGTCGGATCGTGGCGGCGGTGGATCCGGCGGCAGGCCTCGTAGGAGGCCTCGAGGGCGCGGTCGGTGCCGAGCGGTGCGGCGGTCGTCTGCCCCATGTCGTCATGCTGTCAGACCCACGATGGACGGGTCGCTGCTCGACAAGACGCTCCTGTATGTCACCGGAAAGGGGGGCGTCGGGAAGACGACTGTCGCGGCGTCGATCGGGCTGGCTGCGGCGGCACGCGGCCGCCGGACCATCGTCTGCGAGGTCGCCGAGCAGGACCGGGTGTCGCGCGCGTTCGAGCGCCAGGGCGTCGGCCGCGAGGTCGAGGTCCAGCTCGCCGACAACCTGTGGGTGATCTCCATCGACCCCCAGAAGGCGCTCGAGGAGTGGCTCGCGCGCCAGCTCGGCGCGCTCGGCGGCGGCGCGTTCCGGACCCTGCTGCGGTCCTCGGCGTTCCAGTACTTCGTGGCCGCCGCCCCGGGCGCCAAGGAGCTCATCACCATCGCCAAGGTGTGGGAGCTCGCGCAGCTCCATCGCTGGGACCGCAAGAACCGCACCTACGATCTCGTCGTCGTCGACGCGCCCGCCTCCGGCCACGGCATCGCGATGCTGACCACGCCGCGGACGTTCGGCGAGATCGCGCGCGTCGGCCCGATCCGCCGCCAGGCCACCAAGGTCGCGGACCTGCTGTCAGACCCCGCGCGCACCGGCTACCTGGCGGTGGCGCTGCCCGAGGAGATGCCGGTCACCGAGACGCTGGAGATGGACGGCCGGCTGCGCGACGCGGTCGGCCTCGGGCTCGACGCGGTCGTCGTCAACGGCCTCTATCCGGAGCGCTTCTCGCGTGACGAGGCCGACAGCCTGCGGGCGGCCGCCGAGGCGAACGGTCTCGGCCCCGAGGCCGCGGCTGCGGTGCGCGCGGCGCTCTCCGAGCATGATCGGGCGCGCACCCAGCGCGTCCACCTCCGCCGGCTGCGGCGCGACGTCCAGGGCGCTGCGGTGCTCACCCTGCCGTTCCTGTTCGAGCCCGACATCGGCCTCGACCAGTACGCGCGCCTCGCCAAGGAGCTCGGTCGCAAGCTCTAGGGCGCATGGACGACGCCGAGAGCCCCGCCGAGCCGAGCCGCCGGCTGCCGCGCCAGGCGCGGACGCTCTGGCGCCTGGAGGCCGCCCTGCACTGGGGCGCGGTCGCGATCGGCGCGGCGGTGCTGCTGAGCACGGTCGATGAGCTGCCGGCTGCGCTGGGGACGCTGATCTGGGTCGTGCCCGTCCTGGGCGCCGCCGGTGGGGTGATCGTCGTGCCCGAGGTGCGCTGGCGGCGCTGGCGCTACGAGGTGCGCGACGAGGAGATCGACCTGCTGCGCGGGACGTTCACGGTCGTCCGCACGCTCGTGCCGATGGCGCGCGTGCAGCACGTCGACACACGCCGCGGGGTGCTCGAGCAGGCGCTCGGGGTCGCCACCGTCGTCTTCCACACCGCCGCGGGGGCGAGCGCCATCCCCGCGCTGCCGGTCGCCGAGGCGACCGCGGTCCGCGACCGCATCGCCACGCTGGCGCGCACGCCCGACGAGCTGTGACCGGCCGGCGGCGCCTGCACCCGGCGGGGATCGCGGTGCTGGCGGCGCGCACGCTGCGGGGCGCCGCCTTCCCGGCGCTGATCGGCCTCGGCGCGATGGTCGGTGGCACGGGCTTCGACGCCGCCTCGCTCGTGCGCGGAGCGGTGTTCGCGCTGGTGGCGACGCTGGCGGCGGCGACCGTCGGCTACCTCACCTGGCGCACGGCGTCCTACGAGGTCTCAGACCGCGCCGTCTCCGCGCGCCGCGGGATCCTCGCCGCCCGCGAGACGGTCATCCCGCTCGACCGCGTGCAGGCCGTCGACACGGTCCAGGGCCCGCTCCAGCGGGTGTTCGGCGTGACCGAGGTCCACGTCCAGGCGGCCGGAGGCGGGCGCGAGGGCGAGATCGTCCTCGAGGCGCTCTCCCCGGCCGCGGTCGCGGAGCTGCGGGCGGTCGTCGGCCGGCCCGCCGGCGACGCGGCGGCGCCCGCGCCCGAGCCCGACGCGGTGCGCCGGCTGGGCACCCGCGAGCTGCTCGTCGCGGCGCTCACGTCGGGGCAGCTCGCGGTCATCGCCCCGGTGCTCGCCGGAGCGACGCAGGTGATCGACGACCTCGGCGGCGACGACCCGACCGCGCTCGCCGAGCGCATCGGCCTTTCGACCGACGCGGAGCCGACCGCGGCCACGCTCGTCGCCGCCGGCCTCGCGGTGCTGGCGCTCGCCTGGTTGCTGTCGATCGCCGGCGCGATCGTCGCCTTCGCCGGATTCACCGCGACCCGCGACGGCGAGCGCCTGCTGATCCGCCGGGGGGTGCTCGCGCGGCGCGAGGCGAGCCTCCCGCTCGCGCGCGTCCAGGCTGTCACCGTCGTCGAGGGCCTGCTGCGCCAGCCGTTCGGGCTCGCCGCCCTGCGCGTCGAGGTGGCAGGCTACGCCACCGAGGCGGGCGCCGCCCAGACGCTGTTCCCGCTCGTCCGCGCCCGCGACGTCGAGGCGGTCCTCGCCGCGCTGGTCCCGGCGCTCGCCGGGCCCGCCGCGCCACTCGAGCCGGCGCCGTCGCGCGCACGGCGCCGCTACCTGACGTCGCCGCTGCTGCTCGCGGCGCCGGTTTCGCTCTGGCTCGCGGTGACGCTCGGCCCCGGGTGGCTGCTCCTGCTCGCGCCCGCCGCCGCCAAGGGCCTGCTCGACCACCGGGCCGCGGGGTGGCGGCTCGAGGAGGACCGCGTCCTGCTGCGCTCCCGCCGGCTCGCACGGCGCACGGTGATCGTGTCCCGCCGCCGCGTCCAGCGCCACGAGATCCGCGAGAACCCGTTCCAGCGCCGCGCGGGACTGGCCGGCTTCGCGCTCGCCGCCGGCGCCGGGACGCGGGAGCGGGTCGCCCACCTCGACCGCCCCGTCGCGCAGCGGCTGTTCGACGCGCTCAGGTGATGCCGAGCCGGTCCAGCAGGGCGTCGTCGGCGCGCCAGGAGCGCCGGACGCGGACGGACAGCTCCAGGTGCACATGGGCGCCGAGCTCGCGCTCGAGCTCCTTGCGCGCGGCGGTGCCGATCGCCTTGATCATCGCGCCCCCCTTGCCGATGACGATGCCCTTTTGGGACTCCGTCTCCACCCACACCACCGCCTCGACGGTGATCAGGCCGTCCTTGAGCTCCTCGATCACGTCCTCGACGTGGACCTCGACGGCGTGGGGGACCTCCTGGCGCGTGCGGCGCAGCACCTGCTCGCGGATGAGCTCCGCGAGCATCACCCGCTCGGGCTGGTCGGAGCGGTCCTCGGGCGGGAAGTAGAACGGGCCCTCGGGGAGCAGGCCGGCGAGGTGCTCGACGAGCGGGCCGACGCCCTTGCCCGTGCGCGCGGAGATCGGGAAGACCTCGGCGTCCAGGCCGAGGTCGGCCGCGGCCTGGAGCGCAGCGACCGTGCGCGTGTGGTCGAGCCGGTCGACCTTGTTGACCGCGACGACCACCGGGATCGAGACCCGGCTGAGCGCCTCGGCGATGAAGCGGTCGCCAGGGCCGCCGACCCCCTGGTCGCCGTTGAGGATCAGCAGTGCGGCGTCGGAGTCGGCCAGCTCTGACTCCACGCGGCGCTGCATGCGCTCGGTCAGCGTGTCGCGCGGGCGCTGGACGCCCGGCAGGTCGGTGAGCACGAGCTGCCAGGCGTCATGCCCCGCCGTGCGCGTCGCCACGCCGCGGATCGCGCGGCGCGTCGTCTGCGGCTTCTCCGAGACGATCGCGACCTTGTGCCCGACGATCGCGTTGACGAGCGTCGACTTGCCGACGTTGGGGCGGCCCGCGAGCGAGACGAACCCCGACCGGGTCATGGCCGGGGGCCGGCCGACGACGGAAACCAGCTCAGGATCTCGGCCTGCAGCGCCAGCATCTCCCCCTGGTCGGTCTCGTGGTCCATCCCCGTCAGGTGCAGCGTGCCGTGGATGACCGCCTCGGCCAGGTCCACTGTGTACTCGGGGCAGATCACGACGTCGCCGAGCTCACGCTCGCCGTAGGCCTCCCCCACCTCGTCGACCGGGAAGGAGAGCACGTCGGTGGGCTCGGGCTTGCCGCGGTGCTCGGCGTTGAGCGCCGCGATCCGCACCGGGTCGACGAACGTCACCGCGAGGTGGCCGTCATCGATCGCCGCCGACGCGAGCGCCAGCGCGCACAGCCGCTGGACCTCGTCCTCGGGCAGGGCGTCGCCCAGGACCTCGACGTCGAGCACCGGCGGTCAGGCGCCGCGCCGCGCGGGGCGCAACTCGGTCGCCGCCTGCTCGGCGTGGGTCGCGTAGGCGGCCACGATCGCCTGGACGAGCTTGTGGCGGACGACGTCCTCGCCCCCGAAGCGCACGAACGAGACGTCCTCGAGGCCGTCCAGGATGTCGCCGACGACGACGAGCCCGGACTTCTGGTCGCGCGGCAGGTCGACCTGCGTGATGTCGCCCGTCACCACCATCCTCGAGCCGAAGCCGAGGCGCGTGAGGAACATCTTCATCTGCTCGGGTGTGGTGTTCTGGGCCTCGTCGAGGATGATGAACGAATCATTGAGAGTGCGGCCGCGCATGAACGCGAGCGGCGCGACCTCGATGACGCCGCGCTCGAGGTGGGCGCTGACGCGCTCGGCGTCCATCATGTCGTGCATCGCGTCGAACAGCGGGCGCAGGTAGGGGTCGACCTTGGCCATCAGATCGCCCGGCAGGAAGCCGAGCCGCTCGCCGGCCTCGACCGCGGGACGGGTGAGGATGATCCGGTTGACCTCCCGGCGCGCGAGCGACGCGGTGGCCATCGCCATCGCCAGGAACGTCTTGCCGGTGCCGGCGGGGCCCACGCCGAACGTGACCGTCGAGGTCCGGATGGCGTCGACGTAGCGCTTCTGGTTGACCGACTTCGGCGCGACCCGCAGGTTGCGATGGCGCCACACGACGTCGTCCATGACCTGCGAGGGCGACTCGTGCTCGTCGAGCACGCGCGCGACGGTGTCGAGCGTCGCGAGCGAGACGTCGTGCCCGCGCTCGACGAGCGTCGAGAGCTCGCGAATCACCGTCGCCGCCTCGGACACCGCCTCGGCGTCGCCGTCGAGCGTCACGACGTTGCCGCGCAGGTACAGGTTGCAATCCACGCGCTGCTCGAGCTCTCGCAGCATCCGGTCCTGCGCGCCGGCGAGCTCGGCGGCCACCTGGTTGGAGAGCTCGATCTGCCGTCGTGCCATTACGCCGACAGCGCCTCCTTGACCTTGGCCGACACCCGCCGGCCGTCGGCGCGGCCGCCCGCGGCGGCCATCGTGTGCTTGATCGCCGAGCCCATGTCGCGCTGGCCCTGCGCGCCGGTCTGGGTGATGGCGTCGCGAACCAGCGCGTCGAGCTCGGCGTCGGACAGCTCGGCGGGCAGGTAGGCCTCGATGAGGCCGGCCTCGAACGCCTCCTGCTCGGCGAGGTCGGTGCGCCCCGCCTCGCGGTATGCGACCTCGGATTCGCGGCGGCGCTTGCGCTCGCGCCGGAGCACGGCCTGCTCGTCGGCGCCGCCGTCCTTGGCCGCCTTCTGCAGCTCGGAGAGCACCAGGCGCAGGGCCGACACGCGATCGCGCTCGCCCGCCTTCATCGCGGACGTCACGTCGGTCTTGATCTGCTCGGCCAGCTGCACTCGCCACCCATGATAGGAGCCGGACCGGCCCCAGAACGAGCGACGGCCCCGGAGCGAGCGCTCCGGGGCCGTCGGCCCGGCGGGTGTGCGGGAGGTGCTACTCCTCCTTCTTGCCGGCGATGCTGTTGATGGCGGTCTCGACGGCGTCCCTGATCTTCGTGTCGAGGTTCAGGCCGGTGATCGCGACGATGATGGCGGCGATGATGACGAGGATGCCCATGTACTCCGCGGCGGTCTGGCCGCGCTCGTCGCTCAGGCGAGTCTGCATCCGCTCAACGAGGTCCGCGACGAAGTTCTGCCCGCGGACGGCCAGCTCGAGGGAGGTGTCCTGCGCGGTGGTGGTGATGCTCGACATGTGGTGATTCCCCCTGGTGGTTGGTTGGGAAGGGTTGACCGATGACCTGGGGAGGAATCTACGGTCGCCCCGGGGGGGCCACCAGAGGCGCGGGACTCATCTTGGAAGGGGCCGGAGGTCCCAATTCGGCGTGGGACCCCTGGGCCCACGCGGGACCCACGGCTGGGCCTCCCTACGCCCGGCTCAGCGGCCGCCGACGCCGAGCCAGAGGGCGATCGCCTCGGCCCGGGAGTGCACGTCGAGCTTCTCGTAGATGCGGCTGAGGTGGTTCTTCACCGTCTTGTTGGTGATGAATAGCTCCTCGGCGATCTCACGGTTCGAACGGCCGCGTGCCAGCAGATTGAGGACCTCGCGCTCGCGGGCGGTGAGCGAGCCCATCCCGGTCTCCTGCGTGTCGTTGGCCGGGCCTGGGGCGCGCCGAAGGGCCTCGAAGACGGCCGGGGTGATGGCGGGCGAGAGGACCATCTCGCCGCGGGCGATCGCCTCGATGCGGTCGGCGAGGTCCTCGGGCTCGAAGCGCCCGTGCACGAGATAGCCGGAGGCGCCGTTGCGGATCGCCCCGGTCACGAGCTCCTCGTCCTCCGAGTAGGACAGCATCAGGACACGCGCGTGCTTGCTCAGCGGGCCGGCCGCCTCGACGCCGCTCATCACCGGCATGCGGACGTCGAGGCACACGACGTCGGGCCGCAGCTCGTCGGCCAGCGCGATCGCCTCGCGCCCGTCGCCGGCCTCGCCCACCACCTCGATCCCGTCCATCTCCGCGAGCAGGCTCGCCACGCCGCGGCGCACGATGGCGTTGTCGTCGACGAGGAGAACGCGGATCACTGCCATGTGTAGCCCGTGACCGTACGCTCCGGTGCGGCGGCAGGGACGTCCGCCGGCGGCACCGGCAGGGCCGGCGGCGTCCCGATCGGCACCCAGGCCGACAGCGTCATGCCCTCGCCCGGCTCGGACTCGACCTCGAGGTCGCCGCCGACCAGGCGCGCGCGCTCGCGCATGCCGACCAGCCCGTAGTGACGCCCCGCCTGGAGCTCCTCGAGGTGGTCGGGGACCTCGAACCCGGGGCCGTCGTCGGCCACCAGCAGGACCGCGCGACCGCCCAGGGCGCGCACGCGGACGCGGACGAGGGTCGCGTCGGGCGCATGGCGGCTGATGTTGCGGAGCGCCTCGCGGACGATCCACGTGAGCTCGCGGACCGCGTCGGGCGCCAGCCCGTCGACGTCGTCGGCCGAAACCTTCACGGCGATGCCGCTCTCGGCCGACCAGCGCTTGGCCGCGTCGTACACGCCGTCGCCCAGCGACTGCTCGCCCTCCTCGCTCGAGCGCAGGCCGGCGATCAGGTCGCGCGCCTCCTCCGCCGCCTGCTTGGCGTCCTCGGCGAGCCGCCTCGCCTCGAGGACCGCGGCGGCAGGATCGCGCTCGATCCGCCGTGACAGGGCGAGCGCCGCGAAGCCGATGCCGTGCACGGTCTTGGCCAGCGAGTCGTGCATGTCGCGCGCGAGCCGGGCACGCTCGTGCTCGGCGGCGGCCAGGCGCTCGGTCTCGGCGAGCTCGGCCTCCGCCTCCGCCTGGCGGTCGAGGAGCCGCCGCGCTCCGGCGCCGGCCGCGGCGACGATCACGTACAGGGCCGGCAGGCCGACGTAGGTCTGGAAGGTGTCGCGCGCCGGGACGATCTCCGAGCGCAGGTCGAGCACCCACCAGTAGGTCCCGAGCAGCATCGCGGAGAACAGCGCTGCGCCCGGCCAGCCGTACACGAGCCCTCCGAGCAGCGCCGTGCCGAGCGTGAAGTAGAAGAACGGGCTCTCGACGCCGGTGAGGACCAGGATCAGCGCGGCGAGCACGAGCTCGGCGGCGAGGTAGGACGGCCGTCGCACGAGCGCGGGGCCCACCCGGTCCCAGAAGCGCAGCGGAATGAAGGACGCGATCGCCGCCGCCGCGATCGCGGGCACGATCAGGCTGCGCTGCTCGGCGTCCGACAGCGACAGCACGGTCACGAGCAGGATGCCGGAGCGGAACGCGATGATCAGCTTGCAGGCGGACTCGAGCCAGCCCGAGGCGCCTTTGGGGCCGCGGCCGCGGATGCGCTCAGCCACCGCCCAGGCCCCCAAGGTCGACGTCGGACCCGAGGAACATCGCCACGACGATGACGATGATCGACCCCGGCATGACCAGGGTGGTGACGATCAGCGACACGCGGGGCGCGGCCTGCGCCGCCTTGCGCCGGGCGGTCTGATGGGCGGCACGGCGCATGTCGACCGCGATGTCATGGAGCGCCTCCGACAGCGGGACGCCGAGCTCCTCGGCCTGCAGCTGGGCGGCGACGAACGAGCTCAGCGTCTCCGACGAGTTGCGGTCGCGCAGGCCGATGAACGCGTCGCGGCGGCTCACGCCGAGGTCCATCTGGCGCAGCGCGAGCACCATCTCGTCGCCGACCGGGCCACCGAGCGCCTCGGCGACGCGCTGCAGCGCCGACCGGTAGCCGAGGCCGGCGCGGACGGTTACCGCGAGGATGTCGAGGAAGTCGGGCAGGTCGCGCTCGATGCGCTCCTGACGGAGGCGGCCCCTGCGCGCGAGCCAGATGTCGAGGCCGAACCAGCCGATGGCCGCGCCGAGGGCGAGCAGCAGCGGCGAGCTGCCGAGCAGCACCAACAGCGCCATGAGACCCGCGATGCACACGAAGATCGCGGCGCGCAGCCCCGCATAGCGCTGCACCGTCATGCCGACGGGCCGCCCCGCCAGGTCGATCCTGCGCGCGATCTTCGCGCGGCGGCCGCTGTTGAGCCCCCGGAGCGCCGACGGCCCGAGCCGCTTGGCGAGGCGCTCGACGAGGGCGACGACGACGCTCGAGCGTCCGTCGCCGCCGTCGACATCGCCCGCGTCGAAGCGGTCCATCGGCCCGGGATCGCGCAGCCCCGGTACGGCGAGCAGGCCGGCGAGGACGCAGCCGCTCGCCATCAGGCCGGCCATCGCGGGGGTCAGGTCCACCGCGTCACACCTCGATCTTGGTTGTCTGGCGGATCAGCACGAATGCGATCCCCCAGAGGATTCCGGCGATCGCCAGCGAGATGAGCCCGAGAGCGGTGCTCGTCATCTCGCGCATCACGCCGGGGCTGATGATGTTGGTCATGAGGATGGCGCCGATGCCGATGGCGGCCACGACGTAGGAGGTGTAGACGCTGCCCGACAGCAGCGTCTTGATCTCCCGGAGCAGGTCCTTGCGCGCCTCGAGGGTCGCGCCGAGCTCCTGCAGCGCCCGCACCGTGTCGCCGCCGGCGCGCTGCTGGATGATGATCGTCGTCATCAGGACGCCGACCTCGCGCGAGGGCAACCGATCGCGCAGGCTCTCGAGCGACTCGTCGAGCGCGCGGCCGACCCGCAGCTCCTCGAGCACGCCGCGCATCTCCTCCCCCGCCGGATCGTCGAGCTCGCGCGCGGCGAGCTGGACCGCGCCGGCCATCGCGAGCCCGGCCTGCGTGCCGTTGGCGAGGACGCGGGAAAGCTCCGGCAGCTGGCCGATGAACGCGTCGCGGCGCTGGGCGCGCCTGCGCTCGACGTAGAACCGAGTGCCGCCGATGACAACCGCTACGCCGACCAGCAATGCCGCCGTGCCGCCCATGAACGTCCGGCCGATCACCCAGATCAGGAGCGAGCCGACGACGAGGCCTATCAGGTAGTCGAGCGCCGAGAACGGCACGCCGGCGCTGCGCAGCCAGCGCGCGAGCCGCTCGCCGACGCCCGTGCCGGCCAGTCGCCGGTCGACCCCGGCGAGCAGCCGCCGGCCGAGCGGCGCGTCCCCCTCGTAGTCGCTGCGCTCGGCGAGCGCCGCGCTCCGCGCGGAGGTCGTCAGGAGCTGCCAGAGACCGAGCAGGCCGATGAGCATCGCGACGCCGGACAGCAGGAGTGCGGCCGTGTCCTTCTCCACTAATCACCCACCTCCCGCTCGGGCGCGGCCGGCAGCTCCGCCTGGTCACCGAACTCGGCCGGCACCGGCTCGCCGATGAACGCCAGCCGGCGGGCGATCGGCTCCGGCAGGCGGAAGTGGCGGAACACGCCGCGCACCTTGCGATCCAGCCCGACGGGCTCGGACTCGAACGCCATCACCGATCCGAGGCGGAACTTCTCGCGCCGCTGCGACGCCACGACGGCGACCTCGGAGATGCGCCTTCCGCCATCCGCGAAGCGGTCGATCTGCACGATGACGTGGATCGCCGCGTTGATCTGGTCGCGCAGCGCCTCGAACGGGATCTGCAGGTCGCTCATCGTCGCCAGCGTCTCGAGGCGGTGGATGGCGTCGTCGCAGGAGTTGGAGTGGACGGTGACCAGCGAGCCCTCGTGACCGGTGTTGAGCGCCTGGAGCATGTCGAGCGTCTCGCCGCCGCGGACCTCGCCGACGATGATGCGGTCCGGGCGCATGCGCAGCGAGTTGCGGACGAGGTCACGGATGGCGACCGCGCCCCGGCCCTCGACGTTCTCCGGCCGGGCCTCGAGCGAGACGACGTGCGGCTGCTGGAGCCGCAGCTCGGCGTTGTCCTCCACGGTGATGATCCGGTCGCCGTCGGGCACCGCGGCCGACATCGCGTTGAGCAGCGTGGTCTTGCCCGCGCCGGTGCCGCCGGAGATCACCACGTTGAGCTTCGCCCGGACGAACAGCGCGAGCAGGTGTCGCGTCGCCTTGTCGATCGAGCCGAGCTCGACGAGCTGGTCGAGCGTGAAGAGCTGCGGGAAGCGCCGGATGGTCATCGTCGGCCCGTTGAGGGCCAGCGGCGGGATGATCACGTTGACACGCTCGCCGCTGGGCAGGCGCGCGTCGACCATCGGGCTCGACTCGTCCACGCGGCGGTTGACCTGCGACACGATGCGGTCGATCGTCTGGTAGAGCTGGCCCTCGTCCGAGAAGGTGATCGGCGAGCGCTCGAGGCGGCCGGCGCGCTCGATCCAGACGTCGGCGGGCCCGTTGACCATGATCTCGGTCACCGTCGGGTCGGCGAGCAGCGGCTCGAGCACGCCCAGGCCGATCGCCTCGTCGATCACGCGCCGGATCAGCAGCCCGCGCTCGGCCGTCGTGAGAACCGGCCCCTCGCGCGAGACCATGCGGCCGACCACCCGCTCCAGCCGCGCCCGGCGCTGGGCGTCGGTGAGCTTGGCGAACTCGGAGAGGTCGACCTCCTCGAGCAGGCGCCGCCGGTAGTACCCGATCCCGTCGACGCTGGTGGTGGGATCGCCGGCGGGGCGGTCGGTCGCAATCCGGTCCCGGAGGCTCATCGGCTCATCCTCATCAACTCGGCAGCTCGGCGCTGCGCTTGGCCCGCAGGCGCTCCGACGAGATGCCCGGCACCAGGATCGGGATCCGGACCCGCACCGTCGCCCGGTCGCCGCGGAGCTCGAAGCGCATGCCGCGGCGAAGCGGCTTGGACAGCGCGTTGCGGGCGGCCTTCTCCGGGTCGGCGGTCAGGCCGCGCGCGTGGACGCGGCTGGCCGTGCGAGCCGCATTGGCGGCCTGGGTGTAGGCCCACCCGGCGAGCAGGCCCTGCCAGATCAGCATGATCGTGATCAGCAGGTAGGGGAGCATGCCGAGCAGCTCGGCCGCCGCCTGCCCGCGCTCGCAGCGCAGGCGCGCTCTCATGTTCCGTCCTTCTTCTGCGAATCCGGCAGCTCCTCGTCCTCGACCGAGGTCGCGGCGTCCGAACTGATCACGAACGGCGTGCGCAGGCCGGGCACGACGACGGGCACCTTGAGCGCCACGTGGACGACCACCGTGTCGCGCTTCTCGATCTTCGCGCCCGTGCGCCAGGCGCGCGGCAGGTCCTCGCGGGCCACCTCGGCGTACGGCTTGTCCTTCTTCGTGTCGGTCGGGTCGGTGGCGAGCTCGCGGGCACCCTCGCGCGCGGCGTGCCCGGCCAGGACGTAGGTGTAGCCGACCAGGCCGATCTGCCAGAGGAAGAGGACGATCACGATCAGCACCGGGAGCACGCCCATCGTCTCGGCGGACGACTGGCCGCGGTCCCCGCCGAGGCGGGCGAGCAGGCCTCGCTGCTCGACGGCGTCCACCGGGCCCGCCGCCTCGTCGCTCGGCAGCAGATCGACCTCGGCCGCGAGCGACGCGTAGGCGGCGCGCAGGGTCTTGTCCTCCATGCGCCCGGGAACGCCGGTGTTGACGGCGGCCTCGAGCGCGCCGAACGCGGCCGGGATGGTCGTCCGGGCGAGATGCCCGCGGATGACCTTGCGCGCGAGGTCCGGCTGGATCTCGACCTTGCGCGAGGCGCGGTTGAGCACGACGAGGATGTCTTCGTCGGCCTCGCGGACCTGCAGGCGCGTCCAGAGATCGGTGAGCCGGCGGGCGCCGCGCAGGGCCGCGACGTCGGGCGTGGTGATCACGAGCACGCGGTTGGCGAGCTCGGCGCCCGTCGCGGAGGCCTCGGTGATCGACGCGCCGAGGTCGACGATGGTGAGCGCGTGGCGCGCCTTGACCGCGGTGAGCACGCTGCGCGCGACGGCCGAGTCGACCTCCTCGTAGCGCTCGCCCTCCTCCGGCGCGAGCAGCACGCGGAACCCCTCGCGATGCGTGTACAGCGTCTCCTGCAGATGCCGGACGGAGATCTCCTGAGCGACCGCCACGAGGTCGACCACGCTGCGGCGCTGCGGAAGGTCGAGGTAGTTGCGGAAGTCGCCCTTCTGGAGGTCGAAGTCGACGAGGCACACCGGGCGCCCGGGTGCACTGCGGACGGCCGCCAGCGCGAGCTGGAGCGCGACCGTGGTCGTTCCGACCCCGCCCTTGGACCCGGCGACGGCGACGATCTGGCCGCCGACCGCGCCGGCCGCCGACTCCTCCCCGGTCACGCGCTCGCGCAGTGCCCGCGACCACTGCGCGGCGCCGCGCACGCTCTGCTCGAGTTGCTCGAGCGACAGCGGCAGGCTCACGAGGTCGCGGATGCCGACCTGCATCGCGGCGCGCAGCACCTCGGGGGAGTCCTCGGCGGTGATGAGGACGATCCCGACCTCCGGGAACGCCGCCCCGACGTCGCGAGCGACATCCATCACCGGCACGCCGCCGAGCGCGTCGTGCAGGACGACGACGTCGACGTCGAGGCGCGACAGCGCGCGGGTGACCTCGTCGGGGTCGCCCGCCGTGTCGAGAACCTCGAGCTCCTCGCCCTCGGCGGCCAGCGCGGCCGCGCGGCCGGCCAGCTCCGGGTTGGCGATCGCGAGGAGCAGGCGGTGGCTCACGGCTTCCTCGGCTCGTAGAGCTTCTCTTTGCCCTCCGGCTTGTCCTCGACCTCGTCGGGGCGCTGGAGACCGAGCCGCACCTCCTGCGCGTTGGTCTCCGCAAACGTGACCCGCAGAATCTCCTCCCGGGTCAGCGCGAAGGTGATGGGCACGACCTGCTGCGGGTCGGCGCTCTCCGGCACCTTGCCGCCCTTCACCGAAGGCCGCCCGACGTCGATGATGGTCGCGCCCGGCACGACGTTGCGCGAGCGTGCGCGGTACTTGCCATCCTCGCTGCCCGGGAAGGTGGCGATGATGTCGACCTTGTCGCCCGGCGCGATCTTGCCGGCGACGCCGGTTTCGGCGTCGACGAGGATCGCCACCTCGCGCTGGCCGCTCTGGAGCTGCGGCGGCTGGGACAGCATCCCGTCCTGCAGGATCGACGACCTCGAGAGCTTCGTGGTCGCGACCAGCCCGACCAGCTCGCCGGCGTCCTTGATCGCCGTGCGCGGCGCCCACTTCTCCGGCATGACGACCTCGGTGACCATGTCGTCGGTGATCGGCTGGTAGGGGACGGCGTCCTCGGACAGCGCGAGCAGCTTGATCTTCGGACCGACCTCCGTGCGGACGTCCGAGACATAGCCGGCCACGAGCACGAAGACGCCGACCAGCCCCAGGAACGAGAGCCCGATGAGCAGGATGGCGCGCCTCTGGCGTGGATTCACACGTTCCCCTTGAGTGTTATGACGTTCGTTGCCCCGCCGGTGCGGCGCGCAGCACGATAGGACGATCGCCCCCGCTCTCACAGGTCCCACATCGAATTTGAGGCGGTCCCGTCCCAAAGATGGGACTCGCGACCCATCGGAGGATCGCCCTCGCGCGATTAGGCTTGCCGCGTGAGGCGCCAAGACGGCCAGATCCTGCCTGGGCTCGTAGTGCTCATGATCGCCATGCTGGCGATCGGCTTCATGGCGTTCGGCATCGCCCGCGGCGCGCTGCTGCGCGCCGACGCCCAGACGGCAGCCGATGCCGCCGCGCTCGCCGGCGCCCGCAACATCCGCGACCAGCTGCGCTGGCAGATGGCCGTCAAGGGCTACGCCAGCCTCGCCGCGATCAACCCGGCGCTCGTGCAGGCGGCCGCCGCCGAGTACGCCCGGCGCAACGACGGCCACCTGACGCGGCCGGTGCGCATCGAGGGCGCCGACGTGCGGGTCTGGGCCGCCACCGACGACGACGTCGGCAGGCTCGGCGAGCCGAGCGACTCCGAAACCCGGCGCGGCGAGGCACGGGCGCGGGGCCGCGTCGCCCTCGCGGTCGGGGTCCCGACCGGCGGCGGCGGGTTCGGTGGGGCCGGCGGCCTGAACCAGGTCAAGCCGCTCGACTGCAGCAAGAAGGACCTCGAGATCGACGCCGAGGGCGGGGCGCGCGGGATCGTCGAGGACGCCGTTCGCGTCGCCCAGTGCGCCGGCGGCTCGGCGATCTACGTCTGCTCGGGGTATCGGCCGGGCTCGATCACCACGTCCGGGAACCCGTCCGACCACGGCTCCGACAACGAGGCGCAGGCGGCGCGCGACATCTCGATGCACGGGATCGATTGCATCCACGGGCCCCCGCCGGCCGCGCTCAACGCCGCGGTGGTCGCGATCGGCAAGGCGCTCGGGCGCGACTACGGTGACGGGGCCCACCGGATCGTCGACACGTTCGAGTTCAAGGGCTACCGCGTGCAGATCATCTGGCACACCCCGGAGTACGGCGGCCACCTTGGCCACATCCACATCGGCGCGCGCAAGGGCGGGGTCGCTTCGGGCGGCGGCACGGGCCCTGGCGGGTTCGAGATCTCGCAGCTGATGATCAAGCTGGTCGACTGGGAGGCCCCCGGGATCGCCGACTTCACGATCAACCCGCTCGGCTCCGCGGGGGCGAACCCGTTCGGCCCGCCCGACCCCGCGGTCGCCGAGAAGCTGTGCCAGGCGCTCGACGCCACCGACGCGTCTCCCAAGGCGCGGCTCGCCCTGTGGGAGGCGGCGATCGTGGAGTCCGGCGTGCACGACCTGCCCGACGGGCACTCCTCGAGCGTCGGGGTGCTGCAGCTGCTCGACATCCACCTCGGCGGCTCGGTCGCCGCGCGCCGCGACGTCGTGCGCGTGGCCACGCTGTTCCTGCTGAAGGGCTTCACCGGCCAGGGCGGAGCCATCGCACTGGCGAAGGCCCACCCGGAGTGGAACGCCGGCCAGGTCGCGCAGGCGGTGCAGGGCTCCGCCTACCCGTTGCGCTATGACCAGCGACGCGAGCAGGCGATCGCCCTGAACCAGAAGTTCTGCGGCGGGAAGGGACTCTGATGACGCGCATCTCACAGCGACTGGCGCTGGCCGCCACGGTCCTCGTGACGATCGCCGGGTGCGGAGGCGCCGGGGGCGCCGAGATCCCGGCCGAGCCGGCGCAGGCGCCGCCCGTGGCGGCCGCGACCGAACCGCCCGACCCGGGCCCGGACCTGCGGATCACCGACGCCGTGCGCGACCGGCTCGAGAACGGGGACGTCGGCGTGGTCGATTTCGCCGGCGTCGCGTCGATCGCGCCGCGGGGCCTGCGGCCGAACAAGGAGCAGGAGCTCTCCAAGCTGCGGTGGACCGGCTGGGGCGGGCGCCGCGCGATCGGCACCGGCGAGATCGAGATGCTCGAGTGCTCGCCGACGTGCGGGCGCGGGCTCGTCTACCACGGCCGCGCCACCCTGACGCTCACCGAGCCGCGCGCGTGCGGCGCCCGCCGGTACTACGCGCAGGCGCGGCTCACCACCACGGACCCGGAGACCGACGACCCCGTCGAGCCCGCGGTCTACCTGCGCACGCCCTGCTGAGCGCCCGGATCGACCGATGATCCGTGGATGCCTCGGCGTCGCAGGCCAAGCCAGAGGTCATCGGCCGCGTATCCGCAGGGTGACCCCTTCGGTTCGCGGCCGATGGCCCATGGCGCCGTGCCTGCGGCGGCGAGGCGCCGCGGGTATCGGTGAGATCCGGGCTAATACACCGCGGCGGGCGGCGGCGCCGCGCGGCGGCGGGCCGGCCTCCCACGATGCCCGCAGAGCGGGCACGGCGTCCGGGCGACCAGCTCGCGACACCAGCGGCACATCCACGACCCGATCTCCGCGGTCAGCTCGGCCGCGAGCTCCTCGACGTCGATCGGGTAGGCGACGCTCTCCACCAGCTTCTGGGTCCCCCACCACTTCGGACCCTGCGGCGTGGCCTCGACCTCGCGCACCGGCAGACCGCCCAGCGCGGCGTTCAGCGGGCCGGTGACCCAGCTGGTGTCGCCCGCGCGCGGCGCGACCGCGAGCCGTGACGGGCGGACGATCTCGGGCACCGGCACGGAGACCTCGCCGCTGCGCAGCTTGTGCACCGAGGGCGTGGGGAACGACGAGACGCCGAACGCGGTGCCGGGGGTCAGGGAGGACATGTGCTGCCCGAGCGTGGGGGTGGGCGTCGTCAGGCCCGACACCTTGCTCAGCCACGTGAAGACGTGGAGCTCGGCCTCGAGCTCGGGCATCAGCGAGGCGAGGACCCCGGCGCCCGGCACATGCGGTCCCATCGCCGAGACCAGCGACGCGAGGGCCGCCCCGGCCAGCGGTGGTAGCGCGGTCGGGTGGACGGCCAGGCGGCCCGTGTCGAGGATCGACCGGGTCATCTCGAGCCGCAGCAGACCGTCGGGAGCGAACCACGTCGGCACGATCGCGATGACCTGGCCCGCGGATTCCAGGCCCGACGTCACCGCGTCGACGAGCACCTCGCCCTGCTCGCGCGACGGCGGCTCGAGGAACGCGTCGATCCGGCCCTGCGAGTCGATCAGCGGCTCGGGCTTGAGCCCGAAGATCAGGATCACGGGACCGGCATCGGGCACCCGCGGCAGGTTAGTCGCTCAACGGACCACGCCGCTGCTTGGTTTCCGGGCTGATGGCTGCCACCATGTGTGGCGATGGAACTCGTTCTCCTTGCCGTGCTCGGAACCCTCGGAGCCGCCCTCCTCATCGTCCCGCGGCTGCGCCGTCGCCGCTCAGGCCGTGGCTCACAGGCCACGGCGTCGTGGGCCGGCTCGGCGTCGCGCCGGCACCGCGCGCGTGCGGCGTCCTCCGGGAAGGCCATGCGGCCCGCCGTGGCGGTCGCCGCCACCGGCACCGCGAGCCGGACGTGGGACGGCGCCGGCGGATCGGGCGTCGCCGCGCCGGCCGAGGACGACCTCGACGCCTGGGACGACGACCTCGAGTGGGAGACCCCGGCCACCACCCTCCCCGCCGGTGCCGCCCCCGCGGCCGGCGCGACCAACCTCGTCGCCGACGCCCCGCCGGCGACGCCTCCGCGGGCACCGCAGCGCAGCGGCGGCGGATGGGGTCCCGCGCCAGGGACCACCGACGACGACGACGACTTCGACGACCTCGACGGCGATCCGCTCGACGACGACCCGGTCGCCGAGGCGCCGCCCGCGAGCACGACCCCGAACGGGTCCGCTGCGCGCAAGAACGGCGCCGCCCCGCGGCCTGCACCGGTCGGCGGGCGGGTCTTCGGGCCGGCGGCCTCCGGCGGCGCCCGGCCCAAGCCGCCCCCGGTCATCGCGACCGGCGGGTTCGCGGCGGGCGCGCCGACGGCCAAGCCGCGGCGGGGGCTGCGGTCTCCGATCTTGCTGGTCGGCCTCTACGCCGCCTGCGGCATCGGCGTCATCGTGCTGGGCGTCAGCCTCGTCGGCGGAGCGGTCGGCGGCGGCGACGACAAGCCCGCCCCCAAGCAGTCCTCCGCGCCGGCCCCGGAAGTCACCGCCGAA
This sequence comes from uncultured Solirubrobacterales bacterium, assembly GCA_963828075.1. Classification (GTDB taxonomy): domain Bacteria; phylum Actinomycetota; class Thermoleophilia; order Solirubrobacterales; family Solirubrobacteraceae; genus JACCYI01. The sequence continues at coordinate 3,962,530 of CAWHDH010000021.1, read as the reverse complement.
CCCACCGCCGTCGCGACGCCGGCGGGTCCCTCCCCTGCCGAGCAGGCGGCCGCCAAGAAGGCGTTCGAGCAGGAGCAGGAGCGCGCCCTGGCCGCCGAGGCGCGCGCGCAGGCCGGCGAGGTCAGCCGCGCCCGTGCCGCCGCCAAGAAGCGCGCGGAGGCGCTCGCCGACCGCAAGCGCCGCCAGGCCGCCCGGTCCGGTCGCTCGTCCGGCGGCGGGTCCAACTCCGGGTCGCTTCCGAGCCAGCCCCAGGTCACCCCGCCGAATCCACCCCCACCCCCACCCCCGCCCAGCAGCGGTGGCGGCGGCAGCGGTGGTGGTGGTGGCAGCGGTGGTGGTGGTGGCAGCGGTGGTGGCGGCGGCGGCGGCGGCGGCGAGTTCAGCATCGGCGTCATCGGCTAGTGCCGCAGGAGTGCCCGCGCCTGGACGGCCTCCCCGGCCGGGAGCTGGCTGACGGTCGCCGTGTCTCGGAGGCCTCGACGCGCGCGGCGCGCATGCGCGGGCTCGCCCGCCTCGACGCGATGCCTCCGACCGTCGCGCTCCACATTCCGCGCTGCCGCTCGGTACACACCTTCACGATGCGGTTCCCGCTCGACCTGATCTGGCTCGGCAAGCGGGGCGACGTCGTCCGGGTCGACCGCGACGTGCCGCCGCGGCGGCTGCGCACCTGCCTGCGCGCGCGGTCGGTGGTTGAGGCGAACGCCGGTCAGGCCGACGCGTTCATCGCCGCGGGCCTGGCCCCGCCGGCGAGCTGACCGCCTCGGCCTGCGACCCGTCGGCACTGGTCCCCCCGGCGCTGCGCTCCTCGATTCCGGCGCCCTCGGCCAGCGACGGCGGGTGCCCGAGCTGCCCGAGCTCGGAGGCGTCCCGCCCGAACATGAGGGCGACCGTCCAGTCCGTGACGAGCCGGAGCTGGCGCTTGATGCCGGGCATCATCACCAGGTGGTAGGTCCGCGCCAGGAACCACGCCGGGAAGCCCCGCCACTTGATGCCCATCGTGCTGGCGACGGCCTTGTTGCGGCCCATGTCCACGAACACGCCGAGCGTCCGGTAGCGGAACGGGCGCCGGCGCCCGTTGCCCATCGCGCCGGCGATGTTGTCGGCGGCGACCTTGGCCTGGCGCACCGCGTGCTGCGCGGTCGGCGGCGACGGCTCGCCCTTGCGGGCCGGGTCGGGTACCGCGGCGGCGTCGCCCACCGCCCAGACGTCAGGGTGGCCCTCGACCTGGCAATAGCGGTCGGCCTTCAACCGGCCGCCGTCGTCGAGCGGGAGACCGAGCCGCGCGACGACCGGATGCGGCTTGACCCCTGCGGTCCAGCAGACGGTCCGTGTCGGGACGACCTCGCCGGTCGAGAGCTCGACCGAGTCCTCGGCCACGCGGTTGACCAGGGTCGAGGTCTTCACCTCGATGCCGCGGCGGCGCAGCTCCGCGGTCGCATAGGCCGCGAGCTCCGGTGAGATCTCCCCCATCACCCGGTCGCGCGCCTCCACGAGGATGAACCGCAGGCCGTCCAGCCGGCAGCGCGGGTAGAGGTCGACGACGTCGGAGGCGAGGTCCTGCAGCTCGGCGAGACCCTCGAGACCGGCATAGCCCGCGCCGACGAAGACGTAGGTCAGCAGGGCGCGCCGGGCGGCCGGGTCGTCGAGGCTCTCGGCGTGCTCCATCGTGAGCAGGAGGCGGTTGCGCAGCGCGATGCCCTCCGACAGCGTCTTGAAGCCGAGGGCGTGCTCCTCGAGGCCCGGGATCGGCAGCGTGCGCGAGATCGAGCCCATCGCGATCAGGAGCTGGTCGTACGGCAGCTCGACGGTGCCCTGCTCGGGCGTGTCGACGGACACCACCCGGCGCGACGGATCCGCTCCGGTCACGTGCCCGAGTCGCAGCGCGGTCGTGCGCAGCTCCTCGCGCAGCGGGACGACGACGTGGCGCGGCTCGAGCGTTCCTCCCGCGGCGCCGGGGAGCAGCGGCGTGTAGAGCATGAAGTTGACGTCGTTGACGAGCGTCACCTTGGCGGAGTGCGCGGGCAGCTTGCGCTCGAGGCGGCGCGCCGCGGTCAGCCCCGCGAAGCCGCCGCCGAGGATCAGCACGTTGAAGGCCATGCGGATCTTCTACCCCACTTGTACGCGCGGCCGCAATTTCGCCGAACTTACGGCCACGCGTACCAGCGCGATCGCCGCCCATTCGCCCCCGTGGCGCCGGTCGGTCTCGCGCATCCCGCGCGCGGCGAACGCCGCGGCGATCTCGTCGCCCTCCTCGGCGAGCAGCCCGGAGACGATCAAGAGCGCCGGCGGGCGCTCGAGCCGGGCGGCGACGTCGAGCAGCAGCGGCCGCAGCAGGTTCGCGCAGACCGTCGGCGCCCACGGCCCGGGCTCCTCGCGAAGGTCGACGCGCGCGACCTCGAGCGCGACCGCGTTCGCCCGGGCGTTGTCCGCGCAGGCCTGCACGGAGAGCGGGTCGTAGTCGACCGCCGTCACCGGCGCGTAGCCGAGCTTGGCCGCGACGACGGCGAGGACGCCGCTCCCGGCGCCCCAGTCGGCCAGCGCGCCCGGCGGCTCGGGGGTGTGGTCGAGCAGCAGCTCCAGGCAGAGCCGCGTCGTCCAGTGCGCGCCGGTGCCGAAGGCCTGGGCCGGGTCGACGACGACGTCGAGCGCCGGGCGCTCGGGGTCGGGCGGGGGCTCCCACGGCGGCCGCACCCGCACGCGCCCGCGCCGCCCGGCCGCCTCGACCGGTTGGTGGAACGCCTTCCAGCGCTCCGCCCAGTCGTCCGCAACCTCGCTCGTGCGAACGTCGACGAGCGCGCCGCCGGCCGCCGCCCGCAGGTCCGGCAGCGCGGGCAGCTCGCCCGGAGCGCCGTAGAGGACGTACTCGATCGCGTCGCCGCCGTCGTCGCGCTCCTCGAGGCCGTGGCCCGGCGCCAGCTCGAGCAGCTCGGCGAGCACCACCTCGGCCTCCGCGCGCGCGACGCGCACGGCGAGGCGGATCACCCGCGCGAGGACCCCGTGACCACGCGCTTGAGCTTGGAGAGCATGCCCTCGTCGGAGCGCAGGTTGTCGTCGGTCATCGAGTCGGCCAGGCGCTCGAGCAGGTCGCGCTGCTCGCGCGACAGGCGCCGCGGGATCGTCACGTTGACGATCACGCGCAGGTCGCCGGTCCGCCCGCGCCGCAGCGGCGGCATCCCGCGGCCGCCGAGCACGATCGTCTCGCCGGGCTGGGTGCCGGCGGGGATCTCGATCGGCACCGGCCCGTCGAGCGTCGGCACCTCGATCCGCGTGCCGAGCGCGGCCCGCGGGGCCGGCACGTCGACGAGCGTGACCAGGTCGTCGCCGTCGCGGATGAAGCGCTCGTCCTGGTGGACCCGCACGAGGACGTAGAGGTCGCCGGCCGGGCCGCCGCGCTCGCCGGCGTGGCCGCGGCCGGTGAGGCGGATGCGCTGGCCGTCGGCGATGCCCGCCGGGATGTCGACTTCGACGGTGACCCGCCGCGAGACCATGCCGCGCCCCTGGCACGTGGCGCAGGGCTGCTCCGGGATCCGCCCGTCGCCGTCGCAGGCGTCGCACACCGCGGTGCGCACGAGCTGGCCGAACGCCGTCCGCGAGACCGCCTGCACCTGGCCGGCGCCTCCGCAGCGCTGGCACGTCCGCAGCGGCGTCCCGGGCTTCGCGCCGTTGCCGTTGCAGGTCTCGCAGCGCGCGACCGCGTCGTAGGAGACCTCGACCGGCTTGCCGCGGGCCGCGTCGGCGAGATCGACCTCCACGGCCACCGCGACGTCGCCGCCCTGCATCCCGCCGCCGCGGCCGCCGCCGCCACCGCCGAAGCCGCCGCCGGCCCCGCCGAAGAACGCCGAGAAGAGATCGGAGATCGATCCGAAGCCCTCGAAGTTCGGCGAGTAGCCGCCCGAGCGCAGGCCTTCGTGGCCGTACGAGTCGTACATCCGGCGCCGCTCGGCGTCGGAGAGCACCTCGTAGGCCTCGGCGGCCTCCTTGAACTTGTTCTCGGCCTCGGGGTCGTGCGCGTTGACGTCCGGATGCAGCTCGCGCGCGAGCCGGCGGAACGCCTTCTTGATCTCGGTGTCGGAAGCCTGGCGGGAGACTCCGAGCACCTCGTAGTAGTCACGTGGCATCTGGGTCAGCCGTCCTCGTAGACGTCCTCGACGAACCGCGACAGGTGGGCCGCCGCCTCGCGCACGCAGCGGATCGCCGACGCGTAGTCCATCCGCGTCGGGCCGATCACCGACACGGTCCCCAGGTTGCGCGACGGCAGTCCGTAGTTCGCCCCGACGAGCGACAGCGTCTGCAGCGCGGGCATCTCGTTCTCGTGCCCGATGCGGACGTAGAGGCCGCGCTGGCCGAGCGCCGCGGAGACCACGCCGAGCATCGTCACCCGCCGCTCGAGCATCTCCATCAGCGCGTTGAGCTGCGAGACGTCCTGGAAGCGCAGCTCGGACACCAGGCGGGCCGCGCCGTCGACGTACAGCGTGTCCTCGGCCGTCTCGGCCAGCTGCGTGAACGCGGGCGCCAGCGTCTCGACGAACGCGCTCTCCTTGGGCCCGAGCCCCGGGTCGGCGAGCCGCGAGCGCAGCGTCCGCGCGCCGAGGCCCATCCCGACCAGCTTCTCGTTGAGGTAGCTGGCCGCCCAGTCGGCGAGGCCGGCGTCGACGGGCGTGTCGAAGGTGAAGACCCGCTTGGAGACGCCGCCCGTCGAGGTGATGATGACCACCATCAGCACCTGCGGCTGGAGCGCGAGCACCTCGACGTGGCGGATCGTCGTGGTCTGGATCGGCGGCGCCGACACGATCGCGAGCAGGTTCGTCACCTGTGAGAGCGTCTCGGTCGTCAGCCGCATCGCCTCGTCGACCTCGCGGCGCACCAGCGCGAGCTCGAGCGCCGGGGCCGGCGCGGGCGCGCCGGGGTCCGCGCGCCGCGCGGGCAGCAACCGGTCGACGAAGTAGCGGTGGCCGGCGTCGGTCGGGACCCGGCCCGCTGACGTGTGCGGATGCGCGAGCAGCCCCTGCTCCTCGAGCACGGCGAGCTCGTTGCGGATCGTCGAGGGGCCGCAGTCGAGGTCCGCGTCGGCGGCGAGCGCCTTGGATCCCACGGGCTGGCCGGTCGCGGCGAAGCCGTCGACCACCTTGCCGAGCACGAGTTCCTGACGGGCCGTGAGCACGCTGCTCAGGATAGGGACCGCTCGACGGCCGGTAGGGTGGCGCGGTGGCGCGCCCCGCCGTCCCCGAACCTCCCGCGGAGCCGCCCGCCGCAGCCCCGCCGACCGGCGCCGTCGCCGCGGGCGAGGGTGGGCTCCTCGTCCGCCTCCGCGCGCTCCTGCCGGCGCTCGCCCCCGCCGAGCAGCGCGTGGCGAGCGCCGTGCTCGCCGACCCGCCGGGCGCCGCCGCGCAGACCATCACCGCGCTGGCGCGCGCCGTCGAGACCTCCGAGACGACGGTCCTGCGGTTCTGCCGGGGCGTCGGGTTCCGGGGCTACCGGGAGTTCCGGCTCGCGCTGGCCGCGGAGGTGGGGCGCGGCGAGGGGCGGGCGGCCGGCGGCGCTCGGGTGATCGGCGGCGACATCGGCGAGCACGACCCGCTCGAGGTCGTGGTCGAGAAGATCGCCTTCAACGACGCGCGCGCCGTCGAGGACACCGCCGCGCAGCTCGACGTCGGCGCGCTGGGGAGGGTGGTCGACGCCCTCGTCGCCGCCCGCCGCATCGACATCTACGGGATCGAGGCCTCCGGGTTCGTCGCGGCCGACCTGCAGCACAAGCTCCGCCGGATCGGCCGCACCGCCTACGCCTGCACCGAGGCCCATGCGGCGCTGACCTCGGCGGCACTGCTCGGCGAGCCCGACGTCGCGATCGGCATCTCCCACACCGGCGCGACCGCCGACACGCTCACGGCGCTGCGCGAGGCCCGCCGCCGCGGTGCGCTCACCGTCGCGGTGACGAACTTCCCGCGCTCGCCCCTGGCACGCGCCGCGAGCGAGCTCCTGACCACTGCGACGCGGGAGACCACGTTCCGGTCGAGCGCGACGTCGAGCCGCATCGCCCAGCTGACGGTGATCGACTGCATCTTCGTCGGCGTCGCGCAACGCGATTACGCCGGGACGCTCGAGGCGCTGCAGCGGACCTACGAGGCGGTGGGCACGCTCGCCCGCCGGGACGACGGGCGCCGTAGATAATCTCCAGCCTTGACGCCGGGACCGTGCAAAAGGTACGGTGCAGGCCCACGTTGACGAGCCGGCTCGGGGCTCGTCGACCGCCGTACCGGGGCCGTCCGCTCCCCTCTCCAGGCAGGGCGGCCCCCGGTCGCTCGTCCGGCGCGCCGCCGCAGCCCCCCAGGCCGGCGGTGCGCCGGACGCCGAACTTATTCCCGAAAGTGCAGGTTTCGGGGTGCCCGACCGCCGCGTAGTCTGAGAGGATCGTAAACAACGTTGTCACTCTCGCCCGCGATGCCGGTCGGGGCGAGAGGACCGAAGTGATGCATTGAGCCGAAGACTGAAGATCCTCGCAGCGCTGAACCTGGTCGGGTGGCTCGTGGCCGTCCCGCTGCTGCTGCTCGCCCTCCTCACGCCGTTCGTGGAGTTCAGCGGCGACCTGGGCTCCGACCGCGGGCGGACCGGCAGCCCGACCGCCGACGTCCGCCTGGGCGCGCCCGAGAGCGGCCGGCTGGGCGCGAGTCAGGCCGGCGGCGGCACGCGACCGGACGATCGGCGGGCCGGCAAGCGGCGCGACACCCGCGCCGCGCGCGAAGCGCTCGACCGCGCGCTCCTGCAGCGGGCGCTGGACGCGCTGCCCGGGCGGCGGCCGGGCGAGCCGGCCGAGACGGGCAGCGTCCGCGTGACCCTCCCGGTACCGCTGTCCCGGTTGACCGGCGACGTCGGCCACCTGCCGGGCTCGCCGACGCTGGACGACGTTCCCGCCGCCCCCGGCGGCCCGGCACCCTCGGACTCCGATGCCGGCGCGACCGCCCCGCCGCCGGCGGGCCCCGACACCCCAGCGCCGACGCAGGAGCAGACCGCCGCCGCCGGCGACGAGACGGTGCTGGCGGGCGATCCCGCGCTCCCCGGCCCGTCCGGCAAGGGGCGCACCGGCAAGGTCCAGGCCCCCGACGTCCCCGCGGCGGCCCCGGGCACGCTACCCGTCGTCTCCGCCCCCGAGCCGCCGGCTCCGATGCCCACTCCGCCGCCGGTCGAGCCGACGCCCACGCCCGCCCCGCCCGAGCCCCCGCGCGCGACGCCCGAGCCGCCGGCGCATCCGCCGTCGCCGGTCGCACCACCCGCACCCGAGCCACCCGCCCATCCTCCGGCCCCGGATCCCTCGCCGCGCCCGGAGCCGCCGCCCGTTGATCCGCCGGTCGTCCCGCGGGTCCCCGATCCGCCACCCGTTCACCCGGTCCCGGAGCAGCCCCCGGCCCAGCCGCTCGAGCCCGCCGAGCCGCCGAAGGACCCGCCGGCGCCGCCCGCCGACGTCCCGGCCGATCCTCCGGGCGCGGTTCGCCCGCCCGATGTGGACGTTCCGGCGCCGTCCGAGGACGACGCGCCGCCAGCCGCGGGCTGAAGTCCGGTAACTAATTTACGGTCTTGACGACTGCGATGTAGGAAAGTACCTTCCCTCGCGTCCATCCAGGGGACCAGGGGAGGCTCGGATATGCAGGTGCATCGCCGGCGGTGGCGCATGGGCGCCGCTGCGCTCGCCGCACTCGTTCTGACCGCCACGCCGGCCGGCGCGAAGGAGACGGCCATCACGGCCAAGGGTGCGACGAAGCCCAAGCATCACGAGAAGTGGATCGATCAGCGGATCCGCCACATGACGCTCGAGGAGAAGGTCGGGCAGCTGTTCGTCCAGTGGGGCGCCGGGGAGACCGTGGACGATCGCGACCCCGCCAATGTCTCGGCCAACCGGCAGTTCCACGACGTCGACACGATCCGCGAGCTCGTCCGCCGCTACCACCTCGGCGGCTTCATCGACTTCACCTGGGCCGACAACCTCAACTCGCCACGCCAGGTCGCGGCGCTGTCCAACGGCCTGCAGCGCACGGCGCTGAAGGGGCGCTCGAAGGTCCCGCTGGCGATCTCGGTCGACCAGGAGCAGGGCGCGGTGGTGCGGTTCGGGGACCCGGCGACCCAGTTCCCGGGCGGGATGGGGCTCGGCGCGACCCGCAGCACGGAGCTTGCCGGACGCGCCGCGCGCATCACGGCGCAGGAGCTGCGCGCCGTCGGGATCAACCAGAACTACGCGCCGGTGGCCGACGTCAACGTGAATCCGGCCAACCCGATCATCGGCGTGCGGTCGTTCGGCGAGGAGCCCGAGCTCGTCTCCCGATTCACGGCGACCCAGGTCCTCGGGCTCCAGCGCGCCGGGGTCTCGGCGGCCGCCAAGCACTTCCCGGGCCACGGCGACACGGACACCGACAGCCACACCGGGCTGCCGGTCATCACGCACTCGCTCGAGGAGCTCGACCGCATCGACCTCCCACCGTTCCGTGCCGCGATCGCCGCCGGCGTCGACACGATCATGACCGCGCACATCGTCGTGCCCGCGCTCGACGACTCGGGCCGCCCCGCCACGCTCTCGCGCCCGATCCTGACCGGGCTGCTGCGCGAGCGCCTCGGCTTCGACGGCGTGATCGTCACCGACGCGCTCAACATGCAGGCGGTCCGCGACATGTTCGGTGACGACCGCGTGCCGGTGGAGGCGCTCAAGGCGGGCGCCGACCAGCTGCTGTTCCCGCCCAAGACCAAGGTCGCCTACGACGCCGTGGTCGCCGCGGTCCGCTCGGGCGAGCTCAGCGAGCGGCGCATCGAGGAGTCCGTGCGACGGATCCTGCGCGTCAAGCTGCGGCGCGGGATCGTCGCGGAGCCGTTCGCCGACGAGCGCCGCGTCGACGACGTCGTCGGCACGCCCGCGCACCGCGCGGCCGCCGATGCGATCGCCGACCGCTCGATCACGCTCGTGCGCAACGACGCGGGGCTGCTGCCGCTCGCGCCGGGGCCGCGGCGGGTGCTCCTGACCGCGCCTGGCGTGCTCGCCGACGAGCTGGCCGCACGCGGGGCGACGGTCGACGTCCTCGAGACGGGCGACGACCCCGGCGACGCCGCGATCGCCGAGGCGGTCGCGCGCGCCGGGGCGAACGACCTGACGGTGGTCACCACCCGCGCCGCGTCGGCGCATCCGGCCCAGCAGCGGTTGGTGCAGGAGCTCCTCGACGCCGGCCGGCCAATGATCGTGATCGCCGTCGACGTCCCGTACGACATCGCCCGGTTCCCCGCCGCGCCGACCTACCTGGCGACCTACAACCCGTTGCCGGTGGCGCTCCGGTCGCTCGCGCGGGTCCTGTTCGGCGAGGTCGACCCGTCCGGCCGGCTGCCGGTCACGATCCCCCGCGCCGACGATCCCTCCACCCCGCTGTTCCCGATCGGGACCGGCCTGAGCTACTAGGCCTCCCGCACGCGCGCCGCCGGACTGTCGGCCGGCGGCGCGCGCCCAAGGGGCTAGCCGTCGTCGCCGAGCTCGAGGACGGCGAGGAACGCCTCCTGCGGCACCTCGATCCGCCCGACCTGCTTCATGCGCTTCTTGCCCTCCTTCTGCTTCTCGAGCAACTTGCGCTTGCGCGAGATGTCGCCGCCGTAGCACTTGGCGATGACGTCCTTGCGGAAGGCCTTGACGGTCTCGCGGGCGATGATCTTCGCGCCGACCGCCGCCTGGATCGGCACGTCGTACTGCTGGCGCGGGATCTTCTTGCGCAGCTTGTCGGTCAGGGTGCGCCCGACCTCGTAGGCCTTGTCGCGGTGCACGATCATCGACAGCGCGTCGACCGGGTCGCCGGCCAGCAGCACGTCGAGCTTGACGAGCTCGGACGGACGCAGGCCGATCGGCTCGTAGTCGAGCGAGGCGTAGCCGCGGGTGCGCGACTTCAGCTGGTCGAAGAAGTCGAGCACGATCTCGGCGAGCGGCAGGTCGTAGGTCATCTGCACGCGCTCGGCGGACAGGTAGTGCATGCCCTGGTGCTCGCCGCGCTTCTCCTGGCAGAGCTCCATGATCGGCCCGATGTACTCCTTCGGCGTCAGGATCGACGCGCGGATGAAGGGCTCGCGGACCTCGGCGATCCGGGCCGGGTCGGGCATGTCGGTCGGGTTGTGGACCGGCAGGACCTCGCCGTCCGTCAGCGTCAGCTCGAACTCGACGCTCGGCATCGTCGCCATCAACTCGAGGTCGTACTCGCGCTCCAGTCGCTCTCGCACGATGTCCATGTGCAGCAGGCCGAGGAAGCCGCAGCGGAAGCCGAAGCCGAGCGCGTCCGAGGTCTCGGGCTCCCACATCAGCGCGGCGTCGTTGAGCGTCAGCTTCTCGAGCGCATCGCGCAGCTCGGGGAACTGGTCCGAGTCGATCGTGAACAGCCCGCAGTAGACCATCGGCTTGACCTCGCGGTAGCCGGCCAGGGCGTCGGTCGCGGGGTTGATCTTGGTGGTCAGGGTGTCGCCGACGCGCAGGCGCGTGACGTCCTTGATGCCGGTGATGACGTAGCCCACCTCGCCCGCGCTCAGCTGCTTCACCGGCGTCTGTTGCGGCGTGAAGAAGCCGATGTCGTCGATCTCGGCCTCGGTCTGGGCGGCCATCGCCTTGATCGCCTCGCCCTTGCGGAAGACGCCGTCGACGACGCGGATGTAGGCGATCACGCCGCGGTACTGGTCGAACTCGGAGTCGAAGATCAGCGCCCGGGCCGGCGCGTCGAGATCGCCGCGCGGCGGCGGGACGCGCTGCACGAGCTCCTCGAGCACGTCGAGCACGCCGTCGCCGGTCTTGGCCGAGATCCGGCGGACGTGCTCGCCCGGCTCGCCGAGCAGCTCGGCGATCTCCTCGGCGACGCGCTCGGGCTCGGCGCCCGGCAGGTCGATCTTGTTCAGGCACGGGATCAGCTCGAGCCCCGAGTCGACAGCCAGGTAGGTGTTCGCCAGCGTCTGGGCCTCGACGCCCTGGGAGGCGTCGACGACCAGCAGCGCGCCCTCGCACGCCGCCAGCGACCGCGAGACCTCGTAGGTGAAGTCGACGTGGCCGGGCGTGTCGATCAGGTGCAGCTGGTAGATCTCGCCGTTCTGGGCGGTGTAGAAGACGCGGACCGCCTGCGCCTTGATCGTGATGCCGCGCTCGCGCTCGAGGTCCATCGAGTCGAGCAGCTGCGCGCGCATCCCGCGCGGGTCGACCGTGTGGGTCAGCTCGAGGATGCGGTCGGCCAGCGTCGACTTCCCATGGTCGATGTGGGCGATGATCGAGAAGTTCCGGATGTGCGCCTGATCGGCCATGGCAGCGACAGGTTACGAGGCCGCGTCGCGCCGGCCGCGTCGCAGCCGCGAGGTGAGCAGGTCGAGGATCTGCCGCGCCTCGGGGATGCGCATCGCCAGCACGAGCGCGACGTACACGGCGCTCCCCGCCACCAGCCCGGTCCCCACTGATGCGAGCTGCCCGGGCAGCGACCGGCCGAGGAGGTCGTCGAGCGCCCACCAGACCCCGTAGGCGACGCCCCCGAACGCCGCGGCGGACAGCGTCATCTGGGCGAGCGCGCCGAGCGTGCGCCCGAGCTCGATCCCGTTGAGCTCGTGCCTGAGGTAGAACGCCTGGGCGGCGGTCATCGCCGCCGTGGACGCCACCGTGCCGATCACGATGCCCGCGATCCCCAGCGGGCGGTAGAGCGCCGCGGCGACCACCACGTTGACGATCAGCGTCCCGACGGCGATCCGCGTCGGCAGCCACGGCCGCTGGAGCGAGAAGAAGGTCCTCGTGAGCAGCAGGTTGATCCCCGAGAAGGGCAGCGAGAACGAGAACCAGAACAGCGCCTCGGCGGTCTGGCGCGTGGAGTGGGCGTCGAACTCGCCGCGCTCGAAGACCAGGCGGGTGATCGGCTCGGCGAGCGCGACGGTGGCCGCCGCCGACGGGATCAGGAGCATCGCGATCTGCCGGGTCCCGATCCCCGTCGTCGCGCGGAGCCCGTCGAAGTCGCGCCGCGACGCGAGCCGGCTCAGCGCCGGGAACAGGACGGTCGCGACCGCGACCGAGAAGATCCCCTGCGGGAGCATGTAGATCCGGAACGCCGCGTCGATCGCTCGCGGCACCTCGTCGCTGATCAGCGAGCCGATCGCCGTGTTGATCAGCAGGTTGACGTTGATCAGGCCGAGCCCGATGGTCACCGGCAGCATCAGCTTGAGCACGCGGGCGATGCGCGGGTCGCGCACGTCGAAGCCGATCTGCAGCGGGAAGCCGATCCGGCGCAGCACCGGCAGCGCCATCGCGAACTGCACGACGGTGCCGGCCAGCACCCCGATCGCGTACGCATAGAGCCGGTCGTCGCCTTCGAACAGCGGCGTGAGCACGACGAGCGCGGCGATGATCACCAGGTTCCAGGCGAGCGGCGCGATCGCGGGGATCGAGAAGTGGTCGTGCGCGTTGAGGATCCCGACGACCAGGCCGTTGAGGCCGAGCAGCACGACGATCGGGAACAGCACGCGCGTGAGCCCGGTGGTGAGCGCATCGAGCGCGGGCGTGAAGCCGTCGCCGGTGAGCGGCGGGACGAGCACGCCGGCGAGCACGATGAACAGCAGCGTCAGCAGGCCCAGCCCGACGAGGATCAGCCCGAACAGCGAGCCGGCCAGCGCGGCCGCCTCCTTGCGCCGCTTCTCTTCGAGCAACTCCGAGAAGACGGGGACGAAGGCGGACGACAGCGCGGCGTCGGCGACCAGCGCCCGGACGAGGTTCGGCAGCTGGAACGCGAACGTGAAGGCGGACGCGGCGCCGCTCGTGCCGAAGTAGCTCGCGGCGACCACCTCGCGCGCGAGCCCGGCGATCCGCGAGAGGCCCGTCGCCACAGCGAAGATCGCGGTCGCGATGGCGAGCCGGCGGGGTGCCGCGCGGCCGCCGCTGGGGCTGTTCTGGGGCGGCTCGGGCACGCTTGCGGAACCTGGCTCGGCGGCGGCTCCGTAGTCTCCGGCGCGCTGGCCGGACGGCCCCTCGGCTGCAGGCCGCTCGGTCACGAGCGCGCTATAGTACGGCCCCCGCCGCGGGATGTCTCGCGGCGCCTTTGCGTCATGGCCAACATCCATTCCCAGGAAAAGCGCATCCTCCGCGCCGAGCGTGAGCGGCTCGAGAACCGCCGCTACACGTCGACCATCCGCACGTACTTCCGCCGGCTGCTCGCCGCGGTCGCTGCGGGCGACGAGGAGACGATCGACGCCGATCACCGCCGCCTGGTGGCCACGATCGACAAGGCCGTCAAGCGCGGGGCGCTGCACAAGAACACCGGGGCCCGCAAGAAGGCCCGCGCCGCGCGCATCCGCAGCGGCCGCGTCGCTTCGTAGGCGCCCGAACCGCGGCGCCCGCGCCCGCTTAAGCCGGCGACGGTCAGGACCGCCGGATCGCCTCAGCCGGCGACGATCAGGACCGCCCGATCGCCTCAGCCCGCGACGGTCAGGACCGCCCGGATCGCCATGGTGTCCTCGCCGAGCGCCGCCTCGCCGCCCCCGCGCGTGTCGTGTTCGAGGTCGGCCATCAACTCGAGGGCCCGACGGTAGGTCTCGGCATCGCGCTCGCGAACGTCGGCGATCAGCCGGTCCGCGGCGAACGAGGGCATGCGCAGCCCGCGCTTGATCTCTCCGGGCGGCTTGCCCGCCTCCAGCGCCTCGGCGATCTGCAGCGCGTCTCGCAGCCGGCGGACCATCCCGTACAGCAGCCCCGGCACGCGCTCGCCCTGCTGGCGCAGCTCGAGCAGGGCACGGGTGGCGGTCCGCGCGTCGCCCGCGACGAGCGCGTCGGCGAGCGTCCACGCCTTGCGCTCGGACGAGCTCGCGCAGGCGACCTGGACCTCCTCGACGCCGACCTTCGCACCCGGCTCGAGCTCCAGCGCGAGCTTCTCGAGCTCGCGCACGAGCCGCTGCTGGCGATCGCCGACCTGGGCGACCAGCGCCTTTGCCGCCGCCAGATCCAGCTCGATCCCGCAGGTGACCGCGTTCGCCTGCACCCAGCGCGGCAGGTCCCGCGGTTTGACGGTCTTCTCCGCGGCCACGACGCCACCGACAGCCTTCACCGCGGCGTGCAACGCGTCGGGTGCGCTGTAGCGGCCCTCTTCGCGCGCGAAGAACGCCACGGTGGTCGCCGTCGCGTCCATGCCCTGCATCGCGCCGGCCACCACGGCGACGTCGCCGTCCTTCCAGCGCTCGACGCCGTCGGCGACCACGAACCGCCGGCCCAGCGCGAACGTCATCGTCGAGAGCGCGGCGGCGACCGCCGTAGGTGTGCACGCGTCGCCTTCGAAGACCTCCACGCCGCTCGAGCCGCTCTCCGCCTCCGCCATCGCCCGCAGCCGGGTCCGGCGTTCGCCGATCCGGCCGTGATCGTCGCCGTGGATCAGGTAGGCGGGTTTGAAGGCGGGCACGGCGACCGAGTCTAGATGCGAGGCCGGTCATCCGCGGGAGCGCTCCACGCGCATGCGGCCGCCCGCCACGCGGAGCCGGATCGTGCCGTCGCGGTCGGTGCGGGCGACCTCCCGAACCGCACTGAGCGCTCGCAGGGTCGACGGCGTCGGATGGCCGTAGGTGTTCCGCGCGCCGACCTCGATCGCGGCGAAGGCGGGCCGCACCCGGGCGAGCTGCGCCGGTAACCCCGGGTCATCGCTGCCGTGGTGCGCGACCTTCATCGCCTCGGCGACCGGCAATTCGACGCCGGCGAGGGCGTCGGACTCAGCGTCGGCCGGCAGGAAGAGGTCGAACCCGCCGAGCCGGACGTGGGCGACCACCGCCCACTGGTTCGGGTTCTCCCCAGGCACCGGGACGCGCCCGAGCGGGGGCCACAGGATCCGGAACTCGAGGCCGCCGAGGCGCAGCCGCTGGCCGGCCTCGGCGGCGACGGTGCGAGCGCCCGCTCGGGCCGCGAGCGCCGGCAGAGCGCGCTGCACCGCCGTCCGCCCGACGCCGCCGTTGAGCACCAGCCGCGTCGGATGCGCGCGCAGCACGGCGGGCGCCATGCCCTCGTGGTCCGCCTCCGCATGGGTGATCACGAGCAGGTCCAGACGCCCGACGCCCGCCTCGCGCAGCCGCCGCAGGATCGGGCCTCCCGGCGGCCCGGTATCGACGAGGATCGTCGCGTCGTCGCGCTGCAGCAGCGTCGCATCGCCCTGACCGACATCGAGGAACGACACCGTGAGCTCCCCGGGGCGCCGGGCGGGCGCCCGCCCGTCGACCGCGACGGCGAGCCCGCCACCGACCACGGCGACCAGCCCGACCGCCGCGACCGCCCGGCGCCCGCCACGCGGCAGGCGCGCCGCGCGGCGACAGGCCCACACCAGCCCGATCCCCGCCAGGACGAGCGCGATGTACGCCGGGACGAGCGCCCACGCGCCCGGCAGCGCGACCGCCAGGCTGGCCGCGGCGGGTGCCGCGCTGACGTGGGCCACCCACTCCACGTACGCGGCCGGGTACGCCGCCAACGCGCTCAGCGGCGCCGCAGCGGCCGCCGACGCCTGACCGACGACCGCCGACCCCATCCCGAGCCACATGACGGGCGCCACGGCGGGGGCGGCGAGGATGTTCGCGGGCAGCGAGGCCGGCGACACGGCCTCGAAGTGCAGCGCCATCAGGGGCGCCGTCCCCAGCGTGGCGGACACGGTGATCGCGGTGGCGTCGGCCAGGGCCTGCGGCCACCCCCGTCCGTGCAGCCAGCCGCGCAGCCGCGGCGCCAGCGCGAGCAGCGCGATCACCGCCGCGAATGAGAGCTGCCATCCCGGCTCGCCGGCGACGCGCGGGTTGAGGGTCAGCGTCACCGCCGCCGCCAAGCCGACGGCGTACCAGCGCGACGCCGGCCGGCCCGCCAGCGCGGCGACCAGGCCCGCCACCCCCATCACGCCGGCGCGCTGGATCGAAGGGCCCGCTCCCGCCAGTGGCACGTATAGGACGACCATCGCGAGCGCCGCGGCCAGGCGCACCCGGAGGCTCGCGCCCAGCATCGCCGCGACGGCGATCGCGAGGATCGCCAGAAGCATGACGTTCTGCCCGCTGGCGGCCACGAGATGGGCGAGGCCGGAGCGCCGGAACTCCTCGCGCGCCGCCTCGTCGAGGCCTTCGTCCTCCCCCAGCACCATGCCGCGCAGCAATCCGGCCTCGGGCGCCGGGACGCCGCGGGCCAGCGCACGCTCGGCCCGCATCCGGATCGCGTCCAGCCCGCCGGCGACGCCGTCTCGGCGGCGTCCGGTGGCCCGCGCGGCGCTCACGACGATGGCGGCCGCCGCGCCGCGGCGCCGCTGGTAGTCCTCGAAAGGTCCCAGATGGGCGATGCGGCCCTCGAGCGCGATCACCTCCCCCACGTCGAGGTGTCCTGGCCAGGGACTCTCGGCCGCCACCCGCGCGGCCGCCTGCTCGCCCCGGGCAGGCCCGTCGAGCAGCTGCACGCGCCCGGCGCGCCGGCCACCGGAGCGCTCGCGCACTGGTTCCATCACGACCGCCTCGGTGGACACCCGCTGGCCCACCAGGGCTCCAAGCGCGCCGGCGTCAAGCCTCGCCAGGCGCACGTCGGCGAGCACGGCGCCTCCCAGCACCGCGACCGCCGCCGCCGCTCCGACGGCCGGGCCGCGCCCCAGCCACAAGACTAGGACAGCCGCCGCGAGCACGACGGGGGGACAGACCGGACCGGCGAGCAGCCCGGCGACGAGCGACGCCAGGACGAGATGCCGTGGATGGGTGGAGGCGCGCTCGGCCGCCGTCCGCACGCCGCTGCAGACCGATCGCCAGGCAGGTCGGCTCATACGCGGACCCGATCGCGCAGCGCCGCCAGCCGCTTCTCGCCGATCCCGGTCACCTGGCCCAGCTCCTCGACCGAGCCGAAGCCGCCGTGCTCCTCGCGGTAGGCGAGGATCTTCTGCGCAGTCGCCGGGCCGACGCCGTCGAGGGTGTCGAGCTGCTCGAGCGTCGCCGTGTTGAGATCCAGCGGCTGCGCCGGAGCGGCCGACGCGGTCCTGCTCGCCGTCGGCGCCGCAGCGCTGGTCGGCGATCCGCCCGACGCCTTGGCCGGCACGACCACCTGGCGTCCGTCCTGGAGCTTGCTCGCCAGATTGAGCCCATTGAGGTCGGCCCGGCGCGTCGCGCCACCGGCGAGGCGGACGGCCGCCTCGACACGCGCGCCGTCGCGAAGCCGGTAGACGCCAGGGCGCCGCACCGCGCCCGCGACATGGACGGTCACCCGGCCGCCGCCGCCGCGCCGCACCTCGATCCCGACGGGCGCTCCGCGAGCCGCCGGCGCCTGGGGCGCGTCGGCCGAATCCCGGGCCAGATAGCGCGCGCCGAGCCACACGATCGCGCACAGCGCGACGGCGTAGATGGCGAGCTGACTCCGGCTGGTCTGGGGCACGACCGGCAACGCTAGGCCCGGTCGTGTGACGCGTGGGGCCCGCTCTGTGACGACTTCAGGCCAACTTCGTCACAACTTTGTGACGCCGGGCTCGCCCGCGCTCATCCCGTGCTGTGGTGCCGGGCATGCCCCACCCGCTCGAGCGCTCGTCGCACCGCATCCTCCGCACTCCCGGCCGCGTCCACGCCCTCGCTCTCCGACTGTGGGTCCGAGAGCTCCCACGTCCCCACGCCGACGACGGGCCGGCCGAGCTTGCGCGCGAGCGCGATCTCGCTCAGCGTCCCCCAGCCGCCGCCGATCGCGACGACCGCGTCGGCGGCCCGCACCACGAGGACGTTGCGCGCCTCGCCCATCCCGGTCGGCAGGGCGACGGCGACCCATCCGTTGGCGTCCTCGCGTTCGTCCCCCGGGAGGATCCCCACCGTCTGCCCGTTCCGCGACCGAGCGCCGCGGCAGGCCGCCTCCATGACCCCGCCGAGGCCGCCGCACACGAGCGTCGCGCCCGCGGCCGCCACGGCCGCCCCAGCGGACTCGGCCGCCTCGAGCTCAGTCGGGGACGCGCGCCCGGGGCCGACGACCGCGATCCACCGAGCGCGGGGCGGCACGGAGGACTACCGCACGACGAAGTTGACGAGCTTGCCCGGGACGACGACGACCTTGACGACGTCCTTGCCGTCGAGGTGCCGCTGCAGGCGAGGGCTCTCGCGGGCCAGGCGCTCGAGATCCTCCCGCGAGGCATCCGACGGCGCGACGATGCGGTCCCGGACCTTGCCGTTGACCTGAAGCACGATCTCGGTGACGTCGGACTCGAGCAGCGACAGGTCCGGGGCCGGCCACGCCTGCTCCCACACCCGATCGCCGGTCAGCCGCTCATAGACCTCCGACCCGCAGTGCGGCGCGAACGGGAAGATCAGCGAGGCGGCGGTCGCCGTGGCGAAGTGCAACGTCGCAGGCTCGACGGCGCCGCGCCGGCGGTAGCACTCGTTGACCAGCTCCATCACCGCCGCGATCGCCGTGTTGAAGGCGAACCGACCGGCCATGTCGTTGGTGACCTTCTCGATCGCCCAGTGCGCCTTGCGCAGCAGCTCGAGGTCGTCGCCCTCCGGCGCGTCGAGCGGACCGAGCGGCTGCCCTTGCGGGGTGAGCCGGGCCACCTCCTCGCCGAGGCGCCACAGCCTCGCGAGGAATCGGTGGACGCCCTCGACCCCTTCGTCCGACCAGTCGGCATCCTGGTCGGGCGGGCCGATGAAGAGGACGTAGCAGCGCGCGGTGTCGGCGCCGTAGCGCTCCACGTAGGAGGACGGCGAGATCACGTTGCCGCGCGACTTCGACATCTTCGCGCCGTCCCGAGTGATCATCCCGATGGTGAAGAGCGCCTTGAACGGCTCGTCGACGTCGAGCAGCTCCATGTCCGCGAACGCCTTCGTGAAGAAGCGTGCGTACATGAGGTGCAGGATCGCGTGCTCGACACCGCCGATGTACTGGTCGATCGGCGCCCACCGGCGCAGAACCGCCGGGTCCCAGGCGGCCTGGTCGTTGAGCGCGTCGCAGTAGCGCAGGAAGTACCAGGAGGAGTCGACGAACGTGTCCATCGTGTCCGTCTCGCGGCGGGCGGGCCCGCCGCAGCGGGCGCACTCGGTCGCCACCCAGTCCTCGGCCGCCGCCAACGGCGAGCGTCCCTTGGGCGCGAAGTCGCGGACGTCCGGCAGCTCCACCGGCAGCTGATCGTCCGGAACGGGGACGATCCCGCACGTGTCGCAGTAGACGACCGGGATCGGACAGCCCCAGTAGCGCTGACGGGAGAGCAGCCAGTCGCGCAGCCGGTAGTTGATCGACCGGTGCCCGCGCCCGTTGCGGTCGAGCCAGTCGACGATCCGCTCGAGCGCGTCGCGGTTGTGCAGGCCGTCGAAGTCGGAATGGGAGTGGACGATCGGCCCGTCCCCCCGTACGGCAGGTCCTCGCCGCCGCCGATCACGCGCTTGATCGGCAGGTGGTACTTCGCCGCGAACTCGTGGTCTCGCTCGTCGTGGCCGGGCACGGCCATGATGGCGCCGGTGCCGTACTCCATGAGCACGTAATCGGCGACCCAGACGGGGATTCGCTCGCCGTTGACGGGGTTCACGACGGTGCGCCCGAGCGGGACGCCGGTCTTCTCGCGCTCGGCCGACCCACGCTCCTCGCGGCCGTCGGCGAGGGCGTGGTTGATGTACTCGCGGACGGGCTGCTCGTGCTCGGTGCCCTCGACCAGCCGCATGACGTCCGGGTGCTCGGGGGCCATGACGAAGAACGTCGCCCCGAAGAGCGTGTCCGGGCGCGTCGTGAACACGGGGAAGTCGAGCCCGAGCTCGGGGCACTCGAAGGAGACTTCGGCGCCCTCCGAGCGCCCGATCCAGTTGCGCTGCATCGTCACCACGTTGTGCGGCCAGTCCACGGTGGCGAGGTCGTCGAGCAGGCGGTCGGCGTAGTCGGTGATCCGGAAGAACCACTGCTCGAACTGGCGCGCCTCGACCAGCGCGCCACAGCGCTCGCAGCGCCCGTCGACGACCTGTTCGTTGGCGAGCACCGTGGCGTCGTTCGGACACCAGTTGACGGCGGCGTCCTTCCGGTAGGCCAGGCCGCGCTCATAGAGCCGCAGAAACAGCCACTGCGTCCACCGGTAGTAGCGCGGCTCGTGCGTGCCGAACTCGCGCGACCAGTCGATCGAGACGCCCCACGAGCGGAACTGCCGCTGGAACGACTCGATGGACGCCGCGGTGGACTCCCGCGGGTGCTCGCCGGTCTTGATGGCGTGGTTCTCCGCCGGCAGACCGAACGCGTCGTAGCCCATCGGGTGCAGCACCCGGCGCCCGGTCCGGCGGTGGAAGTGGGCGATGGCGTCGCCGATCGAATAGACCTTGAGGTGGCCCATGTGCGGCTCGCCCGACGGGTACGGCAGCATCTCGAGCACGTAGGACTTCGGCACGCCGCCGTCGGCGTCGTTCGAGACCTCCCAGGTGCGCTCGCGCTCCCAGATCTGCTGCCATCGCACTTCGATCGCATGGGGCTCGTAGCGCTCGTCGGTCATCGGAGCGGTGAGGTTAGCGGCGAGGCGGACGCGCCGCCGGATCGCTGGGCGCGGGCGTGCGGGCGGCCGCTCGGCCCACGCGCGAGCAGGAATCGGGCGCTCGTGGCCGTAGGGTTGACGCGTGAGCCTTCCGGAGGACCTGCGCCCCACCCCTTCGGCCGACGAGCCAGGCAGCGTGGGCCGTGCCAGCCGGCGCGTCCAGACGATCCTGGTCGCCGCCGAGCGGGCCGCGGCCGAGATGAGGCTCGATGCCGAGCGACGGTCGACCGAGCGGATCGCGGAGGCGACGCGAGCGGCGGAGAACCGGGTCGCCGCGGCCGAGGAGGAAGCGCGCGAGCTAGTCGAGGACGCGCAGATCCGGGCGGCCGCGCTGCACGAGACGGCCGCGAGCGACGCCGCCCGGCTCCGCGACGATGCCGAGCGCCACGCCGCCAAGATCCTTCAGGACGCGCGCACCGAGGCCGCCGAGACCCAGCGCATCGCCGAGCTGTTCGCGTCGGAGACGCGAGAGACCGCCGAAACGGAGGCGCGCGATCAGACGCGGGCCGCGCGGGAGGTCGCCGCCGAGGTGCTCGCCGAGGGCACCGAGCTCGGGCAGAACCTGCGAGCGCTCGGGGACTCGCTGCACGCGAACGCCGACCGACTGCTGCGCGACGTCGCCGGCGCGCACCGCGCCTTCGTGGAGACACTCGGGCGGGCGGGCGTCACGCTGCCCGAGGCCGGCGCGCGTCGGGGCTCCAACTCGGTCGACTCCGTGGCCGACTTCGGCGACGTGCCGGAGTTCATCCCGCGCAGCCCGCGGCGCGACGGCTGACCGCAGGCTCGCCGGCGCCGCGCTCGAGCGCATGACGCTCGAGGTCTCATCCAGCCAGAAGGGCGCCATCGCGGAGGCGGCCATCGCCGCGGCGGCTGCAGAGCTCGGGATCGTCGTCCTGCGGCCGCTGATGGAGGGTCGTCGCTACGACCTCGTGTTCGACACCGGACGGCGCCTGCTGCGGGCGCAGTGCAAGTGGGCGCAGCTCAAGGGCGACGTCGTCGCAGTCGGCCTGCGGACGTGCCGCTCGACTCCGGGCGGCTACGTCAGGACGACGTACGCGAGCGGCGAGATCGACGGGATCGCGGCCTACTGCGCGGCGCTGCGGCGCTGCTTCTGGCTGCCTGCCGACGAGTTCGCCGGCCGCACCCTCGTCCACCTCCGGCTCGCCCCGGCTCGCAACGGACAGCGTGGAGGGCTAAAATGGGCGGCGCAGTATCCGCTCGGGGCTATAGCTCAGCTGGGAGAGCGCGTGACTGGCAGTCACGAGGTCGCCGGTTCGAGCCCGGCTAGCTCCACCTCATGAGGCCGCTCTTCGGAGCGGCCTCAGTCGTTCTCGGGCCGCCCCCGCGCCGCGGCCGGCTCGCCGATCTCGCGCCGCGGCGCCTCGCCCCAGAGCTGCTCGAGGCGGTAGTAGTCGCGCGCCTCCGGCGTGAAGATGTGCACGACGACGTCGAGGTAGTCCATGAGGATCCAGCGGGCTTCGGAGGCGCCCTCGACGCGCCGGGGGAGGATGCCGTGGTCGTCCTTCATCCCCTGGTGGATGCCGTCGTGGATCGCCTTGGACTGGCGCTCGGTGTTGCCCGAGCAGATGATGAAGTAGTCCGTGTAGCCCAGCACGCCGCGGAGGTCGAGCTCGAGGAGCCCGATCGCCTTCTTGTCGGCGGCGTACGCGCCGATGGCCTCGGCGAGCGCGGCGCCCTCGAGGATCGCCTGGCTGGGGGCACTGGCCTGTCCCGGTCCGCCGTTCATGCGCGGTACAGCCCTTCCGCGGCGATGTACTCGGCCACGGCGTCGGGGACCAGGTACCGGACGGGCCGGCCGGCGGCCAGGCGGGCGCGCACGGAGGAGGACGAGATGTCGATCCGCGGCATGTCGAAGAACCGCACGCGCCCGGCGGCGCCGCGCAGCCCGCCCAACCGCTCGGAGATCTCGGCTCGCCCCAGCTCTTCGCGCTCGGCGACGCCCAGCGAGGCCAGCTCGAGGACGGCCTCGGGCTCGCGCCACGCGGGGAAGGAATGGGCCATGTCGCCCCCGACGATGAAGGTCAGCTCGTGCTCCGGTTCGCTCGCATGAAGTGCACGGAGGGTATCGATGGTGAATGACGCCCCCGGGCGATCGACCTCGACGCGCGAGACCGTGAGGGTGCCGTCGCCCGCGGCCGCGCGCTCGCAGAGCGCCACGCGGTGTTCGGCACCGGGGTCGAGCGCCACCTCCTTGTGGGGCGGCGTGCCGGCCGGGACGAGCAGCACGCGGTCGAGCCCGAGACCGACGCGCGCCTCCTGCGCGCACACCAGGTGGCCGAGGTGCGGCGGGTTGAACGTCCCGCCGAGGATCCCGAGGCGAGCCACGGTGCGGCTAGGAGATCCCTGAAAGACAGGACGGCCCGACCGGTGGCGGCGCAGACCGAGCCGGGCGCCGCACGGACCCGTACGGGAATACCGCGGTATTCCCTAGGGTTCGGGTGGCGATCCGGCGATGTGTCTGCGTCGTCATCCGGGCGTGGCGGACTCTTTCAGGGGTCTCCTAGGGCCGGATGTGCCCCGAGCCCTCCACGAGGTACTTGAACGCGCAGAGCTCGCGCAGGCCGATCGGCCCCCGGGCATGGAGCTTCTGCGTCGAGTTTCCGATCTCGGCGCCCATCCCGAACTCGCCGCCGTCGGTGAACCGCGTCGACGCGTTGACGTAGACGCAGGCCGCGTCGACGCCGAGCTGGAAGGTCCGCGCGGCCTCGGTGTCGCGAGTGACGATCGCCTCCGAGTGCCCGCTGCCGTACCGGTTGACGTGCTCGATCGCCTCGGCGACCGTGTCGACCACCCCAATGGCGAGCACGGGCGCGAGGAACTCCGTCGCCCAGTCGGCCTCCTCGGCGTCGGTGACCTCCACCCCGCCCGCGAGCGTCCGCGTGCGCGCATCGACCCGCAGCTCCACGCCCGCCTCCGCCAGCGCGCTCAGGGCCCGCGGGAGGAACTCGACGGCGGCCTCGGCGTGGACGAGCAGCGTCTCGGCGGCGTTGCAGACCCCCGGGCGCTGGGTCTTGGCGTTGACGATGATGGCCTCGGCGGCGTGCAGGTCTGCGCTCGCGTCGACGAAGACGTGGCAGTTGCCGGAGGCCGCGTAGATGACCGGGACCGTGGCGACCGCGCTCAGCGCCGCCTTGAGCCCCTCGCCGCCGCGCGGGATGATCAGGTCCACGACGCCGGTCTGGGTGGCCAGCTCGGCCAGCTCCTCGCGCCCGCCGCCCGCGACGAGGGCGAGCGCGCCCGCGGGCAAGCCCGCCGCCAGTGCGGCGTCGGCGGCCACGGCGGCCAGCACGGCGTTGGAGTGCGCCGCCGACGAGGAGCCGCGCAGCACGACGGCGTTCCCGGACTTCAGGCACAGCGCCGCGGCATCGATCGTCACGTTCGGGCGGGCCTCGTAGACGACCGCGACGACGCCGAGCGGGACGCGGACCTTGCGCACGTCGAGCCCGTTCGGGAGCCGGAAGCCGTCGATGACCTCGCCCACCGGATCGGGTAGGGCGGCGATCGCGCGCGCGCCCGCGGCCATCGCGGCGAGGCGGCCTTCGTCGAGCGCCAGGCGGTCCATCAGCGCCGCCGACAGGCCGGACGCGCGGCCCACGTCGAGGTCGCGGGCATTGGCCTCGAGGATCTCGGGCCCCCGCGCGACGAGCGCGTCGGCGATCGCGTGCAGCGCGGCGTCCTTCGTGCCCGAGTCGACGAGCGCCAGCCGGCGCGCCGCGGTCTGGGCGGCGAGGCAGAGGTCGGTGACCGAGGTGCGTTCCGCGAGGGCCATGTCGGAAAGGGTACGCGAGCGCAAACTCAGGCCAGCACGAAGTAGTCGCGGTGCACGGCCTCGTCGGTCGCCCGCGGCAGCACCTCGCGGACCTGCGCGGACTTCAGCCCGCGCACCCGCCGCAACTCGGCGGCCGAGTAGTTGCAGATGCCCTTGCCGATCGGGGTCCGCACCTTCCCGTCGGCACACACCGAGACGGCGTCGCCGGCATCGAACGCGCCCTCGACGCCGACGATGCCGACGGGCAGCAGGCTCGTGCCGCCCTCGCGCAGCGCCCGCGCGGCGCCGGCGTCGACGGTCAGCGTGCCGCGGTCGGGCTTGGCGTACTTGAGCCACAGCTTGAAGCTCGAGTGGCGCACCGGCTGCGGCTCGAAGCGCGTGCCCGCCACCTCGCCGGCGGCGGCGCGCACCACCGTCCCGGCCTCGTGGCCCGAGCCGATCACGGTACGGATCCCCGCGGCGGTGGCCATCTCGGCGGCCACGACCTTCGAGCGCATCCCGCCCGAGCCCAACGGTGAGGTGGCGTGGCCGATCTGGAGCGTGTCGAGCGCGGAGAAGTCCGTGACCACGCGGATCGGCTCGGCGGCGGGGTTCGTCCGCGGATCCGCGGTGTACAGGCCGTCGGTGTCGGTGAGCAGCACGAGCAGGTCGGCACCGAGCAGGATCGCGACCTGCGCGGCGAGGAAGTCGTTGTCGCCGAAGGAGATCTCGTCGGTCGTCGTCGTGTCGTTCTCGTTGATGACCGGCACGATCCGCCAGTCGAGCAGCTTGCGCAGGGTGCGGCGCGCGTTGAGGTAGTGCGTCCGCGCGCTCATGTCGAAGAACGTGAGGAGCACCTGGGCGGTGGTCACGCCGTGCTCGCGCAGCAGCTCGTCGTACGTGCGGTAGAGCTTGCCCTGCCCGACCGCGCTGGCGGCCTGCAGCTCGTCGATCGAGCGGGGGCGGACCGGCAGCTCGAGCAGGCGCATGCCGCGGGCGATCGCGCCCGACGTGACGACGACGACCTCCCAGCCGCCGGCGTGCAGGGCCGCGACGTCGCCGCAGATCCGCGCGACGACGTCGGCGCGCAGGTCGCCCGAGTCCTCGGCGACGATGGACGACCCCAGCTTGACGACGGCGAGCGCCATGCCCCAAGCCTTACAGGGGCGCGCCGGGGTCGAGCTCGAACACGATCCCGCCGATCTCGACGTCGTCGCCCGGTTCGAACCCCCGCTCCTCGAGCGCGGCGATGACGCCCATGCTCCGCAACCGCGCCTCGACGTGGCCGAGTGCATCCTCGTGCTCGAGGTCGTAGCGGGCGATCAGCCGGTCGACGGCCTCGCCGTGCACCCGCCACTCCCCCGCGGCGAGCTTCGCGACCTCGAACGAGCTCCGCGCGGCGGGCCGGAAGACGCGGTACTCGGCGATGCCGGATTCGCCGGCGGCCTCGCCCGCCTCGTCGCGGACGGAGACGAGCGGCACCCGGCGAAGCAGCTCGCGGACCAGGTCGTCGAGCCCATGTCCGGACGCGCTGGACACGAGCACGACGGGGCAGTCGACGCGCGAGCGCCAGTCCGCGACCGCCGCCGCGCCCGCCTCGGCCGACACGAGGTCGGCTTTCGAGAGCGCGAGGATTCGCGGGAGCCGCGCCAGCTCCGGATCGTGAAGCTCGAGCTCGCGCTCGATCGTCGCGTAGTTTGCAGCCGGGTCCGAACCGTCGACCGGCGCGAGCTCGAGCACGTGGACGAGCAGCCGGCAGCGCTCGACGTGCGCGAGGAAGTCGTGGCCGAGGCCGGCGCCCCCGCTGGCGCCCTCGATCAGCCCGGGGATGTCGGCGATCACGAGCTGGCGGTCGTCGGAGTGCAGCGTGCCCAGCACCGGCTCGAGCGTCGTGAACGGGTAGGCGCCGACCTTCGGCTGCGCCCGCGTCACCCGGGCCAGCAGGGACGACTTGCCCGCGTTGGGCAGGCCGATCAGGCCCACGTCGGCGAGCAGTTTGAGCTGAAGCTCGAGCGCGCCCTGCTCCCCGGGCAGCCCGCGCTGCGCGAGCCGCGGTGCCTGGCGGGTCGGCCCCGCGAAGCGCTTGTTGCCCTTCCCGCCCGAGCCGCCCCGCGCGACGACGACCTCCTGGCCCGGCGCCACGAGGTCGTAGCGCGAGCCGTCCCAGCGGAGCAGCTGCGTGCCCGGGGGAACGGCGATCACGAGTGCGTCGCCGTCGCGGCCGTGGCGAAGATTGCCCTCGCCGTGGCCCCCGGCCTGCGCCCGGAAGCGCCCGCGGCGCCGGAACGCCTGCAGGTCGCGCAGCGAGTCGTCGCAGCGGACGATCACGTCGGCGCCGCGGCCGCCGTCGCCGCCGTCGGGCCCGCCCTTGGGCACGTGCGCCTCGCGGCGGAAGGAGAGGCAGCCGTTGCCGCCGCTCCCCGCCGAGACCTCGATCTTCGCCTTGTCGTACAGCATCGTCGGACGACACGGTATCCGGGGCGGTTTGGCGCGGGCCGCCGCGGGTCACCCGTACTCCCATGCCCGAACCTGTCTTCCTGATCACCGGCGCCTCGACCGGCATCGGCGCCGCGACCGCCCGCCAGGCCTCCGCCGCCGGCTACCGGCTGGTGCTCGCCGCCCGCACCGCCGACGCCCTCGAGTCGCTCGTCGACGAGCTCGGCGGGGCCGAGCGCGCCATCGCGGTCCCCACCGACGTCACCGAGTGGGATGACCTCCAGCGGCTCGCGGAACGTGCCGTCGACGCCTTCGGCTCGATCAACGTCGTGTTCGCCAACGCCGGGTTCGGCGGCGCGCGGTCCTTCCACCCCGACAAGGCGGACCCGGTCGAGGACTGGAAGGCGATGGTCCTCACCAACGTCTACGGCGCCGCGCTGACCATCCGGGCCACCATCGAGCACGTCATCGACGCCCGCGGCCACTTCCTGATCACCGGCTCCGTGGCTGGGCGGCGCTCACTCCCCGGATCGCTCTACTCGTCGACCAAGTGGGCGGTGACCGGGATGGGCGAGGCCCTGCGCCAGGAGCTCAACGGGACGGGCTGCCGCGTCACGCTGATCGAGCCGGGCATGACCGACACGCCGTTCTTCGAGAGCAAGCCGTCGATCGAGGCGCTCGAGGCCGACGACATCGCGCGGGCGGTGATGTACGCCGTGCAGCAGCCGCCGCACGTCGACGTCAACGAGATGCTGATCCGCCCGACCGCCCAGGACGGGTAGCCGACCGGACTCGCGCCGCCTACTCGGCGGCGGCCGCGGCCGGCGCGTCGACCGAGATGACGCGGCCGCGGCGGCCTTCGCGGAAGTTGATGACGCCCGCGCGCTTGGCGTAGATCGTGTCGTCCTTGCCGATGCCGACGCCGTCGCCCGGCTTGAACCGGGTCCCGCGCTGGCGGACGATGATCTCGCCGCCGGTCACGGTCTGGCCGGCGAACAGCTTGACGCCGAGGAACTGCGGGTTGGAGTCGCGGCCGTTGCGGCTGGAGCCGAGGCCCTTCTTGTGTGCCATGAGGTGACTAGCCCCCGGAGATGGTCGTGATCTGGATGCGCGTCAGCTCCTGGCGATGCCCCGTGCGACGCTTGTAGCCGCGCTTGGGCTTGAACTTGAAGACGCGGAGCTTCGGGCCGCGCTCGTGGGCGAGCACGGTGGCCTGGACCTTCGCCTTGCCCAGGCCATCCTTGTCGAAGACGGGGTCCTTCCCGCCCGTGAGCAGAAGCGGCTCGAGGTCGATCGTCGCGCCCTCGTCGGCCGTCAGCCGCTCGACAAGGAGCGTCTGCCCCTCGATCACGCGGTACTGCTTGCCGCCCGTCTTGACGACGGCGTATGGGGTGGTGGTCGGCTCGGGCATCGTCTACTCGGTCGGTTCGGGGGAAGATGAGACCTCAGCGGCGTCGGCCTCGCCGGCCTTCGCACGCGAACGGCGCCGTCCGCCTCTGCGGCCGCGGCGCCGAGACTTGGATTCTACGACATCGCCGTTCGCGTCCGCCTCGGCATCGCCGCGCACGGGCTCCTCCGGAGGCCCGTCGAGCACGCCCGCGACCTCGGACTCGACGCCCGCATCGCCCACATCGGCCTGCGGCGGGACCTCCTCGCCGTCCTGCGCCGCGACGACCTCGGCCTCGTCGGCCTTGCCCCCGCGTGCCGCGCCACTCGCGCGCCGCGGGGACGTCGGCTCCTCGGCGCTGCGCGACCGCCCGGCCCCGCCACCGGTGCCCCGGCTGCGGCCGCCGCGGCGGCCGCGCGTCGACCCGCTCGCCGCCGGCCGCGCCCGCGAGCGCTCGGCCTCCTCGCGCTCCTCCTCGGTCAGGTCGATCAGCGTCGCCGTGGCCGACGTCCGCCCCGGCTCCTCGATCCGCACAAGGCGCTTCTGGCCGACGAACCGGCCGGCGCCCGCGACGGAGATGATGTAGCCGTCGAGCTTGGCCACCGCGTCGTCGATCTCGTACATGTGCGGCTCGACGATGTCGACGTGGACCTCCTCGCCCTCGCGGAACGGGACGGCCTCCTCGGCGACCTCCTCGCGCGTGCCCTCCATGGTCACCGTGAAGTGGTCGAGCGGCAGCCCCTCGGAGCCCTCGAAGTGGAAGTAGCGGCCGGTGTCGGACTCGATGTCGTGGAGCATCCGCGCCGCGTCGGCGATGAACTGCGCGGTCACCCGCGGGTTGATGCGGATCAGGTAGGCCTCCGGCCCGTCGCGGCCCGCGTCCTTGACGAGCTTGCGCAGCCGCCGCTCGATCTCGATCGCGATGGTCTCCTCGGACTTGATGACGCCCTCGCCGTCGCAGGTCGGGCAGGAGCGGGTCATGATCTCGCGCACGCCGTCGGTGACGTTCTGGCGGGTCATCTCGACGAGGCCGAGCGGCGAGATCTCGACGACGAAGGTCTTCGTCCGGTCCTCGTCGAGCGCCTTGCGCAGGACCTTGAGCACCGCGTCGCGGTTTCGCGCGCGGGCCATGTCGATGAAGTCGATCACGATGATGCCGCCGATGTCGCGCAGCCGGAGCTGGTTGACGACCTCGTCGGCGGCCTCGAGGTTCGTCTTGGTGATCGTGTCCTCGAGGCGGGCCTGCTTGCCGCGGCCGATGAACGAGCCCGAGTTGACGTCGATGACGGTCAGCGCCTCGGCGTAGTCGATGATCAGGTAGCCGCCGCTCGGGAGGTCGACGCGGCGCGAGAGCATCCCCTCGATCGCCCGGTCGACCCCGTAGGCCTCGAACAGGGGGTTGTCCTCGCGGTCCCAGAGCTCGACGCGGTCGACCAGCTCGGGGGCGGTGCGGGTGAAGAACGAGACGAGGCGCTGGTGCTGCTTGGGGTCGTCGACGACGGCGCGCTCGAAGTGGGCGGAGAAGATGTCGCGCACGACGCGGATCGAGAGGTCGGCCTCCTGGAAGACGAGCGACGGCGCGATCGCCTCCTCGACGCGCTTCTCGAGCACCTCGTTGAGCTTCTTGAGGTACAGCAGCTCGCGCTCGAAGTCGTCGCGCCGGGCGCCGTGCGCCGCGGTGCGGACGATGGCGCCGCCGCCGTGCAGATCGAGGCCCTTGACCTCCTTGCGCAGCCGCTCGCGCTCCTTGTCGTCGAGCCGGCGCGAGACGCCGACCCCTTCGCCCGTCGGCGCGTAGACCATGTAGCGACCGGCGATGGTCAGCTCCATCGAGAGCCGCGCGCCCTTGGTCTTCAGCGGGTCCTTGACCACCTGGCAGACGATCTCCTGCCCGGGCTTGAGCAGGTCGGCGATCGAGCGGTTGGGCTTGCCGCCGCCACCGCCGCGCCCGCGCTTCACCGGCTCGACGCCGGGGAGCACGATCTCGTCGACGTGCAGGAAGCCGTTCTTCTCGAGGCCGATGTCGACGAAGGCCGCCTCGAGGCCGGGCAGGACGTTGTCGACCTTGCCCTTGTAGATGTTGCCGACGATGGATCGGCCACCGCGTCGCTCGAAGTAGACCTCGGCGACGCGGAAGTCCTTATCGGGCTTCTTCTTCGCGCGCGAGCGCGTGCCCGAGGGAAGGGCCGCGGGCTCGCCCGGGGCCTCCATCATCGCGACGCGGGTCTCTCCGCGGTCGACCGTGACCAGCACTTGCTTTCTCAAAACGGAACCTCATTGGAAGAGAGGGGCCCGGCCCTTCATCGCGGTCGCCTCGCGCCCTTGCGCGGAGATCGACTGCAGGAGGCCGATGGCCAGGAACGTGACGAGCATCGACGAACCGCCGTAGCTCAACAGTGGGGCCGGGACGCCGGTGATGGGCATGATCCCGACCGTCATCCCGATGTTCACGAAGATCTGGAACAACAGCATCGCAGTGATGCCGCCGGCGATGAGCGCGCCGTACAGGTTCTTCGAGACGGTGAGGATGTGAAGCCCGCGCCATATCAACAGCGCGTAGAGCGACAACACGAGCGCGGCGCCGGCGAACCCGTAGGTCTCGCCCACCACCGCGAAGATGAAGTCCGTGTGGTGCTCGGGGAGGAAGTTCAGGGACGTCTGCGTGGCGTTCTCGACGCCGCGCCCCGTCTTCTCCCCCGAGCCGATCGCGATCTTTGACTGCTGCTGCTGGTAGCCCTCTTCACCCGGGTTGCTCGACGGGTTCAGGAACGACGTCAGGCGGTCCACCTGATAGGGCTGCAGCACCTCCACGCCGACGGCGGGGAGGGCGAAGATGGTGAGGGACACCGCGATCGCCCCGAGGGCGCCCAGCGCCGCGAAGTGCCGCCACGGCGCCCCGGCAACGAACAGCAGGGCCATGACGCCGACGACGTAGACGAGCGAGGTGCCGAGGTCCGGCTGGGCCATGACCAGCATGGCCGGGAGCAGCGCGAGCAGCAGCACGCGCGCGGTCGTGTCGCGGTCGAACCGCCGCATCCGATCGGTGATGAATGCGGCCAGCGCGAGCACCAACAGGATCTTGCCCAGCTCGGAGGGCTGGAAACGGAAGAACGGCAGCTCGATCCAGCGCTTGGAGCCGCGCGTCGCCGTCGCCAGCGCGAACACGAGCAGGATCGAGGTCACCATCAGCCCGTAGGTGGCGTACTTGAGCTCGCGCAGCCGCGAGTAGTCCAGCCGCGACATCCCGTACATCAGGGCGAGGCCGACGGCGACGTAGATCGCCTGGCGCAGCACGTAGTAGTCGGGCTGGCCGGCGATGTCGTCGGCTGTCGCGTCACGGATGGTCACCAGCGAGCAGGCGCACAGCCCGAGGACGGCCAGCAGCAGCAGCGGATCCAGCCGAAGGCGGAAGGACCGCGGCGCGATAGGGCCGGGCGGCGGCTCGGCCGCGGGCTGAATGGTGTTCGCGAGGCTCACTGCGGGGCCGTCCCGCTGTTGCACGGGGCCCGGTAGTCGTACCACTTGGCGAGGATGCGGCACGCCGCGGGTGCCGCGGTCTCGGCGCCGAAGCCGCCCTTCTCGATCGTCGTGACGACGACGATCGGGCGGTTCTTCTCGTTGACGTACGCCATGTACCACGACTGGTCGGGATTCGGCGGGCGCTCGGCGGTGCCGGTCTTGCCGTACACCGTCCCCGGGAAGCCCTTGAACACCGCGGTCGAGGTGCCGCCGTCCTCCATCGCCGCCTGGCGCAGGCCCTCCATGACCGTGGCGCGGTCGCGCGGGTCGATCTTGACCCGCCGGCGGACCGGGCGCTCGAGCTCCTGGACGAGGCTGCCCTGGCCGTCCTCGACCGCCTCGCCGAGGCGCGGGCGGACGATCTTGCCGCCGTTGGCGATCGCCGAGAACGCGACCGCCATCTGCAGCGGGGTCGCCGCCAGGTCGCCCTGGCCGACCGCGAGCGAGACGTTGTCGCCCGCCGTCCAGGTCCGGTCGATGCCGCCGCACTTGAACAGCGCGGCCTGGGACTGGTAGGCGAGCCGGTGGCGCTTGCGGCAGCGCTCGTAGGCCTTGAAGCCCCGCCGACGCCAGCTCGCATCCGGGACCAGGCCGGCCTCCTCGTCGGGCAGGTCGACGCCCGTGCGCCGTCCGAGCCCCAGGCGCCGCGCCCATGACTGGAGCGGGCGGTTCGGTGCATCGTTGAGGCGCAGGCCGAGGTTGAAGAAGTACGTGTCGACGGAGACCTTGAGCGCCTTGGTGAGGTCGACGGCGCCGAAGCGCGCCTTCTTGGCGTTGGTGCGGACCTGGGTGCCGAGGCGGAACTCGCCCGAGTCGAAGTAGCCGGTGTTCGAGCGATCCAGGCGCCCGGAGTCCAGCGCCGCGAGCGCGGTGATCGGCTTGAACACCGAGCCGGTCGCGTAGCCCGCCTTGGTCGCCCGGTTGACCAGCGGCGCTCCGTTGGCCTCGGAGTTGAGCTTGGCGAACGTCTCCTCCGAGAGCGGCTTGGCGAAGACGTTGGCGTCGTAGCTCGGGTAGGAGCCGAGCGCGTAGATCTCCCCCGTCTCCGGGCTCATGGCCACGTAGGCGCCGGCCTTGGCGTCGGCGTACTTGCTCGCCGCGATCGCATCCTGCATCGCCTTGTCGGCGGTGCGCTGGAGGTCGACGTCGAGCGCGAGGCGGACCTGGTTGCCCTGCCGCGGCTCGCGGCGCGTGGCGGGCAGCTCGTCGCGCGGACGGCCCTGGGCGTCGATCGAGACGCGGGTGAAGCCGTCGACGCCGCGCAGCCAGCGGTCGTAGATCTTCTCGAGGCCGTCCTGGCCGATCCGCGTGCCGGACTCGACCCCGCGGTAGCGCTTGTCCTTGAGCTGCTCGGGCGAGATCTCGGCGAGCGAGCCGAACAGCTGGGCGCCGACGGTCTTGAACGGATAGCTGCGGATGTAGGTCTTGGCGGGCCGGACCCCGGGGAAGGCCTTCTGGCGTTCGAGCAGGTAGTTGTAGGCGGCGCGGCCGACGTCCGTCTTGACCGTCACGGCGGCGTACGGGGTCAGCGCGAGCTGGCGGACCACGCGCCGGTGGATCGTCGTGGCCTTGATGCCGATGACCTTCCCGAGACGGCGGTAGAGGCGGCGGACGTTCACGGCGCCAGCGGGCAGCGGCGGGATCTCGACGCGCCGGGCGCGCTCCGCCTGGGCCTCGAGCCGGCGCCGCTCGCGGCGGTCGGCCTTCGTGGTGCGCTCGCCGGGCCGGCTCTCGCGGCGATCGAAGCGGCGCAGCGCCTCGCGGTCGGCCAGGCGCTCGCGCTCGGCGGCCGACAGCTTCGCGTTGTACTGCTCGGCCAGCTTGCGCTCGACCTCGGGGAGGAGGTTCGGCATGAGCTGGACGACCGCCGCCTCCCGGGTCTCCACCAGCGGCGCGCCGTTGCGGTCGACGATGTCGCCGCGCGGCGCCTCGACCTTGACCTTGCGCACCCGGTTCTCGCGGGCCTGGGAGACGTACTCCTCGCCCGAGAGCACCTGCAGGAACCACAGGCGGAAGAAGACGATCGCGAACAGCGTGAACGCGATCCCGCCGAGCATCGCCACCCGCAGGGCCAACTGCGGAGTGATCGCCGGGCGGCGCTCCTCTAGGGGGGATTGGGGAGCCACTACGAGCGGCTCAGCGGGCTGAGCCCGCCGGTCGTGTACGCGCGGCGGCGCCGGCGGCGGGGATCGTCGGGCAGGAAGGGCCGCAGCACGCGGCGCACCAGCGCGTAGACCGGCAGCGCGAGCAGCGTGTTGACGACGATGGTCACCAGGATCTGGCGCACGAGCAGCAGCGAGACGGGCGCGTCGACGCCGAGCAGGAAGGTGAGGATCGCGAAGCCGATCGTCGCGGTCGCGGTGGCCGCCGCGCCGACCGCCATCGGCGTCAGGCCGTGGGCCGGGTCGCGCAGCTCGCGCAGGCGCCCGGCGGCGTAGCCGACGACGACGTAGATCAGCGACGTGACCCCCACCGTCTGCAGCAGCGCGATGTCGATGAACAGGCCGGCGGCGAAGCCGAAGCAGGCGCCACTGATCGAGCCGATCAGCAGCCCGACCGTCGCGACCACGAGCGGGAAGAGGTCGACCGGCGCCCCGAAGACGGTGATCTGCGAGATCGCGGCGGTCTGCAGGATCACTCCGAAGAGCCCGAGCGCGATCAGGCGGACGACGAGGTTCGGCGAGGCGGTCACGGGCCGGTGGTGGCGGTCAGCTCGCCCTGCTGGGGGGCGGTGAGGACCGAGACGAACTGGAGGTTGGTCATGTCGGCCGACGGCTTGACGTGGATGATCCGGTCGAGGTCGCCGGCGCCGTCCTCGATGCGCCGCACGCGGCCGATCGGGATGCCCGCCGGGAACAGCGACGGCAGGCGCTCCGAGCTCGTGCCGGCGGTGACGATCCGCTCTCCCTCGTCGACGTCGCGGCGCTGGGAGACGAAGTCGAGGATGAGGTCGCCGGGCGAGCCGACGGCCGGCTTGATGAGGCCGGGGACCTGGGTCGTCAGCGTGCGGGCGGCGACGGCGAACTGCTCGTCGGTGATGAGCGTGATGATCGCGGCGTTGCCGACCACGCTCGAGACGCGGCCGACGAGCCCGCCGCTGCCCGTCACGGGCTGGCCGAGGGCGATGCCCTCGCTCGAGCCCTTGTCGATCTTGATCTCGGAGTAGAAGAGGCTCGGCGACTGCCCGATGACGCGTGCGGTGACCGGCTTGTAGCGGTCCAGGCCCGCGGCGGCGTTGACGTCGACCATCGACTTGATCTGCTCGTACTGCGAGAGCTCGACCTGCTGGCGGGTGACCATCGACTCGAGCTCGCGGTTGCGCCGCTCGAGCTTGTCGCGCTGCTGCTTGGCGTCGACGGTGTCGCCGACCCAGCCGAAGAGGTCACGGAACGGCTTGAGCGCGCGGTTGGCGCCCTCCTGGACGGGCGCGAGCACGCTCAGCGCGCCGCGCTGGATCGAGTGCAGCCCACCGTTGCTGGACTCGCCGAAGTAGACCGTCAGCAGGATCAGGCAGAGGGCGACGAGCCCGGCCAGGACGGCCCTGCGACGTCGCACCGTTCGGTCGTACATGCGAAGAAAGACCCCATTCCGGCCGGCGGTTTCACCGCGGCCGCCGGCGGTTGCCGTTGCGGTTGTGCTTGTTGGACCGGTGGATCGCCTCGAACTCCTCGAGTGAGCGGCCGAACCGACCGCGACACACGTCAGCGGCGACTCGGCGCGATGGCACGGCATCTGCGTCTCCTCGCGGAGGCGCTCGTCGAGGTTCTGCAGCAGCGAGCCGCCGCCGGCGAGCATGATCCCGCGGTCCATGATGTCCGACGCCAGCTCGGGCGGCGTGCGATCCAGCGTCTCCTTGATCGCGTCGATGATCTGCACCAGCGGCTCCTCGAGCGCGGCGCGGACCTCCTCGCTCGTCAGCACCACGGTCTTGGGCAGCCCGGAGACGAGGTCGCGGCCGCGGATCTCGGCCTGCACCTCCTCGTCGAGCGGGTACGCCGAGCCGATCTCGAGCTTGACCTCCTCGGCCGTCTGCTGGCCGATCAGGAGCTTGTACTCCTTCTTGACGTAGTTGATGATCGAGTCGTCGAGCTCGTCGCCGCCGACGCGGATCGACTGCGAGACGACGATGCCGCCGAGCGAGATGACCGCCACCTCGGAGGTCCCGCCGCCGATGTCGACGACCATGTTGCCGGTGGGCTCGCCGACCGGCAGCCCGGCGCCGATCGCGGCCGCCATCGGCTCCTCGATCAGGTAGGCCTGGCGCGCGCCGGCGCTCAGGCAGGCCTCCTCGACCGCGCGCTTCTCGACGCCGGTGACGCCGGAGGGAACGCAGACGACGACGCGCGGATGCGCCCAGCGGTTCTGGTGGACCTTCTGGATGAAGTGGCGGAGCATCTCCTCCGTCACGTCGAAGTCGGCGATCACGCCGTCCTTGAGCGGGCGGATCGCCGAGATGGTCCCCGGCGTGCGGCCGAGCATGCGCTTGGCCTCGATGCCGACGGCGTGGACCTCGCCAGTCCGGGAGTCGATCGCGACGACCGACGGCTCGGACAGGACGATGCCGCGACCGCGGACATAGACCAGCGTGTTGGCCGTCCCGAGATCGACCGCCATGTCGCGGCCTCCGAAACCGGTGAGGTAGGAGAAGAAACCCATGGAAGAGGTGCTGCCGTGAATCCGAGCGGGCGGTCCGTCCGCGGACGGCGATTCAGGCTCGATCCCCGGGCCGCGTCCGGCGGGATTGTAGCGGACGACCAAGCGCTCCCGAACCGCTTCGGACCGGGAAATCTCTGCAAATGCCGGGAGTCACGAACCCCCCGGCAGCAGGAACGGCGCGAGGTCGAGCAGGAGGGCCACCGGCAGTCCGACGACGTTGAGGTAGTCGCCGGCGATCCCGGTCACCAGCATGGCGCCGCGACCCTGGATCGCGTAGCCGCCGGCGCGCCCCTCCCATTCGCCGGTTTCGACGTAGGCGTCGAGCAGCGCGGCGGCCGCCGGCCGGAACGCGACGCGCGTCGTGGCGACCCCGGCGAGGTCCACGGCGCCGGCCCGGGCGAGTGCCACGCCGCTGACGACGTCGTGGCTGCGCCCCTGCAGCCGGCTGAGGAACGCGCGCGCCTCGGCGGCGTCGCGCGGCTTGCCGAGGATGTCGCCGTCGAGGGCGACCACGGTGTCGACGCCGAGCACCAGCTCGCCGGGCACGGCGAGCGCCTTGCGGCGGGCGTTGGCCCCGGCGACCACGGCGGGATCGCCCGCCGTCTCCTCGTCGACGCCCGCTGGACGGACGTCGAACGCGATGCCGAGCTGCTCGAGGATCGCCCGCCGCTGCGGCGACGCCGAGGCGAGGGTGAGCCTCAGCCGTCGAGCTCCGGGAAGAAGAGAGCGGCCTCGCGCGCGGCCGACTCCGCCGAGTCCGAGCCGTGGACCATGTTCTGGCCGACCGCCACGGCGAAGTCGCCGCGGATCGAGCCGGTGGTCGCCTCGAGCGGGTTCGTCGCGCCGATGACCTGCCGCGCGGCCGTGACGGCCTCCGGGCCTTCGAGGACCATGGCGACGAGCGGGCCCGAGGTGATGAACTCGACGAGCTCGCCGAAGAACGGCTTGCCGTCGTGCTCGGCGTAGTGCTGCTTGGCGAGATCCTCGGTGACGACCATCTGCTTGAGCGCGGCGATGCGCAGACCCTTGCGCTCGAAGCGGGCGAGGATCTCGCCGGTCAGGTTGCGCGCGAACGCGTCGGGCTTGACCAGGATGAGGGTCCGGTCCATCGGGAGAACTCCTTCGAGTCGAGGTTTGGCCTGGGCCGGCGTCGCGCTGCGCGACGTCAGCTCGGGCGGTCGGCGGCGGGCAGCTCGCTGGTGGCGCCGGACGTGCGGCGCGGGCGCCGCGTGGACGACATCGCGCGCTCGAGCTCCAGGCGCCGGGCGCGCTCGCGCTCGAGCTCCATCTCGACCTGCTGGAGGCGTGCGTCCTGCCGGCCGCCCCCGCCGCCGCTGCGGGCCTCGAGCTGGCGCAGGCGCTCCTCCGCGGCCTGGATCTCCAGGTTGCGCAGGTACACCTCGTCCAGGAACTCGGGCGGCCGGACGATCGCGTACACGATCGTCCCGACGAACGGGAACAGCGACGCCGCGGTCGCGCAGAAGACGAGCATCGGGTCGTCGATGCGCCGCCGCGCGTCCGCGTACGTCCAGAAGATCAGCGCGGCCCAGATGACCGCAAGGAAGAGGATCAGGACGTTGACGGCCGTGTTCAGCGCGTCATTGGTGATCCCGAAGACGCCGAGAGTCAACATGCTGGCGCAGGATCGTAGAAGACGCGGCGGCGGACCGTCACAGGAACGCGCGCCCGAACAGGTAGCCCAGCCCGAAGAAGACCAGGATGACGAGGGCGACGACGACCGCCACGAGGGCGATCATCGAGGGGACGCTGGGGCCGTCGGATGCCACGCGCACATCTTGACGCACGGCGGTCTGTCACAGCGCAGACGCGCGACGCGCGCCCGGCGGGGACAGCAGATCGGCGACGAGGTAGATCGAGCCGGTGGCGATGACCGCACCCTCCGAACCGGCCAGCTCGCGGGCGCGGGCGAGCGCCGCGCGCGGCTCGCCGACGAGCTCGGACGGCGGGCCCGAGACCTGCTCGGCCAGCGACGCGAGCGTCGCCGGCGGCAGCGCCCGCGGATTCGAGGAGGCGCAGAACACCGCCGCGGTACAACGGTCCAGCAGCGCGCGGAGCATCCCCGCGGCGTCCTTGTCGTCGAGGATGGAGACCACCGCGACGAGCGGTCGCTCGAGCACCGCGTCGTCGAGCGCCGCGGCCAGCGCGGCGATCCCGCTCGGGTTGTGGGCGCCGTCGACGATCGTGCGCGGGGCCTGGGCGACGGTCTGGAAGCGCCCGGGGACCTCGACGTGCGCGGCCGCCAGCGCGACGCGCGCCGGGTCGAGCGAGCCGTGGTACGCCTCGGCGGCGGCACGGGCGACGGCGAAGTTCGTGCGCTGGAATCCGAGCAGCGCGGCGGCCGCCTCGGGCACCCCGACACGCACCAGGCGCGCGCCCATGCGCTCCGCGGTCGCCACCGCCTCGGCGTCGACCTCGGGCGTGAGCATGCCGACCACGAGCGTCCCGCCCGGACGGACGACCGCGAGCTTCTCGCGGGCGATGTGCAGCAGCGTCGGCCCCAGCCAGCGCGTGTGCTCGAGCCCGACGTTGGTGAGCACCTGGACGCGCGAGGGCAGCACGTTGGTCGCGTCGTGGCGCCCGCCGAGCCCGGCTTCGACCACCGCGACGTCGACCCCGCGCGCGGCCAGCTCGGCGAGCGCCGCGGCGGTCAGGAGCTCGAACTGGGTGACGCGCTCGCCGCCACTCAAGGTTCGGTCGACGACGGCAGCGGCGGCCGCGGCGCGTTCGACGGCCGCGCCGAACGCGTCAGGCTCGAGGTCGGCGTCGCCGACGCGGATCCGCTCGGCGAAGGTGGTCAGATGCGGCGACAGGAACGTGCCCGTGCGCACGCCGTGCGCCTCGAGGATGGCGGCCGCCATCCGCGTCGTCGAGCTCTTGCCGTTCGTGCCGACCACGTGGATCGAGCCGAACGCCTCCTGCGGCGAGCCGAGCTCGGTGAGCAGGGCGTGCATCCGCTCGAGCCCGAACTTCATCCCGAACAGCTCGAGCGAGAGCAGGTGCTCCTCGGCGCGCTCCGCGCTCCAGGTGGCGCGCACTACAACGCGTCGAGCTCGGCCTGCAGCGCCGCGAGCTTGTCGCGCTCCAACTGCACGACCGCCGCCGGCGCGCGGTCCACGAACCGCTCGTTGGCGAGCTTGCCCTCGGCGCGCGCGATCTCGGCCTCGAGCGTGGCGCGGCGGGTCGCGGTGCGGCGCGCCTCGGCCTCGAGGTCGACGGCGTCCGACGCGAAGACGGCGACGCCGCCGTCCGGGAGCCGCACGGTCGCCACCGGCTCCTCGTCCCGCGTGCCCCACTCGAACCGGGCGAGCCGCGCGACGTGCGCGGCCGCCGCGTCGGAGAGCCGCGTGTCGAGCCGCGCCGGGATCGGCCGCCCGGGCACGGCGCCGACCTGCTCGCGCCACGCCCGCAGCGCCTGCACGGCGCCGATCACGACGTCGATCTCGGCGGCGCCGTTCTCCGCGCGGCCGTCCCCCGGGCGCGGGAAGCCACGCAGCGCCAGCAGGCCCTCGGCCCCGGGCACGAAGGACCAGATCTCCTCGGTCACGAACGGGATCACCGGGTGGGCGAGCGCGAGCGTCTCGGCCAGCACGTGCAGGACGACGGCGGCGGTGTCGGCGTCGCCGTCGTACAGGCGCGGCTTGACGAGCTCGAGGTACCAGTCGCACAGGTCGCCGTAGACGAAGTCGTAGAGGCGCAGCGCGACCCGGTGGAACTCGAACGCCTCGATCGCGGCCGTCACGTCACGCACCGCGGCGTCGAGCCGGGCGAGGATCCACTCGTCCTCGGCGGCGGCCGGCGCGGGCGGCGCGGCCGGCACCTCGGCTTCGCCGGTCACGCGGGTGAGCACGAGCCGCGACGCGTTCCAGAGCTTGTTCGTGAGCTGCTGGCCCTGCGCGATCCGCTCCTCGGAGAAGCGGACGTCCTGCGTCGAGGACATCGCCAGCAGGCCGAAGCGCACCGCGTCGGCGCCGTAGGCCGGGAACTCGCCGCCCTCGGTGAACACCGGCGGGCGCGGGCCGCCGTCGATCAGGTTCAGCGGGTCGATCCCCGTGCCCAGCGACTTCGACATCCGGCGACCGTCGGGAGCCTGGATGACGGAGTGGATGTTGACGTCGGTGAACGGGATCTCGCCGGTGAACTCGAGGCCCATCATCACCATCCGGGCGACCCAGAGGAAGAGGATGTCGCGCCCCGTCGAGAGCACGTCGGTCGGGTAGAACGCGCGCAGCTCGGGTGTCTGCTCGGGCCAGCCGAGCGTCGCGAACGGCCACAGCGCGCTCGAGAACCAGGTGTCGAGCACGTCGGGATCGCGCGTCCAGCCGTCGCCCTCGGGGTCGTCCACGCCGACGTAGCGCTCCTCGCCGCGGTACCAGACGGGGATCTGATGGCCCCACCACAGCTGGCGGGAGATGCACCACGGTCGGATCTCCTCGAGCCAGGCCAGGTAGCGGCGCGCCTGGTTCTCGGGGTGGATGCGGACGCGACCGTCGCGCACGACGTCCATGGCGGGCTGGGCGAGCTCGTCCATCCGCATGAACCACTGCAGCGAGATCAGCGGCTCGATGCGCTCGCCGGAGCGGTTGGAGAACGGGACGTTGTGCGTGTAGGGCTCCGCCCGTGCGATGCGGTCCTCGGCCCGCAGGGCGGCGACCACCGCGTCGCGGCAGTCGAGCGCGGTCATGCCCGCGAAGCGCTCACCGGCGGCGGCGGTCATCCGCCCGTCCTCGCCGATCACGGAGACCTCCTCGAGCCCGTGGGCGCGACCGATCTCGAAGTCGTTGGGGTCGTGCCCCGGCGTGATCTTCAGCGCGCCGGTGCCGAACTCCGGCTTGACGTACGGGTCGGCGATGATCTTCAGCCGCCGCCCGACGAGCGGCAGGATCGCCGTCTCCCCCACGAGCCGCGTGTAGCGCTCGTCGTCCGGGTGCACGGCGATCGCCGTGTCGGCGAGCATCGTCTCCGGGCGCACGGTGGCGACCGTCACCGAGCCGTGGCCGCCCTCGAGCGGATAGTCGATCCAGTACAGGCGGTCGGTGACCTCGCGCTCCTCGACTTCGAGGTCGGAGATCGCCGAGCGCGACCCGGGATCCCAGTTGACCATGTAGTTGTCGCGGTAGATGAAGCCCTTCTCGTAGAGGGCGACGAACACCTCCAGGACCGCGCGCAGGTAGGCGGGGTCGAGCGTGAAGCGCTCGTCCTCGTAGTCGAGCGAGCAGCCGAGGCGCTTGAACTGGCCGGTGATGGTGCCGCCGTACTGCGCTCGCCACTGCCAGACGCGCTCGTCGAACGCCTCCCGCCCGAGCGCCTCACGGTCGGTGCCCTCGGAGCGCAGCAGCTTCTCGACCTGGGTCTGGGTGGCGATGCCGGCGTGGTCGGTGCCGTAGATCCAGCGCGCCCGCCGCCCGAGCATGCGGTGGTAGCGCATCAGCGTGTCCTGGATCGATCCGTTGAGCGCGTGGCCCATGTGCAGCGCGCCGGTGACGTTCGGCGGCGGGACCGCGATCGAGAAGTTCTCCTCCGCCTCGCCGTCCGGCTCGGGGTGGAAGAACCCGGCCGCCTCCCAGCGCGCGAACACCCGCGGCTCGACGTCGGCGGGCTCGAATCGGGTGCGCTGGGCGATCTCCGACATGTGGCGGCGAAGGATAGGCGCCCGTGTGACGTCGCCCAGAGGCGGAGCTTGCGACCGTGACGTCGCCCAGAGGCGGAGCCTGCGACGCCGGCCGGGCGAAACCACTCAATCCGCCGCCTTGACCCGGGCCGTTACACTTTGACATGAAGTGTCACATCGTCACGTCGAGGCCGACCCGCTGCTGGACGCGGCGCGCGCGAGCGTCATGGCCGTCGGCGTGCGCCGCACGACGATGGCCGAAGTGGCCCGGCGCGCCGGCGTGAGCCGGCAGACCGCCTACCGGCGCCATCCCGACGTCGCCTCGATGCTCTCGTCGCTGATGACGCGCGAGTTCGTCGGGGTGCTGACGGCGGCGCAGGCCTCGGCGCGCGACCTGCCCACGGCGCGCGAGCGGGCCGTCGAGGCCGTGGCCTCGGGCGCCGAGCGCCTGGCCGCGGAGCCGCTGTTCGGGCGGATCCTCGACGTCGATCCCGAGCTTCTGCTCCCGTACGTCGTCCAGCGCCTCGGCCAGGTGCAGCGGCTGATGATCGCCGCGCTCACCGAGGACATCTCCGCCGGCGTGGCCGACGGCTCGATCCGCGACGAGCGCCCGGAGGTGCTCGCCGCGACAGTGGAGCTGCTGGCCCGCGGCGCGCTGCTCGGCGCCCACGCCGAGCGCGAGGACAACCTCGACACCTGGCGCGAGATCCGGATAGCGCTCGACGCCTATCTCCGACCGGAGGCGACCGCATGACGCACTCGTCCTCGTTGAACGCGGCGCGCCGCGCGACCGAGCTCGACGCCCTCGCTTCCGGCGATGTGGTCGACGTCGTCGTGGTCGGCGGCGGAGCGACCGGCGCCGGCGTGGCGCTCGACGCCGCCTCGCGCGGCCTCTCGGTGGCGCTGCTCGAACGACGAGACCTGGCGAACGGCACCAGCCGGTGGAGCTCGAAGCTCATCCACGGCGGCCTGCGCTATCTCGAGTCCGGCGACTACGACGTGGCGTGGGAGTCCGCCCGCGAGCGCGC
Organism: uncultured Solirubrobacterales bacterium; assembly: GCA_963828075.1. Taxonomy (GTDB): domain Bacteria; phylum Actinomycetota; class Thermoleophilia; order Solirubrobacterales; family Solirubrobacteraceae; genus JACCYI01. The sequence continues at coordinate 3,919,632 of CAWHDH010000021.1, read as the reverse complement.
GACGATGATGCGGCGGACCGCGCCTCACCTCGTCCGCGCGCTGCCGTTCGTGATCCCGCTGCAGGAGTCGATGGACGCGCTCGCCGCGGCCAAGACGCGCGTCGGGCTGCGCGTCGGCGACGCGCTGCGCACCGCGTCCGGCCTGCGCGCGCGAGACCTCCCGCCCTCCCGCGCGATCAGCGCCCACGAGGCGCGCCGGCTGGCCCCGGCGCTGCGGGCAGATGGCTTGCGGGGCGCGCTGCTGCACTGGGACGGGCAACTCGAGGACGACGCCCGCCTCGTCGTCGGGATCGCCCGGACCGCGGCCGCGCACGGCGCGCAGATCCTCACGTACGCGGAGGTGACCGCGATCCGCGCCGACGGCGTCGACGCCCGCGATGCCCGCACGGGCCGCGGCTTCTCGGTCAACGCCCGCCACGTCATCGTCGCCGCGGGGGTCTGGAGCGGGGCGCTTGCGACGGGCATCACGCTGCGACCCAGCCGCGGGTCGCACATCCTCGTCCCCGCCGAGCGACTGGCGGATCCGCGCGCGGCGGTCAACGTCCCCGTTCCCGGCGGCAAGTCGCGGTGGGTCTTCTCGCTGCCGCGCGGCGACGGGCTCGTCGCCATCGGGCTGACCGACGTCGCGCACGAGGGTCCGATCCCGGACGAGCCCGTCGTGGCGCCGGAGGAGGAGGCCGAGCTGCTCGCGTATGCCTCGGCCTCGCTCGACGTCGAGCTGACGGCCGAGGACGTCGTCGGCCGGTACGCCGGGCTGCGGCCGCTGATCGCCGGCGCCGACGGCGAGACCGCCGACCTCTCGCGCCGCCACGCCGTGGTCGAGGACCCCGAGACGGGTGCCGTCTGCGTGGTCGGAGGGAAGCTCACGACCTACCGGCGGATGGCCGAGGACGCGGTGGACCGGATCGCGGCGCGCGAGGGCGTGGACGCGGGGCCTTGCCGGACCGCGAAGCTGCCCCTCGTGGGCGCCGGAACCGCCCACGGCGCGGCGCCGCCGCGCCTGTTGCGGCGCTACGGCGCCGAGGCCGCCGATGTCACGGGCCTTGCCGAGCGCGACCCGCGGCTGCTCGAACCGCTCGCCACCGGCCTCGGCGTCTGCGGTGCGGAACTGCGCTTCGCCGTCGAGCACGAGGGGGCGCTGACGGTCGACGACCTGCTCGATCGACGCACCCGGCTCGGGCTCGTCCCCGAGCGCCGCGCGGCGGCGCTGGACGCCGCGCGCGCGGCGGTCGGGGAGTCGCTCGAGGAGGCGCCCGCGTAGCGGCTCAGTAGGGTCTTGAGGGGTCTCCCCCGCCGCTACGCGCCGGCGAGCGCGAGCACGAGCGGGTGCACCGGCCCGCTGCCCGCCATCCGCAGCTGCGCGCCGGCCGTCGCGAGCGTCCAGCCCGAGAAGCGAACGTCATCGACGAGCAGCCCGGCTCCGGCCGGCGGCGTCACGACGACCTTGAACTGCCCGCGGACGTTCGCGACCTGCTGGGCCGAGTTCTCCATCTCGCGCTGCGGCGGCCCGTCGCCGATGCGGGCGACCAGCTCGTGACACGGCAAGCGCAGCGCCTCGCCGAGGCGGCGGGCGAACCCGGGCACCAGATCGCCCGAGCGTCGCGACGGGACCGCACAGATCCACTCGGGCGCTGGTGCCGGCCCCCAGCGGCGCACGAGCGCGACGCACGCCTCGACCAGCTCGTCGGCGAAGCGGCCCTCGGCACGGCCGCTGCGGACCAGCGGATCCCAGCCGCCATCGCCCGAGCGGGCCAGCGCGCGCCCCTCCTCGACGAGCAGCTCCACCGGGATCTTGCGGCCCGGCGCGTCGGCGGTCCGTGGTGTCTGGCGGCGCACTGAGAGGACGAGCGGCTGCGAGCGCAACAGCTCGTGCGCCTCGCGGACGAGCGCCGCGTCGAGCTCGCCGGCGAAGATCGGCGACGTGCACCCTGCGCAGCGCCCGCAAGGCGCCGCCGCCGGGTCGTCGAGCTCGACGCCCAGCCGCTGCATCAGGCAGTCGCCGGACGCACCGTAGGCGGCCATCGCCGCCTGCTCGGCCCGCCGCAGCGCGGTGACCGCGTCGTAGCGCTCGGCGTCGTACGCCCATGGCGCGCCCGTCCGGACCCAACCCGAGCCCTCCCGGCGCACGGCGCCCTCGACGTCGAGGACCTTGAGCATGCCCTCCAACCGCGAGCGCCCCAGGTTGACCTCGGCCTGCAGGCCGGGCAGCGACACCGGCCCGCCCGCGGCGTCGAGCGCCTCGAGCACCGCGTCGACGATCCGGCGCGCGGGGAAGGCGGTGTCGATGAAGAAGTCCTGGATCGCCCGGTCCTCGGCACCGCGCAAGAGCACCGCATGGGCCTCGCGCAGGCTGCGCCCGGCCCGGCCGACCTGCTGGTAGTACGCGATCGCCGAGGACGGCGCCTGGAAGTGCACGACGAACCCCAGGTCCGGCTTGTCGTAGCCCATGCCGAGCGCGCTGGTGGCGATGACCGCCTTGACCTCGTCGGCGAGCAGGCGCCGCTCCGTCTCCACGCGCTCGGCGTCCGCCACCTCGCCCGAGTAGGCGATCGCCGAGATCCCGCGACTCACGAGCCAGCGCGCGACCGCGTCGGTGTCGCGCTTGGTCAGGCAATAGACGATCCCCGAGCCCGGCAGCTGCGGGAGCCACGTGGCGAGCCACGCCAGCCGTGCGGCCGGGTTGGGAAGCTCGACGACCTCGAGCCGTAGCGAGGCGCGGGCCAAGGGCCCGCGGTAGGTCGTCAGCTGCGCCGGATCGGCGCCCACCGCGAGCTGCGCGGCGACGTCCGCGACCACACGGTCGTTCGCGGTGGCCGTGGTGCACAGGACGCCGACGTCCGGCGACAGGCCGGCCAGCACGTCGCGAATCCGGCGGTAGTCGGGGCGGAAGTCGTGCCCCCAGTCAGAGACGCAGTGCGCCTCGTCGACGACCAGCAGCCCGACGCGCTCGACGAACAAGGGCAGCATCGCGTCGCGGAACTGCGGGTTGTTGAGCCGCTCGGGGCTGATCAGGAGCAGGTCCACGGAGTCGTCAGCGAGCCGGTCGCGGACCGCCGACCACTCGTCGCGGTTCGTCGAGTTCACGGTGAGCGCGCCGATGCCCAGCCGCTCGGCCGCGGCGATCTGGTTGCGCATGAGCGCCAGCAGCGGCGAGACCAGGACGGTCGGCCCGGCGCCGCGGCGCCGCAGCAGCGCCGTGGCGAGGAAGTAGACGGCGCTCTTGCCCCAGCCGGTGCGCTGGACGCAGAGCACGCGCCGGCGCTCCTCGACAAGGTCGCGCACCGCCTCGAGCTGGTGCTCGCGGAACGCGGCCTCGGGACCCGCGAGCTCGCGCAGCAGGCCGAGCGCCTCGTCGGTCAGTACTTCGTGGTCGGTGGGCGCAGCAGGCACGTTGCCGAGCATAGGCGCGGGCCGGACGGCACCCGCGCGCAGCGTCGGGTTTGTCACACCTGCGTGCGCCTTTCGGCGTGAAGCCCGCTACTAGCTCGGGTCGATTGTCGAGGTCGGGGTCTGGCTGTTGGGGCCGTTGCCGCCGATGTGGTTGTTGCCGTAGGAGTTGACCTGGGGGCCGGAGCCCAGCCGGCGGATCCCGGCGTCGCTGTTGCCGGTGATGGTGTTGGCGCCGATGTCAGCGACCGCCTGCCCACCGCGGAGGAAGAGCCCGCTCGTGTTGTCGGTGATCGTGTTGTGGAACAGCCGCATCGTCACGGACTCATTGAGCGCGGTGCCCGTACCGCAGTCGGTCGTCGCGACCGGCGTTGAGGCGTTCGCCCCGATCGCCCCGACGACCGCGCCGCACACGTTGTCGTAGATGTCGTTGTTGCGCAGCGTCATCGCCAGGTTGTCGCCGGTGGCGCTCGCGGGTGCCCCCATGACCCCGATGTCGTTGTCGTTGATGTCGTTGCCGGTGACGAAGACGCGCGTGTTCGCCGAACTGGTTTGCGCGAAGATCCCGGCCTTGAAGCGGTAGATCTCGTTGTTGGTGATGCTCACCCGGCCCGCTGAGAGGATCTTGATCCCGACCAAGGCCGTCGGGGCGCCGGTCCCGACGCCGTTGATATCGAGCCCCGAGATCTTGATCTTGTCCGTCGCGGCAGCGTTGATGATGATCGCGTTGGTGCCGCTCACCAGGACGCCGGCCGTCGGCCCACGACCCCGGATCGTGATCGACTTGGTGATCGTGACGCCGCCGAACCCGCCCGCGTCGATGACGTTGATCTCGCCGCCGGCGGCGGTCTTGGAGATCGCGCCGGGGAAGGTCTTGCACGGCGCGGTGCGGCTGCACGGGTTCGCGTCGTCGCCGACACCGGAAACCCAGGTGCGAGTGGCCTGGCCGAAGGCAGCGGCCGGAAGCGTGAGGGCGACCGCCGTCACGGCGAGCAGGACCGCGAAGCGGTGCGAGGGGTTCATACGCCGAAGCTAGTGCCGTGCGCGAGCCGGGTCAACGCGAGCGGACGGATGTTGCACGCGAACCCTCCAATCCCCGACCCGACCGTTATCGGCGCGAAGCGTGCGTGAATAGGCTCACGCAACGGCTTCTTGAGGGCGCTCGCTCTGGCACTGACCGTGCGGCGTGAGGGCGCTCCGTCGAGTGGAAAAGCGTCGGCGAGGGAGAGTGAGTGGGAGGGCTCGGGGAGCGTGATCGCGGTAGGGACCGCCGTTGCCGGCGGCCCCCCGCGCAGATCCCAGCGTGCGCGTCTAACGCACTGGGCTCCTGCCTTGGGTTCTGGCGTCGAAGCGTGCGTCGGGCCAGGGGTGGGTGATGCGGACGGTGGGGAGCCATCGTTTGGTGAGGCGATCCATCCGCTGCCAGGTCAGGCGGTGTCGTTGGCTGCGGCGCCGCAGCGCCCGGAGCCAGAGTCGCCTGACCGCGTGGCGGAACCGGCGGATCGCGTCGCTGTTGTCGGGCACCGCGTAGTAGTTGCGGTGGCCGCGCACGACGCTCGCCAGCCAGCGTCCTTGCTGGGGGATCGGGAGGTGCCGGCGGCGCATCAGTTCGGTCTTGACCTCCCTGAGCTTGGCCCGCATCCGCTGTGAGCTGGTGATGCGCTTGAGCTTGAAACGCCCGCGCCTGGTCTTCGCGCAGATGTGCGTGAAGCCGAGGAACTCGAACGTCTCAGGCTTGCCTTCGCCACGCGCTCGGCGTCGTCCGGCGGCGTGCCGCCCGAACTCGATCATGCGCGTCTTGTCGGCGTGCAGTTCCAAACCGAACCGCGCGAACCGGTCGTGCAGGCCGGCGAGGAACCGCTCGGCGTCATCGCGGTACTCAAAGCCCACCACGAAGTCGTCCGCGTAGCGCGTGACGATCACGTCACCGTGCGCGTGCCGACCTCGCCATTGGTGGACCCACAGGTCACAGACGTAGTGCAAGTAGACGTTCCCGAGCAGCGGCGAGATCGTCGCTCCTTGCGGGGTGCCGTGCTCGCCCTTGGTCCATGTCCCGTCCTCGATGACCCCTGCGGCCAGCCACTTCTCAATCAGCCGCAGGACCCGCCGGTCCGCGATCCGGTGCTCGAGAAACCGCAACATCCAGGCGTGATCGATCGTGTCGAAGAACCCCCGGATGTCGGCACGCGATATACGACCTCCGAGACGGCCTCGCCCGATACGCGCCCCTGTGCAGCCGCCCGTGCAACGCGTGGAGATTGACCTCCAACCGCCGCCCATAGGACTGCCACGACACCCCGTCAACCCCCGGCGCAGCCGCAGCTCCAACGCCGCATAAGCCGCCCTGAGGCGATCGACACTGACGTGGTGGAACAGCGCGGTGAACTGCGCGTCCCTGTCCTTCTGCGCCACCTGGCGCACACGATCCAGCTCACTAGGCGCGCTCACTCCGGCTCTGCGTCCGGGGCGCGTTTCGCCGGCCGTGTTGCCCTCGGCCAGCCCCCTTCCCTCCACCACCTCCGCCCCCGCTCGCGCGGGCTCGTTCGACGGCTTCGACGGTACTACGAGGCTGTCTGACTTCCCATGACCGTGCATCGAGGGCGTACGGCCTCGGCCTTCCCCCCGCGGCCCGCCCCGACCATCAGGACGGGCGATCGTCGGACCTCCCGGTTCTCGCGCATGAAGCGTGCGTGCATGCCCAGGTTCTCCGACCGCGCGGGATCCCCCAGCGACTCGCGAACAACGCCGCCGGCGATGCTGCCTTCCGCCTGAAATGAGGACGTCGGCACCCCGAACCCGTGTGATTTCGCGGCTCAATAGCCCAGCCTGCACGACCCCCTGCCAACGCTTCGCCGACGCCCTCACGAACGCCAACGCATGACTCAGCGCCACCGCGGATCGCTACCCCTTCGATGTCGGGCTCTCTCATCCCTTGCTCCATGCCGGTTTATCCCGGCGCTCCATCCCGTCACACTCGACGTGGAATTTGGCGCGAGTGTGACGCCAGGCTCGCTCCGCGCGCCAGACACCACCCCCTCCCAGCCCGCTTCTTCAAAGCCCGAAGTTCGCGCACCCAGCGCGGCTACGCGCTCTCGGCCGCCTCGCCCGCGTCGTCGATCTCGTCCGGCGCGACGGTGACCAAAGTCGGCTTCAGGCCCCGCTCGATGGTCTCCTTGGTGACGACGCACTTCTTGACGTCGCGGCGCGAGGGCAGCTCGAACTGCACCTCCAGGAGCACTTCCTCGATGATCGAGCGCAGCCCGCGGGCGCCGGTCTCACGCAGCAGCGCCTTCTGCGCGACCGCCTTCAGCGCGTCGTCGGAGAAGACCAGCTCGATCCCGTCGAAGTGGAAGAAGCGGTGGAACTGCTTGACGATCGCGTTGCGCGGCTCGGTCAGGATCGTGATTAGGTCGGCCTGGGAGAGCTGGTGGACCGCGCTCGTCACGGGGAGGCGGCCGATGAACTCGGGGATCAGGCCGTACTGCATGAGGTCCTCGGGCAGGCACTGGTCGAACAGGTCGCCGAGGTCGCGGTCGGCTTTGGACTCGATCGCCGCGCCGAAGCCGACACCCTTGTGGCCGATCCGCCGCTCGATGACCTTGTCGAGGTTCGCGAACGCGCCGCCGCAGATGAACAGCACGTTCGTGGTGTCGATGGTCAGGAACTCCTGGTGCGGATGCTTGCGCCCGCCCTGCGGGGGCACCGACGCGGTCGTCCCCTCGAGGATCTTCAGGAGCGCCTGCTGGACGCCCTCGCCGGAGACGTCGCGGGTGATCGACGGGTTGTCCGCCTTGCGGGCGATCTTGTCGACCTCGTCGATGTAGATGATCCCCGTCTCGGCCTTCTTGACGTCGAAGTCGGCGGCCTGGATTAGCTTCAGGAGGATGTTCTCGACGTCCTCGCCGACGTAGCCGGCCTCGGTCAGCGCGGTGGCGTCGGCGATCGCGAACGGGACGTTCAAAATCCGCGCCAAGGTCTGGGCGAGCAGCGTCTTGCCGCACCCCGTCGGGCCGAGCAGCAGGATGTTGGACTTCTGCAGCTCGATGTCCTGGTCATCGGCCTGCATCATCTGCACGCGCTTGTAGTGGTTGTAGACCGCGACGCTCAGCGTGCGCTTCGCGGCCTCCTGGCCCACCACGTACTCCTGCAGGACCGCGTAGATCTCCTTCGGCTTCGGGAGGTTCTCGATGTCGAAGGTCGGCGGAGCGGTGAGCTCCTCATCGATGATCTCGTTGCAGAGGTCGATGCACTCGTCGCAGATGTAGACACCCGGGCCCGCGATCAGCTTCTTGACCTGCCGCTGCGACTTGCCGCAGAAGGAGCAGAGGAGCTGCTCGTTGGAATCAGTCGGACGTGCCATGTTCCCCTTGAAGATCGGCGCGCGCGTCCAGGAGCTTAGTGCTCGTGGATCACACGGTCGATGATTCCGTAGTCCCTGGCCTCGTCGGAGCTCATGAAGTAGTCGCGCTCGGTGTCCTTCTTGACGTCCTCGACCGGCTTGCCCGTGTGCAGAGCGATGATCTCGTCGAGGCGGCGGCGGAGGTCGATGACCTCGCGGGCGTGGATCTCGATGTCGGTGGCCTGGCCTTGGAAGCCGGAGGACACCTGGTGGATCAGGATCTTCGCGTTGGGCAGCGCCATGCGCTTGCCCTTCGCGCCACCCGCCAGCAGCAGGGCGCCCATCGACATCGCGATGCCGACGCAGATCGTCTGCACGTCCGGCTTGATGAACCGCATCGTGTCGTAGATCGCGAGGCCCGCGTAGACGGAGCCGCCCGGTGAGTTGATGTAGATCGAGATGTCCTTGTCCGGGTCCTCGGACTCGAGGTGCAGCAGCTGCGCGACGATCAGGTTGGCGATCTGGTCGTCGACCGGCGTCCCGAGGAAGACGATCCGCTCGTTGAGGAGGCGGGAGTAGATGTCGAACGCGCGCTCCCCGCGGGAGGTCTGCTCGACGACCATTGGGACAAGTGGGCTCACGGTCCTCGCTTCGTTTCGCTTGCTGGGGCCGATTCCTCCCTCTGAGGATCGGCAGTCCGGCCCGTGGCCGCTCAGGTCAGCGTAGCAATGCGGAGAGCTCTAGCCGCCGGGTGTCCACAGCGGCTGGCCACCGCCCTCTGGGGCCCCCGAGCCGGGCGTCCAGAGCTTGTCGCGCGCCTGGGCCTGCTCGACGGTGATCGGCTTCGCGGACTCGGTCAGCAGATCGAGCGCCTTGCGCGTCGCGATGTCCTCGGAGAGCTGGTCGAGCCGGCCTGAGGAGCGCAGGCGCTCGATCAGCTTCTTGGCCGAGACGTTCTCGCGCTCGGCGGTCGGCGTGACCGCCTCGAGCAGCTCGTCGTCGGTGGGCTCGATCGCCTCGGCCTCGACCACCGCGGCGAGCACCGCCTCGCGGCGCAGCGCCACCTCGGCGTCGGCTTTGCCGTCCTCGACGATCTCGTCCTCGGTCTTGCCGGAGATCTGCAGGTACATCTCGCGCTTGATGCCCTGGTGGGCGAGCGAGTGGACCATCTGCTCCCACATCTCGCGCGATCGGGCCTCGACCAGCGGCGCCGGGACGTCGACCGTCGCGCCGGCGACGACCGCGTCGAGCACGGTCTCGCGGTACTCGGCCTCGATCCGCGCGGATTCCGCCTCGGAAGCGCGCTCGCGGATGTCGGCGCGCAACTCGTCGACGGTGTCGAACCCCTGGTCGGCGGCGAAGTCGTCGTCGAGGTCGGGGAGGTGCTTGTCCTTGACCTCCTTCACCGTGACCGCGAACTCGGCCTGCTTGCCCGCGAGGTCGTCGGCGCCGTAGTCGTCGGGGAACGTGACGCGGACCGTGCGCTCCTCGCCGGCGGTGGCGCCGGCGAGCTGATCCTCGAAGCCGGGCACGAGCCGCCCGGAACCGAGCTCGACCATCTGGTCGCGGCCCTCTCCGCCCGCGAAGGGGACGCCGTCGATCGAGCCGAGGAAGTCCATGACCACGAAGTCGCCGGTCTGCGCGGGACGCTCCACGGTCTCGAGGGTCGCCGTGCGCTCGCGCAGGCGGGCGACCTCGGCGGCGATGACGTCGTCGGGCACCTCCGCTTCGCGGCGGCCGACCTCGAGCCCCTTGTACTCGCCCAGCTTCGCGATCGGGCGGACGCCGATCTCGATCGAGAAGCGCAGCGGCTCGCCCTCCGCCGGCAGGTCGCCCATGTCGATGTCCGGGTCGCCCACCGGGACGATGTCCGCCGCGTCGATCGCGGCCGTGTACCACCGCGGCAGCGAGTCGCGCACCGCCTCGTCGAGGACCGCCTCGCGGCCGACGCGCTTGATGATCACACCCGGCGGGACCTTGCCGGTGCGGAAGCCGGGGACGCGGAGGTTGCGGCCGAGGGCGCGCGCGGCCTGCGCGAGGCGCTGCTCGATCTCGGCGGGCGAGACCTCCGCCTGCACGCGCACGCGCGACTCGGGGAGCTCTTCGACGGTGGTGGTGACGGGGGCGGGGGCGGCCATTCGCGCGCCAACGATAGCGTCGGGGGTGTGACCGCCCCCGCTCCCCTGCCGCCCCTGCCGCCGGCCCGCCGGCTCGCCGCGTGGCTGGTCTGCGGGCCGCTCGGGCACCTGGTCGCGGGCGTGACCGACTGGGTGCTCCTCCTCGCGCGCTACTGGTGGTCGCGGCTGCGCGGGCGCGATCCATGGGGCGGATGAGCGCCGCGACGCGAGCGTGGCTGCTCGCGGCGCGGCTGCGCCGGCGCGCCCGCCACGCCGTGCGCCCGCCGGCGCCGCGGGAGGACCTCATCCGCGCGTACGCGCCCGGGCGCACGTGGCTCGACGCCGGCTGCATGTGGGGGATCGACGGGGCGCTCGCGTTCGCCGCCGAGGCGGCGGGGGCGCGGGCGGTCACGGGGATCGACGTGATGCCGGCGACCGCGACGTTCGCGGCCGAGCGCGCGCGGCGCGGCTCGACCGTCCGCTTCGTCTGCGGCGACCTGCACGACGCGACCACGCTCGAGGAGGCCGGCACGCACGACGTCGTCTGGTGCTCGGGCGTCCTGTACCACGCACCGAACCCGCTGCTGACGCTCGAGCGGCTGCGCTCCGTTTGCCGCGAGCGGCTGATCCTGGCCACGGAAGCGCTGCCCGAGGTACCGGGCGTGCCGGGCGCGTGCGTCTTCTACCCGGCCCTCGGCGACCGGGCCCGCGACGCCTACGCCGGTGTGCCCGGCGGCCGGGCACTCGGCGTGACCGAGCGGTTCGACCCCGCCGCCGGCTACGGCAACTGGTTCTGGGGGATCACGCCGAGCGCGCTGCGCGGGATGCTCGGCGTGAGCGGCTTCGTCGTCGAGCGCGAGCTCGGCGACGCGCTGCACCGGACGGTCATCGCACGCCCGGCGCCGGCCGTCACGTGGAGGCAGACGTGACGTCGCCGCTCGAGTGCCGCGAGAACAGCACCGGGTCGAACAACGCCGCCCACTCGCGCATGGAGCGGCGGAGCTCCAGGAAGTACGCGTCGTCGAGCGGCAGCCGCTCGGCGAGCTGGGCGTAGGCGCCGGCCACGCTGTCGGCGCTGAGGACGACCGAGTCGACGGCCCGCCAGAACGTCTCGTTGACCTCGAGCCCGCGAGACTCCTTGCGCAGGTTGGCCCAGACGTTCGACGCCCGCTCGTGGCGGATCGCCGGGCTTCCGCTGTTCACGGCAAGGCCGAGGTGGTCGGCCACGCGCTTGGCGAGGACGCCGCCCCAGATGTCGCCGAACCGGTCGTAGGCGTACGACGGGCCCATCAACAGGAAGTACATCGCCGGGGTGAACTCCGCGCGCCACGCGAGGTTCATCGAGCACATCGGGAAGTACGTCCCGCGCGGCACGGTCGTGTCGCTGAAGCCGACCGGCAGGTCGACCCGGCCGGCCAGGAGCTGGGTGGGGGCGTCGAAGTCGGGGATGTTCGTCCACAGGCCGTGGTTCAGCACCGCAGGCCCGTCACGGCGGGTGTGCTGGTACGGGACGCCGCGCGGCTTGACGCCGTGGTCGAGTGTGCTGACCCAGCTCTCGGACTGCGACGTCTGCAACCGCGCCCAGTGGCGCGCCAGGAAGTCCGGATGCCCGGCGTCCGGGTAGCAGTCGTCGTCGAGCGCGACGATCATCTGCGGCCCCTGACCGTAGGCCAGCCACAACCCGAACGAGCGGACACAGCCGCTGCCCCGGGGGATGATCCAGGCGGCGTCGCCGAGCGCCTCGTCGATGTCGGCCCAGCACACGTGCTGGACGTCGGGACGGCCGGCGTCGAACGTCCGCTCAGGCTGGTCCTCGACGAGCACGACTGCGGCGCCGTCCAGCTCGTGCTCCCAGCGCTCGAGGAACGCCTGGGCGTGGGCCGCGCGAGCAGTCGGGACGACGACGACGGTCGGGACTGGGGCGGGCATCGCGATGCACGCTAAAGCAGGCGCCCGGCTGCGGTCGTCAGGTCGCGGCGGGCGTGACGCCGCCGCTGGAGTGCTGCGAGAGTACGAGCCCCAGCTGGTGGCTGATGATGCGCGTGCGGTGGATCTGGGTGCGGCTCCACGGGCGCTCGGCGACCGAGTACACCTCGATCACCCCGACGCCGCGACCGGCGGCCGAGAGCGGGACCATGAGCATGGCGCGGAACCCGAGCTCGGCGAGGACCTCGACCTCGGCGGCGTCCGCCGCCGGATCCGACGCGAGCACCTGCAGGGCCTCGCCGGACTCGAGGATCGCCACCGTCGCCGGGTAGTCCGCGAGGGCGTACGGGTCCTCGTCGATGTCCTGGCCGGCGAGGACCGTGGTCAGCCACAGCCCCGAGGCGTCGAGCAGCGAGAGCGAGACCTCGTCGACGTCGAGGAACCGCCGGATCGGCTCGAGCAGGCGGCGCAAGTGGTCGTGCGACGTGACGCCGGAGATCTGGTGGCAGACGCGCTCGAGCTCGCGCTCGGAGGTCCGGATGGCGGCGGTGTCGAGCTCGTCGTGACGGATCACGGCGCCGAGCGCGGAGCGGCAGGCCGACGCCGCGTCCGGGCTCACGGCGGGCCACGGTGGGCCCGGGCGGGCGAGCCCGTAGCCCTGGCCGTAGGTCACATCGAGGTCCGCGAGGACGAGCAGGTCCTCGAGCGTCTCGATCCCCTCCGCGCAGACCGCCGCGCCGATCCTCCGCGCGTAGCGCACGAGGGCGTCGATCATCGCCTCCTTCGCCGGGTCGGCGGCCACGCCGTCGACGATCGACCGGTCGAGCTTGAGGACGTCGGGTGCCAGGCGGACGACCTGCTTGAGGCCCGCGTAGCCGGCGCCGATGTCGTCGACCGCCAGTCGCGCGCCACGGCGACGCAGCTCGGCGAGCCGCGCCTCGAGCGAGGGCCCTTCGGCGACCAGCTCGTCCTCGGTGACCTCGATGACCAGCGACGACAGGTCATCGCCGAGCTGGCCGTCGGTTTCGGCGGACAGCAGTGCGGAGGCACTGAGGTTGACCGACAGGTACGTGCCCGCGGGGCGGTTTGGTGCGGCGAGCTGCGCCTGCACCGCGCATATCTCGAGCTCGATCCCGAGGCCGCAGCGATGCGCCTGCGCGAACCATGCGTTGGGCGGGCGGCGCGACCCGACGAACCGCGACAGCGCCTCGTAGCCCGTCACGAGCCCGGAGCGCAGGTCGACGATGGGCTGGAAGACCTGGGTGATCCGGCCGTCGGGATCGGCGAGCACGGCTTCGATCTCCGCACGCTGCTCCTCGGCGCGCGCGAACCACGTGACGCGCTCGGCCTCCTCGTTGACCGGCGCCGTCGGCTCGAAGTGCTCCATCAGGTCGGCCTCGATCGCCGGGTCGAACCGCTCGGCGTGGCCCTTGCCCTTGCGCTTGGCCGAGTACATCGCGAAGTCGGCGCGACGCAGCAACTCGTCGACGTCGATGGCGCCGGCGGTCGCCACCACGACGCCGATGCTGACGGCGATCTGGACGGGCTCGCCGTGCACGGAGAACGGGCGCCGCAGCGTGTCGAGGATGCGGGCGGCGACCCGATCGGCCTCGTCGTCCTCGCACAGCTCCTCGAGCAGGATGGCGAACTCGTCACCCCCGAGCCGCGCGGCGGTGTCGGCCGAGCGCAGACAGCCCCGGAGCCGCGCCGCGACCGCGGTCAGCAGCCCGTCGCCCGCGGCGTGCCCCAGGGTGTCGTTGACGACCTTGAAGTCGTCGAGGTCCACGAACAGGATCGCGACGCGGCGCTCGGGGCGGGCCAGCGCCTGCTCGACGCGGTCGAGCAGCAGGGCGCGGTTCGGAAGCTGCGTGAGCGGATCGTGGAAGGCGCGGTGGCGCAACTGCTCCTCGAACGCCTTGCGTGCCGACACGTCGCGGCAGGTGAGCACCAGTCCGCCGATATGGGCATCGGCGATCAGGTTCGCCGCCGTGACCTCGACGTCGACGGACTGCTTGCGCCCGGTGCGCATCCGCCACCCCGTGCTCACCGTCGCGCCGGGCTCGGAGTCGCGGGCGCCGTCGAGGAACGACGCCACGACCGGCCGGTCAGCCGCGGTCACGAGCTTGGCGAGCGATCGCCCGACGAGCGTGTCCGGGTCCTCGTCGAGCAGCGCGCGGGCGGCGCCGGTGGCCGACCGGATGCAGCCGTCGGGAGCGACGACCAGGATCATGTCCGACGCGTTCTGGATGAGCGCCCGGAAGCGCTCCTCGCTCGTGCGCAGCGCGGCCTCGGCGGCGCGCCGGCTCCGCTCTTGTCGCCGGATGGCGCCGAGCGCCATGAGGCCGACGCCGAGCACGATGGCGGCCAGCGGGGCCGGCTGGTCGATCCGGTGGCCGGTCGCCGCCCAGAGGACGAGCGCGGCCGGGAGCAACGCGAAGCGCGCCGGGGTGCGGAGACTGACAGGCATACGCCGGATTCATCGGCGCACGCGCGTAAAAAGTGAACCGCCGGGGTTCGTCGTCAGCCCGGAGTGGGCGGTGACGAGAAGGGCAGCAGCTCGACCAGCCCGCAGAGCTCGAAGCAGCGCTGAACGTTCGGGGATCCCTTCAGGATCGTCAGGCGGTGTCCGTCGCGCTGGGCGTCCTCGTGCATCTGGATGACGGCGACGAGCCCGCTCGAGTCGATGAACTTCAGGTGGCAGAGGTCGAGCACGATCTCGCCGAACCCGGCGTCGGCGAGCCGGCGCACCTCCGCGGTCAGCTCGTCGCGCGTCGCCAGGTCGAGCTCGCCGTAGGGCGCCACCACGACCCGGCTGCGATCGGGACGCACGTCGACCGAGAACCCGCCCGGCGGTTCCGCGTCGGCCATCGGGGACTGCTGAAGCATCTCTTCCTCTCGTCGCGCGAGTGTCCTCACGCGTGCGGCGCGTGCCCCTGCCGGAGCCGCCTCGCCCGCCCAAGCCCTGTGCCCGCCGGCGCCCGGATCGGACACCGCACGGTTGCCATCCACGGTAGCGCGCCCCGGTCAGCCGGAGCGATCATGGGGTGCTGACGGAGATGGTGATGTCGGTGACGCGGCGGCCGCGCATGGCGAACACCGTGCTCTTCCGGCCGGTCGCGAAGGTGCCGACGACGCACAGCCGCTGGCCGGCGAAGTTCCGGCAGCGGACGCGCTTGACGACCTGCCGCAGACGGCGCTCGGTCGTCCCTACGCCGATCCCGTGCGCGCCGCGGATCTGCCGCGAGCGGGTGAACAGCGTGATGACGTCGGGCTTCAGCGTGACCTCCAGCGCCGGGCGCCGGTAGCGCCAGGTGACGAAGTCGGGACCGAGCGTGCGGCCGTCGGGCCGGCCGAGCTTCGCGCGCACCTGCTCATCCGTCATGCCGAGCGCGACGCCCTCCATGCTGCGGTTGATGCGGAAGGCGCCGTCGGCGGGCGCGGCGGCGGCGAGCAGCGCGGCGGCGATCGGGACGGTGAGCGCGAGGCGGGTCATGGCCCGCGATGCTACGCACGCGACGGGCCGAAGCGGTACGCCCCGTACGGGGCGTGACCGTCGTGCGCTCAGCCGAAGTGGTGGCCGGGCCTCCCCGGGCCGCCGGGCCCGCGACGGCCGCCAGGGCCGCCGCGGCCGCCGGGGCCGGGAAACGACCCCAGCGCCTCGGTCACCTTCGCCTCGTCGAGGCCGAGCTTCTCGGCGAGCGCCTTGGCGAAGGCCGCGCGCGCCTGTTCGTGGCGCGCCTCATGGCCGGCCCGCAGCTTCACGAGCGCGGCCTGTACCTTCGCGGTGTCGAGGCCGAGCGCCTTCGCGAGATCGGCGGCGAAGTCGCCACGCGCGGGGCGGTCCTTGCGCGGTCGCTCGGTCCGCGCGGCGCGCAACGCTGCCAGCAGGCGCGATTCGCTGACGCCGAGCGTCTTGGCGGCGGCGGCCAGCGCGGCGCGATGGTCGCCGCGGCGTCCGCGGCGATCCGGGCGCGCCGACTCGAGCGCGGACTCCACCTTCGCGGCGTCGACCCCGAGCTCCTTGGCGACGGCGGCGAGGAACGCGCGACGCTGCGCAGCGTGGTCTGCCTCGTGCGCCTTGTGCACCTCCTCGAGCGCGGCGGTGACCTTCGCGGCAGGCACGCCAAGCTCGGCGGCGAGCGGAGCGGCGAGGGCCTCGTGGCGCTTCTCCTTGCCACCCTTCTCCTTCCTGATCTCCTCGAGCGCGGTGCGCAGCTTGGCGACGTCGACGCCGAGCCTCGTCGCCAGCGCCTCGAGCCCGCGACCGCCGTGAGCGCGGCGCTCGCCCGCGCCCACTGCGATGGTGCGGCTCGCCGACTCCTTCGCGACCGCCGACCCGTCGCCCGCCTGGCTCCCCAGCGCGAACGCCCCTGACGCCAGCACCACCCCTCCGGCCAGCGCCGCAACCGTGCCCTTCGTCTTCGTGCTCATGCCCCGAGTCTGCACCCTGAGGGTGTGAGCAACGTAAGAGTCGGCGGTGGCGGGCGACCGCCCCGGCACAATGGCTCCAGATGCGGATCCTGGCCGTCGACGACGACCGCTCGCTGCGCGAGGCACTGCGGCGGACGCTGACCCTCGCGGGCTACGACGTGCTGCTCGCCGGCAACGGCCAGGAGGCGCTGACCGCGCTCGCGACGGGCGACCCCGACGCCGCGGTCCTGGACGTCGGCCTGCCGGACATCGACGGCCTCGAGGTATGCCGGCGGCTGCGCGCGGCCGGCGACCGCATCCCGATCCTCATGCTCACCGCGCGCGACACGGTGAGCGACCGGATCGAGGGTCTGGACGCCGGCGCCGACGACTATCTCGTCAAGCCGTTCGACGTCGGAGAGCTCGCGGCGCGGCTGCGCGCCCTGCTGCGGCGGGCGGCCGACGGGCAGGGGCCCGACCAGCTCGCCTTCGCCGAGCTGCGCCTCGACAGCGCGCGGCACGGCGTCTGTGTCGGCGATCGGTTCGTCGAGCTCACGCGCACGGAGTACGCGCTGCTCGAGCTGCTGCTGCGCAACCCGCGGCGGGTCCTCCCCCACCCCACGATCTACGACGCCGTGTGGGGCTATGACTTCGGGCCGGCATCCAACGCGCTGCGCGTCTACGTGGGCTACCTGCGGCGCAAGCTCGAGGAGGCCGGCGCCCGTCCGCTGATCCACACCGTGCGCGGCGTGGGCTACGTCCTGCGCGAGCCGTGACGCTGCGCACGCGCATCGCGGCGGTCGCCGGGCTCGCGGTGGCGCTGGCGGTGCTGGCGTCCGCGGCGAGCATCTACGTCGCCGTGCGCGCCGAGCTGCGCGGGGAGATCGACGACTCGCTGCGGGTGCGCGCCGCGGCGTTCGTGGATCGACCGGACGGGCCTGGTGGCCGGCCCGGGCCCGGGCGCCCCGGCCGCGGCGAGCGCCGCGGACCGCCGCCAGGCGCCGAGTTCCTGCTGCGCGGCCGCGGCACTGCCCGGTTCGGCGGGGCCGAGGGCTACGCCCAGTTCGTGCTCCGCGACGGGCGGGTCCAGGGCCCGCCCGGCGCGACCGTCGACGTGCCCGTCTCCGCCGAGAGCGTCGCCATCGCCGCCCGCGGAGAGGGCGAGCAGCTCGCGGACGTGCGTGTCGGCGACACGCCCCTGCGCGTCCTCACCGTCGGCGTCGGCGGCCTCGGCGCCCTCCAGGTCGCCCGCCCGCTCGACGAGGTCGACCGCCAGCTGCGGCGCGTGCTGCTCGTCCTGGTGGTCGTCGGCCTGGCGGGCATCGCGCTCGCCGTCGCCATGGGAGCCGCGGTGGCGCGCGCCGCCCTGCGGCCGATCGGCCGCTTCACCGCGCGGACCGAGGCCCTCGCGGAGGACCCGGACCTGTCGCGGCGGATGGAGGGCGCCGGCGGCACCGACGAGCTCGCCCGCCTGGCGCGCAGCTTCAACGCGACGCTCGACGCGCTCGAGCGCTCCGTCGAGGCCCAGCGCCACCTGGTCGCCGACGCGAGCCACGAGCTGCGCACGCCGATCGCCAGCCTGCGGGCCAACATCCAGACGCTGCAGCACGCCGAGCGACTCTCGCTCCAGGACCGCGAGAGCCTGCGCGCCGACGTCGTCGAGGAGCTCGACGGCCTGACCGCGCTCATCGGCGACGTGGTCGAGCTCGCGCGCGGGTCCAAGCCCGAGGCGGTCCTCGACGACGTCCGCCTCGACCAGATCGTCGCCGAGCTCGTCGAGCGTGCGCGCCGCCGCTCGGGCGACGCGCTACGGATCGAGGCGGACCTCGAGCCGACGGTGGTGGCCGGCGAGCCCGAGCGGGTCAGCCGCGCCGTCTCGAACCTGCTCGACAACGCGGTCAAGTGGAGCCCGCCGGGCGGGGTCGTCGAGGTGGCCCTGCGCGACGGCACGCTGACCGTCCGCGACCACGGTCCGGGGTTCGACCCGGAGGACCTGCCGCGGGTCTTCGAGCGCTTCCACCGCGCCGATCGCGCCCGCGGGATGCCCGGCTCCGGCCTCGGGCTGGCGATCGTCCGCCAGGCGGCCGAGGCGCACGGCGGGTGGGCGTCGGCGGCGAACGCCGAGGGCGGGAGCGGCGCCCTGCTCCGGGTGAGCTTCGGCCCGGCGACGCGGATCGGCGAACCGCTTCGCGACCCGGTCGGGCCGACCTGAACGGCGCGCTTTGCAAGCCCTGCGAACGCGCGGCCCGCAGCTACACTGTGAAACGGCGTCGGGTGTTCATGCCTCCCTATCCCTTGCGTCCATCGCTCCAGGGAGGCAGATCGAAGGGCAGCGTGTCTGCCGCTGAACCGCACACCAACTCCGGCTCGACCGCCGCGGCGATCTCCAACGCCATCGTCCGCATCACCGCCGACTACACCGGCCGCGGGCCGAACAAGGCGCGCACCGTCATGGCGCGCGACACCGTGTCCGTCGTGCTCCAGGACGCGCTGACCAAGGCCGAGCAGCGACTGGCCGAGCGGGGCGAGAGCGACTTCGTCCTCCAGACCCGCCACAAGTTCCAGCACGCCATGCGAGACGACATGGTCAACGCCGTCCAGGAGCTCACGGGGCGCAAGGTCGTCGCGTTCATGAGCGACTCCCACATCGAGCCGGACATGGCCGTCGAGTTCTTCGTCCTCGAACCGACCGCCGACAACGATCGGACCATCACGGAGGGTTAGTCTTCCGCGCCATGGACTTCAAGCTCGAGCTCGTGGCGATTCCCGTTTCAGACGTTGACCGCGCGAAGGCGTTCTACACCGAGAAGGTCGGCTTCAACGCCGACCACGACCATCAGGTCAGCGACGACCTGCGCTTCGTGCAGCTGACACCGCCGGGCTCGGCCTGCTCGATCGCCCTCGGGAGCGGCATCATGGAGACGCCGCCCGGGTCGGCCCAGGGCATTCAGCTCGTGGTCGACGACATCGAGGCCGCCCACGCCGAGCTCTCCGGCCGCGGCGTGGAGGTCACCGACGTCCAGGACTTCCCCTGGGGTCGGTTCGTGTTCTTCAGCGACCCCGACGGCAACGGCTGGGCCGTGCAGCAGCTCCCGCCCCGCGAATAGGAACCGCCGCGGGCGCCCATCACCAAGCCGTTCAGCCCGCGCGAGCTCGTCGCCCGCGTACACGTCGTGCTGCGCCGCGCCGCGCGGTCCGAGCGCGCCGACGCGTCGCCGGCGCGCGAGCAGCTCGGCCCCTACGTGCTCGACCGCGAGGGCCGCCGGCTGCTGCGCGACGGCGAGGAGGTCCGCCGTCGCCGACCGAGCTCGACCTGCTGGCGGCGCTCGCCGGGCGGCCGGGCCGGGCGTTCAGCCGCACGGAGCTGCTGGCCGAGGTGTGGGACTGGCGCGCGGGCGGGTCGACGCGCACCGTCGACTCGCACGTCGCCGCGCTGCGGCGCAAGCTCGGCGCCGACGTGGTGCGCACGGGGACGTGCCAGATTCCGGCGCAGCGTTCCATCATTCGTCCGATTTCAAGGCCTGGCGCGATTGTCACTGGGTCGGGCGCGCTGTAGCGTCGCGCCATGAAGCCCCAGATCCGGATTCCCGCCGCCGCAGGCATCCTCGCCGCGGCGCTCGCGATGGCTCCCGCCACCGCGTCGGCGGCGGTCCTGAAGGGCCAGGCCTCGCTGCTGCGGAGCGGGGACTCGTCGCGCCTCCAGGTCCGCCTGACCTCGACGAAGGCATTCACGGCCGCCACGCGCCCCCGGTCGGTCAAGGTGACCGTCGACGGGCGCTCGCTCGCGCTCAAGCGCACCGCGGCCAAGGCCAAGCAGGTGACCTGGACCAGCGCAGTGCAGCGCGGCGCCGCGGCGAAGGCGCTCGAGTCGGCCGTCGGGGACAAGCTCAAGATCAAGGTCAAGACGAGCGCGGGGTCCAAGACGCTGCAGGCGACCATGAAGGCAACCGGGCAGGGGCCGGCGCCCAACTCGCCGCCGCCCAATCCACCACCTCCGCCCAACCCACCACCACCGCCTCCGCCCCCGACCAACCCACCGCCCCCGCCGCCCCCGCCGCCGCCGCCACCGCCGCCACCACCGCCCCCACCGACCCGCGACGACGCAGCCGGCCAGGCGAAGATGAGCGAGGACCTCCTGCTCGAGCGAGCGGAGTTCGGCTCGGTCACCGCGTCGTACTACCGGCTTTGGTTCATGGCCAACGGCGCGTTCCAGTACGAGGAGACTGACTACAGCGCAGCTTCAGGGGAGATCTGCCAGCGGAAGGTCAGCGGGACGTGGGCGTTCAAGGAGGGCTACACGACCGACCAGGAGGGCGGCGGCGTCCTGGTCAAGGTCGGGATCTCGCCCACGGGCTACGAGCCCTTTGACGACGCGCTCGTGTTCTGGAACAACAAGCCCAACTACGTCTACGAAGGCGCCAGCAACACCCAGTTCGAGCGCAACCCGCACATGGTCAGCAAATGCTGAAGTGGTCGGCGGCCACCGTTCCGGCCCGTTCGGCGGGGCCGGGTGCCAGGTGACCACGACGGCGAACAGCACCAACCAGATCACCACGACGGCCTTCATGTGAGCTTCTCCTCGGATCGCTGAGCGGTCGCCGGCGACGATGCCGCCGACCGCTCCAGATCCGCTCTAACCCGTAGGTTCGGCGGCGACCGATACCGGACGGTCCCGAAGGCGCTGCGCGCCGAGCTCCACGAGCAGGCGGCAGGCCGGCTCGGCGAACGCGCGCCCGACGCCGACGAGCTGATCGGCTACCACCTCGAGCGCGCCTGGCGCTACCACGACGAGCTCGGCCGGTCCGGCCCCCGCGAGGCGGCGCTGGCGGCACGGGCGGGCGACGTCTTGTGGACCGCAGCCCGGCGAGCCGCCGCGCGCATGGACGTCCCGGCGGCGCGCAATCTCTACGACCGCGCCGCGTCGTTGCTCCCCGGCGAGCCGACGGGCGCGCTGCTGCAGGAGTTGGGCGCGACCGGATTGCCCGCGAGGTCGAGGACCTGATCGCCCGGCTCGAACCGCTCGACGACGACCTCGCCCTCACCAAGGCGTGGCAGCTGCTGGCGCACCGCGAGTCGAGCCGGGGCCGCCTCGGCGTGATGCAGCGGCAGCTCGAGCGGGCCCTCGTCCACGCCCGCCGGTCGCAGGACCCGCTCGAGGTGTCCGAGACGATCATCCACCTGCACTACAGCCTCTACCGCGGCCCACTGCCCGCACGCCATCTACGAAGACCTGGCGTTCTCGGGCTCCGTGCCGTTGCTCGAGCTCTGGCACGTGGAGATGCTCGCCGGCAACCCGCGCGCCGCGGAGCGCTGGATGCAGAAGGCGGGAGCGGCGGTGCCCGAATCGCTCCCCGGGCTGCGGTTCCTGCACGTCGCTGCGCTGGCCCATGCGCTGTGCGCGCAGGAGCGCTACGAGGACGCAGCCCGGCTCACCGCCCGGAGCGATGGCCCGACCGGTCTCGTCCGCCGCCAGATCCTCTGGCGCAGCACCCGCGCGAAGCCGCTCGCGCGCTGCGGCGATCGCGACGAGGCGGTGCGCCCCGCGCGCGACGCGGTCGCGCTCGCCGAGCCGATGGACGACCTCAACACGCGCGCCGACGCGCTCTTCGACCTCGCCGAGACCGTGCGCCTGCGCGACGGAGCCGCGGCGGCGCAGCCCCACCTCGCGGACGCCGTCGCCCTCTACGAGCGCAAGGGCAATGCGGTCATGGCTGCCCGGGCGAGCGCCCTCCGACACCGCTGAGCTCATCGCTACGGGCGACCGCCTCCATGCGGTCAGGCGCGGGGCGCTCCGCGCTCGCCGGCGTCGTGGGCCCCTGCGAGGGCGAAGCGGCGGCGCGGGCGCGGCGCTGTGGGCGCTTGACCCGGACCTCCTGCGCCAGGAAGTACGAGCCGATCACGAACGCGGCCGCCGCGAGCTGGGCGGCGAGCGTCTCCCACGTCGGGAACACCCCGAGCCAGAGGCCGGCCCAGTAGGGCACGTCGACGTCGATGGGGCTGATCGGCAGCCAGCCGGTCCCCTGCATCGTCCGCGTGGTCTGCCCGACCATGACGACGAGCACGAAGCCGATCAGCACGCCGGTGACGATGAGCATCTTCTTGTACGGCAGCTTGCGCTGCAGCGCGAACGTGACGACGGCGACGCCGAGCGTGAGCGCAAGGCCGAGCCCGGCGCCCGCGACGACGGTCGGCGTTCCCGCGTTGAGCTGCAGCGACTGCAGGAACAGCACGGTCTCGAAGCCCTCGCGGTAGACGCTGGAGAGTCCGAGCAGCGCGAGCCCCAGGGCCTGGCCGGAGATCAGGCCGGTGCGCTCGGCGGCCATCAGCGTCCGCCGCCGGCGGTGGAAGCGCCCGATCCACTCCGACCAGTAGACGCGGTGGAAGAACCAGTTCGTGATCAGCAGGAGCACGGCGATCGCCACGAGCCCGACGACGGCCTCGAGCTTCTCGCCGAAGCGCTCGAGCGAGCGCAGCAGCGTCAGCGCGAGCAGCCAGGTGACCAGCGAGAGCGCGAGTCCGATCACCGCCCCGATCAGGACGGGGCGCCGCAGCCGCCGGCGGACGCCCACGAACGAGGCGGTGATCGCCGCGAGGATCAGCACCGCCTCCAGGCCCTCCCGGAACACCAGCACCGCGGCGTTCGTGATGACGCTGACCGGCTCGGCCGCGTCGCCGAGCGTCGCCCGCGCGTCGGCGAGCAGGCCGTCGAGCTCCCGGCGGGTGGCGCGCATCTCGCGGACCGGCGCCCGTCGGGCGATCAGCTGGGCGAGCCCCTCCCGGTCGCGCGCGCCGAACCACACCAGGCCTTCGATATCGAGCGCGAGGCCGGGCGAGAAGGCCTTCAGGCGGCGCTCGGGGCCGAACTCGAAGAACGCGTAGGCCTCGAGGCGCGCCTGCTCGGCCTGCCGCGCGTGCCCGGCCGCGGCGGCCGCCTGCATTCGGTCCAAGGCGAGGGCGATCAGGTCGTAGTCCGATTCGTCGGTCGGCTCGAGCCAGGGCGCGGGCATCGACCGGCGCAGCGCGGCGTCGATCCCCCGAGCGATGCGTTCGACCTCGTCGGCGGTCGCCACCCCGTCGGGCTCCTGCGCGGCCCGCCCGACGCGGGCTCCCAGGTCGCGGAGCCCTTGCGCAGCCACCTCGGTGGCGCCCCGATCGCGCTTGGCGAGCTGGTCGCGCAGGTCGGCGAAGCTCGCGCCGGCGGCCTTGTGGAAGGCGACCGCCTCCTGGATTTCGAAGTCCAGCGTGACGCGACGGTCGTCGACGCCGCGCTCGTACTCGACGGGCACGAGCTCGACGAAGCGCAGCAGCTGCTGGGCGCGACGGGCCGACTCCGCCCTCGTCAGCGGGGACGCGATGAACCCGTCCAGCGACGCGCGAGCGTCCTCGAGCGCACGGCCGGCGACGGCCGCGTCGCCCGCCAGCGCCGCCGCCGCGAGGCGCCCGAACGCCGCGCGCTCGCGCGTGGCCGCCGCGGCACCGCGATCCTCGGCGAAGCGGGGCTGCAGGAGCTCCCACAGACCGGCGGCGCGGGCGCTCGTCTCGGCGGCACGATCGAAGAAGCGCCGCTCGAGCGCCGCGCCGGTGTCGTCGAGCAGCTCGCGCGTGCGGGCCTGGTAGGCGTCGAGCAGATCGCGCCGGACCGCGTCGGCGGCGGCGCGGGGCGCGAGCTTGCCGGTGCGGAGGCGCTCGACGGCGAGCGTCGCATCCGCGGTGGGCCGGGTGTAGCGCGTGGCGGTGCGGAACTCCCGCAGCAGTAGCCAGGAGCTCGCCTCCGCGGCGTCGCCCGCGGCCGCCGCCTCGACGGCCGCCGCGTACGCGCCCCGCAGCACCGCCGCGCGCACCGTCCCGCGTGCCGCCGCGAGCGCCCGGGCGTCGCCCCGTCGCGCCGCCGCCGTGGCCGCACGCAGGCCTCGCCGGGCGGTATTGCCGGCCTCCGGATCGGCTCGGCGCAGAGGGCTCGCGAGCGGCGCGTAGGCCGTGGCGGCTCGCCGGGCCGCACGAACCGCGGCCGCGCGATCGGCGAGCAGCAGGCCCTGCTGCGCCGCGAACAACCCTTCGCCGAGGAGCGCGGCCTGGCGCCAGCGCGACTCCGCAGCGGCGGCCTGCGGCCAGGCCAGGGCCGCAGCGACGACGGCGGTGGCGAGCAGGAGCCAGGCGCGCACGGCGGGCCCTTAGGTCTCCAGCGTGATCCCGAGCCGCCCGGCAGCCTGGGAGATCTGCCCGGCGATCGCCTCGGCGCGGTCCTGCGCCTCCGAGCCCAGCGCGTCGGCCTCCTCGGGCTTGAAGGCGCGCCCGCGGACCTCCTGATCGCGCAGCTTCTCGGCGAAGGCGTGGAGCTCGCGCAGCTCGGTGGCGCTCTGGGCCGCCTGCTGGGCGTCGGCCTTCTTGATCTCGGGCTGCACGTTGTCGTAGATGACGACGAGCCCGCCGAGGATGTCGGCGATGTCCTGCAGGCGCGAGGCGCCGACGAAGGCCTTCTCCGTCGCCCGGCTCCCCGCGACGAAGCGCGAGCTCTTCCAGGCCTCGAAGTACTCGGACATGGTCGGCGTCATCACCACGAGCGCGGTCAGCGCGTCCTTGGTCGTCGGCTTCCAGCGCCGCGCGGACGCGTCGAGGTCGGCCGCGGCGTCCGCGAAGTCGCGCGTCGCGGCGAGCAGGAACTCCGCGTCGGGCAGCGCCTCGCCGAACTCGACCCGGCCGTCGTCGTCGAGGTCGGGCTTCACGCCACGGGCCGCGAAGCGCGGCTCGGTCCCGAACAGCGAGGTCTCGACGAGATAGAAGTAGTTGCCCGGCTGCTTGAAGACCTTGCCGGCGGCGGTCTTGACGTCGAACGGCACCGCGTTCTCGGGGTCGCTCGAGTCGCCGCCGGCGTCGATCGCCACGTCGAAGTCCGCCAGCTCAGGGACGCCGGCCACCACGCCCTCCATCTCCTCATACGCGGGATTCGCCTTCCGGAAGCTCCCCTGCGCCTCCTCGATCAGCCCGCGCACCTCCTCGCCGTGCTCGCTCAGGAGCCGGCCGTAGTCGAAGTCGACCGAGGCCGCGAGCGCGTGGTAGCGCTTGGCCTGCGAGCCCAGGGCTCCGACGTCGCGCCGCAGGCGGGCCGTATGCTCGAGCAGGTAGTCCTGCACCCCGGCGAGGCGGGCCGGGGGCGCCGCGGCGCGATCGCGCGACCGGTCGTCGTCCTCCCCACCGCAGCCGGCGACCATCATGCCCGCGACGATCGCGCCTGCCACCAGCCACCTGTTGATCCGCATCAGCGTCCTCGCGTCCCGCCCGCTCCGGGCTCGTTAGGGGTACCTAATTAGGACACCCTAACAAGCCGTTGCGGATCGGGCGGCTCCTGGCCGCGAGGGCTGCCCAGCTACTCGGTGACGGCCGCCGCGTAGCTGTAGAGCTTGTAGAGCACGAACCCCTGGGCGTAGCGCTTGCGGCACGTGGTGTCGAACAGCGCGTTGGCCTGGCCGGTCGTGAGGGTGTCGCCGTAGCCGACCGCCTTCTCGCCGTCGACGACGACGCCGCCCACGAACGCGGCGACCTTCTGGACGATGAACGCGCGGTCCGCGTCGTCGGCGGCGTTCCAGTCGGCGCACGAGACCATGCTGAACGAGGTCCGCCGGTCGAACGGACCTCCGGCGCGGCGCGGGACGTCCGCCTCGAACGGAGTGAACGACGACGATGCTGCGCGCGCGGACTTGCCGCCCGGCTGCGGCTCAGGCGGCGTCTTGAACCAGGGGCAGGGCCCGTTCGGGTCGAAGTTCCGGGTCTCGAACGCGGCCACGCAGCTGAGCAGCTCGCCGGTCTGCTTGGGGTCGCCGGTGCCGCGGCTCTGCTCCGGCTTCTTGCCCCCGTCGCAGTCCGGCAGCGGGCCGGGCGACGTCGTGATCTTCGCGCCGCCGGCCGGGCGGTTGTCCCACCAGCAGTTCCCGGTCGTGCCGGGGTACGGGTCCCACCAGAAGTCGACGCCGTTCGGGTCGGCGGTGCCGTCCG
This sequence comes from uncultured Solirubrobacterales bacterium, assembly GCA_963828075.1. Taxonomy (GTDB): domain Bacteria; phylum Actinomycetota; class Thermoleophilia; order Solirubrobacterales; family Solirubrobacteraceae; genus JACCYI01. The sequence continues at coordinate 3,893,463 of CAWHDH010000021.1, read as the reverse complement.
GCCGCCAGCCCATGCGGTTCTCGTACTGGCTGTTGTCGAAGGAGGTCGTCAGGCCGTCGGGGTCGCAGCCCTCCTGCTGGTTGCCGCCGGCACCCTCGCCGCAGACCAGCTGGTCGGGCACGCTGAAGAGCATCGTGCCGCGGCGCCAGTTGTCGTAGAAGTGGTTGTTGCGGACCTTGTGCTTGTTGCCGCCCGCGATCCAGAGCCCGGTGCCGACCGGGAACGGGAAGGCCGGGTTGACGGTGGAGTCCTCCTCGTAGACGTTGAAGTTGTTCGAGTAGAAGAGGTTGTCCTCGACGAGCATCGAGTCGCCCGGGTAGCCGGGATGCCCGGCGCCGGTGACGACGTCGGTCTGCAGGCCCAGGGCGTTGTCGTAGATGCGGTTGCCGTAGACGTGGACGGCGTTGCCGTTGGTCCCCGAGTAGCCGGCCATGTTGTGGTGCAGGTCGCAGAACCGGACGATCTGGTTGTAACGGAACTCCGTGCCCGGCGGGCGCTGAGCGCCGGTCTCCACGGCGGCGCCCGGGTAGACGCCCGAGTCGCCGTGGCCGACCGCGTCGCAGTTCTGCGTGACACCGTGGTCCTCGACGAACGTGAGCGTCCCGTAGAGGCCGTTGTAGTAGGCCTTGAAGTGCGTCAGCAGGTAGCCGTCGGACTCGAGCACGTAGATGCCGTGCTCCTTGGCGTGACGGACCTTGAGGTTCTTCAGGACGAACCCGTCGGCGCGGTCCGCCCGGATCCCCACGTCCTTCGCCGTGCCCACGCCGTTGGGGCCGCCGTCGCCCTTGGAGGCGTCGCCGGCCTCGATGACGACGTCGTCGGCGCTGACGCCCGAGCCCTCGATCTGGAAGTTGCAGCGGATGCACTTCCCGAGGTCTGGGATGCCGTGACGATTGCCCCGCGGCGGTGACGGAGGCGGTGTCTTTCCGACCTCGCGGCCGATGACCGCGACGAGGTTCTGGTCGTTGGGGCAGGTCGCCTGGTACTCGTAGGAGAGCGCGGTCCCGTCCTCGCCGGGCTTGTCGCCGTTCGTGCGGAACTTGTCGCACGCGGCGTCGTGCGTCGGCTTGCTGCGCGACGTCGGCTCCGTGTAGACGCCGGGCATGACCACCACACGGTCGTTGTTGCCCGAGGCGGTGACGGCGGGCTGGATCTCGCGGAACCGGCACATGCGCCGCAGCGCGGCGTTCACCCGCAAGAGCTTCTTGGCCTGCTTGCGGCTCAGGGTCCGGTGGTCCGACGGGCGGATGTCGTAGCCGTTCTTGCGCGCGCGATTGACCGCGCGGCGCATCAGCGTCATCGAATCACGCTGGCACACGACCCGGGTCTGTCCGGGCATGCTCTTCTTCAGCGAGGTCGAGAGCGGCCGGCTCTTGGGGACCACGCCTCCGGTGGCCGGCGTGATCGACGCGTCGCGCGCCGGATCGGGCCAGTACGCGGGACGCTCGACATGCGCCGAGGCGGACGCGGTGAACAGGACGAAGATCGCGGCGACGACGGCCGGGCAGAGTCGACTCATCACCGGAGACTAGTTTCAGGCGCGAGCGTTGTCACCCCGGAACCGTCGCGGCCGCGCCGGTCTCCCGCAACAGCCGCGGCCCCCGCACTGACCGGCTACTGCTCGTCGTCGTGCATCCACGGCGCGAAGGAGATGCCGACGATCGCCCCCTCGGGCGACTGGATGCGGGCGACGGTCTGCCCCCAGGGCTCGGTCCGGGGCGGATGGAGCAGCTCGAACCCCCGCTGCTCGAGCTCGGCCGCCGCCGTTGCGACGGCCTCCGGATCTGAGACCTCGAACTCAACGCTCGCGTGCGGCACCGGCCGATCGCCGGGCCAGTCGGTCGTCCCGAAACAGGCCTCGGCCGCCTCGGCGAGCGGCCAGACGCCGAAGTGCCTCGTCCCGGGGATCTTCTCGCTCGACCAGTACTCGGTCCCGTCGCCGCGGAGCGGCAGCCCGAGCGCGTCGACGAACAGCTCACGGCTCTTCTGCGGATCCGGGGCGATGACGGCGACGCTGGCCACGAAGAGGATGTCCATGGCGGCGAGTCTGCCTCGCCCGCCGGACGGCCGCCTGTCAGACGGATGCCGGCCGGCGCGGGTCGCAGTCGCGGGCGAGCAGCGCGTGTGAGCCGGCGAGGATCGCCCCGACAAGCGAGCGTGCCGGTGACGACCAGCCAGCGCGCCGGCGGCGACACGTGCGCGTGCGCACGCGCTCGCCGATGCCGGCCCGCGCCACGTCGAGCGACAGGCGAAGACCGTCGCGGCCGCCGTCGACGGCGTCGTGCACCAGGGCGGCGAATTCCCTCGCCGTGGCGCTCGCGCCATTAGGCCGGGTACCACCGCTGCGGCGCCCGCACCCGCGTCTCGACGTCGGCGTATCCGTGCCCCACGGACCGCAGCGCGAGCATGACGAACGCGACCGGGAACACGACGATCCACGCGCGGACTGAAATGCGCCTATGGCAGGATCGCCCGGATGAACGCCTCGCCCATCGTCGTGAAGCCCGGCTGCGGTCACCGAGTCGGCAACATCGAGTTCCTGGCGCGGACCGTCGACACCCCGCGCTTCACCTTCGGCATCATCGAGATCACCCCCGGCCGCGTGCTCGAAGCCCACGTCCACGCCGACGAGGACGACGCGTTCTACATCCTCGAAGGCGAGATGACGTTCGTCTTCGACGACCAGGAGGTGACGGCGACGCCGGGGACGTTCGTCCTCGTGCCGCCCGGTGTGCGGCACAGCTTCCGCAACGACCAGTCCGAGCCGGTGCGGCTGTTCAACATCCACGCGCCGGCGGGATTCGACCGGCGCGTGGGTCTACCTGACTGAGCCGTCGGGCTCGACGGTCTGCACGACGATCCCGCCGAACCGGTGCTCGCGCGCGATGCACCGCCGGCCCTTCACGACGCACCGTCCGTCGTCGCCCACGCGGCGCCACACGCCGTCCTGCACGACCTCGGCGACGAAGCCCGTGCCGAGGATCGACTCGTTGCTGAAGCGCATCCGGCGGCCCTGCTCATCCTCCGCCAGCGCCGCGCACTTCACGCAGACCATGTTCGGGTAGCGCTCCCACCTCGGTTCCGGCGCGCCGCAGATCGGGCACGGGATCAACTCGGTCATCGTCGGGCGTTGGAAATGACGACACCGCCCGCGAGCCCGAGCCGCCGGGCCTGTTCGACGTCGACGATGGTCCGCCCGAACGGGGTCAGGGAGACGGGGACGAGCTTGAAGTTGGCCAACCCCAGTGGGATCCCGATGATCGTCAGGCACATCAGCACGCCGGTGACCAGGTGGCCCAGCGCGAGCCACCAGCCGGCGAGCACGAACCAGATCACGTTGCCGATCACCGATCCGGCGCCGGCGTCGGCACGGCGGACGAGCGTGCGCCCGAACGGCCACAGGCAGAACAGCGCGATGCGCGCGGAAGCGATCCCGAACGGGATGGTGATGATCAGGATGAACATCACGAGCGCGACGACGGCGTAGCCCAGCGCGAGCACGAGGCCGCCGAACACGAGCCAGATCAGGTTGAGCAGGATCCGCACCAACCGACCCTAATGCCGCGAGTTTGTCCGTGACGTTGCCGGGTTGACCCGACCACTTTCGCTGACTAAGGTCAGAGAATGGCCGAGGCCATGGTCGAGGACGTCCGCCGGTTCAACCGCACGGTGACCGAGCGCGTCGGCGCGCTCAACGACCGCTTCCTCGGGCTCGAGCGCCCGCTCGGCGAGGCGCGGCTGCTGTGGGAGATCGGGCTCGACGGGTGCGAGGTGCGCCTGCTGCGATCGCGGCTGGGGCTCGACTCCGGGTATCTGAGCCGCCTGCTTCGCTCACTCGAGAGCGCCGGGCTCGTCGAGGTGGCGGCGACCGCGACCGACCGGCGGATCCGCGTCGCGCGCCTGACGGACGCGGGCCGCACCGAGCGGCGCGCGCTCGACGAGCGCTCCGACGACCTCGCGCGCTCCTTGCTCGCGCCGCTGAGCGCGAGGCAGCGCGAGCGGCTGGCCGCCGCGATGCGCGACGTCGAGCGCCTCCTGACCGCGGCGAGCGTGGAGATCCGAGCCGCCGACCCGGAGCACGCCGATGCGCGCTACTGCCTCGCGGAGTACGTCGCCGAGCTCAACCGGCGCTCGGAGCGCGGCTTCGACCCGTCGGTCGGCGCCACCGCGCTTCCGCACGAGGTCCGGCCGCCGGCCGGGCAGTTCTTCGTCGCGTACCTGCACGGCGAGGCGATCGGCTGCGGCGCGGTCAAGCACCACGCCGGCGGACTGACCGACATCAAGCGCATGTGGATCGCGCCCTCGGCGCGCGGCCTGGGGCTCGGCCGCCGGCTGCTGGAGGAGCTCGAGGCGTGCGCGCGCGCCGGCGGTGCGCGCGTGGCGCACATCGAGACCAGCGCGACCCTCACCGAGGCGCTCGCGCTCTACCGCTCGACCGGCTGGGTCGAGGTGCCCGCGTTCAACGACGAGCCGTTCGCCGACCACTGGTTCGAGAAGGCGCTCGACTAGCCCCTACACCGCGACGAGCGTGCGTTCCAGGTTGTCGAAGGCCTTGCCCCATCCGCCCTCGTGGGAGCGCACCGACTCCTCGTCCCGCAGGCCGCTGTGGGTGAAGCGGACCGTGGTCGCGCCGTCGGTCTCCTCGAAGTCGAGCTCGATCAGCTGCCGGGTGGTGTCGTCGTCCCAGATCCAGGTGAACGCCAGCCGGGTCGGCGGATCGATCTCGGTGTACGTGCCGCCGCCGCCGTACTCGACGTCCTGGTGGGGGTTGCGCATGACCACCCGGACGGCGCCGCCGACGCGCAGGTCGACCTCGGCCTCGGTGGTCTCCCAGTCGTGCTCGGCGTGCCACCAGCGCCTGATCACCTCCTCGCTGGTCCACGCGTCGAAGACCGCCTGCGCGGGCGCCCGGTAGGTGCGCTCCATGCGCAGGTTCATGTGGCGGCGCCGTACTGGTCGTGGAGGTTCCACCACTGGTACGGCGGGGTCTGCGGGTAGCCCTCCGGCGAGTCCTCCCACGCCTCCTGGCGCCCGAGCGCCGTGAGATCGAGAAAGCTCCAGGTGCTGCCCACCGCCTCGTCGCCGCGGTTGTTGATGAAGTAGGTGCGGAAGATCTGGTCGCCCTCGCGGATGAAGGCGTTGGTGCCGTGCCACTCCCCCACGCCGTGGTCGGCGTCGAAGCTGTCGGTGAGGCTGTACCACGGGATCTGCTCCCACCCCATCCGCGCCTTCCAGCGCTTGATCTCCGCCTGCGGCGCGCGCGAGACGAACGCGAGCGTGGTGTCGCGCGCGTTCAGATGCGCCAGGTGGGCGACCTGGTCGGCGAGGAAGGAGCAGCCGGGGCAGCCCCGCTCGGGCCAGCCGGCCACGCCGGGCTCGTAGAAGAACCGATAGACGACCAGCTGATTGCGCCCCGCGAACAGGTCGAGCAGGCTCGCCGGCCCGTCCGGGCCCTCGAACGCGTAGCCCTTCTCGACGGCCATCCGCGGCATCCGGCGGCGGTCGGCGGCCAGGGCATCGCGGGCGCGGGTCAGCTCCTTCTCCTTGACCAGCAGCTCCTCGCGCGCGGCCTCCCACTCCTGCGGCGATACGACGGGCGGGGAGTTCATTTCGGCTCGTCCTCCTTCAGGTATTCGTCGACGACATCGAACAGGCGCCCCCAGAGGGCGCGCTGGCGATCCATCCAGTCGGCCGCCTCGCCGAGCGTATGCGTGTCGAGCGAGAGCCGGTGTGTCCGGCCGTCGATCACGCGCGTCACCACGCCGGCCTCCTCCAGCACCCTCAGATGCCTGGAGATCGCGGGCTTGGACACCCCGAAGCCGCCGGTCGCGTCGCCCACCGTCGCCGGACCTGCGGCGAGGCGCTCGACGATCCCGCGACGGATCGGGTGCGAAAGCGCTTTGAACGGATCGTTAACCACTGCGTTAACGGTAGCAAAAGCTAGGGTCCCCGGAGATGGACGTCCGAAGCGCGCGGTCCCCGATCGGTGCGTCCGCGAGCCTGGACGAGCTCGAGGGAGACCCGCACGCGCTGCTCGCGCGGCTGCGCGAGCACGAGCCGGTGTCGTGGCTCGGCGTGCTCGACGGATGGCTCGTCACCCGGCGGGACGTCGCGCTGCAGGTGATGCGCGACGCGACGACGTTCACCGTCGACGACGCACGGTTCTCCACCGGCCAGGTGGTGGGGCCGAGCATGCTCACGCTCGACGGCGCCGAGCACCGGCGCCACCGCGACCCGTTCGCGGCCCCGTTCGGCCTCGCCGCGGTCCACGCGCGCTTCGCCGATCTGGTGGCGGACGAGAGCGAGCGGCTGATCGACGCGATGGAGCCCGCCGGCGGCGCGGAGCTGCGGCGCAGCCTGGCGGGCCCGCTGGCCGTCGCGATGGTCACGCGCTCCCTCGGCTTCGACGACGCCGACGCCCGCGCGGTGCTCGGCTGGTACGACCGGATCGTGGCGGCGGTCACCGAGATCACCGCCGGCCGGCCGCTCAGCACCGCCGGACGCGATGCCTATCAGGCGCTGTCGGACGCGATCGGCCCCGCGCTCGAGCGAGACCCCGCGGCGTCGCTGCTCGCCGCCGTGGCGAGCGACGCCGGCGGGCTGGAGCGAAGGCACGTGATCTCCAACGCCGCCGTCCTGATGTTCGGCGGCGTCGACACGACCGAGGGGATGATCACCAACGCGGTCCTGCATCTGCTCTCGCACCCGGACCAGCTCGCGCTCGTCAGGGACGACCCCGGCCTGCTGGCAAACGCGATCGAGGAGTCGCTGCGCCTCGAGCCCGCCGCGGCCGTCGTCGACCGCTACGCCACCACCGACGTCGAGCTCGCCGGCGCCCCGATCGCGCGCGGCGACCTCGTGCGGGTATCGATCGCCGGCGCCAACCGCGACCCCGCGACGTTCCCGGACCCCGATCGCTTCGACGTGCGGCGCACCAACGCCCGCCGCCATCTCGCCTTCGCGCACGGCCCGCACGTCTGCATCGGGATGCACCTCGCGCGGCTGGAGACCCACACCGCCATCGAACACCTGCTGCGCCGCCTCCCGGCGCTCCGCCTGGACCCCGCCGGTCCGAGCGCGGCGCGCGGGCTCGTGTTCCGCAAGCCGCCTGAGCTCCACGTCCTCTGGAGCCGTCAGCCCGCGCGGTCGGCCCCGCGTCGGGCGTGACGCGCGTCGTCAAACGGGGGCAGGCAGGAGATCTTCGACGGTCTCGGCGACGAGTTCGGGGGCGTCGAGGTGGATCGCGTGGCCGCTGTTCGGGACGTCGATAAGGGTGGCGCCGGGGATCGCGTCGGCCGCACGCTGCCCCGCGTCGGCGAACGCGGGTTGGCTCAGGTCGCCGCGGAGGATGCGGACGGGGGTCTGGATGCGCCGCAGGCGCTGGGCATCGAGGTGTTCGCCGGTTCCCGCCTTGAGCTCTCGCACGACCGCGCGGCCGTCGCCGGCGGCGAGGCGCTGGTGCCAGTCCGCGGGCATCGTCTCGAGGTCGCTGGTGCCGTCGCGGCGTCCGAGGGCCCAACGGAGGAACGTTCTCGCACCCGTCTCAGGCCGGCCGAGCCCGCCGAGGACGGTGGCGCCGAGGATGGCGGCGACCATGGCGGGGCGCGGGTGTCGTTTGGCGTGCAAGGGAGGCTCCAGCAGCACCATGCCCGCGACCAGGTCCGGATGCTGGGCGGCGACCTCGATCGCGATGACGCCGCCGATGCTCCAGCCCACCAGCGTCGCCGGGGCACCGCACTCGCGGACGAGGCTTGCGACGTCGACGGCGTGCGTCGTGAGGTCGCGCGGCGCGTCGCCGTGCGAGTTGCCGAAGGATCGGCGGTCGTAGGTGATGACCCGGTGGCGGCGGCTCAGCAGCGCGGGCAGCTCGCCCCAGACCGCCGGAGCGGTGCCGTGAATGAGCACGACCGGGGTGCCGCTGCCGCGTGCGAGGCCTTCGAGCGCGCCGCCGGCGACGGCGATCCTCAGGGCGTCGCCTCTGAAATCCCGCGCGATCCGCATCGTTTACTCCTAGTAGTGGTATTGGGCCGCGCAGCAGCGTACACCCCAACTAGGGGTATCGTCAACACACCGATGGCACGAACTGCGACCACCGCGAACGCGCTGCTCGGATTGCTCGCGCTCCGGCCCGAATGGACGACCTGGGAGCTCACGACCCAACTGCGGCGCAACATGCGCTTCTTCTGGCCCCGAGCGGAGAGCCGCATCCTGGCTGAGCTCAAGCGACTTGACCGTGACGGCCTCGTCCGGGCCCGAACCGAGGCCACGGGTCGTCGGGCACGGACCGTGTACGCGATCACGCCCGACGGGCGGCGCCACCTCTCCGCATGGCTCGACAGCGCCCCGAAGGCCACGACCTTGGAATCGGAGCCGCTGCTCCGCGTCCTGCTGGGGGATCTGGGAACGACCGAGGCCGTGCGACGCGCGCTCGATCGCGTCGAGCAGGACGCATGCGACATCGTCGGGGTGGCGCGCACCGTCGCAGGCGAGTACGCCGCGGGCCAGGCGCCGTTCCAGGATCAGGTCCACGTGCGCGCGTTCGTCTTCGACTACCTCACCGCCCACGCGACCAGCATGCTCGAGTGGGCCCACCGCACCCGCCAGGCGATCGACGAATGGGACCACCTCACCGATGAGCAACGCGCCGCCGACGCGGTCGAGCGCATCGTCGCCCGCGCAAGGACGCTGCCGTCGCTCCACCCGACCCCCGGGCCGCATGAGGGCGGCGAATCGCCCGCGGTCAGGCGGGCGTGAGCAGCAGTTCCATCTCACCGATCCGCGGCTGACCCGGATCGATCCCGAGGCCGGCCAGGATTGGCATGAGGTGTTCGCCGAACGCCGCGAACTCCTCCTCGGACTCCCAGACGTCGAACACGTGGATCTCGTCACCGACGCGGAAGCCGGCGTGGAACGTCCGACCGGGCGGGGTGTCCTGTCCGGCGGCCTTGAGCTGTTCGTGGACGGTCGCGAACTTCTCCGGTGTCATGCCCTCCACCGCGAAGTAGATGCCGAGTGCCATGGTCGTCTCCTGTGTCGGTCTGGACTGGTCAGAGCTGCATCGACGTGAGCGCGCCCGGCTTCAGGACCTCGGGCCCGCCGAGCTCGGAGTTCGGCTGCGGCTCGTACGGGCGGCCGGGGGGCGCACCGATCGCGAGGACTCGTGCTCCCGCGGGGCCGCTGCGCAGGCGCCGCCGCTCGGCGGCGCCGACGCGCACGAACGTCGTGCCTGCCAGGTCGACGCGCTCCCCGGCGACGTCGATCTCGCAGGTCCCGTCGAGCAGCAGGTAGACCTCCTCCTGCCCGTCATCGAGGTGGTCGTGCTCCGGGGCCAGATCGCCCGACTCCGGAGGCAGCTGGATGACCTGCATCCCGAACGCGGTGACGCCGAGCGAGGCGCGCGCCCGCACGAACGCACCCCCGAAGGCGTGCTCCATCTCATCGATGCGCAGGGCGGTGAAGTCGGTCATCGCGTCCCCAGGTCGGCTAAGCTCCGATATAGGAGCTTTTTACTCCTGCGGAGCCCTCCCTGTCAACCCCACGGCCGATCAGCCTCAGCTACGCGATCCTCGCCCTCATCGGCGAGCATGGCGCGAGCGCGCACGACCTCGTCGACTACGTCCGTCGCGGCGGCCCAGCGTTCTGGACGACCGCGGCGAGCCAGGTCTACGCCGAGCCGAAACGCCTCGAGCGGCTCGGCTGGGTCACCGCGACCATCGAGCCCGGAAAGACACGCGAGCGCCGCGTCTACCGGCTCACCGACGCCGGCCGCGAAGCGCTCCGGGAGTGGGCCGTCCAGCCTGCGCCGTACGCCGACATCCGCGACCAGGCCCATGTGCGCCTGCTCGCCGGCGACATGCTCGCCGACGAGGACATCGTCGCCAGCGTGGTCGCCATGCGCGACGAGCTCGACCGGGTCGACGCGCTCCTCAGCGAATCCGAGCAGCGCGCCGCCACGCTGCCGCACCGCACCCGCCACCTGATGCTCGCCCAGTCGCTCGGCCACCACATCGTCGCCGCCTACCGGACGTGGATCGACGAGGTCGAACGCGAGCTCGCCCCGCGTGGGCGGCGGACGTGAGGCTCACCCCCAGCAGTTCCTGACGCCGAACGCCTCGTCCCTGGATTTGACGCCGTCGACCGGGCTGCTGGTGATGAGCTCGACGCCCGTGTCGAGAAAGCCGGACGGCTTCTTGCCGCCGCGCGCCGCCTCGGCGATCGCCTCGATGCCCTTGCTGGCCATGTTCTCCGGATACTGCTGCGAGGTGGCGTCGATCTCGCCGGACCTGATCCCGCGCTTGATCCCCTCGCAGCCGCCGTCGACCGAGACGAGGATCACGTCGTCGTCGTTCTTGCCGGCCGCCTCCAGGGCGGCGGAGGCGCCGAACGCCGCCGGCTCGTTGACCGTGTAGACGATGTTGATGTCGGGGCTCTGCTCGAGCAACTGCCGCATGCCGGCCTCGCCCTTCTCCTCGTTGCCCTCGGTGTCCACCGCGCCCACGATCCGCGCGTCGCCCTCCCCGATCCCGAAGCCCTTGAGGAAGCCTTCATGGCGGAGCCGGCCGGAGTCCCCGCCCGGCCCCAGGTCGAGCATGGCGATCCTGGGCTCGATGCCCTCCTCGGCGGCCTTCGCCTTCGCATAGCCACCGATCAGCTCACCCGCCCGCTCGTTGTTCGTGGCGAAGAGCGCGTCGACGGCCGACTCGGGGTCGGTCGGCGTGTCCAGTGCGATCACGGTCACGCCGGCCTGGCGCGCCTGCTCGATCGCGGGCACGACGGCCCTCGAGTTGGCCGGCGTGATGAGGATGCCCTTCGCGCCGCGCTCGGTCATGTCCTCCAGCGCGGCCACCTGGCTTTCGTTGTCGACGTCGCTCTTCCCCGCCGCGGTCAGGAGCTCGACGTTCTCGTCGCCGGCCGTCTTCCTCGCGGTGTCCTCGATCTTCACGAAGAACGGGTTCGTGTCCTGCTTGATGATGAGGCCGGCGGTGATCTTCTCCTCGTCGTTGCCGCAGGCGACCACGCCGACGCCGAGTGCGGCGGCGATGCCCAGCGCGAGGGTGCGCCGGACCATCAGTGCGAGCCCTCCACGACGAGCTCGCCGCCTTCCGGGTTCGTGCGCAGCTCGAACAGCGCGTACGCGGCGACGAACGCCAGGCAGATGCCCGGCACCCCGTAGGCGAGCGCCGCGCCCACCTCGTCCATGACGAGCCCGTGGATCGGCGGGACGAGTGCTCCGCCGAGGATGGCCATCACCAGGCCGGCGGCACCGAACTTCGCGTCCTCCCCCAACCCTCGCAGCGCGACGCCGTAGATGGTCGGGAACATCAGCGACAGCGACACCGAGATGCCGACGACGGCGATCAGCCCGACCATGTTCTCGAAGACCATGGCGATGCCGCAGAGGGCGACCCCGAGCACCCCCATCAGAAGCAGCAGCTTGGTCGGCCGGAAGATCCCGAGCAGCCAGGTCATCACGAACCGGGAGATGAGGAACGCGATCAGGCTCGCCTGCAGGTACCAGCCGGAGTGCTCCGTCGGAACGCCGACGACATCCTGCGCGTACTGGATGGTGAACGTCCAGGCGCAGACCTGCGCGGCGACGTTGAAGAACTGCGCGGCCACCCCGTACCGGTAGTTGCGGTTGCGCCAAAGGCGGCCGAACGCGCCGCTCTCGACCCCCTCGTCCTCCTGGCTCTGCTCCACCGGCGTCGCCATCCGGCGGACCAGGATCAGCACCCAGATCACGACCAGGACCGCCGCGATACCCAGGTACGGACCCAGGACGAGCGCCAGGTCCGCCTCCTGGCTCTCCTCGAGCTCCGCCGGGGTCATGATCGTCTTCGCCGCCTCCGATGTGATCTGGGGCAGGATCAGCACGGCGCCGAGCAGGACGCCGACGTTCGCGCCGACCGGGTTGAAGGACTGCGCCAGGTTGAGCCGTTGCGTCGCGCTCTCCTCCGGCCCCATGGCGATCACGAAGGGGTTGGCCGAGGTCTCGAGGATCGACAGCCCCGCCGCCATCACGAAGAGCGCGCCGAGGAAGAACCCGAACTCGAGCGCCTGGCTCGCCGGGATGAAGAGCAGGCCGCCGAGCGCGGCCAGCCCCAGCCCGGTGAGCACGCCGACCTTGTAGCCGAAGCGCCGGTTGATGAGGGCGGCGGGGATGGCGAGCGAGAAGTACGCCCCGTAGTAGGAGAACTGGACCAGCGCCGACTGGAAGTTCGACATGTCGAAGATGCTTCGGAACACGCCGACCAGCACGTCGGTCAGGTTCGCGGCCGACCCCCACGCGGCGAAGCAGCAGATGAGCAGGATGAACGGGACCTTCAGCCCCGGGAAGACCAGCCGGGGCGTGGCGTCCTGCGAATCGGAATGCGCAGCGGAGACTGAGGCCATCCGTATCAGCGCCCTGGGGCTTCGCCGATCCCCCAGGGTGGAGCACGCGGGACCGTACAGCAGCAAACCCAACAGCAGGACGCCAAGTTCGACGCCCCCGGGACCTCAGCCTGCGGACCGACCGGATCGACCTCTACTGCTACCACGAGCCGGACGGCATCACGCCGCTTGCCGAAACGATCGGCGCGCTCGGCGAGCTCGCCGACGAGGGCAAGATCCGCACGATCGGCGTGTCGAACTTCGACGCCGCAATGCTTCGCGGGGCCGCCGAGCTCGGCGATGAGCGGCTCGTCGCAGTCCAGAACGAGTACAGCCTGCTCGAGCGCGACGCCGAGGCGGAGATGCTCCCGCTCGTGCGCGAGATCGGGATCGGATTCGTGCCGTACTTTCCGCTCGCACGGGGGTTGCTGACGGGCAAGTTCCGCCGCGGCGAAGCGCCACCGGCGGGCACGAGGATCGCCGGCCGGCCCGACCTGCTGACCGACGCGCGGGTCGACCGCATCGAGGCGCTCGCGGCGTTCGCGACCGAGCGCGGGCACTCGCTACTCGATCTCGCGTTCGCCGGCCTGGCGTCGCAGCCGGGCGTCGTGTCGGTGATTGCGGGGGCGATGAACGCGCAGCAGGTCGCGAGCAACGTCGCGGCTGCGGCGTGGGAGCTGGACGAGGTCGACCGCGCGGCGCTCGCGCAGGCCTCACTGATCGGCATGCCGGCACCCGGGGACGGCCCCGGCTCGTACGCGTGGCCATGAGTTCGGCCCGTTTCTGGCGAGTGGCTGGGCGTGGCTGGGGATCGCCGCTGCCCGGCTGCATAGTTGTCCTACGTGGGCGGGCAGCGGCGGCCGCCAGGCGCGTCCAGACGCCGTCAGAAGCGTGCAGAACTTACGGACGCGTGTACCGCGCCGACCCGGCGATTCGTCGGCCTACGCCTCCTCCAGCGCGCTATAGAACGCCGCGCGCTGCTTGAGACCGACTACTGGTCGAAGCGGGCGACGACGGGCAGATGGTCGCTGCCAGGGGCGGCGCGTCGCTCGCGGGGGAACTCGGTGATCGAGGGTGCGTGGCCTCGTCCCGTGCCGAGTTGGACCGGCTGGTGGGCGAGTTGGTGGCTGGTGAAGATGTGGTCGATGAGCTCGCGGCGGCCGCGGAAGACGCGGCTGTAGCGCTGCTCGGGCGGTATCAGGGGCGCGAGGTTGATCAGGCGCCGGCCGTCCCCGGTGTCGGGGCGGTCGAAGCCTGGGGTGTCGATCTCTGAGCCGGGCGGGCCATGGAGGATCTGGGTGGTCGCCGCCTGGGGCTCGTCGTTGAGGTCGCCGAGCACGATCACCGAACGGTCCTGGCCGTCGCCGTCGAGCAGGCGGTCGGCGTAGGCGCGGACGGTGGCGGCCTCGGCGCCACGGCGGTTCAGGGCGTAGACGGCGAAGCGGGCGCGCTCTCCCTCGTCGCGCGGCGAGAAGCGCCCGCCGGGGAACGTGAGCAGCTTGGACTTCAGGTGGCAGGTGACCAGGTCGATCGGCCGGCCGTCGGCGACGACGTGGATGTGCAGCGCGCCGCGGCCCATCTGGTCGGTCGTCGTGTGCTGGTCGTCGAGCTGGACCGGCGCGAGCTGGGGCGGGAACGGGCGGATCTGATCGACGCGCTCGATCGGCAGCCGAGACAGGAACGCCACCGCGATGCCCCGGTCGTCTCCGAACGGCGACAGCTCGCTGTGCCAGGACCCACCGGCCTCGGTGGCCAGGTCGGCCAGCGCGGCGGGGTCGCCGACCTCCTGCAGGGCGAGCACATCCGGCGCCATGGCGCGGATGACCTGCGCGAGCGCCGCGAGCTTCGCGGCATAGGCCCGCTGGTCGCTCGGGCCGTCCGCGCTGCCCGGGCGAAACAGGTTCTCCACGTTCCACGTTGCGATGACGCTCACGTCGCGGCGAACTTCTACCGCACGTCGGTCCGATCAAGGGTGTCGACGCACGATCCGTCTACGAAGAGCTCCTCCCGGCCACTCCCGATGACGCCCTCGGGCTCATTGCGCTGGCTGAAGCTCGCCGCGGCGCCAGACGACAGCAGCGATCGACTGCTCAAGCAGCAGCGGCGCCTCCGGCCTCGCGTCAGGAGCCGAGCTGGTCTCGACGCCGTCCGAGGTAACCACGCTCGGCGTCGTTCTCCGTGGCCGCGATCGCGGCGTCGTACGCGGCGCGCGCTTCGTGGCTGCGGCCGAGGCGGCGCAGCAGGTCGGCGCGGGTGGCGTGCCAGGCGTGGTACGTCGTCATCGGGAGCCGGTCGACGAGGGCGAGGGCGACCGCCGGGCCGTCGAGCTCGGCCACCGCGACGGCGCGGTTGAGAGCGACGACCGGCGAGGGGTCGATTGCGGCGAGCTGGTCGTAGAGGGTCGCGATCTGGGGCCAGTCGGTGTCGGCCGCGGTGGGTGCGTCGGTGTGCACCGCGTTGATCGCGGCGAGAAGCTGGTAGCGACCCGCCCGGTTGGCGGCGAGGCAGGCGCGCACCAGTGCGTGCCCCTCGGCGATCAGCGAGCGATCCCACCCGCCGCGATCCTGCTGGTCGAGCGGGACCAGCTCGCCGCGGGAGACGCGGGTCGCGCGTCGGGCCTCGATGAGGAGCATCAGAGCGAGCAGCCCCGTCACCTCGAGTGCCCGAGGCAGCTGGGCCTGCAGGGCCCGGGTCAACCGGATGGCCTCACCGGTCAGCTCGTCGCGGATCGGCTCGCCACCTCCGCTGGCGAGATAGCCCTCGTTGAAGACCAGGAACAGCACGGCCAGGACGTCGGAGAGGCGGTCTGTCAGGTCGGACTCGGCCGGCACGCGGTACGGGATCCTGGCGTCGCGGATCTTCGCCTTGGCGCGCGTGATCCGCTGCGCCATCGTCGTTTCCGGGACCAGGAAGGCCTTGGCCACCTCGGCGACGGTCAGGCCGCCGAGCAGCCGCAGGGTCAGGGCGACCCTGGCCTCCGGGGACAGGGCCGGGTGGCAGCAGGTGAAGATCAACCGCAGCCGGTCGTCGTCCACGGGACCGGTCGGCTCGTGGGGAGTGTCGTCGTGGATCATCAGGGCCGCCTGATGCTTGTCGTCGCGCCGCTGCTCCCGGCGGAGCCGGTCGAGCGCCCGGCGTCCGGCGGTCGTCATCAGCCAGCCGCCCGGGTTGGGCGGCGTGCCCTCGACCGGCCAGCGCTCGAGTGCGACGACGAGCGCCTCGCCGGCCGCCACCTCGGCGACGTCGATGTCACCGAAGCGGCGCACCAGCGACGCGATCACGCGGCCGTGCTCCTCGCGAAAGGTCCGCTCGATCGCAGCATGGGCAGCGGGCGCGACGGAGATCGCCCTAGGCACGGCCTAGGACTCGTCCTCCGGCGGCGCCTCCTGGAAGGGGCGCACCTCGATCCGGCCCTGCAGCGCCTTCGAGCCGAGCTTGGCGTACTCGAGCGCGGCGTCCAGGTCCGGGGCTTCGATGATCCAGAAGCCTCCCAGGTACTCCTTCGCCTCGACGTACGGCCCGTCGGTGAGGATCGGCGTGTCGCCGGTGGCGTCGACCGTGGTGGCGGCCGAGGGCGGGTGCAGGCCGCCGGCGAACACCCAGGCGCCGTCGTCCTTGAGCTTGGAGTTGAACCCCTCGACCGCGGCGAAGACCTCCTGGAGG
This sequence comes from uncultured Solirubrobacterales bacterium, assembly GCA_963828075.1. Lineage (GTDB taxonomy): Bacteria > Actinomycetota > Thermoleophilia > Solirubrobacterales > Solirubrobacteraceae > JACCYI01. The sequence continues at coordinate 3,877,428 of CAWHDH010000021.1, read as the reverse complement.
GCGGCCGGGTCCATCGACTCCATCGTGGGCTCCTCGGCCGAGTCGTGCGGGAGGGTCAGGAAGTACTGCGCCATGATTGCTCTCCTTGATCGCGGGCCGCCCGAATGGCTGCCTCTCACCCTCTCCACGAATACCAGCGCCCCGATACGACACGCTGGCGAAACTTTCTCGAGATCGTCGCTGCGTGGAGGCCAGGAACGCCTTCAAGCTGACCCGATAGCAGGAGTAGGCGCGCGGAACATCCCAGGATCCAGGGATTGCAGCGGGCCGGCGCTCGGCTCAGCATGCGGGATCGAACTGCTCGCGTGCTGACCGACCTGAGATCAGCGGCGAGCCAAACCGAGCGAGAGGATCAGGGAACACCATGCGTATTCCATGTCGGCTGCCGGCGGCCGCAGGGGCGTTCGTCGCCCTGTCGCTGGCAGCTATCCCCTCCTCGGCCCCGGCTTCCTCGAGCCAGCCAACGGCGTCCGCGAAGGCGACGCGCATCGAGGCCGCCGACCGCAAGATCGAGCGAGCCATCGCGGCGGCCGGGACGATGCGCGCCGCCGCGCGAGCGGCACGTGACGGGTTCGAGGATGGGTGCGACCACTACGTCTGCATCGAGGGTTGGCGAACCCAGTCCAACGTGGTCTACCTCCAGGGACGTTCTGCGCCGAAGGCTGGTCCAGGATCCGTGGCCGTTGGGAGAGCATCGGACTGCCCTGCATCGACATCTGAGCCTGGATCCACCGATGAACCGTCTTGGCTCTGCGTGAGGGGTGAGCGACGGGACTCGAACCCGCGACCGCCTGGACCACAACCCGAGAGTACGGGGGCACCGGGGTTGTGATTTGGCTCTAGAGAGCCATTTCAGGGGGTCCTACTTGGTCTGAGTTTGCCTCAGATTGGACCCCGAATTGGACCCCGCCGCGGCTGAAGGCCTGCTCGACCAGGTCGGCCTCGTGATCGCCCGGGCAGTAGTCGGCGTAGATCTGCGTCGTCTTGATGTCGCGGTGGCCCATCCACTCCTGCAGCGTCCGCAGAGGCACGCCGCTCGCGGCCATCGTCGTGCCGAAGGTGTGGCGCAGATCGTGGAATCGGATCTCCCGGACGCCGGCCGCCCGGCAGTGCAGCTTGAGCCGCTTGAGGACCTTCGACCGGTCGAGCGGATTGCCGGTCTCGGGATGCGCGAACACGAGGTCGCCGTCGCCCTGGTAAGCCGAGCGTCGGTGCAGTGCTTCGAGCTCCGACGCGACACGGAGGGCGAGGGGAACGCCGCGGCTCGACCGCTTCGACTTGGGTTTGCCGAACTCGCCGCGGACGAAGCTCTGGCGGACTCGGACCTTCGCGACCAGCCAGTCGACGTCTCGCCACCGAAGGCCGAGCAGTTCGCCCTGGCGCATCCCGGTCATCGCCGCGACGCGGTACAGCACGCGCTCGACCGCTCCGCGCGGATCGTCGTCGGGGATGGCGCGGATTACGGCTTCGAGCTCGTCGAGCGTGAGGAAACGGATATCGGGGTCGGAGTCATCCGTCCGCGGCTTGCTGACCAACCGGCACGGGTTCTCGCCGATCCAGCTCTTGCGCAGCGCGTAGTCGAACACCGAGTGCAGCGTCGAGAGGTAGTTCTTGACCGACTTCGGCGCGAGCCCCTTGCGCCGAAGATGGCTCATGAACCGCTCGACGTCCTCGTGCGTGATGCGACCGATCGGCGTGTCGCCGAAGTACGGCACCACATGGACTCGCAGGCCGGATTCGAAGGCCTCGATCGTCGACGCGCGGCGCCCGTGGTTCTGCAGTTGCCCGAGTGCGAGCGCACCGACCGACGCGATCGTGCGGCTGGGGTCGCTGACGACGGTCGCGGCGCCCTCGCCGTCGATCATGGCCTGAAGCTTGCGCTCGGCTTGGCCGCGGGTCAGGCCGGCGCTCGAACCGGGTTCCCGCTTGGGACCGACTCGCCGGTTGAAACGCCCGCCGCTCCGGTCTCGCCAGCGACCGTAGTACGCGCCGTGCTTCTCGTAGAGCTGCCCGGTCCCATAGCTCCGTTTCGCCATCGCATGAGTATCCCGTAGACGCCGGAGTGATCCGTCGACGATCAGCCCTCGAGTTGGCGCAGCCAGAGCTCGATCGCCTCGCGCCGAAAGCGGCGATAGCGACCGAGCTTCACAGTCGGGATCCGGCCCCGCCGAGACTCCGCGTAGACCCAATCCACACCCATCCCGATGAGCTCGGCGACCTCCTCCGCGGTGAGGAGCACCCGCGGGTCAGGACGACCCGACCCGCCCCTCTTGCGCGACGACGCGCGTGGATCTGACATGAGCCCCAGCTCTCGCTCCTTCATGGCGCGGTCCTCAGGTGTCGACGTGGCATGACAACCGTTAAGCCCGTCAGACCCAGGACCGGGCAAAACGAATCTTCAGCTGCCGTCCCGACCATGCTCGAGAGGAGCGCGCCGTTTGTGCAACGCCTTGCTGCACAATTGAGCCGGCGGCGTCGCACGGGTCTCATTGCGACCGTGGACCTGTCTGGCGCGCGAACCTTGAGCGCGACGCGCCGTTTGCAGTGGGGATGAAGCCGGTCGATCCGGACCGGCAGCGTTCGCGATCCACAAGATCCGCGCGCTCGCCGGCCGCGGCACCAGCGCGCCCGACAGCGAGGCCGACCGCCCGACCAATGCAGCTACTCACGTAGCTGCATTGATGCTCATCCAGTCGCGCTCGTGGCGCTTCTCAGCCCCCGCACACTCCTGACCCCACATTGGCGCAGCAGGCGCGCGACGACGCGGACGCTGATCTCCAGTTCGGCGGCGATCATCGTCTGCGGCCAGCGCCTGTCGTGATGGCGAGCGCGGAGGTAGCCGGCGAGGTCCGCGAAGCCGAGGGAGCGAGCGCGAGCCTCGTGATGCTCGCGGTCGGCCGCGCGACGCGCGGCAAGTACGACGCGGCCAAGCGCCAGTCGTTCGTCCTTGGCGCGGCGGGCGATCCCGAAGCGGTCCATCTCGCTGATGATCGTCACGTCAGCGCAGTCGAGCTCGACAGCGATCTCGGTCACGGCAGCGCCGCCGACGAGGTAGCGCTCGCGCAGCAGCGCCTCGACGCTCGCGAAGCCCAGCGCCCGGGCTCGGGCGTCGCGGGCGTCGCGGTAGCGCTGGGCGCGCCCGCTGCCGAGCTCGCGGCCCTGCGCGCGCGTGCGCTCGCGCCGTTCAAGGGCACGGCCCCGCTCGGCGTCGGCCAGGCGCCCGAGCCGGTTGAGCTCGCCCGCGCGCGCCATCGCCAGCCCCTCACGCATGCCGGCGCGTACGCGCGGCTCTTGCTCGATCCGGGCCTTCATCCGAGCGGCCTGTCTCGCCGGAGGTCGCGGGTTCGAGTCCCGTCGCTCCCGTAGTCGAGATTCCCCGCGGAGGCGGGTTTTCGTCGCTAACGGCCGTCTGGCCAGCGACCTTCAGCCCTCGTGGAGTAGCGCTCCGGAGTAGCGCTCGAGCCAGGATGATGAGCTTGCCCAAGGGGCTCGCAGCGATTGCGTTCGGTTACCGAGGCTGATCCGTCAAGATCCGGACGACATTCGACGAAGGCGCGGAACGCATGGTTGGAGCGATCATCCTTGGGCTGGTGGCCGGTTTCGTCGCCAAGGCACTGGTGCCCGGCAAGCACCCGGGCGACTTCTTCGTCACGATCCTGCTCGGGCTCGTGGGCTCGATCGTCGGATTCCTGATCTTCACTGAGCTGCTCGGCATCGGTGACAACGACATCTTCGAGCTTGGCGGGCTGATCGGAGCGATCATCGGCACCGTCCTGCTGCTACTCGCCTACCACAGATTTTGCTGGCGACCGGGAGGCGAGTGCGGCCTAGCAGGGGCCTCGGCCGCGCCCGCGGGCGGTGAGGGACACCTTGCCGTCCGCGCCCCGTGCGAGCGGCATCACGTCGCCAGTCTCGCGGAGGCCATCGACGATCAGCACGAAGTCGTCGATGCCGTTGGCCGTCATCGCGCTCTCGGCTAGCCCGTAGTAATAGGCAACGGCGGCGAGCCGCTGCTCTTCCGTCCGACCACAGAAGAAGCGTCGGGACTTCGAGCGGACGACAAGCGTGTGGGTGTCATCGAGGATCACCTGCTCGACGTAGAGCGGTGGCTTCTTCATGGGGAGGATGTCGACCGCCTTGTCGAAAGGCGAGGTAGCCGCAAACTCGTCCTCGATGGCCTCGTCCTGCACCCGCTCGATGTTCTGCATCGCTTGCTCGAGCTGCTCCATCGTCTTTGTATCGCCCGCCTTCTTCGCCGCCTCCTTCCGGCGCGCCAGGGCCTGCAGCTGCTCCTCGACGGCGTCGATGCTGCCCTCGTCGGTGCCGACTTTCGGCGTTGGCGTAGCGGCGGTATCTGCGGGATCGCCACTCCCCGTCGTACCGCAGCCAGCAGCCAGGCACACTGCGGCCAGCAAGGTCAGGATCAGCCTCGGCATTCTCGTCCCTTCTTGGTGAGTGGACCCTCTTTCTCGGAGGTAGCCGTCACCCAATTCGAACACGCGACGGACCGCCGCGAGGCGCTGGCGCCGTGACTTCAGGCAGAACTGCTCCCGCAGGACGGACGCGAAGAGACGATGGTCGTTCTGCGCAGTGGTGCGCGTCGTCTGCTGCACGAAGAGGGGAGCCTCCTTGTACGGGAACGTCGCGAGCAGCTCCGTGAGCGGATCGTCCGGCGCCTCGCCCGCAGGGGTGCGAGCGGCACGCGCTCGCCGTGACGCGCGATCCAGGCGCCGCTCGGCCGCTCGAAGCGCGCCCATGTCGCCCTTCTTGGCGCCTGCTCGAGTGAAGCGTTGGCCTTCTCTTTCGTGCTGTCGAGCTTCTCGGGGTCGAGGTTCTGGGCCGCAGTGGTCGCCGGGGTCTTCTCGGCCCGCGGGGATGCCAGCGACGCGTCAGGCGTCGGAACAGGCTCCTCGGACGCCGCATCCGCGCAACCCGTCGGCGGAGCGAGCAGGCAGAGGCAGACACGTCCTCCTCTCACGCCGCATCGGCCTCGTCGGAGGCGGGAATCCCGCATCAAGGGCAGGGCCGCTCGACGGCGGGCTCTCGATGCAGCAGTCGGTCCATGAGTTCCATCCGGCCCCTGTTCTCGTAGGTCTGATCAGCACGCTACGAGTGCTCTCGTGCGGGGGCAATGGGGGTCAACCACCATCAACAAGCGGCGATGAGGGTCGACCCGCATGGTCGGACCGTGCAGTCGCTGCAAGGCTGAACTAGAGCCTCGACCCGAAGGAGTCTCCGCATGACCGCGACGCTCTCGATCACTCGGACCAGCACCGCGCGTGTCGCGCCCAACACGTGTTGCCTTGGCGCGGTTCTTCGACCTGCGAAGAGCCGAGGAGGCGGCGGAGCGCCTGGTAGACCGGCGTGTTCCGGACAGTGCGATCCAGATCAATGCCACGGGCCTGCCTTCGGGTCTGCCGCACCCCGACTCCAACTACTGGGATGCGGGCATGGACGGGTTGCGCGCGGGAGCATCGTTCGGGGTGCTCTTCGGCGGGCTGTGGAGCATCGCCGTGCTCGGCGCGACCGCCGGCATGGTTCTGATCCTGGGCGCATTGATCGGCGCCGCGTTCGGTGCCGCCATCGGCGTCTTTCTCCATTGGGGCAGGTCGGACGCCCGCAGGCGCGAGGCGCTGCTCGATGCCGATGAGTTTCACCTGCTCGTCGATGAGCGCTACGAGGAGTCGGCGCGCCGCGCGCTTCGTCCTGCGGATGCGCGGTGATACACCCCGCGGGACTCGACGGCCAGGCTCGGGCTGATGTGAGCGATCAGCCGACGATCATCCGCCTACGGAGCCTGGCTGTGCTGGTCGGACCGGTGATCAAGTTCACGGTCGTCGGGGTGCTGGTCGGGGTGATCACCGGTTCTCCGACCGCAGCTGCCGCGTTCGCTGGCCTGCTGACGCTCGCGGTGTACGTCTGGCACAACCACGTCGTACCTTCGCGGCCACCCGGCGAGCCCCCCGATCGAGGTTGACGTACCGCCCGGCGGACGGCACGGCGGTTTAGGCTGCGGGGAACTCGCGACGCGGTCCGTGAACGCCGCGACCACGCTAGGAGGCCGGGTTGGTTGAGGTGTTTGCCAGGGTCGTCGTCGCGTCGCGGATTGCGATCATCGTCGGGTGGGTCGCCGTCGCGGTGGTGATGGTGCATGCGCTGCCGACGCTGCGGGAGGCACAGACCGGGGCGCTGGGGCAGTTGGTGCCGGCGGACTCGCGAGCGCTGGCGGCGGAGAAGCTGTCAGCCACGAGCTTCCTGTTTCCGCTCGCGAGTCGGACGGTCGTGGTCGAGCGCGATGCCGGCGGTCTGGACCCTGCGCGCGTGGCGTCGACGGCCGTGCTGATCGATGACGTGAACGAGCGCCGGGTGGCGGGCGTTCGCGCGGCCGGTGCGTATGGCATCGCGAACTTTGTGCCCGGCTTGGCGTTCGCGCGTGAGCTGGGGACGACGGCGGTGAGCTCGTTGCTGTTCGACCTCGAGTTCAACCAGAACGCCCGCGTGAGGTCAGCGCGGAAATACGCCGCGGCGCTGCAAGCGCCGGCCGGGAGCTACGTCGGGCTTACCGGTGCGGTTCCCGCGCGTGCGGAGCAGGCCGTGTTGATCGAGGACAGGCTGCCGCTGATCGAGCTCGTGACGGTGGCGCTGATCGCGCTGATCGTCGGCCTCTACATGCGGTCGCTGCTGGCGCCGGTGGTCACGCTCGCGACGGTCGCTGTCGCGTATGTAGTGTCGGTTCGCTTCGTGGCGGGAGTGGCTGAGCGCGTCGGGCTGTCGGTTGCGCCGGAGGTCGAGCCGATCATGGTCGCGCTGTTGTTCGGGGTCGTCACCGACTACGGGTTGTTCTACATGTCGAGGTTCCGCCGCCGGCTCCGTGATGGCCAGGCGGCGCAGGATGCCGCGCGTGAAACAGCGGTTGAGCTCACGCCGCTGATCTTCGTGTGCGGCATGTCGGTCGCTGTCGGGTCGGCCGCGCTCGTCGTCGCCGAACTCGGGTTTCTGCGGGCGTTCGGGCCCGGGATGGCGGTCGCGGTGCTGGTCGGGCTGCTGGTGACGGTCATGTTCATTCCCGCGATGCTGGCGATGGTCGGGCCAGCGTTGCTGTGGCCGGGACCGCGGCACGCACCCGGGCGGGCCGGCGTGCCGACGGGGCGGCTGGATCGCCTGATCGTGACGGCGGTCCGGGCGCCGCGACGCACGACCCTGGTCTGTCTGCTGGTGCTCGCAGCGATGGCTTCGGGGCTGGCGTGGCTGAAGGTCGGCAATCCACTGATCCGCGGTCTGCCGAGCAACAGCGAGCCGCGGCTCGCGTACGAGCAGGTCGGCAAGGGCTTCGCTCCGGGGGTCGTCGCGCCGACGACGCTGGTGGTGACCGGCCGCGGAATCGGGCGCCAGCGTCGCAAGCTGTCGGAGCTACAGGCCGTCCTCGAGAGTCAGCCGGGCGTGGCTGGGGTGCTCGGCCCGGCGACGAATCCGAGCAGGAGGCCATTCGGCATCGTCGTATCGCCGAGCGGCGAAGCGGTCCGGTTCGTGATGATCCCCGAATACGACCCCCTGAGCGCCGACGCGGTGCGCCTCTTGCGCAACCTCGATGCCCGCATCGTCGACCTGCTCGACGCGGTCGAGCTGCCCCACACGCGTGCCCTGTTCGCGGGCGATACGGCGATCACCGGCGAGCTGATCGACACCGCGGGAAACGACCTGTTTCGCGTGCTTCCGCTCGTCCTGCTGGCCCTGGTGCTGATCCTCGCGGTCTATCTGCGTGCCCTGGTCGCACCGGTCTACCTCGTGCTGCTGGCGGCGCTCGCGCCGCTGGCCGCGCTCGGGCTCGCGGTGATGTTCTTCCAGGGGGTGCTGGGCGAGCCGGAGCTGACCTACTTCGTGCCGCTGGCCTCCGGTGTGCTGTTGATTGCGCTCGGCTCGGACTACAACATCTTCCTTGTCGGCCGGATCTGGAGCGAGGCGAGACGGATGCCGCTGCGGGAGGCGATCGTGGCCGCCGGGAGCGGTGCCTCCCACGCGATCTCCGCGGCTGGGCTTGTGCTCGCGGCATCGTTCGCCGCGCTGGCGCTCGTGCCGCTCGCCGCGTTCCACCAGCTCGCGTTCGTCCTCTCCGTCGGCCTGCTGATCGACGCGTTTCTCGTGCGCTCGGCGCTGACCCCGGCTGTGATCGCGCTGGTGGGTGAACGATCGAGCTGGCCTGGCGATCGGCTGGCCGCGCCGGCGCGCGCGCAACTGCCCCCGCCCACCCGCTGACCGTCAACCATTGCCGAGCAGATCCGTCAGCAAGCCGATGACGCTCTTTCCGGCGCTGCTGCGCAGCGCGTCCATCAGCACGGAGACGGGCAGCCGGTCCACCCCCTGCCGCAGGAGCGAGGCCTCGAGCGGCGAGAGCATGTCGAGCCGCACGGCGTCGTCGACGGCGCGTCTGAGCCCGTCGCGGATCGCGTCGTCGATCGCCTCGTCGGAGATCCGGCGCTCGGCCACGAACTGCGCTCGCGCCTCGTCGCTGGTCAGCGCGAGGGCGAGCTCTTCGCGTGGGACGCGCAGACGGCAAGCGGCGCCGTCGAGGGTCGACAGCGCGATCCGCTCCAGCACCATGTCGCTCCGTTGCTGCAACTGCGAGAGTGGTCTCGGCACACACGGGTCGGCCACCGCAAGCGGTTGGTAGCGCGCGCCACCGAGCGCGAGATAGGCGGCGGCCAGCGCGGCGGACGCCCCAAGGGCGCCTGCGATTGCTCGGCCGCCCCGTCGGCCAGGTGTGCCGCCGCTGATGGCGATCGGCGCGACGGCGAGCAGCGCGAGCGCCGCAGCGATCAGGAAGACCGCACTGAACGCGTGCGTGGCGGCCTTGTCGAGCTCCTCGGTGAGCCGGTCCTCGAGCTGGGCGTACTCCGTCCGGCCCTCCGGCGGCGGTGTGACGGCATCGAACGCCGGGGCGAGATTGGGAAGCCGGCCGCCGGCCACGTCGATCTGTTCGTTGATGGCGGCGCCCAAGGCGATCTTCGTCGACGGTGACAGCGAGGCATCGAGGATCAGCGCCGTGCCGGAGCGTTCCGCCGCGCGTTGCTGATCGCCCAGTTGCGACGTGAAGAGCGGCGTGAGCACCAGCAGCCCGACCACTATGCCCAGGTGGCGGGCGGCGATCGTGCCCGACGCACGGTGGCGCCGCGGGTCGGCGCCCGCGAGCGCACGCTCGGTGAGCCCAGGCAGCGCGAGGGCGATGCCGATCCCGACGAACGCCTGCGGGACCAGCGTCCAGGCGGGCTCGGCGGCCGGGACGAGGCCCAGCGCCGCCAGGCCGCCGGCCAGCGCGATCGCGCCCGCGACCATGAGGGCCGTGCTCTGCGCGATCCCTCGCGTGAGCCGCCGCGCGGCGATCGTCGCCACCGGTATCACCGACACGATCAACGCCGCCGCCAGCGGCGAGTAGCCCCATCCTTGCGTGAGCATGATCACCAGCAGGAACAGTGCGCCGGTCAGTCCGGCCGAGATCAGCCCGAGTCCCAGCTCCGGGGCGAGCCGCGGCCGTCCAGCGGGTCCGCGTTCGGCCACCGTTGCCGGCGCCCGTATCGCCGCGCCGAGCACGCCGATCACCGGAACCTGGATCGCGAAGATCGCCTTCCAGCTGATCAGCTGCGTCAGCAGCCCGCCCGCGGCCGGGCCGAGGGCGATCCCGACGAGGCTGGCGGCGCCCCAGGCTACGGCGCCCTTCACGTGCGAGCCGCGGCTCCGCGCAAGCAGTTCGATCGCTCCGGCGATGACGCATGCGCCCGCTATCGCCTGCGCGCACCGGGCCGCGATGAGCACGGCGATCGTGGGGGCGATCGCGCACAGCAGCGACGTGCCCGCGAAGCCGATCAGCCCAGCGCCCCACAGCCTCGTCGCGGCGCGCGGGCTCCGGCCGTTCGCCAGCCACGCGACCGGCAGCACCGTGAGCCCGAGCACCAGATTGAAGGCGGTCAGCACCCATGAGACACCGAGCACGGTCGTCTCGAACTCTTGCAGCATCTCCGGCAGCGCAAGTGTCACCACGGAGGAGTCCGCCAGCACGAGCCCGACCGTTCCGGCCCAGATCAACTCCCGCCCGCGAGCGGACCGCGCCGGTCGCCCCGCCGCGACCGTCTGCCACCTCACTCCGCCCTGCGCGACGCCCGATGCCAGGCCCGCGGCCTGAGAAACCGAGTCGCGATCGTCTGCATCAGCTGAACCACGCCGACCGCGATGAAGAACGGCGTCGCCGTCGCGTCCCCGGTGAATCCCAGAAGGAACGGCAACCCCAGGAGCGCGACCGCCAGCACGTAGTCCAGGATCGCGTGCAGCGCCCTCGGAATCGACCGCACCAGGCCCGTCGGGAGATCACTCGTCGCGGCAAGCACGAGCAGCAGGACTCCCATCGCGACCGCGGCTGCCGTCGCGGTGTCATCGCCGAACACGAGCACGAACGGGCCGGCGATCAGGACGACGCCCAAGAGATAGTCCAGCAGCCCGTGGGCAAGAATCGGAACTGGCCCTTGGCGGAACATCATGCGAGACGATACTCCCGACCTCGACGAATCTCGCGTCATCGCCCCTGCCGGAAGATTCCGCCCGTACGCCCAGCTACGTGGCGGCTCAAGGCTCGATGAGCCCGCGGCGGATCGCGTAGCGGGTGAGCGCGACGCGGTCGCGCAGGCCGAGCTTCTCCAGCGCGTTGGAGCGGTGGCGCTCCACGGTCTTCTCGCTGATCACGAGCTGCTCGGCGATCTCGCGGCCGGAGCGGCCTTCGGCGATCAGCCTGACAACCTCGGTCTCTCGCGGTGTGAGCGGGTCGCTGGGGACCTCGTCGCGCATCAGGGCGGCCAGGGCGGCGGGGTAGGTGAAGGGCTCGCCACGCATCGCCGCGCGGCAGGCGTCGACGAGGTCGCGGGCCGCGGAGGACTTCAGAACGCAGCCGCAGGCGCCGGCGCTGATGGCTTCGAAGAAGTACTCCTCGTTCTCGTACATCGAGAGCATCACCGCGCGCAGGCCGGGCCGGTGCTCCGCGAGTCGGCGGACCGCCTGCAGCCCCGTGAGGCGCGGCATCGAGACGTCGAGCACGAACAGGTCGACATCGTCCTCCAGCGCGCGGCGGAACGCGTCCTCACCGTCGGCAACCTCGGCGACGACTTCGAAGTCGGGCTGGGCCTCCAGGATGGATCGCAACCCGTGGCGGACGACCTCGTGGTCGTCGGCGAGCAGCACCCGCGTCTTCAGCGGGTGCTCACCTTGCGCGGCCGACGTCGATCTCGGGCACTTCGAAGCGAAGCAGGCCCAACATCCGGTCGATGCGCGAGGCCAGTTCCGAGGATTCGATGCCGAGCACGTCCGCGACCTCGGGATGGGGGGTCTGGTCGAGCAGCATCCCGAGGATGGGGAGGTCCTCCGGCGATAGCCGTTCGGAGGCCTCGACGAACTGCTCGCGGGGGATCGGCGGCAGGACCCGCTCGCCGGCGACGACGCCGCGGATCACCTCGAACAGCTCGCGTGCCGGGATGCCCTTGCCGATCACGCTGTCGGCACCGGCGAGCGCCGCCGGGATGGCGAGCGCGCCACCGGCGTAGGCCGAATAGAGGAGGACCTTCGGGGCCAGCGCGTCAGACTTGATGCGCCGGCACACCTGCAGGCCGTCGCTGCCAGGGAGGTGGTAGTCGAGCAGGACGACGTCCGGCTTCGTGCTGTAGAGGAGCGGCCACAGCTGCTCCGCGCGTTCGGCCGAGCCGACGGGCACGATGCCCGGCTCGGCTTCCAGCGCAGTCTCCAGGCCGAGGCGAACAGCGGGGTGGTCGTCGACGACGACGATGCGGATCATGGTCTTCTCTCCCGGGTCGGATTCGTGGGAATGCGCAGCTCGACGATCGTTCCGGTCGGGCGTGCGGCCGAAATCTGCAGCTCGCCTCCGATGGTGGACGCGCGGCTCTGCATCGCGCGCAGCCCGCTCGAATGTGCGCGAGGGAGATCCGGCATGCCGCAGCCGTTGTCGGCGACGGCGATCACGGCTGTCCCGTTCTCGGTCCGGAGGCTCACGTCCACGCGGCTCGGGCTCGCGTGACGTACCGCGTTGGTCATGGCCTCGGCCGCGACCCGGTAGGCGTGCGCCGCGCTGAGCGGATCCAGCGACGGAGCGCGTCCGCCCACGACGATGATGGGACCGGTCGCCCACGCCAGTTCCTCGGCACGTTCGCGGAGCGCCTCTTCCAGCGGGCGTCCCTCGAGAGGCGACTGCAGTTCGGCGAGGCTGGTGTCCATCTCGGTGGAGGCGGCCTCGAGCTCACGCAGCACCTGCGCGGTGGCGTCGCGCAGCCGGCCCTTGGTGTCTCCGGCCACGGCGCTGAGAACCAGATGCGCCGCATGGACGCGCTGCTTCGCGGAGTCGTGCAGCTCCCAGGCGATACGCCGGCGCTCAGCCTCGATGGCCAGCCGCTCGGATCGGCGGCGCTCGGCGCGCAGCCGACGGACGGCGTCTGCCGCGTACGCGATCCCGAAGCAGACCATGACCGGGAGTACCAGATGAGTCGCGAGCGTCTCGACGGACGTCTGCGCACCGAGCCTGAACGGGTCCGGCCCGATCGCCCGGCCCATCGCTGCATACACGACCGCGAAACCGACGCCGAGCAGCGCGCCGTGCCCGGGGCGCGCCGCCGCGGCGGGAATGGCGAGCGTCGTCAGCGCGAGGAGGTAGAAGGGGCTGCGCCAGTCACCGGACAGGTAGACCAGGACCAGCACGCAGACGATGTCGACGATCCAGCTCGCCGGGTGAACGACGATCGCCGGCCAACGTCGGCCGAGCGCGACGGTCAGCGCCGTGTAGGCGAGCACGGCGACGATCAGCGACCCGTCGAAGTCCGTCACCTGATGCACGGCGAGCAGAGCTACGGCGGTACCGGCCGCCGCGACGCGGATGGTCAGGAGCAGGCCGAGCCAGAGGGGCGACAGGTCACGGAGGCGCTGGGCGGCGATCACCCGATCCACGATGCCGCGGCGCGAACCGCGACGCCATGGGTGGCGAGGCCCATCTCACGTCTGCGCGACGGGCACGCGCAGTTCGACCGCGGTTCCGCCTTCAGGGCGAGATCTGATCTCCAGGTTCGCTCCGATCAACAGCGCGCGCTCGCGCATGCCCCTGATCCCTGAGCCCTCCGTCGCGGGACCGGTCCCATTCCCGTCGTCGGACACCGTCAGCAGTACGGAACTGTCCGACGCGGCAAGCGCCAGCTCGAATGCCGACCCCCCCGAGTGCCTGGCCGCGTTCGTCAGCGCCTCCTGTGCCACGCGATAGACGACGAGGCTCTCGGCCTCGCTCAAGCGCTCGGCGGCCGACCGGTCGATACGTCGGCTGACGGTCAGCTGAGTGTCGCGCGTGAACACTCCCGCCAGCGCGCTCAGGGCGTTGGCGATGCCCAGGTCGTCCAGCGCGAGCGGCCGCAGCCGCTGGGCGATCTCCCGGACATCGCGATGGGCGTCTTCGAGCGTCCGGCGCATGGTCGCGGTCGATTCCCGCAGCGGTTGCGGCACGCGCCCCTCGAGCGTGTCGATCTGCAGCAGCGCAGCGGTCAGCAGCTGGCCGATCTGGTCGTGCAGCTCGCGCGCCACGCGCCGGCGTTCGTCCTCCTGCGCGGCCACCTGCCGGCGGGCGCTCTCGCGCCGCTCGGTCTCCACCCGATCGAGCATCTCGTCCAGCGCCTCGGACACTTCGGCAAGGTCGGGCGTCGCCTTCGCCAGCGTCACGCGCGCGCCCGGACGCAGCGGATCGACTGACCGCACGAAACTTGTCCCGCGTCAAGATTCTCCGCACACCCGTTAGTTGAGTCCTGGGGCTTGGTGCGGGTGCTCACGCAGCCGGCGAAGCGAAGCCCGTAGGGATGTGATGAAGCGGCGTCGTCCGGGGCCCGGTGACGGTCGCCATGGCTTCGTCATCGACCCGGGCGGGAGGTTTCGTGCTGGCAGCGATCGACATCCACAAGGCGGTCTTTCAGGCCGCGGTGCTCGACCCGGCCAACGGCAAGGTCACCGAGGAGCGCTTCAAGTCGTCGAGGGAGGCGTTCGTTGCGTGGATCGAGCACTGGGACGGTGAGCTCGACGTCGTCGCGATCGAGGCGACGACGGGCTGGCGCTGGGTTGCGCGCGAGCTTCAGGATCGCGGTATCGACGTGCGACTCACCGATCCCTGGTGATCACCAAGCTTGACCGCCTCGGACGCTCGCTCGAACACCTGATCGCGCTCTCCACCCAGCTGCAGACGCGGGGTGTGGATCTCGTCGTCCTCGACCAAGGCATCGACACGTCAACCGCGGTCGGCCGGATGTTCTTTCAGATCCTCGGCGCGATCGCTGAGTTCGAGCACGCGCTGATGTCCGAACGCACACGCGACTGTCTCGACGCCGCTCGCGCGCGCGGGCGCACGGGCGGGCAGAAGCCCAAGCTCACGCCGCGCCAAGCCAAGATCGCCCAGGCGATGTACGACGAACTCGGCGACGACGAACGGCGCACGCACACCGTGCAGCAGATCGCCGACGAGTTCGGCGTCACACGCCCAACGATCTTCCGGCACCTACAGCGCCAGACCCGCTGACCCGTCCAGCACCCTACTTGGCACTTGGTGCCACGTTCCTTAACGGCACCCCAGGTTGCGACAGCCGCGTGGCCCGCTGAGCTGGAGGTCAAGCGAGACGGGCTGAGCGGGGAAGGTGGCAGCGAAGCTGGTCCGCGGCGTGCCGGTGGCGGGGGCCACGTCCGCGCTCGCTACTCCCGTGAGCGCGAGCAGAAGCACGGTCGTGAGCGGAGCCAGGAACGCGGGTCGCATGCGCGAAACGGTACTGGCGGCGGGGGACGGCGATCTGTCCCCCGCCGGGCCTCGGGCCATGTGTCGAGGCCCGGCCTAGACGGGCTCACATCGACTGCGTCAACTGCGTCTGCGTCCGCCAGGTAGAACAACGTCGACAGCATCATCAGCGTCGAGTACGTCGACTTCATCGACTACAAGGCGAAGCTGGCGTTGCGCAACGTCAAGAAGTTCTTCCGTGCCCTGACCGACGTCCGCAACCTCGAGAGTCCATCCGCCGCACCTGAGATGGTCCTGCCGTCGCCTCACCTCGGCGCTGTGACCGCGGGGAGCCCGGTGGGGACCGGGCTCCCCGCGAATTAATGCCGCGAAGCGCGGATCTATATGGGTGAACCGTCCGACCCGGCGCCTAGGGTCCCGCCCGCGTAGAGCTGGGCTCGTACCTGGTCTTCCCCCATGCTGGACTGGGCCACGAGCGAGTTCGGAAAGCGAGGTGAAGGCCATGACGATCCATAAGCCCGGGCAGATCGTGCCTATCAGCGGCCAGTACGCGGCGGTGACCGCGACCGGTCGTAAGACCGGCCGCGAGGTCACCTGCGTCCGCGGGGAGCCATTCCCTCCCACGCGGGTTGGTGAGGCCGGCTACGTCCTGGTGGACGCCACCAGCCACCGCCGCTAAGTAGCGGCGGCTGGGAAGGCTACGACGTGTCGGGTTCGGGGCAGCCCGACACGCGCGTCTCAACGAGACCAGGAGCCGAAAACCGCATGAGGGTCCAGATGTCGTCGAGGTCCTCGCCGACCACCGACCGCCCCGTCGCCTCGGCCATCCGAAGGACCATCTCCGCGTTGCGCGCATGGATGGTTTCCTCGACGGCGTCGTCGCGGTCGACCAGCTGCTGCCAGATACGACCAGCCTCGAAGCCGCGCGCGAAGTCGTGGGCGTCCGTGTCGAACGGCAAGACGCAGACGTGACCGGCGGGCACGTCGGGGGGTTCGTCGGTCATGCGTCCCATCCTCCCAGGGAGACGGCTGGTGTTCTACCGCGGGGTGCTCCGGCCGGCGCGATGGTCAGGCTCGTGCACCGGCGTCCCGATGCACTTGGCACACCAGGACGCCGAGCCGCCCGCCGAACCTGTGGGCGCCGGCCGCTCAGCGCGAGCGGTCGGGCCCGCGGTCGGGCGGCCCTGGCCGCGGCGCGGCGCGGGGCGCGGGCGGTGTGCCGATGGATGAGCGCCGCCATTCAGCGATCGCGACGCGCAGCTCGTCGGCGGGGATTCTGAGCGCCTGGGCGGCCCTCGGGATGTCGAGGTGGTCGCGTTCGAGCAGCTCGCCGGCGCCGGGCGCGAGCAGGCAGTAGCGGGCGTAGCGGCGGGCGTCGTCGACGCGGTAAGGGCCCGGCGGGACGCCGGTGGGTTATGTGGAGCGGCCAGCCTCGTTCCGCTTCGCGCCGCGGGATCGCCGTCGATGACATGTCATCGAGGCTCCCAGCCGGCGGGGCAGCTCACGGCGAGCCATGGCGGGGTCGCTGCTGCGTTCGTCCGGAGCGTCAGTGCGGGGCCAGTTGGCAGCCGCGCTCCTCGTTCTGACTCAAAGCGCAGTCCGCGGGCCCTGGTCTCGTGCGACGATCTCCCGCGATGGAAACGCGCGAGCGGTCGAGATCTCCCGGGGTTGCGGCCGACGCAGTGACGATCGGACTGGCAGTCACATTTGCGGCGGTCATCTTCGTTGCCCGCGAGCTCCTGCCGAACCCCGACGAGGGGGTGACGAACCTCTACGCGCTTCCGATTGCCATCGTGGCGGTCCGGTTCGGCGCGATCGGAGGCGTGGTCGCGGCGCTCGCGAGCATGGCCCTCTTCGCGCTGTGGGAGATGACCAGCCCGGACGTTCAGATAGGGCCGATCGGCTACCTGATTCGCGCGACGGCGTTCGTGCTGCTCGGCTGGCTCGTTGGGCGCTTCGCGCGCGAACGGCATGCCCTCATCGCGCGTTTGACCGAGATGGCGCACAGCGATCCATTGACCGGGCTGGCGAATCGCGCGATGCTCGAGACGGCCTTTATCGCGGAGCTCACTCGGACCCGTCGGCACGGGCACCGTGGTGCCCTCTTGCTCGCCGACCTCGACGGGTTCAAGGCGATCAACGACACGTTTGGACACGCCGTTGGGGACCAGGTCCTGAAGGAGGTGGCGACTCTGCTTCGCGGCCAACTACGCGCGGTAGACACCGTCGCACGTATTGGCGGCGACGAGTTCGTCGTCCTGCTGCCCGAGACGACACGCTCGGGCGCCGATATGGTAATTCGGAAGCTGGACGAGGCGATCCCCCGGACCCTTCGAACCGTGGACGGTGAGGCTGTGAAGGTGGGAGTCAGCATCGGCTGTATCTGCTTCGACGGCAGCACAACCGAGTCACCCGAAGGGCTGCTGCACGCCGCCGACCACGCGATGTACCAAGTAAAGGCCGGGCGGCCCACGCGCTGACGTTTCCTGCGGCTGCACCCCGCTTCCGCCTGAAGGGAGCGGCGACCAGACCGGTCCGGCGCAGGTTCGCGCTATCGGGTTCCGTGCAACGCGGCGCGCCGCAGGGCGTGTCTCGCGGGCCTGGGCTGGCTGCTCAGCCTGCGCTTCCGGTGCGTGCGGCGGGTTCGAGTTCGCGGACACGGCCGTGCGCGAGCGCGAGTTCCTCTCGCAGCGCGGCGATATCTTCCCGCAGCCGTTTGTTCTCGTCGAGTGCGGCGCGCAGCCTGTGGCGGATTGACTCGTCGGTTGCGCGCTCTCGCAGCGGTAGCTGCGCCGGCGCTCGCTGCTGGCCGCGCCGGCGCTCGATCTCGGCGCGCAGGTCCGGGTGGCTGTAGAGGAACTGGCGGCTGACGCTCGCGCGCGCGGCGACGACTGCGAAGGTGATCGTTTCGCCTCGCCGGTCGAGCTCCCCGAGCGCGGCGGGCCCGCGCCGAGGCGCCGACCGAGCGGGCGGCCGCGGCTTCGCGGAGCGCGCCGGTGCGCTGGGAACTCACGACCCGTCCCCGCTGCCACGGTGCTGGCGTCCTGCGGCGGGCGCAACGACATCGATGGGCGGTGGCGCATCCCGGTCGTTCCCTTCGGTGTCGATCTCCTCGAGACCCCGGAGGATCCGGGTCAGTGAGCGCTCGTCGCGCTCGGCACCTCGACGAAGCGTAGGCGCCCGTCCTGCCCGGCGCGTTCGCGCAATTCTCTGGTGTGCTCGAGCTGCTGCTCGTGGACGGCGCGGAACGAGCCGTCGGTGAGGAAGTTGTCGCAGCTCAGGCAGGCGTTGGGGTGCGGGCAGGTCTGCACGAGCGGCAGGCCGCAGTAGCCGTTGGGGAGCGCCTGCTTGGCGCGCGCGATGCGCTCCTTCATCCACGCAGCCTGCTCGAGGGGCCCGTCGAGCGGGAGTGCGATCCGCTCGCCGCGGATGTTGACCCGCTCCTGCCAGCGGGTGATCTCGCGGCGCAGCGTCTCGTCATGCAGCTGGGCGTAGTGGGCCGTCATGGTCATCGACGCGTGGTCGAACAGCTTCTGGATCACCGGTAGCGGCACGCCGTCGTTGACCAGGCTGGTGCCGAGGTGGTGGCGGAAGGCATGCGCGTGGATCCAGGTCGCAAGGCGCCCGTCGTCGTCACGGATGTCGGCCTTGCGGACGTAACTGCGCAGGAGCTCGCGGACATCCTCCAGGGCGGCGGCGTAGCCGGCCCCGCGGGCGCGCTGGAGCAATCGCCCGTCGCCGAACGGCACTCCGCTCGGCTCGTGGACGATTCGGGTGAGCACGAGCCGCGCGCCGAGGCGCCGCGACAGGTCCATCGCGACCGCGGCGGCCTCGACGCCACGAGGCGTCTCGTCGACCGCGCAGATCAGCGGCGCGTCGCCGTCGCCGGCGGCCGAGCCCGTCATCGACCGCTCGCGACGTGGTCGTCCCAGCTACCCGCGCGCCCGCGGGCGCTGAAGCTCGCGAGCAGTCCGCCGATGCCGATGACGAGCAGGATCGCGCCGGGGACGTCGAACGAGATCCCGACACCGTTGGGCGTCGGGCCGAACAGGAGGATGGCGCCGAGCGCCATGAGGAGAAGGGAGACGCCGATCTCCATCACAGAGCGGCCGCGATCACGACGGCGATCATGATGAGAAACGCCACGATGAGCACGATCCGTGCGGCACGCGCGGAGGCGCGTGCCATCGGGGCGGCTTCCGGCTCCCACGGAGATCCGTCGGCCGGGCGCGAGTCGTCCTCGGTAACCGCGCCGTATTGACGATCCATCGGCGCGCGCCAGCCGTGTGGATGGCTCATCGCAGGGTTCCTTTCGTCCGTCGGACCGCTGGGTGGAAGCTTGTCGTCATGGTGGCGGCGCCGGGGCGCGTGCTCAATGGGCGCTTTCGCCCATTCGTGCGGGAGGGGCGTGCGGCCATAGGCTTGCTGGGTGGGCTTGCTGCCGCGTGTCTTCCTGGTCAACGCCGCGGTGCTGGCGGCGGCGACGGCGGCGCTCGCGTTCACGCCGCTGACGGTCAGCTTCCCGGTGGCGCTGGGCGAGGCGGTGATCCTGGTGGTCGCCTCATCGACTTCTTCCGCGCCCTCGCCGAGCGCTTCTTCAATGGGTACATAGGCAGGCTGTGCCCCTCCCTGTCCTGCTCGCGGCGACCACGCACGTCGCCGAGCTGCTCACCGGCCTCTTCGTCGTCCTGCTCGCCGCCAAGATCGGCGACGAGCTCTTCAAGCGCCTGCGCCAACCGGGGCTCGTCGGCGAGATCCTCGCCGGCGTCGCGATCGGTCCCGCGGCCCTCGGCCTCGTCGAGCCCGGCGAGGTCCTCGAGGTGTTCGCGGAGCTCGGCGTCGTCTTCCTGCTCTTCTGGGTCGGGCTCGAGACCCGGCTCTCCGAGATGCGCGAGGTCGGCCGCTCGGCGGCCGCCGTCGGGGCGCTCGGCGTCGTGTTCCCGTTCGCCGGTGGCGCGGCCTTCGCGTTCGCGACCGGTGAACCCACCGCGACGGCGATCTTCGTCGGCGTCGCCCTCGTGGCCACCAGCGTCGGGATCACCTCCGCGGTGCTGATCGAGCTCGGCGCGCTCGACACGCCCGCCGCCCGCACCATCCTCGGCGCGGCGGTGATCGACGACATCCTCGCCATGCTCCTGCTCGCGGTGGCCGTCGGACTCGGCGACGACGGCGGCCTGGACATCGCGTCGCTCACCACCACGATCGCGCTGGCACTCGCCTTCCTCGCCTTCTTCGCCCTCGGCGGCACCCGCCTGACCGCCCGATGGCCCCGCGTGCTGCACGCGCCGCGCTTCTCGGAGTCGCCGCTGCTCCCCGCGATCGTCCTCTGCCTCGGCCTGGCCGCGTTCGCCGCGCACATCGGCCTCGCCGCCATCATCGGCGCGTTCCTCGCCGGCCTGATCGTGGCCGAGACCAAGGAGCAGCACCCGATCGAGGCGGAGGTCGCCCCGCTCTACGCCTTCTTTCCGCCGTTCTTCTTCGCCTTCATCGGGATGCAGGTCGACCTCGACGAGTTCGCCGACGCCGAGACCCTCGGCCTCCTCGCCGCTGTCACCGGGCTGGCGATCGTCACCAAGTACGCCGGGGCTCGTCTCGGCGCCCGTGGCCTGCCGGCCCACGACGCCAAGGTCGTCGCCCTCGGCATGGTCCCGCGCGGCGAGGTCGGGATCATCGTCGCCGGCATCGGCGCCACCGCCGGCGTCGTCGAAGGCCAGCTGTTCGCCGTCATCGTCGGCATGTCGGTCCTGACCACGCTCCTCGTGCCACCGCTCCTGCGCCGGGTCCTCGCGACGACACAACGGGAAGCGGACTAGCCCCGCAGCAGGCTGGCGATCCGGCGAAGGTCCTGCCGGAGGATCTCATGGTCCCGACCGAACAGAGACGACCCGCCTGTCGTCATGAGCCGGTGGGCAGCGGCGACGCCGCGCACCGATGCCCGGTCATCGCGCAGCAGCGCAGCGACGGTCGCGAGCTCGGGCCGGACGTGTCTGACCGCGCTGACGACCACCACGACGCAGGCGCGAGATGGCACCGAGCTACGGGCATCGGGTTCAGATCCGATCGACTCGAACGAGCGCGCCAAAGTCTCGCGGTGACTGCGATCCAGAAGTCGAGCCCGCTCGCACCGAACCACGTCCAGCGAGACGTCAGCACGGCCAGCGATGAGCAAGTCCAACACGGCGTCTCGCCTATCCAACACGCACAGCTCGACACGGACAGCGAGCCAGATCGCCACAACGGCACTTGCAAGCGCGAACGGGATCGCCGCTGCCACACCTCCCACGATTCCAAAGCCGCTGAGCGCCAGAACCGCGCCAACCGAGCACAGCTGCTCGATCGCCACCGCCTGCCGCTGGAGCGAGCCGACGAGCGGGTCATCCGGGCCGAGCAACGCTTCAGCGAGCCAGACCTCATCGAGCGAAGCGCGGACACGTGGAATGGCGAGCATGGTCGACTCCGCCGACCAGACTTCCCGGCTCACCGGCGCCGATCATAGCCCCTCCCCCAAGCTCGCGCCCGCGTTAGAGCGCGACTCCCAGTCAACGACCGAACCCAACCCAGCCGCGACCACACGCAGGCGTCCGACGCCTCGGGCGCGCAGAGCCCTCGCGCCCTCTCAGGGCACCCGGCGGATGCGACGGGTGGCTTGGACCCCGGTAGGCGGTTGACACTTCCTCAGGACCGCCGCCGCCGAGCTCCCCAACGTCTCGCTACTCGACGCGCTGGCGATCGTCCAAGTCATCCGCGAGCGCCAACCCGACACCTTCGAGCGCGCAGCCGTGCGCTGGATCGGGCGCTTCGCGACCGAGCGGCCGTTCGTGACGCTCGACGCCGTCAAGCAGGCCGTCGACGCGTTCGATCGCCTCCGCGCCTCTGCCGGCGCGACGAACGCCGTCGAGACCTTACGCGGGCTCTGCCGGTGAGCCGTTGGACCTCGGGGTATCGGTCCGGTTGGCCTGGAACGCTCAGCGCATGCGCAACTGCGATCGCCACGATGCGCTTGACAGCATGGGACGAGCTGGCGGAGCGCCGTGATCGTCAGCTTCTACTTCCGCATCGGGCCGTCGGGTGGCCCGTTCGAGCTCGTCAGAGTGCCGCCGCGGCGCTACCCGATGACCGACAGCCTGCCGCCAGGAGCCGACCGAGGGGACCTGGTGCCGGGCAACCTGCGTCCGTGCGCGGTTGAGCATGCCTGCAACCTCTGTGACGCGCGAACTTTGGAGGCGACCTCCGACCTGCCGGGCGACGACTGGACCGATCAGATTCGTCGGCTGGCGCGCGACAGCCAGCAGCTCGTGCACTGGTGGCCGCTGTGTCAGGTGGTCGACGTCGACCCTTGCGACGGGCATTGGACGATCGCCGGCGAGGAGCTCGCCGAGCTGAGCGAGCGTGTCGGCAACGTCGAGCTGTGCCCGTCGTGCTTCGCTCGCTACGGCGACGTCACCGAATGGCCCGACGAGCTGCTCGATCGCGTCTACGGGCCTGAGGACGGGCCGGTTCGCTGCTACCCGGAGGCCTCGGTGTGAGGGGTCCGGCTCAGAGCCAGATCTGAACGGCCGCAGCGACGGCGAGGAGGAGCAGGACCGCGCTCGGGACGGCGAAGCGGACCCGAGTCAGCGTGACGACTGCGGCCGCGATCGCGGCGAGGACGGCGAGCCGCCAGCTGGTCTCGAGGGTGATTCCCCCGAGCGCGAGTCCAGCGGTGACGGCGAAGGTGACGGTGACGCCTTGAGCGGCAGTGCTGGGAGGGATGCGCATGCCTGTACAGCCTCTGAGCGAGGCCGCCGGGCAAGCGGTGAGCGGCGCGGTTAGGCGGGGTCGGCCGCGGCCGCGCGCTCGAGTTCGGCGATGCGGTCGTTGAGATCGTGCCAGCCGTGGCCGCGTACGCGGAATACGCGGGCGGCGCCGCCGCGGCGTACTTCGGTGCGCTCGAGCACGAGCAGGCCGGCGAGTTCGAGCGTGCGAACGTGGTGGTTGGCGGCGCGAAACGGCAGGTCGAGGTCGCGGGCGAGCGTGGCGGCGCTCGCGGGCCCGGTCTCGAGCGCGACGAGGATCGCGAGGCGGGCGGGGTGGCTCACGGCCCGGAGCACGGTCGCGTCCCTCATGGTAGGCGAGAACCTATCCTCTGGGTGGCGTCCATGGCCGGCCTTACACTCACCGCGTGACCAGGACGCAATTCTGCGGGGGTAAGGGTCTGCGAGCGCCGCGGTGCCAGGTCGCGAGGCTGTTGAGAAGTTCTTTGCCCGTGCGACGCGCTCGAGGGCTGTGCGGTCAGATGCCCGATCGCGACGCTGTCCACCCTCGCCGCCTCGGTCCGCGAGGCCTCGTCGCCGGCGAGGTCTGCCGGACCGAGCACTGCGGGCGCGCAGGGGTTGAACCGCTCGGGTTCTGCGCGCGATGCCTGCTGGCCTACCGGGCGGCGCAAGCGTTGCGCGAGCTTGCGTTGCTCGACCGCGGTGAGCGACTCGCCGCCGCGCATCCCGAGCTGCCGCCCCGCGCCGAGTTGCTCGCCCACCTCGCTGCGCGGCTCATAGATGGTGATGAGCCAGGCGTGCGGGTCGATCTGGATGGGCTGGAGGGATTTCTGCGCGAGCTCGCCGAACGCGCCGCGATCGACGAGGGAGAGCGAGTGCCGTGAGCGCGGTCTGCGAGCGGCTGAGCCCTGAAACGATCGCGACGGCGCTGGTGGGTTGCCGCGAGGAGCTCGAGCGCCGCCTTGCGCGGCATGCGTTGGCCCGGCGGCTGACCGAGGAGCAGGTGGCCGACGTCGTCGCCGAGACGATCGCCTATGTCGCCGTGGAGCACCGTATGCCGCTGTTCGAGATTGACGCCGCCGAGGCGTTGTTCTGGACGGTCGTCGAGCAGCGCGTCCGACGCGTGCTCGCTGGCCGCGGCGCAACCGTCCGCGCGGGCTGGCAGCGTGAGGACGTCGACGCGCTCGACGATGTCGCCGCCCCGGGCGACGATCCGTGCACCGAGGCCGTGCGTCGCGGCGAGCGGCTGCTGCTTCACGAGCTCGCCGCAGCGTTGGATCCGCTGACGCAGCGGGTGATGGCGTACAAGTTCCTGTCGGGGACGGCCGAGCCGCTGGGTCGCACCGAGCTTGCGGCCGATCTTGGGCTCCCGGTCGGCCAGGTCCGCAAGGCCGAGCGCACGATCCGCCGCGAGATCGCCGGCTCGCCGCGGTCGTCGCGGCCGGCACGTTGTGCGAGCACCGCGCCGAGCCTGTGCGCCGCCTGGCGGCGGGCAGCGCCACCGCCGACCAGATCCAGGTCGCCCGCGCCCACCTCAAGCACTGCTCGGCGTGCCGGCCGGTGTTCGCCCAGCTGCGCGAACAGGCGCGCTCCGCCGAGTTCGGCCGGTCGCTCGCCGAGCTGTTCCCATACCTGCCCGTCGCCGAGGTGTCCGCCCGCTCGGCCGGGGGACGCGGCCCGCTCGAAGCGCTCAGCGACTGGCTGGCGCGACCATTCGCCAATGACGCCGCCGTCCACGCCGCCAGCCTGTCGGGAGGCAGCGGCCGCGGGATCGGGACCCTCGCGGTCGCGCTCTGCCTCGGCGGCACGGCCGTCGGCGGGACCTACTGCGCGGTGACCGGGGACGTCCCGCTGATCGGCGAGCCCGCGTCGGGGTCCAAGACGACTAAGCGCCAGCCGGCGCCGCGGAGCACCCCGTCCGCGACCCCGACGGTGGTGGCAGCGGACCTGGAGGCGGCGATGCAGGCGGCCACCGATCGGAGGGCGCGCGAACGCGCCGCCGCGCGACGGACCGCGCAGCGACGTGCGCGGCGGCGCTCAGCCGTGCGCGCGCAGCGTCGCGCGCGGACCGCCGCCGCCCAGGAGCGCCAACAGACCATCTCCCCTGCCCCTGCGACTGCGGCCCCGGATGGGTCCAGTGAGTTTGACCCGACGTTCGACGCGCCGCCGCCGCAGCCCGCGGCGCCGGCGCCCAGCAACGGCCTGCCCGAATTCCCCTGACCGATGGAGTTTCACGTGCCTCACACCGCCACCCGCACCGCGCTTCTGCTCGCCCTGACCGGTGTTCTTGCTGCTCCGGGCAGCGCCCGGGCGGGCTCGTACACGATCAGCTCCGCGTGCGCCGACTGGGAACTCGTCCAAGCTGTCGAGGTAGCGGCCACGGGCGAGGGCTGCAACCTGTTCCTCCGCAACAGCGGCAGCGGCAGCCCGGCAGGCGGAGGCGACGCGAGCCGGTGGCTGTACAACGCGCCGCCGGGCACCACGATCGCGGACGCGGGGATTATCGCCGATCTCGCCGGCGGCTCGGGATGGCAAGCGACCGCATTTCTCGCGAGCCCTGACGGCTCGTTTCAGACGCTCGCGGAGTGCCCGAGCTCGTGCGGACCTGCGCTTTCGATCCACGGGTACCGCTACGGCGCGACCCAGTTCGGACTGCAGGTTCGCTGCGGCGCGTCGACGTGCCCGCGCGACCAGATCTACGGGCGGCTATCCGCCGCGCCTCGATCGGCGCGGATCGTGATCTACGACGACTCGCGGCCGGCCGTCGCCCTGACCGGTGGCTCGCTGCTCTCGGGCTGGCGCAGGGGCAAGGCGACGGTGAGCTACGACGCCTCTGACAACGTCGGGATTAGGCAAGCTGCGCCCGTCGTCGATTTCACGTCGCTCGAAAACACCCCCAGGGTCTGTGATGAGACGCGCAAGATCCCCTGCCCGAACGGCGGAGGGACGTTCGAGCTCGACACGGAGCGATTCGGTGACGGAGAGCACAGGGTGGGCGTCAGGGTCGTCGATTCGGCGGGCAATATCGCAGGGTCGGTTCCTGAGTCGGTGCTGATCGACAACACCCCACCGGCGGCGCCGATCGGGCTCACGGTCGCTGGCGGTGAGACGTGGCGTCGTGAGAATCGCTTCGATGTTGCGTGGACGTCGCCGAAGCAGACGGCGGCGCCGATCGAGGCGCTGGTCTTTCAGCTGTGCCCAGAGGCGACGCCGCGGGAGAAGCCTGACGGTTGCTCGGAGGCTCGCGCGGTCACCAAGCTCGAGCCGGTCGACAAGGCCGATCCGGCCAAGGGCACGCGAGTGACCGGGATCACGGTCCCCGACCCGGGCGCCTACCAGGCGCGGTTCTCCTTGCGCGACGCGGCGGGCAACGCGGACCTCGACACGGCAGTCGTTCAAACCCTGCGGTTTGATCCTGACCCGCCGCAACTGGCGTTCGTGGAGCAGGATCCGGCGGACCCGGCGCGGCTTCGCGTCCGGGCATCGGATGCGACGTCGGGGGTCACGCGCGGGGAGATCGAAGTGCGCCGAGACGGCGAAGAGCAGTGGCGGCCACTCGCGGTCGAGCCGACCGCGGACGGCTTTCGGGCGTTCATGGACGACGCCCTGCTGCCGAGGGGCGTCTACGCGCTGCGCGCTCGGGCGTTCGACGGCGCCGCGAACGAGGCCTCCACGACCAGCCGTGCGACGGGGGAGCCGGCGCAGCTGAAGATCCCCGTCAGGCTGCGTTCGCGGCTGAGTGTCGGCGCGCGCGGCGCTCGCAGGTGCCGTGGTCACGGGCGCCGGCGGTCGTGCCGCTACAAGCTGCGCGGGCTGGTCAGCGTCCGCTACTTGGGTGCCAAGCGGCTCTACGGCCGGCTGATGGTGGGCCGCGAACCAGTCCGCGACGCCGAGATCGAGGTGTGGGCGCAGCCGAAGTTGCCGGGCGCCCCGCTGGAGCGGGTCGATACCGTCCGGACGTCGAGGTCGGGCCGGTTCTCGATCCAGGCCCGCAAGGGCCCCGCGCGGTTGCTGCGGTTCCGCTACGCGGGAACCAACGGTGTTCGCAGCGACGTCGCCAACGTTCGGATGGCCGTGCGCGGCCTGACGACGTTCCGCCCGTCGCGGCGGCTGGTGGTCAACGGCGAGTACGTCACATTCCGCGGCCGGGTGCGCGGACGACCGCTGCCGCCGCGCGGCAAGCTCGTCGAGCTGCAGGTCTTCTCGCGGCGACGGTGGCGGACATTCGCTCAGCCGCGAACCGACGCGGCCGGCCGCTGGGAGTACCGCTACCGCTTCGAGCTGATCCGCGGCCGGCCGACCCTGCGCTTCCGAGCACGGATCCGCACCGAGGCGGGCTACCCGTTCGAAACCGGCCGCTCTGAAGTGGCTCGCGTCCGCGTGCGAGGCCTGTAGGCGAACACGCTCACCTGCCTCTTGTCGCCCCGGCGCGCCATCATGTGGCCGCCGGGCACCCCACCGTCAAGGAGAAACCGCCGTGCTGGACCGCTTTCGCTCCAAGCTCACCTACGCGAACGTCACCGCGACACTCGCGCTGTTCATCGCCCTCGGCGGAACCTCCGCCTGGGCAGCGACCCAGCTCGCGCGCAACTCCGTCGGCTCGGCGCAGATCCGCTCCAAGGCCGTCGGCAACAGCGAGCTGCGCTCGCGCGCGGTGTCTATGAGCAAGCTCTCGCGTTCCGCGCGGAGCGCTCTGCGCGGCGCTCAGGGTCCCGCCGGACCGCAGGGCCCGCCCGGCTCGGCCACCACCTACCGCGCCGCCGTACTTTCCGGCGGGGGCGACAGCTTCAACAAGGCCAAGGTGACCAATAGCGGCAACGAGTACCGCGTGTACTTCAATGGACTCACGGGCCCGCCCGCCGACGTCAGCGGTTGCGTCTTCACCGCCACGCTCGCGGCCGTTCCGCTGGCCCCGGGCGACACGCCGCAGGAGCCCGAAGCGGGCAGGATCACCGTGGGACCTGGGAGCAACGAGGCCGGATCGGCGGCACGGGTGCGCACCTACGGCGCGGACGGCTCGCCGAAGGCGCAGCCGTTCCACATCACCGCATCCTGCTGACCAGTAGCGGGTCGTGAGACGCTGGCCGGGGCGCCGCGGCCCGGCCAGCCGGCTGCTAAGCGCCGTCGTCGGCTAGTGGCGGCGGGCACTCGGAGGGCTGGTGAAGATCGCTTTGCCCGATGCGCGCCCCGGGGGGCTGTACGGGTGAATGAGCCAGTCCGCACCCCTCGCTGATCATCGATCCGGCGTTCCGGCACCCGTCTGCGTCGGTCTGCCGGCGAGCGACGCCGTCCGGCGCGCTCGGGCGGTTGACCTGGTCGTCGGCGTCGAGGTGGTCGCGGGCGACGGCCAAGCGCCGGCTGGAGTCGTTATCGGACAGGACCCGGCCGGCGGTGCCCGCGTCGGGAGCGACCGCGTCCTCACCTTGCAGGTGGCAGCGAGCGCGGATCGCACGCGAGGCGAGCCGTCAGCCGAGGCGTCGCCGGACAGCCACCCGGCCGCGGGTGTGTCGGATGGTGAAGAAGAGGATCTCGATCGCTGGTTCGCCGCCGCGGCGCAAGAGACTGCCGTTGAGCTCTCGGGCGCTACAGGCGGCGAGTCCGGCGCCAGCGCGGACGAGCCCGAGCCGCGCGAGCAGGGTCCAGTGGCGGCCCCTGCACCACGGCGAGGTCGGGCGCGGCGGGCCGTGGCCGCGGCTGCACTGGCGGTCGCGGCACTTCTTCTGGGTTTGGCGCTGGTGCCCGCGCGTCCGGCGCAGTGGTCAGGGCCGAGCGATGCCAGCCGGAACAGCCCGCCGCCCGCGATCCAGCCGGCGGGCGCGGCCGCGACGCCTGGTGCAAGGCGGTCGGCCGTCGGCCGCAACCGGCGCGCAGATGGCGCGAGACGACGTGCAACCGGGCGTCAACGCCTGAGGCGTAACGAGCGCGAGCGACGCCGCAAAGCCCGCTCGACGCCACGGCGCGATCCGCGGCGCCAGGGCCGGGCGGCCGACCGGCGCGACGGGGCGGCGGCGCCGGCGGTCCCGCC
Organism: uncultured Solirubrobacterales bacterium; assembly: GCA_963828075.1. GTDB lineage: Bacteria > Actinomycetota > Thermoleophilia > Solirubrobacterales > Solirubrobacteraceae > JACCYI01. The sequence goes on along the minus strand of CAWHDH010000021.1, from coordinate 3,848,852 downwards.
GCGAGCGCCGCTGCGGTCGTCACCGGCGCCGGCGGCGCCCACGCCCGCGCCCGCCCCGGCGCCGCGACGTGCCCCGGCGCCCCCGTCTGTTCCCGAGTTCTTCTAGCTCACGTCCATTCGTTCCATGGGAGGTCTGCATGTCTGCTGGTCAGGAAGTCACGAAGCGCCCGGTCGGGCGATGCGCCGCGCCGGTCATGGTGGGGCTGCTGGTCGTCGCCGTGCTGGTGGCGGCGGCGGGACCGCTGGAGTTGATGCGTGGCTTGTCGATTTTCGAGGGGGTCGGTCAGGTCCAAGAGCTCACCGGGTTGTTCGACAAGCTCAAGGCGTTCCTGCTGGCGCTGATCCTGGCCGGCGCGAGCGTTGCCGGCGCGGCGGTCGCCGCGGCGAAGATCGCGGGGCACTCGCGGGCCAACGACATGATCTTCAACATCGCGGCGGGCGTGGTCGTGCTGGCTGCGATCCCGACGATGCTCGCGTGATGGCCGGGCGGCGTCGCGGGCCACTGGTGCTGCTGGGCGTCGCGCTCGCCGTTGTGTTGGTAGGGCTGGCGTGGCCGACGGCGGCGCTGGCCAGCGTGGACGGGTCGCCGCTCGCGGTGCTCGGGCTGCCGTCGGTTGGCGACCTGGTCGACGGGATCGTCGACAAGCTGTTCGGGACGTTCGCCGACAAGCTGATCCCGGACTTCCTGCGCGATGCCGACACCCGGGCGTTGAAGTGGCTCGTTGCGATCCCGAACGTCGCCGAGCCCGGTCAGTGGCAGACGATCGGCGCGCTCAAGACGCAGACCACGTGGTTGGCGGGCGGGATGCTGCAGAGCTTTCTGATCGCGAGCGTCACCCGTGATCTGCTGCTCGGAGCGGCGCTGCGCGGCCATCCCGGGGCGTCGCTGCTGCGGTTCGTCGGGATCCTCGCCGGCCTGATCGCCTACGGATGGCTGCTTCGTTGGGGCGCCACGTTCGTCAACACGGTCACCAACGCGCTGCTGTCGCTCGATCTCGTCGAGCGCGGCCTGCGACGCACGGTGACGATGTTGTTCGCCGGCGGCCTTTTGACCGGGAACGGCGGACCGTTCATGGCGTTGATCGCGCTGATCGCGGCGGCGATGGGGGTCGTGCTGTTCCTGCTGAAGGTGGCGCTGCTGCTGCTGTTCGCGCTGTTGTACGTCGCGGGTCCGCTGGTCATCGCCGCCCGCCAGCTCCCCGGCCTCGAGCACCTGTTTTCGGCGTGGCTGTACGCGTTGGGGGCGGTGGCGGTGATCCCGATCGCCTGGTGTCTGTTGTTCGCGACGGCGGGGGCGATGAGCCTGGATGTGACGTCGGCGGGCGGCGTCGCCGGCGGCGGCGGTCTGGGCGACCGGACGGCGGGCGCGTTCGCGACGGTCGTGCTCTTCGCATTGGCGCTGTCGGTCCCGATGACGATCCTGGGGGCGGTCAAGGGCCGGCTCGCCGGGACGATGAGCTCGGCGCGGGTGATGCGGGGCCCGGCGGTCTCGAGCCCCGCGCGCCAGGCGGGCAGCGCGCAGGCGGCGCGGACGCGTCTGCGGGTCGGCGATCTCGCCCGCGGTGCGGTCGCGGCCGGCCGTCATGCCGGACAGGCGGCCGGCGCGTTGGGGGCGCCACGAGGCGGCCTGGTGGGACTCGCCGCGCGCGGCGCGCTGGCGGTAGGGGGCGGCGCGATCGGCGGCGTCGCCGCCGCGCGCGCCGCCAGCCCGGTTCGCGGCACGCAGCCGCGCGCGGACGATGGTGGCGCAGGCCGGATCGCTCGGGCCCGCGAAGCGCTGACCGGCGCCGGCTCAGCCGCCGTGGGATCGGCGGCCCGGCGGACGCGGACCGTCCGTCCGGCGAAGCGAACCGGACCGCCCCCGACCGTGGCGCAGGCTCCCGCCCGCCAACCGGTAAAGCGGCCCGCCGCCACATCGCCGCCGCCCGCCGCGCCGCCCAGCGCCGGGCCTACGGCATCCGCGCGCAGACCCGGCCCTGCTGCGCCCGGGGATCCCGCGCCGGCCGGGTCGGCCGCGTCGGTCCGCGATGCCGCGGCAGCCCCGCCGCCGGTCGACGCCGGCGAGCCGCGGCCAGCGCCCCGAAGGACGCGTCGGCGTGATGGGGAGCGGTCGGTGTGAGCGGCGCGAACCGGACCTATCGCCAGATCGACACGCCGGTCAAGTTGTTCGGGTTGGCGTGGCGCCAGTGGGCGCTGGTTGTCGCCGCCGCGGCGATCGCCTATCTGCTGATCCAGCTCCTCTCGCCGCCGGCGCCGATCGCGGTGTGGCTCGCCGCGACGCTCGTCGGGGTGCCGGTGGCCGGCACGTATTACTCCTCCGACGCCCAGGCCGCGATCGGCACCCAGCTCGGCGACCGGGTGCGCTGGCGGCTGTGTCGCCGCCGGCTGGCGGTCCCGGACTCAGCCGACGGCCGGCGCGGTTTGGTGATCGAGCGGGAGCTCGACCAGTGAGGGGTCCGCGGTCGACCGGCGACCTGCTCGAGCTCACCGCGATCGATGAGCACGGCCTGATGGCGCTCGCCGACGGCGGCTATGCCCAAGCGCTCGAGGTCGGGGCCGCGAATCCGTTGACCTGCGACCGGGAGGCGGCGCAGCTGCTCGCTGACGGGTTCGCGCGGCTGTTCGGGCGGCTCCCCGCGCAGCAGGGTCTGCAGCTGATCGCGCAGGCCGAACCGCTCGACGTCGACGCGATCGTCGAACGGGACCGAACCCTGACGGACCGCGCGGTCCGGACCGTCACGGCGGCGGGCGAGTCGGCGCGGGCGGTGGCGATCGACCGGTTCGCGCGGGCGCAGGAACACACGCTGCGGGTCCACAGCCCGGCGGTGGCGGCCATGCGGGTGCGCTACTTCGTCGTCTGCCCGTGGCTGGCCGCGCAGCGGCCGCGACGTCGCGGCGGCGCGGTTCGCCGGACGGTCGCTGAGCACGCCAGGGTGATCCGCGACCTCGAGCGGCACGTCGCCGGGCTCCAGCGCGACCTCGAGGCGATCGGGATCGCGTCCCGCGCGTTGCCTGGCAGGGAGGTCTGCGAGCTGCTGTGGACGCGGTTCGCGCCCGGCCCGGCCGCGGCCGGGCGCTCCGCGCCGGCGGTCCTCGGCGACCTTGTCGGGCCGCTGGAGGACGCGGGCTCGCCCGAGGACGCTGGGACGCTGGCGGCCGGTCTGGCGGCCGCGATCTGCCGGGAGCCGATCGATCTCCATGACCCGCGAGGGTTGCGGATCGGCGAGTGGGCGGAGGCGGTGCGCTACCTCGGCGCGATCCCGGAACAGACGTGGCTGGGCTGGCTGTTGTACCTGATGAGCGCGCCGCGCCCGTGGACGCTGTCGGTGCACGTGACCGCCACCGACCGGCACGCCGAGCGGCTTCGCCACCGTCGCCGCTACAAGCAGATCTACGGCAACAACCGCGGCACCGAGCAGCGCGGCCGGCCGCTGGATCCCGACCAGGCTGCACAGGAGCAGGAGGCCGAGGCGCTCGACGCGGAGCTGTCGCTGTCGCGGGCGGCGATCTACCACCTGTCGTGCTATCTGGCGCTGCGCGACGCCGGCGGCGACCTCGACGCGCTCGACGAGCTGCATGAGTCGATCGGTCGGGAGCTCACGTCGGCGTGCGACACCCATCTGCATCACGGTCGCGGCGCACAGCGCCAGCTGTGGCAGGCGACGCTGCCGGTTGGCGTTGACGCGGCGGGCCGGTCACGGAAGTTCATCGGGCGCAACGTCGCCGATTCGGTGCCACTGGTGGGGACGAGCTGCGGGTCGCCGGGCGGCGTCCCGCTCGGCTATGCGGCGGTCGGGCGCACGCTCGAGCGGCTCGATCTCTACGACGCGGCGCACGACAACCACATGCTGCTGGTCAACGGCACGTCGGGGTCGGGCAAGACGATGGCGACGAACCTGCTGATCGCCCGCTGCCTGGGGCAGGGCGCGACCGGCGCGATCATCGAGCGCGGCGGCCACTACGGGTTCCTCGCTTCGCTGCTGCCCGGCGCCCACCACCTGCAGATGGGCGGCGACCGCCACGCCGTCTGCGCCTGGGACGTCCCGGACTGCGGGCACGTGCCGGCCGACAAGATCGACTATCTCCTCGCGCTGCACGCGATGCTGATCGGCGGTCGCCGCGGGCATGACGCCGGCCTCGGCGCGACCGAGGAGAACCTGCTCGGCCGGGCGATCCGTCAGGTCTATGAGCGCTGCGCGGCGACCGGCGAGTCGCCGCGCGAGATGCTGCTGCAGGAGCAGCTGCAGACCGGTGCGTCGCGCGAGTCCGGCACCCAGCTCGCGGAAGTGTTGCGCGATCTCGCCGCGCGCCTGCACAACTTCGTCGGCGATGGCCCCTATGCGTGGCTGTGTGACCGGCCGACGACGATCCCGGCCGGCTCGCCGCTGATCGTCTTTGACACCCAGAGCATCCCCGACTCGTTCGCCGGCGCTGCGCTGTTCGTGATCGTCGAGCACATCACCAGTCGGATCGCCGTCGACCGCGAACGGCATCTCACCGACGCGCCGGGCGCCGAGGCGCCGGCGTGGGCGGGCCGGTCGTTTCTGGTCATCGACGAGCTGTGGAAGCTCGTCGAGCATGAGGCGACCGGCCGTTGGGTCAACGAGCTCGCCCGCCGCTCGCGGCATCTAGCGCTGGCGTTGATCGCGATCTCCCAACAGCTCAAGGACTTCGACAACCCCCATGGCCGGGCGCTGCTGGACAACGCCGCCATGAAGCTGTGCCTGCGCCAGGAGCGCCGGCAGCTCGAGTTCGTCGCCGCCGAGCTCGGACTCTCCGACGAGGAGATCGACGCGATCGCGGCGCTGAGCACGGTCAAACGCGAGTCCTCGACCGCGTACCTGGTCAACGGCAGCCGCGGCCGCGGGACGGTGACGCTGCGCCCCGGGGATCTCGAGTACTGGATCGCCACGCACGACCCGGACCGCGACGAGCCGCTGCGCCGCCAGGCGATCCGCGACGCCGGCGGCGACTCGTGGCGGGCGCTGAGGCTGCTCGCTGACCCCGCCTGGGTCGCGGGCATCGGTGGCCGGTGATGGCGGCACCCGCGGGCCTGGCGGCTGGCCGCGCGGTGCTCGGATCGTCCGCGGCGCAGCGACTGCTGCGGCGCCTGCTGCTCGCCGGCCTGCTCGCGGGGGTCGCGCCGGTGGTGGTCGTGCTGATGGCGATCGTGGTGCTGTTCGACCGGGCCGCGTCGGCGCCGCCAGCGGGGTCGCCGGCGGGGATCCCCGCCGTCTATCTGCCGATCTACCGGGCCGCCGGCGACGCCTACGGCGTCTCGTGGGCGCTGCTGGCCGCGATCCACCGCAGGAGATCGGCGTTCTCGACGCTGCGCGTCGCCGGCGCGTCCGGCGACGCCGTCTCGAGCGGCTGGAACGGCTGCGGCGCCGCCGGGCCGATGCAGTTCGGGATCGTCGGCGTCGCCCCGTACGCACGCCACCGTCACCGCGCTGCCCGGCGCGCTGACCGGGACGGGCGCGGGCGCGACGTGGCGGCGCTACCGCGACGCGTTCCGGCGGGTCGACGCGGCCCGCCGGGCCGCTACCCGCAGATGGCGCGACGCGCTCCAGGGCTGCCGCGGCGTCGGATCGCACGGGTGCGTCTATGACGACGTCGACGCGCTCGCCGCCGGCGCCGCGTTCCTGCACGGCGCTGGGTGCGCGCGACACGCTCGATGACAGCGCGTGGCGCGCCGCCCGCGCCTACAACGGGGCGCCCGCGTACGCCGACGCGGTCCTCGCCTAGGCGCGCGCCTGGGAGGCCGAGGCCGGCGCGTTCACGCCCGGCGGGGAGACGCCGTTCGCGCCGCTGACCGCGGGCGCGACCGCGCGGCTGGGGGCGGACGGCCTCGCCCGCGCCCCGGAGGATGGGCCCGCCGCGATCCGCCGGGCGATCGCGGCCGCCAACGCGATCTCGCGACCGCCCCTACCGGCTGCTGCATTACCCGACGCACGTCGGCAACCCGACCTATGACTGCTCGAGCTCGTCGAGTCATGTGCTGTGGGGCGCGGGCGCGTTCGGGGTCGCGCCCGCCACGTCGGGGACGCTCATGCGCTGGGGCCGCCCGGGCCCGGGCCGCTGGATCACCGTCTACGCCAACTCGGAGCACATGTTCGTGATCGTCGCCGGGCTGCGGTTCGACACCGCCCGTTACGACCGGGGCCCCAACGCCGGCGAGAGCGGCCCGCGCTGGCGGCTCGGGCCTCGCCCGATGCAGCAACTTCGTCGTCCGTCACCCCGCCGGCCTGTAGGAGAACCGATGCTGAGCGCCCGTCCCCGCCTCCTGCTCCTCGCCGCGCTCGGCTGCGCGCTGCTGACGGCCTGCAGCGACCCCTACGCAAGCTCCTCGACCGCGCCGCGACCGACGCCGGTCGCGGCGGACCCGGCCCGCGGGCCGGTCGACGGCGAGGTTGGACCGGGCGCCCCGATCGGGCCGCAGCCCACGCAGTCGACGGGCCCACGGCCGTGGCGGGCGGCGTCGCCGGCCGCCGCCGCGCGGCGCGCGGTCACGCTCGCCGGGACGTGGACGCCGCGGACCGCCGCCGACCGCTACCAGGCGCTCGCCGCGATGGCGATCGGCGCCGCCCGCCGCGACGCCGAGCAGGTCGCCGCGCAGCTGCACGCCGACACCGCGGCGGGCCAGGCGAGCAGCGAGAGCGTCGTTGAGGCGGTGACCATCCGCGGCGCGGGACCCCGGCGCCGCGCCATCGTCGTCTCCCGGGAACGGGTTGAGCAGGCCGGCGTGGACTCGCGGCGCTGGCGCGTCACGCTGCTCAAGCTCGTCGCCGACCGCGAAGGGTGGGCGGTCGCACGCTGGGAGCCACAGCCATGACCGCCAGCGGCGCGCTCGCCCGAGCCGCCGTCACGGTCGCCGGCGTCGTCGCCGCCGGCGTCGCGTCCGGGATCGCGGTCGCCGAACCGGCCCGCGGAGTGTTGTCGCTTGACCTCTCGGACTCCCCGGTATCCGGGTCACTGCCGGTCGCGCTCGACATCGCCCAACACAACCTCCGCGGCCTCCTGCTCCCCGTCGGCGCCGCGGTCCTCGTGCTCCGCGCGCCACGGATCCGCCCCGCCGGCGACGGGCTGATCGCCGTGGTGCTGGGCGGCCAGGTCGCGCTGTGGGGTGTCGCGCTCGGCGCCTACGGCGCCCGACTGCTCGCGATGCTCCCGCACCTCCCCGTCGAGCTCGGCGCCGTCACGTGCGCGACGGCGGCCTGGGTGGCCGCCCGCCGCGACCCGCACGCCGGCGCCACCGTCGGCCAGCTCGCCACGGCCACAGCCGGGCTCGTGCTCCTCGGCGCCGCCCTGGAGACCTACCTGGGAGCGGGCGCACAGCCGTGACCCGCCAGTCCGAAACCCGCAACGACCTCGTCGTCTTCGGCGCCGCGGCCGCCGCGCTGGTCGCGCTCGCCGCAATCACCGCCGGGTGGGGCGGCGCGCAGCTCGCCGCCTGGGTGAACAGCGGTCACGCCACGAAACTGTCGCTCATCGACGGCGCCGCCGCCGTCGGCTCCGAGCGGTTCTGGTCAGCGAACCCGGCCGGCGCCTACCCACCCGGCATCGGGATGGCGCTGGTGCCCGGGCCGCTGTTCTGGATCGTCGAGCTGTTACTGGGCGTGACGATCGCCGCTGTAGTGCTGGCGATCGCCCGCCAGGCGGAGATCCGCATGAGCCGCCCCGCCGTCGACCCGCGCTGGTGGCAGCTCGCCGGACGTCGCCCCCAACCGTTCGGGCGCTACCGGACCGTCGCCCAGCTCGTCGTCGACGAAGCCACACCGGACCGGATGATCGTCGGGCGCGTCGGCCGCCCGGGCGCGCTGATCGCGCTCGAGCCCGACGTCCAAGCGCTCGTCTGCGCCGCACCGCGGACCGGCAAGAGCTCCGGGGTCGTGATCCCCGCGGTCCTCGAGCACAACGGCCCCGTCGTCGCGACGTCCGTGCGCGGCGACGTCATCGACGCGACGCTCGCGCGCCGCCGCTCGCTCGGCCGCGTCTGGGTCTGGAACCCGTTCGGGGAGCACACCGACGCGTGGGACCCACTGCACAGCTGCGAGGACTGGGGCTACGCGCTGCTCGTCGCCGAATGGCTCGGCCAAGCGGTGACGCTCGGCCGCAGCGCCAGCCAGGACTACTTCGATCAGGAGGCCGTCAACCTCACCGCCCCGCTGCTGCACGCCGCCGCGCACGCCGGCCGCAGCGCGCTCGACGTCTACCGCTGGATCGTCACCCGCGACCGCGACACTCCGGCGCAGATCCTCACGGCCGTCGACGCGACCGACGCACTCGCTCGCCTGACCGCCGTCTATGCCTACACCGAACGCCAGCGCGACGGGATCATCGGGACCGCCGGCGTCCAGCTCAAGACCTACGGGCACCCCGGCGCCGCACGCACCGTCGCGCGCCGACGCACCGTCACCCCCGAGGCGCTATTCGCTCCCGCCACCGCCAACACGCTGTTCATCGTCGCCGGCCGCGAGCATCAAGCGCTGCTCGCCCCGGTGGTCGTCACGATGCTCTCCCGGCTGCTGTTCTACGTCTCTGAACACGCGAACCAGACCGGCCGGCCGCTGGAGCGCCCCGCGCTGTTCGCGCTTGACGAAACCGCCCAGATCGCTCCGCTACGCCAGCTCCCCCAGCTGCTCGGGACATCGCTGCCGAGCGTCCGCTTCCTCACCGTCTGGCACTCGCTTGCCCAGATGCGCAGCCGCTTCGGACCCGACGCCGCCGCCGAGATCCTCGCCCTCTCCCAAGCCAAGCTATTCCTCGGGTCGATCACCGACCCGGCCACCCGGACCGAGCTCGTCGACCTGCTCGGACAGCACCCCGACGACGGCAACGACCTACTCAGCGCCCAAGCGCTGCAGCGAACCGCCGCCGGCGAAGGACTCCTCATCCACGGTCACCTCCCCCCCGCCCTGTTCCGGCAACGCCGCTACTACCGCGACCCCGGACTCCGCACGCTCACCACCAGCTGACCCCCGCCCCAACCCGGACGGGTCGACTGTGTAGTCGGCCGAAAGCAGCGGACTGCGTCTGTGGAAGCTCGAGCAGCGCGCCGCGAGGTAGATCGCCGGCGGGCGGCAGCCCGCTAGCGGGATCACGCGGAAAGCAGCAGCGCCAGGCCCGCCGTCGCTCTTGGCCAGGCATGCCCCGCGATGAACTCTTGGCCGCATGCGTCCGCCAGCCGTGGCCGGCGCCTCGCGACGGACAATGGGAGGCGGAGCACTCCACGAGTTCACGTCAGCGACTACCGTCGGCCCGTGGCGAAGGCGGGACGCAACGACCCATGTCCGTGCGGCAGCGGCGCGAAGTACAAGAAATGCTGCCTCGATCGAGACCGTGACCTGCCGCCGAGCGCCGGGGCCACCGACCGGCCGACGGCGGTGGAGGCGATCGCCATGCGGCAGGTCGAGCTAGCCGAACGACTCTGCGCACGGCCCGACCGCTACGCGCAGCTCCTCGGCGAGGGCTTCGCCCACCGGCTCGAGGGGATGGAGCTGCGGTCCTCCTCGGCGCTGAGCGATGAGGAGCGCGAAGAGCTCGAGTCGCTCGCGCCGGCTGCGTTCGACGCCTACCGCGAGGAGGGCGAAGAGCTAGTGGGCAGCCTCCGTGAGCTCGTTGCTCAAGCGGACCCGCTTCACGTTCTGGGTGTGATCAAGGCGGCCAACCTCTTGGCCGTGCACGGCTCGTACTACGAACCCACGCACCGCGGTCTCGAGAGCTCGATCGAGCTCGTGGCGGGCCTGCTGATCACGCAGCCGCCGTCCGCCGAGCGGCAACCAGCCGACGCGGAGCTCCTGCGCGAGATCACCGCACACCTCGCCCGCCTGCAGGACGTCATGCTCCTGCGCAACTTCGCTGCTCCGCGCGGCGACGACCCGACTGCGGCCGACCTGCGCTTCACCGGCGCCATGCACTGGATGTCCGCACGCGGGACGTCCTACGAGCACCATGGCGCAGAGCTCGCGCGTGCGATCCACGGGCCGTACGACGAGCTGTGCCGGAAGCGATACGGCTTCACCGTCGACGACGCTCTGCGCGTAGGGCACGCTGAGGAGACGTGGTCTACGAAGCACTTCAACGAGCTGCTCACGCAGGCCCAGGAGGTTGCCGACGACCTGAGGGCAAAGTCCAGGGACCCCGTGTCCCGCGCCATGTTAGGCCCCGACGCGCTCGCGCACCTCGACGAGCCCGGGACAGTGGACCGCTTCGCCTCCGCGGCGTTCCAATACGTCCTCGAGCAGCGCACAGCCGAGGCGACGGTCTTCACGGTCGACGACCTCGTTGACGACGACCTGCCGAGGGAGATGATCGAAGCCGTGCTCTCCGAGCTCTCGGTCTCCGTGGGCGAGCTCGAGCCCGATGCGTACAAAGGCCCGTTCGACCGCAGCCCGCTGATCGAGCGCCCGTTCGTCGAGTTCGAGGGCCGCTACGTCCTCGCCGTCCCCGGGATGGTCCTTCGTGACACGTTGAGTCTCTTCGAGAGCCGCCTACTGCGGGTTGCGCGGAACTTCTCGCGGGCGCGCGCGAAGACCCTCGACGCCTTGGCCGTCCAGTACCTGGCGGCAACCCTCCCCGGCAGCCGGAGCTTCACGAATCTCGCCTACGAGGGCACCGAGCTCGACGGCCTTGTGCTGTTCGAGCGGATGGCCCTCGTGGTGGAGGGGAAGGGCAAGGCACTGAGCCCCGCCGCACGGCGCGGCGACGTCCGGCGTCTACGGAGCGACCTCACCGAGGCGGTCGAAGACGCCTGGCGGCAGGGAAAGCGCGCACGCGAGTACCTCCTCGCCGACGCGCCGGCGATCTTCGCTGACGAGCGCGGCGCAGATGTCTTGCGCCTGGATCCAGGCTCGGTCGATGAGGTCATCATTGTCAACCCAACGCTGCACCAGCTCGGTGGCCATGCGTCGCAGCTGCAGCGTCTTCGATCGCTCGGGCTCTTCGCCGAGGGCGAGTATCCGTGGTCGGTCTTCATCAACGACCTGAGGATCATCTCGGAGACCGCCGACAACGCCGCCGTCTTCCTGCACTACCTGGCGTGGCGGGCGCGACTGCCGCTCGGTGAGCGCCTGCTCGTCGGTGACGAGATCGATCTCTGGTCGAGCTACCTGCTGTGCGACCGCTTTCGCGGGCTCAACGACGGCGGTCACCACACAATCGGGAACGCGAGCACGGACTTCGACGCCTACTACTACGGGGTGCTCGGGAACGGGCCACCGTCGCCGCGGCCTTCCAAGTTTCTGCGAGAACCGGTCAAGAGCTTCGTGGCGCGGATGGTCGACGAACGGCCGAGCGGCTGGCTGCAAGCCGCCAGCACATGCCTCGAGCTCTCTTTGGTCGAGCAGGCGTATGCAGGCCAGGTGTCAGGGCCGATCGGCGAAACCGCACGGAGGGAGCGGGAGGTCATCGCCGAGGAGGCGGGGCGTCTGCGCCTCGTCGGCATCCCGCGTGAGAGCGCCCTTGAGGACGCGATCGAGCAGAACGAAGCCGTGCGCAGCGACGCGACGTTCCACTTCTACGTCCGCAGCACGCCAGGTCAAGCGGCAACGATCGAATGGGCGAAGACCGTACGGCCGGTGTCTCTCGAGCTGTCGGACGTCGAGAAGCGCTTCCTCGACGAGCTCACGGACCGGCAGCGAGACGCAAGGGACGCTGGCGGGCTCGGCTGACCGCGACCACCTCATGCGTCTCGCGGAAGCTTGTCGGCGTCCGCGCCCGTGCCGCCGGCACAGATGGCTACGCGGTGCTCGCAACCCCGGCGGCCAATCGAGAGTCGGCTCCAACAACCCAGGCGAGGCGGCCTCGGCCGTCCACGCAGCGTGGCGGCCACTGAGGTCCACGCAGCGAGCAACGGACGCGCGAACATCTTGTGTCGAACGAGCGACCACTCGTGCTTCCACGACGAACGCAGCAGCCGCGCTAGGTGCTGCTTCTACGTGCGCGACAGCGGCTTCCACTAAAGCGTTCGCCGATCGACCCCGGGACGGTCAGAGGCCGGCAGCGTCACGGCCAGCCCCGTCGCGCTCGAACTGCGGCATCCGCCACGCGTCGAGCGCGGTCGCGAGCCGCTCGCGATCGTCGCGGTAGCGGGCCACCTCGTGCGCGTCGGCGGCAACCGCCGGACGGTCGGCTGGGCCGAGCGGGCCGTCGCGGTCGGGGTCAAGTCCGTAGCGGACGCGGTGGCGCTCGAGCTCGCCGGCGAGCGCGTCCCACGCGTCACGCTCTTGCCCGGCGGCGGGGCGATCGCCGAGCGTGGCCTCGAGCCGCGGCGACGCCGGTTGCGCGGCGGCCTCGGCGGCCTGCTCGGCGGCGTGCTCTCGACGTTCGCGCAGCTCGCGGTCGATCTGCGCCCACTCCACCGCTGCGAGGGCATCGCGCGCCAGCCACTGCTCGGGATGTCGGCCGGTGTCGCGCATCGCCTGCTCGATCGCGTCGAGCTCCGCCACGCGAGCCGTCGCGGCGGTCAGCTCGCTCCGGCGGACGTCGAGCTCGCGGTCGACCTGGTCGCGTTCGCGGCGCTGCCGGAACCCGAGGTCGGCGCGTCGCGCCTCGAGCGCCGCGATCCGCGCCCGCAGTTCGTCGCGCTCAGCCTGCCGCGCGTCGCGGTCAGCGGCGACCCGCCGCAGCGTGTAGAGCTCGGGGACCGGGAGTCGGTCGACGGCGCCGTGGCGCGCCGCCGCCGCGCGGGCGAGCTGCTCGTCCGACGCGCCCGCCAGATGCGGGTTGACCGCCAGGTCGGGCAGCCGATCGGCGTAGGGCCCGAGCACGTCACGGACCGCCGCGAGCGGATCCTCGACCGGCCGCGGCGTTCGCGCCGGCGCCCGACCGGCGCCGGGCTGGGTCGCCCGCTGCGGCTCCGGTAGGTCGGTGAGCTGGGCCACCGCCAGGTCCTCGTCGTCGCGGATCCGCATGCGCGCCGCGGTCTGCGCGAGGACCTCGTCGACGCTGCGGACACCGCGCCGCTCGCCGGGGGCGACCTCGGCACGGTCGGCGGCGTACCGGCCCTCGCCGGCGTCGATGTGCAGCCGGCTTGTGCCGCGGGCGCGTGACAGGGCGGTGTAGCTCCAGCCGCGGGTCAGCTCGCGCGGTGTGGCGACCACCGTCGCGTGTTCGACGGTGCCGCCCTGCATGCCGTGGCCGGTCAGGCAGTACGCCGGCTCGAGATACTCGGCGACGTAGGCGACCGGCAGCTCGCGCACCGCGCCGGCGTCGGTCTCGAGCGTCACGCCGTCGTTGCGCGTGGCGCGCAGCGTTCCTCGGGTGCCGTTATCGACGTCCGCGGCAGGGTCGTTGCGGCGACAGATGACCCGCTCGCCGACCGCGAAGCGCCGCTCGCCGTACGCGACGTCGACGCCGAGTCGGCCTCCGGCGCGCTCGTGGGCGCGCGCGGCGTGGTTGAGCTGGTCGCGAGTGGCGTTGTCGCGGACGATCAGCACGGCGCTGGCGGGACCATGCGCGGCGGCCGCCGCGCGCCAATCAGTCAGCGCCGCGGCGATGACGCGCCCGTCGGTGTTCACGACCAGGCGCTCGGTGCGCTGCGCCCACGCCAGGAACCGGTCAGAGCGGCCGTCGTGGAGATGCGCGAGCGCGCGTCGCTCAGAACCGTCGCGCTGGCGCTGGACTTCCGTGAGCGTGTGCGCACCGACCTGCCGGCCGACCTCACGCATCCACCCGCCCGCCTGCACCGACGCCAGCTGCCCGGAATCCCCGATCGCCACCACCTTCGCCCGTGCCCGCTCGGCGGCGGCCAGGAGGCGCCCTGACGCGCGGGTGCCGGCCATGCCCGCTTCGTCGAAGAGCACCACGGTGCGCTCCGGCAGGGCGCCGTAGCGGTCTAAGTCGAGCAGCGCGCGGTCAAGCGTCCAGGCCGCCGTTCCGGCTTCTCGGCTCAGTTCTCGCACCGCCCGGCCCGTCGGGGCGATCCCGATCACCTGATAGCCGGCATCCTCATAGACCCGGCGCAGCACCCCGGCGGTGAACGTCTTGCCGGTCCCGGCCAACGCCTCGATGACGTCGACCCCGTTGCCCGACTCGACCACCCCGCGCACAGCCGCGGCCTGCTCCGAGCTCAGCGGGCGGTCGGCGGCCGCGAGCGCCCGCTCGAGCACGGCCGGCGCGACCGGCGCGGTCCCCTCACCGGCACGACCGGCGGCAGCGGCGATCAGCCGCCGCTCACAGCCCACCAGGTCCTCACACGTCAGCGCGCTCCCGACCGTGGCCAGGACGTCCTCACGGGCCGCGAAGGCGCGGCCCCGCGCCCGCACGTCCGCGACGTGCGCGCCCTGCTGGGCGGCGGCCGCGTACTCCCGGACGACGTCGCGTGGGTGGAACGTGTTCGCCCTCTCCGTCAGGCCAGCCGGCCCGACGAGCGTCTCCGCAAGCGTGTCAGCACCGACGTAGACCACGGGCGCTGCTTGCAGCAGCTGCTGCCGGTCGAGCTGGCGGCGGCCCCGGTCGAGCAGCTCATCGATCGCCTGGGAGTCGAGGCCGTGCTCGGCGGCGCGGGCCACGATCTCCTCCCGCCACGTGTGCGTCTCAACGCCGTAGCTCTTGCGCTCCCGGGTCTCGGTGGCCACGATCTGCCCGCGCGCCGTGTTGAGCAGCGCAATCGCCGTCGCGCGCTCCTCGACCGTCAGACTCTCCGGCGTCCGCACCAGCTCGGCCGGGAGCTCGCCAACCGGCACGTCGTGAGCGTCGGCGATCGCTTGGGTGAGGTCCTGCGCGTAGCGCTCGACCGCCCGCTCCTTCACCGCCGTCCGCCGCGCCGAGAAGTGCTCCAACACACCGGCGTCGACGTCGGCGAGCTCGGCCATCCCGTTGCGAACCGGACCCCACTCCAACCCGAGGCGCTCGGCGATCTCGGCCCGCAGATGCGCCTGATACAGCGTCCCGGCCGTCTTCGCGTGGACATAGAGCTCGTGGCCATGCAGCGCGGTCCACCGCCCGTCAGGCCCCCGCGCCACGTTCGCCGCGACGACATGCGTGTGCAGCTGCGGATCAAGCGCCCGCGACATCCGATGCCGGTAGGCCGCCGCCACCAGCCCATCGGCCGCCAGCACCTCGGCGCCAGCCTTGCCGCGCCGAACCCGGACCGCCTCCTCCTCGACGTACTCAAGCGCCGCACGGACCGCCCCCTCATGCGCCGCGACCAGCTCGCCGGCCGTGCCGTCGTCCGCGACCGCGAACAACACCGACACGCTCTTCGGCGCGCTGAACGTGAGATCAAACCCGACCACCTTGGGCTCCCCGCGCGAATCGCGCAGCGGCCGCTCCAGCCGCTCGTCGGTCGGATCCACGCCAGCCATCAACGCCGCGAACCGCGCGCCGTCGACACGGCCGGACAACTCGAGCACCGCCGCCCCGCGCCCCACCCACTCACCCGGCGCCTCGCCGCGCCCGGAGTAGTAGTCATCGCGCCCCTCGGCAACCTGGCGCTCGTAATACGACGCCTGCCCCGGCACCAGCTTGCCGATCGACAGCATCAGCGCCCCTCCCCCACCACCACGCCATCCGCAGCCCCCACAGGCCGCGCCCCCCGTGCGCGGCGCGCCACCCGGACCGGCGGCGCGAAGGGCGTCAGACGCGTGCTCACAGCCCCAGAGACTACCCCCAAGCACCCCGAGGTGCAAATGTGTGTCCCGGAACCGAGCCGCAGGCGAGGTGAGCGGACTGGGCGCCTCCGGCGGCCGAGGGGGGACGGGCGCCTTAGAGGTGAGCGCCGTCGTGCCGGTGAATGTCGTGGGGCGGAGGGCGCGCCGGCGCAGGGCGTCCGGGGCGGCGGGACGCAGGCATAGGCGCGATGTTGTACGGCGCCGTCGATGTTGCGCTTAGCGTGTGGGGTCCCAGGCGGCGGCGGCGCGTTCGAGCGCTGCGAGGCCGACGTCGATCTCGACCTCGCCGTGGCTATCGCCGAGGACCGCCTGCAGGGCGGCGGCGTGGTCGAGCAGGCACGCGCGGGCGTGGGTGACGCCGGGCCCGAGGGCGGGCAGCTGGCGCTGGAGCAGTTGGTGACCGGCCGGCCCGAGATGTAGGTGCGAGACGGCGACAGGGCCGGCGACGTCGCCGAGGTAGACCGACGTGACGCCGACTGCGAGGTCAGGCAGGGTGGTGGCGACGACCACGACGTAGGCGCCGGCGGTGGCGATCGTGGACGACGCGGCTTGCGGCGTGCCGTCCACCGCGACGGTGATCTCGGGCAACGCGATGCGCACGGCCCGGGCACCGTAGCGGCCGCGACTGACGCCGCGGTGCGGTCAGCGCGCGTTCGGCGTCGGGTGCTGCGCGGGCGTCTGGCGACGCGCAGGCAGGGGACGCAGCGGGCGGCGGACGCCGGTGGGCACGACGACGGCGTAGACGGCAACCGCGGCGATGAGCGCGAGCCCGGCCACGTAGATCGCGGTGGCCGGCGCGCCGGCGGCAGTGATCGCTGCCATGACCGCGAGGCCGGGGATCAGGCCCTTGATCGCGCGCTCGGTGACCGACATACAGGCCATGCTACGCCCCGGCGAGCTGGTCGGCGACCCAAACGGTCAGTGCGACGGCGGTGCCGCCGAGCGTGCCGATGCCGGCGCCGCGCAGAACGTCGTCGGCGAGCTCGCGGCCGGTACGCGACGACGCGATGAACACCGCGGTCGCGCCCAGCACGCTGCCGCCGGGTGAGAGCACCGCGAGCAGCTCACTGAGCTTCACGACTGCTCCCGGCCTTTGCCGGCCGCTGGTCGGCGATCTCCGGGGTCTTCGCGGCGATGAACTCCCACTCGCCGTTGAGCGTCGGAACCTCGTGGGGCGCCCGACTCGCCCAGTGCAGGCACAGCCGTATGGAGAGCGCGCCGGCGCGCATCGCGCGAACGCGCTCCTCGCGGGTCATCGCCCACAAGCGCGACTTCTGCTCCTCCCACATCGCGTCGCGGCGGTAGGTCCAGCCGGACAGCATCGTCGAGTCGGGCATCAGGTCCTCCGTGGGTTCAGCGGTCGAGTGACATAGGGCGCCCGGGCCGGGGATTCGCCCCTGCGCGACCGGGGCCGCCGGGCACGGCCGGGCTGAGCGGGCGGCGGCCCGCAGGCCGCCGCCCAGCGTCGGCGTTAGAACGGGATCTCGTCGTCGGGGTCCTGGCGGCCGGCGGCCACAGGCTGTTCGGCGCTGGCGTGCTCGTCGCGGCCGCGCGGCTTCGGGCCGTACTCGAGGTCGACGGAGTGGACCTCGAGCGCGACGCGATCCTCGCCGTCACGGCTCTGGTACGCGCGCGTGTCCAGCCGGCCGGAGAAGAACACGCTCTGGCCCTTGACCAGGTGAGCGGCGGCCGCCTCGGCCTGGCCTTCCCAGACGACGAGATTGATGTAGAGCGGCTCGTCGTCCCGGTTGCGCCGGTCCGACGCGACGGCGAGGTTGGCGACCGTCTTTCCGGAGTTCGTGGTGCGCAGGTCGGGGTCGCGAGTGAGGCGGCCGTTGCCGGTGATGGTGAGCACGCTGCGAGACCTCCTGGGAGTGGTGGGTGAGGTGGACTGACAAGTCCCGTCGATGCCGGCCGTCGACCGGGGTGCGTGACAACGCACGCGCCAGCTCTCGGCCCGAAGGGCTCGCCCCCGGCGATCCGCCGCAGGCGGACGGCCAGCTGGTGCGGCGGATGGCATGCGCCCCGGGTTCGCGGTTGGCGATAGTGCGGGCGCCGGCAAGTCCGCCTCGCCCCCGACTCCCGGCGGTCACGCAGGCTCGCCATGTCCGAGCTCCGCGCGGTCCAGTGGGCTCGAGGACGGCCAGCCAACGGGATCAGGTCTGGACGACAAGCGGGCATCTGACCGCACAGCCCGCGAGTGGCCCGCTCGGGCAAAACGACTTCAGTCGTGTCGACCGGCTGGGCGGCTTCTGCATGCCGGCGCCCTCGTCGGGGAATCCGTGGCCGGCGCGCCTGTGTCGATCCCGTGTCGCGCGAGCGAGCACACCGTGTTCGCGGACGCTGCCCGCGTGCAGAGCCTTATCGCGGCGGCCCGCGTCGCGCGGTGGCTGATCGTGACCCGTGCGTGATGTTCGATAACACCGGCGCGGCCAGGGCTCCGCGCGGCGACCGAACTTGGGGCGAGGATGGCGGCGGGACGGACGCGGTCG
Source organism: uncultured Solirubrobacterales bacterium (assembly GCA_963828075.1). GTDB lineage: Bacteria > Actinomycetota > Thermoleophilia > Solirubrobacterales > Solirubrobacteraceae > JACCYI01. The sequence continues at coordinate 3,830,749 of CAWHDH010000021.1, read as the reverse complement.
CTTGTGGCGCTACTCCGAGAACGCGGAGAGCCGGCTGTTGCCGGCGACCACGAAGTCGTCGACGAGCTGCTGCCAGGTCTCCCCGACGCCGGTCGCCATGGCTGTGTCGCGTATCCCGATGAGCCAGCGATCGAGGGCGGGGCTATCGACCGGCACGCGCTTGGCGTCGGAGCCAACGAGCCTCGCGATGCGGGGCATGCCGAAGGTCGCCTGCTGGTCGACCGGCAGCGCAGCAATGAGGCCGATGAAGGCGTCGACGCAGCATTGCCTTCCGGCCGCGACCGTGATCCATGCGTCAACCGCGGTCGTCCATCCGATCGGGTCGGTCCAGGCCATTGGATCTCCCGGGAGGGGGACGAGCGCCGCGAGCGCCGAAGATCCCGAGAGGCTGTCGGAGAACCGCTCGTGGTCCGGGCCGGAGGAGCCCAGCACGCGCTCGACGATCTGCGGCCAGAGGGCGCGCGCCGTCGCACCGGCTTTCTCGCTTTGGCCCGCGAGGCCGGCGAGCCCCCGCAGGAGCGAGGTCAGGTCCGAGGGCCGGTCGGCGAACGACGCCAGGTGCAGCCAGAGCGGCTCGACGTCGCCGTCGGCGGTCAGGGCGAGAAGCGTGCGGCCGGCAATGCGGGCGTGCGTGCCATACGTGTCGTAGCTGTTGTCGTGGGCGACCGTGCCGCGGCGGTTGGCCCTGAGCGCCTCGAGCACGAGCACGCGCGCCTCGTCGGCGACACAGGAGCGTGACGTCGCCGCTGCGCCGAGGGCGCGGATGCCGGCGTCGAGGCGCCCGACGTAGACGTCCTGGTCGGCGACTGCCGCGAGCGTGTCGCCGACCGGTTCGCCGAGCCGCGCGATCGCCCGCTGGCCGTACTGACCCCAGGGGCCGAGCACGCAGTCGCGCATCGACTCGATCGCCCAGTCGAGGGCGTCGCGGTGCCAGCAGCCGCCAGACTCGGCGCAGGGGCGTCGCCACGTCTCGTCGAGGGCGACGGCCAGGTCCATCCTCGTCTCCATGGCGTTGGACTGCGCCAGGCGCTGGCCGGCGGCGACGACGCGGGGATGCGCGTCGGCGCCAGTGTCGTCGCGGAAAGCGCCGGTGCCGGCGGCGAGCATCGCTGGGAGGACCTGCGCTACCTGCCGGTCGGCGTCCATCTGGGACGACGGGCGGTCGGTGTTCTGTGGGTCGGGAGGTCCAAGGCCCTCGACGACGCGGAGCACCACCTCGACCGCGAAGGCGCGCCAACGCTCGGAGAGGTCGAGGCCACCAGTCGCCAGCCTGGCGACGGCGTAGCACGCGACGACCGCCGCCACGTCCCGGACCGGCACCGCCGTCTGCTCCGGTGGTTCGATCAGGAACGCACGGGCCCGCTCGAGGTCCGCCTCGACGTCGGGCCCGTCCGGCGGAGGGCCGGTTGTGTACCGCGGGTTGCCGATGGTTAGGTACTTGAAATGCAGCTGCGTGACCTCGTTGCCGCGCTGTAGGTCGGCGTTGCCGGCGGCGAGTGTCTCCTGCGCGTCCTGCGGCGGGGTGGCAGCGACGTACGTCTGGCCGTTCTCGGTGGTGCTCTGGTAGGTCGCCCGGTCCAGCGTCGCGGCCCAGATCCGCACCATCGCGACGTACTCGGAGTTGTGGCCGCTTGAGCGCTCCTCCGCGCGGGCGACGAGTCGGTCACCGACCGCGCGGAGTTCCTCGGCGCGGTCGGGGTCGGCGTACGCGGTCATGACCGTCGCCGCCTCCCGGAACGACCAGTGGCGGCGCTCGGGGTTCACGAACCCAGTGGAATCGGCGGCCAGGCCCGGCGACGCCCGCTCCGTCACCGTCCGGCGTGTCTCGAGGTGCCAGATCGCGGGGTCGGCCAGGAATGGGTCGAGCAGGTCGCCGGCGCGCTCGACGTGCCGGACTAGCAGGCCGGCCACGAGGCCGGCCATCGCCAGGTTCTCGCAGCCCTCCATGAGCAGCGTGACGAGCTCGCGCAACGTGACGACCTCGTCGACGAGGAGCTGGTCGCAGACGCGCTCGAGCGCCTGCAGCGCGCTCATGCACGGGTACGGTCCCGCTCCGGTCCCGCGATACCACTGCCACGCGTTGTCGTCCCCGAGGTAGGCGCGCGGGTCGCCAGTGAGGTTCAACTCCACCCGGTCGTGCGGCGCGTCGTCCGGGTCGACGTCGGCGTACAGGGCACGGAGCGTCCGCTCGCGGGTGCGCGTCGCGTGGTTGAGCAACCGGTTCACCATCGACACGCCGGCGCCGAAGTCGGTCTCGAAGATCGCGAGGAACGGCCCACGGATGTCGGTGGCGGTCGGAAGGCCGAGGGAGTGGTGGTGGCGGACGCCCTCGGCATCGATGGCAAAGCCGAAGCCGAAGCCGTCGTCGTCCTCGTCGTCATCGAGGTAGTACGCCTCGGCGAGGTCCACGAGCAGGCCGTGTCCGTGTGCCGCGAGCGCACCTGCGGTCCCCGGCTGCTCGAGCGCCGGCCACAGCTTCTCGGGTGCGTCGGTCGCGAGGCGGCGCAGGAGCTGCTCGCCGGGCTGGCCGAGGTCGGGACCGAGCAGCGCGAGCAGCTCGACAACCGTCTCGTTGACCAGCTCGCCCGGCAGCTCGGGCTTGCGACGGGCGGGGCGGCCGAGACCGAGCGGCGAGATCAGCAGCGGGCGCCGGCGCTCCTCGAGGACTCGAGCGCGCTCGAGTTGCTCGGGCGTCGGGTTCGACTGCGCGGCCTCGCGTTCGGCTCGCAGCTTCGCGAGTCGACGGTCGCCCTGCTCGACCGCCTCCACGAGGCGGTCGCGAAGACGGAGCCGCTGAATATGCCCTGCCGGGGTAGCCGCCATATGCAGGACGACGAGCCACCCCCGAAGAAGCCGCGCCGCGTCCTTGGCGGTCGACCACGGGCGCTCCTGTTCGAGGAGCAGAGAGACGACCGGGTCGGCGACAGTGGGCTCGGGCAACCCCAAGGGGCTGGCGCGGCGCTGATGCAGGAGCCGCAGCAGGTGCTTCAGCCCGGTTGCACCATCGGCGAGGAGGCCCGGCCCGGCGACCGCGATCAGCGGGGCCGGATCAGCGAGCGCCAGAAGCGCTTCGGTCGGCACGTCGGCCCACCGCTCGCCGTACCCGGCCGCGGCGAGGGCGTCGAAGGAGGCCTGCAGCGTCTCGAAGAGGCCCGGCGTGGTCGACGTCGGCTGCGCGGCGCGCGAGAGCTGGAGCTGCACGGCCAGCGTCGCAGCACCGAGCGCCCAGCGCGGTCCGCCGGCATCGAGGACGGCCCGGGCGACGTCCTCCTCGGCGGCGAGGAGGCGCGCGAGCGCGTAGCGGCGCACCTCGTCGTGCGCGAACTGCGGTTCGAGCTGGCAGACGTCGTGGCTTGTCCGCACCAGCCCATCGCGGCGGAGACCGTCGAGGGCGTCAGGGTCGAGGTCACCGACCGGCGTGCGGCTGAGCTCGTGGGCGGCAAGGCGGAGCATCACTTGCTCGCGCGCGTCGGGAAGACCGCGGTCGCGGCGCTCGTTGCGGCGAATCAGCCCGCGCCAGATCGCGGCCATCGCCTCGGTGGCGTTCAGCGGCGTCTCGGAGACCTCGCTACGCAGCAGGAGGTCGACGACGACGAGCCGCCGGAGCAGCTCACGTGACCGGGGGGAAGAGGCGAGGCGCTGCAGGCGCGGGAACTTGGCGACGAGCTCGGCCACCGCTGCGTCGTCGAGCGGGGCGACCTCGAACGGCGCGGGCTCGGAGCCGATCCGGTTCCCGAGAACCTCCGAAACCGCGGGCCAGCCGTCGTCGGACGTCACCACGATCAGGCGCACGTCGCTGCGGACGGCCGCGTCCACGAGGTACATCAACATCTCGCGGCCGGACTCGGCGGCGGCGTCGGCGGCGTCGATCACGAGGTACCGATGCGGCGCGCTCATCTGCTCAAGCATGTCGGCCAAGGGCGCTCCGAGGATCTGCTGGAGCTCGAGCCAGGTGAGAGGCAGATCGCGGAGGTTGATGCAGGTGGCCTCGGCCGGCGCGCCTGCGCGCCCGGCGCTCCGGGCGCGGTGCGCGGCCGCCAGGGCCAGCGCGCTCTTGCCCACGCCCGACTCGCCTTGGACGAGGACGGCGCCGTTGGCGTCGGCGCAGGCGAGCAGGTCGTCGGCCTGAGCGTCGCGGTCGAAGTGCCACGACGCAGCGTCTCCGGGGGCGCCGACCCTGTCGCGGACGGCCTGGTGGGCCGAGGCGTCCAGGGCTTCGAGCTTCGACCAGCCGCGGTGCGACCGCGTGACACCTGGCTCGAGGAGATGATGGACGTCGCGACCAAGGAGAGGCGCGTCGACCGTGGCCGCGGTCGGCGCGTACGCGGCGGCCAGGGACTCGAGGCGCTCGAGCAAGCGGCCGGCGCCCGACAGGTCCCTGTCGCGCGCGACGGTCGCGAGGCGGCTCTGCGCCGCCGTCCAGTCGCTGATATCCGGCTCCTCGACCCGCACCTGCAGGACGTGCAGGCGGACCAGGAGGTCCCACGTGCGCTGGCGGACGAGCGCCGTGGCAGGGTCCGGGACCTCGTCCCCGGCGGCGAGCGCTGCCCCGACGAGGGCTTCGAGGTGCCGGAGACGATCGCGAAGCGCCTTCGGGAAACGGTTGGGCTCCTCGACCAGCGAGAAGAACTCGGTCGCATTGCACTGCTTGCGGGCGAGGGCAGCGAGTGACGCGAGCGCCTGGGCGTGCGGCTGCGGCCCGGCGACGGCGATCGCGAGCCGGTGCTCCCGGCGCTTGTCGGCGAGCGTCTGCTCCAGCGCGCGGACGAGGTCGGCGACGAGCTTCTGCATGTCCGTGTCGCTGGTCACGACGTTCGGCCACCGGCGAACCGCGATCGCGAGCTGGAGGCTCGGCTCCAGCTCGTCGGCCCGGGCCGCGAGGATCACGAGGTCGTCGACCGCGATCGCAGGCTCCTGCTGGAACGCGACGGCCACGACGCGCCGGTCGTCGCCCAGTTCCGGCGCGGCATCGCCGGTGAGGAGACGTGCGAGCCACAGGGCAGCGACGCGGCGCTCGAGTGTGACGCCGCCACCACCGGTCGCATACGGGCTGCTCATGCGCGCGTTCAGGATAGGCGCGCGTGGTACGCGCGGCAGTGCCCGGGTCTAGACATCGCCAACACGGGCCTTCCGAAGCGTTCCCGACTCTGCCTCCTGCGCAATCGTCCAAGGTCGCGACCGCGAAGCCGGATCGCGGGGTTCCGGCGCGCCTGGGGCACCAAGGCTTCGGCGAGCGTCAAGCCCTCGCGTAGCCGAGACAGTTGGACCCCAATTGGACCCCGTCGGCCGTGTGCGGGAAGATCTCCCAGCCGGTTCTTGGCTCTACGTAAGGGGTGAGCGACGGGACTCGAACCCGCGACCGCCTGGACCACAACCAGGAGCTCTACCAACTGAGCTACGCCCACCATGCCCGCGTGCGCGCGGGAGGCGAAATCTAGCAGCGGCCGGGAGATCTCCGGGAGGAGGCGGCGGGGCGGCCGCGAAGCTCCGTGCATGCTCGAAGCCCCGTCGTTCTCCCCCGCCCCGACGCCGACGCCCTCCGAGACGAGGCGTGGATCGCGCCGCTGCAGATCCTGCGCCGCCATCGCGTCGACCACGTGATCGCCGGCGATGCCGCCGCGGCCGCCTACGGAATGCCCGCGCCGGCGCTCGCGCCGCTGACGATCGTCCCCGCGCTGTACGAGCGCAACCTCGACCGCCTGGCCGCGGCGCGCCGCGAGTTCGAGGCGACCGGCGCCGCCGTCGTCATCCTCCATCGCCCGGTCGGCACGGACGGCTATCGCGACCTCCACGACGACGCGCGGCCCGTGCGGATCGCGGCGGATCTCGACGTGCTGGTCGCGTCCTCCGAGGATCTCGCGCGCATGCGCGCGGCGGCGGCCGCTGCCTGACGTCAGACCAGCGCCGCGGCGACGACGGCGTCCTCCCAGGACATCCCCGTCGTCTTGAACAGGCGGGGGCGGTCGAGTGGGATCGTCGCCCGGCCGCGGACCAGCTCGGCGAGCGTCACGAGCTCGTCCGCCGCGACCACGCCGGCGTCGATCGCGCCGATGACGTCGCCCGCCTCGCGCAGCGCCGAGGCGCGTGACTCGACGATCACGGTCGCACGTGCGGCGAGCGCGTCGTCGGTCTCGCGGACGCCCGGCTCGTGCGCGCCGATCGCGACGACCAGCGCGTCGTCGGGGACGAGAGCGCCGTCGAACAGCGGCTCGCTGGCGGTGGTGCAGCAGCAGACGATGTCGGCCGCGGCGACCAGCTCGTCGGCCCCCGCCGCGTCGTCGCGGCCGAGTAGGTCGACCTGCTCGATCGGGCGTACAGAGCTGATCGCGTGCGCGTGCGCGTGGGCCTGAGGGCCGCGGCCGAACACCACGAGCCGCCGCGCGCCGGGCACCGCGAGCCGGCGGACCGCCACGAGCGAGACGGCGGGCGTCCGGAGCGTGGTCAGCGCGCCGCCGTCGACCACGGCGGTGGGCGCCAGCGTCGCCGGGTCGAACACGACGCAGACGCCCTGGACCCGCGGGTCGCCGCCGACCGTGACCAGCTTGACCGCGGCGGAGCCTCCGGCCGCCGAGGGCATCACCAGCAACTGCCCGCCGCCGTCGAGGTCGAGCACGCTGCGGGGCGGGTCGGCCTCCGGATCGAGACCCGCCAGCAACGCCGCCTCGAGCGCATCGGCCGCAGCGCCGAAGTCCAGGCGCCGCTCGACGTCCTCGGCCGACAGGAACGCCAGGCTCATCGCAGGACGAACCCGGTCCCGAGCGGATCGCGCGGGTCGAGCGTGAACCGGTGCTCGCCGGTGCGGTACGCCATTCCCTCGACTTCGGTCAGCACGCCGGCCCCGTCCGAGCCGAGCACGCGCGCCGTGAAGGTCGTGCCGACGATCCCGTCGTGGCGCAGCGTCTCGCCCGGCGCGAGGACGCCGTCGGCGGCGAGCAGCGCGCAGCGCGCCGAGGTGCCCGACCCGCACGGCGAGCGGTCGACCTCGCCGTCGGCGAAGATCGTCACGTTGCGCTGGTGTCGCTCACCGACCACCTCGTACAGGATCGTGCCGTAGATCCCGGAGAGGCGGTCGTCGGCCGGATGGCGCGACGCCTCGGTGCCCTCGAGCGCGCGCTTGACGTCGCGCCCGGCGGCGATCAGCCGCTCCAGATGCCCCGGGACCACTCGCAGGCCGAACCGCTCGGCCGGCACCGACGCGTAGATGGCGCCGCCGTAGGCGACGTCGACGTCGACGCCGGCGGCCTCGACGCCGCGGGCGATGACGTACGCCGGCACGTTGCGGAAGGCGACCGACGCCACCGCGCCGCCGCGGACGCGCACGCGCGCCACGACGCGCCCGGAGGGAACGTCGATGACGACGTCGGCCTCGCCGTCGGCGGGCGCGGCGACGAGGCCCGACTCGATCGCCCACGCTCCCAGCGCGATCGTCCCGTGGCCGCACGCGGTCGAGTAGCCGTCCTTGTGCCAGAAGAGCACGCCGAGGTGCGCGCCCTCGTCGTCCGGCGGGACGAGGAAGCAGCCGTACATGTCGGCGTGCCCGCGAGGCTCGTGGCAGAGCAGCCGGCGCACCGCGTCGACCGCCTCTGATCGCGCCGCCCGCTCGCGCCGGTCGGCGACACCCGCTCCCTCGATGTCCGGCACGCCGGACGTCACGATGCGGAACGGCTCGCCGGCGGTGTGGTAGTCGATGGCGGTGACGTCCATGCGCGTCACGCCGCAGCCGTGTGCGGCGCCAGCTCCGTGCGGTTGCGGCCGCGGTCCTTGGCCAGGTAGAGCGCGCGGTCGGCGGCCTCCGTCGCGCTCTCCCCGTCGACGTCCGCGGCGACGCCGAAGCTCGCGGTCAGCTCGACGCCGCCGGGAGCCGGCGTCCGCGCGATGGCCCCGCGAAGCCGCTCGGCGCTGATCTCCGCCTGGTCGATCGGCGTGTCCGGCGCCAGGATCGCGAACTCCTCGCCGCCGATCCGCGCCAAGAAGTCGACCTCGCGCGTGCCCGCCTGCAGCAGCCGCGCGACGTGCTCGAGCACGCGGTCTCCAGCGGGGTGACCATGGCGGTCGTTGACGAGCTTGAAGTGGTCGATGTCGATCAGGATGAGGCTGAACGCGCGACCGGAGCGCGCGGCGCGCTTGCTCTCCTGGCGGAGCACCTCGTCGAAGCCGCGGCGGTTCGGGATGCCCGTGAGCTGGTCGACGCGCGCCAGGTCCGAGAGCTGGGAGACGAGCGCCTGCACGTGGCGGCGCAGCGCGCCGACCAGCGCCGCGACGACGAGCAGGGTGCTCAGCGTCAGCAGCCAGCGCACGAGGGCGAGGCCGCCGTCGCGGTCGAGCAGCACCGCGACGGTGAAGCCGGCCAGCGCCACGGCGAGCTGGACGACGGCACGGGGCAGCGGCAGGAAGTAGAACGTGTAGACCACCTGCCAGAGGTAGAACAGCGCGTACGGGCTCTCGGCGCCGCCGGTGGTGTGCACCAGCACCGAGATGAGGACGTTCCCGCCGGCGAGTGCGACGTCGAACGTCCATCGCGGCAGGCGCCCGGAGCCGCCGTACATCACCGCCGCGAACGCGTAGGCGACAGCGGAGGCGGTCAGCAGCTGCGGCTCGTCGATCCCGCTGCGGTCCGGGACAACCACCGAGAGGACGAGGAGCGTCGTGCCGGTCGCCCACAGGAGCGCCAGCGCACGCCCCCGCAGCTGGCGCTCGGAGTCGGTCGTCTCGGGTGCGGGCCACCTCAGCGCGCGGTCCGCCATGGTGGATCTGAGCTTAGCCCTGAGCGACCTCCTGACGGTCAGGCGACCCCGGGCTCGCCACGTTGTGGCGGAACCGGGGTCGCGGACGGCTTCGGCGGCGGCCGGCCGCTGACCGCATGCCCCCGGCAGGACTCGAACCTGCGGCCCGCTGCTTAGAAGGCAGCCGCTCTATCCAGCTGAGCTACGGGGGCCTGCCGGAAGGGTATGCGCTGCCGGGGCGGCCTCACGGCGGCGGTAGAGCTTGCCCGGCCGGCCCGGGCCCTTGTGGTGCAGCGCCCCGGTCGGCTCGAGCAGCCCGGTCGCCTTGACGTCGCGGCGGAAGTTGGCGGTGTCGACCGGCTCGCCGCGCAGCGCCTCGTAGAGCCGCTGCGCCTGGCCGAGCGTGAACGGCTCGGGGAGGAGCCCGCCGGCAACGCGCACGAACCAGGCCTTCTCCGCGACCCGCGCGTGCAGGCGCCAGAGGCCGTCGTCGACGATCCGGGCGTGGTCGAGCGCGAGCGGCGGCAGCGCGTCGACGGGATGCCAGGACGCGTCGCGGTCGGCCGGGCCCTCGTCGGGCAGGATCTCCGGGCGCACGAGCGCGAGGTAGGCGATCGACGGCAGCCATCCGCGTGGATCGCGGCCGGGGTCGGCGTACGTGCGCAGCTGCTCGAGGTGGACCGACCCCACCCCGGTCTTCTCGCGCAGCTTGCGCTCGGCGGTGTCCTCAGGTGACTCGTCGGCGCCGACGAACCCGCCCGGCAGCGCGAAGACGCCCCGCTGGGGCTCCTCGAGCCGTCGTGCCAGCAGGACCGACAGCCGTCCGGCGACCAGCGAGAACACGACAGGATCCGCGGACAGGCCGATCGGTGCCCGGTAGGCGGCGGAGTTCTGCGCGGTGATGGGCTGCATGTGGGAGCGGCGAGCTCGCCGGCGTCAGTCCTCTCGCCGCGCGCGGCCGACTGCCTCGGCCACCTCGGCGCGAGAGCGGACGCCGAGCTTGGCAAACACGTTGGTCAGATGGCCCTCGACCGTCTTGGCGGAGAGGAAGAGCTCTTCTCCGATCTCGCGGTTCGTCCGTCCCTGGGCGACGCCGGCGACGATGTCGCGCTCGCGCCCGCTCAGCGTGTCCAGCCCCGTCCCGCCCGAACCGCGCGGCTGGCGGGCGGCCACGCGACGGCCGAGGCGGCGGAGCTCCCGCGCGGCCTCGTCGCGCAGACGCAGCGCGCCGCAGGCGTCGCGCTCCGCCTCGGCCCGTCCCAGTTGCCCGGCGGCGACGAGCGCGCGCCCGGCGAACGTGCGACAGCGCGCGGCCTGGACGCGCGCGCCGGCGGCGGTGGCCTGCGCGACGGCCTCCAGTGCGACCGCCGCCGCCGTGTCCGGGTCCTCCTCGGCGAGGTTGAGGTCGGCGCGCGCGCGCAGAAGCGCCGAGCTGGCCATCGGGAGCTCGAGCATCGCGAGCGTCGCCTCGCCGCGCGCCAGCCATGATTCTGCGGGGCCCCGGATGGTCGGCGGCGTCGTCGTCGCGCTCGCAGAAGAACTCGGCGAAGCCGAGGGAGTACGCGACGTCGAGATGCCCCGCGAGCTGCTCGTCATCGAGCCCCTCCAACCGCGCGCTGGCCTCCGCCCGGCAGCGCTCGGCCGGCCCGGCGTCGCCCGCGCTGTCGTGCGCGAAGCACTCCGGGGCGGAAGCGACGGCGGCGAGCGCGGGACGTCGCAGGCGAGCGCGCTCGCGCCGGCGCGGTCGGCCCACGCCCGGACGGCGGCGAAGTCGCTCTGACGGGCGGAAGGGGTGAGCGCGGTGATCTCCTGCGCGAGCGCCGCGGCCACCGATTGCGGGGTCTCGGCGGGCCAGTCCTCAGACGCGGCAGGGACCGCGCGCCGCCGCCGCGACCGCCACACCGCGAGCTCCTGGAGGTAGAACGGATTCCCCCCGCTCTGCAGGTCATCGAGGGCCACGACGACGGAGCGCTGCCGCGCGACGGCGTCGAGCAGGGCACGGACGGCGCGATGCGCCCGGTAGCGCTCCTCGGGCAGGGCCGGGAGCGCGAAGCCCGACGGGGCCCGGATCGCGGGCAGGACCCACGCGAGCTCCTCGCGGCGATCGCCCAGGAGCCGCTCCAGGCGGCTCAGGCCGCGGGAGCCGGCGTAGTCATCGAGCGCGTCGATCCAGACCCCGAAGGAATTGTCGCGCTCGAACTCCGCACCCGGACCCGAGACGACGAGGTGCCCGCGCGCCTCGGCACGCGCGCGCAGCTCGTCGAGCAGGCTCGTCTTGCCGATCCCCGCCTCGCCGTGGATCCAGAGCGTGCTCGCCACCCCTCCGGCGCGTCGCTGCAGCACGCTCTCGATTGCGGCCAGCTCGCGCTGCCGTCCCACCAATCGCCGCTGTGCGGGCGCCCAAGCCGTCTGCTTGCTCAACCACCGGCACCCTAGTAGTACTCAACCCCCGGGATCGCCCGGAAATGGATGGCTAGAGCGGCCACAGCTCGCCCAGCGCGATGGGCGCGAGGACGAGCGCGATGCCCCGGCGGTCAGGATCGCCCCCAGGACGGCCGACTGGGCGCGCAGCACAGCCCGGCGTCACCGCGGCCGGGGCCGACGCAGGCACCAGCAGCGCGGCCGCGAGCGGTATTGGAACGAGACGACGGAGCATGGGTGACGGCGACCTCCACGAGGCAAGTCGGATTGAGTCTCTGTGCCCGCTTCGCGGACCCGCGCGGGCGGGTGGAAAGCCGGAACTTTTCCTGTCAGAGAGAGGGAGAGAGACCCTAGCCCGCGCCCCGTGCCGTCACCGATGCCCATGGGTCATCGCTGCACGCAGGAGGTGTGATCAGGCCGACTCGCCCGGCTTCGCGATCCGGCCGAAGCCGGGCGTCGGCCAGGCGTGCCCAATCCGTGATCCTCGTGCATCGTGATCGGGGCGGCCGGATTTGAACCGGCGGCCTTCCCGACCCAAACGGGATGCGCTACCAGGCTGCGCCACGCCCCGCGGCACGCCGAGTCTAGGGGCTCAGGCGCGCGTCGGCCACGATCTCGACCTCGTCGCGCACCTTCAGCGCGCCCATGAGACCGCGGTACGGCTTGATCCCCCACTCGCTCTGCACCAGCGCGATCGTGCCGCTGACCCTGCCGTCCGCGCCGGCGTCGAGCTGCGCAGTGACCGGGCGGGTGGCGCCGGCCATCGTGAGCTCGCCTTCGACGGTCAGGCGCTCGCCGTCGGGCCGCACGGCGCTCGAGCGGAACACGATCGGCTGCCCGCGCAGGATCTTCTCGTCGATGTTCTTGACGATCTCGGCGCGGTCCTTGTCGGTGAGCGGCTTGAGGCCGCGAACGCCGTCGCGCACCTCCAGGGAGCGCGCGTCCGCGGTCAGCTCGACCGATGAGGCGGCCGGATCGTCGGCGAGGTCGACCGTGGCCTCCCAGCGCGTGACGGCGATGACGAGGTCGTGGCCGACCTTGGAGGCCATGCCCTCGCGATAGGTCTTGACCTGAAGCGACGCGTTGTCCGGGCCGAGCGAGTACGTGCCGGTCGTCGGTTGCACGGGGCGGATGCTACTCGCGGCCGCGGGCGCCCGATCAACAGTTGTCCGGAATGTCGGACGGCTGTCAAGTTCCTCAAGGCAGCCGCCGAGGGGCCGATCAACACGCTCAGAAGGTCCGTCTCATCCCGAAATGGCAAACCACCCGCGAGGGTGGGACGCAAAGCCACGGAGCTCCCCCACTGAGGAGCAAGCCGAGCTGCCGAAGGACCGCGCATGCGGGTTCGGGCAACGAGTCATACGGAGTGCGGACCAAGCCCGAGTCCCCCGTTCGCCAAGGAGGCGGAACGAAATGCGCCGCACCCCCCTTACATCGCTGCTCCTCGTCGTCGTCCTCACCGTCGGCGCCCTGATCCTGGCCCCCGGCGCCGCTTCGGCCCGCCCCGGCGGACCGAAGACCTGCACCGGCGGCGACGACGTCCCGACGCGCAGCACCGCCGTCAAGGCCCGCAAGGCGGTCCTCTGCCTGCTCAACCGCGAGCGCCTCAGCCACGGCCTGAAGTCGCTGCGCTCCGAGCGCCGGCTGCGCCGCGCGGCCGCCGGCCACTCGGCCAACATGGCCCGGACCAAGTTCTTCGACCACACCTCGCCGTCCGGCGCCACCATGGCCGATCGCATCAAGCGCGCCGGCTACGTGAAGAACGCCAACGGCTGGGCCATCGGCGAGAACATCGCCTGGGGCATCGGCTCCTCGGCCACCCCGCGCGAGATCGTCAAGGCGTGGATGCGCTCCCCCGGCCACCGGGCGAACATCCTCAGCTCCCAGTACCGCCAGATCGGCATCGGCATCGTCGCCGCCGCCCCCGTCCGCGTCAGCTCGTCGGGCCTCGGCGCGACGTACACGACGGACTTCGGGGTCCGGCGGTAGCCTCGGCCCTCGTGGCCGACGTCCAACCCCTCCGCGCGCTCCACTACGACCTCGCCCGCACGGGCGGCCTCGAAGCGGTCACCGCGCCCCCCTATGACGTGATCGACCCCGAGCAGCGCGCAGCGCTGCTCGGCCTGTCTGAGCACAACGTCGTCGAGATCGACCTCCCAGAAGGCGACGACCCCTACGAGCACGCGGCCGAGACGTTCTCGGCCTGGCAGCGGGACGGGATCCTGGTCCGCGACGCAGAGCCCGCGCTGTGGGCGCTCGCGCAGGACTACACGGGTCCGGACGGCACGACCCGCACCCGCCACGGGCTCTTCGCCCGCGTCCGGGTCGAGGACTACGGGCCCGGCCGTATCCGGCCGCACGAGCGCACGCACCCCGGCCCGAAGGAGGACCGGCTGCGGCTCACGCGGGCGACGCGGGCGAACCTCTCCCCCATCTTCAGCCTCTACGACGACCCCAACGGCGCCGCCTGGGCGGCGGTCGCCCCGCACACCGAGCTCGATCCCGACGGCGAGGCGACCGACCCCGACGGGACCCGCCACCGGCTCTGGCGCATCGCCGATCCGGTGACGATCGCCGCGGTCCAGTCGGCGCTGGAGCCGGCCGAGCTGCTGATCGCCGACGGCCACCACCGCTACGAGACCGCCCGCGTGTACGCGGACGAGATCGGGGGCGAGGGGGCGCATCGCTACGTGCTCATGTGTCTCGTCTCGCTCAACGACCCAGGGCTCACGATCTTCCCCACCCACCGCCTCGTGCGCGGCCTCGAGTCCGACCGCCAGGAGGGGCTCGCCATCACGCTGCGCGAGCATTTCGACATCACCGAGATCGGCCACGAGGAGCTGCGCCCGCCGGACGGCGACGGGCCGCTCGAGCTCGGCTACATCGACTCGTTCTTCCAGCGCGCATTCCGCCTGCGCCTGAAGGACCCGGCGATCGCCGAGGCGGTGCTGGCCGGCCGGTCACCTGCGTACCAGCGCCTCGACACCGCGGTGCTCGAGGCGCTGATCCTCAAGGGGCCGCTGCGCCTCTCCGACGACGACATCTCCCACCTCAACGGGCTCGGGTACTCGCGGACCGACGAGGAGGCGCTCGAGCTCGTGAAGTCCAAGGCCTACGACTGCGCGTTCTTCCTGCGGCCGAGCCCCGTGGCCGAGGTCCGCGAGATCGCCGCGGCGGGCGAGACGATGCCGCCGAAGTCCACCTACTTCTTCCCCAAGCTGCTCACGGGGATGCTGTTCAACCCCCTCGACGACTAGGGAGTCCCCCGCTTACGATGCCCCCCATGCGAGCCGTCGCGCGCCGCGTGTCCGACAAGTTCCGGCACGACCTGAAGGTGCGCAAGCACACGCTCACCGCCGACGAGCCCGAGACGTCGGGCGGGGAGGACCTCGGCCCCAGCCCCCAGGAGCTGCTCGCGGCGTCGCTGGCCTCGTGCACTGCGATCACGATGGAGATGTACGCCGAGCGCAAGGGCTGGAAGCTGGACGGGCTCGAGGTCGACTGCGACTACTCGCCCGCCGAGCGCGGCTGCCCGACCAAGTTCAAGCTGATCATGCGGATGCCCGACCACCTGACCGAGGACCAGATCGAGCGCCTGCAGGTGATCGCCGCGAAGTGCCCGGTGCACCGGACCCTCGAAGGTGAGGTCACCTTCGACGAGCGCATCGAGCTCGTCTGAGCCTGGTGATCCAGGCTGAACCGGCTGGCTGAGGAGCTCGGTCCGCTGCTGCTGACGCCGGAGGCGGCGGCGGAGCTCGACGTCCACGGCGGCAGGGACGCGGCCGTGCTCGTCCCGCTCTACCGCGATGCGGAGGGTGCGCTGCACGCGGTCTTCACCCGCCGCCGCCACGACCTGCGCTCGCACGCGGGCGAGATCTCGTTCCCCGGCGGCCGGCAGGACGACGGCGACGAGGACCTCCGCGCCACCGCGCTGCGCGAGACGCACGAGGAGATCGGGCTGCCCGCCGATCGCGTCGTGCTCGCCGGCGCGCTGCCGCCGACGCCGACCATCGTCACCAACTACGCGATCTATCCGTTCGTCGGCGCGATCGAGCCCGGGTTCGCCTGGGTGCCGGCCGCCACCGAGGTCGCGGAGGTCCTCGAGCTGCGGCTGCGCGAGGTCCGCGCCGGGCACGGCATGCGGCGGCTGGTCCGCAAGGGCGTGCCGTTCCGCACCGACACCTACGAGGTCGGCGAGACGATGATCTGGGGCGCCACCGCGCGAATCGTGCGCGACCTGCTCGAGCGCCTCGCGCCGGTGCTCGACGCCGAGCGCCCAACCTGAGCTTCAACGACAACGGGCGGCCCAGGGGCCGCCCGCTCCGGTAAGCCGTCTACGCCCTTCCGGGCCAGACGTGTGCCCTACCAACGTTCGGCGCCAACGGTTCTTCTCCTGGCGGGGTACCGATTTCGACTAGCCTGTTGCGCTGAGGAGTCCAGGTCTCGTCGTCCTCGGAGCGCTGCTGCTCGCCGCGCTGGTCCCGTCGGTCGTCTCGGCGCAGGTTTCGGGCCAGGGCACGGGTCTACGCCGTCGGTCACCCATCCACCACCAGCGAATCGCACCTCCTCGCCGCGGTCCTGACGTCGCGTCGCCGGATACAGGCGAGAGGAGCGGCCGGTGCCCGTGTTCCTGCGGCGGCGTCGGTGCCGTGGGGGGTCAACCACCCCCGTGTCCGTCTCCACCTCACATGGGGGTGGTTCACCCCGAATAGCGGGGTCAATCACCCCCCTTGCCGCCGATGGCCAAGTATGGGGGTGGTTCACCCTCCCCGATGACCCCGGTTCGGGACCGCAGGGACCCCGCAACGCGGCCGAAGGCGAGACCCGAAGCTCGGCTACGCTCGCTGACCGTCGCGCACCGCCGCCACGAACGCCGCCGCCGGCACCACACTTCCGTCGTCGTCCGCGTCGACCCAGCCAGTGACCGATGCGAGGACTTCGGCGAGGAACGCCTCGGTGGCGCGTCGGTTGTGACGATCGATGACCACCTGACGGAGGGCGGCACCGCGCTCCGTCACCTCGGCTGGAAGCGGCTCGGTAGGAGCTACCTCGGACGCGTACAGACGGAAGTCCGCAGATACGTCGACGCCAACCTCGGGCGGTGTTCCGTGCACCGTCGCTCCCGTCCGGGCGGCGGCATTCAGCAACCCACGCCAGAACGCTCGGCTGAGCGTCCTAACCGAGCAGGCGATCGACGGCCGCGCGAGCATCGGCGAGCCAGCGCGCCTGGTCGGTCGGGTCGGACTCGAGCACCTCGAGCGGGATCACCCAGGTCTCGTGCGCGGCCGCGGCGACGCGCCGCCCTTCGGCGAGCACCTGGTCCGGGACGCTCCCCGCCGCCTCGTAGACGACACCGCGTACGGGCGTGTCGACGATCTTCTCCCACAGCATCCGCAGCCGCGGGCCGTGCAGAGCGGCGACGGCGTCGGCGTCGCCGGTGGCGCTGCCGAGCAGCCAGCACAGGATCGTGGTGCCGCGCAGCGACTCCATCATCGTCGCGATGCGGTCGGGGTCGCCGACATAGGGCTCGGCGCCGGCCGCGGCGATCGCGGCGGCCTTCGCGGGGTCGCGCGTCGTGCCGCGCACCGCGTGGCCCGCGGCGACGAGCTCGCGCGCGAGCGCCTGCCCGCGGCACCCGCACCCGACGATCAGGACGCGCGCCAACGGTCTAGATGTCGTGCTTGTCCAGCGGCCGGCCGGCGGAGCGGCGCTCGGCCGCATAGGCGGCGGCGCGGGCGGCGAGCTCCGCCTTGTCCTGCTCGACGCTCGCCTTGATCTGCGCCTCGTCGCGTTCCGGCGCCCCGCGGCGGCGGCGCATCTCGTTCTGCGCGGCGATCATCTGGGCGACGTCGTCGAGCTCGTTCTCGGCCTCGAGCTCCGGGGAGCGCGTCGGCTTCCAGTCCAGGACGTCCGCCCCCGAGCCGGGATAGAAGAACCCGATGAGCAGGAAGACGACGACCATCAGGCCCAGCCCGCCCGACACGATGACCGTGAACGCGTCCACCTGGAGCGCAGCGTAGCCCGCGCCGGGACGTGGCGCGCCGCCGTAGTACGGGTACCCGCACCCCGGCCCCACCAGGGTCCCCCCTTCCGGTTCGCGGGCGGGAGGTATTGACTAGCGGGCCGTGGCTCGATTGCTCGATCGACGGACTCCGGGGCGCCTCGCCTACTCGCTCCTCGCGTTCCCGCTCGGCCTCACCTACTTCGTCTTCCTCGTCACCGGCCTCGCGGTCGGCATCGGCACGGCGGTCACGCTGCTCGGAATCCCGATCCTGATCGGGATGCTGTTCGCGTGGCGCGGGCTCGCCATGTTCGAGCGCCGGCTGCTCGGCCTCACCCTGGGGCTCGAGCTGGCGGATCCGTACCGGCCGGTGCGCTCCACCGGGGCACTCGGGCGGATGCGCGAGCGCCTCGCCGACCCGGCGACGTGGAAGGACCTCATCTACCTGTTCCTGAGCTTCCCGCTCGGGCTCATCTCGTTCACGGTCTCGGTGACCTTGGTGTCGCTGTCGGCGGGGTGCCTGCTCGCGCCCGCCTGGTACGAGGCGGTGCCCGAGGGCGCCATGATCGGATCGGAACGGATCGACACGCTCACGGAGGCACTCCTGCTGGTGCCGGTCGGGATCCTCGCGACCGTCCTCGGGCTCGTGGCGCTGTGGGCGCTCTCCGCCATGCACAGCTCGGCGGCGCGGCTGCTGCTCGGCTCGAGTCCGGACCCCGAGCTGTCGGCCCGGGTCGAAGACCTCCAGGGCTCGCGCGCCCGGATCATCGCCGCCGCCGACGCCGAGCGCCGAAAGATCGAGCGCGACCTGCACGACGGCGCCCAGCAACGGCTCGTCGCCGTCTCGCTGGTGCTGGGCCTGGCGCGGCGGCGGATCGCCGGCGGCGCCGACGCGTCCGACCTGCTCGCCCAGGCCGACGACGAGGCGCGGCTCGCCATCGCCGAGCTGCGCGACCTCGCCCGCGGGATCCACCCGGCGATCCTCACCGACCGCGGGCTGGCGGCGGCGCTGCACGACCTCGCGGGGCGCGCCACCGTCCCGGTCGACGTGCTCGCGACGCCGGACGAGCGCCTCCCCGAGCCGGTCGAGGCGGCCGCCTACTTCACCGTCTCTGAGGCGCTGACGAACGTCTCGAAGTACGCGGAGGCCGAAGGCGCGACGGTCGCCGTCCGGGTCGAGGGCGGCGTCGCCGTGGTCGAGGTCGCCGACGACGGCCGCGGCGGCGCGAAGCCGGGCAGCGGGTCGGGCCTGCGCGGGCTCGCCGACCGGGTCGGCGCGCTGGACGGCACGCTGCGCATCGACAGCCCACCCGGCGAGGGCACGCGCCTGGTCGCGCGGATCCCGCTGCGCCCGCCGACGGGCGGGCCATCCACGAACGGCGGGCCGCACCTGCGGCGCGCGCGGCGCGGCGCGCGGCCGGTCGAAGCAGATCTGTAGCGTCCTCGCCCGTGAGCGGGGACGGACCAGCCGCGGCGACGATCGGCGTTCTCGGCGCGGGAACCATGGGCGCCGGGATCGCGCAGCTCGCCGCGCAGTCCGGTGCGCGCGCGCTGGTCCACGATCCGGACGCCGCGGCGCTCGAGCGCGGCCTGCGCGCGGCGCGCGAGCGCCTCGAGCGCGCGGCGGCGAAGGGCACGACCGACGGGGGCGCGCCGAAGCGGCTCGAGGCGGCGGAAACGCTCGACGCCCTCGCGGCCTGCGAGCTGGTGATCGAGGCGGTCCCGGAGTCGCTCGAGCTCAAGCGCACGCTGCTCACGCAGGTGGCCGGGGTGGTCGCGGATGCCTGCATCCTCGCGACGAACACCTCGTCGCTGAGCGTCACCGCGATCGCCGCCGGCGTCCCCGGGCCCGAGCGCGTCGTCGGCATGCACTTCTTCAACCCCGCGCCGGTCATGCGGCTGCTCGAGGTGGTGGCCGGCGAGGCATCGGGCGAGCGCGCGCTGGCCGTCGCGCGCGCCACCGGCGCCGCCATGGGCAGGCGCGTCATCGACGCGGCCGACACGCCCGGATTCCTGGTCAATCGCTGCTACCGACCGTTCGGCCTGGAGGCACTGCGGATCGTGCAGGAGCGCCTGGCCACGCCCGAGCAGGTGGACCGGATCGTCCGGCTCGGCGGCGGCTTCCGGATGGGGCCGTTCGAGCTCATGGACCTCGTCGGCATCGACGTCGGCTTCGAGATCGCGAAGTCGTTCTACGCGCAGTCGCAGGGCGAGCCGCGCTGGCGGCCGTCGCCGCTGGCCGAGCGGCTGGTGGCCGCCGGCCGGCACGGGCGCAAGACCGGCCGCGGCTGGTACGAGTACCCCGACCACCGGCCCGAGGACCCGCCGGCGCGCGAGCCCGGCGGCGGAGACGGCCTCGTGGTCGTCGCCGGCGAGTCGGCGCTGGCCGCCGAGCTGCTCGAGGCCGCCGAGGCCGCCGGCTGGGACGCGGCCACGCCGGAGGAGGCCGCCGGCGAGCTGCCGGCGCTGATCGTCGACTGCGGCGCCGGCGAGGACGACCCGCCGCTCGAGGGCGGCCCCCAGATCCTGCTGTGCGACTCGGCGCCGCTCGCCGCGCTCGACACCGGCGGTGCGAGCGCCGGGTTCTTCGCGTTGCCGCCGTTCGCCGCGAGCCGGCTGGTCGAGCTGACCCGCTCCTCGACGACGTCCGACACCGCGGCGCGCGCCGCCGAGTCGTTCTTCGCGTCGCTCGGCCGCCACACGGAGTGGGTCGGCGACGCCCCCGGCCTCGTGCTCGGCCGCATCGTCTGCCAGCTCGTCAACGAGGCGGCGTTCGCGCTCGGCGAGGGCGTCGGGAGCGCCGCCGACATCGACGCCGGCATGGTCCTCGGCCTCAACCACCCCCGCGGCCCGCTCGAGTGGGGCGACGCGATCGAACCCGTCGAGGTGCTCGCGGTGCTCATGGGCCTCCAGGACGAGTACCGCGAGGAGCGCTACCGCCCCGCGCCCGCGCTGCTGCGCGCCGCGCGGGCGGGCGAAACGCTCGCTACGTAGTGCCGAGGACGCGGGTGCTCGGCGCCCACTGCGCCTCGGCGAGGTCGCCGGTGCCCTCGAGTGAGGCCGGGGTGGGCACCGCGGGGTTGTCGCGCAGGTACCACTCGGCGTCCAGGGCGGCCTGACAGCCGGAGCCGGCGGCGGTGACCGCCTGGCGGTAGGTGTGGTCGACCAGGTCGCCCGCGGCGAACACGCCGGGCACGTTGGTGCGGGTCGAGCGCCCGTCGACGAGCACGTAGCCGTTGTCGTCGGTGTCGACGATCCCCTGGACGATCTCGGACTGCGGGTAGTGCCCGACGGCGATGAACGCGCCGGCCATCGGCTGCTCGACGATCTCGTCGCTTTCGAGGTTGCGCAGCCGCGCGTACTCGAGCTTCTTGGCGTCCTCGCCCGCGTGGAACTCCTCGACCACGTACGGCGTCATGAACTCGATGTTCTCGGCCTGGCGGGCGCGGTCGAGCATGATCTTCGACGCGCGGAACTCGGCCCGCCGGTGGACGATCTTCACGTCCGAGGAGAACTTGGCGAGGAAGATCGCCTCCTCCATCGCCGAGTCGCCGCCGCCGACGATGATCGTCGGCTTGTCCTTGTAGAACGCGGCGTCGCAGGTCGCGCAGTACGAGACGCCGCGGCCGCCGAGCTCCTCCTCGCCGGGCACGCCGAGCTTGCGGTGCTCGGCGCCCATGGCGAGGATGACCGTCCGGGCCTGGTACTCGTCGTCCTCGATGAAGACCTTGTGCGGCGCGCCGTCGACGCCGGGCTCGACGCGGGTCGCCTGGTCGGTGATGAACCGCGTCCCGAAGCGCTCGGCCTGGTCGCGGAGCTGCTGCATCATCGCGGGCCCGTCGACGCCCTCCGGATAGCCCGGGTAGTTCTCGACCTCGGTCGTCTGCTGGAGCAGGCCACCCCACATGAAGCCCTCGATGACGAGCGGCCGCAGATCCGCGCGCGCGGTGTACAGCGCGGCGGTGTAGCCCGCCGGGCCCGACCCGATGATGATGACCTGCTCGATCTCGTTCGCCATGTGGTCCTCGTATTCGCTCACTTCAGTTTGTATAGCGTAGCGCCCCCTGGTGGCGCCAGCGATCGACGGTCTTGCGCAGCTG
This sequence comes from uncultured Solirubrobacterales bacterium, assembly GCA_963828075.1. Taxonomy (GTDB): domain Bacteria; phylum Actinomycetota; class Thermoleophilia; order Solirubrobacterales; family Solirubrobacteraceae; genus JACCYI01. The sequence continues at coordinate 3,809,504 of CAWHDH010000021.1, read as the reverse complement.
CAGGTAGGCGATCGCGCCCGGGAGAGTCGGCAGCCAGAAGGTGAAGCCGCGGAAGACGAGCACCGCCACGACGGCGAGGCCGGCGTCGACCCCGAACGCCGCGTAGGCGCCGATCATCCCGCCGTCGACGCCGCCGATCCCGCCGGGCAGCGGCAGCAGGTTGCCGAGCATGCCGACGAAGAAGCCCATGATCAGCACCGCGAGCGGCGGGGCATCGCCGAACGCCCGGAACGCCGCCCAGACGACCGCGATCTGAAAGCCCCAGAACAGCACGGCGCCGAGCAGGGCCGGATCGCGCTCGCGGATGTGGGCGAGGGCGTCGCGCATCCCCGCCGACGCCGCGGCCGGCGCGTTGGCCAGCCGCTGGGCGAGGCGCCCGATGCGCCCCTGGCGCGCCGCGAATCCGCGGAGCCGGCGCTCGAAGTCGGTCGGGACGAACGCGATCGACAGCCCGAGGATGGTGACGATCAGCGCCAGCGAGGCCGGGATCAGGGTCATCGAGATCGGCGCGGCGCCGGGGAACACGCCGTAGCGCAGGCCGAAGCCGCAGACGATCATCGCCGTCGTGTAGATCAGGTACTGCATGACCAGGAACGAGATCGTCCGGTCGGCCACCGCCCGCTTCTTCATGCCGGCCTGCCGCAGCGCCCAGGCCATCAGCACGAGGCCCCCGGCGCCACCCGCGGAGAACAGCCGCGTGGCGGCGAGCCCGGCCATCGTGATCTGGTAGCTCTCCCGCCAGCTCAGCTGCGACCCGGCGCGGACGAAGACCGCCTGGAAGAGCGCGACGTACCCCGCGAACATCCCGACGGTGAACAGCAGGGCGAGCCCGAGCCACCACGGGTTGCCCTCCTCGATGCGGTGCCACGTGTCCTCGAGCCCCGCGAGCTGCGGGAGCAGGAAGTACAGCGCGACGAGCGACGCGAGGATGAACAGGCCGAAGAAGACCGCGCCCCGGCGGGTGAAGTCGAGCCGGGGGCCGCCCTCGTCGTCGTCGTGCTCGGTCTCGCCCGGCCCCTGGACCGGCGCCGACGACGCCGGCGTGCCCGAGCCGTGGCGACGCGGGACCCGGATCGGGTTGTTCACGCGCGCGCCCGCGCCTCGAGCAACGCCACGGCGCCGCCGGCCGCCCGCAGCGCCGGGGCGACGCGCGGAGCGCCGCGCCGCACCACCTCGGTGAGCGCGAGGCCGGCGAGGAGGTCGACGACGTAGTGCTCGCCGAGGTAGACGAGCGCGACCCCCAGCGTTCCGGCGTACGTCCAGCCCAGCGCGCCCGGACCCCGCCCCACCTCGGAGAGCAGGTGGGCGGCCATCACGGATGTCGCGAAGTGCAGCGAGGGCATGGCAGCCAGCGGATTGCCGCCGAGGAAACCGTACAGAGGCTGCCAGCCGGACTTCCAGAACTGCTCCCCGTACTCGTACATCATCCGACGCAATTCGGGGGTTCGCCCGTCGTCCATGTGTCCGTGGGCGGCCGCGTACCACGGCGGCGCGGTCGGGACCGCCCAATAGCCGATCAGCCCGAGGTCGAACGTCGCGTAGATGCGGCCGGCGCCGGCGGGGAAGCGCTCCGGGTGACGCAGCAGCAGGTAGGCGACGGTCCCGTGGGGGACGAGGAACCAGATCCAGTGCGACCACACCAGCACCTGCTCGGCCCGGTTGATCCGCCCCGGGCGCCCGAACGCCCGCTGGAGGCGCATGGTCGGCGTCCGGCCCAGGCCGATCGCGCGGTCGGCGCGGACGGGGTAGGTCACCCGCACCCGCTCCTCGAGCGCCGCCGGATCGTCGTTGGGCATCTGGTAGGTCGCGACGTACGCCCACATCTGCAGCACGCAGGTGGCCGCGTCGCGCGCCCGCGTGCGCGGGAACAGGACGCAGAGCGCGAACGGCGCGGCCGCCGCGGTGACCGTCACCACGGGCGGAGGCAGGTTGAGGCGGCGGCGGACGAGGGGCGCCGCCAGACCGAGGGTGAGCGCCGTCGCAGCGGCCGCGCGGATGGCCGTCGACAGGCGCACAGCGGGCGCGAGTATAGGTCCGAGCGCGGACGCCGGCGGTCAGCGCGCGACGAGGAGCAGGACGAGACGCCTGAGCATCCGCGTAGGATGCCGCGCCATGGAGGACCCCGAGCTGGAGACCGTCGAGCTGCGCCGCCGGGGCGGCGAGCTGCGGATCGTGCTCAACCGCCCCGAGACGATGAACGCGTGGAACACGCAGCTCGGGCTCGACCTCCTCGCCGCCGTCGAGCTCGCCGCCGGCGACGACTCCGTCCGCGCCGTGACGATCACCGGCACCGGGCGCGGCTTCTCCTCCGGTGCCGACCTCAAGGCCGGCTTCGACCCGACGCCCGAGGGCCATCCCGACGTCGGCACGGCGCTGCGAGAGCGCTACCACCCGATCATCACCGGCGTCCGGCGGATGGAGAAGCCGGTCCTCGCCGCGGTCAACGGGCCGGCGGTCGGCATCGGCTTCTCGCTCGCGCTCGCGTGTGACCTGGTCATCGCGCGCGAATCGGCGTACTTCCTGCTCGCGTTCGTGAACATCGGCCTCGTGCCGGACGGCGGCTCGTCGCTGTTCGTCCCGGGCCGGATCGGGATGACGCGCGCGACCGAGATGGCGATGCTCGGCGAGCGGGTCCCGGCCGGCAAGGCGCTCGAGTGGGGGTTGATCAATCAGGTCGTCGCCGACGACGACTTCGACGCCGCGGTCGATGACCTCGCCGACCGCCTCGCGGGCGGCCCGACGCGGTCCTACGCGGGCACCAAGCGCCAGCTCAACGCCTCCGTGTACCCGCACATGGACGAGCAGCTCGAGCTCGAGGCGTCGATCCAGCAGGAGATGGCCGCGTCGGCGGACTTCGTGGAGGGTGTGGCCGCGTTCGTGGGGAAGCGGGCACCCGGATTCGGCGGCCGCTGAGCGCATGGGACCCCATACCTCAACGATCACTAAACTGCCCCGACCAGTGGCCCGAGCCTCGGTTGCACCCCTTCTCAGAGAGGCCCTCGGGCCTGCCCTCGTGGCCGCTGTCGCGGGGTCGCTGGTCCTCGCCGCGGGGGCGTCGGCGGACATCCTGACGCCGGAGTCGGCCGGCTCGCCGAACGCCGAGAAGATCGACTCGCTGTACAAGCTGATCCTCGGGATGGCGATCGTCGTCTTCCTCGCCGTCGAGGGCATCCTCATCTGGTCGCTGGTCAAGTTCCGCGCGCGCCGCGGCCGCGTCGCGGCGCAGATCCACGGCAACACGAAGCTCGAGGTCGGCTGGACGGTCGGCGCCGCCGTGATCCTCGTCTTCATCACCGCGGTCACGTTCGTCCAGCTCGGTGCCATCAAGGACCCGGCCGCGTCCGACGTCGACGCCGCCGGCAACCCGGTCGCGGCCGCCGACGGCGTCCTGTACGCCTCCACCGACCAGTCCGCGCCCCCGCGCGGCAAGGCGCTCAACATCCGGGTCGACGGCGCGCAGTACGTCTGGCGCTACCAGTACCCCGGCCCCAAGAAGGTCTTCAGCTACGTCGAGATGGTGGTGCCGGTCGGCCAGACCGTGACCCTCGACGTCACCGCCGACGACGTCGCGCACTCGTGGTGGATCCCCGCGCTGGGCGGCAAGATGGACGCGATCCCCGGCTACACCAACAAGACCTGGTTCAAGATCCCCAAGCCGGGCCTCTTCCACGGCCAGTGCGCCGAGCTCTGCGGGCGCAACCACGCCAACATGGTCGCCCAGGTCCGCGCGCTGCCACCCGATCAGTACCGCGCCTGGTACGACCGCAAGGCGGCGGAGATCAAGAGCGCCGAGGAAGAGGGCGCGCGCCAGCGTGAAGAGTTCCAGCAGGGCACCGAGTAATGGCGACCACCACCCCGAGACCCACTTCCTCTAAGACCGGCCTGCAGACGCGTCCGCGCTCGGAGCTGATCACCGACCACGTGAAGGATCCGGCGACCGGCTGGCTGTCCTGGATCACCACGACCGACCACAAGAAGATCGGGATCCTCTACCTCTGGACGGTCGGGGTGTTCTTCGTGCTGGGCGGCGTCGAGGCGCTGCTGCTGCGCATCCAGTTGGGCGCTCCGGACAACACGTTCCTCGATCCGGAGAAGTACAACCAGATCTTCACGATGCACGGGACGACGATGATCTTCCTCGTCGGCGTCCCCGTCTGGGCGGGCTTCGCGAACTACCTGCTCCCGCTGATGATCGGCGCGCGCGACGTCGCCTTCCCCCGCCTGAACGCGTGGTCGTACTGGATGTTCCTGTTCGGCGGGATCGCGCTGTACGCCTCGATCTTCTTCACGCCGCCCGAGGCGGGCTGGTTCTCCTACGTGCCGCTCTCGACCAAGGAGTACTCGCCCTCCGGCGGGCAGGACGCGTGGATCTTCATGGCCCACCTCACCGGGCTGTCATCGATGCTCGGCGCGGTCAACTTCATCGCGACGATCCACAACATGCGCGCGCCCGGCATGGGCTGGGGCCGGCTGCCGCTGTTCGTGTGGACGATCCTCATCTACGCCTACCTGGTCGTGCTGGCACTCTCCTCGCTGGCCGCGACGGTGACGATGCTGCTGATCGACCGCCACTTCGGCGGCACGTTCTTCGACCCGACGCAGGGCGGCTCAGCGCTGCTGTGGCAGCACCTGTTCTGGTTCTTCGGGCATCCCGAGGTGTACATCCTCGTCCTGCCGGCGTTCGGGGTGGTCTCCGAGGTGCTCCCGGTCTTCGCGCGCAAGCCGATCTTCGGCTACAAGGCGATCGCGGCCTCGACCGTCGCCATCGCCTTCCTCGGGCTGCTCGTGTGGGCGCACCACATGTTCGCCACGCCGATGTCGACCGTCGTGCTCGCCTTCTTCATGCTCTCGTCGTTCGTCATCGCGGTGCCGACGGGCGTGAAGATCCTCAACTGGCTGGCGACGCTGTGGCGCGGCACGATCGAGTACCGGATGCCGCTGCTGTGGGCGTGCGGCCTCATCGGCACGTTCCTGATCGGCGGCATCTCCGGCGTCTTCCTCGCCGTCTTCCCGATCGACTGGCAGCTGACCGACACGTACTTCGTGGTCGCCCACCTGCACTACGTGGCGATCGGCGGCACGATGTTCGGCGCGCTCGCCGGGCTCTACTACTGGTTCCCGAAGATCACGGGCCGCCTGATGTCCGAGCGCCTCGGCCGCGTCTCGTTCTGGCTGGTCCTGGTGGGCTTCCACGTCACCTTCCTGATCCAGCACTCGCTGGGCCTCGACGGCATGCCACGGCGCGTCTACGAGTACTCGGAGAACGCCGGCTGGGCGCTGATGAACCAGATCTCCACGCTCGGCTCGTTCATGCTCGGCATCGGCTTCGTGCTCACGATCGTCAACGTGATCCGCTCCACGAAGGTCGGCACGATCGCCGGGCCCGACCCGTGGAAGGGCAACACGCTCGAGTGGTTCACCCCCTCCCCGCCCCCCGCCAACAACTTCGACGCCGTCCCGCGCGTGCGCTCCGTGGAGCCGATGAAGGACATCCGCGCGCAGGTCGAGAAGGAGACGGGGATGGAGCAGCGCCACCGGGCAGGCCGGCCGCTGTCGACGATCTGACGGTCGTGGAAGCCTCCCGGGTTCCCCATACGCATACCGCATCCGCCTGGGCGGCGGGCGGCGTGCGCCAGGTCGTGGCCGACTACGTCACGCTGACCAAGCCGAAGGTCCAGTCGCTCCTGCTGCTGACGACGGTGACGACGATGTACGTCGCCGGCGACCCGTCGCTGTCGCTCGTGGCGCTGACGGTCATCGGCGGCTACCTCTCCGCGGGTGGCGCCGGCGCGGTCAACCACTACTACGACCGCGACATCGACGCCCAGATGGCCCGGACCGCGACGCGGCCCGTGCCGTCCGGCCGCGTGTCGCCGCGCGCGGCGCTCTGGTACGGGATCGCCCTGGCGACCGCGTCGTTCGCCCTGCTCTCGCTCACGGTCAACCTGCTGTCGGCGGTCCTGGCGCTGTGCGGGTTCCTGGGCTACGTCTTCGTCTACACCGTGTGGCTCAAGCGCCGCACGCCGCAGAACATCGTCATCGGCGGCGCGGCCGGCGCCGTTCCGCCGCTGGTCGGCTGGGCGGCGGTCACCGGCGGGCTGGAGTCGACCGCCCTGTACCTGTTCGCGATCGTCTTCTACTGGACGCCGCCGCACTTCTGGGCGCTCTCGCTGCTGATGAAGGACGAGTACGCCCGCGTGGGCGTCCCGATGATGCCCGTCGCCCGCGGCGAGGTCGAGACGCGGCGCCAGATCGTCCTCTACACGGTCCTCCTGCTCGTCCTCACGCTGCTGCCGTGCGCGTTCGGGATGTTCGGGCTCATCTACGGTGCCGCGGCCGTCGGTCTGGGCGGGACGTTCTGCTGGCTCGCCGTTCGCCTCCAGCGCCGCGCCGACCGCCGCGCCGCCCTGCGCACCTACCTCTATTCGCTCGCGTACCTCGCCGCGCTGTTCTGCGCCATGGTCGCCGACGTCCGCCTCTGACGAGGACTACACTCCCGCCCGGCCATGGACAAGCAGCTCGCCCGTAAGAACCTCCGCACGGCCCTCGTCGTCTCGCTGATCATGCTGATCATGTTCGCGCTGACGTTCGTCGCGGCCCAGCTCTACACCACCTGATGGCGGACGTCGATCACACCCCGGCCCCGCCGGCCGGCGAGCAGATCCACATGCCGGCCCCGAGCCTGCTGCCGATCATCAACGCGTTCGGGATCTCCCTCGCCATCGTCAGCATCACCATCTCATGGTCGGTCGTGATCATCGGCGCGGCCATCTTCGTGGTCTCGGCGATCATCTGGATCGTCAAGGCCGCGCGCGAGATGGACGAGCTGCCCGCGCACCACCACCACTAGCTCCGCGCCGCCGCCTCCGGCACTGTCGCGGCGTCCCTGTGGGCGCATGCCGAGTTGAACTGCGCGGGTGAGGAAGGAGGTTGGATGGGGCCGGGCGGTGGCACCGGCACAATCCGACATTCGACGCCGTTCTCGTCGCGCGTGTCGGATTTGACCGCCAGGAGCGGCACAATCCGACACCTCTCGCGGATTCGAGCTCGAGTGTCGGGTTGAGCCGGTTCCAGGCTGCAGCACGACACCTTCCGACGCTCGTCAGCGTAGGAAGCGAAAGGCTCCGCAGGGACCCCCGGACCCGCCGCCGCCCATCGACCCACCCACTCAGAGCCGGGGTTGACGTTCTGGCGACCGACCCTGCTCACCGGTGGGCCACCGGTCATCACCAGCCGAGGACCAGCGACGCGTGCCGGCGCGGCTGCGCGTCAGCGAAGCACAGCTCCTGCCCGCGCACGTATCGGTCGCGGGTCGGCTGCCCGTCGCGTGCCAGCATCCGCTCGGCCGCCACCTCGGGCGCGACATCGAGCAGGATCGACAGGTCCCACCACGCCCGCAGCTCGCGGCGGTGCACGAAGATGCCGTCGAAGACGAGGACGGCATCCGCCGGCGCATCCTCGACCGGCGCGTCGACGACGCTGTCCACCGTGTGGTCGAACGCCTCGCGGCGGAAGGGGCGCCCGGAGGCGAACGGACCGAGCAGTCGCTCGGTCAGCGTCGCGAGGTCGAAGGAGTCCAAGTAGAAGCCCTCGGGCGACTCACGGCCGCGCCGGTAGCGGGTTGCGCGGGGATGATGGAACGCGTCGACCGTCGCTCGCACCACCGGGCGGTCGAGGTGCTCCGCGAGCGCGTCGCCGAACGTGCTCTTGCCCGCGCCGTCGAGCCCATCGATCGCCACCAGCGTGCGGCGGTCGCGCGGCAGACCGGCAACCGCGCCGGCCGTCCGGCGCAGCGACTCGCGCTGCATCTCGATGCCGGTGGCGACTCAGCCCGACGCGGCGGCCTGCGGCACCTCGCACGACGCGCCGTCGTCCGTCCAGCAGCGCACGATGTCGCGCACCGAGAGCACGCCCGTGATCTCGCCGCCGTCCACCACGATCAGGTGGCGGAAGCCGCCGCGGACCATCGCCGAGGCCGCCTGCTCGAGCGACCAGTCCGGCGCCGCGAAGACGAGCTCGGAGGTGAGGTGGTCGGCCACGCACTCCTGGTCCGGGTCCTGGCCGTCGCCGATCGACGAGAGGATGTCGCGCTCGGTGAGGATGCCCGGGCCGGCGGACTCGGGATCCATGACCACCGCCGCGCCGACCTTGCGCTCGTGCATCTGCTTGGCCGCCTGGCGAAGCGTATGACCGGGGCCGACGGTGAGGACCACCGTGCTCATCCCGTCGCGAACCTGCATGCCCTGACCTCCGTGATCTCGATCTCCAGCGCTTGCAACGTTTGTCGCAAGCCCAATTCGAAACCCTACCGGACGCGGCACTTGGACGTCGGTGATCTGACCTCGCCGAACGCCGACGCGCCATATCGACACGATGTCGGCTGGAAGTTCATCCAAACGGCAACGTTTCTGCGTAGATCGCTTCGATGCCCACGCAACGACCAGCCACCATCCGCCACCGGTCAAGCCTCTTCGAGGACGCGGTGGCCATCGTCGAGGAGGAGTACGCCTCCGACCTGTCGCTCGACGACATCGCCCGCCGCGTCGCCTCCTCTCGCCGGCAGCTCCAGCGCGCCTTCGCGGAGATCGGCCACACCACCTTCCGCGACCACCTGACCCGCGTGCGGATGCAGCGGGCCGCCGACATGCTCACGTCGCGCAGCCTGACGGTCCGCGAGGTCGCCCACCGGGTCGGCTACCGCCAGCCCGCCCAGTTCGCCAAGGCGTTCCGGCGCTATCAGGGCGTCGCCCCCTCCACGTTCCGGTCCGAGCGGCGCCCCTCGTCGCCGACCCCGCCGTTCGGGGGCGAGCTCGCCGGGCGCGCCGCTGCCTGAGCCTGGGTCAGTCAGGGGGCGGACCCGCGGCGCACCCGCGCGCGCTGGCGGTTCCGTTCGTCGTATGGGTCACATATGCTCCGCGCTCGATGGCCCACCAGGAGCGCATTGAGGCACCGGAGGGAGGTGTCGTAGACCGCCGTGGCGGCCCCACCCAGTGGGGGCCGCTGGCGGTGATCGCCGGGATCTCATCGGCGCTCGGCATCGCCCTGGGGCTCGTGATCGACTGGTTCCCGACCGCCGCCTCCGAGCAGGCCGGCCCCATCGACACGCTGTGGGACGTCCTGCTGATCGCGTCGGTGCCGATCTTCGTCCTCGTCTGCACGGTCGTCCTGTACTCCGTCTATCGCTGGCGCGTGCGCCCCGGCGAGGAGGACCTCGACGGCCCGCCGATCCACGGCAACACGCGAATCGAGGTCGTCTGGACCGCGCTGCCCGCGATCCTGCTGGTGTGCCTCTGCGGCTACTCCTACGTCGTGCTGACCGACATCGAGGACGCGAAGGCCGATGCGATGGAGGTCCGCGTGGTCGGCGAGCAGTTCGCGTGGAGCTTCTACTACCCGGCGGCCGAGGAGGGCGGCAAGGAGATCCTGTCGCGCCAGCTCTACCTGCCGGCGAACAAACAGGTGAACTTCAGGATCCAGTCCAAGGACGTCATCCACGACTTCTGGGTCCCGGCCTTCCGCATGAAGCTCGACGCGGTGCGCGGGATCACCACCGAGATCCGGGTCGACACCAACCGGGTGGGCGACTACCCGATCGTCTGTGCCGAGCTCTGCGGGCTCGGCCACTCCACGATGCGCTCGACGGTGCACGTGGTCGAGCAGGGCGCGTTCGACGAGTGGATGGCGGAGCAGGTCCAGAAAGCGGAGGAGGCTGAATGACGGCAGGCGGCGCGTTGCGCGCTCCGGGGTGGCCCCGCGCGGGGCTCTTCACCCTGCTCGGGATCGGCTTCTCGGCCGCGCTGATCATCGCCATCCGCGCGGCCTACGGGCTGGACCCGCTGATCAAGGGCGAGTCCATCACGATCATGTCGCTGGTCGCCGCCCCGCTGTTCTTCCTCGTCGGCCTCGGCGCCTTCGACTACTGGTTCTACTGGGCCGCGGGCAAGCCCACGCGCCCGGAGGACCACTCCTCCCACGGCGCGCACTCGTGGCGCGACTACTTCAAGGTCAACACCGATCACAAGGTGATCGGGATCCAGTACGTCGTCACGTCGTTCTTCTTCATGCTGGTCGGCGGCCTGCTGGCGATGGTGGTCCGCGCCGAGCTCGCCGCGCCCGGCCAGCAGTTCGTCGACTCGAACACCTACAACGGGCTCTTCAGCGTCCACGCGTCGCTGATGATCTTCCTGTTCATCATCCCGGTGTTCGCGGGGCTCGCGAACTTCGTGCTGCCGCTGATGATCGGCGCGCCGGACATGGCGTTCCCGCGCCTGAACGCGCTGTCGTTCTGGATGCTGCCGGTGGCCGGGACGATGATGATGCTGTCGTTCTTCGCGCCGGGCGGCTCGTTCGCGACCGGCTGGACGGCGTACGCGCCGCTGTCCACCGAGGTCCCGATGGGGCAGATGTTCTTCACGGTCGGGGTGCAGTTCGCGGGCGCGTCGTCGATCGCCACGGCGCTGAACTTCCTGGTGACGATCATCACCATGCGTGCGCCCGGAATGTCGTTCTGGCGCATGCCGCTGCTGGTGTGGGCGAACTTCTCGACCTCGCTGCTGGTGGTCATCGCCACGCCGTTCATCGCCGCGTCGCAGTTCTTCGTGCTGTTCGACTACGCGCTGGGCTTCAACTTCTTCGTGCCCGAGCAGGCCGGCGACGTGCTGATGTACCAGCACGTCTTCTGGTTCTACTCGCACCCGGCGGTCTACATCATGATGTTGCCGGGCTTCGGGATCGTTTCGGAGGTCCTGGCGGTGAAGGCGCGAAAGCCCGTGTTCGGGTACCGGATGATGGCGTTCTCGCTGCTCGCCATCGTGCTGCTCGGGTTCACGGTCTGGGCGCACCACATGTTCGTCAGCGGCATGCAGACGTGGATCCGCGTCCCGATGATGGTCACGACGGCGATCATCGCCGTCCCCACCGGGATCAAGATCTTCTCCTGGCTCGCGACGCTGTGGCGAGGCGTCCTGCACGTGGACACGCCGATGCTCTTCGTCCTCGGGTTCCTGACGATGTTCACCCTCGGCGGGATCTCGGGGGTGATGCTGGCGATGATCCCGCTGACGATCCACGTGTCGGACACGTACTTCATCGTCGCCCACATCCACTACGTGCTCTTCGGCGGCTCGCTGTTCACGATCTACGCCGGCGTCTACTACTGGTTCCCGAAGATGACCGGGCGGATGTTCGACAACACGCTCGGGAAGCTGCACTTCTGGCTGACGTTCATCGGCTTCAACCTGACCTTCGCGCCGATGCACCTCATCGGCGTGCAGGGGATGCCACGCCGGGTGGCGGACTACCCGGAGCAGTTCGCGACCTGGAACCTGCTCATCTCGATCTCGTCGTTCATCCTCGGGCTCTCGACCCTGGTGTTCGTCTACAACGTGGTCTCGAGCTGGCGCGGCGGGCCGCGCGCCGAGGCGAACCCGTGGCGCTCGCTGACGCTCGAGTGGCAGGTGTCCTCGCCGCCGCCGATCTTCAACTTCGATGCGGTGCCGACCGTCGTCGGCGGTCCGTACGAGTACGGCGTCCCCGGCGCGGTGCACGGCATCTTCACGCCGGCCGGCGAACCCGCAAAGACGAAGCCGCCCGCGACGGTGGCGACAGCCGAACACCGGGAGTAGCCCATGGCCAACGTCCTCGTCCTCGCGAACCAGACCATCGGCGGACAGTCCCTCCTGGATGCCGTGCGCGAGCGCGCTGCGCAAGGTGACGCGAAGTTCTTCGTCGTCGTCCCGCAGAACCGCCCGCTCCACGGCAACGTCATCTACGACGAAGCGGTGCGCGACGCCGCCCAGGTGCGCGTCGACCTGGCGCTCGCGTTCATGCGCGAGGAGGGCTTTGAGGGCGAGGGCGAGATCGGCGACCCGGACCCGTTCAACGCGGCGATGGACGCGGTCGCGCACTACAAGATCGACGAGGTCATCCTCTCCACGCTGCCGAGCACGTCCTCGGGCTGGCTGCGCCGCGACCTCCCCGAGCGCATCGAGCAGTCGACGGGGCTCCCGGTCAAGCACGTGGTGACCGACATCGGCCGCGAAGGCCTGCCCTTTGACGTCTGCCTCGTGGTCGCCAACCAGACCGCGGCCGGCGGTGAGCTGGTCGAGCGGCTCAAGGCCAAGGCGGAGGAGGGTCCGCGCCGGTTCATCGTCGCCGTCCCGCAGGACTCGGGTGACGGCCGGGCGGTCGACGCCGCCCGTGCGCGCCTGCGCGAGCTGTTGAAGTCGCTCGAGGATGCCGGGATCGTGGCGGCGGGCATGATCGCGCACAACGACCCCTACACCGCGACGATGAACGCCGTGCAATCGCTGCTGATCTCGGAGATCGTCATCTCGACGCTCCCCTCCAACCGCTCGGAGTGGATGAAGAAGGGCCTGGTCGAGAAGGTCCAGACCGCGACGGGCAAGCCGGTTGAGCACATCGAGTCCAGCGGCGACCGCGTGGAGGCGGGCACCTGATGGAGGCCGCCACCCTCCACCACGGCGACCATCACGGGCCGCCGCCGGCCAACCGCTCCTCGCGGGTGGACCCCAGCCTGCTGGGGATGTACCTCTTCATCATCTCCGAGGTGATGGTCTTCGGGGCCTTCTTCACCGCCTACTTCTTCGTGCGGGTGGTGAACGGCGCCGAGTGGCCTGCCGACGGCACGCATCTGCCGAAGCTGATCGCGGGCGTCAACACGGCGATCCTGGTGTCCTCCTCGTTCACCATGCACTGGGCGCTCGAGGGCGCCAAGCTCGGCAACCGCTTCGCGCTGCGAGCCGGCATCTTCACCACGATGATGCTCGGCGCGACGTTCCTGTTCATCCAGGTCAACGAGTACGTCCACATCGGCTTCGCGCCGCAGGACCACGCCCAGGGCACGATCTTCTACGGGCTCACGGGGCTCCACGGCGCCCACGTGGCCATCGGCCTGACGCTGCTGGCGTTCGCGACGCTCCGGGCGTTCCGCGGGCACTTCACGCCGGATGACCATCGCGGCGTCGAGATCCCCGGGATCTACTGGCACTTCGTCGACGTCATGTGGGTCATCGTCTACACGTCGGTCTACATCATCTAAGGGCCCGCCCAAGAATGATCGCGCGGCCGGATGCGGCCCATAACGCTTCGCCGGATCACCATCCGAGGGATTGCCCGTGGCAGAGCCACGCGCTGCACCCTCGTGCGGCGGCCGGCTCGGTTCTGGACCGCCCCGACCGGGCGCTAATTCTTGGGCGAACCCTCAGCCCACCCGGCCGCGCGCGCCGGGTCACCTGTTCGCCATGCTCAATCCGCTGCGCTCCGAGGCCGAGGCCTTCCGCTTCCTGATCTACGTCGTCCTCGTGGCGGCGGCGGTCATCGCGGTCGTGCTGGTCGTCCGCGCGCTGTAGGGCCCGGGCGTGGAGCTCAGCCTCGACCCGGGCGTGCTCGCCTGGCTGGCGGTCGCCGAGGTGCTCTACCTGCGTGCGGTGGCGACGCTGCGCCGCCGGGGTGTCGGCGTCCCGGCCGGCCAGCAGGTGCTCTGGCATGTCGGGCTGGCGCTGTGGCTGATCGGCCTCGTCTCGCCGCTCGATGCCTGGGGCGAGGACGTGCTGTGGGCGCACATGGCCCAGCACCTGCTGATCGCGGACCTCGCCGCGCCGTTCCTGCTGGCGGGCATGCGCAACCCGGTGCTCGCCTTCGTGCTCCCACGGCCGGTCCTCGTCGCCGTGGCGCGCCGGCGGCGCCTGCGGTCAGCCTTCCGGGCGCTGCGGCGCCCGCTCGTCGCCGTCCCGGTCTACGCGCTGACCCTGTACTTCTGGCACTTCTCGTTCGCGTTCGAGGGGGCGGTGCGCCACGACCTCGTCCATGCGCTCCAGCACGCGAGCTTCGTGGCGATCGGCATGCTCGTCTGGTGGTCGGCCCTCGAGCCCAAGCGCCGCCGGCTCGGGGGCGAGCTGTGGAAGATCGGCCACATCCTCGCCGCCCGGATGCTCGGCATGTTCCTGGGGATGGGCTTCGTGATCATCCGCCAGCCCATCTACACCGGCGTCTACGGGGCCGGGGAGCGCCGCTTCGGGCTCTCGGCGGTCCATGACCAGCAGCTCGCGGGCGCGCTGATGGTCGGCCTCGACGTGCTCATCATGGCCTTCGCGCTGATCTTCTTCTTCCGGCGGGCAGCGGCCGACCACGACCGCGACGAGGCGGCGGCCGATCAGCGGCTCGCGGCTACTTGACGGTGAGCTTGCCCAGCATGCCGCCCTCGCGGTGGCCGGGGACCGAGCAGTAGAACGTGTACTCGCCAGGCTGGGCGTCGAAGGAGATCTCCGAGACGCCGCCGCCCTTGACGACCGGGCCCTTCTCGTCCACGCCTCCGCCCTCGATCGCGATGTTGTGGTCGATCTGCGAGTCGTTCTTGGACGCGAGGGTGAGCTCCCCGGCCTCGGCCTCAGCCGCGCCGAACGTGTAGGCGAGCCCGCCGCCCGGGTCGGCCGGGATGTCGAGCTCGCCGCCCTCGGCCTTGGCGACCTCGGTCGAGCGCTTGACCCCGATGCGCGCGAGGGCGCCCGAGTCCTCGCCGCCGCGGGCGGCCGCGGAGGCGACGTAGGCGGCCACGTCCTGCGCGGTCTCGCCCTTGACGAGGTCGGCCGGCATGAGGGCGGTCTTCTTCCCGGTGGCGGGATCGGTCTGCGCGTTGCGGGCCGGCTGCTCGATCTGGCGGTGGACGATCCCCGCGAAGGTGGACTGCCCGAAGCCGTCCTGGCGCGCCCGCTGGAAGGCCTCGTCGAGATCGGGGCCGGTGACCCCGGTGGTGCCCGCGCGCTTGAGAATGTGGCACGAGCCGCACTTCTCGACGAACGCCTGCTTGCCGGCGACGAGGTTGTCGCCGTCGTCCTTGAGCTCGCAGCCAGAGGCGCCGACCAGCACCGCGGCTCCGGCCGCGAGCGCCGCGAGCCGCTTGCACCCTCCTGACATGGCGCGGATCGTAATGGATGCGGCGGTCGCAGCACCCCGCCGCTGTCAGGGTGCTGGCAGGCCGTCGAGCTCGCCGCGGGCGGCGGCGATGACCGTACGGGCGACGCCCTCCCACGAGTAGCGCTCGCGGGTCACCGCGACGATCGCCTCGCGCGTCGCGATCCGGAGCTCCTCGGGAGCTCGCAGCCACGTGACGAGCGCCGCCGCGAGGTCGGTGACCGCCGAGGGCCCGACCTCGAACGCGAGCAGCGGCCGGGCGGCCTCGGGGACCGCGCGCGACAGCGCGTCGGCGACCTCGCCGAGCCCGGAGTGGCCGGCCACGATCGGCAGCGCCCCGCAGGCGGCGGCCTCGGCCGCGACCATCCCGAACGACTCCGGGAACGTGCTCGGCACGACCATCGCCTCCGCCGCGGGCAGGACATCGGGCAGCTCGTCGTGATCGAGGCGCCCGGCCCAGCGCACGCGCGCGCGCATCGCCGGCGCGGCGTGGGCGTACGCCTCGCGCGCGCCCGGGTCGAGCCCGTCGAGGAACGCGGTCAGCCACGGCAGCTCGCGCCCGTCCTCGGCCCGGGCCATCCGCGCGCCGGCGAAGTCGCCGGCGGCGAGGGCGTGGGCGAGCCGCTCGAGCCCCTTGCGGAAGCCGCCGAAGCCGACGATCAGCAGCCGGGCGTCGGGGACCGAGGCAAGGACGAGCGGCCAGGCCGCCAGCAGGATCTCGACGCCCTTGGAGCCGATCAGCTTGCCGACGAAGACGACGACCCGGTCGCGCTCCAGGTCGAGCCCGTCGAGCGCTCGCGCCGCCTCGGCGGGGTCGCGCGCGAACGAGGAGTCGTCGTCGCGGGCCTCGATCTCCGCGAGGCGGCGGGCCAGCGCCGCGACGCCCGCGCGGGCGTCCTGGGGCGCGCGGGGAGCGAACGCCGTGACGTCCACCCCCGGCGGGCCGAGCCGGGTGCGCTGCGGCAGCGACGGGTCGTCCATCTCCGCCCACAGGCTCTCCGCGGTGTGGCGCGACCCGGTGAGGACGCCGCGCGCGCCCGCGAGGCCCTCGGCGGCGAACGGCCGGAAGCGGCGGTGCGGCTTGACCGTGTACTCGAGCGCCGAGCCGTGGATCTTGACCGCGTACGGAACACCGGTCCCGGACAGCGCCCGGGCCAGGACCACCGGGCCCATCACCAGGTGGTTGGCGAGTGCGACGTCGGGCGCCGCGCGCTCGCAGACGTCGCGGACGGCGGCGACGTTGGCGGCCAGGTAGGCGTCGAGCTCGTCGTCGGAGAGCTCCGGGAACCGGCGCGCCACCATGCCCTCGTAGCGGTCGGCCACGTAGACCGGCAGCAGGCCGCCGATGTCCGGGCGGTAGACCGTCGCCCGGGCCGGCGAGCGCCGCTCGCGGACCGTCAGCTCGCCGCCGTCCCAGGTCCCCTCGGCGTCCACCCAGTCGAGCGAGAAGGGGTCGCGCTCCTGGCAGACGAGGTCGACGGCGTGCCCCTCGCGGACCAGAGCGGCGCCGAGGCCGACGTTGTAGACGTTCGAGCCGGTGCCGTGGAGCAGATAGCCGTGGAAGATCAGCACGCGCACGAGCGGGAGGCTACGCGGAGGGGCGTTGCTACGATCCCCGGCCATGAGCTCGCCTCAGAAGTACCGTCTCCGCACGCCCTCGACCGGCCGCGAGGTCCTCATCGAGGCGCTGCCGGGCAAGGAATACGTGGACCATGAGACCGGTGAGACGCTCCAGGTCGTCGGGGAGACGCTGCCGCTGGCGCCGTCGCCGTCCGACCTGCCGTGGGCGGTCGAGAACCTCCGCTTCTGCAACTGGTGCGACCAGCTCAACCAGCGCGACCTCAACGACTGCCAGTGGTGCGGCCGCCGTATGGTCGCCTTCGACCGCTGAACCTGAGCCATGACCCGGACCCGACCGGCCGCCACCACACTCGCCGCCCTGCTCGCGGGCCTCTCGCTCTCCGTCGGCGTCGCCGCGTGCGGCGGCGAGCAGATCGCCGCCGACGAGGTCGCGGCCCCGCCGCCCGAGCTGACCCTCCCCACGGAGGGCAACGAGAAGGGCGCCGACGCGCTGGCGGGCGACGCGTCGAGCGAAGACGCCGACGCGAAGAGCACGAACGGCGACGAGGACGAGAACAAGTCGTCTGACTCCTCGACCGACTCGACCGACGACACCTCCGGCGGCGCCACGGCTCCCAGCACCGGCGGCAGCGCGCCGGCCGCGCCACAGGCGACGGCCGCCCCGAGCAACCCCGGGGCGGCGCAGGCACCCGCCCAGCAGCAGCAGGACAACTCCGCGAACGACACGGCCCCGCAGCCCGGCTCCGGCGCCGAGAAGTTCGAGGAGTTCTGCCAGCAGAACGCCGGCGCCTGCTAGTCCGCCTCCTCCGCCGGCGGCGCCTTGCGCGCGGGTGAGGTGATGAGCGTCGCCGTGTAGGTCAGGCGCGCGGTGCGGAACAGGCAGCGGTAGCGCGCGATCGTGCCCGCCGTCGTCTGCGGCGACTGGGTGGCGAGGTCGGTGCAGTCGCCCTCGCGCCGGCTCGCGGCGCGCCACGAGTGGTCATTGCCGAAGCCGACCGCGAGCGCGGGGGCCCAGGTCGGCACGGTCAGCGCGACGATCCAGCCCTTCTCGACCGCGATCGACCGCTCGAGCGGGAACTGCACGGTTTCGCCCAGGAACGGCGCCAGCGGCTCCACCGGGCTGCCGGCGATCGCGCGCGCGTACAGCCGGCGGCCCGGGCGGATGACCGTGATCCCGGCCGCCGGGGGCCCGCCGAACTGCTTCTCGAAGAACCCGATCTGCTTGTCGTCGGGCCTGGACAGCGTGATCGACCAGGCGACGATCCGGCCGGCCTCGGGGACGACGTACTGCCCCTTCTGGTCCCCCGCCTTGGCCTGGTAGCCCGTGGTCCGCGAGACCGCGAAGCAGGGCTTGGCGGGGCAGCTCGGCAGGGGCGGCGTCGCGGCCTGGCCGATCTCCACGATCTTGGCGGTCGCGGGGGCCGCGCCCGCGCTGAGCAGGGCGAACAGGCAGGCGGCCAGGAGCGTCGTGCGCTTGAGCATCATGGCCATTGAACACGAACAGCCCCCGGATTGTTGCTCCGGGGCGTCCGGGAAGCGGCGGGGAGGCCGCGAGTACGCGACTAGATCTTGGTGACGTTGACGGCCTTCGGGCCCTTGTCGCCCTGCTCCTCGTCGTAGCTCACCCTCGCGCCCTCGGCCAGCGAGCGGTAGCCGTCACCGGTCACACCGCTGAAGTGCACGAAGAGGTCCCGACCACCTTCGTCCGGGGTGATGAACCCGAAACCTTTGTCGTCGCTGAACCACTTGACCGTTCCCGTCGCCATTGCGCTCTTCCCTCTCGGACACGAACCGGGCATAGCCCGGCTCCCTGTGGGAGAACCTATACAGCCGAGATAGCGCGGCGCAAGGGCAGTTCGGCCGACGTCCGGACCGGTGTTGCCGGGGCCGTACGGCCCTTGTCAGCGCCCCGTGTAGGTGGCCTTGCCGGGGCCGTCGGCGAGGAACGAGCGGACCGCGTTGCGCAGGTCCTCGGTGGCGAAGAGCCCGCCGGCGAGCTCGGGGATCGCGGCGTCGGCCGCGTCGACGCCGCCGTCGAGCGCCGC
Organism: uncultured Solirubrobacterales bacterium; assembly: GCA_963828075.1. Taxonomy (GTDB): domain Bacteria; phylum Actinomycetota; class Thermoleophilia; order Solirubrobacterales; family Solirubrobacteraceae; genus JACCYI01. Next base: position 3,790,947 of record CAWHDH010000021.1, on the reverse strand, counting down.
CCGGACGACGCGCTTGGTGGCGGCGTGGGCGCGTGTAGGACCGGCCGCCAGACGCTGGGCGAAGGCGAGCGCCGCATCCGCGAAGCCGTCGTCGGGCAGCACGCGGTTGACGACGTTCCAGCTGTGCATCGTGGCGGCGTCGTAGAGCTCCCCGGTCATGACGAACTCGCGCGCCCGCGCGGGACCGGCGCGCTCGACGAGCCGCTGGGTCCCACCCATCGCCGGCGTGAGCCCGACGACGATCTCCACGAGCCCGAAGCGCGCCGACTCGGCGGCCAGGAGCAGGTCGCAGCCCAGGGCGAGCTCGAACGCGGCGGTCAGGCAGAGGCCGTGGGCGGCGAAGACGGTGGGGCACGGCAGCGCTTCGAGTGTTCGCGGCAGCACGAGGAGGCGCTCCCACAGGCGGCCCGCCTCCTCGGGAGAGCCGATGGCGTCGAATTCGTGGACGTCGACGCCACCCGAGACGACCTTGCCGACCGCGTCGATGAGCACCGCGCGCGGCGGGTCGGCGGTGAGCTCGGCGACGGCGGTCTCGAGCCCGGCGAACATCGCCTCGTCGAACAGGTTCAGCGGCGGAGCGTTCAGCGTGATGCGCGCCAGGCCGCCGCCGCGGCTGGTCTCGACGCTCACCGCGTGAGCTCCGCTGCGGCCGCCGCGATCTCGTCGGGGTCGCCCGGGCCGGGCACCCACGGCAGGCGCAGGGGGTCGTCGTCGTAGCGCGGGATCACGTGCAGGTGGAAGTGGAAGACCGTCTGCCAGGCGGCGGGGCCGCAGCAGTTCAGGACGTTGACGCCGTCCGCCCCGAGGCGGTCGCGAACCTCGCCCGCCAGCCGCTGCGCCGTGGCGCTCACCGCTGCGAGGTCACCCGGGTCGATCTCGTGCAGATCGCGGGAGTGCTCGCGCGGGATCACCAGCAGGTGGCCCCGCGTCGCCGGGTTGATGTCCATGAAGGCGATCGTGGTGTCGTCCTCGTGGACCTTGGTGGCGGGCAGCTCGCCCGCGAGGATCTGGCAGAAGATGCAGTCAGGATCGGCCATAGGGCGCGGAAGGGTATCTTCACGCGCCCATGCGGCCCGATCCCAAGCGCCTGCGCGCGACCGTCGAGCACCTGGCCGCGATGGAGCGGCCCTCAGCGTCGCCGGGAGAGCGTGCCGCCGCCGAGTGGATCGCCGGCCGGCTGCGCGAGGAGGGCGCGGACGCGCGGATCGAGGTCGAGCGCGCCAACGGCACCTACTGGGTCCCGCTGGGCCTGCTGACCTCCGCCGGCGTGCTCGCGGCGGCGGCGGCCGGTCGCGGTGGCGGGCGGGCGCGCCGGCTCGCGGCGGCCGCCGTGGCCGGCGCGGCGGCGGCCGGGGTCGTCGAGGACGCGTCCGCCGGCCCGCACGTCCTGCGCCGCGTGCTCCCCCACCGCGACACGTTCAATGTGGTCGCCGAGGCGGGCGACCCCGAGGCGTCCGCGACCCTGGTCTTCCTCGCCCACCACGACGCCGCCCACGGCGGGCTCGTCTTCAACCAGGACGCGGTCATCGCGCTCGCCGACCGCTTCCCGGACTGGTACGCGCGCCAGAACACCTCGCCGCAGATCATCCGCCTGGTCGCGGCCGGCCCCGCGCTGGTGGCGCTCGGCGCCCTCACCGGCTCCAAGCCGGTCCGCCGCCTCGGCGCCGCGCTCGCGCTGCTGTCCACCGCGGCGCTCGCCGACATCGGCGCGCACCGCGTCGTGCCGGGCGCCAACGACAACGCCACCGCCGTCGCGGTCCTGGTCGAGCTCGCCCGCCTGCTGAGCGAGCGGCCGGTCACCGGCGTGCGGGTGCTGCTCGTCTCGACCGGCTCGGAGGAGTCCTTCCTGGAGGGCATGCGCGGCTTCCTGCGCCGCCACACCGCCTCGCTGCCGCGCGAGCGAACGCGCTTCGTCTGCATCGAGACGGTCGGCTCCCCGCACCTCTTCGTGGTCGAGGGCGAGGGCATGGTGCGGATGGCGCGCTACCCGCGCGAGATGTGCGATCTGCTCACCGACGCCGCCGCCCGCGCCGAGGTCCCGCTCGCCCCGGGCCTCGAGCTCGGGCTCGCGACCGACGCGCTCGTCGCGCTCCGCGCCGGCTACCGCGTCGCGACGCTCGCGTCGATGACCGACTACCGGCTCCCGGCCAACTACCACTCGCAGGCCGACGTCGCCGAGAACGTCGACTTCTCGTCGGTCGCCGGCGCCACCGCGATCTGCGAGGCCGTCATCCGCACCGCGGGGGGTCAGACCCCTTGAGTCGGGGAGACTCAAGGGGTCTGACCCCTGCGGTGACTACGGTGCCCGGCGTGCACCCCGACTTCCATCGCTACATGCTCGTGCTCGCGGTGGTCTACGCGGTCGAGCTGGCGTGGGTCGCGATCCCCGGCGGCGCCTCCTTCAACGGGTCGCCGGCGGAGGGGATCGCGCTGCTGGCGGCGCTGCTGGTCATGGTCTGGCGCCGGTGGCGGCCCGTGTACATCGTCACGGTCGTCCTCCAGGGGCTCGGGCTGATCTCGGTGACGCTGTTCGCCGGCCTGAACAGCGGCGGCGTCATCGCGATCTGGCTGATCTTCATGCTCCTGCAGCTCTGCCTGCTGCTGAGCGCCCCGGTGCGGCGCACGGTGATGCGCAGCTATGAGACGCACCGGCCGGCGGCGTCGCAGGCCGCCGCCGGCGTCAGGTCGTGAGCAGCTCGCGCGCGCGGGCGATCGCGTCCTCGCGGGTGACGAGCTCGCCCGCGAACCGGTCCTCCTCGAGCTGCGCCAGCAACGCGCCGAGCGCCGGGCCGGGCGCGATCCCGAGCTCGGCGACCAGCTCGTCGCCGCGCACGAGCGGGGCGCGGCGCCCGCCGGCGCGCGCGGCGAGGGCGTGGCCGAGCATCTCGTCGGCGACCTCGAGGTGCGCGGCGATCGCCGGCTCGGCGTTGCGGCCGCGCGTGGCGAGGCGGTCGGCGACCGTGAGGACGGTGACGTCCGCGGCGACCACGCCGGTGGCCACGAGGTAGCGGTGGATCGCCCGGCGGGTCAGCGGGCGGTCGTGGACGAGGAAGCCCAGGAGCAGATGGTGCTCGGTGAGCGCGGCGACGTAGTCGGCGAGGCGCTCGGACGCGCGCAGCCGGCGCAGGATCGCGCGGGCGATGACCGCGCCCTCGGCGTGGTGCCCGGGGAACCCGAAGCCGCGCCCGTCGGGGCGCTCGCGGCGGGTCTGCGGCTTGGCGATGTCGTGCAGCAGCGCCGCCCAGCGCATCCCCTGCCCGCGGGTCAGCCCGTCGGCGAGCGGCTCGGCGACCAGCGCCTGCAGGGCGTCGGCGTGGCGCGGCAGTCCCGCAGCGGCCGGGTCGCGGCCGATCAGCACCGTCTGGTCGAGGACCTCGAGCGTGTGGTCGTACACGTCGCGATGGTGGTAGACGCTCTGGTCGACCCCGCGCAGCGCCTCGAGCTCCGGCAGGATCGCCGCAGTGACGCCGAGGGCGCTCATGCGCTCGATCGCCGCGCGAGGGTCGGGCGCGGCGACGACCCGCTTGAGCTCGGTGAAGACGCGCTCGGGGGCGACGCCGGCGATGGCCGCGGCGTGCTCGCGGGCGGCCTGCGCCGTGGCCGGCTCGAGGTCGAAGCCCAGCTCGGCGGCGAAGCGCACCGCGCGCAGGGTGCGCAGCGGGTCGTCGGCGAACGCGCGCGGCCCGACCGCGCGGAGCACCCGCGCGTCGAGGTCCGCCGCGCCGCCGAACGGGTCGATCAGCTCCCCGCCGTCGAGCGGCTCGGCCATCGCGTTGACGGTGAAGTCGCGGGCGGCGAGGTCCGCCGCCAGATCCGCTCCGGTGAGCGGGACGATGTCGATCTGCCACGCGTGGCCGTGCCCGACGACGCGCCAGCCTCCGAACGTCTCCGACAGCGAGAACGCGGCGGGTCGCGGCCGGCCGACCGCCGCGCGCACGGCCGCCGCGGCGGCGGCGGCGTCGCCGGCCAGCGCGATGTCGAGGTCGTCCGTCGGGCGGCCGAGCCGCCGGTCGCGCACCGCGCCGCCGACGAGCCAGGCCGGGGTGCCCGCCAGCGCGCCGCGGATGGCGTCCAGCGGCACCGTCACCAGTGGGCCTGTCCGTAAGTTCGGCGAGGTATCTGGCCCGTGGCTGGGCGTGGCTGGCGGTCGCCGCCGCCCGGCCGCATAGTGGACCTACGTGGGCGGGCGGCGGCGGCCGTCAGGCGCGTCCAGATGCCGCCAGGACCCGTCGAAATTGCGGACAGGTCCACTATGCGTACTCCCGCGGCACGCGCGCGCTGATCCCGCAGGTCACCTCGTAGTTGATCGTCCCGAGCCGCCGCGCCCACTCCTCGGCGAGGATCCCGCCGCCGATCAGCGTCGCCGGGGCGCCGCGCAGCGCCGGGGCGTCCTCGGCCGGCCCGAGGTCGATCGTCACGTTGTCCATCGAGACCGTCCCGACCAGCGGGTAGCGGCGGCCGGCGACGAGGATCTCGGCGTTGTTGGTCAGCCCGCGCCGCACGCCGTCGCCGTACCCGATGGGCACGGTGCCGAGCCAGGTCGCCTCGCCGGCCACGAACCGCCGGCCGTACCCGGCGCTCTGGCCAGGCGCGAGCCGCTTGACCTCCGCGACGTAGGAGGTGAGCTCGAGCGCCGGCTCGAGGCCGTGCTCGGCGGGATCGCGCTGAAACGGATCGAGTCCGTAGAGCGCGATGCCGCAGCGGACGAGGTCGAAGTGGGTGTCGGGCTCGCCCAGCGTCGCGGCCGAGTTCGCGGCGTGCAGCAGGACGTCCGGGAACTCGTCCTTGACCGCCGCCGCCCACGGCGCGAACGCCGCCAGCTGCTCGTGCATGAAGCCGGGGTCGTCGTCGGAGGTCGCGAAGTGCGTCATCGCCCCGGCCAGGCGGAGCCGCGACTCGGCGGCCACGGCGTGCACGACGCCCAGCGCCTCCTCGGCGTCGCGCGTCCCCAGCCGACCCATCCCGGTATCGAGCTTGACGTGCACGCCGGTCCCGCGGGCGCCCGGCAGGGCGGCGAGGGCCTCGACGAACTCCTCGCGCCACGCGACGAGGTCGGCGCGGGCGTCGACCGCCTGCTCGAGCTCCTCGTCCGAAAGCGCGCCCATCACCAGCAGCGGCCCGCCGAGACCGGCTTCGCGCAGCTCCACGGCCTCGCGCGCGGTGGCGACCGCCAGCCACTCCGCGCCACCGGCGAGGGCGGCACGCGCCGCCGGCACGGCGCCGTGGCCGTAGCCGTCGGCCTTGACCACCGCGCAGAGCCGAGTCGCGGCCACCTCCTTGAGCCGCGCGGCGTTGCGCGCGATCGCGCCGAGGTCGACCCGGGCGAGCGCCCGAAGCAACCCGCTACTCCTCGTGGGCGAGGGCGTCGAGCACGTCCAGCCGCGTGACCACGCCGATCAGCCGGCCGTGCTCGACGACGGGCAGCCGGTTGTGCTTCTTGCGCGCGATCAGGCGCGCGGCCTCGCGGACGCTCGCGTCGGGCTCGATCGTCACGGGGTCCGCGGTCATGAGGTCGCGCGCCTTGGAGGCGAACGCCTTGCGCAGCCGGTCCTCGAAGCGCTGCAGCGGCTCGAGGAACACGGCGCCGCCGAACAGCTCGATGTAGTGCGGGAGATGCAGGTCCGAGCCGTCCTCGCTGAGCACGAGGTCGGCCTCGGTGATGATGCCGAGCAGGCGCCCGCCGTCGTTGACGACGGGCACGCCGGGGACCTCGTGCTCGCGCAGCGTCCGGATCACGGTCTCCACGTCGGTCTCCGGCCCGACGGTGGGCACGTCGGTTTCCATGATGTCGCGGACCAAGGTCATTGGCGGGCGACTCTATCTACGCGCGAGGGCGGCCGGGAGCGCCGCGATCACGTCGGACGCGATGGCGGTGTCGGGCCCGTGCGGCTCGGCCGCGATCCGCCCGGCGCGCAGGTGCGCGAGGACGCCGGCGGCCGCCGCCTCCGGCGCGCCCATCCCCTTCGCGAGCAGCGCGCCGATGACGCCCGACAGCACGTCGCCGGTGCCCGCCGTGGCGAGCGCCGGCGCCCCGCCGGGCGAGACGGCGACGCGGCCGTCGGGGAGCGCGACGATCGTGTCGTCGCCCTTGAGCACCACGACGGCCTGCGCCCGCCCGGCCGCGGCGCGGGCGTGCTCGAGCCGGGCGGCGGCGATGGCGTCCGAGTCGAGGTCGAGCAGCCGCCCGAGCTCGCCGGCGTGGGGCGTGAGTACCGTTGGCGCGTCGCGGCCGGCGAGCTCTTCGAGCCGGCCGGCGAAGGCGTTGAGGCCGTCGGCGTCGATCACCAGCGGAACCTCGGCCTGCGCCGCCAGGCCGCGCGCGAACGCCTGCGTCGCGTCGGCCCGCCCGAGCCCGGGGCCGAGGACGGCCGCGGTCGCGCGCTCGAGTGCTGCGAGCGCGGGCTCGAGGCTCGCTTCGACGAGCGCGCCGTCCTCCTCGGGCAGCCCGCGCGTCATGGCCTCGAGCAGGCGGACGCTGAACGCCGGCTGGGCCGACGCGGCGGTGGCGACGGTGACGTAGCCGGCGCCCGTGCGCATGGCGGCGAGCGCGGCCATGCTCGGCGCGCCGGTCAGGCCGGCGGAGCCGCCGACCACGACGACGTTCCCGCTCGAGAACTTGGTCGCGTCGGTCTCGCGCCGCGGGATGCCGTCGAGGACCCCGGGCTCGATCAGACCCGCCGCGGCCGGCCCTGGCCCGCCCTCCGGCATCCCGATCTCGACCACCACGACATCGCCGGCGTGCTGCTTGCCCGGGGCGATCCACAGCCCGGGCTTGGCCTGGTGGAACGTCGCCGTCGCGACCGCGCGCACCGCGGGGCCCTCGACGGCGCCGGTCGAGGCGTCGACGCCGCTCGGGACGTCGGCGGCCACCACCGGCGCGCCCGCGTCGTTCATCGCCTCGATCGCGCCCGCGGCCGGCTCGCGCGCCGAGCCCGAGAAGCCCGTGCCGAGCAGGGCGTCGACGATCACCGCGGCGCCGTCGAGGGCGGCCGCGTCGAAGCGGCGCGGGCGGTCCCCCGGCAGGCGCTCCAGGTTCGCCGCCGGATCGCCGGTGAGCTCGCCGGGGTCGGCGGTCAGCAGCACGTCGACGTCGCGGCCGGCGGCCCTCAACAGCCGGGCGACGACCAGCCCGTCGCCGCCGTTGTTGCCCTTCCCGCAGACGACCACGACCCGGCCGGCGGGGGCGCGCTCGGCGGTCACGCGCGCGAGCCCCTCCCCCGCGCGCTCCATCAGGTCCAGCGACGGCACCCCGCGCTCGTCGATCGCCCAGCGGTCCGTCGCCCGCATCAGCTCCGCGTCGGGCAGCGGCTGCAGCCAGGGCGCCCAGCTCACGCGAGGACCGCCACGGCGCCGGCCATGCCGCGGGTGTGCGTGAGCGAGACGCGGACCTCGACGCCGAGCGCCGCCGCGCGCTCGGCCGCGTAGCCGCTCAGGCGCACGGACGGCGGCCCGCCGCCCCCGATCACCTCGACGTCCCGCGGCCCCCACACCTCGAGCGCGAGCGCCTTGGCGACCGCCTCCTTGGCGCAGAACCGGGCGGCGAGGTGCATCGCCGGCCGCGCCTTGCCGGCCGCGTACGCGCGCTCGGCGTCGGTGAACAGCCGCTCCGCCAGCCCCGGCCGGCGCTCCAGCGCCTGCTCCATCCGGTCGACCTCCAGGAGGTCAAAACCGATATTCAGGTTTCGCCCTTCGGTCATCGCAAGCTCTGACCTCCGGTCGACGTCACTCCACGGTCACCGTTTTTGCAAGGTTCCGCGGCTGGTCAACGTTCAGGCCGCGCTTGCGCGCGATGAAGTACGCCAGCAGCTGCAGCGGGATGACCGCGAGCAGCGGCTGCAGCATCCAGTCGAGCTGCGGCACCCGCATCACCTCGTCGGCGTGGTGGTCGATCGCGGTGTTGCCCTCGGAGGCGACCGCGATCACGTGCGCGCCGCGGACGCGGACCTCCTGGACGTTGGAGATGACCTTCTCGAGGACCGGCGAGTCGGTGGCGACGACCACGACGGGCGTGTCGTCGTCGAGCAGGGCGATCGGGCCGTGCTTCATCTCGCCGGCCGCGTAGGCGTCGGTGGCGATGTAGGAGATCTCCTTGAGCTTGAGCGCGCCCTCGAGGCCTACGGCGAGGCCGACGTGGCGGCCGAGGTAGAGGAAGAACCCCTTCGCGTGGTGGCGCTCGGCGACCCGCTCGGCCGCGGCCTCGACGCCGTCGAGCATCTGGTCGATGCAGTGCGGCACGTGCTTGAGGTCGGTGACGATCCGGCGCAGCTCGGCCCGCCCGAGGGTGCCGCGAAGCTCGGCGAGACGCAGCGCGAGCAGGTACATCGCCGCCACCTGCGCGACGAAGGTCTTCGTGGCGGCGACGCCGATCTCCAAGCCGGCGCGGGTGAAGAGCACGCCGTCGGCGTCCCGGGTCGCCTGCGAGCCCATCACGTTGGTGACCGCGAGGACCTTGGCGCCGCGCTCGCGGGCGAGGCGCATGGCCGCCAGCGTGTCCGCGGTCTCGCCCGACTGGGTGATGCCGATGACGAGGTCGCCCGGGCCGACCACGGGGTTGCGGTAGCGGTACTCCGAGGCCACGTCCATCTCGACCGAGACACGCGCCCACTCCTCGATCGCGTAGCGGCCGATCAGGCCGGCGTGGTAGGAGGTGCCGCAGGCGACGACGATGATCCGCCGCACGCCGATGAGGAACTCGTCGTCGATCGAGCCCATGCCGTCGAGGTCGACCCCGTCGCCGCGCGCGGTGCGATCGAACACCGTCTCGGCGACCGCCTCGGCCTGCTCGTGGATCTCCTTGAGCATGAACGTGTCGTAGCCGCCCTTCTCGGCGGTCTCCTCGTCCCAGTCGATCCGGGTGACGTCGCGCCGCAGCGCCCCGCCGTCGGCGCTCATGAACTCGACGCCGTCCGGACGCAGGATCACCAGCTCGTCGTTCTCGATGTACTGGACGTCGCGGGTGTGGGCCATGAAGGCGGGGATGGCGGAGGCGACGAACTGCTCGCGCTCCCCCCGGCCGATGATCAGCGGGCACTCCTTGCGGGCGGCGACGACGAGGTCGGGCTCGTCGGCGGCGACGCAGACGAACGCGTAGTGGCCGCGCAGCCGGCCGAACGCGAGCCGGACGGCCTCCACGAGCCCGGCGTCGAGGTGCGTCGAGACGAGGTGGGCGATGACCTCGGCGTCGGTCTCCGAGGTGAACTCGGCGCCCGCCGCGGCGAGCTCCTCGCGCAGCTCCATGTAGTTCTCGACGATCCCGTTGACGACGACGTGGACGCGGTCATGGGTGTCGAAGTGCGGGTGGGCGTTCTCCTCGGTGACGCGCCCGTGGGTGGCCCAGCGGGTGTGACCGATGCCCGTGGTGGCCGGCGGCGCGAGCGTCGCGACCCCGCCGTCGCCGGCGTTCGCAGCGACCGCCGCGCGCAGGTTCGCGAGGTTTCCCACGGCGCGCACGGCGTCCAGCCGGCCGTCGGCCTGCAGCGAGATGCCCGCGGAGTCATAGCCGCGGTACTCGAGCTTCTCCAGGCCGGCCAGCAGGATGTCCTGCACCGGGCGATAACCGACGTAGCCGACGATGCCGCACATAGGGAGCCCTTCGTGGTGGTCGAAGCAAACGGGGGCACGCACTCGCGAGCCCCCGGGGCGAGTAATTCTAGCCGCGGCTCACGCGATCTCGGCCTCGACCGCCGCGACGAGCCGGCCGCAGACGGCCTCGGCCTCGTCCGGGGTCGGCGCCTCGACCATCACGCGGACGAGCGGCTCGGTGCCGCTCGGGCGGACGAGCACCCGGCCGCGGCCCTCCAGGTGGGCCTGCTCGCGGGCGACCGCGGCATCGACGCCGGGGGCCGCCGCCAGCGCGCCGCGCTCGCGGATGCGGACGTTGACGAGCCGCTGCGGGAGCTTCTCCATCGCGTGGCGGTCGGCGAGGTCGGCGCCTTCGAGCGCCTCGAGTGTCAGCAGCGCGGCGGCGATGCCGTCGCCGGACGGCACGAAGTCCATGTCGATGATGTGGCCCGACTGCTCGCCGCCGAGCGCCCAGCCGCGCTCGCGCAGCGCCTCGAGCACGTAGCGGTCGCCGACCGGCGTCGTGGCGACCTCGACCCCCGCGGCGCCCATCGCGGTGTGGAAGCCGTAGTTGGTCATGACCGTCACCGCGACGCCGGGCACGCGCCGGTGCAGCGCCGCCAGCGCGATCAGCTCGTCGCCGTCGATCACCGCGCCGGTGCGGTCGACGGCGAGCATCCGGTCGCCGTCGCCGTCGAACGCGAAGCCGGCGTCGTGGCCGCCCGCGCGGACGTGCTCGATCAGCCCGTCGAGGTGGGTCGAGCCGCAGCCCGCGTTGATGTTGCGGCCGTCGGGCGCGGCGGCGAGGACCTCGACGTCGGCGCCGAGCCGCCGGAAGATCTCGGGCGCGGCGCGGAACGTCGCCCCGTTCGCGCAGTCGATCGCGATGCGGCAGCCGGTGAGGTCGAGCTCGGAAAAGCGCTCGGACAGCGCGCGCAAGTAGTCCTCCAGCGGCCCGTGGAGCTCGCGGACGCGGCCGACGGCGGCCGTGGGGACGAAGCCCTCCTCGAGCATCGCCTCGATCTCGAGCTCGGTCGCGTCGGACAGCTTGAAGCCGTCGCCGCCGAAGAACTTGATCCCGTTGTCGCGGTAGGGGTTGTGCGACGCCGAGATGACGACGCCGAGGTCCAGCCCGTGGCGGCGGATGAGCAGCGGCGCGCCCGGCGTCGGCAGCACGCCGCCCACCAGCGCCTGGCCGCCGGCCGCGGCGATCCCGGCGGCGACCGCGCTCTCGAGCATCTCGCCGGACTCGCGGGTGTCGCGGATCACCAGGACCTGCGGCGGCCCGCTCCCATTCACCCGAGTGGTCGCGGCGCGGGCGAGCGCCAGGGCGAGCTCCGCACTAAGGAACTCGCCCGCGACGCCGCGGACCCCGTCCGTCCCGAAGAGCTTGCGGGTCAGCGCTTGGAGAACTGCGGCCGCTTACGGGCCTTCTTGAGGCCCGCCTTCTTGCGTTCCTTGGCGCGCGCGTCGCGCGTCAGGAAGCCGCGGCGCTTGAGCTCGCCACGCAGGTTCGGGTCCGCCTCGAGCAGCGCGCGCGAGATGCCGTGGCGCAGGGCGCCGGCCTGGGAGGAGACGCCGCCGCCGTGCATCGTCGCGATGACGTCCATGCGGTCCTCGTAGCCGACGGTCTCGAGCGGCTGGCGGATGTTGCGCTGGAGCGTGGAGCGCGGGAAGTAGGCGTTGATGTCGCGGCCGTTGATGACGTACGCGCCCGTGCCGGGCTTGAGGATCACGCGGGCGACGGCGGTCTTGCGCTTGCCGGTCGCGCGGTAGCGCGCGCCCGCCGCGAGATCGATGCTGGCCTCGGCGATCGGCTGGGAGAGGATGTCCTCGTCCTCGTCGGAGTCGGCGCCGTCCTCGTCGTCGTCCTCGTCGCGGCGAAGGGCGTCCTCGCCCTCGGGCACGATGTCGACCTCGAGGTCCATGCCCGGGATGGCGGGCTTGACGCGCGGGGTCTCGGGCTCGTCGTCCTCCTCGTCCTCGACGGCGGGCACGGGGCCGGCGGTCGGGGGATCGGCCTTCGAGGACTCCTCGACCGGCGTGGCGGGCAGCGCGGTCTCCTCGGCGAGGATCTGCTCGGACTCGGCGACGGGCTCCTCGACGATCGCCTGCTCACGCTCCTGCTGCTCGGCGGGCGGCTGCTCCTGGGCGCCGACGGCGTCCTCGGCGGCGATCTCCTGCGGCTCGGTGGCCTCGTCGTCGCGAGGGGTGTCGTCGTCGTCGATCATCGAGTCTTGATCTCCAGGGCCTGCGGCTTCTGCGCGGCGTGTGGGTGGTCCGGCCCGGCGTACACCTTGAGCTTGGTGAGCTGCTTGCGGGCGAGGCGGTTCTTGGGGAGCATCCCGCGGACGGCGATCCGCAGGACCTCCTCCGGGCGGCGCTCCAGCATGTCGTTGAGCGTGCGCGACTTCAGCCCGCCGGGGTAGCCCGAGTGGCGGTAGTACTTCTTCTCGGCGAGCTTGTTGCCGGTGACGGAGATCTTCTCCGCGTTGATCACCACGACGAAGTCGCCGGTGTCCACGTGCGGCGTGTAGGTCGGCTTGCGCTTGCCGCGCAGCGTGTCGGCGATCTGGGTGGCCAGGCGGCCGAGCGTTTTGCCCTCGGCGTCGACGACGTACCAGTTGCGCTCGCGGTCGGTGGGAGTGGCGACGTAGGTCTTCATCAGCATGGGAATAGCCACGCTCAGGCGCGGCGGCGGCACACTATAGGACACCCCGGGAGCGGTCGCCGGCGCCGTCCGTGCGTGTATTCTGTCGCGCGTTCATAACGTGGCCGAGTCCACCCAGGACGGGTGGAGCGGGGGAACCGACTCGGACGTATCGGGGCGAGTCCAGGCATTGCCGCCTGGTAGCGCAGCTTGCGCGAGCCCGTCAGCTAACCCCGTAGGCCGCACGCTCATAGAGGTGAGATGCCGCGACCTGCGGTTTCCGGGCTCGACCAGGCCCGGAGCAGAACTGCATACGTGCTGACGGTGGGCCTTCTCGGCCTCGCGGTCGCCTCCCCCGCGGCGGCGCAGTCGCCGGGCGGCGCCGAGGCGGGCGAGCCGACCGAGACCAAGCCGGCGCCGCCGACGGGCGGCGCGGTGTTCCCCGGGGCGCCACGGATCACCGCACTGCGCTGCCGGACGCGCTGCGCGGGGCCGGCCGACGCCCGGCCGGGCGCCACGCTGGACCTGCGCGGCCGCGCCATCCGCAGCGTCGAGTCCGTCGTGTTCCTCGGCGAAGCCGGCGCCACCGACGACGTCACCGTGGCGCCGCGCAGGGTCACGCGCAAGCGGATCCTCGTCAACGTCCCCCGTCTGGCGCACAGCGGCCCGGTCGCCGTCGTCAACGCCGACGGCGCCGAGTCGCCGCCGACGGCCGCGCCGCTCACGGTCTCCCCCGCCGCCCCCGGCGGCGCGCCCGCCGAGGGCGCCGCCATCGACGTCGAGCTGCAGGACTCCAAGGTCTTCGTCGACGGTGTCCGCCAGGCCACGCTCGCCTATGTGCTGCGCCACCGCCAGCCGGCCACCGTGACGGTCGAGCTGCTGCGGAGTGCCCACGGCGTCGTGATCGCGAGCTGGGCGCCCGGCGTGGTCGCGCCCGACGTGCCGCAGACCGTGACCTGGGACGGCACCGTCGCCGGCCAGCCGCAGCCGCCCGGCCGCTACGAGTTCCGCGTCACCGCGCGCGATGACGCGGGCGGGCAGGCGACCAGCGCCTCGTCCGCGGCGGCGTCGGCCGCGCCGCCGGCCGCACCGGCGGTCCCCGCCTTCGACCTCCTTGACCATCGGTTCCCGATCCGCGGCGCGCACAGCTTCGGCACGGGCGCCGCCGCGTTCGGCGGCGGCCGCGGTCATCAGGGCCACGACGTGTTCGCCGTCTGCGGGACCCCGCTCGTCGCCGCCCGCGGCGGTCGCGTCAAGTTCAAGCAGTACCACTCGCGCGCCGGCAACTACATCGTCGTCGACGGCGAGCAGACCGACGTCGACTACGCCTACATGCACCTGCGCGACGCCGCGCTGGTCGACGAGGGCGACCGCATCCGCACCGGCCAGCTCATCGGCTACGTCGGCGACACCGGGCGTGCGGACGGCTGCCACCTGCACTTCGAGCTGTGGGGCGCGCCCGGCTGGTACGACGGCGGCGCCGCGCTCGACCCGCTCCCGCACCTGCGGGCGTGGGACGCCACCAGCTGAGGAGCCGGTCGAAGAAGACGGGCACGTCCGGATGCGGCCTCAGACGCTGCGCTGGATCGCCACCCACAACCTCGAAAATGCTGGCGCATTCCCTTCGGATGCGTGCGACGCCCAGCTTGGTCTGAGACCACACCGAACGGGCCCGCCCGTTCTCCGACCGGCTCCCGGCCGCATCGGCGGCGGGAAGGCCGTGTTCAGGACTCCATGCGCCTTGCCCTCCCCGCCCTGCTCGCCGTCCTCGCGACGCTTTTCATCGCGCCCGCGGCCCATGCCGCGCGCGTCGTCGTCGTCACCTCCGCCGACAGCCGCGCGTCGCTGATCGACGTCCGCACGAACGCCATCACCGGCCGCGTCGGTCTCCCCGGGCGCAGCCGCGGCGTCGCCGTGTCGCCCGACGGGGGGCGCGCGTACCTGGCCGCCGGGCTGCAGCTGACGACGCTCGACCTGGCGAGCGCGACCGTGGTCGCCGCCCGGCCGCTCGCCACGGTCCCCTCCGCGCTGGCGATCTCCGGGGACGGGACGCGGCTCTACGTCGCACGCGGCAAGGCGCTGGAGATCGTCGACGCGGCGACCCTGGCGTCGCAGGGCGGCCTCGCGCTGCGCGGCACGCCGCGCGACCTCGCGGTCACGCCGCTCGGGACGCGGGCGGTGGTCGTATCCGACCGCGGCGCCGTCTCGCTGATCGACCTGGCCACGCGCCGCGTCGTTCGGCGCGTGTCGCTGGCCGGCGCCACCGGCGTGGCGATCGACGCGGCGGGGCGCGCCTGGGTGTCGGCCACCGACCGCAAGTCGATCCGCCGCAAGCGGCGCCGCACGCTCGGGCAGCCGCGCGGGCGCTTGGTCCCACTCGACACGACGACGGGCGCGCTGGGCGCCGCCGTCGCGCTCGGGCCCGACGGCGGCGGTGGTATCGCCATCTCGCCGAGCGGCGGCCGCGCGGTGGTGGCGCCGGGCGAGCCGGTGCGCGGGTTCCCCCGCCGCCGCAGCGTCCTCGTCGACCTCGCGAAACGGCGGGTCAAGCTGCGCGTGCCGACCGGCGAGGGCCCCGGCTGGGCGGCGTGGTCACCGGACGACATCCGCGTCTACGTGTCCGACGGCTCGCGGCGGTCGGTCAGCGTCCTCTCCGCGCTCAGCGGCCGCCGGCTGCGCGCCGTCCCGGTCACGAGCGCCGCGCCGGGCAAGCTCGCGGTCCAGGGCGGCCTCGCGCTGTTCAACGGCACGGAAGGCCCGGACAGCATCACCGGCACCCGCGGCCCCGACCGCCTGGTCGGCCTCGGCGGCGACGACGTCCTGCGCGGCGGGCGCGGCAACGACCAGCTCGACGGCGGGCTCGGCAACGACACCCTCTCGGGCGGGACCGGCAACGATCAGCTGATCGGCGGCGACGGCGACGACCGGGCATTCGGCGCCGAGAACAACGACGTCATGGACCTCGGCGCGGGCAACGACATCGCCGACAGCGGCCAGAGCAACGACACCATCGACGGCGGGTCCGGCGACGACCGCCTCGACGGCGGCGACGCCGACGACACCATCCGCGGCGGCGAGGGCAACGACGTCATCGTGGAGAAGGGCCTCGGCAACGACGTGCTCCTCGAGGGCGGCCCCGGCGACGACTACATCGACGGCGGCCGCGGCGTCGACCGCCTGATCACCGGTGGCGAGGGCAACGACACGCTCCTCGGCAACAGCGGATCGGAGTTCATCGACGGCGGCGCGGGCAACGACCACATCGACGGCGGCCGCGGCGGCGACCGCGCGTTCGGGCGAGGCGGCGACGACACGATGACGGGCGGGGCGAACAAGGACTCGCTCTCCGGCTCCGAGGGCAACGACCGCGTCGACGGCGGCTCGGCCGAGGACACGCTCTTCGGCGGCGACGGCGCCGACACCGTGGTCGGCGGGCCCGGCGAGGACACGATCAACGCCGGCGGCGGGAACGACTCGGTCTACGTCGCCGACGACAGCGTGGACCTCGTCTCCTGCGGCAAGGGCCAGGACACCGCCTACGTCGAGAACACCGCCCCCGACCGCGACGACCTGCGCTCGTGCGAGTCGGTCGTCCAGATCGAGCCGCAGGCGGCCGACGAGCCCGAGACGCCGTCCACGATCTTCGGCACCGCCGGGAACGACGTCCTCTACGGCACCGACGGCGACGACTCGCTGTTCGGCGTGGGCGGCAACGACGAGCTCTTCGGCAACGGGGGCAACGACTACGTCGACGGCGAGGCCGACAACGACCTCCTGCACGGCGGGCCGGGCGACGACGACATGTTCGGCCGGTTCGGCAACGACGCCGTGCTCGGCAACGAGGGCAACGACACGATCGAGGGCGGCTACGGCGACGACGTGGTCGACGGCGGCCCCGGCAACGACACGCTGTTCGGCAACCAGGGCGCCAACCGGATGAGCGGCGGCGAGGGCGACGACCGCATCAACGTCGTCAACGGGATCACCGACAAGATCGACTGCGGGCCCGGCGCCGATGTGGTGTTCGCCGACGCCCAGGACGAGGTCTACTCGACCTGCGAGGACGTGCGCCGCTGACCCGCGGCGCGCGCCCTCGCGCGGCGAACCCTCCTAAGGACCTAAAGGTCCTGCTGGTACGTGTAGACGACCTTCGCGCTGCCCTTCTTGCAGGTCACCCGCGCGTCGATCTGCGTTGGGATCGAGTTGCGCTTCTCGGTGCACTTGTAGTCACGCACGCGCTTGGAGCAGCGGCCCTTCTTGCTCCGCTTCGTCCGGCAGCGGTAGTGCGCCAGCGTGACCTTCTTGCCTGACGAGCACGACGTCCGCGTCACCTTCAGCGAGGTGAAGTAGCCGAGGCCGGGGTATTCCGGCTGCGAGCAGGTGCGCGCCGCGTCGGCAACCGGGCTCGCGGCGGGCGCGGGCGCCGGCGCTCCAGCGAACAGCACGAGCGCGGCGAGGACGAAGACGGCCACGGCGACCAGCGCTCCGGGGCGGGTTCGGCTCAGGCGTAGCGACATTGCAGGAACTCCTTACAACGAGGATGGGCGAGCGCACCCTATCCCCAGCTCCGGCGGGCGCGGCCGACGCCGCGCACTGGGTGTTCGGCCCCGAACGAACGAGCTAGAAGCCGAAGTCCTTGCCGAGGGCGCCGATCACCGAATCGGCGAGCACGCTGGACCCGACGCGGTTCAGATGAACGCCGTCGGACTCGCGCACGACGGTGTCGCGACCGGCCACCGGCATCGCGTCGCGGTACTTGCCGCCCGGCGTGAAGATGGGGGTCGTGTCGAGGACGCGGACCTGCGCGCGCCACGGCTGGGCGGCGACGTCGATCGCGGTGTTGACGACCCGGACGATCTTGTGCCGGTCGGCGTCGCGCGGCGCCGGGACCGTGATCCAGAAGACCCGGCCCTCGCCCTTGCGCCGGTAGTTGTTCATCACCTGGCGCGCCCGGTTGGCATAGATCGCGGCCCACTCGGCCGAGCAGCAGGTGACCTCCTTGCCTGACGGCGCCGGCATCGCGAAGCCCTCGTTGGCACCGATGAAGACGACGACCGCGTCGGGCTTGTGCTCGGCGACGTGGGTCTCCGAGAGCTTGCCCCAGTCCAGCAGGTCGGTCTTCGAGAGCCCGGTCCCGAGGTGCGGGTCGCGCTCGACGCGGACGCCGCGGCCGGCGAGCTTGCGCCCGAGCTCGAGGTCCAGAGGCGTCGACAGCGAGTCGCCGGTGACGAGGAGCGTCTTGAGCGGCCGCTTCTTTGCTGCCGGGGCGCCGATCGCCGACGGCGCGAACGCGTCCGGCGTGACAAGCGGCACCTCACCCTCGCCGCCGCCGCGGGTGGCCGTCTGGAAGCCCCCGGCCTGGGCGAGCTGCGTGTCCGGCGAGAGGCTCGCGGTCAGCCGCTCCGTCGGCTCGTGCAGCCCCAGGCGGTCGGACACCCAGCCCGCCGGCTTGCCGACGGCGAGCACGATGTCACGCTGGATGCCGGGCTCGAGGCGCTCGCCGGCCGCCGTCATCCCGGCGCCCTGCAGCACCACCAGGAGGATTCCGGTGACGACGACCGTGAGGATCGCGTCGCGCGCGCTGAAGCGCCGCGCGTTGCGCTCGAACCGGTCCATGAGGGCGCCGTCGTCCATGGGTTTGATCCTAGAAGCGGAAGTAGATGAAGGGCGCGACGCCCTGGCTCGACAGGGTGGCCGTGGCGATGACGATGACCACGGCGAGGCCGGCGCCGAGCGCGACCGGCGGCATCGCCTCCAGACGGATCTGCAGGCTGGTCAGATGGCGTGTCGGCACCAGCTGCAGGCCGATCGCGGCGCCGATCGCGAGCGCCACCGGCACGCTGAACAGCGTCACCGCACCCGGTTCGACGAGCTGCGAGAGGAAGGCACCGACGGCGTCGAGATCCTGGCTGCGGAACAGCACCCAGCTGAACACGACGAGGTGGAACGTGACGAACCAGCGCAGCCAGCCCGGCGTCTTGATCCGCCCGCCGAGCGCGTGCTCGGCCACGAGCATCGCGCCGTGGAAGGCGCCCCACAGGACGAACGTCCACGCGGCGCCGTGCCACAGCCCGCCGAGGACCATCGTCAGCATCAGGTTGCGGTAGGTGAACAGGCGGCTGCCGCGGTTGCCGCCGAGGGGGATGTACAGGAAGTCGCGCAGAAAGCGCGACAGGGTCATGTGCCAGCGGCGCCAGAAGTCGCGGAACCCGGTGGCCCGGTACGGGCTGTTGAAATTCTGCGGGAACACGTAGCCCATCAGCAGCGCGAGGCCGATCGCCATGTCGGTGTAGCCCGAGAAGTCGCAGTAGATCTGTGCGGCGTACGCGTAGGCGGCGAGCAGGACGTCGACGCCGGCATAGGCCTCGGGCACGCCGAACACCGGGTCGACCACGGCGCGGGCCAGGTAGTCGGCGATGACGACCTTCTTCACCAGCCCGAGCGCGATCAGCAGGATGCCCGACCCGACCGCGACCTGGCTCGGCTTGCGCGGCTTGAGCAGCTGCGGCAGGAACTCGCGCGCCCGCACGATCGGGCCGGCGACGAGGTGGGGGAAGAACGCCAGGTAGACCGCGACATCCACGGCCGGCGACGGCTCGACGCGGCGGCGGTACACGTCGACCACGTACGAGATGGCCTGGAACGTGAAGAAGCTGATGCCGATCGGCAGCGCGATCGTCGCGAGCGGGAGCGGCAGGCTCAGACCGACGCTGTCGAGCGCGTTCGAGAAGCTCTCGACGAAGAACGAGTAGTACTTGAAGACGCCCAGTGCGCCGAGGTCGAGCGCGACGGCGGCCGTGACGATGAGCTTTCGGCGGCGGGCGTCCTCGGTGCGCTGCAGCAGCCGCGCCGCTGCCTGGTTGCCGAGCGTGACCCCCGCGAGCAGGATGCAGAAGCGCCAGCTCGCCGCCGCGTAGAAGACGTAGCTCGCCAGGAGGATGAACGGCTTCCAGAGCTTCGGCCGCGACATCAGCACCCACGAGAGCGTGAGCACGACCGGGAAGAAGATGGCGAACTGGACGGTGGGGAACAGCATCGGATGGGAGCTCGCCGGCGCGGCGGGCGTGGGTTGGTGGGACCGATTGAGTGCGCCGGCTCCGTCGGACGGCGCAGTAGGATAGGGCGCGCCTCCGATGCCGAACCGTCTCGTCGCGCGCTTCCGCGGATCCCGACTCGCGGCGATCCTCCCGGTGACAGTGGTCGCCGTCGCAGCGGCGCTCACGATCCCCTCCGCGGCCGGCGCTCAGTCTGACCCTGCGTGCTACGGCGCCGCGGCGCGCGACGGCGAGCGCCCGTGCCGTAACCCGGCCCTCCGCCTGGCGGTCAGGCCGACGCCGGAGGCCGCCCTCCTGCAGTCCTTCTCCCCGTGCCGGACCGTCGAGCACAAGAACCTGCTGCTGGTCTGCAACTTCCGCACCTCCAACCCCGACAGCCAGGAGACGGTCGCGCTGGTCGGCGACAGCCACGCCTCGCACTGGCGCCCGGCGCTCGAAGGCGTCGTCGAAGGGCTCGGCGTACGCGGCATCTCGATCGCCCGGACGGGCTGCCCGTTCACCCGTGCGCGCTCGAACCTGGCGGAGCCCTACCGCAGCCAGTGCAGCCGGTGGAACGCGCAGGTGCTGCGGTGGTTCGAGGCGCATCCAGAGGTCCAGACGGTGTTCATCTCGCAGCACGCCGGCGCGCGCGTGATCCCGCCGCAGGGTCAGGACGGCGTCACGGCCCAGATGGACGGCTACATCGACGCGTGGAACGCGCTCCCGCCCTCGGTGAAGCGCATCGTCGTCATCCGCGACGTGCCGAAGAACACCAGCTTCACGACCGACTGCATCGAGCGGGCGATCCGCGCGCGCAGGCCGGCCGGGTCGACGTGCGCCGTCCCCCGCAAGTTCGCGCTCGGCGATGACCGCGCGCGTCTGGCTGCGCTGCGAAGGCGCTCCAAGCGCGTGCGGGTCCTGAACATGACGCCCTACTTCTGCTCGAAGCGGCTGTGCCCGCCCGTCATCGGTGGCGTGCTCGTCCACAAGGACGTCGGCCACATCACACTCGAATACTCGCGCACGCTCGGCCCGTACGTGCTGCGGGGATTCAAGCGGCTCCTGAAGACCTGGGACGCCTGACACCGCCTCAAGCCGCACTGACTTTGCGTCGATGGGTGAGGTGGGATGACCACCCCCATGACCACGACGAGTCTGCGCAGGCGGGCGACGGCCTTCGCCGGCGCACTCACCATCGCGCTGACGATCGCAGGCGCGGCCGAGGCGCGCCCGGTGGTCGGCACCGGCGGGCCTGACCGGCTCGTCCCGGCCGGCGGCGGTGCCGCCGTCATCAACGGCGCGGGCGGCAGCGACACCATCATCGGCGGCCCCCTCTCCGACCGGCTCTCCGGCGAGACCGGCCCCGACGCGCTGCGCGGCGGCGCCGGTGACGACGCGCTCGACGGCGGCTCGGGCGGCGACTCGCTCTGGGGCGAGGACGGCCACGACACGGTGATCGGCGGCTTCGGCGACGACGTCATCCTCGGCGGCGCCGGCAACGACGTCATCGACGGCGGCCCGTCGCACGACGAGATCGACGGCGGCGCCGGCGACGACAGGATCCGCGCCGGCTCGTCGCGCGACACCGTCGACGGCGGCGAGGGCAACGACGAGATCTGGCTCGTCTCGGGCTCGGACACCGTCGACGCCGGCCCCGGCGACGACATCGTCCACGCCAACAACGGCAGCACGTGGGCGTTCGTCGACTGCGGCGACGGCGCGGACACGATCTACATCAACCCGACCGACGGCTCCGGGGTCGGCGGCGTCCCGGGGCGGAACCCGATCACCCGCAACCGCGAGTTCGACGGCTGCGAGACCGTCATCGAGCAGTCCGCCGCGGTCGATCCCACGGTCGGCAAGGTGGAGAAGTCCGACTCGACGGCGGGCGCCACGCTCACCGGCACACCGCTCAATGACACCCTGCTCGGCGGGCCGGGTCCCGACCGCATCTCGGCCGGCGACGGCGACGACGTCGTCTGGGGCCACCACCAGTCGAGCGGCCAGAGCCTCGGGACCGACGCCATCGACGCCGGCGCCGGCAAGGACACCGTCTACGGCAGCCGCGGCGACAACCACATCCACGGCGGGCCGGGCGACGACTACCTCCAGGGCGGCGAGCTGCACAACACGATCTGGGGCGACGACGGCGACGACACCATCAAGCTCCGCGGCAACGGCCGCCGGCAGGTCGGGCGCAACGTCGTCCACGGCGGCGCCGGCAACGACCGCTTCATCGTCGCGGGCACCCTGGCCGCGAAGATCGACTGCGGCCCCGGCCGCGACGTCGTCGAGGTCGGCTACAACCGCCGCGCGCGCTGGAACCGCAGCTGCGAGACGGTCCGCAAGCTCTACGGCTGGTAGTCCGCGCGGTTGACCGGAACCCGGCGGCTCGCCGGCCGTTGTCGATGTACATGCCTCGCCGGCTGCCCATGATCGCCGTGTTCGTGGCGCTGATGCTGCCGGGCGCGGCACCCGCGCCCGCCCAGGAGCGCGTCGTGACCCCGGGGCCGATCGAGTTAGGACCGGAGGTCTCGGGGAACGAGGTGATTTGGGGCCGGCGGACTCCTGCCGGCCACGCGATCTTCGCCATGCCTCCCGGTCGACCGCCACGGCAGGTCGGACTCCTCCCTCACCTTCGCCTGCCGAGGCAGGACCCGGTGGAGGACGACCCGTTGGATGACGACCCGTTCCCTCCGAGCCCCAGGAGCGAGGCCGCTCTCCTCGCGCACGACGGCCGGATCGCCGCGTTGCGGGAGGCGCTCTACTACGACAAGTACGGCAACCCCTCGACGACCCGCGCCGCGGAGCTGACGACCCGCTCGCCGCTCGGAGTCTGGACGACGTTGTGGAGCTGCGGGGTCGAGATGCGCAGCCCGCTGTTCGCCACGAGCGCTGACACCGTGATCCACGCACCGGCGCGCTGCGGCGGGCCGCCCGACGAGATCGGTGTCTTCGATTTGTCCTCGGCGGACGGGCCACGCCAGACGATCCTCCAGCCGCCGCTCCTGCGCAGCCCCGCGGAGCCGGGGCCCCCGTATCTCCTCGGACTGCAGGTCGCCGGGCCGTACGTTGCGTACGCCGCGTGGGGCCCTCCGCAGACCGGCATCCTCGATAGGCGGACCGGGGATCTGGTGTACCGCCTCTCCGATGGCAATCGCTATGGCGCTGTCCTTCAGGCTGACGGGAAGGCCGCCACCTGCGAGGACGGGCACCTCGTCTGGTACGCGCCGCAGGAGCCATGGCCGCACGCCGTGCCGGGCGTCGCCGGCTGCGCCGGCATCATCGCCTTCGAGCACGACACCGTCGCGTGGCGCAGGGGCGGTCCGCGCACGACGGTTCTGCAGGAGGTCGCGCTCGGCGGAGAGGTGCGGACATTGGCCCGGTTCGACCGGAGCCACCACCTCACGGCGTGGCCGGCCTACGGCCATGGGCGCTTCGCCTTCGGCCGCAGGCACTGCACCGACACGATCAACGTGGCGACGGTCCGGTTCCAAGGCCCGCGCGACGACGGATCCTGCCCGGTCGAGGTCCAGGAAGTCCGTGTCCGGCGGCCGGGATTGTCGATCCGGGTCCGCTGCCCCGCTGGTTGCAGCGGACGCCTGGAGGTCTTGCTCGGGCGCCCGCGTGCGCGCAAGCGCCTCGAGCTCGACCCCGGGCAGACCACGGTGCTGCGCGTCCGCCACCGGCGGATCGACGTCCGCCTGCGCCGCGTTCGGACCGTGCCGATCCGGATCCGGCGGTTCTCGCCGAAGGCCGGGCGGACCGTGTCGGAGGTCCGCCGGTTCATGCCGCGACGCTGAGCGTCAGATCGCACCCAGCGCCCGCAGGGCCTCGAACCGCTCGGGCGGGAGCGACCGCTTCAGGTCGCGGCGCTCGCGCTCGCCGCGGGCCTCGCGGGCGAAGACCAGCAGCTCGCCGTCGTTGCACCGGCGCGCGACGGCGTGGAGCAGCGCGACGCCCTTGGACTGGAGGTTGCGCGCCACCAGGGCGGCGTTGACCAGGGTGCAGCGCTCGACAAGCGCCTCGGCCAGCGTGAGTGACTGCGCGCCCATGTCGTCCCACTCGGCCGGGTTCGTCAGCCACCAGTCGCCGTCACCACCGGGGGTCCACGAGTCGCGCTCGAGCCGGCTGCAGGTGACCAGCGTGGGTGGCAGCGGGTCCTCCTCCGTGTAGACGAGCGCGACGGCCCACAGCGGCTCGGAATGCGGCCCCGCCAGGAGACCGTTGAGGGCTTCGAGTATGTCGTCCTCGAGCTCGGCGAGCACCTCTCCGACCGGTGTGTCAAGGCGGGCGTAGATCGGCCATCGTTTCCCGTCGGCCGCTTCGACGGTCAAGCGGTCGAGCGTGCCGTCGGCGCGGTGCTCGACGAGGATGCGGGTCGCCTCAATGTTCGAGTTGCGCTCGATCGCGGTCGGCTTGCCGTGAGAGCCGTAGGTGTAGTCCTCGGTGAACCAGTTGCCGCCCTGGTCCGCAGCCGCGGCCCTCTGGACGCGCCCGTCGCCGTCCCGGGTGACGCGCTGGACGCCGACGTCGTACGGCTTCCCTCGACCGGATACGAGCGCGGTTTCGATGGCGTAGCCGACGCCCTCCTCGTCGGAGGGGCGGTAGTTCTCCTGATGAATCTCGCCCGTGTGCTGCCACATGTGCACATCGACGACGGGGCATCCCGCCACATCCAACCCGACCTTCGTCGGGTCGCCGGTGCGTGGGCGAGCCCGGACGAGGCGGCCCGGACGGAGGCCGCTGAGTTCGGCGGCGTATGGCCGGTGGGGATCCGGGACAAAGCCCGTCGTCCAGCGCCACTCGACGACCCGGGCCTCGGCGGCCGCCCGCACGGCCTCGTAGCGTGCCGGCGCTGCCTCAGCTGCCGTGAACAGCTCCCGCACGTCCTCTGGTATAGGAACGACCGCCACGATCCGCACGGTAGTCGCTTCGGCGTCGCGCCCGGAAGGGTGGTTGCTGCTTTCGGGTATGCGGCCCGTTGTGCCCGACGTGGAGGCCATCAGGCGGGTCGCCCGCGAGAAGCTCGGCGTCGAGAGCCGGTTCGTGACCGGCGAGTGCGGGATGCTCGCTCGCCTGCTGGAACCCGACGAGCCAATCCTCGCTATGGCGATCGGCAAGCTGCAGGGACGCCGCTGGCTGTTCGCCGGCCGCCTCGTCGTCGCGACGCCCGAGCGCGTGCTCCTGCTCGGGAAGGCGATGATCACCCGGCGCGAGCGCCTCGACCAGGTCCCCCTCGCCCGCGTTCGAGGCGCGCGGGTCACGCTCCCGGGCTCGCTCGAGTTCGAGCTCGACGACCGCAGTCTGCGGCTCTCGTTCGTCTCACCGCCCGGGCAGCTGTCGGCGCTGGCCCATGCGGCCCGGCGTCACCCCGGGCCACCGCCCTTCGAGGAGCTGCGCGAGCTCGCCCAACGCAAGCTCGGGCGCTTCGTCGCCTGGGGCAGCGACGGGTCGCTGCTCCTCGCCCTGGCCGAGGAGCTCGGTCCGGACGAGGCGGTCGTCGACCTCGCGCTCTGGGCCGGCAAGCCCGGTGGGATCGTCGCCTCGTGCGACTCACGTCTCGTGGCGGTCCCGAACCAGCGCTTCTCGGCGGGCCCGCCGATCTCCATCCGGTTCGACGACATCGTCGAGATCCGCGGCGACGGTGCCGATCTGGTCGTGCGGACCCGCGAGGCCGAGCGCCGTTTCGAGACGCTCGTGCCACCGGAGCGGGCCGGCGTGCTCGCCAACCGCGTCGCCGCCCACCTGCGCTAGGCGGCGGCGAAGCGATCCGTCGCCGCGACGATCGCGGCCGTTGTGCCCCGCCCGCCGGTGTGGCCCTCGTCGTCGAGGATCACCAGCTCGCTGCCCGGCCAGGCCTGAGCGAGATGCCACGCGACGTCGAGCGGTGAGCTCGACGTCGAGGCGGCCGTGGATGAGCACGGCCGGGATGCCGGCCAGGCGCTCGACGCCACGCAGCAGCTCGCCCTCCTCGCGCCAGGCCGTGTGGCGCCAGTAGTGGGTCACCAGCCGGGCGAAGCGCGCGCGGAACGCCGGGTCCTCGTAGCGTGGATCCGCCGGCTGGTCCGGCCGCGTCTTGACGTGCGCGTCCTCCCAGTCGCACCAGTCGCGCGCCGCCTTCGCGCGGACCTCGGGATCCGGGGACTCGAGCAGCCGGCTGTACGCGTCGACCAGGCTGCCCTCGCGCTCGGCCTCGGGCACGCCATTGCGGAACCGCGCCCACGCGGCCGGGAAGAACCGGCCGGCGTCGCGCGTCACCCACTCGACCTCGCGGCGCGTGTCCGTGCCGACCGCGAACAGCGCCATCTCCGTGACGCGATTCCGATGCGCCTGGGCGTAGGCGAGCGCCAGGGTCGACCCCCACGAGCCGCCGAGGACGAGCCACCGCTCGATCGACAGCTGGCGCCGGAGCCGTTCGATGTCGGCGACGAGATGGTCCGTGGTGTTCGCGGCGAGGTCGGTCGCCGGGTCGCCTGCGTCGGGGAGGCTGCGGCCGCAGCCGCGCTGGTCGAACAGCACGATGCGGTAGGCCGCCGGGTCGAAGTAGGTGCGCCACCACGGCCCGCACCCCGACCCCGGCCCGCCGTGCAGCACGACCGCCGGCTTGCCGGCCGGCTCGCCGCAAACCTCCCAATAGACCCGCTGACCGTCCCCGACGTCGAGCCACCCGTGGTCGGAGGGCTCGATCGCGGGGTATCTGCCCGGCATCAGAGGCTCGGCCGGTGGGGCGGCTCCCCGGTGCGCGGCAGGTTGACCAGCACCGCGCGCGCCTCGACGTCATCCTCGGCCACCAGCGCGCTCGCGGCGTCGAACAGCGGCACCGGATCGAAGCCGAGCGCCCGGAACGCGCGCTGGACCGCGCGGGCCTCGGCCTCGAACGCGGCCGGGTCGCCGCCCGACCCCGCCACCGCGAGCACGACGAGCGCGCGGCGGACCTGCGGCGGCGACATCTCGCGGGCCCCCGTCTCGGCGAGCTCGCGGGCGTGCACCCACAGCTCGGCGACGGTGTGCGGCCCGAGCGCTATTCCCACTCGATCGTGCCCGGCGGCTTCGACGTGATGTCGAGCACGACCCGGTTGACCTCGCGGATCTCGTTGATCATGCGCGACGCGATCTGCTCGAGCAGGTCGTACGGCAGGCGGGCCCAGTCGGCGGTCATGGCGTCGTCGGAGGTGACCGCGCGGATCGCCACGAGATAGCCGTAGGTGCGCTCGTCGCCCTGGACGCCGACGGTGCGGATGTCGGGCAGCACGCAGAACGACTGCCACAGCTCGCGGTACAGACCGGCCTTGCGGATCTCGTCCTGCAGGATCGCGTCGGCGTTGCGCAGCGTGTCCAGCCGCTCCTTGGTCGCCTCGCCGCCGACGATCCGGATCGCCAGCCCCGGCCCCGGGAACGGCTGGCGCCAGACGAGCCGCTCGGGCAGGCCGAGCTCGGCGCCGACCGCGCGCACCTCGTCCTTGAACAGCGCACGCAGCGGCTCCACGAGCTCGAACTGCAGGTCGTCGGGCAGGCCGCCGACGTTGTGGTGCGACTTGATCGTCGCCGCGCCGGTGCCGCCGCCCGACTCGATCACGTCGGAGTACAGCGTGCCCTGGACGAGGTACTTCGCGCCCGACAGCCTCGCCGCCTCCTCCTCGAAGACACGGATGAACTCGGCGCCGATCGCCTTGCGCTTGGCCTCGGGGTCGCTCAGGCCCTTGAGCCGGGTGAGGAAGCGGTCCTCGGCGTCGACGGCGACGAGGGGCACCTTGAAATGGTCGCGGAAGGCAGAGATGACCTGCTCGCCCTCGTTCTTGCGCATCAGGCCGTGGTCGACGAACACGCACGTCAGCTGGTCGCCGACCGCGCGGTGGACGAGCAGCGCGGCGACCGAGGAATCCACGCCGCCCGACAGGCCGCAGATGACCTGGCCGTCGCCGACCTGGGCGCGGATCCGGGCCACCTGGTCCTCGACGATCGACTCCGGGCTCCACGTCAGCTCGCAGCCGCAGACGTCCTCGAGGAAGCGCGTCAGGATCTGCTGCCCGTACGGCGTGTGCACGACCTCGGGGTGGAACTGGATCCCGTAGATGCCGCGCCCGACGTCCTCGAGCGCGGCGACCGGCGACTCGGTCGACGAGGCCAGCGCCGTGAACCCCGGCGGCGGCGCGAAGACCGTGTCGCGGTGCGACATCCAGCACGTCTGCTCCTCGGGGAGGCCGCCCAGCAGCCGCCCGCCGTCGCCCGCGATGGTGAGCCGCGAGCGCCCGAACTCGCCGATCTCCGCGCCCTGCACGTCACCGCCGAGGGTGAGGACGAGCGCCTGCATCCCGTAGCAGATGCCCAGCACCGGGATGCCGAGCTCGAGCAGCTCCGGGTCCAGCCGCGGGGCGCCGGGCGCGTAGACCGAGGCGGGGCCGCCGGAGAGGATCAGCCCCTTCGGCGCGCGGCGGCGGACCTCGTCGACGCCGACGTGATGCGGCAGCAGCTCGGAGAACACGCCGCACTCGCGCACCCGCCGCGCGATCAGCTGCGAGTACTGGCCGCCGTAGTCGAGCACGACGACCTCGTCGGCCGCGAGCGACCGCTCGGGCGCGAGGACCTCGACCGGCTGCTCGGTCGGCAGCGCCGAACCGGGCCCCTCGGTGGAGAGGCCGCCTGGCTCGGTCACCAGCTCCTTGGCGCGGGCCGGCGAAGGGTCAATCGCTGACAAGCGCGACCGATCCGCCTCGCGCCGCCATGCCGACCTGCTGCTCGCGCTGCAGGTGCTTGCCCTCCGTCTGGAGCGCCGGGGCGATCATCAGCTCCGCCCGGTTGAACTCGGCGATGTCGCGATAGCCGCACGTGGCCATCGACGTGCGCAGCCCGCCCATCAGGTTGAACGTGCCGTCGTTCTCGCGCGCCGGGCCGGTGATGATCTCCTGCAGCGTGCCGTTCTGCGTGGTGGCCACGCGGGCGCCGCGCGGGAGCGTCGGGTGGAACGTCGCCATGCCCCAGTGGAAGCCGTGGCCGGGCGCCTCGTACGCGCGGGCGAGCGGTGAGCCGATCATCACGGCGTCGGCGCCG
Source organism: uncultured Solirubrobacterales bacterium (assembly GCA_963828075.1). Classification (GTDB taxonomy): domain Bacteria; phylum Actinomycetota; class Thermoleophilia; order Solirubrobacterales; family Solirubrobacteraceae; genus JACCYI01. Next base: position 3,762,651 of record CAWHDH010000021.1, on the reverse strand, counting down.
CAGGCGATCGCCTTCGCGACATCGCCGCCGTTGCGCATCCCGCCGTCGGCGATCACCTTCACGTACTCGCCGGTCTCGAGCATGTTCTGCGAGCGCGCCGCCGCCACGTCGGCGATCGCCGTCGCCTGCGGGACGCCGATGCCGAGCACGCCGCGCGTCGTGCACGCCGCGCCGGGGCCGACCCCGACGAGCACGCCGACGGCGCCCGAGCGCATGAGGTGCAGGCCGGTGTGGTAGCTGGCACAGCCGCCGGCCACGACGGGGATCGGCAGCTCGCCGATGAACTCCTTGAGGTTGAGCACGTTGCCCTGGCTCGAGACGTGCTCGGCGGAGATGACCGTGCCCTGGATGACCAGGATGTCGAGCCCCGCGTCGAGCGCCACCTCGTGGTACTGCTCGACCTTCTGCGGTGTGAGCGACGCGGCGACGACGACGCCGTGCTGCTTGATCTCCTCGATGCGCTGGCGGATCAGCTCCGGCTTGACCGGCTCGAGATAGATGTCCTGCATCTCGCGCGTCGCCTCGTCGCGATCCAGCATCGCGATGCGCTCCAGCTGGGCGTCGGCGTCCTCGTACCGGCACCAGATGCCCTCGAGGTTGAGGACCGCGAGGCCGCCGATGCGACCGATGGCGACGGCCGTCTCCGGCGAGACGACCCCGTCCATCGCCGACGCGAGCAGCGGCAGCTCGAAGCGATAGGGCCCAAGGGTCCACGAGATGTCGACGTCGTCAGGGTCCCGCGTCCGGCGCGAGGGGACGATCGCGATGTCGTCGAATCCGTAGGCGCGCCGCGCCTTCTTTCCACGGCCGATCTCTACTTCCATAGCGGAATCCTAAGGGTCGATGCGGACGGGAAGGCCCGGCCCAGCGGGGCGTCGAGCGTTCCGTCCGAATCTAGCAACCGGATCGGCTCCAATCACGGCACGCGCGGCGAACGCGCGACGCCGTCAGCCGACCTCGGCCTTGAACTCCTGGCGCTCGACCTCGACCTCGTCGAGCAGCTTCGCCACCCGCGTCGGATCGACGATGCCGGCGCCCAGGTGCTGGGTCGACTCGGCGCCGACGGCGGCCCCGTAGCGCAGGCAGTCCTCGGTGCTGCGGTTCTGGTAGCGCGCCGCCACGAAGCCCGCGAGGAACGCGTCGCCGGAGCCGATCGTCGCGCGCGGCTCGAGCGCCGGCGCGCGGACGCGGTACAGGCACGGCTGGCCGCCGACGCTGTCCTCCGGTGCCATCAGCGCGTAGCACCCGTCGGGGGCCGTCATGATCGCCTCGCGCGCCCCCAGCTCGACCATCTCGCGTACCGCGATCAGGTGGTCCTCCTCGTCGTTGAACTCGTGGCCGACGAGCTCCTCGGCCTCGAGCACGTTCGGGGAGACGACGTCGGGCTCGGCCCGCACCGCCCGGCGCAGCGGATCGCCGTCGGTGTCGACCACGGTCAAGACCCCGAGCTTGCGAAGCTCCGGGATCAGCCGCGCGTAGACGTCGATGTCGACCTGCCGTGGCAGCGACCCGGCGAACACGCAGACCGACGCGCCCTGCGCGAGGTAGAGCAGCTTGTCGGCGAACATCTCGATCTCGGGGAGCGAGACGGCCGGCCCGCGCTCGTTGATCTCGGTCTGCTCGCCCGTCGTGGGGTCGATCACCGCCGTGTTGGTCCGCGACTCCTCGCGGATGCGCACGAAGTCCGACAGCACGGAGATCTGGGTGAGCTGGTCGACGATCCGCGTACCGGTCGGCCCGCCCGCGAGCCCGGTGGCGATCACCGGCTGACCGAGCGTCTTGAGCACGCGGGCGACGTTGACGCCCTTGCCGCCCGGCATGGTCGTCTGCTCGACCGTGCGGTGCCGGCGGCCGAGCCGGAAGTTGGGAACGGCGAGCGTCTTGTCGACCGCCGTGTTGAGCGTGACCGTGATGATCACGTCGCCTCGACCTCCTCCCGCCGCGGGTCGCGCGGCCGGTCGGGGGGCGGGGTCCGGCTGGCGCGCCTGCGCAGCACGAGCCCAACGGTACCGATCACCAGGACCAGGACGAGCGCGAAGCCGAGCGGGCGGGTCACCCAGTCCTTCGTCTTGGTGGTGACGGTGGGCGCGGGGACCGCCGCGCCGGCGACGAGGCTCACGGTGGCGACGCGGCGGCGGCCCACGAGCACCTCCGCGGACCCGAGTTTCTGACCCTTGCGGATGGGGCCCTCGACCTCCGCCGGCGCCTTGACGTTGGCGACCCGCGGGCGTGTCGGACGCCGGACCACCCGGCGCACGGTGCGACTCGCGACCAGCGAGACCTCCGCGCCGCGCTGGAAGCGGATCGGCACGCGGCGCAGGACCGCGCCGCGCCGCACCGCGATGCGGCGGGAGTAGCGCGAGAAGCCGTAGCGCAGCAGGGCCACGGTGTCCGCGTTGCGCGCCCCCTCGCTCGGCGTGCCCAGCACCACGGAGACCAGCGTGACGCCGTTGCGGGTCGCGGAGCCGACGAGCACGTAGCCGGCGCGCGACGTGTGGCCGGTCTTGACGCCGCTGACCCACTGGAACTGGCGCACGAGCGTGTTCCGGTTCACGATGTTGCGCGGGCGGGAGCCCGACTTGAGCGTCGCGATCGACCGGTTGACGGTCTTCTTGAAGAACGGGAAGCCGCGCAGCTGCATCGTCAGGCGGACGAGGTCGCGCGCGCTCGAGCGCGAGCCGGAGTCGAGGCCGATCGGGTCCGCGAAGTGCGTGTCCTCGAGACCGAGCGCGGTCGCCCGCCGGTTCATGTCGCGGACGAACGCGCGGCGCGAGCCGTCCGCCTCCGCCAATGCCGCGGCGACGTCGTTGGCCGACGCGAGCAGCAGGCCGCGCAGCATGTCGGCGGTGGTCAAGCGCTCGCCGGCGCGCAGCCCGATCTGCGACTCCACGGCCGCGGCGCGGTAGCGGACGGCCGTGATCGGATCCGACATCCTGTGGCGCTCGAGCGTGAGCAGCGCCGTCATCAGCTTCGTGACCGACGCGATCGGCCGTGCGTCGTCGGCGCGACGCGCATACGCGACATCGCCCGTCGAGGTCTCCATGACGATCGCGCTCGTGGCGGAGACCGTCGGCCGAGCAGGCGCGGTCGCCGCCGTCGCCGACGCGGGCAGCAGATGGAGCGCGAGCGCGGCGAGGACGAGGATGAGCGCGCGCGAGAGACCGGCGCGCGTCACCGGAGCTTCAGTCGCTCGCCTGGGGTGAGCGACTGAGGATCGAGTTTGGGGTTGAGCTCCATCAGCTGGTCCACGGTGATGTCCGCCTTCTCCGCGATGCCGGATGCCGTGTCGCCGGACTTCACCGTGTAGCGGCGCGCCTTCTTGCGCTTGGTCTGCGCCTTCGCGCCGGGCTTGTTCGCGGAATTGGTCGGGGCCACGCGCGCCGGGGTGTTGCCGGCCGACTCGGTGCCGTTCTTGACGACGACGTACAGCGCCACCGAGACCCCCACCAGCGCGAGCGGCGCCAGAACGCGCGCGGGAGTGCGAGAGCTCACGCCGTCGATGATACCCCCGGGCGGGGCGTTCACCCGAGTGCCCACGCCTGCTCGCGCAGGCGCTCGGCTTCGGCGCGGGCCGCGTCGGCCGGCGCCCCGCCGGCCGTCTGGTGTGCGTTGACGATGCCGCGCGACGCGGTGACGAGGCCGCCCGCACGCCCCGGCGCGAACGCGGGCGCCAGCGCGGCGACGTCGCCGCCCTGCGCGCCGACGCCGGGCAGCAGGAACGGCGTCCTCGGCATCAGCTCGCGCATGCGCTCGAGGTGCTGCGGCGCCGTGGCGCCGGTGACCGCGCCGACGTCGGCCAGCCCCGACGAGGTGCTGCGGCCGGCGTCGCCCAGGGTGTCGACGAGCGCGGCGATCCGCTCCCACAGCGCGCCGCCGTCGGCGAGCGGGAGGTCCATCAGGTCCGCCGCGCCCGGGTTCGAGGTCCGGACCAGCGCGAAGACGCCGCCGCCGCGCTCGCGGGCGCCGGCGATCAGCGGCGCCAGCGCGTCGGCGCCGAGCAGCGGGTTGGCGGTGACGGCGTCGACGCCGAGGCCGGGGACGATCCCCGCCGGCGTCGGCGTCTCCCCCACGAGGGCCTGCGCGTAGGCCGCAGCCGACACGGGGACGTCGCCGCGCTTGCCGTCGGCGATGACGAGCAGCCCGTGCTCCTGCGCCGCGCGGATGGCCTCGAGCAGCGCCTCGTGCCCGGGCGCGCCCAGCCGCTCGAAGCACGCCAGCTGAAGCTTCACCGCGACGCACGCGGGCGCCGCGGCGTCGATCACCGCGCGGCAGTGCGCGGCCACCGCCCGCCCCGCGACGACGGCGGGGGGCTCGTCGCCCGCCGCTTCGACCGCCGGCCACAGACTCATTGGATCGGGATCCAGCCCCAGGATGATCTGGGACTGGCGCCGGGCGACCGCCGCCGTGAGGCGGTCACCGAACCCGTTGGGCGCCGGCGACGAGGCGCCGGCGCCCGAAGTGACGCCGGAAGGCGTCAGCTCTTGACGGCCTTCTTGAGCCCGGAGCCCGCGGTGAAGCGCGGAACGCGGCTCGCTGCGATCGTCATCGTCTCGCCCGTGCGGGGGTTGCGACCCTCGCGCGCGCCGCGATCGGCGACGTGGAACTTGCCGAACCCGGTGAACGAGACCTCTTCACCCGACTTGAGGGCGTTCTCCAGCTCGTTGATGACGGCATCCACGGCCGCTCCGGCGTCCTTCTTGCTCAGGCCGCTGGATGACGCGACCTTCTCGACGAAATCCGACTTCGTCATAGGCTCCTCCTTCTCGACAGGGGTCGTAGTGGCGGCGAAGCTAACAAGGCCCTCGGACACCGCTTGGCGCCGTGAGCGACGTTTCCCGCAATTTGCGGGTTTTCCACGAACGATCTGGGCCGTAATTCACTCCCCGGGACCGCGGCGCGCCGCGGAAATCAGCGCGTCGACCGCCGCGGAGGGCAGTGGCGCCGGCCTGCTCTCGGCGAGCGTCGGCGCGCCGAGGTCGCCGAGCACGAGGCGCAGATCGTGACGTGCGATGCCGGCGATCGCCTGCGGGCCGCAGGCGACGACGACGGCGAGGTCGCCCGACCGCGCGGCAAACGCGGCGCCCCGCTCGGTGCGCCCTTCGGCCTCCGCGGCGCCCGGCGCGGCGGCGAGCAGCGCGCGGGCCGGCGCGACCAGCGACGCATCCCCGGCGAGGTGCTCGCCGATGGCTGACAGGACGACGCCGCCACGCAGGTCGGCCGACAGCTCGCGCAGGTAGTCGAGGGCGAGCGCGGGGGTGAGCGCAGGCGTCATCGGGCCTGGCGAGAATACTTCCGGCGTGCCCCTCTCCCGTCTCGCCTGGCTCGTCACCGTCGCCATCTGCCTGCTGGCCTTCGTCCTGCTGCTGCTCGCGGGCTATCAGGGCTATGCGTTCGTGACGCTCGCGGTCGCCCTGTCGGCGGCGATCAACCTGCGCTGACGCCGCCGGCGTGCTCCCCGAGCTCGGCCTCGGGCCGGACGCTCTCCTCGGGCTCGAGGTGGATCAGGATGTCGGCCCCGCGCAGGCGCTCGCCGATGCGGTCCTGCAGCGCGTGGGCGGCGGCGTGGGCGGCCTTGAGCGACGTGCCCGAGCGGAACTGAACGTGGAGGTCGACGTAGCGCCGCGCCCCGGCGCGCCGCGTGCGCAGCTTGTGGTACCCGGCCACGCCGCGGCCGTCGAACGCCTCGATCGCCTCGCGGATGGCGTCGAGCTCGTCCGCCGGCAGCGCCTCGTCCACCAGCACGCGCCACGAGCCAGCGAGGATGCGGACGCCGGTGTAGACGATCGCCACCGCGATGACGAGCGCGACGGCCGGGTCGATCCACGTCTCGCCGGTGAACTTGACCAGCGCGAGCCCGACGAGCACGCCGAGCGAGGTGTAGGCGTCGGTGCGCAGGTGGGCGGCGTCGCCGGCGAGCGCCGCCGAGTCGGTCGCCCGGGCTCGTGAGTACAGGTAGGAGGAGACGACCAGGTTGACCAGCGCGGCGAACCCGATCACCGCGATGCCGAAGCCGAGCGCGTGGATCTCGGCGCCCTCGACCAGGTGGCGGACCGAGGTGTAGACGATCACGCCGGACCCGACGAGGATCAGCATGCCCTCGATCCCGGCGGCGACGTTCTCGAACTTCTCGTGCCCGTAGCGGTGCTCGGCGTCGGCGGGCTGCTCGGCCTCGCGCACCGAGAAGAAGGCGACCAGCGACGCGAGCAGGTCGACCGCCGAGTGGATCGCCTCGGTGATGATCGCGACCGAGCCGGTCACCGCGCCGGCGATGATCTTGAGCAGGATCAGCGCCGAGTTCGAGGCGATCGAGATCGCGGCGGCGCGCGTGCGCGGCTGCGGCACGCCCGCGGCCGCCGCGCGGCGGGTCAGTCCGCGAGCCATGCCCGCAACGCCTCGACGGCGCGGCCGCGGTGGGAGATGGCGTCCTTCTCGGCGGGCGAGAGCTCGGCCATCGTGCGCCCGCGCGCATCGTCGGTGGCGACGAACACGGGGTCGTAGCCGAAGCCGCCCGACCCGGCGGGCGCCGGCGCCATCGTGCCGCGCGCCTCGCCCGCGAACGTGCGCGCGGCGCCGTCGGCACCGACGTGGGCGATCGTGCACACGTAGCGCAGGCCGGTGCCGGGCGGCACCTCGGCGCGCAGCTTGTCCAGGTTCTCGGAGTCGGTCGCCTCCGGGCCCGCATACCGCGCCGAGCGCACCCCCGGCCGACCGCCGAGCGCCTCGGCCTCGATGCCGGAGTCGTCGGCGATGGCGGGCCGGCCCAGCGCCGCCGCCGCGGCGCGCGCCTTGATCAGCGCGTTCGCCTCGAAGGTCTCGCCGGTCTCCGGCGGCAGCTCGACGTGGTCGGGCAGGTGATCGAGCGCGACGACGCCGCCGAGCATCCGCTCGAGCTCGCGCACCTTGTGGGCACTGCGCGTCGCGACCACCAGTCGCATGGGCACGCCCTACCCCGTTACGGCGGCGACCTGCGCCGCCCGCAGCGCCTCGATCCCCTGCTGGGCGAGCGCGAGCAGGTCGTCGAGATGCGCCCGCGACAGCGGCGTGCGCTCCGCCGTGGCCTGGACCTCGATGAGACCGCCGTCGCCGGTCATGACGACGTTGGCGTCGACCTCGGCGGAGGAGTCCTCGGGATAGTCGAGGTCGAGCAGGGGCACGCCGCCGACGATCCCGCACGACACGGCGGCGACCGAGCCCGTGAGCGGAAGCGCCGCCAGCTTGCCGTCCGCGACCAGTTTCCGGCAGGCCAGCTCGAGCGCGACGTAACCGCCGGTGATCGACGCGCAGCGCGTGCCGCCGTCGGCCTGCAGGACGTCGCAGTCGACGTAGATCGTCCGCTCGCCGAGGGCCTGGAAGTCGATCACGCCGCGCAGCGAGCGCCCGATCAGCCGCTGGATCTCGACCGTGCGCCCGTCGGGGCGGCCCTTGGTCACGTCGCGCTGCTTGCGGTCGCCGGTCGAGGCCGGGAGCATCCCGTACTCCGAGGTGACCCAGCCGCGGCCCTTGCCGGACATCCACTTCGGCACGGACTCCTGGACCGACGCCGTGCAGATCACCCGGGTCTCCCCCGCGGAGATCAGCGCCGAACCGGTCGCGGTTCGCATGAAGCCGGGTTCGATCGTGACCGGGCGCAGCTCGTCGGCGGCCCGGCCGTGCGCGCGCGCCGTCATCGCGCGCCCCCGGCCGCCACCGGGACCGGAAGATCGACGTGATCGACCTCGCCGAGCGGCATCTGCAAAAAGCGCGTGCCGAGCGAGCGGAACCCCTCCGGGTCGCCCGTGCACAGGAAGCGGTAGTCGCCCTCGCCGTCGTTCGGCGAGCTCAGCCCGCGCGCCCCGAGCGCGCACTCCACCCGCCGTGAGATCGCGGCGCCGGGCGTGATCAGCGTGACCTCCGGCCCCAGCATCCGCTGGAGCATCGGCCGCACGAGCGGGTAGTGCGTGCAGCCGAGGATCACGGTGTCGACGGCGGCCTCGCGCAGCGGCTGGGTGTACGTGCGGACGGTGTCGACGACCTGCTGGTCGAACGGGAAGCCGCCCTGGATGATCGGCGCGAGGTCGGCGCAGGCGACGCTCTCGAGCTGCACGTGCGGGTCCGCCGCCGCGATGGCACGGTCGTAGGCGCGGCTCGCCACCGTCGCCGGCGTGGCGAGCAGGCCGACGCGCCCGACGCGCGTCGCCACCACCGCCGCCTGGGACTCGGGCGCGATGACCGCGATGACGTCGATGCCGTGGTCGCCCTCGAATCGTGCGCGCAGCGCCGGCAGCGCGGCGGCGGCCGCCGAGTTGCAGGCCACCACGAGCAGCTTGGCGCCGCGCGCGAGCAGCGCCTCGGCGATCTCGATCGAGAACGCCTCGAGCTCCTCGGCCGACCGCGTCCCGTACGGGAAGCGCGCCGTGTCGCCGAGATAGAGGAAGTCCTCGTGCGGGAGCGCAACGAGCAGCTCGTGCAGCACCGTGAGGCCACCGACGCCCGAGTCGAACACGCCGACCGGGCGGCGGCGTACGGCCTCGGTCTCTACGGGGGTCGCGAGCACGCCCTGAGTCTGGCAGGCGAGGACGCGGCGGGCGGGCGAAGGGGCCCGTGCGGCCGGACCTCGCTGAGAGCCGCTGGTCGGCGGCAGCTCGGGCAACTGCATCATTGAAGGAGCGGCCGGCGGTGGGTGGCGGCTCGGGAGACCAACGAGCCCAGCGCCACACTCGACGCGTTTCGAGCGGCGGGTGTGACCAGATGCACGCCAGAGCGAGCCCAGCGTCACACTCGCGGCCGAAAAGTGCTCGGGTGTGACGAGATGCACGTTGACGACGGGCCAGGACGCCACTCGCGGATCACCGCGTCGCCGGTGGCGTACTCGGCCCCCAAGCGCTCCCGAAACACCAGTCACGACCGCTTCAGTCGCGAGTGGCGTGCTGAGCCGACCGCGGGCCACGCACCCTCGCCATCCCGCCCTCCGGCCGAAAGCCGCGCCGCCCCGACCGCCCCGGACCCTCCCCTCATCGATGCAGTCCGTGCACCGAGGGCGGCCCGCTGAGCCGTGGTTCGGTCCCCCCGCCGCGCGCTCGCCGCCCACTCACCCTCCCCCGACGTCCGCGATCGCCTCCTTGAGCTTCTTGACCACCGCCGTGGCGATCGACTTGTCGTCCGAGAAGCCGCCCGACGCCTTGACGACGCCGGCCATCACCACCGCGATCAGCAGGATCAGGCCGACGTACTCGACCGTCCCCTGCCCGCGCTCGCGCGCGAGCCCGATCCACGCCGCGTGCATCCGTCCCATCGCCGCATATCCCATTGTCTTCGCACCTCCGTCCGGCCGATTCCTCCGCGGTCGCGGAGCCGCACCGAATTTGCGCCCGCGGCCTGTGACGGCGAAAGACGCAGGTGTCACGAATCTGCGACAACCTCGCGGACGAACGCACATGCGCGCCCTCGTCGTCACCAACCTCTACCCCTCGACCGAGCGCCCGGCGGTCGGGCCCTTCGTCCGCGACCAGGTGGAAGCGCTGCGCCGCCGTGACGACGTCGACGTCGAGCTGTTCACGTTCCCGACCGGCCTGCGCTCGTATCCCGCCGCCGCCCGCGAGCTGCGGCGGCGCTGCCGCGGCAAGCGCTTCGACGTCGTCCACGCCCACTTCGGGCTGTGCGCCTGGCCGGCGCTCGCCGCGTCCGCCGGGCCTGTGATCGTCACGCTGCACGGCAACGACCTCTTCCACCCGGTGTCCAATCGCATCACGCGCGCCGCGCTCCCGTTCGTCGCGCTGCCGGCGGCGGTCTCGCGCGAGTTCTCGCGCCTCGTGCCCGGAGTGGGACGGCGCCGGCGCGTCGCGGTGCTGCCGGTGGGGATCGACCTCGAGCGCTTCCGGCCGATCCCGCGCGCCGAGGCGCGCGCCCGCCTCGGCCTCGACCCCGCCGGGCCTTACCTGCTGTTCCCCCACGACCCGTCACGCCCGCTCAAGCGCCACGACCGCGCCGTGGCGGCCGCCGGCGACGTGCCGCTGCTGACGCTGGGCGGCGTCGACCCGGCGGAGGTGCCGTACTGGATCAACGCGGCCAACGCCGTCCTCGTCCCATCGCAGGCCGAGGGCTTCGGCCTCGCGGTCATCGAGGCGATCGCGTGCGGCGTCCCGGCGTTCGGCACGCCGGTCGGCATCCACCACGTCGCGCTGGAGGGAATCGAGGGCGCGCTGTGCGCGCAGTTCGACCGTGATGTGTGGCAGGCGGCGCTGCGCCCGCACCTCGAACATCCCGACCCGCGGGTCGACGGGCGGGCGCGGGCCGAGCTGTTCGGGGCCGACCGGATGGCCGACCGGGTCGTGGCGGCGTGGCGGGAGGTCGCCGGCCGAACGTCGGGGTAGAAGGGGCGCCAGTACCCTGGGAATACGCATGAGCGGCCTGCTGCGACGACTTCGACGTACCTCCACGCCGGCGCCTGAGACGGGCGACGCGCCGACCGCGGCGCTGCCCACGGCTGCCGCGGAGGCTCCCGCACCCGCCGCGGAGCCCGCAGCGACCGGCTCGCTCTTCGCACCCACGCCGAACGCTCCCGCGCAGCTCCCGACGAGAGAGGCGCTGCCCGGGGCCGACTCGGCCGTCGCCGCGCCCGCTGCGGAGGTCCCCGCGAACGAGGCGCCCGCGGAGCGCCCGCAGCCCGCCGGCGTCGCTCCGGACGAGCTCGTCGGCGAGCGGCCCGACACCCGCCGCCGCAGCCGGCTGCGCCGCCGCCTGCGCCACCTGCGCCGCGTCCGCGAGCTGATGCTGCGCGACCTCGGCGGGCTGGTCTACGAGGTCCACCGCACGCACGTGACCGACGACGCCTCCCGCGAGCACCAGGCCACCCTGATCCAGGGCAAGGTCGAGCGGCTCGCGGCGCTCGACGCCGAGCGGCACGAGCTCGAGACGGTCCTGGGCGATCGCCGGACGGAGGTGGTCCTGCGCGAGCCCGGCGTCGGCGGGACGTGCGCCTCCTGCGGTGACTATCTCCCGAGCGACGCGAAGTTCTGCGCCCGCTGCGGCACGCCCGCCGAGGCCGTGCCCGTTCCGGCGCAGGAGGGCCCGGCTCCCGCCGCCGAGGAGGCTCCTGCGCCCGCGGAGCCGGAGGCGATCGAGCCTGCCGCCACTGCCGACGGCGGCGCCGACGCGACGGCCACCGCCGAGACCGCCGAGACGCCCACGGAGGTCCGCACGTGAGCACGACCCAGGAACACCCGCCCGTCCCCGCGGACGCCGCGCCCACGCCCACACCCGCGCCGCTGCCGGCCCCGGCCTGCGTGCGCTGCGGGACGCCGCTGCGCGAGGACCAGGAGTGGTGCCTGAACTGCGGCGCGGCCTCCGCCACGCGGATCGCCGCTCCGTCCGGCTGGCGCGCCCCGCTGGCGATCGTCGGCGGCGTTCTCGCGATCGCGCTCGCCGGCCTCGTGATCGCGTTCCTCGCCATCTCGGACGACTCCGACCAGCTCACCAAGCTCGCCCAGGCCACGACCGCCACGCCCACGCCACAGGCCGGCGCCACGCCCGCGCCGTCAGGGACCGCCCCCGAGCCACCGCCCTCCGCGAGCCCCGCCCCAGGCGAGGCGGGCGCCGATCCGGAGGCCGCCGTCCCGCCGGCCACCGCGGGTGAGCAACCCCCGGTCGATGACGAGGCCGAGGCCGAGCCTGATTCGAAGCTCGAGCCGGATTCGACGATCCAGCCGGACGACCCCGCCGAGCAGTCCGCGCCGAGCACCGGCGGCGCCGTCGGCACGTGGCCGGACGGCAAAGAGGCCTACACGATCGTCCTGCTCTCGAGCAAGAGCCGCTCGGGGGCCGACAAGCGCGCGAAGGAGCTCGCGGCCTCCGGGGTGGACGTCGGCGTGCTCGAGTCCAGCGACTTCAAGTCGCTCCGCGGCGGCTACTTCGTGGTCTTCTCGGGCCAGTACGAGTCGCGCGAGCGGGCCGAGCAGGTGGGCGACAAGCTCGCGTCTAAGACGCCCGGCGCCTACGTGCGCCGCGTCACGCCGCGCTGACGCCGCCCGCGCGCGCCAGGTCGGGCCACCACGGCGCGAGCCGCGAGAGCGCCTGCGCGGCGAGCGGATGCACGGGCACGTCGGCGTCGCGCGGCGGCGGCTCGACCGCGCCGAGGACGGGCAGCACCGCCGCCACCGAGGAGGCCAGCGCGCGCACCGCGTAGCCGCCCTCGAGCACCATCCCGAGCGGCGCCTCGAGCTCCGCGGAAAGCCGCTTGAGCGTCCCGGTCATCGCCGCATAGCCCCTCTCGGAGACTTCACAGCGCGCCAGCGGGTCGGCGGCGTGGGCGTCGAAGCCGGCTGAGACGAGCAGCAGACCGGGGCGATGGGCACGCGCCAGCGGCGCGACTACGTGCTCGACCAGCGACGTGAACGCGGCATCGCCCGTGCCCGCCGGGACCGGCAGGTTCACCGTCCGCCCGATGCCGCGGCCCGAGCCGACGTCGAACGCGGCCCCGGTCCCCGGGTACAGCGGCCACTCGTGGATGGAGATGAAGAGGACGTCGGGGTCCGCGTGGAAGATGTCGTTGGTCCCGTTGCCGTGGTGGACGTCCCAGTCGAGGATCAGGACCCGCTCGACGCCGTGTGCGTCCATCGCATGCCGCGCGGCGACGGCGACGTTGTTGAAGAAGCAGAACCCCATCGCGCGCGCCGCTTCGGCGTGGTGACCCGGCGGTCGCAGCGCGGAGAAGGCCCCGGGGGCGCCGCCCATCATCGCGTCGACCAGCGCGACCGCGCCGCCGGCCGCCCGGCACGCCGCGTCGTAGGTCCCCGGCACGGCCATGGTGTCCATGTCGATCGCGCCGCCGCCCGCGGCCGACAGCGCCGCGATCGAGTCGATGTGCTCGGGCGGATGCACCGCCTCGAGCTGCGCGCGACCCGCCGGCTCGGCCTGCCGGCGCTCGAAGCCGCACCAGTCGTGGCGGGCGAGCTCGGCCTCGAGCGCGAGGATGCGCGCCGGGCTCTCCGGATGGCCCGGGACGTCGTGCGCGCCGAAGTCCTCGTCGCGCAGCCACAGGGGGTCGCCGGCCATCGCCCATTACCGTAGCCCGTCAGCGATGACCGAGCCAACCGATCTGGTCGTGGTGGGGGCAGGCGCCGCGGGCCTGTTCGCCGCGCTCTGCGCCGTCGAGGAGGGTGCCCGCGTGACGCTCGTCTCCGCGCGCCCCCTGGCCGAGACGGCCTCCTACTGGGCCCAGGGCGGGCTCGCCGCCGCGCTGTCGGTCGACGACAGCCCCGAGCGCCACCTCGAGGACACCCTCGAGGCCGGTCGCCGGCTGGTCCGCCGCAGCGCCGCCGAGGTCCTGTGCGCGGAGGCGCCCGCCCGCTTCCGCGACCTCGAGGCGCTGGGCGTCCGGTTCGACGCCGACCGCGAGGGCAACCTCGCGCTCGGCCTCGAGGGCGGCCACTCCGCGCGCCGCGTCGCGCACGCCGGCGGCAGCGCGACCGGCCGGCGGATCCTGCGCCAGCTGTCGGCCGTCGTGGCCGAGCACCCGCGCATCGAGGTTCTCGAGGGCCAGCGGGCGCACACGCTGCTGCTGGCCGAGGACGGCCGCTGCGGCGGCGTCGCGCTGCGCGACGGCCCCGCCCTGCACGCCCGCGCCGTCGTGCTCGCGACGGGCGGTGCGGCCGCCCTGTGGTCGCGGACGACCAACCCGCCGGGCTCCTATGGCTCCGGCCTGCTGCTCGGCCGCAGCGCCGGGACGGAGCTCGCCGACCTCGAGCTCGTCCAGTTCCACCCGACCGCGGTGGTCGGGATCCGTGGCCGGGAGGGATTCCTCGTCTCCGAGGCGGTGCGCGGTGAGGGCGCGACGCTGCACGCCGCCGACGGACAGCGTTTCGTCGACGAGCTCGCCCCGCGCGACGCGGTCGCCCGGGCGATCCACGCGCATCTGGTCGAGACGGGCGAGCCGGCCGTCGGCCTCGACATGCGCGGCGTCGACCCGGGGCGCTTCCCGAACATCGTCGCGGCCCTGCGCGACGCCGGCCACGACCCCATGACGCAGCTGGTGCCGGTCGCGCCGGCGAGCCACTACGTGATGGGCGGGATCGTCACCGACCTGCACGGCCGCTCCACCGTCCCCGCCCTGTACGCCGTCGGCGAGTCCGCGTGCACGGGGCTGCACGGGGCGAACCGGCTCGCCTCCAACTCGCTCTCGGAGTGCTTCGTCTACGGCCGCCGGGCGGCCCTCGCCGGGCTCGACGAGCCCTCACCGCCGCCGGCGCTCGCCGCCACCGACCCCATCGCCCCCGCCCCGTCGCGCGAGACGCGCGAGGCCATGTGGCGGTTCGCGGGCCTGGCCCGCGATGCCGACGGGCTGCGGAATCTGCTCGACGAGCCGCATCCGCTGGCCCGCCTCGTGGCCCGCTGCGCGCTGCACCGCGAGGAGAGCCGCGGCGCCCACCTGCGATCCGATCACCCCGAGCTCGATCCGCTTCTCGACCACCGGCACACGGTCTGCTCGATGACCGGCGAAGGACCCGAATTCAGACACTGGTCCTGAGCTCGGCCCGCACTTAACGCCGGATTAATAAACGAAACGTTCGGATCTACACAAGGTCGACGCACACTCGGAGCCTGGAGCCGAGAGTGGGCTCGACGCACCGTCTTTGAGTCCAGGAGGGGTGGGGAAAAGGATGTATCAGTTCAGTCGCTCGATCTACCGCGAGCTGGCGGACGTGATCATCGAGGATCGCCACGGAGGGTCCGGCAACCACGAGCGCGTCCTGCACGCCTGTGAAGCCGCGGTCCGGCGCCTCGCCACGGATCGGCATTACTTCGCCAAGCCGTCCAAGACGCTGTTCTCGGACATCCGGATCTACTTCCCGATGTCCGCGCAGCACCGGGTCTATCGCGTCGTCGACACGTACATGTGCCTCGCCCGCGAATGGCTGGACTCGCAGCCGCTCCAGGGCTTCGACCTCATGGGCAACCGGCTGGAGTGCCGGGCGACCACCCGCAAGGGCAGGCCGTGCCAGCGCGTCCCGCTGCCGCACAACGGCTACTGCCCGTCGCATCAGCACCTGGCCGAGCCCGCCGAGGTGACGGGAGTGCTCGCCGCGGCATAGCCTGCGGCGGATGCTCCTCGGCGTCGACGTCGGCGGCACCTTCACCGATGCCGTCGTCGTCGCCGCCGGACGGGTCCTGACGGCGAAGGCGCCGACGACCCCGTCCGACCAGTCCGAGGGCGTGCTCGCCGCGGTCCGCGCTGCGCTCGAACGTGCGCAGGCCGACGCCGGCGACGTCGACGCGTTCGCCCACGGCACGACCGTCGCGACCAACGCCCTGCTCGAGGGCCGCGGCGCGCGGACGGCGCTCGTCGCCACCCGGGGCTTCGAGGACGTCGTCGAGCTCGGCCGCCAGGCGCGCGCGGATCTCTACCGGCTCTGCGCGGCGCACCCGGCGCCGCTGGTGCCGCCCGAGCGGCGCGTGGCGGCGCACGAACGCACCGGCCCGGATGGAGTGCTCGAGCCGCTCGAGGCGGCGGCCGCGGTCGACGAGTTGGTGGCGCTCGAGCCCGAGGCCGTCGCCGTCTGCCTCCTGCACGCCTACCGCCACCCCGAGCACGAGCGCGCGCTCGGTGACGCGATCGCCGAGGCGCTGCCCGGTGTCCACGTGTCGCTCTCGCACGAGGTGGTGGGGACGTTCCGCGAGTTCGAGCGGGCGGCGACCACCGAGCTCGACGCCGCCCTCTCCCCCCTGCTGGCCGCCTACCTCGAGCGGCTGGTCGCCCGGGCGCGGGAGGCCGGGCTGCCGGCGCCCGCGGTCATGCAGTCCTCCGGTGGGCTGGCGGATGCCGAGCGCGCGGGCGCGCACGCCGCGCTCACCGTCCTCTCCGGCCCGGCGGGCGGCGCGGCGGGCGCTGTCTGGGCGGCGGTCGCCGCGGGCGAGCCGGACGCGCTGTGCTTCGACATGGGCGGGACCTCGTGCGACGTCTGCGTGATCGAGGACGGCAGCGCGCGGGAGTCCAGCGGGCGCCGGATCGGCGGGCGGCCGGTCGCGCTCCCCTCGCTCGACCTGCATACGGTCGGCGCCGGGGGTGGCTCCATCGCCTGGCGCGATGCCGGCGGCGCGCTGCGGGTCGGCCCGCGCTCGGCGGGCGCGCGCCCCGGCCCGGCGGCGTACGGGCACGGCGGCGAGGAGCCGACCGTCACCGACGCCAACGTCGTCCTCGGGCTGCTCGGGACCGCCTCCCCGCTGGCGGGGGCGATCGCCCTGGATGCCGAGGCGGCCCGGGGCGCCGTCGGCGCGCTGGCCGAACGGCTCGGGCTCGGGGTGATCGAGTGCGCCCTGGGGATCCGCCGGGTGGCGGGCGCCGAGATGGCCCGGGCGCTGCGGGTGATGACGGTCGAGCGCGGCGTCGACCCGCGGAAGCTCGCGCTGCTCGCGTTCGGCGGCGCCGGCCCCTTGCACGCGGTCGCGCTCGCCGAGGAGCTCGACATGACGACGATCCTCTGCCCGCGGGCCTCGGGCGTCCTCGCCGCTTTGGGGCTGGTGGTCTCCGAGCGCCGCCGCGACGAGCAGCGCAGCGTCCTGCTCTCGGGGGAGGCGTTGACCGCCGGCGCGGTGGCGGAGGAGATCGCGGGGCTGGCCGAGCGGGCGCGGGGCGGCCTCGGCGAGGGCGATCCGGCGATCCGCGTCGTGTGCGAGCTGCGCTACCGCGGCCAGGCGTTCGAGCTGTCGATCCCGACCGGCGAGGAGCCCGAGCCCGAGGCGCTGCGCGACGCCTTCGCCGCCGCCCACGAGGAGGCCTACGGCTACCGTGACCCCGAAGGCGAGGTCGAGCTCGTCACGATCCGGGTCACGGCCGCGACGCCCGGCCCGGAGCTCTCCGCCGACGCGGGCGAGGGCCGGGGTCTGGAGGAGTCGACGCGGACGGCGGTGTTCGACGACGGCGACGAGCACGAGGCACGGGTGCTCACCGGCGAGCCCGAGCCGGGGACGTCGGTCGATGGGCCGGCGATCTGCGAGCTGCCCGAGGCGACGCTCGTCGTGCCGCCCGGGTGGGCGGGCGCCGTCGAGCGAGCGGGGACGATCCGGCTGGAGCGCGCGGGGTGAGCGTCGACCCGGTCACCCTGCGGGTCGTTGCGGGTGCGCTGCGGGCCGCGTGCGAGGAGATGGGCGCCGTCCTCGTCCGCGCCGCACACTCGGCCAACATCAAGGAGCGCCGCGACGCCTCCTGCGCGCTGTTCGACGCCGACGGGCAGATGGTCATGCAGGCCGAGCACATCCCGGTCCACCTGGGGGCGATGCCGGCGGCGGTGGCGGCGGTGCTCGGCGAGTCGCACGAGCCCGACGTCGCCTGGGTGCTCAACGATCCGTTCAAGGGCGGCACCCATCTCCCCGACATCACCGTCGTCACGCCGGTGTTCACCGACGGCGGCGATCTGCTCGGCTTCGCCGCCAGCCGCGCCCACCACGCCGACGTCGGCGGCCCGACCCCCGGCTCGATGCCCGCCGACTCGACGACGCTCGCCGACGAGGGCGTCGTGATCGAGCCGCAGCGCCTCGACGACGACGCCATCGAGCGGCTCGCGTCCCAGATGCGCCAGCCCGCCCAGCGGCGCGCCGACCTGCGTGCCCAGCTCGCCGCCAACCGCACGGGGGCGCGGCGGCTGCGCGAGCTCGATGCCCGGCTCGACGGCGGCGTGCGGCCGGCGAGCGACGCGGTGCTCGACTACGCCGAGCGGCGCATGCGGGCGTGCCTCTCGGACCTGTCCGACGGGGAGCGGACCGCGGTGGATGTCTTGGAGGCGCGTGAGGGAGACCTCGAGCTGCGGCTCCGCGCCGTGGTGGACGGAGATCGGCTCGTGCTCGACTTCGAGGGATCCGCCGACCAGCACAGCGGCAACTTGAACTGCCCTTTGGCGGTGACTCGTTCGGCGTCGTACTTCGCGGTGCGGGTGTTGACCGACCCCGACATCCCGCCCACCGCCGGCGCCTACCGCCCGATCGAGGTCCGCGCGCCCGAGGGCTCGCTGCTCAACGCGCGGCCGGGCGCGGCGGTCGTCGCCGGCAACGTCGAGACCTCCTCGCGGGTCGCCGACCTCGTCCTCGCCGCCTTCGGCCGCGCCCTCGGGCAGGGGACGATGAACAACCTCACGCTCGGCAGCGACGACTTCACCTACTACGAGACCATCGGCGGCGGCCAGGGCGCCTGCCCGGACGCTCCCGGCCCGAGCGGCGTCCACGTCGCGATGTCCAACACGCTCAACACGCCCGTCGAGGCGCTCGAGCTCGAGTTCCCGCTGCGGGTGGTCGAGTACGCGATCCGGCGGGGGTCGGGCGGGCGCGGCGCCCAGCCCGGCGGCGACGGCGTGGTCCGCGAGCTCGAGGCGCTCGCGCCGATGCGATTCTCGCTGCTCGCCGAGCGCCGCCGCCACGCGCCGCCGGGGGCCGACGGCGGTGAGCCGGGCGCGTGCGGGCGCTCGACCGTCGACGGCGAGGAGCTCGAGCCGAAGGCATCGGGCTCGCTCGCGGCCGGGCAGCGGTTGCGGATCGAGACGCCGGGCGGCGGTGGCCATGGCGCGCCGTGATCTCGGGCTGATCGGGGTTGCCGTCGTCCTGGGCGCCTCGGTCGGCGCCGCGATCATGCTGCTCTTCGGCCGTCTCCGGGATGGCGGAATCGCTGGGTTCCTGCTCTCCGGCCAGGGCCGGTGGCTCGCGGTCGCCTGGTTGATCGCCGCCGCGACGCGCGGCCGTTGGGCGGCGCCGGTCGCGGGCGCCGCGTTCATGGCAGCGCTACTCGGTACCGCGGAGGCGGTGCCGCCGATCGGCGTAGAGGCCGGAATCGGGGACATCGGACTGTCTCGATCAGAGGTCGCCGACATCGTCGATGGCTACGACCGGATCGACGGCGGGATCGACGGCGCGCTCATCGTCGGTGGACTGGTGGCCGGCGCGGCCGCCGGCGCGTGGCGGCATGGAGGCCGGTGGACGAAGGTGGCAGGGGTCGGGTTCCTCTGCGGGGCCCTCCTACTCGACGGCGTCGACGCGTACCTCACGATCGAGTTCTCGTTACTCACCGAGGGACCGGTTGTCGTCGGTGTCGGGCTGGTCATCCAGACGCTCCTGGCCTTGCCCGCCGCACGTTGGCTGGCGCGCGGCGACTGGCTCGCCGCGCTCGCGGTGGGAGCCGTGGTCGCCGCGCTGCTGATCGCGCTACCCGACTACGGCATCGGGTCCTCCCTGCATCCGGAGATCCAGGTCATCAAGTGACTCCGGCGGGCCTGCTGGATCAGCCGCGCGAACTGCATCGGGTGAGGAAGGTGAGGGGGCCGGCGGAGATGGCGGAGATGGACGCCGCGGGGGCGATCGGGAGGACGTCAACCACCCCCTTGCGCTCGGGAGGGTCGCAAGGGGGTGATTCGGGGCGCATGACACCCCCAACCACCCCCGTGCGACTCGTTCCACGCCAAGGGGGTGATTGACGGCGCGAAGCGAGCGTCGGCCCGCGGCCCGCCGCCACCCCCGACCCGCTTCCCTCACTGATCGCAGTTCGAGGAACCGCTCACCACCGGGTCACCGCCTCCACCAGCCGCTTCGGCGCCACCGCGAGGTAGGCGTCCTCGATCGCACCGGCCACCTCCCCGCCGTCGAGTCCACGGTCCAACCGGACCCCGAGCCACCCGCGATGCCCGACGTAGGGCGGGCGGAAGTAGTGCTCCGGGGCGGACTGGATATACGCCTCCTGCGCGCCCGGCGGCGCGGCGCACCAGAGTGCGAGCCGGCCGTCGCCGTGGTGGTCGTCGTGGAACATCACGAACGCCCGCTTGCCGCCGATGAAGAACGTCGGGGCGCCGTGGCTCAACCGCTCGACGACCTCCGGCAATCCGAGACACAGCTCGCGCACGCGATCCAGCGGGGCGGGAGGCGGCGTCACGGCGGCAACGTTAGCCTCCGGCGCATGGACGTCGGATTCATCGGCCTCGGGATCATGGGCTCGCGCCAGGCGGCGAACCTGCGGCGCGCGGGCCACGACCTCACGGTCTACAACCGCACGCGCAGCACCGCCGAAGCGTGGGCGCAGGAGCACGGCGCCACGGTCGCCGCCACGCCCCGCGAGGTCGCAGAGAACACCGACGTCGTCATCTGCATGGTGGTCGACGGCGCCCAGGTCGAGCACGTCCTGCTCGGCGAGCCTGAGGGCGCTCTCCACGGCGCGAAGAAGGGGTCGCTGTTCGTCGACATGTCGACCATCGCGCCGGCCCAGGAGCAGGAGATCGGGGCCCGGCTGGCCGAAAAGGGCGTCGGCTACCTGGATGCCCCGGTCACCGGCTCGGCGCCGAAGGCGGCCGACGGGACGCTGACGATCATGGCCGGCGGCGCCGCCGAGGACTTCGAGCGCGCCCGGCCGCTGCTCGAGGCCATGGGCAAGCTCGTCCTGCACGTCGGCGACCTCGGCCAGGGCCAGATGGTCAAGCTCATCAACAACGCGGTCGCGGCGGTCAACTGCGCCACGCTGGCGCAGGCGCTGGTCGTCGGCCGCCGGACCGGGGTCGACCTCGAGAAGCTCGTCGAGGTCATGGGTGCCGGCTCGGGAGGCTCGGCGATGCTGGCGCTCAAGGCGCGGCCGATGCTCGACCATGACTTCTCCCCGCTGTTCAAGCTCGCCCACATGCTCAAGGACCTCCGGCTGTGCCTCGAGGAGGGCCAGGCGGCCGGTGTGGCGTTCCCGGCGGCCGCCGCCGCGCGCGAGCTCTACACGGCCGGAATGGGCCGCGACCTGGGTGATCAGGACTTCGCGGCCGTGCTCGGCGTCATCGAGGATCTTGGGGCTACACGGCTATAGCTCCAGGAAACGGTATTTCAGAAAATGGCGTAACTTTGCAGGGACATTATGAGATTTGGCGACTTTGTGCATAGTATGTGACCCGGTTCGGGCAGCAGGGGTTTTCCCCGGCCGGACCTGTCCGAATACCCGATCTCGCACCTCCCCTCTCCCTATGCCAATCGCCTTCAAAGAATGGGCCGTCACCGTGCGCGCGCTTGCCGAGGGCGAGCAGCTGCTCACCCTGCGCAAGGGCGGCATCCGTGAGCCGGCCAAGCACTTCAGCGTCGAGCACGACCGGTTCTTCCTGTACCCGACGTTCGACCACCAGCGGTCGGACCTGGTGCGTGAATCGCATCAGCCCGAGCTGCGTCGAGCGCTCGAGGAAGGCGTCTGGGCCGACGGCGAGCCGCCGCCCCACGCGCTGACCATGGACGGCGGGATCTCGCAGCCCGACCGGGTCCGCATCCGCGCCTGGGCCGAGGTCGCGGGCTCCTACACGATCACCGACCGGCGGGCCGTCGACGCGCTGTCGCCGTTCTACGTGTGGACGCCGGACTACGCCGAGAAGCGCCTGGCGTGGAAGCGCCGCCACCCGCTGCACGTCCTGCTCCTGCGGACATACCGCATCCCGCGGCCCGTCACCGTCAAGGTGCGTGACGAGTACGGCGGCTGCCGCTCGTGGCTCGAGCTGCAGCGCGAGCTTCCGTTCGAGGGCACGCCGGTTCTCTCCGACGAGGAGTTCGACCGCGCCTCGGAGGAGATCGCGGCGATCGCCGACTCCAACGGCGTTCCTGCGTACGCCTGAAGCCCCGCATCCGTTCTTCGCGTCCGCCACGTCGGTCCTGAGCGTCGGGATCGGCGGCGGGGGCGACGTCGTCGGGGCGCTCGCCGTCGCCGACCTGGCGCGCGAGGCGGGCCTGGAGGCGCACGTCGGCGGCGTCACCTGGGAGCGGCGGCCGATCGACCCGATCCCGGGTCCGCGCACGCTCGACGAGACCGAAGGGCTGCTGGAGCGCCTGCACGACGCATCCGGCCTGGCCGGCCCGGACACCACCGGCCCGGGCGGCTTCCGCTTCGCCGAGTCGCACATGGCGCGCCATCTGGGCGAGCCGGTCGCGCTGATCGACCCGAACCCGGGCCCGCGCGCCGTGGCACACGGTCTGGAGGCGGCCGCCCGCCGGCTCGGCTGTGACGCCATCGTGCTCGTCGACGTCGGCGGCGACGTGCTCGGGCACGGCGACGAGCCGGGACTGGCCAGCCCGCTGTGCGACGCGGTCATGCTCGCCGCCGCTCGGACGCTGAGCCTTCCGGCCGTGGGCGCGATCTTCGGCCCCGGCTGCGACGGCGAGCTCCAGCCCGCCGAGGTGCTCGAGCGGATCGCCGAGGTCGCCGCGGCGGGCGGCCTGCTCGGCGCCTGGGGTCTGACCCCGACGGCCACGGCCCGGCTCGCGGCAGCCGTCCAGGAGGTGCCGACCGAGGCGAGCGCCCAGGCTATCCGCTGCGCTCGCGGCGAGCTGGGGCGCAGCCCGATGCGCGGCGGGCGGCGGCACGTCGAGCTCTCGCCGCTCGGCGCGGTCACGTTCTTCTTCGACCCTGGCGCGGCTATGGCGTCCGCCGCACGGCTCGCCACGGCGGTGAAGGACACGACTTCGCTGGCGGAGGCCGAGGACGTCCTGCGGGCACGCGGCATCCGGACGGAGCTGGCCTACGAGCAGGATGCGGCGCAGACTGCAGGGCCCACGATGTAGCGTCCCGCGCCGTGCCCTCCCTCACTCGTCTGGGGGTGGCGCTCGCCGCGGTCCTCGCCGCCGCCGCGGCGCCCGCCGCCGCGCAGGTCCAGCCCTATCAGGCCAACGACGGCACCGGCTTCCACGACATCCTGCCGCCCGGCACCCACGGCCTCTACAACGCGCCGCAGCTCGGCGCCTTCCTGGCCACCGGGGCGCGCCCGTCGCCGAACGCGACCAACCAGCTGCCGATGTACGCGGACCTCGTCCACGCCACCCCCGGCCTGAAGGCGCAGGACATCCCGAAGTACTTCAAGGACGCCAGCTTCGGGGTCAAGCCCGGCGAGGTGGCGCGGGAGTACTCGCCGCGCGGGGACGTCACCATCCAGCGCGACACCGGCTTCGGCGTCCCGCACATCTACGGCACCACCCGCGAGGGCGCGATGTTCGGCGCCGGCTACGTCGCTGCGGAGGACCGCCTGTTCTTCATGGACGCCCTGCGCCACGCCGGCCGATCGCAGCTCTCGAGCTTCGCCGGCGGCGCCACGGGCAACCGCGCGATGGACCGCGACACCTGGGCGACGACGCCGTACACCGAGGCCGACCTGGTGCGCCAGGGCGACCAGCTCGACGATCTCTACGGCGCCGACGGCGCGCGGATCCAGTCCGACGTGACGGCCTACGTCGCGGGCGTCAACGCGTACATCGCCGAGACGAAGCTGAACCCGGCCAAGCTCCCGGGCGAGTACGCGGCGCTCGGCCACGCCGGCGGCCCGGAGCCGTGGGTGACCGCCGACGTCATCGCCACCGCGGCGCTGGTCGGCGGCATCTTCGGCAAGGGCGACGGGACCGAGCTCGAGTGGGCCGAGCTCGAACGCCTCCTGCGCGAGCGCTTCGGCCGGGTGAAGGGCCGCCGGGTGTTCGAGGGGTTCCGCGGCGTCGACGATCCCGAGGCGCCCACCACCGTCCAGGGCAAGACGCGGTTCCCCTACCAGCTGATCCCGCGCAAGGTGCGCCGCGGCAGCGCCGCCCGGCCGGACGCCGGATCGGTCAAGCCGCATCGCGTGACCGAGGGGCAGGCCGCGACGGCCAGAGCGCGGGCGAAGGGGATCGGCGCGGGCCTGCTCGCCTTCCCGCGCACCGGGTCCAACGCGCTGGTCATCTCCGGGGCAAAGTCGGCGAGCGGCCGCCCGCTCGCCGTGTTCGGGCCGCAGACGGGCTACTTCGCCCCGCAGATCCTCATGGAGCAGGAGATCCACGCCCCCGGCATCGACGCGGCCGGCGCCGCGTTCATCGGGGTCAACCTCTACATCCAGCTCGGGCGGGGCCGCGACTACACGTGGAGCGCCACCTCAGCCGGCCAGGACAACATCGACACCTACGCGCTCCCGCTCTGCGAGCCGAACGGCAGCCCGCCGACCACCGCGTCGATGCACTACTCCTTCCGCGGCCGCTGCGAGGCGATCGAGGTGCTCGAGCGTACGAACCGCTGGCAGACGAGCGCCGGCGACCAGACGCCCTCGGGTTCCGAGACGCTGCGCGCGCAGCGCACGAAGATGGGGATCGTCAGCGCCCGTGCCACGGTCGGCGGCCGGCCGGTCCTCTACACCCGCCTGCGCTCGACCTACCTGCACGAGGTCGACTCGGCGGTCGGCTTCGCCGACTTCAACGACCCCGCCAAGATGACCACTCCGCAGGACTTCCAGCGCGCGGCGTCCCGGATCGGCTACACGTTCAACTGGCTCTACGCCAACGCCAAGGACATCGCGTACTTCAACTCGGGCGCCACGCCGGTCCGGGCCCGCGGGCTGGACCCGACGCTCCCGGTGATGGGCGAGCGCCGCTTCGAGTGGCGCGGCTGGGATCCCGAGACGAACCTCGCGAGCTACACGCCGCCGTCGGCCCATCCCCAGGTGGTCAACCAGCCGTACATCACGAGCTGGAACAACAAGCAGGCGCCGGGGTTCGCGGCGGCGTCGACGAACACCTTCTCCTCGCTGTACCGCTCGAACATGCTCGACGACCAGATCAAGCTGCGGCTGCGCGCCGGCGACCGCAAGCTCGACCTCCCCGAGCTGATCGACGCGATGGAGGTCGCGGGGGTCACCGACCTGCGCGGCTCGCGCGTGCTGCCCGCGGCATTGCGCGTGCTCGGGACGCCGTCGGACCCCGAGCTGCGCGACGCGGTCGCCAAGCTCCGCGCGTGGGTGGCCGCCGGCGCGCAGCGCAAGGACGCCGACCGCGACGGCCGCTACGAGCACGCCGAGGCGATCCGGATCATGGACGCGTGGTGGCCGCTGTGGATGCGCGCCCAGTTCGAGCCGGGGCTCGGCAAGTCCGCGTTCGCGGTGCTCAATGGCCTCGTCGAGTTCGACAACACGCCCAACAACCACGGCGACCACCTCGGCTCCGCGTACCAGAACGGCTGGTACGGGTGGGCGCAGAAGGATCTGCGGGTCGCGCTGGAGCGAAAGGTCCGCCGGCGCGGGAAGCTTCGGATCCGACGGACGGTCCGCGGCCGCTTCGGCGCGCGCTTCTGCGCCCGCGGAGGCAAGCTCCGCACCTGCCGGAAGGTCCTCGAGGACTCCCTGCGCGAGGCGGTCACGGTGCCCGCCTCCGCGCTCTACGGCAAGGACGCCGTGTGCTCGGGCACCGAGGGCGATGGCCTCGACGCGCAGTACTGCTTCGACGCCGTCCGCCAGCGCCCGGTCGGCGGCGCCGGCCAGCCGCTGATCCACTGGATCAACCGCCCCACCTACCAGCAGGCGGTGGAGGTCGGGAAGGACGTGCCGTAAGGGCTGCGAACTGAGCCTGTGCGTGGCCTGGCTCGAGACGCCCTCCGACACCTTCACCGCCCGCCACGACGCGCGCGACGCCGACGACGCCGCCGCGGTGCTGGCGCAGCTCGAGGCGGCCAGGACCCGGCTCGAACCCCTGCTCGGCACGGACGTCGGCGAGATGGCGGTCGTGCTGCACGGCTCCACCGCGCTGCTCGACACCGCGCAGCCGTGGCTGCCGATGCACCGGCGGCTGACCGCGCCGGCCGGGCGCCGCTACCTCGTCGGCTGGACCTCCGAGCGCGAGCTGCACTGCCTCGCGCCGCGGCTGCTGGCCGGGCGCGCCTCGAACGTCGAGGGGTCCGTCGAACTCCTCATGCTCGCCCCGAGCGCGCTGTTCGCGCGCCGGCTGGTGGGCGCCGCCAACCGGCGCCTCCCGCCGCCCTTCGGCCCCCGCTCGTTTCGCCGCTACCTGCGCTGGGCCTGGCTCGTCGAGGGGGCGGCGCAGTACTTCTCCGGCCAGACCGCCCACGCCCGCCCGGGGGTGACGCGGCGCATGCGCGAGGGCCCGGCGCCGGCCTTCCCACCCGCGGTCCGCGACGCCGCCCTGCTCGGCGGCTCGGTCTTCGAGCTGCTGGCGCGCGAGGAGGGCCCGAAGGCGTGCGCCGCCCTCGCCCGCGACGCCGACGCGGAGTCCCCGGAGGCGGCGCTCATCGGCGCCTTCGACGGCCGGCCCCTGCGCTACACCGAGGGCACGTGGCGCGCGCACCTCGAGCGGCTGGCGGGTGGCGCGGGAGACGGCGCACGGCGCCGGCGCCGCCGGTGACGGGCTACTCGTCCGGCGGGGCCGAGACGTCGATGGCGACCTCGTAGGTCTCGACCGACGCGCGCCGGCCTTCGCCCTCTCCGGTCGGCGGAGTCATCGCGTTGAGCGCCTCGTCGCCCTTGCGGAGGTCGTCCTCGGTCTCGAAGAACGCGATCCCCAGGCTGCGTCCGCCGTCCGGGTCGATCAGGAACATGAACCCGGTGGCCGGCACGCCCTCCGGCGGGCCTGAGCCGGCGTTCTCGCCGATCCGCTCGGCCGTGGCCCGCAGGTTCTCCGCGCTGGCGCCCTCGAACCGCGCCACCCGTGCGTACATCGCGTGCTCCTCCTCCGCTCGACGGCTTCCGAGCCGACGCTACAGCGGCTCGAACCGCGCCGTGAAGTGCCGCAGCGCGCGATGCGATGACTGCCCGGGGCGCTCGCGGGGCATCCGGGGGGAAGACATGGCACCACGAGCCGGCATCGATCTCGGTGGCACCAAGATCCAGGCGGTGATCCTGGACCCGTCAGGTCGTGTGCTGGGTGCCTCGCGGCAGCCCACGCCGACGTCCGGCGGGCCGCGCGACGTGCTCGCCGCGGTGGCCGCCTCGGTGGGCGAGGCCGCCGCGGACGCCGGCATCGCCACGACCGAGTTGTCCGGCGTCGGGGTCGGGTCGCCCGGCGACGTGGACGACCGCGCCGGGACCGTGACGAGCGCGCGCAACCTGCCCGGCTGGAACGGCACGTTCGGGGTCAGGGAGGTCCTCGGCGAGCAGCTCGGGCTGCCCGTCACGCTGGCCAACGACGTCGACGTCGCCACCCTCGCCGAGCTCGAGCTCGGCGCGGGCCGGCCCTACTCGTCGCTGCTCGGCGTCTTCTGGGGAACCGGCGTGGGCGGTGGCGTCGTCCTCAACGGCGAGCTGTGGCGCGGCCGGGCCTCCGCGGGCGAGATCGGCCACATGGTCATCAAGCTGGGCGGGGCACGCTGCCCGTGTGGCCGGCGGGGCTGCATGGAGGCCTACGCGGGCCGCGGCGCGATGGAGGCGCGGGCGCGCAAGGAGGTCGGCGAGGGGACCAAGACCGAGCTGTTCAAGATCATGGAGAAGCGCGGCCGGGCGCGCCTGACCAGCGGTGTCTTCGCGCGGGCGCTCGAGCAGGGCGACCGCCTCGCCACCTCGTTGATCGACCGCGCGATCGACGCGCTCGGCGCCGGGATCGCCTCGGCCGTCAACCTCGTCGACGTCGAGGCGGTGATCATCGGCGGCGGCCTCGGTATCCGGCTCGGAACGCCGTACGTCGAGCGGATCGAGCGGGCGATGCGCCCGCACCTGTTCTCCGACCACCGCCCACCGGCGGTGCGACTCGCCGCCCTCGGTGACCTCGGCGGCGCCATCGGCGCGGCCCTGCTGGTGCAGGCGGAGCAGCCCGCGCCCTCGCGCAGCTGATCAGCGCCCGGTGAGCACGATCTCCTCGCGGAACTCCTCGAGGAGGTTCGCGCCCGGCGCCCCGCCGCCGTAGATGCGCTCGAAGAACTCCGCGGTGCGCAGCGCCGGCCTGACCTCCCACCGCATGCGTGCCGATCCGTCACCGGCCATCCGATGCGGCGTCCTGGCCGGGACCTCGAAGCGCTCGCCGGCCTCGTAGCGGCGCTCCTGGCCGTCGATGACCGTCAGGACGGCCCCGTCGAGCACCTCGAAGGACTCCGCCTGGCGGGGGTGCATGTGCTCGGGCGGCATCTGCGAGGAAGCGGGATACGTCGCCTCCATCTCGAGCAGCGCCCCGCCGGTCTCCGACGCGGTCCTGAGCAGGCGCAGCCGGTAGCCGTTCGGGCCGTGCAGCTCCTGGCCGGCGTGGGGCATGGCGCGAGGGTAGCGATGACTTTCCGGGCGGGCCGTCGTCACACCCGTACAAGACGTCAGGCTACGGGGATCGAGGACCACTTCATGGGCACGGCCACGCAGGGAATCGAAGCGACGGTCGCCGCCGCCACGGCGGGCGACGAGGCCGCGTTCGGCGAGCTCGTCGAGCGCCACCGGCGCGAGCTGCAGGTGCACTGCTACCGCATGCTCGGGTCCTACGAGGAGTCCGAGGACCTCGTCCAGGAGACCTTCCTGCGCGCCTGGCGCAAGCGCGAGAGCTACCAGCGTCGCGCGTCGTTCCGCGCGTGGCTGTACAAGATCGCGACGAACGCGTGCCTCGACACGCTGGCCCGGCCTCCGCGCCGCCTCGCCTCGCCCGAGGGCGAGGTGCTGTGGCTGCAGCCGTACCCCGACGAGCTGCTCGAGGGGCTCGTGGCCGGCGACGCCGAGCCCGACGCCGCGGTGGTCGACAAGGAGACCATCGAGCTGGCGTTCATGGTCGCGATCCAGCACCTGCCCCCGCGGCCGCGAGCCGTGCTTATCCTGCGCGACATCCTCGGCTGGTCGGCGAAGGAGACCGCCGAGCTGTTGGAGTGCAGCGTCGCCGCCGCCAACAGCGCGCTGCAGCGCGCTCGCGGAGCGCTCCGCGAGCGCCTCCCCGAGCGCCGGCTGGAATGGGCGGCGGGCGCGGACGCGAGCGAGCAGCAGCGGGCGCTGCTGGAGCGCTACGTCGAGGCGAGCGATCGGGGCGACGCGGCGGCGCTCGCCGAGCTGATGCGCGAGGACGCGCGCTTCTGGATGCCGCCGAACCCCGGCATGTGGGTGGGCCGCGAGACGATCGTGGCGGGGTGGGTCGAAGGCGAAGGGCTCGGGTCCGAGGCGTTCGGGCAGATCCGCTGCGTCGTCACGTCGGCCAACCTGCAGCCCGCCGTCGCGTGCTACGTCCAGAAGCCGGGCGACACGGAGTTCCGGGCGTTCGCACTCGACGTGCTGCGGATTCAGGAGGGCGCGATCGCCGAGATCGTCACCTTCCCCTCCGACCTCTTCGGCGCGTGGAGGCTTCCGCAGACGCTCTGAACCTGGCGCGTCCGGATTCGCGGTTACCCTGCCGCGATGCACCGGACTGCGGTAGCGGCCGCCGCGGAGCGGGCCGCGCGGCGCCGTCGGGTGCGCATGCAGCGTGCGGCGGCGCTGCTGGTGCTCGGGGCCGCGGCGGTCGGGCTCGCCGTCCTGTGGTTCGGGAACGAGCCGTCCGACCCCGCCGGGCCTCGGCTCGCGAACTCCCCGGCGGCAACGGAGCGATCCGAGCCCCGACAACCCCGGCGGACGAGCGCGGCGCTGGCCGCGCCGCCCGCCGAGGTGCGCGGGAGCGCCGCCCGGCGGATGCGGATCCCGATCCTCATGTACCACGTCGTCACGAGTCCGCCGGCCGGGGTCGCGAACGCCGAGCTCTGGATCCCGGAGGACCGCTTCCGCGAGCACATGCACGCGCTGCGTCGCGCGGGTTACCACGCCATCACCCTGCGCCAGGCGTTCGCCGGCTGGCGCCGTGGCGCCGGGCTGCCGCGGCGCCCGGTCGTCGTCACCTTCGACGACGGCTACCTCAGTCACTACACCAAGGCGCGCCCCGTGCTCCGCGCGCTGGGCTGGCCGGGCGTGCTCAATCTGAAGGTGGGCAACGTGGGCCGCGACGGCATCAGCACCCGTCAGGTCAAGGCCCTGATCGCCGCCGGGTGGGAGCTCGACGCGCACACCATCAGCCACCCCGACCTCACGACGCTCACGGCGGACGCGCTGCGCCACGAGGTCGCCGGCTCGCGCCGCGCGCTGCGCCGCCGCTTCGGCGTGCGCGTCGACTTCTTCTGCTACCCCGCCGGCCGCTACGACGCGCGGGTGATCGCGGCCGTCGAGGCGGCCGGCTACCGCGGTGCGACGACGACGGTCGAGGGCTACGCGAGCGCCGGGAACCCGTACGAGCTCAAGCGGGTCCGCGTCAACGGCGGCGACACCGCGGCGGCGCTCATGGACAAGCTCGATCAGGAACACTGAGGATCCGCATGCGCCGCCCGTTCGCCGAAGTCGACGTGTTCACCGCGACGCCGTACCGCGGCAACCCCGTCGCCGTCGTGCTGGACGGCGACGGCCTCGAGACCGAGGAGATGCAGCGGTTCGCCAACTGGACGAACCTCTCCGAGACGACGTTCGTGCTGCCGCCGTCCGGCGAGGCGGACTACCGGGTGCGGATCTTCACGCCCTCGGTCGAAGTGCCGTTCGCCGGCCATCCCACGCTCGGGACCTGCCACGCCTGGCGGGAGTCCTCCGGACGGGACGCGTCGACCGTCGTCCAGGAATGCGACGCCGGGCTGGTCGAGGTGCGCCGGACGCCGGAGGGCCTCGCGTTCGCCGCGCCGCCCCTGCTGCGCTCGGGCCCGGTCGAGGAGCCGCTCGTCGACCGCATCGCCGGGATGCTCGGCATCGGCCGCGACGAGATCGTGGACGCCGCGTGGGCGGACAACGGAATCGGCTGGGTGGCGGTCCTGCTCGCCGACGCCGAGGCGGTCCTGGCGGTGCGGCCCGGCGCCGTCGATCTCGACCTGGGCGTCGCCGGCCCCTATCCCGAGGGTGCCCCGGAGGCGTTCGAGGTCCGCGCGTTCTTCGTCAAGGACGGCGCGACCGCGGAGGACCCGGTGACCGGGAGCCTGAACGCGTCGCTCGCCGAGTGGCTGTTCGAGACCGGCCGGGTGCGCGGGCCGTACGTGGCGAGCCAGGGGACGGCGCTCGGGCGGTCGGGGCGCGTCCACGTCTCGCGCGACGAGGACGGGACGATCTGGGTCGGCGGCGGCACGGTGACCTGCGTCACCGGCGACGTCGAGCTCTAACGGAGCAGCGCGAGCAGCAGCCAGGCGACCGTCGAGGCGGCCACGACGGCCACCATCGTCACGGCCAGCGCCTGCACCCACACCGGTGTGCCCGCCCGCGCGGCCGTGGGCTCGCCGTCGGGGGGCTCATGGCGCAGGACGTCGCGGGCGATGTCGGCGCCCGACTGGGCGACGAGGATGTCGCGGGGCCCGGCGGCAAGGAAGTCAGGGACGTCGAACCCGCCCGACCGGCGCACGACGCTGGGCACGCCCTCCTCGAGCAGCAGGCCGGAGATCAGCTCGGCCTCGGCCTGGTTGCGCGCCCACGCGACCGGCACGAGCGACCCCTCGGAGTACTGGACCTTGACCTTGCGCGCCCGCGCCTGGCGCTCGGTGACCTCGCGGCGCTCGCCGGGCGTGTGCACGAGCGGCAGCCCGCAGGCCGGGCAGAAGCGCTCGGTCCCCGGATGGTGGCTGCCGCACGCGCGGCAGACCAGGGGCTCGGTCACGGGATCAGTCCTCGAACTCCAGCGCCGCCTCGGACACCTGGCCGTCGACGATCCGGAACGCGCGCACGTCCGGCTCGGTGCCGGCGACGCCGACGATCACGTAGAGCGATTCGGGATAGAACGCGAGGTTGATGTCCGTCTGCGACGGATAGGGCGCCGAGCGGGTGTGCGAGTGGTAGATCGCCCCGAGCTCGTGGCCGGCGTCCTCGATGGCGGTCTGGATCCGGTACTGCTCCATCCCGTCGAGCTCGTAGCGAAGCGGGCTCGCCGCGGCGTTGCGGGCGCGGTGGACCTTCACCGCGCGGCCGTCGACCGACGCGATCATGCCGCAGCACTCGTTGGGCGCGTCGGCCCTGGCGTGCTCGACGATGTCGTCGAGCAGGGGACGGGGGATCCTCACCCCCGAGAGGCTACTTCGCAGGCCGTGACTACTTGGCGGTGCTCGACGGCGTGCTGTGGATCGTCAGCTCGTCGTCGTCGTCATCGTCCTTCGAGTTGCCGCTGATCGACTCCTTGAACTCCCGCATCCCGTGTCCGATCGAGCGGCCGACCTCGGGAAGCCGCTTCGGCCCCAGGATGATGAGGGCGATGACCAGCACGATCACGAGCTCCATCGGTCCGATTCCACCAGGCATACGAGTCAGTCCTCTTCGCGTCGGGGGTCGTTCCGCGGCCGCCCCGCGGGCCCTGCATCCACACTACCGTCGCCCGGGCCAATTTGGATCATCATCTGCCGCCGGTCTCGAGCGCGTGGGGCACCGGCTTCTCGTTGAGCGCGTCGCGGAGCATCGCGAGCTGCTGGCCCTCGCACGCCATGATGCTCGCCGCGGTCTGCAGCAGCTTGGGGTCGCCGAGGCGGCGGATCGCGTCGTGGTAGGCGGCCACGGCGGCCGTCTCGAGCTCGATGGCGTAGGTCAGTGCGTCGGTCTGGCTGCGCGCCTCGCCGAGGCCGGGGAGCACGCGGTCGACGTCGGCCACCGTGCGCGGGTCCTGCGGCGGGGCCGGGCTGCCGAGCGCCTCGAGCGCGGTGCGCAGCGCGTCGGCGTGCTCGAGCTCCTGGCGGGCGAAGCGGCGCAGCATCCGGGCGGTGGCCATGTCGAGCGCCGACGAGCGGGCGAGCGTGCGGTACGCGAAGACCGCTGCGAGCTCGAGGCCGATCGCCGACTGCAGGACCTCGGCGTCAGTCCCCGGCCGGGCGGGGGCGGCGCCCGCCGGCGCGCTCGCCAAGAACGGCACCACGGCGGCGGCGCCGGTGAGCGCGGCTCGGCGTGTGATCCGGCCGCTCACGGCTCGCCCGTCACGAATGCGTCGGGGACGGGCTCCTCGCCGAGCGCGTCGCGCAGGACGGCCATGTGCTCGGCCTCGACCGTCAGGATCGCGGCGGCGACCCCGCGCAGCTCGGGCTGGCTGAGCCGCGGGAGCGCGTCGATGTAGGCCGCCACGGCGGTCGCCTCGAGCTCGGCGCCGAAGCGCAGGACCTCCTGCTCGGTCCGCAGGGAGGGGAAGTCGTAGCGCTTGCGCGCCCGGTGCGGGGTGCCACCGAGGTCGCGGATCACCCGCCGCAGCTCGGCGACGTGGAGGCGCTCGTGCTCGCGCAGGTCGCGCACGAGCCGGCCGCCGGCCGCGCGGCCCGCTCCGTAGGCGGCCACCGACATGTGCTCGAGGTCGAGCGCCGAGTTCAGCAGCTCGGCGTCGTCGGTCGGGCTCGGCAGCGGGCGCCCCGCGGCGTCGCGCTCCTCGCCGCCGCAGCCGGCGAGCACCGCGGCGGAGCCGCCGGCCAGCCCCAGCCCCGCGAGGCGCAACAGGCGCCGGCGCGACACGGGGTCCCCGTTCAGGCCGCCGGTCACCACCAGACGGTGGCGTCCAGGTTCTCGATCTCCTCGACGGGGCGGGTGTAGATGCCCGACGAGAGGTACTTCCAGCCGTCGTCGCAGACGATGAAGACGATGTTGCCCTCGTCCATCTCGTTCGCGATCCGCACCGCGATCGAGGCGATGGCACCCGAGGAGACGCCGGCGAAGATGCCCTCCTCGTCGAGCAGCCGGCGTGTCCAGACGATCGCGTCGGTGTTGGTGACGAAGATCTTCCGGTCGAGGAGCGAGAGATCGATGATCGGCGGGATGAAGCCGTCGTCGAGCGAGCGCAGCCCCTGGACCGGATCGCCCTGCTTGGGCTCGGCGGCGACGATCTTGATCGCGTCGCCCCACTCCTCCTTCAGGCGCCGGCCGACGCCCATGAGCGTCCCGCCGGTGCCGAGGCCGGCCACGAACGCCGAGACGTCGTCGAGCTCCTGGATGATCTCCGGCGCCGTCCCGTAGTAGTGGGCGTTGGGGTTCGCCTGGTTGCCGTACTGGTACGGCATGTAGTACGAGGAGTCCGCCTCCGCCATCGACAGTGCGCGGGCGACGGCGCCGTTGGAGCCCTGGTCACCGGGCGTGTAGACGATCTCGGCCCCGTACATCTGGAGCAGCTGCGTGCGCTCCGGCGTCACGTTCTCGGGCATCACGACCTTGAGCCGGTAGCCCTTGCGCGAGCAGATCATCGCCAGCGAGATCCCGGTGTTCCCCGACGTCGGCTCGAGGATCGTCTGGCCCGGGCGGATGAGCCCGCGCTCCTCGGCGTCCTCGATCAGCGCACGGGCGACGCGGTCCTTGACCGACCCGGTCGGGTTGTGCGACTCGAGCTTGGCCCAGATGCGCACACCGGGCTTGGGCGAGAGCCGCTTGAGCTCGACGAGCGGCGTGTTCCCGATCGCCTGGACGATGTCGCCGTAGCGACCGCCGCAGGGCCGGTTCTCGAGCCGGGGCAGCATGCTTTACAAAGCATAGCTATGGGAGCCCGCGGGCTCCTACGGCTCGGCGTCGCCCCGCAGGATCCGCAGCACCTGGTTGCGCCAGCCGGCGGGCACGCTCTGGTCGACGTAGAGCCGGCGCGCGTCCTCCGTGAGCCGAAAGAACGTGAGCCGCACGTCGAGGCTCAGGGCGCGCAGCGCGGTTCGCACCTCGGCGGGGATCTCGGTCGCGGTCGTCGCCACGGCGCGCGTGCGGTCGAGCGCGGCGAGGAAGGCCTCCATCCGGTCCCAGTAGACGAAGCTGCGCCCGACGAGCATCGCGTAGAGCTTGGCCTTGCGCCGCAGGTTGGTGGTCCGCGTGTCGGCGAACTGGAAGGCGGCGGCGTTCATCTGCAGCGAGACGCGGTCCGCGGCGGGAATCGCCTTGTACGCCTCGACGAGCTGCTCGTCGGTCCCGCGCGCGACCGCGTCGAGGAACGTCGTCACCTGGCGGCTGTCGTTCGGGTTGATCTCGCGCCCGTAGCCCGCCTGTCGCGGGTGCGTGAGCGCGGCGCGGACCCGCGAGGCCCCGTCGCCGCCGAGCTCGCCGGCGAGCCGGTTGATCAGCGTGGAGGCCTGCGCGTCCGCGCGCTCGGCGTCGTTGATCAGCGCGATCTGCAGGATGACCTGCTCGACCGTGGCGCGCCCCGTCTTGGCCGCGACGAGCAGCTGGAACAGGCCGTCGAGGCGCGGGCTGTTGCGCTGGTTGAAGCCGTCCGGGCGCGTGTGGGCGTCGACCTGCTGGCGGAACGTGTTGGTCGCCGCCGTGCCCGCCCAGTAGGCGTTGCGCAGGTGCTCGTAGCCGCCGGACGTCGCGTTGGTGCCGACGAGGTGCGTCTTGATCGCCGCGGCCTTGAGGTTCGCGTCGGTGATCGCGTCGAAGTTGCCGAACGGCTCGATGAAGTAGGCGCGGAACTCGTCCTTGTAGCGGTCGAAGGAGCCGGCGTCGGTGCTCGTCCCCGGGTGCTCGCCGTAGCCCGACACGAGCAGGTGGGAGACCTCGTGGACGAAGACGCCGATCAGGTCCTGCTCGTCGCGCCAGTTGCCCGACTGGTCCTTGCCGCGGACGATGATCGTGGTGCCGTTCACGGTGCCCATCACGTTGGGCCCCTTGCGCAACTCGTTGTCCTGCCGGCGACCCCTGAAGAAGTACTGGACGGTGCTCGCACTCTCACCACGGTCGTTGATCAGCTGGGCGCTGTCGGAGCGCGGGGTCATCGTGTCGATCGAGAAGCGCCGGGAGGTCTCGCCCGAGCCCGGCGGGTTGAGCAGCAGCGCGGAGTCGCGAATCCGCTCCTGGCCGCTCGCGCCGACCCGCTGCTCGCGTGCGTCGCCGGCGGCGGGGGTGAAGGACGTCATGCGCTGGTGGATCGCGCGCAGCCGCCCGATCGTCTCGACCGCCTCGGCCTCCGCCGCCGCCTGCGTGCCCGCCGCCGGAGCCGCCGGCGCCGCGGTCCCGCCGCCCGCCTCGGGCGCGAGGTCGTGGTCGGCGTGGCGGGCGAGCATGCGCACGACCGCGCGGTTGCCGGCCGTGCCCTGCGCGCGCAGGATCGCCTGCAGCTGCGGGTCGACGGGCGCGGGTGCCTCGGGGACGGGGCCGGGCTCGGCGTCCGCGTCGCGGCGGCGGATCGGCCGGCGGCTCACGCCGGCTCCACCCGCGTCTCGTCCAGCATGCGCCGCAGTTGCACGAGCGCATCGTCGGGCGCGTCGAGGGGCACCCGGTAGCCGGCGCGCACCGGGGTGCCGCCTGGGCCGGTGGCGAACAGGAAGCCGATCTCCTCCTGGACCTCGCGCTCGGGCACCTCGACCGGACGGACGCCGTCCCCCTCGACCCAGTCGCGATCCTCGCGGCGACGCGAGCGCAGGACGATCCGCCGCGCCGGGCCTGCGGGGCCGGCGACCGCCTCGTCGCACAGGACCTCGACCGCGTCGGCGCGCGCCCGCTCGCCGGCCAGGAAGCCGTCGGGCGTGTGGCCGGGCCCTCCGCCGGTGGAGACCATGAACGCGCCGGAGCCAAGCGCCCAGCTCGCGTTCTCCTCGCCCGCCGGAAGGCCGTCCAGTGCGCTCGGCTCGTCGCCCGCGGGAACCGTAACCGCGAGGCCGGCGATCTCGAGCGTGACGGTCGCGCGCGTCACGGGGCCATCGTCGCCGTGGAGAGCAGCGGCGTCAACTGCGGCGCGTGGTGGCGCGCTCCTGACGTCAACTGCGCGGGTGAGGAAGGGGGTGTCGGCGGGCGGGGAGGGCGCATCACCCGACACTCGCGCGTCTCTCAGAATCGATGTCCGGGTTGTACGGGCAGGAGCCGTCAAACTCGAGCTTCGCTTTACAGATGGCCTCGGAGGTCGGGGTGTACGGGCTCCTGCACGCGCGCAACGTCGCTCCCTTCAGGCGCAAGCGCCGGCGCTCGTCTGCGCGCGTACTCCGCTTCGGGAACCCCTGGGGAGCGGTGGGTGCGCCGGTGATCGGAGGCGTGCCGCGTCAGCGGAGAAGGACGTCAACCACCCCCATGCTTCGCGCACCGGCCGCTTGGGGGTGGTTCACGGTCTATGACGCCGTCAACCACCCCCGTGGTCGTCGCGCGTGACGAAGGGGGTGGTTGACGGCGTGCGACCCGCACCCGCTGACAGGCGATAGCAGCGGCCGGTGCCTCCTTCGGGTCGCCCCGATCGTGGGCGGTGGCCGTCCTGTGCGCGGAGCGCCTCGCCGGACCGGAACGGCATCATCGAGTAGTGGTCGGGGCCGGGCGCGGCGGCGGCGGGCCCCGACGCGCGGGTCGTCGATGCCGTCAACCACCCCCGTGTCGCTCCGAGCGCCGGCCGGGGGTGGTTCACGGTCTCTGACGCCGTCAAGCCCCCCCGTGTCCACCGTCGGCGCACGACGGGGGTGGTTGACGGCGTGGCCGACGCCCACGCCGCTCGTCGGCCCGGCGAGCGCATCGTTCCCCGCGGCAGCGTGAGTGCGGAGGGGGGTCAACCACCCCCGTGTCCGTCTCCACCCTGACATGGGGGTGGTTCACCCCGAATAGTGGGGTCAACCACCCCCGTGCCGCTGATAACCAAGCATCTCGGCCAGGCGAGGCGGAGAATCGCGAAGGTCAGCCGCCGGCCATGGCCGGGAGGATCACCAGCGTGTCGTTCTCCGAGACCCCGGTGGAGAGGCCGCCGAGGACGCGGACGTCCTCGTCGTTGAGGTAGACGTTCACGTAGCGGTTGAGCTCGCCGTCGGCCGAGAACAGCTGCGACTGCGTGGCCGGGTGCTGCTCGGCGAGGGCGCGCAGGACTTCGCCGACGTCGGCGCCGTCGGCGGTGACCTCGCGCTCCCCGCCGACGGAGGCCCGCAGGACGGGTGGGATCTTGATCGTGGCCATTGTGCGGTTGACGCTACCCGGCGGCGGCGCAGAACGCCTCGTAGTCCGGGAACACGCCGAGCTCGTCGTCGGAGATGTCCTCGGGCGGACGCGAGCAGATCGGGCAATCCGGGTCGCGCCGGACCTTGAGCTCGGTGAACGTCGCCGCGAGGGCGTCGTAGAGCAACAGCCGGCCGGCCAGCGAGTCGCCCTGGCCGATGATGAGCTTGATCGCCTCGGTCGCCGACAGCATGCCCATCGTGCCGGGCAGCACGCCGAGGACGCCGTTGGCGCCGCACGAGGGCGCGAGCTCGGCCGGCGGGGGCGTCGGGAACAGGCAGCGGTAGCACGGGCCCTCGTACGGCGTGAAGACCGAGAGCTGCCCGTCGAAGCCGAGGATCGCCGCCGAGACGACCGGGATCCGGAGCCGCACCGAGGCGTCGTTGAGCAGGTAGCGCGTCGGGAAGTTGTCGAGGCCGTCGACCACGACGTCCCAGCCCTCCGACAGCACGTCGATGATGTTCGACGCGTCGAGCCGCAGGTTGAACTTGCGGACCTCGACGTCCGGGTTGAGCGCCTTCATGGTCTCCTCCGCCGAGTCGACCTTCGGCATCCCGATGCGATCCGTGGTGTGGATCACCTGGCGCTGGAGGTTGGAGAGGTCGACCGTGTCGTTGTCGACGATCCCGATCGTCCCGACGCCCGCGGCAGCCAGGTACAGCGAGGTCGGCGAGCCGAGCGCGCCGGCGCCGAGCAGCAGCACCCGCGCGTCGAGCAGCTTCTGCTGGCCCTCGAGGCCGACCTCGGGGATGAGGATGTGACGCGAGTAGCGCTCGCGCTGCTCGGCGCTGAGCCTCCGCGGGACGTCGACGGCGTAGCCGCGGTCCTTCCACAGCGTGATGCCGCCCGTCATCGACTCGACCCGCTCGTAGCCGAGCAGCTCCTGCAGCGTGTTGGCGGCCAGCGCCGACCGGCTGCCCGACGCGCAGTAGAGGATCACCCGCTGCGAGCGGTCCGGCGCGGCACCCTCGATGCGCGACTCGAGGTACGAGCGCGGGACGTGGCGCGCGCCGGGGAGGTGGCCGGCGGCGAACTCCTCGGAGTCGCGCACGTCGACGATGACGGCGTCCTCGTGCCCGTTGAGGGCATGGACCTCGGAGGGGTCGACCTCCTGGATCCGGCTTCGTATCTGCCGGATGATCTCGGCTCCGGTCGGCATGTCGCTCCTAAATCCCCGTATTCCTGGTCGTCTTCAATGCTTCAGGAAGTATAGCGACGGGATAACCCCCCGAGGCGTTCGTGCCGATAGGCGTAGGGATGCGTTCGCGCACGCTGCTGACCCAGGTCCTGACCGTCAACGCCCTCCTCGTCGGGGTGACGGCGTTCATCGCCGCGGCGGTGGCGCGCGACCGGCTCGAGGAGGCCGCGTCGTCCAAGGGCATGCTGCTGCTGTCGCTCTCCGTCTTCTGCGCGATCCTGCTCAACTCGCTGCTGCTGCGCCGCCGGCTGCGGCCGCTCGAGGAGCTCGCGACCTTCATGGACAGCGCCGACCTCTCGGGGCACGCCGGCGCGCCGTCGCGCGCCGCGATGCCCAAGCGCGCCGCGCGCGAGGTGCAACGGCTGACCGCGCGCTTCAACGCCATGCTCGGCCGGCTGGAGGACGAGCGCCGCCAGGCCGGCAGCGCCGTGCTGCGAGCCCAGGAGCAGGAGCGCCACCGCCTCGCCCAGGACCTCCACGACGAGGTCAACCAGGCGCTGACCGGCATCCTGCTGCGGCTCGAGGCGACGATCGGGGACGCGCCCGAGAGCCTGCGCGCCGAGCTGCGCGAGACCAAGTCGCTCGCCAACCAGGCCATGGAGGAACTGCTCACGCTCGCGCGCCAGCTGCGGCCGACCGCGCTGGACGACCACGGGCTCGTCTCCGCCCTGCACTCGCAGGTCACCCACTTCGGCGAGCGCACCGGCATCCGCGCGGAGTTCACGCGGCACGGATCGATCCCACCGCTGTCCGACGAGCAGCAGCTGGTCATCTACCGGATCACGCAGGAGAGCCTCTCCAACATCGCGCAACACGCCGGCGCGACGCAGGTCGACGTGCAGCTCTCCTTCGTCGGCGCGATCGTCCTGCGGGTCACCGACGACGGCCGCGGCTTCGCCCCCATCTACGCGAGCAACGGGGCGCCGACCGGGCGGCCGGGCGGGCTCGGCCTGTCGGGCATGCGCGAGCGCGCGCTGCTCGTCGGCGGCGACTTCTCCGTCTTCTCCCGGCCCGGCGGCGGGACGACCATCGAACTGAGCCTGAGGAGTTGAGGAGCACGTGAGCATCCGCATCCTGATCGGGGACGACCACGGCATCGTGCGCGGCGGCCTGCGCCTGCTGATCGACCGCCAGCCGGACATGGAGGTCGTGGCCGAGGCGGTCGACGGCGTCGAGGCGGTCGAGCAGGCACTCGCCTCCAAGCCGGACCTGTGCGTGCTCGACGTCTCGATGCCGCGGCTGACCGGGATCCAAGCCGCCCGCCAGATCCGCTCCCACCTGCCGCGGACCTCGGTGCTGGTCCTCTCGATGCACGACGACGAGCGCTACGTGTTCGACGCGCTGAAGGCCGGCGCCTCGGGCTACGTGCTCAAGCGCGAGGTCGACACCGCGCTGCTCGACGCCATCCGCTCGGTCTCGCGCGGCGAGGCGTTCCTCACCAACGCGGTCGAGCGCTCGCTGATCCGCGAGTGGATGAGCGACCCGTCCGCGGGTCCCGAGGAGCCCCTCTCCCCCCGCGAGCAGGAGGTGCTCAAACTCATCGCCGAGGCGTTCACCAACAAGCAGATCGCCGAGACCCTGCACGTCGCCGAGAAGACGGTGGAGTCCCACCGCGCGAACCTGCTGCGCAAGCTCGGGATGCGCGATCGGGTGGAACTCGTGCGGTATGCGATCCGGCGGGGGTTGACGGAGGCCTGAGGCCCCGGCCGCTCTGCGCGCTCCATTGCGGCCGCGTTTGCGTTCGTCGCGCTGCTGGACTGCGATCACTGAGAGAGGCCGGGTCGGGAGGAACGTGCACAGCGTCACACACGAGATGCACGTTCCGCGGCTCCCGCGCCCGCGGCGCTCACCCCGCACCCTTCCCTCGATGATGCAGTTCGTCCCTACGCTGCACCCGTGAACCCCCGCCTGGCCTTTGCTCTCGCTCTCGCGGTCGCCTGTGCGGCCGCCGCGGTGATCGGCGTGTCCGTCGCCGCGCGGGACGGCGACCACCCCGACGGGTTGCAGCTGGTCGACGGCTGGGCCGGCGCGACGCGCCCGGCGGGCGTCGCGCCCGCGGACTTCGCACTGCGCGACCAGGACGGCCGGCGCGCGTCGCTGGCCGAGTACCGCGGCCGCCCGCTGATCCTCACGTTCCTGTACTCGACCTGCGAGGACACCTGCCCGCTGCAGGCGCAGACGATCCGCGGCGCGCTGGATGACCTCAGCCGCGACGTTCCCGTGCTCGCGGTCTCGGTCGATCCCGCGAACGACACCGCCGCGCGTGCCCGGCGCTTCCTCGTCGAACAGCGGCTGACGGGGCGGATGCGGTTCCTGCTCGGTACGCGCGCGGAGCTCGCGCCGATCTGGAAGGCGTACGCGATCCGGCCGCAGGGCGACGACTTCGAGCACTCGGCCTACGTGCTGCTGATCGACGGCCGCGGGCGCCAGCGGATCGGGTTCCCGGCCGACCACCTGACGAGCGAGGGCCTCGTCCACGACCTCCGCAAGCTGGCCGACGAGCGCTCCTAAAGCCGTGACGGAACCCGACATCGACCGAGAGGAGCGGCGCGCCCGGCTCGTGGCCGCCGCGCTGAACGGCCGCGACGACGTCGCCGAGCGGCTGGTCGCCCACGACCCGGCGCTCGCCGGAGCAGGACTCGACGTCGCGCTCGTGCTCGGGGACGACCGCGCCGTGGCGGCGGCGCTCGACCGCGACCCCGGGCTGGTGGGACGCGACGTCCCGGGGCTTGGGCGCAAGCCGCTCTCGTGCGCCTGCCATTCCGCGTTCCTGCGGCCGTCCTCGCCGCGGGCGCCGGGCGTGCGCCGAGTCGTCGCGCTGTTGCTCGACCGCGGCGCCGACGTCAACGAGGTGCACCACAACGAGTACGGCGCGATGTCGGTGCTCTACGGCGCGGCGGGCGTCGCCCACGACCTCGAGACGACACGACTGCTGCTCGACCGCGGGGCGAACCCGGACGACGGCGAGTCCGTCTACCACGCCGTCGAGGCCGACGACACCGCCTGCCTGGAGCTGCTGCTCGCACGCGGCGCGACCGTGCGCGACACCAACGCGCTCGGCAACGCGATCGAGGACCCGGCGAAGGTGCGGGTCCTGCTCGAGCACGGCGACCTGCGCCCGACCGACCCGGAGCTGCGCGACGCGCTTCTGCACGCCGGGAACCCCGCCGTCGTCGAGCTGCTGATCGAGCACGGCGCCGCACTCGACGCGCATGACCGCGACGGCCTGACGCCGTACTCGCGAGCCGCCCGCTTCAAGGACGACGAGATGATGCGGCTGCTGGCGGCGGCGGGTGCGAGCACCGAGCTCGACCCCGCCGCGGAGTGGGTCGGAGCGATCGTCCGCGGCGACCTGCAGCGCGCCGCCCGGGTGCGGGCGGACCATCCGGGGCTCGTGTTGCGCGACGCCGACGCGGAGCAGCTGCCGATCTGGGCGAGCGCCGGCGACGACGCGGTGGTGGCGCGGCTCCTCGATGCCGGCGTGCCGATGGACGCGCGCGGGATCGACGACGGGACCGCGCTGCACTACGCCGGGTTGTGGGGACGGGCGAGCACGGTCGAGCTGCTGCTCGCGCGCGGCGCCGAGGTGGAGGAGATGGGCGGCCCGCGCGAGTTCCCCGGCACGGCGCTGGCGTGGACGGCCTGGGGATCGCGGGCGCTGCCCGGCGCGGCCGAGCGGCTCGACGGCTCTCTCGGCGCCGCCTCGGCGCTGCTCGCCGCCGGCGCACGCGTCGTGGAGGGCATGGCCGAGGTCGCCGCCGAGAAGGTCGCCGCCCTGCTCGAGGCAGCCGCCGAGCGCGATGGGATCGTGCGGGAGACCGGACTGACCTACACGCCGGGGCGCCCGATCCGGGTCAGCGTGCGCCGGCGCGGCGACCGCTACGACCTCGATGACCTGGGCGGCGCGGTGGCCGTGGCCGGGCGGCCGCCCGGCTGGCTCCAAGCGGCCGAGCGCGCCGTTGAGGCGCTCGGCTGGAACATCAGCCGCGACGGCGTCGTCTTCGTGCAGGCCGTCGAGGGCCGCGACATCGATGCGCTCGCGCGGCGGACCGGCGAGGCGTCGGCGGCCGTGCTCGACGCCGTGCTCGCACCCGAGGACTGAGCTAAGCGGCGCGCAGGCCCGCGAACGCCGCCTCGGCGGCGTCGGCGCGGTCCTCGGCGGCGCGGTAGACCGCGTACGCGAGCCGCCCGGGCGCAGCGCACCAGGCGTCGTAGGCGAGGTTCGCCTCCGCGCGAGCGGCGCTCCAGACGACGAACAGCTCGTCGGACGCGACGGCTGGCGGGGGCGGCGTCCGCGGCTCCTCGACCCGGCTCAGCACGAGCTCGTGCGTGTCCTCGACGACGCCGAGCAGGTCCCGGAGCTCGTCGCGTGTGTGCCGGCGCCTCATGACCGCCGCCCTACCCGTGAGGCGGAGGCGTCAAGCGCCCAAAGATCGGATGTCAGTCGATCAACGGGGCGACCGCGCCGCGCCCCGGCCGGACACGGACCCGGTCGCCCACGTCGAACAGCTCGACGGACGGCAGTTGCACGAGCAGCTGTCCCGGGACCGCGTCGTGGCGAAGGCGGTAGAGGACGTCGTGGCCACGGAACTCGCGGTCGTCGATGGTCGCGTTGCTGCGCACCGCGTCGGGCACGACGTCGAGCTGCTCGGGACGCACCGCGACCCGGACGAGCCCGGGGCCCGGCGGGCGGGCCAGGTCGAACTGGCCGAGCTCGGTGTCGACGTGCGCGGGGCGGCCATCGTCCGCGACGCCGTGCAGGAGGTTGACCTCCCCTACGAACTGCGCGGTCCAGCGGTCCTGCGGCTGGTAGTAGACGGCCTCGGGCGTGCCGACCTGCACGACGCGCCCGTCGCGCATGACGCCGATCCGGTCGGCGAGCGAGAGCGCCTCCTCCTGGTCGTGGGTGACGAAGATCGCCGTCGCCTCGGCCTCGCGCAGGATCAGCTCGACCTCGCGTCGCAGCCCGGCACGCAGGCTCGCGTCGAGCGACGAGAACGGCTCGTCGAGCAGCACCACCTCGGGCTCGGGCGCCAGCGCGCGGGCGAGCGCGACGCGCTGGCGCTCGCCGCCGGAGAGCTCGTGGGGGAAGCTCCGAGCCTTGTGCTGGAGCCCCACGAGCTCCAGCACCCTCTGC
Source organism: uncultured Solirubrobacterales bacterium (assembly GCA_963828075.1). Lineage (GTDB taxonomy): Bacteria > Actinomycetota > Thermoleophilia > Solirubrobacterales > Solirubrobacteraceae > JACCYI01. The sequence goes on along the minus strand of CAWHDH010000021.1, from coordinate 3,718,778 downwards.
ACCGGCTGCTCCCACCCGCGGCGGGGCAGGCCGAACGCGACGTTGCGCTCGACGCTCAGGTGCGGGAACAGCGCGTAGTCCTGGAACACCATCCCGATCCGCCTGCGCTCGGGCGTGACCCAGGTGCGCGAGCCGGGGTCGGCCATCACGCGCCCACCAACCTCGATCCGGCCCGCGTCGGGGCGCTCGAACCCGGCGATCAGCCGCAGCAGCGTCGTCTTGCCGCATCCGCTCGGGCCGAGGACGGCGAAGAGCTCGCCCTGGCCGACCTCGAGGCGGATCGGCCGCACGGCGTGCAGCGCGCCGAAGGCCTTCTCGACGTCGGTGAGCGCGATCGCGGGCAGGGTCATGTCAGGAGCGTGGCGCCGTCCGCGCGGCGCCGCAGCAGCACGAAGGCCAATGGGATCAGCGAGATGATGACGAGCGCGAGCGCCGCCGCTCCCGCCTCGGCGTACAGGCCGTCGCGCGCCGGGGTCCAGACGCGGACCGGAAGGGTGTCGAACCCGATCGGGCGCAGGATCAGCGTCGCCGGCAGCTCCTTGACCGCGGTCAGGAAGACGACGACCCACGCGGCCGTCATCGACGGCCGCAGCAGCGGCAGCGTCACGCGGCGGAACGCCGCGGCCCGTGACGCGCCGAGCGACCGGGCCGCCTCGGCGAGGCTGGGGCCGATCTGGGCGAGCCCGGCCTCCTGCGCCTGGACCGCCTGGGGCAGGAACCGCACGACGAACGCGATCGTCAGCAGCGCGAATGTGCCGTAGAGCGGGCTCGCGTAGCGCGTCGAGATCGCCACCGCCGCGAGCGCGACGATCACGCCGGGCAGCGCGTAGCCCGACTGCGCCAGGCTGCCGAGGGCGAAGCCCGCGCGCCCGCCGCGCGCGATGACCACCGCGACCGGAAGCGCGGCCGCCACCGCGATCGAGGCACTCAGCCCGGCGACCATCAGCGAGTTGCCCGCGTAGGCGGCCAGCGCGGCCGGATCCTGGTCCGCGAGCTCGCCGACGGTCCAGACGACCAGCCGGGCGAGCGGGAGGGCGAGCGACGCGCCGAGGAGGGCCACGACCGCCCCGAACGCCGGCCACCGCAGCCGGCCGAGCGGATGCAGCGCGCGCCGGCCGCCCGGGCCCTCGGCGCCCGAGTCGGTCTGGGTGAACCGCCCGCCGCCGCGCAGCCGGAGCCCGCCGACCAGGACCGCGAGCGTCAGCACGACGAGCACCGAGGAAAGCGCAGCCGCGGCGGGCGGGTCGAAGCGGCCGCCGAGCTGCTGGTAGATCACGGTCGTGAAGGTGTCGAACCGCATCAGCGAGACCGCGCCGAAGTCCGACAGCACGTAGAGCGCGACGAGCAGGACGCCGCCGGCCAGCGCCGGCATCACCAGCCGAGCGGTCGTCACCGCGACGCGCCACGGGCGCGCTCCGAGCGCCCGTGCGACCTCGTCGAAGTGCGGGTTCAGGCCGGCCAGGCCCGCCGAGGCGAGCAGGAAGACGTAGGGATAGGTGAACAGGACGAGGACGAGCGCGGCGCCGTCGAAGCCGAAGATCGACGGCAGCCGCTCGACGCCGAGCGGCTCGAGCACGCCCTGCAGCCCGCCGCGCGGCCCGAGGACGTCGGCGTAGATGACCGCGCCGACGTAGGGCGGGACCGCGAGCGGCAGCGCGCACAGGACGCTCAGGACGCCGCGGCCCGGCAGGTCGGTGCGCACCGTCAGCCACGCCAGGCCGCCGCCCAGGAGCAGCGTGCCGGCGCCCACGACCGCGGCGAGCCCGAGCGTGTTGGCGAGGAGCACTCCGATCCGCCGGTCGAGCAGGACGCTCCACGTCTCGGATCCCGCCCCGGCGGCGCGGACCAGGACGTAGACCAGCGGCAGGCCCGCGACGAGCGCCACCGCGCCCGCCGCCGCCAGGACCGGCGCCGGCAATCCCCGCCAGGCCGGCGCGCGACGGGCGGCGCGCCGTCCGGCGGTGCGCGCCGCGGACGGGGGCACTACTCCCCTAGCCCGACCTCGTCGAGCAGTTCGAGCGTCGAGTCGAGCTTCGGCCCCAGCGCGGCAAGCGCGACGCCGGTGCCGTGGATCTCGGCGAGCGGCTTGAGCCCCTTCGCCGCCACGCCCGGCACGACGGGATACTCGAAGTTGCGCCCTGCGAACTCCTCCTGGACGCCCTTCTCGAGCAAGAAGTCCAGCAGCCGCTTGGCGTTCTCGGGATGGGCCGCGCCCTTGAGGATCCCGCCGCTCGCGGCGTTGATCACCGCGCCGAAGCCGCCGGCCTCCTGGTCGGTGAAGACCGCCTCGACGGGCGAGCCCTCGCGCTTCTGGAGCTCGACGTAGTAGTGGTTGACGAGCCCGACCGCGAACTCTCCGGAGCCGACCGCCTTGCGGACGTCGGTGTGGGATCCGAGCACCGCGAGCCCGTTGCGCTTCATCCCCTCGAGCCAGCGCCGGGTCGCCGCGTCACCGCGCTTGATCCGCATCTCCGAGACGAACCCGATCCAGGAGGCGTTCGTCGCGTTCGGAGCGGCGACCTTGCCCTTCCAGCGCGGCCGGGTCAGCTCGAAGACGCTCTTCGGGTGCGCGGCCGGCTCGAGCTCCTCGGTGTTGACGATCAGCACCCGCGCCCGCGCGGACAGCCCGGTCCACGTCCCGCTCGCGGACTTGAAGCGCTCCGGGACGGCGCGGGCGGCGTACCGGGCGAGGCGGCCGTGCTCGTCGAGCCGCGCGAGCGCGCCGGCGTCCTGCCCGATGAACACGTCGGCGCGCGGGCGGTCGCCCTCCTCGAGCACCGTCCCGGCCAGCTCGGTGGTGTCGGCGAACCGGACCGAGACGTTGAGTCGCGACTCCTCGGCGAACTCGTCGAGGATCGGCTTGATCAGCGCCTCGGAGCGCCCCGAGTAGACGACCAGGTCCGTCTCGCCCGAGCCGCCGCCGAAACCGCAGCCGGAGGCTGCGAGCGCGACGACGCCCGCGAGGACCCTGGCCAGGCGCCTCATGGAGCGGTGCTGGTCTCGGGCGTCGTGCCGGTCGGCGCGGTCGAGGTGGTCGACGTCGTACCGCTGCCCTGGACGTCGACGCCGCCGCGCTTCTCGCCGCAGGCCGAGACGCCGCCGGCGGTCGCCAGCCCGAGTGCCGCGACGCACACCAACCCGGCCAGCCGCCTGCCGTTCAAGCGGAAAGGGTCGCTCATTGGAGTTAGGGTACCCTAATCAGCGTCGTCGGGGCGGGCGCGGCGCTTCCTGCGCTCGCGGACCTTGCTGACCACGAGCATGATGACCAGCGCCGCCAGCGGGGCCAGGTAGAGCACCTGGACCGCCCAGTGACCGGGGTGGGCGAACACGACGAGCGCGGTCATGCGTTCGCCGCCGACAGCAGGTACAGCCCGAGACACGTGAAGGCGATCATCAGCACCAGCATGGTCCCCTGTGAGCGCACCGCGGCACGCGCCGACTTGTAGATGACCAAAGCTCTGTCGTGGGCAAGCACGAGAGCAGCTACGTGCCCGGCGACCAGCGCGATCACTTGGACGTACCAGATCGCCGTCGCCGAGACGACGCCGTAGTCGATGTCGCGCCCGGCCGCGCCAAGCAGATCCGCCCCGGTCCCGAGCGGATCGGAGGCCAGGCGGACGGCGTCCTGGCCGTTGTAGGCCAGCAGGGAGAAGTAGTGGGCGACGACGTAGGCCGCGACGATCGGGATGAGCGAGTGGACGAGCCGCGCGCCGAGCTCGGAGCGCGCCAGCCCGGTGCGCACGCGCGGCATCCCTTCGATCCCGATCCACCAGACGGCGGCGATGAACGCGATCATGGCGCCGTAGCCGGCGAGGAACGCCAGCTCGAGCGCCGTGCCCTTCGAGGCGCCCAGCCCGGCGAATGCGTCCTGCAAGGTCGGTACCGCGTCCGAGAACAACGGTCCCTCCTTCGCGCCGTCGAAGGCGGTGGTGCCGATGGCGACGATGAGCAGCGCGACCGTGCCCGGAACCGCGCCGAGGCCTACAGCGCCGCTGAGCGGCAGGCGCGCCATCAACGTGCCGTCCTCGCGGCGCCGGAGCGGCGCGAGGCGCGCGAACAGGGAGAAGTAGCCGCCGAACGCGTCGGCACGCCGTGTCCACGGCTCGACGCCGTAGAGGCTCATGCCGACGAACTGCACGACGGCGTAGAGGAGGGCGAGCAGCGCGAGCAGCGCCGGATCGCGGCCCGCCGCCCAGCACAGCTCGCAGATCCCGAACGCGACGATGCCGGCGACCGCCGGCCAGCGGCCGAGCCGCTCGGGATAGGCCAGCGGCTCGGGGACCGCGTCGCCGCCCGTCCGCCGCGCGATCCACCCGGCGGCGCGCCCGAGCGCGCGCCACGGGCTGATGAGCCGGAAGATGTCGCCGAGCAGGAGCGACGCGACCGGAATCCCGACCCAGAGGACGACGTAGACGGCGGTCGGCGCGAGGTTCTCGCCGGGGCGATCCGGGCCGGCGAACCCAGCGACCACGACCAGGGCGAACGCCACCACCCCGAGCGCCCCCGCGGCCACGTCGACGACCAGCGGCACTCGGAACAGCGGCCGCTCGCGGGCCGCCTCGAGCCGCGGCTCGGACCAGCCCGCCGCCAGGGCGAGGAAGGAGACGACCAGCACCGCGGCAGCGGCCACCGCGAAGAGCTCCGCGGGGATCGGCAGATCGGCGCGGCCGACGAGCCCGTGCGCCGCGGCGAGCGGCGGCAACGCGAGCGCAGCGGCCCACCACGCCGCGAGCGCGGCGGCGATCCGGCGGTTGCGACGCCTCACGGGTCGACGCGCAGCTGGGCGAGCTGGATGTGCGCGCCCTCGAGCTCGATCTCGAAGATGCCTTCGATGTCGGCCTTGAACGCGAAGCGGGCCGTCCCGCCCGCGGACACGTCCTTGCTGACGTCGTAGCCGTGGACGTGGACCTCCTCGGCGATGTCGGAGCGCACGGCGAAGCGGACGGTCTCGCCCTTCTCGAACCGCAGCTTCGCGAGCCCGCCGACGACCTTGCCGTCCCGGAAGCGCACGACCTCGACCTCGGGCGTCGGCTCAGGGGTCGGCGTGGCGGTCACCTCCGGCGTCGCGGTCGCGGTGGCCTCCGCTGTGGCAGTCGGAGTCGCGGTCGCCGTCGCCGGGGGGCGGTCGGCCCGCTTGGTCTCGGCGTCGGTCCCGTCGCGCAGGACGATGACCGCGACGAGCGCGATCACGACGGAGATCACGGCGAAGCCGACCCTCTGCCCGGTTCCCATGCGACCGAGTCTAGAAAAGCCGACGGCCCCGCCGAATGGCGGGGCCGTCGAAGGTCCTTAGTCTGCGCGCGCTACTTCTTGCACTTCACCTCGTCGGTGGCCGACGACTTCGACTTGGCCGGCGGGTTGGGGTTCGCCGCGTAGGTCAGCGTCGACTCGAACTCCCACGAGCCCTTCGCGCAGCCCGTCGACTCGAAGATGCCGTGCTTCTTGCGGCCCTTGCCGGTGGTGCCCTCGAGCTCGTTCGTGATCGACGTCAGCGCCGAGTACAGGCCGGGGGCCGGCTGCTGCAGGTTGCCGGGGATGTCGATGACCAGCTTCTGGCCCTTGGGCGTCGGCTTGATCTTCGCGAGCAGGATCGCCTGGACGTCGCCACCGACCTGCTTGAGGTTGATCGTGAGGACCTTGGGGCCGCCGACGAAGAACTCGTTGGTGAACTTCAGCGGGGCCTGGTCGGGGCCGACGAGCGCCTCAGCGGTGCCCTTGCCGAGCCGCGAGCCACGCGGGCAGGCACTCGGACCGTCGTTCTCGAGCGTCGAGGCCGAGCAGTCGTCGAAGCCCTTCGTGTTGATCTTGATCTCCTTCGGGAAGCGGATCTCGATCCGGCTCGCCGTGGTCTTGGCCGCGCGGTTGTTCTCGATCTCGAGCTCGACCTTCTTGACCTGCTTCGGCTTGGTCTTCTTGCCGGCCTTCGGGCTACCAGCGCCGACGCTGATGTCGACCGTGTGCGACGGATCGGCGCTCTGGGCGATGGCGACGCCGGCGAAGCTGAGCGAGGCGATCAGCCCGAGGGCGATCGTGCGAGTCTTGCGCAAGGTGGTTCTCCTCCTGGAGGGACGTGCAGGGTCGTGATGAAGTTGGCCACCGTAGTGGCGTCGGAGGCAATAACAACGTCCGCCCCCGAACGTTTCGCCCGTCTTAATAGAACATCCGTCCAGGCCGGTGGACGCTGCTACCGTCGCGCGCCGCGATGCGCGCTCCCGCCGACGCCGAGATCTACGCGCCGATGTTCCCCGCGCGCCTGCCCTGGGTGAACGTCGCGCCCTTGCGGATGGACCAGCAGCGGGGCCGCCCCGTCCTCGTCGAGTTCTGGGACTTCTGCCGCGTGAACTCGCTGCGGACGCTCCCCTACATGGTCGCGTGGCACGAGCGCTACGCGGACGCCGGCCTCCGGGTCATCGGCGTCCACACCGGGGGGTTCCTCCCCGCCCGCGACGAGGAGAACGTCCGCGCCGCCGTCGCGCGGCTCGAGGTCCCGTATCCGGTCGTGATCGACGGCGAGCTCGACATCTGGGACGTTTACGGCAACGAGGGATGGCCCGCGCGTTACCTGTGGGACCAGGAGCTCCGCCTGTATTCGCTGCACTACGGCGAGGGCGCGTACGAGGAGACCGAGCGGGAGATCCAGTCGCTGCTCGGGATCGAGCGCGAGACCGTGGCACCGATCCGGCCCGAGGATGCCCCGGGCTCGCTGCTCCCGGCGCAGACCGAGGATCAGCCCGGCGCCTACTCGGGCCGCTATGAGGCGGGCGGCGTCTGGGCGGTGCTCGAGGGCGCCGGCACGGCCCGTGCCAACGGCCGGGCGATCGCGGTGACCCATCCCGGGGCGTATCCCCTGGTCGAGCACGCCCACCACACGGTCGGCGACCTCCAGCTGGAGGTCGGCGAGGGCGTCGTCTGCCACGCGACGTGCTTCACGCCGGGGCCGGCGCCGCCGGGGGCGTGAGCTGGTCGTGCCCGCGGTCGCCGAGCAGGCGGCGCAGCCGCGGCGGCTCTGACCCGATCAGCTCGACCGCGGTCCCGGGCCAGTAGGGGGAGTCGTTCGGCCGGGGCGAGAGGAAGTGGCGCTGGTAGACCCACGAGCCGGTGTTCACGATCCGCCCGCCGCCGACCGTCCGCCACTCCGACGGGTCGTCGCCCTCCCACGGCCCGGCGCGGTGCGAATGGCCCCACAGGACGTGGGGCGCCTCGATCCCGAGCCGGCGCAGGGCCTCGCGGATGCCGAGCAGTCCGCCTTGCCGCAGCGCGTCGCCGGAGAGATCGCCGCGCAGCGGACCCAGGCCCATGCGGTTGAGGACCCCGACCGCGGCCGCGAACCCGCCGCGCAGAGCCAGCGCCTTGCCGCGGTCGACGACCCGCCGGCCGCCGCGGCCCGACAGCGAGGTCCAGGCGCGCGCGGAGACGCTGGCGCCCGCCGAGACGAGCGAGCGCTCGGAGCGCTGGGCGAGCGTGTGCATCCACGCGTAGAGCGGCGAGAGGATCGCCTCGTAGTCGTCGGGCGTCGCGCCCCGCTCGGGCAGCGCGGCCGCGAAGCGCGCCATCGTTCCCGCCGCCAGCCGCTCGAACGTGGGCACGGTGGTGTGGACGTCGCAGTAGTGGCCGTGCAGCGCGAAGACGTCGTCGCGCAGCCAGACGCCCGGGTAGGCGAGCGACACGCGGGCGGGCGCGGCGCGCGCCGCCAGGCGGGCGGCAAGCGGGCCGGCGTCGGCCGGCTCGAAGCGGTGGTCGAGCTCGAGGAAGCCCGACGGTTCTGAGAGCAGCCGGCCGTCGATCCAGCCGGCGACGAGCCCGTGGTCGTGGTTGCCGGGGACGATCAGCAGCTCGCCGTCGGGCCCGAGCGCCTCGCCGACGTCCGAGAAGAACGCGCCGGCGACCTCGACGACGTCGCGCTGGGGGCGGTCGCGCAGCTCGACCGCGTCCCCAAGCAGCACCAGCCGGTCGACGCCGTCCAGCGCCTCGAGCAGCGGCGCGCGCAGCTCAGGCCGCCGCAGCAGGTCCGCGCCGGAGGCGGCGCCGATGTGCAGGTCGGAGATGACGAGGGTGCGCACGGTCGTCGGAGGCTAGTAAGGCGATACTCGCGGGGGTCTCGCGCGTTGAAGCGGCATGCGATCCCTCGCCCTCATCGTTCTTGCCGCCGCGGGTCTCGCCGCCGCACCCGGTCCGGCCATCGCGGCGCCACCATGGACCGCGCCGCAGCGCATCTCGGCCGCGCACACGTTCATCGACGCGCCCGGTGTCGTGTTCAGCGGCGACGGCACCGGCCTGGCGGGCTGGAGCGAGCAGGACGGGGTCGGCGACGACACGCGGCGCGCGCTCGCGCAAGCCACCCGGCCGCCCGCCCCGGCGGCGCCGTTCGGTCCTCCCCGGCCGGCCCCGGAGTGGGCGTCGGCGGCCCGTGCGACCTACGCGCAGACGCGCATCGTGACCGCGCTCAACGACGGCGTGAACCTGGCCGCCGCGTTCTCGCGCATCGGCGGCCCTGACCCGACTCCGCTCACCGTCGTCCAGGGGCGGCGGATCGTGGCCCCCACGCTGGCCGCCAACCCCCGCGGCGACGTGGCGCTCGCCTGGTTCGACGACCGCGGGATCCACACCGACCGTGTCCAGGTCGCGCTGCGCCGCCCCGGCGGCCGGTTCGGGCGCCCGATCACGCTGGCGACGGGCCGGATCCGCGGCGTGACGGTGGCGGTCGGCGCGCGCGGCGACGTCCTCGTCGCCTGGGACGCCCGCGGCGTCGTCCAGGCGAGGCTGCGCCGGCCCGGGCGCCGGAGCTTCGGCTCGACCGACACGATTCGCTCCCAGGACGCGTTCTTCGCCACGCTGCGGGCCGCCGTGACGCCGAACGGGCGGGCCGTCGTGGCGTGGGCGGCGCAGAAGCTGACCGAGGGCGGCGGTCCGGAGCCAGGCTTCGTCCAGGCGGCCGTGCGGCCCGCCGGCCAGGCGCGCTTCCGCGAGGCCCAGCTGCTCGAGCAGGTGCCGACGACGGTGGTGGTCGGGACGGCCTCCCTGGCGCTCGAGCCCGACGGCGCCGCGCTGCTGGCGTGGAGCGGGCGCGAGGGGAACGCCAGCCTGGTCAAGGTCGCGCGCACCGACGCCGCGGCGCGCTTCGGCACGCCGGTGGCGGTGTCGCCGCCCGACGACGGGACGCTGGTGCCGCTCGCCGCCGTCGGTCCGGGCGGCGACGCGGTGGTCGCCTGGTTCGGGGCGCCTGACAACGACAGCGCGCTGTTCGCGTCGGCACGGCCCGCCGGCGGCGCGTTCGGGCCGCCGGAGGTGGTCGGCGGCGTCGACGAGCGGGTGAGCGCGGCGGCCCTCGCATATGCCCCGAACTCCGGGTTCCCGACGGCGGTGTGGTCGGCGCGCGTGGGGCCCGACGGCCCGGGCGTCCCGATCGATCAGATCACGACGTACGCCGAGGCGGCGACGCGGATCGCACCCGCGCCGTAGCCTGCGCCGCGGTGTGACCGAGCCCGGACCTCTGCACGGCCTGCTGGTCGCGGACTTCTCCCGCGTCCTCGCCGGCCCGTTCGCCACGATGACGCTCGGCGACCTCGGCGCCGACGTCATCAAGGTCGAGCGGCCCGGCACCGGCGACGACACGCGCGGCTGGGGGCCGCCGTGGCGCGAGGGCGAGAGCACGTACTACCTCGGCCTGAACCGCAACAAGCGATCGGTCGCGATCGACCTGGTCGATCCCGCCGGGCGGGACCTGGCCCGGCGTCTGGCGATGCGCGCCGACGTGCTGGTCGAGTCCTTCCGGCCGAGCCTGATGGCCGAGTGGGGCCTCGACGGCGACACCCTGCGCGGGACTGGCAACCCCGCGCTCGTGTCGTGCTCGATCACCGCGTTCGGCTCCTCGCCGGCGGCCGCCGGCCTCCCCGGCTACGACCTGCTGCTGCAGGCGATGGGCGGGCTCATGAGCGTCACCGGCGAGGCCGACGGGCCGCCGTTGAAGGCCGGCGCCGCCGTGGTGGACCTCGTCTGCGGCCTGCTCGCCGTCGTCGGCATCCAGGCGGCGCTGCGCGAGCGCGAGGCGACCGGCGTGGGCCGGCACGTCGAGGTGTCGCTGCTCGAGTCCTCGCTGGCCGCGCTGCTCAACCAGGGATCCGGCTGGCTGCTCGGCGGCGCGCTCCCGCACCGGCGCGGCAACCGGCATCCGTCGATCGCACCGTACGAGACGTTCGCCGCCGCCGACCGCCCGTTCGCGCTCGCCTGTGGGAACGACCGCCTGTTCGCGCGGCTGTGCGAGGCGATCGGCGAGCCGGGGCTCGCGGCCGACGAGCGCTTCGCGACCAACGCCGCGCGTGTCGCGGAGGCCGACGCGCTGACGGAGGCACTCGCCGGGGTCTTCGCGCGCGAGCCCGCAGACCACTGGATCGCGCTGTTGCGGGCCGCCGCCGTGCCGGTCGGGCCGATCAACGACGTCGCCGAGGCGTTCGCGCTCGCCGACGCCCTCGGATTGGAGCCGCTGGCCGACGCCGACGGGCGCCCCACACCCGCGCCGGCCGTCCCGCTCGGCACGGTGCACCGCCCGCCGCCGCAACTCGACGAGCACGGCGACGAGATCCGCGCATGGCTGAAGTCCTGATTAGAGGGATATACGTCATTGCGGCCACGCGGCTGCCGCGGGATGATCGCCGCCATGCCCGATGTCCTCATCGCCGCGTTCGACGAGGCCCAGAGCCTCGACGTCACCGGGCCGCTCGAGGTGTTCGCCGCCGCCGGCCTGCACGTCGAGGTGGCGACGCCGGGCGGCCTGCCGGTGCGCTCCTCCAGCGGGCTCGGGCTCGTCGGCCAGCGCGATCTCCTCGCGTTCGACGGCGCCGTCGACACCTTCGTTGTGGCCGGCGGCGAGGGGACGCGCGCGGCGGTCGGTGACCCGGCCGTCGTTGCCGCGGTGCGAGAGGTCGCCGGGCGCGCGCGCCGCGTCGCGTCCGTCTGCACCGGCGCGTTCCTGCTCGCCGAGGCCGGCCTGCTCGACGGCCGCCGCGCGACGACCCACTGGGGCTGGTGCGACGCGTTCGCCCGCCGCTACCCCGCGGTCCGCGTCGACCCCGATCCCATCTTCGTCCGCGACGGCCGGTTCGCCACCTCGGCCGGTGTCACTGCCGGCATGGACCTCGCCCTCGCGCTGGTCGAGGAGGACCACGGCCGCGACCTCGCGCTGAAGATCGCCCGCGAGCTCGTGCTCTTCCTGCAACGGCCGGGCGGCCAGGCGCAGTTCTCCGCCCAGCTGGCGGGCCAGCTGGCCGAGCGCGACGAGCTGCGTACCGTGCAGCAGTGGATCGTCGAGCACCCGGACGCGGACCTCGGCGTCGAGGCGCTCGCCGCTCGCGCCGCGATGAGCCCGCGCCACTTCGCCCGCGCGTTCTCCGCCCAGGTCGGCGTCACTCCGGGCCGCTACGTCGAGCGCGTGCGCGTCGAGGTCGCGCGCCGCCGGCTCGAGGAATCCCGCCAGCCCGTCGAGCGGATCGCCGCCGGGTGCGGGTTCGGCACCCCGGAGACGATGCGCCGCGCCTTCCTGCGCGTCCTCGGGGTCGGCCCGACCGAGTACCGCCGCCGCTTCTCCCCTGTTCCCGTCTAGCGAAAGAGGACCCCGATGGACATCGCCATCCTGCTCTACGACCGCTTCACCGCCCTCGACGCGATCGGCCCGTACGAGGTGCTCGCCCGGCTCCCGGATGCCCGCGTCACGTTCGTCGGCGTCGAGGCGGGCGAGATCCGGTCGGACACCGGCGCGCTCGGCGTCACCGCCGACCGAGCGATCGCCGACATGCCCGCGCCCGACATCCTGCTGATCCCCGGCGGTCCCGGCGACGTGGTCGGGCGGGCCGGCGAGGCCGCGCTCGAGTGGGTCCGTCGTGCGTCAGAAACCGCGACATGGACCACGTCGGTCTGCACCGGCTCGCTGATCCTCGCCGCCGCCGGCGTCCTCGACGGCCGGCGCGCGACGTCCCACTGGACCGCCCTGGAGGAGCTGCGCGCACTCGGCGCGGAGCCGGTCACCGAGCGTGTCGTGTTCGACGGCGACATCGTCACCGCGGCCGGCGTGAGCGCGGGGATCGACATGGCGCTGACGCTCGTGGCGCGGATCGCCGGCGACCAGGTCGCCCAGGTCATCCAGCTCGCGACGGAGTACGACCCCCAGCCCCCGTTCGACTCCGGCTCGCCGGAGAAGGCGCCGGCGGAGATCGTCGAGTTCCTGCGCCAGCTCACCGGGCGGGCGGCCGCTTGAGCCGGCGATAAGCGAAACCTGCCGCCGGGCGGCCGTTGGCGGACCATGCGCTTGGTCCTCGCGGTCGCCCTGATGCTGTTGTGCGGGGTGGTCTTGGAGGTCCTGGTCGCCGGGCGGGTCGCCGCCGTCCGGCGTCTGGGCGCGGGTGGCGAGGGCGAGCGGCTCACGGGTCTCCCGACTCGTACTACGGCTTCGTCGACTCGTTCGTGGTGATCGAATCAGGCGCCGTTGCCTTCGTCGTCTTCGAGCCGGAGGCCCCGGCGGCGCCCAACGGTCCCGGGGACGTGGAGCGCACGGCGCCATTGCCCGCGCCGTAGCCGACCGGCAACCCCGCATCGAAGGAGGAGTGCGACGTGTCGCCGGCGGGTCGTCGGACTCAGAGCACGACGACAGTGCGGGAGCCGGCCGGAGCCTCGCCCCGCGCCACGAGCCGCGGGGCGCCGGATCCCGCCAGCGCGATCGTCAGCACCACCCAGCGCACGCCGTCGGCGATCTCGAAGTCTTCGGCGAGCAGGAGGACCAGCTCGCCGGTCTCGGCGTCCACGCGCGCGGCTTCGAACCCCCAGAGGGCGTCCTCGGGGATCTCGGGCGGCTCGGCGGGGAGCAGGTCCTCGGCGACCGCCGCCAGCATTGCGGACGCCGACACCGGGTCGCCGTCGAGCCGGACCGGCTCGAGCCGCCCGCCGTCCGCGAGCGCGTGCAACGGCTCGTCGCGGCCGTCGCGCCACAGCGCGTCGGCGCCGGGCAGGAGGAAGCGGCCGTCGGGAAGCGTCGCGAGCGGCGAGACGCCGAGCTCGAACGGGAGCGTCCGCACCGCGCCGGCGGGCGTCACCAGCCACGGGTGCTGCATCTCGATGTCGCTCCGGATGCGGCCGCCGGCTTGCCGATCCATCGTCTCGACGCTGCGACGCAGCAGCACCCCCCGCGGCCCGACGATCGGCGGCCAGTGCAGCTTGGTCACGCCTTCAGCCGGGGCGCGACGCTCCTCGTGCACGGGAATCTCGACCCCGTTTCGGACGGCGGTCAGGCCGAACGCGATCGGCCGGCTCGCGACGAGCGCCTCACGCTCGTCCAGACGCGCCCGCTCCGCTCTCATCGCCTCGGCCGACGTCCCGGGTTCGGACATGAGACCCATCCAGCTCGAGCCATGGCCGGTGTGACCGCCGTCGACCTCCACCGCGCCGTGCAGTCTGACCTCCCAACCGTCCTGAAGCGGGATCAGCGATGGCCCTTCCAACCCTGGACGCAGCACGAGCGGTGCACCGCTTGGCTGCCACACGATCACGGGCTCGGTGCTGTGAAACGGCGGGCCGTCGGGCTCAGGAGGGGGCGAGAGCGTCCCCGCCGACGCGACCGCTCCGTCGACCGCCGACACGACGCTCAGCTCCCCGCCCGCGAGCACCGCGACGTGCGCCCCGTCGGGCGACCACGACGCCGCGAAGTCGTCGTCCGCCGTCGCCGGCCAAGCCGCGAGGCGCCGCACGCCGCCGTCGCGATCCACCGCGCTCACCGCGACCTCGCCGTCGCAGAGGTCGGCCCGCACGAGCATCCACGCGGCCGTCATTCGGGATCCTCGGCGAGTGCGGCGCGCAGGAAGCGCTCGGGGGCGTCGAGGAACGCCCGCGTCATCCGGACGGCCTCGAGGTCGTCGTACTCAAGCCGCTCGAGCCCCGCTTCGTCGAGCTCGTAGAGCCGCGCGCCCGGGCAGGCCAGCAGGATCGGCGAGTGCGTCGCGATGACGAACTGGGCGCCGGCCCGGGCCGCGCGGACGACGATCGTCACGAGCGCGAGCGCGCCGGTGAGGGAGAGCGCGGCCTCGGGCTCGTCCAGCACGTACAGACCCTCGCCGCCGAAGCGGTTCGCCGCCAGCGCGAGGAACGACTGGCCGTGGGACTGCTGATGGAGCGGGACGTCGCCGTAGAGGGACAGGTCCGGCGCGAAGATCCCGCCGCCGTCGACGAGCTGCGCGATGTTGAAGAAGCTCTCCGCCCGCAGGAAGTAGCCCTTGCGCGGCTTGGTGTGCGACAGCACCGGCTCGAGGCCGCCGTCCATGACCGGGCGGGGCACGGCGGGCAGCTCCCCGAGCCGCTCGAGCTCGCCGCCCTCGGGCCCGAACCCCATGGACTCGGCAATGGCCTCGACGAGCGTGGACTTGCCGGTCCCGTTGTCGCCGGCCAGCAGCGTGACCGGAGCGGTGAGGTCGAGGTCGGCGCTCGCCGCCACCGCCGGCACGTCGAACGGGAACCCGCTCCCCCAGCGCGACTCGTCCCGGCGCAGGCCGAGCAGGTAGGGGCCGGGCCCGAAGCGGCGGGAGTCGCGCCGGCGCGCCATCGGCGGACGGCGCTCCGGCGGCCGGCTACGCCTCGGCCGCGGCCATGGCCTGCCGAATCGGCTTCGGCAGCATGAACCGCACGTCCTCGCGCAGGACCTCGAACTCGGCGACGTCGGTCGTGCCGCGGTCGCGGAAGAACTGCACGAGACGCTGGACGAGCTCCTCGGGCGCGCTGGCGCCGGAGGTGATGCCGACGACGCGCTTGCCCTCGAGCCACGCCTCCTCGACCTGGGACTGGTTGTCGATCAGGTACGCGTCGGCGCCGTAGTCGCGCGCGACGTCGACGAGGCGCCGGGAGTTCGAGGAGTTCTGGGAGCCGATCACCAGCACGAGGTCGCACTCGCCGGCCATCTGCTTGACGGCCGCCTGGCGGTTGGTCGTCGCGTAACAGATGTCGTCCGTGCGAGGCCCGGTGATGCTCGGGAACTTCTCGCGCAGGCGGTTGATGATCGTGCGCGTCTCGTCGACCGACAGGGTGGTCTGCGAGATGTACGCGATCCGGTCGGGGTTCTGGACCTCGAGCGCGTCGACGTCGGCCTCGGTCTCGACCAGGACGATGTGCTCGGGCGCCTCCCCCATCGTGCCCTCGACCTCCTCGTGGCCGGCATGGCCGATGAGGACGATCGTGTAGCCCTCGCCGGCGAACTTCTTGGCCTCGACGTGGACCTTCGTCACCAGCGGGCACGTCGCGTCGATCGTCCGCAGGCCGCGGCGGGCGGCGTCCGCGTGGACGGCCGGCGAGACGCCGTGCGCGGAGAAGACGGTCATCGCGCCCTCGGGGACCGTGTCGTCGAGCTCGTCGACGAAGATCGCGCCGCGGTCGCGCAGCTGGGCGACGACGTGCTTGTTGTGGACGATCTCCTTGCGGACGTAGACGGGCGGCCCGTAGAGGGTCAGCGCCCGCTCGACGGTCTGCACGGCGCGGTCGACGCCCGCGCAGTAGCCGCGGGGCGCGGCCAGGAGGAGCTTTTCGGGAGTCGGCGCCACGCAGGGGAGTGTAGGAGCGCGGCTAAGACGCCCAGGGCCCGACGCCGCCGAGGCGCTCGGGCGTGATGCGCAGGACGTAGCCGGGCGGCGGCTCGTCCATCGGCGGGAAGCGGACGTCCGGCCCGAGGTAGACGTGCGCCAGGCGCTGCAGCAGCTCGGCGGCGCCGCCCTCCTCGATGCGAGCGCGCCCGTGCACGACGAGGTACTCGCGCAGGCCCATGCGGTTCAGGCCCGTGCCCTCGACCGACAGGCTGACGCGGGGGTCGCGCTCGACGTTGCGGACCTTCTGGCTGCGCTGCAGGTGGGCGCTGACGATCTCGTCGCCCTCGACGCCGACCCACACACAGGTCACCTGCGGGCTCCCGTCGCGGTTGAGCGTGACCATGTGGGCCAGCGCGGAAGACTCGAGCAGGGCGCGCGCGTCGGGGTGCAGGTCGGGCATGGGCGCGAGCCTACCCCGCGCCCACCCGACCCTCCTGAGCCTGGATCCACCGATGAACCGTGGATGCCTCGGCGTCGCAGGCCAAGCCAGGGGTCATCGGCCGCGTCCTGCAGGGGTGACCCCTTCGGTTCGCGGCCGATGGCCCATGGCGCCGTGCCTGCGGCGGCGAGGCGCCGCGGGTATCGGTTGATCCAGGCTCAGAGGCGCCTGGCGCCGAGCGTGACCTCGACGGGCGTCCCGCTCCCCTCCGCCCGGAGCCGGACGCGATGGTCGCCGCGCCGGAGACCGCGCGACCGCAGCTGCAGCCGGTGCGTGCGGCCGGCGGCCGCCCTCGCCGTGAGCCGCCGGACCACCGTGCTCCCACGGCTCACGGTGATCGTCACCTTCGCGGCCGCCGCGAGCCGGTAGGAGATCCGCAGCGGCGCCGAGCGCAGGCCGCCGAAGACCGGGCGCTCGAGCTTGAATCCCCGGACCAGATCGCACGAGGCACGCCGGTGATGGTCGGCGCGCCGGGAGAACCGTCCGGCCGTCCGGCGCAGCACGACGCGCCGCACGTCGAGCAGCTGACCTCCCCGCACCATCGAGAAGCGCACGACGTAGTAGCCGTCGCCGACCCGGCGGAGCGCGCCCCCGCGCGTCGCGCGCCCGTCCCACTCGACCGGCGCCGTGCGGTCTTGGAAGCGCGCGACGAGGCGCTCGCGCACGACGCGCCGGCCGTCGGAGACGCGGAAGACGTCGATCCGCACCGGCGCGTCGGACGCGCGCGCGAAGCCCAGCCGCACGCCAGAGCGCGCGGCGGGCGCGACGGAGACCGAGGTGAGCCCGGTGGTCGCGTCACAGGCCGGGGCGGAGACGGTCGCCGGCGCCGGGCTCGCGCCGCCGGCCGCCGGCGGCTCGGGGCACGCCACGCCCTTCCACGGCGCCGTGAACGCGCGAGCCTCGGCGACTGCGTCGTCCCGGTCGCCTGCCAGCAGCCACCCCCGGCTCACCTCGTGCTCCGCCCAGGCCCGGACCTTGCGGAGGTAGTCGCAGTGCGTCGGATACCGCGCGACGATCTTCTCCGCCGACCACGCCTCGTAGTGACCCCAGTTGATGCAGTCGTCGGTCGTCGCGCGGTTGAGCGCGACGGGCACCTCGACGAACGGGTGGCGGAGCCCACCCCGCACCAGGCCGTCCTGGTCGCGGGCGACGTCGCCGTCCTCGGTGCGCTCGATCCGCGGCGCCGACGGCGGCACCGCGCCGGTCTCGAGATAGGCGCGCGTGTGGTGCAGCATCGCGCGGACGCTGTAGTCGACGCGGCCCTGGTTCACCGAGCAGCCGGTGTTGACCGGGTCGGGGATCCCAGAGACGAACTGGTCGCGCTGCATCGTCCGGAACGTGTAGTCCCACCAGACCCGCGGGTGGTGCGCCGTGCCGGCCTCCTCCCAGAACACGTACTTCTCGTCGTCGGGCGGCTTGACGCTGCCGGCGCTCCCGGTGAAGCCGGTCTCCTCGTTGAGATGGAAGACGAACTTCGAGCGGTCCTCGAACGGGCCGCCGCCGCGCTCGATGTTGTAGGCGTCGATCGTGCCGCGGTCGTAGCCGTCGTTGATGAAGGTGGTCAGCCGGCTCGCCGACTGCGACACGCCGCCGGCGACGACGAAGCGGGTGTCGAGGCCCTCGGTCGGATCGACCCCGCGCGGATAAAGGGTCGAGACGACGTTGTTGGCCGGGTCGCGGACCGCCTCGATCGCCTGCGAGTAGATGTCGAAGGAGTAGTCGTCGCCCGGGTGCGTCAACGTCGCGTAGCGCTGCGGATCCCAGGTCCGAAGGTGCTGGGCGCCGACGTTCTGCGCGGTGACCGCGACGTAGCCGTAGCCCTCGCGCATCAGGTACTCGTGCGCCGGCGGCCACCAGTTGTACTCCCAGTCCTGGCCGTTGGTGACATTCATCCAGTCGAACAGGACGATCCCGTTGAACGCGGCCGGGTCCTTCGGCATCCGCACCAGGAACCGGCTCTTGTACTCCGCGGTCCGGCCGTTGGCGAGGTTGGTCGCGGTGCCCGAGTGGAAGTACTCGGCCTCGCGGTAGTCGTGGGCCGGTGTAGACAGCTCGTAGATCGTGCTGTTCCACGGGCGGCCCTTGACGCCGCCGAGGATCGGCCCCTCGACGGTGGGATTGGGGACCTCGGCCCACGCGATGCCCGGGAGGCCGGCGACCGCCAGCACGACGGTCAGCGCCGCCATGCGTCGTCTGGATCCGGCTCGTGGCCGCACCTGTCCCTCCCTGCCTGAAAGGTTCCCGCCGCCTCCGCCCGCCCAGGGCCTCCCCGACGCGGGTCCGACATTAGTGGCGCCTGTACGGCATTGTCAAACGGCAACCGTCGTGTCTAGCGTGTCGTCTCGGATGTGGACCTACCGAGCCCTCCTGGCCGTCCCGCGAGTGCGCGCACTGCTCGCCTCGACGCTGCTGGCGCGGCTCCCCCTCGGGATCAACGGCCTCGCGGTCGTGCTCTATCTCCGGGAGCGGACGGGGTCGTTCGCCGTCGCGGGGGCGGCCGCCGGGGCGCTCGCGCTCGGGTCAGCGGCAGGGGCCCCGTTCGCGGGACGGCTCGTCGACCGCCTCGGCGCCCGCGTGCTCTTCGGCCTCGCGCTCGCGCACGCCGCCGCGCTCGTCTCGCTCGTGGCGCTCGGGTCCAGCAGCGTCCCGTCGGGTGTGCTCGTGGCGGCGGCCGGCCTGGCCGGCATCGCGTTCCCGCCGACCGGCGCGGTGCTGCGCGCGCTCTACCCACGCCTGCTGGCCGGCTCCGAGGCACTGATCCAGACGGCGTTCGCGCTGGACTCGGTGGTCACCGAGTCGCTCTTCGTGGTCGGCCCGCTGCTGACCGCCGCCATCGTCGCGACGCTCGACCCGGGCGCGGCGCTGCTCGCCTCGGCCGTCATCGGGCTCGTCGGCTCCGTCACCTTCCTGGCCTTCATGCCGCCCGACGCCCGCCGCTCCGGCCCGCCGCGGGAGCGCGCCGGCGCGCTGGGCGCGCTGCAGGCACCGGGCATGCGGACGCTCGTGCTGACGATGCTCCCGGTGGGCTTCGCGTTCGGAGCCGTCGAGGTGGCGATCCCGGCGTTCGCGCACGCCGAGGGCCGTCCGCACCTCGCCGGCGTGCTGATCGCCGTCTGGTCGATCGCGAGCGCGGTCGGCGGACTCGCGTACGGAGCGCGCCCGCGACGGGCCTCGCTCGTGCGCGTCCACCAGCTCGCGGCCATCCTCGTCGCCGCCTGCTTCCTTCCCGTGGTGCTCGCCACCTCGCCGGCGACGATGGCGCTGCTCGTGATCCCGGCCGGGTTCTTCATCGCCCCGCTCATCGCCACCCGCAACGAGCTGGCCGGCGTGGTCGCGCCGGCCGGCGCGCGGACCGAGGCGTTCACCTGGCCGCTGACCGCGCTCGTGTCCGGCATCGCCATCGGCGCCGCGGCCGCGGGATCCCTCGTCGACGCGAGCGGCTGGCGCAGCGCGGTGCTCGCCGGAGCGGCGGCGGCGGCCATCGGCGCGCTCGTGTCCTACACGCGCCGCGCCACGCTCGACGCGCCGGCGCCCGCGCCGGCCCAGTTACGATGACCGGGCGATGGCGTCCCAAGATCCACGCCCATGGACGGCGGAGGAGGTCCGGCGCGAGGAGCAGGCCCAGCGTGACCGCGTGCGCCGCGACGCCGCGCGCGGCGTCAGCCGGAACCTGACCGACTCCGTGGCACACACCAGATTTGCGCAGAAGTTCGCGGCTGCGTTCAAGCACGCCCGGGGTTCGTGACGGAAGCGCTCGACCCGGAGCCGCTGCTCCGGGCGCTCCACGTCGCAGGCGTGCGCCACATCATCATCGGCGGCTTCGCACTCAACGCCCATGGCGTGATCCGACCGTCGAAGGATCTCGACATCGTCCCGGACCCCGACCCCGGCAACCTCCAGCGGCTGTCTGCCCTGCTCACGGAGATCGAGGCGCGGCACGTCGGGCTCGGCGACTTCAGGCCGGAGGAGTTCCCGTTCGATCCGAGACGGCCCTAAGACCTCGGAGTCGGCGCGAACTTCAGGCTCGAGACTCGTCTCGGTGATCTTGACGTCATGCAGTGGGTAGCCGGGATCGACGGCGACCCCGCATACGACGCGTTGTCGGCAGACGCGATCGAGGGTGAGCTGGACGGCATCCCGCTCCGCGTCTGCGGAAGGGATCACCTCATCGCGATGAAGCGAGCCGCGGGCCGCCCACGAGACCTCGACGACCTCGAACGGCTCGGCGCGACCTAGGCGGACACGCCCACCGCATCGACGGCCGGGACTCGGGTCGCGCGACGGGCGGTGCCGACGCCGGCTCCGATGGTCAGCGCGGCAGCGACGACCACGACGCCGGCGAAGATGGCGACGGTCGTGTCCGGGATGACCGACTGCGCCCTGGCGATGCTGAACGGCACGATCGTGGTGAGCGAGGCGAGCGAGCCGAAGACGACACCGGACGCGGCGAGCACGAGGCTCTCGAGGCCGATCATCCCGAGCACCTGCGGCGGGGTGGAACCGGCGAGGCGCTGCTGCCCGAGCTCACGCCGCCGGGAGGCGGTCCCCGCCACGATCGCGTTGACCATCGTGATGGCGGCGAAGACCGCGATCATCGTCACCACGCCGTAGTTGAGTGTCTGGATGTTCTCCTGCTCGTTCGTCATGACGACGCCGGCGGCGGCGACGGCCGCGTTCTCGATGTCCTGCATGGAGAAGCAGCCCACCGCGATCCCGGTGAAGACGATGATCGGTGCCAGCACGCGGGCCATGTGCTGTCTGTTCCGGCGCAGGTTCTGCACGGCGAGGAAGCCGCTCGCGCCGCCCCGGCGCAGGAGGGTTCCGGCCGCCGCCTCGGTCACCCACCTCACGAGGACGGGGGCGAGGAGCGCGAGGCCGATCGAGGACAGGATGCACGCCTGCGCGCCGGTCTGCATCGCATCGGTGCCCTTGCCGTTGAACACGGTCGCGGTGACCGCGGCGCAGCTGATCCCGCCCGCGAGGAGCAGCCACGCGGCGATGACGCGTTTGCGGCCCGTGCCCGGGCGCTCGATCGCCGCGGCCAGCAACGCGTCGGTGGCGCCCACGCGCGCCGCCCGCCGGGCTGCCACCAGGGCAGCGATCACGGCGGAGACGAGCGTGATGCCGATGCCCATGCCGATCGCGATCGGCCCGAAGCGGTAGTCGACCGCCGGCGCGACCTGGCCCGTGCCCTGCAGCAGCGCGAACAGGCCACGACCCGCGAGGACGGCGGGCGGGATCGCGACGAGCACCGCGACACTCGCGAGCAGCGCCGCCTCGACGACGATCATCCGCCGGATCTGGGCCGGGGTCGCGCCGACGCTCTTGAGCAGCGCCATCTCGCGGTTGCGCTGCCGCACTGCCAGCGTCAGCGTCGACGCGACGGCGAAGACCACGATGACCATGCCCCAGCCGCCGACGACGGTGCCCATGTTGACGAGCGTCTCCGCGTCGGTCGCCCGCACCGCCGCCCCGGCCCTCGTGTCGAACATCGACGCGAAGGCCATCAGGATCACGGCGCCGAGCAGCATGGTGATGACGCTCGCCGCAAAGCCGCCGGAGCGGTAGCGCAGCGAGCTGAGCGCGATGCGGAGCATGGTCAGACCCCGACCGAGACGCCAGGGGTGGCGACGTCGTCGGAGAGATGCGCGAGGCGCTCGGCCACGTGCTCGGCCGTCGGGTTCGCGAGGCGGCCGACGATGCGGCCGTCGGCGAGGAAGAGGACCGAGTCCGCATGGGCGGCGGCCACCGGGTCGTGGGTCACCATCACCACGGTCTGGCCGAACCCGTCGACGGCCTCGCGCAGCAGCGCCAGCAGCTCGCGAGCGCTGCGCGTGTCGAGCGCACCGGTCGGCTCGTCGGCGAAGATCGCGCTCGGCTCGGTCACCAGGGCGCGAGCGACCGCGACGCGCTGCTGCTGGCCGCCGGAGAGCTCGGCGGGACGGTGATCGGCCCGGTCGCCGAGCCCCAGGCGGTCGAGGATCGCCAGTCCACACCCGTCGTCGACCGGCCGGCCCGCGAGCCGCAGCGGAAGCGTGACGTTCTGCCGGACGGTGAGCGCCGGCAGCAGGTTGTACTGCTGGAACACGAACCCGATGCGCTCGCGCCGGAACCGCGTGAGCGCGGTCTCGTCGCTGCCGGTGAGCTCGGTGCCGTCCACGATCACCCGCCCGTCGGTCGGCGCGTCGAGACCCGCCGCGCACTGCAGCAGCGTGCTCTTGCCCGAGCCGGACGGCCCCATCACCGCGACGAAGCTGCCGCGCGCCAGGCGGAGCGACACGTCGCTCAGGGGCCGTGACGGCGGTGTCGCCCTGGCCGTAGACCTTGGTCACCGAGACGAGCTGGAGGGCGTCGTCTCGATCGTTCACGTGCTCCGAATGCCGCATGGCTCGCCCGATCTGTAGGAGGTCGAGCCGTATAGTACATACGTCTCAGACATTTGTCCAAGACATTTGTCCCACCAGGCGGTAGGCTTGCGCGATGGGAAACCGCGAAGCCCTGCTCGAGGGCGCGAAACAGTGCCTCGTGGAGAAGGGATTCGCGGCCACGACCGCGCGCGACATCGCGGCGGCGTCAGGGACGAGCCTGGCCGCCATCGGTTACCACTACCGGTCCACCGACGCGTTGATGAGCGCGGCACTCATCGCGGCGATCGACGACTGGGGAGAGGAGCTCGAGCGGGCGCTCGGCGGGGTCGCTCCCGACCTCCCGGTGAGCGATCGGTTCGAGGCCGTGTGGGCGCGCGTCATCGAGTCTCTGACGGCGGACCGGCGGCTGATGGCCGCCAGTGTCGAGGCGTTGGGCCAGATCGATCGGGTCGAGGCGATCCGCGAGTACGTCGCCGACGGCCTGCAGCAGGGACGGTCAGGTCTGGCGGCGATGTTCCTCGGCGTGGCCGAGGATTCCGTCGACGCCAGCCTGGTCCGGACCGCCGGGTCGGTCTACCAGGCGTTGATGACCGGGGTCATCGTGCAGTGGCTCGTCGACCCGGACCACGCGCCGTCGGCCCGCGACCTCGCGGACGGGCTGGAGATCATCGCGGCGCACGCAGGCGCTTAGCGCCGGCGCAACTCCGTCGCGAGCCGCAGCACCGTCTCGCCGACGCGGTCCAGCGACTCGCGAGAGACGGCGTCGAGGTCGTCGCACGTCTGATGCCAGCACGGGAAGTCGAAGTCGATGAGGTCGATCGCCGGGACGCCTTGGCGCGCGAACGGCGTGTGGTCGTCGAGGACCTCCGCCGCCTCGGCGTCCGGGAACACCGCGCCCGCGCCGACCGCCTGCGCCGCCGCGCGCAACCGCTTCCACAGCGCGGGATCAGACCCCTGCTCGCGCGGGATCGAGAGGTCCTTGTCGGCGACGAAGTCGAGCAGCACGAGCGCGCGGACCTCGCCGCGGTGCCGCGCGGCGTAGGCCTTCGCGCCGCGCAGGGCGGTCTTGTAGAAGTCGGCGGCGTCGTCCGGGCTCTCCTCGCCGTCGAAGAACACGAAGCGCAGCTCGCGACCGCCGCGCGGGCGTTCGGCGCGGCGCAGGGTGCGGGCCAACTCGAGCAGCGTCGCGGTGCCGCCCGCGCCGTCGTTGGCGCCGACGAAGCCGGGGATGTCCTTGGTGTCGTAGTGGGCGGCGAGGACGATCGCGGGGCGCCTGCCGGGCAGCGTGCCGACGACGTTGCGCAGCCCCGGGTGCTTCGCACCGACCGGCTCGTAGCGTCCGCGCGGGAGCGCCCGGCGGATGCGCGCCGCCAGCGCCCGCGACGTCCGGGAGCCCGCCGGCCGCGGGCCGCTGCGGACCTGGCGGCGGAGCTCGGCCCACGCGCGGTCGGCGTCGAAGCGATCGACGCGCAGCCGGGCCGGCTCGGCGGCGGGTGCCTCGGCAGGGGCCGACGTCGGCTCAGCGGCCGGCCGTGGCTCGTCCCCCGCGCCGGCCGCCACGACGACGATGCCGGCGCCGAGCACCACGCACGCCGCCCCGAGCGCGACGATGAGCCGCACGTCAGTCGTTGGACGTCACCGCCTCCAGGAGGTCGGCGAACTGGTACCGCGCCGCCTCGCGGCGGGTCGGGACGTGCTGGGTGGGAACGCCACCCTCGGGCGCCGAGTAGCCGCGGAGGATCTGGCGGGCGACGGACTGGCGGTGGACCTCGTCGGGCCCGTCGTAGATCCGGGCGGCGCGCGCGTAGCGGTACATCGCCTCGAGCGGCAGGTCGGTCGAGTAGCCGAGCGAGCCGTGGGCCTGCAGCGCGCGGTCGACGACGTCGTGCAGCACCCCGGCGCCGAAGTACTTGATCATCGCGATGTCGGTGCGCGCCGCGCTGGCGCCCTCGGTGTCCATCTTCCACGCCGCGTGCAGCGTCATCAGCCGCGCCGCCTGCATCTGCGCCGCAGAGTCGGCGATCCAGTTCTGGATGGTCTGCTTCTCGGCCAGCAGCCCGCCGTGCACGTAGCGAGACTGGGCGCGCTCGCAGAGCATGTCGAACGCGCGCCGCGACACGCCGAGCCAGCGCATGCAGTGGTGGATGCGGCCCGGGCCGAGCCGGTGCTGGGCGATCAGGAAGCCGGCGCCGCGCGCGCCGAGCAGGTTCGCCTTCGGGATCCGGACATCCTCGTAGACGATCTCCGCGTGCCCACCGACGCGCCCGAAGTGCTCCTGTGGGTGCTCCATCGTCGGGACGTCGCGGAGGATCTGCACGCCCGGCGTGTCCGCCGGGACGATCAGCATGGAGGCACGCTGGTAGCGCTGGGCGTCGGGCTCGGTGACCGCCATGACGATCAGGAAGTCCGCCACCGATGCGTTCGACGAGAACCACTTGCGCCCGTTGATCACCCACTCGTCGCCCTCGAGCGTCGCCGTCGTCTCGAGCAGCGTCGGGTCCGAGCCCGCGGTGTGCGGCTCGGTCATCGAGAACGCCGAGTGCAGGTCGCCGGCCAGCAGCGGGTGCAGCCACTGCTCCTTCTGGTCCTCGGTGCCCGCGAGGGCGAGGATCTCCGAGTTGCCGGAGTCGGGCGCCTGGTTGCCGAACACGCTCGGCGCGAACATGCACGTGCCGGCGATCTCGTGCATCAGGCCGAGCTTGACCTGGCCGAAGCCCTGGCCGCCGAGCTCGGGGGGCAGGTGCGCCGCCCACAGCCCGCGTTCGCGCACCTGCTCCTGGAGCGGGGCGATCGCGCGCTCGAACCCCTCCTGGCCGAGCTCGTCGAAGATCGTCTCGATCGGCCAGACCTCCTCGCGCACGAAGTCGCGCATCCAATCGAGCTGCGTCTGGAATTCAGGTTCGGTCGAGAAGTCCCATGGCATGACGTCCATGATGACCGAGTGAGCCTGCTCGCCGTCGCGGCCGCCGCCGCCGTCCTGGCCGGCGCGGTCCTGCAGTCCGCGACCGGGTTCGGCTTCGCGCTCGTCGCGGCGCCGCTGCTGTTCGCCGCCACCTCGCCGCCCGAGGCCGTCGGGCTGCTGCTGGCACTCGGCCTCGAGGTCAACCTGCTCACCCTGGCGGGCGAGCGGCGCCGCCCCGCCCCGTTGCGCGGCGAGGTGGTGCGGCTGCTCGCGTGGTCGCTGCCGGGGATGGCGGCCGGGGTGCTCGTCCTGCGCTCGCTCGACGACACCGCGCTGCA
This sequence comes from uncultured Solirubrobacterales bacterium, assembly GCA_963828075.1. Lineage (GTDB taxonomy): Bacteria > Actinomycetota > Thermoleophilia > Solirubrobacterales > Solirubrobacteraceae > JACCYI01. The sequence continues at coordinate 3,693,123 of CAWHDH010000021.1, read as the reverse complement.
GGTGCTCGTCACCGCCGGCGTGCTGGCGAGCCTGATCGCCCGGAGGCTCGGCTCCGACGACTCGCCGGCCCCGCCGCCACGCTGGGCGCTCCCGGCCGCCGGCCTCACGTCGGGCGCGCTGAACACGGCCACGAGCACGTCCGGGCCGCCGCTCGTGCTCTACCTGCTGCACCGCCGCGTCACCCCGACGCAGGTCCGCGACTCGCTGACCCTCATCTTCCTCGGCTTCGGGGTGCTCGGCCTCGCCGTGCTCGCCGTGTCGGGGACCGAGGAGGCGGTGCCGGATCCCGTCTGGGTCGCCGCGACCGTCCCGCTCATCCTCGCCGGCCACCTGGCGGGCCGGCGCGTGTTCGCGCGACTGGCGCCCGAGCGCTACGACCGCGTGCTGACGCTCACGCTGGCGGCGACGGCGCTCGCCGGGCTGCTCGCCGTGGCGCTCTGAGCCTTCTCGGGGATAGGATCGGACCACCGAACCTGAGGGAGCAAGAGAGCGATGGCACAGCAGCACGGAGACCGGCTTTCCGCCGTGGACGCGTCCTTCCTCGCCCAGGAAGGCACGAACTCGCACATGCACGTCGGGGCGCTGATGGTGTTCGAGGGGCCGCCCCCCGCGTACGAGGACTTCATCAACCAGATCCGCGGGCGCCTGCACCTCGTACCCCGCTACCGCCAGAAGCTCGCGGTCCCGCCGGTCGAGACCGGCCGGCCGCTGTGGGTCGACGACACCAGCTTCAACCTGGAGTACCACGTCCGCCACACCGCGCTGCCACGCCCCGGCTCCGAGCAGCAACTGCGCGCGCTGGCCGCCCGCGTCCACTCCCAGCGGCTGGACCGCTCGAAGCCGCTGTGGGAGACCTGGCTCATCCAGGGCCTCGAGGGCGACCGCTTCGCGCTGATCTCCAAGACCCACCACGCGCTGGTCGACGGCGTTTCCGGCGTCGATCTCGTCACCGTGCTGTTCGACCTGAGCCCGGTCCCGGCGCCGAGCGCCCACGAAGGGCAGCCGTGGGTCCCGGCGCGCGAGCCGTCGGCGATCGACCTGGCCGCCAAGGGGATCAAGGGGCTCATCAAGACGCCGCTGCAGCTCGCGAGCCGTGCCGCCGTCGCGGCCACCCACCCGACCGAGACCCTCGAGGCGACGCGCACGGCGGTCGAAGGCCTCGGCGAGGTCGCGTGGGCGACGCTCAACCCGGCGCCCGAGACGCCGTTGAACGTCGAGATCGGGCCACACCGCCGGCTCGTGATGGTGCGCAACGAGCTCGACGACTACAAGAAGGTCAAGGACGCCTTCGGCGGGACGGTCAACGACGTCGTGCTGACCGTCGTCGCGGGGGCGCTGCGGAACTGGCTGCGCTCGCGTGGCGTGCGCACGGAGGGCCTCGAGCTGCGCGCGCTCGTCCCGGTCTCGATCCGCGCGAAGGACGAGCACCACCAGCTCGGCAACCGGATCGCCGCGATGCGCGCGCCGCTCCCGGTCTACGTCGAGGACCCGGTCGCACGGCTGCGCGTCGTCCGGCGCGCGATGGACGGGCTGAAGGACTCCAAGCAGGCGGTCGGCGCCGAGGTGCTCGCGGCCGCCCAGAACTTCGCGCCGCCGACCGTGCTCGCCCAGGCGTCGCGGCTGAACTTCTCGACGCGCTTGTTCAACCTGATCGTGACCAACGTGCCCGGCCCGCAGTTCCCGCTCTACGTGCTCGGGCGCGAGCTGCAGGACCTGTTCCCGATCGCGTTCCTGCCCAAGGACCACGCGCTCGCGGTGGCGATCATGTCCTACAACGGCGGCATGGACTTCGGGCTGCTCGGCGACTACGACGCGATGCCGGATCTCGAGGCGTTCGGCGAGGCCATCCAGGAGTCGCTCGAGGAGCTCCTCGCGGCCGCGCGCGATGTCAAGCCCGCCGCCGCGGCCAAGTCGAGCGCGGGGAACGGCACGCCGAGGGCCAAGCCGGCGCCGCGCAAGAAGCCCACGAAGGCCAAGGCGCCCGCCAAGCCCAAGGCGAGCGCCTAGTACGCGCGGCCGTAAGTTCGGCCCGGTTCTGACGAGTGGCTGGGCGTGGCTGGTGGTCGCCGCTGCCCGACTGCATAGTTGACCCACGTGGGCGGGCAGCGGCGGCCGCCAGGCGCGTCCAGACGCCGTCAGAAACGTGCAGAAATTGCGGCCGGGTGGACTAGACCGTCGATCCGGTTCGCACCCGCGGATCGAGCCAGGACAGGATCGAGTCGGCGAGGAAGTTGGCGATGACGATGAAGAGCGTCGACTCGAGCACGAGCGCCTGGACGAGGTCGATGTCGCGGTTGACCAGCGCCCGCTCGATGTAGCGGAAGCCGCCGGGGAGGTTGAACACCACCTCGACGAGCGCCACGTTGGTGAGGATGACGTTCATGTTGACGCCGACGAGCGCGACCACCGGCCCGGCCGCCGGGGGCAGCGCATGGCGCCACACGACCCGGGCGGAGCGGACGCCCTTGGCGCGCGCGGTGCGGACGAAGTCCTCGTGCAGCGAGCTGCCGAGCTGGGAGGCGCACATCCGCGCGCAGCCCGCCATGAGCGGTGCACCGACGATCACGCACGGCAGCCAGATGCCCTCCACGAAGCCGACCGGATCCTTGCCCAGCGGGCGGTAGCCGTCGACGGTGGAGAGGAACGGGACCTCGGCGACCGAGCCCACGCCCGGCGCGAACAGCAGCAGCACCGCCAGCCCGAGCCAGTAGACCGGCGCGGACAGCACGAACGGGATGACGAGCGTCAGGACCCGCGACGCGACCGAGCGCGGCCGCGTCGCCTGGGTGATGCCCGCGAGCAGCCCGGCGCCCACACCGAACGCCAGCGCGCCGGTGAGCAGGTAGACGTCGACGAGGAACCCGTCCTGGATGACCTCGATCGCGCTGCGCGTCCGCAGGTAGGTCTGGTTGCGGAAGTTCCCCGCGCCGAGATCGGCCTGCAGGAACGTCGCCGACAGGTAGCTGCTCAGTTCGCGCAGGACGTCCAGCGGCCCGGTCGCCTCGCCGCCGATCAGCGTGAACATCACGAAGCTCAGCGACGGGACGAGCACCATCGTGAGCGCAAGCAGCGCCAGGCGGCGCGCGAGGACGACCGGGAAGGAGCTCGTCACCCCGTCGGTCGAACTTCGGCGGCGGTCAGTAGCCCAGCGCGAACTTCGCGTCCTCGGACATCTTGTCCGGGGACCACGGCGGCGTGAAGACCATGTTCGGCACGACGTCGTCGACGCCGTCGAGCTCCGACACGAACTCGATCATCTGCTCGGAGACCTGCGGCCCGATCGGGCACGCCGGCGTGGTGAGCGTGAACGTGACGTTGACCGTGCCGCCTTCGACCTCGACGCCGTACACGAGCCCGAGCTCGACGAAGTCGAGCCCCAGTTCGGGGTCGATGACGTTGGTCAAAGCATCAAGAACGGCTTCTTCAGAGACCATTCGTTGAGTCTAACCGCGTGGTTCGTGTAGCTTGCTGCGCATCGTCTCCTTCGACGAACAACAGGCCCTGCTGGTCGTCTCCGGTGATGAGGATCGCACGACCTCCGGGCTGCGTCGGCGAGCCCTGTCGTGCGCCCTGCGCGCGACGCACGACGTCGTCGTCGACCTCTCCGAGCTGCGCTTCGCGGACTCGTCGCTGATGGTCGATCTCGCGGTGCTCGCGCAGCGCCTGCGCGCGGACGGCCGGCGGCTCATGGTGCGCGGGCCCCAGCCGCAGATCCAGCGGCTGATCGAGCTCGTCGGGTTGCACCGCATGCCCGCCGTCGCGATGGTCTGACGTACCCTAGGCGGCAGCCATGCTGCTGCCGCTCCTGATCCTCTTCGTGCTCGTCCCGATCGCCGAGCTGGCGATCATCATCCAGGTCGGCCAGGCCGTCGGCGTCTGGTGGACGATCGCAATCCTGATCGCCGACTCGGTCCTCGGCTCGCTGCTCATGCGCTCGCAGGGGCGGGCGACGTGGCGGCGCTTCGACGATGCGCTGCGCAGCGGTCGCGTCCCGGCGGCCGAGGTGCTCGACGGCGGGCTCGTGATCTTCGGCGGCGCGTGCCTGCTGACGCCCGGGTTCATCACCGACCTCTTCGGACTCCTCCTGCTGCTCCCGCCCACGCGGGCGGTCGTGCGGCGGCTGCTCGTCCGCCGCTTCGCGCTGCGGATGGTCGCGGGCGCCTCCGCCCACGGCATGCGTCCGCCGCCCGCGGGGGGCAACGGCTACGACGTCGAGGGCACCGCCCACGACGTCCCCACCGCGCCGCTGCCGCCGACGCGCGAGCCGTCGTGACGGTCGGGCCCGAGCAGGAGCGGCGCCAGGGCGGCGCCGCGGACACCGACGCGGTCACGTTCTCGTTCGCCGACACCGAAGCGCAGATCTACGGCCTCGCGCGGCTCGGCCTCTCCGGCTTCGGCGATCGGCAGCGTGGCTCGGCGCTCGCGCTGCTGTTCGTCGGGCGCGACCCGGTCTGCGCGGTCGCCGAGGGCGATATCGGGGTCGCCGCCGACGCGGACTGGGCGGGGCTCTCGCTGCCGGGGCTCGCCGCGTCGGTCGACGCCCCGCTCGAGCGCTGGAGCGTGCGGATGGCGGGGGAGCACCATGGGTTCGCGCTGTCGTTCGAGGCGATCTCGCCGCCCGCCGAGCACGGCCCCGCGGGCGGCATGACCGGCTACGAGCAGCTGTGCCGCGTCGGCGGCGAGGTGGTCGTCGACGGGGAGTCGCGGACGATCGACGGCTCCGGGCAGCGCGGGCACGCCTGGGGCGCGCCGGACTGGAGGCGGCTCGACTCCGTCCACACCGTCGCCGCCTGGCTCGACGGCGGCGTCGGCGTCGCGCTCACCTCCGTCCGCCAGGCCGGCGCCCGCGGCCACGACGACGACGCCCGCTGGGCGGCGCTGCTCGATGCGGACGGCACCGTCGAGGTGCTCGAGCCGCGGTTGTCGACCACCTACGACAGCGACGGCCGCCAGCGCCGCGTCGGGCTCGAGCTGTGGGTCGACGAGGAGGACGACTTCCCGCGCCGCGCCGCCGGCTACGTGCTGTGCGGCTCGACCCTCGAGCTCGGCCAGTTGCGCCTGGACTGCGCGTTCATGCGCTGGACGATGGGTGGCGCCGAAGGGGTCGGGCGCTACGACGTGCTGCGGCGCGCCGCGGGCTGACCGCAGCTCCTGTCCGATATAAGGTCGCCCCAAACAATCGCGGGGGGTTCGGGATGAACAGGAGAGCGAGCGCGGTGGTGGCGTGCTTGGCGCTGGGCACGTTGGTCGTCGGCTGTGGCGGAGACGACGGCGAAGATTCAAACGGCGGCGGCGCGACCAAGAAGGGGACCATCACGTTCGTGTCCTGGGGTGGCGCCTACCAGGACGCGCAGAAGGTCGCCTTCACCAACCCGTGGGCCAAGGAGACGGGCAACAAGGTCCGGCACGACGGCCCGGTCGACTACGCCAAGATCAAGGTGCAGGTGCAGTCGGGCAACGTGTCGTGGGACGTCGTCGACGTCGAGGGCTACTTCGACCTGGGCAAGAACTGCGGCACGCTCTTCGAGAAGCTCGACTACTCGAAGATCGACAAGGCCAAGCTGGTGCCCGAGCTCACGTCGGACTGCGGCGCTCCGGCCATGCAATACAACTACGTCCTGATGTACGACAAGTCGAAGTTCGGCGACAACCCGCCGAAGGGTTGGGCCGACTTCTTCGACACCAAGAAGTTCCCCGGCAAGCGCGGCGTCTGGAACTACGTCTCGGGCGGCCAGCTGGAGGCGGCGCTCCTGGCCGACGGCGTGCCGGCCGACAAGCTCTACCCGATCGACTACGACCGGGCGTTCAAGGTCCTCGACCGCATCAAGGGCGACATCGCCTTCTACGACGCGGGCGCCCAGCAGCAGCAGCAGATGGAGTCGGGGGAGGTCGCGATGTCCGTCGCGTGGACGGGCCGGGCCTTCACGGCGGTCAAGAACGGCGCGAAGGTCGCGCCGGTGTGGAACCAGAACATCGCCGTCTACGAGCACCTCTCGATCCCGAAGGGCTCCAAGAACAAGGACCTCGCAATGGAGTTCATCGCCTACGCGACGAGCGCCGCGGCGCAGGCTCGACTCACCGAGACGATCCCCTACGCACCGATCAACATCGACGCGAAGCCCAAGGTCAGCAAGCAGCTGAAGTCGTTCCTGTCCTCCAGCCCCGAGGTCAAGGACCACTCCGTGGTGCAGAACATGCAGTTCTATTCGGACGACTTCACCGAGGCCAGCCGCCGCTGGGTGGAGTGGACCCAGGGCTGAGCGCCGAACCACGGTGAATCGCTAGGTTCGGGGCGATGGCAGTCGCGACGCGTGACACGACGGCCGGCCCGCGCGAGCGGGCCCGCCGGCGGCTGCCGGCGATCGACCGCTGGGTGGTGTTCGTGCTGCCGGCGCTGGCCTTCGTGGTGGTCTTCCTCGGCTTTCCGCTCATCGACATCCTCCGGCGCAGCTTCACCGAGCCGACCAGCGGCCTGGGCAACTACCGGACCTTCTTCGAGAACGACGTCTACCTGACCGTCCTGCGCCGGACGGTGCTTACGGCGGCGGTGGTGACCGTGGTCTGCCTCCTCCTCGGCTACCCGTACGCCTACCTGATGACGGTCGTGAGCCGCCGCTGGCGCATCGTGCTGCTGGCCATCGTGCTGCTTCCGTTCTGGACGAGCCTGATGGTCCGCACGTACGCCTGGATCATCCTGCTCCAGGACACCGGCACCATCAACGACGTGCTCAGAAAGCTCGGCGTCGGGGAGGTGTCGCTGATCCGCAACACCACCGGGGTGATGATCGGCATGGCGCAGATCCTGCTGCCGTTCATGGTGCTCCCGCTCTACGCGACCATGCAGGGCATCGACCGCCGGCTGCTGCTGGCCGCCGAGAGCCTCGGCGCGCGGCCGGCAACGGCGTTCCTGCGCGTGTACTTCCCGCTGTCGCTGCCCGGCGTCATCGCCGGCGTGACCCTGGTGTTCATCCTCGCGCTCGGGTTCTACATCACGCCCGTGCTGCTGGGATCGCCTCAGAACGCCCTCCTGTCGCAGCTGATCGTCGAGCAGGTCTCCAAGCTGCTCGACTTCGGTCTCGGGGGCGCCATGGCGGCGATCCTGTTCGTCGTGACGGTGGTGCTCCTGGCCGTGCTGTCGCGTTTCGTCAAGCCGTCGGCGGCCTACGGCGGCCCGGAGGATTCGCGGTGAGGCGGGCCCGGCGAGGACGCATCGCGCTGGTTGCGCTCTGCACCCTGATCTCGATGTGGCTCATCCTGCCCACGCTCGTCGTGATCCCGATGAGCTTCAACGAGGCGAAGTCGTTCGCGTTCCCGCCAGAGGGGTTCACGACGCGGTGGTACTCGAACTTCTTCTCCAACCCGGAGTGGTACGAGGCGCTCCTGACCTCGCTTCAGATCGCCGTGCTGGTCACGGTGCTGGCGGTCGTGCTGGGCACGGCCGCCGCGTTCGCGCTGGTCCGCGGGCGCTTCCCCGGCAAGGGCGCGATCAACGCGCTGTTGCTGGCGCCGATGATCGTCCCGATCGTCGTGATCGCCGTGGGCGTCTTCGCGGTCTACCTGCGGTGGCACCTCTCCGGCAAGATGCTCGGCTTCGTGCTCGTGCACACCACGCTGGCGATCCCGTTCGTGCTGATCACGGTCAGCGCCAGCGTCCGCACGCTCGATCGCCGGCTCGAGCTGGCGGCCGCCAGTCTCGGTGCCAACCCCTGGACGACCTTCCGAACGGTGACGCTCCCGCTGATCCGCCCCGGCGTGATGGCCGGCGCGCTGTTCGCGTTCATCACCTCGTTCGACGAGGTGGTCGTGGCGCTGTTCCTGCAGAGCCCCGACGTGCGCACCCTGCCGGTGCAGATGTTCACGAGCGTCACGCGCGAGATCGATCCGACCCTGGCCGCCGCCTCGACGATGATCATCGCGCTCACGACGTCGCTGATCCTGCTCTCGCTCTTCGTCAGGGAAAGGGAGTCATATGGCAGCCACTGAAGGCAAGGACGTCGGGGCCGCACTGAGCCTGAAGGGCCTCACCAAGCGCTACGGGGACTTCGTCGCCGCCCGCGACATCTCGATCGACATCGAGCCGGGGGAGTTCGTGACGCTCCTGGGCCCGAGCGGCTCCGGCAAGACCACGACCCTGAACATGATCGCCGGATTCACCGAGATCAGCGATGGGGAGATCCTGATGGACGAGCGGGCGATCGGAGACCTTCGGCCGTACCGTCGGAACATCGGGATGGTGTTCCAGCAGTACGCCCTGTTCCCCCACATGACGGCGTTCGACAACATCGCCTTCCCGCTGAAGCAGCGCAAGGTCTCCAAGCCCGAGATCCGCCGGCGCGTCGAGGAGGTGCTCGCCATCGTCCGGCTCGAGGGCTTCGGCGAGCGCTATCCGCGACAGCTCTCCGGCGGCCAGCAGCAACGCGTCGCGTTCGCGCGCGCGATGGTGTTCTCGCCGCAGGTGCTGCTGATGGACGAGCCGCTCGGTGCCCTCGACAAGAAGCTGCGCGAGTGGCTGCAGCTCGAGATCCGCCGCATCCACCGGGAGCTCGGGATCACGTTCGTCTACGTGACCCACGATCAGGAGGAGGCGCTCGTCCTGTCCGATCGGATCGCCGTGTTCAACGAGGGGCGGATCGAGCAGATCGGCACGGCCGAGGATCTCTACGAACGCCCGCAGACGCTGTTCGTGGCGGAGTTCATCGGCGAGTCGAACCTCTTCCCGGGCCGCGTCAGCGGGTCCGGCGAGTACGTCGAGGTCGCCGGTGACTCCTACCGGCTGCGCGCACGGGCGAACGCGCGGCTGTCAGATGGCTCCAGTGGGGTGCTCGTCGTGCGGCCCGAGCGTTTGCGCGTGGCGACCGACGGCCAGTCCGCCGATGGCAACGTCCTGGACGCCACGGTGCGACAGATCGTCTATCTGGGGTCGGCACGGAAGCTCGAGCTCGAGTTCGCCGACGGGCGCCACGGACTGATCCGCGAGCCCGCCGGTGCTGTCAGCGACGTCGGCGAGGGCGAGCGGACGCGCGTCACGTGGACACGCGACGACGGCGTGCTGCTGCCCGAGCAGGAGGTGTACCTCCCCGAGATGGAGGACGTGCCGCTGATGGCGTAGTGGCGGCTCAGCGCCGCCGCGAGGTGACGCCCCGCCCCTCGTGCCACGACTCGATCAGCAGATGGTCGCGGGGCTCGCCGATCCGGACGACGACCAGCTCCGAGACGTCGAGGCGGAACAGGTGCGACTGGCCTCCCGGGGTGTCCGAGCCGTTGATCTCCGCGACGCGCGCCGCATCCACGATCTCCTCGGCGCGGCCCGCGACCTTGGCGTCGCCCCACCAGCCGGCGTCGGGATCGTCGGAGCCGCTGTGCAGCGCGTAGCGCGGGTCGCGTTCCAGGTCCAGCGCCTTGACCGCCTGCCACATGCTGCCGATCCAGAGCTCGCCGTCGCGGAAGTTGGTCTCGGTGCCGCTGATCCGCGGCGAGCCGTCGCGCCGCAGCGTCGCGATGGTCTTGTGCACGTGCGCGTCGAACAGCTTGCGCGCGAGGGCGACGACCTCCGGCGCCTCGCGCTCGACCTCGCTCCAGCGCGCCACCGCAGCCTCAGACCAGCCCGAGGCGGCGACGGCCGAACGGCCACCAGCGTGCGCGCCGGCGGCGGCGGATCGGCGCCGCGCTCAGTTGTCGGAGCCCAGCCGGTCCCAGCAATAGAGCTCGAGACATTCGGCGACCAGTTCCTCGCACCGCTTGCGCGACAGCCACGGGAGCACCATGTCCAGCGTCTCGTCCTCCGCGCAGCCGGCGCTGAACGCCTCCTCGCCGCGGAAGCCCGCGGCGATCTTCAGCGCCTCGCGACGGTTGTCCCCCAGCGCGGGGAACGCGTTGACGAGGAACTCCTTGTTGGCGATGGGATGGCCGACCTCGAGCGAGGCGTGCCACGCCGCCAGCATCGACAGATCGTGCTCGTCGAGATCGTCGACCGCCTTGGCGTAGTGGGAGGCCAGCTCGCTCTCGGGGATCTCGTCGACCCACGCGCGGACCAGCTCGCCCAGCAGCTGACGCCGTGCCTCGCGGCCGACCGACTCGACCATCACGCGGATCGCGTCCTGCGGCTCGATGAAGCACAGAGGCATGGCCGCAAAGTAGGCGAGGGGTCGGACGGCATCGTTGTAGGGTCCGGCGCGCCCGCCATGACGCTCGCCCGCTTCCCCGACGTCGCCCCCGACCGCGGCCACTACGAGTCGTTCTACCTGCGCGCGGCGGACCCCGACAGACCGCGCGCCGTCTGGCTGCGCCACACCGTCCACAAGCGCCCGCACGAGCCGGCCGTCGGCTCGGTGTGGCTCACGGTCTTCGACGAAGACCACGGCGACCCGCCCGCCGCCTTCAAGGCCTCGGTCGCGAACCCGCAGCCCGGCCCCGGCGGGCACGGCGTGATCATCGGCCCCAGCACCTTCACGCCCACCGCCGTCCGCGGCACGACCGCCGGCGGCGAGGCGCGCTGGGCGCTCGACTTCCACGACGGAGCGGAGCCGCTCCCCCATCTCCCCTCCGCGTGGATGTACACGGCGCCGATCCCGCGCACGAAGTCCGGCTCGCCGCATCCCGCCGCGCGGATCAGCGGGACGGTCGGCCTGCACGGCCGCGCTCTCGAGCTCGACGGCTGGCCGGGGATGGTCGGCCACAACTGGGGCGCCGAGCACGCCGAACGCTGGATCTGGCTGCACGGCATCGGCTTCGCCGACGCGCCGGACGCGTGGCTCGACCTCGTGTGCGGACGCATCAAGGTCGGCGGGCGGACGACGCCGTGGGTGGCCAACGGCGCCCTGCACCTCGACGGCGTCCGCCACCGCCTCGCCGGCCTCGGTCGCGTTCGCGGCACCCGCGTCGACGAGCACCCGACCGGTGCCCGCTTCGTCCTGCCAGGCAAGCGGATGACCGTCCAGGCGACGGTTGCGGCGCCGGCCGGCCAGACGATCGTCTGGCGCTACGCGGACCCCGAAGGGCCCGAGCACCACGCGGCCCACTGTTCGCTTTCTCGACTCGAGCTCACGATCGGGCCGTCGGGCCGCACGCTGCGGACGGACCACGGCGCGGCCTACGAGCTCGGCATGCGCGAAACGGATCACGGGCTGCCGGTGCAGCCCTTTCCCGATCCGTAGAGCCCGCGCGCCGCTCAGCGCTTGAGCTGCTTGCGCACCTCGGTGTAGGCCGGGCGCGTCTTGCCGTTGTCGACGATGCCGGCGTCGAAGCGCGGCGTGACGCCGCCGAAGTACGTGTAGACGTAGACCCGCTTGATCTTCTTGATCTTGCCGGCCGCCTTGAACATGAACTTCGTCGCCTTCAGCTGGCGCTTGAGGTCGAACTTGAAGGAGCCGAACGACGCGATGCCGCCGGTCTCGGTCAGCCAGATCTGCTTGCAGCCGAGCGCCTTGATGATCGCCTTGGTGCCCGTCGTGCGGAAGCGGTTCGTGTCCGAGTAGTTGTGGATGCCGCAGATCTTGCGCGGGATCTTGAGGGACTTGCGGAACCTCTTGATGTATTTCGTGGTCGCCTTGAACGTCGGCTTCTTGGCCTTGGTGCTGTCGGCCTGGTCGAGGATGTCGGCGGCGATGATCGTGCACCCGGAGCAGTTGCGCGCGGCGACGTTGCTGAATTGGGCCGCGCGCTTCGGGTCGCGCGCGGTCCCCTGCGTGAAGTGGTTGACCTCGTTCCAGGGTGCGAACACCCGGACCCACGGGAACGTCGCGCGGAAGAGCTTGAAGTTCGCCTCGTACTCGGCGACGGTCGGCAGGTAGCACTGCGGGAGCTTGCGGTTCGACTTCTTCTTGCAGACCTCCGCGGCGCCGCGCCCGTGCTCGAAGGTGACGAGCACCTCGACGCCCTGGGCCTTGGCGGCCTCCAGATACTGCGTGACCCGGCTCCGCTCGTCGTCACCCTGGCGGCTGAGGGCGTTCCATGCCGTGACCAGCCGGACCCGCTTGACTCCCAACTGCCCGAACAGCGGATCGGAGAACATCGACGGCTGGTTCTCGGAGATCCCGACTTGAGGCTTGGCCGATGCGCCAGCCGGCAGCGCGAGAAGGGCGATCAGCAGGGCAAGGCAGGGCAGCAGGATTCGTTTCATAGCCTTCGTCTCGGTCGTTGCTTGCCAGGACTTGAGCAGGAACGTCACCAAGAAACTAGCGCGCCGCGACCCGGGCCATGCCACCAAGAAAGAGCTCGGTCGCGAATCGGGTTGCCCCTTCGACGTCGGGCGGATCGCGCTCGATCAGCCGCGTGCCGAGCTCGAGGCCGACCGCGATCATCGCGTGCGCCGTGTACTCCACGTCCACGTCGGGAAGGTCTCCGCGGCCTATGGCGGCGCGCAAATCCAGCACGAGGTCGCCCGTCACCGCCGGGAGCACCACATCGTCGAACAGGAAACGGATCGTTCCGGCGTTGCGGCGCAGGAACGCGTGCCGGTCGGGGTCCTCGACGATGAAGGCGAAGTAGGCGCGGAAACCCTCCTCCACGAATGCCCGCGGGTTCCGGGCGGCAGCCCGCGCGGCGGCGACGCGGGCGCGCGCCTCGTCGCTCGTCTCCTCGACGAGCGCCCGGAAGACTGCCTCTTTGTCGGGGAAGTAGTTGTAGAAGGTGCCGGCCGCGAGGTCGGTTCGGCGCACGATGTCGCGGACGCTCGCGGCGCCGTAGCCCAGCTCGCCGAAGACGCCACGAGCCGCCGTCAAGATCGCCGCGCGGTTCGCTGCCTTGGTCGCCTCGCGGCGCCCGGTCGGAGCGGCCGCCGTCACGCCGCGACCGGCGCCGCCGCGCGCGGGGTCACCGGCAGCGCGAACCCGCGGCGGCGGGCTCGCTCCTCCCCCGCCCGGCGCTCACGGGCCAGCGCGACGAGGTAGTCGTCGTAGTCGACCTGCATCGTGTGCCGCGGCGACGCGACGTACCGGCGGAACATCCGGCGCCGCTCGGCCGCGATGTCGGCGCGCATCGCCGCCCGGTCGGGCAGCGCGTAGCGGCCGGCGAGGTGGTCGCAGACCCACGCCGACTGCGCCTCTGCGAGCGGCATGATGGCGCCGAGCGGCTGCAGCAGGCCGATGAAGTACACGCCGTCCACGTCCGGATGGAACACGCGCCGGAAGAGCGGCAGGTCGTTGCCGGGCGCCGAGATGAAGCCCTCGTCGAAGAACGGGAAGGTCACCTTGTAGCCGGTGCAGTACACGACGATGTCGGCCTGCACGCTCGAGCCGTCGGCGAAGACGACGCGGTCGCCGTCGAGGCGGGCGATGTTCGGCTTCGGCGTGACCTCGCCGTGGGCGACGCGCGAGAGGATGTCGTTGGAGATCGTCGGGTGCGCGTCGCCGAAGCGGTGATCCGGCCGCGGCAGCCCGTAGCGCTCCATGTCGCCCTGGGCGACGCGCAGCAGCACCTCGAACACGCGCCGGCGCACCGCGAACGGGACGCGCGACGAGCCGGCGATCTGGTCCATCGGCCGGCCGAACAGGTACTTCGGGATGACGTGGGCGCCGCGGCGCGCGGCCAGGAACGTCTCGGTCGCGCTGAAGCTCGCCTCGACCGCGATGTCCATCGCGGAGTTGCCCATCCCGAGCACGACGACGGTCCTGTCGCGGAAGAACTCAGGGTCCTCACCCTTGTAGTCGTGCGAGTGCATCTGCACGCCGGTGAACGTGTCGGCGCCCGGGAACGCGGGCTCGGGCATCCGCTTGTCCCAGTGGTGGCCGTTGGCGACGAACAGCGCGTCGCAGCACTGCGTCTCGCCGCTGTCGAGCGAGAGCTCCCAGACGCCGTCGGAGCGCCGCGCGACGTGCTCGACGCCGGTCTCGAAGCGGATGCGGTCGCGGAAGCCGAAGTGGTCGACGTAGTCGTCGAAGTAGCGGGCGATGTGGGTGTGGTGCGGAAAGTCGGGATAGGACTTCGGCATCGGGAAGTCCGAGTACTGCATCCGCTCGCGCGACGTGTTGATGTGCAGCGAGCGGTACGACGAGCTCATCCGGTTCTTGTTGCGCCACACCCAGTTGCCACCGACGCGGTCGGACTTGTCGAAGCAGACGGCATCGAAGCCGCGCTCGTGGAGCGCCTTGACGGCGGCGATGCCCGACGAGCCGGCTCCGATCACGCAGGCGGTGGGCAGTGGCGGCATGCCGACGACGGTACGACAAAGGTGACGCCCCCGTCAAGTTCCGCGGATGCCAAGATGCGGCGCATGGACCCCGAGACCGCCGAGGTGAAGGCCGCCGGCTGCGTCGTGTTCCGGCGCGGGGCACCCGACGAGGTCGAGATCGCGCTCGTGCACCGCCCCCGCTACGACGACTGGTCGCTGCCGAAGGGCAAGCTCGACCGCGGCGAGGACTGGGTGACCGCCGCCGTTCGCGAGGTCGAGGAGGAGACCGGCCTGCGCGGGGCGCTCGGCGCTGAGCTGCCGCCGATCCACTACACGGACGGCAAGGGGCGAGCCAAGGCCGTGCGCTACTGGGTCATGGAGACCGACCCCGCGGCGGCCTCACCCTTCGAGCCGAACCACGAGGTCGACGAGCTGGTGTGGGCGGAGCCCGGCGAGGCGCTCGAGCGGCTCTCCTACGACTTCGACCGCGCGACCGTCGCCCGCGCATTGGAACTCATTTAGTGGCCCCTCCGGCAGGCCCGAGGAACCACAGATGAACCGCGACCGCTTCCCCGGGCTGTCCGACGGCTGGGCGCGCCTCGACGGGCCCGCCGGCACGCAGATGGTCGACGCCTCGATCGAGGCGATGGACGAGTGGATGCGCTCCGGGCGCTCCGCCAACCACGGCGGCGCGTTCGCCGCGGCGCACGCCACGGACGAGTTGGTGGCCGGCACCCGCGCGAGCGTCGGCGCGCTGCTCGGCGGCGACCCCCGCGGCGTGGCCTTCGGGCCGAGCATGACCGCGATGACGATGCGCTTCTCCGCCGCGGTGGGCCGCACCCTCGCGCCCGGCGACGAGATCGTGTGCACGCGCCTGGACCACGACGGCAACGTCCGCCCCTGGCTGATCGCCGCCGAACGCGCCGGGGCGACCGTCCGCTTCGCCGATCCGGAGCCCGACACGCTCGAGCTGGGAGCCCGCGCGGTCGAGGCGGTCCTCGGCGAGCGCACCCGCTGGGTCGCCGTCACCGCGGCGTCGAACGCGTGCGGGACGATCCCTGAGGTGCCCGGCATCGTCGCCGCCGCCCACCGGGCCGGCGCGCGCGTCTTCGTCGACGCCGTCCACGCCGCCCCGCACCGGGAGATCGACGTCGCCGCGCTGGGGTGCGACGCCCTGGTGTGCTCGGCGTACAAGTGGTTCGGCCCGCACATCGGGATCCTCTGGGGCCGGCCGGAGCTGCTCGCCGAGCTCGAGCCGGACAAGCTGCGCCCGTCGAGCGACGACGTGCCCGACCGCTGGGAGCTCGGGACGCTGCCGTTCGAGTCGCTCGCCGGTGTCCGCGCGGCCGCCGACTACATGATCGCGACGGGCTGGGCGGGCGTGCGCGCTCACGAGGACGCGCTGCTCGGCGCGGTCCTGGCCGGGCTCGCGACCACGCCGGGGGTGCACATCTACGGCGCCGCCGCCAACCGGACCGCGACCCTGATGTTCAACGTCGAGGGCTTCACCTCGGCGCAGGTCGCCGCCGCGCTGGCGGAGAAGCGGATCGCAGTCTGGGACGGCGACTACTACGCCTACGAGCTCTTCCATCACCTCGCGCTGCAGCCCGACGGCGCCGTGCGCGCGGGCTTCGTGCACTACAACAGCACGAGCGACGCCGAGCGGCTGCTCGACGCGGTGGCCGAGCTGGCCAGATAACGGGACTCGAGCGCGAGGAGCGCGGCCTTGCGCTCGATGCCGCCGCCGAAGCCGGTCAGCGACCCGTTCGCGCCGATGACCCGGTGGCACGGCACGACGATCGGCAGCGGGTTGCGGCCGTTGGCGAGGCCGACGGCGCGCGCGGCGCCGGGCCGGCCGATCTGCGCGGCGAGCTCGCCGTAGGAGCGGGTCTCGCCGTAGGGGATCGCGCGCAAGGCGGCCCAGACCTGGTGCTGGAACGGCGTGCCCACGGGGGCGAGCGGGAGGTCGAACTCGGTGAGCTCGCCGGCGAAGTACCTCTCGAACTGCTCGCGGGCGCGGGCGAACGCGGCGTCTGACCGGCGGGCCCCGGGCGGGACGCGGTAGTCGGGGAACACGACGGAGTGCAGGGCGGCCTCGTCACCGAGGAGGAGCAGGTCGCCGACCGGGCTGGGGATGGTGGTATGGAGCATCACGGCTATGAAACGTTGGTCCGCGGCGGAACGTGAGCGCTCGCCGCCTTGGCGCGCCTGCGCTACGCTCGCCGCATGGGACCGAGGCTGCGCTGGGCGCGGGATTCGTCTGCGATCGCGGTCGGTCTCGCGGCCGTCGCCGTCGCCCTGGCCGGGGCGAGCCCCGCCGCAGCCGCGCGTAAGTCCGCGCCGCGCCTGCTGCCGTTCGATTCCTGCCCCTCGATCGTCTCCTACGCCCGGCGCAACGCGCGGCGCATCGAAGGCTCGGGTGGGCCCCTCCGAGTGGACGCCCCCCCGCCGCAGGTACTTGCCGCCCCCGGGCCGACTCCGACCACCCAGCAGCAGGCCGGCGCTTCGCCGGAGAAGGACAGCAGCGGCGGCGGCACGGGCGGCCCGGTCTTCTCCGGCACGAACGTGCAGGAGCTCGGCGTCGACGAGCCCGACATCGTCAAGACGGACGGCAAGCGCGTCTTCTCGATCGCCGAGGGTTCGCTCCACGCGGTCGACGTCACCGGCGACGCCCCCAAGCTCGTCGGGACGATGGAGCTCGACGGCTTCGGCCACCAGATGCTCCTGCGCGGCGACCGCATCCTCATGCTGGCCAACGTCACCGAGGGCGAGGAGCTCACCCGCCTCACCGAGATCGGCGTCGACAACGCGGCGGCCATGACGGTGCGCCGGACACTCGACCTCCCCGGCCGGTTCGTCGACGGCCGGTTGACCGGCGGCACCGCGAGGATCGTCATCGCGTCGTCCCCGGAGGTCACGATACAGTCGCCGCTCGCGCGCGCGAACCTGCGGGCGCTGGTGCCGCGGACCGTCCTGCGCAGCCGCATCTCGGGCCGCACGTTCCGCCGCTCGGTCGTCGGGTGCGACGACGTGCGCCGCCCGCGCGAGTTCTCAGGCCTCAACCTGCTGACCGTCCTGACCGTCGATCTCGACCAGGGCCTGTTCTCCGTCGACCGCGACGCGATCATGGCCGGCGCCGACACCGTCTACGGGTCGCCGACGAGCCTCTACATCGCGAGTCGCCGCTACTCCGCCGCGGTCGAGGCGGGGCGCGTGCCGCAGGGGACCGTGGGCACCGAGATCCACCGGTTCGATACCTCCAAGCCCGAGGTGACCGAGTACCGCTCGTCGGGCCGGGTCGAGGGCTTCATCCTCAACCAGTACGCCCTCTCCGAGCACGAAGGCCGGCTCCGTGTCGCCACGACGACGGAGCCCGATTTCCTGGTCGACCGCGGCAACCAGGCCGGTGAGTCCGAGAGCTTCGTCACCGTGCTCGCCGAGAGCGGCCGGGCGCTCGCCCAGGCCGGGAAGGTCGGCGGGCTCGGCCGCGGGGAGCGGATCTTCGGCGTCCGCTTCATCGGCGAGCGCGGCTACGTCGTGACCTTCCGCCAGACCGACCCGCTCTACACGCTCGACCTCTCCAACCCCGCCGCGCCACGGGTCGCCGGCGAGCTCAAGATCCTCGGCTACTCGGCCTACCTCCATCCGGTCGGCGACGACCGTCTGCTCGGCGTCGGCCAGGACGCGACGGAGGAGGGCCGGCGGCGCGGGGCCCAGCTCTCGCTGTTCGACGTCGCCGACGCCGCCAAGCCGACCCGGCTCTCGCAGGTCACGCTCGGTGACGGGACCTCCACCGACGCGGAGTTCGATCCGCACGCGTTCCTGTTCTGGGCGCCGTCGTCGCTCGCCGTCGTCCCGCTGCAGTCGTACGACCCGGAGAAGGGCACGCCGACGTTCGCCGGCACCGTCGGCTTCCGCATCGGAGCCAGCGCGCTGTCGGAGGCGGGCCGCGTCCAGCACCCGGCGGGTCCCGAGGGCCCGCCGCCGATCGGCCGCTCGCTCGTGATCGACGACAAGCTCTACACGCTGTCCTACACCGGGCTCGGCGCCAACCGGCTCGACAATCTCGCCCCCGTCAGCTTCACCGCCTTCCCGCGGCGCGCGCGGCCCGAGCCGCCGCGTGATCCGCCGACGACCGACGGCCCTCGCTGAGCGGTAGCCAGCCGTCGTTCAACGGCGGTCTGACGTCGTACGTCAGAGCTTCCTCCGGCCTCGGAATCTGGTAACGGTCATTACCACACCTCGGCCGTCTGAGTCAGGAGGCACCGGATGCATCCACAGTCCGCGAGCCGTACGGGCGTTCTCTCGAAGAACGCCGCGCTGCTCGGCGGACTCGCCGGCCTGATCCTCACCCTCTACGTCGGGGCCGGGGCGCTCGAATTCGGCGGCCAGGGACTGCACGTGGTGCTGCGCGACTGGGTGGTCGCGGCCCTCTACGCCGCGGCGGCCGGCGCGTGCACCCTGCGGGCCGCCCGCCGCGTGGAGGACCGCCTGGCCTGGAGCCTCATGGCCGCCGGCGCGGCCGCCTACGGGCTCGCGACGCTCGTCTTCGTCGTCACCGGCGATCCCGGCGACGTCACCGGCGCGTCCGCCGCCAGCCACCTCGGCTGGCTCGCGTTCTACCCGCTCGTCTACACCGCGCTCCTGCTCCTGCTCGCTGCGCGGGTGGGCTCGCTGCCGCGGAGTCTCTGGCTCGACGGCGCGATCGGCGCGCTGGGGCTCGCCGCCTGCCTGGCGGCGGTCGGCGTGCCTGGGCGCGTGGAGGCGGCCTTCCACGGAACCGCGGTGGTGCACGTCTGGCTCGCCTATCCGGCCGGCGACGTCCTGCTGCTGGCGACGTGCCTGTGGGCGGTGTCGCTGTCGAGTTGGCGGCCGGGTCGGATGTGGCTCGTGCTCGCCGCGTCGTTCGCCGTGTTCACCGTCGGCGACCTGATCCGCATCCGCGCGGTGGTCACCGAGATCGGGTTCGAGCCGGGGCTGCTCGTCAGCGTCGGCTATCCGCTGGCCATGCTCCTGCTGGGCGCTGCGGCATGGCAGCCGCGGCCGGAACGGGGCACCGTCCGCCTGACCGACCCGCGCGTGGTCGCCTTCCCGGCGGCGTGCGCGGTGGGGGCGTTCGCGCTGCTGGTCGTGGACTGGCGCTGGGAGCTGCACGACGTCGCGCGGTCGCTGGCATTCATGGCGCTCGCCGTCGCCGGGGTCCGTGCCGGCATCACGATCCTCGAGGTCGGCCGGCTGTACCTGAGCCGGCGCTTCGAGCGCGGCTTCGAGCACGCGCCGATCGGCATGGCGCTGCTCGATCGCGACCTGCGGTGGCTGCGGGTCAACACCGCGCTGTGCCGGATGCTGGGGCGCCCGGCGAGCGAGCTCGTCGGCCGGTCCGTCCTGGAGCACATGCAGCCTGAGGCGCGCAAGCTCTTCAGCCGGCGCCTCCGGGACGCCGGGAGCCGCTCGCACGCCGGGCCGTACGAGGTCCGCTACCTGCGGCCCGACGGGGCCGGCGTCGACGCCCAGCTCACCTCGGTGTACGTGGAGGACGACGCCGGGGACGTCGGCTACTACTCCGCGCAGATCCAGGACGTGACCGCCCACCGCCAGAGCGAGCGCGAGAAGGCGGCGATCTCCGAGCTCGGGCACCTCGCGCTCGAGACGGCGGAGATCAACCGCCTGCTCGATCGTGCCGTCGGGACCGTCGCGCGGACGCTCGCCACCGAGCACTGCATGATCGCCCGCGCGGCGAGCCCGGGCGGGCCGCTGCGGATCGCCGCCTCGGCGCGCCGGTCGATCGCGTGGAAGACCATCCTCGCGGCAGGCACCGGCTCGCAGTCGGGGTACACGCTGCTGCGCGACGAGCCGGTCATCGCCAACGACCTCGCCGCCGAGGACCGCTTCGTCGTGCCGGAGGTCTCCCAGGAGCACGGGCTGTGGCGGGGCATCAGCGTGCCGATCCGCCAGCGGTCCGGGTCGAGCTGCGTGCTCATCGCGCACGAGCCCGCGCGCGACCGCCGGTTCGGCGACAACGACGTCCACTTCCTGGAGGCGGTCGCGCACGTCCTCGCGAGCGCCCTCGACCGCGACGCGGCCGAGGCCGAGATGCGCCGTCGCGCGCTCGAGGATCCGCTCACACGCCTGCCCAACCGCACCCTGCTGGGCACGCAGATCGAGCAGGCCCTCGCCCTCGCCGCGCGCCACCGGACGCCCGTCGCGGTCATGCTCATCGACCTCGACCGGTTCAAGATGATCAACGAAACGGTCGGCCACGGCGCGGGCGACGAGCTGCTCGCCACCGTCGCGGGCCGGCTGCGGGACGTCGTGCGCCGCGAGGACATCGTCGCGCGCCTCGGCGGCGACGAGTTCGTGGTGGTGTGCAGTGGCGAGGAGGCCGACCTGCGGGTGGGACTGCTCGCCCAGCGCCTGCTCGACGAACTGGCGCGGCCGATCGAGGCCGGCGGGCATGCCGCCTTCGTCACGGCGAGCGTCGGCGTCGCCGTCGCGTTCGACGGTCACTCGAGCGCCGCCGAGCTGCTCCGCGACGCGGACGTCGCGATGTACCGCGCCAAGGAGCGCGGCGGCGCGCGGTTCGAGGTCTTCGACGCCGCGCTGCGCGCCCGGCTGCTCGAGCGCCACTCGGTCGAGTCCGCGCTGCGCGGTGCCGTCGAGCGGGGAGAGCTGCGGCTCCACCATCAGCCGATCGTCGACCTCGACACCGGCGTCGCGTCGGGCTACGAAGCGCTGCTGCGCTGGCAGCACCCCGAGCGCGGGCTGCTGATGCCCGACAGCTTCATCTGCGTCGCCGAGGAGACGCGGCAGATCGCGGCGCTCGGCCGGTGGGCGCTGCACGCCGCGTGCGCGGAGCTCGCCGAACACGACCGTGGCGCGACCCGCGTGTGGGTGAACCTGTCACCCAGCGAGCTCGGCCCGGAGCTGGTCGAGGACGTCGAGGCCGCGCTCGCCGCCGCCGGCCTGCCGGCCGAGCGGCTCGGCCTCGAGATCACCGAGCGGCTGCTGATCGAGTCAGCCGGCGCGGCCGACGTGCTCGCCCACCTCCAGGGGCTCGGCGTCGCGCTCGCGCTCGACGACTTCGGCACCGGGTACTCGTCGCTCGCCTACCTGCAGCGCTATCCGCTCGACGTGCTCAAGCTCGACCGCTCGTTCACCCTCGAGGTGCGCCAGCCGCGGCCGGCGGCGATCGCCCGGGCGGCGGTCGAGATGGCCGGCGCGCTGGGGCTCCGGGTCATCGCCGAAGGCGTCGAGGAGCCCGCCCAGCGCGACCGCCTGCGCGCCATGGGCTGCCGCTTCCAGCAGGGCTACCTGTTCGCGCGCCCGCAGCCCGCGGCCGACGCGATGGCCTTCGCCGGCAACGGGAGCTCCTAAGCCTTCCAACCGCCCATCGCGTCGTCGCGGGTGCCGAGCACCGGGTGGAGTTCGAGCGCCGGCGAGTACCGACTGGCCGGGGTCTCGCGCCCGAGCGCCTCGGCCATCGCGCGCACGTAGTGGGGTGCGCCGCCGCAGCAGATGCCGATGTAGCGCGCGCCGACATCGGCGGCCCGGCGCGCGAAGTCGGCCATCTCGAACCGCGTGCACTGGAACGACTCGAGCTGGATCGGGAACAGTCGCCGGCCGTCCTCGGACTCCAGCGACTCGAAGGCGGGCACGGCGGCCGTCGTCCGGTACGGGACCGGCTGGACGGCAACCGGCACGTCGACCGCCGCGCAGACGCGCTCGAGCAGCGGCAGCATCGTCTCCGGGCCGCGCGAGCAGTTCAGCCCGACGACCGCCGCCCCGTTGTCGGCGAGGACGCGGCACGCGTCGACGTAGTCGTAACCGTCGTAGGTGCCGTCCGGCTGGACGCTGGCGAACGTCACCATCGCCGGTAGCCCGAGCTCCTTGCAGACCTCGAGCCCGATGAGCGCCTCGCCGACGTAGTCGTTGGTCTCGGCGATCACGAAGTCCACCCCCTCCTCGACGGCCCAGCCGAGCTGCTCCTCGTACTGGGCGCGCACGATCGGGCCGGACGTCTCGGGGTCCTCGGGGTCGAAGGACCAGGTGTTGCAGATGTTGCCGGCGACCAGCGCGTCGCCCTCCGCCGCGATCTCCCTTGCGATCCGCACGGCCTGGCGGTTCATCGCCTCCAGGTCGCCGTCGCGGCCGACGTCCTTGAGCTTCTCGCGGTGCGCGTAGTACGTCAGCGCGACCATCACGTCGGCCCCGGCGCGCAGGAACTCGCGGTGCAGCTGGCGCAGCGCGTCGGGCGCGTCGAGGATCACCTCGGGCACGAACGGGCCGGCCTTGACGTAGCCGCGCCGCTCGAGCTCGAACACGTAGCCCTCCGCGCCGATCACCACGCCGTCGTCGAGACGCTGCTGCAGGCTCATTGGGTCCCTTCGTCGAAGCGGGCGGGGTCGAAGCGGGCGATGTCGTAGACGGTGCCGTCCTGCAGCGCGAGCTCGGACAGCACCCGGCCGACCCACGGCGCGAACTTGTAGCCGGTCCCCCGCCAGCCGACGCCGACGTAGGCGCCGGGCACGCCGGGGATCGCGCCGAGGATGAAGTCGTCGTCGGCGACGAGGTCGTAGTCGCACTGGTCGACGTCGGTGACCTGGGAGACGTCGGCGTCGCGCAGCCCGGGCATGCACTGCTCGATGAACGCGTCGATCGAGTCGATGCTCGTCGTCCCCCGCGGCATGTCCGGCGGGTTGTAGTAGCCGATCTTCACCGCGTCGACGACGCCCTCCACGATCGGGTGGCAGTACACGCCGGTGTCGAGGTAGGCGATCACCGGCATGGCGTCCGAGGTGAAGCGCGGGCGGCTCTCGGTGGGCGGCGAGAAGTACTTCGCGTCCGTCGGGCGGTCCTTGGAGATCGGCACGCGCAGGCGGCAGCCGGGCAGCAGCGCGAGGACGTCGTTGGTGCCGTGCCCCGCGGCCACCACGAGCGACCGCGCCGCGAGCTCGCCCTGGCTCGTGCTGATGTGGATCGCGTCCGGCCCCGGCGCGATCGCCGTCGTCTCGACACCCTCGCGGATCGTCGCGCCCCGCTCTCGGAGCGCGGCGGTCAGCGCCTGCGTGACCGCGGCGAGGTCGACGACGCCGGCGTCGACGTCGAGGTGGCCGATGTCCGCGTCGAGGTACGGGAAGCGGTCGCCGAGCGCGCCGGCGTCGAGCGACTCGCGGGGCAGCCCGAGGTCCTGGAGCGTGGTGAAGCTCAACTCCGCGTATGTGCTCGCGAGGTCCGGGGTGACGGAGCGCTTGGCGATGTTCAGGCAGCCGCAGCGCACGAGGACGGACGTGCCGGTCCGCTGCTCGAAGTCACCCCAGAGCCGGAACGCCTCGTGCGCGAGGCGCGCGTACGTCGCGTCGAGGTAGTCGTTGCGGAACGAGCGGGTCCGCCCGTAGGACGCGGTCGCCGGATCGCCGATCCGCCCGCGCTCGAGGACGGTGACGCGGCCGAACCGATCGGACGCGTGGTACGCGGTGAACAGTCCCATCACGCCGCCCCCGATGACAACCAGGTCGTTCACGTCGGAGGGCGGCTCGCCGTTCAAGGCCCGCGAGTCTAGGGACGGGCGATGCGGGATGCTCTGCGGCATGGAAGCCGACTTCCGCGGGTTCGGTCCGGAGGTGTTCGAGTGGTTCGCCGGACTCGAGCGCGACAACACCAAGACGTACTTCACCGCCACGCGCGAGCGCTACGAGGAGGCGGTGCGTGGCGGGCTCGTCGCGATGCTCGACGAGCTGGCCGCCGAGCTCGGCGGCGAGGCGCGGGTGTTCCGCCAGCAACGCGACCTGCGCTTCACGCCCGACAAGACGCCATACAAGACGCGGACGTACGGCGTCGTCTATGGCGCGCCGTCGGCGCCGTCCGGCCTCTACGCCGAGATCTCCGCGCGCGGGCTCTACGCCGGCACCGGCTACTACCAGATGGCCCGCGACCAGCTCGCGCGCTACCGCGACGCCGTGGTCGACGACCGCCGCGGGCCCGAGCTCCTCGAGGCCGTCGCCGCGGCCGAGCAGTCCGGCCTCGACGTCGAGGGCACCGCCCTGACCACCGCGCCGCGCGGCTACCCGCGCGACCATCCCCGGATCGACCTGCTGCGCCACAAGGCCGTGATCGCGGGCCGCCGCGCGCAGCCCGGTGACGGCGGGATCCCGCGCGACGCGGCGCTCGCCCACGTCGGCGACACGTGGCGGGCCGCGGAGCCGATCTGCGCATGGCTCGGCGCGCACGTCGGCCCGAGCACGGCGCCGCCGCGACCGAGGCGGTGAACGCCGGGAATATCCCGAGTGATCCAGGCGTCTAAGGGCGTGCGTAGGCACGAAAAAGATGTCGCCGGAGCCGATGAGTTCTGTGACGCGATCCCGTCTTAAGACCAGGGCCCGCACTTACAGAACTTAAGCCGGAGGAGAGCCCGCCATGACGATGCCAAAGGTCACCGAAATCAACCGCCCGCTCGAAGCGGTCACCCACGATCCCTTCGCCGACGGCATGCCCTCCGCCCGCGCCTGGCGGACGGCGACGGCGCCCCGCTCAGCCGGCACCGCCGTGACCCATGAACCGCACCTGCAGACGCTGCGCCCGGTTCCAGCGACCGTCATGGCCGCGGCGCGCCTCTGACCTCGCTGAGCCTGAGGAACTCGTCGAGCCGGTCGGCGAAGCCCGGCGCCGCGGCGACGAAGTGACCCGCGCCGGGCGCGACCACGCGCTCGGCGCCCAGCACGCCGGCGAGGGCGTCGCAGATCCGCTCCAGTGCGGGGGCGTGACCGCCGGAGGCCACCAGCGCGGGGATGCCGGCAACGCGCTCGAGGGCCGGACGGGCCTCGCCCGGGACGCGGGCCCCGTGCGCGCGGCGGACGCCGTGGGCGACCGCCTCGGGGAGCGGCCCGTCGTCGATGCCCGTCGCTCCGGCGAGCCGGAGGAACTCGCGCAGCATTCCCGGGTCCGCGTCGAGCCCCTGCCGGAGCACCACGTCGCCGATCCGCTGCAGCCGCTCGACCTCCGGGTCGGCGGGGGTGAGGTGGTAGAGCGGAGGCTCGATCAGCGTCAGCGAGCGGACGCGCTCCGGGCTGCGCGCCGCCGCGATCAGCGCGCCGAGCGTCCCGTAGGAGTGTGCGACGACGTGCGGCCGACCCTCGAGGAGACCGTCGAGATCGGCGGCGTCGACGTCGAAGTCGTGGCGCCCGTCGGGTGGTGGCGGGCTGGGCGGGTAGCCGCGCCGGTGCACGAGCGCGAGCGTCCAGTCCGCTCGCAGCGACCCCAGCCCTCTCCACGTGGCCTCCGGGCTCGCGCCGCCGTGGACGAGCAGGACCTCAGGCCCGTCTCCCTCACGGATCGCCACGATCGGCTCCATCGGGGACGGTGGACTATCACGCGCCTCGGCCACCGCGCAGCGCGAGGGGGTCTGACCCCTTGAGTGGAGGCGACTCAAGGGGTCTGACCCCTGGTGGTCGGTGGTCAGGCGGCGACCGGCGCCGGGTCCGGCCGCACGACGACGGTGTCCAGCACCGGGACGATCTCGTCGACCGGGAGGACGGCGGCGCGTGCGTGGGCGCGGATCGCCTCGGGGCTCTCCGCCTCGTAGATGCAGAACGTGCCGAGCTCGCCGCTCTCCTCGCCGGCGACGTAGCTGCGGATCCAGCGGACGCCCGACCCCTCCTTGTCGCCCTCGGTGGTGGAGCGCGCGGCGGCGGCCTGCAGATCCTCCGGCGAGGAGAACCCGTTGCGGCGGACGATCACGTAGAGGTTCATGCCATTCCTCCCTTTCGAGGGCCCCGGCCCTCAGCTCGATTGATGACGTGACCGTACGTCCACGGCGCCCGCCGGTCACCGGCGCGATAGCCGTACTTTCGGTTCGCGCATGCCGTACCTACCATCCGCGCATGCCGGCGATGATCGGGCGCGGCACCGAGGTTCGGACGCTGGTCGCAGCGGTCGACCGGGCGCGGGCGGGACACGGCGGCCTCGTCCTGCTGAGCGGCGAGGCCGGCATCGGCAAGACGCGGCTGGCGGACGAGGTCGCGCGCCGCTCGCCCGACGCGCTGGTGCTGACGGGCTCGGCGAGCCACGGCGGCGGTGTCCCCTACGGGCCGGTCGTCGCCGCGTTGCGGACGCGCCTGCGGGCCGACCCCGGTGCGCTCGCCGGATGCGGGCCGCTCGCCCCGCACCTCGCGATGATCCTGCCCGAGCTGGGCGATGTCACGATCCCGCCCGACCGGCCCACGCTGTTCGAGGCGATCCGCTGCGCGCTCGCCCACCTCGCCGAGGACCGGCCGCTCCTCATCGTGCTCGACGACCTGCACTGGTCCGACGAGGCGACGCTCGAACTGCTGTCCGCCCTCGCCGGCTCCCTCGGCGAGCTCTCCGTCCTCGTCCTGGCCGTGTACCGCTCCGACGGCCTCGCGCGCGACCACGGGCTGCGCCGCCTCCGTCACGAGCTGCGGCGGGCCGGCCGGCTGGACGAGCTCGCGCTCGGGCCGCTCGGACCCGACGAGGTCGGCGAGGTCCTGGCGGCGGCGCTCGAGAGCCCGCCGTCACCCTCGCTCGTCCGCTCGGTCCACGACTCGACGCAGGGGACGCCGTTCTTCGTCGAAGAGCTGGCTGCGGCCCTGCGGGTCAGCGGCCTGCTCAAGAGCGGCCGGCACGGCCTCGAGCTCGGCCGCCATGGCGAGGTCCCCCTGCCCGAGACCGTGCGCGACGCGGTGCTGATCAGCGCGTCGGAGCTCTCGCAGGCGGGCCGTGAGGCGGCCGAGGCCGCCGCCGTCGCGGGTGAGGCCTTCGACCTCGACCTGGTCGGATCGCTGTCGAGCCCGGAGGGGGTCGCCGAGCTGCTGGAGCACGGGTTCGCGCGCGAGCAGGACGTCGGCACCGCGGTCTTCCGCCACGGGCTGACGCGCGACGCCCTGTACGCCGACGTCCCGTGGATGCGGCGGCGGACGCTGCACCGGGCGCTGGCCGAGGCCTTCGAGGCGGCCGGCGCGCCGAGCCTCGAGACCGCGGAGCACTGGCGCGGCGCCCGCGACAACCGCCGCGCGCGTGACGCGCTCCTGCTCGCCGCCGCCGAGTCAGAGGCGGTGCACGCCTTCCGCGACGCCGCCGACGCGGGCCGCCAGGCGCTCGACCACTGGCCGGAGGGCGAGGACGACGCGCGGCGCTCCGAGGCGCTCGAGCGCTACGCCCACTGCGCCGAGCTGTCCGGCCAGCTCGCGGAGGCGGCCCGGGCGTGGCGCGAGCTCACGTCCGTGCTCGACGGGATCGGCAGGGCCACCGCGCAGCGCCGTCTCGCCGCGGTCCTCGAACTGCGGGGCGATCGCGAGGCCGCGTTCGCCGCGCGAGGCGCCGCGGCGGACGCCTTCGCCGCCCACGCAGCGCCTGCCGACGCCGCGGCCGAGCGGCTTGCAATGGCCAACCAGCGCCGGATCGCGGCGGCGCATGCGGAGGCGATCGACCTCGCCGTCCGGTCCCGCGAGGATGCCGATCGCGCCGGGCGCCTCGACCTCCGGCTGCGCGCGCTCGGGCTCGAAGGCCTGGCGCGCGCCAAGCACGGCGAGTACGAGGCGGGGCTCGAAACGGTGCGCGGTGCGCTCGCGGTCGCGCTCGAGCACGATCTCACCGCCGTCGCGGCCGAGCTCTACCAGCGCCTGAGCGTCACCCTCTACGACGGCGCGGACCTCCCCAACGCCCAGGAGGCGCTCGATACCGCACTCGACCTCTGCCACGCGGCGGGCGACAGCGGCGTGGAGGTCGCGTGCGTCACGTGCATGGCCTACGTGCTGCGCGAGCGCGGCGACTGGCAGCGCGCCGCCGAGATGAGCCGCGACATGATCGCGGCCGACACCGCGGTCTGGGTGGCGGAGGGCCTGCTCGGCGCGATCCACTGCTGGGAGGGCCGGGTCAGCTCGGCGCGGCGGCTGCTCACGTCGTCGCTCGCCGTCTCCGAGCGCGTCCGGCACTACAACATGGCCGTCGACTCGACCGCCGCCCTGGCGCGCATCGCCGCGAACGACGGCGCGCACGACCAGGCAGCCGAGCACTGCCGCTCGATCCTCGCGCGCTGGGAGGACAGCGACGATCACCACTACGCGCTGGCCGGCCTGCGCTGGGGGGCGACGTACCTCGCGAGCCGGGGCGATGCGTCCGGCACGCACGCGTGCGTCGACGCCCTCGGCCGCGTCGCAGCGCAGACGGGTCACGCGGACGCGCTGGCGGCCCTCGGCTGCGCGATCGCCGAAGCGGCGCTGCTCGAGGGGGACGCGGAGACCGCGGTCGAGCAGACCGCCCGCGCGGTGGAGCTGCATCGCGGCCTCGACATGCCGTTCGAGCGCGCGCAGATCGAGCTGCGCTGTGGTGTCGCGCTGGCGGCGGCCGGGGAGCGCGAGGCGGCGCTCGACCGTCTCTCGAGCGTCTATCGCTCCGCGCGCAAGCTCGGCGCTCGACCGCTGGCGGCCGAGGCGGCAAAGGACGTCGCGGCGCTCGGCGAGTCGGTGTCGGGCCGGCTCGGGGCGCGCGCCGGGGCCGACGCCGACGGCGCCGGCCTCTCGCGCCGCGAGCTCGAGGTGGTGCGCCTCGTGGCGGTCGGGCGCACCAACCCCGAGATCGCGCAGGCGCTGGTCCTCAGCCGCCGCACCGTCGACATGCACGTGCGCAACATCCTGAGCAAGCTCGGGTGCCGCTCGCGGGTGGAGGCGGCACACCGCGCCGGCGAGCTGGGGCTCTTGGTGGCCTGAGGCGCCTCAGCGGCGCCGGCCGACGAAGCGAGCGCCGGTGGCCGGGAGCTGACCGTCGGCGATCAGGCGCTCCTCGGGATCCCTCAGTTCTGGCGGGAGCTCCCAGCGGTACAGGTACGGCCCGCGGACGGGCTCGCCGACGGCGAACCACTCGCCCAGCGCTTCGCGGATGCGGCCGATGGAATGCAGATGGGACCGCAGCTCGGCGACGAGCCCCTGAGGATGGTCGTGCGTCTCGTGGCCCGCCGCGCCGCGGTGCTCGATCAGCCAGGCCGCGGCCCGCTCGTCGAGCCGGTCGACGTCGAACTCGTCGACGACCACGACGCCGCCGGCGCGGACCAGCTCGCCGAGCCGGCGCATCGACTCGTCCAGCGGCTCGACGTGGTGCAGCGAGACGACGGCCACCGCGGCGTCGAAGCTGGCCGCCGGCGCGTCGAGCTCGTGGAGCGCCACGGCGAGCACGGGTGGCGACGTGGCCGCCGGATCGATCGCGACCACCTCATGGCCCGAGGAGACCAGCACCGCGGCCAGCTCGCCGGCTCCGGCGCCGATCTCGAGAACGCGGGCCGGCGGTTCCGGCAGCGAGGCGCGGACGAACGCGGTGACGGCGGGATCGAGCACGAGGCGGTCAGCCGGCCGGAGCCTGGATCTGGATCAGGTTGCCGCACGTGTCGTCGAGCACCGCGGTCGTCACCGGCCCCATCGCCGTCGGCTCCTGCGTGAAGCGCACACCGAGCGACCTGAGTCGATCGAACTCGTCCTGCACGCTCTCGACGGCGAACGCCGTGAACGGGATGCCGTCCTGCACCAGCGCATCCTTGAACGTCCGGGCGGCGGGATGCCCGTCGGGCTCGAGGAGGAGCTCCGTACCGTCGATGTCGTCAGGCGACACCACGGTCAGCCACCGGTGCTCGCCGACCGGGACGTCGGACTTCTTCACGAAGCCGAGGACGTCGGTGTAGAAGCTCAGCGCCTTGGCCTGATCGTCGACGAGAACACTGGTGAGGTTGATCTTCATGGCTCCTCCGAGCGACGGGGCCCGAGCCACCGGTCGGCGATGTGCTCGAGCGGCTCCGTCTTGAGGTCGTGGAACTTGTACCGGCCCTCCCTGCGCGTCGCGATCAGGCCGGCGTCCTCGAGCATCGCGAGATGCTGGGAGACCGCCTGGCGGGTCGAGCCGAGACTGTGCTTCGTCGCGAGCCGCGCGCACAGCTCGAACAGGGTCTGCCCGTCGCGCTCGGCCAGCTCGTCGAGGATCGTCCGTCTCGTGGGGTCAGCCAGGGCCTTGAAGACATCCCCCACGCCCCGCATGATAGGCAAGTCGTTACTTGCATGTCAAGGGTGCATTTCCTCCAAGACGCGCGGGCCGGCCCGCGGTACAACCGCATCCATGACCACCGAGGCGATCATCCTGGGGCCGGGCGCCGGCCGCGCGTACGAGCTGGGCGCGATGCGCGGCGTGTTCAAGGCCGACGGGCCCGAGACCGAGGACCGCTACTGCGTGTCGGAGTGGTCCGTCGAGCCCGGGCACGCCGGCCCCGGCGCCCATTCGCACGAGGCGAACGTGGAGCTGTTCCTCGTCACCGAGGGCACGATGTCGTTCCTCGTCGGCGACGACTGGGTCGACGCGCCGGCCGGGACGTTCCTGCGCATCCCGGCGGGCGTCACGCACGACTTCGCCAATCGCACCGGCGCGCCCGCCACCGCGTTCAACGTCTTCATCCCCGGCGGATTCGAGGCGCCGTTCCGCGGGTGGGTCACTCAGGACGGTGGCTGACCGCCTCGACGTTGTTGCCGTCGGGATCGAGCACGAAGGCCCCGTAGTACGAAGGGTGGTACTGCGGCCGCAGGCCGGGCGGGCCGTTGTCGCGCCCGCCGGCGGCGAGCGCCTCGCGATGGAAGGCGTCGACCGTGGCACGGTCCGGCGCGGCGAACGCCACGTGCAGCGGCCCGGACGGCGGGCGGTCGGAGATCCAGAAGTCGGGCATGCCGTCCTTCCCCAGGCCGACGCCGTAGGGCCGGTCCATCACCACCGCGTAGCCGAGCGGGGCGAGCGCGGGCTCATAGAAGGCGCGGGCGGCGGCGAGGTCGGAGACGCCGATGTTCAGGTGGTCGATCACGGCTGCCGAGCCTACGCCGGTCTCGGACGCCGCGTCTTGAACGAAACTGACGCCTCGCCTCAGACGTTCTCGTGCCGGTCGACGCGCGGGTGCGGGACGCCCGCCCGGACGGCCTCGAGCTGGGCCGCGAAGGCGAGGCCGAGGAACAGGGCGACCGAGCTGAGGAACGTCCACAGCAGCACGCCGATGGTCCCGGCGATCGGCCCGTAGGTCGCGCCGAAGCTGTCGGTCGCCTCGAGGTAGACGGCGAGGACCGCCATGAAGCACAGCCACAGGACCGCCGAGATGATGGCTCCGAACGCCAGCCAGGACGCCTCGGGCTGGCGGCGGCGCGGCGCGTGCTCGAACAGGAGCGCGATCGACATGACGGCGAACGCGACGCCGACCGGCCAGCGCACGACGACCCAGACGTCGTCGATCGTCTCGCCCCAGCCGACGCTGTCGCGAAGCGCCGAGCCGCCGAGGAGGACGGTGACCGACAGGACGGCGAGCGAGCCGGCGGTGGCGGCGAGCATCGCCGCGGTGAGGTACTTGCGCAGGAAGGGGCGGTCGATCTCGGTCCCGTAGATCCGGTTCGCCCCGCGCTCGACCTGCGCGAGCGCCGTCGTGCCGGCGATCGCAGCGGCGATCGCTCCGCCCGCCAAGGCCGTCTCGCCCGACTCACGGCGCGCCGCGCTCGTGCCCTGGCGCAGCGCGTCGGTGAAGATGTCGCCGACCGCCCCGGGCGCGAGCTGCGCGATCGTCTCGCGCACGACCCGGGTGAACGACTCCACCTCGAGCGCCGCGGCGAGGCCGACGACCGCGATCACCGCCGGCAGCAGCGCGAGCGTGACCTGGAACGCGAGCGCGCGGGAGTGGCTGAAGCCGTCGGCCGCGCGGAACCGCGTGACGGCGTCGAGTACGAGGCGGCGGCGGCCGGTGCGGCGCAGTGTCTCGAGCGCCTCGTCGCCCTCGAGCTCCTCCTCGCGCGTGGCGGGAACGGACGTCGCGGTCGTCATCGGCGGGCCGAACTATGCCGGGTGGCCCGAGCTGGGACCGCCGCCACCCGTAGACTGGCGCCCGCCGCCATGTCCCTCCCCGACGCCCACCACGCGATGCCGATCACGACCGCGCTCGAGGTGCCCGGCGCCAGGATCTCCGAGACGCTCGGGGTCGCCTTCGGGCTCGTGGTCCGGAGCCTCGGCCTCTCCCGCTCGTTCACGGCGTCGTTCACGGCGTTGCGCCGCGGAGAGGTCCCCCAGTACACGGAGCTGCTCGAGGACAGTCGCCGCCACGCCGTCGACCGCATGATCGCGAACGCCCGGCTGCTCGGTGCCGACGGGATCATCTGCATGCGCTTCGACTCGAGCGAGATGGGCGGGCAGTTCACGGAGATCGTCGCCTACGGCACCGCCGTCAAGCTGGAACGTGTCGCCTGAGGCCGGCGACGCGGGGCGCGACCGGCTCGCCGCCGTCCTCGGGCGCTACTACGTCGACGGGCGGATCGACGCCGACGAGCTCGACCGGCGCCTCGGCGCGGTCTACGACGCGGGCGGGGTCGGCGTCGCCGACGTGCTGGCCGGCCTGCCGGCGCTCGCGCCCGCTGCGCCGTCGATCCGCACGAGGCGGCGCGGGCGCCACGCGGAGGCCGATGCCGCCGACCCGACGTGGCGCCCGACCCGCGAGCGGTTCGTCGATCCCAGCACCGACCGCGTCATGCGCGTCTGGATCGACCCGGCGGACCAGCGCCGGCACTACGTCCCGGAGTGACTCGCTTCCACGCCACGCCGGTCGAGCGTCGACGCCCGCAGCTGCTGTTCTCTCCCGACTACGGCGCCGACCCGCTCTGGGAGCTGCCGTCAGAGCGCATGGTGAACCTCGACTCGCTTCCGCTCAGCGACACGCTCCGAGACGACGTCAGAGACCGGGCAGCCGGCTGGGAGGAGCTGGCGCGGCAGGAGCTGGAGGCTGACGGCATGACCGCGGGGCAGGTCGCCGATGGCGCCGGCGAGGTCGCGGACGAGCAATGGCAGGAGATCGACGAGCGGGGGCGTGCTCTATGGCGTGACCTTCAGCGCGAACTGGCCGGCCAGTACGTCGTCGGTCGGGCTGAGTTCCGTGATGTGCCGGTGCGGCATGTGCAGTGGGTCGATGGCGGCACGGTCGAACCCTGCCCGCCGGCGCCCGAGTAGCCGGTTAGCGGTCGCCCGGGAACACGTCAGGGGGGGTCTCGAGCGGCGCGCACTGCTCGTCCTGGTAGCGCCGGCTCACGGTGATCTGGTCGTCGAGCACAAGCGTGCGCTCGCCGCCGTCGTAGCGCGGCCACGCCGGCAGGCCTGGTCCGTTCGGATTGCCGCTCTTGGCGAAGTTGGCCCAGTAGCTGTTCATCCGATCCGAGAGCCGCAGCTCGGCCGCGGTCGGCGTGTACAGCCAGGATGCGAAGTCGCCCCAGATGAACGGCTCCTCGAAGGCGTGCGAGGCCTTGAACTGCGCGAGGAAGGGGTCGTTCTCGAACACGTGCGCGTAGAACCACCGGTAGACCGGGGTGCGTGGGGCGACGGCGTTGGCCAAGCGCCGGGTCGGACAGCCGCGCTTGGCGTCGGTGACCATCGTCATGTACGCCCAGCGCAGCGACTCGTACCCGTCTTCCGGATAGAGCGGCGCGCGCGGGCAGCCAGTCGCGGGCCGAGGAGGTTGTTCGTCTCCCTCACCCAGTCGCGGTTGGTGAAGACCTCCGGGACCTCCCCGAACTCGAAGCCGGCATCCTCCTCGCGGTCGTGGCCGATCAGGAGCGGCACCGGCTGCGGGTCGCGTGCAGCGAGCTCGATCGGGGCGCGTGGCAGCACGACGCCGCCGACCCAGGGCCAGACGTCCAGGCGGTGTCGAACGAGCCGGCCGATAGGCCGGCGAGGGTCACGTTGCGGGGGTCGCCTCCGAACGCTCCGATGTTCTCGCGCGCCCAGCGCAACGCGGCGATCTGGTCCAGCACGGCGTACTCGCCGGATGAGCCGTTCGTCTCGGCGCTGAAGCGCAGGATGGCCGACGAACCCGAAGATCCCGAGCCGGTAGGCAACCGTCACCACGACCAGGCCGCGCTCGACGAATGCGGACGCGTTCTCGTACGGCGCGCCCAGCGAGTTTCCCCGCCGTGCAGGTGCACCAGCACCGGCAGCCGGGCACCTGGCCTGGTCCCGGCCGGCGCGAACACGTTGAGGTTGAGGCAGTCCTTGTGTCCGAGCGTGCCGGTGACGTTGCCATTGCCGTCCAGGATCGGCTGCGCGCACGGCGCGCGAACGTCGTCGCGTCGCGCACTCCGCGCCACGGCTTCGCGGGCCGCGGCGGCCGCCAGCGCGCCGCACCCACCGGCGGCGCCGCATACGGGATGCCCGCCACTGCGCGTGCCCGTCGGCGATCACCCCTTCGACCTTCCCGCTGGATGTGCCGACCACCGGACCCCCCAGGCACTTCCCGGGAACAGCACCAACAACCCCGCCACGACGGCCAACAGCAGCGCACGCACGCGACCACCTCACGAAGACGAAGGAGCCCGAAGGTAAGAAGCCGACGCTACCGCCAGGCGGTACGCACGCGCAAGGGTCACCGCCGGTGGCCTCGCGAGACTCGGCTAGACCTTCGTGACGTCGCCTGCGTAGAGCGCGGCGTGCGCCTGCTGGGCGGCCTCGGACTGCCGGGGCGCCTGCGCCATGGCATGGTGCCGCGTCTCGCGGTCGACGGCCACGACCGTCCAGCCGCTGCCGTCCTCGTCGCTGAGATGGATCAGCAGGGTGCGGCGGTTGTACTCGACGCGCACGCGGTAGGCGGGGTTGCCCTCCTCGCGCAGCGCGCGCGGGCGCTCCTCGTCACGGTCGGCGACGAACGAGGACCAGCCGGCGTGGCGGGGGCGTGGCCGGTCCGGCACCGCGCGCCGCCCCGCTCAGCGCTCGTGCGGGCCGGGCTTGCGCGGGTCTGCGGCGCTCGGGCTGAGTAGGTCGCCGCCGCGCCGGCGGCGGATCACGTAGACGATCAGCACCGAGACGACGAACGCGATGAAGAAGGGCGCGCCACCGCGACCGCCCGCCGCGTACGCGATCATCCCCGAGACGAACGACCCCGCGAGCCCGACCGCCATCGTCTGGAACAGGCTCAGCGGGTCCTTCCCCGGCAGCGCCAGGCGGGCCAACGCGCCGATGATCAGACCCTGGATGACCAGGAAGACCAGGTAGAGCAGCATCTAGCCGCGCCCGTCTCCGTAGCTCGCCTTCTGCGGCGGGTCGGCGCCCATGTCCTCCGAGCCGAACCGCTGCGACGTCCCGACGCTCAGCGCCTCGCGCGGGTCGACCTCGGGCAGCCCCGACAGGTAGCGGTCGGCCATCCGCGCGCACTGGCGGCCCTCGTTGATCGCCCACACGATCAGCGACTGGCCGCGCCGCGCGTCGCCCGCGGCGAACACGCCCTCGACCGACGTCGCATACGCGCCGGCCTTGACGTTGCCGCGCCCGTCGCGCTCCACTCCGAGCTGCTCGAGCAGCGGCTGCTCGGGATACAGGAAGCCCATGGCGAGCAGGACCAGATCGGCGGGCCGGGTGGTCTCGGTGCCGGGGATCGCGTCGAACGGCGGCGTGCCGGAGTTCTCGACCCAGTGGATCTCTGTGACCGTGCCGGACGCATCACCGGTCAGGTGCGTGGTGGAGATCGCGAAGTCGCGGTCCCCGCCCTCCTTGAGCGCGTAGCTGGTCCGCAGCTTCACCGGCCAGCGCGGCCAGGGCGTGAGGTCGTCCGGCCGCGTCGCCGGCGGCTCGCCGAGCAGCTCGATCTGGGTCACCGACGCCGCGCCCTCGCGGTGCGCGTTGCCGACGCAGTCCGCCCCGGTGTCGCCGCCGCCGATGACGATGACGTGCTTGCCGGCCGCGGTGATCACGTCCTGGAGCGCGGGTTCCGGCAGCACAGGCTGGACCTCCGCCTCGCTATCCGGGCGCACCCGGGCGACCCAGCGGTTGCGCTGGTAGAGGTAGTCCATCGCGAAGTGCACGCCGCGCAGCTCGCGGCCTGGCACGGGCAGGTCGCGCGGGACGCGCGAGCCGGTCGCGATGACGATCGCGTCGTGGCGCTCGCGCAGCTCCTCCACGCCCAGGTCGATCCCGACGTCGCACCCGAACTCGAAGACGATGCCCTCCGCCTCGAGCTGGCGGATGCGCCGCTCGACGATCCACTTCTCGATCTTGAAGTCCGGCACGCCGAAGCGGATCAGCCCGCCGCCGGCCTCGTCGCGCTCGTAGACGGTGACCGTGTGCCCAGCGGAGTTGAGCTGCTGGGCCGCGGCCATCCCGGCCGGCCCGGCGCCGATCACCGCGGCCGAGCGGCCGGTGCGGAACGCCGGCGGCCGCGCGACGACCCAGCCCTCGTCCCAGGCGCGGTTGATGATCGCGACCTCGATCTGCTTGATCGTCACCGCATCGCCCTCGCGGATCTCGAGCACGCACGCGGCCTCGCACGGCGCGGGGCACAGCCGCCCCGTGAACTCGGGGAAGTTGTTCGTCGCGTGCAGCTGGTCGATCGCCTCGCGCCAGCGATCGCGGTAGATGAGGTCGTTCCAGTCCGGGATCAGGTTCCCGAGCGGGCAGCCGTTGTGGCAAAAAGGGACGCCGCACTCCATGCAGCGCGCGCCCTGCTCGCGCAGCTCGGGCACCGGCAGCGCCTCGATGAACTCGAGGTAGTCGCCGGTCCGCTTGGCCGGGTCGCGCTCCGGGTTGACGACCCGTTCGATCTTCAGGAAGGCGCCGAGCTCGCCCATGTCAGCTCTGCCTCGCGGTGCCGGTGTGCGGGGCGCCGACGACATCGGCCACCGCCCCCACCTCGTCGCCGGCGCGCATCGGCTCGCCGATCTCGGCGTCCGCGGCCCGCTCGGCCTCCGCGAGCTCGGCGAGCGCGCGCTTGTAGTCGCGCGGCATGACCTTCACGAACTTCGGCAACAGCGCCTCCCAGTCACCCAGAACCCGCGAGGCGACGGTCGAGAAGGTCCGGAGATGGTGTTCCTCGATCAGCGAGCGCAGCTCGATCGCGTCGGCCTCCTCGATCGGGTCGAAGTCGACCAGCTCGCGGTTGCAGCGCGCCGGGAACGCGCCGGTCTCGTCGAGGACGTACGCGACGCCGCCGCTCATGCCGGCCGCGAAGTTGATGCCGGTCGGGCCGAGGATGACCGCGCGGCCGCCGGTCATGTACTCGCAGCCGTGGTCGCCCACCCCCTCGACCACCGCGCTCGCACCCGAGTTGCGGACCGCGAAGCGCTCGCCCGCGAGGCCGCGGAAGAACGCGCGGCCGCTGGTGGCGCCGTAGAGCACGGTGTTGCCGATGATCACGTTGTCCTCGGCGGCGAACGTCACGCCGTCGGGCGGCCGGACGGCGAGGACGCCGCCGGACAGGCCCTTGCCGGTGTAGTCGTTGGCGTCGCCGACCAGCGTGAGCTCGACGCCCGGCGCCAGCCAGGCGCCGAACGACTGCCCCGCCGAGCCGCGCAGCGTGAAGCGGATCGTCTCGGGCGCCAGGCCGTCGGCCCCGTGGACCTCGGTCACCGCGCTCGAGAGCAGGCCGCCGACCGTCCGGTTGACGTTCCTGATCGGGAACTCGCCCGTCACCGGCCGGCGGTGGTCGACCGCGTCCTTGGCCGCCTCGATCAGCTGCCAGTCGAGCGCGTTGACGAGCGGCGACTCCTGCGGCTGCATGCGCCGCAGCGGCGTGTCGGCGGGCACGTCGGGCTTGGCCAGGATGTGGGTGAGGTCGACGCCGCGTTCCTTCCACGTGTCGATGGCCTCGTCGGCCTCGAGCAGCTCGGAGTGGCCGATCAGGTCCTTGAACCGGCGGATGCCGAGCTTGGCCATGATCCCGCGCACCTCTTCGGCCACGAAGAAGAAGAAGTTCACGACGTGCTCGGGCTGGCCCTGGAACCGCTTGCGCAGCTCGGGGTCCTGCGTCGCGATCCCCACCGGGCACGTGTTCAGGTGGCAGGCGCGCATCATGATGCAGCCCGTCGCGATCAGCGGGGCGGTCGAGAAGCCCATCTCGTCGGCGCCGAGCAGCGCGGCGATGACCACGTCGCGGCCCGTCTTGAGCTGCCCGTCGGTCTGGACCCAGATCCGCGAGCGCAGGTCGTTGAGCACCAGCGTCTGCTGGGTCTCGGCGAGCCCGATCTCCCAGGGGATCCCGGCCGCCTGGATCGAGGACAGCGGCGACGCGCCGGTGCCCCCGTCATGGCCGGCGATCAGCACGTGGTCGGAGTTGGCCTTCGCCACGCCGGCGGCGACGGTGCCGACGCCGACCTCGCTCACCAGCTTGACGCTGATCCGCGCCCGCGGGTTGCCGCAGCGCAGGTCGTAGATGAGCTGCTTGAGGTCCTCGATCGAGTAGATGTCGTGGTGCGGCGGCGGGCTGATCAGGCCCACGCCCGGCGTCGTGAAGCGGATCTTGCCGATGTAGCGGTCGACCTTGTGGCCGGGCAACTGGCCGCCCTCGCCGGGCTTGGCGCCCTGGGCCATCTTGATCTGCAGCTCGTCGGCGTTGACGAGGTAGTGGATGTTGACGCCGAAGCGGCCCGAGGCGACCTGCTTGATCGCAGAGCGGCGCGAGTCGCCGTTGGGGTCGAGCTGGTAGCGGACCGGGTCCTCCCCGCCCTCGCCGGTGTTCGACTTGCCGCCGATCCGGTTCATCGCGATCGCCAGCGTCTCGTGCGCCTCGCGCGACAGCGACCCGAGCGACATCGCGCCGGTGACGAACCGCCTGACGATCTCCTTCGCCGGCTCGACCTCGTCGAGCGGCACGCCGCCGTCCTCGGCGAGGCGGAACTTCATGAGGCCGCGCAGCGTCGCCCGGCGGGCGGCGTCCTCGTTGACCAGCCGCGAGTACTCCTCGTAGGTCTCAGCGCCGCCGTGGCGGACGGCGTGCTGGAGCAGGGAGATCGTCTCGGGGTTCCACTGGTGGTGCTCGCCGTCGCGGCGCCAGGCGTAGACGCCGCCGACCGGCAGCAGGTCCTGGTGGGCCTGGGGGTAGGCGCGCGCGTGCTTGTCGAGCGTCTCGGCGGCCAGCGTCTTCATGCCGATGCCGCCGATCCGCGACGCCGTTCCGGTGAAGTGCTCGTCGATGAGGTCCGGCGCGAGCCCCACCGCCTCGAAGATCTGCGCCCCGTTGTAGGAGTGGATCGTCGAGATGCCCATCTTCGAGATGGTCTTGAGCAGGCCCTTGCCGATCCCCTTGACGACCTGCTCGGCGGCCGTGTCGACCGTGACCTCGGCGGGCAGGATGCCCTTCTGGCACAGCTCCTCGAGCGACTCGAACATCAGGTACGGGTTGATCGCCGAGGCGCCGTAGCCGATCAGCGTCGCGAAGTGGTGGACCTCGCGCGGCTCGCCGGACTCGAGCACGAGGCCGGTCTGCAGGCGGGTGCCTTCGCGGACCAGGTGGTGGTGCACGCTCGCGGTGGCCAGCAGCGACGGGATCGCCGCCCGGTCGGGGCCGAGGTTGCGGTCCGACAGGATCAGGATGTTGACGCCGCGGGCGACCGCCTCGGACGCCTCCGCGGCGACCCGCGCGACCGCGGCGCCCATGCCGTCGGCGCCCTCGGTGACCGGCCACGTGATGTCGATCGTGTGGGCGGAGAAGATGGTGGAGTCGACCTGGCGCAGGCTCTCGAGCTCCGGCGAGCGCAGGATCGGCTGCTTCATCTCGAGCTGGTGGGCGTGCTCGGGGGTCTCCTCGAACAGGTTGCGCTCCGAGCCGACGCCGGTGGCGACGCTCATCACGACCTTCTCGCGGATCGGGTCGATCGGCGGGTTGGTCACCTGCGCGAACAGCTGCTTGAAGTAGTTGAACAGCGGCGGCTGGCGCTCGGAGAGGACGGCGAGGGCGAGGTCGTTGCCCATCGAGCCGATCGGCTCCTCGC
This sequence comes from uncultured Solirubrobacterales bacterium, assembly GCA_963828075.1. Classification (GTDB taxonomy): domain Bacteria; phylum Actinomycetota; class Thermoleophilia; order Solirubrobacterales; family Solirubrobacteraceae; genus JACCYI01. Next base: position 3,653,267 of record CAWHDH010000021.1, on the reverse strand, counting down.
CCTTGGCCGCGGTCGGCGCGAGCAGGACGCGGAGGTCCTCCTGCGTGTAGCCGAACGCCAGCTGGCGGGCGCGCAGGGGCTCGACGCGGGGCACGCGCGGCTCGCGGGCCGGGAGGTCGTCGAGGTGCACGACGCCCTGGCGGTACCACTCGCCGTACGGCTTGGCGGTCGCGACCTTCTCCTTGACCTCCTCGTCGGCGATGATCCGCCCCTCGGCGAGGTCGACGAGGAACAGCTTGCCCGGCTGCAGGCGGCCCTTGCGGGCGATGTTCTCGGCCGGCTCGTCCATCACGCCGGTCTCCGAGCCCAGGACGACCCAGCCGTCCTTGGTCTCCATCCAGCGGCCCGGGCGCAGCCCGTTGCGGTCCAGCGTGGCGCCGATGACCCGCCCGTCGGTGAAGGCGATCGCCGCCGGGCCGTCCCACGGCTCCATCAGACAGGAGTGGAACTCGTAGAACCCGCGCAGGTGGTCGGGGAGGTCGGCGCGGCCCTCGTGGGCCTCGGGGACCATCATCATCACCGAGTGCGGCAGCGTGCGGCCGCCGAGGACGAGCAGCTCGAGGACGTTGTCGAAGGTCGCGGAATCCGACCCGCCGGGGCGGACGACCGGGAGGATCTTGCGCAGGTCCTCCACCCCGAACAGCTCCGACGCGAGCTGGGACTCGCGGGCGCGCATCCAGTTGATGTTGCCCCGCAGCGTGTTGATCTCGCCGTTGTGGGCGATCATCCGGTACGGGTGCGCGAGCTCCCAGCTCGGGAACGTGTTCGTGGAGAACCGCGAGTGCACGAGGGCGAGCGCGGTCTTGGTCCGCTCGTCCTGCAGGTCGGGGAAGTAGCCCAGCAGCTGCGGCGCCGTGAGCATGCCCTTGTAGGCGATCGTCCGGCTGGAGAGCGACGGGATGACCAGCTCGGGGCCCGCGGCCAGCTCGGCGACGCGGCGGATGACGTAGAGCTTGCGCTCGAACGCGTCCGGGTCGGCGGCCAGCTCGTCGGAGGCGCCGATGACCAGCTGCTTGATGTACGGCGCGAAGTAGTTGGCGGTGATCCCGACGTAGTCCTTGTCGACCGGCACGTCGCGCCAGGCCAGGACGCGCTGGCCCTCGGCCTCGACGGTCTCGGTCAGCAGCCGCTCGAAGCCCTCGCGCTTGGCGCGGTCCTGAGGCAAGAAGACGACGCCGACGCCGTAGGCGCCTGGAGGCGGCAGGTCTTCCTCGAGCACTGAACGCAGCAGCTCGTCGGGCATCTGCAGCAGGATCCCGGCGCCGTCGCCCGTGTTCGGGTCGGCGCCCGCGGCCCCGCGGTGCTCCAGGTTCGCCAAGGCGACCACGGCGCGGCGGACCGCCTCGTGGCTCGGCTCCCCGCTCAGGCGGGCCACGAACGCGACGCCGCAGGCGTCGTGCTCGTATGTGGGGTCGTACAGGCCGACCGACTCTGTCGGCTTCTGGCGGTAGTGCATGGCGAACTCCCGTGGCGCGGGCGGGGGCCCTGAGGCGGAGCCGGAAAGGCTATCAGCGTGAACTGGCGGAAATAAGGCCAGGCGGCGGCACGGACAGCCGTGGTTCGATTCCGGCGACGGGCGCCTCGGCGAAGCCGCGCAGCGGCGTCAGCGTCAGCATGGCCGACAGCGCGCGGTCATCGACCGGCCGTGAGAAGACGAAGCCCTGCACGTTGCGAGCGCCCATCCCGAGCAGGATTCGGGCCTGCTCGGCGGTCTCGACGCCCTCGACGACGACGTCGAGCGAGAGGGTCCGGGCCAGCTCCAGGATCGAGCGCAGGAACGCGGCGTCGCGCTCGCGCTCGGCGATGTGGTCGACGAACGGCTTGGCGATCTTCAGCACGTCGATCGGGAAGCTGCGCAGGTGGCCGAGCGAGGAGTAGCCCGTGCCGAAGTCGTCGAGCGCGAGGCGGAACCCGGCCGCCTTGATCTCGCGCATCCGCGCCACGCCGCTGTCGAAGTCCTCCATCAGGGCGGACTCGGTGATCTCGAGCGTGATCGCGGACGACGGGACGCCGGCGTGGGCGGCCGCGTGCCGGAGCGACTCGACGAGCTCCGCGCTCTGGAACTCGCGCACCGACAGGTTGATCGAGAGGGTGAACGCGTCGCCGGCGATGCTCGCGCGGCGCCACAGGGCGAGCTTCTCGCACGCCTTGGCCAGCACGTGGCGGCCGATGCCGGCGATCAGGCCGGCCTCTTCGGCGAGCGGGATGAAGTCGTCGGGGCCGACGAGCCCGAGACGCGGGTGCTGCCAGCGCACGAGCGCCTCGACGCCGGCGACCTGGCCGCCGCGGAGGTCGACGACGGGCTGGTAGAGGACGACGAACTGGTCGGAGTCCACGGCGCGCTGCAGCTCGGACTTGAGCTCGTGGCGCTGCACGGCGTTGGCGTGCATCTCCGGCTGGAACAGCTCGACGCAGCCCTTGCCCTGGTTCTTGGCTCGGTACATCGCCAGGTCGGCGTTGCGGACGAGGTCGTCGGCGTTGCGGACGCCCTCCGCGCTGGTGGCGACGCCGATCGAGGCGCGGACGACGACGTTCCCGCCCGTGATGGCGAGCGGGGCGTCGAGCGAGGCGAGGATCCGCTCGGCGATCTCGAGGACGACCTCCATGTTCTCGGCGTCCTCGACGAGCACCGCGAACTCGTCGCCGCCGAGGCGCGCGGGGGTGTCGTGCGCGCGCAGGCTGGAGCGCAGGCGCTCGGCGACGCCGACCAGGAGCTCGTCGCCGGCCCGGTGGCCCATCGAGTCGTTGACGGTCTTGAAGTCGTCGAGATCGATGAACAGGGCGGCGACCAGCGCGTCGCGCCGGGCCAGCGCGTGGGAGACCTGCTCCGTGAAGCGGGCGCGGTTGGCGAGGCCGGTCAGCGGATCGTGGAAGGCCATGTGCTCGAGCTCGGTCTGGAGCTGCTCGAGGCGGCCGAAGTCCTGCTCGAGCGTCTCATGGGCCAGCGACGCGGCGGCGTTGGCGGCGAGCTTGCCGAGCAGCCGCACGTCCGACGCGCCGAACTTCCGGTCCACGTCGGGGCGGATGGCCACGATCATGACGCCGAGCGGCGGCTCGCCCTCCTCCTGCAGCACGGCGAGCAGGCCGGAGCGCACGACGCCGGCGTCGCGCAGGTAGGCGTCGAGCGGGCTGTCGCCGCCCGGGGCGTCGAGGATGCGGGCGCCCACGCCGCCGTCGGCGAGCGCCTGCAGCGCCGCCGCGGTCTCGCCGTCGAGCGGCGTCATCGCCTCCGCGCCCTCGCTGGAGACGCGGGCACGCCGGGCGACGCCGCCGGCGGCGGGGAGCAGCACCAGCTCGGCGAGCTCGGCGCGGAACGCGACACGGCTGCGGGCGAGCAGATCGAGCACCGCCTCCGACAGGGTCGACGCCAGCGACAGGGCGTGGGTCGCGTCGTAGAGGAACTCGAGGCGCTCGCGCCGGCGGCGTTCCACGAGGTAGGCGCGATAGGCGGCCATGGCGGCGACGATCGGGACCGCGAGCAGCCACGTGCTGCGGGCGTCGAGGACGACGAGCGTCGTGACGGCGAGCCCGACGGCGGTCAGCGTCGCCGTGACCAGCGTGTCGAAGCCGAGCATCCGGAGCGTCTCGCGCCAGTCGATGTTCCCCTCGGTCATCGAGATGGCGGCGGAGAGCAGCGCGACGCAGGCGACCCCTCCGGCGATCATCGCGACGAACGCGGCACCCCAGGCCTGCGGCCCGATCGCCTCGCCGCCGGCGAGTCCGTGGTAGAGCAGGATCGCGATGCACGCGTTGAGCGCCATCTGCGCGAGGTTGAACGCGAGCTTGACCGGCGGGTTGCGCAGCGCGAGCACGACGGCCGGGCCGACGATGCAGGCGATGACCAGGTCGCGCGGCGCCGCGAGGACGAGCCCCGGCACGATCACGAGCTCCGACAGGTTGAACGACTGGGCCGATCGCCGGAAGAAGAGATGGACCGTCCACATCTGCGAGGCGGCCAGCAGGGCGGTCAGCGCCCACCAGGGGATGTGCACGGGCGCGTCGATCGGGTCGAGCGCGGGCAGGATCAGCGTGTAGAGGACGACCGCGGCGGCGGTGACGAGCGCGGTCAGTGCCCACACCGCGCGCACGCCGGACAGGCCCGCGATGCCCCGCCGATTCACATCGCCTTCGGGCAGGGTCCGGCTATCCGGCGATGAGCCCATGTTCGGTCCATCGGCCCACGCCGACCCCGCTTTACGCGGCTGGACGGATGATCTAGGGGATCGGACCCACGCTCGCGCGCGGGGTTGGCGTGCCGGCACCCTGCCGCGCGGCTTCATAAACGTCGGCGACCCGGTGGGCGAGGGCCGGCCACGCGTAGCGGGCGCGGGCGATCTCGCGGGCGGCGCGGCCGCGGCGGCGGCGCTCGGCGCGGTCGGCGACCACCTCGGTGAGGGCACGCGCCATGCCGTCGACGTCGTCGGGCTCGACCAGCCAGCCCGTCTCGCCGTCGTCGACGATCTCCGCCGGGCCGTAGGCGTCGACCGCCACCACCGGCAGCCCACAGGCCATGCCCTCGACGAGGACCGCTCCGAACTGCTCGCGCACCGACGGCAGGACCACCACGTCGACGGCGTTGAGGAACCCCGGGAGCTCGTCGTGGCTGTGCCAGCCGGCCAGGAAGACGTCCTCGGCGCCGAGCCGCTCGACCGTCTCCATCGGGTGCTCGCCCTCCCACTCCCCCGGGAACCCACCGAGCAGCACGAGCGGCGCGCGGGTCGCGTAGGTCGTCCTCGCCCGCTGGTGGGCCTCGATGAGCAGGCCGACGCGCTTGACCGACGTGAAGCGCCCGACGTAGAGGAGGACCGGGTTGCCGGGCGCGAACGCGTCCTCGACCTCCTGCGCCGTGTAGCGGACCGAGCCGACGCCGGCGCCCGGGCGCCAGCCGCGCGGCTCGTCGACCAGGTGCCGGCGCCAATGGGCGGCCCGGTCGGCGACCGGGTGCTCGGTGAACGCCGCGGGGTCAAAGCCGTTGGAGACCTGCACGCAGCGCGCCGGATCGACCCCCAGCAGCTCGTGCACGCGGGCGACCTGCGAGTCCGACAGCACCACGATCCGCTCGCAGCGCGCGGCCCAGCGCGCGAGCCGGCGCCGCCACGGGTGCTCGGGCGCCAGGTCCTCGAGCATCAGCAGCTCCGTCCCGTGCAGGTGCCCGACGACCGGCACCCCGCGCGCCACCCGCTCGGCCGCCGCGTTGATCGGCGTCAGGTGGTTGAGGTGGAGCACGTCGGCGTCGGGCGCGCCGGCCTCGATCAGCGCCTTCGACCACGCCTCGACCTGGTGCTCGAGCTCGACGTCGGTCAGCGTCGCCATCCAGCGGTCAGGCGCCCCCGGGCGGTTCTCGAACGAGGGATGCATCGGCGGGTCCGCCAGCAGCGGCTCGGGCGCCGTGAGCGCCTCGGTCATGTCGACCGGACGGACGTCGAGCCCGGCGTAGAACTCGAGCGCGTCGCCGTCCGGGCGGGCCGACCCGCTGACGATCGTCGCTTGCCAACCCGCGGCCGGCAGCTCGGACGCGAGATTGCGGGCGACGTGCGCCGATCCGCCGCGAGGAAAGAACAGCAGCGCCATGACCACCCGCGGCGGATGTGAAGAAAATGTGGTCAGACGGTGAACGTACCCGAATCGACGCTGGCGTCGATCGAGACGGCGCCCCGGGCGCGGGCCACCGAGACCCGGTGATGCCCGTCGCGGAGGGCATACGAGCCATCGCCCGTCAGCACCACGGAGATCGGCGGGAGCACCCTCCCCTGCTGCTCGGCCAGCCACACCCGCTGCCAGCGCCTGCGGGCGCTCCGGGCAGGGCGGAAGCGGCTGTCGAACTGCTCGGCGCGGCTGGGCTCGAGCGTTCCGCTGATCGCGTCGAGCGGGATCTCGCGCACCCCGCGCGCGGCGACCATGGCTCGCGACTGCGCGGCCGTGGGCCGGCCGTCGAACACGGCAAGCCGCGGGCACCCGGCGCGCGTGCGGCCGAGGCGGCGCAGCAGCGCGGCACGGCGCCGCGCGCGGGCGGCTCGATCGAAGGCGGCCTCGGCGTCGATGTGGTCTGCTCCGGTCAACAACATGACTCCATGGTGCGCTACGCCGGGAGCCCTTACATCGGGCGAATGGAGCGGGTTTGGAAGGGACGTGCGCTTAGTCGCGCCGAGCGATCCCTCAGCGCCGCGGGAGGAACAAGAGCGCGGTCGAGATGGGCCGCCCGCCCGGCTCGGAGCGCTCGTAGCCGCCGCGCGGTGGTTGCGGAGGCGGCCGCCGACGACCAGGCTCGTGGAGCCGCCACCGTCGAGGTTGATCGCGCTGCTCGCCCCCAGGCCTGCGAGCAGATCGGCGAGCTCCTCGAGCGTGAGCCCGGAGTCGTCGGCGGCCCGTCCGTCGCAGGCGACCGCCAGGACGCGGTCGCCCGCCAGCGCGAGTGCCGCGCGGGGGTGGCGTCCGTCGGTGATGTCGGAGTCGAACTGCGCCGCGCCCAAGGAGAACCCCTCCGGGTCGCGCGTGCGGTCGTAGACCGCGGCGCCGTCGCGGACCAGCAATGGACCCGCTTGGAGGAGATCCCCGCGGGGCGCGGCTTGCAACTCGTGGCGCGCCGCGATGCGCAGCGCGCCGCCCTGGACGTGCACGCAGGCGCGCTCGGTCGCGTACGGAGCCAGGAAGGGGGCGTGGCGGCGCAGGACCCCGCGGGTGCGGACCTCGCCCAGCGGCAGGCCGTCGGGACGGGTGAAGAAGCCGCCGACGATCGCGTCCGGGACACCCCGGCGGGCGCAGTGCTCCTCGAGCCGCGCCTGCCCGCGAACCACCGCGACGCGGACCTCGGTCCGGGCGGCGTCGAACGCCGCGATGTGGACCGTCGTGTGCGACCCGTCGGCGAGCCGCACGCGGCTGCGGCTGACGCGGTCGGCGTGCGAGACGCGGGTGGCGGGGGCGGTGAGCGGTGCGGAGGCCGTGATCACGCCATCAGGGTCTCCGGCACCCTGCGGCCGCGAGTGAACAGTCCGTGACCGCCGCGGATGCGCGTCGAGTCACCCTCGCTTCTCCGGAGAGGTCCCCACTAGGCGGATCCTCCAGCGGGGCGGGAGCACGGATGGTGGCCAGCTCCCCCCGCGCCAGTACCCAGTGATCCCGAGCGCGGTGTTCGGGTGCAGCGGTCGGTGCGCGCCGACCGTCTCATCGTTACCTCATGTTGGACGCCCTAGCGTCGGTCACCGGTACAAAATTCAACCGTTGCGGAGGTACCAGTGAAGATGTCGAGCCTCTCACTCCTATCGGCTGGCCTGCTCGTGGGTGCGGCTGTCTATGCCGGCGCCGGCTTCGCCGAGGCGCCGCCCTCGCGGGTCGCGGCCGGCTCGGCCGCCGCGGTCCCGCTGAAGGACGCCAAGCTCAACATCGAGCACAACGCCACAGACGAGGACACCGGATTTCAGGGATTCGTCGACAGCGAGGGGTGGCGCCGGCTCGACGTGCGCGGACCCAACGGGAGAGTGGCGAGGTTCGAGGCCCGCGGCACGTTTGCCAAGCTGGGCTTGACCGAGCTGTTCTTCGAGTCCGTCGAGCCCGCAAACGCGGACGTGCCGATCGGCGAGATGCTCGCGAAGCTGCCCGAGGGCCGCTACAAGATCGCCGGTCCTGCTCAGGAGAACGGCACGAGCGCGGGCCGCACGTCGGGCACCGCGTGGCTGACGCACGATATCCCGGCGGGCCCGACGCTGGTCTCTCCCGCGGAGGGCGCCACCGCGCCGGTGCGCGGCCTCGTCGCGCGCTGGACCCCCGTGTCCAAGACGATCACGGGCGAACCGGTGCGGATCATCTCGTACCAGCTGATCATCGAGAAGGACGTCGAGCCGCACCCGCACATGATCGGAAAGCTCGGGCTCAGCATGTACCTGCCGCCGTCGGTCACGAGCATGGCCATCCCGGACGGATTCCTCGAACCCCGCACCGCGTACAAGTGGGAGGTCCTGGCCATCGAGCACAGCGGCAACCAGACGCTCTCCTCCGGCGCGTTCCGGACGGAGTGACGGCGTAGCGCTCGCCGGCCGCGGGCGGTGGCTTTCCACACCGCCCGCGGCCTCTTGCGGGCGAGTAGCGTGGTCAGCCGGCTCGGCTTGCCGCCAGGTGTATCGCTGAGGGTTCCCTTCCGTACGGAGCATCTGCTTGGCGTCGTAGTCAACGCGCCCTCGGTGGGCTGAATACCCGACCTCGGGTCGGCGCGGGCTCGGGCCACCCAAGGATCTCGTGGCCGTTAGGGGATCCGCTTACCGACCTCGACGCGCTGATGAGTGAGCCTCCTTGGCTGCGATTGGCGCTGGCCGCGATGATCCTCACGTTGCGGCTGCGGCGCTCCGGACTTCCCGCCCTGCACGGTGGTGTGGACGGGAACTCGTCGCAGTCCGTCGGCGGGACCGCGCTCGTCGAGCCCTTGCACGAAGCGGCGCCCCCACCCGTCTCGGGGAACTGGTGAGACCACGTCGGTCGCGTGCCCCGGGGTGCCTCGCGCGCGTGGAGCCGTTAGCCTCGCGGCCGTGCCCACCGTCGATCCCCGTCCCGTCACGATCCTGTCGGCCGGCGGCACGATCGCGATGGCGAGCCCGGGATCCGGGGCTCGAGCGGTCTCGCCCGAGCTCGACGGCGAGGCGCTGGTGGCCGCCGTCCCCGGCCTCGGCGCGGTCCCCGGCCTGCGCGTCCGGTCGCTGCTCAACCGCCCCAGCGCCCAGCTCACCGGCCCCGAGGCGCTGTCGATCGCCCTGGCGGCGGTGCAGGAGGCGGCGGAGGGGCGCGGCGTGGTCGTGACTCACGGGACCGACACGCTCGAGGAAGTCGCCTACCTCACGGACCTGCTCTACGGCGGCGACACCCCGATCGTCTTCACGGGCGCGATGCGCCCATCCTCGGCGGCCGGCGCCGACGGCCCCGCCAACCTGCTGGACGCCTCGGCGGTCGCCGGCTCCGCTGAGGCGGCCGGCCTCGGCGTCCTCGTCACCTTCACCGGCGAGGTGCACGCGGCGCGCGCGGTCCGCAAGGCCGACTCCACGTCGCTGTCGGCGTTCCAGTCGCCGACCCAGGGACCGCTCGGCCGCATCGAAGAGGGCCGGGTCCGGCTCAGGAGCTCGGTCGAGCGCCTGGCGCCGATCCCGGTCGCCGGGCTCGACGCCGCAGTGCCGATCATCCCGGCAGCCCTGGGCCTCGACGGCGCCATCATCGACGCCGCGCTGGCCGCCGGCGCGGACGGCCTGATCGCGGTCGCGCTCGGGGCCGGTCACGTGCCACCCCCGTTCCTCGGTGGGCTGCGCCGCGCGGCCGAGCGGATCCCGGTCGTCGCCACCGTCCGCCCCAAGCGCGGCTCGATCCTGCGCGACAGCTACGACTTCGAGGGCTCCGAGCGCGACCTGCGCGACGTCGGCATCGTGGCCGCGGGCTCGCTGACGTCCGCCGCCGCGCGGATCAAGCTGATGGCCTGCCTCGGCGCGGGGTACGACCGCGTAGCGATCGCCCTCGCCTTCGCGCCAGACGACCACTAGACCACACGACCGATGAGCCGCTTCGATCTCGTCGTCCTCGACTGCGACGGCGTGCTCGTCGACTCCGAGCCGATCTCCAACCGCATCCTCGCCGAGGCGCTCACCGAGCGCGGCCTTCCGACGACCACGGAGGAGGCGATCGAGCGGTACATGGGCGGCTCGCTGAAGGCGGTGCTCGACGACGTCGAGCGGCGGATCGGCCGGCCCGCGCCGGAGGACCTCGTCCCGAGCTACCGCGCCGCGTGCTACGCCGCGTTCGAGACCGAGCTCGAGGCGGTCGAGGGGATCGAGGCGGCGCTCGACGCGCTCGGCGACACCCTCACCTGCGTGGCGTCGAGCGGCGAGCACGAGAAGATCCGGCGCACGCTCGGCCGCACCGGGCTATTGCCGCGCTTCGAGGGCCGGATCTTCTCGGCGACCGAGGTCGCGCACGGCAAGCCGGCGCCCGACCTGTTCCTGCACGCCGCCACCTGCATGGGCGTCGACCCCGAGCGCTGCGCCGTCGTCGAGGACTCCCCGGTCGGCGTCACCGCCGCGCTGGCGGCCGGCATGACCGTGTTCGGCTACGCGGGCCGGACCCCGGCCGAGCAACTCGCGCGGGAGGGCGTCCACGTGTTCGCCGCCATGCACGAGCTGCCCGTGCTCCTCACCTAGGTCGGTCAACTTTCTCGCCTGCCGCGAAGCCACGTCCCGGCGGTCATCGGGCGACGTAGCGCTTCGCCTCGGCCATGACCAAGTCGATCTTGCCAGCCGCAACAGCGTTGATCGGCGTCCAATTCATCGGGGTCGCAATGAGGTCATCGCCCGCGAGCTCCTTCGCCGCCTCGGGGTCTGGCACCGGGTGCGACTTGAAAGGGTGAGCGAGCCACACATGCATTTCCTCGGGCGGCAGCCGCCGGCTCAAGATTGCGACGAGCTCTTGCGCGTGTTCTGCTGTCGCGCCCTTCGCCTCGAGCATCCGGCGGATCGACGCCTCGTCGCGCGGCGGGCGTTTCGCAATCCGATCTCGCAATCCCACATCGCGGACCGTATCGGGCGCCCGCCCCGACTTGTCCGGATTGCCGCCGCAGCCAACCACCCCGAAGGGCAGCAGGCAGAGCGCGGTGGCCAGCATCGGGGCGAGTGAGCGGGGCATGCGTCGACCATCGGCCGCGAAGGGGACCGGCACGAGCGTTTAGATGTTCGTGTCACGTTCTGTGGGTAGCGCCAGATTCTATGAGTTGTGGCCGTCACGGTTTGGTTCGTTCTCGGCCGTCATCGTCCCCGATCTCGAGGAGTCGATGCGCCGTGGCCTAAGCCGCGGGGAATGGGTTCCGCCCAACCCGCTTCTGCTGCGGAGCGATAGCTCGAGAGGCAGACCGGGCGACTTCAACTACGCGGGCGATTCGGCGATCTGGTACGTGTCGCGACGGTTCATCGACGCGCTCGTAGATCAGGGCTGCACCGGCTGGGCCACGTACCCGATCGAGCTGTTCTACGAAGGCGGCTCGCCGATCGAAGGTGAGTACGCAGGGTTGGTGATCACCGGCCGGTGCGGGCCGGTGGACCTCCTGAAGGGAGCGGTGGTTCCGGGCGAGCCGGACATCCGGAGGGGCATCGTGATCCCGGAGGAGTCGTGGGACGGCAGCGATCTCCTTCTCGCGGCGAACCTCGGGGGTCGACTGCTGTTGACCGACAAGGCACGGCGAGCTCTCATGGATAGCCCCACCCGAGGCCTGAAGTTCGAGCCGGTCTCCGAGGCGAGGGTGTTTCTGCCCCCAAGTTTCCAGTGAGAACGTCCTGCGCAGTGCCCGCGCAGCGGCACCACTGGACCCGCCTCCTCACCCGCGAAGTCTCGCCCCGCGTCCACCGGCTGATCACGGCCCGGTAGCCGGACGGTTACAAGAACCCCTGCTCACACGACCATTGTGCGACTCGACTGAACACAACGAACAGGGAGCGCCGATGACCCCTACCAGCCGAGTCGACCTGCACTGCCACTCGACCGCCTCGCAGGTCTCGAAGCTCGGGGTCGCCCGGGCGCTGGGCCTGCCGGAGTGCGCCACGGAACCGGAGGAGGTCTACGCGCTCGCCAAGCGGCGCGGGATCGACTTCGTGACGCTCACCGACCACGACACGATCGACGGGGCGCTCGCGCTGCGCGCGGCGCACCCGGAGGACACGTTCGTCTCCGAGGAGCTGACCGTGGGCTTCAAGGACGAGGCCCAGGCGGTCCACGTGCTGTGCCTCGGCATCACCCCCGAACACCACGAGTGGCTGCAGGCGCACAACGACGACGTCGAGGCGGCGGCCGCCTACCTGCACGAGCGCGAGATCGCCTGCGCGCTCGCGCATCCGTTCTTCGCGGTCGCCGCGCCGCTGACCGCCCGCCACCGCCGCCGCCTGGCCGAGCTGTTCGAGGTGTGGGAGGTCCGCAACGGCGCGCGCGCCCCCGAGCTCAACCACCCGGCCGCCGTCTACGTCGACACCCACGGCGGGATCGGCATCGGCGGCCCGGACGACCACGCCGGTGTCGACATCGCGCGGCTCGGATCTCGGCCCGGACGACGCGCGGGCGATCCTGCGCGCGTGGCTCGCGTCCGTCGGCCTCGGGCACCTCTCCGGCGAGGAGCTGCTCGCGTGGCTGCAGGCGGACGGCTTCTCGCACGCGGACCTGTACCGCCGCGCGCGCCGCATCCACGAGCGCGGGCTCGCGGCGGTGGTGACGACGGTGCTGACCGAGGCCGCCAAGGGCGCCGGCGCCGGGGCCGGCCGGGCCGCCGCCGAGCTCTTCGACGCGTCGGTCGCCGCCATCCCGTACGCGCCGGCCGCGGCGTTCCTCGCGCGCGAGAAGCGCCGGCGGACGGCCGGCGAGCACGAGCCGCTGCGGGTCGCCCTCGTCGCCGACGGCGTCGGCGCGATGCACGGAGTGACGCACACGCCCGACGAGATCCGCGAGCGCGGGGTGCCCGGGTTCGAGGTCGAGGTGATCGGCACCGACCCACACGTCGACCGGCGCCTGAGCGCCGTCGCGGAGGTCGAGATCCCGTTCTACCCCGACGTCCGGGTCGGCGTCCCCAGCCTGCCGGCGATGGTCGAGACGCTCGCGGACGGCCGCTACGACGTCCTGCACCTGTGCACGCCAGGCCCGGCCGGCGTGGCGGCGGGGCTCATCGGCCGGATCATGGAGCTGCCGACCGTCGGCTCCTACCACACCGAGTTGGCGAGCTATGCGGGCCTGCGGTCGGGATCAGAGGCGCTCGAGCTCGGCGTGCGGCTCGCGCTCGGGGCGTTCTATGGCCAGGCCGGCCACGTCCTCTCCCCCAGCGCCGACTCCGACGCCAAGCTGGTCGCGCTCAGGATCCCGGCCGAGCGGATCGGGCGCTGGGACCGCGGCGTCGACCTCGACCGCTTCAGCCCCAGCCGCCGCCGGCCTGGCCGCTTCGGCCCCGACCCGACGCGGGTCAACGTGCTCTACGCCGGCCGTCTGACCCGCGAGAGGGGCATGGGGCTGCTCGCCGACGCGTTCGAGCAGGCGCGGTCGCGCGACCCGCGGCTGCACCTCGTCCTCGCCGGCGGCGGCCCGGAGCGCGAGGCGCTCGCAGAGCGGCTCGGCGAGCATGTCACCTGCCTCGGCTGGCTGGAGGGCGACGCGCTGGCGAGCGCCTGCGTCTCCGCGGATCTGTTCCTGTTCGCGTCGCGGACCGACACGTTCGGGCAGGTCGTCCTCGAGGCGCAGGCCTCCGGGCTCCCGGTGGTGGCGGTCGGGATCGGCGGGCCCGCCGAGCTGATCGCCGACGGCCGTTCCGGCCTGGCTCTGCCCGCCGAACGCCGAGGCGATCGGGGCGGCGGTCGCCGGCCTGGCGGGATCGCGGGCGGGGCGCGAACGGCTCGCTCGCGGGGGCCCGGCGGCGGTCGAGCAGCGCAGCTGGGCGCGGGCGCTCGGCCGGCTCGCCGACGGTTACCGCCGCGGGCTGGCGGTGGCCGGCGCCGCGCCGGCCGGCATGGATAGGCGCGCCGCCGCCTGAGCCCGTACCCGGGCTCCCGGTCAGGATGTTTGAGCATTCGGGCTGGTCACGGGGGTCCGGGCCTGGTAGAAGCGGGATCTGCGCCATCTCCGGCCCCACACGCGCCTCGCCAGACTCATCATCGTCGCCGGGGCGCTCCTCCTCGCCGCCGGCCTGGCGTTCGAGCACGTGCAGGGGATGTCGCTGCCCGGGCTTGTGGTCACCGGGCTCGCGCTCGCGATCGTGCTCGGCTGGAGCCTGGTGCTGCGGCGCGAGGCGTCGGCCGCCGCCGCGCACGCCGGGCTGCTGCACGCGACGGGCGAGCTGCTCGAGATGCCGGCCGAGGATCTCGAGCCCGTGCTCGCGCAGGTCGCGAGGCTGGCGGTCCCCGCGTTGGGCGCCTGGTGCTCGATCGACCTGCGGGGCCCCGACGGATCGCCGCGCCGAGTCGCGTTCGCGGGCAGTGCTCTCCCCGGGTCGCCCGCGGCGGTGTCGGCACCGCTCGTGGCCCGCGGCCGCATGCTCGGCGAGATCTCGGTGGGTCCGGGGCGCGGCAATGGCGCGCGCGTCCAAGCGGTGGCGCGCGAACTCGGCCGCCGCTGCGGGCTCGCTCTGGACAACGCCCGCCTGCTCGCCGAGGCGCGGACGGCCGAGCGCCGGCTGGCCGACTCCAACGCTCTGCTCACGACGTTGTTCGACAGCGCTCCCGTGGGCCTCGGCTACCTCGACACCGAGCTGCGCTTCGTCCGCGTCAACGACCGCCTGGCCGAGACGAACGGCATCCCCGCGGAGCAGCACCGCGGCCGGACCCCCGCCGAGCTGCTGCCCGACCTCGACGGCGTCGAGGCGGAGATGCGGCGGGTGCTCGAGACGGGTGTGCCGCTGCTCGAGGACGAGATCACCGGCGAGACCCCGGCGGCGCCTGGCCGGCGGCGCACCTGGCTCGCCTCCTACTACCCCGTGCGCAGCGGCGACACGGTGCTCGGGATCGGCGTCGTGGTCTTCGAGATCACCGACCGCCGGGCCGCCGACCGGGCGCTGCGGGCGCAGACCGACCGCTACGAGACGCTGCTCGCGGCGCTCTCGGAGGTCGGCGAGGGCATGGTGGTGCTCGAGGACGCGCACTTGGTGTACGCCAACGCCGCGTTCGAGCACCTCACGGGCTACGGGCTCGACGAGCTGCGCGCGATGCGGTCGGTCTGGGAGCTGATCCCGCCGAGCCATCGCGACGAGGCGCGCACGCGGGCCGATCGCCGCGTGCGCGAAGGGCTGATCGACCCCCACTACGAACTGGTCCTCGCGCACCGCTCGGGTCGCCTCGTCGACATCGACGCCGCCGGCGTGCCGCTGCGCGTGGACGAGCACGACCAACTCGTCGTCGTGGTCCGCGACATCACCGCCCGCAAGCGGGCCGAGGCCCAGCGCGAAGAGGCGCTGCTGCTCGAGCGCCAGGCACGGGCGGCGGCCGAGGCCGCCGAGCGCCGCATGACGCTCCTCGCCGACGCCTCGGCGCTGTTCGACGTCTCGCTCGACGAAGCCGAGACGCTCGAGCGCGTCGCGCGCCTGACGGTCGGCACGGTCGCCGACACCTGCGCGGTCCTGCTCACCGAAGGCCGGAGCCTGCGCGAGGCGATCGGCGTCGCCCGGGACCCCCGGCGTGAGGCGGTCATGAAGGCGAGCGGCGCCGCGTGGGCCGCCGAGCTCGCCGAGCCGGAGGTGCTCGCGAGCGTGCTGCGCACGGGCCACCCGGTGTTCGTCCGCCGGCGCGGGCCGGAGCCCCCCAGCGGGCCGGCGCCGGAGGCCGCGGCGGCGACCGCCGAGCGGCTCGGCGGCGCCGCGGTCGTCCCGCTGCGGGCCCGCGAGCGGATCTTCGGCGTGCTCGGCTGCGGCTTCGAGGACCCGCCGGCGCCCGACCACGAGCAGGAGATGCTCTCACTGCTCACCGACCTCGCGCGGCGCGCAGCGCTTGCGATGGACAACGCGCGGCTCTATGCGGAGCGCACCCGCGTCGCCCAGACGCTGCAGCGCTCGCTGCTGCCGCCCGACCTCCCCGAGCTGCCCGGTGCCTCGCTGGCGGCGGCCTACCGCCCCGCCGGCGAGGGAGCCGAGGTCGGCGGTGATTTCTATGACTGCTTCGCGACCTCGG
The DNA here is from genome assembly GCA_963828075.1 of uncultured Solirubrobacterales bacterium. Lineage (GTDB taxonomy): Bacteria > Actinomycetota > Thermoleophilia > Solirubrobacterales > Solirubrobacteraceae > JACCYI01. Next base: position 3,637,623 of record CAWHDH010000021.1, on the reverse strand, counting down.
GCGGCGAGTGGGCGCTCGTGATCGGCGACGTCTGCGGCAAGGGCGCCGAGGCGGCGGCGATCACCGCGCTCGCCCGCTACACCACGCGCGCCTCGACGCTGCACTCCCACGACCCGGTCGAGGTGCTCTCAGAGCTCAACCACGCGATCCTGCGCCACGGCACCGACTTCCGCTTCTGCACCGTGCTCTACGCCGCGCTGCGGCCGGACGGCGCCGGCGGCTGGCGGGCGCGGCTCGCCACGGGCGGCCACCCGCTGCCGCTCGTGCTGCGCCGCGACGGGACGATCGACCAGCCCGGCCGGCCCGGCATGCTCCTCGGCATCGTCCCGGACCCGGAGCTGTCGCGGGCCGACGTGGCGCTGGCCCCCGGGGACACGCTGGTCCTCTACACGGACGGGGTCATCGAGGCCAGCCCGCTCGACGACGCACTCGGCCCCGAGGCGCTCTCGCGCCTCATCGCCGGGCAAGCCGGGCGCAGCGCCGCTCAGCTCGCCGCCGCGATCGAGAAGGCCGTCCTCGACGTGCAGGGCGGGACGCTGCGCGACGACATCGCGGTCGTCGTGCTGCAGGTAGCATCGCGGCCATGAAGCTCCTGGTGCTGACTCCCGAGCCGATCGACGCCGACCTGCTGCGAGCGACCCTCGGCGACGAGGTGGAAGGCGCCGAGGTCCTCGTCATCGCCCCGGCCACCAACCAGTCCAAGGTGGCCTTCTGGGTGTCGGACTCCGACGAGGCGATCCAGGAGGCCGAGACCGCACAGGTGGACACGGTCGAGCGGCTCGAGGAGGGTGGGATCGACGCCGCCGGCGACACCGGCGAGTCCGAGCCCGACGTCGCGATCCAGGACGCGCTCGCCACCTTCGCGGCCGACCGCATCGTGATCTTCTCGCACCCCGAGGGCGACCTCGACTACCGCGAGGACCAGAGCCTCGCGGACGCCGAGGCACGGTTCGGCGTGCCGGTCACGCACGCCGTCATCTCACGTTAGGGACGTCGGCAGCGCCTGCTCCAGGCTCTCGACGGGCGCGTAGAGATCGCCGTGCTCGGCGACGCGGGCCAGCACCGCCTCGGAGTCGAACACGAGGTCGTCGGGGTCGCGTGAGTCGATGACCGCCTCGACCTCGTCCCAGGTGATCGGCGTCGACACCGTCGGCCGATCGCGCGCCCGCAGCGAGTAGACGCAGACCGTCGTCTTGTGCTCGTCGTTCTGGCTCCAGTCGACGAGGACCTTGCCCTCGCGCAGCGACTTCTTCATGTCCGAGACCACCAGCTTCGGATGCCGGCGCTCGAGCAGCTGCGCGAGACCGTGGGCGAACGACTTGGTCTCGTCGTAGGTCGTCGGCGTGTTGAGCGGGAGGTAGACCTGCATGCCCTTGGAGCCGGAGGTCTTGGGGAAGCTCTCCAGGCCGATGTGCTCGAAGATCTCGCGCAGGTGGACCGCCACCTCGGCGCACTCGACGACCGTCGCGGGCGGCCCGGGGTCGAGGTCGAAGGCGAGGATCAACGGAGCGGCGACGTCGTCCACCTTGGCCAGCGAGGTGTGCAGCTCGAGGTCGGCCAGGTTGGACGTCCAGACCAGCGTCGGAAGATCGTCGACGACGCAGAAGTTGATCGTCCGGCTGGTGTGGCGACTCCAGACGGCCGCGGTCCGCACCCAGTCGGGCCGGTGCTTCGGGCACTGCTTCTCGTAGAAGAACGGCGCGTCGACCCCGTTCGGATAGCGCTTGAGCGTCAGCGGCCGGTCGCGCAGATGCGGCAGCAGGACCGGGGCGACCCGCGTGTAGTAGTCGATGACCTGCCCCTTGGTGAATCCCGCCTTGGGGTAGAGCACCTTGTCGAGATTGGACAGGGAGAGCGCCCGTCCATCGATGTCGACCTCCACGCGCGGCGGCACACCCCGAACGCTACTCACCCGAACAGGCGTTTGCGCGGCGGGGAGTCGGGCAAGGCGTGCTAACAGAGAGTCACAACCCCAGAAAGGACCTCACCATGGCCCGACGCGCCACTGGCAACGGCACCACCGCCGTCCAGATCGACACCGAGGACATCGCCCAGCTCGAGGCAGGCCGCACGCTGGTCACCCAGCAGCTCGAGGAGGCCCACGCCACCGAGGCCGCGCTCGTCACCACGCTGACCGCGCACATCTCGATGACCCCCGAGGGTCCGTACCGCACCATCCTCGAGCGCCACCTGCAGGAGACCAAGGACCAGTCCCAGGCGATCCAGGACCGCCTCGCCGAGCTCGGCGCCAACCGCTCGATCGTCGCCGCCAGCTTCGGCTTCGCGCAGACCATGATCGGCCAGGCGCTCGCGCTGTCCAAGGGGCCGATCGACATGCTCCGCGGCCGCGCCGGCGAGGAGAAGCTGTTCAAGAACGCCAAGGACGAGTGCGCCACCGAGGCGCTCGAGATCGCCACCTACGACGGCCTCGAGGCCACCGCCCGCGCGATCGGCGACACCAAGACGGCCGCGCTCGCCGTCCGCCACCGCGGCCAGGAGGAGCGCATGCTCGACGACCTGCGCGAGCTGCTCCCGCAGCTGGCCGGGGCGCTCGTGCGCGCCGTCGCCGCCGGCGACGCCTCCTACGACATCACCACCACCGGCGCCGCCGACGCCGCGAAGTCCGTCCGCGATGAGGTCAAGGAAGAGGCCGGCGAGCTGCGCGACAAGGCCCAGGCGACCGGCAAGGCCGCGACCCGGCGCTTCGAGCGCGCGACGCAGGGCCCGAAGGCCGGCGACCTGCCGATCTCGCGTTACGACAAGCTCACCGCGGCGGAGATCAACGCACGGCTGAAGGATCTCTCCCCCGCCCAGCTGGAGACGGTCGAGGACTTCGAGCGCAACCACCGCAAGCGCACGACGGTGCTCGATCGGATCGACACGCTCAAGCAGAACGCGTAGGCGGGTCCGATGCCCACGCTCGAGATCCCATCCCAGCCGGCCACACCGGAAGGCCCGATCGTCCCCGAGCAGCCGACCGTGCCGGCGGACCCGACACCGGACCGGGAGGCGCCCGGGACCCCCACCGGCCCTGACGCCCCGGAGCCCAACGACCCGCAGCCCGCCGATCCCGTCGGGCCCGACGTCCCGCCGCCCAACGAAGGCGCACCGGGCCACCAACCCTGACCCCGCTCGCCGCCTCCCCCGGGCTCTCGTTCGCGGACCCGTGGGCGCTGGGGATCCTCTTCCTCGGCGTCGCCGTGTTCATCGCCGTCGGCGCGCTCTCGCATGAGCACGAGCGCGCGTTCTCGGCGAGCCTGATCTATCTCGGGCTGGGGGTCGCCGCCGCCGTGGCGATCACCACGCTCGACCTCGGCTGGCTCGATCCGGTCCGCGACGCCGAGGTCCTCGAGCACATCACCGAGCTGGCGGTGATCGTCGCGCTGTTCTCCGCCGGCCTGAAGCTCGACCGGGCGCTCAGCTGGCGGTCGTGGGCATCGGTGGCGCGGATGCTCGGGATCGCGATGCCGCTGACGATCGCCGGCGTCGTCGCCTTCGGCACCGGCATCCTCGGGCTGTCTCTGGGCGCCGCGATCGTGCTCGGCGCCGCGCTCGCGCCCACCGACCCGGTGCTGGCGGGTGACATCGGCGTCGGCCCGCCGGGCGACGAGGACGAGCACGAGCCGAACTTCGCGCTGACCGCCGAGGCCGGCCTCAACGACGGCCTGGCGTTCCCGTTCGTCTTCCTCGGGGTGCTCGTGGCCGAGGGCGGCTCGGTCGTCGACTGGGTGCTGGCCGACGTCGTCTACGGGGTCGCCGTCGGCGTCGTTGCCGGCGCGGCGATGGGCCACGGCCTCGCCCGGTCGATCGTGTGGCTGCGCGACCGCGAGCTGCTGACCGCGTCACTGGACGGCTGGTTGGCGATCGCGGCGATCCTCGCGATCTACGGCGCGGTCGAGACCGCCGGCGCCTACGGCTTCCTCGCCGTCTTCTGCGGCGGCCTCGCGTTCCGGCGCTACGAGCGCGACCACGAGCTCAACGGCCGCGTCCACGAAGGGGCCGAGATCGTCGAGAAGTTCGGCGAGCTGGCCGTCGTCCTGCTGCTCGGGTCGCTATTGACGTTCGAGGGCCTCGGCGCGCCGGGCCTCGGCGGCTGGGCGCTCGCCGTCGTCCTCGTCGTCGCCATCCGGCCGCTCGCCGCCAACCTCGCCCTCCTCGGCTCGCCGATGGACCGGCCCGGCGAGCGCGCGTTCGTCGCCTGGTTCGGCGTGCGCGGGGTCGGGACGCTCTACTACGTCGCCGTCGTCGCCGGCCTGGGCGTCCTGGCGGAGGAGGAGGCGTCGCAGGTCACCTGGACCGCGATCGCCTGCGTGATCCTCTCGATCGTGGTCCACGGCGTCACCGCGGGGCCGCTCAAGGAGCGGTTGCAGCGCGACGTGCTGAAGGCCGGATAGCGAGCCGAGCGGCGCGTTCTCCTGACCGCCGGTCGCGACGCGCAGGAGCACGACCGCCCACGTCCGGAACGGGCGCCACGGCTCGGCCATCCGCTCGAACGCGTCGGGCGACGGCGGGCCGTCGAGCCCGTAGGTGCGCGCGGCGGCGGCGAGCACGCGCCGCTCGCCTTCCGGCAGCACGTCCGCGAAGCCGGTCGCGCGCACGACGATCAGCCCGGCGTAGAACGGCCCGATGCCGGGGAGGCCGAGCACCTCGGCGATCGCCGCCTCCGGCCCGAGCGCCTGGAGCCGCGGCGCTTCGAGTCGCCCCTCGAGCGCCGCGCGCGCGACCGCGTGGAGCCGCTCGAGTCGCACGGCGTCGATGCCGGGCTGCGGCTCGGTGACCGCCAGCAGCCGCTCCGGGAGCGGAAAGGCGGCGAGCGTCTCGCCGGCGAGATCGAAGGTCGCCCCGTGCGCCTCGGAGAGCCGGCGGCGCGCGCCGGCGGCCTGGCGCCAGTGGCGGCGCGCCGAGAGGATCGACCAGGCCGCCGCCTCGTAGGGCGAGTGGAAGAGGACCGGGCGCAGGCCGGGGTGGGCTGCCTGGAGGGCGCCGAGCACCGGGTCGCGCTCGCCCACCTCGAGCCAGGCCCCGCCGTCGTGGTCGAGCGACAGGATGCGCGCGACCTGGTCGCGCACGGCGGCCGGATCCCCGTCGCCGTGCAGCTCGCCGGACACGACGCCGTCGGGGTCCTGGCGCAGCACGACGCCGGCGTGGCCCGCGAGGCCGTCGCGCGCGAACGCGAGCCGCATCGCGCCGTCGAAGTCACCGGGCCGCGTCGGCCCGAACCCGAACCCGGCGGCCCGCTCGAGCGAGAAGGGACCGGACGGCCTGATCGTGAAGTCGGCGCGCACCCGCGCGGACGCTACGCGACCTGCTCGAGCGCCGGCGACTCCTCCACCCCGGACACGAGGTCGAGGACCGCCTCCTCGACCGCCGGCTGGTGGATCGGCAGCTCGCCCTCGCGCAGCTCGTCGGCGAGCTCCGCGAGGACGCCGCCGATCGTCACCCCCGCGTCGTATGCGTCGAAGACGCGCGGGTCGATGTAGGACGCGCGGCAGACGGCGGGGGTGTTGCCGAGGTAGTGCGCGACCTCCTTGACGACCCGGGTGGCGGCGCGCTTGCGGCCCGTGCGGCTGCCGGCGGCTCCGCCCGAGACCGCGAGGCCGACGGCGGCGAGCACGGTGGCGTTCCACGTGCGGAAGTCCTTCGCCGAGTACTCGGCGCCCGTCGCCTCCTTGACGTAGGCGTTGATGTCGAGCGAGCGGACGTCGCGCCAGCGGCGCCCATCCTTGTACGCGAGCAGCTCTGGCCCGCCGGCGCGGCGGCGCTTGAGGCGGGCGAGGATCTCGTAGACGTCCGGATCCACGACCGACTGCACGCGGCGCTGGCCGCTCTTGGCGATGTAGTCGAAGACGACCGCCGAGTCATCGACGAGCGTCGCGTGCTCCTTGAGCATCGTCGCCAGCCCGTAGGTCTCGTTCTGGACCGCGTAGTCCTCGGAGCCGATGCGGAAGAACCCGCGGTCGAGCAGCCGGACGGCGCAGGCGAGCACCCGCTCGCGCGTCAGATCCTCCGTCTCCGCGAGGTCGCCCGAGACCTGGTCGCGGAGGGTCGGGAGCGCGCGCGCGAAGTCGAGCATCGCGTCGAACTTCAGCTGGTCGCGCCGCCGGCGCCACTCGTCGTGATAGCGGTACTGCTTGCGGCCGGCGTCGTCGGTCCCGGTCGCCTGCAGGTGCCCGTTCGGATACGGGCAGATCCACACGTCGGTCCACGCCGGCGGGATCGCCAGCTCAGAGATCCGGGCGAGGACGGCGGGATCCTCGATCCGCCGACCGTCCTCATCGACGTAGCTGAACCCGCGGCCCCGCCGCGTACGGCGGATCCCAGGTCCGGAGCAGTCGGTGCGGCGGAGGCGCGGCATCGGGTCGTGCAAGGCTGCCCACGGCGGCTCCGGCGATAAACAAACGTTAGGGTTCGCTCGCCGATGGCGCCGCTCACCGTCTCCGCGACACGCAACCCGGATCTGGTGCTCGTCGAGCTCGCGGGCGAGCTCGACGTCCAGGGCGCGACGATGCTCGACGCGCGGCTCGAGGATCTGATCGCCGAGCCTGAGCCGAGCGTGATCGCCATCGACCTGCGGCGCGTCGAGTTCCTCGACTCCAGCGGCCTGCGCTCGGTCGTCATGGCCGACGCCGCGCTGCGCGAGCGCGGGCGCTCGCTGGCCCTCGTCCGCGGGAGCGAAGCCGTCCAGCGGATCTTCGCCGTGACGCGCATGGAGGAGCGGCTGCGCTTCGTCGACGACCTCGGGGAGCTCACCGGAGGCACACCAGCGTGAGCTTCGAGCTGGAGCTCCCGCGCGGTCTGGACTCCGCAGCGGTGGCCCGGCGAGCGCTCGACGGCCTGTTCGGGAAGCTGCCGGAGGACCAGCTCGGCGACGTCCGGCTGATGGTCTCCGAGCTCGTCACCAACGCGCTCCGCCACGCCGAGCTCGGCGTCGCCGACTCGATCCATCTCACCGTCACCGTCACCGCCGCCACCGTGCGGGTCGAGGTGAGCGACCCCGGCAAGGGGTTCGACCCCGTCGAGGACGTCCCCACCGATCCCGATCGCTCCGCGGGCTGGGGTCTCTTCCTGGTGGAGACCCTCGCGGACCGCTGGGGCGTCGACCGCAGCCGCGGCACCTGCGTCTGGTTCGAGCTCGACCGCCTGGACGGTCAGGCCGCCTGAGGCGGCGGCTCTGCCCGCGAGCTGACGAGCTGCAGCAGCACGGCGGCGGCCAGGAGGGCGAGGCCGATCCCGATCCACAACGGCTCGAGGTAGAGCAGCAACAGCCCGGCCGCGCCGGCGAGCACGCGGACGGGCAGGCCCGCCGGCCCTCGCAGCCAGCCGCCGAGCGCGAGTGCCAGGGCGGCCACCGCGATCGCGCTCACCACGAAGACGAGCGCCGCCGTCCCGGCGTCGCCGGCCAGCAGCAGCCCCTCGCCGTTGGGCGAGAGCACGAAGGCGAACGGGACGAGGAACGCCGGCAGCGTGTAGCGGCCGGTGAGCATCATCGTCCGGAACCCGTTGCCGCCCGTGATCGCCGCGGCGGCGAACGCGCTCAGCGCCGTCGGCGGGCTGACCTCCGAGAGCACCGCGTAATAGAAGATGAACATGTAGGCAACGAAGTCCTCGACGCCCAGGGCGATCAGCGCCGGCGCGATGATCACCGAGGCGATGATGAACGACGCGGTCACCGGGACCGCGAGCCCGAGGATGAGCACGGCGAGCGCGCTGAAGATGGCGGTGAGGGCCAGGGAGCCGCCCGAGGCGTCGACGATGATCGACGAGAGCTTGAGCCCGAGCCCCGTCAGCGACACCACGGCGACGACGATGCCCGCCGCCGCCGTCGTGGCGGCGATCGGGAGCACGCCGCGGGCGCCTGCGACGAGCGCCTCGCCGACCTTCGTCGGGCCCATGCGGTCGCGCTTGTCCAGGAACGACAGCGCGAACGCCACCACCGTCGCGTAGAGGACCGCGCGGAACGGCGACAGGCCGAGCGCGAGCAGCGCCACGATCAGGATCAGCGACGAGAAGTGGTAGCCCGAGCGCAGCAGCAGCCGACCGAACGGCGGCGTGTCCATCTCGATCCCGCGGACGCCGTGGCGGCGGGCGTCGGCCTCGATGGCCAGCAGGATGCCGAGGTAGTAGAGGAGGGTCGGGACGATCGCGTAGACGAGGACCTCCAGATAGGAGACCTCCAGCACCTCGGCGATGATGAACGCGGCCGCGCCGAGCGTGGGCGGAGACAGGATCGCGCCGATGCCCGACGCCGCGAGGATCCCGCCGGCCTCGTCCTTGGGGTAGCCGGCCTTGCGCAGCAGCGGCCAGGTCACCGAGCCGAGCGTGACGGTGGTCGCCACGCCCGAGCCGCTCACGGTGCCGAGCAGGAACCCGGCCAGCGCGGTGGTCCGCCCGGGCCCCGTCGCGCTGCGGCCGAACGCGGCGTAGGAGAGCTCGACGAAGAAGCGTCCCGCGCCCGAGTACTCGAGCACCGCGCCGTAGACCGAGAACAGGACGATGTAGGTCGCCGCCACGTCGAGCGGGATGCCGAAGATCCCCTCCAGCCCGAGGTAGGACTGCCCGACGATGCGCTCGACGCCGTAGCCGCGATGCCCGATCTCGAGCGCGTCGGGGATGAGCCCGCCGAAGTACGCATAAGCGACGAAGCCGAGGCAGACGGCGGGCAAGATCCAGCCGACCGTCCGGCGCGTCGCCTCGAGCACCAGCGCCATGGTCGCGAGCCCGGCGATGACGTCGAGCGTCGTCGGCGCGGCGGCGCGGCGGAACAGCTCGTCCGCGGTGACGGTCGCGTAGCCGACCGCGAGGACGGCGACGACGGCGATCAACCAGTCGGCCGCGCCGGGGTTCTCGTGCGGGTGGTCGGCGCGGCTGGTGCGGTCGCGCGCCCGGAAGACCAGGAAGGTCAGGAACAGCGCCGCGGCCAGGAACGCGGAGCGGTAGGTGCCGGCTTCGAGCGGGTTGAGCACCCATGCGATCGCGAACACCGACAGCGCGCCGCCGACCACCGCGACGACGATCGCGGGTGGACCGTGCAGCTGGCGGCCGGGGCGCTCGGCCTCGAACTGCTCGAGCAGCTGCTCCTCGGTCGGCGGGTCGCTGCGGGGCTTGGATTCGGGCTCCCACGTCGGCGTGCTCATGCGTCAGCCTCCCTCCACCGCGATCCGCACGTGCGCCGCGCCGCGCCGCGGATACAGCGGCGCCCGCGCGCCGCCCGCCTCGAGCGTCCGGCGCCCGACCGCGGTCGCGGCCAGCGGCATCGCCGTGAAATTGACGGGCCGCGCGAGCCGCAGCGTCCATGTCGCGCCGCGCTTCGACCGGCGGCCGGCGAGCTCGTAGTAGTCGAGGACACCGGGATCGGGCGAGGCGATCGCGACGAGCGAGAACCCTTCGCGCCGCGCGACGTACCGCTCGCGCGCCGGCGCGCGCTCGTAGGAGTGCCGATAGGCGAGCGCAAACGCGCCGTCGGCCGGCAGTCGCAGGGCGGCCACGCGCGCGCCGGTCGCATCGCGCGCGACGACGAGCCGGGACGTCGGCGCCACGGCGGGCGCGGCGCCGGCGAGCGGCGAGGCGACGGCCGCGGTGACGGCGAGCAGGCCCTTCACTCCGCGCCCGCCTCGCGGTAGTAGCGCTCAGCCGCCGGGTGCAACTTCACGGGCGCGACGACCTTCGCCGAGTCCTTGGGGTCGAGGTTCTTCGCCGCCGGCGTGACCTGGGCGAGTGCCTTCTTGCGGTCGAACAGCAGCTTGGTGATGCGGAACGCGAGCTCGTCGGGCATCCCCTCCTCGACCATCAGCAGGTTCGGGACGCCGATCGTCTTGGTCGGCGGGACGCCCTTGTACGCGCCCTCCTCCACCTCGGCGGTCTCGTACGCGCGCCCGTAGCGCTTGGTCAGCTCGGGCAGGTAGCCGTCCAGCGCGAGCAGCCGGACGTCGTCGGTGGTGGTGAGGTCGGTGATCGCCCCGGTCGGCACGCCGCCCGACCAGAAGAACGCGTCGATCGTGCCGTCGCGCAGCGCCGCCACCGACTCACCGACGCCGAGGCCCGTGGCGTCGATGTCCTCGTCCGGATCGACGCCCGCGACCTCCAGCAGGCGCCGCGCGATCACCTCCGTCCCCGAGTTCGGCGCGCCGATCGAGACACCCTTGTCCTTGAGGTCCTCGAGCCGCTTGACCGGGGAGTCGGCCGGGACGATGACCTGGGTGATGTTCGGGTACAGCGTCGCGAGCGCGCGCAGGCGCAGCTTGCGGTCGAAGCCCGCGGTCCCGCGGACCGCGTCGATGGCGGTGTCGGCGAGCGAGAAGCCGACGTCGGACTCACCGTCGGCGACGAGCAGCAGGTTGTCGACCGACGCCGAGGTCGTCTCGGCGGTCGTGGCGTCGCCCGCCTTGGTCATCTGGTCGGCGAGCGCGCCGCCGTAGACCTGGTAGACCCCGCCGGCTCCGCCGGTGGCGACCGACAGCCGCCCGCCGCCGCCGGGCGGGTCGTTGGCCGAGCAGCCGGCGGCCACGGCCAGCACGGCGGCCGCCGCCGGTGCCCACCTCCCGCGGGAACCCATGGCCGCTGTGTGCCCGGGAGTGCCCCGGGCAAACGTAGACGTCGGTTAGGAGCTCGACTTGGCGGGCGTCTTGCGGGGCGTCGACTTCTTGGCCGCCGGCTTCTTCGCCGCTGACTTGCCCTTCGACTTGCCGTTGTCCTTCGACGAGTCGGCCTTGTCCGAGCTGCCGGACCGGACCGCCGCGAGGCTCGCCTCGAGCGCGGCCATGAGGTCGGGGACCTCGGTCTTCTTCTCGGCCTCCGGCTGGATCGCGATCTCCTCGCCCGCCGCCTTGCGCTCGACGAGATCGAGGACCTTCTCGCGGTACTGGTCCTGGTACTTGTCGGGCTCGAAGTCGCTCGTGAGGGAATCGATCAGCTGCTGGGCCATCTTCAGCTCGCGCTCGGATGCCTTGAGGTCCTTCGCGGTCGGCAGGTCGTCGATGTCGTCGGTCGGGACGACCTCGTCGGCGAAGATCATCGTCTCCATCAGCAGCACGTTGCCCGACGGCCGGATCGCGACGAGGTTCTCCTTCGTGCGCAGCACGACCCGCGCGATGGCGACCTTCTCGGACTCCTTCATGGCGTTGAGCAGGAGCCCGTACGCCTTCGCGGCGCCCTTGTCGGGCACGAGGTAGTACGGGTGGTCGTAGTAGACGGGGTCGATGTCGTGGAGGTCGACGAAGTCCTCGATGTCGATGGTCCGCGTCTTCTCCGGATCGATCGCCTCGAGCTCCTCCGGCGTGATCACGACGTAGCGGTCCTTGGTGAGCTCGTAGCCCTTGACGATGTCGTCGTAGGCGACCTCCTCGCCGGTGCTCGGGTCGATGCGCTTCTGCTGGATGCGCACGCCGGTGTCCTTGGCGAGCTGGTGGAAGCGGACGGTCTTCCGCGAGACGGCTGAGTACAGCTTGACGGGCACGTTGATCAGTCCGAAGGAGATCGCGCCGCTCCACATTGATCGGGGCATGGTCCCATTCTGATACCCACGGGCCTCGAGCGCCAATGCGCGCACGATCCGTTGCGATCGCTCAGCGGCGACGGAGCGTGTGGTGGGCGACCGCGGGGCGCTGGGAATCGCGCGCCGTGGTCACGATGAACGCTCCGGCCGCGGCCTCGAGGAAGGCGGCGGCGGGCGGGCGATCGGGGTCCGCCAGCCAGACCTCGGAGCCCGGCCCCACCAGCCGGGGGAGCAGCTCGAGCAGCTGGTCGGCGTTGCGGCGCTCGTAGAGGACGTCGGCGGCGAGGACCAGATCCCACGGGGCGGGCGCGAGGATCCGCTCGGCGTCGTCCCAGGCGCAGATCGCGGTCTCGAGCCGGGCGCCGTTGCGCTCGGCGTTGCGCCGGGTGAAGGCGATCGACTCGGCCGACCAGTCCGTCGCCAGCACGCGACCGCCGGCCAACGCCGCGGCGACGCTCGGGATCCCCAGCCCGCAGCCGAGCTCGAGCGTCCGCGCGCCCTTGAGCGCGCGCGCCGACACCCGGCGGGCGAGCGCGACGCCGCTCGGCCACAGCTCCGCCCAGTACGGCAGGAACTCCTCGTGCTCGAATGCCTTCTCGTCGAGCAGCGCCTCCGCGTCGCGCGGGCGGACGATGTCGAGCACCCGATCGCGCAGCGGGATCGCCTCCTCGACCTCGTCCGCCACTCAGTGGACCGTAGCGGCCTCCCGGGACGCGGGTGCGAGCACGCTCCGGATCGACGCGATCACCGCGTCCGGGCGGTCGAGCGGGACGAACAGCCACGCGTCGTCGACCCAGTCGATGCGGCTGTCGGGGAACGCGGCGGCGAGCCGCTCGGCGAGCGCCGGCGGGAACAGCCGGTCCTCCCGGCTCCAGCACAGCACGACCGGCTTGCGGAACGCGCCGAAGCGCGGAACGACGGCGTGAAGGTGACGCGGGTGGGCGCCGCGCAGCACCGCTTTCACGTCGGGGCGGATGGCCGGGTTCTCGCGCAGCGGCCGCAGCCAGCCCGCGACGAGCTCCTCGTCGAGCGGGCCCTTCGTGCCCAACCCGAACGTCAACGGCAGCCGCCAGAGCGCCTTCAGCCGCAGGGTCTGCGCGGTGATCGCGAACGCGCCGGGGATGTGCGGGAGCACCCGCAGGTAGGCGAACATCTTGGGCGGGAACGTGTCGAAGGCGTCGCAGTCCGTGAGCACCAGCGCGCCGATCCGCTCCGGGTGGTTCGCGGCCACGATCTGCGCGATCGCCCCGCCCGTGTCGTTGGCCACGAGGACCACGTCCTCGAGCTCGAGCGCGGCGAGGAAGCGGTCGACCAGCCGCGCGAGGCCGGGCGGGGAGAGGTCGGAGCCGGGGCGCATCGGGTGCTCGTGGGCGCCCAGCGGGAGCGTCGGGACGATCGCGCGGGCGTGCTCGGCGACGGCCGGGGCGACGTCGCGCCACAGGCTGCCGTCCACCAGCACGCCGTGGAGGAAGACGACGGCGCGACCGGTCCCGTGGTCCTCGTAGGCGACGGGTCCCTCGGGGAGCTGGATCGTTGGCATGCCGGCATCGTCGCGCGCGGCGGTGCCGCCCGCCACACCGATTCCCGACAGCCGTGCGGCCACGATTGTGCGAGTGCGTAGGCTCCCGGCATGGCGACGGTCGAGACGTTCCTGGTCCGGGTCGTCGCCGCGCTCGAGCCCCGTCTCGAGGATCTCGTCGAGGAGATGGTCGAGCGCATGACCGCCGAGCTGCCCGAGCTCGTCGAGCTCGGCGGGGCCGAGTTGATCGAGAGCCTGCGCGAGTCGGCGCGGTCGCAGCTGCGGATGGGCTTCACGCCACCGACGAGCTGCTGATCGGTGGCTCGCGCGCGATCTTCGCCCATGTCGACCGGGCCACCGCGCTCGTCACCGACGCCTACACGCGCGAGCGCGACCGCCTCGTGCGGACGCGCGAGCAGCGGCGGCTCGGGCTCGTGCGCGCGCTGCTGGCGGGCGGCGAGGCCGACGGCGGCGAGCTCGGATGGGACCTCGCCGGCACGCACGTCGGCGTCGTCGCCTCGGGGTCGGGTGGGGAGGCGGCGATCGCGGCGCTCGCGAGCGACGCGGGGACGCGGGCGCTCGTCGTCGGCGTCACCGAGCAGCGCGCCTGGGGCTGGCTCGACGCACCCCTGCCACGCGCGACCCCGGCGCCCGACGGGGACGCCCGGCTCGCGGTCGGGGACCCCCTGCGCGGCGCCGACGGCTTCCGCCGGACGCATCGCCAAGCGGAGGCCGCGGCGCGGGTCGGCGCGCGGCGCGGCGACAGCCTGGTCGCCTACGCCGACGTGGCGCTCGAGGCGCTCGCGGGCGCGGACGCCGAGCAGGCGCGGGCGTTCGTGACGCGCGAGATCGGCGCGCTGGAAGGCGAGGGCGAGCGCGAGCGGGGCCTGCGCGACACGCTCGCCGCCTGGTTCGCGGCGGGCCACAACGCCGCGGCGGCGGCCGCGGCGCTCGGCGTCCACGAGCGCACGGTGGCCTACCGGCTGTGGACGGTCGAGGAGCGCCTCGGCTGCCCGCCCGCCTCCCGGCGCGCCGAGCTCGAGACCGCCCTGCGCCTGCGCGCGCTGCTGTAGGAGCCCCCTGAAAAGTCCGCCACGCCCGGATGACGACGCAGACACATCGCCGGATCGCCACCCGAACCCTAGGAAATACCGCGGTATTCCCGTACGGGCCCGTGCGGCGCCCGGCTCGGTCTGCGCCGCCACCGGTCGGGCCGTCCTGTGTTTCAGGGATCTCCTAGCGCGATGCTCCGCGCCGCCCTGCACACTCGCTTCGGCGGGCTGCCTCCGGCCTTCTGGAAGCTCTGGGCGGGGACGCTCGTCAATCGCCTCGGCACGTTCTTGGAGCCGTTCCTCGCCCTGTATCTGACGACCGCGCGCGGCCTCTCGATCGCGCAGGCCGGCGTGGTGGTCGCGCTCTACGGCGCCGGCTCGGTGCTCTCCCAGCCGCTCGGCGGGTGGCTGGCCGACCGGCTCGGGCGGCGGGCGACGCTGGCCGGGAGCATGGGCGCCGCCGGCGGCTGCCTGCTGGCGCTGGGCGCCGCGGATGCGCTGTGGCTGATCTCGCTGCTCGCGTTCCTGACCGGCGTGGTCGGCGACGCCTACCGCCCCGCGTCGCAGGCCGCGGTCGCCGACATCGTGCCGGTGGAGGAGCGCCGGCGGGCCGGCGGGCTGATCTTCTGGGCGATCAACCTGGGCTTCTCGTTCGCCGCGGTGGCGGGCGGGCTGCTCGCCGGCGTGGGCTACGGCTGGCTGTTCGTCATCGACGCGAGCACGTGCCTGTTCTTCGGCGCGCTCGTCTGGTTCACCGTGCCCGAGACACGGCCCGACGCCGCGCGCGAGCACCGCGGCCCCGGCTACCTCGCGGTGCTGCGTGACCGCCTGATGGTCGCCTTCTCCGGCCTCCAGCTCGCCGGCGCCGTCGTCGTGTTCCAGATGTTCTCGGTCATGCCGCTGGCGATGCGAGCGGACGGCCTGAGCACGGCGACCTACGGCGCGATCGTCGCCCTCAACGGCCTGCTGATCGTCGTCCTGCACCCCCTTGTCGCCCCGGCGCTGCTGCGCCGCGACCCTGGCCTGGTGATCGCCGCGGGGTGCCTGATCGCCGGCGCCGGGAGTCTGCTCGGCGCGCTCGCCGACGCGCCCGCCGGCTGGATCGCGGTGGTCGCCGTCCTCACCCTCGGCGAGATCCTCAACGCGACGGTGATGATGGGCGTCGTGGCCGAGATCGCTCCCGTCGCGCTGCGCGGCCGCTACCAGGGCGTCATGGGAACTGCGTTCGGCCTGTCGTTCCTCATCGCACCGCTGGCGGGGACGCGGCTGCTCGGCGACGACGGCCGGGCGGCGGCACCGTGGATCGCGGGCGGGGTCCTGGGGCTCGTGGTCGCTTGCGGGTACGTGGCGTTGGCGCCGTTGCTGCGCCGGCGGCGTGCCTCGGCTCTCGTCTCTGCAACGCCGGTGGAGACCTAGCCGCGGGCGTTTCAGTCAACTGCATCATTGAGCACGAGGACGGGTGGGCGGTGGTGACCCGGGGCGCCGGCCGTCGCGAGAGGTGCACAACCCGGCAAGTCTCGGCGTGTCCGATTCCATTGTCGAGCGGAGAACGGCATCGATCGTCGGATTGAGCACACGGGCAGGCGGCTCAACCCGACAATCCTTGCCCGCCTGCCATCGAGTGTCGGATCGTGCCGCCAGGAGCGGCTCAATCCGGCAACCAATCGGAGAAGCGCCTCCATTGTCGGATTGAGCCGCCTCACCGCCCCGCGCGGCCCAGTCGCTTCCGTTCCCCCCGCGCCCCTCCGCCCCCGCCCGCCCCAGCCACCCCCTCACCCGCGCAGTTGGCCGTTCGCCCGAGCTCGCCGCCACTCCCCGGCCAGCCACCCCGCTCACCCGCGCAGTTGCCGTTCGCCCGCGCTCGCCGCCCCTCCCGCGGCCAGCCATCCTCCTCACCCGCGCAGTTGCCGTTCCCGACCACCCCCGCTACCCCGCCGCTTGCGCTACTACGGACTGCGCAGTAGTGTGCGGTGCATGGATCGGAGCCAGCTGCTCAGAGGCACGCTCGACGCCGCGGTGCTCGCCGTGGTCGCCGAGCAGGACGGCTACGGTTACGACGTGCTACGCCGGCTGCGCGGCGCCGGGCTCCCCGACGTCGGGGACGCATCGGTGTACGGGACGTTGCGGAGGCTGTACAAGGGCGGGGCGCTCACGTCGTACGTGATGCCGTCCGAGGAAGGGCCGCACCGTCGCTACTACGGGATCACGGAGGCGGGCAGGGACATGCTCGACGATGCCCGGTTGACCTGGATCGATTTCTCGCGTGCGCTCGGAACGCTGCTCGCGACCGACGTGGAGGTGACGACGTGAACGAGACGCTGCAACTGCCGCACGAGGTGGCGGAGTACCTCGGGGCGGTGCGCGCCGCGCTCGCGGACCTCCCGGCCGAGGAGCGCGACGAGCTGCTCGCCGACGTGGAGGGCTCGCTGCTCGACGCCGCGAATGAGTCGGGGGAGCCGATCGCCGCCCGCCTCGGGCCGCCCGAGCGCTTCGCGGGTGAGCTGCGCGCCGCCGCCGGCCTCGAGCCGGCACCCGCCGCCACGCCGGCGAAGCCCGAGCGGGGCGCTTTCGTCCGGCTCGCCGACGCGGTGCGCCAGACCGCCGACGATCCGCGCTTCGCCCGCGCCCGGTCGACCGCGCGCGAGCTCGCGCCGGTGTGGTGGGCAGTGCGCGGCTACGTCGCGGTCGCCCTCCTCGCGTTCTGGCTCCTGGACGGTTTCGCGAACAACCGTCCGTGGGTGCCGTGGTTCGGAAGCGGCGAGTTCTCGCTGCTGATCCTGGCCGGCGGCATCGCCGGCTCCCTCGCCATCGGGCTGCGCGCCCGCAACTCCGGCCCGCGCTCGCGGCGGCTCCGGCGGGCGGGCCTGGCGGCCAACATCGTGCTGGCGCTCTCGACGTGGCCCATCTCCCTGATGGTCCTTGATGGCGACAGCACGAGCTACCAGGCGGTCTACGAGGAGCCGATCGAGGTCCACGCGCCGGCCGGCCTCTCGGTCGACGGCCGGTCCGTGACCAACATCTATCCGTATTCGCGCGACGGCAAGCTGCTTCTGGACGTCCTGCTGTATGACGATGCCGGCAAGCCGCTCGAGGTCAAGGGGGAGCGGAGCGGCGACCCGGATCGCCGCTGGCTGTTCGACCGCCGTGGCGAGCCCGTCCAGAACGCGTTCCCGATCCGCTACCTCGAACCGGGCACGGAGCGCGTCGCCGACCCGAAGGCCGGCCCCGAGGTCACGCCACCGGAGATCGCCACGCCGCCGCTCGAGGAGGCGACCGCGAAGAAGTCGAAGAAGCGCTAGGCCGCCGTCGCGATGGCGTCGAGCTCGTCGCGCGAGAGCTCGAGCTCGACCGCCCGGATCGAGTCGGCGATCGTCTCCGGCCGGCTCGACCCGGGGATCGGGATGACCGTGTCCGAGAGTGAGAGCAGCCAGGCGAGCGCGACCTGCTGGGGCGACACGCCGTGGCGCCCGGCGGTCTCGCGCACCGCCTCGACGCGGGCCGCCGCGTCGGCGGCCCTCGAGATCCCGCCCAGCGGCGACCAGGCCAGGAACGCGATCCCGTGCTCCGCGCAGTGGGAGACCTCGCCCTTCTCGATCGGCCCGCGGTAGCCCAGCGACAGCTGGTTCTGCACCGCCACGACGTCGACGATCGCGCGCGCCTCCTCGATCTGCTCGACATTGGCGTTCGAAAGGCCGACCCAGCGGATCTTGCCCTCCTGCTGGAGCTCGGCGAGCGCGCCCACGGACTCCGCGTACGGGACGTTCACGTCGGGCCGATGGAGCTGGTAGAGGTCGATGCGGTCGGTCTCGAGCCGCCGCAGCGACGCCTCGCACGCCCGGCGCAGGTACTCGGGCCGCGCGTCGATCTCCCACGCACCGCCCGGTCGCGTGTGGGCGCCCTTGGTGGCGATGATCACGTCGTCGCGACGCCCGCGCAGCGCCTTGGCGATCAGCACCTCGTTGTGGCCGAAGTCCTCCTCGCCGAGCGAGTAGGCGTCGGCCGTGTCGATCAGGTCGGCGCCGGCGTCGAGCGCGGCGTGGATCGTGCGGATGGAGCGCTCCTCGTCCGGGCGGCCGTGGACGGACATCGCCATCCCGCCCAGGCCGATGGGGAAGATCTCGCGGTCGTCGATGCGTCGTGTCGGGGTCATTCCGGAGCCGTGCCCTCCTCGTCGTCCCCCAAAACGGCGGGCGGGCCGACGTCGTGGGGATCGACGTCGTCGCGCAGGCCCTTGTAGGACGGGTGGCGGATCGTCCGCGCCCGGGTCCACTCGGTGTACTCGACCTCGCACACCAGCTCGGGGTCGACGAACCGCGTGAGCTTGGGCGGCTGGCGGCCGGCGAACGGCGACGTGTCGCTGGCCCGCTCGGCCAGCAGCTTCCCGAGCCGGGCGAGCTCGGCGGCGTTGAAGCCGGTCCCGACCCGGCCCGCGTAGCGCAGCTCGCCGTCCGCGTAGAAGCCGACCACCAGCGCGCCGAGCCGCCCCGCCCGCCCGCCATCACCCGGCAGCCAGCCGCCGATCACCAGCGAGTCGCGCTGGACGTTCTTGACCTTGATCCAGCCGGGCGACCGGCGGCCCGGCGTGTACGGGGAGTCCAGGCGCTTGGCCACGACGCCCTCGAGCCCCTGCCCGCGGGCGGCCTCGACCAGCGCCGCACCGTCCCCGATGTGGTGGGCCGGCGTCTGCCAGGCGGAGCCTGCGAGGCCGAGCTCGGAGAGGCGCGCGCGGCGCTCCTCGTACGGATCGGCGAGGAGCGAGCGGCCGTCGAGGTGCAGCAGGTCGAACACGATGTAGACGACGGGCTCCTCCACGCTCTTGCGCCGCACCGCCCGTTCGGACGCCAGGTGCATCCGCCCCTGCAGCCGCTGGAAGCTCGGGCGGCCCTGCTCGTCGAACGCGACGACCTCCCCGTCGAGCACGACCTCGTGGCTGCCGAGCGCGCGCCCGAGCTCGCGCAGCTCGGGGTAGCGCGGGGTGATGTCGTTGCCGTTCCGGCTCTCGAGCCGCACCCGGCCGCCCTGGCCGTAGCCGATCGCCCGCACGCCGTCCCACTTGATCTCGTACGCCCAGCGGCCGTTCTCCGGCGGCAGCTCACCGGCGCGCGCGAGCATCGGCTCCACGCGCTCGGGCAGCGGCTCGTAGTCGGGATCCTGGGGCGGATCCATCCGGTGGATCATCCAGTCCTTGTCCTTGGTGCGGAACAGGACGTAGCGGCCGCGGACGCGCTCGCCGTGGAAGGTGACCATCACCTCGCGGTCGCTGAACTTGTGGCTCTCGTAGGTGCCGGTGTCGAACACGCGCATCGTGCCGGCGCCGTAGTTGCCCTCCGGGATGACGCCCTCGAAGTCCAGGTACTCGAGCGGGTGGTCCTCCGTGCGGACCGCGAGATGGTTGCGCTTGGGGTCGGGCGGGATGCCGCGGGGGACCGCCCACGAGGCCAGCACGCCGTCGCGCTCGAGCCGCAGATCCCAGTGCATCGAGCGCGCGGAATGCTCCTGGACGACGAACCGCTGCTCCTCTTGGTCATCGTCCGCACCCTCGGCCGGGCCCGGTTCCGGGGTGGCGGCGAAGTCGCGTTTGCGGCGGTAGGGATCGAGTGCGTCGGCCACGTGTCGTGGAGAGGGTACGGGCGACGGCCACCGGGTATCGTGAGCCCGGATATGGACGCCAATCCCATCGTGCTGGACGACTCCGCGGGCGATGTCGTGGTCGTCGTCGTCGAAGGCGAGCACGACATCTACACCGCCCCCACCCTTCGTGAGCGCCTCGACGAGGCCCTCGGCCGCGGCGGCGGCGTGGTCGTCGACCTCACCGGGTCGACGTTCGTGGACTCCTCGATCCTCGGCGCGCTGCTCGACGCCCGCCGGCGGGCGCAGGACGGCCACCAGGGCTTCGTCGTCTCGGTCGGCGACGATGTCGAGCCGGGCGTCCAGCGGATCCTCGACATCACCGGCCTCGTGCCGGTCCTGCCGGTGGTGAACGGTCGCGAGGCCGCCGTGGCGGCCGCGCGCGACGGAGCGGCCGGCGCGCCGGAATGATCGAGCGCCCTGAGGTGCGGCTGACCATGCCCGCCCGCGCCGAGGGTGTGGGTGTGGTGCGGCAGGCGCTCTCGGGGATGGCCGACGCGCTGGACTTCGACGCGGCGATCCTCGCCGACATGAAGATGGCCGTCACCGAGGCGTGCACGAACGCCGTCGTGCACGCGTACGCGACCGACGACGGGGTCCGCGACGACGGGACGCTCGAGATCGACCTGCTCGCCGACGCGTCGAGCCTCACGGTCGTCGTCCGCGACCAGGGGTCGGGGATCCAGCCGCGCGCCCGGCGAGCTGGGACGGCGGCCCTCGGCCTCGGCCTCCCGCTCATCGCCGCGCTCTCGGACGCCTTCGAGGTCCGCGGCTCCACGGCCGGCGGCACCGAGGTCAAGATGAGCTTCCTTTACGCGCGCGACGGGGATCCGGTCGACGCCAACCCGATCGAGGACACCGGCTGGGAGCCCCCGGGCCTGGCCTGATCCGCCCGCCGCGCGGCGCGACCGCGGATCACCTCCTCGGTCCGGCCGGCGCAAACATGCTCCCCAATCTGACGCCCGCCGCGCTGCGCGCCGCCTTCGACGCTCCCGGCCGCGCCGATCTCACGGTCGGCCTCGAGGAGGAGCTGATGCTGCTCGACGCCGAGACGCTCGACCTCGCCCCGTGCGCGCCGGCGATGCTCGACGCCCTGGGCGGCGACCCGCGCTTCAAGCTCGAGCTGCCGGCGGCGCAGCTCGAGCTGGTGACGCCGCCGGCGCCGTCGGTCGGCGCGGCGGCCGCCGTGCTGGCGGGGGCGCGCGCCGACCTGGCCGCCGCCGGCGCCGGCCGGATCCGCGCCGCGGGAGCCGGGGCCCACCCGTTCGCCGCGCCGCTGGGCCGGCTCAACGAGGGTCCGCGCTACGAGCGCATCCTCGCCGAGTACGGGCCGATCGCCCGCCGCCAGCTCGTCTTCGGGCTCCACGTCCACGTGGCGGTCACCGGCGCCGACCGCGCCCTGGCCGTCCACGACGCCCTGCGCGGCCATCTGCCCGAGCTGGCGGCGCTCGCCGCCAACGCGCCGTTCTATGACGGCGCCGACACCGGCCTGGCCTCGGTCCGGCCGAAGATCTCCGAGCTGCTTCCGCGCCAAGGCGTGCCCCCGGCGCTCGGCAGCTTCGAGACCTATGCGGGCGCGCTGAGTTGGGGGGCGGCGGCCGGCGTCCTGCCAGAGCCGCGGCTGTGGTGGTGGGAGCTGCGGCTGCACCCCGCCTACGGCACGGTCGAGCTGCGGGTGCCGGACACTCAGTCGACGGTCGGCGAGACCGCCGCGGTGGCCGCCGTCGCGCACGGGCTCGTCGCTCGGCTCGCCGAGCGCCACGACGCCGGCGAGCGCCTCCCGGCACCGCCGACATGGCGGATCGAGGAGAACCGATGGGCCGCCTGCCGCCACGGCCTCGACGCCACGTTCGCCGACCTCGAAACGGGCGCACCGTCCCCGGCGCGCGAGCGGATCGCCGCCCTGCTCGACGATCTCCAGGACACCGCGGCACGGCTCGGCTGCGCCCCCGATCTCGCCCGCGCGCGCGAGATGCTGGGTACGGGGCGGGCCGAGCGCCAGCGCGCGGTCGCCGCGGGCGAGGGCGTTCGCGGCCTGGTCGCCTGGCTCGCCGGGCGCCTGCTGATGTGACGGGGTGTCACGACGCGTTTGGCGGGTGAGCGCGAAGGGGCATTCGGTGGAGCGACCGATGCCGTCCAACGCCTCCCCTCCCCTGCCGCGGCCTCGTGGCCCGATCTCCGAGCAGCTCCTCGACGCGCTCGTGCGCGAGCCCCACGACCTCGGGCCGCCCCCTGCGCCGGCCGGCGACCCGCTCGGCGCCGAGGACCTCCACCTCGCGCTCTACTGCTGCTACGAGCTGCACTACCGCGGCTTCGCCGGCGTCGACGACGAGTGGGAATGGAGCCCGCCGCTGCTCGCCTTCCGGGCGACGCTCGAGGAGCGCTTCGAACGAGCGCTCACCGAGACGGTGCCCCGGCCCGCCCCCGCCGAGCCGCAGGAGATGGACCTCGCGCTCCGCGCCATCATCAAGGCCGACGACGCCCCCGAGCTCTCGCGTCACGTCGAGGCCCGCGCAGGCCTCGAGCAGCTTCTCGAGTTCCTCGTCCACCGCTCGGCCTATCTGCTCAAGGAGGCCGACCCCCACACCTTCGCGATCCCCCGCCTGACCGGCCCGCCCAAGGCCGCGTTCGTCGAGATCCAGGCCGACGAGTACGGCGGCGGGCGCCCTGAGCGCGTCCACGCCCAGCTGTTCGCCGACGAGATGGAGGCGGTCGGGCTCGACCCTGCCTACGGCGTGTACCTCGACCACATCCCCGCCGCCATGCTCGCGACGGTCAACGTGATGTCGCTGTTCGGCCTGCACCGCCGCTGGCGAGGCGCGATCGCCGGCCACCTCGCCGCCGCCGAGATGACGTCGTCGATCCCGAACCGCCGCTACGGCAACGCGCTGCGCCGCCTCGGCCTCGGGCACGCGACCGCCTACCACGACGAGCACGTCGTGGCCGACGCGGTCCACGAGAACATCGCGGCGGTCGACCTCGCCGGCGGGCTCGCCCGCCAGGACCCGGCGCTCGGCACCGACGCACTGTGGGGCGCGGCCTGCCTGCTCGAGCTCGAGGGGCGCTTCGCGCGCCACGTCGTCGGCGCGTGGGAGGCGGGCGAGAGCTCGCTGCTGCTCCCGCTCGACGCGACGGCGCTGCCCGCCTAGCCCGACGCGCGCCCTTAGCGCCGGAACTGCGCATTGAAGGAACGTCTGCGGCGGAGGGGTGGGCGCGGGAGAGCGACGCCGTCAACCACCCCCATCGTCAGGAATCCGTCGCATGGGGGTGATTGGGGGCGTCATCGGCCCCCAACCACCCCCGTGCGGTCGCTCCGAGGGTCAGCGCTGCTCAGGCCCACTCGGCGCGCTGAACCCCGCGACCTTGTGCGTGCCGTCGCAGAACGGCCGCAGCCGCGACCGGCCGCAGCGGCACAGCGCGACGGTCTCGCGGTCGAGCAGGATCTCGGCGCCGTCCTGATCGACCATCCGGAACGGCCCGCGGATCAGGAGCGGCCCGTCGCGGTACGGCGTGATGACGACGTCGTCGTCCATGGGCGTCTAGCGGGCCGGGGCGCGCAGCGGGGCCGAGCGGCCGGTGGCGCCGACGCGCTCGCCCAGACCGAGGCGCAGCCCGGGCCACTCCAACGGCTTCGCGCACACGGTGCCCGCCTCGCCGGGGATCAGCAGCGCGCGGGCGCAGGCCACCAGGGCCAGCGGGACACGGGGCAGCCATTCGGGCACGATGGAACCCCTACCCGCGATCCCCCGCCCTCCATGCACCCGTTTACCGGTCAGTCACGCCGGCGCCGTTTGAGCCCAAATCCACCGATACCCGCGGCGCCGCGCCGCCGCAGGCACGGCATCCACGGATCATCGGTGGATCCAGGCTACGCGGCGTCGTCGGGTACGGCCGCGAGGCGACCGCCCTGCGCCAGCTCGGGGGCGTCGGCGCCCTCCAGCACGAAGATCTCCGCCATGTAGTCCGGATCGAGGTGGTTGGCGCTCATGAAGGCGACGACGAGCCGGCCGAGCTCCTCCTCGACGACCGCACGAAGCGCCGGCCCCATCGTGTCCTGCACCTCCAGGCGCAGGTCGCGGACGAGCTGCGTCTTGCCGTCACCGGCCAGGGACCGCTCCCCGCGCGTGAGGTAGTCCTCGAGCATCACGAGGACGGTGTCGTCGCGGATGGTCGTCCGCGCGCGGGTCGGGCCGCGGCCCATGTACTCCTTGAAGACCGAGACGACCCGCGTCGATATGCGCGACGCCGACTCCCCGCGGCGCTCGGGACTCACGTCGGTCATGCTGCTTGCCGGAGCGCCTCCAGCTCGCGCATCCGGCCCAGCCGGCCGAGCGCCTTGGACTCGATCTGGCGCACCCGCTCCGGCGTGATGCCGAGCCGGCGGCCGATCTCCCGCAGCGGCGTAGGCTCAGTGCCGGCCAGCCCGTAGCGCAGGCTGACGACCTCGCGCTCGCGTTCGGGCAGCTCGTCCATCGCCCGGGTCAGCGCCTCGCGGCGCAGCGACACGTGCACGAGCTCGTCGGGCTCGGGGCCGTCCGACGGCAGCAGGTCGCCGAACGCGGCGTCGTCCTCCTCGCCCAGCGGGCGGTCGAGCGAGGTGACGGCGCGCGCGGCGTCGCGCAGCGAGTGCAGCTCGTCGACGGTGATCTGCGCCTCGGCGGCCAGCTCGACCTCGGTCGGCGGGCGGTCGAGCTTGACGGACAGCGCGTTCTCGGCGCGGGCGAGCTTGCGCTGGGAGCGCACGAGGTTGATCGGCAGCTTGATCGTGCGGGCCTTGGCGTCCATCCCGCGCTCGACCGCCTGGCGGATCCACCACGTCGCGTACGTGGAGAACCGGTAGCCACGACGCCAGTCGAACTTCTCGACCGCGCGGATGAGCCCGAGGATGCCCTCCTGGATGAGGTCGAGCAGCGTCAGCTCTGAGCCCTGGTACTTCTTGGCGATCGACACCACCAGGCGGAGGTTCGCGTTGATCATCCGCTCCTTGGCCTCGAGGTCGCCGCGCTCGATGCGCTTGGAGAGGTCGATCTCCTCGGCCGGCGTCAGCAGCCGGTGGCGGCCGATCTCGTTGAGGAACAGCTGCAGCGCGTCCGTCGTCGCCGAGGCCAGCGCCACCTCGTTGAGGACCGGCACCTCGGCGTCGCGCCCGCAGTCGTCGCGCAGCTCGATGCCGCGTGCGTCGAGCTGCTCGTAGAGCTGCGACAGCGCCTCTTCCTCGAGATCGAGCGCCTGCGCGAGCTCGTCGACCTCGGAGAGATCGACGCATCCTCGTTCGGCAGCTCTGTCGAGAAGTGCGGCGAAGGGTCCTGCCGCGGCGTCAGTTGCGGCCATTGGTTTCGAAATCGTCACCGTATCTCTGTACCCGTAAACGCTTGGCGGCACCGGCCAACCGGGTATCCGGGGCCTACACCCCACCCCGCTCACGGAGGAGATCGACCATGGCCAGCCGATTCACACGCAACGATAACGACACCGGTCGCGGGGACGTTGCGACGCGCACGCGCGAGCGCGTCGCCGAGGAACGGACGGACGACCGCACGACCGACCGTGGCGCACGCAGCACGGCCGCCAGCCACGCCACGCGGGAGACGCTGGACTACGCCCGCGGGCGCCAGCGCGCCGAGTTCGGCGGCTTCAACTGGGGATCGGACTTCTTCGGCTGGCTCGTGGCGGTCGGTATCGGCGCGCTGCTCACCGGCCTGCTCAGCGCGGGCGGCGCGGCGATCGGGCTCACCGAGGCCTCGGGCGCCGACGCGGCCGGCAACACCTCGACGATCGGCATCGTCGGCGGCATCCTGCTGCTCGCCGTGCTGCTCGTCGCCTACTACTGCGGCGGCTACGTCGCCGGGCGCATGTCGCGCTTCGACGGCGCCCGCAACGGCCTCGGCGTGTGGTTGATCGGCCTCGCCGTCACCCTCGTCCTCGGTGTCGCCGCCGCCATCCTCGGGGCGGAGTACAACGTCCTGGAGAACATCAACCTGCCGGCGATCCCGGTTGACGGCAACACCCTGACCACGGGCGGCATCATCGCCTCGGTGGCCATCGTCCTGGGCACGATCCTCGCGGCCGTCGGGGGCGGCAAGGCCGGCGAGCGCTACCACCGCAGGGTCGATCGCGCGGGGTTCGACGCGCGGTAACACGTCGGGCGCGCGGACACCCCGGCGGCCGGCTCGACGGCCGCCGGGTACCGTTCCTCACCCATGGGCAAGACCTTCACCGAGATCGACGACGGGCTGCGCGCCTGGATCGAGCGCCAGTCGCTGTTCTTCGTCGGGACGGCGCCGCTCGGCGCCGACGGCCACGTCAACGTCTCGCCGAAGGGGCCGATCGGCAGCCTGCGCGTCATCGGCCCGCGCCACCTCGCGTACCTCGACGTGGTCGGCAGCGGCGCCGAGACGATCGCCCACGTGCGCGAGAACGGTCGCATCGTCGTGATGCTGTGCGCCTTCGAAGGCCCGCCGCGGATCCTCCGGCTGCACGGCCACGGCGAGGTCCTGCTCCCCGGCGACGAGCGCTACGACGAGCTGCTCGCCGGCGCAGGGTTCGACGACCCCGTCGTGCCCGAGGCGCGCCGGGCCATCGTCTCGGTCGAGGTCACCCGCATCGCCGACTCCTGCGGCTATGGCGTGCCGCTCATGAGCTACGAGGGTGACCGCCCGCACTTCGACGCGTGGGCCGCCAAGAAGGTCCGCGTCGGTGGCCCCGAAGCGCTGCAGGACTACCAAGCGGAGAAGAACGCGCGCTCGATCGACGGGCTTCGCGCCGTCGAGTCCGCCTAACGCTTGAGCAGCTCGCGGATGCGCAGCGGACCGCCCGTCGACGGGTCCAGCGGCGGTGTCGGCAGGCCCGCCGAGTCGCGAATCCCGCCGATCAGGTCCATCAGCGCGTCGACCGACGACTTCTTCGGCGCCCACCCGAGCTCCACGCGGGCGCGGCGCGTGTCCATGATCGGCACGCCCAAGCCGAGGTCGACCCAGCTGGGCGGCGTGGGCTGCAGGTGCGCGCGCCACGACATCGCCGCGCCGCCGCGCAGTAGGCGCGCGGGGACCGGCACGCGGCGGGCGCCCAGCGCGTCGGCCAGGGTGCGGGGGTCGAGCACCGGCTCGGCGGCGATGTTGTACGCGCCGTGCGCATGGTCCTCGAGGGCGGCCAGCCGGTACGCCTGGGCGACGTCGAGCGAGTGGGCCGCCTGGAAGCGCAGGCCCGGCGTGTCGGGGACGAACGGAAGCAGGCCCGGCCGGACGAGCGGCGACGGCAGCAGCGGGCCGGCGAACAGCCGGCGGATCTGCGAGCCGGCCTCGCGCTTGAAGATCAGCCCCGGGCGCAGGCGGACCACCCGCAGGCGCGGATGGGCGCGCTCGATCTCGTCGAGTGCCCGCTCGGTCGCCGCCTTGTGCCGCGAGTAGAACGAGGTCTGGATGCCCTGCGTCGGCCAGGACTCGTCGACGGCGCGGTCCTTGGGGCCCTTCGAGTAGGCCGCGACCGAGGAGGCGTAGACCAGCGCCCCGACACCCACGTCGGCCGCTGCATTGAACACGCGCCGCGTGCCGGCGACGTTCACGCGCTGGAGCTCGCGCTCGTCGCGCGAGGGCTGGATCACCCACGCGAGATGGATGACCGTCGCCGCGCCGGCGAACAGCGGCTCGAGGTCGTCGGCGGCCACGTCGGCCTTCACCCATCGTGTCTTGGCGCGCTCCCAGCCGGGCAGGCGGCGGACGACCCCGACGATCTCCGTCACCCGCTCGTCGGCAGCGAGCACCTCGACGACGCTCGTCCCGACGTTGCCCGATGCTCCAGTGACGACGACCTTCACGAGAGGCCCGATTGCCCCGCGGCGCACCGATTCATGCGCCCAAGGCGGGGGTACTCGTCGGAGGACCGGACCAGAAACGAACGAGGAGCAACGACACATGGCCACCGTCCGCAGCAGCTCGCAGGGCATCCTCTCCGACCAGAACGCCTCCAAGCGCGAGGAGATCATCGAGCTGCTCAAGAAGGCGTACTGGATGGAGCTCGAGACCGTGATGAGCTACATCACCAACTCGATCAACCCCGACGGCGTCCGCGCGCAGGAGATCGTCGAGTCGCTCCAGACCGACATCGCCGAGGAGCTCGACCACGCGCAGCAGTTCGCCCAGCGCATCAAGGAGCTCTACGGCGTCGTCCCCGGCTCGCTGGAGTTCACGCCGGAGCAGGGCTACCTGCAGCCGCCCGAGCACCAGACCGACATCGTGCACGTCATCAAGGGCGTCATCGAGGCCGAGACCGGCGCGATCGAGCACTACAACCAGATCATCGAGCTGTGCGACGGCGTCGACTGGGTGACGCAGGACATGGTCATCACGATCCTGCACGACGAGGAGGGCCACCGCCGGCTGTTCGAGGGCTACCTGCGCGAGTACGAGAAGGAGGGCCTCGCCTGATCATGCGGGCCGCACCCGCGATCCTCGCCGTGCTGATCGTCACGGCGTCTTGTGGCGGCGAGACAGAGCAGGACTCTCCACAGGCGGCCGCGACGGCGACGGCGACCGCGACCGCCTCGGCCACCCCGACGGAGACGCCGACCGCGACGCCCACCCCGGCCGCCACTCAGAAGCCGCTCGGCAAGCGGGTCGAGTTCCGCGTGCCGGGCGCGAAGCCGGTCAAGGGGTTCCTGCGCTCGGAGGGCCGCGGGGCGCCCGCCGTCGTGCTCCTTCACCAGCGCGGGGGCGGGTCGTCGGAGTGGGAGGGCTTCGCACCGGCGCTCCACGAGGCCGGGTTCACGACGCTCGCATATGACGGGCTCGACTCGATCGACGAGGTGGAGCTCACGCCTCAGCTCGCGGCCGCGGTGCGGTTCCTGCGCAAGCGGCGCGACCTCAGGACCCGGCGGATCGGGCTGGTGGGAGCCAGCATCGGCGCGTCCACCGCGGTGCGCGCGATGACGACGCCCGCCGGGCGCGGCGTCCGTGCGGCGGTCGCGCTGTCGCCCGTCGTCAGCGGCGCGTTCTTCGAGCTTCAGGACAACGATCGCTACCGCCCCCACGACGTGCTGTTCTACAGCGACAAGTCCGAGGCCGCCGACGTCACGACGCTGTACGAGGGCGCCGTCCGGTCACGCCGGGTGGAGTCGCCCACCCCTGGCCACGGGGTCGTGCTGCTCGAGGAGCCCTCGGTCCGGGACGCGACCGTCGCGTGGTTGCGCGACCGCCTGCGCTAAGGGTTGCCGGTCGCGGTGCCGTCGTCGTTGTCGGGGGCGCGCTCGGCGTCCTCGTCGGGCACGCCCTCCTGCGGGCCGCCGCTCTCGTCCGGCGTGACCTCCGCGGGCTGCTCCTCGGGGTAGCCGACGTCCGACTGCTCAGGGCTCTCCATGCGTGACCGGTTGCCCGCGCGGGGCGGGTGGGCAAACCCACCCGCCCCGTGGACAGGGGCGCTGCCTAGCGGCGGTCGCGGTCGGCGTCGCCGTCGACCTCGACCTCCTCGCGGCGGACCTCCTCGGACACCTGACGCTCGTCCGTGAACGTCTCCTTGTCCATCCGCATGCGCTCCTTCGGCACCACGCGCTTCTCGACGACAGGCTCCTCCGCCCGCAGCGTCACCTCGTGCTCCTCCTCGGACAGCTCCGGACCGTCGAGAGCGTCGTCCACGTTGGCGTGGGTGATCGGCTCGCGCTCGATCCGGACCTCCTCGCGCGAGACGGGGACCGTCTCGGTGACCTGGTCGGACACGATGTGCTTGCGCAGGCGCGCGCGGCCCGTCTCACGCTCCGTGGTGCCGACGCGCAACTCCTCCTCCGAGCGCGTCATCGCGCCGTCGGTCTCGGGGCCGGAGACGTCGGTGCCGGAGTCCGCGCGGGTCTCGGAGTCGTCGATGCCGTAGTGGCGGTAGAGGTCGGCCTCCTCCTTCTGGGAGAGGCGGCCGTCGGCGTCGATCTTGGGTGCGTCCTTGATCCGCACCGTGTCGAACGGCACGGAGACGCCGCCGTCCGACGGGCTCGCCTCCCGGATCGGCACGAACGTCTGCCTGGTCCCGAAGAGACCGGTGTGGACAAGGGCCCACTCGGGCTCGTCGGTCCCGGCGTCGAGGTAGATCTCCTCGATGCGGCCGACCTTCTCGCCGTCCCGGTCGATGAGATCCTGGCCGCGCCAGCTGAGCTTGTCCTGCGCTACGGGCATACTTCCTCCCGGAAGTCTGGGGTGGGTGGGGTGCTCACCGCCGCTTCCCACGGATCCACGTCGCGGATGGCCGTCCGAGGAGGGTTGGCGCACCAGCGGTATCCGTGATCCGCCGTGGTTCGCCGGTGCGTATTGCGGGCAGTCGAGCCCATCCCTTACCCCCAGAGAAGGAGGGCCTCCTATGGCCTCAACCGGTGCCCGTACGGCGGGCGCAAGCCACGCCCACGCGCATGACGCAGCCGGGCGCACGCCCGCCCAGCTGTACTGCCTGCTCGGTGGTGCGGCGCTGCTGCTCGCCGGCCTCGCCGGCTTCATCGCCGAGCCGTCGTTCGGCGATGCCGACGAGCGCGGCAAGCTGTTGCTGTTCGACGTCAACGGATGGCACAACGTCGTGCACATCCTCTCCGGCGTCGTCCTACTCGCCGCCGCCAGCAAGTGGCGGACCGCCAAGGCGGTCGCGCTCGGATTCGGCGTCGTCTACGGCCTCGTGGCCGTCATCGGCCTGATCCAGGGCGACTCGGTCCTCGGGATCATCCCGATCAACGGCGCCGACAACGTCCTGCACGTCGGCCTCGCCGCGCTCGGCGTCGTCGCCGCGCTCATCTCGCAGCCCAAGGATTAGTACGAACTTCGGCGGCCCGCCGCCCGGTCATCCGGGACGGCGGGCCGGCCGCAGGTTCAGGTCTTGCGCTCGAGGTCCGCGACCTCGGTGGCCTTGTCGGCCGCGCGGTCCTGCGCGTCGGCCAGTTCGTCCTTGGCCTCGCCCTTGCGCTCCTCGCGACGGCCCTCGCGACGCAGCGACGCGTCGTCGGCCAGATCGCCCGCGGCCTTCTTGACGCGACCGCTGATCTTGTCCGTGATGCTCATGCGAACTCGCTCCTTGGTCGGGGTCGATGCTCGTCCTCCTACCGACAGGAGCAGCACCGCAAACCGGTGTTACCGGACCGCTGGGTCTCAGCCGGCGGTCGCGTCCGCGACCGTGCGGAGGCGGTCCAGCGCCCGCCGGATGAGCCGGGAGACGTGCATCTGGGACACGCCGACGCGCTGGGCGATCTCCGCCTGGGTCATGTCCTCGACGAAGCGCAGGTGCAGCACGATGCGGTCGCGCACAGGCAGCGCCTGCAACGTCGGGGCGATCGTCGCGCCGTACTCGACGAGCTCGAAGCGCTCGTCCTCGACACCGATCGACTCGGCGTAGGTCTCGCCGTCGCCGTCGTCGCCGAAGCGGTAGGAGTCCAGTGAGACGGCGTCGTATGCGGAGGACGCCTCCATCGCCTCGAGCACCTGCTCGGCGCTCGCCCCGATGTTCTCGGCGATCTCGGCCACCGACGGCGAGCGCCCGAGCTCGCGCGAGAGCTCCTTGACGGCGCCGTCGACCTGCATCACGCGCTCCTGCATCCCGCGCGGGACGTGCACCGCCCAGCCGTTGTCGCGGAAGTAGCGCTTGAGCTCGCCGAGCATGGTCGGCACCGCGTAGGAGGAGAACGCGGTCTCGCGCGCCGGGTCGAAGCGATCGATCGCCTTGATGAGCCCGAGCGTCGCGACCTGCACGAGGTCGTCGAGCGGCTCGTCGGAGCGGCGGTAGCGCCGGGCCATGCGCTTGGCGAGCGGCAGCAGCCGCTCGACGAGCAGGTCGCGCGCCGACTGGTCGCCCTCGAGGTGATAGCGCACGAGGAGCCGGCGGTCCTCGTCCATTCGGGATCGCCCGCTTCGTGCCCGCGCCCCAGGCAGGACCGCATCCGCAGCCGGCTTGCCGGCCACCGGGTTTCGCACAGGTTCCAAGCCGCGACGCACCCTACTCAAAGCGGCGACGCGGCCTCCGGCCGCCTTGGCAAACGTCAGCCGAGCGGCGTGTCGTCGATGTCGTCGAGGAGCTCCGGGAGCGTGCGGTACACGCGGGCCGCGCCGGCCTCGCGCAGCTCGCCCTCCGAGAAGCCGCCGGTGAGCACCGCGAGCGTCTTCACGCCCGCGCGCTCGGCCGCCTTGCAGTCCCAGATCGAGTCGCCGATCATGACCGCCTCGCCGCCACCGGCCTTCTCGACCGCGGCGACGACGAGGTCGGGCTCCGGCTTGGTCTTCTCGACATCGGCCGAGGTCGTCCAGCCGTCGGCGAGCTCGCGCGCGTCGAGCAGGTCGAGGTAGTGCTCGACCTCGTCGGCCTTGGCCGACGAGGCCAGCACCACGGCGTGCCCGCGGTCCTTGAGCCGCTCGATCAGCTCACGCGCCCCTTCGAGCGGCTCGACCTCGGAGATCAGCTGCAGGTAGAGCGCCTTCTCGGCGGTCCGCACGTCGTCGCCGTGCTCGTCGTCGAACGCCTCGCCGGCGATCGCGCCGACGAACTGGTCGCCGCCCATGCCGATCAGGCGGTGGATCTCGAACAGCGGCGCGATCTTGCCGTGTTGGCGCAGCGCCCGGTACCAGGCGATCGCGTGGTGGTAGTTCGTGTCGACGAGCGTGCCGTCGATGTCCAGGATCGCCGCAGGCTTCGCCACCTAGACGCTCGCCCGCTGACCCTCATGGACGCCCTCGGCGACCTCCTCGACGAGCTTGTCGCAGAACGCCGGCAGGTCGTCCGGGTTGCGCGACGTGACGAGGCCCTGGTCGACGACGACCTCCTCGTTGACCCACGAGCCGCCCGCGTTGACGATGTCGGTCTTCAACGACGGCCACGACGTGAGCGTCCGGCCCTTGAGGACGTCGGCCTCGACGAGCGTCCACGGCGCGTGGCAGATCGCCGCGACCGGCTTGCCCTGATCGAAGAACGACCGCACGAAGGCGACGGCGCCGTCGTCCATGCGCAGGAAGTCGGGGTTCGCCACGCCGCCCGGCAGGACCAGGCCGTCGTAGTCGCCGGCGTCGGCCCCGTCGATCGTCTTGGTGACCGAGAAGGTGTCGGCCTTGTCGAGGTGGTTGAAGGCCTGGATGTTCCCGGCCTCGGTCGAGATCAGCTCGGGCGTCCCGCCCGCCTTCTCGACGGCCTTCCAGGGCTCGGTCAGCTCGACCTGCTCGACCCCCTCGGGGGCGACCAGGAAGGCGACCCGCTTGTCCGCCAGCTGCTCCGACATCTGCGGCTCCTTTCGCTTCGCGTCCGATCCTTTCCGACGACTACCGGCCGCTGTCGCGGCTCAAACCGGATCGCTCACGCAGGCCTGCTGACGCGGCGTTTAGCACACCGGATACTCGGGAATCCCGTGTCTCGTCGCGTCATAGATGGCCGCGTCATCCTCCTCCCCCCGGTGTCGGGACGCCTGCCCCAGGCGTCTCGACCCGTTTAAGGGGGCCGCGTGGCGCGCGCCCGTCGGGGGTAGGGATCCGCCATGCGCTTCGAGACTCCCGGCCCGCCCGGGCCTCCAGGCCCGGACCCGGCGCCGCCGATCCCCCGGCCGGATCCCGGGCCGCTGCCACCGGATCCGAACCCCCGGCCCATCTAGAACACGTGGAGCCGATCTCCGAGACGCCGACCGCGCCGGTGCACTACGCCGCGCTCTCGATCGCCTATGGCGCCATGCTGTCGGGCGTCGCGTACGCCGCGCGCGGCAAGGAGCCGATCGAGCGCTCCGAGCTCGTCCCACTCGCCGCCGCGACGTTCGCGCTCGCCAAGCTGGTCGGCAAGGAGAAGGTCGAGACGTGGGTGCGCCAACCGTTCGTCGACGAACGACCGGAGGGCCGGCGGCCCAAGGGGACCGGTGCGCGCTACGCGCTCGGCGAGCTGTTGAGCTGCACTCGCTGCCTCGGCGCGTGGAGCGCGCTGGGGCTGGTCGGGCTGCGCTTCGCCGCACCCGAGACCTCGCGCACCGTGACCTCGGTGCTCGCAATCTCGGCCGGCAACGACTTCCTGCAATCCGGGTTCTCGTGGCTGTGTGCGACCGCTGACATAGAGCGATCCAAACTCGACGATCAGTCGTAGGTTGCGGTAACAGCTTGCCCGGGACGGCCTCCCGGTCCGCCTCAGAGGGAGGGTCGGGGGTCGACGACTAGAAGCGAGACGCGCCCGTTCCAGTCCAGGACGGACAAGCGGACCGTTCCCCATCGGATCCGAATGTCCAGCCTGATTCCAGGAGCGCTCGCCATGGCCACGACCACCACCCAGCCCGTCAGACTCTCGCCACCGCTGCTGCGCAGTCGCCTCGGCGTTCAGGCCCCGGGTGACCGGCCGGGAGCGCGTGCCTCCCGCGACGCCGCCGACCGCGCCCACATCGAACGCGCCCGGCGCGAAGGCACGCCCGCCGCCCGCGCCGCGGCCGTCGAGGCGTTCATGCCGCTGGTCCGCTCCCTCGCCCGCCGCTACCAGCGCGGCGAGGAGCCGCTCGACGACCTCGAGCAGGTCGCCAGCCTCGGCCTGCTCAAGGCGATCGCCGGGTTCGACCTCGAGCGCGGGACCGCGTTCGCGTCGTTCGCGGTGCCCACGATCGTCGGCGAGCTGCGCCGACACTTCCGCGACAAGGGCTGGACGATCCGCGTGCCGCGCGAGCTGCAGGAGATGACGCTGCGCGTCAACAAGGAGCAGGAGGCGGCGTCCACCGCTCTCGGCCGCCCGCCGACCCCGGCGGAGCTCGCCGCGCGCCTCAACGTGCCGGTGGAGCGCATCCTCGAGGCCCGTGAGGCGGCGCACGCCATGCGGCCCGTCTCGCTCGACCGCCCGGCGCTGCCCAACGGCGAGACCGACGGCGAGACGCTGATCGACCGCTTCGGGAGCGTCGACCCCGGCTTCGGCCGCGCGGAGGACGCGGCGACCGTCCAGGACCTCCTCAAGCGCCTGCCCGAGCGGGAGCGCGCCGTGGTCGAGCTGCGCTTCCATGAGGACCTCACCCAGTCCGAGATCGGCGAGCGCATCGGGATCTCGCAGATGCACGTCTCGCGGCTGCTGCGCCGGGCGCTCGCCGAGCTGAGCACGATGGCCGCCGAGGGCGACGCACAGCCGACGCTCGGGCGCTGAGCCGCGCTCCGCGAGCCACTTCAGACGCCGCAGCGTCTCGACGTTGCGGCCGTGGATCAGCTTGTCCTGGAGCGGGTTGTGCAGCTTCGCGGGGAGTCCTTCGACCGGCTCCTCGAGGATCGTGACCGTGGTGCCCGACCCATTCGGCGCCAACTCGAAGTCGACATGGGCGACCCCCGCCGGCCTCGCGCGGGCACGCAATTTGAGCCGGAGCGGGCGCTCGCGCTCGAGGATCGAGGTGCTGTCGGCGACGGTGATCGGACCGATGCCCACCTTGTGGTGGAACGCGGCCCCGACCCGCGGCCATTCAGGGTCCACGGCCCGGATCTCCTTGCAGCCGACGACCCAGAACTCGTAGGTCCGAGCGTCGTCGAGGAGGTCGAAGATCGCGTCCGCGGAGGCGTCGATGTGGCAGGTGGTTCGGCTCATGGCTCCGACGGACTGCCCTGCGCGAGCCATGCGCAATCCTGCCGCCAACGTTAGGTCCGTCTGGCGCTAGGGTACCCGCCGGACCAGAGAAGTATGAGATCCGAGCCTCCAGACGACGTCCTGCTCTCCCTCTCCGCGCGTGCCGAGAACGTCGCCGTGGTGCGTCATGTCCTCGGCGCGTTCGGCGACATCAGCCGGCTGCCCCCCGACCGAATGGACGACGTCCGCCTCGCCGTCACCGAGGCCTGCACCAACGTCGTCCGCCACGCCTACGACGCCCCGGACGGCCGGATCGACGTCCGCGTCCGGTCCGGCGACGCGCACCTCCGCGTCACGATCGCCGACACGGGCCGCGGCCTGGCCGGCGACAGCAACCGCGGCGGTCCTGGCTTCGGCCTGCCGCTGATCGCGAGCCTCGCCGACGAGGTCGAGTTCGACCACCGGCGCGGCGGAGGCAGCCGGATCGCCATGTCCTTCACGAGCGCCCGCGAGCCGGTCAGCGCGGCGTGATTCCGGCGGTGGCGGACGAACGCTCAGCGGCGTCGCCGCCCACCAGCGTCTCGATCGCCGCGGGGCCGCTGGTGGGGCCGGTGCTGCGGCGCGTGGTCGGCATGCTCGCCGCGCGGTCCGACCTTCCGCTCGATCGCCTGGACGACGCGATCCTGGTCGCCGACCTGATCGCCGCCCGGGCGCCGGCGCACATCCGCGACGATCAGGTGCGCGTCTCCTTCGAGCCGGGCCACCGGTCGCTCGTCCTGGTCATCGGGCCGTTGCGCGCCGGCGGCGCCCAGGCGCTGATCGTCGACGCGGTGGTCCCCGGGGTGGGGAACGTGATCGAGCAGCTCGCCGACGAGCTGACCGTGGTGCCCGACGGCGACGACGAGTACCTGCGCGTCCGGCTCACCTACACCGGGTAGCGGCGTTCAGTGGCGATCGAGTTCCGCATCGACGACGAGGACGTCGACGGCGACACGCACGTCGTGGCCGTGACCGGTGAGGTCGACCTCTTCACGGTGCCCGAGTTCAAGCAGGCGATCGCCGCGCCTATCGAAGCGGGCAAGTCTCGGATCATCGTCGACCTCGGGAACGTGACGTTCATCGACTCCTCGAGCCTGGGCGTCCTGATCGGCGCCCACAAGCGACTGGCGCTGCGCGGCGGCGCCCTCGTGATCGTCTGCCATGATCGGGCGATCGTGAACACGTTCAAGATCACCGGGCTGGATGAGGTGTTCGAGATCGTGGGCAGCCGCGACGACGTGGCCACCGCGGGGTAGGGCTTCGGGCCCGAGCGCTGGTGGACACCGGCTTCCCCACCTCGGACGCGCAGAACGACTTCCAGCGAGCGCGTCGCCAGCGGGTCATCGCCGACCTGGGCCGCCGCATGCGCCGGGAGCCGGACGACGTCGCGCTGATCCTCCCGTTCGAGGAGGTCGTCGAGGCCCTCGGCCGCGTCGGCGAGCGGTCGCTCGGCCTGCGGACCGTGCGCCTGGACTCGATCATCGGCACGGTCGACCGCACCCGCGAGTTCGACCGACGCTTCCGGCCGCTGTCACGGCGCGTACGCGGCCGGTGGGAGCGGATCGCCGCCGCCCAGCGCCGCGGCGAGTCGATGCCGCCGATCTCGCTGTTCCGGATCGGCGATCTGCACTTCGTCCGCGACGGCCATCACCGCGTCTCGGTGGCCCGGTCGATGGGCCGCGACGACATCGACGCCTACGTCACCGAGGTGACCACGCGCCTCGGCATGGCGGGCGACATCCGGCTTTCGGACCTTCCGCTCAAGGGCCACGAGCGGGTGTTCGGGGAGCGCGTCCCGCTTCCGGCCGAGCGGCGCGAGCGCCTCGAGCTGTCGGACCCGTGGCGCTACTCGGCGCTCGCCGAGGCCGTCGAGGCGTGGGGCTTCCGGGCCATGCAGGAGCGCATGAGTTTCATGGACCGCGCCGAGGTCGCGAGCGCCTGGTTCGAGGACGAGTACGCGCCCGTCGCGGAGATGCTCCGCGACGGGGGGTTCGTCGGCGCCGGCGAGACCGAGGCCGACGCCTACATGCGGATCGCCAGCAAGCGCTACCGGCTCCTGCGCACCCACGAGTGGACGCCCGAGATCCTCGAGCGCCTCGCTGATCAGGACGAGTCGGTCAAGCCGTCGCGGTCTGGCGGATCTTCTGGCCGATCGTCTCGATGAGCGAGTCGAACGACTTCGCGAACGACGCGACGCCCTCCTCGACCAGCTGAACCCCGACGATGTCGTCGAACGGCACGCCCGCGGCGCCCAGCTCTTCCATCAGGGCGTGCGCCTCCGGGAGGCCCTGGTCGACGGACCGCGACGCCGTGGCGTGGTCGCGCGCGGCGGCCAGCGTCGCGTCGGGCATCGTGTTGACGGTGTGCGGCCCGATCAGGTTGTCGACGTAGAGCGTGTCGGAGTAGGCGGGATTCTTCGTGCCGGTCGAGGCCCACAGCGGCCGCTGCACGTTGGCACCCTTGGACGCCAGCGCCTCCCAGCGCTCGCCCGAGAAGATCTGGCCGAAGCGCTCGTAGGCGAGCTTGGCGTTCGCGACGCCGGCGCGGCCGGCGAGGTCCTCGCGCCCCGTCCCCTCGAGCGCGGCGTCGACCTTCGTGTCGACGCGCGAGACGAAGAAGCTGGCCACCGACGCGATCCGATCGATCGGCTCGCCCGCCTCGGCGCGCCGCTCCAGGCCGCGCACATACGCGTGGGCGATCTCGTCGTAGCGCCCGACCGAGAACAGCAGCGTCACGTTGACCGAGATCCCGGCCGCCGTGAGCTCCTCGAACGCGCGCACCCCCGCCTCGGTGCCGGGGACCTTGATCAGGACGTTGTCGCGGTCGATCTCGGCGTGCAGGCGCTTGGCCATCTCGACCGAGCCGTCGGCGTCGTCGGAGACGTCGGGCGGCAGCTCGAAGGAGACGTAGCCGTCCTGGCCCTCGGTACGCTCGTAGACGGGCTTGAGGATGTCGCAGGCGTCGCGGATGTCGATCTCGCCGACGCGGAAGAACACCTCGCGCGGGTCGTCGACGCCGGCGCGGGCCGCCTCCTCGAAGGCGGCGTCGTAGCGGTCGGTGCCGCCCATGGCCTTCTCGAAGATCGTGGGGTTGGAGGTCACCCCGGAGACCCCGTCCGCGTCGACGAGCCGCTGCAGGTCGCCGTCCTCGATCAGCCCGCGGGAGATGTTGTCGAGCCAGACGGCCTGGCCCTGCGCCTCGATCTCGTGGAGGTGGTTCGTGGCCATGGGTGTCTCCTCGTTCCTCGTGCTCGGTGTCTTGGTCGTCGGTGGTTCACGATATCCCTCGGTTCGCTACCCGGCCGGGCGGGCGGCTAGGCCTCGCGTGTGTGGCACTGACCGAGGTGAGCTGGCGCCGCGTGGGCGGGGTGGAACGGCGGCACTCAGGGAGAGGGTTTGGCGTGCGAGCGCGCATCGCGTCACACTCGGCGTCGAATTGGCCTGTCGTGTGACGCAAGGCGCGCTCTGGCGCGCATCACGTCACACCGGACGCGAAATCGGACGCTCGTGTGACGCTAGGCGCGCTGCCGCGGCCGTCCGGACCCTCCCCCTCGATGCCCGAAGTTCGAGATGCCGCGCGACGTCTACGGCAGCCGGCCCGTTCCGAGCAATGACAGAACCGCGCCGCCCAGCAGCAGCGCGAGCGCGCCGCCCGCGAACCCCGCGGTGACCTGCTGGCGCTCGGGGACCTTGACGACGCTCGAGCCGAGGCGCTCGTAGATCGTCGCCAGGGCGCGGGCGTCGGGCGCCGCGAAGAAGCGCCCGCCCGAGCGGCGGGCGATCTCGCGCAGCGTCGCGGGATCGGGCGGGACCGGCTGGCGCAGCGTGCCGGGTCCGCGCCGGCGGCGGACCTCGATCGAGCCGCCCGGCGTCCCGAGGGCGATCGTGAAGACCGGGACGCGCAGGTCGCGCGCGCGGACCGCGGCGTCGAGCGAGTTGCCGGTCGTCTCCTTGCCGTCGGAGAGCAGGACGATCGCGACCGGGGTGCGGTCCTCACGGCGCGGGCGCAGGGCGCGCAGGGCGGTGTCGATCGCGTCGCCGGTCGCGGTGCCGCCCGATGGCTTGAGGCCCGCGATCGCGCGGCGGACCGCCGAGCGATCGGTCGTCGGTGTCTGCAGCAGCTCGGCGACCGAGGAGAACCGCACGACGCCGACGCGCACCTCGCGGGGCACCTTGTCGAGGAACTGGCGCGCGGCCCGGCGCACCGCGGTCATCCGGTCCGGCGCCACGTCGGTCGCCTGCATGGATCCGGACGTGTCGGTCGCCAGGATGACCGACGCCTGCTCGCGGTCGACCGCCACGGTGGCCTCGGGCCGCGCGAGCGCCACGATGAGCGCGCACATCGCCAGGCCATAGAGGAGGGCCGGGACGTGGCGCGCCCAGCCGCTGCGCCGGGGCAGGACGGCCGCGAGGGTTCCCACCGCGGGATAGCGGACGGCGTAACGACGCCGCCCGCGCTGCGCGCCGACGTAGGCGGCGACCGCGAACGGGACGAGCGCCAGCGCGAGCAGGAAGAGCGGGGCCTGGAAGCTCACTCCCCCGAGGGTAGGCGAGCCGGCGCGGCCCGGAGCACGAGCCGGTCGTGCAGCGCGATGGCACCACGAGCGGCCCCGGGTGCGAGGTGGATGACGGCGCGGGCCGGCAGCCTGGCGCGCCCGCGGAGCAGCCGGCGACCGGCCCGGGTCAGCCGGCGGGTCCCCTCGGCGGCGGCGGAGTCGCACTCACCGAAAGGCTCGGCGGGCCGGGCATCGCATCGCAGCATCGCCGTGAACACGGTGACCCAGCGCCGACCACGCCGTACCCTCGCCACGACCCGGGCGTCACAGTGGACACCCAGATCCAGGCAGCAGAGGGTCACGTGCGCCTGCCCTCCGGCGACGTCGTAGACCGGGCCGCCCGGCCGCGGGCCACGTCCGAACCGGGCCACGAGCACCGGACGCCGCCCGGGATGGTCCCGGTGTGCGCGCTCGCATCCGTGCGGGTGGTCGCCGTGGTCGAGGGCGGCCTCGTCGCGACCGTCCCCGCAGTCGACCTCGTCGGCGAAGAAGTCGGAGTCCGCCTTCACGCGATCGTCGCCGCGGCCTCCGCGGAGCCGGTCGGCGAGCCCGCCGCCGGTCAGGAGGTCCTTGCCGTCGCCGCCGTCGCCGCCGTCGATGGCGTCCTGGCCGGTCCCTCCATGCAGCTGGTCGCGGCCCGGGCCACCTGCCAGGCGGTCGGCTCCGTCGCCGCCGGTGAGCTCGTCGGTTCCCGCGCCGCCCTCGAGGAGATCGTCGCCGGCCCCGCCGGTCAGGTCGTCCGTCCCGCCACCGGCGGCGATGCGGTCGTCTCCCGGCCCGCCGACGAGCCAGTCCCCCTCCGCTCCACCGGTCGGCCGATCGTCGCCCTCCATCCCTCGAGCCTGGCCGGCCAGTCCGTGCTCACGAGCACGTCGTCCGCCGAGCCGCCGATCGCCCCTTCGAACCCGGTCAGGTGATCCCCCTCGCCGGCCTCCCCGCCTCCGCCCGCCGGGAGCGCGAGGACGATGGAATACGCCGGCCGCCGTCGTCGATGGTGTCCAGCCCTTCCCCGCCGTCGAGCACGTCGCGGTCGGGAGCCTGGCCGTCGCCGTCGGCGAGGATGTCGCCGCCGGGACCACCGCGCAGGACGTCGGTCCCGCCGCCGCCGACGAGCCGATCAGGGCCCGCGCCGCCCGCGACCACGTCGTTCCCCGGGCCTCCGTCGAGGCTCCAGGGGGCCGGGCCCACGACGGCCAGGTCGTCGTCACCGGCGCCGCCAAACACGTCCGGCGCTCCGATCCCGGTCTGCCCCCTCCCGCCCGTGATGCGCACCCGGTCGTCGAGGTCACCGGCGTACACGACGATTCCTTCCAAGAGCGCTTCGGTCGCGCACTGCGCCTCGTGCGCGTCGACCGCCGTGCAGCCCTGGCCGGCGGCGAGCGGCGCGCGCTCGTCTCGCACCCTGGCGACGATCCGCGGCGCGCGCGGATCGCTGAGCGGGATGCCACCGCCGAGGACGTGGTGGTCATCGCGCTGGCCGGACCGGCGGCCAGCTCCTGAGCGGCCTCGCCTTCGGCCTCGCCGCGCTCAGCTGGCCGGGCAACTGGCTGGTCACCTGCGCCCTCGCCGTCGTCAGCCTCACCGAGATCGCGACCGCCATCAGCAATGGCCGCCCACGCGGCGACGTCGCCGACGCGCGGACCTGGAACGACGGCCTCATCGCCCAGATGGCGTGGCGCGCGCGGGGCGAGAGGCCGGTCGCGGCTCCGATCGCGCCGGACCCGAACGCCGCGACCTCGGTCGCGCCCCCGCCGAAGGACCAGGCGCCCGCCACGGAGTAGCACCGATGAGTCCGGCGCCTTCGTCCGGTCTACTACTTCGATGACCAACGAAGACGATGCAGCCGACCCGGCGTCCGTCGCGAGGGCGATCATCGGCGCCGGCCTCTACATGACCCTCGGGACCGCCGACGAGGCCGGGCGGCCGTGGGTGTCGCCGGTCTACTACGCGGCGGCGGGCCAGACCGAGTTCTTCTGGATCTCGTCGCCCGATGCCCGCCACTCACGCAATCTCGAGGTGCGCCCCGAGCTGAGCATCGTCATCTTCGACACCGGCGCGCCGATCGGCACCGGGCAGGGCGTGTACATGGCCGCGGTGGCCGACCGGCCGGCCGACGCCGCGCTCGACCGCGGCATCGAGGTCTTCTCGGAAACGTCGCAGCGGCACGGAGGCCGGCCGTGGAGCCGCGACGACGTGCTCGCACCCGCCCGGCATCGGCTGTACCGCGCCACCGTGTCCGAGCACTTCGTGCTCGGCGCGCGGGACGAGCGGGTTCGCGTCCGCCTCTGACCTCAGGCGTCGCGGGCGCCGGGATGGCCCGGGCCGGGCCATGGCGCGAGGATGAGCAGGAGCCGCGCGTCCTCGACGGCGCGGACCTCGTGGCGCTCGCGCGGCTCGAAGACGGCCAGCGTCCCGGCCCCGGCGGGCAGGCCGGCGCCCGCGGCGTCGAGCAGCTCGACGGCCCCCTCGGCGACCACGAGGTAGGCGCGCTCATGCACCTCGTGCTCCTGCAGCAGCTCGCCGGCGGGGAGGTTGATCGCGATGGCGCGCCCCTCGCCGCGATCGGACTGCAGGATCTCGGGTTTGGACGGCTCGACGGAGATGGTGCGGATGTCCCAGGTCTGCATGGCGCGGGACCTTATATCGCCGCACCTACTCCTGGGCTTCGGCGACGGTCCGCAGGCGCGCGATCGACTGCCTGATCAGGCGCGAGACGTGCATCTGGGAGACGCCGACGCGGGCGCCGATCTCCGACTGGGTGAGGTCCTCGACGAACCGCAACCGCAGGACCTCGCGCTCGCGGTCGGTGAGGACGCGCATCAGGCGCTGGACGGTGGCCGCGTCCTCGGCCAGCCCGAAGCCTGGGTCGTCGTCGCCGACCACCTCAGCATAGGCGTCGCCGCCCTCGTCGTCCTCGGTGCGCGGCCGGTCGAGCGAGACGGCGCGGTAGGCGCCGGCCGCCTCACGGGCCTCGAGGACCTGCTCGGTGGTGACCCCGAGACGCTCGGCCATCTCGCCCGGGGTCGGAGCGCGGCCGAGCTCGCGCGAGAGCTCGTCGCCGAGGCGGTCGACGCGCACGGCGAGCTCCTGCAGATCGCGCGGGACCCGGACGCTCCAGCCCTTGTCGCGGAAGTAGCGCTTGAGCTCTCCGAGGATGGTCGGGACCGCGAACGAGGAGAAGGCGGTCGCGCGCTCGGGGTCGAAGCGGTCGATCGCCTTGAGCAGCCCGAGCGAGGCGACCTGGACGAGATCGTCGAGCGGCTCGCCCGTGCGCTGGTAGCGGCGAGCGAGCTGGCGGGCGAGCGGCAGGAAGCGCTGGACGAGGGCGTCGCGGGCGGCCGGGTCACCGTGCAGGTGGTACGCGGTCAGCAGCCGCCGGTCCTCGTCGGCCCGGGCGGCGCGATCCGAGGGCGAGAGGGACGCGGAGGGACCCGGCTCCGATGCCGCCGTCGGCGGGATCTCCGAGCGGTAGGCTGGGCGACCTTGGGTGCCCTCGACTTCCGAGCGTTCTGACATGGAGCTCATGGCCTCGACCTGCTGGGATGACGCGGCCTGCACCGGACGGCGCGGGCCCCTGTGAGGCGCGGCGGGGAGCTGGGCCGGACCGCTTCACATCCTAACGGGCGGCGGAAACGGTGAGCGGCGCTTCGGCCCGGGTCGAGCGAGGGCTGCGGGTGATGGTCGCCGACGAGGACGCGGCGGCGCTCGATCGGCTCGCGGCGATCCTGAAGGGGCTCGGCCACGTGGTGACGCCGTACGCGGTCAGCGTCGAGGAGGCGGTCGAGCGGATCGCCGCCGACGACCCCGAGCTGGCCATCGTCATGGTGCACTGCGACGACGAGCATGCCCTCGCGCTGATCGAGGAGTCGGTGGAGTACGCCGCCGGGCCGGTCATCGCCCTGGTCCCCGGTGACGACGTCGAGTTCGTCGCCCGAGCGGCGGACCGAGGCATCGCCGCCTACGCCGATTCGATCGCCCCCGAACCCGTCCAGGCCGCCATCGAGGTCGCCGTCCGGCGCCATCGCGAGCGCGAGGCGCTGATCGAGAAGGTCGACCAACTCGAAGGTGCGATGGCGCGCCGCTCGGTCATCGAACGGGCCAAGGGGATGCTCATGGAGCGCCATGGCCTCGACGAGCGCGCCGCGTTCGATCTGCTGCGCGATCACGCTCGCTCCCAGAGCCGGCGGGTGGTGGACATCGGCCAGGCAGTGGTCGACGGTTTCGCGCTCGAGCACAGACGGTAGTCAACGCCCAGCAGCCTCCGAGGTTGGGTAGTTACCAGCCCGACCTGAGCGGGAAACCTTGCCGGCAGCCCAGTCCACCAGCCGTAAGGAGAGCTCCATGATCGGCATCATCATCGCGGTCCTCGTCGCCGCTCTCGTCTACTTCCTGTGCGTCGCACTCAGCCTTCCGGCCATCGTCGGCATCATCGCCGCGATCCTGGTGCTCCTGGCGGGCATCCCGAGCGGTGGCTACGGTCTCGGCTCCCGATTCGGCGGGCGAGGCAGGATCTGACCCCACAGGACCCCACGGACGTCGTCGGCCCTGACCGGCGACCCGGCGCGCGCTTCGAGGTCGGCGACCTCAAGCGCGCGTTCGTCCGTTTCAAGGACGACCAGATGACGGACTTCGCAGCGGCGCTCACGTACTACGCGCTGATGTCGCTGGCGCCCGCGATCCTCGCCGCCGTCGCGCTGCTCGGCGTCTTCGGCCAGCAATCGCTGATCACCGACGCGACCGACTACGCGCGCGACATCGGCGCGCCCGAGGCCACGGTGAACTCGGTGAGCGAGATCATCAAGGGCGCGC
This sequence comes from uncultured Solirubrobacterales bacterium, assembly GCA_963828075.1. Taxonomy (GTDB): domain Bacteria; phylum Actinomycetota; class Thermoleophilia; order Solirubrobacterales; family Solirubrobacteraceae; genus JACCYI01. The sequence goes on along the minus strand of CAWHDH010000021.1, from coordinate 3,593,032 downwards.
TCGAGAAGCAGAACGCCGCCGTCGTCTCGCTGATCATCGGCGTGGCCGTCGCGCTGAACGGCGCCTCGGGTGCGTTCGGGGCCGCCGGCCGGGCGCTCAACCGCGTCTGGCGGGTCGAGGAGGGGCGCGGCTTCGTGGGCAAGAAGGCCAACGACATCCTCTGGACGCTCGTCGTCCTGCTGCTCATCGTGATCACGATGGTGCTCGTGTTCCTCGGCGGCGGCCTCGCCAACGACGTCTTCGGGCTCATCGGCCTCGGCGACACCGCGGCCTCGATCTGGCAGTTCGTCCGCTGGCCGGCCGCGCTGTTGACCGCCATGCTCGTCTACGCGGTCGTCTACTTCGCCGCTCCCAACGTCGAGGTCCGGCGCTTCCAGTGGATCACCCCGGGGGCGGTCTTCGGCGTGATCATGTGGCTCCTGGCGTCTGCCGCGTTCTTCCTCTACGCCTCGAAGTTCCACCTCGGCGCCGCGTACGGCGCGCTGGCGGGCGTGGTGATCCTCCTCGTCTGGCTGTGGCTGACGAACTCGGTGCTGCTGTTCGGCGCGCAACTCAACGCGGTCATCGACCTCCGGCGCTCGCCCGAGCTGCCCGAGACCTACGACGGCCCGCCACTGCCAGAGAAGGTCCCGGCCGACAAGTAGTCCGCGGGGCGCAGCGTGCGGTCCTCCGGGTGCGAGCACAGCGCCGGGCGGCCAGGGCACGTTCCGCACAGCTCGCGGTGCGGACGCTCGGTCACCGGGTAGCGCTCGGTCAGGACGCCCTGGGCGAGCCCGAGCAGCTCCTCGGCCAGGCGCGGGACGTCGGCGCGGGTGAACACCGCGCAGGCGGGCTCGGCCGGACGCTCGAGGTAGCAGTGGGCGACCTCGACCCGCTCGGCCCCCTCGCGCAGGGCGGCAAGCGCGTAGACGGACCGCTGGGTCGCGTACGCGCGGGCGACCGCGGCGCCCGGGGTGTCGCCCGGCTCGAGGCGGTCGGTCTTGTAGTCGACGATCAGCGCGCCGCCGCCCGGCTCGGTGGCCAGGACGTCGACGATGCCGGTCAGCATCGGCGCCGCCGGCGAGTCCTCGAGCGCGAAGGCGAACGGCGCCTCCCGGCGGACCCCGCCGCGGCCGGCCGCGGCGAGCCGCGCACACAGCGGCGACTCGGCGAACGCGGCGACCAGCGCGATCACGTCGTCGACCTCCTCGACCGTCGGGCGCACGCCCCACGCCTCCGCCAGCTCGACGACCGCGGCGCGGCGCGGCGGGATGGGCCTGCGGAAGTCGAGGTCCTCCAGCAGCACGTGGGCGAGCGAGCCGCGCACCCGTGGGTCCAGCGCCTCCGCCTCGGCAGCGGCTGCGGCGGTTGCGGCGGCGGGTGGCGGTGCGGGCGGCGCTGAGACGTCCGGGAGATGCAGCACGCGCCGCAGATAGAACCGGTACGGGCAGCGCGCGTAGTCGCCGAGCGAGCTGTACGAGAGCCGCGCCGGCGCGAGACGCAGGGCCGGCGCGGGCGCGGGCGCGGCCGCGGGGAGGTCGGCCGGCAGGCACGGGCCGACGGGGTCCGCGGCCGGCACTGCCGCGAGGTCCGTCGGCAGGCGCTGACCCGGGGGCGCCGCGGTCGGCATCGTCTTGAGGTCCGCCGCCGGGCGCTGACCCGGGGGCGCCGCGGTCGGGACCGTCGGGAGGTCGGTCGGCAGGCGCGCGGGCGTCGGCCCGGCGGGTGCCACCGAGGCCGACGCGGGCATCGCCGTCCCGCCCGGGGTGCCGCGGCGGCGATCGGCGGGCAGGACGCGGGCGGCGTGCCCGGGGGTCAGCAGCGAGGCGCGGACGCGAGCCGGGCGCCCCTCCCACCGCCCGTCGACGATGGCCACACGCGTGCCGTCGCCGAGCACCGCGGCCGGGGCGTCAGCGAGGAACGCGGGCGCGATCCAGGCGATCGGCGCGCCGCCGGGACGCGGGGCCGGCCGCCGGGCGGTGTCGATGCCGCCCGACACGATCAGCCGCTCGCGGGCCCGCGTCATCGCGACATAGAAGAGGCGTCGCTCCTCCTCCGCCTCGGCCGCGGCGAGTTCCGCCGAGAGCCGCTCGAACTCCAGGGCGGGCACGCTCTTGCCGGTCCCGACCACGGCGAGCCGCAGCCCGGCCGCGCCGTCGTGGCCGACGAGCAGAGCATCGCGGCCGCGCGCACCCTCGCGGCCGGTGTCCGCGACGCAGACGACCGGGAACTCGAGGCCCTTGGCGCGGTGGATCGTCATCAGCCGGATCGCGTTCAGGCCTTCGCCCTCGAGCGGCGCCTCGCCCTCGCGCGCCGCCTCGAGCTCCTGGGTCGCCGCGAAGGCGAGAAAGCCGCGCAGGTCGCGGCCCTCGGCGCGCTCGTACTCGCGCGACAGCCGCATCAGCTTGCGCAGGTTGGCCAGCCGCCGCTCGCCGTCCGGCCGGGCGAGGACGGCGAGGTCGTAGCCGGTCGCGGTGAGCGCGCGCTCGAGCAGCACCTCGGCGGCGAGTCGCTGGGCGTGGTCGCGCTCGGCGGCGAAGAGGGCGGCGAAGCGCGCGAGGCGCTCGCGTTCGGCGGCGGGCAGGGCGGCGGGCCAGGCGTCGCGCGCCGGCGATTCTCCGTCCTCGGGGCCGACCGGCAAGGCGTCGCCGGCCGGCGGCTCTCCGTTCACGGGGCCGACCGGCAAGGCGTCGCCGGCCGGCGGTCCACCCTCCCGCGGATCGGGCGCGAACGCCGCCCGCAGCGCCGCCCATGCCCCGCCGGCGCCGCGCCCGGCCGCGGTCATGAGCACCAGCGCGTCCGCGCTCGCGCCCGCGAACGGCGAGGCCAGCACGCCGAGCAGCGCCTCCTCGTCGAGCGGGTTGGCGAGTGCGCGCAGGTAGGCGAGGCCGTCGCGGACCTGCTCCTGGGCCCAGTAGCCGCGGCCGCCGACGACGTACGTCGGCAGGCCCTCCTCCTCGAGCGCCTGCTCGAGGATCCGCAGCGACGCCGTCGCGCGGACGAGCACCACGATGTCCCCCTCGCGGCGCCCCTCGTCGACCTCCTCGCGCAGCCGGTGGGCGACCGCCCGCGCCTCGGCCCGGCGCCACGGCTGCTCGGCGAGGCCGGCGAGCCCGAGCGCCTCGACCTCGGTCGGGTCGTCGTCCCAGCCCGTTGTGGCGGTCACGAGCAGCTCGACGGGCGGCACGCCGGCGTCGGGGTCGAACAGACGCAGCTCGTCGGACGCCGCGGCGACGCGCGGGCCCGCGGGCAGCCCGGCGACCAGCGGCGCGAACGACGGGCCGAACTGCGGGGCGAAGGCGCCGTTGAGGACGTCGAGCAGCTCCTCGTCGGAGCGGAAGTTGGCGCGCAGCGTGCGGGTCCCCTCCGGGCCGAGCGCGGCGCGGCGGTCCCGGAAGATCGTCACGTCGGCGTGGCGGAAGCCGTAGATCGACTGGAACTCGTCGCCGACCGCGAACAGGTTCGCGCGCTCGAGGGCCTCGAGGACGTCGAGCTGGAGGCGGTTGGTGTCCTGGAACTCGTCGACCATGATCAGCGCGAAGCGCTCGGCCCACCGCGCCCGCAACCCCGGCTCGGCGTCGAACAGGTCGCGGACGCCGAGCTCGAGGTCCTCGAAGTCGACCGCCGCCCGGGCGCGCTTGGCGTCCGCGTAGACGGCGCCGAACCGACCCAGCAGCCCGTCGACCAGCATGAGATGCGCGCGGGCGTGGTGGTCGGCGCAGGCCTGACGGTAGCCCTCCCAGGCGGCGCGGTAGTCCACGCACGGGTCCTCCTTGAGCACGGCCGCCCCGGACCCGAGCTTGGCCGCGTCCAACTCGCCGGGGAGCGGCACGCGGCCCGGCGCGAGAGCGCCGATCGCGTCGGCGCACGCCCCGAGCGCCGCGAGCCCTTCGGCCACGCGGATCCCCGGGGCCGCCGACCCGAGGTGGCGCGCCGCCGCATCGCGGGCGACGGCGAGCCCGGCGGGATCCGGCACCGGCGCGGGCGGCGGGATGACGATCCGCGGCTGCGACTGGCCGCGGCTGCGCAGCGCGGCGCTCGTGCGCAGGATCATGTCGCGCAGCGCCGCGCCGTAGGCGGCGGCGAGGTCGACCGCGGCGTCGCCCCGCTCGGCCACGAACGCGTCGAGCGCCCGCTCGAACGCCGCCCCGGCGAGACGCTGTGCCGCCAGCTCGTCGAGGACCTCGAAGCGAGGGTCCAGCCCGATCGCGAGCGGGTGGCTGCGCAGGACCCGCGCGCAGAAGCCGTGGATCGTGCCGACCCACGCCCCCTCGGCGTCGCGGGCGAGATCGTCGCGGCCGAGCTCGCCGAACCGGCGCCGGACGCGCTCGCGCAGCTCGCCGGCCGCCTTCTCGGTGAACGTCAGCGCGAGGATCGCGCCGACCGGGACGCCGTCGTCGAGCACCGCCTCGACGAACCGCTCGACCATCACGGCGGTCTTGCCCGAGCCGGCGTTGGCGGCCAGCAGCCGCGAGCCGGAGCGGTCGGCGACGGCCGCGCGCTGCTCGGCGGTGAACGCCGGCCCCGAAGCCGCCGCGGGCGGGTCGAACAGCGTCGCCGTCGTCATGGCGTCGCCCGGCAGATCGCTGGGTAAGCGCAGCCCTTCGGCGTGCAGCGCTCCGGGCACGCCGCGATCCGGCCGGCGCGCAGGTCCGTCGCCGCCCGGATCGCCGTATCGGATGCGTCGTCGAGCGCGCCGGCGAACGCTTCGGGGTCGACGACGTCGTTGGCCACCCACGCGCCGTCACCGCCCTCACAGACCAGGCCGCGGGGCCGGAGGTCGGGCCCGGCCAGCGGCTGGTAGACGGCGCCCACGGGATCGAACCCGAGAAGGTCGCGGACGGCGAGGGCGTAGAGCGCGACCTGCAGCCGCCCGTCCTCGGCCCAGCGGGCGCCGGCGTGCACCGTGCGGTTCTTGTAGTCGCGCACGACAGCCCGGCCGCCGACGTCGGCGTCGATGCGGTCCACCCGGCCCGAGATCGCGAGCCCGCCACCGGCCAGCACCAGCGGCGGGGACTCGTCGCGCTCGCCGCCGAAGCTCCACTCCAGCCGCGCCGGCTCGAGCGCCGGGCCTGCATCGGCCTCGGCGCGCAGGACCCGCCGCAGGTCGACCTCCAGCGAGCGCAGCGCCGCGCGCGCCCGGGCCCCCGCCGGCGTGCCGGCCAGCTCGTCGAGCGCGACCGCGAGCTCGGCCTCGGCGTCCTCGAGCCGCTCGGGCGTCAGCCGGGCCGTGCCGGTGCGCTCGCGCAGGCCGCGCAGGGTGCGCTCGAGCACCGCGTGGGCGAGCGAGCCGCGCTGCATCGGCTCCGGGTCGGGCTCGATCCGCCCGGGCCGCAGCACCGACTCCACCAGCCAGCGCACGCCGCAGGCGGCGAAGTTCTCAAGGCCGCGGGCCGACTCGCGGTCGCGCGCCGCGAGCGCCGCGAGGACCAGCTCGCTGACTGGGGCGGCGAGCGGCGGCGGCTCCTCCCCGGTCGCGCCGGCCGCAGCGGCGGCGCGGCGCAGCTCCTGCGGTGTCGGCGCCAGCGCGCCCGGCCAGGTGACGTCGGCGAGCAGGCGCCGCCCGCGCTCCTCCCACAGCTCGTCGGTGAACAGCGAGCGGACGTCGTCGACGAACGCCGAGGCCTGCAGCGGGTTGCCCTCCTCGTCCGACGAGCGCCACGAGAGGTACAGCACCTCCTGCGGGCGAGATGCGCAGGTGTAGAAGAGGAAGCGCTCGCGCGCCAGGACATCCTCGTGCAGGGGCAGCACGATGCCCGACGCCCGTGCCAGCTCGCGGCGCTCCTCGTCGTCGAGGAACGGCTCGGGGCCCGGGCGCAGCGGGAAGGCGCCGTCCTGCAGCCCGCAGACGAACACCGCGCGGAAGCGCCGCGCCCGGATCGCCAGCGGATCGGACAGCAGCACGCCCTCGCCCCCGGCCGCGCGGTCGCGCACGCGCAGGGACGCCAGCGACTCGATCACCGCCGCGGCATCCGGCACCAGTCCCGGGTCCGCGCCGTGCAGCCCCCGCAGCTCGCCGAGCGCCCGGCGCACCTCGGCGGCAACCCGGGCATCGGCCTGGCCGGCCGGCTCGAGCACGGCGGCGGTTCGGCGGTGCGGCGCCGTCCAGATGGCCTCGAGCTCGCGCTCGAGCACCTCGAGGATTCCGCCGATGTCGCCGGCCGCGGCCGCGGCGGCCAGCGCGTCGAGCTCGTTGAGCGCCCACCGGTCGGCCTCCCAGAGCTTCCGCGCGTCGGCGGCGCCGGTGATCTGCTCGCGCCGGGTGCGGGCCTCCAGCGCGTCCGCGAGCTCCGGCGTCCGCAGCTTCCCCGGCGTCCGCAGCCAGGTCAGGAGGTCCGCGGCGTCGCCCTGGCCGGCCGCCACGCGCGCGAACGCCAGCAGCCCGGCGCCGAGCCGCGTCCGGCCGAGGGCGACGGGCCGGTCGTGGACGACCGGGATCCCGTAGGAGGCGAGCACCGCGTCGGCCAGCGGGATGGCGTCGTCCGGCGACCGGAAGAGCACGGCGATCTCGCTCGCCGCGACGCCCTGCGCCATCAGCTCGAGGACCGCGGCGCCGACGATCTCCGCCTCGGCCCGCTCGCCGCCGGACTCGAGCATCCGGACCGCGCCGTTGGGCGGCTGCGGAACGGTGCCCGGCTCGAACAGCCAGCGCTCGAGGTGGTGCAGCGCCGGCCGCGCAGCCGCCGCGTAGTGCTCGGAGCGCTCGGCCAGCTCGACGTGCTCGGCGGCCAGCGGCTTGAGCGTCTCGACCGTGGCCGCGCGGCCGGCGAACGCGGCGCGGCCGGCCTCGAACGGCAGCGCGACGGTCACGTCCGCGGCCGCGACGTTCGCCAGCGCGTCGACCGCATCCAGCTCGGTCGGGGTCAGGTCGTCGAAGCCGTAGAGGAACACCGGGCGGCCCGGCCACGCCGCCGGCCGCGCGCGCAGCGCGTCCAGCGCCGCCCAAGCGTACCCCTCGGCGTCGCGCCGGCCGAGGCGCTCGAGGCGGCGCATGTAGGCGGCGTAGAGGCCGGCCACCTCGCCGGCGTAGTCAGCCTGGCCCGCGGCCTCGCCCCACGTGCGCATCGCGTGCACGAAGCGCGGGGCGGGGATGAGCGAGCGCTGCAGCTCCGCGAACAGCCGCCCGGCGGCGCCGGCGAACCCCGGCGACGCGGCCGACCGCGCGAGCCGCCGGAGCTCCACCTCGGCGATCGCGGCGCGGACCACCCGCTCGCGCGCCACCCGGCCCAGCGGCCGGCCGGCGACGCCCACGCGCTCGGCGACGAGGGCGATCAGCCGCGAGAACGTCAGCACCTCGCCGCCGAACACCACCCCCGCGGCGGCCAGCTCGCGCTGGTAGTGCTCGACGTCGGCGGCGGTCGGAACCACGAGCAGCGGCTCGCGCGGCAGGGCGGCGCGGAAGGACTGCAGGACGGCGCCTGCCTTGGCGGCGTTGGCGGGTCCGGTGACGAGCGTGAGCGGCATCTGGACTGCACAGGGTTGCGCGCGCACCCGACGGCTTGACGAGATTCATGCAACTCGCGAAAGAAGTGGCTCAAGTCCGGCACGTTCTGCGCCGTTACTTCCACACAAGCCCCACAGCCAGGAGTCCGCCCGATGCGCCACGTCTTCCTCCCCACCGAGCATTCCGAGAGCGACCTCGTCCTCGCCGGGCTCCTCGCCGAGTTGGTCGAGAGCGAGACGCTGTACGTGACGTGGTCGCCGAGCGGCTACCAGCGCCCGCTGATCGAGACCATCTTGCGCCCCGTCGCCCCGGCGGCGCCCGCCCCCGCCGAGGCCCCGCTGGCCGGCCTGCTCAGCGAGATCGTCGGCACGATGGCCGCCTTCGTGACCGCCCTCTTCGCACCCCGCCCCGCCGCCCGCCAGGGCGACGCGTCCTAGCTCGCCGGGCCGGCCTGGAGCGCTGGTTCGCTTCTGGACCGGGTCAGCGCGCCGCAGCCCCTTGAGGCAGCCCGTGCCCGGGCGTCCGTGACCGGCGGCATTGAGGGGTCAATCCGGTGCCGAGCGGGCGGATCCGGGCGTGCTCGAGTGCCCGCGTTGCCCCGTTTGCCGCGCCGGCGGGCCGGGAGGCGCGCGAGTACCCGGCTCAACCCGACACTCAACGGGTTCCCGAGATCGAGTGTCGGATCGTGCCGCTCCTGGCGGCTCAATCCGGCATTCCTCCAGAGAAGGTGCTCGAGTGTCGGGTTGAGCCGCCATCCTGCCCGCCCGTCCAAGCCAGACGTCGCGCAACTGGCGCACCCCCGCACGTACTCCTCCTCACTGCGGGGGTTGACGTTCGCAAAGCGGCGCCGCGCCGAGCACCCGCGACACCACGGCCGCGATCACGACATACGCCCCCGCACAGACCGCGAACAGCGTCGCGTGGCCCGCGAGCGCCGACCCGGCGGCGTAGGCGGCGAAGACGACGATCACGAGGGTCTCTGTCAGCAGGCCGGCGACCGAGGTGATCGTCGCGCGGGCTGAGCCGTCGATCGCGTCCTGCAGCCGGGCGTCGACGACCACCGTGACAAGCTGGAACGCGCCGAACGCCACCGCGATCAGGACGAAGCCCGCCGGCACCCGCGCGAGCGCGCCGACCGCGAGCAGCGCCGCGGCCGCGAGCAGCACGAGCGCCATGAGCCGGCCGGAGGAGCGGCTCCCCCAGCCGGCGAGGGCGCCACCCGCCGACATCGCGGCGTAGATCATCAGCCCCAGCAACGGCACCGCCTCCGGCGAGGCGCCGGACTCGATCGCCAGCAGCGGCAGGTACTCGTCGAGCGAGCCCCAGACCGCCGCGACCGCCGGTGCGACGAGCAGCACGCCGCGGAGCGCCGGCGACGAGGACCGGACGGCTCGAACCCCGATCCGCAGGGTCTCGCCGAACCGGCGCGCCGCCGACTCGCCCGCCACGACCGGCCGGTCGCGATGCTCGGGCAGCGTCAGGCCGACCGCGGCGGCGGCGACGCACGCCAGGACGCTCGCGGCTCCGACGGCCGAGAAGCCGCCCACCGCGAACACCGGCGCGGCGAGACCCATCGCGCCGGCGCTGGCCACGGTCCCGAGCGCGGTCGCCCGGCCCAGCACGTGCGCATAGCGCGACGCGGCGCCCGCGCGGTCGAGTTCCTCGTAGACCAGGGCCTCGAGGGCACCAGACTGCAGCGCCCCCTGCGCGCCCCAGCACACGAACCCGACGACGAACGCCGGGTAGGACGGCACGATCACCCAGGCGGCGAAGCCGGCGCCGCTGAGCAGCGGCGCGATCGCCAGCAGCAGGCGCCGGGAGACGGCGTCGGCCCAGACGCCGGACGGCACCTCGAGCACCAGACCGGTGAGCGACCAGATCGCGAACAGCGACGAGATCTCGGCCGTCGAGAGCCCCGCGTCCGAGAACAGGAGCGCGTACAGCGGGTACAGCAGGACGAAGTCGCTGAGGAACGCGTACGCGTAGAGCCGGGCGGCGAGTGCCGCGTCAGCGGATCAGCGTTTGCGGTGGCGCATGCGGAGGCGACGCATGGCGAGCATTCTCACAGGCGCCCTCGCAAGCCGCAAGCGCGACTCGTCACTCGTCGGGCTTCCAGAAGTGCTGGCCCCCGAACAGCAGGCCGTCCTTCGCGGGATCGGCGCTGCCCGTCGTGCCGTCGCGCAGGATCCCGGTCAAACGCACGTCGGCGTGGCCGTCGACGAAGTCGAGGTGGAGATCGCCACGCGGGCCGAGGCGGTACGTGCCGCGCTGGTCGGGTGGCACCGACGACCAGTTGCCGGAGCCCGGCGTCCCCGGGGATCCGAAGCCGCCGAAACTCTGGGAGCCGAGCACGAACCGCCCGTCGGCCGACATCGACTGTAGGCCCGGCCGGTCCGGACCTGCTGGCCTGATTCGACGACGTTCGGCCACGTACAGGTGCAGGGGCCGCGTGCGCCGGCGCTCTCGGGCGCGACAAGCATCACCAAGCCGAGCGCCGTGATGACGAGCGTCCGCCGAGTCAGCAAGAACGACGCCGACACCTCCGAACGAGATCCGCACCCGACTCTCACAAGTCCACCGGAGTCTGCGCCTACTGTGCCCGCGATGGCTCCCTACGCGCCACAACTCCCCACGCTGCGGCGTGCCGTGTGAAGGATCGCCGCTGTGGTCGCCCTTCTGGCCTGCGCTGCGGCGACCGTCTTCGTGGCGCTCGGGGAGCCCTCAGTCCGGGCTCGCCCGTCTGGTCCTACGGGGTCGGCGAGGAGGGGATCATCCTCGAGGATGAGGTCTCCATGTCCCTCGAGTTCGAGCGCGGGCGTGTGTCGCTCGCGCGAATGACCTGACGGGTTCAGGCGGCGGCGGGCGCGGCGTCCGCGTCCGGCTCGGCGCCCTCGGCGGCGGCCTCCGCCGGCTCCTCCTCGGGCGGCTTGGCGCCCTCCTTGGCCCACGGCTCGTCGAACTCGACGCGCCAGCGGCCATCCTCGGTCTGCATCAGCGCGAGCCGGGCCCGGAACGAGCGCCCGGAGCGCCCCTTGAAGCCGGTCACGGGCTTCTCCGTGCGGGCCGTGGCGATCAGCTCGCGGACGACCACCGGCGGCAGCGTCTTGCCCGCCTTGGACTTCCAGATCACGAAGCCGCAGCCGGGATCCTCGCGCGACCAGCAGGAGTAGCCCTTGCGGTTCTCGATGATGTCCTGGCCGCACACGGGGCAGGGGCCGAGGTTCGCCCGCGGGATCTTGACGTCCTTGAGCTTGGCGTCGATGTCCTTGACCGTCGACTCCGCGAACTTGGCGATGTCGCTCATGAACACCGGCCGCTCCTCCTCGCCCTGCTCGATCCTCGCGAGGCGGTGCTCCCAGTCGCCCGTCATGTGCGGCGAGGTCAGCGGGTGCTCGCCGAGCAGCCGGATCACGTTGCGGCCCTTCTCGGTGGCGACGAGCGCGCGGCCGTCGCGCTCGATGTACCCGACCGAGATCAGCCGCTCGATGATCGCCGCGCGCGTGGCCGGGGTGCCGATCCCGGAGTCCTTCATCGCCTCGCGCAGCTCGTCGTCGTCGACGAGCTTGCCGGCGGTCTCCATCGCGCCGAGGAGCGACGCGTCGGTGTAGCGCCGCGGCGGCTTGGTCTCCTTGGCCAGCGCCTCGACCTTGCGCACGGCGGCGGCCTCGCCGCGCTCGAGCTTGGGCAGCTGCTGCTCGGCGACCTCGTCGGCGTCGGCCTGCGAGGAGTCCTCGTCGAGCCCCTCGCCGTAGACGCCGCGCCAGCCCGCGACCAGCAGCACCTTGCCGCTCGTGCGGAAGACGTGGGAAGCGACCGTGGTCTCCAGGCGGGTCTGCTCGAAGACGGCCTCGGGGTGGAAGACGGCCAGGAAGCGCCGGGCGACCATGTCGTAGACGCGGCGGTCGTCGTCGCTCATCTTGTCGAGCTTGTGCTCCGAGCGCGTCGGGATGATCGCGTGGTGGTCGGCCACGCGGGCGTCGTCGACGACGCGCTGCAGCGGCAGCACGTCGAGGCCGGTGACGTAGCGGGCGGCCTTGGCGTACTCGCTGCGCGCACCCACGAGCTCCGCGATCGGCTTGATCTCGGCGACCATGTCGGTCGTCAGGAAGCGCGAGCTGGTGCGCGGGTAGGTGAGCGCCTTGTGCTCCTCGTAGAGGCGCTGGGCGGCGGCGAGCGTGCGCCGCGCGGAGAACCCGAAGCGCGTGTTGGCCTCGCGCTGGAGCGTCGTGAGGTCGTAGAGCATCGGCGCGCGCTCGCGCCGCTCGGTCGTGTCGAGCTTAGTGATCTCGCCGACCTGGTCGCGCGCGGCGGCGACGATCGCGTCGGCTTCCTCAGCCTTCGCCAGCCGCGGCTTGGTGCCCTTGTGGTAGCGGCCGGCGTAGGTCCGGCCCGGCTGGCCGGCGACCGCCTCGAAGCGGGCGTCGACGATCCAGTAGGGCTCGGGCTTGAACGCGCGGATCTCCTCCTCGCGGCGAGCGACGATGGCGAGGGTCGGGGTCTGCACCCGGCCCAGCGACACCGCCCCGTCGAACGAGGAGCGCAGCCGGATCGTCGCCGCGCGGGTCGCGTTCATGCCGACGATCCAGTCGGCCTCCGAGCGCGAGCGCGCCGCCTGCTCGAGGCGCGCCGTACTCGACGAGGGCCGCAGGTCGCCGAACGCCTGCTTGATGGCGCCGGTGGTCATGGACGACAGCCAGAGCCGCTGGACGGGCTTGGAGGCGCCCGCCTTCTCATAGACGTAGGCGAAGATCAGCTCGCCCTCGCGGCCGGCGTCGCAGGCGTTGACGACCGTGTCGATGTCCGAGCGCTTGAGCTGGCGCGAGATGACCGACATCTGCTTCTTGGATCGTTCGTCGCGGACCACGAGCTTGAAGTGGTCGGGCACGATCGGCAGGTCGGCCATCTTCCACTTCTTGTACTTCGGGTCGTACTCGTCGGGCTCGGCGAGCTGGACGAGGTGGCCGACGGCCCAGGTGACCACGTGCGAGTCGGACTCGAGGTAGCCCTCGCCCTTGGCGAACGGGCCCGGGAGGACACGTGCGAGGTCCTTCCCGACGGACGGCTTCTCGGCGATGACAAGGGTGCGGCTCATGGGGCTGCGCAGCGTAGCGGTCGAGCGATCAGGCGCAGGGACCCGTCGAGACCGGGGCCCCGGCCCGCGCCAGCGCGCGGCGCACCAGCGAGTTCGGGACGCCGTAGCCGCCACGCACCCCGCTCGTGCGCGCGGCGAACACGGTCGTGACCACCCGTCCGGAGCCGTCGACCATCGGGCCGCCCGAGTTCCCGGAGCGCACGGTGCCGCGCAGGCTGGTGACCCGGCGGCGCGCCGGCGGGCGACCGTCCTCGCTGGAGGCGACGACGGTCGACGTCGCGCCGACCCGCCCGGCGCGCACGTCGTAGGGCCCGTTCAGGGGGTAGCCGAGGATCGCGGCCGCAGTGCCGGAATCGACCGAGCGGGCGAACTCGAGCGGACGGGCCTGGAGCCCCGGCACCCGCAACACCGCGACGTCGTTGCGGCGGTCGAAGGCCACCGCCGTCGCGCGCAGGCCGTCGCCCTTGCCGCCCGGCAGCACCCGGGTGTCGTCCTGGCCGGCGACCACGTGCGCGTTGGTGACCACGAGCTCATCGCCCGCGACCCAGCCCGAGCCGGCGACGCCGAGCCCGCAGGCGGTACCCAGGATCTTCATGACGCTCGCCGCGGCCGCGCGGACCTGCGGGTCGCGCGCGATGGCCGCGCGTGGCGGGGCGAGGCGCACGGCCGGCCCCTCGAAGGCAGGCGACGGATCCAGCCGGGCGAGCGCGTTCAGCAGCGTCCCCGAGGGCGGCAGCGCGGCGTTGAGCTGCCGCAGGATCAACGAGCGCTGGATATCGCCGCGCACCGACCTGGCCTCCGGGGCATGCAGCGCGACGGCGCCGAGGACCCAGATCACGCCGAGCCCCACGGCGGCCGTCAGCACCGCGCCGAGGGCGCCGTCGACAAAGCCCACGCCCGGCAGCTTCAGCGCCCGCCGGAGCCGCAGCCCGAGCCCCTCGAAGCCGCCGGCGAGGATGCCGCCGGCCAGCAGCGCACCGGTCAGGCCGAACAGCGGCGCGTACGGTGAGCGGGCGCCGTCGGGCAGCACGAGCGGCCCGAGCCGGGTGCCGAGCCAGGCGCCGAGGCCGAACCCGATCAGCGACAGCGCCCCGGCGATGAAGCCGCGCGCCCAACCGTAGATCGCCAGGAGGGCGACGACGCCCGCGATGATGAAGTCGAGCCCGGTCACGCCAACCCTGGTCGAGCGTACCCGCCGGGCGCATCGGGGCAGGAGGATGGAGCGACGTGACACATCTAGAGTCAGACCGCCGAGTGCCCTCCCCGCCTCGCCCCGCCCTCCTGTCCTCGGCGCCCCGCCGCACGCGCCGTCGCGACCGGCTGGCCCGGCACGGCGTCCCGCTGATCGCCGCGGCCGTCCTCGCGTTCGTCGCCGGCGCGGCCGTCGGCAGCCGCGCCCTGGAGCCGGGCCAGCGGGTCGCGGAGCGCTTTGCGAAGGCCTGGGAGCGCGGTGACCACGTCGCGATGCACGCCCTCCTGTCTCGGCGCGCCCGCCGCCGCGCCTCGGTTCGCCGGCTCGCCCGCACCTATCGCGAGGCGGCCGACATCGCGACCGTGGTGCGCGTGGCGACCGGCCGCCCCGTCCGCGCGCCCGACGGCGCCTATCGCCTGCCGGTGCGCGTGCGGACGCGGATCTTCGGGACGATCCGCGCCAGCGTGCGACTGCCGATCTCCGGGGAGGGCGACGCCACGGGGGTCGACTGGACGGCGCGGCTGGCGTTCCCGGGCCTGCGGGCCGGCGAGCGGCTCTCGCGGACGACCGACGTCGCGCCGCGCGCCGACATCCTGGCCCGTGACGGCACCCCGCTGGCCGAAGGCACGCAGCGCGTCTCGGCGCTCGGGCCGCTCGCGGCGGAGATCGCCGGCCGGACCGGTCCCATCCCCGCCGAGCAGGAGCGCCAGTACACGCGCCGCGGCATCCCGCCCGGCACGCCCGTCGGGCTGACCGGCCTCGAGCGCGAGTTCGACACCCGGCTGCTCGGCACGCCGGGCGGCACGCTGCTGGCGGGCGACCGGGTCCTCGCACGCGTCGAGCCGGAGCGCGGGCAGAGCGTCCGCACCAGCATCGACCCGGCGATCCAGCGGGCGGCGGTCGAGGCGCTCGCCGGGCGCTTCGGGGGGATCGCGGTCCTGCGGCCGCGAACCGGCGAGGTGCTCGCGCTCGCCGGCATCGCCTACTCGGCCCCCCAACCGCCCGGCTCGACGTTCAAGATCGTCACGCTCGCCGGAGCGCTCGAGGCGCGGGTGGTCAAGCGGTCGGCGAAGTTCCCGCGCGAGACCGCCACCACGATCGAGGGCGTCGAGCTCGAGAACGCCAACGGCGAGGTCTGCGGCGGGTCGCTGGCCGAGTCCTTCGCGCACTCCTGCAACTCGGTCTTCGCCCCGCTCGGGGTCCGCCTCGGTGCTCGCCGCCTGGTCGAGACCGCCGAGCGGTTCGGCTTCAACGAGAAGCCTTCGCTGGCGGGTGCGGCATGGTCGACGCTGCCCAAGGCGGGGGAGATCGGCGACGACCTGGCGGTCGGCTCGACCGCGATCGGCCAGGGCAAGGTCCTCGCGACGCCGGTGCTGATGGCCTCGGTGGCCGCGACGATCGCCGAGCGCGGCAGGCGTCGGCTGCCGAGCCTCCTGCGCGGCGGCACCGACGAGGCGCCGGTCCAGGTGGTGCCGGCTGCGGTCGCACGCACGGTCGACCGGTTCATGCGGCTCGTCGTCCGCGACGGGACGGGGACCGCGGCGGCGATCCCGGGCGTCACCGTCGCGGGCAAGACCGGCACCGCCGAGCTGCGCGACACCACCCAGGACGAGCCCGCCACGGGGGAAGACGTGCTGCCCGGCGAGACGCCCGAGGACGACGCGGCGGACACGGACGCGTGGTTCACCGCCTATGCACCCGCGTCGCGCCCACGGGTCGCCGTCGCCGTCCTGCTCGTCGGCCAGGGCGCCGGCGGCGACACCGCCGCGCCCGCCGCGAAGATCGTCCTGCAGGCCGGGCTCAAGGCCCGCTGAGCGCGACCGCCACCGCGAGCGCGTCGCCGCCGAGGCGGCCGTGGTCCTCGACGTTCCAGGCCCCCGACAGCACGGCCCCGGCGAACGCCCAGGCGATGATGCGGTCGGCGTCGAGGCCCAGCTCCGCGGCCAGCCGGCGCGCCCGCGGCCTCGTCAACGCGCCGAGGTCGTGGCCGGCGGCGGATGGATTGTGCAGGGTCGATCGCCAGCCAGGGCTCGCGCCGAGCGGCGAGCAGGTTGGCGTGGTGCAGGTCGCCGTGCAGCAGCCGCTCCTCGCCGGTCGTGGCCACGAGCTCGGCGAAGCCCGCGCGGGCCCGGTCGAGCAGCGCGGCGGTCAGCGGCCCGTGCGGGCGGGCGCGGTCGAGGTCGGCGCCGTACTCCGCGACGCGCGTGAAGGCGTGGCCGGGCGGCGGCTCGCGCCACAGGCGCGCCATCACGCCGGCCGCGACCGTGGTGGCCTCGTCATCGCGCGCGGCGCCCGCGAGGCCGGCCAGCGAGTCGCCGGGGAGCGCCCGCTCGAGCAGCAGCGCGCCATCGCCGGCGTCATCGGCGAGCAGCCGGACGGCGCCCTCGCCCGCGAAGGCGCGCAGCGCGGCCGCCTCGGCGCCCGCACCCCGGACCGCCAGCTTGAGCACGCAGGGCGAGCCGTCGGCCCGCGTCGCCGGGGCGACAAAGCCGTAGGAGAGCGCGAACGGCGCATCGACCGTCACCTCCCAGCGGGCCGCGGCGCGCGCGATCCGATCCGGCAGACCGGCCAGCCGGCGGCGCCCGTCGTCGCCGAAGGCCTCGGCGATCCTGCGCGCGAACGCGGTCAGATGTCGAGGTCGATCACGGCGCCGGCCTGCTCGCCGTCGCCTGCCGGGGAACTGATCTTGAGCTCGACCGGACGGTTCGCGAGCGACTCGTGCTTGACCTTGAACAGGATCAGCGAGCCCTGGATGTCGCCCTCGCCGGAGATCGAGTTCGGATCGGGGTACACCGCCCCGGGCACCAGCTCGCCGGGGTTGTACGCGAATGGATTGACGCCCTCCTCGAACCCGACCGGCTCGAACTCGTTCTCCTGGGTGTCGACCATGTGGAACTCGGTGGCGGCCGGGCGCGGCTCGCTCGTCGGATTGCTGACGCGCATGAACACCGCGAACCAGGCCTCGTCCTTGGCCGGCTCCGTCGTCCCGGGCGCCAGGCCCTTCAGGTAGGCGGCGTCTTCGGGATCGTTGGGATTGAGGACCCGCGACATCTGGACCTGGTAGCTGAGGTCGTCGACGTCGACGTAGATGCCCTCCGTCTCGCCGAGGGTCTGGATGTCGTGCCGGTTGCCGCATCCGGCCAGGACCAGCCCCGAGACGGCGAGCACGGCGAGGAGCAGGAGGCGAAGGGGCGTGCGGCGGGTCGTCATGCGCGGCGCAGGAGTCTAGTCGCTCACCGGCCGGCGACCGTCGCTCGGGCGCCACGACCGGCGTCCTCCTCGAGGATCGACCGCAGCCGCCTCAGGGCCTTGCCCGCACGGCGGCGAAACCAGCGGCGCAGGCCGAACTCGGCCAGCCGATCGGTCGGCAGGGCCGGCTCGGTCTCGGTCGTCATGTCGATCCGCGTGCCGCCCGGGCCGGGGCTCAGCTCCCAGGTGGTGGTCGTCTTGACGCGGTTGAACTTGCCGCCGCGCCCGAGCGCCACGATGCGCCGCGGCGGCGACACCTCGACGAGGGTCATGTCGGCCCAGGCGAAGCGGTTGCGGCGCTTGAGGCGGTACCGCGCGCCGGCGCCCTGGCCCCAGGAGTCCTCCCGGGTCAGCCGCCACTGCGTCAGGTAGTGGTCGGAGAACTCCGGGTGGTTGGCCACGTCGGCCAGGTAGTCGAAGATCTCCTCGCGCGGGCGGTCGATCGTGGTCGAGACGGTGACGGGATCCACGGCGCGCCGAAGCATAAGGGCCTGCCAAAGAACAGGCGGGCCCGTTCGGAGTGGTCTCAGACCAAGCTGGGCGTCGCACGCATCCGAAGGGAATGCGCCGGCATTCTCGAGGGTGCGGGTGGCGATCCAGCGCAGTGTCTGAGGCCGCATCCGGACGTGCCCGTCTTCTTTGGCAGGCCCTTTCGCTCCGGGCGGCCGTCAGGCGGCGCGGCGGCGCACGCAGCGGTCGTGCTCGGCGGAGTGGACGATCTGCGAGCGCGTCGGCGCCTCGCGGCGCAGCGGACGGCACAGCTCGCACACGAGCCGCTCGCCGGCGGCGACCGCGTAGAGGTAGACCCGTTCGCCGACCAGCGGGGTGCGGCGGCAGTGGACGCAGCGGTG
This sequence comes from uncultured Solirubrobacterales bacterium, assembly GCA_963828075.1. GTDB lineage: Bacteria > Actinomycetota > Thermoleophilia > Solirubrobacterales > Solirubrobacteraceae > JACCYI01. The sequence goes on along the minus strand of CAWHDH010000021.1, from coordinate 3,575,225 downwards.
GCTCCGCGACGCGAGGGCCCCGACGCTCTTGCGCAGGAGCATCTCCTCGATCGGCGGCTGGTTCCGGGCGATGAGGGGCATGGTCTGAGTCCAGTTCGTCACCCGCCGGTTACCTCCTCCCGTTGACGGGACGCCTATGCTGAGTCAGGGAGAGGGGTCGCCGGAGCGGTCGCGCAGACATCTCGGCGCGCCGAAAAGGAGAGCTTCAATGGACTCACAGAACGTCAACGACGCCGCCCGCACGGGCACGCTGCCCGTGGCCGGCGCCGACGCCGTCCCAGTGACGCCGCAGGAGCCCGAACGCCAGGGGCGGCCCGAGTGGGTCGACGTCCGGCGCGCCGAGCTGACCGTGCCCGGCAAGTACCTCGCCTACGAGGAATCGGGCAACCAGCTCGTCGTCCCGCTGGCCGGCGAATGGACGCGGATCGGGCGCTCGCTCTCCGCGGACGTCCGCTTCGACGACGCGACGGTTTCGCGCCGTCATGCGCTGGTGGTCAACCAGGCCGACGGCGTCCGCGTCCTCGACGACCGGTCGCTCAACGGGGTCTTCGTCAACGGCCGGCGCGTGGAGTGGAGCCCGCTGTCGGACGGCGATCAGATCACCGTGGGGCGCCACAGCCTCCACTACCTCGACACCGCGACCGTCGGCTCGGCCGTCGACCCGCCCGAGGCCGTCCTCACGGAGTAGTCGTATTGTCACGGCCTTCATGGCCGAGACCATCGCTGTTCTCTCGCTCAAGGGCGGGACCGGGAAGACGACGGCGGTACGCACGCTGGCCGACGTGCTGCGGCGCGTCGGCCTCGACGTGTTGTGCGTCGACCTCGATCCACAGGGCAACCTGTCGGACTACTTCGACGTGCCGCCCGACGCTTCGCCGACGATCGCCGACGTCCTGTCGGGTGATTACAAGCTTCGCGAGGCGATCCACGACGGGATCGTGCCCGCGACGCCGAACCTCGCCGAGGCCGAGCGGTCGCTGTCGGGGAAGATGGGGCGCGAGCTCGTCCTGCGCAAGGCGCTCAGGGAGGCGCGCAAGTCGCACGACATCATCCTCATCGACTGCCCGCCCGCTCTCGGCCTGCTCACCATCAACGGCCTCGTGGCCGCCGACTGGGCGCTGATCTCCTCCGAGGCGCAGTACTTCGCGATGCAGGGCGTCGAGGGGGCGCTCGAGGTCGTCTCGCAGGCGAAGGAGTACTACAACGACGACCTCGAGTGGCTCGGCGTCGTGCTCAACATCGCCGACATGCGGACGGTGCACTCGCGCGAGGCCTTCGAATCGCTGCGCGCGCATTTCGGCGAGAAGGTCTTCGACACGGTGATCCGCGCCTCGATCGCGTACGCGGAGTCCGCCGAGCAGGCCCGCTCGATCCTCGACCACCGGCCGGACCTCGGGGCGGACTACCTGGCGCTCGCCGACGAGCTCCTGGCGCGCATCGGCCTCGACGACGCCCGCGACCGGCTCGAACCGCTCTTGCCGGCGGCCACTTGAGCCGATACTGACGGCGTGCGCCGCACCATCCTGCTTCTCGTCGGGTTCGCCATCGCCGGCTGCGGTGCCGACGCCGAGGCGCCGATCGCCGCCGCCCCGGCCGCGGCGCCGAGCTTCACCCCGGCCGCCGAGCCGGCCCCGGCGCCCGCGAAGGCCGCGCGCCCGACCGGCCGCTACCTGATCGCCCACCTGCGCCGGCCGACGATGCTCCGCCGCGCTCCGGGCGGCCGAGCCGTGGCGAAGATCCGGACCCGCACCGAGTTCGGCTCGCGCACCGCGCTGAGCGTGGTCCGCCGCCGCGGGGCGTGGCTGCAGGTCGTCGTCACCCAGCGGGCCAACGGGAAGCTCGCCTGGATCCCGGCGAGCCGCGCGCGGCTGACGGGCACGGACTATGCGCTGTACGTCGATCGCTCGGCGCGGCGGCTCACGCTGCGCCGCGGTAGGGCCATCCTGCGGCAGGCGAGCATCGCCGTCGGGCGCCCGACGAATCCCACGCCGGTCGGCCGCTTCGCGGTGACCGACCGCCTGCGCCCGGCGCGGGCCGACTCGCCCTACGGCTGCTGCGCGATCGCGCTGACCGGGCACCAGACGAAGCTCGTCCCGGGATGGCCGGGCGGCGACCGGCTCGCCATCCACGGCACTCCGCAACCCGCGTCGATCGGCCAGGCCGTGTCGCTCGGGTGTATGCGCGCGCACAAACGCGACCTCGAGTACCTCATCGAACGCGTCCCGCTCGGCACGCCGGTCTTCGTCCGCGCGTAACGTTGGGTAGGTCCGGCGTGTCACCTGAGTTGACGCCAGATGAGCCCAGCCCACTCCTTCTCCCTCACGCTGCTGCGGACGCAGACCGACGCCCGGCTCCTGGCGCTGGCGCGCAGCGGTAGCGAGCCGGCCTTCGAGGCGATCGTCGAGCGCTACCGGCGGCCCCTGCTGCGGGCGTGCCGCCGGATCGCCGGGGACGCCCGCGGCGAGGACGCCGTGCAGCAGGCGTTCATGGCGGCGTGGCGCGCGTTGCAGCGCGGCGACGAGGTGCGCGAGCTGCGCCCGTGGCTGCACCGGATCGCCCACAACACCGCGCTGAACGTCCGGCGCTCGCCCGGCTATGACTTCGAGGAGCTCGCCGACTCGCTGGCGGGATCGGAGGGCCCGGCCGAGGAGGCCGAGCGCAAGGCGGTCATGCGCGAGACGCTCACCAGCCTCGCCGCGCTCCCCGAGCGCCAGCGCGACGTGCTCCTGCAGACGGCCGTCGAGGGTCGCTCCCAGCACGAGGTCGCCGTCGAGCTCGGGCTGTCCGAGGGTGCCGTCCGGCAGCTGGTTCACCGCGCCCGGGTGACCCTGCGGGCGGCCGCGACGGCGATCACCCCGCTGCCGGTCGTCACCTGGCTGGCGAGCGCCGCGACGCGCGCCGAGCCCGTGTCCTCGCGCATCGCCGAGCTTGCCATGGGAGGGGGTGCCGCCGCGGGCGGGATCCTGGCCGCGAAGGTCGCGACGGTGGCCGTGGTGGCGGGCGGGGTCGCCGGCGGGCCGGCGATCGTCGATCGGATCGAGCATTCCGACGCCAGGCCGCCGCAGGCCCGGGTGTCCGCGCCGGCGCAGCCGGCGGGCCAGGTCGCGGCCCCGGCGGGCGCTGTCGCCCCGGCGAGCGCGCCAGTCGACCCGGCCTCGGGCGACGACGATCGGGGCGGCGAGCGCCGCCGTGGTCGCTCCGCCGGCGACGACGGGCGGCGCCGCCGGGGCCGTTCGGAGGGCAGCGACGGCGACGACCGCAGCGGGCCGTCCGGTGGCGACGAGGATCGCTCGGACTCCTCGGGGCCGGGTCCCGGGCCATCGAGCGGGTCGGGTTCGCGCGGCGACGACGCCCCCTCCGACTCCTCCGGACCGGGCTCAGCCGACGACTCCTCGGGCTCGGGGTCCGGCTCCTCCGGCAGCGGCCGCTCGGGCTCCGGCTCGGGCTCCGACGACCCGGTCCCGGAGCCCCGCACCGACTCCTCCGGGCCGGGATCGGGCGAGACCGACTCATCCGGTTCGGGCTCGTCCGGCTCCTCCGGATCAGGCTCCTCCGGCTCCAACTCAGGCCCAGGCTCGCGCGATCCCGTCCCCGTCACCCCCACGCCGACACCGGACTCGTCGGGCTCGGGCTCGTCCGGGTCCGGCTCCTCCGGGTCGGGCTCGTCGGGGTCGGGTTCCTCGGGGTCCGGTTCCTCGGGCTCGGGATCGTCCGGCTCCGGTTCCGACGACCCCGAGGGCGGCTGAGCCGCGCGCTACCCCTTGGTCCCGCCCGCCAGCAGCCCCGCCATCACCTGACGCTGGGCGAGCACGAACAGCAGCAGCGGCGGCAGCATGGCGAGCGTCGAGAACGCCATCGCCGCGCCCCAGTCGGTCGTGTTCTGGCCGAAGAAGTTCGCGAGGCCGGTGGTGACGACGCGCTTGGACTCGCTCGTGGTCAGCGTCAGCGCGAAGACGAGGTCGCCCCACGCCCACAGGAACGACAGCACCGCCACCGTCGCGATCCCCGGGCGGGCGAGCGGCAGGATGATCCGCCAGAACGCGCCAAGCGGCGAGGATCCGTCGATCTGCGCCGCCTCCGCCAGGTCCTTGGGGATCGACGCGAACGTCGGCCGCAGCAGGACGATCGCGTAGGGCAGCGTCAGCGTCGTGTCGGCGATGATCAGGCCGAACAGGCTGTCGGACAGGCCGATCTTGCTGAAGACGACGAACAGCGGCGTCGCCAGCATGATCGCCGGCAGCATCATGCTCGAGAGGTTGAACAGCATCAGCGCGGTCTTGCCGCGCAGCGGCAGCTTCGCCAGCGCGTAGGCGGCCGGGGCCGCCAGCACCAGCGTGAGCACCATCACGCCGATCCCTACCACCGCGGTGTTCTGGATGTAGTCGAACACCCGCGGGTCGTTGAAGATCTTCTCCGTCCACGTCGTCGTCTCGGGATGGGTCGGGACGAGCTGCGGCGGGCTCGCGAACATGTCGGTCTGCGACTTGAACGTCGCCGTGACCATCCAGTAGATCGGGAACAGGTAGATGGCCAGCAGCAGGACGCCGACGACCGTCGACCAGACGCGCGTGCGGGTCATGCGTATCGCGCCTCCCGTCGCAGGCTGAAGATGTAGAGCAGCGAGAGGACGAAGCAGGCGAGGAAGACGAGGTTGAGGATCGCCGCGCCCTGCCCGAAGTTGAAGTCGATGAACGCGGTCCGGTAGGCCAGCGTCGGGAGGATCTCGGTCGCCGTCCCGGGGCCGCCCTGCGTGGTGATCCAGACCAGGTCGAAGGTCTTGAACCAGAAGATCAGGCTGAGCACCGCGGAGGCGAGCACCGTCGGCCGGAGCAGCGGCCAGGTGATGTCGCGGAAGCGCTGCCAGGCGGTCGCGCCGTCGATCGCCGCCGCGTCGTGCAGGTCGCGCGGGATCGTCGTGAGCCCGGCGAGGATGTTGACCATCGTGAACGGGACGCCGAGCCAGATCTGGATGACGATCAGCGCGGGCAGCGCGAGCGTCAGGTCCGACAGCCAGAAGGTCGGGTCCGACGACAGGCCGAGGCCCTGGAGCGCCCAGTTGACCAGTCCGCGGCCGTCGAGCATCCAGCGGAAGACCTGGGCGCTGACGACCATCGGGATCGCGTAGGTGATCAGGAACATCGAGCGCAGCACCCGCGCGCCCGGGAACTGGCGGAAGTAGAAGAGCGCGAGGCCCAGCCCGATGACGAGCTGGCAGGAGACCGCCACGAGCGTCGCCACCACGGAGTGGACGGCCGCGGCGCGGAACGACGGCGTCGAGAAGGCCACGTCGTAGTTCGCGGTCCCGACCCATGGCGCCGAGCCGTCCACCAGGTTCGCCAGCGTCCGGTCCTGGAAGGACATGACGATGTTGAGGAAGATCGGATAGACGACGAGCGCGGCCAGGAAGATCAGCGCCGGCGCGACGAACAGGTAGGGACCCAGCCCGCGGAGGATGCGCCGCGGGGACCGCGCGGGGCGGCGGTCGCCGCCCCGCTTCGCCGCTCCCCCGCCGGCCCGCGGCCGCCCCTCCTGGGGGGCGGAGCGACCCGGTGCCGGCGAGGGCTGGACGTGGGTCACTAGCCGCCCTGGGGGAGCAGCGGCGCGATCGCCGCCTTGGTTTCGGCCGCCGCGTCCTGCGGCGACTTCTGGCCGGTCAGCACGCCCTGCACCGACGCGGCGACGGCGTTGGAGATCTGCGTGTACTTCGGCCCGTACTTGACGCGCGAGCGGGAGTGCTCGATCGCCTTGGAGACCGTCGGGACGATGTCGCTCCACTCGGCCTCGGGCAGGTCCATCTGGTCCTTGCGGTTCGGGAAGCTCTGCGTCCCCTCGAGGATCTGCTTGGCGCTGTTCTCGGTCTTGGACAGCCACTGGATGAGCTTCCAGGCCGCCTCGACGTTCTTCGAGTTCGCGCCGACCGTCCACGCCTCGCCGCCGAGCGGCGTGGCGTTGTTGCCGGCGGGACCGGACGGGACCTCGGCGACCTTCCAATCGAACTTCGCCTTCTCGACGCCGCCGTAGACCCACGGGCCGGCGATCATCATCGAGCAGCCGCCCGAGGCGAACTGGCTCGCGACGTCGTCCCACGCCCACTGGATGACCGACTTCGGCACGCCCTTCTCCTTCATCAGCCCGTCGAGCATCGCGAACGCCTGGACGCTGGCGTCGTCGCCCATCGACTCGAGGTCGCCCCCGGCCTGCCACAGGAAGCTCAGGAAGATGAAGGTCGTGGCCTCGGTCTTGTTGCCCGGGAAGCAGAGGCCGGCGGTCTTGTCCGACGTGGCGCCCTTGGCGGCCGCGCGCAACTCCTCCCAGTTCGTGGGCGGCGAGGCGACGCCGGCCTTCTCGAGGACGTCGGGCCGGTACCAGAGCACCAGCGCGTTGGAGCGGAACGGGACGCCGTAGGTCTTGCCGTCGACCTTGACCGTCTCGGCGACCGTCGGCAGGAACTGGTCCATCACGTCCCAGCCGTCGGTGTACTTCGACAGGTCCGCGAACGCGCCCTGCTTGGCGTAGGAGGGGATCGTCCCGGCGTCGACGGCGACGATGTCCGGCACGGTGTGCGAGGCGACGCCCTGGTTGAGCTTGGTGAAGAAGTCGGGGTAGGCGATCGCGGAGCGCTTGATCTTCACGCCCTTGTTGGCTGCCTGATAGCGGGTGATGAGGTCCTTCATCGCGCCGTCGGACGCCGGCGAGTAGCCGAAGTAGTCCCACCACGTCAGGCTCGCGTCGCCGCTCTTCGCGCCCCCGCCGTCGTCGGCCCCGTCATCGCCGCCGCAGCCCGCCAGCGCCAAGGCCGTGACGGCCAGCGCCAGCGGCAGGACGGCCTTCAGCCGCCGTGCTCGTCCGAACATCGTGCTCCCCTCCATCGTCTGTTGACCCTTGAGCGCCGCCGTGCCGTCATGCGCGCGCCTCCTGCTCTGCGCCGGCGGCGGGGCGAGCCTGCGCCAGGCCGTCCACCAGCTGCGTGTACGCCGCCCGGTCCAGCGGCGGCGTGACCGGCGTGCCGAGCTGCCCCGCCATGATCAGCGAGGCCGTCAGCTCGACCGTGCGCGCCGCCTCGTGCGCCGGCGCGATCAGGGGCTCGGAGCCCGCGAGCGCAGCGACGAGGTTGCGGTACAGCGCGCGGTACATCGACACGAGATCCGGCGGCTCGCCGGCCACCGGGATGAGATGCTCGAAGCTCGGGGGCGCGTAGGGATCGCCGGCGGCCGCGGCGTACTCGCGGAAGTCCTCGGCGCCGCGCCAGAACTCGAGGCGGCCCGGCAGCAGGCGCAGCCGGCCGCGCGTCCCCGTCAGCTCGAGGCGCTGGGCCTCGTCGGCCTCGGCGGTCGAGATGTGGATCGAGCCGAGTGCGCCGCCATCCCACTCGAGGAGGCCGTGCGCGGTGTCCTCGGTCTCGATCGGGTGCATCGCGGCGCGCGTGCGCGCGATGACCGACGCCGGCAGGCCCGCCAGGTGGCAGAGCAGGTCGAGGTCGTGGTGGCCCTGGTTGATCAGGATGCCGCCGCCCTCGCCCGCCCAGGTGCCGCGCCAGGCGGCCGTCCGGAAGTAGCTGGTGCGTCGCGGCCACGTCGCGAGCAGGTCGGCGCGCCGCAGGTCGCCGAGCAGCCCCGCGCGCAGGATCCGCCCGGCCTCGACGACCTCCGGCCGGGTCCGGTGCTGGAGGCAGACCGCGAGCATCCGCCCCGCGCGCACCGCCGCCTCGACCATCCGGTCGGCCTGCGCGGGCGTGATCGCCATCGGCTTCTCGACCAGGACGTGGAGGCCGGCGCGCAAACAGGCCAGCGTCAGCTCCGCGTGCAGCGGGTGCGGGGCGAGGATCAGCGCGACGTCGGCGTCGACGGTGAGCAGCTCGTCGAGGTCGCCGGCGGCGCGGCAGCCGAGCTCGGCGGCCGCGGCCTGCGCGCGGTCGGAGTCCACGTCGTGGACGCCCACCACACGGGCGCCGATGCTCCCGACGGCCGGGCGGTGGAACTGCCAGATGCCGGCGCCGATGCCGATGACGAGCAGCCTCATCGCAGCGTCACCCCGGCGCGGGCGGCAAGGTCGCGGAGGGCCTGCGCCGCCTCGCGCCCGGCGCCCTCGAGCCCGTCGCTGTCGGTCGAGTAGTGCGGCTCGAGCGACAGGAAGCCGGCGTAGCCGCGGGCGGCGAGCGCGCGCAGCTCCTCCTCCCAGCCGACGTCGCCGTCGCCGGGCCGGACCCACGACTCGCCGGCGGCGTCCTTGACGTGCACGTGGACGATGCGGCCGTCGACGAGCTCGAGGCCCGCAGGGTCGGGCCGGCCGCCGACGAACATCGCCTCGTTACCCGGATCCCAGACGACGCCGAGGGCGTCGCCGCCGAGGTGCTCGAGGAGCCGCGCCGCCTCGACCCCGGTGGCGACGTTGCAGACGTGCTCGACCTCGAGCGCGAGTCGCAGGCCGGCGGCGTCGGCGCGGTCGAGCGCCTCCTCGAGGACCGTCGCCAGCCAGGGGAGAACCGTGGCGGGATCCTCCGTGCGCAGGCCGGAGAAGACGCGGACCGCGCGGGCGCCCAGCGCGTGGGCGACCTCGAAGCCGCGCTCGAGGTCGTCCCAGACGACGTCGCCGACGTCGGTCTTGAGGAACGGCGAATCCACGACGGGGCACTCGAACCCGCCGGCGGAGAGCGCGGATCGCACGCGCGCGACGCTCGCGCTGTCGTGGTGGACGATGTTGCGCCCGTCGACGGTGCGGATCTCGGCCGCGGTGATCCCGGCGGCCTCGCAGGTGCGCAGCGCGGCGTCGAGGTCGGCGCCGACCTCGTCGGTGATGGCGGACAGCCTCATGGCAAGCGTTTTCTATCACGCTGTATAAGGGACGACAAGGCAGCTACGCTCCGTGACGTCTACGTTGAGACTGCAGGCGGGCCGGAGCCGACAGAAGGTGGTTGGATGTCGAACAGCAAACGTTTCCTATCGCCGCGCGTCACCGTCTGGGGTGAACATCTGCATGAGCGCCGCAGCCCCGAGGTCGCCGCGCTCTACCCGCGCGGCATCCACGGCGAGATCGCCGCGGCGATCCGCGAGCTCGCCGCCCGCCCGGTCGAGGTCGCCGAGACGACCCTCGACAGCCCGGATCACGGCCTCTCCGATGCGCTGCTCGAGCGCACCGACGTCCTCGTCTGGTGGGGCCACCTGGCCCACGACGAGGTGCCTGACGCGCTCGCGGCGAGGGTCCAGGCCCGCGTCCTCGCCGGCATGGGCTTCGTCGCCCTGCACTCGGCGGCGCTGTCGAAGCCGTTCCTGCGGTTGATGGGGACCAGCTGCACGTTCCGCTGGCGCGAGGGCGACGACCGCGAGCTGGTCTGGGTGATCGACCCGGCCCATCCGGTCGCCGACGGCCTCCCGCCGGTGATCGCCATCCCCGAGCACGAGATGTACGGCGAGCGCTTCGACATCCCGGCGCCCGACGAGCTGGTCTTCGTGTCGTCGTTCAGCGGCGGCGAGGTGTTCCGCTCCGGCTGCGCCTTCCGCCGCGGCGCGGGCCGCGTCTTCTACTTCAGCCCGGGCCACGAGACGCACCCGGTCTACCACCAGCCCGAGGTGCGCCGGGTCCTCGCCAACGCGGCCGTCTGGGCGGCGGGCGAGGGGGTGCCCGCGGACGCTGGTCCCCCGACCGCCGACCACGCGCCGGCCGGCTGGTTCGAGGCATGAGCCGTTTCCGCGTCCTCGTCGCGGGCGCCGGCCTGGTCGCGCGCTTCTGGCTGCCCCCGCTGCTGGCCCGGGCCGACGTCGAGGTGGTCGGCCTGGTCGAGCCCGACGACGCGCGCGCCCGCGCCGTCGCCGAGACCCACGGCCTCGCGTGCCCGCGCTACGCCACGGTCGAGGACGCGCTCGGCGACCTCGCGCCCGGCCTGTTCGTCAACCTCACCCCGCCCGCGGCGCACCGGGCGGTCGTCGAGCTCGCGCTCGAGCGTGGCTGGGACGTCTTCGGCGAGAAGCCCATGGCGACGACGCTCGAGGACGCCCGCGCCCTGGTGCAGCACGCCAAGGCGGCCGGCCGGCGCTTCGTGATGATGCAGAACCGCCGCTACCAGCCGGCGATCCGCCGCCTGCGGGCCGGCATCGCGGCCGGCGAGATCGGCGAGCCGGTGCTGCTCTGCGCCGACATGTTCATGGCGCCCGTCCACGACAACACGTATCTGCACGCGATGGAGCACCCGCTGCTGATGGAGATGGCGGTCCACACGTTCGACCAGGCGCGGTTCCTCTCGGGCGCCGAGCCGGTCGCGGTGCATTGCGTGGAGCTCGACCCGCCCGGCTCCTGGTACGGCGGCCCGGCCGCGGCCGTGTGCACGTTCGAGCTCTCCAACGGCGCGGTCTTCACCTACCGCGCCTCATGGGTCGCGCCTGGCTTCCCGACGTCCTACGACGCCGCGTGGCGCATCGGCGGGCCGCTCGGCACGGCGCTCTGGGACAGCTACGGCGACCCGGTCTGCGAGGTCGCGCTCGAGCGCACCGAGCCGCTCGGCCCGGCGCCGGTGCGCGGCTCGGTCTGGACCGCGGAGCCGCCGCGCGACGCCACGGGGCACGCCGTGTGCGTCGACGCCGCGCTCGCCGCCCTGGCGGATGGACGGCCCGCCGAGACCGACGGGGCCGACAACCTGCGCAGCCTCACCATGGCCTTCGCCGCCCTGCGGAGCGCCGCAGAAGGGCGACGGGTGCGGCTCCACGAGCTGTAGGCGCGACGCAAGGGGTCAGACCCCTCGAGTCGCGGCGCAGCAAGGGGTCAGACCCCTTGAGTGGTGGCGACTGAGATCTTGCACCGACCGGCGTCGCGGGGGTAGCGTCGCTCCATGAGCACGCGGTGCCTTGCGCTCGCGGTAGCGGTCACGGTCCTGATCGGCGCCGCGCCGGCGGCGGCGGAGTCGCCTCCGGTCGTCCAGCGGATCTCGGCCGACTTCGTCGAGGACCTGAAGTCGACGCGCTACACCGCGAACGCCACCGACCCCGACGGCGACCAGACCTTGCAGTACGAGTGGTCGCTGACCCCGCCGCCAGACGACCCCACGTGCAACATGTTCGGACGGGACACCGAACGCCCGCGCGAGGCGGTCTGGAACCACGGCGACAACGACGGCTGTCATCACGGGGGCACCGACCACGCCGGCGCCGTCACCGTGCTCGTCTTCGACGGCCAGTACAAGTGCAAGGCCGTCTACCGCGGATCGGCCGACGGCGAAGGCGACCCGCCCGAGCCGTGCGAGGCCTACGGCACCACGACGCCTCCGCCGCCTCCCCCTCCGCCGCCGCCGCCTCCGCCAGTCACCGCGACCCCGCCATTCTCCAAGGAGCTGAAGGACGCGTTCCTCGTCGTCGCGGCCGGCACGGCGACGATGAGCGGGGCCTGCCTCGTCGCCGCCGTCGGGTCGCTGACGCCGCCGGCGACGCCGCTCGCGGTCCCCTTCGCCGCGCTCTCGGTCGGCTTCAGTGGCCTGACCGCGGGATTCGCCTACCTCGCCAACGATCCACCGGATAGGAACTTCACGGTCGTCGCTGCACCCGCGGCGGCCAGGCCGTGGCGGGTGCGGCTCGGACGCGGCCTCACCCGTGGACAGGTCCGCGCCGTCAACGCGGTCTTCGCGGCGAACGCGCGGATCGCGGCGGTCCTGGATGCGTACATCCATGCCGTCGAGCGCGCCCAAGGGGCCGAGCTCGCCGGTGACGCGACGTGGCGCGGCCGGCAGCTGGAGGCGCAGCGTCGCCACGCGCTCGAGCTGGCGGCGGCGCTCGACGACCAGAGCCGCCTGCGCGCCGACCTCCTCCGTGCCTTCGGCCGGCCCCGCGGCTCGATCACCAAAGCACAGGCCGGAGCGCTCCTGCGCCGCCTGGCCCGCGGCGGCTTCGACGCGCGGATGAAGCGCGCGTTCGCCGGCATCACGCCGGGCGGAGTCGCCGCCCGCCTGCGCGCGATCGCCCGCGACGCGCCGCCCGCCCGGATCGCCGCGATCGCCGGCCTGCTCGACAACCCGGCGATCACGAAGGCGGAGAAGGCCGCGGCCGCCGGGCTGCGCGAGTCAGCCCGCTGAGCGCGGGCTGCCGCGACCCCTCCAGCAGGCTGTCGCCCGTCTCCGGGTCGAAGAAGTGCAGGCGCGTCGGGTCGACGGCCAGCCGCAGGGTCTCGCCCGTCCGCGCGCGGGTGTCCGCACTCACCCGCGCGTTGAACAGCGCGCGGTCCTCGACGAGCAGCTCGGTGGACTCCCCCGCCCCCTCCGCGACGTCGGTGGCGACGCGGGGTGCGTTAACCCTGAAAAACGCGTGCGCGTCGGAGCCGAGGTCCTCGAGCACCTCCACCTTGACGTCGATGCACGGCAGCCGATCCCCCGCGAAGGCGGCGTCCTCGAAGCTCTCCGGGCGCAGCCCCAGGATCACCCGATCCGGCGTTCCTCGCGGCGGCCGGCGGTCGGCCGCGAGCGGGACGCGGAAGTCGCCGAAGACGACCTCGTCCCCTGCGATCCTCGCCTCGACGAGGTTCATCGCCGGTGACCCGATGAACGCGGCGACGAACAGGTTGCGGGGCTCCTTGTAGAGCACCTGCGGGCGGTCGACCTGCAGGATCCGCCCGTCGCGCATCACCGCGACGCGCTGGCCGAGCGTCATCGCCTCGGTCTGGTCGTGGGTCACGTAGACCGTGGTGACCCCGAGGCGAGCGTGCAGCTGGGTCAGCGACGCCCGCATCCCCACGCGCAGCTTCGCGTCGAGGTTCGAGAGCGGCTCGTCCATCAGGAACGCCTTGGGCTCGCGGACGATCGCCCGCCCCATCGCGACCCGCTGGCGCTGGCCGCCCGACAGCTGCGCCGGCCGGCGGTCGAGCATCTCCTCGAGGCCGAGCATCCCGGCGACGCCGTCGACCTCCTTGCGCATCCGGTCCTTGGGCACCTTGCGCACCTTCAGGCCGTAGCCCAGGTTGTCGCGCACCGTCATGTGCGGGTAGAGCGCGTAGTTCTGGAAGACCATCGCGATGTCGCGCCGGCGCGGCGCGAGCTCGGTGATGTCCTCGCCGTCGATGGAGATCCGCCCGCTGGTCGCCTCCTCCAGGCCGGCGAGGACGCGCAGGAGCGTCGACTTCCCGCAGCCCGAGGGCCCGACCAGCACCAGGAACTCGCCGTCCTGCACGGTCAGGCTGACGTCGTCGACGGCCTTGACGCCGTTGGGGAAGACGCGGGAGATGCCGGTGAACTCGATCTCGGCCATCGGTCGTCTCAGTATGGGAAGCGCAGCGGGGTGCGCTGGATGCCGATCCAGCGGCGCTGCGTGAACTCGTCGAGGTCGAGCTCGCCCGTCGGCCGGCCGCCGGCGTCGTTGACGTGGACCATGCCGGACCGCACGCGCTCGGCGAACGCGAGGCCGCGCATGAGGTCGCCGGTGTAGACGGAGTTGACCAGCGCGTGGTGGCGGTTGACCAGCTCGAGCGCCTCCTCCTCGGTGTCGACGACGGTGACCGGCGCCACCGGGCCGAAGATCTCCTGGGTGAACACGGGCATCTCCGGCGTGACGTCATCGAGGACGGTCGGCTGGTAGAAGAGCCCGTCGGCGGGGCCGCCGACCACGACGCGGGCACCCATCCGCACGGACTCCTGGACGAGCCCGTCGACGCGCTCGCGCTGGGCCTCGGAGATCATCGGCCCGAGGTCGGTCTCGGGGCTCGCCGGGTCGCCGATGCGGATGCCGCGGGCGCGCGCGGTGAGGCTCTCGAGGTACTCGTCGGCGACGGCCCGCATGACGATGTGGCGGCTCGAGGTGATGCAGGTCTGGCCCTGGTATTCGTAGGCCGACCAGGCACCGCAGGCGGCGGCGGCCTGGACGTCGGCGTCGTCGAGGACCACGAACGCGTTGTCGCCGCCGAGCTCGAGGCTCGCGCGCTTGCGGTCGCGCGCCGCGATCTCGCCCATCCGCAGGCCGACCTCGGTCGAGCCCGTGAAGTGGATCATCGCGACGTCGGGATGGCGGGCCAGCGGCTCGCCGGCCCCGACCCCCGTCCCGGTGACGAGGTTGACCACGCCGGGCGGCAGGCCGGCCTCGTCGAGGATCTCCACGAGGATCTGACCGCCGGCGATCGGCGCGAGGTTGGACGGCTTGAGCACGACCGTGTTGCCGAGCGCGATGCCCGGTGCAAGCGGCCGCATCGCCAGCACGAGCGGGAAGTTCCACGGCGTGATGGCGGCGATCACCCCGAGCGGGATCCGCTGGAGCATCGTCAGCTTGCCGGGCTTTGCCTCCGGTAGCACGTCGCCGGTCCTGCGCGCCGCGAGCCCGGCCGACTCGTTGAACTTGCGGCGCGCCGCGCCGACCTCGCCCTCCGCCTTGGCGCGGACGGCGCCGGTCTCGCGCATGATCGTCTCGACGATCTCCTCCGCGCGCTCGTCGAGCAGGAGCGAGGCTCGCCGCAGCACCTCGCCGCGCGCCTCGCCCGGCAAGGCCGCCCAGCCCGGCTGGGCCCGCACCGCGGCGGCCACCGCCCGGTCGACGTCCGCCTTCTCGCCGACCGCGTGGCGCCCGATCTCCTCGCCGGTCGCCTTGTCGTGGATCGGCGCCGACCCAGCCGCCGCGTCCTCGAAGGACCCGTCGATGAACAGCTTCCCGTCGGCTCGCCGGATGGTGGTGCTGACCGCCATGACCCTCGTTCGCTCCTCGAGTAGTAAACGTTTGCCAACGTAGCGCTGGATCCGGGGGGTGTCAACCCGGCCGAGCCGGTCGCGGCGCCGGTACGATCGCCGCATGCAGACCCTCGCGCCGGACGTGCACCAGTTGCGGGGGTTTCCTCCGCACACGATCAACGCCTATCTCGTCGACGGCGTCCTCGTCGACGCCGGGACGCCGGCGGCGCGGCGACGGATCCTGGGCGAGCTGTCCGGTCACCAGGTGACCGCGCACGTGGTCACCCACGCCCACCCCGACCACTTCGGCTCGAGCCACGCGGTCTGCGAGGCGCTCAGCCTCCCGCTCTGGACGGGGGAGCGCGACGTCGCGGCCGTCGAGGCGGGCCGCCCGGAGCCGGCGAAGGGCCGGCTGCCCGAGCTCATGGCCAAGATGCCGATGCCGCCCGGGCACCCCGTCGCCCGCCGCCTGCGCGAGGGCGACGAGGTCGGGAGCTTCACGGCCCTCGACGTCCCCGGTCACTCGCCCGGCCACATCGCGCTGTGGCGGGAGTCCGACCGGACGCTGATCTGCGGCGACGTCTTCTTCAACCTCCCGCGGCTCGGCCCGCCCCCGGGGTTCCTGACCGCCGATCCGGCGCGCAACCGCGCGTCGATGCGACGGCTGGCCGCGCTGCGGCCCGCGCTCGTGCTGTTCGGCCACGGGCCGCCGCTGCGCGACCCCGAGCGGTTCGCTCGCGCCGCTGAATGAGCGCGACGATCGGAACGCTCGAGCGCGAGCACGAGCTGGACCGCATCGCCGCCGCACTCGAAGCCGCCGCCGCGGGCACCGGTCGCGCGATCATCATCGAAGGGCCGGCGGGGATCGGCAAGACGCGGCTGGTGCAGGACACGCGCGCACTGGCCAAGCTGCGCGGGTTCGGGCGCCTCGAGGCCACGGGGGACGAGCTCGAGAGCGCGATGGCGTGGAGCGTCGTGCGCCAGCTGGTCGAGCGGTCGATCTCCCGCTATCGGGGCGAGGATCGCGCGCGGCTCCTGGCCGGCCCGTCCGGCGCGGCGCTGGAGGTGCTCGACCGGGCGCCGTCGGAGGCGCCTGCCGGCGACGCCGCCGTGGCGCGGACGCTGCACGCGCTGTGGTGGGTCGCGGCCGACCTCGCCTCGTTCCGGCCGCTGCTGATCACCATCGACGACGCGCAGTGGGCCGACCTGCCGTCCGTGCGGTTCCTGGCCTACCTGTCGCGGCGCATCGCCGACCTCCCGATCGCGCTGGTCGTCGCCACGCGCCCGCCACACCAGCACTCGGGCCCGCCGGCCGAGCTGAGCGCCGGGCGTGGCGAGGAACGGATCCTGCCCCGGCCTTTGTCCAAGGACGGCGTCGCCGCGATGGGCACGCGCGGCGGCGTCGAGCCGGCGGCCCAGGTCGTCGCCGCGGTCCACGCCGCGAGCGGCGGCAACCCGCTCCTCACCGGGCTCCTCCTCGACGAGCTCGACGCCAAGGCGATGAGGCTGGACGACGCCGGCAGCGCCGGCGCGGTGGCGCACCTGGGTCCGGTCGCGATCTCACGAGCCCTGCTCGCGCGCCTGCCGTTGGAGGCCATCGCCCTTGCCGGCGCTGCGGCGGTGCTCGGGGCGCGCACGGCGTTGACGAGGCGCCCCTGCCGGGATAGGTTCGAGCGAACCGGCGCTCTGAAACGCCGGGCGCCACGACTCCAAGGGAGGCGCGATGGCCCGCTTCAAGACGGCCAACAAGACCGAGGCGCTCAAGGAGCGCTACCAGCTCTTCAGCCAAGGCGACATCGAGGGCGCGCTCGACATGTGGACCGACGACTTCGTGTGGGAGGGCTCCGGCTCGACCGGGCTCCCGGGCTCGGGGATCCACGAGGGCAAGCAGGCGGCAATGCAGGTGCTCGGAGAGGCCGTCGGCGCCTACGACACGTTCGAGCTCACCGCCGACGAGTTCATCGAGCAGGGCGACACGATCGTCGTGCTGGGCCACACGCAGGTGGCGAAGGGCGACAAGTCGGCCAAGCTGCCGGTCGTGCACATCTGGCGCTTCCGCGGCGACGAGGAGATCTGCCGGCTGCAGATCCTCACCGACACGTTCGAGAGCGCCCGGATCCTCGGCGTCGCCTAGAGGGCGCGGACGTCGGCGCCCTGCGGCTCGAACGGGACGTGCAGGACGTCGGCCCAGCCGGTCGCGAGCTCGCGGAGGCGGCCGAGCACCGCGCCCGTCGCCTCGTAATGCGTCCACACGAGCACCGTCGGCCCGGCCCCTGAGATCGTCGCGCCGAGCGCGCCGAGCTCGGGGGCCCGCTCGACGAGCTCCGCCGAGCGAGGGAACAGGGAGGCGCGGCGGGGCTGGTGGATGACGTCGCGCAGGCCGCGGGCGACGAGGTCGAGCTCGCCGCGCGCGAGGCCGAGGGTCAGCAGCGAGGCGTGGGCGATGTTGTGCACCGCCTCGGCCATCGGCACCGTGGGCGGCAGCGCCGCGCGCGCCTGCGCGGTGCGGACCGGCTTGCGCGGCACGACGAGGATCGCCTCGAGCCCCGCCGGCCCGTCGAAGCGCGTCGCCTGCCCGTCGGCGCAGATGACGAACCCGCCGAGCAGCGCCGCGGCGACGTTGTCGGGATGGCCTTCGAGCTCCGTCGCGAGGGCCAGCAGGTCGGCGTCGAGCTCGAACAGCGAGTCGGCGGCCACCAGCCCGGCGACGTACGCGGCGGCGCTGGTGCCGAGCCCGCCGGAGAGCGGGACGTTGGAGCGGATCGAGAACGTGAAGTCGTCGACGGGGTGCAGGCGCGCGAAGCCGCGGACGCAGAGGTTGCGGTTGTCGCGGGCGATCCGCAGGTCGGTCTGAACCGCGAAGCGCCCGCGCTCCTCCACCTCGACCTCGACGTGCAGCGCGAGCGCGGCGGCCAGCGCGTCGAAGCCCGGCCCGAGGTTGGCCGACGACGCGGGAACGCGGACCAGGCGACGCCGTTTAATGAGTTTCGACCGGCCGCATTTCGCTGGCGCTCATGCTCTGGGCGACGCTAGAACTGCCCGCTCCACGTCCGCGATGCCCGGCTCGCACGGGATGACCGACCCGGCGTGACCCAGCGCCGTCTGCGGGTCCTTGAGCCCGTGGCCGGTCAGGACGCACGCGATGCGCTGGGCGCCGTCGGCGCCGTACTTGAGCAGCCCCGCGACGCCGGCCGCCGACGCCGGCTCGCAGAAGACGCCCTCGGCCGCGGCCAGGAAGCGGTACGCGTCGAGGATCTCGGCGTCGGACACGGCGCGGATCGCGCCGTGGGAGGCGGTCATCGCGTCCATCGCCTCCTCCCAGCGCGCCGGGTTGCCGATCCGGATCGCCGACGCGACCGTCTCGGGGTTCTCGACCACCTTGCCCGTCACCAGCGGCGCCGCCCCCTCGGCCTGGAAGCCGAGCAGACGCGGCGCCTGGCCGAGCTCGACGAACCCCTTCCAGTAGGCGGTGATGTTGCCGGCATTGCCGACCGGGATGCAGAGGACCTCGAGCTCGCCGGCCAGCTCCTCGGCGATCTCGAACGAGGCCGTCTTCTGGCCCTCGAGCCGGAACCGGTTGACCGAGTTCACGAGCGCGATCGGGTGGCGCTGGACGAGCTCGCGGACCAGCGTGAGCGCCTGGTCGAAGTTGCCGCGCAGCGCGATGACCCGAGCGCCGTGCATCAGCGCCTGGGCGAGCTTGCCGGTGGCGATCTTGCCCTCGGGGACGATCACCGCCCCCCGCAGGCCGGCGCGCGCCGCGTAGGCCGCCGCGCTCGCCGCGGTGTTGCCGGTCGACGCGCAGATCACCGCCTCGGCGCCCTCGCGGACTGCGGCGGAGACCGCGCAGGTCATCCCGCGGTCCTTGAACGAGCCCGTCGGGTTGGCGCCCTCGATCTTCAGCCACACGTCGGCGCCCACCCGCTCGGAGACCCGCGCGGCATGGACGAGCGGGGTCGAGCCCTCGAGCAGCGAGACGACGGGATCGGAGGCGGCGAACGGCAGCCGGTCGCGGTAGCGCTCGATCAGCCCGACCCGGCCGTCGGCGCCCGGGCTCACAGGAACTCCTCGTCGATCACCCGGATCGCCCGCGGCGCCGAGCGCATGAAGTCGAGCTGGCCGATCAGCCGGACCGCTGCGAAGAACCGCGACTCCGGCAGCGGATGGACGACCATCACCAGGCGTGCGTTCCCCCCCAGCCCCTTCTGGACGACCGAGCGCACCGACGCGCCCTGCATGCCGAGCACCTCGGCGACCTGCGCGAGCACGCCCGGCCGGTCGGCCACTTCGAGGTGCAGGTAGAAGGAGGACTCCACGTCCTCGACGATCGGCAGCCGCTCCATCGCCTCGGGGGTCGAGGCGGGCGGGATCATCGCGCTGATCACGTCGCCGAGGACCGCGCTGGCGGTCTGCGGGCCGCCCGCCCCGGGCCCCGACATCGTGATCTCGGTGATCGCGTCGGATTCGACCGTGACGGCGTTGAACGGGCCGCCGACCGACGCCAGCGGATGCCCCGCGTACAGGAACGCGGGGTGGACGCGGACGCTGATCCCGCCGTCGACGCGCTCCGCCGTCCCGACCAGCTTGAGGCTCAGCCCGAGGTCGTGGGCGTAGGCCATGTCGTGGGCGGTGATGTGCTCGATGCCCTCGTACGGGACCTGGTCGAGGTGCACCGGCGTCGAGAACGCGAGCCGCGCGAGGATCGCCATCTTGGCGGCCGCGTCGCGCCCCGAGACGTCGTCGCTCGGGTCGGCCTCGGCGTAGCCGAGCGCCTGCGCCTGGGCCAGCGCGTCCGCGTAGGAGGCGCCGGTGCGGGCCATCTCGGTGAGGATGAAGTTGGTCGTCCCGTTGACGATCCCGTGGATGCGCTCGACGTGGGCGGCGGCGAGCGACTCCTGCAGCACGCGGATGACCGGCACGACGCCCGCGACGGCGCCCTCGAAGCGCAGCTGGACGCCGTGCTCGCGCGCCGTCGCCCACAGCTCCTCGCCGTGGTGGGCGAGCAGCTGCTTGTTGGCGGTGACCACGTGGCGGCCCGCCCGCATCGCCGCGAGGACGTACTCGCGCGCCGGCTCGAGGCCGCCGATCAGCTCGACGATCAGGTCCGCCTGGCCAAGGATCTCCTCGAAGTCACCGCGCGACCGGGTGAGCACGCCGCACAGCTCGGGGCGCAGGCCGACGGTCGCGGCGACGGCGTCGGCGCGCTGGGGGAGCAAGGTGGCGAACGCGGCGCCCACGGTCCCGTGGCCGAGGAGGCCGACCCTAAACGTCTCGGGCATGCAGCTCCTCCAGCGTCTCGCGGCGGACGACGGCGCGCGCGCTCCCGCCGGAGCAGAAGACCACGGGCGGCCGCGGGACGCCGTTGTAGTTGTTGGCCAGCGCGTAGACGTAGGCGCCGGTGACCGGGGTGGCGACGACGTCCCCCTGCCGGGGTCCGCGCAGCCGCACGTCGCGGACGATCACGTCGCCGGACTCGCAGTGCTTGCCGGCGAGGTGGCAGACCTCGCCGGGCTCGTCGGCGCCGGTCAGCCGGTCGACGACGTCGGCCTCGTAGCGCGCGCCGTAGAGCATCGGGCGCAGGTTGTCCGACATCCCGCCGTCGACCGCCACCCAGGTCGAGACGTTGCGCTTGACCGACTCCACGGTGTAGAGCGTGACGCCCGCCGCTGCGACGAGCGCGCGGCCCGGCTCGATCCTGAGCGGCTTGTCGCGCGCGCCGAGATGCTCGTGCGCGGCGATCACCATCGCCGCCAGGAGGGCGTCGTGGTCGAGCGGCCGGTCGCCGTCGGTGTAGGGCACGCCGAAGCCGCCGCCGAGGTCGTACTCCGGGAACTCGCCGAGCGGCCCCAGCGCGGCGATCGCGGCCCGGTACGGCGCGGGGTCGAAGAGCTGGGAGCCGATGTGGATGTGCAGCCCGCGAAGGTCGAGGCCGGGGGTCGATCGCGCCCGCTCGATGACGCCGGGCGCGTCGGCGAGCGAGACGCCGAACTTCGAGTCCGCCTGGCCCGTGGCGATCGCGGCGTGGGTGGCGGTCTCGACGCCCGGGTTGATCCGGATCAGCACGCGCTGCCCGCCGCCCGATGGGACCAGCCGGGCCAAGCGATCGAGCTCGTCGAGGTTGTCGAGGACGATCGTCGCGCCGGCCGCGGCCACCGCCGCCTCGAGCTCGGCGACCGACTTGGCGTTGCCGTGCACGACGATCTCGGGGCCCTCGTAACCGGCATGGCGGGCGAGGTGCAGCTCGCCGAGGGAGGCGACGTCGGCCAGCAGGCCCTCCTCGCGGAAGAGGCGCAGGACGGCCGTGCACGGGAACGCCTTGGACGCGAACGCCACCTGCCAGGGCCCGGTGTGGTGACGCTCCATCGCTCCGGCGAACTCGCGCGCGCGGGCCCGCAGGTCGTCCTCGGACACCACGTAGGCCGGCGTCCCGAACTCGCGGGCGAGCTCGCCCGCGTCGCACCCGCCGATCGTCAGCCGACCGCCCTCGACGGAGGCGGCCTCGGGATAGAGTGAGCGGGTGGCGGCGGCCATCGTCGGCGCCAGAGTATGCGGCATCCCACCCCGGCTCCCCCCACCCGCGTCGACTCCGTCGACGGCCTCGCCTACTCCCTGTGGCTGCCGGAGGGCGAGCCCGAGGGCGGCGTCGTCATCGTCCACGGCGCCGATTCCTGCAAGGAGTCCCACCACGACTTCGCGCGCCTCGTGCGCGACTCCGGGATGGCCGCGGTGGCCTACGACCAGCGCGGCCACGGCGCCTCGCCCGGGCCGCTCGACGGCCGGATCCTCACCGACATCGCCACGATCGCCGGCCTGCTGCCGCCCGGCCCGGTGGCCCTGCGCGGCTCGAGCATGGGCGGCTACGTGTCCGTCGCCGCCGCCGAGCATGCGCACGCCGTGGCGGTGGTGGCGATCTGCCCGGCCCCGGCCGAGCTGCTGACCCGCGGCCTGCGCGACGAGGACTTCGATTTCGAGGTCGACCTCCCCGCCGTCGAAGCGCTGCTCGCCGAGCACGACCTGCGTGACGTCGTCGAGCAGTCGCCCATCCCGCTGATGCTGCTGCACGCCGAGGGCGACGAGCGGGTGCCGGTTCGCCATTCGATCGAGCTGCACGAGCGCTCGCGGGCGCGGGCCAAGCGCCTCCTCGTCCTGCCCGGCGGCCACCACCGCTCCGTCCAGCACGACGTCGACCTCCAGATCGAGGCGGTCCGCTTCATCCGGCGGGCGTTCGCGGGCGCGCCGGACCGCGCCGCTTGACACGATGACTATCGCGATATATCGTGATCGGTCGATGACACTCTCTCATTGGAGGTTCGGATGCACGGCATTCGACACGGATGGACCCCTGACCGCGAGGCCCTGTTCGGCTTCGCACGCATGACGATGGGCGGGCGACACGGGCACGGCCACGGGCGCCACGGCGGGCACCGCGGGCGCCGCGGGTTCGGCCCGGGCGGGCGCGCGGCGCGCGGCGACGTTCGCGACGCGCTGCTCCTCTTGCTCGCCGAGGAGCCACGCAACGGCTACGGGCTCATGCAGGAGATCGAGGCGCGCAGCGGCGGCGCCTGGCGCCCGAGCCCTGGCTCGGTGTACCCGATCCTCCAGCAGCTCGAGGACGAGGGCCTGGTGGTCGCCGAGTCGCGCGGGCCGGGCAAGGTCTACACGCTGACCGACGACGGGCGCGCCCGGATCGCCGAGCGGCCCGAGGGCGCGCCGGCGCCGTGGGACACCGTCGGGGGCGGGCTGCCGGAGGGCGCGCTCGCGCTGCGAGGGCTGCTGCACCAGGTGGGCGCGGCCGGCAACCAAGTCGGGCTCGCCGGCACCGAGGAGCAGATCGCCGAGGCCGCCAAGGTGCTGGGCGACGCGCGCCGCGCGCTCTACCGGATCCTCGCCGAGGACCCGCCGGAGGAGGTCAACTAGCCCGGGCCGACGGGCCGTTCCATCGTGACCGCGGCGAGCTGCACGCCGTCGGGGTGGGTCACCATCACCCGGCCGGTCTCGCGGAACCCGGCGGCCCGGTACAGCGGCTCGCCGGGGAGCGTCGCCATCAGCGCGAGCGTGCGGAACCCCTCCGCGCGGGCGGCGTCCTCGCACGCCGCGAGGATCGCCCGCCCGAGCCCGCGGCGCGTCCAGTCCGCGCGGACGAACATCGCGCGGACGCGCGCCGGCTCGGTGCGGGGATCGAGCAGGCGGTCGTCGTCCTCGGCGGCCGCGGCGCCGGCGTGGAGCTTGCTGCGCCGGCTCCAGCCGCCGCACGCGACGATCTCCCCGGCGGCGGTCTCGTGGACGAAGTACGTCCGGTCCTCGATCAGCGCCATGTCCAGCGCGGCGATGTGGATCACGGCGCTCGCCGTCTGGCGCGCGTCGTAGACCCGCGGGAACAGCTCGAGGATCGACGCGCGCATCAGGGCGGAGATCCGCGGGGCGTCCGCGACCGCCGCGACCCGCAGCACCGGCTGCGAGGCCCCGCCCTCCATCCCCGCTACAGGTAGCCCATCGGGTCGACGGGAGAGCCGCCGACCCGCGTCTCGAAGTGCAGGTGGTCGCCAAAGCAGTGCCCGGTGCAGCCGATGTAGCCGATGACCTGGCCCTTGGAGACGCTGGCGCCGTTCGAGGTCGCGTAGCGCGACTGATGGGCGTAGCACGTCGAGAGCGACCCGTTGTGCTGGATGCACGTGTAGTTGCCGTAGCCGCCGGTCCAGCCGAGCAGCACGACCCGACCCCCGTCGGCCGCGCGGATCGGCGTGCCCGACGGGACGGCGATGTCGACCCCGGCGTGCAGGCGCCCCCAGCGCTGGCCGAACCCGGAGACGACCGGGCCGTTGACCGGCCAGATGAGCTGGCCCGAGCCGTTGCGGACCGGCCCGGCGCCCGGTGCGCCCGCCGCCGCCTGCAGCGCGGCCTGGACCTTCGCCTGCTCCTTCTCGAGCGCGCGCAGGTCGCCTTCGAGCTCGTGGCGGTGCGAGCGCACGGATGCGAGCACCTCCTTCTTGTCCGAGCGCACGGATGCGAAGGAGTCGCGGCGGTCGACGAGCTCGGCGCGGATCGCGGCCACCTCGTTGCGACGCTCGAGGATGACGGCGGCGACCTTCTGCTGGCGGTTCTCGAGCGAGTCCAGTCGCTTGGCCGTGCGCGTCGCGTCGGCCTTGGCCGACCGCACGGTGGTGACGATCCGCGTGTCCTGGTCGGTGACGCGCTGCATGAACTCGGTGCGCTCGAGCAGGTCGGCGAAGCCGTCGGATTCGAGCACGACCGTCACGACGTCGGGCTTGTCGGCCTTGTAGAGCTCGACCATCCGCTTCGAGAGCGCGGCTCGCGCCTCGGCCAGCCGCGCGCGCAGCCGGGCGAGGCGGGCGCGCTCGGCGCGCAGCTTCGCCTGGATCTCCGCGAGCTCGGCGCGCTTGGCGTCGAGGTCTCCCTGGATCTTGGCCTGGCGGGCCTGAAGGACGCCGATGTCCTCCTGCAGCGCGTTGATCCGCCGCGAGTAGCCGGCGATCGTCGTCGAGAGCACGCGCTCGGAGCCCTTTTTCTTCTCGACCGCCTTGCGCTTGGCGGCGATCTTGTTCCCGATGGCCGCGGAGCGGCTCTGGGGGGAGGCGGTCGAGCCCAGCGGCAGCGCCGCCCACAGCAGGACGGGCGCGGCCACCAGCGCGAGCAGCAGAGCGAGGCGACGACGCATGCGGCGGCCACGATAACGGGGCCGGGGCCGTAATCCAGTGACATGGCTCCGCTTATGGAGCATGCAACCGATCTTTCGCGTTTGCAGGAGGAATCCGCCTTCCGACGGCGTGTCTCGGTAGGTAAAACGTCGTAAAGGCGCGATCCGTCCCTGCCAGAATGGGACGCACCATGCCCAGACCCACCTCCTTCGGACGCGACACCGGGCTCCAGCTCCGGATGACGTTCGTGATGTTCCTGCTCGGCCTCCTCTACGTCGGCTTCGTCGTCGCCCTGCTCGGGTCGGGAGTCAACGGGGTCACCGTGGCCGTCATCGCCGGCGGGCTGGCGCTGTTCCAGCTCTTCGGCTCCGACAAGCTGGCGCTGCGCGCCATGGGCGCCCGCGAGGTCACGCCGCAGGAGGCGCCCGAGTTCCACGCGATGATCGACCGGCTGTGCGTGCAGGCCGACCTGCCCAAGCCGAAGGTCGCGATCGCCAACACCCGGATGCCGAACGCGTTCGCCCTCGGCCGCTCGCCGAAGTCGGCCACCGTCTGCGCGACCACCGGGATCATGGAGCTGCTCTCGCCCGCCGAGCTCGAGGGCGTCATGGCGCACGAGTTGACCCACGTCCAGAACCGCGACGTCCTGGTGATGACGCTGGCGTCGTTCTTCGCGACGATCGCCGCCTACATCATGCAGTTCGGCCTGTTCTTCGGCGGCGGGCACTCGAGCGACGACGACGACAACCCCAGCTTCTTCGTCCTGCTCATCGTCTCGTTCGTCGTCTACGTCATCTCGTTCTTCCTGATGCAGGCGCTGTCGCGCTACCGCGAGTTCGCGGCCGACCGCGGCGCGGCGCTGATCACCGGGCGCCCGAGCGCGCTGGCCTCGGCGCTCGTCAAGATCAGCGGCGGGATGCAGCGGATCCCGGAGAAGGACCTGCGTGCCCAGAGCGAGCTGGCCGCGTTCTACATCTTCCCCCCGGGCGCCGGCAAGGCGATCGGCGCCATCTTCGCGACGCACCCGCCGATGGAGAAGCGGATCGCGGCGCTCCAGCGCCTCGAGTCCCAGCTCCAGGGCGTCCCGGCGTAATCCCATGGGCTTCTTCGACGTTCTCACCGGCAAGCGCAAGCTCAAGCAGCCGGTGCCGACCGACCGCGTCTTCGCGATGAGCACCGCCGCGGTCACGCTCCAGCTCGAGCTGGGGCTGGAGACCTCGGGCAAGGCGGGGATCGTCTTCCAGCCGCTGGCGACCGCCGACTTCGAGGGCATCGTGCGCGACATGGAGGAGGTCGTGCGGGGGACGGGCGAGGAGACGGGCACGACGGTCACCAGCCAGGACGACTCGTTCGGCTACCGGTGGCTGGTCCTCGAGGACCCCGACATGGAGGACCTCGTCGTCGGGATCAACGCCGTCTCCACCGCCATCGAGGGCGGCGGCTACGGCGACCGCATCCTCTGCGCCGTCTTCGCGTTCCGCGACCAGGCCGGCAAGCCCGTCTACTGGATCTACAACTACAAGCGCGGCGCGTTCTACCCGTTCGTCCCGAGCGGTGGCGCGCAGCAGCGAGACAACGAGCGCGAGCTGCGGCTCAAGGCGCAGATCGGCCGTGAGCTGCCGGTCGAGGCCGAGCTCGAGCGCTGGTTCCCGCTCTGGGGCATCCCGATCTAAGGGCCTTCCGCCCAGCGCCCGTCCCGCCACCACCGGACCTGCAGCGCCACGGGGCGCTCGACGAACCGGCCGTAGCGCTCGACCTCCGCGCGCAGCGCGTCCATCCGGTCCTCGGCGAGCGGCCGGTAGAGGAACGCCTCGACGACGCCGGAGCGCGCCTTGAGGGTCCGCGTCCAGTGGCCGGCGACCTGCGTGTCGACGACGACCGGGTGGGTGAAGGCGAGGTCGTCGCCGTCGCGGCGCGCCGAGAGGCCCTCGATGTCGAGCAGGTGGCGGCTCTCGGAGTAGCCGATGACGTACTCGTCGAGCACCTGGAGCAGGAGGGCCGACGGTGCGTCTGGGGCGGCCGGGATCGGGGCGGGCGCGGACCAGTACTCGCGGCCGCCGGTCTCCTCGCGGCGAAGCCTCCCGCCGGCCCGCGCCAGGGCGGCGCGGGTGTCGGCGCCGGTGAGGCCGGACCACCAGACGAAGTCCTTGACCGTGGCGGGGCCGTGGCTAATGAAGAAGCGGACCGCGAGCTCGGTGACGGCCTCGTCGCGCTCGAGCGGCGCGAGGGCGTCGGGCGCGCGCTCGGAGAGCAGCGCGTAGGTCTGCTGCTTGCCCCGCGGGGCGCCGCTGCAGATGAGACCTTCGAGCTCGGCGTGCATGATCAGATAGGCCAGCGCTTCGCCCCGCTTGTCGATGCCCTCCGCCCGCAGCGCGTCGCCGAGCTCGGTGCGTGTCCGGTGCCGGCCGCCGGCCAGCTCGCCCGCCACCACCTCGTGGCCACGGGCCAGCGTCGCCTCGTCGAGCCCGTTCCTGAGGTAGTAGGGCCGGTTCCCGGCGTGGACCCGCGGCGCCGAGAGCGCCAGCACCCAGCGGATGTCGGCGGGCGTCAGGAAATGCCAGGTCGGGCGCAGGACGTGGGTGCGCAGGATCGTCCCGTCCGCCACCGCGCGCTCGACCTCGGCCTCGGTCAGCCCGGGCGTGCGCTGCGACAGGCACCACTTGGCGAAGTGGTACTCCTGCGCCTGGACGGCGCCGAACCAGCCGACGATCGCTTCCGGGGTGTCGAGCGGCGGCCCGGTGAGCCGCTGCGCCGCCGCGCGTCGGGCGACGAGCTGGTGGGCCTCCGTCACGGCACGGCGGTGACGATGCCGCCGTCGACCTGCATCGCGGCGCCGGTGATGTAGGAGGCGGCCGGTGAGAGCAGGAAGGCGGCGAATCGGCCGAGCTCGACCGGATCGCCGTAGCGGCCGAGCGGGATGCCGGCCGCCGCGCGCTCGCGCGCCTCGGCGGCGTCGATGCCCAGCCGGCCCGCCGTCTTGCTGTCGAGCTCGCGGACGCGGTCGGTGTCGAAGCGGCCGGGCGCGATCGAGTTGACGCGGACGCGCGGGGCCAGATCGCGCGCCAGCGACTTGACGAGCGCGGCGATGCCGGGCCGGAACAGGTTGGAGGCGTCGAGGTTTCCGATCGGCTGCCGGACGGACGACGACGTGACCCACAGCACGCTCGACGGCTCGGCGAGCCGCGGCGTCAGTGCGCGCAGCAGGGTGAGCGGCCCGCGGACGAGCAGCGCGAACGCGCGCTCCCAGTCCTCGTCGGCGAGCTCGAGCGCGGCGCCGTGCGGCGGCCCGCCCGAGTTCATCAGCACGCCGTCGAACGACGGCAGGGCCGCGACGGCGGCTTCGACGGCGGCCACGTCGGGCTCGGCGACGTCGCAGACCAGCGGCCGCGCCCGCTCCCCGAGCGCCGCGGCGGCCGCCTCGACATCCGCGGCGCCGCGAGCGGCGACGACGACATGGGCGCCCTCGGCCACCAGCACCTCGGCGACCCCGCGGCCCAGGCCCTTGCTGGCGCCGAGGACCAGGAACCCGCGACCGTCGAGCCCGAGATCCACGGTCAACTCCCCCCCGCCAGGATGCGGCCGAAGCGGTCCGCGTCGACGTTGCCGCCCGAGAGGATCACGCCGGCCCGCGCGCCGCGCACGTCGGCGGCCCCGGACAGCAACGCGGCGACGGCGCTCGCCCCGCTCGGCTCCGCCACCAACTTGCAGCGCTCGAACAGGAAGCGCATCGCGACGCGGATCTCGTCGTCGGACACGGTCACCACCTCGTCGACCAGCTCGGAGATCACGGCGAAGGTCAGCCGGCCGGGCGTCGGGACGGCCTGGCCGTCGGCGATCGTGCGCGGCACCGGCACCCGCACCCGCTCCCCCGCGGCCAGCGACCGGCGCGTGTCGTCGCCCGCCTCCGGCTCGACGCCGATGACGCGGATGCCCGGCCGGCGGGCCTTGGCGATGGTCGCGCAGCCGGCGATCAGGCCGCCGCCGCCGACCGGCACCACCATGACCTCGAGGTCGGCGGCCTGGTCGAGCAGCTCGAGCGCCGTCGTCCCCTGGCCGGCCATGATCGCCGGGTCGTCGAACGGGTGCACGGCGGTCAGCCCGCGCTCGGCGCACAGCACCTCGAGCAGGTCCTCGCGGTCCTCGGCATAGCGGTCGTACGTGACGACCTCCGCGCCGTAGGCCCGGGTGGCGGCGACCTTGGACTCGGGCGCGTCCAGCGGCATGACCACGGTCGCCTGGCAGCCGTGCAGGCGCGCCGCCAGCGCGACCGCCTGGGCGTGGTTGCCCGACGACACGGCCGCGAGGCCCCGCGCGCGCTCGTCGGCGCTGAGCGTGGCGACGCGGTTGAACGCCCCGCGGAACTTGAACGCGCCGATGCGCTGGTACATCTCGCACTTCAGGTGCGCAGCACCCCCGGTCCGCTCGTCGAGCGTCGCCGACGTCAGCACCGGCGTGCGGTGTGCGACGCCCGCGAGCCGCTCGGCGGCGGCCTCGACGTCCGCGGCGCCGATGGCGAGGGCGCCTGGGCTCACCCCGCCGGCGATCTCGAGAATCCCTTCTGCGCTGGCATGTCTCCCGCTCCCTCCGCCGCTGTCTGGACGGCTCGGAGGATAAGCCGGATCCGCCGTCACCGGACCTGTCGCGCGCCGGCGGCCGCGCTCGCCCCGAAGATCTCCGCCTGCGGCAGGGCTCCGGCGACGGCGGCGCGGACGGCCGCGTCACGATCAGCCGCCAGCAGCGCGATCGCACTGCCGCCGAAGCCGGCGCCGATCATCCGCGCGCCGAGCGCGCCGGCGCGCTCGGCGGCGGCGCACACGGCGTCGAGCTCCTCGCACGAGACCTCGTAGAGGTCGCGCAACGACGCGTGCGACGCGCTCAGCAGCGGCCCCAGCCGCTCGAGCTCGCCCGACCGCAGGCACGCCACCGCCGAGAGCACCCGTTCGTTCTCCTCGACCACGTGGCGCGCCCGGCGCGCGTCCTCGCCCTCCAGGCGATCGAGGTCGGCCGGCGCGGCGTCGCGCAGGGAGTCCAGACCGAGCGCCTCCGCGGCGCGCTCGCAGGCCGCCCGCCGGTCGGCGTAGGCGCCGTCGCCGACCGAGTGCTGGACCTTCGTGTCGATCACCAGGAGGACCATCCCGGCAGCCTGCGGATCGAACGGCACCGCCTCGTGCTCGAGTGAGCGACAGTCGATCAGCAACGCGTGGCCGGCCTCCCCGAGCACGGAGGCGAGCTGATCCATCATGCCGATCGGCACGCCGGTGAAGTCGGCCTCGGCGACCCGGGCGAGCCGCGCGTGCTCGACCGGGGCGAGCGAGCGGCCGGCCAGTGCGCCGACCGATGCGCAGCAGAGCGCCGCGCTCGACGACAGCCCGGCGCCCGTCGGCAGCGTCGAGTCCACCAGGAGGTCGGCCCCCGCGTCACGCCCGAGCGCCCACGCCGCGCCCGCCACGTACGCCGCCCAGCCGTCGACCGCGCCGGGCTCGAGCCCGTCGAGCGCGATCTCCACCGGCCCACCCTCCTGGACCGAGGCGACGCAGAGCACGCCGTCCGAGCGTGCCGCGGTGGCGACCGTCGTCGTGGCGTCGAGCGCGAACGGCAGCACCCAGCCGTCGTTGTAGTCGGTGTGCTCGCCGATCAGGTTGACCCGGCCGGGCGCCGCCCACACGACGTCGGGCGCCCGGCCGAAGCGCTCGGCGAACGGGTCAGGCACGGGCTCGGCCGGCCCGGAGGTCAGTCGGGGATGAGCCCTTCGCCGGTGAACTCCATCTTCGCGTCCTCGAACGTGGTGTCAGGCGGCGGCAGGATGACGTCGGAGCCCTCGAGGTCGTCCTCGTCGAGCGCCTCGCCGGTCGACCGGACCAGCTCGAGCATCTGGTCCCACAGCTCGTGGAAGCGCGCCTCGTCGCCGGCGTCGACAGCGCGCACGGCCTGGTTGTCGAGCTCGTTCAGGCGCTCGGCCTGCGTGTTGGGCAACCGGTACTGGTTCTCGGTCGCGATCCGGACGATCACTGCTGGCCCTCTGCCGGCTTCGTGCCGCCGGCACCGAGCTCTCCGGGTGGGGCCTCGTCCGGCGTGACCTCGCCGGCTCCGAGCTCGCCCGCGGGCGGGGCGGGTCCCTGGCCGAGCTCGGCCTTCATGCGCGCGAGGTCGTCGTCGACCTGGCTGCCCGAGGTCAGCTCGTGCAGCTGGCGGTCGATGTCGTCGCCACCCGTGCCAAGGGCGAACGCGTCGTCGAACGCACCCGCAGCCTCGAGCTCTTCCATCGCGCCTGCCCGAGCGCGCATGTTCTCGGTCTTGTCCTGGGCCCGCTGCATCGCGAGGCCGATGTCGGCCATCTCCTCGCCGACGCCGGTCGCCGCCTCGGAGATCTTGACGGAGGCCTCCGCGGCGGAGTACTGCGCCTTGATGACCTCCTTCTTGGTCCGGAACTGGTCGATCTTGCCGCGGAGCTTCTGCTCCTTGTCGAGGAGCGACTGCTGCTGGGCCTCGAGCTCCTTGACCTGGGTGTCGAGCGACTGCAGCTCGCCCTGCGCGAACTGCTTGCGCTCGAGGGCGGTGCGCGCGAGCGGCTCGTTGCCCTGCGCGAGCGCCTGGCGCGCCTGGGTGTCGAGCTTGACCACCTGCTGCTCGAGCTTCTGGGCCTGCAGCTGAAGGCGCTTCTTCGACGTCACGACGTCGGCGATGCCCTTCTTGACGTTCTGGAGCAGCTCCATCTGCTTGGCGTAGGAGTACTCGAGCGTCTCGGACGGATCCTCCGCCTTGTCGAGCAGCTTGTTGATCTTCGCCTTGAAGACGACGGACATGCGTCCACCGAGACCGGCCACGACTTTCCTCCTCGTTTCGAATCCTGCGGGCAAGCGTACCCGGCGGGCTACCCTCCCGCCCGTGCCGTCACGTCCAGCTGCGGAATCCCGCGCGGAGCTCGCCCACTGGCTGGGGCTCGCCGACGCCAACTCGGCCGGCTTCATCCACGGCGGGACGATCATGAAGCTCTGCGACGAGGCAGCCGGCCTCGCCGCCATCAAACACTCCCGCAGCCGCGTGGTGACCGCGGGCATGGACCGCATGACCTTCCTCGACCGGATCGAGGTCGGCGAGCTGCTCGTGCTGCGCGCGGCGGTCAACGCCGTCTGGCGCACGTCGATGGAGGTCGGGGTGCGCGTCGAGGCCGAGCGGCCGGCGACCGGCGAGGTCCGGCATACGAACACCGCCTATCTGACGATGGTGGCGCTGGACGGCGACGGGCGGCCGACGACGGTCCCTGGCCTGCTCGTCGAGGACGAGGACGCCGATGCGCACCGCCGCGAGCGCGAGGCGCAGACGCGGCGGCGCAACCGTCTGGCCGAGCGCGACGAGATCGTCTCGTCGCGCGAGGCCGAACGGGTTTAGAACCCGGGGAGGTGGCGGGCTTCGAAGCCGCGCGACGAGCGCCCGGTGGGCCGCCAGCGCGGGCCACGCTCGGTGCTCTTCGGGAAGCGGCGGGCCAGCGAGCGGCTCTTGCGAGCGCTGCGTGCGGTGCGGCCGCCGTACGACCCGACGCTGGTGTCGAGGCGCAGGCCGGCGATGACGGCGTAGGCGTGGCTCGGGTTGGTGTAGACGGTGATCCACTGGCCGGGGCCGGCCTCGCCCCACGACGCGAATGCCCTGGAGTCGAGTGGCGACTTGAGCAGTCCGCCGCCGTGCAGCGCGAACGAGACCGTGCCGGAGCAGTCGTAGCCCGAGTCGTCGAAGGAGCGGTGGCCGCCGCCGTAGCGGTACGGCTTGCTCTGGATGGTGTTCGCGGCCCAGATCGCCTGCTGCACCTGCAGCGGGGCGGCGGAGGGGGCGGCGGCGGTGCCGTCGGCGAGCAGGACGGCCTTCACGCCCTCCACGACGGGCGTCGGCGAACCCGGGGTGGGCGCGGTGCCCGGCTGGCCGGGTTGGGCGCCGCCGGAGCCGCCCTGCGCGGGCTGGGCGCCGTACTCGGCGCCGCCGTTGGCGGGTGTTTGCGCCCCCGCCGGACTGGCAAGGACAGAGGGCAACAACAGAATCGTGAATAGGGCGAACGCCCGCAGAGCGGTCAACGGAACCTCTTTCGTCGGCCTGCGGGGTTAGCTGACGGGCTGGCGCTGAAAGAGCTCGCGCCTCACGCTGCACTGAGCGTGACTCGCCCCAAACAACTTGGGTCCCCCGTGCCCCGGGCTATCCCGGGACTTCGGCAGTTGCGGCAATGTAACACCTCCTCGGCAGTTTGGTCACAGACCTTTATGTCCCCCTGGTACGACGGGTGGACTCCGCGAGGGCCGGTAGCCTCGGAGCGAATGCGGCCCCGTCCCCTCGTGATCTCCCTCTGCGCCGCGCTCGTCGCGGGGTGCGGATCGTCCGGCGACGGGGATCCCACGCCCGCGCGCACGACCGCCACCACGCCCGCGCTGGGCAAGACCGCAGACGAGCCCGAGGCCGCCGCCGACCTGGGATTCCCGGCCTTCGCGACCAAGAACACGACGCGGGTGGGCGGGGCCGATTCGGTCGCCACGGCGGCGGGGGTCGCCCAGGCGGTCTTTCCCTCGCGCTCGCGCGAGACCCGTCCCGCGGCTGTGGCGCTGGTCGACGTCGGCGACTGGCGCGCAGCCATCTCGGCCTCCCAGCTCATGAGCCGGCCGCTGCGGGCGCCGCTGCTGTTCTCGGACGACGGGGAGGTCCCGCCGGCGACGCTCTCCGCGGTCCGGGCGCTCGCGCCGACCGGCGCGCCGAAGGCGGGCGGAGCCCAGGTGCTGCGCGTCGGCGACGCGCCCGCGATCGACGGCACCAAGGACAAGCCGCTCGCCGGGGACGGGTTCGCCGAGCAGGCGCGGGCGATCGATCGGCTGGTCGCGACGGCGACGGGCAAGCCGAGCACCACCGTGATGGTCGCCTCCGCCGACCAGCCCCAGTTCGCGATGCCGGCGGCAGGCTACGCGGCGAAGGCCGGTACGCCGGTGCTGTGGGTGGAGGGCAAGACCGTCCCCGCCGCCACCCGTGCGGCGATCAGGGACCATGGCAGGCCGCGGATCTTCCTCGTCGGCCCGGAGTCCGCCATCCCCAAGTCGGTGGCCACCGAGCTCGGCAAGCTGGGCAAGGTCGAGCGCGTCGGCGCCGCCGACCCGGCCGCCGCCTCGGTCACGTTCGCGCGCTATGTGAACTCGGGGTTCGGCTGGAACGCGGTCGATCCCGGCCACGGACTCGTCTTCGCGTCGGTCAAGCGGCCCGCCGACGCGGCCGCCGGCGCGCCGCTGTCGGCCAGCGGGACGTACGGCCCGCTGCTGGTCGTCACGGACGCCGCCCGGCTCGACAAGGCGGTCGAGGGGTACCTGCTCGACGTGCAGCCCGGGTACGACTCCGATCCGGTTCGCGGGGTCTACAATCACGGCTGGCTCATGGGTGACGCGGCCGCCATCTCGGTGGACGTGCAATCGCGCATCGACGCCCTTCTCGAGATTCAGCCGGTCGACAGCAAGTCCTCCCCGTAGCCATGGCCCAAGCCGAGCAACCCGAGCGCCTCCAGCCCGGCCACCAGGTCTCCGTCGACGACGTGCGGCAGCTGATGGGCGCCTCGACGCCCCACTTCGCGCTCCAGCTGCGCCAGCGGATCCGGCGCCTGATCGCCGGCCTCGGGCCCGAGGACCCCGCCCGCGTGCTCGGCGAGGCGGAGATCGCGCGGCTCGAGAGCATCGCCGTCACCGGCGAGGTCCGCGGCGAGGACGCCCAAGAGGGCATGCGGACCCTCGCCAGCGTGGACGAGACGGCGTCGCCGCGCGTCGTCGCGCATCCCCCGCGCCGCTGAGTGTCCGCGCCCGCCCTGCCCCGTGGGCTGGAGCGCGCGATCCCGCTGCTGGACCCCGCGCGGCGGCCGCCGTCGGCCGAGGTCACCGAGGGCTACCTCGATCTCCTCGGCCCCGCTGAGCGGAGGGCGACGGGGCCCGCCCAGCGGCTGATGGCCTCGACCGTCGTCCCGGTGGTCTACGAGCGCTGGTGGCGGCCGGCGCTGGGGCGGCTCGCCAAGGGCCCGCTCGGGCCGGGGATGGACGAGGAGCGCCGGATCGCACGGCTGCTGCTCGCCCTCTCCCCCGGCGACGGGGTGCTCGACGTCGGCTGCGGCCCGGGCAACTTCACGCGGGAGTTCGCGCGCATGGTCGGGCCGGGGGGCCTGGTGGTGGGGCTCGACGCCAGCGACACAATGCTCGCGCGCGCGGTTCGCGACAGCGGCGGCGATGAGCGCGTGGCCTACGTCCGCGGCGACGCCACCCGCCTCCCGTTCCGGGATTCGAGCTTCGACGCCATCTGCTGCTTCGCCGCGCTGCACATGGTGGACGACCCGTGGGCGGCGCTCGACGAGATGACGCGGGTGCTCACGCCCGGGGGGCGGATCGCGCTGCTCACCAGCTGCCGCACGCGGTCGGCTCCGGCGCGGACGTGGGACGGCTGGATCGGCGCGCGCACGGGCCAGCGGATGTTCGAGCGCGACGAGATCGTCGACGCCCTCGAGGCCCGCGGCTACGACCCCGTCCGGCGCCGCATCGCCGGGCTCTCGCAGTTCGTCGGCGGGCGCAAGCCGGCCTAGCTCGCGGCGCGCGGGACGAACTTGATCGGGTGAAGGAGGGGTGGGTCGCAGCGGCGGGAGCGCCCGCAACCCGGCGGCCGGGGGCGAGTCCGCAGCGCGGTGGCGGGTCGAGTACGTACGAGACCCCGATCGGGCGCCGGCAGGCGGCTCAACCCGACACTCGACGCGGTCTCCAGATCCATCGTCGGATCGTGCCGCTCCTGGCGGCACAATCCGACAACCGTCGCGAGATCCGTCTCGATTGTCGGGTTGAGCCGGTCGCCCGCCCCCACGTGCGATCCCCTTCCATCGCGAGCGGCGCCCTCGAGCTCCCTCCCGACCGGCGCCCCCCGAACCCGCGGACGCGACCGGCGAGGCACCTTCTCGATGCCCGGTGTTCGAGCCCGGGCTGGATCCGGGAACTGCGTCATCGAGGGCAGACCGGGGTGGGAGTGGCGGGACGGCGGGCGAGGGTGCACAACCCCGACGATCGAGTGCCTTCGCCGATCGAAAGTCGGATTGAGCCCCTCCTGCGTGCTCAGGCCGACGATCGATCCGCAACCGCGGTCGAGTGTCGGGTTGTGCACCCTCCCCCCGCCCGGCTCCCCTTTTCCTCACCCGATGAAGTTCGTCCCGGACGTAGGGTCGGCCGCCGGGGACGGGCGTAGTCTCGGTGCCCGTGACGATCGATCCCGCCGACCGGCCCGAAGGCATCCCGGGCTCGGCGCTGACCGGGCCGTGGCCCGTGGGCGCCTACGCCGCCCGGCTGCGCGACCGCCTGCGGACGTTCACGCGCGTGCAGGTCTTCGGCGAGGTGTTCGGACTCAAGGCCGGTCGCGCGAAGGTGTGGTTCGAGCTGCGCGACGCCGGCGGCGCGCTGCCCTGCTCCATGTGGCGCGAGGACTTCGACGCGCTCGCCTTCGAGCTGGCCGACGGCGCCCGCGTGGTGGCCGCCGGCGGCTGTGACTTCTATCCCGGCTCGCGCACCTCCTCGCCTGCGTTCTCCTTCGCGGTGACGGCGCTGCGCCTGGCCGGCGAGGGCGACCTCCTGGCCCAGGTCGAGCGGCTCCGGCGAACGCTCGCGGCCGAGGGGCTGCTCGAGCCCCAGAAGCGCCTCGTGCGCCCGGCGCTGCCACGAACCATCGGCGTCGTGACCGGCGAGGGCGGCAAGGCAGGCGACGACGTGCTCGCCGCGCTGCGCCGCCGCGGGTGGGCCGGGCGCCTGGTCTGGGCGTTCGCGCCCGTGCAGGACCGCCACGCGGCGCCGCGCGTGACCCGCGCGCTGCAGGACCTGGCCGCCTGCCCCGAGGTCGAGGTGATCGTCGTCGCCCGCGGCGGCGGCTCGCTCGCCGACCTGTTCGCGTTCTGCGACGAGACCCTCTGCCGCACCGTGGCCCTCCTGCGGGTGCCGGTCATCGCGTCGGTCGGCCACCACACCGACCGCACGCTGATCGACGACGTCGCCGCCGTGAGCTGCTCGACGCCCACGCACGCCGCCGAGGCCGCCGTGCCGGTCGACTGCGCGCAGGCCCGCGACCGCCTGCACGCGCTCGGCGCCCGGCTCGAGCGCCAGGGGACCCGCGCCATCCTCGAGCGCGCCCGGACGCTCGCCCGCCTCTCGCGCGCGCCCGCGCACCACGTCGAGCGCCACCGCACCCGCCTGCACCAGCACACGCGGGAGCTTCGCGCCGCCTCCCGGCGCGCTGTCGTCGAGCACAAGCGATTCGCGAACGATCGGGTTCGCGCCCTCGCGCGGCTCGGGGAGCCCGGCTCGCTCGCCGCCCGCCGCCGGCAGCTCGACGGGCTCGCACGCGTGCTCGCCGCCCACGACCCGCAGCGGACGCTCGAGCGCGGCTACGCGCTGGTCGAGGACGCGGCGGGCGAACCCGTCACCTCGGCCGCGGCGGCCCGCGAGCGGGACGCCCTCGTGCTGCGGCTCGCCGACGGCCGCGTCGCGGTATCGCCGGACCCGCGCCTACCCTTGGACCTGTGACCGAGCCGACCTACGAGACCGCCTGCGCCCGGATCGAGACGATCATCCGGCGGCTGGACTCGGGCGAGGCCGGCCTGCGCGAGACGCTCGAGCTCTGCCAGGAGGGCCGGACGCTGATCGAGTTCTGCGCCGGCGAGCTCGAGGCGGTCGGCCAGGGGCTCGAGGAGCTCCGGCTCGACGAGCTGGTCGCGCGGCTCGAGGCTGGGCGCGCCCCAGCCGTCTAGAACGTCAACCCCATCATCGAGGGAGCGTGGAGTGGGTGGCGGGGCCCGGCGGTCGATCGAGTTCAAAGTTGTGCACCAAATGGGTGCTTAAGTTCGAACTCGATCTCGGACCCATTTCTCCTCCCGACCCTCACTCCTTCAATGCCGCAGTTCACGCGGCCGAGGCTTCAACCCACGCTCCAGCCCAACTCCGCCTGGACCCGCCGCGGAAGTGCCGAGACGACCAGGTCATAGGAGTCCTCGATCATGTCGAGCACCGCCCTATCGGGGATCGAGCCGTCGATCGTCACCGTGTTCCAGTGGCGCTTGTTCAGGTGGTAGCCCGGGATGATCGCGGGGTAGGCGTCGCGCAGCTGCTCGGCGAGGCCGGGCTCGCACTTCAGGCTGACCTTCAGCGGCTCGTACTCGAGCGCGCTGAGCGCGAAGATCTTGCCGTGGACCTTGTACACCGCGGTCTCGGGCCCGAAAGGGTACTCCTCGACGGCGCCCGGGAACGCGAGGCAGCGCTTGCGCAGCGTCGCCGCGGTCACGGCTCGGGGATCGCGACCGCGGTGCCGGTGACGTCGACCTCGGCTCGACCGCCGGGCGCCGTGACCTCCAGGCGGCCGGGGCGGCCGAGGTCCTCGCCCTGGAGGATCGTGAAGCGGCCGTCCGCTTCAAGCAGGCCGCGCTCGCGCAGGTAGGCGCCGAGTGCGGCGGCGGCCGCGCCGGTCGCCGGGTCCTCGACGACGCCGCCGGGCGGGAACGGGTTGCGCGAGTGCCAGAGGTCGTCGCGCTCGCGCCAGACGAGCTGGATCGTCGTCCAGTCGCGTGCCGCCATCAGCGCGCCGAGGCGGTCGAAGTCGTAGTCGAGGCGGGCGAGCCGCTCGCGCGTCGCCGCCGCGACGATCGGGTGGAACGCACCCGCGAAGCCCACCTGTGGCGGGAACAAGGGGTCGAGGTCGTCAGTCGCCCAGCCGAGCGCGCCCAGGATCTCAGCGAGGTCGGCGTCCGCGAGCGGCTCGGTGCGGGCCGGCACGCTGGTCAGGGTGGCGGTGATCGGCCCGCCGGGAGCGCGGTCGGTCACCACCGGCACGTCACCCTGCGCGAGGTGGAAGGTCACGCGGCCGGGCGCGCCGCGCTCGGCGAGCGCAACTCCGGCCGCCACGGTGGCGTGTCCGCAGAACGGGACCTCGGCGAGCGGGCTGAAATAGCGCACGTCGTAGTCCCCGTCCGCGCCGACGCGCGAGCGCACGAACGCGGTCTCGCTGTACCCGAGGCCCGCGGCGATCGCGAGCATCTCGACCGCCGACAGCCCGTCCGCGTCGAGCACGACGCCGGCGGGGTTGCCGCCCGCCGGCGTCTCTGTGAACGCCGCGTAGCGCAGGACGCTTGCGCCCACCGGTTACCGCGAGGAGAAGATGTTGAGCAGCGAGATGAAGATGTTGACGATCGAGACGAAGATGCCGGTCGCCAGCATCACCGCGTGGTCCTCGGTGCCGTGCTTGCGCAGGAAGTTGAAGTCGACCACGATCAGCGCCGCCGAGACCAGCGCGATCGCGCCGCTGATGATCGGATTCCCGCCGCTGCCGGCCAGGACCATGATCAGCGACACGATGACCAGGCCGAAAACCAGGAAGGACAGCGGCCGCATCCAGCGCGCGAGGTCCTTGGAGAGCGCGAACCCGAGCGAGCCGGTGGCGGCGACGGTCAGGGCGGTCCCGCCCGCGGCGGCGGTCAGCGCGCTCGGCTCGACGGCGGCGAAGTAGGCGATCACCGGCCCGAGCCCGATTCCGATCAGCAGCGCGGTCGCGAACAGCCACCCCATCGCAAACCCGCCGACGCGGAAGCGCTCCCCGGCGAACGAGGAGACGAGCAGCATCCCGAAGCCGGCGAACGAGCAGATCCGGGCGGTCCCGATCTCGAGGTCGCGGCCGACCAGCGTCCCCGCCGCGGCGAAGCCGATGGCGATGGCGACCAGGAACATGACCTGGCCGAGCAGCTGGGCGGTCGAGATGCTGCGGCCGGCGACGCGGGTGCGGCCGGCGGTGGTGGCGGAGGTGTAGTCGGGCATGGGCTGCGATTCTACGGCCGATGATCGCCGTCGCCGTCCACGGCGGGGCCGGCCGGGCGGCCCGCGACCGCCCGCCCGGGGACCCGGAGGCGTGCGCCGCGCTCGCACAGGCGGTCACCGCCGCGCGTGACCTCCTCACGGACGGCGCGAGCGCCCTCGACGCCGTCCAGCGCGCCGTCGAACTCCTGGAGGCGTGCCCGCTGTTCAACGCCGGGACCGGCTCCGTGCTCACCGCCGCGGGCGACGTGGAGATGGACGCGGCGCTCATGGACGGCGCGTCCCGGCGCTCGGGCGCCGTCGCCGCCGTGCGCACGCCGCGCCACGCCGTCGCGCTCGCCCGCGCGGTGCTCGACCGCTCGCCGCACGCGATGCTGGCCGGCGAGGGCGCCGACGCCTTCGCCGCCGCCCACGGCATCGAGCAGGTCCCGGCGGGCCACCACGTCACCAGGCGCAGCGCCGCGCCGTCGCCCGGGACCGTCGGGGCGGTGGCGCTGGACCTCCGCGGCGATCTCGCCGCGGCGACCTCGACGGGCGGCATGCGCGGCCAATTGCCGGGCCGCGTCGGCGACTCGCCCGTCGTCGGCGCCGGCACGTTCGCGGGCCCGATCTGTGCCGTCTCGGCCTCCGGCGACGGCGAGGCGCTCCTGCGGGCGGCCGCCGCGCACGACGTCGCCGCACGGATGGCCTACGCCGGCGCGACGGTCGGCGACGCCGCCAACGCGGTGGTCACCGGCATCGCCACCGACGCCGCGCTGATCGCCCTCGACGCGCGCGGCGACCTCGCGATGCCGTTCAACACCGAGGTCTTCCACCGCGGCTGGCTCGGCGACGACGGGGGCATCCGCACCGCCATCGGCTCGTAGCGGTCACGAACCTGACAGGGCAGGTTGGGAGATCCCACTATGGCCGCGGGGCGTCCGGCATGGGACAACCAATGGGCGGTCGAGTTGCCGACCGAGACCCGAGACCCGGAGCCACCGTTGCCAGAGCCCGCCGCAGCACCCCGCTACAGCCCCGCCGACGCATCCCTCGCGCCGCGCTACACCGGCATCAAGACGTTCGCCCGCTGCCCCTATGTGACCGACCTCGAGGACGTCGACGTCGCCGTCGTCGGCGTGCCGTTCGACACCGCCACGAGCTACCGCGCCGGCGCCCGCTTCGGACCGGAGGCCATCCGCGCCGGCTCGATGCTGCTGCGCCCGTACCACCCGGTGCTCGACGTCGCCGTGTTCGCGGGCCAGTCGGTGATCGACCACGGCGACATCGCCGTCACCCCGGGCAACGGCGCCCGCACGACCGAGCAGATCGCCGAGGGCCTCGGCGAGGTGCTGGCCGCCGGCGTCACGCCGATCACGCTCGGCGGCGATCACTCGATCGTGCTCGGCGCGCTGCGCGCCCAGGCCGCCGTCCACGGGCCGGTCGGCCTCATCCTGCTCGACGCGCACGCCGACACGTGGGAGCAGTACTACGGCGAGACGTTCTTCCACGGCACCGTCTTCAAGCGCGCCCTCGAGGAGGGCCTGATCGCGCCGGAGCGGTCCGTGATGGCCGGGATGCGCGGGTCGCTCTACGGCCCCGAGGACCTCGCGGTCCCGCGCGAGATGGGCTTCGAGGTCATCCAGGGCGACGACCTGCGCCGCCTGTCGCCCGCCGAGTTCGGGCACATCGTCCGCGACCGGCTCGGCGACGCGCCGCCGTACCTCTCCTTCGACATCGACGTGATCGACCCCGCCTACGCGCCGGGCACCGGCACGCCGGAGGTCGGCGGACTGAGCGGCCCGGAGGCCCTCGCCTTCGTGCGGTCCCTGGCCGGCATCGACTTCCGCGGCTTCGACGTCGTCGAAGTCTCGCCCCCGTACGACAGCGCCGGTCAGGTCACCGCGCTGATCGCCGCCAACGTCGCCTACGAGTTCCTCGCTCTGCGAGCCATCGCCACAACCAAGGGAGCCCAGTCATGAACAAGCGCACATTCAGGGTGCCGGCCGTCGCGGTGCTCCTCGCCTTCGGCGTGGCCGCCTGCGGCGAGAACTCGGTCGACCAGGCCGTGGACTCCAACGAGCCCACCAAGGCCGAGGACACCAACGTCAGCGTCCCCGCCCCCGCGGCGGTCAAGAAGCAGGGCAAGCTCACGACCTGCATGGACGTCTCGTTCCCGCCCATGGAGTACTACGAGGGCTCGAACACCAAGAAGCCGATCGGGTTCGACGTCGACCTCATGACCGCCGTCGCCGGCGCCATGGACGTCAAGGCGGAGTTCACCCCGACCGCGTTCGACGGCCTGCTCCCCTCGCTGTCGGGCGGCCGGTGCGACGTCGTCGCCAGCGGCCTGTTCGTCACCGAGGAGCGCACCAAGAGCTTCCCGGCCGTGACCTACCTGCGCTCGAGCCGCGTGCTGCTGGTCAAGAAGGGCAACCCCGCCGGCATCAAGGGCCCGGACGACCTCGCCGGCAAGACGGTGGTCACGCAGTCGGGCACCGAGTACGCGAAATCGCTGAAGAAGCTCAGCGCCGACCTCGTCGCCGCCGGCAAGCCCAAGCTGCGCCTTCAGACGTACCCGAAGGCGTCCGACGCGGTCCAGCAGCTCGTGGTCGGCCGCGCCGACGCGGCGCTGACCCAGGACACCGAGGCGGCGTACCGGATGTCGACGCAGGCCGACAGCTTCGAGGTCGGCCACCGCTACCCCGCCAGCGACGAGTTCGGCGCCTACTACCGCAAGGACGACACGGAGCTCGGCAAGGCCATCGAGTCGGCGCTGACCAAGCTCCGCGACGACGGCACGCTCGCCGAGCTGGCCGCCAAGCACAAGCTCCCGGAGGAGGGCGTCCAGCCCTAGCGGCTGGACTCCCACCTGGAGGTCACCATGTCCTTCGACACCAACATCTTCGTCGACGCGCTGACGTCGGACGCGCTCAGAGACGGTGCGCTCATCACGCTCGCCCTGGCGCTGGTCTCGCAGGTGTTCGCCCTGCTGATCGGCGTCGGGCTGGCGCTCGCGCGCACCAGCAACTCGCGGGTCCTGCGCGGCGGCACCGTCTTCTACCTGTGGTTCTTCCGCGCCACCCCGCTGCTGCTCCAGCTGCTGTTCGTCTGGAACGCCCTGCCGCAGCTGTTCCCGACGCTCAAGTCCGAGTGGTTCACACCGTTCATCGCGGCGCTCGTGGCCCTGTCGCTGCACGAGGGCGCCTACATGGCCGAGATCACGCGGTCGGGCCTGAACTCGGTGGACTCGGGCCAGCGGCTCGCCGCGAAGGCGCTGGGCATGAAGCCCTTCCAGACCTTCGCGAAGATCATCGCCCCGCAGGCGATCCGCACGATGATCCCGCCGACGACGAACGAGTTCATCACGCTGCTCAAGCTGACCAGCCTCGCGTCGGTCATCTCGCTCAACGAGCTGCTGACGGTCACCAACCAGGTGGTGTCGGTCTCGTTCAAGTTCGCCGAGCTCTACGCGGCGGCGGCGGTCTACTACCTCGTGCTCGTCAGCGTCCTGATGGTCCTGCAGTCACGACTCGAGCGGAAGTTCTCCTGGACGTCCCGCGGCCGGCAGGCCCCTGCCACAGCCGCTCCCCTCCCGATCCCGGTGGTACACGATGCCCGCTAACGACGCCATCCTCGACGCCTCCGGGCTGGTCAAGCGCTACGACGGCCAGGAGGTTCTGCGCGGGGTCTCCTTCTCCGTCCTGCCCGGCCAGGTCAAGGTCATCATCGGCCCGTCCGGGTCGGGGAAGAGCACGCTGCTGCGCTGCCTCGCCCTGCTCGAGCCGGCCGACGGCGGGGAGATCCACCTGGAGGGCCAGTCGATCGGCTTCACCGAGCGCCGGGGCAAGCGCGTCCCGGAGCGCGAGCGCCAGCTCGCCGTGCACCGGGCGGAGATCGGCATGGTGTTCCAGCGCTTCAACCTGTTCCCGCACCGCAACGCGCTCGAGAACGTGATGATGGGGCTGACCGAGGTCCGCAAGGTCCCGAAGGACGAGGCGCGGACCCAGGCCGCCGAGCTGCTCGACCGGGTCGGGCTCTCGCACCGGGCGCACGCCTATCCCGACGAGCTCTCCGGCGGCCAGCAGCAGCGCGTGGCCATCGCCCGGGCGCTCGTCATGAAGCCCAAGGTCATGCTGTTCGACGAGCCGACCTCGGCACTCGACGCCGAGCTGGTCGCCGAGGTGCTCGACGTGATGGAGAGCGTGGCGCGGGAGGGGATGACGATGGTCGTCGTCACCCACGAGCTGCGCTTCGCCCGCAAGATCGCCGACTCGCTGGTGATGATGGACGAGGGCCTCGTGATCGAGGAGGCGGCGCCCGAGACGCTGTTCGAGAACCCGACCGAGGACCGCACCAAGCGCTTCCTCGCCGCGGTGCACGCATGACGACGACCACGACGGAGGCCCCCGTGGGCACGACCGCGCGGATCGGCGGCGACGTCGTCATCGAGTCGCTCCGCGCGCTCGGCGCCGACACCTGCTTCGGCATCCCCGGCCAGCACGCGCTCGGGCTGTTCGAGGCGCTGCGGCGCTCCGACATGCGCTACGTCGGCCTGCGCACGGAGCTGAGCGCCGGCTTCGCCGCCGACGGCTACGCCCGCGTCAGCGGGCGGCCCGCGCCGCTGCTGCTCTCGACCGGGCCCGGCGCGCTGATCTCGCTCGCCGCGCTCATGGAGGCCGACGGGGCGAGCATCCCCGTCGTCGCCATCTCGAGCCACATCCCGAGCGAGGGCATCGGCCGCCGCCACGGCCACCTGCACGAGCTGCGCGACCAGATCGCGTCGTTCCGCCACGTCGTCAAGCACGCGGTCACGGTGCCGAGCGCGGCGGCGATCCCGGGCATGCTCGAGGAGGCGTGGCGGATCGCGTCGACCGCGCCGAGCGGGCCCGTGTTCCTCGAGATCCCGCAGGACGTCCTGCTCGGCGAGACCGACGTGCCGGTGGTCGACAGCCTCGACGGCTCCCCCGCGGCGGTCGTGCCTCGCCCGAGCGTGCTCGAAGCGGCGGCCGAGGCACTGGCCGGCGCCGAGCGCCCGGCGATCCTGGCCGGCGGCGGGGTGGTGCGCAGCGGCGCGTGGGAGGAGCTCCTGGTCCTGGCCGAGAAGCTGCGCGCCCCGGTGGCCGAGACGTTCGGCGGCCGTGGCGCGTTCCCCGACGACCACGTGCTCGCCTGCGGCGCGTTTCTCGAGGACGCCCACGTCATGGAGCTGCTGGCCGACGCCGACGTGCTCCTCTGCGTCGGCACGGGCATCGGCGAGCTGAGCTCGAACTACTTCACGCTGAAGCCGCGCGGCCGCATCGTTCAGGTGGACGCCGACCCCGAGAAGATCGGCGCCAACCATCCCGCGCTCGGCGTCGTCGGCGACGCGAAGGCGGTGCTCGCCGAGCTCGGCGAGCGCGTCCCCGGACGGCCCGCCGACGTCGTCGTCGAGGCGCGCGTGGCGGAAGTGCGTGCGGCGGTCGAGGCGCGCCTGGCACCGCAGGGACACAAGCTCGAGCGTGGGCTCCTGCGCACGATCCGCGCGGCGCTCCCGGCCGACGCGGCCTGCGCGTGGGACATGACGATCCTCGGTTACTGGGCGTGGAACGACTTCGAGGCGGGCGCGCCGCGGCGCTTCTTGTCGGCGCAGGCGTCCGGTGGGCTCGGCTACGCGTGGCCGGCGGCGATCGGCGCCAAGGCGGCGCTCGGCGACACGCCCGTGCTCGCGGTGGTCGGCGACGGCGGCTCTCTGTACGGGTTGCAGGAGCTGGCCAGCGCCCGCCACGCCGGGCTCGCGGCGAAGCTGCTGATCGTCGACGACGGCGGGTACGGGATCCTGCGCGAGTACCAGCAGGACGCGTTCGGCGCCACCTTCGCGGTCGACATCACCCAGCCCGATTTCGCGGCCGTGTGCAGGGGA
Organism: uncultured Solirubrobacterales bacterium; assembly: GCA_963828075.1. Classification (GTDB taxonomy): domain Bacteria; phylum Actinomycetota; class Thermoleophilia; order Solirubrobacterales; family Solirubrobacteraceae; genus JACCYI01. The sequence goes on along the minus strand of CAWHDH010000021.1, from coordinate 3,530,243 downwards.
TTCGGTGTGCCGGTGCACGTGTCGGCGCCCGAGCGGCTCGGCGAGGATCTCGCGTGGGCGCTCTCCGTGGACGGGCCGGCGGTCGTGGTGCTCCCGACCCACCTGCGCATGTTCGCGCCGACGCACTTGGAGGGCTGACGCTCCGCGGCTGAGCTATACACTCGCGCCGAGGAGGGCCTGCCATCAGCGTCACCGAACCCGGATTCGTGCTGGGCGATCTGCTGGGACAGGAGGAGCTGGCGCTCGAGCTGCTCAGCGGCGGCGACGAGGCGCTGCGCCGGCCGATCGCCGGCGCGCACGCCGTCGAGCTCGAGTCGCCGACGCGCTTCATCGCGCGTGACTGGATCCTGCTGAGCGCCGGGCCGCGGCTGCGGGGCAGCCGCAAGGCCCAGCGCGAGCTGGTCGCGGAGCTCGACAGCGCCGGCGCCACGGCGCTCGGCTTCGGGATCGAGCCGGTGTTCGAGCACGTCCCGTCGGCACTGCTCGCCGAGGCGCGCTCGCGGTCGTTCCCCGTCTTCGCGGTCTCCCCCGCCACCCCGTTCCGGAACATCGTCAGCGCGGTGAACCGCTGCCTGATGAGCGGCGATCTCGTCACCTATCAGCGGCTGTCGTCGATGCAGCGCTACCTGATGGACGCGCTGCAGGAGGACCAGCCCGAGCAGGCGGTGATCGCCCGGCTGTCCAAGCTCGTCGACGCGCGGATCCTCATCTTCGACCCCGGCGGCGCGGTCGAGCGAGCGACCGGCCCGGCGCCCGCCGAAGGGCTCTGGAGCGAGATCGACGCGGGCGAGGAGACCGTCCAGGAGTTCGACGCCGGCGGCTGGCACACGGTCGCGATGCCGATCGTGACGTCACCCGGGCGCCCGGCGCGATGGCTGGCGGTCACGAGCCCGCGCACCGGCTTTGTCAACAAGCTCACCCGGCCGGCCGCGCAGGCGAGCGTGCCGCTCCTCGCCGCCATCCGCCGGCTCGGCGACGTGGCCCGCGACCAGGAGCGCGCGATCCGCAGCTCGCTGCTCCTCGACGCGCTGCAGGGCCCGCCGGCGGACCCGGCCGAGGCGCACGCGATGGCGGCGCGCGCCGAGTCGTTCGGGCTGACGTTCGCCGAGCCGGCCCGGATCGTGCTCGTGCGCTCGCCGGCGCGGGAGTCGGATGAGGTGGATGCCGAGGCACTCAGCCTGGCGCTCGAGCGCGCGCTCACCGACGCCGGCGCGCCGCATCTCGCCGCGGCGAAGGACGCCGCGGCCATCGCGCTCGCCCAGTGCGGCGATGCCGAGTTGCAGGCGGCGGTGGGGCCGGCGCTCGAGGAGCAGCCGGTGCTCATCGGGGTCGGGCGGCCGATCGACGACCTCGCCGACGTCCACCACTCGCTGCGCGATGCCGAGATCGCAGTCGAGCGGCTGGCCTACGAGCCGGGCCGGCGGCTGCTCAGCTTCGAGGACTTCGACCTCGGGACGCTGCTGCTGAGCGAGGCGGCGACGGAGCGGATCGGGCCCAAGGTCGATGGTCTGCTCGAGCCGCTGCGGGCCCATCCCCTGCTCAACGACGCGATCGTCGCCTACTTCCAGCACGACATGGACATCGGGCGCACCGCCGAGGCGCTCCACCTGCACCCGAACACGCTGCGCTACCGGCTCGGGCGCCTCGAGCACCTGCTCGACCTCTCGCTCAAACAGCCGGCCGCGATCAGCGCGCTCTACCTCGCGCTGGTCGCCGGCTCACGGCGCTGACGCGCGCTCGAGCATCCAGCCGGCCAGGTCGGCGGGCAGCGCCGGCGCCCGCGCCGCGGTCGCGAGCAGCGAGTCGTCGAGCAGGATCGCGCGCGACACCATCGCGACCGTGACGCCGTGCTCGGGGCGCTCGCCGAGCGCGATCGGGTCGCCCGCGCCGATCTCGCCCTCGGTGACGATCCGCAGATAGGCGCCCGGCCGCGACGCCTCCGCGAAGCGGCGGACCATCCGGCCGTCGCCGAACGCGATACCGAGCTTCGCGCACGGCAGCCGCGGCTGGCAGACCTCGAGCACGAGCTCCTCGCCGATCCGCCACCGCTCGCCGATCACGGCGGCGGTCACGTCGACCCCCTCCGTCGTCAGGTTCTCGCCGAACGCTCCAGGAACGAGGTCGCGGCCGAGCGCGCGCGCCCACCAGGCGGTGTCCTCCACGGCGTAGGCGTAGACGGCCTTGTCGGGGCCGCCATGGACGCGGCGGTCAGCCTGCACGTCGCCCTCGACGTTGATCCCGGCCACCCGAACGCGCCCGTCCACCGGGCGCTTGCCGATCGCGCTCATCATCGGCCGGCCACGCCGCATCGCCACCTGCTCGGGGCGGCCGACGTTCACCGAGAGCAGGCGGGCCATGGTCGCTCACACCTTACGAGCGGCCGGGCGCACTCCGAGGACCCTGGAAACCGGGCACAGATCGTCTATGGGCCCGTTCAAGCGTTTCCGTGGTGGGCGCATTTCGCCGTCTTCGCGGTCTCGATCCTGCTGCTTGGTCTCGCCTTCGACTTCGGCGCGTGGTTCTGGATCAGCGCCGCGGTGGGGGTGTGGATCGGCGTGGATCAATGGCGACGCGAGAAACGCGAGAACGCGTCTGGTTCAACGCCGGACCCCGTTCCGTAGCTTCAACCCAATGGCGGAAGCGGAGTTCAACCTACGGCTGAGCGGCGACGAAGCCCTCGTCCCCTTCGCGTGGCTGGCGACCTTCAACGACGGCGACCACGCAGTCGCAGATCAGGCCGAACAGCGCGTGCTGTGGGACTTGGAGGCCATGCTCGAACGCCACCTCGTGGCCCCGCTCGCCGAGGACTATGCGGCTCGGGTAGCGGCAGCCCGCGTGCGGGTGCGCGACCCGATCGAGTAGCCCCTTCCCTGGCTACCGAGGACTGTGCTTCTGCCTCATTGCGGCGGCCCCGCGGTCTCAAACTGCGGTCACCGAGAGGGGGTATGGGCGTCAGCTGCGACGTCAACCACCCCCATGCGCCACCGCCGCCCCTCATGGGGGTGGTCGACCCCACTATTCGGGGTGAACCACCCCCAAGGGAGGGTGGAGGCGGACACGGGGGTGGTTGACGTCCGCCGACGGCTCCGCGCGGCGCGATCCCGCCCCCGCCGCCGACCCTCACTCGATGATGCAGTTCCCGGGACATCACCCACGGTCGGGCGACCAAGCGACGCCACCGGCCGCTCCTACCGCCTGTCAGCGGGGGCGGTAGCGCGCCGTCAACCACCCCTTTCATCACGCGCGGCGACCACGGGGGTGGTTGACGGCGTCAGAGACCGTGAACCACCCCCAAGCGGCCAGCGCGCTAAGCATGGGAGCGGTTGACGTCCTTCTCCACGGGTTCGCCCACCCCTCGATCACCGGCGCTCAGCGCCGTCCCACCGCTCCCCGGTCGTGCCTCGATGATGCCGTTCCGCGCCTGCTCCGCGTCGGCGACCCCTCTCGCTCCCGCCGGCGGAGCGCATCGGAAGGCGGAGCACGCTCGCTGACGAGCCGTAGGCCCGGCAAGCTGCCCGTACGTTCACACATAGACGGTTCTCCCTCACTGTGCGGTCCGGCACGAACGGCATCGCCGCCTCCGCCGGGAGCGGAGCCTCGCTCATTCATCCAGTTGCCGGCGGAACGCACCCGCCCCCACCACCTCGGCCCCGAGTGCCCGCACGCGCGCCGCAAGCGCGGCGTCCGAGGTCACCACGCGCAGCGACGCCGGCTCCGGCTCAGCCTCGACCAGCCGCACGATCTCGTGGTCGGCGGCGTCGCGGCCGCCGGGCGCGAAGCGCACGGTCAGCCCGTCGCCGTCGGCGGGCGCCCCGTCCCACGCCCGGCCGTCGAACACCACGCACACCGGCTCGTCGAGGCCGCGGAGCGCGACGGCCAGCCGGGCCATGGCGCCGCGACGGTCGCGCCACCAGCCGTCTGGCCGCGACCCGATGACGTTCATCCCGTCGACGATCAGCCGAGACGTCACCCGAAGCGCGCCTGCTCGTCGAAGTCCGCGGTCCGACCGGCGCGAATGCTGCACCTCCACCGCGCGAGGGCGCTATCGGGGCCGAGGACCACGAGCTCCGCGCCGCGGCAGTGGGCTCGGCGACGGAGGCTCGAGATGACCCTCGCACGACCGATGTGGCGGCCGCGGGTTGCGGACCGGGCGACGACGGCGAGCCGGAGGCGACCGCGGCGGAGCCGCCCGATCGGCGTGTCGTGGACCGCATAGGTTCGGCCCCATCTGTCGATCCCGACCCGCCCCCAGCTGTCGGACGGCAGCGTCCTGGAGAGATTGGTGCCGAGGGGCGGCGTCAGGCGGTCGCGGATCAGGCCGGGCGTCGAGGTCCGCCCCCGGAGCAGATCCAGTCGCTGCACGAGCCTGTCCGCACGACGGCCGAGGACGGCGAAGTCGCCGGCCTCCCCCAGCGCGAGCAGCACCCGGTCGGCGGCGACCGGCAGCGCGCGCCCGAGCGGGCGCCCCGGAGCGCCGACGCGAACGCTCTGGGTCCGGTGCGCATCGCCCCGGCTCCACGCGAGCAGCCGATCACCGCGCGCCGAGCGCAGCAGGATGAGATCGCGGAGGTCGTCGAGGTCGAGCAGCGCCTCGAGACGAGGACGCTCAAGGGCGCCGCCCGCCGCGCTCACCACCCGGATCGCCGTCGTCCCGCGGGGCCCCGGCTCCCGCCACGCGAGCTGCGGCGCGCCGCGAACGGTCATGACGTCGAGGCGCTCGGCCACCCCACGGCTGACCCGCGTACGGACGAACGGACCGCCTGCGGACCCGACCGCGACGTGGACCACTTCGGGATCGGCCATGAAGGCGTCGAGCTCCTGGAACGAGACCATGACGGTGCCGTCGTCGCCGACCGCGACCTGAGGTGAGTTCGCCGAGATCGTCGAGTCGTCCACGACGGTCGCCGGGGGCGGCGACTCCCCTCGGCGCCAGACGCTCGCGCGGACGTCGGTGCCACACGCGAGCGCCGTGCCGCCATCCTCGCCGACGCCGCACACCTGGCCGGCCGTCCAACTCACCGCGACGGTCCCGTCGCGCCCGAGGGCGACCGACGCACCCGGCCCCACCCCTTCAGAGCCAGGCACGGTGACCTCCGGCTCCCCGCGGACGCGCACACGCAACAGCCCGCTGTCAGGCGAGGGCAGCGCCTCGACCGCCGCCTGCGGAACCGGCAGCGGGCGGCTCTCGGGCACCACTTCGCCGCGCCGCCACCCCGCGAGCGCCGCGGCGGGCGTCAGGAGCAGAACCAGCAGGACGAGGGCCGCGGCGGTGCGCTTCACACACCACCAACGGCCCCCGCCCACAGGCGATGCTGACTTGCTAGACCCGCTGGATCAGCGTGCCGGTGCCGAGCCCGCCGCCGCAGCACATCGTCACGAGCCCGATCTCCTTGTCAGAGCGCTCGAGCTCGTGCAGCAGCGTCGTGATCAGCCGCGCGCCGGTGGACCCGAGCGGGTGGCCGAGCGCCATCGCGCCGCCGTTGACGTTGACCCGGTCCATGTCGGGGTTGAGCTCGCGCTTCCACGCGGCGACGACCGACGCGAACGCCTCGTTGACCTCGATCAGGTCGATGTCGTCCATCGTCATGCCGTTGCGCTCGAGCAGCTTGCGCGTGGCCGGGATCGGCCCGGTCAGCATGATCACCGGGTCGACGCCGACCGTCGTCTGGTCGACGATCCGCGCGCGGGCCTTCAGGCCGAGCGCCTTGGCCTTCTCGGCGTCCATGAGCAGCACCGCCGCCGCGCCGTCGGAGATCTGCGAGGCGTTGCCCGCGGTGACGCGGCCGTCCTCCTTGAACGCCGGCTTGAGCCCGGCGAGCTTCTCGAGGGTCGTGTCCGGGCGGATCCCCTGGTCGGAGACGTAGGTGTCGCCGTTGACCTGGAACGGCACGATCTCGCGCTCGAAGCGACCCTCCTCCGTCGCCTGGTGGGCCAGGCGGTGCGACCGGACGGCCAGCTCGTCGAGCTCGGAACGCGGGATCTCCCACTGATCCGCGATCATCTCGGCCGAGATGCCCTGCGGAACCAGGTTGTACCGCTCCATCAGTTCCGGCGGCCACGGCGAGCCGACGTCGTCGACCCACTTGAAGCCGATGCCCATCGGGACGTGGCCCATGTGCTCGACGCCGGACCCGATGACCGCGTCGTGGACGCCGGCGGCGATCAGCGCCGCGCCGAAGTTCACGGCCTGCTGGGCGGAGCCGCACTGGCGGTCGACGGTCGTGGCCGGCGTCTCGATCGGCAGGCCCGCCTGCAGCCATGCGTTGCGCCCGACGTTGAACATCTGCTCGCCGTACTGCTGCACACAGCCGGTGATGACATCCTCGACCTCGTCGGCCGGGATGCCCGCCCGCTCGATGACCTCCGTGTAGCACTTCGCCAGGAGATCGTTCGGATGCGTGTCCTTGAAATAGCCCTTCTGAGGGTGCCCGCGCCCGATCGGCGTACGCACCGCTTCGACGATCACGACCTCGCGGCCTTTGCCCTGATGCATTCGGGGACCTCCGTCGCTTCGTTGGACGCCGGAGTCTACGCACGTTGACTGGCGAGTCAGCCAGTGCGGCCGAGCGCCTGGCGATCGTCGGCAGCGGAGCGATCGGCTGTGGCCTGGCGACGGTCGCGGCGCACCATGGCGAGGTGGTCCTCTGGGCCCGATCGAAGGCGTCCGCCGATCGCGCGGCGGCGAGGCTCAATCGCGTGCACGGCGTGCGGGTCACCAGCGACCTCGACGAGGTCGCGGGCGCCAGCTACATCGTCGAGGCGATCGCCGAGGATCCCGACGCGAAGGGCGTGCTGCTGGCCGACCTCGACCGGCGCGTGCCGGCCGACACCGTGCTCGCCTCGACCACCTCGTCGCTGAGCGTCGCCGCCCTCGCACAGGCGAGCGGGCGCCCCGAGCGCTTCGCCGCGCTGCACGTCTTCAACCCGGTCAAGAAGATGAAGCTGGTCGAGCTGGCGTTCCCGGCCGAGGCGACGGCGGACACGCGCGCTCGCACCGTCGCCCTCTGCACCGCCCTCGGCAAGACACCCGTCGAGGTGCCCGACACCCCCGGATTCGTGGTCAACCGCCTGCTGTTCCCCTACCTGTTCGAGGCGGTGCGGCTGCTCGACCGCACCGGGATGGAGCCAGCGGACGTCGACACCTGCATGACGCTCGGCGCGGCCCATCCGCTCGGCCCGCTCGCGCTGCTCGACCTCGTCGGGCTCGACGTGGCGGTCGCGATCGGCGACACGATCGGCGTCCCGGCGCCCGACCGGGTGAGGCAGCTCGTGGCCGAGGGCGCGCTCGGTCGCAAGGCCGGCCGGGGCTTTTACCACTACTGAGCCCCCGCCGAGGATCATTATCGGATTATTTAGCTGAGATTGAGAACCGAGGAGTTGACTCCTGGTCGCGACGAACCCTCATCGCAACCCCTCCTCCAGACACACGTAGAGCCCGGCTCGCTCCCCGTGAGCCGGGCTCCTCGTGTCTCTCGGTCGATCCTCCCCAGGATCTCCCTCTCTCCTCCTCAACCGCCGAAGCGGATGCGGTGGTTGGGGCAAACGTAGCGCGGATTCGAACCCTGTGCAAATACGCACATGGTTGCGGAAGAAAACCTGTCGCTGCGCAGACGCCGTGCTAGGCGTCACATCGCGCGCCGCTCGCGGATCCGCACCGCTTCGATGCGGTTCTCGCGCACGGACTCGACGCGGATCGAGTAGCCGTTGTGGCGCACCGTGTCGCCGCGCTTGGGCAGGCGCCCCAGCTCGCCGAACACGAAGCCGCCGACCGAGTTGTAGGCGTCGGAGTCGGCGGGCAGGTCGAGGCCGTAGTCGATGAGGTCGGTGATCGCCACGTGCCCGCGGACGAACCAGTCGCCGTTGGCGAGCTGGCGGACGGCGCCGCCGAGGGGGTCGGTCTCGTCGTCGATCTCGCCGACCACCTCCTCCACGATGTCCTCGACGGTGACGATCCCCGCCGTCCGCCCGTACTCGTCGATGACGACGGCGAGTGACGTGCGCTGGCGCTGCAGGTCGGCGAGCAGGTCGTCGAGCGGCTTGGTCTCGGGGACGATCGGCGCCTCGCGGACCTTGGACTCGAACGAGGCCTGCGGCCCCTCGGACATCAGCAGCTGCGCCAGCTGGTTCGCGTGCACGATCCCGCGCACGCGGTCCTGGTTGTCGTCCTCGGTCACGACCAGCCGCGTGTGACCCGAGGCGATGCAGCGCTGAAGCGCCGTCTCGACGTTCTCCGACACGTCGACGGTGACGACGGCGGGCGCCGGGGTCATCACCTGGCGCGCCTGCTGCTCGTGCAGGTGGAAGACGCCGGTGAGCATGCCCGCCTCGTTGGCCTCGAGCTCGCCGCCGGCCAGCGACTGGGCGATCAGCACCTTGAGCTCCTGGGGCGAGCCGCCTTCGTCGAACTCGGCGCTCGTCCGGATCCCGACGAGGCGGAGCATCCCGTTCGACGCCCCGTTGAGGACCGCGATGAACGGATGGAAGACCTGCGTGAACAGGTGCAGCGGGCGGGCGATCAGCTTGGCGATCGCCTCCGACTTGTGGATGGCGTAGATCTTCGGGACCTGCTCGCCGATCGTGATGTGCAGCGCCGTGGTGATCGCGTAGGCGATCGCGATCGAAATCCCGAGCGTCACGCCGTGCGGCAGCGAGTCGCCGATCAGGCTCTCGAAGATCGAGGCGATCGCCGGCTCGCCGAGGAAGCCGATGCCCAGCGAGGTGAGCGTGATGCCGAGCTGGCAGGCCGCGAGGTAGCGCGACAGGTCGTCGAGCTGGCGCAGGACGAGCCCGGCGCGCTTGGCGCCCTGCGCGGCCTCCTCCTCCATGCGCGAGCGGCGGACGCGCACGAGCGCGAACTCGGCGGCCACGAAGAAGCCGTTGAGCAGCACGAGGACCCCGACCGCGACGAGGAGCAGCGCGGTCATCGAGCGGGCCGGAGGCCGAGGGCGGCGCAGCCGGGCTGCGCGGTGCTACTTCGGGGGGAGTCGTCGTCGTTCATCAGGGGCGACAAGCGCAACGGTAGCAGCGTAGCCCGGCGGCGAAGGGGGCCCGGGAGCCGTATCGTGTCGCTCGCCATGCGCATCGTGTCGCTCGTCCCGTCGGCCACCGAGATCCTCTTCGCGCTGGGCGCCGGTGACGAGGTCGTGGCGGTCACGCACGAGTGCGACTACCCACCGGAGGCGGAGGACCTCCCGCGGATCACCCGCGACGTGATCGGGCCGGGACTCGGGGCCGACGAGATCGACGCCGCGGTCCGCGCCCTCACCGAGCAGGGCAAGGCCATCTACGAGCTCGACGCCGACCAGCTGCGCGCGCTGCAGCCCGACCTCATCGTCACCCAGGCCCTCTGCGCCGTGTGCGCGGTCTCCTACGACGACGTGCGGGCAATCGCCGAGCGGATGGACCCGCGGCCCCAGCTGGTCTCGCTCGACCCCACGACCCTCGGCGAGGTGCTCGGCGACGTGCGGACGCTGGCCCAGGCGATCGGCGCCAAGGACGCCGGCGTCGACCTCATCGCCGACGCCGCGGCGCGGATCGACCAGGTCCGCCTGACGGTGCGCGGCGCCGACCCGGTGCCCGTCGCCGCGCTCGAGTGGCTGGATCCCGTCTTCGCCGCGGGCCACTGGACGCCGCAGCTGATCGAGTACGCGGGCGGGGTCGACGTCCTCGGGCTGCCGGGCGAGCCGTCCGAGCAGGTCTCCTGGGAGCTCGTCGCCGCCGCCGCGCCGCAGGTGGTCGTCGCCATGCCCTGCGGCTACGACGCCGAGCGCGCCCAGGAGGAGGCCTACACCTACGGTGACGAGCTGGCCGCCGTCGGCGCCGAGCGCGTCGTCGCGGTCGACGCGTCGGCGTACTTCTCGCGGCCCGGCCCGCGGCTCGTCGACGGGCTCGAGCTCCTCGCCCACATCCTGCACCCCGACCGGACGACGACGCTGCCCGTCGCCGCCGCACCCGTCCCGGTGCTCCTCTGATGGGAACTCACCGCGCCGAGCGCACGATCGAGATCACCGCGTCGCGCGAGACGTGCTTCGAGGTCCTGCTCGACTTCGAGGCGTGGCCGGACTGGCAACCCGGCTTCAGCGGCGCCCGGGTGCTCGAGCGCGATGCGCAGGGCCGCGGCTCGGTCGTCGAGTTCAAGGCCGACGCGATGGTCAAGAAGGTGCGGTACTCCGTGCGCTACGAGCTCGACCCGCCGGCGCGTATGAGCTGGAGCCTCGTCGAAGGCGACCTCAAGCAGGGCGACGGCGAGTTCGCGCTCGCGGAGCTCGGGCCGGGGCGGACGCGGGCGACCTACCGGCTGGCGTCGGACCTCGGGTTCTACGTGCCCGGCCCGCTGATGCGCAAGGGCACCGAGAAGCTGATGGACGGGGCGGTCAAGGGCCTCAAGCAGCGCGCCGAGGCGCTCTGAGCTGAGCGCACGCACCGTCCTGCTGGTGCATTCGTCGGCGGGGCGCTACGGCTCCGACCGCCAGCTCGCGCTGCTCGCCGGCGGCCTGGACCGCGCCCGCTGGCGGCCGCTCGTCGTCCTGCCGTTCGAGGGCCCGCTGGCCGGCGACCTCGCCGCCGCGGGCGTCGAGACGCTGATCGGCCCGGTGCCGGTGGTGCGGCGCGAGCTGCTGACCGCGAGCGGCATGGGTCGCCTGGCGCGCGAGGCCGCACGGGCGAGGCGCGCGCTCGACCGGCTCGCCCGCGAGCGGCGCGCGGCGCTCGTGCACCTGAACACGTCGGCGATCCTGCCTGCCGCCGCGCCGCCCGGCGTGCCGCTGGCGGTCCACGTGCGTGAGATCTACACGGGCTGGGGTCCGCTGTGGCCGCCGTACCGCTCCGCGCTCGAGCGCGCCGGCGCCCTGCTGTGCGTCTCGGCCGCCGTGCGGGCGCAGTTCCGCGGCCGCGGCGTCGTGGTCCCGGACGGGCTCGCGGCGGTGCCCGAGCGGGTTCCGCGCGACGCCGCGCGCACCGCACTCGGGCTCCCGGCGGACGCGTTCGTCGTCGCGGTGCTCGGGCGCATCTCGGCGTGGAAGGGCCAGGACGTCCTCGCGCGGGCGCTGGCCGAGCCGGAGCTGCGCGGCGCGATCGGCCTCGTCGCCGGCGACACCTGGCCGGGGCAGGAGCACCGCGCGGACGAACTGCGCGCCGCCGCCGCCGGGCTCGGCGACCGGCTGCGGCTGCTCGGGTTCCGCGACGACGTCGGGACCGTGCTCGGCGCCGCCGACGTCGTCGCCGTGCCGTCGACCCGCCCGGACCCGCTGCCCAACGCCGCGCTCGAGGCGGCCGCGGCGGGCTGCTGCGTGGTCGCCGCGAACCACGGCGGGCTGCCCGAGATCGTCACGGACGGCGCGACGGGCGTGCTCGTCGCGCCCGGCGACCATCGTGCGCTGGCCGCGGCGCTGGCGGGCCTAGCCACCGACCCCGGCCGCGCCCGCCGGCTCGGCGCCGCGGCGGCGCTCGACATCCGCGCGCGCTTCACACCCGAGCGGCTGCTCAAGCGCACCCAGGCGATCTACGAGACGCTCCTCAACCGACAAGGAGAGCCATGCCGCAGACCATGACCTTCGAGGTCGCCGACCGGGTGGCGCGCATCACGCTCGATCGTCCCGACCGCGGGAACGGGATCACGCGGCGCCTGGTCCGCGAGCTCGCCGAGTGCGTCGAGCGCGCGGATCTCGATCCCGCGGTGCACGTGCTCCTGCTGTCCGGGAACGGCAAGGGTTCTGCGGCGGCTATGACCTCGTCGAGAGCGCCGAGGGCGACATGTCCGAGCTCGGCGACGAGGCAGTGGCCGGCTCCCCGCTCGATCCGAGGGTGATCGCCGCCAACCACGACCCGACCGGCACGTGGGACCCGATGGTCGACTACGCGATGATGAGCCGCAACGTGCGCGGCTTCATGAGCCTGTTTCACTGCGGCAAGCCGGTGGTCTGCAAGGTGCACGGCTTCTGCGTCGCCGGCGGCACGGACATGTCGCGGTGCTCGGATCTGCTCGTGATCGCGCAGGACGCGAAGATCGGCTATCCACCCGCCCGCGTCTGGGGCTCGCCGACGACGTCGCTGTGGGCTCACCGGGTCGGCGCCCAGCGCGCCAAGCGGCTGCTGTTCACCGGCGACTCACTCTCCGGCAAGGAGGCCGTGGAATGGGGCCTGGCGATCGAGGCGCCACCGCCGGAGCGCCTCGACGAACGCACCGAGGCCCTCGTCGCGCGGATCGCGCGCGTGCCGGTCAACCAGCTGGCGATCAGCAAGCTGCTCATCAACCAGGAGCTCTACGCGCAGGGCCTCCACACCACGCAGGTGCCCTCACGGCTCATCCCGCTCCCCTTCCTCGGTGATCGCCTTCAGCGCGGCCGAGGGCGCCGCCTGCGTTCTCAGAGACTCTGGAGCGAGTCGGTCGCTAGTGCCCTGAACACCGGGCATCGAGGGTGAGTGTCGCCAGGCGGGTCCCCGGGTTCGGGGGGCGCCGGCCGGGAGGGGCTCGAGGCGCCACTCGCGATGGAAGGGGTCACGAGGCGGTGTCCCGAGGTTCCCCGGGGGCGAGCGGGCGGGTTACCGGCTCAACCCGACGATCAAGACGGATCTCATGTCGGATGTCGGATTGTGCCGCCAGGAGCGGCACGATCCGACGATGGATCCAGAAGTGACGCCGAGTGTCGGGTTGAGCCGCCTGTGGGCGCTCCCCCGCCGCCGGGGAGCCACCACCTCCTTCACCCGCGGAAGTTGTCTACCACCGCGCCATGGAATCGATCATCTAGCCCTTGAAGGTCGAGGCGCCGCGGTCGCCGAACGGCTCGTCGCGCTCGCGCACGGCGTCCCGGAAGCCGTGCTCCGCGGCGCGTTGGCGGAACGCGTAGCCCTCGGCGGTATGGCGCGTGATCCCGTCGAAGATGGTGCCCAGCTCGGCGGATCGAGTTCAAAGTTGAACGTCACATGGATGCTTAAGTTCGTACTCGATTTCGCGAGCCGCTCAACGGTCCGAGCCTCGCAGCCGCTAGGAGGCCTGAATCAGCCGAACAGCGCGGTGATGACGCCGATGCCGAACTCGGAGTTCTTGGCGCCGGAGACCGCGATGCCGCCGGCCGCCGCGATCAACCCGACGGCGGCGCACGCGCCGACGGCGACGACATCGGCCTTGCCGCGGCGGGGGATCCGCTCGAGCGCGAGCGCGGTCAGGGCACCCACGGCGAGACCGCCGAGATGGCCGCCGATCGAGATGTTGAGCCCCGGCAGGAACGAGATGCCGAGGTTGAGGAGGATCATCGGCGCGATCCCCGACTGCATGGGGTCGATCCCGCGCGCCCGCTGCATCACGAACGCGGCACCCATCAGCCCGAACACCGCGCCGGACGCGCCGACGGTGAACTTGTCGGCACTGAGCAGCAGCGCCCCGAACGAGCCGCCGAGCATCGACGCGAAGTACAGCCCGAGGAAGCGCACCTTACCGAGCGCCGGCTCGAGCATCGAGCCGAGGAAGTAGAGGATGTACATGTTGAACGCGATGTGCAGGATCCCGCCGTGCAGGAAGCCCGATGTGATCAGTCGCCAGTACTCGTGGTTCACGCTGATGGCGGGCCCGAACAGGGCGCCGTCCGCGAAGACGCTGCCGCCGCCGCCGCTGGTGATCGACCCGCCGCTCGACGAGCCGAAGAACGCCAGGACGCAGATCCCGATGATCACGTAGGTGGCGATCGGGTCGCCACCGCCGATCGAGGCCGCGGTGCGGACCTTCGTGCGCTGCTTCGAGCAGTCCGGGCAGCGCATCCCGACCGGCGTCGCCGTCATGCAGTCGGGGCAGATCGGGTTCCCGCAATTCGAGCACGAGACCCCGGTCTCGCGGCTCGGATGGCGGTAGCAGGTGGCCATGGCGCCGCCAACCTAGCAGCGGCGCATCACGGGATTCTCAACGCTCGACCCAGGCTCAGGCGAGGCTCGCCCGGATGACCGGCTGGCGCGTCGGCGCCTTCGATCCGCCCTTCGGCTCGTGCGTGACGAGCACGGCCTCGACCCCGCGCAGCGACCCGGGCACCGAGACGGAGCCCTCGCCGTCCGCGCGCGGGACGAACAGCGCGGAGGTCGGCTCGGGCGCCTCGACCCCGGTGCGCTTGAGCCACACCTGGTAGACGCGCCCCTCGGGCGGTGCCGGCATGTTGGCGACCTCGAGCTTGGAGTCGGTGTCGTGGATGACGAGCTTGGCGGTCGCGGTCTCGGCCAGCGAGCGGTCGACCTGCGCGACGACCTCGCGCCCGTCATCACCGCCGGTGAGCACGGCGGCGCCGCCGCCCACGACGAGCAGCAGCACGACGGCGGCGAGCGCAAGGCCCGGGCGCAGCGAGAAGCCCTCGAACCAGCGGCGACGTGGCGGCCGCGGCGCCTCGTCGGCGCGCGATCCCGACGCGGCGGCCAGCAGCTCGGCCTCGGCCTCGACGACCGCCATGATCCGGCCCTTGAGCGCCGGTGGCGGGACCATCTGCTCGACCGACGCGGGGATCGCGGCGGCGGCGACGCGGAGCTCGTCGACGCTTGCCCGGCAGTCCGAGCACGTCTCCAGATGATCCTCGAACCCGGTGCGCTCGTCGTCGGGGAGTGCCTCGAGCAGGTACGCGCCGACGGAGTCGGCCCAGTCCTCGTGGCGGGATCCGGTGGTGCTCATGACGGCGCCACCTCCAGGATACGGAGCTGGTTGCGCATCTTCTCCAGTCCGAGGCGCATGCGGCCTTTCACGGTGCCGACCGGGGTCTCGAGCATGTCTGCGATCTCCGTGTGGGTGAAGCCGCCGAAGTAGGCGAGCTCGATGACCTGGCACTGCTCGCTGGGCAGCGTGTCGAGGGCGCTGCGGATGGCCTTGGCCTCGTCGCGGCGGGCGACCTCGACGTCCGTGCGCTCGCGTGCCTCGAAGCGCTCCTCGATGCCCTCGTCCGACGCCCGGCGGCGATCGTGGACGTAGGAGCGACGCAGCCCGTCGATCGCCCGGTGGTGGACGATGCCGAGGACCCACGTGCGCACGGAGCCGCGGGCGCGGTCGTAGCGCCCGCCGGAGCGCCAGATGGAGATGAAGGACTCCTGCACGACGTCCTCGGCGGCGTTGGGCGACCCGACCATCCGGTAGGCGAGCGAGTACGCGACGCCGGAATGGCGCTCGTAGACCATCTCGAAGGCCTGTGCGTCCCCACCCTGGACCAGCTGCATGAGGTCCTCGTCGGCCAGCGAGCTGAGGTCGGGAGCAGCTTTGGGTTGTGCGGGTCGGAGGGAGGGCACGTGGCGGTCATTACGCCGAGTGATCCCAACCGGATCACTTCTTGTGGCCGGGCCCCTCGTCGGCGAGCCGGCGCGCTTCGTGCGCGAGGTCGCGCATCGTGCGTTCGGCGAGGTCCAGGACGTTGTGCGACGCCGCCCGTCGCTTGTGGCGCTTGCGCTGGGTGCGGACCAGGACGAGGCCCACCGCGGCGGCCGACCCGACCACCACGGCGGCCGCCGGCCCAGCGGCCTGCCGCGGCCAGTTGCGCGGGTCGCGCATCGCCGAGAGCTCCCACATCTCGAGCTCGTCGGCCGCCATCTCGACCAGGTTGGTGAGGTTCGCCTCGAGGCGCTCCTCGAGCTCCGCGGGCGGATCGACCGGCGCGAGCGCCTGGCGCAGCAGGGCCTCGACCTCGCCCGCCATCAGGACGTCCCCCGCGTCATACCGGGCCCTCCGCCTTGGCGACGAGCTCCTCGAGCTGGCGGATGGAGCGGTGCAGCAGGACCTTCGTGGCGCCGTCGGTCCGCCCGAGCGCCCGCGCGATCTCGCGGTTGTCCATCCCCAGGGCGAAGCGCATGATCAGCGCCTCGCGCCGGTCGTCGGGAAGCTTCTGTACGCACTCCAGGATCCGCTTGAGGTCCTCGCGACCCTCGACCAGCGCCTCGGTCGTATGCGGGGCCGACAGCACGCCGGCGTCGTCGATCGGGGTCTGCGGCTTGCGAGCGCGGTCGCGGTAGTAGTTCGCCGCCAGGTTGTGGGCGATGCGGATCAGCCACGGCCGCAGCGGCCGGCCGTCGGACTCGGCCTGGGCGCGCGCGAAGTGCCGGTAGGCCTGCAGGAACGTCTGCTCCGTGAGGTCCTCGGCGTCGTGGTGGTTGCCCACCCGGTAGTACGAGTAGGAGTAGACGTCGCGCAGATGGGCGCGATAGAGGTTCGAGAACTCGTCGTCGAGCTTGCGCTTCTCCTCGCGCGTCTGTTCGGGTGCGGACATCCATCGCGGAGGCTACCTATGCGGCGCGAGCCTTCGCAGGGACAGGTGCCGGCGCGGTCAGCGAAGCGGTCCAGCGGTCGGCCGTCAGGCGGCCTTCGACCACGCTCGCGAGCCCGTCGAGGACGGGCGCGTCGACCCCGGCGGACGCCATCCGCTCGGCGAGCAGCGGGACGCACTCGACCGCGTCGGGATCGGGCGGGCCGCCGGCCAGGACCCGCGCGACCAGGCTGCCGGTGCCGGCCAGGCCGGCGAACGTCTCGGGCCGCGACCCAGCGCTACGGGCGTACGCGTCGACGGCGGCGAACACCTTGCCGGCGGCGGTCCCGGCGAGCTGCGGGCCGCCCGGCGCCGCCGCGCCCGCGGCGAGCGAGGCCGCGTGGGTCGCGCACGCCGCCAGCTCGACGCCGACGACGTCGGTGGTCGTGCTCACGGCGAAGCCCGCGGCCGACAGCGCGCCGGCGACCTGGCGCGAGAAGGCCGGGTCGGCGGCGCCGATCAGCATCGACGCCTCGCCGCGCAGGGCGGAGGTCGGGTCGGCGGGGCCGCCGAGCACCGCGGTCGCCCACGCCGGCACCCGCTCGGCGACGTACGCGGACGGCAGCGTCCCCAGTGGCGCGACGAGCCCGCGCGAGAGCACGAGCACGCCCGAGCGCGGGGAGATCGAGGGTGCGTGGGCGGCCACGGTCGCGGGCAGCTCGCGCGGCGGCACCGCGAAGCACACGAGGTCGTGGCGCGAGAGCTCGAGCTCCGACGCGCGGGCGACGTGCACGCCCGGTGGGAACTCGACCACCGGCTCTCCGGGGCGGTAGCCGAGGTCGACGTCGAGGCCGGCACGGGCGAGCATCGCGGCCGTGCTGGTTCCCCACGCGCCCGCGCCGATGACGGCGGCGCGCCGCAGCGGCGGCAGGCCACCCAGCCATTCCCACTGCAGCATCACGCACGGCCAGATCCGGTCGGTGACGGCGGCGGCGAGCTGCGGGGAGGCGTTCTCGACCTGCGGGAAGCGAAGCGCGGGGCCGATGCGGATGCGGACCTTGTGCGGCCGGATGCGCCAGCCGCGGCGGATGGCCTCTGAGCCGATGACCGCCACCGGCACGACGGGCGCGCCGGTCTCGAGCGCGAGCCGACCGACGCCGCGCTTGGGGCGCCCGAGCGCGCCGGGGCGCACGCGCGTGCCCTCGGGGAAGATCAGGACGGCGTCGCCGCGCTCGAGGATCGCCTTAGCGGTGTCGATGAAGTCGCCGTCGCCGGTCCCGCGGTCCACCGGGAACGCGCCGAGCGAGTTCAGGAACCAGCCGGCGAGCCGGTGCGAGAACAGCTCCTTCTTGGCCACGTAGTACATCGGCCGGCGCGCGATCGTCGCGATGACGAACGGGTCCAGGAACGAGCGGTGGTTGGCCGCGAAGATGACCGGACCGGACTCGGGGACGTGCTCGCGCCCGATCCGCGAGAGCCGGAAGTAGAGGTGGAAGACCGGCTGGAAAAGGGCGCGGACGAGCCAGTAGACCAGTGGGTTCACGCCGGAGGTGCGGGCGCGCTCGTGGAGGGCGGCGAGGCTCATCGGGCAGGGCTCATCTCTTGCTTCAGGCGTACCCGCGCGAGTGACGACCGTTACAGTGGCCCCGATGGCCGTCGACCGCACCAGGACCCTGCGCGGCGCGCTCGCCGGCACCGCCGCCGCCGCCGTGTGGTCCGCCCAGCAGCCGCTGGACCGCCGGGTCTTCGGTTTCTCTTACGACGACACCGAGATCCTCGGCAAGCTGGTCACGCGCGGCGGCGCCTGGCCCGTCGCCGGCCTGGCCCTGCATCTGCTCAACGGCGCCGTGTTCGGGGCCGCCTACGCGAACATCGCCCCGCGCCTGCCGTTGCCCGCGTGGGCGCGCGGCCCCGCCGCCGCCCTGGCCGAGCACGCGCTGACGTGGCCGACGACCCGCGTGACCGACCGCGTCCACCCCGCTCGGGCGGAGCTCCCCGTGCTGTGGGGCGATCCCCGCGCGCTCGCGCAGGCGACGTGGCGCCATCTGCTGTTCGGCTTCGTCCTCGGCGAGCTCGAGCGGCGACTCAACCCGCCTGAGCAGGTTCCACCCGGCCCGATCGACGACGAGACCGTCTCGACCAACGGGCACGGGTCGATCGAGCACCTCGTCGACACGGTCACCTGAGCACGCGCGTCCTCATCACGGGCGCGTCCGGCTTCGCGGGCGCCCACCTGACGACGGCGTGCCTCGACGCCGGCGACGACGTCACCGAGCTCTCGCGCACGACCGGGGCGCACGTCGACCTGCTCGACGCCGCCGCGGTGCGCTCCGCCATCCTCGAGTCCCAGCCCGAGGTCGTGTACCACCTGGCGGCGCGCGCGCACGTCGGCGAGTCGTGGCGCACGCCCGCCGAGACCCTGCACGACAACCTCGCCATGACGCTGAACGTGCTGGAGGGCGTGCGCACGGCGTCGCCCGACGCCACCGTCGTCGCAGTCGCCAGCGGTGAGGTATACGGCCCGCCCGCCCGGCTGCCCGTCGACGAGTCGGCGCCGCTGCGCCCGCAGAACCCCTACGCGGTCTCCAAGGCGAGCGCCGACCTGCTGGCCGGCTTCTTCGCGGACGCCCACGGCGTGCGCGTCGTGCGCGCGCGTTCGTTCAACCACGCCGGACCCGGCCAGGCGCCGACCTACGCGATCGCCGCGTTCGCCCGCCAGGTCGCCGCCGGCCTGGAGGCGGGCGACGACCCGATCCGCGTCGTCACCGGGAACCCCGACACCCGCCGCGACTACACCGACGTCCGCGACGTCGTCCAGGCCTACCGGCTGCTCGCCGAGCACGGCGAGTCGGGCGTCGCCTACAACGTCTGCTCGGGGCGGCCCGCGTCGGCGGCCGAGCTCGTGGCGTGGCTGGGCGAGGCCGCCAGGCGGCCCGTCGACCACGTCATCGACCAGTCGCTGATCCGGCCGCACGAGGTCATGGAGCTGCGCGGCTCGCACGAGCGGCTGACCGCCGCGACCGGCTGGGAGCCGCGGATCCCGCTCGCCCGCACGCTCGCCGACACGATGGCGTGGTGGCGGGAGCAGCTGCGCGACGGGGAGTAGCGTCTCCCCCCGTCATGGACGGGGAAGCACTCGCACGGCGGATCACCAGGCGGATGCTGATCGGCGGCATCGTCGCCAACACGATCGGCGGCGTGGTCGTGTTCCTCTATCTGGGCGTGGTCTTCCCGCCGCCGCAGAAGCCGGGGTCGTTCGTGACGATGGAGTTCAACCTCGGCCTCCTGGTCGCGATCGGGCTCGTCGCGTTTTGCATCGGGCTGTGGCGGGGCGCGCGGATGTCGCGGGCGCTCGGCGGCTGGATCCGCGCCGGCCGGGCGCCGACGGAGTCCGAGCGTACAGGAGTCCTGCGACTCCCGGCCCGGATCGTCCGCATGACCGCGCTCGACTGGGCGGCGGCGGGCGTGGTGGTGGCGGCGCTCAACCTCGACCACTCGCCCCAGTTCGCGCTCGAGACGGCGACCACGATCGCGCTCAGTGGACTCGTCACGTGCACCGCGGCGTGGATCTACGCCGAGCGCGAGCTGCGGCCCGCGGTCGCGCTCGTCCTCTCGTATGCGCCGCTGGCCGAGACGCGCGGGCTCGGGATCCGCCACCGGATCCTGCTGACCTGGCTGCTCTCCTCCGGCACGCCGCTGCTCGGCCTCGCGCTCATCCCGCTCGGCCGCGAGGCGGCCAACACCCGCAGCCTGGTCGCGCCGATCGTCTTCATCGCGGCCGTCGCGCTCGTCGCCGGCTACGTGCTGATGACGCTCGCAATGAACTCGGTCGGCGACCCGGTCCGCGAGGTCCGCAACGCCATGGAGGCCGTCTCGGAGGGGCGGACCGACGTGCGGGTGATGGTCGACGACGCCTCGGAGGTCGGCCGGCTGCAGGCCGGGTTCAACGCGATGGTCGAAGGGCTCGCCGAGCGCGAGCGCCTGCACGACCTGTTCGGCCGCCAGGTCGGTCTCGACGTCGCCCGCGAGGCGCTCGAGCGTGGGACGGCGCTCGGCGGCCAGGAGCAGGAGGTCGGCGCGCTGTTCGTCGACGTGCTCGGATCGACCCCGCTCGCGGCGACCGAGGCGCCCGAGCGCGTCGTCGCGCTGCTCAACGAGTTCTTCGCGATCGTCGTCGACGTCGCCGAGCGCCACGGCGGCTTCGTGAACAAGTTCGAGGGCGACGGGGCGCTGTGCGTGTTCGGCGCGCCGGTCGCGTGCGACGACGTCGCCGACCGCGCGCTCGCCGCCGCCCGCGAGCTCGCCACGCGGCTGGGGACCGGCACGGCGCTCGACGCGGCGGTCGGGGTGTCCGTCGGTACCGCGGTGGCCGGCCACGTCGGGGCGGAGTCGCGGTTCGAGTACACGGTCATCGGCGACCCGGTCAACGAGGCCGCCCGGCTGACCGAGCTCGCCAAGGCGCAGGGCGAGCCGGTGCTCGCCAGCGCGGCGGCGGTCCGCGCCGCGAGCCCCGAGGAGGCCGCTCGCTGGCGGCTCGACGGCGAGGTCGCGCTCCGCGGCCGGCCCGAGCCGACCCGGCTCGCCGTGCCCACCTGAGCCCGGGGAAGCCGGAGAGGGGACTCGAACCCCTGACCTACCGCTTACAAGGCGGTTGCTCTACCAGCTGAGCTACTCCGGCGTGCCGCGGCGAGTGTAGGCGCGGCGTACGCTTTCGCCGATGCGCCGCCACCTGGCCATCGCGCTGAGCAGCCTGGCGGCGATCCTGCCGCAGGGATGGCCGGAGAAGCTCTCCGTCGGGGTGTCCGACCAGCCCGGCGGGGCGGCGCAGCTGAAGCGCGACGCGCCCCCGCTGGCCTTCCGCTACCAGTACCTGGCGGGCGGCGCGAACACGGGCAGCGGCTGGGCGACGTGGAACCCGGACGGCACGTTCGTCAGCACCTACATCTCCGAGTCCCGGCGGGCGCGGCTGATTCCGGTCTTCACGTACTACCAGGTGCTCCAGTCCACGCCGAGCCTCGGCGACGAGAAGACGACCGACCTCGGTCATCTCAAGGACCGCGCGGTGATGCGCGCGGTCGAGCGCGACCTGCGCCTGTTCTTCAAGCGCGCCAAGGGCCGGCGCCTCGTCGTCCTGCACGTCGAGCCCGACCTGTGGGGCTACGTCCAGCACGCCGCCCGCCGGGATGACGCCCGCACCGTGCCCGGGGCCGTCACCTTCGCGCGCACGGTGGTCCGGCTGCGCGACCGGCTGGCGCCGAACGTTGCGCTCGCCTGGCACCTGAGCGTGTGGGGCACGCGCGAGGACCCGACCTTCTCGAAGCCGAGCCTCGCCCACATGAGCGCGCTGGGGCGCCGTAGCGCGCGCTTCTACCGCAGCTTCAGAGCTCGCTTCGACCTCGTGTTCACCGACGTCGCCGACCGCGACGCCGGCTTCCGCGAGCACATCCTCGGCGACGGCGGCGTCAGCCGCTGGGACGCGCAGGACTTCGCCCGCCACGCGAGCTTCATCCGGGCGTTCACCCGCCGCACCCGCCGGCCGGTCGTCATCTGGCAGATCCCGCTGGGCAACGATCGACTCGACGACACCTGGGGACGCTTCCGCGACAACCGGGTCGAGTGGTGGCTGGGGCCGGGCAACGAGGCCAACCTGCGCGCCGAGCGCGACGCGGGCGTGGTTGCGCTGCTGTTCGGCGGCGGCGCGGACGGCACCACCGGGCCGCGCACCGATGGCGGCTACTTCTTCGGGCGCGTGCGCGCCCTCGACGCGCCGCCGCTGCGCTAACCCACGTTGCGAATCGCCCCGCGAGCCGACGACCTCCTCGAGTGGGTCGCCATCCGCCTCAATCAGGCGCCGGTCCCGCTGGCGTCGGTGGTGTACGGGATGCCGGCGGCGCGGATCCTGGCGATCGCGCAGCGCGTCGGTGTGCTCGAGCGGATCGCCCGGGCGCCGGCGACGTCCGACGAGCTGGCCCGCGAGCTGGGCCTTCAGCCGGTGCCGACCCGCCTGCTGCTCGAGGCGCTCGACGGCGCGCGGCACGTGACGCGCGACGCCGGCGGCCGCTACGCGCTGCACCGGCGCGCGCGGCGGTGGCTCGACCCCGCCTCGCCGGTCTCGGTGGCCGGCTACCTCGATCACACCGCGGACTACTGGACCTGGTGGGGCGAGCTCGAGGCGACGCTGCGCGACGGCCGCACCGTCGAGCTGCACGCCGCGGCGGCCGAGGACCCGAGCTGGCGGCGTTACATCCGCGGTCAGCACGAGCTCGCCCGCCTGTCGGCGGCCGAGGTCGCGCGGGCGCTCCGCCTCCCGCCCGAGCCGCGCGCACTGCTCGATCTCGCGGGCGCACACGGGACGTTCGCCGCCGCGCTCTGCCGCCGGCATCCGACGCTTCACGCCACGGTGCTCGACCTGCCCGGCAGCGCGAACGTGGGCCGCACGATCATCGCCGAGAGCGGGATGGCCGACCGCGTCGCGCACGTCGACGGCGACATGTTCGAGGCCGACCTCGGCGGGCCGTACGACGCCGTGCTGTGCTTCGACATCATCCACCACCTGCGGCCAGAGCAGGTCGTCGCGCTGCTGCGGCGCGTCCGCACGGTCATGCGCCCGGGTGGCACGGTCGCCGTGCTCGACCTGTTCCGCCCCGACCGGCGCCCGCGTGCCTCCGCCGCCCTCCTCGGGCTGTTCTTCCACCTCACGTCCGGCGCCGACCTGCACTCGCGGGCACAGCTGCGCGCGTACCTGCGCGAGGCGGGGTTCGGCGAGCCCCGCCGCGCGCGGGTGCACCGCCTCCCCGACCAGCGGCTCTACCAGGCGTCGGCGGTCTGACCGCCGGACGCCGCGACTACCCTGGCCGACCATGACCCGCCTCCCCCGCCCGCTCGCCGTCCTCGGTGCGGTCCTCACCCTCGGCCTGGGGTTCACGGCCTGCGGTGATGACGACAAGCCCCCCGCCACCAAACCCGCCGAGACGGCCGAGCCGACCGCGGCCGCGGACGCGAAGCCGACGGTCGAGAAGCCGACGGGCAAGCCGCCCACCAAGCTCGTCCAGCGCGACCTCGTCAAGGGGAAGGGGGCCGCCGCGAAGGACGGCGACCAGGTGACCGTCCACTACGTCGGGGTCCACTTCGAGACCGGCGAGCAGTTCGAGGCGTCGTGGGACAGCGGCCAGCCGTACTCGTTCACGCTCGGCCTCGGCGAGGTGATCCCGGGCTGGGACAAGGGCATCGCAGGGATGTCGGTCGGCGGCCGCCGCGAGCTGATCATTCCTCCCGAGGACGCCTACGGCGCCGAGGGCTCGCCGCCTATCGGGCCGAACGAGACGCTGGTGTTCGTCGTCGACGTGCTCGCTATCCAGCCGGGCTGAGCCCGGCCAGCGCCTCGCCCTGGCCGGCCGCGACGACCGCGCCCAACAGCGTGCCCAGCAGCAGGTCCGCGAGCGTCGCGCGGTCGAAATCCCTGCGGGCGATCCAGTCCAGGCACGCGCCGTCCATGAACCACAGCCACCCGTACACCGCCGTGCGCAGCGCCGGCGGCGGCGCGCCCTCCGGCGCGAGTCCGCCCAGGATGCGCTGGGCGGTGGCGTCGCGGACGGCGTCGACGATCTCGCGCACCTCGGGCACAGTCGCCACCGACTGCATCAGCTTCGCGTAGCCCTCCGCGTTGGCCTCGACCCACGCGAGGAAGGCCTCCAGGCTGGCTCGCAGCTGGTCGGCGGGTGGCGCGGCCGGGTCCGGCGCCGTCGCCACGGCCAGCTCCTGCGCCTTCTCGGCGAGCGTCGCCGAGAAGTACGCCTGCTTGCTCGGGAAGTAGTGGTAGAGCAGGGCTTTCGAGATGCCCGCCTCGCGCGCGATGGCGGCCATCGAGAGCTCGTCGTAGGCGTGGCGGGTGAAGAGCTCCGTGCCGAGCGCGAGCAGCCGGCGGCGCCGCTCGTCGACGTCGAGGCGGCTGTATGCGGGTGGTTGCCGGACGGGCGACATGACGCGATCCTATCAGCTTGTTGACCGCCGGTCAGGCGTTGTGGTACGTTGCCGACCGATGGTCAACAAGGGTGAGGAGGCGGACGAGAGATGACGACGGCGATCGACACGCGGGTGGAGGCGCTCGAGGAGCGCGCGGAGCACCTCGAGGCGCGGCTCGCCCGACTCGAGGCGAGCGGACGGGCACCGGTCTCGGTGGCGCCCCCCAGCCCGGTGGACCCGGCCGCGCTCGCGCCGCGTGCCGCCGCCGCCGAGCCGCCCGCCCGCCCGGGCTTCCTCACGCCCCGAGCCGCGCGCACCGGTCCGAGGTTCGCTCGTCCGGGCAGGTCTGCGCCGGCCGACACCCACCCGGCGGCCCGCTGGCGCAGCGACCTCTCGCTCGAGGACCTGCTCGGCGGCCGGGTCCTGGCCTGGGTCGGAGGGCTCGCGGTCGCGGTCGGCATCGTCCTGCTGCTGGTGATCGCGGCGTCCAACGGCCTGATCGGCGAGGGCGCGCGCACGCTCATGGGCGCGGGCGCATCGATCGGGCTCCTCCTCGCCGGCATCCGGCTCCACGAGCGGCGCGGGCGCACCGATGCCTCGGTGGCGGCGGGCGCCGCGGGGCTCGCGGGGCTCTTCGCGGCCATCGTCGTCGCCGCGCTCCTTTACGACCTCGTCCCGGCGTGGACGGGGCTCGGCCTCGCGCTCGCGGTCGGCGCGACCGCCACCGCCCTCGCAATCCGCTGGGCCGCCCCGGGCATCGGCGCGCTGGGCGTCGTCGGCGCGCTGCTCGCCCCCATGCTCGTGGGTGCGGACCTCCTCGACACCGGGACGCTGCTGCTCGTCGCGGTCGCCACCGCGTCGGCCACCGGCGTCCTGCTGTGCCAGCGCTGGAACTGGCTGGCGTACGCGACCGCGGCCGTCGCGACCCCGCAGTGGCTCTGGTGGCTCGCCGGCGAGGATCGCGAGCCGATCGCCGCGATCGCCGTCCTGGTCGGCTTCGGCCTTCTCGGCCTCGCGGCGGCTGCCGGCTTCGAGCTGCGCTCGCGCGAGCCGGGGCTGCGCGGCTCCGCCGTCGTCCTGCTGGCGCTCAACGCGCTCGTGCTCGCCGGCGCCGGGTGGTCGGTCCTGGACGGGAGCGGGCACGAGACCGCGGCCCACGGCTGGCTCGTCGCCCTCGCTCTCGCCCATCTCGCCGCCGGCCTGGTGGGAGCGCGCTCGCGCCGCGTCTCGCGCGAGCTGGCGCTCGTCGCGGGAAGCCTCGGAGTCATCCTCGCCGACGTCGCGTTCGGCACGCTCGCCAACGGCCCCGTGCTGGCGATCGGCTGGGCGGCGAGCGCCGCCGGCTTCGCCGCGCTGGCCCGCCGCGCCGCCCCCGACGGTGCGGACGCCCGCTTCCTCGCGGTCGGGCTGGGCGCGCACGTCGCCCTCGCCCTCGGTCACGCGATGGCCGCCGACGCGCCGGTCAATGAGCTCGGCGAGGTCCGCGGCGATCCCGTCGGGCCCGTGCTCGCGCTGGCGTCGGTCGCGGCCGCCTGCTTCGCCTCGACGCGTCTCGCCGACGCCGGCCTGCACCGCTGGCGCGTCGCCGTCGACGCCCTCGGCCTCGCGGTCGTCGCCTACGCGACCGCCGTGGCCGTCGAGCACCCCGTCGCGCTCACGGTCGCCTGGGCCGCCGAGGCGGCCGCGCTCGCGGCGATCGCGCGCCGCCACGACGACGAGGTCGCGGGCTGGGGCGCGCTCGCGTTCCTCGGCGGCGCGACCGCGTTCGCGGTGGCGACGCTCGCGCCGCCGCTCGCCCTGCTCGACGGCCTCGACAAACCACTCGCCGCGGCCGCCGCGCTGGCGGCATGCGCCGGCGCCGCCGCGCTGCTGGCGTGGCGCGGTGGGCCGGTCCTCGGCCGCCCACCGGTGCGCGCGGGCCTGATCACCGGCGCGGCGCTGATCGTCCTGCACCTGGTCTCCACCGAGCTCGTCACCTCGTTCGACGGCTCGCCGCAGCAGGGCCAGGCGCTGCTGAGCGGTGTCTGGGCGCTCGTCGGCGTCGCCGCGCTGGTCGCGGGCCTCGTGCGCGATGTGCAGGGCCTGCGGCTCGGCGCGCTCGCCCTGCTCGGCGCCACCATCGCCAAGGTCTTCCTCTATGACCTCGCCTCGCTGGACTCGCTCGCGCGCGTCGCGTCGTTCATCGCGCTCGGCCTGCTGCTGCTCTGCGGCGCGTTCGCCTGGCAGCGTCTGCGGCCTACCTCGCCGCCGGACCTGCGACGCGTCCCGGCGAGCCTGCGCTGACCCCCTACGCTGTGCTGTTCGACGATGGTCCCGGAACCCCGCCCACCCACGACCGCCGACGAGGAGCTCCTCGAGGCCGACACCACCGCGATCCTGTCGCGGCTCGACGACGAGACCCGCGTCATGCGGATGGCCGAGGAGCTGCGGACCGGGTTCCGGACGCTGGCCCATATCGGCAAGGCGGTCTCGATCTTCGGCTCGGCCCGCACACTCCCTGACACCGAGGAGTACGACTCGGCCCGCGATCTGGCGCGGCGCCTCGGCCGCGACGGGTTCTCGATCATCACCGGCGGCGGCCCGGGGATCATGGAGGCCGCCAACCGCGGGGCCGTCGAGGTGGGGGCGCAGTCGATCGGGCTCGGGATCGAGCTGCCGCACGAGCAGGGGCTCAATCCGTGGGCGCAGACGGCGCTCGAGTTCCACTACTTCTTCACGCGCAAGGTCATGTTCGTCCGCTACGCGAGCGCCTTCGTCGTCTTCCCGGGCGGCTTCGGCACCTTCGACGAGCTCTTCGAGGCGCTCACGCTGCGCCAGACGCAGAAGATCCAGCACTTCCCGGTCGTGCTCGTGGGCTCGGACTACTGGCGCGGGCTCGTGGACTGGCTGAAGGGCCCCGTGCTCGCCGGCGGCAAGATCGACGGGCACGACATCGAGCGCATCGTGGTCGTCGACGACCTCGACGAGATCCTCGAGATCGTCCGCGCCGCCGACCACCGGCGCCCACACAGCGAGGAGAAGGCCGCATGAGCACGGACCGGGCCGCGATGCTGGTCACCGCCGAGGGCCTCGAGGCGCTCCGCGCCGAGCTCGCCGAGCTCGAGGGCGACGGCCGCCGCACCATCGCCGCGCAGATCAAGACCGCGCGGGAATGGGGCGACCTCAAGGAGAACGGCGAGTACCACGCCGCCAAGGAGGCCCAGGCCCACCTCGAGACCCGGATCGCCCAGCTGCGCGACCGGATCCGGGACGCCCAGGTCGTCGAGGCGGCGACGGGCGACGTCGTCGGGCTGGGCTCGACGGTCGAGGTGGAGAACGAGGCCGACGAGCGCCGGACCACCTACACGCTGGTGTCCTCGCACGACGCGGCGGCCGCCGAGGGCCGGCTGTCGGTCGAGTCCCCGGTCGGCGCGGCGCTGGTGGGGCTGCGCCCCGGCGACCACGCGGTCGTCGAGCTGCCGCGCGGCGAGCGGCGGCTGCTGGTCGTGTCGGTCTCCTAGGCCAAGGCTTCGAGGACCCAGTCGCCGCTCTGGCGGCCGAGCGTGAGCTCCTCGTCGGCGCCGCCGGCCCGGCAGCGGAAGATCGCCTTGTCGTCGTCGGTCCCGGGCCGGTCGACGATGCGGATGAGGGTGAGATCCGGCACGGGCGCGTCGGGGTGCTTGCTCGCGTAGGCGGCGCGGGCGACCGACTCCAGCTTGTCGCGGTCCCAGCCGCGGTCCTGGGCGCGGGCGGCGGCGAGGTCGCGGTTGACCTGCTCGAGCTCGGCGTCGAAGGCGCCGCGGTTGCGCTCCAGGCGGCGGCGCTGGGCGATAGATCCGCCGACCGCGAGCAACACGACGAGGGCGACGACGACCAGAAGGACGATGACGACTGTGGACATGCCCCGTACTACAGCAGGACGGTGCGGGCCCGCAGGTGCGTGCCGACCTTGCGCTTGACGCGCTGCAGCGCGTTGTCGACCGTCTTGCAGTCGCAGCCGATCATCTCCCCGACGGCGGTGTAGGAGTGCCCGTCGAGGTACAGCGACAGCACGCGCGACTCGAGCTCTGAGAGCACCGTCGACAGGCAGGCCACCAGCGAGCGCAGCTCCTCGGAGGAGATGACCTGGTTGACCGGGTCGTGGGTCGGGGAGCCGGCGATCACCTCGTCGAGCGTCGCCTCGCCCTCGGGCGCGCCCGCCGGCGAGGAGGAGAACGACACGTAGCCGTTCAGCGGCGTGTGCTTGTTGCGCGTCGCCGTCTTGACCGCGGTGATGATCTGGCGCGTGATGCAGAGCTCCGCGAAGTTGCGGAACGACGACTCGCGATCGGTGCGGAAGTCCCGGATCGCCTTGTAGAGGCCGACGAGGCCCTCCTGGATGAGGTCGTCGCTGTCGCCGCCGATCAGGAAGTACGACGAGGCCTTCAGGCGGACGAAGGAGTAGTAGCGGCGTACGAGCTGGTCGTACGCGTCGGGACTTCCCTGTTTCGCCAGCGCAAGGAGGTAAGAGTCATCAAGCTGCAGCTGAGCTTGAGACTTATGGGAGATGGGGGCCACGGATCGTCCTTTCCCGAGCGTCATGCTCGCGAAGATGCGTGGCGCACTCCTCCCCCGGCGCCGTTATTCGCCTGGAGCGAGGACTTCCTCACCCTCAAGCTCAACCTGAGTCGCCGCGAACGGTCCCACAGTTATGTGGACGTGTCAAGGCGCTGCTGCAAAATCTCGTACAGCAGGACCGCGGCGGTCGCGCTGACGTTCAGCGAGCCCAGCTTTCCGCGCAGCGGGAGGGCGATCAGCTCGTCGCACGACGCCGCGACGCGTGGTCGAAGGCCGCGGCCCTCGGCGCCGAGCACGACGACCACCCCGCCGGCGTAGTCGGGCGCGTCGTAGGGCACCTTCGCGCCCGCCGCCGCGCCGTAGGTCCAGCAGCCGGCGGCCTTCGCCTCACCGAGGAAATCGGCGAGATTCCGTACGCGCGCGACGGGCAGATGCTCGACCGCCCCCGCCGAGGCCTTGCAGACCGCGGGCGTCACCTCGGCCGAGCGGCGCTCGGGGATGACGACGCCGGTGGCGCCCGCGCACTCGGCCGACCGGCACACCGCCCCGAGGTTCTGCGGGTCGGTCACCTCGTCGAGCGCGACGAGCAGCGGCGCAGCGGCCTGCAGGAGGGCGGTGGCGTCGGCGTAGGGGTACGGGTCGACCTCGGCGCACACCCCCTGGTGGGCGTCCGAGCCGCACCGCGCCTCGATCCCGGCCGCGTCGGCGATGTGGGCGCTCGCCGGCATCCCGGGCTCGCGCGCGGCTCCGGCGGTGGCCCAGACCTCATGGACGCGGCGCCGCCCGCGGAGCGCCTCGCGCACGGCGTTGCGGCCGTAGACGACCATCCGCCCCGTTGCCGGGCCCTCGTCGGCGCGCGCACGGGCGTCCGGACGGTGGCGAGAGCGCTCGCCGGACGGTCGCCGCCGCGGCGGGCGGCGGCTCACCCGGCGGGCACGAGCTCGGGCCCGTTCGCGCCGTCGCGGACCTCCCAGCCCTGCGCGCGCAGCTCGTCGCGCAGCCGGTCCGCCTCGGCGAAGTCCCGCCGGGCGCGGGCCTCCGAGCGCCGCGCCGCCAGCGCGACCGCCTCGGGCGGCGGCCCCTCGGACTCGGGATCGAGCAGGTTGTCGAGGCCCAGGACGCCCAGCATGTCGCGTAGGTGCTCGTCGCCGACGCCGCTCCCGCGCCGGTTGGCCTCGCGAATCCACTCGAACGCCGCCCCGAGCGCCCGCGCGGTGTTGAAGTCGTCGGCCAGCGCATCGAAGAACGCGTCGCGCAGCGGCGAGAGGTCCTCCGGCGACGGCCCAGGCTCCAGGCGCCGGCCGGCCTCGCGGACGCGCGCCACCCGCGCCGTGGCCTCCTCGAGGCGCTCGTGGTCGTAGGCCACGGGCTGGCGGTAGTGGCCGCTGCAGAAGTACATGAGCAGCGCGTCGCGGCCGACCTCGGCGAGCGCCTCGCCGAGGCCGCGGATGTTCCCCAGCGACTTGGACATCTTCTCGTCGGCCCCGAGCTGGATCATCCCGTTGTGCATCCAGATCCGGGCGAGCGGGCGCCCCCGCGCGGCCAGGGTCTGCGCCGCCTCGTTCTCGTGGTGCGGGAACGTCAGGTCGACGCCGCCGGTGTGGATGTCGAGCTCGACGCCGAGCAGCTCCTCGGCCATCGCCGAGCACTCGATGTGCCAGCCGGGCCGGCCCGGCCCCCACGGGGAGTCCCACGCCTTGTCCTCGTCGGGCTTGTTCGCCTTCCACAGCGCGAAATCGAGCGGATCGCGCTTGCGGTCGGCGCCCTCGACCCCCTCGCCCTGGTCCATGGCGTCGACGTCGCGGTGGGAGAGCTCGCCGTAGCCGGGCAGCGAGCGCACGGCGAAGTAGACGTCGCCGCCGGCCTCGTAGGCGTGGCCGCGCTCGATCAGCTCGGCGATGAGCGCGACGATGGGGCCGATCGTCTCCGAGGCGAGCGGCTCGTGATCGGGGCGCCCGAGCCCCAGGCCGTCGGTGTCGGCGACGTAGTGAGCGGTCATCTCCTCGGCCAGCGCCGCCGAGCCGACCCCCGCCTCGGCCGCCGCGACGTAGATCTTGTCGTTGATGTCGGTGACGTTGATGACCAGCGTGACCTCGTAGCCCTCGCGCTCGAGGAACCGCTTGAGCTGGCTCGGAACGACGTACGGCCGGGCGTTGCCCACGTGCACGCGCGAGTAGACCGTGGGGCCGCAGGAGTAGATGCCGACCCGCCCCGGGTCCCGCGGCTGGAGCTCGACGAGGCCGCCGGAACGGGTGTCGTGCAGGCGAATCGTGCGCACTTTGGGGGACGATAGTGACTGCCCCGCCGCCTCGGGGGGTACTGTGCCGCCCGTGCCGGGTCAACTCCTCGAGCGTGCCTTCCGCACGCTCCCCGAGCGGTACCTCGGCGCTGAGGACGGCTTCGACGCCACCTACCACGTACGCCTCGGCGACGTCGGCCAGACGTGGGAGGTCCGATGTACGCCGCACGGCGCGCGCGTCCGCCTCGGGGTCACCTCGCGACGCCCGGACGTGACGATCGGGACCGACGCGCCGACCTGGCTCGAGCTGCGCGACGGCCGGATCAGCGGCATCGAGGCCTTCTCCCAGCGCCGGCTCTACGCCCGCGGCGACCTCGACGTCGCGATCGGCTTCGAGGGCATGTTCCGCCTGCCCGGCGGCCGCCCGCCCCTCCTGCGCATCCACAACGTCACGACGGGCAAGCTGCGGATCTCGACGCTGACCATGGGCGAGGGGCGCGACGTCGTGCTCCTGCACGGCCTGGGAGCGGCGAAGTCCTCGTTCTTCGACACCGCGGCCGCGCTGAGCCGCGACGGCTACCGCGTCCACGCGCTGGACCTGCCCGGCTTCGGTGCGTCGAGCAAGCCCACGCTGGCGCAGTACGGCCCCACGTTCTTCGCGAAGGCGGTCCTCGGCGTCATGGACGAGCTCGGCATCGAGCACGCCCACTTCGTCGGCAACTCGATGGGCGGCCGGGCCGCCATCGAGGTGGCGCTGACCCATCCCGAGCGGGTCGACGGCCTCGCCCTGCTGTGCCCCGCCGTCGCGTTCGTCAAGCGCGGCCTGCACCCGGTCGTCCGGTTCCTGCGCCCCGAGTTCGCCGCCCTGCCCCACTCCCTCGGGCGCGCGCGGATCGAGCGGCAGTTCTGGTCGCTGTTCGCCGACCGCGACCTCGTGGACCCCAGCCTCGGCGACATCGTGGTCGACGAGTTCGAGCGGACGTACCGCTCGGCGGGCGCGCGGCTCGCGTTCCTGGCCTCGGCGCGCGCGATCTACCTCGACGCGCCGTTCGGCGAACACGGCTTCTACCCGCGCCTGGCCAAGCTGGAGCGCCCCGCGTTGTTCGTGTGGTCCTCGCACGACAAGCTGATCCCCGCCGGCTTCCGCCACCACGTCGAGCGCTGGCTGCCTGGCGCCGAGCAGATCGTCCTGCAGGCCTGCGGCCACGCGCCGCAGATCGAGCGGCCGCTGCAGACCAACGGCCTGATCGCGCGGTTCTTCGCCCGCGTCGATCCCCTCGGCCGGCCGCAGCGCCTCGCCGCTGTGCCCAGCGCGCGGCAAACGAAGGCCGCCTAGCCGCCTCGTACAATTCCGGGGATGGACGACCAGGGCGAAGTCCCTGCCGCCGGCGCTGCCGGCCGCGCACAGAAGCGCAACGGACACGGCGACGCAGAGCAGGCCCGGCGCGTGGCGGAGGCCGCGCGAGAGCGCGCCCAGGGCGGTGACGCCGAGCCCGAGGCCAACGGGCATGCCACGAGCGCCCCGAAGCTCGAGAAGGGCGGCTCGGGCCTCGAAGGGCTCGCCCGGCGGGCGATGCGCGGCCTCTCCGGGCTCGTCACCAGCCGGATCCCGCCGGCCGACCTCGACGAGCGCGACCCCGACTACATCCGCGAGTCACTGCCGCGGCTGTGGCTGCTCAACTCGCTCTACTTCCGGGCCGAGGTGCGCGGCCTGGGCAACGTGCCCGAGGACGGCGGCGTCCTGCTGGTCGGCAACCACTCGGGCGGCAACCTGACGCCCGACACGACCGTGCTGACGCTCGCGTTCTCGACCTACTTCGGGGTCGAGCGCCCCTTCTACCAGCTCGCCCACAATCTGGTGCTGTCGATGCCGGGCCTGTCCTTCCTGCGCAAGTACGGGACCGTGGCCGCATCGCACGAGAACGCGCGCCGCGCGCTGCAGTCCGGCGCCGCCGTGCTCGTCTACCCCGGCGGCGACTACGAGGTCCACCGCCCCAGCTGGCAGAGCGCGAAGGTCGACTTCGGCGGCCGCCGCGGATTCATCCGGCTCGCGCTCGACGAGGGCGTCCCGATCGTCCCCGTCGTCTCGATCGGCGGCCAGGAGACGGCGTTGTTCCTCTCGCGCGGCGAGTCGCTGGCGCGCCTGCTCGCCCTCGACAAGCTCTTCCGGCTCAAGGTGCTGCCGATCTCGATCGCGCCACCGTGGGGCCTGAACATCGGCGACATGGCCGGCCACATCCCGCTGCCGGCGAAGATCACCACCGAGGTGCTGCCGGCGGTCGACCTCGAGGACGAGTTCGGCCCCGATCCCGACGTCGACGAGATCTACGACCATCTCATGCGCACGATGCAGGAGACCCTCGACGCCCTCGCGGCGGAGCGGCGCTTCCCGGTGATCGGATGAGAGCGGTCGCCACGATCGAGGTCAACGCGCCGGCCGAGCTCGTCTGGCGCGAGATCTCCGATCCGTCGCGGTATCTGCACTTCATGTCCGGGATCACCCGCTGGGAGGTCGCCGGCGAGCAGCGCGAGGGCCTCGGCGCGCGCTACCGGATGCTCATGCGGGTCGGCTCGGCCGAGGTCGGCGGGCTGATCGAGGTCGTCGAGCACGTGCCGCCGACCGATCTGGCGTGGACCTCGGTGACGGGGATCGACCAGCGAGGCCGCTGGCGCCTGCGCGAGAAGGTCCCGGGGCGCACGCGCGTCGAGCTGCGCCTCGCCTACGGGATCGCCGGCTCCGGGATCCTCGGCTGGGTCGCCGAGCAGGTCGCCGCGCCGTCGGTCCGCGGCCACCTGCGCCGCAGCCTCTGGCAGCTCAAGCGCCAGGTCGAGCACCAGCAGCTGCGCGAGCAGGCCGCCGAGCGCCGCGCCGCGCGCTCGGCCGCCTGAGCCGCCTCCGCCCCCAATCCGAACCCTCTTCCTAAGAGCGCAGTTCCGAGCCCTCGACCCCGAGGAGGGGCCGGGACCTCGCGTAGTACATGTGCTCCATTTGTAGTAGGTGTGCTACGGTTGCGAACGATGCCGAGCTTGGAGAGGGAGCAGCATCTGGCGAGCAGCCCGACGGACTGGCCGGCGACAGACGAGCCGGTCATCGCCGTCCGTGGTCTGCGGATGCGCTACGGCGAGCGCGACGTGCTGGCCGGCGTCGGCTTCGACGTCTGGCCGGGCGAGGTGATCTGCCTGCTCGGGCCGAACGGCGCCGGGAAGACGACCACGATCGAGATCCTCGAGGGTTTCCGGATCCGCTCGGCCGGCGACGTCAGCATCCTCGGCGAGGACCCCGCGCGCGCGGGCGAGGATTGGCGGGCGCGCACCGGCGTCGTGCTCCAGTCGTGGCGCGACCATCCGCGGTGGACGGCGCGCCGCCTGCTCACGCAGCTCGGCGGCTACTACGCGCCCTACTCCACGCCCGACCGGCCGCGGCCGTACGACACCGACGCGCTGATCGAGATGGTCGGGCTCGGCGAGCTGGCCGAGCAGAAGATCGCGACGCTCTCGGGCGGGCAGCGCCGGCGCCTCGACGTGGCCGTGGGCATCGTCGGACGCCCCGAGCTGCTGTTCCTGGACGAGCCGACGGCCGGCTTCGACCCGCACGCGCGGCGGGAGTTCCACGACCTCGTGCACCGGCTCTCCGACCTCGAGAACACCACGATCCTGCTGACGACCCACGACCTCGACGAGGCCGAGAAGCTCGCCGACCGCATCCTGATCCTCGCCGACGGCACGATCGTCGCCGACGGCAGCGCCGACCAGCTCGCCAGCCGGGTGGCGGGCCGCGCCGAGGTGCGCTGGTCCCAGGCGGGCGAGACGTTCGTGCACGCGACCGCTGACGCGACGGCTTTCGTCCGCCGGCTGCTCGCCGAGCAGGGCGACGACGTCGCCGATCTCGAGGTGCGCCGCGCGAGCCTGGAGGACACGTACATGTCGCTGGTGCACTCGCAGGAGCAGGAAGAAGAGGCGAGGCGATGAGCCCGGGCGTGCACGCCGTCCGCCTCGGGCTCCGGCGCGGCTGGGTGGAGTTCTGCCAGAGCCTGAAAAGCGCGCAGGACCAGGGCTTCTACCTCTTCACCGGTCTCGCGGTGCTCGGCTATCTCGTGATCCGCCGCAACGACGAGGTCGAGGGCACCGGCCTCCTCGTCCCGTCGGTCGCGCTGCCGAGCATCGTCGGCGGGCTGGTCACGTTCGGCCTCGTCATCGGGCCGGCGTACGCGCTGGCGATGGAGCGCGAGGACGGCACGCTGCTGCGCCACAAGGCGGTTCCCCACGGGCTTCGCGGCTACTTCACCAGCCAGCTGCTCTCGCACAGCCTGGGCATCCTGCCGCAGCTGGTGGGATCCTCGTGCCGAGCTTCCTGCTCTTCGACGATCTGATGGCCCGCGGCGCCGCCGGGTGGCTGACCGTCGCCTGGGTCCTCGTGCTCGGGCTGCTGGCCACGATGCCGATCGGGATGGTCATCGGAGCGCTGGTGCCCAGCACGCAGAAGGTCGGCACCTGGGGGATGTTGCCCATCGTGGTGATGGGCGGCATCTCCGGCATCCTCTTCCCCATCCAGCAGCTGTGGGGATGGCTGCAGGTGGTCGCACAGATCTTCCCGATGTACTGGTTCGGGCTCGGCATGCGGTCGGCGTTCCTCCCCGACTCGGCCGCGGCGGTGGAGGTCGGCGGCGGTTGGCGAACGCCCGAGACCGTGCTCGTCCTCGGGGCATGGGCGATCGCCGGGATGATCGTCACGCCGATCGTGCTCCGCCGCATGGCTCGGCGCCAGTCGGCCTCGCAGGTCGAGGCGGCTCGGCAGGCCGCGCTGCAGTGGGTGCGATGAGCGCGCCGGCAGCGGGCCGGTCTCGGGCGTGACCGAGATCGTCCACAACCGGATCGCGCGCTTGCGCGCGGAGCAGGGCATCTCGCGGCGCGAGCTCGCCGACGCGCTCGGCGTCCACTACCAGACGATCGGCTACCTCGAGCGCGGCGAGTACAGCCCCAGCCTGCACCTGGCGCTGCGGATCGCCGCCTTCTTCGGCGTGCCGGCGGAGGTCGCCTTCTCGATCGAGCCGTTCCCCCGCGTCGGCGGCGCTCCTGCTATGAGCGCGGTTCCGGAGCCGCCGGCTCCACCGTCGCAACGGCCATCGCGGCTGCCCCCTCCCCGCGCCCCACGAAGCCCATCCCTTCGCCGGTCGTCGCCTTGACGTTCACGGCGCCGACCCGGAGCGCCAGCACAGCCGCCAGCCGCTCGCGGATCGCCTCGCGGTAGGGCCCCAGCTTCGGCTGCTCCATCATCACGGTGGCGTCGACGTGGACCGCCTGCCACCCCGCCGCCGCCACCCGCGCGACCACCTCGCGCAGCAGCGCCAGCGAGTCGGCGTCCTTGAAGGTCGGGTCGGTGTCGGGGAAGTGCTGCCCGATGTCACCGAGCGCCGCGGCGCCGAGCAGCGCGTCGATGATGGCGTGGGTCAGGACGTCGGCGTCCGAATGGCCCGCCAGTCCGCGTTCGTAGGGGATCTCGACGCCGCCCAGGATGAGCGCCCGTCCCTCCGCGAACGCGTGCGAGTCGACGCCGATTCCGGTCCGCGGCCCGCTCACCCGATCGGTTCCATCCGCCGGCGCCGCCGATCGAAGACGGCGATCTCGCGTACCCCCGCCGACTCGAGCGCCGTGAGCGCGTCGTCGTAGCGGTAGGCGACGTCCTCGGGCGTGTGCGCGTCTGAGGACAGCGCGATCGGACAGCCGGCGTCGACGAGCATCTCGAGCATTGCCTGGGCCGGGTAGATCTCCTCGACGGGCTTGCGCAGGCCGGCGGTCGAGAGCTCGACCGCGACGCCCACATCGGCGTACGCCTCGACCGCGGGCTCGTAGTAGAAGCGCAGGTCGCGGTCAGGGCGGGGGGCGTCGCGGCCCCAGACCTTGACGAGGTCCGGGTGGCTCATGACGTCGTAGAGGCCGGTCTGGGCCGCGGCGGCGGTCGTCTCGAAATACCGGCGCCAGACCTTGTCGGCGGACTCGCCGGTGCCCCAGATCGAGTAGTCCTCGGTGTCGATCGAGTGCTCGCGGAGGAAGTGCACCGAGCCGACCACGAAGTCCCAGTCGCGGCCGTCGAGCAGGTTCGCCATCTGGTCCTCGCGGCCGGCGATGAAGTCGGCCTCGATGCCCAGCCTGAGGTCGGTCCGCTCGCGGACGAAGTCGCAGTAGGCGTCGAGGTCGTCCGTCGCGTACGGGAGCCAGAACGGGTGCCTCCAGACGTCGAGCGCGGCGCTGAAGCGGTAGACGTGCTCCGCCACGCCCAGCTCGGTCACGCCACGCTCGGTCGCCGCCTCGCGGTATCGCTCGGCGTTGCCGGCGGTGAAGTAGTGCTCGGGGCGAGCGTCCGCGTCGTCCGGGCGCAGGTGGAGGTGATAGTCGGTGAGCACGGCTCGGCAGCGTACCCGGACGCTTCAGCGCCGGCCCAGCAGCAGCTCGGCGACCTCGAGATCGTGCGGCGTGGTCACCTTGAAGTTCGCCGGCGACGACTCGACGAGCTGCACCGTGCCACCCAGCCGCTCGACCAGGGCGGCGTCGTCGGTGGCGGCGCGCAGCACCTCGTCCGGCTGGGCGAGCGCGCGCGCCAGCACCTCGCCACGGAACGCCTGGGGCGTCTGCACCGCCCATAGCCGGGAGCGGTCGAGGGTGGCCGCGACCCGCCGGTCCTCGCCGGCCTCCTTGATCGTGTCGGTCACCCGCGCGGCGGCGATCGCGGCGTCGGCGTCGTCGAGCGCGGCGAGGCAGCGGGTGAACAGCTCCGGCCCGACGAGCGGGCGCGCGGCGTCGTGGACGACGACGCGGTCGACCTCACCGAGCGCCGCGAGGCCGTTGCGCACGGACTCCGAGCGCGTCGCGCCGCCGAGCACCCCGTCCGGCATGGCGTGCCCGGGTGGAAGGACGACGACGAACCGGTCGATGCCGGCGGCGCGCACCGCGTCCACCGACCACTCGACCATCGCCCGCCCGCCCACGACGACGAGCGCCTTGGGCACGCCGGCCCCAAGGCGCTCGCCGCTCCCGGCGGCCACGATGATGGCCGCCGGGCTCACGCGTGAGGACGAGGAGGCGCCGGGCGGCTACTGCGCCGCGGCCGTCGCCAGCTTCTCGTTGCCCGACTTGAGGAGGAGGTCGTCGAGATGCGCCTCGGCCTCGTCCTCGCCCATCTCCAGGGCGTACATCAGCTCGGACGCCAGGATCTTCTTGGCGCGCGTGAACATCTGCTTCTCGCCGGTCGAGAGGCCCTTGTCCTGCTCGCGGAGCGCGAGGTTGCGGACGACCTCGGCGAGCTCGTAGATGTCCCCGGTCTTGATCTTGTCGCGGTTGTGCTTGAACCGGCGGTTCCAGTTCTTGGGCATCTCCGAGACGTCGTCGGTGAGGACGGCGAGGACCTTCTTCACGGTCTCCTCGTCGATGACCCGGCGCAGTCCCGCCTTGCCCGCGTTCTCGCACGGGACCATGACGGTCATGTCGTTGTGAAGGATCTTGATCGTGAGGTACTCGCGCTTCTCACCCAGGATGTCCTTGGATTCCTTCTTAAGAACCTGGCCGGCCCCATGGTGCGGATACACCACGTGATCGCCGATCTGATAGTCGATGTGCTCGGTCTCCCGAGTGATCTCCAGGTCTTCGAACTGCGTGTCGGCGGTATCGGTGATGGTGTCCTCCTTGTAAATGGGCATTCCGGGTCCTCCGGAGCGCCCCGGGCGTATCTAGGTCTGCAGGTAACGGTCGACGAGGTTGATTTCCTGCAAACGGCGCAGGCCCTCGCGGATGTCCTTCGCGCGGATCTCCCCCACCCCGTCCACGGCTTCGAGCTCCGGGTCCGTGGCGGCGAGGATCTCGTCCAGGCCCCGGAACTCGCGCGTGATGTTCTGCACGACGAGCTTGGGCAGCCGCGGGATCCGTCCGAGGATCCGGTAGCCGCGGGGCGAGACGGGATAGTCAAGCGTGTTGACCTTGCGGTCGTAGCCGAGCAGTTCGGCGAGCCGGCCGAAGTCGAGCAGGTCCTGGTGGGGCAGCCGGGCGATGCCCTCCTGCGCCACCGCGAACGTGTCCTCGCGGGGCTCGGCGATGTAGTCGTGCAGCAGGGCGGCCTTGTCGGCGGCCACCCCGACCATGGTCTCTTCCAGCTGCATCTCGATGAGCCGGCCCTCGGTGCCGAGCTCCACGATGTAGCGCTCGATCTCGACCGCCATGCGGGTCACGAGCTCGGCGCGCTGCAGGACGGTCAGGACGTCGTGCAGCGTCACGCCGCCCTCGAACTCCAGCGCGGTCAGGCGCGTCGAGACCTGATCGAGCCGGGTCCGGTACTTGTCGAGGGTCGCGAGCGCCTGGTTGGCCTTGGCGAGGACGACCGGGATGTCCTCCAGGATGTACTTGGCCCCGTCCACGTAGAGCGACACGACGTCGCGCCGCTGGGAGACGGCGACCACCAGGGCGTCGGTCTGCTTGGAGACGCGCTCGGCGGTGCGGTGGCGCGTCCCGGTCTCCGAGGACAGGATCGTCGGGTCGGGCATCAGCTGGACGTTGCACCACGCGATCTTCGTCGCGTTGCCGTTCAGCGCGATGGCGCCGTCCATCTTCGCGAGCTGGTAGAGCAGCGCCGGCGAGTAGTCGATGTCGAGCTTGATCCCGCCGCTGAAGAGGAACGCGAGCTCGTCGACATCGCCGATGATGATCAGCCCGCCGGTGCGGGCGTGGACGATGTTGTCGATGCCCTCGCGGACCGCGCTGCCGGGCGCAACCATCTCGAGCGCCTTGACGAGCCGGGGCTCCTGCCGCGCCTCGAGCTCAGAGAGCTCTTCACCCGATCGCGGCGTCATCACTCCACCCATTCTAGCAACCTTTAACCTTCACTTAGCGGCAGATTCCGCGCTGTAGCGCGGTAGCACGGCCCTCGCCGCGCGTCAAGCGGCGCGGGCGCGAGCACTCGGAAGCACGCGCTGGACGGCCGCGCGCAGCGTTCCGGATTCGGGTCCCACGACGGTGTCGAGGCCGAACTTGCGGGCCTCGGCGAGGCGGCGATCGGCGTGCGCGACCGACCGCAGCTCACCGGTCAGGCCCACCTCGCCGAAGCAGGCGACCGGCCTTCCGCCCCGGCCTTCGAGCGCGATGCCGCGCACCGCGCCGGCCACGGCGAGGGCGACGGCGAGGTCGGCCCCGGGCTCGTCGACCCGGACGCCGCCCGCCACGTTGACGAACACGTCGGCGCTGCCGGCCCCGATCCCGGCATGGCGGCCGAGGACGGCGAGGACGAGCGCGAGGCGGTTGCGGTCGATGCCCGTGCACATGCGCCGCGGTGGGACGATCTCCGAGGGCGAGACGAGCGCCTGGACCTCGACCAGCAGCGGGCGCGAGCCCTCCATGGCGGCCAGCACGACCGACCCGGGGGCGCGCGTCGCCTCCCCCACGAACCGGGCCGACGCGTCGGCCACCTCCACCAGGCCGCCCTGGCGCATCTCGAACACGCCGGCCTCGTTGGTCGACCCGAAGCGGTTCTTGAGCGCCCGCAGCGTCCGGTAGAAGCGCTCGCGCTCGCCCTCGAACTGCAGCACGCAGTCGACGAGGTGCTCGAGCACGCGCGGGCCGGCCAGCGCGCCCTCCTTGGTGACGTGGCCGACGAGGATCGTGGCGATGTCGCGCGCCTTCGCCAGCCGGGTCAGGCGGTCGGCGACCTCGCGGACCTGGCCGACCGAGCCGGCCGCCCCGGTGAGCCCGCTCGCCACGAGCGTCTGCACCGAGTCGATGACCACGACCTCCGGGCGCTCGGCCTCGAGCGTGGCCAGGACGATGTCGAGATCGGTCTCCGCGAGCACGGGCACCTGGAGTGCCGCGCCGGGCAGGCGCTCGGCCCGCAGCCGGATCTGGGCGGCCGACTCCTCGCCCGAGACGTACAGCGTCCGCCGCCCCGCGCCCGCGAGGTTGCCGAGGGCCATCGAGGTCAGCGTCGACTTGCCGATCCCCGGTGAGCCGCCGAGCAGGACGAGCGACCCGGGCACGAGGCCGCCTCCGAGCACTCGATCGAGCTCGCCGATGCCGGTGGAGAGCCGGGCGATGCTCTCCGCCCGCACGTCGGAGAGCGCGACGGGCTTGACCGCCCGGCCAGCCGGCGCCCGCCCCGCCTTCGCGACCGGCGCCGTCTCCTCGACCAGCGTGTTCCACTCGCCGCACCCCGAGCAGCGCCCGTGCCACCTGGGCTCGGTGTGGCCGCATGCGGAGCAGGTGAACGTGGTGCTGGGACGGGCCATCGCACCGACCCTAGGGGCCGGAGCGGACGCCTTCGCCCCCCGCGATGTCAAGCGCTCGCTCGACGTCGGCGAGCAGGTCGGCGGTGTCCTCCACGCCGGCCGAGAAGCGGATGAAGCCCTCGGCGACCGCGTCGGTGCCCCAGCGCGCCCGCCGCTCGGCCGTGGAGTGCACGCCGCCGAAGCTCGTGGCGTCGGCGACCAGCTCGGCCGCCGCGAGGAACGCCTCGGCCGCCTGCGCCGACGGCAGCGTGAAGCCGACGAGCGGCCCGAACCGCGTCATCTGGCGCGCGGCGACCGCGTGGCCCGGATGGCCGGCGAGCCCGGGATGGCGGACGTCGGCGACGT
The DNA here is from genome assembly GCA_963828075.1 of uncultured Solirubrobacterales bacterium. Lineage (GTDB taxonomy): Bacteria > Actinomycetota > Thermoleophilia > Solirubrobacterales > Solirubrobacteraceae > JACCYI01. The sequence continues at coordinate 3,488,709 of CAWHDH010000021.1, read as the reverse complement.
CGTCGCGCGCGGCGAGCGCCTCGGCCACGGCGAGCGCGTTGGCCGACTGGCGCGAGAGGCGCAGCTCGAGCGTCGGCAGCGACCGGTGCGCGAGCCACGCCTCGAACGGCCCCGGGATCGCGCCGGCCTGCGAGCGCCAGGCGCGCAGCCCGACCGTCAGCTCCGGATCGCGGACGGCCACCGAGCCGAGCAGGAGGTCGGAGTGCCCGGCGAGGCCCTTGGTGGCGGCCATCATCGAGAAATCGGCGCCGAGCGCCAGCGGCGCCTGCCCGAGCGGCGTGGCCAGCGTGTTGTCGACGGCCAGGAGCGCCCCCTCGGCGTGCGCCGCCTCGGCGACTGCCGCGATGTCGCAGACGTCGAGCCGCGGGTTCGCGGGAGTCTCGATCCAGACCAGCGCCGCGCCGCGCATGGCGTCGATCACCGCAGACGTGTCGGTGGGGACGAGGCGGACCTCCACGCCGACCGGCTCCAGCCGGTCGGCGGCGAGCTTGCGGATCCCCGGGTAGCCGTCGGCCGGCGCCACGAGCACGTCGCCGGACCGCAGCCGGCCGAGTAGGACGGCCGCCATCGCGGCCATCCCGGACGCGAAGACGACCGCCTCCCCGCCCTCGAGCGCCGCGATCGCCGCCTCCAGGCGCGTGTAGGTCGGATTTCCGTCGCGTCCGTACCCGTAGGGCGCCGCTTCGACCGGCCCGCTCAGGTGGAACGGGGCGGCCAGCACCGGCCCCGGCAGCAACGGCTCGCCCTGCTCGGCTCCGGGCAGCCCCGCGCGCACGGCCCGCGTCGAGTCGCCCCATTCGGGCCTCACCGGATGCATCCGCTCCTTTCGGGGGTACGGCGGGTTGAAATCGCCGTCTGGGTCATCCACACAGGAGGAATCATGAAGGTCAAGCTGTCATGGCCGTCGCCGGCCATGTGCGTCGCCTCGATCGCCCTGTTCGTCGCCCTCGGCGGGACGAGCGTCGCCGCCATCTCCTATGCGCGCAATGCCGGCAAGGTCGACGGCAAGGACGCGGTCGCGGCCTCATCCACGACCAGCCGCGCCGCGGGCAACCTCGTGGCGACCGCCAGCGCGGGCCCGAACAAGGGGCGCATCCCCGCGAAGTTCCTCTCCGGCGTCGCCGGCACACAGGCGTTCGGCAAGTCCTTCGAGGTCACCGACAACGCCACCGGCGCCCAGGAGGCGTTCGGCGGGGCCGACGGCATCGGCACCCTGACCGCCAACTGCGCCGACCAGAACGAGCGGCCCAACATCGAGGACCCGATCTCGACGATCCAGTTCGTCAACTCCTCGGGCGAGACGATCAACGTCACCCGTCGCCGCGGCATCGAGGAGGCCGTGATCGCGCCGCTCGCGAACGGGACCGTGTCGTCGTTCGCCATCGGCGGCTCGAACACGTTCGAGTTCCAGGTCCAGCGCGGCTCCACGGCGCTGCTCATCAACGGGACGATCCGCCAGGACGGCCGCGGCCAGGCGGCCGCGTTCTGCCTGATCTACGGGACGATCCTCCGCGTCGACGGCTGAGATCGCCGCACCGCACGCCGCGGATAGGCTCCGCGGCGTGCGCCGCCTGCCGGCCCTGCTGCCGCTCGTCGCGAGCCTGGCCGCAGCCGCCCCGGCGGCGGCGTGGACGCCTGACATGGCCGCCGGGCGCGAGTACGCGGCGGGGCGGGCCGGATCCGTCTCGTTCGCCGTCCGGACTCCGACCCGCGCCTACGGCTGGCACCGCGACCGCCCGGCGCGCGGCGCCAGCGTGGTCAAGGCGATGCTGATGGTCGCCTACCTCGACCGCCCCGGCGTCCGCGACCGCGACCTGCTGCCCGGCGACCGCGCGCTGCTCGACCCGATGATCCGCCGCTCGAGCAACAAGGCGGCCAACCAGGTGTTCACCGCCGTCGGCGCGGCCGGCCTCGAGGCCGTCGCCCAAGCCGGAGGGATGCGGCACTTCGTCGCGGGGCCGGGTGGGTTCTGGGGCGGCTCGCAGATCACCGCCGCCGACCAGGCCCGGTTCTTTCTGCGGATCGATGCCCGCATCCCGGCCCGCCACCGTGAGTACGCGATGGCCCTGTTGGAGACGATCGTGCCGGGCCAGCGGTGGGGCATCGCCCGCGTTCAGCCCGACGGCTGGCGGCTGTTCTTCAAAGGCGGGTGGGGCGATGGCTCCGGCGAGGTCGATCACCAGGTCGCACTGCTCACGGCCGGTGGCCGCCGCGTCGCGATCGCGATCCTCACCACGGACAACCCGGACCACGCGTACGGCACCAGGACGCTCCGAGAGGTCGCCCGGCGCCTGCTGCGCGGTCTCGAGGACGACGGAGGGGCCGCCTGACGGCGGCCCCTCCAGTCCTTCGCGTCGAACCTTCCCCGAGGTCTAGCGGCGCGGCAGGCGCAGCGTGACCTTGCGCGAGGCGGACGCGAGGTTGCCCGCCTTGTCGCTGCTCACCGTCTGCGCGCGAGCCGACAGCGTCCGGCCGCTGACCAGCCCGTTGAGGCGCGACGGCAGCTTCACCGTGATGGTCCGGCGCTGACCCTTGGTCAGGTTGAACTTGGCGCTGCCGAGCACCGCGTTGATGCGACGCCCGCCGATGCGGACGTTGCCCGTCAGCGTGACCGTGCCGGTGCAGCCGCCGGCCTCGGTGTCCGGGCACAGCACGGGCAGCCGGACGCTGAAGCGGTTGCCGCTCTTGCGCACCGTCGCCGAGCTCGCGCGGACCAGCGCCGCCGTCCCCTTGGCGTCGGGCCCGGGGCCGGGGACCACGGGCGGCACGACCGGAGGCGCGACCGGCGTGCGGTCGATCGACTCGATCTCGGCGAGGGCGTCGATGCCCGCCTGGTCGGCGACGGCGCTGTCGGTGCCGGCCCCGCCGCGGCCGAGGTCCTCGGCCCCGTCGCGCATCTCGAGGCGATCGTCGCCCGCCTGCCCGTCGAGGAGGTCACGGCCGCCGCCGCCGGTCAGGACGTCGTTGCCCGACCCGCCGGCGAACGTGTCGTCGCCCTCGGCGCCGGCCAGCGCGTCGTTGCCCGCGCCGCCGTCGGCGTTGATCGCGATGAGTGCGGCCGCCCCGGCCCCGACGGTGAACGCGTCGTCGCCGGCGAGCCCGTTGAGGTCGAGCGCCTCGGAGGTGCCGATGTTGAGCGTGAACGGGCCAGGGTTCGTCCGGTCGAACTTCACCCGCGCGCCGTTGGGCGCGATGGTGAAGGTGTCCGCGGTGCCCCCGCCGTTGACCTCGATGACGTCGAGGCCGTCCTCGCCGTCCATCGTGTCCGAGCCGTCGCCGTTGTTCCAGACGAGCGTGTCGTCGCCCGCGCCGCCGATCATCGCGTCGGCGCCGCGGTCGCCGATGATGCGATCGCCGCCGGGGCCGCCGGCCAGGTTGTCGTTGTCCTCGCCGCCCTGGATGAGGTCGGCGCCGTCGCCGCCGGTGATGGTGTCGACGCCGGCGCCGCCGTTGAGCGTGAGCAGAGTCAGCGGCGCGAGGCCGTCGCCACCGGTCATCCGGTCGTCTCCGCCGAGGCCGTTGACCACGACGCGCTCGCTCGAGCCGATGTCGAGGCTGAACAGTCCGAGATTGAGGCGGTCGAACTTCACCCGTCCGCCGTTTGCATTGATCGCGAAGTCATCGCCCCTGGTCGGGTCACCGTTGACCTCGACCTCGTCGTTGCCGGCGTCGCCGTCCATGACGTCTGTGCCATCGCCGTTGTTCCAGACGAGGACGTCGTTGCCGTCGCCGCCCTCCATGTCGTCGTTGCCGCGCCCGGGGACGAGCCGGTCGTTGCCCGCGCCGCCGCGGACGTTGTCGACCACGGCGCTGCCGGGCACGCTGCTGCCGGTCAGCAGGTCGTTGCCGGCGTCGCCGGCCAGCGTCGATCCCAGGACGTTCGGCGTCACGATCGTGATGTTGTCGTCGCCGCCGCCGGCGTTCACGACGAGCGTCCAGGTCGCGTCGGCGGCGATCGTCTGATCGCCGGCCGTGACGTTGTCGAAGTCCAGCGCGCTGTTGTAGCCGTTGCCGGTCTGGTTGTGGTTCCAGAGACCGGCGGCCTCGGTGATGGTCAGAATGTCGGCTGCGTCGTCGCCGGTCATCGTGACGGTCTTCGTGCCGGCGTCGATGGCGCTACCGACCGCGGCATTGGCGGTCGCCGGGACGGCGAACGCGGTGGCTGCGACGGCGGTGCCGAGCACTGCCAGGCGCCGTGCTCGTGTGCGATGGGACATCAAAATCCTCCAGAACGTTGGGTTGGTCTGGCACCTCAAGACGCAACCCTGCCGGGTTTATTCCCTCAAGAGTGAAAGAGTTCGTGCCGATGACGCCCGAGCTCCGCGCCGAAGCGATCGGCGACCACCTCGATCGGCTCTACCGAGCGGCGTGGGCGATGTGCGGATCGCGCGAGGACGCGGAGGACCTCGTGCAGGACACATGCGCCCGGGTCCTGGCCAAGCAGCGGACGATCGAGGGCGAGGAGCTGCCGTACCTCCTCCAGGTGCTCCGCAACTGCTACGTGTCCTCGCTGCGCTCGCGCGACCGCCGGCCGCGGACGGCGCCGATCGAGGACATCGGCGAGCGCCAGCTGATGGCGCCGGCGTCCCAGTCGCCCGTCGACCAGCTCGCCGCCCGCGAGGTCTTCGCCGCCATCGCGGCACTGCCGGAGGACTACCGCGACGCGATCGCGGCGGTCGACGTCGCCGGCCTGAGCTACGCCGAGGCCGCCGACACCCTCGGCGTGCCGCAGGGGACGATCATGAGCCGCCTGTACCGCGGGCGCTCGCGTGTCGCGGGCGCACTCGCCTAGAAGGGGACGGCGCCCTTGCCCTTCCACGCCGCGAGCTCGAGCAGCTCGCGCGTGGGAACGCCGTCGCCGGAGAGGACGCAGGTGTGGCCGCCCCGCAGCCACGTGACCGCGCTGCGGCCGTCGGCCTCGAACGCGCGCAGGCGAACGCCTTCCAGCACGCTCGGCTTCGCGTCGTCCGGATTCTCCAGCGCCTCGCCGGAGACGATCGTGTAGGCGATCCTGCGGCCGCCCTTGGCGTAGAAGACCGTGCGGGTGGCGCGACCGTCGAGCTCGTCGGTGCGCGTGCCGTCCGGCTTCCAGCCGAACCTGGCCAGGTAGTTGGGGAACGGCACGCCCTGGACCTGCTGGCGCAGCAGCTGCGGGGTGGCCGGATCGGGAACCGGGGCCGCGGTGGCCGAACGACCGGCGAACGCGACGGCGTCCTGGACGCCAGGGCCGCCGCCCGCGAGCGCGACCAGGACCACGGCGACGGTCGCGGCGGCCACGCCGAGCCCGGCGAAGCCGAGCCGTGGCAGGCTCATCGGCAGCGCGAAGCGCCGGCGCCGGGGGCGCGGGCTGCGCGCCGCGGCCTCCTCGCGCTCCACGTGCGCGCGGAGCCTGAGCGGCGCGCCGATGTCCGCGACGGCGCCCTGAATGGCGCTCAGCCCGACGCTCTGGCGCTGTAGGGCAGCGGCCAGATCCGGCTCGCTCGCCAGCCGCGCGTCGAGCGCCGCGACCCGGTCCGGGTCCAGGCGGCCGTCGGCGAGCGCGACGAGGTCGGCCTCGTCCTCCGGAGAGGGCTCGTATGGGGGTGGGAGCGCAGACATGCCGTTGGAAACCTAGACGCTCGCGGGCGCGGATTTATTCCCGCCGGTCTGGGGTGCGAACCCCGCCATTGAGGGAGCGATCCGGGGCGGAGGAGGTCGGGGCGAGGCGGCGCAAGCGGATGGATCGACATGTCGTTCGCAACTTGGCCAGGGGATGCTGAGCCGTGGAGTAGCAACCCCTAGCGGTGTTCGAAAAGGGGACGGCACCACTCGAACGCCCCGCCTCTCCCCTCCGCCGGCTCCGCCCCTCGAACCCGCCCATCGCCCCCGGAATCACTTCCTACATGCGGCCGTCTTAACAGGCGAGGGCGCCACCAGGGCGCCCTCGCAGAAACACAACAGCCAGCGGCTTACTCGTCCGCCGGAGGCTCCTCGACCGCGGGCTTGTCGAGCGCGCCGCCCGGCTCGTCGATCACCGGCTCGGCGCCGGCCTCGATCTCGCCGCCGCCGCCCACGCCGACGGGCTGCGGAGCGGGCTTGACGATCGTGATGCGCATCTCCGGGACGGCCTCCTCGCCCTCGACGGGCTCGGCCGGCGGCTCGACCATCACCGTGCCGCCCGCCATCAGCTCCTCGCGGAGCACGAAGTCGGCCAGCGGGTCCTCGATGTAGCGCTGGATCGCCCGGCGCAGGGGGCGGGCGCCCATCGACGGGTCCCAGCCCTTCTCGACCAGGAAGTCCTCCGCCGCCTCGGAGAGCTCGAGTTGGAGGTCGCGCTCGGCCAGCGACGCGCGGATCCGGAGCAGCAGGAGGTCGACGATCTGCTTGATCTCGGTCTTCTCCAGCTTGTGGAACACGATGACGTCGTCGATCCGGTTCAGGAACTCGGGGCGGAACACCTTCTTGAGCTCGCCCATGACCCGGCCCTTCATGTCCTCGTAGGTCATCCCCGAGTCCGCGTCGCCGACCGAGAAGCCGAGCGGCGTGTTGCGGGCGATCTCCGAGGCCCCGATGTTCGAGGTCATGACGATGATGGCGTGCCGGAAGTCGACCGTGCGGCCCTGGGAGTCGGTCAGGCGACCGTCCTCCAGGATCTGCAGGAGGATGTTGAAGACGTCCGGGTGCGCCTTCTCGATCTCGTCGAGCAGGAGCACGGAGTACGGCTTGCGACGCACGGCCTCGGTGAGCTGGCCGCCCTCGTCGTAGCCGACGTAGCCCGGGGGCGAGCCGACGAGCCGGGACACGGCGTGCTTCTCCATGTACTCCGACATGTCGATCCGGATCATGGCCTCCTCGTCGCCGAAGAGGAACTCGGCGAGCGTGCGCGCCAGCTCGGTCTTGCCCACGCCCGACGGCCCGAGGAACACGAAGGAGCCGGTCGGCCGCTTCGGGTCCTTCAGGCCGGCGCGCGAGCGCCGGATCGCCTTGGAGATCGTCTCGACCGCCTGGTGCTGCCCGATGACGCGCTTGTGGAGCTCCTCCTCCATGCGCATGAGCTTCTGCGTCTCGGCCTCGGTGAGCTTGAAGACCGGGATGCCCGTCCACATCGAGACGATGTCGGCGATCTCCTCCTCGCCGATCGACGGGCGCTCGCCGCCCTCGCCGGACTCCCACGCGTCCTCGAGCTCGCGCTTCTTGTTCGTCAGGCGCCGTTCCTTGTCGCGGAGGTTGGCGGCCTTCTCGAACTCCTGCGCCTCGATCGCGGCCTCCTTGTCGCGCCGCGTCGTCTCGATCTCCTCCTCGAGCTCGCGGTACACGGGCGGCGAGGACATCGACTTGATGCGCATGCGCGACGCGGCCTCGTCGATGAGGTCGATGGCCTTGTCGGGCAGGAAGCGGTCGGAGATGTAGCGGTCGGCCAGCTCGGCCGCCGCGACGAGCGACTCGTCGGTGATGGTGATCTTGTGGTGCTGCTCGTAGCGGTCGCGCAGGCCCTTGAGGATCTGCACGGTCTCCTCGATCGACGGCTGGTCGACGACGATCTTCTGGAAGCGCCGCTCGAGCGCCGAGTCGCGCTCGAGGTACTTGCGGTACTCGTCGAGCGTCGTGGCGCCGACCGTCTGCAGCTCGCCGCGCGCGAGAGCCGGCTTGAGGATGGAGGCGGCGTCGATCGCGCCCTCGGCGGCGCCCGCCCCGACGAGGTTGTGCAGCTCGTCGATGAACAGGATGATGTCGCCGCGCTGGGTGATCTCCTTCATCACCTTCTTGAGGCGCTCCTCGAACTCGCCGCGGTACTTCGACCCGGCGACGAGGGCCGCGAGGTCGAGCGTGTAGATCTGCTTGCCCTTCAGCAGCTCCGGCACGTCGGCGTTCGTGATCCGCTGGGCGAGGCCCTCGACCACGGCGGTCTTGCCGACGCCGGGCTCGCCGACCAGGACCGGGTTGTTCTTCGTGCGGCGCGAGAGGATCTGCATGATCCGCTCGATCTCGGTCTCACGGCCGACCACGGGGTCGAGCTTGCCGTCGGCGGCGAGCTTCGTGAGGTTGCGGCCGAACTGGTCGAGCAGCTTGGACGACTTCTTGCCCTCGCCGGCCGCGGCGGCGGCCCCGCCGGCGGCGGCACCCGCGCCCTGGGCGCCCTGGCGGCGACCGCCGGGGCCGGACAGCATGCGGATGACCTCGTTGCGGATCTTCTCGGAGTCCGCGTCGAAGTCGAGCAGGATGCGCGCGGCGACGCCCTCGTTCTCGCGTACGAGGCCGAGCAGGATGTGCTCGGTGCCGATGTAGTTGTGGCCCAGCGAGAGCGCCTCGCGCAGGGCCAGCTCGAGCACCTTCTTGGCGCGCGGCGTGAAGGGGATCTGCCCCGACGTGACCTCCTCACCGGAGCCGACGATGCGCACGACCTGCGCGCGCACACGCTCGACGGTGATGTCGAGGGACTCGAGCACGCGCGCCGCGAGCCCTTCCTCCTCGCGCAGGAGGCCGAGCAGGATGTGCTCGGTGCCGATGTAGTTGTGCTTCAGCGTCCGCGCCTCCTCCTGGGCGAGGACGACCACCTGACGGGCTCGCTCTGTAAATCGCTCGAACATGGTGGAGGGGATCCTTCCTGCTAAGTCAGTGCCCTAGCGCTCTGTCCTATGTGGGTGGTCCGGTCGGTCGGTGGAGGACGGTCCAATCGAGTGGGGGCTCGATAAGCCAGTCTACCAATGGCGCAGACGCTTCCGGACCGGTCCCAGAGCTCACCGGCGGCGCCGGAAACGGTGTGCCAGCTCGTCGCGGATCGCGATCTCCGACACCCCCGCGTCGAGCAGCAGGCGGATCGCCTCACCGTCATCCTCGTGCAGGAGGCCGAGGAGCAGGTGCTCGGTGGCGACGTGCTCGCGCTCGCCCCAGCGCGCCTCCTGCTCGGCGCGCTCGATCACCCGCGACGTCGTCGCCGACAGCGGCGCCTCCCCCTCGTGCGTGGGACCTGGCGCGCCGAGCACCTCGCGGACGCGTTCGAGGCGCACTCCGTGGTTCGTCAGCAGCTCCGCGGCGATGCCCTCGTCCTCGCGTAACAGGCCCGCGAGCAGGTGCAGCGTGGTGACGACCGGCGACCCCTGGCTGCGAGCCTCCTGCTGCGCGAGCAGCACCGCCAGCCTCGCACGCTCCGTCAACGGGTCCATCAGCGCATCGCGGGGAAGAGCACGACCTCGCGGATTGATCGGCGGCCGGTGAGCAGCATCACCAGGCGGTCGATCCCGATGCCGATCCCGCCCGTCGGCGGCATCCCGTGCTCGAGCGCCTCGACGAACGCCTCGTCGTACGGGTGGGCCTCTTCGTCGCCGGCCGCGGCGTAGCGGCGCTGCTGTTCGAAGCGGCGGCGCTGCTCGTCGGGGTCGTTGAGCTCGGTGAACGCATTGGCGATCTCCATGCCCGCGCAGAACGCTTCGAAACGTTCTACCAATTCCGGGTGCGCTCGATGGACCTTGGCGAACGGCGAGAGCTCCACGGGGTAGTCGACGAGGAACGTCGGCTGGATGAGCTCGGGCTCCACGAACTTCGTGAGCAGGAGGTCGACGAGCTGCGCCCACGTGTCGTCGGGCGGCACCTCGATGCCCTTCGACTCCATCGCCGCCGCCAGCGCGCCGCGGTCGCGGTTGGCGAGGATGTCGATGCCGGCGCGCGACTCGATCGCATCCGCCAGCGTCTCGCGCCGCCAGGGCGAGGCGAAGTCGAGCTCGCCCTCGTAGCCCGCCGCCTCGGCGACGCTCGCCATGAGCCGCTCGGTCCGCGCGGCGACGTCGTTGTAGTCCGCGTAGGCCTCGTACCACTCGAGCACCGTGAACTCCGGGTTGTGCTTGAACGACACGCCCTCGTTGCGGAAGTTCTTCCCGATCTCATAGACGCGCTCGAGCCCGCCGACGATCAGCCGCTTGAGGTAGAGCTCGGTGGCGATGCGCAGGAACAGGTCGCGGCCGAGCTGGTTGTGATGCGTGACGAACGGCCGCGCCATGGCGCCGCCGTAGACCGGCTGCAGCACGGGCGTCTCGACCTCGACGAACCCTTCGTCGTCGAGGAAGCGGCGCACCGCGGCGATCACCTTCGCGCGGGTGATGAAGACGTCGCGCGTCTCCTCGTTGGCCATGAGGTCGAGCTCGCGTTGCCGGAAGCGGGTCTCGACGTCGGTCAGCCCGTGGTGCTTCTCGGGTGGCGGGCGCAGCGACTTCGCCAGCAGCGCGAAGTCGTCGACCCGCAGCGAGAGCTCGCCGCGGCGCGAGCGGAAGATCAGGCCCTCGGCGCCGAGCAGGTCGCCCAGGTCGAGCGACAGCAGCCGGTCGAACGCCTCGCGCCCGAGGACGTCGAGCTGGGCGTGCAGCTGGATGCGGCCCGAACGGTCGAGCAGATCCAGGAACGCCGCCTTGCCCTGGCCGCGCCGGGCGACCAGGCGGCCGGCGACGCGGGCGCGCACGTCGGTGTCCTCGCCCGCGGGCAGCGCCTCGTGCGGCGCCTTGACCTCGGCGATCGGCTGGACGCCGGGGTAGGCGTGCGGGAAGGGCTCGACGCCGTCGGCGCGCAGCGCGTCGAGCTTGCGCCGGCGCGCCGCGAGGAGGTCGGGAGCTTCGTCTGGCGCCGGTTCGCCGGCCGTGGCCACGCGGGCGGCGCCCCTACCCGACGTCGATCTTGGTGATCTTCAGCTTGCGGACGGTCCCGTTCGGGAGGGCGACCGTGACCGTCTCCCCGCGCTTGTGGCCGAGCAGCGCCTGGCCGACGGGCGACTCGTTGGAGAGCTTGTTCGCGCTCGGATCGGCCTCGGTGGAACCGACGATCGAGTAGGTCAGCGACTTGCTGCGCTCCTCGTCGTTCACCGTCACGACCGAGCCCACGCGGACGACGTCGGAGTTCAGCTCGGACTGGTCGATCACCGAGGCGGAGCGCAGCTTGTCCTCGAGCGTCGCGATCCGCGACTCGAGCATCGCCTGCTCGTTCTTGGCGTCGTCGTACTCGGAGTTCTCCGAGATGTCTCCGAACTCGCGCGCCTCCTTGATGCGCTCGGCGACCTCGCGGCGCTTGCGCGTCGAGAGGTCCTCGATCTCGTCCTTGAGCTTCTGAAGACCTTCTGGGGTGAGGATGACGTCCTTCTGCATGGCCCTGGCGTCCTTCTCGGAGGCAAGAAAAAAGCCCGCACTTGAGCGGCGAGCCGCGTCAGAGTAGCAATCGGTGGGTTTCGCCCTACGGTCGTCGCAAGCTCCGACCTCCGGTCGACGTTACGCGACTTGGAGGGCTTTCATACCCTCGATGACGGCGCGTTGATCGTCGATCGTCGCGGCGCGCTGCATCGCGTCCTGGATCGCCTTGGACTCGCCGAGCCGCTCGACGTACCACGGGTGGAACTTGCGCAGGTAGCGCGCCGCCCGATCGGGGCCGAGGTGCTCCTCCGCGCGCTCGAGCACCCAGCGCCACTCGGCGAGGATCTCGTCGCGACCGGGCTCGGTGTCGCGGGCGCCGAGCACCTGCTCGAAGAGCCAGGGGTTGCCGAGCGCGCCGCGGGCCAGCATGACGGCCGCCGCACCCGTGTACTCGAACACCCAGCGGATGTGGGCGGCGTCATGCAGCCCCCCCGAGACGATGACCGGGACCGGCAGCAACTCGACGAGCTCGGCGGCGAGGTCGTAGTCGGGCGTGCCCTTGTGGCGGACCGCGGCCGAGCGCGGGTGGAAGGTCAGGCCGGCGACGCCCGCCTCCTCGACGAGGCGCCGGGCCACGTCGACGCCCTCGCGCTGCCCGGGCCGGCGGGAGGCGCGCAGCTTGACCGTCACCGGGAGGCCCGAGCCCTGGCGGGCGGCGCGCGCGACGGCGACCGCGGTGTCGGGGTCCGAGAGCAGCGCGGCGCCCGCCCCCGTCTTGACCACCTTCGGGACCGGGCAGCCCATGTTCAGGTCGATGATGTCCGCGCCGGCCTCCGCGGCGACCGCGGCGGCGCGCCGCATGACCTCCGGGTCCTGGCCGAAGAGCTGGATGGCCAGCGGCCCCTCGTCCGGGTGCACGCGCAGCAGTTCCGTCAGCGTGCGCTCGTTGCCGTAGTGGATCGCGAAGCTCGAGACCATCTCCGAGACGGCCAACCCGGCGCCGAAGCGCTTGGCCTGCAGGCGCACGAACCAGTTGCCGATCCCGGCCAGCGGCGCGAGCACCACCCGGTTGGGAATCGGGACCCCGCCGAGGATCCACGGGTCGCTGAGGCTGCGCGGCGGCATGCCCCCCGACGATAGGCCGTCTTGGCACGCATCGGTCCTAAACCTGCTGTGGACGCATGTCGGATCTTGTCCGCGTTCAGACCCGCCATACGTGCGGACCCGCCGATACGAGGCCATCACCATGAAACTACTTCGCGCACTCATACTCGCCCTGACCATCTCGATAGTCGCTGCACCAGCCGCCTCGGCGGCCGGCCTGCGACTCGACGGTGTTGACGACATCGTGCAGGCCGGGCTCGACCCGACCGCCGAACAGGACACCACCGCCCGCACCTGGGAAGCGTGGGTCCACACCGGCAGCGCCGGCTACCAGGCCGTCCTGAACCGCTACGTGCACCAGACCGGTCTTGCGCCGTGGGTCCTCCATCTGGACGGCGGCATCGCCAACATCACCGTCCAGAAGGACTCCGTGTACTCGGCGCGCGCCGCCGACGTCCGCGTCGACGACGGCGCCTGGCATCACATCGCCGCCGTCTGGGAGCCCGGCGTCCGCCTCGACCTCTACGTCGACGGCGAGCTCGCCAACGGCACCCTCTTCGGCGGCGACGTCGTCGGCGTCATCGACGTCGCGACCGACGTCCCGGTCCGCATCGGCGTCTCGCACTACCGCGGCGCGGCATACGGCTACTTCCAGGGCGACCTCGACTGCGTCCGCTACAGCCTCGGCGCCAGCTACACCGACAGCTTCGAGCCGAGCGCCTGCGCGGCGCCGGGCGGCCAGACGGTCGGCCTCTGGAGCTTCGACGAGGGCACCGGCTCGAGCACCGCGACCCAGGGCATGATGACCGGGACGGCCGACCTCGTCGGCGGCGCCGACTGGTCGCCGGGCAACGACCCTGTCGAGGCCCCGCCGGAGGACCCGGCGCCCGTCACCCCGCCGGCGGATCCGGCTCCCGTGACCCCGCCGGTCGACCCGACCCCCGCTCCGGCTCCGACGCCCGCTCCGGCTCCGGTGGTCCCCACCCCCGCTCCGGCTCCGGCTCCGGCTCCGGCTCCGGTGGTCCCCACCCCGGCTCCGGCACCGGCCCCGACCCCCGCTCCGGTGGTCCCGACCCCCGCCCCGGTGGTCCCCAAGCCCGCCCCGGTGGTCCCGAAGCCGGCTCCGGTCGCGGACCGCGACGGTGACCGAATCATCGACGCCAAGGACGCATGCCCGACCAAGGCCGGCGCCACGAGGAACGGGTGCCCGCGCCCCGCGCACAAGGATCAGTGCAAGAAGGACGGCTGGAAGTCCTACGGCCCGACGTTCAAGAACCAGGGCGAGTGCGTGAGCTACACCAACGCGCCGTGGTGGCTGCAGCTGGTGTTCAACTGGCTGTAGTCGCTAGTCACGGTTGCGCTCCCAGATGAGGCGCAGCCCGACGAGAGTGAGCAGATCGTCGACGTCGTCGATCGACTCGCAGTAGGGGACGATGGACGAGGCGAGCCCGCCGGTGGCGATCGCCTCGGTCTCGTCCCCCATCTCGTCCCGCAGCCGGGCGATCATCCCGTCGACCATTGCCGCGAAGCCATAGACGACCCCGGAGCGAATCGCGTCGACGGTCGTCTTGCCGACGAGGACCCGCGGCTCCCCAAGATCGATCTTGGGGAGCGCGGCGGCCCGCTCCGAGAGCGCCTCGAGCGAGATCTCGACGCCCGGGAAGATGATCCCGCCGAGGTACTCGCCGTCCTCGGAGACCACGTCGAAGGTGACGGCGGTGCCGAAGTCGACCACCACGACCGCGCCCTCGACCTTCGCGTAGCCGGCGATCGCGTTGACCAGCCGGTCCGGCCCGATCTCGCGCGGGTTGTCGTAGCGCAGCGGCATCCCGGTCCGCACGCCGGGGCCGACGACCGGCATCTCGTGGCCGAGATAGCGCGACGCCATCGCGGTCCACTCCGGGCGCAGCTGCGGGACCGTCGAGGAGACGATCGACGCGTCGATGTCCTCGAAGGAGAGGCCGCGGAGGATGAGCAGGTTGCGCAGGGCGGCGCCGAGCTCGTCGGCGGTCGAATCGCGCACCGTTGCGAAGCGCCAGTGCTGGATGAGCTCCTCGCCCTCGAAGGTCCCGATGTGGGTCTGGGTGTTGCCGGCGTCGACGACGAGGAGCATGCGCGCGCGAAAGTATGCTCGGTCCGCGATGCGGGTCACCCTCTACTCGATCCCCGGCTCCCATCCCTGCGCGGCGGTCGAGCGCGCGCTCGAGCTCAAGGGGATCGCCTACGACCGCGCGGATCTGATCCCCGGGCTCGCCAAGCTGCAGCAGTACGCGCGCTTCCGGGCGATCACCGTCCCGGGCATCCTGGTCGACGGCGAGCGCGTCCTCGGCTCCCGCCCGATCATGCGCAAGCTCGAGGAACTGGCCCCCGAGCCGCCGCTGCTCCCCACCGACCCCGAGGCCCGCGCCGAGGTCGAGCGCGCGGAGGAGTGGGGCGACGAGGTCCTCCAGCCGCTCGCCCGCCGCCTGTCGTGGGCGCAGCTGCGCCGCGTGCCCGGCGCGATGCCCTCCTACGCCGAGGGCGCGAAGCTGCCGATCCCGACGCGGGTCGCCGCGCTGGGCAGCCGGCCCGTGGCGATCTACGCCGCGAGGTCCAACGGCGCGACGGACCCGACCATCCGGGCGGATCTGATCGGCCTCCCCGGCCATCTCGACCGGATCGACGGCTGGATCGAGCGGGGGGTTCTCGGCGGCACGCCGCCGAACGCCGCCGACCTGCAGATCGGCGGGAGCCTGCGCCTGATGCTGACGTTCGGCGACATCGCGCCGCTGATCGACGCCCGCCCGTGCGGCGCGCTGACCCGCGCGCTCTTCCCGCGCTATCCGGGCGCCATCCCGGCCGGCACGCTGCCCGCCGCCTGGCTACCGGCGGCCTGACCGCCGGGCCGGGCGCCGTTGCGGCCGGACCACGATCGGCACGGTGGTCGCCCGCCAGATGCCCTGGCCGTCCACCGCCGTCGTCGCCACCCGGACCCGCAGGAGCGTGTGGCGGCGCAGGTAGGACCGCGCCGAGCGACTGAGGCGGACCGCGACCCAGCGCGTCCCTCCGGGCGCCAGCGAGACCCCGGCACGCCCGATCGCGAGCCGCGGGCCGCCGCGGACGAGGATCGCGTGCAGGGCGAGCTGGCCGCTGCAGCGCGCGACCGTCGCGGTGGCGCACCCGACGAACAGCCTGGCGCTGCCGCGGGCGCGCGAGAGGGTCGCCTTGCCGCGCAGGACGACGAGCCCCGCGAACGGCCGTGGCCCGGGAGGTGGGTCGCCGGGGCGGCCGTCCTCGCCGCCTCCGCCCGGCGGCGGCGGCGCGTCGAGGGTCAGCCCGAGGTTGTCGAAGTAGGCGTCGTCGTACTGGCCGCTCGGGCCCTTGCGCGCGCGCAGGACCACCTCGATCGTCCGCGTGAAGGCGGGGACCGGCCCGGTCGCCGATCGTGCCACCAGCGTCGTGGCGTTGCTGCGCGCGGCGGCGTCCACCGGCCCGAGCCCCAGCATCCCCAGCGTCACGCCCCCGGGCCCGCGGAAGGTCGCCTGCACGGTGGGGACGTCGGCGTCGGCGCGGTAGCCGCCGAGCAGCCCGGAGAGGCGGGCGCGCGCGAGGCCGGCGTCGATGGACGCCGCGCTGCCGGCGACGTCGAGGACCTGGGTGGCCGTCGCCTCGTCGCCCTCGCCGCCGGCGAAGAACGAGCCGCCGCCGCCGAGCGCAAGGCCCGTCCGCAGCGGCGGGAACGGCATGGTCCCGTAGGCGACGGTCGCGAACGGCCCCGCGACCTGCCAGCCCGGCACCGGCCCCGGGCCGGTCGCCTCGGCGTCCGGGTTGATGAGCAGGTTCCCGGCCGGCACGCCGAGCGGCGCCGGCGGCGCCTCGAAGGCGCCGACGTCCCGGCGCGCCGTCCCGTCGCCGTCGCCGTCGGCCACCCGCGCGTCGCCACCGAGGTCGTCGACCGGCTCGGACCGGTCGTCGGGCGACGGATCGACCACGAGCGGCGCGGGGTCGCCGCGCTCGATCAGCGGCGACCCGGGGGCGAGCCGCAGGTCGGTCGCCGAGACGAACCCCGGGGGCCCCGGGACAGGCTCGGTCTCGGTGCCCGCGACCGTCCCGGCGACGTTCGAGTAGCGCGCGATGGCCTCGCCGCCGGCGCCCTCGGCGAGCCCGACGGGATACCCGCCGGTGACGATCGAGGAGTCCAGCTCCACGGAGGCCTCCCCGGAGTTGCACGCCGCGCGGGCGCCGGTCGCTCCGTCGCCGGCCACGGTGACGTGCCGCGCCCGCAGGATCGCGCAGGGCGCGTCGAGCGCGACGCCGAGGCCGGTCGCCTGCACGGCCACGTCGTCGAGGACGAGCGGCGCGCCCGCCAGCGCCACGAAGCCGGCGTCCGTTCCCTCGCCGATGAGCCGGACGCGTATGGCGCGCCCCGAGGCCGCGAGGGCGAACGGGCCGGGCTGGGCCTGGATCGCGACGTCGCGGAGCACCACGCGCTCGCCGTCCAGCCGCAGCGCGCCGACGATGGTGGTCGCCGTCGCGCCCTTGCCGATCACGTCGAGGCGCTCCGCGCTCGCGTACGTCGCGCCGCCGCTCGGGATCTCCCCCGCGACGAGTTGGAGCAGGTCGGGCTCGCCGTTGTCCTGCGCGACGGTCAGCGCCTCGCCGAGCGTGGGGCAGTCCGGCCCGCCCACGCACTGCGTCGCCGCAGGTGCGGCGGGCGCGGCGACCAGCGCCGCCGCGAGAGCCGCGAGCCCGCCGGCCGTCCAGATTCTCCTCATCCGCGGTCAGAGCCTACGGGCGCCGCCCGCGCCGGTCACGCCGGCGTGTTCAGGGGCGGACCGGCCCGGCGCACGGCCTGCCCCGGGCCGAGGCCGGCCAGCGCGTCCGCCGCCCGGCCCCGGCCCGGCACCTCGAGGTCCGGGTCGAGCTCGAGCAGCGGGACCAGGACGAACCGGCGCGATGTCACCTCGCGATGGGGGAGCGAGAGCCGCTCGGAGCGGTGCTCGCGGTCGCCGAGGAGCAGCAGGTCGACGTCGATCCGCCGCGGACCGTGCCGGACGCCGCCGGCCGCGCGGCCGAGCTCGCGCTCGACCGCCTTGCACGCGTCGAGCAGGGCCCCGGGCTCGAGGTCCGTCCGGATCCGCAGGCAGGCATTGAGGAAGTCGGGCTGGTCGAGCACCTCGCCGACCGGCTCGGTGTCGTAGACCGACGACGCCGCCAGCACCTCGACGCCGTGGCCCGGAAGCGCATCCGCCGCGGCCTGGAGGTTCGCGCGGCGGTCGCCGACGTTCGAGCCGACGCCGAGGTAACCGATCACGCGCGCTCCCGCAGCATCGCCAGCTGCCGCGACTGGGCGAGCAGGACGCCGTCCTCGCTCCACAGCTCGCCGTCCTCTTCGAAGAACCCGCCGGCCACGCGGCGCGAGCGGAACGCGGCGAGCACCCAGCCGGCGCCTACGCGTTCGAGGGGAGCGCGAAAGTGGATCGTGAGGTCGATGGTGGGTGCGAACGCCGTCCGCCCCTCGAGCAGCGGGAAGACGGCGGGCGGGAAGGCGTCCGCGAACCCCGCCACGGCGACGTGGTCGACGGGGCGGTCCCCGCCCGGCACGCGGATCCAGCCGCCGATCCGGGCGCCCGTGGCGCCGTCGCCGGTCGCCCAGCGGTAGTCGTAGTTGTCCGTGAACGCGGGCAGGGTCGGCTCGTCGGAGCGGCGCAGGACCGGCGCCTCGTCCGGGAGCGGGACCGCCGGCGGCGCGGTGTCGAGGTGGTCGAGGCCGCCATCGCGCCACAGCGCCAGCGCGCCGAGGGCGAGGGCGACGGTCCGCCCGGCCTGCTCGATCCGCAGCGAGACCGCGGTCGTCGAGCGGCCCTCGCGCTCCACCGTCCCGACCAGCTCGATCGGCCCGGCCGCCGGCGCCTCGAGGTAGTGGACGGTCAGCGACCGCGGCACGCGCTCCGGGTCGGCGACGAGCGCCTCCATCGCGCGAACCGCCTGCGCCGCCACGAGACCCCCGTTGGGCCCGCGGCCCACGAACCAGCGCTCGGACACCTCGCCGCGCCAGCGGCCCGGGCCCGCCGGCACGATCGCCGTGTCGTCGTCGAACGCCGTCAACGCTCTTCGCGCCACACCTCGACGGAGACCTCCTCCACCGGGAGCGGGAGGGGCGGCTCGGGCTTGGACGCCTTGACGTAGACCGAGTCGGCGCCGAACTGCGTCGCGAGCCGCTCGGCGATCACCGCGCACAGGCGCTCGAGCGTCTTGTAGGAGCGCTGCTGGGCGATCAGCGCGACGACCTGGCAGACCTCGCCGTAGTCGACGGTGTCCTCGACGCGGTCGGTCACCAGGGCGTCGGGCTCGCCGACCTCGAAGCGCACGTCGAGGACCAGGCGCTGGCCCACCTCGCGCTCCGCGGCGGTGACGCCGTGATGGGTGTAGAGGGAGAGGCCGACGACCTCGATCGTGACCCCCACCTCGGGACCGTCGCGCTCCTCGTCGTCGTCGTCGATCAGCTCGTCGTCGTCGTCGTAGGCGTCGTCGTCGCGGTCGCGGTCCATCGGCCCGCCAACGTAGCAGTCGCCATGACCAGCGCATCGCGCGTCACGGCGACGTCGTGGACCCGGAAGACGCGGGCTCCGCGCTCGTACGCGAGGACGTTGACGGCGGCGGTTCCCACCGCCCGCTCGGAGACGTCGCGGCCGGTGATCCGGCCGATGAACGACTTGCGCGAGACGCCCACCACGAGCGGCCGGCCGAGGGTGGTCAGCTCGCCGATCCGGTTGAGCAGCTCGAGGTTGTGGTCGAGGTTCTTGCCGAAGCCGATCCCCGGGTCGAGCATGATCCGCTCCTCGCTGACCCCCTCGGCCACCGCAAAGGCGAGCCGCTCCTCGAGGAAGGCCTTGACGTCGGACACGACGTCGTCGTAGCGCGGCTCGACCTGCATCGTGCGCGGCTCGCCGAGCATGTGCATCAGGCAGCAGTCGAGGTCGTGCTCGGCGACGAACGCCGCCATCTCGGGCTCGTGGCGGAACGCCGTGACGTCGTTGACGTAGGTGGCGCCCGCCTCGACCGCGGCGCGCGCGACCTCGAGCTTCATCGTGTCGACCGAGACCTGCGCGCCCTCGATCGCCTCGACGACCGGGATGACGCGCCGCAGCTCGGCCTCCGCTCCGACCGGGTCGGCGCCCGGCCGCGTCGACTCGCCGCCGACGTCGACGATCGCGGCGCCCTCGGCGATCAGCCGCCGCGCGTGTGCGACGGCGGCGCCGGCGGAGTCGAACGTCCCGCCGTCCGAGAACGAGTCGGGGGTGACGTTGACGATGCCCATGATCGTGAACACGGCGGGAGCGTAGTACGGCCTATCCGGCGTCGAGACGACCGAGGAAGCGGGCGGCGATCGGCGCCGCCACCGCGCCGCCGGCGCGTCCGCGCTCGACGAGGACGGCCAGCGCGAGGTCACCGCGCATGGCGATGAACCACGCGTGCGTCTGCGGTGGGTTCGCGTTGCCGAACTCGGCCGTGCCGCTCTTGCCGCGGACCTCGCCTCCAACGCCCGCCAGCGCCTGCCCGGTGCCCGCCGTGACGACCCGCCGCATGAGGTCACGCAAGGTGTCGCGCTCGGCGTCCGACAGCGGGCGCCCGGCGCGTTTGGGGTCGTCGCGCAGGAGCCGCGGCGCCCGCCAGCGCCCCGACGCGACGGTGCCGGCGACCTGGGCCATCGACAGCGGGCTCGCGAGGATCCGGTCCTGGCCGATCATCGCGGCGGCCCGGTCGGCCAGCTCCGGGACACGCGGGACCGACGCCCCCAGGGCGGGGACGACGAGCTTCAGCCGCTCACCGAGGCCGAAGTCGCGGGCGGTCGCGCGCAGGGCGTCGGCCCCCAGGCGCGGCGCGAGACTGACGAACGCGGTGTTGCACGACTGCGCGAAGTCCTGGGCGAACGGGACGGCACCCGCCGCCCCGCCCTCGAAGTTGCGGAACGGCCGGCCCCCGACCGTGATCCCCCGCGGGCAGTCCACGACATCCGCCGGCCGCAGCCCGTCCCGCAGCAGCGCGGCAGTCGATACCACCTTGAACGTCGAGCCCGGCGGGTAGCGCCCTTGGAAGGCGCGGTTGAACGCCGAGCCGGCGGGCCGGTTGGCGACGGCGAGGATGTCCCCGGTGGAGGGCTGGATGGCGACGAGTGCCGAGGCGCCCACGCCGTCCAGCGCCGCCTCGGCGGCGGCCTGCGCCCGCAGGTCGAGCGTCGTGCGCAGTGTCTCGCCCGCCTTGGCCCGGCGCTCGAGGAGCGTGTCGGTCGCGAGGCCGCGGACTCGGAGCACGATGCGGACCCCTGGCTTCCCGAGCAGGCGGCGCTCGGCCGCGGCCTGCAGCCCGAACTGCCCGACCACCGCGCCGGGGCCGGCGTCGGGGCCCAGCTTGTCGAGCTGCTCCGCGAGCGCCGGGGCGACCGTGCCGAGCAGCGCGCGCGCGAAGTCGCGGGTCGGTGCCAGCGGGAGGCGATCCTCGACGGCGAGGAACCCCGGGACCGCCTCCAGCGCCGCCCGGCGCCGCAGGAAGTCCGCCCGGCGCAGCGTGATCGCCTCGACGAACTGCTTCGGCCCGGCGGCGCGGAGCGCGCGGGCGTAGCGCGGCGCGCTGACGTCGACGACGCGCGCCATCGCGGCGGCGGTCGCCGCGACGTCGTCGATCTTGTCGCGCGCGACGCCGACCCGCACGACCGCCCGCGGCGTCACGATCGCGCGGCCGCGGCGGTCGACGATCCGGCCGCGGCGCGCCGGGTCGCGCATCGTCCCGAGGCGGGTGATCTCGTCGAGGTTGGGCTGGATGATCGTCGGGCGCCAGACGAGCCGCCAGCGCTCCTCGCCCTTGCGCAGCGTGGCGGTCGTCGCGTACGCCCACCTGCCGATCCCCGGGACGTCCCACGCGACGCGCAGCCGGGCGCGCGCCGTGCGTTCCCCCTCGATGACCGACAGCACCGTGGCGCGGACCCGCGCAAGGTCGAGCCCCCGGCGGTTCGCAGCGAGGTCGCGCGCCGCCGCGCGCGGGTCGTCCGTGGCGCGCGCGGCGACGGCGTCGTCGCCGTCCGACCAGGCGGCCACGAACGGCGCGAGCGCGTCGCGGGCGCGCGGCGGGTCGGCCTTGCGCACGAGCAGCACGACGGCCACCCCGGCCCAGGCGAGCGCGACGGCGAGCGCGAGGAGGGCGACGAGGCGGCGGCTCACCGGGCGCATCCTGACATCGGTCCAGCCCACGGGGATCGGCTGCGCCTCCGGGGCGCCGCCGCCGATGACAGGGACATGAACATCCAGCTCCAGGCGGGCTTCGCCGTCCAGGCGATGGCGCTCAGCGGTGTCCGCGAGCAGCTCGCGGCGATCCAGGCCAACCCGCTCCCCGCCTCGGCGCCCGTGAGCGAGCAGGCCAAAGTGATCCTGTCGCTGTCCTCAGCGGCGCAGTCGCTGCTCGTCGGCGCGCCCTAAGCGAGGTCGGGCTTCTCGGGCCGGTCGAGCCCGCGGTACTCCGCGGCCCCGCCGGCGAGGCCCGGGCGCGGCAGCGGCCGCGGCGCCTTGGCGCGGGGGTCCGCGGGCCGCTCGGCGGGCGCGGGCAGCTCGGGGGTCCCGACGTCCGGGAGGTCCGGGCCGAAGACCTCCTCGGCCGACTTGCCGGCCAGCAGCGCCTCGAACTCCTCGCGCTCGATCGTCTCGCGCTTGAGCAGGAGCTCGGAGATCTGGGTCAGCTTCTCGCGGTGCTCGAGCAGGATGTCCTTGGCGACCTGGTGGGCGGCCTCGACGATCCGGCGGATCTCGTCGTCGATCTCGCGCGCCAGCTCGTCGGAGTAGTCGGGCTCGGAGGAGAACTCGCGGCCGAGGAACGGCTGGCCGTGGTCGTGGCCGAACACGCGCGGGCCGAGCTTCTCGCTCATCCCGAAGCGCATGACCATCTGCTTGGCGGTCGCGGTGATCTTCTCGAGGTCGTTCGACGCCCCCGTGGTGATCTCGCCGAAGACGATCTCCTCGGCGGCGCGGCCGCCCAGCGTCATCGCCATCGTGTCGGTCAGCTCCGCGCGCGTGGTGAGGAACTTGTCCTCGGTCGGCATCGAGATCGTGTAGCCGAGGGCCTGGCCGCGGGAGATGATCGAGACCTTGTGGACCGGGTCGGAGTGCTCGAGGTAGTGGCCGACCAGCGCGTGGCCCATCTCGTGGTACGCCGTGATCAGGCGCTCCTTCTCGCCCATGATCCGGGTCTTCTTCTCCGGGCCGGCGACGACGCGCATGATCCCCTCTTCGAGCTCGACCTGGGTGATCTCGCGCTTGCCCGTGCGGGCGGCGAGCAGGGCGGCCTCGTTGACGAGGTTGGAGAGGTCGGCGCCCGTGAACCCGGGGGTCTGCCCGGCGAGCGCGTCGATCTCGATGTCCTTGGCCAGCGGCTTGCCGCGCGTGTGAACCTCGAGGATCTTCGCGCGGCCGCGGCGATCCGGCCGGTCGACGGTGATCTGCCGGTCGAAGCGGCCGGGGCGCAGGAGGGCGGGATCGAGGATGTCGGGCCGGTTGGTGGCCGCGATCATGATGATGTTGTCCTTGGCCTCGAAGCCGTCCATCTCCACGAGGAGCTGGTTGAGCGTCTGCTCGCGCTCGTCGTGGCCGCCGCCCATGCCGGCGCCGCGGTGGCGGCCGACCGCGTCGATCTCGTCCATGAAGATGATGCAGGGGGAGTTCTGCTTGGCCTGCTCGAACAGGTCGCGGACGCGGGACGCGCCGACGCCGACGAACATCTCGACGAAGTCCGAGCCCGAGATCGAGAAGAAGGGGACGCCGGCCTCGCCCGCGACGGCGCGCGCCAGCAGGGTCTTGCCGGTGCCGGGCGGCCCGTAGAGCAGGACGCCCTTCGGGATCCGGGCGCCGAGCGCCTGGAACTTCTTCGGGTTCTCGAGGAACTCCTTGATCTCGTGCAGCTCCTCGACCGCCTCGTCGACACCGGCGACGTCGCGGAACGTGATCTTGGGGGAGTCCACGCTCAGCCGCTTGGCGCGCGACTTGCCGAAGGACATGACCTTCGAGCCCCCGCCCTGCACCTGGTTCATCAGGAAGATCCAGAACCCGATGAAGATCAGGAACGGCAGGACGTAGGTCAGCAGGCTGAGGATGACGCTCGACCGGGCGGGCTTGACGTCGAACCCGTCGATCTTGTTCGCGCCCTGGGCGGCCTGGAGCTTCTGGACCAGGATCGTGCCGTAGTCGCCGGTCGGGTAGCCGACGGTGTACTTGTTCTTCTGGGCGCGCTTCAGCGTGACCACGAGCGAGTTGTCCTTGGTCCGCAGGGTGACCTCGCGGACCTGGTTGGCGTCGAGCTGCTGGAGGAACTGGCCGAACTTGGTCTTCTCCGCCTGGCCCTGGTTCGAGATCAGCTTGGACGCGAAGAACGCCAGCACGATCACGATGAGGATCGGGAACGCGGCGCTCTTGAAGAAACGGCTCATGGTCGGGGCGCGCCCCGGCGCGCGGTGCTCCGGTGGGACAAGATCCCCAAGGCTACCACGGTGTTTGTGCCGTTCCGGCGCCTTCTACGAGCCGCCGGGGGGGTCGGCGAGGGCCGCCACGAACGGCAGGTTGCGGAACCGCTCGGCGTGGTCGAGGCCGTAGCCGATCGCGAACCGGTTGGGGATCTCGAAGCCCGTGTAGCGGGGCGTGAGCTCCACCTGGCGGCGGGAAGGCTTGGTCAGCAGCGCGCAGACCTCGAGCGTCTTGGGATTGCGCGCGCTCAGGTAGCGCAGCAGGTAGTTGAGGGTCAGCCCCGAGTCGACGATGTCCTCGACGATCAGCACGTCGCGGCCCTCGATCGGCGCGTCGAGGTCCTTGAGGATGCGCACGACGCCCGACGAGTCGGTCGAGGAGCCGTAGGACGCCACGGCCATGAAGTCGACCTCGCAGGGCGGCTCGATGTGGCGCATCAGGTCCGACAGGAAGAAGACGGCGCCCTTGAGCACGCAGATGAGCAGCAGCTCGCGGTCGGCGTAGTCGCGCGAGATCTCGGCGCCCAGCTCCGCCACACGGTGCTGGAGCTCGTCCGGCTGGACGAGGATCTCGGCGATGTCTGGATGACGGGCCGGCATGGGCCGCCATCCTACGGGCGCCAGGCGAGCCGCACCCGCACGCGGGTGTCGGACGTCACCCGGAACCGCTCGCCCGTCGCGACGCCGGGCACCCAGGCGATCTCGCCGTCGCTGACCACGACCGGGATCTGCGAGCGCCGCTCGCGCGGGACGCGCCGGTCGCCGAACAGGTCCTGCAGCGTCTTGGAGCCGCCGAGGCCGAGCGGTCGCATCCGGTCGCCCGCGCGCCACGCCCGGACCTCCAGCGTGGGCGCGAGCGCCGCGGCGTCGAGCGTCCCGTCCCCCATCGGCAGGTCAGGACCGCGCTCGCAGGACAGCTCGCCGGACCCGAACGGCGCCCGGCCGGGGACCGCGAGCGCGGCCGGGCGGGCGGGGTTCGACTCCGCCGCGCGCCCCGCCGCCATCCGCAGGTGCCCGTACTCGACGACCGCGCGCAACCCGCCTCCCAGGTCCAGCGACGCGCTCCCGCCCGCCGGTGCCAGGGCGAGGATCTCGTCGGCGCGCTCCCCGATCGCCGGCGCCGCCTCGCCCGCCGCCCGGTCGGCGAGCCGCTGGAGGGCGAGCCGCCGGAGGGCGCGTGGCAGCGCCGCGAGCGCCGCCACCTCTCCTCCGGCCCGCTCGAGCGCCCCGTCGACCGCCGCGTCGAGCACGTCGGCCTCGTCGCGCAGGATCTCCAGCGTGCGCAGGACGTTGGCCTCCGCGGCGGGGTGGACATCGCGCAGCCCCGCGAGCAGGCCGTGGCGCACCCGGTTGCGGGCGAAGGCGCCCGAGTCGTTCGTGGGATCCTCACGCCAGGTGAGCCCGCGTTCACGGTTGAAAGCCGCCGTCTCCTCGCGCGTGACCCCGAGCAGCGGGCGCACCAGCCGGCCGTCGCGCGGCCGCATGCCGAGCAGCGCCCGGCGCCCGGGCGAAGCGGCCAGCCGGTAGAGGACGGTCTCGACCTGGTCGGTCGCCGTGTGCCCGGTGGCCACGCGAGCGCCCGAGCTGAGCGCGAGCTGCGCGGCGGCGGCGTAGCGCTGGTCGCGCGCCCACGCCTGCAGATTCCCCGGGCCCTCCGGGCGTCGCGGACGGCGGACGTCCAGCTCGACGCCCAGTTCACCGCACAGCCGGGCACAGAACGCCTCGTCCTCCCGGGCGCCGTCGCGCAGGCCGTAGTTGACGTGCAGCGCGCGCGTGAGCTCCGCGCCGGCGAGCCGGACGGCGAGGTCGAGCAGGCAGACGGAGTCGCGGCCGCCGGAGAGCAGCACGACGACGGGTTCGCCCTGCGGGAGCAGGCCGGTCGCTCGGACGCGCGCTTGGAGCGCGGCCGCGCTCACTCCTGCCCCAGCCGGGCCAGGAACAGCTCGGTCGGCGCGTTGAAGCCCTTGAGCTGCACCTCGCCGACCCGCTCGAACTCCAGGTGGCGCCCCGCCGACTCGACGACGGGCCGCGTCACCAGCACCTCGCCGCCCGCGGCCCTCGCGCCGACCCGTGCGGCGAGGTTCACCTCGCGGCCGTAGTAGTCGCCGTCGCGATAGAGCACCGACCCGTGGTGCAGGCCGATCCGCGGCAGCGGGCGCTCGGACTGCAGCTGCTGGAAGCCGACGGCCCAGTCGCACAGCGCCGCCGGATCGGACCCGACCACCATGACCTCGTCGCCGATCGTCTTGAGGACGCGGGCGTCGTCGGGCAGCGTGATCTCGACCGCCTCCTGAAAGCGCTCCACGAGGTCGACGGCCTGCTCCTCCCCCGCCTCCTCGGTCAGTCGCGTGTACCCGGCCAGGTCGGCGAACGCGATGGCGACGCGCAGGCGCCCGAGGTCCAGCAGCTCGTCGGTGTCGGCCTCGAGGTGCCCGACGACGTCCTGCTCGACGAAGTGCTGCAGGAACGCCCGGTGCAGGTGCTCCATGATCGGCGAGGACAGCGGCAGCATCTCGCGGACGAGGCCCTGCATCTCCTCGGCCATCTCGATCCCCGGGACGCCATCGCGGATCAGCGGCTCGTGGACGTAGAGGTGGAAGAGCTTGACCTCGGCGTCCGCGATCTGCGCGAGCGCCTGGCCGTAGACGCGGATGATCTGCAGGAAGGCGACGAGCGGGTAGCCGGCGCCGAGCGCGGCGGCGACGTGCCGCAGGAAGCGCACGTCGTCCTCGGTCAGGTGGTCCAGGCGCTGGACCGGGAAGCCGACCGTCGTCCAGATCCGCTCGACGAGCGCCGGCTCGAGCCCGGCCTCCTCGGCCGCGTCCTCGAGGCCCATGCCCTGCGAGGGCAGCGGGAAGAGGTCCTCCATGTAGCCGTAGGCGAGCCGGCCGGCGTCGGTGGCCCGGCGGATCTCCTCGAGGCGGTGGCCGCGCTCGCGCAGCCGCGCCACGATGCGCGCGTGCGCGACCGCGGACGCGTTCCAGGAGCCGTCGGTCAGCGGGACGACGCCCTCGCGGACCCACCGCCGCAGCGTGGCGGGCGAGACGTCGACCATGCGGGCGACCTCGGTCAGCGGCAGCTCGCTCATCGCGTGACTGAAGCTACGTGAGTGCGGTTCGGAACGGCGGGACCGAAGTGGTGGCCCCGCCGCCCGTCGCGGGCAATGCGGCCCGCTGCCTCGGCCGGCGGCGGACACCCGAAGGCGCGCCTTGCGGGGGACCACATGGGGCCCCCACTTCCCGGCCATTTGCCCCCCAAGGTCTACACCCGAACCCGCCAGGTGTCAACATAAGGTCGTCCAGAGCCCGAGCGTCGGCGAAGGCCGGCCGGACGAAACCCACTACACCCGCAGATGCGGATACTCCGCCTCGACGATGTCCCGGAAGGCGGTGAACACGGGCTTGATGATGGGCATCAGCGCCAGCGCCGCCTTGACGTCGCCCCCGGTCTTGATGCGCCGGCGGGCGATCGCCATCGCCACGTTCTCCTTGCCCTGGAAGTACTTGTTCGCGGTCTCTGAGCTCATCGTCATGCGGACCTTGGGCTTCCAGTCGACGTCCTCGGTCCACTCCCAGTAGAGGCAGCCGTCCTCGTCGTCGGTCGCCGCCCGGATGTTGACGACGAGGCCGAGGTCGGAGAACTCGAACTGCTGCGGCACGTCGGCGTCGCGCAGCTTGGGACCCATCTCCGGGTCCTCGTCCATGAGGCCGAAGACGCGGTCCATCACGTCCATGAACTCGTCGGCGGAGCGGAACTCGGCACCCATCGGCTAGGCCCCCTCGTCGGTCGGGTCTTCCGCGGCCGCGGGTGAGGCCGCCAGGCGGACCTCGAGGGCGGCGACGCGGCGGGCCAGCGAGTCGACCTCGGTGCGCAGGCCACGCACGTCGTCGAGCGGCCCGAGCGCCTCTCGCACCCGGGAGGCGGCGGACGTGATGTCGTCGACGATCTCCTGCGCGCGATCGCGCGTGGAGGCGGCGCCGCCGGCGGTCGCGGCGAAGGCCTGCTCGACGGCGCTGCGCACCGCGTCGGCGGGGCTGGCCGACTCCCGCTTGGAGGTGCCCTTCTTCTCCTTCTTGGCCATAGGCGGCGCAAGTGTAGTTCCATGGCGGGCCCCGTGCCGAGCCTGGCGCCGCACCTCCAACCCCATGCCGACGTCGCCGAGCGCGTGCTGCTGCCCGGCGACCCCGGGCGGGCGCTCCGGCTGGCGCAGTGGCTGCTCGAGGGGCCGAAGATGCTCAACCACCACCGCGGGCTGTGGGGCTACACCGGGATGGCCGCCGACGGCGGGCTGCTGACGATCCAGAGCACCGGCACCGGCGGGCCGAGCGCGGCGATCGTCGTCCGCGAGCTGATCGGCCTCGGCGCCCGCCGCCTGATCCGCGTGGGATCGGCGCGGGCCTTCGCGGGCGGGCCGTCGCTGGGGACGCTGGTGGTGCCCGACGCGGTGCTCGGCGAGGACGGCGCGAGCCGCGCGCTCGGGGCCGCCGGGCGGCAAGCGCCCGATCCCACGCTCTTCGGCGCGCTGCTCGCCGCCGCCGGGCAGACGGCGGTCCGGGGGTCCCTGGCGTCCGCCGACCTCATCGACGAGGCCGATGCCCGGCACGCGGCCGCGATCGCCGTCGACCTCGAATCCGCGGCGGTGCTGGCGGTCGCCGCCGGCCACGGCTCACCGGCGGCGTGCGCGGTGATCGTCACCTCGGACGGCGAGGGCGCGCTCATCGATGCCGACGCCCTCGCCGCCGCCGAGGAGGCGATGGGGCGGGCGGCGGCCGCCGCGCTCGCCTGAACTACTTCTTGCGGGCGGCGGCGGACTTGCGCGGCGCGGGCTTGCGGGCCGGGATCGGCTCGTCGACCTCCAGGCGCTCCTGCTCGCGGGGGACCGGTGGCGGAGCGGTGTCGAGCGCTGTGTGCAGGGCGTGCAGTTCGCGGGTGACCTTCGCCAGCTGGGACTCCACCGCGGCGAGGCGGTCGTCCGCCGAGGCGCGGGAGGCCGACTGGGCGAGGACCTCGAAGCGCTGGTCGAGCCGGTCGACGCCGTCCTCGATGCCCTCGAGGCGCTGCGAGACCGAGCGAAGGCGCCGGGTGAGCCGCTCGATGTCGGCCGCCGACGGCAGGTTCAGCGCGCCCATGGCCGCCTCCTGCGCCTGCACCGCGCGCTCGCGCGCGTCGAACGCGCGGGTGATGGTGCTCGCCACGAGCGGGTTCTCGAGCAACTCCTGCGCGAGCTTGCCGAGGGCGTCCTCGCCCTGGCGGGTGATGCGGTCGCGCAGTCCTTCGGCGCTGCGATCGTCGTCCATGGTCACGGCGTGCCTCCGGCTCGGTTCACGGGTGCGCGGGACGGTAGCGCACGGATGTCCGGCGACTCCGGTACCGTAACCTCAAGTGAAGGGTGAGACTCACGGCGGCCTTACAAGGGCCCGGTATCAGTCGCTGGGCGCCGCGGCTCATGACCGCATGAACCGGCGCAACCGAGCGTTAACGGTTCTACATTGCACCCCCTTCGACCAGCCAGTAGCGTCCCGTTCGTCCACCGGGTAGGGGCGGGATGGCCCTTGCGGGAGAGAACGGCTAGATGAATCGACGCAAGCTGCTCACATTGGCCGCGACCGCCGGCGTCACCAGCGCCGGTCTTGGCCTTGCGGTCATGCCGGCGAGCGCCGAATTGCGCCTGCTCACGGTCACCCTGCTGGGCGGCAAGCAGCTCCAGGTCACCGTCGACGTGCCGCCCGGCACGCCGCTCGACGAGATCGAGATCCCCGGCATCACCGGACCGGTTGTCGGTGTCGAGGACGCCGGCCCGCTCATCGCCCCCACCCCGACCGCCACCCCGAAGGCGGCGCCGACGCCGGCCGGCACGGCGACGCCCGGCGCCGGCAAGCCGTCCGCCCGCCCCGGGGGCCAGGCCAAGCAGGAGACCTCCCGCAAGCGCGAGCCCGCGAAGGCCGACCGCGTCAAGCGCCCCGCGAGCAAGGGCACCGCGAACGCGCAGGCTGAGGTTCAGGCCGTCGTCGGCGAGGTCGAGGACAAGAAGACCGGCGAGGTCAAGAAGGAGGTCGACGGCGCCAACCGCGGGCGCAACACCGACGGCACGCCGACGCTCGACAACCCGACGTTCTCCCTCGCCACCCCGGGCGCCGCCCCGATCGGCGTTCCGAACTTCTTCATCGAGAAGTTCCGCATCCCGCCCTTCCTGCTCCCGATCTATCAGGCCGCCGGCATGCAGTACGGCATCCGCTGGGAGCTCCTGGCGGCGATCAACGAGATCGAGACCGACTACGGCCGCAACCTCAACGTGAGCTCGGCCGGCGCCCTCGGCTGGATGCAGTTCATGCCCGCCACCTGGAAGATGTACGGCGTCGACGCCAACCGCGACGGCGTCAAGGACCCGTACAACCCGGTCGACGCGATCTTCGCCGCGGCGCGCTACCTGCGGGCCGCCGGCGCCGAGCAGGACATCTCCAAGGCCGTCTTCGCCTACAACCACGCCGACTGGTACGTCGACTCCGTGCTCATGCGCGCGCGGCTGATCGGCGGCCTGCCCTCCAACCTCGTCGGCTCGCTGACCGGGCTGACCCAAGGCCGCTTCCCCGTCTACGCCAAGGCCACCTACGCCGACGACCTCTCCGAGCGCGAGCTGACCAAGCGCCGCAAGAAGGGCCAGAACGCCGCCTACCTGATCGAGTCCAAGAGCGCCCGCCGCGGCATCAACATCTACGCCCGCCGCGGGGCGCCGGTCATCGCCGCCAACGACGGCAAGGTCGTCCGCATCGGCGAGACCCAGCGCCTCGGCCGGTTCATCCAGCTCCAGGACGTCTACGGCAACACCTTCACGTACGCGAAGCTCGGGAAGATCGCCGAGCGCTATCCCGCCCCCAAGCCGCGGTCGGTCACCCGCGCCGACATCGCGCGGGAGCTCAAGCTCCCGGCCGCCGACCCCAAGCCGACCGAGCCCGCGTCCGCCGGCGAGCACGCTGCGAAGCGCGCCGTCCGCAAGGCCACCGGCAAGGCGCCCGCCGTGACCAAGGAGCGGATCGCCGCCAACGCCGCCCCGCCGGCTGCCGTCGAGGCCCCGCAGACCGCGACCGCCGACGCGATCCGCGCCGCCAAGGAGCGCCTGTTCGCCAACCCGATGCGGGCCAACAGCCAGGACGCCGGCGGCGCCCAGCAGGTCGTCGAGTCCGGCGGCAAGGTGCCCGGCATCACCACCGTCCGGGGGCTCTCCCGCCTCTTCGGTCTGGACCGCAAGGACATCCAGCTCAAGACCCTCAAGGTCGGGTCGAAGGTCGCCGCGGGCACGATCCTCGGGCGCATCGGCCAGAGCGCCGACCCGTCGGTCGCCCCGCACGTCCTCTTCGAGATCCGCCCCGCCGGCCGCGGCGCGCCGCGCATCGACCCGAAGCCGATCCTCGACGGCTGGAAGCTGCTCGAGTCGACCGCCATCTACCGCGCGGCCGGCCGCAACCCGTTGTTCGGGCCCGACGCGGTGACGCCGTCGATCGGCCAGATCCTGCTGATGAGCAAGGAGGAGCTCGAGCAGCGCGTCCTCGCCAACCCGCGCGTCGAGATCTACAACTGCGGCCGCGACGACGTCCGCACCGGCCAGATCGACCGTCGCGCCCTCGCGACCCTCGAGTTCCTCGCGGCCTCCGGCCTGAAGCCGACGGTGACCAGCCTGCGCTGCGGCCACGGCTACCTGACGAAGTCGGGCAACGTCTCGCACCACTCCTCCGGCAACGCGATCGACATCGCCAAGGTCAACGGGATCCCGATCATCGGACACCAGGGCAAGGGCTCGGTGACCGAGATGACGATCCAGCGCCTGCTGACGCTGCAGGGCATGATGAAACCGAACCAGATCATCTCCCTCATGACCTTCGAGGGCACCGACAACACGTACGCGATGGGCGACCACGACGACCACATCCACGTCGGCTGGCAGCCGATGTACGGGACCAACAAGCAGCTGGCCAAGCAGGTCAACACCGCGCTCAAGCCCAGGCAGTGGGTCAAGCTGATCGACCGCCTCGGCGAGATCGACAACCCGACGGTCCGCCTCGAGCCCTCGAAGTACGCCTTGAAGGTCACCAAGCGCGCGTCGCGGCCGCACCGCGGCGAGTAGCTGTTCCGGTTCGTCCAGTGGGAGTTCCCCGGCCCGCTCGGGCCCGGCAGCGGCCGCTATGTCCTGCGGCCGCGAACCGGCGAGGGACCTGAGCAGATCCTCGTCGTGGCGGCGGCCGAGGGCCCGCGCCGCCGCGCGCTCGGCGGCCGCCGGGCGCGCGCCGCGGCACCCGAGCCGCCAGGAGCCGGCGTCCCCGTGACGCGCGTGACGGTGATCGACACGGCGCCGCTGGCCGGCGCGGCCGCAGCGGCCGCGTGGCTCGAGCAGGCCGCCGGCGCCGACGCCGACGCGACCGTGGCCGGCGCGCTCGCGGTGCTCAACCAGGCGGTCCACGGCCACCGCGTCGCTGCCGCCGACCCCTACGCCGCCGAGGCCGATCCCGCCCGAGCGCTCGTGACCCGCGTCGGCTACGGCGCCGGCGAGCAGGTCGCCGACGGCCGCTGGGCCGAGGCGCGCGAGCTGCCGCCGGTCGACCGGACGGCTCGCGAGCGGCGCGAGGTCGCGCTGCGGCCCCAGGAGCGGCTCGCGGCGCTGCTCGGCGGCCGCGACGCGGCGCTGGCCTGCGAGGAGCTGGCGCTGCGCGGCCGGCTCGACCTCGACCAGGGGCGCGAGCGCGAGGCGGCGCTGCAGACGCACCTGGCGGTGGAGGCCGCGCGCGTCGAGCTGGCCGCGTACGCGGGCCTGAGCGGGATGACCGAGCGAATCGCCGCTATCGACGCCGAGCGCGACGCCGCCGCTGCAGCCGCCAACGCGGCACTGCAGGGCGGCCTCGACGCCGAGACGAGCGATGCCGTCGCCGCCGCCCTCTCGCGGGTCGAGTCGGCGCTGCGCGCGCGGGCGGCCGCGGGCCCCTACTAGTGGACGCCGGCACGGACGTCGCGGTGGTCGGCGCGGGCATCGTGGGCCTCGCCACCGCGTTCGCGCTCGCCGATGCCGGGACCCCGGTGACGGTCTACGAGCGAAGCGCGCCGGGCGGCGCGCAGTCGGGCGGCGAGTCGCGGATCTTCCGCCACGCCCACGACGACCCGCGGCTCGTGGCTCTCGCCTGCCGGGCGCGGCAGGCGTGGCGTGAGTGGGAGGAGCGCTTCGGCGTCGAGCTCGTCTCCGGCGACGGGGTGCTCGCGCTCGGCCCGGCAGTGGCGCGGCACCTGCCGCTCCTGCGCGAGGCCGGCGTGCGAGCACGGGCGGCCGGCGCCGCCGAGATCGCGGAGCGCCTCCCGCTGCTCGCCCCCGACCCGCCGCAGCCGGCCATGCTCGACGACGACGGCGGCGTCATCCGCACCCGTGCGGCCGTGGGGGCGCTCGTCGGCCGCCTACGCGCGTCGCTCGTCGCCGGGGAGGTGGTCGCGGTCCGGCCGACCGGCGCCTCGACGGTCGAGGTCCGCACGAGCGCCGGGATCGCGGAGCACGGCCGGGTGGTCGTATGCGCGGGCCGCGACACGCCGCGGCTGGCCGCCGGCGCCGGCCTGGCCCTCGACGTCGCGCACTCGGTGCACGTCCGGCTCACCTACGCGGTCCGCGGCGACGCACCGGCGCGCCTCGCCTGCCTGCAGGACTCGAGCGGCGCGTTCGGCGAGGCCGGCGCCTACGGGGACCCGCTGCCCGGCAACCGCCAGTACGCGATCGGCGTCGCGAGCACGCCGGTCCGTCCCGACGGCGCGCTGCTCGATCCGGCGGGGCTCGCGGCCGCCGCCGCGCGCACCGACGCCTACGTGGCGCGCGCGCTGCCCGGCCTCGCGCCGGGCGCCGCGGCCACCCGGCACTGCTGGGTCACGGAGCTGCCCTGGGGCCACGACGCGCTCGCCGCATGGGAGTTGGATGCGTTGACTTTCGTGGCCGGCAACAACCTGTTCAAGCACGCCCCCGCTGTGGGGCTGGCGCTCGCGCGCGGAGAGACCGCTCCGCTGTCGCACGACGCCCGCTTGGGCGCGCCGCGGAGCTGAACGGCATCATCTAGGGAAGCGAGCCGGCCCGGGGTGAGAGCCCGGCTGGCCGGGACGGGCGGGAGCGTGGCTTGGGCGGGCGGACGGGTATGTCCTCCGCGAAACTGCTAGTGGATGCTACTCCACGGCTCAGCATCTGCTCGCACTTTCACGAAGGGAGTGCCGACCCACGCGCCCACCCGGCGGCCCCGCCCTCTCCACCCCCTCAATGACCGGGGTTAGCGGGGTTCAGAGCGCCGCGACCACGGCCTCGAGCTCCGCGACCACGTCGCCGTCGAGCTTGACCTCCGCCTCGCGGTCATACGGCGTCGGTCCCATCGTCACGAGCGCGACCCGGCCGCCGGCCGCCAAAGTGATCTCCGGCAGCTGCGCGACCGGGTAGACCTCGAGCGAGGAGCCCACGCACAGCAACAGGTCGGCGCTCGCGGCGAGCGCCGAGGCGCGCGCGAGGGCGAGCTCCGGGAGGTACTCGCCGAACAGGACGACGTCGGGCTTCAGCGCCGCCCCGCACTCGCACCGCGGCACGCCGTCGGGCGCGGCGGCAAGGCGGGCGCGGACGTCCTCGAGGTCGTGGCGGGCGCCGCAGTCAAGGCACGACGCGTGGGCGATCGAGCCGTGGACCTCGATCAGGTCCCCGATGCCCGACGCCTCGTGCAGGCCGTCGATGTTCTGGGTGATGACCGCGCGAAGCTTCCCGCGCCGCTCGAGTTCGACGAGCGCGCGGTGCGCCCCGTTGGGGACCTTGTCGCGCAGCGTCGTGAAGCGATGGCCGTAGAACGCCCAGAACCGCTCGGGATTCCGGCGGAAGACGTCGATGTGGGCGACCTCCATCGGGTCCACGTTCGCCCACAGCCCGGTTCCCGGCGAGCGGAAGTCCGGGATCCCCGACGGCACGGAGATCCCGGCTCCCGTCAGCGCCACCACCGACCCCGCCTGGCGGATCAGCTCGGCGAGGCGGAGATGGGGGTTTCGTCCTTCGGTCACCGGGCCCGGAAACGATAGGAAGAGGTCACGCGGGACCGGCGACCTACGGACGACGCTACTTGCCCTGGAACCTCGGCGTCCGCTTTCCGAGAAAGGCGCCGATGCCCTCCTTGGCGTCCTCGGAGCCGAACACGGTCGTGAACCCGACCTTCTCGGCCTCGATGCCCTCGTCGAGGTCGCCGGCGTTGGAGACCTGCTTGATCTGCTCGATCGCCAGCGGGGCCTGGCCGGCCAGCTTGCGCGCCCAGGCCAGCGCGGTGTCGAACAGCTCGTGGTCGGCGACGACACGGTTGACCAGCCCGTGCTGGTAGGCGTCCTCCGCGGAGATCGCGTCGCCGGTCAGGTTCATCTCGAGCGCCTTGGCCTCACCCGCGAGCCGCGGCAGCCGCTGGGTGCCGCCGAAGCCGGGGATGATCCCGAGGTTGATCTCGGGCTGGCCGAACGTGGCCGAGAACGCCGCCAGGCGGATGTCGCACGCCATCGCGAGCTCGCAGCCGCCGCCGAAGGCGATGCCGTTGACCGCGGCGATCGTCACCGTCCGCGAGCGCTCCCAGGAGCGCAGGAGCGCGTGGCCGTCGTCGAGCAGCTGCTTGCCGCCGGCCGCGTCCATCTTCGTGAACGCCTTGATGTCCGCGCCGGCGCAGAAGAGCGCCGGGTTGGGCGAGGCGACGATCATCGCCTTGACCTCGGGGTTGGCCTCGATGGCGTCCCACGCCGCCTGGAGCCCGTCGATCACCGCGGGAGCGATCGAGTTGGCCGGCGGGTTGTCGATCCAGACGATCGCGACCTCGCCGCGCGTGTCGAGCTTGACCGGCTTGTCGCCGTAGCCCTCGTCAGGCGCCGGATACGGGTAGAAGCCCTGGCCGGTCTTCGGCCCGAGGCGCCCTTGCGCGACCAGCCGGCGCAGGATCAGCGGCGGCTCGAAGTGCTCGCCCCAGTCCTCCTCGGCCTGCTCGAGCGCCGCGAGGACGTCGTCGAGCCCGCGGAAGTCGGCGCGGGCGAACGGGCCGGGCACCATGCCGGTGCCCATCATCATGCCGAGGTCGATGTCGCGGACG
Source organism: uncultured Solirubrobacterales bacterium (assembly GCA_963828075.1). Classification (GTDB taxonomy): domain Bacteria; phylum Actinomycetota; class Thermoleophilia; order Solirubrobacterales; family Solirubrobacteraceae; genus JACCYI01. The sequence goes on along the minus strand of CAWHDH010000021.1, from coordinate 3,452,932 downwards.
CCCGCGACACCCTCCTCCAGCACGAGGCAGGCCTCGACGAAGGCCTTCAGCAGGAAGCGGTCGGCGAGCTTTGAGTCCACCGCCGGCTGGGTCTCAGGAGTGCTCATAGAAGCCCTTTCCGGTCTTGGCGCCGAGATTGCCCTGCTCGACCAGCTCCTCCATCGCCCGGTGGACGTAGAAGCGGTCCCCGTAGGCGTCGCGCATGTCGCGCGCGACCTTCACCGCCGTGTCCAGCCCCGACATGTCCGCGAGCCGGAACGGCCCCATCGGGGCGACGCCCGAGGCCACCATGGCCTCGTCGATCGCCTCGACCGGCGTGCCCGTCTCGTCCTGGTAGCGCCAGATCTCCGCGGCGGTGGAGCTCAGGATGCGGTTGACCACGAAGCCAGGGACCTCGGCGCAGCGCACGGGCATCTTCTTGATCGCCTGGGCGAAGTTGGCGGCGGCCTGCGCCGTCTCGGGCGAGGTGTCGTCGCCCTCGATGATCTCGATCAGCCGCATGTAGGAGGCCGGCCAGAAGAAGTGGAAGCCCACGACCTTGTCCGGCCGGTTGACGACTTCGCCGATCTCGGTGATCGACAGCCCGGACGTGTTGGACGCGAGGATCGCGTGGCCGGGCGTCGCCGCGTCGAGGTCCATGAAGACGGCGTGCTTGATCTCCATCTTCTCCGGGACGGCCTCGATGACGAAGTCGACATCGCCGAAGTCTTCGTACGAGGTGGTGCCGGTGATCAGCGAGAGCGTCTTGTCGCGCTGCTCGTCGGCCTGCTCGCGCGTCAGCTTCTCCTTCTTGACGAGCTTGGAGACCTGGCCCTCGGTGACCTCGCGGGCCTTGTCGAGGCCCGCGTCGACGAACTTCATGTCGACGTCCTTGAGGACCACGGGGATGTCGGCGGAGGCGATGACCTGGGCGATCTCGCCGCCCATCACGCCCGCGCCGACGACCGCGGCTTTGAACACGAACATATTTCGGGTTCCCTTCTCGAGTGAACGGCGGCGAATGGTATTCGGGTCAGTCCGCCGCCCGCTCCACCTCGAAACGGGCCAGCGTGCGCTGCAGCGAGGCGGCCAGCGACCGCCGGATGAACAGCGCATCGACCACTGGCGTCAGCGGATTCCTTACCTTAAGCCTATAGTCGAGGGTTAGATGAACCACGATCCCCCCGCTATCCACGATGAATTCGACAATCTGCGTCCCAACGAGCCGCTCGTCCTCGACCGCGGTCGAATGTGCGCCGCCGGGCACCCGCGACAGGCTCTTCTCTCGCACGCGGCCCCGGCCGCCCGGTCGCGACGCCCATTCGAGCACCGCCCCGGGGGCCGGCCAGTCCTCGGTGACCGAGACGACATGGGCGAAGCCGTCGATCCAGGTCGGCCACCGAACCCGGTCATGCCACAGCGTCTCGACCGCATCGACGGGGCCGGGCACCCGCACGATCGCGTGCGCCTTCACGAGAGCATGCCGCGGATCGCGTCGACCGAGGCGGCGATCCGGTCCAGCCTCGGGGCCAGCTCCGCCGCCAGCCGGTCGCGCTCGGCGCGGCCCTCGGCCGTGGACCGGTAGAAGCGACGCGACCGGCGCTCGGGGTGCTCCCATTCCCCCTGCACGAGTCCGCGCGCCTCGAGCGTGCGCAGGAGCGGGTACATCGTGTTCGGGTTCACGACGAGCGCGCCGTGCGTCAGCTCGCCGATCCGCTCGATCAGCTGGTTGCCGTACGTCGGCGCCTCGCCGACGAAGTGCAGGACGAGGAGCGGGAGCAGGCCGGCCCGGCGCAGGTCGCCGATCAGCGGGTCGGCCGCGGCGCGGCCGCCGGCCGGTCCGGGGGCGTCGACCGCGGCCCGCGCGTCCTCGACGCTCGCCGTCTGCGCCGCCGCCTCCGCCGCCTTGCGAGCCGATGCGGCCATGCGACGATGATGCCAGCCCATGGCGCCGGTCGAGCCCGCACCAAGCGCATGGCGGCTGCCGCCGGCCGAGACGGCCGGCGACCACGGCATCGTCGGCGTCGGGGCCGACCTCGAGCCCGGCACGCTGCTCGCGGCCTACCGCGGCGGGGTCTTCCCGATGCCGATGACCGATATGGAGCCGATGGTGTGGTGGTCGCCCGACCCGCGCGGGATCCTGCCGCTCGAGCGACTGCGGGTGAGCCGGTCGCTGCGGCGCTCGGTGCGGCGCTTCGAGATCCGCGTCGACACGGCGTTCGGCGACGTCGTCGCGGGCTGTGGCGATCCGCTGCGGCCCGGCGGCTGGATCGACGCCCGTATCGAGACCGCCTACCGGAAGCTGCACGACCTCGGCTGGGCGCACAGCGTCGAGGCCTGGACGCCTCAAGGAGAGCTCGCCGGCGGCCTCTACGGCGTCGCCGTCGGCAGGCTGTTCGCCGGCGAGTCGATGTTCCACCGGGCGCCTGACGCCTCGAAGGTCACCCTCGTCGCCCTCGCCGAACGCCTCGGGCCCGATGCGCTGCTCGACGTCCAGTGGGTCACCCCGCACCTGGCGTCACTCGGCGCGGTCGAGATCCCGCGCGCCGAGTACCTCGAGCGACTGCGGGCGGCGCTCGCGCAGCCGCTGCCGGCCGCGTTCAGCCCTCGATGACCCCGGGCGGCGGTGGTGGTGGCGGCGGGTTCGCAGGCGGGGGCGGGTTCGGCTGCGGGGGCGCCGGCGGGTTCAGCGGCGTGGGGGCCTGCGGCGACGGCGGCGGCGCCGCGGGGGTGGCCGTCGCCCGCGGTTTCGGGCGCGCCGGAGCCGCGCCGAGCCCCGGCAGGGCGGCGGCGTCTTCGAAGGCCGGGAGCTGGATCCGCGCCGCGGGGAACGGCAGCGCGCGGACGCGCTCGGCCGCGGCGGCGGCGGTGCCCTTCGAGCCGCCCGAGCCGGCGAGCAGGAACGCCGCGGCGAACGCCGCACCGGCGATCACGACGATCGCCGCGACGCGGCCGAGCATCAGCTGCACTTCTTCGGCTTGGTGGAGCCCGGTGCGAGACAGCGCTCCGCGCGCTTGAAGTTCCCGCGCGAGATCGTGTACCGGTAGTAGTTGCCGACCGAGCGGCTCGCGGTCACGCGGACCTCGACCACGGCGCCGGCGGAGAGGTCCCGGTTGCGGAACTTGGAGAACGCGAGCGTGCCGCGCTTGAGCGCCCGGCGGACCTGCTTGGTCGCGCAGCCACGCTGACAGCGCACCTCGACGCGCGCGCCCTTCGGCGCCGTCACGTTCAGGGTCAGGATGCGGACGCCGGTGGCGGTGGGCATGGCGCGCACCTTCGGGTTCGAGCGCAGCTCGGGCGGGCAGCCGGCCTCGCCCTGATCGCCGGCCTGCGTGGGGCACTTGTCGAGCGCATCGAACACGCCGTCGCGATCGCGGTCCGGGAAGAACTCGAAGGTCAGCTGGAGGTCGCCGCCGACCGGACCGAGGCCGGTGCCCGCGTCGACGCCGCCGATCTGGATGGTGTAGGACCCTCCCTTGCGCACCGGGACGAAGAGGTCCTCGGTCACGCCCGGCTCGCTCGAGCAGGCGACCACCTTGCCGATGCGGGCGGTCTTCGGGTCGAACTCGTAGACGGTGACGACGCCGTCGTAGCCCGCCGCCTGGACCTCGGCGGTGCCGAACTGATCCGCGGTGAAGTCGTACCAGACGGTCCTGCCGTAGGCCGTCGGCCCACAACGGGTCGTCTCCGCCCCGCCGCCGCTCGCGGGAGGGCTGAACAGGTCGGCCTGCGTGGTCGCCTCACGCGTGTCCTTGAGGTCCTTGACCTGCTGGCGCGGGAGCTTCGTCGCCGGGTCATTGATACGGATCGACTGCAGGTAGCCGTCGTTGGCGGGTGGGGCGGCGACCGCCGGCGCAGCGAGCAAGGCGACCGGGAGGAGCGCCACCGAGACGGCGAGCGCGAGCTTCATGCGGAGCATTGGTAATACAACAACGATCCTCGCCCTATGTTCCGGTCGCGGGATCCGAGACTTCATAGCCGAGCTGCTCCAGGGCGGAGACCGACCCGGTGAGCGACGCGTCGGCCGCGCGCACGCGGCGCCGCGCGGCCGCGAAGGCGACCCGGTCACGGCGCCGCGCCGCCGCCGCCATCGCCGAGTACCCCTGCCCGGCCGCCGCGATCGCGGCGCCCATCGCCGCGTGCGCCCGCGCCGCCACGGGCGGGACGGCCAGCCGCTTCGCCGCGCGCGCCCGGTTCGCGTGACCGCCGGCGAGGCCGTCGGCCGCCTCCGCCTGCTGAACGGAGGTGCGGGCACGCCGCAGGCGCGCGCGGCCGCGCTCGCGGACCTCGGCGGTCGACGCGAGCAGGGCGCCGACCCCCTTGGCGTATGGCTCGCTCGGCTGCACCGCGAGGCCCTTGCGGCCCGTCAGCTCGAGCGAGCCGGCGACCTGGTCGCAGCGCCGGGCGAAGGTCGGCGCGGCGCCTCCGGTCGCATAGCACGCGACACCCGACGCCCCGCGGTCCGTCGGGACGACGTAGAGCGTCATGGTCCCGTCGAATCCTGCGGGGCGCAGGTCGCGAAAGCGGAACGCCTCGACGGCCCCCAGCCGGACGCCGTCGGGGACGGCGGGCGTCTCCCCCAGACCCCGGATCAGCGACGCCGGCAGCAGGCTCGCGCCGTCCGGCGCGAGGCCGCCCGCGACGAGGCCCGATCCCGCCCCGCCGGCCCGCGGGCCGACGGTCACCGGATCGGTCAGATCGAGGCCGAGCGCGGGCGGCGGCGACCCTGCGGTCTGCCAGTCCGACGGGAACCGCACGGTCAGCCCGCCGGCCGCCGCGACGTTCCCGGAGGCGGGCTCGGTCGGCTCGGCGTCGTCGCCGCCGCCGCCCAGCAGTGCTCCGACCGCGGCAGCGCCGGCGACGGCGAGCACGCCGACGGCGATGAGCGGGCCCGCCCGCCGGCGCGGCGGGGCGACCTCGCGCTCGCGGGGGGCCGCGGCCGGGCGCGGCGGACCGGCGAGCGGCGGCGCCGGGCCGGCGGCGGGCCGCGTGGCACCCGCCGGCGCGAGCGCCGGAGCCGGTGCCGCCACCGCCGGGGCACGCGCAGCTGGGCGCGTCGCGGCGGCCGGCGCCGGACCGGCGAGGGCCGTGCGGGCCGCCACCACGAACTCACCGCAGGAGCCGTAGCGGTCCGACGGCGCCTTGGCCATGGCCTTCTGAAGCACGGCGTCGAGCGCCGGCGGGAGGTCGGGCCGCGCCGCGCTCAGCTTCGGAGGCTCCTCCTGGAGGTGGGCGAGCATCACCTCGACCTCCTGGGCGCGGGGGAACGGCAGCTTGCCGGTGAGGCACTCGTAGAGCACGCAGCCGAGGGAGTAGAGGTCGACCCTCCCACCCTGCTCCTCCCCCTGGATCTGCTCCGGCGCGACGTAGTCGATCGTGCCGACGAACGTGCCGGTGGCCGTCAGCGCGATCTGCGCGGAGGTGTCCTTGGTCAGGCCGAAGTCGGTGAGATAGCAGTGCTCGGAGGCCTCGGGGCCTGAAGCCGACGCCACCAGCACGTTGGCGGGCTTGACGTCGCGGTGGACGAGGCCGCGGGCGTGCGCCGCATCGAGCGCCCCCGCGAGCTGGGCGACCATCGTGAGCGCGCGCTCGGGCTCCAGCCGCCCGTCGCGCGCCAGCAGCCGCTTGAGGTCGGTGCCCTCGACGTAGCGCATGGTGATGAACAGCAGGCCGTCGACCTCACCGGCCTCGTAGAGCGGGATGATGTGCGGGTGGTCGATCGCCGCCGCCAGGCGCGACTCGTGGGTGAAGCGCTGGCGGAAGCCCTCGTTGCTCGCGAGCTCCGGGACGAGCAGCTTGAGCGCCACCTTTCGCCCCAGGTGGAGGTGCTCGGCCCGGTAGACGACGCCCATGCCGCCGCGCCCGATCTGCGCCTCGATGCGGTAGCCGGCGAGCTCGGTGCCGATGCGTGAGTCGGTGGGCATGGCTATGGCGCCAGCGAAATGTTGACATACACGGTGCGAGCGGAGGTAGGGTGGGCGACATGGCCGAGCTCACGCTGGAGGTCGTCGAGGGACCCGATTCCGGTCGCCAGATCCCCCTGCGCGCGACGCTCGAGATCGGCCGCGACCCCGGCGTCGACGTGCGGCTGGACGACGACAAGGTCTCGCGCCGCCACGCGCGCATCTCCCCCGCATCCGACGGGGCCGTGATCGAGGACCTCGGATCCTCCAACGGCACGTTCGTCAACCACAACGAGCTGGTGTCGCCCACGCGCATCACCGCCGGCGACGAGGTGCTGATCGGCGTTTCCGTGCTGCAGCTGCGCAGCGCGGCGCAGATCGAGGTGCAGGCGTCGGCCGTCCGGCCGGTGCCGGCAGGCCTCGCGATGGCGCCGCGGCGCCCGACCTACGTCGACCCGGCCGTGGCCGGCCCCCGAAGCGTCTCCCCGGAGCTCGACCGGCTGCGCGACGCCCGGACCAAGACCCAGGCGCGCCTCGCCCCGCTGGCGATCTTCGTGCTGGCCGCGCTCGTCGTGGCGATCTACTTCGCCGCCACCTGAGCCGCCGGGGGTCAGGCCCCGCGTCCGATGAAGTAGACGACGAGGGCGACCGCGGTGCCGATGATCACCGCGAACGAGTAGAGGGTCGGCCCGACCTTGCGCGTGGCGATGCCCTTCTTGCGGGTCGCTGCCGCGGGCGGCTCGAAGGCACCGAGGAGCGGCGCCGACGGGGCCGCCGCCGGGCGGGCCGGTGCGCGCGGGGCCGGCGCGGATGGCGGGGGCGCCGGTGGAGGCGCGGGCGCGGCGGGAACCGGCGCCGTGCGCGCCGCCGTGGCCGCGACCGGCTTGGGCTCGGGGACGTCGTGCAGCCGGGTCGCGTCGGGCTCGGGCGGGGCCTGGTGCAGACGGGTCGCCCCGACATCCTCGACCTCCGGCCGCGTGGCCACGCGGGTGGCCCCCTCGTCGACCGGCTCGGGATCGGCCTCGAGCTCGAAGGTCGTCTGACCCACGCGGATCGTGTCCCCGCCCTTGAGCTCGGTCCGCTCGCTGATGCGGGCGCCGTTGACGAACGTGCCGTTCGTCGAGCCGGCGTCCTCGATCAGCGCCACCCGCTCGTGCGGGCGCAGGATGGCATGGCGGCGGGAGGTCTCGTCGTCGGCGAGGTTGATCCCCGCGTTCTCACGGCCGAGGACGATCTCGTCGACGATCTCGAAGCGCTCCCCGGCCAGCGGGCCGGAGGTGGCGATGAGCGCGGGCACGGTCCGACTCAATCAGAGCCCGCGGCTGCGAGCAAGTCGGCATAGGCGCTGGCGGACGCCGGACGGTCGGCCGCGTCCTTGGCCAGGGCGCTGTTGACGGCTGGGCCGAGCGCCGCCGGCAGCTCCGGGCGCAGCTCGCGCGGGTCGGGCGGCTCCTCCTCGAGATGGGCGAACGCGACCATCATCGGCCCCTTGGCGCCGAACGGGGGCTTGCCGGTCAGACACTCGACGACGACGCAGGCGAGGGCGTACACGTCGGTGGCGGCGGTCGCCGGCTCGCCGCGGATGCGCTCGGGCGCGAGGTAGTCGAGCGTGCCGACGACCTGGCCCGGGCGGGTCAGCGCGTCGTAGTCAGAGCCCTTGGCCAGGCCGAAGTCGGTCAGCGCCGCGGCGCCGTCGTCGGCGAGCAGGATGTTCGACGCCTTGATGTCGCGGTGCATGAGCCCGACGGCGTGCAGGGCGTCGAGCGCCCCGCCGATCTCGGCGGCCAGGCGGAGCGTCTCGGCGACGGTGAGCGGGCCGCGGTCGCGGATGCGGTCCTCGAGCGTCGGGCCGTCCATGTAGCGCATCGCGAGGTACTGGCGGCCGTCGACCTCCCCGGCGTCGATCACGTCCACGAGGTGCGGGTGCGACACGGCGGCGGCGGCCCGCGACTCGTGCAAGAAGCGCCGGCGATAGAGGGTGTCGGAGGCCAGCTCGACCTTGACGACCTTCAGGGCCACGGGCACGTCGTCGCCGGCGCGGGTCGCGCGGAAGACGCACCCCATCCCGCCCTCGCCGATCCGCGAGTCGATGCGGTACGGCCCGAGGCTCTCCCCGGCCTGGAGATCCACCTTGACGGGATTCCGCTGCACCTGCTTAGGATAGTCGCAGTGCCCCGGCGGCTGGTCCTCTTCTACCTGACGCTCATGGCCATCGTCGCGGCCGCCGGTGTGTACGTCGCGACCGCCGGCAAGGACCGCGAGGCCCAGCCGAACATCGCCGGTGGCTACGACGCGACCGGCCCCAGCCGGTGCCTCGGCGCGCAGTTCGACGTGACGCAGTCGGGCGAGTTCGTCGCGATCCGCGGCAAGGGCGACGTCGGCGGGAAGCTGCTCTGGCGCGACCGGCGCCTGACGGGCGACGTGACCTGCGGCGCGGGCGGGAAGGCGCCGCTCACCGCGACGGTCGAGGGCGACACGTTGACCGGCACCGTCGGGAGCGAGCCGCTCGCAGCCGAGTCCAAGCGCGACCCGCCGGCGCCCGGCACCCAGCTGCGGGTCCCCGGGTCGGTGGCGGGCGACTACCGGATCAGCCCGCGCTCGGACTGCCTGGGCGCCCGCATCGAGCTCGAGGAGCACGGATCGCGGCTCGAGGTGGTCGGGAGGGGCAAGGCCGGTGGGGAGCTCGCCTATGCGGCGGGCGCGCTGACCGGTGACGTCACGTGTGTGAAGGAGGGCGCGGCCGAGGTCACCGGCCAGGCGACCGACCGGACGATCACGCTCACCGTCGCCGAGCAGAAGGTCACCGCCACCAAGCAGCGCGAGTTCGGCCACACGCTCGCGGCGCTCTTCATCGCGATCGCGATCGTGATGCTGGCCGCGCGTCTGGCCGGCGCGGCGATCGTCAAGATCGGCCAGCCGCGAGTGATGGGCGAGGTCCTGGCCGGCATCGCGCTCGGCCCGACGCTGCTCGGGGCGCTCGCGCCGGAGGTCCAGGCCGCGATCTTCCCGAGCGACGTGATCCCCTTCATAGGGGCTGCGGCCAACCTCGGCCTGATCTTCTACATGTTCCTGGTGGGGCTGGAGATCGACCTCTCCCAGCTCAAGGGGAGGCTCACGCAGACCGCCGCGGTCTCCAACGCCGGCGTGGCGATCCCGATGGCCGTCGGCCTGCTGGTCGCCCTGCCGATCTACGAGCGCGTCGCGCCGGACACCAAGTTCATCGCGTTCGCGCTCTTCATGGGCGTCGCGATGTCGATCACCGCGTTCCCCGTCCTCGCGCGCATCCTGGTCGAGCGCCGGATGCTCAAGCGGCCCGTCGGCGCCCTGGCCCTCGCGTCGGCGGCGATCGACGACGTCTCGGCCTGGTTCCTCATCGCGCTGGCCAGCGCGGTCGCCACCGCCGCGTCGTTCACCGGCGTCCTGCGCACCATCGCGCTGGCGGTCGCCTTCTGCCTGGTGATGGCGTTCGTCGCGCGGCCGGTCCTCGCGCGCGTGTCGACCGCCTACGACGAAGCGGGGAAGGTGCCCGCCGTGTGGATCACCGCGATCTTCGCGGGCGTGCTGCTGTCCGCGTACGCGACGGAGACCATCGGCATCGCGCTCATCTTCGGCGCGTTCGTCATGGGCACGATCATGCCGCGACACGCCGACCTGACCGAGGACGTCACGCGGCGCATCGAGGACTTCGTGATCATGCTGCTGCTGCCGCTGTTCTTCGCGTACACCGGCCTGCGGACGAACATGAACCTGCTCGACCGCACGGAGCTGCTCGGGATGACGCTGGTGCTCCTCGCCGTCGCGGTGTTCTGCAAGTTCGGCGGGGCCGCGGCCGCGGCGCGCATCACCGGGATGAGCTGGCGGGAGTCGGCGGTGATCGGCGCGCTGATGAACACCCGCGGGCTGACCGAGCTGATCGTCCTCAATCTCGCGCTGGAGAAGGGCGCGATCTCCCAGGCGCTGTTCGCGATCCTGGTGATCATGGCCCTGGTCACGACGCTGATGACCGGACCGGTCCTCAATCTGCTCGACCCCCGCAACGAGTTCGGCGCACCCATCGACGAGGAGTTCGAGGAGGCGCGGAGGATCTCGATCGCCGACTCCCCGATCCCCGTCCCCGAGCGCTCGATCCTGCTCGCGCCGCAGACCTCGGCCGCGCTCGGGCAGCTGCGGGCGCTCACCGAGCCGCTCGCGCGCTCCGAGCCACCGCGCGAGCTGATCCTCGCGCGGCTCGTGGCGCCGGCGCCTGGCACCGCCGTCCGCGGCGGCCTGCAGACGCAGGCCAAGCAGCTCAACGCCGCCTGGAGCGAGGTCGAGCTCGCGCGCCAGGAGCTGCTGGCCGAGCACATCGCCGCGCGGGCCGTCGCGTTCACGTCGGTCGAGCCGGGCCGCGACCTCTCCCTGCTCGCCGAGCGCGAGGAGGTCGACCTGATCGTGCTCGACGGCGCCCGGCCGCTGCTCGGCGAGGGGGTGCCCAAGGGCGACGTCGGCGCGGTGCTCGCGCGCGCGCCGTGCGACGTCGCCGTCCTGGTGGCGCGCGAGGGCGCGACGGTGGTGCCCGGCCCCGGCACGTCGGTGCTCGTGCCCTTCAGCGGCGCGGAGCACGACTGGGCGGCGCTCGAGCTCGGAGCTTGGATCGCCTCGGCGAACGGGATCGAGCTCACCCTCCTCGGCGCGGCGGGGACGACGGACGAGGGCGGCGACGCGAGCCGGCTGCTGGGCAGCGCCTCGCTGGTCGTGCAGCAGTTCACCGGCATCGTCTCGACCCCGGTGATCGCCGAGCCGGGCGTCGAGGGCCTGGTTCGCGCGTCGGCGGGGGCGGGGCTGGTCGTGGTCGGGCTCTCGGAGCGCTGGCGTCAGGAAGGGCTCGGCGAGACGCGCTCGCAGATCGCCAAGGCGGTGCCGGCGCCGATCCTGTTCGTCCGCCGCGGCACCCGCCCGGGCGCGCTCGCCCCGCGCACCGACGTCACCCGCTTCACCTGGTCCTCACCCGGGCACGAGCCGGACCTCACCGGCCTCAGCCGCTAGACGCCGGCCGGCCGGCGGTGGGTCCCCGACGGGGACGGCAGGTTCTGCAGCTCGACCGGCACCTGGTTGACCGAGGAGAACTCGCGCGCGAGCACGCCCTGGCCGCCCGCCGGCGTGCCCGCGGGCACCGCCGGCATCGGCTGCTGGTCGGGCTCGATCGACCAGCCGGTGCGCCGGAACTCGCCGCCGCTCTCGATCCAGGTCAGCGACAGGATCGGGAACGTGACGATGCGGGTGACGTTGGCGATGATCCAGCTGACCCAGTAGAACCACACGGCATCGATCGGCTGGAGCCCGACCTCGGCGACCTGCGAGAGCGTGTAGAGGATCACGAACTCTCCGACCGCCAGCAGGAAGGTCAGCCAGGGCGGCTGCCACTTGATGACGCGCGGGTAGAAGAGGATGTCGAGCGTGATGCCCATCAGGAGGTAGATCCCGATGAGCACGATCCAGCCCTCGTTGCCGGTGAGCAGGGACAGGACGACGCCCAGGATCGCCGGCCCGATGAGGACGAACGTCCGTGTCTGGATGCGGCCGAGCGGTGTCGGGCACATCAGGCGAGCTGCTCCGTGCGGCGCACCTTGCGCAGCGCCTTGGCGGTCTCGCGCCCCAGGGAGGCCTGCATGCCCAGGCGCCCGAAGAACGACCGGCCTCTGAGCTCCTCGGCCCGCGCGCAGTCGGCGACGAAGCGCCGGCCGATGTACTTCAGGCCCGCGATCGTGTCGCCGTGCGGGATCACGTTGTTGGCGGTGAGGCCCATCATGCACAGCCGCGAGTCGTCGCGGTCGAGCCCCGGCACGCCGCAGTTCGTGCGCAACCTGATCCTTCCCTCCTCGACGGGGACGCCGTAGTGCTCGACCAGGCGCCGCAGCAGCGGCAGCGTGAGCACCGACTTGTTGAAGCCCGTCCCCGCGACCACGCCCGTGACGTCGAGCCAACCCGGGTCCTCGCCGTGCCGGCTGCTCACGTGCAGGCGCAGGCCGGCCGGCCCGGTGCCGACGTCGTCGATCTCGCCCAGCATCTCCTCGAAGCGGCCCTCCGAGCGGCCCTTCTCGACCCGGGCCAGCCATGACCGGCGCTTGGGCGTCGTGCCCTTGAGCACCTCGCCGAGGAAGCCGACCCGCTCCTCGAAGCTCAGGCTCTGGAACTTGTCGATCCCGAGCGCCTCGAACAGGCAGCGCGGGACGTTGAGGTCCTGCTCGTCGGGCGCCGGGTTGCGCCGCAGCGCGATGACCTTCGCGCCCACGTCGAGGGCATTCGCCCATTCGTTGATCGAGGCGATGCCGGCGCCGAGGACGATGTAGCGGCCCTCGGGCGCGTACTGCTTGGGCTCGTAGGCCTGGACGATCCGGTCCTTGGTGGCCGGATCCTCACGCGCCTTGGCCAGCAGCGGCGGGAAGGCGAGCGGGCCGTGCCCGAGCGCGAGCATCACGTGCTTGGCCCGCCCGAGGTAGTTCGCGTCCTCGTCGTAGAGGACGAAGTGCGCCGGCGGGCCGTCCTCGCGCTGGAGCCACCCGACGCGCTTGGGCACGCGCGAGCCGTTCCAGTTCAGCCGCCGCGCCACGACGCCGGCCTCCGACAGGATCTCCGGCACGCCCGGGTTGTACTTGCGGCGGGCCGAGCGCAGCATCGGCCCGAGGCTCCGGTGCGACCACGTGTCGAGCTGGCCGAACGTCGGCCAGTCGGCGGGGAGGAAGTGCGACTCGGACTCCGACCGCAGCACGGTCTGCCCGAGGTTGTAGGCGAACTGCTGGTAGGTCCCCACCGGGTTGTCGCTCGGGCCGTAGATCGTGATCTCCTCCGGCCGGAACCCGAGATAGACGGCGGTGGAGTAGACGATCAGCGATCCGAAGCCGTCGCCGACCACCGCGATCGTCGCGTCTCGTGTCCCGTTGACGCTCATGGGGGCATGCCTACAGCACTCGGCGTCCGTGGGTCAAGGCCGGCGCTTGCGAGTCTTGACGCTGGCGCGCTGCGCCCGCGCCAGATACGTGTGCCCCGCCCGCACCTGCACCGTCTTTCGCGCCACGAAGTCCTGCACCGCCACCTTGCCCTGCTTGACCCGCGTCAACGTCCCGTCACAGCGCTCCTGCGACAACCAGATCGTCCCCCGCACCGTCGCCGCGCTGTTACGCCCCCGCGTCCGGTACCGGCCCTTGCCATCACCCCACAGGCTCGTCACGACCTTCTTCTTCTTCGACGCCGACACCACCGCCACCGCCGACCCCTTCCCGAACACCGCACCCTTCCCGCAGACCTTGCGGAACTCCACCTTCGACGTCTGCGCCACCAGCTCCGTCACCGGCTTGGCCGCCCGCAACTGCTTGATCTGGAAGATCCCGTCGAAGAACTCCGCCGACTGCGTGACGCCCACCTTCGTCGCCGCCGCCGACTTGAGCGACAACCGCCCCCGCACCGCATCCACGATCGTCCCCACCGGCAGAACCTCCGCGCCCTTCAACGGCACGAACCCCTTCTTCACCTGACTCGCGCGAGCGCGAGACCGCGACGCCGCGCCCGGCAGCTTCACCAGCACCGTCCCACTCACCACCCGGGCCACGACGGTCCGGCCCACCACCGGCGGCGCCGACGCGTTCGACGTGTCACACGCATCCCCGATCCGATCCGCATCCACATCGGCCTGGGACACGTTGACCACCCCATCGCAGTTGTCCAGGACATCGGGCACGCCGTCACCATCCGGATCACCCGGCACGAGCGGCGGAGGCGGAGGCGGAGGCGGTGGCGGAGGCGGTGTGACCTGGGCGATCACCGACATCGGCACCGGGTCGCTGCGTCCGACCTGCCCCCCGGCGTCCTCCTGCTCGGCGACGACCGAGTAGGCGCCTGGCGCGAGCGGCTCAGGGACCTGGCCGCTCCACCGCGGGCCGACGCGCTGGACGACGAAGCGCTGGAGGAGGTCGGTCGTCTCCGAGCCGCGGTAGACCGACACCGTGACCGCGGTGGCGTCCCCCGGGTTGTCCTGCGCCACACCGGAGAGCACCGGCCGGGGATCGGACGTGCTGATCGCCGCCGCGTCGAGCGTCACGGTGGGCGGAGGCGGCGGCGGCTCGCCCACCGGCGAGAACGCCGTCAGCAGCGACCGCGTGGCGGTCGCGCCCGGCGCCAGGCCGTCGATGGTCCACCCGAGCGTCATCCCGTTGTCATCGCTCGTGTCGCACAGGCACGTGTTCGGAAGCGGATCGCCGGTCATCACTTGGTGGGCTTCGGAGTAGTCGCCCTCGAAGTACGTGCTCCCCGGCGTGACCGGGACGAACCCTTCGATGCGCGCGGCCGGATCGTTGTTGGCGTTCGCCGAGCAGTACACGCTGCCGATCGTGGTGTCCACGAACCCGAATCCCTCGTCGGAGTCCTGCAGGTAGCAGTCCGCGTACTGGTAGAGGTCGAGATCTCGCGCCGCCGGACCGAGGTTCTCGAGGGTCACGTCCGTGCGGTAGTAGTCCGCTCCGATGACGTAGCGGACGACGTGTGTCACCCGGACGCCGCAGGCGCCCTCGATCTCGACGCACACCACCGTGGTGACGCGGAACGGGTCCGAGACGTCACCCGAGCCCGAGACGCCGCTCTGGCTGATCGGCGAGTAGAGACCGGAGAACGGCCCGGCCAGCTCGCCGCCGGCGAAGACGTAGGTGCCGCAGGAGCCGGGCACGCCGCCGTAGAACTCGGGCTCCTGGTCTCCCTGGTACTCAGCCTGGCACGCCAGCTCGGCCGAGGGATAGATCGCGGTGATCGGCCCTGAGGAGCGGATCGTCGGGATGCTCAGGACGCTCCTGCCCACGACCTCCGCCGGCCCGCGGTCGCCATCGCCGTCGAGGTCGGAGAAGGCGGTCATGATGTCGCGGCCGGGAGCGGCCGCCGTCCAGCGGATCGTCGCCCGCCCGTCGTTGCCGGTGACGACCGTTCCGCCCGTCTCGTTCGCGCCCGCGACCGCGTAGGACACCATCGCCCCGACCTTCGGCGCCCCGGTCCCGTCGCGGACGAGGACGACGACCTCGACCTCGGAACCGGTGTCGACGTGCGGCGGCGGGCTCGATCCGATCGCGACGCTGCCGTACGTCCACCTCACCTCGGCGAGGTCCTCCTCCAGCGTGCCGTCGGCGTCGGGGTCCCCTTTCGCCGTGACCTCGTCGAATCCGGAGGTCGTGCCGGTCCAGTTGATCTTCGCCGTGCCGGCCGCCCCCGTGGTGACGACGGTGCTGCCCTGCGGGTTCGCACCCGTCCGGACGTAGGTCACCTCTATGTCCGCGACCGGATGACCGATGTCGTCCAGGGCGGTCACGATCAACTCGTGCTCGGTGCCCGTCTGGCGGTTGGCGTTCGACGGGTCGAGGGTGATCGACGCGGCACCGGCCGGCGTCGCGCCCACGCCGGCGAGCGCGACGACGAGCGCCATGGCCCAGCTGAGTCGGCTGCCGAGAGCCGGTCTGTCGCGTCGCATCCGGTGGCCGCTCAGCGGCGCTTTCGAGTCTTGACGCTGGCGCGCTGCGCCCGCGCCAGATACGTGTGCCCCGCCCGCACCTGCACCGTCTTTCGCGCCACGAAGTCCTGCACCGCCACCTTGCCCTGCTTGACCCGCGTCAACGTCCCGTCACAGCGCTCCTGCGACAACCAGATCGTCCCCCGCACCGTCGCCGCGCTGTTACGCCCCCGCGTCCGGTACCGGCCCTTGCCATCACCCCACAGGCTCGTCACGACCTTCTTCTTCTTCGACGCCGACACCACCGCCACCGCCGACCCCTTCCCGAACACCGCACCCTTCCCGCAGACCTTGCGGAACTCCACCTTCGACGTCTGCGCCACCAGCTCCGTCACCGGCTTGGCCGCCCGCAACTGCTTGATCTGGAAGATCCCGTCGAAGAACTCCGCCGACTGCGTGACGCCCACCTTCGTCGCCGCCGCCGACTTGAGCGACAACCGCCCCCGCACCGCATCCACGATCGTCCCCACCGGCAGAACCTCCGCGCCCTTCAACGGCACGAACCCCTTCTTCACCTGACTCGCGCGAGCGCGAGACCGCGACGACGCCCCTGGACGCTTCACCAGCACCGTCCCGCTCACGACCCGCCCTACCACTGTCCGGCCCACGACCGGCGGCACCGACGCGTTCGACGTGTCACACGCATCCCCGATCCCATCCGCATCCACGTCGGCCTGGGACACGTTGACCACCGCATCGCAGTTGTCCAGGACGTCCGTCACCAGGTCGCCATCCGAATCGCCCGGCACCGGCGGTGGTGGAGGCGGCGGAGGCGGCGGCGGAGGCGGCGGCGGGGGCGGCGGAGGCGTGGGCGTGACGGCGAACTGGCGCGGCTCGCTGCGACCGGGACCGCCCCGGGTGCTGTCCTGCGTGACGATGACGAAGTAGGGCCCGTCCGCCAGCGGCTCGGGAACCTGGCCGCTGAAGGTCGTCCCGGTGCGAGGCGCGTCGAACCGCTGCAGCGGAGCGCCCTCGGGCGGCTTGTCCCCCGCGAAGATCGCCACCGACACGAACGGCGCGTCGCCCTCGAGATCGCGCGCGACGCCGGTGATCGTGGGCCGGGGATCGCCGAAGGTGGCCGGCACCTGGACCTCCGGCACCGGCGGGACGCAGTCCGCCGAGGCGAGGAGGGCGACCTGGTTGCTCTGCGCGCCGTTGGGTGCGACGAGCTGGACGGTGTGGTTGCCCGCCGCCAACTCCGTGCGGACCTCAGCGAGGCTCGAGCTCAGGACCCCCGACTCGTCCGGGGGCGCCCCGTCGACCAGGAGGGTGGATCCGACGACGAAGCCGGACCCCGCGAGCTCGACCGTCTTGACGCCGTCCGCGGCGACGCAGGTCGGATCGAGGCCGGTGATCTGGGGTGGACCGACGGTGTAGGGCGCGGAGACGAGCACGTCGTCGACCAGCAACCCGCGGAAGCCCTGGAAGAGGTCGTCGCCGGCGTTGAAGCGCAGCCTGACCTGGACGTTCGTCGAGCCCGCCGCCGGCGTCAGGTCCGCGACGTAGCGCCGCCACTCGGGCTCCTGGTTGAGGCCGGTGTTGGCATAGCTCGTGTACGGCGAGCCCTCGTCGCTGTTGACCGGGTTGAGCCTGCCCAGCGAGGTCCACGTCAGGCCGTCCTCCGAGTACTCGGCCTCCATGACGTCGTGCTGGTTCGCGTCGACGGCCTCGATCTCCCACCACGCCGCGAACTCGAGCTGGGCGCTCGGCCGATTGGCGAGCGAGAACGGCTCGCTGGTCAGCGAGCCCGCCGGCTCGCCGGTCGACGTGCAGCCGCCCAGCGGATCCTGCGGGATGGTCTCCCAGTCCTCGCCGCAGAACGTGCCGGTCGCGTCGCCGAAGCGGGCGATCCCGCGACCTTGCGGAGCAGTCGGCAGGCGGAGCGACGGAAGGACGGAGAGGTTGGGCGAGATGCCCGGGCTGACGACGGACACGTTCTGCGGGTCCACCTGGAAGCGCCAGCCGCCGTCGACGGTGAAGCGGGGTGGCTGGCCCGGCTCGAAGTCCGCGCCGAACAGCGGCTCGGCGCTCGCGCCGGTGCTTCCGAGCAGCACGACGCAGACGGTCAGGAGCGCGCAGGCCAGTCCGTGGCGCGGGCGTGGGGTCATCCGCCGGCTGTGGCTCCCGTCTCGCTCTCGCGCGCGGTCGCCGCGCCGGCGTCGTCCGGGACGGCCCACACCTGCAGCGGCGCGACGCGCCCGCGGACCGGGACCTCCCCGTGCTCGACGAGCGCCGGCGCCGGCCGCTTGAGCGCCTGGCGCGTGGCGTCCGACACGAACAGCTGGAACGGCGAGCCCTTGGTCATGCCCTCGAGTCGCGCCGCGGTGTTCGTCGTGTCGCCGACGGCGGTGTACTCCATCCGGCGCTCGGAGCCCACGTTGCCGGACATCACCGGCCCGCTGTTGAGCCCGATGCCCATCCGGAAGTCGCTCGGAAGACCCTGTTCGCCGAGCCAGGCGTTGAAGCGCGGCAGGCGTTCGAACGCCATCTCCTGGGCAGCGGCGAGGGCGCGGTCGGCGTGGTCCTCCAACTCGATCGGCGCGCCGAAGACGGCCATGATCCCGTCGCCCATGTAGGAGACCACCGTACCGCCGTGGTCCAATATGGCGCCGCTCATTTCACCCAGGTAACGGTTCAGCACGTCGATTACTTGCTCGGCCGAGAGCGTCTCGGCGAAGCTGGTGAAGCTCCTCAGGTCGCAGAACAGGACGGTCGCATCGAGCCGCACGCCGCCGAGCCGGGCGCCGGACCGGTTGACGACCTCGTCGACCACCGCCTCGGGCACGAACCGCGAGAAGATGGTGCGCAGCCGCTGGCGCTCGCGCGTCTCGGTGAAGTAGTCGACGAGGAGCGACCCCACGGCGGTCAGTGCCAGCGCGGCGAGCGGGTACACCACGGCGACCACCGTCCCTCGCTGGAACAGGACCTGGGCGAGCACGAGGAAGGCGGCCGCGCCGGTCAGTGTGAGGGCCAGGGCCCGGAACGGGCTCAGGCGGAGGTTGAGCAGCGGCGCGAGGAGGCCCATCACGACGATCAGGAGCAGGTCGAGGCCGCGGCTGCCCGACCGCAGCGGGAAGCCGGCGCGCACGGTGGCGATCGCGTTCGCCTGGATCTCCGGACCGGGCATCTGGCCGCCGCCGACCGCCGTCGGGTCGACGTCCTGCAGCGACGGGGCCGTCGCGCCGATCACGACGGTCTTCCCGCGCAGGCGATCGGCCGGGACGCGGTTGCGGAACACCTCGGAGAACGAGTATGTGAGGATCGTCCCCGGCGGCCCGGCGAAGTCGATGTAGAGATCCTCGCCGGCCGGCGGCCGCGCCACCGGGCGACCCCGCTCGGCCTCCACGGTCGCCACGGCGAAGGAGACGAGGTTCTCGAGCTCGTAGGAGAGACGCCGCTTGACGCCGCCGGGGTCGTCGGGGAGCAGCGTCTGCGCCGCCCGTGCGCCGATCTTGCGGAGGTTGTCGTCGCCGCCGAGGACGTTCGTGCCGCCCTTCTCGTCGACCTCGGTGGTCGAGAACACGACTGGACGCGCCCGGCCCGCCGCCTCGTAGAGCGCGAAGTCGCCCGCGAGGCTCTCCGACTCCTCGGTGAACTGGACGTCGTAGGCCACAACCTTCACGCGCGCGCGCGTGAGCCGGCGCAGCAGCTGGGCGTGCCAGCGGCGCGGCCAGTCCTCGAACTTCAGCCCCAGATCGCCGAACGTGACGTCGTCGATGCCGACGACGACGAGGTCCTTCGGCGGCGACTCCGTCCCGCGCACCGCGAACCGCGCGTCGACGGAGGACAGCTCGGCCCGGCGCAGCGCGTCGGCCGAGTACAGGCTCAGCGTCAGCGCGGTCAGGACGACACCCGTGCCGAGCAGCAGCAGGATCTTGAGGCGGTGGCGCCGCCGCCAGCGGACGCTCGAGGTGTCGGCCATGGTCTACGCGGCCGCCGCCAGGGCGATGGCGAACAGCGTCAGGATGTGGAACGACTGGTCGACCGCCGGCAGGAGGAACGGGACGTCCACCGTGCCGGGCCCCTTGATGCGGCGCATGTAGGCGACGATCAGCCGGCCGTCGTCCTGGATCCAGTGCGGGATCGCGACGGTGGCGACCACCAGCGCGACGCCGGCGCCGAGCTCGCCGCCGAGCCACACGAACGCCGGCACGAAGCTGATCGTGTAGGTGGCGATGTGGGAGGCCAGCGCCCGGCGCCGGACGGGGTCGCGGCCAAGGCCCCGGTGTTTGTGGAGCGCCTGCCAATCCGTCTGCACGAGATAGTCGCCGACGAGGTGGGAGACCACCAGCACGGCGAACACCTCCACCCAGGCCATGGCGCAATCTACCGCTATTCTCGGGCCGTGAGCGAGGAGTCGCGCCCGACGACCTGGCTGGACATCGGGACGGTGCTCGCCGGCCGCTACATCGTCGAGCAGCCGATCTCAGCGGGTGCCATGGGGACGGTGAACCGGGCGCACGACCGCGAGACCGGCGAGATCGTGGCGATCAAGCGGCTGACCGATCTCACCAACCTCGCGCGCTTCGAGATCGAGGCCCGGCTGCTGGCGATGCTCGACCATCCGCGCGTCGTCCACGTCCGCGACCACTTCTCCGAGACGACCGGCTACTACCTGGTGATGGAGCTCGTGGAGGGATCCGACCTCGCCGAGATCCTCAAGCGGGAGGGCGCGCCGGGGCTGCCGGTCGACCGGGTGCTCGACTACGCGGAGCAGTCGTGCGAGGCGCTCGACTACGTCCACCAGCAGCGGATCGTGCACCGTGACGTCAAGCCGCACAACCTGATCATCGACGACCGCGGCGTCGTCCTGGTCGACTTCGGCGTCGCCCGGCGGCTCACCGACGCGGCCGCCGACCACGAGAGCGGCACCATCGGCGTCGGGACCCCGCGCTTCATGGCGCCCGAGATCTTCGCGGGCGGCGCGGTCTCCGAGCGCTCGGACGTCTTCAGCCTCGCAGCGACCGTCTTCACCCTGATCGTCGGCGAGCTTCCCGTCTACGGCGACCGCCGGCCGCTGAGCTCGCGCGTCCCCGGGATCAGCGCCGACCTCGACGTGGCGCTGCGCAGCGGGATGGAGTTCCTGCCCGAGCGCCGGATCGCGACGATCGCGGCCCTCGCGCGGGCGCTCGGCCGCCCGCTCAAGCACGAAGCCGGGCTCTCGTTCGCCCGCAGCGTCCCGCAGCCGGAGGTGTCCTCCTCGCTCATGGAGGCGATCGTCCACGCCGCGGCCGGGGTCTTCGACGCGGCGGCGGCGTCGATCGCGCTCACCGACGAGCAGACGGGCGAGCTGACCTACCAGGCCGCCTGGGGCGCCGGCGCGGACGAGATCGTGGGCGTGCGCCTGCCGCGCGGCGCCGGCATCTCCGGCCATGTCGTCGTCACCGGTGAGCCCGTGTTCGTCGCCGAATGCCGCCGCGACTCGCGGTTCGCGGCCGCGGTGGCGGCCGGTACCGGCTACGTGCCGGTGACCATGCTCGTCGTCCCGCTCAAGCGCAGTGGCGACACGATCGGCGTCCTCTCGCTGCTCGACCGCCGCGACGGCGGGTCGTACGACGGCGACGACGTGAGCCGCGCGAGCCTGTTCGCCGAGCTCGCCCTCACGGCGCTCGAGCTCGGCCCGAAGGCGTTCTCGGACTCGCGCGCCGACGACGCCGACGTCCGGGACTCCTCCGACTAGCGGAGCTTGAGCCGGATCGTCTCGGCCTGACGCGTGAGGTCGTACCCGCGCGCGAGCACGCGCACGGTCACCGGAACGCCGGCCGCGCGGCGCAGGACGCGCGTCGCGGTGCGGGTGAAGCGCACCCGGACGGTGCGCCGGCCCTTGAACCCGGTCAGGCGCACGCGACCGATCGTCGCCGAGCGCAGGCCATGGCGACGCGCGGTCGCCTCATCGATCGTCAGCGCCACGCTGAGGTCGCAGCGCAGGCTGCACCGGACGCGGACGCGCAGACCGCGCGCGAGCGCGGGCCGCAGCGCGCGGCCGGCGACGGCGGTACGCAACGCCAGCGGGGCGGGCGCCGGCGGTGCGGCGGCCGCGGCCGGCGCGATTGCCGGCGGCGGGGCGCTGGACCCCGAGCCCGCGGCGGGCGCCGGGGCCGGGGCCGACGGCGCGGGCGGCTCGGGGTCGGCGACCGGCTCGGGCTCGGGCGCGATCGCGTCCGGCGCCTGGCTGCGGATCCACTCGCGCAGCTTCTCGTCCGCCACACGGCCGTAGACGCCGGGCTTGCCCTTCCGCGCGCAGCCGTCCCCCCAGCTCGTGTCGCCGACCAGCCGCGGGCTGCCGTCAGGCGCCGGGACGAGCAGCGGCCCGCCCGAGTCGCCCTGACAGGTGTCCGTTCCGCCGTCGGGGAACCCCGCGCCGACCTGCGTCGCGGGCTCGAAGCCCCACCCGTCCTCGTCGGGGTAGGCCGCCTCGGTGTCCGCGTCGGTGGCGATCGGGACCTCCGCCTCCTGCATCACGGCCGGCGCCTCGTCGGCGTCCTCCTGGGTCAGGCCGAAGCCCGCGATCTGCGCCGACTTGCCCGGGAGCCAGAGGTCGCGCTCGCCCGCCGCGGCGATCGGGACCGGCGTCTGCGCGGAGGGCTCGGAGAGCCGCAGCAGGCCGACGTCGTTCGACACATCGGTCTCGCGGTCGGAGAGCAGCAGGTTGCCGAAGAAGTAGTCCGGGTGCACGACCACGCCGTCGGTCGGAACGGTGTGCTTCTCGCCGGCGGGGTCGTCGCGTCTGACGGTGCCCAGCGTCACGGTGATGAGCTGGCCGGGCTGGCCGATCGGCACGTTGGCGGGCGTGGCGCCGGTGATCGACGAGCAGTGGCCCGCGGTCACCACGGTGCTCGGCGCCACCAGCGTGCCGGTGCACGCGAACATCTCGTCGATGGTGATGTACGCGACGTAGCCGCGCTGGCCGGCGGGAACCGGGGTCCCACCCACGATGGCGTGCGCCTCGGGGACGATGATCACGCTCGCGGTGAGCGCGATCAGGACCGCTCGAAGTCGGCTCATGCAAGACGGAACGCACGCGAGCCTGAAAACCTGCGGCCCGCGTGCGTCGGATGACCGCCCTACGCCGTCGCGGGGGCGGCCGCGGCGGGCTCCTCGAGGCGCCGCGGCAGCAGCGTCTCGCGGGCGATGACGAGGCGCTGGATCTGCGACGTGCCCTCGTAGAGCTGCATGATCTTCGCGTCGCGCATCAGCTTCTCGACGGGGTACTCCTTGATGAAGCCGTAGCCGCCGTAGACCTGGACCGCGTCGGTGGTGACCTCCATCGCGGAGTCGGCGGCGAAGCGCTTGGCGTGCGAGGACTCGACGGTGTTGCGGGAGCCGTTGTCGAGCAGCACGGCGGAGTTCCAGGTGGCCAGGCGCGAGAGGTGCACCTTGGTGGCCATGTCGGCGATCATGAACTGGATCGCCTGGTGCATCGCGATCGGGACGCCGAACTGCACGCGCTCCTTGGAGTAGGCGGTCGCGAACTCGAACGCGGCGCGCGCGATGCCGGTCGCCATGGCGGCGACGCCGGGCCGCGTACGGTCCAGCGTCATCATCGCCAGCTTGAAGCCCTTGTTCTCCTCGCCGATCAGGTGCGACACGGGGACCTCGGTCTCGTTGAACGAGATGGTCGCCGTGTTGGACGCGCGCTGGCCCATCTTGTCCTCCTTCTTGTCCACCGTGACGGTGTCGTCACGGGGAACCAGGAAGCAGGAGATGCCCCGGTGGCCGGCCTCCTTGTCGGTCTTGGCGTAGACCGTGAACCAGTCGGCGTAGCCGCCGTTGGTGATGAAGCACTTCGAGCCGTTGATGACGTACTTGTCGCCGTGCTTGACGGCGCTGGTGCGCATGCCCGAGACGTCGGAGCCGGCGTCGGGCTCGGTCAGGCAGAAGGAGGCGAGCGAGTACTGCTC
The DNA here is from genome assembly GCA_963828075.1 of uncultured Solirubrobacterales bacterium. Lineage (GTDB taxonomy): Bacteria > Actinomycetota > Thermoleophilia > Solirubrobacterales > Solirubrobacteraceae > JACCYI01. The sequence continues at coordinate 3,429,626 of CAWHDH010000021.1, read as the reverse complement.
GGTCAGCATCCCGAGGTACTGCTTCTTGATCTCCTCCGAGCCGCCGAGGGCGATCGGCGCCGAGGCGAGGCCGTTGGCGCCGAGCGAGGTGCCGATGCCCGAGCAGCCCCAGGAGAGCTCCTCCTCGATCAGGCAGCCCTCGAAGTAGGACAGGCCCGGCCCACCGTAGGCCTCGGGGACGTGGGTGTTCATGAGCCCCACCTCCCACGCCTTCTTCAGGACGTCCTCGGGCCAGGTGCCCTCGCGGTCGTACTCCCAGGCCACAGGACGGATCTCCTTGGCCGCGAAGTCATGTGCGAGCTCGCGAAGGCTCTTCTGCTCGTCGGTAAGCGTGAAATCGACCACTTAGATCAGCTCCTGCCTGCAGATTGACTGGTCAGTCAACGACACCGATCAGTGTAGAGGACGATCCGGCAAACGCAAACAGACGTTCGTCCATGCGGGTCAGCGGGTCGCGACCCAGACGACCAGCCCGATCGAGCCGACCAGGACCAGCACGGTGACGAGCGCGAGGGAGTACTGACCCGGGAAGAGCACGGGCCGGCGCGGGGCCATCGTCCTGCGGCGGAGGCGGCGCCACATGGTGCGAGACTGTAGGGATGCAGGACGCCTTCGGAACCGTGATCTGGGCCGTGGTGATCCTGGGGGGTCTGGCGGCCGTGGCCACGCTCATCGGGACCGCCAAGCTCTATGACCAGATCGGCCGTGGCGGCCTCTCGCTCAACGAGGACGGCCCGCCGAAGCCGGAGGCGGGCGGGGCGGTCGCGCGGGCCGAGCGCGACGAGGAGATCCGCCAGATGCTGACGGCGCGCAACGCCCGTCGGGCGGCGCGCGGGGAGGCCGAGCGCGACATCGAGACCGAGCTCGCCGAGCTGACCCGGCCGGCGCTCGACCCGGCGTTGCGCGAGGAGGTGCGCGAGCACGTCGTGGCCCGGAACGCCCGGCGGGTGGCGCGCGGTCGCGAGCCGCTCGACGTCGAGGCGGAGATCGAGCGTCAACTCGGCCAGCTCTCCGGGTAGGGTGCGCCCCATGGCCGGACCTAAGCGATTCGAGACCGAGGATCTCCTCATCCGCCCGGGGACCTATTTCAACCCGGACACCGAGGTTCTCCTGGTCGTCGACGACACCCCCCACCTCGACACGGACCTCGCGGAGGTCGCCGAGGGCGGCGGCGACTGGCTGCTCGTGTCAGACGAGCCCGCGGTCGACGAGCACGCACGCGACGAGCTGCTCGAGGCGTTCACCGCCCGCTTCCACCCGGGCTCCTCGGGCGCGGTGGCCGGCGACGAGGACGATCTCGGCGAAGTCGATCCCGAGCTCGTGCCCGACCCCGAAGACGACGACTAGGCCCTCTAGGCCTCCTCGGTGGCCTCCGGCCCCGAGCTGGTCGTGCGCTCGCCGCGCTCCTCGCGCTTGGCCTCGGCGTCCGGGTCGCGGGCGTCGGCGATCATCGACGCGACGATGCCGATGACGAACGCGATCGCGACCATGACCAGCGACGCCACCGGCCCGAGCTTGTAGACGTCCTCGAGCAGCAGCTTGACCGCCACCAGCGCCAGGACCACGGCGATCGTCTCGTCGAGGTAGCGGAAGCGGCGGATCAGGCCCTCGACGAGCACGAACAGCGCCCGCAGGCCCAGCAGCGCGAAGACGTTGCCCATCCAGATCAGCGCCGAGTCGCGCGTGATGGCGAAGGCGGCCGGGATCGAGTCGATCGCGAACGCGATGTCGGCCGCGACCACCGCCGCGAGGCAGAGGAACAGCGGCGTCGCGTGCCGGGCGCCGCCCTTCCTGACGAACCAGTGCCCCTCGTGGTACTCGCCGGTCACCGGGAACACGCGGCGCACGAGGCGCACGATGAAGTTCTTGTCGGGGTCGACGTTCTCCTCGACGCCCTGGAGGATCCGGTAGGCGAGCACGAGCAGGAGCACGCCGAGCACGTAGATGACGAAGTGGAACTGCTCGATCAGCGCGACGCCGCCGAGGATCGCCAGGCCGCGCAGGACCAGCGCCGCCACGATGCCCCAGAAGAGCAGGCGGGCACGGTACTCGGCGGGCACGCCGAAGTACGAGAAGAGCAGGAGGAAGACGAACAGGTTGTCCAGCGACAGCGAGCGCTCGATGAAGTAGACCGTCGTGTAGGTGATCGCGTCCTCGGTGTTGTCGATCACCGCGAGGACGACGGCGGCGAGCAGCGACAGCACCAGCCAGCCGATGCTCCAGATCACGCCTTCGCGGAAGTCCGGGTCGCGGCCGCGGGCGAAGAACTTCAGGTCGACGAGCAGCAGGGCGATCGTGATCCCGGACAGGACCAGCCAGGGGACCGGCCCGGTCAGGATCGCGTACGTGATCGGCACGTCTACACGTAATAGAAGGTGAGCCCAAGGACCGCATAAACGGCCAGGAGCTGGAAGCCTTCGTACCACGTGGACTCGCCCTCGTTGACCACGTGGTTGGCGATGATGATGGCCAGGAAGATCGCGGCGAGTTCGTAGCCGTTGAAGACCAGGGACATCGGGAACTCGCCGACGACGAAGCTCAGCAGGACCAGCACCGGCGCGGCGAAGAGGGCGATCTGCGCGCTCGAGCCGATCGCGATGTTGACCGCGAGGTCCATCTTGTCGCGCGCCGCGAAGTAGATCGCCACCCAGTGCTCGGCGGCGTTGCCGACGATGGCCACGACGATCACGCCGACGAAGAACGGCGAGAAGCCGATCGCCTCGGACGCCTCGGTGATCGAGCCGACGAGGATCTCGGACATGATCCCGACCGCCACGCCGGCCGCGGCGAGCGCCAAGACTGCCTTCTTGACACTCCACGGCTCGCCGCCGTGATCCTCGGCGTCGTGGCTCGGGTTGAACAGGTGGCGGTGGCTCTTGAGCGAGAAGAACAGCCCGGCGGCGTAGGAGACCAGGAGGACGATCGCCACGCCGACCGAGATGTGCTCGACGGTTCCCCCGAAGTCCTGGCTCTCGGCGCGGGGGTCGGGCAGCCCGCCGCCCGAGACGAGCTGGTAGATCGCCGGCATGACCAGCGCCACGGCCGCGAGCAGGAGCATCGAGACCTGCGTGTTGGCCGCCGTGCGATCGAAGGTCTGGCGCTCGCGCTTGAGGCCGCCGACCAGCATCGCGGCGCCCATGACGAGCAGGATGTTGCCGAGGACCGAGCCGACCAGCGACGCCTTCACAACCTCCTGGAGCCCTTCGTTGAGCGCGAAGAACGCGATGATCAGCTCGGGCGCGTTGCCGAACGTGACGTTCAGGAAGCCGCCGATGCCCGGGCCTGAGCGCGCCGCGAGCTCCTCGGTGGCGCGGCCCATGAGCGCCGCGGTCGGGATCACACCGGCGGCGGAGGCCAGGAAGATGATCGTCGCCTCGGCGTGCGACAGCTCCAGCACGATCGCGATCGGGATGAACGGGACGAGCAGATACGGCCATCCCGTGCCGCTGAAGAGGAACCGGCGGAGGGCGTTCACGGCCGGGACCCTAGCGAGCGCGGGCTAGATTCCACGTCGTGACCACCCTCACCACCCACACCGCGGTCGGCACCTGGAGCGGCGGGCGCTTCATGCACTTCGGCGAGCCGCTCGACGACGACCGGCTCACCGCCCTGCTGCGCCCGGGCGACGGCATCGGCACCGTCCTGACCGCCGACGCCTACGGCGCCGGAGCGGCCGACGCCCTGCTCGGCCGCGCGCTGGCCGGCGTCCCGCGCGAGGAGTACTCGCTCGTGGGCGCCATCGGGCACGACTTCTACGAGGGTGAGCGCGAGGGCGCCAAGGGCTTCCCGCGCTTCACCGACGCGCGCCTGCGGGGTCCGGACGCCTACCGCGACTATGTCCGCATGGCGACCGAGCGCTCGCTCGAGCGCTGCGGCGTGGACGCGTTCGACGTCCTGCTCCTCCACAACCCCGATCGCACCGGCTTCACCTCGCCGGCGGTCTGGGAGGCGCTCGAGGCGGTGCGCGCCGACGGCCTGACGCGCGCGCTGGGCGTCGCCCCGGGGCCGGCCAACGGCTTCACGCTCGACGTCGTCGACTGCCTGGAGCGCTTCGGCGACGTGATCGACTGGGCGATGCTGATCCTCAACCCGCTCGAGCCGTGGCCCGGCGAGCTGGCGCTCGACGCCGCCGCCCGCCACGACGTGCGGGTGATCGCGCGGGTGGTCGACTACGGCGGGCTGTTCTGGGACGACGTGCTGCCCGGCCACGCCTTCGCCCCGCGCGACCACCGAGGCTTCCGGCCGGACGGCTGGGTCGAGGCCGGCCGGGCGCGGATGGACCGCATGCGCCCGTACGCCGAGCGCCACGGGCTGACGATGCTCCAGCTCTCCGCCCAGTGGGACCTCGCCCATCCGGCGGTGTCCTGCGTCGCCCCCACGCTGATCGAGGAGCCCGGCGGCGCGAAGCCGGCCGAGGCCAAGCGGGCCGAGCTGGCCGCCACGCCCGCCGAGATCCGGCTGAGCCCCGAGGACGTCGCCGAGCTCCGGGCGCTGGGCGACAACACCGGCTCGATGACGCTCAAGGGCGGCTCGCCGGAGCACGAGGGCGAGCCGCGGCCGGATCGCTGGGCGCTCGACGAGTCGCTCGCCGAGGTCGCCCGCCGCTGGGCGATCGACCCCGGCCTGCTGCGTCGTGCGCCGGCGCCCGCCGAGCGGGCGCCGGCCTGAGCGTTCCTACGGCGTCAGGAGCGCGGCGCACTTCTGCGCCTTGGCGGCGTCGGAGCCCGCCTCGGTGATGCACTTCGTGTACTCCTCGAGCTTCTTCTGGTCCGCGCTGCCCGCGCCGCCGGCTGCGCCGCCGCCGGACGCGCCACCGGCGCCGCCGAGGGCGCCGAGGCCACCGAGACCGCCGAGCTGGCCGATGAGCTCCTCGAACGGCTTGGTGTTCGACGGCGCGGCCACCTCCTGATCCTCGTTGAGGTCGAGCAGCGAGATGTCGAGCTTGAGCTTGACCGCGTCTGCGCCGGAGGCGCCTTCCGGGGCCTGCGCGTCGAGATCGATGACCATGCGGCGCAGGATCTTGTCCTCCTTGCCGGTGTAGACCTCGACCTTCAGCGACTTGACCGCGTCGGAGACCTGCTTCTTCTGCTCCTCGGTCAGCTTCGTCGGGACCTGGCCGGTGTTCTGCAGGCCGAGCGAGCCCGCCTTGCCGAGCGCCGTGTTGACGTCGTCGAGCAGCTTGCCGACGTCGACCCCGCCGGTGATCTTGATGGTGTCGGCGTCGCCGACCTTCTCCTCGCCCTCGTTCTTCGGGTCCGTGAGCCAGTTGCGCGGGTCGATCCCCAGCGTGGCGAGGTTCAGCTGCTTGCCGGAGTTCTCTGCGGCGGACTTCTTCTGCGCCTCTTCATAGCCGGCGATGACCTGCTTGAAGATCTCGTCGGAGACCGCGTACTCCTGGCCCTTGAAGGAGACGAACCCCTTCTCGCCGGTGGAGGTGACGCCGGCCTGGATGTCCTGGCCCGCCCCCTTGAAGGCGAGGTCGATCTTGAACTTCGGCAGCTTGCCCTTGCCCAGGGTCTGGAAGGGGCCGCCGAGCTTGATGGTGATCGGGCCCTGGAGCTCCTCGGAGCCCTGGACCTCGATGTTCATCGACATGTCGAACTTGCCCGAGTCGACCTTCTTGTCGCCGCTGAACGTCTCCTTGAGCAGCGTGTTGACGTCGGTGGAGGAGTCGGCCTTCTCGCCCTTCTTCTCACCGCCGCCGCCGTCGTCACCGCCGCAGGCGGCGAGCACCAGCGCGACCAGCGCTGTGAGAGCGAGATACAGGATGGACCGCAACCGTGGGGTCATGTGAGGGGTTCTCCTCCGAGTGAACGTCGAGCCAAGAAAGATCCGCCCGGGCACCGTGCTTTCGCATGTTTCCCTGCAGCCGGGCGCGGTCCGGGAGTCCGAGCCTACCATCGGGTCCATGACCGTCGGGCGAATCTTCCGTTGCGCCTGCGTTGCGCTCCTGACCATGTTGTTCGCCGCCCCGGCGGCCTCGGCCACCGACGTGCTGGTGCTCGACGAGGACGGTCGGGCGCGCGCCACGCAGGACCCGTTCGTCCCCGCCGCCACGGACACGCCGGCCCATCTCGGGCGCCGCGCGCCGAGGGCCGGCTTGGCCGAGCGGCGCGCCGCCGCGGCGGTCTCCAAGCCGACCGTCGCGGGTGAGCTCAAGCGCCTGCTCGCCGACGGGGCGATCGACCAGGCGACCTACGACGAGCGCCGGGCGGCCTACGACCGCGCCCGGGAGCTGGTCCGGAACAAGCTCGAGGGGACCCGCAAGACCGAGCTCGGCGCGGTGGTCCGCACGCTGGACGACATCGCGGCCGCCGGCGGGCTGACGGTCTCGCGGATGCCGGCACTGTTCCTCACGCTCGACCGCAACATCCACTGGTGGACGACCGGGCCGCTGCTGACCGGCGGCCGGCGCCTCGGCTTCTCGGGCTCCGAGCTCGTCTGGCAGTACTACCCCGGCCAGGGGCTCCAGCTCCAGGTGCTCGCGACGTTCGGAAAGCTGAACGGCCTCTGGCAGGGCAAGAAGTTCGACCGCCGGCTCGGGGCGCTGCTCGACGAGCTGCTCGCCCTGCCCACCGAGCGCGCGGGCGGGATCGCCTGGGAGTACTACTTCGAGTTCAACGACGGCAAGCCGCCGTGGGTCTCCGGCATGGCGCAGGGCACCGCCGTCCAGGCCCTGGCGCGGGCGGCCGTGCGGCTCGACCGCCAGGAGGAGGTGCTGCCCGTGGCGCAGCGGGCGCTGGGCATCTTCGAGGCGCCGCCGCCCGAGGGCGTCCGGGTCGCCGAGCCCGACGGCGCCCACTACCTCCTGTACTCCTTCGCGCCCGACTATCGCGTGCTCAACGGCTTCGCCCAGGCGGTGATCGGGCTGCACGACTTCTCCGCCATCACCGGCGACCCCCGTGCCCGGCTGCTCTACGAGGCCGGCGACCGGGTCGCGCAGCGCGAGACCCCGTCGTTCGACACCGGCGCCTGGTCGCTGTACTCGCGCGGCTCGAGCAAGCGCGAGTCCGACCTCGGCTACCACAAGCTCGTACGCGACTTCCTCAGCGGCCTGTGCCAGCGCACCAACGCCGAGGCGTACTGCACGGCGCGCAACCACTTCACGGGGTATCTCACGCAGCGCCCGGTCGTCGAGGTGCTCGGCGGCCGCATCCGGGGCGGCAAGGCCGGCAAGGTCCGCTTCCGGCTCTCGAAGATCTCGCAGGTCGGAATGGAGATCCGGCTCGGCGACCGGCTCGTGCTCTCGCGTTCCGCGACGCTCACCGGCCGCGGCCGCCAGTTCGTGACGTGGACGGCGCCGCGCCAGGCGGGGCGCTACGACGTCCGAGTGACCGCGGTCGACCTGGCGGGCAACACCGGCTCGGCCGCCGGGGCGGTCGAGGTCCTCAAGCCCAAGCCCAAGAAGCGCAAAAAGAGGCGGACATAGACTCCGCGCGGCGCATGGCGGCTCCGCGGACCATCCTCTACACCGGCAAGGGCGGTGTCGGCAAGACGTCGGTCGCCGCCGCGACCGCGCGCCGCTGCGCCGCCGCGGGGCTGCGCACGATCGTCCTGTCGACCGACCCGGCGCATTCGCTGGCCGACGTGCTCCAGACCGGGGTCGGCGGGCGCCCGTCCGAGGTGAGCGCGGGGCTGTGGGCACAGCAGGTCGACGCGGGCGCCGAGCTCGAGCGCAACTGGGCCGGCGTCCAGGCGTGGCTCGGGACGATGCTCGTCGACCGCGGGATGGAGCAGATCGCCGCCGAGGAGCTCACCGTGCCGCCCGGGGCCGACGAGGTGTTCTCGCTGCTGGCGATCAAGGCGCACCGGGAATCCGGCGAGTGGGACGTCGTGGTCGTCGACTGCGCGCCGACGGGCGAGACGCTGCGGCTGCTCTCGTTCCCCGACGTCGCGCGCTGGTGGCTGGACAAGGTGTTCGGCCGCGAGCGCCAGCTGCTCGCCGCGGCCCGGCCGCTCGCGCGGACGTTCCTCGACGTGTCGCTCCCCGACGAGGCCGTCCTCGGCGAGGTCCAGCGGCTGATCGGCAACCTCATCGACCTGGACGGCATCCTTCGCGACACCGATACGGTGTCCATGCGCCTGGTGATGAACCCGGAGAAGCTGGCCGTCGGAGAGTCGATGCGGTCCTTCACCTACCTGAACCTCTACGGCTATCTCACCGACGCCGTGGTGGTCAACCGCGTGTTCCCCGAGGAGGTCGAGGGGACCTACTTCGGCGCCTGGCGCGAGCTGCAGCGCGAGCAGCTCGCCGAGGTCGACGCCGGGTTCGCCCCGGTCCCCGTGCTGCGCGCTCCGTATTTCCCGCAGGAGGTGGTCGGGCCCGAGATGCTCGACCAGCTCGGTGACGCCGTCTTCGGCGAGCTGGATCCCGCGGCCCGGCTGCACACCCGGCTCTCGCAGGCGCTCTCGCTCGACGGCGACCGCGCCGAGCTGCGCCTCGACCTGCCGTTCGCCCAGAAGGGCGACGTCTCGCTCAAGAAGATCGGGCAGGAATTGATCGTCCGCGTCGACGGGCAGAAGCGCACCATCATGCTTCCCGCCGCCCTCGCCCCCTTCCGCCCCGCATCCGCCGCGTTCGCCGACGGCGCCCTGGTGGTGCACTTCGCCCATGTCTGACCAGGGGCCCCGCGCGGCGTTCGAGACCATGCGCGATCAGGTCGACGCGGCCCACGCCGCGGCCGAGCGGCTCGTGCAGGAGGCCGAGGCCGCGGCGCGCGCCCACGTCGCCGACGTGCCGCCGCGCGGCTGGTCGAGCGCGCCGCCCGTCGCGGATGTCGCGGGCGAGAGCGGCGACGGGCCCGGCTCGGCGGTCGAGGGCCTGCGCGCGGTCCTCAGCCTCCTCGACGTGGTCCGCGCGGCGATCCCGCCCGAGCTGTCGGCCCAGTTCGCGACGGCGCTGCGCGAGCTGCTGGTCGCCGTCCGCGCACTCATCGACTGGTACCTCGAGCGCCTCGATGCACCCCCGCCGGCGCCGCGGCAGGTCGAGGACATCCCGATCGACTGACTTAGACTGGCGGGCGTGTCGATGCTCCTCCACGCCCTGGGCCCCCGGCGGCCGCTCACCGCGTGAGCCGGCTCGACGAGCTGCGGGCGCTGCCCGCCGAGCTCAAGCATGCGGGCGCGGCGGCGGCCGCGCTCGCGGCCTCGATGGTGCTCCCCTGGTACCAGAAGTCGTTCGTCCCGTCGGGGAAGTCTGAGTTCGTCCAGCAGAACGTGAGTGCGTTCGGCGTCTTCTCGTTCGTCGAGGCGGCGGTGCTGCTGGTCGCCTTCGGCGTGCTCTACCTGGTGTGGGCGCGGGGGCGCCGGATGGCGTTCCACCTCCCGGGCGGCGACGGCGTGATCATCTCGCTGGCCGGCGCCTGGGCGGGGCTGCTGCTGGTCTGGCGGCTGTTCGACAAGCCCGATGCCCCCGGCGGCGCCGCGACGGTGGGCATCCAGTGGGGCATCTTCGGCGCGCTGCTCGCGGCGGGCGCGGTCATCGCGGCGGGCGCGCGCGTGCGCGCCGCCCACCGGCCCGAGCCGCCCAACCCGGTGGCCGAGGAGGTCGGCTGGGAGGGCCAGCCGATCCGGTCGCGCCCGCGCGGGTCCGACGAGGCGCCGCCGTCGGGCGAGCGCCCGCCGGCATGGGAGGGCGAGCCGCGCGAGGCCCCGGTCGGGCGCCCGGCGCCCCCGCCCGCACCGCAAGACGAGTCGCCCGAGGGCGATCCGCCCGAGCGGCTCTTCTGATCAGCGGCCGCCGAGGTAGATCCCCAGCGGCAGCAGCAGCGTCGCCATGAAGATCATGCCGATCCCCGTCGCCACGGCGGTCTTGGACTTGTAGACGTGGCCGATCGCGCCGACCAGGAAGCCCGCGAACATCAGCAGGATGAACGGGACCGGGGACGGCGTGAACGCGGCGAGCACGCGGGCGAGTATGTCCGACTGCCTATCCTCATGCGCTCGTATGTCCGTCGAACCCGCATCCGTCGAGGAGCTCGCCGAAGGGCTCAAGCAGGTCGGCTACCTCCCGGGCGACTCGACCGCGCTCGTGGCCTACCTGGCGACGCGGCTCGGCAAGCCGGTGCTGGTGGAGGGACCCGCGGGCGTCGGCAAGACGGAGCTCGCCAAGGCGCTCGCGCGCCACCTGAAGCGCGACCTGGTGCGGCTGCAGTGCTACGAGGGGCTCGACGAGGCCAAGGCGCTGTACGAGTGGAACTACCGCAAGCAGCTGCTGCGCATCCAGGCCGAGGCCGACGGGACGGGCTGGAGCGCCGTGCAGGACGACATCTTCGGCCCGGAGTTCCTGCTCGAGCGCCCGCTGCTGCACGCGATCTCGTCCGAGAGCCCGGTGGTGCTGCTGATCGACGAGATCGACAAGACCGACCAGGAGTTCGAGGCGATGCTGCTCGAGCTGCTGTCCGACTTCCAGATCACGATCCCGGAGCTGGGGCGGATCGAGGCGCGCTCGCAGCCGGTCGTGCTGCTGACCTCGAACAACACGCGCGAGCTGACCGAGGCGCTCAAGCGGCGCTGCCTGTACCTGTGGCTCGACTACCCGGACACCGCGCAGGAGCTGGCGATCGTCCGCATGCACACCCCCGAGTTGTCCGAGAAGATCGCCGCCAAGCTCGTCGAGGTGATCCATCTGGTGCGCGAGCTCGACCTCAAGAAGCCGCCGTCGATCGCCGAGTCGATCGACTGGGCGCGCGCGCTGCTGCTGCTCGGTGCCGACGACATCGACGAGGCGATGTTCCGCTCGACCCTGTCGATCATCGTCAAGCACCGCACCGATCTCGACACCGTGGCCGAGCGCGTCGGGGTCAAGCTCACCGGCGTCCTGAACAGCTGATGGGCCCGGCCGGAGCACCTCCGGCGGGCTTCGACGCGCGGCTGCTCGAGTTCGCCGAGGCGCTGCGGGCGGACGGCGTGGCGGTCGGGACGAGCGGCCTGCTCGACGCGTTCGCGGCGCTCGAGGAGGTCCCGTGGGCCGATCCCGCGCAGTTCCGCGAGGCGCTCGCCGCCACGCTCGCGAAGTCGCCCGAGGACCGTCGCGTGTTCGAGCTGCTGTTCGACCGCTTCTTCTTCCGGGCGGTCGAGGCCGAGGCGATCCGCCGCGAGATCCGCGAGGCGGCGCCCGACGGCGCCGACCGCGACGACGGCATCACCGGCGGCGAGCAGATCGACTTCGAGGCGCTGCGCGCCGCCATCGTGCAGGCCATCCGCGACGGGGACGACTCCGCGTTGCGCGACCTCGCCCGCCTCGCGATCGCCGCGTTCGGGCGCCGGGGCGAGGGGTCCGGGGTGCTCGGCGTCGACGTCCAGCGCATCCGCCGCGCGCTCGAGCTGAAGTCCGAGCCCGGCGGGGCGCCGCCGCCCGAAGCCGACCCCGAGGCGCCGCCGCGCGACAGCGGCCAGGGCCTGACCCGGGACCAGATCCGGCGCTTCGAGCGCCACCTGCGCGCCGAGCTCGAGCGCGCCCAGATCGAGCGCACCCAGACGCTCCCGCCGGCCCGCGCGCTCAACGAGCTCGACCGGGCGCTCCCGACCGGGCCCCTGCAGGACCTGGCCGCGGTGCACCGCGTGGTCGCGCAGCTCAAGCGCCGCCTCGCCACCCAGGGGCACGAGACCCGTGGCTCCAAGCGCCACGCGCACGTCGACGTCCGCCGGACCATGCGCGCGTCGCTGCAGACCGGCGGGGTGCCGGTCGTGCTCAAGTACCGCCCCCGGCGCCCGCGCCGCCCCGAGCTCTACGTGCTCTGCGACGTCTCGACCTCGGTGACGAGCGCGTCGGTGTTCTTCCTCAGCGTCCTGCACGCGCTGCACGACTCGTTCCGCAAGATGCGCTCGTTCGTGTTCGTCGAGCGGATCTCCGAGGTGACCGAGGTCTTCGACCGCGAGCGCGACTTCAAGGCGGTCTCGCAGGCGATCGGTCGCGACGCAGGCGTCGCCGACGTCTCGGGCTACACGGACTACGGCCGCGTCTGGCGGGAGTTCCTCGAGCGCGTCGAAGACGACCTGCACCCGCGGGCGACGGTGATCGTCCTCGGCGACGCCCGCACCAACGGGCGCGACCCGCGGGCCGACGTCTTCGCGCGCATCGTCGCCCACGCCGGCCGTACGTTCTGGCTGAACCCCGAGCCGCGGCTGTACTGGAACTACGGGGACTCGGTGATCTCCGCCTACGAGCGCTACTGCGAGGCGTTCGAGTGCTGGACGACCGGGCACCTCGAGGACTTCGTCAAGGCGCTCGCCCGGCCCGACCGCGGCTGACTCAGCGCACCCGCATCCCCCTCCTGGAGTCCCAGTGCAGGCGGCGCGGGTACCTTCCCAGCGGCGCGTCGGCCGCCGACGGCACCGATCCGAAGGCCCAGTCGGGCGGGCAGATCGCCACGTAGCGGGCGTAGCCGCCGAGGCCACCGCCGAACTTCGGGAAGCCGATCTGGACCAGGCACCCCGTCTCGGGCACCTTGTCGAGGTTCGCGACCCCCTCGGCCTGGGCGAACCCGTTGTGCATCAGCCAGTACTCGCCCTCGAGCGTCGGCGTCGAGTCGGTGTCCAGCGGCTCGTGGCCGTGGAACAGGATCTTGCGCTGCAGGTGCAGGAACTTCAGCGCGTCGAGCGAGATGCCCGGGAACTTCTTGCGCCGCGCGAGCGCCGGGTCCGGCCAGTCCTTCGACCAGCCCGAGCGGACGAAGACGACGCTCCCGGCCGGGATGACGCCGTGGGCCGACTCCCACGCGATGACGTCGGAGACCTGCAGGTGGTAGTTGCGGTCTCTGGCGACCTGGTCGACGATCGAGATGACCACCAGCGGGCGGATCGAGTAGGTGGGCGGCACTTCGTCGATCGCCGCGTACTCGGGTGCCCAGTGCGCCGGCGGGTCGAACTGAGTGCCGAGCTGGTCGGTGGCGAGTCGGTAGGTGGTGGCCTCGAAGCCGTCCTTGGCATAGCGGTACGGCTTGCCGGTCTCCGGGTTCGCGGTGCGGAAGAACCGCGACGGCCCGAAGCCCGCCCACACCGGGATCCGCGGCCTGATCGTGTGGGTGAGGTCGACGTACTTCGCGTTGGCCAGGCTCTGGTTGTAGAGGTCCCAGAGCGGCGTCGGCTCCTTGGCCGCGGCGGTGCTCGTGCCGCAGACGGCGAGCACGATCGCGATCCCCGCGGCGGTCAGCGTCCTGCGCAACGACAAGGGTGGCTCCTCTCGGATCGGACGGTGATCACGGATGCTGACGGATCGTCAGGCCGCGCGGCGGGCCCGGTAGGCGCGAACCGGCGCGGAGAACCCCTTGAGCTTCTTCTCGCCGGCCGCGGACCAGACCAAGCCGTCCGCCACCGCGTCCTTGACCGCCTCGGTGGCCAGCACCGAGGAGGGCCGCGCCCGGGTGGTCAGGCGGCTCGCCAGGTTGACGGTCGAGCCGTACCAGTCCCCCCAGCGGTTGACCGCGGGGCCGAGGGCCACCCCGGCGCGCAGCTGCGGCAGCCCGGCCGGCTCGGTCGCGTCGACCATGTCCAGCACGGCGCTCATCATCGGCGCCGGCTCGGGCGAGACGAGCATCACCGCGTCGCCGATCGTCTTGACGATCCGCACCGGCGCGCTCACGGTGTCGGTGGCCAGCTCGGTCAGGCGGTTCGCGACGCCGCCCAGCTCCTCGTGGCCGACGGTCTCGCCGAGCTTGGTGAAGCCGACCAGGTCGGCGAACGCCACCGTCGTCTCGTCGCGCGGATGCAGCCGACCCTCGCGACGCTCCTCGGCCGACACGACATCCGAGCGGACGAGCTCGCGCAGGTGCAGGAAGAAGACGTGGGCCAGGTGCGGCGCGGCCTGGGGCGCCATCAGCTCGAACGCGGCGGCGTAGCGGCGCGCGACGTCGGCCTCGCTGTCGCCGGGCTGCAGCAGCGCCTGCGCGAAGGCGAACCGGAACGCGTCGGCGTAGCGGGCCATCCCCTGGCCGAGGACGCGCTCGACGGCCACCAGGTCCTCGGCGCTCAGCCCGGTGTCGAGGAGCACCCGGGCGCGCCGCGCGTCCTCGAGGTCCTCCTCGGTGTAGGCGCGCTCGTCGGGCGCCGGGGTGGCGAGGCCCTGCGCGCGCCGGAAGGCGAGGACGAGCGACTCGTCGGACAGGCCGGCCTCCTGGGCGAGCTCGGCGATCGTGTAGCGCGGCTCACCCATCAGCAGACGCTCGACGGGCAGAAGGGCCAGCCGGTCCTCCGCGACCGCACGGCGCAACTCGTCGACGCCGACGCCGCCGTCGTGCAGCTCGTCGAGCAGCTGGGCGCGATCGCTCCGGGCGTCGCCCTCGAGCCCGTCCAGCAGCCCTTCGGCGGCCCAGTCGGTCACGCGCTGGACGCTACCGGCCACGGCGAGCCGGTAGCCTCAGGGTGGTAGACGAGAACCAGGGGGGCTGGCGGCAGGCCGGCTGAGATAGCGCCCGAACAGCGGCGCTGACCCTTCGAACCTGTGGGGTAATGCCCGCGGAGGGAGCGATGCAGACGAGGCTCGAAGCCCGACGGGAGCCGCGCGACGTCCCCGGCGACGGTGAGGGGATCGCGCTCGACGGCGTCAGCCGCGCCTTCGGCGCCGTCCGCGCCCTCGACGGGATCTCGCTGCGCGTCGCCCCGCACGAGATCGTCGCGGTGGTCGGGCCCAGCGGCTGTGGCAAGTCGACGCTGCTCGAGCTCGTCTGCGGCCTGCAGGCGCCGGACTCCGGGACCGTCCGCGCCGACCCGGCGGTGCTGATGCCCCAGCGCGACGGCCTGCTGCCCTGGCTGAGCGCGGAGGACAACGCCGCCCTCGCGCTGCGCGTCGCCGGCCGGCCGCGCGCCGACGCGCGGGCGGCGGCGCGCGAGCACTTCGCGGCGTTCGGCCTCGCCGGGTTCGAGCGCTCTCGCCCGCGCGAGCTCTCCGGGGGGATGCGCCAGCGCGTGGCGTTCCTGCGCACGCTGCTGGCAGGCCGCCCGGTGCTCTGCCTCGACGAGCCGTTCGGGGCGCTCGACGCGCTCACGCGCATCCAGATGCAGGAGTGGCTGGCCGCCGCGCTGGCGCGCGAGCCGCGCACGACCCTGCTGGTCACCCACGACGCCGAGGAGGCCGCGCTGCTGGCCGACCGCGTGGTGCTGCTCTCCCCGCGCCCGGGCCGGGTGGTCGCCGAGCTGGGAGTTGCGCTGCCGCGCCCGCGGGTGCGCACCGACCCGGCGATCGTCGAGCTGCGCGAGCGCGCGATCGGCGTGCTCGAGGCGACGCGATGACCGCCGCCGCCCTCGTGCTGGTCGCGCTCGCCGGGTGGGAGGCGATCGTGCGCGCCGGCCTCGTCGAGGAGCTGATCCTGCCGGCGCCGACGCAGGTCGCCGCCGCCCTGTGGGAGGACCGCGCGCTGCTGGCGCCGGATCTGGCGGTGACGGCGTACGAGGTGCTCGTGGGGCTCGCCGTCGCGCTGATCGTCGGCGCCGGGCTGGCGGTCGCCATGCACCTCTCCCCCGCCGTGCGGCGCGCCGTCGGGCCGCTGGTGATCGGCTCGCAGGCCGTCCCGCTGCCGACGATCGCGCCGCTGATGATCCTCGTCCTGGGCTTCGGGCTCGCCCCCAAGGTCCTGATGGTCGCGCTCGTCTGCTTCTTCCCGATGACCATCAACCTCTACGACGGCCTGCGCGCGGCCGACCCCGACCAGCGCAAGGTCTTCCGCTCGTTCTCGGCCACGCGCTGGCAGACGTTCCGCCTGCTCGAGGCGCCCGCCGCGCTGCCCCAGGCGTTCACCGGCGCCCGCATCGCCGCCGCGGTGGCGGTGATCGGCGCCGTGTTCGCCGAGTGGGCGGGCGCGGACGCCGGTCTCGGCCATGCCCTGCTGACCGCCAACGCGCAGCTCCTGACGCCGCGCGCGTTCGCCTGCGTGTTCCTGCTCTTCGCCCTGGCGATCGCGCTCTACGAGGCCTTCGCGCTGCTCGAGCGCCGGCTCGTCGACTGGACGCCCCGCACCGAACCCCCCGGAGGACCATGACCCGCACCCTCGCGCTGCTCGCCCTGGCGTTCACCCTGACTGCCTGCGGCGAGAAGGAGGAGCCCGGCACGGCCGGCGCCGCATCGGCGAAGGCCGAGCGGTTCACGCTCGTGCTCGACTACTTCCCGAACGCCGATCATGCGGGGATCTACGCCGCGCAGGCGGCGGGCGAGTACCGCCGCGCCGGGCTCGACGTGAAGATCCAGCCGCCGCCGGACCCGGCGGCGCCGCTCAAGCTCCTGCAGGCCGGGCGCGCCGACCTCGCGATCTCCTACGAGCCCGAGCTGCTGCTGGCGCGCGACGCCGGGGCGCGCAGGCTGGTCTCGGTGGCCGCGCTGGTGCAGAAGCCGCTGACCTCGATCATCGCGCTCGGCGAGCGGCGGATCGCGTCGCCGGCCGACCTGAAGGGCAAGCGGGTCGGGACCTCGGGGATCCCGTATCAGAGCGCGTACCTCAAGACGATCCTCGAACGCGCGAAGGTCGATCCCGCGTCGGTCAAGGAGACGAACGTCGGCTTCAACCTCGTCCCGGCGATGCTCTCCAAGAAGGTCGACGCCACGCTCGGCGCGTTCTGGAACTACGAGGGCGTGGACCTGCAGCGGCGCCGCAAGCGCCCCACGATCCTGCGCATGGAGGAGCTGGGCGTCCCGCCCTACGCCGAGCTGGTGCTCGTGGCGAACGCCGACCGGCTCGACGAGCGCGGCGCCTCGCGCGTCCGCCGCTTCGTGCAGGCGACCGCGCGCGGCCACGCGCTGCTCAGGGACGACGAGGCCGCGGGCCTCGACGCCCTGCTGGCCGCCAACCCCGACCTCGACCGGGGCCTCCAGCAGGCCGCCGTCGCGGCGACGCTGCCGGTGTTCTTCCCCGAGGACGACACGAAGCCGTTCGGATACCAGGACCCGCGGGCGTGGGCGGCCTACGGCGACTGGATGAACGCCAACGGGTTGCTCAAGCGGCCGCCGAACGCGGCGCGCGCGCTGACCAACGAGTTCCTGCCCGGCCAGGGGCTGAAGCCGCTCGACTGACGCCGGGGGCGGCGCCGAGCAGGCCGTGGGCGGCGGCGAGCCGCGCATACTCGCCGGCCAGCCCCCGCCACTCGCCATAGCGGGCGAACACGCCGCGGACCTCGGCCTCGTCGGCGCGCGCCCGCGGGTTCCCGGTGGTCAACCGGCCGACGATCTTCAGGTACCCGAGGTCGCCGGCGGGAAGTTGGTCGTGCCGGCCCTGGCCGAGCAGCGCCAGCATCTCGATCGTCCAGGGGCCGACCCCGGGGATCGCCCGCAGCCGCCGCCAGCCGGCCTCGTGGTCGGGCGCCCGCAGGTCGACGCGCCCGGCGGCGACCTCGGCGGCGGCGCGCCGCAGCGTCAACGAGCGCCGCGCCGCGAGGTCGAAGGACTCCAGGCGCGCCGGCGCGAGTGCCGCCACCGCGGCGGGGGCCGGCACGTCGCGCAGCCCGGTCTCGGGGCAGCGGCGCCCGAGCGCCGCGATCAGCCGCCGCTGGATGACCATGGCGCGGTCGAACTCGATGAGCTGCTCGCAGATCGCCGCGAGCAGCGCCTCCCAGGGGTCGGGCCGACGGGCGGGGCGCCACCCCGGCTTGGCGCGCAGCATCCGGCCGATCAGCGGGTCCTCGCGGAAGCGCGCGTGGAAGTCGGTCAGGTCGTCGTCGACCCCGCACCCGAAGCGCAGGCGGGCGATCGCCTCCGCGGCGGCGTCCTCAGAGCGCGCGCGGGCGCCGAAGCGCACGCGGTCGCGCGCGGGCTGGACCACGCCGACCAGCACCGGGTCGTCGCCGACGTGGATCACCCGCTGCAGCGCCCCCGACCGCAGCCGCAGCACGCCGTCCATCGTCCCGGATCGCTTCAGGCGGAACGCCGAGCGCGGAGTGACGTCGACCCGGACCTCGACGCGCGCCCCGCCGGCGAGGTGCTGCGGGCGCACCGTCGGTCAGCGCTTCAACACGTGGACGTCGACCAGGAAGGAGTTCGTCGAGACGACCTCCCCGATCAGGCCCTTGCGCCGGCGCTTGCGCATACGGCGGGTGCCGCGCCGGCCGATCACGGCGACCGTCGCCGCGCCGGCGACGAAGCCGGTGGCCGCGAGGGCCGCGACCTGGCGGTTGGACACCTCCAGCGCGCCGCCGTGCGGCACCGGCTCCAGGGCGCCCGCCGGGACCGGCTCGCCATCGACGACCTCGATGGTCGGTTCCGCTTGCTCGCTCACGATGGCTGAAGTGTGACGCACTGACCCGACGGCCGCAGCGCGTCAGCGAACACGGCGCTGCGACGGGGTCCCGAAGACGTGGTCCCACCAGGGGGCCGAGACGCCGAAGCCGGCGTCCTCGTCCTGGAAGTGGTGGCGCATGTGCAGCTCGCGCAGCCACCGACCGGCGCGGCTGCGCGGGCGGTGATGGTGCACGTGGTAGTGGATCATGTCGTAGGCGAGGTAGCCGGCCAGGAAGCCGCCCGCGAACGCCGGCGCCGCATGCGGGCCCAGCACGACCCAGAACAGCGCGCCGAAGGCGGAGGCGAGCGGGATGCTCGCCGACGGCGGCATGACCAAGCGCATCGGGTCGTTCGGGTGATCGTGGTGGACGCCGTGGATCATCCAGTGCAGCCGCGCGCCGACCGGGTGCTGGGGCTCGAAGTGGAAGACCGTGCGGTGCAGCCAGTACTCCGTCAGCGTCCAGACGGCGTAGCCGCCGAGCATCCAGCCGAGCGCGGCCACCGCGCCGGTGCGGCCGATCCCGGTGACGAGCAGGACGGTGATGACCGGGGCGTAGATGAGCACCGGCACGGCGGGATGGACACGGGTGAACCGGTCCAGCAGCGGCGAGTCGAACATCGGCGGCGAGGCTTTGAGCTGGTCCGTACGGCTCGTCGACACCCCATGAAGGTATAGGACGGGGCGGGCGGGCTTTTACGAATCTCGGCGCGCGAACAGCAGGGCGTTGTCGACGGCCAGGGCGCACCGGTCGGCGAGGCCCTGGGCGAGCTCGAGGTCCTCTGCGTCGACGCGACGGCCCGACGCCCCGCAGACCATCGCGATGTCGCCGAGGATCCGGCCCCGCGCTCTGAGCGGGACGACGACGGCCGCCCCGAACCCGAGGCTCCGCAGGGTGGCGAGGTGCTCCGGGTTCTGCGCGAGCGTCTCGAGCTGCTCGGAGAGCACGCGCTCCTCGAGCATGGGCTCACCCGTCCGGATGACCTGCGGTGACCCGTACGGTGCGTCGGGGTCGAGCGGGAAGCGCTCGTCGAAGGATGCCAGGATCGCGTCGTGGGCCGGCTCGTCGGCCGCCCACGCGACCCGCTTGATCGAGCCGTCGTCCTGCAGCAGCTCGACGAAGCACCAATCGGCCAGCTCGGGGACCGCAAGGCGGGCGATCCGGTCGAGCGTCTCGCGCAGGTCCAGCGACTCGGAGAGGGCCGTGCCCGCCGAGGCCAGGAACGCCGCGCGGTGCTCGGCGATCTCGGCGCGGTCGCGCGCTTCGCGGGCCATGAGCAGCAGCCGGCCGCGCTCGTTCTCGATGCGCTTGCGGTGCGTGATGTCCACGACCACGATCCCCACCCGGGCCGGCGTGCCGGCGATCGCGTACGTGCTCGCGAGCCAGTGGCGCAGCGTGCCCGGATCCGACGGCAGCCGGCCCGAGATCCCGACGTCGGACCGCGGGCTCGCCGAGCGCAGCGTCGCGGCGAGCACCTCCCCGAGCCGGTGGCCGAGCTCGGGCAGGACCTCGGCCGGCCGGCGCCCGAGGTGCTGCGCGGCCGGGACGCCGGTCATCTTCTCCAGCGCCGCGTTGATCCGCAGGCAGCGCAGGTCCTCGTCGTAGAACGCCAATCCCACGGGAGCCTGCGCGAACAGCGAGTCGAGGAGCTCGTGCTCGGTCCCGACCGCGACCTCGGCGCCCCCCCGGTCCCTAGGTGTCGTGCGCGAGTTCCCTGCGGTAGAGCCGGTAGCGGCGCACGATCCGGCCGCCCATGCCCTCCATGGCACGGTTCATGGCCTCGTTCGTCTCGAGGATCCAGCCCATCTCGCCCCATTTTTGCGGGGTCACCTCAGCCATGTCGAAGTGCTCCTTGTAGAGCCCAGCGGCCACCCCCGCGTGCTGCCACTCGGGTTTTACCCCGAGGAAGCCGACCCGTACACGATCGATCGTCTTGCGTGCCCGCAGCGCCTTGGCCCAGCCGAACGGGAGCAGGCGGCCGTTGCCGATCACCAGCAGGACCTGGTTGAAGTCGGGCACCGTGACGGCGACGCCGATCGCCTCGCCGTCCTTCTCGGCGAACATCATCCAGTTCTCGTCGAGGATCGGCTTGAGCGTCTTGGCGGCGTGGGCGATCTCCGCCTCGGTGAGCGGGGAGAAGCCCCAGTTGCGCTCCCAGGCGACGTTGTAGATCTCGACGAAGCGGTGCATCTCCTCGGTGAGGTTGCGCTTGGAGGCGTGGCGGAGGGTGATGCCGTGCTCGGGCTCGAGCTTCTCCGCCAGCTCCCAGATGATCGGCAGCACCTGGCCGCGCCCCTCGATCCGCAGCTCCCACATGAAGAGGTCCATCGCCTTGGCGAGCCCGGCGCCCTCGAGCAGCTCCTGGTAGTACGGCGGCTGCCAGCCCGTGCCGATGATCGGCGGCCGGCCGTGGCCGTCGACGAGCAGCCCGCACTCGTCATTCATCGAGAAGTCCTGCGGGCCGACCATGGCATCGCAGCCCTGCGCCGTCAGCCACCGGCCGGCCGCCTCGAGCAGCGCCGCGGCCGCCTCCGGATCGTGCTCGCACTCGAAGAAGCCGAAGTGGCCGCCGCGGCTTGACTGGACCTCCTGGAAGCGCTCGTCGACCTGGGCGGTGATCCGCCCGACGACGCGTCCCGCGCGCTCGGCCACGAAGTACTCGGCGCGGGCGTGCTGGAAGTAGGGGTTCTTGGAGCGGTCGAGGAACTGGCGCCGCTCGAAGCGCAGTGGAGCGACCCAGTTGGGCTCGTTAGAGTGCAGCCGGTAGGGCAGCTCGATGAACGCCCTGAGGTCGCGGCGCCCCGCCACCGGCCTGATGATCGCTCCAGACATGGCGGCGCACTCTATGGGACCCACTGCCATCGCCGACGTCTTCGACAAGGTCCACGGCCACGAGCGCGCCGAGCAGCTGCGCGCGGCACGCGAGGCCGACCTGCTGCCCTATTTCCGCCGCCTCGAAGGCCCCGCCGGGCCGGTGGTCGAGATGGAGGGAGCCGAGCGGGTCATGCTCGGCTCGAACAACTACCTCGGCCTGACCGGCGACGAGCGGGTCATGGCGGGCGCGCGTGACGCGCTGGAGCGCTACGGCACCGGCCTGACCGGCTCGCGGCTGCTCAACGGGACGATCGACCTCCACGAGCACCTCGAGCGCGAGATCGCCGACTGGATGGGCACCGACGACGCGCTCGTCTTCACCACCGGCCATCAGGCCAACGTCGGGACGCTGGGCACGATCCTGGCGCCCGGCGACACGGTGATCGCCGACTCCGGCGACCACGCCTCGATCCTCGACGGCTGCATCCTGTCGCGGGCGAAGCTGCGGGCGTTCCGCCACAACCGGCTGGACAAGCTCGAGCGGGCGCTCGAGCGCGCGGCGCAGGACGGCGGCGGCGCGCTCGTCGTCGTCGACGGGGTGTTCTCGATGGAGGGTGACGTCGCCGACCTCCCGCGGATCGTCGAGCTGTGCCGCGCCGCCGGGTCGCGGCTGATGGTCGACGAGGCCCACGGGGCGGGCGTGCTCGGGGCGCGGGGCGCCGGGACCGCGGAGCTGTTCGGCGTCGAGGACCGGGTCGACCTGCGGATGGGCACCTTCTCGAAATCGCTGGCGTCCTGCGGCGGCTTCGTCGCCGGCTCCGGCGAGGTCATCGACTACCTGCGCATCCACTCGCGGGCGTTCCTCTTCACGGCGGCGGCGGTGCCGGCCGCGGTCGGGGCGGCGCTGGCGGCGCTGCGCATCATCCGCTCGCCGGAGGGGCCGCCGCTGTTCGCCCGGGTCCTCGACAACGCGACGTACCTCAACGACGGCCTGCACGCGCTGGGGTTCCGCGTCGTCGAGCCGACGACGCTGCCCGGCGGCCGGACCGTCACCACCCCGATCGTCCCGGTGATCGTCGGCGACGACTGGAAGGCCGTCCTGCTGTGGCGGGCGCTCTACGACGCCGGCGTCTACGTCAATGTCGCGCTGCATCCGGCGGTCCCGCCCGGCGGCGCGCTGCTGCGCACGAGCGTCATGGCGACGCACGATCGCGCCACCCTCGACCGCGCGCTCGAGGCCTTCGCATCGGTCAAGGCCGCCTTCGAGGCCGAGCACGGACCGCTGCCGCCGGCCGCTCCCAGAGCGGCTGTCTGACACCAAGAATGAAAGACCCGCTCTTTGCGAGCGGGTGGTCGGTCTGGCGTTGACCCTTCCCGCCGGGGTTGGCTACGGTTCTCGCCGACCCGGGTGCAAGAGGGCGCCGGGGTCGAGGGAACGGGCCGCCAGCGAGCGTCGAGGGCCACGGAGGGAGCTCCGTGGGCGCCGCCGGTCAGGCCGACATATCAGTGCAAAAACGTTCATCGGGCGCCACAGATGGTTCGCCCGCGGGGAGGTTCGACAGAATGATGACGGCGACGCAGCTTGCGCCGCAGCACATGCGCGCACTAGAGCAGGCCAACCGGGTCCGACTGGCCCGGGCGGAGCTCAAGCGCGAGGTGGCCGAGGGGGAGGCGAGCGCCGCGGGGGTGATCCGGGCGTGCCCCTGGGAGGCGGAGAGCATGGCGATCGCCGAGCTGCTGATGGCCCAGCACCGCTGGGGGCGCCAGCGCTGCCGCCGCTTCCTCGCCGGCATCCCGATGTCGGAGACCAAGACCGTCGGCAAGATGACCGCCCGCCAGCGTGAAGCCGTGGCGTCCCGGCTCGAGGCCCCGGCCCGGCCGGGCGGCTACGCCGACGACGACGCTTATGCCAATCCGGGGCCGCGGGTGGCGATCTCGACGACGTGACCGTCGGGGTCGCGGACGTAGAGCGACCGGAAGGACCCCCGGTCCAGGACGTCCGTGCACTCGACGCCGCGCTCGCGCAGGTAGTCGCGCCACGCGATCTGCTCCTCCGGTGACTCGACGATGAACGCGAAGTGGTGGGTCGACCCCGTGCCCACCACTCCCACGGGCATCTCGGGGTAGTGCAGGAACGAGACGAGGTGGCCCGCGTCCGCAGATCCCGCGCCGAACCAGACGTGGCGGGCGCGGGGATCGTCGTCGGAGACGCCGTCGCGGGCGATCCCGAGGCCCAGGAGATCGCGGTAGAAGGCGATCGTCCGCTCGATGTCGGCGGAGATCGCGGTCAGGTGGTGCAGCCCGGTGAGCTGCATGCGGCGCTCGTTCATCACGGCGGCCCAGGTTAGGGGCTCGGCGTAGAGCCCGGATCCAGGCTCAGCGGAAGCTCAGCCCCCCGGAGCTGCGCTGGAACGCCCGGCGGAAGACCGCGAATGCCCCGACGAACGCGAGCACCGCGCCGAGCACCACGACGATGATCGGCGCGCGCGAGAAGTAGAGGATCCCGGCCAGGGTGACCGTGGGGACGCCGGCCAGCGCGAGCGTGTGCGACTTGAACCCCGCGAAGTGCTCGCGCACCACGGTGTCCAGGCCGGCCAGCGACCCGAGCGCGAGCCCAGAGACGATCAGCAGCCCACCGCGGCGGTCGCCCATCGAGAAGAACCCGACGACGATCAGCACGATGCCGACGAGCACGCACAGCTCGACGAGCGGGACGGGATGCCACGGGGCGCGCGGGCGCTCGCGCAGGGGCGCGCGCGGCGCAGCGGGGGGCGACGCCTGCGGGCGGGCGCCCGTCCGCGCCGGATCGCGCTGCTTGCGGCTGCGGCGGCCCATCGGTCAGGTGGTCAGGGCCGCGGCGCGCGCCGCGGCCCGGTGGCTAACGGGCAACCCGAGGAGATCTTGACGTGCCACCACCCGGCCAGCATGCCGATCAGGCCGAGGCGCGGTCGCACGTGCCAGTTCTTGCACCCGGTCTCGCCGATGTCGACGTTGCCGACCCGGACCCACTTGTAGCTCGCCGGGTCGAGCAGCATCCGCTCGATCAGCAGCCGGTTCGCCTCGTGGCGCTCCGCCTGGACCGCGAGGTCGCTGCGCACATCGCGCAGGCGGTCGGCGAGCTCGTCGCGCAGCACTTCGAGGTCGCCGAGCCCGAGCAGGCGCGGGCCGGCGAGGCGCGTGGCGGCGGGCGGGATGCCGACGTGGGGATACGCGGAGCAGACGGCGGCGGCCAGCTCGCGCTCGAGCCGGGCGACCTGGTCGCGCAACGTGCCTCGCGCCGCGCGCTCGTCGGGCTGCGTGGTGGTGGGCGCCAGCCCGACCGGATGCTCGAGTACGTCCACGGCGATGCACCTCCTCAAGGGGCGCCCAGCGTAGCGCGGGGCACGCCGCGTCAGCAAGCCTCGACCGCGCTCTATCCTCGCCTGGATGCCGCGCAACGACCCGACCGACACCGGCGGCCTGTTCATCGGCCGGCGGCCGGGCACGCGCCCGCTGAAATACCGCGTCGATCCGGAGCGCGACGTCCGCCGGATGCGCGTCGACGGGCTGCTCGCCAACGCGGTGCTGCTCGTCGAGATCGTCATCTGCCTCACCCTCTGGGGGCCGCAGCCCGTCGGCTGGCTGTGGGTCGGCTCGCAGGTCGACTACCTCACCGAGTCGGTCAGCCTCGGCATCGCTGTCGCCTTCGCCGGCCTGATCGCCACGCTGATGATCACCCTCGCGATCGTCGCGCGCCTCGACGGGCTGTGGCGGATCCTGCGCCGCGCCGCCGGCCACAATCAGACCGAGGGCGCGCTCGGCCGGATCTTCATGGTCAGCGCGGTGGTCGTCGGGCTGGCCTTCCTCTTCTGGTTCTTCATCATCGAAGGGCCCGGACCCGGTCTCGCTCCGACGAAGTGACGCGCCGGCGCCTGCGCGACTACTACCGGCAGTTCGAGGAGCTCAGTCCGGAAGAGGTCACCCAGGGCTACAAGGAGCGCAGCGCCGCCGCCCGCGCACAAGCGCTGTCGATCGTCCCCCCGCTCGACCTGACGTCGACCGCGTGGCACGAGCCGCCGCACCCTGACATCGTCAACGTCGCGACCTTCGCGCTGCGCCGCGCGGTCAATGCCTATCCGGACCCGGCGGCGGCCCTGCCGCGCGCGGCGCTCGCAGAGCGCCACGGGCTCGACGCGGACCGCGTGGTCCTCGGGCACGGCGCCGGCGAGTTGCTGGGCGCCGCGCTGGCCGCCGTCGCCCGTGGCGGCGAGGTCGCGCTGCCGTGGCCGACGTGGGCGCCGCTGCCGGCGCTCGTCCGCCAGGGCGGCGGCGAGCCGGTGGCCGTCCCGCTGCACGACGACGCGATCGACCTCGGCGCGATCGACGCCGCGATCCACACGACGACCCGCGCGATCGTGCTCGCCTCGCCCAACGATCCGACCGGCGTCCCGCTCGGCCTCGATGCGCTGGACGGCTTCCTGCGCACCCTGCCCGAGCGCGTGATCGTGCTCGTCGACGAGGCCTGCGTCGAGTTCCTCGACGACGACGCCTCCGCGCTCGCGATGCTCGACGCGCACCCGCGCCTGATCGTGGTGCGCTCGTTCGCCAAGGCGCACGCGATGGCCGGCTTCCGCGTCGGCTGGGCGGCGGGAGGCGAGGGCGCCCGCGAGCTGCTCGGCGCGATGACCCCGAGCGGGGCGGTCGGCGCCGCCGCCCAGGCGGCCGTGATCGCCGCGGTCGAGGTGGCCGACCGGGTCCTGCCCCGCCACCGCGAGGCGGCCGCGGCTGCGCGCTCGCGGCTCGCTGCCGCGTTGGAGGGCACCGGCGTGCGCTTCCCACGCGATGCCGCGGCGAACTTCGCGTGGCTCGAGGCGGACGGGCACGACAGCCGCGAGATCGCCGCCCACCTTGCGGCGGCGCGGGTGTTCGTGACCCCGGGCGCGGCCTATGGCGACGAGCGGCGTGTCCGCGCGGCGTTGCGTGGGCCGGGGGCGGTTGATCGCCTGGCGGCGGCGTTGCGTGAGCTGGGCTGAGGCCGCGGCACTGATCCGGGTGCCCCGGCGTGCGATCCGCGTGGCCCGGCGCACCGAGGGTGAAGTAGGGGTGACTCGGTAGTCGGGGCGGGTCGAGGCGGCTCAATCCCTCCCCCCGCTGTGACCTTCAGCGATAAGTGGCGCGGAGCTTGCAGCGCTTCGTGGCGCGCCAGGTCGTCTCGTAAGCGGATCGACATACGGGACAGCCTTCGCAGCATGTCCGAGCTGCTGATCGGCTGCGCCCGTGTCTCGACCGACGCGCAGGATCTCACCCACGCAACGCGATGGCTTGGAGGCGCTCGGTGTGTCTGCCGAGCGCGTTTACGTCGACCACGGCCTTACCGGCACTCACCGCGATCGGCCGGGGCTGCGCGAGGCGCTGGCCGCCTGCCGCGCCGGCGACACGCTCATGGTGACCAAGCTCGATCGGCTTGCGCGGTCGCTGCCCGACGCCCGCGATATCGCCGTGACAGCGGGGCTGGCAGAGCTCGACGACGGCCAGCGCGAGGGGGCGATGCGCCGCTGGAGAGTGCTGCGCCCGTGCGTCGAGGAGGGCGTAGCACTGAGCACCGCGGCGCACGTGGCCGGGGTCCCTGGTCGCGCTGGTCGAGGGGCTGGCGCTGCGGCGCCCAGCGCCAACGGTGGCGTTCATCCATCGCCAGGTTTTCGCCGCCGCTGACCGCGCGGGCTGGCCCGCGCCGAGCTACGGGACCGTCTACAGCATCGTCCGAGATCTCGATCCGGGGCTGGTGACGCTCGCCCACGACGGGCCTGCGCGCTACCGCGACCGCTACGAGCTGGTCTACCGCCGGGAGGCGGCCGCGCCGAACGAGGTCTGGCAGGCCGACCACACCCAGCTCGACATTCTTGTGCTCGACCAGGGGGCAGGCCGGCGCGGCCGTGGCTGACCGTGATCCTCGATGACCACAGCCGCGCGCTGGCCGGCTACGCGGTCAGCCTCGACGCGCCGTCGGCGCTGCAGACCGCGCTCGCGCTGCGCGCGGCGATCTGGCGCAAGAGTGCGCCGGCGTGGCCGGTGTGCGGGATCCCGGGCGTGCTCTACAGCGACCACGGCTCGGACTTCACCAGCCGTCACCTCGACCAGGTGTGCGTCGACCTGCGCGTCCAGCTCATTCATTCCACCGCCGGCGTCCCGCAGGGCCGCGGCAAGATCGAGCGCTTCTTCGGCACCGTGACCACCGAGCTGCTGCCCGCCCTGCCCGGCCACCTGGTCCCCGGCGCGGGCGGGCCGACGACGCGGCCGGCGCTGTCGCTGGCCGAGCTCGACGAGGCGATCGGCGAGTTCATCATCGAGCGCTATCACTTGCGGACGCACTCCGAGACGCGCGAGCCACCGGCGGAACGGTGGCTGGCCGGCGGGTGGCTGCCGCGGATGCCGGATTCGCTCGAGCAGCTCGACCTGCTGCTGCTGACGGTCGCCAAGCCGCGCATCGTGCACCGCGACGGCATCCGCTTCTACGGCTTGCGCTACCTGGACCTCACCTTGGCCGCCTACGTCGGCGAGCCGGTCACGATCCGCTATGACCCGCGTGACCTCGGTGAGATCCGCGTCTTCCATGACGGCCGGTTCCTGTGCCGCGCCGTCAGCCCTGAGCTCGCCGACTCCACGATCAGCCTGCGCGACCTGCAAGCCGCCCGCACCGCCCAACGACGCGCGCTGCGCACCCAGCTGCAGGGACGTCGCAGCCTCGCCGACGCGTTCTACCCACCCCCAGCCGCGGCCAGAAAGCCCGACCCATCGCCGCCCACCGCGCCCGCTCCGGATCGTCGCGGCTTCGGCGCTATCGCGAGGAGTGAGCCGCGTGGCGCACCCGCTCGACGATCTCATCGAGACCCTGCCCGACGGGCGATCCGCACCTGAGTTCCTGGTCACCAAGGAGCACCGCCGTTTCGCCGAGTTCGCCGATGCCTGCCGGCGCGAGCGCTACATCAGCGTCTGGTGCGGCCCGCCCGGCATAGGCAAGACGCTGTCGGCCCGCCACTACAGCCACTGGGACACGATCGGCCCGTGGCTCATCGACGCCCACTGGACTGTCCCCGACGAACCTTGGGACAAGCTCGGCCTCACGCTCTGCGCCGACGACTTCACCGACGCCGAAGCGATCGCCGCCGTCGCCCGCATCACTGCCGGCAACTTCCGCCTCGTCCACCGCCTCTTCCCCCAGATCCAACGCGTCCTCGACATCAACGAGCTGCGCACCGTCACCCGCGAAGTCGTCGAAGCCGCCCGCGAGACACTCGTCATCGGCGCATAGTCCAACGCCAACAACCGGTGAAGAGCGACCGCCATGAAGCTCTGAGGTCACACCGCAGAGCGCCGCCGTGGCTGCAGCGGGAAACGGCGCGAAAACGACAGTGTCAGGGACTGGAACGCCGTTTCCGGCGCTCAGGGCGGCTGCTCAGCCCGGAGCCCGGTCCGGCCGCCGGGCCGAATGGCAACCGCGCGCCTGAGCTAGATACGCGTTGGAGTGACGCCCGTCGAAGCCGGACCTGTCGTCGGGTCGACCGGCCGCGGGAGATCCGCGGGCATGGTCTTCGGCTATGGCTCGGCGCTGGGCACGTCCGTCGATGCGTACGGCGCGGCCCCAGGGACGCGCGACGCTGCTGCTGTCGTGTGCCGACAGCGCCAAGCTGGTGCGGCGGATCGCGACGTGTTGCGTGAGCCGCCTGGACGAGACCCGTCCTGACGATCAACCCGCCCGCGCGGCCAGTGACGTCGCGGTGGTCGTTGGTGGCGTAATGAGATGCGCCGCCCGCGCAGAGGGCTAACGATTGTCCAGGGGAGCGCGTTGGCGCCTCAACGTTCGGCGGGGTGGGGCCGATGTCATGCGTACTCGACCGCGACAGGAGTGGCATGACACGAATTTCATCGATGGGACGGCTTTGGGGAGGGCTGTGCGGCCTTGGTGCTGCGCTCGCGCTGGCAGCGACAGCTCAGGCGAACGTGACGCCGCTCGGTTCGACGGTGATCGCGTACACGCCCGGGTCGACGGCGACGTGCGTGGCGCCGGCGTACGCGTGGCCGTACCGGGCGCTCGGCGACTCACGGACGTACGTGCTCGCGCCGAGCGGCTCGTTCACCGGCGGCGTCGCTCCGGGCTGGCAGCTGAGCGGCGGTGCACGGTTCGACGGCGACGCTGCGCGCGGCACGTCGCTGGTGTTGCCGCCCGGCGCGTCGGCGGTCTCGCCGGGTATCTGCGTCGATCTCGACTACCCGCATCTGCGGCTGGCCCACAAGGCGGTCGGTAGCAACGCAGGGAACCTCGAGTTGCGCTCGGAGGTCGTCTACCCGCAGCTGCTGGGGCCGGCGTGGACCGAGGTCAAGCAGTTCGACGGCTACCAGGGAGATCGGGTTGCCTCGGGCTGGCTGATCTCGCCGGACATCGATCTCAAGCCGGACTTCGGCGGCAGCGTCCCGGGCGCGCGGTACGTCGCGCTGCGCTTCACCGCCATCAAGAAGGCGTCCACGACCGCCCAGGTCTGGGTCGACGATGTCTTCGTCGACCCGCGGATGCGCTAGGAGAGCCGAACAGCGGCGGCGACTGGGTGGCGGCGGCGAGCGGCGGCCGCCACCCCGGATACGCGACGTGTTGAGCAGCGCGCTGCGTCCGCGTGAGGTGCGTCGGAGGGCTCGCTGCCGAGTCGCGTTCAACTTCTGACCGCGGCGCGCCGATCTAGGTGAGGGCGATGCTCGACACGACGGCTTCTCAGGACACGCTGCTGCAGGCCGCGTTCGATCGCGACCGTTCGCGTCCGTCCGAGCGCGAGCGGCGCGCCGAGACCGTCGCCGTCCTGGCGTTCCTCGCCGTGACAGCGACACTGCTGGTCGGGTTCGGCGACGTCGGCAGCTGGCATCCACTGCCGGCGATCTGCGCACTGGCGGCGATGGCGCTGGCTATGCATGCTCGGTTTGACTTCGGGTCAGGCTTCACCCCGCCGACCCAGCTCGCGTTCGTGCCGCTCCTGTTC
The DNA here is from genome assembly GCA_963828075.1 of uncultured Solirubrobacterales bacterium. GTDB lineage: Bacteria > Actinomycetota > Thermoleophilia > Solirubrobacterales > Solirubrobacteraceae > JACCYI01. Next base: position 3,399,612 of record CAWHDH010000021.1, on the reverse strand, counting down.
GCGATGCCCGTCGCGATGGTCCCGCTGGCCACCGCGCTCGCGCTGATCGTCTCCCGGATCCCCGAGGTGCTGCGCGGCGACATCCGGCCGGGGCGACTGGCCTACACGCTCAACAACGCCTGGTTTGCCGTCGGTCCCGCCATCGTGCTCATCGCGGCGGACGATCCGCGCGCGTCATCCGCCCTCGGTGTCGTCGCGATCGCCCTGGTCGCCCAGATCGTCGTGGACTTCGTCGTCTCGGTCCTGCGCGAGAGAATGGTGCGGGAGGTCAGCGTGCGCGAGGAGCTGCGGCTCGCGCTTCCGGTCTACGGCGTCGACATGACGCTCGCGCCGATCGGCCTGCTCGCCGCCCTCGCGTTCGAGCACCACCCGTGGGCGGTGCTCGGACTCCTCCCCCTGCTCGGGCTGCTCTCCATCTTCGCGCGTGAGCGGCGGGCGCGGCTCGAGCAGATGCTCGAGCTCAACAACGCCTACCGCGGCACCGCGCTGGCGCTTGGCGACGTCGTCAACGCCGACGACGGCTACACCGGCGAGCACACCCGCGGCGTCGTCGCCCTCTGCACCGCCGTCGGACGCGCGCTCGGCCTCGACGACCGCCAGCTGCGCAACCTCGAGTTCGGCGCCCTGCTCCACGACGTTGGGAAGGTCGCGATCCCCAAGTCGATCATCAACAAGCCCGGCCCGCTCGACCCCGACGAGTGGCAGATCATCAAGACCCACACCATCGAAGGCCAGCAGCTACTCGACCGCATCGGCGGCTTCATGTCAGACGTCGGCATCATCGTGCGCGCCCACCACGAGCGCTGGGACGGCAACGGCTATCCCGACCTGCTGTGCGGTGCTGCGATCCCGATCGAGGCGCGGATCATCACCGTCTGCGATTCCTGGAACGCAATGCGCACCGACCGCTCCTACCGGACCGCGATGTCACCCGAGTCAGCGCGCCAGGAGATCGTCCGCGGAGCGGGAACCCAGTTCGACCCCGCCTGCGCGACAGCCCTCCTCGGTGTCACCGCGAGCGAGCCTCACGCGGTCAGCCACTCGCTCGCAGGCCAGCCGTAAGCTCGACCGGCATCGCAGCCCCCCGCGAGTCAGCCCGCGCTTCTCGCTCGTCCCGTCCGGCGGGCGGGGGCGGGTGAGCTCGACGTCGGTTCGATGCGTGCCGGCTTTGGTGCGACCTGGATCAACCCGCCGTCGTCGAGACCGCCGCGAACCTCCGACGACTCAGCAGGGCGCGCCACGCCTCCGTCCCCGCAGCGCGAGGTCGTCAGAGCGCATCCCACGGCCCTTGGCACCGTATCGCTGAGGGATCCGCGACGAGATGACCTTGGCGCGCCACCAAGCGCCGCAAACTCCGAGCCACTTGTCGCTGAAGGTCACACCCCGCCCCGGACCTTTCCGTCAATGATGCAGTTCTGACCCGCCTGCGCGCTGCCGCTGTGCGACGCTCTCCGGGTGCTCGACCTGATCGCCCGCCTGCAGGACCTCGAGGTGTCGGCGCTGTGTGACGCCGACAAGAGCCTGCCGGTGCTGGACCCGGACATCCGCGCGATGGTGCCCGACGTGCGGATGGCCGGCCCGGCGCTGACCGTCCTCGCTCCCGACGACCACCTGCCGGTGTTCACCGCGCTCGCCGCGGCCCAACCCGGGGACGTGCTCGTGATCGCGACCGACGGCGCGCACCTCGCGGTCCTCGGTGAGCTGTTCGCCACCGAGGCGAAGCGGCGTGGCCTGGCGGGGGTCGCGATCGACGGGCGGTGCCGGGATCTGGCCGGGCTGCGGCGCGTCGGGCTGCCGGTGTTCGCGCGGGGGACGATCCCCGCCTCCGGCTCGACCGTCGCGCGGACCGCGATCGGCGGGCGGGTTCGCTGCGGTGGCGTCGAGGTCGCCAACGGCGACGTCGTATTCGGCGACGACGACGGCGTGGTGATCGCGCCCGCGGAGCGCATCGCCGCCGCCCTCGACACCGCCGAGCACATCGGGCGCAGCGAGCGCGCGATGCTCGCGGCGATGGGACGCGGGCACCCGCTGCACGACCTCACCAACTATGCCGAGCACGTGGCGCGGCTCGACCAAGCGCAAGCGAGCGCGCTGGAGTTCAGGATCGATGTCGACGCAGGCTGAACCGACCTGGGGCCACCTGTTCGCCGCCCGCACGCGCGACCCGGGCGGCGCCGAGCTGGCCGCGATCCTGGCCGGCAGCCCGCCCGGCGTGCTGTCGATGACCGGCGGGTTCCCGAACCCGGCGACGTTCCCGGCCGAGGCGATCGAGGAGATCGCGGCGCGGCTGCTCCGCGACGAGCCCGCCGTCGCGTTGCAGTACACCCCCTGCGAGGGCCTCCGCAGCGTCCGCGAGTACCTGCTCGACCGCCAGGAGCAGCTCCACGGCCGCCGCCCCGCGCTCGACGAGCTGATCGTGACGAGCGGCGGCATGGAGTGCATCACGCTGCTGTGCCAGAGCCTGCTCGACCCGGGCGACCCCGTCGCCGTCGAGGCCCCGACCTACCTGGCCGCGCTGATGGCCTTCGCGCGGGCCGAGGCGGTGGTCCACGGCGTCCCCATGGACGACGACGGCCTGCGCGTGGACGCCCTCGAGGAGCGCCTCGCCGCCGGCCTGCGCCCCAAGTTCCTCTACGTCATCCCGGAGCACCAGAACCCGACCGGCCGCACGCTGCCGCTCGATCGGCGCCACGCGCTCGTCGAGCTGTGCCGGCGCCATGGCCTGCTGATCGTCGAGGACGTCGCCTACCGCGAGCTGTCGTTCGACGGCACGAATCTGCCGTCACTGTGGTCGCTGGCGCCCGACGTCGTCGTCCAGGCGGGGACGTTCTCGAAGACCTTCTTCCCCGGCGTGCGCCTCGGCTGGGCGGCCGGGCCCGCGGATCTCATCGCGCAGCTGGCGGCCGCCAAGCAGACCACCGACCAGTGCGCCGGCGGCCTCGGGCAGCGCCTGTTGGAGGAGTACGGCCGGGCCGGCCACTTCGAACGGGCTCTGCCGGCCGCCCGCGCCCTCTACGCGTCGCACTGGCGCGCGCTCGAGGACGCGCTGCAGCAGCACCTGCCGGCCGGCTGCACGTGGACCGAGCCGGCCGGCGGCTTCCTCACGTGGCTGACCTTGCCGGCCGGCGTGGACACCGTCGCGATGCGCCCCGCCGCGACTGCCACCGGCGTCGCCTACGTCCCCGGATCGCCGTTCTACTCGGGCAGCGACCCGTCCAACGAGCTGCGCCTCTCGTTCAGCCACCTCGGGCCGGCCGAGCTCGACCAAGCCGTGCAGCGGCTGGCCGGCGTGATCCGCGACGCGCTGGCGTAGGCCGGTCAGTCCGCCGCCAACACCTCCGCGACCGTCCAGAACGCCTCCTCGACGTGGATCGAGGGCACGCCGGCCACCTGCAGGGCGAAGAGCAGGATGCGCGTCGTCGCCGCGGTCACGCCGTGGCCCGGCGCGAGGTCGCCGAACAGCACGCCGAGCGGCCCCGCGTCGTCCACCACCACCAGCCGCCCGTCGGGCACGAGTGGCGCCGTGCGCTCGAGCCGGCCGAGGCGCTCCCAGCCGTTCGCCTGGCGGATGCCGAGGCCGCCCTCGACGCGGTCGGCGTCGAGCGCCCAGAGCCCGATGCCGGTCTCCATCACGGCGACCGTCAGCGCGTCGTCGAGGCGGCTCACCGACTTGAAGCCGCCGGCCTTCAGACGCTCGAGCGCGAGCGCCTCGACCGGGATGCGGTCCGTGTCGGGATCCAGGCCGATGTGGCGGAAGAAGACGCGGTAGGCGTGCGGGATCGGCTGCCGGCGGAGCATGATCGCCTGCGGCCCGCGAAACCCGTCGGACAGCTCGCGCAGGCGCTCCTGCACCCCGGGCGGGCTGTGGACCGGCGCGCCCGGGAGCTCGGCGTACAGCAGCTGCAGCGCCGGGAACTCCTCGGCGACCGCGGGGTCGACCCAGCCCTCGAGCGGTTCGGGGTCCTCCATCCGCTTCAGTCTGCGATCGCGCGCAGCTGCGCGTCAAGCGCCCGCTCGTCGAGGAACTGCAGCGACGTGTGCGCCACGCGCCCGCCCTTGCGCGCGAAGGTGATGGTGGGGCACAGGGCGACGCCGTACGCCACCGACACCGCACCGTCGTGGTCGTAGCCCACCGGCAGCGTCCACCGGCGCTTGCGGACCGCCCGGCGCACGTCGTCCTGATCGCCGCGCACGGCGACGACGGCGAACTGCACCGCGGGGAAGCGCGCGCGGAGCCGTTGCATGACGTCGACCTGCTCGCGGCATCGCTCCGCCGGCGTCGCCAGGAAGGCGAGCGCGACGGGGCCCCGCTCGGTCAGCTCGCAGGAGTTCAGGATGTCCGGCGCCCGCACCCGGCACGCCGCCCGTCTCCCCTCCGCCCCGGAGTCATCGTGGCGGGCGACGTTCGCGTCGCACGGATCGCCCCCACAGCGGCGCGTCGAGGACGCGAGCGGGGCGGCGAACGGCGGCATCGGCTTGCCGTTCGGCACCCCGCGGGACCCGGGGCCCTCGGTCTGCAGCGTGTTCAGCGTGATGTAGGCCAGGCCGAGGATGCAGATCACGCCGAGCAGCCAGGTGAAGCTCGAGGCCTTCGCGGGTGGCCGCGGCGGGCCGGGGTCGAACGGTGCCGGCGCGGGTGGTGGAGGCGGCGGCGGGTCGGCGTCGTCGCGGCGGCCGAACGGCCCGGGCGTGTCCATGCCGGCCCGGGGCCTCAGCCGGCCGCCACCGGCTCGCGCGCGGTGGGCTCGCCATCCGGCGCCGTGGCGGCGGCCGCGGCGCGGCGCTCCGCCCGGCGCTCGGCCAGCATGAGCACCGCCGGCAGCACCGCCAGCACGCCGAGCAGCGAGACGGAGAGGTCGACGACGGTCACGCGCCCGAAGTCCTGGAGCATCTGGACGTCGGAGAACGCCAGCACCGCGAAGCCAGCGATCGCCGTCACCCCCGAGGCGAGCACCGCCGCGCCCGTCGAGCGGTACGTGCGCTGCAGCGCCTCGGCGGGCGCGTGGCCGGCGGCGCGCTCCTCGCGGAACCGTGCGCTGAGCAGCACGGAGAACTCGGTCGAGATCGCGATCACCAGCGCCCCCAGCGTCGCCGACATCGGGTTCAGCGGCACCCGCAGCGCGAACAGCACGAGCGCCGACCAGCCCGTGGCGAGCACGATCGGGACCAGCGGGACCCACGCGCGCTCCCAGCGCCGGTAGACCAGCAGCAGGGCGAGCCCGACGGCGAGCAGGCCGGCGGCGAGCGTCCCCAGCCGGCGCAGCGGCGAGGACAGCTCGGCGTTGGCCTCCGCCGCCAGCACCGGCAGGCCGGCGAGCTCCGCGCGGACCCCCTCGGGCCGCCCGCGGGCGAGGCGGCGCCGCATGTCCTCGATGATCTCCTGCTGGCGCGCGAGCGGCAGCAGCTTCATGCCGAAGGCGAGGTTCGCGGTTTTGCGGTCCTCGGTGATGACGGCCTGCGAGAAGTACGCCGGCACCGCGTCGAGCAGCGCGCGGATGTCCTCGCGCGTCTTGGCCGCCTCGGGGCGGCGGAAGAGGTCGGGCAGCGAGAGCGCCGGGCACAGGCCCGCGGTGCCGCAGCCCCGCTTGGCCGACCAGCCGTAGGCCTTGAGCAGCCCGGACTGGTAGTTGCGCATCCACGTGACGACCTCGGGCTCGGTGAGGTCGGGCGCCTCGACGACGATGTCGACCTCGCCCGCGACGTCGGTGGCGCGCTGGAGCTCGTTGAGATCGCGGACCGACTCCAGGTCCTGCGGCACGAGCTCGTTGAGGTCGGACACGACCTCGGTCTGGGAGTCGACCACCCAGCCCACGCAGGCCAGTGCGAGCCCGACGGCGAGCACCCGGGTCGGGCGGGTGAGCGCCTGGCGCAGCGCGCCCGCCCCCAGCCGCCCGGCGAGCCCGACCTCGAAGAGCGTGAGGATGACCGTGGACACGACCAGGCCGATGGCGGCGGACGTCCACCCCAGGCCGATGACCAGGGCCGCGGCGACCGCCGCCACCACGACCCCCCGGAGGATGCGTCGCCGGACCCGGCCGGCACCGGCCGCGGACACGAGCGCCCATGCCGCCCCGGCCGCCGCCGTCAGCATCTCCTCGGCGCCCCGCGCGGAGCGCCGGAGGATCCCCGGGCGCCGCGGCCCGGCGGCCGCCACCAGCGCGGCGGTACCGGCGCTCAGCGCCAGGACGAACGCGATGACGATCCCGGCCACGAGCAGCAGGCCGAAGCCGCGGACCATCGGGATCGGCGACAGTTGCAACACCAGGAAGCCGACGACGGTGGCGATGCCGGCCGTGGCGATCGTCGGCACCGCGAGCCGGGTGGCGCGCAGGGCGGCGCTCGGCACGTCGGCGTCCGCCTCGGCCTCCTCGACCCGCGCCTGGTACTGGATCGCATAGTCGACGGCGAGGCCGAGCAGCACCGGCAGCACGGCGACCGACGCCATCGTCAGCGGCGCGCCGAGGACCCGCATGAGCCCGAACAGGATCGCCGCCGCGGCGAGCGCGACCGCCAGCGGGAGCAGCCGCAGGCGCGAGCGGAAGACGAGGGCGAGCGCCGCGGCCATCACCAGCAGCGCGACCAGCAGCAGCCCGAGCGTCGACAGCGCGAGCGACTCCGTGAGGTCCTCGGCGAGCACCGGCGCGCCCGTCACGGTGTAGCTCACGCCGTTCTCCGGGCGCCACTCCTTCATCCGCACCGCCGCGCGCACCAGCCGGATCGCCTCGGTCCGCTGCGCGTCGGTGAGATCGGGCTTCAGCCGCACCTGGACGACGGCGGAGCGCGCGTTCGGGAACAGGTAGGCGAACCGCGCCTTGGGGGTGCTGGACCCGCGGCTGGGGTCGAAGACCAGGTTGGCGACGAAGTCGGGATCGTCGATCCGCGGCAGCTTGGTGCCGAGTCCGTAGCGCAGCGACAGCGTGAGCAGGTCGCGCATGAACTCGTTCTCGACGAGCTGGCGGGCCGAGGCCGCCAGCCGGTCCTGCTCGGCCTTGGACCGTCCCTGCTCGCGCGCCAGCGTCCGCGCGGCCTTGGCGGCCCGCTCCGCCCGCGCCTGCTCGGAGCGCACGCGCGCCGCGAGCTGATCCTGGATCTCGCCGACCGCCGCGTTGATGAAGGTGCCGGGGCCGTAGACGACCTGGACCGGCTTGGTCTTCGCGAACGTGTCGCACGGCGAGCCGGCGCCACCGGGGGCGGGGCGGTCGGGCGGCTTGTTGCCACCGATGCAGCCCTCGAGCCCGATCAGGCGGCCGAGGTTCGCGGTCATCACGATCTGCGGCAGGTCCCCCTTGACGAGGATGATGATCGCGTGGTCGCCGAAGCGCTCGCGATAGCGCTCGGTCGCCTTGAACGTGGCGCTGTCGCGGCCCGCGAGCGTCTCCGTGCCGGCGCTCGGCTCGAGCCCCAGCGCGAGCCCGGCGCCGGCGACGGCGAGCACGGCGACCAGCGCGATGACCCGGCGGGGGCGCCGTCCGGCGGCACCCACGATCCGCTCGAAGACCCGCGCCGCGAACGCCATGGCGCTACGGCGCTTCGCGGACGTGCGGGTACTGCCCGGTCTCACCCATGAACGTCAGCGGCGCCTGCTGGCGGCACGGCGGCGCGGCGGCGCCCTGCGCGGTGGTGACCGGCACCGCGAACGTGTTGAGCTGGCTGAACAGCTGCTGCGTGATCGGGGCGATGATCGGCAGCTCGCCCGTCACGCCCTCCCCCGCCTGCGAGATCACCGGGATACCCCGGCCGCAGTGGCGCGTCTCGAACGAGTCCAGGCCGCCCGGGAGCTTGCGGGAGCCGCCCGTGTGCATGTACGGGTTGGTCCGGTTGGTCCCGAGCCGGCGCGGATAGACCGCGAGGTTCTCGAGGTTCAGCGGGTTCGTCGTCCGCAGGTAGGTCGGCTCCTGCGCCGCCGGTCTGGCCTGGGTCGCGGCGACGGTGTTGGCGAAGAAGGCGTTGATCTCCTGCTTGTAGACCCCCAGGAACTCGAGGATCGGGTTGAGCTGGCGCAGCGCCGGGTCGACCTGGGCGAGCAGCGGGCGGATGTCCCGCAGGATCCGCGAGGCGGCCGGGAATCCGGTGCGCGACGCGGTGATCAGCGGATCGAGCTCGCGGAACAGCGCGCGCAGGTCTGGGGAGATGTCGCGCAGCGCGATCAGGGTCGGGCTCAGCTCGCGGGCCGCCGGGCGCAGCTGCGTGACGAGCGGGTTGGTGTCGCGCGCGAACCGCTCGAGCCGCGTCAGCGTCAGCGTGGACTCGCGCGAGAACGTCGGCAGGATGCGGAAGATCGCCTGCAGGTCCTGGTCGCGCGAGGCAGTGGTGCGGAAGACGGCGTTGGCGTTCTGGATCAGCCCGCTCAGCTGGCCCTCGCGCTCGGTGAGCGCGTTGAAGACGACGCCGGTGTTGGACACCACGCGGCGGACCGCGCCCTCCTGGGAGTTCAGCGTGTCGACGATCGCCGCCGTGTCCTCCGCGAACGGCGCCAGGTTGCCGAGCGCGTCGTTGAGGTCCTTGCCGCGCCCCTCGACCGCGGACGCCTGCGTCTGCATCCAGGTGCGGAACGCCTGGCGCGTCTTGGGATCGAACGCGCGGTAGATCTCGTCGAGCTCGACGGTCGGCGACACCTGGGAGGCCGACAGCCGGCCGCCCTCGGCGATCGGCTTGGCCGACTTGGTCCCCGGCGTCAGCTCGACGTAGGTCTCGCCCAGCAGCGTCTTCTGGCGCAGGATCGCCTTGGCGTCCGACGGCAGCGGCGCGTAGCGCGGCTCGAGCTCGATCACCACGTCCGAGCGGCCCGAGCGCTTGGACGGCAGGATCGTCTTGACCTTGCCCACGGGCACGCCGGAGATTCGGACGTCGGCCTCCTGGGCGAGCTGTGTGGCCTCGCCGAACGACGTCTTGAAGCGATAGCCCTCCGGCTTGAGCGGCACGGGCCCGCCGAAGGCGAGCCACAGGAAGAGCAGCAGCCCGAAGCACGACAGCGCGAACGCGGCCATGATCCCGACGCGGACGGGGGAAAGGGCGGACTTCTGCACTAGCGACCACCCACGCTGGAGGTGAGGCGCCCGACCGGCACCGCCGGCACGGTGGGCACGGGCAGCGGCGTCGCCGTGGGCGTCGGCGACGGGGTCGTGCCCGGGCCGGTCGACCGCGGGCAGGCCGCCGCGGTCTGCGGCGGGTTCAGAAGCTCCACCAGCGTGCCGAGCTGGGGGTTGACCTGCGTGACCTGGTCGAGGACGGCGAGCGAGGTGCAGCTGACCACGACCACGCCGCGGCGGATCGGGCCGTGGGCGTCCTGGGTCGCGAACACGGTCGCGCCGATGTGGTTGACCCACGAGAGCCAGAAGAGGTAGCCCTCCTCCTTCGGCCCGGGCGGGTTGTAGGTGAGCGTGTTGACCAGCGCGTTGAGGACCTTGAACGTGGTGTCGAGATCCGGCGTCGCCGCCGCGAGGTCGCGCATCGTCGGGCGCAGCTCGCGCACGAACGGCTGGGCGCTGCGCGCGAACGGGCGCAGCTCGTCGCGGATGATCGGCGTCGTGGTGCGCAGGAACGGCCGCGTGGCGCGCAGCGACGGCCCGAGGGCGCGGGCGGCGGGGCGCAGCGCGCCGAGGGCGGGGCCGAGCTCGTCGGCCAGCGCCTCGGTCTTGGCCAGGCCGGTCTGCGTCGCCGCGAGCGCGGTCGGCAGCTTCGAGATGCTGGCGCGCAGGTTCCGGTCCTGGGCGGCCAGCGAGGCGAAGACGGCGTTGGAGCTGTCGACCCACTCGGCGAGCTGGTCGTCCTTGGCGCCCAGCTCCTCCATCAGGAGCGAGAAGTTGTGGATGACGCGGCGGATGTTGGTCCGCCGCGTCGCGAGCCGCTCGTTGATCTCGCGCAGCGCGCGGCCGGTCGGCTCGAAGCGCTTGATGGCGCGCCGCAGCGCGACGCCGTTGTCGCCGAGCGCCTCCCCGCCGCCGCCGACGAGCAGCCGGAGATAGTCGCGGGTGTCGGTGTCGAGCGACGCGAGGACCTCGTCGAGGTTGACGTCGGGCAGCGTCTCAGAGACGGGGATCCGGCCCAGCTCGGGCAGCGCGCCGGCCTTCTTGGTGCCGGGGTTGAGCTCGACGACCATGTCCTTGAGGCCGGTCTTCGGGCGCAGCAGCGCGGTGGCGTCCTTGTTCACCCGCCCCTCGTACTTCTTCTGGAGCCTCATGGTGATGATCGCCCGGCCGTCCTCGAGCGTCACCTTGGAGATCTCGCCGACCTGGACGCCCGCGATGTCGACGGTCTGGCCCTGGCCCGGCGTCACGGCCTGGGCGGTCGAGAACGCGGCGGTGACCGTGTAGAACTCACTGCCGAGGACCGGGACCCAGTCCGGCAGTTTGAGCCGCTGGTTGGACAGGATGTAGCCGCTCACGCCGGCGGCGACGACGAACAGCGCCAGGATCGCCACGAAGTCGGGCAGGTGCTTGCGGATCGCCCTGGTCACTTGCTCACCCGCTTGCGGGCCGGCGGGGGCACGGCGGGTCGCGCCGGATCGGGCGCGCCGAGGGCGGCGGCGGGGCCGTTGAGGTCGGGGCGCTCGTTCTTGTAACAGGTGGCGTCGGGCCGGTACGCCGAGCGCCTGCCCGGGTGCCGCGGACGCGTCCCGATCGGCGCGACAGCGGCGTTGCCGAACAGCTGCCCGGTGTCGGCGGTCGCCGAGCCGAGCGAGATCGTCTGCGCGCCGCCGCCCGGCTGGAAGCGGACGTACTGGCCGTTGCCGTCGAAGTTCTGGCCCTCGCCCGAGAGGCCCACGAGCGCGTAGAAGAACTCGCGGTAGTTCGGCGCGCCGGTCGTGAACTCGTCCTTGATGACCACGTCGCCCGTCGGGAAGATCACGTCGGTCGCGCAGCGCGACAGCAGGTCGGTCTGCGGCAGGAAGTCGCGCGCGGCGTCGGTCACGCGGGCGAGGTCGCGGGTGGCCGGCGACAGGTCGCGCACGAGGCCCCCGAGCTCCGGGCGGGAGACCAGCTTGCGGGTCTGGGCGATCCACGGGAACGAGGCGTTGATGGTCGCGGGCGTCTCACGCACGCCGGGGAGGATCTCCCGCGCGAAGGCGCGCGTCGGCGGGAACGCGGCGTTGAGCGAGTCCAGCGCCCCGTCGGCCGCCGCCAGCGTCGGCGGGAGCTCGCGGATCGTCGCGCGCAGGTTCGTGTCCTCGCTCGCGAGCGAGGCCATCGTCTTGTTGAAGTTGGAGATGAGGTCCTTGAGCTGCTCCTCGTTGCGCGCGAGCCCGGCGGTCGCCCGGCTCGTCCCGCGGATGAGCCGCTGCAGGTCCGCGTCGGGCTGCGTGCCCAGGAGCGCCTCGTTGACCTGGGACGTGGAGCGCAGCGCGATCCCGGCGTCGTCGTAGTTGTCGTTGAACGACTCGGCACCGGTCTCACCGCGCGTCGAGGGATGCACCCCGCGGTCCTCCTCCGCAGTCGGCTCCGTGTTGAGCGCGGTCCCGAGGCCGTCGAGCACGTCCTTGAGGTCCTCGCGCGTGTCGTCCTGCAGCGCGGTGAGGACCTGGTCGAGCTGGACGGGCGTCGCCGTCTGGGTGACGCGCAGGGTGTAGCCGTCGTCGACCGTCGGCGCGCTCGGCGTCCCCGGGCGCAGGTCGACGAAGAAGTTGCCCTCCAGGAAGATGCGCGGGCGGATCTTGGCGGTGGCGTCCTTGTGGATCGGCAGCCCCTGCTTGGAGATCTGCATGGTCACGATCGCCGCGTCGGTGCCCGCCTGCGGCTCGACCTTCTTGACCTTGCCCACGTTGACGCCCGCGATCCGCACCGGCGAGTTCAGCCGGATCGAGTTCGCCGACTGGAACACGCCCTTGACCTCGAACGGCCGGGTGAACGGGATGTCCTTGGTGAAGCCCAGGTAGGTGCCGATCACGATGAGGAGCAGGGCGAGGAGGCCGACGAAGAGCGGGCTCGGGCCCCGGGGCTGGGCGCGGCGTCCGACGGCCATCAGGGCGTCCCCTCCGTGGTGAGCTGCTGGGTCCCCGGGTCGTTGCCGAGCGTCGTCTTGCCCTTGTCGTAGGTCTCGTTGCCCGCCTCGCACTCGCGCGGCTGGCCGGGCGAGGCGGTGTTCGGGTACGGGTTGGAGTGCAGGTGGTTCGCCTCGGTGGGGCCGTCGGCCGGCTTGGAGGACGGGCCGCCCTCGTTGTTCGGGCCCGCCGGCACGGCGACGATGATGAACCGCTGCCAGGTGCCGAGCGCGTCGCCCTCGGAGAGGTGCGAGGAGACGTTGCGGAACCACAGCGACGCGTAGTTGCAGACGGTCTGCACGGGCGCGAGGTGGTCGAGCGTCGGGCGCAGGACCCGGTTGGTCTCGGTGAGCCGGCGGATGCCCCGCGGCGCCTGCGGGTCGTTGGCGAACTCGCGCAGCGAGGTGAAGAGCGGGCCGAGGCGCCGGTTCATCGCCACGGAGCGCCGCAGCGCGGGGGTGCCCACGCGGAACGCCTCTGCGAGGTCGGGCGCCGCGGTGCGCAGGGCCCGGACGCCAGGCCGCAGCTCGGCGAACAGACCCTCGGAGTTGGCCAGGAACGGCCGCTGGGCGGGCAGCGAGCGGATCGCCGCGTCGAGCGCCGGGCGCCCCTCGCTGATCGCTTCCTGGATGAACGGGCGGGCGACCTGGCGCAGGGCGGCGAACGTCGTGTCGAGGTTGCCGAACAGGTCGGCCTGGGTCTCGGCCACCGGGGCGACCTCGGCGGCGGCCCGGCTGAGCCCGCCGATGAAGCCGCGCAGGTCGGTCTCGGGCGACGCGAGGTTGCGCGCGACCGGGATGACGTCGCGCAGCAGCGGCCGGAACGCGCCGATCGCCAGGTTGAGGTCCGCGCCGCGGCCGACCAGCGCCGTGCCGAAGCCGTCGAGGTTGCGCTGCATCGCGTCACGGGTCTTGTCGTCGAACGTGTTGATCACGTCGTCGAACTCGACCTGCTCGGGCGTTGAGGAGGCGAACGGGATCGTGTCGCCGTCGGTGAAGCCCTCCGCCGACCGGCCGCGCGTGATCTCGACGTACTTCAGGCCGAGCGCGGACCGCGGCCGGATGAGCACCTTGGAGTCGTTGGGCAGCGGGTCGACGTCCTTCTCGAGCTTCAGCGTCAACCGCGCGTAGCTCGTCCCGTCGGGGCGCCGCTTGGCGTCGATCTGGCTGACCGTCCCGACCCGGGCGCCGCCGATCCGCACCTCGTTGCCGCGCACGAGGTTGGCGGCGCTCGGCGCGTCCATCGCCAGCTGGTAGGTCGGCACGAACGGCAGGCCCTGGTTGGCGTTGTAGGAGAGGAACACCGCCACGATCACCACGAGCTGGGTCGCGGCGCCGATCAGGACGGGGTTGCCGGCGATGCCGCTGCCGCCTCGCCGCCTCACTTGCCCTCCCCCCCGAACAGGTAGTCGAGCAGGGCGTCCTGGCTGGGCTGAGCGGCGGGCGGGGCAGACGGGGCCGGCGTTGCCTCGGGCTCCGGCTCGGGCGCGGGCGTCGGGGTGGCCTTGGGCTTGGCCGCGGAGCGCGACTCGGAGGGCTCCTCGGCGCCGCGCGTGTCCTCGAGCACCTTCTGCGGATCCTCGCCCGCCAGCACGCGCGCCGTGCGCTTCAGCGTGATGTCGTCGTCGCTGACGGCTGCGGCCGCGGCGGACGCCGACGCCTCCTCGGCCTCGGGCTTGCGGAAGTTCGCCGAGCAGCCCTGGATCGGGGTCGTCGTGTAGTTCGAGCAGGTGTTGACCAGCAGCGCGGCACGCAGGTAGTGGCCGAAGGAGTCGAAGCCGTTGACCGCCGTCGCCTGGTAGAGCATGTAGTCCATGAAGCGCTCGATGCCGTTCGTCTTCTGGAACGACGTCAGCACCGCGGCGAGCGTCGCCGCGACGGGGCGGACCTCGCGGGCGAACGTGCGCAGGTCGCGCACGATCGGCTGCGCCTCGCGCAGGGCGGGCACGCCGATCTTCGTCGCCTCGCCGAGGGTCTCGAGCGCCGGCGTCGCGGCCCGCGCGAACGGGCCCATCTCGCGGATGACCTCGTTGATCTGCGGGGCGCGGGCCCGGAGGTCGGCGAACACCGGCGTCGCCTGATCGGAGAACGAGCCGAGCGCCCGCATCGTCGGCGTCAGCTCGTCGAGGAAGCGCGGCAGCCGCTCGAAGTCGGCCTCGAGGTCGGCCCGGCGCTCGGCGGTGGCCTCGGCGACCTCCGCCGACTGCTCGATGAAGCTCGTCACCCGGCGCCGCTCGCGGGTCAGCGGCGCGAGGGCCTCGTCGGAGTTCGTGGCGAGCTGGGTCAGCGTCTGGTTCTGCTCGGCCAGGATGTCGAGCACCCGGTCGATCTCGCGCAGCGCCGGGTCGGCCTGGCGGATCACCGTGCGGAGATCGTCGCCGCGGCCGGCGAGGCCCGTCCCGAGCTCGTTGAGGATGATCGAGAACCGCTGCCGGTAGGGCAGGCGCATGGTGTTGTTGAGCAGGTCGATGTCGACCGACTTGCTCGTGTTCTGGACCGGCAGCAGGTACTGGCCGGTGCCCACCCCGGCGTCGATCTTCTTGAGGGCCGGCGCGCCGGCCGCGCCGACGGCGCGCTTCTGGGTCGGCTCGCACTCGACGAACTTCTCGCCGATCAGCGACTGCGGGCGCACGATGCAGTGGGCGTCCTCGCGGAAGTCCTGATAGCCGGGCTCGTCGATCTTCAGGACGACGACCGCCTTGTTGTCGGGCGTGACGTCGAGCGAGTGGATCGACCCGACCTTGACCCCGGCGACCTTCACGTCCTCGCCGGCGATCACGAACCCGGCGTTGTGGAAGATCGCGCGGACGAGGTAGTCGTCGCCGTCGTTGGAGTCGCCGGCGCCCAGGCCGAAGAGCGCGACCGTGGCGGCGGCGGCGAGGATGAGCCCGGTGCCCAGGACGCGTTTCACGGGCCGGGCAGCCTCAGCGACGGATCGCAGTCGTCGGCGGACAGGTTCGTCCCGTCGGTGAACGGCGCCGAGCCGTCCGGTGGCGTCTGGGTGGCGGCGCCGGGGCAGCGCTTGACGAAGCCGAACTCGAGGCCGTCGAAGCGGTTGCCGGGCGGGATCGGGGTGAGCACGCCGGCCGCGCCGTTGTCGCGGAGGGAGAACGCGTTGAACATCGGCTGGATGCGGGCGAAGTGGCCGTTGGCGTCGTAGTTCGCGGAGCCCTGGCCGAAGTCGCGCAGCCAGCCCGTGAAGTCCGGCGTGTAGGGGCGGATGAACTCGAGGATCGGCTGCAGGTCCTGCAGCGCCTCGGTCGAGTGCTGGAAGGCGGGCGTGGCCACCCGCTGCAGGCCGGGCAGCTTGCGCGTGGCCTCGACGAGGTCGTTGTCGGGGCCGGCCCGGCGGATCAGCGTGCGCAGGTCGCGGATCGTCGGCCGCGACTCGCGCAGCAACGGGCGCAGCTCGCGGAAGAACGGGGCGAGCCGCCGCGTCGCCGGCTTGGACTCCTCGACCAGGACGTCGAGGTCGTCGAGCGTGGCGCGCAGGTTCACGAACGTCGTGTTCGCCTTGCGCAACGTGCCGGGGAGCCGCTGGAGCGTCACGGCGAGCGCGTCGCTCTCCTGGGCCACCGCCCCGGCGACCGTGTTGGAGTTCGAGACCAGCCCGGCCAGGTCGTCGCGGCGCTCGGCCAGCGCGGTGACCGCCTCGGAGGAGTTGACCAGGAAGCGGCTGAGCGCGCCCGAGTCCTCGTTGAGCTGGTTGACGAGGCGGCGCGAGGTCGACAGCGCGGGGTTGAAGTAGCGCGCCGCCGCGTTGGCCTCCGGGCCCTTGTCCTCGAACTGCGCGGAGAAGCCCTGGATGACGTTCTGGAGGTCCTTGCGCGTCTTCTCGTCGAGCGTGTTGAAGAGCTGGTCGAGGTCGACGGGCGCGGTGGTCACGTCGGCGCGCAACTCGCCGCCGTCCTCGATCTCCTTGGCCGAGTCGGGCGCCGGGGTCAGCGCGATGTAGCGGTTCGCGATGCCCGAGAGCGACGTCTGGCGGATCGTCGCGCGCGTCCCGGTCCGCAGCGGCGCATAGGGCTCCTGGACCTCGGCGAGCACCTTCGCCTCGTTGCCGGAGGTGAGCGTGATCTCCTTGATCGTGCCGATCCGGCGGCCGCCGATCTGGATGTCGTCGCCCTTGACGAGCTGCCCGGCGTTCTGGAAGTACATCGCGTACTCGTGTGTCGCCGAGCCGCGCAACAGCAGGACCGCCACGACGGCCACGGCCAGCACCAGCGCCCCGAGCGCCGCGGCGCGAGCGAAGCTCAAGCGCCCTTCCCGGACGCGGGCGGATGTGTCGATACGGACAGTTCGGCTCCTCCAGCGCGCACGAGGTCAAGCCCCCGAACGCGCCTGGACCCTAACCGCGGTTTGTTCAGCTTGCGTTGAGGCAGGCGAACGTGATTTCACTCCATCCCGAGCGGCCCGCGCGAGGCGCCCGAGAGGAACTGGCGGACGAACATGTTGTCGGAGTTGAACAGCTCCTCCGCAGGGCCGGATTCGACGATCCGGCCTTTCCACAGCACAGAGATGTGCTCGGCCACCCGCTTGGCGGACATGATGTCGTGGGTGATGACGACGTAGGCGCCGCCGTTCTCTTCGTGGATCTCCTGGATGAGCTCGCACAGCAGCGCCGTGCGGACCGGGTCCAGGCCCGAGTCGGGCTCGTCGAAGAGCACGATGTCGGGGTCGAGCACGAGCGCCCGGGCGAAGCCGGCGCGCTTGCGCATCCCGCCGGAGAGCTCGTTGGGCATCTTGTCGTGCGCGCCCTCGAGGCCCACCTCGCGCAGGCGCCGCGAGACGATCTCGCCGATCTCCTCCTCCGACTTGTCCGTGTGCTGGCGCAGCGGGAAGCAGACGTTGTCGAACAGGTTCATCGAGCCGAACAGCGCGCCGTCCTGGAAGAGCACGCCGAACTTCTTGCGCATCTCGAACAGCTCGTCGTCCTTCATGTTGGGGACCGACTCGCCGTGGACCAGGACGTCGCCGTCGTCGGGGTAGAGCAGACCGACCATGTGCTTGATGCACACCGACTTGCCCGTGCCCGACGGGCCGAGGATCATCGAGATCTTGCCCTCGGGGATGCCCATGTTGAGGCCGCGCAGGATCTTGTTGCGGCCGAAGGCCTTGTGGACCTCGACGAACTCGACGGCGTCCGGGACGCCGGTCGGGCGGTTCGTGCCGGTGTGCCAGCGGTACTCGTCGCTGATGTCGCCGCCGGGCGGGACCATGCTGCGGGCGTATTCCTCGCGGGCGGCGGCGCCGCGCAGCTTGGAGGACTCGTAGTCGTCCTGGGAGCCGGGCTCGTCGACCACGGCGGCGTCGGTCGACCGCTCCTCGAGCGGAGCCGCCGACGGCTGGGCGCTCTCCTTGGTGGCCTGCTCGTCCTGCGGCGCCGGGTCGGTGTCCTCCTGGAGCCACGTGCCCTCGTCGCGCGGGCGCTCGTCGGCGGCGTCGGCCGCGGCGTCGTCCCGGGGCGGCTCATCGCCCTGCGAGTCCTTGTCCTTGCGTCCGAAGGGACCCATGTCCGTTTCTAACCTCCGATGGGGGCTCGCGGGTTGGCACCCCAGAACAGCTGGGTGCCGAGCATGCCGATCAGGTGCACGAGCACGATGTTGAGCACCATCGACTTCGCCGTCGCGGTGCCCACGCCGACGGGCCCTCCGCTCGCGTTGTAGCCGTAGTAGCAGCCGACGAGCACGATCGCCGTCGCCATCGACATGCCCTTGATGACGCTGTAGAGCAGGTCGGGTGGGTTCTGGAACATCCAGAAGATCAGGAAGAAGCCGCCGCTCGATACCTCGCCTATCTGCTGGACCACCGCCAGGTAGCTCGCGAAGAAGCCGGCGCCGATCCCGGCCAGGTACATGAACGGGAGCACGAGCCAGGCGGCCAGCAGCCGGGTCGCGCACAGGAAGGTCATCGAGGAGATCCCCATGACCTCGAGGGCGTCGATCTCGTCGGAGATCCGCATCGAGCCGAGCTCGGCGACGATGCCGGTCCCGACCTTCGCGGACATCATGTAGCCGAAGGCGTAGGGCACGAGCTCGCGCAGGTCGCACCACGCGGCGAAGACGCCGGCGTAGGCGGGCGAGCCGACGGAGCGGTTGAAGTACGCCCCCTCGATGCCGCACTGCAGGCCGATGATGAAGATCAGGCCCCAGATCACCAGCGTCGAGTTGAGGATCAGCACGCCGGCCTGCCGCAGCGCCTCGCCGAAGAAGCGCAGGACGCGCAGCCCGAAGACCTCACCGACGACGCGCGAGCAGAACTTGACGATCTCGCCGAAGTTGGCGATCCAGTCCTTGGGGACCGCGAGCCAGCCCATCTACTTGATGACCTGGATCTCGGGGTGCGTGGCCAGCAGCGTTTGCGTGAAGACGTAGTTGAACGCGAAGACGCCCATGATCGCGATCACCACCGCCTGGTTGACGGCGCGGCCCACGCCCTCGGCCCCGCCGGACGCAGTCATCCCCTTGTAACAGCAGACGATCGCGATGATGGCGCCGAACATCGTCGTCTTGAGCGCCGAGCCCCAGAGGTCGGTCACCGACGCGTTCGTGAAGAAGGTCGCCCAGAACGGGCCGAGCGGCGCGCCGTTGACCAGCGTGGCGAGGATGCCGCCGAAGATGCCGAACAGCAGCGCGTAGATGTTGAACAGGCCGGTGACCAGCATCAGGGCCAGGAACCGCGGGACGACGAGGTTCTTGACCGGGTCGACGCCGAGCACCTGCAGCGCGTCGAGCTCCTCGCGGATCTTGCGGGCGCCGAGGTCGGCCGTGATGGCGGTGCCCGCCACGCCGGCGAGCACGATCGCGGTCACGAACGGCGCGAACTCGCGGATCGAGGCAAGGACGAAGAAGCCGCCGAGACGGTCCAGCGCGCCGAACAGGACGAGGAAGTTCGCGGCCTGCAGGCCGGGCGCGCCGTACCCGAACGCGACCGTCGAGACCACCAGCGGGAACCAGCACAGCTTCAGCGCGAACAGGAACTGGCTGACGAACTCGCCGCCGTAGGGGTACGGCGGCCGCAGGGCCGACACGATCGTCTTGCCCGTCAGGATCATCATGTCGCCCACTTCTTCGAGCAGGCTCTTCGCCGGCAGGAAGGCGCGATCGGCGACGTTGCGGACCATGTGGGGGGTTTGTCTCCTGAGTGGGCTCGGTCGGCGGGCACGCCGACGCGTGGACTCCGGCCGGAGAGTACGTCACCCGGGTTCGCCCTGCCAACCGGGAACCGTCGCGCCGGCGGGCCGCCTCGCAATCGGCGCCGGAGGCTCGGCCCGGTGGTATGTTCGCGCCGCTGATGGAGGGGATCCGTTCGATCAGGGCCGCGCTGGTCGTGGCGTGTGCCGCGGGCGCGCTCGGCGCGACGGGCTGCGGCGGCGGCGAGCGCCAGGACGAGCGCGAGCCGGAGGGCGCCTTCAAGGTCGAGGTCGTCGAGGCCAAGTTCCCCGCCGAGCAGTCGATCGCGGAGCGCGCCACGCTCAGCGTCAAGGTCCGCAACGCGGACGCCAAGACCGTCCCCAACGTCGCCGTCACGGTCAAGACGCGCTCGCGCCGCCCCGGCGGCGCCCCCTCCGCCTTCGGCCAGGCCGTCGACGACACCCGGCTCGCCGACAGCGAGCGCCCGATCTGGATCGTCGACCGCGGCCCCAAGGGCGGCGACTCGGCGTACACGAACACCTGGGCGCTCGGGGCGCTGCGTCCTGGCCAGACCCGGACCTTCGAGTGGCGCCTGACCGCGGTGAAGTCCGGCGCCTACACGATCGACTACGAGGTCTCCCCCGGCCTCAACGGCAAGGCACGCCTCGCCTCGGGCACCGAGGGCGGCGGCTCGCTGAAGGTGATGATCGACGACAAGCCGTCCGACGCGCGCGTGGGCGAGAACGGCGAGGTCATCCGCAGCAAGGCCGGCGCGGACGACGAGGACGAGTCAGACCGATAGACCCTGACGTCCGCGCGTGCTGGGGGTTCGTCGTGCGCGGGATCGAGGTGGGCTGGCTGGACCCTGACACGCTGCGCGACGTGGTCGGCCACCTCGAGGCCGGCCGCGACTACGGCGTCCAGGAACTCGCCTTCGAGCACCTCGGCGACGAGCTCCGGGTGTCCTTCCTGGATGAGGCGGCCCGCTGCTCACCGGCGGCCATGCGGTCCGAGCTCACGCGGCTGATCGAAGGCCCGAACCCCGGTCATTGAGGGTGGTCGGGTGGCAGCTGGCGAGTCGGCGGGCGGCAGCGCCCGCACAACCCGAACTTCGACGTCGCCCGAGAATCGATCTAGCCCTCCAGCAGCCCGCCGACGAACCGCCATTCCCGGCCCTTGCGCTGCAGCACGACGTTCCTGCGCTCGATCGGTATGTCCCGCCAGCCCGCGCCGGGACGGGGGCGGACCCGGCGCCGGATGTCGACGACGGCGACCGCACGGTCGCCGGACACGGCCACGCCCTGGAACCGGGCGACACGCACGCGCTGGGAGCTGCGCGGCGGCAGGCGTCGGAGCGCCCGCCGGACGTCTCGCTTCACGCGCGCGACCGCGCGCCGCGGGCCAAGGTCGGCGAACGCCCGCGGCCCCGGCTGCGACCCGACCCCCAGCGTCGCGCCGCCGCCGCGCCGCTGCGCGCCCGAGCGGACGTCGAACGAGTCGATGATGCCGCGGAACTCGGGCGTCATGCTCGACGCGCCGCCGCCGGGCAGCATCGACCTGACGGTGGCTGGCCCGGCCGCCACGCCGCCCGAACGCTGCGACATGTAGACGAGGCCGAGGCAGGCGATGGCGAGCATGAGGACGAACCGCATGGCCTTCCCACGCTAAGGCCGCGCGGCCGCCGCGACAATGGGTCCCGGGACCCCACTCGCGGCGTGGGACCCTCCTACCTGGGCAGGCGCGGGGCGATGATGCGGTACGCCTTCAGGCCGAGGCCGAGCCGCTCGCGATCCTCGGACTGCATCGGATCGAGGCCGCTGAGCTCCTTCACGCGCTCGAGCCGGTAGGCGACGGTGTGGCGGTGCGCGTAGATGGCGGCCGCCGTCGCGTTCATGTTGCAGTTGTTGTCGAGGTAGGACTCCAGGGTGCCCACGAGGTCGGTCGCGTACTGGTCGTCGTAGGCGACCAGCCGCGCCACGGTGTCCTCGTAGAAGGACCGCACCTCCTCGGGGTGCGAGGCGAGCACGCGGAACAGCAGCCGGTAGGTCCCGGTCCCGATGTCCTCGGCGATCGGCACGTCGGACCGGCGCAGGACGTCGAGCACCAGCTCGGCCTCCTGGATCGCCCGGCCGAGCTCGGCGGGATCGGTGTAGAAGCTCGAGACGCCGACGATCCCGTGGCGCTGCAGGCGCTGGGCGAGCTTGCGCGCCGCCGCGAGCGTCGACTCGGTGACCGGCTCGCCCGCCGCCGCGGGCAGCAGCGCGTACACGCGCCCGTCCATGTGCTGGGCCAGCGCGCCCGGGTGCTCCCCGGCGATCGTGGCGACCACGTGGCGCGGACGGTCGGTGGTCAGCTCGGCGCACAACGCGACGGCGCCGCTGGAGAGGTCGCAGCCCAGGCGCGCCGCGCGGCGGACCACCTCGCGGGGATCGGCGTCGGGGCGCGCGCGCAGCTCCTCGAGGAACGAGCCGCGCAGGTTCTGCTCGACCTCCTCGCGCGCCTCCTCGATCGCCACCTCGGTCAGCGAGGCGACCGCGGCGAGGTGCAGGAACTCGGTGGCGTCGGGCGCGAGGGGGGCGCCGTCGGGCGAGAGCAACAGGACCGCGCCGATCGGGTCGTCGCCCGAGGTCACCGGGACCTCGACCGCGACGCCGTGCGGGACCGGCGCCGGCCGGCCCTTGACCCGCTCGCCGACGTAGCGGCGGATCGCGGCGAGGTCACCCGACCCCGCCGAGCCGGCCACCGCCCCCAGCCGCGGGATCGCGATGCAGACCGGCCCGCCGGCGGCGCCCGCCGCCAGCTCGGCGACGCGCTCGAGGCCGTCGCCGGAGAGGACCGCGTCGACCATCCGCAGGTGCAGCGAGCGCAACCGCTCGACCAGGGTCAGCGGCTCGTGGGGATCGTGGGAGTGGACGGCCATCATCGAGGTCGGGGTCTGTCTTGCAGTTCGGGAAGCCCGGCGACGGCGACCGCCGCCGGGCTTCGGATGGACCTAGACGGCCGCGGCCGCCGCGTCGGGATGGGCCTGCAGGGTCTCCTCACCGGACTCGCCGGTGCGGATGCGGTAGGCCTCCTCGATCGGCATGACGAACACCTTGCCGTCGCCGATCGAGCCCGTGCGGGCGTGCTTGAGGATCGTGTCGACGACCGTCTGCACGTCGCGCGTCGCGACCACGCACTCCAGCTTCACCTTCGGCCGGAGGTAGTTGGTCAGCTCGGCGCCGCGGTAGCGCTCGGTGATGCCCTTCTGCCGGCCGGAGCCCTTCACCTCCGAGATGGAGAGCGAAGGGAACCCCAGGCTCAGCAGCTCCGTGCGGATGGGCTCGAACGCCTCGTGGCGGATGAACGCCTCGACCTTTTTCATGCGGGGACCTCTCGGGTGGACGGCGCCGGGCTCGGCACGTCACGCGAGCCCTTGGGGGGAGTCGCGTAGCCGATGAGCTCGGGCGCCGGGATGAACTGTTCCGGATACCCGTACATGCCGTGCTCCGTGATGTCCAGTCCCGCATCCTCTTCGTCAGCGGTCACACGGAGCCCGTAGGTCTTCTTGATGGCGTAGAACGCGCCGTAGGAGAGCGAGAACACGAACGAGAAGACGACCAGGATCCCGAGCGCCTGGGTGCCGAGCTGCGCGAAGGATCCCGTGTACCAGAGGCCCGCGTCGCCGAACGCGTTGTACTCCGCGAACCGCGGCGCCGTGAACAGGCCGCAGGACAGCGTTCCCCAGATCCCCGCCACGCCGTGCGCCGAGAGCGCGCCGACCGGGTCGTCGATCTTCTTGTCGATCGCGTAGATCGACAGCGGCACGATGATGCCGGCGATGCCGCCGATGATCGGGGCCGACCACGCCTCCACATAGCCCGAGGGCGCCGTGATGGCGACGAGCGCGCCGATCGCGCCGTTGCCGGCCATGCCGATGTCGATCGTCTTGGCCTTCCAGCCCGCCGTGACGATCGACGTCAGGACGCCGGCGCCGGCGGCGAGCAGGGTGACCAGCGCGATCTCGGGGAAGCGCCCGTCGAGCGCGCCCAGGGTCGAGCCCGGGTTGAAGCCGAACCAGCCCAGCCACAGGATCAGCACACCGAGGCCGAACAGGGGCATGTTGTGGCCCGGGATCGCCCGCGGGGTGCCGTCCGCGGCGTACTTGCCGCGCCTCGGCCCGAGCTGCAGGAGCACGGCGAGCGCGCCGGTGGCGCCGATCAGGTGCACCGCGGTCGAGCCGGCGAAGTCCTGCATGCCGAGGTTGTTCTGGAGCCACCCGCCGCCGAACACCCAGTGCGAGGCGATCGGGTAGATGAAGCCCGCGAACAGGATCGCGTAGATGATGTAGACGCCGAACTTGATGCGCTCGAGCGTGGTCCCCCACACGATCGCCAGCGAGACCGCGCAGAACGAGAACTGGAACAGCCACTTGGACTCGATGGTGGCGTCCGACAGCCCCATGACCGCGAAGGCCTCCTGGGGATCGCCGTAGTTGAGCAGGAAGAACCCGCTCGAACCGATGATGTCGCCGTTGCCGAAGGCGAAGGCAAAACCGATCGCCCAGTACATCAGCGCGGCGATCGAGAAGTTGGTCAGGATCTTGGCGATGACCGTGCCGGCGTTCTTGCCACGCGAGAAGCCGATCTCCAGGAAGGCGAAGCCCGCCTGCATGAAGATGACCAGCAGGGCGGCGAAGACCACCCAGATCGAGTTGATGGCGACCGACGGCGGCAGCACGCCGTTGTTGGCGGCGTCCAGCGTGTCGGCGAGAGCCAACTCCGGCACCGCCAGGGCCGCCCCGATGCCGAGCACGATGCCCGACCCGAGCCGCGAACGTTCCATACATCCTCCTCGTCGTTTCGACATGACCAGGAGTGTCGGCCCGGGCCGGGGCGCCAGCATTGTCCCGCTGTCGAAACATCGTCCCCCCGGTTTCGCCACTCGGTCGGGCGCGACCGGTGGGCGAAGGGACGCGCGACATCTTTAGCCAGATGGACAACGTCCCCGCGCGCCCGCGTCCCTACTCTGCTGTGGCTGCGCCGAACCTTGACCAGGAGGAATAGAGAGGCCATATGGCACGGACCCGAACGCAGAACGTCACCGCGGCTCAGTGGAGCCCCAATGGGGGCGCCCTCGGCGCGCCGGACCTGACGCTTCCCGGCAACCAGGTCTACGGGGCGAACGTCTTCTCGGCGGCGGTGCAGCGCCAGCGCCTGCCCAAGCTGGTGTTCAAGGCGCTGCAGGAGACCCTCGAGGCCGGCAAGTCGCTCGAGCCCGCCCTCGCCGACGCCGTGGCCTCCGCGATGCGCGAGTGGGCGCTCGAGCGCGGCGCGACCCACTTCACCCACTGGTTCCAGCCGCTCACCGGCTCGACCGCGGAGAAGCACGACTCCTTCTACGCGCCCACCGAGGACGGCACGGCGATCGCCGAGTTCTCCGGCAAGGAGCTCATCCAGGGCGAGCCCGACGCCTCCTCGTTCCCGACCGGCGGCATCCGCGCGACGTTCGAGGCCCGCGGCTACACCGCCTGGGATCCCTCCTCGCCGGCGTTCATCCTCGAGAACCCGAACGGCGCGCTGCTCTGCATCCCGACCGCGTTCGCGTCGTGGACGGGCGAGGCGCTCGACACGAAGATCCCGCTCCTGCGCTCGATGGACGCGCTGTCGCGCTCCGCGGTGCGCGCGCTCAACCTGCTCGACCCCGCGTCGACCGCCCGCAAGGTGTTCACGACGGTCGGCCCCGAGCAGGAGTACTTCCTGATCGACGAGCAGTTCTACTTCGAGCGCCCCGACCTGATCAACACCGGGCGCACGCTGTTCGGCGCGAAGCCGCCCAAGGGCCACGAGCTCGACGACCACTACTTCGGCTCGATCCCCGAGCGCGTCCTCGCGTGCATGCTGGAGACCGAGCGCGAGCTGGCCAAGCTCGGCGTGCCGATCAAGACCCGCCACAACGAGGTCGCGCCGGCGCAGTACGAGGTCGCGCCGGTGTTCGAGAACTCCAACGTCGGCGCTGACCACCAGCAGCTGACGATGCAGATCATGCAGAACGTCGCCCGCCGCTACGGCCTCGTCTGTCTGCTGCACGAGAAGCCGTTCGCCGGCGTCAACGGCTCCGGCAAGCACAACAACTGGTCGATGGGCACCGACACGGGCGCGAACCTGCTCGAGCCGGGCGAGACCCCGCACGAGAACCTGCAGTTCCTGTTCTTCTGCGCAGCGGTGATCCAGGCGGTCAACCGGCACCAGCAGCTGCTGCGGGCGTCGGTCGCCTCGGCGGGCCAGGACCACCGCCTCGGGGCGAACGAGGCGCCGCCGGCGATCATCTCGATCTTCCTGGGCGCCGAGCTCGAGAAGGTCTTCAGCGCGATCGAGTCCGGCTCGGGCGACGCGGCGACGCCGCAGTCCTATCTCGGCCTCGGCGCGTCGGTGCTGCCGCGGCTGCCGATGCACGGCGGCGACCGCAACCGCACCTCGCCGTTCGCGTTCACCGGCAACAAGTTCGAGTTCCGCACGCTCGGCTCGAGCGGCTCGCTCGGCCTGCCGAACACGGTGCTCAACACGATCGCCGCCGAGGCCATCGACGCGCTCGCCGACCAGCTCGAGAGCAGTGTCTCGGGCGGGACGGAGCTCGCCGAGGCGGTCCTCGCGGTGGTCAAGGAGTCCTACGCGGGCAACAAGCAGATCGTCTTCAGCGGCGACAACTACGCCGAGGAGTGGCACACGGAGGCCGAGCAGCGCGGGCTGGCGAACCTCACCACCACGGTCGATGCCCTGCCCTGGCTCGTCAACCCCCAGACCGTCGAGCTCTTCGACAAGTACGACGTGCTCTCCGAGCGCGAGCTCGAGGCCCGCTACGAGGTCGCCGCAGAGCAGTACGTCACCACGCTCAACATCGAGGCCGAGACGGCGGCGTCGATCGCGCGGACCATGCTGCTGCCGGCGGCGGTCACGTACCTCGGACAGCTGCGGGCGGCCGGCGACGGGACCGGCGTGCGCAAGCTCGCCGACGAGATCGGGCGGCACATCGACGAGTTCGTCGACGCCATCCTGGCGTTCGAGAAGGCCAACGTCGACCACCCCGAGGACGGCGACGTCCTCGACGCGGCGACCTACGTCCGCGACACGGTGGTGCCGGCCATGGAGGCGGTCCGCGAGGTCGCCGACCGGCTCGAGCGGATCGTGCCCGACAACCTCTGGCCGCTCCCGAAGTACTCGGAGATCCTGTTCATCAAGTAGGCCAACCTGGGATCTCGAATGTCGGCGAGGGCCCCGCAGCGGCGGGGCCCTCGCCGTTTCAGCGGCGCAGGCGGATCCGCGGCGCCTTGGCGGTCACGGAGTTGCCGGCGACGTCGGTGGCGACGACGTCGAGGCGGACCGTGACCCGCCGGCGTCGGCGCAGGGCGCGCCGCACCTTGGAGAGCTGGCCGCGGCTCAGCTTCACCGTGATGGCCACGCCGCCGCCGGCGGTGGGGACGCGGTGGACGGCGCTCTTGAGCGGGAGCGCGAGCCCGGCGATGTCCAGGAAGCCCGAGGCGGCCATCGTCCCGCGCTCGCTCGCGGTCGCGAGCACCCGGACGACACCGGTGCGCGCCAGGCGCTGGCTGGTCGAGCCGCCGACCTCGAGCCTCGGCGCCGTCCTGTCGTCGCGCAGGGGGGTCGCGCCGCCCGGCGTCCCACCGCCGGGCGATCCCGCGCCGCTGCCCGGCGAGCCGGGGTCGGTCGGGCCGGGCGCAGGCGTGGTGCTGGACCGCGTGACCGTCTCGCAGTCGGCGGCCACCTCGTCGCCGGCATCGGCGTCGACGCGGTCGGCGCCGTCGCCGCAGGCGACGCGGTCCGGCGACCCGTCGCGCAGGCGGACGTCGTCGTCGCCGGGGCCGGCCTCGACGACGTCGGCGCCCGGCCCCGCCTGGACGACGTCGTTGCCGGCGCTGCCGCGCAGCGTGTCGTCGCCCTCGTTGCCGTTGACCTGGTCGTCGCCGGGGCCGCCGTCGAGCGTGTCGTTGCCCTCGTTGCCGACGAGGACGTCGGCGGGCTGGCCGGTCGCGAGCGTGTCGGCGCCGCCGCCGCCGAGCGCGAGGATCGCGATGTCGAGGGTCGAGGTGAGCTTGTCCTCGCGCTCGCCGAGCTCGACGCGCACGCGGCTCATGCCCGTGCGCGGGCAGAAGACCTCGGTGACGAACCCGTTGGCGTCCGTGCGCCCCGGCCGGCACGAGGAGCCCGGGTCGATGCCGCCGTCGACCGTGGGATCGGACAGGCGGATCTCGGTCCCGGAGGCGGTCGCGTCGAGCGTGTTGAGCGAGACGGCGTCGGAGGACAGGTAGCTGGTCTCCCCGCCCGACTGGCGCACGATCGAGTGGGCGCCGGCGACCGGCGGGAGCGCCAGCAGCGCCGCGATCGCGCCCAGCGCGATCCGGGGGAGGCTCATGCCGCCACCCGCAGACGGCGCGTGGTCGTCGCCTCGTTGCCGGCGGCGTCCTTGGCGGTGACCCGCAGCAGCGGCCGGACCGAGCGCGAGCGGCCCAGCCGCCGCAGCGTCGCCTTGGTGAGTCGCGCGAAGACATAGGTCCGGCCGGCCTCTCCGACGGTGGCGACCCCGCGGGCGATCGTCACCGTCCGGCGCGACCGCCGGAAGCCGAGGCGCCGCGCGCTCCGCGCGTCGAGCGTCAGCTCGGCCGTCACCTCGCACGCCTCCGACAGCCTGACCGGGACCGCCAGCCCGGCCTGCAGCTCGTCGAGCCGGTGCGTGCGCCCCACGCCCAGCGTCACCGCCGGATCCGTCCGGTCCGCGGCCGCCGGCGGGGCGCCGGGGCCGGCCGGCCCCGGCGCTGCGGGCGGCGGCGTGCCCGGGCTCGGGCTCGGGGTGGGCGCCACCGGGCCCGGCTCCGGGTCGCAGACGTCGCCGATGAAGTCGTCGTCGCGGTCGCCCTGGTCGGGGTTGTGGGCCTTGACGCAGTTGTCCCTCACGTCGGGGATCGTGTCGGCGTCGTCGTCGTTGTCACAGAGGTCGCCCTCGCCGTCGCCGTCGAAGTCGCCCTGGCCGGGGTTCTCGACCAGCCGGCAGTTGTCGAGCGCGTCGTCGACGCGATCGCCGTCGTCGTCGGTGTCGCACGCGTCGCCGCCGGTCGTCGACGGGGCCGTCGGCAGCCGCGGGGGATCGCCGTCGGCGTCCGTGTCGCGCTGGTCGGAGTTGAACGCGTCGGGGCAGTTGTCGTTCTGGTTGAGGACGCCGTCGTGGTCCGAGTCGGCGGCGCTCTGAGGATGGGCGGTGGCGACCGCGCCCGCCGCGAGCGCCAGGGCGATCGCGGCGAGCAGGATCGGGATGAGCCGGTGCAGTCGCCGACCCATCGGCTACAGCAGTCGCGAGTACAGCGTGCGGACGATCTTCTGGCCGCCGGGCGTCACCACGGTGATGCGGACGCGGTAGTCGCCGCGGCGGGCGCCCCGCGACGCGAGACGGACGCGGAACGTCTTGCCCGCCGGCCGCGTCACGGCCTTGAACCGCTTGACCGCGCGGGTCGACTTCAGGCCCCGGAACACGTCGACGCTCACGCGCGCGTCCGAGCCGACGCGGTACGACGCCACGAGCGCCCGCTTCCTGCGCCCGCCGAACGTCGGCGAGCTGAGCACCCAGGTCCGCAGCAGGCCACAGCTCGCCCGCTCGGAGAACGGCTTGACGACCTTGAAGGCGCCGCGCGTGCGGCGCAGGACCACCCGGCGGACGTCGAACCCGCCGCCGAAGCTCGACCGGTAGCGGACGAAGTACACGCCCGACGGCACCGCGCGGCCCTTCGCGCGGCCGTTCCAGCCGAACGACGAGGTCTTCCCGGTGTAGCGGACGACCCGCCGCGGACTGATCGCCAGCCGGCCGGACGAGGTCTGGAAGACCTCCACGCTGACCGGCGCCGAGGCGTCGCGCGTGAACTCGAACCGCAGCCCGCCGCCGCGCGGTCGCGCCGCCGCCGACTTGAACGCCCGGCCACTGACGCAGGCCGAGGGCTTGTCGCCGCCCCCGCCGGGTCCACCGCCGGCCGGCGTCCCGCCACCGGGACCGGGACCGGGACCGCTGCTGGGGTCGCTCCCGCCGGGGCTGCCGCCGCCGGGGGCGCCCTTGGTCACCTTGACGCTCTCCACGTTGGAGGCGCCCGTGCGGACGCTGTCGGCGAACTTCGCGCGAACGCGATACGCGTAGGTCCCCGCCCCGCGGCCAGGCACGGTGAACGTCTTGGCGGCCGTCTCACCGATCTGGGTGAAGGTGCCGGTGGTGATCGTGAGGTCGTCGACGTACCAGCCGGCACGCACGACGTTGACGAACTGCTGCGCGCCGAGCGCGTAGACGAAGCGCAGACGCACCTTTCGCCCGGCGAGGGACGAGAGGTCGACCTTGCGCAGCTCGAACGACGGGCCGCGCGCGACGGGGCATTCCTGCGAGCAGGTCGTGTTGCCGACGTCGCGGCCGACGGAGTCGATGACCTGGTAGTCGAGCGGCACGCCCGTCGCGCCGGTGTCGATCGCCACCTCGAGGCGGCCGGCGTCGTTGGCGTCGTTCGCGAAGTCCGAGAAGTAGCTCAGCTGGACGTCGCCCTTGGGCAGCTGCAGCGGCTCCTTCATCTCCATCACCGAGGTCCCGGCCTGCGGGCCGTTGAGCGGCACGTTGTCACCGCCGGGCGCCATCCCTGTGTAGAAGGAGCGCGGCTCGCTGCGGTGGATGCCGGGCATCTGGCGCACCTTGGGCTCGCCGGAGTCCGACGCCTGCCAGGCCTGGATCCGCGCGTCGTCGGGCGGCAGGGCCCGCCAGGGCTTCGCCGCGTCGGTGCCGGCGGCGGCGTCGGGCGGCTGCGTGGCGTCGTCGGTCAGCAGGGTCGCGGCATCGGGCGCCTCCTCGATGAGGAACGACTGCAGGCCTTCGCGGTCGCCCGTGTAGTCGTAAGTCAGCGGGAACGTCCCGTCCTCGTCCTCCGCCGCCGGCTTGTCGAGCACCGGCGGGGCGAAGTTCGACCCGGTGACCCTGATCGGCAGCGTCATCGTGTCCGTCTTTGAGTCCGCGCCGCGCACGGTCAGCGTCGCCCGGTAGTCGTCCACCAGGTCGTAGGCATGGGTCACCGTCTTGCCGGTGCCCGTGGTGCCGTCGCCGAAGTCCCACTCGTAGCTCAGCCCGCCCGCGTAGGACCGGGCGAGGATCGAGTCGTACTGGTAGGAGCCGGTGGCGTCGAAGGTCACGTCCTGTTTGGCGATCGCCTCGTTCGGGAGCGCCTCGAAGTAGGCGACCGGGTCGAGGTTGGCGATCTGCGCGCCGCCCATCTCAGGCTGCAGCATGTAGCGGCTCTCGAGCTGGGCGCACAGCTCCATGCCCTTCATCCAGCCGTCGGAGAACGTCGTGCCGGTCTGATCGGGGCCGGTGAGACGGTTGAGCGTCTGGTTGTTGTCGTTCGGCGTGTGCAGGATGCTGATGCCCTCGTTGGACTGTTCCGGCGTGTTGGCCGCCGGGTCGGCCTTCGGGCCGAACATGTCCGGCGAGAGGTTCATGAACGGGACGCCGATCGCCTCGAAGTTGCGGTAGTCCGAGGAGAACAGCAGCAGGCCGCCGATCGCCGTGACGATCTGGTCCCGGTCGTCGTCGGTGTAGAGCGGCTCCGTGCCGCCGACGACCTCGACGGTGTCGTCGTGGTCCGCGAAGAACTCGTCGATGATGCTCACCGCGCGGGTGTTGAACGCGGTGATCCGCGCGGCCCTGTCCCCGTTGGTGGCGTTCGCCGGGTCGGCCAGCCCGAGCGTCATCGGGATCCGCTGCTCCGGGTTGCCGTGGTAGAAGGCGGGATAGGCGCCGGCACAGGGATCGACGTTGAAGTAGCCACGGACCTTGGACTCGTCGCCGGGCGGGATGTTGTCCTGGACCCAGACCGTCGAGCCGACGGTCCCCGTCTCCTCCTGGTCCCACGGCATGAACTTGACCGTCGCCGACGGCCGGGTGCCCGTGCGCTTCCAGTAGTCGCCCATGATCTTGGCCATGCGGATGACCTCAGCGTGTCCCTCCTGGGAGTCCCACGCCGCCGCCGGGCCGGAGTCCGTGAAGTCGAAGTGCCCCGAGACGATGATCTGCTCCTCGGGGTTGTCGGCCCCCGGGATCGTCGCCGAGATGTTGTAGGAGTCGCCGCCCGGGGTGCTCGTGTCGCCCGGGTTCCCCGGCCTCGCGGTGCCCGAGCCGGGGCTGTCGAACTTGTAGCGCTTGACCACCACACCGAAGTCCTTGAGGACCGTCTTCATCGTCCGCTCGTAGTGGTCGAGCCACTCGAGCTGGTGGTTGGCGCACTTCCCGTATGTCGAGAAGGCCGGGAAGAAGGGCGAGCCGGGGGCGGGCGGAGCGCAGAAGCCGTGGCGGGCGTCCTGCGTCCCGGGCGGGTCGTCGCTCGTCTGGTCGTCCGCCTGGCGCGACGGGAAGTTCAGCGACTCATAGACGTTGGTGTCGAACGCGCTCCAGTGGCCCGAAGGGTTGAAGAGGCCGTCTCCGTCGGGCGCCGGCGGGGTCAGCGGGCTGGGGATGGGATCGCCCGGCTTGAAGAACCCGATCGGCTTGTAGGTCTCCTTCATCGCGTCGCGGTCGAAGGGCGGCTGCGGCGCCACACCCGCTCGTGCGACCGGCGCGACCAGCAGGACGGCGAGGACGGCGGCGAGCACGGTCCGGATGAAGGTGGGCAACGAGGGCTCCTGGTACACGATGGGCGGGATCCGGCGGCGCTGCACGGGCCTAAACGCCACCCGGCCCCGGAACTTGCTCCGCCGCTCCCTCCGACCAGATCACCTCCCTCACCAGCCGGGTCAGCCCGGCCGGTCCTGCCGCCCAACCGGAGGCGAAGCGCCGGCGCCCCCGGAGAAGCGCCGGTGCGCGCGGCGACCAGTCGAGCCGGGCCTGCGCAGCAGGCCCACCCGGACGCCCCGCGCCGCCCGCCTCAGCAGCTGCCACCGCCGCCGTCGCCTCCGCCGCCACCACCGCCATCGCCAGACGACGAGCCGCCGTCGCCGCCGCCGCCGCCGAAGAACCCGCCGTCGCCGCCCATCCCGAACCAGCCGCTCGAATCGCCCGACCTCGCCGCACGGCCCGCAGGCCGCGGCGGCCGCGACGGGCGGCCCGATCGGATCACCGCAACCGCCATGCACGCCAGCACCAGGCCGACCACGAGCCAGACCACCATGACGCACCTCCTGGGAAGCGGGTTGCGGCAGGGTGAGGCCTGCCGGCTCCCTTGTCCAGGCTTTCGGGGTAAATGTTGCTAAGCCCACACAACCTTGCCAAGGTTGTGTCAAGGTTGGTCGAAACGTTGGTAGGATGCCGCCACATGCGTGACTACCGCCAGGCCATCCACTCCCGCGTCGTCGTCTTCGACGGTGGCATGGGCGCCACGCTCGAGCAGTTCGACCTCTCGCTGGAGACCGACTACCGGCTCCCCGGCCGCTGCCACGAGGCGCTCATCCTCAACCGCCCCGACGTCATCCAGGGCGTGCACGAGTCGATGGTCGAGGCGGGCGCCGAGGTGGTCGAGACCGACACCTTCCAGGCCTCGCGCCTGAAGCTCGAGGAGTGGGGCCTCGACGACCACACGCTCGAGATCAACCGCCGCGCCGCGGAGATCGCGCGCGCCGCCGTCGGCGAGGACCGCTTCGTGGCGGGCTCGATCGGCCCGACGGGCTTCCTGCCCGCCTCCGACGACCCGACCCTGGGCAACATCTCGTTCCGCAAGCTCGTCGAGATCTTCGAGGAGCAGGCGCGCGGCCTCGTCCAGGGCGGCGCCGACCTGATCATGATCGAGACGGCGCAGGACATCCTCGAGGTCAAGGCGGCCATCTTCGGCGCGCACGAGGCGTTCAAGAGCACCGGCACCACGCTCCCCATCCAGGTCTCGGTCTCGCTGCTGCCCAACGGCGGCAAGATGCTCCTCGGCACCGACATCTCGGCCGTCCTCGCCACCCTCGAGGCACTGAAGGTCGACGTCATCGGCCTGAACTGCTCGACCGGCCCGGAGGACATGCGCGACGCGATCCGCTTCCTCGGCGAGTTCTCTCCCCTGCCCGTCCACTGCATCCCGAACGCCGGCCTGCCGCTGCAGGGTCCCGACGGCGAGACGATCTTCCCCGAGGAGCCCGAGCCGCTCGCCAAGGCGCTCGGCGAGTTCGTCGATCGCTACGGCGTGGGGATCGTCGGCGGCTGCTGCGGCACGACGCCCGACCACATCCGCGCGATCCGCGAGCGCGTCGGCTGGAACACCCCGGTCAAGCCCCGCCCCGCCCCCCGCCCCGCCCACGTGTCCTCGATGATCGCGGCGACGCCGCTCGTCCAGGAGCCGCGGCCGACGATCGTCGGCGAGCGCGTGAACTCGCAGGGCTCGCGCAAGGCCAAGGAGCTGCTGCTCGCCGACGACTACGACGGGATCGTCCAGGTCGCCGAGGACCAGGTCGAGGGCGGCGCGCACGTGCTCGACCTCTGCGTCGCGCTCACCGAGCGCCAGGACGAGGACGAGCAGATGCGCCTCGTGGCCAAGAAGGTCTCGCTCACCCAGCCCTCGCCGATCCAGGTCGACTCGACCGAGCCCGAGGTCATCGCTACGGCGCTCGACCAGATCCCCGGCCGCGCGATCGTCAACTCGGTCAACCTCGAGGCCGGCCGCGACAAGCTCGACCGCGTCGTCCCGATCGCGATGGAGCACGGCGCCGCGCTCATCGCGCTCACCATCGACGAGGTCGGCATGGCGAAGACCGCCGAGCGCAAGGTGGAGATCGCCCAGCGGATCCACCAGTACGTCTGCGAGGAGCACGGGATGGACCCCGAGCTGCTCATCTTCGACCTGCTCACGTTCACGCTGACGACGGGCGACGAGGAGTGGCGGCCGAGCGCCGTCGCGACGATCGAGGGCATCCGGGCGCTCAAGCAGGCGCTGCCCGAGGTCCAGACCTCGCTCGGCGTCTCGAACGTCTCGTTCGGCATCGGCCTGCCCGCGCGCTCCGTCCTGAACTCGGTCTTCCTGCACCACTGCGTCGAGGCCGGCCTGGACCTGGCGATGGTCAACCCGAACCACATCACGCCCTACGGCGAGATCTCCGAGGAGGAGCGCGAGCTCGCCGACGACCTCGTCTGGAACCGCCGCGAGGACGCGCTGGAGCAGTACATCGCGCACTTCGAGGCCAAGGGCCCGCAGGCCGAGGCCGAGTCGGCCAACCCCACCGAGGGCATGGAGCCCGAGGAGGCGCTGCACTTCCACATCCTGCGCCGCAAGCGCGACGGCGTCGAGGACTGGATCGACCGGTCGGTCGAGAAGATCGGCGCCGTCCCCACGCTCAACGAGGTCCTGCTGCCGGCGATGAAGGAGGTCGGCGACAAGTTCGGCGCCGGCGAGTTGATCCTGCCCTTCGTGCTGCAGAGCGCCGAGGTCATGAAGCGCGCGGTCGCCCGCCTGGAGAACTACCTCGACAAGGTCGAGGGCTACACCAAGGGCACCGTCGTCGTCGCCACCGTGTTCGGCGACGTGCACGACATCGGCAAGTCGCTGGTCAACACGATCCTCACCAACAACGGCTACACGGTGGTCGACCTCGGCAAGCAGGTCCCGATCGGCACGATCACCGAGGCCGTCAAGGAGCACAACGCGACGGCCGTCGGCCTCAGCGCGCTGCTCGTCTCGACCTCAAAGCAGATGCCGCTCGCCGTGACCGAGTTCCACGAGCAGGGCTTCGACGTGCCGGTGCTGGTCGGCGGCGCGGCGATCAACCGCAACTTCGGCCGGCGCATCGCCTTCCCGCACGGCAAGGAGGACGACACCCTCTACGAGTCCGGCGTCTTCTACTGCAAGGACGCCTTCGAGGGCCTGGCGGTCATGGACCAGATCGTCGAGCCCGAGCGGCGCGAGGAGCTCGTGCAGAAGGTGCTCCAGGAGGCGCGCGACTTCCGCGCCAAGGGGCCCGAGCCCGAGGAGCTGCCGACCGACGACGACTCCGTCCGCAGCGCGGCGCGCACCGACAACCCCATCCCGGAGCCGCCGTTCTGGGGCGTCCGAGAGATCGAGGTCGACCTCGACGACGTCTTCCCCCACCTCGACCTGCACGTGCTGTTCAAGCTCCACTGGGGCGGGCGCGGCGTGAAGGGCGAGGACTGGAAGCGCCTGCTCGAGGACGACTTCCAGCCGCGGTTGGCGCGCATGTGGCGCGAGCAGGACTTCCTGCGCCCGCGCGCGGTGCTCGGCTACTTCCCCTGCAACTCGCAGGGCAACGAACTCATCATCTTCGATCCCGAGGACCACGATCGCGAGATCGAGCGCTTCGTCTTCCCGCGCCAGCCCAAGCACGACCGCCTGTGCCTGGCCGACTTCTACCGCCCGCTGACCGGATCCCACCCACCCGAGCGCGACGTCGTCGCCCTGCAGGTCGTCACCGCCGGGGCCGAGGTCACCGACGTCATGGCGCGCCTCGAGCAGGAGGGCGAGTTCGCCGAGCAGCTGTTCACGCACGGCCTCGGCGTGCAGGTGGCCGAGGGCATGGCCGAGTGGCTGCACGCGGAGGTCCGCAGGGACCTCGGGATCGATCCCGACCAGGGCCGCCGGCTGTCGTGGGGCTATCCCGCGGTGCCCGAGCAGTCCGAGCACACCAAGGTCGTCCGGCTGCTGCAGGCGCAGGAGACCGTCGGCGTGACGCTGTCGGAGGCCTTCGCGCCCGAGCCCGAGCAGACCACGCTCGCGATCATCACCCACCACCCGCAGGCGATCTACTTCGGCATGAAGTCGGGCCGCCTGGTCGACCCCGAGAAGTCGCGCGACGCGGTCATCCACGACCCACGCCGCCGCCGCGGCCACCGCGTGCAGGACGGCGACGTGGTCTTCGAGGAGCTCGACGCCGAGGCCTTCGAGGAGTCGCGCGAGGAAGCCGTCGAGGCGTAGGCGCCTAGCCGAAGGTGATCACCCGGATCGGGAGGTTGGTGAGCGCGGGCATGGTCCCGCCGGAGAGGTTGCAGATCTTCAACGTGACCGTGCCGTCGGTGGGGACGCGCGTGCCGTAGAGGAGGATGCCCTGCGGCACCGCCGCCTTGAGCGTCACGATCACCCCTTCGCCGGTCTTGGCTCCGCCGACGCCGATCGAGAAGTCCTCACAGCGGCCGTTGGCGACCTCGCCGGAGCCGAGCGAGATGATCCCGGGATTGATGTCGGTGCCGGCGATGTCCGCGGTGGTCAGCGAGTTGCTGGCCACCTTTGCGCTGTTGACCGCGCTGGTGCCGAGTTTGGCGTTGTTGACCGAGCCGTTGCCGAGCTTGGCGTTGGTGACCGAGCCGTCCCCGAGCTTGGAGTTCGAGACGGCGCCGGTGGCGATCTCGGCGTTGCCGATCGAGGAGTCGACGATCTCGCCGCCGTCGATCGAGTTGTCGGCGATCTCGGTGGCCCCGACGGCGTCGCTGGCGATCTCCGAGCTCTGGACGGAGGAGGACCCGAGGTCGTTGAAGGTGAGCGAGCTGTCGAGCACGCTCGCGCTGTTGACCGCGCCGGCGGCGAGGTCGAGATTCGCGATCGAGCCATCGACGACCTTGGAGCCGTCGACAGCGTCCTCATGGAGGTCGGTGAGGTAGACGGCGCCGGGAGCGATCTTGCCCGACGTGACCTGCTGGCCGCCGATGTCGGCGTTCTTCACCTCGCCGTCGACGATGTCGGCCGAGAACACCGTGTCCGCGGCATAGGCGGTGCCGGTGGTCAGTGCCGCGAGGCATCCGATCACGGCAAAGACGTCGTAGATCGAGCGCGGCTTGAGGCTGGACCGCATGACTTCCTCCTTGAAGCGTGGGATGGGGACGCCTGACGAACGCCGACTATCTCACGGAGACCCAACTCAGCTGAGGACCTCGATCTCGAAGCCGCCCGGCGCGGTGAAGTAGAACGTCCAGGCGCCGTGCTGCCGGCTCGACGTCGAAGCCGTCCTCGCGCAGGCGCCGGTTGACCTCGTCGACGTCGGCCTCGCTCGGCTGGATGAAGCCGATGTGGAACGTCTTGGGGTAGCTGACCTCCCCCGAGCGACCGACGCCGATCAGCGTGAGGACGAGATCGTCGTCGTCGAACAGGACGTCGAAGTTCTTCTTGCCCTCGCCGATCGGGCGCAACCCGGTGGACGACGCCCGACCCGATCCCGACCCCGAGGCGGTGTTCACGCGCCTCGCACTCCTCGTCTTCAGGCTCAACGGCCTGCTCCTCGCGGCCGGGGATCGCATGGCCGCACCCGTCGGTCAGACCAGCGCCCGGTGGCAGGTGATGGGCGTCGTCGATCACGAGTCGCTCACCGTCGCGGCCGTCGCCCGTCAGATGGGGCTCCGCCGTCAGAGCGTCCAGCGCACCGCCGACCTGCTCGTGGCCGACGGGATCGCCGAGTACGTCGACAATCCCGCGGACAAGCGGGCCAGGCTGCTTACGCTCACCGCTACGGGCCGGCGCTCGCTGCGCGTCATCGAGCGCGCGCACCGCACATAGGCCCGCGAGATCGCGAACGCGGTCCCCATCGAGCCCATGCGGCACGCCGAGGCCACGCTCGACCGGATCGTGACCCTGCTCGAGGCTCGAGCCCGGATCTCACCGATACCCGCGGCGCCTCGCCGCCGCAGGCACGGATCATCGGAGATCCAGGCTCAGAAGGTCGGGGCCGGGCCCCAGATGAGCGCCGCGGCCGCGGCCATGAGCGCCACCGCCACGAGCGTCGCCACCCCCTGGCGCGCCCGTGCGCCCGCCGACGGGTGTGCCAGGCGCCGCGGAGCCACGGCCGCGGCGGCGAGCAGCAGCGAAGCCGGTGCGTAGATCACGCCGCCGGCGAGCAGGCCGAAGATGGCGACGAAGACGTAGAACACGGCGCCGAACGTCGCGCGCCTCGCAAACGACCGCGGCCGGTCGCGGGCGAGCAGCGGCGCGACCGCCACCGCCGCGAGGAGCAGCATCACGACGAGGACGGCCGGCGATGGCCAATACGTCACGA
This sequence comes from uncultured Solirubrobacterales bacterium, assembly GCA_963828075.1. Lineage (GTDB taxonomy): Bacteria > Actinomycetota > Thermoleophilia > Solirubrobacterales > Solirubrobacteraceae > JACCYI01. The sequence continues at coordinate 3,361,538 of CAWHDH010000021.1, read as the reverse complement.
TTAGCGCGACGTTGAACAGCACCGCGGCGCCGGCGGCGGCGATCTGAAAGCCGGAGACGGCGGCGGGCTCGGTCATCGCTCCTCCAGCAGGCCGGCCGCGAGCGCCTGCCAGCCGGCGGCCAGGCGCTCGGGCGTCATGCCACGGTCGCGGAGCTGGTGCAGGACCAGATTGGCGGCGAGCGGAGCCAGGAGCGCGTCGGCGAGGTAGTCGGCGTCGACCGCCGGCGACGCGTCGGCGACCACGCTCCGCAGGTGTGCGCGCAGGACCCCGTAGGGCGCGCTGCTGTGGCGCGATGCCTTCCTGCCGGCCTCGATCTCTGAAAGCAGGTCGGCGTTGTCGGCCACGAACCGCAGGTAGGCCGGGCCGAACGCGAGGAGCCGCTCGGCGGCCGGGGCACCTGGTCCCAGCGGTGGCTCGCCGCGGATCAGCGCCTCCTGGAACGCGGCCTCGCGGTCGGAGAGCAGCGTGTGGAGCAGACCGTTGCGGTCGCCGAAGCGACGGAACACCGTTCCCTTGCCGACGCCCGCCTCGTCGGCTATCCGGTCGAGCGAGACCGCGCCGACGCCGTGCTCGGCGACGAGGCGCTCCGCGGCGCAGATGATCCGCTTGCGGTTGCGCTGCGCGTCGGCGCGCTCAAGGGGCTCGGTGTTGACGACCGGGAGATCCACGGCTGCATTCTGCCATCCGGACCACAGTCCGGTTGTGCTATAAACCGAACCTCAGTCCGCTTACCGCCCGAGGAGGCGCCATGACCGTCCTGACCCAGCAGCTCCCGACCGGCACCTGGTCGGTCGATCCCGTCCACTCGAGCGCTGCGTTCCGCGTCCGGCACCTGGGCGTCTCGACCTTCCGCGCCGGCTTCACCGACGTGCGCGGCGCGTTCACCGGCGATGGCGAGACCGCGCGCGTGACCGGCGTCGTCGGGGTCGAGTCGATCTCCATCACGCAGCCCGACTTCCGTGGCCACGTGCTGGCCGAGGACTTCTTCGACGCGGAACGTCATCCGGAGCTGCGCTTCGAGTCGACCGCGATCGGTGTCGAGGGCGATGGGCTGCGCGTCGAGGGCGATCTGACCATCAGGGGCATCACGCGGAGCGTCGTCGCCAGCGGCCGCGCCAGCGATCCGGCCGACGATCCGTACGGCCGCACGCGCTTCGCGCTCGAGCTCTCCGCCGAGATCGACCGCCGCGACTTCGCGCTCGCCTGGCAGGCCCAGTTGCCGGGCGGCGGCCTGGCAGTCGACTACCCGGTGACGCTCGAGGTCGCCCTCGAGCTGATCCGCGAGGAGTCCTAGCCATGCGGGTGCTCGGCCTCTCCGGGAGCCTGCGCTCCGGCTCGCACAACACGCGCCTGCTATACGCCGCCGCCGAGCACCTGCCCGCAGGCGTCACGCTCGAGGTGTGGGACGGCCTGCGGGCCGTCCCGCCCTACGACGAGGATGCCGATCGCGACCCGGCGCCGCCCGCGGTGCAGGACCTGCGCGAGGCGATCGCGGCGGCGGACGCCGTGCTGATCGCCACGCCCGAGTACAACGGCTCGATCCCAGGGCACCTCAAGAACGCCCTGGACTGGGCGTCGCGACCGCACGCGACGACCGTCCTGCGCAACAAGCCGGTCGCGGTCATCGGCGCCAGCACCGGACTGTTCGGCGCCGTCTGGGCGCAGGCCGAGCTGCGCAAGGTGCTGGCGACGATCGGCGCCCGCGTGGTCGAGGTGGAGCTGGCGCTGCCGATGGTGCACGACGCCTGGTCAGCCGGCGGGCGGCTCGCCGACGGGCAGCACGAGCGCGCGCTGGCGGAGGTCGTCGGCGGGCTGCACTCGCACGCGGAGGAGTTCTCGCTGGTGTAGCTCCTCCCGACCGTCGCATGCTGTGAGGCGAACCGCGTCAGGTGAGGAAGGTGGTGGATTGGGAGGTGGCGAGGGTGCACACCACGACATCCGGCGCCTCCTCCGCATCCATCGTCGGGTTGAGCACGCAGGAGGTGCTCGATCCGACATTCGATTGGCGAACGGTCTCCATTGTCGGGTTGTGCACCCTGCCGCCCCCGCCCCGACCCGCTTCAGTCACCGATGCAGTTCACGAAGCGCACGCCGAAACGCGCCCTAGCGAACTGCACCACCACCGGCATAGGGTTGCGCCATGCGCATCCTCGCCATCGACGGCGGCGGCATCCGCGGACTGATCCCCGCCATCGTGCTGGCGGAGATCGAGCAGCGGACCGGCCGGCCGATCTCTGAGCTGTTCGACCTGATCGCCGGCACGTCGACCGGCGGGATCCTCGCCTGCGCCCTGACCGTGCCCTCGGCCGAGAACGCGGCCGTCCCGCGCTACCGCGCCGCCGAGCTGCCGGCTTTGTACGAGACCGAGGGCCCGAAGATCTTCCACCGCTCCCTGCTCAAGGAGATCATCTCGATCGGCGGCTTCATCGACGAGCGCTACGACGACGACGGCCTCGTCGACGCCCTCACCCGGTACCTCGGCGACGCACGCCTGAAGGACACGCTGGTGCCGATCCTCGTGACCGCCTACGAGCTCCACCTCCGGGAGGCGTTCTTCTTCCGCACCGGACGCGCGCGCAACGATCCGGGCTACGACTTCTCGCTGGTGGACGTCGCGCGGTCGACCTCGGCGGCGCCGACCTACTTCGAGCCGTCGAACGTCACCGCGGCCGACGGCGGCGGTCCGTATCCGCTGGTCGACGGCGGCGTCTACGCGGTCAACCCGGCGATGTGCGCCTACGCCGACGTCGCGCGCGGCGGCGACATCGAGCTGCTGCTGTCACTCGGGACGGGCCAACTGAGCCGTCCCATCCGGTATGCCGACGCGCGCGGCTGGGGCCAGATCCAGTGGGCTCGCCCGATCATCGACGTGGTGTTCGACGGCGTCGCCGACACGATCGAGTTCGAGGTCGGGCAGCTTCTCCCCGACGGCGACTACGTCCGGCTGCAGACGGAGCTGCGGCGCGCCTCCGACAACCTGGACGACGCGAGCCCGGGCAACCTGGTCCACCTGCGCGAGGAGGGCGAGGCGCTCGTCGCGCGCGAGGACGCGACGATCGACGAGCTCTGCCGGCGCCTGACCGCCCCGCGATAGCGGACCGACCGGCGTGGTCGCCGAACGCGCCCGGCTGGTCGACGTCTTCTCGGCGCTCTCGCTGACCACCGACCTCGCGACCGGCCTGCCGTTCGAGCGCGGGCTGCGGGCGTGCCTCGTCGCCGACGGGCTCGCGCGAGCGCTGGACCTCGACCCGCCCGACCACCGTGCGGCGTTCCTGGCGTCACTACTGCGCGCGATCGGGTGCGGGCACGCGAGCGAGAACGCCGCGCTATTCGGCGACGACATCGTGTTCGAGCGCTGGGACGGGCGCGGGATGCCCGGTGGGCGCGCCGGCGAGGCGGTGCACCCGATCGCGCGCATCGTGGGCGTCGCCGAGCAGGCGGCGATCGCCCACGCCGTGGGCGGTCTGGGCGCGGCCCGGGCCGAGATCGGCCGGCGCGCCGGCGGCCATCTGGACCCGTCGCTGTGCGACGTGTTCCTCGTCGCCGCCGAGGAGATCGTCGCGCCGATCGAGGCCGCCGAGGATCTCGTCGACGCCGTCCGCGCCGCCGAGCCCGCCCCCGTCCTGTGGCTCTCAACCGCCGATCTCGAGCGCCCGTGCCACGCCCTCGCGACGTTCGCCGACCTCAAGGGCTTCCATCTCATCGGCCACTCGACGCACGTCACCGAGCTCACGCTCGAGGCGGCCCGCCTGCCCGGGTTCGACCGCCTCGCGCCGTGGTCCGCCTCGTCGCCGCTCTGCCCAACGGCAACCGGATCGACGAGGTCGTGGTGCATCTGTTGACGTTCGGCGAGGACGCCAAGGTGATCGCGCTGCGCCGCATGCTCGACACCGCGGCCAACATCGCCGCCGCAGGCGCCTAGTCCGTGTCGAGCACGGTGCGGCGCGGCGACAGCGAGACCGGCGTCGAGTGCATCGCCCGCAGGCGGACCTCGCGCCACGACGTGCCCTCCTTGACCAGCGCGGGCGCGCCCATGACAACCGCGGTGGCGATCTCGACCGCCTGCAGGATGATGCCGTAGCCCAGCGCGTCGGCCGCGGCGATCCCGTACGCGCCCGAGAGCACCGCCACGCAGGCCGCCTGGAAGACCCCGAGGTTCGAGGGCGTGACCGGGAGGACCGCGGTGACGTTGACGGCGAACAGGACCGCCGCGGCCGCGCCCATCCCGGCGCGGCTCTCGAGCCCGAGGGCGACGAGCAGGACGTAGCACGAGAGCCACTGGACGCCCCAGGCGCTGAGCTGGAAGACGACCGCGACCGCGCCCTCGCGCGGGCGGGAGAACACGCGCAGCCCCGAGCGCACGCGCATCAGCGCCGCCCGCGCCTCGCCGATCCAGCGGGCGACGCGCGCGGAGCGCGACGGCAACCCGGAGCGCAGCAGCGCCGGCGCGCCGAGCACCGCGCACAGCACCACGAACGGCGCCACCGAGTAGATGACCAGCGCCTTCTGATGGCCCGCGAACAACCCGACGGTCGAGAACATCACCGCGCCGAGGATCACCAGCGCGAGCAGGTTGAGCAACGTCTGGGAGACGAGCGTGCCGAGCACCACGGGTAAGTGCTCGCGCGGGCGGCCGAGCCGGCGCGCGACCACGAGCGCACGCGACGGCTCCCCCAGGCGGGCGGGAAGCGTGGCGGACATCAGGACGCCGATGAAGGTGCCCTGCAACGCGTCGGCCATCCGGGGGCGCACGTCGGAGACGGCGGCCCGCAGGATCGCCCACCAGGCGACGGCGCGCAGGACCATCGAGCCGCACATGAGCGCGAGCGCCAAGAGCACCCACGTCGGGCTCGAGCCCAGCAGGCTGCGCCAGATCGAGTCCATCCCGATGCGGCGCAGCGCGATGTAGGAGAGCCCCACCGCGCCGGCCGCGGCCACGCCGATCCCGACGCGGCGCGCGGTGCGGCGCCGCCGCCGACCCGTGGAGGCGCGCCCGGCGACCCCCGGCTCGAGCGTCGGCAGCCGCCGCGCCGGCCGGCGCGGCCCGCCGTCGGCCGGGAGCGCGCCGATGCGCACCGCGGCGCGGGTGAGGGCCGGCTCGGGATCCGGGATGGCGGCGGCGTCCGCGTAGGCGCCGGCGACCTCGGCGGCCACCCGGGGCCACGCGTAGCGCTCGGCGCTGCGGGCCGCCTCGGCGCCGAGCGTGCCGGTGGCGCGCGGGTTGACGGCCAGGTCGTGCAGCGTCTCGGCGAGCGCCGTGGGGTCCCCGCGCGCGACGAGCAGGCCGTCGCGGCCGTGGGAGACGACGTCGCGGTAGCCCGCGATGTCCGACGCGACGACGCCGGTGCCGGCCGCGAAGGCCTCGGTGAGCACCATCCCGAAGGACTCGCCGCCCAGCGAGGGCGCGGCGAGGACGTCGGCGGCCTCGAGCGCGGCGCGCTTGGCGTCGTCGCCGACCCGGCCGAGCGCCTCGATCCCCCGCCCGTCGTGGACCAGCGGCGCGATCTCGTCGGCCCCGACGCCGACCAGCGTCAGCGTGGCGGGCACCTGGTCGCGCAGCGCCTCGAAGGCGCGCAGGAGGACGGGCAGGCCCTTGCGCTCGACCGCCTGGCCGACGAAGGCGATCCGCAGCGGCTCGCCGGGCATCCGCAGCCGCGGGGCCGGCGGCTCGCCGAGTGTCACGCCGTTGGGGATGATCCGGTACTCGCCGCCGTAGAAGCGCCGCCCGGTCCACGCCGCGGCCTCAGAGACGGCGATCCGGACCCGCAGCCGGTTGAGCTTGCGGCGGGCGCCGAAGAAGGTGGCGAGCGCGTGCGGTGGCAGCGACTCCGAGTAGCAGTGGAAGGTGCCGACCAGCGGCGCCCGCGCGGACGTCAGCGTGTCCCAGCCGACGATGGGCGCGACCGGCTCGTGGATGTGGACGACGTCGAAGGCGCCGACTCGCAGCTCGCGCCGCAGCGTCGAGATCGCGTACGGCGTGCCCGAGACGTTCGAGACCGAGCCGTTGCTCTGGTAGCCGATGGTGCCGCCGAGCGGGACGAGGTAATCCGGGACGGGACGCGGCTGCGGGCGTGCGCCGCGGTGCAGGATGCGCGACTTGCGATCGTCGAGATCGAAGGGGGCGAAGACGCGGACATGGTGCCCGGCGGCCAGCAACTCGGTGGCCAGCGCCTCGATGTGGCGCGTGACGCCACCCGGATAGGTCCAGGAATACGGGGAGAGGAGGGCTACTCGCACCGGGCCATCCTAAAGAGGACCCCCGCCGCACTTAGGTACGGCTAACACCTCTTCTTCTCGGGCGACGGCCACGCCGGGACGGTGCGGGACCCTCACTATCCTTCCTGAAGCATGCCCGAACGCCATTTCGTCAAGTACACCTTTCTCAAGCTCGACCCTGCCTGGCGCCGGCTCGACGCCGACGAGCGCGCCCAGCACAAGCGCGAGTTCCTGGCCGCGTGCGAAGACTTCGCGGCCGAGCGCCTGCTGCGGGCGTTCTCCACCGTCGGGACGCGCGGCGACACCGATCTACTGATCCTCACCCAGGCTACGAACCTCGAGCGCATCCACGAGTTCCACGTCGTCCTGGCCCAGAGCGGGCTGATGAAGTGGGCGGACACGCCGTACTCCTTCCTAGCGCTGACCAAGGCGTCGGAGTACTCCGACGAGTCGCGCCTCGAGGTCCGCCCCGCGCACTCGAAGTACCTCTTCGTCTATCCGTTCGTCAAGACGCGCGAGTGGTACCGGCTCTCACCCGAGCAGCGCTACGGCGTCATGCAGGAGCACATCAAGATCGGGCGGGAGTACCCGCAGATCGACCTGAACACCAGCTACTCGTTCGGGCTGGACGATCAGGAGTTCGTCGTCGCGTTCGAGACCGATGAGCCGGCGGACTTCCTCGATCTCGTGCAGCGCCTGCGAACGACCGAGGCGTCGGCCTACACCAAGCGCGACACGCCCACGTTCACCTGCGTCTCGACGTCGGTGGAGCGCGCGCTCAACGCGCTCGACGGCACGCCGCTCACCGCCTCTGAACCCCTCTCGCGATGACCCCGGCGCTCGAGACCGACGCCACCGAGATCCGGGACATCACGATCATCGGGGCCGGCCCAGTCGGCCTCAGCACCGCCTTCTGGGCGGGGATGCGCCAGGCCTCCGCGCGGATCGTCGACTCGCTGCCGGAGCTCGGGGGCCAGCTGACGACGCTGTATCCGGAGAAGTGGATCTTCGACGTCCCCGGGCACACGCGGATCCTGGCCAAGGACCTCGTCGCCCAGCTGCGCGAGCAGGCGCTCGAGCAGTTCGACGTACCCGTGTGGCTGGAGACCACCGCGCAGGCGATCGCCTACGAGGAGGTCGACGGCGAGCGGATCATCGTCCTGACGACCGACCGCGGCGAGCTGCGCTCACGCGCGCTGATCGTCTCGGGCGGCCACGGCGCCTTCGAGCCCAAGCGGCTGCCCGTCTCGGACGTCGACATGACGCCGTGGGAGGGTCGCGGCGCGCACTACCTGGTCGGCGAGAAGTCGGAGTTCGCGGGCAAGCACGTCGTCATCGTCGGCGGCGGCGACTCGGCGTTCGACTGGGTCGTGAACCTCCTCGACACGGCGAGCCGCGTGACGCTCGTGCACCGGCGCGAGGGCTTCCGGGCCCACGAGGCGACGGTCGCCGAGGTCATGCAGGCCGCCGCGGCGGGGCGCGTCGACCTCCGGATCCCGTCCGTCATCCGCCACGTGCACGGCAACGGCGCGATCGAGGGCATCGAGCTGCACCACCCGACCGACGAGTCCGTCCCGCCCGAGCGGCTGGACTGCGACGCCGTCCTGCTCCAGCTCGGCTTCTCCACCAAGCTCGGGCCGCTCAAGGAGTGGGGCTTCGAGCTCGCCAAGGGCAACGCGATCGTCGTCGACCAGCAGATGAAGACGAACCTCGACCTCGTCTGGGCCTGCGGCGACATCACGACCTTCGACGGCAAGATCAAGCTGATCGCCACCGGCTTCGGCGAAGCGGCCATCGCGGTCGGCCAGGCCGTGCAATCGTTCCGTCCCGACATGAAGCTGCAGCCGGCGTACTCGACGAACACCGGCGTACCGACCACCGCCGGGGCAGCGGTCTGACGGACGGCCTGCGTCTGATCGCCTGTCCGTTCCAGGAGGGGCGGGCGGGCGTCGGCATGGGCGCGGGGCCGGCGCGGCTGGTCGAGCGGCTCGGCGGCGAGGCGGTATGGGTGGATGCGCCCGACCCGGCGGCACCGGAGATCGCGCGGACGTTCGCGATCGACCGGCGGCTCGCCGAGCTGGTCGCCGCCGCGGTCGGCGACGGGGACTTCCCGCTCGTGCTGGCCGGGCAGTGCAACAGCGCGCTGGGGACGGTCGCCGGCCTGGGGGATCCGGCGCTCGGCGTCGTCTGGCTCGACGCGCACGCCGACTTCGACACGCCGGACGACAACCTGTCCGGGTTCTTCGACGTCTTCGCCCTGTCCGTGCTGACCGGCATCGGCTGGCGCGCGCTGCGCGAGACCATCCCCGGCTTCGCCACGATCCCGGAGGAACGCGTGGTGCTCGCCGCCGTGCGCGACCTCGCCCCCTACCAGGCGAGGCGGCTGCGGCGGTCGGCCGTGCGGGCGGTGCCGCCCGGCGAGGACCTGCTGGGACCCCTGGACGCGCTGCGCGCGGAGGCTGCGCGCGTGTACCTGCACGTCGACCTCGACTGCCTGGACCCGGACGCCGCCGGGCGGGCCAACGCCTACGCCTCGGCGGGTGGCCTGACGCTGGAGCAGGTCGTCGAGGCCGTCGGAGCCGTGTTCGAGCGCTTCGAGGTCGCCGGGGCGGCGCTCACCGCGTACGACCCCGCCGCCGACGAGGACGGGCGGATGCTCGCGAGCGCGGCTGCGGTGGCGGAGACCATCGTGGCGTGCGCACAGCGCCGGTGAGCATGCTCGAGGAGGCGTGGGCGGCGCTGGGCGGTGAGCCGGGCGCGCCGCTGGGCGTCGTGGTGCAGAACGGTGGGCCGCACCTCGGGTCGGCGCTGGCGGTCGACGAGCTCGCCCAGGCGACGGTGGCGTGCGCGCTGCTCGCGGCCGCGGAGCTTGCCGAGGCGCGCGGCGGGCCGCGAGTCCCGGTGTCGCTCGACGGCGCCCACGTCGCGGCCGCGTTCACCAGCGAGCGCCACCTGCGGCTGGACGGCGCCTCCCTGGGCGCGCCGTTCTCACCCGAGTCGGCGTTCATGGCGGCGGCAGACGGGTGGGTCCGGCTGCACGGCAACTATCCGCACCACGCCGCCGCGCTGCGTTCGGCGCTCGGACTGCCGTCCGGCGCAGCCGCCGGCGCGATCCGCGCCGCGGTTGCCGAGCGCCCGGCCGTCGCGGTCGAGGAGGCGGTGATCGCCGCGGGCGGCTGCGCCGCCGCCGTCCGCGGCGAGCCGGAATGGCGCGCCCATCCGCAGGGCGCGGCCCTGGAGGGGCTCGGGCTGCTCGACGTCGCGCCCGGCGAGGCCGGCGCGCGCCCGCTGCCGCCGCTCGCCCCCGGCGCCCTTCCGGCCGCCGGCCTGCGCGTGCTCGACCTCAGCCGGGTCATCGCCGGCCCGGTCGCGACGCGCACGCTCGCCGCGCTGGGGGCCGAGGTCCTGCGGATCGACCCGCCGCAGCTCCCCGAGCTCCCGCTCGGGGCGCTCGACACCGGCCCCGGCAAGCGCAGCGCGCTGCTCGACCTGCGCGACCCCGACGACCGCAGGGCGCTCGACGGGCTGCTCGGCGAGGCCGACGTGCTCGTGCAGGGCTACCGCCCGGGCGCGCTCGAGGCGCTCGGGCTCGACGCGTCGCGCCACCCGTCGCTGACCACCGTGACCCTCTCGGCGTGGGGACACACCGGACGGTGGTCCGACCGGCGCGGGTTCGACAGCCTCGTCCAGGCCGCGACCGGGATCGCCGCCCGCCTGCGAACCGACGACGCGCCCGGCGCCCTCCCGGCGCAGGCGCTGGACCACGGCACGGGTCACCTGATCGCCGCCGCGGCGCTGCGCGGGCTCGCGCACCGCGCCCGCGAGGGCCGCCTCGTCCATCCCCGCTTTGCACTGGCGCGCACGGCCGGGTGGCTGCTTGGCCGCCCGCGGGGTCCGGCCAGCCCCGCCACGATCGACCCGGGGCCCTTCCTCGAGACGCTGGACTCACCGTCCGGCGCGGTCACGCTGGTGGCGCCGCCGGGCCGCCTCGGGGACCGGCCGCTGCGCTGGCCGCACGGGCCGCCCGCGCACGGCGCCGACGCTCTGCGCTGGGGTTGACAAACTGCCGCCATGCTCGCCCGCCGCACGAAGATCGTCGCCACCCTCGGCCCCGCCACCGACCCGCCCGGCGTCCTCGACGGCCTCCTCGCCGCCGGGGTCGACTGCGTCCGCGTCAACTGCTCGCACGGCACCCACGACGACCTACGGCGCCGCGCCGGCGAGGCGCGCGCCGCCGCCGGGCGGGCGGGGCGGCCGCTCGGGCTGCTGTTCGACCTGCAGGGCCCCAAGCTGCGCCTGTCCGCCGACACGGTCATACGGACGGTGGAGCCGGGCACCACCGTGGTCTTCGCCGGGGCGAACGGTGCCGGCGGGCGCGGCGACGACGTCGTGGTCGTCGACTTCGCCGGCTTCGAGGAGCTGGTCACGGAGCGGTCGCAGATCGTCATCGGGGACGGCGTGCCGCGCTTCTCGGTCGAGCGGATCGGGCCGGGCGAGGTCGTGGCGCGCGCCGTGACGCCGGGGCCGCTGTCGCCGCGCAAGGGGATCAACGTCACCTACGCGCGCCCGAACCTGCCGGCCATCACGGCCAAGGACGACGCCGACCTCGCGGTCGCCGCGGAGGAGGGCGCCGACTTCGTCGCGCTGTCGTTCGTCCGCTCGGCCGCCGACGTCGAGGATCTCCGCGGCCGGCTCGACGCTCTCGGCTGCACCGCGCGGACGATCGCCAAGATCGAGAAGATCGAGGCCTACGAGCACCTCGACGAGATCCTGTCGGTCTCCGACGGCGTGATGGTCGCGCGCGGCGACTACGGGGTCGAGGCGGGCGTCGCGCGCGTGCCGCTGATGCAGAAGGACACGATCCACCGCGCGACGCAGGCCGGCAAGACCGTGATCACCGCCACCCAGATGCTCGAGTCGATGATCCACTCGCCGGAGCCGACGCGCGCCGAGGCCACCGACGTCGCGAACGCCGTGATCGACGGCACATCGGCGGTGATGCTCTCGGCCGAGACGGGCATCGGCGAGTACCCGATCGAGGCGGTCCGCGCGATGGCTGAGATCGCCCAGTTCGCCGAGGAGGCGCCCGAGATCCACGGTCGCGCACGCGGATCCGGGCCGGGAACCGCGGCCGCGCACGTGCTCCACGCCGCGGTCGAGCTGGCCGAGGCGCTCGGCGCCGTCGCGCTCGTGGTCCCGACCTCGACGGGCGGCGGGGCCCGCGCGTGCGCCAAGTACCGCCGCCTGCGCCCGATCATCGCCCTCGCGCACGAGCCGCGGGTGGCCAATCAGCTGATGCTCGAATGGGGCGTGTACCCGGCCCCGCTGGAGGTCGCCGGCTCGGTCGAGGATCTCGTCGAATCCGCCCTGGTGGCCGCGCGCGACCACGCGCACCTGCCCAGCGGCGCCTCGGTCGTCCTGACCGCGGGGCGGCGCACCGGCACCCCGGGGGCCACCAGTCTGATCATGGTGCGCGAGATTCCTTAGACCCGGATCGACCGATCATCCGTGGATGCCTCAACGTCGCAGGCCAAGCCAGGGGTCACCGGCCGCGAACACGCAGGGTGACCCCTTCGGTTCGTGGCCGGTGGCCCATGGCGCAGCGCCTGCGGCGGCGAGGCGCCGCGGGAATCGGTCGATTCGGGTCAAGCGGTTGGGATGGATTGCCGATCTACGGAGGTATGACTCCGCAACTGGCTGAGCGTTATCGCCTCGTCACCCGCAGCGACTTCGACGGCCTCGTGTGCGCCGCACTGCTCAAGCACCTCGACATCCTCGACGACGTCAAGTTCGTCCATCCCAAGGACGTGCAGGACGGGCTCGTGCCGCTCGCCAAGTGCGACATCACGACGAACCTGCCCTACCAGCCGGACGTCCACCTCGCGTTCGACCACCACGCCTCCGAGGCGATCCGCGTCGGCGAGCCGGTCGACAACCACATCATCCACCCGGACGCGCTGTCCGCCGCGCGGGTCGTCTATGACCACTTCGGTGGCGCCGACGTGTTCCCGACGATCTCCGAGTCCCTGATGTCGGCCGTCGACAAGGCCGACTCGGCGCTCTTCTCGCTCGACGAGATCCTCGATCCCGAGGGCTGGGTGATGCTCAACTTCCTGATGGACCCGCGCACCGGCCTCGGCCGCTTCCGCGACTTCCGCATCTCGAACTACCAGCTGATGATGCAGCTGATCGACGCCTGCACGGAGATGACGGTCGAGGAGATCCTCGCGACGCCGGACGTCGCCGAGCGGATCGCGCTCTACCGCGAGCACGCGGCCGCCGCCGAGGAGCAGATCCGCCGCTGCGCGACGGTGCACGGCAACCTCGTCGTGCTCGACCTCCGCGACGAGACCGTGATCCACCCGACGAACCGCTTCACGCTCTACGCGCTGTTCCCCGACTGCAACATCTCGATCCACGTGCTCTGGGGCCTCAAGCAGCAGAACACGGTGTTCGCCACGGGCAAGTCGATCCTCGACCGCGCGAGCGCGACCGACGTCGGCACGCTCATGCTCTCCTACGGCGGCGGCGGGCACGACGCAGCGGGGACCTGCCAGATCGACAACGACGACGCCCAGCGCGTGCTCGGCGAGCTCGTCGCGCAGATCAACGCCGACGGCTGAGAGCTCTGGAGCGCCGCGCCGTCCATTCGGCCGGCGCGATGCGTCACGGAACTGCATCATTTACGGAGGAAGTGCGGAGGGGGTGTGCCAATTTGGCCGCCCCCTTCTTCGTTTGGACTCGGGGGCGGGATGCTGGCCGAGTGGAACACGCGTGGCGTCACACTCGGTGCGAATTCGACGGCTCGTGTGACGCAGGGCGCGCTATAGCGCGCCTGAGGTCACACTCGGCATCGCAAACGCCGCTCGTGTTACGAGATGCGCGCTGACGACGAGGTCCGGCGCATCGCCGACGCCCGACAGGGTGTGATCACCCGTCCCGAGATGGTTGCGGCGGGCTTGACGCGCGACGCCATCGCCCATCGCGTCCGCTCCGGGCGACTGCAGCGCCTCCATCCGGGGGTCTACGCGCTCGGTGACGGCCCGCTGCTGCCATTCGCGCGCGAGCACGCCGCCCTGCTGGCCTGCGGACCCGGGTCGGCGTGCTCGCACATCACCGCCGCCGTGCTCGAGGAGCTCGTGCCCGACCGCGGCGACCCGATCCACATCACGATCACCGGCCGCCAGCGGCGAGCGCCAGCGGGCGTGATCCTCCACCGCGCCAAGCTCGAGGCCACCACCACCCGCCACGGCCTCCCGGTTACGACACCTGAGCGCACGCTGCTCGACCTCGCCGCCACCAGCGACCCGCGCCTCCCCCGAGCCCTCAACGAGGCCCAAGTCAAGAAGCTGGTCTCCCTCGATGCGCTGTTGACGTTCGCCGGCAGCCGCCGCGGCGCCAAAGCCATCAGAGCCCTCGCAACCGAAACGCCCGGCTACACCCGTGCCAAGTCAGAACGCCGCCTCCTCGCGCTGACGAAACGCGCCGACCTGCCCCGCCCAAAGACCAACACGTACGTCGCCGGGCACGAGGTCGACGCACTCTGGCCCGCGCAGCGCCTCGCGGTCGAGGTCGACGGCTACGCCACCCACGCCACCCGCAAAGCGTTCGAGCACGACCGCATCCGCGACGCCGACATCCAAGCGGACGGGTACCGCGTCCTCCGCATCAGCTGGGACCAGCTCACCCGACGCCCCGAGGCAGTCGCCGCGCGGCTGGCTGTCGCCCTCAGGCCGTAGGGTCCCGCGCGGTGTATCGCTCCTCACGACGACTGCTCGCCGCGGTCGCCCCCACCGCGCTCACCCTCGCGGCGGTGTCCGTCGCGCACGCGAACTTCGTCGCGGTCGGGAACGACCCGGCCGGCGACGCCGGCGACCCGAATCCTGGCCGCGACATCACGGGGGTGGGGCTGGCGTACGACCGGCGCACCGGCGAGCTCGCCGGTGCGATCCAGCTGCGCGGCGAGCCGAGCCACGAGACCAAAGCGTTCGTGTCGGTCTTCGCCGGCACCCGGACCCCGGGCGGCTGCGACGGCTATCCGGCCGCCGGGTTCGGCTTCGACAGCGACGGGTTCGGCGCCAGCTGGGCGCGGCTCGACGACCCCGCGGGGAACGGACCGCGCGGCGAAGCCGACAAGCGCGGCGTCCTCGCCGCCGTCCAGAGATTCGAGGCCAGTGACCCCCAGTTGGCCGAGCGGCGCCTGCACTGCGTGATCGCCACACTGAGCGAACCCGGCAACCCCGCCAACATCTACGACCGGTTCGGTCCGGTCGACCTGGTCGGCCAGCCGGCGCTGTCCCTGCGCATCGGCGGGGTGCCGCGAACGTTCGTCCCCGGCCGGCCACGCCGGATCAAGCTCGTCCTGACCAACGAGGGTGACGCGCCGACCGGCCCGGTCCGGCTGAAGTTCCGCCGCGCTCGAGGCCTCACCGTCAAGACCAAGACCAGGACCCTGACGTCGATCGCCCCGCAGCGGCGGACCACCGTCAGGGCCACCGTGTCGCTCAGCCGTCGCGCCCGCACGTCGACCGACCTCGAGGTCGCGGCCGCCGCCGGCCGCCTGATCGCTCGCCAGGAGACCACCATCTCCGTCCGCAGGCCCACCAGGCCCGGCGGCGGTGGCGGCGGCGGGGGCTCGCGCAGCTGCGTCCGCTACCTGGGCGACCCGTCCGGCCAGTCGGGCGGTTCCCTGATCCTCGTGCCCTGCTGAGTCCCGTGATCGGGGCCGACGCACACCTCCGGCGCGGCGACCCCGTCATGGCGCGGCTGATGGACGACTTCGGTGGCCCGTTGCCGCAGGAGCGCGACGCGCGCGGGCGGCCGCCGGACGTGTACGGCGCGCTCGTGCGCTCGATCGCCGGTCAGCAGTTGTCGGTCAAGGCGGCGGCGTCGATCTACAAGCGCCTCGAGGCGCGCTTCGAGGGGCGGACGCCGACGCCCGAGGAGATCCTCGCCGACGACCCCGAGGAGCTGCGCGCGGCGGCTGGGTTCTCGCGGGCCAAGGTCGCGTACCTGCGCTCGCTGGCCGAGCACGTCATCCGTGGCGAGCTGGAGCTGGACCGCCTCCAGGTGCTCGAGGACGACGAGATCGTCCGCGAGCTGACGGCGGTCAAGGGCATCGGCGAGTGGACGGCGCACATGTTCCTGATGTTCACCCTGCACCGGCCGGACGTGCTGCCGGTCGGCGACCTCGGCGTCCGCAACGCCGCCATGGCCGCCTACGGGCTCGACGCGCCGCCCAAGCCGGCCGAGCTCGAGGTGCTCGCCGAGCCGTGGCGCCCGCACCGGACCCGGGCCTGCCTCTACCTCTGGCGCTCGCTCGACAACGAGCCGGCCGCCTGACCCGCGCGCAGCCGTCTCCTACCCTGGATCCCGACATGCGCCGCCTCGCCGTCCTCGTCCTCGCCCTGTCCCTCGCCGCCTGCGGCGGCTCGGACGGCAAGGCCGACCCGGTCGAGCAGCTGCCCGCCGAGCGCGGGGTGCGTGAAGGCGTCCGCGCCGCGACGCAGTCCAGCGTCGCGGACTTCCCGAAGGTCGAGGGCCGGACGCTGCAGGAGGTGGCCGACTCGCTCGACGGCACCGGCCCGGAGGCGGTCCTCGCGTCGAGCGTCTTCACGGTCGGCCCGAACCGGGTCGCGTTCGGCGCCATCGACGGCAAGACCAACGCGTTCGTCTACGGCAAGACCGCCGTCTACGTCGCGCGAAGCCCGGCCCGCAAGGCGGAGGGTCCCTACCCCGCCCCCGCCGACCTGCTGCTGACCAAGCCCGCCTACCGCTCCAAGCAGGCCGCGACCGAGGCCGACCTCTTCGCCGCCGTCTACGCCGCCGATGTCCGCTTCGACGCGCCGGGGGAGTGGAGCGTCCTCACCGTCACCGAGATCGACGGGAAGCTCATCGGCTCGCCGCTGTCGGTGCGCGTGCTGTCCGACGCCAAGGACCCGGTCCCCGCGGTCGGCGAGCGCGCGCCGGACGTCGAGACCGACACGGTCGCCTCGGCCCGCGGCGACGTCGAGTCGATCGACACGCGTATCCCCCCATCCGACATGCACGAGGTCTCCTTCGCCGACGTCCGCGGCTCCAAGCCCGTCGCGCTGCTCTTCGCCACCCCGCAGCTCTGCCAGTCGCGCGTGTGCGGGCCGGTCGTCGACATCGCGATGCAGATGAAGGCCGAGTACGGCGATCGCGTCGAGTTCATCCACCAGGAGGTCTACGTCGACAACCAGATCGACAAGGGCCTGCGGCCGCCGATGCAACGCTTCAGCCTCCCGTCGGAGCCCTGGCTCTTCGTGGTCGGAAAGGACGGTCGCGTCACCGCCCGCCTCGAGGGCTCGTTCGGCCTCAAGGCCTTCGAGAAGGCGCTGAAGACCGCGCTCTGACCGCGTTGCCGAAGGGGTACGTGCGGATTCGCACGCAGACGTCTAGGATGCCGCCCAATCGGGCGTCCGGTGGGGTACCGCGACGCCGTCCTGAACTCACGGGAGGATGGGAATTGCCTGTTTCCAGGCTATTGGCGCCTAGCGCCATGCTCGCCGGTGCCGCGACGGTGCTCGTTTCCGCAGCGGTCGCCCAGGCGGCCAACACGGGGGCCTCGGCGAAGGAGCCGCGCAGCGAGGCCGCGCCGCACACCAGCTCCACCGTCACGAATCTCCGGCTCGGGCAGCGCAGCCAGTTCTCCGCACAGAGCGGGGAGGGCCCGGGGGCCATCGTCGGCCTTCCGCCAGTCAGCAAGAACCTGGACCTGGTCTCCAAGCTCACGTTCAGCAGGGGACCGGGCGGGAGCATCGCCGCGGGCCAGATCGCCGATCTGTCGGTGTTCAAGAAGACCGCGTACCTGAACTCCTGGGCGCAGCCGGCGCCCGACTGCGACCGCGGCGGTATCTTCGTGGTCGACATCTCGAACCCGGCAGCACCGCGCGAGACCGCGTTCCTGCCGTCCGAGCCGGGCTCCTACCACGGCGAGGGTGCGCACGTCATCAGCGTCGACACCCCCGCCTTCAAGGGCGACCTGCTGGCGGTCAACAACGAGCCGTGCGCCGGGGTGACCGCTCCGGGCGGCTTCGATCTCTATGACGTCACCGACCCGGCGAACCCGCAGGCGCTCGTGAAGGGCGCGGGTGACCGTGGTCCCGAGGGCTCGCTCACCGGCGACAAGGAGTTCGCGAACTCCTCGCACTCGGTGTTCCTGTGGGCGGCCGGTCGCAAGGCCTATCTGGTGGCCCAGGACAACACCGAGCTCAACGACGTCGACATCTTCGACGTCTCGAACCCGCGCGCGCCCCAGCCCGTCGGCGAGTACGACCTCGTCGAGGTGGCGACGGCGCAGGGCCACGACGTCATGGATGACGGCGCCAACGGCAACCAGGTCTTCAACCACGACATGGTCGTCAAGGAGATCGGCGGCGTCCAGACGCTGCTCGACAGCTACTGGGACTCGGGCTACCTCAAGTTCGACGTCACCGATCCGGCCAACCCGCGGTACCTCGGCGACACGACGTTCGACGGCGCCGATCCGCTGACCGGCCTCACCCCGCCGGAGGGCAACGGCCACCAGGCGGAGTTCAGCGGCGACAACAAGTACATCCTCGGCGCGGACGAGGACTTCTCGCCCTACCGCCTGACGGACTTCGAGATGACGACCGGACCGGACGCGGGCGCCTTCCCGGCGGGCGAGTTCGGGTGGACGGTCCCGATCCGCACGCTCGACGAGGGGACGCTCAACGGGCCGACCATCTTCGGCGGCTACGGATGCGGTGTGTCGGACGACCTCCCGGATCCCGCGGGGCTGACCGTCGCCGCCGGCGAGGAGAAGATCGTCGTCCTCGAGCGCGGGCCGATCGAAGGCACCGATCCTGAGGACAACTACCCGGCCTGCACGTTCCAGGAGAAGGCCGACAACGCGGCGGCCGCGGGCTATGACGCGGTGATCATCGCCAACCACCACACCGGCTCCTCGTTCGGCGCGACGCCGGACTCGGCGCTGTGCGGCAGCGGCACCGGCGCCGACGTCGTCGGCGTCTGCGTCGGGCACCGCCTGATGCACCTGCTGTTCGGCATCGAGCCTGACTACAGCAACCCGTACGACGACGACCTCGAGCCGCAGATCGGCGACCTCGGCGAGAAGGTCTCGACGCAGTCGCTCTTCGACGGGTGGGGCTACATGCACCTGTTCGAGAACTCGAACGGCAAGATCCGCGAGATCGATGCCCACGCCGTTCCCGAGTCCCTCGACGAGCGCTTCGCGTTCGGGTTCGGTGACCTCTCGGTGCACGAGTTCGCAACGGACCCGAACGTCCCGCTCGCGTACTCGGCGTACTACTCGGCGGGCGCGCGCGTCATCGCGTTCGGGGCGGATGGCCTGAAGGAGGTCGGCTCGTTCATCGACGATCGGGGCAACAACTTCTGGGGCGTCGAGCAGTTCACCGACGCGTCCGGGAATCGCCTGATCGCGCTGTCGGATCGCGACTACGGCCTGTACATCCTGAAGTACACGGGTCCGGGCGCCTACGCGCCGCCGGCGGCGTCGCCGCCTCCGGCTCCGGCACCGTCGTCCGGGGTCGCCGGTGCGACCGCGGCGCGTCCGGCCGCCACGATGGCGATCTCGGGCAAGGCGCTGCGGGTGTCGCGGACCGGCGTCGCGAGCATCGCCGTGACGTGCCCCGGCGAGGCCAAGGGCGCGTGTGAGGGCACCGTCCGGCTGGCCTCGGGCAAGCTCAACGTCGGCTCGAAGAAGTTCTCGGTCCGGCCCGGAGCGACCTCGGCGGTCAAGGTCAAGTTCACCAGCTCCGCCCAGCGGGCGCTGCGCGCGCGCAGAAGCCTGCGCGTGCAGGTGATCGTCGACGCGGCGGCCGCAGGCGTGCGCGCCAGCAGCACCAGGCGCATCACCGTCCGCGCCGCCAAGCGGCTGCGCGGCTAGGCACCACACGGCACCAGGCCGCGCGCCCCTCACCGGGGGCGCGCGGCCACCGCCGCGCAGTGGCTACCCTCCTTGACATGCCGGTGCGCGCGGTCCTTCTCGCCCTCCTGCTGGCGCTCGTCCTAGGCGCCGCACTACCCACGTCCCTCGGCTCGCTGGCCCCGCCCGCCGCCGCCGCCCACCCCGAGGAGGGCGACTTCGACGGCGACAACATCTGGGACTACGACCATCCGAACCGCGCGGGCCGCCCGTACCCGGACAACTGCCGCGAGGTCCGCAACGCCGACCAGCGGAACACCGACGGTGACGAACTCGGCGATGCGTGCGATCCGGACGACGACGCCGACGGCCGGCCCGACGCAGAGGACAACTGCCGCATCGTCGCCAACCCGGGCCAGGAGGACTCCAACGGCAACGGGGTGGGCGACGCCTGCGACTTCGACGAGGACGGCGACGGCGTCACCGACGGCCGCGACAACTGCATCGGCCCGTTCGGCCCCGACCAGACGAACACCGACGGAGACGACAAGGGCGACGTCTGCGACCCCGACGACGACAACGACACCATCGACGACGGGGTCGACAACTGCCCGCGGGTCGACAACTTCGACCAGACCGACCGCGACGGCGACGGGATCGGCACGGTCTGCGACGAGGGCGAGACGGTGCCGCCCCCCGCCGGCCCCGGCCCCGGTCCCGGAGGCGGGCCACCGCCCCCCGGCTCAGGGACGCAGGGTCAGTCGCAGTCGTCCGACCGGACCGCGCCGACGATCTCCGTGTCGCTCGACCGGGTGCAGCGGGCCGAGGACCTCGAGGGCGGGATGCCCGCGGCGGTCCGCTGCTCGGAGGCCTGCGCCATCACCGCCGAGCTGCGCGTGACCGCGAAGGTGGCCCGGCAACTGCGGCTCAGCGGACGCGTCGTAGGCAAGGGCGTCGCGGCGCTGGCCGCCGGCGGGCGCACCTGGGTCTTCGTCCGCCAGAAGGCGGCGACCCGCCGGCGGCTGTTCCGGGGCGGCGGGAAGGTCGCGGCCGAGCTCGTGATCAGCGCCGTCGACGGCGCCGGGAATGTCCGCAGGCGGACCGCCAAGGTCTCATTGCGCGCTGACGACTGACCAGCGGCTACGCCCGGCGGCGCAGAGGTCTAGGATGGCGCGCAACTCGGGGCGCCGCGGGGTGGTCGCGCGCCTGCACTGCCCACATAGGGGGATAGGGACTTGCCTGATTTCAGGCTTTTGCCGCGCGTAGCCGTGCTCGTCGGCACGGTCGCGCTGATGACGCCGGTAGGCGTCGCGTCGGCCGAGCGCGTCGCGCGCAAGGACGCCGCACCGAACGCGAAGGCGGGCGCGCCCGCCGGTTCGTCGAAGCTCTTCAAGCGCAGCTCGTTCAGCGCCGAGCCGCAGCCGGGCGTGGAGATCGCCGGCCTGCCGCCGCGCAGCAAGAACCTCGACCTGGTGTCGAAGCTCACCTTCAACGGCGGTCCCGGCGGCTCGATCGCGCCGGGTCAGATCGCCGACGTCGCGGTGCACAAGAACGCCGCGTACCTGATGTCGTGGGCCGAGCCGGCGGAGTGCGACCGTGGCGGGTTCTTCGTCGCCGACATCTCGAATCCGGCCAGCCCGGTCGAGAAGGCCTTCGTTCCGGCGCTGCCGGGCTCCTATCACGGCGAGGGCGCGCATGTGGTCAGCCTCAACACGGCGGCCTTCAAGGGCGACCTGCTCGTCACGAACAACGAACCGTGCTCCAACGCGGACGTCGATGATGAGGGCGAGGCGCTCGCCCCAGGCGGCTTCGACCTCTACGACGTCACGAACCCGACCGCCCCTAGGGCGCTGGTGCAAGGGTTCGGCGACACCGGCCCCGACGTCAGCGAGGAGGACCCGGGCTCGCTGACCGGTGACGACCCGTTCGCCAACTCGTCGCACTCGAGCTTCCTGTGGCAGGACGGGAGCAAGGCGTACCTGGCGACGGTCGACAACTACGAGATCAACGACGTCGACATCTTCGACGTCACCGATCCCCGCAACCCGAAGCCGGTCGGCGAGTTCGACCTCGTCGCGGTGGGGGAGGCCCAGGGCCACGACATCCTCGCCAACGAGGAGTCCAACCAGGGCCAGGTCTTCCTGCACGACATGGTCGTCAAGGAGATCGGCGGCGTGCAGACGATGCTCGCCAACTACTGGGACGCGGGCTACATCACGCTGAACGTCGACGACCCGGCCAACCCGAGGATCATCGCCGACAGCGACTTCGTCGGCGTGGATCCGCAGGCCGGGCCGGGCCGCGAGGGCAACGCCCACCAGGGCGAGTTCTCGGCCGACAACAAGTACCTCCTCGCCGCCGACGAGGACTTCGCCCCGTACCGGGCGGGCGTCTTCAGGATCACCTCGGGCGACCACGCCGGCGAGTACCCGAGCCAGGAGATCGGCGGCGGAGCGTCGCCGTCGACGCTGCCGGACCGCTCGCTGAACGGCCCGACCGTCTACGTGGGCTACGCCTGCGACGGGTCCAAGCCGATCCCGGATCGCGACAGCGTCGGCATGCGCGACCTCGAGTCGGGCGAGGAGGCCATCGCCGTCGTCCAGCGCGGGCCGCTCGACGACCCGCAGAACCCGGAGGCGTCGTGCTTCCCGGGCGAGAAGGCGGAGAACGCCATCAACGCGGGCTATGACGCCGTGCTGTTCGGCAACCGTCACACGGGCAGCGCCGCCACGGACGAGCCCTTCTGCGGCTCGGGCGACTTCCCGCCGGAGCCGATCGTCGCGCTGTGCACGACGCACGAGGCGCTGCACCGGATCTTCGGATCCGAGCCGCAGCACGGCTTCCCGGTCCCCGCGACGGGTGAGCCCGAGATCGGCGACCTCGGGGAGGACGTCGAGAGCGCGTCGATCTTCGACGGGTGGGGCTACGCGCACCTGTACGAGAACACGGCGGGCAAGCTCCGCGAGGTCGACACGTTCGCGGTGCCCGAGGCCAACGACCCGCGCTTCGCGTCCGGGTTCGGCGACCTCTCGATCCACGAGTTCGCGACGGATCCGAACGTGCCGCTGGCCTACTCGGCCTACTACGGCGCGGGCGCCCGGGTGTTCTCGTTCGGGGCGGATGGCCTGAAGGAGGTCGGCTCGTTCATCGACGATCGGGGCAACAACTTCTGGGGCGTCGAGCAGTTCACCGACGCGTCCGGGAATCGCCTGATCGCGCTGTCGGATCGCGACTACGGCCTGTACATCCTGAAGTACACGGGTCCGGGCGCCTACGCGCCGCCGGCGGCGTCGCCGCCTCCGGCTCCGGCACCGTCGTCCGGGGTCGCCGGTGCGACCGCGGCGCGTCCGGCCGCCACGATGGCGATCTCGGGCAAGGCGCTGCGGGTGTCGCGGACCGGCGTCGCGAGCATCGCCGTGACGTGCCCGGGCGAGGCCAAGGGCGCGTGTGAGGGCACCGTCCGGCTGGCCTCGGGCAAGCTCAACGTCGGCTCGAAGAAGTTCTCGGTCCGGCCCGGAGCGACCTCGGCGGTCAAGGTCAAGTTCACCAGCTCCGCCCAGCGGGCGCTGCGCGCGCGCAGAAGCCTGCGCGTGCAGGTGATCGTCGACGCCACCGCCGGCGGCGCTCGCGCCAGCAGCACCAAGCGCATCACCGTCCGCGCCGCCAAGCGGCCGCGCGGCCGCTAGGCACCACATGGCACCAGGCCGCGCGCCCCTCACCAGGGGCGCGCGGCCACCGCCGGCGCCGGGCACCCGCAACGTTCGCGGGCGGACCGCGCAGCTCGCCGTCAGACGCCAACGGCGGCCGCCTCGCACTATCTTGTGGGCATGCGCCTGCTCCTGCTCGTCACCGCCTGCGCGCTCGCCTTCGCGGTCGCCCAGCCCGCCGGCGCGATCGTCCCCCCGCGCGACTGCGGCACGACGACCGTCAAGGGCAAGCGGTACCAGATCAAGGCGGACCAGCTCCGCTGCAGAACGGCGAAGCCCCGCGCGCGCCGCTACCTCCGCTCGGGCGACAAGCCCTCCGGCTACCGGTGCAAGGACTTCGGTCGGGAGACCAAGATGAAGTTCCGCTGCTCGCACGGCGTTCAGGTCTTCTTCGCCATCCGCCGCTGAGTGAGCGCCCGCCGCGGCACCCGGGCCGGCGCGGCGGCGCTGGCCGGCGGGCTCGCCGTCCTGGCGATGGCCCCCGGCACCGCGGCCGCGCACGGGCTCGTCCAGCGCGCGGACCTGCCGATCCCCGAATGGCTGTTCGGATGGGCGGCGTCGATCGTCCTCGTCGTGTCGTTCGCCGCGCTCGCGGTGCTCTGGCCCGCCCCGCGCCTCGAGCGCCACGGCTGGCGGCCCCTGCCGGGCGGGCTCGGCCGGTTCCTCGGGAGCCGGCCGGTCGAGATCGCGTCCGGCGCGCTCGGCGTGGCGATGCTCGCGATCGTCATCTGGGCGGGCTACGCCGGGCCGGACGGCCCGCAGGACAACCTCGCCCCCACCTTCGTGCTGGTCATCGTCTGGGTCGGGTTCGTCTTCGCGAGCGTGCTGTTCGGGGACCTCTTCCGGGCGGTCAACCCGTGGCGGGCGGCGGGCCGGGCGGTCGGCCGGCTGGCGCACCGCGGCCGCGAGGCGCGGCACCGCCCCTATCCCGAGCGGCTCGGCCGGTGGCCCGCGGCGGCCGGGCTGTTCGCCTTCACCTGGGTCGAGCTGGCCTCCGGCTGGGGCGAGATGCCGCAGTCGCTGGTCACGGCGCTCGTCGTCTACAGCGTCCTGACCTGGGTGGCGATGGCGGTGTACGGCGTAGAGGCGTGGGCGCGCGGAGGCGAGGCGTTCGGCGTCTACTTCGGCATGTTCGCGCGGCTGTCGATCTTCGAGACCCGCGACGGCGTGGTGGGCCTGCGCCCGCCCCTGTCCGGGCTCCCCGCGCTCGATCCACGCCCCGGCACCGTCGCGTTCGTGGCGGTGATGATCGGCACCGTGACCTTCGACGGCTTCAGCCAGGGAACGATCTGGCGCGACCTCTCGGTCAACCTCAACGACGGGCTCGCGTCGCTCGGTTTCTCCCTTGAGCAGACCCCGCGCATCGCCGACTCCATCGGCCTCCTGCTCGGCGTCGGCGTCATCGCCGGCTTCTACGTCCTGGGGATCCGCGGCGCACATTCGGTCGGCGGCGACCTCGGGGTCGAGCGGCTGCGACGCGCGTTCCTGCACTCGCTCGTGCCGATCGCGATGGTCTACGTCGCCGCCCACTACCTGACCTTCCTGGTCTTCCAGGGGCAGGCGATGCTCTACCTGGCGTCCGACCCGATCGGGCAAGGCTGGGACCTGTTCGGCACCGCGTCCTCGGCCATCGACTACTCCGTGCTCAGCCAGAACGCGTCGTGGTACGCGCAGGTCGCGTTCGTCGTCTGCGGCCACGTCGCCGCCCTGATCCTCGCCCACGACCGGGCGCTCGTCCTGTATGGCGACGCGAGGCTCGCCGTACGCTCCCAGTACTGGATGCTCGGGATCATGGTCGGCTTCACCACGCTCGCCCTATGGCTGCTCGCCCAGGCCAACGCATGAGTCGTCTCCTCGCCCTGATCGCCGTCGTGCTGGTCGCCGCCGGCTGCGGGTCGAGCGCGTCGCCGAACTCGAACAGCGGGGGCGAGGGCAAGCGGTCCGACAGGCTGGTCGACTTCTCCCAGAAGCCCCCGTTCGTCAACGCGCTGGACATCGACCCCGCCGACGGCAGCTTCCTGCTGACCACGAACCGCGGCTTCTACCGGATCGACCCCAAGACCAAGAAGGTCAGCCCGGTGCGCGGCACCGTCACCGCGAGTGGTGCGTCGTCGCCGGTCGGCACGTTCCTCGAGCTCCTGAGCGTCGGGCCGGGGACGCTCCTCGGCTCCGGCCACCCCGACGACCCGGACCCGATCCCGAACTTCCTGGGCTTCATGCGCTCCGACGACGCCGGGCGCACGTGGCAGATCCTCTCGCGCCTCGGCGAGGCCGACCTGCACAAGATCATCGAGATCCACGACCGCCTGTACGCCTTCGACGCGGTCCTCGGGGCGATGCTGATCTCCAAGGACGGCGGTCGCACCTTCACCGAGCGCTTCACGCCGCGCGGCCTGGTCATCGACTTCGTCGTCGATCCCGACGACCCGACCTACCTGCTCGCCGCGACCGAGGACCAGCTGTACCGGTCCGAGGACGAGGCCCGGAAATGGCGCGGCGTTGACACCGGGGAGGGCATCCGCCTCGCCTGGTCGGCGGGCGACACCGTGCTGCGCGCCGACAAGGACGGCACGGTGCTGCGGTCCGAGGACCGCGGGCAGACCTTCAAGACGGTCGGCAAGGTGTTCGGGGAGCCGTACAAGTTCAAGTCGCTCGACGCGCAACACCACTACCTCGCGCTGAGCGACGGCACGATCGTCGAGACCAAGGATGGAGGAGCCAAGTGGACCGTCATCTTCCGGCCCTGATCGCGGCGCTGGCGGCGGTCGCCGCGTGGCCTGCGACGGCGGGCGCCCATTCGATCGTCCGGGTCAACGCGGGCGAGCTGACCTCGCTCTCGGCCGACGCCACATCGCTGAACACGCTGACCGCGACGCTGAAGGGCTCGCGCGTCGAGCTGCGCGACCCGACGGTCGACGGCGGCATGGACCCCGGGCCCTGCGATCCCGGCGACATCGACGGCACCGGGTTCGTCATCTCGGTGAGCTGCGAGCGCACCGGGCTCAAGCTCGTCCGGCTGGACGCCGGCGACCGCGAGGACAAGGTGACCGCCGAGCTCCCGATCCCGGTCCTCGCACTGGGGGGCGAGGGCGCCGACACGTTGCGCACCGGGCCGGAGGCCGACACGCTCACCGGGGACGCGGGCGACGACACGCTCACCGCGGGCGCGGGGAACGACCGGCTCGACGGCGGCGTGGGGATCGACGCGCTCGACGGCGGCGCCGGCGACGACACGCTCTCCGCGCGCGACGGCCTGGCGGACACGGTGGCCTGCGGCGACGGCGCCGATCGCGTCGACGCCGACACCCTCGACGACGTCGCGTCCGACTGCGAGACGACCGAGCGCACCGCGACCGCCCCGCCTCCGGACCAGGCCGGCGACCGCGACCGCTCGGCGCCACGCGTCGATGCCGGCGGCCCGACCGTGCAGCGGCTCGGCCGTTCCGGTGCCCTGAGGCTCGTGGCGACGTCGACCGAGCGCGGCACCGTCGCAGCCTCCGGCTGGCTCGACGTTGCGGGCCTCGCCCTGCCGCTGTTGAGCAAGCGCCATCGGATCGCGGTCGGCGGCGGCGGCGCCGAGATGCGGATCCGGCTCTCGCGCTCGCAGCTGCGCCAGGCCCGCCGAGCGCTCACCCGCGGGCGCAAGGTGACGGTGCGCCTGACCGTCGTGGCCACCGACGACGCCGGCAACTCCTCCGAGATCCGCGTGCCGCGGATCCGCCTGCGCCGCTGAGGCTTAGGCCCTTAGCGCAGCTCCTGGATGCGGAGCAGGTTGCCCGCGGGATCGCGGAAGGCGCAGTCGCGGTGGCCGTACGGCTGGTCGGTCGGCTCCTGGACGACCTCGGCGCCGCTGGCCTCGAGCTTCGCGAAGGTGGCGTCGAGGTCGGCGGTGGCAAGGTTGACGCCGGCGTAGGTCCCCTTGGCCATCATCTCGATGATGGTCTGGTGCTCGTCCTCGGTGATGCCACACCCGTCGGCGACCGGCGGCTGCAGGACGATGGACGTGGTGGGCTGGTCGGCGGGGCCGACCGTGATCCAGCGCATCCCGTCGTATCCGACGTCGTTGCGGACCTCGAAGCCGAGGGCGTCGCGGTAGAACGCCAGGGAGGCGTCCGGGTCGGTGTGCGGGAGGAAGCTCGCGTGGATGGTGATGTTCATGACGGCCATGCTAGGCGCGGCTCGGGGTCCGCGCTTCTCGATTCCTGACCGGTCTGACGTGGCCTCGGTCAGGCGCCGACGTAGGCCGCGAGGTGCTCGCCGGTGAGTGTGGAGCGAGCGGCGACGAGGTCCGCGGGTGTGCCCTCGAAGACGATCCGGCCGCCGTCGTGGCCGGCGCCGGGTCCGAGGTCGATGATCCAGTCGGCGTGCGCCATGACTCCCTGGTGATGCTCGATGACGATCACCGACTTGCCGGAGTCGACGAGCCGGTCGAGCAGGCCGAGCAGCTGCTCGACGTCGGCGAGGTGGAGGCCGGTGGTCGGCTCGTCGAGGACGTAGATCCCGCCTTTCTCGGCCATGCGGGTGGCCAACTTCAGCCGTTGGCGCTCGCCGCCGGACAGCGTGGTGAGCGGCTGGCCGAGGCTGAGGTAGCCGAGCCCCACGTCGGCGAGCCGGCCGAGGATGGTGTGTGCGGCCGGGGTGCGCGCCCCGCCCTCGCCGAAGAACTCCTCGGCCTCGGTCACCGACATCGCGAGCACCTCGCTGATGTCGCGGCCGCCGAAACGGTATTCCAGCACCGAGGCCTGGAACCGCTTCCCCTCGCACTCGTCGCAGGTGGTGGCGACGCCGGCCATCATCGCCAGGTCGGTGTAGATGACGCCGGCGCCGTTGCAGGCGGGGCAGGCGCCCTCGGAGTTGGCGCTGAACAGCGCCGGCTTGACCCCGTTGGCCTTCGCGAACGCCTTGCGGATCGGGTCGAGCAGGCCGGTGTACGTCGCCGGGTTGCTCCGTCGCGAGCCGCGGATCGCGGCCTGGTCGATCGAGACCACATCCTCGCCCGCGGGGATCGACCCCTGCACGAGCGAGCTCTTGCCGGAGCCGGCGACGCCGGTGACGACGACGAGCACGCCGAGCGGGATGTCGACGTCGACCTCCTGCAGGTTGTGCGTCGTCGCGCCGCGGATCTCCAGCGTGCCCGTGGGCGTCCGCACCGTCTCCTTGACGGCGGCCCGGTCGTCGAGATGGCGGCCGGTGATGGTGCCGCTGGCCCGCAGCCCGTCGACGGTCCCCTCGAAGCAGACGGTGCCGCCCGCGGTACCGGCGGCGGGGCCGAGATCGACGACGCGGTCGGCGATCGCGATCGTCTCCGGCTCGTGCTCCACGACGAGCACCGTGTTGCCCTTGTCCCGCAGCTGCAGCAGCAGGTCGTTCATCCGGTCGACGTCATGCGGGTGCAGGCCGATGGTCGGCTCGTCGAAGACGTAGGTGACGTCGGTGAGCGATGAGCCGAGGTGGCGGATCATCTTGGTGCGCTGCGCCTCGCCGCCCGACAGCGTCCCGGTCGGCCGGTCGAGCGAGAGGTAGCCCAGCCCGATCTCGGCGAACGAGTCGAGCAGGTGCTGCAGCCCGGTGACCAGCGGGGCCACCGACGGCTCGTCGAGCTCCCGGACCCAGTCGGCGAGGTCTGAGATCTGCATCGCGCAGACGTCGGCGATGTTCTTGTTCTTGATCTTCGACGACCGAGCCTCCGGGCTGAGTCGGGTGCCGTCGCAGTCGGGGCAGGTCGTGAACGTCACCGCCCGCTCCACGAAGGCGCGGATGTGCGGCTGCAGCGCGTCGACGTCCTTGGACAGGAACGACTTCTGGATCTGCGGGATCAGGCCCGCGTACGTCAGGTTGATCCCGTCGACCTTGATCTTGGTCGCCTCCTTGTGCAGGAGGTCGTGCCGTTCGCGCTTGTTGTACTTGCGGATCGGCTTGTCCGGGTCGAAGAAGCCGCAGCCGCGGAAGATGCGGCCGTACCAGCCCTCCATGCTGTAGCCGGGAATCGTGAGCGCGCCCTCGTTGAGCGACTTCGAGTCGTCGTAGAGCGCCGACAGGTCGAAGTCGGTGACCGAGCCCATGCCCTCGCAGCGCGGACACATGCCGCCGAGGCGGTTGAAGGTCGCCTTCTCCGTCCTCGTCTTGCCGCCGCGCTCGATGGTGATCCCACCGCTGGCCTTCACCGATGGGACGTTGAACGAGTAGGCATTGGGCGCGCCGATGTGCGGCTTCCCGAGCCGGCTGAAGAGGATGCGCAGCATCGCGTTGGCGTCGGTCGCGGTGCCGACCGTGGAGCGGGTGTTGGCCCCCATCCGCTCCTGGTCGACGATGATCGCCGTCGTCAGCCCCTCGAGCAGGTCGACCTCCGGCCGCGCCAGCGTCGGCATGAAGCCCTGCACGAACGAGCTGTAGGTCTCGTTGATCAGCCGCTGCGACTCCGCGGCGATCGTGCCGAACACCAGCGAGCTCTTGCCCGAGCCCGAGACGCCGGTGAACACCGTCAGCCGGCGCTTCGGGATCTCGATGCTGATGTCCTTGAGGTTGTTCACGCGCGCGCCGTGCACGCGGATCAGTTCGTGGCTGTCGGCAGCGTGCAGCGGAGGCGACGGCGTGTCCGTCTTGGTGGCCGTGGTCATCGTGTCTCCATCTGTTGGGCGGGGGCCGAGGCGTCAGACCGACCAGTGGCCGTCGCGCATCAGCTCTCGGTCGGGCAGCTCGTTCACCTCGCGCCAGGCCTGGATGCGGCGCGGGAAGATGCGAAACCAGCGGTACGGCGTGGCCAGCGCGCGCGGGTCGAATCCGGTGCGCGCGGCAAACCGGTCACCCCGCCGTTGCGACAGCGCGTCGATCTCGAGGACCTCGACGTCGCCCTCGATCATGGACACGTCGCGGGTGTGGCCCAGCCCCACCCGAACGGCCCGGGTGGCCGCCAGGTTCCTGCCGGTCGGGCTGTCCGCCGGCGTGGCCACCAGCAGCGCCTCGCCGTCCCAGTCGAACGACAGCGGCACCAGATACGGCGCACCGCTCACCGAGGCACTGGCCACCCAGACATCGATGTCGTGGGTGAGCCGGTGCTCGGTGTCGCGACGGCGCTGAGCGCGTGAGCGGGGGTCGGCGGTCACCGGTCCTGGAGCAGCCCGAGCACGTTGCCGTCGGGGTCGGTGACGGTGGCCACCAGGCGGCCGCCACCGACGTCGTGCGCGGGCTCCTTCACCGTGGCGCCCGCGGCGGTCACCTCGGCCAGCTTCGCCTCGATGTCCGGCACGTGCCAGAAGGCCACCGGCGAGGTCATGCCCTGCGGTCCGCCGCCGGGCACCAGCCCGATCTGCTGGCCCTCGGTCTCGAAGCCGACGTAGTAGGAACTGTCGGTCTGCGGCTCCAAGCCGAGCAAAGCGGTGTAGACCGCCTTGGCCGTGGCGAGGTCGGACACGGGATGCAGCACGGTCTTGATGCCCTGCGTCGAAGAGCCGGTCATGGTCACTCCTGAGGTCGCGGTGGTGATGCACATGACGGGCAACCTAGCTCCGGCTCATCGGCGGCGCTTCTCGATTCCTGACCGGTCTGGTGATCTGTTTCGCGACGCACGGCGGCATCCCCGCCGTCGCGCGCGCCGCCTCGCGCCGATAGACGCTGGGCGGCACACCGACCAGCTCGGTGAAGCGGGTGCTGAAGGTACCCAGCGAGGAGCAGCCGACGGCGAAGCAGGCCTCGGTGACGCTGAAGTCGCCACGACGCAGCAGCGCCATCGCGCGCTCGATGCGCCGCGTCATCAGGTAGCCGTACGGCGACTCGCCGTAGGCGAGCTTGAACTCGCGGCTGAAGTGCCCGGCCGACATGTACGCGCCGCGGGCGAGCGCCTCGACGTCCAGCGGCTGCGCGTACTCCCGGTCGATCCGGTCGCGGGCGCGGCGCAGCCGCGCGAGGTCGCTCAGGTTCTGCGTCGCGGCGGCTTTGGTGGTCACCCGTGAAATCGTCCCACGTCGCGCGTCGTCAGGCACAGGCGGAGCGGGGAGCGGGCGCCTCGGGCGGCCGGGTGCCGCCCCAGGCCTGCCACGCCTTCAGGACCGGGTAGGCCTGGCCGAGCGCCGTGTCGACGAGGCCGGTCGGGAAGCGGTCGTCCTCGCGGAAGGTGTACTGGAACGCGGCCGTCACGCGGGGGTCCTCGTACCAGCGCTTGAGCCGGCGGTGCATCGCCTGGCACGCCAGTCGCTGGGCGCGGTCGCTTGCCGAGCGCTCCTGGTCGCGGCGGGGCGCGCCGACACCGGTCTCGGTGATCCAGATCTCGGGCGCACTGGGGCACGCGTGGGCGCTGAGCCCGGCGGCCGCCGCGTCGACGGGATCAGGGCCGCCGACGTAGCCGTGCTGCCCCCACGCCTTGGCGCCGCACACCAGATCGGCGGGCAGCGCCCGGACGAACTCGTCGATCGCCGTGTTGCGCGGCTTGCGCTTCGGGAGCCCCGCCAGCTCGCCGAGGACGTACTCCTGCTCGCCGGGCGCCTGCTCGAGCGCGGACGCCAGCGCGCGCGCCAGCTCGACGTACGGTCCGACCGCCGCCGAGCGGGCGTCCGCCGAGCACGTCAGCCGCTGGGGCGACATGAAGTAGGGGTGGTTGGGCTCGTTCCACGCGCTCCAGTAGCGAAGCTCGACGCCCTCCTGCCGGCCGGCGGCGAGGGTGTCGGCGATCAGCTTCTGGAAGGCCGGCATCGCGTCCGAGCGCGGCGGCCGCGACCGCGGCTCGGTCCCAGCGCGCTCGCAGCCGGCGGCCGGGCGCGTCGCCCACGCCGGGGTGCCGGTCACGACGACGAGCACCTGCATGCCGGTCGCCTTCTGGCGCGCGGCCGCCGCGCGCAGCTGGTCGCGGAACCCCGCGTAGCCGGCGCACGGGGGCGTGTCGCGCACGCAGCCGCCGTTGGGCAGGTCGAAGTTCGCTCCGGCCTCCACGGTCGGCTGCAGCGCCGGCCAGTCGACCACGAGCCGGTAGTACGCCGGGCGCAGACGATCGAAGTCGTCGCGCCAGCGCGCGAAGGGCTCGCCGAGCTCCCGGTCCCCCGGGGGCCAGACGAAGTTCGCGTTCGGCTCGGTGATGCCGATCGCGAGGCTGCCGTCGGTCTCCTGCACCTGGGTGTCGCCCGGCCGCGGCGCCGGGGTGAACTCCCCTTCGGGCTCGCGCTCCTTGGCCGGCGGGGACTTGGCGGCGGTGGGGCGGTCGTCGTCGCCGCCGCCCACGAGCAGGACGAGCGCGAGCGCCCCCGCCAGGACCCAGCCCAGGCCGAGGAGGAATCCGGCGGCCCGGCGGCTCAGACCGCCGAGACCTCTTCCTCGTCGCGGACCTGGAACGAGGAGCCGCAGCCGCAGGCCGCGATCACGTTCGGGTTCTCGACCTTGAAGCCGGCCCCCTGGAGACCCTCGACGTAGTCGACGATCGCGCCGCGCACGTACGGAAGGCTCTGGCGGTCGACGAGCAGGCGGAGGCCG
This sequence comes from uncultured Solirubrobacterales bacterium, assembly GCA_963828075.1. Taxonomy (GTDB): domain Bacteria; phylum Actinomycetota; class Thermoleophilia; order Solirubrobacterales; family Solirubrobacteraceae; genus JACCYI01. The sequence goes on along the minus strand of CAWHDH010000021.1, from coordinate 3,329,266 downwards.
TGGTCCTCGAACACCTCGTCGTCGTCGCGCTGCTGGTCGAACGCGAGGGCGTACTGGAAGCCGGAGCAGCCACCGCCGCGCACGCCCACGCGCAGGCCGTGGGTCTGGACGTCGGCGTTCTGGCCCGAGAGGAACTCGTGGACCTTCTCTGCGCCCTTGTCGGAAAAGGTGATCATGTTCTCGTTCGCTCCCGGTCTGGCTCCAAAGCTTCACTAAGAATAGCGGTCGCCACGCTGGGTACTAGCCTGTCCTTCAATGCCGACGCCCGCTGAGCTCCAAGCCCGCATCGAGACCGCCATTCCGGAAGCGCGCGCCGAGGTCGTCGACCTCACCGGCACGGGTGACCACTTCCGCGCGACCGTCGTGTCGCCCGCGTTCGCCGGCCTTTCCCGCATCGCCCAGCACAAACTCGTCTACGAGGTCTTCGGCGCCGACATCGGCGGCCCGATCCACGCCCTGTCCCTCTCCACCCGAGCCCCCGAGTGAGGTCAGACCACATGAGCACGACCCCTGAGAACCCGATCCGCGAGGCCATCCAGGAGGCCATCGGCGAGCACGAGGTCCTCCTCTTCATGAAGGGCACGCCCGAGCAGCCGGCGTGCGGCTTCTCCGCTCGCACCGTCGCCGCCCTCGAGGCGCTCGGCACCCCGTTCGCCGCCGTCGACATCCTCCCCGACCCGCGCATTCGCCAGGAGCTCTCCGCGATCTCCAACTGGCCCACCATCCCCCAGCTGTTCGTCAAGGGCGAGCTGGTCGGCGGCTGCGACATCGTGTCCGAGATGTACGAGACGGGCGAGCTGGCGCAGGCGCTCGGCGTCGAGCCGCCGGCCGAGGCGCCCGAGCAAGCGCCCAAGGCCGCCGAGCCGGGCGCCCCGCCGCTGCAGATCGACACGAACCTCGTCGACCGGAGCTAATTGGTTAGAGGTCGCGCTTCGCGAAGGCGCGCAGCGCGACCGCAGCCGACCAGCAGGATGTAGGCCAGCGCCCACGGCCACAGGAGCGGCCCGGCCGGCTGGGCGCCGCCGAACGGGCCGAGGTCGATCGCGAGTTTGGTGAAGCCCACGGTGTCGGTGGTCAGCGCGGCGAGCGCGTCCTGGTAGAGCGCCTCGAACGGGAGCGCCCAGCTCGTCACCTCGGCCACTGTGCTCAGCGTGTCGGAGCTGAGCGCCTCGCCGATCTGGCCGAGCAGCCCGGCCACCAGCCCCGCGCCGAAGATCATGAAGATCGCGATGCCGTTGGCGGTGGAGGCGAGGAAGACCGAGCCGGCCAGCCCGAGCGCGGTGAGGATGCACACGCCTCCCGCCAACTGGAGCGCCGGCGACACGATCCGGTCCGGCCACCAGCCGCCGGCCAGATACGTGAGCACGGCCGCGGCGAGGAACACCGCCACCGTGTAGGCCGCGGAGACCGACGCCGCGCCGAGGAAGCGCGCGAGCAGCAGCGTCCGGCGCGACAGCGGGCGCACCAGCAGCGGCTGCAGCAGCCCGCGCTCGGCGTCGCCGCGGACGGCGCCGAGGGTGAGGAAGACCGCCAGGATGGTGCCGAGGAAGAGCGTCCCGAACATCGCCAGGCCGAGCAGCGTCGCCCCCGCGAGCGTCTCGGGCTCGATCGCATCGGGCCCGCCGAAGCCCTCGACCTCCTGGAACGCCTGCCAGGTGCCGAGCCAGTAGAGGGCTAGGAACGCGACGGTCAGGACCGCCACGACCAGGAAGACCCGGCGGCGCAGGCTCTCGCGCAGCGCGAAGCCGGCGATCACCCGCACGGCGGTCATGGCGCTGACGGTGCTCATGCCGCCTCGGGTACGTACGGCGCGGCGCCATCGCCGGTCGGCGCGCCGGCCACCGCTTCGAGATAGGCGTCCTCGAGCGACGAGCGCAGCACCCGCACCCCGAACACGGGCTCGCCCGCCGCCACGAGCTCGGCGACGATCCGCGGCGCGTCCTCGCGGGTGGCCTCCGGGAACAGCCGCACCCCCGCGCCCGTCTCGACCTCGACGCCGCCGGGCCGCGACAGGTCCTGCGGACGGCCGGCGGCCACCACCTCGCCGCCCGCGATGATCGACACGTGATCGCAGACGAGCTCGACCTCGGTGAGCAGGTGGGAGTTGAGCAGCACGGCGACGCCGCGGTCGCGCAGGCGCTCGAGCAGCGCGCGCACGAGGCGGCGGCCGGCGGGGTCCAGCGCGCTGGTCGGTTCGTCGAGCAGCAGCAGGCGCGGCGACCCGACCAGCGCCTGGGCGATCCCGAGACGCTGCTGCATGCCCTTCGACATGGTCCCGATCCGGCGGTCCGCGGCATCGAGCAGGCCGACCAGCTCGAGCAGCTCGGAGCGCTCGGCCTTGCCGCGGTCCGAGCCCGCGAGCCGCTGATGCAATTCGAGCAGCTCGTCCGCGCGGCACCAGTCGGGGAAGCGGAACAGCTCGGCGAGGTAGCCGAGCTGCGCGTTGGCACGCTGCGAGCCCGCCGGCTCGCCGACCACGAGCACCGTCCCCGCGGTCGCTCGCACGAGCCCGCAGGCGGTCTTGACGAGGGTCGATTTGCCCGCTCCGTTGGGCCCGAGCAGGCCGACCAGCTCCCCCTCGCCGACCTCGAGATCGACGCCCCGCAGGGCGGTCACCGACCCGTAGGTCTTGCGCAGACCGGACACGGAGAGGGCGGCGGGCATGCCTCGTAGCATCTCAGGGATGCCGACCCGGGCCCACGCCGAGGTGGCCCGCCGCGGCTTCGGAGTCCTGCGCTCGATGGGTGGCGCGGCCGGCAAGCTGGCCCAGCTCGCGGACTTCGTCGATCCCGCCTGGGTGCCGCCCGCCGAGCGCCCGGCGGTCGAGCGCGAGCTCGCGGCGCTGCGGGCCGGCACGCCCGCGCCGCTGGCGTTCGAGCGCGTCGAGCGCGTACTGCGCGACGCGTGGGGCGGCAAGGTCGCCGACCACCTCGCCGAGCTTGACCCGGTGGCGTGCGCGCCGGCCTCGGCGGGCCAGGTACACCGCGGCGAGCTTCCGGACGGCCGCCCGGTGGCGATCAAGATCCTGCATCCGGGCGCGGAGGAGGCGTTGCGTGCGGATCTCGGCAACCTCTCGCTCCTGGCCCAGCTCGCCACGATGATCGCCCCGGAGCTCGACGCCCGCGCGATCGCCGCGGAGCTGCGCGACCGGGCGGTCGAGGAGATGGACCTCGAGTTCGAGGCCCAGTCCCAGCGCGCCTTCGCCCGCGCGTACCGTGGCCATCCGTTCGTCCACGTCCCCGCTCCGGTCACCGAGTTGTGCCACACCGAGGTGCTCGTCTCCGAGTGGGTCGAGGGCACGCCGTTCGACGCGGTCCTCGGCCTCGACGCCGCCACGCGCGACCGCTACGGCGAGATCCTCGCCCGCTTCTTCGCGGGCGCGATGGTCCACACCGGCGCCTTCCACGCCGACGCGCACCCCGGCAACCACCGTCTCCTGGCCGACGGCCGCGTCGCGTTCACCGACTTCGGATCGGTCGGCCGCGCCGAGCCGGCGTGGGTCGCCGCGCTGCTCGACGCCGCCGAGGCCGCCGAGGCGGGCGACGGCGAGGCGGTCAGGCGCGACCTCGCGGCGCTCGGCTACCTCGCCCAGCCCGAGCGCCTCGACGGCCGGCACCTGCTCGCCCACGGCCTGCGGACCGCCGGCTGGCTGCTCTCCGACGCGCCCGTGCGGATCGACGCCGCGCTCGGCGAGGCGATGCTCGCCGCCCAGGCGCACCCCGACTCGGCGCTCGACGACCTCCTGCGCCACGGCCGCCTGCCGCCCCGCGACCTGCTCGCCGGCCGGATGGCCTGTGGGCTCGGCGCCATGCTCCTGCGGCTCGAGGCGACCGCGCCGTGGGGCGCGATCGCCGCCGAGTACCGCCGCGGCGGCGAGCCCACCACCGAACTCGGCGCGCAGGAGGCGGCGTTCTGGGCCGCCCGCGGCCACAGCCGTCGCGGCGCCGTCCAGAGCCTGAGGCGCGAGGCCGCGTAGGATCGCGCCGTGCCCACCGTGCGCCTCCGCGGACCGCTGAAGGGCCGGGCCGGCGACCGCGCCGAGCACCCGGTCGCCGGGTCAACGGTCGGGGAGCTGCTGGTCGAGCTCGAGCGCGTGCAGCCGGCGCTGGAGGGCTGGATCCTCGACGAGCGCGGACAGATCCGGCGGCACATCAACGTCTACGTCAACGGCGAGCGCGGCGGCCCCGACACAGCCGTCGACGGCGGCGACCGGGTCGAGGTCCTGCCCGCCATCTCGGGAGGATGAGCGCATGACCGAGCTGCTCGTGGGGACCAAGAAGGGGCTGTTCGTGCTCGAGGGCACGCCGGGAGAGCCGTTCGCGGTCACCGCGCGGGCGTTCGCGGGAGAGCCGGTCGAGTACGCGACCCGCGACCCGCGCACCGGGCGCCTGCTGGCCTCGGTCACCTCGCCGTTCTACGGCCCCAAGGTCTGGTACGCCGACGATCCGGGCGCCGAGTGGGAGCAGGCGGCTGGGCTCGCGCTGCCCGAGGGTGGCGATGCCGCGCTCGAGCGGATCTGGGTGATCGTGCCCGGCGAGGCCGACGGGCAGCTCTACGCGGGCGGCGACCCCGGGGTGCTGTTCGAGAGCCGGAACGGCGGCGCGAGCTGGGCGCTCAACCGCGGGCTGTGGGAGCACCCGACCCGCGCCAACTGGCAGCCGGGTGGCGGCGGGCTGTGCCTGCACTCGATCTCGACCTGGCCGGGCGATCCGGACCGCCTCGCGGTGGCGATCTCCGCCGCCGGCGTCTGGCTGACCGAGGACGGCGGCTCGACTTGGGACCGGGGCAACGACGGCCTCCTCGCGCGGTACCTGCCGGAGGAGCCGTCGCCCGACGAGATCGGCCTCTGCGTACACCGGATCCACCGCGCGCCGCAGCGCCCCGAGCGGATGTTCATGCAGTTCCACGGCGGCGTCTATCGCTCCGACGACGCGGGCGCGTCGTGGACGGACATCGCCGCCGGCCTGCCGTCGGACTTCGGCTTCCCGCTCGTCGTCGACCCGCGCGACCCGGACGCCGCCTACGTGATCCCGCTCGTCGCCGACATGGACCGCGTGACCCCCGAGGGCCGCGTGCGCGTGTACGAGACGCGCGACGCCGGCGCGAGCTGGGCGCCGCGCGGCGACGGCCTGCCACAGCAGGACGCCTACCTCACCATCCTGCGCGAGGCGTTCGACCGGACCGGCGATGGGCAGGAGCTCTACTTCGGCTCGACGTCAGGCGACGTCTTCGGCTCGGCCGACGCCGGCGCGACGTGGTTCACCGCGGCGACGCATCTGCCGCCCGTGTACTCTGTCAGCCCGCGCCGCTGACCACGGCCTCATCGCCGGTGCGCCAGCGCAGGTTCTCGACGATCCGCTTGGAGTCGCAGATCACCTCGCCGTCGTCGAACTCGACGACCGGCACGACCCGCTGCCCCGACGCCTCCTCGACCTCCTCGCGCGCCGCCTTGCGCCACGGGACGCGCTCCTCGTCGTAGTCGATCCCCGCCCGGCGCAGCTCGCGCGCGACGCGACCGCATGGGCACAGCCAGTCCGTCGGCGTGCGGCACCGGTACAGGGTCGCGCCGGTCACCGGACCAGGCCCATGCGGCCGGCGACCCCGCCCGCGATCCGCAGGCCGAGCGGCTGGCGGGTACCCGCGCGGGCCAGCCGCTCCGCCTCGCGCTCGGCGTACCACTCGACGGTCTCCTCGACCGTCTCCTCGTGGGGCCTGGCCGTCCACCCCAGATCGCGGCGTGCCTTGCCCGCTCGGTAGGCCCACCACAGGCCGGCGGCGCGGACCTCGACGGCGGTGACCGGCGTCGGGCCCGGCGCCCGCTCGGCGGCGAGCGCCGTCGCGATCGCCATGGGCAGCGGGAGCCGGAGGGCCGGGGGCTCGATGCCCGAGAGCCGCCCGAGCTCGGCGAACAGGCGGTCCCAGGTGTAGTTGCGGGCGCCAAGTATGTAGCGCTCCCCGGTGACGCCCCGCTCGTCGGCGAGCAGGTGCCCGGCGGCGACGTCGCGGACGTCGACCACGTTGATCGCCCCGTCGACGTAGGCGGGGATGCGCCGGAGCATGAACCGCCGCACGACGTCCGTGCTCGAGCGTCGCTCGTCGCCCGGCCCGAAGACGTGCGCCGGGCAGACCAGGACGACATCCAGCCCGCGGGCGGCGAACCGCAGCGCCTCGACCTCGGCGGCATGCTTGGAGGCGACGTAGGGGATGCCCAGCCCGTCGTGCCGGAAGATCTGCGTCTCGTCGGCCGTCGTGCCCCACGGTGCCGGACCGACGGCGGCGACCGACGACGTCACCACCACGCGCTCGACGCCCACACGCAGCGCCTCGCCGAGCACCGCGCGGGTGCCGCCGACGTTGACCCGGAACACCTCGTCCAGCGGGACCCGCAGCGAGGTGATGCCCGCGACGTGGAAGACCCGCTCGGCGCCCTTGAGCACCCGTCGCAGCGCCCGCCGGTCCGTGATCTCGGCCGTGTAGCGCCGGACGTCGAGGCCGTCGAGCCCGTTCAGGCGCGAGCCGGCCCGCACGATCACCCGCACGTCGTCGCCGCGCTCGACCAGGGCGCGCGTGATATGCGAGCCGAGGAAGCCGGTCGCGCCCGTGACGAGCGTCGTTGTGGTGGTCATCGCTGGTGAAAGCTAGACCGTTGCTAGGGTCGCGCGGGCCGGATGCCCGTCGCGGTCGTCACCGACACCACGCAGTACATGCCCCGCGAGGTCATCGAGGCCAACGGCGTGCACCTCGTCTCGCTCTACGTCCACTGGCAGGGCCGCCAGGACCGCGAGATCGACCTGCCCGACTTCGACGGCTTCTACGAGCACCTGCGCAGCGGCGCCGACCTGCCGACCACGTCGCAGCCGTCGATCGGCGACTTCCTCGAGGTCTACGAGCCGCTCCTCGAGCGCGGCGACGACATCGTCTCGATCCACCTGTCGGGGGCGATCTCCGGCACGGTGCGCGCCGCCGAGCAGGCCCGCGACCAGCTCGCCGAGCGCGGGATCGAGCGCGCGCGGATCGAGGTCGTCGACGCCGCGACGGTCTGCGCCGGGACGGGCCAGCCGGTCATCGCCGCCGCGCACGCGGCCCGCCGCGGGGCGAGCGCCGCCGAGGCCTCAGCGGCCGCGCGCCGCTGCCGCGAGGGCGTGAAGATCATCTTCGCCGTCGACACGCTCGAGTTCCTGCGCCGCGGCGGACGCATCGGCGCGGCCAGCGCCTATCTCGGGACGGCGCTGAAGATCAAGCCGATCCTCACGCTCGAGGAGGAGGTCCGCCCGATCGGCAAGGTGCGCACCTGGTCGCGGGCGTTCGAGCACCTGGTCGGCCACCTCGAGGAGCGCCGGGCGGAGGGCTGCGACGCCTGGTGCATCCAGCACATCCAGGCCCACGACCAGGCGGAGAAGATGCTCGAGCGCGGCCGCACGCTGTTCGGCGTCGAGCCCGAGTTCGTGTCGGAGATCGGCCCGGTCATCGGGACGCACGCCGGCCCCGGCCTGCTCGGCGTTTCAGCGATCCGCCGGTCGCTGCTCGAAGCTCGCTGCAGCACCACGCCGGACGGTGACTCGGCCGCCGGCACCTCGAGCGGTTCGCCCGCCGAGTCGAGCACGGGGGATTGGACGCGCCGGTGCGCCCAGTAGTCGCGCACGAGGATCTGCGCGGCGGCCGCGATCGGGATGGCCACGAGCGCGCCGAGCACGCCGAGCAGCGACGCGCCGATGAGGATCGCCGAGATGATCACCAGCGGGTGCAGGTCGACCGTCCGGCGGTACACCTGCGGCTGCAGCACGCTGTTCTCGACCTGCTGGTAGACGACCGCGACGACGAGCCAGATGATCGTGTCGGCGGGGAAGTCGTGCACGAGCGTGACGAGGCCGACGACGAGACCGCCGAGCGTCGCGCCCACGAGGGGGATCAGGGCGAGGAACGCCATCAGGACCGACAGCGGCACCGCGAAGTCCACCCCGAGCAGGCTGAGCGTGGTGTAGGTGACGAGGCCGCAGATCGTCGCGATCGTGAGCGCCCCGGCGACGTAGCCGCCCACGGAGCGGTAGACGTCGTCGGCGACGACCGCGAACCGCGCGCGCCGCTCGGGCGGCATCTGGTCGAGCCCGAACAGCATGATCCGCCGGCCGTCGAGCAGCAGGAAGAACGTGATCGTCAGCACGGTGATCAGCTGCAGGATCGTCGAGAACACGCCGACCGTGACCGCCTGCAGCGCGCTCGCCGCATCCCCCAGGCGGCTCGGCAGGCTCGACGCCTGCTCGGTCAGCTTCGCGGTGATGTCGTACTTGTCGTCGTAGCGGCGCAGCGTGTCGTTGGCCCGCAGCTCGTCGACGTAGCCCGGGAAGTCGTCCGCGAGCGTCTCGACCTGCTCGACCACCGGCGGCACCACCAACAACCCGATCACGAAGATGGACAGGAACAACGAGAGGAAGACCCCGAGGATGGCGAGGCTGCGGGGCGCCCCGCGGCGCGCGAAGAGGTCGACGGCCGGACCCAGCGCGATCGCCAGGAAGACCGCGATGAGGATCAACCCGATGACGTTGCGCACCAGGTAGAGCAGGTAGAGCAGGACCGCGAGGCCGACCAGGGTGAAGAACACCCGGGCGATCGTCCGGGTCGAGACCTGCTGCTGTGACGGCGCGCCCATCGCGCCCGTCACCCTCCCCGCGCGCGCCGCCCGCTAATCGCTGTCGCGACTGAAGAGCCCGGTCACCGCCGCGAATCCACCGCCGATGACGAAGCCGGCGACGGCGGCGCCGATGAGCACGTTGCGGCGGTTGGCGCGGAGTTTCTTGCGCCAATCCATCGTCTCCGTCACCTCGGCGCGCAGCCGCTCGACGGCGGCGCCGAGCTCGGCCCGATTGGCCTCGATGGACTGGCGGATCTCCTCCGGTGAGCGTGCGGCGCCCATCAGCGCTTGACCTCCGTGCTCGGCGGTGCCGAGATCGTCTGGCGGATGAGCTGCGCCTCCTCGATGGCCATCTTCGGCGTCGGCGGCGAGCCCTTCTTGATCTGCTTCATCGCGAAGAAGGCGGCGACGGCGCCGATCAGGAAGAACAGGACGGCGACGATCAGGAACCCGAGCCAGTAGTTCTCGGAGTCCGAGATGAGCTGCCACACGCCCCAGGACGCGGCGTCGAGCAGGTTGAGCAGCCCGAGCAGGGCGAAGACCCCGCCGACGATCCCGACGACGGCGCCCTTGATGAGCTTCGAGACCTTCTCGCTCAGCTCGGCCTTCGCGAGCGCGATCTCCTCGCGGACGAGCAGCTGGACCTTCTCGGTGACCTCCTGGACGGCGTCGCCCAGGTTGGAGTTGGTGGGTTCAGGAGCCAAGGCGCTTGAGGATCTTCGCGAACAGGAACGTGGCGGCGAACGCGATGCCCGCCTGGATCTCGGGACGCTCGCCGAATGGGAGCTGCTCGAACGGGTCGTCGCCGTCGGTCGTGGCGGCCGGCGCCGCGCTCGCGCCGCGCGCTGCGGCGGCGGCAGCGGCCGGGGAGGCGCTCTGCCCGACGCCCGGCGAGGTGATGGTGGCCGCGGACAGCTTCGACGCACCGGCGGGCGCGCGCTGCTCGGCCTCGCGCGCCTGCTTGGCGGCCGCCTCGGCGCGCTCGCGGGCCTGGCGGGCCTCAACGGCGGCGCGCTGCTCCTGCTCGCGGAAGGCGGCCTGCTCGTTCTCGAGCTTCTTCTCGCGCGCCTCGGCCTCGGTGCGCTCCTTCTCGGCCTTGGCCTCGGCCTCCTCGGCGCGCCGGGTGTCGGCGTGCGCGAGCTGCTCGCGATGATCCGCGGCCTGGGCCTCGGCGGCGGCGCGCTCGGCCTGGGCGTTGGCCTCCTCGGCGGCAGCCGCGGATGTCGCCTCGTCGACGGCGTCGCGCGAGGTCACCTTCGTCTCGGCGCTCTCCGAGGCGGCGACCGCCGCGGTCTCGTCGGGGTCGGGCTTGCTGGACTCTTCGCTCACTCCGGGGGATCTTCCCCGAATGCGCGAACCCAAATCAGGTTGGCGGCCTTCGTCGTCGCGACGGAGGCTAGGGCGCCGAGCGCGGCGAGGAGCCCGGAGTACATCAGTCGCTTGACCATCTCGTTGTCGGTCACGGGTGCGGAGTCTAAGCAGATGCGCCGCCGGTTTGGGCGCCCGGCACGTCGAGCCCGCCGCAGATGGTCTCGACCACGAACATCTTCGCGGCCTCGTAATCCTCGGGCCCTTCCTCGAGCAGCCCGAAGATCCACCCGGTCAGCACCTGCTCGATCGCGCCGTAGAAGGCCAGCGTCGCGAACCGCGGGGAGATCGCCTCGCGGAACTCGCCGGCGGCCTGGGCCTTGGTCACGATCGCCCCGATCCGCGTGTACGCCTCGCGGATCGTCGCGAGGTGCGTCTGGCCGAACGAGTTCGCCGCCCGGGTGACCTCGACGATGATCACCTTCATCAGATCCGGGTCGTGTCGGTATGAGTCCACGATGAACGACGCGATGGCGTAGAGCTTGTCGCGCGCGGGGATCTCCCGGCGGTCGATCTCGGCGATCGCCTCGAGCATCACGTCCCAGCGCTCGAGGAACAGCGTGTCGAGCACCTCGTCCTTGGACCCGAAGTAGTGGTAGACGAGGCCGTAGGCGACCCCGGCCTCGTCGGCGATGTCCGACACCCGGCACGTGTGGAAGCCCTGGCGGGCGAAGACGCGGACGGCGGCGTCGAGGATGATCCGCCGCTTGTCGACGGCGGCCGAGCGCGCGGGCGACGCCACTACGCCCTGACTTCCTGTTCCAGCCGGTACGCGTCGGGCCGGCGGTTGGCCAGCGACGGGATGCGGCGCCGGACGTCGGCGAGGCGCTCGAGGTCGAGGTCTGCGATCACGAAGGTCTCCTTGTCGGGCGCCTGGGCGAGGACGAGGCCCCAGGGGTCGACGATCATCGACCGCCCGCCGGTCCGAAGCCCGGGCGCATGCTCGCCGACCTGGTTGGCCGCGACGACGAACACCTGGTCCTCGATCGCGCGGGCCCGCAGGAGGACCTCCCAGTGCTCGCGGGTGGTGGCCAGGGTGAAGGCGGCGGGGACGACGAGGATGCGGGCGCCCGCCACGGCCAGGGCGCGGTAGAGCTCCGGGAAGCGCAGGTCGTAACACACCGACATGCCCACCTCGACGCCGCCGGCCGTGCGCGTGAGCACCGCGCGTGTCCCCGGCTCCTCGTGGTCGGACTCGCGGTATGTCTTGCCGTCGACCTCGACGTCGAACATGTGGATCTTGCGGTAGCTCGCGCGGTCCTCGCCGTCGGGGCCGACGTGAACGGAGGTGTTGGCGTTCTTGCCCGCGCCCTCGACGCGCTCGGTCAGCGAGCCGACGATCAGGTCGATCGAGAGCTCGCGGGCGATCTCGCGCGCCCAGCGCATCGTCGGGCCGTCGTCGAGCGGCTCGGCGCCGGCGGCGGTCTGCTCGGGGGTGCCGAGGACGGGCCACTTCTCGGGCAGGAGGACGAGGTCGGCGCCGGCGGCGGCCGCCTCGCGGACGAGCCGATCGGCGGCCGCGAGGTTGCGCTCGCGATCGGGCGTCGAGTTCAGTTGGACTGCGGCTGCGCGCATGGTTCCTCTCCCCCGGTTCGAATGGCGTTGACTCGCGGGTCAACCCCTTCGGCGCCGGAGGATAACGTCCGCAGCGTGACCAGCTTGGACGACCTCCCCTGGCGCGGGCCGCCGGCGGCGCGGCCGGACCTCGGCGTCCCGCTTCCCGGCGACCGCATGCCGCTCCTGCGCGGCGGGCGGCCACTGAAGCGCTGGCGGTGGGTCGGGCTGTTCGCCGAGGAGGCGATGGTGTGCGTGGCGACCGCGCGCGTCGGGCCTGGGCACGTCGAGTGGTGGGCGGTGTGGGACCGCGCCCAGCGGACGCTCGCCGAGCACACGACGCACCGCCGCGGGTCGGTGACGGTCGGCGAGGAGCGGGTGCGCGTGCACGACGGCCCGGTGGCGGTCGACCTGGCCCTCGAGCTCGGCGCCTCCGAGGCGGTCGAGACGATCTCGCGCCACGGCGCCCAGTACGCCTGGACCGCCAAGCGCGGCGGCGTCCCGATGCGCGGCACCGTGTCGATCGGTGACCGCCGGATCGTGGTCGACGGGCGCGGCGTGGTCGACGACTCCGCCGGCTACCACGCCCGGAGGACCGCCTGGCGGTGGTCGGCCGGCGTCGGCGAGACCGAGGCGGGTGCGGCGGTCGCCTGGAACCTCGTCGACGGTCTGCACGATGCCGCCGAGGCGTCGGAGCGTTCGGTGTGGGTCGACGGGGTCGCGCACGAGGTCGGGCCGGTGGCCTTCGCGCCGGATCTGGCGGGCGTCGCCTTCGCCGAGGGCGGCCGGCTCGCGTTCACGCACGAGGCGGCGCGGACGCACCGCGAGGAGCTGCTGATCGCCTCGACGCGCTACGAGCAGCCGTTCGGGACATTCGCCGGCGAGCTGCCGGGCGCGGGCCGCCTGCGGGCCGGCCGCGGCGTCATGGAGCGCCACGAGGCGCGCTGGTGAGGCTTGACATACCGGCCGGTATCCGCATACCGTGCGGTATGCCGCCGACCGCCGTCCCGCCCGGCCCTCGCTATCCGCGCCCGGTGCAGACGCTCGGGTGGCTCAAGCGGCCCGGGCCGTGGCTGGACCGCTGCCAGGCGCGCTACGGCGACACGTTCTCGCTGCGGATCGCCCAGGAGGGCACCTGGGTGCTGGTGTCCGACCCCGAGGCGGTCCGGCAGGTGTTCACCGGCGACTCGCGCCTCCTGCACGCCGGCGCGGCGAACGCGATCCTGCGACCGATCCTCGGCGCGCACTCCGTGCTGCTGCTCGACGATGCGCCCCACCTCGCCCAGCGCAAGATCCTGCTGCCGCCGTTCCACGGGGCACGGATGAAGCGATACGAGGATCTGATGACCGAGGTGGCCGAGCGCGAGGTCGCGCGCTGGCCGGCCGGCGAGGCGCTCCCGCTCGCCCCGCGGATGCAGGCGCTGACGCTCGAGGTCATCCTGCGCGCGGTGTTCGGGCTGCGCGAGGGCGAGCGGCTGGACCGGCTGCGGACCCTGCTCGGGACGACGATGCACTGGCTGACGAGGCCCAGCCGCTTCGTGATGATGGCGATGCTGGGCCCGACGCGGATCGAGCAGCTCGGGGCCTTCAAGCGCGTGCTCGCCCCGGTCGACGAGCTGCTGATCGACGAGATCCGCCGGCGCCGCGCCGGCGTCGACGGCCCGGCCTCCGAGCGCGACGACATCCTCTCGCTGCTCGTCCAGGCCACCCACGAGGACGGCGCGCCGATGGACGACCGCGAGCTGCGCGACGAGTTGATGACGCTGCTCGTCGCCGGCCACGAGACGACCGCGATGTCGCTGGCGTGGGCGCTCGAGCGCCTCCTGCGCCACCCGGAGGCGTGGAGCCGCCTGCGCGACGAGGTCGCCACCGGCGGGAGCGAGTACCTCGATGCAACCGTCAAGGAGACCCTGAGACTTCGGCCTGTGGTGCCGGTCGTGGTCCGCGAGCTGATGGAGCCGATGGAGATCGGCGGCTGGCACCTGCCGGCGGGCGTCCGCGTGACGCCGTGCATCTACCTGATGCACCGGCGCCCCGAGCTCTACCCCGACCCGCGCGCGTTCCGGCCCGAGCGCTTCCTCGAGCGGCCGCCCGGGACCTACACGTGGATCCCGTTCGGCGGCGGCGTGCGGCGCTGCCTCGGCGCGAGCTTCGCGATGTTCGAGATGGCGACGGTCCTGCGCGTCGTCGCCCGGTCGGCCGGGCTGCGCGCGGTGCGGCCCGAGCGCCCGGAGCGCATGACGCGCCGGGGGATCATGCTCTCACCGCGCGACGGCGCCGAGGCCGTCCTCGACCGCGCCGCCGCATAGCGATGCCCGGCCGCGCCGAGACCCGCGCGAGCCTGCTGTCCGCCGCCGGGCGGGTGGCCGCGCGGCGCGGCCTCCGCGATGCCTCGATCGACGAGATCGCGCGCGAGGCGGGGTTCACCAAGGGCGCCTTCTACGCGAACTTCGCGTCCAAGGAGGAGCTGTTCCTGGCCATGCTCGACGAGCGCTTCGAGCGCCGTGCGGCGGAGATGCACGCGGTGACCGCGAGCGCCGAGGGCCCGGAGGAGCAGGCACGCCGCGGCGGGGACGAGTTCCAGGCCTACGTCGCCGCCGACCCCGAGTGGGAGCGCCTGTTCTTCGAGTTCGCCGCGCTGGCCGCGCGCGACGACGCGTTCCGCGCCCAGCTCGTCGCGCGCTACCGCGGGCTGCGCGAGCACATGGCCGCCGACTACGAGCGCCGGGCGGCCTCGCTGGAGTTCGACCTCCCGTTCCCCGCCGACCACCTCGCGCTGATGACGTTCGCGATGGGCAACGGCCTGGCGCTCGAGCAGGTCCTCGAGCCCGACGCCGTCCCCGAGGGCTTCTTCGGGCAGATGCTGGCGATCTGGGTGGCCGGCTTGCGCGCGCTGGCCGAGCAGGGGGCGGAGGGCCGGGAACTGCATCATTGAGGGCCGCGATCCGGTCAGGGACGCGGGAGGGGGCGGTTTCCGATCCGCTGTCCTGGCTAGGGGGTCCATGAGCCCCTAGGTCAGGACAGCGCGGGGATTCGGGCCTCCCCCGCCCCTCGGGCTCTCCTTCAATGATGCAGTTTCGACGTGCACCCGCTAGCACCTGCTAGCCTGACGCTATGCCAGCCAGCACCCGCGCCCCCGCCCTCTACGTCCGCCTCGCCGCCGACGAAGCGGACACCCTCGACCGCGCCGTCGCCGCCACCGGGAAGACCAAGCGCCAGCTGGTCGGCGAGGCCGTCCGCGTGCAGCTGTCCGACGACAAGATGGTGGTCGGGCGGGTCGAGCTGCGCGAGAAGATGCCCGAGGTCCTGCTGCCCGGCGAGGCGGCGGCGCTGCTGCGCCTCGACGAGGCCGTGGTGCTGGCGGCCGCCGAGGCCGGCGAGCTTCCGGGGCGCAAGGTCGGCGCCGAGTGGCGGTTCGGGCGCGACGCGCTGATCGCCTGGCTCGGGCGGCCGTGAAGGTTCGAGGGCTCCACGACGACGAGCGGCCGTGGCTTCATAAGACGCTCACCGAGCGCTGGGGCGGGGAGATCGTCGTCGGCCGTGGGCGAGTGCGCGAGTACGACGAGCTGCGCGCGCTCGTCGCCGTCGACGACAGCGACGAGCGCATCGGCGTGGCGACGTACGTCGTGGAGAACGCGACCGCGGAGCTGGTGACGATCGACGCCCTGGAGACCGGCGCCGGCGTCGGGCGGGCGCTGATCGAGGCGGTCGCCGGCGCGGCACGCGCCGCCGGCGCCGAGCGGGTGCTCGTCATGACGACCAACGACAACCTCGTCGCGCTGCGCCTCTACCAGCGGGCCGGCTTCCGGCTCGTGGAGCTGCGGTCCGGCGCGATGGAGGCGGTGCGCGCGCTCAAGCCGTCGATCCCCGCGACCGGCGTCGACGGGATCCCGATCCGCGACGAGCTCGACCTGGTTCTCGACCTCGACTAGAGAAGCGCGCGCAGGATCGCGGTGAGCCCGCCGATCGCGGCGAAGGTCAGGATCGCCGGGCGCAGCCAGCGACCCTCGGCGCGGGACGCAAGCCGCCGACCCAGAGCCAGGCCGAGGAGCGTCGAGGGCATCATCAGCAGCCCGAGCGTGACAGGCCCGCGGTGGACCTCGCCGGCCACCGCGATCGCCGCGAGCGACACGACGACGCCGACCGCGAACGCCAGCGAGATCGTCGCCCGCAGGACCGGCCCGGTCCGGTCCTGGTAGGCGAGCGCCAGCGCCGGGCCGCCGATCGCCCCCACCGTTCCGGCGACCCCGCTCACGAAGCCGGCGACGACCTCGGCGGTCGGCGTGGTCCGGAGGCCGGTCGCCGCCACGCTCGCGGCGACGGCGAGGAGCAGCAGGGCGCCGACCACCACCGCGATCACGTCGGGCCCGACCAGCGTCAGCACCCATGCCCCGAGCGCCGTGCCGGGCACCCGTCCGGCGGTCAGCCGCGCGAAGCCGCTGCGATCGAGCGCCGCGCGCTCGTTGAAGGCCAGGAACACGACCATCGGCAGAGCCACGACGAGCGACGCGACCGGGACCGCCTCGGGGGCGACGAGGAGCAGCGCCGGCACGACGACGAGCGCGTAGCCGAAGGCAAGCACGCCCTGGACCACCGCGCCGGCGGCGCCCGCCAGCAGCGCGAACGCCAGCTCCGGCGCGCCGAGCTCGAGGCCGCCGATCACGCGCCGGCGCGCTGGCGCTCGAGCTCGGCGAGCAGCAGCTTGGAGTGCATCGCGCCGATCAGCTCGCGCAGCGGTTCGCGCCCCGACGCGATGATCGCCACCGCCCGCTCGACCTCGACCTCGCCGGCCAGCCGGTCGAGCAGCACCCGGACCTCATCCTCGACGAGCGGCGCGAGCGCCTCGCGATAGCGCAGGGTGTCGTAGACCGTGAAGCCGATCGACTCCTCGTAGCCGCCGGCCCGGAAGCGGACGATCGCCTCGATGATCTGCACGTCGTCGGGGTCGTAGCCCTCGGGCGTCGGCGACAGCGTCCCGATCTCCGCGAGGCGGTCGAGGACGTTGGCGGGCAGGTCGTAGCGGGCGAGGACCTCGTCGCGACCGAGCCGCGGGCCGCGCCCGGCGGCGGTCGCCCGCTCGATGATCCGGTCCTCGACCTCGACGAGCGCCAGCAGACGCCCCGGGTCGTCGCCTTCGAGCACGCCCTTGATGAGGCGCAGCGGCAGGAACCGCTCCTCCTGCAGGCGCTTGATCAGGCGGATCCGGTCGACCAGCTCCGGCGGGTAGTAGGCCATGTTCCGACTCGTCCGCACGATGCCGTCCTGGTCGCCGAGCAGCCCCTCGCGCAGGTAGTGCTTGATCGTCCCGGCGCTGACGCCCGAGCGGTCGGCGAGCTCGCGCATCTTGAGCATCCCGTCGCCGTTCATGCCAGGAACGATCCCGCCGGATCCGCATCGCCCGCCGGCCCGGCGACCGCACCCTCGGACTCGAGCCGCGCGATCTCGGCGTCGTCGTATCCGGCCGCCGCCAGCACCGCACGCGTGTCGGCGCCGAGGCTCGGGCCCGGCGCCCGCGCCGGATCGCCCGGGGTGCGCGAGAGCTTGACCGGCACGCCGAGCTGGCGGACCGGCGCCGCCGCGCCGGGCTGGTCGAGATCGACCACCATGTCGCGGGCCCGCACCAGGTCGGACTCGAGCGCCTCGTCGAGCTCGAGCACCGGCTCCAGGCAGCACGGGTGCTCGTCGCCGAACGCGCGCCACTGCTCGCGGGTCCGGCCGGCGAAGATCGCGGCGACCTCGGCGTGGGCCGGCGAGCCGGGCGGGTCGAACTGGCGCTCGATCAGGTCCTCGCGGCCGACTCCGCGGCAGAACACGATCCAGAACTTCGGCTCGAGCGCCCCGAGCGTGACGTGCCCGTCGGCGCAGGCATAGGGCCGGTAACAGAGCATCGAGCCGCCCAGCGGGATCCCTCCGCGCCGCGGCGCCTCACCCGAGGCGAGCGCGGCGGCCGCCGTCATCGCGAGCCAGGACAGCGCGCCGTCGCTCATCGACACGTCGACGAGCTGGCCCTCGCCCGAGCGGTCGCGCTCGTGCAGGGCGGCGAGGATCCCGAACGCCGCCATCAGGGCGCCGCCGCCGAGGTCGGCGATCTGCCCGGCGGCCTGGACGGGGGAGCCGTCCGCGTCGCCGGAGAGCGCGAGCAGGCCGATCAGCCCCAGGTAGTTGAGGTCGTGGCCGGGCCGGTCGCGCAGCGGGCCGTCCTGCCCGTAGCCCGAGATCGCGCAGTAGACCAGCCCCGGGTTCTCCGCCCGCAGGCGCTCGTAGCCGACGCCGAGGCGGTCCATCACGCCGGGCCGGAACGACTCGAGCAGGACGTCGTGCTCGCGCACCAGCCGCAGCAGCACCTCGCGGCCGCCCTCGGACTTGAGGTCGATCCGGATCGAGCGCTTGTTGCGGTTGAGCGCGAGGAACAGCGCCGAGCTCGCGCTGCGCTCGACGCCCTCGACGAGCGGCGGCGCCCAGCGGACGTAGTCGCCGGCGCCGGTGTCCTCGACCTTGAGCACGTCGGCGCCGAAGTCGGCGAGGAGAAGCGAGCAGAACCCACCGGGCAGGAGCCGCGAGAGGTCGAGCACGCGAATGCCGTCGAGGGCGCTCATCGCCGTGACGTCGACCGCAGGTCCGAGCTTGCGAGGACCGGAGGGCGAAACCCTTTCATCGCAGTCCCAGCAGCTCGCGGGCCTCGGCGACCGTCGCGACGCGCCGCCCGACGTCCTCGGCCAGCCGCCGCGCCCGCGCGATCAGGTCGCCGTTGGAGCCGGCCATCGTCCCGTCCGGCAGGTAGAAGTTGTCCTCCAGGCCGACGCGCACGTTCCCGCCGAGCGTCAGGGCGGCCGCCACGAGCGTCCACTGGTCGCGCGAGATGCCGATCACGCCCCAGTTGTTGGGCCCGTCGGGACCGCCGGGGATCTGGTCGGCCATGTGGGCGAGGTTGCGCGCCGTCGGGCGGATCCCGCCGAGCACGCCCATCACGCACGACACCTGCAGCGGCTCGGCGACCAGGCCCATCGCGATCAGCGGGTCGAGGTTGGCGATGTGGCCCGAGTCGAAGCACTCGTGCTCCGGGCGGATGCCCAGCGCCTGCATCTCGCGGACGAACGCGATGATCGTCTCGAACGAGTTCTCGAAGACGGTGTGGAAGACGAACTCCCCGCGCCGCTTGGAGAACTTCGCGTAGTTCATCGAGCCCATGTTCAGCGCGGCGACGTCCGGGCGCAGCTCGCGCAGGTAGGCGATGCGCTGCTCGATCGGCACCCCGATCGCGCCCGTCGAGTAGTTGACGATCACGTCGTCGACCGCCCCCAGGATCGCCTCGGTGATCGCGCGGAAGTGCTCGATCTCGTAGGACGGCGTGCCGGTCTCCGGCTCGCGGGCGTGGATGTGGATCATCGCCGCGCCCTCGTCGACCGCCCGGCGCGCCTCGGCGGCGTACTCCTCGGGCGTGTACGGGATCGCGGGACACTGGTCGCGGTTCGCGACCGCGCCCGAGATCGAGCAGGTGATGATGACGGGGTCCTCGAGGCTCAAATGACGGTCTCCGGAGCGGCGGGAAGTGGTACGTGCCACTTCTCACTCTGTCGCAGACATCATCCAGGCGCAAGATTGGCGCGCAGCCATCCGGGGGTAGGCCACGGCCATGATCGGAGCACTCATCCTCGGCCTCGTGGCCGGATTCATCGCCAAAGCCCTCATGCCCGGGAAGGATCCGGGGGGCTTCATCGTCACCATCCTGCTCGGCCTCGCCGGGGCCATGGTGGGCTATTTCGTCTTCCGCCTGATCGGTATCGGGGACAGCGACATGTTCGACCTCGGCGGCCTCCTCGGCGCGATCATCGGCACGATGATCCTGCTCGGCGTCTACCGGGTCACGATCGGCAAGGGCGCCGATCAGGACCGCCTCACGCCCGGTACCTAGCTCGGATCCCCGCTGAGGGCGACGAGCGGCGTTCTCGCGGCGCTCGTCCCCTCGCGGACCACCTCGCCGGTGACGCTCGTGTTCGCGTCCGAACCGAGCCAGTGCACGACGCGCGCGACGTCCTCGGCCGTCGAGACGCGCCGCTGCGGCGTCAGCGCTCCGGCGCGGGCGAACAGGTCGGGCGGGAAGCGATCGGCGTTGGTCTCGGTCTGGGTGAAGCCGACCGCCACGACGTTGATCAGCACCCCGTCCGCGCCGGCGTCCCAGGCCAGGGCCCGGCCCAACCCGTGCAGCCCCGCCTTCGCCGCAACGTAGTGCGGGGAGACGGGATACCCCTCCTCGGCGCCGCCCGATGAGATGAGCACGATGCGCCCACGGCCGGAGGCGCGCAGCGCCCCGAGCGCGGCCTGGACCACGGCGAACGCGCCTTCGACGTTCGCCCGCAGCACGATCCGCCATTCCTCCACTGGCAGATCCTCGAACCGCGCGGTGCGGCGGGTGGGCCAGCGCACAGCGTTGGCGACGAGCGTGTCGAGCCCGCCGAGCTCGCCGATCGCCGCGGCGACAGAGGCGCCGGCGGCGGGCGGGTCCTGGAGGTCGAGGGCGAATCCGATGGCCGGCCCGTCGTCGTCCACCCTCCCGTCACGCGACGAGATGGCGACCAGGTCACCGGTGACGGTGAACGCCCGCGCGATGGCTCGGCCGATGCCGCCGGTCCCGCCCGTGACGATCACCCTTCTGGGCGAGGAGGATGAGGTCATGCAATCCGTCGTATCACACAACGATTGTCCGTGACTATCATTTCGTCCTGTGGGCCCCGCGACCGACGAGCAGCCGCCGCTCGGCTTCCTGCTCGTGCGCATCGCCGAGGCGGTCGACCGCGCGTTCGTCGCCGCGCTCTCCGACCTCGGCCTCAAGCCCCGCCACCTCCGTCTGCTCGTACTCGTCGACCGCGCGGACGGCCTCACCCAGCGCGAGCTCGCCCGGCAGCTCGGGATGGACGCGGGCAACCTGATCGGGATCCTCGATTCCCTCGAGGGCGACGGCCTGCTGGTCCGCGCACGCGATCCGGCCGACCGGCGCCGCCACATCGTGACCCTGACCCGCGCCGGCGCCCGAGTCCTCGCCAAGGCCCAGAAGGCAACCGAGGCAGTCGAGGCCGAGGTGCTCGGCGGCCTGCCCGCGCCGCAGCGGCAGGCGTACTACGACGTGACGCTGGCGATCTACCGACGGCTCTGAGTCAGGCGAACCGACCGTTCAGGCCGCCCTGGCCTCCGTTGTTGCTCCCGGTGACGGCCGGAGCGGGCGGGTAGAACCACTCGTAGATCTCCCACAGCCCGAATGGCACGAGCGGCAGCAGGAGCCACCACCAGAACTCGCCGGTGGGGTCGACGCGGTTCGTCGGGCCGTTCTCGACATAGCCGTACGGGCTCGTGGCGACCGCTGTGGCGGACGGGCTGGCGCGGCTTGTCAGCGTCGGTGAGCTGATCGACGACGTGCTCGACACCTCGGAGGCCTCTGGATCGAGGCCGAGAGGGTGCGGGATCGCGTTGCGGAGACCTCGGGCGGTCTCGCGTGTCGGGTCGGCGAGGGGGTCGGTCTGGGTGAACCGCCCGACGGTCGGGTCATACTGGCGCGCCCGGTTGTAGTAGAGGGATGTCTCACGGTCGAGCATCCGTCCGGTGAAGGTGTCGTCGTTCGACGTGCTTCCCGTCTGCGCCGTAAGAAGACCCCAGGCGTCGTACTCGTAGGTGTCCGTCAATGCCCCGGCGGGATCGACGAGGGCGGTCGTCGAGTCCAGGCGGTCCTTGAGCAGATAGGACGTCGCGCCGCCGGCCGTCTGGGCGAGTTGGCGGTCGAGCCCCATGACGCCAGGCCCGAAGACGCGCTCCGCGCTCAGGGCGCCGGACGAGTACTCCGCAAGCGGGTCGATGCCGTCGTAGAGCGTCTTGACCGTCCCGCCGTTCACCGTCTTGCTCGTGCGCCGGTCGAGGGCGTCGTAGGCGTACGTCGCCGACGCGGCCGGCGTGGTCGCGGCAGTCAGCCGCTCGACCGCGTCGTACGCGTAGGTGCTTGCGCCGGCGCCATCGGTCCGGTCGGTCACGTTCCCGCTCTCGTCGTAGAGGTAGTCCACGGTGTCGGTCGGGCTCTGCTCCTTCATGAGCTGGTCGGTGGGACCGTACGTGTAGTTCGTCACCGCGCCGTCGGCGTTCAGCGTCTTCCGGTTGCCGACACCGTCATAGGTGAAGGTGTGGGCGTACCCACCCGCTCCGTTGCGCCGCTCGCTGCCGAGGGCGTCGAGCGTGTTGTAGGTGTACTTCGTCGTGATCCCCGCGCCGGTGGCCTTCCTGACGAGCCGGTCATCGGCGTCGTAGTGGTACTGCTCGCTCGAGAGCGTCTGCGCGTTGGCCTTGCGGTTGAGCACCCGGGTGAGCCGGTCGGCGGCGTCGTAGGTGTAATCCGTCTTGACCCCGTTCGGGAGCTCCGCTCGCACCAGTCGGTTCCCGTTGTCGTGCGAGAATTTGAAGACGTCGCCGTCCTGGGTCAGCGTCATGGGCCGACCGGCGAGGTCGTAGTCGTAGGCTCGGGAGCCGATGTCGGGCGACGACTTCTCGACCGGGAGCCCTCGTCCGTCGTAGGAGTACGTGATCGCCTTGCCCAGCAGTTGGTCGTCGATGCTGGAGAGCAGGCCTGCCGCGTCCCAGTCGAGGACCAGATCGGTGTCGGGGTCGACTGCGGTCGCGAGATTGCCGGCCGGGTCGTACGTGAAGCTCCCCTGGTCCCCGCCGGGATAGTCGACCTGAGTCAGCTGATTGACGGCGTCATGCTGGAACGAGACGGTCTGACCGCGAGGGCTGGTCCTCGTGACGGGTCGGCCGGCGCCGTCGTAGGCGACCGTCGTCTCGCGCCCCAACGCATCGGTGATGCGAGTGATGTTCCCGGACGCGTCGTACTCGTACGCCGTCGAGTGGTTGCGGGCGTTGAGGCGCTTGACCATCTGGCCGACGGCGTCGTAGGTGAACCGGGTCTTGAACCCTCTGGCGTCCTTGATCTCCGTCAGGTTGCCGCGCGCGTCGTAGCTGTAGAGCGTCTTGTTGCCCAGCGGATCGGTCGCTGACGTCACCTCGGCGAACGTGGCGCCGTAGGTGTACGTCGTCGTCTTCCCGAGGGCGTCGGTCGCCGTCAGGAGGTTCCCTCGCGTGTCGTAGCTGTAGGACTGAGCGTGGCCGTTCGGGTCGGTGCGGGAGCTGACGTTCCCCTCAGGGTCGTGGTCGAGCCGCGTCTGGTGCCCGAGCGGATCCGTGACGACCAGGCGGTTGGGCGTGCCGTAGTCGAAGGTCGTCGTCGCCGTGGTCGTGCTGTCGACGAAGTCGGTGACTCTGGTCGTCTGGATCGCGGTGTCGTACTCGAACGACCGCCTGTTCACCAGCGCACCACCCGGCTCGGTGCGCTCGACCTCGGTCGCCGCGTACCCACCGTTGTACGAGATCCTCGTGACGCCGGTCGGGTCGGTGATCTCACTCAGCCGGTTGGTTGCGTCATAGGCGTAGTGCGTCGTGCGACCGAGCGGGTCCGTGGTCGAAGCCTGGTTCCCGGCAGCGTCGTACGTGAATTCGACCGAGCGCGGTGGCGCGGTCGACGAGTCGGTGACGCGGCTCACCCGGCCCTTCGCGTACGCGAACGTCAGGTTACGGCCACTCGCATCGGAGATCTGCAACGGCCGTCCGAAGTCCGCGTAACTCAAGCTCAACTCGTTGCCGTTGGGGTCTTTGATCGCCTTCAGGAACGTGAGCTTGTCCACGGCGGGGAGCGGGAAGAGGAACTGGATGCCCCGCGGCGTCGTCGCTCTCAGCGTGGTCGCGTCGGGCTGGTCGAGCGACGCGAACACTCCCGGGTTGCTCGCCTCATAGCCACCGGCAACCGGAACGAAGCGGTCGTTGCGGCCATCGCCCCAGGTCACCACGATCTTCCCCGCGGAGTAGCGTCTGACCGACATCTGGTAGTTGAGGTACCACCCGACGCCGAAGGCGTGATTCGCCTCGCTGTGCCGACTCGAGTTGTACGTCAGCATGGCCTCCAACGGCACTCCCCGGCCGGGGAGTGCCGGGAGGACGGGTCGTTGGAGGAACAGATTCCCTGTGAAGGTGTTCACGTTCGTGCCGCCCGGCGCGGGCAGGCTGATCGACCGCATGGTTCCGCGGATCGACGTGCCTTCGTAACTTGCGCTCGTCAGGGCGCTCGCCAGGGACACCGGCAACAGGAACCAGACCGCCATGGCGAGGAGCCCGATCCAGGCGGTCGATCGCAGCAGGGTGGGACGAGAGCTCACGAAGACCAACTCCTTGCCTGCGCCGAAGCGGGTTGTAGCCACCGATCAACGCCCGGCCGGCCGCCCCAATGACTGGTTCCCGCCGTGCTGACCGTAAGGTCCTCGAGGCGGGAGTGGCTCGATCCTCTCAAAGCAAAGAAGGCGAATTCAATGTGCCCATGGATCGAGAGAGGCCACCCTCTCGATCTATGCCTTGAGGTGATCGATCCGTTGGACCTGGTTCGCGTCGGACAGCCGACGGACGTGTGCCGCAGCCTCCTGGCGCCGGTCCAGATGCAACTTCTCCAGGACGTTGTGCACGTGGTTCTTCACTGTGCCGATCTGAATCCCGAGGCGGTGCGCGATCTGCTGGTTCGACATCCCCTCGTCGACGAGTCGCATGATCTGCGTCTCGCGATCTGTCAGTCGTGCCGGCCCGCTGTCTCGGTCCCCATGAGCGAGATCGCCGACGTGCCGCAGCAGCGCGCCGGCCACCCAGGGGGCGACGAGCAGCTCACCGCGCACGGCGCTCTCGAGCACCTCGACGCACGCCTCCAGCGACGCGCCCCGATCCACGTAGCCGGCGACACCCGCCTCGGCGCAGGCGATCACCGCCTCCTCGCGCGCGGCGCCGAGGGCGACCACCGGGGCCGGGCGCGCGGCCTCGACCGTGGCCTCGAGCGCAGCGCGGTCCAGCGCGATCGCCATGTCGAGGAGCACGACATCGGGCGTCTCGCGTCGCAGGCACGCGACCGCCTCCGCACTGTCCGCGGCCCCGCCGGTGACGAGGAGCCGGTCCGTGGCCCCAAGGGCGCGCAGAAGCCCCTCGCGGTACAGCCTCGTGGCCACAACGACCAGAACGTGGATGGGCGCCTCAGCTGTAAGAGCAGACATGTCGACATCCCCAGCGGGACGGACGTGTCCCCCCGTAACTCGGTGCAACGGCGCCGAGCCTACGTCAACCCGTCACCGGGTCACAAGTCCTCAAATCGGACCACTCGCACTGTCAGACGGACGACCGCTCTAACCGACGGGGAGCGCTTCGGCGACCGCGGCGAACGCGCGCGCGAGGTCGGCGACGAGGTCGGCGGGCGCCTCGATCCCGCACGACAGCCGGATCAGGTCGGCGGGGACCGCGGCCGCGGATCCCTCGACGGACTGGTGGGTCATCGCCTGCGGGACCTCGATCAGCGACTCGACGCCGCCGAGCGACTCGGCGAGCGTGAACAGCTGGGTCGCCCCCGCGATCTGGATCGCCGCCGGGTGTCGGAAGGAGACCATGCCGCCGTAGCCGGGCCAGCGGACGTCGTACACGCCCGGCTGCTCGGCGAGATAGGCACTGACGGCGCGAGCGCTCTCGGTGTGCGCCGCGACGCGGAGGTGCAGCGTGCGCAGCCCGCGGTGGACGAGGAAGCAGTCGAACGGTCCCGGGACGGCGCCGATCGCGTTCTGGACGAAGCGGACCTGCTCGTGGAGCTCGGGGTCGCGGACGATGACCGCGCCGCCGACCGTGTCGGAGTGCCCGCCGAGGTACTTGGTGGTCGAGTGCACGACGGCGTCGGCGCCGAGCTCGAGCGGCCGCTGGACGACCGGGGTGGCGAAGGTGTTGTCGACGACCACCAAGGCGTGGCGCTTGCGCGCGACGATCGCCTCGATGTCCACCACGTTGAGCAGCGGGTTCGTCGGCGTCTCGACCCAGATCAGCGCCGTCTCGGGGCGGATCAGGGCGGCCACCGCTTCGGGATCGGTCTGATCGACCATGTCGTACTCGAGGCCCCAGCGGCTGAGGACCTTGTCGACGAGCCGGAACGTGCCGCCGTACAGGTCGTCCGGGAGGATCACGTGCGCGCCGGCTCGCGCCGCGGCGGTCAGCAGCGCGTGCGTCGCGGCCATCCCGCTCGAGAACGCGCTCGCGAGCCCGCCCTCGAGGTCGCCGAGCGCGCGCTCGAGCGCCGCGCGGGTCGGGTTGCCAGAGCGCGCGTAGTCGAAGCCCGCGTACGACTCGCCCGGGGCCGGCGCGGCGAACGTCGAGGTCTGGTGGATCGCGGGGATCACCGATCCGTAGTGCGGGTCGGGCTCGAGGCCGGCGTGGACCGCGCGAGTGGCGAACTCCGTCATCGGGCCAGAGCCTCCAGCAGGTCGGCGTGGGTGACGATGCCGGTCGCGCGCCCGTCCGCCATGACCAGCAGGGCGGGGCGCTCGGCGCTCAGCAGCGCGACGACCTCGCCGACGCCGTCATCGGCGGAGACCGCCGGGAACGGCGGCTCCAT
Organism: uncultured Solirubrobacterales bacterium; assembly: GCA_963828075.1. Lineage (GTDB taxonomy): Bacteria > Actinomycetota > Thermoleophilia > Solirubrobacterales > Solirubrobacteraceae > JACCYI01. The sequence goes on along the minus strand of CAWHDH010000021.1, from coordinate 3,303,224 downwards.
GACGTCGACGACTGGGGCGCCGAGCAGGCTGGCGTCGGTGACCGCATGCTTGAGCAGGCCGCGCTCGCCGATCGAGCCGACGACCGCGTGGGGGTCGTGCGCGCTGACCACCGGCAGCTGCGACACCCGGTGCTCGTGCAGCAGCGCGACGGCGTCGCGGACGCGGTCGTGCGTCTTGACCGTTACCAGCGGCGGGATCTCGCCGTCGGCGTGCTTGCGGCGCAGGACGTCGCCGACCGTCTCGTCGCCCGAGCGCGCGAGGAAGCCGTGCTGGGTCATCCAGTTGTCGCTGAAGATCTTCGACAGGTAGTTGCGGCCGCCGTCGGGCAGGATCACCACGACGAGCGCGTCGGGGTCCTCGATGCCGCGGGCGACCTCGAGCGCGGCGAACGCCGCCATCCCGCTCGACCCGCCGACCAGCAGGCCCTCCTCGGCCGACAGCCGCCGGGTGGTGAGGAAGGCGTCGCGGTCGCTGACCGACACGTAGCGGTCGACGATCGACGGATCGAACGTCGCCGGCCAGAAGTCCTCCCCCACGCCCTCGATCAGGTACGGCCGGACCTCGTCGGAGGAGTAGATCGAGCCGACCGGATCCGCCCCGATGATCTCGATCGCCGGGTTGCGCTCCTTGAGGTAGCGCCCGGTGCCGGTGATCGTGCCGCCGGTGCCGACGCCCGCCACCAGGTGGGTGATGCGCCCGCCGGTCTGCTCCCAGATCTCGGGGCCGGTCGAGCGGTAGTGGGCCTCCGGGTTGGCCGGGTTGAAGTACTGGTTGGGCTGGAACGCGCCGGGGATCTCGGCGGCGAGGCGATCGGCCACCCGGTAGTAGGACTCGGGCGAGTCGGGGGAGACCTCGGTGGGCGCGACGACGACCTCGGCACCGTAGGCGCGCAGCAGGTCGATCTTCTCGCTCGACATCTTGTCCGGCATCACCGCGATGACGCGGTAGCCCTTCAGGCGCGCGGCGATGGCCAGGCCGGTGCCGGTGTTGCCCGAGGTCGGCTCGACGATCGTCCCGCCCGGCTTGAGGTGGCCGTCGCGCTCGGCGGCCTCGATCATCGAGACGGCGACGCGGTCCTTGATCGACCCGCCCGGGTTGAGCGCCTCGACCTTCGCGACCAGCTGCGGGCGCAGGCCCGCCCCGAAGCGTCCGAGGCGGACGAGCGGGGTGTCCCCGATCGCGTCGAGGATGGTCTCCCGGATGGCGGTGGGGGTGGTGGTCGGGGCGGTGGACATGCCCCTAGTCTGGCACCTGTTCGGCACAAGGCCAAGCCCTCCGCAGAACGTTCGACGAATCGTTGTTTCACCGACGATGATGCCGATTCGAGTGGCATACTTCCGGTCATGCCGAACGAACGACCGCCGCTCGACGCCATCGACCGGGCCATCCTCGAGGCGCTGAGCGAGAACGCCCGACTGCCGAACGCCAGGTTGGCCGAGCGCGTCGGCGTCGCGCCCTCCACCTGCCTCGCGCGCGTCAACGCGCTCCGCGAGTCCGGCGTGCTGCTCGGCTTCCACGCCGAGATCGACCTCGCCGCCCTCGGCCGCCCGCTGCAGGCGATCGTGGCCATCCGCCTCGCCGTCCACGCGCGCGAGCAGATCGAGGACTTCACGCGCGCGGTGCGCAGCCTGCCGGGCGTCATCTCGGTCTTTCACATGACCGGGGTCAACGACTACCTTCTGTGGGTCGCCGCCAGCGACACGCACGGCCTGCGGGAGTTCGTCGTCGACCACCTCGCCACCCACCCCGCGGTCGCGCACGCGGAGACCAACCTGATCTACGAGCAGCGGCGCGGGCCGGGGATCTGGGGGACGGCGGACCCGGCGCCCGTCGGCGGCTGACTACCGACCGCCGGTCCCGAGTTCCCGGGCGGGACGTGGACCAGCGGGCACCGGACTATCACGAGCCTCTAAGAATCGCCGCGTCTGGCGACGGTCTCGGCACAAGTTTTCCCGGGCGCTGTGCGTCAACCTCCAACGCATGACGAGAGCCGAACGCTACGCCAACCTTGCCGGGGTGGTGCTCCCCTTCGCGGGCGTGCTGCTCGCCATCGTCCTGCTGTGGAACAGCTGGGTGGACTGGATCGACCTCAGCCTGCTCGTCGCGATGTACCTCGCGACCGCCATGGGGGTCACCGTCGGCTTCCATCGCATGCTGACCCACCGGTCCTTCCGGACGAAGCCCGGCATCGAGCGCACGTTCGCGGGGCTCGGGCAGCTGTCGGTCCAGGGCTCGGTCCTCGACTGGGTCGCCGACCACCGCAAGCACCACGCCCACACCGACCAGGAGGGCGACCCGCACTCCCCGCACGTCGGGCACGGCTCGGGCCTCTCCGGCCTCTGGCACGCACACACCGGCTGGCTGCTCGAGACTCAGGGCCAGGCCGACTGGAAGAAGTACGCCAAGGACCTCTACGAGGACCCGAAGATGAAGCGCCTCAGCAAGCGGTTCCCGCTCTACGTCGTGGCCTCGCTGCTGATCCCGACCGTGGCCGGCTTCGCCCTGCACGGCTTCACGCTCGAGGGCGCGCTGCGCGGCTACATCTGGGGCGGCCTCGTGCGCATCTTCCTCGTGCACCACATCACCTGGTCGGTCAACTCCATCTGCCACTTCTTCGGGCGTCGCCGCTTCGACATCGAGGACAAATCGACGAACGTCGGCTGGCTCGCCATCCCCTCGCTCGGCGAATCCTGGCACCACAACCACCACGCCTTCCCACGCTCGGCCGAGCACGGCCTGAAGTGGTACGAGGTCGACCCCTCGGCGCTGATCATCCGCGGGATGGAGAAGACGGGGCTCGCGTGGAACGTCGTGCGGATCTCGCCCGAGCGCCAGGAGCAGAAGCTCGTGGGCGCACAGCGGCCGCCGGCGCCTGCGCCGGAACGCGAGCCCGAGCGCGAGCGGGAGACCGCCGCCGTCTGAACCCACGCCCCTCCGGGTACGTGCCCTGCCAACCAGGGGGAGGCGTGTGATGAGTCGAGGATGGATGAAGGTGCTGGCCGGCGGCGTGGCGCTCGCAGTGATGGGCGCCGGGCCGCCCGCCGCAGGGGCGCAGGAGCCGGCCAAGCAGCCGACGGCGCGAGGCACCGGCGGGGCGGCGGCCACGGTTGACGCCCTTGCCACCCAGGCCGCCGTCGACGTCCTGCGCGACGGCGGCAACGCCGTCGATGCGGCGGTCAGCGCCGCCTCGGTGCTCGGCGTGGTCGAGCCGTTCTCGTGCGGCATCGGAGGCGGGGGCTACATGGTCATCCGCACGCGCGCCGGTGACGTGACCACGATCGACTCGCGCGAGAAGGCGCCGCGGGCCATGAAGCCGGACTCGTTCTTCGAGAACGGCAAGCCCCTGGCTTTCGACCCGGCGCGCTTCAGCGGCCTGTCCGCGGGTGTCCCCGGCACGCCGCTCGGGTGGTCGCGGGCGCTCAACAAGTACGGCACCTACTCGCTCGCCAAGGCGCTGGCGCCGGGCATCCGCGTCGCCCGCGAAGGCTTCGTCGTCGACCAGACGTTCTTTGATCAGACCGACGCCGCGCGCGACTACTTCGACGACATCCCCTCGACGCGCGCGATCTACCTCGACGCCGACCTCACGCCGCGCGACGTCGGCGCGACGATCCGCAACCCGGACATGGCGGCGACCTACCGCCGGATCGCCGAGGACGGCGCCCGCGCCGGCTTCTACCGGGGCCCGGTCGCCGAGGCCATCGTGGCCGCGGCGAGCAAGCCGCCGGTGGCCGCCGACGCCAACCACACCTGGCGGCCCGGACTGATGACCGTCGACGACCTGCGCCGCTACAGCGCACCCGAGCGCGCGCCGACGAAGATCACCTACCGCGGGCTCGACGTCTACGGCATGGGCCCGTCGAGCAGCGGCGGCTCGACGGTCGGCGAGGCGCTGAACATCCTCGAAGGCTTCGCGCCGCTCGGGAACGGGCGCGCCGAGGCCCTGCACCGTTACATCGAGGCCTCTCGCCTGGCGTTCGCGGATCGCGGCGCCTACCTGGCCGACCCGGCGTTCTTCAACGTGCCGCTGGAGGGGCTGTTGTCGGACTCGTTCGCGGCCGAGCGGCGGGCGCTGATCGGCGCCACCGCCGGCGCCAACCCCGCGGCGCCCGGCGACCCGAGCGACAACCAGGGCAGCGCCCGCAAGGCCGGCGGAGTCGACGTGTCGCACCCGCGGCAGTCCACGACCCACCTGTCGGTCGCCGACCGGAGCGGGAACGTCGTCTCCTACACGTTCACCATCGAGTCGACCGGCGGCAACGGCATCGTCGTGCCCGGCCACGGGTTCCTGCTCAACAACGAGCTCACGGACTTCGACTTCGACGTCCCGACGCGCCCGAACCGGCCCGACGCAAGCAAGCGCCCGCGCAGCTCGATGTCGCCGACGATCGTCATGAAGGGCGAGCGCCCGTTTCTCGCGGTCGGCTCCCCCGGCGGCTCGACGATCATCACCACGGTCCTGCAGGTGCTCGTCAACCGGATCGACTTCCGCGAGCCGCTCCCGAGCGCGATCGCCAAGCCCCGCGCGTCGCAGCGCAACACGGCGACCACCCAGGCCGAGGCCGCGTTCATCACCTCGCCGGAGGGCCAGGCGCTGAACCTGGGGTTCGGCCAGCGCTTCGCGCCGCCGCCGGCCCCCGGGGAGATCGGCGCGGTCGCCGCGGTCGAGCTGCGGCCGGGCAACCGCTTCGTCGCCGCAGCCGAGCCCGTGCGCCGCGGCGGCGGCAGCGCGATGGTGGTGAAACCCGAGTAGGTGCACATCCAGCAGCGCCCTGTCAGCAGACTCGACACCAGTGGAAAGGGCGTCTGACGCCATGGAACTCCGCGAGATGGACGAGCACGTGACCTACCTGCAGCAGCTGCAGCAGGACACGGGCCCGGTCGTGCTGATCAACCAGCTCAACGTCCGGCCCGACGACGCGGAGCACCTGGTTGAAGTCTGGGCCGACGATGCCGCGTTCATGCAGCAGCAGCCGGGCTTCGTCTCCGCCCAGCTGCACCGCGGCACCGCCGGCAGCGCGACGTTCGTCAACGTCGCCGTCCGGGCGTCGTCGCGCCGGCTCGCCGACGCCTTCCGGTCGCCTGACTTCCAGCAGCGCATCGCGCGCTATCCGGACTCGACGGTCGCTTCCCCCCACGTCTTCGAGAAGGTGGCGGTCGCAGGGATCTGTGACTCCTAGGCAGGGCCCAGGGCCCGGTCGAAGAAGCCGACGACCCGCCGCTCGTACTCCGCGGGGCGCGCCGCGAGCCCGCCCACGTGGTGCGACTCGGGGATCTCCCAGAGCGTCTTGGGCTCACGCGCCGCCTTGAAGTACTCAGGATTGAGCGCTTCGGTGTCCACCCCGTTCGACGTCCAGATGATGAAGACCGGGCGGGGCGAGATCCGGCCGACGATCTCGTGCATGCGCGGCGGCGGCGGGCTGTTGGAGGACAGGGTGAGGCCGGCGGTGATCACCGTCTCGACGACGTGCTGGTCGATCGAGGCACCGGGCATTCGGCGGAACTCGGCGACCGACCGTGCGCCGGCGCCTTCCGAGACGACCGCCTTCAGCGCGCTGGTCTCGGCTGCGGCGTGCAGCATGAGCTCGCCGCCGATCGACAGCCCGAGGCCGCCGATGCGCTCGGGATCGACGTCCGCGCGGCGTTTCAGGAAGGCGATGCCGGCCTTGATGTCCTTCTCCCCTTCCCATCCCATGGCGTGCGGATCGCCCTCGCTCTGCCCCTGGCCGCGGCGGTCGAAGAGCAGCACCCCGTAGCCGTGGCGCGCCAGCATGCGCGTGTGCGCCTGCGGGCCGTTGCGGCCGGGAAATGCGATCACCGCCGCGCCGTTGCGCGACGGGACGTACCAACCGGCGAGCCTGAGACCGTCGCTCGTCGTGAACGAGACGTGCTCGTAGCCAACGCCGAGGTGCGCCTGCGGGACCGCACCACGGCCGAGGTGGGCCATCAGGTACCCGCCGCTCAGCGGCGCGACGACAAAGGCGGCCACGGCCGCGCCTGCGGCACCGAGGGCCACGCGGCGCAGGTAGCGCCGCGGACGGCTGTCGTCGGTTCGGCGGGTCTTCCAGAGTGTCGTGGCGCCAAACCCTAGGAGCGCGAGCCCGGCCGGGATCGCCAGCAGGCCGGTGAAGTCATCGCCGGACGCGCCGACGGTGGTCACGTAGTGCACGGCCTCGACGCCCGTGACGATCCCGAGCGCGCCGACGATCAACGCGAGCGCCCCACGCCGGCCTCCGCGCAGACGCGGATAGGCGCACGCGCACAACGCAAGGACGGCGAGCTGGACGAGTCCGCTGACGAGATGGTCGCCGGCCGAGGTGCCGGGCTGCGGCTGGACGAAGTTGTCGTCGAGGACGTGCACCGCAATGACCGAGGTCGCGACCGCGAACCTCACGCGATGCTCGCGGTGGTCGGTGCCGACGCGCGACGCGACCGGAGGACCATCCACGCCGCGCCGGCGAAGCAGAGCCAGCCGATCGGCGCGAGCGGCGGGGCGTGCGCGCCGACGAGCGCCGACAGGCCGAGCAGCACCTGCAGCTTCAGCGGCGCGCCGGCCCGCCGGAAGGCCATCACGGTTGCGACGATGACGACCATCCACGCCGTCGAGCCGAGGGCCCAGAAGACCCCGGGCTCGCCCAGGATGGGGTTGCGCGCGAAGTCCTGCACCAGGCCCGGGGCGATCGCCTCGCGCTGCGCCGCGTCAAGCCCGTTGAGCTCCTGGCCGAGCACGCCGAGGGCGATGCCCTCGAACGCGACGTACGGCACGTAGAAGGCGGCGAACGGGATCAGTGCGACGCGGCCGACGGCGGCGGCCCGCCCTTGCAGCCCGTCGAGCAGGACCCGCATCCCCAGCGCCAGTGCGACGAGCGAGAGGACCATGCCGACATGGACGGCCTGGAACTGCGTCGTCACCTCCCGGAGCCCGTCGTAGTCGCCGACCATGGGGTGGAACCACAGGAGTCCGGCGAAGGCGACCGGGATGGCGACGAGTGGTGCGGCGCGCGCGGCCATGGTCGTCCGGCGTCCGCGCGGCGGCGGGGAAGCGTCGGAGAAGGTGGGCTCGGCGGTGCGGGTGGGAGTGAGCATGGCCGCAGCCTCGCGGCGCAGCACCGATCTCTCATCAGGGGCGGACCCGCATCCCGCCCCCTGAGCGTGACCGCGCGCAGATGGAGGAGTCGGTTCCATCTGCGACGATGCCCGGCCGGATGAAGCGGCCACGACGCTCTCGGAACGCCGCTCGCAGGCACTGGATCCTGCGATTGCCCGTCGCGCTCCCCGGATGGCCCATCCCTGCGGACGGGCCGCCCAACCCGCCGGACCGCCGACTGCTCCTGGCCGCCGGACTGCTGATCATGTTCCGCACAGCGAGTGGCTCATCCATCTCGGTGACCAGCTCGGTCTGCCCTCCTTGCTCTCGTAGGCACGTCACCTAGACCGGCACGACCCCGTGCCGGCGGTACGGGCGCTCGACCCGCTTGCCGGCGGCCATCTCGAGCGCCCGGATGACCACCGGCCGCGTCTCGCGCGGGTCGATGACGTCGTCGACCATGTCGTTGCGCGCCGCGACGTAGACGTCGATGAGCGACCGGTACGCGGCGATCAGCTCGGCCTTCTTGGCGACGGGGTCCTCGGCCTCCTCGACCTGGCGGCGGAACACGATCTCGACCGCCCCCTCCGCGCCCATCACCGAGATCTCGGCGCTGGGCCAGGCGACGATCAGGTCGGGCTCATACGCACGCCCGTTCATCACGTAGTAGCCCGCGCCGTAGGCCTTGCGCAGCACGACCGTGACCTTCGGCACGGTCGCCGCGGCGACCGCGTGCAGCATCTTGGCGCCGTGACGGATGATGCCCGCCGCCTCGACCTTCGTCCCGACCATGAACCCGGGCACGTCGACGAGGAACACGAGCGGGATCCCGAACGCGTCGCAGAGGTTCACGAACCGCGCCGCCTTGTCGGCCGAGTCGTTGTCGAGGATCCCGCCGAGCTGCTTGGGCTGGCTGGCGACGATCCCGACCGGCCGGCCGCCCATCCGCGCCAGGCAGGTGATGATCGTCTTCGCCCACTGGGGCTTGAGGTCGAGCCACTCGCCGTCGTCGACGATCCGGCGGATGACCTCGTACATGTCGTGCGGCTGGCGGTTGGAGTCCGGCAGGACGTCGAGCAGCCCCTCGTCCATGCGGTCGACCGGATCCGCGCTCGGGCGGAGCGGCGGGGCCTCCTCGCAATGCGACGGGAAGAACGCGAGGTACTGCTTGATGCGGGCGATGCACTCCTCGTCGTCGGCCACCTCGAGGTCGCCGACGCCCGACTTGCGGCAGTGCACGCGCGAGCCGCCGAGCTCCTCCTGGGTGACGTCCTCGCCGATCGCGGCGCGCACCAGGTGCGGGCCGGCGAGCGCCATCGAGCCGCGACCCTTGACCATCGGCACGAAGTCGGCGAGCCCGGGGATGTAGGCCGTGCCGGCGGCGCACGGGCCCATCAGCGCCGCGATCTGCGGGATGACGCCGGAGGCGAGGACCTCCTCGCGGAACAGGTGGCCGGTGCCCGCGAACAGCGAGCCGACCGCCTCCTGGATCCGGGCGCCCGCCGAGTCGAGCAGCCAGACGAACGGGATCCGCTTGGTCAGCGCGAGCTCGCGCAGCCGCGCGACCTTGTGCTCGCCGGTCGCTCCCATCGACCCGGCCATGACGGTGAAGTCGTACGCGGCGACCGCGACCAACCGCCCGTCGACGCGCCCGTAGCCGGTGATGACGCCGTCGGCCGGCGCCTCCTTGTCCTCGAGCCCGCGGACCGAGTGGTGGATGCCCGCGTGGATGCCGAGCTCGGTGAAGGTCCCCTCGTCGATGAGCAGCGCGATCCGCTCGCGCGCCGTGAGCTTGTCCGCGGCGTGCTGGCGCGCGATCCGCTCCTCCCCACCGCCGAGCCGTGCGCGGGCGCGCCGCTCCTCGAGGTCCTCGACCAGCGGCCGCAGCAACGACATCGCGGTCAGGCCTCCTGCGGCGCGGCCGTCAGGAGCGGCTCGACGGCGTCGGCGATCAGCGACGCCAGGAGGTTGCGCTCGTCGCGGTCCCCGGGGGCCTCGAAGTCGGTGATCTCGAGCCCGACCGGCGTCGCGGCGGCGGCGACCTCGAGCAGCACCGTGTGCAGGCCCGCGAGCGACAGTCCCAGCGGCGCGGGGAAGTGCGCGGGCATCACGCTGGGATCGAGGACGTCGAGGTCGAGGTGGACGAAGACCGGCGCGTCGCGCACCAGATCGGCGACCTCGTTCAGCCGCGCGACGCCGGGCACGCCGGCCAGCTCGAGCGCCACGCGCTCGCCGGCGTCGAGGTCGCGGACGCCGCACAGGGTGATCCGCGCGGGGTCGAGCGCGAGGTCCGGGTCGGCGAGCCCGGGATCCCACCGGCCGCACGCCGCCGCGAGGCCCATGCCGCCCAGGTAGCCGCTCGGGCTCGTCTCGGGCGTGTTGAAGTCGCCGTGGGCGTCGAGCCAGAGCACCCGCGCGTCCGGGTGGTGGCGGACGACCGCGGGCAGCGTCGTGGCCGCGATCGAGCAGTCACCGGCGAGCAGCACGGGCAGGTCGCCGGCGGCGAGCGCGTCGTCGACCTGGCCGCCGGCCTCGAGCAGGCAGCCGCGCGAGGCGCGCACGTCGTCCTCCCAGCCGGTGTCGCGGGGCGGCTCCGGGGATCCCACCGCGCGCGCCTGGACGCCGAGGCGCTCGCCGAGCTCGGCGGCCAGCGCGTCGACGCCGGCGCCCGTGTTCGCCGAGCGGTCCGCGGTCCGGCAGTGCAGGGCGACGAGCGCGATCACCGGCCCGTCCAGACAGGGCCGCGCTTCTCGAAGAAGGCGCGCACCCCCTCCTGGATGTCCTCGGTCGCGAAGGCGATGGTCAGCTGGGAGTGCAGGAACTCCAGCGCGTCGGCGAACGTCATGTCCTGCTGGCGGTACATCGCGTCCTTGCCCAGCCGCATGAGCACCGGCGACTTCGCCGCCAGCTTGCCGGCCCACTCACCGACCGCCGCGTCGAACGCCTCGGGCGCCACCACGCGGTTGACGATCCCGATCCGCTCGGCCTCGGTGGCCGACAACTGCTCGCCGAGCAGCAGCAGCTCGGTCGTCTTCTTGCGCGGCACGTTGCGGTAGATCAGCGCCATGATCATGAACGGGAACACGCCGACATTGATCTCGGGCGTCCCGAACCGGGCGGTCTCCTTCGCGACGATGAGGTCACACGCCAGCGCGAGGCCGAGCGCGCCGGCGAGGACGTGCCCGTTGGCGGCGCAGATCGTCGGCTTGCCGAGCTGCCCGATCAGCTTGAACAGGCTGGGGAAGCGCTCGGTGCCGAAGTGCTTGTGCACCAGCGGGACGTCGGCGGCGAACCCGGCCAGGTTGCCGCCGCTCGAGAACACCGTCTCGTGCGTCGACGTCAGCACCACGCAGCGCACGGCGTCGTCGTCCCGAGCGGCGGAGAACGCACCGATTAGATCGTCGAGGATCTCGTCCGAAAGGGCGTTGCGCGTGTCGGGCTGGTCGAGCGCGATGGTGGCCACGCCCGTGTCGGCGACGTCGTAGCGGACGGTCTCGAAGCGCACCCACGGCATCATGCCCGACGGCCAGTCGGTGGGTGTGCACCCCCGGCGGATCGGCGTCCGCTCCGGAAAGGCAAATGTTCGCCCGCGGACTTGGACGTTACGACGCGCCCTCAACGTGTCAATTGGGACTAGGGTTCGCGCCGCCGCGGGGCGGACCCTGCGGCCGCCCCCCGGGAGGGCGCAGCTCAAGCTTGAGGGAGGAAGTCTTGAACGGTTTCAGAGGCGCGCTCGTCGCGCTCGTCGCAGGCGCCGCGCTGGTGGTACCGGCGGCGGCGACCGCGGCAGACACGGGGCTCGACGCGTACCGCGTCAAGGCCACGGCGAAGAACATCAAGGCGCTGGCGAAGGCCGGCTTCGACGTCACCGAGGGCCGTAATCGCAAGACCGGCCTGATCGAGGTCGTCGGCACCAAGCGGCAGATCACCGCCACGAAGCTCGAGGCCGAGCGGGTTGAGGCCAAGAGCAGCTCCGGCACGCGCCGGGGCGCGGGCGAGGCCGACCCGACCGCGGGCGCCAGCGACGCGGATTGGGTCGTCTGGACGAAGTACGACGCCGTCGACGGCGACGACAAGGAGCAGTACACCGAGCAGTACGCCCGGCTGGTCGAGGAGAACCCCGGCCTGGTGGCCAAGCGCGTCACGGGCACGACCTACAACGGCCGCGAGATCATCGCCCTGCAGGTCACCAAGGACGCGACGGGCGCCGACATCCCCGGCCGCCCCGCCGTTCTTTACAACGCGCAGCAGCACGCGCGCGAGTGGCTGGCCGGCGAGACCTGCCGCCGCACGCTCGAGTACTTCGTGACCAACTACGGCAAGGGCACCAGCGCGGGCCGCGAGGTCACGCCGCTGGTCGACAACAACGAGCTGTGGTTCGTCTGCATCAACAACCCGGACGGCTTCGAGTTCACGTTCACGCCGGGCAACCGGCTGTGGCGCAAGAACCTGCGCGACAACAACAACGACGGCACGATCGCGGTCGGCGACGGCGTCGACCCGAACCGCAACTTCTCGTCGAACTGGGGCCTGGACGACGACGGCTCGTCGCCGGAGCCGGCCTCGGAGACCTACCGCGGGCCGAGCCCCGCGTCCGAGCCCGAGACCAAGGCGATGGAGGCGCTGTTCGCCGAGATCCATCCGGTCTTCCAGAAGAACGACCACACCGCCGCCGAGCTCCTGCTCTATCCGCAGGGCTTCCAGCAGGACACGCCGACGGCCGACCACGAGATCTTCGAGGCGCTGGCGGGTGACCCGTTCAAGCCCGGCATCGAGGGCTTCCTGCCCGAGCTGAGCGCGGGTCTGTACATCACCAACGGCGACTTCACCGACTGGGCGTACAGCCACGAGAAGACGCTGTCCTACACGCCTGAAGGGACGTCGGCCGAGGACCCGAACGTGACCGGGTTCGAGTACGCGGACTCGCCGTTGCAGGTCCGGCAGGAGTTCCAGCGGCACCTCCCGTTCATCCTCGACCTCGCGAAGTCCGCGGATGACCCGACCGAGCCGGAATCCCACCTCGGCAATACGGCTGCCGACTTCACGGTCGACTCGTTCGCCTACTCGTACGGCGACCCGCAGCAGGTGCAGGCGACCGTCAAGCGCAAGCTGGGCGACGTCACCATGCGCTTCCGCATCAACGGCGGCGAGACGCTGTCGGTGCCGACCAAGGAGTTCACCGGCGGCGAGCGCTACTTCAAGAACGACGCCGTCTACTACCACCGCGTCCGCGGCTTCGTCTCCGGCACCCAGCCGAACGACAAGGTCGAGGTGTGGTTCACCACCGCCGGTGGCAAGGCGTCCGACCACTTCACATACACAGCCGTCTCTGAGTCCAACAAGCCGGTCCTGCTGCTGTCCAACGAGGACTGGTCGGGCAAGATCCCGAACCCGGCCCCGCTGGCGGGCCCGACGTACCTCGAGGAGTACAAGGCGCTGCTCAATGGGGCCGGTGTTGCGTACGACGTGTACGACGTCGATTGCCCGACGAAGCCCGGAGGCCCCTGCACCGGAGGCCGCGTGGCCCCGGACGAGCTCGGCATCCTCAGCCACTACTCGCACGTGGTCTGGTACACGGGCGATGACCAGCTCGTGCGCGAGCCCGACGCACCAGGCGGGTCGGGCATGAGCAAGCTCGGAGTCGACACGCAGAACCGCGTTCGCGACTTCGTCAACGAGGGCGGCAAGCTCTTCTTCACCGGGGAGTTCGCCGGCACGCCGTTCACCCAGGGCTACGTCTACAACCCGTTCCAGGCCGAGGAGAACGGCGCGTACTGCAACACGAGCGACCAGTGCATCGCGGTGCAGGACGACTTCCTGCAGTACTACCTGGGAGCGAACCGGTACATGAGCGATCTGGGCTCAGACCCCGACGGAAACCCGTACGGCGTCAAGGGCTTCAACGCCCCGTTCGTCTCGGGCCCGTTCGAGCTCGTCCCGTCGCACACCGCCGGGTTCCTGGTCACCAGCTCGGTCTACGACCCGGCGACCTACCCGCAGTGGACGGGCTCGCAGAAGGCCCTGGGCTGGGACCGTCCCGGCTCGCCGTTCGACCCGTTCACGGGTGACTGGTTCGCCTCCGCCGGAGGCGACGACGGGACGTACAAGCGGCTCTCGCGCTCGGTCGACCTGACCGGCAAGACATCGGCGACGCTGTCGTTCCGGACGTCGTTCGACATCGAGACCGACTACGACTACATGTTCGTCGAGATCCACACGGTCGGCCAGAACGACTGGACGACGCTCGAGGAGAAGAACGGCCACACGACGCAGGGCGTCGGGTACTCGTGCCCGTCGACCGGTCCGCTCGCCTCCAACTGGCAGTCGCTGCACCCGTTCCTGGCCCGCTACCAGACCAAGACCCCCGACGGTTCGGACTGCACGCCGACGGGAACCACCGGCGCCTGGTGGGCGGCGACGGGCAACTCCGGCGGCTGGCAGCTGTGGGAGCTCGACATCCCGGCCGCGTACCTGGGCAAGAACGTCCAGATCGCGATCACCATGGCCACGGATCCCGGCTCGCTGGGGCTGGGGCAGTGGGTCGACGACACGACGCTGACCACGAACACGGGCGAGCTGTTCAGCACGTCGTTCGAGGCGGGCTTCGACGGCTGGTCGACGCCGGCGCCGCCGCCCGGCACCGTGCGCCAGGAGCCGACGTGGACCCGGCAGGAGGGCGTGCCGTTCGTCGAGGCCGCGGCCACGACGACGCCGGACACGGTCTACACCGGGTTCGGCCTCGAGAAGGTCGTGGGCCAGGCGAACCAGGTCACGCTGCTCAAGGAGGCGATCACGCATCTCGGCACGCCGGCGAAGCCGGCGTTCAGCGCGCCGACGCCGACCAAGGAGCCGCCGGCCGGCGGTGGCGGTGGCGGTGGCGGTGGCGTTACGCCGCCGCCCGCCGTCGTGCCGCCCGCGCTCGTCCCGAAGGGGCCGCTCGTGGCGATCGCCGCGCGTGACCTCCGGGCGTCGCGGACCGGCGTGGTCAAGCTCCGGCTGGGCTGCCCGAAGGCGGCGCTGACCCAGTGCCGGAGCACCGTGCGGCTGGCGTCGGGCAAGCGCAGGCTCGGCAGCAAGACGGCCACGATCAGGCCCGGTCAGACGTCGACCGTCTCGGTGAAGCTGAGCCGGACGGCGCGGCGCCTGCTGGCGCGCCGCAAGCGGCTCCGCGTGCAGGTCACCGTGGACGCGACCGACGCGGCCAACGTCCGCGGCACGTCGACCCGCCGCGTGACGCTGCGGCCGGCGAAGGCCCGCCGCTAGGGATCAGGCACGGCCGCTCGCGCGTTCCTCGGGACGCGCGGGCGGCCGACCGCCTGTGGCTCAGACCTCGAGCCGGGCCTCCTCGAGGTCGAGGTCGCGCTGGACCCGGCGCATCACCTCGTCGGTGATCTGCCCGCGGTTGCGCAGCTCCAGGATCGCGCGGCGCTCGGCGCCGATGATCTCGTGCATGAGGCGCTGGTAGCGCTCGGAGCGCTCGTCGATCGTCCCGTCGCCGGCGGCCCGCTGGCTGAAGCGGCGGTGGCGGAACTCGTGCAGGCCGCGCAGGCGTTCGGCCGTCGCGTCGCGGACCCAGTCCTCCCCCACGAGCTCGTCGATCCGCTCCATCGCCGCCTCGGCCGCGCGCTTGCGCGCGATCAGCTCCTCGCGCGCGTCGAGGTCGTCGGGGCGCACGCCCAGCCGCCGGATGAGCGTGGGGAGGGTGAGCCCCTGGACGACGAGCGTGGCGAGGATCACCGCGTACGTGAGGAAGATGATCAGGTCGCGTTCGGGGAACGGCGCGGCGCCGTCGCGGATCGTCTCGGGCAGGGCGAGCGCCGCGGCGAGCGCCACCGAGCCGCGCATCGAGCACCAGGCGACGACGAGGGTCGCGCGCCAGCTCGGGGCGCCCGGGTCCTCGGCGCGCAGCTCCGCCGACAGCCCGCCCGGCGCGTACGTGACGGCGAACACCCAGGCGAGCCGGAGGAGGACCACCGCCGCGCCGATCGCGGCGCCATAGCCGATCAGCTGGCCGGTGGACTCGCCCGAGAGGCCGTCGAGCACCGTGGGCAGTTGCAGGCCGACGAGCACGAACAGGACGGCGTTGAGCAGGAACTCGAGCGTCCCCCAGATCCCCTGGAGCTGCAGCCGCGTCGCCGCCGTCGTCAGCTCGGACGCGTACCAGCCCATGTAGAGGCCGACGGTCACGGTCGCCATCACGCCGGACAGGCCGAGCTCCTCGGCGGGCAGGTAGGCCGCGTAGCCCGTGAACAGCGAGATGGTGATCTCGGTCGGCGCGTCGTCGATCCGGCGCCTCAGCTCGCGCAGCAGCCACCCCGTCAGGAGGCCCACCGCGATGCCGCCGAGCCCGGTCAGCAGGAACTTCGGCGCGGCCTCGGCGAGCGAGAACGTCCCGCTCGCGACCGCCGCCACCGCGAATTTGTAGAACGTCAGCGCGGTCCAGTCGTTGGTGAGGTTCTCGCCCTCGATGATCGTGACCAGGCGTCGCGGGACGCCGAGGCGCCGGACGATCGCGGCGGGGGCCACCACGTCGGTCGGCGAGACGATCGCGCCGAGCACGAACGCCAGCGGCCAGTCGAGGCCGACCACGACGTGGCCGACCACCGCCACCCCCGCGGTCGTCGCGACCACCAGGCCGATCGCCAGCAGCCCGATCGGGCGGGCGTTGCGCGCCAGCTCGCGCGGGTTGTTGAAGAAGGCGGCCGCGTAAAGCAGCGGGGGCAGGAAGATCAGCAGGACGATGTCCGGGTCCAGCGCGACGTCGGGGACGCCGGGCAGATAGCCGAGCCCGAGGCCGCCGATCACCAGCAGGATCGGGTACGGCACGTCGATCGCGCGGGCTACGGCGGCCAGGCCGGCGACGACGACGAGCAGTCCGAGGATGAGGAGTTCCAGGTGCATCGCGCACCTGGAACTGTGGCTGATCGGCGACAGCCGCCGAGCTTCGCCAGGTTCGCCGGCGTCGGCGGCAGGTGGTCGAGCGCCTCGACGGTCGTCACGTACGAGGCCGTGCCGGACCGCTTGCCGGGCTCGGGCAGCGGCTTGCGGTCCGGGCCGATGCGCACCTCGGAGAGCGTGACCGTGTGCTTGGAGCCGAGCGGGGCGCCGCTCTCGGCGTCGAGGTAGGACTCCTGCCGGTCGCCCTCCGTCGTCACGACGTAGCGGCGGGCCGGGCGCCCGGCGAACCTGGCGTCGCCCCGCGCGTCGAGGCGGCCGCGCTCGTAGTCGCGGCGGAAGGTGGCCACGAATCCCGGCGCCTTGCGGTCGATGTACTCGCGCTGCTCCTGGCCGTCCTGGCGGCGCGTCGTCTCCTCGCCGCTGACGTCGGAACGCAGCCGCAGCGTGCCGTCGGCGGCGAGCCACTCGTCCGTCCGGTGACGCAGGCCGGGGCCGTACCGGAGGATCGAGTGCGAGACGCCGCCGCGCTCCCACACCTCGGTGGTCGAGGTATTGACGTCGTGGTGCGCCGGGGTGTCGATCGTCTCGCGCATCGTGGTGCGGACGTACAGGATCTGCGCCGGCGGGGGCGCGGTCTGCGCGTAGGCCTTGGCGGCGAGATCGGTCGAGCCGCCGGGCTCCAGTACGGCGGCGCCGGTCACCGCCGCGGCAGCGGCCAGGGGTAGCAGCAGGCGGGTCGCGCGCGGGCGACGACGCTTCTGCGGCCGCCGGGGCACCGCCGTCAGCGCGTGCAGAAGCGCCTCGGGCGCAGTGGGGTCGAGGTCGCGAGCGACCCGCGCTCCGTCGGCGAGGGTCAGGCCCGAGCCGCAGGGCCTCACGATCGGGCTCGCGAACCGGGCGCGATCGGATTGGCTCACGACCCGTTCATGTCCCGAGCCGGCCCGAGTTGACATCGGAGAGCGATGGAAAGTAGGACGTGTCACTGTTTACTTTTCACGCGTGCGGCGGTAGCGTCCGAGGCATGAGCAGCCCCGCCCCCGACGTCCTCAAGCCGGACTTCGTCACCCCGCGCCGGCACTTCATCTTCAACGACGTGCACGAAGAGCTCCGCGCCTCGATCCGCGCGTTCGTGGAGCGCGAGCTGACGCCCCACGCCGAGGAGTGGGAGGAGACGACGTTCCCCGACTGGGTCTTCGCCCGGATGGGCGAGTTGGGGTTCCTCGGCCTCTCCTATCCGGAGGAGTACGGCGGCCAGGGCGGCGACTACCCGTGCAACCTGGTGCTCGCCGAGGAGATGACGGGCTCGAACTGCGGCGGGTTGAACATGGGCATCGCGGTGCACACCGACATGGCGACCCCGCCGATCTTCCTGTTCGGGACGGAGGAGCAGAAGCAGGAGTACCTGGTCCCCTCGATCAAGGGCCAGAAGATCTCGTGCCTCGGCATCACCGAGCCCGACGCGGGGTCGGACGTCGCCGGCATCAAGACCCGCGCCGTCCGTGACGGCGACGAGTACGTCATCAACGGCTCCAAGACGTACATCACCAACGGCCACCGCGCCGACTACATCGTGCTCGTCACCAAGACCGACCCCGACGCCGGCTACGACGGCTTCACGCTGTTCATCGTCGACATGGACTCGCCGGGCGTCATCCGCGAGCAGAAGCTGCGCAAGATGGGCATGCACGCCTCGGACACCGCGCTGCTCGCCTTCCAGGACGTCCGCGTCCCTGACACGGCGGTGCTCGGGCAGGTCGGCAAGGGCTTCTACCACATCATGTGGGAGCTCCAGGGTGAGCGGATGATCGGCGCGGCGGGCTGCGTCGCCGCCGCCCAGCGCGTCTTCGACAAGACGCTCGCCTACGCGCTCGAGCGCACGGCGTTCGGCCGCGAGATCGGCCATTTCCAGGTCACCCGCCACAAGTTCGCCGAGATGGCGACGAAGATCGAGTCGGCCCGCCAGATGGTCTACACGACCGCCTGGCGCTTCGAGCACGGCGAGTACCCGGTGCGCGAGATCTCGATGGCCAAGCTCCACGCCGCGCGCATCGCCGTCGAGGTCGCCGACGAGTGCCTCCAGATCCACGGCGGCGCCGGCTACATGAAGGAGTACGGCATCGAGCGTGTGTGGCGCGATCTGCGGCTCAACCGCATCGGCGCGGGCACCGACGAGATCATGCTCGAGGTCATCGGGCGGTCGTACGGGTTGTAGGCGGCTCGCTTGGTGGTCTGTGCGCGTGCGCGCCCTTTACCCCGGGAACCGCGCGTCCGGGCTCGCCGAAACCCGGCCCACGACGCAGCGGAGCGGACCCCCGAGCTACGGCTTCGAAGCCAGCAGCGAGTACATGAGCGGCAGTGACGGCATGTCCGCCGGCAGGTGATAGGTCCCGCCGTCGCGGCGCTCGAGGAACGGCCAGCGTCCGAAGAGCGTGTAGTCGTGCTCGTGCAGCAACTCGAGGTGCAGGCCGGCCGCGATCAGGGCGCTGACCACGGCGCCGATCCCGTGGATCCACTCGACGCTCCGCCCGCTCTCGAAGATGGAGTCGGCGTCGGCGTAGGTGTCGTACTCCTCGAACTCCAGACCCTCGGTGTGGAAGTAGGGGTAGGCGACGCGCAGATCCTCGTCGGCGAAGACGCCGCTGAACGGGTGGAACTCCGCGAGGTAGAACCGCCCGCCGGGCCGGACGAGCCCGGCGACGACGCGCGCCCAGCCGTCGATGTCGGGCAGCCAGTTGAGCGCGCCGAGGCCGGTGTAGACCACGTCGAAGCTGCGGCCGCCGAGTGCCTCGGCGGCGCCGTAGACGTCCGCGTGCACGAACTCGGCGTCCAGCCCGGCGCGGGCGGCGACGTCGCGGGCGGCCTCGACCGCCGGCAGGGAGAAGTCGAGCCCGGTGACGTGGGCGCCTCGCCGCGCCCACCCGAGCGTGTCGAGCCCGAAGTGGCATTGCAGGTGGACGAGCTCGGCGCCCTCGACGCTCCCGAGCTCCTCGAGCTCGAACGGCCGCAGCGGCGAGGCTCCGCCCAGGAACCCCTCGACGTCGTAGAACTCGCTCGCCACGTGGACCGGCACGCGCTCGTCCCACATCGCCCGGTTGGTCTCGCGCCAGTCGGTCATGACGCGAGCCTAGCCTCAACGCAAAGAACGCCAATCGAGCGGCGGGCAGGAGTAGTTTGGATCAAGCACTGATGGTCAAACGCCTCCGACTCGCGCTGCTGCTCGCACTCGCCGTCCCCGCGATCGTGCCTGCCGCGGCGCCGGCGGTGGAGACCGGCATGGTGCTCGGGGCCCGGCCGACCGGCGAGACCGTCGACCAGGTCGACCGCGCCTCGGCCGCCGGGGCCCAATGGCTGCGGGTGTTCGTCGACTGGTCGACCGCCGAGAAGTCGCAGGGCCATCTCGACGAGTTCTACCTGCGCGAGTTCGACGCCCGGATCGCCAAAGCCACCGGCGCCGGGATGAAGGTCGTCATGGTCGTCACGCGGAGCCCGCGGTGGGCGTCCGGGAGTGCCGAGCCAAATCAGCCGCCGGCCGACCCCGCGACCTACGCGAGCTTCCTGCGCCGCTACGCCGAGCGCTACCGTGGCCGCGTCTCCGCGTGGGAGGTCTGGAACGAGCCGGACGAGACCGCCTTCTGGAAGCCGACGCCGAGCCCGACCCGCTACGCCGCGCTCCTGAAGGCGGCGTACCCCGCGGTGAAGGCGGGCGACCCGGGCGCCACCGTCGTGCTCGGCGGCCTCACCGGCAACAACTACCGCTTCCTCGAGCGCGTCTATGCGGCCGGGGGGCGCGGGAGCTTCGACGCGGTCGGCGTCCACACCGACACCGCCTGCCTGACCTCGCCGCCGGAGGAGCAGTACCGCGAGCCGGACGGCCGGATCGGGCGCTTCTCGTTCACCGGGTATCGCGAGGTCCGGCGCTCGATCCTCGCCAACGGCGACGACAAGCCGATCTGGATGACCGAGCTGGGGTGGTCGACGCTGACGAGCACCTGTCAGGTCGGCAGCCGGGCCGGGACGAAGCCGAGCGGTGTGTCGGAGGCGACGCAGGCCGCCTACCTGCAGCGCGCGTATCGCTGCCTGCAGCGCGACTCCTACGTCGCCGTGGGCATCTGGTTCTCGATCCAGGACATCCAGCGCGACACCACGGACTACGACCACAAGCTCGGCCTGCTGCGCGACAACGGCTCGGCCAAGCCGGCGTACGGCGAGTTCCGCGACTTCGCGCGCGCCTCGCCGCGGCCGTCCGAGCGGTGCGGCGCGCTGGTCGACGCGTCCGCCCCGGTGGTCAAGATCCTGAAGCCCACCGCGGACCAGGAGTACATCGACAAGCTGGACATCTCGGCGCGCGCCACCGACGACCAGGGCGTCCTCCGGATGGAGCTCTACGCGGACGGCAAGCGGATTCGCATCAGCTCCCGCAGTGGGCGGATGGAGGCGATCTGGCACCGGGCGAGCAGCCTCTCGATCGGGCGCCACACGATCACGGTCCGGGCCCGGGACGCCGGGGGCAACGTCGGCACGGCGTCGGTCGCCGTCGTGCGCGTGCGCCCGCACCAGCTCAAGGTTCCGCCGGCCACCTTCGAATTCGGCGCGCGCCGGCTCAGCGGGCGCCGGGTGCGCATCACCGGGCGGGTCAGCGCCCCGGGCTCCCCGGTCAAGCCGCGCGGGCGCGTCCGCGTCTTCCTCGACATCCGCCGCGGGAAGATCTGGCGGAAGTACTCCAGCTACAACAAGAGCGTCCGCCGCCCGTTCGCGTTCACGGCACGCGTCCGCCGGCCGGGGCGGTGGCGCGTCCGCGCGGTCTACGTCGCGAAGGCGCCGTTCCGCAGCGTGCGCGCGCCGCACCAGGAGCTCGGCCGCTTCCGCTGAGGCGGGTAGATTCCCGCCGGTGACCGACTTCGGGGACGCGATCGGGCGCGCGTACGCAACGGAGGGGCCGGCCATCGAGCTGGGCAAGGGCGTGCTCGACGGAGCGGTCGAGCCGGATGCGGCGGTGCGCATCCCGCTGGCGATGATGAACCGCCACGGGCTCATCGCCGGGGCGACCGGGACGGGCAAGACCAAGACGGCGCAGCTGCTCGCCGAGCAGCTCTCGGCCGCGGGCGTCCCCGTGCTGATGGCCGACGTCAAGGGCGACGTCTCGGGCCTCGCGGCGCCCGGTGACCCGGCCGGGCCGGGGCCCAAGCGCGCCGGCCAGCTCGGCATGACGTGGGCGCCCGCCGCCTTCCCGGTCGAGTTCCTGTCGCTCGGCGGGATCGGCCCCGGCGTGCCCGTGCGCGCGACGGTGTCGGACTTCGGGCCGCAGCTGCTCGGCAAGGTGCTCTCGGCGAACGAGACGCAGGAGCAGTCGCTGGCGCTCGTGTTCCGCTACGCCGACGACAACGGCCTCGGGCTCCTCGACCTGACGGACATGCGCGCGATGCTGACGTATCTCGGGTCGCCCGCCGGCCGCGACGACCTCGAGGGGATCGGCGGCCTCGCGGCGGCCACCGTCGGCGTCCTGCTGCGGGCGCTGGTCGGGCTGGAGGACGGCGGCGGGACCGAGTTCTTCGGGGAGCCGCAGCTCGAGATCGCCGACCTGCTGCGTGTGGCGCCCGATGGCCGCGGGGTGATCTCGGTGCTCGAGCTGCCCGCGGTGCAGGAGCACCCGATCCTCTGGTCGACCGTGTTGATGTGGCTCGTGGCCGAGCTGTTCGAGTCGCTGCCCGAGGCGGGCGATCTCCCGAAGCCCAAGCTCGTGGTGTTCCTGGACGAGGCGCACCTGCTCTTCGACGACGCGACCGACGCCTTCCGCGCCTCGATCGAGCGAACGGTCCGGCTCATCCGCTCCAAGGGGGTCGGCGTCTTCTTCGTCACCCAGACGCCCAAGGACGTCCCGGCCGACGTGCTCGGCCAGCTCGGCAACCGCGTCCAGCACGCCCTGCGCGCGTTCACCCCCGACGACGCGAAGGCACTCAAGGCGACCGTGTCGACGTTCCCGCGCTCTGAGCACTACGACCTCGAGGAGCTGCTTCCCGCGCTTGGCATCGGCGAGGCGGCGGTGACGATCCTCTCCGAGGGCGGCGTCCCGACGCCGGTCGTCCACACGCGGCTGGCGGCGCCGGCGTCGCGGATGGCGCCGGCCGACGACGTCGACGGCGCGGCGCGGGGGTCGACGCTGTACGCGAAGTACGGCGAGCGGATCGACCGCGAGTCCGCGCGCGAGCGGCTCGCCGCCAGGCTCTCGCCGCCGGAGCCGGAGCCGGAGCCCGCGCCGAAGGAGATGGAGCACGTGCCGGTCCCGAAGCGCATGCCCGCGCCGCGGGCGCCCAAGCCGCGCGGGCCGGCCGGCGTCGGCGACTTCCTCGCCTCGCGCGAGGGCCAGAGGCTGCAGCGCACGGTCCTGCGCGGGGTGTTCGGCATGCTCCGCAAGCGGCTGTGAACCCACTGGCCACGCCGGAGCTCGAGGCGCTGCGGGCCGAGGTGCGGGCGTTCGTCGCCGCCGAGCTGCGGCCCCACGCCTCGGCATGGGAAGCGGCGCACTGGTTCCCCGACGACGTGTTCCCGATGTGCGCGGCGCACGGCTATCTGGGCCTGAAGTACGAGCGCGCCTACGGCGGCCGCGGGATGGGCCACCTCGCCGACGCAGTCTTCGCCGAGGAGCTCGCGCGCTGCGGCTCGGGCGGGCTCGCCGCAGGCATCGGCGCGCACACCTCGATCGCCACCCCGCCGGTCTGGAAGTTCGGCACGGAGGACCAGAAGGCCCGCTATCTCGTGCCGGCGATCGCCGGGGAGCGGATCGCGGCACTGGCCATCACCGAGCCCGGCGCCGGCTCCGACGTCGCCTCGATCCGCACCCGCGCAGAACGGGTCGACGGCGGCTGGATCGTCAACGGCGCCAAGACGTACATCACCAACGGCGTGCGCGCCCACTTCTACGTGACCGCCGTCAAGACCACGGAGACCGGCGGCCATTCCGGCCTCACGTTCCTGATCGTCGATCGCGGAGACGGCGTCCACACCAGCGCGCTCTCCAAGCTCGGCTGGCACGCCTCGGACACCGCCGAGATCGCCTTCGACGACGTCTTCGTCCCGGAGGAGAACACGCTCGGCGCCGAGGGCAAGGGCTTCTACCTGATCATGGCCAACTTCCAGTGGGAGCGGCTGCTGATGGCGCTGGGAGCGGTCGGATCGATGCGTGCCGCCCTCGAGCGTGTGGTCGCGGCGCTCGACGGCGCCGGCCAGGCGACCCGCCACCGCGTGGCGGAGCTCGCGGTCTCGCTGCACGCGGGTGAGGCCGTGACCCATGACGCGCTGCGCCGTTTCGTCGCCGGCGAGGACGCCGTGCGCGAGGTCACCATGGCCAAGCTCCAGACCCAGCGCGCCAACTTCGAGCTCCAGGACGCCTGCCTCGACCTGCTCGGCGACGACCCCGAGACGGCGCGCGCCGCCCGCGACGCCCGCCTGGGTCCGATCGGCGGCGGGACCGACGAGATCATGCGCGAGATCCTCGGGCGAAGCCTGGGACTGTGACAACTTTGTAAAAAGCGGTGCGTGCGGTGAGCGCGGGGTCTAGATTCGCGCGCATGGCTCGCCGACACGCCGTCATCGCCCTGATTGCCCTGCTGGTCGTGGGTGGCGGCGGCCTCGCCGTCGCGCAACTCACCGTGGACAAGGGCCGGATCGGGCCGGACAACCGCATCCAGCCCTCGGGCCGCCAGCTCATCCCGGCGGGCCGGCTGACCGCTCGGCTCGGCAACCTCCCGGCCGGCGGCGCGATGACCACCAACGGCCGCTTCCTGTGGACGCTGTCGGCGGGTCGCGGCGGCAACGACATCCGGATCGTCGAGGTCGAGCCGCGGGTGCGCTGCAAGCAGGGCCGCCGCGGCCGCGCGTGCCGCAAGCGGCGCCTGCGCCGCGTCGCGCGCGTGGTCCAGACCATCCCGATGCCCGGCCTGTCCGGCGGGATCGCCATGGCGCGCGATAACCGCACGGCCTACGTGTCGGGCATCGAGGACTCGGCACACAAGGACCAGCGGGTGGGCGACGACGTGCCGGGCCGCAAGGGCGACGTCGTCCACGTCTTCCGCTACGACGGGGTCACGGGCCGGGCGCAGCGCGATGGGGTGATCGCGGTGCCGCCGCCGCAGGGCTCGCCGGTGCCGCAGAACTTCCCGCCCAGGACGAGCGGGACCAAGGCCTATCCGCGCGACCTCGCCCTCTCCCCCGACGGCTCGACCCTCGTCGCCGCGCTCAACCTCGCCGACCGCGCGGCGATCGTCGACGTCGAGAAGCGCACCGTCCGCTACGTGCAGACCGGCTCGTATCCGTACGGCGCGGCGGTCACCCGCGACGGCGAGCACGGGCTCGTCTCCAACCAGGCGGCGGGCACGGTGTCGGTGATCGAGCTGAAGTCCGCGCGCAAGGTCAAGGACATCCGGGTCGGCCCGAACCTCTCGCACCCGGAGGGCATCGCGATCGACCCCAAGCGCGATCGGGCCTACGTCGCGGTCACGAGCCAGGACCTCGTGGCGGTGCTCGACACCAAGCGGCTGGAGGTCGAGCGGACGCTCTCGGTCGGGCGCCCGGAGGGGATCGGGACGGCGCCTGTCGCGCTGTCGGTCACCCCGGATGGCCGGCGGCTGCTCGTCGCCGACTCCGGCGAGGACGCCATCGCCGTGTTCGCGCTGCCGCAGGAGGGGACCGATTTCACCCGCCGGGAGGAGCGGCGCGCCGCGCGGCGCGGCCTCGCCGCCCGCGCCGACGCGATCCTGCGCCACGAAGGCCGCCTCGGGCTCGAGAACGCCGAGACCGCCGACGAGGAGGCCGCCGAGCTGCTCGGCGAGGAGGCCGAGGAGCGCGCGGAGGCGGCGGCGCGCAAACGGCCCGTGGTGCCGAAGCCGAAGGACTTCGAGCTGATCGGGCGCATCCCCGTGGGGTCGTATCCCGTCGGGGCGTTCGCGACGCCGCGCAACAAGAAGCTCGTGTGGCTGTCGGCCAAGGGGCTCGGCGTCGGTCCCAACCCGCGGGGGCCGAGCCCGCTGACGCCGGCCGACAACGACGACAGCCAGTCGAAGTTCCAGTACCTCCCCCGCGAGGTGTTCGGCAATGCCGGGATCCTGAGCTTCCCGTCCGACGCGCGCCTGCGCGCCTACAGCAAGCTGGCCGACCGCCAGTTCCGCCCCGCCAACGACCGCAAGCCGCCGGCGGGGACGCCGATCGCCGCGCCCGGCACGCCTCAGGGCGGCAAGATCGAACACGTCTTCTACATCGTGCGCGAGAACCGGACCTACGACCAGATCCTCGGCGACGACGCGCGCGGCGACGGCGACCCCAACCTGACGCTGTTCGGCCCCGATGTGACGCCGAACGCCCATGCGCTGGCCAAGCGGTTCCCGCTGCTCGACCACGTGTACGCGAACTCCGAGGCGTCGATCGACGGCCACTTCTGGACGAGCGCCGCCGCGGTCTCTGACTACGTGGTCAAGAACTGGCACCAGAACTACGGCGCGCGCGGCCGGCCGTACGACTTCGGCGTCTACGCGGTCACGTGGCCGTCGCAGCGCTTCCTGTTCGACCAGGCCGAGAAGCAGCGGATCCCGTGGTTCAACTTCGGCGAGGCGATCGCGGGCACCGTGCCGCTGCCCGACAAGGACCGCACCGCCAAGGAGGAGGCCGAGGTCCGGGCCAAGCTGGCGAAGTCCGACCTGGGCCAGAACGGCTGCTTCCCCAACGACGCGTCCTCGGGCGGCTACGACGTCGTCGCCGGGGCCGGCGGCGCGCGGATCGAGGTCTATGACTCCTCGCTGCCGGCCGGCGCGCAGCCCGGCGCCCAGTCTCGGTTCGACTGCTTCCGTACGAAGTTCACCTCGTGGGTGGCGTCGGGCTCGGTCCCGAAGTTCGTCTACGCGACGTTCGCCAACGACCACACCGCGGGAACGCGGCCGGGCGAGCGCACGCCGAAGGCGATGGTCGCCGAGAACGACTATGCGCTCGGCCAGGTCGTCGATCTCATCTCGAAGTCGCCGGTCTGGAAGAAGTCGCTGATCCTGGTCATCGAGGACGACTCCCAGAACGGCGCCGACCACGTCGACGCCCACCGCATCCCGGCGTTCGCGATCTCGCCGTACACCAAGCGAGGGGCGGTCATCCACACCCGCTACGACTTCCTGTCGTTCATCCGGACCCTCGAGATCGTGGTCGGGATGAAGCCGCTGAACCTGTTCGACGCGACGGCGGTCCCGCTCTACGACGCCTTCACGCCCCAGCCCGAGAACGCCGAGCCCTACTCGGTGCTCCTGCCGAAGCAGAACCTGACCGAGCGCAACACCGCGGCCTCGCCGAACGCCCGCCTGTCCGAGGAGGCCGGGATCGGCGATCGCACCGACTACACGCCCCAGCGCCTGCTCGACCGCGTGCTCTGGCAGTCCGTCCACGGGCCGAACTCCGAGCCGCCCCCGCCCGGGCCGAACGGCTCGCCGCTCGACGACGAGGCGCTACGCCGGATGGGACTGGACCTGCAGGGGCGCGGGAAGGTGCGAACGCCCGGGGAGGAGGACGAGGAGGACGAGTGAAGCCCGGCTCCCGCAGTGAGGGCGGCAGGGGTAGCCTCGGCGCGTGAGCGTCGATACCGCGCAGGTCCGTATGGCGGAGCTCGTCGCCGCGCTCTCGCTCGGGATCGACCTCGGTTTCGGCCAGCCGATGGAACACGTGCTGCGCCAGTGTCTGATCGCGCTGCGGCTCGCCGATCGCCTCGCCCTCGACGAGGCGACTCGGGCGAGCGTCTACTACACCGCGCTCCTGACCAATGTCGGCTGCCACTCCGACGCACACGAGCAGGCGAAATGGTTCGGCGACGACATCGCGTTGAAGGCCGACAAGTACTCAGGGCACGACATGCGCAGCCTGCGATCGCTGGCGTCGACGGTGCGCATGATCGGGGCCGGCAACCCGCCGCTGCACCGCCTTCGCGTCGGGGTGGCGTTCGCGATGTCCGGCCATCGCGAGATCGACGACATGATCGCGCAGCACGCCGCGCTCGCGGTCGGACTCGCCGCGCAGCTCGGGCTTCGGGACCCTGTGCTCGCCGGCATCGGCGCCGCCTACGAACGCTGGGACGGGCGGGGCTGGCCGGGCGCGCGCAAGGGAGAGGAGATACCGCTGGAGTCGCGGATCGCCCAGCTCGCGGAGTTCATCGAGGTGGCCCACCGGGTGGGAGGGGTCGACGAGGCGACATCGCTTGCCCGGCGGCGAAGCGGAAAGCAGTTCGACCCGGAGCTCGCAGCAGTCCTGGCCTCCGATCCGGGCGCTCTCCTCGATGGTCTCGACTCGATCGAGACGTGGGATGCGGTGATCGACGCCGAGCCGGCGCCTCCCGTCGTCCTCTCGGGCGATCGCTTCGACGCTGCGCTCGAAACGATCGCGAACTTCGTCGACCTCAAGTCTCCGTACACGCTGGGTCATTCGGGCGCCGTGTCCAAGCTCGCCGGGGACGCCGCGGCCTGGTCGGGCATGCCGGAGGCCGAGGTGCGGACGATACGGCGAGCGGGCTTGGTGCACGACCTCGGCCGTCTCGGCGTGTCGAACGCCATCTGGGACAAGCGCGGCCCGCTGACGACCGGCGAATGGGAGCGCGTGCGAATGCACCCGTACCTGACCAGTCGCATGCTCCACGGATCACCGACGCTCGCTCCGCTCGGCGCGATCGCGCTGGCTCACCGCGAGTGTCTCGACGGCTCGGGGTATCCCCGTGGGCTGTCCGGCCCGGCCGTCTCGCGCGAGGCGCGGCTCCTCGGCGCCGCCGACGCCTACCAGGCGATGCACGAGCCGCGCCCCCACCGCCCAGCGCTGCCGCCCGCCCAGGCGGCCGCCGAACTGCGAGCCGAGGTCAAGGCGGGCCACCTCGACGCCGAGGCCGCCGATGCCGTTCTCGGCGCGGCCGGCCATCGCCTGCCGCGGCGCCGCGAAGGCCCGGCGGGCCTGACCCCACGGGAGGTCGAGGTCCTCCAGTTGCTCGCCCAGGGGCTGTCGAACAAGGAGATCGCCGGGCGGTTGGTCATCACTCCGAAGACCGCCGGCCATCACATCGAGCACATCTACTCCAAGATCGACGCCTCGAGCCGGGCGACCGCGTGCCTGTTCGCCATGCAGCACGGCCTCCTCCCGGCCGGCACGACGACGTCCTGAAGATGGGGCGAACGCCCGATGGCGCGGGGCATCGTCCCGCTTAGCCTCGCCGGTGTCGATCAGCCACCACCGAGGAGACAGGCCATGACCACCGCAGAACTCGCCGAGCTCGCCCAGCTCAAGCAGGGCGCACGGCAGGTGTGGGCCGCAGGAGACTTTCCGGCGGTCGCGCTGCGACACCTGTGGGAGGTCGGGCCGCGGATCGTCGAGCGGCTCGCCGTCCGCCCGGGCGAGGACGTCCTCGACGTCGCGTGCGGCACCGGCAACGCCGCGCTTCCGGCGGCGAGGGAGGGCGGGCGGGTGGTCGGGGTCGACCTGACCCCCGAGCTGTTCGTGGCCGGCCGGCGCCTCGCCGACGACGCCGGCGTCGAGATCGACTGGGTCCAGGGTGATGCCGAGGCGCTGCCCTTCGACGACGAGACGTTCGACGTCGTGCTCTCGACGTTCGGCGTCATGTTCGCCCCGCGTCACGCGGTGACCGCCCGGGAGCTCGCACGCGTGCTCCGGCCGGGCGGACGCATGGGCCTCTGCAACTGGACGCCCGAGGGCCTCACGGGGTCGATGTTCCGCACGATCGGCAGCTTCATGCCACCACACTCGCCGCTCGCCGACCCGCCACTGCTGTGGGGATCCGAGGCTCACGTCGAGGGGCTCTTCGACGGGACCGGGATCGAACTCGAGTTCGAGCGTCAGGTCGTCGCGCCGGTGCCGTTCGAGACAGCCGACGCCGAGCTCGAGTTCTTCACGGACAACTTCGGGCCGCTGATCATGGCCCGCGAGCTCACGACAGCCGCGGGCCGGTGGGACGACCTGCGCGTCGCGCTGATCGCCCTCCTGGAGCGCCACGAGCCGGCCGAGTACCTCGTGACCCTCGGTCGCAAGGCACCGAACTCGACATTCTAGAGTCGGGTGCCGCATGTCCGGCACCTCCACCGCTCCGCGCCGTCCGCGCAACGACCCCGCGCAGTACGACGACCTCGCCGGCGAGTGGTGGGACCGCAGCGGCGCCTTTGCCGCCTTGCACTGGTTGGCGGAGGCTCGCGCGCAGCTGATCCCGCCGCCGTCCGGCGACGGGGCCAAGGTTGTCGACCTCGGCTGCGGGGCCGGCCTGCTCGCGCCGCACCTGCCGGCGGGCTACATGCACATCGGCGTGGACGTCAACGCCGCGGCGCTCGAGCAGGCCGCCGCCCGCGGCGTGCGCACGATCGAGGCCGACGCGACGCGCGTGCCGCTCCCCGACGCGGTCGCCGACGTCGTGGTGGCCGGGGAGCTGCTCGAGCACGTGCCCGATCCCGAGGCGGTCGTCGCCGAAATGGCGCGGCTGGTGAAGCCCGGCGGCACCGTGGTCTTCGACACGATCGCCGACACGCGCTGGGCGCGGCTCACGCTCGTGACGATCGGCGAGCGGATGCCGGGCGGGCCGCCGCCAAGGATCCATGACCCGGCGTTGTTCGTATCCCCTGAGCGACTGCGCGCGGCGTTCGCCGCGCACGGCATCGCCGTCTCCATGCGCGGCCTCCAACCCCACCCCCTCGACTACCTCCGCTTCCTGCTGGACCGCTCGCGCAGCGTGCGGATGGTCCCCACGCGCTCGCTGGCCGCGCTCTACCAGGGATCGGGCGTCAAGCGATGAGCGCTCCCGCCGCCATCGCGGGGATCGCCAGCGCCGTCCCGGGCCGGTCCCGGACCCAGGCGGACGTCTGGGAGGGGTTCTTCGAGGGCCACTACGGCGGCTCGGACCTGGCGCGCCAGGTGTTCGCCAACGCCGGGGTGGAGCGGCGCCACGGCGTGGTCGACCCGATGGAGGAGGACATCTCGGGCTGGTCGACCGGGCAGCGGATGGAGCGCTTCGTCCAGGAGGCCATGCCGCTCGGCGACGAGGCGCTGCGGGCCGCGCTCACCGCCGCCGGCATGGAACCCGAGGACGTCGGCCTGCTCGCCGTCGTCTCCTGCACGGGCTACGCGACGCCAGGCCTCGACATCCTGCTGGCGCGCGACCTCGGCATGCCGGCCGACGTGCAGCGGCTGCACATCGGCCACATGGGCTGCTACGCGGCGATCCCCGGGCTCGCCGCGGCGTCCGACGCCGTCGTGGCCCGCGGCAAGACCGCCGCGCTGCTGTGCCTCGAGCTCACCACCCTGCACGTCCAGCCGGCCACCGACGACGCCGGCCAGATGGTCGCCCACGCGCTGTTCGCCGACGCCGCCGCGGCGGTGGCGCTGCGCCCCGCCAACGGTTCGGGCGGCCTCGAGGTCGTCGACTTCGTCGCCCGCACCGACGTCGGCAAGTCGGGCCTGATGACGTGGGACGTCACCGACCACGGCTTCCGGATGGGTCTCTCGCCGCGCGTGCCGGCGGTCCTGCGCAAGCACGTCGGCGTGGTCGCCGAGGAGCTCCTGAGTGCCCACGACCTGCGGCCGGCCGACGTCGCCGGCTGGGCGGTGCACCCGGGCGGCCCGCGGATCGTCGACGCCGTCGCCAAGCGCCTCGCGCTCTCCGAGGAGCAGGTCGCCGAGTCCCAGGGCGTCCTGCGCGACTACGGCAACTGCTCGTCGGCCACGGTGCTGATCATCCTCGAGCGGATGCTCGCCTCGGGGCGGCTGAAGCGCGGCGATCACGTCGTCGCCATGGCGTTCGGGCCAGGCCTCACCCTCTACATGACCCTTCTACGCGTAACCTGAGCGACCGTCCACCCGTATCCTCCTGCCCCTTCACCCGGCACAAGGAGATCTGACATGGGAGTCCTCGACGACAAGGTGGCCATCGTCACCGGCTCGGCGCGCGGCATCGGCCGCGCGACGGCGGAGCTGTTGGCCTCGCATGGCGCGAGGGTGCTGATCAACGACCTCGACGCCGACGTCGCCGAGCAGACCGCCTCGGAGATCGACGGCGAGACGATCGTCTACGGCGGTGACCTGACCCGCGCGGGGGCGGCGGACGAGCTGGTCAAGACCGCGGTCGACGCCTGGGGCCGGCTCGACATCGTCGTCAACAACGCGGGCTACACGCTCGACTCCCCTGCGCACAAGATGAGCGACGAGTGGTTCCAGCGGATGCTCGACATCCACACGATCGCGCCGTTCCAGATCTGTCGGGCGGCCGCGCCGCACATGCGCGAGCCGGCCAAGGCCGAGCGCGAGCGCGGCGAGGAGGTCTTCCGCAAGATCGTCAACATCTCCTCGACCTCGGGCACGATGGGCAACGCCGGCCAGGCGAACTACTCGGCCGGCAAGGCCGCGATCGTCGGGCTGACCAAGACGCTGGCCAAGGAGTGGGGCCAGTTCAAGATCAACGTGAACGCCGTGGCCTTCGGCTGGATCGAGACCCGCCTGACCGCCTCGAAGGCGGAGGACAACGTGATGGTGATCGGCGGCGAGACCGTCCAGCTGGGGATCCCCGACCAGCTGCGCGGCATGGGGCCGATGCTGATCCCGCTCGGCCGCCCGGGCACCCCTGAGGAGGCCGCCGGCGGCGTCTTCTTCCTCTGCTCGCCGTGGTCGAACTTCGTCCATGGCCAGGTCTTGAATGTGACCGGGGGGCAGTTCACGGGGATGACGACCTAGTGGCAGTGACAATCGACACTGTCGGTCGGCCGGATCTCGACGAGGTCCTCCCGCTCGTGCGCGCCTACCTCGACTTCTACGAGGTGTGCCCGTTCATCGGGGACGTGCGGGACCTCTGCGAGGCGCTGATCGACGACCCCGAGCGCGAGGGCGTCCAGTTCGTCGCGCGCGACGGCGACGGCCGCGCGGTGGGCTTCGCCACCGTCTTCTGGAGCTGGTCGACCCTCAGCGCCGCCCGCATCGGCGTGATGAACGACCTGTTCGTGGCGCCCGAGGCGCGCGGGACCGGCGCCGCCGAGGCGCTCATCGCCGCCTGTGCCGCCGCCTGCCGGGAGCACGGCGCGCGGTCGCTCGAG
This sequence comes from uncultured Solirubrobacterales bacterium, assembly GCA_963828075.1. GTDB lineage: Bacteria > Actinomycetota > Thermoleophilia > Solirubrobacterales > Solirubrobacteraceae > JACCYI01. The sequence goes on along the minus strand of CAWHDH010000021.1, from coordinate 3,271,153 downwards.
TGGTCGACGGCGAAGGACAACCACCGCGCCCAGGCGGTCTACGACCGGATCGGCGGCGAGCGCTCGGAGTGGCTGGACTACACGCTGCCGATCGACGTAGGCTCCCCGCCATGAAGATCGTCAAGCCATCGGCGGAGGACCGCGAGACGCCGCGCGGGGTGGTCGGCGGCGCCGAGGTCTCCCAGGCGACCACCGGCGCCACGAACATCTACATGGGCGTCTTCCGCGTCCCGCCCGGCGCCCGTTCGCGGCCGCACTACCACGAGAACTGCGAGAGCGCCGTCTACCTGCTGTCGGGCGCGCTCGAGGTCCGGTGGGGCGACCATCTCGACGAGGTCGTCGAGCTCGAGCCGCGCGACATGGTCTATGTCCCGCCGCGCGAGACCCACATCCTCCAGAACCTGTCCGACTCGGAGCCGGCGGAGTACGTCGTCGCGCGCGACTCGCCGACCGAGGACTCGGTCGAGGTGCCCTGGGCCGGCTGAGACGTCAGGCGCCGTCGAGGGCGATGACGCTGCCCGAGTGGTAGTCGCCGGCCGGCGACGCCAGGAAGGCACAGAGCTCGGCGACGGTGGCCGGCGGGGTCGCGGGGCCTGGATGCACGGTGACCGCCCGGATCCCGTAGCGCGCCCACTCGATCGACAGCGTGCGGGCGAGGTTCTCGAGGCCGGCGCGGGCGGCGGCGGCGTGGGCATCCCCCGGTGGGGGTGCCACGAGCACCACGCGGCCCGGCCGCTCGGCCTCGATCCAGCACCGCCGCGCGACCGACCGCACCGCGAGCCAGGCGCCGTCGAGCGCCGCGCGGACCGCTTCAGCCGATGGCCCTCCGGCCGCCGCCACGAACGCGCCGGCCCCGTCCCACACCAGCTGGTCGGCGCCGTCCTCCGCGAGCTCGGGCTCGTCGCCGAACGGGTCCACGCGCAGGCCGCCGACCCGCGCGCCGAGGCCGGCCGCCGCCTCGGCCACCGCCTCGCCGACCGGACCGGGCACGTGCGGGCCGGCCACGAGGACGGAGATCCCGTCGAGCAAGCCGGGGCGCAGGAGCGAGGCGGTCACGGGTGCCGGACTCTATGGGCGCTCGGTTGCAAGCGGCGCCCGCTGCGGCTTGTACCTTCCGGCCCGTGGACACCGTCGCCCGCCACGCCCGACTCCCGCTGCCCGGCGGCCGCGCCGGCGCGACGGTCCGTCTGCACACGCTCGTCGTGGGCGAGCGGCGGACGAAGGGCCGCTTCGGCCGCGTGAGCGACTGGCTGCCGGTCGCGGCGTACCTGATCGAGCATCCCGGTGCCGGGACCGTCCTCGTCGACTGCGGCCTGCACCCGAGCGTCGCGCACGACCCGGTGCAGAACCTCGGGCGTGCGGCGGCACGCCGCCTCGAGTTCCGGATGGACCGCGAGCAGGCACTCGACGAGCAGCTGCGCCGGCGCGGGATCGAGCGCGACGGCGTCGGCCTGGTGCTGATGACCCATCTGCATCCCGAACAGGTGTCGGGCACGTCGCAGTTCGCGGACGCCACCTTCCTCGTCGACCGGCGCGAGTGGGATTCGGCCGCCGCGGGCTCCCAGGCCCGCCAGGTGGACTTCCCGTTCGACTGGCGGACCGTCGACTTCGCCAGCTCGAGCATCGACGCCTTCGCCACCTTCGGGCGCGCAGCGGACGTCTTCGGCGACGAATCGGTGCGCCTGCTGGCGACGCCGGGCCACACACCGGGCCACGTCTCGGTGCTCGTGAGGACCGAGGGCGGCCGCGAGGTGCTGATCTGCGGCGACGCGGCGGCCACCCGCGGCGAGCTCGCGGAGGGATCGCCTCCGCTCGACCCGCCCGACGACGAGCATCTCTACCTGCGCTCGCTCTCCGAGCTGCGCCGCTTCGCCGAGCAGACGCCTTCGGCCGTGGTGATCTGCGGCCGCGAGGTCGCGTAGCCTGCGGACGCGTCATGCCCGCAGCGACCCATCACCCGCTCGATCCCGCGGACCTCCCGGAGTACACCGAGCACGCCAATCACGCGCTGCGGATCGACCCCACCGACGGGTTCGAGGACTACCTGCTCAGCGTCGGCGCCGAGCGCTTCCGGATCGCGCGCGAGGGCTCGAGGATGGTGGCCGGCGCGGGAAGCATCGCGTCCGCGCACCACGTCGGCGGCGTCGCCGTGCCGGCGGCGCTGGTCACGGCCGTGTGGGCCGCGCCGCACGTCCGCGGGCGCGGCGTGGCCTCCGGGCTGCTGGCCGCGCTGCTCGAGGACGAGCGCACCGCCGGGACCCCGCTGGCCTCGCTGTTCCCGGCCAACCTGGCGGTCTATCGGCGCGTGGGCTTCGAGATCGCCGCGCGATGGATCCGCCACCGCATGCCGCTCACCGGTCTGCCCGGCCGGGCTCCTGCGGGCTGGACGGTCGAACCGCTCGACGACGCGACACCGGAGGACCCCGGGCCGCTCGCCGACCTCTACGACGCGAGCGCTCCGCGGCTCGGCGCGGTGGCGACCCGTCGGGTCGCGCCGCTCTGGCACGCGATCCTGCGCTGGAACCAGGGCGGTGTGACCACCGCTGCGCTGGCGGTGGACCCGGCCGGGGAGCCGCGCGGCTGCGTCGTGCTCGACACCCACCGCAACCAGGAAACGGTCAACGTGCGCGAGCTGCAAGCGCTCGAGCCCGACGCCGCCCGCACGCTGCTCGCGCACCTGGCCGGCTTCCGGAGCATCTTCAAGGACGTGGTCTGGCGCGGCTCGCCTGCCGACCCGTTCGCGGCGCTGCTGCGCGACGAGCCACGCGTCGACACCGCCCCGGCGATGTTCCGCCTCCTCGACGTCCCCGCGGCGCTGGCTGCCCGGGGGTACCCGGTCGGCCTCGAGTCGGAGATCGCGTTCGACGTCGCCGACGAGACCCTGCGCGGCAACGCGGGCCCGGTCGTCCTCACCCTCGACGGCACCGGCACCGGCCACGCCGAGCGAGGCGGCGCGGGCACGGTGCGCGTGACGGTCCGCGCGCTCGCCGCGCTCTACACGGGCCACGCCGGGCCGCGGGACCTGGCGATCGCCGGCGGCCTCGAGGCCCCGGAGGCCGAGCTCGACCGGCTCGCGCCCGCGTTCGCCGGCCCGCTGCCCTGGATCGCCGACCGCTTCTAGGCGACGTGCGCGGCCCGGTGGTCGGGGACTGCGGTCATCGACGGCGAGACGGGATGAGAGTGGCGGGACGGTCGGATGCCCTTTTCTGTGGGCAGTACCCCGCCAAGCGGTCGCTGCCTGGATCCCAACGAGCTGGCGGTGGTTGGTCTGAACTGGATCCGCGCCGCCAGGCCGAAACCGCAACGCCGCTGCATTCAGGCAGCGGCGGTGCTCCTGTCGCGCTTGCGGAGCGCCGGGGTGCACTGGAACGGCATCATCGAGTAACGGTTCGCGCGGGGGCGGGCCGCGGCAGGCGGGGGTGTGGACGACGTCAACCACCCCCTTGACCCTCCGAGCGGCCGCATGGGGGTGGTTCAGGGCCTATGACGCCCCCTACCACCCCCGAGCGATGATGTGCGCAGCACGGGGGTGGTTGACATCACGGCTGACTATGACCTCTCCTCGAGGTCAACCACCCCCGTGTCCGTCGGCACCCTGACATGGGGGTGGTTCACCCCGAATAGTGGGGTCAATCACCCCCGTGCCGCTGATGGCCGAGCATGGGGGTGGTTCACCCCTCCCCGCTGACCGCAGTTCGGGGCCGCACGGACCCCGCGACGAGGCAGAACCGGCGGGCGCGACTGAGCCGAGCCCGCGTCGATGGGGTGTCCCGCGGAGCGGTGCGGCCGCTCAAGCCTTCTGTCACCCGATGATGTTCGTCCCGGCGCCGCTGCTCGAGCAAGAGGCGGCCGCGCACGACGACGTCAACGGAAGACCCGACTTGTTCGGCGGCCGCTTAGCTTAGACCGCGGCGGTGTGCCGCGTCTCGCGCATCCGCCGCACGACGCCCTTGCGCCCGACGGTCTCGAGCTCGCCGTAGAGGCCGCGGATCTGGGAGAAGATGTCGTTGGCGACGGCCTGCTGCTGGTCGCGGGTCGGGTGCTCGACCTGCTCCCAGCGCAGCGGGTCGCCGTACTGCACGGTCACCTTGGGGAAGCGCAGCCGCTTCCAGTTGCGCACGTGCGAGGAGCCGTGGATGGCGACCGGGACGACGGTCGCGCCGGACTCGAGCGCCAGGCGGCCGATCCCGCGCTTGGGCTGCTCGGAGAGCTTGCCCGAGCGCGAGCGCCCGCCCTCGCAGTACATCGCCACGCAGCCGCCGCGCCCGAGGACCGACCGGGCGGTGATGAACGCCTCGTCGTCGCCGTGGCCGCGACGCACCGGGAAGACGCCGCCGTGGGTGTAGATCCATTCGAGCGGCGGCACGAACAGCTGCGACTTGGCCATGAAGCGCACCTTGCGCCGGATCGACGCACCCAGGAAGAAGTGGTCCATGAACGAGAAGTGGTTCGGCGCGAGGATCACCGGCCCGCTCGCCGGCACCTTCTCGGCCGAGATGCCGCGAGCGCGGAAGAACGTGAACGCGTAGAGCGAGGTGAACAGCCGCACCATCTCGTAGACCCAATCGGGCTCGCGGGAGCGCGACCGCTCGTGGTAGCGGTCGAAGTGCTCCTTGGGGCGTGGGTCCTTGTAGACCTGCTCCTTGATCGGGGTGAGATCGGGATCGCTCATGGGATGCGCGGGCATCGTAGTGTGCGCGGCCGTAAGTTCGGCCCGCTTTCTGACGAGTGGCTGGGCGTGGCTGGGGGTCGCCGCTGCCCGGCTGCATAGTAGACCTACGTGGGCGGGCAGCGGCGGCCGCCAGGCGCGTCCCGACACCGTCAGAAACGTGCAGAACTTACGGACGCGTGCACTAGTCCGCGAGGTGACGTGACCGGCCGGGACCGCGTCCCGGAGGGCGGACGTCCCAACCGCCCTCCGGGCCATTCGGGCCCCGGCCGATCCCGTCAGCGGCGGCGCGCCCGGGTCAAAACGCGCCACGCGCATGCGATCTCCGGCTCCTCCGGTGTCCGCAGGAGGAGAGACGGTGGTGGAAGCCGGTGTCGCATTCACGACAGTCTGCCGTCCGGCCGCCCGGCGCCCCATCGACCACCGGTCGGAAGATCGGCCCCGAGCGGATGGACCTTCAGGCCAGGTTCGAGGTGATGCCCTCGGGCAGGTCGAAGGGCTGCGGCGCCGGCTGGGTGATGCGGATGGGGTTGCCGAACGGGTCGCGGATCGCGCAGTCGGTCCCGTAGAAGCGCTCGACCGGCTCCTCAGTGGCCTCCACCCCGCGCGAAACGAGCTCGTCGTAGGTCTTGCGGCAGTCGTCGGTCGTGAAGATCAGCGAGCCGCCGGCGCCCTTTGAGACCAGCTCGCGCACTTGGCCCGCGGTGATGTCGTCCATGGCCGGCGGCCCGGGCTTCTGCAGCAGCAGCTCGCGCGCGGGGTCACCCGGGACGCTGACGGTCAGCCAGCGCATGAAGCCGAGGTCGGCGTCGCTGCGCACTTCCAGCCCGAGCTTGCCGACGTAGAAGTCGAGGGCCTCGTCCTGGTCGAGGACGTAGACGGAGGTGATGTTGATGGCGTTCAGCATGCGACCGACGCTAACCGCCACGCGCCCCGCCCGCTTCTCCGAAACTGCTCGATCAGGGCACGAGGACCAGCTTCGTCGGCGGGTCGACGAGGGCCTCGGACGCGGCGTCGAAGCCGACGACGGCGCTCGTGACCAGCCCCGGGTCGAGACGGCCGGCCGCGACCAGGGTCAGGACGTCGGGGATCAGGGCGCGAGCGTGGCACCGCCCGGTGTGCAGCGTGCAGCCGCGCGTGTACATCTGCAGTAGCGGCAACGGCGTGGTCGCCTCGAAGTAGATCGCGACGCTCGTGCACGTCCCGTCCGGGGAGGCCGAGCTGATCGCGGCGTGCAGGCCGCCGTGGTCGCCGCTCGCGTCCACCGTGATCGGGAACCGTCCCATCTTCCTCGGCCACGCCGGCCTGCCGTTGTCGCCGGCGGCGAGCTCGAGGGTCTCGGCGCCGAGCGCCGCGGCGCGCTCCAGGCGGCCCGGGTCGCTGTCGGCGTACACGACGCGCCCCGCACCGAGCGCCACCGCGGACGCCGCCGCGTAGAGGCCGACGCTGCGCGCCGAGCCGCCGACCACGAGGACGTCGGCGCCGGGCGTGGCGGCGAGCGGGCCGGAGACCGCGCGGAAGCCGTCGGGCACGTTGTCGGCCACGCTCGCGACCACCACCGGGTCGATGCCGTCGGGCAGCGCCACGAGCATGGCGTCGGCGAACGGGACGCACACCAGATCGGCCAGCGTGCCGCCCCAGTCCCCGCCGAGCGGCTTCATGCCGTACGCCGACCCGCGGGGCACGGTCGAGCAGTTCCCGGTGTGGCCGGCGAGGCACTCCGGGCAGGCGCCGCAGGAGATCTGGAACGGGACGACGACGACGTCGCCCGGGACGACACCCCGCACGGCGTCGCCGATCTCCACCACCTCGGCGACGCACTCGTGCCCGAACGCGAACGCCTCCGCGATCGGGACGGCGCCGGTGAGAAACGCCGCGTCGAGGTCGCACAGCGCCACCGCGAGCGGCCGGACCAGCGCCTCGAGGTCGCCCTGCGGCCGGGGCGCCGGTACATCGCGCCACTCAACCGACCGGGCACCGGTGATCTCGAGCTGTCGCATGCCTCCAACTATCGCTCAAACGCCTGGCGTAGACTCGCCCCGGTGGTCACCCGGGAGCACGTGCAGGGATGGCTGGAGGCGTACGTCGGGGCGTGGCGGAGCTACGACGCGAGCGCGATCGCCGACCTCTTCGCGGCCGACGCCGCCTACGCGTATCACCCGTACGACACGCCGCTGCGGGGCCGCGACGCGATCGTCGCCGACTGGCTGGACGAACGCGACGACCCAGGCTCGTGGGAGGCCGAGTACGCCCCGGCGGTGGTCGAGGGCGATCGAGCCGTGGCGACCGGCGAGACCCGGTACGTGCGCAGCGGCAGGGTCTTCTCGAACCTCTTCGAGCTGGAGTTCGACGCCGACGGGCGCTGCACGCGCTTCGTCGAGTGGTACCTCGAGCACCCGTGATGGCTGCTGCCGCGCTACGGATGGTCGTCCACGGGCGCGTGCAGGACGTCGGGTTCCGTGCGGCGACCGTCGCGCGTGCCCGCGAGCTCGGGCTCCTCGGCTGGGTGCGCCACGAGGACGACGGCACGGTACGCATCCACGCCGAGGGCGCGCCCGAGGCGCTGGCGACGCTGCGCGCGTTCGTCGACGAAGGCCCGCCCGAGGCGCAGGTCGACCGCGTCGAGGAGCAGAGGGCCAAGGTCGAGGGCCACGAGCAGTTCGCCATCCGCGGCGTCCCGGCGGGGGTCTTCGTCGTCCAGGAGCACGCGGCCACGGCCCACCATTTCGACCTGCGCCTGGAGGTCGCGGGCGTGATGCGGTCCTGGGCGGTGCCGAGGGGTCCGTCGATGGATCCGCGTGACCGCCGCCTGGCGGTCGAGGTCGACGACCACGGCCTCGACCACAACAGCTTCGAGGGCCGGACGGAACGCGGCGGCGTGATCGTCTGGGACCGTGGCACCTACGAGCAAGGCGGGCGCGTGCCGTGGCCCGAGGCGCTCGAGCGCGGCCACGCGGTCTTCGTCCTGCACGGCTCCAAGCTCAGCGGCGGCTTCGCCCTGCAGCGCACCCGCGGCGAAGGGATCAAGTCACAGTGGCTGCTGCTCAAGCGCCGCGACGATCACGCACGCCCAGGCACCGATGTCGTCTCCGAGCAGCCGCAGTCCGTCGTCTCGAGCCAGACCCTCGACGAGCTCACGGCGGAGTGAGACTGGGTGTGGCAGTGGCGGCTGCGGCCGTCGCGCTCCTTGGCGGCGGCGCGATGGCCGGCGACGCCCCTTCGCAGGTCACCGGCGGCGGTTCCAGGCTCGACCGCGACGGGGTGCTGCAGGCCCGGATCGCCACGATCGTGGCGTCCGAGCGGCGTCGTGGCTTCTCGGGTGCCGTACTCGTGGCGCGGGAGGGGCGGACGGTCTTCTCACGGGGCGTCGGTCTGGCGGACCGGACGCGGCGGATCCGGGTCACGCCGCGGACGGTCTTCGACGTCGGCTCGATCACCAAGCCGCTGACGTTGGCGGCGGCGCTCGCGCTGGTCGAGGACGCCAGGCTCGACTTGTCCGACCGTCTCGGCGATCTCCTCTGCAGGGGTCCGGCGGCGTCGTCGCGTCGACCCGAGACCTCGTCAACTGGACGCGACGGCTCTGGCGCGGCAGGGTGCTGACCGGGAGGTCCGTGCGCACGTTCTACGAGATTCTCGCCCACCCGGAGCGGCTGCCCCGCAGGAATCCCTTTGTGCTCGGATACGCCGGCGCCAACGACTACGGCTTCAACTCCGTGGTGGTCGAGGGAGACCGCGCCCGCGACGCGATCGTCGTGCTGACCAACGCGGGCGGGAACCGGGCGGAGAGGCTCGCGAAGCGCATCGCACCCCTCGTGTTCCCCTAGAACGGGGTACATTCCGGCCCGTGTTCGACCACGTGGGCGTCCGCGCCTCCGGCATCGAGTCGCAGCGCTTCTACGAGACCGTCCTGCCGACGCTCGCCATCGACCCCACCTACACGGGCGTCGAGGGCGTGGAATGGGACGACTTCGCGGTCGGTCCGGCGATCGACAGGCCCGTGACGCGCCGGTTGCACGTCGGCTTCGTGGCGCCGTCGCGCGCGCACGTGGACGCGTTCTGGCGCGCCGGGGTGGACGCCGGCTACCACGACGACGGCGCGCCCGGGCCGCGCTCGCAGTATCGCGAGGACTACTACGGCGCGTTCCTGCTCGACCCGGACGGCAACAGCGCCGAGGCGGTCCACCACGGGTCGATGCGCCGCGGCGGCAACGTCGACCACCTGTGGCTCCGTGTCGCCGACGTCGCCGCCGCCAAGCGCTTCTACGAGACGATCGCGCCGCACGCCGGCTTCCGTCTCGGCAACGACCTCGCCGACCACGCCTGGTTCAAAGGCGAGTCCGGCTCGTTCTCCCTGGTGGCCGGGCCGCCCTCAGAGCACGTCCACGTCGCGTTCCCGGCGACGGACGACGAGACGGTCCAGGCGTTCCACCGCGCGGCCACCGCGGCGGGCTACCGCGACAACGGCGGCCCGGGCGAGCGCCCGGAGTACCACGCGGGCTACTACGGCGCGTTCGTGCTCGACCCCGACGGCAACAACGTCGAGGTCGTCAACCACAACCGTCCGTAGTGCGCGCCTACTTCCGCAGGGTCACCTTCCCCGACAGCGTCGTGGACTTGCCGGCGGCGTCGATCACCTTGACCCGCAGCGTCGCCGTCACCTTCTTGGCCCGCTTGAGCCTGCGCTTGGCCTTGGCGGACAGCTTCGCCGTGACGGCCTTGCTCCCCGCGGCCAGGAGCGCGCCGCGCGCGCTGCCGATCGTCAGCGCCTTGCGGCCCAGGCGGTACTTGCGGGCCACCTTGGCGTCGACGACGATCGACACGCTGAAGCTGCACGCAGCCGGGCAGGTCACCGTCGCGCTCGCGCCCTTCTTGAAGGTCGGCTTGCCCGCGGCCTTGAAGGTGAACGCGGCAGGCGTGCCCGGCCCCGTCCCCGGACCCGTCCCGGGTCCTGTCCCGGGTCCTGTTCCCGGCGTGCCGCCGCCCGGTCCGGGTGTGGCCGGCCCAGCGGAGCGATCGACCGCCTCGCACATCTCCAGGCCGTCCTGCGCGACGACGTCGATGAAGTCGACCTGGGCCGTGTCCGCCCCGGCGCCGCACTGGAGGCTGTCCTGCTCGCCGTCGCGCGCCCGCAGGGTGTCGTTGCCCGACGGGCAGCACGAGGGCCGGTCGCCGTACATCGAGTCGATGCCCGGGCCGCCGTCGACGATGTCGTCCCCGTGGCCACCGATGAGCCGGTCGTTCCCGGCGCCGCCCGACACCTGGTCGTTGCCCGAGTCGCCGTCGAGCTCGTCCGCGCCACCGCCTCCGTCGACGATGTCGTCACCCGCGCCGGCGAAGAAGGAGTCGGCTCCATCACCGCCGGTGAACCCGTCGTTGAACCGCGTGCCGTTGATGTCCTCGATGTCGTTGCGGACGTTGTCGCCCTCGCCGGACGACCCGTCGTCGGGCGCCTCGTTGAGCGAGATGGTCACACCCGAGCCGTGGTTGTCGAGGTACAGCGTGTCGTCGCCGGCGCCGCCGCGGTACTCGTCGGCCCCGGGGTCGTCGTCGTGGGACACGCCCTGCGAGTAGCCGAGCTTGTCGCTCCCCGGTCCGCCGTCGAGCAGGTCGTTGCCCTCCTGGCCGATCATGGTGTCGTCGCCGTCCTCGCCGAAGAGCCGCTCGCTGCCCTCGCTGCCGACGAGGTAGTCGTTCCCGGTGCCGCCATGCACCTCCCCGGCGCCCAGACCGCGGTCGCCGTAGTAGGAGTCGTCGCCGCCGCCGAGCGCGGCGGTGATCGCCGTGCCGCTCCCGGCATCCACGTTGAGGGTGTCCTGGCCGGCGCCCGAGGTGAAGGCGAACGTCCCACTTGAGCAGTTGGGGATACGGATGCGGTTGGCGCCCTCGCCGGCGTCGAGCGCGACGGCGTCGAAGCACAGATCCAGCAGCGCCTCGTCGTCACCGCCGACGAGCGCGAGCTCGAGCCGCGTCAGGACCGGGGCGGTCCCGCCGTCCTCGCAGAGCGCGACGTCTTCGGGCGCCTGGCCCTCCGGGTCCGGCGAGGGACGGAAGCAGGGCGCGACGGGGTCCGCGACGCCGCCGGGGTCGAAGACCCGCGTGTACCCCGGTGACCCGGCCGCCGGTGGGTAGTAGGCGAGCCTCGGATCGTCGGCCCCGCTGCTCCCGGTCACGGACAGCGTGGTGCCGCTGACCTGCACCGAGACCGCCGCCTGCGCCCCTGCCGCACCGACGGCCAGCCCAGCGATTGCCAGCACCGTCGCGCGCCACGCAAGTCGTCCCATGCCGCGAAGCTACGGGCGACCCGTCAGCGAACCGTCAACGCGCCGACTTGCGCCGTCTGGGCGGGCGCAGTACAGATGCGTCATCGCCACCCTCCCCGTTCCCGGCAGGCAGCGGCTCGACCGCCCGGAGCTGGCCGCCAGGGTCGCGGCGGCGCTGGGCGGCGGCTCGGTGCTCCTCGTCGCGGAGGCCGGCTTCGGCAAGACGATGGCGCTCGAGGAAGCCCTCGCGGCCACGTCGATGCCGGCCGCGTGGGTGCGGTGCAGCCCGGCCGACCGCGACGCCGCGCAGCTGGTGCTGGACGTCCTCGGCGCGATCCGCCGCGCCGTCCCCGGCGCCGCCGACGTGCTGGCCGAGACGCTCGCGGCGGCGACCGCGCCGATCGACGCCGCGGCGGCGTGCCGCCGCCTGGTGGCGGATCTCGAGGAGCTGCTGGTCGAGCCGCTGGCCGTCGTCCTCGACGACGCCGAGCGGCTGGCGACGAGCCCCGGCTCGCTCGAGGTCGTCCAGCTGCTGCTCTCCGGCGCCGGCCGGCTGCGACTCGCGATCGCGACGCGCCGGCCGCTCTCGCTGCGGCTGGCCAAGCTCAGCGCGGCGGGCGCCGTCCTCGAGATCGGGCCCGTCGACCTCGCCTTCGACGCCCGCGAGTGCGCGGACCTGCTGGCGTTGCGTCGCGGCCGGCCCGCGGTGGGGCCCGAGGTCGAGGCGGTCATGGAGACGACCGAGGGGTGGCCGCTGGGGATCGCGCTCATGGCGCTCGCGCGACCGGGCTCCGAGCCGTCCGGCGCGCGCTCGCGCTCGGACGTCTTCGCCTTCCTGGCCGAGGAGGTCGTCGAGCAGCTCGCGCCGGCCGAGCGCGACGCGCTGCTGGACTCGAGCCTCCCCCGCGAGCTGACCCGCGAGCTGGCGGAGGCGGTCGGGCTCGGAGACGACTTCCTGACGAGCACGGAGCGCCGCGGGCTGTTCCTGCGCGCCGTGGACCCGCATCGGCGGCGCTTCCGCTACCACCCGCTGTTCCGCGACTACCTGCTCGGGCGCTTCGCCGCCGAGCGCGACCCTGCCGCCGCCCGCGCGCTGCACGCCCGCACCGCGGGGGCGCTCGACGCAGCCGGCGAGCACGGCGAGGCGATCGAGCACTGGCTGGCGGCCGGCGAGCACGACGCGGCGCTCGAGGCGATGGTCGCCGACCGCGACGCGCTGCTGCGCCGCTCGCGCGACGCGGTCCGCGCCGCGCTGGCCCAGCTGCCGGCCGCGACGCGCGCGAGCGCGGGCGGGCAGCTGCTGGACGGCCTGCTCGACTGGTCCGACGGGCGGCACGCGGAGGCCGTCCCCCGCCTCACCCGTGCGGTCGCGGCATTCCGCGAGCAGGATGGAACGGCGCGCCGCGAGTGGACCGGGCGGCTGGCGCTCGCCGACGCCGGCTACGGCGCCGGGGAGCTGGAGACCGTCGTGCGCGCGGCCGACGGCTTCGACGAGCCGCACGCCGGCGCGGCCGGGCGCCTGGCGCCGATCGTGGCCACGTACGCCGCGCATGCCCTGGCCGACCTCGGGCGCCGGGAGGAGTCCGTCGACCTCGCCCGGCGGGCGCTGGCCCACCCGGCCGGCGAGCACGCCCGCCCGTTCGAGCACGAGCGGGCGTTGCTGTGGGAGGACTTGCCCGCCGGCCGGTTCGGTCCGGCGCTCGACCACGCCCGCGCGGCGGTCGCCGCGCTCGAGGACGCCGGTCTCGCGGTCGAGCTCTCGACCGCGCTGGCGTTCCTGGGAGCGGTCCACGTCGCCGCCGGCGACGCCGACGCCGCCCTCGCCGCCTACGGCCGGGCCCAGCAGGTCGCCGACGAGAGCGCCGTCGCCGGCTACATGGCGGACGAGATGCGCTGGACGCGGGCCGAGATCCACGCGCGCACCGGCGCGATCCAGGACGCGGAGCTCGAGCTCGCGGCCGCGTCGCCCGACGTGCGGTCGGTCACGGGGCGCTGGCGCGTCGAGATGGCGATGGCCGCGATCGCCCTGCGGCGCGGCGATCCCGAGTCGGCGGTGGCCGCGGCGGAGCGCGCGCTCGGCGCACTCGCCGGCGCACAGCTCCTGCACCGGCTCACCGTCCCGGTCGCGCTCGTGCCGCTGCTCGCCCGCGCTGGGTCCGCGGCCCGCGCCGAGGCGGTCCTCGCCGACGCGATCGCCCTCTGCGACGAGCGGTTCCCCGGTGAGGAGGGCTGCTTCTTCGCCGCCCGGCTGATCGCGGCCCGCGCGTTTCTCCGCCACGCCGCGGGTGACCGCATACGGGCCGAAGCCGCCCTGCGCGTCGCCTGGACCCGCGCGGCCGGCGCTCGGCCGCAGCTGCTGCGCGGCCAGTGGGACGAGCTGGCGCCGGTCGTCTCGGACGCGCTGCTCCACGGCGCGCTGGACCCCCGGGAGGCGATCGAGGCGATCGAGCGCGCCTGGCCTGGCGGCGGAGCGCTCGTCGCGCTCATGGAGCATGTGGAACCAACGGTGCGCCGACTGGCGACGGCCTCGGCCGCCGCGTCCGGGCATCCTGACGCCATCGCGCGAGTCGCCATCCTCGTTCGCGACGCCGACGCCGACGTGGCGGCATCCGCCCAGGCGACCGCCGCGCACCTGCGCCGCGACCCGCCGGCGCTCGCGTTCGGCGTGCTCGGGGGCTTCTCGCTGCGGCGCGGGAGCTGGGACGTGCCCGAGGCGGCGTTCGGCCGGCCGATCGCGGCGCGCGCCCTGCGGTTCCTGCTCGTGCACCGTGGCGTCCTGCTCCCGGAGGACGTGCTATTCGAGGCGTTCTGGCCCGAGAAGGCGCCTGCGGCGGCGCGGCGCAACCTCGCCGTCACCCTGTCGCTGGTGCGCAAGGTCCTCGATCCGCCGGGCGCCGAGCAGAGCGTGATCGAGAGCACCGAGCGCGCCTATCGGCTGCGGCTGCGCGAGCGCGACACGGTCGACTGCGACGTGTTCGAGCGGGCGGCGGACGCCGCGCTGGCCGCCACGGGCCCGGGCGCGCGCGAGCTGCTCGAGCGGGCGGAGCGCCTGTGGGCCGGCGAGCCGCTGCCCGAGGATCGCTACGCGGCGTGGTCGGCCACGTGGCGCGAGGAGCTGGTCGATCGCTACCTCGACGTGCTCGGCGCCCTCGCCCGCCTCTACGGCCACCGCGAGGAGCACGCCGCCGCCATCCGCGCGGCTCGCAAGTGCGTGCACATCGACCCCCTCAACGAGCTCTGGCAGCGGGAGCTGATCGCCGCCTACGCCCGGGCGGGACGCACCAGCCACGCGCTGCGCCAGTACCTCGAGTGCCGCAGGCAGCTGGTCGACGGGCTGGGGGTCGAGCCCGCCGAGGAGACCTCGCGGCTGCAGCGGCGGATCCTGGCCGGCGAGGCGGTGTGAGGCGGCCGTTGACCGCGCGCTGACGGGGCGGCCATACGCTCGCCGTCCTCGTGACCACCGGTCCGCCCGACACCACCTCGCCGCTCGTCCCGCGTCATGCGTTCCTGCTCAGCGTGCACCGGGCCGGCGAGCCGGCGGTGCTGGAGAACCTGCGAACCCGCGAGCGGGCGCGGATCAACGACCCCTCGGAGATCGCCGGCCACGTCGAGCGCTGGCTCGAGGCCGACGACTCTCACGCTGAAGTCGACGGTTAGTCTGTTTCGACCAACCCGGCCGCCACGGTGTCGTTCGTGTCCGGGTCGATGAGGATGAACGAGCCGGTGCCGCGGACGTCGGCGTAGGCGTCGGCCGCGACGTCGCCGGCCAGTCGTAGTCGCACCCGGCCGAGCTCGTTGAGCGCGAGGCCGTCGGCGGGGTGGGCGTCGAGCGTCACGACGTCGAGTCGGTGCTCGATCGCCTCGAGGCGGGCGCGGACCGTGCGCGTCGTGTGCTTGAGCTCGTAGCGCCCGCCCGGCCGCGCCGGCGTGTCGCCCATCCAACACACCGTCGCGAGCAGCTCGCGGGTGGCGCGCGAGGCGGCGTCGGGGCGGGCGATCACGTCGCCGCGGCCGACGTCCAGGTCGTCGGCCAGCTGGACGGAGACCGAGAGCGGCGCGGGCGCCTCGGCCAGCGGACCGCGAGGGCCGTCGATCGCCGTCACGGTCGTGTGGTGACCGGCCGGCGACACCACGACACCGTCGCCCACGCGCAGCACCCCGGAGGCGACGCGGCCGGCGTAGCGGCGCACGACGGGGTTGCCGGAGCGGATCACGTACTGGATCGGCAGGCGCACGGGCGCCGTGACGGGGGCGGGGTCGACCTCGACGGTCTCCAGGTGCTCGAGCAGCGACGGGCCGCCGTACCAGCGAAGGCGCTCGCTCGGATCGACGACGTTGTCGCCATGCAGCGCGCTGACCGGGATGAAGGTGACGTGGTGCAGCCCCAGCTTCGCCGACCAGGTGAGGAACTCGCGCACGACCGTGTCGAAGGCCTCCTCGGAGAAGCCGACGAGGTCGAGCTTGTTGACGACGACGGTCACGCGCGGGACGCGCAGCAGCGCGGCGATCGCCGCGTGGCGGCGCGACTGCTCGGTGAGCCCCTTGCTCGCGTCGACGATGATCAGCGCGAGGTCGGCGGTCGAGGCACCGGTGACCATGTTGCGCGTGTACTGGGCGTGGCCGGGCGTGTCGGCGACGATGAAGCGCCGGCGCGGCGTCGCGAAGTAGCGGTAGGCGACGTCGATCGTGATGCCCTGCTCGCGCTCGGCCCGCAGGCCGTCGGTCAGCAGCGACAGGTCGACCTCACCGGCCGCGCCGCCGCGCCGCGCCGACACCGTGGTGACGTGCTCGAGCTGATCGGCGAGGATCGCCTTGGCGTCGTACAGCAGCCGCCCGATCAGGGTCGACTTGCCGTCGTCCACCGAGCCCGCGGCGGCAAAGCGCAGGAGGTCGGCTCCCGGCATAGCTAGAAGTAGCCCTCGCGCTTGCGATCCTCCATCGCCGCCTCCGTCGCGCGGTCGTCGGCGCGGGTCTCGCCGCGCTCGGTGATCCGGGTCGCGGCGATCTCCGCCACGACCGCGTCGAGCGTCTCGGCCTCCGAGCGCACGGCGCCGGTGCAGCTCATGTCGCCGACCGTGCGGTAGCGGACGGATTCGGTGAACGGCACCTCGCCGTCGATCAGCTCGGTGAACTCCGAGACCGCGTAGAGCATGCCGTCGCGGGCGAACACCTCGCGCTCGTGAGCGAAGTAGATCGACGGCAGCTCGATCCCCTCCTCGTCGATGTACTGCCAGACGTCGAGCTCGGTCCAGTTGGAGAGCGGGAACACGCGGACGTGCTCGCCGCGCCGGATGCGCCCGTTGTAGAGCGCCCACAGCTCGGGGCGCTGGCGGCGCGGGTCCCACTGGCCGAAGTCGTCGCGGAAGGAGAGCACGCGCTCCTTCGCCCGGGCGCGCTCCTCGTCGCGCCGCGCGCCGCCGAACGCGGCGTCGAAGCCGCGCTCCTCGATCGCGTCGAGCAGCGTGACGGTCTGCAGGCGGTTGCGCGAGGCGCGCGGCCCGGTCTCCTCGATCACGCGGCCGCGGTCGATCGACGCCTGCACGCTGGCCACGACGAGCTCCGCCCCGGTCTCGGCCACGAGGCGGTCGCGGTACTCGATGACCTCTCCGAAGTTGTGCCCGGTGTCGACGTGCATGAGTGGGAACGGCAGTGCCGCCGGCCAGAACGCCTTGCGCGCCAGGTGCAGCAGCACGGCGGAGTCCTTGCCACCGCTGAACAACAGCACCGGGCGTTCGAGCTCGGCGGCCACCTCGCGGATGACGTGGATCGCCTCGGCCTCGAGGGATTCCAGGTGGCTGATGCGCGTCACGCCGCCTCCTCCTCCTCGGACTCGCGCAGGGTCACCGTCGGCCGGCTGCTCGCGGCGACGACGTGCAACCCGCACTCCGTCTTCTCGGACCCTGCCCAGCGGCCGTCGCGGCCGTCGCCGGGGCTCGTGCAGTGCGTGCATCCGATCGACGCGTAGCCGCGGTCGTGCAGCTCGTTGTAGGGCAGATCGTGCTCGAAGATGTAGTTCCAGACGTCGCGCTCGGTCCAGTCGGCCAGCGGGTTCAGCCGCCACTTGCCGTGGCCGTCGTCCCACGACAGCTTGGGCGTCTCCGCCCGCTCGGGCGACTGCTCGCGGCGCAGGCCGCTGACCCAGGCGTCGACGGTCGCGAGCGCCTGGTCGAGCGGGCCGACCTTGCGGATCTCGCAGCACGCGTCGGGGTCGCGCGCCCACAGGCGGTCGCCGTGCAGCCGCGCCTGCTCGGCCAGGGAGATCCCCTTGTAGACCTCCACCGGCGTGCCGTAGCGCTCCTCGACCTGCCGCCAGACGTCGTGCGTCTCGGAGAACAGGACGCCCGTGTCGAGCGTGAAGATCCGCGCTTGGGGCTCGACGCGCTTGATCAGGTCGACGATCACCGACGCCTCCTTCTGGAACGAGCAGGCGACGGCGAGCCGCGGGTGCCACTCGCGCACCGCGTACGCGAGGACCTCTTGTGCGGTCGCGTCCTCGAGAAGCTCAGGCCTGGGCGAGGGCATCCGCCGCCTCGAGCTGTTCCGTCCACCACTCGGGGGCCGTGCGCGCCGAGAAGTCGCGGAAGGTCTCCTCGTCGTCGTGATGCTGCTCGTAGAGGGTGAAGATGCTGAGCAGGGTCTCGTTGAGGTGGTAGTGCGGGACCTTCTTGAGCACCACGTCGCCCCACCGGGCCTCGGAGCCGAGCCGCCCGCCGATGCGGATGTCCATCGCCTCGATGAACTCGCCGTCGACCTTCTTGAGCACGCCCTCGATCCCGACGTCGGCGATCTGCTGCTGCGCGCAGCTCGACGAGCAGCCGGCGAAGTGGACGCGCAGGTCGTCCCCGTGGCCGTTCGGACGGACATGCTCGTCCAGGAAGCGGGCGATCTCCCGCGCGCGGTCCTTCGTGTGCACCTTGGCCAAGCCGCAGAACTCCTTGCCGGTGCAGGTCTGCAGGCCGCGGACGAACAGCTCGGGCTCGGCCGGGAGCTCGTCGTTGACCGGCTCGGCGAGCAGGTCGGCGACCCGCTCGTTCGGTACCCAGGGGATCAGGACGTTCTGCTGGTGGGTCAGGCGCAGCTCGCCACCCTGGGTGCCGTACAGACGGGCGAGGCGGCCGAGCTCGCGGAGCTGGTCGGCGCGCAGCCGGCCGACGGGGACGACGAAGCCGACCGACGAGTGCTCGCCGTCGGTCTGCGGGGTGACGCCGATGTGGTCGTGGCCGACCATGTCGGGCTGGGCGGGCGCCGAGCGCCGCAGCGGCCGGCCCACCTCGGCCTCGAGCGCGTCGCGGAAGCCGTCCGGGCCGAGCGCGTCGACGAGGAACTTGATGCGGGCGCGGGCGCGGCGCTGGCGGTTCTCGTCGGAGTCGCGGAACAGCCGCAGGACGCCGGCGACGACCTCGGGCGCCTCCTCGGGCGTGACGAAGACGTCGAGCGCGCGGGCGAAGCGCGGCGTGGCGGACAGCCCGCCGCCGACGCGCAGGTTGAAGCCGACGGTGCCGTCCTCGTGGACCGCCCCGGACAGCGCGAGGTCGTTGATCAGCCCGCGGGCGCAGTCCTCCTTGCAGCCGGTCACGGAGATCTTGAACTTGCGCGGCAGGTTCGAGTAGAGCCGGTTGCCGAGGAAGTACTCGTGGAGGTCGTCGGCCGTCTGCTTGCCGTCGACGACCTGGTCGTGGCCGATGCCGGCCAGCGTGCAGCCGACCACGTTGCGCGTGATGTCCCCGCAGGCGCCCTTGACGGTCAGCCCGCAGGCGTCGAGGCGCGACAGGATGTCCGGGACGTTCTCGAGCTGGATCCAGTGGATCTGGACGCACTGGCGCGTCGTGCAGTCGATGATCCCGCGGCCGTAGTCCTCGGTGATCGAGGCCAGCGCATCGACCTGATCGCCGGTGAGGACGCCCTGGACGACCTTCACGCGGAGCATGAAATTGCCGTCCTTGGTGTTGTGCGGGTAGAGCCCGTACCACTTCAGCCGGGCGACGTCATCGTCGTCGAGGACCTCCCAGCCCTCCTTGGCCGCCCGCATGAGATCGGGGTAGACGTCGAGGCCGTCCTTGGCGTTCTTCATGCGCTCGAACTTGTTCACGCATGAAAAGGTACTAAACCCGAGCTGGATTAGGCAAATTTCCCGTTCTAGAGCGATGCCCCGTTCGCGAGGGCCGCCTCCGCCAGTACCTCGGCGGCTTCGAGCACGTCGGCCTCGGTATGGCTCGCCATCACCACGGCGCGCAGTCGCGACGTGCCCTTCGGCACCGTTGGAGGCCGGATCGCCTGGGCGAACACGCCGCGCGATAGGGCCTCCTCGCACGCGTCCATCGCCGCCTGCGGCTCGCCGATGACGACCGGGACGATCGGCACATCACCGGCCGTCACCGGCAGGCCGCGCGCCGCGAGCCGGCCGCGAAGCAGGCGCGCGTTGCGTCGGACGCGGCCGACGATCGAGGGCTCCTCGCGGACGATGCGCAGCGATTCGAGCGCCGCGCCGACGGATGGCGGCGGGGGCGCGGTCGAGAAGATCAGCGTCCGGGCGACGTTGACCAGGAACGCCTTCATCTCCGCGCTGCAGCAGACGAACGCGCCGTAGCTGCCCAAGGCCTTCGACAGCGTCCCGACGACGACGTCGACGTCGCCCTCGAGCCCGAGGTCGCTCACCACGCCGCGCCCACCCGGCCCGAGGACGCCGGTGGCGTGCGCCTCGTCGACGATGACCCGCGCTCCGTGGCGCTGCGCGAGCTCGACGATCCCTTCGAGCGGCGCGACGTCGCCGTCCATCGAGAACACCGAGTCGGTGACGATCGTCGCTCGGCGGCTGCCGGCCCGGTGGAGCGCGGAGGCGACCGCGTCCAGGTCGGCGTGTCGATACACGATCGTCTCCGCACGAGCCAGCCTGCAGCCGTCGATGATCGAGGCGTGGTTGAGCTCGTCGGACAGCACGACCTCGTCGCGACCGCTGAGAGCGGCGACCACCCCGGTGTTGGCGAGGAACCCGGAGCCGAACAGGACGCACGCCTCGGTGCCCTTGAACGAGGCGAGCTCCTCCTCGAGCTCGCGGTGCGGCGTCATGCTCCCGGACACGAGCCGCGAGGCGCCGGCGCCGGCGCCCCAGCGCTCCGCCGCGGCGGCCGCGGCGGCGCGGACCCGGGGATCGCCGGCCAGGCCCAGGTAGTCGTTGGAGCAGAGCAGCAGCACGTCTCGTCCCTCGAGGCGCACGCGCGGGCCCTGCGCGCTGTCGATCTCGCGCAGCCGGCGCAGCAGCCCGGACTCCTGCAGGCCGTCGAGGGTCGACCCGATGTCCCTCACGTCGCCAGCGGCCCGCACCGGACGCACCTCGCTTTCCAGCCGATCGGAAGCACCTGCACGACGAGCTTGCGTCCGCACGCGGTGCAGAACCGCGGGGGATCCGTCCTGGCCCGGCGCTCGCGACAGCGACCGTGGTCGCCCGCGCCGGCGGGCTTGCCACAGCCGTCGCAGTACGCCGCGGCCGCCGTCACGGCGCTCATAGGGTCTTCGACAGCTCCTTGACCGGCATCGACAGCTCGGACAGGAGGTCGAGGTCCTCCTGCGGGTCGCGCCCCAGCGTCGTGAGGTAGTTGCCCACGATGATGGCGTTGATGCCGCCGAGGACGCCCTGGCGAGCCCCCATGTCCCCCAGCGTCAGCTCGCGACCGCCGGCGAACCGCAGGACGGTCCGCGGCATCGCCAGGCGGAAGGCCGCGATCGCGTGCAGCGCGTCCTGCGTGCTCACGAGCGGGAGGTCCGCGAACGGGGTCCCAGGCCGCGGGTCGAGGAAGTTCATGGGCACCTCGTGGGGATCGACCTCGGCGAGCTGCGCCGCCAGCTCGGCACGCTGCTCGAGCGTCTCGCCCATGCCGATGATGCAGCCGCAGCAGACCTCCATCCCCCGGTCTCGAACCAGCTCGAGCGTGTCCCGCCGCTCCTCCCACGAGTGCGTCGTCACGACGGACGTGAAGTGGGAGCGTGCGGTCTCCAGGTTGTGGTTGTAGCGGTGCACCCCCATGTCCTGGAGCTCGTCGGCCTGCGCCGGGGTGAGGATGCCGAGCGAGCACGCGATGTTGATGTCCACGGCTTCGCGGATCGCGTCGATCGCGTCCCGGACCTGGCTCATCATCCGCGCGTCGGGCCCGCGAATTGCCGCCACGATGCAGAACTCCGTGGCCCCCGTCGCCGCGGTCTGCCGCGCCGCCTCGACGAGCGATCCGATGTCGATCCGCGCTGCCCGCACCGGCGTCTCGAAGCGACCGGACTGCGAGCAGAAGTGGCAGTCCTCGGGACAGCCGCCGGTCTTGATGCTGACGATCCCCTCGATCTCGACCTCCGGGCCGCACCACCGCATGCGGACCTCGTGCGCGAGCTGGAGCGCGGCCTCGATGTGCTCGTCCGGCAGGCGGAGAACCTCCAGCACCTCGGGCTCGGTCAAGCCCTGGCCCTCCTCCAGCACTCGCCGGCGGGCCACGTCAAGGATTCTGCTCACAGTGGTGGTACCTCTCTCTCGATCCAGGCCTTCGTTCCGTCCGCGAACGCGCCAGGCTCGAGCCGCGCCGCCCCTTCGGGGACGAACCCTATGACGGGGCGGCCGGTGTAGGCGGGGAGGTCGTGGAGATTGCAGCGGGTCACGGGGTCGGGAGGGGTCGGCCCCGCCCCGACGACGAGCCCCGGGCACTGAAGCCCTCGGGTGGTGAGGACGCTGCAGGTCAGGGCCGCGTGGTTCAACGTGCCGAGGCCGGCCCGCACCACGACCAGCACCGGTGCGTCGAGCAGCGCCGCGACGTCCGCGACCGTGGCTCCCGCGTCGTCGAAGCGGACCATGATGCCGCCGGCGCCCTCGACGATCACGAGGTCACGGTCGCCGAGCGCCAGCACCCGCTCGGCGATCTCGGCGGCGGATGGTCCGGGGACCCCGGCGCGCCGGGCCGCCGTCGCCGGCGCGAGCGCCTCCTCGAAGCGCGCGAACTCGTGCAGGTCATCCACGCCGCTCAACCTGCGCACCTCGTCGAGGTCGCCCGGCTCGCCGGGCTTCACGCCGGTCTGAACCGGCTTGACCACGGCGACCGACTCGCCACGATCCACCGCTCGCCGGGCGACGACCGCGGTCACCACCGTCTTCCCCACCCCGGTGTCGGTCCCGGTCACGACGAGCAGCCTCATGCGGCGGCGGCGGCGGTCATGGCCTCGGTGATCTGCCGCAGGTCCTCGTCACCGGTCACGTAGGGCGGCATCGCGTAGATGAGATCGCGGAACGGGCGCAGCCACACTCCATGGGCCACCGCGGCCGCCGCCGCGCGGACCATGTCGACCGGCCGGTCGAGCTGCACGACGCCGATCGCGCCGAGCACGCGAACGTCGGTGACGCCCGGCACGTCGCGCGCGGCCCCGAGGCCGCGCCGGAGTCCGCGTTCGATTCGCGCCACGTCCTGGAGCCACGCACCATCGGCGACCAGCCCGGTCGAGGCGAGCGCGACCGAGCATGCCAGCGGGTTGGCCATGTACGTGGGTCCGTGCATGAGCGCCTGACCGCGCAGGGAACGAGCGACGCTCGCGGTGCACAAGGTCGCCGCGAGCGTCATGTACCCACCCGTCAGCGCCTTTCCGACACAGAGGACGTCCGGCGTCACGTTCGCGAGCTCGCACGCGAACAGCGCGCCGGTGCGCCCGAAGCCGGTGGCGATCTCGTCGAGCACCAGCAGCAGCCCATGCTCGTCGCAGAGCTCGCGGAGCAGACGGACGACGGCCGGGTCGTAGAACCACATCCCCCCCGCCCCTTGCACCACGGGCTCGACGATGACCGCGGCGAGCTCGTCGGCATGGTCGGAGACGAGGCCCCGGAGGTGCTCGGCGTACTCGGGCCCGAGCTCACGCGGCGGGCGCTCGGCGAAGACGTGCTGCGGCAGCGCGCCCCGGAAGGCCTCGTGCATCCCGCCGGGATCGCAGACCGCCATCGCGCCGAACGTGTCGCCGTGGTAGCCGCCCCGGACGGTGAGCATCCGGTGCCTGCCGGGCCGTGCCTGCATGCACAGCTTCAGCGCGACCTCGACGGCCACCGAGCCCGAATCGCAGAAGAACACGTGCTCGAGACCCTCGGGGGTCATCTCGACAAGCCGCTCGGCCAGGCGGACCGCCGGCTCGTGCGTCAGGCCGCCGAACATGACGTGGCTCATGCGGTCGACCTGCTCGCGCACCGCGCCGTCGAGCACCGGATGGCGATAGCCGTGGATGGCGCACCACCACGACGCCATGCCGTCGATGAGCTCCCGCCCGTCCGCCAGCCTCAAGCGGACGCCGTCGGCCGACACGATCGGAAGTGCCTCGGCGGGGGCAGGCATCGGACCGTAGGGATGCCAGACGTGCCGGCGATCGAGCGCGCGCCATTCGTCGATCGCGTATCCGGCGGCCGATGCGTCAGCCGTGAATCGGCTCACCCCTTGGGCCGGCGACGTCGGGCGACCGCGAGCGTGGCGGCTGAAGTCCACGAGCACTCCACGGCGTGCTTTCTAGCGGCTCCCGCTCGATTCGCCAAGTCTGGGCGCGGCGAAGCGCTCGAGGTCAGCGATCTCGCCAGCGAGCAGGTCCGCGGGCGGCGGGTCGGCGAACGGGTCGACGACGACCTTCCCCCGCTCGCGCTTCCACGTCGCCACCACCCGGCCGTCGAGCAGCACGACCGGGTGCAGCCAGCCGCCGCCGGCCTGGACGCGGCGGTGATGCTCGGTCGCGAGAAGGAAGGAGCGGTCGCGGTGGCCGAGCAGGACGGCGTCGAACGCGGGCAGCAGGTTGAGCACTGGCCGGTTCAGCGGCGGGGGCGCCGGTGGCAGCGCGTCGCCGATGCGCGCGCAGGCCGCCCGCGCCCACGGCACCGGCACGCCGGCCCAGGCCGCGAGGTCGCGAGGGTCCGCCGACCCGTAGGCGGCGCGGTGGCGGCGGGCCAGCTCGTCCAGCGCAGCATCGCCGGACGGGCCGGCCGGCGCCGGGCCACCGAGCCAGTCCTCGAGGCGGACGAACGTGTCCCCCGCCCCCGGCAGCACGCGACCGAGCAGCGCGGCCCAGCTGATCAGGTGGATCAGGCGCTGGCCCGCCACGTCGAACCCCTGCGCCACGAGCCGCGCGCCGATCGCCGCGCGCTCGAGCGGGCCGTCCTCGGCCAGGATCCGCTCCACGGCCAGCGCGCCCGCCTCGGTCACCCCGAGCTCGGTGTGCCGGCGCGCGGTCCTGGCGACGTTGCGCTCCCCCAGCAGGCCGAGCAGCCAGCTGAGGTCCTCGGTCGGCACCAGGTGCAGCGTCCCGCGGTGCAGCCATGTCCGCACCAGCGTGCGATCGCGCCAGAGAGCGCGATCGACGTCCGCCGCCGTCAGCCCGGTCGTCCGCGCGCGCACCCCGAGGGCGGCCGCGGCAGGCACCTGCGCCTGCAGGGCGCCGGCCGCACGGACCGCTGACTCGGCGGTATCCGTAGGACTGCCGAGGCGCTGACCGGCGAGCAGCCGGCGGCGGGCCTCGTCCTCTGGCACGGCGGCTATGGTCCCGCTCACTGGCAACGAACAAGGAGTCTGGCGGCCGTGGCCGACATCGAAGCCCACATCACCGGCACCGTGTGGAAGATCGAGGTGAAGGTCGGCGACAGCGTCGAGGAAGGGGACACGGTGGTGATCCTGGAGTCGATGAAGATGGAGATGCCCGTCGAGGCCGAGGACGAGGGCACGGTGGCGAAGGTCGTGGTCGAAGAGGGCCAGTCCGTCTCCGAAGGCGACACGCTCGTCGTCCTTGAGTAGCGCAGCGGCCGCCGAGCTGGCCGAGGGCAAGCTGCGCCTCGACCACCCGGCGCCGCACGTGGCCCGCCTGACCATCGACAACCCGGCCAAGCGTAACGCGCTCGACCACGCGATCCTCGACGCGATCTCGGCCACCCTGCCCGGCCTCGAGGCGCGCTGCCTGCTCATCACCGCGACCGGCCCCGTCTTCTCCGCCGGCTACGACATCGGCGGCCTGCCCGGCTCGCCCGACTTCGCCGACCGCGCCGAGGCGCTCGTCGCCCACCCCTTCACCGCCGCGATCGAGGCACTCGAGGCGTTCCCCTATCCCGCGGTCGCCGCGCTGAACGGCCATGCGATCGGCGGCGGCCTCGAGCTCGCGCTGTCGTGCGACCTGCGGGTCGCGGCGGCGGGCGTCAAGCTCGGCATGCCGCCCGCGAAGCTGGGCCTCATCTACTCGCACACGGGGCTGCGCAAGTTCCTCGACGCCATCGGGGAGCCGCGGACGCGCGAGCTCTTCCTGCTCGGGCGGAACATCGACGCCGAGCGCGCGCTCGCGTGGGGGCTGGTCAACGAGGTCGTCGACGGTGCCGAGCTCGAAGGCGTCGCGGTCCGGTACGCCGCCGAGGTCGCCGCGAACGCCCCGCTCTCGCTGACCGGCAACAAGCGCGTCCTGCGCGAGCTGCTCGCGGCCGAGGGAGCACTCGATCCCGCCGTCGAGCGCGAGCTCGTCGACCTGCGCGAGACGTGCTTTCACTCCGAGGACTTCCAGGAGGGCGTGCGCGCGTTCGGGGAGAAGCGACCGCCGGAGTGGCGAGGGCGCTAAGTGGCCGTGTCCGCGATTTCGACGGGTCCTGGCGGCGTCTGGACGCGCCTGACGGCCGCCGCCACCCGTCACCGGGCAACCAGCACGCAGCCGGGCGGCGGCGACCGCCAGCCACGCCCAGCCACGGGCCAGATACCTCGCCGACCTCACGGACAGGACCACTGATGCGCGCCGCGGCCCCGCTCGCCTGCCTGCTCGCCGTCGCCGGTGCGGCGGTGGCGCTGGCGGCGCAGCCGGAGCCGGAGCCGCAGCCGGAGCCGCCGCCCGCCGCCGAGGCGTCGCCGTCGCCGACGGTGACGCCGTGGGCGA
The DNA here is from genome assembly GCA_963828075.1 of uncultured Solirubrobacterales bacterium. GTDB lineage: Bacteria > Actinomycetota > Thermoleophilia > Solirubrobacterales > Solirubrobacteraceae > JACCYI01. Next base: position 3,245,329 of record CAWHDH010000021.1, on the reverse strand, counting down.
CGCTGAGCCCGACCGTCACCCCCCAGCCGGCCAACGGACCGCCGCCGCTCACCGACGAGCCGCTGGTCTGGCATCGCTCGCGAGCCGTCGGCCCGCCGTGGCGGGGCAAGCTGGTCGACGGGATGATGCTCCCCGCCGGCGGGCGCGACTTCTTCACGTGGGACCCGATCCTCAAGCAGAGCCCCAACCGGGATTGGCGGCGGTGGGGGACCGACCGCCTCGTCCTCACGCTGCTGGCGGTGCTGGCGGGGTATCGGGCGGAGAACCCAGGCGCGCCGCGGGTCGGGATCGGCGACCTCTCGCGCCCGCGGGGCGGCGGCTTCGGCAAGCGCTACGGCGGCCTCGGCCACGCCTCGCACCAGAACGGGCTCGACGTCGATATCTACTACCCGCGCCTCGACCGCACCGAGCGGCGGCCGCGCTCGCCCTCGCAGATCGACCGCCGGCTGGCCCAGGACCTGGTCGACCGCTTCGTCGCGGCGGACGCGCAGTACGTCTTCGTGGGCCCGCGGACCGGGTTGAAGGGGCCGCGCAAGATCGTCACGAAGCTCCGCTACCACGACGACCACCTCCACGTCCGCATCCGCCGGAAGTGACCGCGCCCGTCGTCGTGACGGGGAGCTCCGGGCGGCTCGGGCGGGCGATCGCGGCGGCGCTCGGCCCCGACGCGGTCGGCGTCGACCTCGTGGCGGGCCCGCACACCGCCGTCGTCGGCTCGATCGCCGACGCCGCCGTTCTCGACCGGGCGCTCGACGGGGCGATCGCGGTCGTCCACGCCGCGGCGCTGCACGCGCCGCACCTGGCGAGCGAGCCGCCTGAGCGCTTCGCCGAGGTCAACGTGGCGGGGACACACGCGGTGCTCGAGGCGGCCGCGCGCCACGGCGTCACGCGCGTCGTCCACCTGAGCACGACCTCGCTCTACGGCCATGCGCTCGTGCCCGACGGCGCCGCGGTCTGGGTCACCGAGGCGCTCGCGCCCCGCCCGCGCGACGCCTACGACGAGACCAAGCTGGCCGCCGAGGCGCTCTGCGAGGCGGCGCCGCTCTCCACCGTGTCGCTGCGCGTCGCCCGCTGCTTCCCCGAGCCGCCGCGGACGGCCGCGATCCACGGGCTGCACCGCTCGGTGGCGCTCCAGGACGTCGTCGCCGCCGTCCGGCTCGCACTCGCCCGCAGCGACGTCACGGGAGCGCTGAACGTCTGCGGCCGATCGCCGTTCGGCCGCGAGGACTGCGCCGAGCTGCTGGCCGACGCCGCCGCCGTCATCCATCGGCGCTGCCCCGAGGTCGCCGCCGCGTTCGCGCGACGCGGCTGGCAGCTGCCCGCGTCGATCGACCGCGTCTATGACCCGAGCGCCGCGGAGTCCGCGCTCGGCCACCGACCGTCCCCGCCCGTCGTCGTGTAGAACGTCGGCGGATGGAGCGCGTCGCGATCGTCACCGGGGTCGGGCGCCGAGCGGGCATCGGGTTCGCGATCGCGCGCGCCCTGCTCGACGACGGCGCCCGCGTCCTGGTGCAGGCGTGGTCGCCGCACGACGCCCGCCAGCCGTGGGGCGCCGAGCCGGGTGGGACGGCGGCGGTCGTCGGTGCCCTCGGCGGCGAAGGACCACGACTGGCCGCCGTCGACGAGGACCTCGCCGATCCCGAGGCGGCGCGTCGCGTGGTCGCCGTGGCGGTCGAGCGGTTCGGCGGCGTCGATGTCCTCGTCGCCAACCACGCCCACAGCGCGGACGGGACGCTCGACACCGTCACCGCCGAGCAGCTGGACCGCGCGTGGGCGGTCAACGCCCGGGCGACCGTCCTGCTCGCCCAGGCGTTCGCCGCGCTCCACGACGACGCGCGCCCGGACGGCCGGATCGTCCTCTTCACCTCCGGGCAGCACCTGGCCCCGATGGCGAGCGAGCTGCCCTATGCGATCAGCAAGGGCGCGATCCACCAGATGACGCGCTCGCTCGCCGACGCGCTCGCCGACCGTGCCATCACGGTCAACGCCGTCAACCCGGGTCCGGTCGACACGGGCTGGCCGGACGACGAGCTTCGCGAGTTCCTGCGACCCGCCTTCCCGGCCGGCCGCTGGGGGCGCCCGGAGGACATCGCGCCGGTGGTGCGCTGGCTCGCGTCGCCGAACAGCGCGTGGGTGACCGGGCAGGTCATCAACGCCGAGGGCGGCTTCCGGCGGCACGCGGTGTCCTAGTCGGCCATCCGGCGATGTTCCGGCGCGAGCTCGGCACGCGCCGGGACGCTACTTCGGTCGGACCGACGTGTGAGGATCCGGCGCGCATGTCGACACTCGACCCCCACCCCGACCCCGGCGCCCGCATCGACGAGCTCGCCCGCGAGCTGATCCGCTTCAAGGCGGAGTACTACGCCGGCGCGCCGTCGGTCGACGACGCCACCTACGACGCGCTCGAGGACGAGCTGCGCGCCTTGCTGGCCGAGCACCCCGAGCTCGCGCCGGCCGAGAACCCGCTCGAGAAGGTCGGCGCCCCGCCGGCCAAGGGGCGGCGCTCGATCCGCCACGCACGGCCGATGCTCTCGCTCGCCAAGGTCAGCCCGACCGATCGCGAGGGCGGCGTTCGAGAGTTCGCCGCCCGCTTCCCCGGCCAGCGCCTGCGGGTGACGCCGAAGCTCGACGGCGTCTCGCTCTCGATGGTCTTCGCCGACGGCGCGCTCGAGCACGTCGCGACCCGCGGCGACGGGACCACGGGCGAGGACGTCACGGCCGCCGTGCGCTGGGCGCTGCCCGGCCTCCCGCGCGAGCTGCCCGGCGTCGATGGCCGGGTGGAGGTGCGCGGCGAGGCGGTGATGCTGACCTCCGTGTTCGACACCTACAACGCCGCGCACCCGGACAAGCCGCTCACCAACCCGCGCAGCGCGTGCGCGGGGACGCTGCTGCAGAAGGACCCGAAGGCCGCCGCCGAGGCCGGGCGGGTGCTGTCCTTCTTCGCCTTCGACGTCGCGGGCGGCGGCGTGGCGGTCGCCGACCTGGCCTCGCACGGATTCGAGGTCCCGCCGGTCGCGGTCGTCACCGGGGGTGACGCGGTCCTCGAGGTGATCGAGCGGATCGAGGCGGCGCGGGCGGAGAACGACTTCGACATCGACGGCGTCGTCGTCCGCCTCGACGACGACCGGGCGTTCGCTGCCGCGGGGGCCCGGTCGAGCACCCCGCGCGGCGCGGTCGCCGTCAAGCTCGTCGCCGAGGAGCGCGAGACGATCCTGCGCGACGTGGCGTGGGAGGTCGGCCCCGGTGGCAAGGTCGTCCCCCGCGCGGTGCTCGAGCCGGTGTTCGTCGGTGGGACGACCGTCTCGTCGGCGACGCTCGCCAACCAGGCCGTGGTCCGCGCCCGGGGCATCCGGGTCGGGATGCGCGTGCTCGTGCGCCGCGCCGGCGACGTCATCCCGTTCGTCAGCGGGCCGGCGCCCGGCGAGCAGCCCGGCGGCGTGCGCGACGCGGAGATCCCGACGCACTGTCCGTCGTGCGCGACCGAGCTCGAGGAGCGCGGCGCGTCGCTCGAGCTGCTGTGCCCGAACCTCGACTGCCCGGCGCAGACGCTGCGCCGCCTGCAGTGGTGGGCGGGGCGTGCGGCGGCCGACATGGAGGCCGTCGGCGCGACCTGGATCGCGCGGCTCTACGACGACGGCCTGCTGCGCTCGCCGGCCGACTTCTACTCGCTGACCAAGGAGCAGCTGCTCGCCTACGACGGCATGGCCGAGATCAGCTCCAACCGGTTCATCGCCTCGATCGAGCACTCCAAGGGCGTCGGCCTGCGGCGCGCGTTGATCGGCTTCGGCATCCGCCACGCGCGCGAGGGCACCGCCAAGCGCCTGTGCCTGGCCGGCTACGAGTCGGTCGAGCAGATCGCCGCGGCGTCGGCGGAGGAGCTCGCGCAGGTCAAGGACATCGGCCCCGCGGTGGCGGCGTCGATCGTCGAGTACTTCCAGCGGCCCGAGTCCCAGGCGATGGTGACCGAGCTGCGGCGGTGCGGCGTGAGCCTCGACGTCCTCGACGAGGACCGCCCGATCGACGTCGCGGAGGCGGGCGACTCCCCGTTGAAGGGCGCGACGGTCGTGGTCACGGGCGCGATCGCCCATCCGGACACCGGCGAGAAGATCGCCCGCCCGGCGTTCGTCCGGCTGCTCGAGCAGGCCGGCGCGACGAATGCATCCTCGGTCTCCGCGGCCACGACCTACCTGATCACCGGCGCCGACGTCGGCGCCGCGAAGACCGCGAAGGCGGAGAAGCTCGGCGTCGCGGTGATCGATCAGGCGGTGGCGTGGGACTGGCTCGCCGATGCGGGCGTGTCCGACTGAGTCAGTCGCCCTCGGCCGCGGCGTAGGAGACGATCGACTTGTCGATGAGCCACTCCACCGGCGCGCGGTCGTCGGTGTAGACGTCGCCGCCCCCGAGCGGGGCGGCGAGGCGCGCCGCGGCGCCATAGGCGATCTCCGCGACCTCGGCCGGCAGGCGCGGTGCCGCGGCCCGGAGCTTGGCCGCGGAAACGGGCTGCGGCGAGGCGATCAGCAGCGTGTTGACCTTCTCGATCGGGTCGCGCATCAAGTGGGGGAAGACCGTCCCCGCGGTCGCCGAGAGGACCCGCTCGAGCTGGTCGGAGTCCTCTGGATGGCCGACGTTGACGATCACCACGCCGCCCGGCGCGAGGCGGTCGCGGGCCAGCTCGAAGAACTCGCGCGTGGTCAGATAGAACGGGATGTAGGGCTGGCGGTAGGCGTCGACGAGGATGGCCTCGTAGCGGCGGTCGATCCGGCGCAGGAACGGCCGGGCGTCCTCGGCGAACAGCCGCAGCCCGCGGCGCGGCTTGAGGTCGAAGTAGCGGCGGCCGATGTCGGTCAGCTCGCCGTCGATCTCGACGCCGTCGATCGCCGTGCCGGGGAAGTACTTGCCATAGGCGCGCGCGGTCGTCCCGGCGCCGTTGCCGAGGATCGCCATGGTCTTCGGCGGGCGCCCGAGCGCGGCGATCGGCTCGACCAGGTAGCCGTCCCAGACGTTGCCGGTCAGGACGGTGTCCGGCCGGTAGACGGAGTGGATGGCCTGCCCCTCGTTGAGCTCGAGGGTGCGCTCGCCGTCGTCGTACTCGACCACCCGCGCGTACTGCTGGGTCGTCTCGGCCTCGTGGATCACGCGGCCCTCGTCGTCGCCCTTCACGACCCCGACGGGCAGCGCGAGCAGGCCGGCCATGAGCACGGGGACGACGGCATAGCGGCGCCCGAGGCCGAGCGCGGCGACGACCGTCAGCACGAATGCGAAGAACAGGAACGTGCGCTGCGTCCCGGCGAGCGGGATCAGCACGAGCGCGGCGAGGAAGGTCCCGACCAGCGACCCGACGGTGGAGATCGCGTAGAGGCGCCCGGCGGTCTCGCCGCTGTCCTCGACGCGGTGGACCTTGAGCCGGATCGCCCACGGGGAGACCGCCCCGAGCATCAGGACCGGGACCGCGACGAGCGCGAGGACGCCGAACAGCGACCCGGCGAAGGCGCCGACCGCGATCGTGTCGAACGCCTTCACGCTGAGGCCGAGCAGGGGATCGGCCACGAACGGGACGAGGCCGAGCAGGACGGCGGCGGCCATCACGAGCCCGCACAGGCCGTGCAGGTGCGGGTGGCGGTCGGCAAGGCGCCCGCCGAACCAGTAGCCGATCGACAGCGCGACGAGCACGATCGCGATCGTGTTGGCCCAGATGATCGTCGAGGCGCCGAAGAACGGGGCCATCAGCCGCGCCGCGGCGATCTCGGCGCCGAGCGTCGACATCCCGACGACGAAGACCAGCAGCCCGAGCGGCGGGAGCGACCGGCGCTCCTCGGTGACGGCGTCGGGCGCGGGCGCGCTGATCGGCGCGGGCGGAGTCGTCGCGGAGGCCATCGCCTCCAGTATGCAAGGTCGCCCGCGGCGCGCCCGGTCAGTGCCCGCGCCAGGCGTGCAGCTTCTCGGCGACGACCTCACGCGCGCGCTTGCGCTTCACGTCCACCCCGCCCATCAGCGAATAGGCGCGGACCCGCACCACCGGGGCGCCCGGGGGCGGCGGCGGCTCGGCGTCGGATCCCCTGTTCTCGTTGGCGCCCATGAGCGCGAAGCCGCCCATCTCCACCACGACGCCGTCGGGAACGATGACGTCGATGCCGCCCATCACCGTGATCGCCAGGATCTCGACCTCGGGGCCGGGCAGCTGCGCCTGGCGCAGGTCGAGCTCGCATCCGCCCATCACCGCGACCACCTTGGTCAGGCGGCGCATCCGCCAGGGCCCGCGCCGGTCGGCGCCGCTCATGACCGCGACGACCCAGTCGGGCTTCGTCTCCGGCGGGGCGCTCCAGGTCGCCGGCGCCGGGAACGACGGCGTCGCCAGGCCGGTCGGCAGGTCGGCGGTCAGCTCCGCGAGGTCGGTGCCGACGCGTGCCGCGTACGCGAGCTCCACCCGCTCGGAGAGCTCCTCGAGCGTCAGCCTTCCCTCACCGGCGGCTTCGCGCAGGAGCGTCACCGTCGCCTCGCGCTCGCGGTCGGACACGCGGAGGGCGGGCGGTTCGCTCATCGTCTCAGTCCTAGTCCTCGTAGAGCTCGAAGTCGGCCTTGCGCGCGCCGCACACGGGGCAGAACCAGTCGGCGGGGATGTCCTCGAAGGCGGTGCCGGCGGGGATGCCGCCGTCGGGGTCGCCGTCGGCGGGGTCGTAGATGAATCCGCAGGACTCGCAGATCCACTTCTGTGTCGTCGTCGTCGTGGTCATGCGGCCAGGGTACCTAGAGTCCAGTGCGTGGAAGTCGACCGCCCAGGCCCCGGCGAGGAGCTCGTCGACGGCGCTGCGACCGTGCCCCGGCAGGCGGCGACGGTGATCCTCACGCGCGGCGGGGCGGACACGCTCGAGGTCCTGCTCGTGCGCCGCAATCCCGCGCAGCGGTTCATGGGCGGCGCGTGGGTGTTCCCCGGCGGCGCGGTCGACGCGCACGAGGGCGAGGGCGACGCCGCGCACCGCCTCGCCGGGGTCCGGGAGGTGCTCGAAGAGGCGGCCATCGCGCTCGACGATCCCGCCGCGCTCGTGAAGTTCTCGCGCTGGATCACGCCCGCCCAGGTGAAGATCCGCTTCGACACCCACTTCTTCCTGGCGACGCTGCCCGAGGGCGCCGTCGCGCGCATCGACGGCGACGAGTGCGTCGACCTCGGGTGGTTCACGCCCCGCGGGGCGCTGCAGGCGTTCGCGGCGGACGAGATCCTGCTCGTCTTCCCGACCATCAAGACGCTGCAGCAGCTCGAGGTGTTCGCGTCGGCCGACGAGCTTTTGGGCTGGGCGCGCGGGCGCCGGGTGGTGCCGATCGAGCCGCGCGTCGTGTTCAGCGGCGAGGTCGCCCGCATCGTCCTGCCGGGGGAACCGGGCTACGAGGACGCTCCCGCGGGGTAAGGACCCCGCATGCCACCAGCAAAGTTGACCGTTGCCGTCACCGGCCCGACCGGTGACATCGGAAAGGCCTTCCTGCGCGCGCTGGACCGCGAGCCGTCCGTCGAGAAGGTGCTCGGCATGGCCCGCCGGCCGTTCGATCCAGCCTCGATCGGCGCGAACAAGACGGAGTACCGCCAGGGCGATGTCCTCGATCGCGAGGCGGTCGACGCGCTCGTCGCCGACGCCGACGTCGTCGTGCACCTCGCCTTCATCATCCTCGGCGGGATCGACGACACCCGCACCATCAACCTGACGGGCTCGGGCAACGTCTTCGAGGCGGCCGCGGCGGCGGAGAAGGTCAAGCGGATCGTCTACACGTCGAGCGTCGCGGCGTACGGGTTCCACGCCGACAACCCGCAGCCGCTGACCGAGAACGTCGAGCCGCGCGGCACCGACGCGCACTACTACTCCGCCCAGAAGGCCGAGCTCGAAGGCGTGCTGGAGCAGGCGGTGCGCGGCTCGGGCAAGGACTCCTACGTGTTCCGCCCGTGCATCGTCGCCGGACCCGACGCGCTGACGCTGATCGAGCTGATCCCGTACGTCCAGGCGGCCGAGAAGCTGCCGGGGCCACTGCGTTCGCTGCTCGGCGCGGCGCCGGTCATCAAGCCGGTCATCCCGGACCACGGCATCCCATTTCAACTCGTCCACCAGGACGACGTCGCCTCCGCGCTGGTCGCCGCCGTGACCGGCCAGGGCAAGCCCGGCATCTACAACCTCGCCGGGGACGGGACGATCACCGTCTCCGAGCTCGCCAACGAGCTCGGCTGGTACGCGCTGAAGATCCCCTCGGCCGCCGTCGAGGCGACCGCCGAGCTCGTCAAGCGCACGCCGTTCATGCCCGCCCAGGCCCAGTGGATCAACGCCTTCCTGGAGCCCGTGGTGATGGACACCCGCCGTGCCAAGCAGGGGCTCGACTGGCGCCCGGAGCACCCGTCGCGCGAGACGCTGGTGCAGACCGTGGCCGCGGCGAGGCGGGAAGGGCTGGTGCGGGGGTAGGTCTAGCGCGCGAGCCAGCCGCCGAGCGCGGAGAGGTACTCGTCCGGGCACTCGGCGAACGCGAAGTGGCCGGCGTTCTCGAAGACCACGAGCTCGGCCCCGGGGATCGCCTCGGCGATCGCGCCGACGTACTCCGGGGGCATCATCCGGTCCTTCGCCCCGGCGAGCACAAGCGCCGGCACGGCGACCTCGCCGAGCGAGCCCATGACGTCGTGGTCGCCGTAGTCGTCGTGCCGCATCGCCGCGACCGAGAACTCGACGCCGCGGAGCGCGTCGACGAACGCCGCCTCGCCGGCGCCGCCCGGCTCGGCGACGAAGAACGGGACCTGGTCGATCCAGATCGAGAGCGCCTCCTCCTGGGTCGAGACCGACCCCTCGCGCTCGAAGGCGGCCTCGACCGACGGCGAGGCGAATGCCTCGATGCTCGCGCCGACGTGCTCGAAGACGCGCTCGTCGGCGACCGACGCGGAGACCACGAGCCGCGCGGCGTGGCCCGGGTAGCGAACGGCGTGCTGCAGGGCGACGAACCCGCCGAACGAGTGGCCGAGCAGCGTGTAGTCCTCCAGCCCCAACGCGATGACCGTTTCGCGCACAGCCGCGGTGATCGCCGCGAGCCCGTCGGGCGGCGTCGGGTCGTCGCTGTGGAGGTCGAGCGCGATCAGCTCGTGCGACGCCGCGAGCGGCGCCAGGAACGGGAGGAAGATCGAGCCGTCGAGCCCCGGCCCCGGGTGAAGGAGCACGACCGGCGGGCCCTCCCCGACGCGGCGTGCGCGGAGCACGCGGCTACACGTCCAGCAGGTCGAGGGCGGCGCCGACGACCGACTCGGCGTCGATCTGGTGATGCTCGTAGAGCTCGGCGAGGTCGCCGGACTGGCCGAAGCGCTGCACGCCGAGGCACGCGACCGGGACAGACCGGACCGATGCCAGGAACGCGAGCGTGTGCGGGTGGCCGTCGAGCAGCGTCACCAGCGGCAACGGACGCGGGAACAGCTCGTCGAGGATCGCCGGCTCGCCCTCCCCCAGCCCGGCGCGCGCCTGGAACGCGCGGAAGAGCAGGTCGGCGCTCGTCACGCAGATCACCTCGGCGGTCACGCCGGCCTCCGCGGCGAGCACGTCGGCCGCCTCGCACGCCTCGGGCAGCATCGCGCCCATGGCGACGATCGCGAGCCGCGCATCGTCCGCCGCGCGCAGCCTGAAGCCGCCGCCCAGCACGTGCCGCCGCCGGGTCGCGCGCGCGGCGGGGTCGTCGGGCAGCGCGGCGAGCCGCTGGTCGACCGGCCGCGTCGAGAGGCGGAAGTAGGCGCTGGTGCCGTCCGGACGGCCGAGGCGCGACAGCGCGTGCAGGAACGCCCACTCGAGGTCCTGCCCGAACGCGGGCTCCCAGGCGATGCAGCCAGGCTGCTCGATCCCGATCGACGGCGTCGTCACCGACTGGTGCGCCCCGCCCTCCGGCCCCAGGGACACCCCGCTCGGCGTTCCGACCAGGATCGACTGGCCGCCCGCGTAGATCCCGAACGACCACGGCTCCAGCGCGCGGGCGAGGAACGGGTCATAGATCGTCCCGACCGGGAGCAGCGGCTGGCCCTGGCGCGACCACGTCGCCCCGAGCTCCCCGAGCAGCCCGACGAGGTTGACCTCGGCGATGCCCAGCTCGATGTGCTGGCCGTGGTCGGTCTCTCGCCAGCGGACGAGCGTGTCCGTGTCGTCGGCGAACCAGTCGATCCGCTCGCCGAGCGACCAGATCCCCGCCCGGTTGATCCAGCCGCCGAGGTTGGTCGAGGTGCCGACGTCGGGCGACACGGTCACGACGCGCTTGGCCACCTCCGGCGCCTCGCGAGCCAGGTCGGCGAAGAAGCGCCCGAGCGCCTGCTGCGTGGACGCACGCCCCTGCCCGTGGTCGCGCCCGAGGGCCTCGGGCACTGCGGGCGGATCGGTGACCCAGTGCGGCTCCGGGCGCCCGAGCCGCGCGCCCACCGCGGTGCACAGCTCGGCCTCGGGCGAGCCGGCATCGAACCGCTGCCACGGCTCGTCCGGGTCGGTGCCGAGCTCGGCGGCGAGCTCGGCGTACTGCTCCGGGTTCAGCAGCGCCGAGTGGTTGGCCGGATGGCCTTCGGTCGGCAGCGACCAGCCCTTGATCGTGTAGGCGAAGACGACGCTGGGGCGGTCGTGGACCGCGTCGGCGGCCCGGTACGCGGCGAGCAGCGCGTCAGGATCGTGGCCGCCGAGGTCGCGGAACGCCTCCAGCAGCTCTGAGTCCTCGAGGTCGCCGACCAGGCGCTCGAGCCCTGCGTCGCCTCCCGGCAGGCGCTCGCGCAGATCGGCGGCGTCGGCGCGCAGCAGCCGCTGGTACTCCTCGTTGGCCATCGCGTCGATCCGCGCGCGCAGCGCCGCGCCGCCGTCGCGCTCGAACAGCCGCCGCAGCCGGCCCCCGTACTTCACCGACTCGACATGCCAGCCGGCCGCCTCGAACATGCCGGCCAACCGGCCCGCGGCGATGTCGGGCACGACGCGGTCGAGCGACTGGCGGTTGAGGTCGACGACCCACATCACCTCGCCGAGGTGGGCGACCATCGGGTCGACGATCGCCTCCCAGCACGCCCCCTCGTCGAGCTCGGCGTCGCCGATCAGCGCGATCTGGCGCCCGCCGACCGGGACGTCGAAGTGCCCAGCGACGTAGCGGTGCGCGAGCGCGCCCCAGATCGGCGCCGTCGCGCCGAGCCCGACCGAGCCGGTCGAGTAGTCCACAGGATCCGGGTCCTTGGTCCGCGACGGGTAGGACTGCAGGCCGCCGTACTCACGCAGCGTCTCGAGCCACGGCGCGTCCAGGCGGCCGAGCAGGAAGTTGATCGCGTGCAGGACCGGCGAGGCGTGCGGCTTGACGCTCACGCGATCCGGCGGCTCGAGGTGCGCGAACCACAGCGCGGTCATCAGCGAGACCATCGACGCGCTCGACGCCTGGTGGCCGCCGACCTTCACCCCCGAGGGCGTGGGCCGGACGCGGTTGGCGTGATGGACCATCGCGATCGCCAGCCACAGCACGCGCCGCTCGACGCGGCGCAGCAGGTCGGGATCGGGCCCGTCGGTCACGTGCCGGGGCGCGCCATGCCCGGGCGCGACCAGATGTCCGCGCACTCGGCGCAGATCTCGTCCGGGATGACCCCCGCGCGCATCAGCAGGCCGAAGATCTGGCAGCCCACGCAGAACGCGAGGATCGACTCGAGGCCGGCGGCGGCGATCAGGGCCACGAGCAGCACGTCGGCGGCGCCGGTCTCACCGAAGCCGAGCGCGAGGATCGCGGCGGTCGTCGTCATCGCGAAGCCCATCGCCTGCGCGAAGCGCTTCGGCGGGCCGGAGACGGTCTTGGGCTCCCCGAGCCGCGGCGCGATCACCTTCGTCGCGAGTTGCGCGAGGGGGCTGAACGTCGGCCCGGCGAGCACCCGCGCGCCGAAGCCGTAGGCGAGCACCGCGAGGATCCAGTACCAGCCGGTGACGAGGGTGACGATCCCCGCCACCATCACCCCGGCCGCCACCACCCGGGCCGCCTTCTCGTTGACCGTGCGCGGGAAGGAGAACATTCGAGCGAGGTTACCCAGGCCGCCCCGTGGCTGAGCCGGAGTCCCGCGGCTATCGGCCGGCCGGCGCCGGCGCGGCGGTCGCCGAGACGGCCAAGCCGTCGGGCGGCGGGTAGCGCCGGAGGACTTCGGCGATGGCTCTCGCGTGCGTCGCCGCACCGACCTGGAGCCGCACGCGATACGCCGGCCGGTGGTAGGAGAACCACCCGACGTCCTCGTCCGGACCCGCCTTGCGACGCGCGGCCTCGATGTCTGCCAGGTGGCCGTCGAGCTCCGCTCGATCCCAGCCCGACGCGCCGGCCGAGCGCGCCGCCGCCGCGACCGCACGGTCCATGCTCGGCAGCTCCGCCGGATCCAGCCGCGAAGGGGTCAGCCACACGTCGACCGCCCACTCGATCGGCGAGTCCGCCTCGCTCCGGTCCTTCCACGCTTGCTCCGGCGTCCGCCGCCGGACGAGTGGCGGCAGGTCAGCGGGCGGCCACGGAGGGCACCCGGGCGACGGCTCGACACCCGCCGAGTGATAGCCGCCGGATCCCAGCCGTACTTGCACGCGGCGGGCCCGAGCGCGGCCCCAGGCGATCGCCTCGTCGACGGTCAGCCCCGCGAACTCCTCAGGAGGCGCGGCGCCATCGTCGAGGTGACCGTGGAACGTGCCGAGCAGGTACGTCCCGTCGTCGCAGCGCTCGACCTCCTCGGCGATCCAGACGATCGGGTCCATGGGACGTGAACCTACCCCCGGCGCAACACGACGGTGCGGCGGCCGGCCGGCGCGATCACAAGGAGCCGGACGACGAAGCGGCCGCGCAGGCGGCCGAGCGCGATCGCCCGGCGGCCGCGGCCGAGCCGCCGCGTCCGGTAGCGGCGCACGGTCGAACCGGCACGCCGGGCCTCGCCGCGCACGGTCGCGGTGGCGCCGAGGACGAGCACGGCAAACCAGCGGCCGCGGCGGCGCTCGAGCCGTGCGTCGCGGACGAGCGGCGGCGCCGGTGGCGCCACGCCCGCGAGGCCGGGCGGGGCGGCCGGCGGCGGGACCGGGGGCGACTGCGGGGCGCGCGTCGTCACCGTCACCGTCGCGGCCGGCCCGCTCAGCCCGCGCCCGTCGGTCCCCGCGACCGTGAACGAGTCCGTCCCCTCCCAGCCGGGATCCGGGCTGTAGATCGCGGTCGCGCGCAGGCCGTCGTCACCGCGGCGCAGCCCGACCGCTCCGTGTGCGGGCCGGCGGTTGACGGAGAACCGCACCGGGCCGGCCGCCGAGCCGTGCGCGTAGCACTCGTCGGCGGTCTCGCTGGGCTCGCAGTCCGCCGCGGCACGCGCAGGGATCTCGGGCGCGATGACCGCCGCCGAGAGCCCGACCTCGACCGTCGCGCCAGTTGCCGTCTCCGCCGCGGCGTCGGCGATCCGCACGCCGGGGATCGTCCGCGTCTCGGCGACGATGTTGTTCGACCGCTCGGACTCGAGCACCTCGCCGTTCGGGTTCGCGAGCGCCCGCAGCTCGTATGCGGCCGGTGCCAGCCCGGTCACGTCGATCCACTGGAAGTGGCGCTGGGAGCGGTAGCGGTCGGCGAGGCCCGGCGAGAGGCCCATCCGCGTGAACGTGCCTTCGGGGTGGCTGAATCCGCACCACGTCTGCGGCCCGCTTCCGGTGTACCAGAGCGGGAAGTAGCGCGGCTGCCCGAGCCCGTCGACGAGGCAGAAGCCGATCTTGTCCGACACGCGGATGCCCTCACCGGGCACCGCGAGCTCGTAGCGCGCCGCCGAGAAGTAGTGCCAGTGGTCGTGGCCGCGGTCGAACACATACTCGAACCGCGCCCCGCTCGCCGAGCGGTCGAAGATCGTCGCGTCCGGCCCCGAGGGCGCGACGTTGGGGTCCGGCGCCTCGCTCGGCTCGCCTCCCTTCCACACCGCCTGCATCGCGTGCCCCGTGTTCGGGTCGCGGAACAGGTCGAGCGTCCCGCCGCGGTTGCGCAGCGTCGCGTCGAAGCGATACAGGAGCTTCCCGGGGACCGTGTACGCGTCCATGTACTCGGACGCGACCTGCGTCTCGTCGACCACCTGCGGCAGCTCGGGCACGAGGTCCGGGCGGTCGTCGGCGCGCGCCGTCGGAGGCGCGAGCAGGCAGATGGAAACGATCAGGATCATGCCCGCCCGCATGGCCGTACGGTATAGCCGGGTCAGTCCTCGCGCAGCTTCGGCAGGACCGCCTCCGCGTAGACCCGGATCCCCGCCATCGGGTCGGCGCCCGAGTTGTTCTGGAGCACGACGATCGTCGCGCCGAGCGCCTCGAGCTCGCGGATGCGCTCGACGTGGACGTCAGGATCCGAGGAGATCAGCGCCGCGCCCTTGAACTCCTCGTCGGACATCTCGGCCTCGCCGTGCTCGTACATCTCGGCGGGCTTGTGCCAGTCGCGCAGGAAGTGGTCGTCCGGCTGGGCGCCCTTCCAGACGCGCGCCGCCTCGAGCGCCTCCTTGTCGGTCTCCGCCCACGAGTACATCGCCTGGAAGAGGATCTCGCCGTCGCCCTCCCGGCCGGCCTCGCGGCGGGCGGCGCGATAGGCGTCGATCACCCCGGGCGTGCTGTCGGGGTCGGGCAGCGTCCAGAGACCGTCGCCCCACTTCCCGGCCACCGCCGCCGCCTGCGGGCCGAACGCGGAGACCCAGACCGGCGGCCGGCGCTCGGCGAGAGAGTGCAGCTTGCAGTCCTCCAACCGGTAGAAGGTCCCCTCCTCGGTGATCGTCTCGCCCTTCCACAAGCGGTCGATGAAGCCCAGCGCCTCGTCCATTCGCGCGATCTGGTCGGCCGGCGAGGGCCAGTCGTCGCCCACCGGCACCTCGTTGAGCGCTTCGCCGGAGCCGATACCGAGGAACGGGCGGCCGGGGTACATGCGCTCGAGCGTCGCCCACGCCTGGGCGATCAGCGCCGGGTGGTAGCGCGCGCCGGTCGAGGTGACGCCCGTCCCGATCGGGACGCGCTCCGTGGCCTGGGCGGCGGCGCCGAGCCAGATCCAGGTGTGCCCGGACTCGCCCGGCTCCCACCACGGCTGCAGGTGGTCGGAGGTCGAGATGCCGTCGAAGCCCGCCTGCTCGGCGGCGACGGCGTGGCGGAGGAGCTCCTCGGGACCGAAGTGCTCCTGGGAGGCTCCGTAGAAGTAGCGCACGCGGGTCATGCCCGCCGCGCTACCCGGGGCTCACCGCGTCCAGTCCGGGTACGCCGCGTTGCGGACGAGCACGGTGGTCTTGCCGCGCTCGTACGGCGTGGTGACGATGTCGTGCTTGGCCTGCGGGTCCGGGCCGCCGGTCATCGCCAGCACGTCGACGCCGTCGGCGGAGAGGCCAAAGGCGACCTTGCCGCGCTCCGGGTTCCGACTCAAAGCGCGGACCCGACCGCGGAACGGGTTCACCGTGAAGCCCACCTGCACGCCCTGGCCGACGTACTGGGCGACCAGCTTGCGCCCGTCGCCCGACCACTCGACCGGCAGCAGGCCGCTCACGAGGACCGGGACCTTGGTGACGGTCACGCGCCGGACCCGCCCGCCCTCGGCGGTCATGGTCCAGATGTCGTACGCCGGGATCCCGCCCTCCCGCGGCGCGGCCTTCTTGCGCACGAACGCGATGCGCTCCGGGCCCCAGACCGGCAGCAGCGACCGGCCGTCCTCGGTGAGCTGCTCGGGCTCGCCGCCCAGCACCGACACCTTGTAGAGGTCCGACTTGCCGAGCGCCGTGTCGTCCTCCCCGCGACCGAAGACGATCGTGGTGCCGTCAGGCGAGAACGAGAACCCCTTGATGAAGCCGCGCGCGATCGTGCCCGACCGCCCCGTCGCGGTCTCGTAGACGATCAGGCGCCGGCCGCCGACCTCGGCCGCGATCAGCTTGCCGTCGGGGGAGAAGCGCATGGACTCGATGCTCGACGAGGTCGCCAGGCGCCGCGGCTCCCCACCGGCCGCCGGCACGATCATCAGCGCCTGCTTGCTGCCGCGGGCGGTGACATAGCCGACCGTGCTCGCGTCCGGCGCGATCCGCGGGATGCTGCCCTCCGCGAGCTTGCGCGGGCCGGATCCGTCGTTCTGCGCGATCCACACCGTCGCCGGGCGCTCGGGGTCCGCCGGGTCCTTGACGTACACGAGCTCGGCCGCGGCGGAGGCCGCCGGGGCGAGGCAGAGCAGCACGGTGACGGCGACGAGGCGTGCGAGGCGCATGAGTCCGTATAACAGCCGAGTCGGCCGGAAGGTGCGCTGACGGGTCAGCGTGGCTTCAGGCGCCGAGCACCTTGCGCTTGGCGGCGGCGAACTCGTCGTCGGTCAGCACGCCACTCGCGTGCAGCTCAGCGAGCTTGTGCAGCTGGTCGGAGACGTCATCTCCGGCCGGCGGCGGGGCGGCGGCGCGGAGCGCCTGTGCCTGGGCGATCAACGCCTCGGGGTCGAGCCCCAGCGCGGCGAGCTGCGCCCGCGTGGCGTCGTCCATCTGCCCGCCGGCGTGGATCGTGATGCCGCCGCTGCCCTGCGGGGCCGCCGTCGCGCCGCCCATCGACGCGGCGATGGCCTCGGCGCTCTGCCAGGCCTGCGCGCTGCCCGTCTGGATCTCGTCCCATTCCACCTTCAGCCGCTCGGGGTCGGCGCGATCGACCGTGACGGGGAGCGTCGTGCCGGGGTACGGCCACTTGGAGATCGGCGCGATGCACGTGTGCTGGATCGGGGTCGGCGGCACCCCGTCGGCGTTCACGACGAGGGTGAGCTTGCAGTTGGCGCTCGTGGCGTGATCGGGCGCGCCGGACGCGCCGACCACCTGCGCCGTCCCGCGCACGGGGTCCTTCATCCGCTTGGAGCCGAGCCAGTCGCCGAGGAGTCCCACGGCGCGACTCTAACTCAGTCACGCGAGCGGAACGGATTCCTCGTCGCGGATGACGTGCATGACGGCGTTGATCAGCGCCAGGTGGGTGAACGCCTGCGGAAAGTTGCCGAGGTGGCGCCCCGTGGCGGCGTCGAGCTCCTCGGCGTAGAGGTCGAGCGGCGACGCCAGCGACAGCAGCCGCTCGCACAGCTCGCGGCCGCGGCGGCGTTCGCCGATCTCGAGCAGCGCGCTCACGAGCCAGAACGAGCAGATCAGGAACGTGCCCTCGTCGCCCGAGAACCCGTCGTCGGTCTCGTCAACCTTGTAGCGGAGCACGAGGCCGTTCTCGGAGAGCTCGTCGGCGACGGCCAGCACGGTCGCCCGGATGCGCGGGTCGTCGCCCGGCAGAAAGCGGACGAGCGGCATGAGCAGCGTCGAGGCGTCGAGAGCGTCGGTGTCGTAGTGCTGGCGGAAGGCGCCGCGGGCGTCGACGCCGCGCTCGCAGATGTCCGAGTGGATCTCGTTGGCCACCTCGCGCCACTCGTCCGCGAGCCCGTCGCGCCCGCGACGCGAGGCGAGCCGCGCCCCGCGGTCGAGCGCGACCCAGCACATCAGCTTGCTCGAGACGTAGTGCTTGGGCTCCCCGCGCGCCTCCCAGATGCCCTGGTCGGGCTCGCGCCAGCGGCGCAGCGCGGCCTTGACCTGGGACTCGACCACCGGCCACAGGCGCTGCGAGTTGTGCCCGTACTCCTTCTGGTGCAGGTACAGCGAGTCCAGCACCGTGCCGAAGACGTCGTTCTGGCGCTGGTCGTAGGCGTCGTTGCCGACACGGACCGGCGACGCGCCCTCGTACCCGGTCAGGTGATCGAGGATGACTTCCTTGAGGTCGCGCTCGCCGCCGACGCCGTACATGATCTGCAGCGAGCCGTCCTCGTTGCGCTCGAGGTCGGCGACGTACTGGATGAAGTCGTCGGCCTCCCAGCTGAGGCCGAGCGCGGACAGCCCCCAGAGCGTGAAGGTCGCGTCGCGCATCCACGTGTAGCGGTAGTCCCAGTTGCGTTCGCCGCCCGGCGTCTCGGGCAGGGACGTGGTCGGCGCGGCGATCACGGCACCGGTCGGCGCGTAGGTCAGCCCCTTGAGCGTCAGCGCCGAGCGCTGCAGGTGCCCGCGCCAGCGGTGGTCGGGGAACTTGCCGACCGCGAGCCAGGTCCGCCAGTACTCGCTGGTGGTCTCGAGCGCGGCGACCGCCTCGTCGTACGTCGTCGGGCCGTCGAGCATTCTGGACCACGAGAGCGCGCAGAACGCCCGGTCGCCCTGCTTGAGGCGGTGGCGGGCGCGCACGACCGATCCCTCGATGCCGAGCCGCAGGTCGGTGATGAGGCGGACGCGCTTCTCACCGTCGGTCGCGTCGGCCGACCGCATCGTGCCCTCGACGTACTCCCACGTCGCGGGGTTGCGCCCGTAGTCGAACATCGGCTCGCACAGCAGCTCGAGCTGGACCTGGCCGTGTAGGCACTCGACCGTGCGGACCATGACGTGGTGGGCGTCGAAGTCGGTCGGCGGCCGGGTGTGCGCGGTCTCCGAGCCGAGCTCGCGCTCGCGCCAGCGCCCGATGACCAGCGCGTCGCGGACGACGAACCAGCCGGTCGGCGTCATCCACGTCGTCTCGAGGATGTTCGTCCCCGGCTCATAGCGGCGGCCGGCCGGCACGCCGACGTTGCTGGGGCCGAAGCGGAAGCCGCCGGCCGAGCGGTCGAGCATCGCGGCGAAGACGCTCGGGGAGTCGAAGCGCGGCGGGCAGAGCCATTCGACGGTGCCGTCGGGCGCGACCAGCGCCGCGGTGTGGCAGTCGCTCAGGAACGCGTACTCCGCGATCGGGGGAAACGGCGAGAGGCCGGGGCTCCGCTCGACGAACGGCGTCGCGACGCGCTCGCGCCGGGGGTCCTGGCCCGGGTCCATCGCGCCGGAGCGCGGCAGCTCGCCGTCGCCGACGAGCCGAACGAGATCGCGCTTCGACATGCCCACGCGGACAAGGGTGGCACGTTTGCCCGCGGCCGCGCCCGGCCCGCGAGGACGTCAACCACCCCCATGACCTTCCGAGCGATCGCAAGGGGGTGATCGGGGGCCAATGACGCCCCCAAGCACCCCCGTGCGGCCCAGGTCCGACGACGGGGGTGGTTGACGGCGTTTCAACCCGCCCCCGCCCCCGCTGTGTCCCTCATTGCGCAGTTCCGGGACGAAGCATCCGCTCGGGTTGCCCCTCCTAGCGGCGCAGCGTCACCTTCACGCTCACGCCGCCCCCGGACACGTTCAGGGTGACCTTGGCGGCCCGGCGCAGGGAACGCCGCGCGGCGGCGGTGAACCGCAGGCGCACCAATGCCGTCCCACCCACGGACGCGCGGCCCGTCCCGCGGGCGACAACGGTGCGCCCACGGCGCGCGAGCAGCTTGACCGTCCCGCGCGGGGCGCCGGTCACGCGGACCGTGAACCCGCGCGAAAGGGCAGACCGCAGCCGCGTGCGACCGGCGAGCGCGATCTTCTGCGCCGCACCGCCGCCGGCCCCGGCTCCGGCGTCCGCGCCCCCGCCGCCGAAGCCGCCGACCACCGGGCTCCCGCCGGTCCGCGTCACCTGCTCGCAGTCGGGCGCCACCACGTCGACCGTGTCGGCCTTGACCGCGTCCTGGCCGGCGCCGCACGTCACGTTGTCGACCTCGCCATCGACGGCGTCGATCGTGTCGTCGCCGTACGGGAGCTTGCACCACACCGGCCCGCAGTCGCCGCCGGGGATGTCGCCGAAGATGGTGTCGCGGCCGGGGCCGGCGACGATGGCGTCGTGGCCGAAGCCGCCGTCGAGGTAATCGGCGCCGGGACCGCCGTCGAGCTTGTCGGGGCCGTCCGCCGCCGAGAGCCGGTCGTCGCCGGCACCGCCGGTCAGCTCGACCGGGTCGAGGACCTGGCGGACCTTGAACTCGTCCGCGCCGTCCGTCCCGACATAGCGTCCGGCCACGTTGACCGTGACGCGCTCGATCCCGCGGAGGTCGTCGCCCTCGCCGTCACGGCCGTCGTCGGCGCCGCCGGCGAGCGTGATGGCCACGGGCGGGGTCGCGGAGCTGAAGCGGCTCGAGTAGTCGGAGTCGATGGCGTCGATCCCGGGGCCGCCGTCGACCACGTCGGCGGCCGGCGCCTCGTAGCCGTCGGGGTGCAGCAGGTCGTCGCCGGCGCCGCCGTCGATGCGGTCGGGGCCGCCCTTGCCCTCGATGTCGTCGGCGCCGTCGCCGCCGGAGAGGACGTCGGCGCCCTCGCCGCCGATGATCCGGTCGTCGCCCGCCCCGCCGTCGAGCGCGTTGCCGCGCTCGGAGTCGTCGAGGAGGTCCGCGCCCGGTCCGCCCGCGAGCGTCACCGGCACGGTCACGTCGTTGGAGGTGACGCCGCGGTCGTCGCCGTCGCCGAGATCGACGTGCACGGCCGAAGCGGCGGGGCACGCGACGACGTCGCCGCCGTAGAGGTCGCTCGGCGTGCAGTCCGCCGGGAACGCGTCCATGGCGTCGCCGCTGGTGTAGAAGACGATGCTCCCGGGGTCGACACCCGCCTGGACGTGGACGCTGTTGGTCCGCGCGGCGGCCGCGGTGTAATGCAGCGCGCCGTCGGCGGCGCGGGTGACGGTGGCCGCCGAGGCCGTGCCCGGCAGGAGCGTGGCGCTCGCGGCACAGGCCACGACCGCGGTGGCGATCATTCGCAGGTTGGTCATGG
The DNA here is from genome assembly GCA_963828075.1 of uncultured Solirubrobacterales bacterium. GTDB lineage: Bacteria > Actinomycetota > Thermoleophilia > Solirubrobacterales > Solirubrobacteraceae > JACCYI01. The sequence continues at coordinate 3,224,748 of CAWHDH010000021.1, read as the reverse complement.
GCGGCACTGTCCGACCGGTGCCCTTGCCGGACCCTTGCCGGGAGGTTGCGTGAAACCTTGCGGGTCGTCAATCCTCGGCGGCGGGGCGCCGGCGCGCGCCCTTGATGTCGCCGCGGCGGCGCTTGGCCGCGAGCCGCCGCTGCTGCGACGCGCGCGTCGGCTTCGTCTTCGTGCGCGGGCGCGCGACCGCGAGCGCGCCCGCGAGGCGCTCGGCGAGCCGGCGGAGCGCGAGCTCGCGATTGCGCAGCTGCGAGCGGGTGTCCTGGGCGGCCGCGGTGACGCGCGGGCCCAGGCGATCGGCGACCCGCCGCTTCTGGGCGTCGGAGAGCGTCGCCGACGCCCAGACGTCGAACACCGCCTCGACCCGCGACGCGGTCACGTTGGCGTGCTGACCCCCGGGCCCTGACGACCGGCTCGTGCGAAGTTCCACCTCCTCGAGGGGGAGGCTCAGGTCACCGCGGATCGGCAGGCGTTCGGGCAAAGGATGCGAAAAGGGACCGGTGTCACGGTGAACCGCGGAACTTCGAGCGGCGGTGCCGGTTACAGTCCCAGATTCCAGCATTGACGATCGGAGCAAGGTTCCGTGGAAGCGTCAGCCCTTCATGCACCGGCAGGCTTGACCCGCCTCTCGCTCGGCCCGCTGCTCCGGCTGCGTTCCGACGAGCAGCTGGTCGCCCTGTTCCGGTCGGGCTCCGACGACGCGTTCTCCACGCTCGTCGATCGCTACCAGCAGCGCCTGTTCGCCTACGTCCGCCAGATGCTCGGCGGCTCCCGGCAGGACGCCGAGGACGTGCTGCAGGACGTCTTCGTCCGCGCCTACAGCGCGCTGCGTGCCGACGCGCGCGACATCAACGTCCGCGCGTGGCTCTACCGGGTGGCGCACAACCGCTGCATCGACCAGCTGCGCCGCCCCACGCCCGCGCCGTCCGAGATCTTCGAGATGTCGCGCAAGCCGCTGCACGACCCGATCGAGCAGGCTCAGATGCGCGACGACCTCCGCCGCCTGGTCGAGGACGTCGGGCGCCTGCCCGAGCAGCAGCGCTCCGCGCTGCTCATGCGCGAGATCGACGGGATGGCGTACGCCGACCTCGCCGCGGCGCTCGACACGACGGTCCCGGCCGTGAAGTCGCTGCTCGTCCGCGCCCGCGTCGGCCTCGCGGAGGCCGTCGAGGCGCGCGACATGGACTGCGCGGTGATCCGCGTCGACCTGGCCAAGGCCTATGACAAGGGCGTCAAGGCGTCCGGCCGCGCCCGCCGGCACATGCGCGAGTGCGACGGCTGCCGCGAGTACCGCGTCGCCCTGCGCGGCGTGCGCCGCTCGTTCGCCGCGCTGACGCCGCTCGGCGCCGGGCCGCTCGCCCTGTTCGCACAGGCCCTCGGCATCGGCGGCGCGGGCGGTGGCGCCGCCGCGAGCGCGGGCGCCGGCGGTGGCGGGCTCGCCGCCACGACCGGCATCGGCGCCGTCTCGGCCTGCAAGGTCGCCGCCGTCGTCTGCACCGCCGCGATCGCCACGGGCGGCGCCGCGGTCGAGGTCAAGCACCTGACCATCGACCGGTCCTCCGCTCCGAGCGCCGAGCCCGCCGCCTCCAAGCGCGCCGCCACGACCGCGCCCGCGCCGGCCGCGGCCGCCGCCGTCACCGCGGCGCCCCGCCGCGAGGCCGTGATGCGGTCCGTCACCGCGCCCGCCACCCACGAGAAGGCGCGCACGCGCCAGCGCGCGGACAAGCGCACGCTGACCGCGACGCCGGCGCCGGCGCAGCCGGGCGACGCGCCACGTGCCGGCCTGCAGGGCGCGCCGGCGACGCCAGGCGTGGTCGCGCCGGACAGCACCAACGGCGGCGCCAAGGCGCCGGCCGACGACGCCCCGGCCACGGGCACCGGCACCGACTCGCCCGCGATCTCCCAAACCACCCCGCGCCCGGGTGAGACGACGGCGCCAGACCCCGCGGCCCCGACGCAGCAGCAGCCGGCGCAGCAGGGCACGGCCGGCGCGGCCACCGGCGGCGCGAACGTCCCGGCGCCGGTCGACCCCGCCTCGCCGCCGCCCGAGCACTGACGTAGCGACGTACTAGCCTGCGGCCATCGACCGCTACCTCGCCACCCTCGACCACGAAGATCTCCTGATCCGGCGCGGCCGCCGCTCGGGGCTCTTCTCGATGGTCGCCGTCCACTCGACCGCGCGCGGCCCGGCGCTCGGCGGCTGCCGCATGTGGACTTACGACGACTCGCGGTCGGCAGTCCGTGACGTGCTGCGGCTCTCGCGGGCCATGACGTTCAAGGCGGCGGTCGCCGACCTGCCGCTCGGCGGCGGCAAGGGCGTGATCATGCTGCGGCCGGACCAGCCCGTCGACGCCGCCCGCCGCCGCGACGCGCTGCTCGACTTCGCCGACACCGTCGCCGCCGTCGACGGGCGCTACCTGACCGCCGAGGACGTCGGGACCTCCGACGCCGACATGGCGGTGATCGCCGAGCGGACCGCGCACGTCACCGGCCTGACCGTCGAGACGGGCGGCTCGGGCGACCCGAGCCCCTGGACCGCGCTCGGCACCGAGGCCGCGATCCGCGTCGCCTGCGAGGCCGTGTGGGGCACGGACGTCCTCGACGGGCGCCGCATCTCCGTCATCGGCCTCGGCCGCGTCGGCGGCCACCTCGCGCGTCTGCTCGCCCAGGCGGGAGCCGAGCTCGTCGTCGCCGACATCGACCCCGCCAAGGAGGCGCTCGCGCGTGAGCTCGGCGCCACGTGGGCGACCCCCGAGGCCGCCCTGCGCGCCGACGTCGACGTGCTCGCCCCGTGCGCGCTCGGCGGGGTCTTCGACGACCGCACCGTGCCCGAGCTGCGGTGCCGCGCGATCGCCGGCGCCGCCAACAACCAGCTGGCGAGCGAGGGGATCGCGGACCTGCTGTCGGCGCGCGGCATCCTCTGGGCCCCGGACTTCGTCGCGAACGCCGGCGGGATCATCAACATCGCCATCGAGCTCGAGCCGGAGGGGTACGCGCCCGAGCGCGCCGAGCCGGCGGTCCGGGCGATCGGCGACACGATGCGGCGCATCTTCGCGGACGCCGCGGCCATCGGCGCCACGCCGCTCACGGCCGCGATGGAGCTCGCCCGCCGCCGGATCGCCGCGGCCGGCGCCAGCCCTTCCCCCGCCTAGGCCGCGACCGGCGCCGGGCGCAGCACGCGCGGCGCCGTCAGGAAGACGAGCGCCGCGGCGACGACCCCGCCCGCGCCGAGCGTCGCCATCGCCAGGCCGGGCGACGCCGCCTCGGTGATGACGCCGGCCAGAGCGCTGCCCGCGGCGATCCCCGCCGTGATCCCGGTGGTCGTCCAGGTCACCGCCTCGGTGAGCGTGCCCGGCGGCGCCAGGTAGTCGAGCATCCCGTTCGCGCACACGATCGTCGGGGCGATCGCGATTCCCGCCGCCAGCAGGAGCAGCGCGAACGCGAGGGGCGAGCCGCCGAGGCCGACGGCCGCGTGCGTCGCGCCCCACACCACGAGCAGCAGCGCCAGGCGGCGCGGCGGGTCGTGCCCCGGCCCCACGCGTGCCACCACGAACCCGGCGATCATCGACCCGATCCCCCAGAAGCCGAAGAGCAGGCCGGTGAGGTCGCGCTGGCCGGTCGCCTCGAGGGTCGCGGGCACGCCGACCTCGATCGCGCCGATCGCCAACCCGCACAACGCGAACACGGCGAGAAGCACGCGGATGCCGCCACCCCGCAGCGCTCCCGCCCGTCCCTGCGCGCGCTCGCCGGCCGGCCGCCAGCGCCGCGACGCCGGATGCACCGAGAACGCCAGATCGCCGAGGAGGATGAACGCGCCGCAGGCGAGCAGGGCGGCGCGCAGCGACCACGAGCCGATGCCGGCGACGATCACCACCGGTCCGAAGATGTAGACCACCTCGACGACGACCGCCTCGAGCGAGTAGGCGGCGTGGCGGCCCTCCGCGCCCTCGACGAGCGCGGGCCACAGCGCCCGCATGCAGGCGGAGATGGGCGGCTGGCTCAGCCCGGCGACGGTCGCGGCCGCGACGATCGCGCCGAGCGGGGCCCCGTCGTCGAGCGTCGCGAGGACGAGCAGCGCGCCCGCCGAGACCACCGCGCCGAGGCGCAGCACGAGCGCCTGCCCGCGCAAGTCGACGAGGCGGCCGAGCAGCGGGCTCGAGATCCCGAGGGCCAGCGCGAACGCCCCCGCGGCCAACCCGCCGCGCGCGTAGGAGCCGGTGAGGTCCTCGGTATGGAGGACGAGCAGCAACCCGAGCGCGCCCATCGGCAGGCGGGCCACGCACGAGGCGAGGAATAGGGCCAGGACGCCCGGGACGCGGAGGACGCCGATCACAGGCGACCCTCGGCGCGGAGCTTGTCGAGATGGGCGGCGAGCGTGTACGCGGCCGCCGGCCGGAGCGCCTCGGGGACGTCGTCCCAGGCGGCGGCGAGCAGCTCGTCCTCGGTGCGCGCGCCGGCGGCGAGCGCCGCGACGAGCCGCGCCTCGCGCTCGAGCCGGTGCGCGATCTGCTCGTCGAGCCGCGCGATCGGGTCGCTGACCTCGGGCCCGTGGCCCGGGCAGATGCGGTCGAGCGGCAGCTCCCGCAACCGGCGCAGGCTCGCCAGGTAGCTCGCCATCGCCCCCGGCTCGGGCCCCACGAAGACGCTCCCCTCGCCGAGGACGGTGTCGCCGGAGAAGCAGATGCGCCCCGCGATGAACGCGAAGTGGTCGGGCGAGTGCCCGGGGGTGGCGACCGCCAGCAGCGGGCCGTAACGCTCGCCGTCCACCAGCCGGACGCCGGCGGCCGGGAGACGCGCGGCCGCCAGCGGCGGCCCGCCGAGGCGCTCGCGCAGCGCCGCGACACCCTCCACGTGATCGGGATGGTCGTGCGTGATCGCGATCCCGCCCGCTCCGCCGCGCGCGGCGACGGCGGCGACCAGCGCGTCGAGATGCTCGTCGAGGTCGGGCCCGGGGTCGATCACCCACGCCGGGTCCCGGCCGACGATCCAGCTGTTCGTGCCTGACAGCGTGTAGGGGCCGGGGTTCGGCGCCCGGATCCCGAGGACCTCGGGGGTCACCGCGCGGCGAGGCGGTACACCGACCCGCCCAGCGACGTCGCGTAGACGCGGCCGCGCGCGTCCTCGCCGAACGACGAGAGCGAGGACACCTTCAGGCCGGTGGGCCGGACGGCGCTCGCGCGGCCGGTCCGCAGCCGCGAGGTAAGCAGGCGGCCGTCGCAGAAGTCGCCGAACACGTAGCGGCCGCGCAGCGCGGGCAGCGCCGGATCGCGGACGACGACCCCGCCGGTGATCGAGCAGTTGCCCGACGAGTGGCTGCGCACGATGACCGGAGGCACGTGGCCGGGCGCCGACTCGCCTTCCGCGAAGCGGGTGCGGCCTTCGAACACCCGCCAGCCGAAGTTGGTCCCCGCCGCGCGGTCTCGGCGCACGAACGAGATCTCCTCGCGGGCGTCCTGGCCGACGTCCCCGACCGTGAGGTCGCCCGTCGAGCGGTCGAACGAGAAGCGCCACGGGTTGCGCAGGCCGTACGCGTAGATCTCCGGCCTGGCGCCGGACCGCCCCACGAACGGGTTGCCGGCCGGGACGCGGAAGGGCCGCGACCCGTCGCGCCGCGGATCGATGCGCAGGATCTTGCCGAGCCACGTGCCGAGGTTCTGGGCATTGCCGCGCGGCCCGTGCCGGTCGCCCCCGCCGCCGCCGTCGCCGAGGCCGATGTAGAGCAGGTCGTCGGGGCCGAACAGGACCAGGCCGCCGTTGTGGTTGGGCTCGGGCTGGCGCTGGAAGAGCACCTCGCGTGCCGAGCCGGGGTCTGCCCGGTCGGCGGTCGCCCGCGCGAACTCGACGACTCGGGTGTCGCCGTTGTTGTCTGTGTAGTAGACGTAGAACCGCCCGGACTCGGCGTAGTCGGGCGCGAACGCCATCGACAGCAGCCCCTGCTCCCCGCCGGCCTCGACCCGGTCGCGGATGTCGAGGAACGGCTGGGCGAGCTTGCGGCCGTCGCGCACGACCATGATCCGGCCCTCCTGCTCGACCACGAAGACACGCCGGCGGTCGCCGCGCGGCGCGGTGACGTAGAGCGGCGACTGGAACGACCCGATCGAGACCAGCCGGACCCCGCTGCGCGCCGCCGATGCGGTCTCCGTCGCGCCGCCACCGCCCCATCCGCACGCGGCGACGACGAGGCAGGTGAGTCCGGCTCCGAGCGCGCGCATCGGCCAAGCATGCCAGCCGCCGGGTCCCGGCCGGAGTCCTCAGCCGAACAGCCGCGGCGCGTCCGCGCGATGATCCTCCTCGATGCCGCAGCTTCCCTTCTGGCAGGACCGCCCCTACGAGCCCCGGCCGCCGCTGGCGGGCGAGGAGGAGTGCGAGGTGTGCGTGATCGGCGGCGGCATGGGCGGGATCGCGACCGCATGGCACCTCGCCGGGCACGGCGTCAAGGCGGTGGTGCTCGAGGCGGGCACCGTCGCGGGCGGTGCCAGCGGCCGCAACGGCGGCTTCCTGATCGCCGGCGCCGCGCCGATGTACCACGAGGGCCGCCGGCGCTGGGGCGCCGAGCGCGCCCGCCGGGTGCACGCCGCGACGCTGGCCGGCCAGGCCGCGGTCGTCGCCGCCGCGCGGCAGGCCGGCGCCGGCGGCGCGATCTACCCGACCGGCCTGCTGCGGGTCGGCATGGACGCCGACGAGGCCGCCGACGTCCGTGCGCACCACGCCGCGCTGCAGGCCGACGGCTTGCCCGGCGAGCTGGTCGAGGCCGACGCCCTGCCGACGGCCATGCGACGCCCCGGGCGCCTGGCCCTGCTCACCGCGCACGACGCCGGCATGGACCCGGTCGCGCTCGTCCGCGGCCTCGCCGCCGCCGCCGAGCGCCGGGGCGTCCGCATCTTCGAGGGGACCCCGGCTTCCACCCCCGCGCCGCGCGACGGCGTCGTGCGCACCGGTGGCGGGACGGTCCGCGCCGAGCGCGTCGTGGTCGCGGTCGACGGGCGGCTGGCCGAGCTCGTCCCCGACGCGCGCGCCGTCCGCCCGCGCCGCCTGAACGCCTGCGCCACGGCGCCCGCCGAGCCCGGCCTGGTCCCCCGGCCCATCTACGCCCGCTACGGCTACGAGTACGCGCAGCAGCTGCCCACGGGCGAGGTCGTGCTCGGTGGCTTTTCCGACCTCGACGGCCCCGCGAGCTGGACGGCGGAGCCCACGCTGTCCGATCCGGTGCAGCGGCGCCTCGACGCCTACCTGCGCGAGGAGCTCGGCGTCGAGGCGCCGGTCACCCACCGCTGGTCGGGCGTGGTCGGCTTCGCCGAGGACCCGATGCCGCGCTGCGGGCCGGTCCCCGGGAGCGACGGCAGGCTGCTCGCCCTCGGGGGCTACAACGGCACGGGCAACATCCAGGCCTTCGTCGCGGCGCGGATCGTCGCGGAGCTGATCGCGACCGGCGAGAGCTCCGACGCGGGCCTCTACGCACCCGTCGACTACGGTTCCGCGCCATGCGCGCCCTCCAGATCTCCGAGCTGACCGGTCCTGACGCCGTCCGCGTCGTCGACGTCGACCCCCCGGGCGCCGCCCATCCGATGACGCCCGGGCAGGGCGTCCTGATCGAGGTGAAGGCCGCGGGCGTCTCGTTCCCCGACATCCTGCAGACCCGCGGCCTGTACCAGTACAAGCCCGAGCTGCCGTTCGTGCCGGGGGCCGAGGTCGCCGGCGTGGTGCTCGACGCGCCGGAGGGCGCCGACGTGCGGCCGGGCGACCGAGTCGCCGGCTTCACGATGCTCGGCGGCATGGCCGAGGTGGCGGTCGCGCCGGCGTTCATGACCTTCCGGCTGCCCGACGCCCTGGACTTCGCACAGGGCGCCGCGCTCCTGCTCAACTACCACACCGCGCACTTCTCGCTCGCGTTCCGCGGGCGCCTGCGGGAGGGCGAGAGCGTGCTCGTCCACGGCGCCGCCGGCGGCGTCGGGACCGCCGCGCTCCAGGTCGCCCGCGGGCTCGGGGCCGCCCGGGCCATCGCGGTGGTGTCGAGCGACGAGAAGGAGCGCGTCGCCCGCCAGGCGGGCGCGACCGATGTCGTGCGCTCCGACGGCGAGTGGCGCGACGAGGCCAAGGAGCTGACCGGCGGTGGCGTCGACGTGGTGCTCGACCCGGTGGGCGGCGACCGCTTCACCGACTCGATCCGCGCGCTGCGCGAGGGCGGCCGGGTGGTCGTCGTCGGCTTCACCGGCGGGTCGATCCCCGAGGTCAAGGTCAACCGCCTGCTGCTGCGCAACACGGAGGTGGTCGGCGCGGGCTGGGGCGCGTACGTCCTCTCGCGGCCCGACGTCGCGCGCGCGACCGGCCAGGCGATCGACGGGCTGATCGAGGCGGGCTTCGTGGCGCCGATCGTCGGCGCCCGCTTCGGGCTCGAGCAGGGCGCCGAGGCCTTCCAGCTGATCGACGGCCGGGGAGCGACGGGCAAGGTCGTGCTCGACGTCGCCGCCTGACGGGTAGCGGCGGGGCGTGGCCACCGTTCGCCCGCTCGTCGCGGTGCTGCTCTGCGGAGTGTTGCTCTCAGGGTGCGGGGAGACAGACCGGCTCGCCGACGACGTCCGTGCCCGCGCCCAGGAGGTCCGCAAGGAGGCACGCCAGCTGCGCCGCCGCGCGGAGAAGCTCTCCGAGCGCGTCGCCGAGCGCGTGCGCAAGATCCTCGACGACATCGAGAAGGCGGTGCCCCGGGCCGGCCCCGGCACGCGCTCGCCCAGCGCTCGCGGCCGCACCGAGGTCGGGACGATCGACGCGTTCCTCACCGACGTGCTCGGGAGCGTCGATGAGTACTGGACGCGGACGCTCACGGCGTCGGACCTCCCCGAGCCGCGGGTCAGCTACCTCTGGGTGCCGCCAGGCGACCGCGTCCGCTCGGGCTGTGGCGCCGTGGCCGACGACCGCGCCGCGTTCTACTGCCCGGCCGACGACACCATCTACCTCGCCCAGAACCTCGCGGCGCGGCTCTACGCCGGACTGACCGACGACTTCCCGGGGCAGCGTGCCGGCTACGGCCGCGCCGTCGGGGACTTCGGCGTGGCGTACATCGTGGCCCACGAGTACGCGCACAACCTGCAGACCGAGCTCGGCGTCTTCGCGCAGACGGCCGAGGGCAGCTCGAAGCCGTTCGAGCTGCAGGCCGACTGCATGGCCGGTCTGTGGGGCAACTCGGTCTATCGCGCGGGGAAGGTCAAGCCCGGCGACATCGACGAGGCGATGGGCACCGCGCTCGCCGTCGGGGACTTCGACTACGGCAACGAGAACCACCACGGGACGCCCGAGGAGCGCCGCGACGCCTGGCTCACGGGCTTCGAAAGCGGCCGGCCCGGCGACTGCACACGGTTCGTGGACGCATGACCGCGGCGGCCTGGTCCCCGAAGCGAGTAGCGTTTCTGCCACGGGCAGACGTGAAAGGATTGTGAAGGCCCGTCGCTATGGAGGACACCCCCGACACCGGCGAGCTCCGCCGACTCGCGCAGCAGGCCGTCGCGCTCCGTAGAGTGGCGACCGCAGTGGCGGCAGGGAAGGCCCCCGACGACCTTTTCGTCCTCGTCGCCCGCGAGGCGGCGCTGGTGCTTGCCGTGGAGGGCGCCGGGGTCGTGCGCTTCGAGGATGGCGACGCCGTCAACGTCGGGCTGTGGTCGTCAGTCGGCGTCGAGATGCCGCTCGGCCATCGCCAGCGGCTCAGCCCGAAGACGCCGTTGGGCACCGTCTACTTCGAGGGGCGCCCCGCCTGGACGGCCGACTACCGCACGATCGACGCGCCCGGCGCCAAGATCGTCCTGGGTCAGGGCTACGTCGGCGGCGCCGCCGCCCCGATCCGGGTCGACGGCGAGCAGTGGGGCGCAGTGCTCGCGACGACGACGCGGCACGACGCGATCGGCCCGAAGGCCGCCCGGATCCTGCAGGACCTCGCCGAGCTGCTCGGCCTCGCCATCGCCAACGCGGAGAGCCGGCGGGAGCTGGCGGGCGAGGTCCGCCGCCGCACGGAGCTCGCCGACATCCATGCCGCGCTGCACCGCGTGGCGAGGACGGTGGCGATGGAGCCGGACCTCGAGTCGGTCACGAGTCAGGTGGCGGAGGAGGCCGCGCGCCTGCTCGGCGCGGACTCCGCCGGGGTGCTGCGCTTCGAGGCGGAAGGCAGCGGCGTCCCGCTCGCGCTCTGGCCCCCCGAGTTCGCGGCGGCCGCAGGGGACGACACGGTCCTGCCGCTGGACGAGGGCACCGCGACCGGCCGCGTCTGGCTCACCCATCGCCCGCAGCGCGTCGACGCGTACAAGGTCCCCCCACATGAGCTCGTCGAGAAGCACGGCATGCGGTCCGCCGCTGCCGCCCCGATCCTGACGCCACGCGGCCCGTGGGGCGTCGTCGTGGTCGGGTCCCACGCGGCCGGCGCGCTGCCCGACCAGGCGGAGGAGCGCCTCGGCGAATTCGCCGAGCTGATCTCCGTGGCGATCACCAACGCCGAGAGCCGGCGCGCGCTGGCCGAGGAGGTCCGCCGTCGCACCGAGCTTGCCAACGTGCAGGCCGCCCTGCACCGGGTGGCGAGGACGGTGGCCACCGAGCCGGGCCTCGATCCGCTCGCCCAGCAGGTGGCCGAGGAGGCGACGCGCCTGCTCGGCGCCCAGGGGGGCGGCGTCGTGCGCTTCTCGGCGAACGGGGACGCGCAGAAGGTCGCGGCCTGGCCCGAGGCGATGTTCGCCGCGCTGCCGCCCGACGGCGTCATGCCGTTCGACGAGGTCACCGCGCTGGGGATGGTCTGGCTCACGCGCGAGCCCGCGCGTGTGGAGGCCTACGAGCGGCGCCCGCCGGAGGTCGCCGACCAGTTCGGGTTCACGACGGCGGCCGCCGCGCCGATCTTCACCGACCAGGGGCTGTGGGGCGCGGTGGCCGTCGCGTCCGTCTCGGAGGTGCCGCTTCCGCCGCACAGCGAGGAGCGCCTCGGCGCGTTCGCCGAGCTCATCGCGGTGGCGATCGCGAACGCCGACGCCCACGCCGAGCTGCTGACGCAGGCACGGTCCGATCCGCTGACCTTCGTCGCCAACCACCGCACGTTCTACGAGACCCTCGCCGCCGAGGTCCGGCGGGCGACGCGCTACGGCCGCGATCTGTCGCTGGTGCTCGTCGACCTCGACGGCTTCAAGGAGCTCAACGACTCCTACGGCCATCAGGAGGGCGATCGCGTCCTCACCGACTTCGCGGCGCGGCTCACCGACATGGTCCGTGGCGGCGAGCTCGTCGCGCGGCTCGGCGGCGACGAGTTCGCCATCGTCCTGCCCGAGTCGGATGACCTGGCCGCGCTCGGGATGGCGGAGCGGGTGCGACGCACCCTGCTCGAGGATCCGCTCGCGGGCGACCACCCGATGACGCTCTCCGCCGGCATCTGCGACGTCAGCCTCGCCGGCGGCGACCCGGAGGAGCTCGTCCGGCTCGCCGACCGTGCCCTGTACTGGGCCAAGAGCCATGGCCGCAACCAGTGCTGGCGCTACTCGATCGAGGCGCTCAGCGAGATGAGCGACGAGGACCGCGCGGCGCGGCTCGCCCGATCGCGTGCCCTGGCGGCGCTGCGGTCGCTGGCGCGGGTCGTCGACCTCCGCGACCCCTCCACCCAGCGCCATTCCGAGCGCGTGGCCCACCTCGTCTGCCGGCTGGCCGAGGTGCAGGGGTGGGGAGAGGAGGAGATCGACCGGCTGCGGGAGGCGGCCCTGATCCACGACGTCGGCAAGGTGGCGATCCGCGACGCGGTGCTCTACAAGCCCGGTCCGCTCGACGACGAGGAGTACGAGGAGGTCAAGCGCCACGCGGCCATCGGTGCGGAGATCGCCTCGGAGGCACTGTCGCCCGAGCAGGTCGCGTGGATCCGCCACCACCACGAGCGCGCCGACGGCCGCGGGTACCCGGACGGCCTGTCCGCCACGGAGATTCCGGCGGGCGCCCAGCTGCTGGCGGTCGCCGACGCCTGGGACGTGATGACCAACGCGCGCCACTACACGACGCCGATCCCGGCGCTCGACGCCCTGGCCGAATGCCGCTCGCACCGGGACCGTCAGTTCACGCCGTACGCGCTCGACGCCCTCGAGCGGCTGTGGGTCGAGCGCCGCTTCGACCTCAGCGGCGAGTCCGACACCGCGCCCTTCGGCACGCACGGCCCGCGCCACCGCTGACGCCCTTCTGATAGGACCCATGCTCGACGAGCTCGCGACCCCGATCGTCCAGGCCCCCATGGCGGGCGGTCCGTCGACGCCGGAGCTGGCGGCCGCGGTCTCCGCTTGCGGCGCGCTCGGGTTCATCGCCGCCGGCTACCGCACGCCCGATGCGCTGCGCGACGACGTCGCCGCGGTGCGCGGGCTGACGAGCGCGCCGTTCGGCGTCAACGTCTTCGCGCGGTCCGGGGCCCCGGCGCCGGCCGGATCGCTCGACGCCTACGTCGCCGAGCTCGAGGGCGAGAGCGCGGCCCTCGGCGCGGCCCTCGGTGAGGTGCGCTTCGACGACGACCGCTACGACGACAAGGTGGCGCTCCTGGTCGCCGATCCCGTCGCGGTCGTGTCCTTCACCTTCGGGTGCCCGGAGCCTTCGATCATCGCCGCGCTGCGCGGCGCCGGCTCGGCGGTCTGGGTGACCGTCACCGACGCCGCGGAGGCGCGTCTGGCCGCTTCGGCGGGCGCCGATGCGTTGGTCGTCCAGGGCGTCGAGGCCGGCGGGCACCGCGGCTCCTACTCAGACGCCGGCCCGCCGGGCGACGTCGGGCTGCTGGCGCTGCTGCAGCTCGTCGCGGACGCCGTCGAGCTGCCGCTCGTCGCGACCGGGGGCATCGCGACGGGCCGCGGCGTCGCCGCCGTCCTCGCGGCCGGCGCCGGCGCCGCCCAGCTCGGCACCGCGTTCATGCGCTGTCCGGAGGCCGGCACCGCACCGGCCCATCGCGATCTCCTCGCCAGCCCGACCCGCACGGCATTGACGCGTGCCTTCACCGGGCGCCTCGCGCGGGGACTCGAGAACCGCTTCATGGCCGATCACGGAGACCGCGCGCCCCGCGCCTACCCCGAGATCCACCACGTCACCGCGCCACTGCGTGCCCACGCGCGCCGCTCGGGTGATCCGGACCTCATCAACCTCTGGGCCGGCCAGGCCCACGAGCTCGCCCGGGACATTCCGGCGGCCGAGCTGGTCGCGGAGCTCGTGCGGGACGCCCGCGTCGCGCGCGACGCGGCCAGGCGGCTCTGACCCTGCTGCAATCGGGTCGCCCGGATTCGAACCGGGGACCTCGCCGGGCCGGGCGGGATGGGTTTCCCGCGCGGGCGCGTGCCAGTTCCTGGTCCAGCGGTGCAATCGGGGCGCCCGGATTCGAACCGGGGACCTCGCCGGGCCGGGCGGGATGGGTTTCCCGCGCGGGCGCGTGCCAGTTCCTGGTCCAGCGGTGCAATCGGGGCGCCCGGATTCGAACCGGGGACCTCGCCGACCCGAACGGCGCGCGCTACCAGGCTGCGCCACGCCCCGACGCGGGGGTCAGTATGACACGCGGGTCCTGGTCGACCTCAGCCCGAGACGGCGCGGTGATAGCGGACCGCGAGGCCTGTGACCAGCGTCTGGAAGACCGACTCGGGTTCGAGTCCCTCGCGCTTGGCGTAGGCGGCCAGGCCGGCCGTCTCGATGTCCTCGGCCTGGGCGACCACGTCGTCGGCCAGCTCAGGGTGGCGGTCCTGGAAATAGGCGCCGATGGAGTAGAGGTGCGTGTCGGTCAGGGACTCGAGGAACGCGTCCGGGTCCTCCGCGGCCACCGTCCGGCGCTCAGCCGCCGAGGCCCGTCACTGTGTCGCCGACCGTCGACTCGATCTTCTCCGGCAGCGTGGCCGGGTCGGTCGTCGTGGCGGGCGCGCTCACCTCGCCGGTGCCGGGCTGCGGGACCGGGACCGCCGGCGGGGGGACGAGCTTGGGCGGCGTGGCGCCGCTTGAATCCGGGGTGCCGCCCGCCGGGACGAGCGTCCGGTCGACCGCGGGCGTCCCGCCCGCGGGGCTCTGCGGGGTGCCGGACGTCGCGGGTGCGGGGGTGTCGCCGTCGGAGCGCCCGGCCGGGGTCGTGCCGCCGGTGGCGGCGGGAGCGCCGCTGCCGGCGGTCTGCTCGCGACCGGCGGGCGCGCGCTTCCCGCCGGCGAAGCGCCGCTCGGTCCGCTGCTTGGCGACCGAGGAGCGGGTGCCGGACGATCGCGCCGGCGTGGTCGCGCGCGGCGCGGTCGGCCGGGAGGCCGGCGTGCGGCGCGCCGTCTGCGGCGCGGACTTGAGCTCGATGGCGGGCGGGCGCTTGCTCTCCGCCGGCCGGGCGTTCACGTCCGAGCCGACGCCGGCGCCCACGCCGGCGACGAGCAACGTCGCCGCCGCGGCCGCGGCCTTCGACCAGCCGGCGACCACGGATTCGGGCATCCCGCCGACGGCGGACCACTGGGCGATGAGCGCCTGGCCGTGGCCGGCGCCGGCGCTCCCGAGGACGGAGTCGGAGTCCCCGCGCCGGGGGCGCAGGAACGCCGGGAAGGGGAGCAGCCCGGCGATCTTGGCGCCGAGCGATTCGACCCGGCCGGGGCGGCGGGCGAGGATGGCGCCGTCGACGCCGGCGGCGCGAGCCTGCTTGCGGCAGGGCTGGCAGTGCGAGACGTGACGGGCGAGCCGGCGGGCGTCGCGGCTTCCCAGGAGCCCTTCGGCGGCGGTCCCGATCAGCGCCTGGACGCGGATGCAGCGCTGGCCGGAGGCCAGCTCGTCGTACTCCTCGCTCAGCCGGCGGCGCGCGCGGAACAGCGTGCTCTCGACCGACGGACGGCTCATGCCGAGGCGCTCGCCGATCTCCCGATAGGAGAGCCCTTCGAGCTCGCGCAGGACCAGGATCTGGTGGTGCGTCTCCGACAGGCCGCCGAACGCGCCGCACAGGTCGTGGAGCGCCTGCTTCTGGTCCATCGCGGCGTCCGGGGACGGGCCGCGCTGAGCGAGCCGGCCGTAGTCGGCGGCGCCGAGTCCCTCCTCGGCGTCGTAGGAGATCTCCTCCGTCCGCCGCGAGCGGCGGAACTGGTCGATGCAGGCGTTCTTCGCGATCTCGTAGATCCACGGCTTGAACGCGATCGGGCGCTCGGTCTCGCGCATCCGGCGCAGCGCGGAGATGAAGATCTCCTGCGTGATGTCCTCGGCGCGGCCGTGGTCGTTGACCATGCCGTAGACGTACGCGGCGATCCGGCGCTGATAGCGCTCGAAGAGCTGCTCGAACGCGCGGTCCTCGCCACGGCGCACGGCCGCCACCAGGTCGTGGTCGGACGGCTGCAGGCCGACGATCTCACGCTCGGCGTATCGTGCGACAGCCGTCTCGACCAAAGACCTACCCACAGCCCCATGTCCTCCTTGACGCCTGTTCGACCGCAGCCCCGCGAAGCAAGGGCTGAACTCTAGCGTTCAAAGGCCCCTTGGCAAGCCACTTCGCGCGCCTGCATCGCCGCCCATGGTCCGAATCTCCTCCCTGATCGCCGACATCGACGGCCTGCTCCAGCCGACCATCTTCCGGGACTACGGACCGAACGGTTTGCAGGTGCCCGGGGTCGAGGAGGTCGCGGTCGTCGTGACCGGCGTCTCGGCGCAGCGCGAGCTGATCGAGAAAGCCGTCACGCTCGGCGCGCACCTGGTGCTCGTGCACCACGGGCTGTTCTGGGAGTTCCAGGCCGCGGGCTTGAGCCACCGGCTCGCCGAGCGGTTGCGTCCCCTGTTCGTGCACGACATCAACCTCGCGGCC
The DNA here is from genome assembly GCA_963828075.1 of uncultured Solirubrobacterales bacterium. Taxonomy (GTDB): domain Bacteria; phylum Actinomycetota; class Thermoleophilia; order Solirubrobacterales; family Solirubrobacteraceae; genus JACCYI01. Next base: position 3,208,979 of record CAWHDH010000021.1, on the reverse strand, counting down.
TACCACCTGCCGCTCGACGCCCATCCGGAGATCGGCAACAACGCACTGCTGGCCGCGGCGCTGGGCTGCGCGGCGCATGAGCCGTTCGCCGAGCACCGCGGAGCGCCGATCGGTCGGATCGGCCGCTTCGAGGAGCCGGTCGCGATCGCCGATCTCCTGGACCGAGTGCGCGCCGCCACGGGCGGGCGGGAGCCGCTGCTGCAGGGCGCCGGGCCGGAGGCCGTGCGCAGGATCGGGATCGTCTCGGGATCGGCGGCCGACTCGCTCGACGAGGCGGTCGAGAAGGGCTGCGACGCCTTCCTGACCGGCGAACCGCGCGAGCACGTGATGGCCGACGCCCGGGAGGCCGGCATCCACTTCATCGCCGCCGGCCACTACGAGACCGAGACCCATGGCGTCCGCGCGCTCGGCGACCGTCTGGCGGCGCGCTTCGGCGTCCAGCACATCTTCGTCGACGTGCCGAATCCCGTCTGACGAGCGGCGTCTTTATCTGCCGTTGAGGAGATTTCCGTTGAGGCCGTCCGGCGTCCGCGATACCGTGCGCGCCTACGTGACAAAACTCACACGGGGAGGCACAGTCCAATGGCCATTCACCTGACGCCCACCGAGCTCGCTCGCGAGACCGGGATGGAGCGTCGAGAGGTCATCGTCAAGTGCATGGAGATGGGCGTCCCCATCTTCCAGGGCCGGATCGACAAGACCCTGTTCATCGCCACGCTTTCCGAACAGGGCGTGCAGACGCCGCAGACCGCAGTCACCGCGTAACCGCCCGCCGCGTCGTTGGCGCGGCCGCCGTAGACTCGCGCGTACCAAGCAGGCCCCAGCGCGAGGAGAGACATATGGAGCTGACCCGGACTCCGTCGGCGGATACGACGACGGGCTCGAAGACGATGGCCGACCTCATGGCCATCGCCGCGGAGAAGTACGCCGATCGCACCGCCGCCCGCTACAAGCGCGACGGCGCATGGCATGACGTCAGCTACGCCGAGGCCGGCCGCGCGATCGACGAGATCGGCCTCGGCCTGATCGACCTCGGCATCGCCCCCGGCGACCGCGTGTCGCTGCTCTCCACCACGCGGCTCGAATGGACGCTCGCGGACTGGGCCATCTCGAGCACGGGCGCGGTGGTCGTCCCGATCTATCCGACGAACTCCCCCGAGGAGTGCGAGTGGGTGGCGGGCAACTCGGAGTCCGTGGCCATCGTCGCCGAGGACGCGTCGCAGCTGGCCAAGATCGCCGCGGTCCGCGAGCGTCTGCCCGCGCTCAAGACGCTGATCGTGATCGATGGCGACGGGGACACCGGCGACGCCATCACGCTCGACGAGCTGCGCGAGCGCGGCCGCTCGCGCGACGCCGGCGAGCTGGCCGAGCGCCGCGCCGCCGTCAAGCCCGAGGATCCGTTCACCTTCATCTACACCTCCGGGACGACCGGGCCGCCCAAGGGCTGCGTGCTGTCCCACGGCAACTACCGCTCGGTCATCGACATGGCCCAGGAACTGGGCCTGGTCAACAACGACGACGTCACGTACCTCTACCTGCCGCTGGCGCACTCCTTCGCGCTGCTCGTGCAGGTCGCCTCCTACGACGCGGGCGCGTGCATCGCCTACTTCGGCGGCGACACGAAGCTGATCGTCCCCGAGCTCAGCGAGACGAAGCCGACCTACCTGCCGTCGGTCCCCCGGATCTTCGAGAAGATCTACACGCTGGTCACCGCCAACGGCGACCCGGAGCAGATCAAGGGCGCGACGAAGGTCGGGCTCGCGGTCCGCTACGCGCAGCTGCGCGGCGAGGAGGTGCCGCCCGAGCTCCAGCAGCACTTCGCGGGGGCCGAGGAGAAGCTGTTCAAGAACGTGCGCGCGGTGTTCGGCGGCCAGGTCCGCCAGTGCGTCACCGGCGCGGCGCCGATCGCCCCGGAGATCCTCGAGTTCTTCTTCGCCTGCGGCGTGCCGGTGCTCGAGGGCTACGGGATGACCGAGACCGCGACGGTCGCGACCTACTCGACGATCGAGGCCCACAAGTTCGGCACGGTCGGCCAGCTGCTCCCCGGCATCGAGGGCAAGATCGCCGAGGACGGCGAGCTGCTGCTCAAGGGCCCGAACATCTTTCAGGGCTACTACAAGATGCAGGACGAGTCGTTCGGCGCGATCGAGGACGGCTGGCTGCACACGGGCGACCTCGGCCAGTTCGACGACGAGGGCTATCTCTCGATCGTCGGGCGCAAGAAGGACATCATCATCACCGCGGGCGGCAAGAACCTGACGCCGGCCAACCTCGAGAACGATCTCAAGCAGTCGCGGTGGATCTCACAGGCGGTCATGCACGGCGACCGGCGGCCCTACCCGGTCGTGCTGATCACGCTCGACCCCGAGGAGATCGTCCACTTCGCCTCCGAGCACGGCCTCTCCGAGGACCCGGCCGCGCTCGCGAAGGACCCGAAGGTCCACGAGCTCATCCAGGGCATCCTCGACGAGGTCAACCAGAAATACGCCCAGGTCGAGCAGATCAAGAAGTTCGTGATCCTCGACCACGACCTCTCGCAGGAGACCGGCGAGCTGACCCCGACCCTGAAGGTCAAGCGCAACATCGTCAACGAGAAGTACGCGGAGCTGTTCGACAGCCTTTACTAACGTCGTCCAGAGCCCGAGCGCCAGCGAAGGGCGGCCGGACGAAACACCTATCTCACATCCGTGACCGGAATGCCCCCGGCGTCGCGCACGGCCTTCTCGCCGGCGCCGGGGAGCTCCGCCACCGAGCGGTAGAGCAGGGCGGCAGAATCGAGCTCGAGGCGGCCGGCGTCCTCGTCGCTGAGGCGCTCGATCAGGGTCTTGGAGGCGAGCAGCGCGCCGCCGCGTGCGGCCTGCTCCATCCGCGCGCACTCGTTCACCTCGTCGCCGAGCGCGGTGACCTCGAGCCGCCCGCCGGTCACGAGCTGACCCATGTACAGACCCGCGCCCCAGTGCAGGCCGGCGTTCAGGGCGCAGCCGCTCGGGCCGAGGAGCTGCTCGACCGTCGGATGCTCCGCCGCGGCCGAGCGCACCGCGACCGCCATGGCGCGGGCCGCCTCGATCGCCGCCGCCGCCGCCCCGCTCGCCGAGCCGACGTCCTCGGCGGTGAAGAAGGCGGTGACGCCGTCGCCGGCGTGCTTGCCGACGATCCCGTTGCGGTCGAGCACCTCGCGGTCCATGGCGCTCGCGAGCGCCTGCATGAACGCGAAGAACGTCCGGCTGGGGAGGTGGCGTGAGAGCGCGGTCGACGCCTCGAGGTCGGCGAACAGGATCGCTGACTCGGTTCGCCGCGGCTCGAACAGCCGCGCCATCCGCGTGAACTGCCCTTCGTCGCCGCGGATGATCAGCGCCAGCAGGCTCGCCGGCAGCGCCGGGCCGTAGAGCATCGCGTACCCGAGCGTGTCGCCGCCCTCGCGCAGCGCCACGCCGAGGCAGCTCACCCGCGTCGTCGACTCGTCCTCGCGGAGCAGGCGCACTTCGAAGCTCCAGACCGCCGGCGGCGGCGCCGGCCGGACGTCGGCGAGCAGCGGCTTCTTGTCGTCCGGGACCATCACCGCGATCCCCGGGTCGGCGTGCAGGTAGTACGGGAGGTGGTTCTCGAGGAAGCGCGCCTTGCTCTCCTCGGTGATCACGCCCTCCCACGCTTCCATCATGCGCGTGTCGAGCACGTGGCGCCCGACGCCGAGCAGCTTGTCGGCGTCGATGCCCTCGACGCCCATGGTGAGCTTGAGCTGCTCGGAGAGAAACGCCAGCCGCCAGCTGCGGTCGAGCAGCTCGAACGCCCACCCCGTCTTCTCGAGCTCGCGGCCGATCTCGAGCAGGCGCTCGAACGCGGGCTCGCGGACGGGTCGCAGCGACGTGCTCATGCGCGCCCCGTCATGACGGCCTGCGCGCCGCGGTCCGGCACGAAGGTGATCATCTTGCGGCGATGGCGCTCGGGCCGCGGGTCGGGCGCGCGCAGCTCGCAGCGGGCGAGGATCGCCCCGAGCACCTGGCGCATCTCGTACTGCGCGAACGCCGCGCCGAGGCACCGGCGCACGCCGCCGCCGAACGGGATCCAGCCGTACGTGTCCGGCTTGCCGTCGAGGAACCGCTCGGGGCGGAACGCGTGCGGGTCCGGGTAGAGCTCGGGCCGGCGATGCATGAGCGTGATCGACGTCCCGAGCGTCGCGCCGGCGCGCACGTGGTACCCGCCGACATCCATCGGCGCCTTCAGCGTGCGCATCACGTACGTGAGCACCGGCCGGACCCGCTGGGACTCCTTGACCGCCGCGTCGAGGTAGGCCGGGTCCTCGCGCGAGCGCGCGAGCGCGTCCGGGTGGCGCATCAGGCGCTCGAGCGTCCACGCCATCGTCGTGGCCGTCGTCTCGTACCCGGCGACGAGCAGGGTGATCAGGTCGTCGCGCAGCTCGGCGTCCGACGCCTCGGTGGCCAGGAGCATCGAGAGGATGTCCTCGCCGGGCTCGTCGGCCGCCCGGCGCCGCGCGATCTCCGCGTAGAGCTGGGCGTCGACCGCGTCGCGCACCTCCACGAAGCCCGCCCACGGCCCGCGCCCGCCGAACCGATGCTGGAGCACGGGATTCATCATCACGTTCGAGCGGGCCAGCAGGTCGCCGAGGTCGCGCTCGAGCCGATCCTTCCGCGCGCCCTCCTCCATCCCGAAGACGGTGCGCAGGATGACCCGCAGCGTGATCCGCTGCATGCCCGGCAGCAGCGCGAACGGTTCGCCGACCGGCCAGGTGTCGACCTCCGCGTCGGTGAGCTCGCGCATGATGTCGCCGTAGACCCGCATCCGGTCGCCGTGGAACGGCGGCAGCAGCAGCTTGCGCCGCCGCAGGTGCTCGCGCTCGTCGAGCAGCAGCACGGAGTGCGGGCCGACCAGCGGCCCGAGGATCCCGTTGCCCTCGCCCGCATGCAGCTGCTCGGGGTCGCCCTTGAAGATGCGGCGGACCTCGGCCGGGTCAGAGACGACGACGAGCGGCTCGAACGGCCACACGGCGATCGCGAACACCTCGCCGTAGCGCCGCCGATACCGCTCGAGCATCCGGTGCTCGGTGAGCAGGAACCGAAGGCCCTGGAAGGCCTTGGGCATGCGCGGGCCCGGCGGCGACGGCAGCGCCGGGCGACTGTGGGTGGGGCTCGGCGCAGCGACGGCGGTGGACAACGGCGGGGTCTCCTCCCCTCGACCAGCTTCCTCGTGACATCCAACACGATCGCGACCGGCGCCGGTGTGCGCTCGGTCACGGTCGGCGTCCGGCGGCTCAGTCTCCAGCGCTCTGCCGCAACAAGGTGCTCGTCGTCTGCTCGAGGATCCGCCGCCAGGCGCGGGTCTTCTCCTTCTCGGCCGAGAAGTGCTCGACGACCTTGCGCACGCGCGTGGCCGAGATCTCGATCCCGTGGCGGGCGGCGACGTCGCGGAGGTCGTCGTAGTCCTTGGCGAGCTTGAGCGTCACCGATTCGAAGCCGTGCCGCGCGACGTCGACGCGCGACGTGTAGTTCATGACGCTCGTCTCGAACATCAGCTCGTCGTCGGGCTCGGGCTCGATGAGGACGATGTCGACGCCGGGGTAGCGGTCCTTCCACTGCCGCGCCATCTCGTGGAGGCGCTGGTAGGCCAGCAGCTTGAAGGTCTGGTAGCCGATCTTCGGGAAGCCCATGTCGGACACCCGGCGCTTGCGGGACCCGAAGAGGGTCGGGATGTCCTTGGAGAAGTCGTTGACGAACGGCACCAGCGGGTTGACGACGACGACGAACTTCGCGCCCGCCTCGACGGCGATGTCGACGTTGGTGGTGGAGACGATCCCGCCGTCGATGAGCTCGCGGCCCTTGACCATGTGCGGCTTGTAGACCATCGGCAGGGCGGTCGAGGCGCGGACGGCGCTGGAGATCGGGACGTCGTCCCACCCCTCGGCGCCGAAGACGATCCGCTCGCAGGTGTCGAGGTCGGTCGCAGCGAGGTAGAGCTCGTTGCGCAGCAGCCGGAAGTCGTCGGTGCGGTCCGGGTCCTCGGACAGGACGGTGCGGATGTACTCCTCGACGCCGGACCCGGAGTAGATCCCGGACGGGAGCGCGTCGGCGACCGCGAGGGCGATGTCGAGCACCGAGATCGACCCGAGCTGGCCGCCGAACTCGCGGGCCATGCGCACGAGGTGCCACGGCAGCACGACGCCGCGGCGGATGAACTCGCCCAGGTTCGGGCGGAGCAGCATCCCGAGGTCGATGTCACGGAATGGCGTCGGGCCCTGGTCGAGCACCACGCGCATCATCTGCTCCGGCGTCACCCCGTTGGCGGTCAGCGCCGCCACGAAGGAGCCGGCGCTCGTGCCGACGTAGACGTCGAAGCTGTTGACGGAGCGGTTGACCGACAGCAGGTCCAGCGCCCGCAGCGCGCCGATCTCATAGACACCGCCGGTGAAGCCGCCGCCGCCGAGCACCAGCGCGGTCTTTGACTGCTTGCGCCGCCGGGGCGCGCCCCGCCGCCCGGCACCGGAGTCGAGATTGACCACCGAGCCCATCCGAACAAGTGTACGGCTGCAGGCCGTCGCGGACGCCAGCTACCCTCGCGGGGCATGTCTCGGCTCGGCTGTGTCCTCCTCATCCTGCTCGCGTGCCTGCTCGCCCCCGCCGGGGCGAGGGCCGCCGGTCTCGAGCGCACCCGCGAGGCGCTGGATCGCAGCATGCGCGCGGCGGGCGCCGCCTCGGGGGCGCTGGTCGTCGACCTCGCCTCGGGCGATCCGCTCTACGCCTCGCGGCCCGACGTCCGGCGCGTCCCGGCGTCGGTCCAGAAGCTCTACACCACGTCGGCCGCGCTGCTGCGCCTCGGCCCCGAGGCCCAGCTGGCCACCCAGGCGCTGGCCGTCGGCGTGGTCGAGGAGGGGGCGCTCGACGGCGATCTGTACCTGCGCGGGACCGGCGATCCGACCTTCGGGACGCCGCAGCTCGAGGCGCTCGCCCGCGCGGTGGTCGCGGAAACCGGTCTGACGCGCGTCCGCGGGCGGGTCGTCGGGGACGAGTCGGCGTTCGACCGGCGGCGCGGACCGCCCACCTCCCACTATCGGACGTCGGGCTACGTCGGGCCGCTGAGCGCCCTCGCGTTCAACCGCGGCGTGACCGGGCTCCGGTCGCCGTTCTTCCAGACCAGCCCCGGGCGGTTCGCCGCGCAGGCGTTCCAGCGGGCGCTCAAGCGCGAGGGCGTCCGGTTCGACGACCCCGCGGGCACCGGGGTCACGCCCGACCCGGCGCCGGCGCTCGCCGAGCTGCGCTCGCCGCCCCTCGCGGACATCGTCGGGCGCACCAACCGCCCGTCGGACAACTACTACGCCGAGACGCTGCTCAAGGTGCTCGGCGCGCGGCTGGGTGGCGAGGGCAGCACCCAGGCCGGCGCGCGGGTCGTCCGCCGCGCGATGACGACGGTCGTCGGCGCAACGCCGCGGGTGACCGACGGATCCGGCCTCGGGCGGTCGAATCGCACGTCGCCGCGCGAGGTCGTCACCCTCTTGCGCGCCATGGCCCGCCATCCGGTGGCCGGCCCGGCGTTCGAGGCCTCCCTGCCGCTGGCGGGCCGGTCCGGCACCCTGGTCGGCCGGATGCGCAACACCGCGGCGGCCGGCAACTGCACGGCCAAGACGGGAACGCTGAACTCGGTCTCCGCCCTCGCCGGCTACTGCACCGCCGCCGACGGCGTCACCCGCATCGCCTTCGCCGTCCTCATGAACCGCGTGTCGCCGAATGGGGCCCGGACCCTCCAAGACCGTATGGCCATCGCCCTGGCCAAATACGAGCCGTAGGGAAGCGTCCAGAAAAGTCGCGGATCGCTCAAGGCGGTGCGCGCGCTGACCGATGTGACTCCCAGTCGAGCTGTAAGCAAACCGGCTTGGCGCAGACCAGGGAAAGGAGTCCCACATGACACGAAACCACATGGGCAGGAAAATCACAGGGGTGATCGCCGGTATCGCGGTGGCGTTCATCGGCATGCCGGCGGCCGCCCAGGCAGCGGCGTGCCCGACCGTTCCGGTCGCTCAGAAGTTCAAGCAGTTCGGCGATCTGGCGTATTACAACCTGGCGGCGGGCGGCGACTTCGAGAGCAAGAAGTGGACGTACACCGGCAAGACGGCCATCATCGCCGGCAACGAGCCGTGGAAGCTCAACAACACGAAGGACAAGAGCGCGATCTCGATTCCGGCCGGGTCGACCGCGATCTCGCCGCCCATCTGCGTCGGCGTCGAACACCCGCACTTCCGCTTCGTCGCCGCTCTGACCTCGGGGAACTGGGGGACGATGTGGGTGAAGATGCGCTACACGGATCCGGTGTCGAAGAAGGTCATCACGCTCATCGTGGGCTCGATGGACTTCTCCGGCGGCAACCGGGCCTGGACGGTCTCGCCTCAGATGGGCCTCGGCAACTCGCTGCCGATCTACGGTGCGGCGACGGTCAACGTGCAGATCATCCTCGAGCCGATCCAGAACAGCGGCACCTGGAGCGTCGACGACGTCTTCATCGACCCCTACCGCAAGTAGTGAGGCCGTGACACCATGACCTCGGCAGGAAACCTCGCGGCGCGCCCTGCGCCGCGAGGACCGACGGAGGCGCATTGAGACCCTGATGGACGAGACGGCTCACGACGACGTGCGCTCCCGCGAAGGCCCCGAGCGTCTGCTCGAGGACAAGTGGGACGAACGACAGGACGGCGCGACGCGCCGCGTGTTCACAGCGGAGCTGGCCCTGGCGGCCGGCTTCGTCGTCGTTGCGGTCCTGTTCGTCCTCGGCGGCGGCGACCAGCGGGCGTTCGACCCCGTGCTCGCCGGCGCGCTCGTGATCGCCTACGCGCTCGTCTCGCGCGTCGAGTTCCCCGTCGGGGTGGGCTACGCCGTCCCCTCGGAGATCGTGCTGGTCCCGATGCTGTTCCTGCTGCCGCCGGGCGCTGTCCCGGCGCTGGTGGCCTGCGGCCTCGTCCTCGCCGCGGCCGCGGATTGGAAACTCGGTCGCGGGCCCCGCGACCGGATCCTGTACTCGCTGCCCGACAGCTGGCACGCCGTCGGCCCTGCCGCCGTGCTGATGCTGGCCGGGGCGCCGTCGGCCGACTTCAGCGGCGCGGCGATCCTGGTCGCCGCCCTGGTGGCCCAGTGGGCGTGCGACATCGCCGCCTCGACCGGCCGCGAGTGGCTGGGGCAGGGGATCGCCCCAGCGCTCCAGCTGCGCGTGCTGGTGATGATCTGCGCCGTCGACGCCATGCTCGCCCCCGTCGGCTACCTGGCCGCCCACGCATCGATCACCGACGGCGCCGCCTGGCTGCTCGCCCTGCCGCCCGCCCTGCTGCTCGCCGTGCTCGCCCGCGACCGCAGCGCACGCATCGACCAGGCCCACCACCGGCTCCAGATCGTCCGCCACGAGCGCAGCCGCCTCCAGGTGGCCGTGCGCCGGATCGGCGAGGCGCTCGCCTCGGACCTCGACTTCGACGCGGTCACCGACATCACCCTGCGGACCTCGATCGAGGCGGTCGCCGCGGCGGGCGGGCGTACCAGCCACGTTCCCGGCGGCCGGCGCCATCACCACCCGCGCATGGCGGTCGGCGAGATCGACGGGCTCGAGGACACGCTGGCGGCCGCCGAGCTGGCCGCGTTGCGCGAGGGCCGGGCGGGCGAGGTCCGCGAAGGCGATGTGACCGCCATCGCGCTCGTCGTCGGCGGCCTCGATGCCACCGGCGAGACCCCGTGCGGCCTGCTGTCGCTCGCGCGCGTCGGCGAGCCGTTCCGCGACGACGAGCGCGCCCTGCTGTTCGACCTCGCCGAGCGCGCGACCGTCGCGGCCTCGACCATCGCCCGGCACGAGGCCCTACACCGCCGGGCCCTGACCGACGAGCTCACCGGCCTGGCGAACCACCGCCGCTTCAACGAGGTCCTCATCGAGCACTCGACGCGCTACGTCACCCACGGCGTCCCCCTGTCGCTGGTGTTCCTCGACATCGACAACTTCAAGGACGTCAACGACACGTACGGCCATCAGGTCGGCGATCTGGTCATCCAGTCGGTCGCCCGCGCCATGCGGTCGACGTGCCGCACGAGCGACGAGCCCGCGCGCTACGGCGGCGAGGAGTTCGCCGTCGCGCTCCCGCGCGGCAACCCCGAGGCCGCGCTGCAGATCGCCGAGCGGATCCGCGCTCGGATCGAGTCGACGCCCGTCCGGGTCCCGGCCGGGGGCACCATCCACGTCACCGCCTCGCTCGGCGTCGCGACGCTCGGCCTCGACGCCGACGACGCGTCGAACCTGATCTCCCGCGCCGACACCGCGCTCTACGCGGCCAAGCGCAGCGGCAAGAACCGCGTCGTCGTGGCCAACGAGCTACGCGGTGACGTTCTCGAGAAGGGCGACGAGCCCGGGCTCGTCGAGGACCGGCACGCCAAGGCGCTCGGCCTTCTCGAGTTTTGACCCAGGCGAGTCGCCGGCCACGACGTAGCTGGTCTTCTTCGACACCGACGAGGTGACGCGCCCACCGTTGCTCGTGATCCGCTCGGTGGCCTCCTCGCGCGTCAGGTTCGGCAGCGTGCCCGTGAGCACGAACGTCTGCTCCTTGAGCGGCCCCTCGCCGGGGGGCGCGCCTTCCTCCTCGAAGCGCAGCCCCAGCCCGCGGAGGTCGGCGATCAGCGCGCGCATCTGTGGGTCGGCCAACTGATCGGCGATCAACTGCGCGACGATCGGGCCGATGCCAGGGGTCTGGGCGACCTGTTCGGCGGTGGCGTCCAGCAGCGCGTCGACGGACCGGAAGTGCTGGGCGAGGTTCCGACCGGTGATGAAGCCGACCCCCTCGATCCCGATCGCGAACAGCATTCGCCCGAACGGCCGCGCCTTGGACGCCTCGATCGCGGCCAGGAGGTTGCGCGCGGAGACCTCGCCGTAACCCTCCATCTCCATCAGCTGCTCCGCGGTCAGCCGGTAGAAGTCTCCCGCGGTGCGGATCAGCCCCATCCGCTGCAGCACGGCCACCTGCTTCTCGCCGAGGCCCTCCATGTCCATCGCGCCCTGCGAGGCGAAGTGCTTGAGCAACTGCCACCGGCGCTCGGGGCAGTCGCGGTTCGGGCACTTCGTGAACACGACCCCCTCGGGCTTGACCGTCGGCGTGCCGCAGAACGGGCACTCGGCGGGAGGACCCGGGGGGTCGGCGCGATCGGGGCGCTCGACGGCGTGCGGCGCCGGCGACAGGACCTGCGGGATGACGTCGCCGGCACGCAGGACGATCACCTCGTCGGCGGGCCGCAGGTCCTTGCGGGCGAGGTCCTCCTCGTTGTGCAGCGTCGCCAGCTTGACCGTGACGCCGCCGACGTGGACCGGCTCGAGCGCCGCGAACGGGTGCAGGTCGCCGTACTTGCCGACGTTCCAGAGGATGTCGTTGAGCCGGGTGACGGCGGTCGTCGGCGGGAACTTCCACGCGATCGCCCAGCGCGGGTCGCGCCCCACCGCGCCGAGGCGGCGCTGGAGCTCGTAGTCGGCGACCTTGACGACCACGCCGTCGATCTCGAAGTCCAGCGCCCCGCGCCGCTGCTGCCAGGCCAGGCACTGCGCCACGACCTCGTCCTCCGTCGCCAGCTTCTGAACATCGCCGTTGACCCGGAAGCCGTGCGCGCGCAGCCATTCGAGCGCGTCCCAGTGCGACGTGAGCGAGAGCCCCTCGGTGGCGCCGATCCCGTAGCACCACATCGACAGCGGGCGCTCGGCGGCGAGTGCGGGGTCGAGCTGGCGGATGGTCCCGGCGGCGGAGTTGCGCGGGTTCATGAACGTCGAGAGGCCCTGCTCGGCGCGGCGCTCGTTGAGCGCGGCGAAGTCGGGGAGCGACATATAGACCTCGCCGCGGACCTCGACGAGCGGCGGCGCGTCGTCGATCCGCAGCGGGATCGCGCCGATCGTGCGCAGGTTGTGGGTCACGTCCTCGCCCACCTCACCGTTGCCGCGCGTGGCGCCGCGCTCGAGCACCCCGTCGCGGTAGACGAGCGACATCGCCAGCCCGTCGATCTTCGGCTCGGCGACGAACTCGAAGGTCGGGTTCGCGATCCCCTCGCGGGCGAGGTGGGAGCGCATCCGGGCGACCCAGGCGCGCAGCTCCTCCTCCGAGCGCGCGTTGGCGAGCGAGAGCATCGGCTGCAGATGCGTGACCTTCTCCAGGCGTGACACGGGCTCGCCGCCGACGCGCTGGGTGGGCGAGTCGGGGCTCAGCAGCTCGGGGTGTGAGGCCTCGAGCGCGCGGAGCTCGTCGAGCAGCGCGTCGTAGGCGTCGTCGCCGATCTCGGGGTCGTCGAGGACGTAGTAGCGATGGCCGTGGTGGGTGAGCTGCTCGCGCAGCTCGGCGACCCGGCGGGCGACGGCGTCGTCGCTCATCGCACCTCGTCGGCCGCCGGGCGCAGCAGCCGGTCGAGGTCGTACGCGCGCAGGGTCTCGATCCCCGGCTCGTCGGTCAGGTCGAAGTGCAGCGGCGTGACGGCGATGCGGCCCTCGGCGACCGCGGCCAGGTCGGTCCCGTCCTCGTGGTGGTAGCCGGGCGCGTCGCCGTAGATGCGGAACAGCCGGCGCGCTCCCGTCTCCTCCTGGACGGTCAGCTCGTCGCGATAGATGCGCTTGCCGAGCCGCGAGACCTCGACGCCGGAAACCTCGCCGGCGGGGCAGTTGACGTTGAGCAGCGTGCCGCTCGGCAGCGGGAACCCCTCGATCTCCTCGACCACCCGCGCCGCGAACGCCGCCGCCGCGGTGAAGTCGAACCGCTCGCCCAGCCGGAAGTCCGTCTCGCGCGCGGCCGACTGCTGCGAGATCGCCAGGCCGGGGATGCCGAGCAGGATGCCCTCGAGCGCGGCGGCGACCGTGCCCGAGTAGGTGATGTCGTCCCCGAGGTTGGAGCCGTGGTTGATGCCGGAGACGATCAGCTCCGCCTCGAAGCCCTCGATCAGCCCGAGCGCGGCGAAGCGGACGCAGTCCACCGGCGTGCCGTCGGTGGCGTAGCCGACGCTGCCGTCCCCGAACGGGATCTCCTCGACCCAGATCGGCCGGCGCGTCGTGATCGAGCGTGCGGTGGCCGACCGGTTGGTGTCCGGGGCGATCACGGCGAGCTCGACGCCCGGGACCGCGAGCAGCGCGCGCCGCAGCGCCTGCAGTCCCTCGGCGTGGATCCCGTCGTCGTTGGTGAGCAGCACGCGCATCGCGACCCAGCAGGCTACCCGGGGGTCACAGCAGGGCGACGGGGACGGGCTCGCCGGCGGCGGCCGCCCCCTCGCCCGGGCTGATCAGCGCGAGCCCGTCGCCACCCAGCGCGGCGGCCGGGCCGTGGCCGGCGGCGGTCAGCGGCTCGGCGCCCGCCGCGGTCAGACGGCAGGGGATCGCGCGGGTGCGGGTGTCGTGGCGCGCGACGTCCTCCGCGAGCGCGACGGCGACCTCGCGCGGCGGCAAGCCGAGCGCCGGCTCGGCGAGCAACCGGAACGCGACGAGCGCGGAGAGCGGGTTGCCGGGCAGCCCGAGGACGGGTCCTCCGCTCGGGGAGAGGCCGAACGCCGCCGGCCGGCCCGGCGCGAGCTCGACCCCGGCGAACTGCAGCGTCACGCCCACCGAGGCGAGCGCCGGGCGGACGTGGTCGTGGCGCCCGACCGACATCCCGCCGCAGATGACGACGAGATCGGCGTCGACCATCGCCTCGACGAGCGCCGCGGCGATCGTGTCCTCGTCGTCGCCCGCCATGGAGCTGCGGCCGACCTCCGCCCCGGCCGCGCGCACGAGCGCGCCCAGCATCGTCCGGTTGGAGTCGCGCACGCACCCGGGCGCGGGTTCGTCGCCGGCTCCCGTCAGCTCGTCGCCCGTGACGAGGATCGCCACCCGCGCGCGGCGCCGGCACTCCACCCGCTCGACCGCCGCGGCGGCCAGCGCACCGAGCTCGACCGGCCCGAGCCGGGTCCCCTCGGGCACGAGCGCCTCGCCGGCAGCGGCCTCCTCCCCGCGCCGCCGGACGTCGCGCCCGACCGAGACGGCCTCGAGGACCTCGACGCCCTCGCCGGCCGGCCGGGTCAGCTCCACGCGGACGACCGCGTCGGCGCCGTCAGGGAGCGCCGCGCCGGTGGAGATGCGGATCGCGGTCCCCGGCTCGAGCGCGCGGCCGGCGGGATGCCCCGCGCGCGACTCGCCGGTCAGCGGCAGCGTGGCCGGAGCGGCGGTGGTGTCGGCGGCGCGCACCGCGTAGCCGTCCATCGCGGAGTTGTCGAAGCCCGGGAGCGGCTCGAGCGCGGCGACCGGGCCGGCGCTGATCCGACCCAGCGCCTGGGCGAGGTCGACCAGCTCCGCGCCGAGCCGGACCGCGTTCGCGGCGGCGATCCGGCGGGCGTCCTCGAGCGTGGGAAGATCGCGGGCCATGGCGATGGTGGCAGCGGTGCTGGCCGGCGGAGAGAGCCGGCGGATGGGCGAGCCCAAGGCCGGTCTCGGCCTCGGAGGCCGCACGCTACTGGAGCTTGCGGTGGCGGCCGCGCGCGAGGCCGGCCTGCGGCCCGTCGTCCTGGCCAAACCGGGCGACCCGCTGCCGCCCGTCGACGCCGAGCGCTGGGACGAGCCGGCCGAGCCGCGCCACCCGCTGGCGGGCATCGTCGCCGCCCTCGAGCGTGCCGGCCCCGGCGGGATCGTGGCGCTCGCCTGCGACACGCCGTTCCTCCCGCCGCGCCTGCTGGCCGACCTCGCCGCCCGCGAGACCACGACGCTCGTCCGCACCGCCGACGGCCGGCTGCACCCGCTCCCTGGCCGCTACGTCGACGTCGCCCCGCTGCGCGCCGCGCTCGCAGCGCGCGCCCCGCTGCAGGCGACCCTGCTCGACCTCGGCGCCGCCATCCTCGAGGAGCCCGACGCCGGCGCCCTGCTCAACGTCAACCGGCCCGAGGACCTCGCCGCCGCCCGCGAGCGCCGGCGTTAGCCCGCCTCGACCTCGCGCGCGATGCGCATCGCCTCCTCGAGCGAGACGCCGTGGCGGCCGGCGATCCAGCAGGCGATCGGCGCCGCGATCCGCTCTGAGGCGTGTGCGGCGACGCCGGCCAGGGCGAGCACCGCGGCGCGGTCCTCGCGGGTGGGCACCTCGGCGCCGAGGCGGGCGCAGAACGCGTCGATCCAGTCGTCCCCGCTGGGAAGGTCGGCCATGGCCGCGAGGATACGTCAGTAGCGCACGGCGGCGAGGTAGAGCCCGTGCGCCGGCGCCGTCCGCCCGGCGGCGGACCGGGGCGCGCCGTCGAGCAGCGCGCGGAAGTCGTCGACGCTGCGCCGGGCGCCCGCGACCTCGAGCATCGTGCCGATGAGGACGCGGTTCATGTTGCGCATGAAGCTGTCGGCCTCGATCCGGAACTCCGCGATGTCGCCGTGGCGCTCCCACGACGCGGCGAGCACGGCGCGGCTGAAGCGCTGGTGGTAGGAGTCGGTCGGGGTGAACGCGGTGAAGTCGTGGATCCCGACGAGCGCGGCGGCGCACGCCTGCAGCGCCTCGAGGTCGAACGCGTGCGGCCACCACAGCGCCCGGCCCTCCTCGAACGCCGACCGGCTCGGGCGCGCGAGCACGCGGTAGAGGTAGGAGCGGCTGACCGCGTCGTGGCGCGCCGAGAACCCGTCCGGCGCCTCGGTGGCCTCCAGGACGGCGATCTCGCGCGGCAGCACCGCGTTGACCGCCCGCGTCCGCGGGATCGGGCCCTCGTAGGAGACGACCTGGCCGAGCGCATGCACGCCGCGGTCGGTCCGCCCCGCGACGACCAGGTCGACGTCGGCGCGCAGGACGGTCCGCAGCGCCGCGCGCAGCTCGCCGGCGACCGTCCGCCGGCCGGGCTGCTCCGCCCAGCCCGCGAACGGGCCACCGTGGTACTCCAATACAAGTTTCGCCCGGCCGGACTTCGCTGGCGCTCGTCCTCTGGGCGACGTTACACCAGCTCTAGATAGACCATCTCCGTCGAATCGGACCGCCGCGGCCCGAGCTTCAGGATCCGGGTGTAGCCGCCGGGGCGCTCCGTGTACCGCGGGGCGATCTCGTCGAACAGCTTGTAGATGACTCCCTTGTCGGGGTGTCCGAGCGTCGACATGGCCTGCCGGCGGGCGTGGAGGTCACCGCGCCGGGCGAGCGTGATCAACTTCTCGATCTCCGGCTTGACGGCCTTGGCCTTGGCCTCGGTCGTCTTGATCCGCTCGTGGTCGATCACCTCGATGCAGAGGTTGGCCAGGAGCGCCTTGCGGTGCGCCGTGCTCCTCGAGAGCTTGTGACGGGTCTTCTGGTGGCGCATGGTGGGCCGGAACCTTAGTCGTTGCGCAGCCCGAGGCCACGCTGCTCGAGGGTCTCGATGACCTCGTCGATGGACTTCTTGCCGAAGTTCGGGATCGCGTTGAGCTCCCCCTCGGACTTCGACACGAGGTCGCCGACGGTCTGGATCCCCGCCCGCTTGAGGCAGTTGTAGGACCGGACGCCGAGCTCGAGCTCCTCGATCAGGATGTCGTCCATCGGGCCGCCGCCGGGACGGGTGCCACCGCCGGCCAGGGCCGCGCCGGCGCCGGCCGGGCCGCCGCCGTTCTCGAGCGCCATGCCGGACGGGCCGGCGCGCAGCTCCTCGATGCGGTCGGCGTCGGTGAAGATCGACAGCGACGAGATCAGGATCTCGGCCGCCTCGCGCAGCGCGGCCGTCGGGTCGATCGACCCGTCCGTCTCGATGTCGAGCGTCAGCCGGTCGAAGTCGGTGCGCTGGCCGACGCGCGCCTGCTCGACGGCATAGGCGACGCGCCGCACGGGCGAGAAGATCGAGTCGATCGGGATGACGCCGATCGGCTGGTCGGGCGACTTGTTCTCCTCCGCGGGCGTGTATCCGCGGCCCCGGCCGATCGTGAGGTAGAGCTCGAGCTTGGTCTTCTTCTCGAGCGTCGCGATGTGCGCGTCGGGGTTGAGGATCTCGACGCCCGAGGGCAGGTCGATGTCCTTCGCCGTGATCTCGCCGGGGCCGGTGACGACCAGCGGCGCCTCGATCTCGGTGGCGTCGGAGTGCATCCGGCACACGATGCCCTTGAGGTTGAGGACGATGTCGGTGACGTCCTCGGTCACGCCGGGGATCGTCGAGAACTCGTGCGCGACCCCCTCGATGCGCACGGAGGTCACCGCCGCGCCGGCGAGCGACGCCAGCAGGACGCGCCGCAGCGAGTTCCCGAACGTGTAGCCGAAGCCACGGTCGAGCGGCTCGACGGTGAAGCTGCCGCGATTTTCCTCGACCGTTTCGGCAGTTATCCGGGGAATCTGGAAGTCAAGCATCAGGGTCCTAACGTCGTATCGGGGGGAGGGGGAGGGAGCGGCGGGCGCGTACATCGACGCCCGCGTCAAATGACCGCCCGTCGGCTTACTTCGAGTACAGCTCGACGATGAGCTGCTCTTGCACCGGGGCGGCGATCTCCCGCCGCTCGGGCTTGCGCAGCACCTTCGCCGTCAGCGAGTCGTGATCGGCCTGCAGCCACGGCGGCACCTGGGCGGTGAGCTCGGTGGCGTCACGAATGACCGTCTCCGCGCCCGTGCCCGCCTTGACGGCGATCACGTCGTTGGCGCGGACCTGGTAACTCGGGATGTCGACGCGGCGGCCGTTGACCGTCCAGTGGCCGTGGCGGATGAGCTGGCGCGCCTGGCGCCGCGAGGCGGCGAAGCCGAGGCGCACGAGGACGTTGTCGAAGCGGCACTCGAGGATCCGCAGCAGGTTCTCGCCGGTGATCCCGGGCTGGCGGGAGGCCTTGGCGTAGTACGTGCGGAACTGCGCCTCGAGCACGCCGTAGTAGCGGCGGGCCTTCTGCTTCTCACGCAGCTGGACGCGGTACTCGGACTGCTTCTGGCGGCCGCGGCCGTGCTCGCCGGGCGGATAGGAGCGGCGCTCGACGCCGCACTTGTCGGTCAGGCAGCGCTCGCCCTTGAGGAAGAGCTTCTGCCCTTCGCGGCGGCACTGCTTGCACTGGGGAGAGGTATCGCGAGCCATGCGGTGATCAGACCCTTCGCCGCTTGCGTGGGCGGCAGCCGTTGTGTGCCTGGGGTGTGACGTCCTTGACGCCGGTGACCTCGAGCCCGGCGGCCTGCAGCGAGCGGATCGCGGTCTCGCGGCCCGAGCCCGGGCCCTTCACGAAGACCTCGACCTTCTGCATGCCCTGCTCGATGCCCTTGCGCGCGGCCGCGTCAGCGGTGACCTGCGCGGCGAAGGGGGTCGACTTGCGGGAGCCCTTGAAGCCGGCGCCGCCGGCGGACTCCCACGCGATCACGTTGCCCTCGCGGTCGGTGAGGGCGACGATCGTGTTGTTGAAGCTCGTCTTGATGTGGGCCTGGCCGATGGGGATGTTCTTGCGGACCTTGCGGCGGCCGCGCTGGGGGCGCTTGGGTGCTGGCATGGGCTACTTCTTGCCTGCCTTCTTCTTGCCGGCGACCTGCATGCGCTTGGGTCCCTTGCGCGTCCGGGCGTTGGTCTTGGTCTTCTGCCCGCGCACGGGCAGCCCGCGGCGGTGGCGGATCCCTCTGTAGCAGCCGATCTCCATCAGGCGCTTGATGTTCTGGGAGCGCTCGCGGCGGAGGTCGCCCTCGACCGTGTAGTCCGTGTCGATCAGGTCGCGAAGCTTGGAGACCTCGTCCTCGGTGAGGTCGCGGACGTAGGTGTCCGGGGAGATGCCGAGCTTGGCGAGCATCTCGTTGGAGGTCGAGCGACCGATTCCGTAGACGTACGTGAGACCGATCTCGACGCGCTTGTTGAGCGGGATGTTGACCCCGGCGATACGAGCCATATTTGTTCGGCTACCCCTGCTTCTGCTTGTGGCGCGGGTTCTGGCAGATCACGAGGACACGACCGTGGCGCCGGATGATCTTGCACTTCTCACACATCGGCTTGACCGACGGACGTACCTTCATGTTCCCTTTCGGCTGTGAAGTCCAGTGGAGCGGCTCTGGCGCCCGTTGCGGGCGCCGCTACCGCTCCGCGGAGCGATCGCTTCACGGCAGCCTTATAGGCGCCGAGCGCGACGAAGCAGATTAGCAAACCGATGGTGGCCGGCTCAGGCGGCGGCGCGGTCGCGCGCCTCGTGCCACGGGGTGAGGATGCGCGGCCCGTCACCGGTGACGGCCACGGTGAACTCGAAGTGGGCCGAAACCGAGCCGTCCTGGGAGTAGATCGCCCAGCCGTCGTCGCCCATGCGGACCATGTGGCGACCCGCCGTGGTCATCGGCTCGATCGCCAGCACCATCCCCTCCTCGAGCAGGATGCCCTTGCCCGGAGGCCCGTAGTTGGGGATCTGGGGCTCCTCGTGCATCGAGCGGCCGATCCCGTGGCCGACGAGCGACCGCACGACCGAGAAGCCGTTGGCCTCGACGTGCTCCTGGACCGCGTGCGAGACGTCGCCGAGGCGGTTGCCGGGCCGCGCCTGCGCGGTCGCCCGGTGCAGGGACTCCTCGGTGACCTCGAGCAGCTTCGCGGCCACCGGCGAGATGTCGCCCACCGGGAACGTCCGCGCGCCGTCGGCCACCCAGCCGTCGAAGACGACCCCGATGTCGACGGACAGCACGTCGCCGCGCTCGAGCTTGTACTTCCCCGGGATGCCGTGGACGACCATGTGGTTCGGCGACGCGCAGATCGAGCCGGGGAACCCGCGGTAGCCCTTGAAGGCCGGCGTGGCGCCCTGGGACCGGATGAACTTCTCGGCCGCGGCGTCGAGCTCGCCCGTCGTGACACCAGGGCGGATCTTGCGCGCCAGGAGATCCATGCAGCGGGCGTGGATCTGACCGGCCGCGGCCATGCTGTCGATCTCCGCGGGGGTCTTCTTGATGATCACAGCCGCTCTTCGAGGCGCAGCGTCGCCAGCGTGGCGCGGATGTGGTCGTGCACCTCCGTGGGCGGCCGGGTGCCGTCGAAGCGGTGCAGCAGGCCGCGCTCGTCGTAGTACTCGATCAGCGGCTCGGTCTGGCGGTGGTAGGCCTCCAGGCGCTTGAGCACCGTCTCGGGCTTGTCGTCCTCGCGCTGGATCAGCGCGGTGCCGTCGTCGTCGTCGATGCCCTCGACCTCGGGCGGGTCGAAGTCGACGTGGTAGACGCGGCCGCTCTCGGCCATCCGGCGGCCGGAGATCCGCCGGACCACGACCTCGTCCGGGGCCTCGATCAGCAACACGCCGGTGAGCCGGCGCCCGCGGCCGCCGATCGCCTCGTCGAGCGCGTCGGCCTGCGGGACCGTCCGGGGGAACCCGTCGAGCAGGAAGCCGTCCTCGCCCTCGGCGTCGATGCGCTCGAGGAGCATGGCGATGATCAGGTCGTCGGGCACCAGCGCGCCGTCGTCCATGTACGCCTTGGCCTGGCGGCCGAGCTCGGTGGCGCCCTTGACGTGCGCGCGGAGCATGTCCCCGGTCGCCATGTAGGGCAGGTCGAAGTCGTTGCGCAGCCGGTCGGCCTGCGTGCCCTTGCCGGCGCCCGGGGGGCCGAGGAGGATCAGGTTCAATTCACTCACAGAGCCCGCCAGGCTACTTCAAGAAGCCCTCGTAGTTGCGCATCATCAGCTGCGCCTCGAGCTGCTTCATGGTGTCGAGCGCGACGCCGACCACGATCAGGATCGACGTGCCGCCGAAGAAGAAGTTCGCCGACGTCTGGTTGATGAGGATCGTCGGCAGCGCGGCGACCGCGGCCAGGTACAGGGCACCCGGGAACGTCAGGCGGGCCAGGATCCGGTCCAGGAACTCCGCGGTCGGCCGCCCCGGGCGAACCCCGGGGATGAACCCGCCGTATTTTCGGAGGTTGTCGGCCTGCTCGACCGGGTTGAACGTGACCGCCGTGTAGAAGTACGTGAAGAGGATGATGAACACGGTCTCGCCGCCGATGTAGGCCCAGCCGTTGGGCGAGAAGAAGTTCGAGAGCGCCTTCGCGCCGGGCACGAGCTCGCCGACCGTGGGCGGGAACGCCATGATCGAGGCGGCGAAGATGACCGGGATGACGCCCGCCATGTTGACGCGCAGTGGCAGGTAGGTCTGGCCACCCGAGCTCATCCGCCGGCCGATCACGCGCTTGGCGTACTGCACGGGGATCCGGCGCTGGCCCTCCTGGACGAACACGATCGCCGCGATCACCCCGAGCGCGACGAACGGCATCATCACCTTGAAGATCTGGTCCGAGTTGGTCGCCCACGCCTGGATGCCCTGGGGCAGCCCGGAGACGATCGACGCGAAGATCATCAGCGAGATCCCGTTGCCGATGCCGCGCTGGGTGATCAGCTCGCCCATCCACATCAGCAGCACGCAGCCGGCGGTGAGGCAGACGACGAGCAGGATGACGGTCGCAGCGCTGAAGTTGTCGATCACGGGCGCCCCGGCGGCGTTGCCCTGGGAGCGGAACAGGAAGACGTAGCCGACGGCCTGCGCGGCCGCCAGGCCGACGGTCAGGTAGCGCGTGTACTGCGTGATCTTCGCCTGCCCGACCTCGCCCTCGTTCTTGAGCTTCTCCAGCGACGGCGAGACGACCGTCAGGAGCTGCAGGATGATCGAGGCCGTGATGTACGGCATGATCCCGAGCGCGAAGATCGCGATCCGGGAGAGGCCACCGCCCGTGAACGTGTTCAGCAGGCCGAGGACGTTGGAGCCGGCGTAGTTCTCCTCGATCTGCTTGAGCGCGTCGGCGTTGACCCCCGGGACGGGGATGAACGACCCCGCGCGGTAGAGCGCGAGGAGCAGCGCCGTGAAGGCGAGCTTCTTGCGGATCTCGGGGACCCGGAAGGCGTTGAAGATCGTCGCGACCATGCCGCCGTCGATCCGCTGCTAGGCGTCCAGGACGACAGCGGTGCCGCCGGCGGCCTCGATGGCCTCCCGCGCGGACTTCGAGAAGCCGTGGGCCTGGACGGTGAGCGCCTTGGACAGCTCGCCGCGGCCGAGGACCTTGACCGGGATGTCGCGGCGCGTCGCGAGGCCGACGGCCTTCAGCGCCGCCGGATCCACGGTCGCGCCCTTCTCGAAGCGCGCCTCGAGGTCCTCGAGGTTCACGGGCTGCGTGTGCGTCCGGAACGGCTCGAACGGCATGGACATCTTCTTGTTCGGGCCGCGCAGCTTGCGCATCCGCATGTGGATCGGGTTCTGGCCGCCCTCGAAGCGGGCCCGGTCCTTGGCGCCCGAGCGGGAGCCGGCGCCCTTGTGGCCGCGTCCGGAGGTCTTGCCGTGGCCCGAGCCGTGGCCGCGGCCGACGCGTTTGCGGTCCTTCTTGGACCCCGGCGCCGGCTTGAGGTTGTGGAGCCCGACCTCCTCGGTCGTCGTCTCGTCGGCCATGGTCAGTCCTTCTCTTCGACGGTGACGAGATGACGGACGGCGTGGACCATCCCGCGCTGTGCCGGGTTGTCCGGCTTCTCGACCGTGTGGCCGATCTTGCGCAGGCCGAGCGAGCGCAGCGTGTCGCGCTGGCGGCCGTTGGTCCCGTTGGCGGACTTGACCTGGGTGACGACGAGCTTGCTCATGCCGGCGTCGTCTCCGGGGTCTCGGCGGTCTCCTCGGTGGCCTCCGGCTCAGCGGCGGCGGGCTCAGCCTCCTCGGCCTCAGCCGCGGGCGCCTCACCCGGCGTCAGTCCGAGCACGGCGTTGACCGACAGGCCGCGCAGCGCCGCGATCTCCTCGGGGCGCCGCAGGTCCTGCAGGCCGGCGATCGTCGCCTTGACCAGGTTGATCGGGTTCTGCGAGCCCAGCGACTTCGAGAGGATGTCGTGGATCCCGGCCAGCTCGAGCACCGCGCGCACGCCGCCGCCGGCGATGACGCCGGTACCGGGGGAGGCGGGCTTCATGAACACGCGGCCCGAGCCGAAGACGCCCTCGGTCTGGTGCGTGATCGTGGAGCCGTGGCGGGGCACGCGGAAGAGGTTCTTCTTCGCGCGCTCGACGCCCTTCTGGATGGCGAGCGGGACCTCGTTGGCCTTGCCGTAGCCGGCGCCGACGACCCCGTTCTCGTCACCCACCACGACCAGGGCGGTGAAGGAGAAGCGCCGGCCGCCCTTGACCACCTTGGCGACGCGGTTGATCTCCACCACGCGCTCTTGAAGGTCGAGGCCGGCGGGGGAAACGGATCTGTCGGGAGCAGCCATTCGGTCTCTCAGGGTAGTAGGTCTAGAACCGCAGGCCGCCCTCGCGGGCGCCTTCGGCCAGGGCCTTCACACGGCCGTGGTACTGGTAGCCGCCGCGGTCGAACACGGCGCTCTCGATGCCGGCTGCCTTGGCGCGCTCGGCGATCAGCTCGCCCGCGCGCTTGGCCTGCTCCATGCGGCCGAGCGAGCGCAGCTCGTCCTCGGTCCAGTTGACGGCCGCGAGCGTGCGCGCGGCGTCGTCGTCGATGAGCTGGGCGAAGATGCCGCGGTTGGAGCGGAACACGGCGATGCGCGGACGCTCCGCGGTGCCCTGCACCTTGGCGCGGACGCGGCGGCGGCGCTTGAGCCGCTTGGCGGGGCGAGTGGAGACGGTCACGCGAGAACAGTCCTCTCAGGATCAACGGTGTGGGCGGACGACCCGCGGGGTCTCACGCTCTCTTACCGACCTTCCGGGCGACGTACTCGCCCTCGTAGCGGATCCCCTTGCCCTTGTAGGGCTCGGGCGGGCGCTGCTTGCGGATCACCGCGGCCAGCTCGCCGACCTGCTGCTTGGAATTGCCCTTGACGACGACGCGCGTCGGGACCGGCACCTCGAACTCGATGCCCTGGGGAGCCTTGATCGAGACGGGGTGCGAGTAGCCCAGCGCGAGCTCGAGGTCCGGGCCCTTCAGCAGCGCGCGATAGCCGACGCCCTGGATCTCGAGCGTCTTGGTGAAGCCGTTCGTGACGCCCTCGACCATGTTGGCGATCAGCGAGCGCGTCAGCCCGTGCAGGGCCCGGTGCTCGCCGCGGTCGGTCGGGCGGGTGACGAGAAGCTCGTCGCCCTCCTGCTTGACCTCGATGTCGCGCGACTTGCGCTCCGAGAGGTCGCCGCGCGGGCCCGCGACGCGGACCACCTCGCGCTCGATCGTCACGGTGACGCCGGCGGGGACGGGGATGGGCTTTTTACCGATGCGGGACATGACGACCTAGTGGATCTGGGCGAGGACCTCGCCGCCGACGCCCGCCTTGCGCGCGTCGTGGCCGGTCATGACGCCCTGGGACGTGGAGACGATGGCGGTGCCCATGCCGCCGAGCACCTTGGGGATCGAGCGCGAGTCGACGTAGGTCCGCTGACCCGGGCGCGAGACGCGCTTGAGGCCGGAGATGACCGAGACGCGCGCCTCGGTGTACTTCAGGCGCACGACCAGGCGCTCGCCGGCGTGCTCGGCGTCGGCCGGCAGCACCTCGTAGCCCTCGATGTAGCCCTGCTCGCGCATGACGCGGGCGATCTCCTGCTTGAGCTTGGACGACGGCATCTCGACCGTCTCGTGCGCGGCCTGGATGCCGTTACGAATGCGCGTCAGAAAGTCCGCAATCGGATCAGTCATCGACATGGGTGGAACCTTCCACGCGAGCTTGCGAGTGTTGTGGACATGGCGCTACCAGCTCGACTTGGTCATGCCCGGGATGTAGCCGTTGTGCGCGAGCGTGCGCAGGCAGATCCGGCAGATCCCGAACTTGCGGAAGACCGCGCGGGGGCGGCCGCAGTTGCGGCACCGGGTGTAGCCCCGGGTCTTGTACTTGGGCACGCGCTGCTGGCGCACGCGCTGGGAAGTCTTGGCCATGGAGGAGTCCTCTAGGTTCTTTCTTAGGCGGGAACTGCTTCGCCCTCGGTAATGGTCCGGAAGTCCTTGGGCCGCGTGTCGCGGGCGAAGGGCATGCCCATCGCCTCGAGCAGCGCGAAGGCCTCGGCATCGGTCTGGGCGGTCGTGGTGATCGTGACGTCGAGCCCGCGCACCTGGTCGACGGTGTCGTAGTCGATCTCGGGGAAGATGACCTGCTCGCGGACGCCCATCGAGTAGTTGCCGCGGCCGTCGAACGAGCGCGGGTTCAGGCCACGGAAGTCGCGGATCCGCGGGATCGAGATCGAGACCAGGCGGTCGAAGAACTCGTAGGCGCGCTCGCCGCGCAGCGTGACGACGAGCCCGACGGGCATGCCCTCGCGCAGCTTGAACGCCGCGACGGACTTGCGGGCGCGGCGGATGTTGGGCTTCTGGCCCGCGATCTGGCCGAGCTGCGCCGCCGCCGCCTCGAGCATCTTGGCGTCCTGCTTGGCCTCCCCCACGCCCATGTTGAGCGTGATCTTGGTCAGCTTGGGCGCCTGCATGGGGGACGAGTAGCCGAAGCGCTCGATCAGCTTGGGCTTGATCTCCTCGAGATACCGGATCTTCAGTCGGGCGGCCATGGTCTAGTCGAGCTCCGTGCCCGAGCGCTTCGTGACGCGCATCCGCCGGCCCGTGTCGGTGCGGCGGACGGTCAGGCGCGTGGGCTTGTTGTCCTTGGGATCGAGGAGCGCCACGTTGGAGATGTGGATCGGCCCCTCCTTCTCGATCACGCCGACGGGCGCGTTCGGGCGCCCGGGCGTCGCGCGCTGGTGGCGCTTGACGATGTTGAGGCCCTCGACGAAGACCTTGTCCTTCTTGAGGTCGACGCGGAGGATCCGGCCCGACTTGCCCTTGTCCTTGCCGGAGATGACGACGACGGTGTCGTCCGTGCGCAGCTTCATCTAGAGCACCTCCGGGGCGAGCGAGACGATGCGCATGAAGTTGCGGTCGCGCAGCTCGCGGGCGACGGGGCCGAAGATGCGGGTCCCGCGCGGGTTGTTGCCGGCGTCGATGATCACCGCGGCGTTCTCATCGAAGGAGATGTACGTCCCGTCCTCGCGCCCAAACTCCTTCTTCGTGCGCACGACGACCGCCGTCACGACCTCGCCC
Source organism: uncultured Solirubrobacterales bacterium (assembly GCA_963828075.1). Taxonomy (GTDB): domain Bacteria; phylum Actinomycetota; class Thermoleophilia; order Solirubrobacterales; family Solirubrobacteraceae; genus JACCYI01. The sequence goes on along the minus strand of CAWHDH010000021.1, from coordinate 3,183,140 downwards.
TTCTTGACCGTCCCGTTCGGGATGGCCTGCTTGACGGTGGCGGTGATGACGTCGCCCACGCCCGCGTAGCGGCGGCGCGAGCCGCCCTTGACGCGGATGCAGAGGATCTCGCGGGCGCCCGTGTTGTCGGCGACCTTGAGGCGGGTCTCGTTCTGGATCATCGCGCCCGCTCCACCACATCGACCAGGCGCCAGCGCTTGGTGCGCGACAGCGGCCGGGACTCGATCACGCGGACGGTGTCGCCGGTGTGGGCGGTGTTGGCCTCGTCGTGCGCGTGCAGCGTGCTCGAGGTGCGCATGATCTTGTGGTAGCGCTGGTGGCGCCGGGCGGTGTCGATGCGCACAGTGATCGTCTTGTCGGCCTTGTCCGAGACGACGACGCCTTGGCGCACCTTGGGCCGGCCGGGGCCGTGCTCGTGCACGAGGACGGGCTCGCCGGCGGGCTCGGCCGCGCGGCGCTCGGCGCGCTTGGTGCGGGCCTTGGCGCGGTACGTGCGGCGCAGCTTGGCCTTGTGGCGGCGCTGCTCGTCGCGCTCGGCCTGGCGCTCCTCCGCCGTCTTGGGCGCGCTGGGCGCGGGTGCCTTGGCGGCCCGGCGGGCGGCCCGGCGCTCCTTGGGCGGGAGCTGGACGTCGGGCTCGGCGGCGGGAGCCGGCGTGCCTGGGGCAGCCGCCTTCTCGACTTCGTCGACGATCGTCTCTGGAGTTTCGGGTGTCTCGTCAGCCATGGGGAGTCCTAGGAAGTGGTGTGCTCGTGCAGCTCGACACCGCGCTGGCGCGCGACGGTCAGCGCGCGAGCGAGGTTGCGCTTGGCGGTCCGCATCCCCGCCGTGTTGTCGAGCTCGCCCGTGGCGTGCTGCATGCGGAGACCGAAGACGTCGCGCCGCGCGGTCGCGACGTGGTCGCGCAGCTTGTCCTCGGACAGGTCGTGGAGTTCGGAGGTCTTCATGAGTGCTGCAGGTCCTCGCGGATCACGAACTTGGTCTTGACCGGGAGCTTGTGGCCGGCGAGGCGCATGGCCTCGCGGGCGAGGGGCTCCGGGACGCCCGCCAGCTCGAACATCACGCGACCGGGCTTGACGACCGCGACCCATCCCTCGGGGTTGCCCTTGCCGGAGCCCATGCGGGTCTCGGCCGGCTTCTTGGTCACGGGCTTGTCGGGATAGACGTTGATCCACACCTTGCCGCCGCGCTTGATCTTGCGCGTCATGGCGATACGAGCCGCCTCGATCTGGCGGTTCGTCAGCCAGCCGCACTCGAGCGTCTTGAGCCCGTACTCGCCGAACTCGACGTTCGGCTGGGCGCGCGAGAGCCCGGCCATGCGGCCGCGGTGCTGCTTGCGGTGCTTGACTCGCTTGGGGGACAGCATCAGCGCGAGATCCCTCCGGAAAGGTCGGGCTTGGCGCCGCCGCGGCCACCCTGGCCGCCGCCGCGGCCTCCGCCGCCACGGCCGCCGCCGCCACCGCCGCCGAAGCCGCCGCCACCGCGGCCACCTCCGCCGCCGCCGCCGCCGAAGCCGCCGCCGCCGCCGCCGCCGCGCCCGCCCGGACCGCCGGGGCCGCCGCGACCGCCTGGTCCGCCGCCGCGACCGCCCGGACCGCCGGGGCCGCCGCGACCGCCCGGGCCGCCGCCACGGCCGCGACCGCCGCCACCGTCCCGGCCGCCGTCGCGACCGCCACGGCCACGGCCGCCGCGATCGTCCTGGCCCGGGCCGCCCTTGGGCTCGTCGAGCGAGGTCAGCGCCTCGCCGGCGTAGCCCTCGGGCATGACCTCGCCACGGTTGATCCAGCACTTCACGCCGATGCGGCCGAAGGTGGTGCGGGCCTCGTAGAAGCCGTAGTCGATGTCCGCGCGCAGCGTGTGCAGCGGGACGCGGCCGTCGGAGTACATCTCCGTGCGGGCCATCTCCGCGCCGCCCAGGCGGCCGCCGACCATGATCTTGCAGCCCTTGGCGCCCGAGCGCATGGCGCTGGTCAGCGCGCGCTTCATGGCGCGCCGGAAGGCGACGCGGTTGACGAGCTGCTCGGCGATCGACTGCGCGACGAGCTTCGCGTCGAGCTCAGGGCGCTTGATCTCGAGGATGTTGACCTTGATCGACTTGCCGGTGATCCGGTGCAGGTCGCGACGCAGCGCGTCGACCTCCGAGCCGGACTTGCCGATCACGATGCCGGGGCGCGCCGTGTGGATGTTGACCTCGACCTCGGCGGCGTCCTTGCGGATCGTGATGTCCGAGAGGCCGGCGTGCGCGAGCTTGCCCGTGATGTGGTTCCGGATCTGGATGTCCTCGATCAGGTAGTCAGCGAAGTGCTTCTCGTTGAACCAGTTGGACTTCCAGTCGTGGATGTAGCCCACGCGCATGCCCTCGGGATGGACTTTGTGACCCATGTGTTTCTCAGTCCTTCGGCGTGAGCGTGATCGTCAGGTGGCTGGTGCGCTTGCGGATCTTCGTCGCGCGGCCCATGGCGCGCGGACGGAACCGCTTCAGGGTAGGACCCTCGTCCGCGTGGACCGCGGCGATGCGCAGCTCGTCGCCCACCAGCTCGTGGTTGTGCTCGGCGTTGGCGACCGCCGACTCGAGCAGCTTGCTCCAGGCCTCGGCGGCGCCACGCGGCGTGAACGCGAGGATCGCGCGGGCCTGCTCGACGTCCTTGCCGCGGATGTGGTCGCAGACCAGCCGCGCCTTGCGCGCGGACGTGCGGACGTACTTGGCCTGCGCCTTGACCACGACGCCGGGCTCGGCCGGGCGGCGCTTGGGAGCAGGCTTCGGCGCGGGCTCGGGCTGGGCATTGGCGGCGCGACGACGGGTGCGCTTCGGCTCGTCGGGCGCAGCCTCGGCGGCAGGCTCGGGCTCGGGCTCGGCGGCAGGCTCCGGCTCCGGCTCGGCCTCGGCGGCAGGGGCGTCCTCGGCCTCGGCCTCGGCGAGCTCCTTCGCGGTCTCGCGAGCGTCGGCCTCCTCGTCGGCGGCGTCGAGCTCGGCGATGAGCTCCTCGGCGGCCTCCTCCTCGACGATCTCCTTCGCCGTCTCGCGGACGTCGGCCTCCTCGACCTTGGCCTCCTCCTCGGCGACGAACTCCTCGTCGGCGCGCGCCTTCGCGCGCTCGATCTCCTCCGGAGTGAGGTCGTCGTCGGGCTTCTTCGGGGCAGGACTCATCGGACCTTGCCGCTCCCGGCGTGACCGCGATACAGGCGCGTGGGCGCGAACTCGCCGAGCTTGTGGCCGACCATCGACTCCGACACGAAGACCGGGACGTGCTTGCGCCCGTCGTGCACAGCGATGGTGTGGCCGACCATCTCGGGGAAGATCGTCGAGGTGCGCGACCAGGTCTTGACCATGGTGCGGGTGTTGGCGGCGTTCATGGCCTCGATGCGGGACATGAGGCGCTCCTCCACCCACGGCCCCTTCTTCGACGAGCGACTCATCGGTTGCTGCTCCCCTTCTTCCCGCGGCGACGGCCGCGGACGATGTAACGGTCGGACTGCTTCTTGTTCTTGCGCGTGCGGTAGCCCAGCGTCGGCACGCCCCAGGGTGTCTGGGGATGGTTGCCGAGCGAGCCGGCGCCCTCGCCACCGCCGTGCGGGTGGTCGACCGGGTTCATGGCCTTGCCGCGCGTCTGCGGGCGCACGCCGAGGTGGCGCTTGCGGCCGGCCTTGCCGATCGTGACGTTCTGGTGGTCGGCGTTGCCGATGGTGCCCACGGTCCCGCGGCACTCCGCACGGACCATCCGCATCTCGCCCGAGGGCAGGCGCAGGGTGGCCATCTCGCCCTCCTTCGCCATCAGCTGGACCGAGGCGCCGGCCGAGCGCGCCATCTGGCCGCCGCGGCCGGGCTGCAGCTCGACGTTGTGGACGATGGTGCCGACCGGCATGTTGGCCAGCGGCAGCGCGTTGCCCACGACGATGTCGGCGCCGGGGCCCGACTCGACGGTCGCGCCGACGCGCAGGCGCGCCGGGGCGAGGATGTAGGACTTTGCGCCGTCGGCGTAGTGCAGCAGCGCGATGTAGGCGGTCCGGTTGGGGTCGTACTCGATCGAGTGGACCTTGGCCGGGACGCCGTCCTTCGTCCGCTTGAAGTCGATCATGCGGTAGGCGCGCTTGGCGCCGCCACCGCGATGGCGCGACGTCTTGCGGCCGCGGTTGTTGCGCCCGCCGGACTTGGTGAGGCCCTCGGTCAGCGACTTCTCGGGCGTGGTCTTGGTGACCTCGGCGAAGTCCGAGAACGTGATGAAGCGGCGGCCGGGAGAGGTCGGCTTGACCTTCTTGATCGGCATTAGAGCTCAGCCTCCAGGCCCTGGAAGATCGGGATGGTGTCGCCCGCGCGGACCTGCACGATGGCCTTCTTCCACGTCCGGGTGCGCCCGGACGTGTAGCCGCGGCGCTTCGGCTTGGACTTCACCGACAGCGTGCGGACCTCGAGCACCTTGACGTCGAAGAGCTCCTCGACGGCCTGCTTGATCTGGGTCTTGTGCGCGTCGGCGTGGACGCGGAACGTGTACTTGTCGGTCGTCGCGAGGACGTAGGTCTTCTCCGAGACGACCGGGCGGATGATGATCTGCGACGCGTCCATGACTAGGCCTCCGCCTGTGCCCGAGAACGAAGTTCTTTGGGTGCCCCGGCGGTCCGGCGGTCAGCCTTACGCGCCCGCTCGGTGAACGCGTCCAGCGCGGCGCGCGAGACGATCACCTGCGAGGCGCGGACGAGGTCGGCGATGCCGGTCCCGGCCGCGGGCAGGACCACGACGCGCTCGAGGTTGCGGAAGGACTTGGCGGCGGCCACGTCCTCCTCGCCGAGGGCGATGAGGAGCGAGGCGCCCAGGCGGTCGCCGAGCAGATCGACGGCGCGCTTGGTCGACGGCGCCTGAAAGTGGTCGGGGTCGAAGACGGCCAGCGAGCCGCGCTCGGCGTGCAGCGAGAGCACGCTGCGCAGCGCCGCGCGGCGCGCCTTGCGGTTCACTTTGACGGTGTAGTGGCGCGGGCTCGGGCCGAAGACGACGCCGCCGCCGGTCCAGATCGGCGAGCGCGAGGTGCCGGCGCGGGCGCGGCCGGTGCCCTTCTGGCGCCACGGCTTGGCGCCGCCGCCGCGGACCATGCCGCGGGTCTTCGTCGACGCGGTGCCCTGGCGGCGCGCGGCCAGGTCGGCCACGACGCACTCGTGCACGAGCGGGCCGTTGAACGGCGCGCCGAACACCTCGTCGTCGAGCGTGACGGTCTCGTTGCTGCCGAGGATCGGGGCGCTAGGCATCCGTCCGGACCTCCACGGTCCCGCCCTTGGGCCCCGGAACGGAGCCGCGGACGAGCATCAGGTTGCGATCGGGGATCAATTCGACGATCTCCAGACCCTTCTGGGTGACGCGCTTGCCGCCCATCCGGCCCGGGCCCTTGATCCCCTTGAAGACGCGCGAGGGCGTCGCCGACGCGCCGATCGAGCCGGGCGCGCGGACGTTGTGCGAGCCGTGGGACTTCGGGCCCGCGGCGAAGTTGTGGCGCTTGATCGTGCCCTGGAAGCCCTTGCCCTTGGACTTGCCGGCGATCTTGACGGTCTGGCCGACCTCGAAGGCCTCCACGGTCACCGTGTCGCCGACGGTCAGCTCGCCCGCCTCGTCGCGGAACTCCTTGATCGTGCGCAGCGGCGGGGCGCCGGCCTTCTTGAGATGGCCGAGCTCAGGCTTGGAGAGCGACTTCTCGCGCACCGCGTCGAAGCCGAGCTGGACGGCTTCGTAGCCGTCGACGTCGTTCATGCGCACGGCGAGCACGGGACACGGGCCCGCCTCGAGGACGGTGACGCGCTCGACGCGGCCGTCTTCGAGGAAGCGCTGGGTCATGCCGAGCTTCTTGGCGAGGATCGCGGGCATTGGTCTAACCGAAGGCGAGGCGGATCTCGATGTCGACGCCGGCCGGGAGATGGTCCAGGCGCTGCAGCGAGTCCACGGTCTTGGGGGTGGGCTGGTGGATGTCGATCAGGCGCTTGTGGGTCCTGATCTCGAAGTGCTCCTGGGAGTCCTTGTCCTTGAACGGACCGCGCAGGACCGCGTAGCGGTTGCGCTCGGTCGGGAGCGGGACGGGGCCGGACACCGTTGCGCCGGTCCGCGTCGCCGTCTCGACGATCTCCTTCGCCGCCGTCTCGATGGCCGACGCGTCGTAGGCCTTGAGGCGGATGCGGATCTTGTTCTGGGCTGCGGTTGCCACGGTGGGTTCGTTTCCGTCCGGTCTAGTTGCTGTTCTGCGTCTCAGGCTGGGTGCCTGCGCTCGGGGGCCTCTCCCCCGGCGCGCCGAGAGCGGACCGCGACCTCCGCGGCCCGCTCTCTATGGTCGTATCCGACTGGTACTGGTGCTGCGGACTACTTGACGATCTCGGTGACGACGCCCGAGCCGACGGTCCGGCCACCCTCACGGATGGCGAAGCGCAGGCCGGCGTCCATGGCGATGGGCTGGATCAGCTCGATCTCCATGGCGACGTTGTCGCCCGGCATGACCATCTCCGTGCCCTCGGGCAGGTTGGCGACGCCGGTCACGTCGGTGGTGCGGAAGTAGAACTGGGGCCGGTAGCCGTTGAAGAACGGCGTGTGACGGCCGCCCTCCTCCTTCTTGAGGACGTAGACCTCGGCCTTGAAGCGGGTGTGCGGCGTGATGGAGCCCGGCTTGCAGAGCACCTGGCCGCGCTCGATCTCCTCGCGCTTGGTACCACGGAGCAGGCAGCCGACGTTGTCGCCGGCCTGGCCCTGATCGAGGATCTTGCGGAACATCTCGACGCCCGTGACGACGGTCGTGTCGACCTTCTCGTGGATGCCCACGATCTCGACCTGCTCGCCCGTCTTGACGATGCCCTGCTCGATGCGCCCGGTCGCGACCGTGCCGCGGCCGGTGATCGAGAAGACGTCCTCGACCGGCATCAGGAACGGCTTGTCCAGGTCGCGCACCGGCTCCGGGATGTAGCTGTCCAGCTGCTCGGCGAGCTCGATGATCTTCGCCTTGTAGTCCTCGTCGCCGTCGAGCGCCTTGAGCGCCGACCCGATGATGAACGGGACGTCGTCGCCCGGGAAGTCGTACTCGGAGAGCAGCTCGCGGACCTCGACCTCGACGAGCTCGAGAAGCTCCTCGTCGTCGACCATGTCGGCCTTGTTGAGGAACACGACGATGTACGGCACGCCGACCTGGCGGGCGAGCAGGATGTGCTCGCGCGTCTGTGGCATCGGGCCGTCGGCGGCGGAGACCACGAGGATCGCGCCGTCCATCTGCGCCGCGCCGGTGATCATGTTCTTCACGTAGTCGGCATGACCCGGGCAGTCGACGTGCGCGTAGTGACGGTTGTTCGTCTCGTACTCGACGTGCGACGTGGCGATCGTGATCCCGCGCTCCTTCTCCTCCGGAGCGTTGTCGATCTCTGCGAAGGACCGCGACTGACCGCCGTACTTCTCCGCCAGCACGGTCGTGATCGCCGCGGTCAGCGTGGTCTTGCCGTGGTCGATGTGACCGATGGTGCCGACGTTGACGTGCGGCTTGTCGCGCTCGAACTTCTCCTTCGCCACTGTGAATCTCCTGTTCTAAGTCTGGTGGGGTCCGCTATCCCCGGGCGAACCGGGGAAATCTAACTGATTCAGGCGGGGACGGGTTCACCGGTCCGTGCCTCGATGACCTTCTCGGCGATGTTCGGGGGCACCTCGTCGTACCGCTCGAACTGCATCGTGTAGGTAGCACGTCCCTGCGTGTTGGAGCGCAGATCGGTCGCGTAGCCGAACATCTCCGACAGCGGGACGGTGCCCGTCACCGACAGCGCGTTGCCGCGGCGCTCCTGGCCCTCGATGCGCCCGCGCCGGCGCGAGAGGTCGCCGATGACCTCGCCGAGGTAGTCCTCGGGCACGACGACCTCGACCGAGAAGATCGGCTCGAGCAGGATCGGCTTGGCCCGGCGGGCGGCCTCCTTGAGCGCGAGCGAACCCGCGACCTTGAAGGCGATCTCCGAGGAGTCGGTGTCGTGGTACTTGCCGTCCACGAGCGTCACGCGGACGTCGACCATCGGGTAGCCGGCCTTGACGCCGGTCTCCAACGCCTCCTCGACGCCCTTCTCGACCGCGGGGATGTACTCCGTGGGGATGGACCCGCCGCGGATCTTGTTGATGAAGTCGAAGCCCTCGCCGGGCGCCGGCTCGACGTCGATGTAGACGATGCCGAACTGACCCGAGCCGCCGGTCTGGCGGACGAAGCGGCCCTCGATCTTCTTGGCGGTGCCCGAGATCGTCTCGCGGTAGGAGACCTGCGGGCGGCCGACGTTGGCGTCGACCTTGTACTCGCGCATCATGCGGTCGACCAGCACCTCGAGGTGCAGCTCGCCCATGCCCGAGATCTCGGTCTGGCCCGTCTCCTCGTTCGTCTGCACGCGGAAGGTGGGGTCCTCCTCGGCCAGCCGGCCCAGCGCGACCGACATCTTCTCCTGGTCGGACTTGGTCTTCGGCTCGATGGCGACCTTGATCACCGGCTCCGGGAAGGTCATCGTCTCGAGGCGGATCGGCTTGTCCGGCGCGCACAGCGTGTCACCGGTGATGACCTGCTTGATGCCGACGGCGGCGGCGATGTCGCCCGAGTAGACCTGCTGGACGTCCTCGCGGTCGTTCGCGTGCATCATCAGGATGCGCCCGATGCGCTCGGTCTTGCCCGAGTTGACGTTGAGCACCCGCGTGCCGGCCTCGAGCGTGCCCGAGTAGACGCGGAAGTAGGTGAGCTTGCCGACGAACGGGTCGGCCATGATCTTGAACGCCAGCGCCGCGAACGGCTCCTCGTCTGACGCGGCGCGCGTGGCCGGGCGGTCCTCCTCGTCGCCGCGCACGGGCTCGAGGCCCACGATCGGCGGGACGTCGAGCGGGCTGGGCAGGAAGTCGATGACCGCGTCGAGCAGGGCCTGGACGCCCTTGTTCTTGAACGACGAGCCGCAGAGCACCGGCGTCAGGGCGATCTCGAGCGTCGCCTTGCGGATGGCGGCGATCAGGATCTGCTTCGGGATCTCCTTCTCCTCGAGGATGAGCTCGACGAGCTCGTCGTCGAAGTCGGAGACCTTGTTGAGCAGATCCTCGCGCGCGGCCGCGGACTCCTCGAGCATCTCGCCCGGGATGTCGGTGATCTCGACGTCCTTGCCGAGCTCGTCGTTGTAGATGATCGCCTTCATGTTGATCAGGTCGACGAGACCGCGGAAGTCGCCCTCGGCCCCGATCGGCAGCTGGAGCGCGACGGGGTTGGCCCCGAGGCGGTCGATCATCGTCTGGATGCCCTGCTGGAAGTTCGCGCCGATGCGATCCATCTTGTTGATGTAGGCGATCCGGGGAACCTTGTACTTGTCCGCCTGGCGCCACACCGTCTCGGACTGCGGCTCCACGCCGGCGACCGAGTCGAACAGCGCGACGGCGCCGTCGAGGACGCGCAGCGAGCGCTCGACCTCGACCGTGAAGTCCACGTGGCCGGGCGTGTCGATGATGTTGATGCGGTGGTCGGCCCACTCGCACGTCGTCGCCGCGGAGGTGATGGTGATGCCCCGCTCCTGCTCCTGCTCCATCCAGTCCATGACGGCGGCGCCCTCGTGGACCTCGCCGAGCTTGTAGGACTTCCCGGTATAGAAGAGGATGCGCTCGGTCGTCGTCGTCTTGCCCGCATCGATGTGGGCCATGATCCCGATGTTCCGGGTCTTGTCGAGTGTGAACTTGCGCGGCATCTGATCCTCAGCGGTTCGGGCAAAAAAACAGGCCCGGCGGGCCTGGGAACTACGTCAAGAGGCGACGCATGACTATAGCATCCGTCAAGTGCCGCTCAAGACCACGGTGACCCCCCTCCTGACCTGGTTCGCACGCTACGGGCTGCTCGTCCTGGCGGCCCTGGCGGCGGCGCTCCTCGTGGTCGCGGAGTTCTCGACACTGTACGAGGTCGTGGCGATCACGGCGGTCGTTCCGGGCGGCACGAGCACGGCGGGCGCCCACCACGGCTACGCGCTGGCGGTGGTCGCCGTCGCCTCGTTGCCGATGGCCTACGGCGCCGTGGTCGGGGGCTCGCGCCCGGCGGCGATCGCGCTCGTCGTCCTCGGCACCATCGCGCTGGTGGTGACGCTGGGGTTCGACCTGCCGAGGGTCGGCGACGAAGGCCTGCTGGCCGAGACCTACGAGGCGGCCGAGGCGCACCCGCGCTCGGGCTTCTGGCTCGAAGCGCTCGGCGCCGTGCTGCTGCTGGGCACGGCCGTGGCCACGCTGCTGCTGCGGCCCGGCGGCGCGCCCGCGTCGAAGCGGGAAGCGCCCGCCGAGCCGGTCACCGACGTCGACGGCGACGTCGCTACGGCACGCTGAGGACGAGCTTGCCGCGCACGTGGCCGGCCTCGATGCGCTCGTGCGCGTCGGCGGCGCGGTCGAGCGGAAAGACCTCCTCGACGTGCGGGCTGAGCATTCCGGCCTCGACGAGACCCGTGAGCTCGCGCAGCTGGGCACCGCTCGGGCGCACGAAGACGTAGTGGGTCTCGTAGCCGTCCTTCTCGACAGGCGCGATGATCGAGGTCAGCCGGCCGCCGGCGCGCAGCGCGGCGAGGACGCCGTCGGGGGAGACGGGCGGCGGTGGGACGTCGGTGAGCTCGAGTTGGTCCCGGCCGCCCCAGGCGTTGATGGCGATGGCTCTCATGGAGAGGAGGTTTCGCCCTTCGGTCATCGCAAGCGAGGACCTTCGGGCGACGTTACCCGATGACGAACTCCCCACCCCGGCCCTCCGGCTCGGAGCGGGGTCTCGGCCGCGAGGGCGGCCGGCTTGTCGGGGGCGGCGGCGCAGGCCGACCCCGCTGCGGAGTGGTGAGCGTCGTGGCCGCGTCGACGTCCCGCCCGTCGACGACCGCCAGGTGGGTGGTGAGGCGATCGCTGGCGCGGGCGCCCAAGGCGGCGACGGCGGCGGCCGGGACGCGCAGACGGACGGTTCGGTGCTCGCCGCGCGGGACCGAGAAGCTCGCCGCCGCGAGCGTGCGCGGGGTCGAGCCGCGCGGGCGCCAGGCCGTTCGCACCTCGCCGCGGCAGCCGTCGGCGGGCGCCATCGGGCAGCCGATGCGCACCTCGAACGTCTGGCGACCTGGCCCGAGGGCGACCCGGCGCGGCGCGGCGAGCGTCGCGGCGGCCTGGTCGCACGGCCCGGCCGGAGGCGACGGCCGGGCGGTCAGACCGTCGACCTCGGCGCCGTACGCGCACCAGCCGGTCAGGAACGCGAGGCGCTCGCCGTCGAAGTCGAAGGCCCGGATCGCGGGTGCCGGGAACGAGGCCGACCGTGCGAAGCCGTCGAGGTCGCTGATCGCGAGCTCGGCCGCCGTGTCGCTCACCGGTCGCACGAACGCGATCTCGTCGCGGGCGATGCGGACGCCGGATCCTCGCGCCGCGGCCGCCACCTCGCGCAGGCCACGCCGGCCGGCCGTCGCCCAGCCGATCGCGGACATCCGCTTCGTGCGCGGCACGGCGACGGCGAGCTTGCCGTCCTCCTGGACGTCGAAGTCCTCGACCGCCCGCGGGATCGCCACGCGCAGGACCTCCGCACCCGACCCGCGATCGACGACGGCGAGCGTGTCGACTCCCTGGCTCCTGGAGCCGTAGGCGACATAGGCGCCCGCCGCGCGGACGATCGGAAGCAGCCGCGCCTGGGTGGCGGGGACGACATCCGCGGGCTGGCCGCCGGCGGCGAGATCGCGGACCAACAGGCGGTCGGGCGCGCCGGCCACAGACTCGATCGTGATCAGATCGTCCCCGGTGAGCGCCGCCGCGCTGACGGACCCGGTGGCCAGCAGGCGCAACGGTCCGGCCAGCGGGCCGGCGGCGAGCCGGCCGGCGTCGGGCGCGCCGAGGTCCCAAGTCGACGGGCGCTCGCGGAACGCGACGGCCGCCCAGGCGCGCGACGCGGCGAGGCCGCCCGGCAGCGCCAGGCCGGGGACTGCGATTTTGAAGCGCAGTGACGGCTCGGCACCCGGGCGCAGGGCATGGACCGTCACCGGGTCCCCAGAGCTCGCGACGAGCACCTCGTCCCCCGCGACGGCCACGGCGGCCGCCCGCCCGTCGGCCCGCGCCAGCCCGGCCGGCTCGGCTGCGCGCGCGGCGGCGGGCATCGCCACGGCGGCGAGCAGGAGGGCGCACACGAGACGCACCCGGCCACCGTAGGCCCGGGGCGGTCGCGCTGCGAGGGCCTTTTGGCCCATCGTCGGCGTGGGCCCGGTCCTAGGACCCCGTGGGCCCTCTGCGCAGCGGGCCTACTGTCGCGGCGGCCCGCTGCGAGGCGGGGTGGTCACCGACGATGTTGCCGGCCCGTATGCGGCGAACACGAAGGTGAGATCGATGCGATCGGGCTGGAGCCCGTAGGAGACAGCGAAGGCGACGATCGATCGCCGCGATCCGTTTGATCGTCGGGTTGTGGGCGCCGGCGGCCGGCTCAACCCGACGCTCGGCGCCGCGTTCGTGCCGCTTGTCGGATCGTGCCGCTCCTGGCGGCACGATCCGGCATCCATCGCGAGACCCCTCTCGATTGCCGGGTTGAGCCGGTGGCCCGCCCCGCCCCAGGGATACCCCTCGTGACCTCTTCCATCGCAAGCGGCGCCTCGAGCCCTCTCCCGGCCCGGCGCCCCCCGAACCCGCGGACCCGTTCGGCGAGGCACTCTTTCGATGCCCGGTGTTCAGGGCACCGGCGGTCGCGACGTCCGATCCACGGGTCGCGGAATCAGGGAGCGGCGCAGGACGTCACGACGGCGCGGCCCTGGGCGCCCTCGACCGTGGCGCGCGGGTGTGCTCGCTGCCACGCTCGCAGGGCGGTGAGGATCTCGCTCGTGTCCTTGCGCGTGTCGCCGACGATCGCCATGCGCACGCACGGGCGTGTCGTGCCCCACACGACGTGGCTGCTGCCGCCCCACCCGTCGAGCGCCCGGCCGGCGACGTCCTCCGGGAGGTCGTTGAAGAGGAGGCTGAGCAGCTCGACGCCCCACGTGCCGCTGAACCGCGCTTGCCCGTCGGCGCGCGGCGTGGGCACGCGCAGCGGCGCGTCGCCGGCCAGGAACCGCGCGGGGAACGCGACCTGCTCGCTGGAGACCGGAGGGGTGACGAGCGCGCGGTTGAGGGCTGCGTTTCCTCCGGACTCGAGGATCGCCTCGACGAGCGTCGGGCCGAGCACGTACTGCCCGCCGAGGTAGCGGCCGAGGAACTCGGAGATCGGCGACGGCGCCGCGGACCCGCCGGCGTGGGCCGACGGCGCGGCGGCGGCGCGCTGCTCCTCCGGGCTCAGCGTCGCCTCGTAGGCGTGCTGGACCGTGACCGCGCTGCCCTCCCCGAGCGCCTGGAACGCGCGGCCGCGCTCGCGGTCGAACATGAGCTCCGGGCGGTAGACGCCGAACCACTGGTCCTCGAGCGCGTGGGTGAGCTCGTGGGCGATCGTGCTGCGCACCGCGGGCGTCAACTCGTCGGCGATGAGCACGAGGGCCTTGCTCGGCGCGTCGTAGTAGCCGACGACGTCCGTTGCGGTGTAGCGCTCGATCTCGCCCCACAGGTCGGCGCTCGCCGGGATGAGGCCGAGCGCCTGGAAGAGGTCTTCATTGCGCTTCGTGAACCGCTCGGCGCGCGGTCCGCGCGCCTCGGGCGAGAGCTTGCTGACGTCATAGGAGGACTCGACCTGGAACTTGACGGCGCGCTTGAACTTCAGCCCGCGCCGGCGCTCGACGAAGTCCTGGATGTCGGCGACCGTGGCCGCGAGGTCGCGGCGGATGTCCGTGCCATGCGACGGCGACGACGCGGACCCGCCGGACGAGCCGGACCCGACCACGAGGGCCGCGCCGGCGGCGGCGAGGATGGCGATGATCGCCCAGCTGCTCAGTGCTCTGTGCATGGCGAAACGCTCCAGTCCGCCGGCGGAGCCCGAGCGCTCCGCCGGCCGACCATCGCTCATGTGGTCAGACGCTGGGCACGAACTGCCGCCGCCGGCGCGCGACCAGGCCCATCGCGCCCAACGCCGCGAGTGCGACGAGCCCGATGCCGAGCAGCTGGACGGTCGAGTCGCCGTCGGTCGCCACCGTCACGGGCGCGGTCGCGCTCCCGGACTGATGCAGCGACCCGCCGGCGCCCGACTGGTACCACGGGACCGTGCCCTGCTGGTGCCACGGCACGGAGCCCTGGTACCACGGAACGGAGCCCGTCTGGTGCCACGGAACGGTGGCCTGGTGCCACGGAACGGTGGCCTGGTGCCACGGAACGGTGGCCTGGTGCCACGGAACGGTGGCCTGTGCTCCCGCCGTCGGTGCGGCGATGAGCGCGACGCTCAGCGACGCCATCAGAACTGCCAGTCCCCCGCGAATGTAAGTGCGCATGACATCCTTCTGGATGGTGGTTACGCCGAGCTCCTGACCCGGCCGCAGGAACCCTCTGCTCCCTGCCCCGGGCAAGCTATGTCCCGGCGCCAAGAGCGCACAACGGTGTTTGCACCCTCGCTAAGCCTGGATCCACCGATCCCCGCGGCGCCTCGCCGCCGCAGGCACGGCGCCATGCGCCATCGGCCGCGAACCGAAGGGGTCACCCTGAGGATGCGCGGCCGATGACCCCTGGCTTGGCCTGCAACGCCGAGGCATCCACGGATCATCGGTGGATCCAGGCTAAGCGGACCCGGGAGATGCCGCCCGGCGCCGGCGCTCTCGGGCTCCGGCCGCGCGCCGGCGGACCGTCCGGGGCGCCGCGCCCGGCGTCGGCTCGTGCCGCAGGTCGTTAGGGAGGGTGATTTCACCCTCGTCGGAACGGTCCCGCGTCGGGCACCCTCGGAACATGCGGATCGACGCGGTGATCGGTATCGGGCTCGCGGGCGTCGCCGACGCCGCGCGCGACGCGCAGGCCGCCGGCTATGACGGGGTGTGGACGAGCGATGCGCACCACAACCCGTTCCTGCCGCTGGTCCTGGCCGCCGCGCACACCGACCGCGTGGAGCTCGGCACGCGCCGGGCGTGCGCCTTCTCGCGCGACCCGCTGACGGTCGCCGGGCTCGCCGACGACCTGCAGCTGTACTCGCGCGGGCGGTTCGTGCTCGGGCTGCACGGGGATGAAACCGAGCAGCAGACCGATCGGCTGCGCGAGTTCGTGCTGCTCCTGCGAGCGGCCTGGCGCAGCTGGTGCGAGGGCGACCGCCTGGAGTTCCGCGGCGAGTTCTACACGCGCGTGGAGGCCCAGCCCCGCGGCCGCGGGGCGAACCCGTACGGCCGCGCCCGGGTGTTCCTGTCCGGCCGCAGCGAGCGGATGGCCGAGCTGGCGGGTGAGGTCGCCGACGGGTTCGTCTGCCCGGAGCTGCTGGCGGCCGCCGACTTCGAGGAGCGGATCATCCCGGGGCTCGCGCGCGGTCTCGAGCGCTCGAGACGGTCATTCGATCGGTTCGAGATCACCGCGTCGGGCCCGATCGCGACCGGATTGAGCGACTGGGAGCTTCGCCGCGCCACCGCCGCCGTGCGACGGCAGACCGCTGTGCTCGCGGCCCAGACAGCGCATGCGGCGACGCTCGAGCGCAGCGGCCTGGGCGAGCTGCACGCAGAACTGCGCGCTTTCGCGCGCGAGGGCCGGTGGGCGGCCATGACGGAGCTGATCGACGACGAGGTCCTCGGCCTCTACGCCGTGGTCGGGGAGCCTCACGACGTCGGCGTCGCGATCCACGAGCGGCACGCCGGCGCGCTCGACCGGGTCACGCTCGACCTGCCGTACGACGCGGATCCCGAGCGCTCGCACGCGGTCACGCAAGCCATCCGCGCCGGATGGGAGCACGCCGAGGCCGGCGGCGTCCGGCCCGGCCGGCGCGCAGCTGCGTGACGGCCCGGTGAGTCTCGTAGGCGCACCGGTTCCCGGTTGACCCCACGTCGACAGAGGCATACCGTGGCATCGGGCGCGCGGGCCGGCCGCAGGCGTGGGGGCACCGGGATCACCGATGCACAGCCTTGACACCACGATGGGGCAGGGCGCCGTGGGCGGCGCGCCGTTGATGGGCGTGGTCGGCCGGGATCCCGAGCTGGCGACGATCCGGGCGCTCCTGCGACAGGTGGAGGACGGGTCGGCGCAGAACGTCCGGGTCATCGGCGAGGCCGGCATGGGCAAGTCCGCCCTGCTGGGCGCCGTGCTCCGGGAGCTCCCGGCCCGCGGCTGGACGGTGATCTCCGGCCAGGCCGACGCGCTCGAGCGCTCGATCCCGTTCGCGGCGCTCGCCCGGATGGTGCCGGTGATCCAGCCGCGCGGACGCCACGACGCGAGCGCGGAGCTGGCGGTCGAGCTGCGCTCGGCGCTCGACGCGCTGGGTGCCGGCGGGCGGGCCGAGATCGAGGCCTCTTTCGGGCGGACCTGCAGCCTCGCGACCGAGCTGTTCAGCAACCTGCTCGATCGCAGGCCGCTCGTGATCGCGATCGACGACATGGATGCGCTCGACGACGACTCGCTCGCGCTCGCGGGCATCGTCGTGCGGCGCCTCGCCGGCAAGCGGCTGGCGCTCCTCGGCACCGGCCGGCCGATGGCCTCCGCCGCGCCGCAGGCGCTGAGAGGTCTCGCCGCGCGCGTGCGCGAAGCGGTCCCGGGCGACGTCCTGGTCCGGCTGGGCCCGCTCGACGCGGTCGCGATCGCCGCGCTGGCGGCGCCCGTCCTCGGGGCCGCGCCCGACGCCGCGCTGGCCGCAGAGGTGCATCGCCGTTCGGACGGCATCCCGTTCTTCGCTCTCGAGATCGCGGCATCGCTGCACGCCGAGGGCGTGGTCGCGATCCACGGCGGACGGGCGCGCCTCACCGTGCCCGCGGCCGACGTCCGGCTCACGCGGGCGCGCGCACTGGTCGACCGGCTGCTGCCACTCGCACCCGATGCACGCGCGGTGCTGGAAGCTCTCGGCGTCGCCGGCGGGGCCAGGACCGCCCATGTCGACTGGCTGGCCGCGGCCACCGGGCTGCGCGAGGCGGCGGTGGCGCGGGCGCTGGACGAGCTCGTGGCCGCCGACGTCCTCGCCGAATCCGGCGACGGCTACCGCTTTCGCCACGCCCTGGTGCGGGAGGCCGCCGACGCCATGGTGGGACCGGCGCGCCGCCACGTCCTGCACGCACAGATCGCGACCCGCCTGATCGCCGACCGTGCCGCCGGCGCACCGGTCGACCTCCAGACGCTGGCTCGGCACGTCTCGGCCAGCGCACAGCCGGGCGATACGGGCTCCGCGGCGCTCCTGGCCGAAGCAGGCGACGCCGCCCGCGCGATGGCACCCCGATCGGCAGCCGAGCTGTACGCGCGCGCCGCGGAGATCAGCCCGCCGGACGACTCGCGCCGGACGGTCGCGCTCGCGCGCCGCTGCCGGGCGCTGTCCGAGGCCGCCCTGCCGACCGAAGCGGTGCGCGCCGGCACGCAGGCGCTCGAGCAGCTGCCCGACGGGCGCGAGCGCCGCAGCACGACGAACGCGATGATCCACAGCCTCGTAGAGATGGGCAGGCTCGACGAGGCGCTCGACGTGGCCGACGCGGAGATCGCCCGCGGCACCGCATCCGCGGTCACGACCGTCGACCGCGCCCGCGTCCTCTGGATGCTCGAGCGCTTCGACGAGGCCCTCGACGAGGCCCGCCGCGCGGAGGCCATGCCGGTCGGCTCGGAAGCGGAGCGCCTGCTCGTGCTCGGGCCGCTGAACATCATGTCGGCCTGCGCCGCCCAGCCGCTGCCGCTGGCCGCGCTGACGGACGAGATGCTGCGGCTGGCCCACGGGGTCGCGCCGACGCTCGAGCTCTACGCGACGTCGCTGGTCGCCTACGCGCGCGCGACCGCGGGGCACGTGGCTGCCGCCGTCGCGCCGCTGGAACGCGCCGAGGCGCTGCTCGACGAGGTCGGTGGCGGCCTGCCGTTCCGCAGCCGGACGCTGCTCGCCCGGGTGTTCGTCGACTGGCTCCAGGGGCGGTGGGACGCGGCCATCGAGCAGGCCGACGCCGCACGGGCCGAGCTCGAAGGCGCCCACTACGAACTCCAGATCGAAGCGCTCGACGGCATCGCGATCGAGATCAACGCCCGCCGCGGCGGGCGCATCCCCGACGCGCTCGCCGTCCACCGCGCCGGTTGCGCGAACTTCGGCGATCTCAAGGCGTGGGCGATCGCCGGCGCCCGCCTCGCGACCGGCGACAGCGACGGCGCCCGGGCGGCGCTCGACCGGGCGCTCGCCCGCGGCGACATCGGCGTCGCCTACCGCACGCCGCTGCTGGCGCGCGGCGTCGAACTCTCGCTCGCCACCGGCGACCGGCCGGCAGCCGAGGCGCAGCTCGCGGCACTCGAGACCAACGCGCGCGAGCGTTCGAACCCGTGGACCGACGTCCTCGTGCTGCGCTGCCGCGCCGCCGTCGATCGCGACCCCGGCGCCGCACGGGCGGCGATGGCCGCCGCCGAGGCTTCCGGGCACACCTTCGAGCGACTGCTCGCGGCGCTGCTGCTGGCCGAGCTCGACCCCACCGAGCACGAGCTGCTCACGGACAGCTATCGCGCGTTCGGAGCGCTGGAGGCCGACCCGCTACGCCGCGAGGCCGGGCGGCTGCTGCGCGCCCGCGGACTCAGGGTGCCCAGAGCGCGCCGCAACGGCGACGGGCCGCTCAGCGACAGCGAGATGAAGGTCGCCCTGCTCGTTCAGGACGGGCTGCGCAACAAGGAGATCGCCAGCGCGCTGCACTACAGCCCCCGCACCGTCGAGCACATCATCTCGCGGATCTTCTCCAAGCTCGAGGTCAGCTCGCGCGTGCAGCTCGCACGAGCGCTCGACGCCTCGAGCGACTACCAGCGGTAGTGCGCGAAGGCCTTGTTGGCCTGGGCCATGCGGAAGATGTCGTCCTTGCGCTTGTACGCGCCGCCCTGCTGGGACTGGGCGTCGAGCAGCTCGTTGGCGAGGCGCTGGGCCATCGTCTTCTCGCGGCGGTTGCGCGCGAACTCGACGAGCCAGCGGATGGCCAGCGTCCGCGCGCGGCGGGCCGGGACCTCGACGGGCACCTGGTAGGTGGCGCCGCCGACGCGGCGGGAGCGGACCTCGAGCGCGGGCGTCAGCGTCTTGATCGACGCCTCGAGCTGCTCGAGCGGGTCCTTCCCCGTGCGCTCGGCGATGATCGCCAGCGCGTCGTACACGATCTTCTCTGCCGTCGACTTCTTGCCGTCGAGCATCACCTTGTTGATGATCTGCGAGACGAGCTTGGAGCGGTGGACGGGATCCGGCTCGACCGGCCGGATGGTGGCTGCAGCGCGGCGGGGCATTACTTGGCCTTCACGCCGTACTGGGAACGAGCCTTCTTGCGGTCCGACACCCCCGCCGCGTCGAGCGTGCCGCGGACGACCTTGTACCGGACGCCCGGGAGGTCCTTGACGCGGCCGCCGCGCACGAGCACGACGGAGTGCTCCTGGAGGTTGTGACCCTCGCCCGGGATGTAGACCGTGACCTCCATCTGGTTGGTCAGGCGCACGCGGGCGACCTTGCGCAGAGCGGAGTTGGGCTTCTTCGGCGTGGTCGTGTAGACACGCGTGCAGACGCCGCGGCGCTGCGGAGCGGCCACCTTCTTCTTGCGGCCCTTTCCGGACTTCAGACCCGGAGTGGCGAGCTTCTTCTTCGAAGGTGTGCGGCCCTTGCGCACGAGCTGGGAGGTCGTCGGCATACGGCGCGGGATGGTAGCAGCGTCTGGGGGCGCACCGGAGAGCCCGGCGCGCCCCAGAACGGCGCTTCTACGCGGCGGCAGCCTCGCCCAGCGCGTCGAGCAGCGGGGTGTACTCGGTCCCCGTCGCCTCGGCCACCGGCAGGTACGTGACCTGCCCGGCGACCACGTTGACGCCGGCGGCCAGCCCCGGGTTGTGGCGCGCCGCCGCGGCGACGCCCATGTCGGCGAGATCGACGACGTAGGGAAGCGTCGCGTTGGTGAGCGCGTAGGTCGAGGTGACCGGCACGGCGCCCGGCATGTTGGCGACGCAGTAGTGCGTGATGCCGTCGACCTCGTAGGTCGGGTCGGAGTGCGTCGTGGCCCGCGAGGTCTCGAAGCAGCCGCCCTGGTCGATCGAGACGTCGACGAGGACCGCGCCCGGCTTCATGAGCGAGAGCTGCTCGCGGCGGATCACGTACGGCGCCTTCGCGCCGTGGACGAGCACCGCGCCGATGACGAGGTCGACCTCGGGGAGCCGCTGCTCGATGTCGAGCGTCGAGGCGTAGCACGTCGACGCGCGGCCGGCGAAGTAGATGTCGAGCTCGCGGAGGCGGTCGAGGTTGCGGTCATAGACGTAGACCTCGGCCTCCATACCGATGGCGATGAAGGCGGCGTTCATGCCGACCACGCCGCCGCCGATGACCATGACCTTCGCCGCGGGCACGCCCGGGACGCCGCCGAGCAGGATCCCGCGGCCGCCGAGCGGCTTCTCGAGCATGAAGGCACCCGCTTGGGTGGCGATCTTGCCGGCGACCTCGCTCATCGGCGCGAGCAGCGGCAGCCGCCCCTTCGGGTCGGTGACCGTCTCGTACGCGACGCAGGTGGCGCCGGACTCCATCAGCCCGCGCGTCAGCTCAGGATCGGGCGCGAGGTGCAGGTAGGTGAAGAGCGTGTGGCGCGGCTCGAGCTTGGCCACCTCCACGGGCTGGGGCTCCTTGACCTTGACGATCATGTCCGCCTCGGCGAACACGGCCGTCGCGTCGGGGAGGATCGACGCGCCCTGGGCGGTGTACTCCTCGTCGAGGATGGCGGAGCCGACGCCCGCGCCGGCCTGGATGACGACCTCGTGGCCGTGCTCGACCAGCTCGCGGACGCCCGAAGGCGTGAGCGCGACGCGGTACTCGTCCGTCTTGATCTCGGTGGGGACGCCGACCTTCATGTGGGGTGCTCTCCTCGTGGTGTTTGGTTGCTACTTGATCAGTTCGCGGCCGCGAAGGGCGAGCCAGAACTCGATGCGGTCGCGCGCGGAGTCCAGGGAGCGACCCGTCAGCTCCTCGACCCGGCGGATCCGGTACCGAAGCGTGTGGCGATGGCAGTAGAGCTGACGCGCAGCGCGCTCCCACTGGCCGTTGCACTCGATGAAGACCTCGAGCGAGCGCATGAGCTCGCCGCCGTAGGTGCCCTCGCTGCGCTCGATCGGCGCCAGGACGGAGTCGCAGAACAGGCGCAGCGCGTCGTCGTCCTGGAGCGAGAGCAGCAGCTGGAAGGAGCCGAGGTCGCGGTAGGTGGCGAGCAGCGGCGGGGGCGCCGAGCCGTTCACACCGGTCATCGCGCGTGCCTCGAGCGCGCAGCGTGCCTCGTGGTAGGAGCGGCGCGCGTCGCCCGGGGCGACGGGGCGTCCGGCGCCGGCGGGCAGCGCGGTGCCCACTTCGTCGGAGACCCGCGCGCGCAGCCGCTCGGCGAGCGCGAACTCGTCGTCGTCGGCGGCGGCCGGCAGCAGCGCGCAGGTCAGCACGCCCGAGCTGGCCGCCATCCCGCCCCGCGCCTCCTCCTCCAGCGCGGCGGACAGCGCCCCCTCGACCGCGTCGCGCTCGGTCCGCGCGGGCGCGAGGACGAGGACGCCGAGCCGGTCGGGCAGGCCGAAGGGCTCGAGCCGGCGGGCCAGCTCGTCGCCCGCGAGGTCGCCCGAGAGCAGGCCGGTGAGGACATCGCCCGCCAGCCGCCGTTCGGTCTCCTGGGCGACGCGCCGGCGCAGCAGCTCGAGCGCCACGACGGTCACGGCCTGGTGCAGGACCAGCCGGTCGAGCTCGCCGAGCGTGCTCGAAGCGCCCGCGGCGACGAGCCACGCCTGCGGCGCCGCCACGTGGCCGTCGGACGCCGGCGTGCGCGCGACGGGAAGCGCCAGTGCCTCGCCGGGGGCGAAGCTGTGGCGCGCGCCCGCCTCGATGCGATCGCGCAACTCGGCCCCGACGCCGTCGCGCTCTCGGCCGGCGACCAGGCGGCCGCGCGCGTCGAAGACCGCCGCCACACCGCCGATGAGCTCGGACAGCGCGTCGGCGACGCCTTCCAGGCCGCCCTCGGAGAGGACGATGCGCTCGAGGCGCTCGTGTGCGGAGATGGCTCGTTGCAAGACGGTGTAGTGCTCGTTGACGATGTGGCTGGAGGCCTTCTCGGTGACCGCGATGAACGGCACGGCGTACGGCACCTCGAAGAGCGGGAAGCCGGCCGCGTCGGCCGCCTCGCGCAGCGGCCGGGGAACCGACTCGTGCGCGAACCCGGTGCCGAGGCCCAGGCCGCCGATCCCGGCGTCCGCCAGCCGCGCGACGTACTCGCGCTGCTGGTCGGGGGTCTGGAGCTGCAGCCCGGTGGTGAGCAGCAGCTCACCGCCGGACAGCCACGGCGTCGGGTCCAGCAGCTCGGAGATGTGGACCCAGCGGACGGCTCGATCGAGCCCCGGCTCGCCGGCGACGAGCCGGAGCTCGAGATCGCCGGCGAGGTCCCGCAGGGTCAGCATCGGTCAGCTGAGGTGGAGCCGCTCGGATGCCTCCTCGAGGACGGGTCGCAGGACCGACGCGATCTCGTCGAAGTCGGCGGGGCCGGCGATCAGCGGCGGCGAGAGCTGGATGACCGGGTCGCCGCGGTCGTCCGCGCGGCAGATCAGCCCGCGCTTGAACAGCTCGCCCGACAGGAACCCGCGCAGCAGCCACTCCGACTCCTCGTCGGAGAAGGTCTCCTTGGTCTCGCGGTTCTTGACCAGCTCGATCGCGCGGAAGTAGCCCAGGCCGCGCACGTCGCCGACGATCGGGATGTCCCGGAGGCCGTCGAGCATGGCGGTGAAGCCCGCCTCGTTCGCCTGGACGTTCTCGAGGATGCCCTCGTTCTCGAACACCGCGATGTTCGCCAGCGCGACCGCCGCGGAGACCGGGTGCCCACCGAACGTGAGCCCGTGCGTGAACGACGTGGAGTCCTTGGAGAACGGCTCGAACACCTTGTCCGAGGCGATCACCGCGCCCATCGCGGCATAGGAGGACGTGAGGCCCTTCGCCGTCGTGATGAGGTCGGGCTGGTAGTCGAAGCGCTCGGCGCCGAAGTACGTGCCCAGGCGGCCCCACGAGCAGATGACCTCGTCGGAGATGAAGAGCACGTTGTAGTGGTCGCAGATCTCGCGCACGCGCTGGAAGTAGCCCTCCGGCGGCGTGAAGCAGCCGCCCGAGTTCTGGACGGGCTCGAGGATCACGCACGAGACGGTCTCCGGCCCCTCGAACTCGATGCGGTCGGCGATCGTGTCGGCCAGCTTGTCGGGCGTCATGCCGTCGGGCAGCCGGTAGAGGTTCGTGTTGGGGACGTGCGCGGAGCCGGGGAAGATCGGCTCGAACGGCCGGCGGACGTCGGGGATCCCGGTGACGCTCAGCGCGCCCATCGTGGTGCCGTGGTAGGCCAGGTTGCGCGAGATCGCCTTGTACTTGCCGGCGTTGCCGGTGAGCTTGTGGTACTGGCGGCACAGCTTCAGCGCGGACTCGACCGCCTCCGAGCCGCCGCTGGTGAAGAAGACGCGGTTGAGGTCACCGGGGGCCAGCGAGGCCACCTTGGCGGCGAGCTCGATCGCCTTGGGATGCGCGTAGGACCAGTTCGTGAAGAAGCCGAGCTCCTTGGCCTGGTCGGCGCCGGCCTGGGCGACGTCGGCACGGCCGTGGCCGATGTTCACGCAGAACAGCGCGGCGAGGCCGTCAAAATACTTGTTGCCGTGCTCGTCGAAGACGTGACAGCCCTCGCCGCGGACGATGATGGGGACCTCGCTGTCGGCGTAGGCGCCCATGCGCGTGAAGTGCATCCAGAGGTGGCGCTTGGCCAGCTCCTGTAGATCGCTCTGGTTGCGGGCAGCGCCCGTGGTTACGGCTTGATCCTCGACGGCGGCCATGCGCGTCTCCTTCCCTCGGTACTCCAGTTCGTCGACGCCATTGCGCCGTTCTGTACAACATAGGGGGCGCGCGACTGCTGTGCAACCCCGGCTGCGTTGTAAGGGGTGATGGACACCGACGACGATGCCCTCGTGCTCGCGGCGGTGCTCCGCCTCGCCGCGGCATGGCGGACCGGGGGAACCCCGGATGCGGTGCTCACCGCGCTCGGGCGCGAGCTCACGAGCATCGTCGGGGTTCCCGAGGTCCGGTTCCACGCACCTGGCGAGGGGGGCGCCCTGCACTCCTCGCGCCTCGTGGCCGGCGGCCTCGGAGGTCTCGATCCGGTGTCGTCCGAGCCCGCTCCCGGCGAGGTGGTCGAGATGCTCGACGCCGGCGGCGAGCCCGACCGCCCCGAGCCTCCGCCGCGCATCCTGGCCGGCTCGGCGATCCTCCCGGTGTATTCAGGGCCGACCATCTCGCACGTGCTCGAGATCCCGGGTGCCGTCGGGCACGGCCCGCCCGGACCCGAGCAGGTGCGCCTGGCACGGGCGCTTGTGACCCCGGCGACGGCCGCGCTCTCGGTGCTCGACGCGCAGGCCGCCGCGCGCGTGGACGTCCTCACCGGGCTGCTGAACCGGCGGGCGCTCATGGATCGGCTCGACGAGGAGATCGCCCAGGCCGGCCGGACCGGCGCCCCGCTCTGCTGCCTGCTCGCCGATCTCGACGGGTTCAAGGGCATCAACGACGGGTGGGGGCACCTCGTCGGCGACGAGGTGCTGCGCCTGGTCAGCGACGCGCTGACCGGCGAGACGCGCCCCTACGACCACCTCGCGCGGTACGGCGGCGACGAGTTCGTGCTCGTCGTGCCGATGGTCGACGAGGCGGGCGGGCGCCTGGTCGCCGATCGCGTGCACGCCGCTGTGCGCAGCCTGCAGCCGGTCGTGGCCGGGATGCTCGGCGCCGAGGTCGTGGGGCTGTCGTGCTCGGTCGGCCTCGCGCTGTGGCGCGCCGGAGAGGACTCAGACCGGCTGATCGACCGGGCCGACGAGGCGCTGCGCCGCTCGAAGGCGCGCGGTCGCGACGCGACCACCGGGGAGTTCGCGGCGCGCCGGTTCGGGAAGCCAGGCTCGCCCCCGAGTAGCGAGGCATCGGCGCTCGGGCGCCTCCTCGCCGGGCGCGGGCTGCGGACCTCGTTCCAGCCGATCATCGACCTCGGCACCGACACGGTGGTGGGCTTCGAGGCGCTGATCCGAGGGCCGGCCGGCACGTCGCTCGAGCGTCCCGAACGCATCCTCGCCGCCGCGCGGGCGGAGGACCGCCTCGTCGAGACCGACTCGGCGCTGCATCTGGTGGCGCTCGACCAGGCGGCGCGGGCAGGGCTGCGGACCCCGTCGACGCTCTTCGTCAACTGCGAGCCCGAGACCGCCGGCCGGCTGGGCGAGCTCGGGCTGATCTGGACGCGCAACGGGGCGCCGTTCGAGTCGGTGGTGGAGATCTCCGAGCGGATGCTGGCCGAGCGCCCGGGGTCGCTGCTCGCGGCGATCAACGAGCTGCGCGCGGGCGGCTGGGGCATCGCGCTCGACGGCGTCGGCGCCGACGAGCGCGCGCTCGCGCTGCTCCCGTTCGTGCGCCCGGACGTGGTCAAACTCAACCTGCGGGTGCTCGGAGCGCGGCCGGGCGCGCGCCTCGGCCAGGTCGCGGCGGCCGTCCACGCGTACGCGGAGGAGTCGGGCGCCGCGGTGCTCGCCCAGGGCGTCGAGACCGAGGACGAACTCATGCTCGCCTTCGCGCTCGGCGCGACGCTCGGCCAGGGCTATCTTTTCGGCCGCCCGGCCGCGCTGCCAGAGCACGTGCCGCCGGCGCGGGTGCGGCTGCCCAACCTGCCGGCGCCCGTAGCGGCCTGGCAGGGGAGCCTGTTCGCGCTGGCAAGCGCGCAGCGGCCGGCGCGCCGCGCGCCGCAGGCGCTGCTGGACTCGATCGCCAACCACCTGCTCGCCCAGGCGGCGGCCGTCGGGCCCGGCGCCGTCGTCCTCGCTCAGATCGACGACCGCGATCCGCTGGCCGGCTCGCGCCTGGAGGCCCTGGCCGCGGTGGCCGGGAGCGTGGGCTTCGTCGGAGCGGTAGGACCCGGCATCACGGACCACCCGGCGCCCGGCGTCCACGGCGGCAGGACACCGCCCGGCGACGCCGTCGAATGGACGCTCGCCGCGTTCGGCTCCACGCACGCGTCGGCGCTCGTGGCGCGTGACAGCGGCGGCCCCTCACGCGGCCGGCAGTTCGAGTTCGTGCTCACGCACGACCGCCCGCTGGTGCTGGAACTCGCGCGGGCCGTGATGGCCCGGGTCGCGCCGGCCGACTAGGCGCCTGCGGCGGCGGACGCGGCGCGGACCGGCGGCGGCGTCAGCAGTGCGGCGGAGATGACCATGGCGAACGCCAGGACCTGGAGCATGATCCCCAGCGCGTTCCCCGGCATCGGATCGCCGAAGACGATGATCCCGCCGGCGATGCATGAGACGTTGGCGGCGGTGGAGGTCGCGGCGATGACCGGGACGGCCTCGCCCTCCTGCATGCCCTTGGCCGAGGCGTAGAAGCCGACGACCGACCCGACGAGCGCGATGCCGAGCCACGGGGAGAGGATGAGGCCCATGATGCCGTCGCCGCCGAGGCCGGTGAGCGCCTTGATCGCGACGTCCGAGACGCCGAACAGCACGCCGGACGCGGCGCCGAGGAGGATCCCGTGATGGTGGTCCGGCGCGCCCATGCGCCGACCGGAGATCAGCAGGGCGCCGAGCATCAGCAGGCCGGCCTCGAATGCGATCATGCCGCTGAGCGAGAAGGAGGAGTGCGAGCCCGAGTTGGCCGGGAGCGTCACCACGAGCAGCAGGAGGCCGATCGCGGTGAGCGCGACGCCGGCCCACTGGCGAAGGCCGACCTTGAACCCGAAGATGCGATCGGCCATGACCGCGAGGACCACGACGCCGGTCGACAGCACGGCCTGCACGACGGAGAGCGGCGCCAGCGCGAGGGCGGCGACGTGCAGCAGCCAGGCGCCGGCGGCGATCGCCATGCCGATGGCGAACCACCGCGAGCGGAACAGGGCGCGACCGCTCTTGAGCGGATGCGCGACGTCGACCGTCGGGGCGGCGTTCGCGCCACGGTGCTTGTAGAGGAACGCCAGCTGCGTCGCGACAGCGCACGTGAAGGCCAGCAGGATGCCCAGGTTCAGTGACATAAGTGAGT
Source organism: uncultured Solirubrobacterales bacterium (assembly GCA_963828075.1). Lineage (GTDB taxonomy): Bacteria > Actinomycetota > Thermoleophilia > Solirubrobacterales > Solirubrobacteraceae > JACCYI01. The sequence goes on along the minus strand of CAWHDH010000021.1, from coordinate 3,156,122 downwards.
GGGAGACAGCTCTCTCGGCTCGTGGTTCCGACGGACTACCCCTTCATCGGAACACCGGCCGAGCGACTTGATACGAACTTTCGTTGATGGACGAGGCTCAGCGAGAGCGACAACGACGTCGAGCGACCGATCTTGCTCATAGACGTCGACGGGGTCATCTCCCTGTTCGGGTTCGACCTCGCTGCACCGCCCCCTGGTCGGTACGCGACGGTCGAGGGGATACCCCACTTTCTCGCCGCACAGACCGCCGATTTTCTGACCCGCCTCGAGGCGTCGTTCGACTGCGCCTGGTGCACCGGCTGGGAGGAGCGCGCGCCCGAGCATCTGCCCCACCTGCTGGGCCTCCGCACGCCGCCGTTCCCGTACCTGAGACTTGGCGCGCAGCCGCTCCCGCGCGCCCACTGGAAGCTCGCCGCGATCGACGCGTACGCCGGCGCCGATCGCGCCCTCGCCTGGATCGACGACGCCCACGACGAGCACACCGGGGCCTGGGCCGACGACCGCCCGGGACGGACCCTGCTCGTCCACACCGACGCCGCGGTAGGAATCACCGAGGACCACGTCGCGCAGCTGGAGCGCTGGGCCCGGTCGACGGAAACCTGAGGTATCGAACATGGGCCGACGGTACGGCCCGCTGGCCCGCGGATCAGCACGCGAATGTGCCTATTCTGCAGGCACTTTGTGACAACTCTCCGCCGCCTGCGCGGCCCGGCCGCGTCAGCCGGGGATGGGCGAGGCGGCCGAGCCGCCGTCGGCCGCGGCCGCCGCTGCGGCCTCCGCGGCCGCCGTGGCGGGAAGCGGCTTGAGCGGCTTGGCCGGGATCCCCCCGATCAGCCAGCCGGCCGGGTATTCCTTGCCGGTCAGCACCGCCCCCGCGGCCACCACCGAGTTGCGCCCGATCCGCGTCCCGGCGGTCACCACCACGTTCGAGGCCAGGAACGTGTTGCGGCCGATGACGACGGGCGCGGAGGACAGCGGCTGGTCGAGGAAGTAGGTGTCGCTGCCGTCGACCGCCTTCTCGGAGTCCACGATGGTCACGCGGTCCGCCGTGCCGGCGTAGTCCTCGAGCTCGATCCGCTCGTGGCAGTGCACGACGCCGAAGTTCGAGACCCCCGCGTAACGGCCGAACGTGAGCAGGCCCTCCGACTTCGCGAGTGCGCCGGTGCGAAGGCTCGCGTGCGGGCCGAGGTGGATGGTGCCGGAGCGCAGCGAGACCTGGACGTGGTTCATCAGGAATGCCCGTTCGTCCAGTTCGAGGACGTTCGTGCCGCCCGCCCAGACCTCGAGCTCGACGTCGCGGCCGATCGCGACCTTCTCTCCGAAGCGCAGCGTGAGCGTCGCGTCGCCCTCGCCGGCCGAGACGATGCGCAGATGGGGAAGCGAGTCGAGCACCGGCGGCGTCTCGGCCTCGACGGAGAGCGTCGCGCCCCGCAGGCGCAGCTCGGCGCGCAGGCGCGCGATCCAGGCCTCGAAGCGGACCCTGCGCCATCCCTGGCGGCCGGTGGCCAGCACGTCCCTCCCTCCCATGGGGACAGCCTCTCCATCTGGCGACGACTTGTCAACGATGGCGCCAGGCCCACACGCACGCGGTGTCGGGCCGCTCGTCGAAGAGCGGCCCGGTCGCGTAGCCCGCGGAGCGCAGGAGCTCGAGCGCGCGGTCGCGCTCGGCCTGCTCGCGGGCGTGCAGCTCGAACACGAGGGCGAGCGATCCGGCGCCCGCCAGACGCGGGTCCTCGAGCAGCGGCCACTCGCCGCCCTCGATGTCGATCTTGGCCAGGTCGGCGTCGCCGAGCAGCGCGAACGCGTCGCGGACCGGAACCTCGACGCCGTCGCGCTCGCCGGCGGTGACCGTGGTGAGGAAGCTCTGCCCGGTGAGGCGGGCGACGCCGTCGGCCGGCCCCGCCGCGGCGCGCACGAGCGTCCAGCGATCCTGCGCTCCCGACGTCCGCGCACTGTCGAGCACGCTCGCATTCGAGGGGTTGGGCTCGAGCGACGTGACGCGACAGCCGGGGAAGCGACCCAGGGCGAAGAGCGCGAACATCCCCGCGTGCCCGCCGAGGTCGAGCACGCGCAACGGGCGGCCGAGCGCATCCAACCGCTCGAGCACCTCCGGCGGTGGCTCGTAGACCCGCTGGATGAAGATCTCGTCGAGCACCCACATGTCGTTGAGGGGATGGCGGACGACGACTCCCAGCCCCGATTCGCGCAGCCGGTAGCGCCGGACGCCGGAGCGGCGCAGCAGCTCCCACGCGGCGAAGCGCAGCGACGGTGCGACGACGGCGGCGGCGCGGACCGGGAAGTACCAGCGCCGCAGCGGCGGGCGCCAGTGGAGCTCCTTCAGGTAGGGCAGGTGATCCACCACCCGCACGCCGAACAGCCACGCCCGCAGGAACGCGCTCACTCAGCTTCTCCCAGCAGGACGCCGAAGCGGCCCGGCAGCTCCGCGGGCGCCACGACGGCCGCCTGCACCCCGAGCCAGCGGTCCAGCGACGCCGCCACCGCCGCGTCGGCCGCCACGGCCACGCAGCCGGCCAGCGCCTCCTGCAGCAGGCGCAGACGCCACCGCCGCGAGGCGAGGTCGGCCCGGCCGACGGGCGCGAGCACCGACCACACCGCGGGGCGGCCGGAGCGCGCGGCCGCGGCCGCCTCGGCGATCGAGAACGCATGCGCCGCGTCGGGGGCACGACGCGCCAGCGCGCGCGCCAGCAGCGGGACCGCCGCGACACCGGGCTCGTAGGCGCGGAACGCCAGGAGCCGGTTCAGCGGGCCCAGAGCCGCCGGCGCACCCACCCACTCGACCCGGTGCCCGGCCGCCTCGAACCCGGCCGCGAGCGCACGTGCCTCGGGCCGCGGCGCGGCCGACACGAGAGCGATCCGCAGGCTCAAAGCAGCGGCGTCCGGTGACGGACGCTCCCCCAGGCGACCGTCGCGATCTCCGCGAAGTCGATCGCCGCCCGGCTCGGCAGCTCGGCGATCGCCCGCGCCACGCCCGCCGGCGACCGGCCGTGGACCAGGACCGCATGGCGCGCGTAGGGCAGGGCGAGCAGCCCCAGCGGTCGCACGCGCCGGGCGCCGCCGAGTCCCGCCAGCGCGAGCAGCAGGCGCCAGTGCGAGTGCTTCCAGAAGATCCGTCCCGACCCGCGGCTGCGCAGGCTCGGGTGCCGCCGGACGACCAGCGGGAGGTCGCGCCACTTCCAGGTTATGCGGACCATGGCCGGCAGCGAGAAGGCCTCGACGGCGTGGTAGACCAGCGCCGCGGGCGCCGGCTCGAGCCCTGCACCCGCTTCGCGCGCCCGCTCGGCGAGGTCGGTGTCCTCTCCCGCGGCGCCGGGGAACGCCTCGTCGAACCCGCCGAGCCGGTCGAGCAGTCCGCGCGGGTAGAGGATGTTGCAGGTCGGGCACTCCCGCACCGGGGGGTCGACGTGCAGCGTGCGCGTCCGCGGCGCGGCGAGCAGCGCCGTCTCGTGGGGATCGGGCCGCGTGGTGCCCTGGACGAGGCTCCCGGGCGCGGACTGCGCGCCCGCGAGCAGCGCCTCGAGCCAGCCGGGGTCCGGCCGGCAGTCGTCGTCGGTGAAGGCCACCAGCGGCGCGCCCGCGTCTCGCCAGCCGACGTTGCGCTGGCGGGCCGGGCTCCCCGTCCCCGGCTCGAGGCGGTGATGGCGCAGGACGCCGGCCTGCACGAGCGTATGCGCGCGCAGCAGGTCGAAGGTCTCCTCGCCCGCGTCGTCACACACGACGATCAGCTCCCAGCGGCCGCGGTCGAGCGTCTGCTCCTCGAGCGCGTTGAGCAGCCAGCGCAGCCGCAAGGGACGCCCATGCGACGGGACCACGAGCGAGATCTCGGGGGCCGTCGTGCTCATGGCGCCAGCAGGTCCAGCTCGGGGGCCTTGGCCGGGCGGGCCCGGCGCATGTAGCCGACGATCTCGCGCAGCAGACGGCGCTCGAAGTGCACGGCGGCCACCACGCTGAGTATGACGAACGCCCCCAGCTCGACGAGCGCGAGCCCGAGCGTCCGCTCCCCCTCCACGCCGACCGTGTGCAGCGCCAGCACCACGGCGGCGGCGGGCAGCGTCGGCGCCATCGCGCGCAGCGCGTGTGGAACGATCCGCAGCTCGCCGAACAGCCGCCGCAGGTAGTGCCCGCGGACGGCGGCGTTGACGAGCGAGAGCGCGACCATGCCGGCGCCGAAGCCGGCGAGGCCGTACGTCAGCAGCAGCGGCAGCACGCAGGCCAGGAACGCGGCCAGCGCGATCCACGAGGCGGTCGCGAGCGGGCGCGTCCTGCCGAGGGCCTTGTAGTAGGCGGTCCAGTTGAAGCCGACCTGGTTGATCACCGCCGAGATCCCGATCAGCTGGAGCACGATGATCGCCCCCTCCCACTCGCTGCCCAGCGCGAAGTGCACGAGGTCCGGGCTGAAGAGCGCGAAGGCGATGCCGAACGGCGTCGCCCACAGCAGCGCCAGGCGGTTGGACTTCGTGAAGGACTCCAGCAGCAGCGTGCGCTGGTCGCCCACCCGGGCGACGATGGGATACAGGGCGGACGAGATCGCCTCGTCGACCTTCTGCGAATAGCGGTTCACGGTGCTCGCCAGCGTGATCGCCGCGACCCCGGCCAGCCCGAGCTCGGCGGCGCCGGCGAAGATCGACAGCTGCGTGATCACGAGGCCGTTGAACGCGCCCACGAACAGCGGCCAGGAGAAGTGCAGGTAGGAGCGCAGGACGTGGCGGTCCATGCGCCAGCGCACCCGGTACGCGACCGAGCGCAGGGCGATCAGCCCGGTGAGCCACGTCCCCGCGACCGTGGCGATCACGAAGCTCCAGTAGCCGGCGCCGGCGATCGCCAGCCCGATGGTGACGGCGAACGAGAGGACGGGATCGATCGCCTGCAGGAGCCGCTGGCGGCCGAAGTTCAGCTCCCGGTAGTGCGCCCAGATCGGCGCCTGGAGGGCGAGGCCCGGCAGCAGCAGGGCGAGCACGATCCCCGGGGCGATCAGATCGCCGTGCCCGTAGGCCAGCGCCAGCAGCGGCATCGCCGCGATCATCACGAGGCACAGCACGCCAGTGAGCAGGAGCTGGACGCTGAACGCCTCCTGGAACGCCTTCTCCTGGTCGGGCTCGCGCTGGGCGACGAACCGGTCCGAGACGCCCATGTCCTTGAGCCAGAGCATCCCGATGAGCGTGATCGAGAGGATGCCCCACAGGCCGTACTCACCGGTCGTCAGCAGCGCCGCGGCGACGAACCCCTTGACCAGGCTCAGCGCGTTGAGCCCGACGATGAAGACGCCGTTGATCACGACCCCGCGCGTCGCGCGCACGCGCAGGCTCAACGTCGGCCCCCTGCGCGGTTCGGCAGCCGCCAGCCGACCTGGAAGGCGGCGTCGGCGAGCCCGCCGACCGCCCGCACCAGCGCCTCGTCGCCGCCGCCGCGCGCCAGGCCGGCGAGCCCGACCGCGCTCTGGCGCAGCCCGCCGGCCACCGCCCGGGCCAGGGGCCGCCGCGGTGAGAAGCCGGGGTAGGAGTCCTCCAGCCACCGCGACCCGGCGCCGACTCGCACACGCTGGCGCAACAGGGCCGGCAAGGTCTCGCGGCTGCGGTGCACCACGCGCGCGTCGTCGCGGCGCTCCAGCGTCCAGCCCGCGGCGCGCAGCCGGAAGCACAGATCGGCGTCGCCACCGGAGCGGATCCCCTCCTCGAAGCCGCCGACCGCCTCGAACGCCGAGCGGCGGACCGCGACGTTGGCGGTCTGGTAGTACGCCCACTCGGGGCGCTCGAGCGTCCGGTCCTGGCTCATCATCGAGCGCGCGTGGGCGAAGCGGACCGCCGCCGTCGGGCGGCCCGCCTCCGCCGGCGGCTCGTCGGTCACCGCGCCGCCGATGAGCCCGCAGGCGTCCGGCACTTCGACGGCGAGGTAGGCGTCGAGGAGACCGGGCGAGGGCTCGACGTCGGCGTCGAGGAAGACGATCCACGGGTTCGCGCCGGCCTCGGCGCCGCGATTGCGGGCGAAGTAGGAGCCCGGCTGGGCTCCCGCGTCGACGATCCGCACTCCCGGCGCGCCCAGCGCGGCGCCCTCGCGGCGGTTGTCGGCGACCACGAGCGTGTCGCCCGGCGCGAGCCGCAGCGCGGCGAGTCGCTCGACCGCCGCGTGCAGCGCCGCCGCCGAGCCCGCGAACGGAACGACGACGTCGGCGCTCGGGCGATGCGGGCGATCGCTCACGATCCTGACCCTAAGCTAGGCGCCCGGTGCCGGCCCCCACTTCCACGAGCGTGATCGTCCGCGTCAAGGACGAGCGCGATCTCCTCGACCGCGCACTGCGCTCGCTGCGCGAGCAGACCGTGCCGGTCGAGATCGTCGTCGTCGACTCGGGCTCGACCGACGGCGGCCTCGAGGTCGCTCGCCGGCACGCGGACGAGCTGATCGAGATCGCGCCCGAGCGCTTCACGTTCGGCCGCGCGCTCAACATCGGCGCCGAGCGCGCGACCGGCAACGTCCACTTCGCACTGTCGGCCCACTGCCGGGCGGAGCGCCGGGATTGGGTCGAGCGCGCGCTCGCGCATTACGAGAACCCCCGTGTCGCCGCGACGCACGGCTGCCGCACGCTGCCCGATCGCCGCCCGCTGCTCGACGTCCTGCTGCAGGACGAGGCCCACGCCCGCCGGCACCCGTACTGGGGCCTCTCCAACCACGCCTCCTCCTGGCGGGCGGAGCTGTGGCGCCGGTTTGAGTTCAACGAGGCGATGCCCGCCTGCGAGGACAAGGAGTGGGCGTGGCGGGTGATGCGGGACGGCTGGCTGATCGCCGTCGATCCCATGCTCGAGATCACGAAGGACCACCGCCAGCTCGCGGGGACGATGGCGCTCTTCCGCCGCACGCGCCGCGAGGCCGAGGCGCTGGCCGGGGCCAGCGACGTGCCGCGGACCGGCCTGGTCGAGGCGGTCCGCACGTGGTGGTCCGACGTCCCGCGCGACGGCGTCTATCCGCCGCTATTCCACCGCCTGAACTACTACCGCGCGGCAGAGATCGCCGGCCGCTACGCCGGGGAGCGCCGGGCGGGTGGCTGAGCTCGACGCGAGCGTCCTCATCCCGGTCCTCAACGAGGCCGCCCACCTGCCCGCGGTGGCGCCGGCCATGCTCTCCCAGCGCGACGCCGGCCGCGTCGAGTTCCTGTTCATCGACGGCGGTTCGAGCGACGGGACCACAGACATGGTGCAGGCGCTGGCGCGCGAGGACGAGCGCGTGCGCCTGCTGCACAACCCGGCGGGGCACACGCCGGCGGCGCTCAACGTCGGCCTGCGCGCCGCGCGCGGGCGCTACGTCGTGCGCATGGACGCCCACACCGCGTACCCCGAGCGCTACATCGCCGCGGGCGTCGAGCGCCTCCGCCAGGGCGACGTCGCGCACGTCAGCGGCCCCCAGCGCGCGGTCGGCTTCGACGCGGGCTCCAGGCGCGTCGCCCTCGCGCTGCGGAGCCGGCTCGGCGTCGGCGGCGCGAGCTTCCGCCTGGCCGAGACCGAGCTCGAGGTCGACTCCGGCTTCCTCGGCGTCTGGGAGCGCCGGCGGCTGCTCGACGTCGGCGGCTGGGACGAGCGCTGGATCATGAACCAGGACGCCGAGCTCGCCGCGCGCATCCGCGCGTCCGGCGGCCGCGTGGTCTGCATCCCGGAGATGTCGGCGGACTACCGCCCGCGCAACCGCCTGCGCGCGCTCGGGCGCCAGTACTTCCGCTACGGCCGCTACCGCGCGCGGACCGCGCTGCGCCACCCGTCCTCCGTGCGCGCCTCGCACCTCGTCCCCCCGGCGCTCGTGCTCACCGTGCTCGCCGCCGCCGGGCTGCGCGGACCGCTCGCGCGCGTCGCGCGCGCGGGCGTGGGGATCTATGCGGCGGCGGTCGCCGCCGAGAGCGCGCGGCTGGCAGGCGGTGACGCCGCCGCGACCGCCGGCGACGGGCTGCGCCTGCCCGCGGTGTTCGCGACGATGCACCTGAGCTGGGGTGCCGGGATGCTGGTCGGCACCGCCCAGGCGCTCCCGCGGGCTCAGCGCGCGCCTCTCAGCAGCGCCACCATCTCCGCGCCGGCGCGGTCGATCGCGTAGTCGCGCTCGACGAGCCGGCGGCCCGCCGCAGCCCGCCGCGCTGCGGCCGCGGGGTCGCCGAGCACGTGCTCGAGCGCCGCGACGAGGCTCGCCGCGTCATCCGGCATGGCCAGCAGGCAGGTGGCCTCCTCGCGCAGGAGCTCCGGGGTCCCCGCCGTCGCCGTCCCGACCACCGGGACCCCGGCGGCGAGCGCCTCGAGGATCACGTTGGGCAGCCCCTCCTGGTCGCCCGACGCCGCGACGACGCTCGGCAGGACGAACACGTCCGCCGCGGCGAGCTGCGCCGCCACCTCGGGCTCGGACAGCGTGCCGTCGAAGTGCACGCGGCCCGCGAGCCCCAGCCGGATGGCCTGCGCGCGGATCTCGGCCTCGAGCGGCCCGCCGCCCACGAGGCGCAGCTCGATGCGCTCGAGCGCGGCGCCGCCGAGGGCGAGCGCGTCGAGCAGCACGGCGTGGCCCTTGTAGTCGCGGAATCCGGCGACGCACAGCGCGCGCACCCGCCCGGACTCCGGGACGCGCCGCGCGCGGTAGGCGAACGCGTCGAGGTCGATCCCGTAGCGGACGATCGCCACCGGCGTCCGTCCGCTGCCGTGGCCGCGCAGGAACGCGCGGTTGTACTCGGAGATCGTCGACACGAACGCCGCGTCGTCGATCAGCCGCGCCAGCAGCGACTGATCCACGAAGATGTCGTGCGCATGCGGCGTGAACGAGTACGGGATCTGAGCCAGCCGGTGCACGACCCAGGCCGCGAGCGCCGGATACGTGGCCCAGTGCGCGTGCACGTGCTCGATGCCGTCGCGCTCGAGCGCCCGCGCATGGTGGGCCGCGACCGGCACGGTGGCGAGCGCGCGCACGAGCCGCGACGGGCGGCGCGCGAACGCGCGGGCAACCTCGGCGAGGACCCGCGCGAACGGGCGCGGGCGGCGCGTCGCCGCCCACGCGAGGCCGCCGAGCGCCGCGCGCCGGCCGCCCTGGCGCACCCGCGGCACCCAGCGCTCGGCGGCGGGGTGCACGAAGGCCTGGCGCGGCGTGAAGAGCGCGCACAGCGTCACCTCGGTGCCCAGCGCCCGCTCGACCGCGTCGAGCTCGCGCAGGATGAACGTCTCGGTCGCCACGGGGAACCGTGACACCAGATACGCCAGCCTCACCCGGCCCGCCCCGGGTCGCGGTCGTGGTCGCGTGCCATGACGACGGCGCGACGCTCGAGGAGGCGCTCGCCTCGCTCGACGCGCAGGAGCCGTGTGAGCTCGTGGTGGTCAACGACGGCTCGACCGACCCGGGCACGCTCGCGACGCTCGAGGCGCTGCGGGCGCGCGGCGTCCGGGTGATCGACCAGCAGAACACCGGGCTGCCCGGCGCGCGCATGACCGGCGTGGCGGCCACGAGCGCCCGCCACGTCTACCCGCTCGACGCCGACGACGGGGTCGAGCCGGGCGCGATCGCCGAGCTGGCCGACGCCCTCGACGCCGATCCCACGCTCGCGGTGGCCTGGGGCGACCAGCAGCTCTTCGGCGACTTCGAGCTCGTGTCGCCGCGCGCCCCGGCGCTCGACCCGTGGGCGATCACGCACCTCAACGGCCTGCCCGTCTCGACGCTCGTGCGGCGCACCGACCTGCTCGCCGCCGGCGGCTGGCACCTGCGCGGCGGCTATGAGGACTGGGACCTGTGGATGGGGCTCGCCGAGCGCGGCCGCGGCGGGGTGCACATCGGCCGCGCGACCCACCGTTACCGGATCCACGGGCAGCGCATGCTGGCGGGCACCCGTGCGCGCCACGGCGAGCAGTTCGCCGCCCTGCGCTCGCGCCATCCCGTCCTGTTCGCGCGCCGCCGCCGCACGTGGCTGCGCTCGAGGGCCCCGTGGCGGATGCGCCTGCTCCTGCCCGCGGTCGCGCGCGCGCCGGTCTCGCCGACGCTGCGCCACCGCCTGGTGCTCTTCGTCAGCTGGCCGGGGCACGGTCTGCGGATGTGGCGGGCCCGGCGAGGCGCGAGGCGACCGTGAGCAGCGCGGGGCCGACCGCGAGCAACGTCCACATCCGGTAGCTGAAGCCGAAGGACACGAAGGCCGACGCGACCAGGAAGCCGGTCAGGGCGACCATCCAGGCACGCGAGAGCGCCGCCATCCCCGAGTCGCCGGCGAGCAGGTAGCGCCGGGCGGCGACGTGCGCCGAGCGCAGGGAGAGCCCGACCACCGCCAGGAACGCCAGCAATCCGACGATGCCGAGCTCCGCGAGGAACTGCAGGTAGGTGTTGTGGACGACGATCGGCCGCCCGACGACCTGGCTGAGGTGCTCGATCTGCCCCGGCTCCAGGGCGTACTGGCTCGACGACGTGCGGAAGCCGTTGAACCCGACGCCGAAGGGATGGTCCTCGGCCATGTGGACCGCTACGCGCCAGAGCTCCTCGCGGCCGGTGCCGTCCTTCGTGTCGCTCAGGCGGACGAGCGAGCCGGGCGTGAGCAGCGCGAACGTCACCGTGGCGACGGCGGCGAGCACGAGGCCCGCCGGCACGATCCGGCGCGTGGAGCGCAGCGCGAACGGCAGCCCGGCCAGCACGACGGCCAGCGCGAGCATGCCGCCGCGCGACTCGGTGGCGATCAGACCGACGCCCGCGACGGGCAGCGCGGCGATCGCGAGCACCCGGGTCCAGCCGCGCGCGCTGACCGCGAGCAGGCCGAGCGCGAGCGCGACGGCGGGCACCAGGCCGGCCGCGAGCTGGTTGGCGTCGCCCGAGCCACCGGCCAGCCGGCCGAAGGTCTCCCCCGCCGCGTAGCGATCGATGGCCTCGCCGCCCACCAGCCCGAGCCCGGCGCTCAGCACCGGGCCGGCGACGAGCGCAGCGATCATCCACAGCGCGTGCTCGCGCCGGGTCACGACCGCCACGACGGCGACGCCGGCGAACACGGCCAGCAGCGCCCGCCAGATCTCCTCCACGACCATCTCCGGCCGTCCGGCCCACAGGATCGAGACGTCCGCCCAGGCGATGAGGATGGCGATCGCCGCGAACCAGCCGCCGTGGCGCCACGCGGGCATCCGCGCCGCCCCGAGCCGGGCCGCCACGAGCAGCACCGCCAGCGCCGCCGCGGGGAAGCCGGCGTACAGCAGCGCCTTGCCCGGCGGCAGGAAGGTGAGCGACATCGCGGGGAGCCACAGGGCGACGCCGAGCGCCGGGCTGCGCACCACGACCGCGGCGTAGGCGATCGCCGCGACCGCCGCGAAGCCGAGCGGCAGGCGGATCGCGAGCAGCGCGCCCAGGCCCGCGGCGGCGACGAGCGCCAGCGCGATGAGGGCAGCGGTCGCGCTCGAGGGCGCGCGGGCAGAATGGGGGGCAGGCTCAGCCAATGGTCCGAATTTGGTCCCTTATTCGCTCAAGTTCAACCCGTTGGTGTCGATGTGAACCTCATGCGTCTGCGCTCCACTCTGCCCCGCACACTCCTGGCCGCGCTCGCGGTCGCCGCCCTGACGCCCGCGTCGGCGACCGCCGCGACGTGCAGCCTGCACGCCGCGACGACGGGCTCGGACGCCGCCACCGGCACCGCCGCGGCGCCGCTGCGCACGGTGCAGCGCCTCGCCGACCGGCTCACCGCGGGCCAGACCGGGTGCCTCGCCCCCGGCCTCTATGAGGGCGGCGTCACCGTCCGCCGCGGCGGGACGGCGACGGCCCGCCTGCAGATCCGCGCCACGCAGCCGCGCACCGCGACGATCCTGGGCCAGGTCCGGATCGACGACGGCGCCAACTTCGTGACGTTCGCCGACCTCCGCCTCGACGGCTCGAACACCGGCGGCCGGCCGAGCCCGCTCGTCAACGGCGACGACGCCCGCTTCGCCGCCAACGAGGTCACGAGCGCCGCCGACTCGTGCTTCGTCCTCGGGGACAAGGTCTGGGGGATCGCCGACCGCACGGTGATCACCGGTAACGAGATCCACCACTGCGGGGTGACCGGCACGAACATGGACCACGGCGTCTACGTTCGCCAGGCGCGCGGGACGGTCGTGACCGCCAACGTGATCCACGACAACCCCGACCGCGGCGTCCAGCTGTTCCCCAACGCCGACGACTCCGTCGTGCGCGGCAACCTGATCCAGCGCAACGGGGTCGGCGTGATCTTCTCCGGCGACTCGATCGACACCTCGGATCGCAACCTCGTCGAGGCGAACGTCATCCGCGACTCGCGCGACCGCTTCGACGTCGAGTCGTACTGGTGGAACGGCAACATCGGCTCCGGGAACGTGGTGCGCCGCAACTGCGTCGCCGGCGGCCTTCGCGGCGCGATCCAGCTCCCGGCGATCGGGTTCACCTCGCTGCTGAACATCCTGGCCGTCCCCGGCCCGGGCTCGGCCTGCCTGCTCGCCGTCCCCGTCGTGTAGTCCCATCCGGAGGCCGCTAGACCAACGCCGCGGCTCGATCGCGCGGTCTGACCGCCTCGAGCGTGAGGGCGACGCCCACCCCGAGGGCGGCGCCCGCGAGCATGGCGATGAACACCTTGACCCACACCGGCGTCCCCGCGCGGCCTGAAGGGCGGGTGGCCGACTGGGCGACCGACAGCGTCGGGTCGCCGACGATCGCCGCGGTGCGCAGCGTGTCGACCCGCGCCTGCAGGGCCTCGGCGTAGTCCTGGGTGCGGCCGCGCTCGCGGCGCAGCTGGTCGCGCATCCGGGTGAGCGCCTGGCGCAGCGGCCCGGCCAGCTCGCGCTTGCGGACCTCCAGGGCGGCCGCCGCGTAGGCGTTGGCCAGGTCGGTGGCATCGCGGGCGGTTTCGCCGTCGGCCGTGACCGCGACGAGGTTGCTCGCGCCGCGCGCCTGGACGTCGACGTTGTCGCGCACGCGCGACTCCGACCAGCCCTCGCCGAGCTGCCCGGCCGCGAGACGAGCCGCGGCGGTGGTGTCGAGGAGGCCGACGGCGGTCTGCACCAGGCGGGCGGTGTCGCCGGTCTGGCGCAGCGCGGGCACGCCGAGGTAGGTCTGGTCGTCGGCGGCGAGCGGCGTCACCAGCACGTCGGCCGACGCCCGGAATGGCGCGGGATTGACCAGGCTCCAGGCGAGCGCGGCGCCGGCTGCGACCACGGCCAATCCGACGATCAGCCCCATCCGCTGCCCGACGCTCGCCGGGGCCCGTGCGTCCGTCTTCTCGTCCATGAGACCGATCCTTGGTTCAGGCCGAGACGAGCACGCGCTCGGCGGTTGGGACGGACGGGGCGAGCACGGTCTCGACCGGCATGTCGGGGAACTGGCGGTCGGCGAACAGGGTCCGCAGGGTCTCGCCCAGGATCAGCGCATCCAGCCAGACGGACCGGTGCTTGACGTAGTAGAGGTCGTGACACATCTTCCAGACCGAGCCCTCGACGGAGCCGGCGTAGCCGCAGCGTACCTGCGCCCAGCCCGTGATCCCCGGCTTGATGAGGTGGCGGCGGGAGTAGAACGGGACGTCACGCTCGAGCGCCGCCACGTAGCCGGCCTGCTCCGGCCGCGGCCCGACGATGCTCATCTCTCCGCGCAGCACGTTGATCAGCTGCGGGAGCTCGTCGAGGTGCGTGCGGCGCAGCAGCGCCCCGATCGGCGTGACCCGGGGGTCGTGGGCCGTGGTCCAGTCGGTCGGGCCGTCGGAGACCCGCATGGTGCGGAGCTTGACGATGCGGAACGGCCGGCCGCCTTCGCCGATGCGCGTCTGCATGAAGAACACCGGCCCGCCGTCGCGGCGGATGAGGAGCGCGGCGAGCGCCACCAGCGGCAGCGCGACGATCCCGACGGCGCACGCGATGGCGAGGTCGAAGACCCGCTTTGCGGCTGAACCGCGCCGCCGGAAGCGCGGGTGCATGAGGTACTGGAACCACGCCGAGTTGATCGTGCGCACGGGCACGTGGCCGAGCACGCGCTCGCAGAAGGCGTCGAGGTCCACGAGGCGGACCGGCAGCTCGAGGCACGAGCTCGCCATCTCGTCGAAGACCATCATGCGCGGCGCGCCGGGCGCGAGGACGATCAGGTCGAGCTCATGCTCGACGACGAGGCCGCCCAGGTGCCGCAGGTCGCCCAGGACCGGCACGCGGCCGGGGTCCCCCGGGGGCGCCGCGACGATGCGCCCGACCACCTCGTAGCCGGTCACGCCGGTGCTCGCGAGCTCGTCCCGCAGGGCGGCCGCCGCGTCGTCGCCGCCGACGAGCGCCATCCGCCGCACCGCGGCATGGGCGCGGTGGAGCCGGTCGTCGATCAGCAGGCTGCCCGCCAGGGCCGCCGCGAACACGATGGCCATGGCGACGACGCTCCACACGCCCGCGCCGAGCGACTCCTGGGCGGCGGCCAGCCCGCTCAGCGCGAGCACCGGGCTGAGGACCACCGGCAGGCGGCGCATGAGCGGGAGCTGTGCCATGTGGGGTCCGAGCGGCCGCAGCAGTGCGCCTGCGGCGAGGAACGCCGCGACGACGATGGTGGCGACCACGAGGCGCGAGCCGTCCGTGATCGCGACGGCGGCGATCGCGGCGAACGCCGCCCCGCCGGTGCCGTGGAGCCGCCGCATGAGCCGCGCCCTCGTGCGGGTTCGTACATCAGCATCGATCCGCCCTCCCGCTGAGGGCAGCCGTGTCACCGTGGTCATCCGAGCCTGCCTCCCGTGCCGAGGACGGCGATCCGCCCTACACCGTTGGGTGCGCGTCAGCCCACTGTCTGGCCACTCGATCCGTGCAGCGGTCCCCGGCCTGCTGACGTTGCGCGTAAGCAGGATACGCACACCGAACCCGCTCTTGCAAACGGCAACGTTCGCTTTGCGCATGGATGGGCCGAACGTGATACTTCCGCTGCATGCGACGAGTTCCCGCGGCCCTCCGGCGCCGGGTCCCACCCCAGGTCATCGAGCGCTGGCACGACCGCAATCTGCGCTCGCACGGCTTCCCGCTGTCGGCGGTGATCCCCCACTCGCTGGTGGACCCGATGAACCTCGCGTTCCTGCAGCGGGTGGCCGAGCGGCTCAACCGCACCGGCGTCCCCGGCGCGTTCGTCGAGTGCGGCGTCTACCGCGGCGGCAGCGCGGGAGTCCTGGCCCACGAGGCCATGCGTCACCCCGATCGCGAGCTCTGGCTCTTCGACGCGTTCGCGGGGATGCCCGAGGCCGGCGAGCGCGACGACGCGCGCTCCCACGCCATCGCGGGCCAGTACGTCGGCAGCGAGGCGCAGACCCGCCGGATCCTCGAGCGCGTCGGCATGGCCCCGGAGCGCACCCACCTGCGGGTCGGCTGGTACGACGACACCTTCCCGCAGGCCGACGTCGGGCAGATCTCGCTCCTGCACGTCGACTGCGACTTCTACGACCCGTGCAAGCTGACCCTCGAGACGTTCTACCCGCGGCTCGCGCCCGGCGCCTACGTCGTCATCAACGACTACGGGTCCTATGAGGGCTGCCGCACCGCCGTCGACGAGTTCCTCGCCGGCCTGCCCGAGGACATCGTGCCCGCCCCGCTCGATCTCCACGTCGTCTTCTGGGCCAAGCCGGGGACCGAGAATCGCTGGCCGAGCATGCCGCCGATCCCGCGGCTGGAGTCCGGGGGCTGACGCCCGCTCGTGACAGCGCCAAAAACCCTCGCGGAACCGCCCTGAGCGTGGTTGTATTACTCGTGAGGACTGACCCTCACGGACGGAGGCTCATCATGACGCGCACGACGGCACGGCAGCGGAGACCGGTGGGCCCGGGAACGCTGCTGCTCATACGGCCGGTGATGCGCTACTCCCAGACCCGCGACGCCTACGTGCTCCGGGTCGGCGGGCGGCGCTATGGCCCCGTCCTGGTCCGGCGTCAGGAGCCCGCGACGCCCGTCGCGCCGGAGGCGCATCGCCGCTTCGGGCGGGCGAAGACGCCGGTCCAATAGCTAACCGACGAGCCGAACCTGGTCGTCGCCCAGCGAGCTTCGGGCGGCCGTGGCCAGTCCCCCATCGCTCGTGAGCAGGACGGCGTCGCCGAGCGCTTCCGCCAGCGCCAAGTAGGTCGCGTCGTAAGCGGTGAGGTTGTGCCGCAGGTCCCAGACCCCGCCGCCGCCATCCGCCGCAAGGCGTTGAGCGTCTCCGGCTCGATCAGTTCGGGGGCGTGGAGGGGTTCGTGCTCATGGCCGGCGAACTCGCGTTCCACGGCGTCGACCGCCTGCGGCCGGCCGAGCAGGAAATCGATGAGCACGGAGGCGTCGATGACGATCACCTCCGGTCGGGTTCCTCACGGATCACCGCCGCGCTCGACACGCCGGTGTACGGCGCGCGCCCGCGGATCCGCTCGGCCAACTCGAGCACCGTGGGGACCCGCGCGATGTCGGTCATCCGCGCGAGCAGGTACTCGTTGAGCGACTGGCCGGCGAGCGCCGCCTGCGACTTCAGACGGCGGTGAACGTCGACGGGAACGCCGCGGACCTGGACGTTGGCATACAGGGATGATATCGCCGTGCATGCACTTCATCGCAAGTGCATGCACGGCGACGGCGAGGGGTGAGCTGTCAGGCCCACCCCTCGTCTGCGCCTACTTCTTGTCGTCGGAGCCCGGACCGCCGTCGATGTCGCCGAGGTCGTCGAACCCGCCGCCCGACGAGGACCCGAAGCCCGAGCCGATCTCCTCGAGCTCCGCGGTGTCGAACGCCGGGCCGAAGCCCTGCAGCGAGTCGCCGTCGGTGAGCCCGAGCTCGGCGGCGAGCTCGTCGCCCTCGAGCAGGCCGACGTCGTCCATGCCGCGCGGGAGCGGCTCCGCCGGCTCGATCTCGATCGTCCGGTAGCGCTTGAGGCCGGTGGCCGCCGGGATCAGCTTCCCGATGATCACGTTCTCCTTGAGGCCCGCGAGGCGGTCGATCTTGCCCTCGAGCGCCGCGTCGGTGAGGACCTTCGTGGTCTCCTGGAAGGAGGCCGCCGAGAGGAAGGAGTCCGTGGCCAGGGAGGCCTTGGTGATCCCGAGGATGATCTCCTCGGCCTGCGCGGTCTCGCCGCCCGCCGCGCGCACCTTCTCGTTGATCCGGGCGTAGTCGAAGCGGTCCACGAACTGGCCCGGGAGCAGGTCCGTGTCGCCCTTCTGGTCGACGCGCACCTTCTTGAGCATCTGCCGGCAGATGATCTCGATGTGCTTGTCGTTGATGTCCACGCCCTGGGACTTGTAGACCTCCTGGACCTGGTCGACGAGGTACAGCTCGGTCCGCGTGCGGCGCTCCAGGGCGGTCTCGCCGCCGTGGGAGAGCAGCTCGTGCGGGTAGAGGTTGCCCTCGTTGATCTGCTGGCCGATCTTGACCTTCTGGCCCTCCTCGATGAGCAGCCGGGTGCGCCGCGGGAACGTCTCGCGGTGCTCCTCGCCCGCGTCGTCGGTGATGCAGACGGTCCGCGCCTTGTCGGTGTCCTCCACCGTGATGACACCCTCGACCGTGGCGATCTTCGCGAGGCCCTTGGGCTTGCGGGCCTCGAACAGCTCGACGATGCGCGGCAGGCCGTGCGTGATGTCCGCGCCGGCGACACCGCCGGTGTGGAACGTCCGCATGGTCAGCTGGGTGCCGGGCTCGCCAATGGACTGCGCGGCGATGATGCCGACCGCGTCGCCGATCTGGGCCAGCTTGCCCGCGGCCAGCGACCGGCCGTAGCAGCGCTGGCAGACCCCGTGGGGCGCCTCGCACTTCAGGACCGAGCGGACCGGGATGGTCTGGGCGTCGCCGTCGAACGTCTCGATCAGCTCCGCCATCTTCTCGCGGGTGATCTCCTCGTTGAGCCCCAGGAGCGTGTGGCCCTTCTTGGCCCCGAAGTCCTTCGCGCCGAGGCGGCCGATGAGCATGTCGTTGGGCTCGCCGGTCCCCTTGCGGAGCGGCAGCTCGACGTACTCCTGCGTCCCGCACTCCTCGATCCGGATGATGACGTCCTGCGCGACGTCGACCAGGCGCCGGGTGAGGTAGCCCGAGTCGGCGGTGCGCAGGGCGGTGTCCGCGAGGCCCTTGCGGGCGCCGTGGGTCGAGATGAAGTACTCCAGGACGTCGAGGCCCTCCATGAAGTTGGCCTTGATCGGGCGCTCGATGATCTCGCCCTTCGGGTTGGCCATGAGGCCGCGCATGCCCGCCAGCTGGCGGATCTGCTTGAACGACCCGCGGGCGCCCGAGTTGGCCATCATGAAGATGGGGTTCAGCTCGTGCAGGTTGGCGACCATCGCCTCGGCGACGACGTCCGTCGCCTCGTTCCACTTGTCGACGACCGCCTCGTGGCGCTCCTCGCCCGTGATCAGGCCGTCGTCGTACTGCTCGTGGATCGACGCCACCAGGCCCTCGTACTTCGCGAGGATCTCCGGCTTGGACGGCGGCACGACCACGTCGTTCTTGGAGATCGTGATGCCGGCCTGCGTCGCGTACTTGAACCCGAGATCCTTGAATGCGTCGAGCACCTGCGCGATCGCCGGCGCGCCGAAGGCCTGCACGAGGTCGTCGACGAACTGCGTCGTGTCGCGCTTCTTGAGCGACTTGTTGATGAAGACGTAGCTCGCCTTGTCGAACTCGTCGCCCATCGCCTCCTCGATCGCCCGCTCGATCTTCTCGTTGAAGATGATGCGGCCGACCGTGGTGAGGACGTGCCCGCCCTCGCGGCCGTAGGGCCGGTACTCCGCGATGTCGTGGAGACCGACGATGCGGTGCTCGTAGGCGAGCTCCGCCTCCTGCGCCGAGCGGTAGGTATGGGGCCGCACGACGGTGCGGTCCATCTTCTCCAGGTCGGCCTCCTCGGGCCCGTAGGTGAGGTAGTAGCCGCCGAGGATCATGTCCTGGGTCGGGGTGGCCAGCGGGGCGCCGTGGGCCGGGGACAGGATGTTGTTGCTCGAGAGCATCAGCACCCGCGCCTCGGCCTGGGCCTCCGCGGAGAGCGGCAGGTGGACCGCCATCTGGTCGCCGTCGAAGTCCGCGTTGAACGCGTGGCAGACCAGCGGGTGGACCTGGATCGCCTTGCCCTCGACGAGCTTGGGCTCGAACGCCTGGATGCCCAGGCGGTGGAGCGTCGGCGCGCGGTTGAGCAGGACGGGGTGCTCGTGGATGACCTCCTCGAGCACGTCCCAGACCTCCGGGATCATCGAGTCGACCATCTTCTTGGCCGCCTTGATGTTCTGGACGGCCTTGCGCTCGACGAGCCGGGCCATGATGAACGGCTTGAACAGCTCCAAAGCCATGAGCTTCGGCAGGCCGCACTGGTGCAGGCGCAGCGACGGCCCGGCCACGATGACCGAGCGGCCCGAGTAGTCGACGCGCTTGCCGAGCAGGTTCTGGCGGAACCGGCCCTGCTTGCCCTTGAGCATGTCGGACAGCGACTTCAGCGCACGGTTGCCCGGGCCCGTGACGGGCCGGCCGCGGCGGCCGTTGTCGAACAGCGCGTCGACGGCCTCCTGGAGCATGCGCTTCTCGTTGTTGACGATGATCTCCGGCGCGCCGAGGTCGAGCAGCCGCTTGAGGCGGTTGTTGCGGTTGATGACGCGGCGGTAGAGGTCGTTGAGGTCGGAGGTCGCGAACCGGCCGCCGTCGAGCTGGACCATCGGGCGCAGCTCCGGCGGGATGACCGGGACGGCCTCGAGGATCATCTGGTCGGGCTTGTTGCCGGAGTTGATGAACGCCGAGGCGACCTTCAGGCGCTTGACCGCGCGGGCCTGCTTCTGCCCCTTGGCCGTCTTGACGAGATCCTCGAGCTCGATCCGCTCGGCCTCGAGGTCGATCTGCTCGAGGAGGTCGCGGACCGCCTCGGCGCCCATCGAGCCGCGGAAGTACTCGCCGAACCCGTACGGCGAGCCGAAGCGCTCCTTGAGCTCACGGAACAGCGTCTCGTCGTTGATGATCTCCTTCGGCTTCATCGACTGGAACGTGTCCCAGACCTGGCGCATGCGCTCGGCCGCGTCCTCGATGTAGGCCTCGGTGTCGGCGATGTCCGAGTCGAACATCTTCTTGAGGTCCTTGGTGTGCTTCTCGCGCTCGTCGTCGTCGAGCTTGGCGACCTCGACGTCGAGCGACTCGGCCCACAGGTAGTCGTCGTCGGAGAACCCGCTCTGGGTGCCCGAGGCGATGTAGGCGGTGCGGCGCTCGAGCGACTCGCGCAGCTCGAGGACGCGCTCCTCCTTCTCGGCGGCGTAGGAGTCCAGGACGTCGTTGACCTGCGTCTGGAGGTCGTCCATGTCCTTCGCACGGGCCTCGTCGTCGACCCACGTCACCATCGACGCGGCGAAGTAGAGGACCTTCTCGAGCTCCTTGGGCGCCATGTCGAGCAGGTAGCCGATGCGCGACGGCACGCCCTTGAAGAACCAGATGTGCGACACGGGGGCCGCGAGGTCGATGTGGCCCATGCGCTCACGGCGCACCTTGGACCGCGTCACCTCGACGCCGCAGCGCTCGCAGACGATCCCCTTGTAGCGGACGCGCTTGTACTTGCCGCAGTAGCACTCCCAGTCCTTGGTGGGACCGAAGATGCGCTCGCAGAAGAGGCCGTCCTTCTCGGGCTTGAGTGTCCGGTAGTTGATGGTCTCCGGCTTGACGACCTCGCCCGAGGACCAGGACCGGATCTGCTTGGACGACGCGAGGCCGATCTCGATCGCGTCGAAGTTGTTGATGTCAATCACGTATTCGGGTCCCCTACTCGGTCTCGGTCGCGTCTTCGATGTAGCCGGCGTCCGTCAGGGCCGGGTCGTCCGTGGTGCCCTCTTCGCCCTCGGCGACGATCAGCTCCTCGGCCTCGTCGGCCGCGAGCGGGTCCTCGATGGCGGCGGCGACCGCCTCGGGGGCGGCCTCCTCCTCGACCGCGGCCTCACCGGGGGCCTCGGCGCCGGCGCGCACGCCGGAGAGGTCGATGCCCAGCTCCTCGGCGGCGCGCAGCAGGTCGTCGTCCTCGTCGCCCATCTCGGCGCGGGTGCCCTCCTCGGAGACGACGTTGACGTCGAGCGCCAGCGACTGCATCTCCTTGAGGAGCACCTTGAAGGACTCGGGGATCGACGGCTCGGCGATGTTCTCGCCCTTGACGATCGCCTCGTAGGCCTTCACGCGCCCGACGGTGTCGTCGGACTTGATGGTCAGCATCTCCTGCAGCGTGTACGCGGCGCCGTAGGCCTCGAGCGCCCACACCTCCATCTCGCCGAAGCGCTGGCCGCCGAACTGCGCCTTGCCGCCCAGCGGCTGCTGGGTGACGAGCGAGTACGGGCCGGTCGAGCGCGCGTGGATCTTGTCGTCGACGAGGTGGAGCAGCTTCAGGATGTACATGTAGCCGACGGTCACGGTCTGCTCGAACGGCTCGCCGGTGCGGCCGTTGAACAGCTGGAACTTGCCGGACGCCTTCTCGCCGTCGCGGCGCGACTCGTCGATGTCCATGCGGATGCGGCCCGTGTGCTCCTTCTGCCACTGCACGAGCGCGTGGTCGACGTCCTGGACGGTGGCGCCGTCGAACACCGGTGTGGCGACGTAGACCTTGTCGCGCTGGCCGTTGCCGCCCTCTTCGGCGCGGCGGGTCGCCTCGGTGCCGTCGGCGTACCAGCCCTGGGCCGCGGCCCACCCGAGGTGGGTCTCGAGGATCTGGCCGATGTTCATGCGCGACGGGACGCCGAGCGGGTTCAGGATGACGTCGACCGGGGTGCCGTCCTCGAGGAACGGCATGTCCTCCTCGGGGACGATCTTCGAGATGACGCCCTTGTTGCCGTGGCGGCCGGCGAGCTTGTCGCCCTCGGCGATCTTGCGCTTCTTGGCCACGAACACGCGCACGAGGTCGTTGACCCCCGGCGGCAGGTCGTCGCCCGCCGCGCGCGAGAAGGTCTTGACGTCGATGACGACGCCGCCCTCGCCGTGCGGGACCTTGAGCGAGGTGTCGCGGACCTCGCGCGCCTTCTCCTTGAAGATCGCGCGGATCAGCTTCTCCTCGGCGGTCAGCTCGGTCTCGCCCTTCGGCGTGACCTTGCCGACCAGCAGGTCGCCCGACTGGACCTCGGCGCCGATGCGGACGATGCCGCGGTCGTCGAGGTTGCGCAGGGACTCCTCGGAGCGGTTCGGGATGTCGCGGGTGATCTCCTCGTCGCCGAGCTTGGTCGTGCGGGCGTCGATCTCGTACTCCTCGATGTGGATCGAGGTGAGCTCGTCGTCCTTGACCAGGCGCTGCGAGAGGATGATCGCGTCCTCGAAGTTGTAGCCCTCCCAGGACATGAAGGCGACCATCAGGTTCTTGCCGAGGGCCATCTCGCCCTTGTCGGTGGCCGAGCCGTCGGCCATCACGTCGCCGGCCTCGACCGTCTCGCCGGTGATGACGAGCGGCTTCTGGTGGATGAGCGTGCCCTGGTTGGACCGCATGAACTTCTGCAGCGGGTACTCGTCACGCCCGCCGTCGGCGGTGCTGACGACGAGCTTGGTGGCGTCGACGTACTCCACCGTGCCGGAGTTGTGCGCGAGGATCACGTCGCCCGTGTCGACCGCTGCGCGGCGCTCCATGCCCGTGCCGATGACCGGCGCGTCGGTGCGCAGCAGCGGCACCGCCTGGCGCTGCATGTTCGAGCCCATCAGCGCGCGGTTGGCGTCGTCGTGCTCGAGGAACGGGATCATCGCCGTGGCGACCGACCAGATCTGCTCGGGCGAGACATCCATCAGGTCGACCTGGCCGCCCGAGGCGACGAGGTAGTTGCCCGACTGGGTCCGGCACAGGATCTCGTCGCCCTGGAGCTCGCCGTTGACGACCGGCGTGTTCGCCTGCGCGATGACCTGCTCCTCCTCCTGCGTGGCGTCGAGGTGGACGATCTCGTCGGTCACCTTGCCGTTCTTCACGACCCGGTAGGGCGTCGTGATGAAGCCGTGCTCGGAGATCTGCGCGTAGGAGGACAGCGAGCCGATGAGGCCGATGTTCGGACCCTCAGGGGTCTCGATCGGGCACATGCGGCCGTAGTGGGTCGGGTGGACGTCGCGCACCTCGATCGGCGCGCGCTCGCGTGTGAGGCCGCCCGCGCCCAGCGCGCTCAGGCGCCGGCGATGGGTGAGGCCGGACAGCGAGTTCGTCTGGTCCATGAACTGGCTGAGCTGCGAGGACCCGAAGAACTCCTTCTGCGCGGCGACGACCGGCCGGATGTTGATGATCGTCTGCGGCGTGATCGTGTCGGCGTCCTCGGTGGTGAGGCGCTCGCGCACGACGCGCTCCATCCGGTAGAGGCCGATGCGGAAGGCCTCCTGGATGAGCTCGCCGACGGTCCGCAGGCGGCGGTTGCCGAAGTGCTCGTACTCGTCGAGGTGGTCGGCGACGGGCTCGCGCGGGCGCATCTGCGCCTCGGCCGCGTAGTCCTTGATCTCGACGTCGAGGTCCTCGGGCATGCCCAGGCGCTTGGGCAGCGAGACGAGCTCCTTGACCAGGGAGATGATGTCGTCGTGGGTCAGCGTGCGGGTGTCGAGATCGGTCTCGAGGTGCAGCCGCGCGTTGAGCTTGTAGCGGCCGACCCGCGTGAGGTCGTAGCGCTTGGTGTCGAAGAAGAGCTGGTGCAGCAGGGCGCGCGCGTTGTCGACCGACGGCGGCTCACCCGGGCGCTGCTTCTTGAACAGCTCGATCAGTGCGCCCTCCTCGGTCTTGGTGACCTCGGTGTCGGCGTCGATCGTGTTGCGGATGTAGAGCGAGTTGTCGAAGAGGCCCAGGATCTCCTCGTCGGACGCGTAGCCCATCGCGCGCAAAAGGACGGTGACCGGCAGCTTGCGCTTGCGGTCGATCCGGACGAAGACCTTGCCCTTCTTGTCGATCTCGAGCTCGAGCCACGACCCGCGGGCAGGCATCAGGTTCGCGACGAAGACCTGCTTCTCCGGGTCCTTGGGCTCCATCAGGTAGGCGCCCGGCGAGCGGACGAGCTGCGTGACGACGACGCGCTCGGTGCCGTTGATGATGAAGGTGCCGCGCTCGGTCATCCACGGGAAGTCGCCCATGAACACCGACTGCTCGCGGATCTCGCCCGTCTCGCGGTTGATGAAGCCGACCGTGACGGTCAGCGGGCGCGCGTACGTGAGGTCCTTCTCACGGCACTCCGCGATCGACGCGACGGGGTCGTCGAAGGTGAACTCCCCGAACTGCACGGCGAGGTTGCCCGTGTAGTCCTCGATCGGCGAGATGTCGTCGATCGTCTCCCTGAGCCCTCCCTTCTCCGTGTCGACGAGCCAGTCGAATGACCGCTTCTGGATGTCGATCAGGTTCGGAACGTCGAGCACGTGCTCGAGACGCGCGAACGTACGGCGGGTGCGCAGGGCATCAGTGGCCAAGACGGCTACTCCTCACTTGGCGGGCGGGTGTGCGGACGGGCGGAGACAGGGGAAGGCGCGGCCCGCCGGCGGCCGGAGGGTCTGGCGGGCGCGACCCATCAATCTAGCACGCATGCGCGCGCACCCCTCCTGCAGGGGCTCTCGGCGCTCACGGACCCCGCCCGGCCGCGCTCGTATGTGGCGAGTGCGGCGTGAATTGGGCGGCTGCGGCTATTGGCCGAGCGGGTGGAAGTGTAGAGGGTGGGGCGAGTTCGACAAGGAAAAGTTCCGCCGCGCGATTCCTCGCATTGTTGATCGGTCTAGTAGACAATGGTGGGGAAGTCCCTCTCACGACAGGAGCTCGGAATGACACGTCGGCGCACGATGCAGGTGATCTCGCTGGGCTTGGCGCTCGCCGCGATCACCGCCGGATGCGGTGGTCCGGCGGAGACCGCGGGCAGTAGCGAAGGCGGCGATGGCACGAAGCTGTCGCTCGTCGCGTACTCGACGCCGAAGGAGGCCTACGAGGCCCTCATCCCGGCGTTCCAGAAGACACCGGTGGGCACGGGTGTCTCGTTCGACCAGTCCTACGGCTCGTCGGGCGACCAGTCGCGCGCGGTCGCAGCGGGACTTCCGTCGGACGTGGTCGCCCTTTCGCTGGCCCCCGACGTCGAGAAGCTCGTCGAGCCCGGCCTCGTGGCCGCCGACTGGGCGAAGGACGAGTTCGACGGCTTCGTGACCAACTCGGTGGTCGTCTTCGCGGTCCGGGAGGGCAATCCGAAGGGGATCAAGACCTGGGCCGACCTGGTCAAGCCGGGCGTCGAGGTCATCACGCCCAACCCGTTCACATCGGGCGGCGCGAAGTGGAACCTGATGGCCGCCTACGGGGCGCAGACCAAGCAGGGCCGCTCGGACGCCGAGGCGACCGAGTACCTGCGTCAGCTGCTCAAGAACACCCCGGTCCAGGACAAGTCGGCCCGCGAGTCGCTGCAGACGTTCAACGGGGGCAAGGGCGACGTGCTGCTCGCCTACGAGAACGAGGCGCTCACGGCGAAGGCCAAGGGCCTGAAGCTCGACTACGTCCTGCCCGACGAGACGATCCTGATCCAGAACCCGATCGCGGTCGTCGAGAAGTCGGAGAACAAGGCCAAGGCGGAGGCTTTCGTGGACTGGCTGCGCACCGAGCCGGCCCAGAGGATCTTCGCCGACAAGGGCTACCGCTCCGTCGTGGAGTCCGTCGTCGACACGAGCAGGTACCCGACCCCCTCCGCCCTGTTCAAGATCGACGACTTCGGCGGCTGGAGCGAGGTCAACAAGAAGTTCTTCGACCCGGAGAAGGGCTCCGTCGCCAAGATCGAGAAGGACCTCGGTGTCTCAACCGTCAAGTAGCGCCGTGTCCCTCCCCCCGGCCGCACTGCGCGTGCGGCCGGGGTGGGGGACGGCGGCGACCGCGGGGCTCACCACGGCGTGGCTCACGCTGATCGTCCTCATCCCGCTTGCGGCGGTCGTCGTCGGCGCCTTCGACGGCGGCGTCGACGCGTTCTGGTCGAGCATCACGAACCCTCAGGCGGTCGCCGCCCTGCGCCTGACCCTCATCATGTCCGCGATCGTCGCCGTCATCGACGCGGTGATGGGCACGCTGATCGCGTGGGTCCTCGTCCGCGACGAGTTCGGAGGCAAGCGCCTGGTCAACGCGCTCATCGACCTGCCGTTCGCGCTGCCGACGATCGTCGCGGGCCTCACCCTGCTGGCTCTCTACGGACCGAGCGGTCCGACCGGCATCGACATCGCGTACACGCAGATCGCGGTGGCGCTGGCGCTGCTGTTCGTCACCCTGCCGTTCGTCGTGCGCGCGGTCCAGCCCGTCCTGCACGCGCTCGACAAGGAGACCGAGGAGGCCGCGGCGTCGCTGGGCGCCGCGCCGGCGACGATCTTCCGCCGCGTGATCCTGCCGTCGCTGCGCCCGGCGATCCTGGCGGGCGTCGGTCTGGCGTTCGGGCGCGCGGTCGGTGAGTTCGGCTCCATCGTCCTGATCAGCGGCAACCTCCCGTACAAGACCGAGGTCGCCTCGGTGTTCGTCTTCGGCCAGATCGAGAGCGGCAACACCGCCGGGGCGGCCGCGGTGTCCGTGCTGCTGCTCGTCGTCTCCTTCCTGGTGCTGATCGGCATCGCCGCGGCCGGCCGCGTGAAGGGCCAGTGATGCGCTCGAAGCTCGCACTGCGCCTCGTCGCGCTCGGCTACCTCGCCGCGCTGCTGGCCATCCCGGTCGGCATGGTCTTCTACCGCGCGTTCGAGCACGGGATCGACGACGCCTGGGCCGCGGTGACCACGCCGCCCGCGCAGCACGCGTTCTTCCTCACGCTGCTCGTCGTCGGCATCGCCGTACCCCTCAACGCGGTCTTCGGCGTGCTCTGCGCGTGGCTGCTCGCGCGGCGCGAGTTCCCCGGCAAGCGACTCCTCGACGCGCTCATCGACCTGCCGTTCGCCGTCTCCCCCGTCGTCGTCGGCCTCGCGCTGATCCTCGTCTGGGGTCAGGACGGCTGGTTCGGCGGCGTCCTGACCGACGCCGGGATCCGGGTGATCTTCTCGACCCCCGGGATGATCCTGGCCACCGTCTTCGTCTCGCTGCCGTTCGTGGTACGCGAGGTCGTCCCGGTGCTGCGCGAGGAGGGGATCGAGCAGGAGCAGGCGGCCGAGACGCTCGGCGCCTCCGGCCTGCAGACGTTCTTCAGGATCACGCTGCCGACCATCCGCTGGGGGCTCACCTACGGGGTGGTGCTCACGACCGCCCGAGCGCTGGGCGAGTTCGGCGCGATCTCGATCGTCTCCGGCAAGATCTCGGGCCGGACGGAGACGCTGACCCTGTTCGTCGAGGAGCGCTTTCAGTCCTTCGACCTCACCGGCGCGTACGCGGCCGCCGTCGTCCTGGCGCTGATCGCGGTCGCGGTGCTGGTCCTGATGACACGGCTGCAAGGGAAGGAACACGCATGATCGAGGCCACCAACATCACGAAGCGATACGGCGAGTTCACGGCGCTCGACGACGTCTCGGTCATCGTGCCGGACGGGTCGCTGACCGCGCTGCTGGGGCCCTCGGGCGGCGGCAAGTCCACCCTGCTGCGCGTCATCGCCGGCCTCGAGCGGCCGGACTCGGGCCAGGTCATGATCCAGGGCGAGGACGCGACCGCGCTGCCGGCGCGCCGGCGCGGCGTCGGCTTCGTCTTCCAGCACTACGCCGCGTTCAAGCACATGACCGTGGCCGACAACGTCGCCTTCGGGCTGCGGATCCGCAAGCGCGACAAGGCCGAGATCCGCACGCGGGTCGCCGAGCTGCTCGAGCTGGTGGGCCTCTCCCACCTCGGCGAGCGCTACCCGTCGCAGCTCTCGGGTGGCCAGCGCCAGCGGATGGCGCTCGCCCGCGCGCTCGCGGTCGAGCCCAGCGTCCTGCTGCTCGACGAGCCGTTCGGCGCGCTCGACGCCCGGGTCCGCGCCGACCTGCGCGCGTGGCTGCGGCGCCTGCACGACGAGGTCCACGTGACCACCATCTTCGTCACGCACGACCAGGAGGAGGCGCTGGAGATCGCCGAGCAGATCGTCGTCATGAGCGACGGCGTGGTCGAGCAGTCGGGGAGCCCCGACGAGCTTTACGAGTCGCCGGCGAACCCCTTCGTCATGGAGTTCGTCGGCCCGATCACCCGGCTCGACGGCCGCCTCGTGCGCCCGCACGACGTGCAGGTGCTCAACGAGCCGGGCGAGGGCACGATCGAGGCCGAGATCATCCGCATCATGCGCCTCGGCTTCGAGGTCCGCGTCGAGCTCATGCTCGCCGACGGCGCGGCGCTCACCGCGCAGCTCAGCCGCGCCGAGGCCGAGCATCTCGAGCTGCGCGAAGGCCAGATCGCCCACGTGCGCGCCGAGCGCGTGCGACAGTTCAGCGTGTAATGCGCATCTCGGCCAAGACGGACTACGCCCTGCGCGCCGTCGTGGAACTCGCAGGCGCGGAGGACGACGCGACCGTCAAGGGCGAGCGGATCGCCGCTGCCCAGGACATCCCCCTGCGCTTCCTCGAGAGCATCCTGCTGACGCTGCGCCACGCCGGCATCGTCACCAGCCGGCGCGGCGCCGACGGCGGCTACCGGCTCGCCCGCCCGGCAGCCGAGATCTCGCTCGCCGACGTCATCCGCGCGATCGACGGGCCGCTGGCGGGCGTCACCGGCGAGCGGCCGGAGACGCTGTCGTTCCCTGGCGTGGCGGCGCCGCTGCGGGACGTCTGGGTGGCCCTCCGGGTCAACCTGCGCGAGGTGCTCGAGCGCACGTCGGTGGCCGCCGTGGCCGCGGACGACCTGCCCGGCCACGTCGTCGCGCTCACGCGCGAGGACGACGCCTGGCTGCCGCATTAGCGAATTAAGCAGTTCGACGGTGCGTCAACAGGCCGGAAAGCCGGTTCAGGCATTCGTCCAGGACGGTGGCCACCGGCGCGCTTCTGAAGTCGCGGGTCCGATATCACATCCATGGCCCCCCGTCAAGGATCCCCCAAGCGCGCTGTCCGGCGCTGCTTCGTCGCCGCCGCCGCCATCGCCGCCGCC
The DNA here is from genome assembly GCA_963828075.1 of uncultured Solirubrobacterales bacterium. Taxonomy (GTDB): domain Bacteria; phylum Actinomycetota; class Thermoleophilia; order Solirubrobacterales; family Solirubrobacteraceae; genus JACCYI01. The sequence continues at coordinate 3,127,262 of CAWHDH010000021.1, read as the reverse complement.
GCGACGTTCGCCCCGCCCGCCCACGCCGCCCCGGAGACCCTCTGGAAGGGCGACGGCTTCTGCTCGACCGCCAGCGTCTACAAGACGTTCAACCTCTGCTCCGGCGTCAACGCGTGGGATTCGACCGCGTGCGTCGCGCCCGTCGGCACCGACACGCCGTGGTCGATCCAGCGCACCGCGGACGCGGTGCCCACCGGGCGCTTCGAGGTCCGCAAGGGCGACCAGGGCGCCAAGGGCGGCGGCGACCGCTGCGAGATGATCAAGCAGACCCAACCGATCACGGGCATGCAGCCCGTCAAGAAGCGCGCCCCGATGCCCGGCGGCGAGGTGCGGGTCTTCGGCTTTCAGGCGCTCTACGACGCGAGCCTGCAGCTGCCGACGCGGCTGCAGTACCAGACGATGGCCCAGTGGCACCACAGCACGCACGTCCGCGGCTGCCCGACCAGCTCGCCGATGGTCATCGCCCTCACCGGCCCGACCGGCGCCAAGCGCCTCGAGATCCACGCACAGGAGTGTGTGAACGGCGTTGCCGGTGGGCGCCGGATCCTCTTCACCACGCCGCTCACGACGGACGTCTGGCACGACTGGCAGTTCGAGATCAAGTGGTCGACCGACCCATCCGTCGGCTATGTCCGGATCATCCACGACGGCGAGACCCTGGTCCCAGAGGGGTGCGCCGCGGACGGCCGCTGCGCCATGGCCACGCAGTACAGCGGCAGCGACGGCAAGGTGTCCCGCAATCACTTCAAGCTCGGCAACTACCGCGACAAGACCATCGCGACCCCGACCCTGGTCTCGTACCGCAACCCCTGGATCGGTCTCCCGGGCTGACCGCACGACCGTATCCGGCCGGCTGATGCCGGCCGGATACGCGATCATCGCGCAGTGCGTCGATTCCTCGCCCTCGCGTTCGTTCCGCTCGCTCTGTGCGTCGCCGGCTGCGGGGACAAGTCGACGAAGAGCACCGGGCCCGCCGGGACGCCGGTGTCCACGCCGTCCCCCGATCCGACCGCGGAACCGGGGTCCGGCAAGGCGGAGATCCTCTGGAGGGGCGACCGGTGGTGCTCGGCGAAATCGCCGGTCGGGGAGGTCGGCGTGTGCGCCGGGGACGACGGCTGGGACGTGACCGCCTGCGTCGACGCGCCGGGCGACGGCCGGCCGTGGTCGCTCCGCGCTGATGCGAAGGCAGTGGCCCGGTTCGAGGTCCGCCCCGGCGACCAGGGCGCCAAGGGCGGCGGCGACCGCTGCGAGATCATCAAGCAGACGCGGCCGATCACCGGGATGGAGCCGGCGCCTGATCGCGAGCCCACGCCCGGCGGCGAAGTGCGCCTCTTCGGCTTCGAGGCCCGCTACGACGAGAGCCTCCAGCGCCCGTCGCGCCTGCAGTACCAGACGGTCGGCCAGTGGCACCAGAGCACCCCGACCGCGGGATGCCCGGGAAGCTCGCCGCTGATCATGGGCATCGCGGGACCGACCGGTGCCAAGCGCCTCGACGTCCAGGCGCAGCAGTGCGTGAAGGGCGTCAAGACGCCTCGCAAGCGGCTCTTCTCGGCGCCGCTCACCACCGACGTGTGGCACGAGTGGCTCTTCGAGATCAAGTGGTCGACCGATCCGGAGGTCGGCTACGTCCGGATCACCCACGACGGCGAGAAGGTCGTCGGGGACGGGTGCGATCCGGATGGCCGCTGCGCGATGGCCACCCAGTACAGCGGCCGCGACGGATCCGTCTCGCGCAACCACTTCAAGCTCGGCAACTACCGCGACAAGTCGATCGCCTTTCCCACGGTGGTCTCCTACCGCAACGTCTGGATCGGCGTGCCCTAGCCGGATGATTGATTCCGCGGCCCCGGTGGAGCCTCCCCACCCGACCGGCGGTACCCCGCCGCCCGACGAGCACCGCTCACCCGGCCGTCGCATGCAGGCGGAAGCAGCGGCCGGTGCCCTTGTCGCGCTTGCGGAGCGCCGAGGTGGACTGGAACGGCATCATCGAGTAATGGGCCGCGCGGGGGCGAGCCGGCAGGGTGTCGACGACGTCAACCACCCACATGACCCTCCGAGCGGCCGCATGGGGGTGGTTCAGGGCCTATGACGCCCCCTACCACCCCCGAGCGATGATGTGCGCAGCACGGGGGTGGTTGACGTCACGGCTGACGACGACCTCTCCCTCGATGACCGCAGTTGGCGCCGCAGGGACGCCGCGACGAGGCAATCCCGCCGTCCTCGTCAGGTGGGGACCGCCGGGATCGGCCGGCGGGCCGGGGCGGAGTCTGGGCCGCCGCGTTCAGGCGAAAGCGGCGACGCTCGTGAGCGCAAAACGGCGTCATCGAGGCAACGGCCGGGAGCGGCGGTCGCCGCTCCGGTGCCGGTGATCGACAGGGTGCGCGCGGCCGGGAAGGACGTCAACCACCCCCGTGCTTCGCCACCGGCCGCTCGGGGGCGCTTCACGGTCTATGACACCGTCAAGCACCCCCGTGGTGGCCCCGCGTGACCAAGGGGGTGGTTGACGGCGTGCGACATTTCAGCGCCGCGATCCGAGCACGGGTCACGCGGGAAGGGGGGCGGTTTCGCGTCCGCTGTCCGATCTACGGGATCCATGAGCCCCCGTACTCAGGACAGCGCGACGATGTTCTGTGCCCTGCGCGCCGAGGCGGGGGTTCGCGGCAGCGTGCAGAGGGGACAACGTCACCGCGGAGGGCCGTTCTCGGTCGCGTGTGACCTTGACCACCGCCGAGGTGCAGTTGGTGACACGCGCGGCGAAACCAAGCTCGCGTGTGACGTTGTCCCCCTGACCGGGCCGCCGCCGGGATCACCGGACGTCGGCACGGCGTGATCTCCCCCCAGCAAGCCCTCGCTGCGGGGGTACTGCCTCCCGCCGGAGGACTCCGCCTCCTACACCGCGGGGTCGTGGCGGTCGGTCTCCCGCCCGGCACGGGGGAAGCGCACCTGCTCGCCGTGGTCCTGGCGCGGCATCGACGGGATCGACGCCGCTTGAGTCAATCACCCCCGAGCGGCAACCGGCCGACCGAGGCGGTGATCGACCGGATCCCTCATCGTCCTAGGACGCCGCACTGAGGCTTGCGCGACGTCCACGCTGTCAGTGCCGGAATCACCCGACGAAGTTCGTCCCGCGCCGCTACGAGCTAGAGCTGCGTGACGCGATCGAGCTGCTCGGCGCGCGTGACGCCGCGCAGGTCGAGCGTGACGGGGACCGCCTGGGCGATCGCTGCGTGGTCGACGCCCGGATGCGCGGTGACGATGACGGCGAGGTCAGCGCCCTCGAGTGCCTTGTCGAGCTCCGTGTGGGCGAGCCCGTACGCGCGGAGCTCGGGCACGAACGGGTCGTGGTAGACGACGTCGGCGCCGCCGCGCTGGAGCAGCTCGACGATCTTGAGCGCCGGGCTCTCGCGCAGGTCCCCCACCCCCGCCTTATACGAGACGCCGAGCAGCAGGATCCTCGAGCCGCGCACCGGCTTGGACGCGTCGTTGAGCGCCCGCTCGATCCGCTCCACGCAGAAGTACGGCATCTGCTGGTTGACCTTGCCGGCGAGCTCGATGAACTCCGTCGCCATGTCGTACTCGCGCGCCTTCCACGTCAGATAGAACGGGTCGACCGGCAGACAGTGACCGCCCATCCCGGGCCCCGGCTCGAAGCGCATGAAGCCATAGGGCTTCGTCGAGGCGGCGTCGATGACCTCCCAGATGTCGATGCCCATGCGATCCGCGAGCATCGCCATCTCGTTGACGAGCGCGATGTTCACCGACCGGAAGATGTTCTCCAGCAGCTTGGCGAGCTCCGCGCTCTCCGGTGCCGAGACCGGCACGAGGCGGGAGCAGATCAGGCCGTAGATCTCGCACGCCCGCTCGGTGCAGCGCGGGGTGAGGCCGCCGACGACCTTCGGGGTGTTGGTGACGTCGTAGTCCGTGCGGCCCGGGTCCACGCGTTCCGGTGAGAAGGCGACCGCGAAGTCCTCGCCCGCGACGAGGCCGGACTCCTCGAGCAGTGGCACGAGGTGCTCGCGCGTCGTGCCGGGGTAGGTCGTCGACTCGAGGATGATGGTCTGGCCGGCGCGGATGGCTCCGGCGACGGCCCGCGAGGCACCGAGCAGCGGGCCCAGGTCGGGCTCCCGGTTGGCGTTCAGCGGGGTCGGGACGCAGATGAGGACGGCGTCACAGTCGTGGAGCTCGACGAAGCGGTTGGTCGCGAGGATCCGGCCGTCGACGGCGCGCAGCCGCTCGTCGGGGATGTCCTCGATGTGCGAGCGCCCCTCCCGGAGCGAGCGCACCTTGTTCATGTCGACCTCGACGCCGACGACGTCGCACCCGGCCTCGGCGAACGCCACCGCCAGCGGCAGTCCGACGTAGCCCAGGCCGACGATCCCGATCTTCGCTGTTCCCTGGCTCATGCAGGACTCAACGGGGCACGGCGCCCGAACTGACGCCGCGCGATACCTCCGAGCTCAGAGCTTCGGGATTCTCCCCGGGATGTGCCGGGTGCACGTCCGATACTTGCGGGTGTTGCGCAGGACCTTGCCCGACCGGGTCCTGGCGCGGATCGGGACGTTGTAGCGGGCCGGCGGCTGGCCCTTGAACGAGATCAGGGCGGTGAGCTGCTTGGTGCCCTTGAACGGCCCGCGGATCTTGGTGACCTTCAGCTTCTTGCCCAGCAGGGTCACGGTGGCGGAGACCACCGGGTCCTTGCGGAAGAAGCGGATCTTGATCCGGAACGCCCGCTTGCTGGCGCAGGTGCGCGTGGTGGCGCCCTGGGTCCCGCCCTGCTGCTGCGTGGCGCCGAGTGTCCCCCCGCCGGCGGGGGGAGCGCCGCCGCCGCCCGGCGGCGTCGGAGGCGTCGTCGGGCCCGGGCAGGCCGGCGTCGTGCCACAGTCGGCGGGAGTCGCGGCGCGGAGCACGATCTGCAGGACGCCGTAGTTGTCGCGGGTGTTGACGTCCCGCAGCCGGAAGCGCACCGGGCCGCCGGTGCCGGCGAGCAGATAGGCGTACGAGTGCGAGCCCCTGGGCGCACTCCCGGCGCCGCCGATCGGCTGCGACGGGTGACCGAAGGTCCCGTTCGTCGCCACCTGGAAGGCCGTCCCGCGCTCGGGCAGCGGGCCACAGCCGCCCGTGCCGATCCGGGTGTGCGCGAACGCCCATTCCGCGTCCTTGCCGACCCGGCTGGCCGGCCGGCCCGGCGACGGGAACATCGCATCGGCCTCTGGGCTGCCACACGTCTCGCGCTCGGTCCAGTGCGTGGCGGCAACGTTGCTGAACGTCCCCGTCACCGTGGCGACGTAGAACTGGCCCGCGGTCAGGGCGTCGGTCGACGCGATGACGGGCGTGAAGTCGGCCGTCCCGGCATCGTAGGTGTTGAGCGCCAGCGTCTCGGGCAGCGCAGCCGACGCCGCGGGAGCGAACGCCAGGACCAGAGCCACGCCCGCGGCCAGCCGCCCAATCGTCTTCATGTGCCGCAAGCTGGTGGCCCCCGTAGGTCTGGTCCGATGCCCGACCATAGGGAGCGGCTGGTCCCAGGTCAATCGACGGCGGTCGAACATGTGTCCAGTCGGTTGGTGACCGGACCCCAAATTCGGTAGATGGCGTCCGCGGTCACGAGGCGCTCCGCCGCAACCGCGACTGCAACCGCTGGATGGCGCCCGCCTTCGACTGGGCGGGCGGCTGTGGGCGTGCACGCGGAGCCTGCCGCACGAGCGCCGTCGAGTCCGGCTCGCGGTCGCCCTCCGGCGCGGACAGCGAGCTCCTCACGACCTCCTCCAACGGGACCACCCCGTCCACGGGGTTCTGGAACTGCGCTCGCAGCGAAGCGGCGACACCGACGATCACGGCCACCGAACCCAAGCGGTCGACGGCGTCGATCGCGGTCCGGCGCACCTCGTAGTCGTCGTCGTCGGTGGCGTGCAGCAGCGCCTCGATGGAGCGGGGATCCGCAAGCCCCTCGAGCGCCGCCGCGGCGGCGCGCCGCACGCCGACCTCGGGGTCGGACAGCGCCTCCACGAGCGCGGGGGTGGCGCGCCGATCCTGCGTGCGCCCCAGGGCGATGGCCACGGCCGGCCGCCTACCCTCGTCGCGGAGGGCCGCCAGCAGGTTCGGCACCGGCTCCGGGCCCAATGTGCCGAGCAGCCGTCCGGCCTGCTCACGCCGGTCCTCATCCTCGGCGCCGAGGGCCTCGACCAGCTGCTCGATGATCCGGGTCGACTCACCGTCGTCCGCGCCGTCGGCGAGGAGGTCGGCGAACAGCACGTCGAACGCAGGCCCGCCGGGCGCGGTCTCCAGGATGTGCTCGGCGAGCGCGGTCGCCCGATCAGGCGCCTGGAGCCCTCGAAGCGCGCGCTCGGCGGCGCCCAGCCCACCGGCGTCGCCCTCCGGCCACCGCGTGATCGCGAACGCCAGGGCATCCGCCGCCGCGGCGGCCTCGGCAGTGCGAGCCCCCAGCGCCTTCGCGGCGGCTCGGCGGACCTGCGCGTCCTCGTCGAGGGCCGCCCGCGCGAGCAGCTCGAGCGCGGGTGGGCCGGGCAGGTCGGCGAGCACGCGGACCGCCTGGATCCGATAGACGGTCGCGAGGTCGACCATGCGCCCGTCGCGGTCGATCGCGCGATCGTGATGGGACAGGACGGCGGCGAGGCGATCGGTGTCGCCTCGCCGCCCCATGCGACGAACGTTGGGCCGCCGTCTCACCGCATCAGCCCGTTGGGACCCATGCGGCGCGACGGTAGCACCGGGTCCCTACATGGCGAGCTCCTCGAGGTCCTCCGGGTCGCTCGGGCCGAACGCGGAGACCGGTGGGTTCTTGAGCGAGAGGAAGCTCGTGCACTCCTTCTCGGACTTGAACTTGCCCGTAATCAGCCAGCCGCCGCTCTTGCACCCACCGAGCGTCAGGACCGTGATCCGGTACTGGCCGTAGTTGTCGACCGTGTTGCCGTCGAGCTCCTGGAACCGGGCCTTCTGCCCTTGCCCCATGACCGCGTAGAAGTAGACGTGCGGGCCGAACCAGGTGTTCGACACGGCCGTCGGCTGGCCGCCGATCGGCTCGTAATGGGCGAAGCCGTCGCCGAAGTCCATCTGGAACAGCGTGTGGTGACGGGGGAACGCCGGCGGACAGAACGTGGAGTTCGGGAAGGGCCGCGCGAAGTTGAACTCGGCGTCGGTCCCCACGGCCCCGTTGGTGGTGCCGGGGCTCTGGAAGATCGGAGCCGGCTCCGGGGTGCCGCAGAGGTGGATGCCAGGCGGCGCGGTCCATTGGACGGCGTTGAAGGCGCTGACGGTGCCCCGCACGGCCACGATCGCCACCTTGCCGTTCGGGATGACCTTCGAGGTGCTCACCGGCCCGGCCGCCCCGTCACCGAGCGGTTGCGTCACCGTCCCGGCCTCGTAGAAGTCGAGCTTGAACTGTTCGATCGAGATCCCACTGGTGCTTCCACCGGTCGCCATCGCCGGGGCGGCCATCGTGAGACTGGCGATCGCGGTGATCACCGCCATCGGAATGCCCTTGCGCATCTATGCGTCCTTCCGAGCCGAATTGCGGGTCACGCACCCGCGGGCGTCCCTGCCAGTGACCGACGGAACGCTCGACCTCCCGACAGACCGTCAGCGATGCGACGAAAACGGTCCGTTGGCGAGGCGACCGGTATCGCCTCGCCGACGGCGCGGCTCAGTCGTCGACCGCCGCCACAGGCGGGCCGACCTGCGAGAGGGCCGGCGCGTTGCGGCCGCCGGTCGCGAAGTAGCTCACGCAGTCGCCCTGGTTCTTGAAGACGCCGAACGCGGCCCACCCACCCTTCTTGCAGCCGTCCTTGGTGAGGACGGTGATCTGGTACTGGCCGTAGTTGTCATCCGTGTTGCCGTCGAGCTGGCGGAAGCGGAGCGGCTCGCCCGTGCCCGCGAGTGCGTAGACGTACTCGTGGGAGCTCGACGGCGCGGCCGGCACGCCGGCGACGGGCTCGTAGTGCTGGTAGCCGCCGCCGGTGTTGATCTGGATCTGGAACTGGACCTGGTGGTTGGGGAACACCGCACAGAAGACCGAGTTCGGACGGGGCCGCGCGAAGTTGAACTCGGAGTCCGTCCCGACCGGTCCGTTGACAATGCCCGGGCTCGGGAACAGGGGCGCCGGCTCAGGCGTCCCGCAGATGTGGAAGCCAGGAGCCGGGGCCCACAGGTGCGCCCGGAAGGCGCTCATGGTGCCGCGGACGGACACGAGCGCGACCGTGCCGGCGGCGACCGGCGTGGCCGTGCTCACGGGGCCGGCGGCGCCGTCGCCCATGGGCATCGCGGGCGTGCCGGCCTCGAACGTGTCGAGCATCACCGTCTCGGCGCCGGCAACCGCCGGTGCGGCCAGCAGGATCACTGCGGCGAGCGTTGTCGCCAGGTGGGGACCACCCGTCGGAGCATTCCGTTCACCTTGTCGTGTGGCGCGGTCCTGCGCCGTTGCATCGGTGCCCCTAGCAACGCCCGCCGGCACGACCAACCGTCGCGGACCCGGATCAGGCCTTGCGGGCGCGGATCCAGAGGTGCCAGCCCCAGCGCTTCTCCAGGCGCCGGGCGACCTTCGTCGTGGCCAGGCGGTCCCCGCCCGGGTACACGCGGAGGTTCAGGAAACGGACGTCGGTGCGGACGGAGTCGAACGCGGAGAACAGCCGCCCGGCCCCGCCCCGCGAGTAGACCTTGGAGAGCGGGTTGCCCGGCCCGTCGGTGTTGTTCGAGAGGAAGAGCGCGGGATCGGCGAGGTAGCGCAGGCCGTGCTCGCGCATGAGCTTGCGGTGCCCCTCGAAGACCTCGAGCGGCTCACCCGTGACGGCGGCGAGCCGACGGTCCGCGCCGGGGATGAAGAGCAGCGCGGCCAGGACCCGGCGCAGGACCATGATCGATGCGTAGAAGTTCAGCGAGTCGCGGTGGTAGACCATCACCGTGGCCTGACCCCCGGGGCGCAGCACCCGATGGAACTCGTCGACCACGCGCCGGGTCTCGGGCAGGTGGTGGATCACGCCGTTGGAGTACACGAAGTCGAACGACCCGGCGTCGAACGGGATCTCCGCGATCGAGCCGCGGACGAGGCCCGCCTCGACGCCGGCGGTGTCGAACCGATGGCGGGCGATCTCGAGCGCGGTCGGGCTGAAGTCCATCCCGGTGTAGTTCGCACCCGCCCGGATGAACTGCATGCCGTCCGTCGCGATGCCACAGCCGGCTTCGAGCACGCCCTTGCCCTTCCACGCGTCGAAGTCCGCCATCTCCTTGATCGCGGGCTCCAGCGCGTAGCGGTGGGCCTCGACTTCGTCGAAGAACTCCGGGCTGCCGACCGGGGCGCTCGAGAACTTGAAGCCAGGCTGGTACTCCGTCCAGAATGCCCGGCGGTCAGTGATCTCCGGCGAAGTGCTCACACTCCGGCCTGCTGCGCGGCGAGAAGCGGCTCCGGAGGCGCGGGCCGCCGGGGTTTGGGCTTTTTGACCGCGGCCACGACGATGGCGAGCACGAGGATCGGGATGCCGGCCAGGACCGGGGCGGGGATGCTCGCGCCCGCCTTCGTCAGCAGCCCGAGTGCGGATCCGATGAGCACCACCGCGAGGATCATACGCAGCGTCGCCACCGGCACCTTGCTCATGTAGTGCGTGCCGAGGATCACGCCGGGGATCGACCCGAGCAGGATGTTGCCGGCCAGCAGGAAGTCGATGTTGCCGGCGACGAGATGCGCGAGCGACGCGGCCCACAGCAGGATGGCCGCATGGAAGACGTCGGTGCCGACGACGCGATTGGGCACCATCCGGAAGATCAGGATCAGCGCCACGGCGATCAGCCCGCCGCTGCCGGCCGACGTCACGCCGAGCACGAAGCCCACGACGATGCCGACCGTCAGCGCGGCGGCCTTGTCCCGCGGCGAGCCGCGGAACTCGACGCGCTCGGTGTCGGACATGTGCGGGAACACGAGGACGCGAACCAGGACGGCGAGCGCCGTGAGGGTCAGCGCCGCGGCGACGGCGACGAGGACGAGATCCTCGAAGCCGTGCCCCAGGCTCTTGGCCATGAACTGGAGGAAGATGACGCCGGCGAGCGCCGACGGCACCGAGCCGATCCCCATCCAGGTCGACAGCTTGAAGTCGACGCCGCCCTTCTTCCAGTGCCGATAGCCGCCGACGGTCTTGGTGACCGCGCCCCACGCGAGGTCGGTGCCGATCGCCGTCACCGGCTTGACCCCGAAGAACAGGATCAGGATCGGCGTCATCAGGGCGCCGCCGCCCATCCCGGTCATCCCGACGAGGGCGCCGACGGCGAGGCCGAAGAAGATGATGGCTGGATCCATGGGTGGGGTCTCGAGGCCTTCGGTTCAAAGTATCGCATTCCTCATCGGTTAGGTGAGGATTGCGCGACGGGAATCCCCCGTCAGTCCATTGAACGGGCGGGGGAACCGGTTCTTTCAAGCTCAGCGCCGTTCCCACGCGCCAGGCTCCCGGGCGAGCCGCTTGACGGCCGCCGGGAGGCGCCCTGACGCCACGTCGGCCACGCTCACCTGCTCGAGCACGGACCGGATGCTGGCCCGCAGCGCGACCCAGAGCTCGGGCAGCGCCACGGCGCTGCCGTGATGCTCGACGTGCTCCGGGCGCATCCCGCGGATGCCGGCCAGCGGGCCTTCCACCGCGCGGATCACATCGGCGATCGTGATGTCGGCCGCCGGGCGGCCGAGCCGGTAGCCGCCGGCCATCCCGCGCTGGCTCGCGACGATTCCCGACCGCCGCAGCTCGACGAGGATGCCCGTCAGGTACCGCTCCGGGATCTGCTGCGCCTCGGCGACGAGGTGGGCGCTGGTGACGTCTTCGTCGCGCGCCGCGATCTCCACGACCGCGCGGACGGCGTAGTCGGCTCGGGCGGAGAGGCGCACGGAGCCGGCTAGGCGCCGCGGGGGACCGCGGCCAGGACCGCGGCGACGGCGTCCGCGACCGCGAGCTCGGCGCCGTCGAGCCGCACTTCGGGGCGCTCGGGGGCCTCGTACGGCGCACTCACCCCGGTGAACTCCGGGATCTCGCCGCGCCTCGCGCGCGCGTAGAGACCCTTCGGGTCGCGCTCGGCGCAGATCTCCAGCGGCGTGTCGACGAAGACCTCGACGAACGCCAGCCCCGCCTCGTCGTGGAGGCGTCGGGCCAGCTCGCGGTCGGCGGCGTACGGGCTGATCAGGCTCGCCAGCGCGATCAGGCCGGCGTCGGCGAGCAGGCGGGCGACGTGGGCGGTGCGCCGGACGTTCTCGGCCCGGTCCTCAGGCCCGAATCCGAGGTCGCCGTTGAGCCCATGGCGCAGGTTGTCGCCGTCGAGCAGGTAGGCGGGCCGGCCGGCCTCGATCAGCGCGAGCTCGACCGCCCGCGCGACCGTCGACTTGCCCGAGCCCGACAGGCCGGTGAACCAGAGCGTCGCACCGCCGCCGCCGATCCGCCGCCACCGCTCGTCGCGGTCGAGGCCGGCGGCGTGCCACTGCACGTTGGTGCTGCGCGGCGCGGGCGCCGCCATCAGATGTCGGTGCTGAGCACCATGCCGGCGCCCACCGTGAAGTTGGTCGCCTCGTCGATCAGGATGAAGCTGCCGGTGGTCCGGTTGTCGCGGTACTCGTCGACGAGCAGCGGCAGGCTCGTGCGCAGGTGCACGCGGCCGATCTCGTTCAGGCTGAGCTGCTCGGCGGACTCGTCGCGGTGCAGCGTGTTGACGTCGACGCGGTACCGCAGCTCGTCCACGACGGTGCGACAGCTCCGGGTGGTCTGCTTGATCTGGTACCGGCCGCCGGGGCGCATCGGCTCGTCGGCCATCCAGCACACCATCGCCTCGAGCTCTCGGCTCGGCTTCGGCTGGTTGTGCAGGCGGCAGATCATGTCCCCGCGCGAGACGTCGACGTCGTCCTCGAGCAGCAGCGTGCACGAGAGGGTCGGGAACGCCTCGTCGAGCGGCCCGTCGAACGTGTCGATCCGCGCGATCCGCGTCTGGCGCCCGGAGGGGAGGACCACGACCTCGTCGCCGGGCTTGAAGACCCCGCTGGCCACCGTGCCGGCGTACCCGCGGTAGTCGTGGTGCTCGTCGCGCATCGGCCGGATCACCCACTGGACCGGGAAGCGGCAGTCGATCAGGTTGCGGTCCGACGCGATGTGGACGTGCTCGAGGTGATAGAGCAGCGACGTGCCCCCGTACCACGGCATGTTCTCGGACCGGTCCACGACGTTGTCGCCGTGCAGCGCCGAGATCGGGAAGAACGTCATGTCCGGGATCTCGAGCTTCGCCGCCCAGGTGCCGAACTCGTGCACGATCCGCTCGTAGACCTCCTCGTCGTAGTCGACGAGGTCCATCTTGTTCACGGCCACCGCCAGGTGCGGGATCCGCAGCAGCGACGCCAGGAACGCATGGCGGCGCGACTGCTCCAGCACACCCTTGCGCGCGTCGATCAGCACCACCGCGAGATCGGCGGTCGAGGCCCCGGTGACCATGTTGCGGGTGTACTGGATGTGCCCCGGCGTGTCCGCGATGACGAACTTGCGCCGTGGGGTCGCGAAGTAGCGGTACGCGACGTCGATCGTGATGCCCTGCTCGCGCTCGGCCCGCAGGCCGTCGGTGAGCAGCGCGAGGTCGACGTACCCGTCGCCGCGCTGCTTGGAGACCCGCTCGACCGCCTCGAGCTGGTCGGCGAAGATGGATTTCGAGTCGAACAGGAGCCGCCCGATCAGCGTGCTCTTGCCGTCGTCGACCGAGCCGGCCGTCGCCAGCCGCAGCATGTCCATGGTGTCGACGGCCGGCAGGACGTGCCCGTTGCTCGAAGCGCCCGGCATTAGAAGTACCCCTCCCGCTTGCGATCTTCCATGGCGGCCTCGGTGACGCGATCGTCGGCACGGGTCTCGCCGCGCTCGGTGATCCGGGTCGCGGCGATCTCCGCGATCACGGTGTCGAGCGTCCCCGCGGTCGAGGCGACCGCGCCGGTGCAGCTCATGTCGCCGACGGTCCGGTAGCGGACGCTCGCCTCGAAGACCTCCTCACCCGGCATGAGCTCGACGAAGTCCGACTTCGCGTAGAGCATGCCGTCGCGGCGGAACACCGGCCGCGTATGGGCGAAGTAGATCGACGGGATCTCGAGCCCCTCCTCGCGGATGTACTGCCAGATGTCGAGCTCCGTCCAGTTCGACAGCGGGAAGACGCGGATCTGCTCGCCCTTGCGCAGGCGGCTGTTGTAGAGGCTCCACAGCTCCGGGCGCTGGTTCTTGGGATCCCACTGGCCGAAGTCGTCGCGGAACGAGAACACGCGCTCCTTCGCGCGTGCGCGTTCCTCGTCGCGCCGGGCACCGCCGAACGCGGCGTCGAAGTCGTTGCGGGTCATCCCCTCGAGCAGCGCCGCGGTCTGCAGGCGGTTGCGGGAGGCGCGCGGCCCCGACTCCTCCTTGATCTCGCCCGAGTCGATCAGCTCCTGGACCGACGCGACCACGAGCCGGACCTGCATCTCGGCGACGCGCTTGTCGCGGAACTCGAGGACCTCGGGGAAGTTGTGGCCGGTGTCGACGTGCATGACCGGGAACGGCGGGCGCCCGGGCCAGAAGGACTTCTCGGCCAGTCGCAGCAGGACGATCGAGTCCTTGCCGCCGGAGAACAGCAGCACGGGGCGCTCGCGCTCGGCGGCGACCTCGCGCATGATGTGGATCGCCTCAGCCTCGAGGGCGCGGAGGTGGGAGAGTTCGTAGGCCATCGGTATTGGAAACGGACGAGTGGTCGCGTTTCCGTCGCGGGGGAGTCTAAAGAGGCGGCATCCCAACGGAATCGGCGGCGCGGCTAGGCTGGCGGCATGCGTCGTCCGGGATCGCGTGGCGGCCGGCTCCTCAACGCACTCTTCGCGGTCGCCGCCGGTCTCTTCCTGGTGATCGTCGTGCTGGCGCTCCGCGGCGACTACGACGTCTACGGCCCCCAGGTGATCGGTGGGCTGAATCCTCGTCCTCCAGAGTGGAGCCGGCCGTGCTGGCGACGGAAACCCGGGACGGAGTCCAAGCCGTTCACCGTGCGCTGCGCGAAGGTCCGGGGCACGGTGGTCTGGCGGGAGGGGGTCGACCCGGACGGCGACGGTGACCGGCACGTCGTGCTGCTCGCCGGTCACCGGCTGGTGACGGTCAAGTACCCGCGGACGGCGTCCGTGCGCCTCGGGGGCATCGGCTCGACGGTCCAGGCGGTCGGCGCCCAGCCCGGCGGCGGTCGGCTCCTGCCTCAGGTTCTCGTGGTGACCGAGGACCGCGGGACCTAGTTTTCGTGCTCTCCGTCATGGAGACTGGGGGCACGCATGCGACGCCGCCTCCTCGCCAAGCTCCGTGGACACGCCACCGTGGAGTCGCTCGTCGCCCGCGGGCTGCGGCTCGGCCGCGGCGCGTTCGTGGCCGACGGCGTGTATCTCGATCCCGGCAGGCCGTGGCTGATCTCGATCGGCGATGACTCGATGCTCGGGCCGCGCGCGATGGTCCTGGTCCACGACGCCAGCACGAAGCTGCCGACGGGCTACACGCGCATCGCGCCCGTCGTGATCGGTGCGCGGGTGTTCGTGGGTGCGGGGGCCATCGTGCTGCCGGGGTCGACCATCGGGGACGGCGCGATCATCGGCGCCGGGGCGGTGATCCGCGGCGATGTGCCGGCAGGGGCGATCGCGATCGGCAACCCGTCGCAGATCGTGGGCAGCACCACGGACTTCGCGGCCAAGCATCGCCGCCGGCTCGCCGCCGTGCCGACGTGGCCGGCCGGCGCACCGGCCTCCGATGCTGCCGCGGCGGCGGCCGGCGCGGCGCAGCTGGCGGCGCTGCGGTCCGCCGGCGGGGAGGGATATCTCGAAACGGCGACCGGCGCGCGAACGGGGCCCGAGCTCGCGGAGCCCGGCGGCCGGTCGAAGCAGCGTTTTCAGCGGGACGCGAGCAGGTAGCGAGCGACCTCGGGGGCCGCGTCCAGCAGGCGGTCCGGATCGCGCAGGCTGTAGCCGAACGCCCGCACCCGGCGCTCGTGACGTATCGCCAGTGCGACCGCCCGGGCACGCTTGAGCGGGCTGCCGTCGGCGCGCCAGCGTGCCAGATAGGCCTCGTTGAGCCCCGGCTTGACCGTCCAGTTCCCCTCGTGGGGCTCAAGGCCGAGCCGTTCGAACAGGGCACCCATGATGCGTGCGGGGGCCGCCATCACGTCCTCGTAGCGGACCAGTACGACCGAGGGAACATGCGCCGCATCGGCGACGAACTGCTCGTGGGCCACGAGCCAGTGGCGCAGCAGTGAGTCCAGCGGCGTCCGGCTCCACTTCTGCGTCGCGTAGGAGACCGCGATCGGGTGGCGGGTGACCATGACGAAGACCGCGTCGTCGAACAGATGCTGCAGGAAGCGCATGCGGACGAGGTTCGGCGGCGACTTCTCGACGAGCACGCGGCGCGAGAGGTCCCAGTGCGGCGCCCACGCCTCGACGAGCCGTTCCCGCGCGTCCGGGGTCGCGAGGGGCGAGTGCTCGTCGAGCCGCGCGCCGGCGGCGAACGCGAACCGCCCCGGGCCACCGTGGGCCTGTGCCACCGGGTAGACGGACTGCAGGTGCTGCCCCTCGTCCTCCCAGACGCCGGTGTCCTCGAAGCCGCTCACGTCCGGATGCTGGGCGAGCCAGCGGGCGACGGGCGTGGTCCCGCTGCGGTGCAGGCCGCCGATGAAGACCACCTGCTTGCCCTCGAGGCGACCGGCGCTCACCGCGGCCTCCCGCGACCGAGCAGCGCCGGCCAGGCGCTCCGATCGCCGGCGTGCCGGGGGATGACGCGCTTGACGCAATCGCGGAGCATGGAGGTCGCGAGCGGCACGGCGTCCTCGAGGTCCTGCCGGCCGAGGGGTCCGGGCGGGCCGACGTCGGAGAGCAGCGCGTCGAGGTCGTAGCCCATGACGGCGAGCCGCTCGCGACCGATCCAGCGGAGGTAGCGGCGGGCCCAGGCGCGCCGGACGCTCGAGTCGATCGACGCCCGCCACTTCGTCAGCGGCTCGGAGGCGAGCGCGTCGTAGTCGCGCACGCCGGTCGGGTCCCCCATTCGCCCCTGGAGGATGACCTCCGGGAAGCGGGCGAGCGCCTCGGGCTCGAACGGCACGCCGAGGTAGTTGGCGAGCCCCTGCCACGGTCCCTCCCCGCCCGCCACCAGATCCTCGTAGCGGACGCAGTGGCTCACGGCGGCGTGGCGCTGCGAGGCGGGGACGAGGTCGTCGATGCTCTGGAACAGGGCCATCGTGTAGCGATTGACCTCCCACCGGCCGTGGTCGAAGAGCTGGACGGCCGACGCGATCACGCTGAGCGGATTGCGCCACAGGAACACGAACCGGCCATCCGGGAACGCCTCGACGATCTCGTCGACCACCAGGTGGTAGAGCGGGGTCTTGTCCACGAAGAACCCCGAGTCGGTGCCGGCGGCCGCGGCATAGAGGCGCAGCGCCGCCTCCCGGATGGCCGCCAGGTAGTCGGCGCGCCCGTGCGGCAGGACGGCGACGAAGTCCGCGACGGCGTCGCGCACCAGCTCGTCCCGCCGGCTCGCCGCCGGGACCTCCTCACGGAGCGGCAGCAGGGCGGGCAGCAGGACCCACGGTTCCGACGCCGTCGCGACGCCCGCGTGTGCCCCCAGGACACGCTGCACCAGCGTTGATCCGCTCCGCGGCGCGGAGAAGACGAAGATCGGCTGGATGGTCATCGCTCGGCGCCGGCGGGCCGCGAGCCGTCGGCCCGTGTCCAGTCGAGGCGCCGGCCCAACAGCACGAAGAGCTCCTCGTTGGCGTCCTCGAAGTACGAGCCGAGACGCGCCTTGAGCCCGTCGGCGAGCGGCGAGTACGCGTTCGCGTTCAGGGGCGGGAAGGCGGGCAGCGGCTCGTCGGGCAGGCCGAGGAACTCGAGCGCGCGGGAATAGACGGCGGCCGGGTCCGCGAACATCTCCTCGGCGCAGACGACGTGCACCCCTTCCTGCGGGAAGTGCTCCAACCAGCCGCGGAGCTGCTGCGCGTAGAGCCCGCGATCGAGGTAGCTCCAGTGCCGCAGGCGCATGGACACGTACCCCGGATCGGTGCCGACGCGCTCGTGTTCAGCGATCAGGCGATCGGGCTCGGCGGCCAGCGCGGCCTCGAAATCGAGCGGCTCGAAGCCTCGCTTGCGCTCGTGGTGGTAGTGCGAGAACGCGCGATCCACCGGATCGCGCAGCACGGCGATGAGCCGGACGTCGGGCAGCGTCTTGGCCACGCGTGCGGGGACCCGGGGGTCGTAGAGGTAGCTCGGGCTGGCCTCCCCCGTGGACCGGCAGGTCCGCTCAAGGGGGAAGAAGCCCCGGTACCACCGGAGCGGGCGGTCGTAGAACCAGGTGAAGTAGTCAATCTCCTTCAACTCGGCCGACCTCACCTGCGAATGGGTGCCGAGGTACTCGGCCAGCGAGGTGGTCCCCGCCTTCTGCGCGCCGATGACCAGCCAGTCCGGAAGCCGCCGCAGCGGGCTGGTGACGCCGCGCCAGCCGGCCTTGACGGTCGCCTTGGCCTTGGCGACGGGGGTCTCGTCCAGGTGCAGCGGCGTGCCCGGCCGGCGGACGGTCAGCTCGTCCACGGTGCGCGGGGTCACGCGACCACCTCGGGGCGACGAAAGCGAGCGGTGAGCCGGAGCGCCCGGTCGCGATCGCGCTCGGCGAAGCCGCCGATCGCGACGAGCACCGCCACGTACGCGACGGTGCCCGCGGTCAAGGCGCCGGCGAGACCGAGGAGGCCACCGATCCACGAGTCGATCGCCCGCGCCGACGCGAACCCCGCGGCAAACGCCGCGACGATCCCGATCATGGCCCGCGGCGTCCAGAGCTGCGCGAACGGCGTCACGAGCCGCGGCAGCAGGCGCGACGTCGCGAACCCGAGGTCGACCACGAGCCCGAGGCAGACCGCCCCCGCCGCCCCCGCGGCGCCGAACGGAATCGTCAGGGCGAGGGTCGCGGCGACGGTGACGCCGCAGCGCAGGAGCGCGCTCGTCGTTGCGAGGACCGGTCGGTCGATGGCGTAGAGCGCGTGTCGCTGGACCATGACGAGGGTGAACAGACCCGGGACCAGGAGCGCGAGCACGAGCGCGTCGGCGGCCGCCGAGAACCCGGGTCCGAAGAGGTTCATGATACCTACGGCGGCGCCCCCGCCGACGGCGCCGATCAGGAAGAGACCGGCGGCGCAGTAGCGCAGCGTGTCCACCAGGGCGCGGTCGAAACCCGCATGGTCACCGGCGTGCCGGCGCTCGACCAGCGTCGGGAAGAGCATCTCGGTGACGCGGCCGTTGAGGACCATCAGCTGGCGGCTGATGAGCCAGGCCCGGCTGTACGCGCCGACGACCGAGATGTTCGAGACGACGCCGAGATACCAGGTGCCGACCTCCTGACTGACCCCGTCAGCCAGTCCGCCGGGCGCGATCTTGAGGCCGAAGCGGATGATCTCGGGAAGGGTGCGGATCCCCGACCGGAGCTCGGCGCGGTCGACCCGCAGCCGCATGTACCGGCCGATGATCGCCACGCGCCAGAACACGGTGACCGCGCAGGCGACGCCGTTGGCGATCACCAGGGACCACACGTTCCCGGTGGTCAGCCCGAGCCAGACGGCGACGGCGAAGAGGAGCAGCGCCTGCGTGATCCGCAGCCAGAACAGCTGCCGGCCCGCTCGGAACGCGGTGAGGACGCAGTCCAGGTTCCCCGCGGTGTTGACGAAGACGATGTACACCGCCATGTTGACGAGCGCCGGGGCGACGAGGTCGGGGCGGTCGATCGGGCCCGAGAACACGAGGTGCGTGGCCACCGCGAGCAGCCCGCCGACCACCAGCGTCAGCACGATCGAGAAGCCGAAGACGGCGTAGAAGAGCCCGGTGATCCTCGGCGCCCGTGCCTCCAGGGTTGCGATCTCGCGGATGAACGCCGGCCGTTCGCGCGCCGAGGACACGAGCTGCACCGCGGTCGCCGCGGCCGTCACGAGCGCGAACTCGCCGAGCACGTGGATCCCGTAGATCCGCGCGGTGACGATGCTCGAGACGATGCTCAAGCCCGCCATGGAGCCGAAGGAGAGCGCGCCGTAGGTCATGCCCTCCGCGTAGGACCGGCGACGCGTCATGCGCGCGTACGGTAACGCGGCCCTGGGCCGACGAACTTCCGTGTGGTAGCTTCGCGCGCCGCTCGCCCGGCGAGCCGCGACCCATGATCTCGGAACTCACCAGCTACGCCGCCGCCGCCGGTCTGTTGGCTCGCGACGGGGCGAAGGCAGCGGCGGCGGGGTACGTCAAGCCGCGGGCGGGCATCGCGGACGGAGCGCTCGAGCGTGCGATCGCCTGGCTGTGCCGGACGCACGACGTCGCGGACCGCGGGGGCTCCTCGAAGGGCTACTCCCTGATTCATGGCTGGTTTCCGCCGTATCCCGAGACCACGGGGTATGTGATCGGCACGCTGCTCGAGTTCGCGGAGCGCCCGGGGGTCGACACGCCCGACCTGGTCCGCCGCGCCCGGGAGATGGCCGACTGGGAGGCGGGGATCCAGGAGCCCGACGGCGGCATCATGGAGGGCTCGGTCGACACGCGGCCCCGGCGCTCCATCGTCTTCAACACCGGCATGGTCCTCCACGGCTGGGTCGACCTGCTCGAGCGCGCAGAGGACGCCTACGCAGAGCCGGCGCGGCGCGCCTCGGCGTTCCTGGTCGACCGCATGGGCGCGGACGGCACGTGGGATCCCGCCGTCGAGTACCAGGGCCGGGCGCACACCTACAACTCGCGCGTCGCGTGGGCGATGCTGCGCCACGCGGCCGTGACCGGCGACGAGGCGGTCGCCGACGCCGCCCGGCGCCAGCTCGACTGGGTCCTCGCCCAGCAGCGCGCCAACGGCTGGTTCGACTGCTGCATCTTCAAGGCCGGGACGACGCCGAGCACGCACGCGATCGCGTACACGATGCGAGGGCTGCTCGAGAGCCACGCCCTGAGCCCGGACGACCGCTACGTCGAGAGCGTCGTGCTGGCCTCCGAGCCGCTCATCCGCAAGCTCGAGGTGCTGGGCCGGCTGCCGGCGAACTACGCCGACGACTGGACGCCCACCGCGTCGCACGAGTGCCTGACCGGCACCGTGCAGCTCGGCGGCGTGTGGCTGCGGCTGTGGGAGACGACCGGCGACGACCGCTTCCTCAACGCCGGCCTGAAGGCGGTCGAGCTGGCGGCCGCGCGCCAGGAACGGGTGCGCTGGCCGGCGGTCGACGGTGCCCTCGCCGGCTCGTTCCCGCTGTGGGGGCGGTACGCGCCGCTCCAGTACCCGAACTGGGCGACGAAGTTCCTCGCCGACTCGCTGATGCTGCGCGAGCGCTGCCTCGCCGCCGCGCGATGAAGGCGATCCTGGTCACCCGCTACCCGCGGGTGGACACGCCGGCGTGGAAGCGGACGCTCGCACAGGGGCTGATCGACGCCGGCGTCGAGGTCGGCGTGCTGGCGAGTCGCGCCGCGCTGCGCGACCAGGTCGAGGCCGGCCTGCGCGAGTTCGGCCCGGCGGACGTCCTGGGGCGCTACCTGTCGCTGCGCGGGCGCGGCGCGAGAGATCAGGCGCCGGCCGCGCCGCCCCTCAGCGGCTGGGCGGCCGAGCGCGGGCTTGCGACCCTGGAGTGCCGGCGGCTGGGCGATCCCGACGCGATCGCCGCGCTGCGCGCCGAGAACCCCGACCTCCTGGCGCTGACCGGCGCCGACATCGTGCCCGCCTCCGTCCTCGCGGTCCCGCGCATCGGCACCATCAACGCCCACTACGGGCTCCTGCCGGCCTACCGGGGGATGAACGTGACGGAATGGAGCGTCTATCACGGCGCACCGGTCGGAGTGACGGTGCACCTCGTCGATCCCGGGATCGACACCGGCGACATCCTCGAGCGCGAGGAGATCGCGATCGAGCCGGGCGAGACGTTCGAGACCCTGCGGGCCAAGCACCAGTCCGTGGCCGGCCGGCTGCTGCTCAAGGCCGCCCTCGCGCTCCGCGACGGCGTGGCGGAGCGGACGCCCCAGCGCCCCGAGGAGGGGCGGCAGTACTACCGGATGCATCCTGAGCTGCGCCGCATCGCCGAGGCCCGGCTCGCGGCCCGCGCCGCTACGGGCGCGAGCTGAGCAGGGCGCCCGCCGGCGCCGGCGGGCCGGTCACGGCGCCGCCGGAGAGCACGACGGCAGCGTCGGCCAGGCCGAGCGCCACGTGCGCGTCGGCCCAGCGGATGTACTTCACCGTGGTCGTGACGCGGGCGTAGCGCCGGTAGACCGCATGGCCGTCGGCGATGCCGCACGCGAGCGTCCTGGCCGCGACCCGCTCGAGCAGCTCTGAGTCCCCGAGCCCGCCCGAGAGCAGGGTCGCCAGCGTCGTCATCGCGGTCCCGGCCGAATGCGCGTCCTCCGGGTAGCGCTTGGTGGACCACAGCATGGCCCGCCCCTCGACGTCGAAGAAGCGCCGGTAGAACGAGAGGCCCCGGTCCAGCGCCTCCGGGATGCGCGGGTCGATGTCGGCCAACCGGGCCAGGCAGGTCAACACGTAGCCCGAGTGGAATGAATCCGCCCATTCGAGGCTCGGCCCGACGCCGTACCCCCACGAACCGTCCGCGCGCTGCGCGACGAGCGTCTGCTCGACCGCTCGCGCGATCGCCTCGTCGGGCCGCTCGCCCGGTGGCAGCAGCCGGTGCACGATCCACGCGCCGAGCAGGTTGGCGTTGTGGATGTTGACCCGGCTGCCCGGGTGGTACACGTAGTAGCCGCCGGGCTCGAGGAACAGCTCGTCCCGGATCCAGCGCGCGGCGCCGAGCGCCCGCTCGGCCAGCTCCGGGCGCTCGAAGGCCGCCGCCGCCTCGGCCAGGGCGCAGGACGCGAAGGCCGTGACGACCACGTTCGGGCTCCCCGCCGGGTAGTAGCTCCAGCGGGTCTGCATGTCCCAGTGGTAGCCCCACGCGGCCGGCCCGGCGGTGCGATCGTCCATCAGCAGCCCGAGCGCGTCGAGCGCGAGGGTACGCGGCTCCGGGTCGCCCGTGAGCCGGTGCACGCGCGTGCCGACCGACCCGTAGATGCCCAGCGCCTTGGGGATCAGCGGGTGCCGGCGTCGGTAGAGCCGCCGGAAGTCCCACGGCGAGCGGGCGTGCAGCTGCATGAAGACCTGGCGCCGCCGCCGCCCGCCGACCAGCGGCCGCGGCCACCCGTGCCAGAGGCCGTCGTAGGCGTCCGGGCCGCGCCAAGCCCCGCGGGCGGCGCTGCGCGCGAGCTCGGTCGCGGTCGCCGCGAGCGCGGCAGGGTCGGTCGTCATGGCCTCAGGGTGCCAGATGGCACCACCGCGCGATGATGCACCTGGCCGGCGTGCAACAGAATCGGGGAGGCCGAAGCGTTGACTGCCCGACTGTCATCCTGCCGGCGAACGACGTCGGCACTGCCACATTACCTTAGGTCTCGGTCCTACATGCCCCGTTCCTCAAGTCCATCCGATTACGAGACCGCCGAACGGGATCTGTTCGAGTCGATCGACGCAGAGCGGCGGCTCGGCCCGCCGCGCCTGGCCATCGGCGAGGCGATCCGCAGGCACCTCTTCCTCGTGGCGATCCCGATCGTGCTGTGCGTCGCCGCCGCGGTCGCGGTCGGCACCTCGCGGGAGCCCGTGTACACCGCCGAGACGCGGGTCGGGATCGCGCGCGTCGACGTCAACACCCCCGGCGCGCTGGCCGGCTACGCCGTGGCCGCCAAGCAGCTCGCGGAAGCGTACAGCCGGACGATCGGCGCCTCCGAGATCCTCGAGCAGGTGTCCGAGAAGAGCGGCTTCACGCGGGAGGCCGTGCGAAACCGGCTCAACGCCGTGCCGATCCCCGACACGCCGGTGCTCCGCGTGGTCGCTCGCGGACCCTCCGCCCGGCAGGCGCTCGGCTTGAGCAACCTCGGCGCGGACGAGCTGATCACCTACGTCGGCGCGCTCAACCGCAGCACGCCGGAGTCCTCGCGGATCTACGCCCGCTACAAGCGCGTCCTGCGGCAGCTGAGCGCGGTGACCACGCGCAGGGACCTCGCCAAGCGCGACTACGACGAGTCCGACACCTCCCGCAACCTCGACCGGGTCACCGACGCCCGCGCCGACCTCGCAGCCGTTCAGGCGCGCGCCGACGCGCTCCTCAGCGCCTACCAGACGAGCACGCTCAGCATCGCCGCGACGCCGCTGCTGCAGCTCCTCTCGCCCGCCACCGAGGCGTCGAGCGACCGGAACTCGAAGCTCCAGCTGATGATCTTCTTCGGGTTCCTGGCCGGTCTCGCCGCAGGCGTCGCACTCGCCGTCGCCCGGGCGGCGCGGCTGTCACGCCGCATGCCGACCTGAGCCCGGTGCTCTCCGCCGCGACGACCACCCCTCGCCGGCTGCTCATCCTGGCCGGCGTCGCCGCCGTGGGCATGCTCGGGGCCACGGCGGTGGCCCCGCACGTTTCGCCGGACGCCTTCCTCGTGTTCGCGACGGCGATCCTGGCGCTCTCGCTCGGGTTGCTCGCCTGGTACGTCGATCCTGCGTACACGCTCTCGAGTGGCCTCGTGCTCAGCATGTTCAGCGGCCACTGGGGCGAGTTCGGCTTTCCGTCCTTCTTCGCGCCCGACCGGTTCGTCCTGCTCGTCGCCGTCGGCGCGGTGCTCCTGCGGGCGCCCGCCGTTCGCGGGCGCGTGCCGGCGACCCTCGGGCGCGCGCATGTCGCCATCGGGGTGGCGACGATCTTCGTCTTCGGCTCGGCGCTGTTCGCCGGCACGCTGATCGACGGCATCGGAACGTTCCGCCTCGTCGACCGCTTCGGCCTGCTGCCGTTCGCCGCCTTCCTCGTCGCGCCCGTCGCCTTCCAGACCGCCCGGCAACGAGCCGTCCTGTTGACGACCCTCGTGGGGATCGGCGCGTACCTCGGCCTGACCGCCCTGTTCGAGACGGCGGGCCCGCGCGGGCTCGTGTTCCCGCAGTACATCCTCGACTCGAATTTCGTGACCCACCGCGGGCGCGCGCGCGGTCCCTTCATCCAGGCGGCCGTCAACGGGATGGCGCTCTACACGTGCGCGCTGGCGTGCGGCGTCGCCTGGTTCGCCTGGCGCTCCTACGCGGCGCGGGCGCTGGCCCTGGTGATCGGGGTGCTGTGCGTCACCGACCTGCTGTTCACGCTCCAGCGCTCGGTGTGGCTCGGCACCGCCGTCGCCGGCGTCGTGACGCTCCTGGCGGTGCGGGAGCTGCGACGTTTCCTGGTGCCGGCCATCGTGGTCGCCGCCGCCCTCGTCATCGTGTCCCTGGCGGTGATCCCGGGACTGTCGGCGAAGGCGACCGAGCGGGGCGCGCAGGCCGCGACGGTCTACGACCGCGCCAATCTGAACGCCGCAGCGTTCGACATGCTCCAGGACCGCCCGCTGGTGGGCTACGGATGGGCAACGTTCGAGCAGGCCAGCCCGGACCACTTCCGGCTCGGCGCGAGCTATCCGCTCAACGTCGGGCCCATCCCCGTCCACAACGTCTTCATGTCCAACCTCGCCGAGATCGGCCTGGTCGGGACGACGCTGTGGCTCGTCGCGCTCGTGCTCGGCGTCGGAGTGGCCCTCATCTCACGGGGACCGCCGGAGGCCCGGCCGTGGCGCATCATGCTCGCGTCGGTGTTCTTCCTGTGGCTGCTGATCGCGAACGCATCTCCGCTGCTCGATCTCTTCCCGAACCTGTTGCTCTGGCTCCTCGCCGGAGTGGTCAGCGGCATGGTCGCTGGTCAACCCGATTCGAACCATCAGGAGGCAATCCCATGAGCGTCGCCACGTCCCCGACGTTGTTCACGTGCGTGCAGTGCGGCGAGCCGCTGACGCTCGAGTGGACGAGCGGCGCTCCTCATTGCGCGAACTGCGGCCGGCGCAGCGGCGACCCCGACGGCGTCCTGGACCTCGTCTCGGACCCCGACCGCACCGAGGAGCGCGAGTACTACGAACGCGAGTACGCGGATGTGCCGAAGCTCCGGGCCGGGGGCCGGTCGATCGACGAGCTCGAGCGGATCTGGACGCACCCCGCGAAGCCCGTCAACCGGGCGCTTGTGGGCTCGATGGAAGACCTCCGCGGCAAGCGCGTGCTGCTGATCGGCAACGGCGGGTCCCCAGGAGAGCTGCACTTCCTCAAGCAGGAGCCGGAGCAGCTGATCTTCTCCGACCTGTCGTCGGCGGGCGTCCGCAGCGTGCGCGACGCGTTCGAGCTCTCCGCCCATCGCGACCGCGTGGTGTTCGCGGCGCTCGATGCCCTCAATTTGCCGCTGCCCGACAACAGCATCGACATCGTCTACGGCAACGCGATCGTCCATCACCTGCCGGATATGGACCGCTTCCTCGCCGAGACCGTCCGCGTGCTGCGCCCCGGCGGGCGCGCCGTACTGATGGACGCGGCGTACGCGCCCCTGTGGCAGCTCGCCAAGAAGACCGTGCTGCGACCGCTGTTCACGCTCAGCCATCGCCGCTACCCGCGCTCGCCCGAGGACGTCCGCGACACGATGCAGGGCGGGTTCCGCGAGCCCCAGCTGGCGGCCAAGATCCGGGCACTCGGCGCCGAGCCGACGTTCCAGCGGCTGAGCCTCGTCTGGTACCTCTGGCGCCGGGCATCGCTGGTGCTCTTCCCCGAGCGCTACAAGCACCTCGGCGAGCACCCGCGGATCGCGTCGACCCTCACCCGCCTCGACGAGCGGCTCGCCCGCTTCCGGATCGTCCGGGAACACCAGATCCGGCTGATCTGGGGCCTGCGCAAGCTGTAGGCGCGCCGCTCAAGCGGTCGACGCGGCTGACGCGACCGCGGCCGGCAGGCGGTCGACCTGCTCGCGGTGCCAGAGCTCGAAGATCAGCAGCGTCCAGATGCCCTGCGAGTGGTCGCGCCGGCCCGCGGTGTGCTCGTCGAGGAGGCGCTGGACGCGCTCCGGGCGGAAGTAGCCGCGGTCTCGCGCCACCGGGTCGAGCAGCACGTCGCGGGCGTACTCCCGCAGGTCCTGCCGGAACCACCCCGCCAGCGGAGGCTGGAACCCGCGCTTCGGGGCGTCGAGGATCTCGTCCGGCACCCAGCCGCGCAGCGCCTTGCGCAGCGCGACCTTCTTGCGGGAGCCCTGGATCTTGAGCTCCGGCGGCAGCGAGGCGGCGAACTCCATCCACTGGTGGTCGAGCAGCGGGGAGCGGCCTTCGAGCGAGTGCGCCATCGTGGCGATGTCGACCTTCACGAGCAGGTCGTCCGGCAGGTAGGTCTGCGTGTCGACGTCGAGCATGCGATCCACCAGGGAGGTCGCCGTCGACCCCGCCCACGGGCGGCCGATGATCCCCGGGACCGCCGACTCGCCGATCTGGCGCGCGAAGTCGTCGCTGTAGAGCGCTTCGCGCCGCAGGTTCTGGAGATCGGTCATGTACGCGAGGTAGCGGCCGCAGGCGTCGAGCGGCAGCGTCTCGGACAGTCGTGCCACCCGGCTGCGCGTGCTGTTGATCCTCCCCGTCGGCGGCACCGCCCGTCCGGCCGCGGCGGCCGCGCGCCGGAACGCGACCGGGATGGCGTCGGTGCGCTCGGCCGCCTGGTTGATCACGTAGCGCTGATAGCCGCCGAAGGTCTCGTCGCCCCCGTCGCCGTTGAGCGCCACGGTGACGTGGCGGCGCGCCATCTCGGCGAGGTAGAACGTGGGGACGGCCGTGGCGTCGGCGAACGGCTCGCCGTAGTGACGCAGGATCGCCGGGATGATCGAGATCGCGTCCGGCTCGACGACCAGCTCGTGATGCTCGGTGCCGAACCGCTCCGAGACCAGCCGCGCGGGCTCGCGCTCGTCCAGCGTGGGATCGGTGAAGCCGATCGAGAACGTCTTCACCGGGCCGCTCGACGCCTCGGCCATCGCCGCCACGACGGCGGCCGAGTCCACGCCGCCCGACAGCATCGCGCCCAGCGGCACGTCGGCGATGAGGCGCCGCCGGACCGCGGCGCGCAGCTGCTCGCGGAGCTCCTCGAGGAGCTCCTCCTCGGGCTCGTCGCGCTTGCGCGAGAAGTCGAGCGACCAGTAGCGCTCGAGGGTGACGCCGCCGCCCTCGAACACCAGGCGCGTCGCCGGCGGCAGCTTGCGCACGGCCCGGAAGGCGCACATCGGCGAGGGGATGTAGCGGAAGGCGAGGTACGCGTCGAGCGCCACGGGGTCGAGGTCCCGCGGGACGTCGGGATCCTGCATCAGCGCCGTCAGCTCCGAGGCGAAGCTGAGCACGCCGTCGCGATGGCTGTAGAAGAGGGGCTTCTTGCCCGCCCGGTCGCGGGCCAGCAGGAGGCGCCGGCGCGGCGCGTCCCAGACGGCGACGCCGAACATGCCATGCAGCCGCGTGATGCAGTCCACGCCGAGCTCCTCGTAGAGGTGGACCACCACCTCGGTGTCCGAGCGCGTCTTGAAGCGATGCCCGCGTGCCTCGAGCTCCTCGCGCAGCTCGCGGAAGTTGTAGATCTCGCCGTTCAGGACGACCGTGATCGTGCCGTCCTCGTTGGAGATCGGCTGGTCACCGGTGGCCAGGTCGATCACGGCGAGGCGCTGGATCCCCAGGCCGACCCCGTCGTCGAGGTGGACGCCGCGCGAGTCCGGGCCGCGGTGCTCGAGCGCCGCGCACATCCGTTCCACCGTGGCGCGGCCGGGTACCTGGCCCTGTGGGCGCGCTTGTCCGACGATGCCGCACATCGCGAGCGGCGACCCTAGCGCTCAGGCCACGCCGAAGAGCTCGGAGAGACGGACCGCTGACCGGCGGACGTCGAACTCCGCGAGGACCTTCTCCCGCCCGGCGCGCCCCATGGCCGCGCGGCGCGCGGGATCGGCGGCCAACTCGGCCAGGGCGTCGACGAGCTCGTCGAGGCGCCCCGGGGCCACCAGACGGCCGCTCACCCCGTCCTCGACGAGCTCCGGGACGCCCATGATCCGCGTCGTGACCACGGGCCGCTCGAGCGCCATGGCCTCCATCAGCACCACGGGAACGCCCTCCGCGAAGCTCGGCAGCGAGAAGACCTGCGCCGCGCCGTAGTGGTCGCGGATCTCGTCCTGCCCGACCGATCCGAGCAGCTCGACGCGATCGGCGATGCCGAGCCGCCGCGCCTGCGCGGCCAGGCTCTCGCGCTTGGGGCCGTCGCCGATCAGCACGACGCGCGCGTCGACTCCCCGCCGTGCGAGCTCGGCGACGGCGTCCACCAGCAGCGACTGCCCCTTGAGGTGGACGAGCCGCCCGACGCACAGGATGCGGAGATCGGGACCGTCGGCGGCCGCGCCGTTGGAGACGTACACGGCCGGGTCGATCCCGCACCGCACGACATGGAGCTTGCCCCAGTGCTCCTCGTCGACGAGGGTCATGAGCTGGCTGCGGCCGAAGTGGCTGATCGCCTGCACGAAGCGCGCGCTCTCGATCTTGGCGCCCAAGCGGTAGCGCTCGACGTTGTAGAACTCGACCGGGCCGTGGACGGCCATGCTCCACGACCAGCCCGGCCCGCCGTGATGGGCCACGAGCAGTGCGGCGTCGGTGGCGGCGTCGGCGAACTGGGCGTGGACGTGACGGACCCCGCGGCGCCGGCAGTGCTCGTGCAGGACGATGGCCTCGGCGAAGTAGAACAGCTGCCAGACGTGCGCCTTGACGCCGGGGGCGCTCATCCGCAGCGCGTGCGCGAGCGTCCCCAGATAGCGGCGGGGCGCTCTTACGAGCGCCCGCAGGTGATCACGCAGCACCGCGACGGCGCTTCGGGGGAGGACCGAGAACGTGGTGGCGCCCGCCTCCCGGTCGGCGTCCGTGAGCAGCTGCTCGGCGGGCGTGCGATGGATCGAGAGGGTCTCGATCTCCACCCCCATCTGCCGCAGAGCCTCGACCTCGCGCCAGACGAACGTGTGCGAGACCGCGGGGTAGTGGCTCGTCAGATATCCAATGGGCACGCCGTTAGTCTCCTACAGCGCTCCTCGCGACGATGGGGCCAGGGCAGGAGGCCCGATCACCAATGCGACGACGCATCGCCTTCATCGATTACTTCCCCACGCACTACCGCCAGCGCCTCTACGAGGAGATCGGGCGGCGGATGGAGGCGGACTTCTACTTCTTCTCCGACGAGCGCGAGCGGTGGCAGAACCAGGCCATCTCAGCGGTCCACGAGGGCGACTACCGGCGCGTGGAGCTCAAGCGAATTCGCATCGCCGGCCAGGCGGTGATGCCCGGGATGGCGCTCGCGCTGTCGCCCAACCGCTACGACGCCGTCGTGAAGAACCTCAACGGGAAGCTCATGCTGCCGCTCACGTACGGGACGGCGCGCCGCCGCGGCGTCCCCTTCGTTCTGTGGACCGGCATGTGGCACCACCCCACCACCCGGACCCACCGCCTGAGCCATCGACTGACGGCGGCCGTCTACAAGGGGAGCAGCGCGATCGTCACCTACGGCGACCACGTCAAGCGGTTCCTGACCGAGGCGGAGGGCGTCGATGAGGCGAAGGTCTTCGTCGCCGGCCAGGCCGTCGCGCCCGAGCGCTTCGAGGCGGTGACCCCGAGCCGCAACGGCGCGCGGGAGATCCTCTTCATCGGGCAGTTCAAGCCGTACAAGGGCGTGCTCGAGCTCGTCGACGCGTTCACGCGCCTCGAAGGCTCCGGCGCGCGGCTGCGCCTCGTCGGCAATGGACCGCTCGAGGACGAGATCCGCGCCCGTACCGCCGGGCGCGACGACGTCGACATCGTCGGCTATGTCCCGCAGGATGCGCTGCCCGCGGAGCTGGCGAAGGCCTGCTGCATGGTGCTGCCGTCGGTCACCACCGCCCTGGACCGCGAGCCGTGGGGCCTTGTGACCAACGAGGCGATGCACGCGGGGCTGCCGGTCGTCGCCTCGACCGCCGTCGGGGCGGCCGCCCACGGGCTCGTCCGCGACGGACGCAACGGCTACGTCGTGTCCGAGCGCGACCCCGCGGCGCTCGCGGCGGCGATGCGGCGCCTGGTCGAGGATCCCGGCCTGGCCGCGCGACTCGGCGACCAGGCCCGCGCCGACGTGCGCGAGTTCAGCTACTCGCGGATGGCCGCGGCCTTCGAGCAGGCCGTCGAGCACGCGATCGCGGCCTAGCGCGTGTGCGGCATCTGCGGCATCCTCGGGTTCACTGACGCCCTCGACACGAGCGAGGCGGCGGTGGTGCGCATGCGCGACGCGATCGTGCATCGCGGCCCCGACGACGCCGGCTCGCTGACGCGGCCCGAGGAGCGCGTCGCGCTCGGCCACCGGCGGCTGTCGATCATCGACCTCTCCCCGGCCGGCCGCCAGCCGATGTCCAACGAGGACGGAAGCGTCTGGATCACGTACAACGGCGAGGTCTACAACCACGCTCTCCTGCGGACCGAGCTCGAGGCGAAGGGTCACCGCTACCGGTCCCACACCGACTCCGAGACGATCGTCCACCTCTATGAGGAGGAGGGGCCGCGGTGCGTCGAGCGGCTCGAGGGCATGTTCGCGTTCGCGATCTGGGACGCACGGCGCCGGGAGCTGTTCCTCGCCCGTGATCGCGTGGGGGTCAAGCCGCTCTACTACGCCCACCTGCCCGGTGGCTTCGTGTTCGGGTCGGAGATCAAGGCGATCCTCGAGCACCCGGCGGTCGTGCGCGACCTCGACGAGGAGGCGTTCTTCGACTACCTGACGTTCGCCTTCACGCCGCCGCCGCGCACGATGTACAAGGGGATCGGCAAGCTCGCGCCGGGCGAGCGCATGACCGTCCGCGCGGACGGGAGCGTCAGCCGGGAGGTCTACTGGTCGCCCCTCTCGAGTGCCCGCGCCACCGAGGTCGCCGACATGTCCGAGCGCGAGATGGTCGCCGAGCTGCGCCGCCTGCTCAAGGCGTCGATCGCCAAGCGCATGATGTCCGACGTGCCGTTCGGCGTCTTTCTCTCCGGCGGCCTGGACTCGTCGACGAACGTGGCGCTGATGGCCGAGCTCACCGACCAGCCCGTCCGGACCTACACCACGGCCCCGCGCGGGCACGCCCGCTACGACGAGCTCGAGTACGCGCGTCTCGTGGCCGACCGCTTCAAGACCGACCATCACGAGGTCCTGATCGAGGAAGCCGACATGCAGGCGTTCCTCCCGGAGATGGTCCACCACCAGGACGAGCCGACGTCGGACTGGACGTCGGTGCCCCAGCACTTCGTCACCAAGCTCGCGCGCGAGACCGGCACCATCGTCGTGCAGGTCGGCGAGGGGGCGGACGAGATCTTCCACGGCTACAAGGGCTACGCCGACCACCGGCGCTTCGTCCTGCCGTTCCAGCGCTGGGTCCCCGGCGCCCTGCGGGCGCCGCTGGGTAGCGCCGCGGTGGCGATGACCACCCGCTCGGGCCGCGGGATCCGCCACGGCGAGGCGCTCTACGACGCCGCCGTCAGCCCGCTCCCGTACTGGGGCGGCGCGCTCTGCTTCCGCGGCCCGCTCAAGCAGGCCATCGCGACCCGGAGCTACGCCGACGCCTACCGCAGCACCGAGCGCCACTGGGCCGAGGCCGGCGAGGCGATGCCGGGCGTCGACCTCTATCAGCGTATGAGTTACCTCGAGCTCAAGCAGCGGCTGCCGGAGCTCCTGCTCATGCGGCTGGACAAGATCGCCATGGCCAGCTCGGTCGAGGGCCGCGAGCCGTTCCTCGATCACGACCTCGTCGAGTTCACGCTCGCCCTGCCGCCGCACATGAAGTACCGCGACGGCGTCGGCAAGCACATCCTGCGCGAGGCCGTGCGCGATGTCCTGCCCGCGCAGGTGATCGACCGCCCCAAGCAGGGCTTCGGCACGCCGATGGAGGAGTGGCTGCGCGGCGACTTCGGCGCCTACGCGCGGGACGTCGTCCGCGGCTCGTCGCTCGCCGGCCGAGGGCTGCTCGACTACGACCGGGTCGATCGCATCTTCGCCGCCCATCGGGCGGGCCGCGGCGACTGGAGCAAGCACATCTGGAACCTCTACTCCGTGAGTGCCTGGCACGACCGCTGGATCGACGGCCGCACCGGCTGACGACCGTCCCTGCCGGGCCGCGAGGGCCCGGCAGAGAGGTGTCGCGCGGGTCCCTAGAAGGGGATCTCGCAGTCGACCTGCGTCTCGGCGTTGCAGCGATCGATGTCGGCACCGCCGTCACCGAAGTCCGTCCCGGCGCCGCCGTTGAGCTGGTCGTTGCCGTTGCCGCCGAACATCTCGTCGTCACCGATACCGCCGACGACGAAGTCGACGCCACCGGCGCCATGGACCTCATCGTTGCCGGCGTCGCCTTCGACGCGATCGTCGCCCTGGGCTCCGCGGACATCGTCGTTACCCGCGGCGCCGCGAACCAGATCCGCGCCGTCGCCGCCCTGGAGCTCGTCGTTGCCGGCGCCGCCACCCAGGGTGTCGTTGCCGCCGGCGCCCGAGATCAGGTCGTTGCCGGCGCTGCCCTGGAGCGTGTCGTCGCCGCCCTTGCCACAGATGGTGTCATTGCCACCGAGGCCGTCGATGACGTCGTCGGCGTCGGTGCCCACGAGGAGGTCGTCCCCGGGCGTCGCGACCAGGTTGGGCGCGGCGTTCTCACACGCAGCGAAGTCCGGCGGCGGCGACTCCGCGGACGCACCGACCGCGGTCGCAAGGACAAGCATGAGCACCGCGGCACTGAGTTGAAGCTTCCGCAAAGCATCCTCCCTCTTCCGGCCCCACGGGCCACGGATTGTGCGAGAGCGGCCCGACTGGTCCCCTCATCGCGCTGTCGCCAGACCGAACGGGCCGACGCACGATCTTCTGGCGCACCGGTCCGAATACGGTTCTCCCAGCGGTTTGCGCGCGAACGACCGAGACCGGCCCGGCGGATTCGCCTGGACCGGTCTCGTCGTTCATCCGGATGGAACCCTGCCGGGCCCGAGGCCCGGCAGAGAGGTGTCGCGCGGGTTCCCCTAGAAGGGGATCTCGCAGTTGACCTGCGTCTCGGCGTTGCAGCGATCGATGCCGGTGTCGCCGTCAGCGGTGTCGGTGCCGGCCAGACCGTTCAGCTGGTCGTTGCCGTCCCCGCCGAACATGTTGTCGTCGCCGGGGCCGCCGACCACGAAGTCGTCGCCACCGGCGCCGAAGACGTTGTCGCTACCGGCGTCGCCCTCGACGCGATCGTTGCCCTGCGCTCCGCGGACATCGTCGTCGCCCGCAGCGCCGCGCACCAGATCCGCACCGTCGCCGCCCTGGAGCGCGTCGTTGCCGGCGCCGCCACCGAGGGTGTCGTCACCCGCGGCGCCCGAGAGCAGATCGTTGCCGGTGCCGCCCTGCAGCGTGTCGTTGCCGCCCTTGCCACAGATGGTGTCGTTGCCACCCAGGCCGTCGATGACGTCATCGGCGTCCGTGCCCACGAGGAGGTCGTCCCCAGCCGTCGCGACGAGGTTGGGGGCCGCGCCGTCACACGCGCTGAAGTCGCCCTGCGGTGGCGGTACCGCAGAGGCGGCCACCGCAGACGCAAGGAAAATCGCGAGCACCACGGCACTGAGTTGAAGCTTCCGCACGGCATCCTCCTGTTCCGGCCCCTGTCGGGCCACGGATTTGTGCGAGAGCGGCCCGACTGGTCCCCTCATCGCGCTTTCGCCAGACCAACGGCACGGCGCGCGAGGTTCTGGCGGTCTGGTCCGAATGTGGTACGGAGGGTGGCGTCACCCGGCCGGGCGTAATCGCCCGATGCGCGCGCGGAGGACCAGCATCAGGAACCGGGCGTTGGTCACCGCGTAGCGCTTGAACATCCGGCGCGGCTCCTGGAACAGGCGATACAGCCATTCGAGGCCGACGCGCTGCAGGGGGAGGGGCGCCCGGCGGGTCACCCCCGCGACGATGTCGATCGAGCCGCCGACGCCCATCAGGAACGGGACGCCCATCGTGTCGCCGTAGGTCCCGAGGAAGTACTCCTTGGCCGGCGAGCTGATCGCGACGAACAGGATGTCGGGGCGCGCGTCGCGGATCGCCCGGGCGACCTCCGGCTGATCGTCGGGCGAGAAGTAGCCGTCGCGATAGCCGGCCAGCTGAAGCCCGGGGTGGATCTCGCGCAGCTTCGCGACCGCGCGCTCGAGGACGTCGGCGCGGGCGCCGAGGATGTACGGCCGGTACCCGCGCTCGGCCGAGACCTCGAGGAGCCGGTGCATCAGGTCGACGCCGGCCACACGCTCGGGCAGCGGGTCGCCGAGCACCCGGGAGGCCCACACCACCGCTTGCCCGTCGGCGCTGATCAGCTCACAGCCCGCGACGATCTCGCGCAGCTCGGGGTCCT
The DNA here is from genome assembly GCA_963828075.1 of uncultured Solirubrobacterales bacterium. Lineage (GTDB taxonomy): Bacteria > Actinomycetota > Thermoleophilia > Solirubrobacterales > Solirubrobacteraceae > JACCYI01. The sequence continues at coordinate 3,093,032 of CAWHDH010000021.1, read as the reverse complement.
GGTGCATGGCGACGAGCTTCGCCGCGTTGATGCACATGTGCTGGACCTGACCGCGCTCCTCGATCGCGGCGACACAGCGGGCGATCGTCCCGTCCATGTCGAGCCGGTCGATCCGGCAGCCCATCACCTCGGCGGTGTCCCGGCTCATGCGGCACGCTCGACAGGCGACCGTGCGGCGAGGAACTCCACCAGCACCTCCGCCGCCCGTTCGCCCGCGTGGCCGTCCCAGCCCGGGATGACCCGCGGCGCCCGCGGCTCGCGCGAGATCCGGATCGACTCGATCGCGGCGGGGTCCTCGCCGAGCATGGTGTTGGTGCCGAGCCTGACGGTGACCGGGCGCTCCGTGTTCGGCCGCAGCGTGTAGCACGGCACGCCGAGGTCGGAGGACTCCTCCTGGATCCCGCCGGAGTCGGTGACGACGGCCCCGGCGGCGCTCTGGAGCGAGAGGAAGTCGAGGTATCCGACGGGCTCGAGGCAGATCACGCCGGCACCCACGAGCGTGTCCCAGCGACCGGCCGCTTCGAGCCGGGCGCGGGTCCGGGGATGGACCGGGAACACGACCGGCGCGTGGTTCGCGAGCCGCGCCAGCGCAGCGACGATGCGGGCGAGCTGGGCCTCGACGTCGACGTTGGACGGACGGTGCAGGGTGATCAGGACGTACTCGCCCTCCTCGACGCCGGCGACCCGCCAGGCGGCGCGTGCCCGCGCCCGGCCCTCGAGGCGGCGGAGCGAGTCGATCATCGTGTTGCCGACCATCGTCACCCGGCTGGGGTCGATCCCCTCGCGGACCAGGTTGTCGAGGGCCTCCGGGCTGTGGGTGAGCAGGACGTCGGAGAGCCGGTCGGTCAGGACCCGGTTGATCTCCTCGGGCATCGTCCAGTCGAACGAGCGCAGTCCCGCTTCCAGGTGGGCGATCGGGATCCCGAGCTTGACGGCGGCGAGGGCGGCGGCGAGCGTCGAGTTGACGTCGCCGGCGACCACGACGAGGTCCGGCGCCTCCTCGACCAGCAGCTCCTCGCAGGCCGCGAGGGCCTTGGCGGTCTGCGCGCCGTGCGCGCCGGAGCCGACGCCGAGGAAGCGGTCGGGCTGCGGGAGGTCGAGGTCGTCGAACATCTCCGCCGACATCCGGCGGTCGTAGTGCTGGCCCGTGTGGATCAGCAGGTTTCGCAGCCCGGCCCGCTTGGACAGCGCGGCCACGAGCGGCGCCATCTTCACGAAGTTGGGTCGCGCGCCGACGACGTGGAGAACGGTGGTCAAGTGTCTCGGTTCCTGGTTTCGGGGACCGCGAGGATTCCGGCTCGCTGTCCGAGTCGATCGGGCCGTCCCCGCCTCCGACGGACGCCGGCTGCCCCGCCGGGACGGTCATTCTGCACCAGGAAACGTCCGGAGACGTGTGTTTCTTCCAGCCGGTCGCGATCAGCTCTCACACCCGGCGACCAGGTCGCCGGCGTCGGCCGTGCAGCGGTCGCTCCCGGCGCCGCCGTCGCCCGAGTCGTTGCCGGTGACGTTGTCGAGCGTGTTGAGCTGATCGTCTCCGGCCTCCCCGAGCACCTGGTCGGCGCCGCCGCCACCGGTGAGGACGTCGTTGCCCGCGGATCCCGCGAGCCGGTCGTTGCCTCCCCCGCCGGTCAGCTTGTTGACGCCCAGGCCACCCCCGAGGAGATCGGCCATCGTCCCGCCCGTGACGTTGTCGACGTCGCTGCCGACGTCGTCGCCCTCTCCGAGTGCGCCGTCGCCCGCCGCGTCGTCGAGCGTGACGGTGACGACGGCCTTGCGCTTGGAGTAGTTCGCGGTGTCGACGCCGGTGCCGCCGATCAGCACGTCGGCGCCGTTGGCGGCGGCCTCCTGGACGAACTGGTCGGTGCCCGCGCCGCCGCGCTCGAGGTCGTCGCCCGGTCCGCCGGTGAGCGCATCGTTGCCGTCGCCGCCGACCAGGACATCGTCGCCCGCCGCGCCGGTCAGCGTGTCGTTGCCGCCGAGCCCGCAGATCACGTCGTCACCCGGCGTCCCGGCGAGGATGTCGGCGCCCGCGGTGCCGACGATCGTGCACGGGGGCGACGGCGGTGACGGGTCCGGCGACACCGCGAACCCGTAGAACCGCCCCGCGACCGCCCGGTTGGGATCCCCGATGAAGCCGCCGTTGAGCGTCGCGTTCTCCTCGGCGGCGTTGCGCATGATCCTGATGACGTCGGCAGGCGCCTGGCCGGCGCAGGCTCCGGGCGCGGCGTCCTCGCCGATGCAGAGCGCGACCGCTCCGGCTACCGCCGGCGCCGCCATGCTGGTGCCCGAGAGCACCACGGTGCCGCCGCCGGGCGCGTCGGACCGGACGCAGCTGCCGGGGGCGCTGAGGAGATGCGGCAGGTCGACCGCGCCACCGTAGTTGGAGTAGGGCGCCGGGCCGTCGTCCGGATCCGAGGCTCGGCACGACGGAGCTCCGCCGAGTCCGCCGGGCATGCCGTCGGAGTCGGACGTCGCCGTGACGGTGAGGACCTCGGTGTAGCCGGCCGGCCGGAACGAACGCAGCGGCTTGGCGGCGTTCCCGGCGGCGGCGACCGGCGTGACGCCGGCGGTCGCCACGCGACAGATCGCCTGATGCAGCGGATCGTTGTTGACCGTGCCGCAGGCGGTGTCGCTCGATCCGGAGCCCGTGAGGCTCAGGTTGGCGACGCCGATGCCGAGGGCGGCCGCGTTGGCCGTGACCCAGTCGAGACCGCAGATGATGGTCGACGCGGAGCCGGTGCCCGTGCTCCCCAGCACCTTGACGCTCCACAGCCGGGTCCCGGGCGCGATGCCGACGACGCCCTGGCCGTCGTTGCGCGCGCCGACGATGCCGGCGACGTGCGTGCCATGGCCGTTGTCATCCCCCGAGGACCCGCCCGGGCTGACGCAATTGATCCCGTGGGCTGCGTCGAGGTCCGGGTGGGTGAGGTCGACCCCGGTGTCGAGGATCGCGACGCCGGCGGTGCTCGCCCCCCTCACCATGCCGCCCGAGACGAAACCGAGGCGCGCGACCGAGGACGGGACCGTCTCGCCGTCGGCGAGCGGCCCGCCCGCGGCCCGGACGGGCGTATCGGGAGCCACGAACGCGACGGCCGGGTCGCGCCGCAGCCGGGCGGCCTGCGGGCCGGTGACCGAGGCGGCGAAGCCGTGGAGCGCATGGCTGAACGTGTGACGGGCGCGGAACCCGTCGCGCTGCTCGCGGGAGCGGGTCGCGCGCTCCGGCGCGTCGACACCATCGCGATAGACGACGATCACGCGCGAGGTCGGCGGCCCTGCAACTTCGCCCTTGCTCGCGGCGGCAGCGGGCCCGGCGAGCGAGCCACTGGCGACCACAGCGGCGATCAGCACGGCACGGGGGCCCCAAGTACGGGGCCCCCGGTCGTGCATGGCTGTGACCTCTCGCTTCCGGCTAGTCGCCGTCGCCGGCGGCGTTCGCGTTGCCGCCCGGGACGTCGTCGCCGCTACCCGCGTTGGTGGCCGGCATCAGCTCCGCCGGGTTCGACTCGCGAGCCGGATTGACGGCCCGGCCATCGGTCCAGCTGCCGCCCTCCGCCTCGGCCGCCGAGACGACCTTGGCGTCGTTGGAGGCCGACGCCGACGTGTTGTTGCTGGTCGTGCTGCTGGAGCCGGACTCGCACCCTCCGTTGACCGTGGCGCGGTCGTTCCCGGTTCCGCCGAAGCACGAGTCCGTGCCGTCGCCGCCGGCCATGACGTCGTCGTTGGCGCCGCCGTTGAGCGAGTCGTCGCCGTCGCCGCCGTTCAGGATGTCGTCGCCGTCACCGCCGCGGACGTCGTCGTTGCCCTCGCCGCCGTTGACGCGGTCGTTCCCCGGACCGCCGATCACCTCATCGTCGCCGGACTGGCCGCCGAGGTCGTCGTCGCCCGGGCCGCCGAAGATGCGGTCGTTGCCGGTGCCGCCGCGGATCTTGTCGTCGCCACCGACCCCGCAGATCGTGTCGTTGCCGGCGCCGCCGTCGATCGTGTCGTTGCCGTTGCCGGCGTAGATCACGTCGTCACCGCTGGTGCCGTTGATGACCAGGCCGGAGTTGTTCCCGGCGTGGTTGATCGTCGGCGTCAGCCCGAAGCACGTCTCCCCGGCGGCCACGGCCGGGGCCGAAATGGCCACCGCCACGGCCGCGGCCAAAGGTACGATCCCGGCAAGTACGAGCCTTCTGGTCATCGAACTGCCCTCCTAAGCCCCCGAGCGCGGGAGCGCATTGGGTGGTCCCTGCCATCCCAACCAACGCGGAACGCGTCCGGGTCCGTCGAGGACCGGAGAGCACCGTCCGTATTCGGCACTCAGTCGTTCAGAGCCCGCGGTGCGCCACCACGTGCGGGACCGTCTGCAGGAGGAGCTTGATGTCGGCCCAGAGGCTCCAGTTCGCGACGTAGAGGTAGTCGATGCCGACCATCTCCTCCATCGGCACCCGCGTCGAGCCGAGGACCTGCCACGGCCCCGTCATGCCGGGCGTGAGGTGCAGGCGGCTGCGGTCCATGCCCTCGACGAGCACGTCCTCGTCCACGACCAAGGGCCGCGGGCCGACGAGGCTCATCTCTCCGCGCAGCACGTTGATCAGCTGGGGCAGCTCGTCGAGCGACGTCCGGCGCAGGAAGCGCCCGACCCGCGTGACCCGGGGGTCGTTGGTGATCTTGAACATGCCGTCGCCCGCTTCGTTGAGGCAGCGCAGATCGTCCTTGCGGTCCTCCGCGTTCATGCACATGGAGCGGAACTTGAGGATGCGGAAGGGCGCGCCGTCGCGCCCCACGCGGGTCTGCCGGAAGAAGATGGGCCCGCGGGTGTCGAGGCGGATGGCGAGCGCGAGCGCGACGAGCATCGGCGAGACGGCGATCAGTCCCAGACCCGCGCCGACGACGTCGAACGCACGCTTGACGGCCCGGGAGGAGTGCGTGAGGCCGAACTGGCGCACGCCGAGCATCGTCATCCCGTCGATGTGCTCGAACTCGACCGCGGAACCGACGACCTCGAACATCCGTGGGAGCACGCTCACGCGGACGCCGACCGCCTTGGCGATCCGGATGAGATCGACCGTGTCGGCGGAATCGGTCGACACCGGAACCAGGACGACCCGGTCGACGTGATAGCGGTCGACGAGCCGGCGCATCTCGTCGGGCGAGTCGATCCCGACGTGCTCGCCCGGGGCGACGCGCAGCGTCGCCACCACGTGCGCGCCGGTCGCCGAGTCCTCGAGCTTGCCGCGGACGTACGCCGCCCGCGCGGGATCGCCGATCACGAGGCAGCGCTCGGGCGGCGCCGAGCGGCGGACCGCCGTCCGGGCCAGAGCGCGCCCGCAGGCGGTCAGCACGAACGTGCCGCCCCACAGGCCGGCCATCTGGGCGGGCGTCAGGCCATTGCCGGTGAAGAGCGCCGGGACCAGACCTGCGAGCAGCGCGTAGAGACCGTTGAGCTGCAACAGCTGCGGCAGGTCGTCCAGCGTGGATCGGCGTAGGACCAGGTCGTCGCGGTCGTAGAGGCCTGCGAGCTTGTGCATCCCGATCACGAGCGGGACGATCGCGAGGAGGGCGACCGTCGGGGTGCGATCCGCGAGCAGCCCGACCACGACCATCGACACGAGCGCTGCCGCCGCGTCGGCCGTGCCGAGCAGGCGACGGGTCTGGCCTTCGCGAACGAGGACGTGGTCGTTCGCCGGCGCCTCGAGGATGGTGACGGCCGCGGCGCTCTCGTGCGTCGGGTGGTCGGTGCTCCGGCGGCCGAAGCCACGGCGACGATCAGTGAGGCGCTCGAAGCGCCGGGTGGGGACCGGAGGCAGTTCTTTGTGGATCTCGAGCTGGTCGATCGACATTTGGATGGTCGCCGCAGGCAACGAAGCGCCCGTTTGGTCTGTGAGCCGGCTGCCCTCGGCTCGCATTCCGGTTGCTCCACGAGATAAACGGCTCTCCATGCCCGTTTCTTGCGCCAGGTGCCGAGACGCCGGCCGCGCCGTCCGCGCGACAACTCCTGGCCCGCGATCTCGTTGTTGGGGAAGGGGCAATGAACGACGACGTGAGGTCGCCTTGCCTTCGCCTGCCCGCCTGCTCATCGCCGCCGGCCATCCGCATCGCCGGATGTGGCTGGAGGCCATCCTTCGCCGCGAAGGGTTCGACACGCGGGTGGCCGCGACGGGCCGCGAGACCCTGCGCGAGGCCTACGCGAAGGCGCCGGCCCTCGTCGTGCTCGAGGAGAGCACCAGCGAGCCCGACGTCTGGGAGACCCTCGACCGTCTGCGCGAGTTCTCGACCGCTCCGGTCCTGGTGCTGGTCGAGGACGGCGCCGGCGAGGAACGAGCGATGCTTGCAGGTGCCGCCGACTCCGTCGCCGGACGGATCGACGACCTCCGCCTGATCGCCAGGGTCAGGACCCTGCTGCGGCGCCACAGCCAAACCTGACGGGCCCTCGTACGCAGGGCGCGTAGATGTGAACGCGTTCTGCCGCTCGGTTGTGTACTTTGCTGCGCGGTGATCTTGGCGGGAAGATCCTCGCGACTCGCCGTGCTGCTTTCCGTGGCCGGCGTGATCGCTCCCTCGGCTGCGCTCGCGGCCGATGACCCGGTGCCCGGTGCGCCATCGATCCTCTCTGCCGCCTTCGAGGCGGCGCCGCACGAGGGTCCCCCGACCGACGACGGTCTCCTCCTCCAGCGACGCACTGTGCACGCCCTCGCCTCCGGTCGCCGCTGCCGGAACGCCGACTCCCGGCCGACCCGACGCAACCTGCGGCGCAATGTGCGAGCGACGGTCTGCCTGATCAACCGCGTCCGTCGCGCACACGGGGTGCGGTCGCTGCGCACCTGCCCGATGCTTCGCCGGGCGGCCCGGGCGCACAACCTCGCCATGCACCGCCGTGGGTTCTTCGCGCACCAGTCCTCCGGCGGGCCGAGCCTGGCGGCGCGCCTGCGGCGGGCGCGGTACCGCCGCTACCGGCTGGCCGGGGAGAACCTCGGCGGCGGGACGGGCAGGCTCGTCACCCCGCGGAACATCGTCGAGGCGTGGCTGGCGTCGCCGGGCCACCGGGCCAACATGCTGGACGCGCGCTACCGCGAGATCGGCGTCAGCGTGATGCGCGGGTGGCCGCCCCAGGGCCGCCGGGGCGCGACGTACACCGTCGTGTTCGGCTCCCGCCGCTGACCGGGTTCACATCCCGCCGCGCGTGAGCATGTGCGGGACGGTCCGGACGAGGAGCTTGATGTCGCGCCAGAGCGACCAGTTGGCCACGTAGAGGTAGTCGATCCCGACCATCTCCTCCATCGGCACGCGCGCGGAGCCGAGCACCTGCCACGGGCCGGTCATCCCCGGCGTCAGGTGCAGCCGGCTGCGGTCGAGGCCGAGCACGCAGTTGTCCTCGTCGACGACGAGTGGGCGCGGACCGACGAGCGACATCTCGCCGCGCAGGACGTTGAAGAGCTGCGGGAGCTCATCGAGCGACGTGCGGCGCAGGAACAGGCCGAGCTTGGTGATGCGCGGATCCGCGGCCGACTTGAACATCTTGTCGCCGGCCTCGTTGAGGTGCAGGACATCCGCCTTGCGGGCCTCGGCGTCGGCGACCATGGTCCGGAACTTGAAGATGTGGAAATGCTCGCCGTCACGGCCGACCCGGACCTGGCGGAAGACCACCGGACCTGGCGACTCGAGCCGGACCGCGATCGCGGTGGCCGCCATGATCGGCGCCGTCACGACGATCCCCACCGCCGAGCCGACGAGGTCGAACGCTCGCTTGGTCACCCGCGACGCGCGGGCGAGCCCGAACCGGCGGACACCGAGCAGGGTCAGGCCGTCGAGCTCCTCGATCTCCACCGCCGAGCCGACGACCTCGAAGAGGCGCGGCAGGATGCTGACGCGGACGCCCAGGAGCTTGCAGATGCGCACGAGCTCGATGACGTTGGCGGCATCGGTGCTCGCCGGCGCGAGGATCACGCGGTCGATCGCGTCGCCCTCGACGACGGCCTGGAGACCTTCGACGCCCCCGAGGGCCTCGGCGGTCTGGTTGCCGGTCAGCCGCAGCGCCGCCACGACGCTCGCGTTGGCCCGGCTGGCGGCGACCTTGCGACGCAGGTGCTCGGCGACCTCCGCATCCCCGATCACCAGGCAGCGCTCGGGCGCGACCGACCGGCGTAGGCCCGTGCGGGTCACCACGCGACCGATGAGGAGCGCTGCCGCGAGCCCCAGCCAGAGGTAGAGGACCCCGGCCCGCCCGAGCCCGGAGCCGAAGGCGATCCAGTACCCGGCGGCGACCAGGCCCGACAACTCGAGCAGGCGGGGCGCCTCGTCGAGCGACGAGCGGCGCAGCACCATGTCGTCCGCTTCGTAGAGCCCGAAGAGCTGACACAGCAGGAGGACGGCGACGGCGGCGCCGGCGAGCCCGGCCAGGCTCGGCGCGCTGCCGGCCAGTCGCACCACGGCGTAGAGGGCGATCGAGGCGACGACGAGATCGGTCGCGACGAGCGCGCCGTGACGGCGCTGCTCGCGGAGCCGGAGGTGGCGCGGCGTGACGCCTTCCGTGATCGGAAAGACGCGGCGGACCTCGGCCGCCTCCGCGAGCGGCCGGCCGCTCCGGCGATCGTCCGCGCGCCGATCGCGGCTGAAGCGTCCCTGACCACGACGCTCATCGCCACGTCGCGGCTCGTCCCGCCGTTCCGGCAGGAGCTCGTATCGGTGCAGGCTGATCGGTTCCACGCTTAGACGGCTTCCTTGCTCATCCGTGTGCATGCCACTTCCTAGTATCCGGTGTACCGATCGGCGAACGCGCCGGTCGCGATTCAGACCCCGCGCTGCGCGAGCATGTGGGGCACCGTGCGCAGGAGGATCTTCAGGTCGGCCCACAAGGTCCAGTTGGCGACGTACAGGTAGTCGATCCCGACCATCTCCTGCATCGGCACGCGTGCGGAGCCGAGCACCTGCCACGGACCGGTCATGCCTGGCGTCAGATGGAGTCGGCTGCGGTCGAGCCCTTCGACCAGCACGTCCTCGTCGGTGACGAGCGGCCGCGGGCCTACGAGGCTCATCTCCCCGTTGAGAACGTTCAGGAGTTGCGGCAACTCGTCGAGCGACGTCCTGCGCAGGAAGCGACCCACGCGGGTGATCCGCGGGTCGGCGGACAGCTTGAACATCCCGTCGCCGGCCTCGTTGAGCGTCAGCAGTGACGCCTTGCGGGCCTCGGCGTCGAAGCCCATCGAGCGGAACTTGAAGATGCGGAACGTCTGGCCGTCACGACCGACGCGGGTCTGGCGGAAGAGCACGGGACCTTTGCTGTCGAGACGGATCGCGACGGCGAGGACGGCCAGCAGCGGCGCGACCGCGACGAGGCCGAGACCGGCGCCCGCGATGTCGAAGCCACGCTTGATCGCACGGGACGAGCGCGTCAGCCCGAACTGACGGACGCCGAGCATGGTCATCCCGTCGATCTGCTCGAACTCGACCGCAGACCCGACCGCCTCGAACATGCGGGGGAGCACGCTGACCCGCACGCCGGCCGCCTTGGCGATCCGGATGAGCTCGACCGTGTCGGCGCTGTCGGTGGCCACCGGGGCCAGGACGACCCGATCGACGGTGAAGCGGTCGACGAGCCAGCGCATGTCAGCGGGCGACTCGATGCCCAAGGGCTTGGACGCGGAGATGGGAACCGTGGCGACGACCTGGGCCCCGGTTCCCGACCGATCGAGCTTGCCGCGGACGTACGCCGCACGCTCCGGGTCGCCGATGACCAGGCACCGCTCGCCGGACGTGATGCGACCGCTCAGCGCCCGGGCGCCCACCCGCATGGTCGCGGTCAGCACGAAGGCGCCGGCCCACAGGCCGGCGACCGCCGCGGGCGCGAGCGTCGTCCCGGCGATGAGGCTCGGGATCAGGCTGGCCAGCAGCGCGAAGAGGCCGCTCAGCTGCAGCAGATCCGGAAGGTCGTCGTACGTCGAGCGGCTCAGGACGAGGTCGTCGCGATCGTAAAGACCGGCCAGCTTGTGGAGGCCGACGACCAGCGGCACGACGGCGAAGGTCGCGACGGTCACCTCTCCACCGCCGGTCCACGTCGCCACCAGGATCAGCGCGGCGATGACGGCCAGCGCGTCGGCGCACGCGAGGAGGCGGCGGGTGAGCCCCTCGCGCGCCAGGATCTGGCGACGCGGCAGCGCCTCCTCGATCGGCATCGGCATCTCGGGCGCGGCGACCCGGCGGTCGGTGGTCCTTCGCCGAACGTTGGGGCGCTCCTTGGCCCTGCCGAAGCGACGGCCTCGGGGGGGAAGGTGGTATTGGACCTCAAGTTCGGCGATCGGCATCCACCTGACCAACGGCAGGCGTTCGGTGTTCCTTGCACGCTCTTCTGGAACATCGGCCGATCAGTTCGAAAGCTGTCTTTCAGCTCTCGAGTCCGGCGTGGCGCGGTCGGTGCGCGCTAGCGCGGGTGCGTCCGGTCGCCTTCCTTGGCGCTCGCGCACAGCCCGATGAGCAGCAGGCAGATCACGATCCACGCAACTGCGACTACGGCGACCACCATCAGGAAGCTCATTCCCTACCTCGCGGAGTAGTGACCCGAAGTCCTTATACCGACACCACCGGCGGACTAGTCACATCTGTCTCGAACTTTCCGGATCTCCCGCCGAAATCCTCCCGGTCAGACCGCCGACAGATCCCCGCCGCATCGGACGTTGCTCTGGATGGGGCAGGTCAACTGATCTTCGACTCGGAGTTTCTGATGCTTCCTGCTGCTCGCGTGCTGGCCGTCTCCGGCCAGCGCCACCGACTGCGCTGGATCGATGCCGTCCTGCTCGGCGCCGGCTACGAGACGCTCGCGGCCGCGACCGGCCGCGAGGCGTTGCGTGCCGCGTACGCCGCCCGCCCGGCGCTCGTCGTGCTCGAGACCAGCACCCAGGATCCGGGCGCGTGGGACATGCTCGCCCGCCTGCGCAGCTTCTCGTCGGTCCCGGTGCTCATGCTGCTGACGTGGCCGCAGCCGGGCGACCAGCGGCGCGCGTGGCTGGCCGGCGCCGACGACTGGATCAGCGGCAAGCTCGACGGTGAGCGGCTCTTGCTTCGCGTGCCGCTGCTCGCGCAGCGGCGTAGCGAGGCGTAGCACGACGGGAGGCGGCCATCGGCCGCCTCCCGTGAACTCCTGCGCGCCGGTCGAGGCCGGCGCGGCGCTACTTGACCTCGACGAGCGCCCCGGCCTCCTCGAGCTGCGCCTTCAGCGCGTCGGCCTCGTCGCGATCGACGCCCTCCTTGACGGGCTTGGGCGCCTCGTCGACGAGCGCCTTGGCCTCCTTGAGGCCGAGGCCGGTGGCCGCGCGGACGACCTTGATGACCTGGATCTTCTTGTCGCCGGGGCCCATGAGGACGACGTCGAACGCCGTCTGCTCCTCGACCTCCTCGGCGGCCGCGCCGTCACCGCCGCCGCCGGGGGCCGCGGCGGCGACCGCCGTCGCGGACACGCCGAACTCCTCCTCGAGCGCCTTGATGCGCTCGGAGAGCTCGAGGACCGTGATCTGCTTGAGCTCGTCGATCCATTCCTGGGTGCTGGTGGCCATGGGTTCGTTCTCCTTTTAGGTCTCTAAGTGGGAGGGGTCTACTGCTCGGACGGGGTGGAATCCGGGTCGGGCCCGGGCTCCTCGGTGGCGGGTGCCTCGGGAGCGGAGGGCTCCTCCGCCGGGGTCTCGGCGACGGGCTCGGCAGCCGCGGCCTCGGGCTCCGAGGGAGCCTCCGCCGGGGCCTCCGCCACAGGCTCGGCGGCGGCCGGCGCCGGAGCGTCGCCACCGATCAGGCCCTGGTCGGCGATCTGCTGGAGCTGCCGCGCCAGCCCGCCGACGAAGCCGCCGAGCGCGCCGGCCAGCCCGGTCAGGGGCGAGGCGACGAGGCCGACGAGCCGGCCGATGAGGACCTCGCGCGACGGAAGTCGCGAGATGTCGACGATCTGCTCCGCGCTGAGCGGCTTGCCGTTGAGCAGGCCGCCCTTGAAGGCGAGCGTGCCCGTCGAGCGCTGGAACTCGGTCAGCGCCTTGGCGGCCATCGCGGCGTCGCCGCGCACGAAAGCGATCGCCGTCGGACCGACGAGGTACTCCTTGAGCACCGGCGCTTCGGCCTGGTCGGCGGCGCGCTCGGTGAGCGTGTTCTTGACGATCCGGAACGAGGTATCGGCGTCGCGCAGACGCGTGCGCAGCTCGGCCGCCGCGGGCACCGAGATGCCGCGGTAGTCGACCGCGAAGACGGCCTCCGCTCCGGAGATCTGGCCGGCCACCTCGTCGATGACGGCGGCCTTCTGGGTTCTGTCCATTCGTCCTTTCCTGCCCCGGACTTCTCACCGCCATCAAGCGGCGGGCCGGGGGTCTTCGGTCAGGAGGGGCTGTCCTCTCGAGGCGCTTACGCGACCGAGGCAGCCTCCTCGTTGAGGTCGCGGGTGCGGGTCGGGTCGACCTTGATGCCGGGGCCCATGGTCGACGCCATCACGATCGAGCGGATGTACTTGCCCTTGGCGGCGGACGGCTTCGCGCGGATGAGCTCCTCGACGATCGCCTGGTAGTTCTCGATCAGCTTCTGGTCCTCGAACGAGGTCTTGCCGACCACCATGTGGACGATCGCGGTGCGGTCCGTGCGGTACTCGACCTTGCCGGCCTTGGACTCCTCGACGGCCTTGGCGACGTCCATCGTGACCGTGCCGACCTTCGGGTTGGGCATCTTGCCCTGCGGGCCGAGGATGCGGCCGAGGCGGCCGACGACGGGCATCATGTCCGGGGTCGCGATCGCGACGTCGAAGTCGGTGAAGCCCTCCTGGACCTTCTTGGCCAGGTCCTCGTCGCCGACGATGTCGGCGCCGGCGGCCTCCGCCTCGCGCGCCTTGTCACCGCGGGCGAAAACGGCGATCTTGACCTCCTTGCCGAGGCCGTGGGGCAGCGCGATGGTGCCGCGCAACTGCTCGTCGGCGTGGCGCACGTTCAGGCCGGTGCGGACGTGGATCTCGACCGACTCGTCGAACTTCGCGCGCTTGAGCTCCTTGACCATCTTGACCGCCTGGGCGGGCGTGTACTCGCGATGGCGGTCGACGCGGCCCTTGGCCTCGACGTAGGTCTTGCCGTGCTGCGCCATTACGCGACCACCTCCACGCCCATGGAGCGGGCGGTGCCGGCGATGATCTTGGTCGCCTGATCGACGTCGTGCGCGTTGAGGTCGTTGAGCTTCTTCTCGGCGATCGCGCGGATCTGCTCCTGCGTGATCGTCCCGACCTTCGTGCGGTTCGGCTCGCCAGAGCCCTTCTCGATCCCGATCGCCTGGCGGATCAGCACCGCGGCGGGCGGCGTCTTCGTGATGAACGTGAACGAGCGGTCCTCGTAGACGGTGATCACGACGGGGATCGTGGTGCCGGCATCCTGCTGGGTCTGGGCGTTGAACGCCTTGCAGAACTCCATGATGTTGATGCCGTGCTGGCCCAGGGCGGGGCCGACGGGCGGGGCCGGAGTGGCCTGGCCGCCGGCGGCCTGGAGCTTGATGGTGGTCAGGACTTTCTTGGCCATTAGATCTTCTTCACCTGGTCGTAACCGACCTCGACCGGGGTCTCCCGGCCGAAGATTGACACAAGGACCTTGAGCTTGGAGGCGTCCTCGTTGATCTCGGAGATCTCGCCGGAGAAGTCCGAGAGCGGCCCCGAGATGACCTTGACCTGCTCGCCGATCGAGAACTGCGCGCGGCTGGGCGTGCGGACCGCCACCTCGCGGTGCAGCAACCGGTCGACCTCCGCCTGGGTCAGCGGGATGGGCTCGTTGGAGGCGCCGACGAAGCCGGTCACCCCGGGCGTGCCCTTGACGAGGCCCCACGAGTCCTCGTTGAGGTCCATGTTGACGAGCACATAGCCCGGCATCGTGCGCTTCTCGACGGAGACCTTCTGGTTGTCCTTCATCTCCTGGACGGTCTCGGTCGGCACGACGACCTGACGCACGGCGCGCTTCTGGTTGAGCGAGACCACGCGGTGCTCGAGGTTCTGCTTGACCTTGTTCTCGTGACCCGAGTAGGTGTTGATGACGTACCAACGAAACATGAATGTCCTAGAGGATCGCTTGGACTAAAGGCTTGAAGATGGCATCCATCAGGCCGAGGTAGCCGCCCGCGAGGACGACGAAGCCCAACACGACGGCGGTCGCCTGGCCGACCTGCTTGCGGTCGGGCCACTGGACCCGGCGCAGCTCGTCGACGCAGTGGCCGAGGAAGGTGATGAAGCGGGCGCGCTGCTTGCGCGGGTGCTCGGGGTGGGTCTCCTCGGCGACGGAGGGATCGAGGTCGCCGCGGCGGATCGGCTGGTCGCCCTCGACCTCGTCGGCGGCGGGGGCGTACTCGACGCCCGCGCCGGGGTCGTCGGCGTGCTCGATGTGTCCTGAGGTCCCACGCTCGACGCCGGCCTCGGCGAGCTTGGCCTGGTCGATGTCGGGCATCGCGTTCTTGAGTGGATCGGGCGCCGCGGTGCCCTCGCCCAGGCCGGACTGCTCGACGGTCGCGTCGTCGAGGCCGACCTCGCGGGAGAGGTCGTCGCTGCGCCGCGGCGTCGAGCCGCCGCTCTGGCGCTGGCGGCGACGCTGCTTCGCTCGCTGACGGTCACGGGCCACGGCGGGTCCTCCCTACCGGGTCTCGCGGTGACCGGTGTGCTTGCGGCACCACCGGCAGTACTTGCGCAGCCCGATGCGATCGGGGTTGTTGCGCTTGGACTTGTTGGTCTGGTAGTTCCGGCGCTTGCAGTCCTCGCACGCGAGGGTGACAGCGATCCGGACGTCTCCGCGGGCCATGAGGGACGCGACTCCCGTCTATCTGAATCGGGACAAAGGAAAGACCCCGCAGCGGCGAGGTCGAACGGAGAGGATAGCGCGCTGCGGCGGGCTACGTGACGCGCCACGCGCGGGAGCGCGGGACCATCGGACGCGGCAAGGCGGGGAGCCGCGCGCGGGTGCGCTGGCGCTGAGCGCTGAACTCCTCGGCGAGGGCGGTATCAGGGCGATCGCCTTCCTTCGCGCTCATGCACAGCGCGACGACGACGGTACAGGCCCCGAGCCACAGCACGACACCTACGCCGACCACCAATAGAACCGTCATCCCTGACCTCCCGGTCTCCGATACGCGGGTCATACCCATACGGGGGAGTCGCCATTCCCCCCATGCCGGGGATTTCCACTCCCCCTGCGCGTTGCGGGTCGGCCCCCGAACTGCCGACCACTCCGGGCAGGAGTCTTTTGTGAAGCCCATCCCCACCACCAAGAACCGGACCCACGGCCGCGAGAGCCGCGTGCGCGCGGACGCGTCGCGCGCGCTCGCCGACGCCCTGCCGCGCCAGGTCTTCGACCGCTTCCCGTTCGGCCTGCTCGTCTGCGACGCGGACGGCGTGGTGGTCGCGGCCAACGCGGCGGCCGGCAGCCTGCTGGGCGACGCGGAGCTGACCGGCGATTTCTGCTGCCACCTGCTCGGGTGCCGGCGCGACGACGCGCCCCTCGGCGGCGAATGCCTCACCCAGCTCGCGCTGCGCGCAGGCGACCCGCTCCCCGACGTCCGCATGGACCTCCCCGGCGCCCAGCCGCCCGTGGCGCTGTGGGTCACCGCGGCGGCGCTGTCGGAGACCACCGCCCTGCTCCAGCTCCGCCCCGCCGACTCCCGCGACCGCCGCCGGCGCACCGAGCCGCACTGGCTGTCCGGCCCGGCGCTGCGGGTGAGCGCGCTGGGGCGCACGGCGGTCGCGAGCGCCGAGGGATCGATCGACGGCGCCTGGCTCGGCCAGCTTCCGGGACAGCTCCTCAAGTACCTGATCTGCGAGCGCGGCCGCGTCGTCCACGGCGACCAGCTGCTCGAGCAGTTCTGGCCGAGGGCCGGCCGGGCGGCGATCGTCAACCTGCGCCACTGCGTCTTCACCCTGCGCAAGCGGCTCGAGCCCGCTCGCGAGCGCCACTCCGCCTCCTCCTTCATCATCGCCCGCGACGGCGGCTACATGCTCGACCGCCGGCTCATCCAGATCGACGTCGACGACTTCGAGGCGGCGGCTGAAAAGGGGCTCCGGTCGGCGACCGAGGGTGGACACGAGCGTGCCCGCGGGCCGCTGGAGCACGCCGCCGCCCTCTACTCGGGCGACTTCCTCGCCGACGAGCCGTACGCCGACTGGGTGTTCGCCGAGCGCGACCGGCTGCACGAGATCGCCTGCGAGGTGCTGCGCGCGCTCGCCGGCGCCCGGCTGGCCGCCGGCGACCGCCCCGCCGCCGTCCAGGCGCTCATCCGCCTCGCCGAGCTCGAGCCCTTCGACGGCGCCGGCCAGCGGACGCTGCTGGGACTGCTGATCGAGCTGGATCGCCGCTCGGAGGCCGTGCGCCGCTACAAGCAGCTGCGGTCGCAGTGGATCGAGGCGTTCGGCGAGCCGCCGGACTTCGACGTCCGCTCGCTCCGCCCGGCTCCGTAGCCTGCGGCGGTGCCCTAGGAGATCCCGCTACGGACAGCTTGGACGGCCGCTTGGATGCGGTTGTCGAGCTGCAGCTTGGCGAGGATGCTGGCGATGTGGTTGGACACCGTGTTCGCGCTGAGCGCGAGTTGATTGCCGATCGTCTGATTGCTCTCTCCGCTCGCGAGGCGTTGGAAGATCTCCAGCTCACGCGGCGTCAGGGCGGCGCGGATGGCGCTTCCGGCGCTCTGGCTGGATGCGGTGACCGGGATGTCTCGCTCGCGGATGCGCTGCAGCAGCTTTCCGGCGACCTGCGAGGACAGCACCGCCTCCCCGGCCGCCGTTGCCCTGACGGCGCTGACGATCGCCTCCGGCATCGCGCTCTTGAGGATGTAGCCACTGGCGCCGGCCACGATTGCCTCGACAACGCGGTTGTGCTCGCTGCGAGTGAGCACCAGGATGCGCGACGCGGGGGCCAGCAGGCCGAGCCGTCCGATCACCTCGACGCCTGAGAGCCCCGGAAGCCGGATGTCCATCAGCACCACGTCCGGACGCAGGTCGACCACCAATGCCAACGCGTCGCGCCCGTTACCAGCATCCCCGAGGACGTCGATCCCGCTGTGCGAGAGGGCCCGCGACAGGGCGCTGACCGTCATGGCCTCCTCATCGACCAGCACGACCGTGATCGGCCGTCGACGCTCCGCGACAACGTTGGTGTGAGCATCCATCGAGTAGCGCTTCCTGCCCTGAGCGCTGAGCGCGCGAACGCAAGCTACCAATCACCCAGCGGCTCGAAGCCGGGGGTACCCGCGTCCGTCCAAATTTGGTTCGATCGGACCCCCCAGCCGGGTTCGATCGGACCATATGCCGGCGCGAGTCGGAAAGGTACGTTCAGGCCAGGTCGACCGCAGAACCGCCGTCGAACCCCCTGCGCTCCCACGGAATAGGGCCACGCGCCGGAGTACGAGGGGAGTCCATCATGAAGCTTCGTCGTCGATTTCTGACAGTCGTTGCGGCGGTCCCGATGTTCGTGGTCTTGCATCCCGCGACCACAACCGCCCAGATCAGCGAGTTCGGCGATTGGGCGCGGGCGGACGGCGTGAAGGGGGTTATCGGCGACTTCAACCGCGATGGCAAGGACGACATCGCCCTTGTTGGCGGCGCCGGCTGGAATACGATTCCGATCGCCTTCTCGCTGGGCACGGGCAGCTTCATGGTGACCAACAACCGGGTCGAAGGGGACTTCACCTCGCGGGCACAGCACAGCGGCGTGCGGGTGGTTGCCGGAAACTTCGACGGGGTTCGCGGCGACGACATCGCGCTCGTCGGCGGAGAGGGCTGGGTGACCCTCCCGGTCGCCCACGCACGCGACGATGCCACCTTCTCGGTGACCAACCAGAGCCTTCCGAACTTCCCTGGCTGGGCGCAACACCGCGGCGCGTGGCCGGTCGTCGGCGACTACGACCGCGATGGCAAGGACGACATCGCGCTCACCGGCGGAAGCGGCTGGAACACCATTCCGATCGCCTGGTCCAAGCGGGAAGCCGGGCCCGGCTTCGACCTGGTGTCCAACGCGCAGCCCCGAACCAGAAGGTTCGGAAAGTGGGCGGAGGCCGGCACCAAGGTGGGCGGCGACTTCGATGGCGATGGCGTAAGCGATATCGCGCTGATTGGCGGGCCGGGCACGTTCGTACCTCCCCCGGTGGGATTCGTTCCGTTCGCAATCAAGCGCAGCAACTGGTCATTGGGTTCGTTCGAGGACGACGCGGTCGGCTGGGATCAGAACTTCATGGATTGGACGACCCACGGAGGCCGGACGAATGTGGTTGGCGGCGACTTCAACGGTGATGGCTTTTCCGACTTCGCTTTGACCGGCGGACCCGGCTGGCAGACCATTCCCGTGGCCTTGACCTTGAGATGGGCGTATGCGTTCGGTTCGCACAATGGCCGCGTGACAGTGAGCAACCACTACCACCAGCAGTTCGCCGGGTGGGCGCAGCAGAGCGGCGTGGTGTCGTACGCCGGCGACTTCAACGGCGATCGCAAGAGCGACATCGCGCTGATCGGCGGCCCCGGCTGGAACACGATCCCGGCCGCGTTCTCGTACGGCAACGGTTACTTCTTGGTGACCAACGAGGCAGCCCGAACAACGTCACAGGCGCCGCCGACGAGGCTGCAGGCGTACGCCGTGCCGCCCGCGACGCTCCGCGGTGGCCGCACCAGCGCTCTCCCGTGTGGTGACATCGGGCGAAGGTTCCGCACCATCGTTGCGCACGACGTCAGTTGTGTCACCGCGCGAAAGGTCGTGAGGGCAACTGCGCACGGAAAGAGCCATCCGGGTTTCAGCTGCGTCCGCCGCCGTGTCAGCTCCGAGCTGTCCGTGACGTGTCGGACGTCCGGAGACCGCGGTCAGACGGTGACGTTCCGGTTCTTGCAGTTCCGACCGCGGTGACGCCGGCTGGGGTTCGTCAGGCCGGCGCCCCCACTCGCGGCGCCGGGGCGCGCGGCGGAGGTGCCGGTGCGCGCGGCGCCGGCGGCTCGACCACGGACACGCGCGCGAGACCCCAGCCGAGCAGGCCGATCAGCGCGAGTGCGATGGCGAGCACGGTGCCGTAGGCGAGGGCGGTCAGCGCCGGTGACACGCCGGTCTTGGCCTCGCGCTGCAGGACGCGCTTGTCGTCGAGGAACGGGCGGTCGATCCGCGGTCGGGCCGGCACCCCCTCGGCGGGGATGGCGTCGTCGCGCGGCATGTAGATCGGCGCGGCCATGATCGCCCGGCCGCGCTGCAGACGGACCATCGCCTTCCATTCGCCGCTGTGCGGGATCGCGCGGGTCGTCGCGTATTGGCCGGGCCCGGTGCGCCGCAGGTGGTCGACGACGAGCCCGCCGCCCTGCCAGGCGGTCACCGTCAGCCACTCGGCGCCGTCCGCCGCGGCGGGCGGGCGGACGCGGACGACCGCGGTCGAGGCACCCTCGCCCGCCGGCGCGAGCGCCACAGCCGCACGGACGCCGCGCAGCGGCTCCATCACCAGCCCGTAGCCGATCACGGCCATGACGACGAGCGCGGCGGCCGGGACCGCCAGCCGGGCGCCGCCGCCCCACGCGGGGCGCTTCCCGCGCAGCGCCGTCCCGGCGAACGCGCCGAGGACGCCTCCGGCGACCGCGACCACCGGGGTGAGCAGGAGCGCCTCGGGCAGCAGCGCAACCGACCAGGGGATCGGCATCCACACCTGCGACCACGCCCACTCGGCCGCCAGGCCGACCGTGCCGATGAGGCCGCCCGCCATCGCCCCGAAGACGTACGGGCCGCGGGCGGGATCCCGCCGCCAGGCGAGCGCCTCGACGACCAGCGCCTCCGCGAGGTAGAGCGGCAGGTGCGGCGTCGTCTCCCCGAACACCGGTCCGACCAGCAGCGAGACCGCGCCGCGGAGGCCGAGGAAGAACACGACGGCGCCGAGCGCGGTGCCGCGGCCGCCCCAGACGCGGGCGACGACGAGCGCGACGCTCGCCGCCAGCGCGATCAGCAGCGGCTGGAAGAGGAGGCGGAACTGCGGGACGCCGAAATCGAACTCGGCCTGGAAGGTCGAGAGGCCGATCAGGAGACCGCCGCAGACGCTCGCCAGACGGGCGCGCCGCTCCCAGCGCCGGTAGAAGAGACCGTCCGCCGCGCGCATCTCCAGCGTCCGCGCCCGGCGGCCCTCGACCTGCAGCACGGCGATGCCCACGAGCGTCATCGCGGCGCCGCCGATCAGCATCAGGTGGGTCGGGCCCCAGAGGGTCACGTCCTGGCCGAACAGGCGGTGCCAGACGTCGTCGAGCGGGAAGCCGATCAGCGCAAAGGCGCCGGAGGCGGCGATCAGCACGCCGCCGAGCGGGGCGTGCCAGTCGTGGGCGATGCGGATGCTGGTCGGCGGCGCCGGGTCGGCGTCCGAGGGGAGCACGATGGCCAGGAACCCGGCGGCGAAGATCCCGAACAGGCCGATCAGGATCAGGTAGTGGGCGGGGTTCGCGAGCGGGCCGGCGTCGCGACCGACGTCGATGTGCAGCGAGATGTCCCAGTACATCCCGAGCAGCGCGACCTGCAGGGAGATCGTGGCGACGAGGGTCGGCAGGGCGGACCAGCCGGGCACGCCGGCGAGGCGCCCCAGGCCTGCGGCGGCGCGCGAGAGCAGCGTGAGGCGGCCCGAGCGGTGGCCGAGGCCGAGGACGAGCAGCAGCGTGGTGACGACGATGGCACCGGCGGTCGCAGCGGCGATCTCGGCCAGCGCCGCGCCCCCGGCCGGCTCGTTGGCGGCAAAGTTGAACATGGTTCGATGTTACATCATTCTATGGCACATGCAATAGGTACCTTTCAGGCGTGGCCACCACGGGCGCCGACCTGACGATCGAGCAGCTCGCCCACGAGACGGGCATGAGCGTGCGCAACATCCGCGCCCATCAGTCCCGTGGCCTGCTCCCCCCGCCCGAGGTGCGCGGACGGACCGGCTTCTACGGAACCGTGCACGTGAACCGGCTGCGGCTGATCCAGGAGATGCAGGCCGACGGCTTCAACCTCGCCTCGATCTCGCACCTCCTCAAGCGCCCCGGTCGCGCCGGCGAGGAGCTGCTCGGCTTCAAGCGCGCGCTGATGGCGCCGTTCGAGACCGAGCAGGCCGAGATCCTCGAGGTCGACGAGCTCGTCGAGCGCTTCGGAGCGCCCGCCGCCGACCCGGCCGTGCGCGACCGGGTGCTCAAGCTGGGGCTCATCCGCCCGCTCGGGGACGGCCGCGTCGAGGTCCCGAGCCCGCGGCTGCTGCGCGCCGGCGAGCTCGTCGTCGGGCTGGGCGTCCCTCTGGAGACGGCGCTCAACCTGGTCGAGGAGCTCGGCAAGCCGGCCCGCGCCGCCGCGCGCCGGTTCGTCCGCCTGTTCATGGAGTCGGTGTGGGAGCCGTTCGAGCAGGCGGGGATGCCCGAGGACGGCTGGCCCGAGGTCCGCGAGGCGCTCGACCGCCTGCGGCCGCTGGCCTCGGAAGTGCTGCTGGCTGTGTTCGAGCCAACGATGACCCGCGCCGTCGAGGACGCCTTCGGACGCGAGGCGGAGAAGCTGCGCAAGCGCCGTGCCAAGTAGCGTTCCGGGCCGGATGTCGTCATCCGCCCGCACCCGTCGTCCCCGGGCCGCGCCGCTGCCGCCTGACCAGCGGCGCCCGATGATCCTCGACGCCGCGTTGCGGGTGTACCTCGAGAACGGCTACAGCCGCACCTCGATGGATGCGATCGCCGACGCCGCCGGGGTCACCAAGCCGGTCCTCTACGACGGCTTCGCCTCCAAGCGCGAGCTGTTCACGGCGCTCGAGGAGCGCGAGGAGCGCCGCCTGCTCGAGTCGCTCGAGGCCTCCCTGCCCTCCGGCGACGACCTCAGGGATCCCGCGCGCGCCATCGCCAAGGGCTTCACCGCCTTCTTCAGGGCGGTCCTGGAGTCGCCGGACTCCTACCGGCTCATCCTGCTCGAGGAGCAGGGCACCGATCCCGCCGTCGCCCGCCGCGGCAACCGCACGCGGACCGAGCAGGCCAAGCGGATCGCCGTGATCGCGGAGGAGGCGCTCGTGCGGACCGGCGTGACCGACGCCGGCCCGACCGCCCACCTGCTCGGCCACGCGATGGTCGGGATCGGCGAGTCGCTCGGGCGGCTGATGCTCGCCGAGCCCGGGCGCTGGGATCCGGAGGAGCTCGGCCGGACGGTCGCCGTGCTGGTCATGCGCGGCGTGAGCGGCTTCGAGTAGGAACCTCGTGCGAGTCCTGCTGCTCGCCGACCGGGAGCCCATACCGTCGGTGGGAGCGATGTTGTCGGGCCCTCGGGTCGACGCGGTGATCGGGCTCGGTGACCTGCAGGTGTCCTGGATCGAGAGCCTCGCCAACGCGCCGCACCGCAAGCTCGGCGTCTACGGCAACCACGACGAGGAGCCCTACATGGAGTGGCTCGGCATGGAGGACCTGCACGGCCGCGCCGTCTCGCTCGGCCCGCTTCGCGTGGTGGGGTTCGAGGGCTGTGTCCGCTACCGCAAGGGGCCGCACCAGTTCACCCAGCGCGAGGCCGCGAAGCTCGCGGCGCGCCTGCCGCCGGCCGACGTCCTGGTCTGCCACTGCCCGCCGGCCGGCATCAACGACGACCCCGACGATGTGGCGCACATCGGCTTCGAGGGGCTCCGCGACTGGGTCGACCGCGTCCAGCCGCGGTGGATCCTGCACGGCCACACCCATCCGCCGCCCGGCACCGTCGCGCGCCGGTGCGGCTCCGCGCGGGTCGTGCACGTCTCGGGCGCGCGCGTGGTGCAGCTCGTGTAGTGGCGACGGCGAGCACTCGCTCGGCCGTCTTGAAAGTGGCAGCGTGAGCAGTTCAGGGCCCGAGGAGCGCCGCGGGCACCACGGCGATCCCGTCAGGCCGACGATAGGCGCGCGACCCGGTGGTGACGATGACGCTGTCGAGCAATTCATCGCCGATCTCCCGGGCAAGCCACTTCAGATGCCTGACCGAGTCGTCTGACGGCAACGGACTCAGCTTGACCTCGAGGGCGACGGCGCGGCCGTCATCGCGCTCGACGATGAGGTCGATCTCGTGATCGCCGCGGTGCAGTCGCAGATGCCCGACCGACGCCTCCGAAGCCTGCGCATACACTCGAACCGACAAGGTGACGAGCGACTCGAACAGCGCACCGAGGAGCGAGCCGTCACGAGGCATCGCGGGTCCAGTCGCATCTCCGTGGAGCAGCCCGCGCTCGGTCGCGCCGAGGAGGCGCGCCGCGAGCGCCGGATCGGCGAGATGGTGCTTCGGAGGAACGCCGAGCTCGGCGATGTGATTGAGGGTCGGTTTCCAGGCTGGAACCGGATCGAGCATGAACAGGCGCTCGAGGACGTCGCGGTAAGGAGCGACCGTCGTTCGGGCCGGTTTGTTGCGCTCACCGCCGGTTGCGGCGTCGCGAATGGTCTCCCAGGTGGCCGTCGTCGAGGTAGCCGCGGCGTACGCTGCCATCCAGCGGCGGAGAGCCGACGGATTGCGAACGGTGTGACCGAGCTGGGGGAAGTCACGGTCGACGATACGCGCGAGGTAGCTGTCGAGGGCGGCTCGCAGCGGCCGACCGTCGAGGCGGCGCAAGCCAGGGAAGCCCGATCTGAGGATCTCCTGCGTGTAGTCCGTCACGGCGTAGGCGGTCTCGCCGGCGACGGCCTCGCGTTCGCCGGTCAACAGCTGCCTGAGGCTGACGGTAGTCGGCGCGGGGACGCGCTCGGCAAGGGAGAGTGGGTGCATACGGACGCTGACGATGCGTCCGCCGCCGGAGTGCGTGCCGCTGATCGGCGGGGGCGCTGCCGATCCTGTGAGGAGGAACTGACCGGGTTGCGCACCCGCGTCGTCAGCACGACGAATCTTGTCCCAGATGGAAGGGACGTACTGCCACTCGTCGATCAAGACCGGCGGCTCGGCAGCCAGGAGGATGTTGGAGTCGGCCTCGGCAATCGATCGCTGATCGGGATCGTCGAGCTCGAAGACCGTGGAAGCGCGCCTCAGTGCGGTCGCTGTTTTGCCGACAGCCTTCGGGCCTTCGATGGCCACGGCCGAGAGGGCGGCCGTCAAATCGTCGAGTTCTTCGTCAACCGTTCGACGCAGGTAGTCCAAGGGCGGCCGCACGAGAACAACACTACATCCTCGGCCTTGCCTAGGCTACAAATTCGGGCAGACCTAGACTACGGACACGGGAACGTCTTGGCTACGCAATCGGGGTCAGAGCCCCCGTCCCGCTCAGCGACGGGTTGGCGCTCCTGCCGAGCTGCGTCCAGCGCCGCGAGCGTCGCGCGGACCGCGGTCTCGAGGTCGTCGGCGACCGCCCGCGGGACCGGCCGCCCTGCCACGAGGTAGCGGCGGATCGCCCCCTGCGGGAGGTCGACCGCGGCGAAGGTGGTCCGGCGCAGCGCCGCGGCGTCGGCGCGGCCGAACAGGCGGCGGGCGAGCGTGCGCAGCGCCGCCTCGACCGGCCGGTTGAGCTCCTCGAGCTCCTCGGCGAGCGCGGAAGCCGGCAGGGCGGCAATGAGGTCGTCCCGGCGGAAGGAGACCAGCAGCCGCGCGTCGGCCGGGTGCGCGTTCGTCAGCTCGATCAGGCCGCGCGTGGACGCGACCACAGCCTCGACCGGATCCTCGATGCCCTCGACCGCCGCGACGAAGGAGCCCTGGGCGCGGCGGGCCGCGCGGACCCAGAGGCGCGCGAGCAGCTCATCCCGCGACCCGAACCGGTGATAGAGCGAGCCGACCGGCGCGCCGCTGGCCTTGGAGATGGCGTCGACCGAGGCGCCGCGCGCCCCGCGCTCGAGCAGCAGGGCGAGCGTGGCGTCGAGGATCGCGTCCTCGGAGTGCAGCTGGGTGCGGGCCACGGCCTACGCTCGCAGCGACGCCACGGCGGCCCGGAACGACGCCGTCGTGAAGCAGCTCGGCTCGGCGAACTCCTCCATCGTCAGCGCCGCGTCCCACGGCGCGTCGGCCGCCGCGCGCAGCAGCGGCTTGGTCATCGCCATCGCGTGCGGCGGGAGCGCGGCGATGCGGTCGCACCAGGCGTCGGCGGCGGCGAGCAGCTGGTCGTGCGGCACGACCTCGCGGACGAGGCCCGCCGCCAGCGCCGCCTCGGCGTCGAGGTGGCGACCCTCGGCGTAGAACGCGAACGCCCCCTGGTAGCCGAGCCGGCGGGTGAGCGCCCAGCTCATCCCGACCTCGGGGAGCAGGCCGAGGCGGCCGAACGCCGGGACGATGCGGGCGCGCTCGGAGGCGAGGATGAGGTCGCAGGTGAGCGCCCAGGCCAGCCCGACACCCGCCGCCGGGCCGTTGATCGCCGCGACGAAGGCGGTGTCGGACTTGGCGATCAGCCGGGCGATGCCGCCGAACTCGCGGCGGATCCAGCGCCACGCATCGGTCACGCCGGCCTCGTCGTCGGCGGAGCGCAGGCGATCGGTCGCCGCGGTCATCATGTCCAGGTCGCCGCCGGCGCTGAAGCCGGGGTCGGCGCCGGTCAGGACCACGGTGCGGATCGCGTCGTCGGCGCAGAGGTCCTCGAGCGCCGCGCGCAACTGGATCACGACGGGCGACGAGAGCGCGTTGAGGCGCTCCGGATCGGAGAGCGTGACGACCGCGCGGTCCGTCCCGCGGTCGACGGCGACCACCTCGTCGGCGTGCTCGCGGCCGGTGCG
Organism: uncultured Solirubrobacterales bacterium; assembly: GCA_963828075.1. Classification (GTDB taxonomy): domain Bacteria; phylum Actinomycetota; class Thermoleophilia; order Solirubrobacterales; family Solirubrobacteraceae; genus JACCYI01. The sequence continues at coordinate 3,067,438 of CAWHDH010000021.1, read as the reverse complement.
CACCAGGTCGGGGTACAGCGAAGAAGTGGACATGCGGCTAGTCTATTAGAACCTTCGCTCTAATAGAGGTTTCGCTATTCGGGAGTGAGCCTGCGCTCAGCGCCGTGGCGCGCTCGTGGATGGTGGGTCGCTCGTTGGCCGTCCTGCTCCGGCTTAGCTAAGCTCCTAGCCATGCAGGTCAACATGCACGACGCAAAGACGAAACTGAGCGAGTTGGTCGCCGCCGCCGAGAGCGGCGAGGACGTCATCATCGCCCGCAACGGCGTCCCGGCAGCACGGTTGGTCGCGGTGACAGCCGAGCATGCTCCGGTTCGGCTCGGGGTTCTCGCGGGAGAGATTGAACTCGGCCCCGACTTCGATGAACCGCTGCCCGAGTTCGAGTCGTACTCCGCGTGAGTGTTCTTCTGATCGATACCCACATCGCCCTGTGGGCGCTCGGGGATCCGGAACGGCTCACCGAGGCAGAGCGAGCGCTGATGATCGACCCCGGCGTCGATCGTTGCCTGAGCCCGATGTCGGTCTGGGAGGCGGCGATCAAGCGCCAGGCGGGTCGGCTGCGGGCGCCCCGCAACCTCAGCGCCGTGCTTGCCGCCGAGTTCCGCATGCTCGACGTCTCTGCGTCGCTGCTCGAAGCGGCTGCCGAGTTGCCACGCCACCACGCCGATCCATTCGATCGCGTCTTGATCGCCCACGCGCTCCAGGACGACCTCACCGTGCTCAGCCGCGACGAGGCGTTCGCGGCCTACGGAGTCCGACTCGCCGGTTGAGCGTCAGCGCAACATGGCGGCGACGTCGGCCGCGAAGGCGTCGACGTCCTCGGGCGTGGTGTCCCACGCGCACATCCAGCGGACCTCGCCGGCGCGCTCGTCCCAGAAGTAGAACGGCCAGTCCTCCTGGAGCCGGTGCGTAACCTCGATCGGGAGCGTCGCGAAGACCGCGTTGGACTCGACCGGCTGGGTGATGCTGAGCCCGGGCAGGTCGGACACCGCGGCGGCGAGCCGGCGCGCCATGGCGTTGCCGTTGCCGGCGGTGCGCTCCCACAGCCGGTCGTCGAGCAGCGCGATCAGCTGGGCGGACGCGAAGCGCATCTTCGAGCCGAGCTGCATCGTCTGTTTGCGCAGGTAGCGGAACGTGCCGTCGTCGCGGCCGGGGCGCAGGAACACGACCGCCTCGGCGCCGAGCAGGCCGGCCTTCGTGCCGCCGAGCGACAGCAGGTCCACGCCGGCGTCGGTGGTGTAGGCGCGCGGCTCGACGCCGAGCGTGCACGCCGCGTTGAACAGTCGCGCTCCGTCCATGTGCAGGAGCAGGTCGTGTGTGTGGGCGAACTCCGCCAACGCGCGGACCTCCTCCACCGAGTAGACCGTCCCGTACTCCGTGCACTGGGTGATCGAGAGCACCCGTGCCTGGACCGCGTGCTCGTCGCCGACGGCGATGATCGCGCGCTCGGCGATCTCCGGGGTGATCCGCGCGCCCGGTGCCTCGACCGTCAGCAGCTTGATCCCCGCCACGGACTCGGCCGCGCCGCACTCGTCGCGGTGCAGGTGCGAGTTGGTCGAGCAGATGACGGCCTCCCACGGCCGGCAGACCGCGTGGGCGGAGAGGACGTTGGCCGCCGTGCCGTTGAAGACCGGGTACGCGCTCGCGTCCGCGCCGAACACCGCGCGGACGCTGTTCTGCAGCCGCTCGGTCCACGGGTCGGCCCCGTAGGCGCGCACGTGGCCCTCGTTGGCCGCGGCGATCGCGGCCAGGACGTCGGGATGGACGCCGGCGTAGTTGTCAGACGCGAACCCGCGCGGACGGGCGCTCATGGATGGAGCTTGAGGCGGTGGCCGTTCATCTTCGCCGCGGCATCAGAGCACACGAAGGCGAGCGCCGTGGCGATGTCCTCCGCGTCGGTGAACGTCTTGTAGGCCTTCTCCGGATTGGCGGCGCGCATCTCGGGGGTGACGAGCGCGTTGATGACGATGACGTTGGCGGTGGCCGGCTCGTCGGCGAACGAGTCCGCGAGCGCGAGCGTCCACGCCTCGGCGGCCGCCTTGGCGGCGCCGTAGGAGGCGTTGGTGGCCGTCGGGTCCGACGCCGCCTTCGCCGAGATCAGCGCGAAGCGCCCGTGGCCGGAGGCGACGAGGTGCCGCCGGAACGCGCGGCTGGTGTGCTGGACGGTGCGGATCAGCAGGTCGTGCAGCAGCGCCCAGTCCTCGAGCGGCGCCTCCTCGATCGGCTGTCCGCCGCGCCACCCGCCGACCAGGTGCAGGACCGCGTCGACGCCGCCGAAGCGCTCGGCGAGATCGTCGGCCCAGGCGCGGGCCGCGCCCTCGTCGAGCAGGTCGACAGCGCGGGCATCGAGGCGCTCCTCCGGCAGCCCGAGCGCGGCGCCCACCCCGTCGACCCTCTCCTGGCTGACGTCCGCGAGCGCCAGCGTCCAGCCGTCCTGCGCGAAGCGGCGCGCGACGTGCGGCCCCAACCCGCCCGCCGCGCCCGCGATGGCAACCGTGCGGGGGCTCACGCCGCCACCGGCTCCCGCCGCAGCACCGGCTCGAGCTTCGTGCGCAGCGAGGAGTAGAAGATCGACAGCGGGAACTCGTCCGAAAGCACGAGGTCAATGTACGGACGCGGGTCCGATTCGCTTTCGCCTGCCAGTCGAGCATCGCTTCGCTCACCCGACTTCGGCGACGTTACACGCGCACCCCCCGCCCACTTCGACCCCGTCGCAGGCGGGACGTAGGTCGACACCAGGTCGTGCGCGGCGACCCAGTGGGCGAGCTTGGAGCGCGTGATGCCCGTCCGGTAGAGCTCCTCGACCGCGGCGCGCAGGCCGAGGACGCCGTCGGCGACGCGATCCCACTCGATCGTCATGCGGTTGTCGGTCCAGTGCAGGAAGCCGTGCTTGTGCAGGTAGGCGAACAGCAGCTGGCCGCCGAGCCCGTCGTAGTTACGCACGCGCGAGCCGGTGACCGGGAAGCGGAACAGCCGGTCGAAGAGGATCGCGTACTGCACGTTGCGCGCGGACGACATGCCCTCGCGCTCGAGCGCGACCGCCTCGCCGAACGCGGTCAGGTCGCAGCGCAGCTCCTCGAGCGAGTACATCCAGTACGGCGCGCGCTGGCGGATCATGAACGGGTCGAACGGCAGGTCGCCGTGGCTGTGGGCGCGGTCGTGGACCAGGTCCCAGAGCACGTAGGCGTCGAGCGACAGGCCTTCGGACCCCAGCAGGCACGCGGCGTCCGGCGGCAGGTTGAGCTGCAGCAGGTCGGCGGCGTGCGAGACGACGCGGCGGAAGCGCTCGGCCTCGCGGTCGCAGAAGATGCCGCCGAAGTTGTTGATCGGCTTGCCCGCCACCGAGACGGTCTCGGGGAACAGCACGGCGCACTCGGAGTCATAGCCGCGCGTGTGGTCGACGAGCTCGACCGGCACGAACTTCGGGTTGTCGTAGCGGGTAGCCTCGAGCTCAGCGAGCCACTCGGGCCACGGGACGCGGACGATCAGGGCCTCGAAGCACGTGTCGCGCGAGCCGTTCTGCTTGTACATCGGGAACACGACCAGGTGCTCGATGCCGTCGCGCCGCTCGAGCTCGGGGCGGAAGACCTCGAGACTGGCTGCGAAGTCGGGCTTCCCGAAGTCGCCGTCGCGCCAGGCGGCGAGGTCGGCGAGCAGCGCGTCGACGTACGCGGCCTGGTGCGGGAAGTGCCCGCGGAGGGCCTCGATCGCGCCGAGCATCGCCTCGACGTGCGCGCCGGCGGCGGCCGGGTCGGCGTCCTCGCGCAGCGCGCCGTCGGGCGCCTGCAGGAGGGCGAGCGCGTCGGCCTCGTCGCGCAGGATCGGCCAGCTCGGGTCGGCGAGGGCGGGCGAGGCGGGGCGCTCGACCGCGCTCGCGAACGCCGGCGCGGCGGCCCAGTGGACGAGGTTGGCGAGCAGCGCCTCGTGGTCGTGCTCGCGCAGGCAGTCGTCGCCGAACAGGTCGGAGTCGGCCAGCGCGACGACGCGGCCCGCGCCGTAGGTGGTCGCGGCGGCGAGCGCGGCGCCCGGGCTCGAGGCCGTGGCGGACGCGCGGGCCAGCACTCGCGCGTCGTCGGCGGACGAGACCGTGCCGGTGCGGTAGAAGCAGACCTCGTTGACGCGCGCGAGCACGTCGCCCTCGAGGCCGCGGCCGCCCTCGGGCAGTTCGGCGGCGATCCAGCTCGGGGCGCGGTGGTTGCGCTCGTAGTCCTGGACGGTGTCGTGCTCGACGGCCAGGCCGAAGCGGCCGAGCAGCTCGTTGAGGTTCGAGCCGTACTTCTCCTGCTCGGTCTCGCCGAGCACGATCAGGCCGCCGCCGTCGCGGACGTGGCGCTCGATCGCGTCGACCTCGCTCTCGGTGAAGCGCGGCGTGCCACCGGGGACGGTGCGCTCGTAGCGCTCGTCGGAGGGGTGGGCGATGACCAGCACGTCGGCTCCGGCGAGCGCGCCGTCGGTGAGCGGGCCGTCGGTGTGCGCGACGACGGAGAGGTCGCGGCCGCGCAGGCTCTCGGCGGCGAGCTCATAGCTCGCATCCTGCGGATGCGCGGGCTGCATCTCGCGCGCGATGTCGGGGCGGATCGTCCACGCTTCGGCGTGGGCCTCGTCAAAGAGGATGTGGGCGGTCGTCTTGTGCTGGGCCATGTCCGACAACTTACTTGGCCTCGCATGCGCGGTCGAGGCCGATTCGCGTCGACTTCGTGCAGGAATCCTGCGCAGTAGCCCGTTCCAGACCCATTCTGTTCCGTGGTGACCGTTTGCGTCGCTCTGGGCCGTTGCATGGTTCGTGACCGTGCGCTTTGCACGGTCGATCAGCGACTTCACGCAGGGGGCACTTCACGTGACGAGAGTCATCCGCAATCCAGCGATCGGGGCGGTCGCCGTGGCGACGGTCCTCATGGCCATCTCGCTGGCCGTCCCCGCCATGGGGGAGACGGCGTTGACCAGCGCCGTCTCGCCGCTCAAGACCGCCAAGGACGCGTTGAAGCTCGCGAAGTCGGCGGACAAGCGCTCCAAGGCCGCGGACAAGCGGTCCAAGGCCGCCCTCGCGAACTCGGGCAAGCCAGGACCGGCCGGAGCGCCCGGCGCCATCGGTCCCAAGGGCGACACGGGTGCGCAGGGCGTGGCGGGCGCAGCGGGCGCCCCAGGCGCGAAGGGCGACACGGGCGACATCGGGCCGATCGGTCCGGCGGGTCTGAAGGGCGACACCGGTCCCGTCGGACCCGAAGGACCCGAAGGACCCGAGGGTCCCGAGGGTCCCGAAGGTCCCGAAGGTCCCGAAGGACCCGAAGGACCCGAAGGTCCTCAAGGTCCGGAAGGTCCGGCCGGATCGGGCGGCGCCGCAGGCCCGAACGGCTTCTCGGAGAACTCCGCCGTCGTGCCGCTGGGAACGGAGTTCGTGCGTGTCGCCGACCTCTCAGGCGGCGGCCGGTTCACGGGCCAGATCGTGGTGACCGCGCCGACGCGCGTGATGGCCGCGGCCAGCGTCGTCATTCGCCGCGCAGCCGGCGGCACGGACTCCAAGACGGCCGAGTGCGCCCTGAAGGTCCTCGGCGAGGCGGCCAACATGAGCAACATCGCGGTCGCCGTCGTCGGACCGCCGTTCAACGACCAGCAGCTGAGCCTCGTCGGCGCGCAGGAGGTTCCCGCCGGGACCTACGACATCCGCGTCCTGTGCCGCGGGGTTGGAACCACCTACCGGTCCGGCAACCTCAACGTGTGGACGGTCCCCGTACCCGAGTAGCCCGGCACGTCAGAATCCTGCGTGTGGACGACATCGATCGGCAGATCCTTTCGCTTCTCGTCGAAGACGGCCGGCGGACCTACGACGACATCGGCGCGCGGGTCTCGCTGTCGGCTCCGTCCATCAAGCGGCGGGTCGACCGGCTGCTCGCTTCGGGGGCGCTGCAGGGCTTCACCGCCCTGATCGACGACAGCGCCCTCGGCGCTCGCACCGAGGCGCTGGTGGAGCTGTTCTACGCGCCCGGTACGTCGCTGTCCGAGGTCACCCGCCGCCTCGGGCGGCACCCCGAGGTGGTCGAGGCATGGAGCGTGACCGGGGACGCCGACGCGATCGCCCGCGTCCGCACCACGGACAACGCCGACCTCGAGCGGCTGATCGTCGAGCTCCAGCGCGACGGCCTCGTCGTCCGGACGCGGTCACAGGTGGTGATGTCGCAGTTGCTGCGGCGCGGTGCCGCCCTCTAGAGCGCGAAGCGGACGACGCGTTTCGCCGGGTCGGCCTCGGTCAGCCGGACGGTGACGCGCTCGCCGAGCGGCAGCCCGGCGCCGTCGATGCGCCCACGCACGGCGGGCTCCGTGATCTGGACGATCCCGCGGTTCTCGTCGGCGTCGACGACCACGCCCTCGAACGTCTCCCCCACCTGCCCGGCGAGCATCGTCGCCTCGACGAGGTCGACCACGGCGCGGTCGAGCGCGTGGGCGCGGCGGTCGGCCGCCTCCATCGCGGCCGGCAGGTTCGGGAGCCCGTCGCGGACCCACGCCGGCAGGTCGGTCCCTGCGGAGGCGGCCAGGGCGGCCTCGCTCGCGTGGCGATCGCACAGGCGGCGCAGCGGCGCCGTGACGTGCGCGTACTCGTCGGCGATCGCGGCGTGGCGGCGATGCTCGGGCGGCGGCGCGCCGTTGAACGCGACGTAGCCCGCGCCGCGCATGAGGCCGGTCGCCGCGCGGAGGATCGCGGCGTGGGCGGGGGTCGCCGGGTCGAGGCTGCGGATGAACTCGGGATAGGTGCGCTCCGCCGGCCAGTCGATGCGCAGCGCGGCGGCGGTGCGGCGCAGGCGGTCGAGCGCCGCGGGCTCGGGCTCCGGGACCGTGCGCAGCAGCCCGGCGCCCGCCTCGAGCATCAGGTCGGCCGCGGCCATCCCGGTCAGCAGCGAGATCTGCGCGTTGTAGCCCTCGACCGGGAGCGGTGCGCGGTAGCGCAGCATCCAGCCGCCACCGGGCGCCGCGAGCACCTCCTGCTCGGGCACCGGGAGGCTGACGCCGCCGCGCTCGCGCTCGGCTGCCTCCCGCAGGCGCCCGACCTCGACGAGCAGGGCGAGCGGCTCCTCCGCGGTCCCGGCATCGACGCGCTCCTGCACCTCCTCGTAGGTGAGCTGGGCGCGGCTGCGCACGGTCGCGCGCCGCAGGTCGGTCGCGGTGCGCCGGCCGGCGGCGTCGAGGTCGATCGTCCACAGCAGGGCGGGGCGGTCGCCGTCCCGGAGCAGGCTGGCGACACCCTCGGAGAGCTCGGGCGGGTGAAGCGGGACCTTGTGATCCGGCGCGAAGTACGTCTCGCCGCGCGCCCACGCCTCCCGGTCCACCGCGCCGCCGGCAGCGACGAACGCGGCGACATCGGCGATCGCGTAGCGGACGCGGTAGCCGCCCGACCGGCGCTCGATGTGCACGGCCTGGTCGAGGTCGCGGGCGCCGGCGGGGTCGATGGTGACGAACTCGACCGCCGTGGCGTCGTGGCGGTCCGCGACGTTCGGGGCCGCGGCGGCGGCCTCGGCGAGCGCGTCGGCGGGGAACGCGCCGGGCACCTCGAGCTCCGCCCGGACGGCGTCGAACGAGGCCTCGACGCCGACGAGCCGGACGGGACGCGGGGGCACGGCGGCACCCTACCCGGGCCGTCTTGTCGTCAAAGCGGCAAACGTTTACTATCCGCGGCCATGAAAGCTGCCCAGGTGTTCGCGTACGGTCAGCCGATCCGGCTGGTGGAGGTGCCCGAGCCGGTCACCGTGGACCCGCACGACGTCATCGTGCGCATCGCCGGGGCCGGCATCTGCCGCACCGATCTGCACATCCTCGACGGCGAGCTCGCCGCCGCGTTCTCCCCCGAGCTGCCGTACACGATCGGCCATGAGAACGCGGGTTGGGTGCACGAGGTCGGCCCGGCCGTCGCCGACCTCGCGCCGGGTGACCCGGTCGTCGTGCACCCGGCCATCACCTGCGGCGTCTGCGCCGCCTGTCGCGCCGGCAACGACATGCACTGCCCGAGCTGGCGCTTCCCCGGCGTCGACGGCTGGAACGGCGGCTACGCCGACCTGCTGCGCACGAGCGCGCGCTCACTGGTGAAGCTCAGCGACGGCACGGACCCGACGCTGCTCGCCCCGCACGCCGACGCCGGCCTGACCGCGATCCACGCCGTCAAGCGGCTCACGCCGTTCGTGCATCCCGGGTCGACCATCGTCGTGATCGGCGCGGGCGGCCTCGGCCACCTCGCGATCCAGCTGCTGCGGATCTTCACCGCCGGGCGGATCGTCGTCCTCGACCGCGACCCCAAGCGCGAGGCGTTCGCTCGCGCCTTCGGGGCCGACTCGGTCCACATCGTCGGCGCCGACGGCGGGCTGGCCGCGGTGATGGAGGAGACGGACGGCCTCGGCGCCGAGGCGGTGCTCGACCTGGTCGGCGAGGGCGGCGTCCCGGCCGTCGCCATGAAGATGCTGCGCAAGGGCGGCGTCTATTCGATCGTCGGCTACGGCGGCAGCGTCGAGATCGAGCACCTCGACATGATCAACCGCGAGCTGACCATCCTCGGCAACCAGATCGGCTCCCACACCGACCTCATCGAGCTGATGGACCTCGTGCACGCCGGCCGGCTCGAGCTCGACACGCAGCGCTTCCCGCTCGACGCGGCAGCGGACGTGCTCCAGCAGGTCGCCGCTGGGCAGATCCTCGGGCGCGCGGTGCTGGTCCCATAGGGGGGTACGACGTCGTCGTGGTGGGCGGGGGCGGCTCGGGGCTCGCCTGCGCAGTCCGCGCGGCCGAGCTCGGAGCCGAGGTCCTGGTGCTCGAGAAGCAGCCGGCGCTCGGCGGCACGACCGGGCGCGCTGTCGGCTCGTTCACCGCGAGCCGGAGCTCGCACCAGCGCAAGGCCGGGATCGCCGACGACCCCGCCGACCACAACGTCGACGCCGGCGGCTTCGGGCCGCCCGAGTACCAGGCGCGCTCCAACGACGCGCTCCGCGGCCACTTCCTCGCCGAGTTCGGGGCGACGCTCGAGTGGCTGACCGGGATGGGCCTGGCCTTCCACGGGCCGAGCCCCGAGCCGCCCAACCGCGTCCCCCGGATGCACAACGTCGTGCCCAACGCCAAGGCGTACATCGCCGTGCTGCAGGCGCGCCTCGTCCGGCTCGGCGGGACCATCCGCACGAGCGCACCGGTGGAGGATCTGGTGCTCGCCGGCGGCGCTGTGTGCGGGGTGATCGCGCGGGTCGAGGGATCGCGCCGGCAGATCCGTGCGCGGCGCGGCGTCGTGCTCGCCGCCGGCGACTACGCCTCCTCCCCGGAGCTGATCGCGGAATACCGCGGCCCGCGCTTCTCGGAGGTCGAGGGGATCAACCCGCACGCCGGCGGCGACGGCCACCGGCTGGCCGAGCGCGCCGGCGCGCAGCTGGTCAACATGGACATCACCTACGGGCCCGAGCTGCGCTTCCTCCCGCCCGAGCGCGCGACCGTCGACCAGCTCCTTCCCAGCTCGGGGCCGCTGCTGCGCATCATGAGCCGGGCGCTGCCGCTGGTCCCCGGCTTCGTCATCCGGGCGATGGTCAAGCGGCTGCTGGTCGCCTGGCAGCATCCGGAGGACAGCCTGCTCGACGACGGCGCGATCCTGCTCAGCCGGCGCGGCGAGCGCTTCTGCGACGAGACCGCCCCCACCGAGCGCGAGATCGCCGTCGCCGGCCAGCCCGGCAAGGTCGCGTTCCTGCTGCTCGACGAACGGCTCGCCGACCGCTACAGCGCGTGGCCGCACTTCATCTCGACCGCCCCCGAGATCGCCTACGCGTACGTGCCCGACTACCTGCGGCTGCGGCCCGATCTGACGGTCGAGCGGCCCTCGGTGGAAGCGACCGCCGAGGCACACGGACTCCCGCCCGCCCCGGTACGCGACGCGGTCGACCGCTTCAACGCCGCCGTGGTCGACGAGTTCGGCCGCCGCGCCTCCGAGCCGCTCGCCGGGAGCCGCTGGGTGCTGCTCGGGCCGCTCAAGGCGTTCTTCACCACGACGGAGGGCGGCGCGGCGATCGACTCGTCGCTGCGGGTCCTCGATGGTGACGGCCGGCCCATTCCGGGCCTCTTCGCCGTGGGGCAGAACGGGCTCGGCGGCATGGTGCTGTGGGGGCACGGGCTGCACATCGGGTGGGCGCTGACCAGTGGGCGGCTGGTGGGGGAGCGGTTGGGGCCTTCTGGCGCTTCGTCAATGGTTGGACGGGAGACGGAGGCGGGCTGACCCGGCTGGTGAGGGAGGTGACAGGGTCGGCCGCGTGGCGGGGGCGAACGAGCCCAGCGTCACACTCGGCGGCCAAAACGCAGCGAGTGTGACGCTGTGCACGCACCCCCGACCCCTCTCCGACCTCACTTTCAATGATGCAGTTCGTCCTTCAGGCGCGCTCCGCGACCCCGCGAGCCACCGCCCCCTCCCGGTGCCTCTTCAATGATGCAGTTCGTCCCTCAGCGACCCGGCTCGCCGATGAGCAGCTCCTTGGTCGGCACCTCGTCCTCGTGGGCGGGCGCTCCGGCGACGAGCTCGGCGGCGCGCAGGAGGTCGACGGCGGTCGAGCGGATCTGGGCGACGACCTCGGAGACCGAGAGGTCGCGGTCGCGCTCGAGCAGCGCCGTGGCCCGGCTCGCCGCCTCGACCGCGAGCTGCCGCGCCTGGTCGGTGTGCGCGGGATCGTCGTAGCTGGCGCCGAGCTCCCAGACCGAGCCGGCGAGCTCGCCGATCGCGCGGGCGAGCTCCTCGTGGCTCTCGGTCATCGGGCTGCGCAGGTAGCGCAGCGCGTGGCGTGCCAGCACGCGGGTGTCGCGCACCGCGAAGTCGATCTGGTCGAGCGAGCGCGCGTACGGGTCGAGGTGCCCGCGCTTGCCGCGTCGCGGCGGAGAGAACCGGGCGGTCTCGGCGCTCGTCTCGAGTGCGATGTGGGCGGCGTGCATGAAGTGGTCGATGCCGGTCGCGGCGACGGACGCGCGGCCGGCCTCGACGGCGTCGCCGCTCGCGAGCGACTCGGAGATCCGCTCGAGCGTGCGGCCGAGCTCGGCGATCACCGCCTGCACGGCGCGGTCGACCATCGCCCGCGGGTCGGGCGGGAAGATCAATGACGCGGTGACCAGGCCGACGCCGCCGCCGATCAGCGCCTCGAAGATCCGGTTCGGCGAGTAGCCGGGACCGGCACTGTCCTGCAGCGCGACCAGCAGGATCGCCGACACCGCCGCCTCGGTCACCAGCAGCTCGCCGCCGCCCACGAGCACGGCCGCCGACATGGCCAGCAGCACCATGACGCCGATCTGCGGCGCGCCGGTGCCGATCAGCTCGATGATGAGGTCGGCCACCGAGATGCCGAGCACGACCCCGCCGACGAGCTGGACCGCGCGCTGGCGGCGCTCGCCGTAGCTCGCGCCGAGCGATATCACCGCGGAGATCGACGCGAACACCGGGAGCGGATCGGACAGCAGCGCGTCGGCGATGTACCACGCGATCACCGCGGCGACCGCGGTCTGCCCGATCGGGAGCAGACGCCCGCGGATCCGCCGGGGCGTGTGGCGCAGGAAGCCGGTGACGTGTCGGGGCCGCGAAGCCATCGCCGCCATCATGCCGGGAGCGCGCGGCGGATCGAGTTGCGATCACCTAGCGCGCGCCGCCCGGCCGATCCGCGCCAGCACGGCGGGCCGCAGCAGGATGGCCGGCTGGCGGCGCCGGCTCCCGATCTCCTCGAACACCCGGGCGACCGCAGGATCGGCGGCTGCCGCGCGGTACATCCGGCGCTCCGGGGCGTTCGCCAGCCGCCCGGAGGCCAGGTCGGCGATCATGAAGTGGTGCTGGCCGAGCCCGCGGCGGTGGGCCCGCGCGTAGCGCCGGAGCGCGGCGTCGACGTCCTCGCCGCCGACCAGGGCCGGCCCGACCGCGTCGGCCAGCCACTCGGCGCTCTGGAACGCCCACCCGCAGCCGACGCCCCACACCGGGTCGCTCGCCAGCGCGGCGTCACCGACGAACGCCAGGCCTGGGCGGGCCGGCGGCCGCGAGACGTTGGGCATGTCGAGCTTGCCGATCAGCTTGCCCTCGCGCTCGGCGCCCGAGAGGTCGGGCGGATCGGGGAGCTCGTCGATCATGTGCCGGAACGAGCCCTCGAGGTCGGCCTTGAACTCGCCGAGCCGCGCCTTGTGGACGAAGACGGCGACGACGGTCAGCCCGCCCTCGTTCGGGAAGGTGTAGGCGAAGTCGGGATCGAGCAGCCAGGTGCGCGACCACGTCGGACCGGGGATCCCGCGGTAGTAGCCGAAGTAGCCGAAGCGCCCGTGTGGCCGCACGCGACCGGGCACGCGGGCGAGCCGGGCCACCGTCGAGTCGCGGCCGTCGGCGGCGACGACCAGGCGCGCGTCGATCCGTCGGCGGCCCCGGTGGCGGTCCTCGACCTCGACGCCGGTGACGCGCCCGTTGGCGCGCACACCGACCACCGCCGCACCCGGCAGGAAGTCCACGCCCGGCGTCTCGACGGCCAGGCGCCGGAGGATCGGGTCAAGCGCCCGGCGCGTGACGTTCCAGCCCCGCGGGGCATCGCGCGGCGCGCGGATCCAGCCGCCGTGCGGCGTCCACATGTCGATGCCGTCGCGGACGCCGCCGACCGCGGTCAGCTCAGCGGCGAGGCCGAGGCGCTCGATGACCGGCGACGCGCTCGACTGGATGAAGTGCGTGCAGGTGACCTTGTAGGCGTCCATCGCCGGGCGCTTCTCGACCAGCGCGACCCGCGCGCCCTGCCGCGCGAGCAGCCGCGCCGCGGTGCAGCCGGCGTTGCTGGCGCCGACGACGATCGCGTCGTAGGCCATCAGCGGCGGCGGCGCTGGAACCTCGCCTGCAGGCGCTGGAAGCCGACCGCGGCACGCTCCGCGCCCGAGCCGGCCGGGGGCACGATCCCGAGCTGGCGCGCCATGTCGATCGCGTCGTAGTAGGCGCGGTACCAGCGGATCCGGCCCTCGTGGAAGCGCCACTGGTCGAGCCCGTCGACCCGGATCCGCCGCCCGGTCGGCGCGTACCCGGGCGGGTCGATGGGGCCGAGACACGTGCCCTCCATCGTCCAGGAGATGACGGCCTGGTCGCCCGCGATCGCGCGGAACGATGGCTCCGGGCTTGTGAACGACAGGTCGGGGAACCCTCGCCAGCTGTCGCGCATGAACGCCTGGACCTCGGCGACGCCGCGCGCAGGCGCCGGCAGCGCCGGGTCATGCCACTCGATCTCCGGGTCGAGCAGCGGGGCGATGGCCGCCGCGTCATGCCCGTTCCAGGCGTCCAGATAGCGGGGCAGGAAGTCGTCGAGGAACGCCTCGGTGATGGCCTGCGAATCGGCGTGAACGGTCATGGCGCGACTCTACGCCGTGCATTCAGGGACTTGCAAGCCAACTACATACCCGGTATACATACCCGGTATGCGGTACCCGATCCTCGCCCTCCTGTCCGACAACCCGGCCCATGGGTACGAGCTCAAGGGCGGCGTCGAGGCGAGCCGCGGCCGCATCAGCCCGCCGCTGAACATCGGCCAGATCTACACGACGCTCGGCCGGCTGGAACGCGACGAGCTGGTCGAGGCGTCCGACGTCGACCAGGCCGGCCGGCCGAACAAGCGCGTGTACCGGATCACCGACGCCGGCCGCAAGGCGCTCGAGAGCTGGATCGGCCAGGCCAGCACCGAGACGCGGCTCAAGGACGACTTCTTCCAGAAGCTGATGCTCGTCGCGTCGCTCGGCATCGCCGATCCGCTCGAGCTGCTCGACCGTCAGCGCGCCGAGTACCTGCGCTCGTTGCGCGAGGTCCAGCGCCTCGCGTCCGAGGCCGCCGGCGACCTGCCGTCCGAGCTTTTGGCCGAGGGCGCCTCGCTGCACCTGCAGGCAGACCTGAAATGGCTTGATCTCTGTGAACAACGCATCCGAGAGGAGGGGCTGGCGTGACGCTGGTCTCGACACACGACCTCACCAAGATCCACCGCAGCGGCGGCGCCGAGGTCCGCGCGCTCGACGGCGTGAGCCTGGAGGTCGCGCGCGGCGAGTTCGTCGCCGTCGTGGGCCCGAGCGGCTCGGGCAAGTCGACGCTTCTGAACCTCCTCGGCGGCCTGGACCGGCCGACCACCGGGCGGATCTCGCTCGACGGCCGCGAGGTCGCCGAGCTGAGCGAGGCCGCCTGGGCCAAGCTCCGCCGCCGCTCGATCGGGTTCGTGTTCCAGTTCTTCAACCTGATCGGCAACCTCTCGGTCGCCGACAACGTCGAGCTCGCCGGCCTGCTCGCGGGCCGCAGCGCGCGTGATGTGCGGAGCAGCCGCGCCGAGCTGCTCGAGCGGCTCGGGATCGCGGACAAGGCGGAGGCGCTGCCGGGGCAGCTCTCGGGCGGCCAGCAGCAGCGGGTCGCGCTGGCGCGGGCGCTGGTCAACCGGCCGGCGCTGCTCCTCGCCGACGAGCCGACCGGCAACCTCGACAGCCGCACCGCGCGCGAGGTGATGGACGTCCTCGCCGAGCTGCACTCCGAGAGCGGGCAGACGATCGTCCTCGTCACCCACGACCAGACCGTGGCGAGCCGCGCCGACCGCGTCGTGCGGATGCGCGACGGGCGCATCGCCTCCGAGACGAAGATGGACACGCCCCCGTCCGGCCGCCCCCCGCTGATACTGGGACTGGAGGCGTAGATGCGGGCCGCCATCGCGCGCCTCGTTCGCGCCGACCTGCGCTCGCGGCCCGTCGCGACCCTGCTGCTCGCCGCGCTGATCGCGATCGCCGCGCTGACGCTGTCGATGACGCTCGCACTGCGTGGGCAGATGGACGCGCCGTTCGAGCGCGTCGCGCAGCAGAGCCGCGGGGGCGACATCCACGCGGTCGCCACCGAGCCCGGCGCCGACCTGCGCCCGATCGCCGAACTCGACGGCGTGCTCGCCAGCTCGGGCGTGCGCCCGGTGCTCGACGGCACCGGCCGCGTCGGTGAGCGCTCGGCCGACGTCGCGCTCGAAGGGCTCGCCGACCCGCAGGCGCCGGTCGACCGGCCGCTGCTGCGCTCCGGGCGCTGGGTCGCCGGCCCGGGCGAGGTCGTGCTCGAGCGCAGCCTCGCCGCCGCCGCCGACCTCGCGCCGGGAGGCGTCTTCCGCGTCACCGTCCGCGGGCGCGAGCACGCGCTGCGGGTCGTCGGCACCGCGGTCACGGTCGAGGTCGGGCCGTTCGAGCAGTGGGATCCGGGGCTGGCGTGGGTCCGCCCCGACGCGCTGCCGGCGATCGCCGGCGGGCAGCCGCTGCGCGCGGTCCTGTCGCTGCGGCTGCGCCCCGGCGTCACCCCGGCCGCCTTCATCCCGCGGGCCGCCCGGGCCGGTCGCTCGGACGCCATCGCCTTCTACGGCAGCGACGAGGTCAAGGAGTCGGTGACCGAGCGGGCGCGCGGCGTCTCGCTCGTCTTCGGGACCAACACCATCGGCGCGCTGCTCGCCGTCGCCTTCACGATCGCCACCGCCGTCGGGGGCCGGGTGCTCGCCCAGCGGCGCCAGATCGGCATCCTCAAGGCGGTCGGCCTCACGCCCGTCGGGGTCACCGCGTCCCTGATCGCCTCCTACGTGGCGATCGCCGCGGTGGCCGCGCCCGTGGGGACGCTCGCCGGCGCGGCGCTCAGCTCGCTCGTGCTGGAATCGGTGGCCGACCAGCTGAACACCACATCCCCGAGCCCGTTCGGCCTCGCTCGCCTGCTGGTCTCCTGCGTCATCGTGGTCGCCGCGGTGGCGGCGGCGGTCGCGCTGCCCGCGTGGCGCGCGGGCCGCCTGGCGACGACCGCGGCGCTGGCGCCGAGCGCGCCGCGCGGCGCGGCCCGGCCGTCGCGGCTGGCTGCGCTGACGGGCCGGCTCGGGCTGCCGATCGCGATCCGCTTCGGCCTCAAGGACGCGTTCGCGGTCCGGGCGCGCACGGCGCTGACCGCCGGGTCGCTCGTCCTCATGACGACCACGATGGTCGTCGCGCTGAGCAGCGAGGCGACGTTCGCCCGCGTCGTCGGCGACTCGTCGCTGCGGGCGAAGCCGTACGAGGTGCGGCTCGACACCCAGGCGCTGCCCGCCGAGCGAGTCCGCGCCCTCGCCGCCGAGCATCGCGCCGTCCGCGCCGCGACGACCTACGAGTCGCGGCGCGCCCGGGTCGGCCGGGTCGAGCTGCAGGCCGGGATCCTCGGCGACCAGCCGCGCGCGTTCGACTACGCGGTCCCCGAAGGCCGCGGGCTTCGCGGGCCGGGCGAGGCGGTGCTCGGCCTCGGCGCGCTGGAGGCCCTGGGCAAGCAGGTCGGCGACCGGATCACCGTGCACCTCGGCGAGCACGACGTCGCGCTGCGCATCGTCGGACGCCATGTCGAGCCCGACAACGACGGCATGATCGCGCGCTTCACCGCCGGCTCGCTGCCCGCGGCCGCCCGGCGCGAGTGGCAACCGGAGACCGTGCTCGTCCGCCTGCACGACGAGGCGCAGGCGCAGGGATTCGTCGCCTCGATGCAGCGCCGGACGAACGGCGTGCTCGATCCCGTGGTCACCGACGACGAGGTCATGCAGGAGCGCGACAACCTGCGGCCGGCGATCCTCGCCGCCAACGTCGTCCTCGTCCTCGTCGCGCTGGCCAACCTCGTCACGACTTTGAGCCTCGGCATCCGCGAGCGCCAGGGCGACCTCGCGGTGTTCAAGGCGCTCGGCGCCACCCCGCGCCAGATGCTGCACGCGATCTCCTCGGTGGCCGGGCTGCTGACCGCGATCGCCGTCGTCATCGGCATCCCGCTCGGGCTCGTGCTGTTCCGCGAGCTGCTCGTCGCGTCGAACCCGAGCGACGGCCCGGACATCATGACGTGGCCGGCCTGGCCGGCGATCCTCGCCGGTGTCGCGGGCATCGGCCTGCTCGCGATGGCGGCCAGCACGCTGCCGGCGCGGCGAGCGGCGGCGGTCAAGCCGATGGAGGTACTGCGGGCGGAGTGATCGTGCGCCGGTAGTGTGCGCTCATGAAGCCGCGCCGGGTCCTCCGTCGGGTGGTGATCGCCGCGTGCGCCGGCGCGCTGGCGGGCATCGCCCCGGCCCCCGCCACCGCCGCGTCGTTCAACTGCGACGCGAGCGCGCTGCGCGGCACCGTCCTGACGGCCCCCGCGTTCGAGCCGCTGACCGCCAACCGCGGCGCGACGGCGTGCAAGAACGCCGTCGCCGGGCTGGCCGGGGTCACGGATCCCCTGCCGTTGCCGCTGTCGATCAGCGCTGCGCTGGCCCAGACCGGCGTCCAGGGGTCGGACGCCGTGCCGGGATCCCAGCGGGCGGTCGCCGTCGGCGGGATCGCCGACGCGCGGGTCAAGACGCTCCCCGAGCTGCCGCTGCGCATCCCGATCCCACCGATCCCGCCCGAGCTGTCGACGATCACGATCCCCGTCTCCGGCCTCGTCCAGCCTCCGGGCCTGCCGCTGCCGATCCCGCTGCCCACCGAGGACATCACCATCGACATCAGCGCGGCCCTCGCGGCGCTCGTGCCCGACGGCCGGCTCCCGAACGCCGACGTCGTCCGCCTCCAGGTCGCGTCCGCCTCGGCGGTCGCCGGCTGCGTCTCCGGGCGGGTCGTGCTCACGAGCACGTCGAACGTCGCGGGGCTCAGCGTCCTCGGGCAGGAGCTCCCGGTCGACCAGGCCGTCGACCGCACGGTCACGCTCGTCGACACGCCGGACATCGACCCGTCCGACATCGACGTCGGCTCGCTCCCGCTCCCGCCGGGCATCGCGCCCCAGCTGCTGCCGCAGATCCAGGCGCTGATCCAGCCGGCGCTCGACGCGCTGCCGTCGATCGCCATCCCGGCGACGCTCGTGCGCGTCAAGACGACGCCGTCCGAGGAGGTCCGCGAGGGCGAGAAGCTCACCCGGCGGGCGCTGCGCGTCGAGGTCGATCTGCTCGGCCAGAAGCTGGCCGACCTGGTCGTCGGCGAGGCGTCGGTCACCGGCGCGGCCGTCCCCTGCGTGGCGCCGGTCACGCCGCCTCCGCCTCCGCCGGCGCAGCCGGTGACGGGTGTGGCGCAGGCCCAGCTGCAGTGCGGCCGCCGTCGGCTGGCGCTCGTCGACGTGCTCCAGCGCAACGGGCGCGTGCGGCTCCACGGCGTCGCCGACCGGGCGCTCGTCGGCCGGCGGGTCGCGATCCGCTTCACCGCCACCGGACGCACCGTCGCCACGCCGACCGTCCTGCCCGACGGCACCTTCTCGGCCACCGCCCCGCTCCCGCCGCGCGCGATCCGGCGCACCGGCCGCGCCCGCTACGAGGCGGTGCTCGGCAGCGAACGGTCCTTGCGCCTCAAGCTGGTGCGCCGGCTGCTGGTCACCCGCCTGCAGAGCGCCGGCGGCAAGGTCACGATCGCCGGGCGGGTCACCCGGCCGTTCGGCCGCCCGATGCAGCCGATCGTCGTCACGCGCCGCGTCTCCTGCAGCAAGCAGGAGGTCGTCGCGCGCATCCGGCCGTCGCGGACCGGCACGTTCAAGGTCACCGTCGACGCGCCACCGCGCACGCTCGCCGCCGTCTACCGGCTCGCCACCCGGGTGCGCGGCACCGAACGCAACCCGAAGCTGTTCGACACGTTCACCCTCCCCCGCGCCGTGGAGATCCGCTGAGCCGCCGGCTGACGGGTGCGACGGCCCTCGCCGCGTGCGCCGCGGCGCTGGTCGGCACCGTCGCCATCGCCGCACCCGCCGTCGAGCCGTCGTTGAACTGCGACGCGAGCGCGGTGCGCGGCGTGGTCCTGACCGCGCCGCCGATCGAGCCGGTGACCGCCAATCGCGGTGAGTCCGAGTGCAAGGACGCCGCCGCCGGCCTCACCGATCCCCTCCCGCTGCCGCTGACCCTGAGTGCCGCCTCGGCGCAGACGGACGTCGAGGGGTCGGCCGCCGAGCCGGGGTCCCAGCGCGCGACGGCCGTCGGGGGGATCACCGAGGCGCGGGTGCGGACGCTGCCCGAGCTGCCGCTCCGCATCCCGATCCCGCCGATCCCGCCCGAGCTGTCGACGATCACGATCCCGGTCTCCGGCCTGATCCAGCCTCCGGGCCTGCCGCTGCCGATCCCGCTGCCGACCGAGGACATCACCATCGACATCGAGGACGCGCTCGCGGCGCTCCTGCCCGACGGCCGGCTCCCGAACGCCGACGTCGTCCGCGTCGCGGCCGCCACCGCCTCGGCCACCGCGGCCTGCACCGGCGGCGCGGTCGTGCTGTCGAGCGCGGCGGAGGTCGCCGGGCTGAGCGCGCTCGGCCAGGAGCTCCCGGTCGACCGGGCCACCGACTCCACCCTCACCCTGGTCGACACGCAGGAGATCGACCCGTCGGACATCGACGTCGGGTCGCTGCAGCTGCCGCCGGGGATCGCGCCCCAGCTGCTCCCGCAGATCCAGGCGCTGATCGCGCTCGCGCTCGACGAGCTGCCACCGATCTCGATCCCGGCGACGACGGTGCGGGTGAGGACGACGCCGTCCGAGGTCCTGCGCGAGGGAGAGAGGCTCATCCGCCGGGCGCTGCGCGTCGAGGTGGCGCTGCTGGGCGAGACCCTGGCCGATCTGGTGCTCGGCGAGGCGTCGGTCACCGGAGCGGCCGTCCCGTGCACCGCCCCGCCGGCGCCGACCCCGACGGCCACTCAGACCCGCACGCCCACGCCCACGCCGACCCCGACGCCCACCCCGACCCCGCCGCGCGCGGCCGAGCCGGCGCCCGCCGTCGCGCAGGCCCAGCTGCAGTGCACGCACCGGCGACTGGCGCTCGTCGACGTGCTCCAGCGCAACGGGCGCGTGCGGCTCCACGGCGTCGCGGACCGGGCGCTCGTCGGCCGGCGCGTCGCCATCCGCTTCACCGCCACCGGACGCACCGTCGCGACCCCGACGGTCCTGCCCGACGGCACGTTCTCTGCGACCGCGCCGCTGCCGCCGCGCGCAATCCGGCGGACCGGCCGGGCCCGCTACGAGGCGGTGCTCGGCAGCGAGCGGTCGTTGCGCCTCAAGCTGGTGCGCCGCCTGGTGGTGTCCCGTCTGGGGAGCGACGGCGGGAAGGTCACGATCGCGGGCCGCGTCTTCCCGCCGTTCGGCCGGCCGATGCAGCCGATCGTCGTCACGCGCCGCGTCTCGTGCAGTCGGGAGGAGGTCGTCGCCCGCGTCCGGCCGTCGCGGACCGGCCGGTTCGTGGTCACCGTCGATGCGCCACCGCGGACGCTCGCCGCCGTCTACCGGCTCGCGACGCGAGTCCGTGGCACGCCGCGCAACCCCAAGCTGTTCGACACGTTCACGCTCCCGCGGGCCGTCGAGATCCGATGAGGGGTTCGTTGCGGCGGTTGACCCGGGCGGCGGCGGGCGGCTAGCGTTTGGGAGGTGTCCCGTCTGGCCGCCATCGTCACCGGCCGCCGGACGAAGTGGGTCGTCATCGCCGCGTGGGTCGTCGCGGTCGCCGTCTTCGGACCTCTGGGGGCGAAGCTCGCCGACGTCACCACGGACGACACGGAGAGCTTCCTCCCGGCCGAGGCGGAATCGACGCAGGTCCAGCGCCTGCTCAAGGACCGCTTCGCCGGCGGCGAGACCAGCAACGGGCTGGTGGTCTACCGCCGCGCCGGCGGCCTGACCGACGCCGACCAGACGCGCATCGCCAGCGACGCCGAGCGGATCGCGAAGGCGGTGCCGGTGGTCGCCCCGCCGGTCGTGCCGTTCCAGCCAGGCGCGCCGCCGCAACTCGTCTCACCCGCGCGCGACGCCGCCTACACGGTCATCGCCGTCCCGCTCGACTTCAAGAAGATCGCGGACTGGGGCAAGGCGGCGCGGAAGGCCGCCGGCGACGGGGGCGGCGGGCTCGAGGTCTACGTGACCGGCGACATCGGCTTCAACGCCGACTTCGAGGAGGTCTTCGGCGCGCTCGACACCCGCCTGCTGATCGCGACCGTCCTCCTCGTCCTCGTCCTCCTCGGCGCGATCTACCGGGCGCCGCTGATCGCGATCATCCCGATCGTCGTCGTCGGCTTCGCCTACCAGGTCGCCGGCGGCCTCATCTACCTGTACGCCGAGAGCGGCCAGACCGTCAGCTCGAACTCGACGAGCATCCTCATCGTGCTGATGTTCGGCGTCGGCACCGACTACTGCCTGCTGCTCGTCAGCCGTTACCGCGAGGAGTTGCATCGCGTGCAGGACAAGCACGAGGCGATGCAGCGGGCGCTGACCCGGGCCTTGCCCGCGGTACTGGCGAGCGGCTGCACCGTGATCGCGGCGATGCTCGTCCTGATGCTGTCCGAGGCCGGGTCGACGAAGACGCTCGGCCCGGTGTCGGCGATCGGCGTCGCCTGCTCGCTGCTCGCCGGCGTGACCCTGCTGCCCGCGCTGCTGACCGCGGCGGGCCGGCGCGGCTTCTGGCCGCGCCGCGGCACCGTCGCCCACCACCCGGAGGTGGCGTTCGAGCGTCACCAGGGGCTGTGGCGGCGTCTCGGCGACCGGGTGCTGCGCCGCCCCGGGCTGACGCTGGTCGCGACCACATCGCTGTTCGCCGTGTTCACGCTCGGGCTGCTCGCCTACACCGAGGACTACAGCATCGGCGGGTTCTTCAAGAAGGAGGTCGAGAGCGTCTCCGGCTTCGAGGCGCTCGGGCGTTCCTTCCCCGCCGGGACGCTCGGCCCGACCACGGTGCTCGTCGCGCGCGACGGCGCTGCGGTCACGGAGGCCGACGTCGCCGCCGCCCGCGGGCGCCTCGAGGGCTTCGAAGGCGTCAGCAACGTGAGCGACGCGTCGGCGCGATCGAAGGACGAGCGGATCGCCCGCTTCGAGGTGGTCTTCCGCGACGACCCCTACTCCGACGCCGCGCTCGACCGCGTCGACGACATGCGCGCACGGCTCCGTGACCTCGGCCCCGGGGTGACCGCGCTGGTGGGCGCCGGCAGCGCCGTGCAGACCGACTTCAACCGGGCATCGGAGCGCGACCTGCGGCTCATCGTGCCGGTCGCGCTGCTGGTGATCACGCTGATCCTCGGGATCCTGCTGCGCGCGGTCGTCGCGCCGCTCGTCCTCATCGCCACCGTGCTCGCCTCGTTCTTCGGCACGCTCGGGCTGTCGGTGTACTTCTTCATCGAGGTGCTCGGCGACGCGGGCGTCGACGCGTCGCTGCCGACCTACGCGTTCATCTTCCTCGTCGCCCTCGGCGTCGACTACACGATCTTCCTGATGAGCCGCGTGCGCGAGGAGGCGCGCGAGCACGGGACGCGCGAGGGGGTCCTGCGCGCGCTCGCGGCGACCGGGCCGGTGATCACCAGCGCCGGCCTGATCCTCGCCGGCACGTTCTCGGTCCTGATGACCCTGCCGGTGACCTTCGCCTTCAACATCGGCTTCATGGTCGCGGTCGGGATCCTGCTCGACACCTTCATCGTGCGCACGCTGATGGTGCCCGCGGCGGTCGAGCTGCTCGGCGACAAGGTCTGGTGGCCGTCGACCGCGCGCGGCGGCGGCGGCGCGCTGCGGGAGCCGTCCGCGGATGAGCCGCACGAGGCGGCCCGTCCGTCGACCGTCTGATCAGGGCGTCTGCAGGCGCAGCGTCTCGGACTCGCCGCTGATGCGGTAGCGCACGTCGATCGTCGTGCGCCGCAGCGCCCGCCGCAGTCTCCGGTCGATCCGGACTGCTGCGTGCCTCACCGACGCGCGCGCCTGGGGATGCGCGCGGGCGACGTCGCGGCCGTTCGCGCGCAGGATCACGGTCACCCGGCAACAGCGCCCGTAGTACGGGATGGCGACGAGCAGGCGGCCGCCCCGCACCCGCAACCGGGTCGAAACCACGCCGTCGTCGGTCAGCACCGCCAGCTCGCAATCGCGCGGGGCGACCGCCGGCGAGGTGAGGAAGTGAACCTGGTCGCGCCCGGTGCCGCAGGTCACCGCCATGCGGCCGAGCCGCCCGTCGCTCAAGACCTCGACGGCGTCGTCGCCCGCGCCGGCGTCGACGCGGCGGGTGTCGTCGCTCGCCTCGATGTCGTCGTCGCCGTCGCCGCCCGAGAGCGTGTCGGCGCCGCGCACGCTGCGGACGCGATCCTTGCCGGGGCCACCCTCGAGCACGTCGGCGGCGATGTCGTCGTCGTCGGCGGCGCCGGGCTCGAAGGAGTCGGCGTTCATGAAGTCGTCGCCGGCGCCGCCGTCGAGGGTGTCGGCGCCGCGGCCGCCGTTGATCGAGTCGTCGCCGCCGAGCGCTTCGATGCGGTCGTTCCCGTTCGCGCCGTCGAGCTCGTCGGCGTCCTCGGTGCCGCGCAGCGTGTCGTCGCCCGCGCCCCCGGTGGCGCGCTCGAAGCCGTCGATCTGGTCGGGCTCCACCGCGGGCCCCGCCGCCCCGGGTACGGCGAGGTCGACGGTGATCGGCACGGTCTCGGCCGCCCAGGAGACGCTGTCGCGGCCGGGCCCGCCGGACAGCCGGTCGCTGCCCGGTCCGCCGACGATCTGGTCGATCCCGTCGCCGCCGTCGATGGTGTCGGCCCCCGGGCCGCCGAGCAGGGTCTGCCCGCCGGCGCCGACGCCGCGCAGCACGTCGTCGCCCTCGCCGCCGTCCACCGTCCCGGCCTCGATCTCGACGCGATCGGCGCCTGGGCCGCCGTCGTACGCGACCGCGTCGAACGACCCGGTGGCCGCGCCGGGCGCCACGACGTCGTCGCCGTCGCCGAGCAGGACACGGAGCCCGGTCGGCCCGGCGCCGGCACCCTTGCAGCGGACCTCGCTCGCGGTCACCGCGGTGCAGCCGGCGCCCGGCGTGATCGCCGCGCCGGTATCGGTGACCGCGACCGTCCCGTCGCCGGCGAGGGCCGCCCGCGGCTGGTTGGCCTCGCCGGGGGCCGCCGTCAGCGTGACGGTGTAGGCCGTGATCGTTGTGTCGGGGCCCTTGGGCCCGGAGATCACCCGCGGCTGCGCGGTGACCACCGCCTCGGCACCCCACGCCGCGCCGGGAAGGAGGAGCCCGGCGGCGCACACCGCACCGATGGTCGTCTGGAGGATCCGCATGGTCACGGCGTCTGCAGGCGCAGCGTCTCCGCTACCTCGCCGGTGCCGTAGCGCACGTCGATCGTCGCGCGGCGCAGCGCCCGGCGGAGCTTCCGGTCCAGCCGGAACTCCGCATGGGTCACCGAAGCCCGCGCGCGGGGCCGCGCACGGGCGATGGTGCGCCCGTTCGCACGCAGGGTCACGGTCACCCGGCAGCAGCGCCCGTAGTACGGGATCGAGACGAGCAGGCGGCCGCGCCGCACCCGCAGCCGGGTCGACACCGCCTCGTCCTCGCTGAGCACGGCCAGCTCGCAGTCGCGCGGGGCGACCGCCGGCGAGGTGAGGTACTGGACCTGATCGCGCCCGGCGCCGCAGGTGATCTCGACGCGGGGGCGGCCGAAGCTCGACATCTCGACGGAGTCGTTCCCCGCGCCGGCGTCGACGCGGCGCGTGTTGTCGGTCGCCTCGACGCTGTCGTCGCCGTCGCCGCCCAGGAGCGTGTCGGCCCCGCTGGCGCTGCGGACGCGGTCGTCGCCCGGGCCGCCGTCGAGCACGTCGTCGGCGATGTCGGTGGGCTCGTACTCGTCGGCGTTCATGAAGTCGTCGCCGGCACCGCCGTCGATGGTGTCGGGGCCGCGGCCTCCCAGCAGGCTGTCGTTGCCGCCGCGCCCTTCGAGCCGGTCGCTCCCGGCGCCGCCGTGGAGCCCGTCCTCGGCCTCGGTGCCGCGCAGGACGTCGTCGCCCGCGCCGCCCGTGGCCTGCTCGAAGCCGTCGATGAGATCTGGCTCCACCGCCGTGCCGGCCGCCCCCGGCGCCGCGAGATCCACCGTCACGGGCGCGGTCTCGGTCGCATAGGAAACACTGTCGCTCCCCGGCCCGCCGGACAGCCGGTCGCTGCCCGGCCCGCCGTCGAGCTGGTCGGTCCCGTCGCCGCCTTCGAGCACGTCGGCGCCCGGCCCGCCACGCAGCGTCTGCGCATCGGCGCCGCCGCGCAGCTGGTCGTCGCCCTCGCCGCCGTCGGCCGTGCCCCGCTCGATCTGGAGGCGGTCGGCGCCCGGGCCGGCCTCGTAGGTGATCGACTCGAACGATCCGGTCGCCGCGCCCGGCTCCACGACGTCGTCGCCGTCGCCGAGCAGGACGCGCAGGCTCGTCGGCAAGGCCGCGCCGGCCTTGCAGCTGACCTCGCGCTCGGAGACCGCCGTGCAGCCGGCGCCCGGCGTGATCGGCGCAACCGCCTCGGTGAGCATGATCGTCCCGTCGGCACCGAGGGCGGCGCGCGGCTGGTTGATCTCCCCCGGTCCCGCGGTCACGGTGAGGGTGTAGACCGTGATCGTCGTGTCCGGGCCCTTGTTCCCGGGGATGACCCGCGGCGCCGAGCTGACCGACGCCTCGGCGCCCCACGCCGCGCCGGGCAGCGCGAGCCCGGCCGCGCACACAGCGCCCATCGTGGTCTGGAGGATCCGCCGCACAGCCTGCTCCCTTCGGGTCGATTACCCAAAGAACGGACGGGGCGCGCCGGAGTAGCGCTGCGCCGTCAGGCGCGTTCGGCGGCGGCGGCCCGCAGGCCGGCCTTGTACTCGCGCTTCCACGCCTGGTACTCGTGCAGCGCCTCCGCCGAGTCGACGTCGCCGAGCGTCGCGTGCGGCGGCACCAGCGGCTCGGCCAGCGCGACGCCGTACCGCTTCGCCAGCACCGCGGCGACCGCCTTGACCTTCATCTCGCCGAACCCCGGCAGCGCCGCGAGGTTGGCGCGCAGCTCCTCGGAGGTGGTGGCGTCGGTCCACACGCGCGCCGCGTCGCCGTCGTAGCGCTCGGCGACGTGGGCGCACAGGTCGCGCACGCGCTTGGCCATCGCGCCGGGGAACCGGTGGACGGCCGGGCGCTCGCGGAACACCGGTTCGAGGTCGGTGCCGGCGAGCTGCGCGGCTTCGAGGCCACCGAGGCGCTCGCGGATCGCCAGCGGGCCGGAGAACGCCTTCTGGACGGTCACCTGCTGGTCGAGCACGAAGCCGATCAGCAGCGCGAGCGGGTCGCGCGCGATCAACTCGTTGGAGGCGTCAGAGTCGGTGAAGTAGAGGCGATCGGGCACGCCCGCGAGCCTAGTACACGCCCGCAACTCGTCCGTATCCGACGTTCTCGGCGGCGGTCGCGCGGCCGCCGCGCGATCTACCTCGGCAACTCGACCGTGCCGTCCTCGCTCAGGATCCAGTGGCGCACCCACGCAACCTCCCACGTGTGACCGTCCGGGTCGGCGAACACGCCCGAGTAGCCGAAGGGCTTCTCACCGGGGGCACGCGTCAGGGTCGCGCCCGCCGCGACGGCCTCCCGGCAGACCGTGTCCACCGCCTCCGCGTCACCGACCGCATAGGCGCGGCCGAGCCATAGCCGCCGCGATCAGCTACGCCGCCGTCGACGTCGAGCTTGTCGCGCCACCAGATCGACAGGATCATGCCGCCTGTCTGGAACATGACGATGTCCCCGTCGGTGAACGTGACCGTCCAGCCGAGCCGCTCGTAGAAGGCGCGCGCGGCAGGGACGTCGGCGACGCCGAGCGTGATCATGCTGACTCGTTGCTCCATGCACGAAGCTTTCCGGCTTCACGGCGCGACGCCCTGGAGAAAAACGGCCGCGGTGCATCTCGTGTGGAGTCGCTCCCGCGAGCGCACGGATGTCGTTGATCATGTGCGACTCGTCGTGATAGCCGTGCTCGACGGCGGTCCGCGCCCAACTCTCACCGCGACCGGCGGCAAGCGTGGCCTGCATCCGGCCGATGCGTCCGAGCCGCTTGGGCCCGTGTCCTGTGACCGCCGGCAGACGTCGGCGCAGGTGGCGCTGGTTGTATCCCGTCTCCCGCGCCAGCCAGCGCACGTCAGGTGCATGCAGCGCCAGTGCCGCGATCGGGCCCGGTGGGGGAGCATCGTTCACCAGCGCCGTGAGCGGTCGCGGCCGCACGACCTCGGCGAGTGGCAGTCGCTCGCCGGCGACCTCGCTGGCCGGAACGCCGAACAGCGCGGTGAAGGCGCCCGGACGCAGCCGCACCCCGAAGCTGGCGTCACCCGCCTGCAGGTCCGCCACCAGCGGCTCGGTCAGTGTGCCCACGAGGTCGGTGCCGATGATGTCCATGCAACCGTCCGGAAGCACGCGCAGCGGTTGCGCTGTGTCGCAACGCAGTGTCCAGATGGTCGCGACCCACGGCGCCAGGCGCCGGTCAGGCGGACGCTCAACCCAGTGCAACCCAGGGCCCCCGAGGAACGCGGTACGAGCCGGCAGCAGAGACCGGTCGAACATCAGCGACCAACATACGCCGACAAGCGGCGAGCGCGCTCCGCTCCGGAAGCCGCCCGGCTCGCTGCCGTCGCGTGTCAGCGACGGACGGTTCTTTCAGGCGCGCGGGAGCGCGGCTCCGCTCTCGACGTCGACGCGCACCCGTGCGGGTTCATCGCTTCCGAGTCGCCGCCGCTCTGAACTTCGGTTTCCTCGCGCGAGGACCCGCAAGCCTCAAAGCAGCGATCGTTGGGATCGGTGGGCACTCGTCGATCCTCTAGCCGAAATCATCCATAGCCCTCCCGACGACGACGAGGAGGACGGTCAACGCGACGAGTAGTAAGACGAGGGCCGTCGCCAGCGACAACGCACTGAGCGCCCAAACCCGAGTGCGGGAGCAACCGACCCTCTGGGCGCGCCAAGCCGTCAGGGTCGGAGCGACCAGGACGCCGGCCACATAGACCCCTGGAACGCCGCTCAAGACGACGGCGAGCGCTACGCACAATCCGAAGGCGGCGAACGGTGCAGCCATCAGCGTGAAAGGCAGCAGAGTCCCGCGTTCGGCACTTGCGTAGGCCGGCATCGTTCTACGCCTACTGGCGAGCGTGCAGCACGGCTTGCCGCTTCGCCTGAATCCGAGGACGCCGGGTGTGCCTCATTGCGGCGGCCCCGCGGTCTCAAACTGCGGTCACCGAGACGGGGTATGGGCGTCAGCTGCGACGTCAACCACCCCCATGCGCCACCGCCGCCCCTCATGGGGGTGGTTGACCCCACTATTCGGGGTGAACCACCCCCAAGGGAGGGTGGAGGCGGACACGGGGGTGGTTGACGTCCGCCGACGGCTCCG
This sequence comes from uncultured Solirubrobacterales bacterium, assembly GCA_963828075.1. Classification (GTDB taxonomy): domain Bacteria; phylum Actinomycetota; class Thermoleophilia; order Solirubrobacterales; family Solirubrobacteraceae; genus JACCYI01. The sequence goes on along the minus strand of CAWHDH010000021.1, from coordinate 3,039,369 downwards.
CGCGGCGCGATCCCGCCCCCGCCGCCGACCTTCACTCGATGATGCAGTTCCCGGGACATCACCCACGGTCGGGCGACCAAGCGACGCCACCGGCCGCTCCGTCCGCCTGAACGCAGCGGCCCAGGCTCGACCACAGCGCGTCTGAGCGGCTTCAAGGGGTCTGACCCCTGCCCGCCGGCCATACGGCGTCCGATCAGCCGGGAAGCCGCGCGACGAGGTAGGGGCTGGTGACCCGGAAGGCGCCGGGGTCCTCGTTCCCGGCCGTCAGCAACGCCTCCTGCTCCTGGCGCAAGGCGGCGTAGCGGTCGCTTGGAAGCTGGTCGCGGATGGCCGCCCACGCGGGATGGTTCGCGTCCTGATGCTCGATCCACGCGCGCGGCGACTCGGCGGTGAACGCCAGCCCGTGCTCGCTGACCTCGACGTCGCGCCCGAGCAGCTCGCGCAGCGTCGTCTCCTGGCCCCAATCCGGGCGCGCGACCTCGGCCGGGCCGGCGACCTCCTCGACCGCGGCCATCATCGCGCCGATGGCGTCAGAGATCGCGCCGCGCCGGACCCATGCGGTCACCACGACCGGGCCGCGCGCCACCCGCCGCAGCTCGGCCGCCGCGCGGGCCGCGTCGTCGGCAAAGATCACGCCGAAGACCGAGACGACGGCGTCGAAGGAGCGGTCGGCGAACGGCAGCTCGTGCGCGTCGCCGACCACGAACTGCGCGTCGATGCGAGCCTCGGCGGCGAGGCGACCGGCGACCTCGATCAGGCGTGGCGCCCCGTCGACCCCGGTGACCGACGCCCCGCGCCGCCCGGCGGCCAGCGCCGCGTTGCCCGTTCCACAGGCGACGTCGAGGACCCGCTCGCCGCCGCGCAGGCCGAGCGCGTCGACGGCCACCTCGGCCGCCGGCTCCAGCGTGCGGGCCGTCTGCTCGTAGCTGCCGCTGTCCCAGTCCACGCAGGAACCCGATTCGGAGGGGACCGCCGTTACCGCGGCGTGGCCACGACCCGCGTGCCGGTCGCCGGCGAGAACGTCACGTTGCGGCGGGCGACGCGCTCGGCCGATGCGGTCGCGGGGCGCAGGGTGCGGCGGCGCAGGATCTCGGCGAGCGCGACGCGCATCTCCATCTCGGCGAACGCGGCGCCGAGGCAGCGGCGCACGCCGCCGCCGAACGGGATCCAGGCGTAGGTCGTCGGCGCACCCTCGAGGAAGCGCTCCGGGCGGAAGGCGAACGGCTCGGGGTAGCGGTCGGCGCGCGTGTGGGCGAGCCAGATCGCCGGCGTGACGTCGGTCCCGGCGGGCAGGACGTGGCCGTTGACGCGCAGCTCCGCGCTCAGCCGCCGGCCGGCGAGCGGGACGACGGGGCGCAGCCGCAGGGCCTCGGCGACGACCGCGCGCACGTACGCGTCGCCGCCGCCGCCGCCGTCGATCTCGGCCACCAACCGCGCCAGCACCGACGGGTGGCGGACGAGCAGGTCGAACGTCCACGCCAACGCGGTCGCGGTCGTCTCGTGGCCCGCGAGCAGGAGCGTCATCAGCTGGTCGCGGATCTCGGCGTCGTCCATCGGCGCGCCGTCCTCGAACCTGGCCGCGATGAGCATCGACAGGATGTCCTCGCGCGGGTCGGCGCGGCGCTCGGCGATCTCGGCGTCGAGCAGCCGGTCGATCTCCTCGCGCAGGACGTGCAGGCGGGCGAGCGGGTCCGGACCGCCGAGGCGGCGGGAGAGGAGTACCCCGAACTGCAGGCCGGCCGACGCGGTGCCGGCGAGCAGGCGGTTGAGGCTCGTCGCCAGCCGATCGCGCCGCCCGGGATCGGTCACGCCGAAGACGGCGCGCAGGATCACGTCGAGCGTGATCGCCTGCATCCGCGGGTGCAGCGAGAACGGTTGCCCCTCCGGCCAGCCGTCGACGTCGCGCCCCACGACCTCCGACACGATCGACTCGTACGCGCGCATGCGCTCGCCGTGGAACGGCGGCAGCATCAGCCGGCGCCGCGCGAGGTGCTCGCGCCCCTCGAGCAGCAGGACCGACCGCGGGCCGACGATCGGCCGCAGCGCCACGGTGCGCCCGGGCGGCAGGCCATGCTCGGGCACCGTGTACAGCGCGCGGATCGCGTCCGGGTCCGAGAGCATCACCATCGGCGTCTTGAAGCCGAGGAAGCGCACGCCGAACGTGTCGCCGTAGCGCCGCCGGCAGGACTCCAGGAACGAGATCGGCCGCAGCAGCCAGCGCGCGGTCTGCACGAACGGCGGCTCGGTCGGGCCGGGCGGTGTGGCGACGGCGTCGATGGCGCCACCGTACCGGCCGGTCCGCGGGCCTTGCGTGACATGCCTCCCGAGGCGAGGATCCGCGTCATGCCTGAACGCACCTCGTACGAGCCCGGGACCCCGAGCTGGGTCGACCTCGGCACCTCGGATCTCGAAGCCGCCCAGTTCTTCTACGTCGGCCTGTTCGGCTGGCGGGTCCAGGACGCCGGCCCCGTCGAGGAGACGGGCGGCTACGCGTTCTTCACGCTGCACGGCCACAACGTCGCCGCCGTCGGCCCGCTCCAGGGCGAGGGGCAGCCGCCGGCGTGGACGACCTACTTCTCCACCGACGACGTCGACGCGCTCGCGCAGCGCGCCACCAGCGCGGGCGCCACGGCGCTGCTGGAGCCGATGGACGTCATGGATGCCGGGCGGCTCGCCGTCTTCACCCACCCGGCGGCCGGGGTCTTCGGAGCCTGGCAGCCCGGGCGCCACATCGGCGCCGAGCTCGTCAACGACCCCGGCAGCTTCAGCTGGAACGAGCTCCACACGCGCGACGTCGGCGGCGCCAAGGCGTTCGTCGAACCGGTGCTCGGGCTGGCGCCGCAGGACGCGACGTTCAGCGGCACGACCTACACCCAGCTCAACGTGGGCGGCCGGGCCGTCGCGGGCATGGCGACGATGCCGCCCGGGGTCCCCGAGCAGGTGCCCGCCCACTGGACGACGTTCTTCGCGGTCGAGGACTGCGACGCCGGCGTCGCGCGCGTCGAGGACCTCGGCGGCTCGCTCCAGACGGGGCCGATGGACGCCGAGGGCGTCGGGCGCTTCGCGGTCGTCGCCGACCCCCAGGGCGCGCGGTTCGGGCTCATCGCCAACGACTAAGGTGCAGCGCCGTCGCCGGCCGCGACGGGCACCGGCGCGACGATCAGCTGGCCGACCTGGGACTCCAGGCCGGACCGGGCGGTCTCGCCGAGCTTGTCGTCGGTGACCAGCACCGCGGCCTCCTGCAGCGAGGCGATCGTGGTGAGGCCGATCACGCCCCACTTCGTGTGGTCGGCCACCACCACCAGGCGGCGCGCCGAGGCCACGAACGTGCGGTTGGTCTGGGCCTCGAGCAGGTTCGGCGTCGTGAAGCCGGTGACCTCGTCCATCCCGTGCACGCCCATGAACAGCAGGTCGACGTGCATCGAGCGGATCGCCGCCTCGGCGACCGGGCCGACGAGCGCGTCCGACGGCGTCCGCAGCCCGCCGGTGAGCACGATGTGGAAGTCCGTGCGGTGGTCGTCGCGCATCACCTCGGCGACGGGGATCGAGTTGGTCACGACCGTGATGTCGGGGATGCGGCTGAGGTGGCGGGCGAGCGCCCAGGTCGTCGTGCCCGCGGTCAGGCCGATCGCCGTGCCCGGCCGCACGAACGAGGCGGCCGCCGCCGCGATCGCCTCCTTCTCGTCGCGCTCGCGCAGCGACTTGACCTCGAAGCCGGGCTCCTCGGCGCTGCGCTCGGCGCTGATCGTCGCGCCGCCGTGGACCTTCTCCACGAGCCCCAGATCCGCGAGCGTGTCGAGGTCGCGGCGGATCGTCATGTAGGAGACGCCGAGGCGGTCCGTGAGCTCGGCGACGCGCACGCCGCCCGACTGGCGCAGGGCATCGAGGATCTGCTCCTGGCGCTGGCGGGCGAGCACCGTCACGCCGCCTTCTCGCGCAGGACGACGACGCCACCGGGCGGCACCTCGACCGTCCCGTCATGGATTGTCCCGGTCAGCAGATCGGTGCCGGCGGCGGGCACGCGCGCCGGCGAGTCGGCGTGGTTGAGGAGGAAGAGGAGGGTGCCCGCCGCGCCCCGGCGGCGCACCGCCTCCAGGTCGGCGGGCGGGTCCTCGAGCACGGGGGCCGCGCCCGCGTCGGCGCACACGCGCGCGAGCAGCCGGGCGGTCGCCGCGTCCTCAAGGCGCGTCGCCACGTACCACGCCACGCCGTCGCCGGCGGCCCGGCGGGTGATCGCCGGCGTGCCGGCCAGCGGGCCGTCGGCGTAGCGCGCGATCGCCTCCGCGCCGGTCAGCCGCAGGTCCTCCATCCACACGCACGCGGCGCTGCCGTCGTCGAGGCGCACGGATTCGCCCTCGAGCAGCGGGTGGAACTCCTCGGTGCGCACACCGAGCAGGTCGCGGAACGCACCCGGATAGCCGCCCAGACGGACGGCGTCGTGCTCGTCGACGATCCCGCTGAAGTAGCTCACCAGCGCGTGGCCGCCACCCTCGACGTAGCGCGTGAGGCCCGCCGCGGCGGCGTCGGTCAGCAGATACAGGCTCGGCACGAGCACGAGTCGGTACCCGGTCAGATCGTGCTCGGGATGGCGCACGTCGGCGGTGACGCCGGCCTGCCACAGGGCGCCGTGGAACGCCCGGATGCGGTCGAGGTAGGTGACGTCGGCCGACGGATGGGAGTCGAGCTCGATCGCCCACCACGCGTGCCAGTCCCAGAGGATCGCCACGTCGGCGTCGACCCGCGTGCCGCGCACCTCGGCCAGCGCCTGCAGGTCGGCGCCGAGCTGCACGACCTCGCGCCAAACCCGCGAGTCGGTCCCGGCGTGCGGGACCATCCCCGAATGGAACTTCTCCGCGCCGGCCCGTGAGGCGCGCCACTGGAAGAACAGCACGCCGTCGGCGCCGCGCGCGACGTGGGCGAGGCCGTTGCGGCGCATCTGGCCCGGGCGCTTGGGCCGGTTGCGCGCCTGCCAGTTCACCGCGCTGGTCGAGTGCTCCATGAGCACCCACGGATCGCCGCCGGCCAGCCCTCGCGTCAGGTCGCCGGAGAGCGCGAGGTCGAGCTCGGTCGGTCCCTCGGCCGGGCGCAGGTAGTGATCCGTGGAGATGACGTCGATCTCCGGCGCCCACGCCCAGTAGTCGACGCGCTTGAACTGCGGCGTCATGAAGTTCGTCGTCACCGGGACGTCCGGGGTGACGCGCCGCAGGACCTCGAGCTCTGAGCGATAGGAGTCGCGCAGCTCGTCGGACGAGAAGCGCCAGAAGTCGAGCTGCTGGGTCGGGTTGGCGAAGGTGGGCGCGCTGCGAGGCGGCAGGATCTCCTCCCAGTCGCCGTAGCGCTGGCTCCAGAAGTTCGTCGCCCACGCGGCGTTGAGCCCGTCGATGTCGCCGTAGCGGCGCTGCAGCCAGCGCCGGAACGCGGCCGCGCTGACGTCGCAATAGCAGTGCGCGACGTGGCAGCCGTACTCGTTGTTGACGTGCCACATCGCGAGCGCGGGGTGCTCGGCGTAGCGCGTCGCGAGCGCCTCGACGAGCGCCGCCGCCGCGTCGCGGTAGGCGGGGCTCGACGGGCAGTACGCCTGCCGGCCGCCCGGCCACAGCCGCCGCCCGTCGGCGGTGACGGGCAGGCTCTCGGGATGCCGGCGCGAGAACCACGGCGGCGGCGACGCCGTCGCGGTCGCCAGATCGGCGGCGACGCCGCCGGCGTGCAATCCGTCGAGGACTCGGTCGAGCCAGGCGAACTCGTAACGGCCCGGCTCCGGCTCGAGCAGCGACCACGAGAAGATCGCCACGCTGACGAGATTGACCCCGGCCTCGCCCATCAGCCGGACATCCTCCGGCCAGTAGTCCTCCGACCACTGCTCCGGGTTGTAGTCCCCGCCGAAGAACAGCCGATCCTGCGGGAGTTCTGTGGCCACGACTGCGTGTTCTAGCCACAAAGGACCCTCGGAGTCAACAAATTCTCCCTTGACATTGATCGGATGGGCCGGTGAGATGTGCCCTGACCGTGAGATCGCGGTGGGTTCTGTGAGGTTGGTGCCCTACCCGGCAGCTCGAGGAGGAGAGAGGCTGATGTCTTCACCGAACACCCGGCACCCGAGCGTGTTCGACCCGAACGCGCCGATTGACCGGCGCACGCTTCTGCGGGGAGCCGCCGGCACGATGGGCGCGCTGGCGCTGCCGGGCGTCCTTGCGGCCTGCGGGTCCGATGATTCCGAGTCGAGCGGAGAGAAGAAGACGTCGGGCGGGGGCAAGCCGACCGGCACGCTGACCTTCGGCTCCAACGCCTCCGACGCCGTCCCGAAGAAGGCGCTCGAGAGCGCCTTCGCCGCCTTCAAGCAGCAGCAGCCGGGCGTGAACCTGAAGGTCAACACGATCGACCACAACACGTTCCAGGAGCAGATCAACTCCTACCTGCAGGGCCGCCCCGACGACGTCTTCACCTGGTTCGCCGGCTACCGCATGCAGTTCTTCGCCCAGCGCGGCCTCGCGACGCCGATCAACGACGTCTGGGAGAACGTCGGCAGCAACTACTCCGATGCGCTCAAGAAGGCCTCGACCGGCCTCGACGGCAAGCAGTACTTCATCCCGTTCTACTACTACCCGTGGGCGCTCTTCTACCGCAAGAGCGTGTTCGAGAAGGGCGGCTACGAGGTCCCCGCCACGCTCGACGAGCTCACCGCGCTGTGCAAGAAGATGCAGGGCGACGGCCTGGACCCGATCGCGTTCGCCGACAAGGACGGCTGGCCCGCGATGGGCACGTTCGACATCCTGAACCTGCGCGTCAACGGCTACGACTTCCACATGCAGCTCATGAAGGGCGAGGCCTCGTGGGAGGACCAGAAGGTCAAGACGGTCTTCGACACGTGGCGCGGCCTGCTGCCCTACCACCAGAAGGGCGCGCTGGGGCGCACGTGGCAGGAGGCCGGCCAGTCGCTCGCGAAGAAGCAGACCGGCATGTACCTCCTCGGGAGCTTCGTGGGCCAGCAGTTCGACGAGACCGATCGCGAGGACCTCGACTTCTTCAACTTCCCCGAGGTCGACTCCAACATCGGGTCCGACACGCTCGACGCGCCGATCGACGGCTTCATGCTCTCCAAGAAGCCCAAGAACGAGGAGGCGGCCAAGGCGCTGCTGACCTTCCTGGCATCGGGCAAGGCGCAGGACGCCTACCTCGGATCGGACCCGAACAACATCGCGTGCGCCAGCGACGCGGACACGAGCGGCTACTCCGCGCTGCAGAAGAAGTCGGTCGAGCTGATCGGCAAGGCGTCGGGCATCGCCCAGTTCATGGATCGCGACACGCGGCCGGACTTCGCGTCGACGGTGATGATCCCGTCGCTGCAGACGTTCATCCAGAAGCCCGACGACATCGACGGGCTGACCAAGAAGATCGAGCAGCAGAAGAAGACCATCTTCACGTAAGGCAGCCGGGCTCCTCCGCCACATGACCGTCGTCACGCAACCCATCCGGCCCCGTCGCTCTCGGCGGGGCCGGGGGAGGCTCCGGCAGCTCTCGCGCCGGGACAAGATCGTCCTGGCGATCATGCTGGCCATCCCGACGGCGCTGCACGTCGCGTTCGTCTGGGTGCCGACGCTGTCGTCGGTCTATCTGTCGTTCACCTCGTGGGACGGGATCGGCGGCGTCGGCACGATCGACTTCGTCGGCGGACGCAACTACGACCAGATCGTCTCGATCTACCCGCCGTTCTGGCCCGCGCTGCGCCACAACCTCATCTGGCTCGTCTTCTTCGTCGCGCTCCCGACGACGTTCGGCATCTTCCTGGCCGCCGTGCTCGACCGCCAGCTGCGGTTCTCGCGCTTCTACCAGAGCGCGATCTACCTCCCCGTGATGCTCTCGCTCGCGCTCGTCGGCTTCATCGCGCAGCTCTTCTACTCGCAGGACCAGGGCCTCATCAACGGCGTCATCGGCAACTCGGGTCCCAACGCCATCAACTGGTTCGGCGATCCCCAGCTCAACCTGTGGGCGACGCTGGTCGCCGCCAGCTGGCGCCACACCGGCTACATCATGGTGCTCTACCTGGCGGGCCTGAAGAGCGTCGACCCCTCCCTGCGCGACGCCGCGGCGATCGACGGCGCCAACCAGTGGCAGATGTTCCGGCGCGTGATCTTCCCGGTGATGAAGCCGATCAACATCGTCGTCCTGGTGGTGACGGTGATCGAGTCGCTGCGCGCGTTCGACATCGTCTACGTCATCAACGGCGGCAAGAACGGCCTCGAGCTGCTGTCCGTGCTCGTCTACGACAACATCGTCGGGGAGGCCAGCCGCATCGGCTACGGCTCGGCGATCGGCGTGATGCTGCTGGTCATCTCGCTCGGCTTCATCATCACCTACCTCACGCAGAACTTCCGGCGGGAGACGCGGCCGTGAGCGTCGTCGCCGACCCCCCAGCCCCGCCCGCGCGGATCGTCGCCGCGAAGCGGGCCCAGCGCAAGCCGAAGCGCTCGAAGATGTGGCTCGCGCACCTGCTGCTGATCGCCACGACGATCGCGTTCCTGTTCCCGATCTTCTACGCGATCTACACGTCGCTACGGCCGTATGAGGAGACCGCGCGGCTCGGGTACGCGTCGATCGGCGGGGAGCTCAACTTCGACAACTACGTCACCGCGTGGCGCGACGCGGACCTGCCGCACTACTTCTTCAACTCGCTGATCATCGCGGTGCCGGGGATCCTGCTGGTGCTGACGCTCTCGTCGTTCGTGGCGTTCGGCGTCTCGCGCTTCTCGTGGAAGTTCAACATCGCGCTGCTGATGCTGTTCACGGCCGGGAACCTGCTGCCCCAGCAGGTGATCATCACGCCGCTGTACCGGATCTTCCTGGAGATCCCGCTGCCGACGTGGCTGAGCGACTCCGGCGCGCTGTTCGACTCCTACCTCGGGATCATCCTGATCCACGTCGCGTTCCAGATGGGCTTCTGCGTGTTCGTGCTGAGCAACTACATGCGCACGCTGCCGATCGAGCTGACCGAGGCCGCCCTGGTCGACGGCGCCGGCGTCTGGGCCCAGTTCTGGAAGATCATCATGCCGCTGTGCCGGGCGCCGCTCGCGGCGCTCGCGACGCTCGAGTTCACCTGGATCTACAACGACTTCTTCTGGGCGCTGGTACTCGTGCAGACGGGCGAGAAGCGGCCCATCACGTCGGCGTTGGCCGGGCTGCAGGGCCAGTTCTTCACCAACAACAACCTGATCGCGGCCGCCTCGCTGGTGGCCGCCGTGCCGACGCTGCTCGTCTACATCGCGCTGCAGCGGCAGTTCATCGGCGGCCTGACGCTGGGCGCCACGAAGGGATGAACGGCATCCACCACCTCCGCGGCGGCGGCGCGTCGCTGCTGCTCGACGCGCGCAGTCCGGGACCCGCTCGGGTGGTCCACTGGGGGCGGGATCTCGGTGACGACGTCGACGTCGCGGCGGTGCTGGTGGCGACCGCGGGGCCGCTGCCGCGCGCGGTGCTCGACGTGCCGGTCCCGTTGTCGCTGGTCCCGGAGGGTTCCGCCGGCTTTCGCGGCCGCCCCGGACTGACGGGCTCCCGTGCGGGCGCGGACTTCTCGCCGGCGTTCGTGGTGGCGGGCGTGTCGGCGAGCGAGGCGTCGGTGGACGTCGAGGCGGTCGACGAGGTGGCAGGGCTCGCGCTGCGCAGCGAGCTGGCGCTCGAGCCGAGCGGCGTGCTGCGGCTCCGTCACGTGCTCCGCAACGCGGGGTCTGACCCCTACGCGGTCGGAGAGCTCGGCTGTGTCCTGCCGGTCCCGGCGGTCGCCGAGGAGGTGCTCGACCTCACGGGCCGCTGGTGCCGCGAGCGCCATCCCCAGCGCCGGCCGTTCGACTTCGGCACCTGGCTGCGCGAGAGCCGGCGCGGGCGCACCGGGCACGACGCTTCGCTGTTGGTGGTGGCCGGCACGGAAGGATTCAGCTTCCGCGGCGGCGAGGTCTGGGGCGTCCATCTCGGCTGGAGCGGCGACCACCGCGTCTGGGCCGAGCGGTTGCCGACCGGTGACTCGGCGCTCGGCGCCTCCGAGCTGCTCGGCCCCGGGGAGCTGGTGCTCGAGCCCGGCGACGAGTACGCGACGCCGTGGGTGTTCGCCGCCTGGTCGGAGCGAGGCCTCGACGGGCTGAGCGCCGCGCTGCACGGCTACGTGCGCGCGCGGCCGGGGCATGTCCGCCGGCCACGTCCGGTGGTGCTCAACACGTGGGAGGCCGTCTACTTCGACCACGACCTCGACCGCCTGAAGGGGCTCGCGGACACGGCCTCCGGCCTCGGCGTCGAGCGCTTCGTGCTCGACGACGGCTGGTTCCGCCACCGCCGCGACGACACCGCCGGCCTCGGCGACTGGTACGTCGACGAGGACGTGTGGCCGGACGGTCTGCACCCGCTGGTGCATCACGTCCGCGGGTTCGGCATGCAGTTCGGCCTGTGGGTGGAGCCCGAGATGGTCAACCCGGACTCCGACCTGTTCCGCGCGCACCCGGACTGGGTGCTCGGGACGGCGGGACGGCTGCCGCCGCCGTGGCGCGGGCAGCAGGTCGTCGATCTCGTCAACCCGGGCGCGTGGGCCTACCTGTTCGGCCGGCTCGACGCGCTGCTGAGCGAGTACGACATCGGCTACCTCAAGTGGGACCACAACCGCGACCTCGTCGACGCCGGCCACGACGGGCGCCCCGCCGTCCACGCGCAGACCCTCGCCACCTACGCCCTGCTCGACGAGCTGCGCGCGCACCATCCGGGCGTCGAGATCGAGAGCTGCTCGTCGGGCGGCGCGCGCGCCGACCTCGGCATCCTCGCCCGCACCGACCGCGTCTGGGCGAGCGACACCAACGACGCGCTCGAGCGCCAGTCGATCCAGCGCTGGACGCAGCTCCTGCTGCCGCCGGAGCTGGTCGGCTCGCACGTCGGCCCGGCGCGCTCGCATACGACCGGCCGCGTCCACGACCTCTCCTTCCGCGCCGCGACCGCGCTGTTCGGGCACTTCGGGATGGAGCTCGACGTCACCGCGCTCGACGACCACGAGCGCGCCGCCCTGGCCGAGGCGATCGGCGTCTACAAGGACGCCCGCGAGCTGCTGCACACCGGCGAGGTCGTGCGCGCCGACCACCCCGACTCGGCCGCCTGGGTTCACGGCGTGGTCGCGGCCGACCGCTCCGAGGCGCTCTTCGCCTACGTTCAGCTCGCGACCTCGGTCGCCGAGGCGCCGGCGCCGGCGCGGCTGCCGGGGCTCGACCCTGACCGCGTCTACCGCGCCGAGCCGGTGTCCGTCGGCGGAGCGCCGCGGGCGATGCACGCGGCGCCGCCCGGCTGGCTGGCGGACGGCGCGGTCGAGCTGAGCGGGCGGGCGCTCGAAGCGGCGGGGCTCGCGATGCCGGTGCTGGCGCCCGAGCAGGCGCTCGTGCTGCGGCTACGGACTCTCTAGCCGAGCCGGCAGCCCGCAGGCCTCGAACACCGCGGCGACCTTCGCCGGGACGAGCGGCTGCGTCGGCCAGCGGTCGAAGTACTCGCGGTCGGTTCCCTCGGTCGAGCGCACGATGAAGGACGTGATCTCCCTGATCCGGTCGCCCTCGAGGGTCAGGACGTCGAGGGCGAACGGCAGATACGCGCCCTCCGGCTCGTCCCAGCTGTAGGCGCCGACCGCCGGCTGGCCGCTCGCCCGTGTCGCGCGGTGGCGCCAGCGCCAGTCGCCCGACAGCGGCCCGACGACCAGGAACTCCCGGATGCCGTCACGACCGCCGAACCACGCCGCGGCGGGCGGCATCGACCACGCCGCCTCGTCGGCGAGCATCGAGACGACCTTGTCGACGTCGCCCCGCTGCATCGCGTCCATGTAGCTCTCGACCAGCTCGCGGAGCGCGTCGTCGCCAAGCACGCGCAGCGTGGCCTGCTGGCTGGGCTCGGGCAGGCGGTCGTCGAGCGACTTGCGCGCTCGCTGCAGGGCGCTGTTGACCGACGCGACCGTCGTGTCGAGCGACTCGGCGACCTCGCGCGCCGAGAACCCGAGCACCTCGCGCAGGATCAGGACCGCGCGCTGGGTGGCCGGGAGGTGCTGGACCGCGGCGATGAAGGCGAGTTCCACGCTCTCGCGCAGCTCGTAGCGGGTGTCGGGCGACGCGTGGCCGTCGGGGACGCCCAGCTGCGCGTCGGGATAGGGCTCGAGCCAGACGGTCTCGGCGAGCGGGAGCCCGGGCCCGTCCTGCGCGTCGGCGGCCGGCCCGTGGTCGAGCGGGAGGATGCGCTTCGGCCGCCGCGCGATCGCGTTCAGGGAGGCGTTCGTGGCGATCGTGTAGAGCCACGAGCGCAGCGAGCTGCGGCCCTCGAATCGCGCGATGCCCCGCCACGCGCGCAGCAGCGAGTCCTGCAGGGCGTCCTCGGCGTCGTGGACGGAGCCGAGCATCCGGTAGCAGTGCGCGTGCAGCTCGGAGCGATGCGGCTCGACGAGCCGGCCGAACGCCTCCTCGTCGCCCTGGCGCGCAGCCTCCAGCAGGGTCTCCGGGTCCGCTGTCGAGGACATCGCCATCCAGTCGGAGACTACGGGACGGCCTTCGGCGCGCAGGCGCGGTTGTGCTCCGCGAGCGCGCGAAAGGCCCGCTTGGGCTTCCACGCGTAGCGGGAGCGGCCGTCCTGCCCGTACTCCGGGATCACCTTGACCACCGCGAACGACGCGATGTCGAGGGCCGGCCCCGAGGCCCTTGACGCCGAGGGTCGTCAGACCCAGCGCGGCCGCGCCTTTGAGGAACTCGGCTCGGTCGATGCGTGGAGAGGTGGACATGCTCCGCGACGCTAGGTCGGCGGCCGTCTTCGCACATCGGTCGCGAGTATCGGGCTCCCCCCGTCGAAGGGCGGACCCCGCGTCGCCTCCGGGCCAGTTCAGCGGGCGCTACGGCCGCAGCAGGCGGCGCAGGAGCCGGCGAAGCCGGCCGGCGGGGCTGATCGCGACGGCGCGCAGGACGACGACAGTGCCGTCCGCGCTGCGCTCCGGGATGTATTCGATCCGTGTCACGCGAGCCAGGTTGAACCACGAACCTGACGCGCAGATCAAGATTCTCGCTCCAGATTCAGGACTGGCCGCCCGCCGACGCGAGCACGTCGGTCGCGCGGTGGCTCGCCGGGACGCCCTCGGCGAGGATCGCCCAGCCCACGGAGTTGTCGGTGCGCAGGTGGAGGATCCGCTGGTAGGCGTCGGACTCGTACCACCGCACCGCGCGCTCGCCGTCCGGGAACTCGATGACGATCACGCTTCCGTCGAACGGAGGCTCGCGGACCTCGATCGGGCCGCCGTGCACGACGAAGCGGCCGTCGTAGGGCTCGAGGGTGGCGTCGATCCGCTCGAGGTACTCGACGATCCCGGGGCCGAGCTCGACCGACTGCAGGTGGGCGATGGCGTACGCCGTCATGGTGTTCCTTCCATACGAGAGGTGGGTGGGCCCGCACGCTAAGCGCGGAACCCCACCCGATCGATTACCTCCCAGGTAGCGCTACGACGACCAGCTGGCCGTGGCGCCGCGCTCGCGCACCCACTGCCCGACCAGCCCGCGGAAGTGCCCGGCGAACTGCTCCTGCTCGTGGTGCGGATAGGTCGACACGACGGTCTCGATGAGCAGCCGGTCGAAGTCCGGCGAGGTGATCCAGTCCAGCACCATCTCGTCGACGTGCGCCAGGCGGCTGGCGCAGAAGTCCTGGTAGCGGTCGACCTCGAAGTACTCGTCGGCGATCGCGCGGTACGCGGCGAGCTTCTCCGCGTAGGTCAGGTCCTCGCGGTCGCCGATCTCGAAGTAGCGTCGCGTGTCGAGGTCCAGGCGCGGCCGGCGCGCCGTGACCGTGCAGAAGACGCACCACTTCAGCAGCGCGCTCATCGCCCACGGGAAGTAGTAGTGCAGGCTCGTCAGCGCGACATCCGGCGAGGCGTTGGCGTAGTCGATCGGGTACGCCTCGGTGCCGCGCACGAGCGTCTCGCACGAGTTGAACTCCCAGCGGAAGAACGCGTTGATCAGCCGGCTGATCGTCAGCACCTCGTCGCCGACCTCGGGGTCGAGGAAGCCGTGGTCGACGGCGTAGCGGTCGTGCATCGGCAGATCGGGCCGGAAGTGCATGACCATCGTCTCGGCGCCGATCGACAGCGAGCGCGCGAACACGTCGTAGCCCTCGACCGACGCCTGCAGGTGCATCAACCGCTCGCCGGACTCGTCGTAGGCGCGGTGCAGCGCGTCGCGGTCGCGGATGTGGCTGACGCCGATCCACTGGCCGCCGTCGTACGGCTTCATGAACAGCGGATAGCCGACGCGCTCGGCGACCTCGTCGAGGTCGAACGGCCGGTTGTACTTCGCCGCCGTGTACGCGAAGCGAGTGTTGTCGGGCGGGTTCTTGTGCGGGACGAGGACGGTCCGCGGCACCTTCAGGCCCAGCCGCAGCATCGCGCAGTAGGCCGCGTGCTTCTCCATCGACTGGAAGGTGAACGGGCTGTTGAGCAGGTAGACGTCGTCCATCAGCGCGACCTTCTTGAGCCACTCGCGCGGGAGGAAGTACCAGTAGGCGAGGCGGTCGACGACGAGGTCGTGGCGCGGTTTGTCGCGCAGGTCGAACGGCTCGATGGTGATCCGCTCGGTGGTGATGTGGTGGGTGGTGCCCGAGGCATCGACGATCGGCCCGAGCCGCGAGACGAGCGTCTCGAAGGCCCTCGGCCAGTCTTCCTCGGTGCCGAGCAGCAGCCCGATGAGGTGGCGGGACTCGTCCATCAGCAGAACCGTGTCAGATGATGGACCAGTTGTGCTTTCCAGGACGGCCAGTCGTGCGGGACGTCGTGGCCCCAGAGGTCCAGTTCGTGGCGGATCCCCTTCTCGGCGAGCAGGCCGGCGAGCCGCTTGGTGCTCTCGAGCGACCCGGTCGTGTCCTCCCACTGGCCCTGCCCGCAGACGAGCAGGAGGTTGAGCTGGCCACGGAGCCAGTCCAGGTGGTCGCCGCCCGTGTTGGCGAGCGAGTCGAACGGGTTGTTGAAGTACGCGGCGTCGCCGCGCTCGCCCCAGGTGCCCCAGCTCGACGGGTCGTAATTGCCGGAGAAGCCGATGGCGAGCGGGAACAGGTCGGCGCGCTTGAGCGCGATGTTGACCGCGTGGTAGGCACCGAGGCTGACGCCGAGGGTGACGATCTCCGGATGCCCGGAGCAGTCCTCGTGGATCCACGGCACGACCTGGTCGAGGATCCAGGACTCGTAGTTGCCGTGGCGGCGGGCCTGTTCCTCGAGCGGGATCGAGCGGTCAGACCAGGACGCCTCGTCGAACGAGTCGACGCAGTAGAGCTTCACGCGGCCCGCCTCGAGGAGGCCCTCGATCGCGCCCACCATGCCTCGGTCGTGGAAATCCCACGCTCGGCCGTTCTCGGCCGAGAACACGAGCACCGGCCGGCCCCAGTGGCCGAATGCGACCACCGAGCCGCTCGCGCCGATCGCCGGCGACCAGAGCTCTGCCTGGCGACCGCTCACCACGACCGTGCGAGCAGGCCGGTGAGGTGCGGGTCGAACGTGTCGCGCCAGGCGGTGTAGTTGTGCATGTCGGGATTCTCGTGCAAAGCGGCGTCATAGCCCTGCACGGCGAGGGCGCGGGCGGTCAGGCGGTTGTTGTAGACGTTCTCCTCGGGCGCGCCACAGGTCAGCACGGCCGGGATCTTGTCGAGGTCGGGGGTCGCCCCGCGCAGCGTCGATCGCACGAAGCGGACGATCCGCTGGTAGCGTGGGAAGCCCGACTCGTGGGCGTCGAAGCGCGGGGTGAAGAAGCTCCCGGACTGCAGGAACAGGCCGCCGAAGACGCCGGGATGGCGGCGCTGGGCATGGAGCATCGCGAGCGCCCCGAGGCTGGCGCCCATGCCGACCGGCCGGCCCGCGGTGTTGACCGCCTGCAGGATCCCCGGGATGACGTCGCGGACGAGCGCACCCGCGTAGCGTGCCGACGCGGAGTACCACTCGTCCCGCTCCCCCGGGGCGAGGAGCGCGATCCGGAGCGGCGGCAGCCGATCCGCGGCGATCCCGGCGGCGGCGAACTGCGTCAGGCGTGACAGCGCGTCGTACTCAGGTCCGTCGTGGGCGACCAGCAGCGGCAGCGGCTCCGCCGGATCGGTGTCGGCCGGGCTCCAGATGTCGGCGTGGACCTCGGCCCCGAGCCCGCGCCCGACGACCGCGATCGCGTCCGTTCGCCCCGGGACGCCCTCCTCGTCGAGCCATCGCGGTGGCTCGTACCCGGGCAGCAGCAGCACCGACTTCTCGCCGAACGCGCCGGGCGCGCGGTGCGGGTTGGTCGGGTCGCAGACGTGCTCGGCGCCGCCGTCGTCGTGCACGACCTCGAACGCGTACTCCAGGCGCGAGACGGCCGGCAGCGTGATCTCGAGCCGCCACTCGCCGTCATGCCGGGCGAAGCTGCTCTGCTCCTCAGGGAGGCGCAGGTCGGTCGACAGGCGGACGGCGGCGTACCGGCCCTCGGGGTCGGCGAGGCGAAGGAGCACGCCGTGATGATGGCGCTCGCAGCGTCGCTACAGCACCTTGACCGTCCGTCCCAGGCGGTTGAGCCCGGTCGACGGCTCCCACAGCGACAGGTTCGCCAACCGGATCGCGTACTCCGGCCGGGCGGCGAGCGACGGCGACGGTGACGGGAGGCTCAGGAGCAACGCATACGTGCCGGCCGGCACGCTCGACGGGATCGTGAGGTGCTGCGGGGTGAACGTCACCGTGGCCCCCGCGTACCAGGTGGCGGCGCTGGTCAGCGACAGCGTGCGGAGCGCACCCGTGCTGGTGTTCCGCAAGATGAGGCGCACGGGTCGCGCGTTCATCGCCGCGGCCCATCCGTCGTTGCGAACCGTCATGTGGAATTCCATGTCGGTACCGCGTGTGACCGTGGTGGCCGACGTCACGCGCGTGAGCACGAACCGGTACCCGAGTCGCCGGTCGATCTCCGGCATGCAGCCGCCGGCGGTCCAGCTGTCGAAGACCTCGGGCGCGTAGTCCCGGTTGAGGTAGGTGTAATGGAACATGCCCAGCTCATTCAGGGCGGTGGGGCAATTCGAGCGGGGCGGGTTCGCCGCGCAGGTCTCGCCGCCGACCGGGACGTACTTGGAGTCGGCCTCGAGATAGGGGTACTCGACGCTCGGGTCGTCATAGGTGCCGAGGTCGTCGCTGCTGGCGAGGAAGCAGTCGTTGTGGTGCCCGACGCGCGCGACCGCCCTGCCCGCCGCGGCATCGGCCGCGGTCGCGGGCGTCGTCCCGTACATCCTTCGCTTCATGGCCGGCGTCCGGACCTGCACCTTGCGTCCGACCGGCAGGATCGCCAGGAGCTTGTCGACCACCGCCTTGCGGTCGGCCCAATTGGCCGCGCTCACGACGCCCGCGTTGCCGAAGTGCTGCGTGTAGTAGCCCTCGCCCCACGCACCCACGAACCCGGACTGCACGACGGCGATGACGTCGGCGTTGGCCTGCAGGTACGGCGCGAGCTGGTTCAGGTGCGCCTGGACCCGGCTCGGGCTCGCGTCGTCACCGGCGGTGGACGTCGTGTACGCGAATCGCACCACCATCTTGAGGCCCGCCGCGCGAACCCTTGCGGCTTGGCGGTCGAAGCGGTCGAGCTGCGCCTGGCTGATCGCCGAGGTCTTGAACTGGGCGAGGTAGAAGATGCACAGCACCAGACTGATCTTCTCGTCCGTCCGGTAGGCGACGAGCTGAGAGGTGACGAAGTCGACCTTGTCGCAGTCGTCGGTGTAGTGGTAGAAGCCGCGGTCGGGGTTGGCGATCGGGCCGCTGGCGGGCGTGTACGTCGTCGTGGTCGTCGCGCCGGCCGCCGCCGGCACATCGATCGCGGCGACGATCGCCAGGAGGGCGGCAAGCACGGCCGGCAGCGACCGGCGTCTCATGCAACGGAGCCTACGCCCGGACCACGGCTCGCGCACGTTTCTGCGTAGGGTCCCCGGGCAGCCGCCCTGCATGCCCGACTCTGATCACCCGATTTCGGGCGCCCGTCGTCCGCCGCGCGGCTGGCTCCTGGGCGGGCTGGCGCTGGCCGTCGTCCTCGTCGTCGGCGTGGTACTCCTCGTCGCCAGATCCTCGGATGGTCCCGAGCTGACCGTGATCGACGGCGCGCCCGGCGCCGGCTTCCCGCTGCGGGGGGATCTCGCTCGCGACAGGGCGACGATCCGCGCGGCCGCGGAAGCCTGGCTGGCCGACGACGCCCGCGAGGACGACGACGATCAGGTGCTCGACTACGACGAAGAGGTGGAGATCCGGGCGCTGTGGGCGGGCCGGCTCGGCGACGCCAAGGTCGTGATCCTCGCCAATCGCGAACGAGCCGCGCTGGTGGAGTTCGACGACGACGGCGACGTCGACGGCCGTGTGCTTGCGGCGCAACAGCGCCGCTTCTGACTCCGACAAGGACAGAGCCGAGGCGCTGAGCCTCGGCGACGGCAGAGGGAACGGTTACAACGCCACCACGGGGAGGAGGGCCCGCCGCTCAGCGCCGCGTTCGTCCACCCCAGGCCACGGGATGCATACCGCGGCCTGTCGGTGTTCGTCGCGGGCAGCCCCGAGATCGAGACGATCGAGCTCCTGACCGGCCGCCGGCGCCTGACCCGTCCCGGGCCCGCCGCCGTCGTCCGGCTGCCGCGGCCAACCGACGACCAGGTCAGGCGAAAGCGTGTGAGACGCGACCTCGCGATCCTGGGCCGCACACGCGACGGCACGCTCGTCGTGCCGAGCGGGCTCGCCGCCTCTGACCCGGCGCCTGGCGCCGGCGGCGCGACATCGCGACCGGGACGAATGTCAATCTCGCGACCGGCCCATGCCCGGCCCGGCGACCATCTCGACGTCGCGCCCGTCGAGGACGTCGGCGTCGGCGGGGACGAGCGCGGCGATGACCGGCGCCCCGTCGCTGCGGCGGCGCAGGAGCCGCGGCGGCTCGTCGACGAGGTGCTCGTCCCCCCACTGGCGCAGGGCGGTGAGAGCGACGTTGAGCTCGCGGCCGGCCGGCGTGAGCCGGTACTCGAAGCGTTCCGGGCGCTCGCTGTAGCGGACCCGCTCGAAGATCCCCGCCTCGACGAGCCGGGTGAGCCGGTCGGTGAGGACGTTGCGCGCGATGCCGAGGCTCGACTGGAACTCGTCGAAGCGCTTCAGCCCCAGGAAGGCGTCGCGGATGATCAGCAGCGTCCAGCGCTCGCCGACCACCTCGAGGGTGGCGGCGACGGAGCAGACCTGTCCGTCGTAGCGGCGGTTGAGCACGAGGGCGAGTCTATCTGTATGGGTTGCGTGAAGCAACTAACCGTGGTAGAAGTCCGTTGCATGACGCAACGCGCAGCCCGCCCCGAGCTCGTCCTCGCCATCGTCTGCGTCGGCGTGGTCCTCGCCACCGTCGACCTCTTCATCGTCAACATCGCCTTCCCGGCCCTCGAGCGCGACTTCGCCGGCACGCCGCTGTCGACGCTGTCCTGGGTGCTGAACGCCTACGCGATCGTCTTCGCCGCCCTCCTCGTCCCGGCCGGCCGCCTCGCCGATCGCTTCAGCCGCAAGGGGGCGTTCCTCCTCGGCGTCGGGATCTTCACCGGCGCCTCCGCGCTCTGCGCCGCCGCCAACTCGATCGAGCTGCTCGTCGCGGCGCGCACCCTGCAGGCCGCCGGAGCGGCGCTGCTGATCCCCTCGTCGCTCGGGCTGCTGCTGGCCGCCTATCCACCTGAGCGGCGGGCCGGCGCGGTGCGGATCTGGGCGGCGACGTCCGGGCTCGCGGCCGCGATCGGGCCGGTGCTCGGCGGTCTGCTGGTCGCCGCCGACTGGCGCCTGATCTTCCTCGTCAACGTCCCGGTGGGGATCGCCGCCATCGTGGTCGGCTTCCGGCGGCTGCCGGCCGTCGCACCCGCCGGGGGGCCGATGCCGGATCTCGCGGGCGCCGCCCTGCTGGCCGGCGCCATCGGCGCGATCTCGCTGGCGCTGGTCAAGGGACCGGAGTGGGGCTGGGACTCGCTGTCCACGCTGGGCGCGCTGGCCGGCTCGGTCGCCACGCTCGTGGGCCTCGCGGTTCGCTCGGGCCGTCATCCGAGCCCGGTGATCGACCGCGCGCTGCTCCGCATCCGCCCGTTCGCCGTCTCCTCGCTGGCCATGGTGCTGTTCAGCGCCGCGTTCGCGGCGATGCTGCTGTCGGTGATCGTGTGGTCGCAGGTCGGGTGGGGCTGGTCGGCGCTCCACACCGCGTTCGCGTTCGCGCCGGGCCCGCTCATGGTGCCGCCGCTGGCCATCGCGGTGGGCCGGTGGGGCGGGCGCGTGCATCCGGCGACGATCTCGGCGGCCGGCTGCGCGGCGCTCGGCGCCGGCGTGCTCTGGTGGGCGCTGGCCATCGGCCTCGAGGCGCACTACGTCACCGCGATGCTCCCCGGCGCGCTCCTCACCGGTATTGGCGTCGGGCTCACGCTGCCGACCCTGACCGCGACCGCGACCACGGCACTCCCGCCCGAGCGCTTCGCCACCGGCTCGGCGGTCGTGCACGCGGCGCGCCAGGTCGGCTACGCGCTCGGCGTCGCGGTGCTCGTTGCGGTGCTCGGAACGCCGCGCGGTGCGCAAGCGCAACTCGACGCCTACCAGGCCGGCTGGGTCGCGATCGCCGTCATCGCCGCGATCGCCGCCGTCGCGTGTCTCGGCCTGCGCGTGCGCTCGTCCGCACGCGTGCCCGAGCCGGCGCGCGTCGTCGCCTGAGCGGTCCGGTACCGGCGGTAGATTCGCCGGATGCCGGAGCTGCTGTCCACATCGGCGGTGCGGGTCGGCGCGGTGCGCGGGCGCTACTTCCGCGAGAACTTCGCGCAGGGCGGGATCGACCTGGTGCAGGTCATCCCGGAGCTGGTCACCAACGCTGACGCAGCCATCGCGGCGTCCGGACGCGGCGGTGGCCGCATCGAGCTCCGGTTCGGTGCCCCCGAGGAGGCGTTCACCGACGCGTGGCGCGCGCAGATGCGCGCGCTGCGGGTGCCCGCGCTCACCCGCTGGCGCTTCGAGGTCCGGTGTGCCGATGACGGCGTCGGCGTCAACGCCGACAGCGTGGACCGGCGGCTGGGCGTGCTCGGTGAGCTGCCCGAGGCGCACGGCGGCCGCGGACTGTTCGGGCGCGGGCTGCGCGATGTCTGGCTCGCGCAGGGCGCCGGGCGGATCGAAGGCGTCCGCGACGGGCGGGCCGTCGAGACGTGGTTCTTCCCCGCCTCGGGCGACGATCCGTACGGGTACGTCCACGTCCGTGACGAACCGGCCCCGGGCTCGCCGTCGGGGACCTGCGTCACCGTGCCGCTGGCGGCAGAGCGCCTGCCGGCGGATGGCCGGCTGCGGGCGCTTGTCTCCCAGCTCGTGCAGCTGAGGCCGGTGCTCGAGGATCCGGCCCGCGAGCTGTGGCTCGAGCTGCCGTCCGGCGCCGTGGAGACGGTGCAGCTCCCGTCACCGGAGCCGGATGCGGGCCAACCGGTGCTGTTCGACGACGAGGTCGTGGTCACCGGGGACATCCGCGCCCGCATCACGGTCTGTCGCAGCGCGCGGCCGCTCTCGCCGGGGATGTCGCGGGCGACGCGCATGGGCGGGCTCGTCGTGCGCTCGGGCCGCGCCGCCCACGAGTCGACGTTCGCCTCCCACGAGGGCGCCCCGGGCACCCGCAGCCTGTACGGAGAGGTGGTCTGCGACGCGCTCGAGGATCTGCAGCGCGCCGCCCTCGAGCGCCCGCGCCCGCAGGTGGTCGTCAAGGTGGATCGCAGCGGCCTCAACGACAACCATCCCGTCGTCAAGGCGCTCTACGCGGCGATCGACCGCGTCCTGCGCCCGATCGTCGCCGCCGAGGAGCGCCGCACGCGCGCCCATCTGGTCCGCGCCGGCGGCGCGCTGCGGGCTCGCGACCAGGTCGGGCTGCGCGCGCTCAACGATGCGCTGAAGAGCGCGTTCGACACGCCGGGCAAGGCGGGCTTCGAGAGCGGCGGGCACCCGAGTCCGCACGCACCACTGGCCGCCGACGAGACGACGGAGCCGCCGCCGGCCGGGGAGGCGAGCGATTCCGAGGAGCCGCCGCCGCCCGCCGAAGCCACCGCCCCGCTGCGCTTCAAGCAGGCGCTCATCAGGCTGCACCCGGGCGAGCGTCGCGGCGTCTCGCTGCTCGTCGACCCCGCACGCATCCCGCCCGGCACCCCCGTCCACGTCGCCGTCGACCCGGGCCTCGGCATCAACCTCTGGACCGACACCGTCCCGCCGCCGGTGCGCGGCGGGTGGTCGCGGATCTCGGCGAATCTGTACTGCCGCGTCAGCGCCGACCCGGGAACGCGATTGAGCGTCCTCGCCGAGGCCGGCGGGCACGCCGCCGAGCTCGTCGTGCTCGTCGTCCGCCACCACGCGAGCGGCTGGGTCCGCGAGATCGCCCGCAAGGACGAGGACGCCGAGACCGAGGCGCACTTCGATCCCGAAACCGGCGTCGTCACCGTCTACGAGGGCCGTCGCGAGTTCAAGGCGCTCGAACGCGCCGCGCGTCGCGCCGGCCTGTCGAAGGCCCGCGTGCGCGAGTACCTGCCGTATCGGATGCTCGAGGTCGAGGTCGCCGCCAACACGGTCTACGCCTGGGCGGCGGAGGAGATCCTCGCCCGCCGGCTCGCCGAGGAACGACCGGGCGACCCCGCCGAGTACGCCTCCGCCGTCCGGCGCGAGGCACAGGGCCTGCGCTACCGCGCCCACGAGAAGCTGATGCGCGCCTTCCTCGCGGACGAGGTCTACGAAGGACGCGTCCGCATCGAGCCCGAGTCGCGACGTGGTGCCGCGCGTCAGGCGTCGCTGCTCGACGACTGAGGTCAGCGCACCCGCGTCAGGGCCTCGGTGAAGTGCTCGTGCGAGACGGCGGCGATCTGGTCGCCCCCGGCCATCGCCGCCAGGCCCGCCTCCTGGCAGAGCGCCTTGAGGTCGGCCGGGGAGGAGCCCTCGGTCTCGCGCGCGAGCTCCTCGAGGCGGACGCCGACGGTCGGCATCCGCGCGGTGTTGAGCCGCAGGATCGCCAGCCGGCCGGCCTCGTCGGGCAGGCCGAGGACGATCGTCCGCGACAGCCGACCGCCGCGCAGCATCGCCGGGTCGATCTGGTCGGGGCGGTTGGTCGCGCCGACCACGAACACGCCGCGCTGGCCGGCGATGCCGTCGATCTCGGCCAGCAGCTGGTTGACGTGCGCGTCGTGGACCTCGGCCTGCCCGCGGCGCCCGGCGATCGCGTCGATCTCGTCGATGAACACGATCGAGGGGCGGTTCGCGCGGGCGCGCTCGAACAGGCGGCGGATGTTGCCCTCGGACTCCCCCACCCACTTGCTCGTGACGTCGGCGCCGGAGACGGGATAGAACGAGCAGCGCGCCTGCGCGGCGAGCACCTTGGCGACCGTGGTCTTGCCGGTGCCGGGCGGCCCGGCGAGCAGCAGCCCGGTCGGCGGGTCGATGCCGAACCGCACGGCGGACTCCGGGTCCTCGATGACCGCCTGCAGCTGCTGGAGCTGGGCCTTGATGGTCTCCGGCAGCACCAGCGAGTCCCACGTCCAGTGCTCGACGGTCGGGCGGTCCTGGCCGCCGAGCCGCTCGATCGCGCCGAGCAGGTGCTCGGAGCCGACCCGGAGCTGCTCGCCGCTGCGCGCCGCGTCGCGGAAGACCTCGAGCGCCGCCATGTCGACGAGCTTCTCGATCGTCGCCGGCGTCATGCCCTCGCTGCGCCGCACGAGCTCTTCGAGTTCAAGATTCGCCGCCGCGGGCCGGTCGGCGAGCTCGGAGCGGAAGATCGCGTCGCGCGCCTCGGCGTCGGGGAGATCGATGCGGATGTGGCGGTCGAACCGGCCGGGCCGGATGACCGCGGGGTCGAGCTGCTCGATCCCGTTGGTCGCCGCCATCACCAGCAGCCCCCGCTCGTCGCGGCTGCCCTCGAGCGACGTCAGCAGCTGGTTGACCGTCCGCCGCGACTCCTGGTCGGGGCTGCTGTCGCGGCGCTGGGCGACCGAGTCGAACTCGTCGAAGAACAGCAGGCACGGCAGGTGCTCCAGCGCGGTCTCGAACGCCTTGTCGATGTTGCGCGCCGACCCGCCCTGCATCGAGCTGACCAGGTCGCCCGTGGACACGTGGATGAAGCTCAGCCGGTACTGGCCGGCGATCGCCTGCGCGAAGTAGGTCTTGCCGACGCCCGGCGGGCCGTGCAGCAGCAACCCGTTCCACTCGATCCCGTAGCGCTCGGCGTCGTCGGGGTGCTCGAGCATCAACCCGACGGTGTCGCGGATCTCCTGCTTGAGGGCGTCCATGCCGCCGACGTCGTCGAAGTCGATCAGCCCGTCGGGTGACTGCACCTCGAAGCTGCCGCTGCCGTCGAGGCCCTCCAGCATCCGGCTCAAGGGCGTGGCCCCGGTCCGCGCCCGGCTGCGCTTGCGGCGCTGCGGCTCGGGCTGCGCCTGCTGGCCGGGCGGCGGCCGGCTGTCGGTGATGTCGATCCACTCGCCGGTCCCCGGGTCGATCTCGATCGACCGCGCCCAGGCACGGGGGTCGGCGAGTGCCTGCTCGACCAGAGACCCCAACGGCGAAGCGGTGGCACCGCCGAAGGGGTCGTCGTGCGCGCGCCGCGCCAGCTCCTCCTGCCGCCGCCGCGCCTCCTCCGCCCGCCGGCGCCGCCGGCCGGCCGAGGCCGCGCTGACCGCCACCACGAAGACGACCAGCATGGCGACCAGCAGGATCACGGTGATCATGGAGGGGTCCTACCCGCCCCGTACGTCGGCTGACGTACGCACATCACGCCCGGCGACGGACGACTCCGCCGTCCACTCCCCCTAGAGTCGCCGCGATGGCGTATCGCGCCGAGCAGGATCTGCGGCTGGACCCGGTCACGGGGGTGCTCGCGGCCGTCTGCCTGGTCACGGTCACCCCGCTCGCGCAGGGGGCCGAGAACCTCGCCTCGGCGTCGTATCCGCTGGCCGCGGCGGCGGGCCTGGCGTTCGTGCTGCGGCGCCGCTCGCCCGAGGCGACGCTGGTCATCGTCGTCGCGGCGATCTGCGGCTACCTGTTCGTCAACGAGGACGGTGGACCGATCTTCGTGGCCCCGCTGGCGGCACTGGCGTGCCTCGGCGCGGCGCGCCCCCGGACCAGCCAGTGGCTGCCCTGGACGCTGGGATCCGTGGTGACCATGGCGGTGTCGCTCCTGGTCACCATGGGCTTCTCCATCCACGAGATCCCGGTCGTGCTGCTGCTGCTGGCGGCGCCGCGCCTGGCCGCCGATCGCGCCCGCGCCACGGCGTTGCGCGAAGCCGCCCTCGAGCAGGAGGGGGCGCGCCGGCTCGTCGAGGAGCGGCTGCGCATCGCGCGCGAGGTCCACGACGTGGTCGGCCATGGGCTGGCGACGATCGCGCTGCGGGCGGGCGTCGCCGATCACGTCATGGAGAAGGACCCGCACGAGGCGCAGGCCTCGCTGCGCGCGATCCGGCAGGTCTCGACCGAGGCACTCGCCGACCTCGGATCGCTGCTCGACGTCCTGCGCACGGGCGCGGACGCGGAGCGCGCGCCGGTTCCCAACCTCGGGCAGGTGCCCCGGCTCGTGGACCGGATGCGCGACGCCGGCATGGCCGTCGAGCTCGAGTTCGCGGGCGACGACGGGCCGGTCGGGGACGTGGTCGGCGCGGCGGCGTACCGGATCGTCCAGGAGTCGCTCACCAACGTCGCGCGGCACGCCGGCGACGGCGCGCGCGCCTGGGTCCGGCTGGCCCGCCGCGGCAAGGGCGTCGACGTCGAGGTGCTCGACGACGGCCGCGGAGCGCCGGCCGTCCTGCCCACGGGACGCGGTCTCGTCGGCATGCGCGAGCGCGCCACCGCGCTCGGCGGAAGTTTCGAGGCCGGCGCGGGTCCGGAGGGCGGCTTCCGCGTCGCGGCGTCGCTGCCGGGCTCGCGGTGATCCGGGTCGCGCTCGTCGATGATCAGGCGCTGGTGCGCGCCGGCCTGCGCGCGCTGCTGACCGCCGAGGACGGCGTCGAGATCGTCGGCGAGGCGGCCGACGGCGACGAGGCCGTTGCGCTGGTGCGCGCGCACCGCCCGGACGTCGTGCTCATGGACGTGCGGATGCCCGGCACCGACGGGCTCGAGGCGACGCGCAGGATCGCCGCCGACGACGAGCTCGCCGGCGTGCGGGTCATCGTGCTCACGACCTTCGAGATGGACGAGTACGTCTTCGAGGCGCTACGCGCCGGCGCGGCCGGCTTCCTGCTGAAGGCCGACGAGCCGGCCGACCTGATCCGCGCCGTCCGGCTCGTCGCCGGCGGCGAGTCGCTGCTCTCGCCGAGCGTCACCCGCCGCGTCGTCGAGGTGTTCGCCGAGACCGCCGCGCCGAGCGCCCCGTCGGCCAGCCTGCTCGCGGAGCTGACCGACCGCGAGGCGGAGATCGTCGCGCTGGTCGGCACCGGGCTCTCCAACCACGAGATCGCCGACCGCCTGGTGATCAGCCCGGCGACCGCGCGGACGCACGTCTCGCGCGCGATGCTCAAGCTCGGCGCCCGCGATCGCGCCCAGCTCGTGGTCTTCGCCTACGAGGCCGGGCTCGTCTCGCCCGGCCGCGGGGCGTAGGCCCTAGGCCATACGCAGCCTGCGTACGTCGCGCGACGTACGCGCAGAGCCGCTCGCTGCCCGACGACACGGCGGCCGCGCTCGGTGAGCATGGCCGCCACATGTCGAACGGGAGTCGCCCATGTCATCACTGACCCGCTGGGTCCTTGCCCACAAGCGCATCGTCGTCCTCGGCTGGCTCGTGCTCACGCTCGCCGGCGGCGCGGCGGCGGGCCCCGCCTCCGACGCGCTCAAGTCGGAGTTCTCCGTGCCAAACAAGGAGGGCTGGGAGACCAACGTCGCGATCGCCGAGCGCTATCGCGGGACCGGCGGCAACTCCGCTCCTCTGCTGCCGGTGGTCACGCTGCCCAAGGGCCAGACGGTCGACGCCCCGGGCGTCCGCGCCGATCTCGAGAAGCTCGACGCGCGCCTGGCGAAGGCGCTGCCCCACGCGCGCATCGCCTCCTACGCCTCGACCGGCGACAAGGCGTTCGTCTCGCGCGACGGGCGTACGACCTTCGCGCTCGCCTACGCCCAGCCCGATCCGAACTCCGCGTTCGGGGAGAACCTGATCGCCGAGAAGGCCGCGCGCGGCGCGGTGAAGGACGTCACGGTGGCCGGCGCGCCCGTTCACCTGACCGGGTTCGACGCGCTCGCCGTCGACAGCGGCGGGGACGCCGACGGCCCCGGCGTGCTGATCGAGGCGGTGCTCGGCGGCCTCGGCGCGCTCGTCGTGCTCACGTTCGTGTTCGCCTCGTTCCTCGCCCTGCTTCCCCTCCTCATGGCGATCGTGTCGATCATGACCACGTTCGTGCTGCTGTACGGGCTGACGCAGATGACCGACGTCTCGCCGATCGTGCAGTTCCTGATCGCGCTGATCGGCCTCGGCGTGGCGATCGACTACTCGCTGATCGTCGTCTCGCGGTGGCGCGAGGAGCGCGCGCACGGCCGCACCGGTGACGAGGCGGTGCAGATCGCAATGGACACGGCGGGCCGCGCGGTCGTCTTCAGCGGCGTCACGGTGGCGATCGGCCTGCTCGCACTCGTCGCGCTGCCCCTGCCGTTCCTGCGGTCGATGGGCTACGGCGGCATGCTGATCCCGCTGGTCTCGACGCTCGTCGCGATCACGCTGCTCCCCGTCATGCTGGCCAAGGTCGGCCACAAGCTCGACTGGCCGCACCGGCACACCGACGACAAGGCGAGCCGCGCCTGGACCCGCTGGGCCGAAGGCGTCTCGCGCCACCGCTGGGTGGCGGCGGGCGGCGGCATGGCCCTCATCGTCGCGCTCGCCTTCGCTGCCACCGACCTGCAGTTCGGGGCGTCCGACGCCGACACGATGGCGAAGTCCGGCGGCGCCAAGCAGGGCCTGGTCGCGCTGGAGAAGTCGGGCATCGGCGAGGGCGCGCTGCTGCCCCACGAGATCCTCGTCGGGGGCACCGACCCGGGCACGGTGGCTTCGGCGCTGGACGAGGTCTCCGGCATCCACGGCGCCGTGGCCCCCGAGGCCTGGCGCAGCCGCGGCACCGCGGTCGTCGAGGCGATCCCCGTCGCCGACAGCGGGACGGGCCCTGGCGAGGCCAACCTCGCGGCGGTTCGCGCGACTGCGCACGCCGCCGGGCCGGACGTGCGCGTCGGCGGCCAGCCCGCGGGCAACGCCGACTTCATCGACGCGGTCTACGGCAGCTTCCCGCTGATGGTCGCGCTCATCACGATCACCACGTTCATCCTCCTGGCGCGGGCGTTCCGCTCGCTGCTGCTGCCCGCCAAGGCGATCGTGCTCAACATCCTGAGCGTCGCCGCAGCATGGGGCGTCCTCGTCCTCGTGTGGCAGAAGGGATACGGCTCGGAGGCGATCTGGGGGATCCAGGCGACCGGATCGATCCCCTCGTGGATGCCGCTGATGGTGTTTGCGTTCCTGTTCGGCCTCTCGATGGACTACGAGGTGTTCATCCTCAGCCGGATGCGCGAGGAGTACGACGCCACCGGATCGACCGAGACCGCCGTCATCCGCGGCATCGGGCGAACCGGGCGATTGGTGACCAGCGCCGCGCTGATCCTGTTCTTGGCGTTCACCTCGATGGCGTCCGGGCCCTCGACCGACGTGAAGATGATGGCCACCGGACTCGCTGCCGGCATCCTCATCGACGCGACACTGATCCGGGCGCTCATCGTTCCCGCCGTCGTGTCGCTGATGGGGCGCTGGAACTGGTGGCTGCCGGAGTGGCCGGCGCGCGTGCTGCGGGTCGAGCCGTCGCTGTCGGTCCGCGAGAGCGAGGCGTGAGTCAGCGCGCGATGTTGCGTGAGCAACAGGCGCCGGGCCGCCGCTTCTTGCTTGAGGCGGAGAAACGGGCGCGCACCGTGGACATCCTCACGGTGTGCGCCTCCTCGACGCGGCCGCCGTCCTCACGACGCCGCTCCTCCCGGACGACTATCTCGGCCTATCTGAACCCGCTGTGGTCGCGGCGTGAGCCGCGCGGTCGCATCGACGCCGTCATGGTCGAGACGCCGGACTGCGTGACGCTGTGGCTGCGCCCCGGACCCGGCTGGCCGGCGCATCTGCCCGGCCAGTACGTGCGCTTCGGGGTCGACGTCGACGGCGTCCGCCACTGGCGCACGTACTCGCTGACGTCCGTACCCGGGCGCCGCGACGGCCGGATCGCCATCACCGTCAAGCGGATCCCCGGCGGCGTGGTCTCCGACCACGTCGTCAGCCGTGCGCACCCCGGCATGGTGGTCCGGCTCGCCCCGCCGACCGGCGAGTTCGTCCTGCCCCAGGGGATCGAGGAGCCGCTGCTGTTCGTCACCGCCGGCAGCGGGGTGACGCCCGTGATGGGGATGCTGCGCGCGCTCGCACCGCGGGACGGCGGCCTCCCCGACGCGACCCACGTCCACCTGGCGCCGTCGCGCGGCGACACGATCTTCGGCGCCGACCTGCGCGCGCTGGCGCGCCGGCACCGCCGCTTCGTCCTGCACGAGCACCACGACGACCGCGACGGCCTGTGGAACGTCGCCGACCTCGATCGCCGCGTGCCCGACTGGCGCGAGCGACAGACCTGGGCGTGCGGTCCGGCCGGCCTGCTGGACGCGCTGGCCGAGGGCTTCGAGCGCGCCGGCGTGCCCGAGCGGCTGCACGTCGAGCGCTTCCGGCCCGTCCCGCCCGCCGCGGGCGTCGGCGGCGCAGGCGGGCACGTGCGCTTCCTCGCCAGCGGCAAGGAGGTCGCGGCGGACGGGACGACGCCCCTGCTGGTCGCCGGCGAGCAGGCCGGCGCCCTGCTGCCCCACGGCTGTCGCATGGGCATCTGCAACTCGTGCATCGGGCGCCTGTGCGCGGGCGCGGTGCGCGACCTGCGAACCGGTGACGTCCAGCACGCCGACGGCCAGATGGTCCGCACCTGCGTCTCCGCGGCCGCCGGCCCAGTCGAGATCGACCTCTAGGAAGGATCCTGAAATGGCCACCACCCTGCTCGACCACCTGACCCCCGAAGGCCTCGACGCGATCGGCCGCGAGCTCGACGCCATCCGCGACGAGATCCTCGCCGACCTGGGCGAGGACGACGCGGCGTACATCCGCAAGGTCGTGAAGGCCCAGCGCGGGCTCGAGGCCGGCGGGCGCGCGGCGCTCCTGATCTCCCTCTTCCCGCCCGCCTGGCTCGCCGGGACGACCGCCCTCGCCGTGGCCAAGATCCTCGAGAACATGGAGCTCGGGCACAACGTGATGCACGGGCAGTGGGACTGGATGCGCGATCCCGAGATCCACTCGACGACCTGGGAGTGGGACAACGTCTCCTCCGCCGAGGGTTGGAAGAAGTCCCACAACTACGAGCACCACACCTACACGAACATCGTCGGCAAGGACCGCGACCTCGGCTACACGCTGCTGCGCCTGGACCCCGACCAGCCGTGGAAGCCGTTCCACCTCGCCCAGCCGGCCATCAACGTGGTGCTCGCGCTGGCGTTCGAATGGGGCGTCGCCCTCTACGACCTGGAGCTCGACGAGGCGCGCAAGGGCAACAAGCCGTGGAGCAGGGTCGCCTCCGATGTCCGCCGACTGGCGCGCAAGGGCGCCAGGCAGGTCGCGAAGGACTACGTCGCGTGGCCGCTGCTGTCGGGGCCGTCCGCCGTCCCGGCGTTCCTGGGCAACCTGACCGCGAACGCCGTCCGCAACGTGTGGACGCACACGGTGATCTTCTGCGGCCACTTCCCGGACGGCGCGGAGACGTTCGACTTCGACGAGTCCGAGCTCGACGGCGAGTCCCGCGGCGCCTGGTACGTGCGCCAGCTGCTCGGGTCCTGCAACATCGACGGGCCGCCGGTCCTGCACCTGATGGCCGGCAACCTGAGCTACCAGATCGAGCACCATCTGTTCCCGGACCTGCCGTCCAACCGCTACGCCGAGGTGGCGCCGCGCGTCCGCGCGCTGTGCGAGCGCTACGGCCTGCCGTACGTCAGCGGCACGCTGCCCGAGCAGTACGGGCAGGTGCTCCGCAAGATCGCGCGGCTGTCGGTCCCCGGCGGCGAGCACGAAGCGATCAAGGAGGCTGCCACTTCACCCGCGCCCCTGCGGCTGGTCGCCTAGCAACTCGGCGGCCCGGAGCGCCGCGGCGATCTCGAGCCGCCCGAGCGGGTCCTCGAGTGCCCCGCCGAACGCCTCGCGCAGCGCGGCGAGCCGATAGCGCACGGTCTGGGGATGGACGTGCAGCACGCCCGCCGTGACGGTGACGTCGCCGTGAGCGTCGAGCCATGCGCGGAGCGTCTCCGTTGCCCGCTCGCGGGCCGCCGGCTTCAGCGCGCGCAGCGGCGCGAGCCGTGAGTCGACGAGGTCGCGGGCGATGGCGCCGTCGGCGAGGAGCGCGAGGTCGAGCAGGTGCTCGTCGGCGCGTGCAAGCGGCTCGTCGCCGAGCCGGCCCGCGTCGTGCGGGGGCCACCCCGTGCGTGCGCGCCGCGCCGACACCGGCGCGCGCGCCCACGCCACCGTCGGCCCCAGGACGCCGGGCTGCCGGCGCAGGCCGGCGACCAGCTGACGGCGCCGCGCCGGGCCGTCGGGGTCCGGGACCACGAGCACGCCGCCGGAGGGGAGCGAGGCGCCGATCGTGCCCACGGGCATGCGGTGCATCACCCGCACCGGGTCGGCGTCCCCGAGCGCGACGACCGCGAGCTGCGCCGGCAGCTGCCAGCCGGCCCGCTCGGCGGCGCGCTCGACCGCCGCGGGATCGAGCTCCTCGTCTTCGCGCAGGAGCAGCTCGACGAGCGCGTGCCGGAGCGTCTGTGCGGAGCCCTCGCGCAGCGACTGCTCCTGCGCGTAGCCGGCCACCGCCGCGTCGGCGAGGCGATCAATGTAGGCGAAGGTCGCCTCCGCGAACGCGACGAGGCCGCGAGGCTCCAGCGACGCCTCGGCGAACTCGACCCCCGCCCGCCACGCGACCCGGGCGCCGACCCGGTACGCCGACTGGAGCGCGTCGAGCGTCCTGCCGGCGCGGAACTCGGCGCGCCCGATCGCCTCGTACACGCGCACGTCGGGAAGGTCGGCCTCGCGGCCCACCAGGTCCACGAACTGCTGCAGCGCAGCGGTCGCCCCCTCGCGGAGGAGGCGGCCGAACTCACCCTCCAGCGGCTGGTCGTACTCGACGACCTCGGCGCGCACCGCGGCGATGATGTCCTCGACGATGCCCGCCAGCCGAGGGCGGATCAGGTCGGCGACCTCGGCGGGCACGGCGGCCCACGGCAGCACCGGGCCGGATCCCGCCGGCCGAAGCGCCGGAGCGTCGCGCGCCGTCACCGTCGCCCGCGACCGTGCGGGCCCACGGCGGGAGGTCGCGGATCTGTCCACGGCTTGAGCCTACGGTGGCGGGGCTCACATAGCCTTGGACCGTCGGGAGAGGCGCGATGCCGCCTACGTCGCCCGCCGGTAGGTGATCGCCAGGTCGTCGTCCCAGCCGCCGTCCTCGCGGCGCGTCTGCCAGAGCCCGTCGATCGACGCGCCGTCCGCGGCGAGCGTGCCGGCGAACCGCTGCGCCATGTCGGGATCGTCGCGATGCAGCGTCCAGACGCCGTCCTTGAATCCACCGAGGTAGACG
This sequence comes from uncultured Solirubrobacterales bacterium, assembly GCA_963828075.1. GTDB lineage: Bacteria > Actinomycetota > Thermoleophilia > Solirubrobacterales > Solirubrobacteraceae > JACCYI01. The sequence goes on along the minus strand of CAWHDH010000021.1, from coordinate 3,006,729 downwards.
CGGTGGACCCCGCGGGAGTCGAAGTACTGCATCTCGAGCTCGTCGTTCCCGGCGCCGATCACCGAGATCGAGTCCGGGAACTGCGGGTGCTCGGCCTGTGAGCGGTAGATCAGGAACTGCCGGTCTCCGAGCCACTGGAACGTGGCCCCGCCGGAGACGACCACGTCGGGCAGCATGGGATGCGTCGCCTCGGTGGTCCACTCGCCGATCAGGACGTCCAGGTTCTCGAGGTTCTGTGTCATGCAGCTCAGACAGCGCCTGGCGGCCGAACTCATCGGTGGTCAGTGCTACGCTGTGCCACACCATGGACGTGTCGGTTCGGGAGCTGCGCAATCACACCGCGCGAGTGATCGCTGCCATCGAGAGCGGCGAGCCCGTGGTGCTGACGGTGCACGGCCGCCCGGTGGCTGACATCGTGCCGCGCCAGCTGCGAAGCGAACGCCGGCCGAGCGAGCAACTCCTGGCGGATCTGACGGACGTACGCGAGCTCGCCGCGCGACTCGAGATCGACTCCCCGGCGGAGGACTTCGACGTCGGCCTGACGACCGACGACATGCTGCGGTGAGCGGCTATCTGGCCGACACGAGCGTGTTTGTCGCCGCGGAGCAACGTCGCCCGATCGGTGAGCCTCCGAGCGGGGATGCGCGCATCTCCGTCGCGACCCTCACGGAGCTCGGCGTCGGCGTGCGCCGCGCCACGACCGAACCGCTTCGGGAGCTTCGCGAGGCGACCCTCGCCCGCGCCCGGCGCTTCATCGCGCTGGCCTATGACGAGCCCGTCGCCGAGCGCCTGGCGGATCTGCTCGCCGCCGCGCGGGCCGAGCGACGGCGAGCCGGTGCCATGGACGCGATCATCGCCGCGACCGCACTCGCCCACGACCTGACGGTCTGGACGCAGGACGATGACTTCGACGTCCTCGCGGCGCTCGCGCCTGCGCTGCGCGTCCACCGCGGCTGAGGCGTAGCGCGCGTCCGCGCGACTTGACGGAACCCGGAGCGGAATTAGACTTCGTGGCTGCTCCGGGCAGGGGCTCGGATCAGCCGAGAGGAGAACGTCGTGCCCGAGTTCACCCGTCGCGAGATCCTGAAGATCGGGGGCGCCGGTGCCACCGTCGCCGGGTTCTCCTCGCTCGGATTCGACGTCGCGGTGGCCGAGGCCACGACGGTCAAGCAGCAGTTGCGGATCGAGGGCGCGAAGGTCTCGCGCTCGGTGTGCCCGTACTGCGCGGTCGGCTGCTCGCTGCTCGCCTACACGCGCAAGCACCGGGACGGCAAGGTCGAGCTGCTCCAGATCGAGGGCGACCCGGACAGCCCGGTCAACGAGGGCACGCTGTGCCCGAAGGGGGCGAGCTCGATGGAGCTCGCCGTCTCGAAGCGGCGGATGAAGGGTCCGCTCTACCGGGCGCCGGGCGCGCGCGAGTGGAAGAAGGTCTCCTGGGACTTCGTGCTCGACAAGCTCGCCGCCAACATCAAGGCGGCGCGCGACCGCACGTTCATCACCAAGGACGACGAGGGCAACATCGTCAACCGCTTCGAGGGCATGGCCTTCGCGGGCGGTGCGGCCTTCAGCAACGAAGAGGGCTACCTCGCCGCGAAGCTGATGCGCGGCCTCGGCCTCGTCTACCTGGAGCAGCAAGCCAGGGTCTGACACGGTCCCACGGTGGCCAGTTTGGCCGCCACGTTTGGCCGCGGGGCCATGACAAACCATTGGCGGGACATCAGGCACGCTGACCTGATCCTGATCAACGGCGCCAACCCCGCCGAGGCGCACCCCGTCGGGTTCCGCTGGTTCATGAAGGCGAAGGTCGAGCGGGGCGCGAAGATGATCCACGCCGACCCGCGGTTCACGCGCACGACCGCGGTCGCCGACATCCACCTGCGGATCCGGACGGGCTCGGACGCGGCCTACTTCGGCGGCCTCATCAACTACGTCCTGGAGAACCGGCTCTACCACGACGAGTACGTGCGCGAGTACACGAACGCCGCGTTCGTGGTCAAGGACACGTACTCGTTCAAGGACGGCATGTTCAACGGGTTCGACCCGGAGACCAACACGTACGCCGCCGACGCGTGGGCGTACGAGGCGGGCGGGGAGGAGGCCGCGCGGCGCGGCGGGCTGGCGCAGGGACCGGGCCCGAAGGGCGGCTTCGCGCGGCGCGACATCGACCACGAGCGCTCGGTGCTGAACCTGATGCGCGAGCACTACAAGCGCTATACGCCGGAGATGGTGTCGCGCATCACGGGCATCCCGGCGGACCAGTTCCTGCGGGTCGCCAAGCTCGTCGGCGAGATGGGCCGGCCGGACAAGGTGATGACGATCGTCTACGCGGTCGGCCTCACCCACCACACCACCGGCTCGCAGATGATCCGCTCCGCCGCGGTACTCCAACTGCTGCTCGGCAACGTCGGGCGGGCGGGCGGCGGCATGAACGCCGAGCGCGGCCACGCGAACATCCAGGGCAACACCGACAACGCCATCTCCTGGGAGCTGCTGCCGGGCTACCTGCGGGTCCCGGCGCCCGGGCAGAAGGACCTCGCCGACTACGTCGAGCTGAGCGCGAGCAAGAAGGCCCATCCCAACGCGCTGAACTTCTTCGGCGAGAACTACAAGAAGTTCATGGTCAGCCTGCTGAAGGCGTGGTACGGCGACCGGGCCCGCAAGGACAACGAGTTCCTCTTCAACCACCTCCCGAAGCCCGACGGCGACTCCTCCTGGATCAGCATCTTCGACAAGGCGATCCAGGGGAAGATGGAGGGCCTGATCCTCAACGGCATGACGGCGTCGAGCATCGGGCCGGACGTCAACCAGGTCCAGGCGGGCCTCGCCAAGCTCAAGTGGCTGGTCGTCATGGATCCGTTCCCGACGACGAGCTCGGAGTTCTGGCACGCGCCGGGCGCCGACCCGGCGAAGATCGAGACCGAGGTCTTCGCGCTGCCGGCGACCCACTGGATCGAGAAGGACGGCTCGTTCACCAACAGCGGCCGCTGGCTGCAGTGGAAGGACCAGGTGCTCCCGCCCGAGGGCGAGGCCCGCCACGACCACTGGATCCTGGCCGACCTGTTCCTGCGCGTGCGCGCGCTCTACGAACGCGACGGCGGCAAGTTCCCGGACCCGATCGCGCAGCTCACGATGGACTACCGCGATCCCGCCAAGCCCGAGATGGACGAGATCGCCCAGGAGGTCAACGGCTTCGAGATCAAGAGCGGCAAGCGGGTCGAGGCCTTCGGCGCGTTGATGGATGACGGCACGACCTCGGCGGGCAACTGGATCTACACCGGCTCCTATCCGGAGGCCGGCAACATGACCAAGCGGCGCAAGGGCGTGCAGGACCCGAAGGCCCACGACCCGACCGGCATGGGCCACTACCACGAGTGGGCGTGGTCCTGGCCGCTGAACCGGCGCGTGCTCTACAACCGCGCGTCGGCGGATCCTGCAGGTCGCCCCTGGGATCCGAAGCGGGTGGGGATTGAATGGGACGCCGCCAAGAAGCTGTGGGTGGGCGACATCCCCGACTACCCGGCCGACAAGGACCCCGGCGATTCCGACGCTCCGCTGCCGTTCATCATGACCGGCGAGGGGACCGGCCGGCTGTTCTCGAGCTCGCTCAAGGACGGCCCGTTCCCCGAGCACTACGAGCCGATCGAGTCACCGGTGCGCAACCCGCTGCACCCGGAGGTCTCGGCGTCGCCGATGGCGTTCATGTACGACAAGGTCGCGGGGCGGCCCAACCGCTTCGGCAAGCCCGACCAGTTCCCGTACATCGCGACGAGCTATCGGCTCACCGAGCACGAGCACTACGTCACCCAGCACGTCGAGCGGCTCGTCGAGCTGCAGCCCGAGGCGTTCGTCGAGATCCCCGACGAGCTGGCGCGCGAGAAGGGCATCAAGACCGGCGACCACGTCCGCGTGGCGTCCAAGCGGGGCAAGCTCGAGGTCCGCGCGCTCGTGACCAAGCGGCTCGGCGCGCTGACGATCGACGGGCAGAAGGTTTTCCACATCGGCATCCCGATCCACTGGGGCTACGTGGGGGTCAACACCGGCGAGCACTGGCTCGCGAACGCCCTGACGCCGTTCGTCGGCGACGCGACGGTGCGCACGCCGGAGTTCAAGGCGTTCCTCGTGAACCTGGAGAAGATATGAGCGCCCTGGCGACGAGCCCGTGGGCCGCGCGCGCTCGGCGGGCGGAGGAACTGCGGGCGCGGCATCCGTTCGCCGACGAGCTGATGGCGCTCTACCTGGCCCTCCTTCCCGTGCAGGAAGAGGCGTGGCGTGCGACCCGCGAGCGCCCGCCGGATCCGGTCGAGCTGCCGTGGTGGGCGGCCGCGCGCGTCCTGCCCGGAGTGGTCGACGCGACGGTGGCGGCCGGCCCGGCGCCGCTCCGCGACCTCGTGCGCGGGACTATCGGTGCCGACGCGCTCGCCGGCTGGCTCGTGGACGCGGACCTCGACCCTGGCGAGCGCTTCATCGCGCGGGCCTGTTTGGCGCCGGTGCTCGAGGCCCTCGGGTCGCGGGCGGGCGAGGCGAGCGGCGGAGGCGGTGGGTGCCCGTGCTGCGGCGGGCTGCCGCAGCTCTCCTGGGTCGCCGCCTCCGGCGAGCTGCTGATGAACGGCCCGCGGAGCCTTCTGTGCTCGCGGTGCGCGACGAGCTGGAGCTTCTCGCGCAGCACCTGCCCGGCCTGCGGGGAGACCGACGACAAGCAGCTCGAGGTGCACGCCGAGGCCTGGATGAAGCCGGCGAACGGCCACGGCGGCGATGCCCCGATGTTCCCCCACCTCCGCATCGCCGGCTGCGCGACGTGCCGGCGCTACCTGATCGAGGTCGACCTCTCGCGTGACGAGCGGGCGGTCCCCGAGGTCGACGAGCTCGCCGCCCTCCCCCTCGACCTCCACGCCGCCGACCAGGGCCTGACCAAGGTCACTCCCAACCTCATGGGGTTCTAGCCATGGCGCTCGAGATCACACCCGGCAAGGCCTACGGCTTCTTCACCGACACCAGCGTCTGCATCGGCTGCAAGGCCTGCGAGGTGGCGTGCAAGGAGTGGAACCAGCTCCCGGCCGACGACAAGGGGTTCCTCGGCCAGAGCCTCGACAACACGGGCGAGCTCGGCGGCACGACGTGGCGTCACGTGAACATCCTCGACAAGGTCCCCGACGAGACGATGGGCGAGGGCAACGGCAAGGCGTTCCTGCTCATGTCCGACGTCTGCAAGCACTGCACGCACGCGAGCTGCATGGACGTCTGCCCCACCGGCGCGATCATCCGCACCGAGTTCGACACGGTCTTCATCCAGGACGACGTCTGCAACGGCTGCCGCGCCTGCATCGCCGCGTGCCCGTACGACGTGATCGATGTGGACGCCGCGAAGAACGTCGCCCAGAAGTGCACCATGTGTTACGACCGGCTCCAGGGCGGGCTCGAGCCGGCCTGCGCGAAGGCGTGCCCGACCGACTCGATCCAGTTCGGGCCTTTGGAGGACCTGCGCGAGACGGCGTCCAAGCGCGAGGCCGCGTTGCACGCGCAGGGCATCAAGGAGGCGCAGCTCTACGGGCATGACGACAAGGTCTACGGCGGCCTGAACGCGTTCTTCCTGCTGATGGACAAGCCCGAGGCGTACAAGCTGCCGAACGCCGCCAACGCGGTGCTGCCCGGTCGCAACAACGCGGGCGGGTACCTCGGGGTGTTCATGACGGCGCTGCTCGGGCTGTTCGCCGCGCTGTTCGCGCGGCGGGAGCGCAACGGGGCGGCGGCGTCCGCTGCGGCCGCGGAGGAGCCAGAGGCATGACGCTCTTCGCCGAGACCCAGCATTTCGCCGGCGACCCCCACTGGACCTGGTACATCCTCGGCTACTTCTTCCTCGCCGGCCTCGCCGGCGGCAGCTACTTCCTCGCGACGTTCCTGCGCCACTGGGGCACCCCGGCGGACGAGCACGCCGCGCGGCTCGGCTTCTACGTCGCCCTGCCGCCCGTGTTGATCGCCCCGATCCTGTTGACGCTCGACCTCAACCAGCCGCTGCGTTTCTGGCACATGCTCTTCGACACGACGCCCGGCGAGTTCGGCCTGAACTTCGACACCGCGACGCCGATGTCGGTCGGCGTCTGGGCACTGATCGTGGCGACAGGGTTCGCGTTCGTCTCGTTCGTCGACACGTTGGTGCGCGACGGCAAGCTGCAGTTCGGGCTCGCGCGCCGACTTTCGGGGCTGCTGGCGGGCGGGTTCGGCAAGATCTGGGACGTCGCCGGCGCGGTCGTCTTCCTGTTCATCGCCGGATACACGGGCGTGCTCCTCGCCGTGTCGAACCAGCCGGTCTGGAGCGACACCTGGGCGCTGGGCGGGCTCTTCCTGGCCTCGGGGCTCGCCGGCTCGGCGGCGCTGCTGTTGCTGCTGACGCGGTGGCGCCGGCCGGCCGAGGCCTCGCGCGGATTCCTGGAGTTGTGCGAGCGGCTCTTCTCCGCGCTCGAGCTGGCGCTGCTCGCCGTGGTCGTGCTGACGCTGATCGGCGACGGGACGCTCGACGAGGCATTCGACCTGCCCTGGCTCCCGCTCTGGCTACTGGCGCTGGTCGGGATGTTCCCGGGTCTGCGCGGGTTGGCGGCTCACCGGCTCCGTGTGACAGGGGGCGGCGGCGCGGCGGCGGTCGGGCGCGCGAACGCGTGGGTGGTCGTGCCGGCGCTCGTCCTCGTCGGCGTGCTCGCGCTGCGAGCGGCGGTGATCTTCAGCGCCCAGGCCTGAGGCGGCGGCGCGTCAGCCAGGACGGCGCTGGAGTTCGCCCCCGGTTAGAGCTTGTCGAGGGCCAGCGGCGGGCAGCGCACCTGCCCGCTGCGGAAGCGCCCGACCGGTCGCGGGAGGCGGATCGTTGCCGCGTGATGGTCGACGTCGATGACGGTGCCGTGCAGGCCGATCAGATACTGCGGGCTCACGCCATGGTTGATCCGGACGTAATCGCCGACGCAGAGCGTCGCAAGGGCGGTCGAGGAACGAATGGAGTGGAGGAGCTGTCGACGGGCCTCGACGGCGTCGGCGACGGCGGCCAGGTGGTCGTCGAGCTCGCCGTCGGCGATCGATTCGAGCAACGACCGCTCAGACTCGAGGCCACGCCCGGATCGCTGCTTCTCTCGGGTGCGCTTGCCCATGGGTCCGAAAATGATGTCTCGGACGCCGGACGATGGAGGGTCTCGCAGCTCCGCGCCCGCCGCTCCGTAGGCTTCGGAGCCCATGAGGCAGCACGCGAGTTCCGGTTCGCCGTTTGAACCGATCATCGGGTTCAGCAGGGCCGTCCGCGCCGGGGACTGGATCGCGGTCTCGGCCACCGCCGCCATCTGGCCGGACGGGCATGTCGACGACGACGCCGGAGTCCAAGCCCGGCGGTGTCTCGAAATCATCGCCGAGGCGCTGCAGGAAGTGGGCGCGTCGCTCAGCGACGTCGTCCGCACCCGTGTGTTCCTCGTGGACCCGGCCGACGGCCCGGCGGTCGGCGCGGTGCACGGCGGGGTGTTCGGCGACGTCCTTCCGGCGTCCGGCTTCATCGTCGTCAGCGGATTCCTCGACCCGCGCTGGCGCGTGGAGATGGAGGCGGACGCGATCGTGACCCCTGGTCGCTGAGCCCTACGCGGCCGCCTCCTCTCCGGCCCGCAAGCGATCGACGGCGGCATCCGCGGCCGCGATCTCCTCGGGCGTGACACCGAACAACCCCGGCAGCGAAGCGAACACCATCTCGAGGATGTCCGCCGCCGGCATCCGGCGGTAGCGGTCCGGGTCTATGTACACGAAGGCCGCGCCGTGGCGATCGAGGTGGATGGAGCGCCGGGTGTCCTTGTGCTTGTAGGCATGGAGCACGTTGCCGTCCTCCAGGTCGACCTCGAACATCCACATGAACCGACTGGCGACCTCCTCGCCGACCGCGTCGAACAGCGGCTCCCACGTCGGCCAGTCGCCCCGCATCGCCCCGCCTCGGAATGTCTGCTTTCTTGGCATGGCCGCACTGTCGCCCGGCACCCTGTGACGGAACAAGACACGTCTGTTGCGGCTGCGTGGAGACTCACACACCGGGCACGTACCCCGGGGTGGTGCGGCGCCCGGCGGTCACCCCAGCGCGGGCGCGAGTTCGATCCCCGCCAGAGGTGCGGCGCGACGCACGCGCCGGTCGAACGACGCAAGGGTTGCGCCGTGGGCACGTGCGGTCGCGAGCGCAAATCCATCGGCGAGGCTGATGTTCAGCGCTCGCAGTCGCGCCGCGTCCCGACCGATCGCCGGCGTGGGCACGCTCAGTTCGATCCCGAGCGAATCGATCGCCGTGACCGCCGTGCTCAGCGCCGACTCGCTCTCGGCGGGACGCACCAGCGTCTCGGCGTAGTTGATCACCGAAAGCAGCAGCGGAACGCGAGCGTCGATCATGGACCGAAGCGCCTTCGCTGCCGCCGCGTGATGGGCGTCGGCCCGGTCGAGGGCGGCGATGACGACGTCCGTGTCGAGGACGCAGCCGGTCAGGCTCGTTCCCCACTGCGCAGCCGGTCGAGGTAGCCCGGCTCGAAGAGCCCGTCGAACACGCCGAGCGCCGCGTCGACGTCACGCCGCGCGCGGCGAACAATGATCGTGTCCGGCCCGTCAGCCTCGATCGTCACCTCGTCGCCGGCCTTCAGCCCCGCATGGGCCAGGCTGTCGACCGGCAGAGTGACCTGATGCTTGCTGGAGATCTTCGGCACGCCTTTACCGTATCGTAAAGGCTGGCGCCTACGGCCGTTTCGGCGTCGTCGGTCAGGACCCGCCGGAGCGCCGGGACTCGGCTTCCCGGTCGGCGTCCTCGCTGCGGCCCACCTCGTAGAACGCGAGCGCGACGAGGAGCACCGCGCCGATCCCCACGGCCGTGAAGCCGATCAGGAACATGACCGTCCCCTCGCGGGTCAGCGCCAGGACGACGACGCCCGCGACCATCAGCGCGACGGCCGGCCAGGCGTGCGAGGCGAACGAGCGGATCACGAGGTGCGTCCTACCCGCTCCGCTGCTTGCCGGTCGCCGGTCGCAGGCGTAGCTTTGAGCTCGGGCACTCGGCACGCCACGGAAAGGGGATCACCATGACCGACGCACCCGTCGTCAGCGGAGCGGACGACACGACCTACCGCATCGAGCTCACGCCGCCGGAGCTCAAGATCACCTGGTCCGCGCTCCGGTCCATGCTCAACGACTTCGGCCACAACGAGCCGGACGTGCATCGCATCGTTCGCGAGGTCCTCGCCAAGCTGCCGCCGGAGAGCGAGGTCAAGGAGATCGACCTCAGCGCTGCGCTCCGCCGGCCTCGTTAGCGAGCTCCACGGTCGCGCTCCCGGCGATCCGGCCGTTGACCTGGACCTCGATGAGGTGCGGCCCGGGGAACAGACGCCGGATCGAGACGTGCCGGAACGCGTGACGCCGCGTGATCCGCTGCGGTGCGCCGGGCTCGAGGACGCGGGTCGTGAGCTTGAACGTCTTCGGCTTCCGCGGCCCCGCGCGCCCGCGTAATGGACGCGGTAGTCGACCATCACCGGTGTCGCTTGCGCCTCGGCGGAAATGGTGAACCCGAGCGGTTGGCGCTCGATGAACGGCCGCACGGGGCCCTCGCTCGAGAAGCGCGGGCTGAGACGGGCGAGCAGCGGGAGCGCGAGGTCGGGTGCCTCGATCCCGACGTCCGCCACGCACACCCCGCAGGGCAGGGTCATCCAGCCGTCGAACGCCGACGACTGCAATGCCTGGTCGAAGACACCGACCGTCTCCGAGAACCGCTCAGGGAGATGCCTCGCGAGCACGGCCGCGACGTGCCGGACCCGCGCCATCAGCTCGAGGTCCGCGAGGCCCGCGCTCGCCTCCGCGGCGAATGCCTCGCCCGGGAAGTCCGGCCAGGCCGCGGCCAGCTCCCGAGCGAGCGAGCGCACCGCCGCCGGCGAGATCTCGTCCTTGAAGTCAGCCACGCGTCGGAGGCCGCATCCGGACGTGCCCGTCCTCTGTGACAGGGCCCTCAGGGCCGGCGCCGGCCGTCCGGCCCGACGACCCACCAGAGACCGCCGTTGAGCTGGACGTTGTGGCAGAGGACCTGGCCCGGGCCTTCATGGGCGTAGTAGTAGAGCGGACGGCGCCGATAGGTCACCTGCAGGCGGCCGTCGCGGCGCCGGATGGTGCCGAGCAGCGACTTGCGCACGCCGCGGCCCGCCACCGGCTTGCCGCGCGTGTAGACCGGTGGCCAGGCCGCCGCGCACTCGCCGTAGCAATGCGAGCCGCCGCGGTCGCGCGAGAAGACGTACACGGCCTGGCGCTTGGGGCCCCAGAGCATCGTCCCGAATTGCGACCCGCGCGCGGTGATCTTCGTCCCTGCCGCCATGGCTTCCGAGGCGGGCATCGCCGCGACGATCGCGACGAGCAGCAGCGCGCGCCTCACGGCCGGCGCTTCCCGTCGGGTCCGACGACCCACCACAAGCCGCCGTTGAGGTGGACGTTGTGGCAGCGGACCTCGCCCGGACCCTCGTTGACGTAGTAGTAGAGGGGCTTGCCGCCGTACGTCACCTGGCGCTTGCCGTCGCGCCGCTTCGTCGTGCCGAGCAGCTTCGCCTTGATGCCGTCACCCGCGACCGGCTCGCCGCTGGTGTACACGGGCGGCCAGGCCGTCGCGCAGTCGTCGTAGCAGGTGGACTTGCCCTTCGGATCGTTCTCGAAGATGTAGATCGCCTGCTTCTTTGCGTTGAAGAGCATCGTGCCGAACTGCGACTCGGCGAGGATCACCCGCGTCCCGGCACGCTTCTTCTTGGCGGCCTTGCGCTTCGCCGGCTTCTTCATCGCCGGCTGGTCGTCGGCCTGCTCCGCAGTCGCGGTCGCCGTCGGTTGTGCGGTCGCGACGGCGGTCTCGGTTTCGTCGTCGTCGCCACCGCAGCCGGCGAGCACCACCAACACCAGGAGGAGGGGAATGGCCTTCATGGCGACGATCCTCCCGATCGCGTCTTACGCGGGGATTACGAAGCGCACGCGAGTCCCGACGTCGCTGTCGGCGAGCCAGATGCGGCCACCGTGCGCCTCGACGATCGCCCGCGAGATGGCCAGCCCCAGCCCCGCTCCGGCCTCCGACCGGGCCGTGTCCCCGCGCTCGAACGGCTCGAAGACGCGGTCGCGATCGCCCGCCGCGATGCCGTCCCCGGTGTCGGCCACCTCCACCTCGACCCAGTCGCCGGCGGCTTCCGCCCGCACGGTGACGCTGCCGTCCGGCGGCGTGTGGTGGATCGCGTTGCGGATGAGGTTGAACAGGACGCGCTGGAGCTTCTCCGGGTCGCCGCGAGCGGGCTGCGGGTCCGGCGAGCGCTCGGACTGGACCGCGACGCCCTTCGTCGCGGCCTCGACGCGCATGGCCGCGACAGCCTCCTCGACCAGCCCGCCCACCTCGACCTGGCGCATCGACCACTCGACGTCGCCCGCCTCGATGCGCGAGAGCTCGAACAGGTCGTCGATCAGCGAGCCGAGCGCGGTCACGTGGGTGCGCATCGCGGCGAGGTAGCGCGCGAGCTGGTCGGGCTCGACCAGGTCGTCCTCGATCGCGTCGACCATCAGCCGCATCGACGTCATCGGCGTCCGCAGATCGTGCGAGATCGCGGCGACGAGGTTGCGCCGCGCGGAGTCGGCGGCGTCGCGCCGCTCCTCCTCCTCGGCGAGCTTCCCGATCATCGCGTTGGCCACCGTCGCCAACTCGGCCAGCTCCCGCGCGGCGCCTGCCTGGGCACGCGGCTCGCGCGCGCCGGTGCCGACCGAGTGCAGGACGTCCCGGATCGACCCGACCTCGTCGACCACCCGGGCCGCCGCCACCTGCCCGGCGCGAACCGCGACCAGCGCCGCCGCCAGCACGATCGCCACCACGACCAGCGCGTCGTGGTTCGAGACGAACATCAGCTCCGCGGTGGCGAGGACGGACGCGAGGATCACGGCGACCGCGGTCGCCACCACTGTCGCGAACCGGCTCTGCAGCGACCACGCCGACCGCCGCCCCGACAGCAGATGCGCGACGGCCAGCCCGACGGTGGAGATGCCCGCCACCATGCCGGCGGTGACGAGCGCGGGTTCCGACCCATAGACCGGCCAGATGATCACCGCGCTCAGCACACCGGCGGCGACCACGATGGCGAGCGAGCGGATCATCGCTCGCGCGGCCGGAACCGGTATCCGACCCCCCACACGGTCTGGATCCATCGCGGCGCCGCGGGGTCCGGCTCGATCTTGGCCCGCAGCCGGCGGATGTGCACCGTCACGGTGGTCGCATCCGTGTAGAAGGGAAGCCGCCACACCCGGTCCATCAGCTGGTCGCGGGTGAACACCTGGCCGGGGTGGAGCGCGAGGAAGTGCAGCAGGTCGAACTCGCGCTGGGTCAACTCGACGTCGCTTCCAGAAACGACCACCCGGCGGCCCAGCGGGTCGATCTCCAGGTCGTCGACGGCCAGCTGCTCCGCTGAGGTCTCCTCGCTCTGCGTCCGGCGCATCACGGCCTCGATCCGGGCGATCAGCTCCGCCGGGGAGAACGGCTTGACCACGTAGTCGTCGGCGCCCGAGCGGAGCCCGGCGAGCCGGTCGGACTCCTCGCCCTTGGCCGTGAGCAGGATCACCGCGACGCGGCCCTCGAGGTCGGCGTGGAGGCGGCGCATCACCTCGATGCCGTCGAAGCCGGGGAGCATGATGTCCAGCACGACGAGGTCCGGCCGGCGAATCAGCGCCGCGGCGACCGCGGAGGGGCCGTCATGGGCGGTCCGCGTCTCGTAGCCGGCGCGCTCGAGGTAGCGGGTCACGACCTCGGCGATCATCGGCTCGTCCTCGACGACGAGGATCGAGCCCTGCGAGTTGGCCGGCACCCGATCGATTATGGGGTCAGCCAAAGGTGAAGGCATAGGCCTCCGTCCCGGCCGCCGGTGCGAGCGTCAGCAGATGCTCCGCCGCGTCGGGGAGCTCGACGATCCGGTAGAGGCGGTGCGCCCCCACCTCGATCGGACCACGACGCCGGCCGTCGAGGACGACGTCGACACGGCCGGTCCCATGGCGGCGGCCGAGGACCAGGAACACCTTGCGCGCCGCATACCGCAGGTGTAGGCGTGCGTGTTGGTCGAGCGCGGTCGCGCGCTCGTCCTCGACCTTCCAGCGCCCCTCCAGGCCGGCATGGTGCAGTGGGATCTGCTCGAGGCCGCGAGGCGGGAGCTCGAACCGCCGCGTTCCCTCGAACAGCGGCCCGTTGACGAAGCGCTCCGCCCGCAGCGCGCCGAGGTAGGTCTCCGGGGTCGACCCGACGAGCGGGCGCTCCGCCTTGACCTCGACCCGAGTGCCGACCCCGCTTGCCGGCCTCCGCGAGGAGGTCCCGGATCGCCGCCTCGGTCTTGGCGTAGTCGCCCTCGCCGAAGTGGTAGTAGCGGACCCGCCCGCGCGCGTCGATCAGGTACTTCGCGGGCCAGTAGCGGTTGTCGTACGCCCGCCACGTCGCGAACTCGTTGTCCTGCGCGACCGGGTAGCGCAGCCCGTTGCTGCGGACGGCCCGGCCGACGTTGCCGGCGTCACGCTCGAACGGGAACTCGGGCGCGTGGACGCCGATGATCGTCAGGCCGGCCTCCCGGTAGCGGGCATCCCAGGCCCGCAGGTGCGACAGCGTCCGGATGCAGTTGATGCAGGAGTAGGTCCAGAAGTCGATCAGCACGACCCGGCCTTTGAGTGACGCCAGCGACAGCGGTTTCGAGTTGAACCAGCGCTGTGTGCCACGGATCTCGGGGGCGTCGCCGAGCACCGGCAGCTTCTCGCCGTCGCGTCGTGGTGTTGCTGCGATGGCTTGCGTCCCGCCTTGGTGAAGCTCGGCGAGGCGGTCGCGGGCCGCGCCGCTGTCCTCGAGCGCGCGGGTCGGGTTGACGAGCGCGGCCGGCAGCTTGTCGGCGATCGACGACTGGAAGCGGATGTCGAGCTCGAACGCCATCAGGACCGCGACGGCGACCATCACGGCACCCATCGCTGATTGGAGCCGACCGCTTCGCTTCGACAGGCGGGACGTCAGCCTCCGCCCGCCGAGCATCAGCGCGTACAGCACCACGGCCGTCCCGATGGCGTAGGAGAACGCGACGCCGAGCCGCCCGGCGGTGAAGTCCTGCGAGGCCGACACGGTGATCACGCCCGCGAGGATCGGGCCGGCGCACGGCGCGTAGACCAGGCCGAGGCTCGCGCCCAGCACGAGCCCGGACCCGAACCCCTCGCCGGTTGTGGTCTTCGGCCCTCGCTTGATCAGCCTGCTGAGAGCCGTTTCCACGCGCGCGCTCGCGCGGGGGACGATCAGCGCGAGGCCGAAGCCCGCCAGCACCGCGATCGCCAGGTTGCGCAGGAGGTCATCCGGCAGCCCGAGCGCGGAGATCACGTACACCAGCACGACGGTCGCGAACGTGAACGATCCGACCAGCCCGGTCACGACGCCGAGCGGGCGCCGCCGGCCTCCGGTGGCGCCCGCCGACAGCGCCACCGGCAGCACCGGGAGCACACATGGGGACAGCGCGGTCGCCGCTCCGGCGACGAACGCGAAGGCGAGGAGGACGATCATCCTGGACGAGGATGATCGCCAACCATTACGCGCTGATTACCGCGAGCTCCCTGCAGAAGGCGCGGATGTCGTCGATCAGGAGGTCCGGCGCCTGGAGGGAGGCGAAGTGACCGCCGCGCTCGTACTTGGTCCACCTGACGATCGTGTGGGATCGCTCCGCCACCGCCCGGATGATCGAGTCGCCCGGGAACACGGAGACGGCGGTGGGGTGGTCGGTCCGCTCGCCCCCGTAGAAGGCGTCGCCGCTCTCCTTGTAGATCCGGGACGCTGAGTTGACCGTGTTCGTGAGCCAGAGGATGGCGACGTTGGTCAGGTATCGCGTCCCGGTCGACGGGGACCTGCACGGTGCGGGCGGGGTCGTAGTCGACGAACCATTCGAGGTTCCAGGCGAGCAGGCCCAAGGGCGAGTCGGTGAGGGCGTACGCGAGCGTCTGCGGCCGGGTGGCCTGGATGGTCGCGTAGCCGGACCGCTCCTCCCAGCTCGCGTTCGCGGCGTACGCCTGCGCGATCGCCTCCTCGGGGAGGCCGGCGGTCGGGTCCTCGCTGGTCCAGTCGAGCGTCGCGGCGCTGACCAGGGCGTTGACGTGCACCCCGATCACCCGCTCGGGGTCCACGCGGGCGACCTCGGGCGCGACGAGCGAGCCGAAGTCCCCGCCCTGGACGACGTAGCGGTCATAGCCGAGCCGCTCCATCAGCTCGGCCCAGGCGCGGGCGACCCGCGCGGTGGTGCCCCAGCCGCGCTCGCGGGTGGGGCCGGAGAACGCGAACCCGGGAACCGATGGGACGATCACGTGGAAGGCGGGGGCGTCGCCGGCGCCGTGCGGGTCGGCCAGCGGGCCGATCAGGTCGGCGAAGTCCGCGAACGTGCTCGGCCACCCGTGCGTGATCAGCAGCGGGACGGCGTCCGGGTCGGGCGAGCGCATGTGCACGAAGTGGATCGTCTGGCCGTCGATCTCGGTGGTGAACTGCGGCAGCGCGTTGAGCCGGGCCTCGTGCGCGCGCCAGTCGTAGCCCGTGCGCCAGTGGTCGGCGAGGTCTTTCAGGTAGCCCTTGGCGACGCCGAACTCCCAGCCGACGTCGGGCAGCTCGTCGGGCCAGCGGGCGGTCTCCAGGCGCCGGTGGAGGTCATCGACGTCGGCCTGCGGGATGTCGATCTGGAAGGGCTGGATGGCGGTGTTCGTCATGCGCTTAATGCTGATGGCAATAGCGGCCAGTTTCTGACCGCTGAGAGGCGTAGCGTGGAGGCATGGCGAACACGAGCACGCGGATGCTGCGCCTCCTGTCCCTCCTGCAGACGCGGCGCTCCTGGTCCGGCCGCGAGCTCGTCGAGCGCCTGGAGGTCAGCCCGCGCACGCTGCGCCGCGACGTCGACCGGCTGCGCGAGCTCGGCTACCCCGTCGATGCGAGCCGCGGGGTGGCCGGCGGCTACCGGCTGGCCGCCGGCGCGAAGCTCCCGCCGCTGCTCCTCGACGACGACGAGGCGGTCGCGATCGCCGTCGGCCTGCGGACCGCCGCGACGAGCGCGATCACCGGCATCGAGGAGACGTCGGTGCAGGCCCTGACCAAGCTCGTTCAGCTGTTGCCGCCGAGGCTCCGACGGCGCGTGGACGCGCTGGCGGCGGCGACCGCCCCGGCGATGGCCCCACGCGGTCCGACCGTCGACGTCGGGACGCTCACCTCGCTCGCTTTGGCGTGCCGCGACGCCGAGCGGGTCCGCTTCTTGTACACCGGCCGCGACGGCGCGCGGGCGGATCGGGTGGTCGAGCCGCACCGGCTCGTCGCGCTCGGCCGGCGCTGGTACCTGCTCGCCTGGGACCTCGACCGCCAGGACTGGCGCACGTTCCGGCTCGATCGCGTTCGCGAGCCGGCGCCCACGGGGTCCCGCTTCCGGCCGCGGCAGCTCCCGGCGGCCGACGTCGCCGCCTACGTCGAGGCCTCGATCGCCGAGCTGGCGGTGCGATACGAGGTCGAGGTGGTGATCGACGCGCCGGCGGCGGTCGTCGCTCGGGAGGTGGCCCAGTGGGGGACGGTCGAGGCGCTCGGTCCGGAGCGCTGCCGGTTGCGGATGCGCGCCGACGACCTCAGCTGGCCGGTCATGGTGCTGGGCGCGATCGACGCCGGCTTCGAGGTGGTCGCGCCACCCGAGCTCGGGGATCACCTCCGGCGGATCGGCGAGCGCTTCACCGCCGTGTGACGGGCCCCGAGTCCTCGTCGGCCGGGAAGCGGAACATGCGGAGCAGCCGGTCGAACTCGCGCCGCGGGCCGTTGAGCTCGAGTTGGCCGCCGTCGAGCGCCGCGCGTGAGGTCAGTCCGCCGCCCAAGAGCCCGAGGAACGTTTGTGCGTCCGTCTCGACGACGAGGGTGGGCTGCGCGGGCGAGCCCTGGCTGACGCGAGCCTCGCCGTCCTCGACGCGGATGCTGAAGACCTCGCCGCCGATGCGCAGCTCGTAGGTCACCGAAATCCCTGCCGCCAGTCGCGGGCGGAAGGTGGCGCGCATGCCGAGCGCGAACGAGCTCGCGCGGAAGTCCTGGCCGGGCTCCGGCGGCCCGAGGGAGAGCCCGCCCCACCGCCCGAGCTCGAGGATCGCCGTCTCGAGGCCGTGCCCGCGCTCGGTCAGCTCGTAGACCGTGGCCGGCGCCGGCGGCGGCAACCGCTCCCGGCGCACGAGCCCGATCCGCTCCAGGTGCTCGAGCCGGTCGGCCAGGAGGTTGCTGGCGATGCCCGGCAGCGCCTCGCGGAGGTCCGTGTAGCGCTTCGGGCCCATCAGAAGCTCGCGCACCAGCAGCAGCGTCCAGCGCTCCCCGACCAGGTCGAGCGCCTGGGCGAGCCCGCAGTACTGACCGTAGGTTCGCCGCGCCATCGTCGGCCGATCCTAGTTGTCGTTGCTTTTCTTGTCTATCTCCTTTAGTTTCTTGTCTGTGATGACAATGCTCCAGGGACACAGCGAGCAGATGATCGACGCGCCACCGGCGCGCGTCTGGGCGGTGCTCGAGGACTCGAGCCGGCTGCCGGAGTGGGTCCCGGTCGTCGAGCGACTCACCGAGCACGCCGACCGCGAGCAGCCAGGCTCCGTCCGCCGGTGCGAGGTGGCGATGGGCTCCAAGCACGGGTACATGGTCGAGCGCTGTGTGGAGGCGGTCTCGGAGCGACGGCTCCGCCACGCCGTCGAGGACGACTCGCTCGGGTTCACCAAGCTCTTCCGCGACTACTCGTTCACGCTGGAGCTCGATCCGCGCGCCAACGACACCACCGTCGTCACCTGCGAGACCTTCTACGAGCCGCGCGGCCTGGTGGCGCGCGCGCTCAACGCTGTGGTGATGCGGCGCAAGTTCACCGGCGTGCGCGAGGACTTGCTGCTTGGGCTGAAGGAGGTCGTGGAAGGCGAGGTGGCCCCCACGCCGGTTCCCGATGCGGTACCGCCACGGCGGTTGCCTGCGTAACCGATCGACCGCTCACGCCGCAACCGCGAATCCGTCGGTTCCGACCGTGGCGCTGAGCTGCTCCATCACGGCGATCGGGTTGTCATATGGACCGGGCACATACAGCGGCCGGCCCTCCCGCCCGAACGTGATGGCACAGGGCTCGCTCAACTCGCCGAGATGCCCGCGCCCCGCCGCGAAGTCCGGATGCGGATCGAACCCGAGGCCGGCCGCGAATGCCACGGCGCCGTGCACGAGATGCTGCGCCTGCTCGATCGGCGCAGGGAGCGGCGGTGACGGGAACGCCCTGAAGTAGGTGCGCGAGAATGACAGGAGTTCGCGTCTGCGCATGCGCTCCGGCCCGATCGTGTTCTTGACGCCGAGGCAGAAGGTGTCGACGAGGTAGCCACAGACGCTGACGCGATCGCGCCGACCGGCGCGAGCGACCAGCACCAGGGCGAGGCCGCCGGGAGGAGCATCGGCCCGATCGTCGACATCGTCCCAGCCGGCGCGCCGATGGATCAGCAACTCGCGACTCCACCCCGGGCTGATCCAGCAGCCCACCACGTCGGCCTCGTGCACCTCCGGTTCCTGGGTCTCCGCGGCCACCTGCCGAACCAGCGGCGCGATCACGGCCGGGCGAACCCCGAGCACCCGGGCGATGGCCTTGGGCGTCTCACCATCGTCTCGCATCCGGCGTACCGCCTCGAGCAGCTCTCGATCGGTCATCGCGTAATTGCAGCGGCTCCCCCGGACGGCTCGTTCCGTCGGCCGTGGGGGCCGGTGAGTCAGTCGGGTCGCCCGCTCGTCAGGTAGCCGCCGCGCCGGGCGACTGGACCGACATGTCGCTCCTCATCGCCCAGCTTTCCGACCGACGAGCCGACGGTCGAGCGCGGGATCGCGCTGCGGATCCGCGGCCGGCTCACCGATCACCCGCGCTACGGCCGCCAGATCACCGTGGACGCGCTCGACGAGCCCGCCGCCCACGAGATCGACTGGTCGCGCCTCATCGCCGGCCCGTCCCGGCCGATCGAGGATCTGCTCGCCTCCATCCACGACCCGGGACTCGCGCACCTTCTGGGCCGCCTCCTCGGGCCGGACACCGCGCTCGGGCTCGCCTTCCGCCGCGCGCCGGCCGCCAAGTACAACCATCACGCCCATCCGCACGGTCTCCTCGAGCACTCGCTCCAGGTCGCGGAGCTCGTCGAGGCCGCGCGTCTCGTCCAGGAGCTCGACCGCGACGTCGCGCTGAGTGGGGCGCTCCTGCACGACATCGGCAAGCTCGACGCGTCCTCGTCGTCCGGCGCGGCCGCCGACCTCACCGATCGAGGCAAGCTCGAGGGCGAGATCCCGCTCGGCTACTACCGCGTGCGACGCGAACTCGAGGAGCATGGCGACGTGACACCCGAGCTGGGCGAGCAGCTGCTGCACGTCATCCTCGCCCACCACGGCCACCTCGAATTCGGGAGCCCGGTCGTGCCCTGGACGCGCGAGGCCGCCGTCGTCCACGCCATGGACAACCTGAGCGGAACGCTCGGCGCCTTCGACCGGCTCGAGCGCGAGACGCCCGGCGAGCAGCGCTGGTCGCGCTTCGATCGCGTGCCCGGGTCGTCGGCATTCTTCGGCCAGAGGTAACGTCCGCGACCTTGTCCGAACGGTCATTCCACCCCCGTCCCGATCACGAGATCCATGCGCTCAGCGACGAGCAGATCCTGCAGTACGTGGTCGCCGCGCGGGCGTCGGGCCACCCGTCCCACGCGGCACGGGCGCTGCAGATCCTCGTCTTCGGCTATCAGGACATCGTGAGGGTCCGCGTCGGCGCGAAGGTGCCCAGGCACGAGGCCGACGAGGTCGCCGATGCCGGCCTCCTGCGGGCCATCGCGGCGGCGCTCAAGCCCGACGCGTTCAAAGGGACGTCGTTCGGCGAGTTCCGCAAGTGGATGCACACGATCGTCGACCGGCAGGTGGTCGACTACTGGCGCAAGGTCGAGCGCTCGCCCAAGCAGGACCCGCTCCCCGACGAGCACGAGGGCGACGAGGACGCGCGGCGCCCCGTGGGAGCGGCGGCCGACGACACCGAGGCCGTCGACGTGCAGGCGGTGATCGACCAGGCGCTCGGTGAGCTCGGCGAGGCGCATCGCGCCGTGATCGAGCGCTACGTCTTCGGTGACCGGACGGCTGCGGAGACCGCCGATGAGCTCGGCGAGAGCATGACCGAGAACAATGTCCACCAGATCACGTCGCGGTTCCGCCGCCGGATGCGCGAGCTGCTCGACGATTCGTCCTAACCCGATGCCCGATCTCGACCGCCTCTTCTCCGATTACGTCAGCGCCGCCGAGGCGGCTGGCACGCCGCCCGATCCGGGGCCGTTCCTCGACCAGGCACCGCCGGGCCAACGGCTGGAGCTTTCGAAGCGGATCGACGCGCACCTGCTCACGGCGCCCCGCCGCGCGTGGGATCCGGCGGCCTTCGAGGCGTCGCTCGCGCTGCCGCTCATGCGCGACATCGAGACGTCGGTGCGCGGCGCTTCCGGACTCTGGCCGGCGGTCCTGCCACGGCTGCGCAACGCCGCGAGACTCAAGCGCCAAGAGGTCGTCTCACGGCTGGCGCGCGAGCTCGGCGTCCAGGATCGGGAAGCGAAGGTCCACGAGTACTACCACCGGATGGAGCAGGGGCTGCTCGAGGACGAGGGGGTCTCCGACACCGTGCTCGAGAACCTGGCGGCGATCCTCGGCTCGAGCCTCGAGACGCTCCGCGACGCGGGCCGCGCCCTCGGCGACGCCGTGACGCCCGACGCGCCGGCCGGGGCGCCGCTGTTTGCGCGCACCGCGATGCCCGACGCGGCCTTCCCCGCAGCCGCCGCGCCCCCGTCGGAGGCGGTACTCGCCGACGAAGAGTGGGACGAGGTCGACGAGCTGTTCACCGGCCGCCGCGTTTAGGGCTGTCAGCCGGGGGCGGCCGGCTTCGACTGACTGTCGCATGACCCTCACCCGCCCCCTCGCCCTCCTCCGGTTCGCGGTCGAGGCGCACGACCTCCCCCTCGCCACAGCGCTCGCGCGTGCCCTCGGTCCCGTCGCGGACCGAGAGCTTCGATCCATGCCGCGGATCCGGCCCGGCCCGGTCGACCGCCTCCTGCTCAGCGCGGCGATCGACATCGTCGCCTCTGCATGAGCGGTGTCAGACTCGCCTCCGCGCGAGCGACTGGTCGCACATGACCACTCAATCCGCTCCCACCCTCGGCCGGTACTCGACCGGCTCCCTCCGAATCGGCGCTCCCGACGTCGCCGGCCCCCTTGCTGTCTATCCCATCACCGGCTCGGTGCCGGAGCTGGAGTACGTGGGCTTCGCGCAGGCCATCGGGTCCGGGCTCGCGATCAAGGAGCTGGCCGAGGGCGCGTCGGTCAACGACCTCGTCGTCCTCAACCCGACGCCGAGGCACGTGCTGCTCTACGAGGGCGAGGAGGTCCGCGGCGCGCAGCAGAACCGCACGTTCGACGTCTCGGTGCTCGTGGCGGCCGGCGGGCATCTCACCGTCCCGGTCAGCTGCGTCGAGGCCGGCCGCTGGGACGGGTCGCGCGCCGAGGAGTCCTTCGAGCCTGCGCCGCAGGCCGCGTACCCGGCGCTCCGGCGGATGAAGAACGAGCAGGCGCGGGTGCGCGTCGCCGCAGGCGCGATGGCCCGCGCGGTCCAGTCCGAGGTCTGGCACGAGGTCGACACGAAGCGGTCACGTCACGGCGCCGAGTCCGCGACGGGCGCCATGCACGACGTCTTCGAGCACCGCCGCGGGCGCCTCGCCGACCTGCTCGGCGCCGTCACCCTTCGCCCGGATCAGTGCGGCGCCATCGCGGCGCTGGGCGGCCGGATCGAGGTCCTCGACCACGTCAGCCGGCCGGAGGTGTTCGCATCGCTGCACGCCCCGCTCCTGCAGGGCTACGCGCTCGACGCGCTCGAGGCCGTCGACGCCCCGGCGCCGTCGGTCGACGAGGTCCAGGCCTGGCTCGACCAATTGTTGAGCGCCGCCGTCACGGAGAGCGACGGCATCGGCCTCGGCCGCGACGTGCGCTTCGACGCCCCGCTCGCCGCCGGCGCCGGGCTCGTGGGCGGGACGGAGCTGGTCCAGCTCACCGCCTTCGCGGGCCGCCGCGACGAGGTCCGGACGACCATCCGCCGGCCCTCACGCAGGCGCCATTAGGCTCCTCGGATGCAGGAGGTCGAGGCGCACGCGGAGCGCGTGCTCGCGTCCGTGCCGCCGTGGGTCTGGGACGGCGAGTCGCTTCCCGTCCCGATCGACGACATCGCGGACACCGTCTTCGGCCTCCTGGTCCGCGAGGTCGAGGACCTGAGCGCCGCGCCGGGAGTCCCGTCGCTGCACGAGGCGCAATCCCTCTCGGGGCTCCTGCTCCCCGGCCGCGGCGAGATCTGGGTGAACGCCGCCGAGGCGCAGGCGTGGCCGACGCGCCGGCGCTTCACCATCGGCCACGAGCTCGGGCACTTCTGCCTCCACCACCGGCACGGCGCGCCGGTCTGGTGCCGGACGGGGAGCGTGTCGGAGGAGGCGCCGAAGGCCGGCCTGCCGCCGCTGCCGGTCGAGGAAGAGGAGGCCAACGCGTTCGCAGCCGCCCTGCTCATGCCCGCCGAACTGGTCCGCCTGCACTACCGCAAGGGGATGGACTTCCACGCCTTCTGCCGCCGCTTCGGGGCCTCCGGAAGTGCCATGGGCAAGCGGCTCCATCGGGTGCTCTGAGCGTCAGATTCCGCGTCGCTCGCGCGACTAAATGGGTATGCCGCTCGCTCCCCTCGAGCTCACGCTCGACCCCTTCCCGTCTGCCGGATCCCTACCCAAGGTGCGTCGGTGATCGAGTACGGATTCGCCCTCCGGCTGACCGACCCCACGACCGTCCTGCACGACGATCCACTGCTCCGGGCGTTCGGCGCGACGCTCGCCGAGGTGTCGTGCGGGGGTGCAGACGACGAGATCCTGCAGCGCGACGTCTTCGATCCGGGCCGTCGCGTCCTGCTGCTGTCCGAGGGCGTCGACGGCGACGGCGACGGCGACGAGATCTTGCCGTCTGGGACGCAGAGGGGTCGGTCGCGCCGGGGTCCTGTCCTCCCGGCTCGCGGCCCGCGTCGCGGCGGCCGGGGAGCACGGCCTGCGGATGGAGGCGATCGTTCTCATCGAGGAGCGGACTCGCCGCGACGACCGCCGGTCTTCACTCAGCGCCCCCGCGGCGCTGGTGACGATCGATCGCAGCGCCACGGCAGCCACTCCGCGCCGGCGTCGCCTGGCGCGCCCGCGCCATGTCCTGGTCGCCGACGGCCGCGCCGACCTGCAGTGGTGGGACCCGTCCGCGTCGGCCGGTCCGATCCCGCTGACCGACGTTCCGGTCTCTGCGGATCTCGCGGCCGAGCTCGCCCGGCTCGGCGAGGCGTACGCCGTGGACGAACCGCCGGCCGACGAGCCGGAGGACTTCTTCGAGGCCTTCGAGGGCGGGTGGGCTCGCCACGCACTGCACTCCCGCGTCCGCGCGGCCTGGACCCGCGCCCGCGCCGAGCCCGGCCGCCCCTACGCCGTCGGCCGCTCGGTCCGGGGATGTCACAGCCGGCGTGGTCGCCCAGCGAGCTCAAGGACGACGATGACGACGAGGACTTCAGCTTCTAGCCGGCGACGCGCTCGAGCTCGGCCACGGTCCGGCGGGACTCCTCGAGCGCCGGGAGCGCGCCGGCTCCCAGCGCGTCCTGGCGGGGCGCCGAACACCTCGAGCAGGCTGTCGTGTTGTCGCAGGCGGATCGTTTCCGGTACGACCGTCGTCAGCTGCGAGAACTCCTGCGAGCTGCGCGGATTCCTTGGCGCGCGCGCTCCAACGCCGCGCTGATGCGGCGCGTCACCGGCATGCGCGAGGACGTCCTCCCTGGACTCAACGGGCTCGTCGAAGGCGGCGTGGCGCCCACGTCGATGCGCGAATCGGAAGCGCCATGGCCATTGCCTCGGAAGCGAACGTGCGGCAGAGTCCCGAATATGTCGCCGGCAGATCCGGACCTTGCCCTTCGGCAAGCTGCCGTAGCGCACGCGCGTGACCTCGCCTACACCTATGACGATCTGGTTCCGCTCGCGCGCCTACGTCCCGGCTTCGAAGTTGACGGTCGCCGGATCAGCTTTGGCTCGTTCCAGAAGGGCATCCACCGCTCTCAGGTCCAGCGCGGTCAAGCTGCACTCACGCTCACCACGTCGTTCAAGGATCCCTACGACGATGGCTTCGACGAGGCGGGTGCGCTGTTCATGTACGCCTATCGCAGCGGGCCAATCGATCAAGCCGACAATCGCGCGCTGCGCGCCGCCTTCGAGCTGCAGACGCCCCTCGTCTACTTCCGAGGCGTCGCTCCCGGTCAGTATCTCGTGGTCGCGCCGATGTTCGTCACCGCCGACGATCCTGCCGCACGCACCGTCGTGCTCGAGCCCGGCCTGCCCGTGCAAGACATGCAGCCCGGCGGCCTGGTGTCCGGACCAGACGTTCGCGCCTATGCCACGAGAGAGGCGCGTCATCGGCTTCATCAGCAGCGGTTCAAGCTCGACGTGATGCACGCCTACCGGCACCGCTGTGCGATCTGCGCGCTACGGGAGCGCGCGCTCGTGCAGGCGGCGCACATCGTCCCCGACATCGAACCGGAGGGCGTTGCTGTAGTCGTCAATGGCCTGGCGCTGTGCGCGATCCACCACCTCGCCTTCGACCGCAACCTGCTCGGGATCGACCCGGCAGGCGTGGTCCACATCGCTGACCGACTTCTGCGGGAGATCGACGGTCCGATGCTGCGCACCGGGCTTCAGGGCTTCCACGGCACGGCGATTGCGGTTCCTCGCCGGCCGGAAGACCGTCCCGACCCTCTTCGGCTCGAGACTCGCTTCGAGCGCTTCAGCCGCGCAGCTGCGTAGGTGAGAAACGAGTCGACTGGTGTGTGCGACCCGCACTCGCGACGTCTGGTCGGTGACGGGCTGGCCGAGCGGCTCGCCGCCGTAAGACGCCCCGCCGGACGACGGCAAGATCACGCAGCTGATCGTTGGGTCAGGTCGACAAGCAAATGGGCGCGGCCTGGAAGCTGCAGGTTCGCCGATTGCTGCAGCCGGGTCTGGGTCGACGGCAGCCGCGCCGCGAACCTCTCAGGAGATGACGGCGAACACATACCGTTCGCACAGCGCGCCTACATGCGCGCGAAGCCAGTCCGGAGCGCCCGGCATGTTCCATTGCGACCAGAGGTCGGGATATGACATCCACGCGAACTCAACCGTGGCATCGCTCAGGCGGTCCGAAAGCTCTTGGAGGTCGGCCCGGTGTGCCGCGAATTCAGCGCTCGGCGTCTCATCGGCCGGCTCCCAGAAGAGGTAGAGCAGCGTCGCTGAAGGAATATTGCCGTCAACGATCGCGCGCCTCAGACCGAGGTAGTGCCGAACCAGTTGCCCGACATCCACACGTCCGTGAAGCACCGGGTCCCGCACGAAGCTGCCGTACAGGTCCCGCCACGACTCATCGGCAAGCGCCGCGATAACCGGCTCGTAGCCTGGTGAAATGACGCCACATGGTTGCCAAGGTACTCCGTGCATTTGGACTCGATGGCGACAATCCCTCTGTCCGAGTCCGCGACGACATCGAGGTTGGGAGGGTTCCCCTGCAGCCCGGTTGGGAACTTCACCTCGAAGCGAAGTTTCCTGAAGCCTGTACGGCCGGCGAGGGCGAGAAATCCCTCGCGTCCGATCCATGCGCCGAACGCGTTGACTGCGAGCGCAGACGAAGAGTGTGCGGCACGGAACTTCGGCCCGGAATCGGCGACCGGGCTGAGTTCCTGACCTCGGCGAGGTACGACATGCTCGGCCCATCACGTCGTACCCTCCGCGCCCTGCATCACTGGCAAGAATCCAACGAGCGTACCGCCCGGGAGACCTGCCAGAAACTGACGCTCGCAAGCGTCGGTGCCCGGTCAGTCACGCTCCGGTGAGACGAGGACCGTCCGCCGCAACCGCCGCCGCCCCGCGCCCTCGCCGATCGTGACCTCAACCACGATCCGCAGCCTGCGCCGGCCGCGGACCCGATCGCGCGCCCGGCGGTCGAGCTTCAACCGCAAGCGCTCGGGCCCTGCATCAACCCGTCGGCTCAGACGCGCGAGCGTCACCGTCCGCCGCCGGCGCCCCGAGCCGAGGGTCGTCTTCGCCGTGACCGTCACCCGCGCCGCTCGATCGAGCGTCAAAGCCATCGGGATCCCGAGGTGGAGGACGCGGGCGCGCGAGCGCCGGCTCGGGACCTCGAGCCCGAGCGCCGGGGCCGCGGGCGCCGGAACCACCGCGGGCGGCGCCACAGCCGGACGCTCCTGGCGGAACGGACCCACCACTTCGTAGACCTGGCCGAGGCCGAAGGCTCGCTGGGAGGAGAAGTACAGGCGCGTGCCGGAGGGGTCGAAGACCGGGCCGGTGACTTCGGAGATGGCGTCGCCGCGGCCGTGCTGGGCGCCGGTGAGCTTGAGGAAGCGGGCGACCTCGCCCTCGGGGGTGATGATGCCGAGGTCGAGCGGGTCGTCCTCGCCGCTGTCCTCGCCGACGAAGATGTCGCCGGACCGGGAGACGGTCACATTGTCGAGCGTCGCGAGTGGCGGGTCGGCGATCGCGGCCTTGTCGTAGATGACAGTCAGCCGCTGCGTCCTGGTGTCGTAGGCGTGGAGCTTGGCGTCGGTGGTCGTCGCGACGTAGACGATGCCGGCGTCGAACCAGATGCCCTCGCCGCGCGCGAACTTCGTCATGGCGGGGACCTGCTTGCGGGTCGGGTTCGCCGCGCCGCCACCTGGGTTCGGCACCGGCGCCCACGCAACGCGGCCGTCCGCACCGACCACCGCCACCTCGAGTCGACCGCGAGACAGGTCAGGGTAGGAGTCAGGGAGGAACCGGTAGAGGCCGCCGTCGCCCTCGTCCTCGGTGAGGTAGACCGCCTGGCCGGCCGGATCGACGGCGGCTGCCTCGTGGTTGAACTTGCCCATCGCCGGTCGCGCCACCGCCGGGCGTGAGCCGGTCGGGTCGCACTCCCAGACCTGGCCCTCGTCGTGCTCCTCGCACGACAGCCACGTCCCCCAGGGGGTGCGGCCGCCCGCGCAGTTGTTCGACGTCCCCGACAGCACGCGGTAGGCGTCGCGGATCGTCGCGTCGGGGCCGAACCGGATGGCGGAGGCGCCGCCGCCGGCCTGCGCGGTCGTCTCGGAGTTGTTGACGAGGATCCAGCCGCCGTCGGGCGTCGCGAAGGTCGCGGCGCCGTCGGAGAAGTCGTGCCAGACGTACTCGGTGCCGGTCACGGGGACGCGGCCGTGGGCGACGACGCGCGAACGGAAGCCCTTCGGCAGCATGATCCCGTTCGCGTCGGCCGCCTGCAGCGGCCCGTAGGGCCCGGCGCCCGGGACGGCTGGTGCGGCCGCGGCGGCGCGGGCCGTGCGCCAGAACGCCGGCGCGACGCCCAGCCCGGCGAGCGCGACGGCGCCGGCGCGGATCGCGCTCCGGCGGGTGAGTAAAAAAGGTGGTCGGCTCACGGGCTGGCGAGGCTCAGCGGCCCCTCCACCAACCCCGTGAAGGGATTGTGACGGCGCGCGAATTGGCGCGCGCCGCCTCGCGACACGACGGTCGCGGTGGCGTCGGTCGCGTGGTGCGGGCCGCTAGCGAAGCGCCGGCGCGCGGACGACGATCAGCTCCGTGTCGTCGGGCCGGTCGCGGGCGATCCAGCGCCCGTCGCTGAAGGGGTAGTTGTTGTCGCTGGCGATCAGGAGTCGCTCGCCGCCCAGCACCTCGAGGCTCTCGACCGACTGGAGCGGGAACGAGAACGGGTCTCCGACGCCGAACTCGCCAGGCCGCGCCGGCGTCGAGATCCCGGCATGGTCGCGGATCGCCAACAGATCGACCACCAGCCGCTTGACCAGGAACCCGTCCGCGTCGGTGCGGCGCAGGTCGATCGCGTAGACCTTCTTCTGCTGCGCCTCGGCGCCCTGGGCGTCGTCGCGCTCGATCAGCACGAAGCGGTGCTGGTCGAGGGCCGTCATATCGCCGATCACGGCGTCGGGGAACGCCGCGTCGGTGCGATAGGCCCACGTGCGGCCGGTGTAGCGCTCGCGGCGCAGGTCGAACTCGTTGATGATCCGGCGCCGGGTGTCGCTGTCATCCCGCAGGGCGCCCTCAAGCATCGGATAGAGGCGCTTGCCGTCGATCGAGCGCGCCATCGGCTCGAAGCCGCGGCTGGCGCGGATCGTCCACGCGTCCGGCGCAACCAAATAAGGGTTCTGCGGCGAGCGGACGCCCGGCAGCTCGACCGGGGGATCGAGCACCTTGCCGGTCGCGTCGGTGTGCAGCAGGAACGGGCCGAACTCGTCGCCGAACCAGAACGTGCCGTCCTGGGCGCGGCGCACCGACTCGATGTCGAAGTCGGCGCCGGTGAGCAGGCGATCGGCCCGCGTCAACGCGAAGGGGACACGCCCGTCGGGGTCACGGAGCGACACGAACCCGCGGACATCGACCGTGCCGCTGCCGCCGCGGGCGGTCCGGAACTCCGGCCGGATCCGGTAGATCCGCAGCAGGAAGTCCGCTGAGTTGGTCTTGGCGCCGTAGCCGTTGTCGGGCATCGCCCACAGCTCGCCGGGACCGGCGTCGAGCACGGCGGAGAAGCCGGGGATCGGCTGGCCGGGGAACGGCGGCGTCACGCCGTTGTCGGGCGCGATCGCCGATCCCGAGGGCGGGCCGGGCTGGTAGGCGTCGGACGGGAGGATGGCGCGGCCGAGCAGCGTCGCGGAGGAGCCGTGCTTGTCGGACGCGGTCGCGGGGCCGGCGGCCAGCAGCGAGATCGCGGCGGTCAACGCCAGAAGGAGTCTCGAGGAGGTCATGTGCGCCAGCCATACCCCGATCGGCCGCGATGTCACGGGGCGCTTCACGACCTGGTGACAGCGGACCCGCCTCGCGTGCAAGCCTGCCGCGCATGAAGATCACACCACTCATCGCGCTGGCGGCGGGGCTCGCGATGGCGATCTCGCCTCCAGCTGCCGCCAAGCCAAAGCCCGTCGAGGTCCAGCTCCTCGCGCTCAACGACTTCCACGGCCACCTCGAGTCGGACTCGCCGGGCCAGATCCAGCTCACGCCCGATCCCGCGTCGCGCATCAACGCGGGTGGCGCGGAGTTCCTCGCGACGCACGTCCGGCGCCTGCGACAGGAGAACAAGAACACGCTGGTGATCTCCGCCGGCGACCTGATCGGGGCCAGCCCGCTGATCTCGGCGCTGTTCCACGACGAGCCGACGATCGAGGCGATGAACAAGATCGGGCTCGACCTCAACGCCGTCGGCAACCACGAGTTCGACGAGGGTGCCGCGGAGCTCAAGCGCATGCAGAACGGGGGCTGCCATGCCGACGGGTGCTTCGGTGGCGACGGGTTCAAGGGCGCGAAGTTCGGCTTCCTCGCCGCGAACGTCGTGAACGAGGACACGCGCGAGCCGCTGTTCGCTCCCTACGCGATCAAGAAGTTCAAGGGGATCAAGGTCGGGTTCATCGGGATGACGCTCGAGGGAACGCCCGACATCGTCTCGCAGGCGGGGATCCAAGGGCTCGAGTTCCTCGACGAGGCGGAGACCGCGAACCGGTACGCGGGCGAGCTGCGCCGCAGGCA
Organism: uncultured Solirubrobacterales bacterium; assembly: GCA_963828075.1. Lineage (GTDB taxonomy): Bacteria > Actinomycetota > Thermoleophilia > Solirubrobacterales > Solirubrobacteraceae > JACCYI01. Next base: position 2,977,083 of record CAWHDH010000021.1, on the reverse strand, counting down.
TGGGGTGCGGGCGATCGTCGTCCTGCTCCACGAGGGTGGCGTGCAGGCGGCGCCGTTCGGCGTCAACACCTGCACCGGGATCTCCGGGCCGATCGTGGACATCGTCCACAACACGACGAAGGCGGTCGACCTGTTCGTCACCGGCCACACCCACCAGCCCTACAACTGCGTGATCGACGGCCGCCCGGTGACGAGCGCGTCGTCGTTCGGCCGGCTCGTCACCGACCTCGACCTGACCCTCGACCGCCGCAGCAAGGACGTCATCCAGGTCACGGCGAACAACCGCGCCATCACGCAGGACGTGCCGCGGGCACCGGACCTCACGCGGCTGGTCGAGCGGTATCGCGCGCTCGCCGCGCCGCTGGCCAGCAGGATCATCGGCAAGATCACCGCCGCGATCACGCGCACGAACGACGACTCCGGCGAGAACGCGGCGGGCAACCTGATCGCCGATTCGCAGCTTCAAGCGACCGAGGGTGCCGGCGCCGTGGCGGCGTTCATGAACCCGGGCGGGGTGCGGGCGGACTTCGTCGGCGACGGCGACGTGACCTACGGCGAGGCGTTCACGGTGCAGCCGTTCGGCAACTCGCTCGTGACGATGACCCTCACCGGCGCGCAGATCGCGGAGATGCTCAAGCAGCAATGGTGCGGTCAGACCTCGCCGCGGATCTTGCTGCCGTCGGCGAGCGTCACGTACACCTGGGACGCGAGCCTCGCCGCCGCGGCGACGAACGCGGCCTGCGAGACCGCGACGACGCCCGTGAGCGGGCTCAAGATCGATGGCGTCGCCGTCAGCCCGCTCACCCAGTACCGGATCACGGTGAACTCGTTCCTGGCCGACGGGGGCGACCGCTTCTTCGTGCTGCGCCAAGGGACCGACCGCACCGGCGGCGACCTCGACCTCGACGCGCTCGAGGCCTATCTGGCCCCGTCGCTGACCGGCGCGGCGATCGCTCCGCCGGCGCTCGACCGCATCACCCGCATCGACTGACACGCGAGGGGCGAGCTGCCGCACCAGCGGCAGCTCCGCCTCGCCGGCATCCCTCGACACACCGGAGATTTGACTCTGGTGGGTCGGCGGGTGTCTACTTGGCCGGGAGGCTCCGAGCGAGTCCTCCGTGAGCGACCAACCGCCCCCTCCCAACCAGCCCCCCGGCCCCGGACAAGGGCCTCCCGACCAGCCGCAGCCCGGGCAGCCGTACCCGGGGCACCAGCCGCCACCCGCACAGCCGTATCCCGGTCAGCAGCAGCCGCCACCCGGACAGCCGTACCCCGGGCAGCAATATCCCGGCCAGCCGCATCCCGCCCAGACCCCGTTTGGGACCTTCGGACCTCCCCCGCCGCCGCAGGAACCGCCACGGCGCCGGCGCGGCGGCGGGCCGTGGCCGTGGGCCATCGGCGCGGTGCTGCTGCTCGTCATCGCCGCGACGGTGGGCACCGTGGTGCTGCAAGGCGGGGAGGAGGAGAAGGAGGCGGCGGCGCAGACGGTCTCCTTCCAGCAGCCGGTCGACGTCGGGCCGGACCCGTTCCTCGAGAAGCCGGCCGACCGCAAGGGCAAGCGGATGGTCAAAGTCACACCGAGCTCGACGGAGCAGGTCGGAGCCGGGCCGTTCGGCGGCACCGGATCGGATCTGGTGTGCGACCGCGACCTGCTGATCGAGTCGCTCAAGGCGCGGCCGGAGCGCCTCGCCGAATGGGCGCGGGTGCTCGGCGTCGAGCCGACGATCAAGGCGGTCGGCGAGTACATCTCCAAGCTCCACCCGGTCACGCTCACGCGCGACACGCGCGTGACCAACCACTCGTTCGTCAACGGCCGGGCGGTCCCGTACCAGGCGATCCTCGCGGCCGGGACGGCGGTCCTCGTCGACGACTTCGGCAACCCCGTGGTGCGCTGCCGGTGCGGCAACCCGCTACTCAAGCCCATCCACATCCCGACCGCGGTCTGTCACGCCTGCCCGCCGCGCTACCAGCCCCCGCCGGCGTGTCCGTACACCGAGGAGACCACCTATCGGCGCCGCTGGTATCCCGGCAAGTACTACTCGAACGTCGTGTACGACGAGATCTTCATCCGGCGCTTCCGAAGCTCGTGCTACCGGGCGTACCCCGACCCACCGCGCGTGACGATCACGGACATCTACGACCCGGACCTCAAACCGAGGCCGAGGCGGAGACCGAGGCCGAGACGCACCGCGACGCCGACGGCGACGGCGACGCCGGAGCAGCCGCGGCAGTCCAACGCGAGGGCCTCGTTCTCGCCGCAGTCGGGACCGGTCTGCCGCTCCTACACGCTGAGCGTGTCGGGCTTCCAGCCCAACCGCAACCTGTCGATCACGCTCGTCAGGCCTGACGGGGTCAACGAGAGCTACTCGGTGGCGACCCGGGGCGACGGCACGGGCGCCCACACGTTCGGCGCCGGGCCGGAGTGCGCCAGGGACGTCCAAGGCGTCTACACGGCGACCGTGCGTGACAGCCAGACCGGCGACTCCGCCCAGGCGTCGGTCAGCGTCAGCGGCGGCGGCGATGCCGGCGGCGGCGGCAACGACGGCGGTGGCGGCGCCGGAGACGACGGTGGCGGCAACGACGGTGGCGGCGGCAACGACGGCGGCAACGCCGGCGGCGGCGGCGAGCTCAACTGCGACGCGCCGCGCTCACAGCTCGAGTTCGAGCAGTGCCAGGAGTTCGGGGGCCCGTAGCGGCGGCCGTCACGGCCTGTTCACCCGGGATCGCCCCGCGTCGGCAACCCTGCGGGCATGGCACGCATCATCGTCGTGGCGGACACCGAGGCCGATCCCACCGGGCGCGAGCTCTACGAGGAGCGCGTGGCGACGTTCCTCCTGGAGAGCCCCTACGCCAGCGGGCAGCTCATGGAGCGAATCGCTTGGGCGGTCGCCGATGCCGAAGAGGCGGAACGGGTCGGACGCTAACGCGGGACGGCGAGCACCGTCGCGCCTTCGCAGGGACCAGCGTCGGCCCCCGCCGCACGGCCGCCTCCGGCGACCCGACCGGCAACAAGGAGAAGCGCGAGCGGACCGCCGCCACGAAGACCTCGAGCTCGAGCGAGGCGAGCGCGGCCCCGGGGCAGCGGTGCGCGCCGCCGCCGAACGGCAGGTAGGAGTACTGCGGTGGCCCGCCGTTCGCGAAGCGGTCGGGCCGGAACGCGTCGGGCTGTGGATGCAGCGCCCGGTCGCGGTGCAGGCTGAACGCGTCGATGACGACGACCGTGTCCCGCGGCAGCATCCCACCGGCGATCGGGGCCTCCTCGAGCAGCGTGCGCGAGACGGAGACCGGCGCGAGGGTGCGCAGGCGGAGCACCTCCTTCGCCGCTCGGGCGATGTAGGCGTCGTCGGCGTCGCGCAGGCGCTCGGCTGCGTCGCGGTCGTGCGCCAGGATGTCCGCCGCCCAGGCGATCGCCGTCGCCGTGGTCTCGTGACCTGCGATGAGCAGCGTCTTGAGCTCGTCGATGAGCTCGGAGTCGCTGAGCCCCTGGCTCTTCTCGTCGGTGCCGCGGACCAGCTCCGCGAGCAGGTCGGTGCGCTCGGGCAGCACCGGGTCGGCCCGCGCGGCGGCCACGCACTCCGCCATCAGGGCATTCGAGGCTGCTGCGAACCTGATGGAAGCGCTCGCCGACGACGTTCCACCGCGCACGTCGCTGCAACGCCGGCACGAACAGCGCGAGGTTCGCGACGGGTGAGGCGGTCCGATCGAGGATCGCGCCGAGCCGACGGGCGAGGTCCTCGTCGGGCGATCCCAGGACCGCCGGCTGGATGATCGCCAGCGTCAGATCGCGCGAGCGATCGTGGACGCGCACCGGCTCGTCGGTCGGCCAGCCGTCGAGGTCGCGCTCGACGAGCTCGCGGACGCGCTGCCGGTAGCCCTTGACCCGCTCGCCGTGGAACGGCGGCAGCAGCCGCCGCCGGCGGGCGAGATGGTCGGCGGGCTCGAGCAGCATCACCGAGCCGTCGCCGAGGAGCGGCCCGACGAGGTCGTTCGCGTGCCGGCGCGCGAGCGGGTCGCCGGTCAGCATGCGCCGGATCTGGTCGCGGTCGGTGGTCACGACCGTCGGCGGCAGGCCCGGGAGGCGGAGCGTGTAGCTCGCGCCGAAGCGGCGGTGCAGGCGCTCGGTGTAGCGGGGGAAGCGCGCGGTGTACTCCGACGCCTGGAGGACGCCGGGCTCGCGCGGCCCGGGTGGCAGCCCGCCCTTCACCTTCGCTCGGTCCGGACGTACAGCACGAGCAGCGCCGCCGCGAACCCGGCCAGGCCGGCGACGTACGCGTAGGTCATGACGTTGTCCTCGTCGAAGGCCTCCCACGCGCGCGCCGCGCCGAGCAAGAGCAGCCCGGTCGCGACGAAGAACGTCTGGATGATGAGGCGCCACGTGCCCCAGCGGCGGTCGGCCGAGAGCACCAGCGCGCCGACGCCGACCTGGACGGTGAAGCTTCCCAGCACGCGCGAGGTCAGCGGCGTGAGTTGCCAGGGCCAGACGTCGATCGCCACGCTCGGCAACAGGAAGAGGACCCCGCCGGCGATGAACGCGCCCGCCGCGAACACCCGGGCGGCGAGCAGCACCCCGCCCGCCAGCACCGGCTCGCCGGCATGCGGCTCGCCGGGATCGATCGCGCGGTTGCGCCACCACAGGACCAGCAACGGCAGCGGGGTGATGATGTACACGATCGTCCACCCCCAGAACGCCAGCGCGGCGAGGAACGGCGCGTCGCCGTGGTTGAACCGGTCCCAGTGGATGAGGGTCGCGATCAGCATCAGCGTGGCGAACACGCACGCGCCGAGGACGCCCGCCGACGACGGGTGCCAGCGCGCGGCGCGGAACGTCCGGAAGAAGAAGTACGCGCCGGCGCCGTAGCCCGACCCGAGGAAGATCGGCGTGAGGTCGGGCTTGATCGTCCAGGCCCACCGCTCCGCGGTGTCCCCGGGCGTGCCCCAGAGGATGATCACCGCGGGCACGAGGATGATGAAGATGACGAGCGCCGCCCACCGCGTCTCGGGCAGCAGGCGATCGTCGCGGTTCACGACAGGAACGTCATCAGGTCGTCGTTGAACCGCTCGAAGATCTCGACCTCGGGGATGTGCCCGACCCCCTCGTACTCGATGAGCCGCGCGCCCGGGATGCCGGCGGCGAGGTGGCGGCCGTTCTCGACCGGCACCAGCGGATCGGCGTCGCCGTGGAGCACGAGCGTCGGCGCCGTGATCTCGCCGAGCCGGGCGTCGACGTCGTGGGCACGGCACGCGGTCAGCTGGCGCAAGTAGGCGTCGACGTGCATCGGGGTGTGCTGCGCGATCTCGACGAACTCCTCGATCGCCCCCGGATGGCGCTCTGCGAACCCGGGGCCGGCGACGAGCGAGCAGACTCGCCGCGCGCCCTCGCCCGACTCGACCTCCTCGTCGCCCGGCATCAGCGCGCGCATGACCTCCGGCGAGGTGGACACGTGGGTCGCACCGCCGGCCGACGTGACGACGAGGATCAGCCGGTCGACGAACTCCGGCTGGGCGAGCGCAAGCTCGAGCGCGATGAACCCGCCCATCGAGATGCCGACGAGCGAGGCGCGCTCGATGCCGAGCTCGCGGGCCAGGCCGTGGACATCCTCCGCCACCTCGCGGATCGTGTACTGCTCGTGCGCGGCGTCGCTGTCCCCCACGTCGCGGTAGTCGAGCGCGAGCGCGTGGAAGCGCTCGCCGAGCACGGGCAGCTGCTTGTACCAGCCCTGGCGCTTCGCGCCGATCCCGCACAGCAGCAGGACCGTCCCGTCCGGATCGTCCGGCGCGACCTCCTCGTACGCGAGCCTGCGTCCGGCGACCTCGACGAACTGCGGTGCTGCGAAGTCCATGTGACTCCTGCCCGGTAGTGGCCCCCGCTCCCCTGTGGCGACTCTACGCGCGCGGCGGAGCCGAGGCAACCGCCCTACGAGCGACGGGCGACGACCAGCAGGTACTCGTACTCGTACTCCGCGGGGGCGTCCGGTGCGCCCCGGTTGCAGCGCGTCGCGAAGTCGAGGAAGTCGCGGTCCAGTGCCGCCAGCCGGTCCGGGTCGCCGCCCAACCCGGCATAGATCGCGACGGCCGGGCCGAACGTCTCCTTGAAGAACTCGCGGTACTCGAGCGGGCTCTCGGCCCGCTCGACGTACGTCCGGCGCGTCAGCTCCAGCGAGGACACGCCGTCGCCGAACAGCTCGCGCACGTGCGCCTCGCTCCCCCACAGCAGTGGCGGCAGGGCGCCCGCGGGCGGCGGTGGCGCGTAGGGCGCGAGCACGCCGAAGAAGTCACTCGCGATCCCATCGGGCGTGAAGTTGGCCATGCCGATCGTGCCGCCGGGGCGGCAGACCCGCAGCAGCTCACTCGCCACGCGGCGGTGGTCCGGGGCGAAGATGGCACCGAACGAGGAGGTGACGACGTCGAACTCGGCGTCGCCGAACGGCAGCGCCTCGGCGTCGGCCTCGACCCACTCGACCTGCACCCCGCGCGCTCGGACCTCGCGCCGGCCGGCGTCGAAGTGCTCAGGCGTCAGGTCGCAGGCGACGACGTCGCCGCCGGCCTCGGCCGCCTGGATCGCGACGTTCCCCGTGCCCGCGGCGACGTCGAGCACGCGCCGGCCCGCGGTGACGCCAGAGGCCGAGACCAGCTCGCCGCCCACCCCCCACATGAGCCTCGTCGCGAAGCGGTGGTAGTCGCCGAGCGCCCACATCGCCCGCGTCGCGGCCCTGCGCCCCTCGTCGGTTCTGGATTCCACGGCCATGACCCGACGCTACGACCCGCAGCCGCTCACCGCATCGCCCGAACGGGCCATCTTGTCTCTACAAACCCGCGCGGACGGCGTGCGCCGCCGCGGCCGTTCGGGAGGGCAGCCCGAGCTTGCGCAGGATGTTGGCGACGTGGCGGTGGACCGTGTGTTCGCTGACCACCAGCCGCTCGGCCAGCTGCGCGTTCGTGAGCCCGTCGGTGAGCAGGCTCAGCACCTCGCGCTCTCGCCGTGTGAGCTCGGAGTCGCCGAGGCCGTCCCGGCGCGTGCAGGCCCTGAGGATCGCCTGCGCGCGCTGCGCCTCCGCTGCCGCCCCGAGCTCGAGGAGGCGATCGCGGGCCGCCGTCGCCTCCCGCCCGGCGCTCTCCACGCGACCCTGCGCCACCAGGCTGGTCGCCAGCTCGAGCCTCGCAAGCGCCGCGTCGAACGTCGCCCCGCTGCCGTCGTAGCGGTCGACGGCGTCCTCCAGGCACCGCGTCGCGCGCTCGTGGTCGCCGGCGGCCGCGGCGAGCACCCCCTCGGCGAGGTCGGCCGCAGCGCGGAGCGGCGGCGTCGCCACCTGCGCGGCGAGGGCCTGCAGCGCCTCGAGCGCCGAGTGGGCCGCGTCGAGATCCCCGCGCGCGGTGCGCGCGCGCACGAGCAGCTCGAGCGCCGGGATGCCGTCGAGGCGCCGGTCGGGCGGAAGCTGGCGCAGGACGCGGTCGGCGAGCTCGGCGGCGCGGGCGCTCTCGCCCCGGTCGAGCGCGAGGCGCGCACGGCACAGCCGCCCCGCCGTGGACGGGCCCGCCCGGTCGAGCAGGGCGACGGCCTCGTCGGAGCGCCCCTGCCTGCGCCGGAGCTCCGCGAGGCCCACCAGCGGACCGCCGATCATCGCCGGCCGCGAGCGCGAGAAGTCCTCCACCGAGGCGGCCAGGACGCGCTCGGACTCCGCCCAGCTTCCCCGCCACAGGTGCACCGCGCCGTACTCGGCGCGGCAGAACGCCAGCATGTAGCGGCTGCCGTAGCGCTCGGCGAACTCGGCGATGCGGTCGCACCATTCGAACGCGCGGTCATAGTCGCGCACCGCGGTACACGCCGTCACGAGGAAGCAGCAGGCCCACGCGCTGGCGATCGGGACGGTGGCGTCGCGCGCGAGTGCCGTCGCCGTCGCCTCGTCGAGGCACCGCATGCCGTCCGCGACGTCCGCCCGCGCCACCAGCGTCGCCCCCTCCAGCGCCAGGCCGAGCATCTCCAGGTCGGGCACGCCGCACTGCACGCCGAGCTGCGCGGCGCGCCGCCCGAGCGCGGCGGCCGCCTCCGCGTCCCCGCGAGCATGCGCCAGGTAGCCCTCGAGGAACGCCAGCCACCCGTGGTCGTCCGCGGGCGGTAGGGCGTCGAGGAGCCGGTGCGCGCGCGACAGCCAGCCGCTCGCCACGGAGACCGCGCCGCGAAAATCGAGGTGGTCGCACGCCAGCCACACCGCCATGCGGGCGGCGGCGGCGCGATCGCCGCGCTGCAGGAACCGGCGGTACGCCTCTCCGCGGGCCTCGAAGACGACCTCCGCGTCGTCGAGCCACCACGCCGCCCAGCTCAGGCCCTCGAACGCCTCGGCCGCCGGCTCGGCGGCGACCGCCGCGCGGAAGGTCGTCAGCGCGGCGTCCCAGCGCCCCTCCTGCAGCTCGAGCCAGCCACTCTGCATCGCAGCCGCATTCTCACCCGCCGGCGCGCGCGTCGCCGATCCAGTAGCGCGCGCCGGGGCCGCGGACGCCGGCGCGGTCGCCGGGATTGGCCAGCCGGCAACGATCGAGCGAGAGGCAGCCGCAGCCGATGCACTCGGTGAGCCCGGCCTTGAGGCGCTCGAGCTCGGCGATCCGGACGTCGATCCGCGACGTCCACGTGCCCGACAGCCTCGACCAGTCGCGGCGGCTCGGGGCCCGGTCGCCCGGGAGCTTCGCGAGCTCGCGCGCGATCTCCTCGAGCGTCAGGCCCACGCGCTGGGCGAACACGATGAACGCGATGCGGCGCAGCACGGGGCGCCGGAAGCGGCGGTGGCCGGAGCCGGCGCGCTCGCACGCGATCAGGCCGCGCTCCTCGTAGAAGCGCAGCGCCGACGCGGCCACGCCGCTGCGCTTCGCGACCTCGCCGATCGTCAGCAGCTCGGACACGGCTGAAGCGAACCACAGGACGCCCTTGACTTCAAGTGCACTTGAACTTGTACCTTGAAAGCACACCCGAACCGGAGGCGAAGATGAGCCTGGCGACACCACACATCGAGACACCGATCGAAGGGCTCTACGCCTCGGCACCCGCGCCGCTGCCGTTTGCTCCCTCGCTGCACATCCGGGCCTTCCTCCTGGAGCGCGACGAGGGCAACGTCCTGATCTACAGCACCCCGACCGCTGACGAGCTCGCCGGCGTCGGCGGGATCGAGCGGGCGTACCTCAACCACCGCCACGAGGCGACGTTCGGCGGCGACCTCCCCGGCGTCCCGCTGTTCGTGCACGCCGACGATCGCGACGCCGTCGCCCGCACGCGGCGGGTGCGCGGGGCCTTCTCGCAGCGCCACACGCTCGACGATGACCTCGAGGTGATCCCGACTCCCGGCCACACGCCCGGCGCGACCGCCTACCTGTGGGACAACGGCAGCCACCGCTTCCTGTTCACGGGCGACACGCTCTTCCTCAAGGACGGCGAGTGGGTCACCGCAGTGCTCGACTCGAGCGACCGCGACGCCTACATCGAGAGCCTCGAGCTGATCCGCGAGCTCGACTTCGACGTGCTCGTGCCGTGGGCGGCCACCGCCGGGCAGCCGTACCACGCGGTCACGAGCAACGCCGACGCGCGCCGCCGCATCGACGCGATCCTCGAGCGCCTCTAGCGAAGCTGCGGGCGCCGGCGCGTGGGCCGCCGGCGCTCGGCACCTCCAGAAAAGCCGCATTTGACTCTGACCCCCGGCACAGCCCCGCCGCGACCGCCGCCGGCGCGCGGCGGTTCCCGCGAGGCCTGACCGCACGCCGGCTCCGCCCCGGCCCGCCGGCGCGCCGGGGGGCCGGGGCGGTGGCCGCGATCAGACGCCCAGTCGCATGAGGGTGATCACCCTCTGTGACACGTGGAAGTTGCTGTCGGTTTCGCGGCATTCCAGGCTGACCAAGTGACTTCCGGCGGGCAGGGGGTCGAACATCACGGTCTGCGAGATGGCGGCGCCGTGGCTTGAGTTGTTCTGCTCGTTGCCGTCCTGGCCATAGACGTACGTAGGGCTCAGCCCGGTGTCCATCCTGATGCGGCATTCCCCGGCATCGGGGCCGGCGCCGTCCCCGTACCAGGTGCCGGTGACCATGACGACGATGTCGGATGCAACGGGGGTGGAGAACGTGTGGGCTGCGCCGCAGTTGCGGAACGTCGCGTCCGACGGGTTGCACGAGCCCGCGAGGTCGATGATGCCTTTCGCCGCGACCTGGTCAAGCGACTGCCCGCCGAGCGTCAGCGCGTTGCCGGCGAGCGGCACTTGGCCGAGGGAGGACTCGTCGACGTCCTCGCTCTTGAGGCTGTCGTCCAGAACCTCGTCGCTGCCGACCGAGCCGGTGGCGAGGTCCTCCGCCTTGAGCGTGTTGACGGCCACCTTGGCGCTCCCGACCGAGTTGGTGGCCAAATCGGCGTTGGCGATCGTCAGGTTGTCGATGTCCTGCGTCTTGACCTCGCCGTCGACGATGTCGACGGAGAAGACCGTGTCCGCCGCGTACGCGACGCCCGTCGCCAGAACCAGGAACACGGCGATCGACGACATCACGTTCGCGTACGTCAGGTGCCGGCGCATGGAGATCAGACGCCCAGGCGCATGAGGGAGATCACGGTCTGCAGCACCTGGAAGTCCCCGTCCGTTTGGCGGCATTGCAGATCGACGGTGTGACTGCCGGCGGCCGTGGGGTCGAACATCACGGTCTGCGAGATGGCGGCCGCGCGTGCCCCGGTGTTGTGCTCGTTGCCGTCCTGGCCGTAGAAGTACTCAGGGCCCGTCGCGGCGCCCATCTTGACGCGGCAGGCGCCGGCATCGGGGCCGGTGTTGGTGCCGGCCCAACTGCCGGTGACCACCACGACGATGTCGGACGCAGCGGGGATGGAGAACGTGAACCCCGATCCGCAGTCGACGAACGACGCGCTCGACGGGTTGCACGCGGCCGAGAAGTCGACGATGCCTTTCGCCGCGACCCGGTCAAGCGACTGCCCGCCGAGCGTCAGCGCGTTGCCGGCGAGCGGCACTTGGCCGAGGGAGGACTCGTCGACGTCCTCGCTCTTGAGGCTGTCGTCCAGAACCTCGTCGCTGCCGACCGAGCCGGTGGCGAGGTCCTCCGCCTTGAGCGTGTTGACGGCCACCTTGGCGCTCCCGACCGAGTTGGTGGCCAAATCGGCGTTGGCGATCGTCAGGTTGTCGATGTCCTGCGTCTTGACCTCGCCGTCGACGATGTCGACGGAGAAGACCGTGTCCGCCGCGTACGCGACGCCCGTCGCCAGAACCAGGAACACGGCGATCGACGACATCACGTTCGCGTACGTCAGGTGCCGGCGCATGGGCCTCGCTTCGGTCGGGAAACCGACCCTACGCCTGGGCGGATGCATAACGCAAGCCCGACGCTAGAGCAGCCGTACCACGCGGTCACGAGCAACGCCGACGCCCGCCGACGCATCGACGCGATCCTCGAGCGCCTGCGCTGAGCGACGCTGCGGGCGCCGGCGCGTGGGCGCCGTCGCCCGCCGCCGCTTGAGCCGCTTGCGCTTCCGCCGCTTCGCCCGCGGCATCTTCGCCGCCCCCTCCTCGATGGCCTCGCGAATGCGGGGGTAGGTGCCGCAGCGGCAGACGTTGCGCAGCTTGTCGAGGTCGGCGTCGGTGATCTTGCGCCGCTTGGCCTGCGCGTTCTTGACCAGGGCGACGGCCGCCATGATCTGCCCCGGCTGGCAAAAGCCGCACTGGGAGACGTCGTTGTCGAGCCACGCCTGCTGCATCGGGTGCAGGTCCTTGCCGACGGTCGCCGCGAGACCCTCGATCGTGGTGATCCGGTCCGTTCGCTTCAGGGCCGAGACCGGCGTCGAGCACACATTGAAGGCCTTGCCGTTGATGTGGCAGGTGCAGGCCTGGCAGACGCCGATGCCGCAGCCGTACTTGGGGCCGGTGACGCCGAGGATGTCGCGCAGGACCCACAACAGACGGACGTCGTCCTCGACGTCGACGCTGACCCGCTTGCCGTTCAGGACGAAGGTGTGACGCGGCATGCTCAGCGCGCCTTCTTGAGCCCGTCGACGGGCGATTGCGGGATCGGCGGCACCGTCGGGAACGGCTCGAAGCCGAGCGGGCCGCTGTGGTTCAGCGGGAACTCGGTCGGCAGCTTCCCGGTGGCGCGGGCGTAGGCGCAGGCGACCGCGGCCATCGCGGTGCCGACCGCGTACTCCCCCACCCCGCCGGGCTTGCCGGTGGTGGGCGGCATGACGATGACCTCCAGGTCGAGCGGCGTGTTCCACTGGCGCGTGTAGAAGGCGTCGTCCCAGCTGCCTTCGAGGAAGTACCCGTCGCGCAGATGGAGGCCGAAGCTGAGGGCCTGGGCGATCCCGTCCATGATCCCGCCCATCATCTGGGCCCTGATCCCGAGCGGGTTGATCGGCAGGCCGACGTCGACCGCGAAGACCACCTTCGTCACGCGCGGGCCGGTGTAGGCGTGGCGGATCTTGCGGTTGACCGTCGCCGGCCGGCAGTCGATCTCGACCAGGCACGCCGAGCGGCCCTTGTACTCGGTGTGGACGGCGATGCCCTGCGCCATCCCCGCCGGCATCGAGCGCCCCCAGCTCCCAGCCACCTTGTCGATCACCGCGCGGGTGCGGTCGTCCTTGGCGAACTCCCGGCGCAGCGCGAGCGGGTCCTTCCCCATCGCGCGGGCGACCTGGTCGACCATCAGCTCGGTCGCGGTGGTCACCTCCGGGCTGTACACGTTGCGGACGCTGCTCGTGTTGAACGTGTTGTACGCGTAGATCTCGTTGATCTCCTGCGTGACGACGCCGAAGTTGTAGGGCACGTTGGCGGTGAGGGTGAAGACCGTCTTGGAGTACCCGAAGTTGAAGCCCGGCGGCGTCGCGGCCACGGCGCTGACCAGTTCGCCGAACCCCTGGGAGAAGTCGGTCGCCACGCTGGTATGACGCTGGTCGAGCGCGAGGACGTCGGTGCCGGACCGCGTCACGCGCACGCGCGAGATGCACATCGGGTGGGCGCGCCCCTGGCGGAAGTTGTCGGTGCGATGCCACATCAGCTTCACCGGCTTGCCCATCCGCTGGGAGATGACGGCGGCCTCGAACGGCGCGTCGCAGAACAGCCGGCGCCCGAACGACCCGCCACCCTGGGTCACGTGCACCGCGACCGCGTCCTGCGGCAGGCCGAGACGCGACGCGATCTGCTGCTTGGCCCAGATCGGGGACTGCATGGCGCCCCAGATCTCGGCGCGGCCGGCGCGCACGTCCGCGACGGCGCAGTTGGTCTCCAGCGGATCCCCCGGCCGGAAGTGGAACGTGAACCGCTGCTCGAGCGACTCGCCCGGCAGCGCCGGCGTCAGCGGGAGCTCGGCGGCCTTGAGATCGGCGAGCACCGAGGCGGCGGACTTCCCCTCCGCCGAGCCCGGCCCCCACGTCACCTTCAGCGCCCGGATCGCGTCGATGCACTGGCCGAACGTCCTCGCCCGCACCGCGACGCCACCGGCGACGTGCGAGTCGTGCGGGATCGCCACCACGTCCGTGACCCCCGGCATCCTCGTGACCGCCGCCAGGTTGTCGACCGAGAGGACCGTGCCGTTGATCGTCGGCGGCCGGCACACCATCGTCGGGAGCGCGCCCGGGATGTCGAGATCCATCGCGAACTGCTTGGCGCCGGTGACGATCTCGCGGCCGTCGATCCGCGCCCGGTCCTTGCCGACGATCTGCTGCGCTGAGCGCGCCTTGAGCCGGGGGCGGACGAGCCTGGTGGTCTTGACGGCCGCCTTCTCGGCCAGCGAGCCGTAGGTCACCGAGCGCCCGTCGGGAGCCGTGATCACGCCATCGCGGACCCGGAGATCGGACTCCGCGACCCGCAGCTGCTTCGCCGCCACGTCGACCATCTGCTCCCGCGCGGCGGCCGCCGCCGTCCGCACCGGCTCGTAGAGGGCGTGCATCGTGTTCGACGAGCCGGTGAACTGGTTCCAAAGGAGCTCGGGCCGCGCGTCGGCCAGCCGGACCTCGACCTTCTCGACGGGCAGCTCGAGCTCGTCGGCGATGGTCATCGCGATGGCCGTGGTGATGCCCTGGCCGGACTCCGCCCGCGGGAGGTCGAACGTCGCCGTGCCGTCGGAGTTGACCGTCACCGTCAGCAGGTGGAAGGTCGGCCGCGCCGCGTCGGTCAGGAGGTCGTTGAGGTCGTAGTGGTCGACCGGTTGCACGGTCGGGACGGCGGCCTCCGCCGTCGCGAGCCTCCACGGCGCCGCCGCCATCAGGGTCGGAGCCGCGATCAGGTATCCGATCATCCGGCGGCGAGTGATCCCGTCGTCAGCCAAATCTGCTCCCGCGGTGAGTGCCTCGTCCGCGCCCCTGCGCGAACGTCCCCAACACTCCTCCAGTCGGAGCGTCGCGTCAAGTGGGAGCCGTCAGCGCTACGCCCTCGCGATGACGCTGCGGTTGCGGCCGCGCGACTTGGCCTCGTAGAGCGCGACGTCCGCACGGCCGACGAGCTCCTCGCCGGTGTCCTCGCCATCCCAGATCGCGAGCCCGGCCGAGCACGTCTGATCCAGCGGCACAGCGGATCGCAGCCGCTCGACCACCTGGTGCGCCGCCTCCACGGTGTTCGCGGGGATGAGGCAGGCGAACTCCTCGCCGCCATAGCGGGCGAGCACGTCGCTGGCGCGCAGCTGCCGTTTCCAGGCGGTGGCGAGATCGCGGAGCAGCCGGTCACCGGCCTGGTGGCCGTAGACGTCGTTGAAGCGCTTGAAGTGATCGAGGTCGATGAGCGCGACGCAGAGCGGATGCTCCTCGCGGCGGGCGCGCACGAGCTCGCGTTCCAGGCTGTCCTCCCAGGCCCGCCGGTTGCCCAGGCCGGTGAGCTCGTCGGTCAGGGCGAGGTGCTCGAGCTTGGAGATCAGCTCGGACCGCTCGGCGAGCAGGCTGACGAAGCCTCCGATCTGGGCCGCAACCGCGGAGAGGATCTGGCGCGTGCCGGCATCCGGCTCCAGGCGCTCAGTGCTGAAGAACTCCATGGCGCCCTCGATCCGGGGGTCCCCGACGACCGGGACGCACACGCCGGCCCGCAAACCGGCGCCCAGGGCGGCCTCCGCGCGCGGGAAGTTGGGGTCGTCGCGCACGTCGGGGAGCCACGCCGGCTCGCCGCTCGCCCACACGCGCCCGGGAAGGCCCACCCCGCGAGAGATCGGAAGGGCCCGGCTGAGCGCCTCGAACTCCAGCGCATCACCGTCCTCGGCGCGCCAGAACGCGCGGCAGCGGAGCACGTCGCCGGAGTCTGCCGGCGCCCACCAGGCGCCGACCCTCCACCCCATCGCCTGGCCGAGGCCCACGAGCAGCTGCTCCATCGCCTCCTCGCTGCCGTGCGCCTCCGCGAAGACCTGGGCAACCGCCGCCTGCGCGCGGAGCAGTCGCTCGGTGAGCTTGCGCTCCGAGATGTCGTGCAGGAAGGCGAAGAAACGCAGGCCGGTGGGGCTGGGCTCCGCGGCGACGGTGAATTCGACCGGGCACTGGCGATCGCCGCGGCGCAGCGCGACCATCTCGACCCGCCGGTCGAGCAGGCGGGCCTCCCCGGTGTCGAGGAACCGCCGAACACCGCGCTCGTGCGCGGCCCGCATCCCCTCGGGGATGATCAGATCCCCGAGGAGCTCGCCGACCGCCTCCTCGCGCGACCACCCGAAGATGCGCTCGGCGGCGGGGTTCCAGTCCACGATGACGCCGTCGGCGTCCATCGCGACGAACGCGTCGTGCGCGCGGTCGACGACGGAGCGCAGCCGCCAGTCCGAGGCCTCAGACGCATCCTGCGGTATGTCGATCGAGTCCGGCACCGCTCGCTCTCGCTTGCCGCGAGGAGGCTATCCGGCGGGCCATCGGCCCGGGAGCGATCTGCGGCGACAGCGCGAAGAGGAGCTACAGGTTCGCGGCGTGCCAGGTGAAGGTGGCGTCGCTCGACAGGCCGTAGGCGGCCACGTTGTTGTCGACGCTCACCTTGAACTTGTAGACGTGGCTCTCGCCCGTCGTCCAGGTCTCGGGCGTCAGGAGCGAGTTGTAGTGCGCGGTGATGGTGGCGGCGCTCAGATCCGTGTTGTAGAGCGCGACCTCGTCGATCTGCCCGGCGTAGTAGTTCGAGCCCGTCTGGATACGACCGATGTTGATGTTGGCCGCGGCGGTGAGCGCGTTGGTGTTTCCGGTGGCCGTCCCGGCGAGGACGCCGTCGACGTAGAGCTTCATGGCACCGTTGGAGCGCTTGCGCGTGAAGGCGACGTGGTGCCAGTTGCCGTCGTTGTAGTCACCGCTAGTCGAGACGATGGTTGTGTCGGCGTTGCCGACGCCGGCCATCACCTTGCCGTCGGAACGCAGCGAGAGCCCGAAGTCGTTGACGGTCCCGGCAGCCGTGGCGTCGACGAGCCCGGCGCCGCTCGTCCAGGTGCTGGCCGTGCTGATGCCCTGGGTGGACTTGAACCAGCACTCGATCGTGAAGTCGTCGGAGATCTGCCGCGGCGCGGTGACGTAGTCGTTGACGCCGTCGAAGGTCACGGCCTTGTCGGCATCGCCCGTTGGGGCGCCGGCGACCTGGCGGGTCGGGGAGTTGGTGTAGGTGCCGTCGTTGGTCCCCTCGCTGTCGTTGGCGGTCGTGTCCGGCGTCACCTTCGAGGTCTTGATGTTGTCGAGGTGCATGCCGGTGGCGTCGGTGGGCGTGCTGTCGCCATCGCCGTTGACCCCGGTGCGCCCGGACGAGAGGGTGGAGTCGACGTCATTCGCCACGAGGACGTCGTCGACGTAGAGCTCCAGCGTGCTCCCCGAGAGCACGAACTCGATGTGGTATGTCTGCCCGATGGTGAGCGGCCAGTTGTCGTCGAAGTCGAGCCAGTCCGAGTTGCCGTCGGTGACCTCGACGATGTTCCAGCTCTGGTCGCCCTGCTCGTAGCGGGCGGCGTAGTAGCTCGCGTTGGTGGGCCCGAGGTCCACCCGTGCGATGACACCCAGCCAGTCGTTGGCGATCGACGACTTGTAGGTGAGGTCGGCCTCGACGGTGTAGTCCGCGCTCGCGGCGATGCCGGAGGCGGTGTAGACCGAGAGCGTCGTTCCGTTTCGCCGCAGCCTGTCCACGTCGGTGATGACCATGTCGGAGCCGACCTTCTTGGTCCACGTCGCGCCGGTCTCGCCGGTGGTGTGGGCCTGCAGGGTCCGGCCGGTGAGCGTGTCGGTCAGCGTGTCCCAGACGGTGATGACCTCGCTGCTCCCGTCCGTGTCCCCGAGGCGCCAGTGGTTGGTGAGATTCGCGTCGGCGGCGACGGTCGTGGCATAACTGCCGGTGCCCCCGACGGCGGGATCGACGATGCCGGTCGCGGAGGTCGTCGGGTAGTTGGAGAGCTTGCCGTCGTACAGGACGCCGTTGCCGGCGCCGATGTAGTCGTTCGCGTCGGCGGCGAACCCCGTGCAGCTGTCGAACGTGTTCGCGCCCGTCCCGCGGGTCACCTCCAGCGACAGGTACGGCGCCGCCGTGCCGGTCACGGTCGCGAAGTTGCGTACCTGGGAGGACAGCGTCCCGTCGAATGTCGTCTTCATGCAGCTCGTGTCCGATGCACCGAGTGCGGCGTTGGTGAGGCCCAGCAACGCGACGCCCACGTCGTTGTCGGACAGCGCGACCGTCCCGGCGGTGATCCGGTTGCCGGTGTTTTGCGTGGCCACTGAGAACGCCGCATACGCCACGCTCGCCGTGAGGATCGGGACCAGCAGCAGCGCGAACGACCCCGCCAGCCCGCCACGGCGGCGCAGGCGTCGCGACTTCCGTCGGCGTGTGGGGAGAAGATGGCGCAACGTGGGTTGCATCGGCACGGCGGCCAACCACCTTGAGCCCGGCGCTCGCCGGTAGCCGCTCATCCCGCGTTCTGGCACGATCCGGGTCTATGGCTGACTTCGAGGTGGTGAGAAGCGCGACGATCGCCGCGCCCCAGGAGAAGGTGCACGGCCTGATCAACGACTTCCGCAACTGGCGCGCCTGGTCGCCATGGGAGGACCTCGACCCGGCGCTGCAGCGCGACTACTCCGGCCCCGAGTCCGGCGTCGGCGCCCGCTATGCGTGGGAGGGCAACCGCAAGGCCGGCAGCGGGAACATGCAGATCACCGGCTCGACGCCCGAGCGCGTCGAGGTGCGGCTCACCTTCGAGAAGCCGTGGTCGGCGACGAACCGCGTGGCCTTCGAGCTGACGCCGGCCGCGGGCGACGGCACCGGCGTCACGTGGCGCATGACCGGCGCCCACAAGGGCGTCGCGGGGGTGATCGGCAGGGTCATCGGCATGGACCGGCTGGTCGGCAAGGACTTCGAGAAGGGCCTCGCCCGGATGAAGGCCGCGGCCGAGGCGGGCTGAGCCGGGTCGATCACCGGGCGCCGAGCACCCCGAGCGCGACGCGCCGGGCGACCTCCTCGTCGTCCGCCACCCGGCCGGCGAGCGCGATGACGGCGGCCTCCACCGCGGCCAGGTACGCCGCCGCGAGCGTGGCGGCGGGCGGCCCGGGCGGGATGGTGCCGTCCCGGCGACCGGCGAGGATGAGCCGCCGGACCTGCTCGACGAGCTCTCTGACAACCGCCCGTACGGCGTCGCCGATGCGGTGATCGCGGGACCCGAACTCGACGCGCAGCGCGACCATCATCCCGGCGTTGTCGCGACGGCAGTAGACCGCGTGACGGCGCGCGAGCTCGACGAGCGCCTCGACCGGGGGAAGGTCGTCGTCGAACACCGAGCCGACCTCGGCGAACCACGTCGCGTGGACCCACTCGATGGTGGCGAGGACAAGCTCGTCCTTGTCACGGAACTGGTGGTAGAGCGCCCCGCGGGTGTAGCCGGCCTCCGCCGCGACCGCCCCGAGGACGAGATGGCCGTAACCCACCCGCGACAGCCCGCGCGCCGTGGCCTCGAGCAGCGCCGCCCGGGATCGGGCGCGCCGATCGGCCTGCGTCCGGCGCTCAGGCGCGGCCATCGTTCCCCTGGCTGCCGCGAGCGCTGAGGAACCTGAACGGCGGGATGAGCAGCCGGTAGACCGGCCGGACCAGGCGGGCCGGGAGCGTCCCGTGACGCTCCTCCTTCCACACCCGCGCGCGCGGGTGGACCTGGAGCGCCCCGCGCAGGACGGCGCGGCTGAACAGATCCAGCTGGCCGTAGCTCTCGCTCGGTGGGCCGCTGTGGAGCTCGATGCGGCAGAGGTGCTTGGTGCTGACGTAGCCGTACTGGCCGGGGCTGACGAGCCGGAGCGGTGCGCCATGGTCGGCGGTGAGCGGGCGACCGTCGAGCCGCTCCGCGATCAGCACGTCGTCGGCCAGGGCGTCCTCGATCGTGACGGTCGACCGGTAGCGGTCCAGACCGCCGAAGCGGATGTGGGTGATCGACGCGCCGGGCTCCAGCACGGGCTCGATGATCGCCCGATAGAAGGCCTCGAACGCCACCCCCTCCCAGCACAGCCCGGTGGCCGTCCAGCCGGCGACGCAGTGGAAGTCGGCGGTGAGCTCGCGGCGGGGAAGCGTCGCGAGCTCGGCCAGGGGCACGGAGAACGGCTCGGCCACCGCGCCGGCGATCTCGATCACCGGATCGGCGGGGACGGCGGGCGGGGGCCGGTGCAGGTGCGCGCCGAAGCGCGGGAATCCGTCGATGGCGTGCTGGCCCGGGGGGAGGCTCATGGATGCGAGTCTAACATACACGCGTGTATGTATGTCGAGGATCGCCCGCCGCCGGCGACGGCGGCGGGTGGCTCCCGAGCTACGGGCGAGCGGGGTGCTCGCGGGCGTCGACGACCTTGAAGTCCTTGCTGACGAGGACTTCGAGCTCCTTGCCGCCGCTGGTCGTGATGTGCGACTCGTACGGCGCGGTGGAGTCGCCGACCTGCAGCGTCCCCCCGGAGGTCTGCGCAGCCATGCTCGGCCCCTCCCCCGAGGATCACCCGGGGAACCGGCTGAGATCTTGCTGAGAGCTCGTCCCTAGCGCACTAGGAATCGGTCCGAGCGTGGCGGTTAACGTCGCGCCGTGGTCGTCGTCGAGACCCCGCCCGCGCTGTTCGCCCTCCCGGGTCTTACGTGGGTCCCCGACGACCGACGGGTCCTGGTGCCGCCGGTGGGGAGCGACCCTCCGGAGCTCGGGGAGTGGAGTGAGCTGGACTCGCTGCAGCTCGCGCTGCTCGTGCTCGACCCGCTCATGCGCGCCCTCGAGCTGGCGGGGTACGTCACCACGCAGATCCAGTTCGGCGCCGGCGGCATCAGCTCGCCGCCGACGAGCTGGGCGGTGGTCGACCCGGCGCTGATGGAGGTCTCCGGGGACGCGGCCGCGGTCGAGTGGCCGGGCGGCGCGCGCTTCGCGATCAGCTTCCACCTCAACGTCCGCCGGGCGGCCACCGAACGGTCGCTGGCGCTGCCGGCGGGGCTGCTCGGCGAGGCGCCGCTCCCGGCCGACTGGAGCGCGGAGGAGCCGAACACGCTGGTCTTCGGGAGCGCGCTGGCGGTGAGCACGGCGGGCGACCTGCTCGACGCGATCGACTCGAGCGGCATCGCGGCCTTCGTGGAGGAGGTGGTCCTGGCGCTCGCGCACCGCTGGGCGAACCAGTCCTTCTACGGCGCGCTCGATCCGTTCGGGCCCGGCGAGGCACCCGGGCTCCTGTGGCTCTTCGACCCGCGCTACTGGGACTCGGACCCGCCGACCTGGGTCGGCAACGACGCCGCGTACGCCGTGACGGCCGCCCAGACGGTGCTCGCCGCGGCGGACGCCGACCCGGCCGGCTTCCTCCGGGCCCAGGTCTCCGCCGCCACCCGGCCCGAGGTGCGGGCCGCGACGCTCGGCGGGCTGCTCGAGCTCGCAGCGGAGAGCCGGAGCGCCGCCCGCAACCTCCGGCGCGACCACTTCAACGCGCTGGAGAACCGGTTCGCGTGGGCGGTCGAGCACGGGCTCGGCGGATCGCTCGACGAGGGGACGTTCCGCGACGTCTGCGGCCGGGGCTGGCTCGGCCATCCGTCGCGGCTGCGCTGGCTCGACGTGATCCTCTACCTCGCCGAGAGCCGGCTGCTGCCCTTCCCCGGGCTGGTCCATCCCGAGCTCGACTACGCCTTCGAGTCCGAGGTGGATCCGGTCGAGGTGGTCATGACCGCGGACCTGCTGGGTGTCGAGATCCGCGTGCTCGGCAGCGAGCCGATCCTCGTGCGACGCGTGCTCGACATCGGGTTCCCGGTCGCCGAGTGCTTCACCTGGGAGTACACGGGGGTCGACGATCAGGGCATCGCCACCCTGATCGTCGTCGCGGCGCCGGGCGTGTCGGTCACCGGCCGCGAGCACGTCGCCTCGAGCTGGCGGCTCGTCGTGTACCGGATCCAGGACCACCGGCTCGTGCCGCCGTGGGGCGAGCACATCCTGACCTCGCTGCTCGAGGCGCCCTACGACGAGGGCTCGCGGTACTTCGTCCACCAGGCGCTGTTCGAGGACGGCGACGCCGTGGAGGGCGAGGTCGTCGAGGCCGAGCCGCCGCCGGAGGGAGCGCCGGCGCCGGAGCCCGCCTTCCGCATCTGGCCGCTGCCGCTCGGGATGCGCTTCGTCTACCCCGCCGCCGCGAGCGAGGACGAGATCGAGTTCACGGTCGACATCACCGTCGACGAGGACGCGTGGGACCAGCGGTTCACCTACGCGATCGAGCCCGCCCCGCCCGACACCGGCGCGGACGAGAGCCAGCCCCAGCGCTTCACCCTGGTCGTCCGCGCGACGTGGGGCGTCGGCATCGTCGTCCGTCTCCACCCCTTCCAGAGCTGGCTCGAGGAGCACTACCAGCGTGGCGAGGACCTCGCCGCCGTCGACCCGCCGGGGGTCCCGGTGTCCTACGACCCCACCGAGATGACGCTCCGGGGCGTGACGGACATCGACGCCTCCGACCTGATGTTCGCGCGGCTGCCGTGGGACGGCTACCAGTGGCTCTACCTGCTCGGGCAGATCGGGGTCGACGTCGGCATCGGGATGATCCCGGTGGTCGGCGATGCGGTCGACATCGCCGAGTTCCTGTCCTCGTTCGCCACCGGCACCGACCGCTGGGGCAACCCGGTGACCAACGTCGACCGGGCGCTGATGTTCGGCGGGATGCTCCTCCCGTTCGTCTCGAGCGGCGCCGTGCGCGGCGTGAAGGCGGCGCTGGGCGGATGAGCGACCGCTGGCACTCGTTCATGCGGGTCGACCCGCCGGAGAGCCTGGCCGTGCGGCCGCCCGTGACGCGGCGGCTGGCCGAGCTCCAGGACGAGCTGCCGCGCAGCCGTGAGCTCGAGTTCGACGACGCCGACCTCGTCGGGACCGCGATCGTCCGGGCGGGCGACGACATCGCCGACGGTGCGATGGCGGCGGCGCAGGCGGCCCACCGAGCGCCGCTCAGCTTCGTCGACATCGTCACCGCGAACATCCGGGCGTTCCTCATCCTCGAGGCGCAGGTCCGTTACCTGCGCTGGCGGCACCGGAACCTCCCGAAATGGCAGGCTGACCTGGTCGCGTGGGCGGCGGAGAACCCGAGCGCGGCCGTGGCGCCGCCGACGTTCACCCCCGAGCGGACCGTCGACCACGTCAAGCAGCTCGAGCAGTGGGCGGAGGACATGCACGCACGGGCGACGCCGTCGGCCACGACTCAGGTGCCCCGCCGGCTTCCGTTCGACTATGTCGCCGGGAACCGCAGCGGGCGGTCGCACGAGCTCCTCAACGTGCTCTTCGGCGAGGGGTACCGCAGGCGGCTGCTCGAGGCCGCGGGTTTGCGCAACCCCCGGCTCCAGCAGGCCGCCCTGTGGCCGCGGCTCGTCGCGTGCGTCTGGCCGGTCGCCGACGCGCAGGCGGTGGCCAGGCTCCGAGGGCTCCTCGCCGGGTCCCGCACGGGCCTGCGGTCGGCGGTCGCCGACCTGATCGACCGGACGAGCGTGCAGTTCTCCGCGCAACGCGCCGAGCTGGTGACGGACCAGATCACGGCGCTGGTCACGCGTTACGCGCCGAACGGCGATCTCAGCCAGCTGACCGACGACGCGCTGCTGACGCTGATGGGCAAGCCGATGAGCGTCGACGAGTTCATCCACCGCCTGGTGATCGGGTTCGACATCCTGGCCGACGAGGCCGACCTGATCGGGCCGGAGCTGCTCGAGCAGCTGCTCGAGGTCAAGGGCATCGAGTCCTTCCTGGAGATGGTCCTGCAGAAGTCCGGCCACGAGCACGGCTACGTCTTCGAGGTGTTCCTGGTCGTGCGCGAGCTCGCCCGCGTGGGCGACCCGGACAGGATCTGGATGCAGATCGTCGTCGGCGGCAAGCAGGGCCCCGACATCGGCCGCATCCTCGACGACGCCGCCGGGGTGCGGGTCCAGCTGATCCAGGCGAAGTCCTACCGCGACGTCAACGCGCTCATGCGCCCGAGCGACACCGGCGAGATCTGGCGCCAGATGCGCAGCGACCTCATCCGGCTCGCCAAGGACAACTTCATGGTCACCGGCCCTGACGGCACGCGGCTCCCGATCGACCGCCGGATCGAGTTCGCCGTCGACTGGTGGCATCTGCGCACCACCTCGTTCCGCATGGAGGGCATCGATCCCGCCGAGCTCCATGCGCTCGGCGAGCCGCCGGCCGCGGTGAGCCTGGCCTTCTACGACCGCTACATCCACGACAAGCTGGTCAAGCTCCAGGAGGAGCTCGACTCCCCCGCGTTCCGCGCCGAGATCGGCCTCGCCGACACCGACCCGGGGTTCAGCATCGACGTCGACATCGTCGACCGGATCATCCCGGACCTCTGACCGTGGCCGCCTCCGCCGGCATCGCACGCACGCTGGCCGACATGACGGCGCCGCTGAAGGCGGCGCTCGAGAGCCCCGGCGCGCTCGAGCTGCTGCTCGCCGACCTCGGCCGGCCCGTGACGCTCACCGAGGACCAGGCCGCGGCCGTCGCGGCGCTGCTGCCGATCGCCGACGCGCTGGAGGCCCTCGCCTCCGCCTCCGCCGACGACCCTCCGGCCGCGGTTCTCGAGGACGCGATCGCCGCGGCGACCGCGGTGTGGGAGGCCGTCCGCGTCCTCTCGAACCTCTCGGCGGGAGACCTGGCCGGGCTGCCGGCGCCGCTCGACGCGCCGCAGACGTGGGGCGCGATCGCGGCGGACCTGCCGGAGTACCTGCTCCTGCGCTGGCTTCAGCTCGCCGCCGGCCCGGTCTACGGGCTCGCGCACCTCGCCGGCATCGTCACCGAGGGCGGCGCCGAGGGCGAGCCGCGAGCGCGCTGGTCGTGGACGGCCGTCGGCGATCTCCTGACCGATCCGGGCGGGCACGTCGCCGCGCTCTACGGCTGGGGCGGCGCGCTCGACCACGTTCGCCTGCTCGACGGGATCGCCGGCCTGTCCGCCGCGGCCGGGCTCAGGGCGCGCGGTGCGCCGGCGCGGCCCGAGCTGGCCGGCGACGCGGACGTCGACCCCGATGCCCGCGGCCTCGAGCTCAGCGTGCACCGGGGCTTCACCGCCGACCGATCGGCGTTCTTCGAGGCGAACGTGCTGGTCATGCCGGTCCGCGACGGCGGCGAGGTGCGGGGTCTGCTCGTCACCAACCAGACGCTCGGATCGGTTGCGGGAGACGTCGACCTCGGCGACGGCTGGAGCATCGAGCTGGCCGGCGGCGCGGACGCCGACGGGTCGCTCGGCGCCGTCCTGCTGCCCGGCGGCGCGGACGCCGCGAGCGCGGCCGCCGCGCCCGGCGCGTCGCTGCGGCTGACCGCCGCGCCGGACACGCCGTGGACGCTCGGCGACCCGGAGGGCGGACTGCGCCTCGAGCTCGACGGCGTCGACGCCGAGCTGTCGCTCGCCGGTACCGCCTCGGCGCCCGAGCTCCGGTTCGATGCCCAGCTCGGCACCGGCCCCGACGGCGCGCTCGCGCTCGTGTTCAGCCCCGGCGAGGCGGACGGCTTCCTGGCGCAGGCGCTCGGGTCGGGCGCCCTCACCGCCCGGATGCCCGCCTCGCTCACCGCCTCGTCGCGGGACGGCATCGCCGTCGGCGGCGGCGCCGGCTTCGAGATCGTCATCGCGCTCAACCTCACTCTTGGCCCGATCACGCTCGTCAGCGCCCGCCTGGCGCTCGTCGCCGCCACCGACGGCGCGACCATCGAGGCGGCGCTGTCCGCCGCGTTCGCCCTCGGCCCGTTCGCGGCGTGGGTCGACGACGTCGGGCTGCGCGCCCGCATCAGCGCCGCCCCGGACGGGGCGGACGGCACGCTTGGCGCGGTCGACGTCGCGCTCGAGCTCAAGCCGCCCGCCGGCGTCGGCTTCTCGCTCGACCTCGAGGGGGTCGTCACCGGCGGCGGGTTCGTCGGCTTCGACCCCGAGATCGGCCGCTACTTCGGGATGCTGTCGTTCGACGCGCTGACGATCGGGCTGGCGGCCGTCGTCGTCGTCGACACCGAGCTGGCCGGCGACCCGGACGGCTGGGCGTTCTTCGCCAGCCTGAGCGCGCGCTTCCCCGGCGTCCCGCTCGGGTTCGGGTTCGTGCTCACCGGCGTCGGCGGGCTGGTGGCCCTCAACCGCGCCCTCGACGGCGAGGCGCTGGCGCTGGGTCTGCGCGACGGCGCCGCCGACGCGATCATGTTCCCCGACGACCCGGAGCGCGACGCGCCGCTCCTGTTCGCCCAGCTCGACGAGTACTTCCCGCAGGCCGAAGGCAACACGGTGTTCGGGCCGATCGTCGAGGTGGGCTGGGGCACGCCGACGCTCATCACCGCGCAGCTCGGCGTGCTGATCTCGGTGCCCCAGGGCGTCATCACCGTCCTCGGCTCGATCAGCGCCCTGCTCCCGGTGCCCGAGGCACCCGTGCTCGAGCTGCAGATGGACGCGCTCGGGGTGGTCGACGTCCCCGGCGGCACCGTCCTGGTCACCGCCTCGCTGTACGACTCGCGGCTGCTCGGCGTGATCGAGCTCAGCGGCGACGTCGCCCTCTACGTCAGCGTGCTCGCGGACCCGTACTTCGTGCTCAGCGTCGGCGGCTTCCACCCCGGCTTCGAGCCGCCCTCCCACGTCCCCGCCGTGCTCGAGTCGCTGCGCGAGATGCGGGCGGACGTCGACGTCGGCGAGGGCGTCAGCGCCGCGATCACCGCCTACTTCGCGGTGACCTCGAACAGCGTCCAGTTCGGCGGCGGGTTCGAGCTCGAGGCCTCGGCCGAGTTCCTGAGCGTGACCTACATGGCCCGGGGCTGGTTCGAGTTCGACGTGCTGCTGCAGTTCGACCCGTTCCTGCTGATCGCCGACGTCTCGGCCGGCGTCGGCGTCTACGCGGGTGCCAAGGAGCTGATGGGGGTCGAGCTGTCGGCCCACCTCGAGGGGCCCGAGCCGTGGTTCGCGACCGCCAGCGGCCGCTTCCGCTTCTTCTTCGTCAACGTCCGCTTCGAGGTCACCGTCGGATCCCACGCCGCCCCGGCGATACCCGGCACCGCCGACGTGCTCGCGCGGATGGCCGCCGAGCTGGCCCATCCCGAGGCGTGGTCGGCCCGGCATCCGGCGACGCTGCCCGCCGGGCTGCTGCTGCACTCCGAGACCTCCGATGCGCTCATCCGGCCCGACGACACCGTGGTCGCGGTCCAGACGGTCGCGCCGCTCGGCGAGCCGCTCGCGCGGCTCGGGGAGCTGACGCCGATCCAGGACGAGGTCGACGTGGCGAGCACCGCGCTCCTCGACGGTGCCACCGGAACCGCCCTGCCTCAGACGGCGTCCGACGACGTCCTCGGCTGGTTCGCGCCGGCGCAGTACCGGTCGATGCGCGACGAGGAGCGCCTCTCCTCCCCGAGCTACGAGCAGCACCGGGCCGGCGTGGCGTTCGGCGGCGGGGGCGTGAGCGTCCCGGACGGCGACGCCGTCGCCGCTGCGCCCGGGCACGAGACCGAGGTGTGGGAGCCCGCCACCGGCGCGGTCCACGCCCTCGATGTCGTGACCGTCGAGCGCTCCGCCGACGTCGTCCTGGCGATGTCGGCGACGGCGCGGGCGGTGACCGGCCGGCGCGGGGCCGCGGTCGAGATGGAGCGGGTGACGGTCGTCCCGACCAGCTACGTCGAGGTGATGGACGGCGACGCCCCGCGCGTCGTGCCGTCGCACGCGGCGGTGATGGCGGCGTGAGCTCGCCGATCTTCCTGCCGTGGCTGCGCCAGGGCCTGGCCCGCGGCATCGCCGGGCCGGATCCGCGCAGCGGGCCGCTCGTGCTGCGCGCGGCGATCGAGGCGTCGGTCACGCTCGAGGACTCCCTCGGCGGCCAGGCGACGGCGACCAGCCCGCTGACGATCCTGGGCCCGGGCGACGTCCGGGGGATCGACGTCTCGCAGATCGTGCGCCGCGAGCCGGTGCCGAATGCCGTCGACGTCGACTGGTCGCTGCTCCCGGCGCTCGAGCTCGCCGCGCCGGACCTCCCGTGGCTGCTGACGCCGGCGGCGCCGGACGCGAGCGACGCGCTGCGGCCGTGGGTCGTGCTGGTGTGCGTCGAGGAGCGCGAGGGGGTCGAGTACGTGCCCGACGCGGCCACCGGGCCGGTGCTCCGGGTGGCCGCCGCCGCGCTGGCGGCCGAGCTGCCCGACCTGGCGGACTCGTGGGCCTGGGCGCACGTGCAGTCGCTGGTCCCGGCGGAGGAGATCGCCGCCTCGGTCGGCGACGGCGCCGTCATCTCCCGCCTGATCGCGCCGCGCCGGCTGGCCGAGGCCCGGCGCTACCGGGCGGCGGTGGTCCCCGCGTTCGCCGTCGCCGGCGACGACGAGGCGGCCGAGCTGCAGCCGGCCTGGGACGTCGACGCCCCCGCGACCGTCGAGCTGCCGGTCTTCGACACCTGGACGTTCACGACCGCGACCACCGTGGTCGACTTCGAGGCGCTCTGCCGGCGGCTGCAGCCCGACGACAGCGCGGCGCGACTCGGCTTCCGCGAGGCCGCCGTCGTCGACCGTGGGCTGCTCGAGCCGTTCCGCGGCGACACAGGGTTCGAGTACGAGGGCGCGCTGACCGACGCGAACGAGTCGGGCCGGCCGCTCGGGAAGGAGGCCCAGGACTGGCTCGACACCGCACTGGGCGCGCGCCTCGACGAGGCCGCCACGTGGCAGTTGGTCGAGGTCCGCCCCGAGGCCGGGTACGTCCCGGAGCGCGACGACCCGGTCATCGGGCCGCCCCTGTACGGCTCCTGGGCCGCCGGCCGCGGCGCGGTGCCCGCCGAAGGCTGGCTGCGCGACGTCAACCTGCAGCCGGACCGGCGCGGGCCGGCCGGCCTCGGCGCCCGCGTGGTGCGCGAGAACGACGACGAGTTCCTGGCCGCCGCGTGGGACCAGGCGGGCGACGTGCGCGCGCTGCGCGAGGAGGTCAACCGCGCCCGCCTCGCCGCCGAGGTCGGCCGCAGCCACGCCCGCCGCCTGGCGACCCTCGACGACGCCGGCCTGCTCCAGGTCAGCGCCCGCCTGCACCTGTTCGTGCCGTCGGGCGGCACCACGCTGTCGAAGCAGATCGAAACCTCGGCGGTGTTCCCCGCCGGGCTCGTGTCGGCTCCGTTCCTGCGCCAGACCCGCGCCGGGAGCGTGCTGGCGCGCCGCGCCGTGGCCGACCGCGACGATCCGGAGCCCCTGGGCGCCCGCGTGGCCGCCCGCTTCGTCGCGGGGTCGGCGCCGGCCGCCGAGCGCACGTCGGGGCTGGAGCCGTGCGCCCGCTTCGGCGCCAGCTACCACCGTCCCGGCGCCGTCACGACCGACACCGTGTTCAGCGTGCCGCGCGCGTCGCCCATCGACGACGTGCTGATTCCGAAGGCGGTGGTCGGGTCGCCGCTGGAATTGCCCGCCGACGACGACGCCGAGCCCGTGGCGTTCACACCGGTCCCCGAGATCGAGTCGGCGCCCGCCGACGACCTGCGCGCCGCCGCGGCGCTGGTGCGCGACGGCCTCGATCCGATGCCGGCCGTCGTGGCCGGGCTGCAGGCGCGTGTCACCGGCATCGACCTCAGCCGCGGGCTGCCCGCGCGGGTCGCGATCGGGCCGCGCTTCCCGGACGCCCTGTTCGGAAAGCTCCTCGCGTTCGGCGCCGAGCTCGTCCTCCCGGGCGTCTCCGAGGTGCCCGAGGATCGTGTCCGGCTCGTCGAGGTCAACGAGGGCTGGGTGGCGGCGTTCCTGGTCGGCGCCAACTACGAGTGGGATCGGGAGGCGCTGTGGAACGAGTATCCGGCCGACCTCGGCGCCACCGCGTTCTCGACCTTCTGGCAGCGGATCCCGGCGGGGACCACCGACCTCGCGAGCGACATCCACGAGTGGCGACTCGGCAGCAGCCTGCGCAGCCACGTCGGCGCCGGCGGCTCGTCGACCGTCCTGCTGGTGCGGGGCGAGGTCGTGCGCCGCGTCCCCGGCATCGAGTTCTTCCTGGTGACCCCGGCCGCCGACGGGCGGCTCGTCGAGGCTGACGGCGGCATCCCGGCCGCGCGCACGACGTGGCCGTCGTTCGCCGGCGCCCTCGACGCCGCGACGCTCTTCGTCGGCTTCGACGTCGACCCCGACGTGGTCCGCTCCGAGCACCGCTACGTCGCGATCCAGGAGCCCGTCACCGGGCCGCGCTTCGGCTTCGATCCCGCCGGGACCGTCCACGGGCGCGTGCCGGCTGGCGGGTGGCCTGATCTGAGCTGGGGGCACGTGACGAGCTCGCCCGAGGCGCTCGCCGCGCTCGGCAACCTGCGCCTGCGCGATGCACCCTGGCTCGACGGCGTCCGCCGCGACGGCATGACGTGGGGCCGCAACGGCGCCCACATGGCGGGGATCACGTTCCAGCAGCCGTTCCGGCTCCTGCTGGCCGCCGTCGAGCTGCTCGGGGAGGCGTCGTGACGCCGCAGCGCCGCCGCCGGCCACCGGGGGGCCGGGCCGCGCCGCCGGGCGACATCCCGTCCGTGCCGACGACCCCGCCGGGCACCGAGCTGCCCCGCGTCCCGCCCGGGCGCGAGCTCGTCGACCAGCTCGACCCAGGGTTGCCGCTGGTGCTGTTCCCCGTCCGCCTGGCCACCCGCTTCCACCGACCGGACGGGCCGGGCACGCCGGCGACCGAGCTCTATGTGCGGATCTTCCCCGACGCGCTGCACGCCGACTCGCACGTCCCCGCCCTCACGCCCGAGGAGGTCGTCCTCGGGAACGCCTACTGGGAGCGGCTGCGCCAGGCGGCCGGCGACGCGGCGCGCGCCGACGCGCACGGCTGGCTGGTGAGCCAGCTCGGCGCGCCGCGGGGGGCGTGGGTGGCGGCAGGGACGGAGAGCAAGGCCGCGCCGGGCGCGCCCGAGCCGCCCCGGCCGGTGCTGGCCCGCCTGCTCCCCGACCGCTGGTTCGTGCGCATCTCCCAGAACCTCGAGTGGGTCGAGGAGGTCTGGTCAAAGCCCGTCCGCCGCGACCTGGCCATGGCCCCGAACGTCGCGGAGATCCCCGAGGACGCCGGCATCCGCGACCTTCTGGACAGCCAGGACCTCTCCTGGATGGTCGACTTCGACGACGCCGTCGAAGCGGGCATGGCCGTCCGCGTGCCGCTCAGCACGGCGACCCGCCGGCGCATCACCGAGCTGATCGTCTTCGGCGTCCGCGACGAGGACCCCGGGGCGGTGGCGGAGCTCGCCGGCCTGCTCGACGCCCACCGGTTCTCCACCGGGCTCGAGATCGTTCCCCAGGGGACGCCCACCAACGCGACGGTCACGGTCGACGCCGGCTACACGGACGTCCCCGCCGACCTCGACGCGTTCATGGCGCGCCAGCGCGAGGAGCCGGGCGGCGCACGGCCGTCGGGCGGCGCCGTCTCGCTCCCCACCGCGCCCGCCGCCGAAGCGCTCGCGCTGGCCCTCGGGCTCGACGGCCCGACCGCCTTCAGCGCCGCCGAGTACGCCGGGGACCGGGCGGGATCCCGCGCCGCCGCCATGAACCGGGTGCTGTGGCCGGCGACCTGGGCCCACTACCTCCGCGCGCTGCTCGCCACCGGCGGCACGCCGATCATCTCCGGCGCCGACCTCGACTGGGTCCGTGAGTGGTTCCGTGATTGGGTGCGCGGGGGCGGCCCGCTGCCCGCCTTCCGCGCCGGCGAGCAGCCCTATGGGGTCCTCCCGGTCACCCCGATCTCCGAGGCCGGCGACTTCCCGGACACCCCGATCGGGCGCCTGCAAGCGCTGCTCGCCGATGTGCGGCTGGACTGGTTCTACGCGTCGGGAGCGGTGGCCGGCTTCGCGGTGCCGGCGACACGGACGCCCGAGGAGGAGGCCGTCGTGGTGGCGTCGGTCCTCGGCGCCGTCCCCCATCCCACGGCGTTCCGGCTGCGGCGCGCGCTGCACCGCTACACCGGCCTGTCCGGAGACTGGCAGGACGGCCTGGACGAGCTGGAGCGCCTGGCCGGGCTGGGGCCGTCCAACTTCGTGGACGACGAGTACCACGCCGAGCTCGAGGACCCGATCGAGGGCGGCACCGTCAGCGAGCAGTCGAGCTCGCTGGCGCGGATGCGCGACGTCGCCGACAGCATGGCCGAGACGAACCCGTCGATGAGCGACGAGCTCGGGGCCGTGCGCGACCACGTCGACGAGGTCATGCGCCCCGCCACGGCCGCCCACGCGGCCCGGGCGGAGACCCGCACGCTCGCTGACGGCTTCTCCGGCGCGACGCTGCCCGACCCGTCGGACCCCGCGCTCTGGTACGTCGAGTACGGCGACGACGACAGCGCCGCCGACGGGACCTTCCCCGAGCTCAGGCTCGTACCCGGCGGCGATCCCCTCGACGTGGCCGAGAGCCTGCGGGGGCTCGCCGCCGACGCCCGCTCGGTCACTGAGACGAGCCGGCCCGCGTACGATCACTCGGCCCCCAAGTCGCTGCTGCGGGCGCTCGTCGAGCACGG
Organism: uncultured Solirubrobacterales bacterium; assembly: GCA_963828075.1. GTDB lineage: Bacteria > Actinomycetota > Thermoleophilia > Solirubrobacterales > Solirubrobacteraceae > JACCYI01. The sequence continues at coordinate 2,945,255 of CAWHDH010000021.1, read as the reverse complement.
CATCGAGCAGGTCGCCCCGGGCCACGCGAGCGACGTCGCCGCGGGGCTCGACACCCTCGCGACGATGTGCGAGGCGGGAACGGTCGAGGACCCGGCCGGCGAGCTCGAACAGCTCCTGCGCGAGACCCTCGGCCTGGCCACCCATCGCCTCGACGCCTGGATCACCAGCGTGGCAACGCAGCGGCTGGCCGACCTGCGCGGCAAGCGGCCGGGCGGCGTGCAGATCGGCGGCTACGGATGGCTGACCGAGCTGCGCCCCGACACCGGCGGGCCGGACACGCAGGGCTTCATCCACGCGCCCTCGCTCGACCACGCCGCGACCGCCGCGGTGCTCCGCAGCGCGTGGCTGGCCTGTGCCGGCGACACCGCGTCCGGTGCGTTCAGCGTCGACCTGTCGTCGGACCGGATCCGGCGCGCCGAGTGGCTGCTCGAGGGCGTCCGCAACGGCGTCGAACTGGGCGAGCTGCTCGGCGCCCGCTTCGAGCGCCGGCTCCACGACGCCGAACTGGATCACCTCACCGCCGACGTGCGGGAGGCGGTGCTCGCCGAGGCGGGCCACCCGAACCTCCCGGCGAACGGCATCGTCGACGGGCTCGCCCTCGCGATCGCGTACCAGGGCGGGGACGAGGGCCGCGGGCTGCGGCGCCGGATCGACGACCTGCGCGCCCCGCTCGACGGCTACCCGGCCGACGGGCTGCTGCGGGCGCTCGAGGAGAGCGTCGCCGACCTCGACGCCACCGCCGACGCCCTCATGGCCCAGAGCGTCCACTCGCTGGTGAAGGGCAACCTGGCCGAGGCGGGCGCCGCGCTCGCGGCGAGCGGCAGCGGTGATTCCGGCATCCCCGAGCTGCGCCTGCCCCGCGTCCACCGGGAGGCGCAGCACGTCTCGCACCGGGTCGCTGCGGTGTTCGGCGGCGGCGGCGCGCCCGCCGCGTCGAGCGTGCTCGGCGTCGCCGACCCGGCGCTGGCGACGTGGCTCGCCTCGGTACTGCCCCGCCATGAGGCGCTGACCGGCCTCGGCCTCGGCGCCGCCGAGGTGGTCGCGCTGGCCTCCGCAGGCGGCGAGCTGGAGGGCAGCCGGCTCGGCGCGGTGGTGGAGGGGCTGACCCGGCTGAGCGCGCGCGCCGCCGCGACCGCGACGGTGTCGCTCGAGGAGATCGCCGTGGTCGCCGGCGCGCTGCGCACGGCGGTCGGCCAGGCCCGCGCCCTGCGCGGCGAGGATCTGTGCCTGCCCGCCGACCCGTCGCCGCAGCTCGACATCGCCGAGCTCGACCGGCGGCGGCTCGCGCTGGCCGACCGGCTCGAGGACCTTGCCACGGCCCCGGCGACCGACGCCACGCTGCTCACCCGCGTCACCGACCTGGTGGCCGTCGACGACGCCGGCGTCATCGCCGCGCTCATGGCCGAGGACGCCGCGCGCCCCGAGAAGATCGCCGCCGTCCTGGCCACGGCCAAGGCGCGGGCGGCGGCGCTCCGGGCCGACCTGCCCGACCGGTGGGACTCCTGGTCGCCCGCCGTGCAGGCAGAGCACCTCGTCGGCCGCATCCGGGCGGCGCTCGCGCTGAAGCTGCCCGTCCTCCCGCGCTTCACGCCGGCCAACGCGGCCGAGCTCGTCGCCGGCGCCGGGCAGTCGCGGCGACGGCTGGGTGACGCGACCGCGGCGGCGACCTGGCTCCTGCAGGTGGGGCGCGTCCACGCCGGCGCCGGACGGGTCGACGAGGCGCTCGCCCTGGCGGCCGCCGTGCGCGGCGCGCCGGTCACCGCCGAGCAGGTCGTCCAGCTTCCGCACCACCCGGACGACCCGTGGGTGGCGGTCGCGAGGCCGGCGTCGGGCGGCCCGCGGACGTGCGTCATGTCGTTCACCGACCTGGCGGCGGCGGTGGGCGCCGGTGCGGTCAGCGGGCTGCTGTTCGACGCCTGGACCGAGCCCGTCCCCGGCCCGACGGCGACGACGGGCGTCGCCGTGCACCTCGACTCGCCCGGCGCTCAACCGCCGCAGGCGGTGCTCGTCGCCACCGTGGCACCGGGCGAGCGGTGGTCGGTGCCGACCCTGCGGACGATCCTCAGCCAGACGCTGCAGCTCGCGATGATCCGCGCGGTCGGGCCCGAGAGCCTGCCGCAGTGGGGCCACTCGCTGCCTGCGATCTTCCTCCCGGACGGCGTCGCCATCGCGAGCGTCGAGGCGGAGGAGGCGGCCGGATGAGCTGGGAGCGGCTCGAGTCGGCGGCGGTCGACCCGCAGCTCGACGAGGGGCTCGAGGCGCGCCTCGCGGACCCGGCGTGGCTGCTGGCGCGCCAGTGGCAGGCCGGCGAGTTCCGCGGCGAGGACGCGGCCAACCCGCTGCTGATCGACCTCGAGGCCCGGTCGGTCCGGGTCGACCGGGTCCTCACCGCGGGCGGGCGGTCGGTCGCCGAGCTGCGCCCCGGGACACCGCTCGAGCCCCTGATCGAGCGCGAGCCGGTCCGCGCGGGCCCGGCCCGCGCGCGGATCGCCGCCGAGCTGGGGCTCATCCTGCTGACCGCGCTCGCCCGCGCGGTCGGGGGCGACGGCCGCCTCGCGGCTGAGCTGCGGCGCCGCCACCCCGTCGCGCTCCCGGCCGACGACGGCCTGGATCCGGTGGGGCGTCGCCGCCTCGAACTGCTCGCCCGCCGGTCGATCGACGGCGTGGCCCTCGCCGCCGCGCTCGACGCCGATCCGGGCCTCGCCGGCAAGCTGCTCGCAGAGCTGAAGGTTCCCGCGGATGCGCAGGACCGGGTGATCGCCCTCCTCGACGGCTGGCGCGCGCGGTGCGCCGCGGCGTTCCACGAGCCCGCCGGCCCGACGGCGTGGGACCCGGCGCGCATGGAGTACCGCTTCGAGGTCCGGGCCGCCGAGCCGGACGGCGACATCCGCCTGGTGGCCGACGGCTACGCCGGCGGACGCCTGGAGTGGCACCACTTCGACCGCGCGGACACCACCAAGGCGACGGCGCCGGCATCCAAGGTCGTGACCCGGCGCGCCGAGGTGCTCCCGGTGCCGCTGCGGTTCCGCGGCATGCCGGCGCCGCGGTTCTGGGCCTTCGAGCACGGCGACGTGTTCTTCGGCGGCATCGACGCCGGGCCCGAGGACCTCGCCCGCGTCGCGGTGGCCGCCTACGCCACCGTCTACGGCGACAACTGGTACCTGGTGCCGATCCAGGTCCCGGCCGCCACCGTCACGACGATCACCTCGCTCCGCGTGCTCGACGACTTCGGCGCCGTCACGGAGGTGCCGGCCGCGGCCGTGGTCGACGGCGGCGGCGACGACCGGGCCTTCCGCTTTTTCGAGCTGACCGGGGATCCGGGGCCCAAGTCCGGCACCGCGCCGGCGCTGTTCCTGCCGCCGGCGCTCGAGACGACCGACGCCGCCCGGCCGCTCGAGGACGTGCGCTTCGTGCGCGACGAGGTCGGCAACCTGGCGTGGGCCGCCGAGCACCGCATCGAGAGCGCCGCCGGCCGGCCGATCGACCTCGCCGCCCGCGCACCCGCGGCCCGCGCCGCCGAGGACCCCGGCGACGACCGCTGGCAGCTGGTGCTCTCGACGCCGGTGCCGGACCACTGGGTGCCGCTCGTGCCCGTCCGGATGGGCGCCGGCGGCGCGATCCGCCTCCAGCGCGGGCGGGTCCCCGTGCCGGGCGGCACCAGCCGCGGCGCGCGTGGCGAGATCCTCGAACCCCGGCGCCGACTGCTGCTGCACGAGGAGGAGGTCGTCCGGACCGGCGTCCGCGTGGTCCGGCGCTTCCAGTCCGCGAGGGCGGTCGACGGGAGCCTCCAGACGTGGATCGGCCGCCGCAAGGGCCCGGGCCGCGGCGAGGGCGCGAGCGGCCTCGTGTTCGACCATCTGGAGACAGGCGAGCGTTAGGTCGTCATCCCGGTCGGCGGTGCGGGGGGCCTGCGGTACGTCAGCGCCGGGCGGACCGGCACGGCATCAGGCACATCGTCCGCCTCGCGGAACAGGCAGAGGATGCGCCGTTCGGGGCGCGCGGCGCTGGGCGCGAGAACGCCGCGGTAGCCGTCGCGCCACAACTGCTCGCCGACGTCCTGGAACGCCGGCCATTCACGCTGTCTCGGACGCGGCGCGGTCAGGCCGGCCGCAGCGAGCCGGTCGGCGTCCGACAGATCGACGATCCGACGAGCATGGATCTCCCAGCGCCACAGATCCCGCGGCATCTGACGATCTGGAGGGATCGCGAACTCGGCGAGCGCGCGGTACCACTCCGCCCAGGCGGTGTCCTCGCTGTCGGCGAAGTACAGACCGCCGACGGTGTCGCCCCGCTGCCAGCGTCCGTCGCTCGGCGGAACGGCGCGATACAGCGGGTCTCCCCCGTAGGGCGTCTGGCGCCACCAGCTCCCTTCGACGGCGACCGCGTCGACTTCCACTACGTGGCGGGCGACTCCTCGAGCGCCGAGACCAGCTTCGCAACGCGGCGATAGTCACCGCGGCCGATGACCTCGAGCGGCTTGTCGTCATCGAGCGCGGGGACCGGCTTCCGGAGCCAAACGGCGACGTAGCTCGGGTCCATCACCCGCGTCAGGCGCTCGACGAGGGCGGACAGCTCGACGAGGCGCTCGGCTCGTGCGCCCGTCGGCGAACGGGTTCCAGCCAACCAGGCACGGGCCGTGCTCGCGGCGGCGCCGGTGGCGCGGCCGATGTCAGCGTCGCTGAGGTGACCGACCTCGTTGATGAACGCAGCCTCGCGGGCGAACGGCGAGAAGGCTGCGGCAGGACGAGCCATGCGACAAGTGTAGCGCGGCTGCATCAGGATTGCAGCTCATTTGTCCTCAGGTGGCCGGCGAGAGCAACTGATCCACGGGCGCGTGGTCGTCGCGGAGCGCGTCCGCGCCCGCGGCGAAGCGGGCCACGGCGCCACGATCCCACGTCCGCGCACCGCGGGCCGCCGATCCGAGGGCGGGCCCCAGCGAGCGGTCGGATGCGAGGAACATCAGGTTGCCACTGTCGGGCCCGTTCCTCGCACCGGGGTGCGCGACGAGCGCGACGTCGGCGAAGACCTCGAGCAGCGTCGCGGCCTCGGCGCGAGCGAATGCGAGCGACGGGCCGTCGATGACGTTCAGCGCGTAGACGCCACCCGGGCGCAGGACGCGACGGATCTCGCGCGCGAACTCGACGGTCGTGAGGTGCCACGGGACCGAGCGGCCCCCGAAGGCGTCGCCGACCAGCAGGTCGGCGGAGGCCGTCGGCTCGGCTCGCAGCGTCACGCGCGCGTCGCCGACGCGGACCCGTAACGCTGCGCCGGTTCGCAGGCCGAGGCGCTCGCGCGCGATGGTCACGATCCCGTCGTCGACCTCCAACACCCGCGCGCGCGAGCCCGGGCGCGTGGCGCCGAGATAGCGCGGCAGGGTGAACCCGCCGCCGCCGAGGAACACGGCGTCCAGCGGCCGCGCGGCGGGCGCCATCGCGTCGATGGCGTCGCCGATCCAGCGGGCATAGTCCAACTCCAGACGGCGCAGGTCGCGCAGGTCGACGTGGGAGTGCGTGAGGTCTTCGAGCACGAGCGTCCGCCCGCTCGGCCGGGAGTCGATCCGCGCGCAGTGGTACGTGGTCTCCGCATCACACGGCGAACCGGCCGCCAGCGTCCCCGCGCCGACGAGGATGGCGCCGACCGCCGGACCGGCCATCGAGCGGCGGGACCCGGTGCCCGCGCGAAGCGCGATCGCGATCCCGAGCGCGAGCAGCGCGCCGCCGAGCGCGAACAACGCCACGTCGGTGGCGAGCAGCGGCACGATGACGAAGCCGGCGACGAACGTGCCGGTCAGCGCGCCGCCGGTCGCCCAGGCCGACAGCCGGCCGACGACGGATCCCGTCACGGCGAGGTCTCGAAGCTGGACCTTCGCCACCGTGGGCGTGACGGCACTCAGGACTGTCGCGGCGGGCAGCAGCGCGGCGAGCGCGATCACGAACGCGGCGGCGTCGCCATCGCCCTCGAGGGCCGACCCGAGCACGCGAACCGTGGGGACGGTCACGATCACCAGGACGCCTCCGCCGATCAGCAGCCCCGCGAGCAGGCGCCGCGGATCGCCCCGGTCCGCCGCGCGCCCGCCCAGCGCGGCGCCTGCCGCGATGCCCGCGAGCACGGTCCCGATGATCGTGGTGGTGGTCTCGAGGGTCAGCCCGACGTAGGGCGCCAGCAGGCGGATCCCCAGGATCTCGAGCACGAGGACCGCAGCGGACGAGACGAACACCAGGCCCGCCGCCGCGGCGGGAGCGAACGGAGCGTCAGGCACCGGAGCAGCGTACGGCCGCGCCGGCGCACCAACGGATCGAGATGGTCAGGCGGGAACGAAGGCGAACGTGTCGGGATGCGCGCCGATGCGGCCGGCCTGTCCCCGGTCGAGCGCGTCGATCTTCACGACGTCCTCGGGCTCGAGCTGGAAGTCGAACAGCTCGAGGTTCTCCTTGATCCGCGACGGGGTCACCGACTTGGGGAAGACGATGAGGCCGCGCTGGATATGCCAGCGCAGGACCACCTGGGCCGGGGAGCGGCCGAGGGCGCCGGCGATGGCGGTGATGACCGGGTCGTCGAGGACCTGGCCCTGGGCGATCGGCGACCACGCCTCGGTGGCGATGCCGCGCGCTTCGCCGAAGGCGCGAACGTCGTCGTTGAGGAAGTACGGGTGCAGCTCGATCTGGTTGACCGCCGGCACCACGTCGCTCTCGTCCGCGAGGCGCTGGAGATGCTCGACCTGGAAGTTCGAGACACCGATCGACCGCGCGCGGCCGTCCCGCTGGAACTCCTCGAGCGTCTTCCACGTCGAGACGAAGTCGCCGCCGTAGAGCGTCGGCAGCGGCCAGTGGATGAGGAACAGGTCGACGTAGTCGACGCCCAGCGCGGACAGGGACCGGTCGAACGCCCGGCGGGCGTCCTCAGGGTCATGGCTGGCGTTGCTGAGCTTGGTGGTGATGAAGATGTCGACGCGGTCGAGCCCGGACGAACGCACCGCCTCGCCCACCCCCGCCTCGTTGCGGTACATCTGCGCCGTGTCGATGTGGCGGTAGCCGATCTCCAGGGCCTCGCTCACCGCTCGGGCGGTGTCTCCGGGTTCGATCTGGAAGACCCCGAACCCGAGCTGCGGGATCGTGCGACCGTCGTTGAGGTCGAGAGCGGGGACTGCGGTGCGAGTGTCTGGGCTCATGGTCATGGTGACGGCATTCTGGAGCCGCACGTGCATAGCTTCCAATCATTCTTTCGGCAGTCCTATAGTCGTCGGCTATGGACCCGCGACGCGTGCTCACGTTCCGCGCGGTCGCGCACCGGCGGTCGTTCTCCCGCGCCGCCGAGGAGCTCGCGCTGTCCCAGCCCTCGGTCTCCAACCAGGTCGCGTCGCTGGAACGCGAGATCGGCGCCCGCCTGCTCGAGCGGGCCCCCGGCGGCCTGACGCTCACCCGCGAGGGGGAGATCCTGCTCGTCCACGCCGACGCCATCGCCGAGCGCTTCGCGCTCGCGACCGAGCAGCTGGCCACCGCCGCAGAAGGTCAGCGTGCGCGGCTGCGCATCGGCGCGTTCCCGACCGCCCTCGCCGGTTTGGTCCCGGCCGCCATCGCCCGCCTTCGCCTCAACCACCCCGACACCAAGGTCGCGGTCGACGAGGGGACCGACGACCTGCCGGCGCGCATCCGCACCGGTGAGCTGCACCTCGCGGTCGCCTTCCAGGACAGCACCGGCCCGCGGCAGGAGCCACCCGGGATGCAGCGCCACGATCTGTTTCGCGAGCAGTTCATGGTCGCGCTGCCGCCCGGCCACCGCCTGGCCGAGCGCTCCGCGGTGCCGATCGCGGAACTCAGCGACGAGGACTGGACGGCCGCTCTGCCCGATGGGTTGATCGTCGGCGCCTGCCGCGCCGCCGGATTCGAGCCGAACCTCGTCTCGATCACCCACGACCAGCTCGCCATCCGCGCCCTCATCGCCCGAGGCCTCGCGGTCACGCTCGTCCCTCAGCTCCTGGCCGACGCGTTCAACGACCTCGCCCTCCGACCCATCGCCGGCGCGAGCCCCTCGCGCGACATCTACACCCTGCTGCCGCCCGGCGGCCGCCACCCGCTCGCCGTACCCCTCCTCGACGCGCTCGGCAACGCCGCCGCGGCGTTCACACGGGAGAGGAGGGCCCTCTAGGAGACAGCGCGAGCGCCCTGGACGGTGCCCGCGTCGACGAGCCCGTCGATCTCGTTCTCCGAGAGCCCCAGCACCTCTGCCAGGACGGCCTCGGTGTGCTCGCCCAGCAGCGGTGCGCGGCGGACGGGCGACCGCGGGACCGCCGAGAAGTCCAACGGCGTCCCAGGCATGCGGAAGACGCCGATCTCAGGCTGCTCGACGTCCTCCCACATCTCGTTGGCCATCCGAGGGTCGTCGTCGACGAGCTGGCGGAAGGTCTGATACGGCCCCCATGACACACCGGTGCCTTCGAACGCGTCCCGGATCTCCGCGAGGTCGCGCGCCTCGAACCACGGGCGGAGGATCGCGGCGATCAGGTCCCGGTTGCGGAACCGGCCGGACTCCGTCCCGACGTCGATGTCCGTCGCCTCACGGATCTTCTCCATCTGGACGTGCGTCCCGGTGACGTCGAGCAGCGCCGACCACTGACGGCCGGTCAAGGCGACCACCATCACGTGGCGCTCGTCGCGCGAGACGAAGTCGTGGCCGAACGCCCCGTAGAGGTAGTTGCCGTCGCGGCGCGGCGAGTCGGTGGCGTCGAGCTGGGCCTCCGCGACGCGGCCCAGGTGGCCCGTCACCGCGAACGCGACGTCGGACAGCGCGATCTCCACGAGCTGCCCTTCGCCGGTGCGCGTGCGATGGCGGTCGGCGGCCAGCAGCCCGACGGCCGCCAGCTCCCCCATGGCGATGTCCCACGCCGGCAGCACCGAGTTCAGCGGCTCGGTCAGGTTGCGCGGGCCGGTCGCCCACGGGAAGCCGGTGGCCGGGTTGACGGTGTAGTCGACCTCGCTGGAGCCGTCCCGATTGCCCTTGAGGTGGACCATGATGAGGTCCTCGCGGCGCGAGCGCAGCGCCTCGTAGCTCAGCCAGCCGCGGGCGGGGAAGTTGGTGAGGAAGATGCCCGCCTCTGCGATCACTCTCGCGACGATCTCGCGCCCCTCGTCGGAGCGCAGGTCGACCCGCAGGGACCGCTTGCCCTTGTTCAGCCCCGCCCAGAACAGCGACTGCCCGCCGGCCGCCAGCGGCCAGCGCTTGTGATCGAGGCCACCGGCGATGTCGTCGAAGCGGATGACGTCGGCGCCGAGCTGGGCGAGCGTCATCCCGCCCAGCGGCGCGGCGACGAACGCCGAGCCCTCCACGACCGTCAATCCCTCGAGGATCTGCGTCATGGCATGAGACCTACCAGGCGCCAGTCGAGGACATGGCGTGCGAGCCCGTCGTCGCCGGTGGCGGTCGTCCTCACCTCGAGATGGACCAGACCCCCGTCGGCCAGCGGCTCGCACGCCGTGATGTCCAGGCGCGAGTGCAGACGGTCACCCTCGAACGTCGGGCCGAGATGGTCGCAGGACTCCCACGCCAGGATCGTCGCCAGGTCCGGCAGCGCGCGCGTGACGTGCGCCGCGGCGACGCCGATGACGTGGCCTCCGTAGACGAGGCGCCGGCCGTGGGCCCCGGCGCCGGCGTCGGTGTGCGTGTGGGCCATGTTGAGCGAAAGGCGGGGCAGCTCCGTCGCGGCGGTCACGGTCTCCCCCGCCTCGACGGCGACCGTGTCCCCCGCCCGAAGCTCGGCGAACATCGGTCCTAGCGCGGCAGGCCGCAGCGGGCCGAGATCCCAGGTGGCGGGGATCAGCTGCGCGACGTCGACCGTCTCGGCCCCGACGCCATCGAGGTCGTCGTCCGCGTCGTCGGCCTCGGCGGCGGGCAGCAGCGGGGCGCGATGGAAGTCCAGCACCGCGTTGCCCCGGCCGTCGAGCGTGCGCACCCGCAGCGCCACGATGCCGCGCCCGCGCGACGCCGCGCGGCGGGCCACGACCTCGGTCGTCGTGTGCAGCGTCGTGCCGATCGGGACCGGTCGGGCGCCCAGCCCGCGGTAGAAGAGGTTGCCCAGGACGCGCATGCTCGGCGCGGTCGACTGCCCGATCGCCACGTCGCACACGAGCATCGGATGCGCCAGCAGCCCGGGCGAGCCCGTGACGGCCTCATAGAGATCGGCGTCGAGCGCCAGGCGCAGCCGGTCGCCGACGATCGCCTGGTGCAGCGCCGCGTGGCCCTCGGTCAGCGTGAGGCCCGGCGCGCTGAAGGTCGCGCCGCGTTTCAGCTCGTCGAAGAACGGCGCCGCGACGCGGCGGGTCGCGGCGGTGGGTGTGGGCGGCTCGGGCGCAGGCGGCAGCTCCAGCAGCCGGTCGGCGCGGCGCACCATCGCCTCGTCGACCATCGTCCCGTCGAGCGCCGCGGCCGCCCCGCCGCTGCCACCGGCCGCGCCGACGGCGGCCTTCACGCGCTGTGCCCACCGGCGCTCCTCGGCGGTCGCCGCGAACTCAGCCTGGATCGGCGCGATCTGCGCCGGGTGGATCGCCCACTTGCCATCGAAGCCGAGCTCCCGCGCGGCCCGCGCCGACGCCGCGACCGCGCGCGCGTCGCGCAACGCGAACGACGGCCCGTCGACGGCCGCCGCCCCTCCGATCCTCGCCGCGGCCAGCACCGTCTCCTGCGCCACCAGCCACCGCGACTCGTCCTGCTCGGCCCCGCGCCGCCCGAGCGCGGCGGCCAGGTCGGCGTAGCCGAGGATCAGCGCGATGACCCGCCCGTGCGCCGCGATCTGCGCCGCGGCGGCGAGCCCCAGCGGGGACTCGATGATCGCCTGGACCGGCGCGACCGCAGCCGCCGCCGCGACGTCGGCCACCGACTCGACCTTCGGCACCACGATCGACAAGTGCTCGAGCCGCAGCGCCGAACACAGGGCGAGATCGTCCGCATGCTCCGGCGAGCCGGCCGCGTTGACGCGGATCGCCACCGGCCGGCCCACCCACTCCGGTCGACCGAGCGTCTCGGCCAGCACGGCGCGGGCGGCCGCCTTGGCGTCGAGCGCGACCGCATCCTCGAGGTCGAAGACCACCTCATCCGCCCCGGCGTCGGACGCCTTGGCGTGCATCTTCGGCGAATGCCCCGGGACGACGAGTCGCGCCACGATCATCGTCCGCACCCTATCTGGTATCAGAGTGATACCATCGCTTCCACAGTGGCCATGACGCTTCGCCTCACCGACGAGCAGGCGGCTGCGCTCCGGGCTCGCGCCGACAGAGAAGGCCGCAGCATGCAGCAGGTCGCGGTCTCCGCCCTCGACGACTACCTGCTGCGCGCCGAGGACGACGAGCGGACCGACCGCCTGGCCGCGCACGGAGCGGAGCGGTTCGCCGACCTGCTTCGCCGGCTCGGCGAGTGACGCGGCACCTCACCGTCGAGCAGGCGCTCCGGATCGCCCGGACCGCCGTGGGCGGTCCGATCGAAGTCCGCGACATCGGCCTGCTGGAGTCGGCGGTGCACCGCCCGCGCGCAAGTGTGCTCGGGCAGGACGCCTACCCCGATCTCTTCACCAAGGCCGGTGCGCTGCTCCACTCGCTCGCCGGCAACCACCCGCTCGTCGACGGCAACAAGCGCCTCGCGTGGCTCGCGACCTACGTGTTCCTCGCCAAGAACGACGTGGGGCTCGACCCGGACGACGATGCCGCGTATGACTCGGTGGTCGCCGTCGCGGCGGGAGCGATCGACGACGTCGGCGAGATCGCAGCCATGCTTTCCTCGTGGCAGGCGCCCGGCTAACGTCCACGGCGATGGAGTCGTTGACCGCCGCCGAGGTCGTCGGCCGCACGCTGGCGGCGCTCGGCGTCCGTGACGCGTTCGGCGTGCTGGGCAGCGGGAACTTCATCGCCACACAGACCCTGCACGCGGCGGGCGCGGCGTTCCACCACGCCCGCCACGAGAACGGGGCGATCTGCATGGCGGATGGCTACGCGCGGGTGAGCGGGCGCGTCGGCGTCTGCACCGTCCATCAGGGCCCCGGCTTCACCAACGCGATGACGGGCCTCACCGAGGCGGCCAAGAGTCGCACGCCGCTGCTGCTGCTGGCCGGCGAGGCGCCCGCCGCGGCGCTGCGCTCGAACTTCCGGCTCGACCAGGCGGCGCTGGCCACGACGGTCGGCGCGGCGGCCGAGCGCGTGCACGCCGGGGAGAGCGCGGCGGACGACGTCGCGCGGGCATTCCGCCGCGCGCAGGTGGAGCGCCGGCCGGTCCTTTTGAGTATGCCGCTCGATGTCCAGGCGCAGCCCGCGCCCGTGCTGGTGCCGAGCGCGCCCTCGCTGCATGCGCCCACTGCGTCCCCGGCCGCCGTCGCCGAGGTCGCCGAGTTGATCGCCGCGAGCCGGCGGCCGGTCATCATCGCCGGGCGCGGCGCGGTGTTCTCGGGTGCCGCGCGAGGCGCTCGAGGCGCTCGGCGACGCCATAGGCGCCGTGCTCGCCACGTCCGCGATGGGGCACGGGCTCTTCGCCGGGTCGCCGTGGTCGGTGGGCATCTCCGGCGGCTTCGCCTCGCCGGTCGCGGCCCGGCTGATCGCGGCCTCCGACCTCGTGCTGGCCTTCGGTGCCTCGCTGACGCGCTGGACGACGCGCGACGGTGCGCTCATCGACCCGGCCGCCAAGGTCGTCCAGGTCGACCTCGACCCGGTGGCCCTCGGCGCGCACCGGCGGGTCGACGTCGCCGTGGTCGCCGACGCCGCCGCGACGGCGCGGGAGCTCCTCGAAGCCGGCGTGCAGGGCACCGGCGTCCGCGACGACGCGCTGGCCGCGGAGATCGCCGCCGGCTCGTGGCGCGACGAGGCCTACGAGGACGCCGGCGCGGACGGCCGCATGGATCCGCGGACGCTCTCGATCGCCCTCGACACCCTGCTGCCGGCGGAGCGCACCGTCGCCGTCGACTCGGGTCACTTCATGGGCTTCCCGCCGATGTACCTGCGCGTCCCCGATCCCGCCGGCTTCGTGTTCACGCAGGCGTTCCAGTCGATCGGCCTGGGGCTGGCCAGCGGCATCGGCGCGGCGATCGCGCGGCCGGACCGGCTCACCGTCGCCTGCCTCGGCGACGGCGGGGCATTGATGGCGCTCCCCGAGTTCGAGACGCTGGCCCGGCTGCGGCTGCCGATGCTCGTCGTGATCTACAACGACGCCGCCTACGGCGCGGAGGTCCACCACTTCCGCCCGCACGGCCACCCGGTCGAGCTCGTGCAGTTCCCCGACACCGACTTCGCCGCCCTCGCCGAGGCCGCCGGTGCGCGCGGGCTCACGGTGCGCGATGCGGACGGCCTCGTCGCGATCGAGCCCTGGCTGGCCGAGCGCGACGGTCCGCTGGTCGTCGATGCGAAGATCACGCCCGACTTCTGCGCGGAATGGCTCGAGGAGGCCTTCAAATGACCCAGTCGCTCACCGAGATGCTGTCGGCCGTGGACGTCGTCGACCTCACCCAGCCGCTCAGCGAGGACACGCCCGTTCTCAAGCTGCCGCCGCCGTTCGCCAACACGCCGGGTCTGACGCGCCACGAGATCAGCCGCTTCGACGACCGCGGGCCCGCCTGGGCGTGGTACTGGCTCGAGATCGGCGAGCACGTCGGCACCCACTTCGACGCGCCGATCCACTGGGTGAGCGGCAAGGACGGCGAGGACGTCGCGTCCGTGCCGCCGCAGCGGCTGGTCGGGCCAGCGGTCGTGATCGACAAGTCGGCCGAAACCGCCGAGGATCCGGACTTCCTGCTCACCGTCGCGCATGTCCGCGAGTTCGAGGCCGAGCACGGGTCGCTGCCGGAGAACGGCTGGCTGCTGCTCCGCACGGGCTGGGACGCCCGCGCGTACGACGAGTCGGCGTTCCTCAACGCCAACGAGACCGGCCCGCACACCCCCGGCTTCGACGTCGAGTGCGCCCGCTGGATCGCCGAGGAGAGCCCACTCGTCGGGGTCGGCGTCGAGACGGTCGGCACCGACGCGGGGGCCGCGCACTCCTTCGACCCGCCGTTCCCGGTGCACAGCTTCCTGCTCGGCGCGGGCAAGTACGGCCTGACCCAGCTGGCCAACCTGGCGCAGCTGCCGCCCACGGGCGCCGTGGTCGTGGTCGCGCCGCTCAAGCTGGTGGGCGGCACGGGCAGCCCCGCGCGCGTGCTCGCGCTGGTCCCGCGGCCTTGAGCCGAACGCCTACCGTCCGAGCTAAACGGCACAATCAACTCGGCTCTATGGTGCCGTTTGCCGCGATGGTGAGCCGTTCAGATGCACACCCTTCCGCGTCCTTGACCAGCAGATCGGCCTCGTCCCGGCCGCCGTTGCCCGCACCCTCGGTGCCGTTGACAGCGCGCGCGGGCGCGAGGACGCATTCCGGATGCAGCGCCCGCAGATCCTCGAGGCCCTGATCGACATCGCGCGCATCCAGAGCACCGAGGCGTCCAACGCGATCGAGCAAGTCGTCGCGCCGCGTACGAGGTCGGCCGGTACATAAGCCTGGAGCGGCTGGTCATCGACGCGAAAGAGGGGTACTACGACTCGCTGCAGGCCGCAGGCATCGGCTGGCATGAGGACCAGCACACCATCTGGCCCTGGCTCGAGTACACCCTGGGGATCCTGGTTGCCGCCTACCGCGAGTTCGAGGACCGCGTTGGCCTGCTCGGCGACAGCCGCGGAGCCAAGACCGCCGCGATCGAGGGCTTCGTCCGCGCGCGGATCTCTGATGAGTTCACGATCGCCGACGTTCGGGATGCCTCATTCGGCGCGAGCGATTCGCTGATCGGCAAGGTCCTCGCACGGATGCGGGACGACGGCGTCATCGAGTCGCTCGGTACCGGACGCTCCGCGAAGTGGCGACGGCTCCGCGACAGACCCGCGCCCGCCACCCTCGCCGATGAAGTCGAGCGCTCGTGGTGATCACCCCCTTCACGCACTGGCTTTGGACCGACCCGCCGGCCGTGAGACGTTCGGCGCGAGTTCCGACGTCGGCCAGAGGAGGCGCAGTTGCCTGAAGTGAGTGGAGTCGACCGCGCGAGCGCACCGCCGCGGACAGCTCCCGCCGCGGTGCATGCGGTCCGCGTGGCCGACACCCGGCATCCCTTCGCCACGCCGGCCGCGCTCGAGCTGATTGGCTGGATGCTCTTCCTCGCCGGTTGCCTGCTGTTTCTCGGCAGCGCGATCGGCGACGGGGACATCGTCACCATCGCCGGCAGCGCGCTCTTCCTCCTCGGTGTGGTCGCGTTCCTCGCCGCGCGTCAATAGCCCGACGTTTCAGCTCTCGCTTCGGTACGGCAAAGCCATCGACACTGCGCACACCGAGGACACGTTCGCCGTGCGCTACGGCCGTCAGCGACTCGCCATCCTCGATCGCGACATCGACGCGATCGTCCGAACCACCGGCGGCAGCCTGACCAACGCCGGCCAGTTCCTGCATGTCGCCGAGGCCGAGGCTGAGATCGACCGCCCCGACCTCGTCCTGCACTGGACGGCACGGGGGATCGCCGAGACCGACGGCTACCCGATCGGCAGCGTGTATGACCTCGCCCTGCCGCACGCACGCGCAACTCGGCCGACCGCTCGAGGTGCTGCGGCTGCGCCGCGCCCATCACGAACGCTCTGCCACCAGCGAGACCTACCAAACGCTGAAGGTCGCCGCGCTCGCACTCGATACGTGGGATCGCGAGCGCGACGCCGCGCGCGCGGCGCTGCGCGGCAAGGACTCCCGCGGCTACGTCCTCGCGCTGCTCGCCGACGGGGAGGATGACCTCGCCTGGCGGACCGCGGCCGAGGCCCCCGAACACGAGATCGATCGCGACCTGTGGCTCACCCTCGCCGAAGCCCGCCTCGCGCACCACCCCGCCGACGCACTCGGCGTCTACCTTCGCATCGCCGACGAGATCCTCCTCACCACCGACCGGCGCGCCTACACCCGTGCCGTCCGCGTCCTCAAACAAGCCCGCACCGCCGCTCAGGCCGCCGGCCGCACCGACTCGTTCACCGTCCACATCGCCCTGCTCCACGACCAGCATCGCCGGCGCCCCACCCTCATCGCGCTGCTCGACAAGGCGGGACTGACTTCCAACTGAGCAGGCGTCCGGTCGTCCCGCCACCTCGGCGCCCAGGCACCGAGACTCCGCGGCGCACCCGCCCCCGTCTGACGCTCCGGCTCGGAAGGACGGCTTCCTCTTCGACAACCGACGACCGCGCGATAGAACTGCCGTCGCGTGACTGAGCAACGGCGGAAGACGGCTCACTCGCAGGCGAGGGCCAGAACATGAGTTCCACTGACGCCGAGCGCGACCTCGTCGTCATATCAGCGCTGCGCGAGTGGACCTGTCACTCCTGTGGTGGCACCGGAGGACTGCTCGTCATGGAGGACGCAGGGCCGTTGTGCAAGCGGTGCGCCGATCTCGACCACCTCGTCTTCCTGCCGTCCGGTGATGCGGCCCTGACGCGGCGCGCCCGCAAGGGGAGCCGCCTGTCAGCGGTCGTCGTGCGCTTCAGTCGCGCGCGCAAACGCTACGAGCGCCAAGGGATCATCGTCGAAGAGGACGCGCTCGGGCGTGCGGAGGCCGAGTGCCTTGCCGACGAGCCGGCGCGGGTGCGACGGCGAGAGCGAGAGGCGGCCAGGCGTGCCCAGCAGGACGTCGCGCTGCAAGAGCGGGTGGCGACCGCCATCCTCGCGATGTTTCCGCGATGCCCGGCCGAGCGAGCGCAAGCGATCGCTCGCCATACGGCCGCGCGCGGCAGCGGCCGCGTCGGCCGCACTGCAGCCGCGCGCGAGCTCGACCCGACGGCGATCGAACTCGCCGTCGTGGCGTCCGTGCGACACGAGGACACCGCGTACGACGACCTGCTCATGTCCGGCACCGACCGCTTCGAAGCCCGCGATCGCGTCTGGAACGACGTCAGCCGCGTGCTCGATGACTGGCGCCGAGCGTAACCGCGGTCAATCTCACGGATTAGGCAGCTGCTGGACGCGACGACCTACGCGAGCGTGACGCGATGAGCCTCAGGACCGGGACGGCTCCGTCACGTCGCGCTCCTGCTCGCGCGACCACGTCCGCCACTGCCACAACTGGCGGCCGTGCTCTCCCCCCATGACGCCCGAGGCCGGGAGCGAGGGCGTCGCCGGCGCCTCGATCGGGTGCAAGCCCCCCTCCAGCAGCAGCCGCATGCCGTTGGGTAGCCGCTGCTCCCCGCCGGCCGAGCGCCAGCCGATCACGCGGCCGCCGGTGTGCAGGTACGCGCGGCCGCCCGCGAGTGCGGGCGGCGGGTGACCGGTCATGTAGACGCCGGTGCCGCGCACGGCCTCATCGAGCTCCGACTCGGACACGAAGAGGACCACGTCGCCACATCCGGGTCCCGTCTCCGGAGGCGCGACGAACAGCGGCTCCGCGGCTTCGGCGTCCAGCGCGAGCGGGTGGTAGCGGTCGGGGTCGAATCCGGCGGCCGGCAGGGTGAAACCGCGCGGCTGGACCCGTGACGGCGAGTCGGCGGCGAGGTCGGCGCGACAGGCGAGCCAGCTGCCCGGAGTGCGATGGGCGGGGTCGACGGCGCCTGCCGCCACCGTGATCGCGAGACCCGGATGCCATTCCGGGCAGACGACCCGGACCCACGATCCCGCCACGTCGACCACCGCCACATGCGTCTGGTAGCTGCGCGCGGCGAAGCCGACGAAGCGGTAATGGCGCCCGCTCCCGTCCTCGCGCGTCGCGAGCAGGCGCTTGGCGGTGACCCGCACCAGAGCGCGCTTTACGTCCTCGCGGCGAGCCTGGCAGGATTCGCTGGCACGGGTCACGCAGACGGTCACCCGGCTGTTCGACCGGGGATCCAGCGGGAAGTACCGCTGGCCGGGCCGCACGGCGCGCGGGTGCGGCACGTCGGTGATCGCGTCGGCGCGCAGCCCCTGACGCTTCTTCGGCTTGATCCAGGCGCTGCCGCTCGCGCCCATCAGGCCACGGTCGCCATGGCCTCGCGCGCCGGCGACACGCTGTTGACCAAACGCCGGGGACCGATCGCCTTGCCCGCGCAGCGCGCGATCCGCTCCACTCGCCGCAGGTAGCCCGCGAACTCGTCCGCCCGCAGCGCCTGGGGGCCGTCGCACACCGCCGTCTCCGGGGCGGGGTGGATCTCGACGATGAGGCCGTCGGCGCCCGCGGCGGCGGCCGCGAGCGACAGCGGCTCCACCAACTCGCGCCGACCCGCGGCGTGGCTCGGATCGACGATGACCGGCAGGTGAGTGAGCTCCTTGAGGACCGGTACGGCCATGAGGTCGAGCGTGAAGCGATAGCTCGGCTCGAAGGTCCGGATCCCGCGCTCGCACAGGATCACGCGCTCGTTGCCCTCCTTGAGCACGTACTCCGCCGCCATCAGGAGCTCGGAGATCGTGGCGGAGAACCCGCGCTTGAGCAGCACCGGAAGGTGGCTCCGGCCGACCTCGCCGAGCAGCGAGTAGTTCTGCATGTTGCGGGCGCCGATCTGCACCATGTCGGCGACCTCGGCGATCGCACCGACGTCGCGCACGTCCATCACCTCGGTGACGACCGGCAGGCCCGTCTCGGCCTTGGCCTCGGCGAGCAGCCGCAGGCCGGTTTCTCCGAGTCCCTGGAACGAGTAGGGAGAGCTCCGCGGCTTGAACGCACCGCCGCGCAAGAACTGCGCGCCGGCCGCCTTGACGGCGCGCGCCGCGTCGAGCATCACCGCGCGCGACTCGACCGTGCACGGGCCCGCGATCGTCGCGAAGTGCGCGCCGCCGAGCGCCTGGCCCCCGATCTCGATCACGCTGCGCTCCCCGGCGGTGCGAGCGAGCGAGGCGAGCCTGTAGGGGGATGAGTCGGTGCTCAGCAGCATGGTGCTCCTTCAGCCTGCGATGTGGACTCCCGGCTTCTGGAGGAAGTCTCCGATGACTCGGTGGGCGATCCAATGCCAAGTGGAGATGACTGTGATCGCGCGTTCGTCCTTGATGGCCCCGACTCGGGCAACGAGAGCGAGCGGGGCGGCTGTCTCTCAGCGACCCTCCGCTTGAGCTTCGCCGGTGGGGCGTTCTCGCCTCCCGCAAGGATCACTGCTCGGCCTGAAGCAACTCGAGGTAGGCGTCGTAGACGAACAGCCGGCCGCGCCTGCGCCCGGTTACCTCTCGCAGGATCCCGGCCGTCTGGAGCCGTGCAAATGTGGCGTTGACCGTCGGCACGCTCAGCCCGAGTTGCGCCGCCGCACTGCTTGCGGTGAGCGCGATGCGCCGTCCGGCCAGCTCGTGGACGCGGAGCGCTGAAGCCGCGCCACGGCCGAACCCGTGAACGATCTCCCGGTCGCTCTCGACGAGCTGCCTGATGAGGCGAGCCGTCTCGGTGGCTGAGCTCGCGACTGCGATGACTCCCTCGAGGAAGAACTGGAGCCAATCCTCCCAGGCCCCCTCCGTCCGAACGCGCTGCAGGTGGTCGTAGTAGGCGTCTCGATTCTGCTTGAAGTACAGGCTCAGGTAGAGCAGCGGCTGCTGGAGCACCTTCTCAGAGCAGAGCAGGAGCGTGATCAGCAGCCGGCCTACGCGCCCATTGCCGTCGAGGAACGGATGGATGGTCTCGAACTGCACGTGCGCGAGTGCCGCCTTGATGAGGATCGGGGTCGGCTCGGGATCATCGTGCAGGAACTTCTCGAGATCGCTCATCGCCGGGACCACCTCTGGGGGAGGCGGCGGCACGAAGCGGGCATTGCCCGGCCGAGTGCCGCCGAGCCAATTCTGGCTCCGCCGGAATTCGCCGGGCGCCTTGTCGCCCCCGCGGACGCCAGACATCAACAAGGCATGAACCTCTCGCAGCAGACGATTGCTCAGCGGCAACTCGCCTGACTCGATCCGGTGCAAGCCGTGACTCATCGCCGCGATGTAGTTCGAGGTCTCCTCGACGTCATCGAGGGGCACGCCCGGCGCGGCTGCATTTTCGAACAGCAGGAGGTCGGACAGCGAGGACTGTGTCCCCTCGATCTGCGAGGAGAGCACGGCCTCCTTGCGGACGTACGAGTAGAGGAACTGTCCCGGATCGCGAAGCAGCAGCGTCACGCCGTCCAGACGGCCGAGCGCTTGATTGGCCTCATCCAGGAGGGCCTGCGTCCTCGAGTCGATCCGAACCGGTGGGTCCGGTGGGAGAGGGGCGGGCACAAACGCGGAGTAGCCCTCGTGGCCAGGTTGCACGGCCACCACCCGTCCAGCTCGCTCGCTCACGATCTCAATCACCGCTCGCATCCTTTACGAGGCCCGGACGTAAGTAAAGGATAGGGCTGTTTTCTTGATTAGCGCTCGGGCCTATTCAAGGTTCGCACCGCAGGCCCCGACCGACCCCTTCCGCAACACCGCTTACGAATCGTATGCGGCCCAAATACGGCCCAGAAGCGTTTCCGCGCCACCGCCCTCGCCTCCGGGCAAACAAAAACCCCGCCTGAGCGGGGCTTTCCCGAGAGCCCTCTTCCGGACTCGAACCGGAGACCCCTTCCTTAACATGGAGAATGGGTTGTCCATTCCGGGTCGGATTTGGCTTTAGAAAGCCATGTTTGCGGTCGCCATCGACACTACAGGGACCCGGTTGGACACCCGAAACGCCTCCAGAACGCCCCCAGCGCCTCGACGATCTGACCGGCGGCGTCGTGCTGACGATCAGCTCGATCGAGTGCCCGATCGACGGCACCACGCACGCCGGCGCGGCCGCCGACTACGTCCTGTCGCGGGCTGATCGTCCGACGGCGTTCGCGCGCGGCGACTACTACGTCGCCGACGAGGACATCGACACCCAGGCTCCCCAAGACTCGGAAAACACTGGTGTCTCGGGGCGTGGGAAGGGTGCCGCGCCGCTCATCGCCACGGTCGGTGACCCGCCGCTCGTCCGCTCGCTGTTAGAGGGACAATCGGCGCCGCCGGTCTCAACCGGCTTCACTCGACGCGGGCGTGACGTGGCGTGATCGGCTCAAAAGACCGCGTACTCGGTGGCGATCGATCGCAGCGGGGTCTCGAATAGCAATGCGAGAAGCCCCTGCTGGAACGCGCGACCGATCGTGCGGATGTCTTGCCATAGCGCGGAGTCGTCGCGCGTGCCGGCGGTGAGGCCGGCGAGCTCGGTTCGTGCTCCCGCGTCGCTCATGATGCCGAGCCAGCGGTCGTAGGCGGCGAACGTGCGCGCGCCCTCTTCGACGGCGTCGAGCTGCAGAAAGGCGGCAGCGAGCCGGTCGGACGGCGTCGCGCTCAGCCAGGCAGCGAGGAAGCGAGGCATCTCGTCGGCGCGCAGCAGGTGGCAGAGCAGCAAGGGCACGAGGCTGCCCGCGAACAGCATCTTGCGTGAGGTCCGAAGCTTCGCGTTGCGCGAGACCCATCTGGGGTCGTCTCCCCCTGCTTGCGCCTGCTTGCCTTCGAAGTCGACGCAGATGGTGCGCCAGTAGCGAACGAGGTCGTTGAGGAGAAACCGGGGCGGACGGTAGTCCTTGACGCCGTAGTCCAGATAGCGGCCGAGGACGCGGTCCCAGCACCGCTCGTGGGCGTCGCCAGCGACCTCGCGGGACTCGAGGAGCAGCAGGAGCCGACGCGTCAGGTTGGTGTTGGTGTCGGCGTCCAGGCCGACGCGCTCGATCAGTGAGCGTGCGTCGAAGGGGACGCCGAACACCGCCTGTGATCCGGGTGCCTTTCCTTCAGTGCCGAGTACGGTTGCGGCGATTTCCATGCCGGCACGGATCGCCCGGTCGTCAGGGTCAAACGGCTCCGCGGCAAGCAGCGCCCAGTCGTCGTCGCTCTCGGGCGTCAGTTCATCGCGCGCCCACGAGCCGAACACGACGATCGAGTTACCGCGCACAAGTCGTGCGTCCTTGAGCGCATGGGCGAGACGGTCACGCTCGGCTCGTGTGAGGTCGGAAGCAGCCTCGTAGCTCTCGAACCTCGTGCCGGCTCGCTCGGCCAGGTGGATGAGCGAGCCGCGCGGATCGTCTACAGGCCCGGCGGCGGTGCTTCGAGGATCCACGGCACGTCCCGGCAGCGCTCGAGAACCGGCGCGAACAGCTCCTCGTCCTCGGCGGTCAACGGGACGTGATGCTGCGCCTCGTCGAGCGAGCTGATGTGGACGTGCCGCAAGCGACCGGAGAAGCGGTCGAGGATCTCGACGGCCGCCGTCATCGTCGGGTCCACGTCCTTGGCGTGGGCGATGTCAAAGCACAGCCCGGCCGCCGGCAACTCGGCGAAGACGGCGGCAAGTTCGTCAGCGGTCCGGCCACCGTCCTTGCGCGTGTCCATGTTTTCGATGAGCAGCCGGCGCCCCAGCAGCCGAAACGCCGAGGGCTCTTGCATCGTGTCCGGATGCAGCACGATCGCATCGACCCAGACGGGGATCCGCATCAGCAGCTCGACCAGGTCATCTTCCGCGAGTACGCGATGCTTGGAGGGCGCGTGGACGCTCACATACCGGAAGGGCAATCGAGGAGCAGTCGTCAGGAACTCGAGAAGATCGGGCAGCTCGGGCTCGGAGATGGCCGACAGCTCGGCCGCGACGCTGGACACCGATGCCGCCTCGGCGACCAGCTCAGGCCACGAGCCGCGCTGCGACTCCATGTAGCCGGTCGAGGCCCCGACCGTCATGTGCGTTCGCAGCAGATGCGACCGGTTGGACAGGAGCGCCGGGACCATGGGCGCCACCCTACTGTCCGCGGTGGCGGACCCTCAGGTCATCCCCGGGTCCGAGCCCCCGCCTTGGTACGCCGGAGCGCGGTGCAGAATCCGGGCCGTGACTCGAGCGGACCCCGAGGCCGCGATCCGTGCCGCCGAGGCCGAGGTCGAGAGGCATGCGGCGCAGCTAGAGGCCGCGCAGCAGCGCTTACGCGAGCTCCGGCAGGCAGCCGACCCGACTGCCACGCCGTCGGGGCACAGCGCCTCGACGCTGTTGGCGCCCGATCGAAAGATCGAGTTGTTTCGCTCGCTGTTTCGTGGACGGGACGACGTCTTCGCCGTGCGCTGGGAGAGCCGTAAGGGACGAGTTGGCTACTCGCCGCAGTGCGCGAACGAGTGGAGGCCGGGCGTGTGCGAGAAGCCTCGCGTCCGCTGCGCCGCCTGCCCGAACCAGGCCTTCGCACCAGCCGACGACTGGGCTGTGCGTGACCACCTTCAGGGCCGGATCGTGATGGGCCTCTACCCGCTGCTGGAAGACGACACGTGCCACCTGCTCGCGATCGACCTCGACGGCGAGTCCTGGTCCGCGGACGTCGCTGCTCTGCGCGATATCTGCACCCACGTTGGGCTCACGCCCGCCGTCGAGCGATCGCGCTCAGGTGCCGGAGCCCACGTGTGGCTGTTCTTCTCCGAGCCGGTCGCAGCAGCAGATGCCCGCTCGCTCGGCTTCGCTGCTGCTCACGCGCGCGATGGCACGGTCCTCGACGCTGAGCATGGACTCCTACGACCGGCTGTTCCCCAGCCAGGACACGCTCCCGGCCGGCGGCTTTGGCAACCTCATCGCTCTGCCACTGCAGCGGGCAGCCCGCGATCAGGGGAATACCGAGTTCCTCGACGAGGCCCTCGAACCGCATCCCGATCAGTGGACCTTCCTGGCCTCGCTACCGCGGATCAGCGGCCAGCAGCTCCAGGCGTTGATCGCCGACGAGCGCGGGAACGACGCGCTCGGCGTCATCGATCCGGCGCGCGAAGGCGAGACGCCGTGGCGCGCGGCACGGCCGTTGACCGACCGGCTGGCCACGGTCCACCTCCCGCGCCAGGTGCGCGCCACGCTCGCCGACCGACTGTACGTCGAGCGCGACGGGGTCCCGCCTCCTCTCCTGGACGCGCTTCGCCGCCTGGCAGCGTTCGCCAATCCGGAGTTCGGCGAACGCCAGGCGATGCGTCTGTCGACCGCGCTCACGCCTCGACTGATCACGTGCTTTGAGAACCTGCCGCACCACGTCGCGCTCCCGCGCGGGTGCACTGAGGCGGTGGCCGCGCTCTTCGCAGATCTCGGCGTGACGTTCGAGCTCGCCGACGAACGCGTTGCCGGCTCGCCGCTCGACGCCGCGTTCGCCGGCGCGCTGCGCGAAGAGCAGGCACTCGCGGTACGCAAGCTGCTGGGCCACGATCTCGGTGTGTTATGCGCTCCACCCGGGGCGGGCAAGACCGTGATGGCCGCGCACATGATCGCCGCGCGAGGCCGGTCGGCGCTCGTCCTCGTCCACCGCAAACCGCTCGTCGAGCAATGGGTCGAGCGGCTGCGCGAGTTCCTCGACCTCGGTGACCACGACATCGGCGTGATCGGCGGCGGACGGCGCAAGCCGACCGGCGAGCTCGATGTCGCGACCGTCCAGACGCTTGCGCGCTCCGAGAGCGACCGGACGCTGCTGGCGACCTACGGTCATGTCGTCGTCGACGAGTGCCACCACGTGCCTGCCGTCTCGGTCGAGCGCGTCCTGGCGAGTTGCCCGGCGCGCTTCGTCACCGGGCTCACCGCCACCCCCTACCGCCGCGACGGCCACCAGCCGATCATCGCGATGCAATGCGGTCCCGTCCGGCACACCATCCTCGCCGCGACCAAGACTGGACTCGCGCTGCGCGTCGTGCGCCGCGACACGCCGTTCGACCCCGCCGTGTTGCCGTCCGATGCGGCCATCCAGGAGATCTACTCCGCGCTGGCGGCTGACGACGCTCGCACCGAGCTCATCGTCCGAGACACGCGTCAACTGCTCGCGGACGGCCGCGTCCCGCTCGTCCTGACCGAGCGACGCGAGCATCTCGAGCGTCTCGCGACGAAGCTTCAGGCCCACGTGCCGACAGTCGTGGTGCTGCACGGGGATGTCACGCCGCGTAAGCGCCGCGCCGCTCTTGCGCGCCTCACCGCGCTTGCGCCCGACCAGCCGCGCGTGCTGGTGGCCACCGGACGGTACATCGGCGAGGGCTTCGACGACCCACGGCTCGACACGCTCCTGCTCACGATGCCGATCGCCTGGAAGGGGACAGTCGTGCAGTACGCCGGTCGTCTGCACCGGTCACACCCAGGCAAGCGCGACGCCTGCATCTACGACTACGTCGATGCCGAGGTTCCGGTCCTGCGGCGCATGTTCGCCAAACGCGCCCGGTCATACCGCGCGATGTCCTACGCGATCGACGGCGCCTGAGCGCGCCCGCCTGTACGCCCCTCACACGCCCAGCGACGATCACACGTGTCCGGTCGAGAGGAGCCGTCGTCGTCATGACGCAGCAAGGCCAGGTGTTCACGCTCAGGTCGCGAGATCGAGAGGGCAACCCGCTATGGGCGTACCGCTGCCGCCTCGCAGGCCGCGGATCGAAGCGGGTGCAACGCGGCGGGTTCGTGACCGAGAACGACGCCCGGCAGGCACTCGGCCGCGCGCTGGAACGCGCGCGCCGCGCGCAACGAGCGCCGACGCACTCTCTCACCCTGGCTGAACTCGTCGACGAGTACCTCGCTCAGCACGACGTCGAGCCGACGACGCTCGGCAAGCTGCGGTGGGTGCTCGGCAAGGCGGTCGACGCCTTCGGCGATGCCCAGATCGCCGAGCTGCGCTCGCAGGAAATCGCCGCGTGGCGCATGACCATCCCGCCCGGCCATCGGTTCGAAGCCACCCAGGCGCTACGTCAAGCTCTCGCCCGTGCCGTCGAGTGGGGACTGATCGACACCAACCCCGCGAAGGTCGGCGTCGGCAACCCGCAACGACGGCCGACCGAGATGCGGCCGTTCGAGAGCTGGGCCGAACTCGACGCCGTCGCGACGAAGCTCGGGCCCCGCCACGGACCGATGGTGATCTTCGCGGCCGCGACGGGTCTGCGTCCAGGCGAGTGGATCGCACTCGAGCACCACGACATCGACCGCGACGCGCGCGTCGCATACGTCCATCTCGCCTTCACCAACGGACGGCTGAAATGCACGAAGACCCAAGCGAGCGTGCGCGCCGTTCCTCTCCAGACCCGGGCGCTGGAGGCACTCGATCGACTGCCCGCCGCGCGAACGCCGATGCTGTTCCCCTCGCCGTCCGGCAGCTATCTCGACCTCCACAACTTTCGGCTCCGCGACTGGAAGCCAGCCCAGCGCCGGGCCGGAATCGACCCGGTGCGCCGCGTCTACGATCTACGCCACACCTTCGCGACGCTGGCTCTGCGCGCCGGCATCTCGACCTTCGATCTCTCGCGCTACATGGGCGCCAGCCTCACCATGATCGACCGCCACTACGGCCACCTCGCCCGCGACGGGCGCGAGCACGCGATCCGCCTGCTCGACGCGCTGAGTGAGGCCACCGTGGACGCTGGTGGACGTCGGGTGGACATTCCGACGGCCGATGGCGATCACCGATCGTCAGAGCAAACCCCGGACTAGCAGGACCTTCCCGACAAGCCCTCTTCCGGACTCGAACCGGAGACCCCTTCCTTACCATCGAGCACTTTCCCGCTATTTGCGGGAACTGCCCGTTAGGGCATAGTGGCGATTTGCAGGACTTTTCGGACTGGACGGACTCGCGGTTCTGGCTGATGCGGCCCAAATACGGCCCAAGAACATACTGTCAGTAGCCGGAGCGCATCGGCAGTAGGGACCTGCGAACCAAAGGGTGCGGGGTTGCTGGACGGTGCAACCTCGGCCGAACCAGGGGACTCACGCGGTAGGCAGCGGCAGCAGCAGCTCGCGTTCGATCAACACGCGAAAGTGCTTCGACAGGCTCGTGGCGAGCGCGCGATCTCGCGAGAGCACCCCCACCTCGATGTTCTCGTCGAATGCCTTCTCGGTGAGGTTGGCCGACGTGACGAACGCCACCGCGTCGTCGGCGACGACGGCCTTGGCGTGGAGGACCGCCCTGTCGCTGTCGACCAGCAACGACCTCGGGTCGTAGAAGACGTCCGGCCGGCGCGTTCCGGGCCAGCCCTTGCTCCACAGCTGGTCGGCTGAACCGGCGAACAAGCTCGTCGCTCGGCGACGTGTCTCCCCAGTCGCGCTTGATGTTGAGTAGCAGCGTGGTCTGCAGGCCGGATACCTGGTCCATCCGTCGCGCCAGCAGATCGAATGCCTTCGGACCGTCGTAGTAGGTGTACGACGCAGATCCATAGCGACGTCTGCGCGCCGCCGACCAACTCCTCGAACACGGGACGGGTATCGCGGGCGTGAAGGCCGCGCACCTCGGGCCCCGACCAGACCAGGTCGGGACGTGAGACGCTCGACTCCGCCTCGAGCCGCGAGCTTGATCGCGTAGGCAACGGCTGTCCCATTGATGCCGCGGTCGTGCAGCCGCTGAAGCTCGTCACGGATGCCGCTGGCCTCCCCGGCGCCACCGAGTGCATTGCGCACGGCCATCTCCGAGTACGGGGTGCCGAGCTGGCCGGTTTCCAAGGCGCGGACCAGCCGCTGGCGTAGGTGCGACGGGAGATCGAGCAGCGGCCGGGTCACTGGATCGCTGGGGAAGAACGCCGCACCCGGAACCGCGAGCGTCGGAACGACGAGTGCGCGATCGAGGTAGTCGTTGCGCATCTCGCAGGATGTCTCGGCGATCAGCGCGCAGCCGTGACAGGCGGCGCCGTGTAAGCCAGCGTCCTTCGAACCCCTCCCCGGGAGAGTGCTGAGCACAGACGGGGTCGTTGGAGCAGAGCCCGCCGGCACGCAGCGCAACGGCGAGATGCGCTTCGATGTCGCGGGCCTGCCCGACCAGGCCACCAAGCGTGCCCTCGGCGTCTGGGCTGGCGGTGTAGAGCATCAGGCCATACCGGTCGGCCGCGGGGTCGACGTACACCCGCTCGCGGATCGAGCTTGCCGGGTAGCCGCAGCGCATCGCCAGCGACTGCAGCAGCAGGTGCGAGAAGTGTGCAGCAGCACGTAGGGGCCGCCAGGAAACGGCCGTTGCATGTTGCGGCGAGCTCGTCCATTCCGCGTGGCCTTGGACGAGCTCGTCGAGTCGTCCTTTCACGTCGGGGCGGCCGAGCCAAGCCTTCACCGCGGCTGAGTCGAGCAGCACGAAGATGCCCTCGCCGCGATTCTCGACGGCGGGGAACCACTTCGGGTCATCGGCGAGGTCGGCGCGCTCGACATCGCTTTCGTACTCGCCGTCGATGTCTGGGGTGACGGCCTCGAACCTTGTGAAGCCGGTGAGAGCCAGCACCTCCCGCAGGCGGTGAAGTTGGATCACCGCGGCGATCCCGTCGCTTATCGCCGACTGACGCCAGATCGCGTCGGGGAGCCGTCGGGCGTGGAAGTTCGGATCGATCGGGACGTCGTCGCCGAACCCTTCGGGCACGGCCAGCACCGCGTCGAGCTCGACCTGCTTGACGGGGCGCTCTGCCGCGGTGCCGAGCTTTTCGCGGCCGATCGCTTCGAGCACGTCGTCGTCGTTGAGCCCTGCGAGTTTGGCGGCGAGTCTTGGCTTCTTCTTGAGGAACGCGAGGTCGCTCGACGTCATCGACGATGCCGAGGTCATCCCAGAGCTCACTGACCACCTTCTGTATGCCCGTGCGGTGATCGGGCAGCGAGAGCGCGCTCATCACCTGCGGGAAGTAGGCGTTTGCGGCGGTTCGGATCAGCAGGCGGCTGGGGAGGGTGCAGTCCTCACGGTTGCCGCGGCCGAGCCATGGGCGCAACCCGCGGCACGTGCCCAGCGACCGGGTCTCGAACTCGGCCGCCTTCTGGAGGCCCTCGGATCTTGCCGCATTCGCAGCGCACCGATCAAGTCGGCGAGGTCGCCGCCGGTCCCGCGCTCGTCCAGCCACAGCTGTCGCTTGCAGGTGTCTCCCGCTTCGTGAGCGAACCGCCGCCAGTTGACGTCGTCGATGTGCCCGCGCGGGCACGCACGTACGAATCGGGTGGGCACGACGTCACTTCCGTCGAACCTCCCGCGCTCATCGAGCATGCTGCGCAGCACGAGGCGACGCGCGCGCACCGCGCCCTGCTGCCCCGGGGCTTCCTGCACGACGAACCACTCCGGGAACCGCCAGACCCCGATTCCCCGCTTCTGTTCGCCGGGGGCCGTCGAATCCGGCGGCGGCGCGTATAGACGCGGATCGGCGAGCCCCGTCATCAGCGCGAGCTTGCGAGTCAAGCGCGTGTCGATGATCTCCTCGAGATCGCCGACCCCTGGCCATGTCTCAAGACCGCCGATGATCCCGGCGTGGCGTGGGAGGTCGATCAGCGCACCCGGTCCCCAGGTTCGTGATGACCTGGCTGCGTCGCACCTGCCCGTGGGCGCGACTCACGAGGTCGTCCTCCTCAACCCATCGGCCGTTGAGCTCGGTCAGGAAGAGGTTGACCTCGGACTCGACGTCACGCAGCGAGCGGTTGACGCGGAACTTGCGGTGATGCTCGGAGGTGAAGTCGGTGTCGAGCATCTCGCGCAGCAGCGGCTTGGGCTTGTCGAGCTCGTACTTCTGGTACTGCATTTCGATGCCGTCGGCGGCGTAGTCGTCGTAGACCTTGCCCCACGAATCGAGCAGGTCGACGACGCGGCTCTCGACACCGTTGACCCGCTCGGCTCGCTCTTCATCGGACATCGGCTGCTGTTCGACGCGCTCCCGGAACGCCTGACGCAGCAGTTGCTCGAGTTCGATGCGCGTCGCGCCGACGTGTTCGGCGCCGCGCGGCTGCGTGAGCTGCGGCCGCACGTGGCGGGCCAGGGCGACGAGCGCGCCGGCAAACCCGCGGTCGAGTGCGCGCGCGGAGAACGGCGTCACGCTGCCGACCTCGACCGAGCGGTAGAAGGTCTCGTGGTAGTGGCGGAAGCGCTCGTAGTGCGAGCGGTCGCGCGGCTTGTGGATGTTCAGCAGCGTCACGACGAGGCCGGGCCCTTCGTCGCTGCGGCCGACGCGGCTGGTCGCCTGGATGTATTCGGCGGCGGTCTTCGGCTGGCCGAGCACGCCCATCAGGCCCAGCCGCGGGATGTCCAGGCCGACCGAGATCATGTTCGTCGCGATCGCGCAGTCGACCCGCTGCTGTTCGTGGAAGCCGACCCCGAGACGGCGGCGCGCCTCAGCGACCTTGTCGGTCGAGACGCGCGAGGTCAGTTCGACGACCTCCGAGAACGTCCGGCGATCGCGGAAGAGCCGCGTCTGCTCGCCGACGCGCCGCCGCTCGCCGTAGCTCTTGAGCGTGTTGCGGACCTCTTCCTCGAGGATTCGCCGCGCGCCGCCGAGCTCGCGGAGGCTGTTGAAGTACCCCAGCACGGTCATGTACGGGTCGACTGGGTTCTCGTGGTTCTCGTGGCCGCCGGCCTCGCGGTACAGGTGTTCGGCGGCGCTCATCAGCGCCAGCCAGACCTTGCGCATGACGACCTTCGGGTTGCGGCCCTGCGCGGCGACGCCGAGGTAGCGGCGAGCCGGAGCACTGGACGGCGCGACCGTCCGGGCGAAGAACGAGTCGCGGCGATCTGGGCCCGGCGGCGGGAAGACCTGAGTCAGCGGACGCCCGAACAGCGCCTGAATCTGGTCCTGGGCGCGGCGGACCGTCGCGGTCGAGGCGACGATCTTCGGGCGCACGACGTGACCATCGACCTCCCGGACACACAGTCGCTCGATCGCCGTCTCATACAGCCCGGCCATCGTGCCGAGCGGTCCGGCGATGAGGTGCAGCTCGTCCTGGATGACGAGGTCCGGCGGCGAGATCGGCGCTGGCAGCGGCCGGCCTCGCCCAGGGTCGGCCGCACCGTAGAAGCCGTGCGTGTCGCTGCGTTCGGCGCCACCGAGCAGCGCGCCGGAGCGGCCGATCCACGGCAGCGTCGCGAACTTGTCGACCGTGGCGATGAGGAACGCCGGAAGGCGCCGGTAGATCGGGTCGTCGACGGCGACGATCGGCAGCGTGCGGTCGCCGTTGAACTCGCAGTCGAGGTTCGTGCAGACGATCCGCAGCTCGGTCGGGTTGTCGTCGTCGGGCAGCAGCGCGAACGAGTCTGCTGTGAAGCGCTCGCCGCACCACGGGCACTCCTCCAGCGGGATCGGCGACGGCTTGCTGCGCGGGTCGTTCTTGAACTGCCGGACCTTCGTGCGCGCGGTGTCGGAGCGCTGGTCGCCCTTGCGTCCCATGATGTTCGGCGTTGCCGCCTTGCCGACCCAGAGGCCGATCTCAAACGGCCAGGCGCCGTAGCGCTCCTCGGCCTCGCTGGCGCTCGAGCTCCAGCGCGCACACGAGGCCCGCGGCGCGGGCCAGCTGGTCGAGCGTCAGCAGCCGCAGCGTGTAGCGCATGATCACGCTGACGCCGCCGCCCGTGCCGCGCAGCCGACGCAGGACGATCGTGAACGCGGACAGGCCGAGGTACGCCTCGGTCTTGCCGCCGCCGGTCGGGAAGAACAGCAGGTCGACGGTCTCGCGGTGCGGGTCGCGCGGATCGGCGATCCCCGGCAGGTTGAGGAGGATGAACGCCAGCTGAAACGCGCGCCAGGTCGGCTCCTTGTCCGGCTTCAAGCGGCGCTCAAGCGCGGCCGCGACGGCGCGGTTGGCGACCCGGAACGCGTCGAGCGCGTCCTCGTCGGCGAGCGAGGACATCGATGCCGCGCTCGATACGTTCGGCGGCCAGCCCGGCGACGCGCAGCAACTCTTCGGCCGTCGCGCGCCGCTGACCAGCCAGTGAGGACGTTGCGGTCTGCTGCGTCGCGATCCACTCTCGGTAGCGCGTGACAAGCGGCGTCAGTGCTTCGCGTGTCGCGGCGCCGTCGGCCAGTGCGCCGAGCACGGACATCCGCAGCTCGACGTCCGGGATCGCCGCGGTCTCGGTCTTCTCGACCTCGGCCCCCGGGATCCAGCGGGTGCGCAGCACCCGGCACTCGCCGTCGACGATCTCCCAGTCGGCAGCGACGCCGTGACCGGTCGCGTACTCCGGCGTGTCTGCGTAGTGGAGATCTGCGACGAGCTCGTCCCACTCCTCGGCGTTGGCGCCGCGAAGATCGGGGCGCGGTACGAACGGCATCTCGCAGGTGATCTCAGCTCGGGCTGGAAGGCGTAGGCGTGGTCGGGCTGTTCGGAGTCGGGTGAGCGGCGGTTGACCAGGAACACCGACACCGAGCGGGTGCCCGCGGGGATGCCGGCGCCGGCCGCCCCGGCCGGGATCTCCCGTTCGAGGCTGTGAAGCTCCAAGCCGCCCGTGTCCGGCAGGCCGTGCGTCGTGAGGACGTCCGGGCTGCTGCCGAGCTGTGATCTGCAGCGCTTCCTCCCGCGGCGTCCGCTGCCAAACCGGGACGGGCCTCGGCTCTGCGTCGTCCTCGGCGCTCGCCTGGGGAATGTGCTCACCGAGCGCGTAATCGCCCCAGCAGACGCGTACGGTCAGCGAGGTGGCGCGTCTCTGCGACGAGCGTGCTCAGTCCCATCGATGACGGGAAGTAGGCCTTCTTGGCGGCGACACGATCGTCGGCGCTCTCCTCGCCGGGGCCTTCGGACTCGGGGACGTCGTCGAAGTCGTCGTCGCCGTCGGCGTCGGCCGCCTGCTCCTCGGGCGCATCGACCGGGATCAGAAACCCCGTTAGGTACCAGTTGGATGGGCGCACCCGGCGCGGCAGCGCCTCGCTCGCGAGCTCGTGGTTACGCCACGGACCGACTAGATCGAGCTCGAGCGTCTCGACCAGTCGCTCGCGCACCTCGACGGGCGTCAGCGCTGGCGCCGCGTCAGTCGACGTTTCCATCAGAAGAGACCCTTCGGTTGCGCGGCGACCACGGGCTTCGCCGACCGGCCGTGCTTAGGCTTCGATTCGGCGGCGGCGGCGGCGCCGGTGCGCTGCTCGGCCGCCGCGCGTTCGGCGTTCAGCTCGATCAGCCGCGCGAGCACCTCGTCGTGGACATCGTCGGGCCAGCGGTAGCGCCACGGCTTCTTGCGGCGACTAGAGCCCTCGTCGTCATCGTCCTCGTAGTCGAGCAGGAACTCGCAGTCCGTCGGGATGTCAGTCCAGCCGTAGGCGTCGAGGACAGCGCGATCCATCGCGGCGTGCAGCTCGCGAAGTTCGGCGATCTCGGGGCTGCGCTCGTCGGGATCGTGGAAGCGGTTGTACGTCTTCGTCAGCCCCTCGTTGTTGGCGATCATGAGCCGAGCGCGGAAGTCGTAGTAGTCGCTCGCCCGCAGCTTCAAGGTCTGGCGCGCTCCGTCCAACCCACGGGGAACGGAAAGGTCTCGAAGCAATCGAACTCGGCGTATATGCCGAAGCATCGTCCCAGCGTCGACATGAAGAAGCGTGCCCAGACCTCGTGAGGTCGAGACTGGAGCGCCGCGAAGGCTGCAGGTGTCTGAAACGGCAAGACGGTGAGATTGCTCGAATACACCATCCCGGTGGGCAGGAAGGCAAGTGCGAAGTGGCTGGACGCTTGCGACCCAGCGACGAGCACGCGATCCAGCGCGGACACGGCCCGGAAAAGCGCCGGCGTCGTCTCAGCGAACTGCCACCAGTAACGCTTTCGTGACCTCGTCGTCCTGTCGCGCATCCGCTGCGGCTTAACGCGTGCTCTCGACGATCGCCATCAGCTCCGGCCACCGCCGCCGGCACTCCTCTTCACCGCGATCACCGAAGTTGATTGACGTAACGGTGATGCGCGTGACGCCGGGCTGTGTTGCAACCTCCGCCCACCCGATGTACGGGTAGATCACCTCGGCGTTCGCTGGGTCGTCCGCGAGCAGTCGCTCCATCTCAGCAAGCGGAGTGGCCACGCCATTCGTTGTCGGTGTCGTCGAATGTGAAGCCCATGCCGAGCACGATGCTGCCCTGAAAGCTCTGTCCCGCGTTCGCCGCAAGCGCGTGTCGGATCCTCGTGGCCACCTGCGATGGAAGAGGAACGCCGTGATGACTTCCACGTCGCGATCGTCCAGCCGGCGTGGCTGCGGCGCTACGCCCCTTCACAACGTGGACGACGCTCACGACGACCGCCGCCATGCGTGCCGGGCCACTTCACGCGCCGCCTGGCGGCGTAGATCTCGCCGCCGTGCGTGCAGATCCAGCGCAGCCCCGTCGAGCGCGTGTCGCCCTGGCCAATCGTGTTTGTCGCGATCAGGCCGAGTGTCCCTGCCGCGCGCAACTGGTCGAACATCCGTCGGAAGAAGTGCGCGACCAGATCGGCGTTGCCGTGGGTGCCTTCATGGATGAGCTTGAGCCAGTCCGGGTAGCCGACCGGGTTGGCACTCGCGAGTGTGTTCTTCCCGGCAAACGGCGGGTTGCCGACAACCGCGTCAAACCCCGACGACGCCCGCGCGAACACCTCCGGGAACTCGACCTCCCAGTGGAACGGGACGAGCGGCTGTTCCGCTTCGCGGCGTTCCTCCAGCACACCGCGGTACCGCGCGGCGCTCGCCGTCGGCGACCGCGCTCGCAAACTCCGATCGCTTCGCCTCGCGCTCCGACGCTTTCGCGCCCGAGAAGTACGCGAGCACGACCAGGTCGCCGAACAAGCGCACGGCCTCGAGCTCGCCCTGGGCCTCGTCCCACAGGTCGCGCAGCGCCCAGTCGCTCACGTCGTCGCCCGCGTTGCGGATCTCGGCTGCGCAGCTCGCTGACCCGGTCGAGGTGCTCGCGCGATCCGAACCGGGGCGAGCGGCGGCGCCTTGTCGTCCCAGTGGAAGGCCTGGATCTGACGGCGGCTCAGCCCGACGAGCGAGTCGCCGTGGCGCAGGGCGTGGTCGACGAAGGTGAGCGCGTGCTCGCGCGCGAGCGTCACCAGCCAGAGCGACATCTTCGCGAGGTCGACGGCGACGGGGTTGCGATCGACGCCGTAGAGGCAGCGCTGCGCGACGAGCCGCCGGGCGAACACGACCTCGTCCTCGTCGGGCGGGATCTCCGGCCGCTCGCCGTGTGCGTTCCACGCCTCGACCAGCGCGTCGCCGAGCTGGCGGCAGGCCTCGACGAGAAACGCGCCCGAGCCCATCGCCGGGTCGCAGACCTTCAGCTCGAGGATCTGCTCGGGCCGCGGCGGCTGGTCGGCGTCGCCTCGCAGCGCGGCGAGAACCGGCGCAAGCGTCGTGCGCACGATCGGCTCGGTCAGCGAGCGCGGCGTGTAGTGCGAGCCGGAGCGCCGCCGCTCCTCGCTCGGCTGCAGCACCATCGCGCCTTGCGGGAGCAGGTCGGGCGTAGCGGCCGCGTCGACGACCGGCAGCAGCGCGCTGTGCAGGTCCTCCACGGTGGCGGCGTCCTTGACCGCAGCGGCGACCTTCGCCGGGAGCTTGCGGTCGGCGCGGTCCTGGATCCACTTGCCGCGCTTGCTCGGCGTCCTCGGCGAGCAGTGCGTCGAGGTCGACCGCCGTCGGCGCGCCCTCTTCTTCGCCGCCTTGATGGCCAGCGACCGTCCCGTCGCCGTCTCGAGACGGAAGCCCATCATCGTCTCGTAGACCGAGCCGATCTGCTCGACGTCCAGCGCCCGGTAGGAGATGCGCTCGCCGTCGAGCACGAGCAGCTTGTCGAGCGCGCGGTAGACCGTGCCGTCGGGGACGAGCGGTGGCTCGATCCGCTCGTGGATCTGTCGCGAGCCGGCACCGACGCGGCCCTCGAGGAACGGGAAGCGGTCGGGGTCGAAAAGGACGCCGCGGCGCGCTGGCAGCGTCATCTCGCCGGCGGTGCGCCGTCGTGGACCATCCGGAACAGAGACGAGCAGCTGCGCCCATGCGCCGTAGCGCTGGTCCATCGTGTCGGGGAAGTGCGCGGCGTCCTCGCGCAGCCGCTCGTGCAGCCCCGCGATCGAGTAGTAGCGGCTGAACGTGCCGTCCTCGGTTGGCAGCATGTCGCGCTCCTCGGCGAAGAGCACGAACACCAGGCGCAGGATCACGGTGAGCAGCGCCCGGTAGACCTCGTCGGGCTGCTCGGCCAGCGGCTTGCGCAGCAGCTCGCCGCCGGATGCGTCGTGGGCCGCCTGAAAGCCGCGCAGCAGCTCGTAGAGGGCGTGGAGGACCTGCTCGGCGAGCTTCTCGCTGACCTCGTTCTGGAACTTGCGGCTGTCGGCAAGCAGCGTCGAGAGCCGCTGCTTGCGCGGGAGGGTCAGCAGCCGTGGCTCGCCGGAGCAGCAGCCGCATCGCGGTGCTGATCGGCCGTCCCGCGGTCTGGACCATCGCCGCGACGTGGAACTCAAGCCAGCCCGAGCTCTCGCCGCGCGGGAGCGGAGACCAGTCGCAGCGCGCGCCCGTTGAAGAGCAGGCCAGCCGGCGACGCCGGTCTCGCGCAGCAGCCGCTCCATGCGGCCGTGCGCCGAGGCCTCGAGGTGGCCGCCCGCGCGCGTGACCGTGTCGAAGTCGGTCCCGTCGAGCGTCGTGACGAGCAGCTGCCACGGCGGGGCGCCGTCGGCCGGGTCGCGCTCGCGGACGGCGAAGTCGGGGCGCAGCGTCTCGCCGTAGTCGGGGAGCGCGACCTCGAGCTCGGGCGGGATCGGTTCGTCGTCGGTTCCGGCGTAGCCCTTCGGCGAGAAGCTCCAGCCGAGCACCCGGCCGGCGAACTCGGCGAAGTCGGCAGATGACCGGATCGTCGTCGTCGGCCGTGCGTCTCGGCGAGGCATTCGCGCAGCAGTCGCTGTCCTTCGGCGTCGCGGCGGTCGAGGATCGCGCCGGCGCGCACGAGCGCCGGGGCTGACACGACCAGGCCCGTGGGCTGGACGAAGCCGAGCCATTCCAGGTGCGCGAGGACCTGTGGGTCGAGCTTGGCCACGATCAGTTCGTGTCCGGCCAGAGGTAGACGAGCCCGACCGGCTCGACGCGCGTTGCGCGGACCTCGTAGAAGTCGGCGATGCGCTGCGGCTCGGTCTCGAGCTCGCGATCGAACTGCTCCAGACGTCGCCGCCAGGACCGCATGTTCGACTCGAGCTTGACGCCTGTCGTCGTCGTCGAATCCGAGCGTGAGCTGCTGGAACTCGTGCTCGTGGCGGGCGAGCTCCTCGTGCGACCCTGGCCCGCTGTCGCTCGAGTGTGTCGTGGAGATCTCGCGATTCGCGTGCGCCGCGATCGCGGAGCTTGCGGACCGCGTCGGCGGCCAGATCCTCGGCGCGGGACTCGAGTTGCGGGAGCAGCTCGGCGACGTCGCGCGGCGCGGCAGTCGAGTAGCCGGCGTGCGACCGTCTCGCGACGGCTGCCGCGTTGCACCGCCCGCCAGCGACGCGTCGAGCAGTTCGAGGCTCTTCGCTTCGGCGTCGCGGGCGTAGACGCTGAGCGGCTCCGTCGCGCCGGTCGGGCTCGACCCAGCGGGCCGCGACCGGCACGAGCTCCTCGTGCAGGCGCTCGGCGCGACTGCCGTACAGCGACAGACGGCCCAGCAGGATCACGCGCGGGATCGAATCGTGGACCTGCGCGAGGCAGGCACGCGAGAGGTCGTGGTGGATGAATCCCTGCGATCGGAAGCGCGACAGCAGCGCTGCGCGACGCGCTGCTCGAGGTGCAGGTGCACGGTCTCGTCGCTGAGGACGCCGGCGTCCTCGAAGACGACAGGACGGATCGGTGCCTCGCGGCGCCAGTCAGTGAGCTTCTGGCGGGTGGCTCGGGGGGCGCGCAGCGTGTCAAGCGTCGCGGCCCAGCTCGGATCGGTCGCCGCACGGCGGTCGAGTGGCGGGAAGACCCAGACCTGCCGACCGTCGGCGTCGCGCGTCTCAGCGAGCGGGCCTGCGTCGAGGAGCTCCAGCGCGCAGGAGAGCGCGTCGCGGAACGGCCCGGCCTCGAAGCCGACCCACCCTCGCGATCGCTCGAGCAGCCCGCGGCAGCGATCGATCTGCTCGCGAAGCTCGTCCTGGCGTTCGCGCGCGTCCTCGAGCTCCTCGGCAGCGATCTGCTTGCGCTCGCGCATCGAGGTCAGCGGCCTCGATCTCGGCAGCCAGCCGCTCGACATCGCGCATGCCGAATGCCGCCGCCGAGCCGGCGCTCGATGTCGTCGTCGATCACCTTGGACAGGCTGCCGAGCTCGCGCTTGATCGTCTCGGTCTTGCGCACGAGCACCTCGAGCACGCGGTCCTCGGCGCGCTGCGGCAGCACGAAGTAGTGGCAGCGAACCTCCGCGGCGGGCTGGAGCTTGCGATCGATGCGGCCGTTGCGCTGCTCGATGCGGCCGGGATTCCACGGCAGGTCGAAGTGGAAGAGGTCGGCGCAGTGGGCCTGGAAGTTCAGGCCCTCGCGAGCGGCGTCGGTCGCGATCAGGATGCGCAGCGGATCGTCGACGGGATCGGTGTTGAAGCGCCGCTGGATCTCCTTGCGAGCCTCGCCGCTGGTCAGGCCGGTGATCACCGCGATCCGCTCGTCGGCGCGATCGGTCGCCTCGATCGCCTGCTCGAGGATCGCAGACCAGATGACGCTTGGTGCCCTCGCGGTTCTCGGTGAAGATGAGCACGCGGCGGTTGTTCCACTGCGCCGGCTTCCCGCTTGAACGCCGGCCGAACTCCGGGAGGTCCGGGCACATGTGCTCGCGGATCCAGTCGATCAGGCGCGTGTCCTTCGCATCGGGAACGTGGCGCGAGCTCTCGGCGATCTGCTCCATCCGATCCAGCAGCGCCCGCTCTCGCGCCCACTGGTCTGCTGCCGCGGCGTCGCGGGCGTGCTGCCGCCTCAGTCGCCTGCGTCACCCGCTCGATCTGCAGCGGCCTCGTCGGCTTCGAGATCCTCGCCGGTCCACTCGGCCCGTTCGTCGTCGGCGTCCGGTGCGTGCACGTACAGCGCGGCCTCAGCGGCCACCTCTGTAGCCGTGGTCTCGGCTTGGCGCCGCTGCTTGGTCCCACTGGCGCTCGACGGTCCGCCGATGCACCTGCAGGCTGCGCGCGAACGCCTCGATCGACGACAGCAGCCGCTGCTGCAAGCCGACCACGAGCAGCCCGGCCGCCGCCTGCGTGCGGTTCGACGTGGCCGCGAAGCGTGCCTCGCGGGCGCCGCGGTACTCGTCGAGCAGTCGCGACAGCTCGAGCTCCGGCGCGTCCGCCGGCAGGTCGTCGATGGCGAGGCGCTCGATCTTGCGTACCGGGAAGCCGCCCTGGATCTCGCGGATGTCCTCCTTGAGCCGGCGGACCATCACGTCGTCGAGCGCCTTCTTGCCGCGGACCTTGACGCCGCGCGTGAAGCGAGTCGGGTCGAGCAGCTCAAGCAGCGTCGAGAAGCTGTTGGAGTGGCCGTTGTGCGGCGTGGCCGAGAGGAACAGGCGATGCTCGAAGCGGGCACCGAGGTCGCGGACCGCGCGGGTGAACTTCGTCTCGATGCCGTACCGCCCGCCGCTCGACGGAGCGGCGTGGTGCGCCTCGTCGAGGATCAGCAGGCTGCCGGGAAGCATCGATCCGAGCCACGCGCGCATCGGGTCGGCGTAGGTTGGATCGGTGAGGAGGTTGTGCGAGACGAGAAAGCGGCTGTGCGTGTCCCACGGGTTGACGCCGAAGCCGCGCTCGCGCCGCACCTCGGCGAAGTAGTGGCGGTCGAGGACCTCGAAGACGAGACCGAAGCGCTCGTCGAGTTCGGCCTTCCACTGCTCAAGGACTGACGGGGGAGCCGCGACGACGATCGTCTTGGCCTTCTTGCGCAGCAGCAGTTCGCGAGCGATCAGGCCGGCCTCGATCGTCTTGCCGAGCCCGGTGTCGTCGGCGATGAAGAGGTTCACGCGCGGCAGCCGCAGCGCCTTGCGCAGTGGCTCCATCTGGTAGGCGTCGATCGTGATTCCCGCCCGGAACGGCGCCTGGAACAGGTTCGGCTCGGTCGCGGTCACGGTGTTCCAGCGGAGCGTGTTGAGGAACGCCGCGAAATACCGCGGATCGTCGAAGCCACGCGAGGCGAGATCGTCCCACCCCTCCTCGTCAAGGATCCGGCGGTCGATCTCGTAGTCCCACAGGACCTCCAGCTCCTCCCCCTGCGCGTCGTCGTCGGCGCACGCGAGTAGGACGATCGAGCGGCCGTCGTCAGTCGTCTGGACGTTCTCGACTAGCCACCGCCGTGACCGCACCTGGACGAGCTCGCCCAGCGCCGGCGCTCGTTCCGGAAGAACCTCAGCGCCAGCCATCCGCAATGGGCGCAGCGAAATGAGACAGGGCTCGGACATAGCTCATGACCCGAGAGTCGCCGAGGTCGGCCCGAGCCTGACTACAGACGAGACTGGACGAGCGCATCACGTTCGATCCTATGGTGCGGGCTCACCGTCGACTAGCTCCACCGATTGCTGCAAATCCGACCTCGGGCCTGCGGAGGCCCCTCCACCGGGCAGCCGACGATTTGGCAAGGCTCGTTAGGCTCGATCCGGCGTGAAGCCCGAGACCAACACTCTGTCGGAGCTTTTTCGCGCCGACGTCAGGTACATGGTTCCCCTCTACCAGCGGCCTTACGTATGGAAGAAGGAGACGCACTGGCGTCCGCTCTGGCAGGACGTGATCGATGTAATCGAACGCCAGGCCGACCCCGCGCTTGGCACCGCGTCGCACTTCTTGGGTGCCGTAGTACTCGACCACCAGCAGACCACTCCAGGGGAAGTCGCACAGCGGCTCGTTATCGACGGCCAGCAGCGACTAACCACCCTCCAGCTCCTGCTCTCCGCCGTCGCCGCCGAAGCTGATCACGCAACTGCAGCACGCGAGGCGCGGCTGCTCCGCGCCCTCACCTTGAACGACGAGGACGTCGCGTCGGGGGATGCCAGATTCAAGGTCTGGCCGACGAACGCAAACCGAGCGGCATACCGCGCCGTCATGCGCCCGGAGAGCGCCGGAGTTGGGAGTGACGACCCGAACAACACAATTCACGAAGCCCACGCATTCTTTCGGCAGACGGCGCGCGCATGGAGTCGCGAGGGACACCCAAACGACGAGGAGCTGGTCAAGCGCTTTGACGCGCTGCGCATCGCGTTGAGCAGCCTGCTCAACCTCGTATCGATCAACTTGGAGCCTGGCGACAACGCCCAGGTCATCTTCGAGACGCTGAACGCCCGAGGAACCCCGCTACTGGCGATGGACCTCGTCAAGAACGCGCTCTTCTACCGCGCCTCGCTCGCCGGCCTCGACACAGACGAGCTGCACGACGACATCTGGCAGCCTGAACTCGGGGACGACTACTGGCGAAGGGAGAAGCGACAGGGGCGACTGAAACGCCCGCGCGCCGAGCTCTTCCTCATGCACTGGCTCGCTATGAAGCTCGGCCGGATTGTGCCGGCGACGGAGCTGTTCACCGAGTTTCGAACCGAGATTCTCGACGAGACCCAACCCAGCGACGTCGGCGAGCTCATCAAGGAGCTGTGCGCGGACGCTGCCATCGTGCGCTCGTTCGACGACCAGCCACCCGGGAGTCTTGAGGCGCGGTTCTTCGCCACACTCGACGCCCTCGACACATCAACGGTGCTCCCGGTCGCGCTGCTGCTCTTCCGCGCGCCCGAGGTTTCCACCGACCAGCGTCGGCGCGCACTTAGCGCCATAGAGAGCTGGCTCGTGCGGCGGATGCTTGTTGGGCTGACCGCGAAGAACTACAACAAGACCAGCGCTGATCTTCTCGGGGCCGCAGCGCGTCGTCCCGAGGCCGCGGATCAACAGATCATCGATGAACTCTCGGCTTCCGCGGCAGCCATCGTGGCATGGCCGACCGACGACGCGCTGACTCGGATCCTTGTCACCCGCCCGATGTATGGCTGGGTCGCGCAAGCCCGCCTCGTGATGGTCCTTTCCGCGATCGAGCTAGAGCGCCGGCGCGCGAGCAACAAGATCGAGAGCGTGTTCACTCTGCCTCCGAAGCTCACGCTTGAACACCTCTTGCCCCAGAAGTGGCGTGAACATTGGGACAGTTCCAGCGACGAACTGGACGAAGGCGCGGCTGCTGAGCTCGAGCTCGCGCGCGATGCGGTTCTTCACCGCATCGGCAATCTCACGCTGACGAGCGGCCCGTTGAA
This sequence comes from uncultured Solirubrobacterales bacterium, assembly GCA_963828075.1. Taxonomy (GTDB): domain Bacteria; phylum Actinomycetota; class Thermoleophilia; order Solirubrobacterales; family Solirubrobacteraceae; genus JACCYI01. Next base: position 2,903,509 of record CAWHDH010000021.1, on the reverse strand, counting down.
CTCATCGCTGTCCAACAGCGCTTGGTCGATCAAGGCGCCCGCGCTGCACGCTCATAGCCTCTTGGTGCTCAACGCCGAAGTCTCGGCCACAACAAGCTGGGACGTCGACGACATCAATCGACGCGGATATAAGCTCGCGTCCGAGATCTGCGCGATCTGGCCGTCACCCTCGAGCTTCGGGGCTGCAGATCCTGAGGAGATCGCCACTCTCGAGCAGATCCTCGCCGACGCCGCGGCGGCCGCAGCGGCGCCGACATCGACCAGCACCGCCGTGTCGATCGCTGCCCTCGTCAATGCGGGGTTCCTCGAGGAAGGTGAGACCCTCATCTCAGCACGCGCGAGTATCCGCGACACGGCGGTTGTTCTCGCGGACGGCCGGCTTGAATGCGGGAACAAGACCTTCGACTCGGCGTCGTCCGCGGCGATTCATTGCGCCGGCACCGCGGCAGAGAATGGATGGGCATTCTGGATGGCGGACCGCGACGGCGAACTTGTGTCGCTGAAAGACGTTCGCACGCAGTACCTAGGCGCCGAACGGACCGGCTCGGGTTCCGATCGACACGAGACTCGTCGGGCCTACTGGTCGAGCCTCCTCGCCCTGGCGAAGGACCGAACCGAGCTTCACGCGCGAGTGTCTCCCTCTACGGACTCGTGGATCTCTGCCGGGGCCGGTTTCTCGGGTGTCCACTACATCTACGAAACCCGTCAACACGACGGCGGCGTCCACCTCTATCTCGAGCATTCGTCCGCCGAGATCAACCACCGGATGTTCGACGCGCTCGCGCAGCACCGCGACGCCATTGAGGCCGAGTTCGGACAGCCACTACGCTGGGATGCGAGGATCGGACGCAAGAGACGCTCCATCGGCGTGCGGCTCGACGGTGGCTACGCCGACAGCGTCGAGGACTGGCCCGAAACACAGTCAAGGATGGTCGACGCGATGGTCCAGCTCGCGCAGACGTTGGGTCCTTATCTCGGCGCTGCCGTCCATAGCGCCCGCCGATAGTGAGCCGCATTGCGACTCCGCGCCGACGGTTGGGGCGGCACGGATCGTGTTAGGCGCTCGGTCGACCTCAGTGCCTAAACCCCCACGTCAAAGCCTGCAATTGCGACTGTTCGCAGTTTGTCCCGCGTCAAGGAATCCGCAGTTCTTGGCGCGTTGGGAGTGGTGCGGTGGGGTCGTCTGGCGCTGGGTGGTCGGGGTCGGCGAGGTAGCGCTCGATCGGGCGGTCGCCGGCGAGCGTTTCGTGGGGGCGGACCGTGTTGTAGAGCTGGCGGTAGGCCTCGACCATCGTCGTCATCTCGGCGCCGTCGGCGGGCAACTCGCGCCAGAGCTGCTCGATCTTGATCGCGCCGTGGTAGCGCTCGATGACGCCGTTGGTCTGCGGGCTGCGTCGCCGGGTGCGGACGTGCGTGAATTCGGCTCGGGCGTCGATGTAGCGGGCGAAGGCGCTGCTCTTGAAGCAGGGGCCGTTGTCGGTGACCAGGAACACCGGCGTGATCTCGCCGGTGTTCGGGCAGGTGAGGTCTTCGAGCAGCGGCCGGCCGAGCAGTTCGTCGGCCGCGGCGAGCGCTCGCTGCACGGAGTCGATCGCGTCGCGGGCGGTCTGGGTGGCGGTGACCGGGCCGGCGAGGACGAGCTTGGTGGCGTAGTCGATGACGTCGCCCGAGCGCCACGTCCCGCCGCCGCTGGTTTCGAGCTCGAAGAAGTCCATCTGCCAGACGCGGTTGCGGCGGGTGGGGAGCTCGACGAACGCCTCACGGCGCGCGCCCGCGAGGTCGCGGCGCTCACGGACGTAGTCGACCGGCAACGTCAGTCCCGCCTCGCGCAAGATCCGCAGGCACGTCGCGTCGCAGACGTCCAGGCCGTGCTCGTGGCGGCACAGCCAGGCGATCTTGCGGTGCCCCCACATGTCGTACTTCAACGCGACCTCGATCACGACCGCGCGGATCCCGTCGCGCGCCGGCGTCGGCCACGGGCCGCGCATGCCGCCGTCGCCGGCGTGATGGCGAGCGCGGCGGTCATAGAACGTCCGCGCCGGCAGCCCGACGGCCCGGCAGAACACCGCGATCGAGAGGTGGTGTTCGACGCGGAGCTGCTCGAGCTCAGCGAAACCCCATCGCTCCGGCGCCGCCGCGCTTGAGCGCACGCAACTCGACATGCGCCTCGCCCAGCGCGCGCGTGAGGTCATCGATCTCCTCCGCCATCCGGGCCTCGCGTCCAGTCGGCTTGGCGGCACTCGCGCCGTGCTCAAGGCCCTGGCGGCCGCCGAGCACGAACTGCTCCTTCCACTTGCCGATCGATGTCTCCGAGATCCCGTGACGACGCGCCGCCTCGGCCTGCGTGCTCTCCCCCGAGAGCACCGACAGCACGATCTTCAGCTTGACGTCGACGGGGTGCTTGGGCGGACGGGCCACAGGGTTCTCCTCACAGAACGGGGGTCCCCGGACGGCGGCGCGCGCGGGCACTCACCCAGCCCGCTGCGCTCGCCCTCCGGGCTCGCTCCGCGACCTGCGTGAGTGCCCGCCAGCCAGCCCCCGAAGGCTCAACTAACGAGTGTGCGGAGAATCTTGACGCGGGACAAGTTGGCGAGGTCGGAGCCGAGAACCAGCTTCCATGCAGGGATTTTGGGTAGTCTAGAGGCTTCGGGCTGCGACTGAAATCGTGGTGTCCCCGGTTCGAGTCCGGGTCTCGCCATTCGGGGGCGCCGTGCGGGATTGAGGGCCGCGGGCGTCTTCGTCGCTAGTGGGGCTGCGAACCGATCTGCGAACGTGTTCGTGCAGGCCCGCTCTCAGCGGAACATGTCGTCGAGGCCATACAAGAGCCGACGTGCGCTAGGCCATCCCGCCTCGATGAAACCCTCCGTGGCTTTGACCAGGACCATTCGAGCCTCGGGGTCGCGGACGAAGAGGTCGCGGTGCGAGGCTAAGTACCGCTCGACAAGGCGGACGAACTCGGTCTCCGCGAGACCTTCAAGCTGATAGCCCCAGGCTCGCCCGGCCTCTAGCAGCGTCCCAATACGCAGCAGGACTCCGCGCGGGTCGAAGTCGACGAAGCTCGCCAACGTCTGGAGCATGTGGTGCGCTGCAGACGGGATCCCCACGTTGACGAGTACATCGATGAGGGGTGACGCATCGCGGTAGAAACGCTCCCGTACCTCCGGCTTGAGCTGGCGCTCGCCGTCGCCGTAGGCACCGGACGCGAAGTACACCTCGGTCGCGGAGCCGTCAAGGAGGCCGGCAAGTGACGCCACCCGTTCCTTGGATGCCTCATCAGCGTTGTTGTTGCGCACAAGTGGGAGTGCGTCCTGGAAGGCGTCGAGCGCCGCACGTGTGAGGTCGGCCCAGACTCCGATCGCGCGCTCCCGCACCGCGAAGTGCTCGACGCTTGAGCCGCCGTGGGTCACGGCACTCCTCAAGGCAAAGAAGACCTGTCGGGGTCTCGCCGGGGCCAGGCGTATGTCTGCGATCCACTCGTCCACCAGTTCCCGACCGCCCCTATGGCCCCGCCAGACCCACAACTCAACCAGGAAGTCGGAGATCGCTCTCAGTAGCGATTCATGGGCCTCAGACGCCGCTTCGGCGGCATACATCGATCGCAGCAACGCAACGACCTCGTCTGGCCGATCCGACGCGAGCCGCGCGAGCGTGTGCAGAACTGCCTCTCGAACCTGAGAACTTGCGTCCTCGGTCGCGAGTTTGGTGGCGAGCCCCCAGGCCCACTCCGGCTGCGTTCCTACGGCACTCACCAGCGATCTAGCCACCATCCAGCGGACCGCTGGATGCGAATCCTGAGCCAGCTGCTCCGCGGCCTCAAGCACGTCTGCGTCCGCGGTGGCGGACTCGCGGCAGAGCAGCAACAGAGCGCGGGCGGCATCGATCCGTCCTGATGGCACTCCCCATGAGGGCCCGCCGCGATCAAAGTCAGCGAGGTCCTCATGCATTCCTGTCGGAATGGCACCTTTTGCGCCGGCAAGCGCCAGGTCTCGAGCGACCGCAACAGACTCATCGCCGACAGACAGCGGCGTCTGAGCGGCGAGTGCGGCCGCCGCTTCCGAGAGCCACGCCTCAGCGTCGGCAACAAGCGGCGGATCTGCGACGCCCTGTTGCTCTGCCAACACGGCCCGAAGCGATCGTATCGCCGGCAGAGCCCCACGGGCTTGCTCAAGCGATGGAGCCGCATTGACGTACGTCCGAGCAAACTCGGAAACCGGCCCTATCGCCTGTAGGAGTTCGGCGTTGGTTGGGCTATGCGGTTCGATACCGCGATCCCGCAGCTCTTCGTCGGGATCGATGGCACCCCAAGTGGTGCTGACGCGGATCGGCGGCCCCGGAGCAGAGATCCCTTCGGCCTCGGCCTTCGCCCGAATCGACCGGGCCTCCTCGGTACGCAGGACCTCGGATGGCAGGCAAGCGAGCAGCTCCGCTTGAAGATGTTCGCCGACCTCGCGCTTATCCGCCGGGAACGCTGACGTAACCCGTAGGAGGGAGGCCTCGACGGCACCAAGTTCCTCATCTGTCCAGGAGGCCGCGGCACCCTGGATAAGTTCGCCAAGCACGTCGCGCAGATTGCGGCTCATGATCACCGGCAGTTGCGACGCCACCGGAGCCAAGAGCTGTCCTAACGATTCCGGCGTGTGGGCGCCCGCGCGCAGAACGCGTCGCCATATCGCCTCGGGCATCGGGGCTGACGCAAGTGCCGTGAGCCAGTCGTCAAGTTCGTGCCCGCCCCGCTGAGCGCTTTCCTGAAGTTCACGCTCGAACGCGCCGAGCATCTCGACACCCTCACGATGAAGCCCGGCCCCGTCCCAATACGCGCTGTGGTCTGCGATCAGTCGGTATGGCGTCCCGTCCCGGACCACGTCGAACTCCTCGCGCGCGGCACTCTTCCAGTACCGCCCCGCTTCTCGAGTACAGGCAGCTCGTAGGGCGCTGAGCGCGGAGACCTTGTCCGCCTTGAGGAGTGCGTGGAACTCACGCGCCAGCCCGTAGAGAACCATCTCCCAGTCCTGGCGGCGTGTGCTGGTGAGACGGAGGATCTGCCCACCACCAAGGGGGGTTCGCTCCTCCGACTCTTCGTCGTGCCCGAACGCACGCTCGAAGACGATCGCCGCAAAGCGCGGAATGCATGTGGCGAGAGCCTCAACTTCGTCGCCGACTTGCCTGATCTCCGCCGGGCCATATCGGGTCCACCGGTCGGGCTCGAGGGCCGTTGACAGCAGATCCTGAGTGGCTCCAGGGTCCGTCCTGCAAGTTCGCGCCACCGACTCGATGGCGACTGCCAACGTCGCTGACGCGCCTGGATCGTGCTCCCACCCCCATCTCAGAAGGTCGCGAGCCGCTTCGCCAAGTGCATGTTCGCCGTCCGTCAATCGATCAATTTCGGCTGTCAGGCCCCACACGAGAATTCTCAGGGCGTACGCGGTCTCCGGGGCCAGACGCCGGCTCAGCTCGGTGGCCAGTTCCAGCCACAGACGGAGATTCGCATTGGCAAGGGGTCGTGAGGGCTGACCCTCGGCGGCGATCGCGCCGACGAGGTGTCTGATCAGGAAGACGGCCGCCGGGTCTCCGCGATCAAGCGCCATCAACAGCCGCCGAGCATCCTCAAGGTTCTCGGCCTCGTTGACGAACACAACTGGCGCCACAAGCCGAGCGGGGACGACGACGTCATCGGTTGCGAGTCGCATGGCAAGCTGCCAGAAGCGCTCACGCGCGCCATCGGCTTCCCATTCAGCAAGCAACGTGAGCACGAGGCTGGGACGAGCCAAGAGGACGACATCGGGCGAGGACAACCGAGCCGCGATTTGATCCGGTTCTCCCGAGAGGAGAAGTCGGTGCACCGCGTAGTCGAACAGGATGTGGTGCGCAAACCCGATGTGGTCCCCGCCGGCTCCCTCCGCCCGCCACTCAACCAAGACTCCCTCGGCGAGCATCTGATCCAGCCCCTGTCCAGCACCTGCCGCACCACGAAGCGTCGATCGAGGGACCTGTAGACGCAGCTCGGACACTGCTGCGTCACAGAAACGAGCGGCGGCCTCCGCACGTGCGTCGCGTCCGTCCGCCGGCGCGAGCAGGCGGTGCTCCCAGTACAGGTTGAGCAGTTGCAACTGCGTGCGGACCCGATGTAGTCGGTTCGGATCGCCTCCGCCTCGCATCAGGAGGAGGGTGAGAAGGCGCAAGTTGAACGGTGTCCGCAGGAGCTCGATGAGCTCCTCGGCTGCGCTGTCGAGGAAAGAACCGACGACGGGAGCGGTGTTTGCGACCTCTTCCAGTTCCGAATCTGTCAGGCCCTGGACCGCGAAGTGCCGCACAAGCGCGAACTCAGACTCGATCGCCTCTTCAAACGACTCCCTCGGGGAAGAAGGGATTGCTGCCTGGAGCTCGGGACTATGGCGAAGATCGAAGGAGCGGATCGACGCGATGACCCGCCATCGCCCTCCGCGCTCCGCGACTCTCCGAACCACATCCAACAGCACGCCAGATGCTTCGCGCCCGCGGGCAGCATCCAAGCCGTCTATCAGCAGAAATGCCGGCTCCTTACCCGGCCAGGCGGCCAAAGCGTCGACAAGTTCCAGGTCAAGCCCGAGTTCTTCCTGCAGGCCTCGCCGCCCGCCAGCGCCCAGCAGGTCCGCGCTCAGAACGACGACATCACTGCCTCGCGCCGTCAGGTCATGAGCCAGCACGTAAAGGCAACCGGTTTTCCCCGCGCCTGGTGCACCGACAACGCACAGCGATCCATACTCGGCGCGATCTAGGAGAGCGCCCTGCGACCGGCGCTGGACAGCGATGCCGTCCCCGACGGGCAGCGTCGCGTGCCTCGAGAGGTGATCAAGATGCTGCGTCGTGAGTTCCGTGAGGCGTGCACGGTCGGCGACGGGGTCCGGCTTGGAAACCAACGCTGAGTCGGTGAGCACCAACTCATTGGGGTCAACTCCGGACCTGTATGAGAGCCGAGGGGTTGTGTGCTCCGGAATTCCCTCGAGCATGAGGGCAGAACGCGCCTGTTCGAAGGCACGCGCCACCGAGGATCCGTGTCCGAGGGCACCGTAGAAAGCCTGGGCGAAAACCCGTGCGGCCTGGTCCCCTACCGGACGCTCCATCCCTACGGCAACGTCGATGTGATCGGTAAGCGCATCTGCCAACTCCGCGGTGAAGCAGGCGTTCAGGACAACGACACGCACCGACTCGCCCGCTGAGCGGAGCGCGGCGGCGATGGCAACGCCATCGACCGGCTTCGCGTATCCCTCCCGATCAAGGAACACGAGTTGCCCGTCGGGCAGCCCATGTCCGCTGAAGTGCAGAACCTGCGGCTGGTGCTCGTTCAGTTCGACGAGGAGGTCGAGAGGACGGGCGGCCAGAGAGACACGTAGGTCCACGAGGTCGCGCCCGGGCGTCTGCCTCAGGCTCGCAGTGATCTCGCGAACCTCTTCGTCGAGAGCGAGTTCGTCCGTGTCGATGGGATTCGCCGAAGTCACGAGGACAGTGACTTTCGGAACACCTGTATACGCAGGACGACCGCGCTTCTTGATGGGCTCTTTGCGTGGAGGAGTAACCCTGCGATCTGGCTCACTCAGCTCGCTTTCGATCCGGGCCGCGAGCTGCGAATCCTGCCTCGCATCGCGTAGCCAATCTCTCAAGCTCGCATCGCGGCGCGCGCTCGGCGGGAAGTTGTCCGCGAGCGCCCAGGCAGCCCAATCGCGGACATCCGCATCGAAATCACTGGCCAGATCGATAAGGACCGCGAAGGTGGAGTCGTCCTTCGCTCCATAGAGATTCGCGGCGACCGCCCTCCGAACGTCGACGCTGGCGTGATGCCCCAACCGGTTGAGTTCCTCCGCAGAGAAACCGGGATCAGCGGCGCGCAGAGCCTCGGCCACGGCCGTGAGCACTACCGGCTCGCGTTCGCGATCAACCGCCGCGAGGAGAGCTTCGGCGGCGGCGTGTGGAGCAAGCGCCGGTGCCAGCAACGCGGCGAGCGCTCGATCCGCGGGCTCTGAGCTGACACGCAGGCGCGAGACGAGATCGTCAAGCAGACCCGCATCAGCTTGTCGGATCTCGTCATAGGCGGGTCGGGTCTCACGCCGACTCGCGTGGTCTATCGCGTACCGCTTCGCCTGCTCGAGGACGGGCGGGCTGATGTTAGGGGGCGCGCTCATGAGTTCTTGTCCGTCAACGAGCCGAGGAATTCGCCCGTTGCCTCGTCATACACGTCACCGGTCCGGCCGAAAACGACGTTGTCGGCGGGTCCCAGTCCGGCGGCGTCCTTGAGTCGGTGGAGGCGCAGACTGGCGGTCCAACGACCAACACCGTGGTGTTTGGCGAGGTGAGCGAACGCTTCGTCGTCAGCGCCAGGTCCACGGTACGGTCGTCCAGGAAAGTTCGGCACGGTTCAATCGCGTCAGCACTCATCGTCTCGATACATGATCGACGATGGCGCCACCCCGTTTCGATTGCGCTTGTGGGCCGATCTCGGTTGCCTTGGCACTGAGTGCAAGTGCGTGCCGGTTCTTGAGGTTGTGAGCTTGCTCGGTCTCTTAGTCCAGACCTTTGTTGCGCAGCACCGGGTGCTACGAGGTCTTGGCCTTGGCGGCTCTTGAGGTCTTGACCTTGCTCGGCTGTTGAGGTCCTGATCTTGCGTTAGCTCCTGAGGTTGTGAGCTTGCTTGTTTCGTGGGGCTTGGATGAGCACTGGTCTTGTCCGGGTTGTCCTTCGGAACGACCAGCGGGCTCTCGTTGTCCGTCTACAGGTAGATGGCCCGATACTTCGTCTTGGCGGCTTGATGGGTGGAGATCGTCGTGCTCTCGCTCGGAAAGCTCGCGACCGGCCAGGCCCGCTACTACCTCGAGCAGGCCGACGGCTCGCTGACGCGCACGGCGGCCGTGAGCTCCGGCGTCGAGGACTACTACCTCGGCGGCCCTGAGGCCGCCGGCGTGTGGACGGGCGCCGGCTGCCGCCGCGCTTGGGCTCAGCGGCAAGGTCGGACGCGACCTCCCTCGACCGGGTGCTGCCGGGCGAGCATCCCGCGACCGGTGCCGCCGCTCGGCCGGGTACTCACGGCCCGACGGCCGGGCTTTGATCTGACGTTCTCGGCGCCGAAGAGCGTGAGCGTGCTGTTCGGCGTCGGCGACGACGCGCTGCGCACGGTGCTGCGCGACGCGCACGACCGGGCGGTGCTGGATGCGCTGGGCTACATGGAGCGCGCAGCGGCGGTGACGCGGCGCGGGCCGGCCGGGGTGCACGCGATCGCGGGCAACGGGTTCGTGGCGGCGGCGTTCCGGCATCGGACCTCGCGCGCCGGCGATCCGCAGCTGCACACGCACGTGCTGGTGGCCAACCTGACGCTCGGCGCCGACGGGCAGTGGTCGACGCTCGACGGGCGGCGGATCTACGCGCACGCCAAGACCGCCGGCTACCTCTACGAGGCGCGGCTGCGCAGCCTGCTGACGCGCGAGCTCGGCGTCGAGTGGACGCCGGTGCGCAACGGCATCGCCGAGATCGCCGGCGTGCCGCCCGAGGTGCTGCGGGCGTTCAGCCGCCGGCGGGCCGAGATCGAGGCCGAGCTTGAGCGTCGCGGCGCGTCGAGCGCCGCGGCCGCCCAGGTCGCAACGCTCGCGACGCGGCGCGGCAAGGACTATCGCGTGACGCCGGAGCAGCTCGTGCCGGAATGGCGCGAGCGCGCGGCGCAGCTCGGGCTCACGCCGGATCTCGTGCGGACTCGTGGGCGGGCGCGTGCGATCCGCCCCGCTGACGCGCCGAGCTGGAGGAGGAGATCGCCGAGTGGCTCGCCGGCCCCACCGGGCTCACGCAGGACCGGACCACGTTCACGCGTCGCGACGTGCTGCAGGCTCTCTGCGAGCGGCTACCGGCCAAGCGCGGACCTCGCGAGACGCGACGTCGAGCGGCTTGGCCGACGCGTTCCTGGCGTCGCCGCGCGCCGTGGTACTCGCGGCGGGCGAGCGCCGCGAGTCCCTGCGACGCGCAGACGGGCGGATCGTTCCTGCCGCGCCGTCCGAGCGGACCTACTCGACGCCGGAGCTGCTGGCGCTCGAGCGGCGGATCCTCGACTACGCGGTCGAGCGTCGGGACGCGCGCATCGCGGTGGCGCGGCCGCGGGCGATCGAGCGGGCGATCGAGCGGCGTCCCTCGCTCGTCGGGCGAGCAGGCCGAGATGGTGCGCCGGCTCGCGGGAGACGGCGACGGTGTCGCGGTCGTCGTCGGCCCGGCGGGCGCGGGCAAGACGCACGCGCTCGCGGCGGCGCGCGAGGCGTGGGAGGCGAGCGGCCGACGCGTCTGCGGCGCCGCGCTGGCGCGGCGCGCCGCGCGCGAGCTCGAGGACGGCGCCGGCATCCCGAGCACGAGCGTCGCGGCGCTGCTCGACGCGCTCGACGCGCCAGCCCGTACTCGACGCTCGCGGCGACGTGCGGTGCTCGTGCTCGACGAGGCCGGCATGCTCCCCACTCGCGAGCTCGCCGAGCTGGTCGACCACGCGCGCCGGCTCGACGTCAAGCTGGTGCTCGTCGGCGATCATCGCCAGCTGCCGGCGATCGGTGCCGGCGGCGCCTTCCGCGGGCTGATGGCGCGGCTGCCGGTCGATCGAGCTGCGCGAGAACCGCCGCCAGCTCGCGCAGTGGGAGCGCGACGCGCTGCAGCTCGCTGCGCGAGGGCGACGCGCCCGAGGCGGTCCGGCGCTACGACGCAGCCGAGCGGATCGTCGTCGGCGAGCGCGCGCCGCGAGCTGCGGCGGCGCCTGGTCGCTGACTGGTGGGCGGCGCGCGACCCCGATGGCGCGGTGATGATCGCCCAGCGGCGCGTCGACGTCGACGACCTCAACGGTCGCGCGCACGCGCTCATGCGGCCGCCGGCGCGCTCGGCGACGGAGGAGGTGACCGTCGCGGGCGCCGCGTTCTCGGCCGGCGACCGCGTCGTCGTGCGCCGCAACGACTCCGCGCTCGGCGTCGTCAACGGCGATCGGGGCGTCGTCGTCGCGGTCGATCGGGCCAGGGACGGATCGACCTCGCGCTTGGCGAGGGGCCAGGTGTCGCTGCCCCGCGAGTATCTCGAGCGTCCGACGCGTCACGGGCGTCCGGCGCTGATGCACGGCTACGCGATCACCGCCCACCTCGCGCAGGGCATGACCTGCCGCGCAGACGTTCATTCTCGCGACCGATCAGCTCACGCGCGAGGCCGGCGTACGTCGCGCTCAGCCGCGGCCGCGAGAGCAACCGCCTCTACGCGCTGACGCCGACCGCCGCCGAGCGCGAGGAGTACGCGCCTGCGCAGCGCGGCGAGCGCGACGCGCGGTCGGCGCTCGTCGACGGGCTGCAGCGCTCGCGCGCGCAGACGCTGGCGACCGACACCGCCGACCCGTCGCGCGCGGTCGACGAGCTGGCCGAGCTCACGCGAGACCATGACGCGGCTCGAGCGGACGCGGTGGCGCACGCACGGCGAACGCCGGCGGCTCGAAGCGACGCCGCCGCCGTGGTATCGCCCGCAGGCCCGCAGCCGCCACGCCGCAGCGCTCGCCCGGGCGAGCGAGGCCGTGCGGCGCGCCGAGCGCCAGATGCGAGTCCTCGCCGCACGGCAAGGTGCGCTTCGCGACCAGCTCCGCCAGGAGCGCGCCGCAGCGAGCGCGCCCGCGCGGGCGCGCGAGACAGAGCGTCCGTTCGCACGCCAGCGCGACCGCGGGATGGAGCTCGGCCGCTGATGCCTGAGCGCCTCCTGACTCCCGCCGACGTCGCCGAGCGCTGCCAGATCAGCACCAAGACGGTCCTGCGGGCGATCCACCGCGGGCGGCTCCGCGCGAGCCGGCTCGGCGAGCACGGCGCGTACCGGATGCGCGAGGCCGACGTCGAAGCGTGGATCGAGGCGAGCGTGTTCACCGTGCAGCCGGCCCGATGGGCCGGCACGCCGCCGATGCCGCGCCCAACGCCGGCCGTGTCCTCGATCGGCCGACTCGCGCTCTCGCCCGAGATGGGGGCGCAGGTCGCGCCAACCTCGACCGCGCGGTGCCGGCTTGAGAGAAGGGGTCAATTTCAGTGCTCCAGGCGCCTATGGCGATTACGCGAGCCTCGAGGAGGAGCCGATGGTGGAGAAGCGGGAGCGCCGGCGTCGCGACGGGAGCACGTACACCGTCTGGCGCGTGCGCTGGTACGACGAGACGGGCGCGGAGCGCAGCAAGACGTTCGACCGCGCGACCGACGCCAAGGCGTTCGAGGCCAAGATCCGGACGCTCAAGCGCACGGGCGCGCTCGCGGACGTCGACGCCGGCCGCGAGACGCTCGCCGAGTTCGTGGAGGAGTGGTGGATGGTCTACGCGGGCCCGAACCTCGAGCGCGCGACGCTGCGCGCCTACGCGAGCCTGTGGAACGGGCACGCGCTGCCGCGCCTCGGCCACCTCCAGCTGCGCGAGCTCACGCCGCAGACGATCGCGCGCTTCCGCGCCGAGCTCGAGGCCGCGGGCGTCGGGTCGAGGCGATCCGCAAGACGATGACGATGCTCCAGGGCGTGCTGCAGCGCGCGGTCGAGTGGGGCCGCGTGCCGACCAACGCCGTGAAGATCACCCGCAAGCCGCCGAAGCCGCACCGGCCGGCGGTCCAGGCGATCCCGCCGACGCTCATCGAGCTGATGCGCGCGCGACTGCTCGAGCAGGGCAAGCTGCGCGACGCGACGCTGCTCGCCGTCCTCGCCTACGCCGGGTTGCGGCCGCAGGAGGCGCTCGCGCTCGAGTGGCGCCACGTGCGCGAGCGCACGCTGCTGGTCGAGCGCGCGCTCAGCGACGGGCAGCTCAAGGCGCTCAAGAACCGCCGGCAGCCGCGAACCGTCGAGCTGCTCGCGCCGCTGCGCGACGACCTCGCCGCGTGGCGAGCCGCGCAGGGCGACGCCGCCGGCGACGGCCCCGGTCTTCCCGTCGCACTGCCGGCGCGTTCTGGCGCGCGTCGGACTGGCGCAACTGGCGCAAGCGCAGCTACAAGCCGGTGGCCGAGGCGGTCGGCATCCACGGCGCGCGCCCGTACGACCTCCGGCACGCGTTCGCGTCACTGCTGATCCACGAGGGCCGGCTCTCGGTGGTCGATATCGCGGCGCAGCTCGGCCACAACCCGACCGTCTGCCTGGACACCTACGCGCACGTGATGGCCGAGCAGCGCGGGGCCGAGCCGGTCAGCGCCGAACGCGAGATCCTCCTGGCGCGAGGTCAACTCGCGACAGCGTCGGACGCAGTGCAGCTCGCCCTGCCGGGGATCGATGGCTGAGCGAGCGGGGCGGCTGTCTCTCAGCGACCCTCCGCTTGACGCGCACGCCTCCCGCAAGGATCACTGCTCGGCCTGAAGCAACTCGAGGTAGGCGTCGTAGACGAACAGCCGGCCGCGCCTGCGCCCGGTTACCTCTCGCAGGATCCCGGCCGTCTGGAGCCGGGCAACTGCGGCGTTGACCGTCGGCACGCTCAGCCCGAGTTGCGCCGCCGCACTGCTTGCGGTGAGCGCGATGCGCCGTCCGGCCAGCTCGTGGACGCGGAGCGCTGAAGCCGCGCCACGGCCGAACCCGTGAACGATCTCCCGGTCGCTCTCGACGAGCTGCCTGATGAGGCGAGCCGTCTCGGTGGCTGAGCTCGCGACTGCGATGACTCCCTCGAGGAAGAACTGGAGCCAATCCTCCCAGGCACCCTCCGTCCGAACGCGCTGCAGGTGGTCGTAGTAGGCGTCTCGATTCTGCTTGAAGTACAGGCTCAGGTAGAGCAGCGGCTGCTGGAGCACCTTCTCAGAGCAGAGCAGGAGCGTGATCAGCAGCCGGCCTACGCGCCCATTGCCGTCGAGGAACGGATGGATGGTCTCGAACTGCACGTGCGCGAGTGCCGCCTTGATGAGGATCGGGGTCGGCTCGGGATCATCGTGCAGGAACTTCTCGAGATCGCTCATCGCCGGGACCACCTCTGGGGGAGGCGGCGGCACGAAGCGGGCATTGCCCGGCCGAGTGCCGCCGAGCCAATTCTGGCTCCGCCGGAATTCGCCGGGCGCCTTGTCGCCCCCGCGGACGCCAGACATCAACAAGGCATGAACCTCTCGCAGCAGACGATTGCTCAGCGGCAACTCGCCTGACTCGATCCGGTGCAAGCCGTGACTCATCGCCGCGATGTAGTTCGAGGTCTCCTCGACGTCATCGAGGGGCACGCCCGGCGCGGCTGCATTTTCGAACAGCAGGAGGTCGGACAGCGAGGACTGTGTCCCCTCGATCTGCGAGGAGAGCACGGCCTCCTTGCGGACGTACGAGTAGAGGAACTGTCCCGGATCGCGAAGCAGCAGCGTCACGCCGTCCAGACGGCCGAGCGCTTGATTGGCCTCATCCAGGAGGGCCTGCGTCCTCGAGTCGATCCGAACCGGTGGGTCCGGTGGGAGAGGGGCGGGCACAAACGCGGAGTAGCCCTCGTGGCCAGGTTGCACGGCCACCACCCGTCCAGCTCGCTCGCTCACGATCTCAATCACCGCTCGCATCCTTTACGAGGCCCGGACGTAAGTAAAGGATAGGGCTGTTTTCTTGATTAGCGCTCGGGCCTATTCAAGGTTCGCACCGCAGGCCCCGACCGACCCCTTCCGCAACACCGCTTACGAATCGTATGCGGCCCAAATACGGCCCAGAAGCGTTTCCGCGCCACCGCCCTCGCCTCCGGGCAAACAAAAACCCCGCCTGAGCGGGGCTTTCCCGAGAGCCCTCTTCCGGACTCGAACCGGAGACCCCTTCCTTACCATGGAAGTGCTCTACCAACTGAGCTAAGAGGGCGGGGACGGAAAGGGTAGCCGCCGCGCGGCCGCGGCGCACCTCAGCGGATCTGCATCCCCGAGATCGCGCGCGAGACGACGAGCCGCTGGATCTCCGAGGTGCCCTCGAAGATCGTGTAGATCTTGGCGTCGCGGTGCCAGCGCTCGACCGGGTACTCGCGGGTGTAGCCGTTGCCGCCGAGGATCTGGATGGCTCGCTCGGTGGCCCAGACCGCGACCTCGCCGGCCTTGAGCTTGGACATCGAGCCCTCGGCGTTGTTGAACGGCTTGCCGGTCCGGCCCATCCAGGACGCGCGCCAGACGAGCAGGCGGGCGCAGTCGATCTCCATCTTCATGTCGGCCAGCGTGAACACGATGGCCTGGTTCTCGATGATCGGGCGGCCGAACTGCTCGCGGTCGCGGGCGTAGTCGAGCGCGAACTCGTACGCGGCGCGGGCGATGCCGATCGCCTGGGCTCCGACGGTCGGGCGGGAGACCTCGAAGGTGGACATCGCGGCCTGGCCACCGCCGCTCGCACCGCCGCGCCGCGCCCCCTCGCGCGCCCGCGCCAGACGCTCGTCGAGCTTCTCCTTGCCGCCGAGCAGACACGAGCCCGGGATCCGCACGTCGTCGAGGAAGACGTCGGCCGTGTGCGAGGCCCTCAACCCGTGCTTGCGCACCTTGGTCCCCATGACGAGCCCGGGCGTGCCGGGCGGGATGACGAAGGCGGCCTGGCCTCGCGCGCCCAGCTCCGGATCGACGGAGGCGACGACCACATGGACCGCAGCAATTCCGCCGTTCGTCGCCCACGCCTTCTGCCCGTTCAGGACCCACTCATCTGAGGCTTCCGAGTACCGCGCCCGCGTCCGCAACGACGAGACATCCGACCCCGCGTTCGGCTCGGACACGCAGAAGGCCCCGACAGCCGGCTCGTCGACCGTGCCGTAGCACTGCGGCACCCACTCGCCGAGCTGCTCCGGGGTGCCGGCCGAGAAGATGCCGGCGACCGCGAGCGTCGTGCCCATGATCGCCATGCCGATCCCGGCGTCGCCCCAGAAGAGCTCCTCGTTGACGATCGGGAAGCTCAGGCCGGTCTCGTCGGCCCAGAACTGCGCCACCGCGTCGAAGCCGTAGAGGCCGATGCGCGCCGCCTCCTGGATGACGGGCCAGGGCGTCTCCTCGCGCTCGTCCCACTCGCTCGCCGCCGGCCGGACCACACCGGAAGCGAAGCCGTGGACCCAGTCGCGCAGGTCGCGCTGGTCCTGGCTGAGCTCCATCGAGAACTGGTCGAGCACCGTGGAGGCTTCCATGCCCGACAGCGTACAAACGAACGCCACCGTTCGGTGGTGAGACCGTCCGCGGCGTTACAAAACCGACGCGTCGAGCGCGTACAGGCGAACCCGCCCGTCGACGCCGCGCAGGCTCTTCTTGCGCCTGCGCTTCCACGGGAGGTCGGGGGCCTGCTCCTGGAAGGCCTCGGTGGCGAACAGGAGCCCCGGCTTGGCCACGCCGGTCACGCGGCTGGCGACGTTCACCGTCCCGCCGAACCAGTCGCCGCCGCGCGGGGTCGCCGGCCCGAACGCCATGCCGACGCGCACCGCCGGGAACTCCTCCCCCTCCGCCTCGATGGTGGCGACCAGGCGGGCGACGACGTCGACCAGCTCGCGCGGTTCGGCCGAGACGAACATCGCCGCGTCGCCGATCGTCTTGACGAGCTGCACCGGCCGCCGCACCGCCGCGACCGACAACTCGGTCAGCCGGCCGCCGATCCGCCCGACGTCCTCGGGCATCAGCCGCTCGCCGAGCTTCGTGTAGTCGACGAGGTCGGCGAACGCGACGCCGACGTCGGTCGTCCCGGCGAGCCGCCCCTCGGCGCGCTCGGCCTCGGTGACGAACTGGCCGCGCATGCCGCTGCGCAGGTGCGAGCGGAAGTGGTTGTCGAGCTGGTGGCCGAGCAGCGGCAGGAGCTGGTCGGCCGCGTAGGCGTAGCGCAGCGCGAGCGCCTCCTCGGAGTCACCGCGCTGCAGCAGCGCGTCACCGGCGACGCGGCGGACCGCGTCGGCCGCGTTGGACATCCCGATCGACAGGACCCGGCCGATCTCGAGCATGCCCGACCGCGGGAGGCCGGCGTCGAAGAAGCGGCGGGCCATGCGGGCGAACTCGACGTCGGCGTCGGTGTAGGCGTGCTCGCCCGGCTCGGGGTTCGGCCGGCCCACCGCCTGCATGAGCTCGCGCACGAACGTCGTGCTGAGGCCGGACTCGCGCGCGACGTGGGTGAGCGTGTGTTGCTCGGACCCGCCGATGGCCAACTCGACCACGACCGCCGGGGCACGGCCCTCGGCGACGACGCGTTCGATCTCCTCCTCGGAAAGGCCCGCGTCGCGCAGGCGCTTGATGAGCTGCGTGCGTTCGTCGATGAGGCTATCTTCGCGCACCGGGAGTAGCGTCCGCGCCATGCGCGCCCCCATCACCCTCGGCCTCCACCTCCCCAACTTCAACTACCCCGGCACCGAGCCGGACGGGCTGTTCGAGAAGCTCGTCGAGATCGCCGGGGCCGCGGAGGCGTCGGGCTACAGCTCGGTCACGGTGATGGATCACCTGCACCAGATCCCCGGCGTCGGCCCGCGCACGAACTCCATGCTCGACGGCAACACGATCCTCGGGGCGCTGGCGGCGCGGACGGAGCGCGTCAGCCTCGGCCTGCTGGTCGGCGGCGTGATGTATCGCAACCCGGCGCTGGTGGCCAAGATCACGACGACGCTCGACGTCATCTCGCGCGGGCGCGCGATCCTCGGGCTCGGCGCCGCCTGGTTCGAGGAGGAGCACGACGCCTACGGCTACGACTTCCCGCCGCTCAAGGAGCGCTTCGAGCGGCTCGAGGACGCGCTGCAGATCGCGCGGCTGATGTTCACCGAGGAGGAGTCGAGCTTCGAGGGCACGCACTACCGGACGCAGAACGTGCTCAACAACCCGCGCCCGCTGCGCGGCGACATCCCGATCCTGGTCGGCGGCAGCGGCGAGCGAAAGACGCTCAAGCTCGTCGCGAAGTACGCCGACGGCTGCAACGTGTCCGGCGATCCCGAGCGCGTCCGCCACCTGATGGGCGTGCTCGACCAGCACTGCGAGGACGTCGGCCGCGACCCGTCGGAGATCACGCGCACCCGGCTGTCCGTCGTCGTCATCGCCCCGACCCACGAGGGGGCGATGGCCAAGCTCGAGTTCCTCAAGCAGCTGGGGATCTCCGAGGAGCGGCTGCAGATGATGGTCATCGCCGGCGACCCGGACTCGATCGGAGAGCAGGCGGAGGCGTTCAAGGCCGCGGGCATCGAGGGGCTCGCGATCACGCTCCCCGACGCCCACGATCTCGAGACGGTCGCGCTCGCCGGGCGGGCCCTCGCGCCGGTCATGGGCACGCCGGACGCGTGACGGCGGCGCAGGCGCGCGAGCGGTTCGCCGCGGCGCGAGTGGCGCGGCTCGCGACGAGCGGCGAAGCCGGGCCGCACGTCGTGCCGGTCGTCTTCGCGGTCGCCGGCGACACCGTCTTCATGGCCGTCGATGCCAAGCCGAAGCGCACGATGAACCTGAAGCGCCTGGCGAACGTCCGCCACGATCCGCGGGTCGCGCTGCTCGCCGACCACTACGACGACGCCGACTGGTCCGCGCTGTGGTGGGTGCGCGCCGACGGGACCGCGCGAATCCTCGACCCGGATGACCCAGAGGCCGAGGTCGGCATCGCCCACCTCGTGCGGCGGTATCCGCAGTACGAAACGGCGCAGCCGAGAGGACCGGTGCTGCGCGTCGCGGTGGAGCGCTGGTCGGGATGGCACGGGTGAGGCTGCGCCGACTGCTCACCGTGGTGCTCGTCGTCCTCGCCACCCTCGGGGGCGCCTACGGCGGGCTGGTCACGTTCCGCCAGGACCAGACGATGTCGGTCGGGACGATCCGGCTCTCGGTCTCCCCCGGCCACCGCGGGGCGCTCGACGTCTACGTGCCGCTGGTCGACTGGGGCGCGCGGTTCGAGGCGATCCGGCTGCCGGCGCGGCTGCGGGTCGACGTGCGGACGATCGACCGCGGCGTCGTGACGCGCATCGCCGGGGGAGCGACGCCCGACGTCGTCGAGGTGCGCCGCGAGGCGCGCGACGCGATCGCCCGCTATCTGCGCGCGCTGGTCGCCGTCGTGCTCGTCACCGGCGCCGGGCTCGGCATCCTCGTCGCGCTCGCCATCCGCGGCGGCGCCGGCCCACGCCTGCGCTTCACGATCGCCACCGCCATCAGCGTCGCCGCCGGCGCATCCGTCGCGCTGGTCGTCCTGCTGCCGCCGCGCGGCGCGATCGACCAGCCGCAGTACTACGCCTACGGCCCCGACATCCCGCGGGCGCTGCAGGCCGTCGAGGCCGCGACGCGCGCCTCGGACACGCTCGACGAGGAGCTCAACGCGCAGCTCGTCGGCCTCGCCCAGCTCGTCGTGTCGCCCGGCGACCGGCTCGCGCTCAAGGGTCTCCCGCGGGCGATCATCGCCTCTGACCTGCACAACAACGCGATCGCGCTGCCGGTCCTGCAGCGCACGGCGGCGCGCTCGCCCGTCCTGTTCGCCGGCGACGTGACCGACCGCGGATCGCCGCTGGAGACGAGCGTGACGCGAGGGATCGTCGACACCGGGCGGCCGTTCGTGTTCGTCACCGGCAACCACGACTCCGACACGCTGACGCGCCGGCTGTCGGGCGACGGGGCGATCGTGCTGACCGAGCACGGCCGGCTGATGGCCGACGGCTCGCTCGGCCCGGTGGTCGCCAAGGTCGGCGGGCTGCGCGTGGCGGGGTACGCCGACCCGTTCGAGCGGCGCAGCGCCGAGGACTTCCGCGACCGCTACGACAAGACGCCCTCGCCCGCGAACCAGGCGGCGTTCGGGCAGTGGTTCGACGAGCTCGTCGGCAAGGTCGACGTGGTCCTGGTCCACGAGCCGGCGCTGATCGAGCCGACGCTCGAGCGGTTGCGCGCCGACCCGCCGCCAAGCCCGATCGTCTTTGCCGTCGGCCACACCCATCGCGCGGACCTGCAGCGCTCCGAGAACGTCACCGTGATCAACGGCGGCAGCATCGGCGCGGGCGGGACCGGCAACCTCGGCGAGGGGACGCCGATCGGCCTCGCGGTCCTCGTCTACGAACGCGACGGCGGCTTCACGCCGCTCGCGGGCGACCTGGTCTCGATCGACCCGGGCACGGGCTCCTCGACCGCGCGGCGCGTCCGCCTCGACGTGCCCGTCCCGGCGCCGCCCGGCTAAGCGGTGCGCATGGCGTCGAGCCCGTCCTGCACCGAGACGACCGGCGCGTAGCCGAGCTCGCGGCGCGCGCGGGCGTCGATGAGCGTGCACTCCTGGCTCGCGACCCAGAACGTGAAGCGCGGGAGCGGCGGCTCGCCTCCGAGCGGCAGCACCGACCACGCCGCCTCGCCGACCTCCATGAGCAGGCGCGCGACCGGCGTCGGGATGCTGCGCTCGGGCGGCTCGACGCCCTGCGTGCGCAGGAGGCCCGAGACGACGTCGCGGAACGGGCGCGGCGGGCCGTCGAGGACGAAGTAGGCGCTGCCGGGCCGGCCCCGGTCGGCGGCGAGGACGAGGCCCTCGACGGTGTTGTCGATGTGGCTCGTCGACGTCAGCTGGCGGCCGCCGCCGATCCACGCCAGCTTGCCGGACCGCGCCTGCTCCACCAGGACCGGCAGCAGCGTCGTGTCGCCCGCGCCCCACACGAAACGCGGCCGGATCGCGATCGTCTCGAACTCGCCGTCGCGGTTGGCGGCGAGGACCTCGGCCTCGGCGCGCGCCTTGGTCGCCGGGTACGGGGCGGGCGAGTCGAGTTGCAGTGGCGTGCGCTCGTCGGCGGCGACGAGCGGGGCCCCCGCCATCAGCGCCGCCTCGGTGCCGACGTGGACGAACCGCCGCACGCCGGCGCCGCGCGCGGCGGCCAGGACGTTGCGCGTGCCCCCGACGTTCCCGCGCTCGAACGCCGCCATGTCGCCCCAGGCTCCGAGGGCCGCGGCGGCGTGGAACGCGACGTCGCAACCCGCGGCGCCGGCCCGCAGCGCCGGAGGGTCCGACAGCTCGCCGGGGACCGCCGTCGCGCCGGCGGCCTGCACCTTGGCGGCCGCGCTGTCCGAGCGCGCGAGCGCGCGCACCGACCAGCCGTCGCGCGCGAGGCGCCGGACCAGCGCGCCGCCGACGAACCCGGAGCCGCCGGTGACGAACGCGGTGCGAGCCATCGGCGGATCCTATGCGGACTGAACTGTCGCGGCAGCGGGCAAACTTCGTCCGATGCCCGCACTTCTCGAGCTGGTCGACGTCACGCCGGACTGGATGAACGCGCTCGGCGTCGCGCTCACCCGCCCCCCCGGGGTCCCCGAGCGCAGGGCGGGCGAGAACCCGTTCGTCGAGCCCCCCGCCACCGAGCGTCCGCGGCGCGTCTCGGACGACCTCGCCTGGCTGCGCCAGGCGGTCGACGAGCCCGAGGAGAACGGCCTGCGCATCCTCGACGGCACCGCCGCCGTCGCCGCGTGGCAGTCCGATGCGCCCGAGTCGGTCGAGCGACTCAACCGCCTGCGCGAGCGCGGCATCCTCGACGCCGCCGGATTCCTGCTCCACGACGCCGACGTTCCCGCCCTGGACTGAACGTCGTGGGCGCCGCCGTCAGCCGGCCATCGCTGGACGAGCGCCACGGAAAACGCTTTACTCAGTCGCTCATGCTGCCGGGGGTTGATCGACGCTGGGCGGCTGTCCTGGGCGGGCTCTTCTTCGTCGCGATCACCGCCGGGCGGTTCGCACTCGGCGACGATCCGGCCAACGCGTTCCTGATCCTCTACGTCCTGCCGATCGCGCTGCTCGCGATCGAGTTCGGGCTCGTCGCCGGGATCGCCGGCGCGGCCCTCGCGATCGCGCTGTTCGCGGGCTGGCAGGTGGTCGAGGGCCAGCCGGTGACGGCGGTCGGGTATGTCACGCGCGCGACGGCGTTTCTGGTGGTCGGCGCCTGGCTCGGCCTGATGAGCGACAAGCGCGGCGAGGCGGAGACCCGGAGCGCGCGCTGGTTCGAGATGGCCAACGCGATGCTGTGCGAGCTGGATCTGAAGGGCTGCTTCACCCGCCTGAACGACGAGTGGACGACCACCCTGGGCTACTCCGAGCGGGAGCTGCGGTCGCGGCCCCTGACCGACTTCGTCCATCCCGACGAGCTCGAGGCGACGATCGTGACCGCCGCCCGCCTGGTCGCCCGGCCGAGCGAGGTGGTCGACCTCGAGAACCGCATCCGCGCGAAGGACGGGTCGTGGCACTGGCTGCTGTGGAGCGCGCGCTCCGACGAGCGGCACATCTACGCCGTCGCGAAGGACATCTCGGGTCGCAAGGCGCACGAGACGGCGCGCGAGCAGCTGCTCGAGCGGACGGCGGCGATGGCCCGCACCGACGCGCTGACCGGGCTCCCGAACCGCCGCGCGTGGGACGAGCAGCTCTACCACGAGCTCGCGCACGCGAGCCGCCACGGCCACACGGTCACCGTCGCGGTCGCGGACATCGATCACTTCAAGCGCTACAACGACACCTTCGGGCACCAGGCCGGCGACGCGCTGCTGCGCGACGTCGGCAACGCCTGGTGGCTCGCGCTGCGCCTGTCGGACTTCATCGCACGCTACGGCGGTGACGAGTTCGCGATCCTGCTGCCGGCGTGCCCGCCGGAGATCGCGTCGCAGGTGGTGCAACGGATGCGCGACGCGATGCCGAGCGACCACACGTGCTCGGTCGGCCTGGCCATCTGGGACGGCGACGAGGCCGCCGAGTCGGTGGTCGCGCGCGCCGACGCGGCCCTGTACGAGGCCAAGCGCGGCGGCCGCGACCAGGCCTCGGTGCTCTGACGCCCGACGTCGTCGTCGTCGGTGCCGGCCTGAGCGGCCTCGCGGCTGCGCGGCGGTTGGCCGAGGCCGGCGTCGACGTGCAGGTCCTCGAGGCCCGCGAGCGCGTCGGCGGCAAGATGCACAGCGTGCGGGTAGGCGGCCAGACGGCCGACCTGGGGGCGCACTGGGTCGGGCCGACGCAGGCCCGCGTGCGCGCGCTCGCGCGCGAACTCGGCGTGGCCACCGCGCCGCAGCACCTCGCCGGGCGCCACGTCGCGATCATCGGCGCGCGCCGCCAGACGTTCCGGGGTGCGACGCCGCTGTCGGTCGCGCACCTGCCGGGTCTGGTCGAGTACCGCCTGTTCGGGCTGTGGCTCGAGCGGCTGGCGCGCGGCGTCGGGGTCGAGGATCCCGGCGCGTCGGACCACGCCACCCGGCTCGACGCGCTGACCCTGGACGGCTACGCGGCCCACCGGCTCCACACCGCACTCGCGCAGTCGACGCTGCGCCTGACGTGGCGGCTGGTGCTGGGCGCCGAGCCCGACCAGGTCTCGCTGCTCTATGTCCTGTTCTACATGCAGTCTGCCGGTGGGCTGACGGCGCTGACCGAGTTCGAGGGCGGCGCGCAGCAGGATCACTTCCCCGGCGGGTCGCAGCAGCTCTGCGACGCGCTGGCAACCCGGCTACGAGCGAGCGTGCGCCTCGGGGCGCCGGTCACCGCCATCGCGCAAGACGGCGACACTGCCGTCGTGCGGTCGCCGGCGGGCGATGTCCGCGCGGGCCACGCGATCGTGGCCCTGTCACCCGCGCTGACCGCGCGGATCGTCTTCGAGCCGGCGCTGCCGTCGGCGCGCGCGGCGCTCGCCCAGCGCATGCCGAACGGCGGCTACGCGAAGTTCGTCGCCGTCTACGACGAGCCGTGGTGGCGAAGCCAGGGCTTCTCGGGACTGGCGTACGACCTCGACGGCCCGGTGCAGATGGTCGTCGACGCGAGTGAGGACGGGCGCGGCGCGCTGATGGGATTCGTCACCGGGCAGCCTGTGCACGAGTGGTCGGCCCGGAACCTTGACGGCCGCCGGAGCGTCGCGCTCGCGCATCTCGCCCGCTCCCTCGGCCCGCGCGCGCTGCGCCCGGTGGAGTACACCGACTGCGTCTGGAACCACGAGCCGTGGAGCGAGGGCGCGCCCGTCGGGCTGATGGGACCGGGGACGCTCACGGGATTCGGCGAGGCGCTCCGGGCGCCGGTGGGCCGCGTGCACTGGGCGGGCACGGAGACCGCCGTGCGTTGGAACGGCTACATGGACGGGGCCATCGAGGCCGGCGAGCGCGCCGCCGCCGAGGTGCTGGGCCGGCGCGCGTGATGGCGGGAGCAGGATTCGAACCTGCGAAGGCTGAGCCAACGGATTTACAGTCCGTCCCCTTTGACCGCTCGGGAATCCCGCCAGCGCGGGCGCGGATTCTAGCTTGCGTCGCGCAGCCGTTGTGCCTCGGGCAGCGACTCGAGCTTCTTGAGCGTGTGGT
Source organism: uncultured Solirubrobacterales bacterium (assembly GCA_963828075.1). Taxonomy (GTDB): domain Bacteria; phylum Actinomycetota; class Thermoleophilia; order Solirubrobacterales; family Solirubrobacteraceae; genus JACCYI01. The sequence goes on along the minus strand of CAWHDH010000021.1, from coordinate 2,879,366 downwards.
TCTCGATCTGGCGGATCCGCTCGCGGGTGACGTTGAACGACTGCCCGACCTCCTCGAGCGTGCACGGGCGGCTCCCAGTCAGCCCGAAGCGCATCTCGATCACCTCGCGCTCGCGCGTCGGCAGCGCGTCGAGCGCGCGCCGGACGTTCTCGCGCCGCAGGCTCTCGGACGCCTGCTCGAACGGGGAGATGGCGGCGACGTCCTCGACGAAGTCGCCGAGCTCTGACTCCTCCTCCTCGCCGACCGGCTTCTCGAGCGAGACCGGCTGCTGTGCCATGCGCAGGATGTCGCGGACCTCGCGGGCGGGGCATTCGAGCTGGGCCGCGATCTCCTCGGGAGACGGCTCGCGCCCGAGCTCCTGGACGAGCTGGCGCTCGACGTGGACGACCTTGTTGAGCTTCTCGACCATGTGCACCGGGATGCGGATGGTGCGGCCCTTGTCGGCGATCGCGCGCGTCACCGCCTGACGGATCCACCAGGTCGCGTACGTCGAGAACTTGTAGCCGCGGCGGTAGTCGAACTTCTCGACCGCGCGGATCAGTCCGAGCGACCCTTCCTGGATGAGGTCCAGGAACGAGAGGCCGCGCCCGAGATAGCCCTTGGCAATCGAGACGACCAAGCGCAGATTGGCTTCGACCATCTCCTGCTTGGCCATCAGATCGCCGCGCTCGATGCGGCGCGCCAGGGCGACCTCGCGCTCGGCGGTGAGCAGCTGCACGCGCCCGATCGAGCGCAGGTAGAGCCGCAGCGAATCCAGCGACGGCTCGACGGTCAGGTCGAGCGACGGCTTCTTGGCCGCCGGCGAGTCGGCGACATCGGCGGCCGCAGCGGCGGCCGGCGCGGTGGCGACGGGCTTGCCGTCGGTCCCGACGACGTCGATGCCCTGCTCCTCCAGGTAGGCGTGGAGCTCGACGATCTGCTCCTTCGTGACCTCGACCTCCTCGAGGCAGCTCGCGAGCTGGTCGAAGGTCAAAAACCCCCGCTCCTGGCCCTCTGCGATCAGCGGCCGAAGCTCATCGAGCTCGGCGATGGGTGCCTCATCCATGAGCAGCACTGCGGTCTTCGTGCTCACCATCACTCCTCCGACGCGGACTGTCCGGAAACGTCCGGCCGCCCCCCGGTGGCCGCGCGCTCCTATGACTCATGTCCAAGGAACGGCTGAAGTCCGCGAGTCTGTCGCGATGGGTGAGGCCTTGGTCCTACACCGCGTTGATAAGGAGGAATAGCACAAAGTCGGCGGGTCGCAGAATCGCCCTCGGTAGTCTCGATGACCCATGTCCGTGACGCTCGAAGACGTCCAGTCCCAACTCCCGACGCTCCACGTCTCGTTGTCTCGCGTGGGGGTCACCGGCGTCGAGAAGATCATCCGCATCAGCCACGAGGGCGTCGAGCAGCTCTTCTCGGCGACGCTCGAGTGCTTCGTCGATCTCGGGCCGCGCCAGAAGGGCGCGCATATGTCGCGTTTCGAGGAGGTCGTCAACGACGCGATCGGCGAGGTCATCCTCGGCGAGTCCGGCTTCCGCGCCGAGACGCTGGCGCAGCACGTGGCCGAGCGGGTGCGCGAGCGCCAGGGCGCGCGCCGCGCCGAGGTGACGATCGAGGCCCGCTATCCCGAGCACAAGCCGGCGCCGGTGTCGGGGATCCGCACCCAGGAGATCTACTCGCTGTTCGGCTCGGCGGTCGCGGCCGAGTCCGGCACCCGCCGCCTGGTCGGCGTGGCCGCGCAGGGCATGACCGCGTGCCCGTGCGCGCAGGGCCTCGTCGCCGCCGCCGCCCGCGAGCGCCTCGCCGGCGAAGGGTTCTCGTCCGGCGACGTCGACCGCATCCTCGAGGCGGTCCCCGTCGCCACCCACAACCAGCGCGGCCTCGGGACGCTCCACATCGGCGTGCCGGAGGGCTGCGACGTCGAGATCGAGGCGCGCGAGCTGCTCGAGATCGTCGAGGGCTCGATGTCCTCGGAGATCTACGAGCTGATGAAGCGCTCCGACGAGGGCGCGGTGGTCGAGAAGGCGCACCGCCGGCCGCGGTTCGTCGAGGACTGCGTGCGCGAGATGATCCGCGGCGCGCTCGACGGCTTCACCGCCCTGCCGGACACGGCCTTCGTGTCGGCGCGCCAGGAGAACCTCGAGACGATCCACCAGCACAACGTGGTCGCCGAGCGCTTCGGGCTGCTCGGCGAGCTGCGGCGCGAGGTGACCGCGGTGGAGCACACGCCGCACCACGTCTCGATGCGCGACTGGCTCGACGGGCGCAAGTGATCTAGCGGCAGGCGGACAACCGCACTTGCCACGTGCCGGGCCCGGGCGTATCGTCGCGCGCGCTCGCGCCGCGGGGGCGCACTCGTCGCAACAGGAGGTTGGGGATGGATCTCATGAGGAGCAAGGGCGTACGGATCGCCCTGTGCGGGTCTGCGTTGGCGCTCGTCGCGGCGTCATCCGCGCCGGCCAAGCAGATCACCAAGGACGGCGTGCGGCCCCAGGCCCCGTCGGCGGAGGGCCCGGCGCCACCGCAGAACCTGCCGCAGCGCTCCGAGAACCTCGAGGTCGTCGGCCGGTATCAGATCCCGGGCGTCCGCCCGGGCCAGATCGCCGACCTCGCGGTCCACAAGGGCTACGCGTACCTGAACTCGTGGGACGACCCGGACTGCCGCGGCGGCGGCACGTACATCGTGGACATCCGCAACCCGAGCGAGCCCAAGCAGGTGGGCTTCATCCCCGCGCCGACGGACTACTACCACGGCGAGGGCGCCCACGTGGTGTCCATCGACACGCCCGGGTTCAAGGGCGACATCCTGGCCGTCAACGACGAGACCTACGGCTCGAACCTGACCCTGAACTCCGACTGCAGGAGCGATGGCGCCCCGGACACGACCGGCGGCGGCTTCGACCTCTACGACGTGACCAATCCGGCGAACCCGGTGCCGCTCGTGCAGGGCGCGGGCGACGCCGACCGCGACAGCGACCCGACGACGGAACCGGAGCCGTTCGCGAACTCCTACCACTCCGTCTTCGTGTGGCAGCACGGCGCGAAGGCCTACCTGGTGGCTTCCGACAACATCGAGGTCACCGACGTCGACATCTTCGACATCACGAATCCCAGGGCACCGCAGCACATCGGTGACCACGACCTCGTCGAGCTCTTCCCGGAGATCCTCGACGGGGAGCGGGGCAACGGGGGTGCGGTCTTCCTGCACGACATGGTGGTCAAGCACATCGGCGGCCGGCCGGTGATGAAGGCCGACTACTGGGACGCCGGCTACGTGCAGCTCGACGTGACCGATCCGGCCAACCCCACGCTGATCAGCGACACCGCCTTCACGGGCGAGGACCCGCTGCTCCCCGGTACGGGGCTGACGCCGGAGGGCAACGCCCACCAGGGCGAGTTCTCCCACGACAACCAGTTCGTGCTGGGGGCGGACGAGGACTTCGGCGCCTTCCGCAACGTCGTCCGCTCCACGAGCGGCGCGACGTCGGGCCGGACGGCCACCGGAGCCGAAGGGGGCGACGCCGTCGCTCGCATCGCCGACCTGCCGGACGAGATGCTGAACGGGCCGTCGGTGTTCGTGGGCGACGGCTGCGACCCCGCCACCATCACGCCCGCCCCGGCGGACGACGGCGATCCGAACACCGACGACATCGCGCTGATCGAGCGCGGCGGCATCCTGCCCGACGGCACCACCGTGTGCGGGTTCGCGAACAAGTTCGACAACGCGCAGGCGGCCGGGTGGGACGGCATCATCGTCTTCAACCAGGTCCGCCCCGACGACGGCCAGGTCAACATGGCGACGGGCGCGGCCGGGATCCCGGGCGTCCAGATCCGCCGCGTCGACGCGCTGGGCGCCGGCGGGGTGCTGTCGACCTCCACCACGACGCCCGCCCGCGGGACGGCCGGCCCGGCCATCGTGATCGGGCAGGAGTTCGACGGCTGGGGCTACGCCCACCTCTACGACGCGCGGACCGGCGAGGAGCTCGACGCGTTCGCGATCCCGGAGGCGCAGGACCCGCGGTTCGCAGCGGGCTTCGGTGACCTCTCGATCCACGAGTTCGCCACCGACCCGACCGAGAACCTGGCCTACAGCGCGTACTACGCGGGCGGCCTCCGCGTGTTCCGCTACAGCCGGGCAGCCGGTCTCGAGCACATGGGCGCCTGGATCGCGCCCGGCGGCTCGAACTTCTGGGGCGTGGAGCAGTTCACCGCCGCGGACGGGTCGCGGCTGATCGCCGGCTCGGATCGCGACTTCGGCCTCGTGATCCTGCGCTACACCGGGCCGGGGGCGGCGCAGCCGCCGTCCTGCTCCGGTGGCAGCGTCCAGACCGCCAAGGGTCAGGCGGTGCGCCTGCCGCTCACGTGCACCGACGCCAACGGCAATGCGCTGACGCGACGCATCGCGCGTGGCCCGGCGAACGGCACGCTCGGTCCGGTCGAGGGCGACTCGGTGCTGTACACGCCGGGTGCCGCGTTCGAGGGCACCGACTCGGTGGTCTACACGGCGAACGACGGCGCGGCCGACAGCAAGCCCGCGACCACCTCGGTCGCCGTGGTCGCCCCGCCGGCTCCCCCGGTCGGTACGCCGAGCAACGTCATCAGCGGCGCCAAGGTCGGGACGTACCGCAACGGCCGCGTGGTGCTGGACGCCACCGTGCCGGGCCCGGGCACCCTCAAGGTCACGATGCGGGGCAATCTGCGCGGCCTCGTGACCACGCTGGCCCGCACGACCACCAGCCCCAGGCAGGCCGGCACGGAGCGCGTGACGCTCAGGCTCAGCGCGCGGAAGCGCGCGCTGCTGACGCGGACGCTGAGGAGGAGCCGGGCCGGGCGGCGGACCGCGAAGTTCAGCATCGCGTTCACGCCCACCGGTGGCACGACGCGCACGACGTCGCTGTCGCTCACGATCCGGCGCTAGGCGGGCCGACGGTCGGAAGGGCGGGCCGGGATCCCCCGGCCCGCCCCTCGCGAGCCCCGGGGACGGTCGTGGCGTGCGCCGCCGCAGCGCACGCGCGCTCGGCCGCGGCGCGGATGGGCACGCCTGCGGCAAGCGCGGCGGCGAGGACGCCGGAGAACGTGTCGCCGGCGCCGGTGGTGTCGACCACCTCGACGCGCGGCGCCGGCACGCGCGCGGGGCCGTCGGCGTCGTGCTGCACGACGCCGTCCGCGCCGACCGTGACGAGGACGGGCGCGCCGGTTCGATCGAACAGTGCGCGGGCGGCGGCGGCGGGGTCGTCCTCGCCGGTCAGCGCGCGTGCCTCGCCGGCGTTGGGCGTCAGCACCGGGCCGCGGTCGAGCAGCGCGTCCGGCAGCGGGCGGGCGGGCGCGGGGTTCAGGACCACGCGCGCCCGCGTGGCGAGCGCCGCCGCCATGAGCACCTCGTCGCGCAGCTCGAGGTTGAGCAGCAGCACGTCGTCCGCGGCCAGCCGACCAGCGGCGGCGCGGGCGGCGGCGACCGACACGTGCGCGTTGGCCCCCGGCGCGACGGCGATCTGGTTCTCGCCGGCGGCGTCGACGACGATCAGCGCGACGCCGGTCGCCGCGTCGCAGGCTGCGAGGCCGGCGACGTCGATCCCCTCGGCGGCGAGCAGCGCGACGGCCTCCTCGCCCAGATCGTCGCGACCGACCGCGCCGACGAAGGTCACGCGCGCGCCGGCGCGCGCGGCCGCCACCGCCTGGTTGGCGCCCTTGCCGCCACCGTGGCGCTCGAAGCGACCGCCGAGCACCGTCTCCCCCGGCCCCGGCAGCGACGGGACCGCGACGACGAGGTCCGCGTTCACCGAGCCGACGACGAGCACGTGGGCCAAGCGTCGGAGTGTGTCAAGCGCGCTGATTTAGGCACGGTTCACGCAGCGACGCAACCCTCGTCGTCCGGTGTCCCTGACGCTCCCCGACCGCCTCAGAAAGATCACCCCGGCGGCGGAGCGCTGGGTCGTCCTGTTCGTCATGACCCGCGCGGCCGCATCGGCGCTCGCGGTGACGCTGTTGATCGTGCACCGCATCACCGACTTCGACGCGCTGCTCGTGTGGCTGACGCTCGTCCACGCGACGGTGACCCTCGTGCTCGCCGTGCGGTCTCCCGCGCTGCTGCGGCGCCCGGCGGTCTGGAGCGCCGACATCGTCGCCGTCCTGGCCCTCATCCTCGCGTCGGGCGACTGGCGCAGCCCGTTCTACCTCCTCGCCCTCACGGCGCTCGCGCCGCCCGCAGCCACGCTGCCCTTCCGCCGCGCGCTGCTCGTCGGCGCGGGGTTCACCGTCGCCTTCTTCGGCGTGGCGATCCTCACCGGCCTGGCACCGTGGGCGCTTCAGAGCAACGTGAGCGTCGAGGTGCTCGCGACGCACCTCGCGCTGCCCGGCATCGTGACGCTCGCCCTCGCGTACACGCGCGATGTCCTGCGCCGGCTGGAGGCCGAGCAGGGGCGAGCCCAGCATCTGGCGCTCGAGGCCGAGCGCCGGAGGATCGGCTGGGAGCTGCACGACTCCGCCAAGCAGCGGCTGCACGCCGCCCATCTCGTGCTCTCCTCGCTGCCGCCGTCCGAGCCGCTGGAGCTCGCGCTCGAGCAGCTGCAGGCCGCGGCCGGTGACATGGAGACGAGCATCGCCGAGCTGCGATCGCCGCTCGAGGGCCGGCCGCTGCACGAGGCGCTGCGCCAGCGCGCCGGCGAGCTGGCGCCGCTCGGCACCGGCGTCGAGGTGCAGATCCTCGGCGAGGCGCCGCCGCTCTCCACGATCACCGCCAACCACGCCTACCGCATCCTCGCCGAGGCCCTGACCAACGCCGTCCGCCACTCCGGCGCACTGCGCGTCGTCGTCGAGCTCGGCACGAACGAGGACGGCGGGCTGCACGCGGCCGTCTCGGACGACGGCCGCGGCCTCCCCGCATCCATCCGCCCCGGCGCCAACGGCGTGCGCACGATGCGCAGCCGTGCCTTCGCCATCGGCGGCCGCCTCAGCATCGGGTCCGGCGATCAGCCCGGCACCCGCGTGCGCCTCGAGGTCCCCTCCCCACACCACGAAGGAGTTCCCGCATGATCCGCGTCGCCCTGATCGACGACCACCCCGCCCTGACCGCCGGGCTGATGGCCGTGCTGCGCTCCGAGCCCGGGATCCTGCCGGTCGGCACGGCCGCGGACGCCGTCGAGGCCGAGCACCTGCTGTACCGCACGCAGCCCGACCTCGTCCTGCTCGACTACCACCTCCCGCGCGTCGACGGCCTCCAGCTCTGCCAGCGGATCAAGCGCGATGCGCCGGCACCGAAGGTCCTCATCTACTCGGCCTACGCCGACGCGTCGCTCGGCTTCGCGGCCCGCGCCGCGGGCGCCGACGGCGTGGCGTCCAAGGGCGCCCCGGCGCGCGAGCTGTTCGAGCTCATCCGCCGGGTCGCGCGCGGGGAGAAGGTCCTGCCAGCGGTCACGCACGACCAGATGCGCGAGGCCTCGTCACGGCTCGACGACGAGGACCTGCCCCTCCTGGCGCTGCTGATCGACGGCACCGCGCGAAACGACATCGCCGACACGCTGCGGCTGGAGCCGCGCACGGTGAGCCACCGGATCGACCGCGTCCTCGGGCGCCTGCGCGTGGAGGTGCCAGCGCTGGCGGGCTGAACCGATAGCCTGAGGCGCCATGCCCCTCGTCCCCATGGTCATCGAGCGCACGGCCCGCGGCGAGCGCGAGTTCGACATCTTCTCGCGCCTGCTCAACGAGCGCATCATCTTCCTCGGCCACCCCGTCGATGACCAGGTCGCCAACCTCGTGGTCGCGCAGATGCTGCACCTCGAGTCGCAGGACCCGGACAAGGACATCTCGATCTACATCAACTCGCCCGGCGGGTCGATCTACGCCGGCCTGGCGATCTACGACACCATGCAGTTCGTCAAGCCGGACGTGGCGACGATGTGCGTCGGGATCGCCATGTCGATGGGGTCGCTGCTGCTCACCGGCGGCGCCGCCGGCAAGCGCAGCGCGCTCCCGAACTCACGGATCCTGATCCACCAGCCGTCGTCGGGGTTCGAGGGCCAGTCCTCGGACATCGAGATCCACGCGCGGGAGATCATGAAGACGCGCAAGCGGGTCGACGAGATCTACGCGAAGCACACCGGCCAGCCCGAGGAGGTCGTCCACAAGGACATGGAGCGCGACCGGTTCTTCACGTCGCAGCAGGCGCAGGAGTACGGCATGATCGACCGGGTCCTCAGCTCGCACTGAGGAGGACCGCTCTAGCGCGGCGTCCCGATGACCGGGTGTTCGATGGCGCCGAGCCCCTCGACCTCGATCCGCACCACGTCGCCGTCGTCGAGGAAGCGCGGCGGGTCGAGCGCCATGCCGACGCCCGACGGCGTCCCGGTGAGGATGATGTCGCCCGGGCACAGCGTGCACGTCTCGGTGAGGAACGCGACGATCTCCTTCGGGCCGAACACGAGGTCGGCCGTGGTCGAGTCCTGGCGCAGCTCGCCGTTGACGTGGCTCGTGATCCGCAGCGCCTCCGGATCGGCGACCTCGTCGGCGGTGGTGATCCACGGGCCCCAGGGGCAGCTCGTGTCGAACGCCTTCGCGCGCGTCCACTGCGGCTCGCGCCCTTGGAGGTCGCGCGCGGAGACGTCGTCGGCGACCGCGTAGCCGGCGATCTGCTGCTCGGCGCCGATCACCACGACCATCTCGGCCTCGTAGTCGAGCCGCTTGACGACGGCCGGGCAGCGGACCGGGCCGGCCGGCGGGACCGACGACGTCGGCAGCTTCATGAACACGATCGGGAACTCGGGCAGATCCTTGCCCTGCTCGGCGGCGTGGGCGGCGTAGTTGAGCCCGATGCCGAAGATCGCGCGGGGGCGCGGCACGGGGGCCAGGAGGGTGACGTCGCGCAGCGCGTGGGCTGCGCCGTCGGCGGGCGTGCGGTCGCCCGAGGCGAGGCGATCCAGGACCGTGCCGGAGCCGAACGCGACGACCTCGTCGCCGCGCACCTCTCCGGCCGTGGGGTCGCTTGCTCCGGGGGCGATGAAGGTGGCCAGGCGCATGGGGCGGGATCCTATGGATTGCCGGCGCCGGCCCGAGTTCAGCGGCGCAGAACGGACGAATGTCGGAGTGGCGGAAACGCCGCCCTGGATCGGTTTCTAGGGTGTGACGCGCGAACCATCCACCACGGACGGCGCAGGGATGGGCGGCCTCTGGGCGGCGGCGGCGCTGCTCGACGCGGCCGCGATCTGGATCCTCGTCACCTCGCCGGGTGTCGCGGAGGCACTGGCCGGCGGCGGCGCGATCCTGCTCTCGACCGGCGGGCTCTGGTGGGCGCGCCGCACGCGGGCACCCGTCGCGGCGCTCGCGGCGGCACCGCCCCCGTGCACCTACCGCCCGGCACGCGAAGGCGAGTCGGCGGCCGACTACTACGGCCTGCGCGACATCCCGGCCGGCGAGCTCGCCCGCCCGGCTCCCGCCCGACGCTTCGCCCGAACCGACCCGGCCGCGGGCGGCCCCACGCAGCCCGTCGCGGCCGGACCCACCGGCTCGAACACGCCGGCGGCGATCGACTGGAGCGACTTCGACGCCGCGCGCGCCGCGTACACCGAGAACCGGCCCGACGGGCGGGACTGACCGTTCGCACGCACACGCAGGCCGTGCTGGACGCCATCGCGGCGTTCAGCGGACGGATCGATGGTCGATGATGGGGAATGTGGAGTCCCACGCACTTCAGGCTGCCGCGACGGCCGCGTCGGCCACGACCTACCGATCGTTCGCCGACGCCACCCGCTCGGTCCTGGACCTCCTCGAGCGCCATCTCCCCGGCACGGCCGTCTTCCTCGCCCACCTGGACCGCGGCCAGGAGATCCACCGCATCGTCGACACCCGCGGCGGCGCGTCGTTCGGCCTGCGCTCGAACCTCGCCGTCCCGATCGAGAGCTCCTACTGCGCACAGATGGCCGCCGATCGGGCGCCGCGCCTGTGCAACGACGTCGCGCGCCACCCGCAGTACGGGCGCATCGACTTCGCCGGCGCCCACGGCATCGTCGCCTACCTGGGCGTGCCGGTCGAGCTCTCGGACGGCTCGCGCGTCGGATCGCTGGCCGCGGTCGCCGGCATCCCGGGCCGCTTCAACGCCGAGCACGAGCGCCTGCTCAGCATGCTCGCCCGCGTCCTCGCCGCCGAGCTCGAGCGCGAGACCAACGAGCGCGACCTGCGCCGACTGAACGACACGCTGCGCGGGCAGGCGCGCGGCATGGCCGCCGTCGGCCGCGTCGCACACGCCCTCGCCGCCTCCGGCGACGCGCGCCCCACCGTCGTCGCAGCGGTCGCCGACGCGGCGATGGCGCCGGTCGCCTTCCTGCTCGAGCCCGTCGGCCGGGATTTCGTATCGACCGCGATGGTCGGCGTCGAGATGGCGCCCGTGACGATCCAGGCGCGCGGCGACGACGGCGGCCCGCGGCGGGCGTTCATGGGTAAGGAGAGCTTCTTCGTCGCCGACGCCCGCTCGCACCCCGCGCTCGCCGCCCCGCTGGTGGAGGCGACCGGCGCGCGCTCCGCGCTCTTCGAGCCCGCGCTGCGCGACGGCAACGTCGTCGCGATCCTCATCGTCATCTGGCAGGCGGCGATCCCGCGCCTGGACGAGACGACCGCGAGCGTCCTGGGCGTGCTGGCCTCCCAGGCCGCCGTCGCGGTCGAGCACGCCGGCCTGCACGCCCGCGTCGCGTCGCTCTCGCTCAGCGACTCGCTGACCGGCCTGGCCACGCGCCGCACGTTCGAGACCGAGGTCCCGCGCGAGCTGGCGCGCGCCAAGCGGGCGGAGGAGCCGGTGTGCCTCGCCGTGCTCGACCTCGACCACATGAGCGCCTTCAACATGCTGCGCGGCGAGCGCGAGGGCGACCGCCTGATCAAGGAGGCCGCCGCCGCGTGGGCGGGGGGCCTGCGCGAGGTCGACCTGCTGGCGCGACTCGACGGCGAGGCCTTCGGCGTGCTGCTGCCCGGCGCCGGCCTCGGCGAGGCCGTCGAGGTCGTCGACCGGCTGCGGGCGGCGACGCCGCGCGAGCAGACCGCGTCGGCGGGCGTCGCGCGCTGGGACGGCAGTGAGGCCGCCGAGATGCTGCTGCTGCGGGCCACCGACGCGCTCGGCGCGGCCAAGGCCGGCGGGCGCGACATGACCATCGCCGCCGATTAGGCCCCTAGATGAGGCGCTGGAGCGCCGCGCGCATCTCCGCGTCGCGGGCCTCGGCGCTGTCGTCGGTCCAGCGCCAGCGAATGCCCGCCTCGATCGCGAACGTCGGCAGGCCGTGATCCTGCACCTCGTCGACGTGGACGGCGATCGCCGCCACGCCGTCGGAGATCTCCATCGGCTCCTCGACGATCTCGGCGCGGCCGTGGACGGTGACCGCGACGTCGCCCTCGGTGAGGATCGTCAGCGCGCAGCGCGGGTCCTCGCGCAGGCGCGCCAGCGACTCGCGCCGGCGCGCGAGGACGAGCAGGATCCGGTCGTCGCCGGCGCGAATCGCGGTCGAGATCGGGATCGCGTGCGGGGCGCCCGCACCGGTGGACAGGATGGCGACGGTGCCGGCGGGCCAGTCGGGGAGGCGCATGCGAGCCGGGTACCCGGCGCTCAGCCCTTCTTCAACAGCCGGTTGCCCTGCTCGAGTTGCTCGGCGGTCGCCGCGCCGACCGACTTCGCCCCGGTCGCCCGGTTGATGCGGGCGTGGATCGCGCGGTGCGGCTCGCCCGACCGGCGCGAGAGCGCGGCGACCAGCGCCTGGCGCTCGTCGCGCAGCCGCTCGCGGCGCTCGTAGGCGGTCTCTGACTCCGGCCGCGACGGCGCCGCCGCCGGCGTGCCGGTGAACGCCGCGAGCGCTGCGGACGGGCGCGCCGGGGCCGGGTCCGGCGCGCCGAACAGCTGGAGCGGGTCGCCGGGCTGCGTCGTCTGCAGGACGTCGTCGTCGGGTCGCGCGCTCGACCACAGTGCGTGAAAGCCGCCGTCGTCCTTCGTGGACTCGGCGCGCTCGACGGCCTCGAGCGCCTCGGCGGGCGACAGGTCGAGCGCGTGGTTGCGCTCCTCCTCGATCTGCACCGCCAGCGTCTTGAGCCGGCGGTCGGCGGGCAGGAAGACGTGGCTCATCTGCCGCGGAGGTTGAGGTGTGCGGCGGATGAAGCGGCCGACGACCTGGCGGAAGAACAGCTCGGTGCGCGCGGCGGTCGCGTAGACGCCCACCCGCAGCCGCGGGATGTCGACGCCCTCGGAGACCATCAGGACGGAGACCAGCCACGGGTCGCCGCCCGCCGCGAAGCGCGCGATCTGCGCCGACGCGTCGGGAGCGTCGGAGGTCACGACCGGCGGCCGCGTTCCGGTGATGTGCCCGAGCCGGTCGGCCAGGTTCTCGGCGTGCTCCTTGTCGACCGCGACGACGAGCCCGCCGGCCTCCGGGTGCTCGCCGGCGCGGATCTCGCGCAGCCGCGTGTCGGCGTCGCGCAGCACCTCGGCGATCCAGTCGCCTTCGGGGTCGAGCGCCGTGCGCAGGCGCCGGGCAGACTCCGCCGCGGGCAGCCCGACGCCGAAGTCGGCCCGGCGGCGGCGGCCGTCGCTCATCCACTCCATGTCGCCGTCGTAGGGGTGGAAGGTGACCGGGCGGCAGACGCCGTCGAGCAGCGCGTCCGTGTACGTGTACGTGAAGTCCGCCGCCGACACGCCGTCCTCGTCGTAGGTCACCCACGGGATCGGCGTGTTGTCCGAGCGGAAGGGCGTCCCGGAGAGCAGCAGGCGGAAGCGGGCGCCGGCGAACGCCTGGAGCGTGCGCTGCCCCCACGCCGCGTGCTCGCCCATGTGGTGCGGCTCGTCGGCGATGACGAGCGTCGGCGAGCTGGTGCAGCGGCGGCGGTGCACCGCAGGCCCGGCGGCGACGGTCTGGTAGGTGACGGCGACGCCGTGGCGATCGCGAGGCTCAGGCCCTTCGGCGTTCGGGCGGTTGGGCTCGAGGTCGAGCCCGTAGCGGGCGGCGTCGGCGGCCCACTGGCGGCAGATGTGGGTGGTCGGCGCCACGATCGCGACGCGGCGGACGCGACCCTCCGCCAGCATCCGGTGCGCGACGTGCAGGCCGAACGTCGTCTTGCCCGCCGCCGGGGTGGCGGAGGCCAGGAACGCGTCGCCCGCGTGCGCGAAGACCGCCTCCGCCGCGGCCTGCTGCCATGCGCGCAGCGGCCGGCTCTCCGGCCAGGACGGCAGGGCGCGGGGCGGTCGGGCGATGGCACCGGCGGGCATGCGGGGACGGATCTCCTCGGTCAGCGGGGAACGACGAGGGCGGCACGGTACGCACGCCGCCGGTCGGAAGTCCGGGGTCGGACGGCGCGGTGCGGACCGTCCGGGCGCGCCGCTACCGTGCCGCTCGAGTGGACGGGCATCTCAAGCTGCTCGCGGGCGCCTCGCTCGCCGTCTCGGACGCCGAGGACGCGCTCGCCGAGGGCGCGTTCCACCGCGCCTCCGAGCGCCTGGACACCGCGCGCGACGACCTCGCGGAGTTGCGCGACCGGTGGCCGGCGATGTCGGGTTCCGAGCGCCGGCTGATCGGCGGCACCGCCCGTCCGGTCCGCGAGCGGCTCGACGCCGCCGCCGCGCGCGTCCCGCGCCTGCGCCCGGTGTCGGAGATGGCGGCGCCGGTGGCCGACCCCGAGCAGGAGCTCGACCCGGAGGCGGCTGGTACCGGCTGACGGTCAGGCGTCGGGGACCTGAAGCAGCGGCACGATCCGACAGCGGAGGGCGTCATCGGAGCTCTCCGCTCCGGCGCAGGCGCCGGTCCGACTAGCCGCGTCGCCGGCTGGGGTCGCGAGCGTCCTCGTGCGCGACGAGGGCGACGTCGGCGACGACCGCGAGGTGCGCGCGCATCGCCGCTGTGGCGGCGTCCTCGTCCTGCGCCTCGATCGCGGCGAGGATCTCACGGTGTGCGGCGAGTGAACGGGGCGGGCGGCCGGGGCGCGAGAGCGAGGCGCGCCGCGTCTGGTCGATCGGGTCGGCGAGCTGGTCCATCAGCGTCGTGAGCATGTCGTTGCGTGCGGCCCGCGCGATCGCGCTGTGAAAGCGCTGGTCGGCGTCGGCTCCATCCTCGCCGGCTTCGATGGAGGTGGCCATGGCGTCGAGCGCGACACGGAGCTCGCGGAGGTCCTCGTCGTTGCGGCGCCGGGCGGCGAGCCGGGAGGTCTGCATCTCGAGCGCCTCGCGGACTTCCATGATCGCCGGCAGCTGAGCATGGCTCTCCAGCAACTGGTCGGCCAGGGATGGGACGACCTCCTCGGGCGGCCGCAGGAGGAACACGCCGTCGCCGTGGCGGATCTCGACGAGGCCGCCGACGCGCAGCGCGGTGAGCGCCTGGCGCACAGACGTGCGGCTGACGCCGAGGCGCTGCGCGAGCTCCCGCTCGGACAGCAGCCGGTCGCCGGGCTCGAGCTTCTCGACATCGATGAACTCCCGCAGCCGCTCCACGACCTCCTCGTAGAGCGGGCTGCGGCGGATGGGTCGGAGCGAGGAGTCCGGCATCGGTGAGAGATTACAGCAATTGGTTGACAGGTAGGACCACTACTGGCACACTGGTCCATCCAATAGGCCTCTGACCAACGATCGGTCGAGGGCGAGACCTCTTGAGGGAGAGGGACAATGTGCTGCAAGTGGGGACGCCGTCATGTCGGCTGAACTGATCTCGATCCTGGCGCTGGCCGCGATGTTCGTCGTGGCGACGCTGCTGCCCATCAACATGGGCCTGCTCGCCTTCGCGACGGCCTTCCTGGTCGGCACGCTCGCCGGCGGCCTGACGACCGACGAGATCCTCTCGGGGTTCCCGGGCCAGATCTTCATCGTGCTCGTCGGCATCACGTTCCTGTTCGGCATCGCCAAGTCCAACGGCACGATCGACTGGCTGATCCGGCTCTCGGTGCGCGCGGTGCGCGGGCATCTGGCGGCCATCCCCTGGGTCATGTTCGGCGTCGCCGCGACCCTGACGGCGATCGGCGCAGTGAGCCCCGCCGCGGTGGCGATCGTGGCGCCGATCGCTCTTGGCTTCGCCGCCCAGTACAAGATCAACCCACTGCTGATGGGCGCGGTGGTCGTGCACGGGGCTCAGGCCGGCGGCTTCTCGCCGATCAGCGTGTACGGCTCGATCGTCAACGGCGTCGTCCAGGAGCACGGGCTGCCGCAGGACGAAGTGTTCCTGTTCCTCGCGAGCCTCCTCGTGAACCTGCTGATCGCCGGGGTCGTCTTCGTGGCCTTCGGCGGGCTGAAGCTGCTGCGGGCGGCTCCCGTGGCGATCGCCTCCGCCGGGCCCTCGACGACGGGCGGGCGGCCGCGGATCGCGGGCGGATCGCCCGAGGCCGACGCGGCGTTGCCCGACCACGCCGTCGCACGCCCCACGCCGTACCAGGCGCTGACCCTCTTCGGCCTCGTCGGGCTTGTCGGGTTGACGCTGGCGTTCGACCTCGACGTCGGCTTCGTCGCCATCACCATCGCCGTGGTGCTCGCCCTGTTCTCGCAGACGGCGGCCAAGGAGGCCGTGGGAGAGATCACGTGGTCGGTCGTGCTGCTGATCTGCGGCGTGCTGACCTATGTCGGCGTGCTCGAGGCGATCGGGACGATCGACTACGTCGGCAACGCGGTCGCGGACGTCGGCGCGCCGCTGATCGCAGCGCTGCTGCTCTGCTACATCGGGGCGATCGTCTCCGCGTTCGCCTCGTCGGTGGGGGTGCTCGGCGCCACCATCCCGCTGGCAGTCCCCTTCCTGCTGGCCGGCGACGTCGGCGCGATCGGCTTCGTGGCCGCGCTCGCGGTCGCCTCCACCATCGTCGACGTGAGCCCGTTCTCGACCAACGGCGCACTCGTCGTCGCCAACGCCCAGAACGTCGACCGCGAGGCGTTCTTCAGGACGCTGCTCGTGTACGGCGCCGTCATCACGCTGGTGGCACCGCTGCTCGTCTGGCTCCTGTTCGTCGTCCTCGGCATCGGCTGAACCGATCGCACCCATCAACCCCGGCCTGGCGGTGCCCGTTGACGGGCACCGCCGGAGGAGATACCTCACATGACCATCCAGAACCATCCGATCACCCACGACCCGTTGCTGCCGGCGCTGGCCGAGGGAGGCGATCGCGAGGCCATCCGCTTCGGCGATCGCGCTCTCACCTACGGTGAGCTGGCCGGCGCGGCCGGCTACGTCGCCGCCGCCGTCGAGTCGGCGGCGCGCGTCGCCGTTTGGGCCACGCCTGAGCTGGAGACCTGCGTCGCGGTCGTCGGCGCGCTCACCGCCGGCGTGCCGATCGTCCCGATCAACCCCAAGTCCGGCGAGCGCGAGCTCGCGCACATCGTGGCCGACAGCGCGCCCTCGCTGATCCTCACGGCGCCCGGCGCGGACCTGCCGGCGGCGCTCTCGCGCGTCCTGCGCGTGGATATCGACGTCCTCGCGCGCGCTGAGCGCCGCCGCGAGGAGTCCTCGCCGGACGCGCCCGCGATCGTCATCTACACCTCCGGCACCACCGGTCCGCCCAAGGGCGTCGTGCTGCCGCGCCGAGCGATCGCGTCCAACCTCGACGCGCTGGCCGAGGCCTGGGAGTGGACCCGCGACGACGTGCTCGTTCACGGGCTGCCGCTGTTCCACGTCCACGGGCTGATCCTCGGCGTGCTCGGCCCCCTGCGCCTCGGCGGGAGCGTCCGCCACCTCGGGCGCTTCTCCTCGGCGGCGGCGGCCGCCGAGCTCGGCGGATCGGCCACGATGCTGTTCGGCGTCCCCACCATGTACCACCGCCTGGCCGCGGACGCCGAGGCCGACCCAGGGGTCGCGTCCGCCATCGGCCACGCCCGCCTGCTCGTCTCCGGCTCGGCTGCGCTGCCGGCCGCGGACCACGCCCGGATCGCGCGCGTCACGGGCCAGCGCGTGGTGGAGCGCTACGGGATGACCGAAACGCTGATGAACACGGCCGTGCGCGCCGGCGGCGACCGCCGGCCGGGCACCGTCGGGCCGCCCCTGGCGGGGGTCGAGGTGCGGCTCGTGGACGATCACGGCACCGTGATCGAGGCGAGCGACGGCGAGACGCTGGGGGAGATCCACGTCCGCGGGCCGAACTTGTTCCTCGAGTACCTCAACCGGCCGGACGCCACCGCCGAGGTGCTGATCGACGGCTGGTTCCGCACCGGCGACGTCGCCACCCGGGATCCCGACGGCTACCTGCGCATCGTCGGGCGCCTCGCCACCGACCTGATCAAGAGCGGCGGCTTCAAGATCGGCGCCGGGGAGATCGAGAGCGCGCTGCTCGAGCACCACGCGGTGGCCGACGCGGCGGTCACCGGAGAGCCCGACGCGGATCTCGGCGAGCGCGTCGTCGCCTGGATCGTCCCCGCCACCGGGCACCGGCCGCCCGACGAGCGCGAGCTCGCCGACCACGTCGCGCGCCTGCTCAGCCCCCACAAGCGGCCGCGCGTCGTGCGGTACCTCAGCGCATTGCCGCGCAACGAGATGGGCAAGGTCCAGAAGAAGCGGCTCGCGCCATGACCGCCACGAAGGAGCCCGCCGCCCCGTGGCTCGGCGACGGCCGGGCCCGCGCCGCGATCGCCGCCGTCACGAGCGCGTTCGCCGAGTTCGACGCCGACGTCATCTCGACCGACCCGCTGACATGGGCCGGCTACCGCGAGCAGCTCGAGCGCGCTCAGGCGCGATCGGGCGAGCTCGAGTCGGTCGTCTGCGGCGACGCGCGCTTCGGCGGCGTCGACGCCGTCGTCATCGCCTTCGACTTCCGTTTCCTGGGCGGCTCGATGGGTGAGGCGACCGGGCGCAGGATCACCGACGCCTTTGGGCGCGCGGTCCGGCTACGGCGGCCGGTGGTCACCCTCGTGGCCTCCGGCGGATGCCGCATGCAGGAGGGGATGCGGGCACTGGTCCAGATGCAGCGGATCGCGGTCGCCTCCCACCGCACCCGAGTCGCCGGCCTTGCGCACGTGAGCGTCCTGTGCAGCCCGACGACCGGCGGCGTGTGGGCGGCTCTGGCCGCGACCGCCGACGTGATTCTCGCGCTGCCCCAGGCGACGGTGGCGTTCGCCGGGCGGCGCGTCCGTGGCGCGGGCGATTCCTGGGCGTTCACGGCCGAGGGCAAGGCGCAGCACGGGCAGGTCGACCAGGTCGTCGAGGAGGACGAAGTGCCGGCGAGGCTCGCGCTGACGCTCGAGCTGCTCACCGCCGGCGGGCGCGCCGCGCCCGAGCCGGCCGAGGTGCCTGCGGCGCTCGGGCGCGCCGACCTCGCGCCCGACGGGTGGACCGCCGTCCTTCGCGCCCGCGCGCCCGAGCGTCCGCGGGCGCAGAGCTACATCGACCATCACTTCGACGCGTGCGTGACGATCGCCGGCGACCGGGCCGGCGGCCGCGACCCCGGGATGATCTGCGGGATCGGGCGCCGCAACGGGCGGGCGATCGCCTACGCCGCCCAAGCCGGCACTGCAACCACGCCGGCCGGCTTCCGGACCGCCGCGCGCCTCGTCCGGCTCGCCGGCCGCCTGAACCTGCCGATCCTCACCCTGATCGACACCCCGGGAGCGGCCAACGACGAAGCCGCCGAGCGCGCCGGTGTCGGAGCCGCGATCGGCGACCTGTTCGCCGCGATCGCCGCCGCGACCGTTCCGGTCAGAACCCTGGTGATCGGCGAAGGCGGCTCCGGCGGCGCGCTCGCCCTCGCGTCGCACGACGAGCTGTGGATGACGCCCGACAGCTTCTTCTCGGTGATCGCCCCCGAGGCCGCGGCCGCGATCCTCAAGCGCCCGCCGGACCAGGCGCCGGCCGTCGCCGCGCAACAGCGGCTGCGCCCTCAGGAGCTGGTCGAGCTCGGCATCGCGCGGGGGGTCGTGTGAAACGCCGCCCAGTGCAAACGATGAGTTCCCGGTCGGGAAGTGGCGGTCGGGGATCGGTTCGACTAGCGCACGCTGAGCGTCGCCCGCATGCCGAGGTCGGCGTGGGCGGGCAGGCTGCAGTAGAGGCGGTAGGCGCCGGCCTGCAGCGCGAACGTCCGGCCGGCGACCTCGCCGGAGGCGAGTTCCGGGATCGCGAACGCCTCGCCGCCGCCGGCGGCCGGGTCGAGGTGCAGGTCGTGCGGGTCCTCCCCGCCCGAGTTGTTGAGCTCGACGTCGACGTCGCCCGCCGCGACGCACGGCCGCGAGAGCGTCAGCGAGAACTCCAGCGAGCGGACCTGGACGCGCTGCACGCCGGGGTCGGGATCGCACGCGGGCGTCGCCACGGGGGTCTCGGCTTCGTCCGACTCCTCCGTGCCGGCGGGTACGTCCGCCTCGACCGGCGCTTCAAGAGGGGTCGCGAAGGTCACCGCGCCGCCCGGCGCCGCCCACCGCAGCCCAGAGCCGCCGCCGAGCCCAGTCACGGACCAGGACGCCACCCGCGGCCGGGCCGGGCGCTTCGCGCGGCGCTGCTGCTTTTTCGCGTGGACTCCCCGCGCGGACGCGGCCTCGGCCGCCGGCGCGACGAACGCCCCGACCGCGGCGACGAGCGCCACGGCCACGACCCGTCGGATCACACCCGCACCAACGATGGCCGGCCGAACCCGCCGGCGCCGGGGATGATGCCGTCGGCGCCGACGCCGAACCACTGCTCGAGCAGCGAGCAGTAGACGCCGCGGAAGTCGGTCGTCGCGCGCAGGTTGCCGCTCGCGTCCAGGCCGGCGGACCCGAGGCCGGGGAACTCGCCGACCAGCTCGCCGCGTGCCTGGGTCCCGATGACGAGCGACAGCCCGGCGGCGCCGTGGTCGGTGCCGGTGCCGTTCTCGCGCGCGCGGCGCCCGAACTCGCTCCACACATGGACGAGGACGCGGTCGCCGAGCCCGCGCGCCTCGAGGTCGGCCTGGAAGGCGGCGAGCGAGCCGGAGAGCAGCTCGATGTTGCCGGGCAGCGAGCCCGCCTGGTCGTCGTGCGTGTCGTAGCCGCCGTTGGCGTCGAGCGCGACGCAGCGCAGCGGCAGGCCGACGTCGATCATCTCGGCCAGCGCCGAGAGCTGCCCGGGGAAGCCGTCCGCGGACGGATACGGCACGGTGGCGGGCGCCGCGCCGTCGAGGATCGCCAGCGACTCGCGCAGCGAGACGATGTTGCTTGCCGTGCGGCGCGCCATCGCGAGCTGCGGATCGGTCGTGGGGAGCCGTCCGAGCGCGGCGAGCCCGTCCTGCACCCGCGACCTGAGGTTGTGGTCCCAGACGTCGCGCAGCGCCAGCGAGTAGTCGCGCGGTGAGGCCACGGCGGCGACGGGCGCCGAGGCGGGCGCAAGCGAGGGCGCGAGCGTCTGGTTGAGCGACAGCCCCTGCAGCGGGTTGTCGGCGGAGCCGTGCTGGTCGAGGAAGCGGCCGAGCCAGCCCACGCGGCCGGTCGTGCTGAGCTCGCCCAGCTCCCAGAAGTGGCGCGAGGTGAAGTGCGACTGGTTCGGCGACGCGTACCCGACCGCCGGGATGACGGTGACCTTGCCCGCGCGGTGCAGGTCGCGCAGCGCACTCGCCCGCGGATGCCAGTGCAGGCGGTCGTCCTGGGTGAAGACGTCGGCGGACGCGCCCGATGGCGCCACGGCGAGGTTCGGGCGCAGGGCCGCGTACTGCGGGTCGCCGACCGGTGCCAGCAGGCTCATCGAGTCCAGTCCGCCCGAGCAGAAGATCGAGACGAGGATCCGCCCGTCGCGCGAGACCGCCGCCGACGCCGTGGCGATCCCCTCCTCGAACAGCCGCGGGCTCAGCGCGCCGGCGCCGAACACGGCGAGCGCGAGCCCGCTCGTGCGCGTCACGAACGACCGCCGGGTGAGCCCCGTGCCGGCCGGGACGGGCATCCCGCGATCGATCGACGGCAGTCCGGCGCCGGGCATCGCCGACGCCATCGTCGCGCGCAGCAGCTCGGCGCGGGAGAAGTCGGCGCAGTGGCCGGGCTGGGGGGTGGTGGGAAGGGTCATGTCCTCTTCAGGAGATCTGGAGGTCGGGGCTCGCGCCGACGAGCTGGCGCAGGGCGTGCTGGCGCTGGACGCGCAGCCACGAGTTCGCGGTGGTCGGGATCGCGTCGGCCGCCCAGGCCTCGAGCGCCGCGACGGTCTCGGCGGTCAGCCCGCTGGGGTCACCCCAGAACTCGCGGGCGCGCGCCACCGCCTCGGCGGCGCTCTCGGCGGGGTAGGTCGCGCCGTTGGCGGCCGACCCGGCGAGGACACGGGCGACCATGTCCCAGCGCGCGCGGACCGTGCTCGTGTCGAGCCAGCGCTCGTCGTTCCAGCCGGCGACGTCGGGCGGGTAATACAGGCGCTGGCCGGCGCGCGCGCAGGTGTCGATGTAGCCCCAGCCCTCGACCGCCCGGTTGCGCGCTCGCAGCAGGCCGGCCATCGCCACGA
Source organism: uncultured Solirubrobacterales bacterium (assembly GCA_963828075.1). Taxonomy (GTDB): domain Bacteria; phylum Actinomycetota; class Thermoleophilia; order Solirubrobacterales; family Solirubrobacteraceae; genus JACCYI01. The sequence goes on along the minus strand of CAWHDH010000021.1, from coordinate 2,858,043 downwards.
CCGGGGGCTTGACCATCGCGCCGCCCGCGTACAGCTGGGGCGAGAGCAGGATCGCCTCGAGCACCGGGCGGATCTCGTAGCCCGAGGCGGAGTAGAGCTCGGCGAGCTGCTCGGCGACCGCTGCCGGCGGCGGCTCGGCGATGAAGTAGCTCCACAGCTTGGCGACGAAGAACGACGGGTGCAGGGAGTGCTCGACGACCAGACGGCACGCGTCCTCCCATGCGAACGCGCCGGTCTTGCCGAACACGGTCTTGGTGCCCGGGTCCCAGCGGTTGACGTCCCAGCGGAAGTTGTGGTTGCCGAGCTCCGGCGTCCAGTCGTTGCGCCAGCCCGACAGCACTCGCGCGAGCTCGCGCACGTCGCTCTCGGTGTAGGCCCCGCGGTCGGCGCCGAGCGTGAACAGCTCCATCAGCTCGCGGGCGTAGTTCTCGTTGATCGCGCCCCTGCGGTTGGACGCCTGGTTGAGCATGAGGATCATCGCCGGGTCCCGCGTGATCGCGACGACGAGCGCGCGGAAGCTGCCGAGACCGTGGGCGCGGAACAGGTTGGTCTGGTCGAGCATCCGGCGCTGGGAGCCGACGTTGTCGATCCGGGTGGCGAACCAGTCGTGCAGGACCAGCGCCATGCGCTCGACCAGCGGCTGGCTCGTCCGCGCCATGCGGTCGAGCCAGTAGAGGTGGTCGTCACCCCAGGCGTCGGTCGGCGTGAGCGGGCTGCCGTCGTCGCGCGTGGGCTCCGGGCCGTCGAGGGTCGCCTGACCGACCGGCTGGGTGAGGCGGCGGACGGCCTCGCGGAGGCCCAGCGCGGCGAGGGCCTCGCCCTCGCCGCGGCGGGGGCCGAAGCCGGCACGCCAGAGCAGGCGCTCGGCCTGGGCGCGGCCGAACTGGCCGTCGTAGACGGGGATGCCCGCGCGGATCGCGGTCAGCTCCTCGGTCGACGCCGCCGGCGGCGGAGGCGGCAGCGGGACCGGGACCGGCGGCGGCACCGCGACGGGCACGGGCTTGACCGGCGGGTGCAGGCTCGGCGGCGGCGCGGAGACTGCCTTCGGAGGAGTCTTCGGCTTCGGCTTCGCCTTGCCGGGCTTGCGACAGGGCTTGAGCTTCGGCTTGGCCGGGGTGCGCTTCGCGCTGGCGCGGACGTCGAGGCCCGAGCGGCGCGCCTTGGGCGTGGCGGCCTGCTTGCGCTTGACGCGCTTGGGCGCGGCGCAGCGGGGCTTCTGCGTGGGGCGCTTGGCGCGGCGCCGGCGCGACAGCGCGGCGAGGACGCCGCCGCTCTCGGACACCGGATCGCTCACACCATCGTTCTCGGCATGCCGGAGACCGGCTTGAGGTAAGCGTTCCCTATCAGACGTTCGGCCGACCTGCCAGCATCGGAGAGGTCGTGCCGCGCCGCCGCTCTCCCACCGTCCAGCAGCTCTCCGACCGTGGCGGGGCGCTGTTCGAGGAGGCCGCCGAGCGGTCGCGGGTCTCGCTGCGGACGCGGCTGCTGCGGCTGTTCGTGTCGGGGCGCTCCGTGCTGCAGATCGCAGCCGCGGCGACGCTCGCCTGGGTCTTCGCCGTCGAGGTGCTCGGCGGCGACCGGCCGTTCTTCGCGCCGATCGCGGCGATCATCACGCTCGGGGTCACGCACGGCCAGCGGGGCCGCCGCGCGGCCGAGCTGGCGGTCGGCGTGGCGATCGGCATCCTGATCGCCGACCTGCTGGTCTTCGCGCTCGGGACGGGCACGCTCCAGCTCGGCCTCATCGTGCTGCTCGCGGTCGGAGCGGCGGTCCTGCTCGGCACCGGGCCGATCATGGTCAACCAGGCGGGCATCTCCGCCGTGCTGGTGGTGACGATCCTGCCGCCCGGCGACGGGCTCGCGTTCGACCGGTTCTTCGACGCGCTCGCCGGCGGTTCGATCGCCCTGCTGGTCAATGCCCTGTTCCTCCCCGCGGACCCGGTGGTGCTGGTGCGCCGCGCCGTCGGCCCGGTCCTCGAGGAACTGCAGGCTACGCTCGAGGACATCGCGCAGGCGCTGCTCGACCGCGACGTCGAGCTCGCCGAGCAGGCGCTCGAGCGCGCCCGCGGGATCGACGAGCTGCAGTCGCGCTTCCACGAGGCGGTCGCCGCCGGGATCGAGACCGCCCGCATGGCCCCGCCGCGCCGCCGGGCACGCGGGCAGATGGGGGCCTATGCGGACGCGGCCGCCCAGATCGACCTGGCGGTGCGCAACGTCCGCGTGATGGCGCGCGGCGCGATCCGCGCGATCGAGCTCGCCGACCGCGTTCCGCCCGAGGTTGGCGACGCGCTGCACGCGCTCGCCCAGGCGGTGTGTGCGCTCGGCGGCGTGCTCGACGAGGACACGAGCGACACGGCCGCCGCCGTGCGCGAGCCGGCCCTGCGCGCCGCCGGCACCGCGAGCGCGGTGCTCGAGCGCACCGGCAACCTCTCGGTCAGCGTCATCGTCGGCCAGATCCGCTCGACGGCGGTCGACCTGCTGCGCAGCACCGGCCTCGACGCCTCCGCCGCGGCCGAGGCGGTCCGCGCCGCCGCCCGCGAGGCCGAGCGAGCCGTGCTCGAAGAGACCGAATGAGGGGTCAGACCCCTACAGTTGCGGCATGAGCCTCCCGGGGCCGTCGCGGACGATCATCGTCGAGCCGGTCGAGGCGCCGGTCCCGGCGCCCCGCGAGCCCGCCGAGGCGCCGCCGCGCGAGCCCGAGCGCCCACCCGTGCGCGAACCGGCCTGACACGGCGCAGGACCGGCGGACGCGTGCGCCGGGGCGTGTCATCGTGTCGCCCTTCGTGACGCGTCGCCTCGCCCTCGTCCTGCTCCTGCTCCTCGCCGTCCTCCCCGCCTCCGCGGCCGCGTCGGAGCGCCCGAACGTCGTGGTGATCATGACCGACGACCAGACGCTGGCCGACATGGCCGCGCTCCCGTTGACGACGAGCCTGATCGGCGACGCCGGCGCCACGTTCACTCGCTCCTACGTCGCCACGCCGCTGTGCTGCCCGTCGCGCGCGACGTTCCTCACCGGCCGCTACGCCCACAACCACGGGGTCCGCACGAACACGCCGCCGGAGGGCGGGGTCGAGGCGCTCGACGCCGGGCGCACGCTGCCGGTCTGGCTGCAGGCCGCGGGCTACGACACGAGCCACGTCGGCAAGTACCTCAACGGCTACGGCCTGCGCGAGGCGCCGGCCGTCCCGCCGGGCTGGACCGACTGGCATGGCGCCGTCGACAAGAGCACCTACCTGATGTGGGGCTACACGCTCAACGAGAACGGCGAGCTGCGCACCTACGGTGATCCGTGGAGCGAGGACCCGGGGAGCTACCAGACCGACATCCTGCGCCAGAAGGCGCTCGACGTCATCCACTCGCACGCCGGCGAGGACGGCCCGCCGTTCTTCCTCTCGCTCGCCTTCGTGGCGCCGCACGGCGAGAGCACCGAGCCCGGGGCGACCACGACGCCCTACGTCCGGCCGGCGCCGCGGCACCGTGGCATCTTCTCCGCGCTGCAGGAGACCGACCCGGCCTACGACGAGACCGACGTCCGCGACAAGCCGCCGTGGGTCCGCCGGCTGCGGCGCCTGACGCCGGCGATGGTGAGCCGAATCGCGACCGACTTCCGCGCTCGCCGCGAGTCGCTGCTCGCCGTCGACGAAGCGGTCGCCGCGATCGTCGCGGCGCTCGGCGAGACCGGCCAGCTCGAGTCGACCTACGTGGTCTTCACGTCCGACAACGGCTTCTTCCAGGGCGAGCACCGGATCCCCAAGGGCAAGTACCTGCCCTATGACGCGGCGAGCCACGTCCCGCTGCTGGTCCGCGGGCCGGGGATCGCGCCGGGCACGATCTCCGAGGAGCTGGTCGCCAACATCGACCTCGCGCCGACGGTGCTCGACGCGGCCGGCGCGACCGCGGCCGACGTCACCGACGGGCGGTCGCTGCTGCCCCTCGCCCGCGACCCCACGCTTCGGTCCGGCCGTCCGGTGCTGCACGAAGGGCTCGTCGCCGGCGACATCGACCGGGACGGCGCGGCCGTCCCCGGCCGCGCGCGCCTGTCCACCTACTCGGCGATCCGCACCCACCGCTACCTCGCGGTGCACTGGCGCGGGGGCGCGCGCGAGCTCTACGACCTGGCGCTCGACCCGCACGAGCTGCGCTCGCGCCACGCCGACCCGCGCTACGCCTCTGTCCGAGTCGCGCTCGGCGCCGAGCTGCGGCGCCTGCGCACGTGCGTCGCCGACGCCTGCAACCGGCCGTTCGCCCCGCCGCGGCCGGTCAGCCGCTGACGCGGCGGGCGGGCGAGGTGGCGAGCACGGCACCGGCCGCATCCCGGGCCCGCGCCGCGACGAAGGCCGCTCGCGTCGGGACGAACAGCTGGGTCTCCAGCCCGCGGAAGGGCCCGGCGCCGACCGGTCGCAGCGTGCCGGGGCTCGAGCCGGCCAGGACCTCCCAGCTCGCGACCTCGGTGGCGCCGTTCCAGCTCGCGAAGACATCGATCCCGTTGCCGCGCGGGACGCCCGCGACGCGTGGGCGCGTCGGCGGGCGCCCGACCCAGAGCGACCGGTAGGCGCGGTAGGTCTCGAAGCCGACCGCCAGGCGGGCGTCGAACACCACCCGCCCGTCGGCGGCGTACTCGGTGAAGAAGCGCTGCGATCCCCAGCCGACCATGAACCCGCCCGAGGGCAGCGACTGCGCGTTGCCCTGCGTCGCCGCGAGCAGCCCGCGCGGGTGGACGAACGCCCGCTCGACGCGCGCCGTCTTGGCGCGCTCGTCGAGCCGCAGCGTCAGCGCCCGCGACCGCTTGCGGACCGGCGGCGCGGCGCCGTTGTCGAACAGCGTGAGCGCACCGTCGGCGCGGCGGCGGGCATCGTGCTGCCACGCGAACGTCGTGCCGCGACCCATCTTGAAGCTGCTGCGCTTGCCGCCGAGCCGCCACAGGATCTGGCCCGTCCGGCGGCTGATCTTGTAGACCCCCCAGGTGTTGCGGGCCGAGACGAGGACGTCGCCGTCGAGGTCCAGCGACACCGAGTTCGCGTGGAAGTAGTCGTGCGGGACGCGCGCGCTGACCGGCGCGGGCGAGTAGCTCTCCGCCAGGGCGACCTTGCCGATCGAGTGCCACTCGAAGATCACGAGCCCGGTGGCGAGGTCGATCTCCTGGATCACCGAGTCGATCGCGGTACCGCGCCGGTGCCCGCCCACCCCTGAGAGGTCGACGCGCACGGCGGGGTAGCCGATGACGAGCGCCGTGTCGCGGTCGGTGATCAGGAACTCGTGGAGGTCGGCGATCAGCCCGTTGCCGAGCTGCACGCGGCGGACCGGCCGGTAGCGATCGTCGAGGATCACGAGCTCGCCGGCGCCGATACCCTGCCGCGACGTCCCGCGCCAGTACGTCAGGACGGGGCGGCCGCGGTAGCGCTGGACGCGGACGTCCATCGCCTGCCGGCGCCCGCCCATCGGCACGTAGTAGCGCGTCCGCCCCTGCTCGTCGAGGATCATCGGCCCCGACTGCGGGCCGTCGAGCTTGGGCTTGGCGCCGAGGATGATCTGACCCGGGCTCACGCCGGCGGCGACCGAGTTCACCGTGACCACCGGCGGACGCAGGTCAGTGCGGGAGCGCAGGCGCTGGCGCTTGCCGGGCTCGATCCGCTCGAAGATCGTGTGGGGGATCACGACCCGCCGCGGCCGGCGGGCGGTGCGGAAGCGGTAGTCGCCCTTCTTGCCGCCGATGATCGGCAGGTGCGTCTGCACCAGCACGCCCTCGTCGCTCCGGAGCGGCCGGTCGAGCACGAAGCTCGCGCCCAGGCCGTCCGAGTGAGCGCGGACGCGGCCGGTGTGGCGGCCGCTGCGCGAGCCGATCACCTCGATCCGGCCGAGCTTGCCGGGAGGGCGCCCGCGCAACGAGATCTGCGACCCGGTCGAGGCGGTGAGCGTCCCCGGGGAGGGGAAGGCGCTCACCGGCACCTGGGCGCCGGCGGGCGCCGGCGCCGCGACCAGCCCCAGCGAGACCGCGAGCACTGCGATGGCGCCGGAGCGTCTCCTCATCTGGGCGCGAACCCTAGTCGCGGCGGCGGCGCGACCGCCGTCCCCTACCCTTCCGGCCCGATGCCTCCCGCCACCCGCCGCCGCCGCGCCACCAATCCCGTCGTCGAGACCCCCGTCGAGCAGCGCCCCGGCGAGGCGCTGATCTGGACCGACGGGGCATGCAGCGGCAACCCCGGCCCCGGCGGCTGGGCGGCGATCATCGTCCCGCCCGACGGCGGCGAGCCGGTCGAGCGCTCGGGCGGCGATCCGCACACCACGAACAACCGCATGGAGCTGATGGCGGTGATCGAAGGGCTGCGCGCGCTGCCCGACGGGTCCCGGGTGGCGATCGTCACCGACTCCCAGCTCGTGCTCAACTCGATGACCAAGTGGCTCGAGGGCTGGCGGCGCAAGGGCTGGAAGACGGCGAGCGGCAGCCCGGTGAAGAACCGCGACCTGCTCGAGGCGCTCGACGCCGAGACCCGGCGCCACGCCGCGGTCCGCTGGCACTGGGTGCGCGGCCACGAGACCGGCGCCGCCCACGCCCACAAGTCGCTCAACGACCGCGCCGACCAGCTCGCGGTCGCGGCCGCAGCGGCGGCCCGGGGTCGCGCGTAGCTTCGGTTGGCGCTCCCTGCGGGCGGCGGGGTGCACTCGGCGTCTACCCCGGCAGTGAGGGAGTCGGGTCAGTGGGCGAGGCGGCCCCGGCCGTTCCCTACGCGAGGGTCTCCTGCACGAGCGCGACGTCGGCAGCGCGGAAGGGGCGTGGCGCGCGGGTCGAGGGCAGGTCGGTGCCGAAGATGAGCACTTCAGGCGCGGCCGCGTGCAACTCGCGCAGGCGAGCGGCGACGTCGCCCTCGACGCGCCCGAACCCGCTCGCCTTGACCCACGTGCCACCGCCGGCGACGAGCCGGACGAGCACGTCGAAGCCATCTGCCGTGAGCCCGAGATGGTCGATGCAGACGGCGGGCAGCGCGCGGAGGCGATCCTCGAGCGCTCCCAGCTCGCGCGCCTCGACGTAGAGCTCCACGTGCCACCCGACCAGCTCGAACACCCGGGCGGCCAGGGTCTCGAGCGCCTCGATCCCCTCCGATCCGCTCCGGCGCAGGTTGCACCGGATCGCGCGGACGCCGGCGGCGTCGAGGGCGCGTAGCTCCTCGTCGGCCACGGTGACCGGCAGCTGGGCGACCCCGACGAACGCGGGGCCGAGGCGGTCGAGCGCGGTGAGCAGGTAGGTGGTATCGAACCCCTGGAACGAGCCCGAGACGACCGCGCCGCCGATCACCTCGAGCCCGGCGGTCGCCGCGCGGTAGTCGTCGACGGTGAACGGCTCGGGGACGTAGCCCTCGTTCGCGATCAGCGGGAACGCCGGATCGACGATGTGCAGGTGGGCGTCGAAGATGCGCGGCGCAGGTCGCATCAGAACTGCATCATTTACGGAGGAGGTGCGGAGGGGGTGTGCGGATTCGGCCGCCCTCTCTCGCGCCGAAAACGCCGCTCGTGTTACGAGATGCACGCTGACGAGGCGATCCGGCGGGTCGCGGAGCCCCGACGGGGCGTCGTCACGCGCACCGAACTGCTCGCGGCCGGCCTCACCTGCCGCCACCAACGACCCGCGCCTCCCCCGAGCCCTAAACGAGGCCCTAGTCAAGAAGCTGGTCTCCCTCGATGCGCTGTTGACGTTCGCCGGCAGCCGCCGCGGCGCCAAAGCCATACGGAGCGGCTGGTTCTGGTCCGCTGTCCCAACGCGGGGGTCCATTAGCCCCACCACATCAGGACAGCGCGGACGGTTCGGCCGATCGCCAGGCCGCTCATCCGCCTCCTCCCTCACCGCGCAGTTCAACCCGGGCGACGCGCCGGTCAACGCCACCGCGCGGCTCGCCGTCGCCCTCAGGCCCTGACGCCGCGAAAAGATCCACCCCGGCGCAGCCGTTCGCTCGGCATCGCGATAGATTCGCTCAAGTCGCACGACAATCTGCCGATACGACCTCGATGACGAGCATCGGAGCGATCGCTCGCGTACGAGCCGCGCTGCCGGAGGGTCGGACGCTGGCCCCCGATCAGTGGCAGCGCCGCCACGCGCTGCTGCTTGGACTGCTGTGGGCTCACGCCGCCGCCCTTCCGATCTACTCGTTCGCGGCGCAGGGCTACTCGCCGCTGCACGACCTCGTGCACGGCCTGCCGTTGATCGCGTTCGCGCTGCTCGGCCGGCTGGCGAGCGACCGCCGTGTCAAGAGCTGCGCCGTCGCGCTCGGGCTGCTGACCGCGTCGGCGTCGATCGTGCACATCAGCGGCGGCATGATCGAGGCGCACTTCCACTTCTTCGTGATGCTCGCCGTCCTCGCGCTCTACGAGGACTGGCTGCCGTTCGGCCTCGCCACGGTCTACGTGCTGCTCCACCACGCGGTCGTCGGGATCATCGCCCCCGGCGCCGTCTACGACCACGCCGGGAACCCCGTGTGGCTCGCGTTCGTGCACGGCGGCTTCGTGCTCGCCGCCGGCGCCGCGAACGTCCTCACCTGGCGGATCAACGAGTCCTCGCGCGAGGAGACGCGCCGCGCCCACGCCGAGCTCGAGACCCAGTACGAGGTCACCCGCGTCCTGTCGGGCGCCGTCTCGCTCGACGATGCCGCGCCGCAGCTGCTCGCCGCGATCGGGCGCCGGCAGGGCTGGGACGCCGGCCTGCTGTGGATTTGCGACGACGACGGGGCGTTCCTGCAGGTGCGCTACGTCTGGACGCCGGACCGGTCGAAGCGACTGAAGCTCCACGTGTTCGCGCGCCACTGCCGCCTGCGGCGCGGAGAGGCCCTCGCCGGCCGCGCCTGGTCGACCGGCCAGCCGGCGTGGACGGACGCCGTCACCACCTTGCACCGCGACGCCGCCGGGACGGATCAGCGCTCGGGTATCGCGGTGCCGCTGATCGCCAACGGCGAGGTGCTCGGCGTGCTTGGGTTCTCGACGCCCGACGAGCGGCCGGCCGAGGCCCGGACCATCGAGCAGCTCAGCATGCTGTCGGACGTCCTCGCGATGTTCATGGACCGGCTCGAGCGCTCGCGCCTGGTCAGCGTGCTCGAGGACGTCGCGCACACCGACCCGCTGACCGGGGTCGCGAACCGGCGAACGTGGAACGCGCGGCTGGATCTGGAGGCTGGACGCGGCCGCCGCCGGACCGACGAGCTGTGCATCGCCCTCGTCGATCTCGATGACTTCAAGACCTTCAACGACACCGGCGGCCACCTGGCCGGCGACCGCCTGCTCGTCGAGTGGGTGAGCGCGTGGCGTGCGTGCCTGCGCGACGACGACCTCCTCGCCCGCCTCGGCGGCGACGAGTTCGGCCTGATCCTCCCCGCCTGCCCGGAGGCCGAGGCGACCGAGATCGCCGCCCGCCTGCAGGCCGCCATGCCCGCGGGCCAGACCTGCTCGGTCGGCGTCGCGGCATGGGACGGCACGGAGGACCCGCTCGAGCTCGTCGACCGCGCCGACCGCGCGCTCTACGGCGCCAAGCACCTGCGCGCCGCCGACGCCCCCGTGTAGCTCAGCTCAGCTCGGCACGAGCGCGTTGAGCCCGGTCTCGGCGCGCCCGATGATCAGCTTCTGGATCTGCGACGTCCCCTCGTAGAGCGTGGTCACCCGCGCGTCGCGGTAGTAGCGCTCGACCGGGTGGTCGTCGACGTACCCCGACCCGCCGTGGACCTGGATCGCCAGGTGCGCGCAGTTCTGCGCCGCCTCGGTGGCGTAGAGCTTGGCGATCGACGTCTCCGTCGTGTTCGGGCGACCCTGGTCCTTGAGGAACCCCGCGCGCCACACCAGCAGGCGCGCCGCGTCGGTCTGGACCCGCATGTCGGCGATCATCGCCTGGACGAGCTGGAAGGAGCCGATCGGGCGGCCGAACTGCACCCGCTCCTTGGAGTAGGCGGCCGACGCGTCGAGCGACCCCTGGCAGATCCCCACGCAGCCGGCGGCGACCGAGTAGCGGCCGGAGTCCAGCGCGCTCATGGCGATCTTGAAGCCCTGGCCGACCTCGCCGAGCAGCGCGTCGTCGTCCACCCGCACGTCGTCGAGGCCGAGCGACGCGGTGTCGGAGCCGTGCAGGCCCATCTTCCCGTGAATCTCCTGCGTGGAGAAGCCCTCCGAGTCGGTCGGGACGAGGAAGCAGGCGGTCCCGCGATGGCCGAGCGACGGGTCGGTCTGGGCGAAGATCAGCGCGAGCTTCGCGAAGTTGCCCATCGAGATCCACATCTTCGCGCCGGAGATGACCCAGCCGCCGTCGACCTTCTTGGCTCGCGTCTTCTGGTTGGCGGCGTCCGACCCGGTGTCGGGCTCGGTGAGCCCGAAGCACCCGAGCGCCTCGCCTGAGCACAGCTGCGGCAGCCACCGCTGCTTCTGCTCCTCGGTTCCCCACTTCACGAGCGTCGAGCAGACGAGGCTCGTCTGGACGGACACGACGGTCCGCATCGCCGAGTCGCCCCGCCCGACCTCCTCGACGATCACCGCGTAGGTGACGTAGTCCAGACCGGCGCCGCCGTACTCGCGCGGGACGATCGCCCCGAGGTAGCCCTGCTCGGCGAGCTTTGAGATCAGCTCGAGGTCGAAGTGGTTGGTGCGGTCGTTCTCACGGACGCGGGGGACGATCTCCTTGTCGGTGAACTCCCGCGCGGTGTCGCGGATCAGCCGCTGCTCGTCGGTGAAGTCGAAATCCATGCGCTCAGCCTATGGCGCGCGGCGCGGACGGGCGAGCCGGTGCTTGAGTGCGAGGCCCCGCCGGAGCAGGCGATCGCCCAGCGACTGGGTGTAGAAGACCTCGTAGCGCGTGCGCTCGCCCGGCCCCTTCTGGGCCCACGCCCACTGCCCGTCCGCCTCGCGGCGGATGACCGAGAACGCCGGCGACGGCTTGACGATGAGCTCGAGGATCGCCCGCACGTGGGGCTCGCGCAGCTCGGCCTCGGACAGCGAGTAGTGGACGCCCTCGGTCTGGATCACCGCCGGGTTGGAGGCGAACGTCCAGCCGATGTCGTCGAGCAGCAGCCAGCCGCCCGGCCGCAACAGGCGCTCGATGAAGAGCACCGACACGCCGTCGATCGTCAGCGACTTCGCGCCGTCGAGGTACACGAAGTCGTACTGCGGCTCGGCGTGGCGCTCGACCTGCTCCTTCAGCCACCACGCGTAGGAGCTGTGCGGGATGCGGACGAGGTCCACGAGATGCCGCAGCCCGCAGTCCGAGAGCCCCTGCTCGACCCAGCTCTTCGTCTCGGTGGTGGCGTCGAACTGGGCGCTGTCGACGGTCGTCACCCGACCCGCGCCGTTCGCCGCCACCGCGGCGGCGAAGTACGCGGCCGACGTCCCGAAGCACGTGCCGATGTCGAGGACGTCGCCCGCGCCCGTGGCGGTGAGATGCTCGAAGACCCTCCGGCCCTGCGCCGGTGTCATGTGCGGCGTCGAGCCGTAGACGCGGACGACGTCGTCGAGCGGCGACGCGGTCCGCGCCATCAGACCTCGACGACCACCGGGAGGATCATCGGCCGCCGGCGCAGGCGCTTGTAGACGAACTCGGCGAGGTCGTCGTGGAGCACCTGCTGGACGAGCTCGACCTCGTGGATGTCGTCGTCGGCGGCCTTGTCGAGCGAGGCCTCGACGGCCTTTCGCACCTCGGCGACGAAGGCTGCCTCCTCGCCCGGGATCGGCACGCCGCGCAGGACGATCTCGTGCTCGGACAGCGTCTCGCCGTCGTCGCCGGACACCGTCGCGACGACGAACATGATCCCGTCCGCGGACAGGTGGCGGCGGTCGCGCAGCGCGCTCTCGGCCGGGTCGCCGAGCTCGACGCCGTCGATCAGCATCATCCCCGCCGGGACGCGGTCGCCGAAGCGGGCGCCCTGCTCGTCGATCTCGAGCGGCAGGCCGTTGTCCCCGCGGAACGTGTTGTTGGCCGGGATCCCGACCCGCTGGCCGAGCTCGGCGTGCAGCCGCAGGCGCATGTGGTCGCCGTGCATCGGCATCAGGTACTTCGGCCGCGTGAGGTTGAGCATCAGCTTGATCTCCTCGCGGTAGCCGTGCCCGGACGCGTGGATCTTGGCGTCCTTGGCCGTGACCACGTCGCAGCCGATCTGGAACAGCCGGTCGATCGTGTCGTTGATCGCGCGCTCGTTGCCGGGGATCGGGGTCGCCGAGAAGACGATCGTGTCGCCCTTCTTGAGCTTGACCTGGCGGTGCTCGCGGTAGGCCATCCGGCGCAGGGCGGCGAGCGGCTCGCCCTGGGAGCCGGTGGTGACGATCACGAGCTTGCCGTCGGCGATGCTGCCCAGCTGCTTGGGCTCGACGAGCACGCCGTCGGGCATCTTGATGATCCCCAGCTCGCGCGCGATGGCGACGTTGCGAACCATCGAGCGCCCGAGCAGCGCGACCCGCCGGCCCTCGGCGCGCGCCGCCTCGATGACCTGCCGGACGCGGTGGATGTTCGAGGCGAAGCTGGTCACGATCACGCGCCCGGTGCAGCGCGCGATGACGCGCTCGAGCTCCGGGCCGATGTCGGTCTCGGACGGCGCGAAGCCGTCGCGGTCGGCGTTCGTCGAGTCGCCGCACAGCACGAGCAGGCCGTCGTCGCCGAACCGGGCCAGCCGGCTGATGTCGGCGGGCCGCTCGTCGACCGGCGTCTGGTCGAACTTGAAGTCGCCGGTGAACAGCGCGGTGCCGAGCTTCGTGGTCAGTGCGACGGCGGCGGCGTCGGGGATCGAGTGGGTGATGTGCACGAGCTCGATCGCGAACGGGCCCGCCTGCACGACCTTGCCGGGCTCGATCGCCTTGATCGAGGGCTTGAGGCGGTGCTCCTCGAGCTTGGAGCGTGCCATCGCGACCGTGAGGCGGCGGCCGTAGATCACGGGGTGGTGGTCCTGGCCGAGCTCGCGCAGCAGCCAGGGCAGCGCGCCGATGTGGTCCTCGTGGCCGTGGGTCAGGACGATCGCGTCGATCTGGTCGCGGCGGTCGAGCAGGTAGGAGAAGTCGGGGACGACGAGGTCGATGCCGTGCATCTCGGCGGTGGGGAAGCGGACCCCGGCGTCGACGACGACGATGCGGCCGTCGTACTCGACGACGGTCATGTTCTTGCCGATCTCGCCCAGGCCTCCGAGAGGGAGGATGCGGAGGGTCGCTGTCATGGGACCGCAGGCTACCCTCGTACGTCCTATGCCCGGCGACGTCGCCTCCGAGGCGGCCCGCCGCCGGACCTTTGCGATCATCTCGCACCCGGACGCCGGGAAGACCACGCTCACCGAGAAGCTCCTGCTCTACGGCGGCGCCGTGACCGAGGCGGGCGCCGTGCACGCCAAGAAGACCCGTCGCGCGGTGACGTCGGACTGGATGGAGATCGAGCGCCGGCGCGGGATCTCGGTGACCTCGACGGTCCTGCGCTTCGCCCACGACGGCGTGGTCTTCAACCTGCTCGACACCCCGGGCCACCGCGACTTCTCCGAGGACACACTGCGCGTGCTCGCGGCCGCCGACTGCGCCGTGATGCTGCTCGACGCGGCCAAGGGCGTCGAGCCGCAGACGCTGCGCCTGTTCGAGGTCGCGCGCGCCCGCTCGATCCCACTGATCACGTTCGTCAACAAGTACGACCGGCCCGGCATGGAGCCGCTGGAGATGCTCGACCACATCGAGCGCGTCCTCGGCGTGGCGCCGGTGACCTCCACCTGGCCGGTCGGCATCCCGGGGGACTTCCGCGGCGTCGTGGATCGGTCCGACGGCGTCTTTCACCGCTTCACCCGCACCGCCGGCGGCGCGACCCAGGCCGGCGACGAGCGGATGACGGCCGCGGAGGCGGCGGCGAGCGAGGGCGAGGCGTGGTCGGTCGCCGCCGAGGAGCTCGAACTGCTCGACGCGGTGGCCGGATCGCTCGACCCCGAGGCCTTCTCGACCGGCCGCGAGACGCCGGTGTTCTTCGGCTCGGCGGTCTCGAACTTCGGCGTCGCGCTGCTGCTCGAGGCGCTGGCCTCGCTCGCGCCCTCGCCGCGCCCGCGGCCGACCGTCGACGGCGACGCCCGCCCGCTCGAGGCGCCGTTCTCCGGTCTCGTGTTCAAGGTCCAGGCCAACATGGACCGCCGCCACCGCGACCGCGTCGCGTTCCTGCGCATCTGCTCGGGGCGCTTCGAGCGCGGCATGAAGGTGATGAACGCGCGGACCGGCAAGCCGTTCGCGATGGCCCACGCGCACGAGGTGTTCGGCGACGACCGCGCGGTCCTCGACGAGGCGTTCCCCGGCGACGTGGTCGGCGTCATCAACGCCGGGGACCTGCGCGTCGGCGACACGCTCTACCTCTCCGAGCCGGTCGAGTTCGCGCCGATCCCGACGCTCGCGCCCGAGCACTTCGTGCGCGTGCGCAACCGCGACGCGACGCGCCACAAGCAGTTTCACCGCGGCCTCTCCCAGCTGGCCGAGGAGGGCGTCATCCACCTCCTGCGGGTCGACCCGGTCGCCGATCCCAGCCCCGTGCTGGCCGGCGTCGGGCCGCTGCAGTTCGACGTCGCCGTCGACCGGCTCGAGCGCGAGTTCGGGGTGACCGTCGGGCTCGATGCGGTGCCCTGGAACGTCGCGCGGCGCACCGACGCCGCCGGCGCCGAGACGCTGCGCAACGCGCGCCAGGCCGACGTCCTGTACCGCTCGGACGGCACCCAGCTCGCGCTGTTCACCAGCGAGTGGGCGCTCGACCGCGTCGCCCGCGACCACCCGAACGTCACGCTGGACCGCCTGCTCACGAGGTAGCCATCCGGGGGCGGCTCTAAGGTCGCGCGCCCGATGATGCCCGTCGCGCTCGACCTTCCCGGCCCCTCCCGCCGCGTGCGGATCGAGCCGCTGCGCCTGCCGGTCCCGGACCGCGAGCCGGCGCGCGATCGCCCCGCCGAGCCGGCCCCGCAGCCGGAACCCGAGCGCGCGCCGGTCGCGCCGCGCGAGCCCGCGCCGGCGTGACGGCGCCCGACTTCGTCGAGCCGCTCGTCGGGTACCGGGCCTGGCGGCTCGAGGCCGGCGGGAAGCTCGTCCCGTGGTCGGCGGGGCGGGAGGGCACCTGGGTCCCGGGCGTCAACACGGCGGCGTGCCGGTTCGATCCCCGCGCCCGCGACCACGCGCCGCCCGGGCCGCGCTGCACGTGCGGCCTCTACGCCGTCGCAGATGCCGCCGACCGGCGGCTGCGCCCGGCGTCGGAGGCGGTCGGCGCGATCGTCGCCTGGGGCGACGTCGAGGTCCACCGCACCGGCTTCCGCGCGCAGCACGCCGCCATCGTCGCCCTCGCCCTGCCGACCACCGGCTCGGCCGGGCATCGCCACCGGCTGCGCACCGCCGCCGCGCACTACGGCGTCCCGCTCATCGCACCCGACGCGCTGGCGGCCGCGGCGCTCGAGCACGGGCGGCCGGTGGAGTTCTCGGCGCTCCCGCCGCGGCCGCGCGTGCGTCCTGACGGCCCCGGCCCGCCGCCGCTGGGCGAGGCCGGGCCGTCGGGGATCGCGCTCGACCAGCACCTGCGCGTCGCGGTCCGCGCAGGCGCGCTGCGCATCGGCCTGACCGGCGCGCTGGCCGCCGAGGCGGGGCCGGCGGCGGCGCTCGGGCTTCCGCGGCTGGGCGCGGTCGTACGCCGCGGCGACCCGCTGGTGCGGATCGGCGGCGGCCCCGCCGGCCTGGTGCTCGGCGCGCCGGTGACCGGGCAGGTCACGGCGCTCGACCCGGCGCCCGGCGAACTGCTCGACCTCGCGCCGTCGCACTGGGAGTCCGAGGGCGCCGATCTCACCTGGGGCCGCGTGGCCGCCCGCCTCTACGCCGCCGAGCTGGCCACCGCCGCCCGCCGGGGCGATCCGTTCGCGACGGTCCGCTCGCACTGGCTGCTCGCGCACGCGTCGATCCGCAGCGCCGGCGACGTCGTCGCCGCGTTCCACGCCGACCGGCGCCGCCCTCAGTTCGCATCCGAGCGCGAGGTCTACGAGCGGCTCGGCGGCCGCCTGGAGCGCGTGCTCGCCGACCCGGCGGTGGCCCGCCGCGTCAGCCGGATGCCGCTGCGCGTCCGCTGGCGCCTGCACGAGCCCGACGCCGACGTCACGATCGACCTCACGGGCCGCGAGCCCCGCCTCGAGCTCGGCCCGTCCGAGTCCGCCGCCGACCTGGTCATCTTCGCCTCGGCGGCCACGGCCGAGGACTACTTCTCGGGGAAGATCGACCTCCCGGCCGCGTTCCGGCGCCGACAGATCCAGACGGCGGCCCCGCTGTCGGCGCTGCTGCGGGCGGAGTCGGTGCTCCGGGCGCTGCACCCGGCCACGTCGCCGGGGGTTCGGTTTACCGCACTGTGATCCGCATGCCCGCCGTATGTCGTACACGCCGTCAGGGCGGCAGGATGTGGCCCACAACCCAGACATAAGGACTCCACGGACCGGAGCCCGCCGACTCGGCCCCCTGACCGCCCTCCTCCTCCTCGCCGGCGTTCTCCGGGCACAGAGCACCAGAGGCCGTCGCGTACCCCCGCGGCGGCCTCACGTCTTTAATGGCTGGACACATGAGCCTCCCGCTGTCCGTCCTCGATCTCGCCCCGGTCCGCGCCGGCCTCAGCGCCGCCGACGCGCTGGCGGGCACCACGCACGTGGCCCAGCGCGCCGACGCGCTCGGCTACCGCCGCTTCTGGGTCGCCGAGCACCACAACATCCCGTCGGTCGCGTCGACGGCGCCGGAGGTGCTGATCGCGCACCTCGCCGCGAGCACCGAGCGGATCCGCGTCGGCTCCGGCGGCGTGATGCTCCCCAACCACGCGCCGCTCGCCGTCGCCGAGCGCTTCGGGATGCTCGAGGCGCTGCATCCGCACCGGATCGACCTCGGCCTCGGCCGCGCGCCGGGCACCGACATGCGCACCGCGCTGGCGCTGCGCAGCACCTCGCCCGACCAGTTCGGCGACCAGTTCGCCCAGCTGCGTGGCCACCTCGGCGGCGGATGGGCGGGCATGCGGGCGGTGTCCGGCACGCACACCGTCCCGGAGATCTGGATGCTCGGCTCGACCGACGGCGGCGCGCGGATCGCCGCCGCGCTCGGGATCCCGTTCTGCTTCGCGCACCACTTCCACCCGCAGTTCACCGAGCCCGCGGTCGCGCTCTACCGGGAGCTGTTCGTGGCCTCCGAGGAGCTCGGCCACCCGCGGGTGATGGTGGCGGCGGCCGTCGTGGTGGGCGAGGACGACGAGCACGCGGCGCGCCTCGCACTGCCCGGCGGCGTGTCGATGCTGCGCCTGCGCCAGGGTCGCCCGGCCCCCGTCCCGACCGTCGAGGAGGCTGAGGCGCTGCTGCCGCGCCTGGCGCCCAACGAGCGCGCGGTCGTCGAGGAGACGGTCGCCCGCGCCATCGTCGGCGGGCCGGAGACCGTGCACGCCGGCCTGACGGACCTGGTCGAGCGCATCACGCCCGACGAGCTGATGCTCTACTCGAGCGTCGCGGACCCGGCGATCCGGGCGCGGGCGCTCGAGCACGTCGCCGCGGCGTTCGCGCTCCAGCCGGTCGGCTGAGCCGGAGGGCTTGACGGCCCAGGCGGTACGGTGCGACCGTGACAGACCGAGTGTCCCTGCAACTCCCACCAGGCACCGCGGAGGCCTCGGCGATCTCGCCGGCCGAGCTGCGGCTGGCCACGCGCAACCACGGGACGCCGCTGGAGGCGCTGACCTACGACATCACGCCGATCGGCCTGCACTACCTGCTGATCCACTACGACGTCCCGCGCGCCGACGGGGCGGCCTGGCGGCTCGAGGTCGACGGGGCGGTCGAGCGCCCGCTGTCGCTCGCGCTCGACGACGTGATGCGGCGCCCGGCGGTGACGTCCGCCGTGACGTTCGAGTGCGCCGGCAACGGCCGGTCGCTGCTCGACCCCCGGCCGATCAGCCAGCCGTGGGGGCTCGAGGCGGTCGGGACCGGAGCGTGGACGGGGACACCGCTGGCCGGGCTGCTGGCCGAGGCGGGCGTCGGCGAGCACGCCGTCGAGGTGCTCTTCACCGCGATCGACCGCGGCGTGGAGGGCGACGAGGAGCAGGCCTACCAGCGCAGCCTCCCACTCGCCGACGCGCTCGGCGACGGGGTCCTGCTCGCCTGGGGCATGAACGGCGGGCCGCTGCCGCCGCAGCACGGGTACCCGCTCCGCCTCGTCGTGCCCGGCTGGTACGGCATGACGAACGTGAAGTGGCTCTCGCGGATCACCGTGCTCGACGAGCCGTTCACCGGCTATCAGAACACCCACGGCTACCGGCTGCGCCAGGACCCCGATGACGAGGGTGTCGCGGTGGCGCGGATGGTGGTGCGCGCGCTGATGGTGCCGCCCGGGATCCCGGAGTTCGCCACCCGCCGGCGCTTCGCGAAGCTGGCGCCGCAGACGATCGAGGGTCGTGCCTGGTCGGGGTCTGGCCCGATCGAGGCGGTCGACGTGAGCAGCGACGGCGGCACGACGTGGGAGCCGGCCGCGCTCGATCCGCCGGCCGGGCCGCACGCCTGGCGCCGGTGGACGTTCGACTGGCGGCCGCAGGCGGCGGGCGAGTACGAGCTGTGCTGCCGGGCGACCGACGCGGCCGGCCATCGCCAGCCGACGACGGCGCCGTGGAACCTGGGCGGCTACTCCAACAACGCCGTCCAGCGCGTGTCCGTCACCGTCACTTGAGCCGGCGTGGCGGGCTGGGCGTACGGCCCAGCCCGCCACGGGCGGTTACGGCGAGGTGTGCGTCGCGGAGAAGTAGACCTTCTGCGGGCCTGCCGGGACGCTGTAGCCGCGCAGGCGCAGCTTCCAGGTCCCGCCCGCGATCGGGCCGTTGATGCTCACGCGCTCGAACACGCCGGCGCCCGACGGGCTCGAGGCCCGCACGGTTCCGGCCGGGTCGACCAGCGACAGGTCGACGTCGTTGTGGCTGGCCGGCGCCTCAGGCCACCAGATGGCGGCGTTGAGCTGGTTGTTCGTGGCCGGGACGCTGATCGGGATGTCCACGGTCTGGGCGTTGGCGACGTTCGCCGTCCCGCGGAAGAAGCTGCCGCCGACGGGGAGCTTGATGCGGCCGGCGCCGTTCGTGTTGTTGAACGGGTAGGCCCGCGTCCCGGACATGATCATGTGGGCGTAGACGGCGCCCGGCTCGATGTCTCCGGTCCCTCCCCGCAGGAAGTTGCGGATCAGGGCCGCGGCGCCAGCGGCGTGCGGCGTCGCGGCGCTGGTGCCGCCGAACACCCGCGTCGCCGTCGTGCCGGAGCTGCTCGCCGTCTCG
This sequence comes from uncultured Solirubrobacterales bacterium, assembly GCA_963828075.1. Taxonomy (GTDB): domain Bacteria; phylum Actinomycetota; class Thermoleophilia; order Solirubrobacterales; family Solirubrobacteraceae; genus JACCYI01. Next base: position 2,838,791 of record CAWHDH010000021.1, on the reverse strand, counting down.
ACGTTGGTCGGCGCCTGGATGTCGGGCTTGATGCGCCCGTCGCCCGCGGGGCCGAGGCTCTGGTAGGACGGCGTGGTCAGCGTCTTGAGGTCCACGGCGCCGATCCCGAGCGCCTTCTGAGCGACGGCGGGCACGTTGACCGTGCTCGCGGCGGAGCCGTTGTTGCCGTTGGCGGCGATGACGACCGCGCCCGCGTCGAACGCGCGGTCGGCCGCGGTCGAGATCGCGCTCGTCTCGGTGCCGCCGGCCTGCATCTCGGCGACGATGACGCGGTCGAGGACGTTCACGGCGCGCTGGAAGCCGTTGACGGCGGCCGTGGCGCTGAGGTTCCCGCAGCCGGCCGGGTAGACCTTGAAGCTGTCCACCTGGATCCCGGTGATGCCGCGGAAGGCGTCGCCGAGGTTGCCGTTGCCGGTCATGATCGCGGCCGTCGACGTGCCGTGGTTCCAGCAGTCGTCATCCGGGTTCGGGCTCGTCGTGTTCGTCAGGTCCTCGCGGATCGCGATGCGCGACGGGCTGTTGAACAGCGTGTGGGTGGTGCGCACGCCGCTGTCCAGCAGGCCGATCCAGCCGGCCGTCTGGTTGAGGGCGAAGTACGGATCGCTGCGGATCAGCGCGCGGGCGTCGTTCTCGTCGTTGGCGGGGTCGGCATCGGCCGGGGGACGGGCGCCGGTCGCGTCGAGTTCGATGCGGCGGACGTCGCCGCGCTTGGCGACCGCGTTGACGGCCTTGAGCGGGAGCTCCGCCGAGACGCCCTTGATGAGCCAGAACTCGTCGAGGACGCCGGCGTCGAGGCCCTTGAGGTCGGCGCGGATCTTGCGGTAGCCGTCCGCACGGCGGGACTTGAGCCCGTCGACGAGCGAGTCGGCGCGGGCCTTGGCGTCGGTGTTGGCCTTGGAGGTGCGGGGCTCGCGCTCGTTGGGCTCGGGCATCCGCGGGATCGGCTGGTCCTCGTCGAACGTGATCACCACGCGGACGCGCTCGTTGGCGTTGCGTGAGGTCTGCTGCTTGGCCGCGAGCTTCGGATCGACCTTCGACCCATCACCCGCGGACCCCGCATCCGGCTTGCGCGCGTCGAGTGCCGGCGCGTCGGAGACGCGGGCGTCGACGGTCGAGCTCGACGACTCGCCGGCCGCGTTGCCCTGGTGGACGACGACGCTCTGGCTTGCTGCCCCGGCGACGCCGGGAACGACGGCCGCCGCGGCCGCGGCCGTAGCCAGGGCCGCCGCGACGGAACGCATGGAAACGGTGCCGCGCCGCCGGCGGCTGCGCGATGACTGCTCGGACATCAGGGATCCTTTCGAGCCGTCGGCGACGGCCGCGGGTGTGGATGGACCCCCTGTTGAGCGCGCTCGCGGCGCGCTGATACCGACGAGGTGATTCCAAGGGGCGATCACTCCGGTGTCGATGCGGAACTGCGCAGCTCGTGCTGCTCCGCACTAATTCCTGACGACGAGTCCACCCAGCTGAGAGGAGCCCGACATGGCTCTGCTAGTCGATGACCTGGCGAGAGCGGCCGATGGCAACGCGGGGGATGCCTCCGAGGGACCGCCCGCGCACCGTGGAGACGCGTCCGTGACCGATGCGGGCAAGCAGTTGAGCGCGGTCAAGGTCGACCTCGTCCTCGATGACGACGAAGGCTTCCTCGGCTACATCTGCTGAGACGGCCTGCGTCTGCTCCGACTCGATGCTTCGGGCGGACCGGGCTGGATGGCCCGCCCGAAGCGACGCCGCGACACGCTGAAGGGGACGAACACATGGTGCAGACCACGTTGGGCTTCTCGCTGCCTGCCGAGCTCCGTGAGTGGTTGCCGTCATCCGCTGGAGCGGGCGAGCTGGGACGGATCTACGCGCAGGCGCTCAACGAGCAGGTGGCGCGGAGATGTTGTGAGGTGCTCGACGGCACAGACCTCGCCGCGCGCGCCGCAGAGGTCGCCGGCGAGATGGCGGAGTCGGGTTGGACGACGCCGACGCTCGCGTTCGCGCACTTCGTGACATTGGCGGGCGAGCGCCCGCCGACCGCCCGTCGCGGTGCGGCACTCGCTCTCGCCGAGCTCCAGCGGGTGGTTGCCACCGAGACGCCACCGACGGAGATGGCTCCGTCCGGGCAGCCGGAGTGGGTCACGTACGCGATGGCGGCCTTCGCCGACACGGTGCGGCGCTCCGGGACGCCGATTGCGATCGCCCCGCGGGCGCCCGACGAGCAGACCCTGGACGCGGTCGCGCGAGCGGTCGAGCTGCTGGAGACCGCGTGGCCCGAGATGGCAGCCGTCGTCCGGGCACTGGTCCGTGAGGTTCGCTGGTTCGAGCTGGCCGACCGGCGCGCGGTGTCGGCGACCTTCACCCAGACGTTCGGCGCGATGTTCCTCACCCCCGCCCCGACCGTGCGCCTCTATGAGTTCCTCGTGCACGAGGCGACGCATATGGAATTGACCACGCGGATGGCGCTCGACGCCTTGGTCAGCAACCGCGCCGACCGGGCAGCATCACCGTTTCGCACCGCACCCCGACCGATGACTCGGGTGTTGCACGCGACCTTCGTCGCGGGCCGGCTCGTCCACGGGATGCGCCGCTGCCTGCCGCTCTTGACCGGCGAGGAACGGGTGAGCATGGAGCAGGCGGCGCACCGGTTTCTCGGCCTCCTTCGCGAGGGACTGGCGACGCTCGACGAGCGGGCGTCGTGGACTGCCACGGGTGCCGAGATGATCGAGCGGATGCGGTCAGACCTGGCGAGCGCTCCGTCGTCATGACCGGCCGGCCGACCGATGTCGTCTTCGTGGTCATGCCGTTCGCGGACGTCCGGCGTCCGGCGATCGGCGTGAGCCTGCTGCAGGCGGCGGCCAAGCAGGCGGGCTATTCGGCCGCGACCGAGTACTGCAACCTGGCCTTCGCCGATCGGGTCGGGCGAGACCTGTATCGCGTCATCTCTGCCGGGGCGCTGGCGCCGGACCTGCTCGTCGGCGAGTGGCTCTTCGCCGACGCCGTCTTCGGCGACCGCATCGCGACGGCGGACGAGTACGTGCGAGACGTGCTGGCGCCCCACGCCGATCCGGACCTCGTCGACCGGATCGTCGCCGTGCGCGCCCAGCGTGAGAGCTACCTTGACGCGTGCGTCGAGCAGATCGTGGCGCGATCGCCCAGGGTCGTCGGCTTCACCACGACGTTCGACCAGACCTGCGCGAGCCTTGCCGTGGCGACCCGCCTGGCACAACGACCCGGCGCGCCGTTGATCGTCTTCGGCGGCGCGAGCTGCGAGGGCGAGATGGGCGCTCAGTTGCTCGCGTCGTTCTCGTGCATCGACGCCGTCTGCTCCGGCGAGGCGGACCGCTCGTTCCCGCGCCTCCTGGACGTCTGGCTGCGCGACGGCTCCGGCCCGATTGCCGGCGTGCTGACCCGTGACGACGCCAGGGCGTTGCCCATCTCCATCGGAATACAGGACATGGACGCGCTTCCGTTCCCGGACTTCGACGACTACTTCGCCGCGCTGGAGGCGTCAGGTGCAGAACGCGATCCGCGCACCCACCTCGTGGTGGAGACCTCCCGGGGCTGCTGGTGGGGAGCCAAGCATCACTGCACGTTCTGTGGGCTCAACGGGACGACGATGGCATTCCGCAGCAAGAGCGCCGAGCGCGCATTCGATGAGATCGGCCATCTCGCGCAGCGACACGAGCTGGCCAGGATCGCCACCGTCGACAACATCCTCGACATGAAGTACCTCGACACGTTGCTGCCGATGCTCGCCGACAGCGACTTCGAACTCGAGCTGTTCTACGAAGTCAAGGCCAACCTTCGCTACGAGCAACTCAAGAAGATGCGTGCGGGCGGAATCCGCAGCATCCAGCCCGGCATCGAGAGCCTCAGCAACGAGATCCTGCGGCTGATGAACAAGGGCACCACCGCGCTGCAGAACATCCAGCTGATGCGCTGGTGCGAGGAGCTCGACATCGCCTACACCTGGATTCTCCTCGCCGGTTTCCCGGGCGAACCGGAGGCGGAGTACGCGCGCATGGCGACGCTCATCCCGGGCCTCTCACACCTGCGACCGCCGACGACGACCGCCCGCCTGCGGCTCGACCGCTTCAGCCCGTTCCATGCGGCGAGCCACGAGCACGGATTCCGCCAGGTGCGTCCGGCGCGCGCGTACGGCTACGTGTACCCGCTCGCCCCGGAAGCGATGAGTCGCCTCGCGTACTACTTCGACTTCGACTACGAAGATGGTCGCGTCCCGGAGACCTATCTCGAGCCGGTGAGCGCGGCGGTCGCAGCCTGGTGGCAGGCACGCCGCGCGTCGCGCGAACGACGACCTCGTCTCGACGCGGAGCACCACGGCGACACGATCATCGTCACCGACACTCGGTCGATCGCGCGGTCCGGTCGCCATGAGCTCACCGGAATCGCGGCGCAGGTCTATGCACGCTGCGACGGCGTCACGACGCTCGCCGCGCTGCTCCGCGACCCGGCGCTCGCAGGACACCAGGCGCGCGTCCGTGCCGCGATCGAGACCCTGCAGGCCGACCGACTCCTGCTGCACGACGAGGGCCGCCTGCTCAGCCTCGCCGTGTTCCGTCGTCGGCCGCAAGCCGTCACGGCACCCGACACCGAGTTCATGCTCGACGTGGCCGCGGCCTGAGCCTGGATCCAGGCTGAGGGCAGGCGGCCGCCGCGAGAGCGCCGGCCGGGCTCACATCGAGTTCAGGTGCGCAGGGCGGCCAGCACCGACGAGACGAACGCCGTCGCCTCTGCCGCGAGCTCCTCGAGGTCGCCCACCTCGCCCTGGGTGAACTCGACCAGAACGAGTTCGTTGACGCCGCCGGTGATGGCGTGGGCGAGCCGGGGGCTGAGCGGGCGCAGTTCCGGGACGTCGGTCGCCCGGCCGTGCTCGACGAGCCGGCAGAGCAGCTGCGCGAACCGCTCGTGCACGCCGAGGCGCAGCTCGACCGCGCGCGGGCCGGCCGCCTGGATCTCCATCAGCGCCGCCCGCGTGAGGGCGGGGTTGGCGGCGAGCTCGGTCAGGTACGTGCGGATCGTCGCCTCGACGCGCTCCTCCCAGGGACGGTCGGCCTCCGCGGCGCGCGACATGACGCCCAGCAGGTGGTCGCAGGCCGCCAGGTAGAGCGCCAGGAAGCACGCCTCCTTGTCGCTGAAATGCTCGTAGAACGTGCGCCGGCTCACCCGCGCATGGCGGACGATGTCCGACAGCCGGGCTGCGGCGTAGCCCTGGTCGGCGATGGCCGCGGCCATGCCCTCGAGCAGCCGGCGGCGGTGATCGGAGGCGGCCGCCGCCTGCCGCGTGAGCGTCCGCTCCATGGGACCCATGATCGCGTATGGTCGCGGCGCATGAACGCCGACTCGCGAAGCTTCGACGTCGTCCTCCTCGGGGCGACCGGATTCACCGGCGCGCTGACGGCGCAGGAGCTCGCTGCGCGCATGCCCGAGGGCGGCCGCTGGGCGATCGCCGGGCGGAACCCCGGCCGCCTCGCAGCCGTGCGCGCGCGCCTGGCCGAGGACCACCCCGCCGCCGAGGACCTCGCCCTGCTGCAGGCGGATACGACGAACCCCACCCAGCTGCGCGAGCTCGCCGAGCAGACCCACGTCGTCGCCAGCACCGTCGGGCCCTACACCCGCTACGGGGAGCCGGTCGTCGCCGCGTGCGCGGAGGCCGGGACCGACTACGTCGACCTCACCGGCGAGCCCGAGTTCATCGACCGGATGTGGCTCGCGCACCACGAGCGCGCGATCCAGACCGGCGCCCGGCTCGTCCACGCGTGCGGCTTCGACTCGATCCCGCACGACCTCGGCGCGTACTTCTGCGTCCAGCAGCTGCCCGAGGGGGTGCCGCTGAACCTGCGCGGCTACGTCCGTGCCGGCGGGCGTCCGTCGGGCGGCACGTTCCACTCGGCGATGGGGATCTTCTCGCGCTTCCGGCAGACCGCCACCGCGCACACCCAGCGCCGCCGGCGCGAGGGCAACCCCGAGAACCGACGGGTCCGCGCGGTGCCCGGCACGCCGCATCGAGCACTCGGCTACTGGGCGGTGCCGCTGCCGACGATCGATCCGCAGATCGTGGTCGGTTCCGCGCGCGCGCTCGAGCGCTACGGCCCCGACTTCTCCTACGGTCACTACGCGGCGGTCAAGCGGCTGCCGTTCGCCGTCGGCGGGGTCGCAGGCGCCACGGCGCTGTTCGGCCTCGCCCAGATCCCGCCGGCGCGCAACGCCCTGCTCAGCCGCCTCTCCCCCGGCGACGGCCCGACGCCCGAGCAGCGCGCCAAGAGCTGGTTCTCCGTCCAGGTGCTCGGCGAGGGAGACGGGCAGCGGGCGCTCGTCGAGGTCCGCGGTGGCGACCCGGGTTACGGCGAGACCTCGAAGATGCTCGCGGAGTCCGCGCTCTGTCTCGCCTTCGACGACCTGCCGCCGACGAGCGGCCAGGTCACCACCGTCACGGCGATGGGCGACGCGCTGATCGACCGCCTGCAGCACGCCGGAATCACGTTCACGGTGCTCGAGTCCGGGGCGAAGTAGCCCGCGTTGACGAACGCCGCCCGGCGGGCGAAGCTGCACGCATGTCCCTGACCCTGCCCGCCGAGGCTCCCGCCCCGTACATCCACCTGGACAACCGGGTGCTGGTCATCTCAAGCGGGATCCGAGCGATGACGTTCAACCGCAACCAGGACCGCTGGGTGAGCGAGACGCTGAAGATCATCGCCGACGAGAAGCGCGCCACGCGCACGCAGTCGCACCACGTCCTGGGCGGCTTCGTGGACGACGACGGCGTCGTCCTCTACGCAGGGCTGGACTCCGACCTGCTCTCAGTGCACCTCAGCCAGGCGGCGTTCGACTCGCTGCGCGCGGAGCTCAGTCCGCGCTGAGGTCCGCCTCCAGGGCGGAGTGGTCGGAGAGGTCGGCGTCGCGCCAGTCGTGGTGGTAGCGGCTGGCGAGGACGCGCAGGTCGGGCGAGGCGAACAGGTGGTCCAGGCGCCAGCCGCCGCCGTGCCCGCCCATCCGCCGGAAGGTCCAGCTCGGCTCGCGGTGCGCGTAGCCGTGCAGCGTGCGGAAGGCGTCGCGGAAGCCGAGGTCCCTCAGGCCGGGGACGACCCCGAGCTCCGCCTCGTCCCACGCCGTCCCGCGCTCGGGCCGCAGCCGCTCGCGCGAGTCGCAGGCGAACGACACGACGCGGCCGTCCGGGTGCTCGCGGCGAGGCGTGTTGAGGTCGCCGCAGACGACGCGCGGGCCTGGCGGCCCGGCCTCGAGGGCGGCGCGGACCGCGGCGAGCGTCTGCGGCTTGATCTCGCCGTTGGCGGCGTTGGGCACGTGGACGGTGTCGATCCGCGTCCCGTCGACGACCGCGGCCACGGCGGTCTCCGGCCACGGGACGGGCATCGGGTCGACCTCCTGGAGCGGCGCGCGGGCCGCGATGAGCACGCCGGTGACACGCCGCCGCGGTGGCTGGCGGAGCGGGTCGGCGCCGTCGAGGCTGAACGCGACGTGCGGCAGGCCGATCGTCGCCAGCGCCGCCCGCCACAGCCCGGTGCTGCGCGCGGTGATCTCCTGGAGCGCGACGACGTCCGGCTCGCGGACGGCGAGCGCGTGTGCCTGGGCGGCGAGGGCGCTGACGCGCCGGTTGACGTTCCAGGTGATGACCCGCACGGCTCCGAGTCTGGCGCTCCCGCTCGCGCGTGACGGTGCTCCGGCCTCGTTGCGGGGTCGCCGCGGCCCCGGACTGCGGTCATCGAGTGAGGGTGTGGGCGTCGGCGGCGACGTCAACCACCCCCATGCGCCGCCGCACCTCGCATGGGGGTGGTTGACCCCAATATTCGGGGTGAACCACCCCCATGCTGCCGCTCGGGGGCCAAGGGGGTGGTTGACGTCCTCGACCACCCGCCCCCTCACTCGATGATGCAGTTCCTGGGCGGCCGGCGACAGAACCGGCCGCCGCTTCCGCCTGCGAGCGGCGGCCGAAGAGGAGCGCTGGCTGCGATCGGGCCGCGGTCAAGCACCCCTGGAGGGTGAAGCACCACACCGCCCGACCCACTCGATGATGCGGCCCCGACGGACCTCGAGCGCTAGGTGTTGCTACTCCATGGCTCAGCATCCCCTAGCCCTTCTAGGCGGCCTCAGCTGATCGTGAAGCCCCCGTCGACCGGCAGCGTGGCGCCGGTGATGTAGCCGGCGCCGGGGCCGGCGAGGAAGACGACCGTCGCCGCGAGCTCGGCGGGGTTGCCCTCGCGCCCGGAGGGCACGAGGAACATCAGCCGCTCGAGGTAGCCCTCGGGGTACTCGTCGGTCATCTCGGACTCGAAGAACCCGGGTGCGATCGCGTTGACGCGGATCCCCTTGCGGCCCGTCCACTGCTGGGCGAGGTCGCGGGTGAGGCCGAGCAGGCCCGCCTTGCTGGCGGCGTAGGCCGCCTGCGGGAGGCCCGCGGTGACGATGCCGAGCACGCTCGAGATGTTGATGATGCTCGACCCCGGCTGCATCACCCGGCCGCACGCCTGCGCCATCCAGTAGCACCCGTTGAGGTTGACGTCGATGACCTTGCGGAAGTCGTCGACCGCCTCGCGGGTCGCCGGGACCGCGGTGCCGATCCCGGCGTTGTTGACGAGGATGTCGACCCGCCCGAACTCGGCCATCGCCGCCTCGACGAGTGCGTTACAGCTCTCCGGGTCGGCGACGTCTGTGCGCACGGCGAGCGCAGTGCGGCCCTCCGCCTCGACGAGCTTGGCGGTGTCGGCCAGCCGCTCGACACGGCGGGCGCCGAGCACCACGTCGGCGCCCGCCTCGGCGAGGCCCTTCGCGAACGCGACCCCGAGGCCGGAGGAGGCCCCGGTGACGATCGCGACCTTGTCGTCGAGCCGGAACGAGTCGAGGACGCCCATCAGGCGGCCGCCGTGGCCAGGCGCTGCGCGGCCAGCCGAGTCAGCACGGCGCGGTGGCGCCGGGCGCCGCCGAGCAGCGCGCTGTCGAGCTGGGCGCGCTTGTAGAGCCAGTGCACGTCGGCCTCCCACGTGAAGCCGATGCCGCCGTGCATCTGGATCGCCGTCGCGGTGACCTCGCGGCCGCCGACCGCCGCCGCCGCCGCGGCCAGCGCCGCCGCCTCGGGCAGCCGCTCCGGGTCCGCCTCGGCGGCCCACGCGGCGAACAGCGCCGTCGAGCGCGCGCTCTCGGTGTGCAGGAGCATGTCGGCACAGCGGTGCCCGACGGCCTGGAACGCGCCGACCGGGATGTCGAACTGCTTGCGCTCCTTGACGTAGGCGAGCGTCATGTCGAGCGCCCGCTGCGAGATCCCGACGACGTCCGCCGCGACCGCGGTGCGGAATCGGTCGGCCGCCGCGGCGATGTCGCCTCCGAGCGGCTCGCCCTCGCCGGCCACCGTCGCGTAGCGCCGCGTCGAGTCGATCGCGTCGAACGGCGTCACGTCCGCGTCGGCCGCGCTGAGGATCTCGGCGCGGTCGTCGCCGAGCAGCACGATCACCGCGGCGTCGACCGCGTCGGCGGCCACCTCGCGGGTGCCGATCGCGCCCGTGTGCTCACCGGAGGCCAGGCCCGGCAGCCAGCGCGCGCGCTGCTCGTCGGAGCCGGCGGCCTGGATCGCCGCCGCGGCCGCGGCGGTGGAGAGGAACGGCGACGCGGCGCAGGCGTAGCCGAGCTCCTCGAGCAGCACGCTGAGCTCGACGGCGCCCAGGCCGAGGCCGCCGTGCTCCTCGGCGACCGCGATGCCCGGCCACCCCAGCTCGCGCAGCTCGGCCCACAGCTTCGGGTCGTAGCTGGCGCCCTCGGCCGCCTCGCGAACCTTCTCCCACGGGGAGCGGGCGGCGAGCAGGTCGCGCGCGGTGCGCTTGATCTCCTTCTGGTCCTCGGTCAGATCGAAATCCATGGTCATTCTCCTAGCGTGCCTTGGGGAGCCCGAGCACGCGCTCGGCGATGATGTTCTTCAGGACCTCGGTGGTCCCGCCCTCGATCGAGTTGCCGCGGGCGCGCATGACCTCGAACGCCCAGGGGTCGCCGGCGCGCAGGGCCGACGGCCCGAGCAGGTCGACGGCGAACTGCGAGAGCTGCTGGTTGGTGTCCGACCAGATCCACTTGGTCAGCGAGCCCTCGGGCCCGGGCTGGCCGTACTTCTCGGTCGCGGTCAGCCCGCGATAGGCGGTCAGCCGCAGGATCTCGACCTTCAGGTGGAACTCGCCGAGCTTGTCGGCGACCACCGGGTCGTCGAGCAGGCCGCGCGTCGCCGCCTCCTCGATCAGGTCGTCGAGCTGCTGACGCAGGCGGACGCAAGCGAAGAACGCCAGGCCGGCGCGCTCGTTCATCAGCGTCGTGAGCGCGACCTTCCAGCCGTTGCCGACGCCGCCGAGGACGTTGGCGTCGGGGATCCGCGCCTCGACGATGAACAGCTCATTGAACTCGGGATCGCCGGTGATCTGGCGCAGCGGGCGGACCTCGACGGCGTCCTGCTCCATGTCCATCAGGAAGTAGGTCAGGCCCTTGTGCTTGGCGACCTCGGTGTCCGTGCGGGCGACGAGCATGCACCACTTCGAGTACTGGGCGCCCGACGTCCACACCTTCTGGCCGGTGACGACCCAGTCGTCACCGTCCTTGACCGCGCGGGTCTTGACCGACGCGAGGTCCGAGCCGGCGTCGGGCTCGGAGAAGCCCTGGCACCAGATCTCCTCGGCGGTAAGGATCGGGTTGAGGTAGCGCTCCTTCTGCTCCGGCGTCCCCCACTGCATGATCGTCGGGCCGGCCAGCAGCAGCCCGAGGACGTTGGCGGGCAGCGGCGCCCGCGCGCGGCCGAGCTCCTCGAAGAAGATCGCCGACTCGGTCAGCGTCGCGCCGCGGCCGCCGTACTCCGCCGGCCAGTGCACCGCCGCCAGGCCGGCGTCGGCGAGGCGGCGCTGGAACTCGCGCCGCCACAAGAACTCGCCCTGCTCGTCGCCCGGGTTGGGGCCGGGATCGTTGTCGGCGAACCACTGGCGCAGCTCGTCGCGGAAGGCGAGCTCGCGCTCGTTGAACGTCAGGTCCATGGTTCCTCCTCGGTCGCGAGCCGCACGGCGCAGCCCACCAGGGTGTCTTCGAGATCCGTCACGTTCCCGCCCGCGTGCACGCGGGCCCTCGCCAGCTCGCCCACGCCGGCGGACAGCAGGTACAGCGCGCCTTCGGGCGGCACCGGCCGACCGGAGCGCGCGAAGGTCCGGCCATAGCGCTTGGCGAAGCGGAGGATGGCCGCCTCGCGCTCGGCGCGCAGCGGCTCCCACTCCATGAGGAAGATGCGGGCGAAGCGCGGCTCCTCGGCCAGCGTCTGCAGGTAGGCGCGCAGGCCGAGCCGCAGCTCCTCGCGCCAGTCCGCCGCCCCCGTGATCGCGGCGTCGATGCGCTCCTCGAGCACCTCAGTGCCCAGGCGGAATGCGGCCTCAAGACAGGCCTGCTTCGAGTCGAAGAGTGCGTAGAAGGTGCCGCGCGAAACGCGTGCCCGGCGCACCGCGTCGGCCACCGTGGCCGCGTCGTAGCCCTTCTCGGCCACGACCTGGACCATCGCCTCGAGCAGCCGGGCGCGCTGGGCGCGCTCGGTGAGGAGCGGGCCCACGTCCTGGTGGCGCGCGACGAGGGAGTCGGCCATCCGGAGCATCGTACCCCATAGGTACACAGCGCGTACCCGTAGGGTACGAAGCCAGGCCGATAGGGCCTGGGCCCGGTCCCAGCCGCAAGTTGAGTCCTGCGCCTCTGTCGGCGGCTCGCCGCGCTCCATACCGTGCCGCCCATGCGCCGGAGGAGCGAGAGCGGTCAGACCGCGGCGGAGTACATGGGCATCCTGCTCATCGTGGCCGCGGTGATCGCCGCCCTCGCTTCGGGCGGCTTCGGCACCTCGGTGGCGCAGGGCATCGAGCGCGCGATCTGCACGATCTCCGGCGGGGCGGACTGCGGCGGCGAGGACGGCGATGGCGGTGGCGGCATCCAGGCGGCGCTCGAGCAGCGCGCCGACGCGCTCGAGGACTGGGCCTCCGAACAGGGTGGGCGCACCCAGGAGCTGCTCGACGAGGCCAAGGCGGCGATCGCGCGCGGCGACCACGCCGAGGCCAAGCGACTGCTCGACCTGCTCGACCTCCACCGGCAGCTGGAGGGCGGCCCGCGGGGCGACGACATCAGCACGCTGACCTCGCTCACCGACGAGGAGTTCGCCGCGCTGGTCGCCGAGGGCACCACCTACCAGGACGGCGGCAAGTACAACCGGCGGTACTTCCAGCTCGATCCCGCGCCGGGCGAGGGCGTGCTGGCCTACGACTACTACATCCCCTTCGAGAGCTCACTCGGCCTGAAGGGCGACGACCGCGACGTCTCCGACCCGCTGCTCGGCGAGTACGGCCAGGACCGCTCCCGGGTCACCGTGATCATCGACCGCGAGACCGGCCGCGGCGTGGTCGTCCAGACCGAGACGTGCACGGTCGGCGTCGTCGGCAACTCGTTCTGCAACGAGCCCCGCCCGATCACCTTCGACAAGGACGACGACTACGACAACGACAGCGAGAACGACGCCACCGGCGAGGGCATCAACATCGACAAGACGAACGAGTTCGAGATCACCGCCGACGGCGACTCCGTGACGATCGACTACGACGCGCTGAACTCGATCACCCCGGTCGGCATCTCGGTCGACGGCGAGATCGAGATCGTGCGCCAGCCCGACGGCAGCTACGTGAAGGGCAAGGACACCCGCGACGACTACCCCGCGAGGCCGATCTTCCACTACCTTCCCGGCCAGGAGCCCGACGGCATCTACGACCACGAAGACATCAACCCCGACCAGGTCGACGGCGCGCTGCCGCTCGACCCGGACATCGAACTCTGCGGCTCACCGTGGGGCCCCAAGTTCCCGTGCATCTCGTTCGACTGATCGCCGTCGCCGCCACGGCCGGAGCGCTCGCGGGCTGCGGAGCGGACGGCGACGCGCGGCCGCGGGCGTCCGCGACGCCCTCGCCGACCCGGACGGCCGAGCGCCCGATCGCGCCACCGACCGTGACCTACGACCTCACGAAGGACCCGGATGCGTGGCCGGCGCTGCGCGGTGGGGTGCTCGCACTCCGCCGCGGCCCTGCGACGCTCGTGCCCGCGCCCGACCCGGGCCCGGTCCCGGTGCGTGTCGAGGCCGAGGTGGTCCTGCCGGATCGCGGCCGAGCCGGGGTGTTCTGCGGCCCCTATGGCCTCGCGGTCGGCGCGGATGGTGGCTACGCGCTCTACCGGCTGGGCCGCGGCGCTCCCGATCCGGTGTTCGAGCGGCGACTCGACGCGAGCGGGCGCAGCGACCCCGGCGAGCCGACGCTGGTGCGCCTCGTCTGCGTCCCTGGGGCGCTCGGTTTCCAGATCAACGCCTCGCCGCTCTCCTACGCGAAGAACACGGACGCGCCGGTCGAGAGCACCGACCGGGTCGGCGCCCTCGCCGTGGGCCCCGGGGGCCGCGCCCGGTTCAACGCCTTCGGGATCGGGGAGGCGCCGCGCCCCGGCGGTTGATCGACCCGCTCAGGGCGCCGTCGTGGCGCCGGGCTCGGGCTTGGGGACGCGGATCGCCGAGATGTAGATGTTCTTCTCGATGTAGCCCGGTGGGATCTTGTCCCCGACGACCGCCTTGGCCATCTCGTGCTTGATCGTCTTCTCGTCGGTGATGCCGAACGGGTGGGCGGCGTAGCGGTCGCGGCCGAGCTTGGTGGTGTTCTCGTTCGCGTAGTTGCAGAAGCCGAGCCCCGGGTCCTTCGCGCACCGGTTCTTGGCCTCCTCGTTGGTCCAGATCACCTGCGAGCCGACCGGGGCGTTCTCCAGCAGCGTGCGCCAGCTGTCCTTGAGGATCGTCTTGGGGATCTCGAAGTCCATCCCGCCGCCCGGCTTCTGCACCAGCTGGGGCTCGCCGGACTGCTTGAACGGCTTCATCCCCGGTTTCGTGGCCAGCGCCGGGTCCTCCCAGGTCTTGTTGATCGGGGAGTCGAAGCCGAGCGCCAGCGAGGCGAAGCGGGTGTTGAACCCGACCCGCGAGAGCGTCCGCCAGTAGGCGTAGGTGCGCAGCAGGACGACGTGCTCGAAGCAGTCGGTGCTCCAGAACGTCGTACCGCCGCCCTTCTTCGCGACGGGCTTGCCGATGTTCTTGACGAGGCCGTTGAAGGCCAGCCACGGCTCGACCTTCGAGACGATCACGCGCTTGCCCTGCGAGGGCTCGTCCCAGTCGCGGGCGTCGTAGCCGTCGTTGGCGTCGGGGCCCCGCTGGGTCCCGACGCTGAGGCCGAACTTCAGGCCGGCGTCGTGGCTGAGCACCGTCGCGCCCTCCTCGAGCGCCTCGGCGAACGTCGGCGCCTTCACGCCCGGCGTCGCCGGGTTCACCGCCGAGCGCTCTTTCTTGAACGCGGCCCAGTTCTTGGCGTCGTAGCGGTGCGGGTCGTCCTTGAGCCACTGCTCGGCCCGGGCGGCGTCGACCTGCTGGTGGCCCGGGCTCGTCTCCCCGAGCGCGAGCAGCGCGCCGAACCCGCGCGACCGCACCAGCTCCAGCGCCTTCGGGTCGGCGTAGATCGCGCGGGTGATGCCCTCGAGCTCCGGGCCGAACAGATCGATGAGCTTCTGGGTCAGATACATCGAGCCGAGCATCCCGCGCTTGGGCAGCAGGTCCTCGAGCTGCTCCTCCCAGGTCTTCGTCGCCTGGGCGGGGGCGGGCTGGCGCGCCAGGAGGCGGGCGACGGCGGCGTTGCCCGCCCCGAGCGGAAGGCGGTGGGCGGCGCCCGGCACCGCCGTCCGTCCCGGCGGGACCTCGCGGTCGGGCCGGGCCTCGCGTGGCATCCGGTCGAACGGGCTCACGTGCGTGCGACTCTCGCAGGGGGATGTGGCACGGTCAACGGAGGTCCGGACCTAGACTCCGGTCCAATGCGCCGCTCCCGCCTGATCGCCACAGCCGCCGCCGGCCTGACGCTGATCGGCGCCGCGCCCGCCGCCGCCGAGCCGGTCGGTCCGCCGCCACCGCCCGGCACGCGCTCGGTCCTGTTCATCGGCAACAACTGGGACGGGACCGCCGACATCGTCGACGCGCAGTCGTTCCAGAAGCTCGCGCGGATGAACATCGTCCCCGACCTGCAGGAGCGGCTCTTCGAGAAGCAGACGAACCCGGTGGACTTCGGCTACTTCATCGCCATCCGCCAGCTGGTCGGCGAGGGCCACGACCAGTTCGTCGACGACATCTTCTCCTCGCACGACGGCCGCTTCGTCTACGTGTCGCGGCCGAGTCTCGCCGACGTCGTCGGCATCGACCTCGGGACGCAGAAGATCGTCTGGCGGTTCGAGATGGACGGCCAGCGCTCCGACCACATGGCAATCTCGCCCGACGGCACCCGGCTGCTGGTCTCGGACTCGACGGCGCGCAAGGTCCACGCGCTCGACACGGCCACGGGCAAGAAGGTCGGCGAGTTCGAGTCGGGCGACTCGCCGCACGAGAACAACTACTCCAAGGACGGCAGCCGGATCTTCCACGCGTCGATCGGCATGGTCTACACGCCGGCCGACCAGCCCGTGGCCGACTCGACGAAGGGCGACCGCTACTTCCAGATCGTCGACGCGGCCAGCTACAAGGTCCTCAAGCGGCTCGACATCGGCAAGGTGCTCGAGGAGAACGGCTACAAGGACTACAGCTCGGCGGTCCGCCCGATGGCCATCGCGCCCGACGAGAAGACCGCCTACCTCCAGCTCTCGTTCCTGCACGGCTTCGTCGAGTTCGACCTCGAGACCGACAAGCCGAAGCGCATCGCCACGCTGCCGGTGTCAGAGGCGGCGCGCGACACGCCGCGCGAGGAGTACCTGCTCGACTCGGCCCACCACGGCCTGGCCATGAACCCCGAGGGCACGAAGCTCTGCGCGGCCGGGACGATGTCGGACTACGCGGCGATCGTCGACCGGGCGACGTTCGCGTTCAAGCAGTTCTCGGTCGGGCGCAAGCCGTACTGGGCGACCAACAGCGCCGACGGGAAGTACTGCTTCGTGTCGGCGAGCGGCGACGACCAGGTCGCGGTGCTCGACTACGCATCCGAGACGCAGGTGGCGACGATCCCGGTCGGCGACCACCCGCAGCGGATGCGGATGGGCGTCATCCGCGACGAGTACCTGCCCGGGCTGCCCACCTCACCCCCGGCCGGCGCGCGCCCGCGCGCCCCGGCGAAGCTGCGGGTGTTCCGCGCCGGCGCGCGCGGAGGGATCCTCGACATGCGCGTGTCGCTGACCTCGGGCGCGGACGGCAGCTTGAGCGCGACCTACCACGCCAACGGCCGGCGCACGGCGTTCCGCCTGCCGATCCCCTCGCGCCCGTCCGGCGCACCGGTCACGTGGTCGGTCCGGCGCTCGCTCCCGCTGGCGCAGCGCCGCCGCGGCACCGGGATCCTCGAGCTGCGCTACGGCGGCAACGACCGCGTCCGCGAAGACGCCGTCCGCGTCCGCGCGGCGGCCCGCCAGGCCGGGCTCCGGCTCACGCGCAGCGCGATCGACGCGCAGGGCCGCCTCGTGATGGCGGGCACGATCGCGCCGCGGGCGGCCGGCGTGGTTCGCGTCCGGCTCGACTACGTCGGCGACGGCAGCCGCGTGCGCTCGCTGCGCAGCCACGCGCGGATCGCCCGCGGCCGCTGGAGCATCCGCACGCTGCTCCCGTCGCAGGCGGCGCGGGCCGGCGGGCAGCTCTCGATCCAGTACACCGGGCACGAGCGCCGCCGGATCCGCGGCGAGCAGCTCAGCGTCGGCGTCGCGCCCTGATCAGGGGCAGCGCGAGGTCTTCCGCGCGCCCGGCACCAGGCAGCGCGCCAGCCGGCGCGGGCCGGCGTTGCCGCGCATGGTGTAGCGGACCACCTTGCCGATGTTCAGCGGCGACAGCACGCGCACCTCGAGCACCGTCTTGGACGGCAGGCGGCGCCGCTTGAACCGCTTCACCAGGACGACCTTGCGCTTCGCGGTCTTGTGGGTCTGGCTGAATCGCCGGAACGGGCAGGCCCGCGGGCGGCTCTTGGGCGGCTTGCAGGTGATCAGGACTCGGGCGCCGGCCGGCACGCTGCCCAGCGTGAGCTCGGTGACCCGGGTCCGCCCGCGCTCGGTCTGGAAGAACCAGGTGATCGTCGCGCCGATCAGCGTGAAGTCCGCCCGCTTGCCGTCGCAGTTCTCGTCGACGGCGTTGCCGGGGATGTCGACCGCTCCGGGCCGGATCGCCGGGTTGGCGTCCTCGCAGTCCTGCGGCCGGTTCGCTCCGTCCTTGTCGCGGTCGAAGTCGATCGCGTCGCCGAGCGCGCAGTCCTCGTCGATGCCGTTGTCGGGGATGTCGCGTGCGCCGGGGAACCGGCGCTTGTCGTCGTCGTCGCAATCCTGCGGGCGCGGCACGCCGTCGTCGTCGCGGTCGGGATCGGGGCCGGTGGTGAACGTCGCGTCGGCCCCGCGAACCGTCCCGATCAGGTTCCTCACCACGAGGCGGTAGTGGTAGAGCGTGTCGGGCGCGAGGCCGCCGACCGATGCCGAGAAGGTCACGGGCTCGTCGCCGTCCCCCGCGGCCTGCTCGGGCGTGGTGGCGCCGTAGCTCGTCGTCGTGCCGACCTCGAAGAAGAACCTCGTGGAGTACTCGTTCGGGTCCACCGTGCCGAGGATCGAGCCGCCGGACGGCGTCACGCCGGAGGATCCGCCGGTCGTCGCCACCGGGGGATCGAGCGTCACCCGGACGACCGATCGCCCGTTGAACTTCACGAACCACACCGTCCGCCTGCCGCCGACCACCGGTCCGGTCGTGATGGTGCTCGCGCTCCCGCCGGGGTTGAAGCCGCGCCGGAACTCCTTGATCGCGCCGTCGGTGGCCACCCGGCCGACCAGGTTCTCGTTGAACTTCGTGTACCAGACGTGGCCGTCGGGGCCCAGGGTCATCGCGTAGGTCGAGTCCTCGGTCGGGGTCGTGAACACGGCCAGGCCGGTGCCCGTGGACGAGAGGCGGCCGATCCGCCCGTTCGGGTTCTCGTCGAGCCCGAACCAGATGTTGCCGTCTGCCCCGCCGGCGATGCCGGTCGTGACGTCGCTCACCGGGAACTCGGTGACGGCCCCGGTCGATGGCGTGATCCGCGCGATGTGCTCGCCGTCAAGCAGCGCCCAGACGGTGCCGCCCGGCCCGGTGGTGATGGACCGTGCGGTGTCGCTCAGGGCGAAGTCCTGCACCCCGCTCGTGGTCGGGTTGAAGGCGCGGACCAGATGGAGGTCGAGGTCGGTGATCCACAGCCTCCCGTCCGGGCCGCTGATGATCTCGAGCGGTTGGCTCCCGGCTGGGAGTGGGACGGTCGCCCCGCCGGAGCCGCCGGTGGGCGGCACCTTCTGCAGCGCCGACGAACCGAAGAGGGTCACCCACAGGTTGCCGTCGGAGCCCGCGGCGACGCCCTGCGGCCGCGATCCCGCCGGCAGCAGCGGCTCGCCGAGGATCCCGCCGGTGGCGGGATCCATGCGGACGATGCCTTCGGCCCCGTCGCTGTCGCTGACGTGGTCGAGGACCACGTACATGTTGCCGTCGGGCCCGAGCGTGATCCCGGTCGGCCGCGCGTCGATCCCGGTGAACTCGACGATGCTGACGGCGTGCGCGGGAGTGGCCCAGGCGCCGGCGAGGAGCGACCACGCGACGATGAGGCCGAGAACGTGCCCCGCACGGCTGTGTCGACTCGCCACGTCACCTCTCCCGTCTCGATCCCGCCTGCGTGGCGCGAACCTACCAGCGGTGAACCGGCGTCACCAGGTCGAGGCGAAGGACAGCGGTTCTGCAGCGCGCCGGGGCAGCTCGCAGACGACCGGGTGCGTGAAGCGGTGCGCCGAGCACAGCGGCCTCGGGGCGATGATCGGGCGGGGTGCCACCGGCGGGTGGACGGCGGGGCGGCGGGTGGTGGTGCGGCTGGTGGTGAGCATGGGTGCACTCTCTCGCCGCGCAGGCCCCGGGTCATCAGGGGGTCCCCCCGAACCTACTCCCTGAATTTGCCGCCCTCGCCGCCCGCACCGCCTCGCCGACCTCGCGGACCCCGGCCCGGATCGCCGCCTCCGGCGTCTGCGCGTAGCCGAGCAGCAGCGTGGGCGGCCCGCCGCCCGGGGTCATCCGGTGCGGGCCCAT
Organism: uncultured Solirubrobacterales bacterium; assembly: GCA_963828075.1. Taxonomy (GTDB): domain Bacteria; phylum Actinomycetota; class Thermoleophilia; order Solirubrobacterales; family Solirubrobacteraceae; genus JACCYI01. The sequence continues at coordinate 2,819,674 of CAWHDH010000021.1, read as the reverse complement.
GGTTGCGAGCTCGATCCGGCGGCGGCGTGCCTCGGCCAGGATCGCCTGCTCGTCGTCGCCGGCGGGGAGCTCGACCGTCGCGTGCAGGCCGGCGGCGATCCCGCGGACCGTCGCCTCCGGCAGCGTCTCGGCGAGCGCGGCGACGAGCGCGTCGCGGCGCGCGCGGTAGCGGACCCGCATCCGCCGCAGGTGGCGATCGAGCTCGCCGCGGGCGAGGAAGTCGGCGAACGCGAGCTGCTCGATGCGGGCCGTCCCCTGGTCGGCGAGCGCCTTCTCGGCGCGGACCGCGTCGAGCAGCCGCGGCGGGACCACGAGCCAGCCGAGCCGGAGCGCCGGCGCCAGCGTCTTGCTGACCGAGCCGGCGTAGACGATCCGGTCGGGCTCGAGGCCCTGCAGCGCGCCGACCGCCGCGCGGTCGTAGCGGTAGTGGGCGTCGTAGTCGTCCTCGATGACGATGGCGTCGCGCCGGCGCAGCCAGGCGATCAGCGCCGCCCGCCGCTCGCCCGACAGCACCGCGCCGGTGGGGTGCTGGTGCGCGGGAGTCAGGATCACCGCGCCGACGTCAGAGCGCTCGAGGGTCTCGACCCGGATCCCCTGCTCGTCGACCGGGACGCCCACCAGCTCGAGACCGGCGCGGACCGCGGTCTGCCGCTGCTCGGGGTCGCACGGGTCCTCGAACGCGATCCGCTCGACGCCGCTCGCCACGAGGGCGCGGCAGGCGATGTCCTGCCCTTGCGAGTAGCCGCAGGTGACGACCACGCGCGCGGGCTCCGCGACGACGCCGCGGACCCGCCCGAGGTACTCGGCGAGCGCGGTGCGGAGGGCGTCGACGCCGCAGGGATCGCCGTAGCCGAGGTCGGCGTCGGTGATCGTGGTGACCGCCTCGCGCAGCGAGCGCAGCCAGGCGGCGCGCGGGAACGTCGAGACGTCGGGGACGCTGGGGCGGAAGCTGAAGCGCGGCGGTCGGGCCGGCGTCGCGGCGCCGATCTCTGCGGGATCCGAGACCACCGCGATGTCCGAGACCCGCGGGCGCGCGCCCTGGCGCAGCACGAGGTAGCCCTCGGCCGCGAGCTGGGCGTAGGCGTCGACCACGACGCGCCGCGAGACGCCGACCTGGCGGGCCAGATCGCGGGTCGAGGGCACCCGCGCCCCGGTCCGCAGCGCCCCGTCGCGGATCGCACGGCGGAGCCGGTCCTCGATCTGCGAGCCCAGCGTCCCGGGGGCGTCGCGCGAGACCGAGAGGAGGACCTCTATCGGCTGACTGGTCTCGTCCATGGCTCCGAAACTGGATCTTCCATCTGCACCAGTGGACCGTACCAATCGAAGACATGCCCATCCGCCTGCTGTTCGCCCTGCAGCCCGCCTCGCGCCGGTGGCGGCCCGCGGCCACCGGCCCGCGACCGCGCGGCGGCTCCCTGCAGACGCCCGCGATGCGGACGCTGGTGACGATCCTGGTGGCCGTCGGCGTGCTGTTCGGATCGGTTGAGGTCGCAGTCGTGGCAGCGGCCGAGTCGCTCGGGAGCACCGCCGCGGCGGGCCCGCTGCTCGCGGCGTGGGGCGTCGGCTCGCTCGCCGGCGGCCTGCTCGCCGTCCGCCTCGGCGGCGGGGCGCACAGCGCGGCCGGCCTGTCGCTCGTCCTCGGCGCGCCCGGCTTCGGCCACCTCGCGCTGATCGGCGCGGCCGGCAACGTCGTCGCGCTCGGCGCCGTCCTGTTGATCGCCGGCGCCGCGATCGCTCCCGCCTACGCCAGCGTGTTCGCGATGGTCGAGCGCTCCACCCCGGCCGGGACCGTGACCGAGGCCTTCGCCTGGCTGAACACCGCCGTCGCCGTCGGCGCGGCGGCCGGCGCCGCCACCGCCGGGTCCCTCGCCGAGCACCTCGGGCCGGCGGCGGGGTTCGCCCTCGGCGGCGGCGCCGGCGCGCTCGCCATGGTCACGACCGTCCTGCGTGCGCGCGCTCTCGACGGTCGCGCGTTTCAGTCGGTCGGGACGAGCGCCGCCGCCGCCTGCTCGCGCGTGGCGTAGATGAACAGCAGGTCCTCGATCCCGGCCAGGTCGAACAGGCGCCGCACCGGTCCCGGCGGGCAGACGATCGCCAGCTGACGGTCGTCGCGGCCGAGCAGCGCCCGCGCGTGCAGGATCACGCGCAGGCCGCTGGAGTCGAGGAACTCGACGTCGCAGAGGTCCAGGACGAACGCCCCGGTGCTGTCGCGGATGGCGTCGTCGAGCGCGAGCTCCAGCGACGGCACCTCGGAGATGTCGATCTCGCCGCGGACGGCGACGCCGGGCGCTCCGCGCAACCCGGCGTCGACCACCGCGAACGGCTGGGGCGGGCGGACGCTCACAGCGACGTCCGCCGGCCGGGCCCGCCCGCGAAGAAGGCCAGCAGGGCCAGGATCGCGAGCGCGAACAGGATCGGGTGCACGATCGTGCCGCCGGCGATTGCGATGACCAACAGGACGATCCCGATGATGAGCCACAGCATGAGCGGGTCCTTTCGCGTCGAGTGCCTGCTCCGCCCGGTGGGCGGCCGCGGGGGAACGTAGGACGCCGCCGACCCGGTGTCCGCTTCGCGCGTCGGCGCGGCGACGTCGTCATGGCGACATTGCGCATCAGGGCCGCCGACGGGTACACACACCGCGTGTCCGGCTCAGCCATCAGCATCGTCGACGCCGATCCCGACCTCGCGGACCTGCTCGACGCGAGCAACCTCGAGCGGGCGCGGCGCGAGGCGCTCGCGCGCGTCCAGCGCCTGTCGCCGGGCGAGTGGGACGCGTCCGCCGCGATCGAGCCGGCCAAACACCATCACGGGTTCCTGATCATCGACGGCCTGCTCAGCCGGACCGTCGACGTGCTCGGGCGGCGCTGCGTCGAGCTCCTCGGTCACGGCGACGTCATGCGCCCGTGGCAGTGGGACGACGAGGGCTCCCACGTCCGCGCCGAGGTCGGGTGGTACGTCCTCGAGCCGACGCGCCTGGCGGTGCTCGACCACGACCTCGTCGTGCGCATGGTCCCCTGGCCGCAGCTGGGGCTCGAGCTGTTCAACCGCGGCACGCGCCGCGCGCACCACCTCGCCGTCGCGCTGGCGATCGCCCATCACACGCGCGTCGACGACCGCCTCCTGCTCACGCTGTGGCACCTCGCCGAGCGCTGGGGCCGGGTGCACGCCGACGGCGTCGTCGTCCCGCTCCCGCTCGGCCACCAGCGCCTGGCCGACCTCGTCGGCGCGCTGCGCCAGTCGGTGACGACGGCGATGGGCGGCCTGACGCGCAGCGGCGCGGTCAGCCGGCGCGAGAACGGCGACTGGGTTCTGCACGGCTCGCCACCCGAGGAGCTGCGCCACCACAAGCTCGCGGCGGCGCTGAGCTGACACAAGTGGTGGACCGGCGGACTTCCAGGTTGCGCTCATGCGCGCGTAGCCGTCCGCTCGCTCGGCCTGGGACTCGGCTCGTGCCGCGGGCGACCAGCCGCGCGAACCCCCGCGGGTGAAGGGGGCCGGGGGGGTCCGGCGCAGCGTGATCGTCACACTCGCGGCGTTTTGCGCGCCGGGTGTGACGTCAGGCACGCCCTGGCGAGCCCAGCGTCACACGTCCGGCGCTTTTCGCGCCGAGTGCGACGCGATGCACGCTCTCCCCGCCGACCTCGAGAACCCCCACAACCCGCTTCCCTCACCGATGCCGTTCAACGCCGACACCGCCACACACCCCCGCCCCGACGAACCGGCCCCACGCCCACGACCCGCTTCCCCGACTGATCGCAGTTGACGTACCGGTCATCGACGAGCACCGATGACTCCGGCCAGGTCCGCGCGTCTGTAGTCCCATGACCGAGATGAAGCGCTTTGAACCGATCATCGGCCGCTGGAACACCCGCGGCCGTAGCCTCGATGACTCCGGCATCGAGATCGCCGGGACCGACACCTATCCCATGCGCGCGTTCGACACCCAGGGCGGGCTCACGACGATGACGGCGAGCGTGGCGGACGACGGCGTCTGGACCTTCGCCGGCGAGTCCGAACGCGCGACGCGCACCGTCGCCGACGACGGCGCGACCATGCGCGCCGACTGGGAGCGCACGGACGACGGCGTGACGTGGGTTCCGTGGCTCGAGATGCGGTTCACGCGGGCGTCGTGAATCCGTGTCAGTCGTCCTCGAGGACGGCGCGCAGTCTGTGCGCGAAGGCCTCGGGCTGGCCGGCGTATCCGAACTCGCCGCCGAGGAAGCCGCCGTGGTGGCTCGGGAACACGGTCGCCTGCTGACCGAGCAACTCGGCGGTCGCCACCGCCGTGCGTCCGGTGAAGGTGCCCATGGACTCCTCGCCGACGGCGATCACGATGCGCGTCGGCGCTGCGGCCAGCGCGTCGACGTCGGGGCGATAGTCGCTGACCGCCCAGGACCGGGCGGACAGCAGCGGGTCGTCGCGGGAGCCGTCGTCCTCGGTCGGCATCCCGAGCAGGGTGGGATCCGCCGCGGGCTGGGCGAAATACGCGGCTGTGAACTCGCCTTGCCACGAGCTCAGGGCGATGAACGCCGCCATGCCGGCACTGCGCCCGTTGCCCTCGTACGCGTCGCGAACGGCGGCGCGGGCGCGCTCGGCCGCCGCGGCATCCGGGAGCACGCCGATCAGCGGCGGCTCGTGGGCCACCAGGGTGGCCACGGCGTCGGGATGGGCCGCCACGAGCGCGAGCGCGGTCACCGCGCCCCCACTGCTCGCGAACATGTCGACCGGGCCAGCGCCGAGCGCCTCGATGACGGCGTGCACGTCGGTCGCCTGCACCGTGGGCGAATTGTCGACCCGGCCGTCCTTGCGGGTGCCGCGGCCGAGGCCGCGCGGGTCGTAGGTGATCACGGTGCGGTCGCCGAAGTGCGACGCCAACGAGCCGAACCCGCTGGCAGCCATCGGCTGACCGATCATGAACAGCGGTGGCCGGCCGTCCGCGGTGGGCAGCGGGCCGTGGACGTCATAGGCGATGTCGGCCTCGCCGGTTTCAAGCACGTGCGTCGTCGTCATGGCAGTGTGGACTGCTCCCGTACTGAAAACTCATCGGGTCTTGGTGAGCTTCGGTCACAACGCTGCTGCCCGTTCGTCGTACACCACGATGGTGTTCTCACCTAACGCGGCCGACGCCGCCCTGCTGAGCGCCTGCCGCGCGGGCGATCGTGATGCCTTCGGCGTGTTCTACGCGCGCCATCGCGAGGCGATCCTCGGCTATCTCGCGCGTCGTGTCGCGGACCGCGAGATCGCCGCGGACCTGATGGCTGAGACCTTCGCCAGCGCCCTCGTCGCCATCCTCGACCGTGCCCAGCAGGTGCCGCAGACGCCCGTGGCGTGGCTGTTCACAATCGCCAGGAACCTGCTGGTCGACAGTCTGCGGCGAGGCACGGTCGACGCCGCTGCGCGTCATCGCCTGGGCCTGGAACCCCTCGTGCTCGACGACGACGACCTCGAGCGGATCGCAGAGATCGCAACGGGAACCGACGTGCTCCACCACGCCAGGACGTCGATGCCGAAGCACGAGTGGGAGCTCCTGTGCGCGCGCGTGCTCGACGAGGAGCCATACGCGGATATCGCCCGCCGCCTCGAGTGCTCAGAGGCGATCGTGCGCAAGCGTGTCAGTCGGGCCAAAGCCCACCTACGAGCAACGCTGGGGGCCCACGGTGCCTGACTTCTTGGATCGCTTCGGCGATCAACTCTACGCGGCGCATGATCCCTCTCGTTCGCGGAGGTTCTCCTGGCGCGGTCCGCGGCGTCACTGGTTGCTGGTCTTGGCCGCGGTTCTCGTCGTCGCGGGTCCCGCGGTCGCAGTGGTCGGCGCGTGGCGTCCTGCATTGGAACGCTCGGGCATCGACCAGCCGGTCACCGTCGATTCCTCGCCCGTCAGCCCGGCGGCTCTCGACGCGCTGGCCGTCCTTCGCCGTCCGCAGACCGACGAGGATCGCCGACGCGCCGCCCCGCTGATCCCGACCGTCGGGGCCGGCAACCAGATCGACCGCGTTCAAACGGACGGCATCCGCTCCCCAGCCAACGGGTGGGCGCTGGTGCCGGCCACGTCGATCAAGAGCGGCCCCGCCACGACCACCACCGACGTGCTCTGCCTCACCGACGGTCAGGCGATCGGTTGCTCGCCAGCGACCTCGATAAGGACGCAAGGCCTGGCGCTCCTCAGCGCCAGCAGGTCGCACACGAGCCTGGCGGGCGTCGTGCCGGACGGCGTTGCCAAAGTCCGCTTCATTCCCGACACGGGCGCCCCGGTCGAGGCCGACGTCGCGTCGAACTTCTTCTCGCTGAGCGTCGCGCAGACAGCCCCGTCGAGAACTGTCAAGGCACCGCCGGGCTCCAACGGTCCGTCTCGGATACCGGGTCCGCCGATGCCGGTCCGGGGCACCGTCCAGTGGCTCAACCGCCACGGAGTGGTGATCGGCCCCGCTGAGCGGTTCAGCGCGCAGCGCTGAGCGAGAAGAGCACGCCGGCGACCGCGGTCGCCAGGTTGAGACTCGACACGCCCGGGCGCATCGGCAGCGCGAGGCGCGCGTCGGCGCGGGCGAGCAGGTCGTCGGAGAGGCCGTCGCGCTCGGTGCCGAACGCGAGGATCGCGCGCGGCGGCACCGCGCCGGGGCGCAGGGGATCGCCGTCGGGGTCGAGCGCGACGAGCGGGCGGCCGCCGGTGGCGCCGAACCGCACGCGGGCGACCGGGAGCGCGAAGTGCAGGCCGGCGGAGCCGCGCAACGCGTCGGGGTGCCACGGGTCCTGGCGGCCGGTGGTGAGCACACCCGCGGCGCCGGCCGCGGCGGCCACCCGGACGCAGGCGCCGAGGTTCCCTAGGTGGCGCGGGTCTTCGAGCAGGACGACCGGCGCCGGATCGGCGCCGGCGAGCAGCTCGTCCGGCGCCGGCTGGACCGGCCGCCGCGCCACGGCCACGATCTGCGCGCGCGGGACGACCGCCGTCAACTCCTCGACAGCCACGACGGCCGGCGCCAGCGCCACGTCCGGTGCCATCCGGAGCCGCAGCGCCTCGATCTCCGCGGCGTCCGCCGTCCACGCGCCGAGCAGCTCACCGCCGAAGCGCAGCGCGTGCTTGACCGCGTGGAAGCCCTCGAGGACGACGAGGCTCGGGTCGCGGCGAGCGCGCGCGACGCCGGCGAGCTCCATCAGCGCTCGTCGCCCCACAGCCGCCGGCGCAGGCCGGACGCCCGCGCGACGGGGCGGGCCACGGCGGCGCGAATGGCCGCCTCGGTGCCGACCAGGATCAGCCCCGTCCGCGCCCGCGTGACCGCCGTGTAGAGCAGCTCGCGCGTGAGCACCGGCGAGGCCGGCGTCGGGCAGGAGCACGGCGGCGGTGTCGAACTGCGACCCCTGGCTCTTGTGGACCGTCATCGCGTAGACGGTGTCGACCGCGGCCAGGCGCGTGGGGCTGAACTCGAGGATCTCGCCGCCGCGCTCGAACGCGGCGCTCGACGCCGGTCGGCCGGCCGGCGACGACGACGCCGGTGTCGCCGTTGTAGAGGCGCAGGCCGTAGTCGTTCTCGGTCACCAGCAGCGGCCGGCCGACGTACCAGCGGCCCTCGGCGCCGAAGCCGTCGATCTCGGCCGCCAGCCAGGCCTCGATCTGCGCCATCCAGGTGGCGACGCCGTGCGGGCCGCGCCGGTGCGCGCACAGCACCCGGAACGCGCCGAGCGCCGCGATCGCGGCGGCCGGCGTCGCCCGCCGCGGCCGCGTCGATCACCCGGCGCGGCGGTCGCGACGCCGCCGTCGCGGATCGGCGCGAGCGCGGCGACGGCGCCCGGATCGGCGACGTCGGCGCGGATCCAGCGTCACCTCGGCCGGCGGGTCGGCGAGCACCGCGACGACTCGCCTCGGCGTCGCCGCGGCGCGATGCCGCGGCGGCGAGCGTCGCCGATCCCGCGCGCCGAAGCGGTGGCTCGGACGACGATGCGTCGAGCCACGATCGCGCGCTCGCCGGTCCCTCGGCCGCCGGGCCGACGATGTCGCCGAGCACCGCCCCGGCCTCGATCGAGGTGAGCTGCCCCGGGTCGCCGACGAGGATCGAGCCGCGCATCGCGGCCGCACGGCCTCGACGAGCCGCGCCATCAGCGAGAGCGAGACCATCGAGGTCTCGTCGACGATGACGACGTCGTGGGGCAGCCGGTTGCCGCGTGGTGGCGGAAGCGGCTGTGGCTGCCCGGCCGCCAGCCGAGCAGGCGGTGCAGCGTCGAGGCCTCCAGCGCGAGCAACGGTCCGCGGATCGCGGCGTCGACCGCGAGGCCCGCCGCCTGCTCGTGCACCGCCTCCTGCAGCCGGGCGGCCGCCTTGCCGGTCGGCGCGGCGAGCGCGACGAGCGGCGGCGGCGCCCCCGCGGCCGCGGCCTGCTCGCCGAGCAGCGCGACGATCCGCGCCACGGTGGTGGTCTTGCCCGTGCCGGGCCCGCCGGCGATGACCGCGAACCGGCGCCGGACCGCGGTCGCGGCCGCGCGGCGCTGGCCGGCGTCGGCCTCGCCGCCGAACAGCCGCGCAAGGCCGTCGGCGAGCACGTCGGACCGCACGCCCTCGGGCGCCCCGGCGCCGAACGCCTCGAGGTCGGCGGCGATCCGGCGCTCCTCGCGCCAGTAGCGGTCCAGGTAGAGCCAGGTGCCGACGAGCCGCAGCGGGCGGTCGCGCGCGGGCGCCTCCTCCCCGACCGCGACGAGCGCGCTCGCCTCGACCCGCCGCGTCCATACGGCGGCGGCCGGCCACGGCAGCGCGCGGAGGTCGACCGGCTCGTCGGTGTCGACCGCCGCCGTCTCGCGGATCCCGGCGAGGTCGACGTAGACGTGGCCGAGCCGCGGCGCGCGGACGGCGAGCGCCGCGGCGAGCACCACGCGCGCGTCGGCCTCCGCCGGCCAGCGCGGCGAGCCGCAGCGCGACGTGGACGTCGGCGGCCGCGAGCACGCCGGCGGCGTTGAACGTCGCGCAGCAGCCCCGGCGCGTGGCGCGACGCGGCGGACGTCGAACGGGTCGGCCTCGACCGCGAGCTCGATCACGCCGGGCCTCCACGGTCGAGCACGTCGCTCAGCGCCTCGACGAGCGCGCGCCGGCGGCCGCCACGCGAAGACGCCGCACGGCGCCCCGCCGACGGCCGGCGTCTGCGGCCCGGTCATCCCGCGCAGGAACAGGTAGAGGACGCCGGCGAGGTGGCGCTCGGGGTCGTAGTCCGCGCAGCCGCCAGCGCAGGTAGCGGTGCAGCGCCACCGTGTAGAGCAGCGCCTGCAGCCCGTAGTGCGACGCGCTGCATCTCCGCCGCGAGCGCCGCGGGGCGGTGGTGCCACGCCGTCAGCTCCTCGTCGAGGCCGCCGAGCCAGTTCGTCTTGTAGTCGACGATGGCGAAGCGCGGCGCCCCGCCGGCGCCGCCGCACGCACCACGAGGTCGATGCTGCCGGTGAGGTAGCCGCGCACGTCCTGGCGCAGCGCGGGGTCGTCGAGCCGCTCGGCGTAGCCGGCCAGCGGGTCGCCCGCCGGGAGGTGCTCGCGCAGGACGGCGCCGATCGCCGCGAGCGCGAGCCCGCCGGTCGGCTCGTCGCCGCCGACCAGCGGCAGCTCGAAGTCCAGCTCGTCGAGGCGGTCGGCGCGCGCCAGGTCGCGCAGCCGCAGCCCGCCCAGCAGCGGGCCGAGCGGCGTCTCGATCGCGGCGGCGAGCCCGGCGACGGTCGCCGCCGGATCGCCGATGTCGACGTTCCGCCGCGCCTGGCGCCGCCGCCACGCGAGCCGCCAGCTCCGCGCCGAGGTCGGCGGCGGCGAAGTCCGTCGCCTCGAACACGCGGTGCACGAACGTGCCCGACCTGGACGCCGGCCGGCATCGCGGCCAGCAGCGAGGGCACCGTGCGCAGCGCGGCGTCCGCCTCGCTCGCCGCGGCCGCCGCGGCGGCCGCCAGGGTCTCAGGCGGCGGCTCGTCGGCCACGACCGGCTCCTCCGGCTCGCTCGCGACGCGCGCCTCGTACGCCCCCGCGGTGATGTCGCTGTACGACGTCCGCCGCCAGCGCCGGTCCAGGGTCGCGGTCGAACGCGGCCGCCGTGAGCTCCGCCGGCGCCTTCGGCGGCGCCCGCCCAGTGCGACGGCGGCACCGAGCGCCGAGCGCTCGACCGAGACACACGCCCGGCGACCTCGGCCGCGAGCGCCTCGAAGCGGGTGGCGGCCGCCGCGTCGGTCGGCGTGAACGTGCCGACCGGCGGGCACGTTCCCCTCGCCGTCGCGCTCGAAGAGCAGCCGGCCGAGCGCCGAGTGGCGGCTGTCCCACGACCCGGCCCACCAGACCACCGCCTGGTGCTGCGCGCGCGTGAGCGCGACGTAGGCGAGCCGCAGGTCCTCGCCGCGCTGCTCGGTGAGGAACTGGCGCTGGTGGCGCGGGAAGTCGGGCCCGTCGAGGCCGACGTCGATCGTGCGCGCGTCGCCCGCGTCGGGATCGTGGAAGAACGACGGGCTGGTTCCCGCCGGGGATGTACCCGGGCTCCCACAGGTACGGGTAGTAGACGATCGGGAACTCGAGGCCCTTGCTGCGGTGGATCGTCAGGACCTGGACGGCCTCGGCGTCGGACTCCAGCCGCCGGCTGCGCTCCTCGTCGCCGGTCTCCTGCTCGGCGTCGGCGATCCGCTGGCGCAGCCACGACGTCAGCGCGGGCGCCCCCATCTGCTCGGCGGTCGCCGCGGCGTGCAGGAGCTGGGCGACGTGGCGCAGGTCGGTCAGCCGGCGCTCGCCGTCGACCGTCGCCAGCACGCGGGCGGGCAGGCCCTCGACGAGCGTGATCGTCTCCGCCAGCGCGGCGACGCCCTTGACGCGCAGCACGCGCGCCCACTGGTGCAGGCGGCGGTGGACGTCCTCCCACTCGTCCTCGCCGGCCGACGCGACGCGCTCGGCGGTCCAGCCCAGGAACGGCGTGAGCGCGGCCGAGCGCGCGCGCTGCGGTGGACGCCGGGCGCTCGATCGCCTCGAGCAGCCGCAGCCAGTCGCGCGCCGGGCCGGTGGCGAAGACGCTGCCCGCGCCGTTGATGACCGCCGGGATCCCCGCGGCGTCGAGCGCGTCGCGCACGAGCGCGGCGTTGCGGTGCGTGCGGCACGAGCACGGCGACGTGCCCGGGCGGACACGCGCTCGCGGCGGACGACCGCGCCGTCCTCGCCGCGGATCTCGATCTGCGCCGCGCGACGACAGCAGCTCGACGAGGTCGGCGGCGAGGTCCTTGGCGATGTGCTCGCGGGCTGCTCGCGTTCGAGGCGCAGCCGCCGCGCGTCCGCTTGATCGACGGCTCGTCGCGGTGGACCCAGCGGATCCGCAACGGCGCCGGGTCCGGGCGCCCCGACAGCCGCGGCGCGCCGTTCGCGGCGTGCAGCGCGGACCGTGCGGTAGACGATCCCCTCGTGGCCCGAGCCGGGCGCCGCCGAACAGCGCGTCGTAGGCGTCGATGCAGGCCCTGGTCGCTGCGCCAGTTGACCTCGAGCGTCGCGCGCGCGCCGGCCGTCGCGCGCCGCGTCGAGGTAGGCGTAGACGTCGGCGCCGCGGAACGCGTAGATCGCCTGCTTCGGGTCGCCGATGAGCACCAGCGTCCCGTCGCCCTCGCCGAACGCGCGGCGCATGATGCTCCCACTGGACCGGGTCGGTGTCCTGGAACTCGTCGACGAGCACGACGCGGTAGCGGTCGCGCAGCCGCGCCGCGACCGCCGGCCCGCCCGGCCCCTTCAGCGTCGCGTCGAGCCGCGTCAGCAGGTCGTCGTAGGTCATCATCGCCGCGCGCCGCTTGCGCCGCTCGAGCTCCTGGCGCGACGGCCTCGGCGAGCCGCACGCGCATGGCGGAGATCGAGTCCTCGGGCGCCGCCGCCGGCTCGAGCCGCGCGGCCGGGTTCTCGACCGCCACGCGCGCGATCGCCATCGCCTGCTCGCGGTCGAACTGCGGCATGCCGGCGTGGTGGAACCGCCGCACGTAGAGGTCGTCGACGACCTCGCTCGACGAGGTCGCTCGACGTCCTCGACGAAGGTCACGTCGGGCTCGACGTCGCCGGCGATGCCGAGCCCGCCGAGCACCTCCTGGCAGAAGCCGTGCGTCGTGGCGATCGTCGCCGAGTCGAAGTCGGCGAGCGCGTGCGCGAGCCGGGCGCGGCGGATCGCGACCTCGGCCGGCGGCGCGTCGGCGAGGAGGCGCACGACCTCGTCCTGGCCGGCCGGCACGCCGGCCAGCGCACGCTCGAGGCCGTGCTCGGCGCTGACCAGCCGCTCGCGCACGCGCTCGCGCAGCTCGCCGGTCGCCATGCGGGTGAAGGTCACGAGCAGCAGCTCGTCGAGCGGGATGCCGGCGGCGACGTAGCGCGCGGCGAGCGCGGCGATCGTGAACGTCTTGCCCGTGCCGGCGCTCGCCTCGAGCACGGTCACGCCGGTCGGCAGCGGTCCGCAGACGTCGAACGGGCGAACGTGGGCCTCGAGCGCCGTCATGCGTCGATCAGCTCCTCGGCCGCCAGCGGCCCCGCCCACAGCCGGCGCGCGTAGCGGCCGAAGCGCGTCGGGTCGGCCGCGTCCCAGCCGGTGCCCAGTTCGTCCGTGCGCGGCGGCAGCGCCAGCAGCTCGTCGAAGGTGAGCACGCCGCCGAGCACGAGCTGGTGCTCGAGGTCGGCGTCCTCGCGATCGAAGTTCCAGGACGACTCCCACTCGCGCCGCCCGGCCGCCACCGCGTCGCCGCCGGCGAACGCGGCGCGCGCGTAGGCCGCCGACGCGACGCACGCCAGCGGCACCGGCTCGCGCATCCCGCGGTCGTAGAGGTCGAGCAGCGCGGTCAACTGCTCGACCGCCGCGGCCCGACGCGCCGCCGGCTCGGCCGCGAGCACCGCGATCCGGGCGATCGTGACCGTCGGGCCGTCGCCGGCTCCGATGCGCGCGCGACCGACCGTCGCCGCCGCGAACGGCCGCTCGGGATAGGCGGCGGTCAGCGCGAGCCAGTCGCACCCAGGCCGCCAGCCGGTGCTTCGGCCCGACGCGGGAGTACGTCACCACGCGCAGCATGTCGCCGCAGACGCCGGGCACCGTGCCGCTGAGCGAGCGGCCGTCGGGCAACAGCACGCGGACGTCGACCGATCCCGGCTCGTGCGGGCCGCCCGAGCACCGCCTCGGCGTGGCGGGCGATCTCCTCGGCGATCGGCCGGACCGCCTCGATCACTCCGAGCGCGAGCTTGCCGGGCGGCAGGCTCCCCCGCGCGACCTCGGCGGCCACGCACGCGTCGAGGCCGGCGCCGCCGAGCCGCCCGTCGAGCAGCCGCTGGCCGACGCCCCACTTGCCGAGACCGTCGAGCTCGACCGGCAGGGCATCGTCGACCTCGTCGGAGAAGTCGCGGACGTCGACGCCGAGCCGCCGGCGGAGGAAGGCGCGGACCGGATGCTCGACGAACCGCACGAGGTCCTCGACCTCGACGATCTGCGCGCCCGTCGCCGCCAGCCGGCCGGCCAGGAACTCGGCGGGCTCCGCGCGCTCGGCGTCGAGCGCGCGGGCGCCCTGGAGCGTGACCGTGTCGAACCCCCACGGTCGTTCCGGGATCAGCGCGCCGACGGTGAAGTTGCGCGGGTCGAAGGGCTGGAGCGGATGCCGGACGACGACGCGGTCGCGCGGCTCGCCGGTCTCGGTGCAGACCGTCCGGTCGATCACGTCGAGCAGCTCGCCGACCGGCACCGCCGGCGGGCGGACCGCGTTCGTGCGCTCGTCGTTGCCGGTGTACGTGACGATCAGCCGGTCGGTCGCCGCCAGCAGCGCGTCGAGCAGCATCTGGCGGTCCTCGGTCCGCGAGTCGCGGTCGCCGACGTGTGCATCGGCGAGCATCAGGTCGTCCCCGTCGCGCGACGCCTTGCGCGGGAACATCGCGTCGTCGAGCCCGAGCAGGCAGACCACCCGGTGCGGCACCGAGCGCATCGGCACCAGCGTGCAGATGGTGAGGTGGCCCGTCCGGAAGTTCGCGCGCGTCGGGCGCCCACGCAGGCGCTCGGCGAGCAGCGCGCGGACCTCGGGCAGCGCCAGGGTCGTCATCTCGGACGCCCCGCCGGCGGCGGCCTCCGACGCCACGTCGTCGAGGATGCGCTGGAGCTCGGAGCGCTGCCACGCCTCGCGGCGGGTCGTCGCCGTCATCGCGTCGGCCGCCGCCGCGATCTCGGCGACCCAGGCGCCGATCGGCTTCGGCGTGCTCAAGGCGTCGAGCGCCGCCTGCAGGCGGTCGACGAGCTCGGCGAAGCGCCCGGCGAGATCGATCGCGCCGCTGTCGACGTCGTCGAGCGGGAGGACGCCGCCGAACAGGCGCTGCTCGTCCTCGGTCATGGTCACGCCGACGAGCATCCTGTCCAGCCCCGCCCGCCAGGTGCCGGCCTCGAGGCCCGAGAGCTTGTACGGCGCGCGATGGGCGGCGTCGAGGCCCCAGCGGATGCCGCTCGCCGCGACCCAGTCCTCCATCCGGGTGAGGTCCTCGTCGTCGAGTCCGAACCGGCGGCGGACCGGCTCACGGTCGGCCAGGTCGAGGACCTGCGAGGCGGTCAGGCGCTCCTCGGCCAGGTCGATCATCGCCGCCACCACGCCGAGCACCGGGTTCGTCTGGCGCAGCGACCGGTCGGCGAGCCGGACCCGCAGGTCGGGCGGGCGCACGCCGGCGGGCACGACGTCGAGCTCCTCGTCGTCCTCGAACACCTCGCCGGCGCCGAACGTCGCGTGGATCAGCGGCGCGAAGGTCTCGATGTCCGGGCACATGACGATGACGTCGCGTGGCTCGAGGCTCGGGTCCTCCTCGAGCAGGTGCAGGATCGCGTCGCGGACGACCTCGACCTGGCGGGCGCGGCCGTGGCACGCGTGGACCTGGACGCTGCGGTCGCCGGCATCGAGCGGTGCCCGCGTGTCCTGCTCGCGCGGCAGCGGCGGCCCCGGCGGCGAGCGGTCCGCGCGCACGTCGGCCTGCAGCCGCCCGAGCAGCGTGCCGGCCGGGGGATCGACCGGGTGGTGATGGTCGGCGGCGTCGCCTCCGCCGATGACCAGCTGCAGCTCGCGCGCGTCCTGCCCCCAGGAGGCCAGCAGGCGGTTGACCGGCAGGTTCGCGGTCGGGTCCTCGGCGCGGCGGACGACGGCCTCGGCGACGCCCGCCACGCGATCCCACAGGGCCGGCGACGGATGCAGCAGGAACAGGTGGACGTCGCGGGCGGCGGCGAGCGCGCGCAGCACCTGCAGCCGGCCGGCGGGCAACCGCGTCAGGCCGAACACCGACAACCGCGGCGGCAGCGCGACCAGGTCGGGCTCCGCCCGCAGCCGGGCGCACGCGCCCTCGAGCCGCTCCGCCGGCCCGGGCTCGGGCATCCGGGTCCGCAGGCGGCGCCACAGCTCGGCCTGCCACGCGACGTCGTCCGCGAGCGCGCGGCCGGCGCCGTCTGAGTCCTGGCCCTCCGCCCAGGCGCACAGCATCTCGGGGCGGTGCAGCGCGTAGCGGTCGAACAGGTCGGCCAGATGGCGGACGGTGCTGAACCGGCGCGCCCGGCGGGCGGGGTCGGCCGCCGCCCCGGACCCGCCGAGGTGGGCGGTGAGCGTGCGCAGCCACGGCTCGCCGAGGCAGGCGTCGACGACCTCGAGCAGCGGCCAGACCGCGCGCTCGGGCAGCCACGGGTCGGCGTCGGGGTCGATCCCCGACGCGGTCGCCACCGCGTCGCCGGCGAGCGTGCGCGGGAAGGGGAACTCGACGTTCGCGCACACGCCGTCCGATCGCCCGGCGCCGGCGCCGAGCCGGGCCGACATCCGCTGGGTCAGCCAGCGCTCCATCCCGCGGGTCGGCACCGAGATGACCTCGGGCGAGAACGGGTCGGGCAGCGGGTCGGCCAGGACGCCGCGGAGGGCCCCGACGAGGCCGTCCGCCCGTTCGGCTCGGTGGATGTGGAGCATGCGCGTGGAGGTCCCTGGGGTTGCAGTGTCACCCTAAGGGTCGCGGCGGAGCCCGGGTCTCTGACACCGGCGCGTGCGTCAGCCGCGCTGGACGCGGAGCGAGCTCGTCGCCCCTTCGAAGCCGGCCGGGAGGCTGGAGTGGCGCCCGGCGGCGAGCGTCGTGCAGTTCACGATCCCCGGGTCGCGGCAGATGGTCGCGGTAAAGCCGCTCGAGACCTCGATCGATCGCATCGCGTCGTTGCCGACCTGGCCCAGGTTGCCGCGGAAGAGGTCATACGCCCCGGCCTCGAACGCCTGTGCTTGAGCGGTGAACCCGACGCCGCCGTAGGCGACGACCGGCGCGACCGGCACCACCGTCGCCGGCCGGTACACCTCGAACTCGTAGATTCGCCCTGAGCCGGTCACCGAGCCCTGATGGCCCGCGGTCACGACCAGCCGGACGTAGCGCGCCGTGCGAGAGGAGACGCTGTGGCTCGAGACGCTCGCGCTGTTCTGGGTCACGGTGGTCGCGGCGCTCCACGAGCTGCCGTTCGTGCTCGTCTCGATCCGGAAGCCCCGCGTGTTCAGGTGGACCTTCTCACCGCCCGACCCGGCGTGCTTGACCACGAAGCGCGAGACCGTGTGCGAGGAGCCGAGATCCACCTGCAGGAAGCGGTTCGACGCGCTCGAGCACCATTTGTCCGTGGTGCCGCCGGAGACCGAGCCGTTGACGGCCTTCGCCGGCGATTCCTGCCAGCGGCACGGCGTGCTCCCGGTCGACGGCTTGCGGAGCGCGAGGTTCACGGGCATCGCCGCGGTCGGGACCACCGGGCGGATGACCTGGACGATCGGCGCGACCGAGGGCACGCCGTCGGCGTCGACCGCGAACAGCATGTAGTGACCGGCCGGCGCCTCGTTCGGGTTGTTCGGACCGGCCACTGTCAGCGTGGTCCCGCTGACCGAGAAGCCCACCGGGACGTAGCGCTGGCTCTGGTCAACACCGTGGGTCGGGGCGCCGAGCCGCACCAGCGCGAGCTTGCTGATCCGGTGGGCCTGCGGCGAGGTGATCGTGAACGGGGCGTCGTAGTCGATCGAGGCGGGCGCGCTGGAGATCTCGGGCCGCGGGGCGAGCGCTCCGCTGCCGTCGCGGCGGTAGAGATACGGCGGGGTGAAGGTCTCAGTGTCGCGCCGGAGGTAGCCGACCTGGTGGCACACCCCGCAGACCCCGCCGCCGCCGGTCAGCACGCGGGCGTCGGGCAGCAGTAGCGCGGTCGAGTGGTACTGGCGCGCGACGGTCGCCGAGGCGAGCCGCGTCCAGATACCCGTCCCGGGCTTCCAGAGCTCGGCGGCGTAGGTCGCGTTGGCGAGGTCGACGAGCCCGCCGCCCCCGGTGGTCGACTGGCCGCCGGTGGCCAGCACCGTGCCGTCGGCGAGGACGGTGAGGCTCGCCTGCCGGCGCCGCAGGCTCATCGATCCGGTCGGGCTCGCGACCGGATCCCCGCTGCGGGTGTCGACCTTCGTCGCCGTCCGGGAGGGGACGTTGGTCCGGCCGTCCTCGTTGACCCACCCGCCGCCCGTGACCAGGAACCGGCCGATGTCGTACGGGGCGAAGGCACCGTAGTCGCGGTCGATCGCATCGCGCTGCCCGGCGTACTCGATGGCCCCCGCGCCCGCCGTGTCGATCAACTGCATGCCCGGGAAGGTCCCGAGCATCAGCGCGCGGCCGTCGGTATTGGTCTGGAGGAAGGGGTAGGAGCGCGACGAGATCGTGGAGACGCCGGGGGTCCGGCGCAGCCCGCCGGTCGACGTGCGCACCTCGGCGACGGTCGGGCCGCCGCCGACGATCACGGCCTCGTCGTTGGGCATCGCGGCGACCGACGGGTACCAGCGGCCGTCCTGCATGTCGGGGCCGCGCGACCAGGTCTCGGATCGCCAGTCGAAGGTGTGCGTCTTGCGGATGCCCGCAAGATTGCGGTCCGCGTTGCCGCCGGCCACGAACACGTTGCCGTTGGCGAGCTGGACGTAGCCCGCGCAGAAGATGTTCGCCCCGGCGACGTCGACCCGCTTGGACGTCTTGGTCACCGGGTCGTAGACCGCCGCGCGCGTGAAGGTGTGATCGTCGTAGCTCTCGGCCGGGTTGTCGCCGACCGAGTCCCACATGAGCACCTTGCCGTTCGGCAGCAGCGCCTCGAAGATCGGGACGACAGGTGCGGGCTCGACCGCCGACCAGCGCCCGGTGACCCCGAAGTCGTCGGCCCGCTCCCCGCTCGCGGGCTTCGGGGCGTCCCCCGGCCGGCGCCCCAGCTCGCGCTCGATCGCGCGGGCCTCGCGCTCCTGCGTCGTGACCGACACGCCGGTGAGGTCGGTCGCCCGGTGGTCCTCGCCCGGAACCGGGCCGTGCGCGCCGGCGGCCGCCGGGAGAGCGGCGGCGACGAGAAGCGAGGAGAGGAGGACACGGAGGTAGCGCATGAGCCCATACAACGTACGATTCACCGCCGAACCGGCGAACCGGGATCAGCCGAGAGCGACACGCAACGAGCTCATAGTGGCATCGAACCCGGCGGCGAGCGTGGTGTGGCGGCCGGTGCCGAGTCTCGTGCAGTTCACGAACCCGGGTCCCGGCAGACCGCGTGTTGTTGGGGCATCTTGCGGTGGTGCCGAAAGGGGAGGCCCTCCCAGCCGTTGAGTCTGACGCGATGTCATCCGCCCGCCGCCTCCTCGCGGCCGCCACGCTCGTCCTTGCCTTCACGCCGGCCACGCCGGCGCTCGCCGCCGAGCCCGGGGTCAGTGCGATCGGTCTCGAGCACAACGGCGTCAACGAGACCGCCTCGGCGGTCGAGGCGCTCGCGGGCGCCCCGGCGGAGCGCAAGTGGGCATCGATCGTCATCAGCTGGGCGCTCCTGCAGCCCGACGGACCGGGCGATCCGATGCAGCAGGGGGGCGCCAACCTGCTCCGCGGCCTCGACGAGAAGATCGCCGAGTACCGGCGGTCCGGCGTGAGGGTGATGGGCGTCGTGACCCAGGCGCCGGCGTGGTCGCACGGCGGCGCCGCCGAGCCCAACCGGCCGCCGCACGACGTCGCCGACTACGCCCGCTTCATGGCGTTCCTGGCCGACCGCTACGCCGGGAACGTGGCCGCCTGGCAGCTGTGGAACGAGCCCGACAAGGGGGTGTTCTGGATCGGCGGACCGGAGCCCGACAAGTACACGGCGCTCCTGCAGCAGTCCTCTGCCGCGATCAAGGCGGCGGTGGCGGCGAAGGGGGCCGGCGCCGACGTCATCGTCGGCGGCCTCACCGGCAACAACTACGACTTCCTGCAGAGCCTCTACGCACGCGGCGCGCGGGGCTCCTTCGACGGCGTCGGCACCCACACCAGCACCGCCTGCCTGCTCGTCGGCCCCGACTTCTACTACCGCGAGCCGACCGGCCGCCTGGGCCCGAACGTGTTCACCGCGTACCGCGAGGTCCGGCAGACGATGCTCGCCAACGGCGACGACAAGCCGATCTACATGGAGATCGGCTGGTCCACCACGCCGGAGCTGTGTGACCGCGGGCCCGAAGCCGGCCGCAAGCCGGGCGGGGTCTCCGAGGCCGAGCAGGCGTCCTTCCTGACCCGCGCGTACTCGTGCCTGGCCGCCGATCCGTTCGTCCGGATGGCGACCTGGTTCTCGCTCCAGGACGCCGACGCCGACCCACGCCCGTACGACCACCGGATGGGCCTCGTCAGCTTCGACGGCGGCCGGCGCGCCGCGTTCGGCGCCTTGCAGGGCGTGGCCGCCGGGTACGTCACCCCGGACCCGTCCTGCGGCGGCAAGGTCGACGTCGACGCGCCCAGCGCGAGCCTCGACGTCCCCGCCAGCTACGTCGGCCGGCTGACGATCAAGGGTGCGGCGGCGGATCCCACGACGAAGATCTCCCGCATCGAGCTGTGGGTCGACGGCGCCCGGGTCGAGGGCGTCAACCAGCCTGGTCCCGGCTACGCGCTGGACTGGTTCGGCTCGACCAAGCTCCCGCTCGGCGCTCACACGATCGAGCTGCGCGCCTACGACGAGGCGCACAACGTGGGGCGGGCGGCGAGGGTCGTCACCAGGATCGGCCCGACCTCCGCCGCGGCGCGCTCGGCGAAGGCCCGGTTCACGTTCGGGGCCAAGCGGGCGCGCGGCCGGAAGATCGTTGTCACGGCGCGCGTGCTCAAGGCGCTCACCGGCACCACCGAGGCGCCGCGCGGACGCTTGCAGATCCACTTCGCGCGCAAGGACAAGAAGCGCTGGAAGCGTGTCTCGCGCTACACCAAGAGCCTCAAGGCGCCGATCAAGCTCACCTACAAGCCCAAGAAGAAGGGCGTCTGGCGCGTGTGGGCCGAGCTGCAGGTCGACGCCCCGTACGTCGCGCAGAAGAGCAAGACCTTCACCTTCAAGGTCAGGTGATCACAAACCCGGCGGGTGCCGGGCCACGAACCCGGCGGTGCTGCGCATCTGGCTCGTCCAGCGCGTGCCGCCGCCCGACAGCGCGGTCGTGTCGTAGCGGCGCCCGTCGACGACCATGAACGCGTGGCCCGCGTTGGCGTAGACGGTGATCCGCCGCCCGACGCCCGGCTCGCCCCAGCTCATGAACCCGCCCGAGGAGAGCGGGGAGCCCAGCAGCCCACCGGCGGCGAGCGCGTAGCTGATCGAGCCGGAGCAGTCATAGCCGCCGGAGCTGCCGCCGTGGCCCCCGCCGTAGACGTACGGCGTCGTCGCGATCTGCGTCGCCGCGGCGACGACCCGCGCCACCGTGTCGCCGCCCCGCGCGGCGGGCGGTCCGGCGCTCGGGGCCGCGCTCCCGGCGCTGGTCGCGGCCATCGCGGCGCGGGCGGCGGCGGCCTGCCGGCGCTCCAGCGTGGCGATCCGCGAGCGAACCGACGCGAGCCGTGCGGCGGCGCCGCTGCGGCGCGCGAGCTGCACGGCCTGGCGGCGGAGCAGCACGGTGCGGATGACGTCGGCGCGGTCGCGGTCCTCCATCGCCGCCTTGGCCAGCCGGCTGTAGCGCACGCGCATCCCGTCGAGCTGCTTTGCCTGCTTGGCGACGGCGGCGCGAGCGTCGCGGGTGTCGTCGAGGATCCCGGCGTTGTGGCGGGAGATGCGCTTGAAGAAGTCGACGCGATGGAGAAGGTCGTCGAACCCGCGCGAGCTCATCACGACGGTCACGAAGTTGGGGCGGCCCGTCTTGTAGGCGGTGCGCAGGTTCTCGGACAGCAGCCGCTTGGCCTTCGCCTCCTTGCGCTCGAGTCGCGAGAGGCGCGCGCGGGCGAGGACGAGCCGGTTCTGGGCGTCGGTCAGCTGGTCCCAGCGTGTGTCGACCCGGGCGACGAGCACGGCCAGGCGCCGCTCGGCGTCGGCGATCCCCGCCTGCGTCTGGCCGATCCGCCGGCTCTCCGCGTCGACCGCCGCGCGCAGCCGCTGGGCCGCCGCGCGCTGGCCGGCGATGCTCTGACCGGACGCCGGCGGGCTCGCGGTGACGACGACGATGCCGCCGAGCAGCAGCACGGCGAGGGCGATCGCGAGGAGTCGTCGGGAGGCGTTCGGCATCGGTCGGCGCGCGGGCAGCCATCACGTCCTGCCCGTGCGAGCGGCGGACGCTATCGATTGACCCCCGAATTCCTGCTCCTTGCACGGGATTTTGCAAGTAGGATCGCGCCGTGGATCCCGCAGCCGCGCACGTCGAGGCCTGGATCGAGGCGGTGGCCGCGCTGCCGGGCGGCCGTCTGCGTCGTGAGGGCGGCGTGGTCTGGTCGCAGACCCAGATTGCGTGGCCGATGTTCAACGGGGCCATCGCGATCCCCGCCCTCGGGTCGTGCGACGCGGCGCCCGCGGCCGCGCAGGAGCTCGCCTCGCTCGGCGTGCCGTGGTTCTGGTGGGCACTCCCCGACACACCGCCCGAGGTGCTCGAGGCGGCGGGAGCAGCGGGCGCGAGCGCGTTCGACCACGAGGCGCCGTGGATGGAGGCCCAGCGGGCATCGCTCCCCCGCGCGGAGGTCCCGCCGGACGTGCGGATCGCCGAGGTGCAAGACGAGGCGGGCCATCGCGAGTGGGCGGCCACGCTGCGCGCGATCTACGAGTTCCCCGAGGCCGGCGAGCGCGCGTGGGTTCAGAGCGCCGAGCGCTGTGGCTGGGACCGGGTTCCGTGGCGCCGGTGGATCGCCTACGCCGACGACCGCCCCGCCGGCGTCGCGCTGCTGTTCTGCGGCGGCGGGGTCGCGAGCCTGTTCGGGGTCGGGACGCTCCCAGAGTTCCGGCGCCGTGGCATCGGCCGGCTGCTGACGCTCCATCCGCTCGAGCACGCCGACGAGCCGCTCGCCGCGTTCTTCTCGACCGAGTCCGGGGACCCGCTCTACCGCAGCCTCGGCTTCACCCCGCGCGGCTTCGTCAGCCGGTGGCTCGGGGGCTTCGAGCGGCCGGCGGAGATCGCCGCGGCCAGGGGCGCGACGACCCGCGAATAGCGCCGGCTGTCAGGCGGGCGGTCCGGCGCGCGACCACTCCGCCAGATGTGGGTGCTCACGCCACGCGGCTTCTTCAGGAGCGCCAGGGCCACGCCCGGGCGCAGGTGTACGGCGAGGTCTGGTCGGCGCTCCGCCGGCTCGAGGAGCCCGGCGCCGCGCCGTGACGTTGCGCCCGCAGGCTTCCGGGCTCGATGATGCGACGCACGACGAGCGAGCTGGAGACCGACCTCAACGACCACCTCGCCGGCGCGACGACGGCGCTCGAGATGCTCGGCCACGCGATCGGCGAGCACGAGGGGACCGAGCTCGGCGCCTTCCTCGTAGAGCTCAAGGCCGAGAGCGAGGCCGACCGCGACACGCTGGTCGAGGTCATGGACGCGTTCGGCGTGGCGCCCGACCGATCCGGCGTGCGGCGGCGTGGGTGGGCGAGAAGGCCTCCGGGTCAAGATCCGCGGCGCGCTGCTCGAGCTCGAGGCGCTCTCGCTCGGCATCGAGGGCAAGCATGTCCTCTGGCTCGGCCTCGCCGACAGCGCCTCGGACCGCCACGGGGCCGAGCGCCTCGCCACGCTCATCGCCCGCGCCGAGGACCAGCGCGCCCGCGTCGAGCGCCACCGCCTGGCCGCCGCGCGCGCGGTCATCTCCTCCGGCGACTGACCGGGCTCCCCTCAGAGCGCGCGTTCGACGAGGGACGCGCGCCGTGACTCGACGAAGATGATCACGCGATCGCCGGCGCGCAGCGTGTCGGAGCCGTGCGGGAACGTCACGGTGCCGTCGCGGATCACCGCGCCGATCGTCGAGCCGGTGGCCGGCATCGCGTTGAAGGGCATGTCGACGAGCTCGGAATCGGGACGGACGGTCATGTCGAGCACCTCGAAGCGGTCGCCCTCGAGCATCGCGATCTGGCGGATCCGCGGATCGTGCGCAAAGCGCACCATCTCCTCGGCGGTGACCTGGCGCGGGTTGATCGCGACGTCGATGCCGCCCTTCTCGTAGACGCCGACCGAGACCGCGTCGTGCGCGAGCGCGATGGTCAGGCGCATCCCATGGCTCTTGGTGAGGATCGCGCCGTAGAGGTTCCTGGCGTCGTCGTTGAGGCAGAAGACGCCGGCGGTCGCCCGCCCGATCCGCTCGTGCTCGAGGAAGTCGGGGTCGAACGCGCTCGCGTGGAAGGCGCGGACGTCGGGCATCGCCTCGGCGACCTCCCGCACGCGCTCGCGCTGCGCGTCGACCATGCGCACGCGGATGCCGCGCTCGAGCAGCACCCCCGCGATCGTCGTGCCCATGCGACCACAGCCGAAGATGACGACGTCGTCGACGCGCTCGTCGCCGCGGCCGGCGATCCGGCCCCATTCCCGCGCCGACGCCGGTGAGGCGATGACCACGACCCGATCGCCGGGGAGGATCTGCTCCTCGCCGCGCGGGACGATCAGCCGCTCGCCGCGGATCACCGCGGCCACCTTCGAATCGGCGGGCACGGCGGCGGTGCGCAACGTCCGGCCGATCAGGGCGCCGTGGGCGGCGTCGGGCGGCACGTCGAGCTCGACGATCTGCACCTCGCCGTCGGCGAATACGTCGGTGTGGCGGGCGGCCGGGAGGCCGAGGGTCGCCGAGATCGCGTTCGCGGTCTCGATCTCCGGGGAGACCATGAAGTCGACGTCGAGGTGGCGTTCGCGCCAGGCGTCGAGGTAGGCGGTGCTGGTGGTGCGGACGATCGTCTTCGCGCCGCCCGAGAGCCGCTTGGCGAGCATCGCGCCGACCAGGTTGGCCTCCTCGCGCGGGCTGCACCCGATGAAGAGGTCCACCGCCTCCACGCCGGCCTTGCGCAGCGTCTTCTCCGTCGTCCCGTCCCCCTCGACGGTGCGGATGTCGTAGCGGCTCGCCAGCGACGCGAGCCGAGACGGGTCGATGTCGATCACCGTGATCTCGTGCTCCTCGTGCAGCGCGTCCACGAGCGCGAGGCCGATGTGGGCGGCGCCGAGCACCATGATCCGCATGTCGCGAATCTAGGCGATACTGCGCCCGATGTCGCCCGCGGCGCCAGGCCGGCCACGCCGTCGCGCGCCGGGCGTGGACATCAGCGGCGCGTTCAACCTCGTCGGCTCGCTGATCAAGTACCTGAGCCCGGCGTTCCTGCTCCCGGCCGCGATCGCCGCCGGCTACGGGGAGCCGGTGTGGCCGTTCCTCGTCGCCGGCGCCGTCACGGCCGCCTTCGGCCTGGGCCTCGAGCGCACGACGGAGGGCAGGGAGCGCATCGGCGCGCGCGAGGGCTACCTCGTCGTGTCGCTGATCTGGCTGCTGATCGCCGTCTTCGGCGCCCTGCCGTACCTGCTCGCCGAACCACAGCTCGCGCATCCGGTCGACGCGCTGTTCGAGTCGATGTCGGGGTTCTCGACCACCGGCTCGAGCGTGGTGGCCGACCTCACCGAGCTGTCGCGATCGATGGCGATGTGGCGGCAGATCACCGCGTGGATCGGCGGCGTCGGGATCATCGTGCTGTTCCTGGCCGTGCTGCCGCGCCTGCGCGTCGGCGGCCGCCAGGCGCTCTTCAAGGCCGAGGCGCCGGGGCCCGAGTTGTCGCTTGCGACGACCATCCGCGAGTCCGCGCAGCAGTTCGTCCTTCTCTACTTCGCGATCACCGTCCTCGAGATCGCCGTGCTGAGCGTGCTGGGGTGGACCGGCGTCGACCCGCGCATGACGTTCTACAACGCCGTCGCGCACTCGTTCACGACGATCGCGACCGCCGGCTTCTCGCCGGAGGCGCGCTCGCTGGAGCCTTTCGCGCCGGCCTCGCAGTGGGCGGTGACGGTGTTCATGCTCGTGGCGAGCACGAACTTCGCCCTGATGTACGCCGGCGTCGTCGGGAAGACGCTCGGGGTCTTCAAGCGCGACGAGGAGTTCCGGATCGCGCTCGTGCTGCTCGCGGCCGCGTCGCTGCTGGTCACCGTCGGCCTCTGGAGCGAGGACGTCCTCGGCGGCGGCGAGGCCGTGCGTCACGGCGTCTTCAACACCGTCTCGATGATGACGACCACGGGGTTCGCCAGCTCCGACTTCGCCCAGTGGACGTCGCTGACGCTGCTCGTGCTCTTCGGGGTGACGCTCCTGGGCGCTTCGGCGGGGTCGACGAGCGGGTCGATCAAGCTGATCCGCCACATCGTCATCGCCAAGATGCTGCGGCGCGAGATCGACCAGACCCTGCACCCGGGGGTGATCGTGCCGCTGCGGGTCAACGGCGCCGTCGTGGACGAGCGCGCGCTGCGGGCGATCATCGTGTTCGTCTTCCTCTACCTCGGCGTCTGGTCCGCCGGCGCGCTCGCGATCCTGGCCGACTCCGCATTGCGCGGCATCGACCTCACCGCGTTCCAGGCGCTGGCCGACGCGGCCTCGACCCTCGGCGGCGCCGGGCCGGGCCTGGGCTTCGCGGGCCCGATGGGATCGTTCGAGCCCTTCAGCGACCTGTCGACGCTCGTGCTGACGGCCCTGATGTACCTCGGCCGGCTCGAGATCATCCCCGTGCTCGTCCTGTTCACCGCGACGCACTGGCGCGCGTAGCCCGCGCGGGCGCGCTGAGCCGAGCGCGCGCGGTCCAGGGCGAGCTCTCCGGCGTGCGGGGGACGTGATGTAACGACGGGAGGGCGCCGGAGGACTGCCATGCCAACCACACCCATCCCGCCTGAAGGGGGAGCCATGCTCTGTGCCCACACCGTCCGCCGCCTCAAGCCCGGCACGTTCGACGAGTTCCGCGAGCGCTTCGCGCCCAGCGAGGTCGACGTGCCCGCCGGCTGGGTGCGCTTCCACATCCTGCGCAGCCTCGCCGATGAGAACGAGGTCGTCACCTTCGGCTTCTTCGACGGCACGTTCGAGGAGCTCGAGCGCAGCCAGAACGAGGCCGACTTCGAGGAGCGTCGCGCCTCGATCGATCCGCTCGTCGACACGGTGGTCGCCAACGGCGTCTACGAGATCGTCGAGTCGCTGACCACCGAGGGCGCCACGGCCTAGCGCGAGTCCCGGCGGCGCGCGACCCATGGCCGGCGCGCCGCCCCGCGCGGTCTGTGCCGGCCAGACGCCGGTCGCGATGGTGTGGCCGATCGCGCGGATCACCTCGACGTCCACCCCCTGCTCGCGAAGGTGTAACGGAACGACCCGACCGCGGACAGTCACGTCATGGGCAACATCTCGGCGATGAAGCAGCAGGCAAGGGCGACGTGGGCGGCCGGCGACTTCGACTCGGTCGTGCCGTTCATCTGGGAGGTGGGTGGCGTGGCGGCCGAGGCCGCCGGGTGCGGGCCGGGAGATCGCGTGCTCGACATCGCCGCCGGCAGCGGCAACGCGGCCATCCAGGCCGCGATGCGCGGTGCCGACGTCACAGCGTCCGATCTGACACCCGAGCTGTTCGAGCCCGGCCGCCGTCGCGCGGCGGAGAACGGGGTCGAGCTGGAGGCGTGGGTGGAGGCCGACGCCGAGGACCTGCCGTTCGAGGACGCGAGCTACGACGTGGCGCTCTCGACGTTCGGGATCATGTTCGCCCCGCGCCAATCCGTGGCCGCGGCGGAGCTGGCGCGCATAGTCAAGCCGGGCGGCCGCATCGCGTTGTGCTCGTGGCGGCCGGCGGGGTTCATCGCGGAGATGTTCGGGACCCTCGCCGGGTTCATGAAGCCGCCCCCTCCGCCCGAGGGACCGCCGGTGCGCTGGGGAACCGAGGAGGGCGCGCACGAGCTGCTCGACGACGCCTTCGACATCCGGTGCGAGGAGCGGACCCTCATCCAGCGCTACGCCGGGGGGATCGACGAGATGACCGACTACTTCATGCCACGTTTCGGGCCGATGGTGATGGCCCGCCGCGCCCTGGAGCCCGAGGGTCGCTGGGACGAGTTCCTCGCCGCGTACCGCGAGCTCACCGGTCGCTGGAACCAGGGCGAGAACGACGAGGCGGCGCTCCCGGCGGCCTACCTGCTGGTCACGGGGACGCGCAAGGGCTCGCCCTAGCGCCGAAAGCCGCCGAGCGGATTCGAACCGCTGACCCCTTCATTACGAGTGAAGTGCTCTACCAGCTGAGCTACGGCGGCGAAGGGCGCCGAGTTTAGTGGCTCGGAGCGGCGACCGCCGGACCCGAACGGCCCGGCGGTCGCGCTCGAGGGTCAGCGGGTCGTGCGGTGCTCGGGCTCGGTCTCGGTGACGCGCTCCTCGGAGCGGACGAAGCGGCGCTCGCCCTCGCCCGTGCCGGTCTCGCGGACCTCTTCGCGCTCGATCTCGCCGTCGCGGCCAGTCGCGCGGGTGTCGGTGCGCTCGAAGCGCCCGCCGTCGGTGGTGGTGTCGGCCACGGGCTCGTGGGCGCGGCCACCCTCGACGCGACGGAAGTCGTCACCGCGGTCGATGCCGAGCTCCTCGTCGGCGAGGCCCTGCTCGTGCAGCTCCGCGCGCTTCGTGTTGATCTCGGCCTCGGCGCGGGCCTTGCGGGCCTCCTGCTCGGAGAGCTCGGCCTGCTTCATGCGGACGTCGGCCTCCGTGCGGTGGTGTTCAGCACGCTCCTCCCGGGCCTGCTCGAGCTCGCGCTCGCGCTCGCGGCGTGCCTGGTCGGCCTTTCGCTCGGCCGAAGCCTTCCTCATACGGGGCAACGCGACGAACAGCGCGATCAGGATGATCGCCGCAATCACGGCCAGCGCGATGATGGCGCCAGTGTCCATGTCCCTACCTCCTCTTCCTTGGGATGGTTCCCCAAATGCTTCCCACACCGGCGACCCGCCATTCCCCGACCTTCGACCTCCAATCGCACTCGATCCACTCCGACGGGACGCTCCCGGCCCATGAGGTCGTCGCGCACGCCGCGAAGGCCGGCGTCGAGCTGCTCGCGCTGAGCGACCACGACACCGTCGACGGGGTGCCGGAGGCGCTCGAGGCGGCCCGGCACCACGGCCTGCGGCTCACTCCGGCGGCCGAGCTGTCCGCCGTCCACGGCGAGCACGAGGATCTCCACATCCTCGGCTACGGGATCGACCACGCGGACGAGACGCTCAGGGACCAGCTCGAGGACTGGCGCGCCGACCGCGGCCGCCGGATCGAGGCGATGGCCGACCGGCTCGAGGAGCTGGGCTTCGCGCTGGACCGCGGCCCGCTGCTCGAGCGCAAGGCGGCGGGGAAGCCGCTCGGGCGCCCGCACCTGGCGACCGCGCTGCTCAGCCACCCCGAGAATCGCACCCGCCTCACCGAGCTCGGGATCGCCGGCGCCGACGAGCTGTTCCCGGCCTACCTCGTCCCGGGCGCGCCCGCGTACGTGGCGAGGCAGCGGCCCACCGTCGAGGACGCCGTTCACGCGATCCACGCCGTCGGCGGCGTCGCGGTCTGGGCGCATCCGTTCTGGGACCTCGACGACGCGCAGCAGACGCTCGCGACCATCGACACCTTCATGGGCTACGGCCTCGACGGCGTCGAGTGCTTCTACGCCGCCCACACGGCCGAGCACACCCGGATCCTCCATGCCGCATGCAGCGAGCGCGGCCTGCTCAAGACCGGCTCGGCCGACTTCCACGGCCCCGATCACAAGCGCTTCAACGCGTTCCGCGCGTTCGACCTCCACGGACTGCTTCCGGACCTCGGCCCTATCGGCGCGCATTGACTCCGTGTAGAACTCGCAGATGCCCCGGGTCCCCGCTCGCGCCCCGCTGATCGCCGCGGCCGCGCTCATCCTCGCGCTCGCGCCCGCCGGCGCGCACGCCGCCGACTACGCCGAGACGGCGCGCAACATCGTCCCCTCCGGCCAGTGGGGCTCCGTCCCGGTCCCACCGGGCGCTGACGAGCAGGCGAAGATGTACGACGCGCTGACGCCCCTGTTCGACACCGTCAGCGCCAGTGATCTCCTCACAACGTTCAAGTCGTCGAAGTTCGGCGTCGACGACGCCGGCCCGGTCACCGCCGAGGCCGTCCCGCGCGCCGGCGTCACCATCACGCGCGACCGCTTCAACGTCCCGCACATCGTCGGCCAGAGCCGCGACGACGTCACCTGGGCGATGGGCTGGGTCCTGCAGCAGGATCGCGGACTGCTGCTCGCCCAGGGTCGCTACCCCGGTCGCCTCGCCGCGCTCGAGGTGCCGAACATCAGCGCGTTCGGGCTCGTCACCGGCCTCAAGACGTTCACGCCGACCGCGGAGGCCGACCGCATCATCACGCGCAACGGCCTGCGCGCACTGCGCTCCGCCGGCGCCGACGGGCAAGCGCTGCTGCACGACGTCGACGTCTTCATCGACGGCATCAACGCCCGCTTGAAGGCCGAGAAGAGCACACAGAAGCCGTTCACCCGCGCGGACCTGTTCGCGGTCAACGCGCTCGTCGGGCAGATCTTCGGCGAGGGCGGCGGCGCCGAGGCGGGGCGGTCGGAGTTCCTCGACGGGCTGCGCAAGCGCGTCGGCGCGACGCGGGCGAAGCGCCTGTTCGACGATCTCTCGCAGCAGGCCGACGCCGACCACCCGGCGACGCTCACGAAGTCGTTCCCGTTCCAGCGCGCGCCGCGCACGAGCAAGGGCAACCTGATCGTCGACTCCGGCAGCCTGAAGCCGACGCGGCCGGGCGGCGCGAAGGCCGCGCAGGCCACGCGCACCGCGCCGCCGCACGCGAGCAACTTCCTGATGGTCGGCGCGAGCCGCTCGACCAACGGGCACCCGATCTTCGTCGGCGGCCCGCAGATCGGCTACTTCTACCCCGGCCTGACGCTCGAGGCGGATATCAAGGGCCCCGGCTTCGAGGCCCGCGGCGTGTACTCGCCGGCCAACCCCGGCAACCTGCTGATCGGCCGCGGGGAGGACTTCGTGTGGAGCCTGACCTCCGCCGGCTCGGACCTCATCGACACGTTCGCCGAGACGCTGTGCGGCGGCTCGAAGCGCAAGTACCGCTACCGCGGCCGCTGCAGGGCGATGAAGCGGATCAACGCCGGCACCATCAAGGGCTCCGGGCCCGTGCGGTTCGACACGACGGTCCACGGGCCGGTGTCGGGCTACGCGAAGAGCGACGGCAAGCGGATCGCGCTGAGCCGCAAGCGGGCGAGCTACGGCGCGGACATCCTGTTCCAGCTGCCGTTCCGCGACGCCACGATCGGGCGGGTTACCTCCGCGCAGACGTTCATCAAGGCGTTCCAGCGCTCGCCGTTCACGTTCAACGTCGCCTACGCGGACAACAAGGACATCGCGATGTTCTCGGCGGGCCGGCTGCCCGTCCGCCACCGTCAGGTCGATCCGCGGCTGCCCACCAACGGCAACGGCCGCTACGAGTGGCGCGGGTTCCTGGCCCCGTCGCGCCACCCGCAGCAGATCAACTCGCCGAAGGGCGAGCTGGTCAACTGGAACAACAAGCCGGCGCCCGGGTTCGGCGCGGCGGACGACCAGTGGAGCTACGGCTCGCTGTACCGCAGCCGCCTGCTCGAGGACCAGCTCGCGCGGCGCTCCAAGCACGACCCGGCGTCGGTCGTCTCGGCGATGAACGCGGCGGCGACGAGCGACCTGCGCTCGACGCATCTGACGCCGACGCTGACCGCGCTGCTGGCCGGCTCGACGCCCCCGTCCCCGCGGGCCGCGCAGATCCTCGTGCTGCTCGAGCAGTGGCGGGTCGCCGGCTCGAGCCGCGTGGACCGCGACCTCGACGGCAAGATCGACGCCGGCGGCGCGCCGGGGATCTGGGACGCGCTGTACCCGCGGCTGTTCGACGCGGTGATGCGCCCGGCCCTCGGCGGCCAGCTCGACGACTTCAAGGACCTGGTGGGCTCCACCAACAGCGCCGGCTCGGACTTCACCGGCGGCGGCATCAGCTATCTCGACAAGGACCTGCGGACGCTGACCGGGACGAAGTTCCGCGAGCCGTTCGACACGCGGTTCTGCGGCGGCGGCGACATCGCGAAGTGCCGGACGGCGGTGTGGGCGGCGATCGAGGCGGCGGGCGCCGAGGAGGCCGCCAAGCAGGGCGCGGAACCGGCGACCTGGACGACCGCGGCGGAGCGGATCAGCTTCGCCCCCGGCATCCTGACCACGAGCATCCGCTACACGAACCGCCCGAGTGGCATCCAGCAGGTCATGTCGTTCTCCGGGCACCGCTGAGCCCGACCCTCGCGGCCGGCCCTCTCGGGGGCCGGCCGCGAGGCGCTTCTAGGTCAGGTCGGCCGCGAGTGGCTGAACGTGTAGCTCCCGCTGCCGGAGTAGGACAGGACGCGCCAGTAGTAGTAGCCCGGCGTCCCGCTGTAGGTGATCGTCTCGGTGGAGGTCGAGCCCTCCGCACGCGCGACGATCGACCATGACGACCCGTTCCACTTGTACAGGTACAGGTCGAAGTCGGTCCCCGCCGGACCCGTCAGGCAGCCCTTGTGGGTCCCGCCGGTGGTCGACTGGTAGTACGTCCCGCCCGGATGGATGTCGGCGTCGCCGGTGCCCGAGAGGCTGCCGGTCGCCGCGGTGCCGCACGGCGGCGGGGGCGGCGGCGGGGAGCCCGTCAGCAGCGAGTAGAGCAGCCGGTTCGGCGAGCCCGACCCCGGGTTCGTGACCACACCCTGCGTGGCGCTGTTGATGATCGCGGTGCCGACCGCCGCCGGGCTCGCGCTCGGCGCGCCCTGCAGGTACAGCGCCGCCACGCCGGCGACGTGCGGCGTCGCCATCGAGGTGCCGCTGATCGTGTTCGTCGCCGTGTCGGACGTGTGCCACGTGGACGTGATGCTCGAGCCGGGGGCGAACAGGTCGAGGCAGGTCCCGTAGTTCGAGAACGACGAGCGCGCGTCGGTCGAGGTGGTCGAGCCGACGGTGAGCGCCTCGGCCACGCGCGCCGGCGAGCTGTTGCAGGCGTTCGCGTTCGAGTTGCCGGCCGCGATCGCGTAGGTCACGCCGTCGGCGATCGAGTTGCGCACGGCCGTGTCGAGCGCGGCGGACGCACCGCCGCCGAGGCTCATGTTGGCGGTGGCGGGCTGGCCGGCGGCATGGTTGCCGCTGACCCAGTCGATGCCCGCGATCACGCCCGATGTCGAGCCCGAGCCCTGGCAGTTGAGGACGCGGACGGCGACGAGGCTGACCTGCTTGGCGACGCCATGGACGGAGCCCCCGACGGTGCCCGCGACGTGTGTCCCGTGCCCGTTGCAGTCGTCGGCGGGGCCACCGTCGACGGCGTCGAAGCCCGAAGTCGCCCGGCCGCCGAACTGCTGGTGGGTGGTGCGGACCCCGGTATCGATGATGTACGCCTTCACGCCCGCGCCGGTGGGCGTGTACGTGTAGGTGCCGTTGAGCGGCAGCGCCCGCTGGTCGATGCGGTCGAGGCCCCAGGTCGCGCCGGTCTGGGTCGTGCTCGCCGTGACGACGCGGTCCTGCTCGACGTAGGCGACGCTGCGGTCCTGTCGCAGATCGTCGGCCGCCTGCGCGGACATCTTGGCCGAGAAGCCCTTGATGACCCGCGTGTACTCGCGGTCCACCTTTGCGCCTTGATTGCGCGCGCGACTCTTGGCCTGCTGACGCTCGGCCTCCGGAGCGTCGGATCGCAGGACGACGATGTACCGGCCTTCGATCGCATCGCCGGCCTGCTGCGCGGCGGCGCCGGACGGCACCATCGCAAGTCCTGCTACCACGGCCGCGAACGCGACCGCGCCATGCCTTGTGGCATGCGGCACTGAACCATCTCCTCCCCTGAACGGAATTCCCCTGCCGGCCCCCGCTGGGCCGAACTTGGTACGAACTCAACCACGAACCTCGAGGGAGGGCAAGGTGCGCTGCCTGACGGTGTCCCCGGCTGGGAATCCTGGCGCCGCGCCGTTCCGGGAGCGCGGAGAACTGCGGTCATCGAGGGAGGGCCCCAACCGGGAGGCGGGGGACGCGCCTGGCGTCACACTTGCGCCGATTTCCGCGCCCAGTTTGACGCGGTGCGCGCTATAGCGCGCCTGGGGTCACACTCGCGTCGAATTGCGCGCCGAGTGTGACGCTGTGCGCGCTCAGACCCCCTCCCTCAGCGATGCCGGTTGCCGTTCTCGGCCGCCTCCGCCCGCGCGAGCAGGTCGAGCGCGGTGAGCAGTTCGACGAGCTCGGCGAGGCGGCGGGGGTCGCGGGCGCTGACGTCGGCGACCCGGCGCAGGCGGTAATGGACGGTGTTCGGGTGCACGGTCAGCCGCGCCGCGGCGCGCGACACGTTGAGGTCGCAGTCGGCGTAGGCGCGGAGCGTCGCCGCGAGCGCGCCACCGGCCCGGCGGTCCTCCGCCGCCAGCCGCCGCGCGCCGGCCGGCAGGAGCCGCAGGGCGGTCGCGTCCGCGCCGGCGGCCAGGTAGTCGAGCAGGCCGATGTCCTCGAGCGCGACGGCGACCCCCTCGCCGGTCGCGTGGCGCAGCGCCCGGGTCGCCTCGTCGTAGCCGCGGGCGACGTCGGGGAGGCCGGCGCAGACCGCGCTGACCCCCGCGCGCAGCTCGATGCCATGGGTCCGCCGCAGCCCCTCGGCGACGCGGGCGAGCGCCGCGCGGACCTCGCGCGGCCCGCGCCGCACGTAGACGCGGACGATTGCCACGACCTGGTCGTGCCGCGGGACCACGAACGGGCGGTCGGGATCGTGCCGGGCCAGCGCCACCGCCAGCGCGCGGGTGCTTCGCGCGTCCGGGTCGGACGGGACGGCGACCACCACCACGTGGTCGCCGTGCGGCCGGAGCCCGAGCGCCTCGGCGCGGCGCGCGTGCTCGGCGCCCGCCTCGCGGCCGGACAGCAGGACGTCGAGCAGGTCGCGGCGCGCGCGCTCTGCGTCCGAGGCGACGAGCTGGCTCTCGCGCATGTAGGCCGTCGCGACCGCCACGTTGATCGCGTGCGTGTAGCGAAAGGTCACGGCGGTCAGCGCCTGCGCCGCGTGCAGGCCGGCCGGGGTCTCGCCCGCCGCCTCGACGATCGCCTCCCACACCGTCCGCTGGCCGATCAGGTAGCCCTCGAGCAGCGCGTCGAGCGGGAGCAGTTCGCGCGCCCGCTGCGCGCCGCGCTTTCGGACGAAGTCCAGCGCTTCGCCCTCGGGCGCGCGGCCGGTGCGGGCGGAGCGCACGAACGCGCGGACGTGCTCCTCGGCGTGCGCGAGCACCTCCCCCGCGAACGCCGGATCACGAACCGCCGCGTACTCGGCGACCTCGGCGCGCGTCGCGAGCGCCATCCGCCGCCCCACCCCCGCGGCGTCGGACTCCAGCCGGTCGAGCACCGTGTCCACCAGCTCTGAGTTGTGCAGGGTCACCAACGTATGCCCTTGAATTCTGTCGCGAGCGCCATCGAACGGGCCAGGCGTCGTGCGTACCGTACAGCCATGCCCCATTCCATCATCTGGTCCGAGGTGATCGGCAAGGACGCCGACGCGCTGGCCGCCTTCTATCGCGACCTCTTCGGCTGGAGCAGCGAAGAGGTGGGCGGCGGCTACCACATGGTCAAGACGGCCTCCGACGACGAGCGCCCGAGCATGGGCATCGGCGCCGACCCGTCCGGCGGCGACGGCCACGTGACGTTCTACGTCGAGGTCGACGACCTGCAGGCCAAGCTCGACGACGCCGAACGCCTCGGCGGCGGGACGGTGATGCCGCCCAACGACGTCATGGGCACCGCGATCGCGCTGTTCCGCGATCCGGAAGGCCACGTCGTCGGGCTCGTCAACCCCGGAGAGCCGCCGGAGGCCTAACCCTCCGAAAGGGGTCAGACCCCTTGAGTCGGGGTGACTCAAGGGGTCTGACCCCTCGCGGGCGTGGCCGTTCACTTCGAG
The DNA here is from genome assembly GCA_963828075.1 of uncultured Solirubrobacterales bacterium. Taxonomy (GTDB): domain Bacteria; phylum Actinomycetota; class Thermoleophilia; order Solirubrobacterales; family Solirubrobacteraceae; genus JACCYI01. The sequence continues at coordinate 2,784,591 of CAWHDH010000021.1, read as the reverse complement.
GCCGGCGGGGGTCGCGGGCGCTCGAGCACGGCGCGATCGCGCTGCACCCTGCGACGCCGAAAGACTGGATGGCGGCGCAGCCGGGGTGGACTGCGATCACTTAGGGCGAGGTTCGGGCGGCGGAGCGCCTCGCGCGAGACGCCACTCGCGCTGGAGGGGGTCGCGAGTTGCGCATCGGCCACGATCCGACCGAGCGAGCGGAGCGGCGACCGGCTCAACCCGACAATCGAGACGGATCTCGCGGCGGCTGCCGGATTGTGCCGCCAGGAGCGGCACGATCCGACGATGGATCTGGAAACGGCGCCGAGTGTCGGGTTGAGCCGCCTTTCGGCGCCCACAAACCGACGATCATCGGATCGCGGCGATCGATCGTCGGGTTCGGTGTCTCCTACGCCCTCAACCCGACACGAGCGGCGGACCCGCCCTCGACCGTCGGGTTGTGGGCCTCCCCGCCGCAGCGATCCACCACCTCCTTCACCCGCGGAAGTTCGTCTACCGGCGCGCCATGGAATCCAATCAGCTAGCGCCGCGCCGTCGCCGCGACCGTCCGATCGTCGCGCGCGGACGGTGGCCCGGCGTTCACCCATGCGTAGCGGAACAGCAGCCCGCTCGTGAGATAGAGCGCGCTCGCGGCGTGGCCGAGCCACGGCCGGCCGCGGCGGCGGGCGAGCCGGAGCGCCAGGCCGCCGCGGACGCTCCACTTCGCGGCGCGGAAGAGCCTCCCCGGCGTGCCCTCCTCGAGCCCCTGCGCCAGCGGCCCGAGCTGTCGTTCGTTCACCGCCGAGAGCAGCAGTTCGGCGGTCATCGCGGCCGTCTCGACCGTGCCGAGCGCGCGGCGCGTCGGATGGCCGACCGGCAGCCCGCGCGCGACGAGCACCAGGCGGCACGTCGCTGCGCCGGTGGCAGTTGCGGTCGACACGAAGATCGGCCCGAGGAACAGCCGCGATCGGGCCCACACGGGGACGGCGGTCGAGGCCAGCAGGACGCCGGTGTAGGAGCCGAGATAGCCGCCGACCACCGCGTTGACGCCGCCCAGCCTCCGAGCGGCGCGACGGCGGCCGAGCAGGTCGGCGCCGACCGCCGCCGCCGCCAGGTTCCCGAAGACCGTCAGTGCCCACACGCCCATGGACATCGGCGACCGCGGCTTGAAGATGCGCAGCATCCTGTAGAAGCGCTCGGGCCGCCCGAGGTCGGCGATCAGCAGGGGCGGCGACGGCACGAGCGCGAGCAGCGCGACCTTGCGCGCGGTCGCCGCCGATCGCTCGTCGCCCGCCAGGTCGCACGCCAGAGCCACGAACGAGGATCCCGCCGCGATCCCGCCGAACCAGAAGTAGAGCGGCACCTCCCACGTCCATACCGGCGCCTTGATGACGGGGCCCTGGACGATCGCGTCGTCGGCCAACTCGCCGCCGCGCGCGCTCCGTGCCGCGTCCGCGACGGACTCGTCAACCGCCGCACCATCGCGGTACCGCGTGTCGTCGCCGTAGAGATACGACCAGCGGCCATCGCGCCACTCACCGACGTGCAGCCGCACCTTCTCGCCCGCGCGGACGCCGAACGCCGGCTGCCCGGGGACGCCGACGGCCGGCGTCATGTCGCGCTCGCCGCTCACGCGCGCCGCCGCTCCCACAGGAACGCCGCCGCCACGCCCGCGGCGGCGAGCAGCCCGGCCCCGAACGCGGCCGCGGTCGCCGGCACGACGTGCTCCTGGATCGGCGAGTCGGCCTGCGCGGGCAGGCCGTAGCGCTCGGGCGGCTCGGTCAACAGGAAGAACGCGCCGAGGCCGCCGGCCAGCTCCTCGCCCGGCTCGTCGCCCGCGCCGTACAGGTAGGCGCCGTCGACGCCGCGCCCGTGCAGCGTCGCCACGCGCTCGCGGGCGACCTCGACCAGCTCCTCGTACGGGCCGAACTGGATGGAGTCGGTCGGGCAGGACTTCGCGCACGCCGGCTCGAGCCCGTCCTGGAGGCGGTCGTAGCAGAGCGTGCACTTGGCGGCGCGGCCGTCGTCGGCGACGCGCTCGACGACCCCGAACGGGCACGCCGGCACGCAGTAGCCGCAGCCGTTGCAGACGTCGGGCTGCAGGACGACCGTCTCGAACTCCGTCCGAATGAGCGCACCGGTCGGGCACGCGTCGAGGCACCCGGCGTTCGTGCAGTGCTTGCAGACGTCCGACATGAACACCCACGAGTCGAAGGCCGCGACCGCGGCGGCGACGTCGACGAGCGAGTCGCCGCCCGGCGCCTCGGACGCGCCGCCGCCGTCCTCGCCGCGCTCGCTCGCCCAGCTGACCAGATCGACGACCTCGCCGCCTTCACCGCCCGCCGCCGGGAGCGCACCCGGCACGTGCCCGCCGCCGCCGCGCGCCAAGGCTGCCGCAGCCTCCGCGCGCACCGCCTCGGACGGCTCGGCCAGCTCGACGAAGCGCACGTGGCGCCACGTGCTCCCGCCGAGTGACCCGGTGTGGTCGTAGGAGCCGCCGCGGCGGAACTCCGAGCCGTCGGCGGGCAGGTCGTTCCACTGCTTGCACGCCACCTCGCACGCCTTGCACCCGATGCACACCGTCGTGTCGGTGAAGAAGCCCATGCGCTGAGCGCCCGGCCGCTGGATGGCGATCTCGGCCACGGTCAGTTCCCCGATCGCGTCGGCCGGATCTCGGCGGGGTGGTCGCGGTTGGCACGCACGCCGGGCGGCGGGTCGTGGATGCCGGCGAGGAGCCCGGTGCCCGCCGTCCGGCGGCCCGCGCGCACCGCGCACACGAACGCCTTGGACTCCTCGATCGACACGTTCGGGTCGCCCGACAGCGTGATCAGGTCGTTGGTGGCGTCGCCCGGATCGGGGCCCGCGAACCCCCAGTGCCAGGGCAGCCCGATCTGGTGGATGACCCGGCGGTCGACCTTCAGCGGCTTGATCCGCTCGGTCACCTTGGCGCGCGCCTCGATCTCCGCGCGCGGGGAGGAGATGGTCATCCAGCCGCCGTCCTCGATCCCGTGCTCGCGGGCGAGGAGCGGGTCGATCTCCGCGAACATCGCCGGTTGCAGCTCGTCGAGCCACGGCAGCCAGCGCGACATGCCGCCCGCGGTGTGGTGCTCGGTCAGCCGGAACGTCGTCGCGACGTGCGGGAACGCGGGGTCGCCGGTCTCCGCGTAGGGGTTGTCGCGCCGGCGGTAGCGCAGCGCCGCCGGGTTGGCCTGGATGTTCGGATACAGGACGTTGTCGACCGGCGACTCGAGCGGCTCGTAGTGCGTCGGCATCGGGCCGTCGAGGAGGCCGCTCGGCGCGTAGAGCCAGGCGCGGCCGTCGCCCAGCATGATGAACGGGTCGGACCCGGAGATCGCGTCCATGCCCTTTCCATCGGGCGGCGCGACGTAGTCGGGGCGCTTGTCGGCCGGGAAGTCCGGGACGTCGTAGCCGGTCCAGCGCGCGTCGCCCTCGTCCCACCACACGTACCTCTTGCGCTCCGACCACGGCGCCCCCGCGGGGTCGGCGCTGGCGCGCGAGTAGAGCATCCGCCGGTTCGCCGGCCACGCCCACGCCCACTCGGGCGACACCCAGCCGCCGGGCTTCGAGAAGTCGCCCGGCGTCCGCCGCCGCGCCTGGTTGACGCCGCCCGCGTAGACGCCGGAGTAGATCCAGCAGCCGCACGCCGTCGAGCCGTCGTCCTTGAGCTCCGCGAACCCCGAGACCGGCTCCCCGGTCGCCACCACCCGGCCGTTGATCTCGCGCAGGACGTCCTCGGAGCGCGGCTCGGCGTGCGGCCCGTGCTCCGGGTAGTCCCACGTCAGGTTCCGGATCGCCCAGTCGCGGTCGTCGGTGGAGCCGGCGTAGTGCGCGCGGACCCGCTTGAACAGGTGGTGCATGAACCACAGCTCCGACCGCGCGTCGGCCGGCGGCTCGAGCGCCTGGTCGCGCCACTGCACGAGCCGCTCGGTGTTGGTGAACGTGCCCGCCTTCTCGATGTGCGTCGCGGCCGGCATCAGGAACACCTCGGTCGCGATGTCCTCCGTGCGCAGCTCGCCGGACTTGACCTCCGGGGCGTCGCGCCAGAACGTCGCGGTCTCGATCTCGGCGAACTCGCGGACGACGAGCCACTTCAGCGAGGCGAGCGCGCGGCGCTGCAGGCCCGCGTGCTGGGAGCCGACCGCCGGGTTCTGGCCCATGACGAACATCCCGTCGAGACCGCCGTCGAGCGCGCGCAGCGTGGTCGGGAAGTGCGAGTGGTTGCCGGAGATCTTCGGCAGGTGGCCGAAGCCGTAGTCGTTCTCGGCGGTCGCGGCGTCGCCGAACCAGGCCTTCAGGAACGAGACCATGTACTTGGGCATGTGCGACCACCAGCCGCGGTCGGTCCCGCCCGTGTCGAAGTAGTCCTGCAGCGTGTACTCGCCCTCGCGCGCCTTGGGCATCGCCAGGTAGCCGGGCAGCAGGTCGTAGAGCGTGGGGATGTCGGTCGAGCCCTGGATCGACGCGTGGCCGCGCAGCGCCACCACGCCGCCGCCGGGGCGCCCGACGTTGCCGAGCAGCAGCTGGAGGATCGCCCCCGCGCGGATCATCTGCACGCCGGCCGTGTGCTGCGTCCAGCCGACGGCGTAACACAGCGCCGCGGTGCGCTCGCGCCCCGAGTTCCTCACGAGCGCGTCGGCGACCTGGTGGAAGAGCTCGGGCGGGACGCCGCAGACGCGCTCGACCATCTCCGGCGTGTAGCGGGCGAAGTGCCGGCGCAGCACGTTGATGACGCAGCGCGGGTTCTGCAACGTGGGATCGGAGCGGACGGCACCGACCATCATCCCCGCACCGGTCCGCTCCTCGAAGGACTGGGACGAGTGCTCGCGCTGGCCCGCCGACGCGGCCATCTCGCCGCCCTCGTACATCCACGTCCGCGCGTCGTACATCCCCGTCTCGGGGTCGTAGCCCGAGAACAGGCCGCCGAGGTCCTCGGTGTCGCGGAACGCCTCGTTGACCAGCGTCGCGGCGTTCGTGTAGTTCAGGACGTAGTCGCGGAAGTAGCTCTCGGTGTCGAGGACGTGGCGGATCAGGCCGCCGAGGAAGGCGATGTCCGAGCCCGCGCGGATCGGGACGTGCAGGTCGGCCATCGCGCTCGTGCGCGAGAAGCGCGGGTCGACGTGGATGACCGTCGCGCCACGCTCACGCGCCTTCATCACCCAGCGGAACGCGACCGGGTGCGCCTCGGCCATCGAGGAGCCGGCGATCAGGATGCAGTCGGAGTTCTGCAGGGACCGCGGTGCGTCGGTGGCGCCGCCGCGCCCGAACGATGTCCCCAGACCGGGGACGGTGGAGGAGTGTCATATGCGGGCCTGGTTCTCGATCTGCACCGCGCCCATCGCGGTGAACGCCTTCTTGATGAGGTAGTTCTCCTCGTTGTCGAGCGTCGCGCCGCCGAGGTGGGCGAAGCCGAGCGTGCGGTCGACGCGCCAGCCCTGCTCGTTGGTGTCCTGCCAGCCGTTCTCGCGGGCGGCGATCACCCGGTCGGCGATCATGTCCATCGCCGTCTCGAGCTCGAGCTCCTCCCACTCGGTGCCGCCCGGCCGGCGGTAGGAGATCTTCGTCAGGCGGCCGGGCTGCTGGACGAGCTGGCGCGACGCGGCGCCCTTGGGGCAGAGCGTCCCCTGGTTGATCGGCGAGTTGGGGTTGCCTTCGATGTCGACGAGCTCGCCGCCGCGCGTGTAGACGACCTGGCCGCAGCCGACCGCGCAGTACGGGCAGACCGACTCGGTCGCCTTCAGGCCGGCGATCCGCGCGCCCGCCTGGCGCGTCGGCTTCGACGCGGCCACCGGGCCCATCCCCCAGTCCGCGGCACGGCCGACCACCGGCAGGTCACGCAGGCGGGCGAACGACCGCGGCCGGCTCATACGACGCGGTGCGCCCCGGTGTAGACGTTGACGCGCCCATCGCGCGCGAAGCCGCCCAGCGTGAGGTTCCGGTCGGCGGCGAGGCGGACCGCCAGGGACGTGGGCGCGCCGACGCCGACGAGCACCGGCACGCCGGCGACCGCGGCCTTCTGGACGAGCTCGAAGGACAGGCGGCCGCTCACGCAGAGCAAGTATCCGTGCAGCGGCGGACCGACCACGCCGTCGTCGAGCAGCGTCCGGCCGATGACCTTGTCCATCGCGTTGTGGCGCCCGACGTCCTCGCGCGCGAACACCAGCTCACCCGACGGGGTGAACAGGCCGGTGGCGTGCAGCCCGCCCGTCCTCGCGAAGGTGGGCTGGCGCAGCCGGTCGGGCAGGCCCGCGAGCAGCGCGCGGGCGAGCGGCGCCCCGGGCGCGTCGTCGGGGACGGGTGGGGCGTGGACCGCGACCTGCTCGAGCGCGCCCTTGCCGCACACCCCGCAGCTCGAACTGGTGAAGAAGGCGCGCGCGTCCGGGGTGCGGTCGAGCGGGCCGGCGACGCTGACCGTGTTGGCGGCGAAGTCGTCCGGCGGTCCCACGGCGCGCGGCCCGTCGATCAGGCCCTCGCCGAACAGGAAGCCGAGCGCGAGCTCGGAGTCGTGGCCGGGGGTGCGCATCGTGACCACGAGCGGCCGGCCGTCGACGCGGATCTCGAGCGGCTCCTCGACGGCCACCTCGTCGGCGAGGCCGGGGGCGATGACGGCGGCGTGGGCGCCGTGGACGTGGACCTCGGTGCCCGACATGGCGGATCCCTACCCGATCGGCGACCGCACGCACCCGGCGGCGAGCGCGAGGGCGCCGCGCAGCGCGCCGTCGTCGGCGAACGCGGCGGGGATGATCTCCGGCGGGAACGGGACGGCACGGCGCACGCACCGCTCGAGCGCGGCCAGGATCCGGTCGCCCGAGCCCATGAGCCCGCCGCCGACCGCGATCCGCACCGGGTCGACGAGCAGCGCGTGGTTGGCGATGTGCATGGCGAGCTCGTCGAGCGCGTCGTCGACCAGGGCGATCACCCGCGGGTCGGCGTGCGCGAAAGCGCCGGCGGCGGTGACCGGCTCGCCGAGCAGGGCGGACGCCCGCAGGCCGAGGCCGCGGCCGCCGACCGCCTCCTCGAGCGGCGCGCGGCCACCGGCGATCCCCGCATCGTTCGGGCGCCGCAGCGCGTAGCCGATCTCCCCGGACGCACCGTGGGCCCCCGTCAGCACCTTGCCGTCGACGATCAGCGCCGACGCGATGCCGGTGCCGAGCGAGAGGAAGATCGCCGGGGAGGCGCCCTGCAGGGCGCCTGAGCGCGCCTCGGCCAGCGCGGCCGCCTTGACGTCGGTCCCGCAGGCGACGTCGTGCAGCCCGAGCCCGGTGCGGATCGCCGCGGGCAGCGCGAGGCCGTCCCACCCCGGGATGTTCGGCGAGAGCAGCACGGCCCCCTCCCCGACGATCCCCGGGCTGACGGCGGCCGCCGCCACGCACGCCCCGCCGCCCGCGGCCGCCGTCCGAGCGATGACCTCGCGCGCCGCCACCAGCGCCCGCGCGACCGCCTGGTCGGCGCCGTCGTCGGCGCGCGTCTCGATGCGGCCGCTCGTCAGCATCCGCTCCCCGTCGAGGGTCGCGGTGGCGACGGCCGTCTTCGTGCCGCCGAAGTCGATGCCGACCACGAAGTCGTCCTCGACCGGGATGGGGGCATCAATTCGTATAGTTTCCTTACCTTACACAGCCGCTTACACTCGCGCACGATGTCCGCCGCGAGCGACGACACCGGCATCGGAACCCCCCGCCTGCTGCGCGCGATCAACGAGCGGGCGCTCCTCGACCACCTCCGCCAGGCCGGGCCGCGCTCGCGCGCTCAGCTCGCCCGGGACACGGGTCTGTCCAAGCCGACCGTCTCCCAGGCGCTCGCCAACCTCGAGCGCGTCGGCCTCGTCCGCCACGTCGGACACGCCGCCGGGCCGCGCGGCCGCGCCGCGCTCGTCTACGAGCCCGACGCGAGCGCCGGCCACGTCGTCGGCATCGACGTCGGGCGAGTCTGGCTGCGCGCTGCGGCCGCCGATCTGTCCGGCACCGTGCTCGCCCGCACGGACGAGCGCAACCGCGCCCGCAGCGCCGCCTCGCTCGTGCGCGCGGTCGCGGCGCTGCATGCCGACGTCGCGGCCAAGGCGTCGCTGTCAGCCGCCGCCGTGACGCACACGGTGGTCGGCACGCCGGGGGTCGTCGACCGGGCGAGCGGGCGCCTCGTCTACGCCATGAACCTCCCCGGCTGGGGTCGCCCCGGCCTGCTCGCGGCGCTCAACACCGCGCTCGGGGAACCCACCACGGTGGAGAACGACGTCAACCTGGCGGCCCTGGGCGAGCGCGAGTTCGGCGCCGGCGCGCAGGCCCGCACGTTCGTCTTCCTGTCGGTCGGCACCGGCGTCGGCATGGGCCTGGTGCTCGACGGCGAGCTGTTCCGCGGCGCCCGCGGGGCGGCGGGCGAGGTCGGCTTCCTCCCTTTCGGGCCGGGCGGCGCCGCGCGGACCCGCGGCTCGCTGGAGGCCGCGGCGTCGGCCGACGGCGTCGTCGAGCTCGCCCGCGAGCTGGGCATGGCGCCGCCGCTGTCGGCCAAGCGCGTCTTCGAGGCGGCCGCCGCGGGCGACGCCACCGCCCTGCGGGTGGTGGCGGGCGAGGCGCAGCGGCTCGCGCTCGTCGTGGCGACGGCGGCGGCGATGATCGACCCCGAGCTGGTGGTCCTCGGCGGCGGCGTCGGCCGCAACCTCGAGCTGCTGCGCGCACCGTTGCTCGCCCACCTCGAGGAGCTCACCCCGCTGCGCCCCGAGGTGGTGACGAGCCGTCTCGGCGACGACGCGGTCGTGCTCGGCGCGATCGCCACCGGCGTCGAGATCGCCCGCGACACCGTCTTTCGGGACCGCGCGGGCGACGGTCGCGTGGCCGCCGTCTGACGAGTCGGGGCTTGCGCTCGACGCAGGCCTATGTTAGGAATGTTTCCTATTGCAACCAAGGGAGCCTTCCGTGCTGCGTCGTACCACCTTGCTCGCCGTGCTCTGCGCCCTTCTCGCCGCGTGCGGCGGCGACGACAAGCAGGCCGCCACCGATGAGAAGGCCGCCGACTCGGGTTCCAAGCTCAACGGCAAGATCGGGGTGCTGCTGCCCGACTCCGCCACGTCGGATCGCTGGGAGAAGGCCGACCGGCGCTTCTTCGTGGAGGCCTTCACCAAGGCCGGCCTGAAGAAGGACGACTACATCATCAACAACGCCCAGGGCGACAAGAGCCAGCAGCGCGCCCAGGCCGAGCAGGCGATCAACGCCGGCGCCAAGACGCTGCTGCTCGTCAACCTCGACTCCGGCAGCGGCGCGGCGATCGTCGACGACGCGCAGTCCAAGGGCGTCAAGGTCATCGACTACGACCGCCTGACGGAGAACGGCAACTCGGACTACTACGTCTCGGGCGACGCCGTCGAGGCGGGGCGCCTGCAGGGCGAGGGGCTGCTCACCTGCCTCGGCGACTCGGCGGCCAAGCCGGCACGCGTAGCGATCCTCGACGGCGCGCCGACCGACTCGTTCTCCGGCTTCCTGATCGAGGGCTACGACCCGGTCCTCGAGAAGGCGTTCGGCGACGGGACGCTCGAGGAGGCCGCCCGCCAGGAGGTCCCGAACTGGGACGTCCAGAAGGCGCTGACGATCTTCGAGCAGATGCTCCAGAAGGAGGGCAACAAGATCGACGCGGTCCTGGCCGCCAACGACGGGCTCGCCAACGCCGTGGTCTCGGCGCTCAAGGCCCGCAAGCTCGACATGGTGCCGCTGACCGGCCTCGACGGGACGACCGAGGCGGTCCAGCACATCCTCGCCGGCGAGCAGTGCATGACCGTCTACTTCTCGATCCGCGAGCAGGCCGCGCTCGCCGGGAACCTGGCGGTCGAGCTCGCCCAGGGCAAGAAGCCGTCCGGGATCACCGGCGAGACCGACAACGGGAAGAAGAAGGTTCCGACGATCCTGCTCAAGCCGGTCGCGGTGACCAAGGACAACGTGGCCGACACCGTGATCGCCGACGACTTCACCAACTGGAAGGACGTGTGTGTCGGGGAGTACGAGAAGCACTGCCCCGAGAACCGCTGACGACGACGGCGCGGGACCCCTCCTCAGACGCGCCGTCACGCAGCGTCACCGCGAAGTCCGGGTCCTCCTCGATGAGGACCCGGACGTCGCGGGCGCTCTCTAAAAGACCAGCCGGCGCTCGAGCCGGTAGGCCAGCGCCTCGAGCGCCAGCTCCTCGGTGACGTTGAGCGTCAGGCGGGCGCGCGTGTCCTCGACGAGCTCGACGGCGTCGCGCAGCGCGGCGGGGTCGCGACCGGCGGCGTCGGCGGCGAGCTCGTCGGCGCGGTCTGCGTGGTAGGCGAGCTCGGGCACACCGGCGGCGAGGCACGCGAGGTCGCGATACCAGAGGCCGGCGAGCTGGAGCGAGAGGTCGAGGCTCTGGGTCCGCGCGCGGCGGCTGGCGCGCTTGGCCCGCTCGGCGTACTCGGTCTGCCGCTTGCGCTTCTCGGACTTCGCGAGCGTCTCGAGCTCGTCGGCGAGCGCCGCCTCGAGCTCGGCCTCCGCGGCGTTCGCGCGCTTGGCGGCCGTGGCCAGCAGCGCGCCCCAGGGCCGCGCAGCCGCCGTCGCCTCCCGCAGCGGGGCGCGCGCGAACGTCTCGGCGTGGGCGCGCAGCGCGGGGCCGTCGGCGAGCGCGAGCGACAGCGCGCGCTCGGCGTCGCCGAGCCCCAGCCGCGCGCACGCCTGCGCCGCGGCCGGCCCGACCCCCCGCGACTCCAGCCGCGCGGCGATCGCGTCCGCCCCGAGCGGGTCGAAGCGGACCGGCTGGCAGCGCGACGCGATCGTCGGCAGCACCTGGCTCGGCCGGTCAGTGAGCAGGATCAGGACGACGTAGTCCGCCGGCTCCTCGAGCGTCTTGAGCAGCCGGTTGGCCGCCTCGTCGTTCATCGTCTCGGCGCGCTCGAGGACGAAGACGCGCCGCTGCGCCTCGAACGGCGTGCGCGTCGCGGCCGACACCACGGCCTCGTCGACGTCGCGCCGGAGCATCTCGTGGGCGCCGCTCGGGGCGACCCAGCTGAGGTCGGGATGCGCCCCGCTCGCCACGCGCGCGCGGGCCGACGCCGGATCCGCGGCACCCTCGGCCAGCAGCGCGGCGGCGAACGCGCGGGCGGCGTCGCGCTTGCCGGTTCCGGCCGGCCCCTGGAACAGGTAGGCGTGCGACGGCCGGCCCGCGGGCGGGAGCGCCGCGCCGAGGACGGCGGCGGCGTGCGGGTGGTCGTCGAGGCCGAGCGGGGCGGGCATGCGGCGCCCGACTCTACGAGGCCGGGACGACGGCCCGCGGGCTACGCGGCGCGGCGCCGCCCGTCTGCGCCGCGCCGCGCCTTCTCCGCGTAGAGCGCGCGGTCGGCGTGGCGATGGAGCGCCTGCGCCGTCGACCCGTCGAGGGGCAGGCGGGCCACCCCGGTGCTGGCGAGGTCGCGTTGAGCCAACGCGGCGATCTGCCGTTCGGCCTCCTCGGGCGTCCCGGCCAGCAGGACCGCGAACTCGTCGCCGCCGAGGCGCCCGACGGCGTCGTGCGCCTCCAGCTCGAGCGCGAGCTGCCCGGCCGTCCAGCGCAGCAGCTCGTCGCCGGCGGCGTGGCCCAGGGTGTCGTTGACCGCCTTGAAGCCGTCGAGGTCGAGCAGGAGGAGCGTCAACCACCGGCCCGTGCGATGCGCGTCGGCGAGCTCGGCTCCGAGGCGCTCCTCGAACCCGCGGCGGTTCAGGCAGCCGGTCAGCGCGTCGACGCGCGAGGTCCGCGCCAGGAAGGCGCGCTGGCGCGCGGCCAGCCCGGCCTGGCCGTGGCAGCCGAGCGCGATGGTCAGCAGGCTGATCGCGAACACGACGACCGTGCCCGGGCGGCTCGGCTCACCGAGGAGGCCGATCGCCACGTAGACGGCGATGAGCGTGGGCGACAGGACGGCGACCGCGCGCGGGGGCATGCTGATCGTGACGTAGGCCAGCGGCGAGAGGAACCCGAACACCAGCGGGCTGGCGGCGCCGCCGTCGAGCGACACCAGCGCGGCCGTGGCGAGAACGTTGACCAGCGCCGCCATGGCGACGAGCGCCCGGCGGTGGGGTCCGGTCGCCAGGCGGCGGGCCCCGAGGACCATGGCCCCGCCGAGCAGGGCGCCCAGGACCGCGATCGCGATCATCGCCGGGCGATGATCCGCGGCCGGCGTCGCCAGCGCGTAGGCGAGCGCCGCGAAGTGGCCGGTGATGGTGAGCGCGCCGCCCCCCGTGATCATCCGGCGGCGCCGCTCCTGGCGGTCGTCGGGCACCGCCGCGGGGGCCAGGGCGGCGCGTTCCTCGATGCCGGCGGGGTCGAGCGCGAGGGCGGCCGCCGCGGCGCCGCGGCGGCGGCTCTTGTGCCGGTAGAGATGCTCGTCGGCACGCCGGTAGAGGTCGTCGGCGGTGGTGACGGTCTCGTCGGTGGACGCGATGCCGATGCTCGTCGGCGTGCGCTCCGCCACCGCCGCCTCGATGCGCCCCGCGACCACCGGCGCCCGCCGGGCATCGGCGCCGGTGAGCAGCGCCGCGAACTCGTCCCCGCCGATCCGGCCGACCGCGTCGTGCGTGCGCACGCAGGTGCGGATCATCCCGGCGCTCCAGCACAGCAGCGCGTCGCCCGCGGCGTGCCCGTGCGTGTCGTTGACCTCCTTGAAGCGATCGAGGTCGAAGAGCATGAGCGTCACCGGGTCGCCGGTCTTCCGGGCGAGGGCGAGCTCGGCGTTGAGACGCTCGTCGAACCCGCGGCGGTTCAGGCACCCGGTCAGCGGATCGGTCCTCGAGATGCTCCGCAGCGCGATCCGCTGGCGCGCCATCGTCCGGGCCTGGACGGCCGAGATGACCGTGACCGCCAGCACGGCCGCGGTGCAGCATGCGACGTAGGCGATCGGTGCGGCGCCCGCCCAGACCGCGATCGCCGCGTAGGACGCGAGCGTGGGCATGGCCAGCCACGGCAGCAGCCGTGTCGGGATCGCCGTCGCGCCGTAGAGCAGGGGCCCGAAGACCGAGATCGCGATCGGGCTGGTCACGCCGCCGTCCGCGGCGGTGGCCGCCGAGGTGCAGGCGAGGTGCACGAGCATGCTCCCGAACATCGCCGGGCGCCGCCAGCGGCTCGTGACGAGCCGGCGGGCGACCGCGAGCATCGCCGCCCACGGCATGAAGCAGACGACGCAGACCGCCGCCATGAACGCGCGGTGCGGCTGGTCCCATGTGAGCAGTGAGTACGCCAGGCCGAGCGTCGCCGGCATCATCCCCATCACGCACGACCAGACGAGCGACTGGCTACGCCGCTGGATCCGGTCTCGGGCCTCTGGCGGCCGCACGTGACGAGCCATCCTCTGTTGGATCGGCGCGCGGCGGCGCACCTTGACCAGCCCCCACCTGGAGCTTACAGCGGAATCAGCCGGTCGCCGCGGCGTACGACGCCGCCGGTCACGATGTCGGCGCGCAGCCCGCCGCGGTGCACGAGCGGGCGCAGCACGCTGCCGCCGTTCATCCGGTCGAGATGGGCACACGGCTCGCACATGCGGCGGCCGTGGCAGATCAGGCCGCCGAGCTCGAAGCGGCGGCCGACGAGCGCGTTGAGATCGGTACCGCGGACGACGACGTTGCGGCGATGGTCGATCGGCGCGCCCCGCGCGGCCGCCAGCTCGTCGAGCACCGCGGCGTCGACGAGCGTCAGCGCGCTGCCCGGCCGCCCCGACGCGAACGTGCCCGCGCCGTCGGCGTACCGGTCGCCCTCGAGGCCGCGGCCCGGGGCTCCGACGGCCTCGGCCACGCTCACCGTCGCCGCGGTCGCCGACCGGGCGAGCACCAGGTCCTCGACGATCCCGGTCCCCGGATCGCGCGCCGAGGGCGGCTCCCACACCGAGACGTCGAGCGGCGCGATGACGGCGCCGGCGTGGACGTCGTCGAGCGTGCCCACCGGATCGAAGATCGGGCCGGACGGCACGCCGAACATCACCACGGCGCGGAGCTCGTGAGCGCCGCCGGCCTCCCGGCGCCACGCGATCCACGGGCCCGCCCACGCGAACCCGGCGGGATCGGCGATCGGCACCAGTCCCAGCCCGCGCTCCGCCAGCCACGCCCGCCGCTCCTCGTCGTCGAGCGGCACGTCGGAGGTCGGCACGCCGAGGACGGTGGCGACGCAGGCGGCGACGGTCGAACGCTCGGTGTGCTGCGCCATGGGCTGCAGATGATCTCCGATAAGGTCGGCCGCCGTGGCGCGCGGCAGGCTCATCACGGTCGAAGGGCTCGATGGGGCGGGCAAGACGACGCTCGTCAGCGGGCTCGCGCGCGAGCTCGGCTCAGGCGGCCAGACGGTGTTCGTGCTGCGCGAGCCCGGCGGCGTCGACCTGTCCGAGCGGATCCGCGCGCTGGTCAAGGACGCGTCGATCACCATGGGCGGGCGCGCCGAGGCGCTGCTCTACGCGGCGGCCCGCGCGCAGCTCGTCGAGGAGCAGCTCGAGCCGCTGCTGGCCGCCGGCGACTGGGTGGTGCTCGATCGCTTCGTCGACTCGTCGCTGGCCTACCAGGGCGCCGGCCGCGGCCTCGGCCTCGAGTCGATCCGGGCGCTCAACGAGTTCGCCACCGGTGGCCTGGCCCCCGAGCGGACCTTGCTGCTCAAAGTCGACCCCGCGGTCGGCCGCGAGCGGATCGCCGGCCGGCGCGAGGACACGGACCGTCTCGAGAAGGAGCGCGACGACTTCTTCAGCGCGGTCGCCAAGGCGTACGACGACATCGCCGCGGCGGAGCCCGAGCGCATCGCGGTCATCGACGCAGGCCAGTCGCCCGACCGCGTGCTCGCCGACGCGCTCGCGGCGGTTCAGCACGCGGGGCCGTAAGTTCGGCGCAGACCTTGCGGTCGCGCGTGCTCAGGCCTGATAGCCCTCGGGGTGGGCCTGCGCCCACTCCCACGCGTCGGCGATCATCGTCTCGACGTCGGGCTTGCGCGGCACCCAGCCGAGGCCTTCGCGGATCTTCGCGTTCGCGGCGATCAGGACGGCGGGGTCGCCGGGGCGCCGCCCCTCCTCCCGCGCGCGGATGTCACGGCCGGTGACCGTGCGCGCCGCCTCGACCATCTCGCGCACGGAGAACCCCGTGCCGTTGCCGAGGTTGTAGATCTCGTGACGGCCCGGCTCCGCCGCGGCGAGGCCGAGGAGGTGCGCCTCGGCGAGGTCCTCGATGTGGATGTAGTCGCGGATCGCGGTGCCGTCCGGGGTCGGGTAGTCCGTCCCGAAGATCGAGAAGTGCTCGCGCTTGCCGGTCGCCACCTGGAGGATCAGCGGGATGATGTGCGTCTCGGGACGGTGGTCCTCGCCGCACCCGCCGCTCGCGCCGGCCACGTTGAAGTAGCGCAGCGACACCGCGCCGAGGCCGTGCGCGCGGCACTCGTCGCCGATCATGCGGTCGACCGCCAGCTTGGAGTTGCCGTAGGAGTTGACCGGGTTCGTCGCCGCGCGCTCGGAGATCGGCACCTCCGCCGGCTCGCCGTAGACGGCGCAGGTGGAGGAGAACACGAGGCGTCCGATGCCGGCCGCGCGCATGGCGTCGATGAGGTTGAGCGACGCGACGAAGTTGCCGCGGTGGTAGCGCTCCGGCGAGGCGACGGACTCCGCGACGAGCGCGAGCGCGGCGAAGTGCAGCACGCCGTCGAAGCCGCGGCCGGCGAGCGCGGCGACGGTCCCTTCGGCGTCGAGGAGGTCGGTCTCGATGAAGTCCGCGCCGTCCGGGATCGCCTGGCGGTGGCCGCGCGCGAGGTTGTCGAGCACGGTGACGTCGTGGCCGGCGAGCAGGAGCTGGCGCGCGACGACGCTCCCGATGTAGCCGGCGCCGCCGGTGACGAGGAGGCGCATGGGTCGGGCAGTGTACGAGGGGCCATAGGATTCGCGCGATGACCGCCGACCTCACCCTCGAGCGGTTCGAGCGCGTCGACGCCTCGCCGAGCACCTCGCTGCTGCGGGTGAGCGGAACGCTGGCGCAGGCACCCACCGATGTCCCCCGGCTGCGCATCCACGCGGGCGGCGAGACCCACGAGCTCGCGGCGCTGCCCGACCCGCGGGCTGCCGAGCCCGAGGCCGGCCCGTGGCGCGCGGCGTACACCGCCCCCGCGGCGCTCGTCGACGCCGACGGCGCGCGCTTCGAGCTCGCGCTCGCCGGCGCGCCCGCGGTCGCGCTGCCCGCGCCGGTCCGGCCCGGCGAGGAGATGCCCGAGGACGAGCACGTCGTCCTGCGCCGCGAACGCGACCGGGCGCTCGCCGCGTTCGCCGACGTGCGCATCGAGGTGGGCGAGGTTCGACAGGCGTTGCAGGAGCGGACCGCCGCGGCGGACGCGCAGCGCTCGGCGCTGCGCCAGCGCTCCGCCCGTCAGATCGCCGCCGCGGTCTCCGAGGCGGCGTCGCTGCGGCGGGAGCTCGCCGGGAGCCGGGCCGAGCGCGACGCGCTCGCCGAGCGGGCCGCGGACGCCGACGTGCTGCGCGAGCGCGTGGAGACGCTGACCGCCGAGGCGGCGTCACACGCGGAGGCCGGCCAGGCCCTCGAGACGGCGCTGCACGAGCGCGAGGCCGAGCTGCGCACCGCCGAGGAGCGCCTTGCGGCCGCCGTCGAGGAGGCGGCGACGGTCGCACGCGAGCGCGACGAGGCGCGCGCCGAGGCCGAGCGCCACGAGGAGGCGGGACGCCAGGTCGAGACGCGCCGGGCCGCGGCCGAGGAGGCCCGCGCGGCGGCCGAGGCACACGCCGACGAAGCCGCCCACGCGCGCGAGGAGGTCGCGGGGCGCGTCGACGCCCTGACCGAGTCCGCCCGGCGCGCGGCGCACGAGCGCACGCGGCTCGAGGAGAAGATCGCCGAGCAGCGTGCCGCGGTCCAGGACGCCGCCGCGGAGCGCGACGACCTGCGGTCGCAGGTGGCGGCGGCGGAGCAGGCGCTGCAGGCCAATCGCGAAGCATCCGAAGCCGCCCGCGCCGAGCTCCAGGTGGTGCATGAGGCCGAGCGCCAGGCGGCCCAGGCGGCGCAGGCAGAACTCGAGGCGGCGCTTCGCGACGAGCGCGAGGCGGCGGAGGCCGGGCGCGCGGAGCTCGAGGCCGCGCTGCGCGACGAGCGCGCAGCCGGTGCCGAGGTGCGGGCCCGGCTCGAGGCGGAGCTCGAGCTGCACCGGACGTCCGCCGCGGCCGCCCGGTCCGAGGTCAAGGCGAGCCGGGCGCGCGGGGAGGCAACGGCGGCCGAGCTCGAGCGCGCGTCGGCCGAGGCGCAGGCCACCGCCGAGGAGCTCTTCCGCGTCCAGGAGGCGCTCGGCGACGCGACCGGACGCGCCGAGCGCCTGGAGTCCGATCTCGCCGCGGCGAACGACCGCGCCGCGACCCTCGAGGCGGACCTCGCCGCGGCGGAGGACCGGCGCGGCGAGGCGGAGGGGCTGCTCGAGGTCCTCCGCCCCGAGCTGGCCGCCGCGCAGGCCGAGCGTGCCGACGCCACCGAGCGCGCCGAGCGCGCCGAGGCGGAGCTCGCCGCCGGCCAGGAGGAGGCCGCGCGACGGGTGCGGGCGGTCGAGCGCGCGCTCGCCGACGCTCGCGCGGGCCGGACCGACGCGGACACGCTGGACGAGCGGCTGCAGGAGCAGCTCGAGGAGCGGCGCGTCCTCGAGGGGCGGATCG
Organism: uncultured Solirubrobacterales bacterium; assembly: GCA_963828075.1. Classification (GTDB taxonomy): domain Bacteria; phylum Actinomycetota; class Thermoleophilia; order Solirubrobacterales; family Solirubrobacteraceae; genus JACCYI01. The sequence goes on along the minus strand of CAWHDH010000021.1, from coordinate 2,766,971 downwards.
CGGCGATGGCGACCGAGCTGGCCGAGGCGCGCGACGCGCGCACGGAGACCGAGGCCCAGGTCGAGATCCTCCGCTCCGAGCTGGCCGCCGCGCGTGAGCAGGCCGTGCGCGCCGAGGAGCTCGGGCCGCAGCTGGCCGACGCCCGGAGCGCGCAGTCGCGTGTGCGCGAGCTCGAGACCGAGGTCGCCGCACTGCGCGAGACCGACGCACGCGCCCACGCGCGCGCCGACACGCTCGAGGCGCGGCTCGCCGAGGCGCGCGACGCCCGTGTGGAGGCCGAGACGCTCGTGGCGATCCTGCGCTCGGAGCTCGGCAGCGCCGAGGAGGCGGCGTCACGCGCCGACGCGCTCGAGGCGCGGCTCGCCGCCGTCGAGTCCGAGAGCGCCGAGCGCATCGAGGGTCTGGAGTCGCGGCTCGCCGCCACGGAGGCCGACCGTGCCGAGGCCGGATCACGGGTCCAGCGGCTGACCGCGGAGCTCGCCGAGGCGGTCGAGCGGGCGGACGCAGGCGACCGCGCGCTGGCCGCGGCCCGCGCGGAGCTCGCCTCCGCGCAGGGTGAGCTCACCGAGACGTTCGTGCGCGTCGCCGACCTCGACGCACAGCTCGAGGAGGCGCGGTCGCGCCGCGCGGCGAGCGAGGAGCGCGCCGCCGAGCTCGAGACCCAGGTCTCCGAGGCGCTGGACACCGCCTCCGAGGCCCAGGCGCTGCTCGACATCCTCAAGTCCGAGGTTGGCGACACCCGCGAGCGGGCGGACGCGGCGGCCGAGCAGCTCGAGCGCGCGGCCGCGGAGCGCGACGCACAGCGCGAACACGCCGACGACCTCGAGGTGAAGCTCGCCGAGGAGACCGCCCGCGGCATGGCGCTCACGCTCGAGGTCGATCGCCTCGGCGAGGCCGAGGCCCGCGGGCGCGAGGCCGCGGAGGCACTCGCCCGGCTGCAGGACGAGATCCAGTCCCGGATCGGCATCCTCACCGAGGTCGAGAGCCGGGCCGAGGCGCTCGAGCGCCAGCTCAGCGAAGGCAGCGAATGGGCGCGCGAGCTCGAGGCAGCGCTCGAGACGGCGGTCGCCGAGGAGGAGCGCCAGACGGCGGAGCGGCGCGCGCTCGAGCATCGCCTCGAGGAGCTCCGCAACGACCTCGAGGCCCAGCGCGAGGCGACCGCCGCCCTGCGCGACGAGCGCGACCGCCTGGGCGCCGAGGTCTCGGAGGCGACGCGGGCGCGCGACGACGCCGCGGCGCGCGCGCAGGCCGTCGAGGAGCGGCTCGCCGCCGCCGAGGCGGAGCGCGACGCGATCGCGGAGCGCAGCGCCGCGTCGGAGACCGCCGAGCGGGAGCTCGAGGAGCTGCGGGAGGCGCTTGACGCCGCGCGGTCCGAGCGCGACGAGGCCGGCGCCCAGATCGCGACGCTGAACGCCGACCTCGACGCCGCCATCGCCAGCGCGGCCGGGGCGCTGATCCGCGACGGCGAGCTCGCCGAGCTGATCGAGAAGCTCGCCGCCGAGCGCGACGCCGCCACGCGCCGGGCGAGTGCGCTGGAGGACGACCTCGGCGGCGCCCGGGCGACCCTCGACGCGCTCGCGGCCGAGCGCGAGGCCGCCGAGCTCAGCGCCGCCGCGACCGCCGACGAGCTGGCCGCGGCGCGCGCGGAGACCGAGCGCCTTGCGGCCCAGATCGCCTCCGCCGGGCGGCCGCGGCGGGCGCCCGCGGCGCTGCGCGCCCGGCTCGCGGAGCTCGAGGCCGAGCTCGCCGACTCCACCGAGCGCGAGGCGGCGCTCGACGAGGAGCGCGCGATCCTCGCGACCCTGGTCGAGGAGCTCGAGATCGGCGTGGGCGAGGCCGCGGGCGAGACCGCCGACCTCTCGGAGCGCGCGGCCGGCGCCGCGTCCGCCCTGTCCGCCGAACGGGCCCGGGCCACGACGGCCCAGCAGGCGCTCGATGCCGCCCGCTCCGAGCGGCGCGCGCTGATCGCGGAGGTCGAGGAAGCCAGGACCTCGATCGCCGCCCACGCCGCCGCGGAGTCCGCCGCGCGGACCGAGCTCGAGGACGCCCGCGGCCACGGGACCACGGTGGAGGATCTGCAGGCGCGACTCGAGGACGCGCTGCACCGCCTGGGCGTCGCCGAGCGCGACGCCGACGCGGTGCGCGTGCGGCTCGCCGCCACCGAGGAGGCGGCGCGCGCCGCCGGCGCGTCGATCGGCCCGCCCGGCGTCGGGCTCGACCTTTCCGGCGATCACGAGCCCGAGGCGACGACCGGCCGCAAGCGCGGCCGGCGGCGCGGCCGCGGCGCCGCCGCGCCGGTCCACGAGTCCACCGCCGAGGTCGACAAGCTCCGCGGCGAGGTCGACCGGCTGCACGACGAGCTCGAGGCGCTCCGCATCCAGGAGGCCAACGCCGCCGCCGGGCTCAGCGAGGAGGCCGGCCGGCGCGCGGAGGCCGAGGAGCGCGCCGCGGAGGCCGAGGGTCGGCTGAGCACCCTCGAGGGGCGCCTGCTCGAGCTCGAGATGGCGCGCTTCACGGCCCAGGAGCGGGCCGACCTGCTCGCCGAGGTGGTCCACCAGCTCGCGCCGGAGGTCGACCCGGATGACGAGGCCGCGCTCGCGCGGCTGCGTGGGGACGGCGGCTAGGGGGCCGGCGCCGGCTGGCGCCGCTGCTCCTGCTCCTGCTCCGGCTGCGGCTCCGGCTCCGGCTGCGGCTGCGGCTGCGGCTGCGGCGAGGGCTCACGCGACGGCTCCGGCTCCGTTGACGGCTCCGGCTCCGGCTCCGGCTCCGTCGACGACTCCGGCTCCGGCTCGGTCGTCGGCTCAGGCGAGGGCTCCGGTGACGGCGCCGCCGGCAGCGGTGACCCGGTCGCCGTCGGCGAGCCCTCCGGCGGGGTGAGCGCCGCCTGGACTCGCCCCGCGAGCGAGATCGCCACCGGGCCCGCGGGATCGAGCGCAAGGAGCCGATCCGCCGCCCGCCGCATCGCGGCACCGTCCCGCAGCGTCAGCTCGATCCGCACCAGACGCGCCCACGCGTCGCTGCTCTCGGGCTGTCGCCGCACCGCCCGCAGCAACTGGCGGCGCGCCTCCTGCGTGTCGCCCAACCGCTCGGCGATCGAGGCGGTGGCGAACAGCGGCGCGACGGCGAACGGGTTCAGGCGCGCCGCGAGCTCGGCGTCGGCGGCGGCGGCGGCGAGGCGGTCGGGGTCGGCGGAGCCGGCGGCCGCGGCGTCGAGCGCCGCGGCGGTCCGCGAGGCCGAGAGCGCCGGCAGCGCCGCCGCGACGCCCAGCGCGAGCAGGACGGTGACGGCGACCGCGAGCGCTCCGCCGCGTGCGCCCGGCGGACGGGCGGCGGGGGCCGCCGGCCGCGCCACCGCGACGCCGAGGGCGAGCAGCGCCGGCAGCGTCGCGCCCGGCAGGCTCCAGTCCCAGTCGAACAGCGAGTGCACGAGCCACGCCGCCCCGGCCGCCGCGAGAGCGGCCGTCGCCGTCCGGGCCGGGCCGGGGCGGAGCGACCGGGCCCGCGCGAGCGCCGCGGCGAGCAGCGCGAGGAGCCCGCCGAGGGCGAGCGCCATCCCGACGATCCCCGTCTCCGCGAGCCACTGGATCGGCATCGAGTGCGGCTGCTGGACCTCGAACGGAATCGTCCGGTAGAGGCGGTGGGTGAGCGGGAACGAGCCGGCGCCCCAGCCCTCCACCGGACGGTCCGACCAGGCCCCGGCCGCTTCGCGCCACCACAGCCAGCGGTTGCCCGACGTGGTCGACAGGACGCGGCGCGGATCCGTGGTCGGGTCCGCGCGCGTGCGCGTGAAACGGTCGGCGGCGTCGGAGATCGTCCCGCCGACGCCGCGGTCGGAGGCCGCCACGGCACCGACCGCCACGGCCAGGCCGACCAGGATGGCCGCCCCCAGCGCGCGCGTCGCGAGCCGGTCGCGCGCGGGCGTGAACGCCCCCCGCGTCTCGAGCCAGATCACTCCCCGGCCCAGGATCGCGAGCGCGGCGAGCGCCGCGACGACGACCATGAAGACGAGGAAGGCGTCGTCCTCGCGGCGTCCGAACGGCAGGTCGTCGGTCGTGAGATCGGCGCTCGACAGCGCCACCGCCAGCGGCGCCGCGCACGCCGCGCCCGCCGCGCCGGCCCACGCCAGCGGGCGCAGACGCTCCGCGCCCGCCGCCACCAGGACGACGAGGCCGACGCCGAGCGCGAGCAGGCCCCCGCGCGAGTACGTGAGACCGAGGACCACCAGCAGCACCGAGAGCGCGCACACCGCAACGATCCGCCCGCCGGCGCGGCGACCGTTGTCGAGCGCCACCGCGAGGCACGGGAGCGCCCCGAGCACGCACACGAGCCCCAGGGCGTTCCAGTAGCCGAGCGGCGCGCGAAGCCGGGTCAGCTCGCCGGCGTGGTCGAGGTCGACCAGGCCGCCGAGGGTGAGTCCCGGCAGCGTCTTGCCGCCGAGCGCGAAGAGCGCGACGGCGCCGACGACGAGCGCGAGCCCGGCCGCGGCCCGCGGTCCCGCGCGCGGCAACGAGGACCCGACGGCGACGCCGAGCAGGACGACGAGCGCCGCGGCGAGCGCGCGGTTGGCCTCCTCCCAGCTGCGGTCGGGCGCCACGCTCCACGCGACGCTCGCGGCGCTCCAGACAGCGAAGCCGCCGAGCAGCGCAACGCCCGTCCAGGCGAGACGGGAGCCTGCGAAGGCGACGCCGTTGCCGTACAGCCAGGCTGCGCAGGCGAAGCCGGCGAGGGCGAGCAGGACGAGCTGGACGAGAGTCTCCTGGGGCGGTCCGGAGCCGCCGCCCGCGAACGCCGCGTGGAGCACGCACGCGAGCAGCCCCACCAGCAAGACCGCGGGGGCGCCGCGGGGAGGCCCGGTTTCCCGGGCGTGGGGAGCGGGCGCCGGGTCCATGGCGACAGGGTCGCGGACGGTACCATGGGCCTCATGATCGCCCGCCTCATCGGGCTGCTCGCGCTCGCCGCCGTCCTGCTCTGCACGGGGCCCACGGTGGCCGCGGCCGCCGTCGCCCCGAACGTCAAGCGCGTCCTCGCGGACTACCGCAACGACGGGCGGATCGACCCCTGCCGGCACTCCGCCAAGGACCTGCGCGACACCCTGAAGGCGGTCTCGGCGGACACGGAGCAGTACGCCCCCGACTTCCCGGCGGCGGTCGAGGCGGCACTCGAGGCGCGCGCGCGTGGCGAGTGCGACAAGACGCGCAAGCTGCCCGGGGCTCCGGGCAACGACGAGGACAGCACCGGCGCCGGCGCCGGTGCCGGCACGCCTCCGGCCGCGCCCCCGCCGGTCCAGCCCTCGACGTCGAACCCGAGCACGACCGCTCCGCCGGCCCTCCCCGATGCCACCCCGGAGGCCGCGCCGATCGCCGCCCCGACGCCATCCGGCGCCGGCATCACCCAGGGCGTCCCGGCGCCCGCCGACAACCGGCCCGACGTCGTCCTCACGCGACCGGCCGCCAAGCCCGTCGCGACCGAGACGCCGGTCCCGCTGATCGTCATCGCCGCGCTGCTCGGCGCCTGTCTGGTGGCGGGTCTCGTCGCACTCGCGATCCAGCGCTTCGGCTGGGGCGAGGAGCGCCTGGCCGGCGTCCGCCACGCCTGGGGCGAGGCGGGCTACCGCACCGGCGGCACGTGGCAGGACTTCACCGACTGGGTGCGGTTCGGGCGCTAGTCAACCAACGCCGCGCAAACCCACTGATCCCTTCCGGCCCCGCCGTTCCAGATCCGCGCGGCGACCCGGTCCTGCTCGGCCTTGGACGCCTTCCACGCGGCAGGGCCCGAGCCGCCGTGCAGGCGCCAGGTCCCGGGGACGATCTGGTAGTAGCCCGACGCGCCGGCACCGTTGGGCGGCAGGTTCTGCCCGCCCGACTCGCACTGCACGATCGCCCAGGGGATCGCCCACGGTCCGCCGGGTCCGCGCGCGCCGGTCGCGGCCCGGGCGGCGCGGGCCTGCTCGGCCTCGATCCGGCGGATGCGCCGCTCGACCGCCTGGCGGCCGGCGCGGGTGGCGCGCAGCGCGTCGAGCCGGGCGGCCCGCGCCTGGGCGAGCGTCGCGCGCCGGCTCGCAGCGGCCTGCGACATGCTCGCCAGCGCGTCGCGCCGCGCGCGCACGCCGGCGACCGCGACGCGGACGCGAGCCTCGTCGCGGGCGTACCGCGCGACGGCACCGGTGGCGTCCGCGCGCGCCTCGCGCACAGTCTGCACGATCCGCTGATCCTGGTCGCGCACGCGGCGCAGGAACTCCGTGCGCTCGAGCAGCTCGTCGAAGCCGTTGGCGTTGAGCGCGACCGAGGCGAGGTCGGGGTCGGGCGTCTTGTAGAGCGTCACCAGGCGGTCGCGCAACGCGGCGCGCGCCACCCCGAGCCGCGCCCGCAGCCGGGTCAGCCGCGCTCGTTCGGCGCGCAGCGCGTCCTGCACGCGGTCCAGACGCGCCTCCTCCGCGGTCAGCTCGGCCTGGACGGCGGCGCGGCGGCGCTCGATCACCGCGAGCTGGCGCTCGACGCGCGCGATCACGGCGCCGATCCGCGCGGCACCGCCGGCCAGCGAACGCTCGCGCTCCCGCTGCTTCTCGGCGCGGGAGCGCAGCTCGCCGACACCCGGCGCCGCGCCGGTCGGCGCCGCGGACCACAGCGCGACCGCGAGCAGGCACAGCAGGATGAGGGCGCGCGCGGTCGTCATGGCATGGGAACGGCCCCGGCCAGACCGGGAGCGGCGGCGAACCTAGCACCGGTCTTCCTCCCTCGCGGGCGGGTCGTTGCAGCGCTCCGGCGGGGCGGCCGCCGGGCCGCCGGCCGAGGGTCGCGCCTCGGTAGAATTAATGCCGCACGGAGCGACCACACCACCCCCGTTCCGTCCGGCCCTCGCGGGATCCTCCTCAACCCCCAATGAAGCAATGCCGGTGCGATCAGCGCGCCGACGAGAGGAGCGCAAGCAGATGGAGTCCACCCCGCATACAACCCTCACCTCCGACCCCCGTGGTGGGGAGGCGATCGGCGTGCGGCGTGTCTTCACCGAGCCCGGCGTGCACCCGTTCGACTCCGTCGAGTGGGAGCTGCGGACGGCCTCGGTCGGCTCCTTCCGCCAGGACGAGGTCGAGTTCCCGGCGACGTGGTCGCAGAACGCGACGAACATCGTCGCGCAGAAGTACTTCCGCGGGCAGATGAGCTCGCCGACGCGCGAGCGCTCGGTCAAGCAGATGATCGCCCGCGTCGCCGGCACGATCGCCGACTGGGGGCGCGCGCGCGGCTATTTCGCGACGGTCGAGGACGGCGACGCCTTCGAGGCCGAGCTGGCCTACATCCTGCTCCACCAGATGGCGGCGTTCAACTCGCCCGTCTGGTTCAACGTCGGTTTCGAAGAGCAACCGCAATGCTCGGCGTGCTTTATCCTCTCGGTCGAGGACACGATGGACTCGATCCTCGACTGGAACACCCGCGAGGGCAGGATCTTCCGCGGCGGCTCCGGGTCGGGCATCAACCTGTCGAAGATCCGCGGGTCGATGGAGCCGCTGAGCAAGGGCGGCACGGCGAGCGGGCCGGTCTCGTTCATGCGCGGCGCCGACGCGTGGGCCGGCACGATCAAGTCGGGCGGCAAGACGCGCCGCGCGGCCAAGATGGTCGTCCTCGACGTCGACCACCCCGACATCCGCGAGTTCATCTGGTGCAAGGCCAAGGAGGAGGACAAGGCCGCTGCACTGCGCGACGCCGGGTTCGACATGTCGATCGACGGCGACGGCTTCCATTCGATCCAGTACCAGAACGCCAACAACTCGGTCCGCGTCACCGACGAGTTCATGCACGCGGTCGAGAACGACCTCGAGTGGCGCACGGTCGCCCGCCAGACCGGCGAGCCGATCGGCGAGCCGATCCCGGCGCGCGAGCTGATGCGCGAGATCGCCGAGGCCGCCTGGCGCTGCGCCGACCCCGGCATCCAGTTCGACACCACGATCAACCAGTGGCACACGTCGCCGAACTCGGGCCGGATCAACGCATCCAACCCGTGCTTCCCTGGCGACGCCCGCGTGCACACCACCCGCGGCCTGATGCCGTTCGCCGAGGTTTACGAGTGCTGGAGCAACGGCGAGCGCTTCGAGGTCTATACGCACCGCGCAACGGCCGCGGAGAACGGCTCGGCGTCCCGACCGAAGGGCGAGGGCGTTGTAGCCACCGAGCCGCTGCATGTCATGCGGACCGGCGTCAAGCCGATCCTCCGGTTGCACTTCGCCAACGGGCAGGAGCTGCGTTGCACGCCGAACCACCGGCTGTGGACGACGAACCGAGGGTACGTCGCCGCCGAGGAGCTCACGCACGACGACGTCGTCCATGTGAACGATACGGCGACTCCCGCGACGTCGGCGAGCTGGGAGCTGCCGGTCGCCGTCGCTTCGCCCGCGGTTTCGCGCGTCGGAGGCTCGACCGTCACGCGCGATCTCCCGCGCCACTGGTCCGAGGGCCTGGCAGAGCTGACGGGCCACCTGATCGGCGACGGCGACCTAACTGAGTACCGGACGGAGTGGGTCTACGGAGGCGACGACATCGCCGATGGCCTACTCGCCTCGCACCGCTCACTTCTCGAGGAGCTCGTCGGCGGCGCGTCCGAGCAGGCGATGGACAATGGAACAACACAGCTTCGGGTGGGCAGCTCCGCTGTCCGCGAGTTCTTCTCCGGGCTCGGCGTGACTCCGAGCAGGGCGCACGACAAGCGGGTCCCGGCCAGCATCTTCGCCGCTCCGGTCGAGGTGCAGTCGGCTTTCCTGCGCGGGCTCTTTGGAGCCGACGGCTGCGTGGCCCGGATCGAGGGCAACGGCAAGGCGACGCGCTATGCCGGCCTCGGCAGTCGGAGCGAGGCCCTCCTGCGCGACGCCCAGCGTTTGCTCAACGGCTTTGGCATCCGCGCGACGATCTATCGCACCACCGAAGCCGGTGAGTCGACGTTCGCCTACACCCGCACCGACGGCTCGACGGTCCAGTACCTCACCCGCGAGGGTTTCGATCTGCGCATCACAGGTTCGGACCTCGAGCGGTTCGCGGACGCGATCGGCTTCTCGACCCCGCGCAAGGAGGCGGCACTCGAAACGCTGCTCGGCTCCACCCGGCGCTACCGCACCAAGGTCGGGACGCGACTGACCGCCCGGGAGGCGGATGGCCAGGAGACGGTCTTCAACCTCTCCGAGCCGCTGCACCACTCGTACATCGTCGACGGCGTCCTCGTGGCCAACTGCAGTGAGTACATGCACGTTGACGACTCGGCGTGCAACCTCGCGTCGATCAACCTCATGAAGTTCCGCCGGCCGGACGGCACGTTCGACGTCGGCCGCTTCGAGCACGTCGTCGACATCATGCTGCTGGCCCAGGAGATCGTCGTGTCGCCGTCGAGCTACCCGACGGAGGAGATCGGCCGCAACGCGCGCGCCTTCCGCCAGCTCGGCCTCGGCTACGCGAACCTCGGCGCGTTGCTGATGTCCAACGGCATGGCCTACGACTCCGACGCGGGCCGCGGCACCGCCGCCGCGATCACCGCGCTGATGACGGGTCGCGGCTACCTGCAATCGGCCAAGGTCGCCGCGGCGATGGGGCCGTACGACGCGTACGCCTCCAACCGCGAGGCGCACAACAACGTCATGCGGATGCACCGCGACGCGTCCTACGCGATCCCGGACACGAGCTGCGCCGACACCGAGTTGCTCGCCGCGTCGCGCGAGTGCTGGAACGAGGCCGTCGCGCTCGGCGAGCTCTACGGCTACCGCAACGCGCAGGCGACCGTGCTCGCGCCGACGGGGACGATCTCGTTCCTGATGGACTGCGACACGACCGGCGTCGAGCCCGACTTCTCTCTGGTGAAGTACAAGGAGCTCGTCGGCGGCGGGACGATGACGATCGTCAACCGCACCGTGCCGATGGCGCTGGCGACGATCGGCTACGACGACGCCGCGATCGAACAGATCGTCGCCTACATCGACGAGCACGGCACGATCCTCGGCGCCCCCGGCCTGGCCGATGCGCACCTCGAGGTCTTCGACGTCGCCGTCGGCGAGCGCGCGATCTCTTCCGACGGCCACATCAAGATGATGGGCGCGGTCCAGCCGTTCCTCTCGGGCGCGATCTCCAAGACGGTGAACATGCCGCAGGACTCGACGGTCGAGGACATCGCCGACGCCTACATCGAGGCCTGGCGCCTCGGCGTCAAGGCGCTGGCGATCTACCGCGACGGCTCGAAGACCGCGCAGGCACTGCGCACCGACGCGCAGGACTCCAAGGACGAGGACCCGGCCCCCACGGTCATCGTGCAGGGCCACACCGATGCGGACCTCGAGAAGGCGGTCGAGGCGGCGCTGGCCAAGCAGCGCTCGGACTCAGAGCCCAAGCGCCGGCGGATGCCGCGCGAGCGCAAGTCGATCACCCACAAGTTCTCGCTCGGCGGCCACGAGGGCTACATCACGGCCGGCATGTACGACGACGGCACCGTGGGCGAGATCTTCCTCACCGACATCGGCAAGGAGGGCTCGACGCTGCGCGGCATGATGAACTCGTTCGCGACGTCGATCTCGATCGCGCTGCAGTACGGCGTGCCGCTCGAGACGCTCGTGCGCAAGTTCGCCTACATGCGCTTCGAGCCGGAGGGGATCACCCAGAACCCGGAGATCCCGTTCGCGAAGTCGATGCCCGACTACATCATGCGCTGGCTCGCGTCGCGGTTCCTCGGCGCCGACGTTCAGGAGGACCTCGGCATCCTCACCCCCGCGGTGCGCGCCCGCAAGATGGGCGAGGAGACCGCCCAGTCCGCCGCCGGCGACTCCACGGGCCCGAGCAACGGCGGCAACGGCGGGGCCACCGCCGCGCCGGCGCTGACCCCGACCGATACCGACCCCGAGCCGGTGCCCCCCACCGCCGCGCTCACCGACACCCCGCCGTCGCGGCCCGCCGTCCTGCGCGGGCTGGACCTCGGGCCCGCCTGCAACCAGTGCGGCGGCATGATGCAGCGCACCGGCTCGTGCTACACGTGCTCGAGCTGCGGCAACAACACCGGCTGCGGCTGATCCGCCCGAGGACATCGTTGACGCGGTCTCGCGAGACCGCAGCGAAGGGGCGCCCAGCGGGCGCCCCTTTTCGTTGCTCCCGCTGCCGCTGCTCGCTTGCTCGCGACCGACAACAGAAATGTGCTTGACAAGAATAGTTGTCGGTGACATGCTGCGCCCGTGTTCGACGTCACCGTCATCGAAGACCCCGCCGCCGCCGAGGCGTCGCTGGATCCGATCCGCGCCCGCCTGCTCGGCGAGCTGGCGGAGCCCGGGTCCGCCAGCACGCTCGCGGCGCGCGTCGGGCTGACCCGCCAGAAGGCGAACTACCACCTGCGGGCGCTGGAGCGCCATGGTCTGGTGGAGCTCGTCGAGGAGCGCCGCAAGGGCAACTGCACCGAACGCGTGCTCCAGGCGACGGCCGCCGCCTACGTGATCTCGCCGAGCGCCCTGTCGGCGGTCGCGCCGGATCCGTCACGCGCGCCGGACCAGCGCTCCGCGCGCTGGCTGCTCGCGGTCGCCGGGCGCCTGGTCCGCGAGGTCGGTGAGCTCATCACCGGGGCGAGCGCGGCCGGCAAGCCGCTCGCGACCCTCGGCATCGACAGCGAAGTGCGGTTCGCGTCCGCCAAGGACCGCGCCGCGTTCGCCGTCGAGCTGGCGGAGGCCGTCAACGGCCTGGTCGCCAAGTACCACGACGAGGCCGCCCCCGGCGGTCGTCCCCACCGGTTCGTCGTCGCCCTGCACCCCACCATCACCAACACGAAGGAGCCCGCGTCATGAGCCGTGCATTCGAGATCAGCCGCGAGGTCGACCTGCCCGCCGCCCCGGACGACGTGTGGACGGCGATCACCGCTGATTCCGCGGCCTGGCAGTTCCCGACGGGGGAAGCGCCGCCCACCGGCGCGGGCGGGCCGATCGAGACCTGGGACCCACCGAACCGCCTGGTGATCCGGATCGATTCACCGGACGGGACCTTCAACGCCCTCGACTACGCGATCGAGGCCCGCGACGGCGGCACGGCGCACCTGCGCTACGTCCACAGCGGGATCCTCGCCGACGAGTGGGAGGACCAGTACGACGCCATCGGCGGCCACACGGACTTCTACCTCCACACCCTCGGGCAGTACCTCGAGCACTTCAACGGCCGCCCGGTCACGTATGTCGGCCAGCCGTCGGCCGGCATCGAGGGTCCCGAGACCGCCGGAACCCCCGACGCGATGGACACGCTGCGCGCGGCCCTCGGCATCCCCGCGGACGCCGGAGTCGGCGACGAGGTCCACGCCAAGCTCGGCGGCGCCGGCACACTGGACGGCGTCATCGACTACTCCACCCCGGAGTTCCTCGGCATCCGCGATGCCGACGGCCTGTGGCGCTTCTTCGGCCGCAACCACTACGGCGGCGTCGTCGGGATGAGCGCGCACCTGTTCCGCGGCTACGTCGACGCCGTGAAGAGCGAAGCGGTGCTCAAGGCGTGGCTGGACGGGGTCTACGCGTAGAGAGACGGCGGCGGGCTCTCCGGAGCGACCCGGAGAGCCCTTCCGCCGCGGCTCAGCCCTACGGCGCGTAGCGGTTGTGGAGCATGAGGTCGTTGCCGTCCGGATCGGTGAAGAAGGCCATGTGGCACACCCCGGTGTCCATGGTCTCGCCGAAGAACTCGATGCCCTTGCCCTCGAGCTCGGCGCGCGCCGCCCCCACATCGTCGACGTGCAGGGCGATGTGCGCGTTCTTCTGCGGCGCGAACTCCATGCCGAACGTCGCCGGCTCCCAGATGCTGAGACAGGTCTCACCGACCCAGACCTCGGTCGCCCCGTTGTCGTCGGGCCGCAGCCCCAGCGTGTCCACGTAGAACGCCTTCGCGGCCTCGGCGTTCGTCGACGGGACCGCGATGTAGTCCAGCTTGGTGATCATGGCCGGGAGCCTAACGCCGATATCGCCGCGCGGACGTCGCGGCGGTAGGGGTCTCAACCCACGTCGAACGGGTAGGCCGGTCCCAGGCGGCGGGTCGACAACGCCTGTGCCCACGGGCGCCCACTTCGGGTTGCCGGCGAGGTCGAACCCGTCGCTTGCTTCCTCCGGTCAGCTCAGGCGGATCGACAGCTCGCCCCGGGACACCGCGTCGGAGCCCATCGGGTGCAGGATGAAGACCTCGACCGCCGTGCCGCCGGCCTCGGGGTCGACGCTCGAGTGGAACGAGCGCACCTTGCGGCCCGTGATCCGCTCGATCGGCTCGCAGAACTCCTGGACGGTCGCGTACTGGAAGAACTGGCGGGTGTCCCGAAGGCGCTGGAACTCCCCCATCCGGGCGAGGTTGCGCTCGGCGGGCGTGAGGGTGTCCTCGAGGACGCAGACCAGCGCGTCCGGCCCGGCCCAGTTGGTCCGCGCCTTCGTCGGACCGCGGCCGAACTGCTCCTTGAAGAGCCGGACCATCTCGTTCGAGACGTCCTGCAGAAGACTGCGCTCCGGTTCGTGCGTCGGCGCCACGGTGGCGCGTGCAACGGTGTCGCTCATACCCTCTCGTCCTGACCGGTCGGCCGCTGCGGCCGGCCCGCTGCGGTTGATGAGCGCGGGAGAGGCCGGTCCAGGCTCTCCTGAGGAGCGTGGCGCGGAGCTGACCGTACGCGAAGAATGCCGGCGCCCGGGACGTTCCACACCAGGCGGCCCGTCCCACTCGCTGCGCGCAGCCTAGCGAGGCGGATCGGTCGCGCGGGGGAAAGCGACCGGGCGCGAGCCGCCGCCGTCTCCGTCGCGGTGCCCGGCGACGCCGACGAACTGGATCGCGAGCATGGCCGTGTCGTCGACGACCGTTCCGCTCTGGAAGTCGCGGCGCGCCGTGTCGACCGCCGTGATGAGGCACTCGGGCTCGGTCGGCGCCCCGGTGAGGGCGGCGATCAGGCCCTCCTCGTCGAAACGGCCGTCGACGCCGGGCGTGTCGGGCACGCCATCGGTGTAGAAGAGGATGGTGTCGCCGACGGGCAGGTCGTGGTCGGTCTGCTCCCAGTCGCCGTCGTCGACGGCGCCCAGAAGCACGCCCGGGACGCCGAGCGGCCCCGGCGGCGCGCCGGACCGGCAGCGCAGCGGCAGCGGATGCCCCGCCGACGCCGAGGTCATGCGCGCCGCCGTCCCGGTCAGCTGGAACTGCGCGCAGACGACCGTCACGAGGGACAGGTCGGGCTCCTCGCGCAGGACCCGGTTGAGCAGCGAGAGCACCTCTCGGGGTGCCATGCCCATGAGCGCCGCGGTGCGCGCGGTGTGCCGCGCCAGCGAGGTGAGCGCGGCGGCGGCCACGCCCTTGCCGGTCACGTCGCCGAGCACCACGACCACGCCCTCCCGGGTGCGGAACAGGTCGTAGAAGTCGCCGCCCACCTCGCTGGACACGTCGCCGGGCCGGTAGAGCGCCGCGGTCTTCCAGCCTTCGACCTCCGGAAGCTGGTGCGGCAGCAGGCTCTGCTGGAGCATGTGGGCGATCTCCGAGCGCTCGGTGTACAGGCGAGCGTTCTCCACCGCCGTCGCGGCCCGCCGCGCGACCTCCTCGGCGAACGCGAGATCGTTCTCATCGTAGGCGCCCACCAGCTCGGCGGCCACGAACGTGACGGCTCCGATGACGCGATCGCCGACCTTCATGGGGACGACCATCACCGACCGGATCTGCAGCGCCCGGGCGATCTCGAGGTGCTCCTCGTCGCGCGCCGTCGCCACCAGCATCTCGTCAGAGATGCTCGGATACAGCTCCGGCTTGCCGCTGCGCAGCACGGCCGGGACCCCGGTCGCCTCATCGGGGTCGGTGGGATAGCGCTCACGCAGCCGGTATGCCAGCGCGACCTTCTCCGGATCGACGTGCGCGACCGCCACCAGGTGCCCGACGCCGTGGTCGTCGACCACCTCGACCCCGCACCAGTCCGCCAGCCGGGGCACCGCGAGCCGGGCGACGCGCTGCAGCGTCTGCTCGTAGTCCAGCGACGACGCGAGCAGCTCGCTCGCGGTGTTCAGGAAGCCCGCGCGCATCTCGGCGTCCTTGGCGTCGGTGACGTCCTCGATGACGTTGACCAGGAGGAGCTCGCCGGTCGAGTCGTGCGTCGCCGTCGCCTTGGTCAGCAGCCAGTAGGCCTGGCCGGTCTCCTTGACCACGCTGCGGGTCAGCAGCGGCGTGGCGTCCTCGCCCGCGGCGAGGCGCCGCCCGGGGAGCTCGGAGAGCCTGACCGGCGTGCCGTCCTCGTGCGTCATCGCGAAGCGGTCGGCCAGCTCGCCCGGCTCGGCGGCGAGGATCTCGGGCACCGACCGGCCCAGCAGGCGGGCGGCGGCGGCGTTTGCATAGACCGTCTTGCCGCGCTGGTCGTGGACGGTGACCGCCTCGGCGAGCGCGCCGAGGGTGCGATCGAGCCGCTCGCGCGTGGCGTCGCGCTCGGCGACCAGCCGCGCTGCCTCCAGGCGCGCCGCCTCGGACTGCTCGCGGGCCGCCTCGGCCTCCCGGTGGGCCGCCTCGGCCTCGAGGCGGGCGACCTCCGCGTCCTCGCGGGCGCGCGAGGCCAGCACGGCGAGCGCGCCGCCGACCCCGACCACCGTCATGCGCACGATGTGATCGGCGCTGAGGAAGTAGTCGTTCCACAACCCGCTGACCAGCGCGAGGGCGAAGGCCAGGACGCCGACCACCGTCACCCTCCCGGGGCGGTCGACGGCAGCGAGCCCGAGCGGCGCGCAGAGGAGGAACCCGGTCAGCGTGACCCTCGCCTCGAGCCACGCATCCGCCAGGCAGACGAGCACCAGGAACGCCACCGCGACCGGCAAGGCGGCGGCGGGCGCCGCTATGGCCATTCGGCGATGAGCGCGGGTGGAGGGCTTGGCACTCATGGCAAATGTGAAGCCAACCGTACAGATCGCCCGCCGCCACGCGGGAGGTTGCCGCACGGCGTCGGCCCTGCTCTGAGAATCGGAGTTTTCCGTCAGGTCGTGAGGATCCGGGCTCCGGCTCGACGGACGGGCCGCCGAAGGTGCCTAGGGCTCGTCCGGCCGCCAGCCCGGGCCGCGCAGCAACAGCTCGCCGCGGGTTCGCCAGCGCCGCTCCGCGCGCACGTCCGCCCACAGCGCGCGGTACTCGTGGAAAGCGACGTCGAGCGGGCGGAACGTCGTGAGGTTCTTGGTCAGGCCGTACCGGACTCGTTCGGACTCCGGCTCCCAGGTCCCGAACAGGCGGTCCCACACGATGAGGATCCCGCCGTAGTTCTTGTCGAGGTACTGCTGATTGGCGCCGTGGTGGACGCGGTGGTGCGACGGGGTGTTGAAGATCCCCTCCACCCACGCCGGCAGGCGCCCGATCCGCTCGGTGTGGATCCAGAACTGGTAGATGAGACTCCACGCCTGGGCGAGTAGCACCATCCAGGGCGCGAAGCCGAGCAGCAGCAGCGGCAGCCAGAACGGCAGGTAGGTCATCGGGACCCACGTCTGGCGCAGCGCGGTGGAGAGGTTGTAGTGGCGGCTCGAGTGGTGGACGACGTGGCTGGCCCAGAAGAACCGGCTCTCGTGCGAGACGCGGTGGAACCAGTAGTAGGCGAGATCGTCGAGGACGAACAGCAGCGGCCACGCCCACCAGGCCTCCGGCGGGATCCGCAGCGGCGTGAGCTCGTAGAGCGCCGCGTAGATCGTCACCACCGCGAGCTTCCAGACCACGTTGATCGCGACGTTGCCGACCCCCATGGTCAGGCTCGTGCGAGTGTCGCGTGCCTCGTAGCCGACGAGCTCGTGGTCGTCGTCTCCGAGGTGGCGGTAGGAGAGCGCCTCGACGACCAGCAGCAGCAGGAAGAACGGGATCGCGTAGTAGAGGACCTCGGCCATCGCGCGCCTCAGGCGTCCGGGATCGAGCGCTCGAGGAGGTCGCGCGCGAGGCCGGCGGCGCGGTCGGCGTCCTGTTCGGAGATCGCGCCGGCCAGCCGCTCGATCGCCTCGCCGTCGCGCAGCTCGGCGCCGACGAGCGACGCGTCGAGCTCGAGCACTCGCTGGCCGGCGACGAGCGTCGTCAGCGCCAGCCGATAGGCGATGTTGTTCGAACCCTCGACGATCTGCTCCCAGAGGGCGTCGTAGTGGGCGGTCCGGGCCTCGGCGGCCGGCTCCGCCGCCAGGGCGGCGGCGCGTTCGCGGATCGCGGCGCGCACTGCCTCGCCGGCGCGCTCGGCGCAGCGGCGGGCGGCGTCGGCGCCCACGCAGGCGCGCATCTCCATCGTCGCCCGCGGGACGCCGAGCCCGGCCGGGACGTCGCCCTCCTGGGCGAGCGCCAGCAGCAGCCCGAGCCCGCCGCTGCGCCGCCAGTCGAGCACGCGCGTCGCGCCCCCGTGCTGGATCGCGACGAGGCCGGCCTCCTGCAGGCGCTTGAGCGCCTCGCGGATGGCGTGGCGGTTGGCCCCGAGCTCCTCGCTGAGCACGCGCTCGGAGGGGAGCGCGTCGCCGGCGGCGTAGCGGCCGCTGAGGATCGCCGCGCGCAGATCGGCGTGGATGCGGGCGGAGCGGGTCGCGGTGTCCGGAGCGGTGAGCGCCACTGGTTGGACCAGTTTAGCGATCCCGCGCTCCGCCGCGCAACTACCTCCGCGCGAGCGGGCTGACGGCCGGCCCGGCGAGCACGGTGCCGTCGACATCGAACCGCGACCCGTGGCAGGGGCAATCCCACGAGCGCTCGGCGTCGTTCCAGTTGCACAGGCAACCGAGGTGCGTGCAGCGCAGCGAGACGCTGTGCAGCGCGCCCGCCTCGTCGCGGTAGACGCCGATCTTGCCGACGCCTGAGCGCACGATCCGCGCCTCGCCGGCCGGGATCTCGTCGACCGAGCCGGCCTCGGCCGGCTTCAGGCGATCCCCGATGAAGTGGATGCCCACCAGCAGGTTGCTGTGCGCCAGCTTCGGGGCGGCGCGCACGCGAGTCCGATTCGGGTCGAAGTGCTCGGCGTGCGGGTTCTCGCGCCCCGCGATCAGGTCGGTGAGGATCATCGCCGCCGCGGTGCCGTTCGAGATCCCCCACTTCTGGAATCCGCCGGCGACCCACAGCTTCGTGGCGCCCGGGTGGTAGCGCCCGACGTAGGGCACGTGGTCGACGGGCATGCCGTCCTGCGTCGACCAGCGGTAGGGGAACTCGTCGATCCCGAAGTGCTCGCGGCCGAACTCGGCGAGCTGCTCGAAGCGCTCGGGCTGGGCCTGGGTCGAGCCGGTCTGGTGGCCCTCGCCGCCGATCAGGATCCACGTGGTGGTGCCGTCTCGGTAGCGGCGCACGGACCGCGTCGGCTGGCCTGCCGAGATCGCCATCCCCTCCGGCACCTCGCCGTGGGCGCGGCCCGCCAGGACGTAGGAGCGCGTCGCCTGGAGCCGCGCGAAGAAGACGCCGCGGTCGAGCAGCGGGTACTGCGTCGCGACGACGACGTGCTTCGCGGTCACGGTGTGGTCGCCGTCGACGTGCACGCGAACGCGCGGGTCGCCCTCGTCGACGCCGGTGACCATCGTGCTCTCGAACACGTGCGAGCCGTCGCCGTCGACCTTCTCGGCCAGCGCGCGCACGTAGGTGACCGGCTGCAGCTGCGCCTGCCCGGCCAGCCGAGCGGCGGCCGTGACCTCGAACGGCAGCGGCGTCTCGGTCACGTGCTCCACCGCGAGGCCCGCCTCGCGGCCGGCCGCGACGATCTGCTCGACCGTCGACATCTGGCTCTCGTCGGCGGCGTAGACGTAGTCGGGCAGGCGCTCCCAGGCACAGTCGATCGCGTACTCGCTCACGAAAGCCTCCATCTGCTCGATCCCGGCGAGGTTGACGTCGACGTAGCTGGCGAGGGCGTCGCGGCCGCTGACGCGCTGGACCTGGGGGAGGACCGTCTCCTGCAGCGCGCTGACCTTGGCGGTGCTCAGGCCGGTCGCGGCGCCCGCGATGACGCCCTTCTCCAGGACGGCGACGGTCAGGCCCTCCTGCTTGCACAGCAGGGCGGTGGTGACGCCGGCGATGCCACCCCCGATGACCGCGACGTCGACGTCGACGTCGCGGTCCAGGGACGGGTATGCGGTCGGCGGGGCAGTGTCGATCCAGAGGGAGTCCGTCGCGCGAAGCGGCATGGATTCCCCGTACCCAGACGGGGCGGGCTTAGTGCGCGTGGCCGCAAGTTCGGCCCGGTTCTGACGAGTGGCTGGGCGTGGCTGGGGGTCGCCGCTGCCCGTCTGCATAGTTACTCCTACGTGGGCGGGTAGCGGCGGCCGCCAGGCGCGTCCAGACGCCGTCAGAAACGTGGCGAAATTGCGGCCACGTGTACTTAGTCGCGCGTGCCGCGCTGCCCCGCCGCCTGGAGCGCCGCGAACAGCGCCACGGTGATCGCCTGTAGGACGATCCAGACCGCGCCGGCGGTCGTCGTGTCCCACAACCCCAGCGCCAGCGCGGCGGCGCTCTCGAGGACCCACAGGACGTTCAGGGCGATGACCGCGCGCACGGCCCCGACGGCGGGCCGCTCGCGGGCGGCGACACGCCACACCGCCAGCCCCCAGACGAGGAAGGCGGCGCCGATGACGCGCAGCGCCGTGGCGGGGATTCCGAGCAGGTCGTCGAGCGGGCCGGCGGCCACGAGGTAGCCGCCGCCGACCGCGCCGGTCACGCCGGCGTCGAGGCGCAGCGCGAGGCGGGTCAGGGCGGCACCGGCGGGGAGGGTGCGGCCGGCGGTGAGTTGGGTGGACATCTGGAGCGCCTTTCCGGTGGTTGACGCCCGGGACGGTGTCAGCCGCCGGGAGGCACGTCGATGACCTCCGAGGTAAGCGCGACGGGCTAGATCTCGACTTCCTCGGCCGTCAGCTCGCCGCCGGCGTCGCCGGTGTTGGCGGTGCCGCGCGGTTCGATCAGCAGCACGTGCGCCTCCTCATCCGCTCGCGGGCAGTGCTCGACCCCGCGCGGCACGACGAACATCTCGCCCTCACCCAGCTCGATGTCCCGATCGCGCAGCTGGATCGTCAGCCGCCCGGCGAGCACGAGGAAGAAGTCGTCGGTGTCGTCGTGCTTGTGCCACACGAACTCGCCGTGGGCCTTCACGACCGCAAGCTTGTAGTCGTTGAGATCACCCACGATCCCCGGGCTGAACGGCCTGTCGAGCAGGGCGAGCTTCTCGCGCAGATTGACCTTGTCATCCATCGCGCTGAGTCTGTCAGCGCGGAGGGTCAGCCGCGTGCGGCGGCGAGCGCTCGAACCGCCTCGGCGGTGGCGGCGTCGGCCGGGAAGAACGACTCGATCGAGAGCTCGGCGACGGTGATGTCGGTCGCGGTCCCGAAGGTGGTCATCGTCGAGATGAAGCAGAGCTCGGCGTCCCCGAGGCGCAGGCGCAGCGGGACGGCGATGTCCCCGGCGACGAGGTCGTACGGCCCGGCCGCGCCGCCGCCGGGGAGCTCGGCCAGCTCGTCGTAGAGCGCCGCGAGCGCGGGATCGCCGGTCGAGACGGCCTGGCGGCCGAGCCGGTCGAGCAGGTGGGCGCGCCACTCGGCGAGGTTGAGGATCCGCGGCGCCATGCCGTCGGGGTGCAGGCTCGCCCGCAGCACGTTGACCGGCGGCTCGAGCAGCTCAGGGGCGACGCCCTCGATCAGCAGGCCGACGGCGGCGTTGCCGGCGACCATCCCCCAGTGGCGGTCGACGACCACCGCCGGGTAGGGGTCGTGCCCGCGCAGGACGAGGTCGAGCGCCTCGCGCACCGGCCCCATCTCGGGTTCGTCGAGCCCGCGCTGCCCGTACACCGGCGCGTAGCCCGCCGCGAGCAGCAGCGCGTTGCGATCGCGCAGCGGGACGTCGAGCTCCTCGGCGAGGTGGAGGACCATGTCGGCGCTCGGGCGCGAGCGGCCCGTCTCGACGAAGCTCAGATGGCGCGCCGAGATCCCCGCCTCGAGCGCGAGGTCGAGCTGGCTCAGCCGCCGGCGGTGGCGCCAGTCGCGCAGGAGGGTCCCCACCCGGGAGGGCGGCGCGGCGACCGTGGTCATGCCGGAGACGGTACCGCCGGGTCCGACGGCTCCGCACCTACCTCGGAGGTCATGGCGGCGAGCCGGAGCGCCTCAGGCAGCGCGCGCGAGCGGGCCGAGCGGCGGTCGGCCAGCGGTTGCAGCAGGCCGCGCAGCGCGAGCGCCGGCCCGACGAAGCGCGGCGCCCACACCCGCGCCGCGCGCCGCTCGATCGCCCGCTCGATCGCGTCGACCGCGATATCGAGCCGCGCCGGCCGCCGCACGAACGGCGGCAGCGACTGCATGATCGCCTGGGCCGACGGCGCCGCGAACGAGTCGCGCACGAGGTCGGTGTCGATGAAGCCGAAGTACGCGCAGCCCACCCGGGCGCCGGACGGCGCCACCTCGGCGCGCAGGACGTTGGTCAGCGCCTCGACCCCCGCCTTCGACGCGGCGTACGGACCCATCAGCGGGACGTTGACCAGCGCGGAGAGCGAGGCGATGTTGAGCAGGTAGCCGCGCCGCGCCATGACGTGCGGCAGGACGGCGCGGTCGGTGCGCCAGACGCCGAGCAGGTTGACCTCGAGCACGCGCTCGACACGCTCGGGCGGCGCGGTGATCAGCGAGCCCTCGAGGTGGATGCCGGCGTTGGCGATGGCGACGTCGACGCCGCCGAAGCGCTCGACGGTCCCGGCGACGGCGCGGTCGAGCGCCGCGGCGTCGGTCACGTCGGCGCCGAACCACGCGGCCCGGTCGCCGAGGTCGGCCGCCAGCGCCTCGAGCCGCTCCTCCTCCAGCCCCACCAGCGCGACGTTGGCCCCGCGTGCGTGCAGCCGCCGGGCGCTCGCCTCGCCGATGCCGCGGGCGGCACCGGTGATCAGGACGGTGCGTCCCTCGATCGCGAAGCTCATGCCGCGCTCCCGAGGACCGGTTCGGCGACGGGCGCGAGCGGGCGCGGGCCGCGGAAGTCGTGCTCGGCCGGCGCGACCTCGCGAGCGCGGGCGCGGAAGCGGAACGTGAAGTCGGGCCACAGCGTCGTGTTGCGGCCCGTGTCGTCGAGGTACCAGCTCGCGCAGCCGCCGCTCGTCCAGACGGTGCCCTGCATGCGGCGCTGGACCTGCTCGTTGAACGCGTGCTCGGCCTCGGCGCGGACCTCGATCTCCGCGGCGCCGCGCGCCTCCATCTGATCCAGGCAGACCAGGATGCGGTCGATCTGCGCCTCGATCATGTAGACGACCGAGGTGTGGCCGAGCCCGGTGTTCGGCCCCAGGAGGAAGAAGAAGTTCGGGAACCCGGCGATCATCGTCCCGTGGTGGGCGCGCATGCTGCCACCCCAGTGCTCGGCCAGCGTCCGGCCGTCGGCGCCGCGCAGCCGGTGGGCGAACGGCAGGTCGGCGATCTGGAAGCCGGTCCCGAAGATGATCGCGTCCACCTCCCGCTCGCGGCCGTCGGCGTCGACGACGCCCGTCGCCGTCACCCGGTCGATCGGCGTGGTCACGACATCGACGTTCGGCCGGTCGAGCGACGGCAGGTAGTCGTTGGAGATCAGGACGCGCTTGCAGCCGAGCCGGTAGCGCGGCGTGAGCTTCTCGCGCAGTTCCACACCGGCGACCTGGCGGCGGAGATGAACCCGGGCGGCGCGCTCGACGCCGCGCATGATCCAAGGGTGGCGGAAGCCGAGGACCCAGCTCTCGCGGCCCCAGTAGATCGCCGCCCGCATCGCGCGCTGCACCGCAGGAGATCGGCGGAAGAGCGCCCGCTCGACCCGCGTGATCGGCCGGTCGCGGCGCGGCACGATCCACGGGGCGGTGCGCTGGAAGAGGTGCAGCTCGGCGACCTGCGGTGCGATCTGCGGGACGAACTGGATCGCCGACGCGCCGGTCCCGATGACCGCGACGCGCTTGCCGCGCAGGTCGTAGCCGTGGTCCCAGGTCGCCGAATGGAACGTCCGGCCGGTGAACTCGGCGAGGCCGGGCACGTCCGGGATCGCTGCGTCGGACAGTGCGCCGGTGCCGGAGAGCAGCACGTCGGCGGTGTACGCGCCACCGGTGGTCTCGATCTCCCACCGCTGGGCGTCCGCGTCCCAGGCCGCCTCGAGCACGTCGTGGCCGAACCGGGTGAGCCGCCGCAGGCCGTGGCGATCGGCGCACTCGCGCAGGTAGGCATAGATCTCCCGCTGCGGCGAGAACGTCCGCGTCCAGTGCGGGTTCTGCGCGAAGGAGAACGAGTAGAGGTGCGACGGCACGTCGCACGCGCACCCGGGATAGGCGTTGTCGCGCCACGTGCCCCCGAAGTCGTCCGCGCGCTCGAGCAGGAGGACGTCGTCGATCCCGCGCTGCCGCAGACGGATCGCCATCCCGATGCCGGCGAACCCGGTGCCGACGATGACGAAGCGGGCGTGCCGTCGCTCGCCGAAGTCCTCCACCGGAGTCATCGCCATCGTCTCGCCGCCCTTTCGGTATCGTTCCGTACCCATCTGGTCCTTGACAGTACCCAATACGCCGGTACGGTGCAAGCGGTGACGTCACACGGCTTCATCGCGGCGCTCCGGGGCGAGGCCGGACTGCTCCGGCCGGGCCCGCGCGTGCTCGCCCCCGAGACGGTCGACGGCGTCCATCGCGCCCGCCTGCTCGCCGGCGTCGCCGAGGCGGCCGCCACCAAGGGCTACGCCGCGACGACGGTCGCCGACATCGTCGGCCGCGCCCAGGTCTCGCGGCGGACGTTCTACGAGCACTTCGCCGATAAGGACGCCTGCTTCCTCGCGGCGTACGACCGCTGCGCCGACATGCTGATCGGGCTCATCGGCCAGACCGTCGAGACGAGCGACGCGCCGTGGCACGAGCGCGTCGAGCTCGGCGTCTCGGCCTATCTGCACGCGATGGCCGGCGAGCCGGCCCTCACGCGGGTCTTCCTCGTCGACATCCTCGCCGCCGGCCCTCAGGCGATCGCGCGCCGGCGGGCGGCCCACCGGCGCTTCGCCGAGCTCCTGCTCGAGCTGGTCGAGCGCCATCGCGACGAACTGCCCGCGGGCGTCTCGCTCGACCCGGCGATGGCCAACGCGATCATCGGCGGGGTCAACGAGCTCGTCCTGCTCGCGGTCGAGGACGACCGCGCCGGGGAGCTGCCGCGGCTCGCCGACACCGCCGCCAGGCTCGTGCGCGCCGTGCTCGCGCCGGCGCCTACTGCGGCGCCCAGCGGCTGACCGAGAACTCCGCTCCCTGCGGATCCCGGAGGACCGCGACCATGGCGCCGCCGGCGTCGAACGGCGACACGACCACCGTCCCGCCGAGCGCGTCCGCCATGCGAGCCGTGGCCTCGGTGTCGTCGACGGCGAACGTGACGCTCCAGTGGGCGGTGGCGTCCTCGGCCGCCAGCTCGAGCCAGGCGATCGCATCGGAGAACCCCTCGGGCACGCCGGGCTCCGCGTGGCGGCGGCGCAGGTCGGGATCGCGTGCCGCGAGGACGTCGCCGTAGCCCGGGACCCGCCACATGCCGAGCTCCCCCATCGGCATCAGCTCCCAGCCGAAGACCTCGCCGTAGAACGCCTCGGCGCCGGCCGCGTCGGGCGTGTGCAGGTTGCTCCAGTTCCACGTGCCGGCGGCGTTGACGAGCCCGGCGCCCTTGTGCTCCCGGGCCTGCCAGACGGCGAAGACGGCTCCGGACGGATCGGCGAGCACCGCCATGCGGCCGGCCTGCAGGACGTCGAACGGCGCGGTCAGCACGAGCCCGCCGGCGGCGGTCGCGTTCGCCGCGGCGTCGTCGGCGTCGTCGACGCGGACGTACGTGGCCCAGGCCGGCGTTCCCTCGACATCCGCCGCGCGTGAGCCGATGGCGGCGACGTCCTCGCCGCCGAGCCGAGCCACGAAGTAGCGGGCGGGCGAGCCGGCGGACATCCGGTCCTCGAGCTCCCAGCCGAACAGCCCGCCGTAGAACGCCGCCGCGGCCTCGGGATCGGGCTGGGCGGTGTCGATCCAGCAGGGGACGCCGGGCGGGTAGCGCTCCGGGAGCGCCATCAGTTCCGGCGGGCGCGGGGGCGCGCGACGCGGTGCGGCGGGATCGTGTCGCCGTTGGACGCACGCGAGGCGGCGGCTCGGGCCGAGGCGTGCGGCTCGGCGTGCTCGGCGGCGACGTCGCCCTGGATCTCGTCGGCGAGCGCGCGGAACTGGTCGGCGACGGCGAGGCGCTCGGCCGGCGCCCCGGGAGCGGCGATCAGGTGCGCCACGTGGCGAGCGAGCTTCTTGCGCAGTCCGCGGGCGTGCAGGTCGCGCGTCAGCGCCTTGGTGCGCTTGGCCATACCGGCTCCTTCTGGGTCGAGATCACGACGTCCGTCCCATCATGGCGGGTCGGTGGCCGCCTCACCCAGCAGGCGCTCGACGAGGACGGTGTCGCGCCAGCGGCCGTCGAGGCGGCCATGGCGGCGCTGGATCCCCACCTCGGCGAAGCCCGCGGCGCGATGGGCGGCGCGGCTCGCCGCGTTGGTGGTGATGATCCGGCTCGTCAGCTTGTAGAGCCCCGCCGCCTCGGCGCGCTCGGCGACCGCCTCGAGCAGCTGAACACCGATCCGGCGGCCCTGCGCGGCGGTGTCGACATAGACGCCGTGCTCACCGATCCCCTCGTAGACACAGCGGTCGGAGTACGGGCTGACGCGGGCGAAGCCGACGATGCGGCCGTCGAGCTCGGCGACGAGGAACGGCAGCCCGTGGACGAGCCACTCGTGCAACTCCGACGGCTCGCGCGGCCGCGTCTCGAAGGTCGCCTCGCGGCCCTCGATCCCCTGGTTGTAGACCTCGGCCACCCGTGCGAGATCCGCCGGGCGGGCGGGGCGCACGAACGCGGGGCCCTCGCTCATGCCGCGGTGCGCGGCTCCAGGATGACGAGCGGGATCTGGCGCTCCGTGCGCTCCTGGTACTGCGCGAAGCCCGAGTAGGTCTCGACGGCCTTCGGCCACAGCCGGGTGTGCTCCTCCGGCGCGGCCACGCGGGCGCGGACGGCGCTGCGCTCGGAGCCGATCTGGATGATCGTCTCGGGGTGGGCCTTCAGGTTGTGAAACCACGCGGGGTGCTTGGGGAAGCCGCCCTTGGAGGCGACGACGACCACGTCCTCGCCGTCGTGGAAGTAGACGAGCGGGACGGTCCGTATCGTGCCGCTCTTCGCGCCGATGTGATCGAGCAGCAGCATCGAGAACGCCCCCGGGACGCGGTGGCCGACCATGCCACGCGTCGCGCGATAGACGGCGGTGTGCCCGCCCATCGCGCGCAGGAGCATGGGCCAGGACTTCTCGACGATGCCGAGGGGATCCACGGGCAGGCACTCTAGCCAGGGACCCGCCGCGTGAGCCGTAGGGCGTCACGACAGGGACCTCCCGCCGCTCCCCCGACCCGCCTGGAACAATCGTCGCGCCTATGACCGCGGCCCCCAGCGCACGCGCCGTGACGCGCACCGTCCTGATCGTCGCCGCGGTGGTGCTCGCCCTCTATCTCGTCTGGCTGCTGCGGCGGCCGCTCACGTGGGTCCTGATCGCCGGGTTCATGGCGGTCGCCCTGACCGGACCGGTCGACGCGCTCGAGCACCGGATCAAGCGGCGCGGGCCGGCCATCGCGGCCGTCTACATCGTGATGATCCTCGTCCCGGTCGGCCTCGGCGCGTTGATCGTCCCGCCGCTCGTCACGCAGGGCAACCAGCTCGTCGACGACCTCCCCGGCTACGCGCGCCAGACGACGGAGTTCGTGCAGAGCAACAGCACCCTGCGCAATCTGCAGGAGGACTTCGACATCACGGGCAAGCTCGAGGAGCAGGCGCGGACGCTCCCGCAGAAGGTCGGCAGCGCGGCCGGGACGCTGGGCACGATCGGCGTCGGCCTCGTCAACTCGATCTTCGCGCTGGTCACGATCCTCATCCTCAGCATCTTCCTGGTGGGCAGCGGGCCGCGCTGGATCAACGCGGGGATCTCGTTGCGACCACCGCCCGAGGCGGCGCGATTGCGGCGGACGCTGGACCGGATCGCCCAGGCGATCCGCGCCTACGTCGCCGGGGCGCTCGCCCAGGCGACCGTCGCCGGGATCACGACGTACATCGTCCTGCTGATCCTCGGCGTGCCGTTCGCGGCCCCGCTCGCCGTGATCGTCGCGTTCTTCGACCTGATCCCCCTGATCGGGGCGACGATCGGCGCGGTGGTCGTGCTGCTCGTGACGCTGTTCACCGACTTCCCGACCGCGACGATCATCTGGGTGATCTGGAGCGTCGTCTACCAGCAGCTCGAGAACACGGTGATCCAGCCGCAGATCCAGAAGAAGGCGGTCGACATCCATCCGTTCGTCGTGCTCGTGGCCGTGCTGTTCGGGTCGACGCTGTTCGGCGTCCTCGGCGCGCTGCTGGCGATCCCGGCGGCGGCGTCGCTGCAGATCGTCATCCGCGAGTACCTGCGCCTGCGCCGCTACGAGGAGCCCGCGGAGGTGCCGGCGGTCCCGGCGCCCCTCCCGCGGCCAGCGCCCGCCTGATACACACCCGCGTGATGCAGCCCGGGATCACGACCGCCCGCCTCGACGCCTCGCTGAGCGAGCGCTTCCAGCGCCTGCGCGCCGAGCTCGGCGTCGAGTCGTTCGGCCTCAACCTGATGGCCCTGATGCCCGGTCAGCGCGGGCGGATCCATCGGCACGAGCGCCAGGAGGAGGTCTACCTCGTCCTCGAGGGGACGCTCACGATCGAGGCCGACGGCGGCGAGCGCCACGACCTCGGCCGCGGCGAGCTCGCGCGGGTCGCCCCCGAAGTGCGCCGCCAGCTCTCCAACCGCGGGGACGAGCGGGCGCTGTTCGTCGCCATCGGCGGCGCTCACCCGCACGAGGGCCGCGACGGGATCGCCTACACCGAGTGGTCCGAGACCGAGGGCCGTCCGCCGCAGGACACCCCGCTGCCGGAGGATCTGAAGCCGGACTAGTCTGCGGCGCCATGACCCGCCGCACCCTCGTCGCCCTCCTCGCCCTCGTCTCCGCCCTCGCGCTCGCGCCGGCCGCCGTCGCCCAGGGCGGGGCGGTCGGGCCGCAACTCGGGGCGGGCGCGCTGAACCGCTACGTCGAGGAGGAGAGCTTCCACTATGTGACGCCCGTCGCGGTGGGCGCGCCCTACCGGTTCGAGAGCACGCTGGGCTACCTGCTGCCGTCGGGCGGCGCGAACCGCCGGGCGCTCTACGGCTGCGCGGTGGTCGGTAAGGATCGCTTCATCTCCTTCGACCCGGGCTGCGAAGGGCACACCTCGCTCGGGCGCTACGGGTTCGCCTACGTCAGCGCGCCGGCCGGCGAGGAGACCGTCGCGGTCTACCGCTGCCGCGTCCCCGGCAAGGACCACTTCGTCTCGCGCGACGCCGCCTGCGAGGGGCAGCGGACCGAGGCGCTGCTCGGGCACCTGCGCGTGCGCGGCGACGCACTGCTGCGCTTCATCGGCGGGACGCACGTCGTCACGGCCGCGCCGGTCGGCGCCGAGCTCGCCTACGAGGGCGGGCTCGGCTTCCTGCTGCCCGCGGGCGGCGAGGGACGTCGCCCGATCCACAGCTGTCGCAGCGGCGGCGCCGACCACTTCCTCTCGCTCGACGCGAGCTGCGAGGGCCGCACGAAGCTCGGCGTCGAGGGCTACGCCTACGACGCCCCGCAGCCGGGCGAGGAGACCGTCGCCGTCTACCGCTGCCAGCAGCCCGGCCGCGACCATTTCGCATCCCACGATCCGGAGTGCGAGGGCAAGGTCACGGAGGGTCGCCTCGGCTACCTGCGCCGCTACGGCGATGCGCTCGTCCACTACCAGGGCTCCGGGACGAGCTGGGTGACGCCCGGCTCCGTCAGCAAGGGCTACCGCTTCGTGCGCACGCTCGGGTTCCTGGTCCGGGTCGGCGGCCCCAACCTGATCGCGATCCACGGCTGCCTGGCGGGCAAGGAGGATCACTTCCTCTCGCATGCCCCGGGGTGCGAGGGACGGACGGCGCTCGGCCGCTACGGGTTCGCCTACGAGAACGCGCCGGCCGGCGAGGAGACGGTCGCGCTGTACCGCTGCAACGGCGCGGGTCGAGGCCATTTCGCCTCGCTCGACCCGGCCTGCGAGGGTGCGACGACTGAATCTCGGCTCGGCTACGTGCGCACGACGGACCAGGGGCCGACGCCTCCGCCGTCCTGCGGGCCGTCGGGCGCGAGCGTCACGCTGGCGTTCGGGCGGGCGCGCCCGCGCCCCGTCAAGACGTACTCGTTCGGCCGGCCGGCGACGGTGTCCGGACGGGCCGTCGGCGCCGACGGCGCGCCGGCCGCCGGCGCGGCGATCACCGTGTTCGCCGATGCCGGCGCGCTGACCGAGATCGGCCGGACGCAGGCCGCCGCAGACGGCAGCTTCTCCTTCGCGGTGCCGCCAGGATCCAGCCGCACCCTGCGCGCCGGCTTCCGCGCCTCCCCCGCCGACCCGGCGCTCGCCTGCAGCGGAACGGTCCAGCTGCAGGTGCGGGCCGGCGTGACCATGCGCCCGGTCCGCCGGCGCGTCCACCGCGTGGTCCGGTTCACCGGCGCGGTGCTCGGCGAGCCGATCCCGCCGGCGGGCAAGCTCGTCCTCCTGCAGGCGTTCGACCGGGGACGCTGGCGGACGTTCAAAGCACACCACACGAACGCGCAGGGTCGCTTCCGCGCGTTCTACCGGTTCACGCGCACGTTCCGTCCGACGACGTTCCGATTCCGCGTCCGGGCGCCGAAGGAGAGCGCATTTCCGTTCGAGCGGGCGACCTCCAAGTCGGTGAAGGTCCGCGTGATCCCGCGGTAAGCGCAGCCCCAAAACCTCGTAATGCCGGTCGGGAATTTGTATTTTCCCTCTCCCCACCCCACAACGGGAGACCGGCATGAGCGTCACCGACGAGTTGCTCGAGAACAGCAAGGCCTACGCGGAGGGCTTCGACAAGGGCGACCTGCCGATGCCCCCGGGCAGGCAGATCGCGATCGTCGCGTGCATGGACGCGCGGCTGAACCCCTACGGGCTGCTGGGCCTGCAGGAGGGTGACGCCCACGTCATCCGCAATGCCGGCGGCGTGATCACCGACGACGAGATCCGATCGCTCGCGATCTCCCAGCGGCTGCTCGGGACGAAGGAGATCGTCCTCATCCACCACACCGACTGCGGCATGCTCACGTTCACCGACGACGAGTTCAAGGCGTCGATCCAGGAAGAGATCGGCATCAAGCCCGAGTGGGCGGCCGAGTCGTTCTCCGACGTCGACGCCGACGTCCGCCAGTCACTCGCCCGGGTCCAGGCGAGCCCGTTCATCCCGAACAAGGACTCCGTGCGGGGCTTCGTCTACGAGGTCGAGACCGGGAGGCTGCGCGAGGTCGCCTGAGCGTGCTCGGGGTCGGCGTGCGGGCGGGTCTCGAGCCGGCCGGCCGCGCACGCCGACCAGACCACGCAGAGCCATGTGATCGCGGCCAGCGCGACGTGCACCCAGACGATCTCCGCGGGCAGCTCGAGCGCGTACTGGGTCGTCCCGATCGCGCCCTGGACGGCCAGCAGGCAGCAGAGGATGGTCACGGCGCGGCGGGTCTCGGCGTCGCCGCCGCGGCGGCGCAATCCGAACCAGACCACCACCGCGGCGACCCCGAGGATCGCCGCGAGGCGCGCGTGCTGCTTGATGGCCCAGTCGAGCGTGTCGAGCCCGAACCACGTCAGGCGCGGGACGACGTCGTCGGTGCCCTCGCCGCCGGTGTGCGGCCCGGCGGCGGTCGCCACGGTGCCCGCGAAGACGGTGATCCCGGCGAGCGGGAGCAGCGCGCGCACGCCCCAGGTGGCGACGCGGTCCGGGTGCCGCGGGGCCGGCGCCGGCTCGTGGTGGGCGCGCCACGCCAGCACGACCGCGGCGATGAGCAGCAGCATGGAGAGCGCGTGGTGGGCCATCACCCAGCCGGGCTCGAGGCCGTAGACGACGGTCATCCCGCCGAGGATCGCCTGGCTGAGGACGCCGAGCGGGAGCAGGGCCGCCGGCAGGACGAGGTCGCGGCGAAACGGCTCGCGGCGGAACGCGAAGATGGCGGCGGCGATGCAGGGGGCCGCGACGACGCCGGTGAGCAGGCGGTTGCCGAACTCGATCACGGTGTGGGTGTCGAGGGGCGGGGCCACGCCGCCGTGGCACTTCGGCCAGTCCGGGCAGCCGAGGCCGGACCCGGTCAGCCGCACGGCGGCGCCCGTGAAGACGATCAGCGTCAGCACCGCGAGCGCCGCGTCGGCGATGCGAGCGTAGGTGCCCGGGGAGACGATCGGCAGGCGGCGGAGCACGGCGGCGAACTAGAGTAGTGCTCGTGGCCCGCGAGCTGAACCTGCTCAGCGTCGTGGCGCCGATGCTCGACGAGGAGGCGCTGGCGAGCGCGTTCCACGCTCGCGTCGCGGTGGCGCTGGGCGACACGCCGTTCGAGCTGATCGTCGTCGACGACGGCTCGACCGACCGCACGCCCGACATCCTCGACCGCATCGCGACGCACGATCCGCGCGTCCGCGTCCTGCACCTCTCGCGCTCGTTCGGGCACCAGCTGGCGCTGACCGCCGGCCTGGACCACGCCCGCGGAGACGCCGTCGTGCTGATCGACGGCGACCTCCAGGATCCCCCCGAGGTCATTCCCGAGCTCGTGAACCGCTGGCGGGATGGCGTCGACGTCGTGGTGGCCAAGCGCCGCGAACGCGCCGGCGAGACCCGCTTCAAGGTGGCCACCGCCCACGCCTTCTACGCGATCATGGGCCGGCTCGCGCAGGTCCAGCTCGAGCCCAACGCCGGCGACTTCCGCCTGCTCGACCGCCAGGTGGTCGACGCGCTCGGCGGGCTGCGCGAGCGCAATCGCTTCCTGCGCGGGATGACCGCCTGGGTCGGCTTCGAGAGCGGCGTCGTCGAGTACGACCGCGCCGCGCGCGGCGGCGGCGCGACGAAGTTCTCGATCCGGCGGATGCTGCGCTTCGCGTGGGACGGGGTGTCGTCGTTCTCTCACGTCCCGCTCCAGATCGCGACGTTGCTCGGGCTCGTCTTCGCGCTGATCGCGATGGCGGGCCTCCCGCTGACGGTGGTCGCCCGCTACGCGGGCATCTACGAGCGCGGTGTGCCGTCGGTGCTGTTCGTGGTGCTGCTGATCGGCGGCATCCAGCTGATGACGCTGGGGATCATCGGCGAGTACGTCGGGCGGATCTACGACGAGGTCAAGCGCCGGCCGCTGTACGTGGTCAAGAAGGACACGGGCGACAGCGCCCGTGGCCGTAAGTTCGGCCCGCTTTCTGGCGAGTGACTGGGCGTGGCTGACGGTCGCCGCTGCCCGGCTGCATACAGGTCGTACGTGGGCGGGCAGCGGCGGCCGTCAGGCGCGTCCAGGTGCCGCCAGAAACGTGCCGAACTTGCGGCCGCGGGTGCCAGGTGAGGATCTGCGTGGTCGGGGCCGGCGTGGCGGGGTTGACCGCCGCGTACCGGCTGACGCAGGCCGGCCACGCCTGCGACGTCTACGAGCGCTGGCCGGGGCTCGGCGGCCAGGCGGCGACGCTCGACGCCGGCGGCGGCGTGCGGCTGGAGCGCTACTACCACCACCTGTTCACGAGCGACCGGCACATCGCCGCGCTCTACGAGGAGCTCGGGATGCCCGACGAGCTCGAGTGGCGCCCGTCCTCGGTGGCGTTCTTCCTGCAGGGGCGCTCATGGCCGTTCACCGGGCCGCTCGACCTGCTGCGCTTCCGGCCGCTGTCGCCGCTGGCGCGCGTGCGGATGGGCGTCGCCGTCCTGCGGCTGCAGCGAGCCGCCGCGCGGACGGGCGTGGCGCCGTACGAGCGCGAGACGGCGGCGAGCTGGGTGCGCCGCGAGATGGGCGAGGAGGCGTGGACGAAGGTCTGGGGCCCGCTCCTGCGCGGCAAGTTCGGCTCGCGCGCCGAGGACATCTCGATGTCGTGGCTGTGGAACAAGCTGACCGCGCGCCGGCAGCTCAAGGGCCGTGAGGCACGGGTCGAGCTGCTCGGCTACCCGCGGCGCTCGTGGGAGCCGCTGTTCGAGGCGCTGGTCGCGCGGATCGAGGCGGGCGGCGGGCGGGTACTCACCGACCGCCCCGTCCGCTCCATCGCGCCCGGCTTCGTGGTGGAGGCCGGCGCGCCCGACTCGTTCCGCCGCGGCCACGACCCTCGCGCGTTCGAGCCCGCCGGTGACGAGCGCTACGACGCCGTGCTCGCCACCGTGCCCAACGACGTCTTCCGCGGGCTGCTCGACGACGAGCTCGCGGCGGCGGTCGGCGACGAGTACCTCGGCCGCCTCGACGCGATCGAGTACCACACCGCCCTCTGCCTGCTGCTCGAGCTCGACCGCGGGTTCACGCCGTTCTACTGGACTAACGTCGCCGAGCCGGGGCTGCCGTTCGTGGGGCTGATCGAGCAGGGCAACCTGGTCGGGACGGAGCGCTATGGCGGGCGCCATTTCCTCTACGTCGCCAACTATGTCGCGCCCGACGATCCCGTGCTGGCGCTGGACGCCGACGAGCTGCTCGACCGCTACACGCCCGGCCTGCGCGGCAGTCCAGCCGGGGTTCTCGGCCGAGTGGCTGCGCGAGCGCTGGCGGTTCCGCGAGCCGGCCGCCCAGCCGATCGTCACCGTCGGCTACGGGGGCCGCATCCCACCGCTGCAGACCGGCGTCGGAGGGCTCGTGCTGGCCAACACGACGCAGATCTATCCCGAGGACCGCGGCACCAACTACGCCGTCCGGCTCGGCGGCGACGCGGCACGCGCGCTGCTCGGCTGACAGGATCTGCCGCCCCGATGGAGCGCCTCCCCACCCGACTCGACGGCCTCGCCCTGCTCGCCCCTGGCGTCCACGGCGACGAGCGCGGCTTCTTCATGGAGACCTACCGCGAGGACGCGTGGGCCGAGCACGGGGTCACCGGCCCGTTCGTGCAGGACAACCACTCGCGCTCCAAGCGCGGCACCGTCCGCGGCATCCACTTCCAGACCTCGCCGGGCCAGGGCAAGCTCGTCCGCGTCGCCCGCGGCCGGGTCTGGGACGTGGTCGTCGACCTCCGCCGCGCCTCCCCCACCTTCGGCGAGTGGGAGGCGGTCGAGCTCGACGACACCACCGGGCTGCAGCTGTGGATCCCGGTCGGCTTCGGGCACGGGTTCTGCGTGCTCTCCGACGTCGCCGACTTCGTCTACAAGTGCACGAGCTACTACGACCCGTCGACCGAGTCGGGAATCAAGTTCGACGACCCCGAGGTGGGGATCGAGTGGCCGGACGACGTCGAGCTGCTCTACAGCGAGCGGGATCGAGCGGCGCCGACCCTGCGCGAGGTGGGTGATCGCCTCCCGCCCGCCGGGGCCTAGCTCGTACAGTGGACCCGCCCTTCCGCGTTCGACTGGCAGGAGTCCGGAAGTGAAGCTCGCCGCGCCCGAGGCGCCCCCACAACCGCACGTCGCGCCGTCGCTCGGTCGCCCCTCGATGGTGCGACTGGCGCTCGCGACGGTCGCCGCCGCGCTGATCACGCAGGTCGCATGGTTCACGGGCGACTGGTGGGTCGACGGATACGACGGCGCGACGCGCAACCTGACCATCGCGCGGATCATGCTCTTCGCCGGGCTCGTCGCGGCCTTCTACGTGCTCCCGATCGTCCTGCGGCGCGTCTCGCGGACGGGCTGGCTCGTCTTCGGCGGGTGGACGGCCTATCTGGCGATCTGGCTCGCCGGCATGTGGCCGGGGATCATCATGACCGACACCGCCGAGGTGGTGAGCAATGCACGGCAGGGGATCGTCGACGAGTGGTTCTCCTACGCGCAGCCGCTCCTGCACATCGCGGCGATGGACCTCGTCCCCCACATGGCGGTCGTCGGCATCCTCCAGCTGCTCGGCACCGCCTGCCTGATGGCCTACCTGACCACCACGATGCGCAACGCCGGCGCCTCGTGGTGGGCGGTGGTCGCGATCAATGGGCTGGCGGCGGTCTCGGCGCCCCTGGTCGTCAATACCCTGCTCGGCTCGCGCGACACGCTCTACGGGCTCCTGCACGTCGGGCTCGCGCTGTATCTGGCACGTGCCGTGCTCAGCCGGCGGTCGCTGTCGGCTCCGGCCCTTGCCGGCGTCGCGCTCCTCACGGGCTTCTTGTCGGTGTACCGCGGCGACGGGATCGTGCTGCTGCTCGTGATTCCGCTCACCCTGCTGCTCCTGCGCCCGAGCCGCCGGGCGACGCTCGCCGGCGCGGGCGCCTTCGCCGCCGCGGCGATCTGCTTCCACGTCGTCCTCCCGGCCGTCCTGTCCGTCCAGGAGAGACCGCACTACTACGAGCTGTCGCTGCGGCTGAACCCGCTCGGGGCCGTGCTGCAGACGGACTTCTTCTCGCGGGACAAGGAAGCGGACCTCCGCGAGCTGGGCCGGGTCGTCGACGTCCAGGCGGTCCGGGAGCTCTCCACGCCGGTCGAGATCCCGGTCTACTGGGAGAACAAGTGGAGGCTGGACGCCTCCGACGCCGACTTCGACGCGTTCAACCGGACCGCCGACCGCTTGATCAGGGACAACCTCGTGGCGGCCCTCGCGGGCCGGGTGCGCACCTTCGGCGCGGCGACGGGTCTTGCCCCAGGGTCCTGGACCGGCACCGTGATGGGCAGTGTCGAGGAGCGCGACGACTGGCTCAAGGACAAGGCCGGCCTCGAAGGCGCGCCGCTATCGGAGGGGCTCTACGACCTGGAGGCGAAGTTCATCCGCGCCTCGGGCGAGTTCCGCGGCGTCACGCTCCGTGGCACCGCGCTGCACTGGAACCTGCTGCCCTCGCTGCTGCTCCTGATCGGCGTGATCCTCGCCTTCCGCCGCCTGCCGTTCGAGGCCCTGATCGCGGTGATCGTCCTCAGCCGCGTCCCGCTGATCTTCGCCGCCGCCCCCGCCGCGCAGTTCAAGTACTACTACGCGGTGCACCTGGGCGGGATCGTGGTGCTCGGGCTCCTGCTCGCCCGCGTCCACCGCGATGACCTCCGCAGGCTCTGGGCCCGCCGGCCGTTCCGGCCGGCCGTGTCGACATGAAGCTCCGCCGGCTGATCGCGTTCGGGGGGGTGTCGGGGACGGGCCTCGTGCTCGACTACGTCATCTACACGCTGCTGTGCCGCGGTGGCATGGACGCGGGGTGGGCGAACCTGATCTCGGCCGGGACCGCGGTGACGTTCGTGTTCGTCGTCTCCGCACGCCACATCTTCGAGGGCTCGGACCGCTTCCTCGGCCGCCTCTTCGCCGTCTATGCGATCTACCAGGTCGTCGCCGTGAGCCTCGCCTCGCTCGCCGTGGATGCGATGACCGCCCTGTTCGACGGGCGCTACCTGCTCGGCAAGACCGTCGTCGTCCCGTTCTCCTTCGCGATCAACTACCTGTTCATCTCGTGGCTGTTCACGGCGCGCGGCAAGGCCGAGCCGACGGCGGTCTGACCGCCCGGGACTCGTGCCATGACCCCCGACCGGACGCTCCTGTTCATCCCTGCCTACAACTGCGCGCCGCAGGTGGTGCGCGTCGTCCGGCAGCTCGCGGGCCCCGTCAAGGACCTGATCGACGAGGTCGTCGTCATCGACAACCGGAGCCCGGACGACACGGTGGAGCGCGCGACCGAGGCCCTCGGCGCGATCGACTCGCTGCGCTGGCGCGTGCTCGTCAACCACGACAACTACGGGCTCGGCGGCTCGCACAAGGTCGCGATCGACCTCGGGCTGCAGGAGGGGTTCACCCATCTGCTCGTCCTGCACGGCGACGACCAGGCCACGGTGACGGACTTCGACGGGCTGCTGCGGTCGGGCGCTCACCAGCCGTTCGACGCCGTCCTCGGCGCGCGATTCATGTCCGGATCGCGCCTGGAGGGCTACTCGCGCGTGCGGACGATCGGCAACCACGTCTACAACGGGATCTTCTCCGCGGCAGGGCGCCGCCGGCTGCACGACCTCGGCTCGGGGCTGAACCTGTTCCGCCTGGCCGCGTTCTCCGACGGGGCCTACCGCCGCTTCGCCGACGACCTGACCTTCAACTACCACCTGTCGCTGTACATGGTCGCCCGCGCCTGGAGCATCCGCTTCGTGCCGATCTCCTGGCGTGAGGAGGACCAGCGCTCGAACGTCAAGCTCGTGTCCCAGGGCCTGCGCACGCTGCGGCTGGTCGGTTCGTTCGTGCGCGACCGCGCGGGCTTCTTCGCCACCGACCACGGCGGCCCGGGGCGCACCTACACCGCCGAGGTCGTCGCCCGCTCCACGCGGGACGAGAGCGTCGCGAGGTGAGACCGCTGGCGCCGGGGATCGCCCGTCGCCCCGTCGGGCTCGCGGCGGGGCTGGCGGCGGCGGAGGTGTGGTTCCTGCGCGCGGTATGGGCCGCGCTCGCGATCGTGGCCGCGCTCGTCGTCGTGACGCCTGGGTGGTTCGCGCTGCCGTCCGTCGTCGACGACACGGGGCGGCTGTTGGCCGCGGCCGGCGCCTACGCGCTCAGCCACGTCGCCCGCCTGGTCCGGCTCGCGGTGCTGATCGCGCACCCCGGTCTGCGCCTGCGCCGCGTGGCCCAGGTGCACCTGCTCAGCTCCGGGCTCAGCCTCCTGCTGCCGTTCAAGCTCGGCGAGCTCGTGCGGATCCGGGAGGTCGGGGTGATCACCGGGCGGCTGCGCCGCGGCATCCTCGCGGTCTGGCTCGAGCGCGCGCTCGACGCGTGCTTCCTGCTGATCCTCGTCCTGCTGATCGCCGTCGACGTACCCGACGCCCTTGACCCGCTGACGCCGCTGCTCGTCGTGATGACCGCATTTGTCAGCATCACGGTCGTGCTGATCACGGTGCTGCCCGAGAACCTCCGGTGGCTCATGCTCCACATCGTGCGCCGCCCCTTCGGCGAGCGCAGCGTCCCGGCGCTGCGGCTGCTGCGGGCGACGCTGGCGACGCTCCACGAGGCCCCCGCCATGCTCCGGGGCCGCCTGCCGACGCTGGTCCTGCTGAGCGCGGTGATCTGGACGTGCGAGGTGATAGCGGTCTCCATCGCCATCCCGGGTGCGGGCGCCGGCCTCTCCGATCTCTCGAGCGCTCTGCTGTCGCTGCTGTCGAGCATCTCGTCGGGCGCGACGGCGCTGATGCCATCGTTCGGCGACCGGCTCGCCGAGGCCCTCGGCGAGCTCGGCCGGGTGCCCGACGTCGGCGTGTACCGGACATGTTTGGCGGTCAGCCTGCTCGTCGCCGGCGCCGTGGCGGCCGGCTACTACGTGCCCTGGCGCGCGCGCCGGACCCGGAGGCCCGTCGCGTGAACGGCGCGCACGCGGTGCTCGCCGTCTACGACGACTCGGCCACCGTCCCGGCCGACGTCGCGTCGATCACCGGCGTCACGAGCTTCGGCGACATGCTGCGACGGCGCGAGCGCCTCAGCTCGTCCATCCGCGCGCTGGCCGAGGCGGCCGGCCTGACCGGCGTGCTGCACCCGCGGACCCCCGGCGACCTCGCCGCGCTCGCGGACGGCGTGCGCCACCACGCGCCCGACACGCTGTACCTGCTGTTCCCCTCGCATCTCGCGCCCACGGTCGAGCCGGCGGAGGCGGCGCTGTTCCTCAAGAAGCTGCGCTACCTCACCGAGCCGGTCGCGCTGTGGCGGGGCGAGCACCTGACCGGCGTCTACCTGATCGATCGCGACGCCCTGCTCGCCTACCTGCAGGCGGAGCCCGTCGAAGGCGAGCGCGAGCGCCAGCTCGAGAACCACGCCGCCGGGCTCAGCCCGGTCGACGACGCGCTCGGCCTCGCCGACCTGCGGGAGCTCGCCACCGCACTGGAGTACCTGAGCGGCTCGTTCTCGGCGCGCCACTTCAACCAGGTGTCGCAGGACCGCTACTACGTGGTCAAGCGCTCGACCGACCGCGACAAGATCCGCCGCGAGTACCGCTTCTTCGGGCACCTGCCGGAGGCGATGCAGCCGTTCTTCGTCCAGCCGTTCGACTACGAGGAGGACGACGCCGGCGCGAGCTACCGGATGCGCCGCCTGTTCGTCCCGGACCTGGCGGTCCAATGGGTCCACCGGGCGTTCACCGAGGGGCAGTTCGGCCAGCTGATCTCGCACCTGTTCCACTTCGTCGAGGATCGCCCGCGCCGGCGCATCGGGCGGGGGCCGGTCCGCGAGCTCGCCGAGCGGCTCTACATCGACAAGGTCGAGTCCCGGATCGACTCGCTGCTGGGCCTCCCGGCCGGCCAAGCGGTCGACGCGGCACTGACCGCCGGGGGCGTGCCCGGCGGCGTCCGCGGGATCCAGCGCGACTTCCTCGCGGCCTACGAGCGGATCTCCCGGCACCGGCGCGACGAGGACCTCTGCGTCTCGCACGGCGACCTCGGGTTCTCGAACATCCTCTACAGCCAGTCGACGCAGACCTTCCAGCTCATCGACCCGCGGGGAGCCGACGAGGCCGACGAGGTCTTCTCCGACCCGTACTACGACGTCGCCAAGCTCTCGCACTCGGTGCTCGGAAGCTATGACTTCATCGTCGCCGACCTCTACGAGCTCGCCTACACCGAGGACCTCACCCTGTCGCTCGCGCTCGACCACGAGACCTCCGCCGAGCTGCGCGTCCAGTTCACCCACGCGCTCTCCGACCACGGGTTCGACGTCGACGTCGTCCGCATCTGCGAGGCGTCCCTGTTCCTGAGCATGCTGCCGCTCCACATCGACGCGCCGAAGCGGGTCACGGCGTTCGCGCTGCGTGCCCGTGACATCGTCGCCGAGCTCGGCCACCGGTGACCCGGGAGCGTCGCGCATGATCAGCGCCGGGAAGGTCCTCGTGTTCGACGTGGACGGCACCCTGTGTCCGACCAAGGGCCAGAACGAGTCCTATGCGGACCTCGAGCCCTACGCATCGATGATCGAGCGGCTCCGGGCCTACCGCGAGGACGGGTACTACGTGATCCTCCAGACGTCGCGCAACATGCGCTCCTATGAGGGCAACGTCGGCCTGCTCAACGCGAGGACGCTGCCCGAGCTGATCGAGTGGCTGGCCCGCCACGACGTGCCGTACGACGAGATCCACGTCGGCAAGCCCTGGGCCGGCCACGAGGGCTTCTACATCGACGACCGGGCGGTCCGGCCCGCGGAGTTCCTGCAGCTGAGCCCCGCGGAGATCGCCGCCCGGATCGCCCGCGACGCGGTCGACGGGAGCGAGGCGTGAGCGCCACGGTCGCCGTCACGATGGCCGGGCGCGGGCAGCGCTTCCGCGACGCGGGCTACGACGTCCCGAAGTTCCAGATCGAGGTCGGCGGCCGCTCGCTGTTCCGCTGGTCGATGGACAGCCTGCGCTCCTGGACGGACGCGGCGGCGCAGTTCGTCTTCCTGACCCGAGCCGAGGACGACGCCGTCGCCTTCCTGGACCGCGAGTGCGCGGCCGAGGGCATCTCGAGCCATGACGTGGTCCTGCTCGAGGAGACGACCGACGGGCAGGCGACCACCGCGCTGCTCGCCGGCCCGGCGATCCGCGACCCGTCGCTCCCGTTCGTGATCTACAACATCGACACCCACGTGCGTGCGGGCGCCATGCAGGCCGGCGAGGCGCGCGGCGACGGCTGGATCCCCTGCTTCCCCGGCGCCGGCGACGCGTGGAGCTTCGCGGCGGCCGACGCCTCGGGTCGGGTCACCGAGGTGCGCGAGAAGGTCCGCATCTCCGACCACGCCACCGTCGGCCTCTACTGGTTTCGCTCCTACGAGGCGTACGCCGAGCTCTACGACCGCCACCACGCGAACGTCTCGCCCGACGGCTTGGGCGAGCGGTACGTCGCGCCCATGTACACCACGCTGATCGGCGAGGGCGCCGAGGTCTACCTCGCCCACATCCGCGCCGAGGACGTCGTCCCGCTCGGCACACCCGCCGAGCTCGAGGCGTTCGCGGCCCGAGGCTAGGACGCGTCCGGCTCGCCGCGGTGCGGGCGGCGGCGGAGGCCGAGCACGGACATGAAGAACGCGCCGAAGATCGTCTGCAGGCCGAGGACGATCAGCGCCATGCCGGTGAGCGCGACCTTCTCCTCGCTCAGCGCGCCGAGCCCGCGGTCGATCCACGAGACGACGACGAAGCCGGCCATGCCCAGCCCGGCGAGCAGCAGCAGCCCGCCGCCGATCAGCCCGTGCTCGAGCCGCAGCCGGGAGCGCGCGGCGTCGAGCAGCGCGTCGTGGTCGCCGAGGTAGTAGGAGGCGAACGCCCGGCCGAAGCACCCGATCTGGAGGATCTGGGCGCCGGCGATGGTCAGCAGCACCGCGCCGATCATCGAGTGCAGCTGCCACTCGCGGCCGAACACCTCGATGCCGGAGAGCGAGACCGCACCGAAGACGATGCCGGCGATCAGCAGCGTGAGCCCGGGGATGACGAACAACCACGTGGGGCTGTGGACCAGCAGGAAGCGCAGATGGCGCCAGCCGTCCGAGAACGACGACAGCTTCGACTCGCCGTTGCGCGGGTGGTAGTCGATGTCGATCTGGCGGATGTCGAGCCCGAGCTTCGAGGCGCGGATCACCTGCTCGGAGGCGAACTCCATGCCGGTGGTGCGCAGGTCGAGCGCCGGCAGCAGATCCCGCCGGAAGGCGCGCATGCCGCAGTGCGCGTCGGCCACGCCGGTGCCGAAGAACAGGTTCAGCAGCCCGGAGAGCAGCGGGTTGCCGACATAGCGGTGCAGCCACGGCATGGCGCCCGGCAGGATGTTGGCCATCCGGTTGCCCACGACCAGGTCCGCGCCCTGCTCGAGCGGCTCGAGGAACCGGCGGATCTCGGTGAAGTCGTAGGTGTCGTCGGCGTCGCCCATGACGACGTAGCGGCCGCGGGCGGCGGCGAAGCCCGCCAGGTACGCGCTCCCGTACCCCCGTCGCGTCTCGTGGACGACCCTCGCGCCCGCCTCGGCGGCGAGCTCGGGCGAGCCGTCGGTCGAGCCGTTGTCGGCGACGACCACCTCGCCGTCGATGCCCTCGCGCTCCATCGTGTCGACGCACTTGCGGACGACCAGGGCGATCGATTCCGCCTCGTCCAGGCAAGGGATCACGACCGACAACGTCGGCTGGTTCGTCTCTTCGCGGGAGAACCGCCGGGATGTCGTTTCGGTGATGGAGCTCATCACTGGACGGGCGGCCGAGGATAGCGTCGGGTCTCCGCCAGCTCGCGGTAGAGCGCCTCATGCTCGTCCGCGGCGCGCGACCACGAGAACGCCGCCCGCGCTTGGCCGACCATGGCGGCGACGGCGTCCGGCCGGTCGTCGCGATCGCGCACGGCGTCGGCCAGCGCCGCCGCCATCGCGGGCGCGTCGGCCGCGAGCAGCCGCACCGACGGGCCGGCGCCCGCGACGAGCCGGCGGTATCCCGGGTCGTCGGTCATGACCAGCGGCAGCCCCGAGGCCATCGCCTCCTGCGCGGTCAGCGGGAAGCCCTCGCCGCGCGAGGGCAGGACGATCGCGTCGGCCGCGCGGTAGACCTGCGCGATCCGCTCGGGCGACAGCCGGCCGAGCAGCCCGACCCCGGCCGGGGTGCCCTTCGGCAGGTTCCCGGCGCCGGCGACCTCGAGCCGCCACGCCCCGTCCGCGAGCCGCGCCGCCCCGACGGCGACGTCGAATCCCTTCTTCGCCACCGGGCGGCCGGCGAAGAGCACGCGCGGCGTCCCGTCCCACCCGAGCTGCGCCCGCAGGCGCTCGCGCTCGCCGGGCTCGGCAGGCCGGAAGCGGTCCGTGTCGACGCCGTTGTCGATCCACAGCACCGGACGGCCGGGCGCCCGCCGCTCGAGCTCGGCGAACACCGTGGCGTTGTAGGTGACGAGCGCGTCGGCGGCCCGCGCGCAGGCGCGCCCCACGGTGGCGACCGCCAGGCGCTCGACGGCGTCGACGGCGGGGTTCGGATACGGCACGTGGCCGACATGCTCGGTCAGGACCCGCAGCGACCGCCCGCGGGCGAGCGCGAACGCGGCGGCGGTGCTCAGCTGCAGCCAGCCGTGGGCGTGGACGACGTCGGCGCGCGCCACGACCGCGCGCAGCCGCCGGATCAGCGCCGGACCGTAGACGGGCACGGGCACGCCGAGGCGATCCTCGAGCACGTTTACCGCCGGGATCCGGACC
This sequence comes from uncultured Solirubrobacterales bacterium, assembly GCA_963828075.1. GTDB lineage: Bacteria > Actinomycetota > Thermoleophilia > Solirubrobacterales > Solirubrobacteraceae > JACCYI01. The sequence continues at coordinate 2,723,991 of CAWHDH010000021.1, read as the reverse complement.
GCCCGGTACGGGGCCGGCGGCGTCCCGGCACCGGCACCGGCGGCGGACGAGACGACCGTCACGTCGTGGCCGCGCTCGGCCATCGCCGTCGCGATCTGGTGGACGATGAGCTCGACCCCGCCGAGGTGGGGCAGCTGGTAGTGCGTGACGTAGGCGATGCGCACCGCGGGACGCGCGAGCCTAACCACGCCGGGCCATTCCTATGCTCTCGGCATGCGAGCCCTCGTCCCGAGCACCACCGCCGCTCGGGTGCTCCTGGGGCTGCTCATCGTCGGGCTCCTCGAGCGCATCGTCCTCATGGTCGCCTACACGCCGGCGATCCTCAGCTACCCCGACACGATCTCCTACGTCCAGGCCGCCAGCGGCCCGATCTTCCTCGAGCACCCGATCCACCCGGCCGGCTACGCCGCGCTGCTGGGGCTGCTGAGCACGGTCTGGGCCGAGGTGGGCCTGGTCGTCGCCGTCCAGCACGTCATGGGACTCGTCACCGCCGTGCTCGCGTACGCGACCGCCCGCCGGCTGGGCGCGCCGGCGTGGGTGGCGCTGATCCCGGCCGGCGCCTACGCGATCGTCCCCGACTTCCTGTACTTCGAGCACTCGCTGCTGTCCGAGACGACGTTCACGCTCGCGCTCCTCGCGACGCTCTACTGCGCCGCCCGCGCGATCGGCTCGCCGCGCGGGCTCGCGTGGCTCGCCGCCGCCGGCCTGCTGGTCGCGGTGGCGACCTCGATCCGCTCGGTCGGCCTGGTCCTGCTGCCGGTGCCGGCGCTGGCGGCGCTCGTGGCCTACCCGGGGGCCTGGCGCGCGCGCCTGGCGGCCGCGGCGGTGGTCTGCGTCGCCGGGCTGGGCGGCGTGCTCGCCTACGCGGGCGTCCAGTCGACGCAGCTCGACTTCTTCGGGATCACCCAGGGCGGCGGCTGGGCGCTCTACTCCCGCTCGGCGCCGTTCGCCCAGTGCACCGAGTTCAGGGCGCCGAAGGGCACCGAGGGGCTGTGCGAGACGAGCGACTGGCGCCACCGGCCGGGACCGGACTTCTATTCCTGGGAGCAGGGATCGCCGGGGCGGCGGCTGTTCAACGGCCCGCCCCACAACGACGAGATGGTCGGGTCGTTCGGCCGGGCGGCGATCCTCGGCCAGCCGGGGCTCTACGCACGGGCGGTGGTCAAGGACGTCTGGCGCTACGTGGACCCCGACGCGGGCCACGACCGCCCCCACGCCGGCTACGGCCCGGAGAAGATGGCCATCGACCTGCGCGTGCCGCGCGTCGAGGCGATCAACAGCCGGGCCATGCGGCCGTTATACGGCGCGCAGCAACGGATCCGCGTCCGCGGCGCGGTGGAGCTGATCGCCGGCCTGCAGTCGGTCGTGCGCGTCCACGGCCTGCTGCTGCTCGTGGCGGTCCCCCTCGGCCTGCTCGGCCTGCTGCGCGGCACCGCGCGCGACCGCGCCCTCATCCTGCTGTTCGGCGGGTGCGCCGCCCTCGTGATGCTCGTGAGCGTGGCGCTCACGACCTACAACCACCGCTACGCCGTCCCCTTCCTCCCGCTGCTGCTCGGCGCGGGGGCGGTCGGGGCGCACGCCCTCCTGGCGTCCAGGAGCCCTAGAGCAGCCGCTTCAGCGGCCGCAGCAGCGGCCGCAGCGGATCCAGCCGCTCGTTGACGCGCCGCAGGGTGACGTTGCGCGCGCGCTCGTCCCTGAGCCACTGGTCGTTCTCCCACGCGCTGAACTCGGCGTGGTCGGCCCGCGCGGTCTGCTCGGCCAGCCGCCCGCGAAGGTCCTTGAGCTGGGCCTCGTGCTTGGCGATGAACGACGCCGCGGCGGCGTCCCACTTGCCGAGGTGCTCCCGCGCCAGGCGGGTGTTCGCGCGGTAGAGCTCGCGGTTGGAGCGCTCGAGCGCGCGGATGTACGAGTTGTAGTTGGGGGTGCCCTCGATCCGGAAGCGGCCGACCGCGTCGACCACCTCGGCCTCGGGCACGCCGACGAGCGCGACGTAGTGGTTGGCCCACTCGGGCTCGGCGCGCTCGAGCAGCGGCACGCGCCCCGCGAGCGGGACGTCGCCGCTCCCGGCGTTCGCCTGGGAGTCGACGATGAGCGAGCCCTCCGCGAGGAACTGGTGCAGGACGCGGGCCTCGTCGAAGACCTCCAGCAGCTCGAGCGTCTCCTCGTAGCCGAAGTCGGTGACGTGGTGCTCGTTGACCTCGTGGAAGCCGCGGCTGTTCGGGAACGAGATCAGGATTCGCACGCCCGCGCGGGCCAGCTCGGCCAGCGCCTCGGCGACGGGCTGGGGATCCGGGATGTGCTCGATGCCCTCGAAGCAGACGACAGCCCCGACGGTCGCCGGGTCCAACCGCCGCACGTACGCGAGGGCGTCCTCGACGACGAACGACACCCGCTCGCGGAGCTCGTCCGGTGTCGCCTCGGCCGCCGCGTCGATGGCCTCGGGCGCGATGTCGACGCCGACCACGGAGCGGGCCCGCTCGGCGAGGGTGAAGGCGCCGTAGCCCGTGCCGCAGCACAGGTCGACGACGTCCAAGCCGTCGACGAACTCCGCCGCGAGCTCGTAGCGGTGGACGTGGTGGACGGCGAGGAGCTCGTCGGCGTGGACCTCCTCCAGGGACAGTCTCTCCTTGGCGGACATGACCGGCCAGGGTAGAGGAAGGCCCGCGGGCCCTCAGAGGCGCCCTTGTAGCCTGTCGCCGGTGAACTCCCAGCCAGCCAGCGGCCCCGCGGTCGTCGTCGAAGGCCTCTCCAAGGCCTTCCGCCTCCCGCAGGAACAGGTGCACACGTTCAAGGAGCGTGCGCTGCATCCGTTCCGCTCACGCGGCGAGGACGTCTTCGACGCGCTCGAGGATGTCTCGTTCACCGTCGACCACGGCGAGTTCTTCGGGATCGTCGGGCGCAACGGCTCCGGCAAGAGCACGCTGCTCAAGTGCCTGGCCGGGATCTACGGGCTCGACTCGGGCCGGGCGCTGGTGGACGGCCGGCTGTCGACGTTCATCGAGCTCGGCGTCGGCTTCAACCCCGACCTGGCGGCCCGCGACAACGCGATCCTGAACTCGATCATGCTCGGCCTGAGCCGCAAGGAGGCGGCCGCGCGCTACGAGCGGATCATCGACTTCGCCGAGCTCGGCGAGTTCACCGACCTCAAGATCAAGAACTACTCGTCGGGGATGCTGGTCCGGCTGGCGTTCGCGGTGATGATCCAGGTCGACGCCGACATCCTGCTCATCGACGAGGTGCTCGCGGTCGGCGACGCCGCCTTCCAGCAGAAGTGCTACGACGAGTTCAACCGGTTGCGCGAGGAGCGGCGCACGATCCTGTTCGTCACCCACGACATGGACGCCGTGAACCGCTACTGCGACCGCGCGCTGCTGCTCGAGCGCGGGCGGATGGTCGCCATCGACGCGCCCGACGTCATCGGGCACCGCTACTTCGAGATCAACTTCGCGCGCGGCGACGAGGGCGCCACCGACTTCGAGGCCGAGAGCGAGGGCAGCGGCGGCGCGGAGATCGAGGACGCCTGGTTCGAGAACGCCCACGGCGAGCGGACGGGGACGCTCGAGCTCGGGCTCCCGTGCTCGGCGCACTTCCGCGCCCGCTTCGACTCTGCGATCGACGACCCGGTGCTCGCGGTCACGGTGTGGGACGACGCGGACCACATCCTGTTCGCGACCTCGAGCACCTGGCACGGTTCGCAGGTCGGGCGGGTCGAGGCCGGCGGGTGCGTGACCTTCTCGGCGTCCTTCGACAACGTCTTCTCTCCCGGCCGCTACTACCTGACGCCGTCGATCGCCAGGCCCGGCGGCGGCGCCGACTTCCTCGATCGCCGCGACCGCATGACCTCGGTGATCGTCACCGGGCTGCGGGCGGGCGGCGGCATGGTCGACATCCCGCACGACGTGAGCATCCAGACGGAGAGCCGGCAACAGGCGCCGGCGGCGGGCTGACCATGGCGACCGCCGACATCATCGCCGGGCGAACCACCGGAGGACTCCGCGAGATCAGCGGCCCGTCCGCGCTCGGGGGTGACTTCCGCCGCTTCCTGTCGCTGACCTGGACGCTGGCGGTGCTCGAGTTCCGCCTGAAGTTCTTCGGCTCGGTGCTCGGCTACTTCTGGCAGCTGATGAAGCCGCTGATGCTCTTCGGCGTGCTCTACATCGTCTTCACGCAGTTCGTACGGCTCGGCGGCGAGGTCAAGCACTACCCCGCGCTGCTGCTCATGGGCCTGATGATCAACTTCTTCTTCTCGGAGGTCACCGGTATGGCCGTGACCTCGGTGATCGCCCGCGAGAACCTGGTCCGCAAGATCCACTTCCCGCGGCTCGTGATCCCGGCGTCCGTCGTGCTGACGAGCCTGTTCAACTTCGTCCTGAACTTCTTCGCGGTGATCGTGTTCATCCTCGTGCAGGGCGTCGAGCTGCGGTGGAGCTGGCTGTGGCTCTTCCCGACCCTCGGGCTGCTGATCCTGTTCACGACCGGGATCTCGCTCGGCCTCTCGGCGCTGTTCGTCCGCTACCGCGACGTCCAGCCGATCTGGGACGTGATGCTGCCCATCACGTTCTACGGGACGCCGTTCCTGTATCCGATCGAATCCATCCCGGGCGAGAAGCTCCAGCAGTTCATGATGTGCAACCCGCTGGCGGTCATCGTCCAGCAGATCCGCCACTCCGTCCTCGACCCGACGTCGCAGAGCGCAGCGGAGGCGATCGGCGGCGCCCCGCGCCTGCTCATCCCGCTCACGATCGTGCTCGGCGTGGTGGTCGCGGGCTACGTGATCTTCGACCGCTCGGCGAAGCACATCGCCGAGGAGCTCTAGCCGATAGGAGGCAACCGAATGACCGAGAACGCCGCCAACACGCAGTCGACGTCCGAGGTCGAGGGCGCCACCGAACGCTGGTCGGTCGGTCTGGACGAGGAGACCGAGTTCTGGTTCCGCTGGCTGCGCGACCAAGGTGGGCCGTGGCCGGAGGACTACAAGCTGCGCACGAATCCCGACGCACAGCTGCAATCGCACATCGCGCGCTTCCTCGATCCAGCGGGGAGCGACCCGCTGCGCATCCTCGACGTGGGCTCCGGCCCGTTGACCGTGCTCGGCAAGCGGTGGGGCGATCGGAGGCTGGAGATCACCGCCGTCGACCCGCTCGCCGACCGCTACGCAGAGCTGTTCGAGCGCGTCGACCTCGAGCCGCTCGTCCGGACGGTCAGCGGAGAGGGCGAGCACGTCGCCGAGCTGTTCCCGCCCGACTCGTTCGACCTGGTCTACGCGCAGAACTGCATCGACCACGGCTATGACCCGCTGCGGTCGATCGAGCAGATGCTCACGCTGGTGCGTCCCGGCCGCTTCCTGATGCTCGAGCACGCGCTGGACGAGGGCGAGTTCATGCAGTACGCGGGCCCGCACCAGTGGAACTTCCGCGAGGAGGGCGGGCGCTTCATCATCTGGCGCCCGGGTCTGCGGGTGGACGTGAACGAGAAGCTCGAAGGCCGCGCCCGGATCCAGGTCGAGCCGAACCCCGAGGTCCGCTGGCTCGTGGTGGCGATCCAGAAGCCGAGCAGCTAGGCGGCGGTCCAGCGGGTGCGCGCCTCGATCGAGAGCGCGCGCATCTCGTCGAACAGCAGGCCGACACGGGGCAGGGCGACTTCGCGCATCATCGAGTCGGCGCGGACGCGGTAGTAGAAGAGCCGCTCGGGGATGACCGCGCCGTAGCGGCCGGCCTCGTGGAGCCGCCGGTAGAGGAACCAGTCCTCGTAGGAGGTCAGATCGGGGCTGTAGGCGTAGTCCTCGAACAGGCGGCGGCGCATCATCGCCGTGCACGTGCCGGCGACGTTGTTGCGCTCGATCAGCCGCGACCAGTTGCCGTACGGGTAGTAGCCGCCCTTCTGCGAGAGCAACTCGCCCTCGTGCGACATAAAGCGCGACCACGGCGTGACGTAGGCGAGCGAGGGGTCGGCCTCCATGATCGCCGCGCAGCGCTCGACGAGCGTGGGGTGGATCAGGTCGTCGGCGTCGAGCGGCAGCACGTAGCGCCCGCGAGCCTGGGAGACGCCGAAGTTGCGCGCCTGGCTGAGGCCCTGGTTGACCTGCGTGACCACGCGCACGCCGGGCCGCTGCTCGAGCTTCGTCAGGATCGCGTCCTTGAGGCGGAGCGAGCCGTCGTTGACCACGATCGTCTCGATGTTCGGGTAGGTCTGGGCAGCGATCGAGTCAAGCGTGTCCTCGACGAGCGCGTCGAGGCGGAAGTACGGCACGACGATCGACACCAACGGGGTGCTCCCGCCCGGGACGACGGCACGATCGCTGCGCGCCTCGAGCAGGCGCCCGTAGGACTCCACGAGCCGGTCGGGGCAGGTCAGCTCCTCGAACACCCGCCAGGGGCCGCCGTCCTCGGCGAGCCGGCGCGCGGCACCGCGGTCGGCCAGCAGGCGCTCGAGTGCGGCGGCCAGCGCCTCGGGCGACGTGCCCTCGGCCAGCCAGCCGCTCACGCCCGGACGGACCATCTCGACCAGCCCGCCGACCGGGGTCGCGAGCACGGGCCGGTTGAACATGAGGGACTCCCGCACGACGTTCGGCCAGCACTCCCACAGCGACGGAGCGACGACGACGTCGTGGCGACGGATGAAGTCCCCGACCTCGTGGCGCTCGACCGGGGTGGCGAAGTCGATCCGCTCGTCCCCCGCGGCCATCAGCTCGAGCTGGGCGCGCAGCGACTGCTGCAGCGGCGCCGTCGCGGTATCGCCGCCGAGCAGCGTCAGCCGCCACGAGTGCGGCGACTCCACCGACAGGATCGCGCGCAGCAAGTTCTGGACGCCCTTGCGGCGCTCCATCCGGCCGAGGTAGAGCAGCCGCAGCGGGCCCTCGTCGGACCCGTGGTCGCCGGGAGGCGGGGGCGTCGCGTCATCGCGGCCGAGGAAGGCATCGGGGAGCTCGACGGCCGGGGCCAGGTTCGCGGCGCCGTAGTAGCGCTGGTACGTGCCGAGCACGTCGCCGCCCGACCACAGGATCCGGTCGGCATGGCGCAAGACGTAGCGCTCGGCGTCGAACGTCGCCACGGTCGCGAAGTCGTCGCCCACGTGGCCGTCGAGCACGTTGCACAGCTCGGCCGTGGTGTGCAGGCGGACGCAGACGAGCGAGTTGCGGATGCGCGGGTCAAACGTGCGGCGAGCCTGCACGGTGACGAAGCCTTCGCCGAGGTAGTCGCAGAACTCGACGAGGTCGGGACCTCCGTCGGGGTAGGCCTCGCACAGCGCCTCGAAGACGCTGCCGCTGTAGGCGTGCATGTGCGAGAACCAGGGCGCGTACCCCTCGGGTCCTGGCTCGTCCACGAACACGAAGTGGACGCCTTCGGGCAGCGTCGGATCAGCCGCCGCGACAAGCTCCTCGTAGCGCTCGCGGTGGGCCCCGCTGGTGACCAGCGTGACCTCGGCGACCCGGGTCAGCAGGCCGGCCGTGGCCGTGACGATCGGCGCGATCCCGCCGCCCGAGAACGGGTAGACCTCGCGGGCGACGAGCGCGATCCGCTTCACGCCACGCCTTCGCTCGTCCGGGCGCCCGGCGCGATGCGCTCGTAGAACTGCTCGAGCTGGTCGATGCGCTTTTCCCACGTGTAGTCGGCCGCGGTCTCGATCCCCGCGCGGCCGAGGCGCTCGCGCAGCGCGGGGTCCTCGAGGACCCGCCGGAGCGCCCCGCTGACCGACGCGACCGTCGGCTCGGGGATCAGGCAGTTGACGCCGTCGACGCAGAAGTCGCGGTTGCCGTGGGCGTCGGTGCAGACGACGGCCGCCCCGGTCGCCATCGCCTCGAGCGGCGGCAGGCAGAAGCCCTCGTGCGTCGAGGTCTGCACGAGCACGGTGCACTCGTTGAACAGCCCGTTGACCTCCGCGTCGCTCGGGCGCTCGATGTACCGCGCCCGGCCTTCCGGCTTGACGTGCGGCTCGATCCCGAACAGCGTCAGCTCCGGCGCCGCGGCGCCCAGCGCGCGCCATGCGTCGATCGTCAGGGGCAGGTTCTTGAGCGGGTTGCCGCGGCCGAGCGCGAGCAGCATGTCGTCGCGGCGGCGGACGCCGTCGAGCGGCCTGAACGTCTCGAGGTCGATGCCGGGCGGGACGAGCACGGACTCGCGACCCTGCTCGCGCAGGCGGTCCGCGTTCCAGCCCGAGATCGTCATGAAGCGGAACTCCTCGCGATAGGACGCGAGGACGTGGTGGCGGAGGTTGGCGTCCGTCGGGTAGTACGACGTCTCGATGTCCTGGACGAAGAACACCGGGAGGCCGTTGCGCACCGAGGAACGCCAGACCGTGTGGCCGGTGTTCCACCAGGTCGCGACCTTGAGCGCGCGCTCGGGCTCGAGCGCGTCGGCGAGTTCCTTGTAGTCCTCGAAGCTGCGCACCTCGACGTCGAGGTCGAACCAGTCGGGCTGGCCGCCGAGGGAGAACAGCTGCGCGTCGTGGCCGCGCTCGCGCAGGCGGTTGATGTGCTCGAAGATGTCGCGGTGGCCGCCGCCGACTCCGGTGTCCTCGGTCACGTAGATGACGCGCAGGCGGCCGTCGGGTGTGCGGAGGGGGCGCTCGTCGAACCACGGCTTCCAGCGCTGCCAGAACAGCTTCTGGGAGGCCAGCTCGCGCGGGCCGGGCTCGGTCGGCCGGGTCTGGGACTCGAGGTGCAGGAGCGTCGAGCGCGGGGCGTAGACGGTCTGCCAGCCGGCCTCCCAGCCGCGCAGGCACAGATCCATGTCCTCGTAGGCCATGCCGTAGGCCTCGTCGAACGTGCCGACCTCGTCGAGGAAGTCGCGGCGGATGTACATGCACGCGCCGGTCGTGCCGAGCACCGGGAGCGTGATGTTGGCCTCCGGATGGGTGGCGTCCTTGAACCGGTAGCGATGGTCGAACCACTCGAGGGCGCCGAGGTTGCGCACGGAGCCCGCCGACTGGATCCGCAGGTCGGGGTAGAGCAGCTTCGGGCCGACGATGGCGATGTGGCGCTCGCGGTAGGCGGCGTACTGCAGCCGCTCGAGCCACGCGGGCCTGGCGATCACGTCCGAGTTGAGCACGACGACGTCGTGGTCGCGCGGCGCGCGGGCGATGCCGGCGTTGACGGCGGCGGCGAAGCCCGCGTTGCGCTCGAGGAAGACGATCTCCGCGCCATCGAACGCGCGCAGCTTCGCCCGGTGATCAGGTGCGGGCGTCGCGTCGTCGACGATGACGACGCGCAGCATCCCGCGCCGGGTCGTGCGCCTCAGGCTCTGCGCGGCGGCGATCGCGAGCGCCGGGTCGCCGTAGCTCGGGATGACCGCGGTGACGGGCCGGGCGTTGCGCCGGTACCAGCGCCGCGCCGCCGCCTCGACGGTTCCGTAGCGCGAGCCGTAGCCGAGCCGCCGGCCGAGCGGCGTCGGGCGCAGCGGGAAGGTGAGCAGGCGGATCGTGACCTCGCGGAGGCCGTGGTACTTCAGCGTCAGGTGGGCGCGGCGGACGAGGTCGGCGACCTTGTTGGCGGCGGGTGGATTCGGCGGTCGTGTGGTCATGGGACGGTCGGCCACGGTAGCGGCTCGAAGGTCGCGCGCCGCTCGAGCGAGCACGCGCGGCGCACCCCGGGCGGGAGCGCGTCGGCGCGCGCGCCGAGCGCCGAGCCGGCGGCGCGCAGCGCGTGATGGCCGGCCGACCGCGCGGTCCACGCGGCGAGCCGCGGGCCCGCTGTCCCCCGGGCGCGCAGCCAGCGCGCGTCCGCCCGGACCTCACGCGCGATGTCGGTGGCGAGCGTCCGCGGATGGGCCGGCGCGCGGTGGTCGTAGACCTCGCGCAGCGCCCGCGCCTCGTCGAACGACCGGCGCGCCAGCTCCACCGGCGAGTAGTCGTGCGAGTGCAGCACCGCCGCGTCGGGGCAGTACACGGTCGCCCAGCCACGAGCGTGCATGTCGGCGGCGAGCACGCGGTCCTCCGCGTAGGGCACCTCGCGGTAGGGCACCTGCTCCCACGCCCACCGCGCCACCGCGCCGTTGACGTCTGAGAAGAAGCCCTCCGGGCCGGGCGTCGGGACGGCGCCCGGCCGGCGCGACACCGCGGGCATGCGCTCGAACCACGACTCCAGCTCGCGCCGGACCATCGGCGACGCGCCGGGGCGCGGCAGGTACGGGCCGAACGTCAGCGCCACCCCGGCCTCGCGCTCGAAGCCGGCCAGCAGCGCCGCGAGCCAGCCGGGGTGCGGCTCGGCGTCCTGGGTGAGGAACGCGACGTGGTCGCCGCGCGCGAGCTCCATCAGCCGGTTCCGCGTCCCGCCGTGGGAGAACGCGGCGGGCGCGATCTCCTCGACGCGAGCGCCGAAGCGGGCGGCGACGTCACGCGAGCCGTCACGCGAGCCGGAGTCGACGACGACGATCTCGACCTCCCGACCCGGGACCCGCTGCGCGCGCACCGCGCCCAGGACGGCCGCGAAGCCCGGGCCGGCGTCGCGCACCGGGATGGCGACCGACGCGGTGGCCGTCACGACCCCGGCCGGACGCGCTCGATCCAGTCATAGCGCCCGCCGCAGAGCTCACCCACCCGCGACGGCGGCAGCTCCTGCAGCGATTCGCGGGCGCCGACCGGCTCGAGCGCAAGTGGGCCGATCTCGCCGTTGTAGCCGTCGCCGGGGAGCGGGCGGCCGCCCGGCCGCTCCAGCTCGACCTCGTGCCGCCCTCGGGTCAGGCGCACGGTGCCGACCTCCATCCACTGGCCAGGCGAGTTGACGGTGTGCGGCGCGCCGATCTCACGCCCGTCGATCCTGACGTGCAACGGCCGGCCGGTCGTGCCACGCAGCCAGACGCGCTGCTCGCCGCCCGGCGAGTCGATCCGGCCGTGGACGAGGCCCGGGGTCTTGAGCGCGACGTAGCCACCGGGATGGACGGTGTACGGCGGCCAGCCCAGCGGCCGGTTGCGGATCGAGTCGACCGGCATGATCGGGACGTCGGGTCGGCTGGCGGCGATCAGCCGCTCCCCCGGGCCGGCGCGGCGCGCAAAGGCGCGCAGACCCGCGCAGTCCGGCTGGGGGCTGGGGTCGTTGGGCCGCTGCAGCGAAAGGTGCTCGAGCACCTGCACGCCCCCGGTCTTGCGCCACACCTCGTAGTACTCGTTCGCGTAGGTCCGCGTGAAGCTGGCGGGCGGCCGGCTCGAAACGGGGTTGCGCCGCCGGATGATCCCGGAGAACTGCAGGAGGAAGTCGAGGCCCATCTCGTCGAGGTCGAAGTAGAAGCCGAAGCTCGGCTGGGCGGCCCGGAGCACCAGCGGCACGGGCGACTCGTTCTCGCCCGGCGCGTCGACCGGGACGCCCCGGGCGAAGTACTTGCCGAACTCCTCCCACTCGTTGTGCAGCCACAGCCCGCTCGCCGGGCGGGCGTGCTCGGCGGCGTCGGTGAGCGCCTCGAGACGCTCGACCGGCGCGAAGCGCGTTTCGCGCGCAGCCTGTGCATCGGCGAACAGGAGCCCACCGGCCAGCAGCGCCGCCAGGCTGCCGGCGAGGACGTTGCGCGCCCGCGCGCCGGCGAGTGCCCACAGCCCGACCCCGGCGGCGGCGAGCATGCCGGGGGCGGCGATCAGCAGCAGCTTGGCGTCGGCGTACGCGCCCAGGCGCGGAGAGAGCCCGATGGCCACGATCCCCGTCGCCCCGAGCAGGATGGCCGCCGCGGGCCGGCGGCGGCGCAGCTCGACGGCGAGCCCGAACAGCGCGAGCAGGACCACCAGGATCACCAGCACCGCCTCGGCCGCGGTGGCCACGGGCCGGCCCGGTTCGATCGGGAGCCGGTAGTCCTCCGCGAAGGAGATGCCCGTCCCATGCGACCACGGCAGCTGGCGCAGGAGGTGCCCGAACTCCGTCGTCTTCCCAGTGCTCGCCTTCGACGTGAAGCCCTGGCCTGCGCCCTGGCCGAACACGACGACGTCCTGGACGTAGGGCACCGCGGCGATCAGCGCGGCGGCCACGGCGGCGCCGATCAGGACGGCGAGTCGGCGGGGTGCGATCCGAACGCCCGCGAGCAGGACGGCACCGGCCGCCACGCCGGCGTACGCGAGCAGGTAGGGGGCGCCGGCCGCGGAGAACACCGCGAGCGTCGAGACGAGGCACAGCGTCGCCACCGCGGCGGCCCCGGCCGAAATGCCGACCGCCACCGCCTCGGCCACGATCGCGGCCGCGGCCGCGACCAGCAGCACCATCAGGATCTCCTTGAAGCCACCGTGCTGGCCGTACTGGTAGACGAGGTTCGCGCTCAGGGCCAACGCGCCGGTCGCCGCGGCGGCCGCTCCGGGCATCCCCCCGCGCCGGACGAGCACCGCGATCGCCATGGCGGCGAGCCCGGCCATCGCGCTGATCAGGGGCTGATAGGCGGCCGCGATCTCCACCAGCGAGAGGGACGCGAAGACAGCCAGCAGCGCGTGGGCCCCGAGCGGGTAGTGCGTCGCCAGCACGTTGGTCTGCATCGACGTGATCGTCGACGGTGGGGTGCCGGGCGGTGCGATGCCGTGGTCGGCGAGCAGCTCGGCGTAGACGAAGTTCACCGACGGGTCGTTGACGAAGTTGTAGCCGGCCCACGTCCAGTGCCCGGTGACCATGCTCGGGCCGACATAGAGCAGGTACACGGCGAGGGCGGCGACGCCGGCCCAGCCGGGATTCAGCCGCGCCCGCAGGTCCCCCCGGGCGAGCCACATCCCCACGAGCGCCAGGACGGCCAGCGCCGGCGCCGCGATCGTGGCGTCGAGCTTGAGCCGGAAGACGGCGAGCGACACGGTGATCGCCGCCGCCAGCCCGACCGGGGCGAGCAGGCCGTTCGGCATCGTCCAGCGCGTCACGCGCTCGACGAGGAGCCCGAGCCCGGACGCGACGAGGTACAGGACGCAGGGCATCCACAGGTATGCGAGCACGGACTCCAAGGCGGCGTTGACGCTACCGAGCCGCCGCTGTCACGCCGGCTTCTCGCCGATCAGCGAGAGGGAGTAGTCCGGCCCGAACAGCAGCGAGTACAGCGTGAAGGCCCGGGAGCCGCGCCTGGTGCGGCGCAGGATCTGCTGGAGCGCGACGGAGACCGCCTGGCGAGCGGTCGCCGTCGGGCCGAGCACGAGCGGCTCGTTGCGAAACACCGGCGTCGTGTTCGGGCGCATGATCCGCACCCCGAATCCCGCGCGCTTGGCCGCGAGCAGGTACTGGTGGAGGAAGTACACGTGCTCGTAGCCCTCGTACTCGGCGACCTCCGTGGCATGGTCGCGCTTGAGGTTCGTCACGAACTTGAGCGGCTCGTTGATGACGAGGAGCTTGCCGCCCGGTTTCAGCACGCGGTGCAGCTCCTGGAACGTCCGGCGGAGGGTCGTCGGGTCGTTGTGGTGCAGCACCTCGCAGCAGAAGACGTAGTCGAAGGAATCGCTCGCCAGCGCCGGAGAGAACATCGACGACAGCATCCGCTCGAAGTACACGCCGGACTCCTCGAACCACCAGTCCGCCGTCGCCAGCCCCTGCATCTCGGTGCTGGCGATGTCGAGCGCCACGACGTTCAGGCCCCGCTTCGCGAAGATGTTGCTCGCCCAGCACGTGTTCGCGCCGACGTCGAGCACCGTGGCCCCCGGCTCGAAGCGCTGCACCTCGAGGAGGTGCTCCATCGCCGCCGCCTGCGCGAACCAGTACCCGTCCTGGATGTACGGGAGCGACATGATCTGCGCCCTGGTCCAGCCGTCCGCGCGCATCTGGTCGGCGACCCGGCCCAGCCCCGCCGCCTCCCGCGTCACGAACTCCGGCGGCTCGTGGAGCAGGTCGACGATCCCGCCGTCGATCGCGGCGACGTGCGTGCAGTTCCGGCAGGTCAGCGTGCCGGTGCGGACCTCGCGCGTGTCGGACTCGGCGGCTTCGAGGTCGAAGGGACGCTCGGTCGAGCAGCGCGGGCAGCGCAGGAGTTCGAGGAATTCGGGTCTCACGGCCGGCGGCGACTCTAGCTATCTAGCTCCGACGCTAAAGTGCCGCCGCCCCGGTGCCCCTCGCCATCGTCATCGTCACCTGGAACACCGGCGAGGACGTGCGGGCTTCGCTCGACGCCCTCGGCCCGCAGCTCCGCGCCGGCGACGAGGTCATCGTCGTCGACAACGCGTCGGCCGACGCGACGGCCGCCATCGCCGCCGGGCACCCGGCCGTCACGCGCGTCCTCGAGACCGGCGCCAACCTCGGCTTCGCGGCGGGCTGCAATCGCGGGGCGGCCGCCGCCGGTGACCAGGCCGACGTCCTGCTCTTCCTCAACCCCGACTGCGTCGCCGAGCCGGGCTGCCTCGACGCGCTGCGCCGCGCGCCCGCCGGCTGGGCCGCGTGGATGGGCCTGGTCACGCTCGCCGACGGCGAGACGGTCAACACCGCGGGCAACGAGGTGCACTACCTGGGGCTGAGCTGGGCCGGCGGGATCGGGCGCCCGGTGTCCGAGGTTACCGGCGGGGCGGTGGAGGTGAGTTGCCTGTCGGGCGCCTGTCTGGCGATCCGGCGCGCGGAGTTCGACGAGCTCGGCGGCTTCCACGAGCCGTTCTTCATGTACTGCGAGGACCTCGACCTGTCGCTGCGGCTGCGCCTCGCGGGGCACCGCATCGGGCTCGTGCCGGACGCCCGGGTCCGCCACGACTACGCCTTCGAGAAGGGCGTCGCCAAGTGGCGACTGCTCGAGCGCAACCGCTGGCTGACCGTCCTGCGCTGCTACCCGGGCCGCCTGCTCGCCGGCGTGCTGCCGGGGATGCTGCTGCTCGAGGTCGGGCTCCTCGGCGTCGCGGCGGCCGGTGGCTGGCGGCCGGCGAAGCTGCGGGCGATCGGCGAGGTGGCCGCCGCGCTGCCCCGGACGCTGCGCGAGCGCCGAGCCGTCCAGGCCACCCGCCGGGTGCCGGTCACGGCGTTCGCGAGCGGCCTGCGAGCCGATCTCGACTCGCCGTACTTCGGGGCGCTCGGCCGGGCGTCTGCCGTCCGGTTCGCGCTCGCGCTGTACTGGCGCGCGGTCCGCGCGCTGCTCTGATCGCTACCCTCATGGGGTTCCGCCGCCCGCGGATTCACCCTGTTGTGCGGAACTTCTCGCACCGACCGCCGTTCTCAGCTCCAAGGCGATGTCCTCCGCTCCCCACGAAATGCCCCTGCTCGCCGACGATCGCTGCCTCGCGATCGTTCCCGCGTACAACGAATCGGCCACCGTGGCCCGGGTCGTCGGCGCGCTGCACGAGCACGCGCCCGGGTTCGACGTCCTGGTCGTCGACGACGGCTCCACCGACGACACCGCCCGGCACGCCGAGCGCGCCGGCGCGACCGTCCTGCGGATGCCGTTCAACGTCGGCATCGGCGGCGCGATGCAGACGGGCTACCGCTACGCGCTCGAGAACGACTACGACGTCGCCCTCCAGGTCGACGGCGACGGGCAGCACCCGCCCTCGGAGATCGAGCGGCTGCTCGACGTCTACCACAGCCACCCCGAGGTGCACTTCGTCTACGGGTCGCGGTTCAAGGAGAAGAGCGGCTACGACTCGCCGCTGAACCGCCGCCTCGGCATCGCGATCTTCGCGTGGCTGCTGTCGATCATCACCCGGCAGCGGGTGACCGACCCGACGTCGGGCTTCCGCCTCGCCGGCCGCCGCGGCATCGCGCTGTTCGCCCACGACTACCCGCACGATTACCCGGAGGTCGAGGCGATCCTGATGGCCCACGCCCACCGGATGAAGATCGTCGAGGTCCCGGTCACCATGCACCAGCGCGGCGGCGGGCGCTCGTCGATCACCTGGTTCAAGTCCGGCTACTACATGATCAAGGTGCTGCTCGCGGTGTTCATCGGGCTGATGCGCGCGCGGCCCAGCGTCCTGCCCGGCCAGCCCGCCCCCGTCACCGCGGAGCACTCGCTATAGCCATGGATCCGCGGCTCCAGATCGTCGCCGTGCTCGCCGCCGGCCTCCTGCTCTTCGTGGTGCTCGAGCTGGTGCGGCAGCGCCGGCTGATGGAGCGCTACGCGCTGCTGTGGCTGTTCTCCGGCGTCGTCCTGCTCGGCCTCGCCGTGTTCAGCGACGTGCTCGAGACGCTGTCGCGCGCGCTCGGCATCGCCACGCCGGTCAACGCCCTGTTCTTCGTCGCGTTTGCGTTCGTCGCCCTGCTGCTGCTGCATTTCTCGACCGCGGTGTCGCGGCTGACCGACCAGACGAAGGTCCTCGCCCAGCAGCTCGCGCTGGCCGAGGAGCGCCTGCGGCGCGCGGAGGAGGACCGGGCCGCGGTGCCCGCCGGCGACACCGAGCCGGCCGAGCGCCGCGAGCCTGCGCGCAGCGTCTGAGCCTGGGTGCACCTCGGGCTCGACCTGCTGTTCCTCGTGCCCGGCGAGACCGGCGGCCGCGAGACCCACGCCCGCGAGCTGCTGCGCGCGCTGCGCGCCGCACGGCCGGGCCTGCGGATCACGACGTTCGTCAACCGCGAGACGGCGGCGACCGGCCCGGGGTTCTGGAGCGAGGCCGCCGACCGGACCGTCGTCCTGCGGCGCGTGTGGGCGCGGCGCGAGCCGACGTGGGCGGTCGGCGAGCTCGCCGGCGTCGCGGTCGCCGCCGCGCGCGCCGGCGTCGACCTGCTGCACTCGCCGGCCAACTTCGGCTGCCTGGCCGGGCCGTTCGCGCGCGTGCTGACGATCCACGACCTCGGCTACCGCCACACCCCCGAGCTGCTCTCCGCGACGACGCGCGCGGCGACCGCGGGGATGGTCGCCGGCGCCGCCCGCCGCGCGCACCGCGTCATCACCGTCTCGTCGACGGTCCGAGCGGAGGTGGCGGCCGCGCTGGGCGTGCCCACCGGCCGGCTCGACGTCATCCCCAACGGCCTCGCGCCGCCCGGCCACGGCGACGCCGCGGCGGGGCGACGCCGCGCTGGCACGGACGGGCCGATCGCGCTGTCGGTGGCGACGCACCTGCCGCACAAGAACCTGCCCGCGCTGCTCGACGCCGTCGCCGCCCTCGCACCGGGCGAGCGGCCGCGCCTCGTCCTCGCCGGCCACGGCACCGATGACCCCGGCCTGCGCGAGCGCGCGAGCGCGCTGGGCGTCGACGTCGTCGCGCTCGGCGCGGTCGCGCCGGCCGAGCTCGAGGACCTCTACGCCGCCGCCGACGTGCTCGTCACCGCGACCCGGCAGGAGGGGTTCGGCCTGCCGGTGCTCGAGGCGATGGCGCGCGGGGTGCCGGTCGCGGCGGCGGATCTGCCGGTGCTGCGCGAGGTCGCCGGCGACGACGGGGCCGTCTGGTTCGACCCGGCCGACCCCGCGGCCGCCGCGACGGCGATCCGCCGCGCGCTGACGGATCGCGAGCGCCTCGCCGCGGCGGGCCGCGCCCGCGCCGCGGCCTTCAGCTGGAGCGCGGCGGCGACCGCCACGCTCAGCACCTACGAGCGCGCGCTGGCCGCCGCGGGCCGCGGCCCCAGCCGGCCGGCCCGCGCGTCCGCGTAGCCCGCCCGCACCGCCCGCAGCGCCGCCCGACTGCGCAGGACGAGCAGCGCGTGGGCGCCGAACGCGGCGACGATGCTCATCCGGCGCAGGCGCGTTCCGAGGCGCCCCAGCGGCCGGTGGCGCTCGGCGACGACCAGCGTGTTGCGGGTGCCGTAGTAGACGGTGTGCGTCGAGGCCGCGCCACCGGTCGACGCGGACAGCGCATGGAACGCACGTGCGCCCGGCACGAACACGCACGCGAAGCCCGCGGCGCGGATCCGCAGCGACCACTCGACGTCCTCGACGTACGCGAACAGGGCCTCGTCGAGCAGTCCCGCCGCCTCGATCGCCGGCCGCGAGACCGCCATCAGCGCACCCACCGCACGGTCGACCGGCCCCTCGACGCACAGCTCCGGCGCGTCGGGGCAGCCGTAGCCGCGCGGGCGCCCCGAGTAGCCGGTCAGCAGGTCGACCCGCTGGCCCGCCCACTGCACGCGCCCGTCGGGAAACAGGAGCTTGCCGGCGAGGATCCCCGCCTCCGGGTGGCGCTCCGCCGCCGCGCGCAGCGCCTCGAGCGCGTCGGGCGCAAGCGTCGCGTCGTTGTTGAGCAGCACGACCCAGTCGGCCCCGCCGGCCAGCGCCCGGTGCATGCCCGCGTTGTTGCCGCCGCTGAAGCCGAGGTTCGCGCCGTTCTCGACGACGGCGACCTCGGGGTGGGCGCGGCGGATCGCCTCGACGCTGCCGTCGGTCGAGCCGTTGTCGGCCACCACGACCGCGGAGTCGCCGCGGACCGCGCGCAGCGACGCGAGGCACCGCAGCGTGTCCTCGCGGCCGTTCCAGTTCAGGACGACGAACGCCCAGCGGCTCACGGCCGCGCGCGGGCGAGCACGTGCCACTGCAACGCGATGAACTCCCGGATGCGGCCGAACGTCAGGCGATCGAGGATCCGGTTGCGGCCGAGGATCGCCGGCGTCGTCGCCTCGACCGCCCACCCCTCGAGCTTGAGCAGCGCCTCGATGTCGCGGCGCGTGAACCAGCGCAGGTGCGTGATGTCGCGGTGGCCCCACTCGGTGTAGCCGAAGGTGCCGCGCAGGACGAGATCGGCCACGAGCGACAGGTGCCGCGCGTTGGGGACCGAGACGTGGACGCGCGCGCCCGGGGCCGCGAGCGGGCGCAGGCCGCGCAGCACGGCGCCCGGGTCGGCGATGTGCTCGAGCACGTCGTAGAGCACGAAGAGGTCGAACGGCCCGTCGATCTCGCCATGCTCGAGCAGCTCGCCGATCGGGCCGACGTGCACGACGTCGTGGACCTCGCGCGCGGCCTCGGCGGCCTCGGGCAGGATCTCGACGCCGACCAGGTGCGTCGCCCCGGCCGCCCGCAGCGAGCGCCCCACGCCGCCCGACCCGCAGCCGACGTCGAGGACGCGGCCGAGCGGCGGCGGCACCTCGGCGACGACGTCGGCGCGCTCGTTGCCGTAGTAGCCGGCCGTCTTGGCGACGGTGACGTCCGCCGCCTGGCGCGGGCTGGTCACGCGCCCTCCCGGCGGCGGATCCAGAACGAGCCCGGCCGCACGCCCGGTCGGAAGCTGGCGACGAGGCGGCCGATCCGCTCGGGATCGGCCTCGGCGACGGACAGCCCGCCGACCAGCACCTCCCAGTCCCGGTTGCCGCACAGGAACGCCTGGAGCAGGTACTGCTCGGTCCAGAAATGGCCGTCGGCGACGTGGCCACGGCTGTAGTCGCGCGGCAGGAAGATGTCGTGGAAGTGGACGACGACGCCGGGGGCCAGCGTCGGCAGGACGTCGAGGACGATCGCATTGACGTCGCCGCCCATCTTGACCGTGTGCGACGTGTCGACGAAGAGGACGTCGCCGTCGCCGAGCGACCCGAAGACCGCCGCGGGCACGTCCTGCGCGCGCAGCGGCTCCACCAGGCCGGCGAGGTCGGGGCGCGCCTGCACCTGCGGGGAGACGAACGGGTCGAGGATCCGGTGCTCGCCGCCGCCGTTCGCCGCCAGCGCGTCCGCGATGATCAGCGACGAGTAGCCACTGCCGAGCTCGACGACCCGCGCGGGAGCGAAGCGGCGCACGATCGCGTAGAGCAGCTCGGCGTCGACCGATTCGAACGTCCCGTTGTCGAGCTGGAACTGGCCCGCCGGACGCTCGACGCCGCGCTCGGGCCGGAACTCCTCGAGGAATGCGCCGAGCTCGGCTTCGACCCAATCGAGCTGGCGTCCGGAGTCGAAGTCGACGCCTCGCATCGGGCTGGCCCGCTCGAAGACGGCGTCGGTCAGCTCCGCCCGGCGCGGGATCGGCGCGTCGTAGGACGCGAGCACGACGTGGAAGCCGAGCCGCTCGGCCACACGGCGCACGGCGTGATAGCCGCGCCGCAGCAGCGGCAGGACGCCGCCGAGCCACTCGGCGCGCGAGAGCCGGTCGGCGGAGCGGGGCAGCGAGAGGCGGCTCACGGCGACGACACGCTACCGGGCGGCGCGCCCCCCATCGGGCGCCGCAGGAGCGCGGCGGCCAGCTCGGGCGGCACCGCCCGCAGCGCGAACGCGGCGCCGAGGTAGACGGCGCCGGCCAGCACCATCAGCGCCCAGCTGGGGCCAGGGACGACCGTGGCGGCGGCGCCCGCCGCCGCGCCCGCGACCAGCAGCCGCGGGACGATCCACAGCGACGGGCGCAGCGCGGCGCGGGCGCGCACGAGCGCGACGTAGTACGCCGCCGCCAGCACCGCCTCGGCGACCAGCGTGGCGACCGCGGCGCCCATCGCGCCCTCGGAGGGCACGAGCGCCAGCGTGCCCGCCGCGGCCACCGCGGCGGCGACGGCGTTCGCGATCAGCAGCTCCTTGTGCAGCCGCAGTGAGAGCAACGCGAACGACCAGGTCGCCACCAGGAACGAGGTCACCAACGCGCCGCCGAGCAACTGCAGGACGCCGATCGAAGCCTCGAACTCGTCGCCCGCGACGACGGCGATCGCGAAGGGCGCCCCGACCGCGATCGCGACGCAGATCCCGCCGCCGACGAGCGCGGACACCTCGAACAGGCGCTGCAGCGCGTAGCGCAGGCGGTCCTCGTCGTCCCGGGCCGCGCGCGCGAGGATCGGGAAGCCGGAGGACACGACCAGCCACGGGATGACGGCGATGACCTCGACGATCCGGAAGGCGGCGCCGTAGATGCCGGTCTCGGTCTCGGAGCCGATGTAGAACATCAGGATCATCGCCAGCCGGAAGTAGACGAGCCCGACCGCCGCCGCCAGGGCATAGGGCAGGACGTCGCGCAGCAGGTCCTTCCAGATCCGCACGTCGAGCGCGGGCATGAACGGCGCCTCGCGCCGCACCAGCGCCAGCGTCGCGGCCAGCATCAGCAGGGCGGCGGCGACGTTGGCGGCGAAGAACGGGAGCAGCCCCGCCCCGGCCAGGACGAGCACGACGACGGCGCCGGTCAGCGTGCCCTGCTTGAGCAGGTCGAGCACCGACACCCAGCCGAGCCTGAGGCCGGCCGTCAGCGGCACCATGTACGTCTGCTGCAGCAGCGTCAGCAGCAGGCCGAGGCCGGCGATGGCGGTGCCGAGCACGACCACCTCCGGCGCCCCGGTGACCGTCGTGAGCGCGATCGCGGCGAGCACGCCGGCCAGCGTGAGCGCGAGACGCAGACCGACCAGGTTGCGAAGGAACGCCTCGCGCCGGTCACCCTCGAGCACCGAGTAGTCGCGGACGCCGAGGTTGGTCAGACCGGCCTCGGTGATGCCGCCGATGATGAAGACGATCGACGAGACCGTCATGAAGTAGCCGAAGTCGACCGGGCCGAGATGGCGGATCATCAGCGGGACCGCCGCGAGGCTCATCAGGAGCGAGATGCCGTAGGCGACGGTGCGGTAGGCGCCGCCGCGGATCGCCTTGCCGCCGGCGTCCCCCGAGTCCAGGACGTCGCGCGGCGTCGCCGTGTCGGTCACGCTCACCGGCCAGACGCTGAGCGCGATGCCCGACCGCTACCCTCGTCGCCCCCGCGGCGGCGGACTGACATGGGCAAGCTCCTCTTCATCAGCGGCGACACGCAGGACTACCTCGCCGACAGCCTCTTCCACGGCCTGCGGTCGGTCCTCGGTTCGGACGCGATCGACTTCCCGCGCCGCGACCCGCTCTACCGGTCCTACGGCGCCGACCGCCTGCGCCACCTTTACGGCCGCGGGTTCACGCTCTACGGGCTCCTCGACGACCTGGAGGTGGATCGCTCGGACGTCCCGGGCCGGATCGCCGGCGGCGAGTTCGAGACCGTCGTGATCGGGGACATCTGGCGCGCGTTCGGCTGGTGGGTGCAGGTCATGCCGCAGCGGGCGCGGACGCGGATCGCCGTCGTCGACGGCGCCGACCTGCCGCTCATCTACCCCTACGCGCCGACGTGGCTGCGCGTCCCGGGCCACTGGACGCTTCCGCGCGCGCACCGCCGCGTCCCGTACTTCAAGCGTGAGCTGACGCGCTGGACGCTTCCGCGCGCACGGCTGCGTCCGATCGCCTTCTCCATCCCCGCCGAGAAGCTCGTCGCCGACCCGCCGCCGAAGTCGCGCCTCTTCCAGTCCCACATCGTCGATCCCGACGTCGCCCGCAGGGTCGGCGACGGGTCGACCGCCTACCGGTTCGAGGTCGAGGAGGAGTACTACGCCGACCTGCGCTCGGCGCGCTTCGGGATCACCACGCGCAAGGGCGGGTGGGAGACGCTGCGCCACTACGAGATCGCCGCGAACGGCACGGTCCCCTGCTTCCGGCGGCTCGATCGCAAGCCTCGGACCTGCGCGCCGCACGGGCTCGGCCCGCACAACAGCATCGGCTACTCGTCCTACTCGGACCTCATGGCGAGGATCGAGGCGCTCGACGACGCCGGCTACGCGCGCCTGCAGGCCGGGGCGATGGCGTGGGCGCAGGCGAACACGACGGAGGCGCGGGCACGCGAGCTCCTCGCCCAGATCGGTCACCCGCTGCCGGACGCGAGCACCCGCTCGTAGGCCGCCCGCAGCCGTTGGGCGGCGGCCGCCGCCGAGTAGCGCTCGACCCGCGCCGGGTCGTAGCTCGCGCGGGCGACCGGCGCCTGCGCGAGCGGCCCCTCGGCCAGCGCCTCGGCGAGCCCGCGCCAGTCGCCGGCCCCGAACAGCCGGCCCTCGCCCCCCAGCACCTCGGGGATCGCGCCCGACGCCGCCGCGACGATCGGCGTGCCGGCCGCCATCGCCTCGGCGAGGACCATCCCGAACTGCTCCTCCCAGCCGCGCGTCGGCAGCGATGCGAGCACCAGGCAGGAGGCCGCTGCGTAGAGCGCCGGCATCTCCTCGTAGGGCACCGTGGCGCGGAACTCGACGCGATCGGCGAGCCCGAGCTCGGCGGCGTAGCCGCGCAGGCGCTTCTCCTCCGGGCCGTTGCCGACGATCAGCAGGCGCGACCGGGTGTCGGCGGGGCCGACGAGCCCCGACCCCAGCGCGGCGAACGCGCGCAGCACGTCCTGCTGGCCCTTCTCCCACACGAGCCGCCCGGCGCACAGGATCGTGTGGCGGTCCGCGCGCGCGGGCGCCCCGCCCGGGCCGGCGAAGTGGGCGGTGTCGATGCCCGGGGGGCAGACCTCCATGCGCTCGGCCGGCACGCCCTCGAGCGCGAGGCCGTCGCGTGCACGCTCGGTGGCCGGGAGGAAGAGGTCGACCTGCTTCAGCACGCGCCGCCGGTAGGCCCGCTCGCGCGGCCAGCGGTAGGCGTCGCGCCAGGCGATCGTCTCCCACACGGTCAGCACGAGCTTGTAGCCGAGCTTCGGCTTCAGCCGCGCCGCCTGGGCGCTGAACCAGGTCCCGATCTCCGCCGCGTGGACGATCTGCGCCCCCGCGAGGCGCTCCTCGAGGTCGAGGTAGCGCTCGCCGAGCACGTAGGCGGCGGCCCCGGCCGCGCGGCCGCGCGGCAGCACGTCGCGCGGCGTCCGCGTCGGCGCGACCTCGAGGCCGAGGCCGTCGACCTGGTGGAGGTTCGATCCGGTGACGAGCGCGACGGGGTCATAGGCGTCGGCGAGCCGCTCCCACGGGCGCAGGTCCCACACGTTGGCGCCGTGGCCGCGCAGGAGCACGACGCGGGGACGCGAAGGGTCGGAGACCGCGGCCATGGGCCGAGACGCTCAGCGTGGGGGTGCCTGTAACGATCGACCGTGCGGTTGTAGGAACAGCAACACCGCACCTTTTGCACCCCGGGTCCGTTTGATCAGCCGAGCAGCACCCGACCCGGTCCCCCCGCTCCCGCCCGCTCCCCCCCGAGTCCCTTCATGCCCACGCGCTCAGCCACACCACGCCCGCTCCCGCTCCCGCCGCTGCGCGAGGCGCCGCGCATGGCACCCCCGCGGGTCGCCGACCAGCCGGTGCTCGGGGTCCCGCTCGCGCTCACCGACTACGAGAAGACGCTCGACTGGATCGACGGCACCGTCGCCACCCAGGGCCGCGGCTACGTCTGCGTCGCCGCCGTCCACACCGTGATGGCCTCCCAGGAGGACGCCGAGCTCCGCGAGGCGGTGCTCGGCTCCGACCTCACCGTGCCGGACGGCCAGCCGCTCGTGTGGGCGATGAACGCGCTCGGCCACGACCTCCCGAGCCGGGTCTACGGCCCCGAGCTGATGGATCGGGCGTGTGCCCGCGCCGCCCGCACCGGCCAGCGCTTCTACCTCTACGGCGGGCGCAACCAGGGCGCCCTCGTCCAGCTCGCGCTCAACCTCCGCCAGCGCCATCCGGGCCTGCGCATCGTCGGCGGATACGCGCCGCCGTTCCGCGAGCTCACGCGCGAAGAGGAGGACGCCATCGCCCGTGAGATCAACGACGTCCGGGCCGACGTGGTGTGGGTCGGCATCGGCGTGCCCAAGCAGGAGAAGTGGATGGCGCGGATGCGCGACCGGCTCGAGGCGCCGGTGCTCGTCGGCGTGGGCGCCGCCTTCGACTTCCATGCCGGCCTCCAGCCCCAGGCGCCCGACTGGATGCAGCGCCTCGGCCTCGAGTGGGCGTTCCGGCTGGCGCACGAGCCGCGCCGGCTGTTCAAGCGCTACGCCCGCTACAACCCGTTGTTCGTCACCGGCTTCGCCCGGCAGTACCTCGCGCACCGTCGCGCGGGTCGCCAGTAGTCTTCGGGGCGCATGGAAGCCCGACGGCTGCTGGGGGCGCTGCTCGTCGTGATCGCGGTCGCGGTCGCGATCCCGTCGTCCGCGGGGGCCCAGGTCGTCGACGACAACCCGGCGGCGATCTCGCGCGGCCCGTTCGACGTCCTCGTCTTCGCCCGTGGCTCCGACGGCGCGATCCACATGCGCAGCGGGATCGACGGGACGTGGCGTTCGCTCGGTGGCGTCCTGACCTCGGGGCCGGCCGTCTCGCTGCGGGCCGACGGCACCGTCGATGTGTTCGCCCGCGGGACGAACAAGGCGATCTACCACCTCACCGTCAAGGGCGACACCGCGTCGAGCTGGGAGAGCCTCGGAGGCAGCGCCGCGACCGGCCCGGGCGCCGTGAAGCGCCGCAACACGTCGTACATCGACCTGTTCTACGCCAGCGCCGGTCGCGACCTCAAGCACCGCTATTACGACGGGGGAACGAAGAAGTGGTCGGCGGAGGCGTCGCTCGGCGAGGCCGTCATCTCGGCGCCGGCCCCGTCCTCGCGGCTGACGAACTGGCTCGACGTCTTCGTCCGCAGCGCGGCCGGCAACGTGTTCAACCGGTCCTACCGGGCGGCGGACGGCTGGACCCCCTACTCGAAGGTCGACCACACGACGTCCGCGGCGCTGTCGGTCATCTCGCGGGCGGAGGGCGATCTCGACATCTTCGCCCGCGGCGGCGACAACCGGCTCTACCAGCGCCACTATGACCGCGGCAACGGCTACCGCGGCTGGGAGATGATCGACCCGCAACCGCTCTCCTCCGGACCGGCGGCGACGATCGACGGGCCGACCCGGGTGCACCTCTTCGCCCGCTCCGGCACCGACGTCATCGCGAAGTCGTGGGAGAGCGGCAAGGGCTGGACGGCCTGGCGCAACATCGGCCCGGTGGCGCCCCCCGCTCCGCCCGCCCCGCCGCCGCCGCCCCCGCCGCCGCCGCCCGCGCCCCCGACGCCGGTCGGCGGCGGGAACGTCGAGCTCAACGCCGGCCTGTCGTGCACCCCGCGCGGTGAGCGCATGTCGGTCAACGTGAAGGTGCGCAAGCGCGCCGGCCGCGCGAAGCCGCGGGTCATCAAGGTCGTCTTCTACTACCGCAGGGGCAAGCGCAAGGTCGCGCGCACCGATCGGCGCGCTCCCTACCGGCGCACGCTGCTGATCGACCTGCGGCCTGGCACCTACCGGGTCTACGCGCGGATCTCCTACAAGCGGCCCGGCAAGCGCCGCGTCGCGATCAAGACCGTGTCCAAGCGCTTCGCCGTCTGCGCATGAGAGCGATCGCCGCCCTGCTCGCGTCCGCCGCGCTCTGCCTCCCCGCTGCGGCCGGCGCCCAGGCGCAGGTCGTCGACGACAACATCGCGGCGGTCAGCCGCGGGCCCGGCGCCGTCCACGTCTTCGCGCGCGGGAGCGACGGAGCGATCTACGAGCGCGTCGGCCTCGACGGCAGCTGGCGCTCGATCGGAGGGAACGCGACGTCGGGGCCCGCAGCGCTGGTGCGGCCGGACGGCATCATCGACGTCTTCGCCCGCGGGACCGACGGCACCCTTCAGCACGCGTACCACGGCCCGGACGGGTGGTCGGCCTGGGAGTCGCTCGGCGGGATGCTCGGCTCGGGGCCTGGCGCGATCTATCGCAAGGGCAGCGACACCATCGACGTGCTCGTGGCCGGCACCGACGGTGCCATGTACCACAGGTCCTGGCAGCCGGCGGGCGGCTGGTCGCAGTTCGCCTCGGTGGGCGGCGTCATCCACGCGGCGCCCGCGCCGTCGTCGCGCACGGCCGGCATCCTCGACATCTACGTCCGCGCCGGCGACGACCAGGTGATGCAGAAGACGTGGACGGGCACGGAGTGGACGGGCTACGGCGGTCTGGCCGGCCAGACGGGGGCCGCGCCGTCGGTGATCTCGCGCGCCGACGGTGACCTCGACGTGTTCGTGCGCAACCTGGGCGGCAGCATCAGCCAGCGCCACTTCTCCCCGAGCACCACTTGGTCGGACTGGGTGACGGTGACGTCGGAGACGATCGACTCCGCGCCGGGCGCGACGGTCGACGGCAACCGCGTGCACCTGTTCGCACGGCGCGGGTCCGACGTCGCGGTGACCACCTGGAGCAACGCGTGGAGCCCGTGGCGCAGCCTGGGCCCGTCCCCCACGCCGCCGGCCCCGCCGGCGCCGCCCAGCCCGCCGGGGCCGGGGCCGCCGCCGTCGGCGCCGGCCGGCGGCGGGAACGTCGAGATCAACGCGGGGCTCTCCTGCACGCCGCGCGGCGAGCGGATGGCGGTCTCCGTCAAGGTCCGCAAGCGCGCTGGGCGGGCGAAGCCGCGGGTCCAAAAGGTCGTCTTCTACTACCGCAAGGGCAAGCGCAGGATCGGCCGGACCGACCGCACGGCGCCGTATCGCCGCTCCTTGCCGATCGACCTGCGGCCCGGGATCTATCGCGTCTACGCGCGGATCTCCTACAAGCGGCCGGGCAAGCGCCGGGTCGCGATCAAGACCGTCTCGAAGCGATTCGCCGTCTGCTCGTGAAGCCCCTGACCGCCGCGCTCGCTCGGCGGGCAGCTCAGCTCGGGGCCGGCGGCGTCGGTGCGCGCCGACGGCACCGTCGACGTCTTCGCCCGCAACGCCGACAACGCCATCCACCACCTGTCGATCCGCGGTGCGGCGGTCGAGCCGTGGGATTCGCTCGGCGGCGTGGCGTCGACGGGACCGGGCGTCGTCCAGCGGCGCGGCCGGCCGGAGATCGACCTTTTCTACGGCGGGTCTGACCAGTCGATGCGCCATCGCTGGTGGAGCCCGTCGACGGGCTGAGTGCCGGAGGGCAACCTCGACGGGATCATCATCGCGGCGCCCACGCCGTCCTCGCGCCTCACCAACTACCTCGACGTCTGGGTCCGCGACGGCGTGGACCGCATCTACAACAACACTCACGACGGCACCCAGTGGCTCGGGTAGGCGCCCCTCGATGGCGGCACGCTGTCGTCGCTCGGCGTCATCAGCCGCCGCGAGGGCGACCTCGACCTGTTCGTCCGCGGTGGCGACGAGGCGCTCTACGAGCGCCACCACGACCGCGACGCGGGCTTCACGCCCTGGGTGCGCGACGAGCGGCGGATCGCCCCCGGCCCGGCGGTCACCATCGACGGGCCGACTCGGTTCCACGTCGTCGCCCGCGCGGCCGGCGGGAACGTGATCGTCAAGTCCTACGAGGATGGCAAGGGCGACGAGGACTGGCGCGACCTCGGGCCGGTCGCGCCGCCGCCGTCCCCCGACGCCACGCCGGGCGCGCCGCCGCCGCCCGCGCCCCCGCCCGCGCCCGTCGGTGGCGGCCAGGTGCAGTTCGACGCCGGGCTCGGCTGCACGCCGCGCGGTCAGCGCATGGCGATCTCCATCACGGTCCACAAGCGGCCCGGCCGGGCGAGGCCGCGCGTGCGCAAGGTCGTCTTCTTCTACCGCAAGGGCAAGCGCCGGATCGCGCGCACCGACAGCCGCGCGCCGTACCGCCGGACACTGCCCATCGACCTGCGTCCGGGGATCTACCGCGTCTACGCGCGGATCTCCTACAAACGCCCGGGCAAGCGAAGGGTGGCGCTCAGGACCCTGTCCAAGCGCTTCGCGGTGTGCGCATGAGGCGCGTCGTCCTCGGGCTCGCCGTCGGGCCCCGCGCCGCGATCAAGATGGTGTCGCGGCGCTGAGCGCGTCGGTACTGTGACGGGTCGAATGAGCTACGACGTCTCCGTCATCGGCCTCGGCCGCGTGGGGCTGCCGCTGGCGCTCTGCTTCGCCGACGCGGGCCTGCGCGTCCTCGGCGTGGACCGCGACCCTGAGCGCCTCGGCGCGCTGCGCGAGGGCCGCATGCCGTTCAAGGAGACCGGCGCCGACGAGCTGCTCGCCCGCGTCGTGGAGAAGGGCACGCTCGACCTGTCCGAGCGCGCGGCCGACGCCGCCCAGGCCGACGGCATCGTGCTCACCGTCGGGACGCCGACGTTCTCGCACATCGAGATCGACATGGGCGACATCCGGACGGTGCTCGACGCGCTGCTCCCCCACATGCGGCCCGGGCACCTCGTCGTGCTGCGCTCGACGGTCGCCCCCGGGACGACGGACTTCGTGGCGGGCTACCTCGAGAAGCACCGCGACTTCCGGGTCGGCGAGGACGTGTTCGTCGCCCACTGCCCCGAGCGGATCGCGGCCGACAAGTTCCTGGCCGAGATCGGCACGCTGCCGTGCATCGTCGGCGGTATCGGCGACGCGAGCGGCGAGCGCTGCGCCGCGCTGTTCGACGTCTTCGGCGCCCCGATCGTCCACACCACGCCGGTCCAGGCCGAGCTCGCGAAGATCTGGACGAACATCCTGCGGTACGCGACCTTCGCGCTGCCCAACCTCCTGATGATGGACTGCGATCGCTACGACGCGAACGTCTTCGAGGTCATCGAGCTGATCAACCGGGACTATCCGCGCGGCGGCATCGCCCTGCCGGGCATGACCGCGGGGACCTGCCTGCGCAAGGACTTCGCGTTCTCCGAGGAGCGGTCGAACGCGCCCGGCATGCTGCTCGCCGTGTCGCGGGTCAACGAGAGCGTGCCGCTGTTCCTCGTCGACGGGATCAAGCGCCGGCTCGGCGGCTCGCTGCGCGAGCGCAAGGTCGCGGTGCTCGGCCTGTCCTTCAAGCGCGACTCCGACGACGAGCGCGACTCGCTGAGCTTCAAGCTCATCCGCCTGCTCGAGCGCGAACTGGCCGACGTCGCGGTGCACGACCCGGTCGTCTCGACCGTCACCGCCGAGCTCGAGGACGCGGTCGGCGGCGCCGACGTCGTCGTCGTCGCCACGAACCACTCGGCGTTCTCAGAGCCCGAGACCCTCGCCACCATCGCCGACCACGCGAAGGACGACTGCCTGGTCGTCGACCCCTGGAACGCGTTCGCCGCGGGCCAGGTCTTCGGCTACGCGTCGGAGCTGGCCACGCTCCGCGTGCCCTGAGCCGCCTCGAGCGCCGAGAGGTCCGGAACTGCATCGGTGAAGGGGTGGCGGGTCGGGAGGGGGCGGTCGCACGCGGTCAACCACCCCCTTGGCCAGGAACGGGTCGCATGGGGGTGCTTGACCCCATATTTGAGGGTGAATCACCCCCTTGCGGCTGCTCCCGGTGCATGGGGGTGGTTGACGTCCTCGTCCCCGCCGCCCCCGACCAGGACTCCCTCCCTCGGAGCGCCGTTCAACCAGCGCCCCGCTCACCGGACGCCGGATCAATGCCAGGTGGTTGGCGCCCCGCGTGCGGCGGTCCGTGGCCGGGTACGCCCCCGCCCATGCGCTGGAAACGCGTCTCGAACCCCGACGTCATCGACGCCCGCGGCGGCCGGAGCGGCGGCTTCGGCGGACCCCGCGTCGCCGTGCCCGGCGGGCTCGGCATCGTCGGCGTGGTGATCTTCCTGGCCATCCAGGTCCTCGGCGGCGGCTCGGGCGCCGCGTTCGACGTGCCGTCGGCGTTCGACGGCGGCGCCCAGGCCCCGGAGAGCGCGCCGATCCCGGAGTCGCAGGACCCGGAGCGCAACCTCAAGGACTTCAGCACCTACGTCTTCACCGATGCCCAGCGCAGCTGGCAGCAGGTGTTCGAGCAGGCGGATCGGCCCTACCGGCGCGCCCAGATGGTGCTCTTCCGCGACGGCGTCCAGACCGGCTGCGGCTCGGCCAGCTCGGCCGTCGGTCCGTTCTACTGCCCCACCGACCGGCGCGTGTACCTGGATCTGTCGTTCGAGCGCGAGCTCAGCGGGCGGCTGCAGGCCGGGGGCGACTTCGCCTGGGCGTACGTCATCGCCCACGAGATGGGCCACCACGTCCAGCAGGAGACGGGAACCAACCGGGAGGTCACCCAGCAGCAGCGCGACCATCCCGACGAGGCCAACGCCCTCTCGGTCCGCACCGAACTGCAGGCCGACTGCTACGCCGGCGTGTGGGCGCACGGCGTCTTCGAGGAGGGTCAACTCGATCCCGGCGACATCGACGAGGCCCTAAGCGCCGCGGCGGCCGTCGGCGACGACCGGCTGCAGCGCCAGGCCACCGGCACCGTCCGCCCCGACTCGTTCACCCACGGCACCTCAGCGCAGCGGGCCCGGTGGTTCGGCGAGGGCTACCGGGCGGGCGAGCCGGGCCGCTGCGACACGTTCGCCGCCGAGTCGCTCTGACCCGGCAGGCAGGCTGAATCGCGGGAGTCGCGGCGCGGCTCGGTACCCTTCTCCGCCGCAGATGCCCCGCGTCCTCGTCACCGGCGGAGCCGGCACCATCGGCGCGGCGGTCGTCCGCCGCCTGCTCAGCGACCCCGAATTCGAGGTCCGCGTGTCCGACCAGCGGACCGCCCCTGAGTGGATGCGCGAGGGGTGCGAGGTCCACCACGGCGACCTGCGCCAGCTCGCCGAGGCTCGCAAGGCGATCTCCGGCTGCAGCCACGTCATCCACCTCGCGGCGATCGTCGGCGGGATCGCGAACTTCCACAAGCTCCCGCACACGCTCACCGAGGTCAACAACGCGCTCTACAACGCGGTCTTCCGCGCGGCGCTGGACGAGGACGTCGAGCGCTTCACCTACGTCAGTTCGTCGATGGTCTTCGAGCGCGCGCAGCAGTTCCCGACGCGCGAGGACCACATCGACGACTGCCCGGTCCCGCTCTCGGCCTACGGCTTCTCCAAGCTGACCGGCGAGGTCTACTGCCGCGCCGCGCACGACGAGCACGGGCTGCCGTACACGATCTGCCGCCCGTTCAACGCGTACGGACCCGGCGAGATGCCCGAGGACGAGCCGGGGATCGCCCACGCGGTGCCCGACCTCATCCGCAAGTCGCTCGAAGGCCTCAGGCCGCTCCCGATCTTCGGCGACGGCACGCACACCCGGACGCTCACGCACGTCGACGACATCGCCGACGGGATCGTCACCGCTACCGCGTCGCCCGCCGGCCTGAACGAGGACTTCAACATCTCGGCGGGCGAGGAGATGACCGTCGCCGAGATCGCCCGCGTGTGCTGGGAGGCGACCGGCAACGACCCCGCCGAGTTCGAGCTCGAGCACCTGCCGTCGTTCAAGGTCGACGTGGTGCGGCGCTGGCCGTCCGTCGAGAAGGCGGAGCGGCTCCTCGGCTGGAAGGCGCGGATCGGCGTCCGCGAGGGTGTCGAGCAGACCGTGGAGTGGCTTCGAACCCAGGAAGGGGTGGCGCCGGCGTGAGCAAGCGCGCGCTGATCACCGGAATCACCGGTCAGGACGGGTCCTATCTGGCGGAGCTGCTGCTGGAGAAGGGCTACGAGGTGCACGGCATGGTCCGGCGCGCGTCGACGGAGAAGTTCGAGCGCATCGACCACCTCAAGGACCGGCTGACGCTCCACCAGGGCGACCTGCTCGACCAGCGCTCGCTCGTCGACACCCTGCGCGCGTCGCAGCCCGAGGAGGTCTACAACCTCGCCGCGATGTCCTACGTCGCCGTCTCGTGGATCCAGCCGACGCTGACGGCGGAATTCACCGGCGTCGGCGTGACGCGGATGCTCGAGGCGATGCGCGAGGCCGCGCCGGACGCGCGCTTCTACCAGGCGTCGTCGAGCGAGATGTTCGGCAAGGTCCAGGAGGTCCCGCAGACCGAGGCGACCCCCTTCTACCCGCGGTCCCCGTACGGCGTGGCCAAGGCCTACGGCCACCACATCACGGTCAACTACCGCGAGTCGTACGACATGTACCTATGCTCCGGAATTCTGTTTAACCACGAAAGTCCTCGTCGGGGGCTGGAGTTCGTGACGCGCAAGATCACCCACGGCGCGGCGGCCATCAAGGCCGGCAAGACGAACGAGCTGCGGCTCGGGAACCTCGACGCCAAGCGCGACTGGGGCTACGCGAAGGACTACGTCGAGGCGATGTGGCTGATGCTCCAGCAGGACACGCCCGAGGACTACGTCATCGCGACGAATAAGACGCACACCGTGCAGCGCTGCGTCGAGATCGCGTTCGAGCGCGCCGGGCTGGACTGGCAGGAGCACGTGGTCATCGACGAGAAGTACAAGCGCCCGGCCGAGGTCGACCTCCTGATCGGCGACTACGGCAAGGCCGAGCGGCAGCTCGGCTGGAAGCCGGAGACCAGCTTCGAGGAGCTCATCCAGCTCATGGCCGACTCCGACATGGAGCTGCTCGCGCGGTGAGCATCGACCCCCGCTTCTGGCGGGGCCGGCGCGTCCTGGTCACGGGGCACACGGGGTTCAAGGGCGCGTGGCTGGCCCTGTGGCTGCAGGATCTCGGCGCGGAGGTCACCGGGTTCGGCGGGCCGGCCCCGACCGAGCCGTCGCTGTTCGCGGCGGCGAACGTGGCCGACGGGCTGCGCGAGCACCTCGAGGGTGACGTCCGTGACGCGCAGGCCGTCGACGCCGCCGTCCGGGCGTCCCGGGCCGAGGTCGTGTTCCACCTCGCCGCCCAGGCGCTCGTGCGCCGCGGGCTGCGCGAGCCGGTGGAGACCTACGCCGTCAACGTCATGGGCACCGCGCACGTGCTCGACGCCGTGCGCCGGCTGGGCGACGACGTCCGGGCCGTCGTGTCGGTCACGAGCGACAAGTGCTACGCGAACCGCGAGTGGGAGTGGCCCTACCGCGAGGACGAGCCGCTCGGGGGCAAGGACCCGTATTCCTCCTCGAAGGCCTGCCAGGAGCTCGTCACGGCCGCCTACCGGGACTCGCTGCTGGCCGGGCGCGACGTGCGCGTCGCGACCGCGCGCGCGGGGAACGTCATCGGCGGCGGCGACTGGGCGGAGGACCGGCTCGTGCCCGATCTCGTCCGCGCCGCGGCGGCCGGCCGCCCGCTGGCCGTCCGCGCGCCCGACGCCGTGCGCCCGTGGCAGCACGTCCTCTCGCCGCTGTGCGGCTACCTGCAGCTGGCCGAGCGCCTCGCGGGCGGGGGCGGCGAGGCGTTCGCGACGGCGTTCAACTTCGGACCCGACGCCGACGACGCGCGCCCGGTGCGCTGGGTCGTCGAGCGCCTGCTCGACGGCTGGCCGGAGCCGGTCGAGGTCGAGTGGGGCGCCGGCGCACCGGACGAGGCCGGAGTGCTGCGGGTGGATTCCTCGCGCGCCCGCGCGCGACTCGGCTGGACCCCGGGCTGGGATCTGGCCGCCGGGCTCGAGTCCACGGCGCAGTGGTACGCCGCCCACGCCGCCGGCGAGGACCCGCGCGGGCTGGTCCTGCGGCAGATCGAGCGGTATCCGTGACGCCGGCCGGCGGCGAGGAGCTCGACCGGATCGGCGGGGTGTACGGGGGGTACACGACGTCGGCCCGCAAGCGCCGCTCGTGGTCGGCCGACAACCCCGGCAACGTCGCGATCCGCGAGGAGCTCGCCGCCGCCCTCCTCGACGTCGCGAGCGGGCCGCTGGCCACAGCGGCGCCAATGCTCGACGTCGGGTGCGGCAACGGATGGTGGCTGTGGCGCCTCGCCGCCGCCGGCGCGGCGCCCGAGCGGCTGTACGGCGTCGACCTGCAGCAGCGGCTCGTCCAGGTGTCCCGCAAGGCGATTCCCGGCGCGACGATCACGGCGGCCGACGCGCGGGCGCTCCCGTTCGAGCCCGGGCGCTTCGGGCTCGTGACGCTGATCGTGGTGCTCTCGTCGCTGCCCGACCCGGCCGCCCGCGGGACGGCGATCGCCGAGGCCGCGCGCGTCCTCGCGCCGGGCGGCACGCTGGCGATTTGGGACCTGCGCTGGCCGAGCCACAACCGCCACGTCCACGCGGTGCGGCGCGGCCCGGCGCTGGCCGCCCTCGCCGCCGCCGGCCTGGCCCCGGAGAGCCGCACCCTGACGGTCGCGCCGCCGCTCGCCCGTTCGCTGCGCGGGCTGACGCCGCGCGCCTATCCCCTGCTCGCCGCCATCCCGGCCCTTCGCAGCCATCGGCTGTACGTCGGCCGCAAGGAAGCGGCTGAGCTACCGTGAGAGCCGCACTGAACGAGCAAACCGAACACGGGACGTCACGAACATGCGCATAGGGATCGTCGGGCTCGGCTACGTCGGGCTGCCGCTCGCCGTCGCGTTCGCGGAGGTCGGCAACGATGTCGTGGGGATCGAAGTGGATCCCTCGAAGGTCGCCGCGATCCGCGAGGGCCGGTCCTACATCGAGGACGTCCCCGACGACCGCCTCGCGGCCGTGCGGGAGCGGCTCATGGCCACGACGCGGTTCGTCGAGCTGCACGAGTGCGACGCGATCCTGGTCTGCGTCCCCACGCCGCTGAACGCCAACCGCGAGCCGGACCTCGGGCCGCTGCTGAACGCCACCCAGGCGCTGGCCGGCGTCATCAAGGCGGGCCAGACGATCGTCCTGGAGTCGACGACCTTCCCGGGCACGACGCGCGAGCACCTCGTCCCGCTGCTGGAGGAGTCGGGTCTCGAGGCGGGCAAGGACTTCGCGCTGGCGTTCTCGCCCGAGCGGGTCGACCCGGGGCGCACGGACTACGACCTGCGCAACACCCCGAAGGTCGTCGGCGGGCTCACGCCGGAGTCCACGGAGCGCGCGCTCGAGGTCTATCGGCTGATCTGCGACCGGCTGGTGCCGGTCTCGACGCCCGAGGTGGCCGAGCTCTCGAAGCTGCTGGAGAACATCTTCCGGTCGGTGAACATCGCCCTCGTCAACGAGATGGCGATCCTGGCCGACCGGATGGACATCGACATCTGGGAGGTCATCGACGCCGCCTCGACGAAGCCGTACGGCTTCATGCGCTTCGAGCCGGGGCCCGGGATGGGCGGTCACTGTCTGCCGGTCGACCCGTTCTATCTGACGTGGAAGGCGCGCGAGTACGACATGGCGACGGAGTTCATCGAGCTCGCCGGCAAGGTCAACCAGCAGATGCCGTACTTCTGCCTGGAGCGGATCGAGCGGGCGCTCAACGACGCCTCCAAGCCCGTCCGCGGCTCGAAGATCCTGCTGCTCGGCGTGTCCTACAAGGCGGGGGTCGGCGATCTGCGCGAGAGCCCGGCGCTGAAGATCATCGAGCTGCTCCAGCGCGGCGGCGGCGACGTCGCCTACCACGACCCCTTCGTGCCGGAGCTGCCGGCCTACGGCCTGACCTCGATCGAGCTCGACGCCGGCCTGGACGCCGCCGACCTCGCGGTCATCGTGACCGCGCACCCGGGCGTCGACCACGCGGAAGTCGTGCGCCGCGCCCCGATCGCGCTCGACCTGCGGGGGACGACGCGGCGGCTCGGCATCGAGGGAGCCGTCCAGCTCTGAGCCGTCCCCGCGCCGCGGCCTGATGCGGATCTCCATGCTCATCGAGCGCGACCGCGTCGCGTGGGATGCCCGCGTCCGGCGCGCGGTGCGGACGCTCGACGCGGCGGGGCACGACGTCGTGCTGCTCCACCGCGGCCCCCACGACGCCGAGCCGGCGCTCGTCGCCGACGGCGGCCGGGGACGGACGGTGCTGCCGCGCGGCCGCGGGCGCGCGCTCCTGCGCGCGCTGCCGGGGCCGGTGCGGCGGATCGTCCTCTGGGGTGCCTACGCGTGGCGGGCGGCGCGCGAGCGCCCGGAGGCGGTCCACGCCCACGACCTGCCCATGCTCGCGCCGGGCTGGCTGGCCGCGCGCCTCTCCGGCGCCGCATTGGTCTACGACACCCACGAGTTCTGGACCGACGTGTGGTACCTGACCCCGCGCAGCAAGCTCGTGGTGGCGACCCTCGAGCGGGCGTTCATCCGCCGCGCCGACGCCGTCGTGGCGGTCTCCGATGCGACCGCCGAGCGGCTGCGCGAGCGCTATGACCTCGCCGCGGCGCCGGTGGTGGTCCGCAACATCCCTGACGTCGGATGGGATGGCTCCGAGCACCCGGTGCGCGACCTCCGGGCCGAACTCGGGATCGGCGACGCTCCCTTGGTCCTGCACCTCGGCGCGATCGGCCTCGGGCGCGGCGCGCCCGAGCTGGTCGGTGGGATCGCGCGGCTCCCGGGGACCCACGTCCTGTTCCTCGGGATCGACCCCGCGACCAGAACGCTGCTGGACGCCGCCATCGCTCGCCACGCCGTCGCCGGCCGCGTCCATGTCGCCGGCCCGGTGCCGCCGGAGGTCGTCGTCGCCCACGCGCGCCAGGCGGACGTCGGCGTGTCCCTGCTCGACCCCGTGCGGGAGAACAACCGCCTGACGCTTCCCAACAAGCTCTTCGAGTACGTCGCCGCCGGTCTGCCCGTGATCGCCACGGCCGGCACCGGGGTCGGCGACCTCGTGGAGGACCTGGGAGTCGGGTGGGCCGTCCCCTTCGGCGACGCCGAGCGGCTCGCCGAGGCGATCGGCCGCGCGCTCGAGGCCGACCTGTCCGGGCCGCTGGCCGCCGCCGCCGCCGAGCTCAACTGGGAGTCCGAGCAGGCCCGGCTGCTCGACGTCTACGCCGGCGTCACCCGTCGTCGTGGACGACCCGCGAACGCC
This sequence comes from uncultured Solirubrobacterales bacterium, assembly GCA_963828075.1. Classification (GTDB taxonomy): domain Bacteria; phylum Actinomycetota; class Thermoleophilia; order Solirubrobacterales; family Solirubrobacteraceae; genus JACCYI01. The sequence continues at coordinate 2,687,024 of CAWHDH010000021.1, read as the reverse complement.
GCGTAGCTCGCATGCCCGGCCAGGACCTCTACGAGCCGCTCCGCCGCCCGCCCGTCCCACCGCTCGGGCACCCGTCCGGGCTTGGCCTCCGCGCGGCGCAGGAGCGCCGGCACGTCGGCGATGCGGGCGGGCTCGAGGCCGAGCAGGACGTTCGTCCCGACCTCGCACGTCACGGGGCGCTCCGTGTTGTCACGCAGTGTGAAGCACGGGATTCCCAGGTAGGTCGTCTCCTCCTGGATCCCGCCGGAGTCCGTCAGCACGCCGCGCGCCGAGCTCACGAGCGCCAAGAACTCGAGGTATCCGAGCGGGTCGACCAGCCGGATGCGGCCGGCCGAGAGCCCGCGGGCGGCCATCGCGGCGCGGGTCCGCGGGTGGATCGGGAAGACCACGGGCAGCTCCCGGGCGAGCTCGTCGAGCCGTGCGAGCGCATCGCCGAGCAGCGGGCCGTCCACGAGCGCCGGCCGGTGCAGCGTCACGACGAGGTGGCCGCCGGGCTCGACGCCATGCGCCGCGGCCGCCGCGGCCGGGTCGAGGCGGCTCTGCAGGGCCACGAGCGTGTCGATCATCGTGTTGCCGACGAAGTGGACGTCTGCGGGCGCGCGCCCCTCGCGGACCAGGTTCCCCAGCGCCTCGGGCGAGTGCGTGAACAACAAGTCGGAGACCTGGTCGGTCAACAGCCGGTTGATCTCCTCGGGCATGGAACGATCGAAGCTCCGCAGCCCCGCCTCGACGTGCCCGATCGGGATGCCGAGCTTCGCGGCCACGAGCGCGGCGGCGAGCGTCGAGTTCACGTCCCCCGGAACGAGGAGGAGGTCGGGCGCGAGCTCCTCGAGCAGCGGCTCGAGCCGCTCCATCGTCCGCGCCGTCATCGCCGAGTGACTGCCCGAGCCGACGCCGAGGAGATGGTCGGGCGTCCCGATCCCGAGCTCCTCGAAGAAGATCTCGGACATCGCGCGGTCGTAGTGCTGGCCCGTGTGGATCAAGACGTGGCGAAAGCCGGGATCTGCCTGGAGCAGCCGCACCACGGGAGCCATCTTCATGAAGTTCGGACGGGTCCCGACGACGCAGGCCACGGTGCGCGGAGCGGTCACGGTCGCTCACTGTGGCAGGCGTCCGAGTTCCGCGAACGCTTCACCGAAGGTTGGTTGACGCCGGCGTTGGACATCAGTCCGACGATGATTGGCTTCGAGGCGTGCCGCCGGTTAGGCTGAGTGACTGTGGGAGAGATTCAACTTCAGCCGAGGCGCCGCGTCTGGGCGCTTCCGTGGCTCCAGAGCTCCCCGAAAGTGGCCGATGGCATCCCGTGGCGCCTGCGGGCGCTGGACCTCGCCGTCGTGCTGCTCATGGCCCCGGTGGCGATCGCCGTGGGGTCGGTGCTGGCCATCGCCGTGCTGATCGACTCCCCGGGCCCCATCTTCTACCGGGCCACGCGGATCGGTCGCGGCGGCCGCCCGTTCCAGATGCTGAAGTTCCGCACGATGCGCCACGGCGCCGCGGGGCCCTCGCTGAGCGCGAAGTGCGACACCCGCTACACGCCACTCGGGCGATCGCTCGCGGCCAGCCGGCTGGACGAGCTCCCGCAGCTGCTCAACGTCATCAAGGGCGACATGCGTCTCGTCGGGCCGCGGCCCGAGGTCGGCGAGTTCGTCGAGGCGTTCCCGATCGAGTACGAGCGCATCCTCAGCGTGCCGCCCGGCCTGACCGGACCCGCGCAGCTCGACTTCGCCACCGAGGGCCGGCTGCTCGCGGGCGTCGAGGACCGGGCGGAGTACTACCGCACCCATCTGCTGCCGCTGAAGGTGGCCATCGACGTCGCGTACGCCCAGCGCCACAGCGCGCTCGGGGACCTCAAGGTCCTCGCGTTGACCCCGCTGCTGCCGTTTCAGCAGCTGGCGATGGCGATCCGCGCGATGGCAGCGCGCCGCTCGAGCACGGGGAGCCGGCTGGGCGTGGCGACGCGCGCGCTCCCGGCCGTGGCGCTGCTGCTGGGAACGGTGCTGATGACGGGGCTGCTGATCGCGGAGGCCACCGGCCCGCTCTAGCCGGCGCTGGGCGTCAGGCGCTGCGACGCAGGCGCCGGGCGGCGAGCCCGATCCCCGCTCCCAGCAGGGCCGCGAGGCCGAGCAGCAGGCCGGCGCGCGAGTCGGCGGGGTCTTGAGGCGGGCGCAGCGCGGCGCTGCTGGTCGCGCCGGTGACCTTCTCGGCCGCCGAGCTGCCGGCGCCCTTCTCGGCGGCGGTGCCCTTCTTCGCGCCGGCGCCCGAGCGGCCGGAGCGGCGCGAGCCGCGTGCGGCCGACGGCTCGTCGTCCTCGCGCGCCTCGGGATCACCCGGGACGTTGGACGAGGTGCCGAGCCCGTTCTCGGTCGTCAGGTTGGACTCCGGCGTGCCGGGCACGGTCCCGCCACCTGGAGCGGTCGAGCGGTCGCCGGACCCCGTCGAGCCGCCGGCGGCACCCGTCGACCCGCCGGACCCGGTCGATTCACCGGTGCCGCCGGGCTTCGCGGGGCTCTTGGGCCGGCGTTTCGGCGTGGACCGTGGTGCGGCGTCCTTGCGGGCTCCGTCGACCGGGAACTGGTACTGCGAGCCGGCCGGCGTGTCGGCCCCGGGCTCGGTGGGGGCTCCGGTCTGCGCGGAGGCCGGCGAGGACCAAGCGAGGGCTGTCGCGACGAGAACTACTAACGTGAAGCGGGTGGCCATCGAGTCGAGTGTAGAGACCGCCTCGTCGCCGGCGCCCGGCGGGACCCCGCCGCGTCCGGTCACGGACACGGGTCCATCGGCGACCACCGTGCTGCTCGCGGTGACCCCCCTGGGCCTCGCGATTCTCATGCTCGTGCTGGCCGGCGGGTCGCATGGCGGGTTCACGATCCGCCACTGGGGACCGCTCGCCGTCTTCGTCCTCGCCGCGCTCGCCTTCGGCGGGACCTCACGGCCGCTGCGCGGCATCCTGCTGCTCACGGTGGCGGCGCTCTGGGCGTTCACGGGCTGGAGCCTGCTCTCCGCGCTGTGGGCCGACTCACCGGCGCGGGCACTCGAGGGCGGCGCGCGCAACGCCCTCTACGCGGGCCTGTTCACGTTGCCGATCGTCACCCTCCCAGGGGCCCGGGCCGTGCGCTATCCGGGCATCGCCCTCGTCGTGGGGATGGCCGGCCTCGTCGCTGCGACCTACTACGCGATCCTCACGCACGGCGAGGACCTGTTCCTGGCCGGCCGGCTCCACGACCCCATCGGCTACCGCAACGGCACCGCCGCGCTGTTCGCGCTGGCGTTCTGGCCGCTGCTCTGCATCGCGTCCGTCCGCAGGACGCACGTCCTCGTTCGCGCGAGCTCGTTCGGCATCGCCATGCTGGCACTCGGCCTCGCCTTCCTCACCCAGTCGCGCGGCGTCGCGATCGGCTTCCTGGCCGGAGGGCTGGTCGCCGTCGCGCTCGGCCCCGACCGGCTGCGCCGGACGTGGATGGCGCTCCTGGCGTTCGGCCTGCTCGCCACGGTCTCCGGCTCGCTGCTCGAGCCCTACAACGGCTTCATCGACTCCCGCGTCGCCACGGAGGAGCAGATCCAGACGGCCGCCGGGGCGCTCGGGCTCATCGCGGCGATCGGCGCATTCGTCGCCGCGGGACTCGCCCTGCTCGACAACGGGCTGCGGCTGTCGGACTCAGCGATCCGCGACGTGCGACACGTCGCGCTCGCCATCCTCGTCGCGCTCGGGGTGGCCGGCGCCGCAGGCGCCGTCGCAACGGTCGGCAACCCGGTCGACTTCGCGCGCGAGAAGGTCGACGAGTTCCGCGTTGGCGAGAACCGCGCAGGGCGGCGCACGCGACTCGGGAGCACGGGTGGGCCGCGGGCGGACCTCTACCGCGTGGCGGTCCAGGAGTTCCGCGACGCGCCCGTGATCGGCGTCGGCCAGGGCAACTACCCGGTCGGCTGGTACCAGCTGCGGCGCAGCGAACACAACCTCACCGACGCGCACAGCCTGCCGCTCGGGATCCTCGCCGAGACCGGCCTCGTCGGCGCCGCCCTGTTCGGCCTCTTCCTCATCGCGGTCGCGCTCGCCCTGATCCGCTCGCTGCGATGGCTGCCCAACGACCAGCGCCGCTGGGCGTCGATACTGGCGGCCGCCGGCACGGTCGTGCTGGCCCAGTCGACCGTCGACTGGCTCTGGCTCATCCCGGGCCTCGCCGGCGCGGCGCTGCTCTGCCTGGGTCTCGCCGTGGCGGTCGCGACCGCGCCGCCGGGCAACCGGCCGTCGGGGCCAGGGGCGCCGGCCGCCGCTCGGTTGATCCCGCTCGTTCCGCTCGCCATGGCGGTGCTCGTCGTCGCGCTCTTCCTGTCCGACCTCCAGCTCCAGAAGGCGCGTGCCACATCACCCGACGCGCCTGAGATGCAGCTCGAGGCCGCCCGTACCGCCGAGCGGCTGAATCCCTTCGCGCTCACCCCGCGCTACCTGCAGGCGGGGGCGCTGGAGTCGCTCGGCCGCCGCGACGAGGCCCGGCGCGAGCTGCGCTCCGCGCTCGAACGCGAGCCGCGGAACTTCATCACCCTCGCGCTGATGGGCGACCTCGAGGTCCGCGCGAGGAACCGCGACGCGGCGCGAGGGTTCTACCGGCAGGCGCTCGCGCTCAATCCGCGCGACATCGGCCTGCAGAAGCTCGCTGCGCGCTGATCTCAGTGCGCATCGTGCTGCTGACCCACTACTTCCCGCCGGAGGTCGGAGCGCCGCAGACTCGCCTCGCAGAGCTCGCCGCCGGACTCGTCAGCCGCGGCCACGAGGTCACGGTGCACACCGCGCCGCCCCACTATCCCGAGGGGGTCATCCGCGCCCCCTACCGCAACCGGCCGCTGGCGTCCGAGCGCCTTGTAAGCGGCGTCCGGGTCCTGCGCAGCGCGGTCTACGCGACGCCGAACCGCGGCAGGGTCCGGCGCGTGCTCAACCACCTCTCGCACGCCGTCACGTCGCTGGCGACCTCCCCCGCGTCGGGGCCGTGCGACGTGGTCGTCGCCGAGACGCCTCCCCTGTTCACCGCTGCGGCTGGAGCGATCTACGCCCGGGCCAAGGGCGCGCCGCTGCTGCTCCACGTCGCCGACCTGTGGCCCGAGAGCGCCGTCGAACTCGGAGTGCTCACCGATCCGCGACTGGTCGCCGCGGCCGACGGGCTGGCGCGCTGGTGCTACCGCCGGTCGACCGGCATCGCCGTGCCCACGGAGGGGATGCGATCGCGGCTCGGCGACTTCGCCGAGGCCCACGGCAAGGTCACCCGCATCGCCCCCGCCGTCGCGCTCGAGCGCTTCACGCCCGCTCCGCTGCCCGGAGGCGGGCCGCTGCGCATCGCCTACGCCGGGACGCTCGGGCTGTCCCACGGGATCGAGGTGCTCGTGCGCGCGGCCGCCCTCGCCGGGCCCGAGACCGTCGAGGTGACCCTGGCCGGGGACGGCGCCGAGGCCGACCACGCCCGGGCCGCGATCGCACGCCACGGCGCGGGCAACGTCCACATGGCCGGCAGCGTCCCGCGCGACGCCGTCCCCGGGCTCTATGCCGCCCACCATGCGGGCGCTGTCGTGCTTCGTGACCGGCCGATCTTCGCCGCCGCGCTTCCCTCCAAGCTCTTCGAGGTCATGGCGGCGGGCCGCGCCGCCGTCGTCTCCGCGCGCGGTGACGCCGCTGAGCTTGTGACGCGGGCGGCGGCGGGCGTGGCCGTCGCCCCCGAGGACCCGGTCGCGCTCGCCGGCGCGCTCAGCTCCCTGTCCGCCGACCGCCGGCGCCTCGAAAGCCTCGGCGCGGCCGGGCGCGCCTACGTCGCCGCCCACCACGACCGCGAGGCGATGGTCGACGCGTGGGACAGCCTGGTTCGGCAGTCAGGCCGCTCAGCGAAGCGCCAGGCGGCCCGGGTTATCCTCGACCGGTGAACCCGACGGCCAAGAACGCGTTCACCGTCGACGTCGAGGGGTTCGTCGAGTCCAACCGGGAGAGCATCGACATCCCGGAGGGCTTCGGCGACGAGCGCTCGGAGCGCTACGAGCTCGAGCGCAACATGGATTCGCTCCTCGGGCTGCTGGAGAAGACCGGCACTCGCGCCACGATGTTCTTCCTCGGCACCGTCGCGCGCCGGTTTCCGCAGCTCGTCACCCGCGCAGCCGCGCTCGGCCACGAGATCGGGTCGCACGCCCCTGACCACCGGCGCATCTTCACCCTCGAGCGCTCGGCGTTCCGCACGGCCCTGGCAGACCACAAGGCACAGCTGGAGGACCTGTCCGGGGCGCCGGTCGTCGGCTTCAGGGCGCCGGACTTCTCGATCACCGCGCGTTCGATGTGGGCGCTCGACGACCTGCGCGAGCTCGGGTTCCTCTACGACTCCAGCGTCTACCCGATCGGGATCCACGACGTGTACGGGATCAAGAGCGCGGAGCGCTCGATCTTCACGTGGCCGAACGGGCTCGTCGAGTTCCCGCTGGCGACCGCCGAGATCGCGGGCCGCCGCTTCCCCTTCGGCGGCGGCGGGTACTTCCGCCTCTACCCGCTGATGCTCACGCAGCGGCTGATCGCCCGCGCGAACCGCGCGGGGCGGCCGGTCCCGTTCTACATCCATCCGTACGAGGCGGGGCCCGAGATCCCGCGGGTCCCCGGGCTGTCCGCGACGCGGCGCTTCCGTCACTACTTCAACGCCTCCAGCGGGCCGGAGCGTCTCGGCCCCCTCCTCGAGCGGTTCGACTTCGCGCCCGCCGCCGACGTGCTCGCGGAGCTTGGGGTGCTCGGCGGCACACGCCCGACGTGACCGAGCCGGTGAGCGACGCGCGGCGCGTCCAGGACTACTTCACCCGCTCCGCCGTCCCGTTCGATTCGCTCTATGGCGAGGAGCGGATGAACCCCGCGTGGCGCTGGGTCAACCGCACCTTCCGCCGCGACATCTATGAGCGCTACGTGCGGACGATCGAGCACGCGCGGCGGTACGGGCTCGGGAGCGCGCTCGACGTCGGGTGCGGCTCGGGGCGCTACGCGACAGGCCTGGCGGAGGCCGGCGTGAAGCGCATCGTCGGCGTCGACTTCAGTCCGAGCATGATCGAGCTGGCGCGCCGGCACACGCAGGAGCTCCCCGCGGACGGCGCGGAGGTGGAGTTCCTCGTTCGCGACTTCGACGCGTACACGACGGAGAAGCGGTTCGACCTCGTGATCGCCATGGGCTACTTCGACTACACGGCCGACCCCGTCGCCGTCCTGAGCAGGATGCGGTCGTTCGCGACGCACTCCGTCGTCGTGAGCTTCCCGAGCAAATCGGTCTACCGGACGCCGATCCGCAAAGTGCGCTACCGCGTGAAGAACGTCCCGGTCCACTTCTACGAGCCGCAGGAGATCCAGGCGTTCTCGCGGGCCGCCGGGTTCTCGAGGAGCGAGGTGACGAAGATCCGCGGCGCCGGCATGGACTACGTCGCGGCGTTCTTCCTCTAGTGGGCCTGTCCGTAAGTCAGGTGGAGCGGCGGGCCCGACCCCGCCGACGCCGCGACGCCGGCGTGACAGGCGAAGCCACTGGCTCGAGCAGATCAGCGACCAATCCGGCGAACGTGTCGTCCGCCGGGTCGGGGGAGCCGAGCAGGTTGTCGCCGCTCCGGCCCACCGAGGGGACAAGGATCGCGTCGAACACCCCCTGCTCGAGCGGGCTCGGCCCCTCGCCCGAGTCGCGCACGACGACGATACGGGGCGCGTACTGGGCCATGATGGCCGCGACGCGCTCGGTCACGTAGGCGCTCCACGTGTGCGCCGGCCGGTGGGACGCCCACTCGGCGAGCGACACGATGTACTCGACCCGGTGACCGCGCCGGCGGATCGGCTCGAAGCTCGACGCATCGAGCAGGAACACCGGTTGGAAGCCCACGACGATGGCCTGCAGGCGATCCACCTGCCCCCCAAGCTGCTCCAGCGCCGCCTCGTCGGCGCCCCAGGCCACGAACACGATGACGTTCGCGCGGCGCCGCCGCCCCGCACCGGCGCGATCGGGTTGCGACAGCGACCTGCGCAGACTGGCCAGCAGTCCCCGGGCGACGGCGCGACCGATCCAGAACCGGGCTCCTCCCTGGAGCCCGCGCGCGACGGCGTGGCCGAACCGGAACGACGAGGTCTCGCGGAGTGCCTGGACCTGGCGCGCCAGCTCCGCGCTTCTGCTCCGCTCGCGATACAGCTCCTCCCGCAGCCGCGCGACCTGATCATCAGGCGCGGCCGGCGGCTCCCCCGCAGGGGTCACGCTCCTCCCCGACGGCTCGCCGCCGTCTCCAGCGCCTCGGCCATCACCGGGGCCACGTCTGCCGCGGCCGCCAGCCCGACGACGGCGTCGCACAGGTCGTGCGCGGCGGGTGGGATCGGCGTCATGCGCGTCCACACGGCGACCACGGGGAGGCCGCCGCCGCCCGCAGCTTCGAGCAGCCGGCGATCGAGATGCGGACCGTCGATGAGCACCACGTCGGCATCGTGGCGGCGCGCGGCGGCGGCAACCTGTGAGCCCGCAGACTCGCCGCCGTGGGCAAAGCTGTCCGGGGAGAGCATCTCGCAGAGTGCGCCCGCCTCTCGCGCGAGGTCGAGCACCGGCGCGGCCACGAGGAGGACGGCGTCCATGTCCCGTGGCAGACCGTCACGCACGCGGAGCAACCGAGTCAGCGAGGCGATGCCGTCCGGCTCGGTGGAGACGAGGAGCGTGCGCAGCCGAGCAGGCGGACGACCTTCGCGGACCGGCCAAGGGGCGCGGCCGGCGGGCAATCCGATCAACTCGGCGAGTCGCTCGGAGTGACGGGCGGCGCTGAAGCGGTCCTCAACGCACTGGACGGCCTTCTCGGACCAGAAGCGGTACTCCTCCGGCTGCCGGTAGAGGCGCTCGACGATCGCGCGCACATCCTGTGGCGGCGCGTACGAGCAGGCGTCGCCGAAGAGCGGCTCGAAGTGCGGCGGCAGGATCGCCGGGCACCCGCTGGCCATCGCCTCGATGATGTTGCGGCCGAACGCCTCCACCAGGTCAGGGTGGTGGTAGTACACGAAGAAGTCGATCGTCCTCAGGAAGCGCTGAGGCGGCATTGCTCCGAACGGGTGCACCACCCAGTTCGCGGGCTGGCCGCCCAGCACGCGAATGGCAGGGTCGGCGCCGCCGAGGATGTGAACGGCGATCGCCGGATCGGTGGGGTAGGCGGCGACGAGGTCAGCGCGATCGACCGGCCACTTCCCCGGATGGCCACGACTGTGCCGCCCGATGACCGGTCGATCGGAGCGCGGGCGGCTGCGGTCGACCCGCCACTCCTCCAGGTCGAGGATGTTGACCCAATCGTCGTCGAGCAGCTCGAGGCGCCGGCTCCCGATCAGCTTCTCCCGCACCGCCGGCCCGACGGGGGCCCACCGCGTGGGTCCGAAGCGCCGCTCGACGCTGGAGTGGACCGCGTCGACGTCGTAGTGCGGCCGGCGCCCGTCGGCGGGCACCTGATTCGCCACGAGCACGGTGACGTCAGCCTCGATGTCGGATCGGATCTCTGGCTCGGCGTCGAAGATCGCCGGGTGGCGGATGACGAGCGCCCGCGTCCGTATCTGCCGCTCGCCGACCACCAGGTCCGCAAGCCCGGCGGCGAGGCAGTGGGCGATCCTCCGGTTGAACGCGCGCGTCGCGCCCGCGAACTGGGCCGAGTCGGCGTGGACCAGCGCAGTGGAGTACCCGGCTCGCGCCTGGGCGTTGACCTCCTCGGCGAGGCTCGCCGACGTCCCCCCCGGATAGCGGAGGTCCGAGAGCAGCACGACGTCGTAGTCGTAGTCGGAGGCCGGCGTCGAGGGGCGGGTCGCCGGGTCGGCCCGAACCGACGTCATCGGCTGCTCGACCCCTCGGGGCGGGGCTCGCCGTCGGCGTGCTGCCCGGCGCCGCTGGCCGCCGTGCACCCGGGCAGCAGGCTCTCGAGCCTGCGGAGCGGCTCGAGGTCGGGGGGCTCGGACGTCACCTTGACGGTTCCAAACCCGAGGATCGCGGACGCGCGGGCCGCTGTCCTCCAGTCGCGTGCGGGCAACCCCCGCAACGCGTCCAGCGTCAGCTCGAGCTGGTCGAGCTCCGAGGGATCGACGCCACTGTGCCAGAGGGTGCGCGCCGTCGCATCGCGGTCGGCCCGCGAACGCACCGAGAGCAGGTACCGGCCGATCGCCGGATCGTGCTCGCCCGGCTCACCCACCTCGCTCACGGAGCGGAGCGCTTCCACGGCCCCGCCCGGGTGTGGAGGCGGCGCAATCCTCGCGGGACGGCGAGCCGCCGCGAGTCGCAATGTCTCCAGCCCTTCCGGCGAGAGCGAGGACAGTTGGGTGACCAGCCACGGGCGATCCAGGCGCTGCGGGCGCAGGGAGGTGCGCAGGATCCCCGTGAACACGGTGATCTCCCGCCTGGACACGACGCCCAGGGCGAAGAGCAGGGCCGGGTAGCAGAGGACCGCGCCGGCGCTGACCGCGGGTGCCCATACGCCGGCCGGGGCCAGGAGTCCATGTCCGGCGGCGACGGAGAGACCCGCCGCGAGCGCGATCCGCGCGAGCCGGCCGTACTCGAACGGAATCGGCCGTTTGCCGAGCTGGCAGAAGAGGAGCATCCCGGACCCCGCGAGCAGGAATCCGATGGCCGTGGCGATCGGGACCCCCTCGCTCCCCAGCACGGGCACGAGCACCACCGCGGAGCCGATGAACGTCGCGACTGCGAGCGGCGCCAAGCAGGCGAGCGCCAGCCGGCTGTGCCGGAAAACCGCGATCCGGTACGAGAGGAGGAACGCGCTCTGAGCAACCGCCGCGAAGGCCACGAAGGGGATCAGCCGAGCGGCCGGCTCATACTCCGGCCCGGCAATCCGCACGAGCGTATCCGCCCCGGCCGCAACCACGACGAACATGCCCATGACACCGATCGTGAACCAGGTCGTCAGGAGACTGCTCACCCCCCGTATGCCCCGCTCACGGTTGGCGGCCTTGAACGCCGACGTCCGCTTGAGGGGCATCCATGCCATGAAGAAGGCGGAGGTGCAGACCATCACGATCCCCCCCAGCACGGTCGCCACGCGGAAGTAGCCAACCTCCGCGCCGGACACGAACCGGGAGAGGATCACCACGCCGCTGTGACCGATGATCCAGTTGGAGAGCACGAGCGGCACGTAGAAGCCGCCGCGGCGCAGCATCGGGGCCAGGAGCTCGGCGCGGAGGCGGATCCGGAACGCCGTGCGCATCGCTACCAGCGCGATGACCGAGAGGGTGATCGTCGTCAGGATCTGGCCCATGAGCACGCCCTCGGCGCCGTGGCCGTGGATGACGAACGGCACTGACGTGACCAGTGCCAGGAGCGGCTGGCCGACGTAGAAGAGCATGAACTTCGTCGGCCGCCTCTCGAGGCGTGGGATGGCGGTCAGCAGGCGCCACAGCGCCCCGAGACCTCCGGACGCTCCGGCCAGGCGGATCCCGGTCGTCTCGTCGCGGTCGCCGAACACCAGCTCCGACAGCTCCGGTGCCCACGTGTAGATGGCGGCGGTGCCGCACCCGGCCACCACGCCGATGAAGACCAGACCGGTGCCCAGGGCATCTCGCCGCCGCTCGCGGTCGGGCCCCCCGTCGCCGGGCTCGCGGTCTTCATCCTCGTCCTCGTCGCCACCCTCCTCGCCCCGTCCGAACACCTCGCCGAGGATCCCCTGCGAGCTCCCCACGGTGTACACGAGGGTGAGCACGCTCGACACGAACAGGAACAGGGCCAGCTTGCCGTATTCCCCCGGCGCCATCAGGCGGGTCAGGACCGCGAGTGCCCCGATTCCGATCACGGCGACCAGCGCAGCGCCGACCGTATAGGCCGCCGAGTGGCGTGCGACCCGCGCGGCCAGGCGGACGGTGGCGCTCAGCTCGCTCATAGGGCTACGACTCCACCCCTCACGCCGGGACGGAGACGGCCCCCGCCGCACCGATGATGCGGTCGAGAACACCGTGGCGCAGTGCGTCGCGTCGGTCGATGTCCTCGTAGACGACCATCCGAGTGGGGAGGTAGGTCGCGAGCACGGCCGCCATCCGGGCGTCGAGGTAGTCGCGCCACTCGTGCGGGGCCGCCGTCGCAGACCAGCTCTCGAACGGAGGGATGTGCTCGAACGCGTAGCCGTAGCGGCGGAATGGCTCCGCTTCGTCGCTGTCTGTGACGAACACCGGCCGGAAGTGCCGCTGCATCATCTGGAGCGTTGCGATGTCGTCGACGAGGGCGCGCATGGCGGGCGCCCCAAGGCCCCACGCGACGATCAGCGTGGTCACCGGCTGGTCGTTGAGCGGGCCGAACCAGTCCGGGCCTTCAGGCACCGGAAGGCGCGGAGCGTCCAGCGGCACCGCAGCACCCCGGCCGCGGGCTGCCGCGACCGTTCGCGAGACCGACCGGCGTGTGGAGGCCGGCCGGAACCGCGCGACCTTCCGCATGGCGTTGAGCCCCAGCACGATCGCATGTCCGATGCGAAAGGCCTCGCTGGCACGCAGGCGCTGGAGCTCTGACTCCAGCCTCGCCACGGCGGCGCGTTCCTGCTCGAGAACGTTCGCCTCGATCACCGGGTCGCGTCCGTCGACCGTCACTGGCGGGCGCCTCCCCCAGCGACCGAGACGGCTGAGCTCCCGGAGGCCTTGCGATCGGCGTTCCCGATCGCGGTCGCGGGTCCGACGAGGCGGTCGAGCACGCCGTGACTGAGCGCCTTGCATTCGCTGTCGTAGACGAGCGTGCGCGTCGGGCGGTACGTCGCGATCAACCGCGCGATGCGGGTGTCGACGTAGTCGCGCCATTCCTCGCGGGGCCGATGCGCCGCCCATTCCTCGAGCGCCGGCAGAGCCTCGAACACGTAGCCGTACCGCTGGAACGCGGCGACCTCCGCGCAATCGGTGAGGAACAGCGGCTTGAAGTGCCGCTGCATCATCTGCAGCGTGGCCACACCGTCCACGAGGGCGTCGAGCTCTCCGGGGGAGTGCCCCCAAGCGACGATCAACGTCGTCGCGTGACCGTCGTTGGCGGGGCCGAACCAGTCGGGCCCGAGAGCAACCTCCAGCCGCGGCACATCGTTGGCCGAGGCCGCGGGAGCCGCAGGCGCGAGCGGCGCCGAGGCCGCCGGCTCGATCCTCCCAGAACGCTTGCGACGCGGGAAGAGCGACCGCCGCAGCAGCGCGCGCGGCGCGGTCAGCGCCCGGACGACGGCGTGGCCGATCCGGTAGGACTCGCTCTGCTCGACCCGCGCGAGCGCCTTGCCGAGCCGGTCGATCTTGCGCTGCAGCCTGACCCGCTCGCGGCGCTCGAGCTCAAGGCGCCGGCGCAGCTCGTCGGGCTCGAGCAGCCCGTCGGGCTCCTCGGGCGGGACGGTCACACCCGGGCCCCGGCGAGCGGCCTCTCGTGCACGAGCGCGGCGATGGCGTCCATCGCGTCCTGGGCTCCGTTCGGAGGGCTCAAGTCCATCGCCCGCCGTGCCATGGCCTCGCGTGCCCCCCGGTCGAGCATCGTCTCCAGACACCGCTGGAACCCATCGGCGTCGAAGGGATTCAGGTCGAGCGCGACGCCGGAGTCCTGCGCGTAGCGCGTGCGCGCCGGCTGGTCGTCGAGCTTCTTCTCCATCGGGATGAAGATCGTCGGCACCGCGAACGCGACGAGCTCGTGGAACGAGTTGTAGCCCGCGGCGCTGACCGCGAAGTCGAAGGCGCGGAAGTACCGGCTGAGGGGGTATACGGCGACTCGCTTGACGCCCTCGGGCAACTCGACCTGGCGGCTCGAGATCAACCAGTCGGCGAAGACCACGTCGACGCCCGCGGCGAGGCAGCGATCGCTCACGATCCGCGCGGGCGAGGCGAGCTCGTTCATGTTGTCCGATCCCAGCAGCACGACGGCGGCGGGACGGTCCGGGTCCAGACCGAGCTCCTCCTTCGCCGCGGCCGCCGGGAGCAGCTCGGAGGGGTCGAGCTGCACGATCGGCGCCACGCGCTGAGCGTCGGAGCGGTGCTGGACGGTCAGTCCCCCGTCGTAGTCCTCGGCGAACTCGCCGGGCTCGATGGTGAGCGAGAAGGCGTGCGCCTGGCGGAGGTTGCGAAGGCCCATCTCCGGCTTCCACATCGCACGCCGGATCCACACGAACGGGCACGTCAGGCGGTCCCTCGCCGCGACCAGGCCGTCGAACGGCCACGTGCCGTCGAAGACGAGCGCCCTGATCTCGTGGCGCTCCGCGATCTCGACCAGCCGGGCGGTCAGGAACGGGTTCCAGTCGGCACCGCGCCACAGCGAGTGACGCGGGATGTACTCGCAGAAGTACCCGGCCTCGCGAACGCCGCGAAAGGCGGGTGACAGGGTGGCGAAGATCGGCGTGATCTCCTCGGGCGCCCGCCGGGCGATGCTCATCAGCCGGGTGAGGTGGCCCATCCCCTCGCCGTTGGCGGTCAGGAACAGGACGCGGTGGCGGTGCGTCGGACGCGCCCTGAGGGCCGGCGCCCCGGCCTGCCGCTGCGAGGCGGGAGGCCCGATCAGCGTCTCGAGACGGCGCTGGTGCTGCGAGAAGGCGAAGCGCTCCTCGACCGCGCGTTGGCCCCTGAGCGCGCGCTCCTGGTAGGCCGCCGGATCGGCGTAGAGACCGGCGACGATCTCCTGGACCTGGTGCGGCGAGGCGTACAGGCAGGCGTCCCCGAACAGCGGCGAGAAGTCGGGCGACACGATGACCGGCGCGCCGCTCGCGAGCGCCTCGATGACGGTGCGCCCGAAGGCCTCGCCGATGCCGGCGTGGTGGAAGTAGACGAAGAAGTCGATCTCCTTGAGGAACTCGCGCGGCGAACGGCTGCCGAACGGGTACAGCGTCCAGTTGCGGGGCGTCCCGCCGAGGATCTCGGTCGCCGTCTCACCTCCGCCGAGCAGCCGCACGAGCCAATCGCCCTCCGTCGGGTACGCGGCGCGGATCTCGTCCGCGGAGGCCGGCCACTTCTTCCACCCGGGCCGGCTGTGACGCCCGATGACCGGCACGTCGGCGACGAAGCGCGTCCGGTCGGCCGCCCAGTCCTCGACAGCGATGATGTTGTGCCAGTCATCCGGGGCGAGGTCGATATCCGCCCCCGACTCCAGCAGCGACGCTCGCACGAGCGGGCCGATGGGGGCCCACATCGGGCGCCGACCGAACACCGCGTGCGACTCTCGGTCGACGGCGCCGACGTCGTAGTAGGGATCGTCGGCGCCACGCGAATCGTCGGTGTGGATCTGGTTGGCGACCATCACGACGACCGATGCGGAGATCCTGGGCGCCGCGACGGGAGGCACGGAGAGCACGGCCGGGTGCCGGACGATCGCGGCCGTGACGTCGACTTCAGCGTCGGGGTGCGCCATCTCCGCCATGCCGCTCTGCACGCAGGCCACGATGGCGGGGTGGAATGAGCGTTTCCGCTGCAGCTGGGGGGAGCGGATGGGAACCAGCACGGTCCGATAGCCCGCCGCGTGCTGGGCCCTGATCTCCTGCGCGACGCTGACCGACGTCCCCCCCGGGTACCGGAAGTCGGAGACGATCGCAACGTCGAACGTGCGCGCGCGCGGCGTCATGGCGCCGCGGACGTGCGAAGGACGTCGAGACAGGAGGCGAGCTTGCGCTCGGGTGAGTGCTGGAGGGCCGTGTGCAGGGCGAACTCGCGTGGAGCGTCGAAGCGGGCGGTGTGTCGTTGAGGCGGAACCAGGCGACGTGGCCGCACCCAGCGACCGGTCAGAGGGTAGCTGCCCCATCGTTGGAGCCCACCTGGTCCGCCGGGTGCGGATAGCGTTGAGGCGATGCGGATCGAGCTGCTCGGCCCTTCGGGGGTGGGGAAGTCGGCGGTGCTGGCCGCCGCGGAGTCCCTGAGAGTGCCTGAGGCGACGTGGCTCGGACCCGCGGAGGCCGATGCTCGCCTCCGACCCGGGCGGACTCCGACCTCGCGCCGGCAGCTCGCCCGCGACGCCGTCGACGACTTCGCGCCCCGGGAGTTCGTCGACCGCTGCATCGCGATCGTGGTGTCCTCGGCCATGCGGCCGTCGCAGAAACTCTCGGCTCTGGGCATGCTGCGGACAGTGCTCCAGACGGCGCTCGAGCTCGAGCAGCTCGAATCCGACGAGCTGCTCGTGCACGACGAGCTGCTGCTGCATCGCGCCTTCACCCTGCTGCTGTACGCGCAGGACTTCGAGGCCGACGTGGCGTGGTACTTCGGTGCCGTGCCGGTGCCGGATGCTGCGCTCATCGTCCACACGCACGCCGACGTGATCGTGGCGCGCTCGCTCGGGCGGGAGACCCTCCCCAACTGCTACTACGACCTCGACGAGCCGGGGCTCCGCGAGGTGGTCGACCGCTCGCTGGTGCTCTGCGAGATCGCCGCGGAGACACTCGCCGGCCGAGGCGTGATGGTCGAGCGACTCGACGCCGGCGGCCCCGTCGCCGAGACGTCGCCTCGCCTCCGTGACCTCATCCTGCGGACGGCCGGTGCCGTGGACCTCCGCGCGCGTCTGCTGGACGCGTCACGGAGCTTCCGGAAGAAGAACGATCGCCACGAGCTCCGCACCAAGGACGTCTTCTATTGCGCGTTTCGCACCCCACGCTTCACGATCGCTCGCGCCGACGCACAGCGTGACGCGGCCTCGCGGATCGCGCGGTTCGGCTTGACGCCGACCGACGTCCGGGGGCGGCGCGTGCTCGACCTCGGCTCGAACGCCGGTGCGATGCTCTTCGAGCTCTCCAACCACGGGCTCAAGACCGGTCTCGGGATCGAGTACGACCAGGACAAGGTCGACCTCTCGAGGGAGATCGCCGCGCTGTCGGGGCTTGCGAGCCTGACGTTCGCGCAGGGGGACATCGACCAGCTCGATCCCACGACCCTCGGCACCTTCGACATCGTGCTGGCGCTGGCGATCGAGGCCCACGTGCTTGACGCGCCTCGGCTCTACTGGCTGCTCGGCGAGGTGACGCGCGGGGCTCTCTACTTCGAGGGCAACGGCAACGCCGACGTCGACGCGGTCCGCGCCAGCCTCATGGCGGCGGGCTTCGCCGGCGTCGACTACCTCGGCTTCTGCGACGACGACATCGTGCCGGCCAACAACAAGCGCCCGATGCTCGTCGCGCGCAAGGGCTGACGTGGTCGCTCACCTGGTCGCCGCGCGGCCGCCCGTCCAGGCCAGCCGGTGCAGCGTGAAGCCGCCCTCCCGGCCGGGGCGCAGCTTGACGAACATGTCGACGGTCTTGACCTTGGCCGGGTCGCCCGACGCGCTGACCGTCAGGCCCTTCGACGCGTTCGCGGTCGAGAACAGCAACGTGGCCGGCTCGGCGGATACCACCCGGCCCACCTCGCGGCGCCAGCGGATCAGGCGCCGGCCGCGGGCGTCGTAGCCGTCGACATAGAAGGCCTCGATCGCTTCCGGGTTCTGGAAGCTCAGCCCGGCGCGGATCACCCGTGGCGCGCTGATGGGCAGCGTCACGCCGGGGTACTGGCCCCGCTCGGTATCCGGGCCCGCGACCGCCGAGCAGCGGAGCCCGTCGCGGCCGGCCGAGAGGTCGACGGACTCGAGCAGGTGCTGCGCTCCACGCTGGCGCCGGAACCTCGTGGCGGGCTCGTCAAGCCGCAGGTTCCTGAAGTTGTAGTGCCGGAGCCGCGGAGAGGGATCGAGCGCGTCGAACGTCTCGTACGCAAGAGCCAGCCGCGGCAGCACCGCCGCGGTGCGCGACGCCGCCACGAGCAGCCAGCGGTTCCACAGCGGCTGCACGAGCTGCGCGGTGAGCCCCGCCTGGGCCAGCAGCTTCCGGACGCGATGGCCGGGCAGCGTCGTCAGATGGCCCCACGAGGTATCGAGCCGTCCGTACAGCGGCACCGTGAAGACCAGCAGGCTCTCCTCCGGCATCGCCTCACCGAGGACCCGCAGCGCGTCCCTCGGGTCGGGGACGTGCTCGAGAACCTCGCCCATCAGGATCACGTCCGGCGGCTCGGGCTCGAGATCTGCGCGGGTCAGGTCGTACAGGTTCGCGATCTCGGTGGAGATCTCGGGGCCCTCGAGCCCGTTGACGGTGACCATCTGGTCGAAGGAGTCCAGGTAGCGCTGGGACAGCTCCGTGACCCGGTACGACGCGGGCGACGCGTCGCGGAGGAGGAGCCCCGACAGGTAGCCGTAGTTGATGCCGAGGTCCAGGATCCGGTCACCGGGCTGCAGGAGGTCGAGGAAGCGCCTCGCCCGCGCGCGCGTGGGGGCGGTCGAGTATCGCTCGTACTTGTCCTTCGGCATCAGCGGCCACGGCGCGAGCGGCTCGACCTCGCCGGCCAGGAGCTGGAGCTCGCCGTCGATCTCACGCCCGAGAGACTCCTTGGTGACGGCTTGGCCGAGCTGCTCGTAGACGAGCACGCGCGACCACTGGGCGCGCACGATCGCGTCGCGGAGCTCGGTCTCGGAGACGGTCTTGACGAGCTGTGGGGATGACATCACACGAGGGCTTTCTTGCCGCGATGGCGGAGGTGGGTCGACGTCGGGTCGCCCTTGATAGCAGGCGCTCCATCAGGGCGAAGGGGGGATCGGCTCACGCGGGCGCGGCGTCCTTCCAGCAGTAGTGGATGATCTGCGCCATCCGGATGCCGTGACGCCGGGCTCGTGCCTCCCCCAGGCACCGCCGGGGGTAGGGATCGGCCATGACCCCCCAGCCGGCGCGTTCCAGCCGATCGCGGTAGTCGCGGCCGTAGATGCGCACGTGATCGGCCTGGCCGTAGCGGCGCAGGCGCTCCGCCGGGCTGAGCCCGAAGTCCTCGATGGTCAGCCCCTTGCGGTTGCTGGGGACCAGCAGGATCGCCCAGCCGCCGGGCTTGAGGACCCGGTAGAGCTCGGACATCGCCTTGTGGTCGTCCGGGATGTGCTCGAGGACGTGGCTGCAGTAGATGACGTCGAAGGATGCGTCGGGCATGTCGATGTCCGTGATGTCGAGCTTGATGTCGGCCTTCGGCGACTGCAGATCGCCGCTGAGGTAGTCGATGTTGGCCGCGGTCCGCAGCTTGCTCTGGATGACCCGCTCGGGAGCGACGTGCAGGAAGCGCTTGCGGGGGCCGACGAAGAGGTCGGTCTGCTCGGTCAGGTAGAGCCACACCGCGCGATGGCGCTCGGCCGATCCGCATCCCGGGCACCTCGCGTTCTTGCGCGGGGGGTTCCCCCACGGCTTGAACTCCTCGGCCTCCGTCTCGCACAGCGGGCAGACGAGCATCTACGCCCCGCCTCGCCGGTCCGATTGGGGGAAGCCCGCGACGTCGAAGCGCAGCCCACGCCACTGGGCCACCGCCTGTGCGATGAAGTACTCCGGCTCCGGGTTCCAGGTGTGGTGGCTGTGGCGGTTGACCACGAACCCGAAGCCGTGGGCGCGGTACACCTTCTCCCCGGCGGCCTGGACGTCGTCGAGCAGGCGCTGGTCGACGGCGCGCGGGACGTCCCGCCAGCCGCCGAGCTCGCGGATCGCGTCCTTGGCGATGAGCATGGTCGCGCCGGCGATGTCGCGGCCGAACTTCTCCCCGCCCTTGGCCCAGCGCCGCATCGTGAAGTCGAGCTCGGCGAGGTAGAGGAACTCCGCGGCCTTCCCGACCAGCACGGCGCCCGAGTACTCACGTGCGAGGACCAGGTCCCAGAGGTGCTCGTCGGCGTACCAGTCGTCGTCGTCCATCTTCGCGATGAGCGTGCCGGACGCCGCCTCGACGCCCGCGTTGAGCGCCCGGCCGAGCGAGTCGGTTCCCGCCGCGCGGACGATCGTGGCCGGGACCTCCGCCACGCCGCGGATCCACTCCTCGACGTCGGGGGGGAAGGCGTCGCCGTGGAGGATCACGACGATCTCGCGCTGGGGATAGGTCTGCTCGTTGACCTGCTCGACCGCGTGCTGGAGGTACTCGGGACGGTTGGTGCAAGCCAGGACGCTGACCGTCTCGGAGCGAGCACGGGGCACGTGGTCGCGCAGCGCCGCGCGCCTGATCCGGATGCTCGCCTGCTCGCGGCCATGGACCTCGCGGAACGTCTCAGGCCGCACCGACTGCAGGGCCTCGACGAACCCGTCGCCGAGCTGCGCGCGGACCTCGTCCGGCAGCTCGGACACCAAGAGCGGCACGCCGCCGGCGGCCAGGGCGACGAGCCGCTCGGCGTGCGCGCGGGGATCGGCGTGCAGCGCAGGGTGGTCGAGCACGCCGCGGTAGGTGCGCGCGCGCCGGACGAGCTCGGCGACCGGGCCGTCCTCGAGCACCTCGGTCCGGGCGCTGTCGGGCCGGAGCGACGAGCGATCCGCGACGGCGGACGCCTCGCCGGCGTCGATCCCTGGCCAGGCCACGAGCGCCCAGGCGTCCGTCTTGACCTCGTACCCCGCTGCGCCGGCGATCGGGTTGGTCGCCTTGAGGTCGACCGTCGGGCTACCGGGAGGTCCGGGGCGAGCAGCCTTGACCGGGGGCGGGGCGATGACGGGTGGTGGAGCCGCCGGCACCGCCGGTGGTGGAGCCGCCGGCACCGCCGGCACCGCCGGCGCCGGAGCGGGCGCGACCACCGGCGGGGCGGCCAGCAGGGGCTCGGGCGCGTTCACAACCACCGGCACCTCGGCCACAGGCGCCGGCGGCGGAGGCGCGAGCGTGGGCACGGCCGGTGCCGGGCGCGCCTGGAGGCCGACCTCCCGCCGCAGCACGTCGACCTCGGCGGCGAGCCGGGCAGCGTGCTCGCGCTGCCGGCTCAGCTCCTCGCGCAGCTCGCGCTCGCGCGCCTCGCTGCCGCGTCGCAGGTCGCGCTCGCGCTCGAGCTCCTCGACCAGCCGGGTCCGGAACGCCCGGAGGCGGTCCTGCTCACCAGCGGCCACGATCGCCGTGTCCCCGCGCCCGCTCACGCAGCCTGGGCCGGCTTCTGGCAGTAGTAGACCCGGGTCCGCCCGTCGATTCCGTAGCGCTCGGCCCAGGCTCGGCCGATGGTCTTGGCGTAGACGGCCGCCTTGACCGCGAAGCCGGCCGCGCGCAGCCACTCCTCGACGTCGGCGGCGTCGGAGACCCCGTTCTTCCGGTCGCGGCCGAGCAGGATCGCCCAGCCGCCCGGGCGCAGCACGCGGTGCAGCTCGCCGATCAGGTCGTCGACCGGGTGCTCGCCGCGCTTGGTGGTCGGCGAGAACGCCGCGTCGAAGCTGGCGTCGGCACACGCGAGGCGGCGGCGGTCGCTGCTCTTCTCGATCGTGGTGACCTCCAAGCCCTCGGTCTGCCCGAGGCGCTTCGCCAGGCTCGGCTCGCGGGAGGTCAGCAATATGCGCTGCGGGCCGCCGGTGATCAGGCCGGTCTCCCGCTCGACGTAGAGCCATGCGAGCCGATGGCGCTCCAGGGCGTCACACGAGGGGCAGCGCGCGCCCGGCCGGGGTGGGTCGCCGTGGGCGAGGAAGTCGTCGCTCTCGGTGTTGCAGACGGGACACAGCTTGCGCCAGTTGCGCGTCAGACCCACGTCGTAGCCCGACGCCCAGACCTCGCCGAACAGCTCGGCGAGAACGGGCTCGAGCGCCTCGCCGGCGTGCTCCGCGACGCGGGTGGCGCGCGCAAGGTGCCCCGCCGACCAGATGTGGACCTGCGGCGAGCTCGCGGTCCCGCCCGGGACGGTGACGTGCATCGCGCCGACCCCCTCCTTGGTCATCCGCCTGATGATCGCCGCGAGGGTGTCGTCGGCGGGCAGCGCCTCCGGTGGCCACTCCACGCGGAACGCGCTCTCCACCGCCTCGGGCTCCTCCGCGCCGGCAACTACCCGCACCCGCGGATCCGACGCGTAGGCGTGCGCGAGATACTGCCGCTCCGGGTAGTCCTCGGCGACGCGCAGCCGGAGGCTGAGGTCCGACCGCCGGCCCCGGAGCAGCGCGTCGCAGGTGCAGACGACGTCAACGGCCCGCGCATCGCCGACCGGCACGTCCACCGCGGCGCCCGGCACCGTGAACACGCGAGGGCTGTCCTCCGGCCTGAAGCCGCCGGTCGGGATGTGGTTCTCCATCACCGGCCGGCGCTCGTAGAGGGTGCGGCTGCGGTCCGGCCCCTGGAAGTGACTGGCACCCTGGTGCCAGGCGTGCGCCCGGCGGTCCGGCACCAGCAAGGCGCCGTGGCTGGTCAGCCGGTAGCCGAGCTGGGTGTCCTCGACCCCGCGCACGCCGAGGACCCGCATCCCGCCGATGGCACGGTAGGTGTCGGCCCGGAGCCCGAAGTTGCAGCCCGTCACCACCTTGAAGAGGTCGGCCCGAGGCGCGGTGAGCTGGCCCGTGCGCTCGAGGAACTGGTCGATCCACTCCGCCTTCCACTGCTCGCGGCCGGCGAAGTGGCCGGCGAGGTCCCCGCGCGCGGCTGCACGGGCGATGCCGGTGGCGTCCACGCCGTCGACGTCGACGTGCGTGCGGAAGCCGATCGTGGCGGCGTCGGCGACGATGTGGTGCCACCGGGCGTGGGCCTCGACCAACTCGCGATCCGGGATCGTGTCCGCGTCGAGGAAGACGAGGATCCGACCGTCGGCGGCCGCGGCGCCGCGGTTGCGCGCCCGGGCGGCACCGAACCCGGGGTCGCGCGGCCGGCGCACCATGACGAGGTCGAGCTCCGCCGCCGCCGAGGGCACGGGCATCGGCGGCTCCGAGCCGTCGTCGACGACCACGATCTGCAGAAGCGCTCGCGGATAGGTCTGCTCCGCGACCGCGGCGAGCGTGAGCTCCAGCTCGCCCGGGTTCTGGTACGCCGGGATCACGACGGAGACCTCCTCCGTCGGCAGCCAGGCGCCGATCTCCGGGGGGGCCAGCGTGCGCCAGTCGTTGCCGTGCACGCGGGCGGGCGCCGGCCCTCCGGCGGCGGGGGCCGGGGCGGCGGGAACGGCAGGTCTGGGTGGGACTCGGTGGAGGCCCAGGTTCTCGGTCGGTGCAGACAAGCTCGGCGTCAGCGTATCGGCGCGGCAGGGCCGGATGGCATTCGATCGCCCGCCCCCGCTTCGATGCCCGCGGCATCCAGATCCAGTCCAGGCCACTGGGCGACCGCGGTATCGAGGAAGAACTTCGTGTCCCGCCGCCACGTGTGTTGCTGGCCGTGCCGGTTGAGCAGATAGCCGAAGCCGTGGGTGCGGTAGATCCGCGCCGCTGCGGTGCGAGCGTCCTCGATCAGCGCGCTGTCGACCGCACGGGGGACGTCGCGCCACCCGCCCAGCCCGGCGATCACGTCCTTCGACGCGAGCAGCGTCCCGCCGCAGATGTAGTGGTTCCAGCGCTCCCCACCGCTCGCCGCGCGGCGCAGGGTCACGTCCTCGGAGCGGACGTAGACGAACTCGTTGCCCTTGCCGACCATGTCGGCGCCCGAGTAGTCGCGGGCGAGGACGAGGTCGAACACATGCTCGGTGGCGTACCAGTCGTCGTCGTCCATCTTGGTCACCAGGGTGCCCGACGCGGCCGCGACACCCGCGTTGAGCATCCGCCCCAGCGAGTCGGACGCCGGGGCGCGCAGGACCGTCAGGGGAACGGAGGCCAGCTGCGTGAGGCGGGCCTCCAGGCCGGCCGGGAAGGCGTCGCCGTGGAGCATCAGGACCAGCTCAGACACGGGATACGTCTGGCGGTTGACCTGCTCGATCGCGTGCTCGAGGTAGTCGGGGCGGTTGCTCGGCAGCAGGACGCTCACCGTCTCATGGCCGGCGCCCAGGAGCCGCCCGCTCAAGGAATGGTCTCGCAGCGCCGCGCGGCGGACGGCGATGCTCGCCCGCTCGCGGCCGTGCGTGTCGGCGAGGGCATCCGGGCGCAGCGCATCCAGCGCGGAGGCGAACGGCGGGCTGAGCCGGGCGCGGACCGCGGCGGGCAGCTCGAGCACGAGCACGGGGACGCCGCCGGCGGCGAACGACAGCAGGCGCTCGGCGTGGTCGCGGGGACTCGCGTGCAGTGCCGGGTGGTCGAGCAGGCCGCGGTACTGGCGGGCTCGCTTGCCCAGCACGCCCTCCTCCGGCAGCGGACGGGTGCTGACGTGCGGTGGCAGGCCTGCCAGACCCGCCCCGCCGAGGATCTCGACGGGCGCCTTGCCGAGCGTCCGCTCCCACCGCGCGACGGCGGCACGAACCCCCTCGGGGTCCGTGCCCGCCGCGACGACCATGACCCAGGCGTCATGGCGCAGCTTGTGACCCGTGAACCCAACGGGGTTCACGACCCGCGATTCGATCACCGTGGCCTCGGCGCCCGCCGCGACCTCGGTCAGCCGGGCGCCGGCGTCGGCGATCCAGGCCGGGCCGCCGCGACGCCACACGCGGCGCCGTGCGGGGCCGTCGAGGGCGACGGTCCGCAGCCCGCGACCGACGGCGTCGGCGAGCAGCGCCGACGCGGCCCGGCCGTCGATCGGCGCGGCGGCGCTCAGGGCCAGCAGGTCGATGTCCGGCGGGAGGCGCTCCCCGGCGGCCGCGCCGGGGTCGACCGTGACCGGCGCCGCGGCGCCGGTCGCACCGACCGCCGGCAGCTCGTCCCGGCCGATCACCAGCGTGCGCGGGACCCCGAGCGGGCGCGCCTCGGCCGGATGCAGGCGGGCCTCGATCGGACGGGCGGCGGCGGCGGCGGGCGCCGCGGCGTGCTCCCCGGCACGCGAGCGCCTCGGCCTGCCAGACCCCGACTCTCGCCCGGACACCCGCTCCGCCGGCGCCGCCTCCATGGCGGTGATGCGCTGGCGCTCCAGGGCGAGCTCGGTCTCGAGGCGCGCGGCCCGCTCGACCTGGCTCGCGAGTTGCTCGCGCACCTCCTCGAGCTTGCGCTTGGCGGCCTTGACCGCTTGGCCGTCCGGGGCGCCGGCGGCAGGCGGCCGGGGCGCAGCGGCCCGCCGGCCGGCGCCGTCGCGGCGCGCCGCCTCCGCCTCCCCGCGCAGGCGCTCGGCGCGCTGCTCGGCCGCGACGGCGCGTGCCTCGGACTCCTCGACGCGAGCCGCGAGAAGTTGGCACTCCGCCGCGGTGCGAGCGGCGTCCTCGCGCGCTCGTGCGGCGTGCTCGAGGGCCTCGCGCTCGCCGGCGCGAGCCGACTCCGCTTGCGTCGTGGCATCGCGCAGCGCGCGACCGAGGCGTTCGACCTCGTCCGTGAGCAGGAGCAGGTGGTCCTCCAGGCCGGAGGGGTGTAGATCCGCGTCAGACGGGGACTCACGCAGGTGCGTGGCGCCGTCTATCCGCCTCGTCGATGGTGCTGTGGTGCCGGCCGAGGAGTTCATGCCTTCCTGTGCTTCACGGGATCGGGGTCGCTCGCGCCGGTCAGAGCGCCGCTCGCAGCGTGCCGACTATAGTTCGGTCGCTGAACGCACGCCGGCCGCGGAGCCCCGAGATCCGTCTCCGCGCGGGGCCGTCGGCTCAGGCACGGCTGCCGGTCCATGACCCGATCCCGACCAGCCATCGTGGAGCCGATGAGTGAACAACGACACGATCGCTGAGCGCTACGAGAGCGCGGAGAACCCGCGTCAACGCCAGACGCGCTGGCGGGTTCACTGGCTCTGCGCCCAGGCCGTCGGCCAGGACGTCCTCGACATCGGCTGCAGCCAGGGCATCGCCTCGCTCCTCCTCGGTCGCGAGGGCTTCGACGTCGTCGGGATCGACCGTGAGCCGCCCGCGCTCGACGAGGCGCGCCGGCGGCTGGAGCTCGAGGCGGAGCTCGTCCGCCGCCACGTGACGTTCGTCGAGGCGGAGGCGCGGGCGCTCGACTACCCCGACGCCAGCTTCGACACGATCCTCCTGGGCGAGGTCCTCGAGCACCAGGTGCAGTACCGGCCGATCCTCGCCGAGGCGGTCCGTCTGCTGCGCCCGGACGGGGTGATCGTCATCACGGTGCCCTACGGGCTGGACACGTTCGACGACCACAAGGAACCGGTCTACGTCGAGACGATGATCGGCGCGGTCGAGGACGTCGGCCTCGGCATCGGCCGGCTCGAGCTGATCGACCGCTGGCTCGGGATCGTGGCCCGCCGCGAGGGGGAGCGCCCGCTGTCGGCGTGGACGGAGCTGGCGTGGGGGGCGCTGCGGGCCGCCGAGCGGCGCCTGGCCGAGCGCGACGACGCCGTCGAGGAGCAGCGCAAGCGCATCCGCAAGCTCCGGCAGGACCACAACGCCGTCCAGGCGCAGCTCGAGAAGGCGCGCAACCAAGCCACGGCCAAGGACCGCCAGGCGGCGTCCGACCAGCCGTCGGCGGCCGACGCCGAGCGACGGGCGGAGATCGAGCGGTTGACCGCGGAGCTCGAGACCGTGCGCACCGAGGGCGTCCGGGCCGAGGCGCAGCGTGCCGAGCTCGACGCTGCGCTCGGTGAGGCACGCGCCGACCTCGAGGCCGCCCGGACCGAGCTCGCCGGCACCCAGGCACGGCTGGCCGAGGCCGACGAGGGGCTGGGCGCCTCCGGCGAGCGGATCGCCGCGCTCGAGTCCAGGCTCGCGGCCGAGGCGGTCGAGCTCGTGGCCGCTCGGAAGGCGATGGAGGAGGCCGTGGCCGAGGCCACGCGCACGACGGCGGCGCTGGCAGAGGCCCGCAGCGAGACCGACCGGGCCACGGCCACCGCCGCGACCGCCGACGAGGACCGCGATGCCGCCCGGCGGGAGTCGGAGGCGCTGCGCCGGGAGTCCGAGGCGCGGCGCCAGGAGTCAGAGACGCTGCGCCAGGAGTCAGAGACGCTGCGCCACGAGTCGAGACGCTGCGCCACGATCGAGACGCTGCGCCAGGAGTCAGAGACGCTGCGCCAGGAGTCAGAGACGCTGCGCCAGGACTCCCAGACACTGCGCCAGGAGTCCGACGTGCTGCGCCGGGAGCTCGCCGAGACCACCGCCCGCGAGCGCGGGCTCGCGATCGAGATCCGTCAGGCCGACGAGCGACGCCGCGAGCTCGAGGAGGTCGTCGCTGTGCTCCAGGAGCGGTCCGAGTCGCTCTCGGCGCGCCTCCGCGAAGCCGAGATTGCGGATCGGACCCCTGCCGCCGCCCCGGTCCCGGCCGCTCCTCCGCCGGCGCCGGCGCCGGCGCCGGCGCCGGTGCCGGTGCCGGTGCCGGTGCCGGTGCCCGCTCCGCCGCTCGTCGCCGCGGAGCCGCCGCCGGCCGCCTCGCACGAGGCGCCCGAGCGACTCCTCGAGCTCCAGCGGCGCAACGCCGAGCTCGACGAGCAGCTCGCGGCGCACCGCCGCGCGCTGCGTTCCGCCGAGAAGCGGGTCACCGACCTGGTGAACGCCGCGCGCGAAGACGTCCGCCGCCTCCAGCAGACGGTCGACAGCGACGCGCCGCCGAGCTCCCGGCTCCTGGGCCCGTGGTCCCCACTGGACCCGGACGCCGCCGAGCGCTACGAGCGCATGGGCGCCGGGTTCCTCGTCGGGCGCGTGGGCGCCGCATGGCTCGCCGACGTGCCGGGCCTGGCGACGCGCGCGCTCGATGGTGCGTCGCTCGAACGGGACGCCGAGCAGGTCATCGACGGGCTCTCGGCCGTGGTCCTGGGTCCCGAGGCCGAGAACGCGCCGGCGGCCGTCGCCGCCCTCAAGCCGGCCGCGGCGCTCCGCCAGCTCCCGGTGATCGACCTGGGAGGGGGGGCCGGCGCCGGCGCCGCCCGCCCGTTCGACCCGCGCAGCTTCGGTCCCGCGGGCTTCATCCGCGAGACGCCCGCGGTCTATGCCGTCGCCCCGAGCGCGGGCCACGCCGTCGAGGGGGCGATCGCCGCCGCGCTCGAGGCCCGGGCCGGGACGGGCCGGCTCCTGCTCTTCGGTGCCGCCGGCGCGCTCGGCGATGGGCTCCGCGGCGACGCCGCGCACGTCCCGGGTGACGGAGTGGCGCCCGGCGGCGTCCATCCCGACCTGCGGGCCTGCCGGGCCGCGCTCGACCATCCGGGCCTGTATCCGAGCGATGCCGTGCGCGCCGAGCAGATCGCCCGCATCGCCGCGACCGGCGTCCCCGTCCTGCTGGACGACCCGCCCGAGCCGGTGCGCGAAGCGCTCGGCGGCGAGCTGATCGCGGCCCTCGGTCGCTTCACACCCGAGGTCCTGGCGGATCCGTCCCGCCGCGAGGCCGCCAGCGTGCGGATGCGCCGGGCGGCGCTGCGCCACCACTCCCTGGCGGGGCGCTGGCGGCAGCTGGCGACGCGGCTGCCCGGCCACATCGTCGGCCCGGCGCTCACCCTGCTGCTGTCCGTGGAGGATCCCGCGCGCCTCGACGCCGCGGTCGAGATCGCCGCCGCCCAGACGGTCGCCGGAGCCGAGTTGATCGTCGTCCTGCGCGGTGACGGATTCCCACACGACGCCGCCGCCGGCGTTCGCGAGCGCTTTGGGGGCGAGGTCACCGTGCTGCGCGCCCCGGCCGACGCGACGCGACCGGCCGCCTACGACCTCGGGACGGAGGCCGCGGCGGGCGACATCGTCGTCGTCCTGGACGAGCACGCCGTCTACGGCGCCGAGCACGCCGAGGACCTCATGCTGGCGCTCGAGCACTCCGGCGCCGACGTCGCCGGCAAGGCGGCCGAGTTCCTGCACGTCGCGGACCGCGACGTCACCATCCGGCGCTGGAGCGCCGGGGCCGAGCGCCCCGGCACGAGGCTCAGCCCGACCGCGGTCGCCGTGCGCCGTGCCGTCCTGACCGACGTCGGGGGCTGGCGCCGGCCGGATGGCAGCGGCCGGCGGATCGTCGACGCGATCAAGACCGCGGGGTGCGCGAGCTACCGCACGCACGGGCTCGGCTTCATCGCCCGCGCCGCCGCCGACGTGAAGGCCAACGGCGCGGGCCGGAAATCGCTGCTCGACGAGGCCGAGGCGACCTGGCCCGGCCTCGCCCTCGAAGCGGCCGGGATCGTCCCGGCCGGCGACCCTGATTAGCCCGGCGATGGCCGCTCGCCGCGTCGTCTTCGTCACCAGCAACGGTGCTGGGATCGGGCATCTCACCCGCTGCATGGCGATGGCGCGGCGGCTGCCGGAGGACATCACGCCGGTCGTGTTGACGCTCTCCGAGGCGGTCGGGCTGGCAGCGTCGGAAGGCTTCCTCACGGAGTACTTCCCCGCCCCGACGGGGGATCCGTTCGGCGATGGGCGGCGGCTCTGGGATCGCCGCCTGGCCGATCGCCTCGCGCACGTCCTCGAGACCTACGATCCCGCCGTCGTGGTGTTCGACGGCACGCGCCCGTATGCCGGGTTCGTCCGGATGGCGTGGCGATCGCCAGACCGTGCGTTCGTCTGGTCGCGCCGGGCGATGTGGAAACCCGGGACCGGTGACGCGAACTTCGTCAACGCCCCGGCGTTCCGCCTGATCCTGGAGCCCGGGGACTGGGCGCAGGACGCCGACCGCGGGCCGACGGTCGCGCGCGAGGACGCGATCCGGCTCCCGCCCGTCCTGCTGCTCGACGACGAGGCGCTCCTGGACCGCGCCGACGCGCGGCGCGAGCTCGGGCTCGACCCCGAGCGCCTCAACGTGCTCGTCTCGCTCGGCGCCGGGCGCGTCAACGACACGCAGGACCTCACCCGCGCGTGCGTGACGGCGCTGGCGGACGATCCGCGCGTCCAGGTCTGCCTCGCGCGGTCGGCGATCGCCGGCTCGTGGCCGGAGGTCGCCGGGGTCGTCGCGGTCGACCGGTACCCGCTCATCCGGTACATGCGGGCGTTCGACGCCGCCGTGGTGGCCTCCGGCTACAACTCGTTCCACGAGGTCATCCAGGCCCGTGTGCCCTCCCTCCAGGTCCCGAACCTGGAGACGCAGGTGGACGACCAGACGGCCCGCGCCGCCGAGGCCGCCGCACGCGGCGTGGCGCTCGCGTGGACGCCGGACGAGGGCGGTCCGATCGCGGACGCCGTGCGCGCCCTGCTCGACGACGCCGTCCGCGCGCCCATGGCCGAGCGACTGGCCGCGACGGAGGTCGGAAACGGCGCCCGCGTGGCCGCGCGACATCTCGCCGACCTGGTCGAGGCCGCGTGATGCGGCCCTTGGAGCGCGCGGCGCTCGAGCGCGGGCTGGTCGCGGCGGCGCGAACGGTCCCAGCCGAGGGCAAGGGCAGCCGCGGGATCGTGCACTGCCTCTGCCTCGTCCACGACCTGCCGAGCGACCCGGCGGCAGAGGCGCTCGAGCTCGCCTGCACGCGGTGGACGGGCCCGCGCGGCAGCCTGCTGCTGATGACGGACGTCACCGACTTCGGGCTCCTGCGCCGGCTCGGCCACCGTGTGGAGATCCTGCCGGCGCGCGCCCGATGGCGGGCGGCCGCGCTCGGGGCGTCGTACGATGACTTCGCCGCCGATCGGACGGCCCACGTACTGGCGATGTACCGTCCGCTCCACGTCCTCGGAGTCGGCGGCACCAGCCGGCGGGCGATCGGCTCGGCGCATGAGCAGCTGCAGCGCGCGTTGTCGGAGAGGCGTAGCCGCATCCAGGCGCGGGGCCGCCCGGAAAGGAGTCGGAGATGAGCACGGAAGAAGCCCTCGACATGACCACTGCCGCACCCACCCGCGTCTCCTGGGCCGTCGACGTCCTCGAAGGCACGCACGTCCTGGTGCTCGGCGCCGGCGAGGGCGAGACGGCGATCGCCGTCGCGCGAGCCGGCCACGAGGTCAGCGGCGCCGACCGCAGCCCTGCCGACGTGCGCGTCGCGCGCGAAGCCGTCCTGTCGGAGGACGAGCCCGTCCGCGCCCGTGTTCGCTTTCTCGTCGTCGAGGGCCCGCTGCCGTACCGGCGGGCCAGCTTCGACTCCGTCTTGATCGAGGACCTCAGCGCCGAAGCGGACACGGTCGACGCTCTGCTGGAGGATCTCCGGCGGGTCGTGCGCCCCGGCGGCCGGGTCGCGGCCTGGATGGCCCATGCCGACGCCCCCGGCCTGATCGGGCGGCTCGCCGGCGCCGGGCGCATCGAGAGCTCGGGGCCGGTCGACGACGGCGTCGGCGTCACGCTGCGCTTGGCGGGGGAGGGCGCGCCCCCGGAGGCCGCCATGAGCGCCGCGGTCGACGTCCGCGCCCTGCTTTCCGCCCTGCGCGACGACCAGCGCCGCATCGGGCGCCTCGAGGCCGAGCGCGACCGGCTGGCTGCCGAGCTCGCCCGGGCCGAGGCACTCGAGGCGCGAGTGGTCGACCGCGCCGCGTTCCAGGCCGAGAACGCTCAGCTGCGACACGACCTGGAGCGCAGCAGCGCGGAGCTCGAGCGCGCCCGCCGGGCGCTCGCCGACCTGGCCCGCGAGCGCGACGAGCTCCAGGTGGCAGACACCGCGCAGGTCAACCGGCTCGCCCGTGAACTCGACCAGGAGCGCCAGCGGGCCGAGCAGGCTCGCGCCGACGCCGACCGCCGCGCGGTCGATCAGGCTCGGCTCGAGCGCGAGTTCGAGGTCGGAAGGCATGAGCTGGAGGACTTCAGGCGCCATACGGCCGAGGCTCGCCAGCGGCTCAAGGACGAGCTGCGCGAGACCAAGACCCGCGCCCGCCGGCACGAGCAGGACGCGGCCGATCAGCGCGAGCGCCGGCGGCGCGCCGAGCGCCAGCTGCGCTCCCACGAGAAGGAACTCGCGGCGCTCAAGGGAAGCCGGGGCTACCGGTTCATGCGTTTCTCCTGGCGGCTGACGTATCGCGTCCGCCACCCGCTCGGCGGCCCGCGGCGCGCGGAGTGACCCCGCTCGCCGCTCGTAGAATCGGCTCGATGCGACAGACCCTTCCTGTGATCGTCCTGATGGCCGTGTGCGGCCTGACCACCGTCGGCTGCGGCTCCGAGGGCGGGGCCGATAAGCGTTCCAAGGCCACGTCGACGCCGACGGCGACACCGACGAGCACCCCACCGGCCAAGAAGGCGGCCGGTGACGACCGTCCGCAGCTCACCGCGGACGCACCGGCGGCTGTGCGGCGCTGCGCCGAGCAGTGGAACGCCAGCATCAAGCGCGATGAACGCGGCCTGCGAAGCCGGGTCGGCCGGATCGCGCGCAATCAGGCCAAGCCCGGGATCGCGGTGGCCCTCTACGACGGCCCGAAGGTCAAGGAACGGCGCGACGACTGCCTGATCATGGTGTCGAAGGGGGAGGTCACGCTGCCGCCGTTCTCTCGCGCCCGAGGCAAGCGCGGGTGGCTCACCGGATGCAGCCGTGTGTCCGCCGAGAGCAACCCGAAGGCCACGCGCCGGTGCACGCCGTACAAGCGCACGAAGGAGCATGTCGGCAAGATCCTGCGCTCTGGCGGCATCGCGAAGCCCGCCAAGGGCTGACGCCTACTTGAGGTTGAGTACGTAGATCAGCCGCGGCGAGGTTCGCGACCCCACGATGTGGCGATGCACCGGCTTGAGCCCGTGGACCCACTCCAGGATCTGGTCCTCGGTGATCCCGTGGTGGGTCACGTTCCCCGGCCGGTTCCATTCGAGCGGGAAGCTCATGACGGCGCGCTTCGCCACCCGCCGGAGCTCGGAGAAGGCCTGCACCTGGCGACCCTCGAGGTGCTCCCAGATCTGCAGCGCGATCGCCAGGTCGTACGTCTTGTCCGGGATCGGCCACGGGGTGCTTCCCGCGTCGTGGACGTACGTCGTGGTGGACAGGTGGTCCTTGATGTCCATCGTGTCCGAGCCCGCGAGCACCGGGAGCCGGTAGGCGCCGATCTCGAGGCACGAGGTCGGCGGCGGCTTGAGCCGCCGCACGATGTCGGTCACCGTCGCGTAGTACTCCCAGCGTCCCTTGTAGTACGGATCTTTCGCCTCGAGCTCACGGAAGCGCCGCTCCGTCAAGGGCTTCAGGGTCACGGCGTCCGGCTCGGCAGTCACAGCCTTCGTCATGCGCGGAGACGATATCGCGCACGGGACCGCCGGTGGGTCATGCGCCGGCAGCCGGCTTGCGGCATACGAACAGGTACTGCGAGCGCCCGATCCCGAGGCGCTGCGACATCTCCTTGCCGAGCGTCCGGCCGTACTTCTCGACCGAGACGTCGAACCCGACCTCCTGCAGGCGATCCGCCACGTCGAGGCCATAGATCCTGACGTGATCGTGCTGGCCGAAACGCGCCAGCCGCTCGGCGGCTGTCTTCACCCGGGAGTCCTCGTCCGTGCGATCGGCGAGCACGGGGACCTGGATGAGGGCCCAGCGGCCCGGCCGAAGCACCCGGAACATCTCCCGCATGGCCTGGTGATCGTCCTTGACGTGCTCGAGCACATGGCTGCACAGCAGGACGTCGAACGTGTCGTCGATGAAGGGCAGGGCGGTGAGATCGCACTTGACCAGCGCCTTCGGAGAGCTCAGGTCGCCGCTGAGGTAGTGGATGTTCGAGTGCGGGGCGAGCCGGCGTTCGAGCGCCGACTCCGGCGCGAGCTGGAGCAGGTACTTCGCCGGAGGCTCGAACAGGTCCGTCTCGCGCTGCAGGTAGCTCCACGCCAGGCGCTGGCGCCCCAGCGACCGGCACGTCGGGCAGCGCCGGTTCGGCTTGCCGTTGTGGGCTTCGAACTCGGCGGTCTCTGAGTCGCAGAGGGGGCAGTAGCGCATGGGCGGGTCGGCGATGGTAGCGGAGGCGTCCCGGTCCGACCCGCCAGTCAGCGCTCGAGCCGCTCGACGAGGAGGCCGAGCGAGAGGATCCGGCCGACGTAGCGATCCGGCGGCGCGGCCGTGCCGAGCACGCCCAGGTCGCTCAGGCGCTCGACGGCCGCCGGGAACGCCGCCGCCGCCCGTGCCGCCCCTATCAGCTCGGGATTGTCGGGCGACTCGACGCCGAGCGGTGTGCCGCGGACGCGCTGCCGCGTCTTCGCGCCGAGGCGCCGTGCCCTGTCGCGGGCATACAGCGCCGTGTCGGCCGCCTGGTGTCGATGCGCCACGGAGAGCGACATCCCGCCCTCCGTCGTCGGCAGCCGGGCCGCCGCCGGCGCGGCCGCGCTGACGACGCCTCGGTGGAACCCGTTGAAGAACCGCCGGCGCCGCGGCAGGGCGTAGCCCAGCCGGACGAGCTCCGGGTCAAGGAGCGGCGGGTGGAAGGGCAGGTAGAGGGAGTTCATCGACGTGATCCGCGCCGCGGCCGTGCGCATCTTGATCTCGAGGTACACACGGTCATAGGTCTGCGTGTTGAGCGGCATGGTCAAGGCGCGCATGTCGTGCAGCATCCGCTCGCGCACGCCGCGGGCCGCCGCGGCGACGTCGCCCGCGAGGACCCCGTCGGGCACCGCGAGCGGCCGGAAACGCAGATCGAACAGCCGCTCGACGTTGCTGTGCCGGCGCCGGTAGCGCGGCAGGTCCTGGAGCCACCAGAAGTCCTTGTACAGCTCGCCGCCGACGCCGCTGAGCGCCACCTGAACGCCGCGTGAGCGACGCGCCAGCGCGTTCTGGCGCAGCCGGTGGAAGGTGAGCAGGTCGCACAGCCCGTCGGACGCCTCGAACAACGCGGCGATGTCGTCGTCGAGGTTCGCCACGCTGTGCTCGAGGACGTGGAGCGGGCGCGAGAGGGCACGGGCGGTGTCCGTCGCGAGTTCGATGTCGCGGTTTCCGGCGACGCCGGTCACGGCGCACTCGACGTCGAGGTCGCCGGCCAGCAGCGAGGCCACCAGGCGCGAGTCCGCCCCGCCCGTCAGGTCGACGCTCACGCGCAGCCCTCGCAGCGACGCCGACAGGGCGGCGAACAGGCCTTCGATGGACAGCTCGGGTGGGGGCGGGACGGTGATGCCGGGAACGCCGGTGTCGTGCTCCGCGAGTGCAGCCCCCGGCGCGAGCTCCACCACGCGTCCCGGCCCGAGCCGGCGGATCGCGGCGACGGGCGTGCGCGGCCCGTGGACGAAGCCGAGGTCGACGAACTCGGCGACGGCGTCGGGATCGAGATCGTGCGCGCGGACGCCGAGGACGGCGCAGAGCTGCAGGAAGGATGTCGCGACCATCCCGCCGCCCACGAAGGCGTCCAGCGTGCCGGCCGCGCTCGTGAAGCACCACTGCCGTCCGCCGGCGCGCTCGGTCACCGTCACCGCGAAGGAACCCTTCAGCGCGGCGGCGGCGCCGCACACCGCGCCGCGGCCGTCCCAGTCGCAGGCGCGCAGCGACGGGGCGCCGGGCGGGTGCCCCGGGAGGTACACCAGCCCGCGCCAGTGGACCACGTGGGCGCCGAGCTCGGCCCTGTCCTCCCCAGGGAGCAGGTCCCAGACGCGTCCCGCGCCGACGAGCACAGCCGATACTCAGCGTGTCGCGGCCGCGTAGACGCCGCGGAGGACCTGGCGCTCGTTCGTCCAGTTGAACTGCTTCGCGGCGACCCTCACCCGATACCGGACCTCCGCCGCGCGCCTGGGCTCGAGCAGCCGCCGGATCCCCTCGGCGATGCCCGCGGGGTCCCGCGCGGGCACGACCTCGCCGATCCCGTGCTCGCGCACGAACGCGGCGCAGACCGGCACGTCGCTCGTCACCACCGGGAGGCCGGCGGCGACGTACTCGAGCAACTTGTTCGGCATGGTCAACTCGTAGCTCAGGCAGATGGGCTGAAAGAGGCTGAGCCCGAGCGTCGCCCCCGCCAGCGCGTCGATGACCCGGTCTGAGGGAACGGGATCGGCGACCTCGAAGCGGTCGGCGATCCCGACGGCGCGCGCATGCTGCCAGAGCCCCGCGACGGTCGCCGGCCCGCCCGGCCCGATCAGGCGCAGCCGCAGGCCGGGGACGAGCGCCACCGCATCGATCGCCTGCTCGAGGCCCCGCCCGGACAGCAGCCCGCCGACGTAGACCGCCAGCGGTCGCGCGTCGTCGTCGGGGAACGGCCGCGGCACCTCCGGCACGTCTGGGACGTTGTGGATGACGGTTGGTGCCGGGATCCGATAGCGGCGCCGCATGCGGTCGGCGTAACCCGGGCTCGCGGCGATCACCTGGTCGGCGATCCGCGTGAACACGGCCTCCGCCGCCAGGAGCCCGGGACGCCACTCCCAGCGGCCGTTGCGGTCCGCCCACAGCTCGTGGGCGTCGTAGACCAGCCGGCTGCCCGTGAGCGCCTTGGCGGCGACCCCGACCCACATCGTGTCTTGGTCGTTGCAGTGCACGATGGCCGGCCGGCGGCGAACCGTGTAGGGGATCGCGCGCGCGTGGTAGTCGAGCGACCGTGCGAGGCGCAGCGCGTGCACGGCGGCGCGGCGGCCCGGGGTGGACGCACGGGGCGCCGATGGGGCCGCAGTGGCGGGTCGAGCGGTGCTCGCCTCCGCCGCAAAACGCCGTTCGACCCACGCGAGCGCGCGGGCGCGGCCCAGCCGGACGACCGGGATGCCGTCGATCTCACTGCGCTCGGGCTGCCCGGGCCCGGTGAGGATCGCGACGACCTCCGGCGTGTGTCCGGCGTCGCGAAGCGTTCGGGCCGCCCGCAGCACCCGCGCATCGTGCCGAAAGCTGTTGCGGACGATGAGGAGGGCATCGGGTTCCACGGTGCCGATGCTAGAGCCTCGTGCCTGCCTAGCCGTGACGGAGTCGGTGTCGACGACGGACCCGCACCGCCGCGGAGGACATCGCCGCGTGGGCGGGACGGTGATCAGTCGAGCAGCTGGTGCAGTGCCGAGGCCACGTCGCCGACGTCGTCCAGACTCATCCCGGGGAACAGCGGAAGACTGATCAGCCGCCGCCCGAGCCGGTACGAGGCCGGAAAGTCCTCCGGCCGGTGCCCGTAGCGCTCCGCGTAGTAGGAGTAGGTGTGGATCGGGCGGAAGTGCACGCTGGTGCCGACGTTCAGCCGCCGCATCCCCTCGATCACGTCGTCGCGGTGCAGCCGCGCCTCGTCGAGCAGGCGGACCGGGTAGAGATGGTGCGCGTGGCGCGCATGGTCGGGGACCGGAGGTGGCGTGGCGAGCGGGAGGTCGGCGAGTGCCTCGTCGTAGGCGGCGGAGATCTCGGAGCGGCGATCGATCCATTCGTCGAGGCGCTCGATCTGGTGCATGCCGACCGCGGCGGAGATGTCGTGCATGGCGCACTTGAACCCCGGCTCGACCACGTCGTAGGCGTCCGGGCCGCTCGCGCCGTGACGGTTCCACGACGAGCGGCTCAGGCCGTGGCGCGAGAGCTGCTCGATCCGGCCGGCGGTCACGCCGTCGGGGACGACGAGCGCGCCACCCTCGAACGTCGTGATGTTCTTCGTGGCGTGGAACGAGAACGAGGTGAAGTTCCCGAACGAGCCGATCCGGCGCCCGCCCCACTCGGCGCCGATCGAGTGCGCGGCGTCCTCGATGACCGCGAGCCCGTAGGTGTCGCGGAGGTCGTTGACGCGGTCCATGTCCAGCGGACGGCCGCCCAGGTGCACGGGCAGGATCGCCCGCGTCGCGTCACCGATGCACAGCTCCGCCGCGGCGAGGTCGATCAGCCCGGTCTCCGGATCCGCATCGACGAACACGGGCCGCGCGCCGACCTGCTCGATCGCGTTGGCGCAGGACACGAAGGTCAGCGTCGGCACGAGGACCTCGTCGCCGGGGCCGATCCCCGCCGCCTTCAGGCCGAGCAGCAGGCCTGCGGTGCACGACGACAGGCAGCGGATGTGTGGCGCGCCCACGTAGGACGCCAGCCGGTCTTGGAAGATCTCGACCTTCGGCCCCGTCGTCAGCCAGCCGGCCCGGATCGAGTCGAGGATCTCGTCGATCTCCTCGTCGCCGAGCCTGGGGCGACTGAGGTGGAGGAACTCCAACCGGGTGGACTGGGTATTCATTGCCACGGCGACTCCTGATCCTTCCTTCGAACGCATCAGACGAGAGCCTGGCCGGCACCCACGGCGGACAATCCCTCGCTCAGCGAACGGATGAGCGGACGAGAAGCTTTCGGATTCATCTGCATCAACTGTTCTTGAACACGTCGAACGCTGGCTTCCGAGTCCCATCGATCGTCAAGAGGCCCCAGTCGCCCTGTGAGTTGTCGGGGAGCGGCTGGCCGTCGAACAAGGTGTAGTAGCCGAACGAGTAGATCCACTTCTTGCTCCGGGCGACACGCATGGCGTTGCGGAGGTAGCGCGCCTGGTCCTCGCGGCTCACGAACCAGCCCCACACGTTCTGGTGGTCGGTCGGCAGGGCGTACTCCGAGACGAAGATGCGGATCCGCTTGCCGCGCTTGCGGCGGCGCAGCTGCTTGTTGACCGCCGTCTGGAGCGTGTCGAGGTCGGAGAACTCGGCGATGCCGGGCTGCCGGGGCTTCCCCCTTCCTCCCAGGCTCGGGAAGGGCTGGCCGAACGGGTTGTGCCCGTAGAGGTCCATGCGCGGCGGCTTGCCGTTGGGGAGGCGCAGGGCCCGGATCCAGTGGAACGGTTTGGTGGCGCCGATGGTCCAGGTGTTGCCGCCGATCACCATGTTCTTCTTGGACAGCTTCTTCAGGCGGCCGTAGGAGCGGTCGAGCATCTTCGCGTAGAACTCGACGTGGCCGCGCTTGCTCTTGGGGAGCGGGCGGCCGCCGTCATCGACGACCGGCTGGTAGGAACGGTGGCCGTTGGGCTCGCCCCACACCATCCAGTGCTTGACGGCCGGGTAGCGCTTGGCCGCCGCCTCGACGAAGTCCGCGTAGTCGCGGTCGCTGGTCGGGGGGAAGTTCCAATCGTGCCCGCCGTTGGCCCACGGCGGCGCGCCGATGACCATGACGAGCACGTTGATCCCGAAGGGGCGGCCCTGCGCGATCGCGTCGTCAAGCGCCTTCGGCCACTTGTAGGCCGGGTCGGCGGGATCGCGGGGGTTGGCCGGCCGCTCCTTCGCGGTGCGCTCCCAGCGCAACTGGGTCTGCCACAGACCCACGCCGAGCTCGGCGTAGACCGGCATCTGCGGCTGTCCGTTGCGTTCGAGCGGACCCCACATCGCCTTCTTGCGGGAGACCTTCGCGGCTGCAGGCGCGCTGCTGCACGCAACCATCACGACCGCAGCGAGAAGGATGACGAGGACGGGTCGTAGGAGATACATGGAGCGTGATTACAGCAGGGACTTCTTTCCGCCGCCCGGCGACGGTTCGGCCGCGGACGAGCGCGATGCGGTCGCGTAGACCGCCCGCAGCCGCTCCGCGACCGCAGGCGGCGCGGCGAGCGCGCGGACGATCGCGAGGGCCCGCTCCCCGGCCGTCTCGTCGCCCCAGAGCGCCCGGACGCGCTCGGCGAGGGCGGCGGGGTCGCCGGCGGGGTACCGGCCCGGCGCCGGGACGACCTCGCCCAGCCCGCCTGAGTCGGCCGCCACGACCGGGAGACCCGCGGCCATCGCCTCGAGCGCGGCCAGCGGGAGGATCTCGGCGTAGCGCGACGGGACGACGGCGACCGCCGCCTCGCGCCGCAGCGCCGCGAGCTCGGCGCTGCTCACGTGGCCCGTGAAGCGCACCTCGTGGCCCGCCGCCGCCGCCTGCAGCGACGCGAGCTCGGGCCCGTCGCCCGCGACCACCAGCGGGACCCCCGCCGCGACGCAGCCCGCCACGGCGTCCGCGAAGCCCTTCTCCGGGGTCAGGCGCCCCGCCGCGAGCGCGAAGCGCCCGGACGCCGCCCGCGACGTTTCTGCGATGTCGCGCTGGACCGAGGGCAGGACGCTCGCCCGCCCGTCGACGGGCGCGCCGAGCGCCCGCAGCCGCCGCAGCGCGAAGGCGCTCGGGACCAGGAAGGCGTCGACCTGCGCCGCGAGCCGGCGCTGCCACAGCGCGAGGCCGGCGCCGTAGGCGGCCGACTCCGCCCGCGAGCCGCCGCGGCAGTTCAGGCGCACGCCGGGCAGCGTGTCGCGGCCGTGGCAGCGCATGCAGTCCTCGCCGTGGGTGAAGCAGGTCCCGACCGCGCAGACCAGGCGGTAGTTGTGCAGGTGCAACACGACGCCGGCGCCCGCCTCGCGAGCCGCGGCGAGCGCCCGCCAGCCCAGCGAGGGGTTGACGTTGTGGGCGTGCACGACCCGCGCCCCCGTCCGGCGCACCGCCGCCGCGACGTCGCCCGGCTCGAGACCGCCGCGCAGCAGCCCCGCGGCGGCCCGCGCGCGGCCGATCGTCGCCGAGTCGCGCTGCAGCACCTCGACCTCCTCGCCGAGCTCCGCGCCGATCAGCCAGCGCAGGTCCTCGACCGCGCGCTCCTCGCCGCCCGGGTGCCGGTAGCGGTTGTGCAGAAGGAGGATCAAGGCGACTGAGCCTAAGCTCATCGGCGCCGTGGCCCCCTCCGCCTCCGTCATCGTCCCCACCCGCCGGCGGCGCGACTATCTCGCGGTGGCGCTGGCGAGCGTGGCCGGACAGGTGCGCGAGCACGGCGCCGAGCTGCTGGTGGTCGAGGACGACCCCGCCGACCCGGCGACCGAGGCGCTCGCGGCCGAGCACGGCGCCCGCTACCTCGCGCACGGGGAGATGCGCGGCCTCAACGCGGCGCGGAATTCGGCGGCAGCGGTCGCGGGCAGCGACCTGCTGTGTTTCCTCGACGACGACGTCCACGTGTGGCCGTCGTGGCTCGGTGCGCTGCTCGCGGCCGAGCGGGCCTGCCCGGAGCACCTCGTCTTCGGCGGTCCGATCCGCGCGCGGCTCGAGGGCGCGAACCTGCACGCGTGTGGCCGGGAGCCGCCGCCGGTGACGACCCTCGACCTCGGGCCCGCCGACCGCGACGCCGACTTCGCCTGGGGCGCGAACCTGACGATCCGGCGGCGCGCGCTGGACCTGGTCGGGGGCGGGTTCGACGAGAGCCTCGACCTCTACGGCGACGAGGAGGACCTCCAGCGGCGCCTGCGCGCGGCGGGCGGGCGTGTGCGCTACGTCGCCGCCGCCGGCGTCGACCATCGCCGCACCGGCGCCGACGCGACCATCCGCGGGCTCTCGCGCGCCGCCTACTTCCGCGGCCGCAACTCGCGCCGCTACGACGGGCGCAAGGGCGTGGCGCCGCCCGTCGCCGCCGAGCTGCGCACGCTGGCGGGCTGCGCCGGGCACACGGTCCGCTACCGCTGCGGCAACGGGATCGTCCTCACCGCCCACACCGCCGGGCGCCTGCGCGAGGCGTTCGCCGCGCCGCCCCCTCCCGCCTCCGGAGGGCCGGAGTTCCTGTCGGGCGAGTCGGGGACGCTCAACCGCCGCACGCGCCTGCAGGGCGCCGGTCGCGACCTCGTCGCCGACGCGCTGACGCTCCCCGACCGGCTCGCGCTCCGCCGGGCCGCGCGCCGCGCGCCGCGCCGGCGCGTCCTGGTCGTGTCGGTGGCGCGGCCCGAGCACGCCGGGACGACCGCGGCCGCGGTCGCCGAGCTCGAGCGATCGCGCCACGACGTCACCCTCGTCCTCACCGCGCCGGCTCCGGGCGCCGGCAAGTGGGCGAACGTCAACGCCGCGCTCGCCGCCCACGATCCGATCTCCGCCGACTGGCTGCTGATCGTCGACGACGACGTCGCGCTGCCGCGCGGCTTCCTGGACCCGTTCCTGCTCGTCTGCGAGCGCTTCGGCTTCCGCCTCGCCCAGCCCGCGCACGCCTTCGCGTCGAACGCCGCGTGGCGGGTGACCCGCCGGCGCCCCGGCGCCGTCGCGCGGCGCACGGCGTTCGTCGAGATCGGCCCGGTCACGGCGCTGCACGCCGAGACGTTCGCCACGCTCCTTCCGTTCCCCCACGTCCAGATGGGGTGGGGCCTCGACGTCCACTGGGGGGCGGTGGCCGCCGAGCGCGGCTGGCCCGCCGGCATCGTCGACGCCACCCCCGTCCGCCATCTGCGGCCCGTGGCCGGCGACTACCCGCGCGCCGCGGCGCTGGCCGAGGCGGAGGCGTTCCTGGCCGACCGCCCCTACCTGCGCCGCGCCGAGGCGCAGCGAACACTGGCGACGTACGACTCGTGGCGGTGAGCGCGACCGCGTGACCGATCCGCGCCCGGTCCTGTTCGTCACGAACCACGCGCCGGGCTACCGCGTCGACGGGTTCCGCCGGCTGGCGGAGCGCGAGGGCGTCGAGTACGCGCTGGTGGGGGGCGACGTGCGCCACGGCGGGGGCGGGACGGGCGCCGCCGCCGCCGCGCTGCCGGCGCGAAGCGTCCGCGAGCGCGACGTCTTCGGCCTGGCCGCCTCGGGCCGTTACCGCGCGATCGTCGCGGGGCTCTCCGGGCGCGTGGCACTGCCCTCGGCCTACGCCGGCGCCCGCCGCGCCCGCGTCCCCTTCGTCCTGTGGGCGACGATCTGGGCCCACCCACGTACTCCCGCCCACGCGCTCTCCTACCTGCCGCTGCGCCACATCTACCGCGACGCCGACGCGATCGCGACCTACGGCCCCCACGTCTCCGCGTACGTCCGCGGCAAGGGCGCCCGCGCCCCGATCTTCGAGGCGCCGCAGGCGGTCGACAACGCGTTCTGGAGCGGTCAGACGTCGAACCCTCAGCGCCGCGCACCGTTCCAGGCGGCGTTTGTCGGCCGGATGACCCGGGAAAAGGGCCTACATGTGCTGTTGACGGCCTGGCATCAGTCAGGCCTGTCCGCACTGCACGCCGCACTGGTACTGGTCGGCGGCGGTCGGTTCCGAGCCCCGGCCGCCGCCACCGGTGCGGTGGCCGT
This sequence comes from uncultured Solirubrobacterales bacterium, assembly GCA_963828075.1. Lineage (GTDB taxonomy): Bacteria > Actinomycetota > Thermoleophilia > Solirubrobacterales > Solirubrobacteraceae > JACCYI01. Next base: position 2,644,711 of record CAWHDH010000021.1, on the reverse strand, counting down.
GGGGCCGGTCGACCCGCCCGAACTGCGCAACTTCTACGCCGGCTCCGACGTTGTCGTCCTACCGTCGATCCCCACTCGCGATTTCCGCGAGCCGTGGGGCCTCGTCGCCAACGAAGCCATGAACCAGGGTCTCCCCGTCATCGCCTCCGACGCAGTCGGCGCCGCCGCCGGCGGCCTCGTCGAGCACGAGCGCACGGGCCTCGTGGTCCCCGCGGGTGATGCTGCCGCGCTCGCGGGCGCGCTGCGGCGCCTGCACGACGAGCCGGCCCTGCGCGAGCGCCTCGGCGCCACCGCGCGCGAGGCGGTCGCCGCCTACACCGGCGAGGCGTGGGCGGCCGGCCTCGGCCGCGCGCTGACCGCCGTGGGGGTCTCCCGGAACCCGGCGGATCGGGTGCTCAGCGTGAATCGGCTGATGCCACGACTACGACTCATCCTCGTGGTCGTCCTCGGCCTGCTGGCCCTCGCGCCCACCGCCGGCGCGGACACCCGCAACAACATCTTGCGGGACTGCGAGGACGACGACCAGCTGCAGGGGAGCTACTCGCCGCGCGACCTCCGGGACGCGCGCAACAGCATCCCCAGCGACAAGGACATCTACTCCGCCTGCCGCGACGTGCTGGCCGCCGCGCTCGCCGCCGACGGCCGCCGCAAGGCCGCCGGGTCGGGCGCCAGCACCGCGCCTGGCGCCGGCGGCGCCATCGTGCCGGGCACGCCGGGTGCGGCGACCGCGCCCGGCGGCAGCTCGCCGCGCACGACACTCGGCCGCGACCCGGGCGCCCCGCCCGCCGAGGCGAGCCCCAAGGAGAAGTCAGAGCTGCGCACCGCTCGCGAGGAACTGCCCGAGGTCGACGTGCACGGGCAGAAGGTGGTGCCGGGCGTCCGCGGCGTGGCCGGCAGCGCGGCGAACGCCACCCTGCCCACCTCGCTGATCGCGGTGCTCGTCCTGCTCGGCGTCACCGTCGTCCTCGCGGCCGTCCCCGCCGTCCGCCGGCGTGTCCTCGCTCGCCGGACGTCTTAGCTCCGGCGGCGACGGCCCCGGCGCGGTCGTCGGGCGCCGGGCGATCGTCCTGCCGTGGGTCCGCGCCGACATCGTCGTCTGCGGCGGGGTCGCCCTCGTGCTCGCCGGGATCGCGTTCGGCGCCGGCGGTGGCACGCAGCTTGCGCGCACGACCTACACCGAGATCGCGGTGATGCTCGGCTGCGCCGGGCTCGTCGCGGTCGCCCTGCTGGAGACGCGCGAGACCCGCCTGCACGGGGGCTGGACGCTGGCCGGCCTGACGGCGCTGGCGGCGCTGACCGCCCTCTCGATCACCTGGTCGCTCGCGCCGGCGGACTCGTGGCTCGAGACCAGCCGCCTGCTTACGTACGTGGCGGCGTTCGCCGCCGCGCTGGCGCTCGTGCGGCTCGCCCCGGCGCGCTGGCCGTCGGTCGTCGGCGGCGTCGCGCTGGCCGGCATGCTGCTGGTCGTCTGGGCGCTGCTCACCAAGGTCTTCCCGGGCGCGCTGGCGCCGGAGGAGACGTACGCGCGGCTGCGCGCGCCCTACGACTACTGGAACGCGGTCGGGCTGACCGCCGCGCTCGCCATCCCGCCGCTGCTGTGGCTGGCGGCGAAGCGCTCGGGCAACCAGGCGCTCAACGCGCTCGCCTATCCGGCGCTCGGGCTCAGCCTCGTGTGCCTGATGCTGTCCTACTCGCGGGGCGCGCTGCTCGCGCTGGCGATCGGGCTGATCTTCTGGTTCGTCGCGGTGCCGCTGCGCCTGCGCGCCGCCGTCGCCCTCGCCGTCAGCGTCGCGGCTGCCGCGCTGGTGGTGGCGTGGGTCTTCGCGCGCGAGGCGCTGACCGACGACGAGGTGCCGCTGGTCGCGCGCACGGAGGCCGGCCACGAGCTCGGCGCGCTGCTCGCGCTCATGGCCGCCGTCCTGCTCGTCGCAGGGCTCGCGATCGGGTTCGCCGCCGCCAACCGCGCGCCCGGCCCGGCGCTGCGCGGTCGTGCCGGCCGCGCGCTGATCGTCCTCGTGGCGCTGCTGCCGGTGGCCGGGGTCGGCGTCCTGGCCACCCAGCCCGGCGGCCTCGGCGGCCAGCTCTCCGAGCGCTGGACCCAGCTCACCGATCCCAGCGCGGGCACGCCCTCCAACTCGCCGGGCCGTCTCACGGCGACGGCGTCGGTGCGGTCGCGCTACTGGCGCGAAGCGATGGAGATCTGGCAGGCGCACCAGGCGGTCGGCGCCGGCGCCGGCTCGTTCGCGATCGCCCGCACGCGCTACCGGACGGGCGAGCTCCAGGTCCGCCAGGCGCACGGCTACGTCGTCGAGACGCTCGCCGGGCTCGGTCTGGTCGGGCTCGGGCTCTCGCTCGCGCTCCTCGCCGCCTGGCTGGCCGCCGCCGCGCGGTCGCTCGGGATCCGGCGCAAGGACCGCGGGTTGCCGATGGACGCCGAGCGCGTCGGCCTGCTCACGCTGGCGGCGGTGGTGGTGGTCTTCGGAGTCCACTCGCTCGTCGACCTGACGTGGCTCGTACCCGGGACGGCGATCATCGCCCTCGTCTGCGCCGCGTGGGTCGTCGGGCGCGGGCCGCTGCGCGAGCGCGTCGCGGGACGCCCTGCGGTGGCGGCGGTCGCGGTGCCGTGGCGCGCGCGGCTCGGCACGCCCCGGGCGGGCCTCGGGGTCGCCGTCGTGCTCGCCGCGCTGGCGGCGTCGTGGGCGGCGTTCCAGCCCCTGCGCGCCTCGCACGCGAGCGACCGGGCGTTCGACCGGCTCGACGCCAACGCGCCCAACGCCGCCGTCGACATCGCGCAGATCGCCGTGCGGCGTAACCCGCTCTCGGTCGAGCCGCTGTTCGACCTCGCCTCCATCCAGGACGCCATCGGCCGCCCGATCGACGCCGAGCGCACGCTCGAGCGCGCGGTGTCGCTGCAGCCGGCGAACGCCCGCGCATGGCGGCGCCTGGGCGAGCACCGGGCGCTGGCGCTCGATCAGCCCGAGCGGGGCCTGGCGCCGCTGCGGGCGGCGTACTACCTCGATCCGCGCTCGTCGGACACCGAGGCGGCCTTCCTGAACCTGCGGCGGATCCTCGCCGACCAGAAGGCCGCCGGGACGCCTTGAGGGCGGTCAGGCCGCTTGCCGCGCTCCTCGCCGCCGTGCTGGCCGGGGCGCTGAGCGCACCGGCGCAGGCGTCACCGACGCAGGAGTCCACCTTCCAGGACGACAACCGCCTCATCTACTCGCCGCCCGAGCGGGTGCGCGCGACGCTCGACGAGCTCGCCGGCCTCGGCGCCGACCGGGTGCGGATCACCGTGGTGTGGGCGGTCGTCGCGCCCGACCCCAAGAGCCGGTCGCGGCCGGCGTTCGACGCCGCCGACCCCGCGTCCTATCCCCGGAGCGCGTGGGACCGCTTCGACTTCGTGATCCGCGAGGCCGCGGCCCGCGGGCTGTCGGTCAACCTCAACCTGACCGCGCCCGCCCCGCTGTGGGCGACCGCGCCGCCGCCGCGCGAGGACATCGCCGACACCTACGACCCGACGCCGAGCGAGTTCGCCGCCTTCGCGACCGCCGTCGGGCGCCGCTACTCCGGCCGGTATCCCGGCGTCCCGCGCGTCGACTACTGGTCGATCTGGAACGAGCCGAACCAGTCCGGCTGGCTGACGCCCCAGTTCGCCGACATCGGAGGCGGGCGGTTCGTCGAGGCCGCGCCGCGCATTTACCGCGCGCTGGCCGACGCCGCCTACGCCGGGCTGCGCGCCTCGGGCCACGGCGAGGACACGATCCTGATCGGCGAGACGGCGCCGAAGGGCGATGCGTCGCGCGGCGTCAAGCGGCGGATGAAGGCGCTCGTCTTCGTCCGCGCGCTGTACTGCCTCGACGGGCAGCTGCGACCGCTGACCGGCGCGGCCGCCGCCGAGCTCGGCTGCGAGGCCCCCGGCGACTTCGCCGCCCGCCACCCCGTGCTGTTCGCCGCCACCGGGTTCGCGCACCACCCCTACGAGCTCCTGCTCGCCCCGAGCTCCCGCCAGAGCGATCCCGACTACGTGACGCTCCAGTCGCTCGGCCGCCTCGAGCGCACGCTCGACACCGCGTTCGCGGCCCACGGCGTCGACCGCCGGCTGCCGCTGTACCTCACCGAGTACGGCTACCAGACCGATCCGCCCGACGAGCTGACCGGCGTTTCCTTCGGGCGCCAGGCCGCCTACCTGAACGAGTCGGAGTACCTCGCCTACCGCAACCCGCGGGTGCGGACGCTCTCGCAGTTCCTCCTCGTCGACGACGCCGAGCCGATCGGGCTCACGTTCCAGAGCGGCCTGCGCCTGCTCGACGGCTCCGCCAAGCCCGCGCTCGACGCCTACCGGCTCCCGGTCTGGGTGCCGCGCCGGTCGGTCAGGCATGGGCGGACGATCACGGTGTGGGGGCTCGTGCGCGTGGCCCCGAACGGCCGGCCGGCGGCCGCCCGCGTCGAGTTGCGCCCGAGCGGCGCGAAGCGGTGGCGGAGGCTCGCGACGGCGAGGACGAACGAGCGCGGGTACCTCGTCAAGCGGGTCCGCCTGAAGCGCTCCGGCCGACTCCGGCTCGCGTACGACCGGCCGGCCGGGGCGGGGAGAATCTACTCGCGCGAGGTCGGCGTGCGGGTCAAGCAGCCGCGTCGCGCGCGGCGCTGACCGCTCGGCGACTCCGCGGTGATCCGCGACATGTGCGAGCCCTGAAACCCGGCATTGAGAGGTGAGCTTTGGGGGGCGGCGGGGCGGGACGTCAACCACCCCCATCGTCGTATCCCGGTCGCATGGGGGTGGTTCACCCCAAATAGAAGGGTGAATCACCCCCTTGCGGCTCCGCGGGCGCGCATGGGGGTGGTTGACGTCCTCACCACCCCCTCGCGCCACCCGCCCGCCCGACTCGCCTTCCTCAGAGCCGCAGTTCGGGGCCCACGCGGCCGCGAAGCACCGCCCCGCCAGGCGACACGCTCACGCCGGAACGGACTGCCATCATCGCCGCGTGCTCCGACAAGCCGTCGCCCTCCTCACAGCCACCACCCTCGCCGCCTGCGGCGAGAAGGAAGAACCCACCGCCGCCGCGCCCGCCCCCACCCCGTCGCCGCTCCTCTCCCAGCTCCGCGAAGGCGGCCACGTCCTGCTGCTCCGCCACGCGACGACCGAGCCCAAGACCGACCGGGTCGAGACGCTGAACTGCGCGACGCAGCGCCGGCTCACGCGCGACGGCGTCGCGCAGGCCAAGGCCATCGGCGCCGACATCAAGGCGCTGCAGATCCCCATCGGCGAGGTGCGGACGAGCCCGTTCTGCCGCGCCAAGGAGACCGCCGAAGGCGCGTTCGAGACCGTGACCGTCGACCGGTCGCTGCTCCCGCTGGCCTCCGTCGGGACCGACGCGGACGACCGCCGCCGGACGCGCGCGCTCAAGCGCGCGCTCGTAACGCCGCCGCCCATGGGCACGAACATCGTGCTCGTGACGCACACGCCCAACATCGGCGCCGCGACGGACCTGTCGCTCGACGAGGGAGAGACCGCCATCTTCAAGCCCGCCGCAAGCAGCGGCACCCGGCTCGTCGCCCGGATGCCCGCCGATGGCTGGAAGAAGCTCAGGCCGCCCGGCGAGGCCCCGGCGCCGGCAGATCGATGAGCTCGGGCGGCAGGCGCCCCGGGCGGCTCGCCCGGCACGCGTCGAGGAGCAGTTCCTCGTACTGGTCGGTCACCCGGTCCCACGAGTAGCGCCGCGCGCGCTGGATCGCGCGCGTCCGGTAGGCGGCGACGAGGTCCGGGTCGTCCAGCAGCCGCTCGAGCTGGGCGGCGAGGTCGGGCGCTCCGGCCGAGCCGGAGAAGAACAGCCCCGCGTCGCCGACCGTCTCCACGTTCGGGGGGTGGTCGTTGACGAGCACGCAGTTGCCCGCCGCGAGCGCCTCGAGGATGACGGGGTGCGTGCCGCCGACCTCGGTCGGCGCGACGAACGCGTACGCGTGGCGCTGGAGCTCCCAGTACTCGCGGCCGAACACGTAGCCGGGGAAGATCACGCGGGGGTCGCCGTCGCGCATGACGCCGCGGATGTAGTCGTCGGCGTACGGCGCGCCGCCCACCACCACGAGCTTCATCCCCCGCGTGCGCGCCGTGGGGATCCGCGCGAACGCCTCGACGAGGACGTGCGGGTTGTTCTCGGGCTCGAGCCGGCCGACGAACAGCATGTAGCGGCGCGGCTCGAGGCCCAGCCGGTGCAGGGTCTCCTCGCCCTCGTAGCCCGGGTCCGTGACGCCGTAGGGCACGACGCCGATCCGCTCCCCGTAGCGGTGCTCGAAGACGTCGGCGACCGCGTGGGAGTCGGTGATCGTGCGGTCGGCCCAGCGCGGCGCGTTGCGCTCGGCGAAGCGGAGGTAGGCCTTCGCGGCGGCCGGCCACTTGCGGCGATCGGAGTCCAGCCCGTCGACGTTGATGACGGTCGGGATGCCGGCGCCGCGCGTGAGGAGGCACAGCGGGGCGTTGCCGGCGATGAAGAAGAGGGCGACGTCGGGCCGCTCGCGACGGGCGGCGTGCACGGCGGCGAGCAGCGTGTGGGCGAACGTGTCGAGGTACTTGTTGCGGACGGTCGGCAGGTGCACCAGGCGCGCGCCCTTGTACGTCTTGATCCGCCGGTCGACGACGTGCGGGCGGCAGTAGACGACGACCTCGTGGCCCCGCTGCGTGAGGCGCTGCGCGAGCTGCTCCGCGGCGGTCTCGAAGCCGGAGTAGGCGGCGGGGATGCCGCGGGTGCCGAGGATGGCGACCTTCATCGAAGGGCCAACGTATACGCGGCGACGTGGGCCCGCGCCGCCCGTCCCCAGCTGAACGCGGCCGCGCGCTCCAGCCCGCGCCGGCGCAGCGCCTCGCGCAGCGGCGCGACCGTCGCGAGCTCCGTCAGCCCGGCCGCGATCGAGCCGGGATCGCGCGGGTCGACGTAGCGCGCGGCGTCCGCGCACACCTCGGTCAGCGCGGCGACCCGGGCGGCGAGCACCGGCGTCCCGGCGTGCATGGCCTCGAGCGCCGTGAGCCCGAAGCCCTCGTGCAACGACGGGGCGACGAGCGCGGCGGCGCGGGCGTGCAGCGCGGGCAGGTCGGGATCGGGCTCGCAGCGCACGCCCGGCGCCGTCGCGCGGGCGCTCCCGGCCAGGACGAGCCCGAGCGGCTCCAGGCCGGCGGTCGCCCGGTAGCGCGCGTAGGCGTCGAGCAGCCGCGGCAGGTTCTTGCGCGGCTCGGCGTCGCCGACGTAGAGGAAGTGGCGGATCCCGCGGCGGTCCGACGGCGGCGCCTGGCCCGGCCCGTGCGGCGCGACGACGATGCGCTGCGCGTCGATCCCCCACAGCGCGCGCACGTCGAGCGCGGTGGCCCGCGACGGGACGATGACTGCCCCCGCCCGGCGCGCCGCCGCGCGATGCCGGCGCCGCGCGAGCGCCCGGTAGCGGGCGTCGAACAGGTCCGGGAGGCGCTCGAACGCGAGGTCGTGGACGGTGACGACCTGCGGGCAGGGCGCGCGGCGGGCGAACGCCGGGAGCGGGTGGTGCAGCACGTCGGCCGAGGCGCTCCGGGCCCGCCGCGGCAGCTCGCCGGCGATCCACGCGGCCTCCGCGGCGGCATTCAGATAGGAGCGCGGGCCGCCGCCGCCGCGCGGCCGGGCGCGCCGGCGCGCCGTCACGACGTCGACGCCCTCGGCCGCGAGCGCGGGTAGCAGCCGCTCGAGGTAGACGGCGGTCCCGCTCGGCGCCCGGTTGAGCGCGCTGACGTCGATCAGGACGCGCATGCCCGGGCGATCAGCGTCTCGCGGAAGAGCGGCAGCCGGCCGGTGGCGCGGACGGTCACCGAGTCGAACCCCCGCCTCGCCAACGCACAGATGAGCGAGTCGGCGGTGTAGAAGCGCAGGTGCTGACCGAGGGGATCGAAATGCGTCTCGAAGCGCGTCAGCGCCAGGACCGCTGCGTGGACGCGGCCGTGGTAGGGCGTGGTCACAAGCATGCGCCCGCCGGCGCGCAGGACGCGGCGGGCCTCGGTCAGGAGCGCGGCGGTGTCGGCGACGTGCTCGAGCACCTCCGAGCACCACACCAGGTCGACCGACCCGTCGTCGAGGGGCAGGTCGCCGTCCGGGTCGACGCGATGCAGCTCCACTCCCGGTGCGACGCGGCGCGCGCGCTCGAGCGCCGCCTCGGCGATCTCCACCCCGACCGGCACGGCGCCGGCCTCGCTCAACGCGCGCAGGAAGCGCCCCGAGCCGCAGCCGAGATCCAGGACGCGCTCGCCCGGCCGCGCCTCGTCGAGCAGCCAGCGCCGCCGCCGCCCCCATGCCCACGGCTCGGGGTCGGCGGGCGCGGCCTCCCACACCTGCTCATACCAGTCCCTCACCGCAGCCCCCACCACTTCCCGGCCAGCCGCGCCGCCCGCCGCGGGCTGAGCCGGGCGCGGGCGCGCGAGGCGTGCCAGCCCTGCTCGCGCCACCACTCGGCGGCGAGGTCGCGCACGCGGTAGGGCGGCAGATCGAGGAACGTCGCGAAGCCGCGGTGCTCGAGCGCGACCCGGCGGAACGTGGCCGCGAGCGGGTCGCGCGAGTGGTCGTGGTCGACGGCGAGCGCCGGGTCGAGCACGCAGACACGCTCGCCGGCGCCGAGCGCCCACAGCGCCCACTCGCGGTCCTCGCACGCCGGCAGGTCCTCGCGGAACGGCCGCTGCGCCCACAGCTCGCGCCGGAACGCGCCGGCGCCGTTCGAGTACCCCCACTCCGGGTGTGCGCGAGCCAGCGCCGCCGTCTGGCGCGCCGCGGCACGCAGCGGCCGGCCGGCGTGATCGCGCGTCTCGCCGAACACGCACGCGACCGCCGGATCGTCGAACCACGCGAGCACTCGCGCGAGCCACCCGGCGTCGCGCGGCACCGCGTCGGCGGACAAGGCCACGACGACGTCGCCGGACGTCGCGCGCGTGCCGAGGTTGAGCGCGCGCCCGAACGAGAACTCAGATCGCGCCAGCTCCAGCAGCCGGACCTCCGGCCGCGCGCGGGCGATCCCGAGCGTGCCGTCGCGCGAGCCCGAGTCGACCAGCACCACTTCGTGAGGCAGCGTCTGGGCCGCGAGCGCGTCGAGGACCGCGCCGATCGACGCGACCTCGTCACGGACCCTGATGACAACGCTAACCCTCACGTCAGCAAGGCTATGGCTCCGCCGGTTATGGTCGGATCGTGCGCGTCCTCGCCGTGGCTCCGGTGGACCATCCCGGCGGCGCCGAGATCGGCCTCCTGCGCCTCGCCGCGCGGCTGCGCGACCGGGGCTGGGCGCTGACCGTCACGACCCCGGGGCACGGCCCGCTGCGTGACGCGATCCTCGCCGCCGGCCACGGCTGGCACGCGCTGCCGCTCGGCGGACTGGCCCGTGGCGCCGGCGCGCGCGCCGTCGGCTCGTGGCCGCGCGTGCGGCGGCTCGCGCGCTCGTTCGACGTCGTCTACCTCAACGGCACGACCTGCGGCCGCCTCCTTCCGGCGCTGCGCGGGGTCCGCACGGTGCTGCACCCGCACGACCTGGTCACGCGCGTGCCGCGGATGTGGCGCGGCGCCTCGCTGGTCCTCGTCCCCTCGGCCGCGGTCGCCGACCGCCTCGGCGGCCTGCGCGCCCACGTGGTCGGCTGCCCGGTCGAGCCGGATCCCATCACCGTCGCACCGCCGTGGGGCGGCACTCGGAATGGCCGGCCGATCGTCGGCTTCGTGGGTCGGGTGGAGCCGCGCAAGGGCCCGCTCGACCTCGTCCGCGCGGCGCCGACGATCACCGCCGCCGGCGCGCGCGTGGTCATCGTCGGCGACGACCCGTACGGCTCGGATCCCGCCTACCTGGCCGCGGTCAAGGGCGCCGCCGGGGTCGAGCATCACGGCTGGATCGACGGCGCCGCCGGCCTGATGGGCGCGCTCGACGTGCTCGTGGCGCCGTCCCGCGAGGAGCCGTTCGGGACCGTTCTTGCCGAGGCGATGGCCGTGGGGACGCCGGTGGTGGCGACGCGGGTCGGCGGCTTGGCCGAGGTCGTCGACGATGGGGTGACCGGCCGCCTCGTCGCGCCCGGCGACCCCGAGGCGCTGGCCGAGGCGGTGCTCGAGGTGCTGGAGCACCGCGAGGAGATGGGCGCCGCCGCGCGGGCCCGCGCGGCCCGCTGGCACGCCGACGCGTACGCCGACCGCGTCGCGGCACTGCTGGAGGGCATGCCGTGAAGGTCGCGTTCGACTCCCGGCCCGCCGCCGATTCCCGCGGCATCGGCCGCTACGCGCGGTGCCTGCTCGAAGCCCTCCAGGGCGAGGCCGCCCACCAGGGCTCAGAGATCGTCGAGACCCACCGGCCGCGCGGCGTCGACGTGTTCCACTCGCCGTGGATCGACGGCGCACTGCTGCGCCCGCGGGTCCCGTCGGTGGTGACGCTCCACGATCTCGTGCCGCTCAAGCGCCGCGGCGAGTATCTGCGCTCCGGCCTGCGCTTCCGCATGCGCTACCTCGCGGTCGAGCGCGCGTCACGGGTGATCGTCCCCACCCACGCCGTCGCGGCCGACGCCGCCGAGCTGCTGAAGATCGACGCCTCGCGCCTGCACGTCATCGCCGAGGCCCCCGCCCCGGCGTTCACCCCCCGCAACGGCGAGGAGGTCGCGGCGGTCCGCGAGCGCTACGGCCTGCCCGGCGACTACCTCGTGTGGGTCGGCGGGCTGCGCCATCCCGATCCGCGCAAGCGGGTCGCCGCGCTCGCGAGCGCGCCGCGGGAGCTGCCGCTGGTCCTCGTCGGCGACCCGGGTCAGTGGGCGCGCGAGCTCGACGACGTCACGCTCACCGGCGGCGTCTCCGACGATGAACTGGCCGCCATCTACTCGGGCGCCCGCGCCCTCGTCTTCCCCTCCGACGACGAGGGCTTCGGGCTGCCGCCGATCGAGGCCCTCGCGTGCGGTACGCCGGTGGCGGTGACCGACGTGCCCGCCCTGCGCGAGGTGCTCGGCGACCGCGCGACGTTCGTCGAGGCCGGCGATCTCACCGCGCTCGTCGCCGCCGCCGAGGCGGCCATCCGCCCGGCGCCTGACCCGCCGTCGTGGAGCTGGGACGACGCCGCGGTGGCCACGTGGGCGGTCTACAAGCTCGCCCTGGCCGGCTGAGCGACTACTGCGACCACGGCGGCGGGAGACGCTCGCCGCCGAGGAGCGCCTCGCCGCCGCAGCGCATGCACGCGACGGCCTCGAACGGCTCGTCGCCCGCCGTCGCCAGCGTGAACGCGACGTCGGGCGCGACCACCAGCGCGTCGCCCTCGGCGACCTCGTGCGTCACGCCGTCGAGCGTGGCCACGGCACGCCCCGAGAGCGCGACGAAGACCTCCTCGTGGGTGAGAGTGTGCTCGGGGCTCGCACCACCCGGCGCCATGCTCAGGCGCCAGGCGGAGACCTCCGTGGAGCCGCGGCTCGGCGCGGCGAGCCCGATCACGGTGGTGGGGCCGGCCTCGAAGGTCGGTGCGGTGGCGGCGGCGATGACGGTCATGGCCGGTACGCTACGTCAAGCATGCCTGATCGTCAAGTCGACCTGACTAATGTGGTTCCCGACTGGGCGCTCCTGGTCGTCGGCGCGAATGGCTGCGTCGCCGATCGGCTGACGCGCGAGGTCGCCGCGGCCGGCTTCCACCCCACCCGCCCCGCCTACGGCGCCGTCCTGCGCGCGCTCGAGCCGCGGCCAAGCACGCTCACGGCCCTGGCCGAGCTCCTCGGCGTCACCAAGCAGGCGGTCTCGGTGGTGGTCGACGAGATGGTCGAGCACCGCTACGTCGAGCGCCGGCCGGATCCGGCCGACCGCCGGGCCAAGCGCCTCGCGCTGACGCGACGCGGCCGGGCGGTGCGCCGCACCGCGCAGGAGATCAGCGAGCGGATGGAGGCCGAGCTCGTGGCGGACCTCGGCGCGGAAGCGGTCGCCGCCGCGCGCGCCGTCCTGCTGCGCTTCGTCGAGCGACACGGCCGGCTCGAGGACGTCCGCGCCGGCCGCGCCCGGTCGGTGTGGTGATAGCCGCGTCCGGCCGGATGTCCGATCGGCCGCCGCCGCGCCGTGGAGTTCTCGTGCGGCACGCCGATGAACGTGGACGACATGAGGCTGCCCGCCCGGACCGCGCTCGTCACCACCCTCGCCGGCGCGGCGATCGCGGCCGCCGCACCGGCCGCTCCCGGCGCCGGCCCGGTCGCGGTCGGCCTCGCCGCGCGCGAGTTCTCGCTCTCGCTCTACCGCCCGACCGTCGCCCCCGGCGGCGTGCGCTTCAACCTGACGAACTTCGGCGAGGACGGCCACGACCTCGCGGTGATCGCGCCCGGCGGCAAGCTGGTCGGCCGGATGGCGGAGGTCCGCGGCGCGGGCGGGCGCGGGCTCCTCGAGCTGCGGCTGAAGCGCACCGGCCGCTACACGCTGCTCTGCACCGTCGCCGACCACGCCGCCCGCGGCATGCGCGTCAAGCTTCGCGTCGAGCGCTGACGCTGCGAAGATCCGCGGCGTGCGGCTGCGCCTCGTCCGTCATGCCACGCTCGTCGTCGAGCTCGCCGGGCACCGGCTGCTCGTCGACCCGCAATTCGACGCGCCCGGCGCCAGGCCACCCATCCAGAACACCGAGAACGACCGCCGCAACCCGCTCGTGCCGCTTCCGGCGCCGGCCAACCGGTTCGTGGAGGGTGCCGGCGCCGCGCTGATCACCCACCTGCACGCAGACCACCTCGACCACACGGCGATCGAGCTGTTGCCGTGGGGCCTGCCGCTGCTCGTCCAGCCCGAGGACGCCGAGTCGCTGCGGTCGCACGGGTTCACGGCCGTCACGCCGGTCGACGTCGAGCACGAGCTGACGCCGATCGTGATCGCCCGCACCGGCGGCCGCCACGGGACGGGCGAGATCGGCGACGCGATGGCGCCGGTCTCCGGCTTCGTGCTGCGCGCGCCCGGCGAGCCGGTCCTCTACATCGCCGGCGACACGATCTGGTGCGACGAGGTCGCCGCCGCGCTCGACCGCCACCGCCCGGACGTCGTGGTGGTCAACGCCGGCGGCGCCCGCTTCCGCCACGGCGACCCGATCACCATGACCGCCGGGGACGTGATCGCGACCGCGCGCCACGCCCCGGACGCTCGCCTCGTCGCCGTCCACCTCGAGGCGATCAACCATTGCGTCGAGGGACGCGGCGCGCTGCTCGCCGCGCTCGGCGCCGCGGGGCTGGCCGAGCGCGTCGCGATCCCCGCCGACGGCGCGTGGGTCGACTGAGATCCGACGGTGTGCTGGTCGACGAACTTCATCGGGTGAGGAAAAGGGGGATCCGGACGGGGCGGGACGCCGTCAACCACCCCCTTCGCCCGGAACCGGTCGCATGGGGGTGGTTGGGGGCGTCAGAGGCCCCGAACCACCCCCGTGCGGCCGCTCGGAAGGGCAAGGGGGTGGTTGACGTCCTCTGCGTGGGCTCGTGATCGCTGCGATCCGTTGATCATCGGGTTGTGGGCGCTGACAGGCCGCCCGGCTTGACCCGACACTCGGCGCCTGATCCGGATCGCTCGTCGGATTGTGCCGGTCACCGCGCCGCGCCACTCGTGATCCTTCCATCGCGAGTGGCCCCTCGAGCCCCTTCCCGCCGGCGCCCCCCGACCCGCGGACCCCAACCGTATGCCCCTCTTTCTCGATGCCCGGTGTTCAGGGCACTCTTCATCCGGCTCGAGGAATCAGGCTCACGGTCGCCGGCTCAGGCCGGTGGCTCGAGCCCGAACGGGACGCGGCGGACCGCCCGGCGCGCCTGCACGACGTCGCGCCGGCGGCGCGCCTCCGGCAGTCCGTGCAGCGCGTCGGCGTAGCCGCGCAGCAGGTGGCGCTCGCGCAGCAGGACGTGGCCGAGCGCCGCCGCCTCGTAGGCCAGGATCACCGGCAGGTCGCGCAGCAGGCCGGCGCGCGTCTCGTTCTTGACCCACATCAGGTAGCGGTTGCGGAACTGCAGCCGCCGGTGCTCCTTGGCGATCTGGGCGCGCGTCGACGGCGAGTACGTGCGGACGTGCCGCGCGACGGCGGCCGGCTCGTACGCGCAGCGCCACCCGAGCAGGCGGGCGCGCCAGGCGAGATCGGCGTCCGACGCCCACAGGCCGAGGTCCTCGTCGAGCACCTCGTCGCCCAGCGCGCACGCCTCGAGCACGGAGCGGCGGTAGAGCGCCGCCGCGCCGTCGGCGCCGAACGCCTCCCCGGGCGTCGAGTAGGCGCTCACCGCCCGGCCGTGGCCGACCAGGCCGTTCTTGCGGCGGCGGTCGACGGTCATCCCCGCCGCGTCGATCGCCGCGTGACCGACCCGCAGCAGCTTCGGCGCCACCGACCCGACGCGATCCTCCTCCAGGCGCGGCCGGGCCTTCTCCAGGAAGTCGGGCTCGAGGAAGCAGTCCGCGTTGAGCAGCAGGACCGCGTCGCCGCGCGTCGCCGCGATCGCCTTGTTGAGCGCCGCGGCGTACGAGACGCGCGTCTTGAACTGGAAGAGGCGCGCGCCGTGCTGGTGGGCCAGGTCGGCGGTGGAGTCGGTGCACGCGTTGTCGATGACGACGACCTCGGCGCCCTCCTGGACGACCGCGGCCGGGAGCGAGTACGCGAGGTTCGACGCCTCGTCGACCGACAGCAGGAGGATCGTCGTCCTCATGCCGCGAGCGCCTCGCGGTAGACGGCGGCGGTCGCCGCGGCGGTCCTGGCCCAGGTGAAGCCGGCGGCGTGCGCGCGGCCCCTCGCCGCCAGCTCCTCACGGCGGCCGAGCGCCTCCGAGACCGCCGCGGCGATGGCGTCGGGGTCGTGGGGGTCGAAGGCGATCGCGGCCTCGCCGCCCGTGTCGGGCAGCGCCGTCCCTCGCGCGAGCGCGACCGGGCAGCCACGCGCCTGGGCCTCGAGGACGACGAGCCCGAACCCCTCGTAGAGGCTCGGGTGCACGAGCAGGTCGGCCCCGCGCATGAGGGCGTCGAGCGTGCGGTCGTCGGTGTAGCCGGGCAGCTCGAGCGGCTCGCCGCCCGCCGCCGCCCGCAGCGCGGCTCCGGCTCCGGCGTCCGCGCCGGCGATGACCAGGCGGTGCGGGAGCCCGCCGGCCCGCAGCGCCCGCCAGGCGGTCACGAGGCGGCCCCAGTTCTTCTTGGCGCGCAGGTCGCCGACGCCGAGCAGGTAGGGACCGGGCGGCGGGGGCGCGTCGCCGGCGGCCAGGGCCGGAGCGAGCGCGATGACGCGCACGCGGTCCGGGTCGACGCCGTAGCGCTCGCAGACGTCCGCGCGGGTGAAGGCGGAGTCGACGATCACGCGCTGGGCCGAGCGCGCGGCGCGCGGGGTCAGCCAGCGGTACTTGGCGCGGGTGCGCGCCGTGAAGTCGCCGGGGTGCGCCTCGAAGGCGAGGTCGTGGATCGTCACCACACCCGGGCACGGTCGCACCAGCGGCAGGAAGCAGTTCGGCGCATGGATGAGCGCGGCCCGCCGGGCCGCCGCCGCGAGCGGCAGGCCCGCCTGCTCCCACGCCGCCTCGGGCCCCGGCCAGCCGCCCGCGAGCGCGACCGGGCGCACCTCCCCCGCGGCCCGCAGCGCGCGCACCAGCTCGCGGGCGTAGCGACCCCAGCCCCCGGGCCGCGCGGCTGCGGCATCGCGGTAATCGATGGCTATCCGGAGCACAGAGGAATACGATGCCGGACCCGGGGTCGCGAAGGGGAGTTCCCATCAGCAGCGCGCAGCTCATCGCCGGTACGGAAGCCGACACCATCCATCTCGCCCCGCGCCCGAAGTCGCGGATCTTCGACATCCCGATCGACCTCGGCCAGCCCGACGAGCTGCTGCGGATGATCACCGGCTGGCACGCCACCGGCCGCCCGCGGCGGGTGATGTACGTCAACGCGCACGTGCTCAACCAGTCCCAGGAGCGACCGGAGCTGCGCGCCGCCCTGCGCGAGGCCGACCTCGTGTACTGCGACGGCTACGGCGTCCGCGTCGCCGCCAAGGCGCTCGACCTGCCCGTCCCCCACCGGATGACCGGCGCCGACTGGATCTGGTCGCTGGCCGCCCTGTGCGAGCAGACCGAGCGCTCGATCTACCTGCTCGGCTCGGAGCCGGGCGCCGCCCGCGAGGCGGCCGGCCGCCTCCAGGCGCGCCATCCCGGCCTGCGGGTGGTCGGCTGCCATCACGGGTTCTTCGAGGTCGGCTCCGACCATGCCGCCCGCGTGCTCGAGGACGTCAACGCCTGCGCGCCGGACATCCTGCTGGTCGGCATGGGGACGCCGAAGCAGGAGCTGTGGGTCCAGCGCCACCTCGACGCGCTCGAGGTCGACGTGCTGTGGACGGTCGGCGCGCTGTTCGACTACGTCTCGGGCCGCGTTCCGCGCGCCCCGGGGTGGTTGGCCGACAATGGGCTCGAATGGATCTTCAGACTGGGCGTGGAGCCGCAGCGGATGTGGCGGCGGTACCTCCTGGGCAACCCGGTATTCATCTCGCGGGTGGTGGCCCAGGCACGCGGGCGCCGCACGGCCGTCTAAGCCTGAGCCGCTCTTGGCGCGTGGCGCTGGCCGCGGGGGGCGCGGCGGCGGCGATCGCGCTCGCCGAGGCGTTCGCCGCGCGGGTCGCCGGCGTCGACGCTGTGCCCGCGGTGGCACGGACCGCGCTCGCCGCCGTCGTGCTGTTCGGGGTCGCCGGCTGGGCGCCCGCCCGTCTGCTGGTCCCGCCGGCGTGGCGCGCGGAGCGGCCGTTGTTCGTCCTCCCGCTGGGCGCGGCGTGCGCGAGCCTGGCGCTGGCGGCGCTCGGGCTCCTCCACGTGCCGATGAAGGCCGCCCTCGCGATCGTGCTCACCGCGGGGATAGCGGGCGCGCTGCTGGTGCGGCGCGCCCAGGGCGGGAACGAGCCCCGCGCGCGGGCGCCGGACTGGCCGGTGCGGATCGCGCTGCCGCTGTTCGTCGCGATGCTGGTGGCGCTCGTCTCGCTCCTGCCGGTGTTCCGCAGTGGCGTCGCGACGGTCCACGGCCAGAACGGCGACGCGGTCATCGCCGTCGGCGTCGCCGAACTGCTGAAGGTGGCCCCGCCGACCGCCGTGCGCGAGGAGTTGCCGGTCGACCGCATGCCGATCGTCTGGCGCTCGAAGGTGCCGATCTACTCGGCGCTGGCCGCCGTCTCCACGCTCGCGGGCCAGGACCCGGTCGCGGCGTTCTCGACGGTGATGGCGGTCCTCTACGGGCTGTTCGCGCTCGGGATGTTCCTGTTCGCCCGGCGGGCGCTCGGCTTCGGGCCGCTCGCCGCCACCGCGGCCGCGGGACTCGTGGCGCTCGACCGGATCGCCGTCTACGTCGCCATCCACCCCTACTACAACCAGCTGTGGGGGCTGTTCGCCCTCCCGCTCGTCTTCCTGTTCGGGTGGCACGCGCTGGCGCACCCGTCGCGCCGCGGCTTTGCCGCGCTGGGCCTGCTGCTCGCGCTGGCGCTGTTCGCCTACCCGCTGCTTCTGCCGTTCCCCGCGGTCTTCCTTGCGGTCGCCGGGTGGCGCGTCTGGCGGACGCGGCGGGCCGAGGGGCGGCCGCTCGGATGGCTCGACGCGCTGCACCTGCCGGGCCCGCGCCGGCGGCCGGTCCCGTGGATCGTGGCGGGCGTGGTCGCCGTCCCGGTCGTCGCGGTGCTCGTCCGCGGCGTCGCCGAGAAGGCGCTGTCGGCGGCCGCCGTGCTGGCGCCGTGGACCGACCTCGCCGGCTGGTCGGGCGACGCGCTGCCCTACCTGCCCTTCGGGCGCTTCGTCGGCGTCGAGGGGCCGGTGTGGCTCGTCGTCGCCGGCGCGGCGGCGATCTTCGCCGCCGCCTGGGTCGGATTGCGGGCGGTGCGGGCCCGCGAGCTGGCCGTGGCACTGGGCTGGGTGGTCGCGATGGGCCTGCTCGTCGGCGTCTACTTCTACGCCCGTGGCAAGGGCCAGCTCTTCTACTTCAAGGCGCTGGCGTTCACTGGGCCGCTGGTCGTCGCGCTCGCCGTCGGCGGGCTCGCGGCCGGCTGGTCCGCCGCCCGCTCGCGCGGCGCCCGCGCGGCGTGGACCGCCGCCTTCGTCCTGCTGGTCCTCTCGCTCGCCAACGGCGCGCGCGCCGAGATCGACGAGACCTACGACCACGCCACGCCCGCCGTGCTCGAGCTGCGGACGTGGGACCGGGAGCTGCCGCCCGGCGCGTCCGTGCGGATCGACGTCCCGCCGAGCGGCTACCAGCTGTGGAGCTGGTACATGCTCGCGAGCCGGCCGGTGTGCGCCCTGGACCCGCTGAGCGGGTTCTTCCCGCACCCACCGCGGGGCGTGAAGGCCGACTTCGTCCTCACCCGCCGCGGCGACCGGTACCCGTTCGGCGCGATCGGCGGGCCTGTGCGCGCCAATCGGACCTTCCGGCTGTACCGCCTGCATCCGGACGTCCTGGGCGAGGACGTCTCATCCCGCCGCCTGATCTACGACCAGAGCCGGATCACGTACTGACTTCCTGATTCCGTGACCCGCCTGGGAGTGCCCTGAACATCGGGCATTTGAAGAGAGTCACGCGGTCGGGGTGGCGAGCCTCGGGGGTGGGCCGGGCCGCGAGGGGCTCGAGGCGCCGGTAGCGATGGAAGGGGTCACAGGTCCCCAATCGCGAAGGTTTCGACTGGGCGGGGCGGGTCACCGGCTCAACCCGACGATCGAGACGGATCTCCCGACGGATGCCGGATTGTGCCGCCAGGAGCGGCACGATCCGACAATGGATCTGGAGACGGTGTCGAGTGTCGGGTTGAGCCGCCTGCCAACGCCCCCACCGCCGCGACCCACCACCTCCTTCACCCGCGGAAGTTCATCTACCGGCGCGCCACGGGAAGGGAGTTGTGTCTCACACAGGCAGGTGGAGCCGCCGGCTGCTGCGAGCGCGCCGGGAGTAGCTCAGCCGCGGACGCTCTCGATCACGCTCCGCAGCCGCTCGGCGACAGCGCGGGGGTCGAACGCGGCCAGCCGCGCGCGGCCGCGGGCACGCAGCTCGGCGGCGAGCGCGGCGTCGGAGACCACCAGGTGCAGCAGCTGCGCCGCGACCGCGGGGTCGGCGTCCTCGACGAGCAGCGCCGCGTCCCCCGCCACCTCTCCGATACCGCCGCCCGGGCGGGCGATCGCCGGCACGCCGAAGTGGAACGCCTCGAGCAGCGGGACGCAGAAGCCCTCGTGCTCGGAGAGGCAGAGGAACGCGTGCGCCGCGCGCCAGCGATCGGCCAGGTCGGCCGGCGCGAGGCCGCTCTCGATCCGCACCGCGCCCGGGGCGAGCCGGTCGGCGAGTTCGCGCAGACGCGCGGCGAAGGCGGGCGTGATCGGCGCGCCGACCAGCGTGAGCCGGGCGGCGGGCGCGTGCTCGGCGCGGTAGAGCGCGAACGCGCGCAGGACGAGGTCCTGGCGCTTGTGCGGCGCGAGCCGCCCCACGAAGAGCACGTGTGGCGGCCCCTCGGGCGGCGGGGCCGGGGCGCCGAGCCCGGCCGGGTCGAGCAGGATCGGCACGACGGCGGTGCGCGCGGCGCCCGCGGCGGCCAGCTCGTCGGCGTTGAACCGCGACACGCCGACGGCGACGTCGGCGGCACGGGCGAAGCGCGGGAGCTCCGCCCGCCCGATCTCGCAGTGGATGGCGGTCTGCGGCTCGTGGTCCCAGAACCACTGTGCCGGCGTGATGTTGTGCGAGACGAGCACCTTGCGCTGCGGCCGCGTGAGCTGGTCGGCGAGGCGCGGCGCGTAGGCGGAGTAGTGGAACAACAGGACATCCTCCGGGCCGGAGTCGAGCGCACGGATCGGCCGGAACTCGCGTTCGACGGCGCGGTCGGGCCGCGCCGCGTGGTCGCCGCCGCCCCACCCCCAGGAGGCGAACGCCCGGCGGTAGGCGCGGGCCTGGTTGGTGACGGCGTCGTGCGGCCCGGCGCCCGACAACAGCTGGTGGACGTTGAGCCTGGATCCACCGATTCCCGCGGCGCCTCGCCGCCGCATGCCGGCGCCATGGGTCACCGGCCGCGAACCGAAGGGGTCACCCTGCGTGCTCGCGGCCGGCGACCCCTGGCTTGGCCTGCGACGCCGAGGCATCCACGGATGATCGATGGATCCAGGCTCCGCGCTCGCGCTCCAGCGCCTCGATCCGCTCCTCGAGTGCGGTGAGGTACGCGACGGCGTGCACGTTGAAGCGCGTCTGCTGGGCGAGCAGCTCGCCGTGGTACTGGCGCAGCGCCCGCAGGAACCCCCGCTTGGCCCACGTGATGGGCGCGCCGAGGCGGCGGGTCGAGTAGACGAGGTCGGGGTCCGGGTCGATCAGCGCCCAGGCGAGCAACCGGTCGCGGGTGACGCGCTCGGTCGGCGCCACCGTCAGGCCGCCCTCGGGCTCGACGTAGCCCCCGGCCGCGCGGATCCGCTCGACCTCCGCCCGCGCGGCGGCAAGCGCGTCCGCGGGCTTCACGCCCGCACCTCCGCCGGGGCATCGTCGAGCAGCCGCCGGTACGCAGCCAGGGCCTCGGTGGTCGGGCCGTCGAACGCCACGCGCCCCGCGTCGAGGACGACGACGCGCTCGCACACCCGCTCGATCGTCGCTGGGTCGTGCGACACGAGCACCAGCGTCGTCCCCGCCGCCATCTGCTCGGAGATCCGCCGCAGGCACTTTCGCTGGAAGCCCTCGTCACCGACGGCGAGGACCTCGTCGATGAGCAGCACGTCGGCGTCGAGGTGCGCGGCGATCGAGAACCCGAGCCGGACGAACATCCCGGACGAGTAGGTTCGCACGGGCGCGTCGATGAAGTCGCCGAGCTCGGAGAAGGCCACGATCCGGTCGATCCGCGCCTCGACGTCCGCCCGGCCCAGCCCGTGCAGCGCGGCGTTGAGGTGGATGTTCTCCCGCCCGGAGAAGTCGGCGCCGAACCCCGCGCCGAGCTCGAGCAGCGACACGGCCCGCCCTCCGCACTCCGCCCGGCCCGAGTCGAGCGGGACGATGCCGGCCAGCGCGCGCAGGGTCGACGTCTTGCCCGCGCCGTTGCGGCCGATCAGCCCGAGCGCCTCGCCGGGCGCGACCCGCAGGGAGACGTCGTCGAGCGCGTGGACCGGCGGCAGCGCGCCCGCCGACCGGCGCCCCAGCAGCAGCTCCTTGAGCGTGCGGGCCGGGTCGGCGCGGACCACGAAGGTCCGCGTCGCGTGCTCGAGCACCACCTCGCCACGCGCGACCATCAGACGACCACGGCCAGCTCGCCCTCGAGGCGGCGGAACACGAGCCGCCCGGCGACCAGCGCCACCAGTGCCGCGACCGCCACGTAGCCCAGCGTGCCGGCCGACGGCACCGCACCGTCGTAGAGCACGTCGCGCACCGCCTCGATGAACGGCGCGACCGGGTTGCCCCAGCGCAGGAGGTCGCCCAGCCACGGCCGCTCGCCGAGGCCGGGGAAGTCGTCGGGCCGGAAGAAGATCGGCGTCACGAAGAACCACGGCAGCAGCGCCGCCCCGAGGATCGGCGCGACGTCGCGGAAGTAGGCG
Organism: uncultured Solirubrobacterales bacterium; assembly: GCA_963828075.1. GTDB lineage: Bacteria > Actinomycetota > Thermoleophilia > Solirubrobacterales > Solirubrobacteraceae > JACCYI01. Next base: position 2,623,230 of record CAWHDH010000021.1, on the reverse strand, counting down.
TGGAGCACCGCGACGGCGAGCGCCAGCCCGAGCACGAACGCCGCCAGCGCCGCGACGATCAGCGGCAGCAGCAGCAGCGCGGCGGACGCCGAATCGCGGACGAGCACGGCGATCGGGATCAGCGCGCAGAACAGCACGGCGAAGATCACCAGCTGCGTCGTGACGACCGCCGCGGGGATCGTCTCGCGCGGAAAGCGCACCTTGCGCACGAGCGCGCTCTGCTCGATCAGCGAGCCCGCCGCCGCGAGCAGCGACTGGGAGAAGAACACCCACACGACGATCCCCAGCAGCAGGAACAGCGGGTAGTCCTCGATCGCGTCGTAGCGCAGGACGAGCGAGAACATCAGCGCGTAGGCGGCGGCGAGCACGAGCGGGTTGACGATGTACCAGAGCACCCCGAGCGCCGAGCCCTTGTACTTGCGCCGCAGCTCGCGGCGCACCATCTGCTCGAACAGGTAGCCGTAGGACCGCATCCGCGCCTCAGTATCGCCGGTGCTCAGAGCAGCCCCAGGATGACGGGCCCGAGGGTCGTGGCGAACGCGCGGTTGAGGTGGTTGGCGTCCTTGTAGACGTAGGCGCCGCCGATGACCGGGAAGCACCGCGACGCGCTGCAGAACACGCGGGCCAGATCGATCACGCGCACCCGGCCCGTCGAGGTCACGCTGCGGAGCGGATCGGAGACGAACGCCTCGCTCCGCGGGACGGAGCAGGCGCCCGTCGAGCGCGCGCGCCGGCGCAGCACGCGCAGGACGCAGGAGGCCGTGGACTGCCGCACGCGAGGGACGTCGGGGATGACGTAGATGCGACGGACGGTCGGCGGGACGCGTCGCCAGGCGGCCAGGAACCCCTCGGTGCCGAGACCCCGACCGGCGGCGGCCGACGTGAAGACGCTGTGCACGCCGGGGTGCGCCTCGAGCCAGGCGAGCACCTCCTCGGTCCGACGCAGGCACCGCTCCGGCGCCGAGTCCGGATAGGCCTCGGTGGAGAAGGCGCACCCGGGGCGCGTCAGCGAGACGGCGTGCCATCCCCGGGCCTGCGCCACCACCTCGAACGCCGAGCGCAGGTGCGCGGCGTGGCTGTCGCCGATCAGGGCGATCTGCGGGTCGGGGGCCTCGTCGAACGCGCCGAACACGCACGGCGTCGCCCCGCCGGTTCGCTCCACCGGTCGGCACGGCCACTCGGGCATCACCAGGGCGGTCCAAGGGCTCGGCGTCACCGTCCGCGCGAGCGCCCGGTTGACGCACCGGGGGCGGGTCACACGCGCGGCCGCCCCGAAGCACCGCGGGCCCCCGAGCGCGCCGATGCGCGTCGTGAAGTCCCCGCGATCGGGCGCTCGGTCGGTGCAGACCGCGGCGCAGGCGCCCGCCGCCGTCCAGTTGCTCTCCACGAACCAGCGGACCCGCCCGAACCGGAGTCCGAGGGCACGGGGGCGGAAGTGGACGCGCACGGTCCGCCCGTTCGGGCGCACGACGCGCGCCCGGATCGGTCGTGCTTCGCCGGCGGACCCGGCAGGCAGCCAGCGGGCGACGACCGCGCCCTCGCCGTCGCTCCCCAGGCAGACACGGCCGATGACGCGACTGCGCACGAGCGCGAGGCACAGACCGTTGTCGGCGAGCATCCCCGCCGACCACGGGCCTTCCGTGCGCACCCTCAGCCACAGCACCGTTCCGCGCTGCGTGAAGGACACGTCGCGAAGGTCGAGCGGATCGCCCGGCGCGTCACGCGGGTCGGTCGAGGCGCGGGCGGTCCCGCTCGCTGCGAGCAGGATCAGCAGCCACCCGACGAGCGCGGCGAGGCGGTGCGAACGCTCGGCGAGGACGGCGGCCACGTCGCTTGCGATCATCCCAGCCAGTGCGCGCCAGCGGGCCACTGCTCCTCGCCGGCTGCCTCGCCGTGGCCGCCGCCTCCCTGCTGCTCCCGTGGGCGCTCGCCTTCGACCCCTACGCGTGGCTGGTGTGGGGCCGCGAGATCACGCGCGGCACCCTCGACACGAGCGCAGGCCCGTCGTGGAAGCCGCTGCCGGTCCTCGTCACGACGCCGCTCGCGCTGGCGGGCGACGCCGCGCCGGCCCTCTGGCTGATCGTCGCCCGGACGGGCGCGCTGCTGGCGATCGCCGGGGCCGCGGCGCTGGGGACGCGGCTCGGCGGCCGGGCCGCGGGCGCCGCCGCCGCGCTCGCCGTCGCGCTGAGCCCGTGGTGGTGGTTCAACGCCGCGCTCGGAAACTCCGAAGGACTGCTCGCGGCGGCGGTCCTGTGGGCGGCGGTCGCGCACCTCGCGGGTCGCGAGCGGGTGGCGTGCGCGGCGCTGCTCGCCGGCGCCCTGGTCCGACCCGAGATCTGGCCGTTCCTGGGGCTGTACGGGCTCTGGCTCTGGCGCCGCGATACCGGCGCGCGCGGGCTCGTCGCCGCCGCGGGCGCCGCCGTCGCGGTCCTCTGGGTGGTCCCCGGCCGGCTCGGCGGCGGCGGCGCGGCCAGCGCCGCCCAGGGCACGCCGAGCGCCGGGAGCGCCGCGCTCGCCGACGTCCCGTTCCTCGCCGTCCTCGCCGACGCCGCCGAGCTGGTGACGCTGCCGGCGGCGGCGGCGCTGCTCCTGCTCGCGCGGGAGCGCGACCGCTCGTCGCTCTGGCTCGCCGCCGCGGCGCTGGCCTACGTCCTCGTCGTCGCCGTCATGACCCAGGCCGGCTACGCCGGCAACCCGCGCTACCTCGTCCCAGCCGCGGCGCTCGGCGCCGTCCTGGCGGCGAGCGCGGCGGCCCGTGTCGCCGCGCCGCTGGCGGTCGCGCTCGTGGTCGCCGTCGCGCTCGTCGATGCCGGCGACCTGCGCGACCAGACCCGCGACGTCGGCGCGCGCGCGGACACCCGCGCCGGCCTCTCCGAGATCGCCCCGGGAGCGCGCTCCGCCGCCCGGGACTGCCGCCGCGTGCGGACGAGCGTGCCGCAGCGGGCCGCCGTCGCGTGGGCGCTCGACCGGCCCCTGTCAGGCGGGCTGGACCGCCCGCCGCGGCCGCCGGCGGCCGTGCTGCGGGCGCGACCGAACGGGGGTGGGGCGGCTGAGCCTGCTACGGGTCCGCCGTTCCGTGGCGTCGCTGATTCGGATGGATGGGTGTTGGAAACCGCGTGCTAGGCCGCTGTATAGGGGCCACGCCCACGGACGCAGAGGGTCTGAGACCCCGCTCTCCGCTCTATGACCGCCGTTGAAGTTCGAGCTACCGCGCCGCGGCGTGCCGGTGCGCATTGGACTCCGACACCGCCACGTGCGTCACCAGGGCATTCGTCGCCGCCGACACGCGGGCGGGCAGGTCGATCCCGAGCCAGTGCGAGATCGACAGCGGCAGCGTGCTGACGATGATCTCGTCGTGCCGCGCGCGGTCGTAGGCGTCGACGACGGCATCGAGAGGGTCGCAGACGCCGATCGTCCCTCTCGCCTCGATCCCGGCCTCGCGGAACCGCTCGAGCGCCTGCTTGAGCCGCCCCTCCGCCTCCCGGCGGCGCGCCGATCCAGCACCCATGGGCGGGACCACGACGTCGACGCGCACAGGCGACCGCTCGGCCCGCGACTTCAGCGTCGCGAACAGCTCGTCCGAGGGGACGGTCTGGTTGGCCAGCACGAGGATCGTCGTCTGCATGTCGCCCTTTCGCTCGGAACCCAAGCGTAACGCCCGCCGAGCGCCGGAGCTAGAAGGCGCCGCGGCGGCTGAGGACCGCTGGGACCGTCTTCATGAGGATCGTGAGGTCGAGGCCGACCGACCAGCGCTCGAGATACAGGAAGTCGAGGCGGACGAGGTCGTCGAAGTCCAGCTCCGAGCGGCCGGAGACCTGCCACAGCCCGGTGATGCCGGGCAGCACGAGGTAGCGCTTCTTGTGCCAGTCCTCGAGCTTCTCGAAGTCGCGCTCGGGCAGTGGCCGCGGGCCGACGAGCGACATCTGGCCGAGCACGACGTTGAACAGCTGGGGGAGCTCGTCGAGCGAGTAGCGGCGCAGGAAACGGCCGATCGGCGTCATCCGCGGGTCGTCGCGGATCTTGAACAGCGGCCCCGACGCCTCGTTGAGCGACTCGAGGTCGGCCTGGGTCTGGTCGGCGTCCGAGCGCATGGTGCGGAACTTGAAGCACGCGAACGGCTCCGCGCCGATGCCGGGCCGCCACGACCGGTAGAGCACCGGGCCGCGCGAGGTCAGGTAGACCGCCGCGGCGATCACCACGAGCACCGGCGAGAGCATGAGGATGAGCAGCAGCGCGCCGACGATGTCGAACGAGCGCTTGACGAAGTAGTCGAACCCGTCGAAGACCGGCGGGCGCAGCTCGAACAGCGGCACCGACGCGCCGGGCACGAACTCCGCGCGGTGGACCAGGATCTCCATCGTCGACGGCGCGATCCGCACCGTGACCCCGCGCTGGTGGCATTGGTCGACGAGCTCGACCGCCTGATCCTGCGGGAAGTCGGGGTCGGCGATGATGACCTCCTGGACCCGGTGGACCTCGAGCACCTCGGCGAGGTCCTGGATCCGCCCGAGCGACCGCAGCCCGTTGTCGGGCCGCGGGGTCAGGGAGATGAAGCCGAGCATCTGGACCGGGGCGTGGACCTCGTCGGCCAGTGCGTGCGCGACGTCCTCGATGTGCTTGCCCGAGCCCACGAGCACCGCGCGCCGGCGGTAGCCGGCGGCCCGCAGCACGACGCCGGTGACCGACTCGTAGAGCCAGCGGAGCAGACCGACGTACAGGATCGCGAAGACGAGCGTCCCGTAGAAGATGTAGTAGCTCGAGTAGCTCTCGCCGTTGACGAGCCCGTAGAGCAGCGCGACGACCGTCGTCTGGAACAGCGAGGAGACGATCTTCGGGAGGCCCGGCCGCTGGGCGCGGTCGGCGTAGAGGCCCGAGCGCGCGAACAGCAGCGCGGTGACCAGATACGCGAACGGGATCGTGTTCATCGCCTCGTCGTAGGAGGCGACCCACAGGTCGGGCCGGTCCTGCACGACCGCCTTGAGCATCAGCGCGGTGAACAGCGCGAGGAACAGCCCGGCGAAGTCCACGACCAGGAGCGACGCGAGCCGCAGCGCCTTGCGCAGCGTCTCCATCCGGAGCAGGAACGAGAGCGCCGGCGGCCGCTTTCGGCGCACGTCCTGGGGCGGCAGGCGCAGGGAGACCGGCGGCGCCTGGCGGTGCCTCGGAGGATCCTGAGTCGGGGTGGGAGCGCTGGCCATCAGGTGGTCACCCTCGCCGTAACGCGCAACGGTGCCAGAGGTCGCGGAGTTTCCTGCATGAACGCCGTCACTGACCTCGACGAAGGTCAGCGTCCGGCCCCTGCGAGCGTCTCGATGCCCGATTCGTCGATCGTGCGCGCGAGCCCCTCGCGCAACTGCACGGTCGGTTCCCAGCCCAGGACCTCGCGCGCGAGCGCGATATCGGGCTGGCGGACCTGCGGGTCGTCGGTCGGCAGCGCCTCATAGACGATCTCCGAGCGCGACCCGGTCACCTCGATCACCGTCTGGGCCAGCTCCAGCAGGGTGAACTCGTTCGGGTTGCCGACGTTGACCGGCAGGTGGTAGCCCGACTCCGCCAGCCGGATGATCCCCTCGATCAGATCGCTCACGTACGTGAAGCTCCGCGTCTGCGAGCCATCCCCGAAGACGGTGATCGGCCGGTCCTGCAGGGCCTGGCGCAGGAACGTCGGGATCGCCCGGCCGTCATGCGGACGCATCCGCGGCCCGTACGTGTTGAAGATCCGGACGATCGCGGTGTCGACGCCCTGCTGGCGGTGATAGGCCATCGTCAACGCCTCGGCGTAGCGCTTGGCCTCGTCATAGACGCCACGCGGCCCGATCGGGTTCACGTGGCCCCAATATGACTCGGGCTGCGGATGGACCTGCGGATCGCCGTACACCTCGCTGGTGGACGCGACCAAGAAGCGCGCACGCTTCGCCTTCGCCAGCCCCAGCGTGTGGTGCGTGCCGTAGGACCCGACCTTCAGCGTGTGCAGCGGCAGGCGCAGGTAGTCGATCGGGGACGCCGGCGACGCGAGGTGGTAGACGACGTCGACCGGCTCGTCGATGAAGTACGGCTCGACGATGTCGAGATTGAGGTGCACGAACTCCGGCACGCGGATGTGCTCGATGTTCGCCAACGACCCCGTCTCGAGGTTGTCCACGCAGATGACGCGATGGCCCCGCCGCAGCAGTTCGTCGCACAGATGCGACCCAAGAAACCCCGCGCCACCCGTGACTACACAGGTGGCCATGCGCCCGCAGGATAGCGGTGGCTAGGCCCGCGCGGCCTTCAACCGCTTCTTGGAGAGGCTGACCGACAGGACGAATCTCCCGTCGTCGAGGCGCTCGGCGACCCCCTGGCGGGTCATCCGCTTGCACACGACCGGGCACCGCTTGCAGCGAGGCTTGTCGCGGCAGCAGCGCTTCTTCGGAGTGATGATCTTGCCGGCCTTGGGCATGAGCGGCCGCGCAGGCTAGCAGCCCGACTTAGGGTCCCCTAACTCACGCCGAAGGTAGGATCGCGCGCCATGGCCGCTCCCGCCTTCGTCGCGCAGCTCAACGAGCAGATCGCCAATGAGTTCGCCGCCCACCAGCAGTACGTCGCATGCGCCGTCCACTACGACGCCGAGACGCTCCCGCAGCTCGCCGGGTTCTTCTACCGCCAGGCGGTCGAGGAGCGCGACCACGCGATGATGATGATCCAGTACCTGCTCGACGCCGACGCCGAGGCGACGACCCCCGGCGTCGCCGCCCCGCAGACCCGGTTCGCCGACGTGGTCGAGCCGATCGCCCTCGCGCTGGCCCAGGAGAAGCGCGTGACCGAGCAGATCAACGCGCTCGCCGCGCGCGCCCGCCAGGAGTCCGACTACGCGAGCGAGCAGTTCCTGCAGTGGTTCCTCAAGGAGCAGATCGAGGAGGTCGCGACGATGAGCGACCTGCTGCGCGTCGCGGAGCGCTCGCGCGACGACGTGATGGACATCGAGGACTACATCGTCCGCGAGCACTCCTCGGGCGAGGGCGAGGACCCGACGGCGCCGCACCCGGCAGGAGATTGAGCCTTTCGGTCGAGCTGCACGCCGCGGCCGAGCCGCTGTGGGCCGAGCAGCACGCCCATCCGTTCGTCCGCGGCATCGGCGACGGCACCCTGCCCGAATCCGCGTTCCGGTTCTACGTCCGCCAGGACTACCTGTTCCTGATCGACTACGGGCGCCTGCTGGCGCTGGGGGCCGCGCGAGCGCCGCGCCTCGAGCAGATGGCGCGGCTCGCCGGCCTCGCGCAGTCGGTCCTGGTCACCGAGATGGACCTGCACCGCTCGTTCGCCTCGCGCTGGGGGATCTCCGAGTCGGCGCTCGAGGCCGAGCGCCCCGCGCCGGCCACCGCCGCCTACTGCGACTACCTCCTGCGCACGGCCGCGCTCGGCGACTTCGCCGAGCTGGTGGCAGCGCTGCTCCCGTGCATGTGGGGCTACGCCGAGGTGGGCGAGCGGCTCGCGACGCTGCCCGAGCCGGGGGGCGGCCACGCCGGCTACGCCGAGTGGATCGCGATGTACGCCTCACCCGAGTTCGCCGAGCTGGCGGCCTGGTGCCGGCAGCTCACCGACGAGGCGGCTGCCGAGGTCGACGGCGCGGGCCGCGACCGGATGCGAGTCGCCTTTCAGACGTGCAGCGCCCACGAGCTCGCCTTCTGGGAGAGCTCGTGGGACGCCGCCTGAGCGAGCGAGGCGGAGCGGCCCTCGCGACCGTCCGGTCGCGAGGGCCGTCCGAGCCGTCCTTACGGACAGTCCGCCACGGTGCTGCTCTGGAACTTCACGTAGCGCGCGTTGACGTGGGACGGCGCCGTGTTACCGCCGTTCAAGGCGAAGTTCGTCGCCACCCAGCCACGTGTGCACCCATCGTTCTTCCGCGCGGTGAAGTAGTCGCCGTAGCGGTTGTCGGATCGGTTGTGCGTCCCGGTCGCGGTGGTCGACCAGCTCGGGAAGAAGTTCCCGGCCGACGCTGCGTCGTCCACCATGATGGCCCCCTGCGCCGCCGACCCGCCGCCGCCGGCCCGACCGCCGTGCGCGAAGGTCAGCCCGAACTCGGCCGACGTGTTGGAGGCGAGCGTCGGGTAGCCGAAGCACCGGGTCGAGTTGAACACCGACGGCGATGTCAACAGCGACAGGCCCGGCTCGGAGATGATCGCCGAGTGCAGGTGCGCCTGCGGATGCGACGCGTCGCTCGCGGCGTTCCACAGGAACCACATCCGGTTGTTGGGCACGACGGCCCCTCGCAGACGGAAGCCGGCGATGCTGAAGGACGTCGACCGGTCGATGAAGTCGAAGTTCCCGGTGCCACCGCGGCAGTCGGGGTTGGCGAAGTTCGACCCGTGCGAGAGCGTCCGGTCGAACGACGAGATGGTGGTCTGGCTCTCCTGCCAGCGGATGACGCGGAAGACGTTCGCCGAGCGGTTGAGCCCGAAGTACATCCGGTTCGTGGCCCCCTCCACCGGGGTCAGGATGCGCTGGCCGTCCGTCCCCGTGTAGTTGATGGTGGTGGTCGCCGCGGTCGTGCAGTTCGCCATCTGGCTGGCGTTGAACCGCCGGATCTGCGAGCCCGTCCACCCACTGGGGCCGATGTTGTTCGTCGTCAGGTACAGGTAGGTGTCGCTGACCGCGATGTGCGGGTAGTCGGGCAGCAGCGTCCCCGTGCCGCCCGGGTCGATCGTGTACGTGCAGTCGTTGCCGCCCGCGATCGTCGCGCGGCGGACGTAGATCCGCACGACGCCGTTCGTCAGTGCGCTGTTCGTGAAGAGCGCGATGGCGAACGTCGTGTCGAGCACCCGGTGGTGGACGACGTCGAGGTCGCAGCAGACGTTGGGAGCGTCCGCCGGCCCGGCGGCGATCGACTCGGCGGTCCAGTTGATGCCGTTGTTCGCGGACCGCGCGAAGTACGTGTTGCCGCCCCACATGACCTCGGAGGCGTCGTTGGCCGCGGCCGGCTCGGCGAGCGTGCTCGACACCACCTGAGCACGGGTGTTGAGCTGGTTGCGCGTCACGCGGTTGCCCTCAGACTCTGGCGCCTCGACCGATTCCTTCGCGTTGGAGCCGCCGGTGGGCTTGCCGGCAGGCGGAGCCCCTGCCGCCTCACGGCGTTCCTGGATGCCCAAGGCGAGCTGCGCGGAGATGTCCTGCTGGAAGCGATTGGCGGCAGGGAGCGGCCCGTCCGGGCTGATCGTTCCCGACTCGCCCTGCTGCACCGCAGCCGCCCGATCTGAATCGGACCCATCTCCGTCGGCCCCATGCCCGAACGCGACGGTTGCTGTCGACCCCAAACCAAGGGTCAACAAAGCGGCGGCCACCGAGGCCGCTCGACCACGTCTATACATCGGTCCTCCCCCGAAGAAGGTCAGTTGAGCGACCCTATACCGGCTCAGGACCGCCGTGCGGAAAAAATTCGCAGCACCCGACCGTTGAGTAGCTCCAGCCGCGCGCGGCGCTCCGGCTGAGCCCGTCACTCGCAGATGTTCTCGCCCCTGACCTCGGTCCGGTTGGCGTCGCGGTTGCCGGCGCCGTCGCGCGCGCGGACCACGAAGTACCAGGCCCGGTTGGCCGGCAGCGGCGGGGTCGAGAAGACGGTCGTGCCGGCCGGCGCGGTGTAGGTCGGAGCGCCCAGATCCTGCCGCCCCGCGGCGTCGGACTGGTAGACGTCGTACGCGATCGCCGATGGCGCGGTGGTGTCGTCCGTGGCCGCCGCCCACTCGAGGCGGTAGCGACTGATCGCGCCCCGATCCTCCCCGGGCCGGGGACGCAGGTCGTCGCGCGCGCGAGCCCGGCGAAGGTCGGCGCCGACGCGTCCCCGGATGGCGCCGTGACCCGCAGGCGCGACCGCGAGCGCACGCAGTTGTTGCCCTCCGAGGACTCGCGCACCCGGCTGAGCACGTCGGCGCACGCGATGAGCCAGTACTCGCCGGGACTCACGGCGGACGGGATCGACGGGGTCGCCTCGACGGTGGTGCGCCTGGCCGCCGGCACCGCGGAGATCTCGAGGCGCGCGAGCCTGACGTCCCCGTCGCCACGCCGCTGGTCCGCCGACAGATAGACCCCGACCACCGACGCGCGGGCCCGCGCGTGACCCCGGTTGCGGATCGTCACCGAGACGCGCGTGGCGTTCCCGGCCGGCTCGGTGAAGCCCGGAGCGGACGGCCGCAGGTCCGCGCGCCGCGATTCGGCCGCGGATGCGCCGGCGCTCCCCGCCACGCCGGCCAGGAGCACAAGTGCGAGCGGTCCGCCAAGGCGACGCGGGAATCGCATGCACCCTTGGTAGTCCTCTGGAGCCGCCGTGTCAACGCCCCCGCCGGCGCAGGATGCGCCGGTCGCCGACCCGCAGCGTGATCCGCGCGGCGTCGCAGTGCTCGAGATACGCCTGGGCGTACTTGCGCGAGAGCCCGAGGTCGTCGCGCAGCGAGGCGATCGTGACGTCGCCATCGCGCTCGATCAGCCGGACGACCGCGGCCTCGGCGTCCGCCAGCGCCTCGGCGTGCGCGTGCATGCCCCGGCCGAGGCGCCCGACGCGCCCGGCCGCGCGCAGGGCGGCGAGCTCGGGCTCGGCCTCGAGGTCGGTGTCGCGCGGCGGGCTGAGCCCCGCGGCTCGCAGCTCCTCCTCGACCGCCAGCGCCGAGGCGGTGAGCGGTGGCCCCTCGGGAGCCACAGGCGCCTGTGGCGTCGGGGGTGGCGCCGGGGCGGGCGGCTCGGCGGGCTCGCCGCGCCGCAGCCGCTCCAGCCGGGCGAGCAGGTCGTTGGAGGGCCCGTGGCGCGCGGCCGCCGGATCGAGCACGACGCCCCCGCCGAGGGTGTCGGGCGGCGCGATCGAGCGGACGACGATGCGGTCGCCCGCGGCAGGGACGAGCGGCGCCTCGAGCCGCAGCTGCGCGTAGCGGCCGCCGAGCTCGGCGATCCGCGCCGGCGCCTCGCGCGTGCCGTGGTGCACGTGCACGCGCGCGCCGTGCTCCGGGCGCGCCTCGGCGGAGACCCAGGTCATCGCGCAGTCGATCCGGAACGTCGGGTGCGCCGGCGCCCCGGCGCCCGCGACGACGTCCCCGCGCGCGACCTCGTCGGGCGCGACGCCGGCCAGGTTCACCGCGACGCGCTGGCCGGCCTGCGCGCGCTCCACCGCCGCGTCGTGCACCTGGACGCCACGCACGCGCGCCCGAAGCCCCGACGGCAGGACCGTGACCTGATCGCCGCGGCCGAGCGCGCCGGACCACAGCGTTCCGGTGGCCACGGTCCCCGCCCCGCGGATCGTGAACACCCGGTCGACGTGCAGGCGGGCGGCGTCATCGTCCCCGGCGCCGGCGCGGCCGGGAAGGCCGGCCGCCACCCGGTCGAGCGCGGCGCGCAGGTCGTCGATCCCGGCGCCGGTGCGCGCGCTGACCGGCACGACCGGCGTGCCTCCGAACAGCGCCGCCGCCTCGCCGGCCGCGCGCGCGGGGTCCGCCCGGTCGGCCTTGGTCACCGCCACGACGCCGGCCTGGACCCCGAGGGCGGCCAGCACCGCGGCGTGCTCGCGCGTCTGGGGCATCACTCCGTCGTCCGCCGCGACGACGAGCAGGAACAGGTCGATCCCGGTGGCGCCCGCGACCATCGTGCGCACGAAGCGCTCGTGGCCGGGCACGTCGACCACCGAGAGCCGCCGGCCCGACGGCAGCGCGAGCGCCGCGTACCCGAGCTCGATCGAGATCCCGCGCTCCTGCTCCTCGGGCAGCCGGTCCGTGTCGACACCGGTGAGCGCGGCCACGAGCGCGGTCTTGCCGTGGTCGATGTGCCCCGCCGTCCCGACGGTCAGCGGCGGGTAGCTCATCGCGCGAGCGCGGCCCGGATCGAGGCGGTCGCGAGCTCGACCTCCTCGGGCGCCAGCGTCCGGGGGTCGAGCAGCAGCCGGCCGTCCTCGATCCGGCCGACCACCGGCGGGTCCTGCGCGCGCAACCTCGCCGCCAGCGCGTCGGGCGAGCCGCCTGGCAGCGCCACCACCGGCCCGTCGAGGTCGAGCAGCGGGAGCGCCCCGCCGCCGACCCGAGCGACCCCCGGCACCACCTCGCCGCCCACCGCCGCGGCGAGCCGCTCCGCTCGGTCGGCGAGCTCGGCGCCGCCGACCGTCAGCATCGCCAGGACCGGGATGTCCCGGAGAGCGCGCGCGGGATCGCGGTAGAGCCGCAGCGTCGCCTCGAGCGCTGCGAGCGACAGCTTGTCGATCCGCAGCGCCCGCGCGAGCGGATGGGCCCGCGCCGCGGCGACCGCCTCCGCGCGGCCCGCCATCAGGCCCGCCTGGGGTCCGCCGAGCAGCTTGTCGCCGGAGAAGCAGACGAGCGCGGCCCCGGCACGGACGGACGCGCGGACCGCGGGCTCCTCGGCCAGCACGGCGAGGCCGTCGGCCAGCACGCCGGAGCCGACATCGTCGATGACCGGGACCCCGAGGCCGCAGAGCGCCTCGATCCCGACGTCCTCGACGAAGCCGAGCTGCCTGAAGTTCGACGGATGCGCGCGGAGGACCACCGGTGGGCGTTCCGCCGCCGCGACCGCGCGCTCGTAGTCGGCGAGCCGTGTCCGGTTCGTCGTCCCGACCTCGACGAGTCGCGCGCCCGCCTGGGCGATGACATCGGGGACGCGGAAGCCGCCGCCGATCTCGACGAGCTGCCCGCGGGAGACGATCACCTCACCGCCCGGGCCGGCGAGCGCCGCGGCGGCGAGCAGGGTGGCGCCCGCGCAGTTGTTGACGACCAGGGCCGCCTCAGCTCCAGTCAGCTCCGCGAGGAGCCCGTCGACATGCGCCTGCCGCGACCCGCGGGCGCCCGTCGCGAGGTCGAGCTCGAGGTTGGCGTAGCCCTCGGCCGCCCGCGAGACGGCCGCCCGGGCAGCGGCCGCCAGCGGCGAGCGCCCGAGGTTCGTGTGCAGCAGCACGCCCGTCGCGTTGAGCACGCGGTGCAGCGAAGGCCGCTCGGCCGCCGCCGCCCACGCCCGCGCACGGCCGGCGAGGTCCGGGTCGCCGCCCCCGCCGGCCAGCAGCTCGGCGCGCCGCTCCGCGAGGACCGCCCGGGCGGCCGCGACCGCCACCGCCCGCGGCTCGCCGACCTCCGCCGCCAGCGCGTCCACCGGGGGAAGATCGCGAAGCTCCTCCCGCATCGCCTGCGCGCCTACGAGCCGGGGCAGCGGATGCGCGCGCCCGCAGCGTTCGTGCAGCGCAGCCGGCCGACTGGGAGGCGGCGGGTGCGGATGCGGGACTCGAAGCGCCGGGCGCCCAGGCCCGGCCGGCTGACCAGGACGGACAGCCGGGCGCCCGGGCGCAGGCGTGCCCGCCGCAGGTACCTGATCAGCGCCACCTTGGCACGCCCGCGCGTCCGAACCGCCCGCCGCTTGAACGGGCAGCCGCGCCCACGGCAGCGCAGCGTGATCTTCGCGTCGGCGGGAACCCCGGTGGGCGTGAGCGCGAGCACGCGGGTGCGGCGCCCGCGGAACGCCCAGACCGTCCGCACCTGCACCGCCCAGCGGTCGTCCGCGCCGGGCGAGGGCGGGGTGCCGGGGCCACCTGGAGTGCCCGGCGTGCCCGGAGCGCCGTGGTTGGCGGTCCGGATCTCCACCAGGCCGTAAATCGCGACGTTGGTCTCGGTCGCGTCGGAGACCAGCAGGCGGATGCGGTGCGCGCCGTCGGGCAGCGCCGCGGTGTCGAGGGCGATACCGCCGCTCGCGGCCAACCGGCACGGGACCGCGGCGCCGAACGGCTTGCGGCACCGCCCGCCGTTGTCGTCGATGACCTGCGTGACCATCGGCTTGCCGTCCACCTCGAGCGTCGCGGCGTAGAGCCCGCCGCCCTTGTCCTGCGCCGAGAACGATGCCGCCCGGGCGCCGAAGAGCGGCTTGGAGGTGTCGAGCAGATCGCCGGACGGCGTGCTGGTGAACCAGGGGTCGGTCCGGTCGGCGAGCGTGAAGTCCGCGCGGTGGATCGAGAACGCGTTCGGCCCGGAGCCCGCCGGGCACGGGCCGGGATTGCAGTCGATCCACCCATGGATCGCGCCGGCGTCGAGGCCCGCCTCGGCCACACGGGAGGCGCTTGAGACCTTCCCGTCGCCGAGGGCGGTGCAGCCGCCGAACGACCAGCATCGCTCGACAGCGTCACTCTCCTGGATCTGATCGCGGAAGAACGTCACGAGAAGTTTCCCCACTTCGGGAACTCGATCTGCGACGGGCCGGCCGACAGGCCGGCCTTGGTGCAGTCGACCGACCGAACGACGTGCTGGGCGTGGCCGCTCGTGGAGCCGGGGGCCCAGCCGTCCGTGCTCGCCGCCTTGCCGTCGGGCGTCCGGCAGGTGTGCGCGACGTACGTGTCGTCGGCGACGACCGGTGCCGCCGGGTACACGCACAGCGCGGCCAGCACGGCGACACCGATGGCTACCCGCCGGGTCATCGCGCGGAAGGGTACCGGTGCGCAGGGAGCCGACCGTTCAGGCACTCGTCCGTGCGCGCACCGGGCGGACGGCGACGCGGCTCCCGGCGACGATCCGCACGCGCGCCCCGAGGCGGACCCTCGGACCGCGCCCGCGCGCCAGGCGGACAACCCTGGCCGCGCCCGGCGCGAGGGCGAACCGACCCGCCCGCCAGCGCGACCGCCCGCGGCGCACCGGAGTCGCCCGCAGCCGGCCGTCGCAGCGGCGGCCGGCCGCGGCGCATGCGACCGCGACACGAAGGCCTCCGCCGGGCGCCCGCAGGACCCGCCCGATCGCGATCGCCGCGCGGCGGGGCGACCCGAGCGGGGCAGCGACCGGATCGGGCGGAGCCGCCCCGCCGGTCACCGGGGGGCGACTCGCCGGCTGGGACGCGGGGGCGCGCCGGTCGAGCCCGAGGCGACGCCGCAGGACGTCGAGCGCCGGCCGCGGCTCGCCGCCCGGCGAGATGAACCCGGCGTCGAAGTTCTCGTCGGGTCCGACGAGCCAGGAGTAGAAGTACACCCGCTCGATGCGCGCCGAGCGGGCCTCCACGAGGTCGAAGAGGTAGTCGACCGCGCGTGCCGCCCGTTCCGGGTCGCGCGGCCAGACGAAGTACCCGTCCTTCTGGCGCAGCGCCACGATGCCCCCGGTCTCCGTCAGCCAGACGCGGCCCGGCACCGCGCGCAGGAACGCGTCGGTGCGCCGGGTGACCCCGTGGTTGACGTCGCTGTAGTTGTGCAGCCCCCAGAGCCCGGGCACGGCGTCCAGCGACGCCCGGAAGCTGGTCAGCCACTCCTCCATCGCAGGCGAGTCGAGGACGTCGGCCGCGACCACGGTGCAGCGCGGACAGGCCGCCGTCACCGTCTCGTAATACGCGGCGGCGTGCTCGGGGGCCGTCGCCGTCGGCTGGCTCGGGTGGTTCGCCTCGTTCCAGGGCGTGAGCGTGTGCACCGCCGGCCACCGGGCGACGAAGGCGGCGACCGCCGCCCGGTAATCCGCCACCGTGGGTGGTCGGCAGTCCGGCCCAGGGCAGGGATCCTCGGGCCGGCGCTCGAACGCCACCATGGGCTCCATGCGGGCGGCCCGCGCCTCGGCGAGCCAGGCGTCGACGCGGGCAGGATCGCGCCAGGCCACGTCCCAGGGGACGATGAGTCGCGCGTGACGGAGTCCGAGCCACGCCAGCGAGGGGTCGGTCAGCGCGGCCGGTTGCTGATCGCTGACGCCGACCTGCACCGCGCCCGCGGCGACGGCCGCTGAGAGCCATACCACGGCACAGGTGAGTCCCAGACACGTGGCTCGACGGCGCATCCCAGCCAGGCAACGCCGGCCGCATGAGCGTTCTTGCGCCAGTTCTGCGCCCGGCGCCCCGTTGCCTGGGGTATTCGGACAGCTGCAGGGGAGGAACCATGAAGGGCAAGATCGCGGGCACCGCCGTGCTCGTTTCACTACTCGTCGCGCCAGCGGCCGAGGCGGCGACGGTGCGGTACATCCTGGAGCCGTACGGATTCGACGGGCAGGTCGCCTACCGCGCCGCGGACGGCGAGATCAACCAACCGACGTTCAGCCGCTCGGCTGAGATCGTGACCATAAGCGATCCCACCGCCGTGCTCACGTCCGACGGCTCGTGCGACGTCTCTGGCGACGGGCACAGCGCAAGTTGCGACGTTTCGCCGCAGTTCGACGGCCTGTCGGCGGAGCTCGGAGACGGCGACGACCGTTCCACGAACCTCATCCGCAGCAGTGAGGGGGACTTCGACCTCTTCTCGGTCGAGGGCGAGGCCGGGAACGACGTGCTGATCGGCTCCGACGACGCCTTCGACCGGCTGTTCGGAGGCGCCGGCGACGACCACGCCGAGGGCAGGGGCGGCGGGGGGAACCAGGTGTCGGACATCTCGCGGCTCCAGGGCGTCGTGAGGTCCGGCGGCACCAACGTCCTGATCGGCGGCGAGGGTCTGGACGTCGTCGAAGGCGGCGCAGGCGACGACACCCTTCGCGGCGCGGGCGGGAACGACTCGATGTCCGACTTCGGCGGAGTGAACACGATCGAAGGTGGCGACGGCGACGACTTCGTCAACCGCGTGGCGTTCACGGGCGACGCCACAGGAGCGGCGGCGACGATCGACGGTGGCGCGGGGAACGACACGATCACGTACACGCTGCGGCGCCCGGGCGGCGGGGAATCGGAGGCAGGCGACCAGGGCGCGATCATCCGCCTCGACGACAGCCGACCCACCACAGGGAACGGCCTCCCGAGCCAGAGCGACAGCCTCGTGCGGTTCGAGGACGCGCTCGGGTCGACGGCGGACGACCTCATCGTGGGCTCTGACGGGTCCAACGAGCTGGGCGGTTCCACGGGGAACGACAGCATCACGGGCGGCGGCGGGCTCGACATCATCGAGGGCGGTGACGACGCCGACGCGATCGACAGCCGCGACAACACCGGCGATCTCGTCGCGTGCGGGTTCGTGGAGGACGGCGACCCCGGCGACACGGCCCAGGTCGACAGCGCCGACCGGGTGCGCCGGTGCCCGTCTGACCGCGTGACCGTGACCCCGGTGACGCCGCCGCCCACGCCGCCGGCCCCGCCTGCCCCTCCGGCGCCACCCGCTCCGCCGGCGCCGCCCGCGCAGGTCGTGGTCGTCCAGGGCCCGAAGGACACGCAAGCGCCCGATATCACCGGCTCGAAGCTCCCGACCTCGATCACCGAGCGGACGTTCGAACGGTCCGGCTACGTCGCGACGCTCGTGTCCAAGGACGCGACGCCGGTCACCGCGGTCGGCACGATCACCGGCCAGGCCCGCGGAACGGTACGGCTCTCCGCGCTGGGCGACGTGGTCGTCGCCCAGCAGACCAAGGGCTTCACCGGGACGACGAAGCTCACGCTCAAGCCATCGAGGAAGCTGCGGCGGTCGATCCGCAAGGGGACGAGGCTGCGGCTGGCCCTCGAGGTGCGAGACGCGGCCGGCAACCGCACGCTGCGGACCGTGCGCATCCGGATCCGGTAGCGCGGAGGCGAGGAGCTCACGCCGCCCCGCCGGGCGGCGTGAGCCCTAATCTCTGTCCCATGGCCATCGAGGACTCCAAAGGCGCCGGCGACATCTCCGTGGCGCCGATCGTCGGGCCCGATGATCCGCGGCGCTTCACCGACTCCGGCATCGAGATCGCGCCGCTCTACTCCGAGGAGGACCTCCCCGAGGATCTGCCTGGGCGCCTCGGCCGGCCGGGCGAGCCCCCCTACACCCGGGGCGTGCACGCCGAGATGTACCGCAAGCGCACCTGGACGATGCGCCAGTACGCCGGCTACGCGTCGGCCAAGGAGTCCAACGAGCGCTACAAGTACCTGCTCGAGCACGGATCGACGGGCCTGAGCATGGCCTTCGACCTCCCGACCCAGCTGGGGCTGGACTCCGACGACCCGCGCTGCCTCGGCGAGGTCGGCCGGACCGGCGTCGCCATCGACACGATCGACGACATGCGGACCGCGTTCGACGGCATCCCGCTCGACGAGGTCTCGACGTCGATGACCATCAACGCGCCCGCCGCCTGCCTGCTGCTGCTCTACCAGCTGGTCGGCGAGGAGCAGGGCGTCGACCCCGCCAAGCTCCGCGGGACGACGCAGAACGACATCCTCAAGGAGTACATCGCCCGCGGGAACTACATCTACCCGCCGGAACCGTCGATGCGGCTGACCACGGACCTGTTCGCCTATTGCCGGGAGACGGTCCCGAAGTGGAACACGGTGTCGATCTCCGGCTACCACTTCCGCGAGAAGGGCTGCTCGGCCGTCCAGGAGGTCGCGTTCACGCTGGCCAACGGGATGGCGTACGTGCAGGCGGCGGTCGATGCGGGCCTGGCGGTCGACGACTTCGCGCCGCGCCTGGCGTTCTTCTTCAACGGCCACAACAACGTCTTCCAGGAGGTCGCGAAGTTCCGCGCCGCCCGCCGGATGTGGGCCGAGTTCATGGCCGAGCGCTTCGGGGCGAAGGACCCGAACTCGCTGAAGATCCGCTTCCACACGCAGACCGGCGGCGTCACCCTGACCGCCCAGCAGGCGGTCAACAACATCGTCCGCGTCGCGCTGCAGGGCTTCGCGGCGGTCTGCGGCGGGACGCAGTCGCTGCACACGAACGGCTACGACGAGGCGCTGGCGCTGCCCAGCGAGCGCGCGGCCAAGATCGCCCTGCGCACGCAGCAGATCATCGCCCACGAGTCCGGCGCGACGGACACCGTCGACCCGTTCGCCGGCTCCTACTACGTCGAGGCGCTGACCGAGGAGATCGAGTCGCGGGCGCGGACGCTGATCGGCCGGATCGACGAGATGGGCGGCTCGGTCAACGCGATTTCGTACATGATCGGCGAGATCGACGAGTCGGCCTGGGGCTACCAGGAGCGTTACCGCACCGGGCAGGACATCGTGGTCGGCGTCAACAAGTACGTCGAGGGCGAGCTCGAGATCGAGGACATCCTGCGCGTCGACCCGGAGTCCGAACGCGAGCAGGTCGACCGCTTGAAGCGGTTCAAGGCCGAGCGCGACCAGGAGCTGACCGACCGCCGGCTCGAGGACCTGCGCGACGCCGCGCGCGGGAGCGGCAACCTGCTGCCGCCGATCCACGACGCGCTGCGCGACCGCTGCTCGCTCGGCGAGGTCTGCGGGGCGATGCGCGACGTGTTCGGGGCCTACCAACCGGCCGGCTGAGGGTGACCGGCCAGGCCGGCCACCCCTAGCGGCCGAGGCCGCCGCCGAACCGGTCGCCGGACTCCATGGCGTCCGTGATCCCGGGGCTGTCCTGGCTCCAGAACTGCGCGCCCGTCGCGGTCGTTCCCGACGCCGAGCCCGGGAGCACGTGGAGCACGCCCCCGTTGGTGTCCGCGCCGGTGTCCTCGTCGGGGACTCCGATCGCCAGATCGGCGTGGCTGGTGCCGCCGAAGTTGGCGATCGCCACGCTCAGCCCGAACCCGTCACCCGACTCCGGGGAGTCGGCGACGCCGGCCGAGCCCTGCGACCACAGCGCGTTGCCCGTCGCCGCCAGACCCGACGCGGTGCCGAGCAGCACGTGCACCGCCCCGGCGCCGGTGTTCTCGCCGGGCGCGCCGATCGCGAGATCGCCGACCGTGCTCGAGCCGACGTCGCCCGCCGCCAGCGTGGCGCCGAACCGATCGCCGGACTCGACCGTGTCCAGGATCCCGGACGTGTTCTGATCCCAGAACTGCGCGCCGGTGGTCGTCGTCCCGGACGCCGAGCCGGGCAGGACGTGCACGGCGCCGGCATCGGTCGACGCGCCCGAGTCCTCCCGCGGCACGCCGATCGCCAGGTCGCCGTGGGTCGTGCCGCCGAGATTGGCGATCACCAGGCTGGCGCCGAAGTCGTCACCGGCCTCCGGTGAAGCGGCGAGCCCGGCGGTGCTCTGCGTCCACCGCTTGTTGTTCGTCGCGGCCAGCCCCGACGCGGTCCCGAGCAGCAGGTGCACCGCCCCGGCGCCACTGTTCTCGCCGGGCGCGCCGATGGCGAGATCCGCCACCGTGTTCGATCCCACGTCGCCCGCGGCCAGCGACGCGCCGAACCGGTCGCCCGTCTCGTTCACGTCGAGGATCCCGCTGGAGTTCTGGCTCCAGAGCTGCGACCCCGTGGCCGTGGGCCCCGAGGCCGAGCCCGGGAGGACGTGCACCACGCCGGAGTTGGTGCCCGGAGAGGCGTCCTCGTCGGGCACGCCGATCGCCAGGTCGGCATGCGTGCTGCCGCCGAGGTTGCCGATCGCCACGGTCGCGCCGAAGTGATCGTTCGCCTCCCCGGCGTCCGCCACCCCGGCGCTGCTCTGGCTCCAGAACTGGGTGCCCGTCGAGCCGAGCCCGGACGCCGACCCGAGCAGGACGTGTGCCGCGCCGGCGCCACTGTTCTCACCCGGAACGCCGATCGCCAGATCCGCGCGCCCGTCGCCGTTGAGGTCGCCCACCGCCAGCGAGGAGCCGAACCCGTCGCCGGCCTCCGGCGAACTGGCCACGCCGGTGCTCGACTGGCTCCAGACCTGCGACGCCGTGGCCGTCAGGCCGGTGGAGGACCCGCGGAGCACGTGCACCGCACCGGCGCCGGCGTTCTCGCCCGGGGCGCCGACCGCCAGGTCGGCGAACCCGTCCCCGTTGAAGTCTCCCTTCACCGTGGTCGGCGCGCTCGCCGCGCTCGCGGGAGTGGCCGCCGGAGGCGGCACGGCGACCGGCGTGCCGTAGACCTTGAGCTCCGACATGTCCATCCAGTCCGCGCCGCTGCCCGCCGTCGACTGCGGGGCGATCATGGTGAACCGCACATAGCGGACGTTGGCCGTCCCGCCCGCGGGGGTGAGCATGCTGTAGCGGTGGTTGTCGGCCCCGGTGAAGGTCCCGCTGTTGGTCTGCGTGAACGTGGTCCCGTTGGTCGACGTCTCGATCTTGTACTGGCCGACCGAGGCGTTGTCGTCGTCGCCGCAGGTGGCGCCCGGGTCGACCCCGTACTGGCTGAGCGTGATCGCCTGCGGGAGCTGGATCGTGAGCTGCTTGGCGCCGCCCGGCCCCTGGGTGCTGCTCGGCGACGTGCTGCCCCACCCGGTGCCCTGGGCGCCGTCGATGGCGCCGTTGGGTCCGCAGCCGAAGCTCGTGAGGTCCGGCAGCGAGAAGGACTGCACGGCCCCGCCGCCGTCGCGCTGCGCCCAGTTGCGGCGCACGACGAAGTTGCGGGTGGTGGCGCCGCTCACCGTCACGTTCGACAGCGTGACCCGGTCATAGCCGGGCCCGCCGCCGAACACGTACGGGTACGTGCCGTTGGGCACGTTGGCGACCGTGTAGTTCCCCGACGAGTTGCTGGTCGCGGCCAGGTCGCTCGAGAGGCCCGAGTTGTGGCCGGCGACCTCGATGCGCGCCCCGGGCGCCGCCGCCCCGCCGTCCTGCAGCGTGACCGTGCCCGTCAGCGAGCCGCGCGGCGCGCCCGGGGCGGGCGGCAGCGCGAAGCTCTCGACCGGAGCGTCGTCGAATCCGTCGGTCGTCGCGGCGAAGTAGCCCATCCCGCGGCGGGCGAAGACCTGCCACAGCAGGTCGTCGTCGCGGGTGCCGGCGTACGGGCCGCCGGTCGCGGTGGCGACGCGCTCGGCCGCCAGGATCCCGTTGCGCATGTCCAGGAACGACGGGTTCGGCGGCGAGAGCTCCATGCCGCGGGTGATGTAGGTCCGCGCGCGGTCGGCGCCCGCCGTTCCGGACGGGTAGCGCGCGATCAGCTGCTGGCGGAGCTCCCACAGCGTCTGGTGCCAGATCTCGCCGTCGGCGTGCACCTCCTGCTGGCCGATGACCTTGGCGTAGTCGCCGTAGGTGTAGCCGCCGTCGCCGGCACCGTTGATGTTCTGGCAGTTGTCGGCGGTGGCGCCGACGGGGCAGTCGAGCGCCTGGGTTCGGAAGCCCGGCCCGCCCGCCACGTAGTACGCCGTGTTGACGTCGCCGACCTCGGCGTTGTCGGCGTCGAATCCCTTCTGCACGAGGTAGTCCATGGCGTAGAAGTCGCCCCAGCCCTCACCCATCGCGCGCGACTGCTTGGTCCCGAGCGCGGGGCTGCCGTCGTTGTCGAGCACCAGGCGGTTCGAGAGGCCGTGCGAGTACTCGTGGAAGATCACGGACGCGTCGTCGCCGGAGTTCACGTCGCCGCCGGCCGGCGGCATCCCGTGCATCAGGTACATCTGCATCCGCGGCGGCTGGCCGTCGCGCGGCGTGGACATGTTGGCGTTGTTCATGTGGTCGTTGTCCGGATAGCCGTCCGCGGTGTCGGCACCGTCGAGGGCCTGCGCCTGAACCGCGTCGCCGCCGAGCCCCTGGCCGGTCGAGTTGGTGACCTCGAAGTTGCCCGCGGCCTCGGTGAACCCGATCGGATTCGCGTTGAGCCAGTCGTGGAACGTGTTGACGAAGTGGAAGATCTGCGTCGCGTTCTGGCGCTGGTTGGTCTGCCACGTGTCCAACGTCCACCAGTCCCACGAGCAGGGGAAGTTGGCCCCGTCGAGGCACGACCAGCCGCTGAACGGCGAGAACGCGTAGTTCCAGTTGCCGCCGGTCGGCGGGATCTCGTCCGCCGCGACGGGCGTGTTGTCGTCGAGCACGTCCAGGTAGGTGTGGGTGTTGTTGCCGCTGAGCGTGGTGGCGCCGGCGGGCAGCCAGCCCTTGCCGGTGAAGTCGCGCGACGTGGCCGTGCCCGCGCCGTTGTACGGAAGCGGCCCGGGGAAGTAGTCCCACGCGAGGCCGGTGGCGAAGTTCACGAGGTTGTTGCGGCGCAGGACGTCGCCGGTCTGCGCGTCGATCACGTAGTCGAGCAGCTCGGTCGACCCCTTGTCGACGGTCAGGCGCCAGGCCAGCCGCGGGCCGCCGAAGGTGTTGAAGATCGTCAGCTTCGCGTCGCTGTCGCCGGCGAAGTCGGTCGTCTGTCGGGCATCGGTGCCCGCATCGGTCACCTTGGGCCCGGGGCCGTTGGCGCCGGCGTCCTCGCGAGCGGCGTCCATCGCCACGGTGGCGCTGAGCTTCGGCGCGGTGGTCCTGAGCGCGAGCCCCGGCTCCGGGGATCCCTGGACGTTGACGAGCCGCCCATCCTTGGTCACGGCGGCGCGCAGGCCCGTGTCGAGCGTCGGGATGTTCCCGTAGGTCTGGGCCCAGATCAGGTGCGTGGTGCCGCCGATGTCGGTGTAGGAGCGGGTGAGGCGCAGGCGCGCGAGATCGGTGGCTTCGAGACCGAAGAGATCGAGGTTGGCGCGGACGTAGCCGAGCGCGACGTCCTCGGGGTCCTTGGCGCTCGGCTCGGTGAGAAAGCCGTCGAGGTTCGCGACCTGCCGCGGGGTCCCGGTGACGCGGTCGATGTCGATGACGCCCGTGCGACCGAGCTCGCGCGAGACGCGGTCGATGGCGTCGCGGCGCTCGGCCGGCGGCGTCACCGCGCGGTTGGCGTTCTCCGGGCGCGGTGCGGTCGTCGAAGACGGCGACGCCGTCACGGCGCTCGTTGGGTCCGACCGCGAAGGCGGGGCCGGCCGAGAGGGCGAAGGCGGACAGGGCAAGCACGGTCAGAGTCAGGCTGCGCATGCCCACCGAACGCGCGGCCCCGGCAGTTCCTGACGCCTTGTCGTCCGGCGGTCAGGTTCGGAACAGAGGGCCCGGCGTAGACTGCGGCGCCCCATGACCCACCGCCAGAAGAGCCCGGAAACCTACGAGGAGAAGCTCGCGCAGCTCATGTCGCTGCGCGACGCCGCCATCCACCACGCGTCGGAGAAGGCGGTCTCCAAGCAGCACGCGAAGGGCAAGTACACGGCCCGCGAGCGCATCGAGAAGCTGCTCGACCCCGGGTCCTTCCAGGAGCTCGACACCTACGTGCGCCACCGCACGTACGACTTCGAGATGCAGAAGAACCGGCCCTGGGGCGATGCCGTGGTCACCGGGCACGGGACGATCGACGGCCGCCGCGTCTGCGTCTTCTCGCAGGACTTCACGGTGTTCGGCGGCTCGCTCGGCGAGGTCATGGCCGAGAAGATGTGCAAGGTCATGGACCTGGCCGCCAAGATCGGCTGCCCGGTCATCGGGATCAACGACTCGGGCGGCGCGCGGATCCAGGAGGGCGTCGTCTCGCTCGGCGCCTACGGCGACGTCTTCGTGCGCAACGTCCAGTGCTCGGGCGTGATCCCGCAGATCAGCCTGATCATGGGCCCGTGCGCGGGCGGCGCGGTCTACTCGCCGGCGATCACCGACTTCATCTTCATGGTGAAGGAGACCTCGCACATGTTCATCACCGGCCCCGACGTCATCAAGACGGTGACGGGCGAGGAGGTCGGCTTCGAGGAGCTCGGCGGGGCGATGAGCCACAACACGAAGTCGGGCGTCGCCCACTTCGCCTCCGACGACGAGGACCAGTGCCTCGAGGACACGCGGTACCTGTTCTCGTTCCTGCCGTCCAACAACCTCGAGACGCCGCCGCGGGTCGCACCGTCAGACGACCCGCAGCGGATGGATGCCGAGCTCGACACCGTCGTCCCGGACAACCCGAACAAGCCGTACGACATGCGCGACGTCGTGCGCCTGATCGTCGACGACGGCGAGTTCTTCGAGGTCCACGAGCACCACGCGACGAACATCATCTGCGGCTTCAGCCGCCTGAACGGCTACGCCGTCGGTGTGGTCGGCAACCAGCCGAAGTCGATGGCCGGGGTGCTCGACATCGACGCCAGCGCCAAGGCCGCCCGCTTCGTCCGGACGTGCGACGCGTTCAACATCCCGATCCTCACGCTGTGTGACGTCCCCGGCTTCTTGCCCGGCACCGCGCAGGAGTGGGGCGGGATCATCCGCCACGGCGCCAAGCTGCTCTACGCGTTCACCGAGGCGACGGTCCCGAAGATCACGATCGTCACCCGCAAGGCCTACGGCGGCGCGTACGACGTCATGGCGTCCAAGCACCTGCTCGCGGACTTCAACTTCGCGTGGCCGACGGCCGAGGTCGCCGTGATGGGGCCCGAGGGGGCGGTGAACATCATCTACCGCCGCGACATCGCCGCCTCGCCGACGCCGGAGGAGCGCCGCAAGAAGCTGATGGACGACTACAAGGCGCGCTTCGCGAACCCGTACAGCGCCGCCGAGCGCGGGTACATCGACGACGTGATCGTGCCGCACGAGACGCGGCCGAAGGTGATCGCGGCGCTCGAGACGCTGCTGACCAAGCGCGAGCCGGGCCCCAAGCGCAAGCACGGCAACATCCCGCTGTGACCCGCGCTCAAGCGGTGGGCGACAGCGCGGCCCGCATGGCCGTGACGGTCGGCTCGTAGGCCGCCTGCAGTCGGCCGACGAGCGTCTCGGACCCGGTGATCCGCCCGGCCCGCCCCCGGCGCTCGAGCTCCTCGCAGCATTCGGCCATCACCACGGCGCCGACCGCGCGGCAGCTCCCTTTGAGCCGATGGGCGGCCGGCCACAGCGCTTCGGGATCGTGCTCGTGCATCGCCGTCGCGATCAGCCCGACCAGCGTGGGCGTCTGCTCGACGAAGATCTCCACGAGCCGGCGCAGGACCTCGGGCCGGAACTGATCGCGCAGATCACGCCCTGCCTGGGCGTCGAACACGCCGTTGCCCGACGCGGGCCGCTCCGCGATCGGCGACGGGTCCGGCGCCGGAGCGTTGCCGTCACCGACCCAGCGGGTGAGCGCCCGGTGGAGCTCCAATCGCTCCAGTGGCTTGGCCAGGTAGTCGTCCATCCCGGCCGCCAGGCAACGCTCGCGGTCGCCGTCCATGACGTTGGCTGTCATCGCGATGATCGGCGTCCGCGTCGAGCCGTCGCCCTCTTCCTCCGCCGCGCGGATCCGCCGGGTGGCGGCGTAGCCGTCCACGACGGGCATCTGGCAATCCATGAACACCGCCTCGTAGGCGCCCGAGGACCATTTCGCCACCGCCTCATCGCCGTCGACGGCGATGTCGACCCCGAAGCCGAGTCGCTCGAACGTCGCCCGGGCCACCAGCTGGTTGACGTGGTTGTCCTCCGCCACGAGCAGGCGGGCGTGACGAGGCGCCGAGGCGGTGGGGATGTCCGCCCGCGCCGCCGTCGCTGAGGCCGGCCCGCCGTTGAGCGCCTCGACGAGCGCCCGGCGCAGACGGTCGTGACGGACGGGCTTGGTCAGGTAGATACGGACGCCGGCCTCGCGAGCGGCGACCCGGTCGGACCCCGAGGACGTCAGGATGACCAGCGGGATCCCCATGACCCCCGGCAGCCGCCGGATCGCGTACGCGAGCGCGAGGCCGTTCATGCCAGGCATGTGGAAGTCGAGGATGGCGAGGTCGAACGGCTTGCGCGCCCCGGCGGCGTCGGTCAGCGCCTCGAGGGCGGCAGGCCCGTCCGCGACGGCCACGACCCCGATGTCCCATGCGGAGAGCTGACCGCGCAGGATGGATCGGTTCGTCGCGTTGTCGTCGACGACGAGCACGCGGCGGCCCGCGAGCGCGGTGGTCTCGTACTCCTCGTCGAGCGCCGGCCGTGACGCAGGCGCGAGCGGCACCTCGAACCAGAACGTGCTGCCACGGCCCACCGCGCTCTCGACGCCGATGGCGCCCCCCATCCGCTCGACGAGCTGGCGCGAGATGGTCAGGCCCAGGCCCGTTCCGCCGTAGGTCCGGGTCGTCGAGCTGTCGGCCTGCGTGAAGGCGTCCCACAACCGGGCCTGCTGGTCTCCGTCGAGCCCGAGCCCGGTATCGCGTATCTCGAAGCGCATGGCGCCGCTTTCGGCGGTCGAGACCCGCGCCACGACCTCGCCGCCGTCCGTGAACTTGACGGCGTTGGACAGGAGGTTGATCAGCACCTGGCGCAGGCGGGCCTCGTCACCGCGCACAGCCGGCTGGACGTCGGACTCGACGCTGGACAGCAGCTCCAGGCCCTTGGCGAACGCCTTCTCCGTGACGATTGCGCAGGCGTCCTCGACGACCTGGCGGATGTCGAAGTCGAGATCGTCGAGCTCGAGCCTGCCCGCCTCCATCTTCGAGAAGTCGAGGATGTCCGAGATCACGGCCAGCAGGGACTCGCCGGCGCGAGCCGCCATGTCGGCGTACTCGGCCTGCTCCTCGTCGAGGTCGGTGCCGAGCAGCAGGCCGGTCATGCCGATCACGCCGTTGAGCGGTGTACGCAGCTCGTGGCTCATGTTGGCCACGAACTCGGACTTCAGCCGCGACGCTTCGACGGCCTTCTGATGCGCTGCCTGGAGCGCCCCCTCGGACAGCTTGCGCTCGGTGATGTCGGTCGAGATCGAGCACACGCCCGACGACCGCCCCTCGGTGTCGGTGAGCGGGAACTTCAGGGAGAGCAGCGTGTGGCGCTCACCGTCCGCCATCACCGCCTCCTCCTCGACCTCGAGCGGAAGCCCGGTGCGCAGCACCTCGCGGTCGCCGTCGCGGATCGCCTGCCCGAGGGGCTCGGGGTAGACCGCCTCGGGCGTCCGCCCGACGACGTCCTCGGCGGGCAACCCGAGGAGGCGCTCGAACGCGCGGTTGACCAGCACGTGACGGCCGTCGGCA
The DNA here is from genome assembly GCA_963828075.1 of uncultured Solirubrobacterales bacterium. Classification (GTDB taxonomy): domain Bacteria; phylum Actinomycetota; class Thermoleophilia; order Solirubrobacterales; family Solirubrobacteraceae; genus JACCYI01. Next base: position 2,595,773 of record CAWHDH010000021.1, on the reverse strand, counting down.
TCGCGCAGCGACACGACGGCCGGTGTGTTGTCGAGGATCGCCCGCAGTCGCGTCTCGCTCGTGTGCACGCGCTCCTCGGCCCGCCGGCGCTCGAAGAACCGCCCGATCTGCTCGGCCGCGCCCGTGACGAGTGCCACCAGCGTGGGGTCACCCTCGCTCACTCGTTCGGAGCAGAACTCCATCACTCCGTAGAGCCCGTCCGCTCCACGGACGGGCAGGCTGATGCCGCCATGCAGCCCCGCGCGCTGCGCGGAGGGCTCGCGGCTCGAGATCCCGTCGCCCGAGACGTCGGCGAACACCACCTCGTCGCGCTCCCAGGCACGTCCCGGGAGGCCTTCGCCGCGGGCGAGCGCGACGCCGCAGGAGGCGTCGGCGAAGGCGGTCGTGTCGACGCCTTCACGCTGCCACAGGCTGGCGCAGCGCAGCCGTCCCGCGGAGGCGTCGAGCGTCCAGAAGAGCCCGATCGACCATTCCAGCGGGCCACCCAGGCCGGCCAGGATCGCCGGCATCGCGTCGTCGACGCCGGCGGACTCGGCGAGCGCGCGCGCGACGCCGACCTGCGCGCGCGTGACGCGCTCCGCCACCACCCGCTCCGACACGTCGCGGATGAAGACGTTCAGCGTGCCGTCCTCGTGGGCTCTCGCCGCGACCGCGAGCTCGACCGCGACGCTCCTGCCGTCGCGGTGGCCGGCGACGACGGCGGTGCCGCGCGGCAGCGACGCCAGGTCACCCGGTTCCAGCGCCGTGCCGTCGCTCCTCGATAAGGCGATGGTTTCGGCCAGCATGCGGCCGATTGCCTCGTCGCTGTTCCAGCCGAACAGGCGCGCGGCCGCCGGATTCCAGCCGCGGATGGTCCCGTCGGTGGCAAGGGCGACGAACGCCTCGGGCGCGGTCTCCACGATCGCCCGCGCGCTCGACTCGCTTCGCCGCAGGCGGGACTCGGCGCGGGTCCGGCGCCGCAGGGTGGCCACGAGCAGCCCCAGGCCGGCGAGGAGTCCGATCAGCAGCGGTGCGCCGAGGGCCAGCTGCGTGGTGCGCAGGCGCTCGACGCCGGCCAGCACGGCCGCCTCGTCGAGCTCGGCCGTGACGGTCCATCCGACATCGGGGACCGGCGCGTAGCCGACCAGGACCCGGCGCTCGCCGCGCGTCCGTTCGACCACCCCCCCGCGGCCGGCCAGCGCCGCGCGGACCACCGGATCGTCACGCCGCGACGACAGCTCGCCCGTCGGCGTCCGCGGGCCGACGACGACAGCCCCGCGCTGGTCGGTCACGATCAGCCTGATGCCTCCGGCGCGCGCCAGGCGCTCCGAGGACGACTGGATGAAACCGGCGCTGGAGGCGGCGACCAGGATCCCGACCGGTCGGCCGCTGTGCCGGACGTACCCGGCCGCCGAGACGACGGTCGGTCGGCCGCTGGCGGCCCCGACGAAGGCCTCCGAGACGTACGTGCGGCCCGTCCGGGTCAGCCCGCGGTAGTAGTCGCGGGAGGCGAAGCTGCGGCCGATGATCGACGGCGTGGGCGGGATGACGTCGAGCACGCGGCCGTCGAGCCCCATCGCAGCGGCCGACGAGATCCCCGGCCGCGCCGTACTCAGCTCCTGGAGGTGGCGCCGCATCCCGCCGCGCACGCCGGAATGGATCGCGCGGGCGAGCGCCCTCCGCTGCGCGTACGCGTCGACGAGGGCGCGCAAGCCCTCGAGCTCGCTGCTGATCGCCTGGGCCGAGACGCCCGCCGAGGTCTCGGCCACGTCATAGGCCTGATCGCGGACGGCCTGCTCGGCCTGGCGCTGCGTGAGGGCCACGAGGGCGGCGAGCGACACGAGCATCAGCAGCGCCGCGAGCACCACCAGCCGCCCCAACGGGACGGTCGCGAGCCGCCCGAACCACTGCCTGACAGGTGCCTCGGCTGTGGATGGGGTCGACGGCGAGGACGACATCGGGGCGCCCCCCTGGGAGTCAGCGGATGGCCGACGTCCTGAGGCTCGCCCCAGCCACACTAGCGCCGATGCCTCGCCCAAACGGGCAGTCCGGGGTGGCGTCGCGCCGCCGCGCCTGATTGAGTCGTCGCGGAGGCGCTGTTTCCGCGACCACGAGGAGCCCCGTCGTATGCCGACCCGCCGTCAGTTCCTGCGCCGCACGGGCGGTGCCGCCGCGCTCGCGGTCTTCGCGCCCCACTCGCTCGTGGAGGCGACCGCCGCTCCGCGGCGGATGCTGCGCGGCGGGCGGTTCTCCGCGGGCGTGATGTCCGGCGACCCCACCCCGAGCGGCATCACGCTGTGGAGCCGCGTCGCGGAGGCGAGCGGGAGCGGCGCCGTGCGGCTCGAGGTCGCGCGCGACAAGAGCTTCCGCCGCGTGGTCACGAGCAAGGTGCTCACCACCCGCGCGGGCATCGACCACACGGTGAAGGCCCGCATCAGCGGGCTCGAGTCCGACGAGCGCTACTACTACCGCTTCGAGACGCGCGACCGCCAGAGCCCGGTCGGGCGCTTCCAGACCGCGCTGCCGCCGGACTCCAACCGACCGGTGAAGCTCGCGTTCTTCTCGTGCCAAAACTACCCGCACGGCTACTTCAACGCCCACGAGCTGATGGCCCGCGAGGACCTCGACTTCGTGGTCAACCTCGGCGACTACATCTACGGCGAGTCGTACCACTCGCGCGCCGATGGGACCGGCGTGCGCGACGACCGGATCGGCCGCGAGCGCGAGGGCGTCGTGCGCGAGGCGCTGACGCTCAAGGACTACCGCCGCAAGTACGACCTGTACCGCTCGGACCCGGGGTTGCGCGCCATGCACGCGGCCTTCCCGATGGTCAGCACCTGGGACGACCACGAGATCCAGGACAACTACGCCGGCGCGGCGGCCGGCGGCGGGCTGCCCGAGGCCCAGCGCTACTCCGCCGCGCGCCGTCGCGCGGCGTACAAGGCGTTCTTCGAGCAGATGCCGCACATCTCCTCACCGGGCGCGCGCAACCGGCTCTACCGCGCGGTGCGCTTCGGCCGACACGTCGACCTGATCATGCTCGACGAGCGCCAGTACCGCGCCGACCAGCCATGCGGGGACGCGGTCGCCCCGCCGTGCGCGGAGTACGAGCAGCCGCGCACCCTGCTCGGCAGCCCCCAGAAGGCCTTCCTCAAGCGCGCGCTGGAGACGTCGACGGCCACGTGGCGACTGATCGGCAACGAGGTCGCGGTCATGCCGGTCAAGACGGGCCCGAACACGTACTTCACCTACGACTTCTGGCACGGCTATCCCGGCGAGCGGCGCGAGATCCTCGAGCACATCAAGGCCAAGGCGATCAAGGACGTCGTGTTCCTCACGGGCGACATCCACACGTTCGCGACCGGCGACGTGGAGATCACCGAGAACGGCGAGAAGGTCGCCACCGAGATCATCGGCGGTTCGATCACGTCGCTCGCGCTCGGGGAGGGCGACATCGACCTCGGCGGGGGCGTGATCCTCAAGGGCAACGACGCCAACCCGAACACGTCGCCGGGCGTGATCGACGCGCTCAAGGGCTTCAACCCGTGGGTGGACTACGCGGAGTTCGACCATCACGGGTACGTCGTCGTCGAGGCGGGGCCGAAGGACCTCAAGGCGACCCTGCGCCGCATCGACACGATCAAGAAGCGCAGCGCGAAGCGCCTCCCGGACGTGAGCTACACGATCCCGCGCGGCGTGACGAGCCTGAAGGGGCTGCGGCGCGGCGGCTGACGCGGCGACGCAACCGTTACCGTGACGGGCGCATGCCCAACCGCCGTCCCCAGCTGACGCTCCACGGCAGCTCCGCCTCCCCGGAGGAGGCGGCGGCCGTGATCGCCGCCGTTGAGCAGTTCCTGCGCGACACCGCGCCGCCCGTCGTCGCCGCCCCCGCCGGGCCCGGGCCGTGGCTGCGCGCAGCGCTGCTCGAGAGCGTCGGGCGCGAGCCCGACGAGCCCTCGGCCTGGGGCGCCGGGCACCCCTGGATCTGAGCCGCGGAGTGCGTGGCGGGCCGAACCCCGGTCATTGATGGGAAGGGTTCGTGCGGGGCGAGGGTGCACAACCCGGCACTCGGGGGGTTCGTGAGATCGAACGTCGGATTGAGCTACCTCCAGGTCCGCGACCTCGGCGTCGTCCGTGGGCCGGTGACCGGCACAACCCGACGATCAACGGATCGCGGCGATCGATTCGTCGGCTTCGGTGTCTCCTACGCACTCAACCCGACGATCACTCCGACCTAGTCGGCGTGTGTCGGGTTGTGGGCGCTACCCCACCGCCGCGACCCACCACCCCCTTCACCCGCGGAAGTTTGTCTCCCAGCGCGCCGGAGAATCCGTCATCTAGCCCTCGCGCCCCAGCCGCGCCTCCAGGTCCGCGAGCTCGGCGTTGGTGCGGGCGTCGAGCGGCCGGGAGCGCCGCTCGCGGATGACCTGGGCGATGACCAGCACGGCCTCGACGTCGGGGCGGTGGGTCTCCGGGTCGGCCTCGGCCTCGACGCTGCGGATGGCCTGGTCGAACGCTTCCAGCGAGGCCTCCCCTTCCGGCGCGACCTCGCCCCGGTCGTCGAGCCAGTCGTCGACGACCGCGTCGTAGGCCTCGACGGCGGCGGCGACGCGCGACCCGATGTCGGCCGGTTCCTCGACCTCGGCCGTCACGGCGGTCGGCTCCGGCTCGGGCTCGGGCTCCGGCTCCGGCTCCGGCTCGGCCTCGGCCACGAGCTCCGGCTCGCGCTCGGGCTCCGGCTCCGGCTCGGCGTCGCGCTGGGAGGGCGGCGGCGGCGCGAGTGACGCGGCCGGCGTTGTGGCCACGCGCGCCGCCGGTGCCGGCGGTTGACCGCCCGCGGGTCCGCCGCGCGACAGCGCGGCGCCGCGGAGCACCCACCCGGCGACGAATCCGAAGACGAGAAGGGCGAGAACGGTCAAAGGCTCGGGCATATGGTGCATCGTGCCCGAAAGCCCGCTTCGAGTGCCCGCCGGATACCATCCCGCGCCGCATGTTCACCAAGGTCCTCGTAGCCAACCGCGGCGAGATCGCCGTGCGTGTGATCCGCGCGCTCGACGAGCTGGGCATCGCGTCGGTGGCGGTCTACTCCGAGGCCGACCGCGACGCGCAGCACGTCAAGCGCGCCTCCGAGGCCTACCTCCTCGGCCCCGGCCCGGCCGCCGAGTCCTACCTCAAGGTCGACAAGCTGCTCGAGGTCATCGCGCAGTCGGGCGCCGAGGCCGTGCACCCGGGCTACGGCTTCCTGGCCGAGAACGCCGCCTTCGCGCGGGCGCTCGAGGAGCGCGGGATCGTTTTCATCGGCCCGCCCGCCGCGGCCATCGACGCGATGGGCTCCAAGACCCGAGCCCGCGAGCTCATGCAGGCCGCCGGCGTGCCGATCGTGCCCGGCACCACCGATCCGGTGGAGACCGTCGAGGACGCGCGCAAGATCATCAAGAAGTCGATCGGCTTCCCCGTCGCGGTCAAGGCCGCGGGCGGTGGCGGCGGCAAGGGCTTCCGCGTGGCCCTGACCGAGGACGAGCTGCAGTCGGCGTTCGAGGGCGCGGCGCGCGAGGGCGAGAAGTTCTTCTCCGACGCGACGGTCTACCTCGAGCGCTACCTGCCGGACCCGCGCCACGTCGAGGTCCAGGTGCTCGCCGACTCGCACGGCAACGTCATCCACCTCGGCGAGCGCGACTGCTCGATCCAGCGCCGTCACCAGAAGCTGATCGAAGAGTCCCCGGCCCCGATGGTCGACGACGAGTTCCGCGAGAAGATCGGCAAGATCGCCGTCGACGCCGCCAAGGCGGTCGACTACCGCGGGGCGGGCACGATCGAAGGTCTGCTGCAGCAGGACGAGAACGGCGAGCGCGAGTATTTCTTCCTCGAGATGAACACGCGGGTGCAGGTCGAGCACTGCGTGACCGAGGAGACGACCGGGATCGACATCGTCCGCGAGCAGATCCGGGTCGCCGCCGGCGAGCCGCTCTCCTACGCACAGGACGAGGTCGTGCTGCGCGGCCACGCCATCGAGTGCCGCATCAACGCCGAGGACGCCGCCCGCAAGTTCGCCCCCGCGCCGGGCACGGTGGCCCACTACCGCGAGCCGAGCGGCCCGGGCGTCCGCGTCGACTCGGGCGTGCTGAGCGGCTCGGAGATCACGCCGCTCTATGACCCGATGGTCGCCAAGCTGATCGTCCGCGCCGCCGATCGCGAGCAGGCCACGGCCCGCATGCTGCGCGCGCTCGACGAGTTCGAGATCGAGGGCGTCAAGACGCTGATCCCGTTCCACAAGGCGATCATGGCCTCCGAGCAGTGGGCCAACGGCGAGACCTGCCGCGACCTCATCGAGGACACCGACTGGCTCAAGACGCTCGCGTTTCCGAAGCAGGAGCGGCGCGACCCCGACGACGACGAGCCCGAGGCGCTCGAGCGCACCTACACGGTCGAGGTCTCGGGCAAGCGCTTCGACGTCCGCGTCCTCGGCGACGCGATCGCGGCGCCGGCGGGGCTCGCCAACGGCGCGGCGCCGGGGGCGGCCAAGCCGCGGCGCGGCGAGCGCGCCAAGAGCGCGGGCGGCGGCGCCGACGAGCTCGTCTCCCCGCTGCAGGGCAACATGTGGAAGGTGCTCGTCGAGCAGGGCCAGACCGTCGAGGAGGGCCAGCTCATCTGCATCATCGAGGCGATGAAGATGGAGAACGAGATCACCGCCCACAAGGCCGGCGTGATCGAGACGCTCGCGGTCAGGGAGGGTGAGCCGATCACCTCCGGGGCCCCGATCGCGATCATCAAGGCACCGCCGGCCGACGGCTGAGCCTCCCGTGCCGGAGGCGTTCGCGGCACGCCTCTGCGAGCGGGTCCTGCGCGCCGCGCACGAACGCGCCCCCGGCGCGGGCGCGGCCGCCTGGTCGCTGCACGAGGAGTGGCGCCCGGCGCCCGTGCGCGCCCGGCTGCGGCGCGCGCTTCCCGCGCGCGCGGGCTTCACCCGCCGCGCCTTCGACCCGGAAGTCGCGGGCCGCACGCTCGCGGGACTGGCCGCCGACCCCGGGCTGGCGCGGACCTTCGGCCTGCTGGCCGACGACGCGTCCCGCGCCCTGCTGATCGACCTGCTCGCGTTCCGCGTCCTCGGGCCCTGGCACGTCGGCCTGCCCGTGCGCCCCGATGCGTTCGCCGCCGCCTACGCGCGGGTGCAGGCCGGCGAGGAGCGGATCGCGACGCCCGCCGGCGTGCCGGTCCCGCTCTGCGAGTGGAGCGGGCGCGGTGGGCCGATGCGCGCCTGGCTGCACCCGACGCAGGTCGTCGCGCTGCGCGAGCTGCGCCAGTACGCCCATCCGCGGGTGCACGTGCGCGAGGGCGACGTGGTGGTCGAGGCCGGCGGCGCGTGGGACGAGACCGCGCTGGACTTCGCCGACGCCACCGGTCCCCGCGGTCGTGTGGTCTCCTGCGAGCCCGTCCCCGAGAACCTCGCCATGCTGCGCCGCAACCTCGCGCTCAATCCCGAGCTCGCCGCGCGGGTGGAGGTGGTCGAGCGTGGCCTGTGGTCCGAAGCCGGTGCGTCGCTCGCGTACGAGCCGCGGGCCGGCACCACGTCGCTGGTCCACGACGCCGGCCCCCGCACCGCCCAGACGACGACGATCGACGCGCTCGGCAGCGGCCGGATCGACTTCGTCAAGCTCGACGTCGAGGGCGCGGAGCTCGCGGCGCTCGAGGGCGCACGGGCGACGCTGGCGCGCGACCGGCCGCGGCTGGCGGTGTCCGTCTATCACCGCGACGAGGACCTCGCCGTCATCCCGGCGTTCCTCGACGATCTCGGGCTCGGATACGAGCTGTACCTCGGCCACTTCACACCGGGGCGCTCTGAGACGATCCTGTTCGCACGATGAACCCGCCCGTCTACGAGAAGCACCCGCCGCCGCCGGGGCTCGCGCCGTGGGTGGTGGCCATCTGGTCGCTGCGGCTCACCGCGGGCGCGCCGCACCGGATCCTCCCGGACGGCTACATGGACCTCATCGCCCTGCCCGACGGCGCGCTGCTGGTCGCCGGGCCGACGACGCGCCCCGAGCTGGCCGCTCCGGTCGACGGGGTGGTCCGCGGCCTGCGCCTGATGCCGGGCGCGGCGCCGGCCCTGCTCGGCGTCACCGCCCACCAACTGCGCGACCGCACGGTGCCGCTCTCCGAGCTGTGGGGAGCCGCCGCCGCGCGGCCGCTCGCAGGCACCCTGCTCGCCCGGGCGGCCCGCGCCCGCAGCGATCCCGACCCGCTGGTCGGCGCGGTGGTCGCGGCGCTCGTGCGCGACCCGTCGCAGGTAGAGCACGGCGAGGAACATCGGCCCCGAGGTGACGGCGGTGAGCGCCAGCGCCGCGCCGGCGGCGACCGCGAACGGGCGCGACCGCAGCAGCCCCGGGGGCAGGAGCGGGTGCGCCACGCGGCGCTCGATGACGCCGAACGCCGCGAGCAGCGCGGCCGCCCCCACCAGCGCCGCCAGGGTGCCGCCGTCGCCGAGCCCGGCCTGCTCGACGCGGGTCAGCCCGAGGACGAGCAGCGCCAGCCCGGCGGTGACCGTGACCGCGCCCGCGAAGTCCATTGCCCAACGTGCCGGTCGCGGCCGTCGGCGTCGCGCTCGCCCCGCGGCTCTTGAGCGAGAGCCGCGACAGGGACGCGCCGAGGCGGGGGCGAGCCCGCAGCCGAGCGACGCCGCGCCGAACAGCGCGAGGCCGAGCATGAACAGCTTCCGCCGGCCGTAGAGGTCGCCGGCCCGCCCGGCCGCGAGCAGGACGCCGCCGAAGACGAGCGTGTAGGCGGTGATGACCCACTGCAGGACGGAGGTCGAGAACCCGAGGTCGCGGCGGATCTCCGGCAGCGCGACAGCGACGATCGTGACGTCGAGGACGACGACGAACTGCGCCACACAGAGCAGCGCGAGCGGCGCCGACTTCGCGAACACGGTGCGGCGGGTCGGCCGGTCCTACCAGGAGCTGCTGCGCTCCGGCGCCGACGTGGCGAGCTGGGCCGCGCTGGAGGGCGGGCGGGTCCCTCCCGTCGACGCCCGGGCCGCCGGCGACCGGCTCGAGGAGATCCGCGCGGTGCGCGACGACGTGTTCGCCGTGCTCACCGCGGCATCGCGCGGCGACTGGTTGCCGGCCGTGGCGGCGGGGCGGATCAACGCCCGCCTGCGCGCGCTGCCGGTCGCCCAGCTCGTCGTGCGCCCGGGCGAGGCGGGCGTCCATATCACGGGCGCGCCCGAGCCGGTCGACGAGCTGCTCGCGCGCGTGACGGCGGCGACCGTCGACCTCGCCGCCTCCAGCGACAGCGGTCTCGCGTTCTGCGACGCGCCGAGCTGCGGCCAGTTCTTCATCCGCCGCCGGACCAACCAGCGCTTCTGCGACGCCTCGTGCGGCACGCGCACGCGCGTCGCCCGGCACGCCGCCCATCGCCACTGACGCGTCCGTTTCCTTCAAGACGCCGGTGGCGCGACCCGGCAGACTCCGGTTCATGTTCCTCGGACTCCGCACCGTCATCTACCCCGCCCCCGACCTCGCCGCCTCGAAGGCGTGGTTCACGAAGGTGCTCGGCGTCGAGCCCTACTTCGACGAGCCGTTCTATGTCGGCTTCGAGGTCGGCGGCTACGAGCTCGGGCTCGATCCGGAGGGCGACCCGGCCCAGGGCGCCCGCAGCTACTGGGGCGTCGAGGACGCCGACGCCGCGCTCGCCGCGCTGAAGGAGGCCGGCGCGCCGGAGGTGTTCCCGGTGAGCGAGGTCGGCGGCGGCATCAAGGTCGCCACCGTGCGCGAGCCCGGCGGCACGCTCCTCGGCATCATCGAGAACCCGCACTTCTCGCTGCCGGACGCGTAGGACCTGTCGTTTGAAGCGCTACAGGCGGCGCGCCGTGAGCGTCGAGGTGATCGTCTGCCCGCCCTGGCGCAGCGTGATCGTGATCCGGAAATCACCGCGCCCCAGCCCGCGCGCGGGCACGCTCAGGCGCTGCATCCGGCCCGCCGCCACCTGCCGGGCGGCGAACCGCTTCACGACGCGTCGGCGCCGGTCAGCGACGGTGACGGTCACCTCGCCGGGCCGGCTGAGCCGGTAGCCGATCCGCAGCGGCTGTGACCCCCTGCCGCCGAACACCGACCGGTAGAGCTTGAACATCTGCAGCGCCCCGCAGGTGTCGCGCTGGTGGAACGCCCGCTTCAGCACGAAGCGCCCGGCGGACCGCGCGAGCGTCACGCGGATCGTGTCGGCCTGCCCGCCCGCCACCCGCATCCGGAAGCGCGCGAAGTAGTAGCCGTCGCCCACGCGCCGGCGCTTCGCATCGCGGCCATCCCAGGTGAACCCGTCCGCGCGGTTCGAGAACCGGCGGACCAGCCGCTCGCCGATGATGCGCCGGCCCGCGGACTGGCGAAAGACGTCGACCGTGACCGGCGCCTTGATGCGGCGCCGGAAGTCGAACGCCACGCCGCTCGCGCGGGTCCCGCGCGCCGTGGCCGAGATCAGACCGCTTCCCGACACGCACGTCGCCGTGCCGCCCGGTGTGGCGGGCGTGGGCTTATTGCCGCCGCCGGCCGCTCCGCCACCGCCCGGGGCCGTGGCGGTCCCACATGGGTTCACCACCTTGCGCTCGCCGCGGAAGATCAGCAGCGGCTGCGACGCCACCACCGTCCCGTCCGCGGTCTCGCAGGTCAGCGTCCAGTTCTCGGTGATCCCCTCGACCGGGGGCCGCGGGCTGCGGAAGACGACCCGCGCCGTGTACGACACGCCTGAGGCCGCGAAGTTCGTCACCTCGAGCTCGTAGTCGCCCTCGATCGGGTCGGGGATGTCGACCGCCTCGCGCGACGCCACGAACTGCGCCGACGCGCCCTCGCGGACCCGGCCGCCGGCCGGCAGCTTGCGGTAGACCTCGATGTCGTAGTCCTCGGCGGGCGCGGGATTGGTCACCTCGACCGTCATCGTCCCGTCGTCGCGGCCCGCCCCGCGGGCGTACGTGAACGGGATGACCACCGTCCCGTTCGGCGGGATGGGGGGCTCGACGAGATCGTCGATCGGGTCGCTGGGCTCACCGGTCTTGACGCGGCCCGGCCGGTCCGCGACCGCCGGGCGCGTCGACGGGTTGATGTCCCAGCGGAAGCTGCCGGAGGACGGGACGGTCATCGTCGTGTCGAGGACGTCCTTGAACTCGCGGACGGCGCCCTCGGCGCCGTCGGCGCCCTGGACCGGCGACGTCTGCGTCATGAACTCCTTCTTGAGGCGCAGCACCCGGCCGGCCGGCGCGGTGCCCTCGATGACCGAGTGCCGCGCCGCGTTCGCCGTGCTCTCCGCGGCCACGTAGTACGCCTCGCGGTTGCCGCCGCCCACGGGGGCGGCCTGGCCGAGATCGCCGGTTCCCTCCCACTCGGCGACGACCTCCTCGTAGGGCGGGTGGAACTGGTCGGGACCGATCTCGAACGTGTAGCCGAGGCCACCGGTGGTCGGATAGGTCCAGTCCTCGGTCGTGCCGGTCGTGTCGTAGAGGTCGTAGCCGGGCTGGCTGATGTAGCCGTTGCGCGCCGCCATGTCGTCGCCGAGCTGCTTGAGGAGCGGCTCGTCGATCGAGGGGCCGATCTCCGCGACCCCGGGCGGGCGCAGGACGAGGCCGGTGAAGGTGTGGTTGGTGATCAGCGTGACCACGTGGCGGCTGGAGACGAGCTGCTGGATGTTGCGCGTCTCGGGCTCGGAGAACGGCGCCGGGCCGCGGTAGTCGGCCTCGCCCGGGACGGCGCTGGCGCCCGGGCCGCCCCACAGCCCGCCGTAGTTGCGGTTGGGGTCGGTGCCGAGGGCGGGGCCCGCGATGCACAGCGGCTGCGGCGTGGCCGGCGGGTTCTCCTGGTTGGCGACGTTGCAGTTCTTGCGCTTGTAGGCGAAGACCTCGGCGGCGCCGCCATCGGGGTTGTCGAGCGGGCCGAAGTCGCGCGAGATGTCGAAGCCGTCGGGGTTGACGAGCGGGATGACGATCGTGCGGATGTCCTTCGTGAGCCGCGAGGCCCGCGCGTCGCCGCTCTTGGTGCCGTTGATCATCTCGTAGCCCCACTCGAGCGTGTGCTCGGCCGACGGCCACTCGCGGGCGTGGTGGACCCCGAGCTGCAGGAAGACCGGCCGGCCGTCGTGCGCCTTGACGTTCTGCGCGATCTCGATGCCGAGGACGTCCTGCCCCTGGACGGACTTCAGCGGCAGGGTGATCAGGCGCACGAGGTCGGGGTTCGCCTCGGCGAGCGTGCGCATCTCGGCGTTGTAGTCCTCGAGCGTCCGGTAGTCCGTCCTGCCGCTGGGGAAGGCGGAGCGCCTGACCGCCGTGGCGAAGGCCCGGTCACGGCGGCGGTCGGTCTTGAACCGTGCGACCAGGTCGGGGACGCGAACCGTGTACTCGAGGCCGGCGGAGCGCAGCTTGGCGGCGTCCTCGGCGCGCCACAGGACGGCGTCGCGCCACGTGCGCCCGCCCCCGTCCGCGAGGTCGAGCCCGATCGTCTGCAGCAGCTCGTGCGACGCCGGCACGGGCGTCTTGACGCGGACGAGCTGGACGTCGAACGCCTCGGCCTGCGCCGCCGACGGCGCCATGAGTGCGAAGGATGCGAGCGCGAGGACGACCCAGGCGCGGGGGGAGCGGATGAGCACGGGAGGCCTCCGGAGGGGATCGGTGAAAGCGTGAACGCGCGCCACGGGTGGAACTGGCGGTCGACGGTTCGACGTTGACGCGGCGTCGGGCGGCGAGCATCCTGGGGCGGGTGCGCACGCGGCTCCCCCTCGCCGCGGCCGTGCTGGCGCTCGCCTCGGCGGCGCCGGCCCGTGCCGCCGCCCCCACGCTGTTCCCATCCGACGAGGAGACCGTCGCCGACCCCGCCCAGCTCACCGGCAAGCGCCTCGCGCTCAGGCTGCCCGACTGCGGCGCCCGGCCATCGGACTGCAACGAGATCCGCCTGCTCAACGAGCTCGACGGCTTCGACGTCTCGCCGCGGATCGAGATCGGCTTCGGCACGCCGATCGACGTCGCCAAGGTCACGCCCGACACGGTGAGCCTGCAGGCCGCCGGCAAAGGCCCGCGCATCGGCATCAACCGGCTCGTGTGGAGCCCCGCCCGCAACGCGCTCTACGGCCAGCCGGCCCAGCAGCTCGCCGAGGGGACCACCTACCGCCTGACCGTGACGGGCGCGCTGAGCGGGTCGGGCGCCGAGACCACGTTCACGACGATGAGCGCGACGGCCGGCCTGCGGCAGATGCGCGAGCAGCTCGACGACGGCAGCGCCTATGACGCGGCCGGGATCCCGCCGGCGAGCCGCGGCCTGAACTTCCTCGCCGAGGGCGGGGCCCGCACGGTGTTCCCGGCGCCGAGCGTCGCGCGGATCCAGCGCTACAACGACACGGGGAAGGGTGAGCCGGTCGCCGAGCTCGTCCCCAACACCGCCGTCGCCGGCGCCGGACTCTTCGCGTTCGGCTCCTTCCGCTCCCCGTCCTGGCTCACGCCCGACCGCGTGATCCCGCAGGCGCCGACCAAGACGGGGCGGCCGAAGGTCCACGGCGCCGCGACCGTCGGCTTCGCACTGATCGTCCCCGGCGGCGCCAAGCCGGCCGACGGCTGGCCGGTCGCCGTCTTCGGGCCGGGGATCACCCGCTCGAAGTACGACCTCTTCCTGGCGTCCGACGAGAACGCGTCGCGCGGGATCGCCACCATCGCGATCGACCCGGTCGGTCACGCGTACGGGCCGCGCAGCCAGACCGAGGTCGACACCGCCGCCGGCGGACCCGTCCGCTTCTCCGGGTTCGGCCGCGGCGTCGACCTCAACAAGGACGGGACGATCACCGAGCAGGAGGGCGTCCAGTCGCTCGGCCAGCCGGCGCCGCTCGCGGCGGTCGGCCTGCGCGACGGGCTGCGCCAGACCGCGGCCGACAACATGGCGCTCGTGCGGGCGATCGGCCGCGGCGTCGACGTGGACGGCGACGGCGCCGAGGACCTGCGCCGCACCGGCATCACGTACTACGCGCAGAGCCTCGGCGGCATCTACGGGACGATGCTGATGGGGAGCGACCCGCTGTTGAAGACGGGCGCGCTCAACGTGCCCGGCGGCCCGATCCTGGAGATCGCGCGCCTGTCGCCCGACTTCCGCAGCGTCGTCGGCGACGAGCTGAAGAACCGGCGCCCGTCGGTGGCCAACGGCGGCCGCGAGGGCTTCACCGAGTCGGCCCCGCTGTGGGTGGACCCACCGGTGCTCGCCCCGGCCCAGGGCGCGGTGGAGATCCAGCGCGTGGCGGCGACCACGAACTGGATCGAGCGGCCCGGGAGCCCGGAGGCGTTCGCCCCGCTGATCATCCCCACCGGCAAGCGGGTCATCTACCAGTTCGCGTTCGGCGACCAGACCGTCCCCAACCCCACCAGCGCGACGGTGATGCGGGCCGGCGGGCTGCGCGACGTGACCTCGTTCTACCGCAACGACCGCACGCCGACCGCCTCGACGAACCCGCACGGCTTCCTGCTCGACCCGCGCCTGGCGGGGCGCAACCTCGGCCAGCGCCAGATCGTCGACTTCCTCGGCTCCGACGGCCAGACCGTCACCGACCCCGACGGCGGCGAGGACGTCTTCGAGGTCCCGATCGCCGATCCCCTGTCGCTGGAACGGCTGAACTTCGACGTGCCGAAGGCGACCGGCGAGCCGCCGCCGGAGACCCCCGGCGGCCCGCTCGGCGCGCCCCGCCGCGGGCGGCTCAGCGTCAGCGTCGCCCCGCGCCGCCTGCGAGCGGGCCGCCGCGTCCGGATCCGCGTGCGCGTCCGCATGGCCGGCCGCCCGGTGCGCGGCGCGCGGATCTTCTTCGCGGGCCGGCGGGTGCGGACGAACGCCGCCGGCCGGGTCGTCTTCCGCGTGCGCGTCCGCTCGTCGACCGGGCGACGGCGACTCGTCGTGCGCGTGCCAGGCGCGACGACGCGCAAGGTGACGCTGCGCGTGACGCGTCGGCGCTAGTCCCTAGGCTCCCGGGCCATGGCGAGGGTCTGGCGAGCGACGATCGACGACGCCGAGGCGGTGGCGTCGCTGCTCGTGGGCTTCCGCGACCACCTCGGGATCGACTGGCCGTCGGCCAACGCCTATCTCGGATCGGTCGAGCGCCTGATGGAGCGCAACGAGGCGGAGTTCCTGCTCGCCGCGCGCGACGGCGACGGGACGCCGCCCGAGGGCGTCGCCCAGCTGCGCTTCCGGTTCGGGGTCTGGATGGCGGCCGAGGACTGCGAGCTCGAGGACCTGTTCGTCGCCGAGTCCGCACGTGGCCATGGGCTCGGCAAGGCGCTGGTGGGGGCGACGATCGACCGCGCCACCGAGCGCGGGTGCCGCCGCATCCAGCTCGACGCGATGGAGGACAACACGACCGGGTTGGCGCTCTACCGCGCGCACGGCTTCGCGTCCGGCGACGAGGTGCCGGGTCGCCGCGGCCTCCTCATGCGCCGCCGCCTATAGCTCGGCGTTGGCCGCGTGGATGCGCCGCTGCTCGGCGGACCGCCGGGCGAGCGGCAGCGGCGCCTCGGAACCGCGCTCGGCCAGCGCTTCGAGGTAGGCGCGGTCCTCGCGCAGGATCGCCAGCGCGCGCGGCCCGTCGAGCGGCTCCCCATGCCCCGGCACGACCGCGGCGGCGTCCGCGACCAGCGGCTCGAGGCGCTCGAGCGTCGCGAGGTACGCGCCGGCCGACCCTCCCGGAGAGATCATCGGGATCTCGACCGGCGACAGGTAGTCGCCGCACACCAGCACCGACGCCCACGGGACCCAGATCGCCATCCCGTCGCCGGTGTGGCCGTCGGCCGGGTGCAGCTCGAGCTCGCGCTCGCCGATCCCACAGCGCCCCGGCACCGGCAGCGGCTGGACCTCGCCGAGCCCGAGCGGCCGCGGGCGCTCGACGTAGAACTGCTCGTCGAAAGCGCGGAGCTTGCGCTGGGCGGCGCCGGGCTCGTCGTGCAGGCGCCGCGCCGTCGACTCCGCGACGCCCAGCGCCGCGTCTCCGAACGCGTAGGAGCCGAGCACGTGGTCCCAGTCGGCGTGCGTGCAGAGCAGCCCGACGACGGAGAACCCCGCCTGCTCGGCCACCGCCGGCAGGATCTCGAGCTCGTCGGGCAGGACGGGCGAGTCGACGCAGAACGCCTCGCCCTCGGAGCGCACGAGCGTGCACGTCGTCTGGAACAGCCGCGACGTCACGACGACGACGTCCGCGTGGATCGCGACCGCGCGCATGGCGCGGCCCGGCTAGGCCGCGCCGAGCAGCTTGGCCGCCTCGAGGAGGGTCTTGACCTCCGCGGTCGGCTTCTTCTGGCCCGGCTCGAGCACTTCCTTCTTGCGGTTGACCCAGATGACGGGGACCTTCGCGGCGATGCACGGCTCGACGTCGTGGTAGTAGCTCGCCGCCACGTGGACCCACCCCTTCTTGGAGCCCAGGCGACGCTCGCACTCCTTGAAGTGCGCCGGGTCGGGCTTGTAGGAGCGGACCTGCTGGGCGGTGACCACGAGGTCGAAATCGGACTTGAAGTGGCGGCGCGTCTGGCCGAGCAGCTTGTCGTCGATGTTCGAGATCAGGCCGATCTCTTGCTTCTTGGCGAAGCGGGCGAGCTGCGTGTTGGTCTCCTTGAACGGCTTCCAGCGCATGACCGAGTCGGGCAGGAAGCCGGAGCGCGACGGCTCGAGCGGCCAGCCGAGCTCCTTGGAGATCTGCACGGCGGTCCGGCGCAGCACCTCGGCGTAGAGCTCGTAGGAGCCGGATTGGATGTCCTGCTGGATCTTGTGAAAGAGCGGGATCAGCTCGTCGCGCGAGAGCGTGAAGCCGTCGCGGTCGGCCTCTTTGGCGAAGGCGTCGTAGGCGCCGGTCTCCCAGTCGATCAGGGTTCCGTAGACATCGAAGGAGACGAAGGTGACTTCCTTGGGGAGTGCCATAAGCGGCCGCGCACGATAGCCGCTGCCCTGCTTGAATGCCCCGCGGCATGGACCTTCTCGAGTATCAGGGCAAGCAGCTGTTCGCCCGCCACGGCGTGCCCGTTCCCAGTGGCTCCCCCGCGAGCACCGTCGACCAGGCGGTCGCCGCCGCCGACGAGATCGGTTACCCGTGCGTCGTCAAGGCGCAGGTGCTGATCGGCGGCCGCGGCAAGGCCGGCGGCATCAAGGTCGCCCAGGACCGCAAGGAGGCCGAGGCGCACGCCCAGGCCATCCTCGGGATGGACATCCGCGGCTTCACCGTCCACGAGGTGTGGATCGAGGCGGCCTCGGATATCGCCGAGGAGTACTACACGTCGATCGTCTTCGACCGGTCGGCGAAGAAGCCGCTGATCCTGCTCTCGACCCAGGGCGGGATGGACATCGAGGAGGTCGCCGAGCGCGACCCGCAGGCGATCGCCCGCCTGCACGTCGATCCGCTGATCGGCTTCCAGGACTTCCACGGCCGCCGCCTCGCGTTCGAGGCCGGGATCCCCGCCGACGTCATCCGGCCGGTCGGCGCGCTGCTGGCCAGGCTCTACGACGCGTTCGTCGCCGAGGAAGCGATGCTCGTCGAGGTCAACCCGCTGATCGTCACGAGCGACCGCCAGGTGATGGCGCTCGACGCGAAGGTCACGCTCGACGACAACTCGCTCTTCCGCCACCCGCAGAACGCCGAGCTGCGCAACGTCAGCGGCGAGGATCCCCAGGAGCGCATGGCCAAGGAGCGCGGCCTGACCTACGTGTCGCTCGACGGCGACATCGGCATCCTCGGCAACGGCGCCGGCCTCGTGATGTCGACGCTCGACGTCGTCGCCCAGGCGGGCGGCAGCCCGGCCAACTTCCTCGACGCCGGCGGCGGCTCGAAGGCCGAGGCGATCACCAGCGCGGTCGAGGTGATCCTCAACAACCCGAACGTCAAGGCCGTGCTGTTCAACATCTTCGGTGGCATCACGCGCTGCGACGAGGTCGCGCGCGGGCTGATCGAGGCGTTCGGCCAGATCGACGTCAAGGTGCCGTTCGTGGTGCGCCTGGACGGGACGAACGACAAGGAGGGTCGAGCCCTGCTCGCCGAGGCGAACCTGCCCAACGTCCACCCGGAGGCGACCATGCTCGAAGCGGCGAAGCGCGTCGTCGAGCTGGCGAAGGGGGCTTAGCGCGATGGCCGTTCTCGTCGACAGCGACACCAAGCTCTGCGTCTCGGGCATCACCGGGCGCGAGGGGACCTTCCACACCCTCAACAACCGCACCTACGGCACCAGCGTCGTCTCCGGCGTCACGCCCGGCAAGGGCGGCCAGGACGTCGAGGGCATCCCCGTCTTCAACACCTTCCACGACGCCGTGGCCGAGACGGGCGCGAACACGGCCATGATCTTCGTCCCGCCGCGCTTCGCCGCCGACTCGATCCTCGAGGCCGAGGACGCCGGCATCGCGCTCATCGTCGCGATCACCGAGGGCATCCCCGCCCACGACGAGCTGCGCGTCTACAACCACCTCGCGCGCAACCCGAACGTCCGCCTGGTCGGCCCGAACTGCCCGGGCATCCTGTCGCCCGGCAAGGCCAACGTCGGGATCATCCCGGCCGCGTTCTTCAAGGAGGGCAACGTCGGCGTCGTCTCGCGCTCGGGGACGCTGACCTACCAGATCGGCAACGAGCTCGCCCAGCGCGGGTTCGGCAACTCCTCGATCGTCGGCATCGGCGGCGACCCGGTCCCCGGCTCCTCGTTCATCGACATCATCGCGCTGTTCCAGGAGGACCCGGAGACCGAGCTGATCGTCATGTCGGGCGAGATCGGCGGCTCGGCCGAGGAGGAGGCCGCGGAGTTCATCGCCGAGCACGTGACCAAGCCGGTCGTCGGCTACATCGCCGGCGTCACCGCGCCGCCCGGCAAGACCATGGGCCACGCCGGCGCGATCGTCTCCGGCTCGTCCGGCGGCGCCGACGCGAAGATCGCGGCACTCGAAGGCAAGGGCGTGCGCGTCGGCCGGACGCCCACGCAGGTGGCGGAGATCGCCGCCGAGATCGCCGGCTCGCTCGCGTCCTAGTCCGGCATCGCGGCGTACCACACGGCCGTGCGTAACCGCGATTAGGGTTCGCGCATGACCGACGTGCAGGGTTCCGGAACGAAGGACGACCCGTGGGTGCTCAAGACGCCCCCGGGCTCGTCGGAGTACACGATGTACCGCGACGAGTCACTCGACCCGCCCGCGCTCGTCTGCCAGGTCGGCAAGACGACCTTGAGCTACCGGCTGCGCGCGCTCGACGACCTCCACGCGATGCTCACCTCCCACGGCGACTGGATGCTCCTGGGCGCCGCCGACGAGCAGAAGGCGGCCGCCGAGGGCACGGTGGAGGCCTGGGCCCGGTCGGAGTCCAACCCGGTCGGCGGGTGGTACGGGCTCAAGAAGGGCCTGCGCGGGCGCTTCGCGATGTACGTCCCGCCGCTGATGGAGGCCCTGGGTCGCGCGGAGCTCGAGCACAACGCGCGCAACAACCGCATGCGGGCTGTTTAGGCGCGTCTCTGCGCAGGACCAGCGTCGCTTTGCGCCAGACTGCGCATAGAGAGGGAGAAATCCGGGGCGTGGGGGCGACTCGGGCGGGCGGGGGCGGGGTGGACGCGGTCAACCACCCCCATCGTCTGATCTGCGTCGCATGGGGGTGGTTCACCCCCAAATAGAGGGTGAATCACCCCCTTGTGGCCGCCCGGTGTGCATGGGGGTGGTTGACGTCCTGGCTCGCCGTCCCGCCACCCCCCACCCGGTCTCGCCCTCAATGACCGCAGTTGCCGTTCAACCCAGCAGCGGCGCGAAGCTCGCCGCCACGCGAAGCCCAACCCGCTGCCCACCCACCCGGTGCTCGGTGAGCGAGAGGGCGTGCAGCGGGCGGTGGACCATCTCCTCGACCAGCGCCCGCGAGCGCGTCGCCGGGACGTACCCCGCCTGGGCGGCGAGACTCAGGTCGAGGACGGCGAGCGCGAAGCGGTCGTGCGGGTTGTCGGGCTCGGGCATCAGGATCAGCGGCTCGCCCGGCTCGAAGCCGTCGGCCTGCAGCGCGTCGACGCGATGCGAGGCGCCGGCGACCCGGAGGACGTGGATGCCGACCTCGTCGAGGTCCGCGTCGCTCCACCAAGCGCCGGCGCCGTCCACCACGCGGTACCCCCGTGACTCCCCGTCGCCGTGGGTCCAGTCCGTCTCGAACCATTCGAGCCGCAGCTCGGCCACGAGCCCGCGCGACGCGGTCAGCCGCCGCCCGGTGAGTGCCGCCGATTCCATCACCCGCCGTTGTAGCGCGGCCGAACCCCGCCCCCTCTTCGTGCCTGTCCTCGATGCGCAGTTGTCCCAGCCCGCCCGGAACCCATCGCTGTCGACAGTTGGCGAATCCGAGGACGGTGCATCACCATGGTCCGGTGTCCACTCGCGGGCGCCTGATCGCCGTCCTGGTCGCGGCCGTGGCCGTCGCGCCGGCGACGACCGCGGGCGCGGCCGGACCGCCCCGGCTGGGCGGCTGCCCCGTGCTCCCCAAGCGCCACGGCTTCAACCGCGACATCTCGCGCGCGCCGGTCCACCCGCGCTCTGACGCGTACATCCGCTCGATCGGCGAGGGGTTCCTGCACGCCGACTTCGGCGGCGACGGCGAGTACGGCATCCCCTTCACCGTCGTCCCTCGCGAGCAGCCGTTGGTCCCCATCCGCTTCACCGACTACGGCGACGAGTCCGACCCAGGCCCCTACCCGCTCCCGCTCGACGCCCCCGTCGAGGGCGGCTCGGACCATCACGTCCTCGTCCTGCAGCAGGGGCTCTGCCGCCTGTACGAGCTCTTCGGCGCCGAGCGCTCGGGCGACGGGTGGTCCGCGGCGTCGGGCGCGCGCTTCAACCTGCGCACCGGCAAGCTGCGACCGGAGGGGTGGACCTCCGCCGACGCCGCCGGCCTGCCCATCCTGCCGGGCCTGGCCCGCGTCGACGAGGTCCGCCGCGGCTCGATCCGCCACGCGCTGCGAGTGACGGTGAGCCGCTCCCAGGCGGCCTACATCCATCCCGCCACCCACTTCGCCTCGAGCTCGAGCGACCCGAACCTGCCGCCGATGGGCCTGCGGCTGCGCCTGAAGAAGAGCTATCGGATCGGCGGCTTCCGCGGCCAGTCGCGGGTCATCCTGTCCGCGCTGCGCCGCTACGGGCTGATCGTGGCCGACAACGGCTCGAGCTGGTACATCACCGGCGCCGCGGACCGCCGCTGGAACGACGAGGACCTCAACCAGCTCAAGCGCGTGCCGGGGAGCGCGTTCGAAGCCGTCAGGTCCGGCCGCATCATCCGGGCGCGTTGACGCGGCCGGGAATCGGACCGACCCCTGAACCGGCGCTGACGCCGCGGCGAACCAGAGATGCCGGGGCCCGCGCGCCCCTCGTCATCCACAGGAGGTTGTTTCATGAGACAGACCCTTCGACGCCGCACAGGCAAGGCGGCCATCGCCGGCGTGCTCCTCGCCGCCGCGGCGGTGCCCTTCGCCGGGAGCGCGGCGGGCCAAGCGCCGCCACCGCCCACCCTGCGCTTCGCCACGATCCAGAACGGGACGACGCTGGTCGTCGTCAACGGCAGCAACGCAGACGTGACCCGCACGCCGATCACCGGCCTGCGCCCCGACGAGCGGATCGTCGGGCTCGACGTCCGCCCGCGCAACCCGACGCAGCTCTACGGCATCGGCAGCTCGAGCCAGGTGTACATCATCGACCGGGCGTCGGCGACCGCCACGCGCGTCGGTGCGCAGTTCACGCCCGCCCTCGACGGGTCGAGCTTCGGCGTCGACTTCAACCCGACCGTCGATCGCATCCGGGTGATCTCCGACACCGACCAGAACCTCCGGCTGCATCCGGACACGGGCGAGGTCGTCGCCGTCGACACGCCGCTGAACTACGCGCCCGGCGACCCGAACGAGGGGGCGAACCCGACCGCGGTCGGCGCGGCGTACACGTTCACGCCGTTCCCGCCGAACGGCGCGGCGACGACGCTGTTCGATGTCGACAGCGCGCTCGACATCCTCACCATCCAGTCGCCGCCCAATGCCGGCGTCCTGAACACCGTCGGATCCCTTCGCTTCAACACTGAGGACGCCGTCGGCTTCGACATCGCGGGCGGCCAGGCCGATCCGCGCGCCTACGGGCTGTTCCGCGACCGCACCGCCTCCAAGCTGCTGCGCGTGCGGCTCGACAGCGGCCGCGCGTCGGCCACGGGGATCTTCCTCCAGGGCCAGTACGACGGCCTCGCGATGTTCGAGGGCTAGTACGCGTTCGCCCCGGGGTCGCCGCCCTCGCGGCGGCGACCCCCAGGCACGCAACATCGGCGCGAATCGGCCGTTGCAGCGGGCATGCCCGCCATCCTCGCCGTGCTGCTCGCGCTCCTGATCCTCGCCGCCCCGGCCGCCGCCCGGCCCGGCGACCGCGATCGCGGGTTCGGCGTGCGCGGCACCGCGCTCGCTCAGACCTCGTCGTCGGGCGCCGTCGGCGCCGCGCTGCGCGCCGACGGGCGCGCGGTCGTCGCCGGCGGGTTCGGGATCGAACAGTTCTCGCGCACCGGCCGGCACGACACCGGCTTCGGCGCCGGCGGGCCGACGACCGACGCGGAGCTGCGGGAGATCCTGCAGGGGCCGGTGCTCGATTCGGCCGGCCGCGCGTACCTCGTCGAGCGGACCTACATCACCGCCACCAACCGCTACGTGCTTGCGCTCGTGCGCCTCCTCCCGTCCGGAGCGCTCGACCCCGCGTTCGGCGACAAGGGCCGCCGCGCCGTCCCGCCGCTGTCGGCCGAGAGCACGTCGATCACCGACCTCGAGCGCGACGCCCGCGGACGGCTCTGGCTCGCCGGCGGAATCGGCCGGGGCAGCGGGCGGCGCGGGTACGTCGCCCGGTTCGGGCCCGACGGCACCCCCGACCCGGCATTCGGCAAGGCCGGGATCGCCACGTTCGCGTCGGCGACGGCGACCACCCAGCTCCTGATCCGCCGCGGCGCGCCGGTCATCGCCGCCGAGACCGTCCGCCGCCGGCCGCCCCGGACCCCGGCCTCCATGCAACTACGCGCCCTGCGCGACACCGGGGCGACCGACCGGTCCTTCGGCCGCGCCGGGCTCGCGACGGGCCGCGCCGGCGGCCACCAGCTCCTCGCGGCCTCGAGCATCGCCCGCGGGCCGCGCGGCTCGGTCCTCGTCGCCGGCCCGGCGCGGCGAGCCGGGACGCGCACGACCCGGCCGTGGACCTTCGTCGCCCGCTTCCTGAGCCGCGGGCGGCCCGACCGGCGCTTCGGAAGCGGAGGGCTCGCGCGCCTGCCGGCGGGCGGATCGTCCTACCCGGCCGTGGCTTCGGACCGGCGCGGGCGCGTCGTCGTCGCCGGCACCCCGCCCGACGGTCCCGCGGAGGACGTGGCGGTGCAGCGGCTGCGCGCGAACGGGCGCACGGACCGGCGCTTCGGCCGTCGCGGCATCACGCGGTTCCGGCCGGCATCCCGGCCGGGGATCACCATCATCGCCGCCGAGGTCGCCGGCGTGCTCATCCGGGGCAACGGGCGGATCGTGGTCGCAGGCACGGGCTGGGACGACGACGTCGAGTTCCGCGACGACCTCGGCCAGCCGCACCTCGCGCTCACGCAGCTGCTCGGCTGACGCGGGTCAGCCGTCGAGGTTGGCGGCGAAGCGGTCGGCCAGCTCGCGGCGATCGACGTCCGCCGCGGCGAGCGCGCGGGCGACGGTGCCCTCCTGCACCTGGAGGAGGCCGAGCAGGACGTGGCCGCGGGTGATCCGCCGGTCGCCGCGCTCGAGCGCGACCCGGAGCGACAGCTCGAGCGCCCGCTTGGCGGTCGTGCCGAAGCGCGGCGAGCGATGCGGTCGGGCGGCGCCGGTCGCCGGACCGGGATCACCCACGGACACGCCGACCGCCGCGAGGCTGCGCTCGAAGGCGACGTCGAGGGCGCGCGCGACGCCCTCGCGATCAAGGCCGGCGGCGCGCAGCGTCGGGTCCACACCGGCGAGCGCGAACAGCAGGTGCTCGGCCTCGACGGTGCGGTCGCCGCGGCCCTGCGCCTCCTCCACCGACCGCTCCACGATCCAGCGAGCGTCCTTGGTGAACTTCTCGAACATCAGCCCCTCCCCGTCTCGAACCCGGCGGCCCGGAGCCGCTTGGCGTGCTTCTTGTGGACGGCCTGGCGCGTGACCCCGAGGGCGTCGGCGACCCGCGCCCAGGTCCAGCCCTCGCGCAGCGCCCGCTCGACCTGCGCGTCCTCGAGCCGGTCGGCGAGACGGCGGAGCGCCACCACCGCGGCGAGCCCGTCGGCGGGATCGGTCGGGTCCGGGAATCGCGTGGAGATCATCGCGAGCAACCGTAGTTGACAACCACGAGCATGTCAACCTGGGTTGCGCGGATTCGAACCCTCGGCACCCGGGGCCGGTCCCTATCCTCCGCACCCATGGCCTCCAACGCACCGATCTCCTTCGCCCGCGGCGCCCCGTCGCTCGACATCATCGACACGGAAGGCCTGAGCGAAGCGGCCCAGCGCGCCTTCGCGAACGACCCCGCCGGCACGTTCGCCTACGGCACGTCGGTCGGCTACGTCCCGCTGCGCGCGTGGATCGCCGAGCAGCACGGCGTCGCCCCCGAGCAGGTCCTCGTCACCAACGGCTCGATGCAGGCCGACGCCTTCCTGTTCGAGCTGCTCGTCCAACCCGGCGACGACGTGATCGTCGAGTCGCCCACCTACGACCGGACGCTGCTCAACCTCCGCCAGAAGGGCGCCAACGTCCACATGGTGGAGCTCGAGACCGACGGCATCGACGTCGAGGCGCTCGCGTCGCTGATCGAGGGCGGCGTCGATCCGAAGCTCGCCCACATCATCCCCAACTTCCAGAACCCCGCGGGCTACACGCTGAGCGCGCCCAAGCGCGCGCGGCTGCTCGAGCTCGCGGCCCAGCACGACTTCATCCTCTTCGAGGACGACCCCTACATCTCCATCCGCTTCGAGGGCGAAGGGCTGCCCACGATGCTCTCCCAGGACGAGGCCGGCAAGGTCGTCTACGCCTCCTCGTTCTCCAAGACGCTGTGCCCGGGGATCCGCTGCGGCTACCTGGTCGGGCCCCAGGCGGTGATCGACCAGGTCAAGGGCCTGGCCACCAACACGTACATCTCGCCGAACATGGTCGCCCAGTCGATCGTCAACGAGTTCTGCCGCTCCGGCCGCGTCGACCAGTCGATCGCGACCGTGAAGAACGCGCTGCGGGCGCGCCGCGACGCGCTGGTCGCAGCGCTCGAGCGCGAGCTGCCCGAGGCGCGGTTCACCCCGCCCCAGGGTGGCTACTTCATGTGGGTCGAGCTGCCGGAGGGCACCTCGGTGGCCGACCTCGAGAAGGCGGCCAAGGAGCGCGGCGTCGTCTTCGTCAAGGGGACCGACTTCCTGATGGAGGGAGGCGAGAACACGCTGCGCCTCGCCTATTCCGGCGTCACGCCCGAGCAGATCGACGAGGGGATCACGCGGCTGGCCGAGGCGGCGCGGTCGCTGGGCGTCGCCGCCTGAGCAACCCCGGGGCGCCGGCGGAGGCCGCCACGGCGGCCGCCCCGGCGCCCAGCGCCAGGCACAGCGGCGAGTAGATCATCAGGTCCAGCCGCACGTACGGGCCTTGCAGCCCGCCGGCGAGGTCGGCCACCGGGCCGCCGATGCCGCGCGCGAGCAGGACGCCGGCGACCGTCCAGGCGCCCGTCCGGACGACCTTCGGCGCGTTCGCATCGCCGGCGGCGCGCACGAGGCCGGCGGCGGCGAGGAGCGCGGCCGCGACCGCCCAGGTCGCCTCGGCGGAGGGCAGGTCGGTGCCGCCGACGACCCGCTCGGCGAGCGCTGCGTCGCTGCCCCCGGGCCAGCGCCAGCCGAGCGCCCACGCCGCGTGCACGGCCGCGATCGCGGTCAGCCCGGCGGGCACGGCCACACGGCCGGCGCGGGCCGCGGGGCCGACCCGGCGGTCGTCGTCGGGGCCGGCGGGCGCCGCGACCCCGCCTGCGCGTGCCGCGGCGTCGCGCTGGCGGTCGTCGTCAGGGCCGGCGGTCCGCGCTGCGCGAGCGGATGGCGGGGTGGGCGGCAGATGGGTGTCTGGAACATGCATGCGGGAGGCGGCCCTTTCCATACTGGTGCGTATGGCCCGTACGGTACCGTATGGCGTCGGCCGCTGCCATACTCGACCGTATGGCGGCCGCCGACACGAGCCCACGCGCGCCGCTGACGCGGGAGGCCTGGATCGGCGCCGCGCTGCACGCGGTCGCCGAAGGCGGTGCGGCGGCCGTCGCCGTCGAGCCGCTGGCGGCGCGGCTGGGCGCGACCAAGGGCAGCTTCTACTGGCACTTCCGCAATCGCGAGGAGCTCATCCGCGAGGCGCTCGCCCACTGGGAGCGCGAGGCGACCGACGCGATCATCGAGGAGCTCGCGCCCGTCGGCGACCCCGTCAGGCGTCTGCGGCTGGTGCTCGAGTTCGCGACCCAGGACGAGGACGACCTGTACCCCCCGGACGTCGCGCTCCTGGCATCGGCCCGCGATCCGGTGGTGGGCCCCGTGGTGGCACGCGTGCAGCGCAAGCGCCTCGCGTTCCTCGAGCGCTGCTTCCGCGACCTCGGCCTCCCGCCGGCCGAGTCGCGCCACCGCAGCCGCGTCGCCTACAGCGCCTATCTGGGGTGGTTCCAGCAGACCGCCGGCCTGCCCGAGCGCCCGTCAGCCCGCGAGCTGGCCGCCTACCGCCGCGTCGTCCTCCGTCTGCTCACGCGCTAGGCATCCCAGCGCCAGGAGCGCAGCAGTCCGTCGAGCGGGGCCACGGAGTCGCGGAACGCCGACGCGGGCCCCGTGAGCGTCACGACGTAGTAGTCGGCGCCGTGCACGACCCCGACCTGGCGCACCCGCTGGGCGCCGGTCGTGAAGTCGTAGCGCAGGGCGGGCTCGCCGTCGACCTCCGTGCGGATCGCCCGCGTGAAGCGCAGCCGGCCGCCGCCGAGGTCGTCGACCTCCCGCCGCCCGTCGCGGACGAGGCGCCGCAGCGACCGGTCGCGGCCGGCGGCGCGGCGGGCGATGTTCACGTTCAGGCGCACGCCGTCGAGGACCGGCCCGCCGTAGGCGACGTCGAGCGCGGCGCCGGTCTTCTCCGACACCGAGCGGGTGATGTCCTGCCAGCCCTCGGGCGGGGTCACGGTGTAGCCGACGGTGCCGCGGGCGCCGGCGCGCTCCTGAGAGGCGTTGCAGCCCGCGGCCGCCACCGCGGTTATCAGCACAACGAGTATCCGGCGGCTCCTCCCCACGCCGGAGCCACGATACTCGCGGGGGATGATGTCAGCGATCGCCGCATGGGCGCTGTTCGCGGGCGGGTTCGCGCTCGCGATCGCCGCCTTCCAGATCGGCGAGCGCGTGGTCGAGGAGATCGACATCCCGCTCGTGCGCGTCGCCCGCGGCGAGGGCCGGCTGACGCGGGCCTACATCGTCATCCTGCGCCACGCGCTGCGCTTCGGCGTCCCGGCGCTCCTGCTGTTCGGCGGCGCCGGGCTCGGCTACCTCGTCTCGCGCTGAGCTGCGCGTCAGCGCCCGTAGCGGTCCTTGGCGAGGACGAGCTGCTCGGGCAGCGCGGTCCGCGGCGGCGGCGACGGATCGGCGACGACCGAGACCGTCTCGGCGACCGAGCGGGTGACCGTCACGTCGCTCGACTCGAAGCGCACGGTGATGTGGTCGTCGGCCGCCTCGGCCAACTCGCCGGACCACCCCGGCTCCATCCCCGCGTCCTTGAGGTAGTGCAGGAGGTCCTCGGCCTCGTTCTCGAACCGGAGGATCCGCACCTTGGCGCCCGGCTGGACGTCGGCGAGCGGGACGCCGGCGATGCGGTCGCGCGAGGAGATCGGATGGCCGTGCGGGCAGGTCTTGGCGTCGCCGATCGCGGCCAGCATCCGCGCCTCGAGCACGGGCGACATCGCGTGCTCGAGCCGCTCGGCCTCCTCGTGGACCTCGTCCCACGGGATCTGCAGGACATCGGTGAGGAAGCGCTCGATGAGCCGGTGGCGCCGCACGACGCCCTCCGCGTGCTCGAGCCCTTCGTCGGTGAAGAGCAGGGACTTGTCGGCGGCGCGGGTGATGTAGCCGTCACGCTCGAGGCGGCCGATCATCTCGTGGACGGTGGGCGCCGAGAGCTGCATGGCGCGGGCGACGTTCGCGCCGGTCATCGGCAGGCCCGCCTCCTGGAGCCAGAAGATCGTCTGCAGGTACTCCTCTTCGGCCACCGTGGCGTGGTCGTGGGACATGGGACGCATCTTACGGGGCCGCGGGTAGGCTCCGCGCGACGATGCGGATCGACGCGACCACTCGCGCACTGGTCACCGGCGCGTCGCGCGGGATCGGCCGCGCGCTGGCCTCGGCCCTGGCCGCGCGGGGCGCCACGGTGGGGCTCGCCGCGCGCTCGGCGGCCGAGCTGGAGACCCTCGCCGCCAGCCTGTCGGGGACCCACCACGTCGTGCCGTGCGACGTCGGCGACCGGGCCGGCGTCGAGGCCGCCGTCACACGGTTCGCGAGCGAGGCGGGCGGGCTGGACCTCGTGGTCGCGAACGCCGGCGTCGCCCACTACGGCCCGTTCGGCGAGCTCGACGTCGAGGCGGTCGAGCGGATGACCCGCATCAACTGGCTCGGCACCGTCTACACGGTCCGCGCCGCGCTGCCGCGGCTGGTCGAGCAGCGGCGTGGCCACATCGTCATCGTCTCCTCCGGCGCCGGCCTGCGCTCGTTCCCGCAGGCCGCCGTCTACGGCGCGACCAAGGCGGCCCAGCGCGGCTTCGGCGAAGCGCTCTACCACGAGCTGGCGGGCACCGGCGTCGGGCTCACGATGGTCTACCCGGGCGAGATCGCCTCCTCGCTGCACGACCACGAGAAGGACACCATGCCGCCCTGGTATCGCGGCGGCCCCCGGGCCGCGCCGGCCGAGGCCCTCGCCACCGCCATCCTCGCGGCGGTCGAGGCCGACCGTCGCGCGCTCTACTTCCCGAAGCTCGTCCGCGTGCTCGGCGTCGCCCACGGGCTCTCGCCGCAGCTCGCCGACCGGCTCCTGCGCCGGCTGCGCGACTCCACCGCCGCACCCCGCAGGGGTCAGACCCCTTGAGTGGCGGCGGCTCAAGGGGTCTGACCCTTTGGGAGGGTGGTCGAGGGTTGCGGGCCTTAGTCCGCGGCCGCGTCGCGCCGGCGGCCGAGCGCCTGGAGCCGCTTCTCAGCGATCGCCATGAACGCGCGCGTGGCCGGCGAGACGTGGGCGTCGCGCCGCGTGATGAACGCGAAGGTGTCGTAGAGCGGCGGGTCGAAGGCCACCGAGTGCAGGCGGCGGGTGAACCCGCGGCCGACGGCGAGGACCCGCGCGGCGATCGTGTCGCCGAGCCCGCGCGCGGTGAGGTCCAGCGCGGCCTCGACGTACTCGACCTCGATCTGGGGCTCGAGCTTCACGCCGGCGCGCTGGGCGCGCTCCAGGAGCTGCCGGCGGGTCGGGTCGCTCCAGCCGAAGCGAGCGTCGTAAAGGATCAGCGGCAGCTCGGAGAGCCGCTCGATGGTCATGGGGACCTCCGTCTTCTTCGCGTCGCGCGTCATGAACAGGATCTCGTCGCGAATGGCCGGCCGGACGTCGAGGTGGCGGTCGTCGATCGGCAGCACGATGAGGCCGCCCTCGAGCCGGCCGTCGCGGACGGCCTCGGCGACCTCCGAGGAGTTCAGGCCGACGAGGCGGACGCGGACCGCCGGATGGCGCGCCCGGAAGTCCTGGACCAGGTCGGAGAGCAGGTAGTACGGCGCGTTGCCGAAGGTGCCGAACGACGCGGTCCCTCCGGTGAGGGTCCGCACCTCGCGGACCGACGCGGCGGCCTCCTCGGCGGCGGCGAGCGTCCGCTCGGCCTGGGGCCGCAGCAGGCGCCCGGCCTCGGTCAGCTCGAGCCCCCGCCCGCCGCGCGCGAACAGCTGCACGCCGAGCTCGCCCTCGAGGCGCCGGATCTGCTCCGAGAGCGACGGCTGGGCCATGTGCAGCTCGGTCGCGGCCGCCGAGAACGACCCGTGCTTGACGGCGGCCAGGAAGTAGGCGAGCTGCTGGAGCGTCATGGTTGTGACATATAGGTATAACCTACTGACTCAGTAGTCAGGCAAGTCTACAGCGATGGCGCACGATGTCCGATACTGCTGTCATGACCGCAATCGCCATGGTCCTCGGAGCAGTTGCATTCGGGCTCTTCTCGAACAAGTACGGCGCGGAGTCGCGCTACGAGTTCGACGAGCGCAGCAACCTCTCCTAGTAGACCCTCCCACACCAGCAGGATCCTCCCCAGCGACTCTACGGTCGGCCGTCGGCCGGCCGTCGGGTCGCACCGATCCACCCCTTTCTTCAGATGACCCGCGAGCGCCACGGCGTCCTCCTCTGCCTCGCGTCCGCGTGTGGCTTCGGAGCGATGGCCATCTTCGCCAAGCTCGCCTACGACGCGGGCCTCGACGTCGTCACGCTGCTCGCCCTGCGCTTCGCCCTCGCGGCGGCGCTCCTCTGGGCGATCGTCGCCCTGCGCCGTGTCCCGCTCCGCGCCATCGGCCGGATGCTGGCGATCGGCGCCGTCCTCGGGCTCGCCGGCTACTCGCTGCAGGCGGGTCTCTTCTTCGTCGCCCTCGAGCGGATCGACGCGGGCCTGACCTCGCTGCTGCTCTACACCTACCCCGCGTTCGTGACGATCGGCGGCCTCTTGCTCGGCCGCGACAAGGCTGACCGCCGGCGCTGGATCGCGCTGGCGATCGCGTCGCTCGGTCTGGTCCTCGTGCTCGGTGCGGGCGGCGGTGACGTCGACCCGGTCGGCGCGGCGCTCGCGGTGGGCTCGGGGCTGGCCTACTCGATCTACATCCTCGGCTCCGACCACATCGTGCGCCGCGTGAACCCGCTGGCGTTCGCCGCCGCCGTCTGCACGGGCGCGACCATCACGTTCACGCTCGCGGCCGCGATCGCCGGCGGCCTGGACCTCGGCTTCGGGGCGGACGGCTGGGCCGCGGTGGCCGCGATCGTGATGATTTCCACGGTGCTGCCGATCGTCACGTTCTTCGGCGGCCTGGATCGCGTCGGCCCCTCGCGGGCGTCGATCCTCTCCACGGTCGAGCCCCCGGTCACGGTCGTGCTCGCGCTGCTGGTGTTCGGCGAGACGCTCGGCTGGCTGCAGGTGGCCGGCGGCGCCCTCGTGCTCTCAGGCGCCGTCCTCGTCGTCCAGCAGCTCGATCCCGAGCGCGGCGGCGAGCGCGCCGGCGACCTCGATCACGTCGCCCCACCGCATGCGTGTGCCGCGGAGGGCGTCCGCGCCCTTTAGGTCGACCAGCCGGCAGCCCTCGAACGTCGCGCCCTCCAGCTGCGCGCGGGAGAGCTCGGCGCCGGTCAGGTCGCAGCCGCTGAACCGGGCGCCGCGCAGCTCGGCGCCGGAGAGGTCGGCCTGGGCGAGCGAGCAGCGCTCGAACGTGACGCGCTGCAGCCGGGCGTAGCGCAGGCTGGCGAGGTCGATGCGGCAGTCGCGCAGGCCGAGGTCGCCGCCCGTCGCGTCGGCCAGCTCGAAGCCGGTCAGCCGGCAGCCGGTCAGCTCCACCCGCGCGAGCTCGGCGCCGAGCAGCTGGGCGTTGGCGAGCGAGCACTCGACGAAGCGAACGTCGGTGATCTCGGGGCGCCGCAGGCGGGCGTCGTCGAGCGCGACGCGCTCGAGCAGGACCTCGCGCAGCTCCACCCGCGCCGCCTCGGCGACGGCCAGGTCGAGATCCGCCCAGCGCTCGCCGCGGTGGTACGCCTCGTCCGTGAGCCCGTCCGGCGCGGCGGCCTCGAGATCCTCGACGGAGATCTGCGGGATCCGGCTAGGCACCGGCACGCGCGGCTCCGAGGACGACGTACTCGGGCACGAGCTCGCACCCGGTGAAGCGGCGCCCGAGGCGCCGGGCCACGACCGCGGTGGTGCCCGCGCCCATGAACGGGTCGAGCACCACGCCACCCGGCGGCGCGCCGGCCAGGATGCACGGCTCGATCAGGCGCTCGGGGAAGACCGCGAAGTGCGCCTCGCGGAACTTGCCGAGCGGCACCGACCAGACCGTCCGCTTGTTGCGTCCCTTGGGGTGGAAGGCCTGGTCCCAGCGGCCGTCGTGCAGGTTGCCGTCGCCGCCGTTCTTGCCGCGCTCGGGCGTCCCGCCGCGCTTGCCGAGATGGGCACGGCCGCCGCGCATCCGGCTGTGCTCGGAGAACGTGACGTGCGGCTCGCGGATCGCGTCGGCGTCGTAGCGGTAGCGCTCGCCGGCCGAGAACAGGAAGACGTACTCGTGGTCGTGCGTCGGGCGCGTGGCGACCGGGTGGGGCATCGCGTTGGGCTTCTGCCAGACGATGTCGGACCGCAGGTGCCAGCCGTCGTCGACGAGCGCGAGCGCGACGCGCCACGGGACGCCCAGCAGGTGCCCGTCCCGGTAGGTGTCGCCGAGGTTGAGCCACAGCGTCGCCTCGGGCTTGAGCAGCCGCCGCACCGCCGCCAGGCACTCGACCACGCCGGCGACGTACGCCGCGACCGTCGCCTCGCGGCCGAGCTCGCGGCGATCGTCCCCGTAGCTGCGGTGCCCGAAGTACGGCGGGCTCGTCACGCAGCAGTCGGCGATCCCCGCCGGGAGCCGCGGTGCGACCTCGCGGACGTCGCCCTCGAGGATGCTGTCCAGCCAGTCCATGGCGGTGAGCCTATGCTCCGGAGCCGATGGCGCTCCCGCTCGAGGTCCCCCTCCTTCCCCAGCTCGCGAAGCCCGCCAAGAAGCTCCCGACCGGCGACGGCTGGGCATACGAGCCCAAATGGGACGGCTTCCGCTGCATCGCGTTCGTCGACGGCGATCGCGTGCACCTGCAGTCGCGCAACGGCCGGCCGCTGACCCGCTACTTCCCGGAGCTCGCCTTCCCCGACGGGCGCTACGTCCTGGACGGGGAGATCGTGCTGTTCGACGAGCAGGGCCGCCAGGACTTCGACGCGCTCGGCCAGCGCATCCATCCCGCGGCGTCGCGGATCGCCATGCTCGCCGAGGAGACGCCGACCCGCTTCGTCGCGTTCGACCTGCTCGCGCGCGACGACGAGGTGCTGCTCGAGCTGCCCCAGCACGAGCGCCGCGCCGCGCTCGAGGCGCTCGTCGACGCGCCGGTCGACCTGACGCCGTCGACGCGCGACCCGGCCGAGGCCGAGCCGTGGCTGCACGGCGCCGAGGGCGTGATCGCCAAGCGCCTGGACGCTCCGTACCGGCCCGGCGAGCGCCTGGGCATGACGAAGATCAAGCGGGTTCGGACGATGGACGCCGTGGTGCACGCGTGGCGTGAGGGGAAGGAGCCCGGGACCGTCGGCTCGCTGATCCTCTCGCTCTATGGCGACGACGGGCAGCTGCGCGTGGTCGGCCACACGTCGGGCTTCAACGCCAAGCAGAAGCGCGAACTGGTCGACAAGCTCCGCCCGTACGAGACGGGCGAGCGCTTCGCCGGCGAGCCGAGCCGCTGGAACAACCTCCGCGAGCTCGAGGGCGCCGTGCTCCGGCCCGAGCTCGTCGTGGAGGTCACGTTCGACCACACCTCCAACGGGCGCATCCGCCACGGCACGAAGCTGGTCCGCTGGCGTGACGACAAGCGCCCGGAGGAGTGCACGCTCGAGCAGCTCGACTCGTAGCCCGCCGCCTACGCGCGGCGGCGGAAGCGGGCGAAGCGGGGCGGGCGCGGGGGCCGCGGGTCACCGTCCGGGCCGGAGCCGTGCAGGCTCGAGCGCAGGAGGTTCTCGGCGTTCTGACCGGCGATGTACATGAGATCGTTCATGGGGACCAGTGTGCGCCCCCAGGGCGATTCATTCAAATGATCGCTTCTTGCATGCCATAAGCTGCGCGAATGCTTGATCCCCGTCGCCTGCTCACCTTCGGCGAGGTCGCGCGCCTGGGCTCGTTCTCGCGCGCCGCCGAATCGCTGTCGCTCAGCCAGCCCGCCGTCTCCCAGCAGGTGGCGGCGCTCGAGCGACAGCTCGGGACCCGGCTGCTGGACCGCGGGCCCGGCGGGCTGTCGCTGACCGGCGCCGGCGCCCTGCTGCTCGAGCACGCGGGGGCGCTGGCGGCGCGGCTCGACGCCGCCTCGGCCCAGGTCGACGAGCTGCTGGCGGCGGAGAGCACCGCGGTCCGTCTCGGCGCGTTCCCGAGCGCGCTGGCCACCATCGTGCCCGCCGCGATCGCCCGCGCACGCGAGGAGGAGCCGCTGCGGGTCACCGTGGAGGAGGGCGACAGCGCGTCGCTCGCCGCCGGGGTCGCCGCCGGCCGCCTGCACCTGGCCGTGGTGTTCCACGACGCGGCCGCCGATCCGGCCGAGCACGCCGGCGTCCAGCGCCACGCGCTGCTCGAGGAGCCGTTCGACGCCGCCGTGACCCCGGCACACCGGGTCGCCGAGAACCGCGCCGTCGGACTCGCTCGCCTGCGCGACGACGCCTGGGTGGCGCCGTCGACCTCCCACCTCATCCACCGCGCGTGCGTCGCCGCGGGCTTCACGCCGCGGATCGAGTTCGTCACGCGCGATCCGCTCGCGATCCGCGCACTCGTCGCCGCGGGGCTCGCCGTCACCATCATCCCGCGCCTGCTGGCCGGGACCCTGCACGGGATCGCCGTCGTGCCGCTGGCGGGCGCGGCGCCGCGACGGGTCGTATCGGCGCTCCTCCCCGACAGGGGAGCGACGCCCGCGGCGCGCCGGATGCTCGACGCGCTGCGGGCGGTCGCCTGACGCTCAGCCCACGAGCAGCGCTTGCGCCTGCGCGTGGCAATCGCTCGACCGGTTCACGGTCGCCACCTCGATCGTCATCACGCCGAGCGCTCCCTGCGCCTGGATGTGGTAGGAGTCGCCGGCCGGCGACGCGGGGACGAAGAAGTTCGCGCCGGCCGCCATCGAGACGTACGTCGGGTTCGCGCTGCCGCTCTCGTGGAAGACGTTCGCGACGCTCCCGGAGTCGTTGTACACCCACAGGAACCCCGTGTTCGAGGTCGGCGAGGGGCAGAAGTACGACAGCCGCAGGAACCCGTTCAGCGGCGGCCCCAGGAACGTGTTGGCGCCCGGCGTGACGGCGAGCGCCTGACCCGTCGCCCGGCCCGCGCCCTTGATGTAGCTCTCGCCGAGATCGGACGCGCCGACGCACCCACTGCAGTCGAGCGCGCCCCCGATGTGGACCTTGTCCTCGAAGTACCCGGCGAAGCCGCTTCCGGTGTTGTCGCCGTAGATCGCATGGCCCGTGCTCCCCGCCCGGCCGGCGAGGCCGAAGCCGCCACCGCTCGTGTTCTCGCCGTAGACACCGCTCGCGGTGCCCGACTCGGTCCGTCCCTGGACGCCGTTCGACAGCCCGGTGTTCAGGACGTCCACGACGCCTCCCGCGACGTTGACCTCAGCGGACAGGAGGCTGGCCCGCCTGATGAAGTTCGTCGAATCCAGGCTGTCGAGCTTGTCGGCGTTCAGGTTCGTCACCTTCGCGGCCGAGTTCACCGTCAGCGGCGGGTGACCGGCCGCCGCGGTCAGGCCGAGCGCGGTCGCCCCGGCGGCCGTGCTGGTGTTCGTGACCTGCAGTGCCTTGCCTGTCACCGGCGCCGACAGGTTGGTCGGGGTCGTCGCCGTGTTGGACTGCCCCAGGATGAAGTTGCCGCCCGTCGCGGCGATGCCGACGCCGCCGAGCGACACGAACAACGCCAGCAGCGCAACTGCCATCGACGGCGAGAGCCGTCTGTGGAGCCGTCTCACCATGGTGTACCGCCTTCCCCTAGAAGTGCTGTTCAGCCAACCCAACCAGGTCCGGACCGGCCGGGTGGCATCTTTTGAGGTCGCCATGACGCGACCCCTCCTGCCGGAACGACCGGTTCTCGTCGCGGCCGACGCCTTCGGCGGGGACCTCCGCGCCTCCGTGGTGGCCGCCGCGATCGGCCGCGGGCTCGAGCGCGCCGGCCTCATGCCGCCGGATCTGTGCCCGGTGGGCGCGACCATCGACGCCCTGCTGCCCGCGCTCGGCGGCGAGACCGCGGACGGCTTCGCGCTGCTCGACGGTGGCGGCACCGCCCTGGTCGAGGCCGGTGGCTCCGTCGCCGCCGCCGTGGCCTCGGGGGTGCAGGTCGTGCTGCTCGCGCCCGGCGCCGAGGCCCCGCCGGGACTCGATCTGCGCGGAGCGACGCTGGCCGTCCTGGACAACGCGTCGACCCTCGACGAGCTCGACTTCGACCGCCGCATGCGCGCGGCGCGGGCGGTGATCACCGGCGAGGCGCGGCTCGACCCCGAGACGCTCGCGGGCCGGATCGTCGGCGAGATCGGGACGCGGACGCGCCAGGCCGGCGTGCCGCTGCACGCGATCGTCGGCGAGGACGCGCTCGACGCGTTCGGCAAGCGGATCATCGACCTCCAGCGCGTGCTCGTCGCGGGCACCGTGGCCGAGCTCGAAGCCGCCGGCGAGCAGCTCGGCTCGGAGCTGCGCGACGGCCTCGCGTGAGCCACCGCTACCGTGGGGTTGGGCAAGCAGACTCAGGCCAACGAGACGGAGGTCGCCCGGATGACGATCGAGGAGGGTCGCCTGCACGCGGTGGCCGACACCCGGGCCGCCGCGGCGCGCGAGGCGCACGATGCGCTGGAGACCGCCCTGTTCGAGGTCAAGCGCGTCATCGTGGGGCAGGAGGCGATGCTCGAGCGCGTCCTCGTCGCCCTGCTCGCGGGCGGCCACGTCCTGCTCGAGGGCGTTCCCGGGCTGGCCAAGACGCTCACCATCAAGACGGTGGCCGACGTGCTCGGCGGCTCGTTCAAGCGCCTGCAGTTCACGCCGGACCTCGTGCCCTCCGACCTCGTCGGCACCCGGATCTACCGGGTGGGCGGGGATGGTCTCGGCGGGTTCGACACCGAGCTCGGCCCCGTCTTCTGCAACTTCCTGCTCGCCGACGAGATCAACCGCGCGCCCGCGAAGGTGCAGTCGGCGCTGCTCGAGGTCATGCAGGAGGGCCAGGTCACCATCGGCCACGAGTCGCACCCGGTGCCGCGGCCGTTCCTGGTGATGGCGACCCAGAACCCGATCGAGTCCGAGGGCACCTACCCGCTGCCCGAGGCCCAGGTGGACCGCTTCATGTTCAAGCTGGTCGTCGACTACCCCGACGCCCACGACGAGGTCGCCGTCGTCGAGCGGTCGCTGGCGCCGGAGGCGACCCGCGTGCGCGAGGTGCTCTCGCCCAAGGGGCTTGCGAGCTACCAGCGGGCGGCGGCCGACGTCTACGTCGACCGGCGGGTGATGGAGTACGCCGTCAATTTGACCACGGCGACCCGCGACTCCGGCTCGCAGGGCTGGGTCGAGTTCGGTGCCAGCCCGCGCGGTTCGATCAACCTGGTGCACTCGGCGCGCGCGCTCGCGTTGCTGCGCGGCCGCGACTACGCGCTCCCGGTCGACGTCCGCGACTTGGCGCGCGACGTGCTGCGCCACCGCATGGTGCTCACCTACGAGGCCCTCGCCGCCGGCGTCGACGCCGACCGCGTCCTCGACGGCGTGCTCGAGCGCGTCCAGATGCCCATCGTCGAGCTGGGCGCGGAGCGCGGCCGGCGGTGAGCGAGGCCCCGCGCCGCCGTCGCCGCGGGCGCGGCCGCGGCCGGCCGGATCCCGAGGGTCCGGCGCGGCGGCGGGCGACGGCGCTCGCCGAGCCGGTGCGGACGCCGGACCGGCCCGGTCCCGGCCCGGTCCCGCCGCCGGTCCTGCGCTCGCTCGACCTCGCGGTCCGCAAGCGCGTCGAGTCGCTGGTACCGGGCGATCACCAGACGCCGGCGGTCGGCACCGGAACCGAGCTGTCGCAGATCCGGCCCTACCAGCCCGGCGACGACGTCCGCCAGATGGACTGGAACGTCACCGCCCGCACGCGCGAGCCGCACGTGCGCGTGCACGTCGGCGAGCGCGCGCTGACCACCTGGCTCGTCCTCGACGTGTCGGCCTCGATGACCTTCGGTACCGCGGAGCGGCGCAAGGCCGACGTCGCCGAGGGCGTCGCGCTGGCGATCGGGCACGTCGCGAGCCGCCGCGGCAACCGGCTGGGCGTCGTCACGGTCGGTGGCGGCGACCCGCGCGTCGTGCGCCCGCGCCAGGGCCGGCTCGGCCTGCTGGCGTTGCTGGCCTCGCTGCGCGCCGAGCCGGAGGCCGACGGCGCGGGGGCGACGTCGCTCGGCGCGGCGCTGACGACGGTCCGCGCGCTGGCGCGCTCGCGGGGCCTCGTGGTCGTCGTCTCGGACTTCCGCGGCGGCGCACCGGATGACTGGGGCGCCGCTCTGCGCGCGCTGCGCGCGCGCCATGGCCTGCTGTGCGCGGAGATCCGCGACCCGCGCGAGCTCTCGCTGCCGGCGGTCGGGTCGCTGTGGATGGTCGACCCCGAGACGGGCGAGCAGATCCACGTCAACACCGGCTCGCGCCGCCTGCGCGCGCGCTTCGCGGCGGCGGCGGCCGAGGAGCGCGCGGGGGTCGGCGCCGAGATTCGCAGCGCGGGCGCCGACCACGTGATCCTGTCGACCAGCGGCGACTGGCTGCGCACGCTCGCCGGCCACCTGCGCCGCACCGAGCGCGCCGGCCACGCGGACGCCGCGGCGCGCGCCCGGGCGAGTGCGATCGAGGCGGAGGACCCGGAGGTCATCGCGTGAGCTTCCGCGAGCCGGCCTTGCTCGCCGCGCTGGCGCTGCTGCCGGTCGCGGTGCTGGCCTACCTGGCGATCCAGCGACGCCGCCGCGACGTCGCCGCCGCGTTCGCGAACCCGGCGCTGCTCCCGAACGTCGTCACCGCCGACCCCGGCTGGCGCCGCCACGTGCCCGCCGCCCTGCTGCTCGCCGCCCTGGCCGTGCTCATCCTCGCCGTCGCCCGCCCCGAGCGGACGGTCGCCCAGCCCAAGCGCGAGGCGACCGTCGTCCTCATCACCGACATCTCCGGATCGATGAGCGCCACCGACGTCAAGCCCGATCGGCTCACGGCCGCCCAGCGCGCGGCGCGGACGTTCGTGAGCGAGCTGCCGCCGACGTTCCGGGTCGGCTTCGTCGCGTTCAACGAGCACGCGGAGCTCCAGCTGGCGCCGACGCGGGACCGGGCGCAGGTCGAGGCGGTGATCGCCGGGCTCGACGCCGTCGGCGGCACCGCGATGGGCGACGCCCTGCGCCGGGCGATCGAGGCGGTCCAGGCGGAGACCGCGCGCCAGCAGGCGACCGGCGACAAGCGCCCGCCGGCGGCGATCGTCCTGCTCTCGGACGGCAAGAACACGGTGGGCTCGAGCCCGCTCGACGCCGCGCAGGTCGCCGCGCGGCTGCGGATCCCGGTCTACACGGTGGCGCTCGGCACGCCGGAGGGCACGATCACGCTGACCGACATCCTCGGCATCGAGCGCACCGTCCCGGTCCCTCCGGACCCCGACACGCTGCGCGAGATCGCCCGCCGGACACGCGGCCGCTTCTTCGACGCGGCCGACGCCGACCAGCTCCAGTCGATCTATGAGTCGCTCGGCACCCGGATCGGGTTCGAGGAGACCAAGGAGGAGGTCACCGCCGCGTTCGCCGGCGGCGGGCTGCTGCTGCTCCTGATCGGCGGGGCCCTCGGACTGCGCTGGTTCGGGCGGCCGGTGTAGCCTCGGGCGTTCCACCCAGGGAGGAGAACCGATGGGCAACGTTGCGGACCTGCTGACGACCGCAGTCGCCGAGGGAGGCGACCGCCCCGCGGTCAAGCTCGACGACGTCGTGATCCCCTACGCCGGGCTCGACGCCGCGGCCGGGCTCGCCGCCGGGCTGCTGCGGGAGAAGGGCGTCGGGGTGGGCGACCGCGTCGGCCTCATGCTCCCCAACGTGCCGTACTTCCCGATGGTCTACTTCGGGATCCTGCGCCTCGGCGCCGTCGTCGTGCCCATGAACCCGCTGCTCAAGGGGCGCGAGGTCGGGTTCCAGCTGAAGGACTCCGGCGCGAAGGTGCTCGTCGCCTGGCACCAGTTCGGTGAAGCAGCGCAGGAGGGTGCCGGGGAGGCCGGCGCCGAGCTCATCCTCGTCGAGCCCGGCAAGATCGAGCCGCTGATCGCCGCCGCCACGCCGGTCGCCGAGGTCGCCGGGCGCGACGACGAGGATGTCGCGGTGATCATCTACACGTCGGGCACGACGGGCACGCCGAAGGGCGCGGCGCTCACCCACCACAACCTGCTCGACGCCGCCGACGTCGCGATGGAGACGGTCGAGTTCCCACCCAATGCGGTCACGTTCGGCGCGCTGCCGCTGTTCCACGTCTTCGGCATGAGCACCGGCCTGAACACGACCGTCCGGGCCGGCGGCTGCCTGACGCTCCTGCCGCGATTCGAGCCCGGCAAGGCGCTCGAGATGATCGAGCGCGACAAGGTCACGACGCTGCTCGGCGTCCCGACGATGTACTCCGCGCTGCTCCACCACCCCGACCGCGAGAAGGTCGACACGTCGACGCTCGACATCTGCGTGTCGGGCGGCGCCGCGATCCCCGTCGAGGTGCTGCGCGGGTTCGAGGACGCGTTCGGGTGCAAGGTCCTCGAGGGCTACGGGCTGTCCGAGACGACCGGGATGGCGTCCTTCAACCCGCCCGACCGCGAGCGCAAGCCCGGCTCCATCGGGATCCCCGTGCGCGCCGTGGAGATGAAGGTCGTCGACGACGACGACAACGACGTCCCGCAGGGCGAGGTCGGCGAGATCGTCCTCAAGAGCCCGCACCTGATGAAGGAGTACTTCAACCGCGCCGACGCGACCGAGGAGGTCATGCGCGGCGGCTGGTTCCACACCGGCGACATGGCCACGATCGACGAGGACGGCTACTTCTTCATCGTCGACCGCAAGAAGGACATGATCATCCGCGGCGGCTTCAACGTCTACCCGCGCGAGATCGAGGAGGTCCTCTACGAGCACCCCGCGGTCCGCGAGGCGGCCGTCGTCGGGGTTCCCCACGAGTCGCTCGGCGAGGAGGTGGCGGCGGCCGTTGCGCTCAAGGATGGGGCCGAGGCGTCGCCCGAGGAGCTCCGCGACTTCGTCAAGCAGCGTGTCGCCGCCTACAAGTACCCGCGCTCGGTGTGGATGGTCGACGACCTGCCGAAGGGCCCGACGGGGAAGATCCTCAAGCGCGAGATCGACGTCCCCGAGCGCTCCCCGGCGACCTGATCTCCTAGGCCGATGGAGACGGTGACGCTGCGCGACGGAACGCGCCTGCTGATCCGTCCCATCGAGCCCGAGGACCGCGACGCGCTCGCCGAGGGGCACCGGAGGCTCAGCGCGGACTCGCAGTACCGCCGCTTCTTCGGGCCCAAGCCCGAGCTCCACGAGCGCGACCTCGACTACCTGACCCAGGTCGATCACCACGACCACGAGGCGCTCGTGGCGGTCCTCCCCGACTCCGGAGAAGGGGTCGGCGTGGCGCGCTACGTGCGGACCGGCCCCGACGTGGCCGAGCCCGCGATCGTCGTGGCCGACGACTGGCACGGCCGCGGCGTCGCGCGGCTGCTGCTCGACGCGCTCGTCGACCGCGCCCGCGAGGAGGGCATCGCGCGCTTCGACGCGCCCGTCCTGGCCTCCAACCCCGAGGCCATCCGGGTGATGGAGCGCATCGGGCGCACGACCCACCGCCCGGCGGGGCGCGAGGTCGAGCTGCAGGTCGAGCTGCCCGCGGGGCCGGGCGCCGGGCCGGGCATGGGCCAGCTGCTCAAGCAGTTCGCGAGCGGGACCATCGCGCCGGCGCGGACGCTGCTCGAGCGCCTGTGGCCACGCACCCGCCGCGGCGCCCCCGACGAGCCGCGCCGCAACCTGATCGTCGTGGGGACCGACGGCTCCGCGCATGCCGGCGCGGCCGTCGAGGCCGCGGCCGCGCTCGCGATCGCCTCGGGCGCGATGATCCACGTGGTCGGCGCCCATCGCTTCCTGCTGCCGGACCACTCGGAGGTCACCGCGGCGGTGGAGGAGGCGGCGGCGGACCTGCGCGAGCGCGGCCTGCAGGCCTACGAGGAGGTGCGCCGGGGCGACCCGGCGCTCGTCCTCACCGACGTCGCCGCGGAGGAGAACGCGCGGCTGGTGGTGGTCGGGTCCGGTGAGCGCAGCAAGGCGGCGCGCCGCCTGCTCGGCAGCGTCACCGACTTCGTCTCCGAGCGCTCGCCGTGCGACGTGCTGATCGTGCGGCTCCGGAGCGACCCCGCGGAGGAGGCGCCGCCTACCGCCGTTCCGCCAGCGTCGTGAGGATCGCCTCATAGACGCCGGCGCCGTGCCCCGCCTCGGCGACGCGCACGTTGCCCACGCGAGCGACGGCCTCGCGGATCGACGGGTCGCGATCGAGCGCGTTGGCGACCAGCCAGAAGGTCCCGACCACCTCTGCCGAGGTCAGGTCCTCGCGCGAGTCGCCGATCGCGATCGTCTCCTCGCGCGCGTAGCCGCGGGCCTGCATGTGGCGGGCGACGGCGCGGCCCTTGGAGGCGACGCGCGGGATCAGGTGGTACGCGCGCAGGCCGCCGCCGATCGAGCCGTTGTCGACGAGCCGCAGGTGCTCGTGCCCGTGCTCGGCGAGCAGCGTGTCGGCCTCGAAGGCGTCGATCTCGCCGCGGTAGAGGTGCGAGACGTCGCGGCCGAGGTGCCACGGCGAATGGGGCTCGAGGCGGCCGGCGTAGTGCTCGAGCAACAGATCGGGAGCGCCGCCCGCCGCGATCTGCTCGTGGATCGTCGCGCCGTCGCGGGGGACGATGTCGCCCGTCAGCCACTCGAGCTCGCCGTCGAGCACTAGACCGCAGCCGGCCTCGAAGATGTAGGCGCGCGACCCGATGATGCGCGCGTCCTCCTGCATCGAGGTGCGCCGGCGCCCGGAGCACAGCACGACCTCGACGTCCGCCCGCGCGCACGCCTCGAGCGCGCGGACGCCGAGCAGCGTGAACGCCCCCTCGGCGTCGTGCAGGAGCGAGGCACCGCGCCCGAGCAGCGTGCCGTCGAGGTCGACGTAGGCGGCGCGGAGGGTCACGCGGCGGAGCGGACCGAAGCCATCGGCGGCCGCTCGACGACGCCCGCGACCGGATGCTGGTCGGCGACCCGGCGCACCGCCGCGTCGAGGACCTGGTCGGCCATCGACCCCAGCGCGGCGAGCGACTGATGGGCGTTCTGGCGGACGTCGAGGTCGACCTGGGCGAGGCGGCGCAGCCCGACCTCGGCGTAGGCGTCGATCAGCATCGCGATCTCCACGGCGTAGCCGGTCGCGAACGGGATCCGCTCGAGCAGCGTGCGGCGCGCGGCGACCTCGCCCGACAGGGGCTGGTGGAAGCCGGCGAGCTCGGGCCAGAAGCGCCGCAGCAGGGGCTTGGCGGTCAGCTCGGTCACGCGGCCGCCGCCGTCGGGCAGCGTGGTGTCGCCGGCCCGGAAGGGTCGGCGGTAGAAGGCCTTGGTGAAGGCGGCGCCGGGCTCGCAGACCACCGGCCCGAGCACGCCGCACGCGAAGTGCTCGCCGATGTCGCCCGCGTCCGCGTCGACGTAAGCGACCACGTCGGCGTCGAGCACCGAGAGCGCGCGCCACATCGCGTCGCCCTTTCCGAGCACCGGGCCGAACTGCGGGACCAGCGAGGACTCCGAGACCGCGCGTGCGCCGGCACTCCGGGCGAGGTCCGCCGTCCCGTCCGGCGAGTCGGCGTCGACGACGACCACCTCGTCGATCGCGCCCTTCTCGACGAGGCCCATCAGCGTCCGCACCACCGGCTCGATGGTGGCGGCGCAGTCCTTCGCGGGCACGCACACCGTGATGGTCGCGTCGCGCTCGACGGCGAGGCGCTCGGCGGGGAAATCCGCGTGATGGAAGGTGCGCGACCGCAGCCAGCGCTGGACTCGGGCGTCGGCGTCCACGGCCGACCTACTATGGCAACCAGTGGCGGTCACGCGAACCATCGAGCCCTGGGACGAGGTGCTCCAGGCCGGTCGCGAGGACGACCGCCTGGTCGTCCAGAGCGCGGTCAACGCGCGGCAGCCGCGGCTCGTGGCGCTGCCCGGCGAGCTGCATCCAGACGTCGTCCGCGCGCTGAGCGCCGCGGGAATCGACGCGCTGTACTCCCACCAGGCCGAGGCGCTCCACGCGGCCTGGGCAGGCCCCACGATCGTCACGACGGGCACCGCCTCGGGCAAGTCGCTGTGCTTCAACCTGCCGACGCTCGACGTGATCAGCCGCGACGCCAAGGCGCGCGCGCTCTACCTCTACCCGACCAAGGCGCTCGCGCAGGACCAGGCGCGCGCGCTCGGCGCGCTGGGCGTGGCCCGCGCCCGCCCGGCGATCTACGACGGCGACACGCCGCGCGAGGAGCGCTCGGCGATCCGCCGGCGCGCCAACGTCGTCCTCACCAACCCCGACATGATGCACCTGGGAATCCTGCCCAACCACCCGGCGTGGGGCGACTTCCTCTCGAACCTCGCCGTCGTGGTGGTCGACGAGGCGCACGTCTACCGCGGGGTGTTCGGCTCGCACGTCGCCAACGTCCTGCGCCGGCTGCTGCGGATCGCCGACCACTACGGGACC
Source organism: uncultured Solirubrobacterales bacterium (assembly GCA_963828075.1). Classification (GTDB taxonomy): domain Bacteria; phylum Actinomycetota; class Thermoleophilia; order Solirubrobacterales; family Solirubrobacteraceae; genus JACCYI01. The sequence goes on along the minus strand of CAWHDH010000021.1, from coordinate 2,551,293 downwards.
GCGCCGCGGGTGCTGATGGCGAGCGCGACGATCGCCAACCCGGCCGAGCTCGCCGAGCGACTGTCCGGGATCGAGGACTTCACGGTGATCGAGCGCGACGGCTCGCCGGGCGCGCGCCGGACGATCGCGATGTGGAACCCGCCGATCGTCGACGAGGCGCTCGGCACCCGGCGCTCCGTGCTCGCCGAGGCCTCCGACCTGCTCGCCGACCTCGTGGTCAAGGGCGCCCGCACGATCGTGTTCATGAAGTCGCGCAAGGCCGTCGAGCTGATGGCGAAGTTCACGCGGCTCGGGCTCGAGGCCCGCGGCGCCGGCGAGCTGGCCGAGCTGGTCGTCCCCTACCGGGCCGGCTACACGTCCGGGCAGCGGCGCGAGCTCGAGCGGCGGCTGGTCAGCGGCGAGCTGCTCGGCGTCGTGTCGACGGACGCGCTCGAGCTCGGCATCGACATCGGGTCGCTCGACGCCGCGATCTGCGTGACCTTCCCCGGCACCGTCGCATCGCTGCGCCAGATGTGGGGCCGCGCCGGGCGCCGCGGCCGTGGGCTGGCGGTCTACGTCGCCGGCGAGGACGCGCTCGACCAGTTCTTCTGCCGCCACCCCGACGAGTTCCTCGACCGGCCGGTGGAGCGGGCGATCCTCAACCACGAGAACGAGCAGATCTACGCCCAGCACCTGCTCTGCGCGGCACACGAGGGGCCGCTCGAGCCGCGTGACGCCGACTTCCTCGGCCCCCGCTGGCGGCTGCATGCCGAGTGGCTCGTCTCGCGCGGCGAGCTGCGCGAGCGCCCGGGCGGCCAGTTCGTCCCGGCGCGGCCGGGTGAGTACCCCGCCGCCGCCGTCTCGCTGCGCAGCGCAAGCCGCGACTCGTTCGCGGTGATCGACACCGACTCCGGCGAGCTGGTCGGGACCGTCGAGGCGGCGCGCGCGTACTCGACCACCCACGAGGGCGCGATCTACCTGCACGGCGGGCGCTCCTACGAGGTGACCGGCCTCGACCACGACGCCCGCCACGCCTACGTCCGTGCGTTCAGCGGCGACTTCTACACGCAGCCCAAGAAGGAGACCGACACCCAGATCCAGCGGCTGCTGGACCGCCGCGAGGCGATGGGCGTGACGCTCTCGTTCGGCGAGGTCGTCGTGTCCGAGCAGGTCGTGGGCTACCAGCGCAAACGGCTCTCGGACCACGAGGTGGTCGACCTCGTCGCGCTCGACTCACCGCAGATCTCGTTCACCACCCAGGCGCTGTGGTACGAGCTCGACCGCGAGCTGCTCGAGCTCCCGCTGATGGCGCTCTTGGGCGCGCTGCACGCCGCCGAGCACACGCAGATCGCCGTGCTGCCGCTGCTCGCGATGTGCGACCGCTGGGACATCGGGGGCCTGTCGACCAACCTGCACCCGCAGACCGGCGGGCCGACGATCTTCATCTACGACGGCCATCCCGGCGGCATCGGGATCACGCGCCAGGGCTACCGCGAGTTCGAGGCCCTCGTCGACGACGCCCACCGGCTGCTCAGCGAGTGCCCGTGCCAGTCGGGCTGCCCGTCGTGCGTGCAGTCGCCGAAGTGCGGCAACCTCAACGAGCCGCTGTCGAAGGCGGGGGCGAAGGAGCTGCTGGGGCGGATGCTGGCCGCCTGAACAGGACGTGGTCGAGGCCGGCGTGGGCGACCTCGCGCTCGTACACGAGGCCGGCCTTCTCCATCACCCGGCGCGACGCGACGTTGTCGGGGCGCGTGAACGCGACGACACCCTCGACCCCGCGCTCGTCGGTGAGCGCGAGGCCGGCGCGGGCCAGCACGCCCGCCAGCCCCTCGCCCCAGCGGTCGGGCACCACCGCCCACGCGAGCTCGACCTCGCTGCGGCCGCCGACCACGGTGTGCTGCGACCCGCCGCGGGCCACCGGGCGGCCGTCGTCGTAGGCGATCCAGATCCCGAACCCGTGCGCGACCCAGTGGGCGGCGTGGCGGGCGGCGAGCATGGCGCACTCGTCGGGCGCGAAGGCGTCGCTGCGCCCGGCGGGCCGCAGCCACGCGGCCACTTGCAGATGGCGGAGGATCGCGTGGAGCGCCTCGCCGTCCCCGGGGGTGATCGGGCGCAGGTCTACAGCCATCCGTTGTCCTCGGCGGTTCGCACGGCGTCGAGCCGGCTGGGCGCGTCGAGCTTTCGCATCGCCGCCGACCGGTGGTTGCGCGCCGTGCCGTGGGAGAGGTGCAGCGCGCGGGCCAGCTCCGCGACCGTGCCGTGCTGCCGGGAGGCCGCGAGGACCTCGCGCTCGCGCGGGGTGAGCGGGTTCTCGCCCTGCGACTGCGCCGCCGCCGCGAGACCGGGGTCGACCACCCGCTCGCCGGCGACCGCCCGGCGGATCGCGGAGGCGAGCCGGCTCACCGGCGCGTCCTCGAGCAGGAACCCGGCGGCGCCGTCCTCCATCGCGCGGCGCAGGGAGCCCGGGCGGCCGAACGTCGTGAGGATGAGCACGCGGCAGCCGGGCAGCGCGGCGTGCAGCTGGGCGGACGCCTCGAGCCCCGTCGCGCCCGGCATCTCGATGTCGAGCAGCGCGACGTCGGGCGCGGCCGCCAGCGCGGCGGCGAGCACCTCGTCGCCGCGCCCGACCTCGGCGCGGCGGCCGCGCCGCCGAGCGTGGTGCAGCCCGCCCCGAGCGCCGCGATCACCACCGGCGGAACGAAGCCGGCGCGCGGCCCGAAGCGCCCGCTGGTCGACGCCGCGAGGAAGATGAACAGCATCCCCCAGGACCCGTCGTCGAGCAGCGTCAGCGCCACGGCGAGGGCGAGCACGATGCCAATCGCCACGAGGACGCGGCGGTCCGGTCGAACCCACGGCGGGCCGGCCAGCATGCCGGCGTAGACGCCGACGAAGACGACGACCGCCCCGATCACCACCGCCGCCTGGAGCGTCGACGGATCCCGATCGACGAGGTCGGCGAGGGGGAACGCCAGGAAGGCGAGCCACCCGAAGCGCAGCAGGAACGGCGGCTTGCGCGGCACGATCATGCCCGCGCCGTCAGGCCGTGGAGGAACCGCGTCATCGCCCACGCGACGACCAGGCCCCAGGCGGCGAGGACCAGAAGGTCCTGGCCGACGATCCCGGGCGCCGCCGTCACGGGATCGAACGCCGCGCGCATCCCGTGCGCGAGCGGCTGCAGCGGGAAGGCGCTGGCGATCGACGTGAGCCATTCAGGCGCGCAATCCATCGGCGCGAACACGCCGGAGATCATCGACAGCGGGAGGACGAGGAAGGTGACCACCGCCGGCGCGGAGTCGCCGTTGGGGATCCAGCGGACGATCCCGATGCCGAGCGCGGTGAACGCCGCCACCGCGAGCAGAAGCGTCAGCATCAGCCCGGGGAGGTTGGCGAGCGGGATCTCCACCCCGTAGGCGAACGTGCCGAGGCCGAGCGAGAGGATCGTCATCAGCGCGGCGTTGATCGCCGTGGAGCCGACCCTCCCCGTCAAGGCCCACCAGGGCAGCGGCGTCGCCTGCACGCGCTTGATGATGCCCGCATCGCGGTTGATCGCGAAGGAGATGGCGAGATTGGAGAAGGTCGCCATCGCGATGCCGTAGGTCAGCAGCCCGGGCACGAAGCCGGTCTCCCGCCCCCCGCTGATCGCGCCGATGACGACGATCAACATCGAGCGGGAGCACGAACGTGAACCCGGCGGCGCGCGGGTTGCGCCAGAAGGCGCGCTGCTCGTAGCGGACCTGCCAGAGGGCGAGGGAGAGATCGCGGGTCATCGGAGGGCCTCCTCGAAGGCGGGAGCGGTGGTCAGGTCGAGGTAGACGTCCTCGAGGCTCGGATGGGTCACGGCGAAGCCGGCGAGGTCGACGCCGCGCTCGAGCGCCCAACCGGTGAGCCGGTGGGCGATCGCGACCGGCGCCGCGGTGGTGACCAGCACCCCCTCCGGCCGCGGCGCGACGGTGGCGCCCTCGAGGCGCGGGAGGTCGGCGACGACCAGGTCGTCCGGGAGGCGGAAGGTGATCTCCGCGGGCCGCCTCGTGCGCCCGGTCAGCTCCGCCGGCGAGCCGGTGGCGACGAGCCGCCCGCCCACCATCACGGCGACGGTGTCGGCGAGGAAGTGCGCCTCGTCCATGAAGTGCGTGGTGAGGAACACGGTCTTGCCGAGGTCGCAGAGGGCGCGGATCGTGGTCCACGCCTGCCGGCGGGCGGCGGGGTCGAAGCCGGTGGTCGGCTCGTCGAGGAACAGCACGTCCGGATCGCCGATCAGCGCGAGTGCCAGGTCGAGCCGGCGCCGCTGCCCGCCCGAGAGCGCCTCGGTGCGGACGTCGCGCCGCTCGCCGAGCTCGACCAGGTCGAGCACCTCGTCGACCGGGAGCGGCCGCCGGTACGGCCGCGCGTACATCTCGAGCATCTCGGCGACGCTGAGCCCGGGCTGCAGCCCACCTGTCTGCGGCACGATCCCGAGGCACTCGCGCAGGGCGCGCTCGCCGCGGGCGGGGTCGTGGCCGAGCACCCGGACCTCCCCGGTGGTGGGGAGCCGGTAGCCCTCGAGGATCTCGGTGGTCGTCGTCTTGCCTGCGCCGTTGGGGCCGAGCAGGCAGAAGACCTCGCCGGCCCGGATCTCGAAGCTCACGCCGCGGACGGCCTCGGTGTCGTCGTAGGTCTTGCGGAGGTCCAGGACGGAGATGGCTGGCATGGATCCCACGCTACGGTCGCCGGTCGCTCGCCGGAAGTGGCGGCCGTCCTGATCTCGGGGTGACATCTGTCATGGCCCGGCGCACGAATGCGTGCACGCCTTGAGCCGGAGTCCGCCGACTCCGACGCTCTAATTCGATGATCCGCCGCACGCTTCTGATCGCCGTGGCCGCCGCTGGGCTCGGGCTCGCGCCGCCGGCTTCGGCCGCCCCGCCGACGGGTGGCATCGAAGCCGGCCCCGACCCTGGCGGGGCGCCGTTCGACGACGCGCCCGCGCCCCCAAAGCCTCCGCGCGTGCGCGAGTTCGCGGTGACGCCGGGGACGATGAGGGTCGGCGCCACGCCGCGCATGACCCTGCGGATCGACGGGGTGACCACGTCGGTGCGCATCCGCGTCGACGTCATCCCCGCCGGCGGCGGCCGCGCCGCCGCGCGCATGGACCTCGGCACCGAGCTGACCGGGCGCCGCATCACCGCCGCCCTCTCGCCCGCGGGTCGCGCGCTGACCCCGGGGCGCTACGTCGCCCGCGTGCACGCCGTCGACGGCAACGGACGCCGGCTGCGGCGGACCTCCGGCCCGGGAGCGGGGCGCGCCCGCCTCCGCGTCGTCGCTCCCGCCCCGCCGCCCCCGCCGCCGCCTCCGCCCACCGCGACGCTGCCGACGAGCGGGATCTTCCCCGTCCAGGGCGCGTACTCGCTCGGCGGCGAGGACTCGCGCTTCGGGGCGGAGCGCACCGGCCACTCCCACCAGGGCCACGACATCACCGCGGCGGAGGGCACGCCGCTCGTCTCACCCGTCGCCGGCACCGTCTCGGTCCTCGGCTACCAGGCGAAGGGCGCCGGGCACTACCTCGTGGTCCACGCCGCCGACGGCCGCGACCTCGTGTTCATGCACCTGCGCGAGGGCTCGGTGCTCGTCGTCGAGGGTCAGCCGGTGGCGGCCGCGCAGCGGATCGCCGAGGTCGGCAGCACGGGTGGGTCGGACGGCGCGCACCTGCACTTCGAGCTGTGGCCGGGAGGCTGGTGGGTGGACGGCTCGGCGCCGATCGACCCGCTCCCCCAGCTCCAGGCGTGGGCGACCGGCTGACATTTGGACTAGCTGTTGCACATCTGAGACAGATCGCATATTCTTCTCATCCAAGGGAGGAGACTATGAACCTGTCTCGTGGTTGGGCCGGGCGACGCCCGGGGCGGACTCAACTGTTGGTGGCGGCATCGCCGTTGGTGTGCATGCTCGCGGTGACGCCGTCGGGCGAGGTCGTGCCGGCGGACACGGCGACGGGCCGGCGCGCGCTCTTCAACGGGGCGGGCAGCCCGCTGTTCACGCCTGCGCGCGCGGCTTCTGAGGGCGGGGCGACGCCCAAGGCCTACGACGGGTGCGGGCCGGACGCACAGCCGGAGACCGGGCTGCAGGGGCAGGTCCCGCTCGCCGACCAGAACAGCGCCCGCTCGCGGAGGGGCTATCGCTGCAACGTCCGGCGCCTGAGCCGCAACGACATCGGCCTGCGCGGCCAGAACTTCCAGCTCGCCTGGTACGGCGACTGCGCGTACGTGAGCACGATCGGCATGCGCGAGGACACCGGCCGGGCCTCGGCGCCCGCCGCCGCCGACGGCATCGCGGTCGTCGACGCCGCCGACCCCAAGGCGCCGAAGCTCGTCCACACCGTCCGCAGCCCGCTGGCCAAGAGCAGCCACGAGGCCGTCGAGGTCAACCAGGCGCGCGGCCTCCTCGTCGCCGCCCAGGGCGGGCTGCAGTCGCAGTACCTCGAGGTGTACGACGTCAAGGCCGACTGCCGCAAGCCGCGGTACCTCGGCCGCTACGACGCCGGCCTCCCGATGATCCACGGCCTGCGCGTCGCCGACGACGGCCGGACCGCCTACGTGTCCGACGTCTACGACATCGCCGGCATGGGCCAGGTCATCCACGCCGTCGACATCAGCGATCCCACGCACCCGACGCGCCTGCAGACGTTCGCGCCCGAGCAGGCCGAGAAGGCCGACCAGCACGGCGTCCACGACGTCGAGGTCAACACCGCCGGCACCCGCGTCTACGCCGGCACGACGCCGGTCCAGGTCGCGGCCGGCGCGCTCGTCGCCGGCCCGCCGTCCACCGCCGGTGGCACCTCCCTGAAGATCCTCGACACCAGCGAGCTGCAGGACCGCAAGCCCGGCGGCACGTTCAAGGAGATCTCGCGCCTGGCGCTGACGAATATCGGCCACACCGTGCAGCGCGCCACCATCCGCGGCAAGCCGCACCTCCTGGTCAGCGGCGAGGCGCCGTTCGGCGGCCCGCAGAACTGCCCGTGGGCCTGGGGGCACATCGTCGACATCTCCGACGAGCGCAACCCGCGCCGGGTGTCGGACATCAAGCTCGAGGTCAACGACATCGCCAACTGCTCCAAGACCTCGCGCGACGACGGCGCGATCTACTCGATCCACTACGTCGGCGTCGACTCCGAGCAGGACACCAAGCTCGTCTTCTACACGTACTACACGGGCGGCCTGCGGGTCTTCGACGTGCGCGACCCCGCGCATCCCAAGGAGGTCGGCTACTACCAGCCGCCCCCGACCGCCGGCACCACGCTCCCGGCCGCCACCGGCGTGACGCCGGACGCCGCCAGCCGGGTCTTCGACCACACCACGTCGGTCGTCCGCTACCGCCCCGAGACCGGCGAGATCTGGGTCGTCTCGGTCAACGCCGGCTTCCAGATCCTCCAGCTCACCGGCGCACCCGCGCAGCAGCAGGCCACGCTGCGGGTCCCGCGCCGGCGCGCCCGCGACGCCGCTCGCACCGGGCTCGTCCCGGTGGAGGTCAACTGCGCCCAACCGTGCCGTGCCAGGGTCCGCCTCCGGGTCGGCGCGCGGCGCACGGCGGTCCGCGAGGTCCTGCTTCCCAGGGATGGGTCCGGGACGGTCCGGGTGAGGCTCGACGCCCGGACCCGGCGCGCGCTGCGACACTCCTCCCGCAGCCGCGCCGTCGCGACCGCCACGATCGACGACCGCCTCACGGGCGAGCGCCAGCTCAGCGTGGCCAGCCCGGCGCGGCGGTTCGGGAGGTGAGCGGGGCGGTAGTCTTCACGCCCGCTTCATCCCCGGCGAGATAGCTCAGTTGGTAGAGCACACGACTGAAAATCGTGGTGTCCCCGGTTCGAGTCCGGGTCTCGCCATCGCTCGAAGGTCCTGCTAATCGCCCTCTTCGCCTCCCGCGATCGGCACCCGGACCAGTCGCTTGTTTGGGCACAAAACGGTCGCTATCGGTGTTTTGTGCCCAAATCGGCCGCACCCTTCGCGATTGCGATGGCTGCACTCGACGCAACAGGCGGTTCCGGCTCCACGTCGCTCGGGAGCCTTAGAAGAGTGTCTCGAGGGGCGGCGGGACGCGTCGGCGAACATGATCGACCAGGCCCTCAGGGGGCCGGCCTATCGCGGCACGTGAGGTTGGAATGGCCGACGCGAGTGCCGGCCGGCTGTGCCAGTCGATCGCGCGGCGAGCGCCGAAGAGCGTGACGTTTGCGTGTTCGGGGAGAGCGGCCGCGGGCGAGATCACGCCGCGCACGTGCTCCCGCAGGCGTTCTGCGAGGTCCTGGCACGGTCTCCAGTCGTCATCGATGAGCTGGTCGTCCGAGATGCCCCTACGTTCGCGCTCGTCGCGCAGCCGTAGATCAACCAGCATCACAGTTGGGATTCGACACACCCAGAAGGGCATGCGCACCAAGTCGAGGTCCTCTTCGCTCTGGAGGTCCTCGTGGCGTATCAGCTCGGCCCAGGCCGCTTCCGGCGTGAGCGACCAATACTGCGTCGAGTCGACGCCGCCGTAGTTCCAGCGTCCGTCGCGCGTGTTGGACCGCGCCCAGAACGGCACGTCGTACGAGCTCCAGCGGAAGGCCGTGAACTCCCCCGGCGCCGATGCCGGGAGGAGCGCGGGTGCGTCAACTGCCACCCTGGACTCGCCCGGCTCGGGCAATCGTCAGCAGTGCGCGCTCCTGCGCCGGGTCGTCCAGCAGATCGATCGGCGCTCGCTCCGCCAAGCCCGGACGCGACCGGTGGAACCAGGCGTAGACACCCGCGTCCGTCCAGGCGTGACGGAGAATCGCCACAAGCCGGGCCACGAGCTGCATCCTCGGTGTACTCACGCCCCCGTCTCGCCGGCGTCGCTGCACCTGCCGATCCGACAATCCCACGAGCTCTGAAACCTGCCGAAGCGTGAGCCCCGGCAGCCACTCCTCGAGCAGTCGAATGACCGCGGCCGCGTCGCGGAGCCGAGCTGGCGGCTGCTCTTGCAGGACGTCCCGTACCACGTGTCTGACGGCCTCCGCCTCAACGAGCGCCTGGTCAGCCACATCGAGGAGTTGCCGGTTCTCGATCGGCATCGTGAGAAATTCGATCAGCCGGCGGCGGATCTCATTACTCGCTTCCGAATCAAGGTGTGGCGGGAGGTTTTGGTTCAGCCGGTGGACGGCCTCTCGCGTCGTCGACTCCATTCGCCGGAAGAACTCGTCGTCCAGCGCGTCGCCACGAGCAGCCGCCTCCAGAGCCTCCTGTAGCGCGGCAAGTTGCTCGTCCGCCTCCCGCAGCGCGGCCCGCTCATGCTCGTCGAGAACCGGCACGCCAGACGACCCTCCTCTCAGCTCGCGTAGCTCATGGCGTCTACATGTCGTGTACGTACGTCAAGATAACGACACCCGCCGGACGGGATTGTCGCGCACGCGCCAAGAAGCTGACGCTGGCCCGGACTTCTCTCGTTCGGTTCGGTTCCTTGTCGCATCCGGGCGGGCGGTGTTGCGTCTTCCGTTAGCCCCGCAGCGTGTCGCTCCGCAGCCGCGGAAGCGTCGCCTCCGCCGGCGGACATTCGCCGTCGCCGAGCAGGCAGCCGAGGATCCGGCGGATCTGCGGGTCGGCCTCGCGGGCGGACCCCTGGAGGTAGTAGCGGTTGGTGGTGTTGACGTCGGTGTGACCGACCTGCGACTGCACGTAGGCGAGGCTGCGGCCGAACTGCGCGCAGAGCGTCACGAAGGTGCGGCGGAACGTGTGGGCCGTGATGCGCGGCGGGAGCGGCGCGTCACCACGGGCCTCGCGACGCGCGTCGGCGAGGCGGACCGCAGGCGCGACGATGCGGGCGTTGACGTTCTGGCGGGTGTGGACGGTCCCCTTCCGCGTCGGGAAGACGAGGTGGTTCGGCGCGAGGTCCGGGAGGCCGGCGCGGTAGAGCAGCAGGTCCTCGCGCAGGAACGGCGAGAGCTGCACCTCGCGGACGCCCGCCGCGGTCTTCGAATCGCCGACGACGAGGCGGCCGTGGGTGAAGTCGACCTGGCGCCAGCGGAGGAGCGAGGCCTCGCGGCTGCGTAGGCCCGACAGCGCGAGGACGGCGAGCGTCGCGCGCCGCTGGCGCGAGCCGTGATTGTCGGCGGCGTCGCGCTGGTAGAGGTAGATGGCGTTGGCAATCGAGCAGCCGAGCGCCGCGGCAACGTCCTTCCACGGCAGGCGACGCTCATCGCGCAGCCGTCGCGTCTCGGCGGCTCGAGCGAGCGTGCGCTCGCTGATCGGCCGGTCGAGTTCGAGGGCGGCGTCGAGGATGTCGAGCACCTCGTCCGCCTCGAGGTGGCGGCGGCCAGAAACCGGATCCTTTCGCACGCGGAGGTCTCGCTCCCGGGCGGAATTGGCGGCGATGTCGTACGCCTCGCTCTTGACGGCGCGGTCGAGCATGCGCCCGAGCAGGGCGATGCTGGCGTTGATCTGCCGCGGCCCGTAGGCACGAAGCGACTGGCCGCCGCTATCGCGGAGGACCACACCCCGCTCCTTCGCCGTCCGTAGGCGCTTGCTCTCGAGTTGCTTCTGGGAGCGGTAGCGCGCGATCGACTCGTAGGTGATCTCCGTCAGGCGGTAGGCCGCGAAATGCGGGAGCAAGTGCCGCGACAGGAGGTTGAGGTAGTCGTCGTAGGCGCTCTGGCCGAGCTCGGCCGCGCGATCGGCCAGCCACCAGGACGCGAACTCGTGCAACGTCGGATCGCGCTCTGCGTCCGGCAGCTCGGGCGCCGGCGGTCGCCACACGCCCGCATCGATCTCCTCGAGGATGCGCCGCAGCTCGGCTTCGGCGGCGCGGTCGTTCCACCCGTCGGCTTCGAGCCCAAGCCGGAGGTAGACGCGCTCGCGGCCGTTGCGGACCCGCAGGGCGTAGCTGTGCTGACGGTCGCGGGCGCGCCAGCGTTTCAGGATCTGCCCGTCGGGCTTGCGGCCCGCGCCGCTGCTCATGTTCCTGTTGAGTGCCGAGGCGGTGAAGATTCGCCCCCTCGGATCGGGATCAGTGCCGACCTCCGCCTCGGCTGGCTCGCGCGTGGCAGCGGCGCGACGTCGTCGCTGCATGACTCGAGTGCGGACATCACGATGCGGAGGTCGAAACGCAGCGCGGCCTTGGGCCCGGTGCCGAGGCGGATCGCGCCGAGCCAGTCGGCGTTCTCGTATACCCAGCTGCGGTTCACGCCGAGACGTGCCGCCAACTCGGAGACGCTCACGAGCCGGTCCTCGCGGGCACGCTCGGCAAGGATCTCGGCGACGCGCTGAGCGACGGCCTCGATGAACTCGATGTCGACGAACGAGAGCTGCACGCTCACAGGCCGATGCTCCTCCCGTGGTCGCGCCGCCTTCCGCGCTGGAGTTGCGCGTCGTGGCGCCGCTCGATGTCGCGCACGAGCGATCGCGCCACGAGGTCTCGCTCAGGCGTCCGGTGACGCTGCAGCTCCTGCGACGCTCGCTCGAGCCTTCGCTCGACGCCGGCGAGCTCGCGAGCCAGCTCCCGCTCGCTCGCAACGGCACCGGTAAGCCGACCTCGTCGGAACCGCCGCAGCGGCGACGCCTCGAGGTCCGCGCGCTGCTGCCGAGCGGCGGCGACCGCGATCCGGAGCGCGTCGCGCTCGCGCTGAAGGTCAGCAACCGCCCGGCGCGCGCGCTCCGTCTTGGGATCCTGCACTCGCTCGACGCCGAGGATCTCGACGCGGCTCGTGCTGAGGTTGCACGCGAGCCGCTCGACCGCGTCCACCGGCTGGCCATCGCCAGGCCCGAAGTCATGGCGAGCGAGCTCCTCCCGCTCAGGCACGTAAAGGTGGTTGGCTTCGCGGCCGCGGGTGAGAGCGGTGTAGCCCCACTCGCGCGTGAGGGCGCTATCGGCGAGCACGAAGGCTCGGTCGACGGTGACGCCCTGGGCGGCGTGGCCAGTGATGGCGTAGCCGTAGCTGACGCCGGGATGGCCGCGGTCGGTGAGGGCATTCAGGTAGTGCGGGGGCAGCGTGAGTCGCCGGCCGGCGATGTCCAGGTCGAGAGTCCCAGCGGAGCAGTCAACGCTCATGACGCGGCCGCGGTCACCGTTGCAGACGCCGAGCCCGAGATCGTTGCGACGCAGCAGGATCCGATCACCCGCGGCCATCGGGCCGGCGGGCAACTCGAGGACCGGACCGGCGAGCGCGCCTGTAGCGCGCATCAGCTCATGAGCGCGCTTGTTCAGCTCGTCGACGTCGGCACGCCGCAGCGCGATCATCGCGTTGGCGCCGGGGTCGCCTGCCTGCCACCAGTCGCGGACAAGCCGCTCGCGCGCGGCATCGCCCGTCGGCTCGACGTGGAGCCGGTCGTGATCGCGGTAGCGCTCAAGCGCCTTGTGGCCGTCACCAGCACGAAGCAGCTCGATGGCGTCGCGCTCCCATGCGTGAATCTGGCGCCGGTTGACGGTCAGCTCAATTGGGGTAAGCCGCCGCGCGAGCGCGTGGAACGCACCACCGGCGTCGATCGACGGAAGCTGGCGGTGATCGCCGACCAGCACGAGCTTGCCGTCGGCCGCCTCGACGGCGCCGAGCAGCCGCGCCAGGTCGCGCGTGCCCGCCATGCCAGCCTCGTCGACGACGAGCACAGCGCCGGTAGGCAGCGGCGCGCCGCGGTCGAGGCTGCCGACCAGCGCGGCGATGCTCGTACTCGGGACGCCGGCCTGGTCCTCGAGCTCGCGCGCCGCGTGCCGTGCCACGGCCGCGCCCATCACGCAGAGCCGCTCGGAACGCCACGCCTCACGACACGCGCCCAGCGCGAACGTCTTCCCGGTGCCCGCCCGACCGACGACCACTGACACGCGATCGCCGCTGGTGACGAGCGAGCGAACCATGGCTGCCTGCTCGGCCGACAGCGTCGGCCGATCCGCCAATGCGCGCTCCACGGCCGGCGCCCCGGCCAGCCCCGCACCACGCCCCTGCCCCGCAACCCCACCGTCGACGAGCCGCCGCTCGATCAGGAGCAGTTCCCTCGTGCTGTACCGCAACCCGGCGGGATCCGCCGGCATCACCCGACCGTCACGGCGGACGAACACGCTCGCAGGATCGTCCTCGCCCGCGGGCCCGAGCAGCGGTACCACGTCGGCGCCTTGCAGGAAGCGATCCGCCAGCAGCTCGACATCGCCGGCGGAGGCGGCGAGACCCGGCGGCAACGCTGCGGCGACAGCCTCGATGACGTCGTGCCGCGAGAAAGAGGAGCGAGCAGCAGTCAGGCCGTCCGGACCCGCGAGATGAGTCCCGATGGCCTCCCACCCGTCCTCATCGAGGCCGAGCGAGCGCGTCCGGCCGAGCAGCCGATCGACGCGCTCGGCCGGGAACCCGAGCATCGCGGCCCGCCGACGCCACTCCCGCTCGAGCGACTCGCGCCGCGTCCGCGTCTTCCCACGCCGCGTCGCGAGCGCCGCCGTCTCTGAAGCCCGTGGGCCTTCCAGGCCGCGCTCGTCGAGCGCCGCCTCGATCTGCGCCCGCCGACGGCTGAACGCGCGCATGACGCGCTCCGGCACACCGGCGATCTCCGCGATGCCCTTGCGAACAGGCGTCCACTCGACCCCCAGTGCGCGTGTGAGCTCGCCGCGCAGCACCGCCTGGTACAGGAAGCTGGCCGCCCGCCCATGCGCATAGATGGGGCGACCGTCGAGCGCGGTCCAGCGACCGTCGGAGCCGCACGCCAGGTTCGCGAGCACGACGTGGGTGTGCAGCTGCGGATCCCCAAGGCGCGAGCTGCGGTGCCGGAAGGCCGCGGCGAGGAAGCCCTCGGCCGGCAGGGCGACGCAGCCGCCGGCGCCGCGGCGAACGCGAGCGGCCGAGCGCTCGAGGTAACCGAACGCCTCGACGACCGCGCGGTCTTGCGCCGAGCGGACAGCATCGCGCACGTGCTCGTCGCCGAGGGCGAAGAGGACACTGACGCTCTTTGGGGCGGAGAACGTGAGGTCGTAGGCCGCGACCTTCACCGGCCGCTCTCGCAGCTGCGCCGAGGCGTCCGGAGTCCGCCCCGCGAGGACGGCGCGCAGCGCGTCACCGTCGACGCGCCCCACGGCGCCTAGGCGCCGCGCGGCAGAGCCGAGCCACCCGCCCGGCGCCTCGTTGCCGTCGTCGTAGTAGTCCTCGGCGCCGCCCGCAACGCTCGTGACCACGTCGACACGCTCGCCTGCCTGCCCGAGGTAGTAGCGCTCCTGGCCGGACGTCAGCTTCGCGATGGACAGCATGGGCGTCCTACACGGATCAGCCGTCGCTGCCGGGGGTAGACGTGGCGCGTTGCCGCTCATCGCCAGAACTTGTCGCCATATTTCTATGACGGACAGCTCGGCCCGGCTGGCTGTCTTTCTCCGGCTCGTTCCTACTTGCCGATCGAGGTCGAGGTTCCGGAGGCTCGCGCGCCCGATTTCGCGGCCGCGGACGCCACCCCCGCACTGCCAAGTGCAGGGGTGTGCTCCTGCGGTGGTTGGTCCTGATTAGAGCGCTCGGGGTGATCTCGAGAGGGCGGTCCGGCTCGAGGATGCTGGCGAGGAGCGGGCGGCCGTCGAGGACGAGGCCAATCGGTTTGCGGCTCGCGTGCTCATCCTGCAACCAAACGATCGCCGTCTTAACACGCTGCGACTCGACGAGGTTCCACGGTTCGCAGAGCGGCTCGATATCGCGCCGGCCATCGTCGTCGGCCGGATGATGCACGAGGGCATCCTGCCTTGGAGCCACGGCAACGACCATCGGAACCGACTAGAGCTCGTCCGCGAATGACTTCTCGCCCGTGACGGCCGACGAACCGAAATCGCGGAGTTTGATGAATGCGGTTCTGAAGGACGACGAGACCGCAGCTACGTCGTCCCAGAGATCACCGCCCGCAGTCCGTGCGCGCTGGTCGAGAAACTCTGGGCGCCGTCCGGGCAGCTGTTGCTCGCGTTGAACGTGCCGCCGGGGTTGCCGGCGCCATACACGGTGATGATCTTCCCGTAGGTCGCGGTGAATGAGATCGAGAGGCTGATCTGATCGCCGGCCGCGACCGGCACCGAGCCGAAGCGGAATCGGGTGTCGCCGTTCGCGGCCGCGTCTGCCGAGGCCTTCGCGGTGCCGTTGACCACCAAGGCGGCGTGCGCGGTCACGCTCGGGTCGGGGTCGATCTGGACGAGCGCCGATTCGAGCGTGCGCACGTTGGCGGGAACGGTGAAGGTCTGCGTAGCGGTTCCGCCCGGCATCGACTCGGGCCGTGACGGGTTGCCGCGGCACATCGCGTGTCCGGCGACCGCAGGACCGTAGTTGTCGAAGGCGTTGACCGGGGTCGGAGTGCCACCGCCTCCGGACCCCCCGTCCCCCGGCGGAGTCTGCGGATTCTGGGTCGGACCCTGTGGGTCCACAGTCGGGCCTTGGGGGCTGCCGCAACCGCCCTGCAGCGCGGTGCACTCCGGCGTGTTTTGCGAGGTGATCGAGGCGCCCTCGGCCAAGGAGCCGCCCTCGATCGGCGCCCACGGCAGGCTTCGCCAGGCGCCGCATTCGACGCGGTCGTAATGCAGGTGTGCGCCGTCGGGGGTGGCCGGGATGATCTTGCCGGTGTAGCCGCTGAGGCCGAGCAGGGTGTAGCGAGCGACCGCGGCGCCAGGCGTGACGTCTACGCGCGAGAGGTGCCCGTGCAACGCGCACGTGCCGTCCGAGGCGCGCAGGAGGACGTAGTTGCCGAAGGTGTCGCCGCATCCGCCGGCGCCGGGGCGACACGAGTTGACGATCCGTTCGACCGTCCCGGAGAAGCCGGCGCGGATCTCGGTGCCTCCCGGGAGATCCAGGTCAACCGCATAGCGGGTCGCGGCGTTGTGGTGGGAGACTGCGCCGCCGGGACTCTGCGTGATACGGGTCTGGAGCCTCGTCGCCAGCGGCCAAAAAGTGGTGAAGCCGCTCGGAGCGGCAGGCGGTGCTCCCAGGACGGGGAGCCCGCCGCCACGCGGCCGGTGCTTGCGCTTGAGGTTGCGGATGCGTACGCCACGGGGCTGGAGAAGCGAGCCGGCGCCGGGGGTGTCAGCGACGACGGTGATGGTCAGCGTGGCCACGGCCCGCCGGGACCGCCCGGGCCGAGCGGCGCAGCGGATGGTCGTAGGCACAGCTCCTGGCGCCGCGTCAGCCGGCACCTGCCACATGAACCGCAGCCTGCCGGTGCGGGCCCGCACGGCGCGCGTCCTTCGCGTCTTGCCGTTTTCTCGCACGGTCAGCCGGCAGCGCGCCCCGCGCGGCACGCTCACATCGATGAATGCCTGGGACCCGCGGCTCACCTGATGCGACCCGCCAATGACCCTCGCCCGTTCGCGCGCGGCGGCGGGCTGCGCCGCCATCGACAACAGGACGGTCAACCAGAGGCACGTGGCGACGGCGGACAGCTCAGGCCTGCGGCGCCAGCGGAAGGCGGAGAGGACGGCGATTGCGGTCGACATGCGGCGCATGAACTTCCCCCCCTACCAAGTCAGGGTGTTGGACCGGTACCCGTTGATTGTCGCGTAGGCGGTCCTGCCCGGGAAACCGAAGTAGCAGACCGCGCTGGAAGTGGTCCCGTTCGAGCCAACCTTGGCGTAGTAGGTGTAGAAGATGCCCTCCGAGGCCGAGCCGCACTGAACGGTGACGGTCGAGCCGGCCGGGAAGCCGGTGCCCGTGACGACCATGCGGGCGCACGCTGCCGAGCTGCAGCCTGGCTGCCCTTGTGCGGACGCGCCCTTGCTGAGCGTCACGCGCCCGGAGCCGCCGGACGACGGGTTGGACGTGTTCCCCCACCCCCCGCCACCACCGCCACCCCCGCCGCTACCCGCGGACTTCGACGGATCGTAGGTGAGCGCGAGGCCCGGCCCGGCGAGGAAGCGGAGCTCGCCGTTGTTGACCGCGGAGCGGCACTTCCCCACAACGTCGGAGCCGGCCTTGGACCGCCCGATTCGATTGTTGTGGAGATCCATCGCTTTGGTCCACGAGTTGTTCGCCGGGAAGTCCTCGTGGTTGTTGCCGATCGTTTCGGCCTCGTTGCTGCCTACGGCATTGGTCAGGAGCCCCATCCAGACGCAGTGCTTGAACGCATTGCCGATGTCGCCGTCGCATCCGTCCGGACCCTGCGGGGGGCAGCCGGGCGCCGGGTAGTACTTCAGGCGCGCCGCCGTCGCGCTCTGACGCGTCAGCTGGGCGCTGATGCACGGCCCCCAGTGCCAGGGCGCGTTGCAGTAGGCCTTCTCCTTGGCGTTGAGTCCGTAGCGGTCGAACGGCGAGAGCTTGTCGACCTCAGCGTACGCGGCGCCGTCGGTGACGCGCTGGGGCTCGATCAGCTCCCACGTGTTCGCGGCGTCGTTGTAGTGCGCAATCAGCGGCGAATCCGTGGACTCGCTCGACACGTCGACGGGCACGCCGACCGTCACCTTGCCGGCCCAGGGGCAGTCGAGGTCGAAGTCCACGAGCCCGCCGACCTCCTCGCCGTTCGGACCCGGGACAGTACCCGCGACCGTCGCGATCGAGGCCCAGCAGTCCTGCGTGAGTACCCCCGCGGGCACGGCCAGGGAGTACTTCCCCCAGGCGACGGTGCCACCCGCGATGGGGAGGCGCTGACGGACCCCGTTGCTGGTCTCGTAGCGGTCGGAACTGTTGAGCTTCTCGCAGGCGGCGATCGTGTTGTCGTCGCTCTCCTGGCGGCACAGGTCGTTGCCCGGCCCGCCGTTGATCGTGTCGGAGTCAGGGGCGCCCTCGACGATGTCGTCGTCCTCGCCGCCGTTCGCGGTGTCGCGCCCCGGGCCACCCGACACGAAGTCGCCGCCCGGTCCGCCGTTGACGGTGTCGTTGCCGTCCTCGCCGTCGAGCGAGTCGCGGCTTGCGCCGCCGTCGAGCGTGTCGTTGCCGTGGCCGCCGAGGCCCGAGTCGTCGCCGTCGCCGCCGGTGACCACGTCGGCGTCCGCGCCGCCCCACAGGCGGTCGTTACCCGCCTCGCCGCGCAGAGAATCCGAGCCGCCTTCGCCAACGAGGGTGTCGCCGCCCTCGCCGCCGTACGTGTCGTCGGCGCCGGCCTCGCCGTTGAGGTAGTCGGATCCGTCGCGGCCGAAGAGCTGGTCGCTTGCGTCGCCGCCGAGCGCGCGGTCGCGGCCGGCGCCACCGTCGAGGACGTCGCGGTCGCCGTCGCCCATGAGGGTGTCGTCGCCGTCGCCGCCCCTCAGGCTGTCGAGGCCCGACCCGCCGCAGAGGGTGTCGTTGCCGCCGAGGCCGTCGATCGTGTCGCCGCCTCCACCGCCGACGATCACGTCGTCGCCACTGGTGCCGGTCAGCGTGTCACCGCGGTCGGTCCCGACGATGGTCGGTGAGAGCCCATCGCACATGGCAGACGGCGTCGGCGTCGGGCTGGGACTCGGCGTCGGGCTGGGACTCGGCGTCGGGCTGGGACTCGGCGTCGGGCTGGGACTCGGCGTCGGGCTGGGGCTCGGCGCCAACGGGATGCCGAGGGTGGCGAGATTCGTCTGGTAGATGTCGCGCAGACGGGCGGCCGACACGGCGTTGCGCGACTCCAGCGCCGACACGAGCGCCGACACTGCCTCCGACAGCTGCCCGCGCGTGCTCGGCGTGAAGGACAACCGCTGCCAGAGTGTGTTCCCGGCCGAGGAGACCGGGCCGGACTCGCGGAAAGCGGCGAGGTAGGCCGGCGTGTAGATGCGCGCGAACGCGAGCATCTGCACGCGGTCGTAGGTGGCCGGCGTGCCCTGCGTTGCGAGCGTCTCGGCGGTCGCGAGCAGGCGATCGATGTCGTCGAGCGTCAGCGGGCCGCGACCGTCGGGCGCATTGGCAACGGCGGAGGTCACCGACGGATGCAATGCGTCGCGCGCGCTGTTGTAGATCGTGAGCGTGTCGTTCGACGCGGCAGCGACCAAGGGCGCAGCCCCGCTCGCTGGAGCCATCGTTAGCAGGGCCACCACGACGAGAGCGGTCGTGAATGCGGCGCCGCCCAGGCGATTGAGTACGAGTGGAACCCGCTGAGACATGATGGACCTCTGCGCAAGGTTGAACGGTCCGTAGAAAGTACTTCTTGTTCATGGACTACGCAAGAGCTAACGAACTGATTCCTGGGAGGGCCCGAGCCGCTGGCGACGGTTCTCAAGCGCGCAGGACGGCGCCGCGCTTCCGAGACGTTCAGAGGTCCGCGAGCAACTCGGCGTCCAGCGGCCCAATGGCGTGGATCCGCAGACTGCTCCGATAGTTCTCACAGCAGACGATGCTTGTCCTCTCCAATCGCCTGGGGGAAGCTCGATCAGATCGGCGCGATGTGCGTCGATGGTGTCGGGCAGCACCTCCCAGCAAGCCGCATCCCTCGCTCGGGGCGTGCCCTCCATGCTCGTCGAGGTCACGCAGCGTCAAGGGCACACCGACATTGATCGGACTGCCGGCCAGCGAGGCACTCACTGATGAGGATTCCGTCTGCACGCGCATATGCGCGGTTCGCGCCGATGCAGTCTCGCGGACCGCATCATCTCTCGGTGAGGAGGCTACGCAATAGCTTGCGCCCGCGCCAAGCGGCGCCGCACTTCTCGCTCTGCGTCGGTGATGGGCCCGCGGGGGTGCGGGTTGGTCACCCTAAGGCCCGCCTTAACAACCTCGACATAGCGCCCGTCAGCGATCGCCTTCAGAGGGTCGGTCCCGAGGATCGGGTCGGGGTCGAGCTTCAGCCAGAAGCTAAGCATCGGCGCCGTAATCGTCCTTGATTGCAGCAAGGACAAGATGACGTAGCGGAGATGCCCCATCTTGCTCGGTTTCCGAACCTCATCGACTGTGTTCGTAGGGTCCAACCACCGTGAGATTGTCGACGGCTGAAGACCTGCTCCTCGGGCGATGGCCGACTGGTCGAGCCCGAGGCCCTCGTTCATCACGCGCGCAAGCTCTTGGTAGCTCGTTGCGGCGCTTAGACGGGCACACAGCTTGGCCTCGGGTGGTGCCTCCTCGACCAACGGGGCAGCCGACCTTCGAGCCTGTCGCCGTCGCTTCGGTGCCTGTGCCTGTGCCACTGGAGTTCCCTTCTCTCAGAGCCCTCATCCACCGAGGGGCTCGATGTGCCGACGAACCATCGAGGATCGGCCAGACCGACTGCCTATCCTTGCCTATCCTTGCTTAAGAGTTCAAGCTGAAGCTGCTTGGCCAGCAATAGCACGTGCATAGCGTTTCGCTGCGGTACCCCAGGTGCTTGACCTTCTACCTCGAAGCTTGGCCGAACGGACGGGTGCGGACGGACCGCAGTTGGCCTTTACGCGCCGAGCGCGGGGGGACGGACCAGCGTGCCACTGCTCGCATCGCGCTGCGCCCTCGCACGCCGACGACGCCCTCTAGGAGCGTCGAGGCCCACGATCCCGTGCGCTGTCGACGGTACGCTTCCTCGAAGTGCTTGACCTTTGCTTGACCTCGGGCACCGCAACTGGCAATCGCGACCGGCTCCACAACGACGAAAACCGCGCTGTAGCGCGGTTTTCCGAGGTGGGCGGCACCGGGTTGAACCCCGGCACCTCCTGCTTGTCGAGCAGGCACCCCTGATTCGCTGCCATCGGTCGGGTCTGCGCGCGCAGCGACTCAAGCGACCAGCCCGTCGGGGCCGACCGCAGGCCGCCGCGAAACGGCCCCCAAAAGAAGCGAGCACGCCTGGCAGGATCTCGCCACTTCTGGGGAGCGCCCAGCCAGTCGCCGACGTTGCTGAGCGCGCCGATCAATTTGGGCACGAGATCGCGGTTTGTGCCCAAATCGCCGTGACACGCCCGCAATTTGCGGCCTCAGATCCGAATCGCGACCCACCGGGCGACGTATGAAGTGCCTGTAAATCGGCATGATTCGCGGCCACGGAGCCGTGCCTGAAAATCGTGGTGTCCCCGGTTCGAGTCCGGGTCTCGCCATCAGTCGCTGGTTGTGGCTGACGGTCTACCCGCGTGCGCCGGCGACCTCGAGCACGGCGTGAACGGCCGGACGCAGCGGTTCGCCGGCCGGCCGGCGCCAGAGCAGGTCGAGCGGGAACGTCGCGGGAGGGTCGACAGGAACAGCGCACACGCCCGGATGGGCGGCCTGGAGCGAGCAGCTTATGTCCAACCCGACGCACTGGCCGTCGGCGATCGATCGCTCCCAAGCGTCGTGGTGGGTCTGCAGCTCGCGCACTCGCGGCTCGAATCCGGACGCCCGGCACAGGCGCATGACCGCGTCGTTGTAGTCACGGCCCTCGGCCGGCTCGTCGAGGGCGATGACCTCGTCGCGCACGGCGACCAGCGGCGCCGAATCGCTCGCGGCAAGCGGATGGGCGGATGACACGACGAGGACGACGGGCTCGTCCCGGAGGCGGTGCATCTCCAGGTCCTCGGGCGCGTCGGCGACGCACAGCCCGACGCCTAGATCCAGCTCCCCGGCGCGCACCGCGGCGATGATCGGTCGCGTCGATTGCTGTCGCACGTGCAGGCGCAACCCCGGCCGGCGGGAGCGGAGGTCGGCGAACAGGTCGCCGAGCCCGTACCACGCGCCGGACGAGATCCCGATGGAGACCTCGCCGGTCACGCCGCTCGCGTGGGCGCGCGCGACCTCCACCGCCGCGTCCGCGGCGGCCACCGCGGTGCGAGCGGCCTCCAGGAACGCTGCCCCGGCGTCCGTCAGCGCCACGCGCCGCGTCGTCCGGTCCAGCAGCCGCACGCCGAGCTGCGCCTCCAGCCGTGCGATCGCGGCGCTCAGCGGCTGCTGGGCCATGTGCAGCCGCTGCGCGGCGCGCGTGAAGTGCAGCTCCTCGGCGACCGCCACGAAGTAGCGCATCAGGCGCAGGTCGGCATCCACACCTGGTGAGTGTAGATCGTCGCGGAACGGGTGTTTCAGTTCCTCGACGGGGGCGCCTACGGTCCGCCGCATGCCAGCTCGCGAGCTTCCCCTCTTCGCCGTCGTGGCGGTCCTGTGGGGCCTGCCGTATCTGTTGATCGAGGTTGCCCTGACCGGGTTCGACAGCGTCTTCGTCGTGTGGGTGCGTGTCGCGCTCGCCGCGGTCGTGCTGGTGGCCGTCGTCGGCCCGCGATCGCTGGCCCGGTCGCTGCGTGGCCGCCTGCGGGTGATCGGCGGGTTCGCCGTGGTGCAGTTCACGCTGCCGTTCCTGCTGATCACCGAGGGTGAGCGCACGATCCCGTCCTCACTGGCGGGCATCCTGATTGCCAGCGAGCCGCTGTGGATCGCACTGCTCGCGTTCGGGGTGGACCGGACGCAGCGGACCGGAGCAGCGGGAGCCGCCGGATTGCTCGTAGGGCTCGTCGGGGTCGCGGTGCTGCTCGGCGTCGAGGCCACGAGCAGTGCGGGCGGGGCCGTGCTCGTCCTGGCGGCCGCGGGCTGCTACGCGCTCGCCACGCTGCTGGTGGCGCGCGTGGCGGCGGACGTCCCGCTGCTGCACATCGTCACCGCCGGGCTCGCGATCGCGGCGCTCACGCTGCTGCCGCTCGTCATCGCGTCGCCCCCCTCGGCGGTGCCGGGCCTGCGTGCCATCGCGGCTCTGGGCGGCCTTGCCCTCGTGTGCACCGCGCTCGCGTTCCCGCTGTGGTTCGCGCTGATCGACCGCGTCGGCGCCGCGCGCGCATCGCTCGTGACGTATGCGAGCCCGGTCGTCGCCGTCGCGCTGGGAGTCGTTGTGCTCGGCGAGCGGCTTGCCTCGCTGGCGCCGCTCGGGCTGGCCTTGATCCTCGCCGGGTCGTGGCTGGCAACACGCGCGGGTGGCGCGACGGACGCCGAAGCGACCCCGGCCCGCCGGCCCCGGGGCGAGCCGGCGGACCTGGCGGTGCGAACGTGAGCCACCGCGACCAACCCCAACCAGACGTCCTGCGGCTCCCCATCCGCCGGAACGTGGCGCTCCTGTCCGCGGCGCTCGCCGCCAACTCCGCGATGCTTCAGCTCACTGCCGCGGTGGCCTCGATCAGCCTGGTCCGGGTGCTCGACATCGGTGGTCTCCTCGGTCTCGGCCCGGCAGTCGTCCTCGCCGCCGCGGCGCTCGCCGCGCTGCCCGCGGGGCGCTCGATGGATCGGTTCGGCCGAGTCCCGGTGCTCGCCGCAGGCTTCCTGCTCGGCGCCTTGAGCTGCGGGCTGGCGTCCCTGGGCAGCGCGCACGGCTCGGTGCCGGCGGTTCTCGCCGGGCTCGCCGGGGTCGGGGTCGCCAACGGAGCGACCCTGCTCGCGCGGACGGCCGGGGGCGACATGTACCCGCCCGAGCGCCGAGCGCGCGGGATCTCGCTGCCTGCTCTGGACACAGGACGCCCACGCGACCGCGGCAGTTCTGCTCGGTCTCGGGCTTGGCTGGAATGTGGCGTTCGTCGCCGCGACGGCGGTGCTCGCGGACCGGACGGAGGCGTCCGAGCGGGCAAGCCTGCTCGGCTTCAACGATCTCCTGAGCGGTGCGACCGGTGCTGGGCTGACGCTGCTCGGCGGCTTCGCACTGAGCGCCGTCGGGGTCGCCGCGCTCGCGATCGGGGCGATGACCCTGGTCGCCGTCCCCGCGCTCTGGATCCTGCGCGCCGGGAGCGCGCGGCGACACCCCGTACCCCGCACACCCGACGGCCTCAGGAGAACGCAATGCAGCCGCACCTGACCATGATCCTCGCGGACCAGAGAGCCGCCGACATGCACCGGCGCGCGGAACGGTCGCGGCGCGCCCGCGAGATTCCGGGCCGGCCCAGGCGGCGCTTCGGATTCCGCCCGTCGCTCGCCCCGCGCCTGCCGCGTGCGCACACCGATCTGACGGCCGCGCGATGACCGCGCACGCAAGGGGCACACGAGAACAGTGGCGAAACGCGCGCGTCGAGCTGCTCGAGCTCGAGAAGGAGCACACCCGCCGCGCCGATGAGCTCGCCCGGATGCGCCGGGAGCTCCCCTGGGTGCGGATCGAGACGCCGTACGAGTTCGAGACCGGCGAGGGGCGCAAGACGCTCGCGGAGCTCTTCGACGGCCGCTCGCAGTTGATCGTCTACCACTTCATGCTCGGCCCCGACTGGGATGCCGGCTGTGAGGGCTGCTCGCTGGTCGCCGACCACTTCGACGGCGGCATGGTGCACCTGAACCAGCGCGACGTGACGATGGTGTCCGTCTCGCGCGCGCCGCTGGAGAAGCTCGAGGCCTACACGCGGCGGATGGGGTGGCGGTTCGAGTGGGTCTCCTCGCTCGGCAGCGACTTCAACTACGACTTCGGCGTCTCGTACACGGATGAGCAGCGGGCGAACGGGGCCGAGCACAACTTCCGCTGGGAGGACGACCCTGGCGACGAGGCCCCCGGGCTGAGCTCGTTCGCGCTCGAGGACGGCGTCGTCTACCACGTGTACTCGACCTACGACCGCGGAACCGACGTCTTGAACACCTTCTACCAGCTGCTTGACCGCGCGCCCAAGGGGCGCGACGAGGAAGCCCTGCTGCGGGGCGAGGGCAAGTGGTGGTGGCGCCGCCACGACGAGTACGAGGAGCCGTGAGATGACAGAGCGCATGGTCGAGGCGAACGGCGTCGAGCTCTGCACCGAGCCCTTCGGCGACCCCGCCGACTCCCCGCTCCTGCTCGTCATGGGGCTCGGCGCGTCGATGCTGTGGTGGGAGGAGGGGTTCTGCCGGATGCTCGCGGAGAGCGGGCGGTTCGGGATTCGCTACGACCACCGGGACACCGGCCGGTCGGTCTCCTGCGAGCCGGGGCGACCCCGTTACAGCGGCGACGACCTGGTCGCCGACGCCGCCGGCGTGCTCGACGCGTACGAGATCCCCGCGGCGCACGTGGTCGGCGTCTCGGCCGGGGGCGCACTCGCGCAGCTCCTCGCCCTCGACGTCCCCGAGCGCGTCCGCTCGCTCACGCTCATCAGCACCTCGATCGCGGTCCCCAGCGACCGCGCTCTCCCGCCGCCGACCGCGGAGTTCGGGCGCTTCGTCGCGACCGTGGAGGTGAACTGGTCCGATCCCGAGTCGGTGATCGAGTACCTGGTCGCCTACGCGCGCACGCTCGCCGGAACGGAGCGCCCGTTCGACGAGGCGGCCTTCCACGCGCTCGCCAGCCGCGACGTCGAGCGCGCGAGCGACTTCCGGGCCGCGCAGAACCACGACCTGGCGCGCGACGAGGAGCGATCGCGCGACCCGCTCTCCTCGATCTCCTCCCCCACCCTCGTCATCCACGGCACCGCCGACCCGATGTTCCCCATCGGCCACGGCGAGGCGCTCGCCGAGGAGATCCCGAATGCCGCCCTGCTGCGACTCGAGGGCGCGGGTCACGGCGTCTTCCGGGCCGACTGGGAGGCGATCGTCGCCGCGATCCTCGAGCACACCTGATGCACCTTGGCGTGTACATCCCTCCCTTCGATGAGCTCGCCGACCCCGCAGTCGTCGCGCGGCTGTGCGAGGAGGCCGAGCAGTCCGGCTGGGCCGGAGCCTTCGTCCGGGACCAAGTGCGCTCGCGCAAGCCCGTCGTCGGCGTAGCCGACCCGCAGATCACCCTCGCCGCAATCGCACCGCGCGGGCGGTGCTCGGCGCACGCTCGTGCTCGACCAGGTGGTCGCGGTACTCGCTGACCGCGGCTACGCCGGCACTCGGTTCATCGACGTTGCTGAGGCGTCGGGGGTGGCGGTCAGCACCCTGCAGGGATATTTCGGTTCGCGCGAGGACATGCTGATCGAGGCATTGCAGCGCGCCACTTCCGTCGCAGTAGCCGCTATGGATGAGCTTGCGGCACAGTTCGACGACCCCTGGCAACAGCTGGTCGCGATGGTCGATCGAGGGCTGTCCACGAACGTCGTCACGTGGCGAATGCTCATGGAGTTCTGGACCGCCGCCGCCCATGACGCCGAGCTGCGGGACCATGCCGCCGCACTCGCGGAGCGGTACCGCGAGCCGTTCACCGATGCAGTGCGGCGAGGCATCGAGAGCGGCGCGTTCACCGCGCGATTCGACACCGCTGACCGAGCGCGGACAGCGCGGCGCGCAGCGGCCGGGCGCGCAGCCCGACGCTGGTCACCCGCAGCCCGTCCTTCAGGCCCAGTCGTCCGCGCCCGGCGCTCATGGCAGCTCGCCCTTCGCCCCCGCCACGAGAAGCTCGCGCTCGCGGCGGGTGTCGGCGACCACCCGGCCGTCCAGGACGCGGATCCGGCGAGGCAGCTGCTCGGCCACACCCGCATCGTGGGTGATCATGATGATCGTGGCGCCGGCGGCGTTGAGCTCGCGGATGAGCTCCACGATCGAGGCGCCGGTGGCGCTGTCGAGGTTCCCGGTCGGCTCGTCGGCGAGGACGATCGCCGGACGCCCGACGAGGGCCCGGGCGACCGCCACCCGCTGCCGCTCGCCTCCGGAGAGCTTGGTCGGCTTGAACGTCGCGCGGTGCGATAAGCCGACCCGTTCGAGCGCCTCATCGGCGCGCGCGTACCGCTTGGCGGCGCGGGGCCCTGCGTAGAGCAACCCGTCGGCCACGTTCTCCCGCACCGTGGCGTACTCGGCCAGGAAGAACTGCTGAAAGACGAACCCGATCTCCCGAGCCCGCAGCAGCGACACCTCGCGGTCGCTCAGCCCCGCCGCATCGACCCCGCCGATCCGGACCACGCCGCTGCTGGGCCGCTCCAATGTCCCCATGACGTGCCGCTGCGTGGATTTGCCCGACCCGGAGGGCCCGACGATCGCCACCACTCGCCCCGCCGGACGGAGAAGGACACCCCCCGCAACGCGGGGACTCGGAACCCGCCCACCCGCTCCTCGCCGTAGACGTTGGTGACCTCGTCCAGTTCCAGGACCGGTTCGTCCCTCATTGCGACGGCACGACCACGACGTCGCGTTCGTCCAACTCGCCTTCGACCTGGACGCGTCCGTTGGCGGTGTCGAACAGGCCGAGCTTCACGGCGACCAGCTCGCGCCGGTCGCCGGCGCGCACGGCCTCGACGGCGAACCCGCCGCCGGACTTGCCGACCAGCGCGGTGACGGGGACGCTCAGGGCGCGCTCCACGCCCTTGGTCGTGATCTGCACCTGCACCGGTGCCTTGTCGAGCCCGCCCGCTGTGTCCGGGTCGTCGAGGCTGATGAAGGCCGGGATGGTCGCGTCGGCCGCCTTGCTGTCTTGTCCGGCAGGGGTCTGGGCGACTCGTCCGAACCCCGCGACCCTTCCCGTCTCCAGCGTGTTGCCCGGCAGCGTGATCTGCGCCCGGTCGCCCTTCTTGACCGCACCCTGCTGCGAGGGATCAAGGGCCACCTGCACGTGCAGCTTGTCGGAGGTGGCGTTCAGGACCGGTGCACCCGGTCGGGCGGATCCGCCGAGATCGCCGGTCACCTTGGAGATCCGCACCGACCCGGACAGGAAGACCGCGCCACCGATGGCAAGGCTCCGGTCGCCCGAAGGCCCTTGCGGCACTGGAGCACCCTGGGCGCTCGCCTCGTCTTGGACGTGAAGTCGTTGTCGCCGGGGTCGATACGGACGCGGGCGTCGGCGTCGTAGCCGAGCTGGTGCAGGTTGCGGTTGAGCTGACGGACGTCCCGGCCCTTCACGCCCCGGTGCAGACCACGGTAGGCCGGGACCGTGCCGCACAGCAGCAGCACGGGCGTGTCGTCCACCCGGTAGAGCACGCCGCCACAGTCGACCTCGTCCCCGTTCTCGGGCAGGCTGGTGTAGACGCCGTAGGCTTGGTTGATCACGGGATAGGGCGAGCCGTCCGACCGCGCCCGGTAGGTCAGGGTCCCGTCCTGGGACACCATCGCCGAGAGCTCCCCGAGCTCCACCTTCACAGTGTTCGCCGCCGGCGCCCGCGCGGCCGCGGCCGGGCGCTCCGCACCCGACATCACGACCACGCCGCCGACAACGGCGACCAGGACGCCAACTGCAGCCGGCGCCCAGCTCCTGCGCCTCACCCTTGGCCCCCCGCCGGCTCTTTCAACACCGTGCCGCACGTCTGCATCGCGGCGTTGAGCATGTCCATACCACCGGGCTGGTTGCTGGATGGGATCTTGTGCGTGTTGACGAGGGGCTCACCATTGACGGGGTCCGGGAAGTCCTTCACGCCGTTCTCGCGGATGCACCGGGCGAACCTGAGGCTCGCACGGCGTCAGCGACCGCCTTGTCCCGAGCGGTGGCCTGCTCGGTACCGCCGGTGCCGGAACTGCCGGCGGTGGCGGTCTCGGAAGGCGCGTTCGAACCACAGCCCGCGCTGATCAGGACGATCAGCGCAAGGGCGGCCAATGGCCGCAGTCTTCTGGTCACTGTTTCGTCCTTGGATCGTGCGTAGGGTCGGCGTACATGGGAGGGCACCCGTGATCGATGGCTTCGGAGCGCAGTTCGTAGTGCCACGGTTCGTTGCCGTAGATCTGGCATAGCCCGTAGTACGCGCCGTGCTCGGACAGCCACGCCGTGGCAGTGGAGCGCGCGATGTCGACCGCGTCCCCCGACACGTGAGCTGACCTGCCGGGGCTGGCCACCCATCGGGCAGCTTCCGCTTCTGAGCCGTACTCCGAGACCGCCTCGCGGAGGAGGTGCTCCTGGTACTCCCGGGAGCGCCAGCCGCTGTCGACGGAGAACACGACTCCGTCGGCCGCGGCGTCGGTTGCCGCTCGGCGCAGGGCACCCCGCAGATCGGCGTCGAGCTTGGCGACCCCCGGAATCTCGTCGTCGAAGACCGTTGTGCCGTCGGGGACGGCACCGTCAGCCTCGCCGAGCGGACCGGGCTGCTCCCTGCGAGGGAGGTCGGTGCGTGCTGCGCCCGTCGAGAACGAGGGCGCCGGCGAGGACGAGGATCCCGGCGACTGCTGGCCGAGGGCCGCGGCGATCGCCGCGATGACGACGAGCAGGCCGGCGACGCGGATCCCGCGCATCCGAATTCGACGGGTGGGCGTTCGTGCTGGCCGGCTGGAGATCACGCCGCCATTGAAGGCAGCAGGGTGTTGCCGGCACGTATGTGGTTTTCGATATGCCGGCGATATGCGCCGGCCCTAGCATCGGGGCATGCGCGTGCTGCTCGTCGAGGACGAGCCCCTCATGGCAGAGGCCATTCGCGACGGCCTCCGGCTGGAGGCGATCGCCGCGGACATCGCAGGCGACGGCGACACCGCCGTGCAGCTGCTCAGCATCAACGCCTACGACATCGCCGTCCTCGACCGAGACATTCCCGGTCCTAGCGGTGACGAGATCGCCAGACGCATCGTCGCCTCCGGCAGCGGCATGCCGATCCTCATGCTCACCGCCGCCGACCGTCTCGACGACAAGGCCACCGGGTTCGGACTCGGCGCCGACGACTACCTCACCAAGCCCTTCGAACTCCGAGAGCTCGTGCTCCGGCTCAGAGCGCTCGACCGCCGGCGTGCCCACCACAGACCGCCGGTGCAGGAGATCGCCGGTGTGCGGCTGGATCCGTTCCGCCGCGAGGTCTACCGCGACGGCCGCTACGTCGCGCTGACCCGCAAGCAGTTCGCAGTGCTCGAGGTCCTCGTCGCTGCCGAAGGCGGTGTCGTCAGCGCCGAGGAGCTCCTGGAACGCGCGTGGGATCAGAACGCGGACCCGTTCACCAACGCCGTGCGCATCACGGTGTCAGCCCTGCGCAAACGCCTCGGCGAGCCCTGGATCATCGCCACCGCGGCCGGCACCGGGTACCGCATCGACACGCCACCCGGCACCCGACCTGAGCGAGGAGACCGTGGATAGAGCTCCCGGGTTGAGCGTTCGGCTCAAACTCACCCTCAGCTACGCCGGCTTCCTCATGCTCGCAAGCGCCTTGCTGCTCGCGGCCGTGTGGGTGTCCATCCTGCGATACATACCCGACGAGGTGACCTACGGCCTCCCGTGGTTCCCGCCCATCCGCGCCGACCCCCTGAACGGCCTCGGCCTGCCGGCGGCCTTCGTGCTCGCGTTCCTGCTGGTGTTCGGTCTCCTGGGAGGATGGATTCTCGCCGGCCGCATGCTCGCGCCCCTGGCTCGCCTCACGGACGCCACGCGCACGGCCGCGACCGGATCGCTCGCCCACCGAATCCAGCTCCCGGGCCGCAACGACGAGTTCCGCGAACTCGCCGACAGCTTCGACGCCATGCTCGCGCGGCTCGAAGCACACGTCGCCGAACAGCAGCGATTCGCAGCCAATGCCTCCCACGAACTGCGCACCCCGCTGGCGATCACCCAGACGCTCCTCGACGTCGCCCGCAACGATCCGAACCACGACGACGGCGAACTCGTCGATCGCCTCCACGCCGTCAACGCCCGAGCGATCGACCTCACCGAAGCGTTGCTCCTGATGAGCCGCGCCGACAACCGGTCCTTCGCCCGCGAACACGTCGACCTGTCCCTCATAGCTGAAGAGGCCACCGAAACGCTCCTCCCCCTCGCGGAAACCCGCGGCCTCACCATCGAGACCTCCGGCGACCTGGCCCCCACCATCGGCTCACACGCACTCCTGCTGCAGTTGAGCACGAACCTCGTGCACAACGCGATCGTCCACAACCTGCCTGAAGAGGGGACCGTGTGGGTCACGACCAGCGTTCACCCCAAGAGCGTGGTCCTCACTGTCGAGAACACCGGCGAACAGCTCGCTTCACAGTTGGTTTCCACGCTCGCCGAGCCGTTTCGGCGCGGCACCGAACGCATACGCACCGACCACGCCGGCGCCGGCCTCGGCCTGGCCATCGTCAAGAGCATCACCCAGGCCCACGACGGGACCCTCACCCTCACCCACCGAGCCGCCGGAGGACTCCGCGTCACGGTGCAACTCCCTGCCCCGCCTGGGTAGGCTGAGGCCGCATCGTGAGCGATCGGGACCGCATCGGCTTCATCGGGCTGGGGATCATGGGCAAGCCCATGGCCGCGCGCCTCGTCCGCGCCGGCTTCCCCGTGGTCGTCCACAATCGCAGCCCGCAGGCGGTCGAGGAGCTGACCGCCGAGGGCGCCGAGGCGGCGGGCTCCGCCCGCGAGATCGCCGAGCGCTCCGACGTCGTGATCACGATGCTGCCGGACTCGCCCGACGTCGAGGCCGTGGTGCTCGGGGACGACGGCGTCGTCGCGGGCGTGCGCGAGGGCATGCTGGTGATCGACATGTCGACGATCGCGCCCGCGATGGCGCGCCAGGTGCACGCTGCGCTCGCGGAGCGCGGGGTGGAGGCCGTCGATGCTCCGGTGTCGGGCGGAGAGCCCGCGGCGATCGACGGGCAGCTGTCGATCATGGCCGGCGGCAGCGAGGCGGCGCTCGACCGGGCCGCGCCGATCTTCGCGGAGCTGGGGAAGGCGACGACCCACATCGGCCCGGCCGGCGCGGGGCAGGTCGCCAAGGCCGCCAACCAGGTCGTGGTCGCGCTCACCATCCAGGCGGTTGCCGAGGCGCTCACGCTGGCGTCGAAGGCCGGCGTCGATCCCGCCCGCGTGCGCGAAGCGCTGCTGGGTGGCTTCGCGCAGTCGAAGATCCTCGAGGCCCACGGCGAGCGCATGCTCGAAGGCCGTTTCGATCCCGGCTTCCGGATCGAGCTGCATCGCAAGGACCTGGCGATCGCCCTCCAGACCGCGCGCGAGGACGGCGTGCCGCTGCTGGCCACCGCCCAGGTCGCCGAGTTGATGAACGCGCTGATCGCCCAGGGTTCGGGCGCGCTCGACCACTCGGCGCTGTTCACCCTCTACGACCGGCTGAGCGGATCGGGCTAAGCGAGCAGCCCGAGCACCGCCGCGCCCGCGTAGAGGACGGCGAACGTGACCATGAAGATCAGCACGCGCGCGAGGACCCGCTGCCGCATGACTACAGGTTCCCGATCTGGACGATGACGAGCCAGCTGGCGAAGAAGCCGTAGAAGCAGACGGCGAAGGCCAGGGCGCCGAGCCGGAAGCCCGACACCCGGATCGCCGCCGGCAGCGACCGGCGGTTCAGCCGGATGAGCAGGATCGAGTAGATGAACATGACCATGCCGTTCAGGCACGCCGAGAGCACGAGCAGCACGAGCGGCTGGTCGAAGCCCGAGAGCAGGACGAGGGTGCCGATCGTGACCATGCTCCAGACGATCAGGAAGTAGACCCGGCTCTCGGTCCAGCGCTCGCTGTCGCGCGCGTACAGCGTCTTGACGACGTCGGCCACGAGCCGCGAGACGTAGTCGACCACGCCGAGGGCGACGAGGGCCAGCGAGATCGAGCCGAAGACCCAGAACAGCGTCCCGAACCAGGGCGCCACCACCTCCTTGAGGGCGTTGCCCTCGCCCTCGATGAAGTCGAAGTTCGCCTCGTCGGAGATGTTCTCGCCGAAGATCGTCGAGTAGGCGAGGACGGAGAAGATGAGGATCGAGCCCACGCAGATGAGCCAGAACGAGACGAGCTGCTCCTTGGAGGCCAGCCGGAACCACGCCCTGAAGCGCGCGATGTTCTCGTCGTCCTGGCGCATCATCGTGCCGGTCGACGGGGCCGCCTGATCCTCACCGGTGATCGGAGAGACGATCTTCGGGACGTACGCTCCCATGCCGAAGCCCTTGTCCCGGATCCAGTTGCTCTGGACGAGGTTGTTGACCCCTCCCGCGCCGGCGAAGACGAGCCCGGCGAGGATCGTGGCGATCGCGACCTTGTCGCTCGGGATCTCGCCGAAGTTCGTGACCGCGTCGGGCAGGTCGGCCCAGGCCGAGGCCTTGATGGCCGCGAACACGGCGATCGTCAGGAAGACGATCGTCAGCCCGACCTTGAAGAACTCGGCCTTCTCGAGCGTCTGGTAGACGACCGGCGAGGCGGTCAGGGCGACCCCGATCGAGAGCAGCAGGATGATCGAGATGACGTTGGCGTCGCCGCCGACGATGTAGGTGAACGTCGTCGCGCCCGCGGTTCCCCACCCCGGCCACACGTTGGGGATGACCGCGAAGAAGCAGAAGAGGATCCCCCACGGCTTCCAGAAGCGCGAGAAGCCGGCCACCGCGGTCTCCCCGGTGGCCAGGGTGTACCGCTCGATCTCCATGTTGAGGAAGTACTGGATCGTGACCCCGACGACCGCCGCCCACAGGAAGCCGAGCCCGACGATCGAGGAGATGTAGGGCCAGATGATGTACTCGCCCGAGCCCACGCCCAGGCCGGCGAGGATGACGCTCGGCCCGAGGATCTTGCGGAACGGCAACGGCTCCGGCATGTCCGCGTAGGCCATCGGCGGCATGTGGTGGCTCGGGGGCTCGGGCGCGAACTCGCCGTCGCCCTGGCCCGTCGCACGACCCGTTGTCGCCGCGTCCGCCATCGGTGCTCCTCCCGGTTGGCCTGCCGGTCCCGCCCGGCCCGGCTCCTAGGACAGGTTCCCCGGGAACCGTTTGCCAAACCCGTGCTCTAGGGTCGCGGGTCGGGTGATGCGCATCGGGTTCATCGGGCTCGGCGCCATGGGCGCGCCGATGGCGGGCCGGCTCGCCGCCGCCGGGTTCGAGCTCACGCTCTTCGATCTGGATGGCGACCGGACGCGCCGCACGGCCGACGCGCTCGGCGCCCGCCCCGCGGAATCCCGGGCGGAAGTGGCACGCGGCGCCGACGTGCTCGTGGTCATGGTCGCCGACGGCGCGCAGGCCGAGGCAGCCCTGCTCGGCGAGGGGGGAGCGGCGGGCGCCCTGCCGCCGGGGTCGGCGGTCGTGCTGATGAGCACGGTGGGCGCGGACGCGGTCGCCGCCCTCGCGGCGCAGGGGCTCGCCCTGCTCGACGCGCCGGTGTCGGGCGGAGTCAGGCGCGCCGAGACGGGCGACCTGCTGATCATGGCCGGCGGGCCCGCCGAGCTCTTCGAGCGGCTGCGGCCGGTCCTCGACGCCATGGGCTCGTCGGTCGTGCACTGCGGCGAGCGTCCGGGGGACGGGCAGGCGGTCAAGCTCGTCAACCAGCTTCTGTGCGGCGTGCACATCGCGGCGGCGGCGGAGGCGCTGGCCTACGCCAGGGCGCTGGGGCTCGACCCCGAGGCGGTGCACTCCACGATCCGCACCGGTGCGGCGGCGTCCTTCATGCTCGACGACCGCGGGCGGCGGATGCTCGACCGCGCCTTCTCCGAGCCGCGGTCCGCGCTCGACATCTTCGTCAAGGACATGGGCCTCGTGGTCGCCGCGGGCAGCGCGCGCGGCGCCCGGACGCCGCTGGCCGAGGTCGCCCGGCGGCTCTACGAGGAGGGGGCGGAGCGGGGCCTGGGGCGCGAGGACGACTCCGGTGTGATCCGTCTCTTCGAGGCCCCCTAAGCCTGGATCCACCGATGATCCGTGGATGCCTCGGCGTCGCAGGCCAAGCCAGGGGTCATCGGCCGCGTATCTGCAGGGTGACCCCTTCGGTTCGCGGCCGATGGCGCATGGCGCAGTGCCTGCGGCGGCGAGGCGCCGCGGGTATCGGTGGATCCAGGCTAAGCCGCCCGCCGAGCCTGGCGCCGGGCGAGGAACAGGAAGAAGAGGATCTCGACCGGGAACGCCAGCAGCCCTGGTAGCGCAGCGGCCGCGCCGACGAGGGAGCCCCCCACCGCGGCGGCCAGGGCGACGTTCTTGAAGGCCACCGCGAACGGCGCCACGGTCTTGAGCTCCGGCGGCGCGATCCGTGTGGCGAGGGCGGCCCCGGCCGCCGAGCGCGCGGCGAGCGCGACCACCACGACGCCCAGTGCCGCGACGGTGACCTCGCTGGACCCCAGCCCCTTGACGAAGCCGCCGCCGAGCCCGAAGCAGATGACCACCACGCTGCCGTTCACCAGGCCGCGGCGGATCCGCTGCGGGATCCGGGCGATCTGCGGATGCAGCGCGCGGGCCAGCACGGCGGGCGCCACGAGGCCCGCGCCGAGCGTCAGCGCGATCGGTCCGACGCCGACCACCTCGCCGGCCGCGAGGTAGACGAGCGCCGGTGTGAGCACCAGCGCGAGGCCGTAGGCGAGCAGCACGAAGACCAGCAGGTCGCCACCCGGGACCTCGGCCACGTCGGCGTACGCCGGGATGAGCGCGGCGGGCGGCGCGGCGGCGATGACGAACAGACCGAAGCCGAGCGGATCGTCGAGCCCGATGGCGAGCCCGGCGAGCGCCAGCGGGAGCGAGCCGAGCAGCAGGTGCAGGCCCAGCAGGAGCAGTCCGGGGCGGACCTCGACCGAGCGCTCACGCCGGGGCAGCGCGCCGACCGTGAGCAGCGTCTGCACGGCGAGGGCGGGCACCGCCAGCGCGCGGGTGGAGCCCGGCGGCGAGACGGCGACACCGAGTCCCAGACCGATGGCGACCGCCGCCACCAGGACGAGCGCGGCGGCGAAGATCCGTCGCTCAGGGCGTTCAGACGGGAACGTCCACCTCGAGCTCGCGGCTGAGCTGCTCGAGCGTGTCCCACAGCCGCAGGCCGAGCGGGATGCCGTCGCGCTCGCGCTCCGCCTGCGCGCGCTCCTGCGGGTCGCCGGCCACCAGGACGGCGTCGTGACCGGGCGCGGGCGGCACCGCCCTGAGCTCGGCGAGCAGCCCGTCCAGCACCTGCGTGAACCGCGCCCGACCGACCGTGCGCTCCGGGTCGAGCACGAGGAAGAAGTGCCCGACGTCCTGCGGGCGGTCCCACTCGTCGTACATCCGGCCGATGCCGTGCGTGATGCCGGCGCCCGGCAGCACGCCCGACAGCACCTCGACCATGAGCGCCAGCCCGTAGCCCTTGTAGCCGCCGAGCGGCACCACCGACTCGGCGCGCGCCGGGTCCGTGGTGGGCACGCCGTCGGCGTCGACCGCCCAGCCTTCGGGGATCGACGGCTCCCCCTCGTCGCGGGCCAGGAAGACGCGGTTGGCGGCGACCTGGCTCGTCGCCATGTCGAGCACGAAGACGCCGTCGCTCGTCGGCGCGGCGAAGGCGATCGGGTTGGTCCCCAGCGCCGCGTGGATCCCGCCGAACGGCACCGTGAGCGGCTCGGCGTTGGTGGTCGAGATCGCCAGCAGCCCTTCGCGGGCGGGGCGCATGACATACGGGGCGGCGGCGCCGTAGTGGGTGGAGTGCCGGACCCCGACGGCGCCGACGCCGTGCTCGCGGGCGATCTCGCACGCGAGCCGGGTGGCGAACAGGCCGGCCACCTGCCCCGGCCCGCCGTCGCCGTCGACGACGGCCACGGCGCCGTCGCGCCGCTCCACGCGCGGTTTCGGATCGGCGTTGGTGAGCCCCGCGCGCAGGCGCTCGACGTAGACCGGCAGGCGCGAGACGCCGTGGGAGTCGACGCCGCGCAGGCTGGTCTCCACCAGCAGGAGCGCCACCGTGTCGGACGCCTCGCCGGCCAGCCCGGCGGCCCGCAGCAGCGCGCCGGCCCAGTCCCTCAGCGCTGGGTGGCCGATCGTCCGCGCCACGCTCAGTACAGAAGCTCGAGGTCCACGCGGTTGCGAAGCTCCTCGCCCGCCAGGTACCGG
The DNA here is from genome assembly GCA_963828075.1 of uncultured Solirubrobacterales bacterium. GTDB lineage: Bacteria > Actinomycetota > Thermoleophilia > Solirubrobacterales > Solirubrobacteraceae > JACCYI01. Next base: position 2,515,064 of record CAWHDH010000021.1, on the reverse strand, counting down.
CGCAGGTTGTCGCAGAAGAGCTCGACCTGGCGCGCCTCCTCGGCGGCCACCCGCGCGGTGTCGTGCGGGGAGAGGATCACGTTCTCGAGCTCCCACAGCGGGCTGTCGGGCGGGAGCGGCTCCTGCGCGAAGACGTCGAGCGCGGCGCCGGCCAGGGTGCCGTCGCGCAGCGCGTCGACCAGCGCCTCCTCGTCGACGGCGGTGCCGCGGCCGACATTGACGAACACCGCTCCGGGCTTGGCGGCGGCGAACACGCCGGCGTCGATCAGCCCGCGGGTCGCGTCGGTTCCCGGCAGCACGCAGGCGATCGCGTCCGCCCGGCCGGCGAGCTCGTGCAGCCGCTCGATCGGGTGCAGCTCGTCGACGTGCTCGACCGGCTCGCCCGTGTCGCGCTTGATGGCGAGCACCTCCATCCCGAACGCCTTCGCGAGCCTCGCGATCTCGGCCCCGATGGCCCCCGCGCCGACGATCAGCAGCGTCTGCCCGCGCAGCTCGCCGCTGGGCTGCTCCTGCGGCGGCCAGTAGCGCCGCGCCTTGTCGCGCTGCATCCGCGGCAGGCGCTTGGCGAAGGCCAGCAGCCCGAGCATCGTGAACTCGGCCAGCGGGCCGGCGTGGACGCCGCTCGCCGTCGTGACCGCCACCCGCTCGACCGCCGCGCGGTCCAGCTCGAGCGCTTGGGCCACCTGCTGCCCGGCGCCGGCGTTGCGCCCCTGCACCCAGCGCACGCCCGGGCCGCCGTTCACCGCGTCGACGAGGCCCTGGGGCGAGGAGGCCGGGATGCCGAAGAGGACCTCCGCGCGCCCGAGCAGCTCGGCCCACCGTTCGGGGTCGGGCGCGAAATCGCCGGAGATGTCACCCATGTAGCGCGACGCGGGGACGACCGCAGGGTCGAAGAGCAGGTCGATGCGCTCGTCCACGGAGGCGATGCGGCGTGCGAGCTCGGAGTCGAGCGGGCTGGCGATGAGCACGGGCGTGACCGTCACGAGAGTCGTCCATACCCAGCTTTTCGTGCGTCAAGCCCGACGTTCCCGGGGAACGAGAGCCGTATGAAGGCGATCGTGTGGCAAGGACCCCAGGAGATGACCGTCGAGGAGGTCCCCGAGCCCGACCTCCAGGCCGGCACCGCCATCCTCGCGGTGGGCGCGTGCGGCATCTGCGGCTCAGAGCTCGAGGGCTACCTCGGGCACATGGACAACCGCGTGCCGCCGCTGATCATGGGGCACGAGTTCGCCGGCACGGTCATCGAGGTGGGCGACCCCGCCGACGCGGACTGGCGCGGCAGGCACGTGACCGTCAACCCGATCGAGTCCTGCGGGCAGTGCGCGCTCTGTCGCGCCGGCCTGGACAACGTCTGCCCCACACGCACCCTGATCGGCATCCATCACCCCGGGGCGTTCGGCGAGCGCGTCCGCGTGCCGGTCGCCAACCTGCGGGCGCTGCCCGACGGGACCAGCACCCGGGTCGGCGCGCTGGCCGAGCCGTTCGCCAACGGCGTCCACGCGCTGCGGCTGGGGCTCGCGCGGGGTCCGGCGGAGAACGTGGTGATCATGGGGGCGGGGACGATCGGCCTGATGTGCCTGCAGGCCGCGCTGCTCAACGAGGTTCCGCACGTGGCCGTCATCGACCTCGTCGAAGCCCGTCGCGAGCAGGCGAGGGCGCTCGGGGCGCACGGCGCCTTCGGGTCGGTGGAGGAGGCCCAGGCCGAGCTGTCCGAGCGTGGCGACGGCCTCGGCGCGGAGCTGGTCGTCGACGCGGTCGGGGCGGTGGCGACCCGTCAGGGCGGCATCGATCTGCTGCGGCCCGGCGCCACGCTCGTGGCCGTCGGGCTCGCGGCCGACGAGACGCCGCTGCGCTTCCATCCGCTGATCCGCAACCAGATCGCCGTCCAGGGCTCCTACGCCTACACGAAGCGCGACTTCGACCGCGGCCTCGCGTGGCTGGTCGAGGGCCGCGCCGGCCTCGGCGAGCTGCCCGACCCGCTGCCGCTGGAGCGCGGGCCCGCGGCCTTCGCCGCGCTCGTGCAGGGGCCAACGGCGCAGGTCAAGGTCTTCCTCGCGGAGCCGTCTTGAGCACACTGCTGCAGGGCAAGGTCGCGGTGGTGGCCGGCGCCTCGAGCGGGATCGGCCTGGCCACCGCGCTGGCGCTCGCCGACGCGGGGGCGGAGGTCCACGCGATGGCGCGGCGGCGCGAGGCCATGGAGCAGGCCGCGCCCGGCGTCCACGCCCATCGTCTCGACGTCTCCGACTCCGCCGCCGTCGCGCAGGTGATCGGGGCGTTCGATCGCATCGACGTCCTCGTCTTCACCGCCGGCGTCAACATCCCCGAGCGATACCTGGACGATCTGACGCCCGAGCGCTGGGATTCGCTCGTCGCCACCAACCTGTCCGGCGGCTTCTACGTCCTGCGCGCCGCGCTCGACGCGCTGCGCGCCGCGCGCGGGCTGGCGATCCTGATCGGCAGCGTGTCGGGCTCCTGGCCCGACGTCTCGGGCTCCGCCTACCAGGCCTCCAAGGCGGGGCTGCTCGCGCTGTCGCGGGCGGCCGGCTTCGAGGAGCACCAGCGCGGCGTGCGGGTGAGCGCGGTGCTGCCGGGGATCGTCGACACCCCGATCCTCGACAACCGCCCGTCGCCCCCGGGCGCCGACGTGCGCGCGGCCGCGCTCCGCGCCGAGGACGTGGCGGCCACCTGCCTGTTCCTCGCCGGGCTGCCGCCGCGCGCTCACGTGCCCGAGCTGACCATCCTCCCGACCGCACTGCAGGCGATGGGCAAGACCTCGGTGGGCAGCCCGCCCGTGGCCTCCGGCTCCTAGCGCTACCGTCCCGGGCGATGAGCACAGCCACCATTCAGAGCCGCTCCCCGCAGGATCAGTCAGAGGTCGTCGCCGAGGCGCCCGCCGCCGATCGCGACACGGTCGCCGCGGCGTTCTCCCGCGCGCGAGAAAGCGCCCGCGAGTGGTCGCGGTCGGCGCTGGCGCGCGCCGACGCGCTGTCGGCGGCGGCCGAGGCCCTGCAAGCCGCGAAGGCCGACGTCATCGACCTGATGGTGCGCGAGGTCGGCAAGCCCGTGACCGAGGCCACGCTGGAGCATGGGCGCAGCGTTCGCATCCTGCGCTACCACGCCCAGGCCGCCCTCGATGCCGACGGCGAGACCCATCCCGCCGCGCCGCCCGCCGACCCGCGGACGCTGCTCCTCAGCCGGCGTCGCCCGCGCGGCGTCGCCGGCCTGATCACCCCCTGGAACTTCCCGTTCGCGATCCCGCTGTGGAAGGCGGCGCCCGCGCTCGCCTACGGCAACACGGTCGTGCTCAAGCCGGCCTCCGACGCGATCGGCTGCGCCCTGCGCCTGGCCGAGATCCTCGGCGAGTCGCTGCCCGACGGCGTGTTCACCGTCGTCACCGGGCCCGGCGAGGCGGGCCAGGCGCTCGTGGACCTGGCCGACGTCGTCTCCTTCACGGGCTCGACCGGGGTCGGGCTCGGCGTCGCCCGGCAGGCATCCGCGCGCGGGATCCCGAGCCAGTGCGAGATGGGCGGCCTGAACGCGTCGATCGTCCTGCCCGACGCCGACGTCGAGGCTGCCGCCAAGGTGATGGCCGCCGCCGCGATGGGCTACGCCGGGCAGAAGTGCACGGCGACGAGCCGAGTGATCGTGGTCGGGGACCCGGCCCCGGTGACCGACGCGCTCGTCGCGGCCGTCGAGGGGCTGGCCGCCGGCGACCCGGCCGAGGAGTCGACCGTGGTCGGCCCGGTGATCAACCCGCCGGCCCGCGACGAGGTCGTCGAGGCCGCCCGCCGGGCTCCGGGCGACGGCGGCCGCGTGGCCACCGGCGGCCGTGCGCTGGACGGGCCCGGCCTGTTCGTCACCCCGACCGTCGTCGACGGCCAGTCGCCCGACGCCGCGCTCGCCCAGGAGGAGGTGTTCGGCCCGATCGTCACCGTGCTGCGCGCCGAGTCGGCCGAGCAGGCGGTCGCGATCTCCAACGGCGTGCCGTTCGGCCTGGTGACCTCGATCTTCACCCGCGACCTCGACGCGGTCCTCGAGGTCGTCGACCGGGTCGACACCGGCATGATCCGGATCAACCAGCCGACCTCGGGCGTCGACTTCCACGCGCCGTTCGGCGGCGAGAAGCAGTCGTCGTTCGGGCCGCGCGAGCAGGGCAAGGCCGCGCGCGAGCACTACACGTCGACGCACACGATCACGATCGGCCCGGCCCGGCCGGGCGGCTGAGGATGGCGGTCTGGCGGGTCCGCACGGCGGAGGGCGAGCGGCTGGCGGCCGGATCCGTCCAGGCCGGTCCGACCGAGCTGCTGGCGCCGGACGCGACGCTCGACGCGCTGCTGGCCGGCGGCGCTCTGCAGGCGTCCGGGGATGGCCCGGTGCCGGCGGCCTCGACCGTGCTGGCCCCGGTCCAGGGGCAGGAGGTGTGGGCGGCGGGCGTCACCTACACCATCAGCCGCAGCGCCCGCAACGAGGAGTCCGGCGGCCACGACTTCTACGACCGCGTCTACGACGCCGAGCGCCCCGAGCTGTTCCTCAAGGCGGCCCCCGGGCGCGTGCGCGGGCCCGGTGCCCAGATCGGCGTGCGCGCGGACTCCGGCTGGGACGTGCCCGAGCCCGAGCTCGCGCTGGTCGTCAGCGCCGCCGGGGAGATCGTCGCCTACACGATCGGCAACGACGTCTCGTCGCGCTCGATCGAGGGCGAGAACCCGCTCTACCTGCCGCAGGCCAAGACCTACCGCGGCTCGTGCGCGCTCGGGCCGTGCCTCGTCCCGGTCGCCGAGGCGCCCGACCCGTCCGAGATGGAGATCCGCCTGACGATCGCCCGCGGCGACGAGCCGGTCTTCGACGGCTCGACGCAGGTCGCGCTGCTGCATCGCAGCCTGACCGAGCTCGTCGACTGGCTGTTCCGCGCGGAGGACTTCCCGGTCGGCGTCGTCCTGCTCACCGGCACGTCGATCGTCCCCGCGAAGGAGTTCACCCTGCGCGCCGGCGACGAGGTGCGGATCGCGATCACCGGCCTCGGCGAGCTGGTGAACACCGTGGAGGTCGTGGGAGCCTGAGCTACTCGTCGAAGAAGGGCTCGCCCTCGCGCGCGTACTCGCGAGCCACGTCGAGGTTGAGCTCGACGCCGAGCCCGGGTGTCTCCGGGACGCGGATGCGGCCGCCGTCGATGACCTTGCCGTCCCAGCCCGCCGCGATGTCCTCCCAGAACGGGACGCTCATGCCGTGCCATTCGAGCGCCAGGAAGTTCGGCACCGCGGCCGCGACGTGGACGGCGGCGACCGTGCCGATCGGGCTGGCGATGCAGTGCGGCGCGACCGAGATGTAGTGGGTGTCGGCGTAGTCCGCGATCCGGCGGCCCTCGAGCAGCCCGCCGGTCTTCTGCAGGTCGGGCGCGGCGATGTCCATCGCGCCGCACTCGAACGCCTCGCGGAAGCCGTGGCGCAGGTAGCCGTTCTCGCCCGTCGCGATCGGGGTGCTGGTCGACGTGGTGACGCGGCGCAGGGCGGCGACGTTCTCGGGCGGCACCGGATCCTCGAGCCACATCAGGCCGAGCGGCTCGAGCTCGTGGGCGAGCCGCTGGGCGTCGGCGACCTGGTAGCGCCAGTGGCAGTCGAAGGCGACGTCGACCTCGTCGCCGACGGCGTCGATCACCGCGGCGGCGAGCTCGACCATCGCGCGCACCTCGGCGCGGCTGAGCGTGCCCGAGGCGGTGTCCTGCGTGTAGGGCGTGGGGACGTCGAGATCGAACTTCAGCGCGCTGAAGCCGAGCTCGGCCACGACCTCGCGCGCGCGCCGGGCGTAGAGCTCGGGGGTGAACAGCTCGTCGGGCGGGGTGCGCTCGTAGGCGCGGCCGTGCATCGGCGCGCGGATCGAGCCCGCCGCCACCGCCTCCGGCGGCTCCTGGCCCCACCGCGCCGGCCGCGCGACCATCGTGGCGTCCATCGACTCGAGCGCGTCGCCCGCGTGGCAGTCGGCGTACATGCGCACGGAGTCGCGGAAGCGGCCGCCGAGCAGGCTGTGGATCGGCACGCCGTAGGCGCGCCCCACCAGGTCCCAGAGCGCGGCCTCGATGCCCGAGATCGCGTTGTAGACGATGCCCGCCGAGGAGCCGGCGCCGGAGGCGCCCCAGCGCAGCTTGCTCCACAGCCGGTCGACGTCGCGGGGGTCCTCGCCGACCAGCAGCGGCGCGAGGTCGCGCACGATCTGGGTCAGGCCGGGGGCGGTGAAGGACTCGCCGAGCCCCGAGAGCCCGTCCGAGTCGGTGTCGATCCGGACGAAGGTCCAGTCGTAGTTGGCCTCGACGACGGCGGTGTGGACGGCGGTGATCCTCATCGCGCACATCGTTTCAGAGGCCGTCGCGCGGGGGACCCGCGACCCATGATCGACGCGAGCGTGCTCGTCGTGGGCGGCGGGGCGATCGGCGGTATCACCGCCGCCAAGCTCACCGGCGAGGTGCGCCGCGTGGTGGTGCTCGACACCGACGAGCGCCACGTCGAGCGGTTACGGGAACCGGGTCTCACCTTCGAGGAGGCGGGCGCCGAGCACACCGTCGCGCTCGACGCGGTCAGCACGACCGCCGTCCTGCAGGGTGACTTCGACTTCGCCCTGGTCGCCGTCAAGTCGCCGTTCCACCGCGCGGCGCTGGAGCCGCTCGCGGCCGCGGGGAACGTCGCCGCGTTCGTCTCGCTCGGCAACGGCCTGATCCAGGACCGGATGGCGGAGCTGGTCGGCGCCGACCGTCTGCTCTCGTGCATCGTCGAGTGGGGCGGGACGAATCTCGGGCCCGGGCGGGTGGTGCGCGACACGATCGCGCCGATGGTGGTCGGGGAGCTCGACGGCTCCGAGCGCGATCGCACCCGGCTGCTGGCGAGCTGCCTCGAGCCGGTGGGCGAGGTCCGCGTGACCCGCAACCTGCGCGGGCAGATCTGGTCCAAGCTGCTCGTCAACTCGGCGTTCACCGGGCTCTCCGCCGTCTCCGGCCTGCGCTACGGCGGGGTGGCGGAGCATCCGGACGGCCGCACGGCCGCCTACGCGATCTGGGCCGAAGGGGTCGCGGTCGCGGAGGCCGAGGGGATGGCGCTCGAGGGCGTGCTCGACGTCGAGCCGCGCGAGCTCGTCGAGCGCGACGACGCGGCGCTGGCGCGGATGATGGCGATCGCCGGGAACACCAAGCCGTCGATGCTGCAGGACCTCGAGCAGGGGCGCGCGACCGAGGTCGACGTGGTCAACGGCGGCGTCGCCGAGCGCGGCCGGGCGCACGCGATCGCCACACCGTTCAACGACCGCGTCGTCGAGCTCGTGCACTCGATGGAGCGCGGCGAGCGGTCGCCGGCTCCCGAGGAGCTGACCGCGCTCGTGGCCGCGGCTCGGCCATGACGCCGATCGCCGAGCCGGTCGACGCCGTCCCCGCCGCCGACCTGCTGTCCGCGCAGCCGCCGGTGAGCCGCCGCGCGGGCGCGCTCGAGGAGATCCAGCGGCGCATCACGGAGCGCGACGGCCGGCTGCTGGTGATCGACGACGACCCCACCGGCACGCAGTCGGTGCACGGTGTGCCGGTCCTCACCTCGTGGTCCGAGCCGGAGCTCGCCGCCGCGCTGCGCGATGCTCGCACGGTCTTCGTGCTCACCAACTCGCGCTCGCTGCCGGAGCGCGAGGCGGCCGGCCTGAGCGCGCAGATCACCGAGCGCGCGGCGGCCATCGCCGCGGACGCCGGCTTCGGGCTCGCCGTCGCCAGCCGCAGCGACTCGACCATGCGCGGCCACTTCCCGCAGGAGCCCGACGCGGTGGCCGGCGCTCTGGAGGCCGCCGGCCAGACGGTCGACGGCATCCTGCTCTGCCCCTGCTTCCTCGAGGCCGGGCGCGTGACGGTCGACGACGTCCAGTGGGTGGCGCAGGACGAGCGTCTCGTCCCCAGCGCCCGCACCCCCTATGCCGCCGACCGCTCCTTCGGCTACGGCGCCTCGAACCTCCGGCGCTGGGTCGAGGAGAAGACGCGCGGGGCGGTGCGCGCCGAGAACGTGCTGAGCCTCGGCCTCGACGACATCCGGGGCGGCGGCCCGGAGCGCGTGCGCGAGATCCTGGGCGGCGCCGTGGCGCGGCGGCCCGTGGTGGTCAACGCGACAGAGTACGCGGACCTCGAGGTCGTGGTGCTCGGGCTGCTCGACGCCGAGGCGGCCGGGCAGGCCTTCGTCTATCGCTGCGGCCCGTCGTTCGTGCGCGTCCGCGGCGGCATCGAGCCCGCGCCGCCGCTCAGCGCCGAGGCGCTCTACGGCCGCCGCGCGCCCGAGGGCCACGGGCTCGTCCTCGTCGGCTCGCACGTGGAGACGACCACGCGCCAGCTCGAGCAGGCGCTCGCCATCGACGGGGTGCACGCGCGGGAGCTGTCGGTGGCGCGCCTGCTCGATCCCGCTGCGCGCGAGGACGAGATCGCGGCCGCGCTCGGGGCCATCGAGCGCCACCTGCCCGAGCGCGAGGTGATCCTCTACACGAGCCGGGAGCTGGCCCGCGCGGAGGGCTCCGACCAGGCGCTCGACGTCGGCCGCTCGGTCTCCGACGCGCTGGTCGAGCTGGTGCGGCGGCTCGACCCCGGCCTCCCGCTCGCGTTCTGCGTCGCCAAGGGCGGTATCACCTCCAGCGACATCGGCACCCACGGGTTCGGCGTCCGCCGCGCCGAGGTCGCCGGCCAGATGCTGCCCGGGAAGATCTCGGTCTGGATCCTCCCTGAGGACTCCGCGTTCCCCGGGCTGCCCTACGTGATCTTCCCCGGCAACGTCGGCGAGCCGGGGACGCTCGCCGAGGTCATCGAGCGGCTCGCGGCGTGACCGAGACGCGCTTCGGAGAGGTGATGGTGGCCGCCGCCGCGGAGGGCCGCGCCGTGGGCGCGTTCACGTGCTACGACCTGGCCGGCCTCGAGGCGGTCGTGCGGGCGGCGGAGGCCCGGGCCGCGCCGGTGATCGTCCTGGTCGGCCCCGCGTCGTTCGCCGCGCGCGGCGGCGAGCGCCTGCTCGCCGCGTTCGGCGCCGCCGCCGCGCGGGCGCGGGTGCCGGTGCTGATCCAGCTCGACCACGCCGCCGACCGCGAGCTGATCGATCGCGCCGCGGCGGTCGGGGTCGACGCCGTGATGGCCGACGGCTCGCGCCTGCCCTACGAGGGGAACCTCGAGTTCTCGGCCGCGGTGGCGCAGGCGCTGCGCCCGCGCGGGATCGCGGTCGAGGCCGAGCTCGGCCGCGTCGAGGGCGACGAGGACCTGGCCGCGCAGGCGGCGGGCGGGGCGCTGACCGACCCCGACGAGGCCGCCGAGTTCTGTCGCGCGAGCGGCGTCGACCTGCTGGCGGTGAGCATCGGCAACGTCCACGGCCACTACGCGGAGACCCCGGCGCTCGACTGGGAGCGGCTCGAGCGGCTGAAGGGCGCCGGCGCGCCGCTGTCGCTGCACGGGGCGTCGGGGCTGACGGACGACGACGTCAGCCGGGCGGTGTCGCTCGGGATCGCCAAGGTCAACGTCAACACCGAGCTGCGCGAGGCCTACTTCGGCGCGCTCGGCTCCGAGCTCGAGGCGCGGACGCACGGGCTCGACCTGCAGGGGCTGGGCGCAGCGACGATCGAGGCGGTGTCCGCTTTGGTCGACGCCAAGCTCGCGCTGCTCGGCTGGGTCAGTCCGGACCCGCCAGCCGCTCGATGACGGTGATCAGCGCGGAGTGATCGAGCTCGCCGCCGCCCGCGGCGACGAGCGCGGCGTAGAGCTGGTCGACCAGCGCGGTGACGGGGAGCGCCACGCCCGCCCCGCGCGCGGCGTCGAGCGCCATCCCGAGGTCGCGGTGCTGGAAGGCCGCCTTGCCCCCCGGCGCGAAGTCGTGCTCGAGGAAGTTGCGGGCGCGCAGCTCCATGACCCGGTTGGCGGCCAGCCCGCCCGAGAGGACCTCGATGACCTGCGCCGGCTCGACCCCGGACCGGGCGGCGAGCACGAGCGCCTCGCTGACCAGCGCGATCGTCCCGCCCACCACGACCTGGTTGCAGAGCTTGACGGTCTGCCCGGCGCCGTGGCCGCCGACGTGCGTCACCGTGCCGAGGGCCTCGAGCACCGGCAGGGCCCGCGTCACGTCGGCGGCCTCGCCGCCGGCCATGATCGAGAGCGTGCCCTGCTCGGCGCCGACGTCGCCGCCGCTGACCGGCGCGTCGAGGACCGCGACGCCGTGCCGGGCGCCCTGCTCGGCGAGCGAGCGCGCCCACTCGGGCGAGGCGGTGCTCATGTCCACGAGCAGGCTGTCCGCGCGGGCGCCGGCCCACAGGCCGTCCTCGCCGTCGAGCAGCGAGGCGGTGACGTCCTCGCCCGGGAGCATTGCGACGATCACGTCGGCCCGGCCGGCGAGCTGCGCGGGGGTCGCCGCCGCCGTGGCGCCCTCGGCCGCCAGCCGCCGCACCGGCCCCGGGCTGCGCGAGAGCACGGACACGTCGTGGCCCGCCCGCAGCAGGTTGCGCGCCATCGGCGCGCCCATCACACCCAGCCCCATGACCGCCACGGCCTCGCCCATGCAGGGAGGACTACCCGCCCGCGACGTCCCGGCGCACGAAGATCGAGAACGCGGCGGCCAGCGCCGGCACGCCATACAGGGCGGAGACCCAGGCCGAGCGGATCACGGGGTCCCAGTCGATCGGCTCGCGCAGGAAGCCCTGCCACGCGTTGTACTGCGTCGACAGGAGGTAGGGCTCGAGCCACTCGAGGCCGCCGATCGCGCCGAGCAGCTGCATGATCAGCGACAGCATCAGGGTGCCGACGATGGCCGCCGCCGAGTTGCGGGTGGCGGTCGAGAGCCACAGGGCGATGCACGCCGTGGCGGCCACGGGGAGGCAGTAGGCCAGCGCACCACCCGCCGTCAGCACGAGCGCGCGCCCCGCTCCGATCTGCGTGCCCGACAGGGTCGTGAGCGGATCGAAGCCCCAGGCCAGCCCGCCCGCGGTCAGCCCGGCGGCCACGCACAGCGCGACGGCGACGACCGAGTACGCGAGCGCCGCGAGCGCCTTGGCCGCGAAGACCTGCCACCGGTCGACCGACCGGGTCAGGATCGTCTTGAGCGTCCCGAGGTTGTCCTCGGAGGACACGATGTCGCCCGCGACGAGCGACGTGATCAGCGGGAACAGCCAGATCGCGCCGAAGAACAGCACGACGAGCGGCACCGCCAGCCCCGCTTCGGCGCTCATGACGCGACCTCCTCCGTCATGCGGAAGAACAGCTCCTCGAGCGGGGCGCGCTGCGGCACGAGCGCGGAGCGGGGAGCTCGATGGTGAAGCGCGCGCCGGCGGCGGTCACCCGGCCGCCGTGGCGCTCGGCGATCGCGCGCACGATCGCGAGGCCGAGCCCCGACCCCTCGCCGCGCGCGCCGCTCCCGCGCCAGAAGCGCTCGAACGCCCGCTCCGCCTCCGCGGGCGTGAGCCCCGGGCCCTCGTCGGCGACGCTGATCCAGGCCACGCCTGCGGCGGCGCCGGCCGCGAGCTCGATCCGCCCGCCCTCAGGCCCGTGCCTGCGCGCGTTGTGCACGAGGTTGCCGACGGCCCGCTCGAGCGCCGGGACCTCGGCGAGCACGAGGGCGGGGTCCTCGATCTCGCCTGGTCGCGCGCCCGGCTCGGCCGCCGCCGTCGCGCGCGCGAGCTCGGCGAGGTCGACCGGCTCCCCGCGGACGGGCGCTGAGGCGTCCTCGCGCGCCAGCGCCAGCAGGTCGTCGAGCAGCCCGCTCAGCCGCGCGATGTCGGACTGGATGTCGGCGAGCACATCCGGATCCGGGCCGTGTCTGGCGATGTACGCGGCGTTGCCGCGCAGCACGGTCAGCGGCGTGCGCAGCTCGTGCGAGGCGTCGCCGACGAAGCGCTGCTCCGCCTCGCGCGCGCGTTCGAGCGACCCGAGCATGCCGTTGAGCGTGCCCGCCAGCTGGCCGACCTCGTCGCGGGCAGGTCCGATCGGCAACCGCGCCGACGCGTCGCCGCTGCGCTCGATCCTCCGCGCGACCGCCGACAGGCGCCGCAGCGGGCGGAGCGCGCCGGTGGCCAGGAGCGTCGCGAGCAGGCCGGCGACGAGCGCGGCGACCACGGCGCTGAGGACGACGAAGCGCCGCGTCGTGTCGAGCGTCGCCTCGATCTCCGCCTTCGTCCCCGCCACGACGACGGCGCCACCTCTGGCGGGTCCCCGCCCGAGCTCGCCGAGCGGGGCGGCGTAGACGCGGATCGGGTCGGTGCCGAGGGCGCCGTCGCCGTAGCCGGCGCGGCGGTCCACGCGGGCGGCGCGGGCGGCGCCGGCATCGGGAAGCACCCGGCTGCCGAGGCCGCTCGAGCGGGCGATCAGCCGCCCCTGGGCGTCGACCACCTGCACGAAGAGCGAGCTGCCGCCGAGCCGGCCCTCCAGCGAGCCGGGCTGGTCGAGGATCGCGGGCGTGGAGGCCGCGAGCCGGGCGACCTCGACGGCGCGCGCCCGCAGCGCGCTGTCGATGGCGTCGTTGAGCTGGCTGTCGAGCCGCGCCAGCACGGCGACGCCGAGCAGGACGACCGCGACGGCGATCGCGGCGACGGCGCCGGCGACGAGCCGGGCGCGGAGGCTGAAGCGCCTCACGCGGTGAGCAGGAGGATCGGGACCGTGTGTCCCTTGGCGCGCAGGCGGCGGGTGACCGCGAGCCCGTCGACGCCCGGCATGGCGACGTCGAGCACGATCACGTCGGGCATCGAGCGCTCGACCGCGGCAAGCGCGGCGCCGCCGTCGGCGGCCGGGGCGACCGCGTAGCCCTCGGCGACCAGCGTGCGCTCGAGCATCCGCCGGATCGGCGCGTCGTCGTCGACCAGCATGACGACCTCCTGCCCCATGCGGCGAGCCTAGAGGGAGCCGGCGCGGCGGCGAGAACCCCGCCGCCGCGCGGGGTGGTTAGAGGATGCCCGCCGTCTCGCAGTCCGTCGTGTGGGTGTCGGACGGGTCCTTGTCGTAGATGTCGGCCCCGAGGCCGCAGTTCGCGGTGTCGTTCGTCGCGGTCCCGTCGCGGGTTTTGATGCGGTCGTCCCCCTCGTTGCCGATCAGGAGGTTCACCACGCCGTCGGACACGGTGGCGAACATCCTGTCCGGGCCCGAGCCGCCCGCGGCCTCCTCGATGCTCACATCCAGGTCGTTCTCCTCGTCCGCCGCCGACGCGCCGCTGGCGTTCGGGTCGAGACCGTCGTTGCGCAGGCCGTCGAGCCGCACCGCGACGCGCGCCGTCCGGGTCGTGTACAGGATGCGGTCGACGCCGAGGCCACCGTTGAGGTCGTCCGGCCCGAGGCCGCCGTCGAACCAGTCGTCGCCGCCGTTGCCGAGCAGGACGTTGGCGATGGCACTGCCGAGGAGCTTGTCGGCTGCGCTGCCGCCGCGCGCGTGCTCGATCGAGAGATCCTGGTCGCCCTCCTCCGTGGAGGTCGACACGCCCGACTGGTTGGGATCCAGGCCGTCGTTCCGGAGCCCGTCGAGCCGCACCGCCACCGACGCCGTGCGTTCGGAGTAGTCGAGCGTGTCGGAGCCACCGCCGCCGTTGGCCGTGTCGCGACCGAGCCCCGGCGTCAGCAGGTCGTTGCCGACTCCGCCGGTCATCGTGTTCGCCGCGCCGTCGCCGACGAGCCGGTCGTTCTCGCTGCCGCCGGTAACGTTCTCGATGCCGGAGTCGCGGTCACCCTCCTCGGTCGTGGTCGAGACGCCGGAGCGGTTCGGGTCGGCGCCGTCGTTGCGTACGCCGTCGTCCCTGAACGCGACCGGCCCGGTGCGGCTCGCGTACGTGACGGTGTCGCCGACGCTGCTGCTGCCGTTGCCGTTGAGGTTGTCGCCGCCGGCGCCGCCGTCGAACACGTCGTCCCCATCCTCGCCGTTGAGCGTGTTGACGCCCGATCCGCCGCGCAGCCAGTCGTTGCCCTGGCTGCCGGTGGCGTTCTCGATCGAGAGGTCCTGGTCGCCCTCCTCGGTGGACGTCGAGACGTTGCTGTTGTTGGGGTCGGCGCCGTCGTTGCGCGCCCCGTCGAGGTTCACGGCCACCCGCGTCGCGCGGTCGCTGTAGGAGATCGTGTCGAGGTGCGCCCCGCCGTTCACGGTGTCGCGACCGAGGCCGGGCGACAGGACGTCGTTGCCGTTGCCACCGGTCATGTCGTTCGCGCCCGACCCGCCGGTGAGGGTGTCCCCGGCGGACCCGCCGGTCACGTCCTCGAAGCGCGCCTGCCAGCCGGTGCCGGTCGCCGGACCGGCCTCGCCGTCCGGCAGGACCTGCCCGCGGATCTCACCGCCGGTGAAGGTCGTGGAGTGGATATTGATGTAGACGCCTCCGCTCACGAGGTCGTCCTCCTCGTCGGCGGGCAGGGCGAAGTTCTTGGTCCTCGTCGCCAGGTCGCCGAACATCGTGAAGAGGTTGGCGGGCGGGGCGTTGCCGTCGAGCTGCACGATGATCGGCCCGGAGGCGCTGACGCCGCCGCGGTGCAGGTGCGCGCCCACCATCCGCGCGGTGTCGAAGTGCCGGATCGCCGTGTCGAGGTCGCACACCAGCGTCGTGCCGTCGAACTTCATGATCATCGTGCCGGTCGAGTTCGACTCGCGCGGCGTCGGCCGCTCGTTCGCGCCGTTCATCGGATCGGCCACGAACGCCTGCTCGGCGCCGAGGTCGACCTGCACCGGCGTCGTGTACGACGCGTAGTCGAGGTCGTCCTGACCCGGGCCGCCGTCGGCGATCCCGCCCGAGAGCGTGGCGCCGTCGCCGAAGTCCAGGGTGTCGTCGCCGCTGCCGGCGTAGATCGTCGTCTTGGGCAGGACGCCGGAGACGTTGATGTCATCGGCGCCGTCGCCGGCCAGCAGGCGGAGCTCCTCGGTGCCCTCCCAGTCGAACACCGCCGTCGACGCGCCCCCGATGCTGGCGGGGGCCAGGCTGTAGGTGCGGGCGCCGGGATCGCCGGCGTTGTCGACCGCGAACCGGTCGGTCCCGCCCGCCCCGTCGAACGTGACCGGCGCGACGACCGCGCTCGCCCACGAGCCGACGATCGGCGAGGCGCCACCGACCGACTCGCGCCCGATCGACGCGCCGTCGTTGCCGCTGCCCGCCAGGATCGAGATGGAGCTCGCTGGATCGTTCGCCAGCACCTGGTCGCCCGCCGCAGCCGTGTTCCAGTCGAACGGGCTGGTGAACCCTGCGGACGTGAGGCTGTGCCCGAGCAGGCCGCCGACCGCGAAGATCGCCACGTTCGAGTTGGTCGTGCCGGAGTCGGTCAGCGTGGCGGTCGAGCCCGCCAGCGTCGACGTGTACGTGGCGTGCGCCGGCACCGCGGCCGCCGCCGAGAGGGCCAGCGCAACCCCCGTCGCAAGGAGGATGGTGGCCTTCCTGGTGAGCCTCATGGCTCACGGTACCCGACTCGAGACGAGTCGCGCAACGCCCACTTGCCCTCGCGCGTGTCATCTGGTACAAGGCACAGCACATCAGACATCAGATGTGTTCACCAGACGTCTGACGAGCTCTGGGAGGAGCGATGAGTCCACAGGAGTTGGCCGCCGACCGTGTCGTGGCCGATCTGATCGAGAAGATCCTGAGCGGCCACATCCAGCCGGGATCGATGCTCCCCTCCGAGGCCGACCTCGCGGAGGAGGCGGGCGTCAGCCGCCTCACCATCCGCGAGGCGATCAAGATCCTGAGGGCGCAGCGCGTCGTCGAGGTCCAGCACGGGCGCGGCACGCTGGTCAACGCGATCGCGCGCTGGTCGCCACTCGACGCGACACTGCTGGCGGCGAAGTCCCAGCACACGATGGGCGCGGCCGCGATGGCGCGCAAGCTCCTCGAGGCCCGCCGGCTCGTCGAGGTCGGGGTCGCGGAGCTGGCGGCCGCACGCCGGACCGAGTCCGACCTCGACGCGCTTGCCGGCGCGAACGAGCGCATGAAGGAGGCCGGCGACGACGTCGACATGATCACGAAGGCCGACCTCGCCTTCCATCAGGCCCTGATGGCGGCGGCCGGCAACGCGTTCATCGCCTCGCTCTTCGACCCGCTCGAGGAGCTGCTCTACGAGGCGCGGCGCCAGACCAAGGTCCATCCCGAGATCTGCGCGCACGCGATCGCCGCGCACGCGCGCATCCTCAAGGCGGTCCGCGACAAGGACCCCGAGGGCGCGCGCTGGGCGATGCACGACCACCTGATGCAGACCGAGGAGGACCTCGAGGCGATCCTCTCCGATCCCGCGCTCCGCACGACCCCGAGCGCGAGCCCGGTCGGGGCACCGCGAACGTCGACCGCGAGCGGGTGACCGTCATGCCACGGCAGCGAGTCGCGGTGCTCCATACGAGCTTCGTGTTCATCAACGTGGAGCCGGTCCTGCTCGACCTCTTCGCGGAGCTGGTGCCCGACGCCGAGCTCGTCCACTTCGTCGACTCGGACGTGCTCGCGACCGTGATGCGCGAGGGCGAGATCAGCCCGGCCAGCACCAGCCGGATGCGCCATCTCGCCGAGGCCGCCCAGGACGCGGGGGCGGACGTGATCTTCTCGGCCTGCTCGTCGCTCGGGCCGGCGGTGGAGCCGGTGCGCGAGACGTCGCCGGTGCCGGTCCTGCGGATCGACGACGCGATGGCCGAGGCGGCCGTCGGGCGCGCCACCGAGATCGGCGTGCTCGCCACGGTCCCGAGCACGCTGGCGCCCACCGCGGACCTGATCGAGCGCAAGGCGGCGGAGCGCGGCAAGCAGGTGCGGACCCACAAGCAGCTGTGCGAGGGCGGGTTCGACGTCCTCATGGCGGGCGACCGCGACCGGCACGACGAGATCGTGGTCGAGGGCGCGCGCGACCTGGCGCGCCGGAGCGAGCTGATCGTGCTCGCCCAGGCGTCGATGGCACGGATGGCGCCGCTGCTCGAGCGGGAGATCGGGCTCGAGGTCCTGTCGAGCCCGCGGCTCGGCATCGAGTCGGTGAGGGACCTGCTCGAGCCGGTCGGACCGCGATCAGAGGACCCGGCGGAAGGCTCCACTGCCTCCGGGAAACAGCACTAGCGAGGAGGCGTGACATGCGGCGGTACATGGCAGTAGCAGCAGTCCTGGCGCTCATGCTCGGTGCGTGTGGCGCGGACGACGACGAGGGCGGAGGCGGCGGCTCCGGCGGCGGAGGCGGCGGCGGCGATAAGGGCGGCTCGTACGTCTTCCTGCCCAAGTCGCTCGACAACCCGTACTGGGTCGACGCGCGCAAGGGCATGCAGGCGGAGGCCAAGAAGCTGGGCGTCAAGGCGGAGTTCATCGGCCCGCAGACGGCCGACGCCGCACAGCAGGTGACGCTCTTCGAGAACGCGATCGCCACCAACCCGGACGGCATCGCGGTCTCGCCGAACGACCCCGAGACGGTCAAGGCGACGATCCAGCAGGCTGTAGACGCCGGGATCCCGGTCCTCGCGTGGGACTCCGAGGCGCCCGGAAGCAAGGTCGCCGCGTACATCGGCACCGACAACGTCGCCGCGGGCGAGAAGCTGGCCGAGGCCGTCGCCGCGGCGATCGACGAGAAGGGCGACGTCGCGGTCTTCACCGGCAGCCTGACCGCACTCAACGCGCGCCAGCGGATCGAGGGCCTCAAGAAGGGCCTCGCGCAGCACCCGGACATCAAGATCGTCACGACCCAGGTCACCGAGGAGTCCGTCGCCGGCGCCACGGCGAAGGCCGAGTCGGTGCTTCAGAGCAAGCCGGGTCTCGCGGCGATGATCGGCATCACGGGCTCCGACATCCCCGGCGTCGGCGGGGCGGTCAAGCAGGCCAACAAGTGCAAGGAGATCGCGGTGCTCGGGTTCGACGTGGTGCCCGAGGGCCAGGCGCTGATGAAGGCCGGCTGCGTCCAGGGACTCATCTCCCAGAAGCCGTTCGGCATGACCGCCCAGGCGCTCCGCCTGCTCAAGGACCTCAAGGCGGGCAAGAAGGCGCCGGCGCCCAAGATCGACACCGGCGTCATCGTGGTCGAGCCCGACGGCCTCGAGGAGTTCCTCAAGGAGCCGCATTGATCGAAGGTGAGGACCCGCAGGGGCGGGCGAGCGGCGACGAGTCGCCGCTCCTCGCCCTGCGCGGGATCTCGAAGGCCTTCCCGGGGGTGCAGGCGCTCGACGGCGTGGACTTCGAGCTGCGGGCCGGCGAGGTGACCGCGCTGGTGGGCGAGAACGGCGCCGGCAAGTCCACGCTCCTGAAGATCCTCGGCGGCGTGGTGCAGGCCGACGCCGGCGAGATCGTGCTGCGCGGTGAGCCGGTCGAGATCTCCGACCCGCGCCGCGCGGAGAAGCTCAACATCGCGGTCATCCACCAGGAGCTGAACCTGGCGGAGCAGCTCAGCGTGGCGGAGAACGTGTTCGTCGCCCACGAGCCGCGCACGCGGCTCGGGTTCGTCGACTTCGCCCGCATGCGCGCGGACACGCGCACCCTGCTGGAGGCGCTGCAGACGACCGGCGTGGATCCCGGCACGGAGGTCGGGAGGCTCAACCTCGCGCGCCGGCAGATGGTCGAGATCGCCAAGGCGCTGGCGCTCGACGCCGAGATCCTGGTGATGGACGAGCCGACGTCCGCGCTGTCGGCGAGCGAGGTCTCGGTGCTCCTGCGGCTGATCGGGCGGCTGCGCGACCGCGGCGTCGCCGTCGTCTACGTCTCGCACCGGCTCGCGGAGGTCTTCGCGGTCGCCGACCGCATCACCGTGCTGCGCGACGGCCGGCTCGTCGGGGTGCGCGAGCGCGCCGCCTCGGACCCGGACGAGATCGTCGGGATGATGGTCGGCCGCAAGCTGGAGGAATTCTACGACGAGGCCGAGCGCACGACGCCGGGCGAGACGGTGCTCGAGGTCCGTGGCCTGCGGCGTCGGCCCTCTCCGCGCACGGTGGCGCTCCACGACGTCTCCTTCACCGTGCGCGCCGGGGAGATCCTCGGCGTCGCCGGCCTCGTCGGCGCGGGCCGCTCCGAGGTCGCCCGCGCGATGTTCGGGGTGGATCGCGTCGATGCGTGCGAGCTGCTCGTGAAGGGGCGCGCGGTCAGGCCGACCTCGCCGCGCGCGGTGATCGCGGCCGGCATCGGCTTCATGCCCGAGGATCGCAAGCTGCAGGGGCTGTTCCTCGACCTTGCCGTGCGGTCGAACGTGTCGGCCGCGTCGACCGGGCGACTGTCCCGCCGCGGCTTCATCCGCGCGCGGGCCGACCGCGAGATGGCCGCGGACGCCGTCGAGCGGCTCAGCATCCGCGTGTCCTCGGTCGAGCGCCCGGTGCGGGGCCTGAGCGGCGGCAACCAGCAGAAGGTCGTGCTCGCGAAGTGGCTGGCGCTCGATCCCGAGGTCCTGATCCTCGACGAGCCGACCCGCGGGGTCGACATCGGCGCCAAGGCCGAGATCTACCGGCTGATCCGGCGGCTCGTGGCGCGCGGGGTCGCGGTCGTGATGATCTCCTCCGAGCTGCCCGAGATCCTCGAGCTCAGCGATCGCGTCCTGGTCATGCGCGAGGGCGCCATGGCCGGCGAGCTCGCGCGCACGGAGGCCGACGAGCGGGGGATCATGGCGCTGGCCACCGGCACCGGGAAGCGCCATGGCGGTTGAGGCGCGGCGCCGGGCCGCGGCGGTCGTGCGGGCGCAAGAGTCGGGCCTGGCGCTGGTCCTGCTCGCGATCTGCGCGGCGCTGACCTTCGCCTCGCCCGACTTCCTGACGCAGGGCAACCTCTTCATCCTCTCGCGCCAGATCAGCCTCACGCTGATCATCGCGATCGGCATGACGTTCGTGATCCTGACGGGCGGCATCGACCTCTCGGTCGGCTCGGTGGTCGCGCTGACGTCGGTGGTGATCGGCTACGTCGCGATCGAGCTCGAGCTGCCGATCGGGCTCGCGATCGTCGCGGGGCTCGGCGTCGGCGTGGCGGTCGGGCTCCTCAACGGCGCGCTCGTGGTCAAGACCGGCGTGCCCTCGTTCATCATCACGCTCGGCATGCTGGGCGTCGCCCGCGGCGTCGGCCTGGGCACGACCCAGGGCGCGACCCGGAGCGGCTTCCCGGAGGGCTTCCTCGAGATCGGCCAGGGGTCGACGCTGGGCGTCCCCAACCCCGTGTTCATCGTCGCCGCGCTCGCCGTCGCCGCGCACGTGCTGCTGAGCCGCACGGCGGTCGGGCGCCACATCTACTTCGTCGGCTCCAACGAGGAGGCGGCGGCGCTCTCGGGCATCCGCGTCGGCCACATCAAGCTGCTCGTCTTCACGATCTGCGCGACCTGCGCGGCGTTCGAGTCCGTCATCGAGACCTCCCGGCTGAGCACGGCGCAACCCGCCGCCGGCACCGGCTACGAGCTCGCGGCGATCGGCGCGGTGATCATCGGCGGGGCGAACCTGTTCGGGGGCAGCGGCCGGATCCTCGGCACGGTCCTCGGCGCCGTGCTGCTCGGGGTGATCACCAACGGGCTGGTGCTCGTGGGCGTCTCGGCGTTCTGGCAGCAGGCGGTCACCGGCGTGACGATCATCGTCGCCGTGACCCTCAACACGTACAAGCAACGAGCCTCGACCTAGGAGACCAGATGGAGCTGCAGGGCAAGACGATCATCATCACCGGCGCCGGGCGCGGGATCGGCGCGACCTCGGCCGAGCTGTTCGCCGCCAACGGGGCCAACGTCGTCGTCGCGGACATCAAGGAGGACTGGGCACTCCAGACCGTCGAGCGCGTCCGCGCCGGCGGCGGGGAGGCGACCGCGCACACGATCGACGTCACCGACGAGGCCGCCGTGGCGGCGGTCGTCGAGTCGTCCGTCAGCACGTACGGCCGCCTCGACGGCATCGTCAACAACGCGGCGACCATCGTGGTCAAGAAGGCGGCCGACATCACGGCCGAGGAGTGGGATCGCGTGATGGCCGTGAACGCCACCGGTGTCTTCTACGGCTGCAAGCACGCCATCCGCGCGTTCCTGGCCCAGGACGGGGGCGGCTCGATCGTCAACATCGGCTCGATCTCGGCGGTCGTCGGGCTTCCCGAGCAGGCCGTGTACTGCGCATCGAAGGGCGCCGTCTTCCAGCTCACCCGCCAGATCGCGATCGACTACGCCGCCGAGGGGATCCGGGCGAACACCGTCGGCCCCGGATCGGTCGACGGCGACTTCCTGCGGATCTACCTCGAGGGGCAGGCCGACCCGGCCGAGGCGGAGGCGAACGTCCTCGCCGCCCACCCCATCGGCCGGCTGGCCGACAGCCGCGAGATCGCCGAGGCGCTCATGTTCCTGCTGTCGGACCGCGCGTCGTTCGTGACTGGGGCGAACCTCCAGGTCGACGGTGGGTACTCGGCGATCTGAGCGTTGGCTCCCAGGGCCCTCATGGCTGCAGGGCCTTGACCGCGATGCGGGTCGCCTCGGCGACGAGCGCGTCGTCGGGCGGCGCGTCGGATGACGAGGGGTGCGTCGTGTAGACCGCGAGGACGACCGGCTTGCCGCGCGGCGGCCACGCCACGGCGACGTCGTTGCGCGTGCCGTACCCGGCCGTGCCCGTCTTGTCGGCGACCGTCCACGACTGCGGCACGCCGGCGCGGATCGTCCGGTCGCCCGTGGTATTGGCCAGCATCATGCTGCGGAGCAGCTCGCGCCGTCGCGGCGTCAGGACGTCGCCGAGGACCAGGCGCCGCAGGTTCTGCCCGATCGCGCGCGGCGTGGTCGTGTCGCGCGTGTCGCCGGGCACCGCCTCGTTGAGGTCGGGCTCGGGGCGGTCGATCGAGGTGACCCGGTCGCCGAGCGCGCGCAGCTCGCGCTCGAACTGCTCCGACCCGCCGAGCTCGTCGACGACGAGGTTGACCGCCGCGTTGTCGCTCCACTGCAGCGAGGCGTTGACGAGGGCCTGGAGCGAGAGGCCCATGTCGACGTGGTCCTCCACGAGCGGCGACCACCGGACGACGTCGCTGGGCTCGATCTGCACGACGCGGGCGAGCTGCTCTGCGGACGCGCGCCGGAACGCGACGCCCGCGGCCATCGCCTTGATCGTCGAGGCGAAGGGGAAGCGCTCGTCGGCGCGGTGCCCGACCACCCGGCCCGAGCCGGTGTCGAGCGCGAAGACGCCGATCCGGGCGCCCTCGCGGCGCTCCAGCTCGGCGAGCGCGGGCGGGTCCACGGCGGCTGGGGTCACGCGCGGGGCGGCGGCCGCTCGTGCGGTGGGGTCGTGGGCGGCGGCGTAGCCGGCCGTCGCGACCGCGGCGGCGAGGGCGATGACGGAGAGGAGGATCTTGGTCAGTCGAGACATGGCCGGGCACCGTGCCAGATCCCGACCATTCAGACAAAGACATGCAGGGGCGATCTGATGCGTCCTTGGAATAAATTGTCGCCATGGACCTCGTCACGTCCTGCCGCGTGTTCGTCCACGTCGCCGACCGGGCGAGCTTCACCGACGGCGCCGCGGCCGCGCGCGTGCCGCAGTCGGTGGCGAGCCGGCGCATCGCGGCGCTGGAGGCGCACCTCGGCCGGCGCCTCTTCGACCGCACGACGCGCCGCGTCGCGCTGACGCCCTTCGGGCAGGACCTGCTGTCCTCGGCGCGGCGGCTCGTCGAGCTCGCCGACGCGTTCGAGGACGATGCCGAGCGCGCGCTGCTGCGACCGCTGACGCTCGCCGTGCCGGAGACGCTCAGCCCGCGGGCGCTGGCCGAGCTCGACGTCGCGGCGCGCGCGCACGCGACGACACTCGAGTTCCGCGCCGCGCCGCCGCGGCGCCGGGAGCAGCTCGTCCGCTCGCGGCAGGTGCGCTGCGGCCTGGTCGCCGTCCCTGCCGCGGAGGCGCCCTGGTCGGTGCGGCTCGGCGTCGCGGCGCGCGATGCCCCGGCGGCCGGCGTGAGCCGGTTCGAGCTGCTGCGCCCGTCGCGCGCCCGTCCGGCCGGCCCGCGCCTGTGGCTCCAGCCTGAGGACGACGCGCCGCCGGTGCGCGACGAGGCCCAGCGCGCCGGGGACCGGGCCGGCCTGTCGCCTGCGCAGCTCGCGCTGGCCCCGACGCTGAGCGCGGCGGTCTCGGCGGTCATGCGCAGCGAGGACCTGCTGCTCTGCTCCGAGGCCGAGGCGGCGTCGCTCGGCCTGCGCTGGCGCGCGCTCCGCGACCCGGTGCTCGTCCGCGGCCACGCGATCCTCGCGACCGACCCCCAGGAAGCGCGGCTGCTCACCGGGCCGTTGTGGGACGTGCTCGCGCGCAGCCTCGGTGCCGACGACCCCCCCGCGGCGTGATCGGCGCGCGGCTGGAGCGCGAGCTGCGCGCCTCGCTGGACGAGGCCGGCCTGCGCGGGTCGTTCCTCGCGCGCGACCTCGCCACCGGCGAGGAGCTCGGCCTCGACGCCGACGTGGAGCGTCCGGCGGCGTCGCTGGTGAAGGTCCCGCTCGCGATCGCGGTCGCCGAGCGGTTCGAGACCGGCGCGCTGGACCCCGCGATGCGGCTGGACGTCGCTCCGGGCCGCGTCACGGCGCCGGGCCCGGGGGGCATCACGCGCTTTCGCCACCCGGTGGGGATCGCACTCGAGGACCTGCTCTACCTCGCGACGGCGCTGAGCGACAACGTCGCCGCCGACGCCCTCTTCGACCTCGTGCCGCCGGCCGAGGTCACGGACACGCTCGCGCGCCTGGGGCTGACCGGCATCACGGTCCGGCACCGCATCCAGCCGCTCGCCGAGACGCCCGCGCAGCGCCTGGCGCCGGACGAGGTCCACCTCGCCCACGAGCTCGCCATCCAGGCCGGCACGTCGGGCGGCGGCCACCCGGTCGCGCAACTCGACACGGCGCGTGCGAGCACCGGCACGGCCGCGGCGTTCGTGGCCCTGCTGGGCTGGCTCTGGTCCGAGACGGCGCCGCCGGCGATGGCCGCGCGCGTCCGCGACCTCTTGCGCAACAACGTCCTGCGCCAGCGGCTGGCGCCGGACTTCAGCTCCGACGAGATGACGTGGGCGTCGAAGACCGGCACGCTGCTCAACCTGCGCCACGAGGTGGGCGTCGTCGAGCATGCGGACGGCCAGCGCGTGGCCGTCGCCGCGCTCACCGAGTCCACCGTGCCGGCCGCGGTGCAGCCGGCCGCCGAGGCGCGGATGGCGCTCGTCGCACGGCGCCTCCACGACGAGCTGCGCGCCCGGTGATGGCCGAGGACCGACGAGCGGATAGGGTCGCTGCGTGTTCCGGAAGTGGGAGAAGATCGAGGGGCGCATCGTCGAGTCGCGGACCGCGAACGTCTCGCGCAACGAGCGCGGCCACCGCACGGTGCAGAACGAGTACGTCGTCGAGTACGCGGTGGACGGAGGTGAGCCGGAGCGGACGAAGCTCAAGCAGGCGGCGTACTTCCACGGCGCGATGAAGATGATCGACCCGCCGAAGGGATCGAAGGTCCCGCAGCAGACATTGGCCGGACGGGCTTGACGAGCGCTACGCGCAGCAAGTCGAGCGCGGCGACCTGCCACCACTGAAGATCACCGGCTTCTTGCGCAACGACGAGCAGCAGGAGGGCATGGCGTCTGCATCACGGGGCGCAACGGCGGCGCAGACCAGTGCGGGACGCTCGAGGACAAGGACTACGTCTCAGACGAGGATGGCTTGGGCGACCCGGACAACAAGCTCTTCTGCACCGACATCCAGTCGGTGAAGCCGGGCGACAGCGGCGGGCCGGTGTACACGTCGACAGGGCCTGAGCGCGCCGCGCTCGGGATCGTTTCCACGATCGACGCAGGGATATTCAACTCCTACGCTTGTTACGAGCCGATCGAGGAGATCCTGCGCGCGTTCGACGCCAGGTTGGCGACGGGGCAGGTGTCCGGCCCCGGCGGCCGCGCCCGGTTCCCGATCGCGGGTCGTCGCCGGGCGCCTGCTGAGTCCCCGCAGCGGCCTGCGCGTCCGCGTCCGGCTCGCGCGATCGGCCCGGATCGCCATCCGCATCCGCAGCGGCAACCCGAAAGACCGCCATCCACGCCGCTGGCACACCGTCCGCTTCCGGGGGCACCGCGGCTGGAACACCTTCCGCGTGAAGCGACTCGCCGGGCGGCGCGCGCGCCCCGGGCGCTACGACGCGCTGGTCAGCGCCCGCTCCGCGCGCATCCGCACCGACCCCTGGAGGGTCACGCTCACCGTCCGCTGACGTCGATCGCCGAGGCGTAGCGGGCCGTCAGGCTCGTGGGGCGGCCCGATCCGACGTGCCGTAGTCGCCGAGGCCGGCCGCGAGCTGGTCGTAGGCGCGCGCGGCCTGGGGCCGCAGGCGGGCGGCCAGCTGCTCGGGGTCCTCGCCGGCGAGCAGGCCGTCGAACGCGGCCCGGAAGATCGTGATGAGCGCCCCCGCCAGCGTGCGGGCGACGACCGCGGGAACGAGGTCGTCGTCGTCCGCCCCGGTGGCCTCGGCGACGACGGCGACGAGGGTCGCGGCCTCGTGTTCCCATCCCGCCGCGAGCGCCTTCTGCAGCGTGGGGCTGCCCCGCACGATGCGGGGGACGACCAGGCGGTCGTCGCCTTCGCCGGCAGCGACGGTGTCGAGCATCGCCTCGGAGTTCGCGCGGAAGACATCGAGCACCGAGGCGCCGGGCGGGCGCTGGGCGATCGCCGCCTGCAACTGGGCCAGCCGCGCCTCACCGCCGGCGAAGACGAGGTCCTCCTTGGTGGCGAAGTGGTTGAACACCGTCTTCTCGGACACGTCGGCGGCCGCGGCGACCTCGGCGACGGTGACCGCGTCGAACCCGCGCTCGGCGAAGAGCCGGCGTGCCGTCGCGGCGATCGCGTCGCGAGTGGCGCGTTTCTTGCGCTCGCGCAGACCCTCGGGCGGTGCCTCCATGATCGATCGTATCATACCAGTGACAGTAGACTTACAGCGACTGTAGTGTTACTCTGCCGCGCCGTGACTGCTTCCATCACACCTGCCATCGAGGTCGACGACCTCGTCAAGTCCTACGGAGAAGTCGACGCCGTCCGCGGCGTCTCGTTCACCGTCCCGCCGGGCGAGGTCTTCGGCTTCCTCGGCCCCAACGGCGCCGGCAAGAGCACGACGATCAACATGCTCTGCACCCTGGCCAGGCCCACGTCCGGGTCGGCGTGCGTCAGCGGGTTCGACGTCGTCACCCGGCGCGACGACGTGCGCCGCCACATCGGCCTTGTCTTCCAAGGCCCCACCCTGGACAACAACCTCACCGCCGCACAGAACCTGCGCCTGCACGCGGAGCTGTACGGCATCGACCGCGGCGTGGTCGAGGAGCGGATGCGTCAGATGCTCGAGATGGTCGACCTCTCCGATCGCCGCGACCAGCGAGTCATGACGTTCTCGGGGGGCATGCGCCGGCGGCTGGAGATCGCCCGCGGCCTGCTGCACTCGCCGCGCGTGCTGTTCCTCGACGAGCCGAGCATCGGCCTGGACCCGCAGACGCGCAGCTCGATCTGGCGCTACATCCGTGCGCTGCAGCAGACGGAGGGGACGACGATCTTCATGACCACGCACTACATGGACGAAGCCGAGTTCTGCGACCGCATCGCGATCATGGACAGGGGCGAGATCGTCGTGCTCGACACCCCGGAGACGCTGAAGGCCGCCGTCGGCGCCGACCGCGTCGTGCTGGGCACGGCCGACAACGACGCGGCCCTCGTCGCGCTGCAGGATCGCTTTGGCATCGAGGCCGCGGTGGCCGAGGGCGCGGTGACGTTCCACGTCGAGTCCGGTGAGGCGTTCGTCCCGCGGCTGTTCGCCGAGCTGGACGTGGCAATCACGTCGGTCGCCGTCTCGCGGCCGACGCTGGACGACGCGTTCATGCGCCACACGGGCTCCACGATCCGGGACGCGGAGACCGGCGGCGCGGGCACCCAGACCCGAGCCTTGATGCGCGCGATGGCGGGGGCGAAGCGATGATCGCCGACGTCGTCGCCGCCCGGGTGCCGCAACGCTCGTGGCGCTCGGAGATGCGCGCGGTGAAGATCATCTGCCACCGCGAGCTGATCCGCTTCGTCACCAACCGTGCGCAGACCATCATGGCGTTGATCCAGCCGCTGCTGTTCCTGTTCGTGCTGGGCTCTGGCTTGGAGTCGTTGTCCGCCGCCTCCACTGGGGGCGTCGGCCTGACGACGTTCATCTTCCCCGGCATCCTCGCCATGGCGGTGCTGTTCTCGGGGATCTTCAGCGCCGCCTCGCTGGTGTGGGACCGGGAGCTCGGGTTCCTGTCGGAGATGATGGTTGCGCCGGTCAGCCGGTCGTCGATCCTCATCGGCAAGTGCCTGGGCGGCGCGATCATCGCGGCCTGCCAGGGCATCCTCGTGCTGGTGCTCGCCGGGCTGGTCGACGTCCCCTACGACCCGCTGCTGATCGCCGGCCTGCTCGGGTTGATGATGCTCCTGGCCGTCACCGTCACCGCCTTCGGCGTCCTGGTGGCGGTGCACATCAAGCAGGCCCAGACCTTCACGCACGTGATGCAGATGTTCGTGATGCCGATGTTCTTCGTGTCCGGCGCGTTCTTTCCCGTCTCCGAGCTGCCGGGCTGGCTGGGCGTCCTGAACCGGATCGACCCGCTGACCTACGCGGTGGACCCGATGCGCCACCTGGTGTTCAACCACCTCGACATCTCCGAGTCGGCGCGACGGACGCTGGACCCGGGCGTCACCTGGTGGGGCTGGCGCCTGCCGCCGGTGTTCGAGGCGGGCATGGTCCTGCTCCTGGGCCTGGCGATGATGGGCGTGGCGATCTGGCGGTTCAACCGTACCGAGTGAGCCCGCGTGGCATCCCTCAAGGTCGCGGAGAATGTCGTGCGCATGGTGTCCACCGGCCGCCGCCACACGTGATCGAGCGCCTCCTGCCGCAGGCTGCCGTGGTTGCCGAGCGCAGCACGGACAGCGCCGACGACGCGGTCCTGCCCGAGGAGGCGGCCGCTCTCGTCGGGGCCGTCGCACCGCGACGGGCCGAGTTCACCTCCGGCCGCGCCTTGGCCCGCCAGGCACTGGCGGGCCTCGGCGTCCCGTCGCAGCCGATCCCGCGCGGCAAGCACGGCGAGCCGGTGTGGCCGGCCGGCGTCGTCGGCAGCATCACGCACTGCGCCGGCTATCGCGGCTGCGCCGTCGCCCGCCGCACCGCCTTGAGCGCAGTGGGGATCGACGCCGAGCCGCACGAGCGACTGCCCGAGGCCGTGCTCGACATGGTGGTGTTCGGCGATGAGCGCCGCGAACTCGAGCGCTTGGCCGTCCACGACCCGGTGGTGTGCTGGGACCGCCTGGCGTTCAGCGCGAAGGAGTCGGTCTACAAGGCCTGGTTCTCACTCACGCGATGCTGGCTCGGCTTCGACGACGTCCGGCTCACGTTCGACCACGAGTACGGGACGTTCGCCGCGGCGCTGCGCCCTGACGGGCCCCTCAGCGACATCGCAGGACGGTGGGCCGTCGAGCGCGACGTTGACCTCGTGCTGACCGCGGTCGCCGTCCCGGCCACCTCGAGCTGCGTGAGATACGCCACGTAGCGAGCCACCATCGCGCCGTCGACGGGCGGGTACGGCGGGACGCGTTCTCCCAAGGCCTGTCGTAGGCGGCCGGCGTCGTAGACCGGCCGCCGGTGCGGGCCGGCGTTCGCCTGTGCGCGGAGGAGCGGCAGCAGCGGCGCCATGGGGCTGCCCGCGTCGGCTTCGACGGCGTCGAGCCAGGCAGGCCAGGGCAGCAGCCCGACGGGGTGGCCGGTGTCCGTGATCCATCGCGCAAGATCCTGGCCGTCAACGAGAGCCACATCGGTGTGGTGCAGGACCGGACCGGCGACGGGCGGCTCCAGGACCAGGCACGCCAGCGCCCGGGCAAGGTGATCGACCGGCGTCCACAGGTCCGGGAACGGGCGGTCGGGCAGCGCACCGACGCGGAGTGCGCTGCGCAGGATGCGCGCCATGAGGTCGTCCTGCGGCCAAGCGCCGGTCAGCGTGTCGCCGCTGACGCGCGGGAGCCGGTGGACCCAGGCGCGAAGGCCGTGCGTTTGCGCGGTCAGCACGAGGCGTTCCGCGGCCCACTTGGTCAGGGCGTACGCGCCGCGCAGGCCGTCCGGTGAAGCGATGGCCTCCTCGGCGACGGGGCCCGGCTGGTCACGGCGGATCACCGACATGGTGGAGACGTGGTGGAAGCACGTTGCGGAACCCGCGCACGCGAGGCGCAGCAGTTCGTGCGTGCCGTGGACGTTCGGGCCGGCCAGGGCGGCGTACGGCTCGGCGGCGCTCACGACAGCTGCGCAGTGGACGACCGTGTCGACCGACCGGATGAGGTCGATGCGGTCGGCCGGCGCGACGCCGAGCGCGCCGGCCGCGAGGTCGCCGGGCAGGGCGCGAGCGCGATCGAGCCCGTCTGTCGGGAGGTCCCAGCGGCGCAGCGCGCCGACGAGCCTGGTCTGCGCCGCCCCGCGATCGGGTGCCCGCACCAGGCAGTGCACGCGCGTCTGGCCGTGATCGAGCAGCTCACGCAGCACGAAGGCGCCGACGAAGCCCGTCGCGCCCGTCAGCAGCACGTTGCGCGCCTTCCCGCGACGACGAGGGGCCGGTGCCATGCGGCGCACGGTGACGTCCAACGTCGCATCGGACCACAGCTCGGCCGGAACGCCTTCCTGCTGGTCGCTCGTCGCCTCCGCGCGGGCAGCCAGCCGCGCCACGGTGCGGCACTCGAACACGGCCTGCAGCGGCAACGTGACGCCGAGATCGTCGGCGATCCGGCGCACCAGGGTCGGCGCCAGGAGCGAGTGGCCACCGACCGCGAAGAAGTCCTCGTCGACACCGACGCTGGCCAGGCCGAGCACCTCCGCGAAGAGCCGCGCGAGCGTCTGCTCGCGCGCGGTGCCTGGAGCACGTCCATCCGGTGGGTGCGCAGCGCGGTCCGGCGCGGGCAGCGCGCGTCGGTCGACCTTGCCGTGCGGCGTCAACGGCAGCGCGTCGAGCGTCACGAAGGCCGCGGGCACCATGTAATCGGGGAGCGTTCGAGCCGCGTGCTCGCGGAGCGCCGTGGAGGACGGTGGGTCGCCGACATCGCGGTGCGGGACGACGTAGGCGACGAGCCGCCCGTCGCCGGCCCGGTCCTCTCGCACGACGGCGGCCGCCTCCCGAACGCCGGTGCAGCGCGCCAGTGCGGCCTCGACTTCGCCGAGCTCGACGCGGAACCCGCGGAGCTTGACCTGGTCGTCGAGGCGTCCGAGGAGCTCGAGGCGTCCGTCCTCGGTCCATCGGGCGCGGTCGCCCGTGCGGTACCACCGCATGCCGTCCACGGCGGTGACGAAGCGCGCGGCGGTCAGCTCCGGCCGGCGCAGATACCCGCGGGCGACCTGGGCGCCCGCCACCTGCACCTCACCGGGCACGCCGATCGGCACCGCCGCGCCGGTCTCGTCTCGCAGGACGATCTGCGTGTTCGGCAGCGGGCGACCCGCGACCGAGCGCGCGGTCTCGTCCAGCCACTGGGTCGCGACGTCGACCGTGCACTCCGTCGGCCCGTACATGTTGAGTGCCCGCAGGCCCGGCACGGTGCGCAGCTGACGCCACAGGACCGGCGAGATCGGCTCGCCCCCCAGCCACAGCTCGAGCTCGTCACGGCCGCTCAGCAACCCGGCGGCGAGCAGCTGCTCGACGTGCCCGGGCGTCGAGGGCAGCAGCTCGACGGGGTGGCGCCGGAGGTAGGCGACGCACTCCACAGGATCCAGGCGCGCCGCGTCTGAGAGGACGTGGACGCAGCCGCCGTGCGCCAGCTGGCAGAGCGCCTTCAACGACATGTCGAACGAGAACGGCGTCACCCAGCCCACGTCGCGCGGTCGAGCGCCCGCCAGCTCGCCCAGCGTGATCGCGATCGTCGAGAGCGACCGGTGCTCCACCATCGCGCCCTTCGGCCGTCCGCTCGACCCGGACGTGTAGAGCACATACGCGAGGCTCCCGGGCTCGATGGGGCGGCCGGGGTCCTCCGCGCGATCTCTTCGGCCGCCGAGTGCGTCGACGTCGAGCCGCGGTGTGTCCGAGTCTCCGGCGCAGGGCAGCTCGACCGCCGTCGACGTGATCACCGCGCACGCCGCGCTCTCCTCCAACATGAAAGCCAAGCGCGCGGGCGGCTGCCCCGGGTCGAGCGGCACGTACGCGGCTCCGGTCTTCATCACGGCGAGCCAGGCGACGACGAGCTGTCCGGTGCGCGGAAGCGCGATGGCCACCAGCCGCTCCGGCCCGGCTCCGAGCGCGAGGAGGCGGTGGGCGAGTCGGTTGGCGTACGCGTTGAGCTCGGCGTACGTCAGCAGCGTGTCGCCGGCAGCGACGGCGTGGGCGGAGGGCGTCCGCCGCGACTGCGCTTCGATGAGCGCCGGCAGCGCGGTGTCCGGCTGCGCTCGCGCGGGGCCGCACCCCCATGCGTCGAGACGACGGCGTTCGCGAGCCGTTCGCAGCTCGTGCCGGCGGCACGGCAGGTCGGGGTCGTCCAGCCCGGCACGCAGCAGCCGCGAGAAGCGCTCCGGCAAGCGTTCGACCGTGGCCCGCTCGAAGAGGTCGGTGCTGTAGTGAACGGTGCCCTCGAGACCGCCTTCGCGCTCTGCGAGGTTCACCGTGAGGTCGTAGCGGGATACCTGCGGGGCGCGCGCCTCGGGCCGCACCTCGACGCCGTCGAGCGTCAGCCGGGCCGGCGGCAGATTCAGGTAGTTGAGCATCACCTGAAACAGCGGGTGACGCGCGGGTGAGCGGGCCGGGTTGAGCTCCTCCACGAGGCGCTCGAACGGCAGCTCCTGATGCGCGTAGGCGTCGAGTGCGAACGTCCGGACGCGCTCGACGAGCGTCCTGAAGCTCGGGTCGCCCGAGGTGTCGGTCCGCAGGACGAGGGTGTTGGCGAAGAAGCCGACCGTACGCTCGAGATCCTCGTCCGCGCGCCCGTCAGCGGGCACGCCGATCGCGATGTCGTCCCCCGCGCCGAGGCGTGTCAGCAGCCCGGCAAACGCGGCGTGGAGCGCCATGAACGGCGTCGCTCTCATGCTGCGGGCGAAGGTGGCGATCCGCTCCCACAGCTCCGGCGCGATCGTGAAACGTACGAGATCCCCGCGGTGGCTGGCGACCGCCGGTCGCGGGTGGTCGGTTGGCAAACCGTCGTCGCCCAGTCCCGCCAGTGCGTCGCGCCAGAATGCGAGGGCCTCCGGGCGGGGGTCGCGCTGGCGCAGGACCGCTTGGCGGTAGGGCACCGGAACCGGATCCCACCCGGGCGGGGTGCCGACGCGGCGCGCGGCGTACGCCGTCGAGAGGTCCTGGAGCAGCGTCACGAGCGACCGCCCGTCGGCAGCGATGTGATGAAGCACGAGGAGCAGGGCGTGCGCGTCTGGCCCGAGCGTCAGGAGGTGCGCACGGACCGGGATCTCGACCGTCAGGTCGAACGGTCGCCAGACAAGCTCTTCGGCCGTGTCGTGAAGCCGATCGCGCACCACGGAGTCGACGGCGAGCGGCCAGCACGCCTCACCGGTGCCGAGGATCCGCTGGACCGGCTCGCCGTCGTGCTCGCCGAAGACCGCGCGGAGCGCTTCGTGCCGGGCCAGCACGTCGTCGAGCGCGGCGCCGAGCGCCGCGACGTCGACGGGGCCATCCAGGCGCCAGAGCCTGGCGATGTGGTAGGTCGGGCTCGCGCCCTCCAGACGCTGGAGGAACCACAGCCGGCGCTGCGCGAGCGACAACGGGATCATCGCTGCGCTTGCGCCGCTGGTGCGGTGAGATGGCCGGCGATCGCGGCGACGGTTGGCTCCTCGAACAGCGCCCGCAGCGGAAGGTCCACGCCGAGGCTGGCCCGGATCCGCGTCTTCAGCCGAGCGAAGAGCAGCGAATGGCCGCCGAGCGCGAAGAAGTCGTCGTCGATGCCAACCTCGGGGACGCCCAGCACATCGGCGAAGAGCGAGCAGAGCAGCTCCTCCTCCGCCGTTCGCGGCGACCGGCCGGCGGCTTCGACGGCCGGTGCGGGGCTCGGCAGCGCCGCGACGTCGACCTTGCCGTTCGTGGTCAGCGGCAGGCGGTCGAGCACGACGAACGCCGCCGGAATCATGTAGGCGGGCAGCGTGCGCTCCAGGCGGCCGCCGAGACCGACGGTGTCGATCATCGTGCCGGTGGCCGGGACCACGTATGCGACCAGCTGCCGATCACCGGTGCCGCGCTCGCGCACGACGACCGTCGCTTGGGAGACCTCGAGCTGCTGCAGCAAGGCGGCGCGGACCTCGCCGAGCTCGATGCGAAACCCGCGCAGCTTCACCTGGTCGTCGGCGCGGCCCACGAACTCGAGGGCGCCGTCGGCGTTCATGCGGACGATGTCGCCGGTGCGGTACATCCGCGACCACCGGCCGCCGACCGGGTTGGCCACGAACCGTCCGGCCGTCTCCTCCGGCTGGCGGAGGTACTCGCGCGCGAGGCCGGCGCCGAGAAGATGCAACTCGCCGGGCGTGCCGCACGGCACGGGCCGCAGATCCTCGTCCAGCACAAAGGCCTGCGTGTCGTCCATCGGCCGGCCGATCGGAACGACGGCACCGAGCTTGCCGTGCGGGGGGCACAGCGCGTGGTACGTCGCGTAGGTCGTGCACTCGGTCGGGCCGTAGACGTGTGAGACGACCGTGCTGGGGCAGTGGTCGAGGACGCGCTGGAAGGCCCTCGTCGATGCCAGCTCGCCGCCGGTGAGGACCTCACGGGCCCCGGCTAGGGCGTCGGGCGCCTCGTCGGCGACCACGTTGAACAACGCGGTGGTCAGAAATACGGCGGTGATGGCATGCTCGGCGATCAGCCTCCGGAGCCCGTCGGGGTCGAGGTTGCCCGGCGGAGCGACGACGATCGTGCCACCAAGCAGCAGCGGCACCCAGATCTCGTAGGTGACCGCGTCGAAGGCGTGTGAGGAGTGCAGGAGGACCCGCTCGTGCCGACCGCCTTCCCAGCGCCGGTCGGCCGCCAGGCTGACGACGGAGGCACGCTCGATCGCGACGCCGCGTGGCCGCCCGGTCGAACCGGACGTGTACATGATGTACATGAGCTGGTTGGGCCGGTCCTCGCGCGCTGGCGGAGCGTCGGACGCAACCCCGGCGACCGTCGCGGGGTCATCGACCGCCAGGATGGTCCGGGCGTGAGCCGCCGTCCCCTCGGCGAGACGTGGCAACGTGGCCCGATCGGTCACGATCACCGGCGCACCGGTCTCCTCGGCGATCAGCACGATCCGCGCATCGGGATACTCGGCGTGAAGCGGGACGTAGCACCCGCCGGCCTTGACGATCGCCAGCAGGGCGACGACGACGTGCGGTGACCGCTCCATCAGGAAGACGACGCTCGTCTCCTCGTGGACGCCGGCCGCTGTCAGCACCTGCGCGAACTGATTGGCGCGTGCATCGAGCTCGGCGTACGTGAACGTCCCGCCGTCCCAGACCACCGCCGCGGCATCCGGCCGATCGGCGACCTGGACGGCGAAGCGTTCGAGCAGGGATCGGTCTGCGATCCCGGCGGAGTTGGAGGACATGTCGTCGTGCTGGCTGGGCATGGGACTCCTAGGTCAGGTGAGAGCAGCGACAGGCCGGCCGAGCGCCGCCAGCCGCGGCACCAGTTCGGCTGGGGGCGGCATGGAGGCCATCTCGGCCGCGACGGTCCGCGCCGCATCCCGGAGACGGAGGTCGTCGAGAAGCCGCCAGACGTGGGCGGCGGTGAGGTCGTCCTGCTCGGCGACGATCCCGGCGCCGCACCGGCGGACGGCCTCGGCGTTGATGTAGCGGTCGGCGCCGTCGGGGAGCACGAGCTGTGGGATCCCGGCGGACAGCGCGGTCATCGTGCTGCCGGCGCCCCCGTGGTGGATCACCGCAGCGCACTGGCGCAGCAGCAGTCCCATCGGCATCCAGCCGGCCGCGCGGACATTCGCCGGCAGGGCGGGAAGGTCCCGGATATCAGCCTCGCGCATTGCCACCACGAGCTCGGCATCGACCTCCGGCGCGATCTCGAGGATCCTGTGCAGGGCGCCGAGGCCGGCCTCGCGCGGGATGACGGTACCGAGCGTGACCGCGATGCGTGGGCGCGCGCGAGCCGGCGGCTCGTGCATCCAGTCGGTCGCCGTGCCGGCGTCGTGGGGCAGGTATCGCATCGGCCAGGCGCCGGGTGCGGAGTCGGCGATGCTGGGCGGGGCGACGTCGAGGTCGACGAGCGTGTCGGGCAGGTCGATCCCCGCCACGTCGGCGACGATGCGGGTCCGGACCGGCCCGAACCCGTGGTGCACCGCCGGGATGCCCAGCGCCGTCGCGGCGGCGAGCCCCGCCGCGTTGAACTGGGTGGTGACGACGACGTCCGCCTTCCAAGCCTCGGCGGCGGCCACCGTCGCATCGGCCAGATAGCGCGTCAGGTGCGTGAAGCCGATGGCCAACCGCGTCGGGTCGTCGAACGGCGACGCGCGCAGTTCTCGCAGGACGTCGGGCCGGTCGCCCCGGAGACGCTGCTGCAGGAACGTCATCGTCGTCGTGCGGCCCCCGACGTCGGCGACCGCCAGGCCGCTGCCCGCGACGGCCAGTGCCTCCCCGCAGGCGCCCATGAGCACATCCCCGCCCGAGGCGCGTACCGCCCAGGCCAGCGGAAGGACCGGCAGGCACTGGCCGATTCCGGGGCTCACGGCGAAGAAGACGCGAATCGGGGGCAGTCCAACCTTCATCGGGGCGGCCACCGTAAGCGCGTCCAACGGTCCGGCTAATCCGAACTTCTAATCGCTCCAGGCCCCCGTCGGCGTTGCCCGCGTGGCGATGGTCGTCACGGTGTCGAGGCAGTGACAACCTTCGACGCTCCCGCCTCGCCGGGCGTCCTCGGCGCGCCCGGGCACTATCACCTCGAGCGCGGCGACGCGACCGCGTTTCCGCTCTCGCCCCACCAGGAGGCGGTGTGGCTGCTGCAGGAGCTGTGGCCGGAGAGCCGCGCGTACACCGCGCACCAGGCGGTCGCGCTCAGCGGCGATCTCGAGGTCGGCCGCCTGCGGGCAGCGCTCCAGGCGCTCGTAGACCGGCACGAGGCCCTGAGCGCGGTGATCCGGCTCGACGACGCCGGCATCGTCCAGGAGACCGGACGCCGGCCGACGGCGACCTTCGAGCTTGGGGACGTGTCAGCGGCCGAGCTCGACGACGCCATGGCACGCATCGTGCGGCAGGACTTCGATCTCGCTGACGGCCCGCTCGCGCGTTGGACGCTGCTCCGGCTCGCGCCGACCGAGCACGTCCTCGTGCAGTCCGAGCACCACATCGTTCACGACGGATGGTCGTCGCGGCTGCTGCTGCGGGAGCTCGCGACCGCGTATCGACGCGGCCCCGGGGCGCTCGGCTCGCCCGCGTACCAGTACGGCGACTTCGTGCGCTGGCAGCAGCGCTGGCTGGCCAGCGCCGATGCGCAACGCCAGCAGCAGCGGTGGTGTGCCGCGCTCGCCGACGTGCCTTCCGGGCCGTTGCTGCCGCGCCGTGACGCCGCGGTGAGCCAGGCGGGTGGGGCGCTCCGATGGCCGCTGCCGGCCGACCTCGCTGCCGGGCTGCGCGCGATCGCCTCCGAGCTGCGCGTCACGCCGTTCGCCGTCGCGCTGGCCGCGTTCGCCGACGTGCTCGGCGACACCGTCGACCCGCCGGTCATCCCGATTGTCTCGGGCTTCGCCAACCGCCGCGCGGAGGGTGCCGAGAGCGTCGTGGGGATGTGCGTGAACACGGTGGTCCTCCCGGTGAACGTGGCCGCGCGCCGAGCCTCGTGGCGCGGGCTGGTCGATCACGTGTTCGACGTCGTGCTGTTCGCGCTGGATACTCAGGAGCTGCCGTTCCCGCACCTGGTGGCAGCGCTCGATCCGCCGCGGAGCGCGGATCACTCACCGTACGCCCAAGTCGCCTTCAGCATGCACGATGCTCCGACGCCGCCGCTGGACCTGGGAGACGTGCGGGCCGTGGTCACCGAGGGCGTCCATCCCGGCTCGGCCAAGTTTGCCCTGAACGTGATCTTGATCACGACGGCCGCGCCCCTTGGCATGCCAGCTGGACTGACGGCCAGCTGGGAGTGGACGGCAGGCTGCCTGACCGGCGCTGAGGTCGCCGATCTCGCCGACGCCTGGCAGGGACGCCTGCGCGAGTGGGCAGGGGGCTGCGACTAGTCGGGGCCCGCTGTTCTGCACCGCTTTTCGGTGCGATCACCAGTCGTAATTGGTCGCCGACCCGGACGGACCTAGGTTCGTCTGGCCGCCTTTCTCGTCCCTCGAGGGCGGCTTCGACCACGGATGACCTTGGAGGTCCTTGACGATGAGCCGCACACGCGTGGCACTCAGTAGCGCGCTCGTCGCGGCGCTGCTCGCGAGCTCGCTCGTCGCCCTGCTCGGGCAGGACAGCGAGCCGGGCGCGACGGCGATCGAGCCCGCCAACGCGGCGCAGAGTGACGTCACGGCCGAGCAGCGGATGCTGCTCGAACGCGCAGAGCTGGTGTTGGTCAACCGGTGCCTGCAGGCCCGCGGCCTGCGGCTGCCCCCCTCGGCGGCCCCGGAGCCCGGGCCCTCGCGCTCGGCCGAGTCCCCGTACGGCATCACCGACGTGTCCTGGGCGCGCGAGCACGGCCTCGGACTCAGGGACTCCGCCGCCTCGCCGCGTCGCGCGCCGGCGGCCCCGCCGTCCCGCCGCGAGGCATCGCGGCTCGTGGAGGCCCTCTACGGCCGCCCGGCCGACCCGATGGTGACGGCGACCATCCCCGGCGGGATCCCCGCCTCGGCCAGCACGCGCGGCTGTCTTGCCGAGTCGCAAGGGCGGCTCTACGGGGACTTCCGGCGGTGGTTCCGCACCCGGATCGTCGCCGACAACCTGGCCTCTGAGGTGGGGCCGATGGTTGAGCGGGACCGCCGCGTCCGCCGCGCCCTCGCGGCGTGGAGGCGGTGCATGCGCGCTGCGGGTGTTCCGGCCGCGAGCCCGACGGACCTGCGCGCCCGCTTCGCGCGCCGCGCTCGCGGGCTGGCGCCGGCGGCGGCCGCGCGAGCGGAGCGAGCAGCCGCGGTCACCGAGGCGCGATGCGGCGGACGCAGCCGGCTCGCGCGGGTCGGAAAGCGGGTCGAGGCGCGCAGCCGCGACCGCGTTCGGCGTCGCCACCGCCGGGTGGTCGAGACCTACCGGGCGCTGCAGATTGCCGCCGTGCGCCGTGCACGGCAGCTCATCGTGGGCGGCGCGTGAAGCGCTGCCGCGGCACACACCACAACAGGAGGTCGAGCAGGATGAAGACGATTCGGACGATCATCGCCACCGCGGCGGTCCTCGGCGGGCTTATGGCCCTCCCGGGCGTGGCGAACGCGCAGGACTTCCACGGCTGCAGTTACTTCTACTTCTGCGCCTGGCAGCACGCCGACTTCGGCGGCGCGCGGGCGGAGTGGGAAGGCGACAGCGGGGCGTGGCCCTCGTGGATCGACAACCAGGACTCGTCGTGGGCCAACCACGGCTACCCGGGGGCGTGGGGTTACGTCTCGGTCCGCGCCGGCAACTATGGCTTGGGATTCCGGACCCTGTGCCTGCCGCCCGGGACGGTCATCAACTACAACGGCAACGCGAACGACCGCGGGAGCTCGCACCGCTGGACCCAGTCGTGCTGGTGATCGGCTGACCGCGCCGATCGCGAGGGCTGTCGCGGCCCCGGTGCCTGTTCCAGGCGCCGGGGCCGCTTCGCGTTCCGGGGCGTGTGCGCGTCACGCAGGCGGTTCGCCGTCGGCGGACCTCCGCGCCAGCTCCTCGCAGCGCCCGCGAACCGCGTCGCGGAACGCGCTGAGCGCCGGCCCGTGGCGGCGGTCGCGGTGCCAGTACAGGGCGAGCGCCCGGGCCGGCAACTGGGCCCCGAGGTCGATCACCGCCGTCCGCGGATCGTCCTCGTCGACCGCGAGGCGCGGCATGATCGCAGCGCCGACCCCGGCGGCGACGAGCGCCTGGACCGCCGCGTTGGTCTCCGAGCGGAAGCGGTAGTTCGGCGTCAGGCCGCCGGCCCGCAGGCGGTCCTCCACGAGACGCATCGTCCGCCACGTCGGGTGGCGGATCAGCGGCAGCGCCGCGATCTCGGCCAGCGCCGGCGGCGTGCCGCGAGCCGCCAGGGGCGAGCCGCTCTGCACGATCAGCACGCTGGGGTCGCTGAGCAGCTCGGTGAACGCGAACGGGCCAGGGAGCAGCGGCAGCTCGGCGAAGGCGATGTCGAGGTCGCCGCGTTCGACGGCCTCGAAGTGATCGGCGTCGTTGCCGGACTCGGTCGCGGTGACCTGCAGGTCCGGCGCGCTGCCGTGCAGCCCCGCGACGACGGCCGGCAGCACGCGCGTCGCCACGCTCTGGGTCGTCCCGACGCGGATCTCCGTCGTCTCGCGCCCGTCGCCGAGCGCGCGCAGGTCGGCCTGCGCCGCCGCCAGACGGGAGAGGATGCGCTCGGAGTGGGCGAGCAGGAGGGCGCCGGCTTCGGTGAGCTCGACCCCGGCCTGCCCCCGCGTCCGGGTCAGCAGCCGCAGGCCGATGAGCTGCTCGAGCCGCGAGATCTGCTGGCTGACGGCCGACTGGACGTATCCGAGGCGGCTGGCGGCGCCCCGGAAGGACCCTTCCTCGGCGACGGCCGCGAGTGCGGCCAGATGGCGAAGCTCGACACCCCACCAGCTCTTGTCGAGGCCTGCGGGCGCCATGCGCTGGGGATCTGTCGAAGCCATGCCTCTGTGATTGAGCGACGGGCGCGTCGCGCCCCTCCCGATCCTCCGCAGCGGTGAAGACGCGTTCAGCTCGGCCTGTTGCGAACCGCGTCGTAGCCGGCGTGGATGTGGTCGCAGTGGTCCGACATCGCGAAGGCGTCGGGGCTGGCCGGGTCCGGG
Source organism: uncultured Solirubrobacterales bacterium (assembly GCA_963828075.1). Classification (GTDB taxonomy): domain Bacteria; phylum Actinomycetota; class Thermoleophilia; order Solirubrobacterales; family Solirubrobacteraceae; genus JACCYI01. The sequence goes on along the minus strand of CAWHDH010000021.1, from coordinate 2,475,329 downwards.
TCGAAGCAGTAGATCAGCTCGGTCAAGTGCAGCGGCCCGGTGATTCGCGCGAGCTCGAGCGCCAGCCGGCCGCAGGCGCCCTGGCGCGAGCCGCGGCAGATCTCCCCGTCGACGGACCCGATGTCCATCGCGCGGCCCGCCGGGTGGTTGCCGCCCGGGCTGTGATCGGTCTTCAGCGACGTCACGACCATCGAGTGGTTGCGGCCGATCCAGGTCATCACAGCGACGATGCGACGGTCGACGGCCCCCGACTGCAGGTCGGCCCGCTGCACCGCGGTGAGCGTGATGCGCGGGTTGTCCAGCACGTCGCGCACGTCAGCGGCGGAGAACCCGGGGGTCGCCGCCCGGTAGGCCTTGCGGTACTTCTCGGCCCAGTCGAGGACGGCAGCGATGTACTCCCCGGAGTCGTTGTAGCGGCGGAGCGCTCAGCTGGTAGTCGCCGGGTGCGCCATCGGCGCGGAGCTTCTTCGCGGCCGCCGGGATCGCGTCCTCCGGGTCGTACACATCGATCTTGCCGTCCTTGTTGGCGTCGTGGCCGTAGGTCGCCCAGGCGTTCGAGGCGTCACCGCACCCGTGGTCGCCGACGCCGATCCCGAACTGCATCGGACCGGCCGCGCCGGCGCAGTTGTAGCCCGACTTCACGCCGCGAGCGTCGAGCCTGCCGTGGTTGGTCTCGATCCGGCCGATCCCGGCGAGCACCGCCCAGTCAAGGCCCTCCTGCTTGGCGGCGCTCTCGTACAGCCGCATGTAGTCGCCGGGGATGTCGGCGAGGGCGAACTCGGAGGGGACCGAGGTCCCCCCCGACTTCGCCTGCGCGCGCCCGGCGCCGCCCAGCGACGCCACGCTCATGAGCAGCCCGACCGCGAGCACGATGGGGATGAGCACCAGAAGCCATGGCGGCAGCCCACGGCGCTTGAGCTCCTCGCCGACCACCGACGCCGCCATCGCGAGCAGCGGAGCGGGCACGTCAACTCTCGACGGCCGTCACGAGCCACTCGGTCGCGTACCGCGCGAGCTCGAGCCTGAGGCTGTGGCGCCGGCCGCGGTTCTCGATCATGGCGATGAGCGCGATGCGGCCGTCGCCGGCGCCGTCGACCTGCAGCAGCTCGATCCTCGGCCGAGGCTTGCGGTCGGCGGCCGGTACCCGCGGTCGGTTCTCCCCCAGTTCCTCGCGCAGCGAGTCGGTGGCGTTCGGCAGCATGGCCGCGTCCGCCTTGCCGTAGGAGTACCGCAGGTAGGAGCGCAGGAAGATCCGCGCCGCCCGCCGGCCGCGCTCGAGCTCGATCGCGGACGGTGGCGGCCCGTCGCCGCCCTCCTCGCTCGGGACCGGCACCTCGGCGGGGTCGACCGTCGCGGTCGGCGTGGCGCTCGGCGGCGGGGGGGCCGCCGTCGCCGCGCGCTCGCGATCCCGCCCGCCGCCGAGCAGCGACAGCACGACGAGGACGCCGACCAGCAGGCCGCCGGCGAGCAGCGCGAGCCGCCGCCGGTCGTCGGCGCCGATGCGCCGGCCGAGCAGTGCGCGCAAGGTCGTCACCGGTGCCTGCCTCGATGCCGGTCGCGCTGTTGCATCTCGCGCTCGCGCGCCCGCGCGCGCGTCCCGCGGCCCTTCTCGTCCAGGTAGCTCGCCGAGTAGGTGCGGCCGTCCGTGTCGTGCAGGTTGTTGATGAGCGTGCGGTCGCGGTCGATGGCGTCCTGGGACACGCGGCGCATGCGCTCCTGCATCGCGGGCGGGGCGGAGTGGTAGCGGTCCGGGGCTATCCCGGCCGAGATGAGGTTGCGGTCGTCGGCGGCCCCGAGTTCGAGCTCGCCACGGCGGCTGTCGATCATCTGGCCGAACTCGCGCTCGCTCAGCGAGAGCGGGCCGTCGCCGTGCTTGGACATGAACTGCTCGGCGTCGCGGTACTCGGGATCGCGCAACTGCTCCATCAGGTCGTCGCGGCCGGCGGTCAGTGCCCGATCCTGGCGATCGAGGTCGTTGATGTCCGCCTCGTTGCGTGCCTGCTCCGCCCAGAGGTCCTTGTCGCGGTTCTTCAGCGCGCGCAGCCCGTCCTCCGCGCCGCGGATCGCCGTCCGGTCCGCCTTGTCGAGCGGCTTGGTGCGCTCGGCGTGCAGGATCCCCTGGTGCTGCTCGCGCTGGCTCTGGTTGCGCGCCCGCTCGGCGAGGTTGTTCTGCTGCTGGCGCTTGAGGCGCTCGCGTTCGCGCGCGTTGTCGCGCAGGCTTGCGTTCGCGTTGTTGAGGGACTCGCGCTTGCCGTCGCGCTCGGCGAGCTTGCCCTGCGCCTGGCGGCTGCGGACGTCGTGGGCCTCGCCCATGTGCGCGCGCAGGTGGTCCTGGGAGTTGGCGGCGTTGTGCTCGCGGTTGGACTTCTCGACGCCCCGCGAGAGTGCGCCGCCCCCTCGGATCACCGCCTTCGGGCCGGCGGTGGCCGCGCGCATCAGGTTGCCGCCCATCCACCCCAGTGCGCGCATGTTCTGCATCGCCGGGAACATGCCCAGGCCGTGCCCGCGGCGTCCGCCGCCACCGCCGCGGCCGGCGCCCTCGAGGAGCAGCATCCCCACCAGCTCGTCGCGGCGCATGAACGTGCCCCACCAGAAGACGCTCAACAGGATCCAGCGCTCGCCTGCGCCCACACCCTTCATGTCCGAGAGCAGGTCGCTGACGAGGACGACGACGCCGAGGAAGATCGCGTAGATGAACTTCTCGATGACGGCCGACACGGTCTGCTTGCCGTAGCCGAGGAACACCGCGCGCCCCGTCTCGCCGAGCGCCGGGACGATCAGCATGACCGGGCAGAGGAAGATGAGCACGAGCGTCTTGACCGCCGCCATCACGAGCTTGACGCCGATGAACACGAGCAGACACAGCGCCCCGACGACGCCCACCAGGATCAGAACGAGCTGCCCGAGCCGCTCCAGCGCGCCGTCGCGCTCCTGCATCGCAGCCGCTGCGGGAGCGTCATCCTTGAGCTCGTCGAAGAAGTCCGCGCGGGTGCCGTCCGGCTCCCCCTCGTCGTCGTACTCGATGTCGTGCTCCAGGTATCCGTCGGCGATCGTCTTGCCGTCGAGCCAGTCCTTCTTCTCCGAGCACACGCTGGGATCGCCGAACTGCAGCGAGCACCACGGTCCGCGGACGATTCCGTTGAACAGGCCCGAGAACGCGTCGGCCTCCGCGGCACGGGGGTCGCTGATCGAGCCCCCGGACGCGATCGTCAGCGCCTGGAGCGACGAGTCGTGCGCGACGCGCGACACCTGCCCGATCGTCTGGTCGGGGTAGTGGATGACGACGAGCGCCGAGATCATCAGCATCACGGTCGCCAGCAGGCCGCCGAGCGTCTGGATCGCCCGCAGCCGGACCAGGCCGTTGTAGACGCCCCAGATGCCGGCCAGGAGGATCCCGAGACGGACCCAGGACTCGCCGAGCACGTTGTGGATCGAGAGCAGGTTGTGCTCGAGCGCGTCGGGCTGGATCCACGCCTGATCGCTGCCGAACAGGCGGATCTGGAACGCCCACTCCAGCAGGGCGAGCGCGCCGTCGACGACGAGCATGATCATGAACCAGAGCGCCGCGACGGTGGACTGGATCATCGAGGGGAACCACGTGCCGGGCTCGTCCCACTCCGAGCTCGAGTGGTCGTCGAGCTGGTAGCGCGTCAGCGGGTACGGACGGCTGAGCGACCCGCCGGCACGCGCGCAGTTGCCCGTGTTGATCTCCTTGCACGTCGGGCTCGACGGGGTGAGCCCCGCGGGCTGCTGCGACGTCTGCGGCGGCGTGGCAGGCGGGGGCGTCGCCGGAGGGGGCGTTGCCGGCGGGGCCGTTGCCGGCGGAGGCGTCGCCGCCGGGGGCGTCGCCGGCGGGGGCGTCGCCGGCGGCTGCTCTGGCCCGACCCCCGGCGGCGGCCAGGCCTTCGGCGGGAACTGCGCCAGCGCCCGCTCCTGGCAGTACCCCGTCCACGCGGGGTCGTCCGGCAGCTTTTTCGCTTCGTGGCAGATCTCGCGCCAGCGCCGCGCGCGCTCGTCGGCGCACTCCTTCTCCTTGCGCTTGTTGTCCGCCGTCGGAAGCTGGCGGCCGATCGGGGCCTTGTCGCACTGCTGCTCGAAGTCGCACAGGGGACCGACCGAGGCCGGATGGCCCGGCATGTCGCAGTAGCCCGGCGGCTTCGGCGCGGCGGCCTGCGCGACCTCGCCGCCGGCGGCCGCGACGACCGCGACCGCGAGCAGGGCGATGATCAGCAATGCCCTACGCACCGCCGCGCACCACCTGCAGCTCCGGCGGACGCGGGTCCGGATCCGGCTCGGGCGCGCGACCCGGCGTCGTATCGAGCGCGGTCAGCAGCTGGCCGTCGACGAGGTCGATCTGCACCGGGCTCACGCGGTTCCGGTAGTCGCGCATGAAGCAGCGGCCACGACGGAACGCCATCAGCCGCTGCTGGAGCGCCTCGTCGTCCTCGTCGAGGTGCAGCAGCTTGAGCGCCTTGCGGGCCTCGCCCTCGGTCTCGACGCCGAAGCAGAACGCCGCGCCGATCAGGCCTTCGAGCTCGTCGATGTCGTCGAGCACCTGCGTGGCCAGCAGCGGCGTGACGTTCTGGGCGCGCCCGAGCCGCGAGATCCGGTCCACGAGGGTCCGGCCCGCCGCGTCGGCGAGCAGCACCCAGGCCTCGTCGAAGCCCAGCACGGAGTGGCGGCGGGCATCGGAGCTCGTGAGCCGCAACGCGTAGACCGCAAGCAGGTGGAGCACGGCCTGCCCGATGCGCTCCTCCTCGACCATCTCCGTCCGCGCCGTGCCCGGCAGCGGCAGGCGCAGGTTGCGGATGCGCAGGCTCGTGACCGTCTTCTCCCCGACGTCCTCCGCGACGCTGCCCGCGGTGGCGAAGCCCAGCCGCGCCAGGCCGCTCGAGGCGTGGATGCCGAGCGCGCGCGCGGCGGCGCGCGCGTCGTCGCCGCCGCGCTCGAGCTCGGCGACGACGTCGCCGCAGCTGCGGGCGCCGGCGGCGGCCGCGGTGCGCACCGCCAGCCGGATCTCCGTCTGCCACGCCGGCGCGACGGGCTCGGGGAGGATCCCGAGGAGGAAGTTGTAGGCGAGGTCCTCGCGCGTGTCGTCGGTGCCGATGCGCAGCGGGTCGAGCATCCCGCGATAGCGCTCCTCGGAGGAGAGCTCGATGATCTCCATGTGCTCGGCCACGCCGGGGAGCCGCTCGAGCCGATGGTCGCCCTTCGGGTCGATGTCGCAGATCGTCGAGCCGGCGAGGAACGCCTGGTACATGATCAGCTCCATGCAGAGCGTCTTGCCGGAGCCGAGCGTGCCGCTGAGCAGCGTGGCGGGCGCGCGGCTGGTGCGCGACGCCTCGGTCGGGTCGAACAGCACGGGCTGGCGGGCGCCGGTGATCGTGTAGCCGAGGTAGGGCCCCGCCTCGGCGCCGACGGCGTGCGTCGCGGTCGGCACCATCGAGCCGAACTGCTCGATCGTCAGGTAGTCGTCGTAGTCGGCGATCGGGCACGACTGACCGGGGAGGTGCGTGACGAACAGCCGGAGCTGATCGCCCAGCGGGCGGTGCAGCTTGATCACGCCGTACTCGCGGCGGATGCGCCCGATGCGATCCTCGAGCTCCTCGCGGCTGGCGGCGCTCACCGCCAGCGAGATCGTGGTCCGCAGCAGCGGCGGCCGGTCGCCGGCGGTCAGGTAGTCCTCGAGCTCGCGCGCGGCCTGGGGGCGCTCGGCCGCCGCGGACGACGGGCCGTGGTCGCCGAAGCTCTCCTCGCGGTAGGTGTAGTCGGCGTCGACGATCCGCCGGCGGACGAGGCGGATGGCGTCCTCGTTGGTGACCAGGCGCGAGCTGAACGCGGCGTCGACCGGGAAGTCCAGCGCCTCGAGCGGTGCGAAGAGCAGCTCGGCGCGGCGTCCGGGGAACGTGACGGCCTCGGGCAGCGCGCCGAGGCACAGGAAGGCCTGGAAGGAGTCGCCGAGCTCGGACTCGATGCGCAGCAGGCGCGGCTCGACGTTGATCGGCGCGTCCATCAGCCGCAGGACGTCGGCCTCGAGCGGCCGGTAGCGCGCGCCGCCGTCCTCGTCGCTGCTGTCGACGACGAGCGCCTGGGGCCGGAAGCGCTCGTCGACCTCCGGGTCGCCGACGCCGCGGCAGAACGCGCGCCGGATCAGCCACTGCAGCTCGTGGGTCGCCGCGCGGTCGGCGTCGAGGAAGTCATAGACGCGCGCGTAGACCTTGTCCTCCTCGTCGAGCAGCGCCTCCATCCGGCGGCGGCTGAAGCCGCGCGGGTCGTCGAGGCCGAAGAGGCGGCGCGCGCCGGCGATGCTGGGCACGCCCTTCAGGTCCAGCGAGGCCCGCTCGGACGGCATCCGCACCGAGACGTAGACCTCGGGGACGTGCGAGTCGCGGGACCGCAGCGCATCGCGCTGGGCGGCCAGGTACTCGTCGAGCTCCTCCCGGTGCACTCCGCGCAGGTCGGTCGTGGCCTGCACGCCGAGCGTGTAGCTGTCGACGGACCACGGCCGGCCGACGCGCAGCAGCGAGAAGTCGGCCTCGATGCCGTAGGCGAAGGACGCCAGCGACGAGAGCACGTCGTGCTTGTCGGCGCGGGTCAGGCCGGCGTAGGCCTGGGTCTGCACCCGGTACACCGCCCAGACGTCGTCGGGACCGGCCCCGAACAGGAGGTTGCGGTAGGCGAAGCGATAGGGGGCGTTCACGAGACCACCACCCGCTGGCCGGCGCCCAGCCGGATCTGCTTGCCGCGCGGCATGACCTCGCCGTCCTGCTGGCGCACATGCAGCGCGGTGCGCCGCTGCCGGGCCTGCGCCGGATAGCGGATCAGGACGTCCGCCGGTCCTTCGATCACGCCAGCCCGCATCCGGGCGAAGCGCTCGTCAGGGGCCATCACCAGCGTGCCCAGGGTCACCGGCCCGGGCGGCTCGACCGCCCGGAACGCGGCCATGCGCGAAGGCTCGAGGCGCATCCGCACCCAGGCCAGGCCCGCCGCGTGCGCCGGCCGCCCGTCGAGCGCCAAGCGGTAGAGCGTCATCGCGACGGCGCCCGGCACGAGCAGGAAGCGCATGATCGGGTGCAGGTCGCCGAGCAGGTCGCCGACCACGGGGAACGGGCTGAGCACGAGCACCGCGAGCGCCGCGCAGGCGAAGTAGACCAGCCCGCGGACCGGCAGCCCGTAGGGCAGCGGCACGCGCCACCGGTCGAGCTTGTGGATACGCCGTTCCACGCTGAAGCAGACCCGGTAGGACCGGATCGTCATGCCACGATCGCTCGACATGGCCGGGCTACTTGCCGAGCGCGCCCCAGAACGCGTCCACGGCGGATTTGACCTCGTCGGTGGCGAACACGAAGCCCCCGAGGACGAGGACCATGATGAAGATGATGATGGCCTGGGAGAGGTCTCGCTTGAACATCGCGGGCAGCCCGACCAGCGCGGCAACGCTGATCAGGAGCGGCTCGACGATGCCGGACAGCTCCTCCCCCAGGTTCTTGCCGAGACCGCTGTCGGCGGCCAGGGCGACCGGGGCCGCTGCAACCGTCAGGAACAGGCCGGCCAAGATCGCCGGAACGAAGACGCGTGAGATGCGCCTCATGGATGACTCCCTTCATGGGTGGGATCGACTTGGACCGACCGCACGTACCAGCGGTCGCGCTTGACGACGTCCAGCTCGTACCGGAGCGTCAAGGTGGTGCCGCGCTCGTCGCGGACGTCGGCGATGGCCGCCAGGCGCCGACCGTCCTGCACCCACGTGACGTCGCTGACGCCGGACAGCCGCAGCGGCTGCTCGGGCGCGGAGACGACCGCGTCGGGTGTCAGATCGGCCAGCAGGTTGTCGCCCGCGCCCGAGAGGTAGTTGCCCAGCGCGCGCTCGACCACGGCCTCGAGCGCGTCGTCGTCGACGGCCTCCTCGTTGGCGGGCGCGCCCCGCGTCTCCGTCGCCGGCGGGCCGACGATCGCCGGGTAGGCGGCGACGGACAGCAGCCCGTGCTCGTCGCGCTCGACCGGAACCGTGATGTACACGGGGTTCTGGCTCGTCCCGACGGCGACCGTCACGAGCTGGCGCCGCCCGGCGCGACGCGCCCCCAGGGCCGTCGTCCACATCACCGCCTGCGCGGTGTCGGCCGCCGGCCGCAGGCCGCCCGACGGATCCAGGTCGTCTGAGAGGAAGGGCTTCAGGCGCTCCTCGCGCCGGCCCGCTTCCTCGCTCGGCGACCACGTCAGGTACTCGCGGGCGAACGTCTCGGCGACGCCCATCGCGGCGTAGTCCACCGTCGGGGCGGGGATCGCCCGGGCCGCGGTCACGACCGGCGGGCTCTCGAAGATCGCCCGGACCCCGGCCACGCAGAGGATGCAGATGAAGGTGTGGAAGAGCAGCCGCGGCGCGCGGGCGCGCAGCTGGACGCTCTTGAGCTTGGTGGTCGTGGGGATCATGGGTTCATCGCCTCCATTGAGTGGGCGGCCGGCGCCGCCCCCCTGGATTCAGTCGAGGCCGAACTCCGGGCCTGGATCGGGTCGCCGGCGGGGCTCGGAAGCGCGAGCGGGCGGTGGTGATGCCGGCGCGCTCTGCGCGGGCGCCGACGGCGGTGCCGGCGGCGGCGGCGGTGCCGGGGCCGCTGGGGTCGCCGCCGCGATCACGGCGCTGCGCTGCGCGGCACGGCGCTGCGCGGCTCGCCGCACGCGGCGGCGGTGCGCCCGGCGCTGCGCGGCGGCCCGGGCACGGCGCTTGCGCTGCACACGCCTGCGCTCGCGCGCCGCGGCGCGCTTCGCCGCGGTCCGCGCCGGGTCGGCGGCGGGCGGCTTGGCGGCCCCGATGACGCGCGGCTGCGTGGTCGACGTCGCTCGGGCCATGGGCTTGGCGTCGGCTCGCGCCGGCCGCTCCTGCGGGCCGCGGACGAGGCTCGACCCAAGGGCCACCAGCGTGACCGCGGCGACTCCGGCCCACCGCACGGCGAGCCCGGAGGGCCGGCGCTCCGGGAGCCGCGAAGCCGCGGCAGCACGGAGGTCGGCGAACCGCTCGGTCATGGCCTCGCCGGCATCCGGGAGGACCTGCGCGGGCGCGGGATCCGGCGAGGGCTCCGAGGCCGCGCGCGGCGCGGCCGGCGACGCCTCCTCGACGACGTGATGGGCGCGGTCGGCGTCGAGCTCCCAGGGCAGGACCTCGTCGCGCAGCTCGATGGGCTCGGGGTGCAGGAGGCGCATGACCCGGACTCCATTGACCGTCGCGCCGCCTCCGCCCCCCGGAGTCATCCCCGGCCTCGGCGCTCGCCGCCGAACGCCCAGAGGACCGTCAGCGTCGCCCACGCCCGCAGCTCCGCGTCGAGGCCGCCCGGCCGGCCTGCCTCCGGCGCGCGGAACAGGATCCGGCTCTCGCGGAGCCTGCCGTCGGCCCGCACCATGGTGAGCTCCCAGCAGCCTTCGACGGAGATCAGCGTGTCGTTCATGTGATCGAACGCGATCGGATCATCGTCGGCTCGCAGGGCGGCCATCGCCGCGAGCTGCGCCCCGTCGCTGGTCATCACGTCGTAGGCCTCGCGACCGGACAGGGGCTCGGACGGCTCGATGCGGATCTCGGGCAGGTGCGGCGGCCACAGGGAGGGGTCGGTGATCTTCATCTCTCGTGAGGGGTTGGGGACGGTCATCGGTGCAGTTGACCCATGCGGCCCGAGCGCCCCCCTCAATCACGACGCCGCCTGTTCACGAGGCTTCATGGGTTGGTTCGGCCACTGGCATTGCGGCGTCCATCGCGTGCGAGGACGCTGGTTTCGAGGCTGAGCAACCCGTCCCCGGGAGCGACATGGAAGCGATGACAGCGGAACGCACGCACTCGGAAAGCGGGCCCGCACGGCTCGCTCGGCGGCCCGCGCTGCCTCCGGACTTGGACGCGTTCGACCGCATGCTGATGACCGCTGACGGCACGGTGACCACGCTGCTGGAGGCGTGCACCGCCGAGCCGGTCGGGACGCAGACCCTGCGCGAGTCGGGCCCGGCCATGCTCGCGACGCTCATGGACCTGGTCGGTCCGTGGTGGGACCCGGATGCCGCGCTGCTCGACCTCGACCCGACCGATGAGGTGATCGCACGGCGGGCGCTCCTTCGCGGGTCGGTGTCCCGCATGCCCTATGTCCTGGCCGAGTCGCTCGTGGTCCCGCGGCGACTGCCCGAGACCGTGACCGACGGCCTGGGCCGGCCGGGGTCGTCGATCGGCCGGCTCATGGCATCCTGCGCGATCGAGTCGCGCCGGGAGCTCCTTCAGACCGGCCTGAGGCGGGCGGCGGAGGCCTCCTCGTTTCTCGAGCTGGACGCCGGGGCGCAGGTCGCGTGGCGCACGTACCGGATCGTCCTGCGAGGGAGGAGCGCGATCCTGCTCACCGAGATGACGGTCCCGGGCCGCCTGCAGCGCGCTGCGTCGCAGCGGCCGGCCCGGGCGGCGCCGGGGACCCGCGCGTACCGGCTGACCCTCCGGAGCGCAGTTGGCTGAGCCGGGCGCCGCGCGAGACGCCTGCGGCACGCCGCGCTGAGATACTGCGCTCGTGGAGGCGCAGGCCCAGCGTGCGACTTCGTTCATTCGGACGAAGCTCGAGGTGCCGGTCGCGCGAGAGATCGTCGCTCGGGCGGGGCTGGTCGATCGCCTCGCGGCTCCGGGACCGCGCAAGTTGACGGTCATCCGTGCGCCGGCGGGGTGGGGGAAGACGACGCTGCTGGCGGAGTGGCTCGCATCACCCCAGGAGCAGCGATCCCACGCCTGGCTGTCGCTGGATGACGGCGACAACGACCCCATCCGGTTCTGGCTCTCCGTCGTCGAGGCGCTGCGCACGGTGGATCCGGAGCTCGGTGCGTTCACGCTGGCGCTCTTGTTGGCCCCGGGGGTGGACATCGTCGACGAGGTGGTGCCGACGCTGATCAACGAGCTGGCCGCGGCGCCGCACGACATCCTGCTGGCGCTCGACGACTACCACGTCATCCGCGCTCCGGAGATCCACGAGGCGGCGGCGTTCCTGATCGAGCGCCTGCCCGCGAACGTCGGCGTCGCGCTCGCCACACGCACCGAGCCGCCGCTCCCCCTCGCCCGGCTGCGCGTCCGCCGCGAGCTCGTCGAGCTCGACGTGGCCGCGCTGCGCTTCACCGATGCGGAAGCGCGATCCCTCGTCAACGCGGTGCACGCGCTGGACCTCGACGGCACGACCATCGAACGGCTGCGTGAGCGGACGGAGGGGTGGGTGGCCGGCATGTACCTCGCGATCCTCTCGCTGCGGGGGCGCTCGGACCGCCGGGCGTTCATCGACAGCTTCGCGGGAAACGATCGCCACATCGTCGACTACCTCGGGACCGAGGTCCTGGCCGAGCAGCCTGCTGCCGTCCGCGACTTCCTGCTCCGCACCGCGGTGCTCGACCGGTTCTCCGCCCCATTGTGCGAAGCGGTCACCCGTGTGCCCGACGCCGCCGCGATGCTGGGCCGCATCGAGCGATCCAACGCGTTCCTGATCCCGCTCGACACCCGGCGCCAGTGGTACCGCTACCACCACCTGTTCGGGGAGCTCCTCCGCCATGAACTCGCGCTCACGGAGCCGCCGGAGGCGATCGCCGCGCTCCACGCCCGGGCCGCCGCCTGGCTCGATGAGGCCGGGTTCGCCTCCGAGGCCATCCATCACGCGATCGCCGCCGGGGACGTGGCCCGAGCCTCCGAGCTCATCGGCGTGCTCTGGCTGCCGGCCACCAGCTGCGGTCAGCGCAGCACCGTCGTTAAGTGGCTCGAGGCCTTGCCCGAGCACGCGGTGCTCGCGGACGCGCGGCTCTGCCTCGTCAGCGCCTGGTCCGCGTTCAGCGATGGGTGTCTGGATGACATGGGGAGGTGGTGTGACGCCGCCGAGCGCGCCGAGCTCCCCGGGCCGTTCTGGGATCTGACCACCAGCGTGGCCTCCGGCGTGGCGAACGCGCGCGCCTCCTATCTCCTGCATTCCGGCGATGTAGGGCAAACGATGGAGGTGGGCCGCGAGGCGATGCGCCTCGAGCGGACGCCCAACTGGCGCGCCGTCGCGACCACGTGCGTCGGGACCGCGGCCTTCCTGCTCGATCGATCCGACGAGGCGGCCGCCGCGCTCGAGGAGACGGTGCGCCTGGCGCATGACGACAATCCGCTCACGATCATCTGGGTGTGCGGCTACCTCGCCGAGTTGGCCGCCGACCGCGGCGATTGGGCGGAGGCGGCTCGCTTGGTCGACGTCACGCTCGAGCTGATCGACGAGTGCCGCGCCGGCGAGTATTGGCTCACCGTGCCGATCCATTGCGCCCGCGGCAGGCTGCTCACGCAGCAGGGGCGGTTCTCCGAGGCCGAGGCCGAGTTCGAGCGGTGCCTGAGCCTGACCCGCCGGGTCCCCACGCCGATCCTGGTGGCCTGCATGCACCTCGGGCTCGGCGACCTGCGGAATGCCCGCGGTGACCGCGACGGTGCGCTCCGGGCCATCGCCGAAGCGACGAGCGCGATCTCCGCGACGGCCGACGCGGGGGTTCGCGTGCCGCGGCTCGTGCAGGAGGCCGCACAGCGGCTCCGCGTCCGCACGGAGCCCGCGGCGCCGGTGTCGCTCGGCCCCGACGCCCTGACGGAGCGCGAGCGGGCGGTGCTGCGGTTGCTGCCATCTCAGCTCTCGCAGCGCGAGATCGGTGCTGAGCTGTTCGTCTCGCGTAACACGGTCAAGACGCACATGAAAAGCATCTTCGCCAAGCTTCAGGTCGGGTCTCGGGAGGATGCGGTCGAGCGTGCCCGCCGGCTGGGATTGCTGTAGCCGGCGACTCACCCGGGGTGAAATTCCCGGCGGGTGGGGCAATCTCACCCCGCCATGGTTCATCCTGCCTACGGGGTGAATCACGTGCGCGCATCCGCCGGCAAGCCACCGATCGGCCGGGAGCGGGAACTGGTGGCCGCGGAGCGGGGGATCGACGCCGCCCGTCGCGGCGGTCGTGCGGGCCTGGCCGTCTCCGGCGAGCCGGGGATCGGGAAGACCAGGCTCCTCGACGAGGTCTGCCGTCGTGCCGAGGGCGCGGGGTTGGCGGTCGTGCGCGGTCGCGGCTCGGCGTTCGATCGCGATCAGCCGTTCGGGCTGGCGCGCGACCTGCTCGAGCGCCTACCCACGAGCAAGGGCGCCCTCGTCGCGGTCGACGACGCCCACTGGGCGGACCGTGAATCGCTCGAGCTGCTGCTCGGTCTGCTGACCGGCGAACCGCGCCTGCCGGTGCTGGTCGTCGTCGCGTTCCGGCCCGGCCAGATGGGTGTGCCGCTGCGACGAATGGTCGATGGCGTGCTGCGGCGGCTCGAGCTCGGTCCGCTCGCCGAGCCGGAGGCCGGCGCACTGCTCGGCCCGGAGGTGCAGGGCGCCGCGCTGACCGAGCTGCTCCACGAGAGCGGGGGAAACCCCCGCCTGCTGGTCGAGGCCGCGCGCCGGCGCCAGACCGGCGCGGTGCCGATCGGGCTCATCGCGTCGCTTCGGCTGGAGCTCACCGCGGTCTCGCCCCACGCCGCCACCCTGCTGGACGGCGCCGCGGTCGTGGGCGACCCGTTCGACCTGGACCTCGCCGCGCGCGCGGCCGGCCTTCCGGCGGCGGCCGCGCTCGCCGCGCTCGCCGAGCTGCGCCGGCTCGGGCTCGTGCGCCCGAGCGGTTCGGGCGGGAGCCACGCCTTCCGCCATCCGATCGTGCGGCGCGCGATCTACGCGTCGGCCGGCGCGGGCTTCAAGCTGAGCGCGCACGCCCGCGCCGCGGCGGCACTCGCCGCCGCCGGCGCCTCGGCCACCGCCCGGGCGGCTCATGTCCAGCACGTCGCGTACCCCGGCGACGCGTCGGCGATCAGACTCTTCGCCGCGGCCGCGGACGCCTCGCCGGTTGCCGGGGACACCGCCCGCTGGCTGGCCGCCGCGGTGCGCCTCCTGCCGGCCACCGCGCCGGCCGAGGAGCGACTTGCCCTGATGATCCCGCTGGCGCTCGCGCTGGGCACCAGCGGCGATGCCGACGAAGGTCGCGACCTGCTGACACAGGCGCTGCCGTGGATCCCCCCCACCGGCCCGCTGCGTGGCCGCGTCATCGCCGCCATCGCCCGGCTCGACCACATCGCCGGCCGGCACGGCACGGCACGGCAACTCCTCGAGCAGGCTCTCGCCGGCGCCGACGCCGGCGCGGAGGTCGAGCTCTCGCTCGTGCTCGAGCTGGCGGTCGAGGAGTTCCTCGCCGCTCGCTGGTGTCCGCTCGTCGCCGCCGCGACGCGGGCCGGCGCGCTGGCCGAGGAGCGCGGGGAGGCGCTCGAGGCCGTCGCTGCCGCAGCGCTGGAGGCCATCGGGCGGGCACATCTGGGTGAGGTCGCAGCGGCGCAGCGCCTGGCGGCGGCCGCCGCGCAGAGCCTGGGCGAGCTCCCCGACGACGAGGTGGCGCGCCGCATCGACGCGCTGTTCCTCGTCCAGCATGCCGAGCTGACGCTGATCGGTGCGGCGACGGACGGCACCCAAGCCCTGCGCGGGATCGCGATCTGCCGCCGGACCGGCCAGACGCCGTGGCTGGCCGCCCTGCAGTGCGTGACGGCGGGCATCCACTTGACGCACGGGCGGCTCGCCGACGCGGCCGCGGCCGCCGCCGAGGCGCTCGATTCTGCGAGCAGTCACCCGTTTGCTCGGGCATGGGCGCTTGCCGTGCGCTCGCAGGCACGGCTGCTGGGCGGCGACCTGGCGGCCGGCGTCGCGGACGGAGAGGCGGCCGTCGCACTCCTCCCGCCGGCCCCGCCGATGCTCGCGCTGCTGGTCCGATCGGCGCTCGCGGCGGCCCTCGTCGAAGCGGGCGAGGGCGAACGCGCGCGCACCGTGCTGCTCGCCGGCCTCGGTGGCCCGCAAGCGCATGTGGCCGGCAGCGTCCACCACGCCGCCGTCTACGCGACCCTCGCGGCCGCCGAGCTCAGGTGCGGTGACGTGCCCGCCGCGAGCCGCTGGCTGCGCCGCGCCGAGGCGGTCGGCTCCACTCCGGTTCCGGACGCCGTCCTCGGTACCGCGCGCGCGGCGCTGGAGCTGGCTCAGGGCCGCCCGCGGCGAGCCAGCGAGCTCGCACTCCGGGAGGTGGAGCGCGCGGATGCCGCCGGCCGTGTCATCGACGCCGCCCGCGCGCGGATCCTCGCCGGGCGGGCCCTCGACGCCGCCGGTGATCGCGACCAGGCGGTGGCGCTGCTGCGCCAGGCCCACGCCGAGCTCGACGCCCGCGGCGTCGCGCGCTACCGCGACGAAGCCGCTCACGCGCTGCGCCGGCTCGGCCAGCGCATGTCACGCAGCGGGGGGAGGGGATCGGGAGGTCACGGCGCCGACGTCCTCTCCGCTCGTGAGCGGGAGATCGCCGAGCTGGTCGCCCGCGGGCTGACCAACCGCCAGGTCGCCGAGCTGCTGTTCCTCAGCGTCAAGACCGTCGAGACGCACCTCCGCCACAGCTTCGACAAGCTCGGCGTCAGCTCACGGGCGAGCCTGGCGCGGACGATCGCCGCCGAAGCGGCGTAGCCCCTCGCTCAGCCGCTGACGCGCACGGACACCGCGCGCGAGGTGCCCCGGGCGAACGGGTAGCCGCGCTGCGCCGGGACGAGCGCGCGCAGGCGGAAGCGCGCGACGCCCTGCGTACGCGTGAAGCGATACCGGAACACGAAGCGCCCGTCCGACCGCGTCCGGGTCGTGCCGAACGCCTGCCAGCCGTCGCGACGCCGTGACTGCACCTCGAGCAGGACGCCGGCACGCACGGGCTCGCCCCTGAGGCGTCCGCGGAGCGAGAGCAGCTGGCCGTTGCGCAGCCTCGGCCGCGAGGCGCGGAAGGACACCGGAGCCGGGACCCGGAGCACGACGCTCGCGGAGGCTGCGACACCGCCCTCCCGGTAGACGTACCAGATGCGCTGCGACGGCCCGGCCTCCAGCTCGTGGACGAAGTTCCCCTGGGCGTCGGTCGCGACCGAGCCGGCCGTGCGCCGGCCGGCCCGCGCCTCGGCATCGCGCGTGGCGATGCAGACCGTCACCCCGGACAACGCCGTCCCGTCCCACCGCGTCAGCGTGCCGGCGACGCGCAGCTTGCGCCCGTAGCGGGCGGCTGTGATCACCCGTGCCCGCCCCTTCCGCTTGCCGGCGAACGCCGCCTGCAGCTTGAGCCCGTCCGCGAGCGGCTCCGGGTCGCACGGGTTCGGCGGCGGAGGCGCGGACGGCGGGTCGGGGGTCGGCGAGGGCGGCGGTGGCGGCGTGGGGCCCGGGCCGGGATTTGTCGAGGGTCGCGGGCACGAACGCATTCCGGAGTCGGGCTCGTCGTCGTTCCCACCGCGGAAGAACACCTCGGGGACCCAGCCCTCCACGCCGTCGTCGGACCGCGTGTAGGCCCAGAAGTAGTTGCGCCAGCCGTTGGGGTGGTAGTAGATGGCGTCCGAGAACCGCAGGTGGCAGCGGAAGTGCTTCCCGGCGGTGCCGTTGAGCCAACCCGCGGGCTCCGGTGGCGGGGATCCCTGCGGATTCGCCACCGGCGTCCTGTAGACGGGGATCCCGTTGTTGTGGGCCAGGGGTGATGTCAGCTCACACGGGTGCGCGCCATCGGGTGACCACTCGACCGAGACCTCGGCGTCGCACGGATAGGCGTCGTGGGCGGCGGCCGGCTCGGCCGCCGCGGCGCTCGCGACCATGACGGCCAGGACTGCGGCGGCGCGTCGCGCTCGGCTGGCATTCCATCTCGGCACCCCGTTCACGATAAGCGCCGCATACGGGTCCCCCGGGGCCGTTCGCGGACGTTCATCACGGTGATCACTCCGCGGAATAACCGGCATCGCCGGCGGTCGGTCGGGGACCGGCCCCAGGGATTGTCCCTGAGTCCGCGTCGGGACAAGTCCGGGGGGCGCTCGCGCGGTCGCGCTCAATGACCCTCGTGACAGGCCGCGGGACAGACCGTGGCGAGTTCACGAACACCAGGAGGATCAGTGCCGGATCTGCTCACCGATGGCCTACCCGACAGGAGCCGTCGCAACAAGTTCGAGTTCGCCGAGTGGGCCGACGGCCGCGCGTGGCGATTCGTCAAGGGCAAGGACTACGACTCCAGCACCGAGACGTTCCGGTCCCACGTGCGCCGATGGGCCAAGACGAACGGCTACGACGTCGAGCTGCGCCCGTACCTGGCCACCGACGCCGACGGCAAGGAGATCCCGCTCACGCGCAACGACGCCGTCGCGCTCGGGATCCAGTTCACCCGGCGAAACGGCCGCGCGTGACGCGCACGCGGTGGTTCCTGCCCCGGCGCCCGGAGGGGCGCCGGGCCGGCGCCGCGCTCGTGACCATCGCGGCGCTCGTCGCCGCAGTGCTGCCGCCCGCGGCCCCTGCGGCCACGGAGGAGCGGCGCCGTCCCGCCGCCGAAGCGCCGCACCGCGGGGCGGACGAGCGCCAGGGGATCTCGGGGGCGCTCCGCGGGGGTGGCGAGGATCTCGTGGCCGACGCGCGGAGGTCGCTCCGCCGGGCCGTCCCCGGCGCGGCGCGGTGGCTCATCGCCCTCTCGATCGCCGGCGGCATCCTCGTTGTCCTTCGCGTGCGCGCGCGCACGCGAAGAGACATCCGTCGGTTTGCGATCATCCCGTTCCAGGGCGACGACGCGACGCCGGACCAGGTGCGACGCCTGCTCGAGTCCTGGCACCAGCAGATGCTCGAGCGCGGCAGCGACCGGCCGCGGCGCGGCCAGCCCGCCCTCGCCCTCGAGCTCGTGATGGAGCCCGACGGGCAGGGCGGGTTCGAGGCGCGGATGCTCATCGCCGCGCCCGCGCGGTCGATCGGCGCCCTGGAGGGCAGCCTGCGGGCGTGCTATCCGAACGCGCGCCTCGAACCGCGCGAGAGCCCACCGCCGGAGCCGGCCGCGATCGTCCGCCTCAAGAAGCGCGAGCTGTTCATCCAGGCGCTCGCCGCGGCGCGCGACGACGAGTCCGTGACGGTCGACGCGGTGCTCAACGCCATGGCCGCCGTGCAGGCGCCATGCGTCGTCCAGCTGACGCTCACCCCGACGCCGGCCTCGTTCGACCTCTACGCGCGACACCTGTTCCGCGCGCGGGAGCGCAAGGCGGGGCGCCGCCGGAGCCGCAACCGCGCCGATCCGGGACAGAGCTCCGAGCTGCTCTCGCACGAGTTCGAGGCCGGCCTCCAGATCCAGAACCGGCCGCTGTTCTTCACGGAGATCCGCGTGGGCGGACCCAGCGGGCGGGCCTGCAAGGGCATCGCCGGCGTGCTCCGGGGCGAGACGGGTGACCAGAACCGGCTCGTGACGGTCCCTGTCTACCGCTGGGGTCGCCTCGGGCTCTACCGCGAGCGCCTCCGGCGCGCGTGGGGCAACCCCTTCCCCGGCTGGCGCCGGGGGGTGCTCTCGTCGTCCGAGCTGACGGGCCTGTGGCGGCTTCCGACGGCCGGGCTGGCATCGGTGTCGCTGAGCCGTTCGGCGGTTCCGCGCCTCAACGCGCCCACGGCGGTCTCGCGCGATCCCACGCACGCGATCCTGCGCGACGAGCAGGGGCCGGTCGGGATCCTCCCGCGCGACAAGTCCGACGGCCTCGGGCTGATCGGCGGCCAGAAGACCGGCAAGACGTCGGCGCTCTGCCAGACCGTCCGCGTCGACGGCAGCGACCCCACGTGCGCGATGGTCGTCCTGATGCCCAAGCCGGGCGACGCGCTCAAGGCCCTCTCGATGGTCCCACCGGGGCGCACCGTGCACTACCTGGACTTCGAGGCGCCCGAGTTCGGCATCAACCCGCTGATGTCGGCGGGGGATGCCGCGATGGTGGCCGACAAGGTCGTCGAGGCGTTCCGCGACATCAACATGGAGGGAGACATTCGCGGGTCGTCGGACCGGTTCCTGCGCCAGGCCGCCCAGGCGGCGATCGGCGCGGTGCGCGCCGGAGCGATCGAGGGGCCCCCGACGCTGTGGCACATGTACCGCATCCTGCTGCCGAGCGAG
The DNA here is from genome assembly GCA_963828075.1 of uncultured Solirubrobacterales bacterium. Lineage (GTDB taxonomy): Bacteria > Actinomycetota > Thermoleophilia > Solirubrobacterales > Solirubrobacteraceae > JACCYI01. The sequence goes on along the minus strand of CAWHDH010000021.1, from coordinate 2,456,363 downwards.
GAGGAGTTCCGCGAGCAGGTCGTCAACGCCATCTACGGCGACTCGCGCTTCACCGACACTGCGACGTTCTTCGGCCGCGACCTGCCGAACGACCTGCGCGACGCCCTCGTCAACACCACGAGCAAGCTCGACGCGCCCCGCAACAAGATCCTCCGCCTGATGGTGGAGTCGCTGGACAAGGTGCTGCGCCACCCGCGTCAGCTGGACCTGGACGCGGTCGTGCGCAACCGCGAGGTCCTGATCGTCGACGGCAAGATGGGGACGTTCGGCGCCGACAACTGCCGGGTCATGATGCAGTTCATCCTGAACATGCTCTACGGCACGCTGCAGCGCCAGCAGCAGCTGCCGGAGGATCAACGGGTGCGGGTGGCGGTCAAGGTCGACGAGGCGCACCTGATCCTCAACGACTCCTTCGCCGACGCGCTGGCCACGCTGCGCTCGGGAGGGCTCGAGGTCGTCGCCGCGTGGCAGTACGGCGAGCAGATCCAGGACCCGAAGATCCGCGCCGGCATGATGAGCCTGCTGCGCCAGCGCTGCATGTTCTCCATGGGTGAGACCGAGGACGCGCGGCGGATGAGCGAGATCACCATGTCGGTCTACACGGACATGATCCGGGCCGATCCCGAGTCGCGCTCGCGTTTGCGGATCGCACCCGAGACCATCATCAACCTCCCGAACCACCACGCGGTCTGCACGTGGATCAGCTCGGGCGCGCGGGCGCCGGGGTTCGTGGCGCAGACGATCCCGATGGTCGAGGACCCGGCCGTCATCGAGCACCACCAGCACGCGCAGCGCGAACGCGGTGGGTTCGTGCCCGACCGGCTCCCGCACCCGATCCCGTCGGTCGACGCGGGCGATTCCGCGCCGCTCGCCGGTGTCGGCGTCGTCGGGTCGGCGGGCGAGCCCGCCGTCGACGAGTCCGCGGTGCGCGGCTTCGACCCGACCGCGGAGGTCATCGCGCGGCCGAACGACCGGCCCGCCGAGCGCCCGCCGGCGCAGGGTGCGCCGGAGACGTTCACGGAGCTCGACTTCGACGGGGTCACCGGCGTCGCCTGGGACGACCTCGAAATCCTGCCCCCGGTCCGCCGCCACAAGCCGACCCGGCGGGAGCTCGAGATCCTGTCGGCGCTGTGGGAGCACCGCCATCTGCTGGCGAGCCAGATCCATCGCCGGTGGTGGTCGGACAGCTCGCTGCGTGCCTGCCAGCAGGCCCTCTCCAGGATGGCCAAGGCGGGCTGGGTCAAGCGCTTCCGGTTCACCTCCCCGGTGCCCCACCAGCGGATCTACTGCCTGACCAAGGACGGGTTCGAGCTGGCACAGGCGCACACGTCCTCGCGCGGTCCCTACATCGACCCGGGCGCCACCTGGCGCGAGGCTCCGTCGACCGATCCCCGGGCCGTGCTGCGCGACCTGCACGCCAACGCCTGGGTGATGGGGTTGCAGACCATGGCGCCCAAGGCGGTGCGCAAGTGGCGCGGTCCAGCGGCGAGCCGCGTGGCACCGCCGCGCACTCGCGGCCGCGGGCGCGGGGAGTGGCAGGACGTGACGCCCGACCAGATCCCGATGGGCGGCAGCCGTCGCCTCCGTGATCCGAGCCTGGAGGTCCTGCAACCGGTGCAGCCGGCGGCCACGGTGGAGATGCGGGCGGGCCTGCCCGGCGACCTCGTCCGCTTCGACCTGCTCGTCGAGCTCGAACGCGGGAAGGGCGCCGCGTACAACGAGGAGCGACCGAAGCGCTACGACATGCTCATCGCGGGCTGGTTCCGGATGGTCGAGCGCTACACGGCCCTGGGGCTGCCGCCGGTGGTCGTCTTCGTCTACGAGGACGAGAAGCAGGCGCTGGCCGCGGTGCGGACCGCCGATCGGGTCGTGACCACGCGCGTGGCCGAGGCCGGCGTCCCGGAGGCCGAGTGGCCGTGCCCGTCGCGGCGGCAGATGCTGTGGGTCTGCGAGCGCGACATCCACGAGCGCCGCCTGGATGCCTGGGCACTCCCAGAGCTGCCGCCGGGGATGCGCGTGCGACTCGAGGGCAAGGGCGCGCAGAAGTGCCGCCCGCGCCGGGTCCAGATCGTCGATCCCCGGCTGCTGGAGCTGGCCGCCGCGTTCGAGTCCGGGGACCCGGTCCCGGCGGGGTAGCCCGCCGCCGTGGAGCTGGCGCGTTGCCGCTCGTTCGTCAGGTGCCCGTCACCTCTTCGCCAAGGGGTGACGGGCTTCGCCGAGGTGCCGCCGCTCGGCCGCGGGTGCTTCGTCCGGGCACCCGTCCGCCGAAGCGGCTCCTTCGCACTCCAGAGCCAAATGCAGCCTTCGCCGACCCTCCCGCTGGGCCGTTTCGGGGCTCGCTGCGCCCGCCGGGGCGCCGGCGCTTGACACCCCGGCGCCCGCGCGCTTAGGCTCAGGCCGACTCTTCTTCCGCACACGCGGCCTTTCCCGGCTCTTAGAGCCGTCACATCCAGTTTTCATCCCCCTGAGCTCGGCACACTCGCCGCGCTCCACGCGCTGGATGTCTGCGCCGTCTCTCGCACCGTGCGGTCCGACTGAAGAGCAGAGAGATCCCGTTGTCCGAACGCACGCGGGATTCATGAGGAGGAACGAATGCAGATGGCACGCACGATCGTCGAGGGCGATCACATCTTCATGGTCCCCACCGTGAAGCCTGGACTGCTGGACGCGTGCATCAGGGCGCAGCAGAGGGTCGACTCGCTGCTGTGGATGGAGGACGAGGCGGTGATCCGAACGGCGGCCGAGGCCGAGCGGACGCTGTTCGTGGCCGCAGGGTTCACCCCGCACCACGACCGGGACCGGTGCCCGTGGCCGACCCACGATGCCAACGGGGACGAACTGGGGCCGGGCACGCTCATGACCACGGCGCACTCCGAGCACAGCATCTGGAGCCCGCGGGATCTTCCGACGAGCTACTACCGGATCGACGGGCATTTCTGGCTCCCGGACGTCCGGGCGACCTTCCGGCACAAGCAGCGCCACCAGTACAACGTCTGGGCCGACGTGGCAATCCGCTGGGCACCCGAGGCCGACCCCGGTCTCTTGCCGCCGGTACCGCTGTGCGCGCTCTGTGAGCAGGTGCCGGCGGAGCGCCTGTACACGATCGGGGGCATCCACGTCGAGCTCTGTGACGACTGTCGGCGCCCGGTCGACCAGGCCGAGGTCCTGCTCGCCACAGAGACCGGCGAGCTCTCGCGGTGGGGCGCCGCGTCCATCCGCGACGGACTCGGTCGTGAGGCAGACCGACTCCGGGGCGTGATGGAGCGCCTCCGCGAGATCGTGCAGCGGCGGCGGTCGGGAGCGGCCGGCCGGGAACCGGCGATCGAGCCCGCGACCCGATCGCTCCCGTCGTAGGCGCCCCATGTTGCGTGACCGCCCGAGGCCGGTCGGTGGCGCTTCACGGGTCTCCTAACCGGGAGCAACCCGACCCAGATGGCAGCGCCGCTCCATGACGGAGCGGCCGTCACAGATTACGGAGGATGTATGGACGACAGTGTGAAGGATCTGTTCGTGGAGTTCGGTGGCCTGTTGTGCCATGTGGACGTCCGGCGCGCCTTCGTGGAGCACTTCGGCGAGCAGGCCGAGGCTGAGGCCGAGGCGGCGCGGACGCTCTGGGACGAGCAGGTCGCACAGGATCAGGCCGCCAACAACTACCGGGTCCGCGGCTCGATCGCGCGCGACGGACGCGTCCTCGCGTGGCAGCCAGGCGGCGACGGCGGCGGCCAGATCCTGACCGTGACGAACCGCGGCGCGGACCCGGAGAGGTACTCGCTCGAGTTGAGCGCCTTCTTCCGGGGCGCGTACGTCGGCCCGTCCATGCACGCGTTCTGGCCCGGACGCGCCGACCAGCGACCGTGAAAACGGCACGGTCGTGTGGCGCTCCGTCACGCGAGACCCCGGCACCCGGTAGCACTTCAGAGAAGGGAAGCCAACACATGAAGCGATGGGTTAGGGCGGCGCGTGTCCTGGAGACACTTGCGACCGCCGAGCAGGAAGGCGGCACGCGCTTGAGCGCCGTGTGCATCGCCAGGCGCTCCGGCGTGCGCTTCGACGCCGTCGTCATCGTCCTCGGCGTGCTCGAGCACGCGCAGCTCGTCGAGGGACACCGGGACGAGTCCACGTTGCTGGCCTGGGCCACCGGAGAGCGGCGTGTCTACCGCCTCACCGACAAGGCGCGTCGTTTCGATGAGGTGTTCCCGCTGCTGTTCGGGCCCCGGATGGGCGCGTGTCGCGTGACCAGGACGATCGTCGCGGTGCTGCGGTCTGCGGGCGGTGGCCGCGCCGACGGCTGGATCCCAGGTCACGTGGTGGCCCGCGTCGTGCAGGAGAACCACCGCTGGCGGCAGTACCGGACGCGGGCGGCGCTGGACTGGCTCGAGGCCGACGGACTGGTCGAGCGCCGCGATACCACAGCGGCCGATCCAGGCCCGTGGAACAAGGACTACCGCCTGCGGCTGCCGTGGGCACCGTCCGCCTCGGAGGACCCCGGCCTCTAGCAACGGGCGCGCACGGTACGCCCGGTCCACGGTCTCCTCCGGGAAGCGCCCCGCGCTTCCCGGAGGAGGCCCGGGTCAGGACGACGGATCTGGCCGCTCCGGCGCTCGTTCGTCGAGTGGTGACACCGCTTCGCCATGCGGTCGTTCAGTTGCTGTTCCTTGTTCGACGCCTCAGGCGTCGTCGCCGACCGTACGGTCGGCTGCGGCCCCCGGCGAATCGAACACCGCTACCAACCGTGGAGCGGGTCCCGATGGAAGGGCAGCCATGACCGACAACATCTCCGACCGGATCTCGTACCAACTCGCCGCCGAGGGGACGGTCCTGTTCACGCCCCATCTGCCGGGCGCGGACAGGCTCGTTCCCAACGAGAAGTCCAGGTTCGACGCCACGGTCGTCGCGGGCGAGATCCTCACCTTCGACACCGCGGCGGACGCGGCCTACCGCGACGCCGGCCTCAGCCGTGTCGAACACGGCACCGACGCCGACGTCGCGTACGGCGTGCTGCCGGACGGCCGGTGGCACGTCAACCAGCATCAGCTCTTCCTGATGCTGGCCGGTCAGCCCCACCTCACTCCGACGGAGTGGGTGGAGCGGGACGTCGCCCAGCGCCTACTCAAGGCGGTGAAGTTCATCCGCAACGCCCGCCTCTCGAGCGACTCGGGGGCAGACGACTGACCGGCCCCGGCGACCCGCCCGACTCATAGGTGTCCCATGTTGCGTCACCGCACGCCCACCACCAGGGAGGTTGGTCGGTGGCGCTTCACGGGCCTCCTAACCGGGAGCAGCCCGACCGAGATCACGTCGCCCAATCAAGGAGGAATACGTGATACAGGCAGTCACCGGAATCGTCATGTTGGTTGTGATGCTGCTGTTCCTGCTCCCTAGCGTGATCTGGACCTGGCGGGAGCACTTGGTGCGCGCCAGCCTCATCGCCGGGGGCGGCGGCTTCGCGATGGCCATCGCGTGCTGGGCCTTCGGAGGCCCGCTGATCGTGGTGCCCCCCATTCTCGCCGCGACCCTCGTCATGACCATCGGGCTCTCTCGCACGTGCGAGCTGACCCACACCGTGAGGGTCGTCCGCGCCCAGCGAGAGGAGAGCTGGGGCTTGGTGACGCTCGGTTGGCGGCAGGGATCGATGCAGATCTACTTCGTCCAACGAGCCGGCGACGCCAAGTGCCATGTCGCACTGCACGCCGTCGAGGTCCACCTGCCGGCCAGCGATCAAACGCTCGTCCGCGATCACCTTCGCATCGGCGCGCTGATCGCTGAGGGAGAGGGCGAGCTCGGCGAGGTGATCGCGGGGGCACGCCCGAAGCTCGCCGAGCTCGTGCGGATAGAGCTCGGTACGTGGGCACCGTGGACGGTCCAGTAGGCGGCGAGACGACGACCCGTTCGGATTGAACCCGGAGCACCTGGTCAGCAGGGACCAGGTGCCCGGGACCGGATCCCGGCAGTAGTCGAGCAGAAGCCAAGGAAGGACTTCAGGATGGATAACAGCACGAGGCCGCGGCCCTTCGGGGTGTTCGCGTTCGTCGCGGGGGCGGCGAATGCGGTCGATGTGTCTGCGTTGTATCTGCTGACCGTGGTCGGCAGGATCGGTGGCGCCGGGTGGGGCATCGAGGAACCCCAGTTGCCGTTCCTGGCCATGACGTCGATGGCCGGCACGGCGGTCGGCGGGATGTTGATCGCGCCGCTGGCGCGGCGGCTGCAGGGCAGGCTCGTCCTCGTCCTAGGCGCTGCCGGCGTCCTGCTCTGCCTCGCCGCCAGCATCGTCTCGGGACCGTGGATCTGGCCGATCGGGTTCGCCCTGGGCGCGGTGAGCATCGGGGTTTGCATCGGCGGTTTCGCCGCAGCGAACACCGCGACCCGCACCGCACATGCGGTCGCGGTGCACGCGTTCACCTGGCTGGTCGTGAACGCGGCGATGTGCGTCGCGGCGGTCTGGATCGCCACCCGGCACGGTGTCGGTGCGGCGTTCGTGGCGTACGCGTTCGCGTTCGCGACCTCGGCGATGGTCATGTGGTGGACGCTGCGTCGTCACCCGCTGCCGGCCGACACTCGCACGTACGCGGGCATTCGCGCGGGCACGCTCGCGGTCTTGCGGCTCCCCGAGGAGCGAGCGGGTCTCGCGCTCGCCGCTGCCTCGGGCGCCGCCTTCGGGGCGTTCTGGGCGGTTGCGGCCACCAGGCTGCCGTTCGTCGAGGTCGACCGGATGGATGTCGTCGCAGCGATGATCATCGCCGGTGGTCTCAGCGCCTTCGGGTGGCAGAGGCTGCTCCGCTTCCGGCGTGCGCTCTTGGCGAGCGCGACCGCGCTGCTGGCCGTCGCCTTCGCGTTGCCGCTCATCCGGTCTGCTCTCGAGGAGGTCGCTTCAGGCCACCTCCCACCCGTATGGGTGCAGGTCACGGTCGAGAACGCCGCACTGGAGATCGGGGCGGCCGCCATCGTGGTGTGGCTGGGCGCCACGTTCGGCCCAGGCGAGACGGGGCTCGAGACCCTGGCCGCGGCTCATGCCGTCAAGTACGGAGCGATGGCCCTGGCCGGCATCGCCGCCGGAGCAGCAGCGGCATGGCTGGACGCGAACGGCGGTGCGATCGTCGGCCTGGGCTCGATCGTGCTGCTGCTGACGACCGCCCGATCGGGGCGTCGTCGCGCACGAAGACTCGCACGGGTCTAGTCCGCTCGACAGGGGCCCGCCGACCGGCGGGCCCCTGGTCCGGAGATCTTGATGTTCGCCCTCGCGCCGCGGCGCGAGGCCGGCCATGAGGGTCATCCGGACCCTCACAGAGAAGAGGAAGAGGCTCACTCATGAGCTTGCGAGACAACCAAGGTGGAGTTCATCCGGTGAACGGGAAGTGGGACAGGCTCGTCGTGCAGGCCCACAGCCTCACGGGAGCGCACTGCGTGCGCGCACTGCTGCCGGACCCGGGAGCCGGGTTCATCCCGCGCGGCTCGGACGCCGAGTCGATCGAGCGGATCGTCCGGGAAGCGCCGTACCTGGTGCACTGCGACCCCTGGGTCCCCGGTATGGACGACGCGCTCGACGCCTTCCCGGCGAGTAGGCGCCTGGGCGGCCTGCGCGTGGCCTTCGTTCGCGTGACGCACGCCCAGAAGCAACTCGATGCTCCGAGCGGCCCGCGTCAGTTCTGCCTGCAAGGGCTCGTCCTGCGCTCCGCCGAGTGGGGCGCCTGCATGCTCCTCGCGGAGGTGCTCGCCGTCGTGCCGCCCGGCGGGCTGTTCATCGTCGGAGGGCCGGACGACGGCAATCCCTTCCTCGAGCCGCTGCTCTCCCGCCCGGGCCTCGGGGGGTCGATCGGGCTGAGTCCGGACGCGCACAGGCTGGAGGCGGCACTGGCGGAGGCGCGCGAGCGGCTCCAGGGACCGCAGCGCGCAGCGGTGCTTCACGAGATCAAGAGCGGTGGCACATCCGACCGCATCCCCGACGGGATCGCTGATCTGGTCCGCGGGACGGACGTGGTCCGCACCCTGATGGAGCTCGCCCCGTACACCGAGGACGCTCGTGAGTCCGGCTCCTCTGACATCTGATCGAAGGGATCGATGAACGTGAGGGATGACGTGTCACAGAAGACTGCACAGGAGCGCCGCGACGCGTGCGTATTGGCGCTGCGTAAGCGCGGCAACCGGCGCCGGCTCGAGGAGCTGCTTCGCGGCACGAGGCGGCTCCACGAGCGTGAACTCGACTGGGCGGCCGAGGTGTTCGGCGAGGTCTTGCGGCTGGGGGCCATGGCCGGCGCCCTGCCGGGGGTGGCCGGGCTTCATCCCGCCGCCGTCAAGGAGGGGGCGGCCAGGTCGTGGGCCGGCGTCGGACGGACGTACGGGCAGGCACTGCGCTGCGAGCTCGCGCGGCTCGACCTCCAGGCGCACGTTCGCGCACTCATCGCGCCGAAGTGCACCGATGCCGCCGCGGAAGCCAAACGTCTCACGCTGGCCGAGGACGCGCTGCGACTGTTCAGCGAGGACCTGGCGCCCGACGTCCTGCGGGGCCTCCGCCTGATGCCGACCGCGGCCGTCGCCGCGGCTCAGGAGCTCCTCCGAGGCATCCTGGAGCTGCGCGCGTCCGGCGGGCCGGACGAGGAGCTGCTGACCCTCACCACGGCCCAGTTGCGGTGGGAGTGGGTCCAGCTCCGGAGTCGGGCGGCGGGCGGGTCCGCGACCGCCGAAGAGAACGAGCGGCTCCTGCGCCTGCAGAGGCAGCTCGACCCCATCGCCTTCGCCGGTCTCGTCGCCGACCTGGTCGCGCCCGCCTGGGCCTGCGCACCCGACCAGGCGGCGGCCCAGTACGCGATCGTGGCGGCGGCTGGGTCGGCGCCTGACGCGATGGATGGCTTCACACCAGGGGCGTGGGACTCGCTCGACGGCCAGCGGGCGGAGCCGCGGTTCGTCGCGTCGGTCGGCCGCGAGGTGTATGGCCGAACGACCGCCGACACGCCTTTGCGACCGCTGGCGCCGGTGCCGCCGCTCGCCGAGGGGTCGTTCCGGCAGGTCATCGCCGTCGAGCACGCGTTGCGGCCGAGCGACGGCACCCGCCCGGTGCTCGCCGTCGCGGTGGAGCCCGACGCTCTGGGAATCTGGCGCGACCCGGCGATCGGCGCCGAGATCATCGTGCTGGACGCTCGCGACCCTGCGGAGCTCGAGGCGACCAAGGCACGCGTGAGGGCCGCGTTGCGCACCGACGATCTCGCCCGGATCGGTGTGCGGTGGGACGGCACGACGCGCGTCGCGCTTCAGATCGCCGCCATCGGCAGCGTCCTGCAGGAGACGGGCGCGAGCGGGCGCATCGTCGCTCCCGCGAACCGGATCGCCGCCCTCGGTGGCTGCGCCGGCCCGTGGGAGACGTTCTGGGCCGTGCACACCGCCCCCCAGCCGTAGCCGGCCGCCTTTCACGATCCACACACAGAGAGAAGGTCAATCGTGACCGCCATGTTCGACAGATCAACGCCCGCGGAGGCGGCGGCGCTCCACTTCGCCGGTTGCCGCTCGTCCAACGTCCAGCTCGCGGCCGCCGCGCTCGCGGGACGGGTCGTTCCCGCGCCCGCGCTCGTATCGCCCCACGTCGCTCAGCGGTGGCTGGCGAAGGTGATGGAGGGCTGGGACCCCGAGGGTTGGCTGGCGGCCGGCGTCGTACGCTGGTTGCCACATGCCGGCGGCGAGTCGGTGGAGATCGCGCGCCGGGTCCACGCTCTCCAGTCACCGCTCGATCAGCTGCTCGAAGCGGAGCACGGCTCCCTCACCCGCCTTCTCGCGGCGGCCAAGGGTTCAGCGGGGTGGATCAGCTTCGCAAGCGCCGACACGCTGATGGCCGTTTGCAGCACCGCCTGGAGCGTCGCGCGTCGGCCTGAGGACGAAGCTGGCAAACGCCTGGCGCTCGCGCACCTCGGCACCCTCGGCTTCGTGGTGACGCAGCGCCACGTGCCGGGCGACACCACCTGGCGGCCGATCGAGACAGCGGTGCTCGGCATGGAGTCCGGCGCGGCGGGGCTGCTCCCCAGCCAGGAGCTCGGTGCGGCACTCACGAGAGCCGCCGACATCGCCGGCGGCGAGTTGACCCGCCAATCGCCCGCCTTCGTCGGGGCGCGGCCGGCGGTGATCGATGGGCTGCGGCGCGGCCTCGAGGAGCAGGTCGATGGCCGGGACGGGACCCCGGCGTGGCTGACACCGGACCTTCCGGTCGAGATCCTCGCCGACCAAGGCGTGATCGGCGAGATCGAGGCGGCGTCGCCCATGGCGAGCCGCGTCAGCGAGCAGCTCACGCCCGTGCAGCGCGTCATCGCGGGGCTGTTGCGGCGTGAGCGCGCCACGCTCGCGCGGTTCAGAGCGGGCAAGGTGCTGGTCCTCCAGCCCACGGACGGACCGGCCATCGCCGTCGCGCCGGACGGCCGGATCTGCTTCCCTGCGCCGGTCGGCGGGCCTGCCGGTGACGCTCGCCGGCTCGACCGCTTCGGCAACCTGATGCTGCCGCGGTTGGAGGCCGAGGCGCCGCCACGCGGCTGAATCCGGAAGGGCTCGGCGCCCTCCGTGAGCGCTGAGCTCACAACAGCCCGCACCCTAAGACGGCCTCGCTCGGAGGCGGGCCGTCGCCGAGGCGCTGGGTGAGATCGATGACGCCGGACCCTCCGGCGCCTGATCACCCGCGCCTGATCTGAACGCGGCGGCGTGGCCGGGTCCCGCACCCGGCCACGCCGCTCCGGCGCAGAACGCAGCAAGAACCCGACAGTTGAGGAGGTCATTGTGAGTTTCGCTGACGAAGTGGCGGGCGCCCGTCGCTGCTGTGACGAGATCCCAACCGGTGTGGTCGAGGTGGTGGGACACCAGGTCGACGCGCTGAGCGATCGGATCTCGTCGATGGTTCTACGGGCCGCCGGCACTGCCATGGAAGACCCCCTGGGGCGCGCGAAGTCGGCCTTGGGCAGGGCGTACGACGGTCTCGACACGGCTCTGGATCAGATCGCCGAAGCGACGAAGGCGCTGGACGAGACGGTCTCGCTGCCCGTTCGGTAGTGACGGAAGGGAGAGCGGCACCACAGCGCCGCTCTCCACCCGTTTGCACCCACCTCCTCATCGTGAGAGCGACCATCAGTTTCCACCAGCCACCCAGTGGGTTGGTGGCGGCGAATGGGGGCTCTCAAGGCGGCTCGGAACGTCCGAGCGGAAGTCCCCAGGATGAAGGAGCAGTCGTGGAAGACCAGGCAAGGCAGGGAATGCCGACCGGGGACGTGCTGCACATCAGCGAGCACGAGTTGATGGCAACGCTGATCGACATGCCGGATCGCGCTGAGCGCTGCGCGGTTGCCCTGGAGGTGTTCGCAACGGACGTGCGCCGGGAGTTCGCCACGGACGACGAGCGGCAGAGCGTCCCGGACTCGCCGAGGCTGCCCGCCATCACGGCGCGGGCGCTCATGGCACTTGCCCTCATCGCAGCGGAGGGGCTGTCTCCCCGCATGGGCGTCGTGGTGTCGTGCGCTCCACTCACCAACAAGGGTGGAGGTGGAGCGTGGGCGCGCGACGCGCTGATCTGCGTCGTGCGCCAGTCGGACCGCGGCGGCCTGGTGCGGGTGCAGATCACCGTGCCGTCGGCCGAACCCGAGCGCCGGGGTCTCCCCTGGCGGTTCCAGTTCCGGGAGGGCCGCCTCGTGGGAGTGCAGTCGATCGACTTTCGCATTCGGCCGGACGATGAGCCGGAGGAGACCACCCAGGACGAGTCAGAGGCTGAGGGCGGATCTGGTCGCGGCGGGTCGCCCTGGTGGCCGTGGTGGCGCCGGCGCTCGACGTCCCGCTGATCCTGGTCGCACGCGAGCAGTCTGACCATCAGCGTCTCGCTCTTGCCGCGCCGGTGAGGGCGCGATCGGCGAGGCGCTCAGCCTCCCCGTTTTCGGCAGGCTCATCAAACGAACGAGAGGTTCCACATGGATCAGCACGACAACACGCGATCGAACCTGCCGGCGAGGCCCACACGTCGCGGCGACCAGCCCCAGTCATCACGTGGCATGGGCTTGCGTCAACGCCGGTTGTGGCGAGGCCTTCGCGCGGGGGGTCGTGCCTGCGACTCAGTGTCCCGGCAGCCAAACCGGCGCCCACCGGCCGACCAGGCGGCGCCGGGGCGCGCCGCGCTCGGACTGAACCGCTCAGGGCGTCCCGCCGGATCCACCATGGGCCGGCAGTGTGAACAGAAGGAGTTCGACATGGCTGATCAACCACGAAGGGGCCACAACAAACAGGGGCCGTTCAGCAAAGGGCGGCAGGGCGTCAACGCTCAGAACAAACCGGTCGTGACGCACCGGCCGTGGAGTTGCAGTAGCTGCGGCGAAAACTTCGCCGCAGGCGAAGTGCCGTCCTCGGAGTGCCCCAACACCGAGACGGGCGCGCACAGCTCCTAGGTGCACTGCGCCACGTCGGGCGCCGACGGTGGCGCGTCTCACCCTCGGCACGCCGCTGATCCTCGCCCCGCGGGGTGACGGCCGATCAGCGGCGGCTCCATCGGACCTCCCGGCAGGCCTGGCCCTGCCGGGAGGTTCTCGGTGGCCAAGCGCCCCGCGGGCCGCGTTGCGTCCGTTGCCAGTCCCGCCGGCGCGCCGAGCATGACTAACGGGCTAGGGAAGGATCGTCATGGAAGACAAAGACGAGGGTTCGATCGAGGCGCACAGGTTCGGAGGACCCAAGGGTCCGCAGGACCGTCCGCCGCGTGGTCGCCGTGGCCATTCACGGTGGGCGATCGCCATCGCCCTCTGCGTGATCGCCGTCGGCGACGGGATGTACGAGACCACGTTCGGCGGGCGCCTGCCGCAGTTGCAGGATCTCCTGAAGGTCGGTGCCGGTGAGATGGGCGCGGTCGTCGGGGCATTCCACGCCGGCCTCGGGATCGGGTGCGTCACGACGTCGCTGTTCGCCGGGAGGATCGGGACGCGTCCGTTCCTGATGGGTGGCGCCATCCTGTGCTTCGCTCCGCTGGGGGCGATCGGCCTGCTGCTGGACGGGCTTCCGGCGCCCGAGCTGCTGGCGGAGATGACGCTTCTGTGGCTCGCCTCCGGGATCGGCCTCGGTCTCATGACGCCCGCGTGGGTGACCCAGGCCGTCGCATTCTCACGTGGAGGACACGCGATCCAATGGATCGTCGCGTGCAAGCTCGCAGGGACCACGGCGGGCGCGGCGCTGGTGGCCTGGGCGAATGCCCGCGGTTTCTCGGTGCAGGACCATTTCGTGTGGGTGGGAGCCGCGACGCTCGTGGCCTGCGTCACGGCGGCGGTGATCCCTCCCAGCATCCGCAAGGCTCCGGTGGATCGGGAGGCCGGACCCGACGTGGGGTTCAAGGGCCTGGTCGTCCTCGGCCTGCTCCTCGCCGTGTCGATCGTCCCGCTCGCCGGCGCGATCAACTGGGCCACGTCGGTGCTGGCGGAGCTCGATGCGCCTCCTGCCTTCCAGGCCGGCGGTCAAGTCGGCTTCGCGCTGGCGAGCGCGGCCGGGATGATGGGCTTCTTCGTGCTGTCTCGCCGGCGCCCGCCGCACACAGGGCCGCGGCGGGCCGTGCGCGGCATGGTCATCGCTGCCGTCGGCATCCTGTTCCTGGGCGTTGTTGCGGTCGAGCGGGCGTATCCCTTCCTCGCACCGAGCGTCGCCTACGGGTGCGTCGTCACCGGGTTCGCCCTCTTGGGCCTGGGCGTCGCCGCAGTGCCTCAGCTGATCCAGCAGGCGCTGGACAACGTGCGCGCCGGGAGGGTCGGAGTCTCCGCACGCGTGGGCATCGCCATCACGATCCAGTATGCGTTCATCGGGGTCGCGATGGCAGGGATCGGTTGGCTCGCGGAGCGTCTGGACGTCACGCGTGCCTTCGTGATCGTCATCGTCGTGTGTCTGGCTGCTCTGATGGCCGGGCGCCGGTGGTTGCGTCACGCAATCGCTCCCTAGATGCACAGGGATTGAGCCCACACGGATCCGTCCTCGCCCTCACGGCGAGGACGGATGCGTGGGGCGCTCAGCCCCACCCTCGCCGCTCACCACGGGCGCAATGCCCGCGGGCGCGGGCGTCGCGAGGTGATCGAAATATCGAGATCGGAGCAAACGAATGTGTACCGTCAATCACGATGGGTTCGCGCGGCCGGGATACCTCATCGACGCACGCGTCGAGAGTCTTGCGGCCAACGCGCTGTTCACCCGTCTCCTGGCCCATCATGTTGAGGTCGGGTTGACGGAGGAGCAGATCGTCGCGTTGTTGGGCGTCGCGGGCGAGTACCACGCCGAGCAGCTCGAGGTTCGGATCGAGTTCGCCCAGATCTCCGAGCAGCTCGAGCTCAGGTCGGGTCGTTTGGACGACGACGGCTTGGCCGCGCGCGCGAAGCTGCTGGACCGGCACGCCGAGCTGTTCCGCCGGCATGAGGAGCTGTTCTTCATCCACGGGAGCCGCGGCCGCGCGCTGCTCTCGGACGATCAGATCGATCGCGCAGAGGCGGTGTATCAGGCCGAGAAGGACGCCTCGTTGGCGGCGTTGTTGCCTTCTCTCGACGCCGCAGTCGGCCCGAAGTTCGCGTTCCGACTGACCGCATCGTCGTAGCGCATCGGTGGACGGAGTAGGTCGTTCGTCCGCCCACGGGGTGACCCTGCCGCCGCACGACCGGACATCTCACTTCGGGAGGCGTCTGGTCGTCTGGGACACACCGTGGTTGCTCTGGTCGGCGCCGTTCCGGCGCCGATCATGAGGGCTGTCGCTCGATACATGACGGAACCCGAGGGGCTCCCGCAGCGTGCGGCAGCCGGTTTCACGAGTAGGAAGGCATTGATCGTGAAGTACACGATTTTCAGTCAGAACATTCAATACGGGGGTACGCGCGACGCCGACGGCGCGCACGAGGACCGCTGGCCGGGGCTGGTGGAGCGCATCACCTCGGTCGAGCCCGACGTGCTGTTGCTCCAGGAAGCCGACCGGTGGCACACTGACGCGCGTCTGAAGGCTCGAGCCGAGCGCGAGCTGGGGATGCGAGCGTTCGTGGCACCGTCGCCGACGACCGGGCTGCACACCGTGGCGATGGTCAAGCACGAGTTGCGCTGCTCGCGGCCGTTCGAGATCAAGTATTCGCACCTGACCCACCACGGGTTTGGTGTGGCCGTGCTCGAGCTGCCCGAGCTGGCGGTCCCACTGACCGTGATCTCGGCGCATCTGCACCCCAATAGCGCGGAAGCTGCCGCCCAGGAGGCGCAGCTGATCGCGTCCCGCGCGTACCGGTACGGCGGCATCGGCATCGTCGGTGGCGACATCAACCACGTCCCGCTCGGAGATCCCGAGCCCGACTGGGGCTCGGTCCAACCCTACAACCGCTCCTCCCGGGCGCTGCGATCCCCAGACGGAACGCTCAAGGCCAATCGCATCGTCGGTGAGAAGCTGTCGCTGGCCGATCTGACCGACGTCGCCGCGCACCTCGCGGACCAGCGCTCCGATCAGTCGCTGCGTGCGGTCACCGCCCGTCACGGCGGTGTGCGGGTCGATCAGTTCCACGTCACGCCGCCTTTGGTGCCGGCGGTGCTGGACTATCGCCGC
This sequence comes from uncultured Solirubrobacterales bacterium, assembly GCA_963828075.1. Classification (GTDB taxonomy): domain Bacteria; phylum Actinomycetota; class Thermoleophilia; order Solirubrobacterales; family Solirubrobacteraceae; genus JACCYI01. The sequence continues at coordinate 2,440,822 of CAWHDH010000021.1, read as the reverse complement.
GTCGACCCCGGTCCATACAGCGACCACTGGGGCATCGCGGTCGACATCGAAACGGATCTCCTCGCCGGCGCCACTGCCTCCAGCTGGAAATAGCCCTACCAACCAGCGTCGGTTCGCGCACGCCCTGAAGCGACGCGCAGGACTCGATCCGACCCTCGCGTCCTGGTAGTGAGGAAGCGTGCTCTGGAGCGCCTCGACGCTCCAGAGCGCGTCCCGCTGCAACGTTCAAACGTCGCGGACCTCGGTCCGCACAGCGCCGGGAAGGACTCCCGGCACCGCGCCGACCCGCAACCCGGGGTTGGCGCCCGCTTGGCCAAGGAGGAGCCACGTGAAGAGAGTTTGGCGTCGCCCGAGCGACGGCGCCCGGGAAACCACGGTGGGATGCGCCGGCGAACTCGCCGACGCTCCAGCCGAGACCGCGATGTCGCTCAAGGATGCGGTGTTCGCGCTCAGAGAGTTCACACACGACTACGCGGGTCGTCTGGGCGCCACTGCGGCGATGGCCACGCTGGCCATGGCGGCAGTGTCGGCAGAGCCTTTGGTGGTGGCGATGATCTTCGACGAGCTCCTCAGAACCCGAAGGGGCGACGTCCTGATCGCGTGGTTGGCCGGATGGATCGGGCTCGCGCTGGTGAGCGCCTTCGCGGTGCTGGTCCGCGACCGCCTGGCGGCGAGCGTCGCCGCGGAGGTCGGGCGCGATCTCCGGCGCAAGCTTGCAGACCGCGAGCTTCACGCGCTGGCCCCGAGCGACGGCCTCGAGGTCACCGCGCTGAGCGGGGTGGAAGGCGTGACCGCGGCGCTCGGCGTGATCTTCCCGTCCCTGATGGGCGGCCTCGCCGGACTCACCATGGGGACCCTGACCGCGTGGATCCTGGACTGGCGGGTCGCGCTGGTCATGCTGGGGGCCGTCGGACCGATCCTGTGGCTCAACACTCACCTCTCGCGGCGGCTGCAGGTGGCCACCGCCGCGTACACATCCGGCATCAAGAAGCTCGCGGCGGAGGCTCGCCGGTTCTTTCACCCGGCGGGCCGTGAGCTCGCCGCGACGTTGCGCGCGAGACGAGAGGTGATGTCGAGAACCGAGCCGATCGTGAGCGATCTCCGAGAGGCTGACGAGAAGCGGCTTGTCGCAGGCAATTTCTTTCCGGCCGTCAAGATTGTGGGCACCGGGATGGGGGTCGCCGCCGTCGGCGTTGCCTATCTCCTCGGCGGTATCTCGTGGGGCAGGCAGGTCGGCTTCGTCCAACTCGCTCGCCAGCAGGTCGACATGATGCTCGCCGCAGTGATGTGGTTCGCGCAGTTCGCGAACCAGGTCCCCCATATACAGATGGTGAGCGAGGCACTCGCAGCGCCGATCGAGCGCAAGGGCGGGCAGCTTCTCGACAAGCCTCGTGGGCACCTCGAGTTCCATCAGGCGACCGCTGGGTACATCGACGGACGGGCCGGCGTGACCGGCCTGAGCCTGATCATCGAGCCGGGCGAGGCCGTCGCACTCGTCGGAGAGAGCGGAGCCGGAAAGACCACCCTCGGGAAGCTCGCGACGGGGTTTCCGCGCCTCGAGCTGCGCCATGGCGCGGGCGTCCTCGACGGCGTGTCACTGGGGACACTGCAGCTGGACGTCCTTCGGCAGACGATCGTCCGGGTGCCGCAGACCGCCTGGATCTTCGAGGGGACCGTGGCCGAGAACCTCTTGCCTCCGCCGGGCGGCACGGCTGAGGATCTCGAGTGGGCCTGTCGGCTGGCGCTGCTGCACGACCAGATCCTGGCGTGGCCCGACGGCTACGGCACGCAGATCGACAGCAGCAGCGTGTCGGGCGGGGAGGCGCAGCGCTTGGGCGTGGCGCGGGCCTTGCTTCGTGTGCGTCTCAGGGAGGCCCGCATGATGGTGCTCGACGAGGCCACGGCAGCGCTCGATCCCGAGGCGGCGCAGAGACTGCTGGACGGTCTCATCGCGTATCTCGCCAGCGACGGGATCGGGGCTCTCGTGATCACCCACAAGCTGCCGGTCCACGACCGGCTGCCGCGGGTGGTCGTCCTCAGCGGCGAAGGGAGGGTGATCGAGGACGGTGACCCCCGGAAGCTCGCGGCGGACCCCGGGAGCGCCTACGCGCGGCTGATCGCCGGTGGCGAGCCGCCGTCGCCGACCCCCCACGGGTGAGGGGAGCTCGCCGCCGCGCTCGAGTCCGGCGACCCCGTCCCGGCGCGGAGCCCAACGCGGCGGAGCTGGCGCGTTGCCGCTCGTTCGTCAACTGCCCGTCACCCCTTCGCCAAGTGGCGGCGGGCTTCGCCGAGGTGCCGCCGCTCGCGGCGCGAGGCTTCGTCGGGACCCTGGGCTATCGAACCGCGGTTCGGCGCGCCAGAGCCAAATCCGGCCTTCGCCGACCGTCCCGCCGCAGGGTTCCAGGGCTCGCTGCGCCCGCCGGGGCGCTGGCGCTTGACGGCCCGATGCCCGCGCGCCTAGGCTCAGGCCGACTCTTCTTCCGCACGCGCGGCCTTTCCCGGCTCTTAGAGCCGTCACATCCAGTCTTTGCACCCTGAGCCCGGCCCCCGCCGAGCTCCACGCTGGATGCCCGCACCGTGCGGTCCGACTGAAGAGCAGTGGATCCCGTGGCACGAACGCCTGCTCACGGACGAACCCGCACACGCCCCGTGTGCGGCCTACTGATGAGAAGAGAGATTCATGCAGAAGTTGAGTCCCTATTGGATCCTGTGGTGCCTGGTGAACGCCGTCCTGGCCGTGATCGGGACCTTGTTCGTTGTGAATTCATCTGCTGTCGCCGCCCAGGTGCTCGAGGGCGGCGCGTTGTTCTCGGCCATCCTCGCGTGCCAACCGGACCTCGAGAAGGACCTCGGGAAGAGGATCTTCTGGACGAGCATCGCCGTGATGCTCCTACTGGTGGCCGGGGCCGAGGCACTGGGCTGGGTCGACGTCCTGATCCAGTGGATCGCCCGCGGGCTGGTGTGAGGCACACCGCGGCGTCACCCGCGGGCCTCGATCGCTGAGGCCAGCCGCTCGACCAACGCGAATCGTCACCGACGATTCCGACTGAAAGAGGAAGTGCATTGGACATCAGCAACCGCGGCGCAGGTCGCGGCCGGATGAAGCTCTGCCTCGGGCTCATCGCCGTGGCGCTCGGAGCCGCCCTGGAGGTGGTGGCCGTTGGAGCGTTCGCCACAGGCGCCATCCGGTGGGCAATCGGGTCTCTCGTCACCGGCGCACTGCTGCTCGCCACGACGTGGATCGTGCTCCGAGCCCCGATCCGCACGGTGCGCGTCACACCGGAGGAGTGCCAGAGCGCCTATGGCGAACTCTGGCTGGGCGTTCCCGCCCGCGCCCAGATCCGATCGGTGCGCGGAACGCCGCAGAGTCTCGGCGAGGCGCTCGCGGGCCGCGCCGAACCAAACGCCGTGGGCCACGATGCCATGGCTCTCGCGTACGCCGCCGCCCGGCAGCTCGAAGCCGGGTACGGCGTGACGGCGCGCGCGGACGGCGACCACGGGCTCGCCCACACGGCCATCGACGTCATCTGCCTCCCCTGGTGCGCCGGTGGCATCGCGTTCGCCGTCGCGCTGCCTCACACCCTCGCGCCACCGCCGTGGGTCTTCGTCATCCGCCCCCACGACCAGCACTGACCAACGCCGCATCACCGTCAAGGAGGACGCACGTGATCGAATACACGGAGTTCCCGGAGTTCCTGCAGGACGAACCGGCCACCGAGGTCGGGTTCGAGCCTGAGCCGGTCGACGAGGCCGCCGCCACTGCAGCGGTCCTGGCGGCGCTCTCGATCGGCGAGTCGCGTCGGCCCATCCTCGTGGTGGCCGGCCACTTCGGCACTCGCGCGAGCGTCGCCGCCCTGCGATTGCTCGGCGCCGCCGCGCGGGCCGAGGCGGTCGACCTCGGCGCTCTGATCGTCGGCTGCCAGCCCGGACTCGACACGCGAGGCCCGCTGGTTCGCGGCGTTCTGGCCGACCTCGGACTCGCCGCCGTCCCGGTTTTTGCCGGCTCATACGGGTGCCGATCGCACCCCGACCTGCCGTTCACGGGTCGCGTGGGCAAGGCCGTCGAGCTCGAGCAGGTAGAGGGTCGGCAGCTCACCCCGTGGGGCCGGGAGGTCCGCCTCGTCGGGCTCCCCGGTGGCGTCAGCGACGCGGTGCACCTCAGCCGGGAGGTCACCCACCAGCAGCTCGTGCTCTGCGCGCCGCCGACGACGCCCCGCGTTGCGGGAATGTGCACCGACGGCTGGGAACCGCTGGGCTGGGACCAGCGCGGCCGCGCAGGGAGCCGAGCGCACGAGGTGAGCGAGCAGACGCCGTGCAGCCGGGCCCTGGCTCCGGACGAGCTGGTGCGCGGCTACGGCGCCGGGTCGCGCTTCTTGACCGGCTGGACGGCCGACCTCCCGGTGGATGAGGACGCCTTCTTCGACGAAGTCTCGCCCCTGGGCGTCGCGAGGCAGGTCGGGCGCCCGCCGGAGCCGACGGGAGACCGCGAGGCCGGCGCCGTGCTGACAGCCATCCGCCCTGAGGTCATGTTGGATCCCGGGGCCGCTCGGGCGCTCGGCCTGGCCCTGCTCGCACATCTGTCCTGATCGACGACGGCGGCCGGCGGTCTCTCGTCAGCGGGAGGCCGCCGGTGTCGCCGGACACCTCGAGGAGCAAGAGATGCAGGTACAGATCGACGAGGCGCTGCTGCGCTGGCTCACGAACGCGCTCGCAGGCCGCACGCCTGGGGAGCTCGACCTTCCATGCGACCCGGAGCTGGAGGAGCGCGTCTGGGCAGGGATGTGCTCCGTGGCCTTCTTCGCCAAGTCGGAGGGTCAGCGGTGGGAGCCGCTGCTGGTGACCGGCGACCTGTTCGCATGGGTGAACAGCACGCAGGTCGAGCGGAAGACGAATGGTGTGGTGATCGGGCTCGTCGGCAACCCGAGCCCGAAGCTGAGGGTCGACCTCGCCTTCCGGGGCAACACGGCGGTGGTGATCGCCGCCGTGCTCGGCCGCGATCCCGCGGGCGCCGGACGCCACGCGTGGGCGATGGCGGCGCAGATCGACAGCCGACTCACCGAGCGGCGCAGCTGGTGGTTCCGCGCGGCGGACGACTACCAGCTGGCGGTGCGCTCCACCGGTCAGGGTGACTGGGGCATCGAGCTGTGGCGGCCCGCGACGAACGAGCGGCTGCTCGAGCCGGGCAGGCGGGTCACCGATCCGGCGGAGGGATACGCGCTGGCCCTCGACCGGCTCGCTCCGGTCGGCGACGTGGAGTCCTGACCTGACCAGGAGGACCGCCGCCCGGCGGTCCTCTGTCATCTACGAACACGAGAAGGAAGACATGAAGAAGCTCGTCTCATGGGCGGGGATCCCCCTCGCCTTCTTCGCCCTGGCCGGGATGGTCGTCCTCGGCAGCCTGGAACACCTCTCGTTGCCGGCGCTCTTCTTCCTGCTCGGCGTGCTGGCGATCGGTGTGACGCTGATCATCGTCACTCTCAACGCAAGGACGCTCCAGCTCGTGGTGCGGCCCGAATGCGAGCCGCAGCTCGCGTGCAGCGTCAAGCTGACGGAGCACGTGACCCGGCGATGGTGGGTCCTCCCGTACTTCAGCAGCGGCCTGCTGCCGGACGCGTACGTCGAGCTCGTCGGCTGCTGGTCCACCGACCCGAGCTGAGCACGACCCCCGAGCCGATCGCCGGCCGGGGGAACGACCGCACGGCGCATGCCGTGCAGATGTGGAGTTGGACAGATGAGGTTCTTGACCTCGCGCCGCCTGGCGGCGCTGTTGGCCGTGGTCGCAATCCTCGCGACCACCGCGCTGCTCGCATTCCCGTCGAGGCCGACCGCCCCGGCCGACGGGAGCAGCGAGACGCCACTACCGGAGCGACTGGTGGTCGAGCACGTGGAGGGCTACACGACGCGCGACGTGGCGGACGTCACCGCGGGCCGCTCGGTCCAGGGCGTCGCGCTCGTGAACCTCGCCGGGGCGTTCGACAAGCGACTGCGGCTCAACCTCGGCGATACGGCGGTGACCGCGCCGATCACGGCGCTGGGAGCCGACACCCACCACCGGACGGAGTGGAAGCAATTCCGCCTGGCGGGCCAGGCGTTCGTCGGCAGCCACTTGAGGGAGGACCTGCCGAACACCTTCGGCCACGGCTGGGTGACGCGGGACGTCCGCGACGACAAGGTCGTCTGGGCTCAGGCCAAGCTGCCCGACGGCACCTGGGCGGCGGCCGCCGCGCAAAGCGTCCACGACGTCGTGGATCCGCGCGAGGACGAGGAGTCGCCTGTGGCGGGCTTCATGGCCACGGCGGCATGCCTGTCGCGGGCGCAGGGCGCACCGGTCAACCTGCCCGCGGACGCCCGGGTGCTGCGCCTCCTCGGCCCCCAGTCGATGGGGGCGAGCCTTTCGCAGGCCGTCACGGTCATCGGCGACCGGCTCCAGCCGATCGAGCGGCGCTATGTCGGGCGGTGCGCGCTCGCCGACCAGGGACCGCGCGTGAGCGTGCGCCTCGCCGCCGACGTCGTCGGATTGGGCCCCGACGGCGAGGTGCGGCTGGACCGAGGGCAGTACGACGCCTGGCTCGGTGAGCTCGGCGCTGGGCGGCTCGCGTACGCGCTCGTCGTCGTGGGTGGCAGCCGCGAGCCGGCGGAGGCCATCTTCGTCGTCACGGACGACATCCGGGTGACCCGCTGACCCGACACCCCAGAACGCTCCAACCGAAGTGACGACAGGCCGGTCGCGCGGAAACGCGCGACCGGCCGGAGGAGGAGAACACCATGCGAAACCGCACGAAGATCACCCTCGGAATGGGCGCCGTGCTCATGCTCGCCCTGGTCGGCGCCGGTCTCGCCGGGTCGGCCTGGAGCCACGAGCCGGCTCCGATCGCCCCGGCTCGCACCACTCCCGCGCCGAGCGTGACGGTGCCGGTACCGGTGACCGTCGAGAGCACGACGGTCGCGCCGCCCGCGGCCTCCGAGCCGGTGGTGGTCGACGCGACCTGCGACTACGGGCCCGAGCGCTACGTGGTCGACGGCGAGGTGTGGGTCAGGGACCTGCGCCCAGATGTGCCGCCCCCCGGTGTCGTGTTCACGCTCGGGGCCGGCGCCGAGGTCTTCTACTGCGGGCGGGCAGGGTTCGTCGACGAAAGGTGCCTGGTCCAGGTCTACTACAAGCCCTTCGCGGTGATCGGGTGGGCGAAGGCCGAGTTCGTACCTGGGCTCGAGATGGCCTGCAGGTGAGCCGAGAGAGCGGTGACATGAGGGCGCTCTTCGACATCCGCCGCGAGGCGCTGTTCTGGGCGGGCACCCCGATCGCGCTCGCCTGCGCCGTCCAGTTCCCTGCTCACGCCGGCTGGCTGACCATCGCCGCGGCGGCATACGCCGTGCTCCACGGGCTGCGGACCGACGTCCCGGGCCACCGGCTCCCCGGCCCCGCCGGGAGCTGGTCGCTCGGCGCCGCCGTGCACCTGCTGACGGTCGGCCTCGCGGTCGACCCGCTCGCCGCCGTCGTCAGCCTGCTGGCCGCGGCGCCGTGCGCGCTGCTGGCGCGCGGCAGCCGCCACGGCAACTGGGCATCAGCGGGCTTGGCTCTGGCCTGGCCGGCGGTCCCGGTCGTTCCGGCGCTCGCGATCGCCGGCCGCGACACCGTCGCCGGCGCGACGGTCCTGTTCGTCCTGACGGGTCTCATGACCGTCGCCGCCGCCGTCGTCATGGAGATCGACCGCGACTGAGCGGGCGCCGCCACCTCGGCGGCGCCCGCTCGACCCCTTCCCACGCTCGCCCGTCCTTTCCAAGGAGGAACCATGAACACGGGCACCGGCCGTCATGACGACGGCTTCATCTCGAGGTGGCGCGACCGCCTCGCCGCCGCGCCGCTCGGCCTGGCGAACGACTGGCGCGCCGTTCAGCGCGCGCGCTCGACGCAGCGCGCTCAGGACGACGCCCAGCCACTGATTCTCGCGCTCGCCTACATGGCGCTCGCCGGCCTCGTCGCCGTCGCCATCGACATCCTCGGCTCGGGGCTGGGGCTGCGCGCCTGGGCCACGGTCGCGGCGCTGGCGCTCGCGTCGGCGAGCACCGCGCAGCGTGGCACCAGGCGTGACGCCGGGGCGGCCCTGCTCGGCTCCGCCGCCCTGGCGGTTGGCTGGGGCGTCGCCGTCGCCGTCCCGCCGGCGGAGCCGCGCCCGCTCACCCTCATGATCGTCGGCGGGCTTCTCGCTATCGCCGCCGGCAACGGCTGGGCGACGCTCGGATGGTCCAGCGGGGCCGCTCTCGCCACGCACACCGCCCGCGCCGGTCTGGCCGGCCTGGCCACGCTCGGCCTCGGCCTGCTCTTCGCCGGCGGTGCGGGCCTGTGGCTCTCGCCGGGCGTCGTGGCGCTCCTCGTCTCCATCGCCGGGTGGGTGGCGCTAATGGTGACGACTCGGCTCGTCGTCCGGATTGCCTACGCCGCCGTGTGGCGGTGGCGCGGCGCCGACATCGACGACAGCGGCGTCGAGCGGTTGGGCGCCGACGTCGCGCGGCTGTGGCTGTGGGTCTGCCTCGCGGCAGAGACACGCGGCAAGGCGGCCGCCCGGGGCACGAGCGCCGCCGCGGACCGCCTCCGCAGCCGCTGCGCCGTGACCGTCCTGCCCGCGCGCCGTCACGGCGGCCGCCGCGCCGCGACCGTCCTGCCCGCAGGGCGCCCCGCGCCCCGCCTGCCGCGGTTCCCGCTGGCACGGATCGCCCTGTCGCTCGACATGGTGCTCGTCGCCATCGACACGGCGTTCGCGAACCAGGCGCCCGACCTGTTCCGCGCCGCGGGGCTGGTCGAGCAGCTCCGCGTCGCCTGGGGCATGGAATCGGTCGATCCGATCATGCGCTGCCTGGTCCTCGGGTTCGTGGCGGCGGGCTTCGGCACCGCGTACTGGTTCGTCCGGGGCGCCGCACACCCCGGCCGCGCCGTCGTCGTCGGCTCCCACGCCGTCGCCGGCTGCGCGTTCCTGCTGATGTGGCCGCTGATGTCGCTCGGGCCGGTGGCCGGCCTGGTCGTGCTGGGTCTGGCCCACGTCTTGATCGGCGCGTCGCTGGCCGTGGCGCTCGTCATGCGCTCGGCGTGGATGCGCGGGGGCAAGGGCAGCGCCAACGTGACGCTGGAGCTGCTCGTGCTGTTCCTCTCGATGGCGATGATCTTCGGGACGAGCGCGCTGACGCAGGGGTACTCGCTCGCGACCGCCACCACGGTGATCGGCATCGTGTTCCTGCTGCTCAGCCTGGCTCTGGCGCTCTGGCCGGGCCTGCCGGCCGCAGAGCGCTCGGAGCGCCGGACCCCGGTCGCGGTCCTCTGCCGCCGGCCGGGCGTCCTGCGGGGCGGGTTCGCCGGCCTGGCGGCGTTCGCGGTGATCTCGCTGGTGTACGCGGTCCTGGTGCAGCGGATGAGCATCCTCGGGTTCAGCCCGCAGGCCCAGTCGGCGCTCAACACGACACCCGCGATCCTGGCGGCGCTCGCCGGCATGTGGGTCTGGAGGCGCCGCGCCGACGAGGCGCCGAGGGCGGCGCTGAAGTGGGGGTTCATCTGGATGGGCGTCGCGCTGGTCCTGCTGATGCTGGGCGACCGCCTCACCGGGGCGGCGTTCTACGCCGTCCACGGCACGGCGCTCCTGGCCGCGCAGTTCGGCCTCCTCGCCGTCAACTCGCTCCTTCAGAACCGGCTGCTGCGTGTGGTCGCCGGCGAGCAGAAGGCGGCGCCGGCGCAGAAGATGCAGTTCTACGCGCTCTCCCGGTACGCCGGCGGGACGCTCGGAGGTCTCCTGCCGACGTTCGGCGAGCGGCCCTGGGTCGTCCTGCTGCTCGCCCTCGTCGTGCTGGCGTGGGCGTACGCGGCCGTTCGCGAAATGTCGTCCGCGAGCCCTCTGTTGGAGGGCCTGCACACGGACGGGACGGCCGAGTGCGTCCTGCTGTTCGACGCGGCCGGCCGGATCGTCGCACTGACCCGCCACGACGACCGGTGGCACGCGAGCCTGCTCGGTGCCGAAGGCAACGTCCGGTTCACCGGCGTCAGCGGGACCGGCGTGCGAGACGAGCTGGTGAAGGTTCAGCTCGCGCGGCGCGTGCTCCCGGTCGTGTGGCGGGGGGGCCGGCTCCGCTGGACCGGCAGCGGCACCTTCACCCGGCTCAGGAAGCGACGCTGGGTGAGGGCGGCGCTGACCGCCACGACGGTGGACGCGCGGACGCTCAGCGACGACGCCCGCGCCGCCTACACCGCGGCGGGCTTCACGACGTGGCGCCCGCGCGCATTCCGCGTCGCCGTCGACGTTCGCGCGGCACTCGCTCGCGGCCATGAAGGCCTCGCGATCGAGCTGCTTCAAGTCCAGCCCAGCCGGTGACGGCATCCGGGCGCCCCGGCGACGCCGGGACCCACGCAAGCGCTCAAGGAGGAGCTATGAAGGGCAAACCCCCGACCTCGGGGCTGCTGCTGCACTGGCTGGCCGCGCTGTTCGTCAACGTGGTCGGACCCGACCGAAGCGAGGCGGCCGCACGGCGCGTCCGCGCACGCCGCGCCGCCGCGGGTCCGCGGCCACCCGCGCAGGCGTGGCTGCACGTCCTGCCGGTGGTCGTGCTCGGCGGCCTGCTGGTCGCCCTGGTGTTCCAACTCACCGCCGGTGCGCTCGACGGACCGCTGGTTCCGGAGCTGCGGCTCGGCGCGGGCGCCGCGACAGCCGCACGATGGGCGCTGCTCACCGGCTCGGCCGCCGCGCTCGGAGCGCTCGCCGCGCTCGCCGTGCCCGGGCGGGTCGCCGGACGCCCCGCCATGCTCTGGACCGCGGGGCTCGGCGCGGTCCTCGGGGCCGCCGCCTTCGTCGCCCCGGCCGTCATCGCGGCGCTGTCGGGTCGGCCGGTGTCGCTCGCGGGCGGCACGTGGCTGGCGCTGCCCGCGGCGGCCGCCCTGCTCGGGCTCGTCCCGCAATGGCGGAAGCTCGTCGGCGGGGCGGTCGCGGCCGGGTGCGTGCACGCGGCCGTCGCGGCGGCGGGAATCGTCTGCCTGATTCAGGTGGCGGTCGCGCTGCCGGATCTGCGGCCCGGCTTCGCGGCGACCGCCGTGGCGGTGGCGCTGCTGCGCGCCCGCGGGCGCGAGGTGGTGCACGCGGCACTCGCCGGCGTCGGCGCCTCGGCGGCGTGGGCGTTCGCCACGGCGGACCAGCTGTCGGCGTCGCCGGAGGTGGTCGGCGCGGCGTCGGCGCTGGTCCCGGTGGCGGGCGCGGCGCTCGCCGCGGTCGCGGCGGCACTCGCCGCGCGACCCGGGCCGGCCGTGCACGTGCTCGTCCCGGCGGCGGCCGCCGGCTGCCTGACCGGTGGGCCGACGGTGCTCGCCGGCGCCGTTGTCCTGGTCGCCTGGGCGGCCTGGGTCGGACGGGCGTGGATGGCGCGCAGCATGCTGAGGGGTCTCCTGGTGGTGCTCCCTCCACTGGTCGGGCTGGTGACGGCCTCGGCGTTCATGGCGGCGTACCTGGCGTCGGTGATGCTCTCCTCGCTCGCCCGTAGCGCCGGGCGTCCCGAGACCGAGTTCACCCAGCTCCCGCAGGCGGTCAAGGCGGCGGCGCTGATCACGATCGGCGCCGTGGCGGTCGTGGCGTGGCGTCGGCGTCACCGGCACACCAGCGTCCCGCAGCGCTTCTGGCTGGGGCTGCTGTGGGCGGGCGCGGCCGGGTTCGCGCTGCTCGCGTTGCGGCCGGACGCGAGCACGATCTGGGTCGCGAGCATCGCGGCCGCGATCGGCGTGGCGGCGGCGATGCCGCTGCAGGTGGAGGCGATCGCCCAGCTGCGCCGCGCTGCACCCGACCGTGTGGAGCGGCTCAAGGGGCGCATCGACGCCGTCTTCATGGGCGGCATCTCGGTGGCGCTCTTCGCAGCCGCCATCGCCAGCGACGCGTCGCGCGACGCGGTGACGGTGGCGGGGCTGCCGAGCCGCGCCCTCCCGGTGCTCGCGCTCGCGGCCATCCTGGTCGCGGGCATCGTGCTCCTCCCGGCGGGGCTGCGCCGGCTTCGCGAGCTGGGCGTCGATGCCGGAACCGACCGCGCCTCGCTCCCCGAGATCGGGTCCTATGGGCGTGCGGTCAGCCTGACCTGCCTGCAGGTCGCCGCGCTCGCGCCGGTCGAAGGGCTGATCACGATCGTCTTCGCGCTGCACGGCCTGTCCGATTTCTGGGCCGGCGTCGCGCTCCTGGCGATCCTGGTTCCGGCCCCGTGCCTCGGGCGCTGGGCGACGTTCGTCGCCGCTCACACACGGCGCGCCGAGATCATCGCCTCGGCGGTGACGCTCTCCGGCGTGGCGTTGTGGGCGGCCGCGGTCGTCGGCGATGCGCTCGCCGGCGAGGCGGCGTGGCGGCCGCTGTTCGCCGTCGGCTACCTCCTGCTGGAGATGGGGACGACCTTCGGCTGGACGGCGGCCTGGCGCGTCGCCCTCGGGGACGAAGCCCCGGTCTGGCGGGTTGCGCAGCTCAACGGCATCCGCCTGCTGGCCGCCGCGATATGGGGATTCATCGCCGCGGCGCTCTTCGTGAGCCACGACGAAGGGCTCAACGAGTTCGGGCTCCTCTGGATCAGCGCCGTCCCCGCGGTCATCGCGCTCGCGGTGGCCGTCGCCCGTTCGCGGCGCTCCCGAGCGGCGGCATAGAGCTCGCCGCGGGCGACCGCCCGCGGCGAAACCGATGGCGCCGGACCGTCCCACGGGACGCTCCGGCGCCTTCACAGAAGGAAACGAGGTACGCGAACGTGCAACCAACCGTGCACGACGAATCGGCGGGCCGGGCCGGCATCTGGGTCCTGCTCGCCGCGGGAGTCGCCGGCCTGGTGGCCGCGGCGATGTTCGCCGGCTGGCGCCTCACCGGGTCGCTGACCCTGCTGGCCGATTTCGCCGACAAGATCCACGACACCGCGCTCTACCTGCTCCTGGCGGGTGCCCTTGCGTTCATCGGATCCGCGGCGAGCTGGAGGCCGCGGTGGGCGCGGCCGGCCCGCTGGGTCCAGCACCGGCTCGACGCGTGGACCGGGCTCCTCACCGCGACGGCGCTGGCGGCGTTCGCCTTCTTCGTCGCCTGGTCGTCCGTGGCGGGCACCGGCTCGGTGCCCGACGGCCGCGCGCTGCTCGCCGGCGGCGCCCTCGGGGTCGCGGTCTACTTCCTGATCCGCCCGGTGATCCGGCGGGCGGGAACGCGGCACCACACGGTCCGGGCCATCTCGGCGCATCTCACGGGGGATCTCTGGTTCGCCGCCTTCGAGATCGCCGCGGGTGCGCTCCTGCTCTGGACCGCGTGGGCGCCGTGGGACCGGATCGGCGCGTTCGCCGGTGCCGTACTGATGCTCCGGGCAGCGGCCGACGCCGGTAGGCGCGCGTGGTACGCGCTGTGAGGCGGGTGCTGATCGGAGTGGCCCTGGTCCTCGCTGCCATCGTCGGCCTGAACCACGCGATCGACACCGCGCGTGAGCAGGCCCACTGTGAGACGCCGCCGACCGACGTTCACGACGCGGCGTGGGAGCAACGCGCCGACGGCCACGCGGGCGACCTCGCCCTGCGCCCCGGCGACGACGTGCGCGTCGAGGCCAGCGGCGAGGAGACATGGATCGTCAGCAGCTGGCGGGGCGCGACGGCCGTCGGAGTGGCGGAGTTGAAGGACCTGTACTGGGCCAACTGCGAGACGACGCTCTACGAGCTGCACAGGGGCCTGGACGTCGGTCACTCGCCGCACCTGATCGACCAGACCCTCGACGGAGGCCGGGAGGTCGTCGTCACCGGAGCCGACGTCATCGACTCCGATTTCCCCATGGTCGTCTACCGCCTGCGGGTGGTCGGCAAGGACGGCGGGGTCGAGCGGTGGACCCCCGCCGCCGCGTTTCACCTCGCGACCCGGCCATAGCCGGGCTGCAATCACACGAGATCGAAGGGAATCGACGAACATGATCGATGACGAGAACGAGCGCCCCGTTGGAGAGCGTCGCGACGCCTGCGAGCAGGCGCTGCGCAGGCGGCCGGGCAACCCCGGCTGGCTGGACGGGCTGCTGCGCTGCACGCACCAGCCGCAGGAGGACGAGCTCGCGTGGGCGGCCCGCGTCGGCGCCGAGGTCCTGCGGGTGGGGGCCATCGCCGGCGCCCTGCCGGGCGTGGCCGACCTTTCGGCCGAAGCCCTCGAGGAGGAGACGACCCGGTTGTGGGCGCCGCTCGACGGCCCATATCGCGAGGCGCTGACGTGCGATCTCGCGCGACTCGAGTTCGAGTCGCGGATCTTCAAGCTGCTCGCCGTGCAGTGCAGCGATGCCGGTGTGGACGCCAAGCGCCGGGCGCTCGCCAAGGCCGCGCATCGGCTGTTCAGCGAGGATCTGAACAAGGACGTCCGGCGCGGGCTGCGGCTGATGCCGACGCGGGCCGTGTCGGCCGCCGAGGAGCTCATCCGCGGCGTGCTGGAGCTCCACGTGATGGTGGGGCCGGACGAGGAGCTGCGGTCCCTGACCCCGGAGCAGCTGGCACGGGAGTGGATCGAGCTCCGGAGCCGCCAGGTCGCCGGGTTGACCAGCGACGAGGACGACGAGCGTCTCGTGCGCCTGGAGCGGGAGCTCGACCGCGTCGCCTTCGCCACTGTCCTGGCCGGGATGGTCCCGCCGGCGTGGGCCTGCGAGCCCGCTGACCGGGAGACCGACCGGTTCGCGATCGCGGTATCGGGTGAGTGGGCCCTTGCCGCGATGGAGGGCTTCACGCCCCCCGTGCGCGACCGCCTCGCGCTCCACGTCCGGTCGCACCCCACCCCCCGCGCGCTGGAGTGGCTCGCCTCGCGGGAGGAGGGTCGGCGTGTCGTTGCATCGGTCCAGCGCGAGGGCTACAGCGACACGGTCCTCAGCACCCCCCTGCGCCCGGCGGCGCCAGAGCCGGCGAGTGCCGAGACGCGCTTCGAGCGCGTCGTGTTGGTGGAGCACGTGCTGCGGCCGATCGAGCGGACGGGCCCGGAGCTCGCCGTGGCCGTCGACCCCCGCGCTCTGGGGATCTGGAGCGACCTCCAGCGCCAGGCCCTCGGCGGCGGGACCTTCGTGCTCGAGGCCCTCGACGCTGCGGCGCAAGACGAGGAGGACGCGGCCGTGATGTCGGCGTTGGCCAGGACGGGCGGCACGCGGGTCGACGTGCCGTGGGACGGCACGACGCTCGTCCGGCAACGCCTCGAGCGCCTGGAGGTAATCCGCGCGCAGACGGGCGCCCGCCTGCGCATCGTCGCTCCCGCGAAATGCATCGCCGCCCTCGGCGGTCGTGCGGAGGGCGCGGGATCGTACTGGGTCGTGCACACCGCTCCCTGGGTGTAGCCGGCCGGCGGGTGACTGGCGCGCCGGGACGCACCGCGTTCCGGCGCGCCGGTCGCTTTCCACGATTCCAACCGAGAACACGAATGACCGGCGCCCGGCCGGATGGATCCGGCCGGGCGGCTGGGCGTGCGGATCGTCCGCACCGCCCTTCGCATGTCAGAGGAGGACAGATGACGATCTCGATCGGCGTGATGCCGGGCGTCCCGGAGGACGCGTGCGCGCTGTTCGGTGACGATGACACCGTCCTGATGGATGCGCTGCTGCGCAGCGCCGTCGCTCACGCGTCGGACCCGGATGCTCTCTGCCCCGAGTTCGTGGGGCCGCTCGAGCAGTTCACGCAGCGGCGAGCACTGCCGGGCGGAGACGTCGCGTTGACGAGCCCCAACGGCGAGTGCCTGACCATCCACGTGGCCGATTTCGGAACCACGGTGATCGTCGGCGTGCGCCGGAGGCACGCGCTCGCGCGTGACGGCATCGTCGAGTCGTGGCGCGACCGCCTGCCCCATGAGCAGCGCGTCGGCTGGGTGCTGCAAGCGGGAGGCGGGGAGGCCGCGGTTCTGGTCTGGACGAGCGAGCCCGGCATCTGGCGCGCTTGTGTCACGATCGACGACGGCGAGACGGTGGCGGTGGACGTGTGGTCGCCGCGGCACGCGCTGGCGCTGGCCGTGGGGTGGCTCGGCCTCGATCACGAGACCGTCACCGAGAGGCGCGGCCCGGGGTTCGACCTCCTGCCGGTCGCGTTCGCCGCCGGCCTCCCCCGGCGGACCGACCTGCTCGGCGAGATCGTCTGCGGCGACACCTTTGCGGCGTGGCTCGCCCCAGGGCCGCGCCTGACGCCCTGGCTCGCGGTCGTCGACGGGGAGCTCGGCACGCCGAGGACCCCTCGCCTCCACGTCGCCGACCTGATCCCAGCCCTGCCCCTCGTCGACACGGTCCGCGCGGCGCGCCTGGGGGCGGGTCCCGATGCGGCCGTCCCGCCGCTCGCGCATTTCGACGCGCTGCACCCCGACGCGCTCCGGGCCCAGCTGCGCTGCGAAGCCGATCCCGACGGCGGCGTCGTGCGCGTCCGCATGGCGGAGCGCGAGGTCGTCTTCGAGCCGGCTGGCGGCGGTCGGTATGGCGGGAGCGTGACCGGCGGCGGGTCGAGCATCGGGCTGAGCGGAGTCGACCCCCACCGGCTCTACCTGATCCTCGTCCTCCAGTGGACCCACGCGCGGTGGCGGCCGGCCGCGGAGGACGCCGACGTGCTGGACACCCTGAGCCGTGACCTCGCGACGGGGCGCGCCGGGCGAGTCGATGCGGTCCGGCGTCTCGGCAGCCTCCTGAACGCCGGCGAATGGCCGGCCGACTCCGACGTGCCGAGCGGTCCGGCGCTGCACGCGATCGTGGAGCGCGAGGTGCTGAGGTCCCTCGCGGACGCGCGACGCGCGTCGGCGGCGCACGTGCCGCCGTCGACCGAGGACCGCGACGACACCCAGCCCCGGCTCGGGTTCCTCGAGGTCGGCCCGGTCCGGGACGGCCGCGTCGAGGGTCGCTTCCACCACGTCGGCGCCGGAGGGCATCTCGACGTCGCGTCGGTGTCGTGGTGGCTCGCCGAGGCCGTCTGCGTGGACTCCGTAGTCCGGGAGCTCGAGCGCCCCGATCTGGACGACGCCGCGGCGATCCGGCTGCACGACTACCTCGACCTGGCCGCCGGCGCCGGGCGCGAATCGCTCGTTGCTGCGTACCGCAGGCTCGACGAGATCCATCACTCAGGAAGGTGCTCATGACCGATCCGAACACGCCGAGGCTGCACGGCCCGGCACCGGAGTACACACCCCGCGAGAACCTGCTCTTCGACACGCTGTCCGCGGCGCTCGGCAAGAACGAGCTCGAGGAGGACGCCGTCGCCGGCCTCGTGCGCGGCAAGCTGTGGAACTGGCACATGGAGCGGGCGCGGCTGCCACTGAGCCCCGCCGACGCCGACGCCCTCGCGGCGATCGTGGCACTCGAGCTGGTCGTTCTCGTCGCGCCGAGCCCGGCACATCGCCGCAGGCTGCTGTCGCGCTGCGACGGCACCGCAGCCGGCTGGGCGAATACCGCCGCTCGCGCGATCCGGGAGGCGCGTGCGCGCGGCCACTCGCCCTCGAACGCCGCTCCCGCCGGCGGCGGCGCCGTGCGCTCGCTCGACTGGCACGGCGTCGAGTGCCGGGGCGTCCGGTGGTGGATCGACGGACGCGACCAGGTGATCGTCCGGCAGGCCGGCGAGGTCATCCCGTCATCCGCCGACGAACCCGCCGGCACCGGCGTTCGAGCGGCGCTGGCCGGCCTCAGGGCGGTCGACCTCCTCGAGCGGCGCGGCGAGCCGGCAGATCGCCTTCGCCGGCTGTTCCTTTCGATGGTCGATCCGTGGCTCGCGCGGCGGTTCGATCCGCAGCAGCCGGAGCACCTCGCATCCGTCGCCGGATCGTGGGCGGCGGTCGTCGAGGCGATCGACGCTGAGGACGACGAGGAGCAGCTTTTCGAGGAGCAGCCTTTCGAAGACATGCTGCTCGTGGGAACGGAGGTCATCATCGCGGCCACCGCGCGCCACGGCCATGGCGAACGGGGACGCGTGACCACTCGCCGGTGGTGGTGGCGACGGACGCGACCGCCGCGCGCGCGCGTGCTCGTCGGCGAAGGACGGCTCGCCGAGAAGCGCACGGTCGACGCGGACCGGCTGAGGGCCGTGCGGCCGCGCCTGCTGGCGAAGCCGCGCCGTACTGCTGGTGGAGGGACGAGTCGATGACGCGCAAGCTCATCGTCGTATGCGGGGCGCTCGCCCTGCTGGTCATGGTCACCGCCGCAGCGTGCCCGAGCCCCTCCGGGAACTGCTCCGCCGGCGAGGTGGCGACCTGCGGCAAGCCGGCGTTCTGAATCAGATGTACCAACGAGAAGGGAATCGCACATGACAACGATTTTCGTGGATTCGAGGATGGACCCCGCCGACCGGGTGATGAGCGCGTGTGCCGCGCTCCAGTTCGCGCCGGCGGCACACGACGCGAAGGTTCGCGAGGTCGTAGGCCGGTTCGACCGCGCCGAGGTCGGCCCGCACGACCTCGCGCTCGGACTGGCCGCCGGCGACCGGGGGGTGTCCGGCGAGCCGCTCCCCGACGGCGGGGCGGGCTCGTGCCTGGCCGCCGTGGTCGCCCGGTTCGCGCCCGAGCACGTGCGCGCGCTCGACGGCCTGGTCAAAGAGGTCGAGCGCGGACACCTCCGAAGCTATGCCGCGGCGATGCTCGCCGGCTGCCGGTACGACCTCGGACAGGCGGTCATGCACAGCCTCCCGTACTTCAAGGGGAGGCTCGAGCTCGGGAGCCGCGCCCTTCGCGCCGTCCTGGCAGCCGAGCGAGCCGAGCGGGTCGGCGACCGCCGCATCGCGATCCTGACCGAGTACTGCGAGGGCATCCACGACGCGCTCAGGGCTCGCGGCGTCTGGGCCTTCGTCGAGGCGATCGGCGACGATCGCGGCATCGTCAGCACCGACCCGGCGCGGTTCGCGCCGAACCCCAGCCAGGTCGTTGCTCTCGTGCAGAAGCGGGGGCAGATCGACGACTGGCGGCTGCAAGGTCACCGGTACTGTCGCGGCGGCGGTTCGGTGGCACCGAACCCGGCGTGGGGCGGCCCCATCGAGCCGGGCGAACTCGCGCAGGCGGTCACCGAGGCACTCGACGAGATCGGCGGCGGCGGACCTGCCGGCGACTGATCGCACGGATCGACCCTGAAGAACGCGGCGTGGCCGGGCCCTGTGCACGGCCACGCCGCCTTCGTGTTGACGAGCCCGTCGATCCGGCTCCTTGACCTGGATTGGAGAACGTCTGACGATGGACCTCCCCGAGGAGAGAACGTCGCGCGGTCGGGGCGTGGCGCAGCCACTCAGGCTGGCCCTGCCGGTGGGCGACCACTATGCCCGGCGGACACGCGAGGCGCTGGAACGGCTGAATGTCGGTGACGTCGCCGACAGGCAGCTTCGCTTCGTCACAGCCGACGAGGCGATCTCGGTGTACCTACTGAAATTGCGCGACATCCCGGCGCTCGTCGCCAGCGGCGCCATCGACTGCGCCGTCGCATCCGAAGAGTGGCTCGCCGAGACGGAAGCAGTGATCCACCGGGTCACGCGCCTCGGGTCCGATCGCTCGCATCTGAGCGTGATCGGAGCTCGCCGTACGCTTCCGATCACGACGGGCGCATCCTGCGTCGGCGCCACCCAGTTCCCGCGCGTCACGACCGATGCGCTGGCCGGCCGGATGGCGCGCTTCGTCGTCCTTCCGGCACATGGTTCCACAGAGGCGTATCTGCCCGACCTGGCCGACTTCATCGTGGAGTACGTGAGCACGGGCGACACGCTGCGCTCCAACGGTCTGTTCGAGCTCGAGCGTCTGCTCGATTGCGATACCCACCTGATCGCGAATCCGCGTGGCTGGCCAGGAATTCCCGGCCCGCTGCGGACGCGCTTGCTCAAAGCCCTGGGCCCGTTCATGGCATAGGGCGAGCACTCAATAGAGACACCCTCGACTCGTTCACGGAGGAACGAATGAAGAAACCCTCAGACGCGGCTGGTCAGGACCCGTTCCTGCCCGTCGATTCCGTCGCGCGACGCGTGAGCCAGGAGTGGCCCGTCGCGCTGCTCGGACGGCTCCTCGCGGTCGTGCTCCAGGCGACCGATCCGTCCTCGTTCTGGATCTTCGCCCGTCACACCGGTCCGCAGGAGCAGCTGTTCCGCCGGCTGATCGGCTCCGGCGGCATGTTCGACACGCTGCTGCGGGGGACCCAGAAGCAGGCGCACACGACCGCAGCCGCGATCCGCACGGTCCACGGGACGCTGGTGGGCAGGTTCGACGGCTCGGCGCCGGACGGCTTCCCCGGGAGGGAATACAGCGCCGAGGAGCCCGCGCGGCTGCTGCGGGTGCTCGAATGCCTGGCCCACGCCGACCTCCTCGTCCACCTCACGTTCGGGGGGCGGCTGACGCCGGGGCAGCAGGACGAGTTCTGGCGCCACTACCGCTGCGCCGGGGAGCTGATCGGGCTCCCGCCGGACTTCGGCCCGCTGACGTACCGCGAGTTCTGCGACCAGTTCGCCGCGGAGCTGCAGAAGGCGGACCTGACGCCCGACGCCCGGGAGCTTGGACGCGCCGCGATGCGCGAGCTGCCGCTGCCGATCGTCCTCGCCCCCGCGCGCTGGTTCATCCGGTTCGCGATCACCGGGCTGCTGCCGGCGAACGTCCGTGACGCATACGGCTGGGGCTGGACACGAGGCCACCAGCTCGCGTTCTCGGCGCTCGCCGCCGGCATGCGCGTCGCCCGGGTGACGAGCCCGAAGTGGGTCTGGTGCGTCTCGCCGAGGCCCGCCTACCTCCTGGTCTCGTGGGCGGAGCACCGGCGCGCCGGCCGCGGCAGGGCGGTCACGGGCGACTGATGTCAGGCGTCCCGGCCGGCCACTGCGCCGGCCGGGGCGCCGCCGCGCGATGCCGCGGGCGGTGGGACGTCTGGCCCACCGCCCTCGGGACCGCACGGCGCGGTCCGTGAATGAGAGGACGCAAACGCATGGGTGATCAGACGCAGTTCGGGTGCTACGTCGGCGTGCTGGTGACAAAGCCGGGGAGCTGGGAGCGCAGCACGATCGTGCTGCAGGACACCGAGGACCTCGCGATCGCCGAGGGCGGGCGAGCGGCGCTGGGGCTCGACGAGCCGACGCTGGCCCGCTTCCGCGCGGAGGCGGACCGGCTCCGGGAGCATCACGACGTGGAGGGTGCCGCGGCGAGCGGGCTCGAGGAGGCCGCGCCACACGACGACTGGTTCCTGGAGGAGGAGTTCGTGCTCCGGCTCGAGGAACTCGGGGCGCGAGCCGTGGTCACCGTGGCGGCGACCAAGGTCGACGCGATGACCGGCGAGGTCCGCTACCTGGACGCGCGCGCCGTCGGTCCAAAGTTGCCCGAGGCGCTCGAGCGTCTCGGCGAGGCCGTCACCCACAATGCCTGCCTCCCGCCGAGCATCCTGGCGCCGGCCCTCGCCGAGGGCGAGCGGGACGGAGAGGTCGTCGTTGCGCGGTTCCGCGGCGCGGTCGCCGCGAGCCGGCCTGCCGGCGACGGAGGCGTGGGGCTCGAGGACATCCGCGAGGCCCTGAGGCGCGCCGGCGGCGGCGCAGCGAACTGAGCGCACATCGACCGCAGCGGCGGTCCTGACAACCGACAAGGAGTCACCATGGAAACACTCACGATGCTCGGGATCGTGCCCGTGGGCGAGCGGGTGCGCTGGCGTAACATCGGCGACGACGACCTGGTCCTGCTCGTGGTCCCACCGAACCAAGGCGGTCCGAACGTCAGGGCCCGTCGCAGGCGGTCGCTCGACGAGGAGCTGGCGGCCGAGGTCCGGTCCTGCACCGAGGGCCTGGTGCTGCTCCCGGGCGCCCTGCTGCGCCGGCTACGGCTGCGCCGCCGCGACCGCCGGGCGCTGCGCCGGGTCGCGCCGGAGGCGCTGCCGGCGACGGCGCGGATCCTCGCGCCGATCGCCGGTTCCGGCGTCCTGGACGGCGAGCAGACAGGCGTGCTCGGCGATCTGCAATACGCCGTCCAGCTCGCGCTCCACGGCGAGCTCGAGATCCGCCCGCCCACGGAGCCGTCGCGCGGGCGCGGCGACGAACGATGCCTGGAGGTGTTCATCACGCATCCGGGCCCTTGGGCGCGTGAGGCCTCGCTGACCGGTCACGTCGTGCTCAGCGACGGCCTCCGGGCCCGGGTCCGCGCGGGATCCCTGGCCGTGACGACGCGGCGACCCGGCGGCCCGACCCTCCGCTGGACGATCCCCCCGCGGTCACTGCAGCGGCTCGAGATTCCCGAGCGGCTGCTCGCGAAGGCGCGCCACTTCACGAGGGGAAGGCCGCCGGCCCCGCGGCGTCGCAGGCGCCGGCGGCTGTAACACACGGCAGCAGGCCCCCGAGCCCTACCGGGTCCCGAACCGGGACCTTCGCCGACTGGAAGGACACCATGGCGCGTTTCAACAGAGCCGATGACCCAATCGACCCGCACACGTACGAGACCGTCTCGTTCAAGGTCAACCGCGAGGGCGAGACGGCGAACCCCGACGAGGATGGGACGTGGACGACCGTTGTCGACCGGTACTTCCTCGGGACGCTCGACGACCGGCGCGTCATCAAGGAGGGAATGACCACGGACGAGATGCACGAGGTCCACGAGCTCACCGACCTCGACCCCGAGCTGGGGTTCCGCTACGGCCGCGCCGTCGGGTCCACGGGGCACCCGCCATCGGGAGGATCGGCGACAGACGACCCTGGCGAGGCGGATCCCGGTGACTGAGCAGCCCCGACCAAGCGAGAGGAAGCAATGACACCCACGCAGCGACCCGGCGGCGAGACACCGGACCGCGACGCGGTCACCGCAGCGCTCCGCGCCCTGTGCCGCGGCCTCGCCCCGGGCGACGAGCTCGGGACGATCCGCGACCTGGCCGCCAAGCTCGGCACCACCGTCGTCGAGGTCGACCACGCCCGCCAGGTGCTCGAACGCGAAGGCTGGATCGTCCGGCCGCGGCCGAGGGGCCCGCTGATCAGGACGGAGCAGCAGTTCGAGGATCCTCCGGACACGCCGGCCGAGCCGGTTGGGGCCGAGCCGCCCGGGACCGCCGAAGCCACCGCGGACGCGGCTCCGGACGCCCCGAAACCGAAGGCCGTCGTCCGCGTTGTCCGGAAGCCATCGAACCCGAAGCCCGCGCCGGAACCGCCCGCGCCCCGGCCGCGGGCGATGCCCGTTGCCACGGAGCCCGGGTCCATGAAGATGGCCGGCGGCGCGCCGAGCCGGTGGAAGGAGCTTGCGGACAAGTTCGAGCGCGCGATCGACGGCCTGGAGCCCGGCGCGCCCATCGGAACGGCCGCCGACCTCATGCGGACCCACGGCGCTTCGAGGGAGTCGACCAAGGCTGCGCTGGTCTTCCTGCAGAACAAAGGCAAGGTCGTGCGCACGCCAGGCCGGCGGAGTGGCTGGTCCAAGCCCGCCGCGCCCGACGATGAGGGCCGGGAAGGAGCTGTGGGTCCCACGAGGGTGCCCGACGGCGCGACCTCGACGGGTCCGTCCGGGGGCGCGGCCGAGCCGCCGCGGGGACCCGAAGCTCCACCGCCGGCCGGATAGCCGGCCGAAGCGCTCGCCGGCCGCGCCCGGCCGGCGGGCGCCCCCTCTCACGTCGTCACGGAAGGACGACCCATGACCTCGTCGCAATCGATACCGGGCCGCGCCGCCTGGTTCGTGCAGCACTCGGCGCCGTCGGCGTGGTCGCCCTCGTCCTCGCCTACCTGGGCGAGCGAGCGACAAATCACCGCCAGAACCCAGCAACTCACGGAGGAGGATCGTCATGACCGAGTTCATCGGCCCACTGCCAGCGATCGATTCGGAGACCATGAACCGGTGGCATGTGGCCGACCTGGGCGGACGCGTCGTCGCCCTCGGCACGGGCTGGTGGCCGCAGATCCACTTCTACGGGCCGTCGGTGACCGAGCTGATCGGCGTCGAGCCCCATCCGACGCGCCGCGAGTGGTCTGAACGGGCACTGAAGCGTGCGGGTCTGCCCGGCCGCGTGCTCGGCGATCCCTTCGAAGCGCTGCCGCTCGAGGCGGCCTCGGTGGATGCGGTCGAGCTGGCGTTCCTGCTCTGCAGGGTGCCGTCCGTGCAACTGGTGCTCGGCGAGGTGCTGCGCATCCTGCGCCCGGGCGGCGTTCTGGCCTATCTGGAGCACCTGCCGATGCCGTGGGCATCCCGCGACCCCGGTCAGCACTGCGACCTTCGCCGCGACTGCCGGCCGGTCATCGCCGCCACGCAGGGGCTGACCGTCGTGCGCGAGCAGGTGTGCGTGGCGATCGGCGAGCTCGGCGAGCAGTTTCCGGCCGTCCTGGGCCGCGCCCGCCGCGTGGGCTCGGGCTAGGCGACCACACGATCCGGCGGCAACCGGCCACCGGATCCAGATCGACGAATGGAGTTCGGATGCCATACGCCAAGGGCCATGGGGGCCGAGAAACGAAGTGGGAACTGGTCGCCGACGTGCTGCGTGAGCGCTGCCGGCTGCTCGAGGAGGGCGAGAGCCTCGGCACGCTCCACGCGCTCGCGATCGAACTCGACGTTCCGCTCAGCAGGGTCGAGAGCGCTCGCTACGCGCTGGAGCGCGAGGGATGGGTCCGATTGGAGGGGAAGCGTGGCCTGATCCGGACGCACCGGAACCCGGACGCCGAAGGTGGTGCCGACGCCCCGCCAGAGCCGGTCGATCCCGTGTCGACCGATTGAGAACCCGACAAGCAGCCCAGCGAGGGGAACGGTTCGTGGGAAACACCCGCAAGCCCGGCACGATCGAAGCCGAGGCGAAGAAGCAGCTCCGGCGGCGGCTGGACCTTGTGCCCGATGGGACGAAGCTGCCGACGGGGCCGAAGCTCGCCGCCAGCCTCGGCTACGGCGAGGTGACCATCTCGCGCGCGCTGCAGTCGCTCGCCGATGAGGGCGACGTCGTCCGCGTGATCGGCGGCCGCAGGGCGGGCTACTACAAGCCGGGCGAGGACGTCCCGCCAAGCCTCCGGGATGTGGAGACGGCGGTCCGGGACCTCGTGGGGGCCCTGGCCGACGGCGACCGGCTGCCGCCGATCGCCGAGCTCGCCGGCGACCTCGGCGTGAGCCGCCCCACGGTGCGCAACGGGCTGCGCGCACTGCGCCGCGAGGGGGTCGTGGTCAGCCGACGCGGCACTGGCGGCGGGTGGTTCAAGCCCTACGCCGGTGAACCGGCGGGCGCCGCCGCGGCCGCGGACCCCGACGTCTGACCCACAGATCCGGTGCGACGACGCACCTGAGAGGAAGAAGCCTGAAATGACGAAGTTGAAGGGCGCCCGCGGGCGGCCTGTGGACCCCGCAGCGGTCGCCGCTGAGCTGCGGGCGCGATGCCGAGACATGCAGCCGGGTGAGGAGCTCGGAACGATGCGCGAGATCGCCGCCGAGCTCGGCGTCGACGTCATCGCCGTCGACGAGGCACGCGGGGCACTCGAGAGCGAGGGATGGAGCACCAGGCCGCAGGCGAGGGGCCCGCTGATCACGACCGCGCACCAGCCTCAGGTCGAGGAGCCCGAGGCCGAGCCGAATGCTCCAGCCGGACCCGCTCCAGCCGATCCCTCACCGCCGATCGACGAGCCGGGCGAGACGGCGCGCGAGACCGACGTCCACAAGCCTTCCGCCCCACAACCGGCGCGGCAGCGGCGGGCCGCGGGCGCCCCAGGGAACCCATCCTTCATCAAGCCGCCTCCCCGCGAGCAGCCCAAGTGGCGGCAGGCGGCCGCTGCGATCAAGCGCGAGCTCGAGAAGTTGGAGCCTGGAGCATCGATCGGGAGCAGCAAGGAACTCGCTCGCAGGCTCGGGTTCTCGGTCGCGGTGATCAAGGACGCGATGAACTACCTGGCGAGCGAGGGCAAGGTCTTCGGCCGATCCCGCCGACGCGGCCACGGCTGGTACAAGGCCGACGACCGGACCGATGACGGCGACCACCGCGAGGGTGGCGCCCCGGATGACGACCTGGAGCGCGGCGCGGGGGCGCCGGCCCACGAGACCGTCGCCGTGAAGCGGCGCCGGCGGTCGGATCGAGGGCTCTGACATCGGTTCCAGCGGGCGCCCGGCGCGGCGCCTGCCTCCGGCGGCAACCGGCCGTCGGATCCAGATCGACGATTGGAGTTCGGGATGTCACAGGCCCAAGGCCGTGGAGGCCAGGAGATGAAATGGGAGCAGGTCACCCGTGTGTTGCGTGAGCGCTGCCGGAAGCTCGAGCCGGGCGAGAGCCTCGGCACGCTCACCGCGCTCGTCCAGGATCTCGGCGTCGGGATGCACCTCGTCCTGGCGGCCCGCGACATCCTCGAGCGTGAGGGATGGGTCGAACTGAAGGGGAGGCGTGGCCTGATCCGGACGCACCGGAACCCGGATGGCCCCGCCGGTCAGGCCGCGACAGCGCCTCCCAGCCCGGATGCGGCGGCGGGAGGACCCGGCGGGGGTCCGAGCATGTGGCGGCGGGCAGCGGATGCGGTCGAACGCAAGCTCGACCTGGTCGGGCCTGGCGGGGTGATCGGGAGCACGAAACGGATCGCCGGCGAGATCGGGTTCTCCGCCTTGGTCGTCAGAGACGCGATGCACCACCTGAGGGGACAGGGCAAGGTCTTCGCGCGCCGCGGAGGAGGCTGGTTCAAGGCCGACGCACGACCCGATGCCGGCGGCCTGGGCACCGTCGAGGTGCGCCGCGGCCGGCCGGCCAAGTGGTGGCTGGCGGTCGGTGCGATCGAGAGCGAGCTCGCGCAGATGAAGCCCGGAGAGCTGCTCGGGAGCACTGCCAATGTCGCCGGGAGGATCGGGTTCTCGGTCCGGGTCGTCAAGGACGCGATGCGGTACCTGAAGTCTCAGGGCAAGGTCGTGGGCCTGGTGGGTCGTACACGCGGCTGGTACGCGGCCGATGTCCGGCCGGATCCTGCGTCCACCGACCCGTCCCGCGGCGCGCCCAGCTGAACGAGGTAGACCGACACCGCGGGCGCCCCGGCCGGGGCGCCCGCCCTACGTCCTCAGGAAGGACACCATGAGCTGGTCGCTATCGCGACCGGGCACAAGCGCCTGGTTCCGCGAGACCTTCGCCTCGCTGTCAAGCAAGAACTGCCGGCACGTCTTTGCAAGCGACCTCGCCGCGATGCTGGGCAGCGCTCTCGGCACCTTCGCGTCGCAGTGGATCCTGGCCGATCACCTGGGCGGCGGCCTGAACCTCGGCGTGCTCGCCGCCTCGATGCTGCTGCCGCGACTGTTCGGCGGCCTTCTCAGCGGACCGCTGGTCGACCGCATCCCCCGTCGGCGGTTGATGATGGTCGCGCAGGTCGTCTTCGCCCTTCAGGCCGCAGTGCTGGTCCTGCTGGCCATGGACGGCACGCTCGTACCGCGGGTGCTGTACGTCACCGGCCTGATCTCGGGACTTGTCTACGCCGTGGTCGGCCCGGCGGACGAGAGCTTCGTCGGCGAGCTCGTCGGCCCGGAGCGGATTCCCAACACAGTCGGCCTGCGAACGGTCGCGATGGGCGCCGGGGCGCTGATCGCGGCGCTGACGTTCGGCGTCATCGTGTCGTGGTGGGGCGCACCCGCGTGCCTGGCGATCAACGCCCTGGGGTGTGCGTTGTCGTTCGTG
Organism: uncultured Solirubrobacterales bacterium; assembly: GCA_963828075.1. Lineage (GTDB taxonomy): Bacteria > Actinomycetota > Thermoleophilia > Solirubrobacterales > Solirubrobacteraceae > JACCYI01. The sequence continues at coordinate 2,413,312 of CAWHDH010000021.1, read as the reverse complement.
GCGCTGGCGACGATCGACACCGCCAGTCTGCGCCGCCTGGGGGTCGACGCCCCGTCGGGAGCCGGCCTGCGGCAGGCGTGGGCCTGGGTTGGCGGCACGCCGGCGTGCTGCATGCTGCTGCTCGCCGCCGCCATCCTGAGCGGGCTGGCGTTCCAGTTCTGGGTCTGGCTGCCGCTGGCCGCCACGGACGGCGGCGGGGCTGCCGCGTTCTCCGCGTTCCAGACGGCGCTCAGTATCGGCGCGATCGTCGGCGCACTCCGGGCCGCTCGGGTCCGCCGGATGCTCGTGGCGATGATCGCCAGCTCGGCCGGACTCGCGCTCTGCGGGCTGGCATGCGCCGCGACGACGGGATGGTGGTTGGTCGTGCCGCTGGCCGTGACCGGCGCCTTGAGCGTGGCGAACGCAGCGGCCCTCGTCGCGTACCTCCAGGTCACCGCGCCGGTCGAGCTGCGCGACCGGGTGATGGCGATCTTCGCCCTGGTTCCGGCGATCTCGGGCTTCGCCGGCGCTCTGGCTCTCGGCGCGGTCGCCGACGCGCTGGGCGCGCGCTCGGTGCCGGCCATCGGAGCCGTGGGCGCACTTCTGGCCGCCATCGCGCTGGCCCTCGCACATACCGCCGAGCGCAGGAGCGACCGGTGAGCCGCCAAGAGCACGACCGGTCGCGCGTCCTGCGGGTCGGCCGTGACCTCGAGCTGAACCTCGCGACCCGTGAGGCGCGCTTTCGCGGGCGGCGCGCCAAGCTGACGCCGATCGACGTGAACCTGCTCGAGGCGTTCATCCGCTCGGCCGGCCGGGTGATGACCTACGCGCAGCTGGCCGACGAGTGCTGGCGGGGGGTCTGCTCGCACCTCGCCATCCAGCGGCGGGTGGCGCACCTCCGCCTGCTTCTCGGACACGACGTGATCCGGACGGTTCGCGGCGTGGGCTACACGCTCGGCCTCGGCACGATCGACACGTCGGCACCCGGCGCGGTGCTTCAGGTCGGGCCGTTGACGCTCGACATCGCGAGCGGCGCCGCCGTCGGTCTCGACGATGGCGCGGTCGTGTTCCTCTGGCCGCGGGCACAGGCGTTGCTGACGCGGCTCATGCGAGCGGCGGGACGGATCGTCAGCGATACCGACTTGATGCGTGCCGCCGGGTTCGGTGAGGCGGACCTCCGCGCGTACCGACTGTCGGTGCACCTCCTCGAGCACCATCTGCGCGAGATTGGCGTGGGCCACATGCTCGTGTGGTGCGAGCCGGGCTACCGGCTGCGGCCCGCCTCGGCGCAACGGATCCGGCGCGTCGGGCCGCTCGAGCTCGACTTGGCGGCGGGCGTGGCTCGCCGGGCGGGAAGGCCGATCGACCTGTTCGAGACGTCCTTCGCGCTGCTCGACCGCCTGACGACCGTGCCCGGAGCGCTCGTGTCGCGGGCCGTCCTGCTGGATCTGTTCGAGCCGGAGACGCCGTTCCGAGTGGTGGATCTGGCCATGCTCGATCTGCAGATCGCGCTCGACGCGGACGGGGCGGCGCTCATCGGTCGTTCCGCGGCGGGCTACTGGTTGGCCGTTGAGCGCCTCGGCCTGCTCGTCGCGGGACGGTTCGTGCACGACCCGGCCGCTCTGTCCGTGCAGGTCGACGATCGCGAGGAGCAGCTCGGGCGGTCGGAGTCGACGATCCTCGAGCTGACGTTCCGCGGGCGCGGGCTGCCGGTCGCGCTGGCCGCGCTGCAGGCGGCCACCGGACATCACAGTCCGACGTCGGTGCTCGGCTCGATCCGTTGGCTGCGGGAGAAGCTCCGTCGTATCGGCGCGTTGCCCCCGGGTGAGGAGCTGCTCGTCCACGTCCCGGGCGCCGGGTACCGCCTGGCGGTCGAGCGGCTCGACCTGGACCTGCTCGACTGGCCGCTGCGGTTCGGCGGCCTGCGATTCCAACCCGCCGCGCGCGTCGTCCGCTGGGGGACGCGCCTGGCCACGCTCCACCCTGCGGCCGCCGCGGTGCTCGAGTGGTTGATGCAAGCCGAGGGCGGGATCGTCGACATCCCAACCGTGATCGCGGCCGGCGGGACGCGACGCGATCACGTCCCGCGCAAGCGGTGCTTGAGAGAGCTGCGGGAGATGCTTGCCGAGCTGCGGGCCGAGGTCCGCATCGAGCACGTTCCTACGCGCGGCTACGGGCTCATCAACGGGGGCCCTGAGCAGCGTCCATGGAGGGACGACATGACGAATGAGGATCACTCGCGCGGCACCTGACGGTCGAGATCCCGAATGAGGGTCATCCGGACCCATGAGACGACCAAGGAAAGGATCGTCATGACAGTTCACTCGTTGATCACCGCGGGCGGCGCGGGGAGCGAGGAGCCGCTGCTCGCGCGCCTCGCCGAACTGCTCCATCCGACCGCGCTCCCGGATCGGCCCGTCCAGGCGACGGACGGCTCGTGGCGCTTCTCGATGCCCGTCGTGGAGGAGGTCCCGCTCGACGTCCGGAGCGGCGTGAGGCGCTTCGACGAGCTCGAGGTCGTGATCGGCTGCGCCGAGGGCCACGGCGCGCCCGTCTTGGCAGAGGTTCGGCGCGTGGCCACCGGCGTCGGTCACGTCGGCCCGCGCGACGTTTGCCGCGACATTCCCCCCGGCGCCGACGGCGGGATACCGCGCGGCGGGTGGCACCTTCATGTCCACCGCATCCCAGAGCCTGCCGCGAACCCGTCGTACGTCCTGGACCACCACGCGCTGCTGCAGCGGATCGAGGACGTGTGGGGCCTGGTGGACCTCGCGGGGCGCATGGACGGCCACTCGCCGCCGGAGAGCCTCGCGCAGACGCTGGCGCGCCGGGCGCGCCAAGCGGCGCTCGGGTTCTCGGAGGATCTTCGGCCCACGTTGCTGCTCGCCGCGCCGACGCTGGCGGCGCCCTGGAAATCGCACGCCCTGCGCGGGCTCCGCAGGGCCGCGGAGTGGACGCCGGAGCATGTCGTCGCCCGCTGCCACCTGCTGCCCGACGATCGGGTCAGCGTGGAGATCCGCTTCCTGAAGCTGAAGCTTCGCGGGGGCTGGGACGCGAAGCTCGTGGCCGCCGGCGTGGCGTCGTGGATCGCCAGGCAGGCAGGGCTGCGCGCGACGGTCGTCGTCGCGTTCCCGGCGTCGGGGGACATGGCGCGCAGCACCACCTGACCTCCGCGCCGAGCGCCGATGTGACGGCGCCGGCCAGCACTTCCTCCGGCAGAGCGCCGGAGGGCTCTCGAAAGAGGGCAAGCACCGCGGCCCACCGGGCCGCAGAGAGAAGTTGGTCATGTTGTACGAAGAATCAGGGAGCACGACCCCTGCCCCCCTTCGCGTCGCCTTCGTCGGCGTGGGGGACATGGGACACCGGCACGCGGACGCGTACCGCGCGCTCGCCGAGCGCGGCGCGAACGTCAAGCTCGTGGCGTGCTGCGATCTCGACGCAGCCGCGGCCGCGTCGTTCGCCCAGAAGTACGGGATCACGGCGTACGCGTCGATCGCCGAGATGAAGCAGGCGGGCCCCGACATCGTCTCGGTCTGCACCCCGCCCGTCGCCCATCACCCGAACGTCATGGAGCTTCTTTCCGATCGGACCCCGGCCGGGATCCTCTGCGAGAAGCCGCCGGCGCTGACCGATGCGCAGCTCACGGAGATGTGCACGCGCGCGACCGAGCGTGACGTCGTGTTGACGTTCGGCTTCCACCTGCGGTTCTCCGCGATCCAGTGGCTGCGGGCGCAGGTCGACGCCGGTGACCTCGGCGAGATTTACGGGGTCCGGGTGGAGTGGATGCGCCGCAACGGCATCCCGACGCGCGGCGTGTTCCTGGACAAGCAGCTCTCCGGCGGTGGGGCCGGCATGGACCTGCTCCCTCATGGGCTTGACCTGGCGTTGGACCTCTTGGGAGACCGCACGGTCCTGAAGGTCACGGGCACGACCCACGACCTCCTGGCGCGCGCGGGCGGCATCCTCGGGAACGCCCCGGAGATGACGGTCGAGGACACGATCTTCGGCACGGCGCTCGTCGACAGTGGCGATGCGGGCAGGCCCGTCACGCTGCAGTTCGGCGCGTCGTGGGACGGCCACGTCGCACGGCCGGCGCTCCGGCTCGAGGTGCTCGGCACGCTCGGCGGCGCGACGCTCGAGCTGGTCGGGGAGGGCGCCGACGAGCGCCTGGTGCCGACGGTGTACCGGATGGTCCACGTCCAGGCCGTGCGGATCGAGCCGGTCGGCGATCCTGGCTTCCCCACCGTCAGGCGGTGCTACACGGAGCAGGTCGGCGACCTCGTCCGGGTGGTCGAGGCGCGGCGGGCCGGCGATGCGTCCGCGCAGCCGCGGGTCATGCCGGGGCAGGCCGCGACGGTCCTGCGGACCGTGATCGGCGCCTATGAGTCCGCCCGGAACGGAGGGAACTGGGTCGAGCTCGGCTGAGCGGCAAGAAGTCTGCCGGGGCCCCAGCCGGGGACCCCGGCACGCCGCGCGCGCCTGACTGAGCCGGGCGTACCGGGGTGCTTGCGGGCCGTCATCGTCGACTTGGAGCGCGGCGGCTTGACAGGTGCCAATGACGGTGGGTTCGAGTCCCGCCGGCGGCGCGATCCCTGACCGACAGGGTCAGGGGCGCATGAACGCACTGGAGGTTGTTGTGCGAACAGTCAAGGGTTGGGTCCTGGAGGGCCCGCATCAGCTTGCTCTGGAGACCGACCGGGTGATCCCGGACCCGTCTCCGGTGGAGGTCCGCATGGCGGTCGAGCAGGTCGGCGGCTGCCAGTCGGAGCTGGACCGCTACCTGGGTCTGGCGCCGCACAAGCCGCGCCAGGCCATGGGCCACGAGATCGGGGCGCGCGTGGTGGAGGTCGGCTCGGCGGTGTCGGCGCTGCGGGTCGGCGACCGCGTCGCAGTGCAGGCGGACGGCGGCTACGCGGAGCAGCTGGTCGTACCGGCCTGGTGGTGCGTGCCGGTGCCTGAGGGCATGCGCTACCCGGCGCTGATCGAGCCGACCGGGTGTCTGGTCGGCTCGGTGCTGCGGGCCGGTCAGCAGATGGGCGACGCGGTCGTCATCGTCGGCGGGACCGGGGCGATGGGGGAGATCCTCCAGCGCTTGGCGTTGCTGCACACGCCGCGGGTTCTCGTCGTGACCGGCCGGCGCGAGGACGCGCTGGAGCGCGCGCGCATGCTCGGCGCGGTGGCGGTCAACACCGATCGCGAGTCGCTCGTCGACAAGGTCAACGAGCTGACCGGCGGTCGCGGTGCCGACGTCGTCTACGACGTCGCCGGCAAGGAGCAGTCGCTGCGACTCGCCGTCGCGGTCGCCCGTGAGCGCGGTGTGCTCGCCGAGGTGGGGTTCGCGCAGGGCGACCTGACGGTGCCCCAGGGCGAGATCGTCGGCAAGCGGCTCGACCGCCGCAACTGCCACTTCACCAAGGAGGATCTCGTCCCGGCGATGCGCCGCGCGGTGGACCTGTTCGGCGGCGGAGCGATCGACGAGACCGCGCTCGTCAGCCACGAGTTCGGCTTCGACGAGATCCCGGACGGCTTCGCGCTGGCCGCCAGTAAGCCGAAGGACTACCGACGGTGGGTCGCGCAGATCGGCTGACCGGCCGTGAACCCGTGACGTCTGGTTGAGGTAGGTCCTGGGTGGAACGGTTTCTAACCGCTCCACCCCTTAACGATTCCAGCTCGCCACGCGCGAGCCCAGCACGGAAAGGAATGTCCAAAGTGCCACGAAACGTGCCACGTTCGAAGTTCCATTTGGGCTGCGAAGGCTGCGAGGATGCCGAGCACCGCATCGATGATGTCCAGGACCGAATCGGAACCCCGCAGCAACTGGCCGGCGACAGGATCCTGGAGGACGGCTACATCGAGCAGGCCAAGCAGCACCTGCAGGATGATCACTAAGCATCAAGCCCGCGAGATCTCCTTTTCGCGAGCACAAGGTTCGAGCGGTATCGCACAAGGCGATACCCGCGTTCGGAAAGGACACCGAACATGTCGTCGTCCGACAGCCCGGCCCACAACCCTCAATCGGTGCCGAATGAACCGCGCACAGACGGCGAGCGCGGGGTGCCGATGGAGATCTGGCAGACCACGTCGTTTCAGCAGTGGTATGCCGCCCAGCGCGGCGCGGGCAATGAGCTCGTGGCCGCGAGCCCGGAGAGGACGTTCCGGACCGGCAACGGTCTCGTGTTCTTCTGGGCGCTGCACGTCTCGATCTGGATCGCCGACGAGCAGCGTGTCAAGGACATCGATCGCGGGCACGACGACATGCCATGCGGCCGTGCTGTTCTCGGTCGAACTCACCGAGGACGAGGTCGCCTGGCTTGGTGACCAACACGGCACCGCCCATGGAGTCGTGGAGGACACCGAGCGGACCTACGTCGAGGTAACCACCCTCGGCGCCGTCCGCGCCGCCCCAGTGACCGACTGGGGCATGCTCGGCATGATCCTGCAAGTCCTGGCATAGCTCGGCTGACCGCTCACCAAGGAACCCCCGGGGCCGCAAACTGCGGCCCCGGGGACCTCCCCTTTTTTTTGTCGCCGTCGACTGAACGGTGACGTTTATGCGACGCAGGCGGCCGCTGCCTCGACGCGCCCGCTCGCCGCGCTCGCGTAGGCCGCATCGATGATGCTCGCGTTCACGACGCCGTGCCGGCTCGCGGCGACCGGCTCGTCGCCGGACGCGATGCAGGCGGCGAAGTGGGCGAACTGGGCGTCGAAGATGGCCTGGGGCATGTGCTCCTCGCGCGCGAAGCCGCCGCCGGGCGGCTCCTCGATGCGCGCGCCCTCGTCGAGGACGATCCGCGGCGGGAACAGCTGCCCGAACCCGTGGGTCCCGTACACGTGGATCGCGGACAGCGGGCCGCCGGCGTGCGGCTGCCACCAGCCCGACTCGATCGAGGAGTACGCGCCGTCCGCCCACGTGACCGTGATCGACGAGGTGTCGTCGACCGCGATGTCCCGGTAGTGGGTGCCGATCTTGGCAGCGACGGACGCCGGCTCCGGGTCGCCCAGGACATAGCGGGTGGTGTCGATCCCGTGGACGCCGAGGTCGAGCGTGGCCCCACCCCCGGCGAGGACCGGGTCGACGAACCACCCCGCCGGCCCCCAGTTCACATGGCTGGCGAAGGCCGTGGTCCGGACCACGCGGCCGAGGGCGCCGCCGAGTACCTGATCGCGGAGCCAGCGCACGTCCGGGTCGAAGCGCCAGCAGTGCGCGACCATCAGCGTGCAGCCGGTCTCGCGCCGGGCGTCGGCGATCTGCGCCGCCTCGGACGCTGACAGGCTCATGGGCTTCTCCACCAGCACATGGATCCCCGCGCGCAGCGCCCGCGTGGCCTGCTCGGCATGCAGCGCGTTGGGCGTGCAGATGACGATCGCGTCGATGGCGCCCGCTTCGAGGAGATCCCCGAGCGCCGCGTGCTCGCGCCTGATCCCGAAGTCGGCCGCGACGGCGGCCCGCGACTCCGGCCGGTGGTTGACCACGGCGACGAGCTCGGCCCCGTCGTGCGCCACGGCGGCGGCCGCGTGGCGGCGGGCGATGCTACCTGTCCCAACCAAGGCGACGCGGAGGTCGCTCATCTCGTCAGCTCCATTGTGGTGAACAGTGATAACGGCACGATGTCTGGCACGTGTCACGTGGTGTGATCGGTCCGATCCGGATCACCGATCAGCGTCGCGGCCAGAATCACCGATCGTCGAGTTCACACGGTTACGCTGCGCAACCCACCACAAGGAGCGACAGTATGAGGGCCGCAGTGCTGACCGATCCCCACCGGATCGAGCTCGTCGAACGACCGACGCCACGGCCGGGTGAGCGGCAGGTCCGGATCAAGGTCTCGCAGTGCGGGGTCTGCGCGTCCGAGCTCGACGTCTTCGTCGGCAAGGCGCCCGAGAAGCTGCCGGCGGAGATCGGGCATGAAGTCGCCGGGGTGGTGGCGGAGGTCGGCCCCGGCGTGAGCTCGATCCGCGAGGGCGACCCGATCGCGGCGTGGATCGCGGGCGGCGGCTTCGCCGAGGAGGTCGTCGCCGACGCGCGCTTCTGCGTGCCGGTCGGCGGGGACGTCGGCTACCCGGCGGTGGCCGAGCCGCTGGCGTGCGTGGTCAACAGCGTCGAGCTCGCCGCGCCGGCCCTGGCCGACGACGTGGTGGTGATCGGGGCCGGGTACATGGGCAACCTGATCCAGCTGGTCACCGCCCTGAAGGGTCCGCGGTCGATCGTGGTGGCCGACGTGCGGCCGGACGCGCTGGCGCGAGCCGCTGCGCTGGGTGCCACCCGGGTCGTCGACACCTCCGAGGCGTCGCTGGCCGACGTGGTCGCCGAGGTCACCGACGGCACGGGCGCCGACGTGGTCTACGAGGTGACGGGCATCGGCCCGGGCCTCGCGCTGGCCGGCGACGCCACCCGCATGGGCGGCAAGCTGTGCATCGTCGGCTACCACCAGGGCGAGCCGAGGCCCATCCCGCTGGGGCGCTGGAACTGGATGGCGTTCCAGATCGTCAACGCCCACTTCCGGGACATGGACACGATCATGGCCGGCATGCGCGCCGGGATGCGGCTCGTGAGCTCTGGCGTCCTCGACGTGTCCGGGCTGGTCAGCGACACGTTCCCGCTCGACCGCGTCGAGGACGCCTTCGAGGCGGCGGTGGCCAAGCGGCCCGGCTTCGTCAAGGCCGTCGTCGAGCCCGCCGCCTGAGGCTCAGCGCGGCGGCGCCCCTGCCGGCGCCCACAGGGGCGCTCCGTCCCCGGAGTACAGGACCAGGTTCCCGTCGTCCTGCACCAGCAGGCGGCTCCGCGGGTCGCCCTGTGACGCGCTCGCGAACAGCGGCGCGCCGGAGGGGACGCGGACCACCAGATTGCCGTCCACCTGCAGCGCGGCGACTGCGCCCGGGTTGCCGCCCGTCTGTGAGGCCCACAGCACCTTGCCGCTCGCGGCCTCGCGGAGCACCAGGTTCCCGTCCTTCTGCATCGCAAGCACGAAGCGACCATTGGCCGAGGCGCGCGATTGCCCGCCCCGCAGCGTCTGACCGGCGCTCAGCTGCTGCACGTCGCCCCGCGACGTCCACAGCGCCGAGCCGCCGGCGTAGAGCACGGCCTGACCGTCTCCCTGCACGACCAGCTGCGCGCGCTGACCCTTCGTCGCGCTGACGGACAGCGGCACGCCCTGCACGGACAGGACGACGAGGTTCCCGTCCGACTGGAGAGCCGCCGAGGCGCCGGGGTTGCCACCAGTCTGCGCGCTCCACACCGCCCGCTTGGTCGCGCCCTCGTACAGCGCCAGGTTGCCGTCCTTCTGCATCTCGAGCCGGAAGCGACCGTCACGCGAGCGGCGAGACTGTCCCGCCCGCAGCGACTGGCCTCCGCGGAGCTGCTCCACATCGGCCTTCGACGTCCACAACGCCGCCCGCGAGGGCGTGTAGATCACGGCGTTGCCATCACCCTGGACCACGAGCCGCGCGCGGCTCCGGCCCGGCGTGGTGCGCGTGGTCCCGGTCGCGTAGAGCACGTCACGGGCCGGCGAGTAGACCACCAGGTTGCCGTCCCGCTGCATGACCGCCCTCGCCCCGCGGTTACCTCCGGTCTGCGAGCTCCACAGCGCGCTGGTACGCCCGCGGTAGAGCACGAGGTTGCCGTCCCGCTGCATCACCAGCCGGAACCGGCGGTTGCGCGCGCTGCGCGACTGCCCGGCGCGGAGGGTCGCACCGGGCTGCAGCGTGTCCGCGGCAGCGCGTGTCCGGGCGGAGGCGACCGGCGCGGTTGCGGCGCTCGAAGCGAGCAGCAATCCGGCGGACAGGGCGGCCGCGATCAGGCCGCGGTGCAGGAGACCCGCACAGCTCGAGTTCTTGATGGCGATCATCCGAGGAGGGTGGCGCCGCCGGCCGCGGCCGCTGATCACGGATGCTCATTAGGTGGTGAACAGGTCGGAGGAGACCTCGCCGGCGACAGGGCCCGCCCTCGGCGAGCCCTGTCGCAACCCCGTCGGGTCGTCGTCAGCTCAGCGGCGGACCCAGCGATGCGAGCTGCCGCGGTCGTTGGCCCCGGCGAGGTAGCGGTACGACTGCCCCGGGCTCAGTCGCATGATCAGTCCGCTGTACCAGAGGTAGTCGTACACCTCGACGTGGTCGTACCCGCCCCCCGATCCCCATGTCGCGTGGTTCGCCCACGACGAGTCGCGGTTGTGCATGTACGGGTGGTCGGTCGCCCACGACCAGTCGGCGTCGTCGCCGTACCACGCAGCCTTCGCCCCGGCGTAGTCGACGTGTTCCCACACGCAGAACTGGCCGGTGTTGCACGCCGACGCCACCGCCGGGACGGCCAGCATGGCCAGCAGGGTCGCCGCGACCGTCGCCATCCACTTCGTCCTTCTCATCGCACTGCTCCTCTCTAGTGAGCGGTCGATCGGGTGGGTCTCGGCCCCCGCTCTGTGGACCGAATGGGTCGCGCACCGGCGAGCAACCGGCGCGCGGTCGGCAGCGCGGCGTGCTCCAGCGCGCGGCGCGTGACGATCTGCGGACGGCGCAGGCGTCGCTCGCGCGCCATGTACTCGCGTTCGAGGGCTCGGCCGGCCCGCGCCAGGCCGGTGTGCCGCGTGCACCGCGCCTCGGCGGTGCCGAGCTCGCGCTCACGGGCGCGAGCGCGCCGCGCGGTGAGCGTGGGCAGCTGCCGGGCGAGCTGCTCGCGCAGGTGCACCGGGCTTCGCGCGGTGTGTCCAGCGCGCCGCATGCAGCCGGACCAGACCGCGAGCGCCGCGCGGAAGCGACGATCACGCAGGACGAGCGGCTGGACCTCGGTGAGGAGATTCTCGACGACGGCGTGTGCCCGGAACCACCGCGCGAAGTCGCGGTACAGCCGCCGCTGTGCCCGGGCGCTGCAGCCGCGCGTGCTCGCCTGGATCTGGACCTGCGTCGAGAGCGTCACCGAGACGCGCGGGTCGTCCGGAGAGCCGTACAGCGCATGCGCCAGCCGCGCCTCGGCCTCCGGGTCGGCGACGGCGCGCGGAGGTCTCACCGGCCGCGCGGCGCGACCCGCCGTCCCGAACCCGTTGCGCCTCGCCCACGCCTCCTCGTCGATCCCGTAGGGGAAGTTCCGCGCAGGACGGGCGGGCGCGCCGGACGCCGGCTCGGCGGGTGGGCGCAGCCCCTGCTCCTCCAGACAGCGGCGGACGAGCAACGCCGTCGCCTCCGTCAGGACGCGCCGGCCGCCTGGCCCGATGTCCGTGACCGTCGCGGCCGCGGCCAGCGCTCGGTCAGGGGCCGGGTCGCCGTCCCCGCCGCAGCCGGCGAGCAGCGCCAGGACGCCGGCGAAGGCGGAGACGCGCCACCATCGGTACCGCGCCCGTCGCCTGCCCCCCGCTGTCCTCGCCACCACGACCTCCGTCCGCCGGAATGAATCTCCCGGCGATCATCAGCGGGCGCTGCGGCGGCTCCAATGCCATCGCTTCCTGGGCGCGATCACCGATTGTGACTCCGCGCACGAACGGCAGGCTCAGGCGAGCGCGCGCGCCGCCGCGTCGGGGTCCAGGCGCCAAGCCAGCCGGGCGAGCCGGCGGGCCGCGGCGACGCGCAGCCGCGGGCGTGGTCGGCGCTCGATCGGCGGGCGCTCGTGCGGAGGCTCGGGCGGGAGGCTGGTGATGACCTTGAGGTACTGCTCATGGAGGAGGGAGTGCATGGTGGGTTCGATCGGCTCGGAGTGGCTTGTCGATCCCTTCTCTTGATCGAGACGGGATCTCCGCCCCTCCGAGCTCACGGGTCGAATTCGCCGGGCGGCGCGTTGGGAACGGGCTTGCGAGCGGGCGCGCTCGGCGCGGTGCGGGCGCGCCGGACTGGACGCCCTCGGGGCCGAACTCGACCGCGGCCGGGTCGGCCGGCTGCGGGGTGGCCTGCGGCGTCTTGACCGCGGCGCGCCGCCGCTTCGGCTTCTCGCGGCGCACCGGGGCAGGATCGGGGGTGGGCGCCGGCGCGGCCGCCCGCGCGGAGGGCACGACGACGGTGCGCCGGCGCTCGGGCGTTGCCGCGGGCGCCGCTCGCGTCGTTCGCTTCGGCTTCTCGCTGCGCTGCTCCTGGCCGAGGGCGGCGCGGACGGGAGCCGGAAGCCCCTCGACCACGCAATACGTCGCACCGGAACCGAGTGCGAGGCACCCCGCGACGGTCGCGGCGACGGTGCCCGGCCGTGCCGCCGCGGCATAGTGGGTGACCGATGGGTCGGCCCGAGCGGCAAGGCTGTGCACGTGCTGCTCGACCCCCGCGACCAGGTCGACGAGGCGTTCGCGCAGCCGCTCGAACATCCCGTCCTGCACGAATACCGGCAGGGGGATCGCGGCGGCGACCTTCTCGCTCGCGGTCCGGAGCTCGCCGGCCCAGTGGGCGCATGCCGTGCACGTCTCGAGGTGCCGGCGTGCGTCCAGCGCGCGGTTCGGCCCGGCGATCCCGGCGACGTAGGCGAGGATCACGCTGCGGCGGCTGTCGCAGAACGTCCCCGCGCGGACGAGCTCGTAGCGTTCGGAGATCTGCTGCATCGCGCGTTCGAGCTCGCGCCGGTAGACGCGCTCGGTGACGTCGAGGTAGCGCTGGATCTCCAGCGGGCTGCGATCGAAGAAGAACCGGAGCTTGACGATGGTCTGCTGGCGCTCGGGGAGCTCGGCGATGATCTCGCGCATCCGGGCGCTGTCGATGTCCGCATCGAGGCGCTCGTCCGGCGCGAGGCCGGACTCGTCGACGTAGTCGTCGTGCTCGAGCGGCACCGCCCGCTTGCGGCCGGCGCGCTTGCCCTCGTCCAGCGCCTTGTGCAGGGCGGTCTGGACGAGGTAGGCGCGGACCTGCGCGCTGTGCATGACGGCGAGATCCAGCGCGCCGTCGCGCTGCTTCTCGAGCATGACGGCATACGCGTCGTGCAGCATCGCCTCGCGGTCGGCGGCATCCAGCCAGCGGCAGCGCCGGGACAGGATCGAGAGGACATACTCGCGGTGCAGCTCGTACGGCGAGGGCGCGACGGGTGCGGCGGTCGCCATGTCGGCGCATTGTGCGCGCGACTCTGGAGGCGTCCAATTCAACGTGGTGAACGGGGCGCCGACGATCTGTGAACAGCTCGCTTCACGCCGGTGGGTGGTTGTTCCCGGGATCGGCGTCGGCGCGGGTCACGGCGCTCGCGACCGCCGCGCGGGACGTGACGCCGAGCTTGGCGAAGACGCTGGAGAGATGGGCCTCGATCGTCTTGGGCCTGACGTAGAGCTCGGCGGCGATCTGCCGGTTCGTCAGGCCGCGGGCGACGAGCTCGGCGACCTCTCGCTCGCGCGCGGTCAGGCCGTCCACGCTTGGCGGGCCGCCGGCTTGGACGCCTGCGCGCGGCGTGCGGCGACCGAGCGCGCGCAGCTCCCGCGCCGCCTGATCGCGTCCGCGCCGCGCGCCGCTCGTGGCGAGCATCGTGTGCGCCCGCTCGAGCCGGATGGTCGCCCCCTCGCGATCGCCGATCGCCGCCAGCGCGCGACCAAGCAACGTCTCGGTCCGCGCCGCATCGAGCCGCTGGCCGAGCGCTTCGAAGTCCGAGAGCGCCTGCTCTGCGACCGTCACCGCGGCGTCAGGCCGGCCGAGGGCGAGCGCCAGCGCGGCACGGACGCGGTGCGCCTCGGCGAGGTGCCCCGCGAGGCCGAGATGGCTCGCCGTCATCTCCACGCGCGCGACCCAGAGCTCGGCCTCGTCGAGCCGGCGCAGATCGATGGAGATCTCGGCCAACACCGCGAACCAGGCGGTGCGCTGCGGGACCGGCAGACCCACGAGGTCCCGTCCGCCCCCGTGTTCGAGGATCTCGGCCCGGCCGCCCAGGGCATCCCCCGCGGCGATCCTCGTGTGCGCACGCAGGCAGTGCGCGACGCGTCCGAACACGGGATGCCCGAGGCGCTCCGCGTTCGCGACGGCCTCGTCCGCCGCCCGAAGGGCAGCGCGAGCGTCTCCCTGGACCAACGCCACACGGGACTGGGCGATCGTCGCGCGCGTCGTGAGCAGCGGAACGTCGAGCTCGAGTGCGCGATCGGCGGCGTCGTCAGCGTGGCGGGCGGCTGAGCGCACGTCGCCGACTCGCAGGTGCGCGGACGCCAGCTCGGCGGACACGGGCACCACCCAGTAGTGGCGGCCGGATCGCCGGGCGAGCGCCAGCGCACCCTCGAGCCGCGCGATCGCCGCGACGTGGCGCTCGAGGCTGTGCTCCAGATAGCCGGCGGTGACAACCGTCTCGAGCGCGGGCGCGAGTTCCTCGTCGGCGAGGCCACCGAGGACGATGGCCGCCTCGTCGAGGAGCCGGCGCGAGGCATCCACGGCCCCTCGCTCGTGCTCCGCGAGTGCCGTCGCGATGGCCGCCGCCGCGAGGAGGCGGGGCGCATCCATCGTGCGCGCGGCCTGAAGCGCGACCGCGGCCGCGTCGGCCATCCGATCCCAGTCGGCGTCGTGCGAGTGGGCGATGGCGAGCGCGAGCCAGGCCTTCGCGTCGTGGTCGCCCGGCGCGGCGGCGAGGTCGGCCGCGAGCCGGTCACGGCTCCCCCCGCCCGCGCGGAACAGGGGATCGAGCCGGGCTCGGAGGATCGTGATCTCGCGAGCGGTCCGGGTCCCTCCGGGAGCCGTGATCGCCTCGGCTTCGTCCACCGCGGCGCGGCTCTCTGCCACCGCACCGCCGGCGAGCCGCGACCGGGCGAGCTGGAGCAGGAGGTCGCTTCGCCGGGGGTCGCCGTCGCTTGTGAGCCTGAGCGCCGCCGCGAACCACCGGGCCGCGCAGTCGGGCGCGAGCGCGGCGGATTCGTGTGCTGCCCGCGACAGCAGCGCCACTGCGGCGTCGTCCCCGGGGCGCGCCGAGCGCGCGATGTGCGGCGCCTGCGCCGCCGCGGCGGCGCCCGCGCCGGCGAGGGCCCGCGCCGCGCGCGCATGGGCCCGTTGGCGGTCGGCGTCGTCCGCTGACTCGTAGATCGCCCGGCGGACGATCGGACGGCGGAACGCGAATCGCCCCGGGACCGCCGTCGGGCGCGCGAGGTCGCGCCCGACCGCCTCGTCCATCGCGGCGTGGACCGCGCCTGGCTCGACGCCGGCCACCACCGCCAGGAGCACGGCATCGAACTCGCCGCCCATGACTGCGGCCGATTCGACCACGACCTGCACCGCTCGGGGGAGCGCCGTGATCTCCTCGCGGACGGCGGCGAGCACCGGTGGCGGGACCGCATCGTGCTCGATGGGCTGAGCCTCGGCTTGCAGTGCCAGCTCGCGGGTATAGAACGGGTTGCCGCCGCTCTCGCGCCAGATGTGCTCCTGGGTCTCGTCGTCGAGCGAGCTCCCGATCAGCTCGAGCGTCTCCTCGCGCGTGAGCACGTCCGGAGAGAGCAGCGTCAGCTCACCATCCTCCGCGGCGCCGGTGACGGCGCCGATGAGCTGGGCGGCGGCCGGCGCGGGCCGCAGGACCAGGACCACGAGGCAGGCGCCTTCGGGTGGCCGGCGGACCAGATGCGCGAGCAGTTCGACCGCGGCGGGGTCCGCGACGTGCAGGTCGTCGAGCAGCAGCACCAGCGGCCGGTCGGTCATGCCGGTGCGCAGCAGGGCGCGCAGTGCCCGGTCCACGTGGTGGCGATCGCCGGGTGAGCCCGCGATCATCGCCCACAGGTCCTCGCCGACGGCGTCGATCAGGCAGGCGTACGGCACGTGGGGCTCGTACTCGTTCGCTCGCCCCGCGAGCACACGCACGCCGTGCCCGGCGGCCCGCGCCGCGAGCTCCTGGGCGAGCGCGGTCTTGCCGACCGCGGCCTCGCCGATGACCGCGAGCAGACCGCCGTCGCCCAGCAGGAGCGCATCGACGGCGCCCTCGATCGCTCGCAGCTCGGCGGCCCGACCGACGAGCCGCGTGTCAGCGGGAGTTGCCACGCCCGGCCGAGCCTACCGGCGGCGCAGGCTCAGGCGGCCGCGGGCAGCGCCTGGAGCGCACCCTCGGCCGGAGAGCTGCCGAACCGCCCGCAAACGCGCGCGACGGTCTCGGCGAAGACCTCGAGCGCCGGCCGGTGGATGCGCTCGCCGTGCCAGTAGAGGACGATCCTGCGGTCCGGCAGGAGGCCGTCGAGGTCGATGACCTGCGTATCGGGCATCGAGACGTCCACCGCCAGCCGCGGCAGCACTGCCGCAGCCACGCCGGCCGCGGCGAGCGCCTGGACCGCGGTGTTGGTCTCCAACCGGAAGCACCGGTCGGGTGCGAGACCCGCCGCGCTGAGCTGGTGCTCGATGACCGCGGCCATGCGCCAGTTCGGCAGCGCGAGCGGGAGGGCAGCGACCTCGTCGAGGGTCGGTGGCCGCCCGCGATCGGCCAGCGATGAGCTGCTGTGGACGACAAGCACGCAGGGGTCGACAAGGACCTCCCTCCACTCGAACGGCCCGGGCGCCAGCGGCAGCTCGGCGAAGGCGACGTCGAGTTCGCCCTGCTCGACCCGGCCGAAGAGGTCGGCGTCGCTCGCAGCCTCGGTCGCCACGACAGACAGACCAGGACGGCGGCTCGCAAGCCGAGCCAGCACCTCGGGCATCACCCGCGTCGCCACGCTCTGGAACGTGCCGACTCGGAGCGCGTCGCCCGCACCGGCGGACAGGGCGTCGAGGTCGGCCCGGGCCGCGTTGAGCTGCGCGATGATCCGGTCGGTGTGCTCGCGCAGCACCACACCGGGCCTCGTGAGCTCGAGGCCGGCCTTTCCCGGTGAGCGTTCGACCAGCCGGGTGCCGACGATCCGCTCGAGCGACGAGATCTGCTGGCTCACCGCCGACTGCACGTAGCCAAGCCGATCCGCTGCCCCGCGAAACGAGCGCTCTGCGTCGATCGCCTCAAGTGCGGCGAGATGGCGGAACTCCACTCCGAGCCAGTGATCCATGGCCGCCAGATTGGCACCGGGCGCCGCCGCCGACCATCAGGGAGTTCCCCGAGTACGCCCCTGATCTTGGCGCGCTACGGCTTGACGACGTAAGCCTTGGGGCCGGTGCCCCAGGGCAGGCGCTGGAGTGCAAGCCCGCGCGGGCCGATGAACTCATCGACCGCCTCGGTCTCGCCCCACCGCGCCGTCCCGTACTGGTCGAAGACGACGATCCCGCCCGAGACGACGAGCGGGTAGAGCACCTCGAGAGCCACGCGCGTGGGCTCGTAGACATCGAAGTCCAGGTGCAGCATCGCGATGCGGAAGCCGGGGCGATCGGCGACGTAGGCCGGGATCGTCTCGGCGGCGTCCCCCGCGACCACCTCGACACGGTGCTCGATGCCGAGCCGGCGTGCGGCCGCCCGGATCTCGTCGGCGCTGCGCGGCGCGAACGCGTCGGGGTCACCCATGATCCGGCGTGTGCTCACGCGGTCCACGGCACGAGAGAGGCCGCTGGGGAAGCCGTTGAACGTGTCGAATCCGACGACCCGCCGGCGTGACCCGGGCGCGAGCAGCTCGAGCAGGTTCGCCCAGAGGAACAGGCCGGCGCCACGGTACACGCCGGCTTCGACGAGCTCCCCGGCTTGGCCAGCACGGAGCGGAAGAGGTGATACCGCGCCAAGAGCTTGCCGAGCACGTCGAGCGAGAGCTCGAGATCGAGGCCCGAGTTGTCGACGACCTCAGCGGCAGCGGCGGGTGCCGCGATCACGGCGCCGCACCGGTGCTCGGCGCCAGCGCTTGGAGCCACCAGTCGTCGGGCGCGAGCGTCATGCATCGCTGCGCCAGCGCTCGTGCGACGGGCGTTTCGAGCCGCGCGAGCGCCGCCTCGACGAAGACGCGGGCGCTGGCGACGCCCGACGCCTCGTACTCCAGTCCTCCGAGCAGGCACTCGAGGCGGTCGGCGTCCTGCGCGAGCCGCGCCTCGAGCGATCCGGCGGCGCCATATTGCGCCTGGAGCTCCCCCAACGGCCCGGCGAGGAGGTCGGGAAGGCCGCGTCGGAGCTCCTGGCCGGCGCGATCCTCGCCGTCGGTGCCCACGTACCGGCGCGCCAGCGCGTGCGGATCGCCCGTGCGCGCTTCGGCCAGATCGTGGAACAGGCACAGGCTCACGGTACGGTCGGCGTCGGCGCCCGCCAGCTGCGCGAGGCACCAGCCGACCACCGCGGTGCGGAAGGTGTGGTCGGCGACCGATTCCGATCCACGGATCCCGAGCAGCGACCAGCCCGAGCGCGGCACGCGCTTGAGTGCCCCCGCCTCGAAGAGCAGCCGGCCGGTCGCGTCGAGATCCCGCTCGTCCATGGACGCGACTATCGAGCCGCGGCTTGGAGAGGCCAACGCCGACGAATCGCAGGGCCGATCACGAGGCGTGACCGCCAGAGCGCGAACCTCTTCGCTGGACGGCACCCGACCACTCCGGTTATGGTCGCTGAAACGTTTCGGCGGATGGAGGCACCACCGTGACGTGAGCTTCGACCTGCGACCGAGAACCCTCAATGACCCAACCCCGCCGATCCGTCACCATCCGAGACGTCGCCAAGGCCGCCGGTGTCTCGGTCACCACGGTCTCGGATTCCCTCAACAACAAAGGACGCGTCGACGCCTCGACGCGCGAGCACGTCATCCGCGTGGCGGATCGCCTCGGCTATCGGGCCAACCGCAGCGCTCAGGCGCTGCGCTCAGGCCGCTCGTCGACGCTCGGCCTCGTGCTCCCGGGATCTAGCGATGGCCCCCGGGACAACGAGCTGCTGGCGCTCGACTACAACGTCGAGCTCGCCGTCGCTGCTGCTCGCGCCGCGTTCGAGCGCGATCACGCGGTGCTCCTGCTCCCCCCGCTCCGCGAGCTCGACGACATCCGGCGCTTCACCATCGACGGGGCGATCGTCGTCGACCCGCCCGCGGGGGACCTCTCGATGCGGCTGCTCGAGGCGCTCGGGGTGCCCGCCGTGACGATCGACCGGGACCTCAGCCGGCCGGAGAGCCCGTGGTGGGTGGCGGGCGACAACGCTCAGAACACCCGGCACCTGCTCGACCATCTGCTCGCTGGGGGCGCCCGGCGCATCGCGCTGTTGTCCGGTGACCGGCCCTGGGGGTGGTTCCAGGAATGTGAGGACGCGTATGCGCGCCACATGGACCAGCACGACTGCGAGCCGCTCGTCGCGAGAGTGAGTCTCAGCGCGCTCGACCGCAGCGCGCGGGACGCATCCGGGGCGCTCCTGGACCGCTCCGATCCCCCGGACGCGATCCTCGCGCTCCCGGACGGCTCCGCCGTGGGTGCGCTGACGGCGGCGCGCGAGCGTGGCATCGACGTTCCGGGCGAGCTCATGATCGCCGCCGGCGTCGACAGTCGCTTCGTCCAGCTCGCCGAGCCGGCGATCACCGCGATGGACCTGATGCCCGCGGCCGTCGGAGCCGCCGCGGTGGACGTGCTGCTCCAGCGGATCGGCGACGACGCCACCGGAGTCCCGCGGATCGTGCCGGCCGAGCTGCGCTCGCGCGCCTCGACCGCACGCGCGGCCTCGGGCTGAGCCCAGTACTTGACGCCGAAACGTTTCGGCGTATGATGCTGGCGCCATCACCGAGCAGGGGGTAACCATGATCGCGAGCGTGGCGAGACGCTCCGGACCGACGATGAGCAGCACGGGGTTGAGCCGGCGCGAGCGAGAGGTCGCCGAGCTCGTCACCGGCGGGATGACCAACCGTGAGATCGCCGGGGCGCTGTTCCTGAGCGTCAAGACAGTCGAATCGCATGTGAGCAGCATCCTGGAGAAGGCGGGGATCTCGTCGCGGACTGCGCTCGCCGGCGCGCTCGCGCGCCGAGGCCGGCGCGATCGGCAGCGGCCCGCCGGCTCCACGTACGCGTCACGCCCGACGCACCTGACGGCGGCCTGATCAGCGCGTGCGATCGGCATGAGCGCAGACCCGCGTTGTCAGTGAGCGCGCGCGCTGTCACTGTCGCAGCCGCGATGCTCGACGGAGATCTTTGCGCTCATTACCCCAGCGTCCTCGCCGTCGTCCCGTCCGGGCACGACGGCGATGAGACGGGCCGCTCGATCGTCTGCCGCGACTGCGGCGCCGAGCTGCGGATCTGGTCCGCGCAAGGCCGGCAGGGCTCCGCGCTGCCGACGCGCTCGACGCACGATCGGCGGCGGAGCCCCGGTCGCCGGGTCGTTCCCTGGACCCGGTACCTCGGTCCGACCGCGCGTTCGAGCGCGTAGCCACGCTCGCCGGGCGCCGTTGGGGCGCCCGGCGAGGTGAGGCTTCGGAGTGGACCGGCGGGGAGCGGAACTGCCGCTTCGATCGTTGGCCGATCCCGTCCCGGGTGCGGTGGGGGGGGAAGCGCACCCAGCGAGATGGTCGCCCACGGCGCCGTCGGGTCCAACGCAGCCCCGCGATGGCACCGATCACGACATCGCGTTATCGCCCGCTCTTGGCGCGCCTAGCCTCGCGGGACACTTGTACACCCGAACGAAGGAAGTGACATGCCAGGCATTCCGAGTGGCTATCCGAGCCTGAGGCCGTACCTGTTCGTCGATGACGCGGCGGCGGCGCTCGAGTTCTACGCGAAGGCCTTCGGCGCGACTGAGCGCATGCGACTGACGGTGCCGGGTGGCAAGATCGCGCACGCCGAGGTGGAGATCGGGGACTCGCTGCTCATGCTCTGCGACCCGCTCCCGCATTTCAGCTCCCGGCCGCCGAAGGACCTGGGCGGCACGACCTCGCAGGTCTTCCTCTACGTCGAGGATGTCGACACGGCCGTCCAGCGGGCCCTCGACGCCGGCGCAACGCTCAGCATCGACATCACCGAGCCGTTCTGGGGCGACCGCTTCGGCGGGGTGACCGACCCGTTCGGCCAGGAGTGGCTGATCGCGACGCGTGTCGAGGACCTCAGCCCTGCGGAGATGATGGAGCGGGGCAGACCCGCCCTCGCGCGGTGAGGCAGCAGCGAGCTTTCACCCTCGTTCGCTAGTGGACTCGGCGCTCGGCTCGGGACCGGCGCAGGGCGACTAGCCCCAGGCCGACCAGCAGCGCGTGCTCACCGATCAGCAGCGGGATGGCGTGGCGGTCGCGGTCCCAGTAGGACACCGGACTCTGCCAGCGCCAGCCCCAAGCCGGCCACAGGTGAGGTCGTGCGTCGCCGCCGTGCGTCGCGAGGTCCACGAGGTTGTGCCCCGCCCACCCGAGCAGGAACCAGCGCAGGCGGCCGGCACGCTCGCGCCGCCGCAGGCTGCCGAGCGCCAGGAGCGTCCCGACGGGCAGCAGCGAGTGCAGGGCGAGGTCCACGCCCCAGGACGGCTCGTCGAAGTAGTCGAGCTCTTCCATCAAGCGCTGACGCGTGAGACCGCGGCGCTCGCGAGCGATGAGGAGCGCGCCCTTGGCCAGGTACGGAAGGTCCGGAAGCGATGCTCCGGCCGCGCCGCACGCGGCCGCCGCCGGGTCCGCCTGCAGGTGCCGCGCGAGCGCCCACGTGCACACGGCATGACTGTGCGTATTCACCGACGGACCCCCACGGACGAGGCCCAACGTCTCATAGCCCGGCGGCGCGTCCAATGCGACTGCGTGAACGCCGTGATCAACCTCACCGCACCCGCGCGCCGGTCCGAGACCTGAGCCACCCCCCGATTCAAACGCGTGATCACCTCGCCCGCGACACCTCGTTGGACGGCACGAGAGCCGCTCCTAGGGTGGCCTGCGCACACCGACTCACAAGGAGCCACGTCCATGAAGAGAATCGTCGCGACCGTCATATTCGCGTTCGCCTTCCTGCTGCCCTCGGCCGCACTTGCCGAGACGCGGACAGGGTCGCAGGCCGACCCCGCCGGGGACTCCGCTGTCCCCGCATACGACATCACCAAGCTCGAGGCGTCCTACGACACGAACGGCACCCTGTCGGCGAGCGTCACGCTGGCCGCGGCCCCGGATGAGGCGAACCCTGCCGCCGTCATCATCATGTTCGGCACGCTCGCCGGCAACACCTGCTCGATCCCCGACCGCTTCAACGGCGCGGCCCTGATGGTCGATGCGCCCGGCGGAACCCCGATCATGGGTGGCGACGGCAAGCGGAACGACCCGACCCTCTCGATCGAGGGCTCGACCGTCACGATGAAGGGGACGGACTCCAAGCTCGCGAACAAGCGGTGGAACTGCGCGCGCGCCCTGGCCGGCAACCGTGATGCCGCGGACCCCGCCGACACGCTCGACCCGGTCGCCCTCGCTGCGGCGAAGCCTTCGAAGAGCCAGCAGCGCAAGCTCCGCTCCGCGCTCAAGCGCTGCAGCCGCAAGCGCTCGAAGTCGGCTCGTTCCCGCTGCGCGCGGCGCGCGAAGGCCAAGTACCGCCGCTGACGCCCTGAATTTCAGGGGCGTACTCGGGGAACTCCCTGATGGTCAGGCCTTGGCATGGATGCCAAGGTCCTACCCATGAATCGCTGGCTCGGAGTCGAGATCCGCCACTTGGCCGCCTTGGAGGCGATCCACGCCGAGCGGTCGTTCCGCGGCGCCGCGGACCGCCTCGGGTACGTGCAGTCTGCGGTCAGCCAGCAGATCTCGGCTCTGGAGCGCCTCGTCGGCGCCCGGCTCGTCGAACGCGCCCGCGGGCAGACGGCGGTCGAGCTCACGGCGTCCGGAAAGCTCCTGCTCGAGCACTCCGATCGGATCATCGCCCAGCTCAACGCCGCGCGCGCGGACCTCGATGCGCTGGTCAGCGGCGCGACCGGCGTGCTCCGCGTGGGCGCGTTCCAGAGCATCTCGACGCGCGTGATGCCGCGCGTCCTGGCCCGGATCGCCGTCCGGCAACCTGGCTTGCAGGTCGTGGCGACCGAGGCGTCGAGCGATCGCCTGCTCTTCGAGCAGGTCGAGCGTGGCGAACTGGATGTCGCATTCGCGGAGCTGCCCCTAGAACCGGGGCCGTTCGACTCGATGGAGCTCGTGGTCGACCCCTGCGTGCTCGTCGTACGACGCGGCGCGCCGATCACCAAGCTCGGCCGCCCTCCCACGCTGCGCGAGATCGCGGCGATGCCGCTCGCGTTCCCGAACTGGCGGATGACCGATGTCATCGTGGAGGACCTGCGCGCCGCCGGGCTGGCACCCGAGCGGTCGTCGCGCCTCGAGACCAACACCGCCGTGCAGGCGCTCGCCGCCGCCGGCTTGGCCGCCGCGATCATGCCGCTCCTGGCGGTCGATCCCACGATGCGCGAAACGGAGATCGTCGGTCTTGACGGCCTGCTGCCGGACCGCCGGATCGTGCTCTACTGGCACAGCGACCGGCTCCGCCGACCTGTCCTTGACAGCTTCGCCGAGACGGTGAAGGGCGTTTGCCGTGAGATCGGCGGGTTCCCGCCCGACTTCCGGCCGCCGTCGTCGACGAGCCGGGTGATCGTGCTGAGGCCGGCGCCGGCCGACGACGCGCCAGGAACGATCGCGCTCGTCGAGGTTGCTGACTGCTAATCAGCGAGCATGATCACGCCGCTCCAGGCGTGGAGCCGCAGCCGTCCGCCAACCGCGGCCGTCGCAGGCTGCGCCGGGGACGTGCTGAGCACGACGCCGCCGCGTCCGGTCTCCACCTCGACCGTGCGGTCCGACATGTTCAGCGCCACGACGATGGCCGCGCCGCGGCGGAAGACCCAGGTGTCGTCGGCAGCCGGGAGCTCGACGTAGTCGCCGGCCGCGAGGTCCTCGCTCACACGCCGCAGCGAGATCAGATCGCGGACGAGGTGCAGAACGGAGTCCCGCTCGTCGCGCTGGCACGCCACGCTGGCCTGTCCGACGTCGATCGGCAGCCACGCGTCCGAGTGCGTCGTGAACCCGGCGCCGGGCGCCGTGCTCCACGGCATCGGCGTGCGCGCACCGTCGCGGCCGATCGGCCGCGGGTCGCGGCGAAGGCCGGCGGGGACCTCCGACTGGACCATGCCGATCTCGTCGCCGTAGTACAGGATCGGCGTCCCGCGAAGCGTCAGCAGCAGCATCAGCGCGCAGCGGATCTTGGCCTCGTCCTCGGCGGCCCAGCGGGTCGGGAACCGTACGAGGTCGTGATTCGACAGCGTCCACGTCGGCCAGTTGTCAGGCCCCAGCAGCCGCTCGGTGCGCCGGACGATGGCACGAAGTTCCGGCGCCGACAGCTCGCTCGAAGTGAACGGGAAGTTCAGCGCCAGATGGAGCTCGTCGTCGTCGTCGCCATAGAACTCGGCGACCTGCTCGACGCTGTGCACGAGCGTCTCGCCCAGCAGCACGCGCGGCGGGTCGTAGGCGTCGGCGGTGCGGCGGAAGCGCTTGAGCACGTCGTGGACCTCGGGCCGGTTCATGGAGTACACAGCCTGCTGGCCGCGCAACCGCCACGATTCGCGATCGGTCTCACGGGCCGGCGGGTTGTCGCGCAGCAGGCGGTCCTTGACGATCCCGTGCGCGACGTCGATCCGAAAGCCCGCGACGCCGCGGTCGAGCCAGAAGCGCATGATCTCGTCGAACTCCGCGCGGACCTCCGGATTCCACCAGTTGAGGTCCGGCTGACTCGGCAGGAAGTTGTGCAGGTAGTACTGGCCGGAGGCGTCGTCGAGCGTCCATGCCGGCCCGCCGAACATGCTGACCCAGTTGTTGGGCGGCCCGCCATCGGCTGCCGGATCGCGCCAGACGTAGTACCGCCGAAACGGCGAGTCCGGGTCGCGCAGGGCCGCCTCGAACCAGGGGTGGCGATCGCTCGTGTGGTTGGGGACGAGGTCGAGCAGCAGCGCGATGCCGCGGCGGCCGGCCTCGGCGATCAGCTCGTCGACGTCCGCGAGCGTCCCGAGCTCGGGATGCACCGCGCGATAGTCCGTGACGTCGTAGCCCCAGTCGGCGTTCGGCGACGGGTGGATCGGGTTCAGCCACAGCCCTTCGACGCCCAGCCACTCCAGGTGATCGAGTCGGTCGATGACACCGCGCAGGTCACCGCTCCCGTCGCCGTTCGCGTCGGCGAACGAGCGGGGGAAGCACTGGTAGATCACCCCGTCTCGCCACCAAGGACGCCCGCCAGGCGCGCGATCGAAACGCTCGAGGTCGTCCAGGAACGACAGATTGGTACGCGGCATGGCGCGGCATGAAAGCGAAGTTCACGCCCCTGCCTCATGCGACTTCGCGATAGCCCTTTGCGATCCGCGGCATTGGCGAGAGCAGCGTCAGCCGTGGTGGCTTGCATCCGAACCCCGCAGGCGTGAGGATCTGAGCGTCAATCGTGGAGAGGGGACGGACGTGGCCGGTGTAGAGACACGGGACTTCGATTCGCCTGATGAGACGCGGACGCCGGACAAGACGCGGATGGATGTGGTGCGGCTCGGCGGGACGTCAGCCGCGCGGCTGGCGTTCGAGCCAGGGTGGCGGTGGTCGGAGTGCATCAAGCCCGTCGCCGGAACCGAGAGCTGCCAGGTTCGCCACGTCGGGGTCGTCCACTCCGGCCGGATCGGCGTCAAGCACGAGGACGGAACCGAACTCGAGCTCGGCCCAGGCCAGGCGTATGTCATCGAGCCGGGCCACGACGCGTGGGTCGTCGGCGACGAGGGGTTCGTCGGGTTCGAGTTCGAGCAGCGCGCGGCGGAGGAGTACGCCAAGGACTGACCCTTCGCGGCCGGCCGACCGGCCCCGAGACGCGACGGCGTGTGATAGGCATTCGCCCGGTGCAACCGCAGCGCATGAGGCTCTTGTTGATCGGCGTGGCGCTCGCCGCGGTCGTCCTCGGCCTCGAGTCGGTGGGCGGGATCGGCGCGGTGCTGCTCGCCGCGCCCGTGCTCTCGGTGTTCTCGCTGCTGCTCGGCGGCTGGTACGTCGGCGAGGAGGCGATCCACCGGATCCGCAGGTCCCGCGCCGCGGGGACTCCCTCACGCGCCGGTGCGCCGCGCCACTCTCTCCACCTCCGGGTGCCGCTCCGCCAGGGGCCGCATCTGGGCTCAGTGCAGCGCCGCGGGCCGCCCGCGGCCGTCGCCGCGCCCTGAGTCCAGTCCACCCCTGAGCAAGGAGGTCCGCGTGTCGCGCAAGACGACGCGTCGGGTTCTCGCCCTCGCTGCCGCACTCCTCGTGCCGGTGGCGGTCGCCGAGGCCCACCAGACCACGACGTCCAACGGCGTCACGGTCACGATGCACGTCACCCCCGACGACGAGCCGGTCGCCGGCCGCTCGTCGACGATCACGGTCACCGAGGTCCGTGCCCGCCGCGCCCGCTTCAGGTGGCGCACCTGCGGATGCCGGATCAAGGTGTCGGACTCGTCGGGGCGGACGCTGACCAGCCGCCGGATGAAGCGCCGCTCCACGCGCTTCACCTTCCCGCGGTCGGGCGCCTATCGCATCACCCTCTCCGGCCGGGCCCGGGGACGCAACGGGGGCCGCTCGCGGTCGTTCGACGCGTCCTTCGGCGTCCGGGCCGGCTGAACCCACTTCAAGGAGACATCCATATGCAGCGCAAGCACGTCCTTGCCGTCGTGGCCGCGACGGCCGGTGTCCTCGCCGTCCCGGCGCTCGCCTCCGGGCACGCGACGGTCAGCAGCACGCAACCACAGGGCAAGGCCCTGACCAGCGCCCGCACGTCGTACGTGCTCCGGGTCCCGAACGAGCGTCCGACGGTCGGGACCCGGCGAGTCGTCCTGCTCATCCCGGAGGGCGTGCAGGAGGTGATCTCGTTCCGCAAGGTGCCGGGCTGGCGGATCAAGCTCACCCGCGTCGACACCGGCAAGAAGAACGACGAGGGCGAGGCGATCCACAAGACGACGCGGGCGTCGTTCACCGCGATCGGCGCCGCGTCGGTCATCGACCCGGGCTTCTACGAGGAGTTCCCGTTCCGCTTCCAGAACCCCGCGGCGCCGGCGAAGCTCTGCTTCGGCGCTGCCCAGTTCTATGAGAAGGCGCGCGGCGAGAGGAAGGGCGAGGTCGTCATGTGGACCGGCGCCGCGGAGTCCGAGACCCCCGCGTCGTGCGTCGACGTCGTCGCGAGCTGACCCTACGGCACCTGGCGGGCGCCCTCGTGGCGCTCGCCGTCGTGCCGGCCTCGGCGGCGGGGCACGCGACGGTGCTGCCGGGCGCATCGCGCCCCGCGGACGTGCAGACCTATCGCGTGACCGTCCCCAACGAGTCCGACACCGACACGACCGAGGTGCGCCTGCAGGTGCCCAAGGGCTACGACTTCGTCCTGGCGGAGGTTCCGCCCCCGGGCTGGCGGGCCGAGCTCGTCCGGTCCGGCGACCGCCTGCGCGAGATCCGCTGGCACGCCGGCCGGATCGCCCCCGGCTTCTACGGGACGTTCCGGTTCATCGCGCGCAATCCGGTCGAGGAGGGCAAGGTCCGCTGGGCGATCGTGCAGCGCTACGCGAGCGGCGAGATCGTGCGGTGGATCGGCGCCGAAGGCTCTGACGAGCCGGCGTCGGTGACCGAGATCACCGAGTCCGCGACGCCGGTCGACACCGTGAGCGTCCACTCCGGCGACGCCGCCCCGACCTCGGGCTCCAAGCCGGCGGCCGCGCCCGCGCCGGCCACGCCCGCGGCGCCCGAGGAGGACAGTCCGTTGCCGGTGATCCTCGCCGCCGTCGCGCTCGCGGTGGCGCTGGCGGCGCTCGGGGTCGCCGTCGCGAGCAGGCGACGACCGGCGGGGGCGTCATGAGGGCCGCGCTCGTCGCCCTGGTCGCGCTGGTCGCGGCCCCGGCGGCGTGGGCGCACGAGGGGAACCCCAACTTCCTGTCGCGGATCGACGCGGTCACGCCGGCGGTGAAGGGCCTGCAGGTCTCCGTGGTCAACCGCGACGACCGCTTCCTGCTTCACAACGAGTCGTCGCAGCCGGTGGTCATCGAGGGCTACGAGCAGGAGCCGTACGCGCGGGTCGAGCCGGACGGGACGGTGAAGGTGAACACGAACTCGAAGGCGTACTACCTCAACGAGGACCGCCTGGGCCGCACCGCCGCCCCGGCCGGGGTCGACTCGAGCGGGCCGCCGCGGTGGAAGACGCTCAGCCGGAGCGGGCGCTTCGAGTGGCACGACCACCGGATGCACTACATGGGCGCGGGCCGGCCGAAGCAGGTCACGGACCCGGGAGCGCGGACCAAGGTCTTCGCGTACCGCGTGCCGATCGACGTCGGCGGGCGGCCCGGCGCGATCGCGGGCACGCTGTTCTGGATCCCGGACGCCGGCGGCGGTCTCCCGGTCGGCGCCATCCTCGGGTTCGCCGGCGTCGTGATCGCCCTCTGCATCGTCGTGATCATCGCCCGCCGGCGCCGCGCCGAACCACGCGAGGCCGCGGAGGCCTGGTGAGGCTGCGCGCCCTGCTCCTGGCGCTGGCCGTTCTGGCGCTCGCGCCGGCCGCCGCGTCAGCGCACGCGGTGCTCGAGAGCACGACGCCGGAGCGCGGGGCGCGGCTGGCCTCGGCCCCGCGGGACGTCGTGCTGCGGTTCAACGAGCCGGTCGAGGGGTCCTTCGGCGCCGTCCGGGTGTTCGACGCCGCCGGCCGCCGGGTCGACGCGGGCACGACGACGGACGGGCGGACCGTCACCACGAAGCTTCGCGGCCGCCTCGCCGACGGCGGCTACACCGCCACCTACCGCGTCATCTCCGCCGACGCTCACCCGGTGGCGGGCGGCTTCGTGTTCGTCGTCGGCGAGGGCGCCGGCCCGAGCGCCACCGTCGACGAGCTGCTCGGTCGCGACGCCGCCGCCGGGCCGATCACCGGGACGGCGCTCGGCGCCGCCCGCGCGTTGCAGTACGCGGCGATCGCGCTCGCGCTCGGCGCCTTCGTCTTCCTGCTGGTCGCGTGGTTCCCCGGGCTCCGCGAGGCGGGGGGTGCGGGCGAAGCCTGGCACTCGGCGTCCGCGGCGTTCGCTCGCGGCCTGCGATCGCTCGTCCTCGCCGCGGGCGTGGCCGGCATCCTCAGCGGCGCGACCGCCATCGTGCTGCAGGGCGCGACCGGCGCCGGCACGTCGTTCTGGGCGGCGTTCGATCCCGACGTGATCGGCGAGGTTCTCAGTACCCGGTTCGGATTGGTCTGGGGACTCGGGCTGATCGCGTGGGCGCTGGTGATCGGCGGGGCGCTCGCTGCGCCGGTGCGGGCCTCGACGCTGCAACCGGCGTCCGTCGGCGCCACCGGCCTGGCGCTTCGAAGCGGGCCGTCGTGGTCGCTGATCCTGCTCGGGCTCCCGCTCGCGGCGCTGGCGCTGCTCCCCGGGGTCGCGGGGCATGCCGGGGTCCAGTCCCCGCGCGGGCTGCTGCTGCCCGCGAACGCGCTGCACGTCGCGGCCATGGGCGCGTGGGCCGGCGGCGTCGCCGTGCTCGCCCTCGTGCTCCGGCGTGCCACGGCCAGCCTCGACCCGCCCGACCGCACGCGGCTGCTCGCCGCCGTCGTCGGGCGGTTCTCGACGCTCGCCGGCGTCGCCGTCGCGCTCGTGCTGCTGACCGGTGTCGTGCAGTCGATCGTCGAGGTCGCGTCCTTCGGCGCCCTCATCGACACGGCATTCGGGCGCGCAGTGCTCATCAAGCTCGCGCTGTTCGCGGCGCTCGTCGGCCTCGGGTACGTCAACCGGCGCCAGGCCATCCCCGCCCTCCGCGCGGCAGCCGCGAGCGGGCAGGAGCCGGGCCGCGCCGGCGCGCTGCTGCGCCGGACCCTGCGCGTGGAGGTCGCGGTCTTCGTCGCGGTGCTCGGCGTCACCGGCGCGCTGGCGACCTACGCCCCGTCGACCGCGGTCTCTGAAGGTCCGTTCTCGACCGAGGCCACGCTCGGCCCCGCCCGGCTCGAGGTCACCGTCGAGCCCGCGCGGGTCGGCGCGAACGAGATGCACCTCTACCTGTTCGCGCGCTCGGACGGCAGCCAGTACGACGCGACCAAGGAGCTGACGATCACCGCCTCGGAGGCGGGCAAGGGGATCGCGAAGATCCCCCTCGACCCGACCAAGGCCGGCCCCGGGCACTACGTCGTCAGCGGCGCCTCGTTCGGCGTCGCCGGAGACTGGACCGTCACCGTCACCGCACGCGTGAGCGACTTCGACCAGCACACCACCCGGTTGGAGGTCCCGATCCGCTGAGCTCGCCGCCTCAGGCGCCGTCCCCCGGACTCCGGCCGTCTCCCGGGACCGGGCTCCGCGGGGCGAGGCCGCGTTCGACCTCGGCGATGAGCTCGAGGTGCAGCTCGAGGAATCGGCGCATGAACCCGAAGCTGAGCCCCAGATACTTCTCGCGGTGCGGGAGCCGGTGTGCGGTCTGTTCGGCGTCCGTGAGTCGCGATTCGATGTCGGCGATGTCGTCACGGAGCGTGGCGATGCTGTCGCGCGTCGCCTCTTCGCCGACCAGGTCGCAGATCAGGAGGCGGACGAGTGCGTCGCTCTTGAGCGGTGTGAACGCCACGGGGGTCCGCGCGTACTCCTGGAGCGCCTCCAGGCCCTTGTCGGTGAGGGAGTAGACCGTGCGCTCGCGCGTCTTGCCCGGCTCCTTGCGGGCGGACAGGTAGCCGAGCTTGGCGAGTCGCTTCGGCTCCGTGTAGTACTGGCTCTCGCCGGCCCACGCGAGCATCCGGCCCCGCTCGACCATCCGCCGCAGATCGTGTGGGCCGGCGCCGTCGCGCCCGACGAGCCCGAGGATCTCGTAGGAGAACAGGGTGAGTTCGACACTGGCCACGTTCGCGCGCACCTCCTCGCTTGACAAAACTACGTCACATAGCTTATCTTACTATGTTCCATAGCGTAGTGAGAGGAGGAGACATGACGGCGATCAGCCCGTCGGCAGGCGCGATCTCGAGCGCGGAGCGGTGGGGGCCACTCTGGGGTGCCCGCCCGGCGGATTGGGCGCTCAGCGAGGACCAGCAGAACCCGACGTACGAGGCGGCACTTCGGCGGGTCGACCTCGAACCCGGCCAGCTCGTGCTGGACATCGGCTGCGGCGTCGGCGCGTTCCTGCGCCTGGTTGCAGACCGCGGCGCGCGAGGGTTCGGGCTCGACGCGTCCGCCGCGCTGCTCGAACTCGCCGGCTCACGCGTACCGGACGCCGATCTGCGGATCGGTGACATGGAGGCACTCCCCTACGACGATGACGCCTTCGACCTGGTGACCGGCTTCAACTCGTTCTTCTTCGCCGACGACATCGTCGCGGCGCTGCGCGAGGCCGGCCGGGTCGCGAAGCCTGGCGCGCCGGTGGTCATCCAGGTGTGGGGCCCGCACGAGCGCAACGACCTCGAGGCGATGAAGGGGATCGTCAGGCCCTTCATGCCGCCGCGACCGGCGGACACCCCACCCGAGCCCGACTACGCGAGGCCCGGCGTGCTCGAGGAGATCGCCTCAATGGCCGGCCTCGAGCCCGAGAGCGCGTTCGACTGCACCTGGGCCCTCGAATACCCCGACGAGGACACGCTCCGGCGCGCGCTCGTCGCCCCCGCCGGGATCGCCGTCCTCGTCGGCCCGGACTCCGAGGACGAGGTCAAGGACGCGATCTCCGCGGGCCTGGCGCCGTACCGCACCCCGGGCGGGGGCTATCGACTCCACAACACATTCCACTACCTGATCGCCCGGGCCTGAGAGGGAGCGAGAAATGAGCTACTTCGCCGTCATCCGTGAAGCAGGACCGTGCTGGGCGGACGGGCAGGGAATCACCGGGCAGCCCGCTCTGAGCGAACACGCAGGGTTCATGAACGCGCTCGCCGATGAGGGCTTCCTCCTCTTCGCCGGGCCGCTCGCGGGAACCGAACACGGGCGCGTCCGCGTGCTGCTGATCGTCGACGCGGACAGCGATGCGGAGATCCACCGCCGGCTCGCCGACGACCCCTGGGTGCCCACGGAACAGCTCGTGACGACGAGCATCGAGCCGTGGAACATCTTCGTCGGCGCGGAGCGACTCTTCACCGCCCACGCGTGACCCGCCCGGGCACGCACGTCCGGTAGCTGCGGGTCCGGAGCAACCTGCCGCCCCTCGTGGTGCGCGCGTCGATCCGGACCCTCACGACGCGCTTTGGCAGCCCGCGGAGGTCGACCCGCGCCGTCAGTCGGCCGCGGCGCCGCCGGACCGCCACGCGCTCACCGTTGACGGTCACGCGCGCCGTGCGCAGCCGCGCGCCCTTCGGCGCACGCAGCCGGATCGTGAAGTTGCGGCGGCTGACGCAGCGGCGGCCGGCGGGAGGCAACCCGAGGTCCTCGGCGGATCCCGTCTCGCCCGGCTCGAGCAGCGGATAGGCGCGGTTGGTGAAGCGCAGGATGTGGAGGCCGCGGTCCTGGTCGGTGAACCAGATCTGGCCGTCGGGGAGGATGCGGGGCTGGGTGACGGCGAACGCGCTGGTGGCGCCGGCGAACGAGGCCGGGGCGCGGCGGCCGTCACCGCCGGGATTGAAGTAGGCGATCTCGCGCGGGCGCCGGAGGTTGCGGGTGTCGAACACGCGGATCCCGGACTCGATGTTCGCGCACGCGGCGATCGTCGGGTCGCGGTCGCGATCGACGCTGCAGTAGTGGCTGTTGTACCCGAACGGCGCGAGCGGCCCGGTGGTGTCCTTGGTCAGGCTGTGGGTGGTGGCCTCGGCGCGCGCCCGGTTCTCGGGCATCTGGATCTCGGTCTTGAGCTTGGAGACGACCCGCGGCCGGTCCTCGTCGCCGACGTCGATGATGCGGGGGCCGCCCCAGCCGAACTCGTCGACGAACACGACATGCGGGCGGCCGCCGCTGCGGATCGGGATCGCGTGCTGGCCGACCGACCCGTCCTTCCAGTTGACCTCGCCGAGCGGGCGCACGCTCGGGCTCGGCGTGCGCGCCTGGATCTGGCTCACGTCGTAGATGCCCATCCCGTTGGCGTCGGTGGTGCCGTGTGGCCAGCCGGGGCCGAAGATCTCGGGGAGGAAGTCGGGATTGACGTGCGCGAGGTAGAGGCGGTTGCCGTCCTCGCTGATCCCGAGCCCGTGGATCAGCCCGGGGGCGATGATCGTCGTGATCGGCCGCGGCGAGCGCGGGTCGGTCACGTCGATCGCGGTCAAGAGCGAGACACCACCGCTGGCGTAGTAGGTGCGCCCGTCGGGCGCCCAGTTACCCTCGTGGCCCAACGGGTTCGCGATGCTGCCAAGGAGCTTGGGCCGGGCGCAGTCGCCGGCCACGTCGTAGACGTCGAAGGTCCCGGGCGCGGTCAGCTCGCCCCCCGTCACAGCCGCCAGCAGCCCGCGCTTGGCGTTGACCTTCAACGACTCGTGCGGGCTGAGCATCGCCGGCGACGTGAGCGTTGTGGAGAACCGCGGGTGCGCCGGATCGGACGCGTCGACCACGACGACGCCCCGGTGCGTCTGCGTGCCCTGTGGGTAGGTCGAGTAGTAGGCGCAGTGCCCGTAGTAGGCGGCCGACCAGGTCGAGCCCTCGCCCGCGTAGACGCCCACCGCCTCCAGATTGCATGTGTACCCGTGCGAGGAGCGACCCGAGTCGCGATCGGCCTGCGGGACCTCGCCTTGCAACCCCGTCTCGGGCCGCGAGCCCGGGCCACAGTCCGCGCGCGGCACCGGCCCCTCGAACACGTCACCATCGCCGCTCGAGGATGCGAACCCGCTCGCGTCCCGGCGAGTCGTCGACGCGGTCAGGCACAGCGACCCCAGATAGAAGGCGGAGTAATAGCCGCAGTCACCCTGCGCGACACCCGGCCACGGCGTCCCGGCATCCGGCTGGACGTGCGCCACGGCGGGAGCGGACGCCCCGGCGAGGACCGAACCCAGCACGACGAGCACGAGACGCATCGCTCGCGCCCGGGCGCTTCGGCCGAGCCGGCCACCTGAGCGCCGCCTCGGCCATCCCACATCGCTACTCACGCCTGGAGTGTCCCAGTCGCCGGTCGACCCGGCGACGCTCCGCCGGGCGGTGAGCGGATCGCCGTCTAGGCCGCGCCGAGCAGCCCGCGCATGCACCGCCGCGCGCGGGCGTGGGCGCCCGGCTCGTCGAGCTGGATCGCCGTGCTCGCCGCCGAGGCCAGGGCGTAGAGCGCGAAGGCGAGGTCGGCCGGGCGTGTGCTCGCCTGCAGGTCGCCCGCCGCGATCGCCGTCCGGATGTCGTCCTGGAGCACCGCGTCCATCCGCCCGCGCGCGATGACCACCGCGTCGCGCAACGGGCCGGGGCGGGCGTCGAACTCGACGGTGGCGGTGGTCACGAAGCAGCCGCCGGGCAGGAGCCGCCGGCGGTGATAGGAGAGCCAGCGATCGACGAGGGCGAGCAGCCGCGGG
Organism: uncultured Solirubrobacterales bacterium; assembly: GCA_963828075.1. Lineage (GTDB taxonomy): Bacteria > Actinomycetota > Thermoleophilia > Solirubrobacterales > Solirubrobacteraceae > JACCYI01. The sequence continues at coordinate 2,379,274 of CAWHDH010000021.1, read as the reverse complement.
AGCCCGGGCTCGCGGCGCGCCACCGGGCGCCACACCTCCTGCGTGAAGTGCTCGACCGCCGCCTCGAAGGTCGCGACCTGCAGCCCCTCCTTGCTGCCGAACAGGCCGAAGAGTCCGCTCTTGCTCATCGCCACCTCGCCGGCGAGCTGGCCGATGGTCAGCCCCTCGAGCCCGTCGATCGACGCGCGGCGCACCGCGACGTCGAGGACCTCGGCGCGGGTGTCGGCGACGGCGGCGGCGGAGCGGCGAGGCACGGGGACCATGATACGGTACGAACGATCGTGCGGTATAAGCTGAACGACGAGGAGATTGGCATGCAGGTGCGCTGGCTGGGCTGGGCGGGCGTGGAGCTCGAGGTCGACGGGGCGACGATCGTCATCGACCCGCTCGCCGACGCGGCCGCGACGTTCGCCGCGCTGGGCGACGCCGCGCGCGACACCGAGCTGCCCGCGGTCCAGGCGGCCGCCGCCGGCCGGGCCGTCGCGGGGCTCGTCACCCACCTGCACCGCGACCACACCGATGCGGGCGCGCTGGCGGCGGCGCTGGCCCCCCGCGCGGCGGTCCACGAGCCGGTGCCCGCCGAGGCCGCCAACCCGGCGCTCGCCCAGGCCGAGTACGAGCTCGCGACCGCCGGACTGCCGCGGCGAGAGGTCGCCGTCTGGGACACCGTGACCGCCGGCCCGTTCACGTGCACCGCGTTGCCGGCCGTCGACGGCCTCGGCGACCCGCAGGTCGCGTGGCTCGTCGAGGCGGGCGGGCGTCGAGTCCTGCACCTCGGAGACACGCTCTTCCACGGCGCGTGGTGGCAGATGGCCCGGCGGGCGGGCCCGTTCGACGTCGTCTTCGCGCCGGTCAACGGCGCCGTCGTCGACTTCCCGCACCAGCAGCCCGCCAGCCCGCTGCCGGCGGCGATGGATCCCGAGGAGGCCGCGCTCGCCGGGGAGCTGCTCGGTGCGGGAACGGTCGTGCCGATGCACTACGGCGGCTACGCGCTCGATCCCTACTACCGCCCGATCCCCGACGCGCGCGAGCGCTTCGAGCGCGCCGCCCGTGGCCGTCCCTATCGCGCGGTGCCGCTCGCCCCCGGCGCGACCCTCTGACCCCTACTTGTCCTGCAGCGCGTCGATCCCGGCGCGCAGGAAGCGCAGGGCGTCGTCGAGCACGGCGAGGGCCTCGGCCTTGGCCACGTGCCCCGGCTGCTCGGCCTGCTCGTCGAGGCCGCGGTCGAGCGAGGTCAGTGCCGCCATCGCCGCGGCGGCCACGAGCCGCGGACGGAGCGCGTCCGCCGGCTCGTCGAGATCCTCCGCGATCGCCTCGAGCAGCAGCTCGTGGATGCGGGCCATCATGCCGCCCTCGAAGTTGGCCAGGCCTTCGTTCTCGCGGCACAGCCGCTTGCGAAGGAGGGCCGCGTCCTCCTCGGCCATCCACTCGTCGAACATCTCGTCGATCCAGCGCCGGAGTCCGTCGAAGGCCGTCTCGCCGGGCGGGCGGTCGCGCAGGGCGCTTGCGAGGCCTTCGAGGTCGCGATCGACCGTGTGGAAGACCACCGCCTCCTTCGACGGGAAGTAGGAGAAGAACGTGCGCGGGGCGACGTCCGCGGCGGTCGCGATGTCGGCGATCGTGGTCGCCTGATAGCCCCGCTCGGCGAAGAGGCCCATGGCCGCCTCGACGATCTGCTCGCGCGTGCGCTGCTTCTTGCGTTCCCGCAGTCCCTCCGACATGTGTCAATGGTAGCGAGCGTGCACGACGTGCAAGACAGCATCTGACGCAAACCTGCATTCGTTGCAAACTCGCACACGATGTGCTTTCCTCTGCCAATGGCACATCTCCTCGGAACCCTCGCCGCCTGGGCGGCAGCACACTGGAAGCGCTCACTCGCGATCGTGGCGGTGGCGCTCGTCGCCCTCGGCCTCGCGGCCGGCGCCGGCGGCGGCTCGTTCGTCGACGACTTCAAGACCCCCGGCACCGAGTCGCAGAGCGCGATCGACCTGCTGGACGAGCGATTCCCGGCGGCGTCGGGCGATACCGCGAACGTCGTCTTCGCCGTCGAGTCGGGCACGCTTCGCGAGCCCGAGCGGAAGGCCGCGATCGAGCGGACGATCGAGGAGATCGGCGCCCAGCCGCACGTGACGGGCGCGCCCGACCCGTTCGCCAAGGACAGCGGCCGGCTGTCCGAGGACGCGCGCATCGCCTACGTGCCGGTCCAGTACGACGCGACCGCGGGCGCGCTCGGCAAGGAGGCGGGTCAGCGGCTCGAGCAGGTGTCCGCGATCGGCGAGCGCGCCGGTCTCGAGGTCTCCCGCAACGGCGTGGTCGTCGATCAGGCCGAGCAGGCCACCGCCCCCGTGGGCGAGCTGATCGGCGTGGCCGTCGCGATGATCGTGCTGACGCTCGTGTTCGGATCGGCGGCGGCGATGGCCCTGACGCTGATCTCGTCGCTGATCGCGCTGGCCGGCGGCCTATTGCTGCTGCAATTTGCCAGCGCATTCGCCGACTTCCCCAGCTTCGCGCCCACGCTCGGCGTCATGCTCGGGCTCGGCGCGGGCATCGACTACGCGCTGCTGATCGTCGGCCGCTACCGAGAGCAGCTGGCGAGCGGTGACAGCGTCGCCCACTCCGCGCGCGTCGCGAACGCCACCGCCGGCACGTCGGTCGTGGCCGCAGGGGCGATCGTCGTGGTGGCGATCGCCGGCCTGCTGGCCACCGGCATCCCCTTCGTCGGACAGATGGGGATCGGCGCGGCGATCATCATCGCCATGGTGGCCGTGGGCGCGGTCACCGTGCTGCCCACGCTGATGGGGGCCTTCTCCCGCCGGCTGCGCCCCAAGCGGCCCGAACACGTGGAGCCCTCGCAGCGCTTCGCGCGCTGGGCGGGGATGATCACGCGCCGGCCGCTGGTCGCCGCCGTCGTGGGCGTGCTCGTGCTCGTCCTGCTCGCGGTGCCGTTCGCCTCGCTGCGCCTGGGCCAGCCCGACGACGGCAACGACCGCGCCGGCTCGACCACCCGCGTCGCGTACGACCGGCTCGCGGAGGGCTTCGGCCCCGGCTTCAACGGACCGCTCGTCCTCGCCGCGACCACCCCCGCCGATGGCGCGGGCAAGACCACCCTCAACCGCATCGAGCAGGCCGTCGCGGCGGACCGAGACGTCGCCTTCGTCTCCCCCGCGCAGCTCTCGCCGGCCGGTGACGCCGCGGTCCTGACCGTGATCCCGAAGAGCTCGCCGCAGGACGAGCGCACCACCGCGCTGGTCGACCGCCTTCGTGACGACGTGCTCCCCGCCGCCACGCGCGGCTCACAGGTGGACGTCCACGTCGGCGGGGCCACGGCCACCCTCCAGGACCTGGCCGACAAGATCGCCGGCCGGCTGCCGCTCTTCATCGCGATGGTCGTCGGGCTCAGCGTGCTGCTCCTGATGGCGGTCTTCCGCTCGCTGTGGGTGCCGCTCGTCTCCGCCGCATTCAACCTGCTCTCGATCGCCGCCGCCTACGGCGTCGTGGTGCTCGTCTTCCAGCAGGGCGTCGGCTCGAGCCTGCTGGGCGTGGACGGGGAGGTGCCGATCGTGTCCTTCGTCCCGCTGTTCATGTTCGCGATCCTGTTCGGCCTCTCGATGGACTACAACGTCTTCCTGCAGTCCCGAATCCGCGAGGAGTACATGCGCGGCGTGGGGCCGGAGCAGAGCGTCGTGCGCGCGATGTCGCGCGTCGGCAAGATCATCCTCGCGGCCGGCGTGATCATGACGAGCGTCTTCCTCGGCTTCGTCTCCGATCCCGACGTGGTCGTCAAGACGATCGGCCTCGGCCTCGCCGCCGCGATCCTGATCGACGTGCTGGTGGTCCGGATGGTGGTCGCGCCCGCGGTGATGACCCTGCTCGGCGACCGCGCCTGGACGCTGCCCGCGTGGCTGGACCGTGTGCTCCCGAGGATCTCGCTCGAGGGTGAGCTCGGCGACCCGTCGCCTGCGCACGTGAGGACCCGGGCTGCCGGACAGACGACCTAGCGAGTACTACTGCGCGTCGAATCCCGAACGAGGAGCTTCGCGATGACACTCGCCAACACCCAGTGCCGCCTGGCCGCCCGCCCGACCGGGCTGCCGAAGCCGACCGACTGGAGCTTCGTCGAGGAACCGGCCGCCGAGCCCGCCGACGGCCAGTTCCGCGTGCAGCTCGAGCACCTGTCGGTCGATCCCGCGATGCGCTCGTGGATGAACGCCGGCCGCTCCTATGTCCCGGCCGTCGAGATCGGCGAGGTCATGCGCGCCGCGGGCATCGGTCGCATCATCGACTCGCGCCACCCCGACCACGCCGTGGGCGACCGCGTCTACGGCGTCTTCGGCGTGCAGAAGTACGCGGTGTCGGACGGCCACGGCGTCACCCCGGTGGACACCACCCTCGCCCCCGCTCCGGTGCACCTCGGCGTCCTCGGGATCAGCGGGCTGACGGCCTACTTCGGGCTGCTCGACGTCGGGCGCCTCGCGCCGGGCGAGACCGTCGTGGTCTCGGGGGCGGCGGGCTCCGTCGGCAGCGTGGTCGGCCAGATCGCCCGCATCAAGGGCTGCCGGGCGATCGGCATTGCGGGCGGTGCGGACAAGTGCCGCTGGCTGGTCGACGAGCTCGGGTTCGACGCGGCGATCGACTACAAGGCGGGCGACCTGCGGGCGCAGCTCTCCGAGCACACGCCCGATCGCGTCGACGTCTTCTTCGACAACGTCGGCGGTGAGGTGCTCGAAGCGGTCCTGCAGCGACTCGCGCGTGGCGCGCGGGTGGTGATCAGCGGCGCGATCTCGCAGTACAACGCCACCGAGGCGCCGCGTGGCCCCGCCAACTACATGCAGCTGCTCGTGAACCGCGCGTCGATGACCGGCTTCGTCATCTTCGACTACGCCGCCCGGTATCCGGAAGGCGTCACGGAGCTGGCGGGCTGGTTGCAGAGCGGGGAACTGCGGTCGCGCGAGGACGTCGTGACCGGCGGCATCGACGACTTCCCGGACGTGCTGCTGCGGCTCTTCAAGGGCGAGAACACGGGCAAGCTCGTCCTCGCTCTGGAGGAGTAGCCGCGATCCTCAGCGGCCCGTCAACTGCCAGCGAGCGGTGCCGAGCGCGACGCTGAAGGCGGCGGCCGCGTCCGGCGCCGCGGGCTGATAGCGCCAGGCACCGGTCATGACGCGGCGCCGCGGTCCCGCCGACCCGTGACTGCTCACCGGCCCCGGCGTGACCGGCTCGTACCCGATTCCCAGGTCGTCCGCGAGCGCGGGCGCGGCCAGGCCGTCCTCCTCCGGCTCCCCCACGTGATGGAACACGACCTCCGTGGCGTCGGTGCGCGTGACGACGGCCACGATCGCCAGCCCGTCACGCCGTTCGGGCTGATCCGGCAGGAAGACCCGGCGGACCTCCCCGCGCCGGCACAGCGCGTCGATCTCGCGCATGGCGGCGGCGTCCGCGGCCTCCTCCGCGGGCGACGTCGGCGGGATGGAGATCGCGTAGAGGCCGTCGATCCCGGCGAGCTGCGAGGCCTCGTCCGGTCCGAGCCAGGGCGCCTCGGCGACGACGGCACGCGAGCGCCAGCGGCGCTCGTCGGCGTCGCTCACGATCCCGGCCGCCCGCAGGGCGTCCAGCGCGCCGTGGAACCGGCACCTTCTCGTCGCCCCCTCCGGGTCGGGGTCGCGCGACAACGGGGGGACCATCGCCACCAACCGCTCGAGGTGACGCTCGGCGGCCTGGGCGTCACCGGGTGCGGCGGCCGGTGCGGCGCCGTCCGCCATGAGCGCGCGCCAGGCGGCGATCTCCTCGGCGGCCAGGAGCCCGGTGTGCTCGCAGGCGTCGACCATGCCCTCGCAGTAGGCGACCTTCCACGCTCGCTGCTCCGGGTCCGGGTCTTCGCGCTCCCCGATCCACTCCCACAGGAGCGTTCTGGCCTCGAGGCCGGCACCGGTCACAGGCCCACCCGGAACGCGACGTCGGGATGGCCTTCGAGGTCGAGCTGGATCCACGTCGCCTCGCCCGGGATCGCGGCCCGGAACGAGATGTGCTGACCCTCGTCGCTCCCGCCGGCTCCGCCGGCGGGATACGAGGTCCCGAGGTCGTCGACGAGCTGCCATTCGGGCCACGCGATGTCGGGTGTCTGCCGCGGATCGGTGTCGAGCAGGAACGAGACGCCGTCGGCGAATCGCAGCACCAGTACCAGTCGGTGCCCGCCGCGCGCATCGCTCGGGCCGGGGATGGCCTCGATCAGCTCGGCCTCGGTCCCGCCCTCGTTCAGCGCGAGCTCCACGATCCGCTCCTCCTCCGCCGTCGGCCAGCCGGCACGCTCGCGGAGCCTGGCATCCCATGCGCGCGCGTCGACGGCGCCGACCGCCGAGAGCAGGTGCACCGCGGCCTCGAAGCGCTCGGCCTGCGGGTCGTCGTCGGCGGGCTCGGGCGGCACGCTCGCGAGCAGCCCCGCGAGAAATCGCTGCGCTCGGTCGGCGGTCTCTGGGTCGACCGCCGGCGCGACACGATCGTCAGCCTCGCGAGCGAAGATCGCTCGCCACTCGGCGGCGGCGCCGGCCGAGAGGGCGCCGGCCGCCTCCAGCGCCTCGACACCGGCGAGCGCCTCCTCCAGCGACTGGGTGACCGCGCCCGGACCGTCGTCCCGCCACGCGCGGATCGCGCGACGCCGGGAATGCAGCCATCGCTCGGTCCGGTCCATCCTGGCAGGATTCCACGTCTTGACGTAACGTAACGGTGTCGTTACGTTATTGCGGATGGCCCGCCCCCTCGACCCGAGCATCGACGCCGCGATCACGGACGCGACGCTCGCGTTGCTGACCGAGCGCGGCTTCGCACGCATGAGCATGGAGGCCATCGCGACGGCCGCGGGCGTCGGCAAGCCCGCGATCTACCGGCGCTTCCGCGACAAGTCCGAGCTCGTCGCGCAGGTCATCGCCACCCAGCTGCCGACGCTCGCCCCGCCCGATCTGGGCGACACGCGAGCCGAGCTCTGGCAGGCGGTTGAACAGGGATTCCCGGCGGACGGCGCCGCGTACGTCGGCCTGATCGGCGGTCTGATCGCCGAGCAGGCGCGCCATCCCGAACTCATCGAGGCCTTCCGGCGCAGCGTGCTCCATCCGCGGCGGGCCATCGGCCGCGCGCTGATCGAACGGGGTCAGCAGCGCGGGGACATCCGGCGCGACATCGACGCCGAAGCGGCGCTCGATCTGTTCGCCGGCCCGTTCCTCGCGCGCGTGTTCGCGGGCGTGGACACCGGGCCCGGCTGGCGCAGACGCGCATTCGACACGTGGTGGGATCTCGTCAAGGAAAGGAACGGCCGGTGATCCAGTTCAGCACGGATGACGTTCGAGCCGACGGACGGCCGACGGGATGCCCGCCCCTCGGATGTAGGCTCGCGCCATGACCATCCTGCGCACGGTCCGGGTCGCGGCGATCCAGGCGACGCCCGTCATCCTCGACGCCGAGGCGACCGTCCAGAAGGCCGTCCGGCTGTTCGCCGAGGCAGCGGACGCCGGGGCGGAGCTCGTCGTGCTGCCCGAGACGTTCATCTCGCTGTACCCCTCCAACGCGTGGGCGCGCAAGGCCGCGGCGTTCGGCGGCGCCGACGAGCTGTGGGAGCGGATGTGGGCGAGCTCGGTCGACGTTCCGGGGCCGCTCGTCGACGAGCTCGCTGCGGCGTGCCGGTCGCTCGGGATCCATGCCGTGGTCGGCGTCAACGAGCGGGAGTCCCAGCGGCCGGGGACGCTGTACAACGCGATGCTCTGGCTCGGCCCGGAGGGTCTGCTGCACAAGCACCGCAAGCTCATGCCGACGCACCACGAGCGGCTGTTCCACGGGCTGGGACCGGGCGACGACCTCCGGGCGGTCGACACGGACTGCGGGCGGATCGGCGGGCTGATCTGCTGGGAGAACCGCATGCCGCTCGCGCGCTACGCGGTCTACCGCCAGGGCCCGCAGATCTGGGTGGCGCCGACCGCCGACGACTCCGACGGCTGGCTCGCCCATATGCGCGCCATCGCCATCGAGTCGGGCGCGTTCGTCGTCTCCGTCCCCCAGTACATCCCGCGCGCCGCCTTCCCGGAGGACTTCCCGTTCGCGCTGCCCGAGACCGAGGTGTTCGGCAACGGCGGCGCGGTCATCGTCGAGCCGGCGCACGGCACGATCGTGTCCGGACCGCTCTACGGCGAGGAGGGCATGCTCGTGCACGACTGCGACCTCCGGCTCGGGCTGCACGCCAAGCGCGTGTTCGACGCCGTCGGGCACTACTCGCGCGACGATGTCCTCGTCAGCCCCGAGCAGGTCGCGTAGCCCTACAGCTCACCCGCCGGAGACGGCCAGGATCGGCTGGACCCGGTCGAAGCGGGCGATCTCGCAGCCGTTGTGGCGCGCGAAGCGGGCGTCCACGGGCCGGCCCCGCACGGTGCCGACGATCCGCCCGGTCTCGGGGCCGCCGAAGAGCTCGGTGCAGGCCACGTCGCGGGAGACCGGCTCGAACGCCGCCGCCGGCAGCGACAGCAGCACCCGGCAGGCCTCCGCGTGCCGGGTCGACGGGCAGGTCAGCTCCGCCTCCCGGGCGCGGCCTGCGCCGCGGCCGTCGGCGTCGAGCGTCACCCGGACGGCCGTGGCCGGGTCGTCGTCGCGAGCGGGCGCGGGCGGATCGTCGCCGCATCCGGCAGCCGCGAGGCAGACGGCGATGAGCGCGGCGCGTCGCATGCTCTCGTGATCTCGAGGCGCCGGGGTCAGCCGGCGGGCCGGATCGTGCCGCGCACCTCGCCCAGCGACACCTGCCCACCGGAGCCGCGGAGGACCACGGTGTCGCCGTCCTCGAGGAACGTGCGCGAGCCGTCCTCGAGCTCGAGCGCGTCGCGCCCGCCCCAGGTCAGCTCGATGAGGCTGCCGTAGGTGCCGGGCTCCTCGCCGGAGATCGTGCCGGAGGCGAAGAGGTCGCCGGCGCGGATCGTCGCCCCGTTGGCGGTGGCGTGCGCGAGCTGCTGGGCGGCGTTCCAGTACATGCCGCGCGCGTTGGTGCGGCTGATCACGGTGCCGTTGAGCTCGATCTCGAGGTCGATGTCGAGCGCCCACGGGTCCTCGACGCGGAGGTAGTCGAGCGGCGCCGGGTCCTGCTCGGGGCCGTGGACGCGGCGGTCGGCGAGCGCGTCGAGCGGCACGACCCACGGCGAGATCGACGTGGCGAACGACTTGCCGAGGAACGGGCCCAGCGGCTGGTACTCCCAGCGCTGGATCGCCCGCGCGCTCCAGTCGTTGAGCAGGACGAAGCCGAAGATGTGCTCCGCGGCGTCGGCCGCGGCGGCCGGCGTGCCGAGCTCCGGCCCAGGACCCGTGACGAAGGCGAGCTCGAGCTCGATGTCCAGGCGCGGCTCGGGCCCGAACGTCGGGGCGCCGCCGGGCTCGGCCGGCGGGCGCTGGCCGCAGGGCCGGCGGATGGGGGTGCCGCTCACGACGACCGTGCCGGCGCGGCCGTGGTAGCCGACCGGCAGGTGGCGCCAGTTCGGCATCAGCGGCTCGGAGTCGGGCCGGAACATCCGCCCGAGGTTGGTGGCGTGCTCGATCGACGCGTAGAAGTCGACGTAGTCGCCCACCTCGACCGGCAGCAGCACTTCCGCGTCCTCGAGCGCGATCCGCGGCAGCCACGCGTCCTCGGCGCCGACGAGCTCGGTCAGGCGCTCGCGCGTGGCGCTCCACGCCGGGCGGCCGAGCGCGAGGAACCCGTTCAGGCTGGGCCCGTCGAAGGTGCCCTCCGGGACGTCGAGGCGACCGTCGTGAGCCAGCGCCCGCAGGTCGATCGCGTCGTCGTCCAGGCGGGCCACCGGGCGGCCGTCGCCGCCGGGCGGCGCGACCACCCCGTACGGCAGGTTCTCGGGGCCGAACCCCGGTGCGTCAGCCATCCCGGCAGGCTACGCCACCGGTCCGACCGGCGTAGGGTCGGTCGGTCCACCCTTTTCAGGAGGCCCCGCCATGCCGGGAAGAGCCCGCCAACGCCTCACCTACGCGAACGTGATGTCGACGCTGGCGGTCTTCGTCGCCCTGGGCACCGGGGGAGCCTATGCCGCGAACACGGTCGGAAGCCCGGACATCATCGACGAGTCGATCCTGTCGGTCGATGTCAAGGATGGCGAGGTCAGGGCGCTCGACATCGGTGTCAACCAGGTCCTGGGCTCTCGCATCGCCGACGGGACGATCAAGAGCGACGACATCGCGGACGACCGCGTGGGCGCCGCTGACCTGGCCGCCGACTCCGTCGGCACCGACGAGGTGGTCACCAACTCGCTGACCGCGTCGGACCTCGCCACCAACTCGGTCGAGGCGTCGGAGGTCGCCGCCAACGCGATCGACGGCGACGAGGTCGCCAACGGCCTGCTCAACGCCGTGGACGTCGGCAAGGCATCCGGAACCGCGACGCTCGACTTCCCGTCCGTGTCGAACAGCATCTGCCGCGTCATGAACATCGACATCGGCGTCAACGTGTTCGGCGACGCCCTTGTGCTGAGCCCGACCACCTTCGGGGGCCTCAGCGCGTCCTGGTCCGTGCAGTCGTCGTCGCCCACCGTCATCCGCGTGAGGGCCTGCAATCCCAACGAGGCTTCCACCAATCCGCCCGCGACCGAGTTCGCCTGGGTGGCCTTCGACAACTGACCGCGGACCGGCGTCAGTCTTCGAGGCAGCCGTGCGCGATCAGGTCGTCCACGGGCTCGTCGAAGCTGCAGCTGCCATAGGCGGTGAACAGGCTACGCGCGCGGGCGATGGCGTGCGGGCCGGCGACGGTGTCGCGCCAGCGCAGGCCGCCGGCGTCGACCCGGAACGCCGCGGGATCCGGCTCGGCCACCACCGCCACGAGGTCGTCGACGTCGAGCGCCGTCGCCGCGAGCAGGTTGACGAACCCGTGCTGCAGCACGCCGATCGCCTCATCGCGGGTCCGGAACGGGTGGTGCAGCCCGGCGGTCAGCTTGAACGGCAGCGCGAGCTCGCGGGCGGTGGCGATGAAGGCGGCGACGGCCTCGTCGGGCGGGAAGGCCTGCGGCTCCACGCCGCCGCAGCGCAGCTTGGCCCCGACCGCCTCCGGCAGCGCGGCGATATCGCGCACCGCCGCGGGCGCGCCGGCGGCCGGCACCTCGAAGAACACCTCGGCGCCCGGGGTGGCGGCGAGCTCCCGCGCGGCGAGCTCGACATCGGCGGGGAGCCTGACCTCAAGCACGCGGATCCTGCCCCGCCCGGCGTGCGCCGCGACGCAGGCCAGATCCTCCCGCCAGTCGGGACCGTCGAAGATCGCGCCGATCCCCCAGTCGTCCGCCGCCTCCCCGCCCAGCTCGGCGAGCCGCGAGACCGGGCACAGGAAGCGCCCGAGCATCCCCGCGTGCGCGCTCGCGCGGGCGGCGCGATGGTCGGCGGCCGCCCGTGCCATCGGCTTGCGCGCGGGCGGGAACAGCCCGGCGTCGTCGATCAGGCGAGCGAACAGGGTCTCCGGGGTCACGCCCACCCCCGGACGGCGGCCTTGAGCATCAGCACGTCGATGCCCTGGACGAGCACGCGGTAACCGTCCGCGAGGAGCGTCGCGCTCCGCTCCGCGGTCAGCGCGACGCCCGCCAGCGGGATCCCCCGGCTGCGGGCGGCCCGCTCGAGCGTGGCCACCGCGTCCGCGAACACCGGCGCGTCGAACTCGCCGGGGACGCCGAGCGCCGTGCTGAGGTCGTACGGCGCGATCATCGCCAGGTCGATGCCGTCGACGGCGAGGATGGCGTCGGCGTCCTCGACCGCCTCGGCGGTCTCCAGCAGCACGCAGCACGTCAGCCGCGGCGCGACGTCGGGGGCGTAGCCGGTGAGCTCGGCCGCGAACCGCGAGTGGGCGATGAACGGGCCCCAGCCGCGCACGCCGTGCGGCGGATAGCGCATGAACGACACGCAGCGCTCCGCGTCGGCGGCCGTGCGCACGAGCGGGAAGAAGATGCCCTCGGCGCCGGCGTCGAGTGCCGCCTTGACCTCGGCCTCGTCGATCGCCGGCACGCGGACGAGCGCGGCGCAGCCGCTGCCGGCCGTCGCGGCGATCATGGCGTGCAGGCTCTCCGGGCCGATCGGGCCGTGCTCGCGATCGATCAGGACGAAGTCGGCGCCGGCCGTCGCGAGCGCCTGGGTCGCGACGGCCGACGGCATGACGTTGATCGCCCCGCGCAGCGGCTCCCCCGCGCCCAACCGCTCCTTGAAGAACACCCCCGGCAACCTACCCGCGCGGTGTCGCACCGAGCAGGATCACGTCGAGCCACGCCGCCGAGCGCGCGAAGGCGGCCTCGACGTGACCGCCGTCGATCACCAGCCGGTAGAGGTACGGCGCGGCCAGCAGGTCGATGAGGGCGTCGGGGTCGAGGTCGGCGCGCACCTCGCCCCGGTCGATCGCCCGTTCGATGATCGTCCGCGCGGCCGCGCGACGCGGCTCGACCAGCGCCGCCCGGAAGATCGCGTGCAGCTCGGGATCCTCGGCCGCGTCCGTCAGCAGGCGAGGGAGGAACAGTGGGGCGCCGACCGCCTTCGCGGCGGCGATCGCGGCGATCTGGAACGCCGCGAGGTCACCGCGGAACGAGCCGGTGTCCTCGGGCGCCGAGAGCCCGGCGTGAAGGTGCCCGACCGCCGCCTTCGCCAGCTCGGCCTTCGACGCGTAGCGGCGGTAGAGCGTCGCCTTGCCGACCCCGGCGAGCGTCCGGACCCGCTCCATCGAGAGCCCGCGGTAGCCGTCCTCGAGGAGCGCCTGCAGGGTGGCCCGGACGATCGCGGCGTCCGCCTCGGCCGAGCGGGGTCGGCCGGGCGGACGGGTCGCGATCTGCTTCTCGGCGCTCACGCGGCGAGGTGCTCCAGCCGGTGCGGGGCGGCGACGGCCTCCGGCGCGCGCGCCGGCAGGTGGCGCTTGGCGAGGACGGCGCCCGCGAACATCACGGCCGCGGCCACCAGCACCGCCGTGTGCATCCCGTTCACGAACGCCTCGCGCGCCGCGTCGGCCAGCGGTCCGCCGTCCGCGCCGAGCCGTCCGGCGACCGCGAGCGCGCCCTGGATCGAGTCGCCCGCGGCGGCGGCGGCCGCCGGATCGGGCAGCGCGGCGAGGGCGGGGTCCATGTCGCCACGGTAGCCGCTCGACAGCACCGACCCGAGAACCGCGACGCCGAGCGCTCCGCCCGCCGTGCGGGTGGTGTCGTTGACCGCCGAGCCCACGCTCGCGCGGGCCAGCGGCAGCGATCCCATGATCGACTCGGTCGCGGGCGCCATGGCCAGGCCGAAGCCGAAGCCCATGACCGCCTCCGCCGCCAGGACGGCGCCGATGCCGCTGTCGGCCCCGGTCTGCGTGAGGATGAGCAGCCCGAGGCCGGCGACGGTCAGGCCGCCCGCCACGAGGCGCGTCGTCCCGAGCTTCGCGGCGAGCCGCGCCGAGATCCCGCCGCCCACCACGAGCGCCCCGGCGACCGGCAGCATCCGCACGCCGGCCTCGAACGGGGTGTAGCCGAGGACCGCCTGCAGGTACTGCGTCAGGAAGAAGATCATCCCGAACAGCGCGAAGAACGCGAGCGAGATCGCCCCGCTGGCGGCGGCGAAGCGCGGCAGCCGGAACAGGCGGACGTCGAGCATCGGCTGCGCGGTCCGCAGCTCCCAGGCGACGAAGGCGGCGATCAGCGCCGCCGCGGCAGCGAACGCGCCGAGGATCACGCCGTCGGTCCAGCCGCGCGAGGGGGCCTCGATGATCGCCCAGACGAGCGTCGTCAGGGCGCCGATCGAGAGCGCGAAGCCGCCGGCGTCGAGCCGCGGCGCGGCGGGATCGCGAGACTCCTGCAGCAGCGACCGGCCGGCCACGAGGGCGACCAGGACGATCGGCAGGTTGACCAGGAAGATCGCGCTCCAGTCGAAGTGCTCGATCAGCCAGCCGCCGGCGGTCGGGCCGATCGCGATGCCGAGGCCCGCGAACGCCGTCCAGATGGCGATCGCCTTCGGCCGCTCGGCCGCCGGGAACGTGGCGGTGAGGATCGAGAGCGTGCTCGGCATGATCAGCGCGCCGCCGACGCCCATCAGCCCGCGGCTGGCGATCAGCGCCTCCGCCGAGCCGGCCAGGGCGGACAGTGCAGAGCCCGCCGCGAACACGACGAGGCCGGCGGTGAGCGCGCGTTTGCGGCCGAAGCGGTCGCCGAGCGCGCCGGCGGTGAGCAGCAGCCCGGCGAAGACGAGGAGGTACATGTCGACGATCCACTGCAGCTGCGACGACGACGCGCCGAGGTCGCGCTCGAGCGTCGGGATCGCGACGTTGAGGATCGTGTTGTCGAGCCCGATGACGAGCAGCGACAGGCACAGCACGGCGAGCGCCTTCCAGCGGCGGGGGTCGGGCGCTTCGATCGTGGGTGACATCGGGGTCTCCTGTGGCCGGGTGCGGTTTACGAGCCGGGGTCGTCTCGTAACTTGAGCCGGACCATACGGCATCACGATACGAAACGCAACAGTCTCGTATCGATTTTCTGAAGACCCGCTGTGAGTGGTCTGCTGCGGTGCTCAGGCGAGCGGCTCGGCGGCCGCCCGGAGCACCGACGGGAGCCCGTCGACGAGGAACGGGCAGAACTGGGTCCCGCGGTGGCGCCGGACCTCCTCGAGGGCCCCATCGACGGAGAGCGGTTCGCGGTAGTGACGACTGTGGGTCATCACGTCGAACGCGTCGACCAGCGCGAGGATCTGGGCGCCGACGGGTATCGCGTCGCCGGCCAGGCCGTCGGGGTAGCCCGCTCCGTCCCACCGCTCGTGGTGGTGGCGGATCCACGAGACCTGCTCCGCGTCGAGCGCCTCCGCCGCCACCCGCGCGCCCACGACGGCGTGCTCCTTGATCACCTCGTACTCCTCCGCGACGAGCGGGCCGGGCTTGTGCAGGATTCGGTCCGGGACCGCGATCTTCCCGACGTCGTGCAGCAGCGCGGCGGCGCGGAGCCGGAGGCGCGCGCGATCGGACCAGCCGTCGCGGACGGCGAAGCGGTCCGCCAGGTCGGCGACGCGCTCGGAGTGCCGGTGCGTCGATGGGTCCTTGACGTCCATGGCGCGGGCGAGGGAGCGCAGCGCGGTGTGCGCCTGGGAGCGCGCGAGCCGCTCGGCGCGCTCGTCCGCGGAGAGGACGTCGACGACCTCCTGGCGGTACCGGCAGACGGCGTCGCGGCCGTGCGCCTTGACCCAGTAGAGCGCCCCGTCGGCGAAGCGGACCAGCTCCTCGCCGTCGCGCGCGTGATCGAGGTCGCAGACGCCGACCGACAGCGTCACGCCCAGCTCGGCCAGCGACGTGGTCTGGCCGACGAGCTCCCGCACGCGGGCGCCGAAGCACTCGGCGCCGACATCGTCGGTCCGCGGCAGGATCACCGCGAACTCGTCCCCGCCGAGCCGCGCGACGACCTCGCCCTCGCGCGCCGCCGACCGCAGGAGCGTCGCCACGCTGCGCAGGAGGGTGTCGCCGGATTGATGCCCGAGCGAGTCGTTGATCGCCTTGAAGTGGTCGACGTCGATCAGCGCGATGGCGAGCGGATCGCCGTTGCGGCGGGCGCGCGCCACCTCGCGCGCGAGCTCCTCGTGGAACAGGCGGTGGTTGGAGAGCCCGGTGAGCGAGTCGCTGGTCGCCGCCTCGGCGAGCAGGCGGCGATGCTCGGCGTTGTCGAGCGCGACGCCGACGAGCCCGGCCAGGCGCCGCAGCCGCTCCTTGCCGTGCGCGTCGAGCGCGGACGGCTCCGGCGACCCGAGCGCCAGCACGCCCCAGAACCGGCCGCCCGCGAACACCGGCGTGCTGGCGTAGCTGCGCACGCCGGCGGCGGCGTACGCCCGGATCTCGGCAATCTCGCTGATCGACGAGTCGTCGAACCCGAAGTCCTCGCCCGCCCTCCAGGAGCCGGCGGCGAGGCCGTCCCCATGGCGCCACATCCCCTCGCAGAGAGCGCTCGCTTCCGCCGGGTCGATCCCGCAGGCGGCGACGATCTGATGGCTGCCGTCGGCGTCCATCCGCGCGATCGCGTCGGCGGGGACGCCGAGGAGCTGCTGGACCTCTTCAGCCACCGCCGTGAAGACCTCCTGGGGATCCGCGGCACGCGCGACGGTCTCGGCGACCCGGCGCAGGGCGGCCTGCTCGGCGACGAGCTCACGCAGCTCGCGATCCCGAGCCCGGGCCTCGGTGACGTCGCGCAGCACCCCGGCGCCGACGGTGAATCCGGCGCGCTGGAACCCGCGGTGCCGCACCCACACCGTGCGCTCGGTGCCGTCGAAGCCGAGCATGCGGTACTCCGCGTCGTAGTCCTCGCCGGCGCGGGTGTGGCGCATGGCCTCCTCCACCACCGGGCGGTCGTCGGGGTGCACGGCCGCCATCCACGCTTCGGCCAGGGACGCGTCGGGATCCGTCCGCCCCCCGAGGACACGCTCGAACCCCGGGCTGATGTACGTGACGTTGAGCTCCCCGGCAGGCCCCACCTCGACCTCGTAGACGACCTCGTCGATCGCCTCGAGTATCGACTGCAACTGCGGACCCACGGCGAGCTGCTCGCTCATCGACCGCACCGCTCGGCGAGCACAGCCCGCGCGACGCGTGCCGGGGAGGATCTGCGATGCGCAGGCGAGATCATGAGATAAGGAGCCTTACCAAGTATGGCAACTGACGCGGAGTCCCAAACGCGTCGGTTAGGCGGGAGCCCGGCCGGCCGCTGGGCGGGCCGCGTCGCCGCGGCCCACCCGGTCCAACTTCCCTACCGGAGCGTGCGGTCGAAGAAGCCGACCACGCGCCGCGCGTACTCCTCAGGCATCGTCCGGATGCCGGCGGTGTGGCCGCCCTTCGGGACCTCCCAGTCCTCCGCCGGCCCGCGGGCGGCGGCGAGGTACTCAGGCGTCTTGTTGTCGACCTCGTTGTGCTTGGCGTGGATGAGCAGGATCGGCCGCGGGGCGATGCGCGGGATGTACTTGGTCAGGTTCGACGGTGGGACCTCGTTGGAGAACAGGGCGATCGCCGCCGTCTTGACGAGATAGAGCGGCGCGGGGAGCACCTTGCCGAAGCCCTCGAGGTCGGCGAGCTCCTCGGAGACCACGCGGGCGCCGGCCCCGTCGGAGACGACCGCGGCAAGGTCCTTCGTGTCCGCGGCGGTCTGCAGCATCATCTCGCCGCCGACCGACAGCCCGAGCCCGCCGATGCCGCCCGGCTCGACATCGGCGCGCCGCTTCAGGAACGCGACGCCGGCCTTGATGTCCTCGTCGAACGTCCAGCCGAACGCGTGCGGAGTGCCTTCGCTGGCGCCCTCGCCGCGGCGGTCGACCATGAGGACGCCGTAGCCCCGACGCGACAGGTAGCGGGCGTGCTTCTGGGCGCTCCCGCGGCCGGGATAGACGAGCACGGCGGCGCCGTTGCGCGACGGGATGTACCAGCCGGCGAGGTCGAGGCCGTCGCGGGTGTGCAGGGTCACCTTCTCGTAGGCGGTGCCGAGGTTGGCCGTGGGCACCTCGGCGCGCGTGATGTGCGTCATGCCGTAGGACACCGCCAGCGGCGCGGCGACCGACAGGAAGGCGAACGCGCTGACGACGCCGACCACGACGCGCCGCGGGTAGCGCCACGCACGGCTGTCGTCGAGCCGGCGGGAGGTCCACAGCGTGACCGCGCCGACGCCGAGCAGGGCGGCGCCCGCCGGGATCGCCAGCAGGCCGGTGTAGTCGTCGCCGGAGAGGCCGCCGTGGCCCCAGTAGTAGATGGCCTCGGATCCGAGCGCGACGCCGAGCGGGCCGAGGACGAAGGCGGCCGCGGCGCGGACACCCGCCCGCATCCGCGGGAATCCCCACGCCACGCCCGCCAGCAGCGCCAGCGGGACGAGCCCGCTGACCAGGTGGTCCGCGATGCCCGTGCCGGCGGCCGGCTGCAGGAACGAGTCGTCGATGATGTGCAGGGCCATCAACGCGATGGCCAGGCGTGCGATGAGCGTGGTCATCTCAGCACCCGACCGGGGCCGTGGCGCGGGCAGGGGCGGCGGCGTACGCGAAGGGATGGTGGAAGGCCTCGAGCGCGGAGACGGCGGAGACGGGCAGGACGAAGAACTCCTCCGTCCGCGAGTCGGCGACGGTGACCGTCAGCGAGTCGTCGGCGGAGTTCCACAGGAGGCGGACGTCGAGGCCGTCGATGGTCCGGGCGTCGAGCTCGCGGGTGGTGGTGAGGGAGGTGGAGGTCATGGGACCAGCCTCCCGGCGATCGCCCCCCGGAACATCGGGGGGCGACCCGGGACCGAACCCTGAGATCGCGGCTGACCTGGATCCACGCCTACGGGGTGGCGAGCGCGAGCGCGACGGCGCGCTCGGCGTGCAGCCGGGTGGTGTCGAACACGGGGACGGGCGAGTCCTGCGGCCCGACCAGCAGGTCGATCTCCGTGCAGCCGAGCAGGATCGCCTGCGCGCCCCGCTCGGCGAGGCCGGCCATGATCCGGCGGTACTCCTCGCGCGAGCCGTCGTCGACCACGCCGACGCAGAGCTCCTCGTAGATGACGGAGTGCACGATCCGGCGGTCGGTCTCGCCGGGGACGAGGACGTTCAGTCCGTGCCGGTCGCGTAGCCGGCCGACGTAGAAGTCCTGCTCCATCGTATAGCCGGTGGCGAGCAGGCCGACGGTGTTCAAGCCGGCGGCGCGGACCGACTCCGCGGTGGTGTCGGCGATGTGCACGAAGGGGACCTCGACCGCCGCGGTGATCGCGTCGGCGACCTTGTGCATCGTGTTCGTGCACAGGACGATCAGCTCGGCCCCGGCCGCGACCAGGGCGCGCGCCTCGGCCGCCAGCAGCGCCCCCGCCTCGTCCCAGCGGTCCTCGCGCTGGAGGCGCTCGACGCCGGCGAAGTCGACCGACCGCATGACGCAGTCGGCCGAGTGCAGGCCGCCGAGCCGCTCCCTGGTCGCCTCGTTGACGAAGCGGTAGTACTCGGCCGACGACTCCCAGCTCATGCCGCCCAGCAGTCCGATGCGTTTCATCCCGACCCACTCTGCCCGAACCGGGGTCACGGGATCTCCACCTCGCGGACCTCGGTGATGGTGGACCGATCACCGACGAACCGCGGGAGGAGTGCGACTGCCGCATCGCGGTCGGGGGCCTCGACGGTCCACCAGATCGCATGGCCGCCGGCCAGGCACGTGGAGGGAGCAGGGCGGTGGCGCAGCGGGCTTGTGAACCCGTTCCAGGCGGCGAAGGCCGCGGCGCATTCGAACGGGTCGTGGCGGTGATGGAGGAGGAAGGAGGGCATGGTTCCAGCCTGCTGGAGCGCCACCCCTGGTTCATCAGGGGGAGGCCCCTGACCGAGTCCCTGAAACGACGAACGGCGCCCACCTTGGAAGGCGGGCGCCGCGTGCGCCGGTGGATGTGGGATCGGGACTACGCCTGGGCGGGCACCACCTCCGGCTCGTGCGAGAACTTCGGGAGCCAGTGCAGCGACCGCGGCACCCACCAGTTGGCGTTGCCGAGCAGCGTCATCGTCGCCGGCAGCAGGACGCCGCGGATGATCGTCGCGTCGATGAGGACCGCCGACGCGAGGCCGACGCCCATCTGCTTGAACATCATGAACGAGAGCGTCGCGAAGACCGCGAACACCCCGACCATGACGAGTGCGGCGCTGGTGATCGTGCCCGAGGTGCTCTTGACGGCCTCGGCCACGGCCTCGTCGGTGCTCATGCCGCGGTCATAGAGCTCGCGGATCCGGCTGAGCAGGAACACGTGGTAGTCCATCGAGAGCCCGAACAGGACCACGAACATGAACAGCGGCAGCCACGGCGTGATCGCGCCGGTCGGCTCGAAGCCGAGCAGGCCCGCGCCCCACCCGTGCTGGAAGACCAGCACGAGGACCCCGTAGGCCGCGCCCACGGACAGGAGGTTGAGCACGATCGCCTTGATCGGGATGACGATCGACCGGAACGTGAACAGCAGCAGCAGGAACGCCGCCGTCAGCACGAACGCGAACACGTAGTAGATGCTCGTGCCCATGTTGTCGTTGTAGTCCTTGAGCTCGGCGGCCTCGCCGCCGACCACGACCTCGTCGACGCCCTTGGCACCGGTCAGCGTCGCCGGGACCAGGTCCTCGCGCAGCACGCCCAGCGCCCGCTCGGTGGCGGCGTCGTCGCCGTCGCCGATCATCGGCACCTCGATCTGGGCGGCCGTCTTGTCCGGGCTGACGATGACGTCGGTCGCGCCGTTGAACACGTCGCCGCGCTTCTCGGCGCCGGCCTGGAACTCCGTGATCGCGGACTGCACGGCCCCGCTGGTCACGTCCTTCGCCTTGACGACGACGACGCTCGCGTTGCCCTCGCTCGGGAAGACCTCGTCGAGGTGGTTGAACGTCTGGACGGCCTGCATGTCCTTCGGGAACGAATCGATGCCGGGTGTCGCGGTGTGCATCTCGAGCGCCGGCACCGTGAGGGCGATGAGCACGGCGCCGCTGATCACTGCGGCGGCGAGCGGGCGCTTGAGCACCCGGTCGACGACCCGCGACCACAGGCCGAAGCCGGCGGCGCGGCGCTTAAGGCGCCCGATCAGCGGGATGCGGCCCTTGTCGACGCGGTCGCCGAGCATGGACAGCAGGCCGGGCAGGACGGTCAGCGAGCCGACCATCGACACGGCCACCACGAGGATGCCACCGGTCGCGAACGACGCGAACGTCGGGTCGCCGGCGAGGTACATGCCGGCCATGGCGATCATCACGGTGAATCCGGAGACGAGCACCGCACGTCCGGAGGTCGCCGCGGCGGCCTCGACGGCCGCTTCCTTGCTGCGACCCGCGGCGCGCTCTTCACGCTCGCGGCGCAGGTAGAACAGCGCGTAGTCGACGCCGACGGCCAGGCCGATCAGCAGGATGATCTCGTTGATCTCACCGGCGACCGGCGAGAGCTGGCTGAGCCCGGCGACGACGCCCATCGTGCCGAGCACGCCGGTGATGCCGAGCAGCAGCGGGACGCCCGCGGCGACCAGCGTGCCGGCGGCGATCAGCAGGATGATGAGCGTGAGCGGCAGCGACGTCGTGGTCGCCTTCTTGAAGTCGTCGGCGAAGATCTTGTTGAACTCCTGCTCGGAGCTCACGTCGCCGAACGGCTCGTACTTGATGTCCGGATGACCCTTCGCCGCCGTGGCGATGGCCTTCAGCGGGGCCGCGACGGCGTCGGCCGCCTCGGTCTTGTCGCCGGGCACCTCGTACGAGAGCCGGACGGCGCTGCCGTCCTCGGAGATCGCGTTGACGGCCCCCTTGTCGTACGGGCCGGTGACGTTGGCGACGCCCTTGGTGCCCTCGAGCGTCCGGCCGAGCTCTGAGACCGCGGCCTTGAACTGCGGGTCGCGGGCGTCGTGCTTCGTGCTCGAGATGAGCACCATCTCGCCGGCGTTCTCGGGGAACGACTCGGCGATCAGCTTGGTGGCGCGGCCGGCGTCGCCGACGCCGAGGTCGGTCTGCTCGATCTTCTTCGCCCCGCCCAGCATGTTGCCGCCCATGAAGGCGACGATGCAGAAGACGAGCCAGCCGATGACCGCCGTCTTCCTATGCCGGGCGCTCCAGGCCCCGGCTCGTGCTGCGATGTTCCGACGTGGCTTCAAGAGGTTCCCCTCGGTCGCGTTGAGTGCATGCCGCCACCCTCCTCGCGCAGCCGCCTCCGAACATCGGTGGCGGACCCTGAACCGGAACCCTGAAACCCCTGACCGTTCGGGATAGGCTCGCGTCCCTGATGGCCATCGACGCCCATGCCGGGCCGACGGTGGGACGCGACGCCGAGCTTGCGCAACTCGACGCCATGGTCGGCGCGCTCGCCGGCCGGACATCCGCCTGCGTCGCGATCGAGGGCGAGCCGGGAATCGGCAAGACGCGCCTGCTCGCCGAGCTCCGCGACCGCGCGGAGGGGCGCGGCTGCCTCGTGCTCACGGGCGCCGCGGCCGAGTTCGAGCGCGACCTCCCGTTCAGCGTCTGGGCCGACGCACTCGACGCCTACGTCGCCTCCCAGGAACTCGACCTGCCCGCGATCTGGCCGGCCGACGCCGTCCTCGAGCTCGGGGAGATCCTGCCGTCGCTGCGGCCCCCGGGCGTCGCTCCGCGCGACTCGCCCGCCGACGAGCGCTACCGCAGCCACCGGGCGGTGCGCCGCCTGCTCGAGCTCCTCGCCGCCGATCGCCCCCTCGTGCTGGTGCTCGACGACCTGCACTGGAGCGACGGCGCGTCAGTCGAGCTGATCGCGTCGCTGCTGCGCCGCGGCGCCGACGCGCCGATCCTGTTCGCGCTGGCGTTCCGCCCGGGCCAGGCGCCGGGCCGGCTCGCCGCCGCCCTCGCGGTTCCCTCCGCCCGCCGGATCTCGCTGGGGCTGCTGTCGGAGGCCCACGCAGCGGAGCTGCTGGGCGACCTCGATCCCCGGTCGGCGGCCGCCATCTATCGCCACGGCGGGGGCAACCCGTTCTACCTCGAGCAGCTCGCCCGTGCCGGCGGCGAGGGGCTCGCGGCGGCGCCCGGCGGCGCTCCGTCGGGCAACGGCGGCGCCGGGGTGCCGCCGGCGGTCGCGGCCTCGCTGGCCGAGGAGCTCGCCTCCCTGTCGCCGCCCGAGCGGGCGCTGCTCGAGGCGGCGGCGGTCGCCGGCGAGCCGTTCGAGCCCGACCTCGCGGCGGCGATCGCCGAGCTGCCGACCCCCGATGCGCTTTCCGCCCTGGACGGCCTGCTGGCGGTCGACCTCGTGCGACCGACCTCGGTCCCGCGGCGCTTCGGCTTCCGCCATCCGCTGGTCCGACGAGCGGTCTACGAGTCGGCCCGCGGCGGCTGGCGGCTGGCCGCGCACGCGCGGGCGTCCACCGCGCTCGCGGCCCGCGGCGCGGCCGCCGCGGAGCGCGCCCACCACGTCGAGCAGTCGGCGAGTCCCGGCGACGAGGAGGCCATCACGCTGCTGCTGGAGGCCGGCGAGGCGACGGCGGCCCGCGCGCCGGCGGCGGCGACGCACTGGTTCGACGCGGCCCTGCGGCTGCTGCCGGCCGGCGACGGCGAGCGCCAGGTCGCCGTGCGCGTGGCGCTCGCCGGCGCGCTGCGCTCGCTCGGGGAGCTCGACCGGTGCCGCGCGACGCTGCTGGACGCGATCGAGCGGCTCCCGCCCGAGGCGCAGGCCGAGCGGGTCGAGCTGACCGCGCGCTGCGCCGCCGTCGAGCACTGGCTCGGCCGCCACCCCGAGGCGCACGCCCGGCTCGCCCGTGCCTGGGAGGACCTGCCCGACCGCTCGACCCCGGCGGCCGCCGCGCTGCAGATCGAGCTGACGGTCGACGGCCTCTACGAGATGGACTTCGAGCAGACGGTGGCGCGGGGCCATGGCGCGCTCGAGGCGGCGCGGGCCACCGGGGACCGCGTGCTGCTGGCGACGGCGGCATCGGCGCTCTGCCTCGGGGAGGCCGCCGCCGGGCAGACGGCCGCCGCGCGGGAGCACCGCGAGGAGGCGGTCTCCCTCGTCGACCGCCTGTCGGACGCCGAGCTGGCCCCGCGGGTCGAGGCGCTCTACTACCTCGGCTGGGCCGAGAACTACCTCGAGCACTACGACGCCGCCGTCGCGCACGCCGATCGCGGCATCGCGATCGCCCGCGCCACCGGCGAGGGCCGGCTGCTCGTCCCGATCATGCTCGTCAAGGGCTACACGTTCGAGATGCAGGGGCGCGTGGCCGAGGCGATCGAGCTGTGCGAGGCGGCGGTCGAGGCGACGCGGCTCTCGGCCAGCCCGCACGACCTCTTCTGGGCGCTGTTCGAGCTGGCCTACGCCCATTACCACGCCGGCCGGCTCGACGAGGCGATCGCCGCCGGCGAGGAGAGCGCGCGGATCGGCGGGCGGCTGGCCGGCGCCACGATGCCCGCGGGCGGCGGGGGCCCCGGGTGGGTCATCAGCATGTCGATCTTCGAGGCCGGGGACGTGGAGCGCGCCTGGCAGCTGATGCACGCCCTCGGCGGCGACGACCTCCCGCACAAGATCCCGGTGGAGAAGTGCTTCGACTGGGAGGTCCTCGCGCTCGTCGAGCTCGCGCGCGGGCAGCTCGACGCCGCCGACGGCTACGTGCGCCGAGCCGAGGACCACGCGGAGGCGCTCGGCCTCGACCTGCCGGCGGGGCTGGCGCGCCGGGCGCGGGCGGCCGTGCTGCTCGCCCAGGGCGACGCTCCGGCCGCGGCCCGCGTGGCGACCGAGGCCGCCGCGGCGTTCGCGGCCGCCGGCGCGCGGCTGCCCGAGGCGTTCGCGCACGCGCTGGCCGGCCGCGCCCTCGCCGCCGCCGGGGAGCGCGTGGAGGCGATCGCGGTGCTGCGCCACGCCGAGGCCGAGCTCGACGCCTGCGGCTCGGTCCGCGTCCGCGACGAGATGCGCCGCGAGCTGCGCCGGCTCGGGGCGCGCGCCGAGACGCGCGGCCCGGCCACCGGCGAGGACTCGGGCGTCGCGGCGCTGACCAAGCGCGAGCTCGAGATCGCCGAGCTGGTCACCGATCGCAAGACCAACCGCGAGGTCGCCGGCACGCTGTTCCTCAGCGAGAAGACGATCGAGTCCCACCTGCGCAACATCTTCGTCAAGCTCGGCGTGTCTTCGCGCGTCGAAGTGGCCCGTGCCGTCGAGCGCGCCCGCCGCGCCGGCGCGCCGTGACGCTGACCGCCCCGCCCCCGGTCGACGCCGACGCCGCCCGCCTGCGCGAGCTCGGCTACCCGCAGCAGCTCGCGCGGCGCATGCACTTCCTCGACAACGCGGCCATGGGCTTCGCCGCCATCTCGCCCGTGGTCGGGCTCTACGGCGTGGCGCTCGTCGGCACGACCGTCGCGGGACCCGCGTGGATCTGGGTCCTGCCGGTTGCGCTGCTCGGGCAGTGCCTGCTGATCACGGTCTACGCCGAACTGGCGTCCGAGTTCCCGATCGCCGGCGGGGCGTACCAGTGGAGCCGCCGGCTGATGGGCGGCGCCTACGGGTGGTTCAGCGGCTGGGTGGCGATCTGCGCCTACCTCGCGGCGAACACCACGGTCGCCTACCTCGGCGCGCCGTGGGCGCTGACGCTCGTCGGCCTCGAGGCGACACCCAACGCGATCGTGGCGACGGGCATCCTGCTCGTGGTCGTGTGCGCGGGCGTCGGCGCGCTCGGCGTCGAGGTGCTGCGCCGAGGGATCCGGATCGGCATCGCGGCCGAGGCGATCGCGTCGATCGGCATCGGCCTTGCGCTGCTGCTGGCGTTCCGCGCCCAGGACGTGTCGATCCTCACCTCGACGCTCGGCGCGGAAGCTGTCTCCGGCGGGTCGGTCGGCGCCGGCATGCTCGCGGCGCTCGCGGTCGGCGGCTGGGTGTTCATCGGCTTCGACGCCTGCGTCGCCGTCTCGGAGGAGACGCGCGACGCCGCGCGCCACGTACCGGCGGCGATCTGGCTCGCCCTGCTGGCGGTCGGCATGCTCGTGATCCTCAACGCGGTCGCCGCCACCCTCGCCCACCCCGACCCCGCGGCCGTCGTCGCCGGCACCGACGTCGACCCGGTCGGCACGGCCGTCGCCGCCTCGTTCGGCTCGTGGTCGGAGAAGCCGTTCGCGGCCGTGATCCTCGTCGCGTTCCTCGCCTGCGGGACCGCCGCCCAGGGCCTCACGGCGCGCGTGATCTTCTCGATCGCCCGCGACGACGTGCTGCCCGCGTCGGCGTTCCTGCGCCGCGTGGACCGCCGGGCGGTGCCGATCGGCGCCGTGTCCGTGACAACCGTGGCCGCCTGCCTCGGGCTGCTCCTCGGCCTGCACACCGCCGCGGTCGGCAGCCTGATCGCGTTCGGCACGGCGGCGATCTACGTCGCGTTCCTGCTCACGGCGCTGGCGGCCCTGGTCGCGAGACTGCGGGGGACCTGGGTCCCCGGCGGCAAGGTGCGGCTCGGGCGGGTCGGCCTCGTCGTCAACGTGCTCGCGGTCGTCTGGCTGAGCTTCGAGACGGTGAACATCGCGTGGCCGCGCGAGTCGCTCGCGCCGCCGGGGGCGCCGGTCTACCAGGTGTGGGCGGCGCCGCTGGTGCTCGGGCTCATCGCGACGGTCGGGGTGGTGTACTTGGTGGTCGCTCGGCCGCACCGGAAGCTCGGCTAAGCGCGTGGCGTTTCGGAACTGCGGTCATTGAGTGGAGGGCCTGTCGCGGGGTCTGAGTTCGTTGGCGGGTTGGGCGGGGGCGGCGGGATCGGGAGGGACCACGCCGGTCGGTCGGCCCAGGACGCGCTCGCGACGGAGGGGGAGGACGTCAACCACCCGCATGACCCTTCGGGCGGCCGCACGGGGGTGGTTCGGGGTCTATCACGCCCCCAATCACCCCCGTGCCAACGGATCCGGACCACGGGGGTGGTTGACGGCGTCCCCGCCCGCCCCGCACCCGCCCCGCCGTCACAGGTTTTCCACTCAATGACTGCAGTTCCGGGCGCCCGAGCCGGCGCTGCGAGCTACGGGCGCGGCCAGGTGAGCGGCCGGTCAGAACGCTTGGAGCGGTCAGGACAGCCGAGGAGCGACGCGATGACGAGGTCGCGCTGGCTGCTGGCGCCGGCGAGGCGGGTGGTGCGGGGCGAGGCGGTGGAGTGGAGCTGCTGAGTGGACATGGGAGCAGCCTCCCTCTCACGCGCGCCCCTGAACATCGGGGGCGATCCCTGAACCCGCCCCCTGGAGTTCAGCTCGCGAGGTGAACGCTGCCGCCGCGGCGCCGGCGTCGGTGGTCTGGGCGAGCAGCCCGTAGGCGAGCCGCTCGATCATGAGGCCGGCATCGCGCGAGGCGTCGGGCATCGCGTCGATCGTCTGCTTGGCGACGGCGACCGCGACGGGCGGGAGCGCGGCGAGGCGGCCTGCGATCGCCAAAGCCCGAGGAAGCGACCCGCCGGACGGAACCGCCTCGGTCACCAGCCCGAGCTCGCGCGCGGCGGCCGCGCTGAAGCGGTCGCCCAGCAGGATCAGCTGCTTTGCCCGCGCCGTCCCGACCAGGCGGACGAGGCGCTGGGTGCCGCCGGAGCTCGGCAGGATGCCGAGACCGACCTCGGGCAGCCCGAACGCAGAAGTCTCGTCGGCGACGCGGAAGTCGCACGCGAGCGCGAGCTCGAAGCCGCCGCCGAGGCAGTGGCCGGCGATGGCGGCGACCGTCGGCTGCGGGAGCGCGGCGACGCGCTCGTAGATGCCGCCCGTGGCCCGGTAGTAGGCGAGGATCGCGGCGGGGTCGCGGTCGCGGAACTCGGTCACGTCGGCGCCGGCCGAGAACGCCCGCTCGCCGCCGTACACGACGACGCACGCGCTGCCCGTCACACGCGGGTCGTCGAGCGCCTTGCCGAGCGCCCCCTCGAGCTCTGCCGAGAGCGCGTTGAGCTTGCGCTCGCGTCGGAGCGTGACGACGCAGACCGGCCCCTCGGAGCGGACCTCGACCAGCGGGTCGCCCGTCATCGGTGGGCCCTTCGCCGCCCCGGCGGGGCCTGACCGTGCCGGGGCGCGCGCATCAGTGGAGCACCACCCGCGCGTCGAGCCCGAGTGCCCCGCCACGCAGCGACGCGCATCAGTGGAGCACCACCCGCGCGTCGAGCCCGAGTGCCCCGCCAGGCAGCGACGCGCATCAGTGGAGCACCACGCGCGCGTCGAGCCCGAGCGCCCCGCCGGGCAGCGCGAGCAGCGGGTTGACCTCGAGCTCGGCGATCTCCGGGTGCTCGGCGGCGACGCGCGACAGCGCCGCCACCGCCGCCGCGGCGTCGTCGAGGTCGACGGGTGGGCGGCCGCGGGCGCCGAGCAGCAGCGGCGCCGATCGCAGCGACGTGAGCATCGACCGCGCCACGTCCTCGTCGACCGGCGCCAGCGCGACCGCGACGTCGGCGAGGATCTCGGTGAACACGCCGCCCAGCCCGACCAGCGCGACCGCGCCGAAGCGCGCATCCCAGCGCGCGCCGACGAGCAGCTCGACGCCGTCGGCGACGGGCGCCAGCGCCTCGACCGAGAACGCCTCCGGCGCCAGCCGCTCGGACAGGTCGTCGACCGCCGAACGCAGCGCCGCGGCGTCGCGCAGCCCGACGACCACGCCGCCCGCGTCAGACTTGTGCAGGAGCCCGAGCGCCTTCAAGACCACGGGGTAGCCGATCTCCTCCGCGGCCGCCACGGCCTCGTCCGCCGTCGCAACGGTCGACGCCGCCGCGAACGGCACCCCGCCCGCCGTGAGCAGCGCCCGAGCGGCGCCGTAGCTCGCGTCGGTCACCGGCGGCGCGGGCGGCGGCAGCGCCGGCACGCTGCCTGCCCGCCCGCCCGCCCGTGAGGCGAGGCGCTCGAGCACCCAGACGGCGCGCTCGATGGTCCGGTAGAGCGGCACGCCGCGCCGCCGCAGCGCGACGGCGGCCGGCGCGTGTGGGTGCATGGTCTGCACGACGAGCGGGCGCCGCGAGTGCTCGGCGGCGTCGGCGAGCGCCTCGGCGACCGCCGCTTCGCCCCGTGCCATCGTGTCGGCGTACTCGCTGTAGCCGCCGAAGTAGCCGGACATCAGGACGGCGTCGACCTCGCCTGAGCCGAGCAGCGTCCGCGCGGTGCGGTCGAACGTGTGGATGTCCTGCTCGCCGCCGCCCGCGAGGTCGATCGGGTTCGAGAGTGCCGCGGTGGGCGGCAGGCCGTCGCGCAACCGGCCGATCAGCGCGTCGCTCAGGGACGGCAGTTCGAGGCCGGCGGCGTGCGAGAGGGCGCTGGCGATCCCGGCATGGCCGCCGCCGTCGGCCAGCACGCCGACCCGCCGGCCGGAGGGCAGGGCGACGCCGAGCAGCCCTTCGGCGAGGTCGACGAGCTCCTGCGGGGAGCGCACGCGCTCGATCCCTGCCGCCCGGCACGCGGCGTCGATCGCCGCGCTGTCGCTCGCCAGCGCGCCCGTGTGGGAGCGCACCGCGCGCGCCACCGCCTCGGAGTGCTCGACGGCGAGCAGGACCACCGGCTTGCCGGCCCGGCCGGCCGCCTCGGCGGCAGCGGCGAACGCGCGGCCGTCGCGGAAATCCTCGGCGTAGATCGCGATGAGCTTCGTTTCGGCGTGCGACCCCAGCTCCTCGATCAGCTCGGCGATCTGCAGGTCGGCCTGGTTGCCGACCGAGACGAAGCGGGAGAACCCCAGACCCGCGTCGGCGGCGAGCAGGCCGATCTCGAGCGCCAGGTTGCCGCTCTGGGAGATCAGGCCGATCGACCCGTGGGGCATGTCGTTCGGCACCAGCTCGAGCGCGGCGCCGGCGTCGAGCACGCCGAGGCAGTTCGGGCCCAGCAGGACCGCGCCGGCCGCGCGGGCGCGCGCGGCGAGGGCGGCGTCGCGCGGCCCGCCGGCGTCGCCGTCCGCCTCCCCGGCGGTGATCACCACGACGGCGCGGGCGCCCGCCGCCAGGGCGTCGTCGAGCGTTGACTCGAGCGCCGCCGACGGGACGGCGAGGACCGCGAGCTCGGGCGGCGAGGGGACGTCGGCGAGCGACACGTACGCCCGGCGCCCCATCACCTCGCCGCCGCGCCGGTTGACGAGGAAGACCTCGCGGCGAGCCTCGCCGCGCAGGGCTCCGCGGGCGAGCCAGTTGCCCCACTTCACCGGGTCCTCGGACGCGCCGACGATCGCCACCGCGGCCGGGTCGAACAGGGCGCGCAGGTCGCGCGCGCTCACGTCAGCGCCTCGCCGGCCGCGGGCGGCGCCTCGCCGACACCCCAGGCGTCGGCCCCGCCGTCGACCGCGATCGTCGTTCCCGTCACGTAGGCGCCGCCCGTCGAGGCGAGGAAGGCGATCATGCTCGCGACCTCCTCCGGCCGGCCGAGCCGCCCGAGAGGGACCGAGCGCTCCCAGCCCGCCACCGACTCCGCGCCGTACGTCGCGAGCGCGTCGGTGAGGATGGTCCCCGGCGCGACGCAGACGGTCCGGATGCCGTGGCGGCTCCACTCGAGCGCCAGCCCCGAGGCGAGGTTGGCCACCGCCGCCCGCGCGGCGCAGGCGTGCGCGAAGCCGGGGATGCCGCGGAGCGGGCTGAAGCCGACGAAGACGACGAGGCCACCACCGCCGGGGATCATGGCGCGCACGGCGACCTCGCGGGTGACCGCCCACACCGCGTCGAGGCTGGCCCGGTGCACCGCGCGCCACCCGTCGGCGGTGATGTCCTCGGCGGGCGCCGAGTACTGGCCGCCGGCGTTGTTGACGAGCACGTCGACCGCCCCGAAGCGCTCGAGCGCCCCGGCGACGAGCCGCTCGGCCGAGGCCGGCTCGCGCAGGTCGGCGGCGATCGCGTGGCCCTCGCCGCCGCGCGCCGCGATCTCGGCGACCACTTCCTCGAGCGGCTGGTCGCGCCGGCCGCAGACGACCACGCGAGCGCCGGTGCCGGCCAGCTCGAGCGCCGTTGCCCGGCCGATCCCCGTCCCGCCGCCGGTCACGATGGCGACGCGGCCGGCGTTGGCGTCGGGCCGCAGGGGAGACTCGAACGCCGTCATCGCTCCGCGCGCACGCCCGTCACCGCGAGCGCCGCCTCGATGCTCGGGGTGTTGGCCAGCAGCGTGCGTGTGTAGAGCGCCTTCGGCGCCGCGAACACCTCGGCCACGGTGCCGTGCTCGACGATCCGGCCCTCGGTCATGACCGCCACGCGATCGGCGACGGTGCGGATCAGCGCCAGGTCGTGGGTGATGAACAGCAGGCTGAGGCCCATCTCGTCGCGCAGCTTCGCGAGCAGCTCGACGATCGCCGCCTGCACGGAGACGTCGAGCGCCGAGGTGACCTCGTCGCAGACCAGCAACGAGGGCTCGGCGGCCAGCGCCCGCGCGATCGCCACCCGCTGGCGCTCGCCGCCCGACAGCTGGTCCGGGTAGCGGCCCGCGGCGGTCGCCGACAGCGACACGCGCTCGAGGCACTCGGCCACGCGGCGGGCGGCGCGGCGGCGGCCTTCGGGGAAGAACAGCGCGAGCTGCCGGGCGATCGTCTGGCCGACCGTCCGGCGCGGGTTCAGCGACGCGTACGGGTTCTGGAAGACGTACTGGATCTCCTTGCGCGCCGCCGTCGAGCGGGCGCGCGCCGCGGGCTCAAGGATCGCACCGCCGAGCGCGATCTCGCCGGTGTACTGCGTGTGCAGTCCCGCGACGCACCGGGCGAGCGTCGTCTTGCCGCTCCCGGATTCGCCGACCAGCGCCAGGCACTCGTTACGGCGCACCTCCAGCTCGACGGCGAACAGCGTGTGACGGTCGCCGTGGTGGGCGTCGAGCTCGCGAACGGCGAGGACGACGTGGCCCGGCACCCCCTGGCGCGACGGCGCCGGCGCCGCTGCGGCCACCTCGGGCGCACGGTCGGCGTGATGGCAGCGCACCGCGTGCCCCGGCCCGACCTCGCTCACCGGCGGGAACTCCGCCACGCAGGCGTCGGAGGCGAGCGGGCAGCGCGGATGGAAGAAGCAGCCCGACGGCCGGCTGCCGGGCAGGGCCGCGTGGCCGGGGATCCCGACGACGCCGCGCGCGCCGGCGAGGTCGGGCACCGCCGCCAGCAGCCGCCGCGTGTACGGGTGGCGCGGGGCGGCGAACAGCTCGTCGCGCGGGCCGCTCTCGACGATCCGCCCGGCGTACATCACCGCGACGCGGTCGGCGAGCGAGGCGACGACCGCGAGGTCGTGGCTGACGTAGAGCGCGGCAACCTCGTGCGCGCGGCACAGCTCGCGGACCGTCTCGAGCACGCGGGCCTGGGTGGTCACGTCAA
The DNA here is from genome assembly GCA_963828075.1 of uncultured Solirubrobacterales bacterium. Lineage (GTDB taxonomy): Bacteria > Actinomycetota > Thermoleophilia > Solirubrobacterales > Solirubrobacteraceae > JACCYI01. Next base: position 2,347,605 of record CAWHDH010000021.1, on the reverse strand, counting down.
GCCCGGTCGTGGGCTCGTCGCAGACGATGACCCGCGGCCGGCAGGCGAACGCCATGGCGATCGCCACGCGCTGCTGCTGGCCGCCGGAGAGCTGGTGGGGATAGCGGCGCAGGAACGCCGCGTCGGCCGGCAGCGCGACCTCCTCGAGCACCTCGCGCACGCGCGCGTCACGCTCCGGCCCGGACAGCTCGCGGAGATGCGCGTCGAGCACCTCGCGCAGCTGGGCGCCGATCCGCAGCGCCGGGTTCAGCGACGTGCCCGGGTCCTGCGGCACGTAGGCGACGGTGCCGCCGCGCAGCCGCCGCAGCTCGCGCGCCGGCAGGCTCGCCAGGTCGCGGTCGCCGATCATCACCCGCCCCGCCCACAGCTGCCCGCCGCGGCGGCAGTGGCCGAGCAGCGCCATGCCGACCGTCGTCTTGCCCGACCCGGACTCGCCGACCAGCCCGAGCACCTCGCCCGGCCGGATCTCGAGCGTGATCTCGTCGACGACGTCGACGCCCAGGCCGACGAGGTCGATCCGCAGATCGCGGACGGCGACCGCCGGCGCGCTCATGCCGCCCGACCCCGATCGATGCCGATCGCCGCGCGGGCGATGCCGTCCGTCACCAGGTTGGTCCCGACCGTGAGCAGCGCGATGGCCAGCGTCGGCAGCATCACCGTCCACGGCTGCACGGTGATGGACAGGCGGTTCTCGTTGATCATCAGGCCCCAGTCGGCGGTCGGGGGCTGGAGGCCGAAGCCGAGGAAGCTCACGGCGGCCACCAGCCCGATCGAGTAGGTCATGCGCAGCCCGAGCTCGACCAGCAGCGGGCTCGTCACATTGGGCAGCAGCTCGCCGAGCACGATCCGCGAGTGGCGCTCGCCGACCGCCTCGGCCGCCTTGATGAAGTCGCGCTCGACGACCTCCAGGGCGGCGCCGCGCATCACCCGCGCGACCCGCGGCGCGTGGGTGCCGCCGACGCACAGGACGATCAGCCACAGCTTCGGGCCGACCGCGGAGACGAGCAGCAGGACGAAGACGATCTGCGGGAAGGCGAGCAGCACGTCCGTGCAGCGCATCAGCAGGTCGTCGAGCCAGTTGCGCGCGTAGGCGGCAACCAGGCCGACGGCCGTGCCCACGACGATCCCCAGCAGCGTCGCGGCGAGCGCGAGGCCGAGCACGGTGCGCCCGCCGTGCAGGAAACGGCTCAGCACGTCGCGCCCGAGGGCGTCGGCGCCGAACGTGGCGGCGTCCGACGGAGCGGAGTTGGGGATCGCGATGAACTCGGTCGGCGAGTACGGCGCGACGAGCGGCCCGAGCAGCGCAAGCGCGACGATGACCGTCACGATCGCGAGGCCGATGCGCGTCCGCCCCAGCCGGACCGCGTCGCGCAGGATTCCCAGCCACTGGTGCTGCACGAGGCGCTCGGGCTTGACGATCGCCGGCGCCGTGCCGACCGCGGCGCTCATCGCGCCGCCGTCCGCAGCTTCGGGGTGACCAGGACCGTCGCGACGTCGGCCAGCAGGTTGAGCCCGACGTAGACCGCCGCCGCGAGCATCGTCACCGCCTGGACCACCGGCAGGTCGCGGTTGGCGACCGCGTCGACCAGCGCCGCGCCGATGCCGGGATAGGAGAAGACGAACTCGACGACGACCACGCCGCCCGCCATCCACGCGAGCTGCAGCGCCGTCACCTGGATCGCCGGCACGATCGCGTTCGGGACCGCGTGGCGCCAGATCACCGTGCGCTCGGGCATCCCCTTCAGCCGCGCCATCGTCACGTACTCGCTCTCGAGCACCTCCACCATCGAGCCGCGCATGATCCGGCTGATGTAGGGCGTGACCGCGAGCACCAGCGTCGCCGCCGGCAGCACCACCACGTCCAGGCTCTGCCACGCCTGGCGGCCCGGCTCGAGCAGCGACACCGCCGGCAGCCACTGCAGCCCGCTCGTCGAGAAGACGAGGATCAGCGCGATCCCGATGACGAACTCGGGGAGCGCGGCGAGCGCCAGAGAGGTCGTCGAGAGGATGTGATCCGCGGGCCGGTCGCGCTTGACCGCCGTCCACACGCCGATCGCCAGCGACAGCGGGATCGCCACCAGCGCCGCGATCAGCACGAGGAACACCGAGTTGCCGACGCGCCCGGAGAGCAGCTCACCGACGGGCTGCTGGGTCGCGGCGGAGATCCCGGTATCGCCCGTGACGATCCCGCCGAGCCACTTGCCGTACTGCACCACGACGGAGTCGCCGAGATGCAGCTGGGCGCGCAGCGCGGCGACGCGGTCCGGCGTCGCCTCCTTGCCGAGGATCGCGGTGGCGGCGTCGCCGGGGAGCGCGAGCACCGCCGCGAAGACGACGAGCGAGACGAGCCAGAGCGTCAGGACGCCGAGCCCGAGCCGGCGCAGGACGAGCCTACGCGGCATCGACGAACCCGGCCGTGGCGAAGCCGTAGTTGGTCAGCGGCCCGCCCGACTTCGCGGGCGCGAACCCGCCGACGCTGGCCGCGTGCGCGTCGACCTGGTTGGAGAACGACCAGACGATGTACCCGCCCTCCTCGTGCTCGATCGCCTGCGCCTGGTGCAGCAGCTCCGTCCGCTTGCCCTCGTCGAGCTCCTCGCGCGCGGCCGCGACGAGCTTGTTGAACTCGGGGTGGTCCCAGTGGGTCTCATTGAACGGGGCGCTCTTGACGCTGCCTTGTGCGATCTGCGCGAGATAGGTGCGGGTGAACCAGAAGTCCTGCGCGAACGGCCACTTGAGGTAGTTGTCGCCGTAGAACGTGGCCGAGTCGGTCTTGCGGACCTTCACCTTCACCCCGGCCCCCTTGGCCTGTTGGGCGAGGACCTGCGCCGCCTCGACGAGCCCGCCGTAGACGGGTGCGGTCACGAGCTCGACCCGCAGGTCGCGCTGCCCCGCCTGCGCGAGCAGCGACTTGGCCTGCTCGAGATCCTGCCCGCGCTGGGGGATGTCCTTCGCGTAGGCCGGATCGTACGGCGCGTAGAGATCGTTCGCCACGCGTCCCTGCCCGGACAGCGCCTGGGCGATCATCTGCTCGCGGTCGACGAGCAGCCGCATCGCCTGGCGCACGCGGACGTCGGCGAACGGCCCCGAGTCGACGCGCATCGTGAACGGCTGCCACGCGCCGGTCTCCGAGACCAGGACCCGCAGCTTCGGATTGCCCTTGACCTGGCCGAGCTGGGCGCCCGGGAGGTTGGTGATCGCCTCGACCTGACCGCCGAGCAGCGCGTTGACCCGCGCCGTGTCGTCCGGGAAGTCGATGATCACGAGCTCCTCGACGTGCGGCGCGGTCTTCCAGTGGTCGGCGTAGGCGACGAAGGTGCTCCGCTGGCCGGGGGAGAACGACTTGTACTTGAACGGCCCCGAGCCGACCGGGTTCTTCGGGTCGTAGCCGCGCGGGACGATCCCGTTGAAGTACTGCCCGAGGTCGTCGGGGAACGCGACGTTGGGCGTCTTGAGCGCGAGCCGCACCGTCCGGTCGTCGAGCTTCTTGCAGCGCTTGATGTCGAGCGAGGCGAGCGACGACGCGCCCGTCCGGTTGGCCTTGGGCTCGACGATCCGCCCGAGCGAGAACAGCACGTCGTCCGCCGTGACCGGCTTGCCGTCGTGGAACGTCGCGCCCTCGCGCAGGCGCACGGTCCACGCGTCGGGCCGCTTCTCGGGCTCGATCGACTCGGCGAGCACCATCTCGAGGTCGTACGCGGCGTTGCGCCGCGCGAGCGGCTCGTAGAGCTGGTGGGCGCGCGCGATGTCGGGGTCGGTGGTGAGCAGATGGGCGTCGATCGAGTCCTTGGCGCCGCCGCCGGCCACGCCGACCCGCAGCACCCCGCCCTTGCGCAGCTCGCCCGCCTTGGCGGCCGGCGAGCCGGCCGTGGCGCTCGGCGTCCCGCCGCCGCCGCCGCACGCCGCCAGGAGCCCACCGCTGGTGATGACGATGCCGCCGGCGAACGCGCCGCGCAGCACCTCCCGCCGGGTGATCGGTCCTCCGAGAGGGTCACTGCGGTGCTCGCTCATGGTCCTAGCTCTCCTATCCCTGGTTGCCTTCAGACCGCGACCGGCGTGGCCGCTCCGTGTGACAGCAGCCCGTCGAGCCCTCGCTTGAGGACCTCGTTGCCGACGATCAGCCGCTGGACCTCCGACGTCCCTTCCCAGATGCGGTCGACCCGCAGATCGCGGTAGAGGCGCTCGCACGGGTTCTCGCGCATGTAGCCGCGGCCGCCGTGGATCTGCAGCGCGCGATCGACCACGCGGCCGGACGCCTCCGACGCCGACAGCTTCACGACCGCCGCCTTGCCGTGGAGCATCCGGCGGTCGAGGCCCTCATCGGCCTCCCACGCGACCTGGCGGACGAGCGCGCGATTGGTGGCGATGTCGACGACGCTGTCGGCGACCATGCCCTGGATCAGCTGGAAGCTGAGGATCGCCTCGCCGAACTGCTCGCGCTCGCGGGCCCAGTCGACCGCCGAGCGCAGCGCCCGCTCGGCGGCGCCGGTCGTGCGCGCGGCGATCATCAGCCGCTCCTCGACGAACCAGTCGCGCGTCAGGTCGTAGCCCGCCCCGATCCCGCCGAGCACCGCGTCCTCGCCGACGAAAACGTCCTCGAAGCCGAACTCCGGGTGCTCGTAGACGAAGGTGTGCATGTAGCGCGGGGTCCGCAGGAGGCGGACGCCCGGCGTGTCCTTGTCGACGAGGAAGAGCGTCGGTGCGCGCTCGGGGAGGACGAGCGCGAGGACGATCAGGAAGTCGGCGACGTCCCCGACGGTGACGAACCACTTCTCGCCGTTGAGGACGTAGCCGCCGCCGGCCCGACGGGCGGTCGCCTCGATGCGCGAGGGGTCAGACCCCGCGTTGGGCTCGGTCACCGCGAACGCGTCGCGCCGCTTACCGCGGATGGCGGGCTCGAGGTAGCGCTCGCGCTGCTCGGGCGTGCAGGCGCGCAGCGCGTTGGCGGGCCGCCACACCATGTCCCACAGCGCGTTGGTGAGCTGGCCCAGCTCCTCCTGCACGAGCACCTGGTCGAGGATGCTGAGGCCCTGCCCGCCCCACTCGGCCGGCATGTTGATCGCGTTGAGGCCGTGGTGGCGGACGCGATCGGCGACGTCGGCGTGTGTTCTGGCGGGGAGGCCGTTGGCTTCCTCGCACGCCAGCTCGTGGACCATGATGTCCGCCGTGAGCGCTTGGGCCCGGGCGACGAGATCCTCTTGTGCGGCGGTGAGCGAGAGGTCCACTGGTATCTTCTCCGTTGAGTTCGTATAGTGAACGACAGTCCGTAATGCGAACGGGGTCAGCATGAAGACAACCGCCGTCGATGTCAAGAGCGAAAGCGGAGCACCTGGAGGCGGGGTGCAATCGGTGGCGCGGGCGGTCGCGCTCCTGAACGCCGTGGCGGCCGCACCCGAGCCGCAGTCCGCGCCCGACCTCGCCGAGGCCTGCGCGATCAACCGCAGCACCGCCTGGCGCATCCTCGCCACGCTCGAGGAGGAAGGGCTGATCGAGCGCGACGCCAACAACCGCTACCTGATCGGCTACGGCGTCGCCCGGCTCGCCGCCGCGGCCGGCGACGACTCGATCGCCCGGGTCGCCCGCCCGTACCTCGTCGACCTGGCCAGCACGACGGGCGAGACCGCCAGCCTCGCCGTGCCCCGCCAGCTGCAGCTCGTCTACGTCGACCAGGTCCAGGCGCCCCACGTGATGGCGCCGGACTGGCTCAGCCGCGCGGTGCCGATGCACGCGACGTCAACCGGCAAGGCGCTGCTCGCCATGCTCACCCCGGAGGACCTCAGCGCCGTGCTCGCGGCGCCGTTGCAGCGCTTCAACGAGCGCACCGTCACCGACCCCGACCAGCTGCGCGAGGCGCTCGGCGAGGTGCGCCAGCGCGGCTACGCGGTCTCCGAGGGCGAGCTCGAGGCGGGGCTCTGGGGCGCCTCGTCTGCCGTGCTCGACCAGCGCCACCGGGTGATCGCCGTCGTCAGCGTGTGGGGTGCCCAGGACCGCGTGCTCGAGCGCGGGCTCGACGTGCTCGGTCGTGCGACGGCGGTGACGGCGCGGGCGATTGAGGGCGCGGTGGGGTTGTAGGGCTCACTTGGTCAGGATTCGGTCGCACGGGGGTGATTGGGGGCGTAATAGACCCCGAACCACCCCCATGCGGCCGCCCGGAGGGTCACGGGGGTGGTTGACGGCATCCCCACCTCCCCCCAACCCGTCCTTCCTCACTGATCGCCGTTCGACCCGCCGCGCGGCGACGTGGGCAGACCTCGCCCGAGCGTGGCGTATCGGCGTCGTGTCGCCGTATGAGAGGAGGTCGCGCGCGGCGGCGGCCGTCTGACACGGCGGGCGGCGCCATACTCCAGCCATGATCGCCATCACCGGCGCGACCGGCGAGCTGGGCGGACGCGTGGCGCGCCGGCTGGCCGACGCCGGCGTCGCCCAGCGCCTGATCGTTCGCGACGCCGCCCGCGCTCCGCAGCTGGACGGAGCCGAGGTCGCAGTCGCGCCCGGCTACCACGACCGCCCGGCGATGACCGAGGCGCTGGCCGGCGCGGACACGCTGTTCATGGTCTCGGGCCGCGAGGCGCCCGACCGCGTCGCCGAGCACCGCAGCGCCGTCGACGCCGCCGTCGCCGCCGGGGTACGGCGGATCGTTTACACGTCGTTCCTCGGCGCCGCGCAGGACGCGACGTTCACCCTGGCCCGCCATCACCACGCGACCGAGGTGCACATCCGGCGGACCGGACTCGCGCACACGTTCCTGCGCAACAGCATGTACCTCGACTTCGTCCCGTTCTTCGCGTCGCCGGACGGCGTGATCGCCGGGCCGGCGGGCAACGGGCGCACCGCCTGGGTCAGCCGCGACGACGTCGCCGCGGTCGCCGCGGCGGTGCTCACCCAGGACGGACACGACGGTCGGAGCTTCGAGCTGACGGGCCCCGAGTCGCACAGCATGTCCTACGCCGCCGAGGTGCTCACCGACGTGACCGGGCGCCCGGTGACCTTCAAGGACGAGACGATCGCGGAGGCCTACGCCTCGCGCGCCCACTACGGCGCGCCCGACTACGAGGTCGAGGGCTGGGTCACCTCATACCTGGCCGTGGCCAAGGGCGAGCTCGACATCGTCACCGACACCGTCGAGCAGCTGACGGGCCGGCGGCCCCGGTCGCTGCGCGAGTTCCTCGCCGAGCACCCCGAGAGCTACGCGCACCTGGTGCCCGCGGCCTGACGGACCCGCACGCTTCTATTGACGCGCCGTCTGCTCTCCGGCCGCGAGCTCGGCGAGCCGCCTGGCCACCGGCGCAACGTCCTCGCCGTCGAACGCGGCGCGCTGCACGCCGGCCCCGCCGCCCTGCTGCAGCAGCTCCGTGAGGGCCTCCAGCTCGTCGGCGCAGCCGAGCTCGACGGCGGAGTCGCGCGCGAGCTCGATCGTCGCGTGCAGAAGCTCGGCCACCGGCCGCAGTTCCCCGTCGGCGTCCGGCAGCGTCGCCTCGACCCCCGCGCGCGCCGCCCGGTACGAGGCCTCCTCGAGGATCTCCGGCGGCGGGCCGTCGACGGGCTCGCCGACGGTGGCCTCGTGATGCGCGAGCGCGTGGATCGCGGCCACCAGCGGCGCGGTGTGGGCGAGCGTCGCCTGGGCGTCGAGCGCCCGGATCTCCACCGTGCCGAGCCGCGGGTGCGGGCGCAGCTTCCACCAATGGAACGTGTAGTCGGGGACGCCGGCGACCCGCGTCAGCCGGTCGGCGAACGCCTCGAAATCGGCGAAGTCCGCGAACGCCCGCGGCGCGCCCGACCGCGGCCAGCCGCGCAGGGTGATCTCGCGGGCCGACGCGAGCCGCGTGTCGCGGCCGTGGCGGAACGGCGAGTTGGCGGCGAGCGCCTCGAGCACACCGAGGTGGCGCCGCAGCCCGTTGAAGGCGCGGATCGCCGTCTCGGCGTCTGGCATCCCGACGTGGACGTGCAGCGCCGACACCGGCGTCGCGATCGCGTCGCCGAGTAGATCAGAGATGAACTGGTAGCGCTCCTGGTCGGTGATCTCGGCGTCGCCCTCCACGGCGGTCGGGTGCGTGCCCGATCCGAGCACGCCGACGCCGGTCTCGAGCACCGCCGCTCGCAGGCCGCGCAGCACGCCGACCGCGTCGGCGACGGACTCGCAGACGTCGGTGATGAGCTCGACCTGGCAGGCGTGGACCTCGCCCTTGACCGTGCCGCGCTCGGGCTCGCCGACCGCGTCGAGCACCGCCGCCCCCTCGTTGACGAGCCGGCCGGTGCGCGGATCGACGAGCAGCAACTCCTCCTCGACGCCGAGGGCGAACGGTCGCTCGGATCCGAATTCCGCCATTGCGGCGCAGCATAGGATCCGCCCATGGCCGACGCGCACACGAAGTTCCTCCTCGGCGAGGACCAGATCCCGACCCACTGGGTGAACCTCGTCGCCGACCTGCCCGGTGACCCGCTGCCGCCGCTGAGTCCACGCACCGGACAGCCGGCCGGCCCGGAGGACCTCACGCCGATCTTCCCGATGGGGATCATCATGCAGGAGGTCTCGGCCGAGCCGGAGGTCGAGATCCCCGACGCGGTCCGCGAGACCTACAAGCTGTGGCGCCCGACGCCGCTGTACCGCGCGCGCAGCCTGGAGAAGGCGCTCGGCACGCCGGCGCACATCTACTACAAGTACGAGGGCGTCTCGCCCGCCGGGTCGCACAAGCCGAACTCCGCGGTCGCGCAGGCCTACGAGAACGCTCAGGCCGGCGTCAAGAAGCTGGTGACCGAGACCGGCGCGGGCCAGTGGGGCTCGTCGCTGGCCTTCGCGTGCGCGCGCTTCGGCCTCGAGTGCGAGGTGTTCATGGTCGGCTCCTCCTACGACCAGAAGCCCTACCGGCGCTCGATGATGCAGACCTGGGGCGCGACCGTGCACCGCTCGCCCTCGGCCCTGACCGAGTCCGGCCTCGCCCAGGCCGGCCACCCGACGGGCTCGCTCGGCATCGCGATCTCCGAGGCGGTCGAGGTCGCCGCCAAGGATCCCGAGGCCAACTACTCCCTCGGATCGGTGCTCTCGCACGTCTGCCTGCACCAGACGGTGATCGGGCAGGAGTCGATCGCGCAGATGGAGATGGCGGGCGAGGAGCCCGACGTCGTGATCGGCTGCGTCGGCGGCGGCTCGAACTTCGCCGGCATGGCGTTCCCGTGGCTGCGGCGCAACCTGCGCGACGGCGCGACGACGCGGTTCATCGGCGCCGAGCCGTCCGCCTGCCCGACGCTCACCCAGGGCGTCTACGCGTACGACTACGGCGACACGGTCGGCCTGACGCCGCTGATGCCCATGTACACGCTCGGCCACGACTTCGTCCCGCCGCCCGTGCACGCCGGCGGCCTGCGCTACCACGGCGACGCGCCGCTGCTCTGCGCGACCGTCAAGGCCGGGCTCATCCAGGCGCGGGCCGTGCACCAGAACCCGGCCTTCGAGGCCGCGGTGCAGTTCGCGCGCACCGAGGGGATCATCCCGGCGCCGGAGGCGGCCCACGCGATCCGCGTGGCGATCGACGAGGCGCGCGACGCCAAGGAGGCCGGCGAGGAGCGGGTCATCCTGTTCAACCTCTCGGGCCACGGGCACTTCGACCTCGCCGCCTACGACGCCTACCTCGCCGGGACGCTCGAGGACCCGGAGTTCGACCGCGCCGGGGTCGACGCGGCGCTGGCCTCGCTGCCCGAGGGAGTGCCGGCGCTGAGCTGAGCCGCCGGCTGAGCTCCGCTCTCGCGGTCGCGGCGTCCTGACCGCGCTTGACTGCGTCGGGTGAGGAAGGGGGGAAGCGGGGTTGCCACGCCGTCAATCACCCCCTTGGCCTGGGATCGGTCGCATGGGGGTGGTTGGGGGCGTCATGGACGCCGAATCACCCCCTTGCGGCCGCTCCCGGCGCACGGGGGTGATTGACGTCCTCGCCCCCGCCGCCTCCGCCCCAGAACCCCTTCCCTCGGCGAGCCGTTCAACCAACGCCCCGCTCACCCAGCGCCGGATCAGTGCCAGGCGGTGACACGCCCTACCCGCCGCCGGGCACATCTGGGTAACGTTTGGCGCCGGCACCGGTACTCTTACGTACCGATGACGACCCTCCCCGTGCCATCCACCTCAGGCCCCCTCGACAGCGCCCGCGGCGAGCAGTTCTGCGACGTCGGCCGGGGCATCACGCTCTGTTACCAGACGTTCGGCGACCCGGCCAACCCGCCGCTGCTGCTGATCATGGGCCTCGGGATGCAGATGGTCGGCTGGGATGACGACTTCTGCGCCGAGCTGGCCGGCCGCGGCTTCCATGTCGTGCGCTTCGACAATCGCGACGCCGGGCTCTCCACGTTCGTCGACGCGCGCGTGCCGACGCTGCGGCAGATCGCCGCGCGCCGCTTCGGCTCCCGCCAGTACGACCTCTCGGACATGGCGCTCGACACCGCCGAGCTCCTGCGCCGCCTGAACCTCGCCCCGGCTCATGTGGTCGGCGCCTCGATGGGCGGGATGATCGCCCAGACGCTCGCCGCCGAGCACCCCGAGCGCGTCCGCTCGCTGACGTCGATCATGTCGACGACCGGCTCGCGGCGCGCCGGGCAGCCGTCCTTCGCCGTCTACCGCTACCTCTTCCGGCGCGCGCCGCGCGAGCGCGAGGCCTACATCGATCACATCGGGCGGCTGTTCGGCGTGATCGGCTCGCCCGGCTTCGAGCTCGACTTCGACGCCGTCCGCGGCCGCGCCGCCCGCGCCTTCGACCGCAACCACGATCCGCGCGGCACCGGCCGCCAGCTCGCCGCGATCGTCGCTTCCGGCGACCGCACGCCGCTCCTGCGATCGATCAAGGCGCCGACGCTGGTGATCCACGGCGCGAAGGACCGCATGGTGGCGGCGTCGGGCGGGCGCGCCACGGCGCGGGCGATCCCGGGCGCGCGGCTCGTGACCATCGACGGGATGGGCCACGACCTCCCGCGCGGCGTCTGGCCGCGGATCGTGGATGAGGTCGGCAGGCACGCCGCGGTCGCCGACCGCGCTGCTGCGCCGGCCCGCAGCGCCGCCTGACGACACCCCGTCAAAGTGACACGCCCGCGCCGAGCGTGCGATCCTCGGGAGCCATGCCGCCGGTGTCGCAGACGTTCGAGCACGAGCTGGTGCGCATTCTGGCCGACGCCGCGAGTCCTGCCGAGGCGGGCACGCGGCTGCTCGAGCTCACGGGGCGCCACTTCGGGTGGACGGTCGGCACGCTGTGGATCGTCGACCACGAGGCGGGGCTGATCCGGTCGGCCGCCAGCTGGTCGACCGGCGACCCCGGCGCCGAGGACTTCCGGCAGCGCAGCTCGCGGCTCACGTTCTCCCCGGGCCTCGGCCTGCCTGGCCGGGTCTGGCAGACCGGTGAGCTGGAGTGGGTCGACGACTTCGCCGCCACGGCGGCGTTCCCCCGGGCCGCGGCGGCGGCGGCCGGCGGGTTGCACGGGGCCGTCGGCACGCCGGTGATGGGCCCGGCCGGGATCCTGGGGGTCATCGAGTTCCTCGGCCCTGAGAGCCGTGCGCCGGAGCCCGGCCAGCTCGATCTGCTGCGGCTGGTCGGCCGCCAGGTCGGGCAGTACGTGGCCCGTGTGCACGCCGAGGAGAGGTTGCGCGCGACGGAGGAGATCAGCGCCTCGATCGTGCAGGCTGCGCTCGACTGCATCATCACGATGGATCACCGCGGGAGAGTGCTCTCGCTCAACCCGGCAGCCGAGAGCGTGTTCGGCTACATGGCCGAGGAGGCGATCGGCCGGCCGCTCGCCGACCTGATGATCCCGCTCGAGCTCCGCGACGCGCACCGCGAGGGGCTCGCCCGCTACCTCGAGACCGGCGAGGCCAGGATCCTCGACCAGCGGCTCGAGCTCACCGGCCTGCGCGCCGACGGCACCCGCATCCCGGTCGAGCTCACGATCACCCGGCTCGGGCATGACGAGGCCCCCGTGTTCGCCGGCTTCGTGCGCGACATCACGACGCGGCGCGAGAGCGACAAGGAGGTCGCGCGGCTGCTCGAGCGCGAGCGCGAGGCGCGCGTCCGCGCGGAGGACGCCGAGCGCTCGACCCGCCGGGTCGCCGAGGCGCTGCAGCGGAGCCTGCTGCCACCCCACCTGCCGCGCATCCCCGGCCTCGAGCTCGGGGCCGCCTACCGCTCCGGGGCCGCCGGCACGATGGTCGGCGGCGACTTCTACGACGTCTTCGAGCTCGGCGGGGGCCGCTGGGGGATCGCGATCGGCGACGTGCGCGGCAAGGGCGCCTACGCCGCCTCGGTGACGGCCCTGATGCGCTACACGATCCGCACGGCGGCGATCCGCGAGCCGAGCCCGAGCGCCGTCCTGCAGGCGCTCAACGCCGGCCTGATCTCCGACACCGCGCACGGCGACTTCTGCACGGCGATCTACGCCGAGCTCGACGTGAGCGGCCAGCCGCGCCTGCGCCTGTCGATCGGCGGCCACCCACTGCCCCTGGTGCGCGCCGCGAACGGGAAGGTCCGCGCGATCGGCCGGCCCGGGACACTGCTCGGAGCGGTCCGGGAGCCGACGCTCGAGAACCACGAGGTCGAGCTCGCCGAGGGCGACCTGCTGCTGCTCTTCACCGACGGGCTGATCGAGAGCCGGACGCCCGACGGCTTCTTCGGGACCGAGCGCCTCGCGGTCCTGCTCGGCGAATGCGCCGGGATGCACGCGAACGCCGCCGCCCGTCACATCGAGTCCGTCGTCGTGGACAGCCCGGCGCACGAGGCCAACGACGACGTGGCGCTGCTCACGCTCCGGGCCAACGCCGCCCGCCGTCACGAGTGAGCCACGAGCCGTGGCGGCAATCGTGATTGGCTGTCGGGCATGTCCCGCTCTCGCATCTGCGCCGCGCCCTTGCTCGCCGCGCTCCTCCTGATCGCCGTCCCCGGCGCCTCCCCAGCCCAGCCGAAGCGCAAGGCCGAGCCGCTGGTGATCGGTCATCGCGGCGCGTCCGGCTACCGCCCCGAGCACACGCTCGCCGCTTACACGCTCGCCGCCCGCATGGGCGCGGACTACATCGAGCCCGACCTCGTCTCGACCAAGGACGGCGTGCTCGTCGCACGCCACGAGAACGAGATCGGCGGCACCACCAACGTCGCCGACCACGCCGAGTTCGCCGCTCGCAAGACGACCAAGACGATCGACGGCACGGAGATCACGGGCTGGTTCACCGAGGACTTCACGCTGGCCGAGCTCAAGACGCTGCGCGCCAAGGAGCGCATCCCGCAGATCCGGCTGCGCAACACGATCTTCAACAACCGCTACGCCGTTCCGACCTTCGAGCAGGTGCTCCGCCTGCGCCGCCGCCTGTCCCGCGAACTCGGCCGCGAGATCGGCGTCTACCCGGAGACCAAGCACCCGACCTACTTCCGCTCGATCAACCTGCCGCTCGAGCCGAAGCTCGTCACGGCGCTCGAGGACGCGCGCCTGAACCGCAAGGGCGCGCCGGTCTTCGTGCAGTCGTTCGAGACCGGCAACCTCAAGGCGCTCGCCAAGCAGCTGAAGGTCCCGCTCGTGCAGCTGCTGGATGCCAAGACCCGCGTCCCGCCCGATCTCGCCGCCGCCGGCCAGACCCGCACGTACGGCGAGCTCGCGACGCCGGCAGGCCTCAAGGAGATCGCGGGCTACGCCGACGGCGTCGGGCCGTCGAAGGACTACATCGTCCCGCGCGACGCCGGCGGCGTGTCGCAGCCGCCGACCACCTTCGTCGCCGACGCGCACGCCGCCGGCCTTCTCGTGCACCCGTACACGTTCCGCGCGGAGAACTCGTTCCTGCCGGCCGAGCTGCGCTACGGCGGCGATCCCGCGGCCTACGGGAACATCATCCGCGAGCTCGAGCAGTTCTTCGCGCTCGGCGTCGACGGGCTCTTCACCGACAACCCCGACATCGGCGTCGAGGCCCGTGGCTGAGGGCGCGTTTCCGCTGTGTCCTCTCGGGAAAGCTTCTGGACAAAGCGTCAATCCCAACCTCAAGGAGGAGCGCACGTGGCCAGCAAAGCCCGCGACATCATGACCGGGAGCCCCGAGTGCATCGGTGAGAAGGAGACGCTCATCGACGCCGCCAAGAAGCTCGCTTCTCTCGACGTCGGCGCCATGCCGATCTGTGGGGAGGACAACCGGCTCAAGGGCATGCTCACCGACCGCGACATCGTCGTGAAGGCGCTCGCGAAGGGCATGGACCCGTCCACGACGACGGCCGGCGAGCTCGGCGCGGGCGACGGCAAGACCATCACGATCGGCGCCGACGACTCGATCGACGAGGCCCTGTCGACGATGATGCAGCACCGCGTCCGCCGGCTGCCGGTGATCGACGGCCACGACCTGGTCGGGATCATCTCGCAGGCCGACATCGCCCGGAACATCGACGAGCAGAAGGTCGGCGACCTCGTCGAGGCGATCTCCCAGTAGCCGCCGGCCCGCGCCTCACGCCACCCGCACGACCTCGTCGCCGACCGCGACGAGGTCGCCGGCGTGCAGCTGGCGCCCGCGGCGCTCCTCGCGCTCGCCGTTGACGGCGACCTGGCCGTCCTGCAGCAGCGCCTTGGCCTCCGCGCCGGAGGCGGCGATCCCCGCGAGCTTGAGCAGCTGACCGAGGCGGATCATCTCCCCGCTGATCGCGACGTCGTGCACGCTCACCGCAGCGCGTACTCCGCCGGGTCGAAGCGGCGGGTCTCGCGCCGGAAGGTCCAGCACGCCCCCGGCCACAGCATCCGGTTCTTGCCGTCGGCGCCGAGGTACCAGCTGCGGCAGCCGCCGGCGGTCCACACGCTGCCGTCCGTGCGCGCCTGGACGCGGGCGTTGTAGCACTCCTGCGCCTCGGCGCGCGGCTCGACGACGCCGGCGCCCCGCGACCGCATCGCTCCCAGCGCGCCCATGACGTACTCGATCTGGGACTCGATGACGTGGATCATCGAGTTGTGCCCGAGGCCGGTGTTCGGCCCGACGAGCATGAACAGGTTCGGGAAGCCGGCGATCGTCGTCCCGCGCAGCGCCTGCGGGCTGCCCCGCCAGAGGTCGGCGAGCCGCACCCATCGCGGCCGCGGATCAGATCGGCGGCGGGCATGTCGGCGGTGTGGAAGCCCGTGCCGAGGATGATCGTGTCGACCTCGCGCTCGGCGCCGTCGGCGGTGACGACCGCGTGCGCGCGGACCTCGCGGATCGCGTCGGTCACGACCTCGACGTTGGCGCGGGTGAGCGCCGGGAAGTAGTCGTCGGAGATCAGGACGCGCTTGCAGCCGAACGTGTATCCCGGCGTGAGCTTCGCGCGCATCGCCGGGTCGGGGACCTGCGAGCGCAGGTGCGCTCGGGCCAGCCGCTCGGCGATCGTGGCCGCGATCCGCCGGTGGCGGAAGACGAGGATCGACGCTTCGCGGGCCCAGAAGATCCCGGCCCGCATCAGGCGCTGGGCGGCCGGGATCGCGCGGTAGACGCGACGCTCGACGCCGGTCACCCGCCGGTCGGGCCGCGGCAGGATCCACGGCGGGGTGCGCTGGAAGACGTGCAGCCGAGCCACCTGTGGCTGGATCTGCGGCACGAACTGGATCGCCGAGGCGCCGGTGCCGATGACCGCGATGCGGACGTGCTCGCCCATCCCGGCCAGCCTACCCCTCGGTAGCACCCCCGCCGATCTCCACCCGGCCCCGGGCCCCGACGCGCAGCGCGCGCTCGCCCGCGAGCAGGGCCAGCAGCTCGTCGCCGACCAGCGCCCGGCGCCAGCCTTCGAGCGTCCGGACCGACGGCTCGGGACGGCCGCGGCGGGCCGCCACGACCACCGGCGTCAGGTCAGCGCGGGCGGCGATCAGCTCGTACGCCAGCCCGGCCTCCAGCGCGCGGGCCCGCACCAGCGCCTCGGCGAGCGCGATGGTCGGCCCGTCGGCCGTCTCGGCGGACACCCGCTCCTCCTCCTCCAGGCGGATCGGCTCGGCCGCGAGACCGCGCGCGATCGCGGCGATGATGTCGTCTCCGCGCCGGCGCACGGCGTCCGGGTTCAGGCCGCGGATCTGGCTCAGCGCTCCCCGGCTCGACGGCTTGCGCTTGATCAACTCGACGACCGTCGGGTCGCGCAGGATCCCGCCGACCGGCCGGTTCTCGCGCTCCGCCGTGCGTTCCCGCCAGGCGGCGAGCTCGCGGGCCACCGCCCGGTCGCGCGGGTCCAGCGAGGAGACGCGCGGAAGCCGGCGCCACACCTCGTCGGGGTCGCGCTCGTCGGAGGCGTCGGCGATCGCCCGGCACTCCTCGCGCGCCCACTCGAGGCGCCCGCGCTCGGTCAGGCGCGCCTGGATGTCGTCGGCGAGCGGGAGCAGGTGCTCGACGTCCTCGGCGGCGTAGCGCAGCTGCTCCTCGGTGAGCGGCCGCGCGTCCCAGCGGGTGAAGCTCGCCGACTTGGCGAGGCGGATCCTCAGGACGTCGTGGAGCAGGCCGAGGTAGCCGGCCTGGGCGGAGAACCCGGCGAAGCCCGCGGCGACCTGCGTGTCGAACACGTTGGTGACGTCACAGCCCCACTCGCGCCGCAGGATCGCCACGTCCTGGCGGCCGGCGTGCAGCACGATCTCGATCTCCGGGTCGGCGATGACCTCGGCGAGCGGCGCCGGGTCGAAGCCGCCGGGCGCGAGCGGGTCGAGGATCGAGATCTCCTCGCCGACCACGACCTGCACGAGGCACAGCAGCGGGCGATAGCGGCCCTCCGGGAGGAACTCCGTGTCCATCCCCAGCCGCCCGGCCTCGCGGGCCGCCGTGGCGATCGACGCGGGATCCGGGTTCATCGACCGGGGCGCGGGAACGAGGTCTCGACCATCCGGTCCCAGGCCACGTCGGGGAGCAGGGCGCGCTGGGCGATCAGCACCTTGGCCGACGGCGTCACGGTGTAGCGCGCCCTCGGCCGGCTCGTGGTGATGGCCTTCTCGATCGCCCGGGCGACCCGCTCCGGCTTGCCGCCCAGGCGCGCCAGCAGTCCGGATTCGTAGACGCCGGCGGTCGAGGCGGCCACGGAGGCGTTGAACGCGCCGTACGGGCCCGCGTCCTCGCCGGCCTCGATCCCCCCGACCGCGGTGTCGCCGAAGTGGGTCTTGATGATCCCCGGCTCGATCAGCACCACGTCGACGCCGAAGCCCTTGACCTCGAAGCGCAGCGCGTCGGAGAGCGACTCGACCGCGTACTTGGTGGCGTGGTAGACGCCGCCGCCCGGGAACGTGAAGCGCCCGCCCATCGAGGAGATGTTCACGACCTTGCCCCAGCCCTGCTCGCGCATGCCGGGCAGGGCCAGCTGGCACATCCGCAGCAGCCCGAAGACGTTGGTCTCGAACTGCGCGCGCACCCGGTCCAGGGGGACCGACTCGACGGCGCCGGACTGGCTGTAGCCGGCGTTGTTGATCAGGACGCCGACGGCGCCCTCGGCCGCCCGGACCGCCTCCACGGCCGCCGTCATCGACGCGTCGTCGGTGACGTCGAGGGCCAGCGTCCGGCAGCCCGATTGCTCGAGGTCGGCGATCGTCTCGGGGCGGCGGGCGGTCGCGTAGACGGTCCACCCGCGGCCGGCCAGGCGCTCCGCCGTGGCCCGCCCGATACCGGTCGAGCAGCCCGTGATGAGTACGGCTCTGGAAGGCGCCATCACGAACTAGTATCAGGCGCGGCATGGCACAGGGGCACCTGGACCGGCTTTCCGCGATCGATGCGGGCTTCCTCGCGCAGGAGGGCCCGACCACGCACATGCACATCGGCGGGATCGCGCTCTTCGACGGCTCGCCGCCGACGCTCCCCGAGTTCCTGGGCCATATCCGGTCGCGGCTGCACCTCGTCCCGCGCTACCGGCAGAAGCTCGCCTTCCCGCCGCTGGACACCGGCCGGCCGCTGTGGATCGACGACCCGAGCTTCAACCTCGAGTACCACGTCCGCCACACCGCCCTGCCCTCGCCCGGCTCCGAGCAGGTGCTGCTCAACCTGGCCGGGCGGATCTTCTCCCAGCCGCTGGACCGGACGAAGCCGCTGTGGGAGCTGTGGCTGGTCGAGGGGCTCGAGGGCAAGGGCTTCGCGATGATCTCGAAGACCCATCACGCGCTGGTCGACGGCATCTCGGGCGTCGACCTCACCACGGTGCTGTTCGACCTCTCGCCGGAGGGGACCGAGATCCCGCCCCCGGCCGAGGCGTGGCTGCCGAACCCCGAGCCGACCGCCGCGAGCCTCGCCGCCGCGGGGCTGACCGGGGCGGCGCGCGCGGTGGTCGACGTCGCGGCCGGCACCGTCAGCGCCGCGACGAACCCGCCCGAGCTCATCTCGCGTGCCCGCGAGGTCGCCCAGGGCGTCGGCGAGGTCGTCTGGACCGGCCTCAACGCGCCGCCCGAGACGCCGTTCAACGTGCCGCCCGGCCCGCACCGGCGGATCCGCGTCGTCCGCGCCGGCCTCGACGAGCTCAAGGCGATCAAGGACGCCCTCGGCGGCACCGTCAACGACGTGGTCCTCGCCGTGGTCGCCGGCGCGCTGGCATACTTCCTGCAGGCGCGCGGGCGCCGCACGGAGGGCGTCGAGCTGCGCGCCCAGGTCCCCGTCTCGGTGCGGACCGCCGAGCAGTCGGGCGCGCTCGGCAACCAGCTGACCCAGATCCTCGCGCCGCTGCCCGTCCACATCGACGATCCGGTGGAGCGCCTGCGCTACGTGAGCGCGGCGATGAAGGGCCTCAAGGAGTCCAAGCAGGCGCTGGGCGCCAAGGCGATCGCCGCGGCCCAGGACTTCGCCCCGCCGACGATCCTCGCCCAGGCGTCGCGGCTGAACTTCTCGGACCGCTTCTACAACCTGCTCGTCACCAACGTCCCCGGCCCGCAGCTCCCGCTCTACGTCCTCGGCCGCCGGCTCGACGCGATGTTCCCGGTCGCCTTCCTGGCCGGCGACCGCGCGCTCGCGGTGGCGATCATGTCCTACGACGGCGGGATGAACTTCGGGCTGATCGGCGACTACGACGCGCTGCCCGATCTCGACGTGATCGCCGAGGGGATCGAGGGCTCGCTCGCGGAGCTGACCGCGGCGGCCGGGAAGGCCACGAAGCCCAAGTCCCGCAGCCGCTCACGCGCTGCCAAGAAGTCCTAGCGCGGCCGCGACCTGCGCCGCGTTGTCGGCGGGCTCGCCGTCCGGGCCGACCGCGACGTCCTCGAGCCCGACACGCACGTCCCGGCCCGCCGCGAGCGCAGCGCGGACGACCGCCCACGTCGCCGGGCCCTCCCCGTGGTGCAGCCGCGGCGCGCCGATCGGAGCGGCGTCGAGCGCCGCATCGGTGGCGGCCGCCGCCGCGACGGCCGTGGCCGGCTCGGGCTCGCCGACCTCGATCAGGACGCGGTGCAGCGGTACGGGGCCCATCGCGGCGAGCAGGGTGACCTCGTCCGGCCCGGTCAGCCCGGCCTCGATGCGCACGCCGCGGGCGACGAGCGCCGCTCCGAGATCGGCGGCGCCGGCCTCGTCGACGTTGAGCGAGACCATGTCGGGCAGGACGGTCCAGCCGGCGACCAGCGCGGCGCGGCGCACCGGGTCGCCGTCGGCGATCCACAGCCCGGTGGTCGTTCCCAGCTCCACTCCCGGGCACGCGGCGCGGACCGCCTCGACGGCGGCGGCGACGTCGACGGCCGCGAGCGACTCGCGCCCGTCGCGCCGCCGCGGATGGACGTGCAGCGAGCGGGCGCCCGCCGCCACCGCGGCGCGCGCCGCGGCCGCCAGCTGCACCGGCGTGACCGGAACGGCGGCGCCGGTCGCGTTGCCGTTCAGCGCCGCCTGGACGAGCGGCACGTGTACTACCCGATGAGCACCGGGGTGCCGACCGGGACGCGGTCGTAGAGATCGATGACGTCGGGGACGGTCATGCGGATGCACCCGTGCGACGCCCGCGTGCCGATCGACCACGGGGCGCCGGTGCCGTGGATCCCGACGCCGTTGGCGATGCCCAGCCAGCGCGCCTTGAGCGGGTTCTCGGCCGAGCCGCCCGGGACCGAGCGGCCGGCGTAGAGGCCGGCCCAGGGCTTGTTCGGGGCGGTCCAGACGGGGTTGACGGTCTTGTTGGCGATCGAGTAGCGGCCGCCCGGCGTGTCGAAGCCGGCCGCGCCGACCGCGACGCCGTAGCTCTTGGTCAGCTTGAGGTTCTTGAACAGGCGCAGCTTGAAGCTGCCGCGGTCGATGGTGACGATCGTCGGGTAGGCCTTGGCGAGCTCGAGCGCGTTCATCTTCGGCTTGAGCACGGTGCGGCCGGGCCGGATCAGCCGCGGGGCTGCGGGATCGGCGACGACCTTCTCGATCTCGCCGCGCAGCGCCCGGGCCTTGAGGTCGCGGCCCTCCTTGGACTTGCGGCGGTAGATCTTGGTGAGCGTGATGCGGATCGTCGCGTCGCGCGGCTTGATGTAGACGATCCGGTCGATCCGGTTGCTGAAGTCGCGGACGGCCGCGCGGCGGAACCGCACCCAGGGCGCCACGTTGAGCGTGGCCCCGGCCGCGGGCGGCGTCTTGCGGCCGGCGATGAGGGCGCGGCGCGCGGACTTGTTGGCGTCGAACACGAACTTCAGCTTCTTCGGCGTCAGGTCGAACTTCCGGCCCGCCACCTCCACGCGCACGGTCTGGCCCAGCGCGGGGGCGAGCGCAGGCCCGAGCTTCGCGGCGGCCTCCGCCAGCGTCAGGTTCGAGACGTCGACGCCTCCGACCAGGATGCCCGGGGCGATCCGCGGCTCCGGCGGCGGCGCCGGCGCGGGGGTCGGGGTCGGCTGCGGCGGCGGCAGCTGGGCCGCGGCGGCGGGCGCGAGGCTGAGGAACAAGGCGATCGTGGCGAGTGTCAGACGGGGCGACATGGCCGCCAGGGTACCCGCTGAGCAGCGAAATCCTGCAGCGAGTCAGTGCCCGTGGGCGACGAAGTCGCTGGGGCGAACGAGCACCAGGCAGAGCAACGCGCCGACGAAGGCGAGGGCTCCCGCGTAGATCAGGATGTCGTTCAGGCCGGCCAGGAAGGCCTCGCGGCCCGCGGTCTCGACGCCGCCCCCGAAGCGCTCGGCGACCGGCCGGTAGAGGCCGAACGAGATGAAGTCCGAGAACTGTCCCTCCACCCCGGGCGGCGGGCCGGCTGGGCCGCCCGCGGCGGTCACGGCGCGGCCGAACTCCTCGGCGCGGCCGTTGACCACGTGCTGGAAGATCGCGCCGAGCCCGGCGATCCCGGTGGCGATCCCGACCTGGCGGAACGTCGAGTTGATGCCGGACGCCATCCCGGCGCGCGCGGGCTCGACGACGCCGACCGCGGCGGTGGCCAGCGGCGGGTTCACCAGGCCGATGCCGCCGCCGGCGATCATGAAGCCGGCCAGCATCGCCGTCCAGTCGTCGCCGGGCTCCAAGCCGCCCATCAGCAGCAGGCCGGCGCCGACCAGCGCCAGGCCGACAGCCAGGAAGTACCGGATCCCGACGCGCTCGGCGAGCTTGCCCGAGACGGGCGCGACGAGGAACGACAGGATGGTCACGGGCAGGAACCGCAGGCCGGCCTCCAGCGCCGAGTAGCCCAGGACGTTCTGGATGTAGAGCGTGAGGTAGAGGAACATCGAGAACATCGCCGCCGAGAGCACGAAGGCGGCGACCGAGGCGCCGACGAACGCCGGCTTGGCGAACAGCCCGAGGTCGAGCATCGGCGCCGCCTGGCGGCGCTCGACCGCGACGAACGCGGCGAGCAGCACCGCCGAGCCGGCCAGGCAGCCGACGATCACCCCGCTCCCCCACCCCTCGGCGTTGCCGCGGATCAGGCCGAAGATGAGCAGGAAGAGCGCCGCGGAGAAGAGGATCACGCCGGGCCAGTCGAGTCGCGGGCGGGTGGGGCCCATGACCGGCGCGCGGGTCTCCTCGACCTTGGCGAGCGCCAGCGCGATCGCAGCGATGCCGATCGGCACGTTGACGAAGAAGATCGACTCCCAGCCGAACGCCTCGGTCAGCACCCCGCCCGCCAGCGGACCGACGGCGACCGACGCGCCGGTCACGGCGCCCCAGACCCCGAACGCGGTCCCGCGCTCGGCGCCCTGGAAGCTCGACGCCAGCAGGGCGAGCGACGTCGCGAACATGAACCCGCCGCCGATCCCCTGCGCCGCGCGGGCGAGGCTGAGCTGGTCCGGGGTCCCGGCGAGGCCGCAGGCGACCGACGCCAGGGTGAACACCGCGAGGCCGGTGACGAAGATCAGCCGGCGGCCGTAGAGGTCGGCGAGCGAGCCGCCCGTGAGCAGCAGCGCGGCCAGCGTGAGCGCGTAGGCGTCGATCACCCACTGCAGGTCGGTGAAGTCCGAGCCGAGCGCGCGCTCGATCTCCGGCAGCGCGACGTTCACGATGGTGACGTCGACGAGGAGCATGAACGTCGCGACGCAGACCGCGACGAGCGTCCACCACTTGCGGGCCATGACGTGGCAGCCTACGTGCGTGACCACCTCGACCGACGACACGACCGACACCTCCCTCCGCGACCTCCCGCGTGGCCTGTGGGAGCGCCTGCGCGAGGATCCCGCGCGCGCCCCGGAGCACCTCGCGCTGGCCGCCGCGGACTACCACGGCCCGGCCGCGGCCGCCTGGGCCGACGAGAAGCGCGCCACCTACGCCCAATCCGCGCCCGAGCTGGCGCAGATGGCCAAGAGCCGGCACGCCGGCCTGGCCCGCTTCGGCGGCGCCGCCACCGGCATCGGCGGCATCGTCACCATCATCCCCGACCTGGCCGCGCTGGCCTGGATCCAGTCACGGATGGTCTTCTTCATCGCGGCCGCCTACGGCTACGACCCCCGCGACCCCATGCGCCCAGCCGAACTGCTCGTCCTCCAGGGCCTCTATCCCGATCCGCAGACCGCCCGCTCCGCGCTCGACGGCGTCGGCCAGTCCGTCGCGTCCGCGTGGGTGGGCCAGCGGCTCAGCCGCGAGCAGACGCTCGCGACGCGGCTGCTCAAGATGGTCGGCAAGCGGGCGGGCAAACGGATCGCCGGCCGGTTGGTGCCGGGGCTCGCGATCATCGTCAACGCCGTCGGCAACGAGCGCGACACACGCAAGCTCGCCGACCGGGCGATCCGGTTCTACGGGGGGTAGCGCCTCCGTGCGCCACTTTGCGCGCGCGGAAGCGAACGGCGATCGGTGAGGAAGAGGGGTCGAACGAGCCTGGCGTCACACTCGGCGCGTTTTCGCCCGCGAATGTGACGCTGGGCTCGCCCTGGCGTGCCTCACGTCACTCTCGCCGTTGCTTTCGGGGCGAGTGTGACGAGATGCACGCTCCTCCCCCTCCCGACTCCGCCCTTCCTCACTGATCGCAGTCCGTCAACCACGGCCACGCCATGGAACGTCGCCCGCGGACCGTGCGTTCCCAGCGCGGTGTAGGGCGGGGGCGGGAACGCGCGGCCCGCCGGAGGTGTAGGAACCGCAGTGGTGAGCCCCGCCCCCACCGAGGAGGATCTGGTCGAGCGCGCCCGCGCCGGCGATGCCGACGCGTACGCCGCGCTCGTCCGCGAGCACGAGCGGATCGCGTTCCGGACCGCGATGCTCGTCTGCGGTGACGCGGCCGAGGCCGAGGAGGCCGCGCAGGACGCGTTCGTCAAGGCCTACCGCGCGCTCGGGCGATTCCGCAGCGGTGAGCCGCTGCGCCCCTGGCTCCTGACGATCGTCGCCAACGAGGCGCGCAACCGGCGGCGGGCGGCGGGACGCCGGAGCTCGCTCGCGCTGCGCGCGGCGGGTGACGAGCGGCTGCACGCGGTATCGGCGCAGGGCGACCCCGACGCCGAGCTGCTGGCGCACGACCAGCGACGCCTCCTGCTCGCCGCCCTCGGCCGCCTCCGCGAGGAGGACCGGCTGGTGATCGGCGCGCGCTACCTGCTCGAGCTCTCCGAGACCGAGGCCGCCGCGGCGCTCGGGGTGCCGGCGGGGACGGTCAAGTCACGGCTGTCGCGGGCGCTCGGCCGCCTGCGCGAGGAGATGGGGCCCGATGCTTGACCTCGATCGCGAGCTGCGCGACCTCGACATCGCCTGGCCGGAGACGCCGGACATCGCCGGCGCCGTCCGCGCGCGCATCCTCGCCACCGCGCCGCTGCGCCCCGTCGCCGCACCCGCGCCAGCGCGCCCGCGGCGCAACCGCCGAACGCTCCTCGTCGTGCTCGCCGCCCTGCTCCTCGGCGCGCCGGCGACGACGCTCGCCGTCTCCCCCGGCGCGCGTGACGCGGTCCTCGAGCTGCTCGGGCTGAAGTCGGTGCGGGTCGAGCGGCAGGAGCCCCGGCCCGACGCGCGGCCCGAGATCGGCCCGCTCGGCACCCGCGTCGATCTCGCCACGGCGCGCCGGCGCGCGGGGTTCGCACTCCGCGTCCCGGAGGGCCGCCAGGCCGCGGGCATCTACCTGGACCGGCTGCCCCAAGGCGGTCCGCTCGTGGTCACGTTCGACTACGAGCGGCTGATCGTGCAGCAGTTCGAGGCGACCACGACCCCGGTGATCGAGAAGGCGCTGGGGCAGGCCACGAGCATCGCGAGACTGCGGATCGACGGTGCTCGCGCCTACTTCATCGGCGGCGCGCACGGCTTCGCGTACGTCCGCCCGGACGGGGACGCGAACTACGAGCCGCAGCGCCTCGCCGGTAACACGCTCCTGCTCGAGCGCGACGGGATCCTCACGCGGATCGAGGGCGACGTCGGCCAGTCCGAGGCGGTCCGGATCGCGGAGTCGCTTCGCTAAGCCGAGCAGGTGCGTCCGGGCGCGGCTCTAGCTTTCGCGCCCATGCTCGTGCGTGAGTTCGCAGACGGTCAGGACATCGACCAGGCGCTGCTGGTGCGCGAGCGCGCGCTGCGCACGACCCGGGAAGGCGAGGAGCTGCTCAAGCTCCGGCTCGCCGATCGGACCGGCGGTGTCGCCGCCGTGGTGCGCGATCGCGCCGCCGAGCACTACGCGGCCTGTACGCCGAGCCACGTGGTCTGGGTCACCGGGCGGTTCTCCGTCCACCCGCGCTACGGCCCGCAGCTCGAGGTCCTCGCGCTCCGGCCCGCCGAGGAGGGCGAGGCCGACATGCGCGACCTGCTCGACGGCCCGCCGCGCACGGCGGCGCAGATGGAGGCCGACCTCCGCGAGCTCGTCGCCACGGTGCAGAACCCGCACCTGCAGGCGCTGCTCGAGCACCTCGTCGGCCCCGACTCTGAGACCTGGCCGCAGTTCCGCGACGCGCCGGCGGCCAAGCGCTACCATCAGGCCTACCGCCACGGCCTGCTCGAACACGCGCTCTCGGTCGCCCAGGCGGTGTCGGCGATCAGCGCCACCTTCCCGGGGATCGACCGCGACGTCGCCGTGACCGGCGCGCTGCTGCACGACATCGGCAAGCTCGAGGCCTACACGAGCGACCCGCGGGCGATCGACCTGACCGACCTCGGCAAGCTCCAGGGCGAGATCCCCCTCGGCTACTACCGCGTGCGCCGGCTGATCGAGGACCTGCCCGGGTTCCCCGACGCGCTGGCCGCGGCCGTCCTGCACATCATCCTCGCCCACCACGGGGCGCTCGAGCACGGGTCGCCGGTCCTGCCGTGCACGCGCGAGGCGACGCTCGTCCACATGATCGACAACCTGGGCGGGCGGCTCGGCTCGTTCGACCGGCTCGAGAAGGAGCTGCCGCAGGGCTCGGCCTGGTCGGGGTTCGACCGGGCTCTGGGTGGCGGCGCGTACTTCGCGGCGCGCGCCGCTTAGCGGCGCAGGGCGCCGGCGAAGCCGGGCGGGGAGATCTGCCCGTCGCGCATGGCGAGGGCGACGGCGTGGACGCGGGTCGTCGCCTCGAGCTTGCCCATCGCGTTGCGGATGTGCGTCTTGACGGTCTCGGCGGAGAGCACGAGTCGTACGGCGACCTGCTCGCCCGTCAGCCCGTGGGCGAGGAGGTCCATGATCTCGCGCTCGCGCTTGGAGAGCGGCGCCTGGGGCACCGGGGCGGAGTGGCCGAGGAGGTGGCGCAGCCGGGGGTCGACGTAGCGCACGCCGTCGCCGGCGCAGCGGATCGCATCGAGCAGCTCGTCGATCTCGCCGTTCTTGAGCGCGTAGCCGGTCGCGCCGGCGGCGAGGCCCTCGCGCAGCAGCCGCTCGTCGTCGGCCCCGGTGTAGAGCACGACGCGACAGGCGGGGTGCGCGACGACGATCTCCCGCGTCAGGGCGATGCCGCTCTCCTCGCCCAGGTGGACGTCGACCACGGCGACCTCCGGGAGGACGAGGCTGACGAGGTCCCGCGCCTCGGCTGAGGTGCCGGCGGTGCCGAGGACCTCGCAGCCGCGGTGGGCGAGGAGGAGGCCCAGGCCCTTCCGGAGGGCGAGGTGGTCTTCGATCAGGACGAGACGGGGAAGCACGCTGAGGCTGTATCGGCAGGTTTCGCGAAAACCTTTGGGAACCGCCAATCTGCGCAAAGAGCGGTCGGTCATCCGTCCAGTTCGAGCTCCAGGCGGAACTTGGCCGCCGAATTCGTATGGTGTCGTCGTCTTGGCCAAGGACACCGAAAAGCTCATCCGCCAGCTGTCGCTGATCGCCTATCTGATGGCGGAGCGCCGGCCGGTGACCGCGACGGAGATCCGGCGCGACGTCGAGGGCTACTCGGACATGACCGAGGACGCGTTCGCGCGCCGCTTCTACGCCGACCGCGCCGAGCTCGAGTCGCTCGGCATCCAGCTCACGGTCGACAAGCCGGCCGACGGCTTCTCCGAGCAGGAGAACTACTCGCTCGCCCCGGAGGCCTTCCACCTGCCGGCGATCGCCTTCACCGACGCCGAGCTCGCCGCCCTGCAGACGTCGCTGTCGCTGCTCGACGGGGAGTTCGCCTACGCCGAGCCGCTGCGGCTCGCGCTGCAGCAGATCACCTGGGGCCGTCCGAGCCCGCTCGGCGCGCCGCAGCAGCAGTCCATCGGGCTGGGGATCACCGCGTCGGCGGGCGGCCAGGAGGTGGGGGCCCGGCTCGCGAAGATCGACACCGCGATCTATCGCCGCAAGCGGATCGAGTTCGAGTACTACACGATGCAGACCGACGAGACGGCGCTGCGCAAGGTCGACCCGTACCAGCTGCTCTTCCAGGGCGGGCAGTTCTACCTCGTCGGTCACGCCCACGAGCGCGGCGCCGTCCGCGTCTTCCGCCTGTCGCGGATCCGCGGCAAGGTCGCCTACGCGACCAAGGCCGAGCACGACTTCCAGCGCCCCGCCGACTTCGACCCGCGCGCGTACGCGAACCGCGTCCCGTGGCAGCTCGGCGAGCCCGTCGGCACGGCCGAGGTCTGGGTGTCGGACCGCATCGCCTGGCAGGTCGAGCGCCACTTCGCCACCTACGGCGAGATGGCCGACGCGGCCGACGGCGGGCACGTCTTCCGCACCGAGTACGCCCTGGCGCGCCTGCTGATCTCCTGGACGCTCGGCTTCGGCGAGCACGCGCGGATCGTCGGGCCGCCCGCGCTGGTCGCGGAGGCGCGCGAGCGCCTCGAGCGGATCGCCGAGCTGCACCGCGGCGACCCGCCGCCGCTGCCGGCCCGGCCGCCCGAGCCCGCGGCCCCCGAGCCGTCCGAGAACGGACGCAGCCGGTCGCGCGCCGCCGACGCGGCGATCCGCCCCGAGCGCTTCGCGCGCCTGGTGACGCTCGCGTCGGTGCTCATCCAGGCCGGCCGGGCCGGCGAGCGCCTGCAGATCGCCGACGTCTGCCAGCAGCTGCAGATCTCGCAGCAGGAGCTCCGCGAGGACGTCTCCGTGCTCAACGTCGTCAACTTCGGTGGCGGCGCGTACGTGCTCTACGCCGAGGTCTCCGACGCAGGCGAGATCGAGGTCGACCCCGAGCCGTACTCCGACACGTTCGACCGCCCCGCCCGGCTGCTGCCGATCGAGGCCAAGGCGCTCGTCGCCGCGATCGACCTGCTCGGCGACCACATCCCGGCCGGCGTCCTGAACTCGGCGCGCGAGAAGATCGTCGCCGCGCTCGGCGAGGACCCGATCCGGGAGGGCCTGCAGATCACGAGCGCCGAGGCCGACGACCCCATCCTCGCGCGCGTCATCGCCGGCGCGATCGCCGACCGCCACCTGCTCGAGCTCGAGTACTACGCGGCCAACGAGGACCAGTTCTCGCTGCGCCGGATCGAGCCCTACGGCCTGATCAACTCGGTCCAGGGCTGGTACGTCGCCGCGTGGGATCCGTCGCGCGAGGACACGCGCCACTTCCGGCTGGACCGGATCAAGCGGGCGACCGCGCTGGACGAGACGTTCGAGCCGCGGCCCGACCTCGATCCGGTGGCCGACATCGAGGGCTGGCCGAAGACCGGCGAGGTCCCCGCGTCGCGGATGGCGCACGTGTGGATCTCAGCCGAGCAGGCCCGCTGGGCGCGCGAGGAGCGCACGGTGGTGGCCGAGCTCGCCGATGGCGCGATCGTCGTGGAGTGGGCATTCAAGGGCGAGGACTTCCTCGTCAAGGAGGTCCTGCGCGAGGCCGGCGACGCGGCGGTCATCGAGCCCGCCGACCGCCGCGCGGCGATCCTCACGGCGGCCGAGCGCCTGCTCGCCGCGCAACCCGAGCCCGCCGGTCGGTAGCGTCCGCGCCGCGATGGAGAACCTCAAGGGCCTGATCCTCTCGGGCGGCAAGGGCACGCGCCTGCGGCCGATCACCCACACGTCGGCCAAGCAACTCGTGCCGGTCGCCAACAAGCCGGTGCTGTTCTACGGGATCGAGGCGATGGCCGCCGCCGGGATCTCGGACATCGGGATCATCATCGCGCCGGAGACCGGCGGGGAGATCCGCGAGGCGGCGGGCGACGGCTCGCAGTTCGGCGTGCGGATCACCTACATCGAGCAGGACGCGCCGCTCGGCCTCGCCCACGCGGTGCTGACCGCGGAGCCGTTCCTGGGCTCGAGCCCGTTCGTGATGTACCTCGGCGACAACCTGCTCCAGGGCGGGATCGAGGACCTCGTCGCCGCGTTCCGCGAGCACGAGCCGCAGGCGCTGATCCTGCTCACGCCGGTTCCGGATCCCGAGAACTTCGGCGTCGCGGAGTTGCACCCGGCCGGCGGCGTCAAGCGGCTGGTCGAGAAGCCCTCGGAGCCGGCGACCAACCTCGCGCTGGTCGGGGTCTACATGTTCACCCCGCGGATCCACGAGGCGGCGCGCTCGATCGAGCCGTCCGGGCGCGGCGAGCTCGAGATCACCGACGCGATCCAGTGGATCGTCGACCAGGGCGAGCAGGTCGAGTCGCACGTCGTGCGCGGATGGTGGAAGGACACCGGCCGCCTCGAGGACATGCTGGAGGCCAACCGGCTGATCCTCGAGACGATCGAGCGCCGCGTCGACGGCACCCTCATCGACGCCCAGGCCGACGGCCGCGTGATCATCGAGGCGGGCGCGGTGCTCGAGCGCTCGACCGTCCGCGGGCCGGCGATCATCGGCGCCGGCGCCGTGCTGCGCGACGCCTATGTCGGCCCGTACACCGCGGTCGGCGCCGGCGTGGTCATCGAGACCGCCGAGGTCGAGCACTCGATCCTGCTTGAAGGCTCGAGCGTCCGCGGCCTGGCCGGCCGGATGGAGTCCAGCCTGCTCGGCAAGAACGTCGCGATCAGCCGCTCGACCCGCCAGCCGCGCGCGTACCGGTTCATGGTCGGCGACCAGTCCGAAATCGAGATCCTGTAACGACGGTTACGACGCGCGCCGGCC
Organism: uncultured Solirubrobacterales bacterium; assembly: GCA_963828075.1. Classification (GTDB taxonomy): domain Bacteria; phylum Actinomycetota; class Thermoleophilia; order Solirubrobacterales; family Solirubrobacteraceae; genus JACCYI01. Next base: position 2,317,951 of record CAWHDH010000021.1, on the reverse strand, counting down.
GTTTTCTGGCCGATGCGTAGGCTGCTTCGCTGGGCACCCGGACCCGCCGCCCTCGCGGTGCTGGCGCTGACGCCCGGATTCGCGGTGGGCGCACCCTTCGGCGCCAGCGACGACAGCTTCTCCGGCGACGGCTGGGCGTCGGTGACCGCCGGGCGGGACTTCCGCGCGTCGGCGATCTCGCTCGCCCTGCAGCCCGACCGCAAGATCGTCTCCGCCGGGTGGGCGAGGGTGAACGGCGTCCGGCGCTTCGCGCTGACCCGGCACACCGACGCGGGCGCGCTCGACCCGGGCTTCGGCGAGGGCGGGAAGGTGATCACCAAGGTCGGCAACACCGACAACGCCGAGATCGACAAGGTGCTCGTCCTCCCCGACGGCAAGCTCCTCGGGGTCGGCGTGGCCCGCGTCGACAACGTCCAGCGCGTCGCATTCGCCCGCTACTCACCCGAAGGGGTGCTCGACCCCACCTACGGCGAGGGCGGGGTCGCGTTCTCGGGCGAGTTCGTCGACGGGGTCTCGGTCACCGACGCGGCCCTCGCCGCCGACGGGGACGTGCTGGTGACCGGCGACGCACGCGACGGGGCGGCGCGCAAGACGCTCGTCCTGCGCCGGCGCGCCGACGGCTCGCCGGAGGCCGGATTCGGAAGCGGGGGCCACCGCCTGCTCGTCGTCGGCGACCACGGGTGCTCGTCCGCGGGGACCGTGCTCGAGCGGCCCGGCGGCGAGATCATCCTGATCGGGTCCGCCGACCGCTGCGTCACCGACCAGGGACAGACCGCGGTCACCAGGCTGGCCGCCGACGGGGCACGCGATCCGGCGTTCGGCACCAACGGCACCGTGCTCGTGAGGATCCCGAGGCGGGTCGAGCCGTCCGTCGAGTATCCCGGCCCGGTGGGGAGCGGCGGGATCATCGACGACGCCGGCCGCTTCGTCATCTACGGATCCTCGGCCCAGGTGACCCCCACGTTCACCGACCCGATCAGCGCGGTGATCCGCCTGACGCCGCAGGGAGCGCTCGACCCCACGTTCGACGGCGACGGGGACGTGCTGCTGAAGAACCGGTGCTTCCAGGCGGCCGTCGACATCGACCAGCTGCCCGACCGGCGCCTGTTCGTCACCGCGGTCGCCGACATCGGGTCCGCGCCGATCATCGGCGGATGGGCGCTGGCGATGCTCGACGAGAACGGCGCCCTGGACGAGGACTTCCTCGGCGACGGCTCCTACTGCGACCAGATCGGCTCCGGCCAGACGATCAACTCCGAGGCGCCGGCCGAGGCGCTCGTCGACGGGGAGACGATCCTGGTCGCCGGCAACGCCACGACGACCATCTTCGGCGGCTCGCTGTCGGAGGACGACCGGTTCGGGCTGCGCCGCTATGACGGGACCGGCCGCCGGGACCCGACTCTCGACAGCTATCAGGAGTCGGCGACGCCGGTCGGCGAGGGGACGGCCTCGAACCCGGTGAGGCTGCTGCCCCGGCCCGACGGCTCGACGCTGGTCGCCGGCGACGCGGTCGACGTGCTCAAGCACGTCGCCGTCCTCTGGAAGCTGGACCCGTCCGGCGCGCCGGACACGTCGTGGTCGGGCGACGGCGTCGCGGTCGAGACGCCAGGGGACTCGGGCTCCCGGCTCAACGCGCTGACTCCGGCCGCTCCCACCAGCCCGCAGGCCGGGACGATCTACTCGGGAGGCACCACCAACGAGGACTTCAGCTACGACAACTTCCTGGTCATGCGCCATACGGCCGCCGGAGCCCGCGACGCCTCGTTCTCGGGGGACGGCGAGCTGATGATCAAGCTGCGCGCGGCCAGCACGGCGGCCGACCAGCCGCCGACGTGCGCCGGGACGCCGTCGATCTGCCGCGACGACGACGGGACGACGGGCGACGGCGGCACGGTCGAGGAGCTCTTCGCCCTGCCCGACGGCGGCGTGCTCGCGGTCGGCACCGCCGGGGACGCGGACTTCGTCCGTGGGGGCTCGCGGCCCAGCCGCGTCGCCGTCGCGAAGGTCCGGCCGGACGGGACGCTCGACCCCGCGTTCGGGACCGGCGGCGTGGTGCAGTACCACCGCGAGAACGTCGCCGTCGGGAGGCTTCTGTCGGCCGGCCTCGTGCCCGGCAACAAGCTGCGCTTTGCCGGCGATTTCGGCACCGTCTTCCCCAATCCCAGGTTCGAGGTCCTCCAGATCGACGTCGCCTCCGGCGCCCTGGACACGAGCTTCGACGGCGACGGGCACGCCGAGCACACCGGGCCGGCGGGGACGAACTTCGATATCGGTCGCGTCCTCGACGACGGCACGATGCTCCTCAGCGGCCAGAGCTCCCCGTTCCCGCCTGACCGCCTCCTCGCCAAGCTGACGCCCGCAGGCCCGCCCGACGGCGCGTTCGGCTCGGGCGGCTTCGCGACGCTGGACGTGCCCGGCGCCGACGGCGTCGGCCGCCAGATGGGTGTCGACCGGATGCCCGACGGCAGGATCGTCGCCGGGCTGCGCAACCTCAGCTTCCCGCGGACGCTCGCCGTCACCGCCGCCGGCCCGACCGGCGCCCTCGACACCGAGTTCGGCACCGGTGGCCTGCTCGCCACCGCGCGGTCGTGTGGCTTCTACTCGACCACGGACTTGGCCCCCGGCGCGGACGGGAAGCTGCTGGTCACCGGGGTCGGTTCGGATCCCGCCCTCGGCGGCGCCGCGGCCATCGCCCGGTTCACTGAGGGGACACCGTCGCCCTCCATCGGCTGCCCGCCCACCACCGGGAGCGCGTTCATCCCCACGGCGGCGACGGCGCCCTACACCTGCACGCCGACCGGCTTCGACGGCGCCCAGCCGCTGGCCTACACCTACACCTGGCTGCGCGAGAGCACCGTGATCGAAGGCGCGACCGCCCAGACCTACGTGCCGGGGGACGCGGACTCCGGCCACCTTCTGGCCTGCCGAGTGCGGGCCGGCAACCCGTACGGCTCGTTCAGCGCCGTGTCCAACGCCCGCCGCGTCCCAGGCCCCGTCTTCGTCGAGCCCGAGGTGCCGGTGACCCCACCGCCGCCGCCCCCACCACCGCCTCCGCCGCCCCCACCGCCGCCGCCGCCACCGCCGCCGCCTCCGGCAGGCCCGCCCGCCGGCCAGCAGCCGCCGCCTCCCGGCGTCGTCAAGCCGGGCGCCATCAAGCCCCGCGAGGTCTTCACGCTGCCCTCGGTCAGGCGCTGCGTCAGCCGCCGCGTCTTCCGGATCCGCCTCAAGCAGCCCAAGGGCACGAAGCTCGTCTCGGCGGTCGTGACCGTCAACCGCAAGAAGGTCAAGACGGTGAAGGGCAAGCGGCTCGGCGCGCCCGTCGACCTCCGCGGGCTGCCCAAGGGCCGGTTCACCGTGAAGGTCACGGCCATGACCGCCGACGGGCGCACGGTCACCGAGACCCGCAAGTACCGCACCTGCGCGCCGGGCAAGCGCAAGCGTTAGGGGGTCGCTCTAGTAGCGGACGCGGCGCCGGATCGTCCGGCGCTCGCCGTCGGCGCCCACCACGCTGAGGACGACCCGCAGCCGCCTCCCGCGCCGCCCCAGGCCGCGCAGCACGATCCGGCGGCGCCCCGCCCCGAGCGTGCGGCGCCGCGGCGTGGCCATCGTGCGCTTTCCCTGGGCCAGGCGGACGCCGACCTCGGCGCGCCGGCCCAGGCGGAACGAGATCCGCACGGCGCGCCTGGAGCGCAGCGCCCGCACGCGGACCTGCCGCACGAGCGGCGGGCCGCCGAGCCGCGTGACCTGGAGGGCGGGGTCATCCAGGATGTCGCGCTCGCAGTAGCGCGTCCGCACCCACCGCTTCCCCGAGTACATCCGCGTCTGGTCGGCGAAGTACGGCGAGCGCTCGTTGGGCGACTGCGAGTAGGTGAGGATGGTCCGGGCGTCGGGGCAGGGGCTGCCGTCGAACCCGACGACCTGCACGAAGCTCGAGCCGTGGGGCACGTTCGGATAGCCGCGCTCCGGGTCCCAGACGACGTTGATCGCGTTGAAGACGCCGACCGTCCCCGGCCCGCCGTGGATCGGGATGCGCTCGCCGCCGCGCAGCTCGTACTGGAATCCCTCGAGCGGCGCGTCGAGCGGGATCCCGGCGCCTTCGAGATCGCGCACCGCATCCACGAGCGCCTGGAGCACCGCGGGGTTCTCGGTGCTCAGCCCGCGCGGCGTGTTGACCGGGTCCTCGGCGGAGAACGGCACCCGCCACGGGCCGCCGCTGATCGCCACCGCCCGCGTCGCGAAGCGGCGGAACAGGATCGCGCCGCGCGAGCCGAGGTCATCGCGCAGATCCCACCCGGCCAGCGCCTCGCACGCCGCCGCGAGGCCGGGCTGCCGGCGACACATGGCGACGAGCTCGTCGCGCCACAGCTCGCCCAGGTACTGGCGGTTATTGAAGACGGCCGCGGCGAGCTCGGCGGCCGAGAACCGCCCGCCCTCCTGCACGATCCGCAGGCCGATCCGCGTGCGCGGCGTGCGCACCGTGCGCTCGTCGCCGATGATCCGCGGGAAGCCCTCGAGCGGCGAGAGCGGGTTCGAGAGCCAGTAGGAGTCGTTGCCGTTGGTGACGTAGTCGTCGCGGAACAGCGCCGGCATCCGCGACGGCGGCAGGATCCCCGGGGCCGCGGCCCCGGCCGCCTCGGCCGAGCCGGCGGCGCACGCCGCGCGCGAGCCGTCGAGGACCTGGACGCGCAGGGCGGCGTCGGTCGCCCGGCCGAGCGCCGTGCTGCAGTCGGCGAGCTTCGGCGTGTCGACGTTCGGGACCGAGCCGATGTCCGCGTAGTAGGCGCGCCCGGCGCTGTCGGCCGCGATCGTGTTGACCCACGGGATGCCCTGGTAGCGGCGCTCGATCGCGTCGAGCTCGCCGACGCTCTGCGCCTGGTTGGTGTCGAAGAAGTGGTTGAGGTAGCGGAAGTTGCCGGCGTTGGCGTCGCCGAGCGCGAACGCCGTGGCCGCGGTCCACGGGAACACCGGGAGGCCCAGGATCCCGGTGAGGACCGGGCCGTGCTCGGTGGCGTACAGCGTGCGTGTGCGCGGCTCGAGCGACCCGTCCGCGCGGCGCGCCTGCACGGTCACCTTCGTGCGCCGCATCTGGCGCGGCTGGCCGTCGACGAGATAGGTCGTCGCCGATCCCGGCACGAGCCGCAGCTCGTACGGCGTGAACCGCCGGGCGGTCGAGACGGTGTGGCTCCACGCCAGGTTGCGGGTGTGGCCGATCAGCACGAGCGGGACGCCGAGCAGGCTCCCGCCGGCGACGTCGAGCTTGCCGGGGATGGTCAGGTGCGCCTGGTAGAAGCGCTCGGAGCCGTCCCACGGGAAATGCGGGTTGCCGAGCAGCAGCCCCTTGCCGCTCTCGGTTGCGTCCTTGCCCAGCGCGACGGCGTTGGACCCGATGCCGCCGAGCAGCTCGTCGAAGCGCCGCGGGTCCATCGCGCGCAGCGCCTCGTCGCGCGCGCCGAGCGCCGCGGCGGCACCCGGGTCGCCGGGTGGCGGCGGCTGGGCGCCGCCGATCCCGTCGACCGCCACGCCCGCCGACGCCAGCAGCGCGAGTTGGTAGAAGCGCCGGTAGACGTCAATCTCCTCGATCGGCTTCACCCACGGCTTGCCCGCGCAGGCGGGGTCGGCGTTGCGGGCGGGGCCGGCGAGCGCTCGGTTGTAGCCGGCCACATAGCCCTTGACGATCTGGCGGATCTCGGGCTTCGGCCCGCGCGGCGGCGGCTCGGCCACGAGCTTCTCGACCGTCTGCTCGGCGATGATCCGGGCGAAGAAGAAGTCGGAGCTGAGGTTGTTCGGCGTCGTCCCGTTGCCGCGGGCGGCGTACGTGGCGTCGGGCCCGAAGTAGCGCGAGCGCTCGGCGCGCACGGTCACGTACGAGTCGGCCACCGGGCACAGCGCGTCCTGCGCGAGGGCGTAGCCGTAGCCGTAGCCCAGGCTCTCCCAGTTGGCGGCGCGGATGTGCGGGATGCCGTGCGCGGTGCGGCGCACGGCGACGTCGTCGGCCGAGGCGGCGAGCGCCTGCGGCGCGGCGAGCAGCGAGACGATGACGCCCAGGAATGCGGTGCGGCGCACGTGGCGACCGTACCGCGTCAGGCGCTACGCCGCTGCGGCAGCCTCCTTCGCGCGCTGGCGCTCCGGCGTGATCTCGACGACGTTCCAGGCGAGCCGGACCCGGCGCATCGCACGGATCACCCACCCGGTCGGGTCGACCTCGTACCAGCGCAGCCCGTGCACGGCCGAGCGCGGGAAGGCGTGGTGGTTGTGGTGCCAGGACTCGCCGAACGACGGCAGCGCGAGCCAGAAGACGTTGGTCGAGTGGTCGTCGACGGCGAACCGCCGGCTCCCGAAGAAGTGGCAGACGGAGTTGATCGACCAGGTGACGTGGTGCAGCAGGAAGACGCGCACGAGGCCGCCCCACAGCATCGCGGTCAACGCGCCGCGCAGCGTGCCGTCGATCGCAAAGCCCAGCCCGAACGGCAGCGCCAGCCCGACGACCACCCAGACGACGAACGTCCGGTGGATCAGGCGCATCCCGCCGTCGTCGTTGAGGTCCTTGGCGTACTTGGTGAACGCGGCCTGGCCCTGGCGGTCGAACAGCCACCCCATGTGCGCGTACCAGAGGCCCTTGAGGCCCGACTCGTGCGTGTGCGGGGAGTGCGGGTCGCCCTCCTGGTCGGTGTGCGCGTGGTGCTTGCGATGGTCGGCCACCCACGACATCACCGGGCCCTGGACCGACATCGACCCGAGGATCGCGAACACGTACTCGACCGGCTTGAAGGTCTGGAAGGACCGGTGGGTCAGCATCCGGTGGAAGCCGACGGTGACGCCGAAGCCGGTGGCGACGTACATGATCGCCAGCACGGCGAGGTCGCTCCAGTCCACGTAGCGGTTCCAGAGCAGCACCACGGCCGCGATGAAGGCGAGGAATGGGACGATCGCCCCGCCGAGGTTCGAGATCTTGTGCGCGCGGGTCATGCTTGAAGTCTGGACAGCAGAACCGCGATCGTCTTCGCCGTAGACGCGACCTCGACGGCCGCGCGTTGTAGTTTGGTGACAGATGCCCGATCCGTTCGAGCCCATCCCTCCGGAGGCGGCGGTCGTCCTGCGGCCGGTGCTCGAGCCGCTGTCGGACGAGATCATCGCCGCGATCGCCGCCGAGGTCCCCGACTACGCCCGGGCGATGGTGGGGCCGTTCGGCCAGGCCGTGCGGTTCGGCGTCGAGCGGGCGCTCGGCCGCTTCGTCGACGGGCTCGCCGACCCGACCGCCCCCGACCGCGGCGCGCGCGACGAGACCTACGTCGAGCTGGGGCGGGGGGAGCTGCGGGGCGGCCGGTCGCTCGACGCGCTCCTGGCCGCGTACCGCGTCGGCGCGCGGCTGGCGTGGCGGCGCTTCGTCGAGGCGGGCGTGGCCGCCGGCCTCGCCCCCGCGGTCCTGTACCGGCTCGGCGAGGCGATCTTCGCCTACATCGACGCGATCTCGGCGGAGTCGGCGGAGGGCTACGCCGAGGAGCAGTCCGCCGCCGCCGGGGAGCGCCAGCGCCGCCGGCGCGCGCTGGTCCGGCTGCTCGCCGCCCAGCCCGCGGCCGACGAGGAGGCGATCCGGTCGGCGGCCGGCGCGGCGGGGTGGGCGCTGCCCCGCGAGGTGGCGGCGGCCGTCGTGGCCGGCGGCGAGGAGGGCGAGCTCGACGCCGACGCGCAGCGCCTGGCCCGCCGCATCGATCCCGGCGCGGTCGGCGGGGTCGTCGAGGACGCCGCGTGCGTGCTCGTCCCCGATCCCGACGCCCCGACCCGCCGGCGCCACATCGCCCGCGCGCTGGCCGGGCACCCCGCGGCGCTGGGCCCGACCGTCAGCTGGCCCGACTCGGGCGCGAGCGTGCGCCGCGCGCTGGCGGCCGCGCGCCTGGTCGCCTCGGGCCGCCTCGAGGCCTCCGGGCTCGTGGTCGCCGACGAGCACCTCCCGCAGCTCGCGCTGCACGCCGACCCGAGCCTCGCCACCGCGCTGGCCGAGCGCGGCCTGGCGCCGCTGCGCGGCGAGACGGGCGCCGAGCGGCTGACCGAGACGCTGCGCGCCTGGCTCGACCGGCCCGGCCAGGTGCAGGCGGTGGCCGCCGTGCTCGGCGTCCATCCCCAGACCGTCCGCTACCGCCTGAAGCGCCTGCGCGAGCTCTATCGGCGAAGCGCTCGACGACCCGGAGGAGCGCCTCGCGCTGTCCCTCGCGCTGCGCGCGGGCAGCCCCGATGCGCTATCTGTCTGAACCCCATGCGCCTCCTCGTGACCGGCGCCGCGGGCATGCTGGGCCAGGACGTCGTCGCCGCCGCGCTCGCCGCGGGCCATGACGTCACCGCCCTCGCCCGCCGCGACCTCGACATCACCGACCCCGACGCGGTCGCGGCCACCGTCGCCGCCGCGCGCCCCGACGCGATCGTCAACTGCGCGGCGTGGACCGACGTCGACGGCGCCGAGGCCGACCCGGATGCGGCACTGCGGCACAACGGCGACTCGATGGGCCATCTCGGCCGGACCGCGGCGGACGCGGGCGCGCATCTCGTGCACGTCTCGACCGACTACGTCTTCGACGGTCGCGCCACGCGACCGTACGTCGAGTCCGACCCGACCGGCCCGCTGTCGGCCTACGGACGCTCGAAGCTCGCCGGGGAGCGCGCGCTCGACCTCGACCGCGCGGCGGTGGTGCGCGCGTCGTGGCTGTTCGGCGCCGGCGGCCGCAACTTCGTGGCCACCATGCTGCGCCTCGCCGGCGACCGCGACGAGGTGACCGTGGTCGACGACCAGGTCGGCTTCCCGACCTACACCGGCCATCTCGCCCCGGAGCTGCTGCGCCTCGCGCAGGAGCGGGCGACCGGCATCCTGCACGCGGTGGGTCCCGAGCCGTGCTCCTGGCACGACTTCGCGGTCGAGATCTTCGCCCGCGCCGGGGTCTCGTGCGCCGTGCGGCGCGGGCGCACCGCCGACCTCGGCCTGCCGGCCCCGCGCCCGGCGTACTCCGTCCTCGGCACCGAGCGCGCCGACGCGCCGCGGCTGGCGCCCTGGCGCGACGGCCTTGCCGCCTACATCGACGAAATCAAGGTGACCCAGACATGAAGCTCTTGGTGTGTGGAGGGGCCGGGTTCATCGGCTCGAACTTCGCGCGGCTGCGCCTGCGCGACCACGGCGACGAGGTCGTCGTGCTCGACAAGCTGACCTATGCCGGGCGCCAGGAGAATTTCCACGACTTCCGCGACGAAGCCGGCTTCTCGTTCATCCACGGAGGGATCGAGGATCCCGACGCCGTCCGCCGCGCGATCGAGGGCGCCGACGCGATCGTCAACTTCGCCGCCGAGACCCACGTCGACCGCTCGATCGCCGAGCCCGACGCGTTCGTGACCACCCACGCCCAGGGCACCTACGTGCTGCTCGAGGCCGCTCGCGAGCACGAGGTCCGCTACGTGCAGGTCTCGACCGACGAGGTGTACGGCTCGATCGAGGAGGGCTCGTTCACCGAGGCCTCGCCGCTGCAGCCGTCCTCGCCGTACTCGGCGACCAAGACGGGCGCCGACCTGCTCGTCTCGAGTTACTTCCACACCTACGGCCTGGAGACGCTCATCTGCCGCGGCTCGAACAACTACGGGCCCTATCAGTACCCCGAGAAGCTGATCCCGCTGATGATCCTCAACGCCCTGCACGGCGACCGGCTCCCGGTCTACGGCGACGGCCAGCAGGTCCGCAACTGGCTCTACGTCGAGGACTTCGGGCGCGCCATCGGCCACGTCCTCGAGCACGGCGTCCCTGGCGAGGTCTACAACGTGGGCGGCCCCGACGAGTGCACGAACCTCGAGGTCGTCCAGCGCATCATCGAGCTCACGGGGGCGTCGCCCGACCTCCTCGAGTACGTCACCGACCGCCCCGGCCACGACCGCCGCTACTCGCTCGCGTCAGAGAAGGTCCGGGCGCTCGGCTGGGAGGCGCAGGTCCACTTCGACGAGGGCCTGAAGACCACCGTCGCCTGGTACCGCGACAACAAGTGGTGGTGGGAGGCGATCCGCTCGGGCGACTACCGCGCGTACTACGAGCGGCAATATGGTCAACCGCTCCGATAGCGCGCCGGCACTCCGATGTGCCGTGGTGCGGCGACCACAGGTGGCCGCGCCCTCGGCTAACCGAAGGAGCTGATCCGCCAGTCCGCGCCCTCGCGGACCAGCTCGAGCGTGCGGAACCCCTCCGTGCCGTCCTCGACGCGCGCGGTGGCGGTCGAGCCGGTCACCTTGACGGCGCGCACGTCGACCACGTAGTCGTCGGCGTCGTCGATCGCCTTGGTGAGCTCGTCGGTGCAGTCGCTCCCACCGGCCGCGACCTGCTTGGCCAGCGCTGGGGTCAGCAGCCGCTCGCAGATCTCGTCGGCCTTCTTCGTCCGCGCCGAGCTGCCGAGCTCGTCGACGACCTTCGCCACCCGCGCGGCCTCTCCGGTGAGCTTCGTCGAGCCGGATTCCTGCGCGGCACAGCCGGAGAGCAGGAGAGCGGCGACGAGGATGGCCCAATGGCGCGCGTGCATTGACGTGGGAGCCTAGTATGCCGGTCTGTGGGCGAGCGAGAGACAGCCCCGCGAGGGCGCCACGCGCCGCCGCTCGAGGTGCGCCAGGACCGCCAGCGCCGGCGGCTGTTCAGCGCCGCCAGCGCGGTCTTCGCGCGCATGGGCTACGCGGACGCGACCGCCGAGGCGATCGCCCGCGAGGCCGGCATGTCGAAGGCGACGTTCTACGAGCACTTCGACAACAAGGAGGACTGCATCCTCGCGCTCTTCGACGCCGCCTCCGGCGCCGTGATCACCGCGATGCGGACCGCCTCCACCCTGCAGGCCGACGCGCCGATCGTGCGCTACCGGGCCGCGATCCGCGCCTTCCTGTACGGCCTCGCCGCCTTCCCGAACGAGTCGCAGACGCTCCTCGTCGAGATCATCGGCGCCGGCCCGCGGGCGATGGAGCGCCGCGACCGCGTCCTCGACGAGTTCGCGCGCTACATCGACCAGGCCAACGAGACCGACGCCGCCGAGGGCTCCGTGCCGCGGCTCCCGTCGGTCGAGGACGCCTTCGCGATCGTCGGCGCGGTCGTCGAGCTGGCCTCCCGCCAGCTGCGCACGGCGCAGCCGGCGACCCTGTCCGAGCTCGAGCCCGTGATCGAGCGGCTCATCATGGGCGCGCTCGGAGCGGCGTCCTCCTCGCAAGCCGCAGCTTGAGCGTCGCGGCGCTCGAGGCGCTCGAGGCGGAGGTCGTCGAATGCCGCCGCTGCCCGCGGCTGGTGGAGTGGCGCGAGCGGGTGGCGGCCGAGAAGCGCGCCGCCTTCCGCGACTGGGACTACTGGGGGCGGCCGATCCCCGGCTTCGGCGACCCGGCGGCGCGCCTGCTCGTCCTCGGCCTCGCACCCGCCGCCCACGGCGCCAACCGCACGGGCCGGGTGTTCACCGGCGACCGCTCCGGTGACTTCCTGTACGCCGGCCTGCACCGTGCGGGCTACGCGAACCAGCCGATCGCGGTCTCCGCCGACGACGGCCTCGAGCTCACGGACTGCTTCATCACCGCCGCGGTGCGCTGCGCGCCGCCGGCCAACAGGCCGCTGCCGGAGGAGCGCGACGCCTGCAGCGCCTGGCTGGAGGCGGAGGTCGCGCTGCTCGCGCGCGTGCGGGCCGTCGTCTGCCTCGGGGCATTCGCCTGGGCCGCCGGTCTCCGCCTCCGCTCAGCGCTCGGCGACCCGCCGCCCCGTCCCCTGCCGCGCTTCGGCCACGGCGCCGAGTGCCCGGGCGAGCGGTTCACGCTGCTCGGCTGCTTTCACCCGTCGCAGCAGAACACGTTCACGGGCGTCCTCGTCCCGGCGATGCTCGACGACGTGCTGGCCCGCGCACGCGAGCTCAGCGGCGGGCCATAGCGAGGAGCACGGCGAGCGAGCGCTCGGGCCCGCGCCAGTGCTCGCGGACCACCGACTCGCCCGCCGCCCGCAGGACCGCGCGCAGGACCAGCGCGAGCAGGATCGCGTCGTCGAGCTGGCCGGCGACGGGGATGAAGTCGGGCACGAGGTCGATCGGCGAGGCGAGGTAGGCGACCAGCGCCCCCAGCGCGAGCTTGGTCCGCCGCGGCACCCGCGGATCGCGGAGCAGCCCGCGCACGAGGACGACGCAGTCGGGCACGAACCCGGCCAGCGCGCGAGCGTCGCCGCGCCGACCGGCGGCGAGCAGCCCGGCGATCAGGGCGAGCCACAGCGCGACGAGGGCGCCGGCTGCGATGAGGAGCGCTGTCGTCATGGCGCTCGATCGTGCCAGCACGGGCCAACTGCGATCACAAGAGCCCGACGGCGCCGGTCGAAACCCGGCCGCCCGGGGCCGTACTCTGAACACCGTGCCACTCACAGCCTTCACACCGCAGGTCCGTGAGTGGTTCGAGCGGGCGTTCGAGGCGCCGACCGCCGCGCAAGAGCAGGCGTGGCCGGCCATCGCCACCGGCGAGCACACGCTGATCTCCGCGCCGACCGGCTCGGGCAAGACGCTCGCGGCGTTCCTGTGGGGGCTGGACCGCCTGGTCGCGCAGCCGCCGCCGTCCGATCGCAAGGACCGCCGCACCCGCCTCGTCTACGTCTCGCCGCTCAAGGCGCTCTCCTACGACGTGGAGAAGAACCTGCGAGCACCGCTGCGCGGCATCGGCGGCGACGTGACGGTGGGGATCCGGACCGGGGACACGCCGCAGAAGGACCGCCGCGACATGGTCCGCCACCCGCCCGACATCCTGATCACGACACCCGAGTCGCTGTACCTGATGCTCACGAGCCAGGCGCGCAAGGTGTTCAGTGGCACGGAGTGGGTGATCGTCGACGAGATCCACGCGGTCGCGCAGACCAAGCGCGGCGCGCACCTCGCGCTCACGCTCGAGCGGCTCAACGAGGCGGCCGAGGTCGACGACGTCCAGCGCATCGGCCTCAGCGCCACGCAGAACCCGCTCGAGGAGGTCGGGCGCTTCATGGTCGGGCCGCGGCGGACGTGCACGATCGTCGACACCGGCGTGCGCAAGCCGCTCGACCTGCAGATCCACGTCCCGGTCGAGAGCATGGTCGAGCCCGACGCCGGCAACGGGGACCTGCCCGAGCTCGACCCGCTCAACGGCGGCGAGGCGACCCGCCGCTCGATCTGGCCGGCGATCTACCCGAAGATCCTGGAGCTGGTCGAGCAGCACCGCTCCACGCTCGTCTTCGTCAACAACCGCCGCAGCGCCGAGCGGCTCGCGCTCCGCCTCAACGGGCTGGCGGACAAGGAGATCGCCCGCGCGCACCACGGCTCGCTCGCCCGCGAGGAGCGCCTGATCGTCGAGGAGCAGCTCAAGGCCGGCGAGCTGCCGTGCCTGGTGGCGACCAGCTCGCTCGAGCTCGGCATCGACATGGGGGCGATCGACCTCGTCCTGCAGGTCGAGTCGCCGAAGTCGGTGACCGCCGGCCTGCAGCGGATCGGCCGCGCCGGCCACAACGTCGGCGAGACGAGCAAGGGCCGGATCTTCCCGAAGTTCCGCGCGGACCTGCTCGAGTGCGCGGTCGTCGCCCGGCGGATGCGCGAGGGCCTCATCGAGTCGACCGTCGTCCCGCGCAACCCGCTCGACGTGCTCGCCCAGCAGATCGTCGCGATGGCCGCGGTCGCCGACGAGGACGACGCCCCGCTGCGCGTCGACGACCTCCACGCCCTGGTCAGCCGCACCTACACCTACGCCGAGCTGTCGCGCAAGCAGCTCGAGAACGTCCTCGACATGCTCGACGGCCGCTACCCGTCCGAGGAGTTCGGCGACCTGCGCGCGCGCATCGTCTGGGACCGCGTCGCCGGCACCGTCCGCGCCCGCAAGGGCTCGCGCGCCCTGGCCATCACGAACGCGGGGACGATCCCCGACCGCGGCCTGTTCAGCGTGAACATGCCGGACGGCCGCCGCGTCGGCGAGCTCGACGAGGAGATGGTCTACGAGGCGCGGCCGGGCCAGGTCTTCCTGCTCGGCGCGACGAGCTGGCGGATCGAGGAGATCACCCGCGACCGCGTGGTCGTCTCCCCTGCGCCGGGCGTCCCGGGCGCCGTGCCGTTCTGGAAGGGCGACGCCGTCGGCCGCCCGCGCGAGCTCGGCGAGGCGATCGGCGCGTTCAGCCGCTGGGCGGTCGACCAGGACTCCGAGACGCTGCAGGCCGACTACGACCTCGACCCGCTCGCCGCCGGCAACCTCATCGAGTACCTCCGCGAGCAGGAGGCCGCCACCCGCGTCATCCCCAGCGACCGGACGGTGGTGATCGAGCGCTTCCGCGACGAGATCGGCGACTGGCGCCTGTGCATCCTCTCGCCGTTCGGCGGCCGCGTGCACGCGGCATGGGGCCTGGCCCTGAGCGCGCGGATCCGCGACACGTACGGCCTCGAGTCCGACGCGATCTGGTCCGACGACGGCATCATCGTCCACCTGCCCGACGCCGACGACCCGCCCGGGGCCGAGCTGGTGCTGATCGACCCGGACGACCTCGAGGACGCGGTGGTCGGCGAGCTCGGCGGCTCGGCGCTGTTCGGCGCGCGCTTCCGCGAGAACGCCGGCCGCGCGCTGCTGATCCCGCGCGCCTACCCCGGCCGGCGGACGCCATTGTGGCAGCAGCGCCTGAAGTCCCAGACGCTGCTCGAGGTCGCCAAGCGCTACGCCCAGTTCCCGATCATCCTCGAGACCTACCGCGAGTGCCTGCGCGACGTGCTCGACGTCCCCGGCACCACCGACCTGCTGCGCAGGCTGCACTCGCGGGAGCTGAGCCTCGTCGAGGTCGAGACGCCGACCGCCTCGCCGTTCGCCTCGTCGCTGCTGTTCGACTACGTCGCGACGTACATGTACGAGGGCGACACGCCGAACGCCGAGCGGCGGGCCGCGGCGCTGTCGCTCGACCGCGACCTGCTGCGCGAGCTGCTCGGCCAGGAGGAGTTGCGCGACCTGATCGACCCGGAGGCGCTCGAGACGGTCGAGGCGGACCTGCAGCGGCGCAGCGAGCGCACGCGAGCGGACAGCGTCGACGCGCTCCACGACGTCCTGCGCCGGCTCGGGGACCTGACCGCGGGCGAGGTCGCCGAGCGGGTCACTGGGTTGGACGCGGCGGCGAGCCTCGAGGTGCTCGCGAGCGAGCGCCGCGCCGTCCGTCTCCGGCTCGCGGGCGGGGAGCGCTGGGTCGCCGCCGAGGACGCCGGGCTCTACCGCGACGCGCTGGGCGCCGTCCCGCCCTCGGGGCTGCCCGAGGCGTTCATCGCCGACGTCCCCGACGCACTCGAGCGCCTCGCCCGCCGCTACGCGCGCACCCACGGGCCGTTCACGAGCGGCGAGATCCGCGCCCGCTACGGCATCGACCTCACCCCGGTCCTCGCCGGCCTGGAGCGCGCCGGCGAGCTGGTGCGCGGCGAGCTCCGCCCCGGCGGCGCCGAGCGCGAGTGGTGCGACCCCGAGGTGCTGCGCCGGCTGCGGCGCGCCTCGCTGGCCGCGCTGCGCAAGGAGATCGAGCCGGCCGACCAGCGCGCGCTCGCGCGCTTCGCCCCGAGCTGGCAGGGCGTCGACCGCCACCCGCCCGGCGGCGCGGGCATCGACCGGTTGCGCGAGGCGCTGGTCGCGCTGCAAGGGCTGGCGCTGCCCGTCGAGGTGTGGGAGCGCGACGTGCTGCCGCGGCGGATCGGCGCCTACTCGCCGTCGTGGATGGACCAGCTGTGCGCGGCCGGCGAGGTCGTCTGGGTCGGCGCCGGGGCACTGGGGCGGCGCAGCGGTCGCGTCGCGCTCTACTTCCGCGAGGACGCCGCGCTGCTCGGCCCGCCGCCCAACAAGAACCCGGCCGAGATCCCCGAGGACGGCGTCCACGCCGCGCTGCGGGAGCGGCTCGCCGCCGGCGCGTGCTTCTTCACCGACCTGCTCGTCGACATCGAGGGCGTGACGGCGGAGGAGATCCAGGAGGCGCTGTGGGACCTCGCGTGGGCGGGCGAGGCGACCAACGACGCGTTCTCGCCCCTGCGCTCGCCGCGGCTGGCGGCGCAGTGGTCCCAGCGGGCGCGCAGCGAGCGCGCGGCCGCCTCGCGGCGGCGGTTCGGCACCCGCCGCGCCGGGTCCCAGCCCCAGGTGCAGGGCCGCTGGTCGCTCACGACATCGCTCTTCGCCGCGGATACGGTTTTCGCCCGGCCGGCGTCGCAAGCTCCGCCTCTGGGCGACGTTACCGCGCGCAGGCGAGCCCAGGCCGAGCTGCTCTTGGAGCGCTACGGCATCGTCACCCGCGAGCAGGTCCTCGCCGAGGGAATCCCGGGCGGGTTCTCGTCGCTCTACGACCAGTTCGCCGCGCTCGAGACGCTCGGCGTCTGCCGCCGCGGCTACTTCATCGAGGGCCTCGGCGGCGCGCAGTTCGCGCTCCCCGGTGCGGTCGAGCGCCTGCGCGGCCAGCGCGACGACGACGCCGCCCCGCCGATCGTCCTCGCCGCCACCGACCCCGCGCAGGTCTACGGCGGCGTCCTGAAGTGGCCGGACCGCGGCCCCGACGGCCCGCGACTCGCCCGCCAGGCCGGCGCGTACGTCGTGCTCGCGGGCGCCGAGCCCGTCGTCTACGTCGAGCGCGGCGGCAAGGGCTTGCAGATCCTCGTTCCGGCGGGTGATGAGCGTGTCGGCGCGGCGCTCGAGGCTGTGGCCGAAGGCGTCCGCCGCGGCCGGCTGCCCAGGCGCCTCTCGGTCGAGCGCGTCAACGGCGAGCCCGTGGTGGGCTCCCCCTTCGAGCCGCTGCTGCTCGAGTTCGGGTTCCAGTCGGGGACCCGGAAGCTCACCTTGACGGCCTGATGCCCGAGGGCGACACGATCCACTACGCGGCGAGCCGGATCCGCCCTGTCCTCGAAGGCCACGTCCCCGACGAGCTGACGACGCCGCACCGCCGCTTCGCGCGCGACCGCTGGCCCGAGCGCCTGGCGGGGCAGACGGTGACGTCGGTCGACGCCCACGGCAAGCATCTGTTCCTGCGTTTCGAGGGCGGGCTGACGATCCACTCGCACCTGCGGATGACCGGGTCGTGGCGGGTGTTCGACCGCGGTGCGCGGTGGTCGCGCTCGCCCCGGCGGGCGTGGCTCGTCGCCCGCCGCGGCGACCGCGAGGTCGTCCAGTTCGACGGCCCGGTGCTCGAGCTGATGACCGACTCCCGGACCCGCTTCGACCGGCGGATCGCCGGCCTCGGGCCCGACATCCTCGCGCCCGACGAGTTCGACGAGGCGCGTTTCCTGCGCCGGCTGCGCGAGGACGACCCGACGCGCCCGATCGGCGACGCGATGATCGACCAGCGGATCCTGGCCGGAATCGGCAACCTGTGGAAGGTGGAGAGCTGCTTCGAGGCGCGGATCGACCCCTGGCGACCCGCCGGGACGGTCTCCGACGAGGAGGCCCTGGCGATCGTGCGCGCCTGCCGACCGCGGATGCAGCAGTCCGCGCGCGACGGCCACCAGGACCGCCACCGGCAGATCTACGGCCGCGCCGGGCTGCCGTGCCCGCGCTGTGGCCCGGAGTCGCTGATCCGCTCGAAGGGCCAGTGGGACGACAACCGGACAACCTACTGGTGCCCGCGGTGCCAGACGTGAGCCTGCGACGGGTCGGGCACAAGGGCGCCGACCTCGTCGTGCCCGGCAACACGCTCGCGTCGTTCGACGCGGCGATGGCCGCCGGCGTCGACATGATCGAGTTCGACGTCCTGCCCGAGGACCACCGCGCGCCGGCCACCTCGCGGCTGCTGCTCGCCCACGACTACACGCACGACCTCTCGGAAGCGCCGACGTTCGAGGAGGGGCTCGCCCACCTCGCGTCCGCCGCGTTCGACGGCGTCGAGCTCGACGTCGACCTCAAGTTGCCGGGCTACGAGCGCCGCGTCGTCAAAGCGCTGCGCGAGCACGGGCTCGTCGAGCGCACCCTGGTCTCCTCGCAGTACCTGCGCTCGCTGGACTCGATCCGCGCCATGGAGCCCGGGCTGCGCCGCGGCTGGGCGGTGCCGAAGGTCCGCCGGGACTACACGGAGTCCAAGGTCTGGGTCCTGCCGGCGCTGGCAGCGCTGTCGGTCTTTCGGCGCACCCTCCCGACCCAGGCCGGGCGGGCGCTGCGCGCCGGCCGCTGCCACGCGGTGATGGCCCACTACCGGCTCGTCACCCCCGCGCTGGTGCGGGCGGTGGACGCGGCGGGCGGGGAGCTCTACGTCTGGACGGTCGACGACGCGGCGACGATCGGCGCGCTCGAGCGCCTCGGCGTCACCGGCGTCATCTCCAACGATCCGCGGCTGTTCGCCGCGCTCAGCGCAGCTCGCACTGTGCCGCGCTGAAGCCGGCGGGGTCGGCGCCGCGCGTCGACTTGTGGCCCGCCTCGGTCAACTCGCGGTACCTGCGGATGGTGCGCCCCTTCGCGCGCCAGCGGAAGGTCACCGCGCCGCGCAGCGTCGAGGTGCCGCCGTCGGTGGGTGGTGCGAAGGTGAAGGAGAAGCCCGACTCCAGCGGGCGGGTGCGGGTGCGCCCGACGCGGACCCAGCGCGAGTCGGCGCCCGTCTCGATGTTGTGCCATTTGTTGTCGGCGCCGTCGAGGTACTGGACCTGGAAGCGCATGTAGAGCGTCTCCGACTTGCCGGAGCCCGGCATCGAGCCGCGGATCCCGACGACGTCGGGGCGGGCCGGCGTGTCGCAGACGTTGACGGTCGCCCACAGGTCCGGCGAGCGCTGCACGGCACGGTCGCGCTTGGTCTGGGCGGACGCCGGGGCGGCCAGGACGAGGAGTGCCAGGGCGGTGATCAGCGGGGTGCGGAGCATGTGTGAGAGCACAACAGCCGAGGGCCGGGATGGTTTCGCTGCACACTTCTGTGATGGATCTCCGGCGCAAGCGTAGTTCCGATGTGAGCGCCACCCTGGCAGAACCCCAAGTCGTCGACTTCGAGCTCCTCTACAGAGCCGCGCGCGACGACATATACGGCTACATCGCCACGCTCCTGCGCGACCGCTCGGCCGCCGAGGACGTCACCGCAATCACGTTCGAGCGCGCCTACAAGCGCCGCCGCGGCTACGACGCACGGCGCGGGTCGCCGCGCGCCTGGCTGTTCGGCATCGCACGCAACGCGGCCCTTGATGAGCTGCGCCGGCGCAAGCGCCAGCTGCCGCTCGACGCCGAGCCGGCCGACCCGGACACCCCCGCCCCGGAGGACGAGGCCGAGGCCGCTGTCCGCCGCGCCGCCGTCCGCGCCGCGCTCACCCAGCTCGAGCCGCGCGACCGCGAGCTGATCGCCCTGAAGTTCCACGCCGGCCTCGACAACGCCGAGGTCGCCGCAGTCCTCGGCGTGAACGAGTCCAACGCCGGTACCCGCCTTCACCGTGCCATGCAGAAGCTTCGAAAGGCCCTCGATGACGCCTGAGCCCACACCCTTCGCCGAGCGCGAGCTCGCTGCCATCGACGACGTCCTCGCCGGTCGCGAGGTCGAACCCGACCTGGCCGACATCGCCGAGCTGACCCGCGCCCTGCGCGCGGAGCGGCCCGATCCGTCTCCGTACTTCGCCCGCAGCCTCGACGAGTGGGCCGAGGGCGGCTTCAGCGGCAAAGCGCCGCGGGCCGTCCGCCTGGCCCCGCCGAAGCCGCGCCGGCGGTGGCTGCGCCCCCCGAGCCTGGCCCTCGCCGGCGCGCTTGCCACCGTCGCCATCGGCATCACCGTGATCCCGCCCGTGCTCAGCGGCGGCGGCGGCGGCGGCGACATGGCTACCTCCGCCGTCGAGAGAAGCGGCGCCCCCGCCGGGGACAGCAGCGCGGGCGGCAGCGGAGGCGGCGCCCCCGAGACCCCGATCCCGGACGTCGACACCGCAGCCCGCAGTGCGGAGCCCGCGCCGTCGCAGGCCGATGACTCGTCGGCCCTCCAGCGGTCCACCAAGCCGGCCGCCGAGGGCGAGGAGCCCACCCTGCCCACCCCGCCGTCGGGGACCGCTCCGAAGCCACGGGGCCGCTCCGTCGAGCACTCGGCCGCCATCGAGCTCGCCGCGCTCCCCGAGCGCCTCGAGGAGGTCGCCGCGGGCGTCTCCCGCGTCACCGACGCGGCCGGCGGATTCGTCGCGCGCTCGAGCGTCGACGCCAACCCCACCGGCGGCAGCGCGCGCTTCGAGCTGCGCATCCCGTCGCAGCGCCTCACCGCCACGCTCGCCGACCTCTCCGAGCTGGCGAACGTCCGCTCGCGGACCCAGAGCAGCCTCGACATCACCCGCACGGTGCGGTCGGCCGAGGAGCGGCTCGAGGAGGGCCGGGCGGAGCGGAGCGGCCTGCTGAAGCGCCTCGAGGACAACCCGACCAACGCGCTGCGCGCCCGCCTGCGCCGCGTCAACGCGAACATCGCCGACGCCAAGGGCGACCTCGCCTCCGCCAACCGCCGCGCGAGCCTCTCGAAGGTCGCCGTGACGGTCACCGGCGACCCGGCCGCGACCGGCGCCACCGTCGACGACGGCCGCTGGACCCCCGCCGACGCCGTGCGCGACGCGGTTCGCATGCTCGAGGTCGTCGCCGGCGCCGCGCTCATCGCGCTGGCCGTCGCGCTCCCGCTCGCCCTGCTCGCCGTGCCGCTCGCCCTGATGGGCCGGCGGCGCGTGCGGCGGGGGCGCGAGCGCGCGCTGGATGCTGTCTGACCTGATCCTCCGATCGTCTGTGGATCCTGTCGGGGCTGGGGATCCCCGGCTCAGTCCCTAGATACCTGTGCTATTGAAGGGCGATGCCGTCCGGCACCGCCGACACCATCGAGTTGCTGGGGGCGGTGCCGGCGTTCGCCGAGCTGGGGCCGCCCGACCTGGCCCAGGTCGCCGCGGTGGCGGTGCCCCGGACGTTCGACCGCGGTGAGGTCGTCTTCCGCGAGGGCGACGACTCGGACACCTGTTACGTCGTGCGGTCCGGGCACGCCCGGGCCGTGCGCGAGCACACCGACGGCCGCCAGCTGACGCTCGCCACCTTCGGCCCCGGCGACATCTTCGGCGAGCTCGCCATGTTCGACGACGAGCGCCGCTCGGCCACCGTCGAGGCGATCGACGGCCTCGGGGTCATCGCGGTGCTCGGAAAGGACATGCGGCGGCTGATGCGCGAGCACCCCGACATCGCGGTCAAGCTCGTCATCGCGCTCGGCCGGCGGCTGCGGGCCGCCAACGAGCGCCTCGCCCGCCAGTCCTTCCAGACCGTCCAGAGCCGCGTCGCCTCCGTCCTGGCCCAGCTCGTCGTCGAGGCGCAGGCCGAGGGGGCGGCGGCCGCCGACGTCCTCGTGACCGCCACCCAGGCCGAGCTCGCCCAGCTCGCCGGATCCTCGCGCGAGTCGGCGAGCCGGTTCCTGGCCGTCCTCGAGCGTGCCGGGGTGATCTCCCAGGGCCGCGGCCGGCTGACGGTCCACGACCCGGCGGCGCTGGAGGGCTATGTCTACTGAGCGCGAGACCTCCCACGGCGGGGTCGTGATCCGCGGCGACGACGTCGTGGTCATCGTCCCTCGCGGCAAGCGGGTGCTGGGGCTGCCCAAGGGCGGCGCCAACGCCGGCGAGTCCGGAGCCGAGACGGCGGCCCGCGAGGTGCGCGAGGAGACGGGGATCGACGCCGACCACGTCGGCGAGCTCGGGGCCGTCCGCTACTGGTACCGGCGCGGGGGCCGAAGGGTCTTCAAGACCGTTCACTTCCACCTGTTCCGCTACCGCTCGGGCGACACCGCCGACCACGACCACGAGGTCGACGACGCCCGCTGGATCCCCCTGCAAGAGGCCAGAACCAAGCTCAGCTATCCGGGCGAGCGCGACATGATCGAGCGCGCATTGTCGAAGCTCGCCGCGGACCGATAGTCTGCCGCCGCAGAATGCAGGCCCTCAACTTCTACTCCACCGTCTTCGCCGACCAGATGAAGCGGGGTCGCAAGACGGCGACCATCCGCCTCGGCGACAAGTCGCACAAGTACCGGAAGAACCAGGTGGTCCTGGTGACGGTCGGCTACCAGTACTCCCCGCGGGAGAAGCTCTTCCAGGCCGTGATCGACAACGTCGAGGTCAAGCGCATCCGCGAGCTCTCGCCGCGCGACATCGAGCACGACAACCCGGAGTTCCGCCGCACCGAGGAGCTGATCCACTTCCTGGAGCAGATCTACGGCCGCGAGGTCTCCGCCGAGGACACGGTGACGGTCGTGCGCTTCTCCCAGGTCATCGAGAACCCGCCCGACCTGCAGGACCGCCTCCGCGGCGTCGGCGGGGCGCAGAACTAGACAGCTACGGGCGGCGCGCGGCGTAGTGGATCTGGACGCAGTGCGCGGCGTCCTCGCCGGCGCCGATGCTGCGCCCGTCGAGGTCCAGGCGGTCGAGCACCTCGAAGCCGAGGCCGGTGAGCTGGCGGGCCATCGCGTCCGGAGCGATGTAGTAGTGCAGGAACCGGTAGTCGTGGGCGTCGTCGTTGACGATCGCGTACTCGGCCTCCGAGCGCTGCCGGTCGCGTACGCGCCTGTGGTTGCGCATCCGCTGCGGGAAGCGCCCGATTCGCTCAGCCAGCAGCTGCGGGTGGCGTGAGAGCAGCCACCGGGGGCCGTGCAGGTGCGGGATGTAGGCGCGGTTGTGCGACGACATCAGCAGCACCCCGCCGGGCGCCAGGATGCGATGGATCTCGCCCAGCACCATGAGGCGTTCGTCTTGGTCGAACGCGTCGAGCATGTTGCAGGCCGCCACCACCGCGTCGAACGTGCCGTCGCCGAACCCCCCGAGGTCGCGGAGGTCGCGCTCCTCGAACGTCACGCCGGGATACGCCTGCGTCGAATGGGCGAGCATCGTCGGCGAGATGTCGATGGCGTGCACCTCCGGGCTCAGCTCGGCGAGGTAGCCCGTGAGCCGCCCGGCGCCGCATCCGAGGTCCAGGACCCTCCCGGACAGCGCGTCGCGGTGGCGGAGCAGCAGCAGCTGCTCGGGGACCTCGAGACGGCGCGTCGCGTACTCGGCGACGAAGTCGCCGGTCATCCACAGCTGCACGTTGCTTGGGAGCGGGGGTGCCGAACCCACCCTTCGACAGTAGCGCGGACGTCAGCTCTGGCACTCCCCATACCCGAGTGCCAAACGGCTCTTGAAGATCCGGTCCCGGCGTCATAGACTGCCCGCCGGTTGGCACTCGACCAGTGAGAGTGCCAAGGCGTGCAAACTTCCATTGGAGGTCTTCCAGATGAATCTCAAGCCCTTGGGCGATCGACTGATCGTCAAGGCAGTCGACGAGGAGACGACGACCGCTTCCGGCCTCGTCCTTCCCGACACCGCGAAGGAGAAGCCCCAGAAGGGGAAGGTCATCGCGGTCGGCGACGGCCGCTACGACGACGAGGGCGAGAAGCGCATCCCGCTCGACGTCGCCGAGGGTGACGAGGTCCTCTACTCCAAGTACGGCGGCACCGAGATCAAGGTCGACGGCGAGGACCTGCTGGTCCTTCGCGAGTCCGACGTGCTCGCCAAGGTCCAGTCCTAGAGCGACTTAGAGAACTAGAGGAAAGAGAACACATGGCTCACAAGGAACTGAAGTACGACGTCGAGGCCCGCAACGCGCTGGAGCAGGGCGTCAACGCCGTCGCCAACGCGGTGAAGGTCACGCTCGGCCCGAAGGGTCGCTACGTCGTCCTCGACAAGAAGTTCGGCGCTCCCACGATCACGAACGACGGCGTCACCATCGCCCGTGAGATCGAGGTCCAGGACGTCTTCCAGAACCAGGGCGCCCAGCTCGTCCGCGAGGTCGCCACGGCGACCAACGACGTGGCCGGCGACGGCACCACCACGGCGACCGTGCTCGCGCAGGCGATCGTCAAGCAGGGCCTCAAGAACGTGGCCGCCGGCGCCAACCCGCTCGCGCTCAAGCGCGGCATCGAGCGCGCCGTCGACCTGGTCGTCGCCCACATCGGCGATCAGTCCAAGGAGGTCTCCGGCAAGGACCAGATCGCTCGCGTCGCGACGATCTCGGCCGGCGACGAGGAGATCGGCGACGTCATCGCCGACGCCATCGAGAAGGTCGGCAAGGACGGCGTCGTGAACGTCGAGGAGGGTCAGACCTTCGGGATGGACCTCGAGTTCACCGAGGGCATGCAGTTCGACAAGGGCTACATCTCGCCCTACATGGTCACCGACCAGGACCGCATGGAGGCCGTGCTCGAGGACCCCTACGTCCTCATCGCCAACCAGAAGATCGGCTCCGTCCGGGACATCCTCCCCGTGCTCGAGCAGGTCATCCAGTCCGGCAAGCCGCTGCTGATCATCGCCGAGGACGTCGAGGGCGAGGCCCTCGCGACCCTGGTGGTCAACAAGCTGCGCGGCACCTTCACCGGCGTCGCCGTGAAGGCCCCGGGCTTCGGCGACCGCCGCAAGCGCATGCTCGAGGACATCGCCATCCTCACGGGCGGCGAGGTCATCACCGAGGAGATGGGCCTCAAGCTCGAGAACACGCAGGTCTCGCAGCTCGGCCGCGCCCGCCGCATCGTCATCGCGAAGGACAACACGACGATCGTCGACGGCAACGGTGACCAGGAGGCCATCAAGGGCCGCATCAACCAGATCAAGACGGAGATCGAGAACACCGACTCCGACTTCGATCGCGAGAAGCTCCAGGAGCGCCTCGCCAAGCTCTCCGGCGGCGTCGCCGTCGTGAAGGTCGGCGCGGCCACCGAGACGGAGATGAAGGAGAAGAAGCACCGCGTCGAGGACGCGCTGCAGGCGACCCGCGCGGCCCTCGAGGAGGGCATCGTGCCGGGCGGCGGCGTCGCGCTGCTGCAGGCGTCGGCGGCCATCGACCTCGACACGTTCGACGACGATGACGAGAAGACGGGCGCCCGCATCATCCTGCGCGCGCTCGAGGAGCCGCTCCGTCAGATCGCGGAGAACGCCGGCCTCGAGGGCTCGGTCGTCGTCAACGACGTCCGCAAGTCCGAGGACGGCAACGGCCTCAACGCCCAGACCGGCGAGTACGTCGACCTGGTCTCGGCGGGCGTCATCGACCCCGCCATGGTCACCCGCTCGGCGCTGCAGAACGCCGCGTCGATCGCCAAGAACATCCTGACCACCGAGGCGATCGTCGCCGAGGTCCAGGACGACAACGGCGGCGGTGGCGGCGGCATGCCCGACATGGGCGGCATGGGCGGCATGATGTAAGAAGGCCTCCGTGTGACGTCGCCCAGAGCCCGAAGCGAAGCGAGGGCGGCCGGGCGAAACACGGATATTGCGAAGGGCCCGGCGCACGCCGGGCCCTTCGTCGTTCTCAGCCCTTGCGCAGGAGCTTGCGGCGCAGGCGGTAGCGCAGCGGCAGCGGCCGGTTGATGCAGAACTTCTTGACGTAGTCGGGCACGTACCAGACCGTCGACTCGCCGGGCTCGAAGTAGGCGACGTCGCCCGGGAGCAGGACGAGCAGCGAACCGTCGCCGCGCTCGACGTGGACCTCGCCCTCGAGGACGTGGACGATCTCGTCGGTCCCGTACCACCAGCGGAAGCGGCCGGCGGTGCAGTCCCACAGGCCGGAGGAGAGCCCGTCGCCCGAGCAGGTCAGCTGCAGGGCGCGCGCCACCGGCGCACCCTCGAGGACGTCGTGCGCGGGGATCGGCGCCGGCTGCAGGTCGTCGCGGCTGTGGTGGAGGCGGAGCTCCGTGATGGGATCGGGCACATCCGAGTTATCGCCGCCGATCTGGCAGCCTTGAGCCATGCCCGCCTACGTCATCGGATCCGTGCGGTCGGCCGCCGACCGCGACGCGCTGCTCGAGTACCGTCGCCGCAACACCGACGTCGTCGCCGCCTACGGCGGCCGCTTCCTGGTGCGCGGCGGCGACGTCGAGCCGCTCGAGGGAGACGCGCCGCCGCTGCGCGTCGTGATCATCGAGTTCCCCGACATCGCCGCCGCCCGCGCCTGGTACGAGTCGCCCGACTACGCGCCGCTCAAGGCGCTGCGCCAGGGCGCGTCGGAGACCGACATCCTGCTCCTGCAGGGCTACCAGCCCTAGCCCCCGGCCGCCTCCGCACGCCGCAGCCCGCGGACGGCCCACAGGCCGAAAGCGGCGACGAGCGCCGCGGCGACCCCGTAGGCGACCAGCAGATCGGCCCCGTCGCCGGAGATGAGCCCGCGCACCGCCTCGATGATCGGCGTCACCGGGTTCAGCTGCGCCACCGCCTTGACCCAGCCGGTGAGCAGCGGCACCGGTACATAGACGGGCGCCAGGAACAGGATCAGGAAGACCGGCATCTGCATCGCCGGGCCGGCCTGGATCGTCCGCGCGCGCATCGCGACACCGGCGGCGAAGAGCGTCGCGGTCACCGACACCATCGCCGCGAGCACGACCATCCCGAACAGATCCACCGGCCCGCCGGCGACCTGCATGCCGGCGATGAGGGCGACGACGAACAGCAGCGTCGCGACGACCCCGGCACGGGTCAGCGCCGCGAGGGCATAGCCGGCGACGATGGCGAGGCGGTTCGGCGCCGCCAGGAACAGCCGCCTCGAGAAGCCGCGCTCGAAGTCCGCGGCGATCGAGAAGCCCGTGAACACGCCGCCGAACGCGCTCGCCTGCAGCAGCACGAAGCAGAACTGGAACGCGGTGTAGCCGGCCGGGTAATCGAAGCCGGGCACGTCGCCGACGCTCGAGAGCCCGCCCGCGAAGGCCGTGAAGAAGAACAGCGGGAAGAGGATCGACGGCATCAGGAACGCCGGATTGGTCAGGAAGTTGTGGACGGACCGCCACCACACGGCGCCCGCCACGTCAAGGAAACGACGCATCAGCGCACCACCCGGGTTCGAAGGGCGGCGGCGGATCCGGACACGCCGGCCACCGCCACGAGCGCCGCGATCCCGAAGCCCAGCGCCAGCGCCTCGCCGTCCCATCCGAACACGAACAGCGAGCGGATGCCCTCGACGAGGTAGGAGACCGGGTTCCAGGTCGCGACCGTGCGGAACCAGTCCTGCTCGATCAGCTCGCGCGGCAGGCTGGCCGACGAGAGGAACAGCAGGACGAAGAACAAGGGGAAGAAGCCCTGGACCGCCTCGGCGGAGCCGAAGCGCAGCCCGATGAACGCGCCGACGGACGCCGTCGCCAGCGCGATCAGCCCGGCCAGCGCGAAGAGGACGAGCACGCCGCCGACGCCGGCCGCGACCGTCACGCCCGCGATCAGCCCGACGAGCAGGTAGATGACGCCGGCCAGCATCGAGACGGTCAGGACGCCGGCGAGCTGACCGATCAGCAGCGCCGACCGGTGCATCGGGGTCAGCGCCAGGCGGCTCAGGAAGCCCGACTCGACGTCGCGCGCCAGGTCGGTCCCGGCGTTGACCATCGAGAACAGCGCGCCCTGCATGAAGGCGAAGGCCATCGCGAAGTCGACGTAGGAGTCCGACGGGAAACCGGGGATCTTCGTCGCCGCGTCGAGCCCGGCCGAGTTGATGGCGAGCAGGAACAGCGGGAAGATGACCGGCGGGACGATCTGCGCGGGCTGGCGCAGCGTGCGCAGGATCGAGCGCCGCGCCAGCTGCCCGACCTGCGCGCCGAGCGAGATCGGCGCGCGCTCGGTCATGAGCGCACCACCTCGCGGTCGGCCGCCTCGGCCTCGGCGGCCGCCGCCGCGGCCGCGTCGGCGTCGTCGTCGTCGCTGAGCTTGTGGCCGGTCTTGGCCAGGAAGACGTCGTCGAGCGACGGCGCGTGCAGCTGGAAGTCGGCGATCGCCACGTTCTCGGCATCGAGCGCGCGGACCACGTCGGCCAGCGCGTCGTTGCCGCGGTCCAGCCGGACGGCGGCGGCGTTGGGCGCCGCCGCGGCCGGGGAGCCGAACCGCTCGAGCACAGCGGCGGCCGCGGCGCGGCGGCTGGGATCGACCGGCACGACCTCGAGCGCCGGGCGCCCGATCTGGTCCTTGAGCGCCTCGGGCGTGCCCTCGGCGACGATCCGCCCGGCGTCGATGATCCCGACGCGGTCGGCGAGGACGTCGGCCTCCTCGAGGTACTGCGTGGTCAGGAACACGGTCACACCGTCCTCGCGCGCCAGCCGGGCGACCTCGACCCACAGGTCCGACCGGCTCGACGGATCGAGGCCGGTGGTGGGCTCGTCGAGGAACAGCAGCCGCGGGGAGTGCACGAGCGCGAGCGCCAGATCCAGGCGCCGCTTCATGCCGCCGGAGTAGCCGCCGACCCTGCGGTCGGCCGCGTCGGAGATCCCGACGCGCTCGAGCAGCTCGTCGCCGCGGCGGACCCGGTCGCGCTTCGCCACACCCTGCAGCGCTGTCTGGAGCTTCATGTGCTCGCGGCCGGTGAGCAGCGGGTCGAGCGCCGCGTCCTGCAGGGCGACCCCGATCGAGGCGCGCACGGCGGCGGCGCCCTTGACGATGTCGTGGCCGGCGACCCGCGCCTTGCCCGCCGTGGGCGGTAGGAGCGTCGTCAGCATGAGCACGGTGGTCGACTTGCCCGCCCCGTTGGGACCCAGGAAGCCGTAGATCTCACCCGGCGCGACCTGGAAGTGGATGCCGTCGACGGCGCGCGGGCCCTTCTTGAACTCGCGGACGAGGCCCTCGACCTCGATGCCGTTGTCGTCTGTCATGCCCGGCACCATATCGCGATACTTGATGGTGTCAACCTTTTATGCATGCTAACTTCTAGGCATGCCACCAACGGTCGCTCGCGAGGCGTGGGGCCACTTCTGGCGGATCTTCTCGGCCGACAAGCCGCGGCGCATGGCGATCCTGGGCGAACTGGGCCTCTCGATCCAGCAGTCGATCGCGCTCCAGCAGCTCGAGCCGGACACGCCGCTCCCCATGAGCGCGCTGGCGACGGCGCTGCAGTGCGACAACTCCAACGTCACCGGGATCGTCGACCGTCTGGAGGCCGCCGGCCTCGCCGAGCGGCGCCCCGCCGAGCACGACCGCCGGGTCAAGACGATCGTCCTCACCGACGCGGGCAAGGCGATGCGCGAGGAGGTCATGCGCCGGGCGGGCGAGCCGCCGCCCGCGCTCTCCGCACTCTCCGGCGACGAGCTCGAGACCCTCCGCGACCTGCTCGCCAAGGCCGCCGCCTCGCTCGATCGCTAGGAGATCCCTGGAAGACAGGACGGCCCGACCGGTGCCCGGCGCAGACAGAGCCGGCCGCACGGACCCGTACGGGAATACCGCGGCATTTCCTAGGGTTCGGGTGCGATCCGGCGATGTGTCTGCGTCGTCATCCGGGCGTGGCGGACTCTTTCAGGGGTCTCCTAGGCGACCTCGGCCAGCGGCCGTGGGGCCGGCCCCACGTACTTCGCGGTCGGGCGGATCAGCCGTCCCTCGCGCTTCTGCTCGAGGATGTGCGCCGACCAGCCGGCGGTCCGCGCGCAGGTGAACATCGACGTGAACATGTCGGCCGGCACGGCCGCGTGGTCGAGCACGACCGCGGACCAGAACTCGACGTTGGTGGCCAGCACGCGGTCGGGCTTGCGCGCCTTGAGCTCCGCGAGCGCCGCGCGCTCGAGCGCCTCGGCGACCTCGTAGCGGTCCGACCCGATCTCGCGCGAGGTGCGGCGCAGGACGCGGGCGCGCGGGTCCTCGGCGCGGTACACGCGGTGGCCGAAGCCCATCAGCCGGTCACCCGAGTCGAGCGCCTGCTTGACCCACTTGTCCGCGTCACCCATCGCCTCGACCTCGTCGAGCATCTTCAGCACCCGCAACGGAGCGCCGCCGTGCAGCGGCCCGCTGAGCGCGCCGACGGCTCCGGAGAGCGCGGCGGCGACGTCCGCGCCC
The DNA here is from genome assembly GCA_963828075.1 of uncultured Solirubrobacterales bacterium. GTDB lineage: Bacteria > Actinomycetota > Thermoleophilia > Solirubrobacterales > Solirubrobacteraceae > JACCYI01. The sequence continues at coordinate 2,288,216 of CAWHDH010000021.1, read as the reverse complement.
GTGGAGGCGATGACGCGGGCGGTGAACGTCGACGCGTTCATGCCGTGCTCGGCGGCGGAGATCCAGTAGGCGTCGATGGCCTTGACGTGGTGGGGATCGGCCTCGCCGCGCCAGCGGATCAGGAAGCGCTCGGGGATCGAGGTGGCCTTGTCGATCTCGACCTGGGGCACGGGCGGCTGCCCGGCGCCGCGCGCCGACTGGGCGACGAACGAGAGGGCCATGACCGAGGCGCGGGCGAGCTGGTCGCGGGCCTGGTCGTCGGAGATGTCGATGAGCGCCCCGAAGCCCCACTCGGGACCGAGCATGGCCAGCGCGGACTGGACGTCGACGCGCGGGTCGCCGGAGCGCACGGCGAGCGGATGCGGCTCGGCCGGCGGCAGGCCGGGCTGCAGCGCGCCGTCGACCAGCAGGCCCCAGACCTGCTCGAAGGGGACGTTGCCCACGAGATCCTCGATGTCGACGCCGCGGTAGCGCAGCGCGCCGCCCTCCTTGTCGGGCTCGGCGATCTCGGTGGCGAAGGCGACGACGCCCTCGAGGCCGGACTGGACTTCGCTCATCGTGGGGGTTGCCCTTTCGGTCGGCTCTGAGCGCCAAGCGTGGCATATAGGGTGGCTCGCCATGCAGGAGCTGCTGTTCCAGTCGGCCGGCGCCCTGGCCGACCTCGTCCGTCGCCGGGAGGTCCACGCCCGGGAGCTGGCGGAGGCGTCGATCGAGCAGATCGAGGCCCTCGACCCTGAGCTCGGCGCGTTCGTCGAGGTCGACGCCGACGGCGCCCTCGCGGCGGCCGACGCGATCGCGACTGACGGCGGCGCGCCCTTCGCCGGCGTGCCGATCGCGATCAAGGCGAGCACGCCGGCGCGCGGCCGGATCCTCAGCTTCGGCTCCGCGATGCTGGCCGGCCACCGCGCCGACTACGACGCCTTCGTGGTCCGCCGCCTGCGCGATGCCGGCTTCGTCGTGGTCGGGATGACCAACCTGCCGGAGTTCGGGATCCTGCCCACGACCGAGCCGCGCCACGGCGGGCCCTCGCGCAACCCGTGGGATCCGAGCCGCACGCCGGGCGGCTCGAGCGGCGGCAGCGGCGCCGCGGTGGCGGCCGGGATGGTCCCGATCGCGCACGGCTCCGACGGCGGCGGCTCGATCCGGATCCCGGCCGCCTGCTGCGGGCTGGTCGGGCTGAAGCCCAGCCGCGGCCGCATCTCCCGCGGCCCGGACAACGGCGACTCCTTCCTGGTCACCGACGGCGTCCTGACCCGCACCGTGGCCGACACCGCCGCCCTGCTCGACGTGATGGCGGGCTACGAGGCCGGCGACGCGACGTGGGCCCCCCGCCCGGCCGAGCGCTACGCCTCCGCCGCCGCGCGCGCCCCGCGGCCGCTGCGGATCGCCGCCACGCTCGAGAGCGCCTACGGCGCCCCGCTGGACCCCGAGTGCGAGCGCGGGGTCCAGGTCGCCGCCGACCTGCTCGTGGACATGGGCCACGAGGTCGTGGAGGCCGGGCCCACCCTGCCGGGTAAGGATGCCCTCGGCCGCTTCGCCGGCCTGTTCGGCCCGGCGATCGCCCGCGGCATCGCCTACGCCGAGCGCGTCGCCGGCCGGCCGGCGGGCGAGGACGACATCGAACCGCTGTCGCGCGCGCTGCGCGACCGGTCCGAGGCGATCAGCGCCGTCGAGTACCTCGGGATCCTGGCCGACATGCAGCAGCTGTCGCGCGAGATCATCGGGTTCTTCGCGGAGCACGACGTCCTGCTCACGCCCGCGCTGGCCGAGCGCCCGCTGCCGATCGGCGAGTGCACCGGCACGGGCGAGCACCCGATGCGCGATTTCGCGCGATCCGGCGCATTCACCCCCTACACCGCGCTCTTCAACGTCACCGGCCAGCCGGCGCTCACCCTCCCGGTGGCGCTCGGCGAGGACGGTCTGCCGACCTCCGTGCAGCTCGTCGGCCGCCCTCTGGCCGAGGACACGCTGCTCGCGCTGGCCACGGTCCTCGAGCGCGCCGCCGGGCTCGGCCCGCTCCGTCCACCAGCGTCGGTGCAGGCCTGACCCGTACAATCCCGCCCTCCGCGACGTCTCCCCACCGAGGAACTCCACTCATGGCCTACGTCATCACCGAGCCCTGCATCGGCACCAAGGACAACTCGTGCGTCGAGGTCTGCCCCGTCGACTGCATCCACCCGACGCCCGACGAGCCGGATTACGACAAGGTGGAGATGCTCTACATCGACCCCGAGGAGTGCATCGACTGCGACGCCTGCGTCGAGGCCTGCCCGGTCGACGCCTGCTTCGCCGAGGATCAGGTCCCGGACGAGTGGGCGGGGTTCGTCGCGAAGAACGCGGAGTACTTCGCGGGGCGCTAGGGCCCCGCGAACCTACGCCATCGGGAGCGACATCCCCACGGGCTTGGGGGCCGCCGCGGGCGACGGGGCCTGCATCACCGGCAGCTCGATCGGCGACATCGCGACGAGGCCTCGCGCGGCCTGGCGGATCGACTGCGCGGCCGGGTCGTCGGGCTTGACCGCGACGAGCGGCGTCCCGGCGTCGGCCTGCTCGCGCAGCGCCATGGTGAGCGGGACCTTGGCCAGGAGCGGCACGTCGAGCTCGTCGGCGAGCCGCTGCCCGCCGCCCTCCCCGAACAGCGGGAAGCGCTCCCCGCTCGGGGTGGTGAAGCTCGACATGTTCTCGATGACGCCGCCGATCTCGAGCTTGACCTTGTCGGCCATCTCGGCGGAGCGGCGGGCGACCTTCTGCGCCGTGTCCTGCGGGGTCGTGACGATGACGAACTTCGCCTGCGGCAGCAGCTGCGCGAGCGTCATCGAGACGTCGCCGGTGCCGGGCGGCAGATCGACGAGCAGGTAGTCGAGCTCGCCCCAGGCCACGTCCTCGAGGAACTGCTGGAGGGCCTTGTGCAGCATCGGCCCGCGCCAGACGACCGCGGCGTCCTCGTCGAGGAAGAAGCCGATCGACATGACCTTCACGTCGTGGGCGACGGGCGGGAGGATCTTGCGCTCGGCGGAGACCTTCGGCCGTGTGGCGGGGACGCCGAACATGCGCGGGATGGAGTAGCCCCAGACGTCGGCGTCGAGCACGCCGACCTGCTTGCCCTCGGCCGCCAGCGCGACGGCGAGGTTGGCGGTCAGCGAGGACTTGCCCACGCCGCCCTTGCCGGAGCCGACGCAGATGACGTTCTTGACCATCGCGAGCGCGCCCTCGGGCAGGCCGCTGCGGCCGAGCTTGCGCTGCAGTTCGCCCTTCTGGCTGTCGGTCAGCACGTCGAAGCCGACGTTCACGCGGGTCACGCCGCCCAAGCCGGCGACAGCGTCGGCGACGGCCGTCTGGAAGTGGTTCTTGATCGGGCAGCCGGGGGTCGTCAGCGACACGGTGACGTCGACGACGCCGGCGTCCTTGATGTCGATCGAGCGGACCATGTCGAGCTCGACGATGTCGCGCCGCAGCTCGGGGTCGATGACGGCCTTCAGCGCCTCGAGGATCTGTTCTCTGGAGGGCATCGATCCATTGTCGCAGGCGTTAGCTTGCGGTGAGATGGTGCGTCGCGTCGAGGAATCGGAGACCGGTGCGCTTGCTGACGTCCTCACCCGGGCGTTCGCCGACGACCCGAACTTCTCGGCGCTGCACCCCGACCGCGGGCCGCGGCTGCGGGCGCTGCGCCGGACCTTCGTCGCCCAGGCGCGCAGCACCCTGCCGCTGGGCGTCGTCTATGGCGCCTACGACGATGACGGCGCGCTGGCCGGCGCGGCGGTCTGGCACCCGCCCGGCTCGTTCCCGCTCGGAGTCCGGCTCCAGCTGCGAGCGCTGCCCGCGGCGCTGGCCGCGCTGGCGTCGGCGCCGGGCGCCGCCCGGCGGACGCTCGGGATGGTCCGCACGATGGACGCGCTGCGGCCGCGCGAGGACCACTGGTACCTGGCGACGATCGGCGTGGACCCGGCCCGGGCGGGCGCCGGCCACGGGCGCGCGCTGCTCCAGCCGACCCTGGCCCGCGCCGACGCGGAGCGCCTGCCGGCCTACCTCGAGACCGCGAAGGAGGGCAACGCCGCCTGGTACGAGCGCCATGGCTTCGCCACCATCGGCCGCGCGCATCTCGTCGAGGGCGGGCCCAGCTGCTGGCTGATGCGGCGGGAACCGTAGGGCCGCATCCGGACGTGCCCGTCTTCTTCGACAGGCCCTTAAAGACCGACGGACCGGCACAAGGCCGGCCCGACGGTTGAGGGAGGAGAGGGTGCTGCATCTGCCGACGGGATATGGGGTCGGCAGACCTTTCCCGATCCGGCCCGTCTCCTCGGCGGCCGGCGGGGGAAGCGTTGCTACGCGAGGCCCTGGACCTGCTCGCGGGCCTTGGAGACGAAGCGCTCGCCGGTGGCGACGCCGACCTGGACGGCCGTCTCGACACGGTTCGAGACCGCGTCGATGCGCTCCGTGACCGTGTTCGGCTTGCGGTCGGCCTTGCGCTCGACGATCGTGGCCTCACGCTCGACCTTGGTCTGGCCGCGGCGGACGATCCGCTCGATGTCGCGACGGCGGTTGCGCAGCTCGCGCTCGAACTGCGTGCGGGCCTTGCTGCCACGGCGCTCGAACTTCGTGAGCTCCTTGTTGGCGGCCTCGCGGGAGCCGTAGCGGTCGACGAGATCGGTGACGGTGTCGACGACGCGGTCACGCGCCTCGAGCGTCGCGCCGACGTAGGTCAGCGCCGCGCGCTCGGCGATGCTGCCGGTGCGCTTGGCCTCGGTCTTCGCCGCGCGGGTGTTGGCCTTGGCGGCCTCGCGGGTCTTGTTGACGGCCGTCGTGCGGTTGCGACGAGCGGTCGTCTTGGACGGCGAGGTGGAAGCGGTGGAGCGCGTGGTCGCCTTACGCGCCGCCGGCTTACGGGCGGCGGGCTTGCGGGCGGTCGTGCTCTGCTTGGTGGTGGTGCTCTGGCCGGTAGTAGCCATGTGGTGTCAACCCTCTCTGGTTGCCGACTAAGGATATTAGTTCTAAGCGGCTGATGGCCACTGTATCCCACGAACATGTGTTTGTAAACCCCTCGGCCAGGCTCGTTACAGGCTGACGCCGATTTGGCTCTACAGCGGGGCGCGCCGGTCACGAGCTTGTAACAAACGGAACGCGCGTTCGTGCGTTCAGCGTGCGAGCCAGGCGGCGGGGTCGGCCAGCTCCGCCGGCGTCGGCATCGCCTCAGGACCGCTCCAGACCCGGTTGAGGGCCTCGATCCCGCCCTCCGCCACCACGGCGTCGCAGAACGCCTTGCCCAGCTCGTACTGGCGCAGCTTCATGTCGAGGCCGATCAGCCGCTCGAACAGCCGCAGCAGCCCGGTGCGCTCGTGCCGGCGGCGGTCCATGGCCGCGCGCAGCTCGGGCAACCGGGGCAGCAACTCGGCGCCGACCGCGTCCATGACGTGCTCGGCGTAGCCCTCGAGCACAGCCATGAACGCCTGCATGGCGTCGAGCTGGGCGCGCTGGTCGGTCCCGAGCATGAAGGTCGCGATCTCGCCGCGGCGGAGGGCGTCGACGAGCTCGCGGAGGTCGTCGGCAGAGGGCAGCCGCCCGAGGCGCGAGGGGTCGATCCGCACCTCGAGACCGCCGAGCAGGTCCTGCACGCGCGCGGCCAGGTGCTCGCGCAGCCACGGGACTCCGCCGAACTGCAGCGCGTGCGTGACCTCGTGCAGCGCCACCCAGCGCAGCAGCTCGTCGGGCTCGGCGTCGAGCGAGCGCGCGGCGCGCGCCAGGTTCGGCGCGACGAACAGCAGCCTGGCCGGCGCCGCCGGGGCGAGGATGGCGAACTCGTACTGCCCGAGGACCCGCTGGGCCAGCACGCCCGAGATGGCGCCCGCCTCGATCGCGATCAGCGTGCCGCCGACCGCGCGCAGCGGCACACCCAGCGGCCCCAGGTCGTCGCCGAGGCGGGCGAGGACCGGCTCGAGCAGCGTCTGCATGCCGCCCAGCGCGATCTCGATCCACGCCGCGCGGTCGACGGCCTCGGCCGGCGGCACCGGGCCGACCGGGGTCAGCCCGGTGTAGGCCTCGACGAGCCGCCGGCTCTCCTCCGCCGGGCCGGCCACCGCCTCGAACGGCGCCGCGGCACCCCGCGAAACCGACGCGCCCGTGGCCGCGACGCCCTGCGCCACCACGCCCGCGAGGCGCCAGTCGATCATCGACTCAGGATGACATCCGCGGTACGGGGCCCAGTTCGGCCAGCCCGCGGGCGGTGCGCGCTGCGATCAGCGGCGAATGCGGCTCCAGGTCGAGCGGCGCCGAGAGCGGAACGTCGAACGCGGGCCACGCGACGAGCCCGCCGGCCTCGCGCACGATCAGCTGGGCGGCGGCGGCATCGACCGCGCGGCAGCCCTTCAGCGTGACCATGCCGTCGAGCCGCGCGGCGGCGACCTGGCAGAGCGTCACGGCGATCGTCCCGAACGCGCGGACGCGGTGCGCGACGCCGACCAGGTTCCCGATCGAGTCGGCGATGTAGCGGGGGTCGGCCGACTCCATCCCGATCACCTCGAGCAGACCGGCGGCGTCGCGGCGCTCGCACGGCGCGGTGCCGAGGGCGACGCCGTCGAGCTTGGCGCCCTCGCCGCGCCGCGCCACCCACTCCTCCCCCGGCCCGAAGTCGTAGACGTAGGCGAACGCCACGTCGGCCATCGTCGGGCCGTCGGCGACCGCGATCGAGATGGAGTAGTGCGACAACCGCCGCTTGGCGTTGAGCGATCCGTCGATGGGATCGATGACCACGCGCGTGCCGGGATCGCCGTAGTCGACGGTCCCGCGCTCCTCCGACAGCGCGGTGAAGCGGGCGCCCTCGGCGTGGAGCCGGTCGAGCTCGGCGAACACCGCGTCCTCGGCGGCGGCGTCGATGAGCAGCGTCCGGTCACCGCCCTCGCCCTTGGTGCCCGTCTCGCGCACGCGCATCGCGGTGCTCGGCGCGAGGCGCAGGATGTCGCGCAGGGCGGCGGTCGAGCGCCGCGCCGCACCCAGCCAGTCGGGCTCCATCCCGGGCTCCGCGCCGCTCATCCGCCCGTATCCTACGGAGGTGCTTCCTTCGCTCGACCCGCTCCAGCTCGAGGCCGTCACCCACCCGGGCGGCCCGCTGCTGGTGCTCGGCGGGGCGGGGACCGGCAAGACGACGGTGCTGTGCGAGCGCTTCGCGTGGCTGCTCGGGCAGGGCGTGGTCGACGGGCCGGAGTCGGTCCTCGTGCTGACGTACACCGCCACCGCGGCCGATGCCCTGCGCGAGCGGCTCGAGGACGTGGTCGACGGTGCCTACGACGAGCTCGTGGTGACGACGTTCGACGGGCTGTGCGCGCGGCTGCTGCGCGACGAGGGGCTCGAGGCGGGGATCGACCCGTTCGCCGCGCCGGTCTCCGCCGCCGACCGGCTGGCGATGCTGCTCGAGCGCATCGACGACCTGCCGCTCGCCCAGCACGACCTGCGCGGCAATCCCAGCGCGCTGCTCGGCGCGGTCGTGCGGCGGATCGACCGGCTCAAGGAGGAGCTCGTGTCCGCCGGTGACTACGCGGCGTGGGCGGCGACGCTCGAGGGCGAGGGCGCCGCGTCGGAGTGTGGGTTCGCCGACCTCTACGCCGCCCACGACCGGATGCTCGCCGACGCCGGCGCGCTCGACTTCGGCGACCTCGTCCTGCACGCGTTCCGCCTGCTGCGCGAGCGGCCGGACGTCCGCGCCCGCGCCGCCGCCCGCTTCCGGCACGTGCTCGTCGACGAGCTGCAGGACACGAGCTTCGCGCAGGGTCTGCTGCTGCGCCTGCTGGTCGCCGAGCACGCGAACGTGACGGTCGCCGGCGACCCCGACCAGGCGATCCACCGCTTCCGCGCGGCCGCGCACAAGAACATCGACGACTTCCGGTCGGAGTGGCCGGGCGCCAAGGTGGTGCGGTTGGAGTCCTCGTTCCGGGTCCCGCCGCGGATCGCCCGCGCGGCTGCCGCCGTGATCGAGCGCGAGGCGCCGCCCGGCGACGGCGACGGCGACGGCGACAGCGGCTCGGTGGCGTTCTGGCGCTGCGCGAGCGAGCGCGCCCAGGCGCAGAGCGTGGCCGCCGAGATCGAGCGGCTGATCTCGCGCGAGGACGTCGCGCCCGAGGAGGTCTGCGTCCTCGTGCGCTCGGTCAAGAACGAGGGCCAGGCCGTCGCGGTCGCGCTGGAGGAGCGCGCGGTGCCGTACCGGATCGCCGGCGCGGCGGCGTTCTTCCAGCGCGCCGAGGTCCGCGACCTGCTCGCCTGGCTGCGGCTCCTCGCCGACCCCGGCGACGCCGGCGCGGCGGTCCGCGCGCTCTCGCGCCCGCCCGTCGAGCTGCGCTCGGTCGACCTCGCCCGCTGCACCCAGATCGCCCGCCGGCGCAAGCTCGACATGGTCGCGGCGCTCGGCGCCGCGCTCGAGTCGCCGCAGATCGGGCCCGAGGCGCGCGAGCGCATCGCGGCCTTCCTCAAGCTGCACCGCGCGGCCGCGGCGGCGCTCGACACGACGCGCCCCGACCTCTACGTCCACCGGCTGATCGAGCGCCTCGGCCTGCGCCGCCAGCTGCTGTTCGCCGCGTCGACCGAGGTGGTCGAGCGGCTGCTCAACCTGGCCAAGTTCGCCGAGCTCGCCGCCGCCTATGTCCGCCGCTCGCCGCAGGCGACCGCGCGGGAGTTCGCTCGCTCGATCGCCGCCGTCGCCGAGGCCGGCCTGCGGGAGGAGGAGGCGGCCGCGACGGACCGTCCGCGCGGCGTGCAGGTGATGGGCATGCACGCCGCGAAGGGTCTGGAGTTCGACCACGTCTACGTGCTCGGGCTGATCGCGGCGCGGATGCCCGGCCCGCGGCGGCGCTCGCTCGAGCCGATCGCCGACGCGCTGCTCAAGGAGGTCGTGCCGCCCGACTCCAAGGCGGCGCACGTCGCCGAGATGCGGCGGCTCGCGCACGTCGCGATGACCCGCGCGCGCACGCGCCTCGTGCTGGCCTATCCCGAGCGCACCGACCGCGGGACCGCGCAGCAGCCGTCGCCGTTCGCCGAGGCGGCGCGCGCCGCGGTCGGCGGTGAGTGGGAGGCGCGCGAGGAGGAGCTGTTCGGCCCCGCCGAGACGCTGCAGTCGACGTTCCGGCTGCTGCGCGACGAGCTGCTGACGACCGTCGCCCAGGTCGGCGGCCGGCTCGGCGAGCTGCGCTTCGACACCGACCTCGACGTCTCGCACGCGGTGACGCGCTACCTCGAGCTGATCAAGCTCAGCGCGCTGCTCGAGCGCACGCGCGACGGCCAGGCGGTCGAGGACGCGCTGCCGCTGGTCAACGCGGCGCTGCTGCAGGCGGCGACCGCCGAGCAGCGCGAGATCCTCGAGACCAGCGCGCTGGACGAGTACCTGCTCGACGCCGAGCGCGACGAGAAGCTGCGCGCCCGCGCGGTCGCCGCGCGGACCGAGCCGTCGCTCGAGACGTTCCTGCCCAAGCGCGGCGGCGGGCTGCTGCTCTCAGCCTCGGACATCGACACCTACCGGACCTGCCCGCTGAAGTACAAGTTCGCGCGCGTGTTCCGGATCCCGCAGGAGCCGACGCTCAACCAGCGCTTCGGGATCCTCGTCCACCAGGTGCTCGAGCGCTTCCACGCCGGCGACACGCCGTCCGCGTCGCTGAACGACATGCTGTCGCTGCTCGAGGCCGGCTGGCGCCGCGGCGGGTTCGGCGACTCCGAGGAGGAGCGCCAGCTGCGCCAGAAGGCGACGCGCGCGCTCGTCCGCTACCACGAGCGCTTCCAGGACGAGACCGGCGAGCCGGTGTGGTTCGAGCGCTCGTTCTCGTTCCGGATGGGGCCGCACCTGCTGCGCGGGCGCGTCGACCGCGTCGACCGCCTGCCCGACGGCTCCTACGAGCTCATCGACTACAAGACCGGGCGCCCGAAGTCCGAGGCCCAGCTCGCCGACGACGTGCAGCTCTCGCTCTACGCGGTCGGCGCGCGCGAGGCGTGGCAGCTCGAGGCCGCCCAGCAGGCCTACTACTACGTGCTCGACGACGAGAAGGTGCCGGTCGACCGCACGCTGCAGGACCGCCAGTGGATCGAGGAGACCGTCCTCGAGGTCGCCGAGGGGATCCTCGGGCAGGGTTTCGAGCCGACGCCGTCGTGGACGGCGTGCTCGATGTGCGACTACCGCATCGCCTGTCCCGCGGCTGAGCGGTAGCCGCGCGATCAGGACGTCAACCACCCCCATGACCTCCCGACCGAAATTTCTCACTCCATGCGCAGTTGTGGACCACGCGCGCGCCAGGTGAAGCGAACCGCCTTGCCGGCCCAGGTCGCTCGCTCGATGCGCAGTTCCGGAGCGGGTAGCTACTGACCGCGTTGCCGCAGGAAGCGCTGGAACTCGCGGGCGATGACGTCGCCCGACGGGAGGTCGTTCGGGTTGGCGGGCGGCTCTGACTCCGAGGCCTCGCGCTCCAACCGCTCGACGAACGCCTGGACGTCCGGGTCCATCTCGACGGCGCGCGTGACCTGGCGGTCGTACTCGAGCGCCGCGGTCTCGAGCTCTGAGGCGTCGACCGTCACGCCGATCAGCCCCTCGAGCTTGCGCAGGATGCCGAGCGCGCCCTTCGGGTTCGGCACGACGGCGACGTAGTGCGGCACCGCCGCCCACAGCGAGGCGGACGGGATGCCTGCCTCCGAGCACGCCTGGTGCAGCACGCCGACGATCCCGGTCGGCCCCTCGTAGCCGGGGTTCGGCACCCCGATGCGCTCCATCAGCCCTTCGTCGGACGCGAGGCCGGACACGTGGACCGGGCGCGAGTGCGGGACGTCGGCGAGCAGGGCGCCGAGCGTCACGACCATCTGCACCCCCATCGCCTCGGCGAGGTCGACGATCGTCTGGGAGAACGTGCGCCAGCGCATCGACGGCTCGACGCCGGCGAGCAGGATGAGGTCGCGCGGCGCGCGGGGCACGCGCGTCTCGTAGATCTCGACCTCCGGCCACGTGATCTCACGGGTCAGCCCATCGGTGAGGCTGATCGTCGGGCGCGTCGCCTGGAAGTCGTAGAACTCCTCCGGGTCGATCGTCGCGAACCGGGTCGCGCCCAGCGACGCGCCGAGGAACGTGAGCGCGCTGGATGCCGCGTCCCCGGCGTCGTTCCAGCCCTTGAAGGCGCAGACCAGAGCGGGGGCGCGGAGCCCATCGGGACGGCGATCCCACCGCAGCGGTTGCATGCGATTCACGATAGACGGTGGTCACAGGCGGCTCAGCCATTCGAGCGGGAACGGCGGCTGGGCCAGCGGCTTGACGGCGAGCCGCATCAGGACGAGCGGGTTGTCGTCGCCCGCGATGCGGTTCAGGTGCACGGTGTCGCACGCGCCGCAACGGTGCACGAGCGCCCATTCGCCGTCGCGGCGCACGCAGATGGACATGGGCTCCATCGACGCGCCGCAGTCGGCCGCGCGGTCGCCCGGCAGGTCGTCGACGTGCCGGCTCCAGAGGCAGGTGGGGCAGTGATTTCGGTGCTCGGTGCCGGGTGCGTCCATCGGCACGTCGAGACCGCAATGCGTACATCTGAACGAGTCCGGGCCGCGGGCCTGTCGGCCACGGGCACGGGTGCGCTGATCGCGCAACAAGACCTCCAAGAATTGATGACTCAGGGACGGAAGCGGGCGTCGCGCGACGGGCCGGCTACGAGGCCGGGCGGCGCGACTCTGGATGTTCCGTGGCGACACTCATGAGTCAGTCACCTCCTCGGGCGGCGCGCGAATGGCACCGGCCGTGGAGAACGTCAACCGTACCCGACCGGCGTCGTTCGCGCCACTCATTCGCCCGCCGTAGGCTGGGCGGCGTGCCGGCGCCCGACCGATCCCTCCCCGTCCTGCGCCCCGGCGACCCGGTCGACGGCGTCTACGCGTGCGTGCGCAAGGACCGGCTGATCTCGCGCTCGGGCACGCCGTATCTGGCCGTCGAGCTGCGCGACCGCAGCGGCACGCTCCCCGCCCGCGCGTTCCGCGACGCCGACCAGCTCGCGGGGCGCTTCGAGCGTGGTGACCTCGTCAAGGTCGAGGGCGTCGTCGAGCGCTTCCGCGAGGAGCTGCAGGTCGACCTGCGCGCGATCGAGCGCACCGATGCCGCCGACCCGGCGGCGTTCCTCCCCGCCGCCTACCGCGACCTCGACGAGCTCGACGGCTTCCTCGAGCACCTGGTGCGCGACGTCCACGATCCGCAGTACCGGGCGCTGCTCGACGGGCTGCTCGCCGACGCGGCGCTGCGCGCGGCGTGGCGCAAGGCCCCGTGCACGCGCGCGGGACACCATGCCTACCTCGGCGGGCTGCTCGAGCACACCGTCGCGGTGGCCACGCTCGCGGTCGAGGCGGCGGCGCTGCACCCGCGCCTGAACTCCGATCTCCTGCTCACCGCGGCGCTCGTCCACGACCTCGGCAAGACCGAGGAGTTCACCTACGGCGCCGAGTTCGGGCTCACCGAGGAGGGCCGGCTGCTCGGCCACGTGGCGCTCGGCCAGCGCCTGCTCGACGCCCGCGCCGGCGCCATGGATCCCGGGCGCCGCGTCGCGCTCGCGCACTGCGTGCTCACCCACCACGGGCCCGAGGCCGCACCCGGCCGGCGCTTCGGATCGCCCGAGGCGCTCGCGCTGCACCGTCTCAACGCGCTGGACGCCGGAGTCAAGGGCGCACTCGAACACGGGCTGCCGTAGCCTCCGGCGCCAATGGACGAGACGCGCTTCCGTCCGCTCGGGGTCGGCGAGATCCTCGATGCGGCGTTCACGATCTACCGCAACCACTTCAAGACGCTGTGGCTGTGCGTCCTCGTGGTGGTGGTGCCGCTCGCGATCATCGACACGCTGATCACCGCGTCGGTGACGGAGAACGCGTTCGATCCCACGGAGGAGCCCACCGCGACGTCCGACGGCGCGGCCATCGGCGGCGGGCTCGCCCGCATCATCTTGGGCTTCATCCTGGCGCTGCTCTCGGCCGCCGCCTGCACCCGCGCCGTCGGCGCCGCCTACCTCGGCAACCGGGTCACGTGGCAGGAGTCGCTGGGGTACGCCCTGCGCAAGCTCTTCCCGCTCATCGTCCTCTCGATCCTGACCGGCGTGGCCGTGATATTCGGTCTCGTCCTGGTCATCGTCGGCGCGGTCTTCATCGGGGTCCGGCTGTCAGTCGGCTCTCCCGCCCTGCTGATCGATGACATCGGCCCGGTCGCCGCGTTCCGCCGCTCGTGGAACCTCGTCGGCGGCCGGTGGTGGGCGACCTTCGCGGTGCTCCTGCTCTCGACGCTGCTCGTGCTGTTCATCTCCCTGGTCATCAACCTGCTGCTCGTGGGGCCACTCCTGGCCACCGATCCGAACGAGCTCGTGGGGGCGACGCTGACCACGATCGGCACGATCGTGTCCAACGTCTTCACGGTGCCGCTTCAGGCCGCGGTGGTGGCGATCCTCTACTTCGACCTCCGCGTGCGCAAGGAAGGGCTGGACATCCAGCTGCTCGCCGAGAGCGTCGGCTCGGGGACGGCGCCGGCGGACGTGGCGCGCTCGTCGGGGCTCGGCTACGACTCCGGGCCGGCCGAGACGGGCGGCCAGGGCGGCTTCGCGCCCCCCACCCCGGGCGGCTTCTCGGCGCCGACCGGCGGCGACCCGCTGCGGCCCCCGGAGGAGCGCGACCCGTCGTGACCGGCGGGCGGCGCGCCGGCGCCGCCGTGCTCGCCGCCGTCCTCGCGCTCGGCATCGCGGCCGTCGCAGCGCGCGCCGAGACGCTGACGTCGGCCGAGCTGCGGTCGATCGCCGCCCGCGCCGCCGACGACGAGGTGGCGCGCGACCGGCTGGAGCGGGTCGACACGGTCGACGGCCGGCCGTTCGCGGTCGCGGCGATCGTCGAGGGGGCGCGGCCGGACGAGATCGAGCCCCGGATCGAGGCCGCGCTCGAGGCGGCCGCGGCGCGCGGCGAGCCGGCGGGCGCCGACAGCCCGGCCGCGGCGCGCGAGCGGGCGCGCGAGGTGCTCGACGACCGCCGCTACACGGGCACGGCGGTCCCGCGGCCGTTCACCGGCTTCTTCCGCTGGCTGGGGGACCGTCTCGAGCCGCTGTTCGGCGGCGTCGTCCGCCGCGTGCCCGGTGGCGAAGCGGTCGGCTGGGCGCTGCTCGCCATCGTCGCGCTGGTCGTCGGCGCGCTGATCACCCGCCTGGCGATCCGCCGCGGCGCGGGCCGCTCGGGTGCGGGCTGGCGCGAGGGCCGCCGGCTGCGGCCCGAGGACCCCGCGGCGCTCGAGCGCGCCGCCGAGGAGGCCGAGCGGGCGGGCCGCTGGGAGGAGGCGGTGCGCCTCCGGTTTCGTGCCGGCCTGCTGCGGCTCGACCGCGGCGAGGTGATCGCCTACCGGCCGTCGCTGACCACCGGCGAGGTGGCGCGGGCGCTGCGCTCGCCCGCCTTCGACACCCTCGGTCGCGACTTCGACGCCATCGCGTACGGCGGCAGGCGGGCCGACGCCGCCGACGCGGACGCGGCGCGCACCGCCTGGCGCGCCGTGCTCGAGGAGACCCGGGCGGGCGGGCGATGAGCCGGCGGCTCCCGCTCCCGGCCGACCCGCGCAAGCGCGCGGTGGCGATCGCGCTCGCCGTGCTGGTCGCGGTCAACCTGCTCGCGCTCGCCGTCGACGCGCTCGCGCCGTCGCCGAGCGGCCCGCGGTCGTCCTCGTTCGCCACCGCGCCCGAGGGCGTCGCCGCGTGGGCCGACCTCGCCCGCCGCTCCGGGCACGAGGTCCGCGCCCTGCGGCGCCCGCCGTCCGACGCCTCGCTGCCGCGCACCGGGACCGTCGTCGTGCTCGACCCCGGCCCGCTGGTGCCGCAGGAGGCGCGCGCCCTGCGCCGGTTCGCCGAGCGCGGTGGGCGGGTGGTGGCCGGCGGGCGGCATCCCGGAGGCTGGGTGCCGGCGCTGCTCGACGGCGAGGCCGATCCGATCTGGGTCGACGAGGCGCCCCGGCGGGCGCGCGCGCTGCTGCCGGCGCCCGAGACGCGCGACGTCGGCGTGGTCGCCACGAGAGGCGCGGGCGCGTGGCGCGCCATCGGCCCGCTGGTGCCCGCGCTGGCCGCCGGCGACCGGCCCGTCCTCCTGCTCGCGCGCGCCGGCCGCGGCCGCATCGCGCTGCTCGCGGACCCCTCACCGCTTCAGAACCGGCTGCTCGGCCACGCCGACAACGCCGCGCTGGCGCTCGCGCTCAGCGGACCGAAGGGGTCGCCGGTCCACTTCGTCGAATCGGTCCACGGCTACGGCCAGGCCCGCGGGCTCGCCGGGCTGCCCGGCCGCTTCCAGTGGGCGCTCGCGCTGCTCACCGTCGCCGGCCTGCTCTTCATCGTCGCCCGCGGCCGCCGCCTCGGCCCGCCCGAGGCCCCGCGGCGGGCGCTCGCGCCGCCGCGCCGCCAGTACGTCGACGCGCTCGCCACCACGCTCGCCCGCGGCCGCGACCGCGCCGCGGCGACCGAGCCCGTGCGCGCCGCCGCCCGCGCCCGGCTCGCGCGCCGCGCCGGGCTCCCGGCGGACGCGGCCGACGATCGCGTGCTCTCGGCGGCACGGGCGCTCGGGCTCGACGACGCCGCCGCGCAGGCACTCGTGCGGCCGGCGCGAGAGGATGCCGACGTGCTGGCCGCCGGCCGCGCGCTCGCGACCCTGGCAACGACTCCACGAAGGGACCCCTGAAGACGTGCGAGAGCTCCACGATGCGGTCGCCCGCGAGGTCGGCAAGGTGGTCGTCGGCCAGCACGACACGATCGCCACGCTGCTGGCCGCCGCGGCGCTCGGCGGCCATGTCCTGCTCGAGGGCCCACCGGGCGTGGCCAAGACGCTGCTGGCCAACGCGGTCGCCCGCGCGCTCGGCGTCGAGTTCCGCCGCGTCCAGTTCACCCCGGACATGCTCCCCTCGGACCTGACCGGCAACCTGACCCTGCGCGGCGGCGAGCTCGAGTTCCGGCGCGGCCCGGTGTTCACCAACGTCCTGCTCGCCGACGAGATCAACCGCACGCCGCCGAAGACCCAGGCCGCGCTGCTCGAGGCGATGCAGGAGCGCCAGGTCTCGGTCGAGGGCCGCGCCGAGCCGCTCCCCGATCCCTTCCTGGTGGTCGCGACCCAGAACCCGCTCGAGTACGAGGGCACGTACGCGCTGCCCGAGGCCCAGCTCGACCGCTTCCTGGTCAAGCTCGACGTCGGCTACCCGACCGCCGAGGAGGAGCTCGCCATGCTCGGCCTCGAGCGCCGCGGCGTCACGCCGGGCGACATGAGCGTCGTGCAGCCGGCCGCGAGCGGCGACGCGCTGCGGGCGGTGCGGGCCCGGGTCGACGCCACCGCGGTCGGCGAGGACGTCGCGCGGTACGTCGTCGCGGTCGTGCGCCGCACCCGCGAGCTGCCGAGCGTGACGCTGGGCGGCAGCCCCCGCGCCGCGGTCCACCTGCTCGCCGCGGCGAAGGCCGCCGCGCGCCTGGACGGCCGCGACTTCGTGACGCCGGACGACGTCGGCCGGATGGCGGCGCCGGTGCTGCGCCACCGGCTCGTGCTCACTCCCGAGGCCGAGCTCGAGCGCTACTCGGCCGACGACGCCGTCCGCACCGCACTCGGCGAGGTGCCGGTTCCGCGGTGAGCCCGGCGCCGCGCGCCGCGATCCTGCTCGGCGTCATCGCCGTCGCCACGGCCGTGCTCGGCGTGGCGTTCGGCGCGCTCGCCGCGCTCGCGCTGGCGGGCGCGACGATCGCCGACGCGCTCGCGGTCCGCCGGGCGCCCGAGGTGGCCCGGCGCGTCGCGCCGGTGCTCGCCCGCGGCGTCCGCAGCCCGCTCGTGGTGACGGTGGATGCGGGGGACCGCGGCACGGTCCGCGTCCGCCAGCCCGTCCCGCCCGACCTCGGTCTCGACCCGCGTGAGGCGGATGGCGGGCTCGACGCGACGCTCACGCCGCTGCGGCGCGGGCGCCACACGATCGGCGCGGTCGCCGTGCGCACCACCGGCCCGCTCGGGCTCGGCCGCTGGCACCACCGCGCGTGCGACGAGCGGGAGATCCTCGTCTACCCCGACCTGCCTGCGGCCCGGCGGCTCGCGCTCGCCGTGCGCTCCGGGCGCTTCCGCGACCAGGGCCGGCTCACCCGCGGCCCCCTCGGGCTGGGCACCGACTTCGAGTCGATCCGCGACTACGTGCCAGACGACGACATCCGCCAGGTCAACTGGCGCGCCACCCAGCGGATGCAGCGGCCGATGAGCAACCAGTACCGGGTCGAGCAGGACCGCGAGGTGATGCTCCTCCTCGACGCCGGCCGGCTGATGGCGGCCCCGCTCGTCGACCGGACCCGCCTGGACGCCGCGATCGACGCCGCCGTCGCCGTGGCGCTGGTGGCCGACGTGGTCGGCGACCGCGTCGGGACGGTGGCGTTCGACGGCACGCTGCGCCGCCGGCTCGCCCCGCGGCGGGCGGGCGGCGACGCGGTCGTCCGCGCGCTGTTCGACCTCGAGCCCCGACCCGTCGAGCCCGATTACGAGCTGGCCTTCCGGACGGTGGCGGGGGCGAAGCGATCGCTGATCGTCGTCTTCACCGACCTGCTCGAGGAGGCGGCGGCGCGGCCGCTGATCGACGCCGTCCCGGTCCTCGCGCGGCGCCACGCGGTAGTCGTCGCGAGCGCGCTGGATCCCGACCTCGACGCGGTGCTCCGCGCCCGGCCGCGGGTCGCGCGCGACGTCTATGCGAGCGCCGTCGCGCTCGACGTCCTCGCCGCCCGCGCGCGGGTCGCGCACCGGCTCGAGGCGACCGGCGCGCAGGTCCTCGAGGCCCCCGCCGGCGCGCTCGGCGCCGCCTGCGTGCGCGCCTACCTGAGGGCCAAGGCCGCGGCGCGGCTCTGAGGGCCTGTCAAAGAACAGGCCGGCCCGCTCGGTGTGGTCTCAGACCAAGCTGGGCGCCGCACGCATCCGAAGGGAATGCGCCAGCATTTTCGAGGGTGCGGGTGGCGATCCAGCGCAGCGTCTGAGGCCGCATCCGGGCGTGCCGGTCTTCTTTGACAGGCCCTAACGCCCGCGCCACACGACGAGCGTCCAGAACACCACCCCGAGACCGGTGCCGATCACGACGGCGGTGGTGAGGTCGGGCGCCGAGCCGGTGACGAAGCCCTCGACCAGGCCGGCGAGCACGACCCACGGGATCGTGCCGAGGACGAGCTCGATGGCCGGCCGCGCCTCGGCGCGCACCGACTGGACGCGGGTCAGCGTGCCCGGCTCGATCATCGCCCAGCCGAGGCGCAGGCCGGCGGTCGCCTCGACCACGATCGTCGACAGCTCGAGCACACCGTGCGGGACGACCAGCGAGAAGAACCGCTCCCCGCTCTCCCCGCCGATGGCGAGCCCGGCGATCGCCCCGATGAACCCGCCGTTGAAGATCGTCACCGCGGCGGTCCCGAGGCCGGCGAGCATCCCGCCCGCGACGGCCATGAAGCCGACGCGGATGTTGTTGGTGAGGATCTCCGACGAGAGCGCCGCCTCCTGGGCGTAGGACAGTGAGCCGGCGCCCGCGCCCGAGCCCGGCTCGGCCGCGCCTTGGAACTGGGCCGGCACGATCCCGATCGCTGCCGCCGGATCGTCGAGCGCCCAGATCGCGGCGAGCAGCATCGGGGTGAAGAGCATGGCCGTCGCAATGAGGAGCGGCACGGGTCGCTCGAGGACCCGCCGGTAGTAGCCCGTGGTCAGGAAGTGCAGCAGGGACCGGCGGCCCGACTCGTCGGCGTAGACCGCCTGGCGTGCCGCGAGCGTCAGCCGCTCGAGGCGCGCGCAGATCGGATCCCCCGGGAACGCGCGGCGCGCGAACGCGAGGTCGGCGGCGACCGCGCGGTAGCGGGCGCCGAGGCTGAGCAGCCGCTCCGCGCCGAGCCGTTCGGGCTTGCCGCGGGCCGCCGCGAGCAGCGCCTCGAGCGCCCGCCAGTCGGCTTCCCGCTCGGAGAGGAAACGCTCTAGGGTCACCCGACGTGGAGTATGAGGATCGCCTGACGATCTCGACCCCCGAGGGCGTCGAGCTCGAGCTCACGCTGGCGGGGATCGGCTCACGGTTCACGGCGTCGCTGATCGACCACGCGATCCAGTTCTCGGTGATCGTCGGCGCGACACTGCTGTTCGCCGGGCTCGACAGCGCGGACACCAGCAGCGGCGGCGTCGAGGTGAACGACACCGGCTCCGACGCGCTCGCCTTCGCCCTGCTGACGCTGTTCGCGTTCCTCGTGATGTTCACCTACGACGTGCTGTTCGAGGTCCGGGCGGGCGGGCGCACCCCGGGCAAGCGGCTGTGCGGCCTGCGCGTCGTGCGGGCCGGCGGCCGCCCGGTGGGCTTCGTGACCAGCGCGATCCGCAACATCCTGCGGGTCGTCGACATCCTGCCGGGCTTCTACGGGCTCGGCATGGCGGTGATGTTCTCCTCCTCGCGCAACCAGCGCCTGGGCGACATCGCCGCGGGCACGATCGTCGTGCGCGAGCGCAAGGGCGGCCGCGTGGGCCGGCGGCGCGCGGCGGCCGAGGCGCCCGCGCAGCCGGCGCTCGACGTCGCGGGGTGGGACGTGAGCGCCGTCACCGCCGACGAGGTGGCGACCGTGCGCCGGTTCCTCGAGCGCCGAGCCGACCTGGCCGCCGCAGCTCGCGCCGACCTCGCAGCCGACCTCGAGCGCCGGCTGCGGCCGAAGGTGGCGGGCGCCTCGGACTCCGTTGCCTCGGAGGCGTTCCTCGAGGGTCTATCGGCGGCGAAGGCCGCGCGTTAGCGGATGCCCACGGCGGACCAGGCCGCCGCGACACCCGCCCGTTCTGCCGCCGCCTCGACCTGGCGGGTGATCCCCTCGCGCAGCTCGACCTGCGGCGCGTAGGCGAGGTGGCGCGCGGCCTTGCCGACGTCGCCCCACGTGTCGCGCACGTCCCCCACGTGCGGTTCGGCGAAGCGGGTGTCGAGCTCGGATCCGACAACCTCCCCGAGGATCTTCAAGACCTCGACCAGCGGCCGCGGGTCGCTCGACGCGAGGTTGTAGATCTCCCCGGGCGCGCCTTCGAGCCCGGCGGCGAGCGTCCCGGTGACGATGTCGTCGACGTAGGTGAAGTCGCGCCGCTGGCCACCGTCCCCGAACACCTCGATCGGCGCGCCGGTCATCGCCGCCTCGATGAACCGGGCGAGCGCCATGTCGGGCCGCTGTCTCGGCCCGTAGACGGTGAAGTAGCGCAGGCCGACGACCTCGATCCCGTACGCGTCGGCGTAGGACCCCGCCATCACCTCGGCCATCACCTTCGTCACGCCGTAGGGCGATATGGGGCGCAGCGCGAGCGGCTCGACGGCCGGCAGCACCGGCGAGTTGCCGTACACGCTGGACGAGGACGCGTAGACGTAGCGGGTCGCCTGGCGCGCGCACGCGTCGAGGACCTGCTTGGTCCCGAGGATGTTCGAGTGCGCGTAGTCCTCGAAGTAGTCCCACGAGTCCCGCACGCCGGGCCGCGCGGCGAGGTGATAGACGACGTCGGCCCGCTCGACGAGCTCGTCGAGCGGCGCGCCGACGAGATCGCGGTGGTGGAAGCGGAAGCCGTCATAGGCGAGCAGCTCGCGGAGGTTGTGCTCCTTCAGTGCGCGGGCGTAGTGCGGTGTGCATGCGTCGACGCCGTCGACCTGCCACCCCTCGGCGATCAGGCGCTCGCACAGGTGCGAGCCGATGAAGCCGGCCGCCCCGGTGACGAGGGCGGTCGGCGCGGTCTCCGAGGCCATGGCCGCGAACGCTAGACGAGGCCGCCCGCAGACGACCCGCCGCCCCGCTCGGTGGCGTTATCGTCCGCGGCGGAGCGGCACCCGCCTGGTGGCGGATCCGGTCTTCAAAACCGGCAGGGCGTCGTAGCCCGGCGCTTGGAAGGTTCGATTCCTTCGCCGCTTCGTCCCCGACGATTTAGGTGAACGTCTCCGTTCACCTAATGAGAAAAGCTGCGTGCCGTCCGGCCGATGCGGGTAAGGGCTTCGCAGGGATACGACATGCCGCGCCCCAATCGGGCCGGCCCGAACCACTTGCACGTATTTTCGGGCCATCGGCGGCATCTGCGTAAGGGGTACGAGGTGCAATCAACCTTAAGTCTGTCGATGGACGTCGTGAACCGCTCCTGGGCGCCCATGAAGTACCGGATGTCGGAGCACGAGGCGATGGGCGTCGAGGACCTGATGCGGTTCTACAGCCCGTATGGCCCGATCCGCCGGATGATCACCTACTTCGGCGTCGGCGGGAACCTCCCGCTCTACTCGGGTCACGTCTACAACTACGACTACGACTACATACTGCGAAAGACGCTCGGCCTGAGCGGGTTCAACGCCCAGCTCAACCGTGCCCTGTACGCGGGGGGCAAAGGCTCCAACCTGCACGGCATGTTCTGCTCGAGCCTCGCCGAGTCGGTCGAGCGCGGGCTCGGGATGTTGAGTTGGTTCGACCACGTCGGCGACGTCGTCTATGGGTCCTACTCGACGCTCTCGGGGCAGGGCTATCCCTGCATCGACCCAGCCGATGTGTCGCTGTTTCACGCTGAGCAGCACGCCGAGCCCGACTTCCCATACGAGCCGTTCACGGAGGACTCATACGTGGGCTGGCTCAAGGGGCGGCGGCTCATCTCGGGCGACGATGTGTGGTTCCCCGCCCAGCTGGCGGCGATCTTCTACCCGCCGGTGAACAAGCGAGAGACGCAGATCGGCTATTCGAGCTCCGGCGGGCTGGCCTCGCACATCGACGAGCGCGAGGCGATCCTGCACGGCATCCTCGAGGTGTTCGAGCGCGACGGCGTGAACATCCACTGGTACTCGCGGATCCCGCCGAAGAAGATCGTCGTCGACTGCGAGCCGCAGATCCGTGAGCTCGACCGGCTGCTGACCCTGTCGGAGTCGCTCGGCGCGCAGCCGACGTTCTACCTGCACCCGCTGGAGTTCCCGGAGATCAAGGTGCTCACGGCGATCGAGTACCACGACTCCTTCACGCGGTACAAGTACTACGCGGGCGGCGGCGTGTCCCACGACATCGAGGAGTGCCTGCTGAGCGCCGTCGGAGAGTTCGGCCAGGCCATGGTCCCGCTGGGCATCTCGCTGGCCGCGCCGGGCTGGGGGCTGTCCGGTGCGATGGACCGGCTGTTCGGCGTCGAGAAGGACGTCAAGCGTGCCGACCTCAACGTCTTCATCAAGATCCTCTCCTATTACGGCTACAAGGAGAACTTCGAGCGGTTGCGCTGGTACGTCGACACCGAGGAGAAGGTGAACCTCTCCGAAATTGAGCGCGTTCACCTCCCGACGCTCGACGATCGCTGGGAGTACACGCTCGCGGCACTCCAGCGGCACGGCATGGACCCGATCGTGTTCGACTTCACCCCGCCGCAGTTCAAGACGGTGAAGCTGATGAAGACGATCATCACACAGCTGTCGGCGCCCTTCCTGCCGTCTCTGCCGATGCTCGGCAACCCGCGCTATTACACGCTCGGCCACGAGCTCGGCGTGCACCCTCGCCCGCTGGCCTACGCGGACATCAACCCCGACCCAATGCCATATCCGTGAAGCGGATCCTCGCACATGGAAGTCCCTATCCACACGGGGAGGTGAGATCCATGACGCTGACTTCGGTCAAGCGAGTCGAGGAACGGTACGACTCGGTCGACGTGGTCGTTGCACCTGGCGGCTGGTGTTGCTGTTGCAACTGCTGGTGCCATTGCGCGACCGCTGTCCTGTAGTCGAACCAACGCAGCGACGGGCCCCGGGCCACCGGCCCGGGGTTCCGCGCCCTGAACCCCTCCGACCGCAAGGAGCCTGGGCTTTGCCATGCCAAGTACGACCGCCGTCGAGGAGCTGGTCCTCAACCCACTCTTGAACGTCGTGGTGTGCAGCCGCGACGAAGTCCTCGTGCGCTTCGGGATCCGCTCGCGGTTCTCGCACATCCTCATGGACGAGGGCCGCACGGGACGCGTCGGCCCCGTCGTCCGCGCCTTCGAGAAGGCGCGCGCGGCCGGCGTACCAGCCGCGGAGACGCTCGCTGAGATCGGCCTCGACGACACGGCGATCGACGAGGCGACCGAGTTCCTGCGCACGCGCTCCGTGCTCGTTCCCGCGTCCAAGGACCTGGGGCGTGTCGAGATGGAGCTGCTGTTCGACGGCGACGCCCCGCGCGACCGGGTCGTCCTGCTCGGCGACGCCCGCCACGGCACCGAGGTCCGCCGGCAGCTCGAGCGGCTGCCGATCGGCACCGTCCGGTCGCTTCCCGAGGAGGCGCTGTCGTCCGACGGCCCCGACGGGGCGGCGGCCGACGCGCTGTCGGCGCTGGGCACCGATACCGACGGCCTGCTCGTGGTCGCGCCCGACTCGTTCCGGCCCGCGTTGCTGCATCGCGTCAACGAGGTCATGCTCGAGCTCGGCGGGCGCTGGCTGCCGAGCATCGCCGACGGCCCGACGGCGATCGTGGGCCCCGTGTTCACGCCACACGAGGGCCCGTGCTACGCCGAGTTCGAGATCCAGTTCGAAGCCACCGTGGCGCTGCGCGACGAGTACCTGCTCCAGAAGGAGCAGCTCGTGCAGAACGGGAGCGGCCGGGCCGACGGCAACGGCGGCCCACCCCCGGCGGGCGCCGGCTTCGCGACGAGCCCGCTGACGTCGGCCCTCGGTGGCGCGTGGACGGCCGCGTGGACGATGCACGCCCTCCAGGGCACTGCCGGCTTCAACCCCAACCTGGCGCTGATCCTCGACTACCGCGAGCTCACCGTGGACTTCGTCGAGGTCCTCAAGCTGCCGCGCTGCCCGGCCTGCAACTGGGGCAGCCCCTCCTATCCCCGCCACCTCCTCTTCTAGATGCCCGGACCCGAGATCCCAACGCTCCCGAGTGGCTCCAAGTGGGGCCCGCTCGACGCCGCCCGGTTTCGCTCGCTCGTCGAGGAGACCGTGCTGCCCCCGACGACGTCGATCGAGCTGCGTGGCGGCGCCGCGCTCGACTTCCAGAACCGGCTCGACCGCCGCGCACCGCACGTCGGCGAGGCGTTCATCGCCAACACGCGGCTGAGCCGCCGCGGCGTGTACGCCGAGCGACCGGACCCCGCCGGCCCCTCCGAGCTGTGGCGGATGCTCACCGAGCTCTCCTACAACCCCAACCCGGAGGACCTCGAGCCGGGTGCGAGCGACACCGTCGTCGTCGACCATGAGCGGCTCGACCCGAGGCTGGCGACGGTGCTGCGAACGACCACGGACCCCGCCGGGGCCGGGCAGGCGTTCTTCGCCGTCGACATGTTCCTGGTCCTGGACGGAAGCGTCGCGCGCCAGCCGCTCGGGCGGCCGTTCATCTGGCGGGAGCGCACGCTGCCCGAGGCGCACCGCTTCGACGCCGCGGTGCTCGAGCGGCCCGCCGACCTGGCGCCGCTGGCCTGGATCGTGCTGGTCGGCGCGCCGTGGCGGTACATGATGTTCTACGGCCCCCGCGGCCTGCGGCGCGCGTGGATCGACACCGGGCGGGCGCTGAGTTTCGTGACGGGCGCGGCAATGCAGGCGGGCCTGGTGCCGTGGGTCGGGATGGACGTCCTCGATCGCGAGATGGAGGAGCTCCTGATGCTCGACGGCGTCGAGCGCTTCGTCGCAGCGGTGTGCGCGCTGTCGCCCCGAGAGGAGTCGCACGAATGACCGACCTGCAAGCCGCACCGGCGAGTGTCCCGCTGCTCGACGACGAGCACCTCGACCAGGCGCGCGAGCGTGCCGATGAGCTCGGCCTCGAGGAGCCGCTGGGCCCGCGCCGGCTGTTCGCGCACCTGACGCGCGCGGACCGGATGACGACCGACTGGGCCGCGTATCAGGCGATGACCACCAAGAAGGCGCCGTGGCCGGTGCTGGAGCGCAGCCACCTGTCGTCGGTCGCGCTCCCCCCGCCGGCCTCGATCGACGTCCCGCTGAGCGAGGTCCTCGAGCGGCGGCGTTCCAAGCACCACGCGGCCGCTGAGCCGATGGCGCTCGAGACGCTGTCGACGGTGCTCCACTGGTCGGCCGGCACCCGCGAGGTGATACCCGCCTACAACCGGAAGCGCTTCCCGGCCCGGTACGCGCCGTCGGCCGGCGGGCTGCAGCCGTTCGACATCTATCTGGTCCCCAACAACGTCGCCGGCCTCGACCAGGGTCTGTACTACTACCACCCGATCGACCACGCGCTGAGGCTCCTGGACGACGGCAACATGCGCCGCCTCGTCACGCGCGCGGCGACCTACGCGGAGTGGCTCGGGTACGCGTCCGTCGTCCTCGCGATCACCGGCGACTTCGCGCGCGTGGACTGGAAGTACGGAGAGCGCGGATACCGGTTCATGCACGTGGACACCGGCTGCCTCGTCGAGAACCTGTACCTGACCGGCACGGCCTGCGGGCTGCACACCTGCGCGGTCGCGGCCTACTACGACGACGACGTCTCCGAGCTGCTCGGCATCGACGGCGACGAGCAGTTCCCGATGGTGCTCTTCGGCCTGTCCGTGCCGCCGGAGTCGACGATCCTCACCGACGAGGTGCGCGACGCCTGATGCTGGATCCCGCTGTCGCCGCGCTCGCGTTCCCGGTCGTCATGGTCTCGCTGATGGGGATCGCATTCACGCTCGCCGCAGCGCGCGGGCCGGCCGCGCAGGAGGCGATGAGCGCGCGCAGCTCGGTGATCTACCTGGCGATCCTGATGACGTACACGACGGCGGCGATCGGGCTCGTGGAGCCTGGGGCCGAGCGGCTCTTCGCCCCGCTCCCGGACCACCTGCTGCCGACGATCCTCCTGACCGGCGTGGGCGTGGCCGCCGGCTACGCGCTGCTCTTCGTCGAGCTCGAGCTCTCGCTGCGGCTTGCGCGGCGCCGCCGCGACGGCGGGATCTCGTCCGTCTCTGCCGGCGGCCGCGGGACGCAGCGCGCGGCGGCTGCGACGGCGGGACGCTGGTTCATGCTGCAGGCGGTGCTCTTCGCAGTCCTCGAGGAGCTCCTGTGGCGAGGGATCGGCGTGCGCGAGGTCCAGGCGCAGTACGGCGGCGCGGCGGAGGCGGGGATCATCGCCGCGGGCGTGGTCCTGTTCGGCGCCTGCCACTTCTATTTCGGGCTGCGCGCGGTCTTCACCAAGTCGATGTGCGGCCTCGCCTGGACGGGCCTCACCGTCCTCGCGCTCGGCATCATCCCCGCGCTCGCGAGCCATCTCGCCTACCAGGTGGCGGTGGCGCGCTGGAACCGCAGGCGCGAGCAGCGTCGCGAGCGGGTACGCGCGCCTCTGGGAGCGACGCCCGCGTGATCGTCACCTTCGACAGCTGCTTCGACGGCACCCGCTTCGGCGGGCCTGGCCAGATCGAGCTCGCAGCCGAGGACGCGGATGTCCATGTCGGCTTCGTGATGCCGGGCCTCGTCGATTCCGCCGGCGGGGTGTTCGGCTACGAGGAGGGCTTCCCGGAGGCCGGCGCGCTCGACCCACTTCTCGCCTGCCTGCGCGAGTATGCCGCGGGCGGCGTCGTCTCCGTCATGGATGCCGTGCAGCCGCTGCCGACCGTGCGCGCGCTGCGACGGCTCCCCGGCCCGGCGGTCGAGGTGCAGTCCGCGGGAGGCGCGCTCGACGGTCCCCCGGTCTCGCGGCCGACGGCGCGGGTCGTGCTCGACGGCGACGACGTCCGGACCGAGGTCGAGACGGCGGCGGCCGACGGGGCGCGCTTCGTCCTGGCCGGCCGGCACCTGCCGTCCGCCCTGTTGGACGATTGCGCCGACGCGGCTCGCGAGCACGACCTGGTGCTTGCGATCTCGTGGGGCACCGATCCACGGCCGATCATCCCCGGCGCGCTCTACGTCGGCCTGGCACCGCTCGCCCACGGGCTCGCGAGCTGGAAAGGGCTGCGGGAGATCGACACCAGCGGCCTCGTCCAGTGGGCGGCCGCGGCGGGCGCGGCGGGGGCGACGATCGTCCCGCTCGCCGCCCTGTTCGTTCGCCGGCTGCTGCTCGGCGAGGCGGTCAGCGACCCGGGCGCGAACCGCTGCACCGACTTCCTCCCGTACACCGAGCAGCTCGCGCGGATGCGCGGCCCCGTCGGCCTCGCCGTCGGGCGCAAGCGAATGCTCGAGCGCGGCTGGGTCGGCTCCGGCGCCGGCGCCGACGCCGACCTCGCCGCGCGCCTGGCCGACACGGTCGCCGAGGCGAGCCAGGCCTGCGTCGCCGCCGGCGGCGACCTCGCGCTCGGTTCCGGCTTTCCCGAGTTCGGCGTCTTCCCCAGCACCGGCCTGTACGCCGAGGCGACGGTGCTCAACGGCCGCGGCCACCCGTGGGAGCAACTGCTCGCCGCGGCCGCGCGGCACGCCCGGCTCGACGACCCAGGTGTGCGGCTCGTCGCCGGCGACGGCGCCGTCCGCGAGCCCCGCTGGCCCACCGGCCTCAGACCCTTGACCACCGCGCCCTCGTTGCAAGGAGCCACGCGATGACAGTTTCCGAACAGCAAATGCTCGCCCCGGCGCAGTCCCTCGAGCCCCAGACCGAGACGAAGGATGGCGCGCGCGCCATGACAGCCGACGGGCTCGTCAAGCAGTACGGGAAGGTGAGGGCGCTCGACGGCGTGTCCTTCGAGGTCGCCGCCGGTGAGATCCTGTGCATCTGCGGGCCCAACGGCGCGGGCAAGACGACGGCGCTGGAGGTCGTCCAGGGGTCGCGCCGGCCCGATGCCGGGACGGTGTCGTTCTTCGGCGCCCCGCCGAGCTCGCGCCGCGAGCGCGACCGGACCGTGCGGGAGCGGGTCGGCGTCCTGTTCCAGGACGGCGGCGCTCCTGACAAGGCGCGCCTGCACGAGCTGCTGGGCGTCTTTCAGTCGTTCTACAGCAACCCGATGACCGTGGACGACGCACTGCGCGCGGTCGGCCTCCAGGGCGCCGCCGCGAGCGACTACAAGTCGCTGTCGGGCGGCCAGCGCCGCCGCGCGATGCTCGCGTGCGCGCTGATCGGGAACCCGCCGATGCTGCTGCTCGACGAGCCGACCTCAGGGCTCGATCCGCAGTCCAGGGAGCTCGTGTGGTCGACGATCACGACCGCGCGGGCGGGAGGCGCGGCGGTGCTGGTCACCACCCACAACCTCGAAGAGGCGGAGGACTTCTGCGACCGCGTCCTGCTGCTCGCACGCGGGCGCGTCCTCGTCCAGGGACCCCCGCGCAGAGTGCTCGACGAGCGCGGCCTGGGGTTCGCGGCGCTCGTGCCCGAGCGATTCGCCGGCGACGCCCGCGAGCTCGGCACCTTCGAGCGCTCGACCGCGTCCCGCGTCGGCGCCGGCCGGTTCGCGGCGTTCTTCGACGACGAGGACGCGCTCGATCAGTTCACGGAGCAGGCACGCGCCGAGTTCGGCGCCGGGCTGGAGATGCAGGTCCGCCGGGCGCGACTCGAAGACCTCATGCTGCTCGCCGGGGAGGAGGAATCCTGATGCTCGCCCGACTGACCCGCCTGGAGTTCATGCTGTTCCTGCGCGAACCGATCGGCACGTTCTTCACGATCGTGTTCCCGCTGATCCTGCTGCTCACGATTGGGGCCGCGTTCGGCGACTCCAAGCTCGACAACGGCGAGTACCAGTACATCGACATCTACGTCCCGGCGCTGTTCGCGATGATCATCTCCAACCTCGGGCTGATGAGCATCCCGATCGTCCTCGGCGAGTACCGCGACAGCGGCTATCTGAAGACGCTGTTTGCCACGCCGCTGCGGCGCTCGACGCTGATCGCGTCGCAGTCGATCGCCCACGCCATCCTGTTCCTGGCCGGCGCCCTGCTCGTGCTGGTGGTCGGCGTCCTGGTGTTCGGGTTGAAGTTCGGCGGCTCGGTGCCGGCCATCGCCGCCTTCCTGATCCTGGGCGCGGTCGCGTTCTTCGCCAGCGGGCATCTGCTGTCGGCGATGTTCACGTCCGTGCGCTCGGCGCAGGCCGTCGGGTCCGTCGTGTTCTTCATCATGCTGTTCCTGTCGGGCGCCGCGATCCCGCGCGACCAGTTCCCGGGCTGGCTCGACACGTTCGGGTCGCTGCTGCCGGTGGCGCAGATGATCGACCCGATGACCGACATCTGGACGGGTGAGCCGGTGGCCGACCAGTGGCCGCACGCGATCTACCTGCTCGTGATGAGCGTGCTCGTGGTCGGCGGGACGGTCGCGATCCAGAGGCGGCGCGATCTGTAGCGACCGCGGGAGCCCCCTTCGCCGCTTCGTCCCTGCCAGAACCGGCACAGGCCGCTGGTAGGCTGGCAACCAGTTCGCACGAGCCTGTGGGATGACAGCGTTGATCCAGTGCACCGACCCAGCCAGGACTGCGCTGCGCGACGGCGAGGCACTTGTGTTCGACTGGCACCGCGTCGCCATCTGCTGCGCGGCCGCGGGCGAGGTGTCGCTTCGCTGTGAGTCATGCGAGCGCGTCGAGCGCTCGCCTCACTTCCGGCCCCTGTCGGCCGACCCGGCGACGCCCGTCTACGCCCACCGCCAGGCGTACCCGCACCTGGTCGATCGCCCCGTCACGATCGACCTCCGGCGCCGGTTCGGGATGCGCTGGTTCGTGTCGGACCTCCCGCCGGACTTCGGGCTGCGGGCGTGCCTCGGCCGCCTGCCCGAGCCCTCCCCCACCGCCGCTGCGGACGCCCGATGAGCCCTCGCGATGTGCCGGTTCGCTCGAGGAGCGGCACGGCGTCCCCGGCTACTTCTTCGGGATGTCGGCCAGTCGCTGGTGCAGTCGTGCGCGTACCTCGGCGGGGTCGTAGTCACGATGCGCGCGGCGCTTGCGCGCGACCGCCACGCCGGTGGCCGCCACGCCGGCGAGGCCGGCAACGCCGATGAGCTTCCAAGGCACCCGCACGGGCACGTAGCTTACGGGCGGTGAACGAGGCAGCGCTGCCGCTCGACGACGCCGTCGCCACCACGGCCACCGGCGACATCTGGCTGTTTCGCGGTCGCTCGCTGGCCGACGTCGCGATCCGCACGGTGACGAACAGTCCGGTCAACCACGTCGGGATGGCTGTCGTCCTCGACGACCTCCCGCCGCTGCTGTGGCACGCCGAGCTGGGTCGGTCGCTGCCCGACGTCTGGACCGGTGAGCGGCAGCGCGGCGTCCAGCTGCACCTGCTGCGTGACGCCGTGACGACGTGGAACGAGCGCTACGGCCAGCGCGCCTGGGTGCGCCAGCTCGAGGGCACGATCGAGCGCCGCCATGAGGACCGGCTCATGGAGACGATCGCGCGCTTCGACGGCCGCCCGTTCCCGACGATGCCGCGCCTCGCCCGCCAGTGGCTGACCGGCCGCTTCCGCCGCCAGTCCTCGTCGCTGGAGACGATCTACTGCGCCGAACTCGTCGCGACCACCTACCAGGACATGGGACTCCTCCCGGACCGGCGGCCCGCGAGTTGGTATGACCCGGGGCGCTTCTGGAGCGGCGACCGCATCGAGCTCGTCGCGCCGTTCGCCCTCGGCGGCGAGATCCCCGTGATCTGACCTCGCCTCTCCTGACGCGGCGCGCGTTCCGAAAGCAGCAAGATACTTAGCTTAGCCGGGCCGGTGGAGGAGGAGATCCCCAGGCTCAAGGCAGAGCCGGGCGGTGGTGGCCCACGTAGCCGCCTGGCACTGAGCGGCGGCCTCGCCCTGGCGACCTAACGAGGCGGGCGTGCAGCCCGGCACGCCCGGGTCCGACAAGGCCGTCACCTGCGAGCGATCTCGACGATCCCCTGACGGGCGCTCACGCCGCGGTTCGCGCCTTGAGTTCCCCGAGCAGTGCCCTGATCGCCGGCCGGTTGGCGGCGCTGCGCCGCACCGCGGCGAAGATGCTGCGCCGCAGCCCGCCGCCCTTCAGCGGCCGGAGCGCGAGCCTGTCTCCCTCCCTGGCGCCGCCGAGCACCGGCACGAGCGTCACCGCGAGCCCGCCGCGGGCGAGGTCGAGCAGCGTGTGCAGATCCGTCACGCGGTGCCGCACGTCGGGCTCGAAGCCGGCGGCGCGGCAGGCGCGCAGGATCATCGCCGCGTAGGCGGTGCCCTCCCACGGTGTGGCCCAGCGCTCCTCGGCGAGCTCGGCCAGCGCGAGCGGCCCGCCGTGCCGAGCGAGCGGGTGCCCGGACTCCAGCGCGACCATGAGCGCGTCGAATCCGAGCTCGTGGCGCTCCAGGACGGCGTCACGCGCGCGCGGCGCGTGTTCGTACTCCTCGGCCAGCACGAGGTCGAGGCGGCCCGAATGCAGGAGGGGCAGTGCGGTCTCCGCCTCCTGGTCGTGCAGCTCGCACACGAGCTGGGGGTGACGCTCCGAGAGGGCGACGAAGGCGGGCACCACGAGGCTCTGGGCCGCGGTCTGAAACGCCGCCACGCGCAGGCGCCCCGAGATCGCGTCGGCCTGTGCCAGGGCGGTCTCAGCCGCCTCGAGCCGTTCGAGCACCTCGCGCCCGTGCGCGGCGAGCAGCCGGCCGGCGTCGGTCAGCAGCACCCCGCGCCCGACGCGTTCGAGCAGCTGCCGGCCGGTCTCGGCCTCGAGTCGCGTGAGCTGCTGGGACACCGCCGAGGGCGTGTAGTCGAGCGCCGCCGCCACGGCGGTGACGGTGCCGCGCTGCTCGAGCTCGACGAGAAGCCGCAGCCGGCCCGCGTGAAGCATGCAGCAATGCTAAAGGCTAAAGACCAGATAGTCGAGTTGTTCTGAATGACTTTCGGCGGGAGCATGACATCCATGACCAGCTACCTCGCCTTCGTCGGGACCGCCACCGCCGCCGTGCTGATGCCCGGACCGGACATGCTCGTCGTGCTTCGCACCGCACTCACCGGCGGAGCCCGGGCGGGCGCCTGGGCCGCCGCCGGGTCGGCGCTCGGGAACCTCGTCTGGGGCACGGCCACGGTGCTCGGCGTGACCGCGCTGCTCACGGCGTCCGCCTCCGCCTTCACCGTCCTCAAGCTCGCCGGCGCGGTCTACCTGGCGTGGCTCGGAGTGCAGGCGCTGCTCGCGGCGCGTCGCGGCGACCTGCTGGCCGCCGACCACGCGCCGACCGAGCGAGGCGGCGCGGGCCGGGCGTTCCGCAACGGGCTCGTCAGCGATCTGGCCAACGTGAAGGTCGGCCTGTTCTGGACCGCGCTCGTCCCGCAGTTCCTCCCGCCCGACAGCGGAACGCTCCTCCCCGCCGCCATGGTGGCGACGATGGCCGCACTCGTGTTCACCGGGCTGGCGGGCTACGCGCTGCTGGCCACGCGGCTCCGGAGCGCGCTCGGCCGCCCGAGCGTCTCCCGTGGCGTGAACGCGACGATCGGAGGACTGCTCGTGGCCTTGGCGGCCAAGCTGGCCAGTTAGTCGAGGCCGAGCGCGCGCGCTCGGCGGCGCGCGGGAGCCGGGTCGTACGGGGCGCGGTGCCAGGTGGCCGTGCGCCGCTCCAGGTCGAGCAGCAACCAGAACGCTCCGTCACCGGCTTGGGAGTCCAGCGCGTCCCACCAGTCCAGCCGCACCCGCGAGGGCGCCGGCGCACCGACGGGGCCCGGGTTGAGCAACCACTTGCCGTCGCTGAGGTCGAGCGGCACGCCGGCCCGGACCCTGACCGCGCTCGCGCCGCGCGGCGTCTCGCGCCACGCGGCCGCGACATGCGTGTGGCCGACCAGCCCGACGTCGGCGCGCTGGACCGCCAGGCACGCTCCCGCGTTCGACGCGCCGACGTACTCGTGCACGGCGTTGCGCGGACTGCCGTGCCAGCACTGGACCCCGGCCCAGCGAGCCGCCGGCTTGCGCGACCGCATCCACTCCACGTCGCCGTCGCTCAACCGCTCGCAGGCGAGCTCCAGCGACCGCACCGCCGGCGACCCCGGCGCGCCGAACCGGGAGTGCTCGGCCGACCCGGTCGCGCCGTAGTCGTGGTTGCCCATCAGCGCCACCCGGCAGCACTCGCGCGTCCGCGCCACCACGCGCTCGGGATCCGGGCCACGACCGATCATGTCGCCGAGCGACCACAGCTCGCCGACGCCGCGCCCCTCGGCGGCCGCGATCACCGCGTCAAGCGCGTCCGCATGCGCGTGCGCATCGCCGAACACCGCCACGACCACGACATGAAGGCTAGAGCGGGGTGATCCGCGGCGGTGGATCGCGCGTAGAGGGACCTTGTCCGGCCCACCGCGCACGAAGAGAGAGCCCACCGATGAGATCACGCAAGACCGCAGGCCTGGCGATCCTGATCGCCGCCGCGATCGCCCCTGTCACCAGCGCACACGCGGCCACCACGACCTGCACCGGCGACTTCGAGGCGCACGTGCGTTCAGGCCCGGACGCCGACCTGTCGCTGGTCGGCGAGCTGCGCCTGTCGGTCTTCGACTCCGGCAAGCTGCGCGGCAAGCTCGTCCAGGGCCAGGGCAGCGAGCGCCTGCAGATCGCGCGAGTCAGCGGCAAGGTGGAGGGCAAGGCGCTCACGCTGACGTTCAAGACCCGCACCGGCAAGCGCCTGTCCGGGACGGGCACGGCCCCGGATCTGCTCGCCTGCTCCGGCACCCTCACGGGCTCGCTGCGAGGACCCGCGCCCGGCGATCGCGGCGTCTGGGGTTACGCGATCGGCGGCTGACGTCAGGGCTCGGTCGACGCCGGCGCGCCGCCGAATCCGATCTCGTTGCCGTCGTCGTCGCGGTAGGTCGTCTTGCGGACGCCGTTCGAGTAGGTCTCGGTCTCGGTCGGCTCCAATCCCCGCGAGCCGATCTCCGTGACGGCGGCGTCGAGATCGTCGACGAAGATCGTGATCACCGCCCCGCCGGCGCGGTCGGCGTCCTCCACGATGTACACCGACCGGCCGTCGGCGAGTGTCCAGACCGCCTCGGTCGCGTGCGGGAAGAACGACGGTTCTCCGAACAGCCGCCCGTACCTTGCGCGCGCCGCCGTGAAGTCGCGGACGCGGATTCCGGCGAAGAGCTCGAGGGTCATCACGGCATTCTCGCGTCCAGCCGGCCGGCGAGGACGTCGGAGAGATCGAACGGCGTCGGCTGCTCGAGCTGCGCGTAGCCGCAGGAGGCCGGCTCGCGGTCCGGGCGCCAGCGCACGAACTGCGGCGGGTGCCGGAACCGCGCGCCCTCCAGGTAGTCGTAGCGCACCTCGACGACCCGCTCCGGCCGCAGCGGCACGAACGACAGGTCCTTCTTGGGGTTCCAGCGGCTACCGCCCTCGGGGGCGACCGCCATCTCGGCCGCCCAGTTCCACGGGTGCTCGGCGAACTCGACCACCAGCGCCTGGAGCTCGGCGAACAGCTCGCGCCGGCGCGCCATCGGGAACGCGCCGATGACGCCGACGGGCGCCAGCCCGCGCGTGTGGTCGCCCCACTGCGACGGCGGCGCCGCCTCGTCGATGTGGAGGCCGAGCAGCAGCGACCCGATCGCGTCCGGGGCGGACTTGTGGACGCGGTAGCCGGCGACCACGCAATCGGCCGTCCGGACGTGCTTGATCTTCGTCATCACACGCTTGTCGGGCTGGTAGGTGAGGTCGGGTCGCTTGGCGATCAGGCCGTCGAGACCGGCGCCCTCGAAGCGCTCGAACCACGCGCGGGCGATCGTCTCGTCGCGGGTGAGCGGCGTGACGTGGATCGGCGGCGCCGCGTTCGCCAGCGCCCGCTCCAGCTCGGCCCGGCGGTCAGCGAACGGCTCGTGCGTGAGATCGGCGTCGCCGAGCGCGAGCAGGTCGAAGGCGACGAAGCTGGCCGGGGTCTCGGCGGCCAGCCGCGCGACACGGCTGGCGGCTGGGTGGATGCGCTGCTGGAGCGCCCAGAAGTCCAGGCCGCCGTCGCCGGCGATGACGATCTCGCCGTCGATCACCGCGCGCGGCGGGAAGGCGCGCCTGACCGCCTCGACGACCTCGGGGAAGTAGCGCGTCATCGGGCGCTCCTTGCGGCTGCCGATCTCCACCTCGTCGCCGTCGCGGAACACGATCGAGCGGAAGCCGTCCCACTTGGGCTCGTAGAGCTGGCCGGGCGGGATCGTGGCCATGGGCTTGGCCAGCATCGGCGCGACGGGCGGCATCACGGGGAGCTCGATCCGCTCATGCTCGCACGACTCCGCAGCTCGCTTCCGCCGGCGAGAGCAGGTCGTAGCCGGGCGTGAGGATCCGGCTCGGGTCGAAGCGCTGCTTCGCGGCGCTCAGCCGGTCGAACGCGGGGCCGAAGTGCTCGCGCCACTGCGTCGGAGACAGGTGGAAGGCGCTGACGGGGTAGAGCGTGCCGCCGGCGGCCTTGACGCGGTGGTACGTGGCGCGGTTCGCCTCGACGAGCCGGGTCACCTCGCCGGCGTCAGCGGTCGCCGGGAGGCGAACGAGGTTGAACGCGTGGCACAGGTCGTCCGCGGGCATCGGCAGGAGCGGGCTGGAGATCGCCGACCGTCGGGTCGGCGAGAGCACGATCTGCCCCAGGGGTCCGAGGTCCGCCGCTGGGTCGATGGCAGTCAGCTCGGCCTCGACGACGGGCTCGACCTGGGAGTCGCCGATGAACGTCGTGAGCCATGGGTGGGGCAGGTGCCACTGTCCGTTGGCCCGGAGCGCCGCCTCCAGTGGGGCGAGCCGGTCGAGGTACTCCAGGTAGGCGAGGCTCGTCGCCTGCCGGTGCGCCGCGTCGTCGGAGAGGCCGGCGAGCAGGGCGTCGTCGTTCGGTGGGGTGCGGGTGACGTACGCCGCCGCGTCCAGCCGATACGTGAAGCCGGCGTTCGGCGTGGGCACGATCGCGCCTTGCACGGCGTCGAACCGGTCATCGCCGGACAGCCGCCGCGCGTCGTCGAGCATCGAGGCCAGGTCCGGATAGAAGAGCAGGAATCGGCGTACGGACGTGGGCGCGGCGACGAGCCGGAGCGTCGCCCGGGTGATCACGCCGACCTGACCGAGGCCGGCGCGCACCGTGTCGAACTCCTCGACGTTCTGGCTCGCCGAGCAGGTCAGCTTCTGCCCCTCGCCCGTGACGAGTTCCAGGTCGAGCACGTTGTCGCTCTGGAGGCCGAACGACGAGGTCGTGCCGCCGACGCCGCCGACGACCAGCGTGCCGCCGACCGAGAGGTCGAGGTAGTCCGTGAGCACCGGCGGCGTCATGCCGTGGGCCAGCGTCACCAGGAGGACCTCGCGCCACGTCGCGCCGGCCCCCACGGCCACCCGATCGCCGTCGACGGCGCCCACGTCCCGAAGCATCGACATGTCGGCCACGATGCCGTCCTGGGCCTGCGAGCGGCCGAACGTCGAGTGTCTGCGGCCCTGCGCGGCGAAGCTGCGGCCCTGCTGAGCCGCCCAGCGGATCGCCGTGGCGACGTCATCGGCGGACCCCGGCCGCAGGACGGCGTACGGCGTCCTGCGGACGATGTGCCCGAAGTCCTCCGCAGTCGCCTCGCGCGTGGCGTCGTCGAGACGAAGGTCGCCATCGAGCGGTGGTGGTGAGGGACTCATGGACGGCAGGGTGCGGCAGCGCAAGGCATATGACCACCCCAGGATCCTGGGGAGTTCATGTCAGAATCGACGCATGGCTGTGGCGGCCCGGGAACGCGCCCGCGACGACATCGTGCGTCTCTCGCATCGCGGCCTCGACGTTCGCGACTTCTCGCACGCCGTCATCCGCGTGCTGCGTCGGGTGGTGCCGTTCGACGGCGTGTGCGTGATGACGCTGGACCCGGCGACCCTGCTGCCGACCGGTCACGTCATCGACAACGGCCTCCCGGAGGAAGTCACGCCGCGCCTGGCCGAGATCGAGCTGCGGGAGCCGGACGTCAACAAGTTCACGGAGCTCGCGCGCCGAGGGGCGCGGGCGGCGAGCCTGAGCGAAGCGACGGAGGGCCACCTCGAGCGCAGCGTTCGACAGCGCGAGCTGCGACGTCCGCACGGCTTCGACGACGAGCTGCGGGCCGTGCTCGCCACCGATGGGGGAACGTGGGGCGGCATCGTCCTCATGCGCGAGGCTGGACGCGCGCAGTTCACCCCGGCCGACGTCCGGACGCTGGCCTGGCTGTCTGTGAACCTGGCCGATGGCCTGCGACGCGCGCTCCTGCTCGCTGCCGTACCCGCGAGCGATCCGGATGGCGGCCCCGGCCTGCTGCTGCTCGCCGAGGACAACTCGGTCGAGCTCGCCAACCCCGCAGCGCAGGTGTGGCTGGCCGAGCTGGGCGACGGCGATGCGCCGGACGACCGGCTCCCGTCGGTGGTGCAGATCGTCGCCAATCAGGCTCGGGGCATCGCCGCCGGGACCGCCGACCGACGCCTCGCGGCCGGCTCACGGGTCCGGACGCGATCCGGTCAGTGGCTGCTCCTGCGCGGATCGATGCTCGGCACCGGGCCTGCGGCACGAGCGGCCGTGGTGCTCGAGCCGGCCCGCTCGCCCGAGCTGGCGCCGCTCATCGCCGAGGCCTACGGCCTGACGCCCCGCGAGCGAGCGATCACCCAGCACGTCGCGCGGGGTCTGCCCACGAGTGAGATCGCGAGCCGGCTTCACCTTTCGCCCTACACGGTGCAGGACCACCTCAAGTCGATCTTCGAGCGGACCGGGACGAGCAGCCGCGGCGAGCTCGTCGCGCACCTGTTCTTCGAGCACTACGCCCCGCGGCTCGCGAGTGGCGGAGCGCTCGGCTCGGACGGCTGGTTCGCCCCGGGTCCTTGATGGCGCGGCCGGCGCGGTAGCGCTCGACGCGCCACAGCTGCCCCGACCACTTCGCCGACGAGGGGTTCCAGTCGGCGGCCCGCGGAGGCTCGCCGTATAGAGCGACCCAGTCCTGGATCGCCGTGATGATGGAGTCGCGGTCCCACCCGCCGCGGGCCCGACGGACCTGAGGCGTGGCCCCCGCGAGCGTCGCGGGAGCCATGACTGACGACTCCCGTTAGACGCCGCTGCGCGGGTCGAAGATCGGACGCTCTTGCCCGCTCCACAGGCAGCGCGACGTACCCGCGGCCTTGCTGGCGGCGGGGGCGAGGTACGCGGTGAGGTGCATCCGTGACATCGGCCGCGACAGGCTAGAGACCGGCCGCGCTTCCCGCAACCCCAGGCCGAGAGCACGGGTGTCGCCGCGCCGGGTTCGAGCCCTTGCCGGACTCGAACCGTCGCATTCCCAGCGCCGAGGGGCGACGGGATTCCGTCCGGCTGGATCTGCGCCATAGTCGGGGCATGCCGGACGACATCCCGATCTCCGTTCGCGGCCAGGTCGACCAGCGCGCCGTCGATCAGCTGCGCCGCTGTGCCGAAGCCGGCAACGCCGTGGCCGGCGGCCTGTGCGCCGACGGGCACGTCGGCTACTCCCAGCCGATCGGCGGCGTCGTCGCCTACCCCGAGCACATCTCTCCCTCCGGCGTGGGATACGACATCGCCTGCGGCAACAAGGCGGTCCGCACCGACCTGCTCGTCGCCGACGTGCAGGGCGACGTTCCGCGCATCATGGACACGATCTTCGAGCGCATCTCGTTCGGGGTCGGTCGCAAGAACGACGAGCCCGTCGAGCATCCGGTGCTCGACGCGATCCGCGCTGCCCACTTCGCCCCGCAGCGCCAGCTTCACGGTCTCGCGGCCAAGCAGCTCGGCACGGTCGGCGCCGGCAACCACTACGTCGACCTGTTCGCCGGCGACGACGGTCAGGTCTGGATCGGCGTGCACTTCGGCTCGCGCGGGTTCGGCCACAAGACCGCCAGCGGCTTCCTCGCGCTCGCCGAGGGCAAGCGCTTCGAGGATCGCGCCGGCGACGGCGAGATGGACAGCCCACCGGTCCTGCTGCACGTCGACTCAGAGCTCGGGCAGTCCTACGTCACCGCCATGAGCCTGGCCGGCGAGTACGCCTACGCCGGCCGCGACGTCGTCGTCGACCGCGTCCTGGAGATCCTCGGCGCGCAGGCGACCTACGCAGTCCACAACCACCACAACTTCGCCTGGCGCGAGCGGCACTTCGACACCGACGTCTGGGTGATCCGGAAGGGCTGCACGCCGGCGTTCCCGGGCGAGGAGGGCTTCGTCGGCGCGACGATGGGCGAGCCCAGCGTGATCCTGCGCGGCACCGAGGACCCGGCGGGCGCCGAGCTGCCCCACGCGGGCACGATCGAGATCCTCCACCGCCTGACGCCGATCGGCGTCGCCATGGCCGGCGCCGACACCTTCGACCCGTACAAGGACTGACGCGTCAGCGCATCGCGTCGTCGAGCGAACCGGAACCGGCGAACGCCTCCGCCGGCCGGGGCGTCGCGACGGGTTCCGAGGGCCGGTCGTCGCCGTCCCAGCTCGTCCCGGCCGAGCCGGTCATCGTTCGCAGGCGCCGCGCGGAACGCAGGTCGATGCCCGTGAGCGCGCGCGCCATCAAGAGCGCCAGCGCGGCGATGAGCAGGCCGCCGAGGTCGTCGAGCACGTAGTGCCACCCCAGATAGATGGTCGAGGCGACGGTCAGGCCCATCCAGATCCACAGCGCGATCTTCAGCCGTCGCCCGGCCCCCAGGAGGTAGGCCGCCGCCAGGGCGGTCAGGCTCATCGATATGTGCAGCGACGCGAATCCCGCGATGGCCTGCGGCGTCGCGGACGCCGGGTCGCGGAGGAACTCGAGCCGCTGGTCGAGCAGGACGCCCTGCAGGTAGGTGACCTCGGAGTGCGGGAGGGCGGCGAAGGCGCCCGGGTCGAAGTAGATCGGCCCGAGGGACGGCAGCAGGAAGTAGCTCGCGGCGCCGAGGAGCCAGTTGAGCGACTGGGCGGTCGCGTAGAAGAGGCCCGCCCGCAGGTCGCGGGAGAAGACCAGGGCGATGCCGAGCGAGAGCGGCAGGAAGACGATGAAGGCCACGTACGCGGTCGAGAGCACGTGGGTCGAGACCCCGGTCCCCAGGATGGTGTGCAGCAGCGCGGCGGGATCGTGGCCGCCGAAGAGGCTGCGGTCGAGGTCGGCCAGCTGGCGGTCGAAGAGCTCGCCGGGCTTGAGCAGCGGCACGATGCTCTTGAGGTTGCGATACGCCATGTAGGACGCGTAGAAGCTGACCAGGGCGATGCCGACCGCCAGCCCCCGCGCCGGCGTCCAGCGCTCGCGGCGGACGTTGGCCATCGCCGCCCGCGACGGCCAGCGCGTGCCCGAGCGCCGAGCGGCGCGCACCGCGATGTCGAGCCCCACGAGCCCGGCGACGCCGGCGCCCACGAGGGCCAGATAGAGCGCGGCGACGTGGTCGGGATCGCGCAGCGGCAGCCCGACCTTGCGCGTCGCGACCAGCGCCCAGACGACGATCGCGAACGCGACGACGGGACCCGCGAGCAGCATGCGCCGCCGGGGCGAATCAAGCCGCGGACTTGAGTGCATCACGCCGATCCGGAACTCGCGCGGACAGCCGCCGGGCGATCCC
The DNA here is from genome assembly GCA_963828075.1 of uncultured Solirubrobacterales bacterium. Taxonomy (GTDB): domain Bacteria; phylum Actinomycetota; class Thermoleophilia; order Solirubrobacterales; family Solirubrobacteraceae; genus JACCYI01. Next base: position 2,247,974 of record CAWHDH010000021.1, on the reverse strand, counting down.
GAGGTCGTAGCCGGTCAGCGCGCGGGACATCGCGAGTGCCATCACGCCGATGACCAGGCCGCCGAGGTCGTCGAGGAAGTAGTGCCACCCGAGGTGGATGGTGGCCGCGGAGGTCAGCGCGAGCAGGAGCCACGCCGCGACCTTCATGCGCCGCCCGACGCCCAGCAGATGGGCCGCGACCGCGGCGGTGAAGAAGACCGAGACGTGCACCGAGCCGAACGCGCCGATGCTCTGCGCCGAGCCCGCCACCGGGTCACTGAGGAACTCGAGCCGCTGGTCGAGCAGGATCTCCTGCAGGCGGGAGACCCCGGTCCCCGGCAGCTGCGAGAAGGCGGCCGGGTCGTAGTAGATCGGCCCCAGCGAGGGCAGCAGGAAGTAGCTCGCCGCGCCCAGGACCCAGTTGAGCGACATCGCGGTGACGAAGAAGATGCCCGCCTGCAGGTTCCGCGAGAAGACGACGGCGAGCGCGAGCGTCGCCGGGATGAAGAGGAAGAAGAGCATGTACACCGACGAGAGGAAGTGCGTCGGCAGCCCGGTTCCCAGGATGGTGTGCATCAGCGCGGCGGGATCGTTGCCGCCGAACAGGCTGCGATCGAACTCCGCCAGCTGACGGTCGAAGAGCTCGCCCGGCCTGAGCAGGGGTACGACGCTCTTGAGGTTGCGGTACGCCAGGTAGGTCGCGTAGAAGCTGAGCAGGGCGATGCCGACCGCCCAGCCACGGCCCGGGGTCCACCGTTCGCGCCGGACGTGCCGCATCGCCGCGACCGACGGCCAGTGCCGACCCGTGAGACGACCGGCGCGGATCACGACGTCCAGCGCGACGAGCACGAGGACGAAGGCGACGACGATCAACAACCGCCGGCCGGCGACGTGATCGGGATCGCGGAACGGCACGCCCGCCGCGTTCGTCGCGAGAAGAGCGGCGACGCTGGTGACGAGCGCGACCACGGGGCCGGCGGCCAGCATGCGCCACCGTGGCCACTTCGGGGGAGCCGGATCCGTGCGAGCGGCCACGCCGTGCGGCGAGGCAAACTCAACGGGGATCCGTGCTTCTGTCTGAAGGTCGTCGATCATCGATACGCGCGTTCAAGCACCGCAGCGCAGGGTGAGGGCGAGGGGGGAGTCGGGAGGGAGAGCCGCGCCCGCGAGCGGCCATCCGTCACGAATTAATAACAGGAGAATCCGCGGGATCGACCGCCCCGGGGCCGGTGCTATTGGTTCTTAACGTCGGCGGAACTACGCCGCGACGAGCGCCGGGCAGACGGCGAGGAACGCGTCCACGACGGCCGGTGAGAACTGGGTGCCCGCGTTGCGGCGCAGCTCGTCGAGCGCGGCGGCGTGGGTCATCGCCGGCTGGTAGCAGCGGTCGCTCGTCATGGCGGCGTAGGCGTCGCAGACGAACACGATCTGGGAGCCGAGCGGGATGGCGTCTCCGGCGAGCCGGTCGGGATAGCCGGCGCCGTCCCAGCGCTCGTGGCTGGAGCGGATCAGCCCGGCGACGCCCACGAGCGCGGGCGCGCTCTGCGCGATGCGCTCACCGATCACGGTGTGGCGCCGCATGAAGGCCCAGTCGGTGTCGTCGAGGCGGCCCGGCTTGTTGAGGATCGACCGCGGGATCGCGATCTTGCCGATGTCGTGCAGCTCGGCGGCGATGGCCACGCGCTCGAGCTCGTCCTCGTCGAGCCCGAGGTGGCGCGCGACGTCGACGGCGAGCGCCGCCACCTCCTCGGTGTGCACGCCCAGCTCGGGGTTGCGCTCGTTCAGTGCGCTGCGCAGGACGCCGGCGCTCTGCAGGCGGGCCGAGACGCGCCCGCTGTTCTTCTCCGCGTAGAGCCGGCGGTCGGCGACCCGTAGCGCCTCGTCGGCGTCGCGGGCCTCCGCGGGCAGCATCGTGTGGCCGACGGACGCCCCGATGTCGAATCCCTCGCCGCGCTCCGAGAGCGCCGCCCGCGTGCGGTCGACGAGCAGCTCGACCGGCCGATCCTCCGGCCAGGCGGCGAGCACGCAGAACTCGTCGCCGCCGACCCGGTACGCCGTCAGGCCGTCGAGCGCGCCGAGGCGAGCGCCGAGCCGGGCGAGCAGCGCGTCGCCGGCCGGATGCCCGTAGGAGTCGTTGTAGTTCTTGAAGCCGTCGAGGTCGAGCATCAGCAGCACGTGGGGCGCCGGGTCGGCGAGCGCGTCACCGAGGGCGCGCTGCAGCGCGAAGCGGTTGCCCAGCTTCGTGAGTGGGTCGGTGCGCGCCTGGTGCCGCGTGCTGACCAGGTTGGCGCTGCTCTCGCGGTGGGTGAGCGAGAGGCGGATCAGCACCGCGACCAGCGCCGCGCAGGCGAGCGCGAGCGCGAGCAGGTTCGTGGTCTCGAAGTGGTCGTAGACCAGCACGGCGAGGCTGGCCAGCGCGAGCAGGATCGGCGCCACGATGGTGGGCATCTCGTCGCCGGTCGTGCGCAGACGCACGGCGGGCTGCCAGGCGGCGAGGCACACGAGCAGCGAGCCCACGAGCCAGCCGCTGTCGAGGATCGTGCCGGGGACGTGCGTGTCGTTGGCGACCTGCACGACGTAGATCGAATCCGTGACGCAGAGCGCGGCGATCCCCGCGCCGAAGTACAGCCAGCTGCGATCCAGGCGACCGCGGGCGGCGGCCATGGCGCCGATCACCGTGCCGAGCAGCACCATGTCGCCGAGCGGATAGGCGAGGGTGGTCGCCACCGCGGCGGCCTCGCCGCCCGTCGAGGCCAGGACGGCGCCGAAGACGACCGCCGCGCACAGCGCGCCGGTGGTGAGGGCGGCGATGATGCCGTCCAGCCACAGCCGCGAGTCCAGGTCGGGGCTCCGCCTGCGGACGAGCAGCAGGACGCCGAGGTAGCAGACGGGGATGAACGCGAGCCACAGGCCGTCGGCGAACGACGGGTACGGCTCCTCGGGAAGATCGGCGATCACGACCGCCCAGTAGAGGTCGCCGCAGGCCCACAGGACGAGCGCGACCCCGACGACCAGCCAGGCCGCCCGCTCGTCGCGGCGCAGCACGCCGCGCGCGATGCAGAGCACGGCGGAGCCGAACAGGATCGTCGTGTAGAGGATCTCGTAGACCGGCGTGAGCTGGTCCAGCCACACGGTCGTGTCGCGAATGACGATCAGCGCCAGGAAGAGGAGCAGGAGCCCGAGGAACCCGCGGACGAGCAGCGGCATCGAGCGCCAGGAGACCGCGCCGAGGAGCGCCCCGCCGATCCGCGCGCACGAGGAGAGGATCACACCAAGTTCATCGGCCGTGACGCGCCCGAGGTTGAGTGCCGTCGTCAGCTTGCGTGCGGGACCCGCGGGCGAGGATGATCCGTGCCTTGACCGAGGACCCTGCACGGAACCCGACCGAGCAGCTCGAGCGCGATCTGGCGGAGGCGACGGAGCGACAGATGGCGACGAGCCGGGTGCTCGAGGCCATCGGCCGGTCGGCGTCCGAGCTCGAGCCGGTGTTCGAGACCGTGCTGCGCGAGTCGGTCCGCCTGTGCGGCGCCGACGCCGGGCTGATCTACGTCCTCGGCGACGACGCGTACCGGCTGGCCTTCGCCATCGGAGGCTCGGACGAGTACCGCGAGCACCTCGAGCGGATCGCCATCGAGGCCGGCCACGGGACGCTCGTCGGGCGGGTCGCGCTCGAGCGCCGCACCGTCCAGATCCCGGACGTGCTCGCCGATCCCGACTACGCGATGCACCGGGCGCGCGAGCTCGGCGGCTTCCGCACGATCTTCGGGGTGCCCATGCTCGCCGAGGACCGCGTCCTCGGCGTGATCACGCTGTGGCGCGAGGAGGTCGCGCCGTTCGACGAGCGGACGGTCGAGCTGCTCAGTACGTTCGCCGCCCAGGGCGCGATCGCGATCCAGAACGCCCAGCTGCTCCGCGACCTCCAGCAGCGCGAGCGCCAGCTGGCGCGCTCGGTCGACGAGCTGCATGCGCTCGGCGAGATCAGCCAGACGGTCAGCTCGACGCTCGACCCCGACGCCGTCCTCACCACCATCATCACGCGGGCGGTCCAGCTCTCGGGCGCCGACGGCGGCTCGATGATGCGCTACGAGCCCGAGACCCGGCGCTTCCGGGTGCGCACCTGCTTCGGCACCACCCCGGAGCTCGTGGCGACGCTCCAGGCGCTGGACATCGGCCTCGACGCGACGTTCGTGGGCCGTGCGGCCGCGGCGCGCGAGGTGCGCCAGGCGCCCGATCTGGCCGCGGAGGAGCCGGACCCGCACATCGACGCGCTGCTCGCCGCCGGCTGGCGGTCGATGCTGGCGGTGCCGCTCCTGCGCGAGGACGAGATCATCGGCGCGCTGATCGTGCGCCGCTCGGAGCCCGGCGGGTTCCCGGAGCGGACGGTCGACCTGCTGCGGACGCTGGCGAGCCAGTCGGTGGTCGCGATCCACAACGCGCGCCTGTTCGGCGAGCTCGGGCTCCGGACGCGCCAGCTCGAGGTGGCGAGCCGGCACAAGTCCGAGTTCCTCGCCAGCATGTCCCACGAGCTGCGGACGCCGCTCAACGCGGTGATCGGGTTCTCCGACGTGCTGCTCGAGCGGCTGTTCGGCGAGCTCAACGACCGCCAGGCCGACTACGTGCGCGACATCCGCGACTCCGGCCGCCACCTGCTCGAGCTCATCAACGAGATCCTGGACCTCTCCAAGGTCGAGGCCGGCCGCATGGATCTCGACGTCACCGCGCTCTCGCTCCCCGACCTGCTCGAGCACGGGCTCGCGATGGTGCGCGAGCGGGCGACGCGCCATTCCATCGCCGTCCGGCTCAACGTCAGTCCCGAGGTCGGGGTCGTCACGGCCGACGAGCTCAAGCTCAAGCAGGTGCTGATCAACCTGCTGACCAACGCCGTCAAGTTCACGCCGGACGGCGGCTCGGTGGCGGTCGTCGCCGACCGGGTGGGCGACGAGGTGCACGTCGCGGTCCGCGACACCGGCGTCGGGATCGCCGAGGACGACCACGAGCGGATCTTCGAGGCCTTCCAGCGCGGCGACCGCGCGGCGAGCAAGGACGGCACCGGGCTCGGCCTGACCCTCTCCAGGCGCTTCGTCGAGCTCCACGGCGGCCGCCTGTGGATGGAGAGCCGCGTCGGCGCGGGCAGCACGTTCACGTTCTCGATCCCCGTTCAGAGGATCCAGGAGACCGCGCTCCTGGCGCCCGCGCCGGACGCGGCCGAGGGCGACGGCACCGTCCTGGTCATCGAGGACGACCCGCGCTCGGCCCAGCTGCTCGCCCTGCACCTCGAGGGCGCCGGCTACCGGATGGCGCTCGCGCGCGACGGCGCCGAGGGGCTCGAGCTGGCGCGGCGGCTGCACCCGCGCGCGGTGATCCTCGACATCCTGCTCCCGCGCGTCGACGGGTGGGACCTGCTCGCGCGGCTGAAGGCCGATCCGGAGACCGCGGACTGCCCGGTGATCATCGTCTCGATGCTCGACGAGCGCGCGAAGGGGCTGGCGCTGGGCGCCGACCGATACCTCGTCAAGCCGGTGGACCGCGAGCAGCTCGTCGAGGCGCTCGCGGCGGTCTGCGAAGCGCCGCAGTGACTCCCGGGGCGCTGGTGCTGATCGTCGAGGACCACCCGCGCAACCTCAAGCTGGTCCGGGACGTGCTCGAGCACGCCGGCTACCGGACACTCGAGGCCGGCGACGGCGAGGCGGCGATCCGGCTGGCCGTCGAGCACGCACCCGACGCCGTGCTGATGGACATCCAGCTGCCCGGGATCGACGGGGTCGAGACCCTGCGGCGGCTGCGCGCCGACCCCGCCACGGCGGCCACCCCGGTGGCGGCGCTGACGGCGTTCGCGATGGAGGACGACCGGCGGCGGCTCGAGGCGGCCGGGTTCGACGGCTACCTCGAGAAGCCGATCAGCGTGCGCGACCTGCCGCGCCAGGTCGAGGCGCTCCTCGGCGGGACCCTGGCGTGACCGACGCGGCGACGATCCTGATCGTCGACGACGTGCCCCGCAACCTCCGCCTCCTCGAGGCGATCCTGAGCGCGCGCGGGTACGCCACGACGACCGCCGAGTCCGGGGAGGAGGCGCTCGCGCGGGCGATGGCGGGCGGGGTCGACCTCGTCCTGCTCGACATCGTGATGCCTGAGATGGACGGCTACGAGGTCTGCCGCCGCCTGCGGGCCGACGGGCGGACGCGCTACCTGCCGATCGTGATGGTCACCGCCAGCGGCGACCAGGAGAAGGTCAAGGCGCTCGAGGCGGAGGCCGACGACTTCATCGCCAAGCCGTTCGACCAGGCGGAGCTGCTGGCGAGGGTCCGCTCGCTGCTCCGCATCAAGCGCTACCACGACACCGTCACCGCGCAGACGACCGAATTGCGGGAGCTCAACGAGCAGCTCGAGCGCCGGGTGCAGGAGCAGGTCGGCCAGCTCGAGCGCGTCGGCCGGCTGCGGCGCTTCCTGGCGCCGCAGGTCGCTGACGCCGTCGTCTCGTCGGGCGACGAGTCGTTCCTGGAGAGCCACCGGTGCGAGATCGCCGTCGTCTCCTGCGACCTGCGCGGGTTCACCGACCTCGCCGCGACCGTCGAGCCCGAGGAGCTGATGGGCGTGCTCGGCGAGTATCACGCGGCGGTGGGTGAGCTCGTCCACGACTTCGAGGGCACGCTCGAGCGCTTCACCGGGGACGGGCGCCTCACCGTCTTCTTCAACGATCCGCTGCCGTGTCCCGACGGCCCCGAGCGGGCGGTCCGGCTGGCGATCGCCGTGCGCGACCGGGTGTGGGGGCTCGCGGAGACCTGGAGCCGCGTCGGCTACGACCTGCAGGCGGGCATCGGCGTCGCCCGCGGCCACGCCACCCTCGGGCGCGTCGGGTTCCGGGAGCGGTGGGACTACGCGGCCGTCGGCACGCCGACGAGCCTCGCCGAGCGGCTCTGCGAGGTCGCCGATCCCGGGCAGATCCTGATCAGCCAGCGGGTCCACGCGGCGACCGAGGCCGCCGTCGTGACCCACCCGCTCGGCGAGCTGGCGCTGCGCGGGCTGCCCACGCCCACGCGCGCCTACGACCTCGTCGGGCTCGACCCGGGCTGAGCTGTGCTCAGCCGCCGCCCCCGCAGCCGCCGCCGCCGCAGCCACCGCCGCCGCCCCCATCCCCACCGCCGCCGCCACAGCCACCGGCGCCTGCGAAGGCGTACTGCGGGGTCGCGCGCTCCACGACCGTCCGCCTGAGCCCGGAGACATCCTCCATGGTCCACAGGTGCCCGTCGGCGAGGCCGGCTTGGGCGTCGATGGCGAACAGGAACGGCAGGCCCGCCGCCGTCCCGCCGGCCCGCGTCTGCCGACGATCGAGCACGTGCAGCGTGCGGGCGAGCTGGATGCCCATGCTCTCGCCGGACGTCTCCTCCGGGTGGTGGTGCAGGTAGTGGCCGAAGGCGGAGCGGCAGAACGCGTGGTAGGACCGCGTCATCAGGATCATCTCGTGCCAGGCGACGTCGACGACCCGCGACGGCATGCCGAGGACCTCGCCCTTGGCCTCGAGGCAGACCAGGTACCACTCCCGCAGGCCCCCGAGAGCGAGCTCGGCCTGGCGGGAATCCCCGAGCTCGTCGCGCAGCTTCCGGCGCAAGGTGGGGGAGAACTCGTGCTGCTCGATGAACCTGCGGCGCTTGGTGCGGCGGAGCATGGCGACCTCCGTCGGTGGGGTGGGTGATCTGCCCCGGATGGTCGGCGCCGCGCGGGTTCCCGGGCAGGGGCCCTTGGTCTAGAAGTTCCGACCTCGTTGCGCGTCAGTCGCGCGCGGTCACGATGCCCTGGAGCAGGGCGAGTGCGGCGAGCCGCGCACGCTTGGAGTTCTGCGGCAGGTCGCCGAGGCCGAAGCGCTCGAACAGCGTCCCGAGGTGCGACTTCACCGCCGGGATGCTCAGGTGCACCTCGTCGGCGATCTCCTTGTTGGTCGCCGGGGTCGCGAACGCGGAGTCGCGGACCGGACGGCACAGCGCGACGAGGATGCGCCGCTGCGTCGGCGTCACCGGCACCGAGCCGGGGCCGCTCACCACGGCGCGCGTCGACGCCGGTGGCTCCACCTCGAACATGCGGTACACGACCGGGGTCTCGCCGAACACGAGGCGGTCGCCGTCGCGCAGCACCCGCCGCCCGACCACACGCTCGCCGTTGACGAACGACCCGTTGCGCGACAGCCCGTCGTCGACGAGCAGCCACTGCGATCCCACGCGCTCGAGCAGCGCGTGGAGCCGCGAGACCTCGCGGTCCCAGCCGAGGCCGAGGTCGCAGTCGGCCCCGCGACCGACCGTCTGGGTCTTCGCACCGCTCGGGAGGTCGTGGATCACCTGGTGCCCGCCGCGGTCGTGCAACACGAGGAACGGCGCCCCGCGGCGCTCCGCCTCGATCCGCTCCTGGAGCTCGGCGGGCGTCGAGCGATGGGGCCCGAGCGTCATCCCGGCGCCTCGGTGACGCCCTCGACCGGCGCCTGCGCCCGCCGCCGTTCCGCAAGCTCGCGGGCGAACGCCTCCATCCGCCGCGCCTTGCCGGGCGCGGGGCCGGACCGGATCTCGTCCAGCCTGCGCTCGACCTCCTCGTCCGTCGGTCCGGCCGCCATCGGGCGGAGGCGATCCTCGCCGGCGGCCGCCTGCAGCGCGGCCTCGCCGAGGGCGGACGCCGTCGGGTAGCGCGCGTCGGGATCCTTCGCCAGCGCGCGGCGCAGCACGTCGTCCAGCGCGGCGGGCACGCCGGACGCCCGCTCGGACACCGCCGGCGGCGGCTCGGACACGTGCGCCCACAGCTTGCTCTCCGGCAGCTCGAGCGGGAAGACGACCGTCCCCGTGAGCAGGAAGAACAGCAGGCACCCGAGCGAGTAGATGTCGCTCCACGGCCCGGGCTCGCCGCCGCGGATTCGCTCGGGCGCCACGTAGTCGAGCGTGCCGAGCACCTCGCCGGTCCGCGTGTCGGCGGCGGTCGCGCTCAGGTCCTTCACCAGGCCGAAGTCCGTGAGATAGGCGTGCTCGCCGGCGACGAGGACGTTCGCGGGCTTGACGTCGCGATGGATGAGGCGCCGGGCGTGCGCGGCGTCGAGCGCGGACGCCACCTGCGCCACGATCGCCGCCGCGCGGCCCGGCGCCAGCGGGCCGTCGCGGTCGACCAGCGTTCGCAGGTCGTCGCCGGCGACGAGCCGCATCGCCAGGAACAGCACGCCGTCGTCCTCGCCCGCCCGGAAGATCGGGAGGACGTTCGGATGCTCGAGCGCCGCGGCCACCCTGGACTCCGCGATGAATCGCTCGCGGAACGCCGGGTCGCCGGCGAGCTCAGGGGCGATGACCTTCAGGGCGACGGGTCGATCCAGCCCCAGCTCGACCGCCTCGAAGACGACGCCCATGCCCCCGCGGCCGATGAGCCGGTCGATCCGGTGGCCGGCGACGACCGAGCCGATCAGCGTGTCCCCCACGGCGCAGTTGTACCGACCCACCGGCGGGCCCACAACAGAAGGTCGGAAACCGTGGACCTAGGTCCCCTGCCCAGCCGGCCGTCGCGCCCCGAGGATGCCGTCATCAGCCATCACCACCCGGAGGGCATCATGCACACCACGCTCAACCCGCTCCTCGCCGCCGCCGTCCTGCAGGACAAGCGCTTCGCCGCCGACACCCGCCGCCTCGTCCGCCGCAAGCGCCCCGCCGACGGTTCCGCGCCGCGCTACGGCTCCTGAGGCACCGGCCGCCCGACCTCAGCTGTGAGCATCCTCGAGCATCTCGGCGGCCACGCGGCTGACCATCACCTCGCCGCCGATGATGCCCATCCGCTCCACCTCGAAGTCCGACAGCGCGTCGGCGACCCACTCCGCCGCGAGCTCGTTGGAGGCCTCCGCCTGCTCGCGCTTACGGAAGGTCGTGATCGACGCGACCGTCCGGGGGCCGGTCTGGACGACCTGGTAGGCGATGAAGCCGTCCTCCTGCGTGAACGCCTCGGCGAGGTCCCGATCGACCCGGTGCAGGAGGGTCTCGATCGATCCAGAGCCGACGCGATACGTCCGGATGCTCATGAACACGTCGTGCTCCTTTGCTCGACTACGGCGGGTGCGCGCGAACGCTACGCCTCCCGCCGACGTGGGGCAACTCAGCCGCCCCAGACCGCCTTGGTGGCCTGCGGCTTGGCGACGGCCTGGTCCGGCGGGTAGACGGGGAGCAGCTTGCCGCCGCTCCACTGAGCGAGATCGACGCTTCCGGTGGGCGCCCCGTAGGCGTCCCAATGGAGGTTGCCGACGACGACCGGCCACGTCCCCTTGTGGAGCGAGGAGATGATGGTCTTGTTGTCGATCTTCCCGGTGCGCTCGGCGACGAGCTGGATGAGCTGCCCGACGGCGTACGCCTCGGCCGACCCGGAGTCGATGGCCTGCGGCGTGCCGCCGTAGCGGGCGACGTAGGACTGGATGAACTCAGGGTTCCCGGCGGTCTGCGAGTGCGAGAACCAGTCGCCGCAGCTCATGATCCCCTGCGTGTTCTCGGCGCCGACCTTCTTGGGGAACTCGGTGGGCGAGTTCGCCGCGTTCGAGAAGAACAGGAACTTCGGGCGAGCGGATCCAGTTGACGAACGGATCGCCGCAGTTGACGGCCGGGGCCGGCTGCACGAAGAAGACGTTGCCGGTCTCGCCACCACCGCAGGCGCTGAGCAGAACGATGGCGGCGAGCACGGCGACTGCCGTCAGTGCCCTGCGTGGACGTGCGCTCATGACGAGTGGTCCTCTCGGGGGTGCTGCGCGTGTGGGGCGGCGCGGGATGCGGACGCCTCGATGTCGTGCTGGACGCGTGCCTCGAGCGTGGCGCTGAAGGCGTCGACGATCGCGGGGTCGAACTGGGTGCCGGCGCAGCGCTGCAGCTCGATGAGCGCCTCGGGGATGGTCCGGCCACGGCGATACGCGCGGTCGGTGACCATCACGTCGAACGCGTCGCAGACGGCGACGATCCGCGCCCCGAGCGGGATGTCCGTCCCGGCCAGCGCGTCGGGGTACCCATCGCCGTCCCAGCGCTCGTGGCTGGCGCGGACCAGCCGGGCGACGCCCGCCAGGGCCGGCGCCGCGCTCACGATCCGCTCGCCGATGAGGGTGTGGCGCCGCATGAACGCCTGTTCCTCGTCGTCGAGCGGGCCGGGCTTGTTCAGGATCGCGTCGGGAATCGCGACCCCCGTGAGGTGTCCGCCGAGGTCGGGGTGGCGCTCGGTCAGCGCCTGCAGCAGCACGTCGCAGCTCTCGCGGCCGTCGTTGCCGCGGCCGACCGCCTTCTGGGCGCACATGCGCTGGTCGGCGATGCGCAGCGCGTCCAGCGGGTTGCCGGCCTCCTCGGGCAGCGCGACCGTCCCGAACGACGCGCTGATCGAGAAGCCCTCGTCGCCGCGTTCGGTGAGAAGTCCGGCTGGGAGCGGGTCGACTGGTACGAGCGCAACGCCGCGGCGGGTGATGGGTCGCTGCGCCCGCGGGGCTGGGCCGGGAAACATTGGTCGCCCGCCATCGGCGCCGAGCACATGGCCTGTCGCGAGGCCGCGGGGCTGTTCGACGAGACGTCGTTCGCCAAGCTCGAAGTCTCGGGGCCGGACGCCGCGGCGCTGCTCGAGCACCTCTGCGACAACCGGGTGGCGCGCGACGTCGGGCGGATCACGTACACGCAGATGCTCAACTCCCGCGGCGGGGTCGAGTGCGACTTCACCGTCGCCCGCCTCGCGGAGGACCGCTTCTCGATCGTCACCGGCACCGCGTTCGGCCGCCACGACGCCGCCTGGATCCGCTCGCACGTCGGCGACCTCGACGCGCGCGTGGAGGACGTCACCTCGCGCTGGGCCTGCGCCGGCCTGTGGGGCCCGCGGGCGCGCGACGTGCTGGCGGCCGCCTGCACCGACGACCTCTCCTTCCCGTACATGAGCCTGCGCGAGATCGCGGTCGGCGACGTCCCGGTCCGGGCACTGCGGGTGACCTACGTCGGCGAGCTCGGGTGGGAGCTGTATTGCCCGATGGAGTACGGCGCGCGGCTGTGGGAGACGCTCTGGGAGGCGGGCGCGCCGCACGGCCTCGCGGCCGGCGGCTCCCGGGCGATCGACTCGCTGCGGCTGGAGAAGGGCTACCGGGTGTGGGGCGCCGACGTGACGCCCGACGACACGCCGGAGGAGGCGGGCCTCGGCTTCTGCGTCAAGCGCGACAAGGCGTTCCTCGGCCGCGACGCGATCGACGATGCGCCGCCGCGCCGGCGGCTGTGCTGCCTGGTGCTCGCCGACCCGCGCGCGGTCGCCCTCGCCAACGAGCCCGTTCCGCGCCGGAGACGAGATCGCCGGCCGCGTGACCAGCGGCGGGTACGGCTACACCGTCGGGCGCTCGATCGCCTCCGCGATGCTGCCGCCCGAGCACGCGGAACCGGGGACCGAGGTGGCGGTCGAGATCTTCGGGGAGTGGGTCGAGGGCGAGGTCGTCGCCGAGCCGCTGTTCGACCCGAAGGGCGAGCGCGTCCGCGGCTAGGATCGCGCGATGCGCGTCCTCGGAACCGCGGAAGCCTTCGGCGAGCGCATCGCCGCCGCACCGACCGGCGAACGCTGGGCGGTGGCGTACGGCGACTGGGTGACGCTCTGGAACGGCACCGAGGCCGCCGGCGAGTTGCCGCCGGGGCCCGAGCCGGTGCTCGACCTGCGCTTCGACGACGGCATCCTGCTCGCGGCGCCGTCGCGCGGGCAGGCGACGCAGTGGGAGGCGTTGCCGCCGCTGCGGCGGACCGTCGATCCCTGGCGGGTGGTGGCGGCGACCTGGGCCGGCGAACGGCTGCTCGTGGCCGAGACCGCGCCCGCCGGCGGTCACGAGCAGCGCGTCCGCCTCTACGACGGCGTCACGCGCGACCCGGGGCCGGTGCTGTGGGCCGACAGCGAATGGATGCGGGTGGAGGCGGTCGCGGCCTCGTCCGGCCGGCTGGCGGCGGGGGCGCTCGAGGTCCGCGTCTGGGACGCCGCGTCGCTCGAGGAGGTTCAGGTCGTGGCCGACCGCGACAAGCAGGTCCGCCGCATCGTGTTCGCCGGCGACGAGCTGATCGTCGGCTACGCCGACGGCCACGTCGCCGTACCGGGCCGCGCCGGGTGGGCGGCCCACGCCGACGAGGCGTGCGCGGTCGTGGCGGATCGCGCCGGCGAGCGCGTGCTCACCGGCGGCTGGGACGGTCGCGTGGCCCTGTGGACGCTCGACGGCGAGCTCCTCGACGAAGGGCGCGCCGCGGCGGAGGTCGCCGGCGTCGCGTTCCTCGGCGAGGACCGCGTGCTGGCGCTGCACCGCCTTCCCGAGACGGGCGTGACGGTGTTCGCGCTCGGTTAGCGATTCCGCCCGCAGCCGAGCGCCGTCGCTTACCCCGGCATTGAAGGATGGTCGGATGGTGAGTGGCGGCGCGGGCGATCAGCGAGCCCAGCGTCACACCCGCGGCCGGAAAGCGCTCGAGTGTGACGAGATGCACGCGCGCCAGTCGCGCTCCCGCCCGACCGCCCCGAACCCACCCCCTCACCGATGCAGTTCGAGAGAACGGGCGACTCAGTGGAACACGAGGATGTGCTCGGCGAACCCCGGCTTGCGGGACGGGCCGAACTCGAAGCACCACCAGTTGCCGCTCTTGCCGATGATGTTCACCATCGCGGTGTCGGGGAGCTTGCCGAGGACGGGTGACGTGGCGTCGGGCTTCTGGTGGACCTCGATCTCCGGCGGGCCGCCGACGGCGCGCGAGACGTTGACGCCGTCGCGGACCATCGGCTCGACGTAGGCGTCGTTCTTGCCGTCGCCGTCGAGGTCGACGTTGTAGTCGGGGTCGGGCGGCTTGGCCTGGCCGGGGGCCGCCGGGCCGGCCGGCGGCTGGGGCTCCTTGATCGCCTCGAGCACCGCCGCGGCGCTCTTGCGGCCGCCGAGCGCCTTGGTGATCTCCGGCGGGTCGACGAACTGGGCGCCGGCGCGGCGCTTGCGCAGGTAGGCGATGCTCGCCGGGTCGGCGCCGGAGTCGTTGGCGGCGACGTCGAGCAGCGCAAGGCGCAGCTCGCCCTTGGCGTTGGCGCTCGGCGGGTCGGGGAGCAGCGAGCCCAGCTTGGGGCCGACCACGCCGAGGCTGACGAACGGCGTCGCCACCTGGACGGTCATCGTGGAGAGCGCCGACAGGAAGCTGGCCTCCTTGTCGGCCCGATGCTGCATCCACACCTCGTAGAAGACGACCTGCATGAACGGCGGCTTCTGGCGGGCGAACTCGGGCTCCTTCTCGATCCGGGTGAGGACCCGGTCGAGCACGTCCGTCGGCGTACCGGTCAGATGGTGCGGCCGGCACATGTCCTGGAACTGGCACTCCGACATCCCGCCCGCGAGCGCCGCGGCTGCGTTGATGAACGCGAGGTCCGTCATGTCGACGAGCGCCTCGCGGAAGACCGCCTTGATCACCTTGTCGTCCCAGGTCGTCCGCGCCGTCGACTCCCGCAGCCGCTTCTTGGCCGCGTCGGTCGCCCGGACGGGATCGGCGATGATGCACTCCACGAGCGCTCGGGCGGCGCCCGTCGCCTCACCCGCCTTGGCGACGTAGGCGAACTTGTCGGCGCTCGTCATCAGCGGGTCGTCGGCGCTGCGCAGGCCGAGGTTGCCGGTCCGCGGGTCGATCAGGGCAACCTCGCTCCCGAACGACGAGATGGCGGCGGAGACCTGGCCGGGCGCGATGCCCTTCTTGGCCGCCAGGTCGCGGATCGTGTCGGCGAGGCTCGCCTTGGCCTTCAGGGCGGCGGCCAGGTCGTCGCGGGCCTTCTGGCGATCCGCGGCGCTCGCGCCACGCGGCAGCGGCGGCTGGGCGGAGGCCGAGGCGGTCAGGCATCCGTTGAGGACGAGCCGCGCCTTCGGGTTGGAGTCGAGGTTCGCGAGCATGGTGTCGATGAGCGCGAGGGACTCCTTGGCGTTCTTGTCGAGATCGACGTCGTCCCGCTTGACCTTGCCGTCCACGCCGCGGTCCCCCGCCAGCTCGGTGGCGCGGGTGTCGCCGTGGCCGGCGAGCATGATCTGGCCGGCCTTCGGCGGCGTGCCCTGCCCATAGGCGCTGACCACGTCGGTCAGCGCACCGCCGGCCGCGCTGAGCGACGCCGACCCCTCGATGATGATCGTCGTGCTCTGCGGCGCGGCGGCCACCTGATCCATGTTGGGATCGCGGTGGAAGGCGCCGTTGTGGTCGACGGTCGAGTGCAGCACGACGGCCAGCGGCTTGTTGCGCGTCGTGTTCGCCACATTCTTCTTCAGCGCGGTCAGCGCGGCCTTGCGGAAGTGGTGGATGTTGCGGATCGGGCCGACGGCGCCGGCGAAGGTCCGCCAGTCGCCCTCGGCCTTCAGCGCCAGGAACGACCGCACCTCGGCGCCGTTGCGGGCCGTCAGCAGCGGGTTCGTGGTCTTGATGAACTCGACGTAGTCGTCGACCGCCTTGCGCCGGACGAGGTCCGCGACGTTGGTGCCGTCGGGACCCTGCTTGACGGTCTGCTTGACCACGTCCGGCCCGACGGCGTCGGTCAGCTTCTGCGCCGCGTCGCCCCAGGCGACCGCGTCGGCGACGGTCTTGGCGGGCGTCCAGTTGTAGTCGGTGATCGCCCGCCCGTAGGCGCGCAGCTTGTCCGGCTGATCCCGGACGGCGGGCCGCAGGTCCTTCATCTTCAACTCGCCTGCGGCGCTCAGGAGCGTCCCGTCGGCCTCCTGGGCGAACATGACCGTCTGGCGCAACTCCTCGGTCCGGACGGGGTCGGCGAGGAACGATGGCTGGCTGCCCCAGTCCGCCTGGCGGTCGGTGAAGCCGCTGAACTCCGCGAGCGTCAGTCCGTCGGCTGCCGCGGGCGTGCTGGCCTCCACCGCGACCGCCCGCGGGTCGACGGCGGGCGCCGGCGCCGGCGGTGCCGCCGGCGCCGGGGCACGCGCCACGGTGCGACGGCCGAGGGCCGCCGCGACGGCCCGGTTGCCCGCCGAGCGCTGGAGCGCCAGCACGCGGGCGACGCTCGACGAGGGCTCCGCGACCGCGGAGGAGCGCGGCGGCTCAGTGGTCGCCTCGGGGACCGGCTCAGGTTCCCGGTGGGGCAGTCCCATCCGCATCGCCGACCCTACCCGGGTCGAAGCGCACCGTGAAGCGCGCGCCGCCGAGCTCCGGCGAGCGGTCGACGACGACCGTGGCGCTGTGGTGGCGCGCCTGCTGGGCGACGAGCGCGAGGCCGAGGCCCGACCCGCCGGAGCCGTCAAGCCGCGCGAACGGCTCGAAGACGCGCTCGCGCTCGGCGTTGGGGATGCCGGGGCCATCGTCCTCGACCACGACCGCCGGCCCCGGTGCCAGCGCGACCACGACCTCGCCGTCGGGGCGCCCGTGGCGGGCGGCGTTCTCGAGCAGGTTGTCGAGCATCGAGCGCAGGCCCGGCTCCCAGCCGGCGAGCGGCACGGGGCCGTCCGGCAGCGCCGCCGCCCAGCGCACGTCCGGGTGGCGGTCGCGGGCGGCGCCCACCGCGGAGTCCAGGACGTCCGCGAGGTCCACCTCGACGAGCGGCGGCGCGGCATCGCCGCGGGCGAGGGCCTGGAGGCCGTCGAGGAGGCCGACCAGGCGGCGCTGCTCCTCGAGCGCGTCGGCGGCCATCCGTGCGCGCCGCTCGGCCGGCAGGTCCGCGTGGCGGGACAGCGTCGACAGGGTGGCCTGGATGCTCGTCAGCGGCGTGCGCAGCTCGTGGCCGGCGTCCGCGGTGAAGCGGCGCGTCGCGGCCAGGGCGCGCTCGCGGTCGGCGCTCGACCGGCCGAGCCGGGCGAGCATCGCGTTGAACGAGCCGGCCAGCGCGCGCAGCTCGGCCGGCCCGCGGCCGGCCGGGACACGCCGGGTGAGATCCTCGTCGCCGGCGATCGACGCCGTCGCGCGCCGCAGCCGCCGCAGCGGCCGCAGGACCACCGCGCTCGCGAGCCACACGCTCGCGGCGGCCACGGCCAGCGCCACGAGGCCGAGCAGCTCGAGCCGCCGCGTCAGCGTCTCCTGGCGGTCCTCGAGCCCGGTCAGCGGCGTGATCACCTCGAGGCGGGCGAGGCCGCTGAGCCCCTCGGCGCGCAGCGGCTCGATGAAGGCCCGGTAGCGCTCGTCGCCGACGACGAACGTGCTGAGGCCGGTCCGCAGGCGCGGGCGGGAGGGCGGCAGCGGCCCGGCGTCGAACAGCTCCTCCTCGCCGAGGACCAGGCGCACCGAGGTCCGCGTCGCCGACAGCGCGGCGTCGAGCCGGGGGTCGGACTCCGGCAGCTCGTCCAGGACGGCCTTCAGCGCGGTGGGCCGGGAGAGCTCGGCGGTGCGGCGCAGCCGGTCGTCGAGCGCCGCGCGCTCGGAGCGCTCGACGTCGCGCGCCGCGATGAGCCCGGCGGCGACCAGCACGGCGGCGACCACGAGCGTGAGCCCGAGCGTGAGGCGGCCACGGAGGCTGCGCATGGCGCTCAGGGTCGCAGGACGAAGCCGACGCCGCGCACGGTGTGGAGCACGCGCGGTGCCCCGCCGGCCTCGAGCTTGCGCCGCAGGTAGCCGACGAACACGTCGGCGACGTTGGTCTTGGGGTCGAACGAGTAGCCCCAGACCTCCTCGTGCAGCTGGCGCCGGGTGAGGATCTCGCCCGGGTGACGCAGCAGGCAGGCGAGCAGCTCGAGCTCGCGGCGCGTCAGCTCGAGCTCGCGATCGGCGCGGTGGGCGCTCTGGGTGGCGAGATCGACCGTGATGTCGCCGGCCTCGAGCAGCGTGCCGGGCGCGACCGGGCGGCGGCGCAACAGGGCATGGAGCCGGGCGGCGACCTCCTCGAGCGCGAACGGCTTGACGATGTAGTCGTCGGCGCCGGCCTCGAGGCCGCGGACGCGGTCGGCGACCTCGTCGCGAGCGGAGAGCACGCAGACCGGCAGGTCGTCGCCGCGGTCGCGCAGGCGGTGCAGGACCTCGAGCCCGTCGAGGTCGGGCATCGCGAGGTCGAGCAGCATCACCGCCGGTGCCATCGACTCGATCGCCGCGAGGGCGGCGCGGCCGCCGGACGCGCGGACGACGTCGAAGCCCTCGAGCTCGAGCCCGTCGCCGACCGCCCGGCGGATCGCGGGGTCGTCGTCGACGAGCAGGACCACGGGCGCCGCGCCGCCCGCCCGGATCACCGCTCGACGACCTCGCAGTCGCCCGCGACCGAGTCGCTCGGGTCGGCGGTGACCCGGTCGCGCCCTGGCCCGCAGATCACCCGGTCGGCGCCGCCGCCGCGGACGAGGATCCGGTCGTTGCCGGAGCCGCCGATCAACGTGTCGCGGCCGCGCCCGGCGATCAGGCGGTCGGGGCCCCGGCCGCCGAGCAGCGTGTCGCGCCCGCCGGCCCCCAGCAGCTTGTCGCGCCCGGCGTCGCCGGCGAGCAGGTCGTTCCCGGGACCGCCCCGCAGGACGTCGCGGCCGCCGCGGCCGGAGATTCGATCGTCGCCGCCGCGCCCGTCGAGGCGATCCGCGTCGCGTGTGCCGGTGAGCCGGTCGGGGCCGGGCCCCCCCGTCCGCGTCACGGCGACCGCCGTCGTCGTCGTGGCGGCGATGGACACGACGATGAGCAGGATCAGGAGACGAGTCATGGACCTCCCATTGTGCCCGCTCGCACGAAGTCGGTGCGGTGCTCTCAGAGAACTCTCACACGGGTTGAGAACTCCGTGAGAGCGACCCCACGGGAGGCCTCCGACGTGGAACAACCTAGGACGACACCCGATCAGGAGGAGCCCCATGCATCTCAGAGGAATCACGGCCGGCGCGCTGACCGCGCTCGCCCTGCTGCCCGCCAGCGCCTACGCGGCCACCATCATCGGTGGTCCCGCGAACGAGCGACTGCGGGGGACCAGGCTCGCCGACCACATCGACGGCAACGGCGGCAACGACCGCGTCGTCGGCCGCGGCGGCGACGATCGCCTCATCGGCGGACCCGGCAACGACCGCGTCTGGGGCATGCAGGGCAACGACGTCATCTCCGGCGTCCAGGGCAACGACCGCCTGCGCGGTGGCCCGGGCGACGACCAGATCACCGGCGACGCCAACGACACCGGCGACCTCACCTCGTTCGACCACCTGTGGGGCAACGGCGGCAACGACACCCTGCGCGGCGGCGACGCGCGCGACAAGCTGTCGGGCGGCGCCGGCAACGACAACTCCGCCGGCGAGAACGGCAACGACCGCATGACCGGTGGCAACGGCGACGACACCCAGGACGGCGGCGGCGGCAACGACGTGATCTTCGCGAACCCGGGCGTCGACGTCTCCCACGGCGGCCCCGGCGACGACGTCCTGTGGGCGCTCGCGCGCACCGATGTGGCGCCCGGCCCCGGCGTCGACCAGGTCGGCGACACGCTCGTCGGCGGCGCCGGCAACGACCGCTTCCGCACCCGTGACGGCGAGGTCGACCGCATCACCTGCGGCGAGGGCAACGACACCGCGATCCTCGACCAGGTCGACGTCATCACCGACGCCTCCGCCGAGGCCCCGAACGGCTCGTGCGAGACGGTCAAGCGCCACGCGCCGAGGCCCGGCAAGAGCAAGCAGGACGGCGCCGAGTCCGAGCACTAACCACGGCACCAACCTCCCCAGCAAGCCGAGGGCGCCCATCGTGGCGCCCTCGGTCGTTCAGTGGCGTCGCACGTAGCGCCATAGGGCTCCGAACGCAGGTCGGGGGGAACCGTCGAAGTTCAGCAGCGCGGTATCCCACAGGCGGCGGCCGTCGGCGAGGCGCGGCGGGCCGGCCAGCTGGTACCAGATCACCTGGCGCGCGCGGGCGCGGCGCGCGAGCGCGAGCCCGGCGCGCAGGTACCGCGTCCGCCGCGACTCCTGGATGCGGACCGAGTCAGCGTGCCAGCCGTACTCGGTTAGGTACAGCGGAAGCGGGCGACCGCCGGGCGTGAGCAGGCGACGGCGGGTGGCGGCGCGGCGCAGGAAGCGGGTGGCGCGCGACAGCGAGCCGGTGGTGACGTCGTCCGCCGTCACCCCGGGATAGCGCGGGTTCCAGCGCAGCGTGTACGGATGGATGGCGAACCCGTCGGCGACGAGCGGCGCGCGGCCCGCGTTCAGGACCCGGCGCATGAACCGCAGCGGCGGGATGGCCGCCTCCGGGCGGCCCATGGGCGCGAGCTCGCCGATCAGCACGCGCGCGCCCGGCGCCGCTTCCCGGATCGCCGCCGCCCCGGCGCGGAACAGCTTGCGGTAGCGGCGCTCGGGGTCGCGCGCGGGGAGGTACCCGCGCCAGTTCGGCTCGTTCCAGATCGACCAGGTCTCGACGCGGCCGGCGTAGCGCGTCGCCGTGGCGCGCGCGAAGGCCGCGAACGGCGCCGCCTCCGGCGCCCGCCGGCCCGGCGCCGGACCGGTCAGCGTGACCTGCGGCTTGAGGCCCGCCTCCACGGCGGCGTCGATCGCGGCGTCGTAGCGGCTGAAGTCGAGCGCGCCGTCGACCCGCTCCACGCGGTCCCAGAACAGGTTGATCCGCACCACGCGCATCCGCAGCCGGCGCGCCGCCGCAAATGCGCGCTCGCGGCCCAGAAGCCCGGTCGCCGCCCCCTGGTAGGCGATCGGGTCGCGCACCACCAGCGGGTCGTCCTGGAAGCCGAGCTCGAACGCCTGCGCCCGGCCGGTGAGCGCCAGCAGGAGGACCAGCGTCACCAGACCGAGCGAGCGCATCGAAGGCTCAAACGGCTCGCGACGCCCCGAAGTTGCGAGGATCGGCCGCGCGCCGGCTTACGGTCGGGCCGCTTCCGGCCGAGGGAAGGACCGATGCGCCCCGACGAGGTGATGCGGCCGTCCTGGATCTGTCGTACCGCGTTCGAGCGGGCGCGCTTCATGGACCTCAACACCCGCCTCGTCCGCGCCAACCGCGGCATCATCCTGATGCTCCTGGTCCTGAACTCGACGGCGTTCTGGTTCGTGGAGGGGCGTCTCGCCCTGATCCCCGCCCTGGCCGGCATGCTGCTCTTCGGCGTGATCCAGACGAACGCCGCGCGCTTCGCCCGCCCCGAGCTGTGGGTGTTCGCGGCCATGCTGGGCGCGAGACCTGCATCGCGATGACCATCTCGGTCAGCGGCATCGCCGCGGACGCCGGCGATGGCGCTCCTGTGCTGGCCGGTCGCGGGCCTCGCCGGGCGGTTCTCGGATCGGCCGGCGGTGCTGGGCACGGCGTTTGCGGCGGTCATGGGGGTGCGGCACCGTCTTCGTGAGCACTCCTGAAGGGTCGACCCCGAGCCTTCTGGGCCTGATCACCCTGGTGATCGCGTTCGCCGCCATCCACACCGCGTCGACCGTGTTGCGCGACTCGGACGTCGAGCATCGGGGCGCCGCGATCCTCGATCCCCTGACCGGAATGCTCAACCGCAGCGCGCTCGACAACCGGACCGCGGAGATCGAGCACCAGTCGCAGCTGACCGGCGCGCCGGTCGCGGTGATCGTGGCCGACCTCGACCACTTCAAGGCGGTCAACGACACGCACGGCCACGCGACCGGGGACGCGGTCCTCCATGAGGTCGCCTACCGGTTGCGCAAGGAGCTGCGCGCCTATGACACCGCGTACCGCCTCGGTGGCGAGGAGTTCGTCGTGCTCCTTCTCGGCGGCTCGGACGCCGACGTGTTCGCCCGCGCCGACGCCGCCCTGTACCGGGCCAAGGCGGAAGGCCGGGATCGCGTGATCGCCGACGGCCAGCCGCTGTGCGTCGCCGGGGTCTGACTACCCCGCCGAGCGCCGCCCGAGCACGAAGCTGACGAGCGCGACGAGCGCGAGCAGCGCGCCGATGCGCCGTGGGTCCCTGACCTGATCGGAGAGCATCGCGCCCCCGATCGAGCCGAGGTCCAGCGCATCGGCCGGCTCGGCGGGGGTGGCGGCCGCCGGTGCGGGCGCCGGGTTCGCCGGCTGTGCCGGGACCTCCGCCGCCGGCGGCTCGTCGCCCTGCAGCATCGCCGCCAGGTTCGTCGCGAACGTCTGGATGAGCCGGCCGCTGACGTCCTGGAGCACCCCCTGACCCATCGTCGCGATCTTGCCGCTCACCTGCATCTCGGTCGTGACGGTCGCCGACGTACGGCCGTTCTCGCCGGTCAGCACCATGGTCACGTCGGCGTCCGCGGTGCCCTGCCCGCGCGACTCCTTCGCGCGCGCCTTCATCACGGCGCGATGCGCGGCGTCGTCGCGCTCGGTGATCTCGACGTTCCCCTTGTAGGTCATCGACATCGGCCCGACCTTGACCTTGATCGAGACCTTGTACGCGTCCTCGCCGGTCTGCTCGAGCACCTGCGCGCCGGGCACGGTGGGCGCCACGCGCTCGACGTCGAGCACGGCGGCCCAGACCTCTTCCAGCGGGGCGTCGACCTCGAACTGGTTCTCGAAGCGCATGTCAGTCCTCCTCGTGTCGTTGGCGGTGCCGGCCGATCGCCTCGACCACCGCGTCCAGCGCGGCCACGCTGTGGCCGCTGACCAGGTCGTCGACGAACGGCAGCGCCGCGGCCATGCCGCCCGTCTCGGGCGCGAACCCCGGCGCGGCGACGCGAGGATTGACCCAGACGATCCGGTAGGCGAGCCGGGAGAGCCGCTCCATCTCGCGCCCGACGAGCGCCGGATCGCCGCGCTCCCAGCCGTCGGAGAGCACGACGACGACCGCGTCGCGGGCCATGCCACGGCGGCCGTGGCGGTCGTTGAACGCCCGCAGCGCCTCGCCGATCCGCGTGCCGCCCGCCCAGTCGGGCGCCGCCGCGCTCGCGCGCTCGACCGCCGCCTGCGCGCGGCCCGCTCGCAGAGGGCGCGTCACCCGGGTGAGGCGGGTGGCGAACACGAACGTCTCCGCGCCCGCGCCGCGCGCCGCGCCTTCGAGCAGCAGCAGGTACGCACGGGCGTACGGCGCCATCGAGCCCGACACGTCGAGCAGCGTCACGAGCTGCCGCTGCCGCAGCCGGCGGCGGCGGTGCAGGCGCTCGATCGGGTCGCCCGCCGTGCGCCGGCTGCGGCGCAAGGTCGCCCGGACGTCGAGGTGCTCGCCGCGCCGCGAAGGTCGCGAGCGGCGCGTCCGCCGGCGCGGTGTCGCGAGCGCCATGCGCCGCAGCAGGTGGGCGACCACCGCCAGCTCGTCGGCGTCGAGCTCGTCGAGCCGCGTGTCGCTGAGGCGCTCGGCGTCGCTCGCCCGGGCGCCGACCGGGACGGCGCGCTCCTCCGCTTCGCCGGAACCGTCCCGCGCAGGCCTCGGCTCGCCGCCGCCGCCGCCCGGGTCGCCTGGCGGCTCCTCGCGCGCGCCGGCGCGCGGGGCCGAGGGCGGGGGCGGCGCGGTCGGGTCGCCGCGGCTCGCGCCCGCCGGGTCGGCGATCCCGTCGACGACCTGGGCGAAGACCGCGTCGAACGTCCCGACCTGGTCGCGCGCCGTGACGAAGCTCAGCCGCGCCGCCCAGTACAGCCCGGTCCGGTCCCGCTCCCCGACGAGCGAGGCCGACGCCGCGAACGTCGCCGAGCGGTCGGGCGTGACCGGCAGCCCGGCCGCCCGCAGCGAGCGCCCGAGTGCGACGGCGGCGAGCGGCGCATCGCGGGCCAGGGCACGGGCGAACGCCTGCGTCACGCCGGGCCTCGGACGAGCCGCTCGAGACCCGCCGCGCGCACCGCCTCCTGGTCCTCGCGGTACTTGAGGACCGTGCCGAGCGTGCGCCCCGCCGCGTCGGCGTCGAGGCGCTCGGCGCCGAGGAGCTCGAGCGCGGCCACCCAGTCGATGCCCTCGGCGATCCCCGGCGGCTTCTGCACGTCGGCCGCCCGCAGGCGCACGAGCGCGGCGACGACGTCCTCGGCGAGCGCCGGCGCCGTGCCCGGCACGCGGCGCCGCACGATCTCGACCTCCCGCGCCGCCGACGGGTAGTCGATCCAGTGGTACAGGCACCGGCGCTTGAGCGCGTCGTGCAGATCGCGCGTGCGGTTGGAGGTCAGGACGACGGCGGGCGGCACCGCCGCGCGGATCGTCCCCAGCTCGGGCACCGTCACCGAGGCGTCCGCGAGGACCTCGAGCAGGAACGCCTCGAAGTCGTGGTCGGCGCGGTCGAGCTCGTCGACGAGCAGGACCGCCGGCAACGGGCCGGGATGCTCGATCGCCTGCAGGACCGGGCGGCGCACCAGGTACTCGCGGCCGAACAGGTCCTCCTCGGCGACGTCGTCGCCGCCGGCCTCGGCGAGCCGGATCCGCAGCAGTTGCCGCGGGTAGTTCCACTCGTAGAGCGCGTCGGTCGAGTCCATCCCCTCGTAGCACTGCAGGCGGATCAGCGGCGTCCCGAGCGCCTCGGCCAGCGCTCGTGCCGCCTCCGTTTTGCCGACGCCCGCCTCGCCTTCGAGCAGGAGCGGCTGCGGCAGGCGCAGCGAGAGGAACATCGCGGTCGCCAGCCCCTCGTCGGCGAGGTAGTCCGCCGCGTCGAGCCGGGCGGCGAGCGCCGCGATGTCGGGGACGAGGCTCGTCAGCGCGGCCGGCGCGCCGGGGCGGGCGGGGCGCGGGGTCACGGCGCCCCCGCGGCCGCCAGGACCGCCTCGTAGTCGTCCCAGGTGTCGACGTCGAGCGGCACCGAACCCGGGACCGCGACCTCGGCGACGTCGCCCGCCCGGGCGTCGAGCAGCTTCCAGACCGCCTTGTCGCCGTGCAACCCGCGCAGCTCGCCGAACACCGAGCGCGCGAACGCGAACGGGTGGCCGCGGCCGTCCTCGTAGCGGCAGACCGCCAGCGGCGCGTCGCCGCGGCCGCGCAGCAGCGCGCCGACCGTCTCCGGGGTGACGCCGGGCTGGTCGCCGAGCAGCAGGACGAGAACGTCGCACCGGGGATCCAGCGCGCCGACCGCGGCGGCGATCGACGACGAGCAGCCGGTCCCGTAGGCGTCGTTGACGACCACGTCGGCCCCGCCGAGGTCGACGGTCGCGCGGACCTCGTCCGCCGCGCCACCGACCGCGACGATCAGCTGGTCGAAGCCGCCGCGGCGCGCGGTGCCGAGGACCCAGTCGAGCAGCGTCGCGTCTCGGTAGGGCAACAACTGCTTCGCGCGGCCCAACCGCGACGACCCGCCCGCCGCCAGCACCAGGCCGGACACGAACGGCGCAGGCTCACCAGGCACGCGCGAGCCACGCCTCCCGGCAGCCGTCGCAGCAGAACGCCTGCGCCCCGTCGGTGGGCGTGCCGGGACCGACCACGACGCGCATGCCGCAGACCGGGTCGATCGCCTCGCGCGGCAGCGACACCGCGGGCGCCGCGACGGCGCCCACGACCGGTACCGCGAGCGCGCCGCGCCGAACCTCGACGATCTCCGCGAGGATCGACAGGGCGATCTCCGCGTGCGTCCGCGCGCGGATCTCCAGGCCCGCCGGGGTCCGCACCCGCGCGATCGACTCGCCCTGGACGCCCGCCGCGCGCAAAGACTCGAGCACCGCTCGCCCGCGCACGCGTGACGCCACCAGCCCGACGTACTCGCATCCCGCCTCGAGACCGCGGCGGACCGCGACCTCGTCCCCGTGCCCGAGCGACGCGACGACCGCCGCGAAGTCGCCCGGCTCCGCGAGCGCGCCGAGGCGCGCGCGCAGGCCGAGCGGCTCGCAGAGCGACACGAGCGCCCGCGAGACCGGCGACTCGCCGGCCACCGCGATCCGCGGCGCCGGCAGGTGCGGCTCGAGGAACAGCTCGAGCCCCCCGCCGCTCAGGCACGGGTTCGAGACGACCACGGCGCCCTCTTCCGGGCTGGGACCGTCGACCTCCCCAGGAAGGATCCGCAGCAGCAGGGGCTCGCCGGTCTCCAGGACCCGGAGCGCCTGCAGCCGCACCGTCGCGTCGGCGCACGACCCGCCGACGAACCCCTCGATCGTGCCGTCGACGAGCACCACCGCGCGGTCCCCGGGCCGCGCGCTGGTCGGCGACGCACAGCGGACCACCGTCGCCTCGACGAAGGCGACGCCGGCCCGCTCGAGCTCGGCCATGCGGGTGTTCACGGCGGCGGCTCCGTAGGGGGCGGGTGGGGTCGGGTCATGGCCTCCCAGACGCGGGCCGGCGTCACCGGCATGTCGACGTGGCGCACGCCGAACGGCTCGAGCGCGTCGACGACCGCGTTGACGATCGCCGGCGGCGCGCCGACGTTCGAGGACTCCCCGACGCCCTTCGCGCCGATCGGGTGGTGCGGCGACGGGGTCACGGTCTGGCCGAGCTCCCAGTCGGGCACCTCCATCGAGCTCGGGACGAGGTAGTCCATGAGCGACCCGCTCAGGCAGTTGCCCTGGTCGTCGAACGCGATGTGCTGCATCAGCGCGATCCCGACGCCCTCGGCGAGACCGCCCATGATCTGGCCCTCGACGACCATGTCATTGATCCGCACGCCGCAGTCGTCGACCGAGATGAAGCGCCGCAGCTTGATCTCGCCCGTCCCCGGGTCGACGTCGAGCACGCAGATGTACGCGCCGTAGGGATACGTGAGATTCGGCGGGTCGTAGACCGAGACCGCGTCCAGGTGGCCCTCGACGCCCTCGGGCAGCGTGAGCGTCCCGTGTGACGCGAGGGCCAGTTCCTGGATCGTCTGACTCTTCTCGGGGTCGCCCTTGACGTAGAAGCGACCCTTCTCCCACTCGAGGTCGTCGGGGGAGACCTCGAGCGCCGCGCCGGCGATCAGCCGGGCCTTGTCGCGGATCTTGCGGGCCACCATCGCGGTCGCCGCGCCGGACACGGGTGTCGAACGACTGCCGTAGGTGCCGAGGCCGAACGGCGTCTGGTCGGTGTCGCCGTGGACGACCTCGATGTCCTCGGGCGGGATGCCGAGCTCCTCGGCGACGATCTGCGCGAACGTCGTCTCGTGGCCCTGGCCCTGCGTCTGGACCGAGATCCGCAGGACCGCCTTGCCGGTCGGGTGGATGCGCAGCTCGGCGCCGTCGGCCATGCCGAGGCCGGCGATGTCCATCTTCGCCCGCGGGCCGGCACCCACCGTCTCGGTGAAGAACGACACGCCGATGCCCATGTACTCGCCGCGGGCGCGCTTCTCGGCCTGCTCGCGCCGCAGCTCGTCGTAGCCGGCGATCCGCATCGCCTCGCGCATCGTCGCGTGGTAGTCGCCGGAGTCGTACTCCCAGCCGGTCTTGGTCATGTACGGGAACTGGTCGGCCGAGATGAAGTTCCGCATCCGCAGCTCGACCGGGTCGATCGCAAGCTCGTCGGCGAGCAGGTCGACCATGCGCTCGACCAGGTACGCCGCCTCGGTCACCCGGAACGAGCAGCGGTAGGCGACGCCGCCCGGCGCCTTGTTCGTATACACGCCCTTGACCGTGCAGTACGCGGCCTCGAGGTCGTAGGAGCCGGTGAAGATGTGGAAGAACCCGGCCGGGTACTTCGTCGGCTGCGCGGTCGCGTTGAACGCGCCGTGGTCGGCCAGCACGTCGACGCGCAGCGCCCGGATCCTCCCGTCCCGGTCGGCCGCGATCCGGCCCTTCATCAGGTAGTCGCGGGCGAAGCCGGTGGACGTCAGGTTCTCGGTCCGGTCCTCCATCCACTTGACCGGCTTGCCGGTCAGGATCGAGCCGACGATCGAGCACACGTAGCCCGGGTAGATCGGGACCTTGTTGCCGAAGCCGCCGCCGATGTCGGGGGCGATGACCTGGATCTTGTGCTCGGGGATCCCGGCGACGATCGCGTAGAGCGTCCGGTGCGCGTGGGGCGCCTGGCTGGTGCACCACAGCCGCAGCTTGCCGGTGACCGGGTCCATGTCGGCGACCGACCCGCACGTCTCGAGCGGGCACGGGTGGACGCGCTGGAACGGGATCTCCTGCGTGACGAGGACCACGTCGGCGGCGGCGAAGACGGCATCGGTCTCGGCCTCGTTGCCCGCCTCCCAGTCGAAGATGTGGTTGTCGGTCTTGCCCTCCTTGTCGTCGCGGATGACCGGGGCGTCGGCGTCGAGCGCCTTGCGCGGGTCGACGATCACTCCCAGCGGCTCGTACTCGACGTCGATGAGCTCGAGCGCGTCGCGGGCCGCGTAGTGGTCGTCGGCGACGACGAACGCGACCTCCTGGCCCTGGAAGCGCACCTTGTCGGTGGCCAGCACGGCCTGCGTGTCGGCGCTCAGCGTCGGCATCCACGCCAGGCCGAGTCCGGCGAGGTCCTGGCCGGTGAACACGGCGCGGACCTTCGGGTGCTGCTGGGCGGCGGACACGTCGATCGAGGCGATGCGGGCGTGCGCGAGCGGGCTGCGCAGCGCGGCGCCGTGCAGCATCCCGGGCAGGTTGACGTCGTCGACGTAGTTCCCCTGGCCCCGCACGAACCGCGGATCCTCCTTGCGCTTGAGCCGCCCGAAGCCGATCGGCCGCTCCCCGGTGGTGGCCATCAGGTCGTCACCTCCTCGGCGTGCTCGGGGTGCTCGGCGTGCTCGGCGGCCCAGCGGACCGCGGCGACGATGTTCTTGTAGCCCGTGCAGCGGCAGATCTGGCCGGAGATCGCGACCTTGATCTCGTGGTCGGTCGGGTTGGGGTTCTCGTCGAGCAGCGCCCGGGCGGTGAGCATCATGCCCGGTGTGCAGAAGCCGCATTGCAGGCCGTGCTCCTCGATGAAGCCCTGCTGCACGGGATCGAGCGCGCCGTCGCGCTCCATCCCCTCGACGGTCCGGACCTCGTGGCCCTCGGCCATCGCGGCGAGCATCGTGCACGACTTGACCGGCTCGCCGTCGACGAGCACGACGCACGCGCCGCAGTTGGTGGTGTCGCATCCCCAGTGGGTGCCGGTGAGGCGCAGGTTGTCGCGGAGGAAGTGGACGAGGAGGGTGCGAGGCTCGGCTTCGGAGGACCGGGGCTCGCCGTTGACGCTGAGGTTGATCTGCACGTCGTCTCCTGTTCAGCTCGCGAGCGCGCGCTCGGCGGCGCGGCGCAGGGCTCGGTGGGTCAGCTCCCGCGCCAGGTGGCGCTTGTAGTCGGCGGGGCCGCGCAGATCGCCGATCGGCTCGCAGTCCTCGGCGGCCAGCGCGGCGGCGGCGGCGAACGCCTCCTCGGACGGCGGGCGGCCGACGAGCGCCTCCTCGGCACGGGTGGAGCGGACGCCGCTGGGGTTGACGGCGCTCAGCGCGATGCCGGCCGCCTCGACGTCCGCTCCCTCGAGCCACAGTGCCGCTCCCGCGGCCGCGATGGCCCAGTCGCCCGTGCGACGCTTGACCTTCTCGTAGGCGCTGCCGCCGTGGTCGCGGATCGGGATGCGAACCTCGACGAGCATCTCCGCGTCGCCGACGGCGGTCTCGTACGGGCCCTGGTGGAACTCGACCATGTCCACCACGCGCTCGCCGCCGCTGCCGCGGATCACCGCGACGGCGCCGAGGCAGGCGCAGACCGCGTTGAGGTCCTCGGACGGGTCGGCCTGGCAGAGCGCGCCGCCGATCGTCCCCCGATTGCGGACCGGCGGGTCGGCGATCATCTCCTCGGCCTCGCGGAAGATTGCGAAGCGGCTCGCCAGGAGGTCCGACGCGAGCACGTCGCGGTGGCGCGTGAGCGCGCCGATCCGCATCTCGGAGCCGTCCTCGCGGATGTAGTTGAGCTCGGACTCGAGCGGGTTGATGTCGATCAGGTGCTCGGGCGTCGCCAGGCGCAGCTTCATCATCGGCAGCAGCGAGTGGCCGCCGGCGACCAGCCGGGCCTCCGGGCCCAGTCGCTCCAGCAGCGCGATCGCCTCGTCGACGCTCGACACGCGGGCGTACTCGAACGGCGCGGGAACCTGCATGCCCTCTCCTCCACTGACGGCCTGGGTCCGAGCGACGCTACTCCTGTCGAACCGACGGCGTTGCCGGGCGATAACCGTTCGCTTATGGTCGCTGATTGACGTGACATTCACCCAGCTGCGGTCCTTCGCGACGGTCGCCCGCCTCGGGTCGGTGACGGCCGCCGCACGGGCCCTCGGGGTGTCCGAGCCGGCGGTCTCCTCCGCGGTCGCCGCGCTGCGCCGCGACCTCGGCGACGCGCTGTTCGTCCGCGCCGGAGCGACCATCCGGCTCACCCCGGGCGGAGAGCGCCTGGCGGCGGCGGCGGCCGAGATCCTCGGGCTCGAGGAGCGCCTGCGCCGCGAGGTGGGCGAGGCGCGCGGCGAGCGGGGGCTGCTGCGCCTGGTGGTCTCGGCGCAGGTCGCGGAGTACGTCTCGGCGCCGCTGCTCGATGCGTTCACCCGCCGCCGGCCGACGCTCGAGGTGGCGCAGGAGGTCGCGTCGCCCGAGGCGTTCGGAGGGCTGCTGGCCGACCGCCGCGCCGACGTCGCCCTCGGGCCGGCACCCCCGCCGACGCTCGGTGTCGAGGCGATCCCGTTCCTGCGCTACAAGCTCGTGGTCGTCGCCGGGCCGCGGCACCCGCTGGCCGGCGCGCGCGACGTCCCGCTCCCCGCGCTCCGGCGGGACCGCTGGCTGGTCGGGCCGGCCGGCGCTGAGCTCGCGCGCTTCTTCGCCGACCGCGGGCTACCGGAGCCCGAGCGCGGCGCGTTCGTCACCGAGGCCGCCGCCCAGGCCGCCGCGGCCACCGGCGAGGGCGTGATGCTGGCCATCGCCCACACCGTCCTCGACCCCCTGCGGCGCGGGACGCTCGTGCGCCTCGACGTGCGCGGGACGCCACGCGACGGCATGTGGCACGCCGCCAGCCTCGGCGAGGACCGCCGCTCGCCGGTCGCCGACGCGCTGCGGCGCTACGTCACCACCCCGGACGCGACCCAGGCGATCATCGCCCGGCCGGGCGGCGTCCCCGCCGGCCGCTTCCGGCCGCCGGTCTCCGTGACCATCTGGAGCGCGGTGGAGGCGGGTTAGGTGGCCGGCTCGACGGCGGCCGTGGTGGCGCGGGAGTGGATCGGGCCGCTGGCGTCGGCCAGGCGCCCGCCGCGGCGGCCGGCGCGCAGGGCGAGGATCTCGCCGAGCACCGCGATCGCCGTCTCCGCCGGCGTCCGCGCGCCGACGTCCAGCCCGCACGGCGAGTTCACCCGGCGCAGCGCCGCCTCCGGCACGCCCACCGTGCGCAGCCGCTCCTCGCGGTCGGCGTGCGTGCGGCGGCTGCCGAGGGCGCCGATGTAGCCGGCCCCGGTCTCGAGCGCGGCCACGAGGGCCGGCTCGTCGAACTTGGGGTCGTGCGTGAAGACGAGGACGGCGTCGCGCGGGCCCAGCTCCTGGCCCGCCAGGTACTCGCCCGGCCAGGCCACGACGACCTCGGCGTGCTCGGCGAAGCGCGGGCTCTGGGCGAAGGCCCGGCGGGCGTCGACGATGGTGACGCGGTAGCCGATCTCGGTGGCGATCCGCGCCAGCGAGGCGGAGAAGTCGATCGCCCCGAACACGACCATGCGCGGCGGCGTCGCGAAGGCGTGGATCGCGACGCGCAGGTCCGCGCCCATCGTCTCGCCCTTCGCGCTGTAGCGCCGGACCGCCGAGCGCCCCTCGTCCAGGAACCCGCGCGCGTCGCGCGCCACGCTGTCGTCGAGCAGCTCGGTGTGCTCGAGACCGCCGATGACGCGGTCCTCGAGGACCGCCATCTTGGCGCCGGCGGATGGGCCGTCGAGGAGCGTCGCGAGCGCCACCGGCCGGCCGTCCTGGACCTCGGCACGCGTGGCCTGCATCGCCTCGATCACGCCGCGCAGTTCGTGGACGAACACCTTGACGGTGCCGCCGCACATGAGCCCGACGTCGACCGCCTGCTGATCGGAGATCCCGTACGTCGCGACCCGCGGCGGCGCTCCGGCGAGGACGCCGTGCGCCTCCTCGACCAGCGCCCCCTCGACGCAGCCGCCGGTGACCGAGCCCTCGATGCGCCCGCTGTCGTCGACGAGCATCTCGGCGCCCGGATCCAGCGGCGCCGAGCCCAGCGTCTCGACCAGCGTGGCGGCGACGACCCGCCGGCCCTCGGCGAGCCAGTCCAGCGCGACGAGCATCGATCGCGGCGTCACGCGGCAGACGCTAGCGCCTGCCCGCGCCCGGAACGGTCAGATCACCGAGTCGGTGACCGCAGGAGGCAGCCCGCGGCGGATCCGGACGACGAACGTCCGCGTCGGCTCGCCGGCCACCGCGATGCGGATGGTGATGCGGGCGCCCGGCCGCAGCGAGCGGCCCTTGAACAGCGGCAGGATGTTCCGCCGGCCGTTCTTGGCGACCTCGAGGCGGGCGACGCCGCGCGGGCAGCCGCCGCCCTTGCAGCTCACGCCGACCTTCGCCCCCGGCTCGCCCACGAGCGCGAGCCGGCGCAGGCGGGTGGTGGTGAGCCGCGCGTGGTAGCCGACGGTGAGCTTCGGGACGACGACGGCGCGCTTCACCGGAGGAGCGGCCGCCGGCGGCGCGGGTGCCGCCGGTGCGGGCGTCGCGGCGGGGGGCGCCGGCGGGGGCGGCGGCGGCGTGCCGGCCGCCAGCGCATTGACGAGGCCGTCGCCGAAGAACCCGTTGCGCGCGGGTGGGCCCTCGCACGTCGCCGTGTACGTCCCGGCGGTGTCGAAGTCGTAGGTGTACTCGCGCGGCTCCGGGCACGGCGTGTCCGTCGCGGTCGAGCGCAGGACGCTCTCGACCGTCTCCGGCGAGAGCGTCTTGCCGCCGTGGACGGGATCGGGCGTCCCGCGGGCGGCCACGATCAACGCGGCGACGCCCGCCGCGTGCGGCGAGGCCATCGACGTCCCCTGGATCGACCGGTAGTACGCGCACCGCCCATCCGCGCAGCTGCGGGTGACGAACGGGGTGGTCGGGTTGCCGTCCTCGTCGATGTCGCCGGCGGCCCGCCCGAGGCTCTCGGGGTACGCCGCGAGGATCACGTTCTCCGGGACCAGGAAGTTGGGCGTCCCGTAGTAGGAGCGCGAGTCGCCGCCCGGTGCCGAGACGTCGGCCTGCTCGACGCCATAGTCGGAGTAGTAGGCCTTGCGGCCGGTCGGCCCGACGGAGGTGACGCCGATGACGCCGGCGCCCTCGGTCGGCATCTTGGTGCAGCTGTTGTCGATGTTGCGCTCTCGCTCCGTGCCGCCCGGGTAGTTCGGCGAGGAGTCGTCGAAGACCGGGTTGCCGAGATCGGTGGCCCCGTTGCCCTCGGAGGACACGAGCGTCACGCCGTGGGCGCGCGCGTAGTCGAGCGCGCGCTGGGCGGCCTCGACGATCGTGCGCTGCTCGGCCTGCTCCTCCGCGGAGTCCGCCGGGTTGGCCGCGCAGTTGAACAGCCACGGATCGATGAAGTACGACATGTTCACCACGTCGATCCCGTTGTCGCCGGCGTAGGTCAGCGCGTCGACCGATCCCTGCAGGAAGAAGTAGCCCGAGTCCTGGGCCGCGCGCAGGTTGACCAGCTCGATGCCGGGCGCGACCCCGGACATCCCGATCCCGTTGACCGGCGAGCCGACGGTGGAGGCGACGTGCGTGCCGTGGCCCTGCTCGTCGACGTCGGGCGGATCGGTGCACGAGCCGTCGGGATCGTCCTCGCACGGGCCGTCGACCAGCGGGATGTCCACCGTGAAGTTGCGGCTGAGCGCGCCGTTGAAGTTCGGCGCGATGTCCGGATGGTTGCCGTCGATGCCGGTGTCGATGATGCCGACGCGGACCTCGCGCGTCCCCGGCTGGACGGCGTAGGAGCCGTCGGGGGTGGCGCCGATGACCCGCATGTCCCACTGCTGGCCCGACAGCGGGTCCCCGCCCGCCGCGACGGCGCGCTCGCCCGACCGCGCGGGAGCGCCGGTCGCCCATCCGTCGCGCTCGACGCGGTCGGCCTTCGCCCGGCGCGCCGCCGGCGCGCGACCGATCGACCGGTTCATGGCGACGCCGCGGATCGCGCGCGCGGCGGTGGCGTCCTGCGCGAAGTCCGCCGAGGCGCTCCTGGCGGTGGCGACGCCGACCTTGCCGTTGACCCGGAGCAGCTCCCCGCCGGCGGCCTCGACCGCGTGCTGTGCGGCCGCGAGCGACGCGTCCGTCTCGTAGAGCACGACGTACTCGCGCGGCGGCGACGTCGCCGACCCGCTCCCCGCGGCGATCAATCCTCCGCCGACGACGGCCGCGACGGCGGCGAGTACGGCTGACTTTCGCATGAGACCCCTCCCGCTCCAGAACGAGCGGCGAACGCTACTAGAAGGACTGCCCGAAGCCGCGCCGGCGAGCGCGGAACGCGTCGAGCGCCTTGACCGTCGTCGCGTCCACGCGCGGGCACGTCATCAGGCTCAGGTACGCGGTGGCGGCGACGGGCGCCGTCATCCCCGTGCGGTTCTCGAAGAGGAGCACCGCCTCGGCGTCGCGCGCGGCGACGCCCTCGAGGGCGCGAAGCTGGCCGGCCGGAAGGCTGTCGCGGTACTGGTAGAGGACCCGCCCGTGCAGCAGGGCGTGGATCGCCGCCGGGCGGCTCGGCGGGCGGCGCCCGACGTAGGAGCCGTCCCGGGCCTTGACGTGCTCGACGAAGCGGCCCGTGACCGGCGGGTTGGTCTTTATGGCCGCGCCGTCCTCGAACTCGCGCAGCGTGCAGCCGGCCGCCGTGGCGATGCCGGCGAGCGTCGTGTCGGCGGGCCTCGGCGCGCCGTCGCCGCGGCTCGCCAGCAGGCCGACCGGACCGGCGACCAGGAGGAGCACCAGGACCACGTGGATCGGAGCGGGCATACGCATCTGCGCGACGTGCATCGTCAGCAGAGTGCTCACACTTGACCCCCGCCGCTCAAGGCGACGCATCGGCGATCCGATACGAGAGCCAATGCGCTCAGTTTCGTTCACCGCACTCATCGTCGGCGTCCTGCTCATCCCGTCCGCCCTCGGCGTGGCCAAGCTCGAGCAGGACCGCAAGGTCGCCGAGCAGCAGCGCGCGATGGCGGCGGCCGCCGATCAGCAGGGCTCGGCGCTCGAGAGCTATGCCGCCCGTGCCCGGGCGATCATCCTGCTGACGGCGAACGCGCCCGCCTTCGCGAGCGTCCTCGCCGAGCCGGGCACCCGCGAGCAGAAGGTCGCCCGCCAGAGCCGCAACATCCTCGAGGTCACCCATCACCTCGGCTACCTCGAGAAGCTCTACCCGACCAGCATCGGCGAAGCGTGCTTCATCGACGCCGACGGCGAGGAGCTCGCCCGCGTCGTGGCGGGCGAGATCGCCCCGGCCGGCGACCTGTCGACCGAGGAGGAGCAGGCCCCCTTCTTCGCCCCGGCGTTCGCCCTGCGCCCCGGGCAGGTCCACCAGACCAAGCCCTACGTCTCCCCCGACACCGAGGAGTGGGTCGTCGCCAACGCGACCCTGATCCCCCAGCCCAGCAGCGCCCATCAGGCGATCGCGCACTTCGAGGTCACCGTCGAGAGCTTCCGCCGGGCGATGGGCAAGAGTCCCGACGCCCAGGTCCGCGTCATCGACAGCCAGACCGGGCGGGTCATCATCGACGGCGACACCGTGCAGCGCATCGGCGCCCGCCTCGGCGCGCCGGGCGACCGCGACTTCGCCGGCGCCACCGGCTCGTGGGGCCGGCGGGGGATCACCGAGGTGGGTGACCGTCAGGCGGCCTACCGGCGCGTCCGCCCGACCGTCGGCAACGCCAACGACTGGATCGTCGTCGCCACCGCCAAGGCGCCCACCGGCGGCCTCGTGACCGGCGTCGGTGCCGTCCCCATCATCATGCTGAGCTTCGCGCTGGCGATCATCCTGCTCGCCGGCCTGTCGGTCCGCTCGTCGCGCCGTGAGCTCGAGGCGCAGGCCGCCACCGACGCGCTGACGGGCCTCGGCAACCGCCGCACGCTGCTCGCCGACCTCGACCGCGCCGTCCGCACGGCACGCGCAGACGGCCCCGTGGTCATGACGCTGTTCGACCTCAACGGGTTCAAGCACTACAACGACACCTTCGGCCACCCGGCGGGCGACGCGCTCCTGCAGCGCCTCGGATCGGCGCTCGGGGCCGCCGTGCAGCCGTTCGGCGGGCGCGCCTACCGGCCCGGCGGCGACGAGTTCTGCGTCATCGCCCGCACGACCCGCCGGCACGCGATGGAGCAGGCCGCGTGCGACGCGCTGGCCGAGGTCGGCGACGGCTTCACGGTCTCGACCGCCTACGGCTCGGTCGCCATCCCGCAGGACACGGGGGACGCGACGGAGGCCATGCGCAAGGCCGACGAGGCCATGTACGCCCAGAAGCAGTCCGATCGCGCAGGGCCTGGGCGCCAGAGCTCCGACGTGCTCCTGCGTGCGCTGGCCGAGCGCCACCCGGACCTCGGCGTCCACCAGGATGGCGTCGCCGAGCTGGCCGCCGCGGTCGGCAAGCGGGTCGGTATCGAGGGCGAGGATCTCGTCCAGCTGCGGCGCGCGGCCGCGCTGCACGACATCGGCAAGGTGGCGATCCCCGACGCGATCATCAACAAGGCCGGCTCGCTGACCGACGAGGAGTGGGTGTTCATGCGCGGCCACACGCTGGTCGGCGAGCGCATCATCGCCGCCGCGCCGGCCCTCGGTGGCGCCGCCCGCATCGTCCGCTCCTCGCACGAGGCGTGGAACGGCGCGGGCTATCCGGACGCGCTGGCCGACGTCGAGATCCCGCTCGGCGCCCGCATCATCGCCGTCTGCGACGCCTTCGACGCGATGATCTCGGAGCGTCCCTACGCGAAGGCGCGCTCGATCGACGACGCGGTCGCCGAGCTGATCCGCTGCGCCGGCACCCAGTTCGACCCGACGATCGTCGAGGAGTTCCGCGCAGTGCTCGCCGACCGCGCGGAGCCGCCGGTTGCCGGAGCACTGGTCGCCGACGCCTGACCAGAGGACGTCGCGGGAGCGAAGGGCACGCCAATCGGCGCGCCCGTTCTCGGTGTATGAGCACCGACGCAGAGCGCCGATCCGCCGATGCCCGACGCTACCCTTGCACGTCGGCGGGGTCGCGCGGCGCCGCCTTCCCAGGTGTCCTCCTCAGTCGCCACATTCGAGCACGAAGCCCTTCTCTACGAGGGCATGGAAGGCTTCCTGGCCGAGGCGGTGCCGTTCATCCGCGAAGGCCTGCGGGCCGGCGAGCCGGTGATGGTGGCGGTGGGCGCCGACAAGATCGCACGCCTGCGCGAGGAGCTCGGCGACGACGCGCAGCGCGTCCGCTTCGAGGACATGGCGCGGCTCGGGCGCAACCCCGGCCGGATCATCCCCGCGTGGCGGCAGTTCCTCGCCGCGCGGCCGCCGGACCGTGGGATCCGCGGGATCGGCGAGCCGATCTGGGCCGGCCGCAGCACCGACGAGCTCGTCGAGTGCCAGCTGCACGAGTCGCTGCTGAACATCGCCTTCGACGGCGCCGAGGACTTCCGCCTGCTGTGCCCCTACGACACGGCCGGCCTCGACCCGGCGGTGGTCCACGAGGCGCGCTGCAGCCATCCGATCGTCGCCGAGCACCACGTCCGCGGACCGAGCCACGAGTACCGCGGCCTCGAGGACGTCCTGACGCCGTTCGAGGCGCCGCTCCCCAAGCCGCCCGCGTCCGCCGAGATCCTCGGCTTCGATCGCGAAGCGCTCGACGAGGTCCGGCGGGTCGTCCTGGCGGCGGCGGCCAGGGCCGGGCTCACCGCCGACCGCGCGAGCGACGCGGTCCTGGCCACCAACGAGGTGGCGGCCAACGCCGTGCGCCACGGCGGCGGGCAGGGCATCCTGCGCACCTGGCTCCAGGACGACGAGCTGGTCTGCGAGGTCCGCGATCGCGGGCTGATCGCCGATCCCCTGGTCGGGCGCTCCACGCCCCAGCCGGCCCAGTCGAGCGGGTGGGGCGTCTGGATCGCGCACCAGGTCTGCGACCTCGTGCAGCTCCGGTCATCGCCGCAGGGGACCGTCGTGCGCCTGCGCATGCGGACCGGCTGAAGCGGTCAGAGCACGTAGAACGCGATGACCGCGTACTGCAGCGCGGCGGCCACGATCACGAGCGTGTGGAAGATCTCGTGGTAGCCGAACACGGCCGGCGCCGGGTCCGGGCGGCGCAGCGCGTAGACGACGGCCCCCATCGTGTAGAGCAGGCCGCCGGCGGCGACGAGCACGGTGGCGAACACGCCGAGCTCTGAGAGGAGCGCGGGGAAGGCGGCGACGGCGACCCAGCCGAGCAGCACGTACACGAGCGCGGAGAGCCACGTGGGCGCGTCGATCCACGCGAGCTGCAGGACGATCCCGGCGGCCGCCCCGCTCCACACCGCGATGAGGATCGCGGTGGCCAGCCCGCCGTCGAGGACCAGGAGCCCGAACGGCGTGTACGTGCCGGCGATCAGCACGAAGATCATCGAGTGATCGAGGCGGCGCATCCAGCGATGGGCCCGCTCGCGCGCCCAGTTGACCCGGTGATAGGTCGCGCTGGTGCCGAGCAGCGCGGCGACGCTGCCGGCGTAGATGGCGGCGGCGACCACCTCGCGGCCGCCCGAGGCGGAGAGAACGAGCACCAGGCCGAGCCCGAGCGAGGCGAAGAACGCCCACTGGTGCAGGACCCCGCGCATGCGGGGCTTGGCGAGCGGGGTCGAAGCAGCGGCGGTCATCACGACCTAGCGTACTCCGCGACCCGCGCGCGGTGACGCGGTCGCTCAGGGTTCCGGGATCTGCTCGCTCCCCGTCGCGAAGTCGCCCTCGGCGGTCTTCTCCTCGGTCTCCGGGGTCTGCTCTGCGCCCTCGCTGAACCGGCCGTGGTGCTCCTTCTCCGCGGCGTGCTCCGGCGTCTGCTCGCCGCCGGTGCTGAAGCGCCCGACGTCGTCCTCGTGCGAGTCGTCGGGCTTGCGGTCGAAGCCCTCCTCGAAGCCGTGCTCGGACTCCTCAGGCTGCGCGGGATGTTCGTGTTCGTTGGCCATGTCGGGGGACTACCCGGTGGCCCATGCAGCGCAACCGCGCGGAAACCTTCGCCCCGGCCCGGGGTACTGGCTGACATGGGTGAGAGGAAGAGGACCGACCAGGTCGCAAAGCAGGCGCGCGACGCCGGCGCTCGAGGGCGCAAGGCGGCGATCGGCGACCGCGGTCGCACCGACTCGCTGGTGAAGCAGGCGCGGACCGCGGGCAAGGCCGGCCGCAAGGCTGCCGCGAAGCTCGACATGCCGTGGGCCCGCCGCGCTCCTGCGCGCTTCGTCCGCGAAGGCATCCTCCTCTGCCTGCTCGCGCCGCTGATCGCGTTCTACATCCGCCGCCGCCGTGCCGGCTCGGACACGTTCGACGGCCTCAAGCCGCCCGTCGTCCTCGTCGCCAACCACGGCAGCCACCTCGACACGCCGGTCATCCTCAACGCCCTGCCGCGCGCCTGGCGCCGGCGGACCGTCGTGGCCGCCGCGGCCGACTACTTCTACCGCTCCAAGGTCGTCGGCGCCGCGTTCTCGCTCGTCTTCAACACCGTGCCGCTGGACCGCAAGGGCGGCGGGATGCAGGGCGAGGCCACCGCCCACCTGCACAAGCTGCTCGAGGACCGCTGGAGCGTCCTGCTCTTCCCGGAGGGGACCCGCTCGCGCGATGGCGGCATTGGCCGCCTGCGCGCCGGCGCCGCAGTGCTCGCCGCCGAGCACAACGCTCCGATCGTCCCGGTCTACGTCGAGGGCACCCACGAGGCGATGCCGCCCGGCCAGTCCTGGCCCAAGCGCCTCCACGGCCGTCTGTTCTCGCGCCGCCACAAGGTCACCGTGCGCTTTGGCGACGCGATCGAGCCGCAGCCCGACGAGAAGTCGCGCGAGGTCATCGCCCGCGTCCAGCGGTTCTTCGAGGAGCAGGCGGGCATGCTGCCCCAGCTGCCGCCGGGCGACACGCCCGAAGTGCCCGAGGAGGCCGCGACGACCGCGGCGCCCTCGAGCAACGGCCACACCGCCTAGTCGTCGTCCTCGTCGACCCAGTCCATCGAGCGCTGGACGGCCTTCTGCCACTTGCGGTACCCGCGCTCGCGGATCCGTGACTCCGCCGCCGGGAGCCACTCGGCCGCCCGGTGCCACTTGCCGCGCAGCTCCTCCTGGTCCGACCAGAAGCCGACCGAGAGGCCGGCGGCGTAGGCGGCGCCGAGCGACGGCGTCTCGGCCACGATCGGGCGGATGACCGGCACGTCGAGGACGTCGGCGATGAACTGCATGAGCAGGTGGTTGGCGGTCATCCCGCCGTCGACTTTCAGGGAGGTCATCGGGACGCCGGACTCCGCGTTCATCGCCTCGACGACCTCGCGCGTCTGCCACGCGGTCGCCTCGAGCACGGCGCGCGCGAGGTGGCCCTTGGTGATGTAGCCCGTCAGCCCGGCGATCACGCCGCGCGCGTCGCTGCGCCAGTGCGGCGCGAACAGCCCCGAGAAGGCCGGCACGAAGTAGCAGCCGCCGTTGTCCTCGACCGTGCGGGCGAGCGTCTCGATCTCGGCCGCGCTCGAGATCAGCTCGAGGTTGTCGCGCGACCACTGGACGAGCGCGCCCGTGACGGCGATCGGCCCCTCCAGCGCGTAGGTCGCCGCCGCGTCGCCGATCTTGTAGCCCATCGTGGTGAGCAGGCCGTTGCGCGACTGCACCGGCTGCTCGCCCGTGTTGAGCAGCAGGAAGCTGCCCGTCCCGTAGGTGCACTTCGCCTCGCCGGGCGAGAAGCACGTCTGCCCGAACAGCGCGGCGTGCTGGTCGCCCAGCGCGGCACCGACGATCAGGCCGTCGAGGACGCCCGACGCCTCGCCGTAGACCTCCGAGGACGAGCGGATCTCGGGCAGCATCGCCCGCGGCACGCCCATCGCGTCGAGCAGGCGGTCGTCCCACTCGAGCGTGTGCAGGTTCATCAGCATCGTCCGGCTCGCGTTGGTCACGTCGGTGACGTGGCGGCCGGTGAGCTTGAAGATGAGCCAGGCGTCCATCGTCCCGAACAGGACCTCGCCCTCCTCGGCCTGGCGCCGCAGGCCCGGGATGTGGTCGAGCAGCCAGGAGATCTTCGGGCCGGAGAAGTACGTCGCGAGCGGCAGGCCGCACTCCTCGCGGAAGCGGTTGTCCCCGGCCGAGCCGGCGAGCTCGTGGACGAGATGGTCCGTGCGTGTGTCCTGCCAGTTGATCGCGTTGTGGACCGGCTCGCCGGTGTCGCGGTACCAGAGGACGGTCGTCTCGCGCTGGTTGGTGATGCCGACGGCCACGAGGTCGCCCACCGTGAGGTCGACCTTGTCGAGCGCCCCCTGCACGACCTCGACGACGTTGCGCCAGATCTCCTCGGGGTCGTGCTCGACCCACCCCGGGCGCGGGAAGTGCTGGTGGTGCTCCTTCTGGTCGACGGAGGCGATCCGGCCGGCCTGGTCGAAGATGATGCAGCGCGACGACGCCGTGCCCTGGTCGATCGCGGCGATGTGCGAGGGGCGGCCGCTCACGGGATCGCCCCCAGCTCACGCGACACCGCGCGCGCCGCCTCGCGGACATTGGCCACCAGGTCCGAGACGGGCTCGCCGTTCGAGTACAGCCGCTCGACGGGCCCGCGGATGCCGATCGCGCCGACGGTCAGTCCGCGGCGGTCCTTGATCGCCGCGGCCAGCGACACCTCGCCTTCGACCATCTCCTCGCGGTCCATCGCCCAGCCCCGCTTGCTCACCTCGGCCAGCTCGCGGCGCAGCCGGTGCGGATCGGTGATCGTCGCGCGCGTGTACTCGGCCAGTCCCGCCTGGCTCAGCTGGTCGGCCGCGTAGCTGTCGTGGGCGAGCAGCACCTTGCCCAGCGCGCTCGCGTGCGCGGGGAGCAGGAAGCCGACCTCGAGGGCCTGGCGGCTGTCGTCGGGGCGGAAGACGTGATGCACGATCAGGACCTTGCCGTCGTGCAGCGTGCCGATCCGGACGCTCTCGTTGCTGCGCGACGCGAGCGAGTCTGACCAGTTCAGGGCGCGGGTGCGCAATTCGTTGCCGTCCAAGTAGGACGAGCCCATGTGCAGCAGGGCCGCGCCGAGCTGGTACTTCCCGGAGTCCGGATCCTGCTCGACGAAGCCCTCGTGCTGCAGCGTGCGGAGGATCCCGTGGACCGTCGTCTTGTTCAGGCCGAGCTCGCCGGCGACCTCGACCACGCCCAGCCGCCGCGACCGCCCGGAGAGCAGGCGGAGGATCGCGGCGGCGCGCTCGATCGACTGGATCCGCCCCGGCAT
The DNA here is from genome assembly GCA_963828075.1 of uncultured Solirubrobacterales bacterium. Classification (GTDB taxonomy): domain Bacteria; phylum Actinomycetota; class Thermoleophilia; order Solirubrobacterales; family Solirubrobacteraceae; genus JACCYI01. Next base: position 2,206,023 of record CAWHDH010000021.1, on the reverse strand, counting down.
CGGCGCGACCCTACCTCCGGATGCAGGAAAAATCGAACCCGGTTTGACAATGCCGGACCGGGTTCTCTAGGTTGCGAGCCGGTCAGGGTCCAATCGGTCGGAGGAGGAGCTACGTGAGCATTTTCGGGGCTGAGGTGATCGGGACGGCGATCCTGATCCTGCTGGGCAACGGGGTGGTGGCCGGCGTCCTGCTGACGCACTCGAAGGCCCAGAACGGCGGCTGGATCGTCATCACGTTCGGGTGGGGTCTCGCGGTGGCGATGGCCGTCTACGCGGTCGGGCAGTTCAGCGGTGCACATCTGAATCCCGCGGTGACATTCGGGCTCTGGTCCATCGGCAGCGTCGACGCCGGCGACGTGCCCAAGTACCTCGCCGGGGAGTTCGTCGGCGCGTTCATCGGCGCCACGCTCGTCTACCTGTCGTACCTCGACCACTGGAAGGAGACCGAGGATCCGGGCCTCAAGCTCGCCTGCTTCAGCACCGCGCCGGCGATCCGCAACCCGGTCTCCAACGTGATCACCGAGGTCATCGGCACCTTCATGCTGGTCTTCGTGATCCTGGCCATCGGCGCCAACGCGTGGTCGGGCGACGCCGGCTTCATCGTCCCGCTGCTCGTCGGCTTGCTCGTGCTGGGCATCGGGCTGTCGCTCGGCGGTCCGACGGGCTACGCGATCAACCCGGCGCGCGACCTCGGGCCGCGCATCATGCACGCCGTCCTGCCCATCCCGGGCAAGGGCGGATCGGATTGGGAGTACGCGTGGATCCCCGTCGTGGCCCCGATCATCGGCGGCGTCCTCGGCGCCCTCGCGTTCGACCTGTTCTTCCCGGGCTGATCCCGAGCCCCAGACCAGGTCCGCAGCACCCCGGCCTCCCGCGCACCGCCCGCCACTGAGCGGGCGGTGCCGGCCGGGACCCTTGAGGAGAGACGAGACAAGGAGAGGCAATGGCCAAGTACGCAGCAGCCCTGGATCAGGGCACGACCAGCTCGCGCTGCATGATCTTCGACCAGGGCGGCAACGTCGTGGCGATCGAGCAGCACGAGCACGAGCAGATCTTCCCCAAGCCGGGGTGGGTCGAGCACGATCCCAAGGAGGTCTGGCAGCGCTGCCGGCAGGTGATGGACGGCGCGATGCAGAAGGCCGGTGCCTCGGCCGACGACATCGCCGGGATCGGCATCACCAACCAGCGCGAGACCACCGTCGTGTGGGACCGCAACAGCGGTGAGGCGGTCTACAACGCGATCGTCTGGCAGGACACTCGCACCGACAAGATCTGTGACGAGCTGATGGGCTCCGAGGGCCAGGACCGCTTCCGCGCGAAGACGGGCCTGCCGATCGCGACCTACTTCTCGGGGCCGAAGGCCCGCTGGATCCTCGACAACGTCGACGGCGCCCGCGAGAAGGCCGACAACGGCGATCTGCTGTTCGGCACGATGGACACCTGGTGCATCTGGAACATGACCGGCGGCACCGACGGCGGCCTGCACATCACCGACGTGACCAACGCGTCGCGGACGATGCTGATGAACCTCGAGACGCTCGACTGGGACGACGAGCTGTGCCAGGCGATCGGCGTGCCGCGCGCGATGCTCCCCGAGATCCACGCCTCCTCGGAGGTCTACGGTGAGGCGCACTCCGGCTCGGGCGCGTTCGCGGGCGTCAACATCGCCGGCGACCTCGGCGACCAGCAGGCGGCGACGTTCGGGCAGACCTGCTTCTCGGTCGGCGAGGCCAAGAACACGTACGGCACCGGCAACTTCCTGCTGCTCAACACGGGCGAGGAGGCGGTGCAGTCCACCAACGGGCTGATCACCACGGTCGGCTACAAGATCGGCGACAACAACGCGATCTACTGCCTCGAGGGCTCGATCGCGGTCACCGGGTCGCTCGTGCAGTGGCTGCGCGACAACCTCAAGATCATCCATTCCTCCGACGAGGTCGAGACGCTGGCCAAGACGGTCGAGGACAACGGCGGCGCGTACTTCGTGCCGGCGTTCTCGGGCCTGTTCGCGCCGTACTGGAAGTCCGACGCCCGCGGCGTCATCGCGGGCCTGACCCGCTACGTGAACAACGGGCACATCGCCCGCGCCGCGCTGGAGGCGACCGCGTTCCAGTCGCGCGAGGTCGTCGACGCCATGAACGCCGACTCCGGCGTCGACCTCGAGTCGCTCAAGGTCGACGGCGGCATGGTCGTCAACGAGACGCTCATGCAGTTCCAGGCCGACATCCTCGGCGTCCCGGTCTACCGGCCGGTCGTCGCCGAGACGACGGCGCTCGGCGCCGCCTACGCCGCCGGCCTGGCCACCGGCCTCTGGACCAACCAGGAGGACCTGCGCGAGAACTGGCTCGAGGATAAGCGCTGGGAGCCCCAGATGGACCAGGACGCCCGCGAGACCGCGTACAAGTTCTGGAAGAAGGCCGTCACCCGGACCTTCGACTGGCAGGAGTAACGAACGGCCATGCGCCGCGGGGCGGGCGTTACGCCCCGCGGCGCTTAGGCTGTGCTGCGCATGAGCGCTCTCGAGACCGAGGTGCTGGTCATCGGCGGCGGCGCGACCGGCGCCGGGGTCGCCTACGACGCGGCGCTGCGCGGCTATGAGGTCACGCTCGTCGACCAGTCGGACCTGGCGATGGGCACCTCGGGCCGCTTCCACGGCCTCCTGCACTCGGGCGGCCGCTACGCGGTCAAGGATCCCCACGCGGCCGTGGAGTGCATCCGCGAGAACCGCGTGCTGCGCCGGATCGCCGCCGACGCGATCGAGGACACGGGCGGCATGTTCGTCCAGACCCCCGGCGACGACCCGGCGTACGCGCCCCGGTTCGTCGACGGGTGCCGGGCAGCGGGCATCGACGTCGAGGAGCTCGACGTCGCCGAGGCACTGCGGCGCGAGCCGCGGCTGAACCCGGGGATCGAGCGCGTCTTCACGGTGCCCGACGCGGCCATCGACGTCTGGAAGCTCGTCGGCGCCCTGGCCCGCGCGGTCCGCGACCGCGGCGGCCACATCCTCCCCTACCGGAAGGTCACCGGCATCCTCCGTGAGGGCGACACGGTGCTCGGCGCCCGGGTGACCGACTCCCGCACCGGCGAGGAGTCGGAGATCCGCGCGCGCTTCACGATCAACGCGTCGGGTGCCTGGGCCGGCCAGCTCGCCCGCATGGCCGGGATCGACGGCGTCGAGGTGATTCCTGGCAAGGGGATCATGATCGCGATGAACCACCGGCTGGTGAACACGGTGGTCAACCGCCTGGTCAAGCCGGCGGACGGCGACATCCTCGTCCCCATCCGGACGGTGAGCGTGATCGGGACGACCGACATCCGGGCCAAGGACCCCGGCGAGCTCGAGGTCACCCAGGAGGAGGTCGACGCGATGCTCGACGACGGCGAGCGCCTGGTCGCCGGCTTCCGCGAGGCGCGCGCGCTGCGCGTGTGGGCTGGGGCGCGGCCGCTGTTCTCCGACGCCAAGAAGGACGCCGGCGACTCGGGCGACACCCGCGACGTCACCCGCTCGCACACGCTGCTCGACCACCGCGAGCGCGACGGCGTCGACGGCTTCCTGACCATCACCGGCGGCAAGCTGACGACGTACCGGCTGATGGCCGAGGAGACGGTGGACGGGATGTGCGCGCAGCTCGCCGACGACCGGCCCTGCACCTCGGGCGACCACCGGCTGCCGGGGTCCGAGGACGGCGAGTACTACCACGTGCCGTCGCGGCTGCGGGCCAACGAGGCGCACCTCCTCGACGACCAGCTGATCTGCGAGTGCGAGTTCATCCCGCGGCGCAGGCTCGAGGACGCGATGCGCGAGCGCCAGACGACGAACCTCGACGACATCCGGCGGATGCTGCGCCTCGGCATGGGCCCGTGCCAGGGCGGCTTCTGCATCTACCGCGCCACCGGGATCCTGCACGGGGTCGAGCAGCTCGACGGGGCCGAGGCCAACGCGTCGCTGCGCCACTTCCTCGAGGAGCGCTGGAAGGGCGTGTGGCCGATCCTGTACGGCGACCAGCTGCGCCAGGCGGGCGTCGACGACTGGATCTTCCAGGGGCTGCTCGACGTCGAGCACCTGCCCGACGGGGCGGCGAGCGCGTGAGCCTGGTCGCGGGGGCCGGCCGCGTCCACGACGCCGTCGTGGTGGGCGCCGGTCTCGCCGGCCTGACCGCCGCCTGCCGGCTCGCCGAGGCAGGCGCCGAGGTCGTCGTCATCGCGCGCGGCGTCGGCCACGTCCCGCTGGCGCCAGGCACGATCGATGTGCTCGGCTACGCGCCCGACCGCGTCGAGCGGCCCGGCGACGCGCTCGCCGGCCTGGCGCCGCCGCATCCCTACGCCACCCTCGGCGCCGGCGCGGTCGCCGCGAGCCTCGAGTGGTTCCGCGGGTGCTTCGACGGCACGCGCCTGCCCGGCTACGGCTACACCGGCGGCCTCGAGGAGAACGCGCTGCTGCCGACCGCGGTCGGCGTCGCCAAGCCCTCGGCGCTGATCCCGGAGACGATGGCCGCCGGGGACCTCCGCGCGCCCGGCAGTGCGGCGATCGTCTCGTTCCGCGCCCTGCGCGACTTCCACCCGTCCTACCTCGCCGACAACCTCGGTTCGACCGCCGGGATCGAGGCGCGGGGCATCACGCTCGACCTCCGCCCGGAGGACCGCGGCGAGGTCAACTCCCAGTCGCTGGCCCGCGCGTTCGACGACCCCGACTTCCGCGCGCAGGTGGCCGACGCGCTGCGTGGCCGGCTCGAGGGGGTCGACCGCGTCGGCTTCCCCGCCGGGCTCGGCGGCCGCGATCCGCACGGCGCGTGGACCGACATGCAGGAGCGCCTCGGCCGGCCGGTGTTCGAGATCTCCACGCTGCCGCCCTCGGCCCCCGGCATGCGGACCCACGACGTGCTGCGCCACCGGCTGCGCCGCCACGGCGGGCGGATCGTCATCGGCAGCCCGGTGACCGGCTTCGAGGCGGCGGACGGCCGGGTGACCGAGATCCGGGCGCAGGCCTCGGGCCGCGAGCGCAGCTACCGCGCGCGCCACTACGTGCTCGCCACCGGCGGCTGGTCCTCCGGCGGCCATGCCCTCGACTCCCGCTGGCAGGCGCGCGAGACCGTCCTGGGGCTGCCGCTGCGCGGCGTCCCCGCCGCCGGCGAGCCGCGGTTCGTGCCCGACGCCTTCGCGTCGCAGCCGCTCCCCCGCTCGGGCGTCGCCACCGACGATCGGCTGCGGGCCCTGGATGCCGACGGGGCCGTCGTCTACGAGAACGTGCTCGTCGCCGGCGCGGCGCTCGGCGGCGCCGAGCCGTGGAAGGAGAAGTCGGGCACCGGCCTCAGCCTCGCCACCGGGCACCGGGCGGCGGAGCTGATCCTCCAGGAAGGGACGATATGAGCAGCCAGGGCGACGTCCTGTTCGACCTCATGCGGGGGTCCCTCGACCACTGCGTGAAGTGCACGATCTGCGAAACGGCCTGCCCGTTCTCCAACGCCACGCCGCTGTTCCCGGGCCCGAAGTACGTGGGGCCGCAGTCCGAGCGCTTCCGCGTGTCCGGCGAGCCGTCGCCCGACGCCTCGCTCGACTACTGCTCGAGCTGCGGCATCTGCACCCAGGTCTGCCCGCACGGCGTCCACATCGCCGAGATCAACACGCGGGCGAAGGCCGAGCTGCGCCGGCGCGACGGCGTCCCGCTGCGCGACCGCCTGCTCGCCCGCCCGACGCTCGCGGGCCGGCTCGGCACGCCCGTCGCCCCGCTCGCGAACTTCTCGCTGCGCAGCCGGCCGCTGCGGATCGCGCTCGAGAAGACGATCGGCATCCATCGCGACGCCGCCATGCCCCGCTACGCCGGGCGGACCTTCCAGGCCTGGGCGCGGCGCCACCGCCCGGCCGCGGCCAAGCGCCGCGTCGTCTACTTCCACGGCTGCGGGGCCAACTACTACGAGCCCGGTCTCGCCGAGATGGTCGTCGCGGTGCTCACGCACAACGGCTTCGCGGTCGACGTCCCCAAGCAGGGCTGCTGCGGACTCCCGCTGCAGTCCAACGGCCTGTTCGACGACGCCCGCGGCTACGTCCGCAAGCTCGCGCGGTCGCTGCACGCCGCGGCGCCCGGCGACACGGTGATCGTCGGCAACTCGACCAGCTGCACGCTGATGCTCAAGCGCGAGGCGCGCGAGATCCTCGACGTCGACGACGCCGAGCTGCTCGAGGTCGGCGCCAAGACCTTCGACATCTGCGAGTTCCTGCTCGAGCTGCACGATCGCGGCGAGCTGCGGACCGACTTCTCGCCCGTCGAGATGACCGTCACCTACCACGCGCCGTGCCAGCAGCAGGGCCACGCGATGGGCAAGCCGGCCGTCGACCTCATGGCGCTGATCCCCGGCCTCGAGGTGGTCGAGAGCGAGGCGGCGTGCTGCGGCGTGGCCGGCACCTACGGGCTGAAGGTCGAGAAGTACCCCGTATCCCTCACGGTGGGCTCCGCCTTGTTCAGCCAGATCGAGCGCGATCGCGCCGAGCTGTCGGTGTGCGACTCCGAGACCTGCCGCTGGCACATCGAGAAGCACACCGGGATCCGCTCGGTGCATCCGGTGGAGATGCTCCACCGCGCCTACGGTCTTGGGTAGGTACTAGGATCCGGCCCCTCGTGGCGGCCCGGACGACTCGCCCGCGCGGCGCAACCGCGATCCGCCTCATCGCCGCCGGGACCATGCTCCGGATCGTCCTGGCGCCGGTGATCATGGCGCTCATCTTCGCCGGCGAGGATCTCGAGGTCGTCGCCGCGATCGCGTTCACGCTGGTGGCGGCGACGGACTACGTCGACGGCTTCCTGGCGCGGCGCTGGAGCATCACCACGACGCTCGGGTCGTTCCTCGACACGACCGCGGACAAGCTGCTGGTCACGTTCGTGCTGCTCGCCCTGCTCGCGGAGGGACGCGCCTCGCCGTGGGTGGTGGCGATCATCGTCGGGCGCGAGCTCGTCCTGCTCGGCCTGCGGGCGGTCGCCGCCGCGGACGGCACCGTGATGAAGCCGTCGCCGTGGGGCAAGCGCAAGACCGCCGTGCAGTTCATCGCGATCCTGCTGGCCATCCTGCGCCCCGGCGACCCGATCGGCGGCGCCTTCATCGACGAGTGGGCCATGGCCATCGCCGCCGCGATCACCGTGATCTCGGCGGTCGAGTACTTCGTGCACCAGTGGCCGGCGCTCAAGGAGGGGACGTGACGCGGGCATTCGTGACCGGCGGGTCGGGGTTGCTCGGCGGCGCGCTGATCTCCCGTCTGGTGGAGGAGGGCGTCGAGGTGGTGGCGACGGGCCGCTCGGTCTCGGCGCGCGACGCCGTGGCGGCGCGCGGTGCCAAGCCGGTCGAGGCGGACGTGCTCGACGAGGCGGCGCTGGCCGCCGTCATGCGCGGCTGCGACCTCGTCTACCACGTCGCCGGGGTCAACTCGATGTGCCCGGACGACCCCGCGGCGATGGAGCGCGTGAACGCTGAGGGGCCCGCGGTGGTCGTGCGCGCGGCGGCGAAGGCGGCGGTGGGCCGGGTGGTCCATACGTCGTCGGCCGCGACGCTGGGCGAGGAGCACGGCACGGTCGGCAGCGAGACCTCGGCGCACCGCGGCCACTTCATGTCGCTCTACGAGCGGACGAAGCTCGCCGGCGAGCGCGCGGCGCTGGCCACCGGACGCGAGGTCGGCGTCGAGGTCGTCAGCGTCAACCCGTCCTCCGTGCAGGGCCCCGGCCGCGCCGGCGGCACCGGCAAGATCCTGCTCGCCGTGATCGACGGGCGCATGAAGGTCTTCATCGACACGACGATCAGCGTCGTCGACATGCAGGACTGCCTCGCCGCCCACCTGCTCGCCGCCGAGCGCGGCAAGGCCGGCGAGCGCTACGTGATCAACGGCGCCTCGCTGACCTCGAGGGAGGCGCTCGACGTGCTCGAGCGCGTCGCCGGCCTGCGCGCGCGCCCGCGGATGGTCCCCGGGCCGGTGGCCATGGTCGCCGCCACCCTGATCGAGGGCGGATCGCGGCTCGCGCGCAAGCACCCGCCGCTGTGCCGCACGATGATGCGGACCATGCTCCACGGGCACCGCTACGACGGGTCCAAGGCGACCCGCGAGCTCGGCCTCGAGTACACGCCGGTCGACGACACCCTGCGGCGCCTGCTCGAGTGGGCGGTCGCCGAGGGGCACGTGCGGGACCCGCAGAAGCGCTGACGCGCCACGTTCCGCCGCCGCGTCCGGGAGGCTTTGAGACATGCTCTCTGAATTCCGCGCGTTCATCCTGCGGGGCAGCCTCGTCGACCTCGCGGTCGCCGTCATCATCGGCGCCGCGTTCGGCGCCGTCGTCACATCGCTGGTCGCGGACCTGATCACACCGCTGATCGCCGCGATCTTCGGCAAGCCCGACTTCGGCGGGCTCAGCTTCACGATCAACGAGTCGCGCTTCAGCTACGGCAACTTCCTCAACGCGCTCGTGGCGTTCCTCGTCATCGCGGCGGTGGTGTTCTTCTTCGTGATCAAGCCGGTCAACGCCGTGCTCGAGCGCTTCAAGCGCGAGAAGGAGGAGGATGCGCCGGCCCCGAGCCCGGAGCTGACGGCCCTGGAGGAGATCCGGGATCTCCTTCGCGACGGAGCGCGCGGCGGGCCAGCTGCCCCGCGGTGAGCAGGAGGATGACCGCGAAGCCGATCTCGAGCGCCCGTTCGGGGACCACGTTGGCCAGCACGACCCCGGCGGCCGAGCCGCCCACCGCCAGCCCGCCGACCCACCCCGCGTCGCGGATCCGCAGGTTGCCGTAGCGCTGCTGGCGCCAGGCGCCGACCAGCGCCACCGGGATCATCGCCAGCAGCGACGTCGCCTCGGCCTCCAGATGCGAGAGGCCGAGGATGATCGCCAGACCGGGCACGAACAGCACGCCGCCGCCGACGCCGAGCATGCCGGCGACGACGCCCGCGGCGAAGCCGACGGCGATGGCGGCGGCGATGTCCACTACGTGAGCAGCTCCACGGCGGCGGCGCACAGCAGGACCGCGAAGGCGAGCGAGATGACGTGCTGGGGGACGCGCTGCTGCAGCCAGGTCCCGGCCAGCACGCCGCCCACCGCCGGGAGGCCGATCAGCAGCGCCCTTCCGGCGTCGACGTTGCCGTAGAAGCCGTGGAAGGCGGCCGCGGCGCCGGCGATCAGGACGATGGCGGCGAGCGACGTCCCCGTCGCCTCGCGCTCCTCGTGGCCGAGCCACATCACGAGCAGCGGAACGATCACGGTGCCGCCGCCGACGCCGAACAGGCCGGAGAACACACCGGCGGCGGTGCCGACGGCCGCCAGCTTTCCGATCCGGCCCACGGGAGGGGCATACTAGGGGCGTGCCGCCCGACACCGCCACGCTCGACGAGGTCCTGCGCCCGCTCAGGGACAACCCGGCGCGCTCGGCCATCCTGCTCGACATCGACGGCGTGCTGGCCCCGATCGTCCAGCACCCCGACGACGCGCACGTTCCGGAGACGACGCGCCGCCCCCTGATCGAGATCGCCCGCCGCTACGGCGTCGTTGCCTGCGTGTCGGGCCGCCGCGCGTCCGACGCCCGCCGCGTGGTCTCGCTCGGCTCGATCGCCTACCTGGGCTCGCACGGCTCGGAGATCCTGCGCCCGGGCACGATCGCGCCGGAGGTCGACCAGGAGCTGCAGGCGTGGTCGCGCCGCATCCAGGACTTCGCCAACGGCGCCTTCAGCGAGGAGCTGCGCCGCCTGCGCGTCCGCCTCGAGGACAAGGAGGCGATCGCCGCGCTGCACTGGCGCGGCGCCCCCGACGAGGACGAGGCCCAAGCGGCCGTCGAGGACGTCGCGCGCGACGCCGAGGCCGCGGGCTACGTGACTCACTGGGGCAAGAAGGTGCTCGAGATCCGCCCGCCGGTGCGGGTGGACAAGGGCGCCGGGATCGTCGGCCTGATACGGGATTCTGATCTCGCCGCCGCGATGTACGTCGGCGACGACAAGACCGACCTCGACGCCTTCCGCGGGCTGACCGAGCTGGTCGAGCGGGGCCGGCTCGGCCACGCGCTGCGCGTCGGCGTCGCCTCGGAGGACGCGCCGCCCGAGCTCGCCGAGGAGGCCGACTTCATGGTCGAGGGGACGGCGGGGGTCCGGACGCTGCTGCAGGCGCTGCTGTAGCCCCGCGGGGTGCGGTTCGTCGACTTCCTGCGCACGACCGTCCTGCTCTCGGCCGGGGCGGCGACGCTGCTCGCCACGATCACCGTCATCGGGGCGACGCGCGACTACGACCCGCTGCTGATCTACGTCAGCGCGGGCTGGTGGGCGGTGGCGATCGTGTACGGCATCGTCCTCGGCCGCCGGGCCCAGCTCAACCCGCCGATCACGCGGCTGCTGGCCGAGGCGCGCTCGACGACGACGCTCCCTGAGCTCAAGCCCGGCACGACGCTGCTGAACCGCCTGTGGTCGCTGCTGCTGTTCATCGGGATCGCCGGCGTGGGCGGCATCTTCCTGCCCCAGGTCGCGGCGGTCGCCACCGGCTTCGCGATCATCTGGCCGCTCTCGATCCGCCGCCAGGAGCAGGCGGTGGCGGCGATCGAGGAGCGCGACGCGGTCCGCTTCTACGTCGACCAGACGTCGCCGGCGAGCCGCATCCGGCTCATCCGCACCCCCGGCTTCGGCGGCGACTTCCTCTCCATCAACGGACGAGGCTGACCTGCCGCGCGCCGACGTCCTCCTGGTCTCCCTCGGCGGCACCACCGGCCTGCGCGAGGCGGACGCCGAGCTGGCCGCGTCGATGCGCCGCGCGGGCGCCGTCGTCGCCGAGGCACACACGGCGCGCGTGCGCGAGTGGCGCACGATGGCGCTGATCGACCTGGCCTGGGCTTTGAACGCCCGGCGCGCCGCGGCGGCCGCTCTGGAGGAACACGAGCCGCGGGCGGTGATCTACTCGTCGGTGATCGCGGCGATGTTCGCGCCGACCCCGGGCGCGATCCGCTTCGACGCCCCGGCGGCGGGCAACCGCCCCGGCCGTCACGGGATCTGGCAGCGCCCGCTCGAGCGGCGGCGGCTGCGCAGCGCGCCGCTGCTCGTGCCGTGGTCCGACGGCGGGCTGGCCGAGGCGCCGGCGCCACGCGCCGACGCCGTCGTCGTGCCGATGCCGGTGGAGCCGTCGGGACCCAGGGTGTCGCGCGACGTCGCCGCGCTCACGTACGGCGCCAACCCGGAGAAGAAGGGGCTCGACCGCGTCCTCGCCGCCTGGGCGGCGGCGCGCCGCGATGGCGAGGATCTGGTCGTCGCCGGCCTCGATGCGGCGGGCTGGGCGCGCGGCGCGGCCCGCATGGGCGCTGATCCGGCGCTCCCGCCGGGTGTCCGGTTGGCCGGCCGGCTGGCGGCGAGCGAGTACCGCGCGCTCGTCCGCCGGGCCCGCGTCTTCGTCACCGCCCCGCGGCGCGAGGACTACGGGATCGCCCAGCTCGAGGCGCTCGCCGACGGCTGCGCGCTGGTCACCACGGCGGCGCCCGGACCCTACGCGGCGCTGCCGATCGCGCGCTCGCTCGACGCCCGGCTGGTCGCCGGCGACCTCGCGACCGCGCTGCGCACCGCGCTCGACGACCCGGCTCCCGACTACACCGAGCGCGCCGCGGTCGCGCTCGCGCCGTACCGCGGCGACGCGGTCGACGCGGTCGTGCGCGACGAGCTGCTCCCGCGGCTACTGGCTTGATGCCAGCGCCCGCTTCCGCAGCGGCGCGAACTCCGCCCACGGGCGCGTGTTGGCGACCTGCTCGGCGGTCAGCCACGCGCGACGCGCGGTCGCGACGCCGTAGCGCATGAGCTCCAGGTTGCGGGTCGAGTGGGCGTCGGAGTTGATCAGGATCCGCACCCCGGCCGCCGCCGCGGCGCGCGCGTGGACCTCGTTGAGGTCGCGCCGGTCGGGCGCCGCGTTGATCTCGAGCATGGTGTTCGTCCGCACCGCCGCCTCGATCACCCGCTCCGTGTCGAGCGCGTAGGGCCCTCGCAGCTCGATCTTGCGGCCGGTCGGGTGGCCGATCGCGTCGATCCACGGGTGCTCCATCGCCGCGACCATGCGGTCGGTCATCTCGCGCTCGCGCATCGCGAACGAGGTGTGGACGCTGCCGATGACCCAGTCGAGCTGGGCGAGCAGGTCGTCGTCGTAGTCGGGCGTGCCGTCGGGCAGGATGTTGGTCTCGGTCCCGATCAGCAGCTCGATGCCCTCGAGCGCGGCGTTGGCGGCGCGCACGCGCTCGATCTGGCGCTCGAGCTCGGCCGGCTCGACGTGGTTGCCGAACCCGTGGGTCGCCGAGTGGTCGGTGATCGCCAGGTACTGATAGCCGCGCTTGCGCGCCGCGACGGCCATCTGCTCGACCGTCGCCGTGCCGTCGGAGGCGACCGTGTGGCAGTGCAGGTCGCCGCGGATGTCCTCGAGCGTCACGAGCTCGGGGAGCTCATCCTTCATCGCCGCCTCGAGCTCGCCGCGGCCTTCGCGCAGCTCCGGCGGGATCCACGGCAGGCCCAGCCGCGCGTAGACCTCCTCCTCGGTCGCGCAGCGCGTCGTCTCGCCGGTCTCGTCGTCGAGGATCCCGTACTCGGAGATGTGCAGCCCGCGGCGGACCATCAGCTCGCGCAGCTGCACGTTGTGCGCCTTGGAGCCGGTGAAGTGCTGCAGCACGTTGCCGAACTGGTCCGGCTCGACGACCTTGAGGTCCACCTTCATCCCGGTGTGGGTCGTCACGCGCGCGGCGTTCTCGCCCGACGAGCCGACGGACTCGACGAGCGGCAGCGCGATCAGCGCCTGCGCGAGCGCCGCGGGGTCCGAGGCGGTGGCGATGACGTCGAGGTCCTTGACCGACTCGGCCATCCGCCGCAGCGACCCCGCGAGCTCGACGCGCTCGGCGGCCGGGTGCGAGCGCAGCGCGTCGACCACCTGCTCGCCGACCGCGAGCGCCTTCGAGAGCAGGATCCGCGGGGTCGGCGTACCGTCGATCCCGGCCGCGAGCACCTCGAGCAGCTTCTCCTCGACCTTGGCCCCGAAGCCCCGGATCCCCCGGATCTGCCCGTTCTCGCACGCGACGCGCAGCGCCTCGAGCGAGTCGATCCCCAGCTCGTCGTAGAGCTTGCGCGCGCGCTTGGCGCCGAACCCCGGAAGGTGGGTGACGGCGATCAGCCCGGCCGGGTACTTGGCGCGCAGCTTCACCGCCGCGGGGATCTCACCGGTCTCCACGAGCGCGTGGAGCTTCTCGTCGAGCGTCTTGCCGACTCCGGCCAGGTCCATGGCGCGCCCCTGCCGGGTCAGCTCGGCCACGGAGACCGAGGCGTCGCGGACCGCCTTGGCCGCGTTGCGATAGGCGATCACCCGGTATTGGACGACGCCGTCGAGTTCGTAGAGGTCCCCCAGCTCGTCGAAGGCGGCGGCGATCTGGGCGTTCGTCAGCTCGGTCACCCGCATAAGGTACGCGCCCAGTGACCGGCCCTGCCTGGGTGATCATCCCCACCTACGACGAGGCCGACAATCTGGGGCCCCTGGTCGCCGCCGTGCGGGCGGCGCTGGCGGGCGACTCGTTCCGGATCCTCGTGGTCGACGATGCCTCGCCCGACGGCACCGGCGCGATCGCCGAGCGCCTCGCGGCCGAGCACGGCGACGTCGAGGTGATGCACCGGGCGCGCAAGGCCGGGCTGGCCGGCGCATACATCGCGGGCTTCGAGCACGCCCTCGCCGCCGGCGCCGGCCACGTCCTCGAGATGGACGCCGACTTCTCGCACGACCCCGCCGACGTCCCGCGCCTCCTCGAGCACGCGCGCGCGGGCGCCGACCTCGTGCTCGGCTCGCGCTACGTCCCCGGCGGGGGTGTGCGCAACTGGGGCCGGCGCCGCCGGGTGGTGTCACGCGGCGGATGCCTCTACGCCCAGCGCGTGCTTGGCGTCGGAGTCCGCGACCTCACGGGCGGGTTCAAGTGCTTCTCCGCGACGGCGCTGCGCGCGATCGATTACGCGAGCGCGCGATCGGAGGGCTACGCCTTCCAGGTCGAGCTCACGTACCGCGCCCTGCGGCGCGGCCTGCGGGTCGTCGAGATCCCGATCGTCTTCACCGAGCGGCGCGAGGGAGCGTCGAAGATGACCGGCCGGATCGCGCTCGAGGCGGCCTGGCGCGTTCCGTCCCTGCGCCGCTATACTTTCTGAAGCGAACCCTGTCTCCGAGGAGCCCAGATGGCCGACATCACCGCAGTCACCGACAGCAACTTCCAGGCCGAGGTCCTCGAGGCCGACATGCCCGTGCTTGTCGACTTCTGGGCCCCCTGGTGCGGCCCGTGCCGCATGGTCGCCCCTGTATTGGAGGAGATGGCCGACGAGCGTGGACACGAGCTCAAGATCGTGAAGCTCAACGTTGACGAGAACCAGCAGACGGCAGCCCAGTTCCAGGTGCTGTCGATCCCGACGCTGATCCTCTTCAAGCACGGCGCCCCCGCCGCCAAGGTCATCGGCGCGCTGCCGCGCAAGCGCCTCGAGGCCGAGCTCGAGCCCGCGCTCGCGGCGTAGTCGCCCGCCCCGGCGCCGCCGTTTGCGCCGGAACCCGCATTTAGGGAACGACCTGGGGCGGTGAGGGCGAGTTCGGGCGGCCGGGCACGACGGGGTGTCCCTCACATCGGGGACCGGCGTGAGCCGCCCGGGGCGCGCACTCCTGGCGCTGGCGGCGCCCGCGGCAGGGTTGATCGCCGCCGCCGCGCGCCCGCCGGGCCGCGGCGCCCTGGCGGGCCTCGCCGACCTGACGCTGGTCTGCGCCGCAGCGATCGTTGCCATCGAGCAGCATCGTTTCCTCCTCAGGGTCGGTCCCCTTGAGACCCGCACCCGCCTCCCGACTCATCGGCCGCCGGAGGACGTTACGGCCGCTCGGCCCGCCGCACCGCGATCTTGAGCGGGCGGCCCTCGATGCTCGCCGCCTGGGCGCCCGCGCCGTCGCCGTCGTAGGCGACGCTCAAAGCGAGCGTCTCGCCCGCGATCGTCGCCTCGTGCTCACGGGCGGCGTCGAGCAGGCCGGCGTCGCCGCCGAGCTCGAGCGCGATCCGGTCCTCGACCTCGAGGCCGGCCGCCTTGCGCGCGCTCTGCACGGCGTGGACGATCTCGCGGGCGATGCCCTCGCGGCGCAACTCGTCGTCGAGCTCGAGCTCCAGCGCCACGGCGTGAGATCCCTCGCGCTCGAGCTGGTAGCCCTCGAGCGGCTGCATGGCGAGCAGGAGGTCGTCGGCGTCGAGCTGGTGGTCGTCTCCGCCCACGTTGACGCCGACCGTCCCGCCGTCACGCAGCGCCGCCGCGACGCGCGCGGGATCCAGCGATGCGACCGCGGCGGCCACCTGCGGCATCTGCTTGCCGAACCGCGGGCCCAGCGCGCGGTAGTTCGGCTTGACCTCGTAGGAGCCGAGCTCGTCGGCCTCTGACACGTACCGCAGCTCCTTGACGTTGAGCTCTTCGCGGACCACGTCGGCGAGGCGCTCGATCGCCTCGCGCTCGGCGCCCGCGGCGACGACCACGGCGGCGCGCAGCGGCTGACGGACCTTGAGCTTGGCCTGCCCGCGGGCGGCGAGGCCGAGCCGCACCGTCTCGCGCGCGACGCCCATCGCGTACTCGAGACCCTCGTCTCGGGGGCCTGCGTCCGGCCAGTCGGTGAGGTGGACGCTCGGCTCCGAGCCGTCGAGGTTGTCGTAGATCTCGTCGGCGAGGAACGGGACGAACGGCGCCAGCAGCTGGGACACCGTCACCAGGCAGTGGCGCAGGACGGTGAAGGCCTCGGGGTCGCCGTCCCAGAACCGCCGCCGCGAGCGCCGCACGTACCAGTTGGACAGCTCGTCGACGTACCCGGCGATCGCACGGCCCGCCGTGGTCGCGTCGTAGGCGTCCATCCGCTCGCCCACCAGCTCCACCGTCGCCGCCAGCCGCGACAGCGCCCACGCGTCGAGCTCGTCGGTGGGCTCAGCCGGGGCCGGCGCGGCCGCGACGCCGTTGACGTTCGCGTAGAGGACGTAGAAGCCGTAGGTGTTCCACAGCTGCAGCAGGAACTGCCGGACGGACTCGCCGACGGTGTCGACCGAGAAGCGATAGCCGTCCCACGGCTGCTTGGAGGTGAAGTAGTACCAGCGGAAGGCGTCGGCGCCATGGGTGTCGAGCACGTCCCATGGCACGACGACGTTGCCCTTGGACTTCGACATCTTCTGGCCCTGCTCGTCGGTGATCAGGCCGAGGCAGATGACGTTCTCGTACGGCGCGCGGTCGAACAGCAGGGTCGAGATCGCGAGCAGCGAGTAGAACCAGCCGCGCGTCTGGTCGAGCCCTTCGCACGCGAAGTCCGCCGGGTAGTTGGCCTCGAAGCGCTCGGAGCCGTCGTGCGGCGCCCCCCACTGCGCGAACGGCATCGCGCCGGAGTCGAACCACGCGTCGATGACCTCGGGCACGCGGCGCAGCGGCTCGCCGCCGGTCGGCGACGGAATCTCGACCTCGTCGACGTAGGGGCGGTGGGGATCGCTCAGCTCGACGCCCGAGTGCGCCTGCAGCTCGCCCAGCGACCCGACCACGACCGTCTCGCCGGCCGCGTTGCGCCAGACCGGCAGCGGCGTCCCCCAGTAGCGCTCGCGCGAGATCGCCCAGTCGACGTTGTTCTCGAGCCACTTGCCGAAGCGCCCGTGCTTGATGTGCGGCGGGTGCCACGTGACGGTCTCGTTCGCGGCCAGCAGCCGGTCGCGCAGCGTCGACGTGGCGATGTACCAGCTCGGCTTGGCG
The DNA here is from genome assembly GCA_963828075.1 of uncultured Solirubrobacterales bacterium. Lineage (GTDB taxonomy): Bacteria > Actinomycetota > Thermoleophilia > Solirubrobacterales > Solirubrobacteraceae > JACCYI01. Next base: position 2,189,286 of record CAWHDH010000021.1, on the reverse strand, counting down.
TAGTAGATGAGCGGCGTCCCGCACCGCCAGCAGTGCGGGTAGGCGTGCCAGTGGCGCTCGGCGCGGAAGAGCGGCCCGCGCTCGCGCAGCTCCTCGATGATGTCGGGATCGGCGTCGCGCACGTTGCGCCCCGCGTAGGTGCCGGCGCGCTCGTCGAAGCTTCCGTCGGTCCGGACGGGGTTGATGATCGTCAGGCCGTGGTCGCGCGCCAGGTTGTAGTCGTCCTCGCCGAACGCGACGCCGGTGTGGACGACGCCGGTGCCGTCCTCGGCGCTGACGAAGCTGCCCGGGAGCACGGTGTGCCCGTTGGGCCCGTAGTCCTCGGGCCGCAGAAAGGAGAACGGCGCCTGGTAGCGCGTGCCGAGCAGCTCAGCGCCCGTGAACCGCGCGAGCACCTCGGCCCCGTCCCCGAGCGCCCGCTCGACCAGCGCCTCGGCGACGATCAGCACCTCGCCGTCCAAGCGCGCGCGGACGTAGGTGAGCTCGGGGTCCACGGCGATCGCCCCGTGCGCCAGCAGCGTCCACGGCATCGTCGTCCAGATCAGCAGCGAGTCGCCCACCTCGGCGGCGCCGCCAGGCCCGGGCTCGGTCACTCCGAAGCGCACGTGGATCGACGGGTCCTCGACGTCCTTGTAGCCCTGGGCGACCTCGTGCGAGGAGAGCGCCGTGCCGTCGCGCGGGCAGTATGGGACGACCTTGTTGCCTTCGTAGAGCAGCTCCTTCTCCCACAGCGTCTTGAGCGCCCACCACACCGACTCGACGTAAGGCGTGTCGAGCGTGCGATAGGGGTGCTCGAGGTCGACCCAGAACCCGATCCGCTCGGTCAGCCGGTCCCAGTCCTCCACGAAGGTGGAGACCGACTCACGGCACTTCTGGTTGAACTCGGCGATCCCGTAGCGCTCGATGTCGTCCTTGCTCGTGAACCCGAGCTGCTGCTCGACCGCGATCTCCACCGGCAGGCCGTGGCAGTCCCAACCACCCTTGCGCTCGACGAAGTGCCCGCGCATCGTCTTGTAGCGGGGGAAGATGTCCTTGAAGACGCGCGCCAGAACGTGGTGGGAGCCCGGGCGGCCGTTCGCGGTCGGCGGGCCTTCATAGAACACCCACGGCGGCGCACCCTGGCGGCGCCGGATCGACTCGGCGAAGATGTCACGCTCGCGCCAGCGCTCGAGGATCCGCTCCTCGCGCGCGGGGAACGACTCGTCGCGATCGACCGGGCGGTGCGGCGTCGTGGCGTCCATGCTGCGCGCCATTCTGGCAGCCGCCCCGCTTCAGTCGGTGGGGGAGGCGTCCTTCGCGGGCTCCCGCGCAGTCGGCGTGAACCGCCCGGTCGCCTTCGGAATGGCCGTGTCCGCCGGGAGGACGTCGTGCTCCAGCAGGCCGGCGCCGTCCTCACGACCTCCGGCCACCGCGTCGAGGATCTTCTCCAGCGTCTCGCGGGCCAGGACGTGCGGGCTGCCGCTCAGGTCGAGCGTCCCGTCGTCGCGGCGCGGCAGCTCGGACAGGTTGGCCGGCCAGCGCACGAGCCGGACCTCCCCGTCGGCGATCTCGAGGCCGGTGATGTCGCCGTCCGGGAACGCGCAGCAGCCCGTGTTGAAGTAGCACGGCGGCGAGACCGTCACCGCGATGTCGGGGCGGCGCTCGGCGGTCCGCGCGTACTCGAGCTCGACGCGCGCGGCCGCCGCGGCCGTGGCGTCGCCGGCCTGGGTCGCGGCGAGCAGCTCGGCCGTCAGCTGGTCGATAGGCCGGGTCGGCGGCGGGTCGGGGGTGGAGCGCGCGAAGACGGGGCGATGGGTGTGGCCGGCGAACAGGACGAGGCCGGGCTTCGAGCTCGCCCACGCGAACATCGCGCGATCATGGTCGGCGCGCAGGGCGTGGTCACCCGCCGGGGTCGTCGCCGAGTAGCCGGTGAGCCGCTGGAAGCGGCGCCAGACGTGGCGCACGACGAGCCGCGCGACGGGCCCCCATCGGTCGCTGTCGGCGGTGCCCTGGTGGCCGTGGACGAAGAACAGCGTCGCCAGGCCGCCTCCGGGGCGGGCGACGTTCATCCGCAGCGCCTCGCGGACGACGAGCGACCCGAAGATCGGCTTGAGATGGCGGCGCACCTGGCCCCTGGAGGCCCAGGTGTCGTCGTGGTTGCCCCAGAACCGCGCCAGCCCGCCGCGATCCTTGAACTGCGCCTCGAGCGCGAACACATCGCGGTAGCGCTTCACCACGGTCTTCGGCGACTCCTCCCACAGCTCGTCGCCGTCCCCGAGGATGAAGAGCCCGTAGCCCGCCTCCAGGTAGTAGCCGAGCGCGGCCGCGTAGGCGTGCTCGCAGTGGCGGAAGTCGTCGGCCTTGTCGCCGGCCCCCTTGTGGTGGTCGGAGAAGACGACGATGCGGTCCTGCGCCGGGTCGAAGGACTCCACGGCCGCGCCCTCGTACGCGCGGTCCAGTCCCGCCCGGATGCTCTCGAGGAGCTTGGGATCGAGGGGTGCCGGGTCGCTCACGAGGCGACTCTACACCGCCCGCAGCGCCTCGGCAGGGGCCATCCGGGCGGCGCGCGCGGCGGGGTACAGGCCGGCCAGCGCGCCGATCGCGAGCGCCGCGGCGACGCCGCCCACGAGCGCCTCAATGGGCACCACCATCTCCCACCCGCGCGTACCGGCGTAGGTCGCGGTCACCGCCGCGCCGATCGCCACGCCGGCCAGCCCGCCGAGCCCCGCGAGCAGCAGCGACTCCGAGACGAACTGGGTGCGGACGTGCCCGCGGGTGGCGCCGAGCGCGCGTCGCAGCCCGATCTCCGAGCGCCGCTCGAGGACGGAGATGACCATCGTGTTGGCGATCCCGATGCCGCCCACCAGGAGGGCGACCGCGCCGAGGCCGACCAGCAGCCCGGTGAACGCGGTCTCCGCGGCGGCCCGCGCCGCCAGCGCGTCCGACGGCCGGCTGACGGTGACCTCCTCGGGGTTCTGCGGGTTGGCGGTGGCGGCCAGCCGCGCGCGGACGGCGTCGACGGCGTGCGGGTCGGCGCGCAGATAGACCGTCGAGGCCGAGCGCTCGGCGCGCAGGTGGCGCGCCGCGGCGTCGTAGCCCATCAGCACCGAGCGGTCGAGGTCGGCGGCCAAGACCAGCGGAGCCATGATGCCGAGCACCGCGTACCAGCGGCCGGCGATGTAGACCTGGACGCCGGGCCGGGTCACGCCGAGGCGCTCTGCCGCGACCGCGCCGAGCACGACGGACGGGGTCCGCGCGGTCGCCGCGTTCAGGAAGCGGCCGCGCAGCATCCGCCCGCCCAGCGTCGCCAGCAGCGACGGGTCGGCCGCGGCGACGCCGATCCCGCCGGTCTCCTCGGGCGCGATCCGGTCGGTGCGCCGGACGGTCGCGTCGAGCGTCCGCGCGGTCGACACGGCGTGGACGCCGGCGATGCGCCCGACCATCGCCGCCGCCTCGAGCGGCAGCGTGGCGTCGTCGCCGCCGAGCGTCTGGCCGGGGGCGATGGTGAGCAGGTTGGTGCCGAGCTCGTCGAGCTGGCGCAACAGGCCCGCCCGCGAGGACTCGGAAAGCCCCAGGACGGCGACCATGCTGGCGATCCCGATGGCGATGCCGAGCGCGGACAGGATCGCGCGCAGCGGCCGGGTTCGCAGGCCGACGGCGGCGACGCGGGCGACGTCGGCGGGCAGCAGCCGCGACCTCATCGGTCCCCCACCACCCGGCCGTCGTGGAGGTCGACGCGCCGCGGCAGCCCGGCGGCGAGGTCACGGTCGTGGGTGATGACCACGATCGTCGTCCCGTCGGCGTTGAGCTCGCGCAGGAGCTCGAGCACGGCGGCGCCCGAGCGCGAGTCCAGGTTGCCGGTCGGCTCGTCGGCGAACACGATCGCCGGGCGGGCGACCACCGCGCGGGCGATCGCCACCCGCTGGCGCTCGCCGCCCGACAGCTGCGCCGGGTCGTGCATGACGCGGTGGCCGAGCCCGACCCGCTCGAGCGCGAGCCGGGCGGCGGCGATCCGCTCGCGCAGCGGGGTCGCGCTGTAGAGCAGCCCTTGGGCGACGTTCTCGAGCGCCGACATCCCGTCGAGCAGGAAGAACTGCTGGAAGACGAAGCCGATGGCGCGGGCGCGCAGCCCGGCCACCTCGCGATCGCCGAGCGCGGAGAGGTCGTGCCCCGCGACTGCGACGCGGCCGGCCGTCGGACGCTCGAGCGTCCCCATCACGTGCAGCAGCGTCGACTTGCCCGAGCCCGACGGCCCGACGATCGCCACCAGCTCTCGGGACCACACCGAGAGCGTCACGTCGCGCAGCGCCTCGACGCCGCCGGGATAGGTCTTGGCCACGCCGTCGAGGGCGAGCACCGGCGCGATCATGCGGGCACCACGACCTTGGCGCCGGCGACGACGCCGGGGCCGGTCACCTCGACGTAGCCGTCGGCGAACGCGCCCACCTCGACGTCCACGAGGCCGCGACCGCGGATCTCCAGCGCGTAGCGCCCGGCGCCGCGGGCGAGCAGCGCCGAGACCGGCACGGCGGTCGCCGCCCGCGTGCGCTGCGTGGCGATCGCAACGGTGACCGGCGCGCCGTCGTAGCGCGCCTGGCGCGCGGCGCGGCGGCGCAGCCCGACCCGCAGCTCGACGGTCGCCTCCTCGCCCTGCTCGCCGGCCGTCGCGACGCGGCCGACGCGCGTCACCGTGCCGCGGACCTCGGCCCCGTCGGGGAGCGTGACCACGACGGCCGCCCCGCGGCGCACGGCGCCCTGGCGGCTCGCGCCGAGGCGCGCGGTGACGATCCGGCGGCGGCTCGTCAGCGCCGCGACGGGCGCGCCCGCGCGAACGGCGTCGCCGACCTCCGCGCGGTGCTTGCCGACGCGCGCCGCCCCGTCGCTGACCACGACCTCGGCCGGCTCGACGGCGCCGTCCTCGGTGTCCCCGCGCGCGTCCTGGAAGCGGCGGACCGCCGCCGTGGTGGCCCAATCCCACTCCGCGTCGACCTCGATCTCGTCGCCGGGATCGTGGCCGAGCGCGACCAGGTTGCGCTCGAGCTGGCGCACGTCGGAGCCGTCCTCGACGCCGGAGCGCAGCGTGCGGTACATCGGGACCTCGCCGTAGAGCACCCGCGCGGTGGCCGTGGCGTCGACGGAGTACAGCGACTCGCCACGCCGGACCGTCGAACCCTCCGGCCGCAGCCGCGTCAGCGTCCCGGTCGCCGCTGACGCGACCATCCGCTCGCCGGCGAACCCGAGCGTCCCGTTGACGTCCTCGCGGTCGACGAGCTCGCGGGCGGCGACGGTCGCCGTCCCCGTCTTGACGCCCGTGGCGGCCGGCGAGGCGGCGGGGCGCCCCGGCGCGAGCGCCCACCCCGTCGCCCCGATGGCGGCGACCGCCCCCGCCGCGACGGCGGCGCGGCGGCGCCTCACGGCGTGCGCGCCTTGACGGACTTTTCGAAGGCGTCGAGCTTGCCGTGGCACTTCTTGTCGGCCGCCTGGAACGCCGGCGACTCTGGGTCCGGGCCGCTCTTGTCGCCCTTGCGCAGGAGGATCCCGCCACCGCTGCCCGGCTTGGGGTCGGGCATGTCGATCCCGTTGCGGCGCATGCAGGCCGCGAACTTGAGGAACGCGTCCTGGAACTTGGCCTGCGTGGCGGCGTCAGGGGCGCGGCCCCCACCGCCCTCGAGGTGCGTCTCGCACTTCTCCTGCGCGGCCCGGATCTTCGGGTCATCCGGATTGAAGTCCTTCCCCGGGCCCGGTCCCATCTTGATCAGGCCCTTGCCGCTGACCTGCGGATCGGGGAAGTCGAGGCCCTGCTCGCGCATGCAGCGGGCGAACTTCAGGGCGCCGGCCACGGCGTCCTGCTCCTTGCCCGCCTGGCCTTCTGCTTGCGGCGCGTCGGTGCCGCAGCCGGCGAGGGAGATCGCGAGGGCGGCGAGGGAGCCGGCCGCGAAGGCCGACCGGTGCTCGGTGAGGGAGTGCATACCCCCATCCCATGGCCGCCGCCTGAACGCGACCGAGGAGGAACCTAGGAGCTTGCTGAAGGCGGCAGCCGCAGGCGCAGCCGTGCCCCACCGCCGCCGTCGGGGCGCTCGGCGCCCACGTCGCCGCCGTGCGCCTCGGCGACCCGCCGGACGATCGACAGCCCGAGGCCCGAGCCGGGCAGGCCGCGGGCGCTCGGGGCGCGCCAGAAGCGATCGAACACGCGCGGCAGGTCGGCCGCCACGATGCCCGGGCCGTGGTCGCGGACGGTGACCTCGCCGTCGCGCACGCACACCTCGATCCGCCCGCCGTCCGGGCTCCATTTCACCGCGTTGTCGAGGAGGTTGCTGATCGCGCGGTGCAGGCGGGTGCGCGAGCCGCGGACCAAGCAGGGCGCGGTCTCGACCACGAACTCGACGTGCGGCGCGTGCCGCCGCGCGCGCTCGACCGCGTCGCACGCCAGCTCGTCGAGGCGCAGGTCCTCCAGGTCCTCGGCCGGCTGGTCGCCGGGCCGCGCGAGGTCGACGAGGTCGCCGACCAGCACGGTCAGCTCCTCGAGCTGCGAGCGCGCCCCGGCCAGCATCTCGCGGCGCTCGTCCGGCGGGAGGTCCGGCGCCTTCTCGAGCAGCTCGATGTTCGCGCGCACGCTGGTCAGCGGCGTGCGCAGCTCGTGCGATGCGTCCGCGACGAGCTGGCGCTGGGCGTCGCGCGAGTCCCCGAGCGCGCGGAGCATCGAGTTGAAGGACCGCGCGAGGCTGGCCAGCTCGTCGCGCCCCTCCTCGGGGATGCGATGGCTCAGGTCGCCGGTTTCGGTCACCTGCTCCGCCGTCCGGGTGAGGCGGGTGACCGGGGCGATCGTCGCGCGCGAGACGCCGAACCCGAGCGCCGCGGCCAGGCCGATCCCACCGACCGTGACGGTGAGCAGGATCCAGCGCAGCTGCCCGAGCGTGGCGTCGACCTCGGTGAGCGGCCGCGCGACCTGGAGCGCGCCGGTCACGGGGTCGGCCGTCGTGAGCACGCGGACGTGGACGCCGTCGACGTGGGCGTCGCGCAGGTACGTGTCCCGTTCGCCGCGCGCCACGGCGCGCACGCTCTCGTCGACGGGCAGCTGCCCCGACAGGTTCCGCGCGATGACGTCGCCCGAAGGGCTCACCGCCTGGGCGACGCCGCTCGCCCCGCCGAACTCCGCCTGCGGGACGAACAGCCGCATGACCATCTTCCCGTCGCCGGGCGGCGGGACGGGGACGACCTTCGGCGCCAGGCTGCGCAGCGCGTCGTCGACCTGCGCGCGCAGGTCGCCGCGCACGACGACGTACGTCACCACGCCGGCGAGCGCCACCGCGACCGCTACGGCGCCGGCGGCCAGCACGACCAGCCGCCGGCGCAGGCTCACGCCGCCGCCCGGCAGACGTAGCCGACGCCGCGGACCGTGTGCAGGATCCGCGGCTCACCCTCGGCCTCGAGCTTGCGCCGCAGATAGCCCACGTAGACCTCGAGCGAGTTCGACGCCGGCCCGAAGTCGTATCCCCACACGTGATCGAAGATCTGGGCGCGCGTGAGCACCTGGCGCGGGTGGCGCAGGAACAGCTCGAGCAGCAGGTACTCGGTCCGGGTCAGCTCGATCCGGCGCCGGCCGCGACGGACCTCCAGCGCGGCGGTGTCGACCTCGACGTCGTCGAAGCACAGCACCGTCCGGTCCTCCGCCCAGCCCGAGCGGCGCAGCAAAGCGCGGACGCGGGCGAGCAGCTCCTCGAGCGCGAACGGCTTGGGCAGGTAGTCGTCCGCACCGGCCTCGAGCCCGGCCACCCGGTCGCCGACCTGATCGCGCGCGGTGAGCATCAGCACCGGGGTCCGATCCCCGATCGCGCGCATCCGCCGGCACGCCTCGAGGCCGTCGAGCTCGGGCATCAGGACGTCGAGCAGGACCGCGTCGGCCGGCGCCGCGGCCTGGGCGCGGATCGCCGCCCGGCCGTCGTGGGCGAGCTCCACCTTGTAGCCGTCGTGCTCGAGGATCCGGCGCAGCGCATCGCGCACCGAGGGCTCGTCGTCGACCACCAGCAACCGCACGCCGCCGATCATGGTCGGCCAAGCTGAACGCGGGCTGAACACCGGGGGATAGGCTTCGACCGCGATGACGCTCGACGGTGTCCAGGAACGCAGTCGGCCCGGCACCGCCGACGGCGCGCCTGTGACGCGCCCCCGCGTCTACGTGACCGGGCACCGCAACCCGGACACGGACTCCATCGCGTCGGCGATCGGGTACGCCGAGCTGCGCCGCCGCCTCGACGCCAAGCACGAGTACGTCCCGGTCCGGCTCGGCGACGTCAACGCCCAGACGCGCTGGCTGCTGGAGCGCAGCGGCGCCCCCGAGCCGATGTTCCTCCCCCATGTCCTGCTCCGCGTGCGCGACGTGATGCAACACGAGTTCCCGGTCGCCGACGAGCGCGAGCCGATCCGCCAGGTCGGGCTCACGATGGCGCGCGACGACGCCGATCTGGTGCTCGTAGTCGACGCCGAGGGCGCGCTGGCCGGCGTCGTCTCCGAGCGCGCGCTGGCACGCCGCTACATCCGCGAGTCACGAGAGACGTCGAGCCTCGTGGACTCGCCGACGGCGGTCAGCGCGGTCGTCGAGGTGCTCGAAGGCCGCGCCCTGCACGGCGAGGACCACGAGGTGGCGGGCCGGGTCTGGGTCGTGGCGATGGATGCGGCGGCGGCGACCGGCATCGCGTCCGGCGACGTCGTCGTCGTCGGCGACCGGCCGGAGATCCAGCGGCGGGCGATCGAGCTCGGTGCCGCGCTGGTCGTGCTCAGCAACTCCACCGAGCCGCCGCCCGAGATCCTCGACCTCGCGCGCGAGCGCGGGACCGCGATGGTCGTCTCGCCGCTGGACTCCTACGTGACCGGCCGGATGATCACCCTGTCGGCGCCGTGCCGCGGGTTCATGGACCCCGAGCCGCTCACCGTGCGCCCGGAGGACATGCTCGACGACATCGCCGACCTCGTGAAGGACATCCACTACCACGCGGCCGTCGCCGTCGACAAGCAGCGCCGGCCGGTCGGGCTCGTGACGCGCTCGGACCTGGTGAACCCCCGCCCGCGCCGGGTGATCCTCGTCGACCACGCGGAGCTCGCGCAGAGCGTCGTCGGCGTCGACCGGGCGGAGATCGTCGAGATCCTCGACCACCACCACATCGGCTCGGTCGAGACCACCGTCCCGGTGCGCGCGACGTTCGACCCGGTCGGCTCGACGGCGACGCTCGTCGTCGAGCGCTTCCGCCAGAGCGGGATGGAGCCGAGCCCGGCGACCGCGACGATGCTCCTGGGCGCGGTCCTGTCCGACACGGTCATCCTCAACTCGCCGACCACGACCGAGCGCGACCACGCCGTCGTCGAGTACTTCGAGAGCGTCCTGGACCTCGACGCCCGCGAGTTCGGCCGCGAGATGTTCGAGACGACGTCCGACGTCTCGCAGGTCCCCGCCGACGAGGTCGTCGCCCGCGACTCCAAGCAGTACGACGTCGGCGGTGGCGAGACCTTGTGCATCGCGCAGGTCGAGACCGTCGGCCGCTCGGTGCTCGAGCGCCGCGACGAGCTGCTCGAGGCGATGGAGCAGATCCGCCAGCGCAACGGGTTCATCTGCTACGCGCTGATGGTCACCGACATCTTCGCGAAGGGGACCGTCCTGCTCGTGACCGGCGACCGCGTCCCCGTCGAACGCGCACTGGGCGCGCCCGACGACGACGGGACCTGGGACCTCCCCGGGGTGATGAGCCGCAAGAAGCAGCTCGCCCCGAAGCTGCTCGCGGCGTTCTGATCAGCGTGAGCACGGCCGACCTGATCGAGATATTGCACTACGCGACGGCGGCCGGGGCAATGGCGCTGGCGCTCGTCGCGCTGCTCCAGGTCCGGCGGGGCGGCCACGCCGGGCGGTGGGCGGCGGGAGCGTTCGGCGCACTCGGCGCAGTCCTCTTCCTCTCGCTCGACGAGCAGCAGAGCGAGACGGGCGTCGTCGGCAGGGTCCTCATCGTCGTCTTGCTGGCCTTCCCGTACCTGCTGCTGCGCTTCACGGCCTCGTTCGGAATGGTCTCGCGGCGGTTCGTGCGCGGCGCGGACGTCGCGATGGGCGTCGTCGTCGTCGCGACGTCCGCGATCGGCAGCTCCGCCTTGGACGACACCGGCCCGCGCTCCGCCTCCTACTGGCCGTTCATCGTCGGGATCCTGCTGTTCTGGACGGTGTTGTCGCTGGTGACGATCGTCAGCCTCTGGCGCGGCGGGCGCAGCCAGTCGACCGTGACCCGCCGCCGGGCGCGGCTGATGGCCGTCGGCACGGCCGGCATGAACCTGCTCATCCTGGCGGCCGGGGCGGGGGCCGGCGAGGAGGAGGGCGGGCCGGCCGAGCTCGTCATCCAGCTCCTGCTGCTGGGAAGCGTGCTCGCGTTCGCCGTCGGGTTCTCGCCCCCGAGAATGCTGCGGCTCGCCTGGCGGGTGCCGGAGGACGAGGCGCTGCAGGCGGCCACCCACGAGCTCGTGGGCGCGACCACGGTCTCAGAGGTCACGGAGACCCTGCTGCCGCAGGTCGCCCGGATCGTCGGCGGCTCAGGCGCGGCCCTGCGCAGCCAGGGCGGCCAGGTGGTGGCGTCCTGGGGCACGCTGCCGGCCGACAGCGGGACGCTGCAGCTCTTCCCGCTCACGCCGCCGTTCGGCGAGCTCGTCGTCGCGACCAGCCCGCTGACGCCGTTCTTCGGCCGCGAGGAGCTCGGCCTGCTCCGTTCCCTGGCCGCCCTCGCCGACCTCAGCCTGACCCGCTGCGAGCTGACCGAGCGCGAACGGCTGGCCAAAGACGAGGCCGAGCAGGCCAACCGCGCGAAGTCGGAGTTCCTGGCCATGATGAGCCACGAGATCCGGACGCCGATGAACGGCGTGATCGGCATGACCGGCCTGCTGCTCGACACCGAGCTCGACCCGCGCCAGCGGGAGTACGCGGAGACGGTCCGCAGCTCGGGCGAGTCGCTGCTCACGATCATCAACGACATCCTCGACTTCTCCAAGATCGAGGCCGACCGGCTCGACCTCGAGACGATCGACTTCGATCTACGGACCGTCGTCGAGGAGGTCGCCGAGCTGCTCGCCGACCAGGCCCACGCCAAGGGGCTCGAGCTCGCGACGCTCGTGCGCCCGGAGATGGCCACGGCGGTGCGCGGCGACCCGGGCCGGCTCCGGCAGATCCTCGTCAACCTCATCGGCAACGCCATCAAGTTCACCTCCGTCGGCGAGGTGGTGATCCGCGCGGAGATGCTCAAGGAGACCGACACCCATGCGCTGGTCCGGTTCTCGGTGGCCGACACGGGCATCGGCATCGCGCCCGACCTCAAGGCCTCGCTGTTCGAGCCCTTCGCCCAGGCGGACACGTCGACGACGCGCCACTACGGCGGCACGGGCCTCGGCCTGGCCATCTCGAACCGGCTGGTCCGGCTCATGGGGGGCGACCTGCACGTCGAGAGCGCCCCTGGCACCGGCAGCACGTTCCGCTTCGACGTGCGGATGCTCAAGCAGCTGGGCCCGGCGGCGCGGCCGCGCAGCCTGCGGTCGAGCCTCGCGGGCCTGCGGGTCCTGGTCGTCGACGACAACGCCACCAACCGGACGATCCTCGAGCGCCAGGTCGCGTCGTGGGGCATGAGCGCCGAGGTCGCGGCGGACGGGGAGGGCGCGCTCGACCTGCTCCGCGCCACGCGGGACGGCGTGGCGCCGTTCGACCTCGCCCTGCTCGACATGGACATGCCGGAGATGGACGGCTTCGAGCTGGCCACGGCGATCCGTTCCCACCCGGAGTTCGCCTCGCTCCCGCTCATCCTGCTGACCTCCTCGAGCATCCGCGGCTCGGCCGAGGCGGCGCGGCAGATCGGCTTCTCCGCCTACCTCACCAAGCCGGTCCGCCAGTCGCATCTCTTCGACGCCATCTCGACCGTCATGAGCCCCGGCGAGTCCGACCACGTCATGGTCACCCGGCACACGATCTCCGAGAGCCGCGCCCGCACCCACCGGCGCCTGCTCGTGGCGGAGGACAACATCGTCAACCAGAAGGTCGCGGTGGCGATGCTGTCGAAGATCGGCTATCGCGCCGACGTGGTCGCCAACGGCAGCGAGGCGGTCGACGCGATCGCGCGCGCCCGCTACGGCGCGGTCCTGATGGATTGCCAGATGCCCCAGATGGACGGCTACCAGGCGACGATGGAGATCCGCCGCCGCGAGCCGGAATCCGTCCGCGTCCCGATCATCGCGATGACCGCCTCGGCGATGAAGGGCGAGCGCGAGAAGTGCCTCGCCGCGGGCATGGACGACTACCTCTCCAAGCCGCTCGACCCCGAAGCCCTGGCCGTGATTCTGAAGCAGTGGGTCGCGCCGGCCGAGGAGCTGGAAGACCCCGCCCAGGCGGTGGCCGAGACGTCCGTGGCCGTGGCCGCCGAGGAGTCGCCGTTCGACCCGGTGCGGGTGGCGACCTTCGACGAGATGGTCATCGAAGGCGAGCCGGACGCCTTCCGCTACCTCGCCGGCGTCCTGTTCGGCGAGGCCACCGACCTCGTGCAGCAGCTCCGCAAAGCGATCGCCGATGGCGACGGCGCGGCGGTCTCGTCGATCGGGCACAGCCTCAAGGGGAGCGCGGCCAGCATGGGGGCCGTCTCGCTCGCCGACGCGTGCTTCGAGCTCGAGCAGATGAACGCCGAGCAGGTCGGCGCCGCCGGGCCCGAGGCCCTCCGCCGCGTGGAGGCCGAGCTCGAGCGCATCGCGGCGTGGCTGCGCGCGGCGTCCTGACGGAACGTTTTCTCCGCACTTTGCGAAAATCTGGCCCCCTGAGGGGGCGAGTTTCGACGCGCCATCCCTAGAACGTGCGAGGCCGGCCGAGGGCAGCGTCCGGCGAGGCCCAGCGGACGCGACGGGGAGGCACGTTCTTGACGGCAGGCGGGATCCGGCGGCGAGCGGCGCCGGAGGCGATGAGGGTGATCGGCGGAGATCCGGAGGACCGGATCGCAACGCTGGTCGACCGGCACGGCCTGGCCCTGCTCCGCGTCGCCCGCCAGCACTCCCTGTGCGCGGACGACGCGCAGGACGCCTACCAGCGAGCGCTCGAGATCTACCTCCGGCGCCTCGCCACCGTCGACCCCGCCACCGAGGCCGGGTGGATGAAGGTCGTCGTGCGCCACGAGGCCATGGCGGTGCGCCGGCTGCGCAGCGAGTCGGTCGCCGGCGACGACGTGGACTTCGACGCCCACGTCGACGAAGGCGTCCGGTCGCTCGACGAGCGCCTCGCCGCGGCCGAGCGCTCCGCCCGCTCCGCCGAGGTGCTGCGCCGCCTGAAGCCAGACGAGGCGAAGGCGCTGATGCTCAAGGCCGAGGGCCGCTCGTACGCCGAGATCGCCGAGCAAGAGGGATGGACATACACCAAGGTCAACCGCGCCATCACCGAGGGCCGCCGGCGCTTCCTGAAGACCTACGCGGATCTCGAGACGGGCGACGGGTGCTCCGCGTTCGCGGCCGGCCTGCGCGACCTGGTGCAAGGCACTGCGTCCGCGGAGGCGCTGGTGGCCCTGCGCCCCCACCTCCGCCACTGCCCCGCCTGCCGCGCCACCGTCCGCGAGCTGCGCGGAGGCCGGCGCCGCGCGGCGGCCTGGCTGCCGGTGCCGGTGCTGTTGGCGGGGCTGTCGCGCCGCGCCCCGGGCGAGCCGCTCTCCTACGAGGCCAACCTGGCCGAGATCGGCGGGAGTGTTCCGGTTCTGGTCGAGCCGCCCGTGGTGGTGTCCCCCGGCCGCTGGGCCGAGGTCAAGCTGCACTTCCAGAACCTCCTGCACCGCTTCAGCGGCTCCGACGTCGCCACCAGCGCCCAACTCGCCGCAGGCAGCGGCGGAGGCCGCGTCACCACCATCGCCGCGCTGATCGGCGTGTGTATCAGCGGCGTGGGCGCGGGGACGTACTGCGTGGCCACCCTGGTCCTGCCCGAGCCGGCTGAGAAACCGGCGGCACGCAAGGCCGCCGACCGCCCGAAGCCCATGCGGCGGCCGGTCGAGCGCCCGGCGGCGACGGTCACCGCCGTGCGGCGCACGCCGATCATCCGAATCGAGCGCACGCCGACGACCACGCCCCGTCCGGTGAGGCGGCAGCCGAAGCGCACCCCGAAGCCGAAGGCGTCTTCCACGAGCCACGAGAAGTCAACCCCGGCGGCGCCGGTGGTGCCCGGTCAGCAGGAGCTGTCGTTCGAGCAGAGCCAGCCGCCCGCCAATACGAAACCTCAACCCGCAGCCCCGCCGGCCACCGGTGGGGATGAGTTCAGTCCATGAGAGAAGGAGTCAGAACGTTGCGTACCACCGGAAGGTTCCTCGGAGCACTGGCGCTCACCTGCTCCGCACTCGCCCTCGCTCCCAGCATCACCGCGACGGCGACGGCCGGCGTGTACCACGTCCATGCCTGTAATCCGAGGGTTTCCGAAGGCGCCTACGGCTCCTGGGTGCCGTACATCAACCACGGTGGCATGACCGCCTATCCCAAGTGCCCTCCCCGCTACAGCGACTGGGACAACGGGCTCGTCACGCGACACGACGTTGATCCCAACAACGAGAACGCCACCGTCCCGTTCCTGTCGGAGTCTTCTTGGATCTTCCGCGCGCCACCGGGAACTGGTGTCGTCGGAGCCACTTACGAGCACAGCTTCTGTGCTGGAAGCGACTTCCACGCTGGCCTCTACAACAGCGACAACCAGCCCATCCACGACGTCCGACCGTCCGGCTGCGGCTCGCTCCTCGGGCAGCCTGCGACATTGCGGTTCGGCGCCACCTCCGAACTGAGACTTCGGACTGTGTGTATGACGGACGGCTGCCGTGTCGGGCGGGGCCTGCAGGCGTACGCGACGATGCGGTCGATCGATGTCGAGGTAGATGACCGAGTGGCACCGACCGTCCGGATCACCGGCGGTGATCTAAGTGTGGAGGGCAGATGGCACAAAGGAACGCCGACGGTCGAGGTAGCTGCGAGCGACAACACCAGCGTCGTGAACTTCTTGCCCATGGTCGATATGAAAGAGAAGCACGGCAAGCCCAGGGCCTGCGACCTGGCCAGCGCGACGCCCTGTCCCACGTGGAGCGAGACCTTGCCCGTCAGCCTCCAAAGCATCGACGACGGTCCTCGCGAGTTGGTCATCCAGGCGAAGGACCTCGGAGGAACTCCTGGTTACGCGTCCCGGACGATCCTCGTCGATCAGACTGCGCCCGGGCGTCCGCTGGAGTTCGTGGTAGCCGGGGGCGCCGGATGGCGGGCCACGAACAAGTTCTCAGCTGCGTGGACCAACCCAAGTCCTGCCAATGGGTCCCCAGTGAGAGCCGTCCACTTCGAGTCATGCCCCGTGAAACCGGGAGGGACCGTCAAGTGCGTTTCCGGCCGACGCCAGATCTCGCGTCCGGCGATCGAGGACTTCTCTCTGCCGGGGCCAGGCGAATGGCAGGTCAGGTTCTGGCTGGAGGACGAGGCGGGCAATGAGAACCGTGAGACGGCACATGAGGTTCGCCTCGCCTACGACGGCGACGCGCCGCGCGCCGCGTTCCTCGATCAGGACCCGGAGGACCCTGCGGAACTGCGAGTCGCCGTCTCTGACGTCACTTCGCCGGTTACAAGGGGGGAGATCGAAGTCCGCCGGGAGGGGGAGCCTACTTGGAGGAGCCTTCCTAGCGAGTTCGACGGCGGAGTGTTGTCGGCATTCATGGACGACGAGGTTCTGCCAAGCGGGTCCTACGAGCTCCGCGCGCATGTGACCGACTCGGCAGGAAATCAACGTTCCACGACGGCTCTAGAAGACGGCCAGGCTACTCGCCTGACCCTTCCGCTCCGCATCGCCACGAGCCTCACCGCCGGCCGCCTCAAGCGGGTCGTACGTCGGGCAAAGCGAGGGAAGAAGCGCTTCCGAATCGTCCTCTCGGGTCGCGCGCGCGTCCGGTCTGGCCTCTCCGTCCGGCTTCGAGGGCGCCTGACCACTCCCGGCGCCAATCCGCTTCCGGATCGCGATCTGGAAGTTCTCGAACTGGTCAATCTGCCTGGCGCGTCGTGGCATCGGATTGCTACGACTCGCACGACGACCAAGGGCCATTTCAGCTTCAGGGCGGTGCCTGGGCCGAGTCGGACGCTCCGCTTCCGCTATCCCGGGACGGCGAAGATCCGCGGGCGGAGCACCGACGTCCGACTCATGGTCAAGGCGGTCACGTCGCTTCGCGTGAACCGTCGTTCCGTGGTGAACGGAGAGGATGTGACGTTCCGCGGCCGTCTGCGGAGAGGCCCCATCCCGTCGACAGGAAAGCTCCTGCAACTCCAGGCCTACTCTCGCCGCGGGTGGACCACCTTCGCGACTCCGCGGGCCAGTGTGTCCACGGGGCGCTGGTCTTACCGCTACCGATTCGCGTCGACTCGCGGCCGCGTTCGGTACCGCTTCCGCGTGCGGATCCCTCGGGAAGCGAGCTATCCCTACGAGACTGGCGTGTCGCGGGCCGTACGGGTCCTCGTTCGCGGTCTTTGACTTGGCCGCAACTTCGAGCGCTCAGAACATATGGTGCCGGTACGCGAGCAATCAGGGGGAAGCAGAGCGATGCTGCATAGAGTTCGAAGCAGATTGACGTATGCCAACGTGATGTCGACGGTCGGCGTCTTCATCGCTCTCGGAGGCACTTCGTACGCGGCGTTGACGCTGCCGCGTAACAGCGTCGGCTCGTCGCAGATTCGGGCGAAGGCGGTCGGTGGTTCCGAGCTTCGCTCGCGCGCCGTCACGTCTCGGGTGATCCGGGACGGATCCGTGACGCTCCGGGAGATCTCGAGCTCAGCGAGGAGTCAACTCCGCGGCCAGACGGGCCCGCCGGGGCCGGCGGGCCCTAGTGGCATCGCCTACACCGCGGCTGTCAACGCGACGGGCAACAAAGTCCGAGGGAATGCGTCCTTCTCACAACAAGCGGCTGGGTCGAACGAGACTGCGGTCACCTTCCCGAGCGACGTCAGCCAGTGCGTGTCAACCGCGACCCTGGCGAAGGTGGAGGGTACGGATCCAGAGGATCCCCCGGCAGGCCGAATCACGGTCGCCCGAGGAGGCGGCGCAACGGTGCTCGTGCGCACGTTCAACGAGGCCGGCGCCCCAGTCGGACTCCCCTTCCACCTGATCGTCGCCTGCTGAGTCCATCGGACTCCCAGCGCTGACCGCGTGGCTCGTGCCCTGATCGCGGTCGGCGCTGCGCTGGTGCTGTGCATCGGTGCGCTGGTGCTGGTGGTGGTGCTGGGCAGCGCGAAGGAGGATCTGGCGGTTGACAATCTGCTGGCGGAGGACCTGACGAAGGCGATCGGGACTGCGGAGCAGGAGACCGACGGGCGGGTGGTGGTGGCGGAGGTTGCGCGGTTCGAGTGGGATGAGGTGCTGCTCGTCGCTCGCGGGACTCCGCGGGAGGTCGTGTCGGAGGCGCTCGGGTCGGAGTGGAAGAGTGAGGTCGGGTTCGGGGTGTCGGAGACGTTCATCTTCCTGAGAAGCGGGGAGGTCGTGCGGTTCGCCGACTATCGGGGCGAGGGGCGGTTCGAGGGGTTCGAGGAGCCCGTCGACCGCCTGCCGCGCGACCGCGCGGTGTTGCGCGTGCGTAATCTCACGATCTCGCCATGAGCAACGCCCCGCGCCTCGACGCCCTCGATCTCACGCTCAAGCTGTCCAAGACCGAGGAGGCCGAGCACCTGGAGGCCGCGCAGGATCGGCTGCTCGGCCTCCGGTTGCGGCTCGGCGGCCAGCTCGGCGACGGAACGCTCGGGCCGCCGGTGTGCGTGCTGTTCGAGGGGTGGGACGCGTCGGGCAAGGGCGGGGCGATCAAGCGCCTGGTCTCCCCGATGGATCCGCGGCACGTCCGGGTCGTGCAGTTCGCCGCGCCGACCTTCGACGAGAAGCGCCACCACTTCCTCTGGCGCTTCAACGCCGCGCTGCCGGGCTGGGGCGGGATGGCGGTCCTCGATCGCTCGTGGTACGGCCGTGTGCTGGTCGAGCGGGTCGAGGGATTTGCGACCGACGAGGAGTGGCAGCGCGCCTACGGGGAGATCGACGAGTTCGAGCGCCTCCAGACCAACCACGGGACGATCCTCGTCAAGTTCTTCCTGCACCTCTCGGAGGAGGAGCAGCTCAAGCGCTTCGAGGCGCGCGCGAAGAACCCCTTCAAGTCCTGGAAGCTGACCGACGAGGACTGGCGCAACCGCGAGAAGCGCCCGGCCTACGAGACCGCGCTCGAGGAGATGATCGAGCGCACGGACACCGAGTACGCGCCGTGGCACCTCGTCGAGGCCGAGAGCAAGCGCTACGCCCGCGTGAGGGTCGTCGAGACCGTGTGCGAGCGGATCGAGGCCGCGCTTGCCTAGCGGTTGTGGCGGCGGGCCTTGCGCGCCGCCTTGACCTTCTGGCGCTGTTTGCGAGCCCGCGCGCGGGCCTGCTTGGAGACCTCGCCGGGGACGGCCTTCTCCCCACGCTGCTCGCGCTCGAGGCGCTCGCGGTCCTCGGGCGTGAGCGCTCGCCGCGCGTCCTTCGAGATCGCGACGCCGATCACGACGATCACGACGAGGACACCGACGGCGATCAGATAGAGCGTCTGCCGGCTGACGTCGTCGGTGCCGGGCAGCGGCGCGATCGTCGGCTCGGGTGTCGGGACCGGGCCGAACGGGGTGTCCTGCGCGAGGGCGGCCGCGGGCGCG
The DNA here is from genome assembly GCA_963828075.1 of uncultured Solirubrobacterales bacterium. GTDB lineage: Bacteria > Actinomycetota > Thermoleophilia > Solirubrobacterales > Solirubrobacteraceae > JACCYI01. Next base: position 2,170,605 of record CAWHDH010000021.1, on the reverse strand, counting down.
AACAAGGCCAGCGCGACGACGAGGGCGAGAACGCGGGGCATGGCGGGCGAAGGTACTACGCCGGCGCCCCGGTCAGCGCCCAGCGACTCCCGGCGAACCGCGCGCCGCACGTGACGAGGCGCGCCGCAATCAGCGCCACCAGGCCCCACCACACGCCCGCGAGCCCCCATCCCTGGTCCAGCGCGAGCAGCGCGACGGGGACGTAGACGGCCGCCGCGGCGACCATCCCCCACATCAGGAACCGCGTGTCGCCCGCGCCGATGAGGATCCCGTCGAGCGCGAAGACCGCACCGTTGGCCGGCATCATCGCGGCGAACAGCGGCCAGATCTCGCGCGCCTGGGCGAGGACCGCCGGGTCGGAGGTGAACACGCGCGGGATCACGTCGCCGAGCGCGTAGAGCACCAGGCCGAACCCGGCGCCACCGACGATCGACCACCCGATCATCCGGACCGCCGCCGCCCGCGCGCCGGCCGCGTCGCCGGCGCCGAGCATGCGGCCGACCATCACCTGCGCGGCGATCGCCAGCGCGTCCAGCACGAGCGCGAGGAAGACGAACAGCTGGAATGCGATCTGGTGCGCGCCGAGCTGCGGCGTCCCGATCCGCGCGATCACCGCGCTCGCGACCAAGAACGAGCCCAGCAGCGCCGTCGTGCGCACCGCGATCTCCGTGCCGACGCGCATCAGCGGCCGCATGAGCGCCGGCGACGGCCGCACCAGCGCCTCGTCGCGCAGCACCGCCCACACGAAGGCCGCCCCCATCCCGAGCTGCGCGATGACCGTCCCCGCCGCGGACCCGGCGAGCCCCCAGCCGAACCCGTACACGAACAGGACCTCGAGCACGACATTGACGAGGTGCGCGATGACCAGGATCACCAGCGGCGTGCGCAGGTCGGACATGCCGCGCAGGAACCCCTGCCCGGCGGTGGCGAGCATGAACAGCGGCGCGCCGAACGCGCTGATCCGGAGGTAGAGCACCGCGTCGTCGGCGACGCGTCCCTCTCCGCCCATCAGGCCGACGGCCGGGCGCGCGAGCACAAACACCAGCAGCAGGAGCAGCGCGCCGATCGCCAGCGACAGCCACAGGGCCTGGACGCCGAGCCGGCGCGCGTCGGCCACGCGGCCGGCGCCGTGCAGCCGCGCTACCTGGACCGTGGTCCCGTAGGTGAGGAAGTTGAAGATGGTGAACGCGCCGCTCAGGATCGCCGCGGCGATCGCCAGCGACGCGAGCTGCGGCGTCCCGAGGTGGCCGACGATCGCCGTGTCGACGAGCACGTAGAGCGGCTCGGCGGCCAGGGCCCCGAGCGCCGGGACGGCGAGGCGGAGGATCTCCCGGTCGTGGGGCGAGCGCAGCACCGCGAAGACCTTACGATCCGCCCCCGTGAAGCTCCGGCTCTACCACCACCCCGACGGTGCGCGCGTCGCCTACCGCGAGTCGGGGACGGGCCCGCCGCTGGCGCTGCTGCACTCGCCGCTGCTCTCGCACCGAGAGTTCGAGCCGATCGTCGAGGAGCTCTCGGACCGCTTCCGGCTCGTGCTCCCGGACCTCCCGCTCCACGGCGACTCCGAGGACCGTCCGACCCACCCCTACACGCCCGACTGGCTCGCCGAGGTCATGGCCGGCTTCCTGCGCGAGACGTGCGGGCCGCGCCCGCTGGTCGGGGGCCACGACGCCGGCGCCCAGCTCCTGCTGCGCGCGGTCGCGAGCGGCCGGCTGCAGCCGAGTCGCCTGGTGCTGATGTCGAGCGCCCTGCACCGGCACGCCGAGGGCCGCTCCGCCGGCCGCGGGGTGCGGGTGATCGCGAGCGCGGCGGCCGCGCCGGGCCTCGACCGGGTCGTCGCGCGCGGCGCGCGTCTCGCCGGCGAGCGCCTCTCGCGCAAGGCGGACCCGGCGACCGGCGACCTCGTCCGCCACGCCATCGCCCCGATGGAGCGCAACGGCAACCGTGCCCGCTCGTGGTCGCGCGCCCTGCGCCGCTGGCCCGCCGGAGACCAGGTCGACCTGCTCGACGCCTATCCGCTGATCGACTGCCCGACGCTCCTGCTCTGGGCCGACCGCGACCCCCGCCACCCGCTCGCGATCGCCGAGGAGGCGCTCGATCTCCTCACCGACGCGCAGCTGCGGATCCTGCCCGGGACCGGCTTCCTGATGGCGTACGACGACCCCGTCGGACTGGCGCGCGAGATCGCTGCCTTCTGCCTGTGACGCGCTACGGTTTCGGCTTGACGATGGAGCGCCCGAAGACCTGCTCGATCGCCCGCGCCATGGAGCTGCTGGGCGAGCGCTGGACCTTCCTGATCCTGCGCGAGGCGTTCTGGGGCGTGCGCCGGTTCACCGAGCTGCAACGCAACCTCGGCATCGCCCGCAACATCCTGTCGACGCGGCTGCAGACGCTCGTCGCGGCCGGGATCCTCGAGCGCGTCCGCTACCACGCCGAGCCCGACCGCTTCGAGTACCGGCTGACCGAGAAGGGCCGCGATCTCTATCCCGCCGTCGTCACCATCATGCGCTGGGGCGACCGGCATCTCGCCGACGAGAGCGGCGCCCCGCTCGTCCTGCGACACACGTGCGGTCACGACGCCGCGCCCCAGGTCACCTGCTCGCACTGCGGCGAGCCGATCGAGGCGCGCGACATCACCCCGGAGCCGGCCGAGCCCGTCTCGGTCTGAGCGCTAGCGTTCGCGCACGAACCCGAACGACAGAGACGGAGGACCGATGAGCACGCAGGAGCGCGGGCAGCAGCTGTGGGGTGGCGAGACCACGAAGGCGGTGGCCAACTTCCCGGTGTCAGGCGAGCGGATCCCGGCGGCGGTGGTCCATTGGCTGGGCCGCATCAAGGCCGCCGCGGCGCGCGTCAACGCGGAGCTCGGGCTGCTCGACTCAGACCTCGCGGAGCGCATCGCCGCGGCCGGCGACCAGGTGGGGAGCGGTGACTACGACGACCAGTTCCCCATCGACGTCTTCCAGACCGGCTCGGGCACCTCGTCGAACATGAACGCCAACGAGGTCATCGCGACGCTCGCCGGCGAGGGCGTGCATCGGAACGACCACGTCAACATGGGCCAGTCCTCCAACGACGTCTTCCCGAGTGCCGTGCACCTCGCGGCGCTCGACGAGGCGACCAACCGCCTCCTGCCCGCACTCGGTCGCCTCGAAGCGGCGTTCGCCGCGAAGGCCGACGAGTTCGCCGACATCGTCAAGGCCGGTCGCACGCATCTGATGGACGCGGTCCCGGTCACGCTCGGGCAGGAGTTCGGCGGCTACGCCGCGCAGATCCGGCTGGGCGCGCGACGGGTCCGCAACGCGCTGCCGCAGGTCGCCCAGATCCCGCTCGGCGGCACGGCGACCGGCACCGGACTGAACACGCACCCGCAGTTCGCCGAGAAGGTCCGGAGCCTGCTCTCGGATGCGAGCGGTCTCGACGTCCGCGCGCCGGAGGATCCCTTCGAGGCACAGGCGAACCGCGACGCGCTGGTCGAGCTGTCGGGCGCGCTGAAGGTCGTCGCGGTGTCGCTCACGAAGATCGCGAACGACCTGGCGCTGATGGGCTCGGGCCCGCGCTCGGGCATCGGGGAGCTGCTGCTGCCGGAGCTGCAGAAGGGCTCGTCGATCATGCCCGGCAAGGTCAACCCGGTCATCCCGGAGGTCGTCCTCCAGGTCGGCGCGCAGGTGATCGGCAACGACACGGCGATCACCGTCGGCGGCCTGCAGGGCCAGTTCGAGCTCAACGTCCGGATCCCGCTGATGGCGCGCAACCTCCTGCAGTCGATCCACCTGCTCTCGACGACCAGCGAGCTGCTGGTCGAGAAGTGCGTCGACGGCATCCAGGCGAACCTCGAGGGCTGCGAGCGGTCGGCCGAGGGGACGCTGGCGGTCGCGACCGCGCTCAACCCGTTCATCGGCTACGACAAGGCGTCGGAGATCGTCAAGGACGCCGCGGAGAACGGCGGGACGCTGCGCGAGGTCGCCCGCCGGCACGGCGTCGACGAGGAGACCCTCGACAAGGCGCTCGACCTGCGCAAGATCGCAGCCGGCTCGAAGGCGGAGGCCTAGCTGCCTGGGGCGATCGGAGAGCGCCCCGCGGCGGCGGCCGTCGCGGGCGCGCTCTGCATCGCGTTCTCGGCGATCCTCGTCCGGCTCGCCGAGGTCGCGCCGATCACCGCCGCCGTCTTTCGCTGCGCGTACGCGCTGCCGGTGCTCGGTGCGCTGGCCTGGTGGGAGCGCCGTCGGTTCGGTCCCGCTGTGGCGGGCGACCGCCGCCTCGTCGCGCTGGCCGGCGTCTTCTTCGCCGCCGACCTGATCTTCTGGCACTTCGCGATCGCCGACGTCGGCGCCGGTCTCGCGACGGTGCTCGGAAACCTGCAGGTCGTGCTCGTGCCGCTGATCGCGTGGGTCGTGCTGGCGGAGCGGCCGGGCGGGCGGATCCTCGCCGCGCTCCCCATCCTGCTCTCCGGCGTGCTGCTCATCTCCGGCGCGCTCGAGACGGGCGCGTATGGGGCGGACCCGGCACGCGGCGTGTTCTTCGGCGCGTTGACCGGCGTCGCGTACGCGGGGTTCATCCTGCTGCTGCGACGCGGCAACCGCGACGACCGCCGGCCGGCCGGCCCCCTGTTCGACGCCACGCTGGTCGCGGCGGTGGTCTCCGCGCTCGTCGGGCTGGCGCTCGGGCGCGTCGACCTGCTGCCGGCCTGGCCCGAGCACGGCTGGCTCGTGGTGCTCGCGCTCACCTCGCAGGTCCTCGGGTGGCTGCTCATCTCGATCTCGCTGCCGCGGCTGCCGGCGGCGCTCACGTCGGTGATCCTGTGCATCCAGCCCGTCGCGTCGGTGCTGCTCGGGGTGGTGCTGCTCGGCGAGGCGCCGAGCACGCTGCAGCTGCTGGGCGTCGGGTGCATCTTGGCGGGGCTCTTAGTTGTCGCCCGGCGCGGTGGTTTGTCACCAGCGGGTGCTGATCCGTAACACGGTCCTGCGTAGCGTCCGCGCCATGGAGATCGACGACGACCTTACCTTTCCGGAATCGCGAGCAGATGCTACTCACGGGCTGCAGCATCTGCTCGCACTTTCGCCGAGGACGACCCGACCGACGCCGCGGGCTACGCCGTCTCCACCGTATGGCGCTCGTCAGAGGACGGCGCGGTGCCGACCCGTGGGTACGGGCTCCGTGGCCAGGTTCCTGACCTCACCCAGATCCATCCAGACGCGTGGCGCGAGGTGCTGATTCCGCTAACCCACGGAGCACGGCTCTTTGCGGCAACACACCCGCTCCTAGAGCGGGCTGCCCGGGTGCGCGCCACCGCTCTTGTCGACTCGATGCCGCCACCTCCGTCCGTCGTGGCGCAGGCGGAGATGACCGCCGGCGTCGCCATCCCGGTTCCCGCCGCGGGCGAGCTTCGCCGACCGCGGCAGGTCAACTTCCGGCTGTTGCCCGGCGAGCACGCAGCACTCGCACGCGCGGCGGCGATCCTCGGAACGCGCCCGGGGCAGCTGGCCCGCATGCTGACGCTCAACGGCGTCCGCCGGGTGCTGGCCGAGCACGACGCCGCGCTCGACCGCGCCCGGAACCCGCCGGCTACAGAGCGATAGCCACGTACTTGGTCTCGAGGTACTCGTCGACGCCCTCGCGGCCCCCCTCGCGGCCGAAGCCGGAGGCCTTGATGCCGCCGAACGGGGCCGCCGGGTTCGAGACGATGCCCTGGTTGAGGCCGACCATGCCGGTCTCCAGGCCCTCGCAAACGCGCAGCGCCCGCCCCACGTCGCGGGTGTAGACGTAGGCGACGAGGCCGTACTCGGTGTCGTTGGCGGCGGCGACGGCGGCCTCCTCCTCGTCGAAGCCGACGACGGGCGCGACCGGGCCGAAGATCTCCTCCTTGAGCAGCTTCGCCTCGAGCGGGACGCCGCCCAAAACGGTCGGCTCGTAGAAGTAGCCCGCGCCGTCGCGCTCCTTGCCGCCGACGACGACCTGCGCCCCCTTCGACACCGCGTCCTGGACGAGGTCAGACACCGTCGCGCGCTGCTTGCCGTCGATCAGCGGACCGACCTGCACGCCCTCCTCGGTGCCGCGGCCGATCTTCATCGCGCCGAGCTTCTCGGCGAGCTTCGTCGTGAACTCGTCCTGAAGCTTGCCGGCGACGTGGAAGCGGTTCGCCGCGGTGCAGGCCTCGCCGATGTTGCGCATCTTGGCGATCACGGCACCTTCGACGGCGGCGTCGACGTCCGCGTCGGCGAAGACGAGGAACGGGGCGTTGCCGCCGAGCTCCATCGAGGTGCGCAGGATGTTCTCGGCCGACTGCTCGATGAGCTTGCGACCGACCTCGGTCGAGCCGGTGAAGGTCAGCTTGCGCAGGCGCGGGTCGCTGATGATCGGCTCGGACACCTCGCGCGAGGACGACGAGGTGACGACGTTCAGCACGCCGGGCGGGAGGCCGGCCTCCTCGAGGATCTGCGCCAGGGCGAGCATCGAGAGCGGGGTCTGCTGCGCGGGCTTGATGACCATCGTGCAGCCGGCGGCGATGGCCGGGCCGATCTTGCGCGTGCCCATGGCCATCGGGAAGTTCCAGGGGGTGATCGCGTAGCAGGGGCCGACGGGCTGGCGCATGGTGAGCAGGCGGCCCTTGCCGTTCGGCGCGGCCGCAAAGCGCCCTTCGATCCGCACGGCCTCCTCGGCGAACCAGCGGAAGAACTCCGATGCGTACGCGATCTCGGCCTGGGACTCGGCGACCGGCTTGCCCATCTCGAGCGTCATCAGCACCGCGAGCTCGTCGGCTCGCTTGGTGAGCAGCTCGAACGCGCGGCGCAGGATCTCGCCCCGCTCGCGCGGCGGGTGCTTGGCCCACTCGCCCTGGACGTCGACGCACGCGTCGAGCGCCGCCACCGCGTCCTGCGGTGTGGCGTTCGCGACCTCGGCGATCGACTCGCCCGTCGAGGGGTCCTCGACCTCGAACGTCTTGCCGCCGGTGGCCGCGCGCCACTCGCCGGCGATGAACAGCTTGCCGGGGACGCCGTCGACGACGGCCTTCTCGTCCTGCGTTGCCGTAGCCATGCCGGCGATCGTAGCGTCAGGCGGCGGCCGTCTGGATGCCTAGCTCCTCGGAGATCGTGACGTCCATCGAGTAGTCGATCGGCAGCACGATCAGCGACGGGAGGTCGAGCGTCAGCGCGTGCTTGAGGTGGCGGGAGAAGTCGTCGATCGAGCCGCAGCGCCACGCGGGCATGCCGAACGCGTCGGCGAGCTTGACGAAGTCGGGGTTGGTGAAGTCGACGCCGAAGTGGCGGCCGAACTTCATGTCCTGCTTCCAGACGATCGAGCCGAACTGCGAGTTCTCCCAGATGACGTTGACGATCGGGGTCTTCAACCGGACGGCGGTCTCGAGCTCCTGCACGTTCATGAGGAAGCCGCCGTCGCCGTTGACCGTCACCACGTTGCGCTTCGGGTACACGAGCTTGGCGGCGATCGCCGTCGGGAGTGCGATCCCCATGCCCGCGAGGCCGTTGGCGATGAAGACCGTGTTCGGCTCGTGCGCGGGGAACATGCGCGCGATCCACAGCTTGTGGAGACCCACGTCGGAGATCAGCATGTCGTCGCGCCCGAGGATCTGGCGGATCTCCCACAGCGCCCGCGGCGGCTGGACCGGGAACGAGTCGTCGTCGCGCATCGCCTCGAAGCGGCCGAGCACGATCTCGTTGAGGCGCGAGCTCTCCAGCGTGTTGGGGACGTCGCGACACTCCTCGGCCAGGCGCGTGAGGACGTGGGAGAGGTCGCCGATCAGGTCGACCTCGGTCATGAAGTGCTCGTCGACCTCGGCCGAGGTGGTGTCGATGCAGACGATCGTCTTGTCGCCCTTCGGGTTCCAGTGCTTGGGCGCGTGCTCGACGAGGTCGTAGCCGACCGTGATGACGACGTCGGCGTCCGCGAAGCCGGCGAGCTCGTAGTCGCGCGACTGCAGGCCGACGGTCCCCAGGTGATGCGGGTCCTCGTAGTCGAGCAGTCCCTTGCCCATGAACGTCTCGGCGACGCCGATGCCGGTCGCCCGCGCGAACTCGCGTAGGGCGGGTGCAGCGCCGACGCGGGCGACGCCGTTGCCGGCGAGCACGACCGGCTTGATCGCCGAGCGGATGAGCTGCACCGCCTCGAGCAGCTCGGACGCGCCCGGCTCCGGGTGCCGGCGGTCGATGCCGCGGTTGGGCAGCGGCTCGGCGTCGACGGGCGCCTCCATCACGTCCTCGGGCAGCTCGATGTGCGTCGGGCCCGGCTTCTGGGCCTGCGCGACCTTGAACGCCTTGCGGACGACCTCGGGGATGATCCGCGGGTTGCTCAGGCGCGCGTTCCACTTGGTGATGGGCTTGAACAGGGACATGACGTCGAGGTACTGGTGGGACTCCTTGTGCATGCGCTCGAGGTCGCCCTGGCCGGTGAGCGCGACGAGGGGCGAGCGGTCGAGCAGCGCGTCGGCCACCGCGGTCACGAGGTTCGTGGCGCCGGGGCCGAGGGTCCCGAGGCAGACGCCGGCGCGCTGGGTCAGGCGGCCGTACATGTCCGCCATGTAGGCCCCGCCCTGTTCGTGTCGAACTGCAATGAAGTCGATGGAGCTGCGTTCGAGGGATTCGTTCAGATCTAAGGTCTCCTCCCCCGGGATGCCGAAGACGTGCTTGACCCCCTCCGCCTCCAGGCACTCCACGAACAGGTCCGACGCCTTGCGCTCGCTCAACCCCGCAACTCCTTCAGGCTCGACGTGTCGGGCTACCGTAGTGCCCGTCCGACACGTCATCCGAACCGCCCTCCTGCTGCTCGCGGTCCTGGCCGCTCCCGCCCAGGCCGCCGACGACGCGCGCCTGACGATCCGTGGCGCCGGCTTCGGCCACGGCGTCGGCATGAGCCAGTACGGCGCGATGGGATTCGCGCAGCAGGGGTCCGGCTACCGCGACATCCTGGCGCACTACTACACCGGGACGAGCCTGGGCACGACGCCGGCGCGGAGCGTGCGCGTGCTCATCTCGTCGCCCTCTCCGAGCTCGCGCTTCACCGGCGCCACGCGTGCCGGTGGGCGCCGTCTGAAGGCCTCCAGCACCTACACGGCGCGCCCCCGGGGCGGGTCGGTCGATCTGCTGTCAGCGCGCGGGCGCCACCTCGCCACCGTGGCGGCGCCGCTGCGCGCGACGTCCCGCCAGGCGATCACGCTGGCCGGCAAGGGCGCCTACCGCGGCGCGCTCGAGTTCCGCCCCGCCGGCGCCGGCCTGAACGTCATCAACAACGTCTCGATCGAGAGCTACCTCCAAGGGGTCGTGCCGGTCGAGTCCCCGTCCTCGTGGCCGATCGAGGCGCTCAAGGCGCAGGCCGTCGCGGCACGCACCTACGCGATCACGAGCTCGAAGGACGGCGACGGCTACGAGCACTTCGCCGACACGCGCTCGCAGGTCTACGGCGGCGTCCGGGTCGAGGTGGCATCGACCAACGAGGCGGTGCGCCAGACGCGCGGCGAGATCGTCACCCACCAGGGCCAGCCGGCGATCACGTACTTCTTCTCCACCTCCGGCGGCCGCACCGAGGACGTCGAGAACACCTCGCTCGGCACCAAGCCGGTGCCGTGGCTGAAGTCGGTCGACGACCCGTACGACTCCGTCTCCCCCCGGCACCGCTGGAGCCCGCCGATCCGGATGAGCCTCGGCACGGCGGGGCGCAAGCTGGGCGGGCTGGTCAAGGGGCGCTTCGAGGGCATCGAGGTGACCGATCGGGGGACGTCGCCGCGGGTCGTCGCCGCCGACGTCATCGGCTCCGGCGGCCGCGTCCGCGTGACCGGTGCCCAGCTGCGCGCGAAGCTCGGGCTGCCCGACACCTGGGCCTACTTCACCACCGTCTCGACGCGCGAGGAGGAAGAGGAAGCATCTGACCCCACCGGCGGCGTCCCGGCCGCCAGCTCGCGCGTTCGGACCGGACGTCGGCTGGGTGGACGCGTCGTCGGCTCCCGCGGCGGTGCGAAGGCGGTCCTCGAGATCAAGACCATGGTCGGGTGGCGCCGCGCCGGCACCACGAAGATCGCCCGCAGCGGCCGCTACCGCTTCGTGCTGTGCGCCGACGGGGCGTTCCGCGTCCGCGTGGGCTCCGCGACCGGCCCCGTCGTCCGCGTCCGTTAGCCGGCGTACAGCCGCGCCAGCGACTCCGCGACGCACACCGGCTTGTCGCCGCCCTCGTGCTCGAAGGTCAGCTCCAGCTTGAGCTGCGCGCCGCCGGGGATGTCCTTCACGTCGGCGATCTTCGCCGTCATGCGCACCTTCGAGCCCACCGGCAGCGCGGCCGGGAAGCGCACCTTGTCGAGGCCGTAGTTCAGGCCGAACGCGAAGCCCTCGAGCTTGAGAACCTGCTCTGAGAACATCGGCGCCAGCGACAGCGTGTAGTAGCCGTGGGCGATCGTCCCGCCGAACGGCGTGTCCTTCGCGCGCTCGGTGTCGATGTGGATCCACTGGTGATCGCCGGTCACGTCGGCGAAGGCGTTGATCGCCTCCTGCGTGACCTCGTACCAGTCCGAGGTGCCGGCGACGTCGCCCTCGGCCTTCTTCAGCTCTTCGAGTCCTGTAATGGTGCGCATCCCATGAGTCTTACCCGACCCCTGCTCGTCGCGGACGCGCCGGCCCTCCTCTACCGCGCGTTCTTCGGGCTCCCCGACTCGATCACCAACGAGGACGGCGCCCCCGTCAACGCCCTGCTCGGCTCGACCAACATGCTGCTCCAGGTCGTCGAGGAGCGTGATCCGCGGGCGGTCGTCATCTGCTTCGGCCAGGAGGCCGCGGTCTACCGCGCCGAGGCGTACCCGCCGTACCACGCCGCGCGCCCCCCGATGCCCGACGCGCTCGCCGACCAGTGGGAGCTCGCGCCGAGGCTCTACGAGGCGCTGGGCTGGATCGTGCTCCACAGCCCGGACCTCGAGGCCGACGACCTGCTGGGGACGCTCGCGCAACGCGAGGAGGCGGCGGGCGGCGAGGCGCTGATCCTCACCGGCGACCGGGACCTGTTCCAGTGCGCGACCGACCGCGTCACGGTCCTCCTGCAGCAGACGGGCAAGAGCGGCCCGCAGCCGCTCGGGCCGTCGGAGGTCCGCGAGCGGTATGGCATCGCACCCGACCAGGTGCCCGACTTCATCGCGCTGCGAGGCGACCCGTCCGACGGGCTGCCGGGCGCCAAGGGGATCGGCGAGAAGACCGCCGCCGACCTGCTGCGCCGCCACGGCACGCTCGAGGCCGTCCTGGCGGGCGCGATCCGCGAGAAGCCGTCGGTCCGCCGCGCTCTGTTGGAGCAGCACGACGAGCTGCTTATGTTCCGTGACGTGGCCACACTGCGCGAGGCGCCGGTCGAGCCGCCGCCCGACACCCCGACGGACTGGGCCGGCGGCGCGCGCGCCGCCGAGGTCCTCGGCCTGCGGCGACTGGCCGAGCGACTGGCCAAGCACGCGTGATCGCTACCGTTTCGCGGCCGATGCCGCTCCTGATCGCCCTGCTCGTCCTGCTCCTGCTGCCTGCCGCCGCCGTCGCCCAGGCGCCCGGGCCGAGCACGCCGCCCCAGCCCGTCGAGCTCACTGAGGGCTGGCAGTTCCGGCCCGACCCCGGCGACGCCGGCCTGAAGGCCGGCTGGGGGAAGGGCGACCGGTCGCCGGCGTGGCGCGACGTCGAGGTCCCGCACGTCTTCAGCCCGTTCCCGGTCGACCGCGACTACACCGGGACCATCGGCTGGTACCGCCTGCAGTTCACCGGGCCTCCCACGCCGGGTGGCTTCGCGTGGCTGCTGCGGTTCGAGGGTGTCCGTCGCGTCGCGCGCGTCTGGCTCAACGGCGTCGAGCTGGGGTCCAACGGCAACCCGTACCAGGCCTTCTCGCTGGTGGCCCAGGGGCTGCGCCCGGGTCAACCCAACGAGCTCGTCGTCCGCGTCCACAACGTCCGGCCCGAGGGCCTGCGAGAGGGCTGGTGGAACTGGGGCGGCATCGTCCGGCCCGTGAGCCTCGTCCCGCGCGGGAAGATCATCTACCAGGACGCGGGCGTGCTCTCCGACGTCAACTGCCCCACCCAGGTGTGCTCGGCGGTCGTCCGCACCGACGGGTGGATGCTGAACCGCACCGACGCGGTCCAGTCCCCGGAGCTGCACGTGCGGATGACCTCGCCGACCGGTGTCGTGTCCGAGCGCAGGGTGATCGTCAAGTCGCTGCAGCCCAACGAGCGGCGGCGGGTCAAATTCGCCGTGCGGATCGTCGGCCGCCCGGAGCTGTGGAGCCCGCTGACGCCGAACCTCTACACCGCCGAGGTCACGACGCGGCTCGGGACCGAGATCGAGCAGCTCGACCGCCGCCGTGTCGGCCTGCGCTACATCCGCGTCGCCAACGGCGCGCTGTACCTCAACGGCCACCGGCTGCAGATGCGCGGCGCATCGATCCAGGAGGACATGCCCGGCCGAGGGCCGGCGCTGCGTGAGGCCGACATCGAGCAGGTCGTGACCGACCTCAAGCTGCTCGGCGCGAACGTCACGCGCGCGCAGTACCCCCTCTCCGAGCGGCTGCTCGAACGCTTCGACGAGGAGGGCATCATGGTCTGGAGCCAGGCGCCGGTCTACCACGAGGACCGCGACCTGCGCTCGCCGTCCGGCCGCCGTAACGCCTACCGCAAGGTCCGCGGCACGGTGCTGGTCGACCGCAACCACCCGTCGGTGATGACCCATTCGGTGGCCAACGAGCTGTCCATCGAGCCCGACAAGACGCCGGGAACGGCGGCCTTCCTGCGCGAGGCGGCGGAGATCACCCGCGACCTCGACGACACCGTCCCCGTGTCGGTCGACCTGCTCTCCTACCCGGGCATCGCGCGTCAGGAGGCCTACGCCGCCTTCGGCCTGCTCGGCGTCAACTCGTACTACGGCTGGTACAAGGGCAAGCCGGGAAGGCGCTCGACCCGGCGCCTGAAGGACCTCGCGCCCTACCTGGTCCGGATGCGGCTCAAGTATCCCGAGCAGGCGCTGATGATCACCGAGTTCGGCGCCGAGTCGACCTTCGCGGGGCCGGCGAACGTGAAGGAGACCTTCGCGTTCCAGCGCAACTACGTCGACCGGACGCTCGACGTCGTCGACCGGCTCGACTGGCTGTCCGGCGCGATCTACTGGACGGCGCGCGAGTTCTACGTCAAGCCCGACTGGGACGGCGGGGCCAACCGCACCGACATCCCTCGCGACGCGCTGCACAACAAAGGCCTGATCCGGTACGACGGCACGCCGAAGCCGGCGTTCATGGCGGCACGCGAGCGCTTCAAGGCGACGCCCGTCTATGACGACGAGCCCACGGCGCCGGAGGACGACCCGGCGGCTCGCAAGCGCGCTGGCCGCTAGAGCACCTCGCGGATCGACCGCTCGAACGCCGTGATGTGCTCGACGGCGCCGCGCTCGGCGGCGTCGCCGTCGCCGCGGATCACCGCCTCGAGGACCGTGCGCTGCTCGTGGACGACGTCGTCGAGGCGCGGGGTGAGGCTCGGGAAGCGTTTCATGGCGACGTGCAGGATCCGCAGCGACAGGTTCTGGTAGAGGTCGAGCGTGTCGGCCAGGAACGGGTTCTTCGAGCAGCGGTAGACGAAGCGATGGATGCGGCGATCGAGCGCGAGCAGCGGTTCGTGGCCGTCGCCGGGGGTCAGCGCGACGAGCTCGTCGAGCAGGGCCTGGGCGGCGTGACGATCCGCGTCGACGGCGCGCTCGGCGGCGAGCCGCGACGCCCACGACTCGAGCCGCTTGCGCACCTCGTAGATGGCGGCGAGGTCGGTGATGTTGATCTCCGAGACGAGCGTTCCGCGGCGCGGCAGGATCGTGACGAAGCCGTCGTGGCGCAGGCGCTGGATCGCCTCGCGGACCGGCGTGCGCCCGGCGTCGACCCGCCGCATCAGGTCGTCCTCGCGCAGCAGCGTCCCGGGCGGGAGCTCGACCCGGATGATCTCCTCGCGCAGGCGCAGATACGCGTGGTCGGCGAGCGACGTGAACTCAGCGTCGACGGGATCCCGTTCGAACTCGCGGGGCAGCGCCATCAGCGCGCCCCCCGGAAGCGCGCGGGCGCGAAGGGCTCGAGGTCATATCGGGAAGGCACGCCGGTCACCTGGTCCGCCACCATCGCGCCGGTCACCGGCGCCAGGGTGATCCCGAGCATGGCATGTCCCGTGGCGAGAAACAGGTTCTCGAGCCCGTTCGCGCGGCCGATGATCGGAAGTCCGTCCGGCGCGCAGGGGCGCAGCCCACGCCAGACGCGGATGGTCCGCGTTCCGGCGGGGAGCGTCAGCGTCCGCTCCGCCGCCCGGCGCAGCGCGCCGACGCGGACGTGGTCGACCCGCAGGTCGAGGCCCGACAGCTCCAGCGTGCCGGCGATCCGCAGGCGGCCGTCGAGCGGGGTGGCGATCACCCTCGCCTCCTCCATGTAGATCGGCAGCCGGCTCTCCAGCGGCTGCTCGGAGAGCTCGAGGTGGTAGCCCTTGGCGCCCTCGAGCGGCAGCCGGACGCCGACCTCGCGGGCGAGGTCGCGCGACCACGTCCCGGCGGCCAGGACGACGGCGTCCGGGCGCAGCGTCCCGGCGGTCGTCTCGAGCTCGGTGATGCGTCCGTCGCCGCGGCGCATCCGGAGGATCTCCACGCCGGTGCGGACCTCCGCGCCGTCCCGGCGCGCCGCCTCGAGCAGGGCGGTCACGAACCGCCCGGGATCGCAGTGCGCCTCGTCCGGGTGGAACACGGCCCCGGCCAGCCCGCCGTTGAGCGCAGGCTCGAACGCGCGCGCGTCGTCGGGTTCGAGTGCCTGTCCACCCCCGAGCCGAGCACGCTCGAAGGCCGCGCGGCTCGCGAAGACGCTGAGGATGCCGCGGCGCTCGAATGACGTCGGCACGTCGAGCTGCGCGTGGAGCGCGAGACTCGCGTGGGCCAGCTCGCGCAGCGAAGCCGTCGCGCGCGCCGAGCGAACGGGCAGCGAGGCCAGTGCGAAGCGCGCGAGCCAGGGCAGGATCGCCGGGCGCGGGCGCACGTGAAAGGGGCTGTCGCGCTTGAGCATCCAGCCGAGGCCGTCGCGGATGGCCGCCGGGCTGGCGAGCGCCTCGGCGTGGCTCGGGCAGATCAGGCCGGCATTGCCATACGAGCACCCGGCGAAGCCTTCGCTGCGCTCGAGCACGACGACGCGTGCGCCGCGCCGCGTCAACTCGTGCGCCGCCGCTGCGCCGATGGCTCCGGCTCCGATGACCGCGACGTCTGGGTTGCTCACTTGACGAAGGATATACCTTTCTGTACGAGAGAGATATATCAGACTGGAGGGAGATCGTGATGAGGGCCAGGAAGAGGTACTTCGCCGCAGTGATCGCCTCGCTGGCGCTCGGCGCCTGCGGTGGCGACGACGGCGGCGGCGACGCGAACGCGGCGGGCTCCGGGCAGAAGCTCGACACCATCGAGCCCGGCGTCCTGAAGGTCGCGGTGCAGTCCTACATGCCGTACACGGCCATGAAGGGCGGCAAGGTCGTCGGCCTCGACGCCGAGATACTCGAGGCGGCGGCCAGGAAGCTCGGCCTCGAGATCCAGCCGCAGCTCACCGACTTCAACGGGATGCTCGGCGGCGTCCAGTCGCGCCGCGTCGACATCACCATCGGTGGTGTCGCCTGGTCGGAGGAGCGCCAGAAGCAGGGCCTGTTCACCGATCCGCCCTACTACTCGCCGCCGGCGATGGGCGTGCACTCCGGCAAGACCTACTCGACGGTCAAGGACCTGGAAGGGCTTCGGCTCGGGACCGTGACCGGCTACGTCTGGGTGAAGTCGATCAAGGACGTGCCGGGCGCGAAGCTCGGCGCCTATCCGAACGCGAACGGCGTCTTCGACGACCTCGGCTCGGGGCGTCTCGACGTCGGCTTCCTGGACCCGCTGCTCATCACCTTCCAGCAGAAGCAGCGTCCCGACCAGAAGATCGTCACCCAGTACCTCACACCCCCGACCGACGCGGAGGTCAAAGAGCACCCCGCGTACGAGTTCTTCCGGCCGTACATGACGAGCTTCTACATCCCCAGGCAGTCGCCGAAGCTCGAGCAGGCGCTGTCGAAGGAGATCCGCGCGATGTACGCGGACGGGAGCCTGGCCAGGATGATCGAGAAGTGGGGCGGGGATCCCGAGAAGTTCCTCAAGCCCGACCCGGCGATGGCCAAGGCGCGCCAGGGAGTCGACCGCCCGAAGGACTGGGCGCCGCCGAGCCTCTGATGCTCGCCCTGTTCAACGTCCCGTGGTCGGACTTCGTGCCCGACCTGACCGACGCCCTGATCAAGACGGTGGAGTTCACCGTGGCCTCCTTCACGGGGGCCGCGGTGCTGGGCCTCGTCCTGGCGCTCATGCGCCTCAGCCCGCTGCGAGTGCTGCGCTGGCCCGCGGTGGTCTACACGGAGGTCTTCAAGAACGTCCCGCTGCTCGCGATCATCTTCCTGACGTACTTCGGCCTGGTCTCGGTCGGCGTCCGGCTCGGGGTCTTTGAGGCGGGCACGCTGAGCCTGATCGTCTTCTACGCCGCGTATCTGTCGGAGATCTTCCGCTCGGCGCTCAGCGGCGTGCACGGCGGCCAGCAGGAGGCGGCGGAGGCGCTCGGCCTCAGCCGCCGCGCGACGTTCGCGAGCGTCGTGTTCCCGCAGGCGCTGCGCCAGGCGCTCCCGGGCACGAACACGATGCTCGTCGACCTGCTCAAGTCGACGTCGCTGCTCGTCACCATCTCGGCGGCCGAGCTGATGTCCCAGGGCCAGCTGATCGCGTCCGAGACGTTCCGGGCGCTCGAGGTCTACGTCGTCATCGCCGGAATCTACTTCGCGCTCTGCTACCCGCTGTCGCAGGGGCTGCTGTGGTTCGAACGCCAGGTGGTGGCGGGCACGCCGCTGCTGCCGCAGCGGCGGCGCCGGATGCGCGCGGCGCGCGCCCTGCTCGAGAAGGGAGTCCCCGCATGAGCCACGCTCCGGTCATCCGCATCGCGGGCCTGTCGAAGTCCTTCGACGGCCGCCTGGTCCTCGACGACGTGAGCCTGGAGGTCCCCAAGAGCAGGATCATCAGCATCATCGGCCAGAGCGGCGGCGGCAAGACGACGCTGCTGCGCTGCGTCAACCTGCTCGAGCGGCCCGACCGGGCGGAGATGACGATCGCCGGCGAGCCGATCTTCGCGGGCGATCGCATGGTCTGCCCGAGCCTCGCCCGCCTGCGCCAGACGGTCGGGATGGTGTTCCAGCGCTTCAACCTGTTTCCCCACCTGACGGCGGTCGAGAACGTGATCCTCGCCCAGGTCAAGGCGCGTGGGACGCCGGAGGACGAGGCGGTCGAGCGCGCCGTCCGCCTGCTCCAGCGCGTCGGGCTCGGCCACCGCGCGACGGCGTTCCCCGAGCAGATGTCCGGCGGCGAGCAGCAGCGCGTGGCGATCGCCCGCGCGCTGGCGCTGCAGCCGTCGGTGCTCCTGTTCGACGAGCCGACGTCCTCGCTGGACCCGGAGTCCACGGGCGAGGTGCTGCGGGTGATGCGCGAGCTCGCCGCGGACGGGATGACGATGCTGCTGGTCACGCACGAGCTGCCGTTCGCCCAGGAGGTGTCCGACTGGGTCGTGTTCATCGACAAGGGCCGCATCGTCGAGGAGGGGCCACCGGCGGACGTGCTGCAGAGTCCGCGCGAGGAGCGCACGCGCGCGTACGTGGGCGACCAGCGTCAGGGGGTGAACTTGACGGTGATGACGTCGCCGTCGGCCATCGCGTAGTCGCGCCCCTCAAGGCGCAGCGTCCCGCGGTCGCGCGCCCCGGCGTAGCCGCCGGCCTCGACCAGCGCGTCCCACGCGATCACCTCGGCGCGGACGAAGCCGCGCTGGATGTCGGAGTGGATCTGGCCGGCGGCGTGCCACGCGCTCAGGCCGCGGCGCAGATGCCAGCACTGGGCGGGCTTCGCCTCGCCGGCGGTGAAGAACGCGATCAGCTCGAGCAGGCCGAACGCGCCCTCGACGACGCGGTGCAGCCCGGACTCGGCGGCGCCGAGCTCCGCGCGCATGACGGCCGCCTCCTCGGGGTCGAGCTCTGACAGCTCGGCCTCGATCCGCGACGACACGGCGACCACCCCGGCGCCCTGGGCGGCCGCGTGCGCGGCGATGTCGCCGGGCACGGAGTCGTCGCCCTCGTCGACGTTGGCCACGAACAGCACCGGCTTGCCGGTCAGCGGGAACAGGTTGCGCATCACGTCGGGCGCGTCGGCCGGCGGCGGGACCGTTCGCGCCGGGCGGCCGGATTGCAGCGCCTCGATGACCGCGCGCAGCCACTTCTCCTCGGCGACGGCCGTCTTGTCGCCCCCGCGGGCGTCGCGCACCACCTTCGCGTGCCGGCGCTCGGCCTGCTCGAGGTCGGCGTAGACGAGCTCGGTCTCGATCGTCTCGATGTCGGCGAGCGGGTCGACGCGCCCCTCGGGGTGGATGACGTTGGCGTCGTGGTGCGCGCGGACGACGTGCAGCAGCGCGTCGCACTCGCGGATGTTGGCCAGGAACTTGTTGCCGAGGCCCTCGCCCTGCGACGCGCCGGCCACGAGGCCGGCGATGTCGTGGAACTCGATCGTGTCCCACACGACCTCCGACGAGGCGATCGTCGCGGCGACCCGCTCGAGCCGCTCGTCGCGGACGGGCACGACCGCGATGTTCGGCTCGATCGTGGTGAACGGGTAGTTCGCCGCCTCGGCGCCGGCCTGGCTGAGCGCGTTGAAGAGCGACGACTTGCCCGCGTTGGGCATGCCGACGAGGCCGACCTTCATCATCGCCCGAGCGACCCCATGACCGTGCCGAGCGCCGCGCCGGCGGCGATGTCGGACGGATAGTGCACGCCGAGGTACAGGCGCGTCAGCGCCATCGCGACCGCGGCGGTGTAGAGCGGCCCGGCGGGCAGCAGGCGCGAGTAGGCGCGGGCCGCGGCGAACGAGGAGCTCGCGTGCGACGAGGGGAACGACAGGCCGGTCGGCGTCGCCATCAGGTGCGGCAGGTCCTCAACGGCCGGGCGCTTGCGGCCGATCGCCATCTTGATCGAGCTGGACGTGCCGTACGCGCACGCCACCGTCGCGGCGGCGCGGCCCCAGCGCCCCCGGCGCCGGCGGTCGACGACGGCCGCGAGCGCCCCGCCGGCGATCCAGATCGCCCCGTGCTCGCCGAGCGCCGAGTAGCGCCGCACCCAGGCCACGGTCTCCGGCGTGCGGGCGAAGGAGCGGATGCGCGTATAGATCGCGAGGTCGAGCGCGTTGGCGGCGACCCGGATCGAGTGGGTGGGCGGCGCGCTCAGAAGCCGACGCGCTGGTCGTCGGACTCCGTGCGCAGATAGACGACCTGCGCGAGATCGAGCAGCACGGCGCCGTCGGTCGCGTCGACCTCGTGCCAGCCCTCGGCCCCGTTCTGGAGGGTCTTGCGGAGGTCGTCGAGCGCCTCCTGGCTCAGGCGCAGGGAGAGCACCTGGCCGCCCTGGAAGCCGACGGACGAGCGACGGGGCTTCATGAGACGTGGACCTCCGCGGGTTGGACGATCTCGGTGAGGACGCCGCCCGAGGCGGACGGGTGCAGGAACGCGACGCGCGACCGGCGGATCCCCGTGCGCGGGGTCTCGTCGATCAGCCGCAGGCCGGCCTCGCGCAGCGTGCGCAGGGCCGACTCGATGTCCTCGGTCTGGTAGGCGACGTGGTGGATGCCCGGGCCGCGCTTGGCGAGGAACTTGCCCACCGGCGTCTCGGGACCCAGTGGCGCGAGCAGCTCGACGTGGTTCTCGCCGACGTCGAGCAGCGCCGCCTCGACGCCCTGCTCGGCGACCGTCTCGCGATGCGCGAGCTCCATGCCGTAGGCCGTCGTGTAGAGCTCGAGTGCCTCGTCGAGGTCCTCGACGGCGACGCCGACGTGGTCGATGCGTCCGAACACGCGCGGCAGTCTAGTCCGTCTAGCCTGCGCCCCCATGCGGCTCGCCCTCATCGCCAACCCCGGATCCGGGGGCGGGCTCGCGCCGGACGACCTGGTCGAGGCGATCGAGCGCCACGGCTGCGAGGTCCACCCGTTCGCGATCCAGGACCGCGACGAGGCGCCCGGGTGCGACCCCGAGCGGATCGTCGTGGCCGGCGGGGACGGCTCCGTCGGCTGGGCCGCGGAGCTCGCCGGGCGCCTCGGCGTGCCGCTCGCGGTGATCCCGGCCGGCACCGCCAACGACTTCGCGCGGGCACACGATCTGCCGCTCGACGCCGACGCGGCGATCGAGCTCGCTGCCCGCGGGACGGACACCCGCCGCCTCGAGCTGGGTCGGATCGACGGGCGCCCGTTCGTCAACGTCGCCAGCGCCGGGCTCGCCCCCGTGGCGGCCCGGCACGCCCATGACCACAAGCCGCGCCTCGGCCCGCTCGCCTACCTGATCGGCGCCGTCCGGGCCGGCGCGACGGCCCACCCCGTCGCCTGCGACGTCCGGGTCGACGGCGAGCCGCTGTACGCCGGGAAGGCCTGGCAGATCATCGTGTCGGTGTCGGGCGCCTTCGGCGGTGGCTCGAGCGTCGACGCCGCCGAGCCCGACGACGGGCGCCTGCACGTGACCGTCGTCCCGGCCGGGTCGCGGGTCGCGCTGGCCTGGCGCGCGTTCGGGTTGCGCCGCGGCCACATCGCCGAGCAGCGCGGCGTGGTGACCGACGAGGGGCGCGAGGTCGACCTCGGCCTGACCGTCGGCGCCGAGCTCAACCTCGACGGCGAGCTGTGCGACCCCGGCCACCTCACCGTCGAGCCGGGGGCGTTCAGCCTGGTGGTGGGGTAGGCCGCGCCGCGGCGACCACCCGGAGCCCGCTGCCGCGGTCGCGGTGGATCCGCGGGACGCCCTCCATGATCCGCTCGATCCCGTCGCGCTCGAGCACCTCGTCGCGCAGCAGCGCCCCGGCCAGCGCATCGAGGCGGTCGCGGTGCTCGGTGATCAGGCGGATCGCCGAGCGCATCGCCTCGTCGGCGAAGTGCTGCTGCTCCTCGTCGCGCATCTGGCGGGTGCGGTCCGACACCGCGCCGCCCTCGGCGTCGATCCGCAGCGCCGAGATCGACGTGCCCATCGCGTAGTCGTGGACCATCGACCGCGAGACGTCGGCGACCCGGGAGAGGTCGTCGGCGGCGCCGGTGGTGACCGCGCCGAACACGATCTCCTCGGCGGCGCGGCCGCCGAGCAGCATCGTCATGTGGTCGAGGAGCTCCTCGCGGGTCTTGAGGTAGCGGTCCTCCTCGGGGAGATTCAGCGTGTAGCCGAGTGCCTGGCCGCGGGGCACGATCGAGATCTTGTGGACGCGGTCGACGCGCGGCAGCAGCTCAGCGCACAGGGCGTGGCCCGCCTCGTGATAGGCGACGACCCGGCGCTCGTGGTCGTTGAGCGTCCGCCGCGACTGCATGCCGGCCACGACGCGCTCGAGCGCCGCGTCGAAGTCGTGGTGGACGATCAGGTCGCGCCTGGCGCGGGCCGCGAAGATCGCCGCCTCGTTGCAGATGTTGGCGAGGTCGGCGCCGGTCAGGCCCGCCGTCTGGCGGGCGATCAGCGGCAGGTCGACCGACGGGCTGATCGGCTTGGTCCGCGTGTGGACGGCGAGGATCTCCGCGCGGCCGCCGACGTCGGGCGGCGACACGAAGATCTGGCGATCGAAGCGGCCCGGGCGCAGCAGCGCCGGGTCGAGCTTCTCGAGCAGGTTCGACGCCGCGATGACGACGAGCTGGCCACGCGAGTTGAAGCCGTCCATCTCGACGAGCAGCTGGTTGAGCGTCTGCTCGCGCTCGTCAGAGGACCCCGACCCCCGCTGGCCCCCGACCGCGTCGAGCTCGTCGATGAAGATGATCGCCGGCTCGTGCTTGCGGGCGATCGCGAACAGCCGCCGGATGCGCGCCGCGCCGAGCCCGGCGAACATCTCGACGAACGCGGCCGCCGACTGCGAGAAGAAGTGCGCGCCGGACTCCTTGGCGACCGCCTTGGCCAGCAGCGTCTTGCCCGTTCCGGGCGGCCCGTGGAGCAGAATCCCCCTCGGGACGGTGGCCCCGAGCCGGCGGAAACGCTCCGGGTCGCGCAGGAACTCGACGACCTCCTGGAGCTCGGCCTTCGCCTCGTCGGCGCCCGCGACGTCGGTCCAGCCGGCCGAGGATCCCGACGACGGCTTGATCTCCGTCGGCTTGGTCCGCGGCATCAGCTTCATCGTCCGCCACAGGACGACCACGATGATCGCCATGAAGATCAGCGGCGCCCAGGTCTGCAGCCAGACCGAGATCGAATCCCACTCGTACCAGTGCGGTCCGGGCGGGACCTTGCCTGGAGGAACGAGCTGAGCGAGGAACAAGGGCATCCGACCTCCAGGTATACGGGTCGGGGGTTCCCACTACAACCGGGTCGGGACCCGATATCCGTCCAGTTAGGTTTAGGAGCCCCTAGGCGGCGGCACCCTCGGCGCGCAGGATCTCGGCCAGCGCGGCGCGCCCGACCTCGAGCTGGCGCTCGTCGGGCTCGCGCGTGCCGACGACGCGCTGGATCTCGAACCCGGGGCGGCGGATGGCCTTCGCGAGCCCGGATTCGGCGTGGCGCTCACACCACGCGAACACCTCGACGGCCGCCGCCGTGGAGGCCAGGGCGACCGCGCCGCCGGCCACCGGGCCGGGCTTCTCGACGAGGCGCCGCAGAAGGAGCGTGGCGGCGATGTTGGAGACGATCATCGGCGCGACGAGGTGCGAGCCGCAGCGGTCGTGCTCCTTGGCCGGCTCGCGCGCGTCGGCGGCGTCCTGCTCGTAGGCGGCGATCGCCTTGTGCTCGACGCCGTGGTAGGCGGCGAGCTCGCCGCCGCGCAAGGCGAAGACGGCGGGCAGGACGCCGATCAGCCCCGCGGCCGCCTCGCCGCCGAGGCCGCGCGTGCGCTTGCGCAGCAGGCTCCCGGCGATCGACGCGCCCGCGGCGACGCCGAGCACCGACACGTCCTGGAACGGCAGCCGCGCCTGGGGCAGCCCGCGCTTGACCAGCGGGATCACCGCCATCGCCTCCGCGAGGCGTGCGAGCCCGCGGACGCCCGGGACGCCGTCGACGCCGCGCAGCCGCGGCTTGGATCCCGACGCCGCCTTGATCTCGCCCGCGTCGGTGCGGACGGCGGCCGCCCAGTGGGTCGGGCCGTGGACGAGCAGGCCGTTGCGCAGCGCCATCCCGCCGAGGCGGAGCTTGTCGTTGTCGTCAGTCATGTCAGCAGTCTCCGTGGCAGGTCGTGGAAGAAGCCGGCCGCGAAGCCGAGGTCGCGGACGTCGATGCGCTCGTCCGCCGAGTGGATCAGGGGCCAGGTCTCGTACAGGGTCATGTGGCGCATGGGGAAGAAGCCGTAGGCGATGCAGTCCGGGAACGCCGCGCGCCACCAGCGCGAGTCGGTGAACGCCGGCAGCACGGTGGGGACCGCCTCGGCGCCCGGGTCGTTCTCGCCGACCCACGCGCCGATCGCGTCCATCAGCGGCGACGCGACGGGCGATCCGTTCCCGGTGACCTGCTCGGTGAACGCGAGCTCGAGGCCGTCGCTGTCGCCGGCCAGGACCTCGCGGATGCGCGCCATCGCCGCCTCGCCGTCCATCCCGGGCGGGACGCGGCAGTCGACGCGCAGCTCGGCGCGGGCGGGGATCACGTTGATCTTCTCCGACGCGGAGATGCGCGTCGGCACCATCGTCACGCCGAGCGTCGGCTCGACGAGCGTGGCGAGCCGGGGCTCGGCCTCGCGGATCCGCTCGACCGCACCCGCGAGGTCCTCGGCCGACTCGCCGAGCGCCTCGATCAGCGCGCGTGGCGCCTCGGTCAGGTCGTAGGATGCGCGCCGCTCGCCGAGCGCCTGGATCGCGGGCGCCAGCTTGAGCAGCGCGTTGTCGCCGGTGCCGGGCACCGACGCGTGGCCGGCGACGCCGCGGGCGGTGACGGTGAAGCGGAAGGTCCCCTTCTCGGCGGTGCAGACGCCGTAGAGGCGCCGGTCGCGGTAGGGCATGACCGCGCCGCCCCCCTCGTTGAGCAGGTAGTCGCAGCGCGCGACGTCGGGGCGTTCCTCGGTCAGCCACTTGGCGCCGAGCGCGCCGCCGGCCTCCTCGTCCGAGACGCAGAAGAGCTTGAGCTCACCGCGCGGCGGGCGCCACCCGGACCGCGCGAGCGTGGCGGCGGCGACCGCCTCGGCGGCGCCCTGGTCCTTCATGTCGAGCGCGCCGCGGCCCCACAGGAAGCCGTCGTGCACCTCGCCGCTCCAGGGGTCGTGCGTCCAGTCGGCGGCGTCGGCGAGGACGGTGTCGACGTGCGACAGGTAGCCGAGCGTCGGCCCGCCGTCCGGGTCGGAGCCCGCGAGCCGCGCGACCAGGTTCGGCCGCTCGGGGTCGCCGGCGTGCAGCTCGCATTCGAGACCGGCGTCGGACAGGTAGCCGGCCAGCCATTCGAGCGCGGCGCGCTCGTTGCCGGGCGGGTTGACGGTGTTGAACGAGATCAGGCGCGCGAGCACCTCAGCCGTTTCGCCCTGCAGGTCCATCGCACTGATGCTAGGCCACCGGCATCGGCGCCCCGGCGGCGAGAGCGATCAGACCGGCGACGGCGCCGCCGGCCAGGACCGCGATCACCGCGGCCCGCACGGCGAGTGCGACGGCGGCGAGCAGCAGCACCGCGTACTGCCACGGCTCGGCGATCGCGTCGGCGAGCGGGACCGCCGCGCCGAGCACCGCGCCGACCGCGGCGGGCCCCGCGCCGTCGAGGAACGCGCGGGCGCGGGGGCTGTCGCGCAGCCGTTCGAAGCGGCCGCCGAGCCCGAGGACGAGCGCGAACGACGGCGCGAACGCGAGGAGCGCGGCGAGCAGCGCGCCGTCGAGGCCGGCCGCCGCGTAGCCGACCGCGGCGACCGTCTGGACGACGGGTCCGGGCGTCAGCTGGCCGTAGGCGACCGCGTTGGAGAACTCGCCCGGCGTCATCCAGGTGTAGGCGTCGGCCTGCATCAGCGGGACGATCACGAAGCCGCCGCCGTAGGAGAGCAGGCCGACCTTCACCGACATCCACGCGAGCGCAGGCAGGCCGGCGTCGAGGCGCGACGCGCCCGGCCCCGGTCGGGTGCGGATGGCGAGCTCGGCGAGCCCGCAGCCGAGCAGCACCGCGACCACGCCGACGCCGGCCAGCACCGCCGCCGCGGCCCCGGCGGCGGTGTAGGCGAGCGCCCGCAGCAGCCGCGCGGCCCGCAGGCCCCGCAGGCTCGCCTCGGCCAGCGCGAGCCCCGCGTGGACGACCACGACCACGACCGCGGCGGTGGCCCCCGCACCGACCGCCAGGATCCACTCCGGAGGCTCGTCCGCCAGCGCCACCGCAGCGATGGCGATCAGCATCACGAGCCCCGGGAAGATGAAGACCAGGCCGCCGAGGATCCCGGCGCCGACGCTGCCGCCGGCCCGCCGCGCGCAGTAGATGGCGAGCTGCGTCGAGGCCGGCCCGGGCAGCAGGTTGCACGCCGCGTTGGCGTCCTCGAACTCGCGCGCCCCGATCCAGCCGCGGCGCTCGACGCAGAGGTCGCGGAGCAGCGCGACGTGCGCGGGCGGGCCGCCGAAGCCGATCAGCCCCAGGCGCCCCCACTCGCGCGCCACGGTGCTGACGGGGACGCGGTCCATACTTGCGGGGATCATGGACCAGCTCTTCGAGACGGGGGAGCCCGAGCGCGACGACGGCGCCCCGGCCGGGGCGCCACTTGCAGTCCGGATGCGCCCGGCGACGCTCGACGACTTCGTCGGCCAGGGCCACCTGCTCGCGCCGCGCTCCGCGCTGCGGGCGGCCATCGAGTCCGGCCACCCGCACTCGATGATCCTGTTCGGGCCGCCCGGGACGGGCAAGACGACGCTGGCCCGGATGATCGCCCGCCACGCCGACGCCGCCTTCGAGGAGCTCTCGGCGGTCCAGGCCGGCGCCAAGGAGGTCCGCGCGATGCTTGCACGGGCCCGCGAGCGCCGCGACCGCGGCGGCAGCACCGTCTTCTTCCTCGACGAGATCCACCGCTTCAACAAGGCGCAGCAGGACGCACTGCTGCCCGCGGTCGAGGACGGGCTGGTCGCGCTGATCGGGGCGACCACCGAGAACCCGTACTTCGAGGTCAACAACGCGCTGCTCTCGCGCTCGCAGGTCTACGAGCTCCACGCGCTCGACGCGGACGACATCGACGTGCTGCTCCGGCGCGCGCACGCCCGCGAGCTTCCGGACGGCGTCTCGGTGGCCGACGACGTGTACGCGTTCCTCGCGGCGCGGTCGGGCGGCGATGCGCGGACGGCGCTCAACGCGCTGGAACTGGGGGTGGAGACCGCCCAGCGGGCCGGCCGGGGCGAGGTCGGGATGGCCGACGCCGAGGACGCGATGCAGCGCAAGGCCGTCCTGTACGACCGCGCCGGCGACCAGCACTACGACTACATCTCGGCGTGGATCAAGGCCACCCGCGGCTCGGATCCCGACGCCTCGCTCTACTACCTCGCGGCGATGCTCGAAGGCGGCGAGGACGCCCGCTTCATCGTGCGCCGGATGATCATTCTCGCATCCGAGGACATCGGCAATGCCGACCCACGCGCGCTCGAGATCGCGGTCGCGGCGGCGGCGGCCGTCGAGCACGTCGGCTTGCCGGAGGCGCAGTTCTCTTTGGCCCAGGCCGCGATCTACCTGTCGCTGGCGCCGAAGTCCGACGCCGCCAAGCGCGCGATCCTCGACGCCCGCGGCCACATCGCCGACGCAGGCGCCGGGACCCCGCCGGCGCCGCTGCGCAGCGCGTCGTTCTGGGCCGCGCGCAAGATGGGGCGCGGGGTCGGCTACGAGAACCCGCACCGCGACGCGGGGCACCTGAACACCCAGGAGCACTTCCCGGAGGGGCTCGAGGACCTGCGCTTCTACCTGCCCGACGCAGCCGAGGGAGAGCTGCGGGAGCGCAACGAGCGGATCCGGGAGGCTCGGGGGCGGGAGGTCTAGGCGGCCCGCGCGCTCGAGACGAGCCGCAGGCGCGCCGGCAGCACGGGCACCACGACCCGCCGCACGTACTCCGCCCCGCCGTGCAAAGCGATGCTCCGCACCGGATCCCATCGAAGCCCGTATCCGCGGCGGATCGCAGCAGGCAGCAGCCCGACCGTGATCTGGTTGACCAGCTCCAAGGCCGGCCGCGCGGCGATGGACACCGGCGGGTGAAGGACGATCTGCTTCGCCAGCACGCGAGCCTCAGGCGTGATGAACAGGTCACCGCCCACGAGCATCCGGTGCATGTAGGCGTCGAAGCCCTCGATCGTCGCGGGCATGTCCTCGTCCGACAGGCCGAACAGCCCGCCGATCACCTTGTAGTCCTGCCAGTAGGCGTCGCGCTCGTCGCGAGAGAGACGGCGCACGTACTTGCCGTAGACCAGCAGCGCGGAATCGACCAGCGTCGCGAGGATCCAGAACAGCAGCGCCGGGTCGTCGGCGGCGTACGGCGTGCCGGCCGGGAAGCGGCCCGCGGGCTCGGTCAACTCCCCTCGAACACGCCGGTGCATCGCACGCACACGGCGGGTCGCTCGGTCGGCGTCCAAGCGCGACCCGAACCCGATCGTGTCCATGACCAGTGCTGTGCGGATCAGCCGCTCGTACGGCTCGTCCAACGCCCCCGTGTGGGCGAAGAAGCCCGCGAACGCGACCGGATGGGTGGCCTGCATGAGCATCGCGCGCGGGCCTGAGAGGGCGACGACGACCTCGCGGTGCACGACGCGCAGCATCGAGTCGTCGGTGAAGTGGCCGGAGCGGGGCATCGCTGTCAGTACGTTGTAGACGCGATGCCAGCTCAAGCGTATGCCGGAAAGGAATGCGTCTGCCAGTTCCGCAAGGGGATCTGCGACCAGACGTGCGTGCAGGGCATGCTCGAGACGCCGTTCTACATCGCGTGCCTGAAGCTGACCGGTCGGCGCTGCGTCGTGGTCGGCGGTGGCGACATCGGTCTGGAGAAGGTCGAGGGGCTGCTGGCGTGCGAGGGGCGCGTCGTGCTGATCGCCCCCGAGGCGCACGAGGAGCTCCAGCGACTGGCGGACGAGGGATCGATCGAGTGGATCCACCGCGAGTACGAGACCGGCGACCTGGAGGCCACGTTCATCGCGATCGCGGCGACGGACGACACCGACGTCAACATCGGCGTCTACGACGACGCGGAGCGCCGCGCGATGCTCGTCAACGTCGTCGACGTGCCGCCGCTGTGCAACTTCATCCTCCCGGCGATCGTGCGCACCGGGCCGGTCGCCATCGCGATCTCGACGGCGGGCGCCTCGCCCGCGCTGGCCAAGCGCATGAAGCGCCAGATCGCCGAGGAGTACGGCGAGCCCTACGCGCGGCTCGCGATCCTGCTCAACGAGGTCCGCGGCTGGGCGAAGGGCACGCTGCCGACCTATCAGGACCGCAAGGCGTTCTTCGAGGGGATCGTCAACGGCGAGCCGGACCCGATCGCGCTGCTGCGCGACGGCGACGAGGATCGCGTGCGCGAGCTGATCGCCGCGGCGCAGGCCGGCCACGCGCCCGCCGCGGCGTAACTACTCTCCCCGCGGTGCGGACCGCGATCCTGATCGTCTCGACCGATGCCTCGCGCCGGGCGACGCCCGACGAGACGGGGCCGCTGCTGGCCACGCTGCTCGAGGCGGTCGGTGCCGAGGTGGCCGGCATCGAGGTCGTGCCCGACGACCAGGCGCTGGTCGAGGACCGGCTCCACCACTTCGTCGACGACGGGTGCCCGCTCGTGCTCACGGCCGGCGGCATCGGCCCCCGCCCCGAGCACGTCACCCCCGAGGCGACGCGCGAGGTCATCGACCGCGAGACGCCCGGGGTTCAGGAGGCGATCCGCGGCAACGACCCGGGCCTGCTGTTCTCGCGCGGCGTCGCAGGGTTCGCGGGCGCGAGCCTGGTGGTCAACCTGCCGGGCGGCGCGGACGCCGCGGAGCGGGCCTTCGCGGTGCTGTCGCCGATCTTCCGGCGTGCCTGAGGCAGCGCCCGCCGTCCGCCTCGACGGCCTGGTGCGCCGCTACGGCGAGCGACTCGCGCTCGACGGGGTGACGCTCGAGCTGCCGGCCGGGAGCACCCTCGCGGTGTTCGGCGCCAACGGCGCCGGCAAGACGACGCTGCTCCGGACGCTCGCCACGCTGCTGCGCCCCCACGCCGGGGCGGTCCGCGTGCTCGGCGGCGAGTTGCCGCGGGAGGGGTGGCGGGTGCGCGGTCGGATCGGGCTGCTGGCCCACGAGCCGCTGCTCTATCGCGAGCTGAGCCCGCGCGAGAACCTGCGCTTCCACGCGCGCCTGCACGGCGTCGCGCCCGCCCGGATCGACGCGCTCCTCGACGAGGTCGGCATGACGGCGCGCGCCGACGACCCGGTGCGGACGCTCTCGCGCGGGATGACCCAGCGCGTGGCGATCTGCCGCGCCGTCCTGCACGAACCCGAACTGCTGCTGCTCGACGAGCCGGGCGCCAACCTCGACCCCGCCGCCGTCGCCGCCGTCGCGCCGCTGATCGGCCGCGCGAGCGGCCGCACACGGGTGCTGATCTCCCACGACGCCGAGGCCGGACTCGCGGAGGCCGACGTCGTGCTCGGCCTGCGCGCCGGGCGGGCGGACCTCGTCGCCCCCGCCGCCGATGTCAGAGCCGGCGATCTGCGGGGGCTCTACGGATGAGGGCCACCGTCGCGGCGCTGCTGCGCAAGGACCTGCGCCTCGAGCTGCGCACCCGCGAGTCGGTGCCCGCGATGGTGCTGTTCAGCGTCTCGGCGTTCGTGGTCTTCCGCTTCGGCCTGGACCGCGAGACGCTGGAGGGCGACCTCGCCGCCGGCGTCCTGTGGGTCACGCTCCTGCTGGCCGCGGTGCTCGGCATCAACCGCCTGTTCGTGGCCGAGCGCGAGGAGGGCGGCTTCGACGCGTTCCTCCTCGCACCGGTCGACCGCACGGCGATGCTGGTCTCAAAGGCGCTGCTGCTGTTCGGCTTCCTGTGCGCGGTCGAGCTGGCGGCGGTGCCCGTCTACAGCGTCCTGCTGCTCGGCCCGTCGCCGTTCGACGCGCTCCCCGGCCTCCCGCTTCTCCTGCTGCTGGCCAACTGGGGCATCGCCGTGATCGGCACGCTGGTCGGCGCGCTCGCCGTGCAGACCCGCACACGGGACCTGATCGTGCCGCTCCTGGCGCTCCCGCTGCTGCTCCCGATCGTCATCGCCGCGGCGCAGGCGACGGCGCCATTGTTCCTGCAAACCGGCGCCGAAGCGATGCCTGGGCGGTGGCTGGCGATCCTCGGCCTCTACGATGTCATCTTCTCGCTCGTGGCCTTCGCGGTGTTCGATTTTCTCCTGGAGGACTGACCTCTTGTACGGCCGGGGCCTCAAGCCCCTCTCCATCGCCTCCGTCGTCGCTCTCACAGGCGCCTTCGCGCTGGTCTTCTTCTACGCGCCCAACGACGCCGACCAGGGCTTCATCCAGAAGATCTTCTACCTGCACGTGCCGCTCGCGCTCGTCGCGCTCGGCGGGTTCGTCGCCGGCGGGGTGTACGGGATCAAGTACCTGCGCTCGGGCGCCATGCAGCACGACCTGAAGTCCTACGTGGCCATCCACCTGTCGATCATCCTCGGCGTCGCCACGCTCGCGACCGGGATGATCTGGGCGAAGGCGTCGTGGGGCCACTGGTGGGTGTGGGACGAGCCGACGCTGGTCGCGTTCCTGATCGTCTTCCTGCTCTACAGCTGCTACCAGCCGCTGCGCTTCGCGATCGAGGACCCGGAGCGCCAGGCGCGCTACGCGGCGGTGTTCGCGGTCATCGCGGGTGCGTTCGTTCCGCTGTGCTTCATGTCGGTGCGCTTCGCGCAGGCGTCGCTGACGCACCCGCGCGTGCTCGACCAGACCGGCGGCGGGATGCCCGGCTCGATGTTCGTCACCTTCCTGCTCAGCCTCGCGGCGATGACGCTGCTGTTCGTGACGCTGTGGAAGTACGAGCTGACCTCCAAGCACGCGACGATCCAGCTCAAGCGCCTCAAGCGACGGTTCGCCTGATGCCCGCCCTGCCGCTCGACGACGCCGGCCCGTACGTCGCGGGCGCCTACCTCGTCTTCCTCGCCCTGATCCTGGCCTACGTGGCGATCATGGCCGGCAAGCTGGCGCGGATCGAACGCGAGCTCGGCGAGCTGACGCGCCTGACCGAGGAGCAGCCCGAGGCCGAGCCCGACCGCGAGCGGGTGCAGGCGCAATGAACGAGCTGCTGGTGATCGGGGCGTCGCAGAAGACGGCGCCCCTCGCGATCCGCGAGCGCCTCGCGCTGCCGGAGGGGCGCGCGGCGGTGGCGGTCGCCGACCTGCTGTCCGAGCCGTCGGTGCAGGAGGCGGTCGCGGTGTTCACGTGCAACCGGACCGAGCTCTACCTCGTGGTGAGCGACCCGGTCGAGGCGGAGAGCGTCGCGCTTTCGATGCTCGCGCGGCAGGCCGGCATCCGCCCGACCGAGCTCGTCGGCGCGATGTTCTCGCTGCGCAACTGCGACGCCGCGCGCCACCTGTTCCGCGTGACCAGCGCGCTGGACTCGATGGTGGTGGGCGAGGCCGAGGTCCAGGGCCAGATCAAGCGCGCCTACGAGCGCGCGCTCGCGGGCCGCTCGACCGGCCCGCTGACCAACAAGCTGTTCCGCGCCGCCCTGGCGACGGGCAAGCGCGTCCGCAGCCAGACCCGGATCTCGGAGGGCCACGCGAGCGTTTCGTCGGTCGCCGTCGACCTCGCGCGCGCCGCCATCGGCGACCTGGCGGAGCGCCGTGTCGTGATCCTCGGCGCCGGCGAGACCGCGGAGGGAACCGCGCGGGCGCTGCACGACCAAGGCGTCCGCACGCTGTTCGTGGCCAATCGCCGCCGCGAGCGGGCGCGGGCGCTCGCCCGCCGCTTCGGCGGCGACACGCTGTCGTTCGACGAACTCCCGGCGGAGCTCGCCCAGGCCGACATCGTGATCGCCTCCACCGCGTCGCCGCACACCATCCTCGGCGCCGAGGAGGTGGCGCTGGTGGCCGAGGCGCGCGGCGGCCGGCCGCTGCTGCTGATCGACCTGGCGGTGCCGCGCGACATCGACCCCGCGTGCGCCGAGGTCGACGGCATCTCGCTCTACGACATCGACGACCTCCAGTCCCAGGTCGCCCGCACCCACTCGGTCCGCCGGGTCGAGGCGCGCCGTGCCGAGGGCATCGTGGAGGAGGAGATCCAGACCTTCGCGGGCTGGCTCGGCACGCTCGAGGTGCTGCCCACGGTCGCCGCCCTGCGCTCGCGCGGCGACGCGGTCGTCGACGCCGTGCTGGCCGAGAACGCCGGCCGCTGGGAGGGCCTGACCGACCGCGACCGCGAGCGCGTCGAGGCGCTCGCCCGGGCGGTCGCGAGCCGACTGCTCCACGAGCCGACGCTGCGCCTGCGCGAGACCGGCCCCGATCACCGCCACACGCGCCTGCAGGTCATGCGCGAGCTGTTCGACCTCGACGAGCCCGCGCCCGCCGCCGAGGACGACGGTCAGGCGGACGTCCGCGCGTTCCCGCCGCGTTGAGCCGCCTGCGGATCGGCACCCGCGGGAGCGCGCTCGCCCTCGCCCAGGCCGGCTGGGTGGCCGAGCGCACCGGGGGGACCCTCGTCGAGGTGACGACGGACGGCGACCTGGACCGCGCCGCCGGCGACAAGTCCCGCTGGACCGGCGCGCTGGAGACGGCGCTGCTGCGCAACGAGATCGACCTCGCCGTCCACTCGGCCAAGGACGTGCCCGGCGCGCTGGCCGAGGGGCTGGGGCTGATCGGCGCCGCGGCCCGCGTCGACGCGGCGGACGTGCTGTGCGGCGCTTTGAGCCTGGCGGCGCTGCCGAGCAGCGCCCGCGTCGGCACCAGCGCGCTGCGCCGCCGCGCGCAGATCCTGGCGACCCGCCCGGACCTCGAGGTCGTCGAGCTCCGCGGCAACGTCGACACCCGGCTGCGCAAGCTCGCCGAGGGCGAGGTCGACGCGCTGGTGCTCGCCCGCGCGGGGCTGGAGCGGCTCGGGCGGCTCGGCGAGGTGGGCGCCGTGCTCGAGGGCGAGGTGTTCGTCCCGGCCGCGGGGCAGGGGATCCTGGCGCTCCAGGCCCGGCTCGGCGATCTCCCTCCGCTGTTCGCGGCCCGGCTGGTGAACGACCCCGCCGCGTGGTCCTGCCTGCTCGCCGAGCGGGAGCTCGTGCGCGCGCTCGGCGCCGACTGCCATACGCCGGTGGGCGCGCACGCCGCGCTCCACAGTGAGGGCACCCGCCTGCGCCTCACCGGATTCGCGGGACTCCCCGATGGCTCGGAGTGGATCCGCGACGAGCTCGACGGCGACGCGGAGGACGCGGATCTGCTCGGCCGCGCGGTCGCGAAGCGGATGCTGGCGGCGGGCGCGGCCGACCTCCTGATGCGCGCCGCCGCCGCAACCGCGCCGCGATGACCGTCTTCCTCGTCGGCGCGGGCCCGGGCGACCCGGGCCTGCTCACCGCCCGCGCGCTCGAGCTGATCGCGTCGGCCGACGTGATCCTGCACGACCGGCTGATCCCGGCCACCGCGCTCGACGGCGCCCGGCCCGATGCCGAGCGCGTCTACGTCGGCAAGGTCGGCGGCGGGGCGTCGATGGAGCAGGCGGAGATCGACCGGCTGCTGGTCGAGCACGGCCGCGCCGGGCGGCGGGTCGTGCGGCTCAAGGGCGGCGACCCGTTCGTGTTCGGCCGCGGCGGCGAGGAGGCGCTCGTCCTGCGCGAGGCCGGCGTCGAGTTCGAGGTCGTCCCCGGCGTCACGTCCGGCGTCGCGGCGCCCGCCTACGCGGGCATCCCGGTGACGTTCCGCGGCGACGCCAGCGCGGTCGCGCTGGTCACCGGCCACGAGGATCCCGAGAAGGACGAGACCGCGATCGACTGGCCCGCCCTCGCCGCGTTCCCGGGCACGCTCGTGTTCTACATGGGCGTCCGCCGGCTGCCCCGGATCGCCGAACAGCTCATGGCCGGCGGGCGCCCGGCGACTGAGCCCGTCGCGGTGATCGAGCGCGGGACGCTGCCGGGCCAGCGGGCGCTGGTCGCGACGCTCGCCGACGTGGCCGATCGGGTCGCCGCCGAGGGGCTGCGCGCTCCGGCGATCACGCTGGTCGGCCCGGTCGCGAGGCTGCGCGAGCAGATCTCATGGCTCGAGCGGCGGCCGCTGCACGGCCGCACGGTGGCGGTCACCCGCGCCCGCGCGCAGGCATCCGCGCTCGCCGCCCGGCTGCGCGAGCTCGGCGCCGAGGTGGTCGAGGCGCCGGCGATCCGCACGCGCCCGCTCGACGCGCAGCTGCCCGACCTCGCGACCTACGACCTGCTGTGCGTGACGAGCCCGAACGGCGCCGCCGAGCTGTTCACGCGCCTGCACGACGCCCGCGACCTCGCCGGCCTGCGAGTCGCCGCGATCGGCCCCGGCACCGCCCGCGCGCTGCGCGAGCACGGGATCGAGGCGGACGTCGTGCCCGACCGCGCGGTCGCCGAGGGCCTCGTCGAGGCGCTCCGCGACGTTCCGGTCGAGCGCGCGCTCGTCGTGCGCGCCGCCGTGGGCCGCGACGTCCTGCCCGATGCGCTGCGCGAGCGGGGGGCGCACGTCGACGTCGTCGCACTCTACGAGACCGTCGCCGAGCCGCTCGACGAACCGACCGCCGCCGCCGCCGCCGCCGCCGACTACGTCACGTTCACGTCGGCGTCCTCCGTGCGCTTCTTCCTCGAAGCGACCAGCGGCGCGAAGCCGGCGGGCCGCATCGTCTCGATCGGCCCGGCCACGAGCCAGGCACTCCGCGAGCACGGCCTCGAGCCGGCGCTCGAGGCCGACCCGCACACGCCCGACGGCCTGATCGCGGCGATCACCGGCGACGCCGGTCAGGTCAGCTCGACGCGCACCTGATCCTCGAGCCCCTCGACGCGCTTGAGCGTCGTCCCGGTCCGGCGCCGCTCCCGGATCTCGAGCCGCCGCGACAGCCGCGAGAGCAGCAGGTTGACGATCACGAACAGCGCGCCGACGAAGATGAACACGTGGAGGATCGGCGCCTCGACGCCGCCGAAGAAGTTGAACCCGGTGACGATCCGCCCGTGGCGCATGACCTCGGGGATCGCGATGATCGAGACGAGCGTCGTGTCCTTGTTGAGCGTGATGAGCTGCGACACGGTCGCCGGCACCATCCGCCGCAGACCCTGCGGCAGGATCACGAGCCGCATCGACTGCCGGTAGGTCAGCCCGAGGGCCGCGGCCGCCTCCCCCTGGCCGCGGTCCAGCGACTGGATCCCGGCGCGCATGATCTCCGCCAGGACCGCGGAGTTGTAGAGGACGAGCCCGAGCAGCGCCGCCAGCACGAGCCCCGATTGGAGCGCTTCAGGGAAGAAGCCCGGGACGATCGACTCGTACGCGTTCTTCCACGGCGCCGGCAGCCCCAGGGCGAGGTAGAGGATGATGAAGATCAGCGGCAGGTTGCGCCAGACGTCGACCCAGGCGCCGGCCGCGACGCTCACGACCCGCTTCTTGGAGAGCCGCAGCAGCGCGAGCGCGAGCCCGACCAGCAGCGAGAAGACCATCGAGATGATGGCGATCTGCAGGTTGACCGCAAAGCCCTCGAGGATGAACCGCAGGTTGTTGCCGGTGGTCAGCCACTCCCAATGCGCGGGGTCGAACAGGTAGCTCATCGGTGGATCGCGTACCGGCGCTCGAAGTTCCGGATGGCCACCGTGACGAGACCGGTCAGGATCAGGTAGCCGACCGCCGCCCAGAAGAACGACTCCGTGGTCAGGAACGTCCGCGCCTGGATCTGGCGCGCCTCCTTGAGCAGGTCAGGCAGCGCGAGCAGCGACACGCCGATGATCGCCGAGTTCTTGATCATCGCGATGGTCAGCGAGCCGAGCGGCGAGATCACCGTCCGCACCGCCTGCGGGAGCACGATGCGGCGGAGCACGGCGGCGTAGGTGAGCCCCAGCGACAGGCCCGCCTCGATCTGCCCTTTGCCGACGGCGAAGACGCCTGAGCGCAGGGCCTCGGCGACGTAGGCGGCCGTGTACAGCCCGAGGCTGGCGGTCCCCGCCGTCCAGGGGCTGATCTCGACACCCGAGCGCCGCAGGCCGGCGAACGAGATGAACAGCAGCACCAGCAGCGGGATGTTGCGGAACGTCTCGACGTACACCCCGCCGAGCCGGTTCAGCCACTTGTTGGGGGCGACCCGCAGCGCGGCCACCAGCGTGCCGACGACCATGGCGATCGCGAACGAGATCGCCACGAGCCGCACGGTGACCCAGAACCCGGAGGCGAACGCCCCCGAGTTCTCGGCCAGCACGCTCCACAGGTCGCCCATGACTCCGAGCGCCTACTTGCTCAGCGCGACCGCCTCGTCGAGGGTCATCGTCGGCGGGTCCTGCTGCTGCTTGGTGTACTGCCCGACCCACTTGTCGAACGCCGCCTTCCAGCGGCCGTCCTCCTTGTACTTCGCGAGGACCTCGTCGACGAGGGTCTTCATGTCGGCGTTGCCCTTCTTGATCCCGGCGCCGTAGGGCTCCTGGGTCAGCTCGTCGCCGACCAGCTTGAGCGTCTCGTCCTGGATGATCATGCCGGTGAGGATCACGTCGTCGGTCGAGACGGCGTCGACCGCGCCGTTCTGGATCAGCTCGAGGCACTCCGAGTAGGAGTCGACGAGCTTGAGGTCCGCCTTCGGGGCCTGCTTCTTGATCGTCGCTTCGTAGGTCGAGCCGAGCGCGGTGCAGACCTTCTTGCCCGCGAGCCCCTCGATCCCGGCGATGTCCGAGTCCTGCTTGACGAGGATCCGCCCGCGCGCGACGAAGTACGGCTCGGAGAAGTCGATCTGCTCGACGCGCTCGGCGTTGATGGTCATCGTCGAGAGGATCAGGTCGGCGGTCCCGTCCTCCAGGAACGGGATGCGGTTGTCGGAGATAGCCTCGACGAACTTCGGCTTGACGCCGAGCGCTTCGGCGACCGCCTTGCCGAGGTCGACGTCGAAGCCCTCGACGTCGTCGGTCTGCGGGTTCTTGAAACCGAACGGCGGGACGTCGAACTTCACGCCGATCGCGATCTCGCCCTTCTTCTGGATGTCGCCCAGCGGCGTGCCCGCGTCGTACTTCTTGACCTCCGCGGCTGGCTTGGCCGCCTCGCCGCCACCACCGCCGCCGCCGCCCTCCTCGTCGTCCTCCCCGCAGCCCGCCAGCGCCAGCGCCGCCAGCAGCGCCAGCAGGAATCGCCAGGTCCCCATACCCCTCATCACTTTCCCCCTAGTGGTGGATGATCTTGTCCACGAACTCGCGTGCGCGGTCGCTCTTGGCCGCGGTGAAGAACTCCTCGGGCGGCCCCTCCTCGACGATCCGCCCCTCGTCGATGAACACCAACCGGTCGCAGACCTCGCGCGCGAAGCCCATCTCGTGCGTGACGACGATCATCGTCATGCCGTCGCGCGCGAGGTCGCGCATGACGTCGAGGACCTCGCGGATCATCTCCGGATCGAGCGCCGACGTCGGCTCGTCGAACAGCATCAGCCTGGGCTCCATCGCGAGCGCCCGGGCGATCGCGACGCGCTGCTGCTGGCCGCCGGAGAGATCCGCCGGGTAGGCGTCGGCCTTCTCGGCGATCCCGACCCGCTCGAGCAGCTTCATGCCCCGTTGGCGAGCCGCCGGGCGGTCCTCGCCCTTCACGTGGATCGGGCCGAGCGCGACGTTCTCGACGACCGTCATGTGGGCGAACAGGTTGAACTGCTGGAAGACCATCCCGATCTTCGCGCGCAGCCGGTGGAGCTCCTTGCCCGCCCGCGCCACGGAGGCGCCGTCGAAGAGGATCTCGCCCTCGTCGATGCTCTCGAGCCCGTTGACGCAGCGCAGCATCGTCGACTTGCCCGACCCCGACGGCCCGGCGATGACGATCGCCTCACCACGGTCGACCGCCAGGTCGACGCCGTCGAGCACGAGGTTGTCGCCGAACGACTTGCGGACCTGCCGCAGCTCGACGAGGTGGGTGGCCTCCGCAGTCACCGGGTCGGGACGCTACCAGCGGGGGTAGCGTTCCGCGCGTGCCCCACCCCATCACCTTCCTGTCCGACTACGGTCTCGCCGACGAGTTCGTCGGCGTCGTGCACGGGGTCATCGCCCGGATCGCGCCCGAGGCGCGGGTCATCGACATCGCCCACGGCATCCGCCGCCAGGACGTCCGCGCCGGCGCGCTGGTGCTGGCGCGCTCGCTGCCGTTCATGCCCGCCGGCGTCCACCTCGCCGTGGTCGACCCCGAGGTCGGCGCGCGCCGCCGCGCGGTGGCGCTGCGCGTGGCCGAGGAGGACCGGCTCCTGGTCGGCCCGGACAACGGCCTGCTCGTGCCCGCCGCCGAGGGGTTCGGCGGCGTGGTCGAGGCGGTGGAGATCTCGGCGTCGCCGTGGCGGCTGGAGCCGCTGTCGGCGACCTTCCACGGCCGCGACCTGTTCGCGCCCGTCGCGGCGTGCCTGGCCGCCGGCGAGCCGCTGGCCGAGGCCGGCCGCCCGCTCGATCCGTGCGAGCTCGTGGAGCTCGTGCGCACCGCGCCGCGGCTGGGCGACGACGGTGCGCTCGTGGCCCACGCGGTGCTCGCCGACGGCTACGGCAACGTGCAGCTCGACGCCGGCCATCCCGACCTTGCGGCCGCCGGCGTCCGGCTCGGGCGTGCCGTCGTCGTGGCGGCCGGCGGAGCGTGCGTCACCGTGCCGTTCGTCCGCACGTTCGCCGACGTCGCCGTCGGCGAGGCCCTGCTCTATGAGGACCCGTCGGGGATGCTCGCCCTGGCGGTCAACGGCGGCGACGCGGGCACGACCCTCGGCCTGGCCCCGGGCGACGAGGTCACGCTCCGACCGGCGCCGGCATGACGCTCGGGCGCCCACGCATCCACCTGCGCCGGACCGGCTCGACCAACGACCACGCGCGGGCGCTGGCCGAGGCCGGCGCGCCCGCCGGG
Organism: uncultured Solirubrobacterales bacterium; assembly: GCA_963828075.1. Lineage (GTDB taxonomy): Bacteria > Actinomycetota > Thermoleophilia > Solirubrobacterales > Solirubrobacteraceae > JACCYI01. Next base: position 2,131,657 of record CAWHDH010000021.1, on the reverse strand, counting down.
ACGCTCGTCACGGCGGGCGAGCAGACGGCCGGCCGCGGCCGCCAGGGCCGCTCGTGGCTCGCCCCGCCCGGCAGCGCGCTGTTGCTCTCGCTCGTCGTCCGCGAGCTCGACCCCCTGCTGCCGCTGCGCGCCGGCCTCGCGGTCGCCGACGTGGCCGGCCCGGCCGCGCGGGTCAAGTGGCCCAACGACATGCTGCTCGACGGTCGCAAGGTGGCGGGCGTGCTGGTCGAGGCCCGCCCGCAGGACGGGTGGGCGGTGATCGGGATCGGCGTCAACGTCGCGCTGGATCCCTCGGAGCTACCGCCCGAGGTGCGCGACCGCGCCGGCACGCTCGGGCGCTCACCCGACGAGCTCGATGCCGTCCTCGCCGAGCTGCTCGCCGCCCTCGAGCGGCGACTGGAAGCGCCGGCCGCTGACGTCGTCGCCGACCTGCGGGCGCGCGACGCGCTGCTCGGCCGCCGAGTGCGCTGGCACGGCGGCGAGGGCGAGGGCGCGGGCGTCGACGAGACCGGCGCCCTGCTCGTCCAGCGCGCCGACGGATCGGTGACCCGCCTCGACGCCGGCGAGGTGCACCTGGGCGCGTAGGGCTCAGTCGTCCTGAGCGGCGAGGACCGCCTGGCGGACGGCCTCGCTTGCTTCCAGCACGCTCGCGCTCTTGCCGTTGGGGGTGACGGCCTTCTTGGTCGTCCGCTTGCGGACCGGCTTGGGCTTTGCCTCCTCGACCGGGGCGTCGGCCGCCGCGGCGGGCTTCTTCGTCACGCGCTTGCGCACCGGCTTGGGCTTCTCCTCGGCGGCCGGGACGTCTACCGGCTTGGCCGGCGTCCTTGTCGCCCGCTTGCGCACCGGCTTCGGCGTCTCCTCCGCAGCAGGGACGTCGGCCGGCGCGGCGGGCGCCTTCGTCGCGCGCTTGCGCACCGGCTTGGGCTTCGCCTCCTCGACGACCGCCTCGGCAGCGGGGGACTCGGCCGTCTTGCGCGTCGTCCGCCTGCGCACCGGCTTGGGCTTCGCCTCCTCGACGACGGCCTCCGCCGCCGGCGGTTCCACGGCCTCCTTCGGCGCCGCCTCCGCCCGCGACCTGGTCGACCGGCGGCGGCTGCGCTGCCTCGGCGTCGCCTTCGGAGTGGGCGAGCCGCCGGCCGGCTTGCGGCGGCGCGAGCGGCGGCGCTTGGGCGGGTCGACGTCCGTACCGGTCACCTCCGGCGAGAACGCCTCGAAGTCGACGTCGATCGGCTTGCGGACGACCGGCTCGGCCGGCTCGGCCGGCGCCTCGTCATCGCCGTCGGCCGCCTCGACATCCACGCCCTCGCGTTCGGCCTCGTCGCCGCCGACATCGTCGTCGAGCGCCTCGCCGCCGACCGGCTCGAGGACCTCCATCGGAGCCTCGCTCTCGCCCTTGCCCTTGCGCCGGCGGGTGCCGCGGCGGCGGGCCTTCGGGAAGTTGCGCAGCAGTTCGCGAGCCAGCGCGGCGGGCTTGCGCGACATGCGCGTCCGCGCGCCGTTGACGACCTCGCCGGCCTCCGCGGTGTGCGGGATCGCCGCGGCGAGCAGCGCCGCGCTCAACCGCCGGTCCTGCTGGCGTGCCGCATGGACGAGCCGCCGGGCGTTGCGCGCGTGGGCGCCACCGGACGAGTTCACGAGCAGGCCGAGCAGCCGCTTGGTCTCGGGCCAGCGCTGGACCGCATACTCCTCATGGACCTCGCGGGTGTACTCGGCGCAGCGCCAGATCCAGTTGTTGGCCTGGTCGCGGCGCCCGATCTTCTTCTCCGCGAGCGCGAGGAGGACGATCTTGACGCCCTCGCGGCGCTCGTCGCGCGGCCAGCCGCCGATGACGTCCACCGCGGCGTCGAAGGCCTCGGCGTCCTTGGCGGCCGCGATCTCCTGCAGGGCGCGCAGGCGCAGCTGCGGGTTCTTGTTGCGCTGCAGGGCGGTGAGCAGGAACGCGCGTTTGAGGTCGCCGCCCTGGTCGAAGTGGAGCATCGCGCGGGCGCGGCGCCAGCCGTTGGGCGCCACCCGGGCGCCCGCCAGCGCCGCCCACTGGATCTGCTCGCCGTAGTCGAGGTGCTCGACGGCGATCCGCCAGAGCTCGCGCTCGAAGACCTCGATCCGCCGGTTCTCCTCCGAGCACACCGGCAGGACCCGGCGCTCGACCCGCAGCCGCCGCCCGCGCCCGCGGCGCACCGGCCCGACGACGATCGCGCCGCCGCGGTAGACGTCGCGGTCGAGCAGCGAGTGCAGCGTGACCACGGGGTCGTCGTGCTTGGTCGCCGGGTGGACGAAGTCGATGACGATGCCCGACTCCTTGCCCGGATGCCGGCGCGTCACGCGGCCGACGCGCTGCTGGTAGATGCGCCGCGACGCGGTCGGCGCGAGATGCATGCAGACCGTCGCGCGCGGCGAGTTCCAGCCCTCGGCGAGCAGCTGCGCGTTGACGAGGACGTCGACGTCGCCGCGCTCGTAGGCGGCCAGCGTCTCGGCGAGCTCGCGCTTGGGCGTCTCGCCCGAGACCGCGCGCGCCTTGAGCCCGACGTCGCGGAACGCCTCGGCGACGTTGTAGGCGTGGCGGACGCCGGCGGCGTAGACGACGCCGGGGACGCCGTTGAAGCGCGTCTTGTAGAGGTCGGCGATGGCCAGGTTGAACGGCAGCTGGTCGAGCAGCTCGGCCAGCATCTCCTGGTCGAACTCGGTGTCCACCTCGCCGCGGCGCAGCGGCACCTTGGCGATCGTTCGCACGCCCGGGCCGGGCGGGATCCGCACGCAACGCAGCGGCGAGATGACGCCGCGCCGCGCCGCCTGCGCGAGGTCGAAGCGCGAGGTCTGGGTCGGGAACAGGTCGGTGACGTGGCGGGCGATCAGCGCGCCGGTCGCGGTCATGCCGACGAAGACGGGGCCCGACCACTCGCGGATCGACGCCGAGGTCTTCTCGCCCAGCGCGGTGTGCGCCTCGTCGCAGATGACGATCGTGTACGCGTCCGACACCCGCGAGGAGTTGCGCACGAACCACTGGTAGGTCTCGACGGTCACCAGCCCGTTCGCCGGGTCGTGGGACCCCGAGCCGTCGTCGCGCTTGAGCAGCGCCGGCGAGATCCGGTCGCGGTAGCCGCGGTCGCGCAGCTCGCCGTGGAACTGGTCGACGAGGTTGCGGCGGTGGGTGAGGATCAGCGTGCCGCCGGTGCGCGACGCCTCGACGAAGCCGAGCGCCGCGACGGTCTTGCCGGCGCCGGTGGCATGCTCGAACCAGAAGCGGCGGTCCGCGTTCGGATCTTCCGGCGCCTCGCCGACCTCGGCGTCCTGTACCCCGGAGCCCGGCTCGTCGGCCCAGTCCTGGGGCTCCTCGTCGGGCTCGTCCTCCTGCAGGTCGGGCGGCAGCTCCTCCTCGCCGGGGATCGCCGCGGAGGCGAGCGGCGCATCCTCGAACTCGGCGGCGCCGTTGCCGTTGCCGTTGCGCTGGGCCTCGGCGAGCAGGGCGGTCAGCGTGCCCGACAGCGCATCGACCTGATGGGCCGAGAGCACCGTCCCGTCGACGAGCGCCGGCTCCTGCTGGCCGAGCAGGCGCTCGAGCCCGAGCATCAGCGAGTACGCGCGCCGCCAGGCGATCGACGGCTGGTCGGCGCCGGCGCGGACCTCGACGAGGGCGGCATCGAACGCCCGGCGCCGCGGGGTGCCCGGGGCCAGGGCGTCGGTGAGCGCCTCGCCGTCGAGGACGAAGGGCTCGCGGGTGAACGCCTGGACGCGCTCGATGTCGTCGGTGGGGGGAAGGGACGTGGCCGGATCGGCCACTGGCATGAGTTCAGCCATGAAAGGCTCGACTGCTCGACGTGGAGGCGTCGCGGACACAGCGCGCGACGCCGCGGGCTCACGGGCATCGGCGAGACTCGAGGCCGGTCTGGCGGGACTCCGCCGCGACCCCTCGAGCTCCTGTCCCCCTGAGCTACCCATATTGAAGCAGACGCCCCGGTCGGGGGCCAGCGATATGCCACCCTTGGGCCATGCGCCGCGCCGCCCTGCCCGTTCTCGCGCTGCTGGCGCTGGCCGCCGCCGTCACCATCGGGCTCCTGCAGGCGGGGCGCGGGACGACCGAGGAGGCCGACGGATCGGGCTTCGATCTGGCCGCGGCCAAGGAGCAGCTCGCCGGCGCGCCCGCGCCGCTCGCCGCGCTGCACACCGATGCCAACCGCCTCCTGGGCGGCGGGGTGAGCGCCTTTGACGCCCGCCTGCGCGCGCTGCGCGGCCATCCCGTCGTGGTCAACAAGTGGGCGGCCTGGTGCGGGCCCTGCCAGATCGAGTTCCCCCACTTCCAGCAGCAGGCGACCAAGCGCGGCAAGGAGATCGCCTTCCTCGGGATCGACGCGAGGGACAACCACGACGAGGCGGCCACGTTCCTGCGCGACACCCCCGTGCCGTTCCCGTCCTACGAGGATCCCAAGGCGAAGATCGCCGAGCGCTACGCGCCAGGGACCGGGTGGCCGGCCACCGTGTTCATCGACACCCGCGGGAAGACCGCGTTCGTGCACCAGGGCCAGTACCGGACCGAGCGGGACCTGGCCGCGGACATCGACCGCTACCTGCGCGGATGAGCGTCGAGGTCCGGCGCGTGCGCGACGACGACGAGCTCGCCGCGGCCCTGGCGCTGCGGGTGGCGGTGTTCGCCGGCGAGCAGGGCGTGCGGCCGGACGCCGATCGCGACGGGCACGACCACGAGGCGCTGCACCTGGTCGCCGTCGACCCCCGCGGCGAGGTGCTCGGGACCTGCCGGCTGCTCGTCGTGGACGGGGTCGCCCGGCTGGGGCGGCTCGTCGTCGCGCGCGAGGCCCGCCGGCGCGGGATCGGCGCCGCGCTGCTCGCCGAGGCCGACCGCGAGGCGGCGGCCGCGGGGGCGCGCGGCCTGCGCCTGCACGCCCAGACCGACGCGCGGCCCATCTACGACCGCGCGGGCTACCGCCCGGTCGGACCACCGTTCGAGGAGGAGGGCATCGAGCACGTGACCATGGAGAAGCACCTGTAATGCCGGAGCTGCGTGTGGACCCGCTGACCGGCCTGAAGGTGATCATCGCCGCCGACCGCGCCCGCCGCCCGGGCGGCGGCTTCGGCGTCGAGCCGGCGGCGCCCATCGACCCCGAGGGCGACCCGTTCCTCGAGGGCCACGAGGACCGCACGCCGCCCGAGGTGGCCGCCTTCGGCACCGCCCCCGACCGCGCTCCCAACAGCCCCGGTTGGGCGGTCCGCGTCGTTCCCAACCTCTATCCCGCCCTGACCCCGGACGCCCGCGAGCCCGACCGCCACCCCAACCCCGACCTGTTCCACGCCCTGCCCGCCATCGGCGCCCACGAGGTCATCGTCAACACGCCGGAGCCGGTGGTGTCCCTGTGCGAGCTCGCGCCCGCGCAGCTGGCGGTCGCGATGGACGCCTGGCGCGAGCGCATGCGCGCGCACGCGGACGCCGCCTGCGTGCACCTGCTCGTCAACGAGCGCCGCGAGGGCGGTGCCTCGCTCCCGCACTCGCACGCGCAGCTCTGCGCGCTGGACTTCGTGCCCGCGGCGATCGCCCGCGAGCGCGAGCGCTTCGGCGCCTACGCGACTCGGACGATGGGCGGCAACCTGCTCGCCGACCTGCTGCAGGAGGAGGTGCGCCTGCGCGAGCGGATCGTCACCATCGACGACGAGGCGGTCGTCCTCGCGCCGTACGCCTCGCGCCTGCCGTTCCAGCTCATGCTCGTCCCGCGCCGCGCCCGCTCGCGCTACGAGGACGACGGCCCGACCGGCGCCGCCTTGCTGCACGACGCGCTCGAGCGCCTCGCGCGGCGGCTCGGCGCGCCGCCGCCGCTGAACCTGTGGATCCGGACCGCGCCGTCCGGCGCCGACAGCTTCTGCTGGCGGATCGACGTCCTCCCCCGCCTCGCGCACCTCGCCGGGATCGAGCTCGGCACGGGCGTCCACCTCAACGTGCTCGCGCCGGAGACCGCCGCCTCCGAGCTGCGCGCGGCGTGAGGGCGCTCATCCAGCGCGTCTCGCGCGCGGCGGTGCGCGCCGACGGCGCCGAGGTCGCGGCGATCGGCCCCGGCCTGCTCGTCCTGCTCGGCGTCACCCACGCCGACGACGCGGCGACCGCCGACCGCCTGGCCGACAAGGTGCGCGCGCTGCGCGTGTTCCCCGACGCGGCAGGGAGGATGAACGAGCCGCTGGGCGAACGAGAGGTGTTATGTGTCTCGCAGTTCACGCTCTACGGCGACACCCGCCGCGGCAACCGCCCTGCCTACGTCGCAGCGGCGCCCCCCGAGCACGCCGAGCCCCTGTATGAGCGGTTCTGCGACCGCCTGGGCGCTCAGCGCGGCGTGTTTGGTGCCCGCATGGCGGTCGAGCTCGTCAACGACGGGCCTGTCACCCTGTGGCTCGAGCTTTGACGGTTCGGCGCCTGGCCAAATATCCGATTGCGCCCGACGGCCATTCAAGCGACAGTGGCTTCGCCCGATAGCCAAGGTAAGGCACCTACGGCAATGATCCCCTTTCTCTCAAGCACGGACGCATTCTGGGCCGCGACTGTGGTCGCAGCACTCATCGGCCTCGGCGTCGCGGTCTACTTGCTCGCGCGGTGGCAGCGCCCGGCCCGCCGGCTGGCCACGGTCGAGGCCGTCGCCGTGCCCGCCGCCGCCCAAGACGCGCCGCCCCACGCTGCCGCGGCCTGAGCGCTTCCACTAGCCTGGCGGCCGTGCCGCCCGAGGAACGCTTCGTCTGCCGCTTCGCCGCCGAGCCGCCGCAGGACCCCACCCCGTACGGTCGCTGGGAGGAACTCCTGCGCGCCGAGTTCGAGGCCGCGGTGTCAGCAATCGACGCCGGGGACGAGGACCTCGGCGAGACCGGCGAGCTGGCCTGGCACCCCGACCGGACCTGGGCGGGGCGGACGTACGTGCCCGTCACCGCGCCGACGTCCACCGGCCTCGAGCTGTTCGGCTACGTCTCGTTCGTGCCGGGCGACGTGGAGGCCGAGCCCTCCGAGTTCTTCGCATCGGCCGACTTCACCGACGAGACCGCCGAGCGCAACCCCGACTGGCGGCTCGACCTCTGCGAGGAAGTCGTCGGCGGCTGGCGCGGGGAAGGGGCGAACGTCGCCGCCATGACGCTCGTGTGGGGGCGCCCGCTCGTCACCGACGGGGCGATCGTGACCGCGGAGCTGGCCGGTCTGGCGGTCGACCAGTGCGCGCTCGTCGACGGGCGCTTCACGCTCCTGGCGCCCGACGCCTATCGGGGCGACTACCTCGACATCAAGCTGTTCGACCGCAAGGCCAACCAGATCGCGTCAGAGTCGCTCTACGACGACGACGACGACTGAACGCCGGCGGCCGCCGCGCTTCACGCGTGGGCGGTCGGCACGCGCTCGCGGATCTCCTCGTCCGTGAGCGGGAAATGGCAGGCGGCGAGGTTGCCGCCCTCCTTCGGCTCGAGCGGCGGCTCGACCTCCGCGCAGAGCTCCTGGGCCTTCGGGCAGCGCGTGTGGAACCGGCATGCGTTCGGTGGGTTGGTGGGGCTCGGGAGGTCGCCGACCAGCAGCTGGCGCTTCTTCGTCGCGGCGAGGGCGGGATCGGCCACCGGGACCGCCGACATCAGCGCGCCCGTGTACGGCATCCGCGGGTGGGCGTAGAGCTGCTCGGAGCTGGCGAGCTCGACGATCTGGCCGAGGTACATGACGGCCACGCGGTCGCACATGTGACGCACGACCGAGAGGTCGTGGGCGATGAAGACGAGCGTCAGGCCAAGCGTGCGCTGCAGATCGCGCAGCAGGTTGAGCACCTGCGCCTGGATCGAGACGTCGAGCGCTGAGACCGGCTCGTCGGCGATGATCATCTTCGGCTTGAGCGCGAGCGCGCGGGCGACGCCGATCCGCTGGCGCTGGCCACCCGAGAACTCGTGCGGGTAGCGGTTGTAGTGCTCGGGATTGAGGCCGACGGTGTCCATCAGCTCCTGGACCGCGCGCTTGCGCTCGCCCTCGCCGGTGTTGAGCCCGTGGATCCTGAACGGCTCGCTGATGATCGCGCCGACCGTCCGGCGCGGGTTCAGCGAGGAGTACGGATCCTGGAAGATCATCTGCATCTCGCGCCGCAGCGGCTTGATCTCCTTCGCGCTGAGGCCGGCGATCTCCTGGCCCTCGAAGCGGATCGACCCCGACGTCGGGTCCACCAGCTTGAGCAGCAGCCGAGCCGTCGTCGACTTGCCGCAGCCGCTCTCCCCGACGATGCCGAGGGTCTCGCCCTTCATCACGTCGAAGGAGACGCCGTTGACCGCCTGCACCGCGCCGACCTGCCGGCGAATCAGGAACCCGCTCGTGATCGGGAAGTGCTTGACGAGGTCGCGGACCTCCAGGATCGGCTCGCCGGCGCTCATCCAGGGCCGTCCTTGATCGTGACCGCGGCGCGCGCCGTGTCCGGCGTGCCGCCCACGGCCAGCCGGCGCCAGAGCTCGCGCCGCGAGTCCGAGGCCAGCAGGCAGGCCACCAGGTGCCGGCCGTCGGTCCCGGCGACCGGCTCGAGCGTCGGGTCGACGCGCTTGTGCGCGTCCTTCACGTAGGGGCAACGCGGGTGGAAGGAGCAGCCCGAAGGACGGTTGATCATCGAGGGCGGGCGCCCCTCGATCGGCACGAGCTCCTCGTCGCGCGGCGTGTCGAGCCGGGGGATCGACCGCAGCAGGCCCCAGGTGTACGGGTGCTCGGGCGCGCTGAAGAGCTGCGCCGTGGACGCGCGCTCCACGATTCGGCCGGCGTACATGACGGCGATCTCGTCGGTCATCTCCGCCACGACCCCGAGGTCGTGGGTGATGATGATCACGGCGGTCCCCATCTCGCGCTGCAGGCGGGAGAGCAGCTCGAGGATCTGCGCCTGGACGGTCACGTCGAGCGCGGTGGTGGGCTCGTCGGCGATGATCAGCTTGGGGTCGTTGATGAGCGCCATCGCGATCATCGCCCGCTGGCGCATGCCACCGGAGAACTCGTGCGGATAGGCGTCGATGCGCGAGCGCGGGTCGGGGATGCCGACGAGCGCCAGCATCTCCAAGGCCCGTTCCTTGGCCACCTTCTTCGGCGTGTCGGCGTGCGCGCGCACCGCCTCGATCAGCTGGTCGCCGACGCGGTAGAACGGGTGCAGCGAGGAGAGCGGGTCCTGGAAGATCATCGCGATCTCCTTGCCGCGGATGGCGCGGAGCTCCTCGGGCGCCATGGTCAGCAGGTCCTTGCCGTCGAACAGCACCTCCCCGCTGAACGTCGCGTTCTTGGCGCGGGTGAGGCCGAGGATGGTGAGGCTGGAGACGCTCTTGCCCGATCCGGACTCCCCCACGATGCCGAGCGCCCGGCCGGGGTCGATGGAGAACGACACGCCGTCGACGGCGCCCACCACGCCGTCGTCGGTGTCGAAGCTGACCCTGAGGTCGCGGACGTCCAGAAGCGGCACGGCTAGTACCGGACCCGGGGGTCGAGCAGCGCGTAAACGATGTCGACGATGAGGTTGAGCATGACGATGAAGAACGCTCCGAACAGCACGGTGCCCTGCACGATCGGCAGGTCGCCGCGAAGGATCGCATCGTAGGCGAGCCGGCCGACGCCCGGGATGTTGAAGACCGACTCGGTGAGGATCGCGCCGCCGAGCAGGATGCCCAGGTCGAGGCCCAGGACGGTGACCACCGGCGCGAGCGCACTGCGGACGGCGTGGCGCCCGATGACGCGCCGCTCAGACAGGCCCTTGGCGCGCGCCGTGCGGATGTAGTCCTCGCCGAGGACGTCGAGCAGCGACCCGCGCAGCAGGCGCGAGTACACCGCCGCGAACGAGGCGGCGAGCACGAACCACGGTAAGACGAGCGATGTGAACCACGTGCCTGCATTCTCGGAGATCGGCACATAGGAGCCCTGTCCGCCGAGGAACTCGATCCCGAAGACGCCGAAGTCGGGCGCGAAGAGGTAGAGCGCGACGAGACCGAGCCAGTACACCGGCGCGGAGACCGCGACGAGCGACAGCATGATCGCGACGCGGTCGAAGATCGACCGGTGGAAGACCGCGGAGATGACGCCGATCGAGAGACCGATCGTGAGCCACACGATCACGCCGCCCAGGGCCAGCGAGATGGTGGCCGGGAGGTTCTCGAGGATCTGGTCGAGGACGTCCTTGTTGGTCTGGTAGCTGCGCCCGAAGTCCTGGAAGACGAACACCCGGTAGATGTAGTCGCCGAACTGGACCAGCAGCGGGCGGTCGAGCCCCAGGTCCACGCGGATCTGCTCGATGACCGCCTGCGTCGGCTGCCGGCCCGCACGCAGCACGGCCGGGTCGGTCGACGGGAAGACGTTGAAGATGATGAAGGTGACCGCGCTGACCAGGATCAGCAGCAGCACCATGCCGAGCAAGCGGCGTGTGATGTAAGGGGCCATGGGCTAGGAATCGCACCTCGGCCCGCCGCCCGGAGGCGGCGGGCCGGTGACGGCGCGAGGGGAACTTACCCGGTGATGGAGGTGAAGTTCCAGTCCCACGTGGTGGAGTAGCCACTCTGGACGCCGCGCACGTTCTTCGACGAGGCGACGACCTGGTAATCCCACATGTACGGGATCGACGGGGCCTGCTCCATGATCTTCTTGTTGACGTCGGCCCAGGCCTTGGCCCGCTCGGTCGGCTCCGTCACGAGCTTGGCCGCCTCGATGGCGTCGTTGACCTCCTTGACGTCCATCTCGGGCCAGTTCGAGTTACCGGTCTCGATGATGTTGTTGCCGTTGAACGTCGGGTCGAGCATCGTCTGCGGATCCGCGAAGTCCTGCGCCCAGCCGACCGACGGGCAGACGTGGACCTCGGACTTCGGGACGTTGCAGAACTTCGTGAACATCGTGTCGCGGGTCACCAGGCGGAGCTTCGTCTTGAAGCCCATCTCGGACATCTGCTGCTCGGTGATCTGCGCGACCGACTTGTCGGGCTCGGCGCTGTCGGCCACGATCAGCAGCTCCTCTGAGCCCTCGTACTTGCCGCTCGCCATGCCGGCCTCCTTGAAGTACTTCGCGCTGAGCGTGCGGTCGCCCTCGGGCTTCGCCAGCCAGTCGAACTCCTTCGAGAAGCCCTCGACGGCGTTGGACTCGTCGTAGCCCGCCATGCCGGGCGGGATGAGGCCCTGGGCGATCGGCCCGAGCGCCTCGCCACCGCGCTGCTGGCGAAGAGCGTTGCGGTTGAACCCGGCGATCACGGCCTTGCGGACGTTGACGTCGTTGAACGGCGCGCGCGAGTTGTCCATCGAGACCATGCGCCAGCCGCCGCCCGGAACCGCCGACAGCTCCTTCTTGTTGCTCTGCAGCAGCCGCTTGAGCTGGCTGGCGGGGGGCTCGATGTCGCCCGTCGCCATGCTCTGACCCGACAGGACCCGGCGGGACGCCACGTTCGTGTCCTCATTGCCGGCGCGGATGTCGATCTCGTCCAGGAAGGCCGGACGGAAGTCGTCGACCGCAGCGTAGTCGGGGTTGCGGATGAGCTTGATGCTCTTGCCGGCCACATAGCCCGTCTGCTTGCCCTGCGCGTCGCTCTCGACCTTGTACGGGCCGGTGAAGACGGCGTACTCCTCGCCGTAGGTCGACGGCTTCTTCGTGTCGTACTTCTCGGCGAACTCCTTCGGGACCGGGACGGAGATCGGCATGGCGAGCGCGCCGGCGAGCGCGGCGCCCGTGCCCTTGGTGAGGTTGAAGACGACCGTCTGGTCGTCCGGCGTCTCGATGCCGCTGATCTCCTGGTAGTCGCCCGGCTCCTTGGGGACGCCGACCAGATCGTTGAAGTAGACCCGCGCGTAGCCGTTGGCGACGTTCGCGGTGAAGGCGCGCTCGATCGCGTACTTGACGTCCTTGGACACGACCTCGCGCTTGACCGGCGCGGAGAACATCACGCCCTTCTTGAGCTTGACGGTGACCACCTTGCCGTCCTCGGAGATCTCGGCATCACCGTCGGCGAGGTCCGGCACCGGCTTCGTCGTGTCGCCCGGGAGGTAGGCGAACAGGCCGCGGTGCGTCGCGTTGATGATCCCGATCGAGTACGTGTAGTACGTCTTGCCCGGGTCCATGTAGTCGACGTCGCCTCCGGACAGGACGGTGAGCGTGCCGCCCTTCTTGCCACCCTCCGCAGGATTGGCGCGGTTGTCGGCGTCGGTGCCGGCGAAGAGCTTCTCGGTGACGCTGGCCGAGGCCTCTTCGGTCTTGGTCGCGGGCGTGCCGCCGCCGTCGCCCTCGTCGGCGGATTCGTTGTCGTCGCCGCCACAGGCGGCCAATACGAGGACGGCCGCAAACGCGATAAGCGCGAGGCGTGCCCTCAACAAGGACTTTGGCATGGACTGGTTCCTTTCGTAGGTGTTGAAACGGTGATTCGGGGAGCGCGCCGGGTTCACCGGCGGCGCGGATCGAGCGCGTCCTGGAGGCCGTCGCCGATCAGGTTGAACGCCAATACCGTGATGAGGAGAGCGATGCCCGGGAAAAGCATGTACCACCAGGCATCGGGGAACAGGTTGGTCGCCTCGGCGATCATCGCCCCCCAGGAGGGAGTGCCGGCCCCCACGCCCACGCCGAGGAACGACAGCGCCGCCTCGAGCAGGATGTTCGCGGGGATCAGCAGGGACGCGTAGACGATCAGCGGGGCGACGAGATTGGGGAGGATCTCGCGCAGGATGATGCGGGTGTTCGATGCGCCGAGGGATCGCGCTGCCTCGACGAACTCCTTCTCTCGCAGCGACAGGACCTGCCCGCGCACGATGCGGGCGATGTAGGTCCAGTTGATGATCGCGATGACCATGATCACCACCGGGAGCCCCGGCTGGATCAGGCCACCCATGCAGCCCTTCGCGCCGGAGCACGCCGCCGCGAGGCCGAGCCCGAGGAGCAGGATCGGGAACGCGAGGACGACGTCGATGAGACGCGAGAGCAGCGTGTCCACGAAGCCGCGGTAGTACCCGGCGACGAGGCCCACGACGACGCCGATGAAGACGGCGATGCCGGTGGCGATCAGCGCCACCTCGAGCGAGACGCGAGAGCCGTAGATGGTGCGGGAGAAGATGTCGCGGCCGATCCGGTCGACGCCGAAGGGATGGGCGGAGGACGGGCCGCTCGGCGACCCGAACACGTCGAGCGCCGTGGAGCTCTGGACCTTCGGGCCGGGCGTGCCGGCGACGCTCACGATGACCGGGGCGACGATCGCGATGGCGATCAGCAGCACGATGAACCCGAGCGCGGTCATCGCGACCTTGTCGCGCCGGAGCCGGCGCCAGAAGAGCTGCAGCGGCGAGCGCGCGATGTCCTCGTCGGGCAGGGCGACGACGCTGTCGGCGCTCACCTCGGCGCCGAGCACATCAGTAGTCATGCAGAGGCCTTTCGGCTACGCGGTGCGACGGCTATCAGTACAACCCCCTCAGAGTGCGCGGCGGGCGCCGCGCACGATTTCCCCGGCGTGCAAGGTACTACTTCGAGCGCTGTATCCCTCTGAATCGGGCCTACCGCGAGGTGCGCTGGCGCCCTCACCACCTCCGTGGGATCAGCTCCCCATCGGACTGCAAGCCCACGTGCACGATCGGGAGCGGCGCGCCCGCCCGCCGACACGGCTGTGGGTAGGCGAAGGTCGCGGTGCGCATGTAATCGCACCCGGGCCGGAGCTCAGGCGAGCTGCCGACCACGCTGGACATGAGCCGCTGCCCGGTGCGCTGCGCCGGGTCGACGGCACCGGGCACGCCGGCCGCGACGACGAGCGCGGCGGCGACGCCTCCGGCGCACGTCAGCCACGTCGCCCGCCGGCGGCGCGCACGAACCGCTCGCTCAGCGCCCGCGACGATCTCGTCGCCGAGGCGGCTCAGGTCAGGAGGCAGCGGATCGGGCACTCATTTAGTTATGTCCCGAGAACCAAAGGCATGTCGCGACGTATCGTCTGCGGCACGCCCCGATAGCTCAGCTGGATAGAGCGACTCCCTCCTAAGGAGTAGGCCGCAGGTTCGAATCCTGCTCGGGGCGCCTTGCTACAGCGCCAATTGCGGCCTCGCCGCCAGATGGCGGGACCAGCTCCGCTGGACGCTATGCCGATTCTCAGCGCCGGAGGAGGCGCTGCAGCTCCTCACGATCGATGCCGGCGTTGCGCAGGATGCCAGCGAGCGTGCCGCGCTTCAGCGGCGTCTTGCCGTGGACCGGCACCGGGATCGCGTCCGGGATCTCGGGATGACCATGACGTGGTGGCTGCCCTTCACCCGCGCCACGTACCAGCCGTCGGCCTCGAGCACCGCGATCAGCTCGGCGCCCGTCAGGACCGGCAGCTTCGGACTCACGCAGCGTGAACCGCGACCCGGCCGCGCTGCACGGTCGGGACCGGCAGACCGTCCTCGTGCATGACCTCCAGGTAGGCCTCGATCGCCTCGCGAGCCATCGCGTGCGCCTCCTCGACCGTCTCGGCCTGGGTGACCACGCTCGGCAACTCGGGCACGAAGACGCTGAAGCCGCCCTCGGGCTCAGGCTGCAGGATGATCTCGTACTCGCGCTCGACCACACGGCAAAGCTACGGCACGGGCCCCGTACGCCACGCCGTAGCGGATCAGCGACCGAACCCAACGTGAACCCACGGGAGCACCGGACGGCCCGGCGTCCTCTCGCCTGTCTGGCGGCGCCCGTCGAGGTCCGGCTAGAGTCCCGGGCTTGCTCGGAGCCGACGGGTGGGACCGATCGGCTGGGACCTCAGGCGGGAAGGCGGCGCATGCGACGGGGATCTGTGAGGGCGGGCGTACTGCTCGCGGCGGCGGCGATCGCGCTCGGCGGGTGCGGGGAGGACGACAGCACCGGCGGCGCCGGCAAGGCCGCCGACAGCGGGGTCGACCTGATCAAGGACGGCGAGATCACGACGTGCACGCACTTGCCCTACAAGCCGTTCCAGTTCGAGCAGGGCGGCAAGATCGTCGGCTTCGACGTCGACATCATCGACCTGGTCGCGAAGAAGCTCGGGGTCAAGCAGGGCATCGTCGACACGCCGTTCGAGGGCATCCAGTCGGGCGAGGATCTCAATGCGCGCAAGTGCGACATCGCCGCGGCGGCGATGACGATCACGCCCGAGCGTGCCGAGAAGATCGCGTTCTCCGCGCCGTACTTCGACGCCAACCAGGCGCTGCTCGTCAAGAAGGACAGCGGGATCGCCTCGCTCGACGACCTGGCGGGCAAGACGCTCGGCGTGCAGTCCGGGACCACGGGCAAGCGCTACGCAGAGGAGCACGCGCCGGACGATGCGCAGCTCAAGGACTACGAGGACCTGGCGCTCGAGCTGAGCAGCGTCAAGAGCGGGCAGATCCCCGCCGCGATCAACGACATCCCGGTCCTGCTGGACTACGTCAAGGACAACCCGGAGCTCGAGGTGGCGGCGCAGTTCGAGACCGGCGAGCAGTACGGCTTCGGCATGAAGAAGGGAACGAGCCAGAAGCTCGAGCAGACCGTCAACGACGTGATCAAGCAGGCCAAGGCCGACGGCACGTACGACCGGATCTACGAGAAGTGGTTCGGCGCCAAGCCGGAGTAGCGCCGTGACACGGCGCCAACGGGCGCAGGCGGTGCGCGGCGCGCAGTACCTGCTGCTCCTCGTCGCGGTGGGCGCCCTGGTGGCGCTCGCCGACTGGCAGCGGATCGGCGACGCGTTCTTCGACGTCCAGGTGATCGGGGAGCTGTTCCCGGAGATCATCACCGTCGCGCTCAAGAACACCGTCCTCTACACGCTCTGCGCGTTCGCCTTCGGACTGGTGCTCGGGCTCGTGATCGCCCTGATGCGCCTGTCGCCGGTCGCCGCCTACCGCGCGATGGCGACGGTCTACATCGAGTTCTTCCGCGGGGTCCCGGCGCTGCTCGTGCTGATCGGCTTCGGCTACGGCGTCCCCATCGCGCTGAACACCGAGGTGCCGGGCGGGGTGCTCGGCACGATCACCATCGCGCTCGGGCTCGTCGCGGCGGCGTACATGGCCGAGACGTTCCGGGCGGGCATCCAGGCGGTGCCGAAGGGCCAGATGGAGGCAGCGCGCTCGCTCGGGATGTCGCACACCCGCGCGATGGTCTCGATCGTCATCCCACAGGCGTTCCGGATCATCCTGCCGCCCTTGACCAACGAGCTGATCCTGCTCACGAAGGACTCCTCGCTCGTCTACCTGCTGGGCGTGACGCTCCCGACGCGCGAGCTCGCGAAGTTCGGCCGCGACGCGCTCAATCAGCACGTGAGCATGACGCCGATCCTGATCGCGGGCCTGGCCTATCTCATCATCACCGTGCCGCTCGGCATCCTGGTCCGCCGGCTCGAGGCACAGCAGGCCAAGGCCCGATGATCGCGATCCGGGATCTGCACAAGTCGTTCGGCGAGCTCGATGTGCTCAAGGGCATCGACTTCAGCGTCGCGCAGGGCGAGGTCGTCTGCGTCATCGGCCCGTCGGGCTCGGGCAAGTCCACACTGCTGCGCTGTATCAACCGGCTCGAGGAGCCGAGCTCCGGCCAGGTGCTGATCGGCACGGACGAGGTCACCGACCCCGACGTCGACATCGACGCGATCCGGCGCCGGATCGGCATGGTGTTCCAGCAGTTCAACCTGTTCCCGCATCTCACCGTGACCGAGAACGTGGCGATCGCGCAGCGGCGCGTGCTGGGTCGCGGCAAGGCCGAGGCCGAGCGGGTCGCGGCCGCGAACCTCGAGCGCGTGGGGTTGTCCGACAAGGCCCACACCTACCCCGCCCAGCTCTCGGGCGGCCAGCAGCAGCGGGCCGCGATCGCGCGGGCGCTCGCGATGGGACCGGAGCTGATGCTGTTCGACGAGCCCACCTCCGCGCTGGATCCCGAGATCGTCGGCGACGTGCTGGCGGTCATGCGCGGGCTGGCGGTCGACGGGATGACGATGATCGTCGTCACGCACGAGATGAGCTTCGCGCGCGAGGTCGCCGACCGCGTCGTGTTCATGGACGACGGCGTCATCGTGGAGGAGGGGGACGCCCAGCGGGTGATCGGAAGCCCCGCCAACGAGCGGACCCGGAGGTTCCTCGCGCGCGTGCTCGACCCCGCCGCGGCGGATCTCGCCGACTCCCCTTGAGGCCCGCTCGGGCGCTCAGCGGCCGGACGCAGCGAGAGGCCCTTGGGTGGCCCGCACGTACTTGTTGCAATCGCCGGTGCTCTTGAACGATGGGTTGCTGAAGCGCGTCCAGCCGAGGTGGGCGCACTGCTCCTTCGCCGTGGGGACCTCGACGGCGTCGCACCCGGAGCCGATCCCGTCCCGGTCGGCGTCGACCTGATCGGCGTTGGCCGTGGTGCGGCAGTTGTCGGCGCTGTCGCCGACGCCGTCGCCGTCAAGCGTCGCGGCGAGCGCGCGGACAGGGGCCTGCAGCTGGCTGGGAGCCATGACGGTGGACCTCCGGACTTGGGAACGAGCCCGCCTGCACGGAGGCACCGTCGACAGCAACGGGCGCGTTGCCGCTCTTTTGCACGCGCCGAACGAGCGCGCGCCGGCTCAGCGGTCGGGGCGCTCCGGGTACACGTCGTCGATCGTCGCGAGCGGCTCGTAGGGTGCCCCGCCCGCCGCCGCGCGGATGCGCTCGGCGCCGCCGGCGAGGCGGTCGAGGATCGCGACGACCCCGGCGATCTCATGACCCTCGGCGCGGACCGCCTCGATCGCCTGGATCGTCGAGCCGCCGCTCGTCACCACGTCCTCGACGATCAGGCAGCGCTCGCCAGGCACGAGCGGCGGGCCCTCGATCTTGCGCTGCAGACCGTGGGTCTTGGTCTCCTTGCGCACGAAGAACGCCTTGACGTCGGCGCCGCCGGCCAGTGCCGCGCACGCGGGCGCGTCGGCCCCCATGGTCAGCCCGCCCGCGGCGGTCGCCCCCCACTCGCGGGCTTTGGCGGCGACGAGCTCGGCGAGGGCGCGGAACCCGTGCGGGAGCAGGATCGCGCGCTTGGCGTCGACGTAGTACTGCGCGGTGGCGCCGGACGTGAGCGTCACCTCGCCGATGACGAGCGCGTGCTCGCGCAGCGCGGCGACGAGGTCCTCCCGGGCGGCCATGGGCTGGCATCCTACGGGCCGTGGAGCACGCCTTCGGCCGCCGGGCCGCCTTCGCCCTGGGCATGGAGGAGGAACTCCTGCTCATCGACCCCGCCACGAAGCGGCTGGCGCCGATGTCGAGCGAGCTCGTCCCGCGCGTGCGGACCGACGCCGGTTCGGTGATGCACGACGTCTACGAGGCGCTCGTGGAGACGGCGTCGCCGGTGTCGGCCAACGCGATCGAGGGCGGCCGGTCGCTCGCCGCCATGCGCCAGGCGCTGCGCGACGCCGGCGCGACGCTGATGGGCTCCGGGATCCACCCCGACTCGGTGCTCGGCGACGCGCTCCACGTCGACGCGCCGCGCTACCGCGAGATCGGCGCCCAGCTGCGCGGGCTGTTGCGCCGCACGCCGACGTGCGCGCTGCACATCCACGTCGGGATGCCCGACCCCGGCACCGCGATTCGCGCGTTCAACCGTATGCGGGCGCACCTGCCGCTGCTGCAGGGCCTCGCCGCCCACTCGCCGTTCTGGTTCGGCGGGGACTCCGGCTTCGCCACCGCCCGCGCCCAGCTGTTCCGCGGCTACCCGCGCGCCGACGTCCCGCGGGCGTTCGCCAACTGGGAGGACTACGACACCTCGATCCGCCAGGTGGTCGCGGCCGCCGACGTGCCCGACTACACGTTCCTGTGGTGGGACATCCGTCCGCATCCGAAGCTCGGGACGCTCGAGGTGCGCGCGATGGACGCCCAGTCGCGCCTGGACTCTGTGATCGGCCTCGCCGCGCTCGTCCACGCGCTGATCCTCGACTGCACGTACGGGCCGGCGGGCGACCCGCCGCCGCGCGAGGTCCTCGTCGAGGGCTCCTACCGCGCCGGGCGCGACGGACTCGACGCGATCATCTGGTCGCGCGGCCGGCTGCGGCCGCTGCGCGAGGTCGCGCGGACCGCGCTGGAGACCGCCCGTCCCTACGCGCGCGACGTCGGCGCCGAGGACGCCCTCGAGGGCGTCGTGCGCATCCTGCGCGAGGGCAGCGGCGCCGACCGCATCCGCGCCGCACACGCCGCGGGCGGGATGGATGCGGTGCTCTCGTTGCTGGTCGCGGAGACGGCGCTGGGCTCCTGAACTGCATCGTCGAGGGAGGTGGCTCAGAGCGGTGCGGCGGGAGCGGTCGGCGAGGGTGGTGGGATGGCGAGGGAGCCTGCCCGGCAGCGACTTGAGGCGCCACTCGCGACGGAAGGGGCCACGGACGGCAACGTGCATCACGGCAGCGCCCTACCGCGGCCGGGAAATCATCAGGGATAGACGTGGACCCCGTCGCCGATCCGTAGCCAGTCGTAGATCGTGCGCGCGTTGGCGTTCGGGACGCGCAGGCACCCGTGGCTGGCGGGGAACGGCGGGACCGAGGGGTAGCCGTGCACCGCGTAGCCGCGGATGAAGTACGACGAGTGGAGCATCCCCTTGTTGTTGACCCCGGGCGTCTTCATGTAGACCCGGAACGAGCCGATCACGGTCGGCGTCGCGGACGTGCCCGACGACGTGTGGTACGTGCGGACGACGCGGCCGTTCTCGACAAGCGCCAGGACCTGGCGCGAGAGGTCCGCCTCGACGTGGCGGCCCGCCTCCTTGAAGCGCGGCTTGAAGGCCCCGCGGCCGCGCATCACCGCGCGGACCACCTCGGGTGAGGCGGTGCCGGTGCGCGCCATGCCGTTGACCTTGCGGTACGCCATCACCGCCCGTGAGGTGGCGTCGTCGTAGACGCCGGAGAGCGAGACGGCGTAGTGCAGCCGGTCGAGGCCGCGCTGCAGCAGCCGCACGACCGGCCCGCGCGCGCCGGGCCCGGCGCTCGGCCGCACGACGCGGACCCGCGCCGCGCGCGAGCGCGCCGACCGCTGCTCAGGCGTGGCGCGGTGGACGGCCACGACCGCCAGCGAGCGGCGGCCGCTCGCCTTGAAGGTCGTCGCGAAGGTGCCCGACTTGCCGTTCTTCGCCGACTTGACCGCCACCCGCTTCATCGCCACCTTGCGCTTGCCGCGGTACAGACGCACGACGACGTGCTGGCCGGCGACGAACGGCCGCAGCCGCCCGCGCGCCCGGAAGCTGCTCCCGGCGATGGCCAGCGAGCGGCGCCCGTCGCGCAGGACCCCTTCGAGGCCGACCGAGAGCTTGGCGGCGGCGGGGCCGGGCGGCGGCGTGGGGGTCGGGCTCGGCGTCGGCGTGGGCGTCGGCGTCCCCAGCGGCGGCGGGGCCTGCCCGCCCGCCACGGCAGGGAGCAGCGCGACCGTGCCCAGCCCCACCGCAAGCGTCGTCCTCAGCCTCATGCCAGTCTCCTCCGTTCCCATTCGATCACGAGCTTGCCGATGGCCAGGACGAGCCCGACCGCACCCACCATCAATGCCAGGAACGCCCACCACACGAGCCCCTTCGTCGCACCGAAGGAGATCGAGTTGTGCAGCGCGTGCAGCGCCATCCCCGGCAGCAGCGACCCCGTCTTCCAATACAGCAGGCAGAACGCGACGCCCAGCACCACGAGGATCCCGAGCGTCCGCAGGGGCGAGCCGACGGCGTGCGCGAGCCCGAAGACCGCCCCGGCCACGATCGCCGCCCACACGCCCCCGATCCGCTCGCGCAGCACCCCGAAGAGGAACCCGCGGAAGAAGACCTCCTCCGCCACCGGCGCCATCAGCGTGACGAGCACGCCGAACCCGATCAGCACCACGAGCGATTCCTCCTTGCGCAACTCCTCGACGAGGTCCTGCTCCGGGCCGGAGCCGAGAACCGCGACGTAGATCGCCGCGAACAACCAGAACGACGCGTACGCCGCGGCCGCCCAGCCGACCGCGGCCAGGGCCGGCGTCCCCCGGATCCCGAGCGTCGACGGGCGGATCGGCGAGATCCACAGCTGCGCGAAAACGAAGCTGAAGGCGATCAGGCTGAGGTGCTGCACGACGGTCCCGGCGATGAGCACGCCCGGCGGCGTGTCCTGCTCGGGCCCCGTCGCGCCGGCGATGACGGCGATCAGCACCGACACCAGGCCGGAGACGATCAGCGTCGCCAGGAGCACCGCGAACGACGCCCACACCGGGATGGCGCCGAGGCCGTGGCGCTCGGCGGCCGGCTCGGGCGGCGGCGGCTCCACGCCGTCAGGGATCTCGGGGTGCAGGGCGGCCGGACCGGGGTGGGAGAAGGGGGGCTGGACGCTCGACACGGCTGGCCCACGGAGATTACGGCCCGGCGGCCGCGACCAGTCCTGGGAGCTCGGCCAGCGAGGCGATGCGGCGCACTCCGGCCGGCGCCTCGCCGACGCCGGCGCGGTCGATCAGCACCGGCCCGATGCCCGCGCGGCGGGCGCCCTCGACGTCGGCGTCGAGGTCGTCTCCCACGTGCCAGGCGGAGCCCGGCCGGGCCTCCACCAGTGCGATGGCCCGCGCGAAGATCGCCGGATCCGGCTTCGCCTCGCCGACCTCGGCGGAGGCCAGCGCCCCGTCGACGAGCGCTCGCAGGCCCGTGCCCGCAAGCGCCTCGTGCAGCGAGACGTCCCAGTTCGAGACGACCACGAGTCGCAGCCCGGCCGCCCGCAGCGCGGCCAGCGCCGGCGCCGCATCCGGGAACGGCGTGAAGCGGATCGCGTCGAGCAGGACCGGCACGAGCGCTCCGGCGCCGACGTCGAGCGCGAGCGCCTCGCGGACGACCGCCGCACACTCCTGGCGCACGGCGGCGAGCCCGGCGGCATCGGACCCGCGGTGCAGGTTGGCACGATAGAACGCGATCTCGGCGCGGATGGCACGCTCCGCATCGGCGGGCGCCACGACGATCCCGAACGCGTCGCGCAGCCCTGCGGCCAGGCGCGGCGCAGGCGGCTGGAGCTCGAGCAGCGTGCCCAGCGCGTCGAGCAGGATCGCCTCCGGGCGGCTCATCCGACGAACCCCCAGACGACGACCCGCGACCACACCAGCGCCCCGGCGGCGGCGCGCAGATCGGCAGGGATCGCCCGCGGCCGGGAGAACATGACCGCGAAGCTACAATCCGGTGTTCGCGCACAGCTCTGCGAGCTGCCGCTCGACTCCCCCGTCATGAGCCGTTCGGTTCGGACCAGGCGTCGCCGTCACAGCCGCGGCCGCCCTCGCAACAAGGCCCTCCTCGCCATCATGGTGGTGACGGTGCTGGCCGCCCTCGGCGGGCTCTCCGCCGTCGGCTACGTCCTCTCGATCGCCGCGTCGGCGCCGCCGCTCAGCTCCCTCAAGCCCGCCGACAAGGGCGAGATCTCGCGGGTCTATGCGTCCAAGGGCGAGCCGCTCGGCGTCATCCAGGCCGACGAGCTGCGCCTCCCCGCCCCGAGCAGCGCCCTGCCCAAGGTGCTCAAGGACGCGACCGTCGCGATCGAGGACGAGCGCTTCTACAAGCACAACGGCGTCGACTACGAGGGCGTCGCCCGCGCGGCGTTCAAGAACCTCAAGGCCGGCGACACGCGCGAGGGCGGCTCGACGATCACGCAGCAGGTCATCCGCAACCTCTACATCTCGAGCGAGCGGACCTACGAGCGCAAGCTCAAGGAGGCCAAGCTCGCCGAGGAGCTCGAGGAGGAGCACTCCAAGTCCTGGATCCTGAACACGTACCTCAACACCGTGCCCTACGGCACGGCGGGCGGGCAGTCGGCGATCGGCGCCCGCGCCGCCGCCCGGATCTACTTCGACAAGCGCGTCCAGGATCTCGATCTCCCCGAGGCCGCGCTCCTCGCCGGCCTGCCGCAGGCGCCGACCGACTACTCCCCCTTCCGCTCACCCCGGCGCGCGCAGGCCCGCCGCGACGAGGTGCTGCGCAAGATGGAGGAGCTCAAGATGATCACGGCGGAGCAGACCGCCGAGGCGATCGCCACCAAGGTCGACACGAAGTCGGTCAAGGGCTCGAAGTTCTTCACCCAGCGCCGCGAGAAGTACTTCTTCGACTACGTCAAGGACCAGCTGCTCAAGGAGTACGGGGCCAAGACGGTCCGCCAGGGCGGCCTGCGCGTCTACACCACGATCGATCTTGCGAAGCAGAAGGCCGCGCGAGCGGCGATCCACAACAGCCTGTCCGGGGTCGGGCCCTCGTCGGCGATCGTGACGATCGACCCCAAGAACGGCTACATCAAGGCGATGGCCTCCTCGGCGGAGTACGGCCAGTCGAAGTTCAACCTCGCCGCGCAGGGCCACCGCCAGCCGGGCTCCGCGTTCAAGATCTTCACGCTGATGGCCGCGCTGCGCCGCGGCGTCGACCCGCAGCGCACGACGTACGTATCGCGGTCGCCGACACTCGTCAAGGATCCGCTGTGCCCGGGCTACGAGGTCAACACGTACTCGCGGCGCGGCGCCGGCTCGATGAACCTCGTCCGCGGGACGCTGGCCTCGGACAACTCGGTCTACATCCAGCTCGCGCTCGACCTCGGGCCCGCCGAGGTGGCCAAGACGGCGCGCGACCTCGGCATCCGCTCCAAGCTCAACGGCTACTGCGCCGAGACGCTCGGCGGCCTCGAGGACGGCGTCTCGCCGCTGGAGATGTCCAACGCCTACGCCACCATCGTCTCGGGCGGGTGGCGCAGCCGGCCGACCGCGGTCACCAAGGTCACCTTCCCCGACGGCCGGGTCAAGAAGGGCAAGAAGCTGCCCGAGCGCTTCCGGATCAAGCGGACCAAGGCCTTCGACTCCCCCGCCACCTATGAGGCGGTGAAGATCCTCGAGCAGAACATCTCCTCCCCGGGCACCGGCGGCCGGGCCGCCATCGGCTGCCCCGCCGGCGGCAAGACCGGGACGACCGACAAGAACACCGACGCGTGGTTCGTCGGCTTCACGCCACGGCTGTCGACCGCTGTGTGGGTCGGCTACCCGAACGACCGCACGCAGATGAACGGCCTCTACCACGGCTCCAACGTCGACGGCGGCACGTTCCCCGCGGAGATCTGGGGCAACTACATGAAGCAGGCCAAGGGCGGGTTCTGCGGACAGTTCGTCAAGCCCGACCGGCCGTTCACGTCCTCGCCGTTCTTCGGCAAGAACTCGACCACCGGCTCCAAGGCCGGCGGCGCGACCGTCGAGGGTCCGGAGCCCACCGGGCCCGACGGCGCCGACGGGCCCAACGGCACCGGGGGAACCGGCGGGACGGGCGGCAAGAAGCCACCCTCGAACTTCAACCCCGATCTCTACGAATCGCCGCCCCAGAAGCCGCCGGCGGTCAAGAAGCCGAAGAGCGGCGGCAACAACGGCGGCGGCAACCAGGGGGGCGGCACCGGGCTCGGCGGCGCGCAGGTGGCCCCGCAGGGCGGAGCGCCGCCCGACGGCCAATAGGCGCGGCATTGGCGCGTTCGGACCGCGACTGCTATACATCGCCGCGTACGAACCGCCGACGACGGCGGTGTGAGCATGCGGGAAGGCAGTGCCCGGCAGCACCACCTCGCGCATCTGAGTAGGAATGAGGAGGTGTTGTATGGCAACAGGTGTCGTCAAGTGGTTCAGTGACGAGAAGGGCTTCGGGTTCATCACCCCGGACGACGGAGGAAAGGACGCATTCGTCCACTTCTCCGGGATCTCCGGCGATGGCTTCCGCACGCTCGCGGAGGGCGCGAAGGTGCAGTTCGATCTGGGCGAGGGCCAGAAGGGCCCGCAGGCCACGAACGTCAGGGTCCTCTAGCTTGCCCAAGGAAGAAAAGGTCGAGTTCGAGGGCGAGGTCGTCGAGGCTCTCCCGAACGCCATGTTCAGGGTGAAGCTCGACAACGACCACATGGTCCTCGGACACGTCGCCGGGAAGATGCGCCGCTTCAGGATCCGGATCCTGCCGGGGGATCGGGTTCGCGTCGAGGTCTCGCCATACGACCTCGACCGCGCGCGGATCGTCTACCGGCATCGCTGATGGTCGCGGGGCACTGAGAGGTGCCCCGCGTCGTCACGCCTGAGCCTGAGTGACCCGTGGGCGAGCTCGCCCGCATCGAGGCGATCGCCGCCATGCTCGGGCGTCGCGACGACGGCCGCCTCGTCCGCTGGCTCGGCGACGACGCCGCGGTGATCCGCGCGCGGCCGTTCGCGGTCACGTCCGTCGACGTGATGGTCGACGGCACCCACTTCCGCTCGGCGCGCTGCACCCCCGGCGACGTCGGGCACCGCGCGCTCGCCGGCGCGCTCTCGGACCTCGCCGCCATGGGCGCCGAGCCGGGGGAGGCCTACCTGAGCGTCGTCCTCCCGCCGCAACTGCGTGATAGCGACGTGCTCGCGCTGCACGACGGCGCCGAGACCTTGGCGGCGCGATGGGCGACGACGATCGCCGGCGGCGACCTGGCCGCCGGGCCGGTCCTGACCGTCGCGGTCACCGTCGTCGGCTGGGCCGAGCGCGAGGACGAGCTGGTCGGCCGCGACGGCGCGCAGCCGGGCGACCTCGTGGGCGTCACGGGCACGCTGGGCGCGTCGGCCGCGGGCCTCGCGATCCTCGAGGGCCGCGCCACGGGACCCGAGCCGCTCGTCGAGCGCCATCTGCGCCCGGAGCCGCGGCTGGCCTTCGGGCGCGCGCTGTCGCGCGCCGGGGTCACCGCGATGATCGACCTGTCCGACGGGCTCGCGACCGACGCCGGGCACGTGGCGCGACGCAGCGGCGTGACGATCGAGCTCGACGCCGCGGCGCTTCCGCTGGCGCCGGGCGTCGCCGAGGTGGCGGGCGGCCTCGGCGTCACCGCCGCCGAGCTCGCGGCCACCGGCGGGGAGGACTACGAGCTGTGCTTCTGCGTCGCGGAAGAGCGGCGCGGCGCGGCGGAGGCGGCGGCGGACGTCACGTGGGTCGGGCGGGTGGCCGCCGGGCCACCCGAGGTGCGCTGGTCCGGAGACCCGGCGCGATCAGCCGCGTGGCGCGGCTTCGAGCACTGAGCTACGGGCGGGCGGCGAAGATGCGGCCGGCCAGCAGCCGCTCGATCAGAGCGTGGGCGACGGCCTTGGGATCGACCTGGTAGCGCTCGCGCTCGAGGCGCTCTCGGATCTCGTTCATGGTGGTCGTCCTTGGATCGGGCATAAGGTGGGGTTGGGCTTTCCGGGGCCTGTTCGGTGTATCGGCTGTTACAAGCGCTTCCGACAGCAGCATCGGCGTCTTTCGACGGAACACCGATGGGGTCGTCGCCCGATAGTTCCGCTCCGGAACCCGGTGGGGGCTCAGGAGAGCGCCGCGGCGCCGCGCGGCTCGGTCCGGACCAGCCGGGCGAAGATGACGATCCGCTTCGCAGGGGAGTAGAGCGGGTGGCACGCGGTGAGGACGAGCCGGTCGTGGCGGACGCGATCGGTGACCCACGTGGCGGTCGGCAGCACGATCCGCGTGCGCTCGACCTCGTAGACGAAGCGGCCGTAGGGCATCTCGACCACGATCGCGTCGCCGTTGCGGAGCTTGTCGACCTTGCGGAACGGCGCGCCGTACGTGGTGCGGTGACCGGCGATGGCGACGGTGCCGCGCACGCCGGGGAGCGGCGTGTCGGGGTAGTGGCCCGGGCCCTTGCGCAGATCGTTGGTGCCGGTGCCCGCCACCACGACGGTGGAGACGCCGATCCGGCGAATGCGGATGCGCCCGACCGGGTCGTCGCCCTTTCGCCGACGGGCGAGCGAGCGGGCGGCGAAGGCCAGTCGACGGTCCTGCGAGCGGATCCCGGCGAGCGCGCGGCGGTCGACCGCGGGAAGTCCGGCGTCCGAGGTCAGCGCCTCGAGCTGAGAGTTCAACCGCCCCTGCTCGACCTTCGCGTAGATCGCCGAGCTCGGCTCCTGCCAGACGACCGTGAGGACCGCGTCGGCGATGAGGAGCAGCCCGGCGATGATCAGGACGTTCGCGAACGTCCGCAGCAGGCGGTGCATGCCCCTCCTATCGGCAGCCGGCGGCGGTTCGGCGAGCTTGGTCATCGTCGCAGCGCCGACTCGGTTCCGCCCAGCGAGCCGGGCCCGGCGTAGGTCAGCGGCCCGCGGGTGCTGACGACGCGCTCCTCGGCGGGCGGCTGTGAGTCGATGGCCCGGCCGCGGGCGCGCACGATCGCGACGGCGGCGAGCAGGCAGCCGGCGAACAGCGAGAGCACGAGCGCGGCGGCCGGCGTGACGTGGCCGCCGGCCGCGATCAGCACGGCCAGCCAGGCGACCCCGGCCGGGCCGAGGTCGAGGGCGAGCGCGTAGTGCAGGACGACGAGGGCGGGCAGCACGAGGCCGGCCGCGAGCACGGCGACCGCCCCGGCCCCGCGCATCCGCGACCCCGCGTCGCTCACCAGGAGCCATGCGTGCGTCGCCGGCACGAGGATCGCCGCCGCGTACGGGTTCGCGATCCACACCCCCAGCGTGAGCGCCGCGAGCAGCAGGCCGATCGCCGCGGCCGCCCCGCCGGCGGCCGGATCGGCCTGCCGCCGCAGGCCTCCCAGCAGCGTCCGGCGCACCAGCCACCAGGTCACGCCGAATACGAGCCCGACCGACGCCAGCGCGACGATCGCCCCGCCGCGCAGCGGGACCTCGCCCGGCAGCACCGGCGCGGCGGGCGCGCCGAGCGCGGACGTGAGCGTCAGGATCCGCAACCACAGGTAGGCCAAAGCGAACGGCAGCGCCGCCCCGGCCACCCAGCCGACCCACCGGAGCACGGCCAGCCGGCGGCGGCGGACCCGGAAGAACCCGTCGAAGGCGCCGAGCAGCGCGGGCAGCAGCGCGGCGCCGACGAGCAGCCGGACCGCCCAGTCGGGCAGCACCCGCCGGACGGTCACGATGCCCGCGGTCTGACCCTCCCACGCCGCGGGGCCGGTCTCGTCGGGCGCCCGCCGGGAGCTGCCGGGCGGCGGCGCGCCGATGCCGTCGATCGCCGAGATCGCGCGCAGCGTCGCTCGGCCGAACTCCTCCAGGCGCTCCGGCGACACGGTGCTGCCCGGCCCCGGGCCGCGCTCGCCCGAGACCTGCAGCAGCACGGCCGGCAGCCCGGCCGCAGCAGCCTCGCCCTGGGCCGACACGGTGAGCGGGAAGGCGCGGCGCACCCACTGGGCCGACGCGTGCCCGCCGCCGGGCTGCGCGCCGACCTCCGTGCGCACCGCCGCCTCGACGGTCCGCCGCAACCCGACCGGCGCTTCGTAGGAGCCGTTGGACCACGGCACGACCCACGGCTTGCGCACCGTCCCGCCCCCGAGATTGCCGAGCACGAGCACGGCGTCGACGTCGTCCGCCGGTCCGACCGCCTCTGTGATCGCCCGCGCCGCGGGACCACCCCCGCCGAGGGCCGCGCCTGAGGTGGAGACGAGCACGAGCGTGCGCCGAAGGTCCCGCCCGATCGACCGCGACCCGGCGGGGGCGCCGCCCGCCGGCGCCTCCGCGGACGTCTCGGCTTCGGTGGTGCGGAAGACACGCGCCAACTCGAGCAGGGCCGCGGTCCCCGACAGTTCCGCGAGCCCCGGCGCCGAGGACGCGGCGCGGTCGGCGACGACGACGATCCGCCGGCTCGACACGCCGGGGCGCAGTCCGATCACCGTCTCGGACTCGATCGCACCGCCCGCGGGCCGGCCGCGGGCGACACGGCGCTTGACCTGGAAGCCGCTGGCGCGCAGCGTCTCGGCCACCCGCGTCCCGACACCCGCGTCGCCGGGCCCGCCGGGCGCGCGGCGGGGATAGCCCCGCGCGAGCCCGCGCAGCGAGGTCGGAGGCGGCGGATCGGCCATCCCGTACGCGAGCGTCCCGTTGAACGCGTCGGCGGCCAGGACGGTGGTGGCGGGCTGGGGGCGGCGCTCCAGCGAGAAGGCCACCACGAAGAGGGCCAGCACGAGCGGCAGGAACGCCCCGCGGTAGACCCGTGCGTCGAGCATCCCGCCCAGGGTACGGCGCGAGGCTTACGCTATGTGACGTCGCCTGAGGTCCGAGCTTGCGAGGACGGAAGGCGAAACCCCGCTTCCCGCAAGCTCGAACGTCCGGACGACGTTACACAGAGAGACATGGCCGATCGTCCCGCCCGCATCCTGCTCGTCGACGACGAGCACCCGATCCAGACGCTGCTCTCCTTCCCGCTGCAGAAGGACGGCTACGAGGTGGTGCAGGCGTCCGACGGCCGCGAGGCGCTCGCCCGCTTCGGCGAGCAGACCTTCGACCTCGTCGTGCTCGACGTCATGCTTCCGCGGATGGACGGCCTCGAGGTCTGCCGGCGCCTGCGGGCCCGGTCGTCGGTCCCGATCATCATGCTGACCGCGAAGTCGGAGGAGATCGACAAGGTGCTCGGCCTCGAGCTCGGGGCGGACGACTACATCACCAAGCCGTTCTCCATGCGCGAGTTCCGCTCGCGCGTCAAGGCGGCGCTGCGGCGCGCCGGTATGCGCCAGACCGACCCGGACGAGGACCACCCGATCGAGGCGCTCGAGCTGCGGATCGACCCGTCCAAGCGGGCGGTGACGGTCCGCGGCGAGCCCGTGCAGACGACCTTCGTCGAGTTCGAGATCCTCGCGGCGCTCGCGCGCAACCCCGGCCGCGTCTACACGCGCGACATGCTCCTCTCGCGCGTGTGGGGCGACTCCGCCTACCGCGACCCACGCACCATCGACGTCCACATCCGCCACCTGCGCGAGAAGCTCGAGCGCGAGGCCAAGGAGCCCGAGTACATCTTCACCGTGCGCGGGGTCGGCTACCGCTTCCGCGACGCGGCCTGACTCCGTGCCGCTTCGGTCGCTGCGCAGCCGGCTGGCCATCATCTTCGGACTCATCGTGCTGTTCGCGATCGGGCTCGTCTACCTCTACGTGGCCCCGCGGCTCGGCGAGTCCCTGCGCGACCAGAAGCTGCGCGACCTCGCGACCGTCGCGCAGCGCGAGGCGCGGCCCCTGCAGGGCGAGCGGCGCTACACCCAGGAGCGCCTCTCCCAGGAGGCCACCGAGGCGGCCGCCGACTCGAGCGCGCGCGTCATCGTGCTCGGCTTCCTGAACCCGGCGAAGCAGTCGCTCTACGCGAAGGTCGACTCCGCCGGGCCGATCGCCAACCAGGACAAGGTCCTCGAGGACACCCAGGGGATCGCGCAGGCCGCGCTGCGCACCGGTCGCACCGCGACGGCCACCGAACCCACCGAGCACGGCCCGCAGGCGCAGGCCGCGGTGCCGCTGCGGTCGCGCCGCGGCACCGGCCGCGTCCAGTCCATCGCGGTGTTCTCGTCCGACCTCGGCGACGTGGAGGCCAACGTCGCGCTGATCCGCCGGCAGCTGCTGGTCGCAGGCGCGATCGCGCTCGCCCTCGCGCTGCTCGCGGGCTTCCTCGTCGCGCGCGCGCTCGCGCTGCGCGTCCACCGGCTGGAGCAGGCGGCGCGCGCCGTGGCGGCCGGCGACTTCTCGCACCGCATCAAGATCGACTCCGACGACGAGCTCGGCCAGCTCGCCGCCGCGTTCGCCGACATGCAGTCCCAGCTGCGCCGGCTGGACTTCGCGCGCAAGCAGTTCATCGCGACCGCGTCGCACGAGCTGCGCACGCCGGTGTTCTCGCTCGGCGGCTTCCTGGAGCTGCTCGAGGACGAGGAGCTCGACCCCGAGACCCGCGCCCGGTTCCTCGAGCAGATCCGCGGGCAGGTGGACCGCCTGCGGACGCTCGCCACCGAGCTGCTCGACCTCTCGCGGCTCGAGTCGGGTGCGCTCGAGCTGCGCCCGGAGGCGACCGATGTCGGCGAGCTCGCGCGCGACGTGTCGCGGGAATTCACGCCGGCCGTGGCGCGTCACCGCTCCGAGCTCGCGCTCGACCTCCCCGACGATCCGATCGAGATCGAGTGCGACCCGGAGCGGGTAGCCCAGGTGATTCGTATCCTCATCGACAACGCGCTCGTCCACACGCCCGAGGGCACACCGATCGAGGTCTCGGCGGCGCGCCGCAACGGCGCCGTGCACGTCGAGGTCCACGACACCGGCCTCGGCATCAAACGACACACCATGCCCCACATCTTCGAGCCCTTCTTCTCCTCCAACGACGCCCACGGCGCCGGGCTCGGCCTGGCGATCGCCGCCGAGCTCGCGGAGCGGATGAGCGGCGAGCTCGCGGTCGACTCCGTCCCGGGCTCGACGACCTTCTCGCTGAGGCTGCCGGCGTGAGCGCCCGGCGCTGGGCGCTCACCGCCGCGGCGACCGCGCTGCTCGGCGCCGGCTGCGGCGGGTCGGGCGACGGCGGAGGCGGCGGGCTGGGGTCCGACGGCGCCGCCAAGCAGGCGCCGACCCAGACGACCACCACGCGGGTCGAGGTGATCCGCAGCCTCGGCGACGGGAACTTCGACCCCCAGGCGATCTACGAGACCGAGGCGGCCGGCGTCGTGACGGTCGTCTCGCTGTTCGGCGAGGGCGGCCTGGAGGCGCTGCTCGGCGGCGGCGAGGAGGACGACGAGGGCGGCGGGCTCGGGTCCGGGTTCGTGCTCAACGGCAAGGGCGAGATCGCCACGAACGCCCACGTCGTCACCCAGGGCAAGGGCCGCCAGGTCAAGGTCGCGCGCAAGGTGTTCGTCGAGTTCCACGACGGCAACCAGGTCGAGGCCAAGATCATCGGCCACGATCCCAACTCCGACATCGCGCTCCTGCGGATCGATCCGAAGGGCCTCGAGCTGCACCCGCTCCCGCTCGCGCCCGACGACGAGATCCCCGTCGGCTCGCCGGTCGCCGCGCTCGGCTCCCCGTTCGGGCAGCGCCAGTCGCTGTCGGTCGGCGTCGTCTCGGCCACGGACCGCTCGATCTCCTCGCTGACCGACTTCAGGATCTCCGGCGCGGTGCAGACCGACGCTGCCATCAACCCCGGCAACTCGGGCGGGCCGCTGCTCGACGCCGAAGGCCGGGTGATCGGCGTCAACCAGCAGATCCAGACGAGCTCGGGCGGCGGCGAGGGCGTCGGGTTCGCGGTCCCGGTCGCCGTCGTGCGCCGGTCGCTCCAGCAGCTTCGCGAGCACGGACGCGCCCGCTACGCGTACCTCGGCGTGGGCTCCAAGGAGCTCTACCCACAGCTCGTGAAGGCGTTCGAGCTGCCCGTGGCCAAGGGGGCCTGGGTCCAGGAGGTCACGGCCGGCACCCCCGCCGCCAAGGCCGGCCTGAAGGGCGGGACGACCAAGAAGCCGTTCCAGGTCGACACGTATCAGGTCGGCGGCGACATCATCACCAAGGTCGGCAAGACCGCCGTCGCCGACCCGGCCGGCCTCGCGACGGCGATCTCGGCGTACGAGCCGGGCCAGCAGGTGACCATCGAGGTGTACCGCGACGGCGAGCGTCGCGAGGTCGACGTGAAACTGGGCGATCGCCCGGACGCGCCGTCCGAAGGCAGGTGAGAGCCCTCGTCCGCGACCTCGCGGTCGCGCTGCAGGAGATGGTCCGGCCGTTGCTGGGCGCCCGCGCGGGGCGCGCGCACGACCGCACGGGCGCGTCGGGCGACGTCACGTTCGCGCTCGACACCGCGGCGGAACAGCGGCTCGGTCAGTGGGTCCGCGACCACGCGCCGGGGGTGGCCTACTACTCCGAGGACCAAGGGCTCGTGCTCCCGCCGGGCGCGGCGCCGGAGTTGGTCCTGGTGGTCGATCCCATCGACGGCACGCGGCCGGCGCTCGCCGGGCTCGAGTCGGCCTGCGTGAGCGTCGCCGTCGCGCGCTACGGCGAGGGGAGCCCGCGCATGCGTGATCTCCTCGCGGGCGCGGTGGTCGAGATCAAGACCGGCGAGGCGGTGCATGCGGAGCGCGGCGGCGGCGTGCAGACGCCGCAGTCGGCGGGGCTGTCGGAGAACGAGGACCTCGACCGCCTGCTGTGGGCCTACAACCTGACCGGCCGCCCGGTCGCGCCGACCGTCGCCGTGATCGGAGAGCTCATCGACCGCTCGTCGATCGGCGGCGGCTCGTTCGACCTCGGCGCCTCCGCGTACCACCTGACGCGCGTCGTCACCGGGCAGCTCGACGCGTTCGTCGATCCCGGCCCGCGGCTGGTCGAGGAGGTGCCGGGCATGCGCGAGGCGTGGATGCGCGTCGGCGGCGGGCAGGTCATCAACTCGTCTCCCTACGACGTC
This sequence comes from uncultured Solirubrobacterales bacterium, assembly GCA_963828075.1. GTDB lineage: Bacteria > Actinomycetota > Thermoleophilia > Solirubrobacterales > Solirubrobacteraceae > JACCYI01. The sequence continues at coordinate 2,098,652 of CAWHDH010000021.1, read as the reverse complement.
GCCGCGGCGATCGTCTGCCTGGCCGAGGCCGGCGCGGTGGTCACCGACGCGAGCGGCCGCCCGCTCGACGACCGGCCGCTGCTCGGCTCGGGCCCCGACTTCCACGTGTCGGTCGTCGCCGCGGCCACCCCGGTCGTGCACGCCGGCCTGCTCGCCGCGATCGACCGCGGGATGGAGCGTTTGCGGACTTCTGGCTATGGTGCGCGCTTCGACCGCTGAGCGCGTCCGGAGGAGTCCGAGGAGTTGCTTCAACCCGTCGTGTTGGCCGGCAAGAGCCTGGCCGACTACACGCACATCGTCGGACGGCCGCTCATCGAGGAGATCCGCGAGCTCGCGGAGCCGCTGAAGGGCAAGCGGGTCGTCCACCTGAGCGCGACCGCGTTCGGGGGCGGGGTGTCGGAGATCCTGTACACGCTGGTCGCGCTGATGCGCGACGTCGGGCTCGAGGCCGAGTGGCAGGTGATCTTCGGCCGCGAGGAGTTCTTCAACTCCACGAAGCTCATGCACAACGCGCTGCAGGGCCACCCGCAGGACCTCTCCGAAGAGGAGTGGGCGGTCTGGTTCCACTACAACGAGATGAACGCGCGCGAGCTCGAGCGCGACTGGGACTTCTGCGTCGTCCACGACCCGCAGCCGGCCGCCCTGCTCTCGCTCGCGCCGGAGAAGTCGCGCCACTGGGTCTGGCGCTGCCACATCGACGTCTCGACGCCGAACCCGGCGACGATCGCCCAGCTGCTGCCGTACATCAAGGACTACCCGGCCTCGCTGTTCCACGTGCGCGACTACGTGCCGGCGGGGATGGACGGCGGCGTGAACATCGTCCCGCCGGCGATCGACCCGCTCGCGCCCAAGAACATGGCGCTGTCGCTCGACGACGCGACGTTCGTGGTTCGCCACTTCGGGATAGACGTAGAGCGACCCATGATCTGCCAGGTCTCGCGCTTCGACCCGTGGAAGGACCCGCTCGGCGTCATCGACGCGTACCGGATCGTCAAGGCGCAGCGCCCCGACATCCAGCTCGCGCTCGTCGGCTCGATGGCGTCCGACGACCCCGAGGGATGGGACTTCTACAACTCGACGATCGAGCACGCCGAGGGCGACCCGGACATCCACATCCTCAACAACTTCAACAACGTCGGCAACATCGAGGTCAACGCGTTCCAGTCGCTCGCGGACGTCCTCGTCCAGAAGTCGACGCGCGAGGGCTTCGGGCTGACCGTGAGCGAGGCCCTGTGGAAGGGGCGCCCGTTCATCGGCGGCGACGTCGGCGGGATCCCGCTGCAGATCACCGACGGCGAGTCGGGCTTCCTCGTCGGGTCGGTGGAGGAGTGCGCCCAGCGCGCGATCGAGATCCTGGACGACCCTGAGCTCGGGCGCCGGCTCGGCAAGCGCGGCAAGGAGCACGTCCGCGAGCACTTCCTGACGCCGCGCTACCTGCGCGACTATCTGCGGATCTTCACCGAGGTGAGCGCATGAGCCCCACCGACAGTTCGAACCCCCTCGTCCTGGTCTCCAACCGCGGGCCGGTGACCTACCAGGACGACGGGTCGATGAAGCGCGGCACCGGCGGCCTGGCCACGGCGCTGATCGGGCTGGCGTCGCACCGCGACGCGACCTGGATCGCCAGCGCGATGACCGACCGCGATGTCGAGGTCGCGCAGGAGCACGGCGGCCGTCCCTTCGCGGTCTCCGCGCCCGAGGGCGGCGAGTTCTCGATCCGCCTGATCGCATCGGACAACGAGGCCTACGACCGCTTCTACAACATCATCGCGAACCCGATGCTGTGGTTCATCCAGCACTACCTGTGGGACCTCTCCAACGCCCCCGACATCCGCCAGCACGAGGTCGACGCGTTCGAGCACGGCTACAAGGTCGTCAACCAGGATCTCGCGGACGCCGTGCTCGAGGAGATCGAGGGCCAGGACGAGCCGGTCGTGATGGTCCACGACTACCAGCTCTACCTCGTGCCGGGCATGGTGCGGGAAGCCCGGCCGGACGCCTTCCTGCACCACTTCATCCACATCCCGTGGACGCAGCCGGACGCGTGGCGCGTGCTCCCGAAGCAGATGCGCGACGAGATCTACCACGGTGTCCTGGCCAACGACATCATCGGGTTCCACACGCGCTCCTACCGGCGCAACTTCCTGCAGTGCTGCCGCGACCTGATGGACCTCGACGTCGACATGGACGCCGGCGTCGTGAAGCTCGACGACCGCGAGATCTGGGTGCGCGCCTACCCGCTCCCGATCGACCACCATGCGACCAGCAAGCTGGCCGAGCGCCCGCGGGTCAAGGAGTTCGAGGAGAAGCTGCTCGAGCGCCGGCGCGAGTTCTCGATCCTGCGCGTCGACCGCGCCGACCTGTCCAAGAACGTCCTGCGCGGGTTCACCGCGTTCGACATCTTCCTCGAGCAGCACCCGGAGTTCTCGGAGCGCATCACGTTCACCGCGCAGCTGATGCCGTCGCGGACCGACGTGCCGGAGTACGCCGAGTACCTCGAGCGCATCGAGGCCCTGGTGGCGGTCGTCAACCACCGGCACGGGACGCCGGACTGGATGCCGATCCATCTCAAGCTGCGCGACGACCTCGACGAGGCCGTCGCCTCCTACAAGCACTACGACGTGATGATGGTCAACGCGATGTTCGACGGCATGAACCTCGTGGCGAAGGAGGGGCCGCTCGTCAACGAGCGCGACGGCGTCTCGATCCTCGGCGAGAACACGGGCGCGCACGAGGAGCTCGGCGAGTTCGCGCTGTCGGTGAACCCGTTCGACGTCCAGGAGCTCGCCGACGCGATCTTCAGCGCGCTGACGATGTCCCCGCAGCGGCGCGCGGAGCGGTTGTGCGGCCTCAAGGAGATGGTGACGCGGCGCGATCCGGGCGACTGGATCGACGAGCAGATCGCCGACATCCGCGACAAGGCACGGGCGCTCAGCCACCCTCGAACGTGAACTCGGCGCCCGCGGGGGGCGCTGGCGCGGGCGGAGGGGCGGACGTGGCGGGAGGGCTTCGGCGAGGGCGTGGCGGGGGCGGCGCGGCGGTCGCGGGCGGCGGGCTTACGGGCGGCGGGCTTGCGGGTGGCGGCCCGGTGACGGGCGGCGGGGCGGCGCGCGACGGTCGCGGTGCGGTGGCGCGGCGGTCGCGACGCGCTCCCCGGTGCCGGCGGGGGCGGTGGTGGCACGCGCGCCTGCGCACGCGGACGCGGGCGCGCGGCCGTGCGCGCGGGGCGCTTCGCGGGCGGGCGTCGGGGGTGGCGGCCGGCGGCGCCGGCGGCGGGCCGAGGGCGATCGGGTCGTCGGGCGGCAGGTCGGGCGGCGCCGGCGCGATCCGCGGCCACGCGACGACGAGCGCGAGCAGCCCGACCAGCCCGGCGGCGCGCGCCACGTTCCCCCACCGCACCCGCCGCCACAGCTCAGAGTCCATGCGCTCGATAGGCGGCGAAGGCGGCCGGCTCGCCCCCCATTGCTAGGATGCGCGGCCGCATGGCGCACGAAGCTCCCGTCTACGACCTCAACCTGCTGCTGGACGCCTCGCTCGACGAGGATCGCCGCGAGAAGATCCTCGCCGACGTCGAGACGCAGATCGTCAAGCAGGGCCAGCTCGTCGGCGTTCATGACTGGGGCGTGCGCCCGACGGCCTACGAAGTGCACAAGCACAAGGAAGCCAGCTACCACCTCATCCAGTTCCACGCCACGCGCGAGCTGCTCGAGGCGCTGGACCACTCGCTGAAGATCACCGACGGCGTCGTCCGTCACCGCGTGATCAAGCTCAAGCCGGGCACTCCCGCCCCGCCCGAGCAGCGCCCCGCGTTCGTCGCGACGGGCGAAGACGAAGAGTAAGACCCTCAGCACCCCCCGCTTCGTCACCGATCACCCGCGCTTCGCACCAACAGCGCGACGATTCTGCGCATTTTCCTCGGTAGAGCGCGGTACCGGCCGACCCCCGATCTAGACTCGCTCACCAATCGAGCTTCGAGCTGTCTTGAAAGGAGCCCACCGTGGCCGCCACCAACATCAACCGGGTCGTGCTGACCGGCAATCTCACCCGTGATCCCGAGCTTCGCTCGCTGCCGAGCGGGATGTCGGTCTGCTCCCTGCGCGTCGCCTGCAACACGCGGCGCAAGGGCGCCGGCGGCGAGTGGGAGGACAAGCCGAACTACTTCGACGTCACGGTCTGGGGCGCGCAGGGCGAGAACTGCGCCCGGTTCCTCTCCAAGGGCCGGCCGATCGCGGTCGACGGCCGCCTCGAGTGGCGCGAGTGGGAGGCCAAGGACGGCTCGGGCACCCGCCAGTCGGTCGACATCATCGCCGACTCGGTCCAGTTCCTGGGCAGCCGCGAAGATGGCCCGTCCGGCGGCGGCAACGGCTTCACGCCGCGCTCCGACGTCCCCGTCGACAACCGCGACTTCCAGCCCGTCGCCGCACCCACGGGCCCGCCGTCGGCGCCCGCGGACGACGACATCCCGTTCTAAGGGGCTGTCAAAGAACGGGCGGGCCCGTTCGGTGTGGTCGCAGCCCAAGCTGGGCGTCGCACGCATCGAAGGGAATGCGCCAGCTTTTTCGAGGGTGCGGGTGGCGATCCAGCGCAGCGTCTGAGGCCGCATCCGGACGTGCCCGTCTTCTTTGACAGCCCCCAGAGCTGCGCGCCTGGGGCCGCCTGCCGCGGCCGCCCCGGGCCGTGGATCCGCAAGGGGCTACACTGCTGGGCCGAGGTCGGCCCGTGCGCGTTGCCGCGCCCTGATCTCAGAAGCTTCTTTTCGCATCGAGAGGATCTGAACACACGTGGCGAAGCAGCGCAGCCGGCCCACGCGCCGGCGTGACAAGAAGGGCGGCCCGGGCTCGGGCCGCCGCAAGTCGTGCCCGTACTGCCGGGACAAGATCGACCAGGTCGATTACAAGGACATCGGGTCGCTGCGCAAGTTCGTGTCGGATCGCGGCAAGATCCGCTCGCGCCGCATCACCGGCGCCTGCCGCCGCCACCAGAACCAGGTCGCCCGCGCGGTCAAGCGCGCCCGCGAGCTCGCGCTGCTGCCGTACGTGTCGGGCGACACCGGCGACGAGAACCCGCGCCGCTCCAAGCGCGACCGGGACTAGCGCGCGATGCCAACGGCCATCCTCCTCCAGGACGTGGAGTCCCTCGGCGAGCGCGGCGCCGTCGTCGACGTCTCGAAGGGCTACCTGCGCAACTTCCTGATCCCGCGCAAGCTCGCCCAGCCCGCCACCAAGGGTCTGATCGAGTCCGCGCGCCAGCGCCAGGCCGCCGCCGACCGCGCGGTCGCCGAGGCCGCCGACCGCGCCCAGGAGCACGCCGCGCTGCTCAACAAGACGGTGCTCACGATCGCCCACCAGGCCGGCGAGGACGGGCGCCTGTTCGGCTCGGTCACCTCGCAGGACATCGTGGACGCGATCCGCGACGCCCGCGGCATCAAGCTCGACAAGCGCAAGGTGCATCTCGAGGAGCCGATCAAGTCCGTCGGCACGCGCATGGTGGTCGTCGAGGTCGACGACAACATCACGGCGACCGTCAAGACGATGGTCGTCGAGCAGAAGTAGCTGCGCGGGTCTGGCACGGACCGCGCGCGGTCTGTGCCGGCTTTGAAAGAACTCTGCGGCATTTGCGGCAACCGCCGTCTGAGCCTCCGACCGCCGACCTAGACTCGGGCGCCGCGGATGAGCATTCCTGAACGCAGCTACGGCAACGGAAACGGACACGGCTCCGCCGCGGGGGTCGCCCCACCGCAGAACCTCGAGGCCGAGCAGTCGGTGCTCGGCGCCGTCCTGCTGTCGGACGCGACGCTGCCGGCGCTCATCATCGACGAGCACCTCCAGCCCGAGGACTTCTACCGGCCGAGCCACGGCGTCGTCTACAAGGCGATGCTGGACCTGCACTCGACCGGCGAGCCAGTCGACGCGCTGACGCTCGTCGAGCACCTCAAGCAGGCGGGGCAGCTCGACTCGGTCGGCGGCCGCGCGGCGATCGACCTGCTGTCGGCGGCCGTGCCCTCGGTCGGCAACGTCCGCCAGTACGCCAAGATCGTCCGCGACAACGCCATGCTGCGGCGGCTGCTGCACGCGTCGTTCGAGATCCAGCAGCGCGTCCACGCGCACGACGCGCCGCCGCGCGAGCTGGTCGACCTCGCGGAGCGCGCGATCCTCGAGGTCGCCCACGACGACCGCCGCAAGGACTTCCAGTCGATCCACGACGTCCTCTCGACCGAGCTCGACAAGCTCGAGCGCCTGTCCCGCGAGGGCACCTCGCTCACCGGCACCCCGTCCGGCTTCGACGACCTCGACAACATCACCGGCGGCTTCCAGCCCGGCAACCTGATCGTCCTCGCGGCAAGACCCTCTATGGGCAAATCCGCGCTCATGGCGAACTTCGCCGAGCACGCCGCCCTCGAGGACGGCAAGCCGGTGGCGCTGTTCTCGCTGGAGATGTCGGAGTCCGAGCTCGCGCAGCGGTTCATCGCGTCGCAGGCGTCGATCAAGGGCGACGACCTGCGCAAGGGGAAGGTCGCCGAGAGCCGGTGGGGGAAGATCCTCGCCGCCTCGAACCGGCTCGCGAGCTCGCCGCTGTTCATCGACGACTCGTCCGAGCTGTCGGTGCTCGACGTGCGGGCGAAGGCGCGGCGGCTCTCGCAGCAGCAGTCGTCCGGGCTCGGGCTGCTGATCATCGACTACCTCCAGCTCATGCGCTCGGACGGCTCGTCGGACAACCGGGTCGAGCAGATCGGGCAGATCTCGCGCGGGCTCAAGACGCTGGCGCGCGAGCTCGAGGTGCCGGTCATCGCGCTCTCGCAGCTCAACCGCGGCGTCGAGCAGCGCCACGACAAGAAGCCGGTGCTCTCCGACCTTCGCGACTCGGGCGCGATCGAGCAGGACGCCGACCTCGTGATGTTCATCTACCGCGAGGAGTACTACGACTCGGACTCCGAGCGCGAGGGGATCGCCGACCTGATCATCTCCAAGCACCGCAACGGCGGCCTGGGGACGGTCGAGCTCACGTTCCAGAAGGAGTACCCGCGGTTCATGTCCTACGTCGGGCCCGACCGGTATGACCTCTAGCTGCCCCGACGGCCGCTGCGACGGCTCCGGCTTCATCTTCGACGAGCGCGCGCGGCGCGCGTCCGACTGCTCCTGCCGGCCGCGCCGGATCGCGAAGCGCAAGGCGCGGGCGCTGGCGTCGGTGATCCCGCGGCGCTACCTGGGCGTCTCGTTCGACCGCCCGCCGGTGACGGACATCATGCGGGAGAACCCGCACGTCGTCACCGACGTGCGCCGGTATGTCGACACGCTGCCCGACAAGCTCGCGCGGGGCAGGGGCCTGTGGTTCCAAGGGCACGTCGGCACCGGGAAGACGACCCTGGCGATGCTCATCTCCGCCGAGGCGATGCGGCAGGCGCACTCCGTCGCGATCTACTCCCTCCCGCGGCTGCTGGGGATGCTGCGCGAATCGTTCAACGACGGGTCCGAAGCGTCATTGAGCGAGCTGCTCGACCGGCTGACCGCCGTCGAGTTGCTGCACCTCGACGACGTCGGCGCCGAGAAGACGAGCCCCTGGGTGCTCGAGCAGCTGTACTCGATCGTCAACGCGCGATACGAGGAAGGCCGGGCCATCGTGCTCACCACGAACCTCGAACCCACCGAGCTTCGCGACCAGATCGGCGATCGCACCGTGTCGCGCCTCACCGAGATGTGCGGTGATCCGCTCCGGATGGATGGTCGCGACCGCCGGATCGAGGCTCCGATCGACGTCGAGCTGCCGGCCTCGGGCCTGCGGTACGGCGAGCCGGGCGCCGCCCCGTTCGCCCTCCGCCGCACGCCGTAGACTCCCTGCGCGTATGCCGGGAATCGTGATCGTGGGCGCCCAGTGGGGCGACGAGGGCAAGGGCAAGATCGTCGACCTGATGGCCGAGCACGCCGACCTGGTCATCCGCTTCCAGGGCGGCAACAACGCCGGCCACACCATCGTGCGCGAGGGCACCGAGTGGAAGTTCCACCTGATCCCGTCCGGGATCCTCTATCCCGGCAAGCTGTGCGCGATCGGCAACGGCGTCGTGATCGACCCGAAGGTCCTCACCGACGAGCTCGACGGGCTGCGCGCCCGGAACGTCGACCTGTCGGGGCTGCGCGTCTCGGCCAACGCGCACCTGATCATGCCGTACCACCTGCTGCTGGACCACGCCGGCGAGGCGCGCCTGGGCAAGCTGCAGATCGGGACGACCCGCCGGGGCATCGGGCCGTGCTACGCCGACAAGGCGTCACGCCTCGGGATCCGGGTGCAGGACCTGCTCGACGAGAAGATCCTCAAGAAGAAGATCGCCGCGGCCATGGAGCCCAAGCGGCTGTCGCTGCGCCCGTTCGCCAAGAGCCGCGAGCTCGACCTGCAGACGATGACCGAGGAGTACCTCACCTACGGGCATCGCCTCGAGCAGTACATCGCAGACACGACGCGGATCGTGTGGGACGTGCTGGACCGCGACTGCACCGTGATCTTCGAGGGCGCCCAGGCGACGATGCTCGATATCGACCACGGCACCTATCCGTTCGTGACCTCGTCGAACCCGGTCGCCGCGTCGGCGTGCACGGGCACTGGCGCCGGCCCGCGCGACATCACCGAGATCTGGGGTCTGACCAAGGCCTACACGACGCGCGTCGGTGCGGGCCCGTTCCCGACCGAGCTCGACGACGACTTCGGCGCGGCGCTCCGCGAGGCCGGCCACGAGTACGGGACCACGACCGGGCGCGCGCGCCGGGTCGGCTGGATCGACCTCGTCGCCCTGCGCTACGCGGCGCGGATCAACACGCTGACGCATCTCGCGATGACCAAGCTCGACGTCCTGACCGGCCTGGGGACGCTGCGCGTCTGCACGAGCTATCGCGGCCCGGAGGAGGCCCGGTTCGACCACTTCCCATACCACCAGTCGGTGCTCCACCAGGCGGTCGGCGCCTACGAGGAACTGCCGGGGTGGGACGAGGACATCACCGGCTGCCGCACCGAGGCCGACCTCCCGCCGACGGTGCGCGACTACCTCGCCTTCATCGCCGACTTCGTCGGTGTGCCGATCGGGCTCGTCGGCGTCGGGCCCGGCCGCGATCAGGTCGTCTGGACCGAGTCCGGCCGGTCGTCGCTCGCCGGCCGGTCGATCACCCCGACAGCGGCCTGACCGGCCCTAATCCACGACGGTTCGTGTCTGCACGATGAAGTCGTGCAGGGCGCGGTTCTCCTCGTCCCACAGCGGCCACAGCACGTCGAGCAGCGACGCGAGACCGAAGGTGACCGACCCGGCGATCGCGTTGATCAGCAGGGCCTTGATGGCGACCTCGCGGAGCATCGCCCAGCCGAAGGTCATCCGCTCGCCGCTCGTGCGGACGACGCGGATGCCGGTCGCCATGCGCCCGACGGTCTTCCCGTTCGTCCGCGCCATCAGGTACGGCGCGTAGAGGAAGCCGATGACGACGATCACGAGCATCCCGACGAAGACGCCGGCGATCAGCGCCGCGGTGCCGGTCTCGCTGTCGACGGCGAAGAATCCGAGGCCGAGCGGTGCCATCAGCGCGAACGCGATCGCGCCGACGATCAGCCCGTCGATCAGCGCGGCGCCGACGCGCCGCCACCAGCCCGACAGGACGAGTTGCCCGTGGCCGGCGTACGCGGTGGTCGGCGGCAACCCGCCGGCGCCGGGCGGGGGCGGGCTGCTGTAGCCGAACGGGGCGGGCGAGCCCGGGACGTCGCCGATCGGGTCTCCGCCGAGCGGCGCATCGGGGCGCTCGCGGGGCGGCGCGGGCAGCCCGGACTCGTGCCGCTCGCCGCTGTCACCGCTGCCGAGGGGGTCTCCTGAGGTGATCCTGTCGTCGCTCACGACGCCGAGCCTACCGATCGCCCGAGGACCTCCTCCTCGCCGCGCCGCAGCACGCGCCTGGCGACCGCGACGGTGGCCAGCGTCGCAATCGCGCCGAGGGCGATCTGCACCGACACGACCCCCTCCTCCGTCCAGTAGACGTCCTCGAGCTCGAGCAGCAGGGCCGTCTCGTCGAGCGTGAGCGCCGTGCCGACGCCGAAGGGGATGGCCAGCCAGGGGTCGAGCTCGTCGTTGCGATAGAGGATCGACGCCGCGCCCGACGCGAACGCGAGGCCGATGCCGGGGACGAAGTGGTGGATGTGGCGGCCGTCGAGCAGGATGTTGTTGAAGGGACCGAACCGCCCGTGGCGCCGGATCATGTGCGTCCCGAAGCGGGCGATGCCGAACGTCAGGGAGAACGACAGCAGCAGGTTGAGCAGCGCGTTCTCGCGCGCCGAGCCCGTGCGGTAGCCCTCGACCGCGACCTCGACGGTCTCGATCGCCGCCTCGGCGCCGGCGGCGAGCACGTCGACGCCCTCGACCTCGATCGGCGACGGCGCGTGGCCCTTGCGCCAGACGTGGATGTACTCCAGCACGACCGCCGCGACCGTGCCGCCGACCGCGAGGGCGCCGAGCGCCTCGGTCCGGCCCAGCCGGGGACCGCGACGGGGCCTCACCGCCACCGCTCCAGGAGGTCCTCGTCGCCGACCTCGCGCACGACGCGCGCGGGCACGCCCATCGCGACCCCGCGCGGCGGGACGTCGTGGGTGACGACGGCGCCGGCGGCTACGAACGCCTCCTCGCCCACCTCGACGCCGGGGCACAGCGTCACGCCGCCGCCGACCCGGCAGGCGCGGCGCAGCGTCGCCCCGGCCAGCGCGAAGTCCCGCCCGTGGCGTGACATCGTCGAGTCGTTGGTCATGGTGACGCCGGGCCCGACGAACACGTCGTCCTCGATCGCCGAGTACGCGGTCACGTAGACCCCGGTCTGGATCCGCACGCGCGCGCCGACGACGACGTCGTTGTCGACGGCGCTGCCGCGGCCGACCACGGTGCCGGCGCCGATCCGCGCCCGCTCGCGCACGAAGGTCTGGTCGCCGAGGATCGCGCCATCGCCGACCTCGGCGCCGGCGAGGACGATCGCGCCGCAGCAGACGGTCACGCCGGCCCCGAGGACCAGCGGCGCCGGCGCGGCGCGGGGCGCGGTCGAGTGGCGCGCGAGCTTGGGCGGCTTGCCGAGGACGGCGCCGTCCTGGATCGAGCAGCCGTCGCCCACCACGGTGCCAGGATGGATCACGACGTTCGCGCCCAGCGTCACGCCCGTGCCGAGCTCGACGCCATCGCCGAGCACGAGGCCGGGCGCGAGCTCAGACAGTCGCACCGCGCCCTCGCCGCGTGACGTCCAGGCGCGCCTGCAGCGCCTCGAGGACCCGCACGACGCGCAGCCCGCTCTCGCCGTCGGAGGTCGGGCGCGCGCCGGTGCGGATGCACTCGACGAAGTGCTCGCACTCGATCCGCAGCGGCTCGCGGTTGTCGATCCGGGGGCTCCAGATGTCGCCCGACCGGGTGATGTACTCGCCGTAGGAGCCGGCCTCCTGGTCGAAGCCCTTGTCGTAGACGGTCAGCTTGCGCTCGATGTCCATGTCGTCGAACGTGGCCATCCGGCGCGAGCCGACGACCGTGAACCGGCGCTCCTTGTGCGGGTCCAGCCACGACAGGTGCAGGTGCGCGGCGCGGCCGGAGGGGAACCGCAGGAAGCAGAACACGACGTCCTCGATCCCCGGGCGCATGTAGGACTCGCCGCGCGCCTCGACCTCGCTCGGCTCCTCGTCGGCGAGGTGCAGGACGACCGAGACGTCGTGCGCCCCGAGCGACCACAGCGCGTTCTCGTCCGCGCGCAGCTTGCCCAGGTTCAGGCGGTTGGAGTAGATGTAGTGGATGTCGCCGAGCTCGCCGGAGCTCGCGATCTCCTTGAGCTTGACCACGCCGGGGTGGTACTCGAGCAGGTGGCCGACCATCAGCACGCGCCCCGAGCGCTCGGCGGCGGCGACGACCCGCTCGGCGTCGGCCACCGACTGCGCGAGCGGCTTCTCGACGAAGCAGTGCTTGCCCGCGTCGAGGACACGCTCGGCGAGCGTCGCGTGCGTGGGCACCGGGGTGGCGACGGCGACGGCGTCGAGCGCGTCGTCCTGCAGGAGATCGTCGAGCGAGCCGGTGAAGCGGGTGTCGGGGAACGCCGGGGCGTGGCGCTCGCGCGCGGCCTCGGACGCGTCGCAGCACCAGGCGAGCTCGACGCCGGGCAGCCGGGCGAGGTTGCGGGCGATGTTGGGGCCCCAGTAGCCGAGGCCGGCCATGCCGACGCGGATCGTGCTCACCGGACCGATCCTAGATAGCTGAGGAGCGCCTCGACGACCCGCTCTCCCGCGCGGCCGTCGCCGTACAGGGGCGGGCGCTCCTCGGGCGGCTCGCGCTCGAGCGCCGCGCGTGCCGCGGCGGCGTCCAGATCGACCAGCGCGTTCCACCCCGCGGCGACCGTCTCCGTCCACTCGGTCGTGGGGCGCAGGGTGATGCACGGGACCCCCGCGAGGTAGGCCTCCTTCTGCACCCCGCCCGAGTCGGTGAGCACGGCGCGGGCGCCGAGGAGCAGGGCGGTGAAGTCGAGGTAGCCGAGCGGGGGCGTCACGACGACGCCCGGTGCGTCCTCGAGCGCGGCCAGCAGGCCGGCGTCCAGCAGCCGCGCGCGGGTCCGGGGATGGAGCGGCAGGACGACCGGCAGCGGCAGGGTGCGCAGGAGGTCGACGAGCTTGGCGAGCCGCGCGGGATCGTCGACCGTCCCCGCGCGATGGGCGGTGACCAGCGCGTACGCACCGGGCTCGAGGTCGTCGATCACCGTGCGGTCCCGCGCCCGGGGCGCCACCAGGTGGAAGACGTCGACCATCACGTCGCCGACCACGACGACCTCGCCGTGGACGTCCTCCTCGTCGCGCAGGCGCGCGGCCGGTGCCTCGGAGGAGCACAGCAGCAGCGCGCTGAGATGGTCCGTGAGCACGCGGTTGAGCTCCTCGGGCATCGACCGGTCGAACGACCGCATCCCGGCCTCGACGTGCGCCACCGGCACCCCGGACTGCGCCGCCGCCAGCCCGCCGGCCAGGGTCGAGTTCGTGTCGCCGTAGACGAGCACGACGTCCGGCCGCTCGGCGGCGAGCAGCGGCTCGAGGCTCTCGAGCATGCGGGCGGTCTGCGCCGTGTTCGAGCCGCCGCCGAGCTCCAGCCGGTGCTCCGGGCGCGGCAGCCCGAGCTCGTCGAAGAAGACGGCCGAGAGCTCGTCGTCGTAGTGCTGGCCGGTGTGGACGAGGACCTCGTCGGCCACGGCCCGCAGGCGGTGCGACACGGCCGCGGCCTTGACGAACTGGGGCCGGTTTCCGATGACCGTGAGGACCCGCGACCTAGTGGTCCCTCCGGCAGGAGGAACCACCTAGGCGGGCGCCACCGCTGCGAGCTCGCGCTCGATGCGCCGGGAGAGCAGCTCGGCGGCGCGCTGGGTGACCGGCCCGGGCGCGGCGGGCAGCTCGATCGTGTCGACGGCCGCGATCGGGAGGACCTCGCGCACCGAGGACGCGATGAACGCCTCCTCGGCGGCCGCGACGTCGTCGAGCGTGCAGACCGCCTCCTGCGCGTCGGTCTCCTCCATGATCCGCGTCCGCGTGATCGAGGCGAGGATCCGGTCGGCGATCGGCGGCGTGAGCAGCACACCGCCGGCGACCCAGAAGAAGGTCCACGTCGGGCCCTCGAGCACGCGGCCGTGCGGGCTGACGAACAGCCCCTCGTCGAACCCCTGCTCCTTGGCGATGCGCCCCGCGAGCATGTTGCCGGCGTAGGAGAGCGTCTTGAGGCCGTCGAGCACGCGGTTGGGCGCGTAGGTGATCGTCGCGACGCGGGCGGTGGCGGCCCGCGGGGGCAGCGGCTCGATCAGCACGATCCGCCGGCCGCCGCGGGTGAGGACGACCCGCAGCAGCGCATCGACCGGCCCCGCCACCTCGAGCAGGGCGGCGATCTCGGTGCGGAGCGCCTCGAGATCGGCCTCGAGGCGCAGGCCCGTGCACGTGTTCGCCAGCCGGACGTAGTGATCCTCCATGGCGAACGGCCGGCCGCCGTACAGACGCGCGACCTCGAAGGCGCCGTCGCCGCGAAGGAGCCCTTCGTCGGTCACGGGGATGGTGGCCTCGGCGGTGGGGCCGATCCGGCCGTCGATGGAGGAGAGCGACATGGCCGCCGATCCTAGAGGAAGCGGTCCGGATCGAACGGCGCCAGGGGGAGGAGCGGCGGCTCGCCGCACAGCGCCTGCGCCACGAGCCGGCCGGTGACCGGCCCGAGCGCGACGCCGGCGCCCTCGTGGCCCGTGGCGACCCAGAGGCCCTCCACGGCGCGCGAAGGCCCGATCGCGGGGAGGTGGTCGGGGAGCCACGGCCGCAGGCCGCTCCAGGCCCGCGCCGGCTCCAGGGCGCGCAGGGATCCGAACAGCCGCGCCGCCCGCGCGACCATCGCGTCGCCGACCGCCGGATCGACGGCGGTGTCGAACCCGCGGCGTGCCCGGCTCGAGCCGACGAGCACGTCGCCGTCCCACGTGGTCTCGACGACGGTCGAGACCTGCAGCTCCGCGCCGGGGTCGACGACCGAGGCGAGATAGGAGGCGTCGACGACCTTGTGGCGGATGAGCCGCGGTCCACCCGGCGCTCGGAGCTGCACGAGCTGGCCCCAGCGTGGCTCGACCGGCAGGCTCAGCCCGGCCGTGTCCGCGAGCGCCGCGCTCCAGGGTCCCGCGGCGAGGACGACCGCGTCGGCGCGAAGCGGACCTCCGGCCGTGAGGACACCGGTCACGCGGCCGCCTTGCACCACGATCGACTCGACACGGCAGTGCGTCCGCACGTCCGGCACCTCGGCCGCGAGGGCGCGGGCGATCGCCCGCGGTGCGCACTGCAGGTCGCCCGGGAAGAGCGCGGCGCCGCACACCGCTCCGGTCAGCGCCGGCTCGAGCTCTCGCAGCTCGGCGGCATCGACCAGCCGCCCGGGCGCGCCCGCCGCACGCAGCCGTTCGACCCGCGCCGGCTCCCCCGCCCAGGTCGCCGCGTCGGGATGGACGACCAGTGAGCCCTTGCGGCGGATCTGCGCGATCTCGCCGTACCGCGCCTCGAGCTCGTCGAAGAGCGCGAGCCCGGCGATGACGAGGTCGAGCTCGGGCCCGGCGTCCTTGTCCGAGCAGAGCACGTTGCCCTCGCCGAGGCCGGTGGTGCCGCCCGACACCTCGCCGGCGTCGAGCAGGCAGACGTCGACGCCGCGTGCGTGCAGCTCCCACGCCGTGGCCGCGCCGACGATCCCCGCGCCGAGGACCGCCACCTCGCAGCTCGTCACAGCGCGAAGCCGACCGGGAAGGGGTCCTCGGGATCCAGGAGGTACTCGCCGCGGCCGGTGATCCACGCGCGGCCGGTGATCTCGGGCACCACGGCGGCCAGGCCGCCGACCGTCGTCTCGCCGGCGATCCGCCCGGTGAAGCGCGAGCCGATGACCGACTCGTGGACGAACGGCTCACCGACGGCCAAGGCCCCGCGGGAGTGGAGCTGGGCGAGGCGAGCGCTCGTCCCGGTGCCGCACGGCGAGCGGTCGAGCCAGCCGGGGTGGATCGCCGTCGCGCCGCGGGCGTCGGCGCCGTCGCGGCCGGGCGCCGTGAAGATGACGTGCCGGCAGCCGGCGATCCGCGGATCCTCCGGATGGACGGGCGCCTCGGCGGCGTCGACCGCGGCCATGATCTCCAGGCCGCGCGCGATCAGCTCCGGGGCCCGGTCGGGCGCGACGTCGAGCCCGACGGCGGCGGCATCGACGATCGCGTAGAAGTTCCCGCCGTACGCCAGGTCATAGGTCACCTCGCCGAGCCCGTCGACCCCGATCCTCCCGTCCGCGCTGGCGAGGAAGGACGCGACGTTGCGCAGCGTGACCGAGCGCGCGCGGCCGTCGCGGACCGCGACGCGCGCTTCAACCAGACCGGCGGGCACGTCGAGCCGGATCACCGTCTCGGGCTCGGAGACCGCGACGAGCCCGGCGTCGACGAGCACGGTCGCCACCCCGATCGTGCCGTGCCCGCACATCGGCAGGCAGCCCGACACCTCGATGAACACGACGCCGACGTCGGCGTCCTCGCGGGCGGGCGGCTGCAGGATCGCGCCTGACATCGCGCCGTGCCCGCGCGGTTCGCGCATGAGCAGGAGCCGCAGGTCGTCCATGTGGCGCTCGAAGTGCAGCTTGCGCTCGAGCATCGTGGCGCCGGGGATCACGCCCACCCCGTCGGTCACCACGCGCGTCGGCATGCCCTCGGTGTGGGCGTCGACCGCCGCGAGCGCGATCGCTCCCGTCATCAGGCGGCGACCACCGCGCCGAGCGCCCGCAGGGCGGCGTCGAGCGCCGCCTGCTCGTCCTCGGTCAGCGGCAGCCGCGGTGGGCGGGTCGGGCCGCCGGCGCGGCCGACCGCGTCCTGGGCCGCCTTGAAGTACTGGACGAGCTTCGGCGTCATGTCGAACCGCGCCAGCGGAAGCAGCCGGGCGTAGAGCTCGCGCGCGGGCTCGAGCTCGCCTGCCCGGCAGTGGTCATAGAGCGCCCGGCACTCGGCCGGCGCCACCACGGCGACGCCGGAGACCCACCCGGTCGCGCCCGCGCAGAAGCCTTCGAGCGGCCAGTCGTCGCCGCCGACCAGCACCTCGAGGGCGCCACCTGCGGCGTTCAGGATCGCCGGGATGCGGCGCGCGTCGCCCGAGCACTCCTTGACCGCGACGATCGCCTCGATCCGCTCGGCCAGGCCGACGATGACCTCGGGCGGCAGGTCCACGCCGCTGGCCTCGGGGTTGTTGTAGAGCATCAGCGGGAGCCCGGTCGCGGAGGCCACCTCGCGGTAGAACGCTTCGACCTCGCGCTCGTCGCCGCGGTAGCCGAGCGACGGCAGGCACATCAGCGCGTCGGCGCCCGCGGCCGCCGCCTCGGTGGCGTGGGCGATGGCGGCGGCCGCCGTGCCCGCCGACACGCCGGCGATCACCGGCCCGCGGCCGGCGACCGCGGCGACGGTCGCCTCGATCACCAGGCGGCGCTCGGCGGCGCTGAGGCTACCGGCCTCGCCCATCGTCCCCGTCGCCACGATCCCCTCCATGCCGGCGTCGATCAGGGCGCCGACGTTCCGCTCCAGGGCGGCCGGGTCGATCGCCCCGTGCTCGTCGAACGGCGTGGTCACGGCGGGGATGACTCCGGGGAAGCGCATGGGTGCGGTCACCTCTGTGGGGGCTCGTCGAGCGTCATGTAGCGACGCACGCGGTCGATGTGCTGGGTGGCGTAGAAGCAGGCGGCGTCGCCGTCGCCCGCGACGATCGCCTCGTAGATCATCCGGTGCTCGGCCGCGTGCAGCGCCATGCGGCCGGGGGCGGCGACCGACTCGTCGCGCAGCCGCTGCCAGAGCGGCTGGTCCATCACCGCGGCGATGTCGTCCGCGATCGCCACGAGGACGGGGTTGCCCGTCATCACCGCGAGCTGGCGGTGGAACAGGCGGTCGGCGTGGTTCCAGGCGGACCGGCCGGGGTCGCCCTCCATGGCGGCGAGCAGCTCCTCGGCGACAGGGTCGGGCTCGGTGCGGGCGGCGGCGAGGCGGGCCACCTGTGGCTCGATCGCGGCGCGCGCCTCCAGCACGGCGGACGGGCTGGCGTCGGCCGTCGCCGCCGGCGCGGCGCGCACCACCTCGAGGGCGTCGGGCGCCACGAAGGACCCGGCGCCCTGGCGCGTCTGGATGATCGCCTGCAGCTGCAGCGCGGCGATCGCCTCGCGCACCGACGAGCGCCCGACGCCGAGCCGGCGGGCGAGGTCACGCTCGGACGGCAGACGCTCACCCGGCCGCAGGACGCCCGTGCGAATCTCATCGACGAGCCGCTCGGCGATGCGCTCGTAGCGCTGCGGGGTGTGCAGCGGGCCGTCAGTGGTTTGCTGAAGGGACTGGAGCGTCATCGGATTGGTTCGCTGAGCGAGCCTGTGACCGTAGCGACTCGGCCAGGAAAGCGCAAGCCGTCGGCACAGCGCACCGCCGAGAGGACCACCTTCACTCCGTCACCCCCGGCCGGGGGAGCACGGAGCCGCGGCGCTACCGGCCCCTGAGCCGCTTGGCCGACGTCGTGTGGCTCACCAGGCTGCCGTCGCGGCGCTTGGCGCGCACCGCGAAGGCGCCGGTCCGGCGCACCCTGAAGGTGAGCCGGTAGCGGGTACGGCCGCCGCGCGCCCGCACGCGCATCCGCTTGACCACGGTGCCCCCGCGCCGCACCGAGACCGTGTAGGACCCGCGTGGCGAGATGGTCCCGGTCACACGGACGCGACCGCCGGAGATCCGCCGCCAGCGGTTGCGGAGGATCTTCGGCCGCACGTTCACCCTCGACTCCGGCCCGAAGACCACCGTGCCGTTGATCTCGGCGCGGATCCGCACGCGCGCGTTGCGGCGGAAGGCCCGCCGCATGGTGAAGTTGCCGACCCCGTCCGTCGTGGTCTCGACACCCAGCCCGGCGAACGGGCTCCTGAACGGATGGGACCTGCCCTCGAGGATGACGCGGGCGAGGGTCGTGCCGCTGCCGCGCAGGCGGCCGGTGAGCGTCGCCGTGCGGCCCGACGGGACCGGCCACGGGCTGACCAGGAGGGCGCCGAGCGCCGGGGTGACGAACGAGATCCTGCGGCCGTGATTGGTCCCGCCGTCCGTCTGGAGCGCGGCGCGCACGTGATAGCGGACCCCGGGAGTGAGGCCCCCGATGGGGATCTCCACCCGTTGCCGCTCACCGCTGACGGCGACGCCGGCGGAACGGGTCCCGAGCCGCGTGGTCGTGCCGTACTCCGCGTATGCCGTGCCGGACGCCCCTTGCGGGTCGACCCGCCCGACCACGACCGCCGCGGTCGGCTCCATCCGGATGACGCCGATCGTGCCGGCCCGCGGCGCCGGTGCCCTCACCGTCGTGAACGTGCGATCGGGACCGACCCGCTCGCCGCCCGAGTTGGACGCCCTCGCCCGGAAGTGATACGTCCGCCTCGACTCCAGGCCGGTGATGGTCCGGCGGATGGTGACCGGACCGGTCCCGGAGCCGGCGTTGACCGGCGCGGCGCTCGCGCCGTACGCGGTCGTCCGGCCGTAGTCGAAGACGACCGTGGTCGCGCCGCCGTTCGGGTTGACGGTCGCCGACAGGACCGCCGACGACGACGTCGTGGACGACGAGCCCGTCCCGGAGATCGACGGCCTGGGCGGCGCCGAGGTCGTGAACGTCCGGTCGGCGCCGACCGTGTCGGTGCCACCGCTGTGCGCCGCGATGCGGTAGTGGTACGTCGTGGAGGCCCGCAGCCCGGTGACCGCATGCTCGACCGGGACGTCGGACGTGCCCGTGCCGACGTCCGTGGCGCCGGTCGACGCGCCGTAGGCCTCGGTCGTTCCGAACTGGAAGGTCGCCTGCGTCGGCTGGCCGCCGGGGTTGACGGTCCCCGAGAGGTCCACCGAGGTCGCCCGCACGTGGAGGGCCGGCCCCGTCCTCACGGTCTGCGCGGCCAGCGCGATCGCGGCGGGGAGGAGCAGCGCCCCGAGGCCGAGGATCAGGATGCGAGCGCGGCGCACGTGCGGAAGCAAAGCACGCCTGGCGGTCGAGCCGTGTTCGGGAGTGGACATCGGGGGATCTGGCGGCGGGTGAATGGCGAGCTCAGCCGCGACGCGATCGCGCGCTGATCCGGCGCGCTCGACTCGTGTGGCTGACCAGGCTGCGGTCGAGGCGGACCGCGCGAACCGCGTAGTCGCCGGTCCGGCGCACCCGGAAGGTGAACCGGTAGCGGCTGGCGCCGCCGGTCGTCCTCGAGCGCGACCGCCTCAGCGCCGTGCTCCCACGCCGGAGCGAGACGGCGTAGGAGCCCCGCGGCGTGATCGTCCCGGTGATCCGGACGCGACCGCCGGAGATCCGCCGGATCCGGGTGCGGACGATCGGCCGGACCTTCACACCGACCTGCGGGCCGAGCACGGCGGTGCCGTTGATGTCGGCGCGGATCCGGACGCGGAGGCGGCGGCGGAAGACGCGCCGCATCGCGAACGCGCCGGAGCGGTCCGTCCGGGCCTCGATCCCGAGTCCCACGAGCGGATCGGTGAACGGGTGCGGTGTGCCCTCGAGGACGACGCGCACGCCGGATGCTCCGCTGCCGAGGATGCGGCCCTGGATCGTCGCCGTCCGGCCGTACGGGACCGGTGATGGGGTGACCACGAGACCCCCGAGCGAGGGCGTCGTGAACGCGGTGGTGCTGCCGCGGGCGGTTCCGCCGTCGGTCTGGACGGCGACGCGGGCGTAGTACCGGGTCCCGGGACGCAGACCGCCGATCGCCAGGCGCACGCCCTGCTCGCCGCCGGCCACGGCCGTCCCCGGGGTGCGGGAGCCGAGCCGCGTCCTGGACGTGCCGTACTCCGCGAACGCCGAGCCGGACCGGTTGCGTGGGTTGACGCGCCCGACCACGACCGCCGCGGTCGGCTGCACCTCGGCGATCCCGGACGTGGCGGCGCTGGGCGAGGCAGCCCTCACGGTGACGAACCTGCGGTCCCCGCTCACGGTCTCGCCGCTCGTGTTGGTCGCCCGCACCCGGAAGTGGTAGCTCTTGCGCGGCTCGAGACCGGTGAGCGTGCGCCGGACGGTGACCGGGTCCGCGCCCTCGCCGGCGTTCTCCGCGGAGGTCGTCGTCCCGTACGCGGTGGTCCTTCCGTAGTCGAAGACGACGGTCGTCGCCGCCCCGTTGGGGTTGACGGTGGCCGACAGCACGACCGAGGTCGAGGTCGCCGAGGAGGCGCTCGCCGCCGTGATCGACGGCTTGGGCGCGGGGTCGGTCGTGAAGGTCTTGTCGGCGCCGACCGTCTCGGCGCCGCCGCTGTTCGCCACCAGGCGGAAGTGGTACGTGGTCGCGGGCTTCAGGCCGGTGACCGCCTGCTCGACCGGGACGTCGGCGGTGCCCGAGCCGACGTCCCTGGCGGCCGTGGATGTCCCGTACGCGGTCGTGGTCCCGAACTGGAACGCCGCCTGCGTCGGCGCGCCACCCGGGTTGACGGTCCCGGTGAGGATCGCTGAGCTCGGCTGGATCTCCTTCGCCGCGCCGGTCTCCACGGTCTGCGCGGCCAGCGCGACGGCCGCCGGAGCGAGGAGCGCGCCCAGGCCGAGGAGGAGGATGCGGGCGCGTCGCACAGCGCAAGGAAAGCACGGCCCGGCGTATAGCCTTGTGCGGGAGTGAACATCGCCGTCTTCTGCGACGTCTTCCCGGAGCTGTCCGAGACGTTCATCGTCAACGAGATCCGGGCGATGCGCCGCCAGGGGCACGAGGTGTCGGTCGTCGCGATCGCCCACGCCCGGCGCGAGCACCGCCCGGCCGATCTCGGCAACCTCCCGGTCACCTACCTCGAGGACCTCGCGCCGGGCGCCAAGCGCGTCGCGCTCGCGCGGCTGGCCGCCCGCCACCCGGTCCGCTGCCTGCGCGACGCGCGCGACCGCCGGACCTGGGCGCCGGACGACGACCCGCGGCACATCGCGACGCTGGCGCCGGTCGCGCTCGAGCTGGGCCGGCGCGGCGTCGAGCACCTGCACGTGCATTTCGCGTCGCGCGCCGCGGTGGAGGCGCTGCGGCTCGGGCGGCTGCTCGACCTGTCGGTCAGCGTCACCGCGCATGCCGTCGACATCTTCCGCGACCCGCGCAACCTCGAGCGCAAGCTGCGCGAGGCGACGTTCGCGACCACGCCGTGCGCCTACAACCTGCGCTACCTGCGCGAGCTCGTCGGCCCGCCCGACGCCCACCGGATCCACGAGATCGTGATGGGCGTGGATCCCGAGCGCTTCCGCCGCACGCGCCCGCATCCGGCCGGGCGGCGCATCCTGGCGGTCGGGCGGCTGGTGGAGAAGAAGGGCTTCGTCGACCTCGTCGACGCCGCCGCGCTGCTGCGCGCCGGCCACGGGCTCGGGCGGCTGACGATCGTCGGGGCCGGCCCGCTGGAGGCGGCGCTGCGCGCGCAGGTTGCCGAGCTGGGGCTCGACGAGATCGTCGAGCTGGTCGGCGCCCAGCCGCCGGAGCGCGTGCTCGAGCTGCTCGAGGACGCGCCGGTGCTCGCCATGCCCTGCGTCGTGGCCGCCGACGGCGACCGCGACGCCATGCCGGTGGTCGTGAAGGAGGCACTCGCCATGGAGGTCCCCGTGGTGGCGACCAGCGAGGTCGGGCTGCCGGAGATCGTCGACCGCCGCAGTGGCCGCCTGGTGCCGCCCGGCGACCCCGCGGCGCTCGCCGCCGCCCTCGACGAGCTCCTGCACATGAGCCCCGAGGAGCGCGCCGACATGGGGCAGGCCGGGCGCGCGCGGGTCATCGCCTGGTGCGATGTCGACCGCGAGACCGGCCGGCTGCTCGAGCTGATCGCCGACGCGGTCTCCGCGCGCCGCGGGCAGGGTCTAGACGACGAACGAGCGGCGCCAGTGGTGGATGATGCGGAACTGGACGTACACGATCATCGCGGTGACGAAGAACATCGTCAGGGTGGCCGCTGACGCGTAGCCGTAGCGCAGGTACTCGAAGCCGTTGCGGTAGATGAAGAGGGGCAGGTACGTCGTGGCGTAGGGCGTCGGGCCGCCCTCGGTGACGAGCAGCGCCGGAACGAAGTTCGCCTGGAAGCTGAAGATGGTGTCGCGGAACATGAGCAGGAGCAGCGTCGGCGCCATCAGCGGCAGCGTCACGCGCCGGAACATGTGCAGCGGGCGGGCGCCCTCGACCTCGCCCAGCTCGTAGAGCTCGGACGGCAGTCCCTGGCGCGTCGCCATCGCGACGATGAAGCCCTCGCCGATCTGGAAGAGGCTCATGATGATCACCGCCCACTGCGCGGCGCGCACGTCGGTCAGCCACGACGGCGTCGGGCCGCCGAGCGCCTCCAGCGCGAGGTTCAGCGGGCCGTAGAGCGGGTTGAAGATCCACAGCCACAGCAGCGCGTAGGCGACGTCGGGCACGACGGTCGGCAGGTAGCTCGCCGTCCGGTACGCGCCGACGCCGCGGAACCGCTGATGCAGCAGCAGCGCGAGCGCGAGCGCCCCGGCGAGGCGCAGCGGGACGGCGATCGCGATGAACATCAGCGAGTTGCGCAGCGAGATCCCGAAGATGTCGTCGCCGAACAGCTCGCGGAAGTTGTCGAGGCCGATGTACGACGGCGATCCGATCAGGTCGTACTCGGTCAGCGCCAGGGCGAAGGTGACGCCGGCGGGGATGACGATGAGCAGCGCGAGCCCGAAGAGGAAGGGCGCCAGCATGAGCGCGATCTCGCGCCGCTCGCGGTCGCGGCGCATCGTCAGCGCGCCGCGACGCCGGTGGCGGCGTCGAAGTAGTGCAGGTGCTCGTGCTCCGCGTGCACGCGGAGCGTCTCGCCGATCCGGGGCCGCAGCTCGGGCCCGACGCGCGCGATCAGCTCGTGCTCGCCCGCGATCAGATGCAGATAGGTCTCGCTCCCGGCGATCTCGACCACCTCCACCCTGGCGCGCCCGCCGAGCCCGCCACGGGTGACCGCGACGTGCTCCGGGCGGACGCCGATCTCCAGCTGCCGCCCGATGAGGAGCGCGTTGTCCGCGCTCACCCTGAACGGGCCGGCCTGCACGCCGCCGTCGGTGGGGAGCGCCGGGTAGAGGTTCATCGCCGGGCTGCCGATGAAATGCGCCACGAAGCGGTTCGCCGGGCGCTGGTAGATGTCGTCGGGCGAGCCCAGCTGCTGGATGACGCCGTCGCGCAGCACCGCGATCCTGTCACCCATCGTCAGCGCCTCGACCTGGTCGTGGGTGACGTAGACCATCGTCGCGCCGAGCCGCTGGTGGAGCTTCTTGAGCTCGGCGCGCATGTGGACGCGCAGCTGCGCGTCGAGGTTCGACAGCGGCTCGTCGAGCAGGAACACCGCCGGCTCGCGCACGAGCGCGCGCGCCAGCGCCACGCGCTGACGCTCACCACCTGAGAGCTCGTACGGCCGGCGCTCGAGGACGTGGCGGCAGCCGACGACCTCTGCCGCCGCGATCACCTTCTCCCGCATCTCGGCGCGCGGTGTGCCCCGGGCGCGCAGGCCGAAGCCGACGTTCTGCTCGACGGAGAGATGCGGGAACAGCGCGTAGCTCTGGAACACCATCGAGACGTTGCGCTCGCCGGGGGGCACCCGCGTCACGTCCCGCCCCCCGATGTGGATCGAGCCCTCGGTGACATCCTCGAGGCCGGCGGCGGCCCGCAGCGCGGTGCTCTTGCCGCACCCCGACGGGCCGACGAGGACGAGGAACTCCCCGTCGGCCACCTCGAGGTCGAGGCCGCGCAGCGCCTGGACCGGTCCGTAGTCCTTGCGGACCTCCGCGAACCTCAGTCCGGCCACCCGAGTTACTTCGCCCGCGCGAAAATGGGTTCCGTGGCCTTGTGGATCTGCGCGGCGACCTCCGCCGAGTCCGCCCCCTTGTAGAGGCCCTCCTCCAGGAAGGGCTCGGCGGCGTCCTCGATCTCCGCCCAGGTCGACAGGCTCGGGACCTGCCGGATGACGGGGATCGTGTCGAGGAAGACCTTCGAGTTCTTGGGCTTGACGGTCGGGTCCAGGAACGCCTCGGAGTCCGAGACCGCCTTGAGCGACGGGACCGTGCGGCCGGACTTCGAGACCACCGGCGCGCCCTTCGGCCCGAGCGCGTACTCCATGAAGCTCCAGGCGGCGTCCTTGTTCTTGGACGCCTTGGTCATGCAGTACGCATCGGTGTGCAGGATGCCCGCCGGCTCGGAGAACTGCGGCAGCGGCGCGACGTCCCAGTCGAACTTGGTGATCGTCCGGAAGGCCGGCGTCGACCGGCGGGAGGAGAGCACCATCGCGAGCCGCCCGTTCTGGAAGCGCGTCTCGTCGTCCTCGGCCTCGACCTCCTCCTCGCCGGGGATGACCTTGTCGACGGTGTGCAGCTCGAAGAACCGCTTCATCGCCTCCTGGGCCTCCGGCGACTCGAGGGCGAAGCGCGTCGGCTTGGAGTCGTCGTTGACGAGCTGGCCGCCGTTGGACCAGATGAACGGCGCGATGCGGATGAGCGACGGCTCGACGCCGAGCCCGTAGACCTCCGCCTTCCCGTCGCCGTCGGAGTCGTCGGTCAGCTTCTTCGCCGACTCGACCATCTGGTCCCACGTCCAGCCGGCCTTGGGCTCCTCGACGCCGGCCTTCTCGAACAGGTCCTTGTTGTAGTAGGTGACGAGGCTCGAGATGTTCTGCGGCAGGCACTGGAGCTTGCCGTCGATGCGGAACGCGTTCATCGCCGGCTCGTGGAAGTCGGCCTCCTTGAACTCCTTCGAGCCGTCGAGGCGCGGCTGGATCGGCTCGAGCACGCCGCGGGCGGCGAACTGACCGTAGAAGCGGTAGTTCAGGAGGAACAGGTCGGGCGGGGTGCCGCCGGAGAACGAGGTCGACAGGCGGGCGATCAGGTCGTCGCGGTCGCTCGCCTCGATCAGCTTGACGTCGACGCCCGGCTGCGCCTTCTTGTAGGCGGCGATGACGTCGCGGAAGGCCTGGATCTCCTCCGGGTCGCCGAACACCAGGAAGCTCACGTCGCCGGCGACCTTCCCGCCGGATTTCGCGCTGCCGCCCTTGTCGTCGTCGTCGCCGCCGCAGCCGGCGGTGAAGAGCACGAGCACGAGCACGAGCGTGAATGCGTTCCTCATGGCGGGCATCATCGACCCATCCAACCTTGTCCGCGGAACTCCTGCAAGAAATAGCGCTGGACGTAGACGAAGGCGAGCACCACGGGCAGCGTCGCCGCCACCGAGCCGGCCAGCAGCAGCGGGAAGTTCGTGCGGTCGAGCGTGGCCAGCGAGCGCAGGCCGAGCGGCACGGTGAACTTCTCCTGGTCGAACAGGAAGATCAGCGGGTCCAGGAAGTTGCTCCACGTGAACACGAAGGCGAGCACGGCGACGGCGACCGTCACCGGCCGGACGAGCGGCATCGCGACGCGCCACCAGATCCCCAGCGGGTTCAGGCCCTCGAGCCGAGCCGCCTCGAAGAGCTCCGGCGGCAGCCGGCGGAAGCTCCAGTAGTAGAGGAGCACGTAGAATGGCGAGGTCCCCATGAGCGCGGGCGCGATCAGCGGCACGTAGGTGTTGATCAGCCCGAGCGTCTTGAAGATCGTGAAGCGGGGGACGAGCAGCGCGGTCAGCGGCACCATCAGCGCGATCAGGGAGACCGCGACCAGGACGCCGGCCCACCGGCGGGGGAGCCGCGTCATCGCGAAGGCGGCCCACGACGCGGTGAGCACCGTGAGCGGGACGGCGAACGCCACGACGATCAGCGAGTTCAACGTGTAGCGAGGGATGTCGACCAGCTCGAAGGCGCGGCTGTAGTTGGCCCACGCCGGTGAGGTTGGGAACAGCTCCGGCGTCCGCGGTGGCGGCAGCCCCGCCTTGCGCAGCGACCCGCTGACCATGAAGTACAGCGGCAGCAGGAAGACGACGGCGATCAGGATCGCCGCCACGTGGCGGCGGCCACCGCGCTCGGTCGCCGGCGCGCGCCGGCTCGCTGCGGTCGCGCTCACCAGGCCGCGAGTCTACCGGCGGGCCTGAAGGCTACGGCGCGCGCCGCCGCGGCTTCTTCGGGCGCTCGCCCGGCGCGCAGGTCTTGTACTTCCGTGTGCCCCGCACGAATCGGCCGTCGTCGAGGAGCATGCTGATCGCGACGGTGTAGCGCCCCTTGGGCAGGCCCCGCAGATCGACGGCCGCGGTCACCCGCGAGCCCTTCAGGGTCTTGACGACCTTGCTGTTCACCTTCACGGTCGCCGCGATGATCCTCGAGCCCTTCGGGTGGCGCAGGCGGATGCGGAAGTTGCGCTTGGACAGGCACGTCTTGTTCGAGGGCGCCCCGGTCACGAGCCCGCCGGGGCCGAACGCCGGCGGCCTGGGCTGCGTCTGTTGCTGCGCGGGCGGCGGCGGCGTCACCGCTGGCGGAGGAGGCGGCGGCGGGGGCGGGGGCGGGGGCGGGGGGGGCGGTGGGGGCGGGGGCGGCGGCGGAGCGGGCGGGCCCGCGGTGCCGGCCGGCGAGAACACCGTGAAGTGGGCGAACGTGGCGCTCGCACCGACGGCCAGGTCGTAGGACCAGCTGACGCCTGCGCCGTTGTCGATGTTCTGATCGCACGCGCACGTGTTCGGGAACGGTGTCTTGGTAGCGATGTGCGCCCACACCGAGCTGTAGAAGGCCTCCATGTATCGCGCGCCCGCTGTGGCGGGGAACCACTGCTCGATCCGGCCCGCCGGCGAGTTGTTCGCGTTCCTCGAGCATCCCGCGGCGGCGGCGCCGACGTCGACGAACCCGAACCCGACGTCGTTGTCCTGCAGGTAGCAGTCGCCCGCCCGGTACACGACCCCGGCCAGCCGTCCGCTGCCGCCGTTCGCGAGCGTCACGTCGGTGCGGTAGCCCTCCTGGCCGACGATGTAGGTGTCGACGTTCGTCACGCGCAGGCCGGTCGTCCCCGCGTCGCCCACCGTGGTCACCCTGTACGGGTCCCCGGTGGTCCCGGCGCCGGTGACCCCGCTCTGGCTGACCGGGGTGAACGCCGTTCTGGCTCCCAGGGATCCCGTCGTGCTGCTCGTGTGGTTGGCGAAGTCCGGCGTGTAGAGCGCGTCGCCGACCGCCACGAACGTGCCGCAATCCCCCGGCTTGGCGTCCCTCGGAAACAGCTCGAAGGTCGCGTCCGAGACATGCGCCACCTGACAGGCCAGGTCGTTGCCGAGGTACAGCTCCTTCAGCGGCCCGGACGAGGTGATCTGCACGAACGGCGTCTGCGCGACCGCGGCGACCGGCCCCGGCACGAGGACCAGGAAGAGTGACAGCCAGAGCGCACGTCCGACCATTCGCCGACGCTACACCCGCCGGGGAGCGCGTTGCAATGCAACATTTGTTTAGGGCGCTCCGTGGGGCTCGGCTGGACGGCGCCGTCGACGAAGTGGTAGTGCCGGCCGCTCAGCCTCTGGGTGACGGTGTCGTAGACGTAGTACGACATCCCCTCGGGGTCGGCCCGCCACGGTAGGACGGTCTGGCCCAGCGGCAGCCGCTGAAGCTCCGGCACGCGGGCCTCGTCACGAACCGCCCGCCGCTGCCGAGGTGAGCGGCCGCGTTCTCGAAGCACGCGACCTGACCGTCCTGCGTGACCAGGTTGCCTCCGAGTTGTCGATGCCGGCGACGCGCACCCCGCGCTCGGCGAGCGGGAGCGCGATCCGGCCGGTGCCGATCGCGAACTCCAGCGCCGCACCGTCACCGGCGAGCTCCGCGACGCGCTCGCCGAAGTACCCCTCGTCCGCTCGCAAGTGCCCCCGGAAGGAATCGAACCTTCAACCTTCGGATTAAGAGTCCGCTGCTCTGCCAGTTGAGCTACAGGGGCGAGGAGTCGAGCAGTGTAGTAGGACCGGGTGCTACTCGCCGCTCGGTGCGGTGGCCTCTGCGGCAGCCGATTCGAGCTGCCCGCGAAGCGCCTCGCGCTCGTCCTTGGGCGCCAGCTCGAGGGCCTTCTCCTTGGCCAGATCGCCCTTGCGCTTCTGCCCGGCGGCGTATGCGTAGACGGCGAGCTGGGCGTAGGTGTTGGGCCCCGGGCGGGCCTCGGCGATGATCTCCTGCGCGCTCGCCGCCTTCGCCGGTTCGTTGAGGCCTTCAGGCGAATAGGCCTGGACCATGATCCCCGCGGCCTCCGACGCCTGCGAGGCCGGCGGGTCCAGCGCCAGGTAGCGCTCCCACGCCTGGGACGCGCCGCGCAGCTTGGCCTTGCCCTTGTCGGTGTAGACGTTGCGGCTGGGGTCGAAGTTCTCGCCGATGCCGGCCTGCGAGAACCGCGAGCGAGCGAGCTCGATCCACGCCGCGCCGTCCTCGGGGTTCGCGCGCGTCTTGGCCGCCGCCGCACGCTCGCGCTTGATGAAGCGCTCGGTGCCGGTGTCGCTGCCGGCGCCGCGCTCGGTGATCGCGTCGACCAGGCCGCCCGAGACGTCGCCGCCGATGCCGAACAGCACGAGGCCGCCGCCCATCAGGATGGCGAGCGAGACGTAGATCACCTTGATGGTGTTCTTGCGGCCACGGCCGCGGAGGTCGAAGAGCATGGGTGCCTGGTTCCTGGGTCAGTCGTCGTCGGGGTCCAGCGGGAGCAGCTCTGCTTCGTTGGCGGCCGCCATCTTGGCGGCCTCGCGCACCGCGGCCCGCTCCGCCCGGCGGTCGAGGACCGCTGCTACGAGGATAGAGCCCTCGTACAGCGCGTACATCGGGACCATGATCATGAGCATCGTGACCGGGTCCTGGCCGGGCAGCAGCATGGCCATGACGGCGATGATCAGGATCGCGTAGCGGCGGTTCGCACGCAGCTGGGCGACGCTCACGATGCCGACCCGCGTGATCGCGATCATGCCGATCGGCACCTGGAACGCGAGCCCGAGCGCGATCAGGACCGTGATCGCGAACTTGTAGTAGTCGCGGGCCTGGAGCAGGATGTCGTACTGGTCGTCGTTGAAGTTCTGCAGGAAGTCGACGGCGCTCGGGAGCACCGCCATGTAGCCGAACACCACCCCGGCGGCGAACAGGAACGGCACGGCGATCATCAGCGGCAGCGCGACCTCCTTCTCGCGCGGGGAGAAGGCCGGGAGGATGAACGCGTACATCTGGTACAGGATCAGCGGGAGCGCGAGCAGCAGCGCCGCATAGCCCGCCACCTTGATCGTCTGCGTGAACGGCTCGCCGACACCGAGGGTCACGGGCCGCTTCGCCCGGCGGGGCGGGACGCTGGCGGCCAGGTCGTGCTGCCGCGCGGCCAGCTCGCCGAACAGCCGCGCGTCGGCGATCGAGTCGGCCTGCGCGGCCAGTCGCAGGAGTGCCTGCTCGCTGGCGAGCGCGGTCCGCTTGACCTGGGTCTGGAACGCGGCCGTCTGCTCGAACGGGTCCTTGTTCGCCCCCTTGCCCTCCTTCTTGAAGGCGGTCTTCTCGAGCGGCTCGTTGACGAGGTCGAGGATCTGGCCGTTCTGCCACGCGCAGAAGCCGAAGCAGACCGCCACCGCCGCGATGCAGATGATCAGCCGCGTCCGGAGCTCGTCGAGATGCTCGACGAGGCTCAGCCGGTCGTCGTGACCGATCGTGCGGATCGCGGTGGCCGCGGAAGGACCTCGTCGTAGCCGGACCGCCACCTGGCGGACCTAGCGCTGGTCGGAGAGGGGCTCGCCCTCGCGGCCGAGCTCAGATTCGGCCTCCTCCGGCCGCCCGAGCGCCGCCTGGGCGTCGGCGCGCGCCTCGTCTTCGGCGACGGGGCCGGAGGTGACGACGTCATCGTCGCGGTCGGCCTTGCCGGTCACGGAGTCCTTGAACTCACGCATTCCGGTGCCCATGGAGCGCGCCAGGCTGGGCAGCCGCTTGGGGCCGAAGATGAGAAGCACGATGACCAGGACGATGACCAGCTCGGTCGGGCCGATGCCCTGGATGAAGGCGAGATTCATGGGGTCGTTGACCTCCAGAGGGGGTGGTCGAAGGGTAGCGCTCGAAATTCATCGAGCGGAAGGTCAAGTCGGGGCATGGGCGTGCCGATCAATGGTCCACCTAAGGGAACTCGATATGAACCAGAACTCAGATAACAGCCACCACGTCCGCCGGGTCGTCCTTCCTTCCGGCCGGTCCATCGAGGTCGTCTACTTCGACCCCCAGCCGGCCGGCCTCGAGGCCGCTGCCGCCTCACCGCAGGCCACCCCGGCCACCGGCGAGGAGCTGCACATCTGCCCGACCTGCGACGCGGGCCTGGTCTATCCGATCGAGTGGGAGGAAGTCTCCGGGACCCACTGGTCCGTCGACCTCCGCTGCCCGAACTGCGAGTGGTTCGACGTCGGCACGTACACCCAGGACGTCGTCGACCGCTTCGACGACGAGCTCGACCGCGGCACCGCCGCGCTCGTGCGTGATCTCAAGCGTCTTACGCGGGCCAACATGGAAGAGGAGATCGAGCGCTTCACCGCGGCTCTGGCCTCCGACGCCATCTGGCCGATGGACTTCTAGCGGCCCTCGCGCCGCTAGGCGTACCGCTCCACCACCCCGTCCGCCACGAGCTCCAGCGCCCCGCGCTGGCCCTCGGGCAGGTCCGGCAGCGAGCGCTTGGCATCCTCGACGATCGCCAGCGCCTCGGCCTTCGCGATCTCCAGCGCCCCCGTCGCCGCGATCGCGTCGCAGATCGTCTCGGCCTGCGCGGGCGTGCGGATCGCGGCGGCGCGCATGTCAACGCGCGCCAGCTCCGGATCGCGCTCGCGGGCGAGGATGAGCGGGAGCGTCACCGTCCCGTCGAGGAGGTCGGTCCCGCGGTGCTTGCCGGTGCGCTCCGGCGGCCCTGACACGTCGAGCACGTCGTCGAGGATCTGGAAGGCCAGGCCGATGCGCCGGCCGAAGTCGCCGAGCGCCTCCGCCGGCCCGCCCGCCGCCAGCGCGCCCAGCTGGGCGGCCGCCTCGAACAGGCGCGCGGTCTTGAGATCGCAGCGCTGCTCGTAGCGCTCGCGGGAGATCGTGGCGTCCCACGCATCGGCGCGCTGGAGCAACTCGCCCTCGGCGAGCGCCGACGACGCGCGCGAGAGGACGCGGACGAGCTCAGGGTTGCGAGTGGCCGCCAGCTCGGCGAACGCGCGCGAGAACAGCAGGTCGCCGGTCGCCGTCGCGATCGCCCGCCCTGCGGTCGCCACCACGGTCGGGCGCCCGCGGCGCAGGGGTGCGGCGTCGAGGACGTCGTCGTGGACGAGCGTCGCCGAGTGGACGAGCTCGACGGCGACGGCGGCCCGCAGGATCCGCACGGCCATCTCCTCAGAGGCGGGCGGGCCCGAGGCGAGGAACACCAGCAGCGGGCGCAGGCGCTTGCCGCCCGCGGCGATCGTCGAGCCCGCGTGCTCGGCCAGCACCGCGCCGTGCGACCTGGCGAGCAGCGCGAGGCGCTCCTCGAGGCGCTCCATCAGCGCGGGCACGTGGGCGCCGCCCGCCTCGATGACCGCCGTGACCGCCTCGGCGGAGCTCATGAGCCGCGGACCGTTCCGGAGTGCAGCGCGATGATCCCGCCGGCGGTGAGGATCCAGCGGATGTCGGTCAGCCCGGCGCGCTCCATCGCGGCCCCGAGCGCCTCGGGCCCGGGGAAGCGCTTGACCGAGCTCGGCAGGTACGTGTAGGCGTCCGGATCACCGGCCACGCGCCCCAAGGCGGGGACCAGCCGATCGAACCAGATCGAGAAGAAGCTCGACAGCGGCGGGCGCGTCGGCGTGGTGATCTCGAGGATCACGACCCGCCCGGAGGGGCGCACGACGCGGGCCATCTCGGCGAGGCCGCGGTCGAGGTCCGAGAAGTTGCGCGCACCGAAGCCGACGGTCGCGGCGGCGAACTCGCCGTCGGCGTACGGCAGCGCCATCGCGTTGGCCCACTCCCAGCGGATCTCCGGCGCCTTCTGGCGGGCGCGCTCGAGCATGCCCTCCGAGAAGTCCGAGCCGACCACCTCGCCCGAGGGGCCCACACGCCGCGCCAGCTCGACGGCGAGATCGCCCGTGCCCGTCGCGACGTCGAGCGCGCGGTCGCCGGGCCCCAGCCGCGCGAGGTCGGCCGCCCGCGAGCGCCAGCGGTGGTGCAGCCCCGCCGTCATGACGGAGTTCATCGCGTCGTAGGGACCCGCGATCCGGTCGAACATCGCCCGGACCTGACCCTCCTCGAGCGTCCCCGAGGCCACCCCGCTCACTGCGGCGCCACCACTACTCGGCGGCCGTGGCGTGCTTCTCGCCCTTCAACTGGGCGAGGAATTCGACCAGCGCCGTCTTCTTCTCCTCCGGGAGCCCCTTGAAGGACGGCATCGGCGCGGTCGGGTTGTCGAGCGTTCGGAGGATCGCCGCCTTGGGCAGCTTGTCGCCGATGTCGGTCAGCTGCGGGCCTGGGCCGTCGTTGCCGTTGTGGCCGATCTTGTGGCACGCGAGGCAGCCCGACTGGGCGGTCACCAGCTTGCCCGCCTCGTACTGCGGCTCGACCTTCATGTCGATCTCGTTCGGCGAGCCCGCCGCGGCACCGAGGTAGGTCAGGTAGCCGATGGCGATGATGGTGAAGATGCCGGCCGTCGTCGCGAGCGGCCGGCGCTCGGGGCGCCGTTCCGGGCTGCGGTCGTAGAACGGCAGCAGGATCAGCAGGATCAGGCAGATCGTCGGGATGCCGATCGTCGCCAGCGGCGTGAGGATCGCCGGCTTGATGATGCGCAGCAGCTCGAAGAGGAAGAAGAAGTACCACTCGGGCCGCGGCACGTACGTGGTCGTCGTCGGGTCGGCCTTCGGGCCGAGCTCGGCGCCGAGCGTCAGCGACATCAGGATGATCGTGATCATCACGACGACGGCCATCGCGCCGTCCTTGGCCACCGCGTAGGGGAAGAACGGCTTGCCCTGCGATTTCAGGATCGAGTACTCGCGGAGGTACTCCTCCTTCTCGCGCTGGTTCATCTCACACGCGCTCCCGGTCGCCCTGCCCGTTGGCCTTCAGCCACGGCGGTGCCGTGGTGCCGAGCTTGGTGACGAGGTAGAGGTGCGCGCCGATCAGGGCGATCAGCCCTCCGGGCACGAGCAGCATGTGGATGGCGTAGAACCGCGACAGCGTCGTCGCCCCGAACTCCGCGCCGCCGCGCAGGAAGTCCGACAGGAACGGGCCGACGTGCGGGCCGGTGCCGTTGATGTTCACGCCCACGATCGTCGCCCAGTAGGACCGCTGGTCGAACGGCAGCAGGTAGCCCGTGAACGACATCGTCATCGTCAGCACGAGCAGGATCACGCCGATGATCCAGTTGAGCTCGCGGGGGTACTTGTACGCGCCGAAGAAGAAGGTCCTGCCCATGTGCAGGAACAGCAGGATCACCATGACCGACGAGCCCCAGCGGTGCATGCCGCGGACGAACTCGCCGAGGAAGACCTCGTTGGTGAGGAAGCGGACCGACTCGTAGGCGCGCGTGGCCGACGGGTCGTAGTACATCGCCAGGAAGACGCCGGTGGTGGCCTGCGAGAGGAACGCGAACAGCGTCGCCGACCCGAGCGTGTAGAACCAGTTGGTCCCCTTCGGCACCTTGCGGAACAGCAGCCAGCGCGTCGCGCCCGACAGCGACGTGCGCTCGTCGATCCAGTCGACGGTCGAGATGCCGGCTTCCTTGGCCTGGTCGACCGGGCCGACCTTCTCGGCCTGCCCCGGGCGCTTGGGCTTCGGCTGGAGGGCGGAGGGAAGCGGCGGGGCCGGGAGCTTGAGCTTTGCCATGAGGTGACCTGCCTACAGCTTCGGGGTGGAGAAGCGGCCGGGGTACAGGTACTGGCCGATGCCGTCGAGGTCCTGGCCGGGATCACGGTAGGAGGGGAAGCGGCGAAGGTCCCCGTTGACCGAGTAGCGCGGCCCGATCTCCAGCTGGCCGTTGCGGATGCGGTTGTAGAAGCGGTCCAGCGGCCGGACCGGCGGGCCGCCCTCGACCTTGCCCTCGAAGTCGTAGACGCCGCCGTGGCACGGGCAGATGAACTTCTGCGCCGCCGCCGTGTAGCGGACCGGGCACCCCAGGTGCATGCAGCGCGTGGTCAGCACCACGAACTCCTCGAACTTGGCCGCGTCGATGTCCGGGTTGTAGCGGCGGATGTACACCGTGGTCTTGCCGACCTCGCCGACGTTCGCGACGGTCGTGACGACCTTCGGCGTGTAGGTGTCGTCCGTGAAGTCGTCGGGGCTGCCGACCGCCTCCCACCGGACCTTCGGCCGCTCGAAGATCGCCGAGCCGGCGGCGAAGCCGAGCGCCGGGAGCGTGAACGCCATCGCCGCCGTGGCGCCGGCGCCGTGGGCCACGAGGGTCATCATGCGCCGCCGCGTGACCGTCTCGCCCTCGAAGGCGCCCGGGATCATCCGGTCGGCGGTGTACTTGCTCTTGGGGGGCGTTCGGCGGTCGGGCATCGTACGAGCGGCGGAGGCTCAGCCCCGGCTGGGGGGCGGATGCCGAAGAATACCCTCCGGCGCCTCGCGGGAAAGTGAGATGGCGCTCTTTAACCGGCGCGCCAGGCCGCTTTGTCGGCCGCATGACCCGGCCCGGCGGTGCCTCCGATCGCCGCCGCGCCGGCCGTCCAGGCGGCCTCAGCGACGCCGTGACGGCCCTCTGCCTGCGCCTGGGCACTCAGCGAGATGATGTCCGCGAGCTCGGCGACGGCGTCGAGGTCGCCCAGCTCCGCGAGGCGCGCGAGGCCGAACGCGTAGAGACGGTCCCCGGCCAGGAGCGCGAGGTCCGCGTCCTCGGGGCGCAGCACGCGGCCCTCGCCGTAGTGCAGCTCGTAGCCCTCGCGAACCGCCTCGACGAGCAGGGCGTAGGCGGCCTCGTGGCCGCGGGCGCGGGGCCCGGCCGCCGCCGTATCGCCGTGCGGTGTGGTCGCACGGCCAGGCTCGACGGCGGCGGTCGCCAGCTGCCCGCCCATGCCGCGGACCTCGAGCGCCAGCGCCGCGAGCGCCGGAGCGGTCATCCGGCGACCTCGGCGAAGGCGGCCGCCGCGGCCTCCAGCGTCCGGGTTACGTGGTCGTCGGTGTGGGCGAGCGACGGGAACCAGGCCTCGAACTGCGACGGCGGCGGGTAGACGCCGCGCGCCAGCAGCGCCCGGCACCAGGCCGCGTGCGCGGCGGAGTCGCAGGCGAGCGCCTGGACGTAGTCGGTGACCGGATGCTCAGAGAAGAACACGGTCAGCAGCCCACACGTCTGCGTGACCTGGACGGCGATCTCGTGCTCCTCGGCGGCGGCGGCGAGGCCGTCGGCAAGCGTCCGCGTCGTCTGGTCGAGCCGGAGGTACGCGTCGTCGTCGAGCAGCTCGAGCGCCGCGCGGCCCGCGGCGACCGCCAGCGGGTTCCCGGACAGGGTCCCGGCCTGGTAGACGTCGCCGGCGGGCGCGATCCGCTCCATCAGCTCGATCGTGCCCCCGTACGCCGCCGCCGGCAGGCCGCCGCCGATGACCTTGCCCATGACCGTCAGGTCGGGCAGGACGCCGCTGAGCTCCTGGGCCCCGCCGGGGGCGATCCGGAAGCCGGTGATGACCTCGTCGAAGACCAGCACCGCGCCGTGCTCGGTGGCCAGCGTGCGCAGGCGGTCGAGCAGCCCGGCGGCGGGCGGGACGAGCCCCATGTTGGCCGGATACGCCTCGACCAGGACGGCGGCGAGCTCGTGCTCGGCGAAGGCCCGCTCGACCGCCGCGATGTCGTTCCACGGGACGATCACCGTCGCGGCGGTGGCGGCCTCGGGGACGCCGGGCGAGCTCGGGATCCCCTGGGTGGCGAGCCCCGAGCCGGCCTCGGCGAGCAGCCCGTCGACGTGGCCGTGGTAGGCGCCCGCGAACTTCAGGATCTTCGTGCGGCCGGTGGCGGCGCGCGCGAGGCGGATGGCGCTCATCGTCGCCTCGGTCCCGCTCGAGGTCATCCGCAGCATGTCGACCGCGGGCATGCGTCCGGTGACCAGCTCGGCGAGCTCGACCTCCCCCTGGGTCGCGGCGCCGAACGTCGTCCCGAGCGCGGCCGCCTCGGCGATCCGCTCCAGGATCAGCGGGTGCGCGTGGCCGTGGATCAGCGGGCCCCAGGAGCAGACGTAGTCGACGTAGACGTTGCCGTCGACGTCGATCAGCTCGGCGCCGGTGCCACGCTCGATGAAGATCGGGTCGCGCCCGATCGAGCGCATCGCGCGCACCGGCGAATTGACGCCGCCGGGGAGCACGCGGACCGCGCGGGCGTAGAGCTCAGCGGAACGCGTGTCCGTAAGCGAGGTGGACATTATGGTTTCGTCCGGCCGGACTTCGCTGGCGCTCGTCCTCTGGACGACGTTACGTCGCGCTCCCATTGCGCGAACGCGTCGGTGAAGTAGAGCATCCGGATCTTCTTGAACTCGGTGCTCGAGTAGAGCGTCGCGCGCTGCTCGACGCCCGTGTCGGCGGCGATCGAGTCGAGGATCGCGTCGCACTCCTCCTTGGAGCGCCCGTGGGCCATCGTGAAGACGGAGTACGGCCAGTCCGCGTACGTCGGCCGCTGGTAGCAGTGCGAGATGCCGCGGAACGCCGCCATGCGCTTGCCGGTCTCGAGAATCTCGTCGTCGGGGACCGCCCAGACGCCCATGCCGTTGGCGCTGAAGCCGGCGCGGCGGTGGTAGAGGATCGCGGCGACGCGGCGCAGCCCGCCGCGCTCGCGGAGGGACTCGAGGCGGCGCAGTACCTCGTCCTGGGAGGCGCCGAGGCGCTCGGCGGCGAGCGCGTAGGGCTCCTCGACGATCGGCATGTCACCCTGCGACGCGCGGATGACCGCGATGTCCTCGTCGGTCACCTCGATCGGCTCGAGCTCGAGCGGCTCCTTCGCCTCGGCGGCGGCGCTGAGCGCGTCGGTGCCCTTCTCCATCTCGAGGTCCATGCGGATCTTGAACAGCTTGAGCGTCGGCAGCTGGCGGATCGACTCGGCGCCCGTCTGCGCGGTCATGACGTCGAGCGTGCCGTCGAGGCCGAGCTCCGAGCCCGGCTCGGTGGCCAGCGTGAACCACAGGTTGAAGTCGTGGTTGCGCAGGTAGTTGTGGGTGACGCCTGGGTGAGTGTTGATGAACTTCGCCGCCCGGTGCGGGTACTCCGGGTCGACCTTGGCGGCGACGAGCATCGAGGAGTAGCCGAGCGCCCGGGTGTCGAAGATCGGCGTGACCTGGCGGATGATCCGATGGTCGATCAGGTGCTGGACGCGCTTGAGGACCTCTTGCTCGGGGATCCCGGCCAGCTCCGCGACGCGTGCGAAGGGCCGGCGCTCGAGCGGGAAGCGGCCCTGCATGAGGTTGAGCAGCTTCTTGTCGGTCTCGTCGAGCGGGATCGCCGCGCCGTCCTTGCGCGATCGAACCTTTGGCTGGGCTACGGGAGCCATCGGCAGACGTCCTTGGCGTGGTAGGTGATGACGATGTCGGCGCCCGCGCGGCGGATGGCCGTCAGGGCCTCCAGCACGGCGGCGCGCTCGTCGAGGAGGCCGGCGGCGGCGGCCGACTTGATCATCGCGTACTCGCCGCTGACGTTGTAGGCGGCGACCGGCATCCCCGTCGCGTCCTTGACGCGGCGGATGACGTCGAGGTACGGGAGCGCCGGCTTGATCATCAGGACGTCGGCGCCCTCGGCGGCGTCGAGCTTGGCCTCGCGGACCGCCTCCTCGGCGTTGGCCGGATCCATCTGATAGCCGCGCCGGTCGCCGCTCTGCGGGGCGCAGTCGGCGGCGTCGCGGAAGGGCCCGTAGAACGAGGACGCGTACTTGGCCGAGTGGGCGATGATCGGGACCTCCGAGAGGCCCTGCTCGTCGAGCGCGGCGCGCAGGGCCCCGACCCGGCCGTCCATCATGTCGCTCGGGGCCAGCGCGTCGGCGCCGGCGGCGGCCTGGGAAACGGCGATCCGCGCGAGGAGCTCGAGCGTCCGGTCGTTGTCGACGACGCCGTCGTCGCGGAGCACGCCGCAGTGCCCATGGCTCGTGTACTCGCAGAGGCAGAGGTCGGTGGTGACGAGCAGGTCGGGGTGCGCCGCCTTGATCGCGCGCGTGGTCAGCTGGACGACGCCCTCGTCGTCCCATGCTTCGGACCCCATCTCGTCCTTCTCCGCCGGCAGGCCGAACAGCATCACCCCGGGGAGCCCGAGCGCGGCGGCCTCGCCGGCCTCCTCGACCGCGGCGTCGATCGAGAGGTGGTCGATGCCGGGCATCGAGGCGATCGGCGTCCGCCCGCTGGCCCCGGCGACGACGAACATCGGGTAGATCAGGTGCGACGCGTCGAGCGTCGTCTCGCGGACGAGGGCGCGCAGGACCCCGGTCTTGCGCAGCCGTCGGAGCCTGGTTGCCGGGAACGCCATGTCGCGAGCGAGTCTAGGACGGCGGGTGGGTTGTCGTCCGTCATCGTGGCCCGTGCCACCCGGCGTCACGTCAACTGACGCACCGAGGAAAGGGGACGGGCAGGGCGGGCGAACCGGCTCAACCCGCCTCCCTCTGTGCGGGGGTTGAACTCCGCCGGGGCGACGGGCCATGCCTCAAGGAATCCGCAACTCCGCGACCACCGCACGATGATCCGACCCCGGCAGATCAATCACGCGAACGCTCCGCACCCCCACGCGGGCATCGGCCAGCACGTGGTCGATCGTCACGCCGGGCGGGAAGCGGCGGTCCGCCGGCCAGGTCGGGCGCAACCCGGCGCCCGCGCGGTCGGCCGCATCGCGGTACCCCGTGCCCAGCAGCCGGCGCAGCTCGCGGTGGTCGAGCGTCGCGTTGAAGTCGCCGGCGAGCACGCGAAGCCGGTCTCTGCCGGCGGGCGGGAGCGCCCGCAGCTCGCGCCGCCACACCGGCATCGACCGCCACCGAGCCGGGGCAATCGGATGCACGGCCACCAGCCCTATCCGCGCGCCGCGCACACGCGCCGTCGCCGCCGCCATCGCGAACCTGGTGCCGACGGGCCCGCGGGCCGGCTCGAGCGGGACACGCGCGTAGAGCCCGGTCCCCGCATAGCCCGGCCGCGGCTCGGCCACGCGATACGGGAACGCACGCTCCAGCTCCGCCGCGAGCGCGGGTGTCAGCTCCTGCACGCTTAAGACGTCCACTCGCTCGCGGCGAGCGATCGCGACGAGGGCTCGGGCCCCGGTCGCGCCCGCGGCGACATTCGCCGTCATCACCCGGAGCGGCGTCCCCCGCTCCGGCCCGCGATCCGGGAGCGCACGCGGCGCCACGGCCGCCACCAGCACCGCCGCCGCGGCCGCGCCGACGACCGCCGCCGCCCACCGGCGCAGCGCGAGCGCGAGCAGCACCGCGAGCACCGCGCCCGCCGCGGCGTAGGGCGTGAACGAGGCGAGCGGGACGAGCGGGTAGCCCCGCTCGAGGCCGAGCAGCCGGACCGCGGCCCACACCACCGCGACGGCCACACCGGACCACGCCACCACCGTGCCCGTCATCCCCGCGGCAGGATCAGCTCGGCGACGACGGCCCGGTGGTCGGTGCCTGGGACGTCGTGCACGGCGACCTCGCCCACACGGACGCGGTCGTCGGCGAGCACGTGGTCGATCGTCACCAGCGGCGGCAGGCGCCGGCCCGCCGGCCAGGTCGGGGTCAGCCCCGCGCCGGCCTGCTCGGCGGCGTCGCGGTAGCCCGACCCGAGCAGCCGCCGCATCTCGCGGTGGTCGAGCGTGGCGTTGAAGTCGCCGGCGAGCACGCGGACGCGCCCCGAGCGGGTGGCGCGCGGAAGGGCGCGCATCCCGCGGCGCCAGAACGACCACTCCTCGCTGCTCCGGGATGACACCGGATGGACGGAGAGCACCTCGACCACGCCGTGGCCGGGAACGGTCGCGCGCGCGGCGGTGGCCCGCGTACCGAGCGCCGGCGGTGCGGCGGCCGGCTCGAGCGGCAGGCGCGAGAAGAGCCCTGTCCCCGAGCTTCCGCCCACCGGCCGGAGCACCCGATGCGGGAAGGTGCTGCCGAACCCCGCGGCGTCGAGTTGCGCGACCCCGTCGGGCGTGAGCTCCTGGATGCTCACCACGTCTGCGCCGCTCGAGCGGGCGAGCCGCGCGATCGCCTCGGCGGAGGCGTCGGCCTCATGCGTGTTGACCGTCATCACCGTCATGCGCGGACCCGCCCCCTGGTCGGGGCCGCCGAGCGCCCGCGGCGCGACCAAGACCACGAGCACCAGCGCGGCGAGCCCCGCGACGACCGCCGGGACCCGGCGTCGCAGCGCGAGCACGACCACGAAGAGCAGCACCGCCCCCGCCGTTGCGTAGGGCGTGAACGAGACGAGCGCGGTGAGCTCCACGTTCTGGTCGTTCGTGAGGACGCGGAGCAGAGCCCACGCGACGCCGGGGAGTGCCAACAGCCACGCCGCAGCCGTCCGCATCCGCCGGTCGCTCAGCCGAAGCGGCGCAGCCCGAGCCG
This sequence comes from uncultured Solirubrobacterales bacterium, assembly GCA_963828075.1. Taxonomy (GTDB): domain Bacteria; phylum Actinomycetota; class Thermoleophilia; order Solirubrobacterales; family Solirubrobacteraceae; genus JACCYI01. Next base: position 2,057,823 of record CAWHDH010000021.1, on the reverse strand, counting down.
CGCGAGCGCCCCGAAGCCGAGCGTGAGCGCCGCCAGGTGCGCGAGCGGGCGCACCAGGCCGGGGTCGGCGTCGTTGATCGCCGCGTTGAGCGCCTGCAGCGCCGGCTTGAACGGGAACAGCGCCGACACCACCTGGATCGCGTCGTAGAGGCCCTGCGCGATCGACCCGCTGGGCACCAGGGCGAGGAAGGCGATCGGCAGCGAGAGCAGGAAGGCGAGCAGCGACGCGGCGCGGACCTCGCGGGCCAGCCCGCCGATCGCCACGCCCATCGCGGCGAACGCCGTCGCGCTCAGCGCGAGCGCCGGCAGCCACAGCGGCAGCCGCCCCCAGTCGAGGCCGACGAACGCCGCGAGCCCGACCAGCATCGCGAGCGTGACCATGAACGAGCAGAACGCCGCCAGCCCGATCTTCTCGGCCAGCAGCCCGACCCGCGACACGAGCCCGCGCACCAGTCGCGCGAACGCGTGCTCCTCGCGCTCGAGCGCCAGCATCCCCGCCGCCAGCAGCACCGTGACGAACATCAGCGAGATCGCCACCGACACCGCAACCGCGAACTCGTCGAGCGGGGTCTTCTTGCCGTTGATGATCGTCTGCTTCACGCGGACGGGACTCGACACCGAGCCGAGCACCTCGTCGGAGAGGTCGAGGTTGTCGATCGCGAGCTTCGCGAACGCCGAGACCTGCGCGAGCGCCTGGCGCTCGGGCGCGTCACGTGGGAGCGAGGCGATCGACCCCTCGAGGATCGTGCGCGAGCGTTCCAGGCCGAGCACCTGGAACTCGCGGCCGAGGATCGAGAAGCTCCCGCCCTTCAGGAGGATGTCGAGGTAGCGGCCGGCGAGCTTCGTGAGCTCGCCGGTCAGCGCCTGGTTGGCGTCGCCGAGGCGGGACTTGACCAGCGACTCCACGTACTGGCGCTTCAGCGGGTCCTCGGCGTTGTAGTAGACCTCGATCGTCGGCCGGGCCGGGCTGCCGCTGAGGTTGACCGCGCTCTGCAGCTTCTCGACCGCGTCGGCGGGGATCACGAGCGCGCCGAGCGCCGAGCCCTCGCGCACCATGTCGATCGCCTCGGCGCGCGTCTTGATCCGAATCGGGTCGACCGCCTCGAACAGCTTGCCCGCGTAGGCGGTGGCGTCGAGCCGCTCGCCGCCGACGGTGAACGAGTCCGCCTCCGACGGGACGAGGTTGACGAACGCGACCTTCGGCTTGCCCGGAGGGCTCGACAGCGAGAAGCCGATCAGCACCGCGATGACGATCGGGTAGATGACGAGCAGCGAGACCAGGAGCGGGGAGCGCTTCAGGATCTGCAGGTCCTTGAGCAGGAGCCAGCGCACTAATGACCTCGCTCGTGCAGGAAGGCGACGAACGCCGACTCGAAGTCGCGCGATTCGCCGACGGTGCGCGCGAGCTCGGCGGGCGTGCCCATGAACAGCAGCTCGCCGTCGGCGAGGACGAGGACACGGTCGGCGTAGCGCTCGGCCTCACCGACGTTGTGGGTGCTGTAGACGACGGTGGTGCCGCGCTCGGCGAGGCTGGCCACGAAGTCCCACAGGATCTCGCGCTGGCGGGGATCGAGTGAGGAGGAAGGCTCGTCGAGCAGCAGGACCGGCGGGTCGCCGAGCAGCCCGATCGCGATGTTGACGCGCTGCCGGTTTCCGCCCGAGAGCCGGCCGACCTCGTCGCCGGCGCGCTCGCCCAACCCCGTCTGCTCGAGCATCCCGGCGACCGCGGCGTCGACGTCGGGCACCTTCTCGAGCCGCGCGAACAGCCGCAGGTTCTCCTCGACCGAGAGCTTGGAGTACAGCGCCGGCTGCTGCGGGACCCACCCGACCTCGCTCGGCGGGCGCGACACCCGGCCGCTGGTCGGCGCCAGCGAGCCGGCCAGGATCTGCAGCAGCGTCGTCTTCCCGGCGCCGTTGGGCCCGATGACCGCCAGGCGCTCGCCGGCGCTCGCGACGAACGACACGCCCTGGAGGGCGCGGCGGTCGCCGTAGGACTTGGCGACGTCGTCGGCGGCGAGGGCGGCCGGTGCGTTGGAGGCGGTCGAGGGCACGGCCATGGCTCGGGCTGAGGGTATTGGGCCCGGGCTTCAGCCCGGGGCACCCGACGCGGCGGCGGTCGCCTCGTCGGGAGCCCCCAGCTCCGTCCCGCACGCCCGGCACACGGTCACCCCCGGCGCGAGCGGCGCATCGCACTCCGGGCAGCGCGGTCCGAGCGGCGGGTCGGTCACCCCCAGGCCGACGAGGTCGAGGCTCGGGTTCCGCGGCCACGGCTCGAGCACCAGGTGACGGCGCATGTAGACCGCTGTCTCGCGCAGGATCGCGGCGATCGGCAGCGAGACGAACGCCCCGATGATCCCGTAGAGCTGCCCGCCCATCAGCAGCGCGAAGATGACGAGCAGCGGGTTGATCCGCAGCGAGTGGCCGAACACCTGCGGCGCGACGATGTGGCCCTCGATCTGCTGTAGCGCCGTGAACGCGATGCCGAGCCACAGCGCGTCGATCGGCTGGCCGCCGAGCACCGCGACGAGCAGCGGCGGCGTGGCGCCCACCGCCGGGCCGACGTACGGGATCAGCTCCGCGAGCCCGTAGAAGATCCCGAAGAACAGCGCGTAGGTCTTGCCGTCCTCGAAGATCCCGACCGAGCCGAGCACGTACAGCATCAGCCCCGCGCTGAAGCCCATGATCGACGAGAACATCACCTGCCCGCGCACGTAGCCGAAGACGGCGGCCTGGATCCGCTTCGGGAAATCGTCGGCGGCGGAACCGTCGCCGGGCGGGACGATGCGGCGGACGACCTGGCCGATCCGCTCGCCGTAGAGCAGCATGTAGATGCTCACGACGACGATGAGGATCAGGGCGATCGACGCCTCGACCAGCACGGTGAGCGCTTCGCGCGTGAACGTCACGATGTCGCCCGAGCCCTGGGCCACCTGCTCGCCGAGCGTCTGTAGCGCGGTCTGCCCCTGCTCCTTGACCTCGATCCCGATGCCGTTGCGGTCGAGCCAGCCCTGGAGGTCGGCGAGCTCGGCGTTCGCGTTGTCCACGATCCCCGGGACGTTGCGCTGGAACGACGAGACCTGATCGGCGATCGGGTCCGAGAGCAGCGACCCCACGCCGGCGACGATCACGATCAGGACGAGGAAGACGGTCATCACCGCGAGCCCCCGCGGGAACCGGGCGCGTCGCAGCAGGGTCACGAACGGGTTCAGCAGCAGCGCGATCAGCGCGGAGATCGTGAACAGCAGGGCGATCGGGCCGGACGCGCGGACGATCCCGTAGAGGGCGAGGAGCGCGAGCGGGAGCAGGACCAGCTGGATCCACCGCGGCACCACGACAGGGGCCACGCGGGCGGGCGGCGCCGGGGGCGGCGGCTCGAGGGGGGCCTCGTCCTCCGGTGCCGGCTCGCCGACCTCGTCGAGCGGGTCGGCGGCGCGCTCGTCGGTGTGCTCGCGCTCTTCCACTCCGGATAAGTATGCGCGGGACGTCGGAGCGGCAGTAGCGTGCGGCCCCGCATGACGTCCATCCTCTTCATCGGCGACGTGGTCGCCTCCGCCGGGCGCCGCGCGTTCAAGGCGCTCGTCCCCGGCCTGCGCGAGGAGCTCGGGGCGGACTTCGTCGTCGTCAACGGCGAGAACATCGCCGGCGGCATCGGGATCACGCCGAAGACGGCCGACGACCTGTTCGCGGCCGGCGCCGACGTCATCACGCTCGGCAACCACACGTACCGCCACAAGGAGATCTACGCCTACCTTGACGCCGAGCCGCGGATCCTCCGGCCGGCGAACTTCCTGCGCTCCCAGCCCGGCCGCGGCGCGTGCGTGGTCGAGCGCGACGGCGTCCGGCTCGGCGTGGTGAACATCAGCGGCAACCTCTTCCTGCGCGCGGGACGCCCCGCGTTCGTCGAGATCGACGCGGCGCTGGGCGACGTCCGCGACGCCGACCACGTGCTCGTCGACATGCACGCCGAGGCGACCAGCGAGAAGATCGCCATGGGCTGGTATCTGGACGGCCGCGTCACCGCGATCGTCGGCACGCACACGCACGTGCCGACCAACGACGCCCGCGTCCTCCCGGGCGGGACCGCCTACATCACCGACGTCGGCATGACCGGCGCCCGCGGCGGCGTGATCGGCGTCGTCAAGGAGCAGTCGATCGAGGCGATGAAGACCCACATGCCGATCCGCTTCGAGGCGGCCGAGGACGACCCGTGGCTGATGGGCGCGCTCATCCGTTGCGGGGCGCAACCGCGCTCGGCGAGCTCGATCGCGCCCGTGCTGCGAGCCGCGCCAACAGGACGCTGAGCGCCGCGAGCAGCAGTCCGTTGCGCACCGCGACCAGCGCGATGGGCAGCGGCTCGCCCGCCACCAGGTCGAAGTAGCGCGTCGGGAACTCGAGCTGGGTGAGCGGCACGGCGGCGAGCACCAGGCCCCCCGCCGCGCGCTCGCCCAGCGCCACGGCGACCGCCGCGAGCGGCGCCAGCCAGAGCAGAAACTGCGGGGAGAGGACCTTGCCGAGCGCGACGAACGCCAGCAGCGCTGCGAGCGACCCCAGCACCAGGCCGGCGCGATCGGCGCGCCCGCGCGCGGTGAGCCCGACGACCGCGGCGAGCGCCGCCAGCTGGAGGAGCGTGAAGGCGAGGGCGAGGGCGTCCGCCGGGCCGCCCGCCAGCCCGTTGGACCGGAAGCGGTCCGGCCGCACCGGATCGCCGGTGACGTGCGATTCGCCGACCGCCCACAGGAGCGTCGCGGGGGTCGACTCGATCTGGACGGGGCGGTCGAGATGGAAGGTGGCCTGCGCGGCGAATCCGGACGGCGCGGCGGCGAGGAACGGCAGGCAGGTGATCGCGAGGACGGCGGCGAACGCGGCGGCGCCGCGCAGCGCCTCCGCGCGGCGCCCGGCGGCGAGCAGCCACGCCAGCGCGACGAGCGCGACGGCGGCCGGGAAGAGCTTGGTCGCCGTGCCGGCGCCGAGGAGCGCGAGTCCGAGCGCCGGGCGCCGCGCCAGCAGCGCGGCGAGGCCCCCGAGCACGAGCGCCGTCGGGACGAGGTCGAACCGCGTGCGCACGATCGCCCCCGCGGCGACCGGCAGCAAGACGAGCCCCCAGGCGACGGCGCGGCCATGGCGCCCGGCCAGCGTCCCCGCGAGCCGCTGCACAGCGAGCGCGGCGACGAGCATCAGCGCGCCGAAGCTCCACGCGTACTCGGCCTCGCCCGTCCCCGGCAGGCCCGCCAGGCCGAGCGGCACCAGCGCGAGCGGCGGGTACTCGAGCAGGAAGTCGCGGTAGGGGACGAAGCCGTCGCCCAGCGCCGCGGCATAGGCCCGGTAGAGCGGCAGGTCCGACGGATCCGCGACCGACGTCGGGCCGAGCGGGGTCGCCAGCAGCCAGACCGCGACGAGCGCGAGCGCCGGCGCCTTCACAGCACCCGCGGGAACGGCTCCGGCTCCACGTGCGGCGCCAGCAGGGCCAGCATCACCAGCGGGAAGAACCACACCAGGTACAAGTAGAACCAGTACGTGAGTCCGAGCTGCAGCCCGATCAGCACGGCGGCAGCCAGCGCCGCGACCACCACTACGTCACGCCGGCGCGGGACGAACGCGAGCGCCACCGCCAGCACCGCGCCGAGCACCGTGACCACGCCCCCGAGCGTCGTCAGGTCGTAGAGGCCCCAGATCGAGAACGGCGCGTCGCGACCATTCTGGAAGCCGAGCGTCCGCTCGACGAACGTCGCCGGCGAGGTCTGCAGGAGCACCGGCGCCATGAGGACCGCCCCGGCCACGACCGCCGCGCCGGCCGTCACCGCCGCAGGCCGCCGCAGCGCCGCGGTCCCCCACTCACCGGCGCGCGAACCGCCCCGGTAGGTCGCCGCCAGCGGCCCGAGCGCGAGCGGCGCGAACTTCGTCAGCCCGGCGGCGGCGAGGGCGGCTCCGCGGCGGGCCGGACGGGCGATGACCAGCAGCACGAGCAGCACCAGCGCCGCGACGAGCGCGTCGTTGGCGTTCGAGTTCGCGACCAGCAAGGTGAACGGGTAGCTCGCCCAGGCGTACGCGAGCAGCAGCCCGAGGCCGGGCCCCCGCACGCGGCGGCCGACGAGGAACATCAGCGCCAAGCACGCCAGGTCGAAGACGATCGCCGCCCCGTGCGCGGCCGGCAGGTCGTCCCAGTGGCCGCTCCACGGCATCGCCGCCACGAACGGGACGTAGGCGTAATAGGTGACCGGGCCGTAGGTGTCGCCCCGCCGGTTGCCGGGCGGGAACGTGCCGTAGAGCGGCTGCCCGTCGAGGAGCCGGTCGGCGCCGATGACCCCTGAGTAGCCCACGTCGATGACGTTCGAGGTGGTCACGTTGAGCCCGATCCGGAAGCCGGCCAGGAACACGATCGCGATGAGCAGGAAGCCGTAGGAGACTGTGAGCCGCAGCGGCGGGCGATCGGCGGGCGCGCGCCCCCGCGAGCGGGCGAACGCGGCCGCCAGCATGCGCCCGAGCAGGTAGGCGAGCAGCGGGAACGCGGTGGGGACCGAGGCCTCGATGTTCCCGGCGCCGAACAGCGCGTAGGAGATCGAGAATGCGAGCAGCACCGCCAGGTCGAGGTGCAGGAGGCGCAGCGGCGGGCGGGCGAACGGCAGGACGAACAGGACCGAGAGCGCGATCCAGATCCCCGGGTGGTTGACCTTGCGCCCGAACGCCCCGGGGTAGCCGCGCGCCATCGTCCACGCCACCCGGAACCCGGTCCACACCTCCGTCACCCGGCCGGCCCGGTCGCTGACGATGACCTGCGCGATCTCCTCGGTGCCCCGGGTGCGTGGCACGTAGAACGAGACCTGCCACTGGCGCCGGCGCGGCGGGCCCTTGAGGTACGGGCGGGCGTAGGTGTTCCGGCGTCCTGCGCGGGCCGCCCGGACCTTCGGCTCGCGCCCGGCGATCCGGGACACCTCGCTCGCGGTCCGCGTGTATCCGGGTGGCGGGCGATCCAGCGACGGCGGGGCGGTGATCGCCTGGGACCCGCGCAGCTCCGGCGCGGCGGCGGAACCCGGCGAGGGCTGCGCCGCGGCCGGCGGAGCGACCACCAGCGCGAGCACGGCCAGGGCCGCCGCGGCCGCCCGGGTCACACCGCGGCAGGCAGGCCGAAGTGCTCGCGGATCATCGGCACGACGTCGCGCAGCGTCCATTGGGTCTTGGCGCCGGGGTCATCAGGCCCGGTGCCGCACCAGAGCAGGGACCCGTAGGAGTCGTTGGCGTGCAGCGAGCCGTGCGACCCGCCGCCGATGTGGTGGTCGCGCCCCCAGTCGAGGAACTCGTAGCCGGGCCGCGCGGAGAGCAGCACCTCCCCCGCGCCCGGGCAGCGCAGCGCCGACCAGATCCGGCCGAGCGCGTCGGGATAGGCCGCTGCGGTCAGCGTTCCGTCGCGCACCTCGAGGCCGAGGACGGCGCGCTCGCCCTCCACGCTCCAGCGCTCGCCCCGCAGATCGGTCACCGTCCCGCCGCGCGTGAAGCGCAGCTCGCCGCGCTCGGAGCGCACGCTGGCCTCGCCATCTGGATGGTCGGTCAGCGAGATCGCCAGGTCGACCCCCTCGAGCGACAGCGCCGTGCGCACGATCCGCGGCATCAGCGCGCGCCGCTTGTCGCGATCGAGCACGTAGACCTGGGCCGAGCGCGAGGCCGGGCACAACGCGATCTCGGCCTCCTCGTCGCGGCCGCTCGCCGGCAGCACGTGCCACCCGTCGAACGCGCGGAACAGGTCGACCTCGGCGTCGACCTGCGACTGGGAGTGGTCCGAGACGACGATCACCGCGTGGTCTTCGAGGAACTCGTCCGGCCCGCCCGCGGCGTGCATCAGCCGCTCGATCTGGCGGTCGGCGGCGGCCAGCGACGTGACCTGCGCGAACGGCCCCATCTTGTGCGAGTGCGTGTCGTTGTCGGGCAGCGACAGCAGGAGGAAGTCGAACAGGTCGTTCTCGACCAGGTAGGCGCCGACGCAGCCCGAGTGCTGGTCGCGCACCCCCGGCAGCCCGAGCTGCGCGCGGCACGGCGTCTTGCGCGACGCGAAGATGTCGGCGTAGAAGAACTCGCGCGGCCCGTCGACCGAGCGCCTGAAGACGGTCGACGCCAGCCGGGTGAGCGCCGTCTCGTTGGCGACGTCGTGGGAATGGCGGCCGCGGTACATCAGGTAGGTCGTGCCGGCGGTGCGGACGTCGGCGTCGTCGAGCGTCTCGAACACCGTCTCGACATCGCGCGAGAGATGCTCGAGGTTCATGTTGTAGATCGTGTCGGTGAGCGACCGCTTGAAGCCGAACGCCTGCGAGGCCTTGAAGCTGGTCCCGTACTCGACGTAGCGCTCCTCGCCGCGGTGGTACCAGTTCATCGACGGGATGTGGTGGCGGTCCGGACCGACGCCCGTGGCGATCGACGCCGCACAGACCGGCGTCACCGACGGGAAGGCGGCGATGCAGTCGTCGACCAGGTGCCCGCGCTCGGCGAGCAGCTTCATCCCCGGCGCCTTGCCGGTCGAGATCGCCCGCTCGAGCATCGCGGGCTTCATCGCGTCGATGACCGCGAGGACGAGCTTCTTGCGTTTCACCGCAGGATCCGCAGCCCCGCGTACTTCTCGCCCTGGCGCCGGCGGCCGCCGGCGAGCAGGAAACCAAGGCCGGCAAGGACGAGCAGCGCGAGCGGCGGGAAGAGCAGGCTCAGGCCCGCCGCGGCGAGCGCCGCACCTTCGGCGTAGACCGGCAGCGCGCCCTGCGCCTCGGGGTCCAGGCGCTTCTGCACGCGGCCGAACAGCGACCGCGCGGCGAGGAAGCCGAGCGCCGCGCAGGCTGCGCCCAGGAGGATGCCCGCGACCACGGGGTTGTCGCGGTCGGCCATCGAGCCGCCCGCCTCCAGCGCGCCGAGCGCGATCGCCACCACGCCCAGCGCGATCGGGAGCCGCACTTGGAGGCCGGCACCGCCACGGCGGGCCGCGAAGTCCAGCGCCGTGACGGCCACCACCACCGCGAGCAGGAACGGCCACTCCTCGAGGAAGGCGAAGTCGGTGCCGCCGAAGTCGAGCGCGACGTTCGCGGACGCGAGCGCACCGGCCAGCAGGACCGGGAGGAAGGGGCGGATGCCGATGGCTGCGGCCAGGCCGGCGCCCTGGAGGAGGTCGAAGACGAGATCCATGAAGCGGTAGCGTTGCTGCCCTACCCGAAGGCGGCATGACTGTAGACGAGACGCCAAGGGACTCGGCCCCGCGTGGCGAAGAGCGTCCGCATGGGTGACCGGGCCCGCTCCACCACGCGCGACCTCGAGCGGTACGCCGGGCTGTTCGCGCGCCGCACGCAGGGCACGAAGTCCTCCGCGATGCGCGACCTGATGGCGATCACCGCGCGGCCCGAGGTGATCTCGCTGGCCGGCGGGCTGCCCGACACGAGCACCTTCCCGCCGGAGCTGCTGGCGTCGCTGATGCGCACCGTGGCCGAGCAGGCGAGCGCCCGCGCGCTGCAGTACGGCCCGACCGAGGGGCTCGACGAGGTCAAGTCCTGCATCGTCGAGGTCATGGCCGCGGAGGACATGCACGCCCACGAGGACGACATCCTCGTCACCGCCGGCGGCCAGCAGGTCATCGACCTCGTCTGCCGGACGCTGATCGACCCGGGCGACGTCGTCATCGCCGAGGGCCCGACCTATCCGGGCGCGGTCCCCTCCTTCGGCGCCTTCGAGGCCGACGTCGTGCAGATCGACATGGACGACGACGGGATGCGCATCGACCGCATGGAGGAGTCCCTGGAGCGGCTCGACGCCGAGGGCCGGCGGCCGAAGTTCATCTACACGATCCCCTCGTTCCAGAACCCGGGCGGCGTCACGATGTCGCTCGAGCGCCGGCGGCGCCTCGTCGAGGTGGCGCGCGAGCGCGAGATCCTCGTGCTCGAGGACAACCCGTACGGGCTGCTGCGCTACGAGGGCGACCCGCTGCCGACATTGCGCTCGCTCGACGGCGGCGACTACGTGATCTACCTCGGCACGTTCTCGAAGATCCTCGCCCCGGGCCTGCGGCTCGGCTGGGCCACGGCCCCGGCCCCCGTGCTGGAGCGCCTCAACGTCGGCAAGCAGGGCGCGGATCTCTGCTGCTCGACGTTCGGCCAGCACTTCGTCGCCGCCTACTTCGCCGCGCAGGACTGGCGGGCGTACGTCCGCACCCTCACCGAGGTCTACCGGCGCCGGCGCGACACGATGCTCGAGGCCCTGGCCGAGCACCTCCCCCACGAGGCGACCTGGACGCGCCCGGAGGGCGGCCTGTTCATCTGGGCAACGCTGCCCGACTACATCGACACCACCGACCTGCTCGCGCGCGCCTTGCGCGAGAACGTAGCGTTCGTTCCCGGGCGGGCCGCCTATCTGGACGGCCGCGGGGGCTCGGAGATGCGCCTGAACTTCTCCGGCGTCGACGAGGACGACATCCGCGAGGGCGTGCGGCGCATCGGCAAGATCGTCCGCGAGCAGGTGGGCATGTTCTCGACGCTGACCGGCGCTGAGCCGGCGCCCGCGCGGCCCGCCGCGCCTGCACCGGCCGAGCCCGGCGGCCGCGTCGTGCCGCTGCGGCGGGCGGCCGGATGAGCCGCGTCGCGGTCCTCAAGGGCGGGCGCTCGCTGGAGCGCTCGATCTCGCTGAAGTCCGGCGCGCGGGTCGAGGACGCGCTCGAGCGCCTCGGTCACGAGGTGATCGCGATCGACGCCGGCCACGACCTCGTCGACCGCCTGCAGGCCGAGCGCCCCGACGTCGCGTTCGTCGCGTTGCACGGCCGCGACGGCGAGGACGGGACCGTCCAGGAGCTGCTCGAGCTCGTCGGCATCCCGTACACCGCGTCGGGCCCGTCCGCCTGCATCCGGTGCACCGACAAGGTGCTCGCCAAGCACCTCATGCGCGACGCGGGCATCCCGACGCCCGACTTCTACGCCTTCAACGAGACCGCGTTCAAGGAGCTCGGGGCCGCGCGCGCCCTGCCGGCGATCGAGGAGCGCCTCGAGTTCCCCATCGTCGTCAAGCCGGCGAACGGCGGCTCGGCGCTCGGCATCAAGTTCGCCCAGGACGCCGAGGCGGTCGCCCCCGCGCTGATCGCGGCGTTCTCGTATGACACGAAGGTGCTGCTCGAGCGCCACGTGGCCGGCCGCGACCTCGCCGTCTCCGTGCTGGAAGGGCCCGACGGCGCCGAGGCGCTGCCGATCGTCGAGGCGGTCCCGCGGGACGGCGACTTCTACGACTTCGAGGCCCGCTATGAGATCGGGCGCACGGACTTCGCCTGCCCGGCGGAGCTCGACGAGGACACCACCTACCGCGCCCAGGACCTGGCGCTGCGCGTCTACGAGCTGTTCGGCTGCTACGGGTTCGCCCGCGTCGACCTGATGCTCGAGCCGGCGACGGGGGAGCTCTACGTGCTCGAGGCCAACGCGATCCCGGGCCTCACCGAGACCTCGCTGCTGCCGCAGGCCGCCGAGGCGGCCGGCGTCGGCTTCGACGACCTCGTGGCGCGCGTGCTGCAGCTCGCGCAGATGCGAAGCCCCGCCTGAGCCTGAGCTACTCGCCCCGGAAATCCTCCGGCGAGACCTGGTCGAGGAAGTCCTTGAACTTGTCGACGACCTCCTCGGTGTCCTCGACCTCGTGCTCGAACTCGATCGCGGACTCGGCGATGACGTCCTCGGCGGCGAAGATCGGGGCGCCCGACCGGACCGCCAGGGCCAGCGCGTCGGACGGGCGCGAGTCGATCTCGACGTCGCGGCCGTTCACCGACAGCGTGATCTGCGCGTAGAAGGTGTTCTCCTTGAGCTCGGTGACCGAGACCCGCGTGCACGCCACGTCGAGCTCGCCGAGCATCTCGAAGAGCAGGTCGTGGGTCATGGGCCGCGGCGTGGAGGCGCCCTGGAGCTTCATGAGGATCGCCGCCGCCTCCGGATGCCCGATCCAGATCGGCAGGAACTTGTTCGTGTCGACGGCCTTGAGCAACACGATCGGTTGCTTGCCGACCATGTCGAAGCTCACGCCGTAGATGACCATCTCCTGCAAGCTGCGCTCCTCGGCCGGGATCCGGGCCAAGCCAGTATAGGCAGGGCCTAGGCGGCTCCCCGCGCCCTTCGGACCGGGCGCCCGGGCGCGCTTCGGACGCGCGCCCGGGCCCCGCTCAGCAGACGAAGACCTGGCGCTTGACCCCCCAGCTGTGGAGCGTTCCGACGTCCGCGGCGAAGTGGTCGACGATCTTCAGCGTCCACGTCCCCTGGACGTTCTGGCCGTCGAAGGCCGACAGCGGCTGGAACGGCCGGAACGAACCCGTGAAGGGAGCCGACGCAGCCGCGATCGACGTCGCCGCCTCGTCGTCGAACACCGTGTCGGTGAAGTTGTCCCCACTCCCTCCGTGCTCGTTGAATAGCCGGACCGTGGTGCCCGCGGGCGAGGTGAGGTCGATCGTCAGGTCCGAGACCCACGTGTGGGTGATCGACCCGATCGTGACGTTGACGTCGTGCAGGTTCGCGTTGGTGCCGGAGGTGAACACCGACGTCACCCCGGTGGAACTACCGTCCGGGATCGACTTCGGAACGTCGGTCGAGGTGTGCGTGGTCACCGTCGTCGACTTTCGCCCGGTCTGCAGCGCGATCGGCATGTTCATCGGCCCTGCGTTGGAGTTGACGTTCAGCGTCATGTCCACCGTGGCGCCGCAGGCCACGCCCGACGACGCGGTCGCTCCGAACGGCGGGCTGTTGACCTGGGTGGCCGCGGAGGCGACGTTCGGCCAGTTCGAGTTGGCCTGCGTCACGGTGGCCTCACCGGCCGCCGCCGTCAGCTGGCCGGTCACCGACGTCGCGGTGGCGTTGCCGCTGTTGCGCAGCCGCTTGACCAGCGTGAACGGCTCACCTGGCTCGAGGTAGGCGTCGCCGTCGCCCGCGGGGGTCACGGTGTCGCCCGCGTCGACCAGGATTGGCGACGAGGCCAGCGCCGGGCCTGCGTTCGAGATGAGCAGCGCGTAGTCCTGATCGGTGGTGTCCGCGTTGCCCGGGATGCCGTCGCCGGCGATGTTCTTCGCGATCACCCGCACCCTGATCCGACCGGTGAGGCCGGCGGGCAGGAACACGTTCTCGAGGTTGTTTCGCGGGTCCGCCGTGCCGCCCGTGACCGACCGGCCGCCCGAGAACACGTTGCCCTGGAAGACCTGGCCGCCCGCCCTGACCTCGAGGTCGAGGTCGTTGACGAAGGAGTTCCCGGTGGTCGGCCCTGGCGCGTCCGCCCAGGCCAGCGACACGCGCAGCGGCCGCGAGGCGGACGCGATGGTGTGGTACTGGTTCACGGCGGAGCCCGTGGCCGACAGGACTCGCGTCTGGTCGAGGACCTGGCGGGTCGTGCCATTGGTCAGGGTCCCGAGGTTGATGCGGCCCCAGCCCTGCACCGGCTGCGGCACGGGGCCGTTCGTGCTGCCGGCGCCGTCGTTGCCTCCTGCGATGTCGGTCGCGGTGTTGGCCATGAACGCTTTGGTCATCGCCGGCGACGGGAAGGTTGCGCCGCCGCCGTGCTTCGCGCGGTAGTACTCATGGATGAGCGCGGCGAAGCCGGTTGCCTCCGGCGACGCCTGCGACGTCCCGGAGACCAGCGAGTAGCGCGTGCTCCCGGCCGGGAACTGCGGGTTGCAGGTGCCGCTGCCGTTGTAGTCCGCTCCAGTCTGGGGCTGGGCGCCGGAGACGTGCGTGCCGGGCGCGACGATGTCCGGCTTCGTGCGCAGGTCGTCCGTCGGCCCGCGGCTGGAGAAGTCGATGATGTCGCGGGCGCTGTTCGCGCCCGTGTCCGGCACCCCGCACCCGTCGGTGCCCGCCGCCCGGACGTTCTCCGACGCGCCGACCGTGATCACGTTCTTGGCCGTGCCCGGGGCACCGATCGTGTCCAGTCCGCTGCCGCTGTTACCGGCGGCGAAGACCTCGGTGAACGCCTGGTTGCCGGCCTGGGTGGGCCGGGCGTCGCGCACGAGCCCATCGAACTCGCGAGAGTCGGCGGTGTACACCCCGTTCACGGGGGCGCCCCAGGAGTTGTTGGAGATGCGCGCTCCCTGCAGGTATGCGTTGGAGTGCAGGGCGGTGAAGGAGGTGGAGACGTCGAAGCTGCCCGCGCAGTTGAAGATCTTCGTGGCGCCGAGGCGGCTGCGCGGCGCGATGCCCATGCCGTAGTTGAAGCCCTGGGCGTCCTCGATGGTGGACCCGGCCCCGGCGCCGAAGCCGGCGGCGATCGACGCCACGTTGGTGCCGTGGCCACCGCAGTCCCTCGCGTTGGAGTCCGCGCTCGCCTCCTGGGCGTAGATGATGCGGCTCGGGTTGGCGGGCGACCCGCTGCTGTAGAAGTCGGGATGCGAGCCGGCGGGAACCGGGACGACGCCCTTGTCGACGCCCTCGTCGGTGATGTCGATCGTGATCGTCGAGCTGGTCGCGAACCCCCGATCGAGTAGGAACTGGCGGTATCCCGTGCCCAGGACCGGCTGGAAGCCCCCGGTCAGGTTGCCGGCGACGATCTGCGCGGCGCGCTCGTCGAGGAGCTGGGGCTCCGCGCTCGGCTCGATGGCGACCACCCCGCCGTTCCCGGCCAGTCCGTCGACCGCCGACCCGTCGAGCACGACGTGATGGTGGACCATGCCCGCGACCGTGACGGCTTCGCGCGTCCGGGTCGACGCCTTGGCCAGGTCCGCACGCGCGGCCTCGCCGCCGGCGCCTGCGACGGTGAAGACCACGGCCTTGACCTTGCCCGCCCGGCTGAGCGTCGGCGACGTCTTGTCCGCGGTCGTGTAGGGCGTCGTCGCCCGGATGAACGCCTCGCGCGTCGAGAGATCGGCGAGCGCCGCGAGCGCTCGGTCGTCGCCGCTCACGAGGTAGCCGTTCTGGGCCATGTACGTCACGACCTCGACGCCGGTCTTGCGGACCGCGGCGATCCACTCGTCCTTGACCGGGCCGACGTACTGCACGATCGCCAGCCCGCGCCCCCCGTGCCCAGCACTGCGGCGCGCGGCCCCGGTCTTGTCGCGCAGCGAAGGCCGTGACTTCGTGGGGTCGACGCTCTGGTCGCCGATCTTGACGTTGCGCATGTCGTCGCGGACGTCGCCGCCGGCGGCGACCAGGCGATCGACGGCGTCGCCGGTCGCCTCGACCAGCGTGAAGGCCTCGTAGTCGGCGATCCGCCGAGCCGGCACGGCGCGCAGCGTCCCCTGCGCCTCGACCGAGTCGGGCACGACGACGAGATGGGGCGAGTCCACGCCCTCGGCCGCGGCGGCGCTCCGCGAGCCCGCGGTCACGGCCAGGACGAGTGCCACGCCGAGCACGAACAGCGCGACGAGGATGAATGGGGCCAGATCGAGGAGGCGATGGCGTCGCATGTGCTGCTCCTAGGCGGGCGGGCGAGGGACGATGACCGTACAGGCGCGCGGGGCCCGTGTGTAGAGAAATTCGTCGAGCGCACCAATTCCGGACGCGTGTATCAATTCGGTGGCGCGTAGCCGTTCGCGCGCGCGCCAGACGCCATCCGGAGACGCATCCTCGGCCTCCATGACGAGCTACGCGTTCCAGGCCCGCTCTGTCGTCATCCCAGGCTGCCCTTCGGTGCGAGCCAGCGGACCGGCTGACCGGTGATCTCCGCGATGCAGTCGTAGTCCTCGTCGTAGTGGAGAACCGCCAGCCCGGCCGCCTCCGCCGCCGCCGCGATCAACAAGCCGGGGTGCTTGACCGAGCGCTGGTGGGCGCCGCCGGCAGCGCCGAGACGCTCGTAGACCCACAGTGCGCGACCCCACTGCTCCTTGCCGATCGGGCAATCCGGGAGCACGGCCAACTCCTCGCGGATCTCGGCGAAGTCCTGCGGACTGCGAGCGCTGGACAGCAGCTCGAGTCGCACCATGTCGCACGTCGCGAGCTCCCCGTCCACGAGCGCGGTGTCGAAGGTGCCACGCAGCTCTGGGTACGCCGCGCGGCGCGACCACACCCACGCGCTCGTGTCTGCGAGCTCGGTCAAGCCCCGCGCCCGGCGGGTCGACGCAGGGCGTCGAGCGAATCGGGCGTGAGGTCCTCGAAGTCCCGTTGAGCGAGCCGGACGCGACGGGCGCGAGCGACGACGTCGCGCATCGCCTCGTGGACCGTGTCGGTCGTCCGGTGAGTGCCAAGCTCGTGCGCGGCCTGCTCCACGAGGTCCATGTCGAGGTTGATGTTCGTGCGCTTCACCACGTCCTCAGCGTACACCCTGAGTGCCATTCGCGATACACCTTTGGGAGAGACGCTAACTCCGGGCGAAGCTGTCCGTGAGCTGTGTCCTCGGGACGGGCGTCTCCGAGGTTCTCCTGGGCGACTGCAGTCGGACCGGCGACCAGCGCGACGAACGCGACCGACCCCGATCCGATCCAAGCCGCTCGTTCAGGCTCGAGGGTCACGGGTGCGTCACGGGGCGCTGCCGGTGCCTAATCCGGCGCACATCGTGACCTGCGAAGGTTTCGCGGGTTTGCAGGGAATCCTGGGCGATGGGCGATCCAGGATTCGAACCTGGGACCTCTTCCTTATCAGAGAAGCGCTCTAACCGACTGAGCTAATCGCCCGCGAGCGCCGATGATAGCGACCGTCGGGCGGCCGTCACGGGCCGTCGGAACCGGCCAGACGATCGGCCAGGGCGAGCGCCTCGTCGAGCGACTCGAAGGCCACCGACACCCGGTAGCCGGTGCCCCGCGGGGTCACGCGCACGGGGGTTCCGAGCGCCTGGCCGAACGCGTCGTCGAGGCGCGCGACGGCCTCCTGCTGGTCGGGGTGGACGGGGCGGCGGCGGCCCTTGCCCTTGGACGGCTGCGCTGCCTCGCGGGCGGCGGCCTCGGTCTGGCGGACGTTCCAGCCCTCGGCGGCGGCGGCCCGACCGAGCCGGCGGCGCTCGCCGTGGTCGTTTGCCATCAGGAGGGCGCGGCCGTGGCCCTCGCTGAGCTTGCCCTCGACGATCAACTCGAGGATGTCGTCGGGCAGGTCGAGCAGCCGCAGCAGGTTGGAGACGGCCACCCGCGACCGGCCGACGCGCCGGCCGATCTCCTCGCGCGTGAGACCGAGCTCGTCGACGAGCAGCGAGCACGCCCGTGCCTCCTCGACCGGGTTGAGGTCCTCGCGGGCCATGTTCTCGATCAGCGCCAGCTCCAGCGACTCGGTGTCGTCGTGCGGGCGGATGACGGCTGGGATGACGTCGAAGCCTGCCAGCTCGGCCGCGCGCCACCGCCGCTCGCCGGCCACCAGCTCATAGGTCCCGCCCGGCTGCGGGCGCACCAGGATCGGCTGCAGGACGCCGCGCTCGCGCAGCGACTCCGACAACGCGACGAGCGCCGCCTCGTCGAAGTGGCGGCGAGGCTGGTTGGGGTTCGGCCGGATCAGCTCGACGGGGAGGTCGCGGAGCTCCGGGTCACGCGCGGCCCCGTCCCCGTTCGGGCCCGCCGGCGCCGAGGATGCCAGGATCGCCGCGAGGCCGCGGCCCATGCCGCGGGCGGGCTCAGCCACGGGCGGCCACCTCCTTGGCGAGCTCGAAGTACGCCTCCGAGCCGGCGCAGTGCGGATCGTGGTGGATGACGGGCCGGCCGAAGCTCGGGGCCTCGCCGAGCCGGACGTTGCGCGGGATCACGGTCTCGAACACGAGCGAGGGGAAGTGCGTGCGCACCTCGCGCTCGACGTCCTGCGCCAGCTTGGTCCGGGGGTCGTGCATCGTCAACAGCATCCCGGCGATCGTCAGGCGGGGGTTGAGCTCGCGCTGGATGAGCCCCAGGGTGTCGAGCAGTCCGGCCAGGCCCTCGAGCGCGAAGTACTCCGTCTGCACGGGGACGATCACCCGGTCGGCAGCAACGAGCGCGTTGACGGTCAGCGGGCCGAGCGAGGGCGGGCAGTCGAGCACCACGAACTCGTACTCGTCGCGCACGGGTGCGAGCACCTCGCGCAGGCGGCCCTCGGAGCCGGCGAGCCGCGGCAACTCCATGGTCGCCCCGGCCAGGTCGGGGGTGGAGCCGAGGATGTCGAGGCGGGGGATCGAGGTCGGGCGGATCGCCTCCGCCGCCGTGGCGTCGCCCGTCAGCGCATCGTAGAGCGCGGGCGTCCGGCGCTCCGCGCCGAGCCCGACGGTCGCGTTGCCCTGCGGGTCCACGTCGACGACCAGCGTGCGGTAGCCCGCCTCGGCGATGCACGCCGCGACGTTGACGGCGGTCGTGGTCTTGCCGACGCCGCCCTTCTGATTCGCGATCGCGTACACGGTGCCCATGTCGGCGCCCGACGCTACCGCTGGAATCGGCGGATCAGCCGCCGGAACGCTCGAGTTGAGACTGCTTGTTTGCAGAGAGCGGACGTTTCGTGGCCATTCCGGCACGTCTCGGATATCCCGGCGGTGTCTCCATAACCTTGCAGTACACGTGGAGCGTTCGCCTGGTCGAGGCTGCGAACGGCTTCACCGGTCGGATCTCGCGCTGCTCGAGGCCCAGCCGCTGCGCCGCGGCGGCCGCGTCGGCCGATTCGCCGTCCTCCACGGCGCCCTTCCACGCGACGAGCGTTCCACCGATCCGCAGAAGCGGCGCCGCGTACTCGAGGATCACCGGCAGCGCACCCAGCGCGCGGGCGCAGACGACATCGCAGGCGCCGATTCCCTCCGTCCAGTCCTCCGCACGCACGGCGAAGACGCGCACGGTGGCGAGCTCCATCCTCTCGGCGGTCTGCTCGATGAACGCGGCCTTGCGGCCGCTGCTCTCGACGGAGTGGATCGTCGCCTCGGGCAGCGCCGCCGCCAGCACGAGTCCCGGCAGCCCGGCGCCGGCGCCGAGGTCTGCGATGGCGCCGGCTCCGCGCACCGCGTCGACGCCCAACCCGGCGAGCGAGTCCGCGACGTGGACGTCGACCGCCTCCGCAGGCCGGTGCACCGTGGTGGGCGCCGCCTCGTCGGTGAGTGCCAGCAGCAACGCGCCAAGGCGAGGCCGCGCCGTGTCCGGCAGGCCGTACTCGGCGCACAGGGCATCGAGTCGGCGCTCGACGCGCGGGTGCAGGCGGTCGTAGGTCACGCGACCCGCCCGATCCGGCGCCGAGCGTCAGCGGGCGTTTCACATGAAACGTCGCCGGCCGCCGGGGACGCTCGATGCGGAGGGGCCGCCGGCCAGCGACCTCTCGCCGGCCCACCGCGGCCGGTCGCTCGACTCGGCGTGCCAACCCACCCGGACGCTCGACAGGCACCGCCGACACGGGCCCACTCGCCACACGGAGTGCCAACCCAGCCGCACGCGCGCCGCGCGAGACGGTCCACCTCGTCGCCCGGCGCGGCCGCAAGCTGCTCGCTCGCGGGACGAGGCGCGTGCCGGCCGCCGGCGCCGCCACCGTCCGGCTGCGCGTCACGACTGCGGCGCGACGCTCCCTGCGCCGGGCGCAAAAGGTCACGCTGACCGTCACCGGCAGCGGCGCGAGCACGAAGGTGCCGCTGCAGCACTGAACCGCACCGATGAGGGGAAGGATTCGGGCGGTCGCGCGGGCCCGGGCAACCCGACCGCCCCGAGAAACGGGGGGTCAACCACCCGCGTCGTCGGAATTGGGCCGCATGCGGGTGATTGACCCCATATTTGAGGGTGAAGCACCCCCGTGCGGCCTCACAGAGGCCAAGGGGGTGGTTGACCCATCTCGCAGCGGCGATCGCGGTGCCCGCGCCATCCCGACCGCCCGGGACCCTCCCCCTCATCGATGCAGTTCGCGTGCGCGCCCGGCTGCGCCCGGCCGCTACCGCAGCGCAACACCAAGCCCGTCGGAGCCGCGCTCCTCCGCCACGGCCACCGCCACGTCGAATGTCCGGAGCGCCTCGCCGCCGTCGGCGACCGCGCCGGAGAACGCCGCGAGCGCTTTCGCATGCTCGAGCCGGGCCGCAGACGGCGCGACGAGCGCGACCGCCTCGCGCAGGTTCGCGACGGCCGTCTCGCGTTCCTCGATCGAGACGAGCAGCCGGAGACCTCGCCCGGTGACCCACGACGCGCCGACCCGACGCGCGGCAGGCGCAGCCACCGCGGGCGAACGCACGACATGGGCGCGCGACCCGGTCGCTCGCTCGTCCCGCTGGGCCGACGCCGTCGAACGCTCGACGTCGGGGGCCGGCGCCCTCGCTCGCTCGTCGTCGTCGTCGCGCCCGACACGCCGATGGAGACGCGCTGCGTTTCACATGAAACGCCCTACGCGGGATTGAGCGGAGCGACCACCAGGTGCCGGTCGGGCTCGGTGCCCTCCGAGTACGTCTCGACCTCGTGGCGGTCCTTGAGGTACTCGTGGACGACCTTGCGCTCGGTCGCGCTCATCGCGTCGAGCGCCACCGGCCGGCGGCTGCGGATCGCGTCGGCTGCGGCCTGGTCGGCCTGACGGTGCAGCACCTGCTCGCGCCGCTCGCGGTAGCCGGCGGCGTCGATCACCACGCGCGGCCCCGGCGTCTCGCCGAGCCCGGCCGCCTTGAACGCGAGGTGCTGGACAGCGTCGATGGTCTGTCCGTGACGGCCGATGAACAGCCCCAGGTCCTCGCCGACCAACCGGCCGTGGATCACGCCGTCGCGCTCCTCGACCTCGACGTCGGCGTCGAGATCGAGCGCGTCGGCCACCTCCTCGAGGAGGTCGCGGACCCGCTCGACCGGGTCCATGTCGTCGTCGTCCACGCTCACCGCCGCCTCCCTGACCGTTTCTTCTTCTTACGCGGCGATGGCGGTGGAGGCCCAGCCGGGCGGCCCTTGCCCGGCTCCGTGGGCCGCGACCGGCCGCCGCCCCCG
The DNA here is from genome assembly GCA_963828075.1 of uncultured Solirubrobacterales bacterium. GTDB lineage: Bacteria > Actinomycetota > Thermoleophilia > Solirubrobacterales > Solirubrobacteraceae > JACCYI01. The sequence goes on along the minus strand of CAWHDH010000021.1, from coordinate 2,037,059 downwards.
CCGCCCCCGCGACCGCCGCCGACGCCGGCCGGGACCGCCGCCGGCTCCTTCTTCTTGGCGCCGTCGGAGGACAGCAGCGAGCCGAGGCCCGCGAAGCCCTTCGGCGCGTCGTCGTCCGATGGCGGCCGGAGTGGCCCCAGCCGCTTCTTGACGATCGCCTGCTGGACGATGGTCCACGCGTTGGTGGTGATCCAGTACACGAGCAGGCCGGCCGGGAACTGCCAGATGAAGGCGACGAAGAAGAACGGCAGGCCGAGCATCAGCAGCCGCTGGTTGCGATCCATGCTCACCGTGGACATCACGCTCGACACCAGCTGGGTGCCGACGTAGAGCACGATGAGGGTGATCAGGACGATCCCGGTCGCCTTGTTCGTAAGGTCCGGGATGAACAGGAACGAGGAGTCGCCGCTCTCGCCGCAGGGCACCGGTTTGGCCGTGCCGACCGGGTTCTTGTCCGGGCAGATGTCGAGGCGGAGGTCCTTCTGGAGCATGTAGAAGAGGCCCAGGAAGACCGGCAGCTGCGCCACGATCGGGAGGCACGAGGCGAGGGGATTCACCTTGTTCTCCCGGTAGAACTTCATCATCTCCTGGTTGAGCCGCTCCTTGTCGCCCTTGTACTTGGCCTGGAGCGCCTTCATCTCGGGCTGGAGGCGGCCCATCGCCTGCATGGACTTGAACTGCTTGAGCGTCAGCGGCAGCAGCGCGATGCGGACGACCAGGGTGAGCGCCACGATCGACGTGCCCCATCCGAGCCCCGCGCCGTCGTGGAAGATGTCCTTGAGAAAGAACTCGAAGAAGTCGATCAGCGGCTGCAGGATGTTCGCGAAGACCATGGGCTCTCAGGAGTGTGACGCAGGGGTACCGTCGGGAGCGGAGGAGCGGCCGAACAGGCGCTGATCCTCGACGGGGTCATAACCGCCCAGGCTCCACGGGTTGCAGCGCAGCAGCCGCCAGGCAGCCAGCACGCCGCCGCGCAGTATGCCGAAGCGCTCCACCGACTGCACGGCGTAGTCCGAGCATGTCGGGTAGTACTTGCACCGCGCCGGCAGGGCGGGGGAGAGGAAGCGCCGGTACACGCGCACGGGCGCCAGGATGGTGCGGCGCAGCGCGCTCATTCGCCGGCCCCTTCCTCCGCGACGGCCGGACGGCCGCCGAGGCCGTCGACGAGCTCGGAGAGCGCCACGCGGACGCCCGGCGTGCCGTCGCGCTCGGCGAGCGGGCCGGCCTCGGGTCGGGCCACGATGACGTAGTCGGCCGAGCCCGGCAGGCGCGGCGCCTCGGCCCAGAACGCTTCGCGCAGGACACGCTTGACGCGCGAGCGCTCGACCGCGCCGCCCACGCGGCGCGACACCGAGAGGCCGAGCCGGGGCCCGTCGGCCGGGGGCGGCTCGTCGCTCGCGCGCGGGAATGCGTAGAGGACCAGGAACCGGTTGGCCTTGGAGCGCCCCTGCCGGTAGACGCGCTCGAACTCCGCGCTGCGCGACAGGCGCCGGCGGCGCGGGCGACCGGAGGCCGCGGGCTGGGTCACGACCGGATCCGCCGGGGACGTGCGGCCGCGGCGAGCCTCACGGCGAGGGGATCCCTGAAAAGCAGGACGGCACCGGTGGCGGCGCAGACCGAGTCGGGCGCCGCACGCACCCGTACGGGAATACCGCGGCATTTCCTAGGGTTCGGGTGGCGATCCGGCGATGTGTCTGCGTCGTCATCCGGGCGTGGCGGACTTCTTCAGGGGTCCGCTAGACGGTGAGCTGCTTGCGACCCTTGTCGCGCCGGCGCTTGAGCACGTGGCGACCCGCCCGCGTGCTCATCCGCTCACGGAAGCCATGCGTGCGGGCGCGCTTGCGCTTCTTCGGCTGATAGGTGCGTTTCACGGAGATCTCCCGGAGGTCATGCCCGCACGTGGGCGGGGGTGCAGGGCAGGCGCCCTTCGCAGCGGCGCGCGAGCGCACGGCGCTCGGCCAGGCCAGGATACAGCGCGCCGCCACCCACAGGGATGTGCACACGCCGTCGACAGCCTGCACAGAGGCCACCCGGAGTGGCCCGCGACGTTTCTGTCGCGATTTGCAGGATGCCTGCTCGGGGGGTCGCCGAGGGGTGGGTCCGGCCCTCCCGCCGTTGCTATATTCGCCGCCCGCCGGAGCAGTTCGCGGCCCCCTCGCACCACCGCTCGATCCGCCTTCGCCACCCAGCGGAGGCGCCTCTGCATGCCCGCCCCCGCCGACGACCCCGACCCTCTCTGGCTGCGCATCCGATCCGAGGTGCGCCAGGCGGTCGGGGACTCGACCTGGCACCTCTGGCTCGAGCCGCTCGAGCTGGCTCGGATCGACGGCCATGTGCTCACCGTCGAGGTGCCCGCGGAGCGGCGCGGCTGGATCGCGGATCGGTTCGGCCGGTTGCTACAGGCGTGCGCCGCAGCGGTGCTCGGGCCCGAAGCCGAGGTCCACGTCGTGGCCGCCGACGGCCCCGCGCCGCCGGCGGCCCCGGGGTGGCGCGACGCACGGCGGCGGCCCGTGGCGAACGGCCGCCGAACCACGCCGGAACCGGCACCGCCCGCGCGGCCGGCTCCTCGCGAGGAGCGCCTGAACCCGCGCCTCACCTTCGACCAGTTCGTCATCGGCGACTCGAACCGCCTCGCTCACGCCGCCGCGCTGGCGGTCGCCGAGATGCCCGGGCTCGCCTACAACCCGCTGTTCATCTGCGGGCCGCCCGGCCTCGGCAAGACGCACCTGCTGCACTCGATCGCCAACTACGCCACGGCGTACGGCGACGGGCTGACCGTCCGCTACACGACGGTCGAGGGCTTCACGAACCACTTCCTCGGCGCGCTGCACTCCGGCGACGTCGACGCCTTCAAGGACGCCTACCGCGGCGTCGACGTCCTGCTCGTCGACGACGTCCAGTTCCTGCAGAGCAAGGTCAAGACCGAGGAGGAGTTCTTCCACACCTTCAACGCGCTGCTCGGCTCGGGCGCGCAGATCGTGCTGACCTCCGACCGCCTGCCGCGCGACATGAGCGCGCTCGAGGACCGGCTGCGCGAGCGCTTCGAGGCCGGCCTGGTGACCGACGTCCGCGCGCCCGACTACGAGACGCGGCTGACGATCCTGCGCAAGCGCGTCCAGCAGGACGGCGTCGAGGGCGTCGACCCCGGGGCCCTCGAGCTCATCGCCGACCGCGTACGCGACAACATCCGCTCGCTCGAAGGTGCGCTCATCCGCGTGGTCGCATTCGGATCGCTCACCCGCCGGCCCGTCGCGCCCGAGCTCGCCGAGGAGGTGCTCAGCGGCCTCTATCCCGACCTGCGGCCGAGCCGGCGCACGCTGCGAGAGATCCAGGAGCGCACCTGCGAGGCGTTCTCGGTGACCCTCGACGAGCTGCTCTCCTCGAGCCGCGCCGCCCGCGTGACCTGGGCGCGGCAGGTCGCGATGTACCTCTCGCGCGAGCTCACCGACGAGACGCTGCCTGCCATCGGCCTCGCCTTCGGCAAGAACCACACGACCGTGATGCATGCGTGCAAGCGCACCGCCGAGCGCATGGCCTCCGATCCCCAGGACTACGCGACCGTCGACGACCTCGGCCGCCGGCTCCGCGGCGACGAGCCTGGCGACCGCCCCGCCTGACACACTTGCGCACCCTTCCTGAACGCGCGATGTGCACGACAACTCCCGCATCGTCCGCATGTCCAGCGACCTATGCACACCATCCACACCACTGATGACGTCTCTTCTCCTTCTTCATCGTCTTCAGGTCATCGAGAGAGGACTCGCGCGATGAAGCTCACAACGAGCCGCAGCGACCTGTTCGCCCAACTGCAGACCGTCACCCGCGCCGCCTCGACGCGCAGCGCCGTCCAGGCGCTCTCCGGCGTCCAACTCGTCGCGCAGGGCTCGGGCCTCGAGCTCCGCGCCACCGACATGGAGCTCGGGCTGCGCGTCCCGCTCGCCGGCGAGGTCATCCGCGAGGGCGCCGTCGTGCTCCCCGCCCGCCTGCTCGTCGACGTCGTCCGGGCGCTGCCCGGCGACTCGGTGTCGATCGAGCTGCGCCCCGCCGAGCAGGACGTCGAGATCGTCGGCGGCTCGGCGACGTTCCACATTCGCACGCTGCGCCTCGAGGACTTCCCGCCGCTGCCCGAACCTGAGCCGGACTCCCGTGTCGAGGTGCCGTCGACCGCGTTCGTCGAGACGATCCTCAAGGTCGCCCGCTCGGCGTCGCGCGACGAGACGCGGCCGGTCCTCACGGGGATCCTCGTCTCGGCGTCGGGCACCGAGCTGCGCATGGTCGCCACGGACTCCTACCGCCTGTCGGTCAAGGAGACGACGCTCGAGCAGCCGCTCAAGGGGACGATCGAGGCCAACGTCCCGGCCCGGGCGCTGCAGGAGCTCTCGCGGATCGCCCAGGCGCACGCCGATACCGAGCGTCTGACGGTCTCCGTGCGCACCAATCAGGTCGTCTTTGAGGTCGCCGGCGTGCTGCTCTCCTCGCGGCTGATCGACGGGCAGTTCCCGAACTACCGCCAGCTGCTGCCGGACGCCTACGACCACGAGCTCCAGCTCGCCGGCGCGGAGGTCACCGACGTGGTGCGCCGCATCTCGCTGCTCGCGCAGAAGAACGCGCCGCTGCGGCTGGCGTTCCGCGAGGGCGAGCTCACCGTCTCGGCGCGCACGCCGGACGTCGGCGAGGCGTCCGAGACGCTGCCCGTGCCGTTCGCCGGCGAGCCGCTGGAGATCGGCTTCAACCCGGACTTCCTGCGCGACGGCCTCGAGAGCGTGGACTCGGGCGACCTGGTGCTCAAGTTGATCTCGCCGCTGCGGCCGGGGCTCATCCAGGCAGCGGACGGCAGCGGGTTCCTCTACCTGCTGATGCCCATTCGGTTGAACGTGTAGTTGTGTGACGTCGTCCAGAGGACGAGCGCCAGCGAAGTCCGGCCGGACGAAACAGTGATCGTCACCCGTTTGAGCCTCCGCAACTTCCGTTCCTACGCGACCGCCGACGTGCGGCTGGGGCCGGGGCTGACCGTCGTGTCCGGCCGCAACGGTGCCGGCAAGACGAACCTCCTGGAGGCGCTGTACTTCGCGTGCACGGCCCGGGCCTGCCGGACCGCGAACGAGCGCGAGGTGGTCCGCTTCGGCACGTCGGTCACGCGGCTGGAGCTCGAGGCGTGCGACGCGCAGGGCACCCATGCGGTGTCCGTCGGCTACGGGACGCCGCCGGGCAGTCCGCGCCCGGAGAAGCGGATCACGGTCGACGGCGCGCCGGTCGAGCGGCTGACCGACTCGCGGGCCCGGCCGCTGGTTTCCGTCTTCCTGCCAGACCGCCTCGAGCTGGTGACGGGGGCGCCGGCGCTGCGGCGGGGCCACGTCGACCAGGTCGTCGCCGCGCTGTGGCCGGGCCGGGCGGACACCCGCCGCGCCTACGGCGCCGCGCTCGCCCAGCGCAACGCGCTGCTCGCCGGGATCCGCGCCCGCCGCGCGAGCCCGGTGTCGCTCCCGGCGTGGGACGCCGAGCTCGCCCGCCACGGTGTCGAGCTGATGGCCCAGCGGGCCGAGCTCGTCGAGCGGCTCGTCCCCGGGTTCGCGGAGCACGCCGCCGGCCTGGGCCTGGAGGGCGATCCCGGGCTGCGCTACCGCCCGCGCTCGCAGGCCACCGATGCTGCAGCGCTGGCCGCCGAGCTTGCCGACCGCACGGCGTCGGACCTCGAGCGCGGCTTCACGGGCCACGGTCCGCACCGCGACGACCTCGTGCTGTCGCGCGAGGGCCGCGAGCTTCGCGCTTACGGATCGCGCGGCCAGCAGCGCCTCGGTCTGCTGGCGCTCCTGTTGGCCGAGCGCGACGCCCTCGCTGACGAGCGGGGCGCCCCGCCGCTGATGCTGCTCGACGACGTGATGAGCGAGCTGGACGCGGCGCGGCGCGAGCGCCTGATCGACGTCCTGCGCGCGAGCGGCCAGAGCGTGCTGACCACCACCGAGCTCTCGCACGTGCCGCGCGCGGAGGAGCCGGAGGTCGTGCGCCTGGCGGTCGCCGACGGCGCGGTGCTCCAGGACACGGCCGCCGCCGGCCTCGCCGCGTGAGGCGCCGGGCCCCCCGGCCCCTGGGTCTCGCGCTCGACCGCCTGGTCGGCGAACTGGCGCCCGCCACGCTGCTCGCGGAGGTCCAGCGGGCATGGCCGCAGGCGGCCGGCGGGCTGTTCGCGGAGGCCGCCGAGCCGGTCTCCGAGCGCGACGGCGTCGTCCGCGTCGCGTGCCGGTCGTCGGTCTATGCGCAGGAGCTCGAGCTGCTCTCCGAGCGTGTGGTCGCCGCGCTCAACGAGCAGCTCGGCCGCACCGCCGTGAAACGGCTCCGGTGCGAGGTCTCCGGCCGTCACCGATAGTGCTGTTTTGCAGCAGTTTTGTAACGGTCCGAGCGAGCGTTCCGGGCGCCTTGTCTGCTAGACTGGTGGGCACTGTTCCACGCCCCGGCCGCGGTGCTCGTAGAGGCTGCCTGCCGGGGTGTCGCGTGTAGATGGAGGATTTTCCTTGGCGGACTCGCCAGCAGACGGAACCAACGGTCAGCAGGAGCCAACGCGCTACGACGCCGAGGACATCACGGTCCTCGAAGGCCTCGAGGCCGTGCGCAAGCGGCCCGGCATGTACATCGGCTCGACCGGGGTTCGCGGCCTGCACCACCTCGTCTACGAGGTCGTCGACAACTCGGTCGACGAGGCGCTGGCCGGCCGCTGCGACAACGTCGACGTCACCCTCCATCCCGACGGCCGCGTCACGGTCGTCGACGACGGGGCCGGCATCCCGGTCGCGATCATGGAGAAGGAGCAGAAGCCGGCGGTCGAGGTCGTCCTCACCGTGCTCCACGCCGGCGGCAAGTTCGGCGACGGCGGCTACAAGGTCTCCGGCGGCCTGCACGGCGTCGGCGTCTCGGTGGTCAACGCGCTGTCCGAGCACCTCGCGATCGACGTCAGCCGCGACGGCTTCCACTGGACGCAGGAGTACGTCCGGGGCGTCCCGCAGGGCCCGCTGGCCAAGGGCGAGCCGACGAAGGACACCGGCACGACGATCACCTTCCTCCCCGACGCCGAGATCTTCGAGACGCTTGGCTTCGAGTACCTGACGATCGAGCAGCGGTTGCGCGAGACCGCGTTCCTCACCCGCGGGCTGCGCATCAAGATCACCGACGAGCGCGGCGAGGGTGCCGGCGCGGAGTTCCACTACGAGGGCGGGATCTCGGACTTCGTCGCCTACCTCAACGAGAACAAGGACCCGGTCCAGCGCAAGATCATCTTCTTCGAGGGCGAGAGCGACGAGGGGCAGGTCGAGGTCGCCATGCAGTGGAACGCCTCCTACCAGGAGTCGATCTTCTCGTTCGCGAACAACATCAACACGCACGAGGGCGGCTCGCACCTCTCCGGCTTCCGCTCGGCGCTGACCTCGACGCTCAACCGCTACGCGCGGGAGAAGAACTACCTCAAGGAGCGCGACGACAACCTGTCGGGCGAGGACGTGCGCGAGGGCCTCACCGCGGTCGTCTCGGCCAAGCTCACCGACCCTCAGTTCGAGGGTCAGACCAAGACCAAGCTCGGCAACCCCGGGATGGCCGGCTTCGTGCAGAAGATCGTCAACGATCGCCTGGCCGAGTTCCTCGAGGAGAACCCCACAGAGGCCAACCAGGTCCTCAAGAAGGCGGTGTCCGCGGCGCAGGCGCGCATCGCCGCACGCAAGGCGCGCGACACCACGCGGCGCAAGTCCGTGCTCGAGAACTCGCACCTCCCGGGCAAGCTCGCCGACTGCTCGGTGCGCGACCCGTCGCTGACCGAGATCTTCATCGTCGAGGGCGACTCCGCGGGTGGCTCCGCCAAGCAGGGCCGGGACCGCGCGACCCAGGCGGTGCTCCCGCTGCGCGGCAAGATCCTCAACGTCGAGAAGAGCCGGATCGACAAGGTGCTGCAGAACACCGAGGTCCAGGCGCTGATCACCGCGCTCGGCTGCGGCGTGCGCGAGGAGTTCGACGTCGAGCGGGCGCGGTACCACAAGATCGTCCTGATGACCGACGCCGACGTCGACGGCGCCCACATCCGGACGCTGGTGCTGACGCTGCTGTTCCGCGAGATGCAGCCGCTGATCGACGCCGGCTACGTCTACATCGCCAAGCCCCCGCTGTACAAGCTCAAGCAGGGCTCCCAGGAGCGCTACATCGAGAAGGAGTCCGAGCTCGAGACGATCCTGCTGTCGGACAAGCTGGAGCGCTTCGAGGTCGCCGACTTCGAGGGCGCGCCGTTCAAGCTGACCGAGACGCGCTGGCAGCGTTACAGCCGGCTGCTCAAGCAGTACGAGGGCTGGGCGTCGTCGCTGCGCGTCGACCACGGCAACGACGCCGTGACGTTCCTCGAGGAGTCCCAGATCCTCGACGAGCAGGTCATGTCGGTCGACGAGCTGGTGGCGCTGATCACCAAGCCCGATCCGGACGGCGAGCCGTTCGACACCCAGGTCATCACCGCGGCCGACGGCGAGATCAAGGTCAAGTCGATCGAGCGCAAGACCGGTCTGGCGCAGACGCACCGGCTGCGGCCGACGCTGTTCGAGTCGCCCGAGTACCGCCAGCTCGCGCGTGTGCACGGCGAGCTGGTCGCGCTGGCCGGCAAGCCGCCATTCAGCGTCCAGCTCGGCAATGAGCGCGCCGAGGCGCTGTCGTTCGAGGACCTGCGCCGGGTCGTGCTCGACGTGGCCGGCAAGGGCGTCTCGCTCAACCGCTTCAAGGGGCTGGGCGAGATGAACGCCGACCAGCTGCGCGAGACGACGATGGATCCCGCCACCCGGACGCTGGCGCAGGTCACGATGGACGACGCGGCCACCGCCGACCGCATCTTCACGATGCTGATGGGCGACAAGGTCGAGCCACGGCGCGAGTTCATCGAGGAGAACGCCCGCCTCGTCGCCAACCTGGACGTGTGATCCCGATCCTGATCCCCACCTCCCACCTCCAACCCAACTGATCCCGAATGTCGACGTCGGACATCATCTCGGGCGGCAACATCGAGCCCCGCGGGCTCGAGGAGGAGATGCGCTCGTCGTATCTCGATTACGCCATGTCGGTCATCGTCGGGCGCGCGCTGCCCGACGTCCGCGACGGCCTGAAGCCCGTCCACCGCCGCGTGCTGTTCTCGATGAGCGAGAACGGCCTGCAGCCGAACCGCCCGTACTCCAAGTGCGCCCGCATCGTCGGCGACTGCATGGGCAAGTACCACCCGCACGGCGACACGGCGATCTACGACACGCTCGTCCGCATGGCGCAGGAGTTCTCGCTGCGCTACCCGCTCGTCGACGGGCAGGGCAACTTCGGCTCGATCGACGACGACTCCGCTGCGGCGATGCGGTACTGCGTCACCGGCGACACGCGGGTCGGGCTCGCCGGCGGCGGGACCGTGCGGATCGCCGACCTGGCCGCCGGCATGGAGCCGGACTCCGAGCGCGACGTCTCGCTCTCGGTGCTCGACCGTCGGGCGCGGCCCGTGGGCGCGTCGAAGCTGTTCCACTCGGGAGACCACCCGACGCTGCGGCTGCGCACGCGTGAGGGCTTCTCGCTCAAGGGCACCCACAACCACCCGGTCCTCTCCCTCGTCGACGTCGTCGGGGTCCCGATGCTGCTGTGGAAGCGCCTCGACGAGATCCGCCCGGGCGACCGCGTGGTCCTGAACCGGAGCACCCGCGCGTTCGGTCGCGAGCTGACACCCTCGGAGCGGTCGCTCGCCCACCTGCTCGGCGCGTTCGTCTCCGAAGGCTGGATCTCCGCCACCCGGGCCGGGTTCAACAACACCGACCCGGAGTTCTTCGCGGCCACGCTGGCGGCGTATGACGAGCACGTCGGCGGGCGCCGCTACGTCTCCGAGCGGGTGATCCGCTCGAGCAGCCGCCTGTTCGAGCTCGACGTCCAAAATCTGAGCGCACTCCGAGCGAGTCCGCTGGCCGCCATGATCGGCGATCGCGCGGCCGGCAAGTCCGTGCCGGAGTCGGTGTGGCAGGGATCGCTGCGCTTCAAGCAGGCGTTCCTGCAGGCGCTGTTCACGGGTGACGGATCGTCGTCGCTGCTTCCGCGCTCGACGATCCAGGTCTCCTACTCGACCTACAGCCGCCGGCTCGCGGCCGACGTGCAGAAGCTGCTGCTCGAGTTCGGGATCGTCAGTCGCCTGTGCCGGCCGACTGCGCGCGAGGAGATCAAGGTCGTCATCACGAACCGGCGCGACGGGCGCCTGTTCTCGCAGCGGATCGGATTCCTCGGGACCAAGCAGGCGAAGCTCGAGGCCGAGCTCGACGCGATCCCGCTCACGAGCCGGGCGCTCGGCTCCGACCACGTCCCGTTCGTCGCCGACTACGTGCGCGGGGATCACGGCGGCACCGAGGAAGAGGATCGGTGGCTGCGGCGGCACAACTTCGACCGCGTCGAGCGCTGGGAGCGCGACGGGCTGGCGGTCGTCGAGCGGATCGCGTCCGACGAGGTCCGCGACGTCATCGAGCCGCTGATGGCGGGCGACCACTACTACGCCGAGGTGGCGGCGGTCGATGCGGCCGGCGTGGAGCCCGTGTACTCGCTGCGGGTCGACTCCCACGACCACGCCTTCCTCACGGACGGGTTCGTCTCCCACAACACAGAAGCCCGCCTGGCGCCGATCGCGCGCGAGATGCTGCGCGACCTCGACGCCGACACCGTCGACTTCAAGCCGAACTACGACGGCCAGAACCGCGAGCCGGTCGTGCTGCCGTCGCGCTTCCCGAACCTGCTGGTCAACGGGTCGAGCGGCATCGCGGTGGGCATGGCGACGAACATCCCGCCGCACAACCTGCGCGAGGTCATCGCCGCGACGATCGCCTACATCGAGGACCCGGAGATCACCACCGAGGGCCTGATGCAGCACATCCGCGGGCCGGACTTCCCGACCGGCGGGATCATCATCGGGCTCGGCGGCATCCGCGACGCGTACGAGACCGGTCGCGGTCGCGTGCGCGTGCGCGCGAAGGCGCACTCCGAGGCGCGCGAGGGCGGCCGTGAGCGGATCGTCGTCACCGAGCTGCCGTTCATGGTCAAGAAGGGCGGCGACAACGGGCTGATCAAGAAGATCGCCGAGCTCGTGCAGGACAAGAAGATCACCGAGATCGCCGACCTGCGCGACGAGTCCGACCGCAAGGGCATGCGGATCGTCATCGAGCTCAAGCGCGACGCGATCCCCAAGGTCGTCCTCAACAAGCTCTACAAGCACACGCCGATGCAGTCGACGTTCGGCGTGAACATGGTCGCGCTGGTCGACAACGTGCCGCGGACGCTGCCGCTGCGCTCGGTCATCCACAACTACGTCCAGCACCAGCGCGAGGTCATCGTCCGGCGCTCCAAGCACGAGCTGCGCACGCTCGAGGCGCAGGTGCACCGCCTCGCCGGCCTGCTCATCGCGCTCGACAACCTCGACGCGGTGATCGAGCTGATCCGCGGCTCGCGCGACCGCGACACCGCGCGCGAGGGCCTCATGGAGTCGTTCGGGCTGACGCGGATCCAGGCCCAGGCGATCCTCGAGCTGCGCCTGCAGCAGCTGACCGCGCTCGAGGCCGACGCGATCAAGCGCGAGCACGACGACAAGGTCGAGCGGATCCGCGAGCTGCGCGAGCTGCTCGGCGACGAGGGCGCGGTGCTGTCGCTGATCACGGAGGAGCTCACCGAGATCGTCGAGCGCTACGGCGACGAGCGCCGGACGCTGATCTCACCGTCGGAGGACGACCTCGACATCGAGGACCTGATCCCCGACCAGCAGATGGTGATCTCGATCACCAAGTCGGGCTACATCAAGTCGCTGCCGCTGGCCACGTACCGCCAGCAGCGCCGCGGCGGCGTCGGCGTGACCGGGATGGGCCTCAAGGACGAGGACTACATCGAGCACCTGTTCATCACGTCGACCCACGACTACCTGCTGTTCTTCACGAACCGCGGGAAGGTCTACCGGTCGAAGGTCTACGAGCTGCCCGAGGCGCCGCGGCAGTCCAAGGGCCGCTACCTCGGCAACGTCCTGCCGCTGCGCGAGGGCGAGCGGGTGCAGTCCGTGCTCTCGACGCGCGACTTCTCCGAGAGCCACTACCTGGTGTTCGCGACGCGCCGCGGCCTCGTCAAGAAGACCGAGTTCGGCCTGTACAACACGCCGATCAAGGCCGACGGGATCATCGCCATCAACATCCGCGACGACGACGAGCTGGTCGCCGTGCGCCGCGTGTCCGACGGCGACCACATCATCATGGTCTCGCGTTCGGGCCGGGCCGCGACCTTCGAGGAGGGTCAGGTCCGCTCGATGGGCCGCGACACCAGCGGCGTGCGCGGCCAGAACGTCGACCATCCCGGCAACGAGGTGCTGGCGATGGACGTCGCGCGGCCCGACCAGGAGCTGCTCGTGGTCACCGAGAACGGCTACGGCAAGCGGACGGCGATCACCGAGTACCCGGTCAAGGGCCGCGGCTCGATGGGCGTCAAGACGATCCAGCTGTCCGAGGCGCGCGGCGCGCTCGCCGGCGCGCTCGTCGTGCGCGAGCACGAGGAGCTCGTGTTCATCTCGCGCCAGGGCATGGTCCAGCGGACGTCGGTGCGCGGCATCAACCGCTACGGCCGCGGCTCGCAGGGCGTGCGCGTGATGAACCTCCGCGAGGAGGACGTCGTGTCCGCGATCGCGCTGGTCGTCGAGAGCGAGGCGGAGGAGGTCGCGACCGAGCTGCCCGCCGGCGAGGGCGTCGCCGAGCCGCTCACCACCGGGCCGGTCGAGGATGCCGACGACGACGAGACGATCCTCGACGTGCCGGAACTCGAGGACGACGGGCAGCCGGGCGAGGACGTCTGACCCGTTCTCGGGTCATGCCGCGCACATCGGTTCGCGACCGTCGGGCTGCTCCGCTACTCTGGCGCTACCAGAGAAAGGGGGTGGTCCGCACGTTGAGTGACAGTTCTTGTGGGACCCTGGAGGTGTCCGGCCGCTAAGCGACCGGAGCTGGACCGCGCTGGCGGAGTCCAACCGTGACACCCCGCGCGCAGGTGCCGGACCTGGTCCCTCCGGTGGCAGTGCACGCCTGCGAGCGGTGAATCCAGCAGTGTCGTACCGAAGGGCGCCCAGTCGAGGGCGCCCTTCGTGGTTGGGGACAAGGGGTTTCGCCCGGCCGGCGTCGCAAGCTCCGCCTCTGGGCGACGTTACGCCGGCCGGCGTTGCAAGCTCCGCCTCTGGGCGGCGTTACGCGGGCAGGTACTGGCGCCAGGTCGCCGGGATCGTCGGCGAGGCGAGCTGGATGAAGATCTGCGGGTTCGGCACGCGCGGCTTGACGCGCGGGTGCATGTTGATCTGGTGCGGCAGGCGGTCGCCTTTGCGGCGGTTGCAGGGCGCGCACGAGGCGACGATGTTGTCCCAGCTCGAGGAGCCGCCCTTGGAGCGCGGGATCACGTGGTCGACGGTGAGGCTGTTGCGCGCGCCGCAGTACTGGCACTCCCAGCCGTCGCGGGCGAACACGGCGCGGCGGGTGATCTTGCGCCGGTGGGTGTCGCGCGGGACGCGGACGTAGGTGACGAGCCGGATCACGACCGGCCGGGGGACCGATCCGGTCGCCCAGTGCAGGTCGTAGGTGCCGTGCTCGAGCAGCTCGGCCTTCTCCTTGAGCAGGAGCACGGTGGCGCGGCGGACCGTGCAGACGTTGATCGGCTCGAACGTCGCATTGAGGACAAGCACACGACCACCCGAACGGCGGCTTGCGCCGCCGGCATCAGGTCCGTGCCGCTGGTGGTCGTCTCGCGGCACGAACCCCAGTGGTACTGGGGGGACGGCGCTCGCCATGGGTTGCGAGCGCATTCTAACCGAGCGCTGGGCGGAGACAGCGCCCCTGGTCAGGCGGCGGCGGGGTGCGATCCGAGCACGCGGACGGTGTCGGCGTGGCCTCGCAGCGCCGCGATCGCCTCGGCGAGCGCGGGGTCGCCCGCCCGCCCGTCGGCGTCGACGAAGAACATGTACTCGCGAGTGCCTTCCTGCCGGCGCGGCCGCGACTCGATGCGCGTCAGGTTGACGCCGCGGAACGCGAACTCCGACAGGCAGCGCACCAGCCAGCCCGGCGACGTCGATCCGGTACCCCACCAGACGAGCGCCGTCCGCCACGCCGCGGTCTCGGGGTCGCCCGACAGCGCCACGGGCTCGCTCCCGGTCGGGGCGAGCCACGCGAAGCGCGTCTCGTTGCCGGCGACGTCCTCGATGCCCGCCCGCACGACGTGGCCGCCGTAAAGGGCCGCCGCCGCCCGCGACCCGATCGCCGCCCGCGCGTCGCCCTCGACCTCGACCACCAGGCGGACGGCCTCGGCCGTCGAGGCCACGGTGGAGACCGACGCGCCGGGCATCTCGCGGCGCAGGAAGCCGCCGCACTGCGCCGTCGCCTGCGGATGGGAGAGCACGACGCGGATCGCCTCGAGCGCCACGGGCGCGGGTGCGATCAGGCAGTGATGGACGGGATGGACGACCTCCCCGGCGATCTCCACGCCCGGGGCCTCGAGCGCGAGCGCGTCGAGCGTCGAGCGCACGGCGCCCTCGAGCGAGTTCTCCAGCGGCACCAGCGCGCGGTCCGCCGACCCCTCCTGCACCGCGAGCACGGCGGCGTGGATCGTGTCCATCGCCAGCAGGTGCCAGCCGTCGGCCCCCGGGAGGCCGACCAGCGCCTCGTGGCTGTAGGTGCCCGCCGGCCCGAGGTACGCGACGCGCATCAGTCGAGGATTCGCGACGTCGGCTCGCCGGAGAGCGCGAGGCGCACCGCCTCGGCCTCCTCGGGCGAGAGCTCGAGCTCCCCGCGCCCGGCCACGACCTGCTTGCAGTACAGCCGGGCGGTGTCGCGGTGCGCGATCGAGGACAGCACGAAGCCGCTGCGGTGCGCGTCGAGCAGCGCCAGCGTCGTCGACTGGTGACCCGAGAGCTCGCCGTACGCGTCGTAGCGCACGAGCGCTCGGTAGGCGATCGCCCCCTGGAGGCGCTGCTCGGCGGCGTCCACGCGCCCGTCGAGGTGGCCGGCGACCTCCTCGACCCGGTCGTGGAGCGCGAGGAAGGCCTGCTGGAGGCTCGCGGCGTGGGCGACCAGGTCGTCGCGGCCGCTGGAACCGAGCACGACGAGCTGTGCGGCGCGCATACGGCGCAGGCGCATCGTGCAGACGCCGGCGAGCACGAGCGCGATCAACGCCAATGCGGCGGCGGCCAGGGCGGTGATCCCGGCGGGGTCCGTGAGGTCCGTCATCGGCGGGTGAGGATACGGCGGTGACCCTGCCGGTCCACCCGAACGGCGATCCGGGGCCGGTGGGCGGCCGATCGGGTGCACCCACTGGCACCCTGGCTGCGGGGTTCGCTCCGGCCTCAGCCGGTGAACAGTGCCTGGTAGGTCTGCTCGTTGTTGTCGGTCTTCTCCTCGCCCGGCACCTTGCGGACGCGGACCGTGATGGTGAGCACGGTGTCGCGCGGCGGGGCCTTGGAGAGGCGGACCGTGGCGTTCGCGGTCTGGCCGCGAGCGATCGCATCCACCGTGTCCGAGCCGGTGATGGCCGCGCCGCCGCCGCCCTTGACGCTGACGTCGACGCGGACGTCCTGCTCGTCGTTCTCGCCCTGGTTGGCGAACTGGATCGCGAAGGTCGGCGCGCCGGTGCCACCGATGCGGTTGGGCGACCCGGGCTGCAGCGTCACGTCGCCGACCTTGACGGTCGTGAGGCCAGTGCCGTGCAGGCCCGGCGCGACGGTCCCGTCGTCACCGCTGTCGTCGCCGGTGCCGCCCCCACCACCGCCGAGGCGGGTGGCCACGACCTGCGGGCTCAGCCACTCCACGTTGGGCAGGAACTGGGAGCGGGGCACCGTCTGCTTGGTGACCTCGGCTTCGTCGAGCGCCGCCTTGATGAGCGGCTGGACGCGGGCGCGGTAGACCACGTCGGAGGCGAGGAAGGACTGCATCTGCGCGGCGATGGCCGTCGTCGCCTCGTCGGCCGCGTCGCCCTCGTTGCCGAGCGCGACGCGCACCCGGTCGGCGATGAACGCGAGCCCGTCGCGCCGCAGCTCGAGGACGATCAGCAGCGACCGCTGGGCGGGCACCATGTCGTCCGGCACGTCGAGCTTCTCGGCCTGGCGCAGCTCGGTCTCGGCCTCCTGGCGCAGCGCGGAGATCGACGTCTGCAGGTCGGCCGGCGCGCCGCTGGCCGCCCGGCCGCCGAAGAGCTGGAAGAAGGGGCGCCCGACCTGGGTCTCGGAGGCGCGGCCGATCGAGGCGACCTCCTGGTTGTAGTCGCGCACCGCGTCCTTGCGCGCGCCGGACCGGCAGGCCTGGACGGCGAAGACGAGCAGCACCGCGAACAGGACGAAGATGGCGAACGCGACCCCGCGCCGAACCATGACCGCCTGGGGGTCGGTCGAGGGCGTCCCAGAGCGCGCCGCCCGGCGCGGGCGGGGCTGCGACCTGCGACGGGTGGGTTCGTCGTCGTCGAAGAACGACATGGGACAGGCTCGCTCCTGGGTCGGATCGAGGGTGTGGAGGAGTATGCACGCCGGCTCGGCCGGACCGCCGCAGCCATGGTTCGGCGGCGGTTTCCATATCCCTGCATAGCAGCCGTGCCGGGAGGTTGTCCCGCGCGCGCGGGGAACTTCCCAGCATGCAGACGACGGATGAGCTGCCGACGCTCGACGCCCGGCTCGTCCTCGGCCGCTACCGCCTGGGGCCTCGCATCGGGGCGGGCGGGTTCGGCACCGTGTTCGAGGGCTTCGACGAGCGGCTGGAGCGCCCCGTCGCGGTCAAGGTGATCCCGGTGGACGCGGGGCGCGCGCCGGCCCGCGCGACCCGGGAAGCCCTGGCCGCCGCGCGGCTCGACCACCCCGGCATCGTCGCCGTCTATGACGCCGGGGAGGAGCCGGGGTCGCGCTACCTGGTCTCCGAGCTGGTCCGCGGGCGGACGCTCGCGCAGCTCGAGGCGGACGGCGCGCTCTCCGATCGCGACGTGGTGCGCGTCGGGCTGGCGCTGGCCGACGCGCTCGCTCACGCCCACGAGCGCGGGGTCGTGCACCGGGACGTCAAACCGGCGAACGTGATCGTCCCCGACCGGCCCGAGTCCGGCCGCGGGGCGGCCAAGCTCGCCGACTTCGGCGTTGCGCACCTGGTCGACGACGACGCCCTGACTCGCACCGGCGACGTCGTCGGCACGCTGGCGTACATGGCGCCCGAGCAGGCGGCCGGCCGTCGCGTCGACGCGCGGACCGACCTCTACGCGCTCGGCGTCGTGCTGTACGAGGCGCTGGCCGGGACCAACCCGGTGCGCGGGGCCAACCCGGCGGCGACCGCGCGCAAGGTCGGCAACCCGCTGCCGCCGCTGGCCCGCCCGCGGCGCGACCTGCCGCGCGGGCTGTGCGCCGCGATCGACCGGGCGGTGCGCCCGCGGCCGGTCGAGCGCGGCTCCTTGGACGATCTCGCCGATGCGCTCGTCGAGGCGCTCGAGGCGGTCGCGGACGTCGGCGGCGCGATCGCCCGGCATCCGCTCGAAGGGCCGGCCCGCCTGCCGGCGCCGCCGTACGTCACCGGCCGGCTCGCGGCGGGCGCGGCGGCGGGTGGGCTGGTCGCCGCGGCACTCGCCGGCCTCGTCCCCGCCGGGGCGTCGATGCCCGCCACCCCGGCTGCCGCGGCGCTCGTCGCGGGGGCCGCGGTCACCCTGCTGCCCCGGATCGGCTGGATCGCGGCCGCCGCCGCGCTCGTCGCCATGCTGGCCGGTCCCGCACCAGGCGCGGCGGCCGTGGTGGCCGCCGCGACCGCGCCGGTGGCGCTCGCGCTGGGGGTCGCGGGCCGCCGCCGCGTGGTCGTGGCGCCGCCGCCCGCCGGTGGCGCCCCGGCGCCGCGGCGGCTCGCGCCCGTCGCGGCGCGCGCGTGGTCGCTGCCCGCCGCCGCGCCGGTGCTCGGCCTGGTGAGCCTCGCGGGCGCCTACCCCGCGCTCGCCGGGCGCGCCCGGTCGCCGGCCGCGCGGGCGGCGCTCGGCCTGCTCGGGGGCTGGTGGCTCGCGCTGGCCGAGCCGGTCCTCTCCCGGACGCTGCTGCTCGGCCCGGACGAGCGCCCGGCGGGCTGGGCCGCCGACGCCGGGCTCGCCGCGGACCGCCTCCTCGCGCCGGCGCTCAGCTCGGGCGCGCTCGCGGCGGGGGTCCTGTGGGCGCTCGCCGCGGCGGTGCTGCCCGTGCTCGTCCGCGGGCGCCACACCACCCTGGATCTGCTCGCGGCGACCGCCTGGGCCGTCGCGCTCGGGGCGGGGACCGCCGCGCTCGCCGAGGAGCTCGGGCGCCCGGAACCCACGGGACTCGTCGCCGCCGGCTTCGTGGCGGGCGTGCTCGCCGTGGCGGGAGCGCGGGTCGGACCCGGTCCGAGCAGCCATACTTCCGGCATGGAAGACCGAGAGTCGACCGCAGCCCTGAAGGGGTAGAGCCCGCTGAGCGTGCTGCGCAACTTGGAGTCCAAGATCGCCGGCCTCGTCGAGGGCACGTTCTCGCGTGCCTTCAAGTCCGAGGTGCGCCCGGTGGAGATCGCGCGCAAGCTCGCCCGCGAGATGGACGAGCACCGGGTCGCCTCAGTCTCGCGCACCTACGTGCCCAACGAGTACGCCGTCTGGCTCTCGCCCTCAGACCGCGCGCACTTCGAGGGCTACGAGGACGAGCTGCGCCGCGAGCTCGCCGGCTACCTGCTCGAGCACGCCCGCTCCGAGCGCGTGGCGCTGCTCACCGCGCCGCGGATCGAGTTCAAGACCGACGAGCGCCTGCGCCTGGGCGAGTTCGGCATCCAGGCCCGCCTCGTGCGCCCGGCCGAGGACCCGGAGGCCGCCGCCCCGTTGCAGGGCGACCCCGGCCACACGATGGTCTACTCGACCGCCGATCGGATCGCCGAGCCGCTGGCGGAGCCCCACCCGCGGCGCGCGTCGGCCAAGCTGCGAATGGCTGGGCGCACCACCATCGTGCCCGCCGCCGGTGCGGTGATCGGGCGCTCGCGCGACTGCGACGTCGTCGTCGACGACCCCAACGTCTCGCGGCGCCACGCCGAGGTGCGTCCGTCGGGCGGGTCCTGGACCGTGCACGACCTCGGCTCGACCAACGGGATCAAGGTCAACGGGCGGCGCGTCGACGGGCCCCAGTCCCTGCGGGCCGGCGACAGCATCCAGCTCGGCACCGCCACCCTGACCTTCGAGCTGGAGTAGCCGTCGTGCTCGACCCCGTCGCCGTCGCGCTCAAGTTCGGCTTCATCGCGGTCCTCTACCTGTTCCTGCTCTGGATGGCGCGGTCGGCGCTCAAGGACCTGCGCCGGACGGCGGCCTCCCCCGGCGCCGGCTACGACGACGGCCCTGCGCCCTACGACGAGGGCACCGGCTTCCATCCCGCCGCCTCCGGGCTCGCGCCGGGGAGCGAGGGCGCGCCGCGGCTGCGCGTCGAGACCGCCGCCGGGCTGCGCTCCGGCGCGGCCTACGACCTCTCCGAGGGCGCGCTGCTCGGGCGCGGCGATCAGGCCGACATCCCGCTCGAGGACTCCTTTGCCTCGTCGCGCCACGCCCAGCTCATGCCGCATGGCGACGTCATGGTGGTGGAGGACCTGGGGTCGACCAACGGGACGTATCTCAATGGAGAGCAGCTCTCCGGTCCGCAGCCGTTGCATCCCGGCGATCGCATCCGCATCGGCGACTCCGAGTTCACCTTCGAGCGGTGACCTGATGCTGCGCGTCGCCGAGCACTTCTCCGACTCCGACCGGGGCCTGCAGCGCCAGGGCAACGAGGACGCCCTGTTCGTCCGCAGCCCGCTGTTCGTGGTCGCGGACGGGATGGGCGGCGCACAGGCCGGCGAGGTCGCCTCGCAGATGGCCGTCGAGGCGTTCGAGAGCGGCCTCGGCTCGGGCGAGCCCGCCGAGCGCCTGCGAACCATCGTCACCGAGGCCAACCGCGCGATTCACGCCATGGCCCGCGGCGACGAGCGCCGGACCGGGATGGGCACGACGGTGACCGCCGCGTACGTCGGCGAGGAGGACGTGACGATCGGCCACGTCGGCGACTCGCGGGCCTACCTGCTGCGCCGGGGCGAGCTGATCAAGCTGACGCGCGACCACTCGCTGGTCGGCGAGCTGATGGCGCGCGGGAAGCTGACCGAGGAGCAGGCCGAGCAGCACCCGCAGCGCAACGTGATCACGCGCTCGGTCGGCCCGGAGCCGTCGGTGGAGGTCGACACCGAGATCTATCCCGCGCGCGAGGGCGACGTCTTCCTGATCTGCTCGGACGGGCTGACCTCGATGGTCCACGAGACGACGGTCCGCGAGATCCTCACCTCCACCTCGTCGCTGCCCGACGCCGGCCGCCGCCTCATCGCCGCCGCCAACCAGGCGGGCGGCCGCGACAACATCACCGTCATCCTGTTCCGGCTGGAGGCCGTCGAGTACGGCTCCAATGCCGCGGCCGAGCAGCCGACGCAGGTCGGCGCGGACGCGCCCACGACGTCGGACGTCGCCGCCGCCGTGCGCGCGGCCGAGGCCGAGCAGGAGCGTCGCGGCGGGGCGGTGGCGGTCGCCGACCGCGACGACCGTGTCGAGCCGCCCGTCCCGCCACCGCGCGACGCGCCCCCGCCACACGCTCGGGGCCGCCCCGGGCCGCCCCCCAAGCGCGGCCGCCGCCGCCGTTTCCCTCCCGCCCTCGTGTTCTCCGTCGCGATCCTGATCCCAGTCCTGATCGGGATGTTCATGGCCACCCGCGCCGTCTACTTCGTCGGGACCGACCCGCGCGACGGGCGCACGATCACCGTGTTCCGCGGGCTGCCGTACGACCTGCCGTTCGGGATCCGGCTCTACACCCGCTACGGGGGATCCGGGGTGACGATCGACGGCATCGCGCCCTCCCGGCGCCCGACCTTCACCGACCACAAGCTCCGCGCCCGCGGCGACGCCATCAAGCTCGTCGACGAGCTCGAGCTGGGGCGACTGGAGCCGTGAGCGCCCGCAACCGCGAGCTGCTCGCCCTGATCCCGGCCTCGCTGCTCGTCACCGCCGGGTTCGCCGCCGTCTTCCTGTCGCAGGACGCGCGGCTGTCGACGGCCGCCGGCACGCAGGAGCTCTCCGACCTCTCGCTCACCATCGGCGGGCTCTTCCTCGGGCTCTGCCTGGCGACGCACATCGTGTTGCGCTTCACGCTGCCGCACGCCGATCCGTACCTGTTCCCGCTGGTCGCCGTCCTCGCCTGCTTCGGCCTCGTCGTGATCTACCGGATCGACGCCGAGCTCGCCCGCGAGCAGGCCCAGTGGTTCGTCGTCGGGCTGCTGCTGTTCGTCGGCACGATCGTGTTCCTGCGCGACTTCCGCAAGCTCGAGCAGTACCGCTACACGATCGCGGCGGCGGCGCTCGTGCTGCTGCTGCTGCCGCGCGTGCCGGGCATCGGCAAGCAGTCCAACGGGGCGTACCTGGGCGTGGGCGTCGGGCCCATCTCCTTCCAGCCGGCCGAGTTCGCCAAGCTCGCGCTCGTCGTCTTCCTGGCCGCGTACCTCAAGGACACGCGGCAGGTCCTCGTGCTCGGGGCGCGGCGCATCCTCGGCGTCACGCTCCCGCCGCTCAAGCACTTCGGGCCCGTGCTGGTGATCTGGGGCGCGACGATGGTCATGCTCGTCTTCATCCGCGACCTCGGCTCGTCGCTGATGTTCTACGGCGCGTTCATGGCGCTGCTCTACGTGGCGACCAACCGGCTGTCGTTCGTGACGATCGGGCTCGCGCTGTTCGCGCTCGGCGCCTGGTTCATCGCCTCGCCGGCGGGCCGGATCCTGCCGGGGACCGGCCAGGTGAAGGACCGCGTCGACATCTGGCGGCACACGTTCGATCCGGAGCTGATCGAGAAGGTCGGTGGGTCGTACCAGCTCGCGCAATCGCTGTTCGCTCAGGCCGACGGCGGGCTGTTCGGGACGGGATTCGGCCAGGCGCTGATCGCCCTGCCTGACGGACGGCCGATCATCCCCGCCCCGCACACCGACCTGATCTACGCGGTGATCACCAACGAGCTCGGCCTGGCCGGAGCCTGCGGGCTGATCGCCGTCTACCTGCTGTTCGTCCAGCGCGGGTTCAAGGTGGCGATGCTCGCCCGCGACTCGTTCTCCAAGCTGCTGGCCACGGGGCTGAGCGCGGTGTTCGCGCTGCAGGTGTTCGTGATCATCGGCGGGGTCACGCGGGTGATCCCGCTCACCGGCGTGACGCTTCCGTTCGTGTCCTACGGCGGCTCGTCGATCGTCGCGAACTTCGTCCTGCTCGCGCTGCTGCTGGTGGTCTCCGACCGGGCGCGCCGGGAGGCGGTGGGGGAGTGAACGGGCCCATCATCCGGCTGTTCATCCTGTTCGTCCTGCTGTTCGGCGGTCTTGTCGCGTCAACCTCACTGTGGACTGTGGTCAAGGCAGCGGAGCTTCGCGCCAACCCCGAGAACCGCCGCGCCCTGCTGGCCGAGCAGCGGATCCACCGGGGCACGATCCGCACCGCCGACGGGAAGGTGATCGCCCGCAGCGTCCGCGGCCGGGGCGGGGTCTACTCGCGCCGCTATCCGGCCGGCGCGCTGTTCGGCCACCCGATCGGCTACTCGTTCACGCAGCGCGGGCGCTCCGGCCTGGAGCAGTCGCAGAACGACGTGCTGACGGGGCAGACCGACGAGCTCGTCACCACCCTGCAGTCGCTGATGGGCCGCCGCCGCGAGGGGTCGGACATCGTCACGACGCTCGACTCGGGCGCCCAGGAGGTCGCGACGCGCGCGCTGGGCGACCGCGTGGGCTCCGTCGTCGCGCTCGACGCCAAGACCGGCGCCGTCCGCGTGATGGTCTCGAACCCCGGCTACGACCCCACCGAGGTCGCCGACGGTGCGACGTTCACGGCGCTCGCGACCGACAACACCGCCCGGCGCCTGGTCAACCGGGCGACGTTCGACGCCTTCCCGCCCGGGTCGACGTTCAAGACCGTGACCGCGGCCGCGGCGCTCGACTCCGGGCGCTACGAGCCGGGGTCGCAGGTCTCCGCCCCCGCCAAGAAGGTGGTCTCCGGCGTCCCGCTCTCGAACTTCGACAACGAGGACTTCGGGACGATCGACCTCACCACCGCGCTGACGAAGTCGGTCAACACCGTGTGGGCCGAGGTCGGCGTCAAGATCGGGCGCTCGACGATGCAGGACTACATGGAGCGCTTCGGCTTCTACTCCAAGCCGGACCTCGACTTCCCGAGCGGGCAGCTGCTCGCGAGCGGCGTGCGCAAGCGCGACGGCCTGCGCCCGGTGACGCGAGGCTCCGTCGACCTCGGCCGCGTGGCCATCGGCCAGGGTGACCTGTCGGCCACCCCGCTGCAGATGGCGATCGTCGCGGCGACGATCGCCAACGGCGGCGTCCGCATGAAGCCGCACCTCGTCGCCCGCGTCGTCGACCCCGACGGCCGCACCACCGACCGCGTCCGGCCCGAGCGCGCCGAGCGGGTGATGAGCCAGCGGGCGGCGGACGCGCTGACCGTGATGATGAAGAACGTCGTGCGCGAGGGGTCCGGTACCGCCGCGGCGCTCGAGGGCATCGAGGTCGCGGGCAAGACCGGGACCGCCGAGATCAACATCGAGCAGGGGATCAACGACCCGTGGTTCATCGGCTTCGTCGACGACACCGCCGTCGCCGTCGTGCTCGAGAAGGTCAAGAGCCAGGGCGGGATCGTGGCGGCGCCGATCGCCAAGCAGGTCCTAGAGTCGCTCGGGGAGGACTAGGCCGCCGGTGCAGAACATCGCGCCCGACACCCTGATCGACGGCCGCTACCGCGTGCTCAACCGCATCGGCTCCGGCGGGATGGCCGACGTCTACCTGGCCACCGACCTGCAGCTCGGCCGCAAGGTCGCGCTCAAGCTCCTCTACCGCCGCTTCGCCGAGGACCCGGAGTTCGTCGAGCGCTTCCGCCGCGAGGCGTCGAGCGCCGCCGGCCTCCAGCACCCCCACGTCGTGTCGGTCTACGACCGGGGCGAGTGGGACGGCACCTACTACATCGCGATGGAGTACCTCGAGGGCCGCTCGCTCAAGCAGCTCGTCGCCGACGAGGGCCCGCTCGACCCCGACCGCGCGATCGACCTGATCGTCCAGGTGCTGCGCGCCGCCCGCTTCGCGCACCGCCGCGGGATCATCCACCGCGACTTCAAGCCCCACAACGTCATCGTCGACGGGGAGGGGCGCGCGAAGGTCACCGACTTCGGCATCGCCCGCGCCGGGGCGTCGGACATGACCGAGACGGGCTCGATCATGGGCACCGCGCAGTACCTCTCGCCCGAGCAGGCGCAGGGTCACGCGGTGTCCGCGCAGTCGGACCTCTACTCGATCGGGATCATGCTCTACGAGCTCCTGACCGGGCGGGTGCCGTTCGACGGCGACTCGCCGGTGACCATCGCGCTGAAGCAGGTCTCCGAGGAGCCGGTGCCGCCGAGCGCGCTGAACCCGGCCGTCCCGCCGGCGCTCGAGGCGGTGGTGCTGCGCGCCCTGCAGAAGGACCCCGCGCGCCGCTTCGGAGACGCCGACTCGTTCATCCTCGCGCTGGAGGCCGCCCGCGGTGGCGCCCCGAGCGATGGCCGCTCCGCCGCGCGGACCTCGACCGGGAGCTATCCGGCCGTGGCCGCCTACGGTCCGGCGGTTGCGCCGCCGGAGCGCGAGCCGGGCGGGCGCTGGTGGCTGTGGCTCCTGGGCCTGCTGGCGGTGGCCGGGATGGTGGCGGGCGGCTACGTCCTGCTCGCCCCGAAGAAGGTCGAGGTCCCGAACGTCGTGCGCAACTCGGCGGCGACCGCGACGGCGCGGCTGAACAACGCGGGCTTCAAGGTCGACCCGCAGACGGCCCGCTCCGAGACCGTGCCCGAGGACCGCGTGTTCCGCCAGGAGCCGTCGCCCGGCGAGCGCGCGCGGAAGGGCTCGACGGTCACCATCGGCATCTCGTCGGGTCCGGGCGACGGGACGATCCCGGACGTCGAGGGCCTCACCGAGCGCGATGCGCAACGCCGCGTCGAGCGCGCCGGCTTCAAGGCGCGGGTCAGTCGGGAGTCGTCGGACACCGTCCGCGAGGGACGCCTCATCGAGACGGCGCCGCCTGGCCGCTCGCGGCTGCAGAAGGGCCGCACGGTCGAGCTCGTGGTGTCCTCCGGCCCGGAGCAGGTCAAGGTGCCCGACGTCACCCAGAAGTCGCGCGACGAGGCGGTGAGCACGCTCGAGGCCGCCGGCTTCGAGGTCACCTTCAAGGAGCAGGAGACCGAGGAGGAGGACCCGGGCACGGTGCTCGCGCAGTCGCCCAAGGCGGAGGAGACCGTCGACAAGGGATCGACGGTGCAGCTCACGGTGGCGCGGGAGCCCAAGCGGGTGAAGGTGCCGGACGTCACCGGCGAGGACGTCGCCGATGCCGAGACCGCGCTGCGCGACGCCGGGCTCACGCCGCGCCGGCGCGACGAGGACGTCACCACCCCCGAGGAGGACGGCAAGGTGATCAGCCAGAACCCGCCGCCCGACTCCGAGCGCAAGCGCGGCTCGCCCGTATTCATCACCATCGGCGTCTTCAACGAGCCCGAGCCGACACCCACGCCGACGCCGTCCCCCACGCCCTCCCCGACGCCCACGGTCGTGCCGTAGGTACAGTCCGGCGCCCATGAGGGTCGTCGTCCTGGCCGGGGGCCGGTCATCCGAGCACGATGTGTCGCTCGCCTCCGCCGCGGCGGCGCGCGCCGGCTGCGCCGAGGCGGGCCACGAGGTGGTCGCGGTCACGGTCGAGCGCGACGGCCGCTGGACCCACGAGGGCGCGCCGGTGCGGTTGGATCCCGGCGGGGGGCTGCTCGGGGCGGACGCCGTCTTCCCCGCCCTGCACGGGCCCTTCGGTGAGGACGGGACGGTCCAGGGGCTGCTCGAGCTGCTCGACGTCCCCTACGTGGGGGCCGGCGTGCTCGCCTCGTCGCTGTGCATGGACAAGGTCGTCTTCAAGGAGGTCATGGCCGCCGCCGGCGTCCCGCAGGTGCCGTACGCCGCGGTGCGCGAGCCGCGCTGGCGCGACGACCGCGCCGCGGTGCTGGCCGACCTCGAGCCGCTCGGGCTGCCGGTGTTCGTCAAGCCCGCGCGGCTCGGGTCCTCCGTGGGGATCGCCAAGGCCTCCTCGGCGGACGAGCTGCCGGGTGCGCTCGACGCCGCCTTCCGCCACGACGGGCTCGTCATCGTCGAAGGCTTCTCGCCCGGGATGGAGGTCGAGTGCTCGGTGATCGGGCTCGCCGAGCCCGAGGCGTCCCCGCCGGGCGAGATCGTGCTGACCGCCGGGGCCGACTGGTACGACTACGAGGCCAAGTACACGCCGGGCGGGATGGAGCTCGTCGTCCCCGCCCGCCTGCCCGACGCGACCGCCGAGCGCGTCCGCGAGCTCGCCGTCGAGACGTTCCTGCGCGCCGGCTGCAGCGGCCTCGCGCGCGTCGACTTCTTCGTCGAGGGCGACCGCGTCCTCATCAACGAGGTCAACACGCTCCCCGGGCTGACGGAGACCAGCGCCGTCCCGAAGCTCTGGGCGTCCGCCGGCGTGCCGTGGCCCGAGCTCTGCGACCGCCTGCTCGGCTTCGCCCTCGCGCGCTTCGCGGCCGAGCGCGAGGGGCACGCGTACTAGCTCGTAGCGGCGCGCCGGACGAACATCATCGGGTGGGAGAGAGGGGATCCGGGCGGGCGGGGAGGGTGCACAACCCGACAACCGATGGCGGTCGCGGTTCGATTGCCGGCTTGAGCACACAGCAGGGGCTCAATCCGACATTCGATCGGCGAACGCAGTTCATCGTCGGGTTGAGCACCCTCGCTCGCCGCCCCGCCACTCCCACCCGGTCTCGTCCTCGGTGACCGTAGTTCCCAGATCCACCGGCGCGGTGGATGTGGCGGCCCCGCTCAGCTCGCCGGCTTGCGCTCGTAGAGCGTGAGGTCCATTCTGCAGGTTCGGCGGCAGGTCCGGGGGCAGCTTGGTGATCCAGAGGCGTGGTCCGTCGCCCCGGCGGAGGTCAACCCCCGCTCTGAGGGGGTGGGATGGGAGGGGGAAGCGGCTCAACCCGACACTCGATCCGCCCCGAGAATCGATCGTCGGATTGAGCCGCTGTGGGCGGCACAATCCGACATCCCTGGCGCGAAGCGTCCCGATTGTCGGGTTGAACCGCCTCCGCCCGGGTCATCCCTCTCTCCCTCGGTGCGTCAGTTGACGTGACGCCGGGTGGCACGGACCACGACGAGGGACACCGCCTCCCAGACTCGCCTCGCGGCATGGCGCGATGGAATCAGTCATCGGGCCCCGCGGCGCGCCCGACTTAGCTCGCCGGCTTGCGCTCGTAGAGCGTGAGGTCCTGGATCGTCACCTTCTGCTGGTTCGGCGGCAGGTCCGGGGGCAGCTTGGTGATCCAGACGAGGTAGTAGCGGAAGCGCACGCCGGCGGTGTCGAGGGCGAAGCGCTCGCGGCGCGACCGGACCTCCCCGCCGCCGAGCTTGACCCAGCCGTTGTCGTCGATCGCCTTCGGCGGCCCGGTGCGGGCGCCGTGGATCTCGGCGGTCCAGCCGGCCTTCTCCGTGCGGACCTGGAGGATGTGGGCGGCGACGCCGGGCGCCGCGTCGATGTAGATGCCGACGCCCTCCTTCTGGAGGTCGCCGGAGCGGTAGGTCTCCGTCGACCACACCGTCCCGGGGTCCTGGTCGACGGCGTTGGGGGTCGTCTCGTGGTGCTCGCCGTCGGAGCCGAGGGGGTCGTAGTCGGTCGCCGAGGTGCCGCGCACCGACACGGCGCGGGTGTCCTTGGGCGGCGCGTCGCGCGGGGCGCCGGTCCCGCGGGTGGTCCGCTCGCGCGCCTGGTCGAGCAGGAAGGCGGCCGCCGTCGCGCCGATCGCCACCATCGCCAGCAGCAGCAGGAGCGGGATCCGCAGACGCATCCGCAGGGGCAGCCGGCGCCGCGCGGAGTCCGGCAGGGTCCGCAGCACGGCGGTCGCCTCGCCGGTGGTCTGGCCGGAGCGGGCGGCCTCGACGGCGAGCGCGTTCTCGAGCTCGAAGACCACGGTGTCGGCGTCGGGATAGCGCCGCGTCAGGTCCTTGTCGGTCATCCGGTCGACGATCGCGGCGAGCGTCGCGGAGACCTCCGGGCGCAGCCCCTGGACGTCCGGCAGGTCCTCGCGGACGTGCTTCATCGCGACGGCGACCTGGTTCTCGCCGTGGAACGGGACGTCGCCGACCAGCATCTCGTAGAGGACCACGCCGAGCGAGTACAGGTCCGACTGGCCGTTGACGATGTGGCCGAGCGCCTGCTCCGGCGACACGTAGTCGGTCGTGCCGAGCACGCGGCCGTCCGCGGTCAGGCCCTCCTCGTCGAGCGACCGGGCGATGCCGAAGTCGGTGACCTTGGCCGAGCCCTCGATGTCGATGAGGACGTTCTGCGGCTTGACGTCGCGGTGGACGATGTTGCGGGAGTGCGCGGCGCCGAGGGCGCGCGCGATCTCGATCGCGTAGGCGATCGCCTCCTCGATCGGCAGGCGGCCCGACCGGCGGATGCGGTCCTTGAGTGTCTCGCCCTCGACGTACTCGAAGACGATGTACGGGCGGCTCTCGTCCTCGCCCGCGTCGATCACGCCGACGATGTGCGGATGGGAGAGCTGGGCCACCGCCCGCGCCTCCCGGCGGAAGCGCTCGAGCTGGTCGGAGTCGCGCGCGATCTCGCGGTGCATGAGCTTGATCGCCACCTGGCGCTCCAGGGTGGAATCGAAGGCTCGGTAGACCGTGGACATCCCCCCGGCGCCCACCTGCGCGTCGAGCCGATAGCGGCCGTTGAGCGACATGCCGACGAGCGTGCTCATGTGCTGCTGCCTATTGTGCTGGATCTGGACACGGCCGCCTTCAAGTCGAGTTCGGCGGCCGGGTACGGATCACCTACGAGGGGCGTCGATCACCCCCCTTCCCCCCGGCGCCCAACCGCCGGGGGCCACACTCGATGGAGGGGTTCAGCCGTTCAGCGCTCGTCGCCCGGCTTTGCCGGTTCCGGCGTCTCGCCGCTCGCCGGGTTCGACGTCGCCTCGATGGCCTCGTCGATCTGGCGCTCGGCGTCGGACATGCCCTCCCCGGGGCCGCTGTGGTCGGTGGCGTTGTCGGCGAGGTCGGCATCGGCCTGCTCCTCGCCCTCCGACACGCCTTCGCCCGCCTCGGCCAGGGGCCGCTCGGCGGCGTCGGCGTGCTCGCCCGGCTCAGCGCCGGCGTAGTCGGTCGCACCGCCGCCGATGTTGGCCGCCTCGGCAGCCGCGGCGGCGACCTCGGCCTCCTCGTCGATCGCACCGTCGGTAGCCAGATCCGGCGCGGGGACGGGGGTGGCGGTGTTGGCGGGCGGACCCGAGGCGTCGTAGTTCGACGGCGCGGGCGGGGCCGGAGCCGGCGACGAGTCCGCCTCGGAGTCCCCGCCGCCGCCGAACAGGCGCTTGCCGCCGAGCAGGCCGCCCACGGCGGCTGCGAGGCCGCCGAGGAGCGCGACGCGCTTGGGCGTCACGGTCGGCTGCTTGCGGCGGCCGGGGATGCGGCCCGCCAGGCGGGTCTGGACGAGGGCGGCGGCGGCGCGGATCAGCGCCAGGCGGCGAGCGGTGCGCGCCGCGGTGGCCAGCTTGCCACGGCGGCGGGACGGGATGATCGATGGCATGCCCCGGGGCCTACCCGACCCCGGGACACCCCGAACGGTTCCTAGTGTGCGCGCGTGCACTATTGCTTGACCGGCTCAGGCAGGCTGACCGGCGCGGTCTCGGCCGCGGCGCGGTTCTCGGCGCGGACGGCGTCCCAGATCTCCTCGCGGTAGACCGGGACGGAGCGCGGTGCCTGGATGCCGATGCGGACGGTGTTCCCGGCGATCTCCATGACCTCGACGACGATGTCGTCGCCGAGCATGACCTTCTCGCCGACACGGCGTGTGACGATGAGCATTGGGCGTTCCTCCTTGGATTCGACCCGGTTGAAGTGAGTACAGACTAGGCGGTGATGGCCTCGGCCACCGGCGTCGCGAAGAGGGCGGCGCGGACGGTCACGCCCGGCGCCTCGTTGATCACCTGGTGGGCGTGGCCCTGCGACACCAGAATCGGCGCCTTGAGGTTCGCGCTGAAGTCCTCGAGCGACTCGGTCGCGCGGACCGTCACCCAGACCTCGGGCTCGTCCTCGGGAGCGAAGCCCAGGCGGGCGGTCTCCCCGTCGGAGAGCGAGACCTCGTAGTCGGGGAAGAAGTTCCACGGCCGCGTCACCGGGAGGGCGAGCGACGCATCCTCGGCAGAGTGCAGCCAGAAGAAGACGGAGTCGTTCTCAGGAGCGACGAGAACGTACTTGGTGCCCGGCAGGCCGATGAGGCCCTCGGGGAACTCGAGCACGGACTCGGGCTTGACCTCGATGGTGCCGAACCGCGTGCTCTCGATATGCGACATCTGGGTGCCTTTCTTAGGGGTGTTCATCAGCGGAGGAAGTCCATCAGCGAGGACTGGACGACGTTGGCGCCGGCCTTCAGCGCCGCCTGGTAGGCGGCCTGTTGCGTGCTGAGGTCGATCATGACCTTGGCGAAGTCGGCGTCCTCGGTCTCCGAGAGCTGCCGGGTGGTGGTCTCCTCGAACTGCGCGAGGCGCGACAGGGCGGACTCGATGCGGTTGGAGTTCGCGCCGTTCTCGGCGCGGACGGCCATGATGCTGTCCAGCTTGCCGTCGATCGCGGTCAGGTCGCCGCCGCGCAGCGCGGCGCCGTCGTTGGCCTCGAGGTGCGCGAGGACGTTCCGCATGATCCCGATGAGGTCGCCGGCGCCGGCGCCGCCGAGCACCTTGGAGCCGGGCTGGTTGATGGCGAGCGACACCCCGGGCCCGATCTCGCGGGCGATCGTGCCGTCGTTGCCGTGGTAGGCGTCGTCGGTGAGGGTGTACGGGGGCGTCGTGGTCAGCGTGCCGCCGAAGATGAAGCGGCCCGCGTAGCTCGTGTTGCCGGTCTGCTTGGCGCCGTCGATGAGCTGGCGCACCTCGACGGCGATCGCGTTCCGGGCGACCGGGTCCGCCGTGTCCGAGGCGCCCTGGACGATCAGGTCCCGCAGGCGCTGGCCCGTCGAGGTGATCTGGCTGAGCGCCTGCTCGGTGACCTCCTGCCAGCCGATCGCGTCGTTCGCGTTGCGCTGGTGCTGGCGGGTGCCCTCGAGCGACTCGCGGAACTTCAGCGCGCGACCGGTGGCGAAGGGGTTGTCCGACGGGCGCGTGAGCTCCTTGCCCGACGAGGCCTTGGCGCGCAGGTGGTCGAGCTTCTCGGCCGTCCGGTTGAGGTCGGCGAGGACGTTGCGCGACATCATGGATGTGGTGATGCGAGACATGGTCGACTCCTACAGGCCCACGCGGCCGGTGCGGTTGACGAGGACGTCGAGCATCTCGTCCATGGTGGACATGGCCCGGGCGGACGCCTGGTAGGCGCGCTGGAAGCGCACGAGGTTGGACATCTCCTCGTCCATGGCGACGCCGGACACGCTCTGGCGACGGTCGTCGACCGCGCCGGTGAGCACCTCGGCGTTGACCTGGCCACGGGTGGCCGAGCGGACGTCGGTGCCCATGCGGGCCACGAAGGACTGATACGCGCCGTCCGCCGCACCGCCGCGCATGGCGGCGATGGCGCGGGCGAGATCGTTCGCGCCCGCCGCGCCGGTGGTGCCGGTGGCGAGCGTGGCGGCAGTCACGGCGACCGAGAGCGACGAGGCCTCCGCGCCGGCCGTCATGCTGAAGAAGGGCACACCGCCCGGGCCGGTCGCGTGGGCGGCGTTCACGCCGTCGGCGAGGGTCTTGGCGATGTTGTTGAGCTGGCCGCGGTAGGCGGCGATCTCGCCGGTCGGGCCGCTGAGGCTGAGCAGCGCGCCCAGCCGACCGCCGGGCTCGGTGAGGGCCTGGGGCCAGGTGGCCGTCCCATCCGCGACCAGCGGCAAGGCGGCGTCGCCGAAGGCGACGTTGATCGAGCCGTCCTCGGTACCGGGGGTGACGGAGACGCGGCCGAGCTTTGAGAGCTGGTCGAGCAGGAGGTCGCGACGGTCCATGAGGTCGTTCGGCGGATCGCCCACGGTCATGTAGGTCTTGATGCTCTCGTTGAGGCCGGCGATCTCGGCCGCGATGTCGGCGACCTCGCCGCCGGGGCCGACGAGCTCCGCGTACTCCTGGGAGGCCTGTGTGCCGACCGTCGCGAGCTGCGAGTCGATCGCCCCGAACGCGGAGGCGAGCGCACCCGCCTGGGAGACGAGGGCCTGGCGGGCCGCCGCCGACTCCGGGGCGTTGGCGACGTCGGACCATGCGTTCCAGAAGGCGGCGAGCTGGGCGCTGAGGCCGTCGCTCGACGGCTCCGCGAGGGCGAGCTCGGCGCGGGTGAGCGCCGTCGCGCGGGCGGTGTGCTCGCCGAGCCCCGTGGACTGGCCGCGGTACTGGAGGTCGAGGAACGTGTCGCGGATCCGGCGGTAGGACTGGACGTCGACGCCGGAGCCGATGTGCCCGCCGAGGCCGCTCTGCGTCCCGCCGGGGATCTGCATGGCCCGCGAGGCGGCCAGCGTGGCCTCCTGGCGCGAGTAGCCGACCGTCGACGCGTTGGAGATGTTGTGCGCCGTGACGTCGATCGACCGCTGCATCGCGCGGAGGCCGCGGAGCGAGGTCTGGAGTCCGTAGAAGGAGGAGATCGACATGGTCAGGCCTGGTAGTTGACGACGTGGCGGGTCGAGGTGGCGGGGCGAGCGTCGGTGACGGCGTCACCGGTGCCCGGGGGGCGGTAGCCCGGCTCGGGCTCGTGGCCGATCAGCCGCGTGAGGTGGGCGAGGAAGGAGAGCTCCTGACGCATGAGCGCGCGGTTGATCCCGTGCTCGCGGGCGATCTCGGCCAGCAGGCCGCGCAGCTCGGCGGACCGCTCGACCGCGACCCGCCCGCCGTCTGGCGTGATGACCTGGCAGAGGTGCTCGACGGTCACGTGGCTCGGGGGGATCCCGATCGCCAGGCCGGCCCGCTGGAGCAGCCCGGCGCGGTCGGCCTCGAGCGTGCCGCGGCGACCCATCTCGCCCTGGATCTCGCCGAGGCGCGCGAGCACCCCGTCGACGTCGCGGGCGCGGATGGCGGTGCCCTGCTCGAGCACGAGCGCCAACAGGCGCCGAGCCGAGTTGATCTGCTGGTCGAGGTGCGCGAGCAGCTCGGCTTCGAGGACGATCGGGCTCATGATGCGACCTCTCCGGTCTTGACGGTCTTCAGGTGCTCGGGGCGCAGGGCGTGGTAGAGCTGCTCGCCGAGGCCGAGGCCGCCGCCCGCGATCAGGGCGTCGGACATCGAGTCCTGGATGGCGGCGGCGTAGGGCGAGTCGTCGAGGCCGCCCGACTTGGTCATGTCCTCGACGAAGCTCTGGAGCATCATGCGCTCGAAGCCGAGCGCGGCGCGGTAGGTCTGCTGGTCCTCGCGGGTGCCGGCGCGAACCTCGGCGGGCAGGGCGCTCATCGGGATCGCCGAGACGCCGTCGATGCCGCTCATCGCTTGACCCCGTTGGCGATCTCCATCATCTGATCGGCGGTCGCGATCGCCTTGGAGGCCATCTGGTAGGAGCGCTGCGCGTCGATCATCTCGACCATCGCCTGGGACATGTCCACGTTGGAGGCCTCGAGCGCTCCGGCCTGCAGCACCGTGGTGGCGGGCGCGGGGACCGTGGCACCCGAGGTGACCGAGGCGACGTAGGCATTGTCGCCCGCGGGAGTCAGCATGTTCGGGGCGGGGACGGTGACGAGCTCGAGCTTGCCGAGCGTCCGGCCGCCGCCGGTGACCGTGCCGTCGGCCTCGATCTTGACGCCGTCGGCGCCGACGCCGGCGGGGACGACGATGTCGGGCTGCAGCACGCCGCCCATCGACGTGGCCAGGCGACCGGTGCCGTCGACGTGGAGGGCGCCGTCGCGCGTCAGCGCCTGGCGGCCGTCCGGAAGGCGGACCCGGAGGAAGCCGTCGCCGCGGATCGCGACGTCGAGCGGGAGCCCGGTGGGCTTCAGCGCGCCTTCAGCCATCGAGCGGCCGGCGTCCACCATCGCGACACCGGTGCCGGTCTGGGCGTTGCCGTCCTGCGCGGCGGAGCGGCCGGCCTGCTGGTACAGGAGGTCGCGGAAGCCGACGCGGGTGTGCTTGTACCCGGTCGTGCTGGCATTGGCGAGGTCGTTGGAGACCGCGCTGATGCGCTCCTGCTGGGCCGCCATGCCCGCGGCGGCCGAATGAAGTCCTTCCAGCATGCAGTCCCTCTGAGTCGTGAGCCCGTAGCCTCTGCATGGCAGTCCAGCCGGGGAGCTCGTTTCGTCCTGCTCGGTCCTTCGATCCTGCTCGTCCAACTCATCGGCCCGCGGGCCGCAAACTTGAGCTACGTGAGGGTCCCGACCTGGCCGGCGGCCTTGCCGAGCGACTCGTCGATCGTCGTGATCGCGCGCTGGCCGGCCTCGAACGCGCGCAGCGAGGCGATCATGTCGACCATCGAACGTGCGGGATCGGCGCCCGATCCCTCGAGCGCGCCGGCGCGGACCTGGCCCGCCGGGCCGTTGCCGGGCGTACCGGTGACGAGCGAGTCGCCGGCCTTGCGCGGGTTGGTCAGCGAGACGACGTTCAGCAGGCGCGGGTCGACGCGACCGTCCGCCCCGATCTCGATCGGCTGGCCGTTGCGACCGAGCACCGGCTCGCCCTTCGCCGTGGTGAGGCCACCCTGGGGGGACGCGGTGAACTGGCCGTTGCGCGTGTAGCGCACGCCGGCGTCGGTGCGCACGGCGAAGAAGCCGTCGCCTGAGATCGCGAAGTCGAGCGGCTCGCCGGTTTCCCGCGAGGGTTGCGGTCCCCAGTCGGTCTGGACGCGGTCGACCAGGACGGCGGTGCCCTGCGGCCCGACGGTCTGTCCCGTCCGGCTGTTCGTGAGCATCATCTCGCCGAAGTTGCGCTGGGCGGTGCGGTCCGCCTTGTAGCCCGGGGTGGACGCGTTCGCCAGATCGTTGGCGATCTGCTCCTGGCGCACCTGCTCGGCGAGCATGCCGGAGGCTGCGATGTAGAGGCCGCGATCCATGTCGACCTTTCATCGGCGGGTGGGTCATCCTTCTTGAGGTGCACCCGATCTCGCTCGACGTCGCCCTGCTCAAGCTCCAGCTTCCCGAGCTCATCCTGCGGCCCGGGATGAGCGTCGTCGCGCGTGTCGCTTCGCGAGGCGAGGGCACCGCCGGGGCGATCGTCCTGGCCGGCGTCCTGCTGAAGGCGACCGTCCCCGAGGAGGTCCGCGAGGGCGACACGCTCCGGCTGACGGTGGCGGAGACCTCGCCCGAGCGCATCGTGCTCAAGCTCGACTCGACGATCCAGGACCCCTCTGCCGTGATGGCCGCGCCGGCCCCGCCGCCGAACCTGCGCGCCGACGCCGACGGCGGCCGGGAGGAGTCCGGCGAGGACGCGCGCGAGCGCAGCGGCGTCTCGCTCGCGTACGAGACCCCCGCGCTCGGCCGCCTCGACCTGCGGGTCGAGCGTGGACCGGAGGGCGTCGTGGCGACCGTCGGCGTCCCGGCGGGCGCGTTCGCGCTCGCGGAAGCGCGCGCGGAGAAGCTCCGCACCGCGCTCGAGGCCAAGCTCGGCGAGCCGGCCGTCGTCCGCATCGCCCCCCGCCGCGAGCCGTTCGACGCCTATGCCTAAGCCTGACCGCAAGCGCGCCGTCGCGCTCGAGTACGGCGGGACCGGCGCGCCGAAGGTCACCGCTGCGGGCCAGGGGCTGATCGCCGAGCGGATCGTCAAGCTGGCCGAGGAGAACGGCGTGCCCATCCGCCACGACCCGGCGCTCGTGAGCGCCCTCGAGACGCTCAAGATCGGCCACGAGATCCCGGATGCGCTCTACATGGCCGTCGCGGAGCTGCTCGCCTGGGCCTATGCGCTCGATGGGGAGGCGGGGGAGGCTCGGAAGGCTCGTGGGCGCCTGTAAGGGGGGGTGGTGGGCTCGGGGCCTGGGCGGAGCATGGTCACGTCGCCACCCGCGCGACGGAAGGTGATCAGTGGCGGGACGGGACGTCAACCACCCCCATGCGCGCTCCGGAACCGCAAGGGGGTGACCCCATATTTTGGGGTGAACCACCCCCGTGCGACGCGCGACGGACGATGGGGGTGGTTGACGTCCTCCGAACCCGCCCCGCCCCCCAATTCTTCCCTCAATGCGCAGTTCTGAAGGAAAGCGCGCCTAGGAAAGCGCCAGCACGACCACCCCGGCCACGATGGCGACCGACGCCGCCAGCCGGCGCACCGGGCTGCGCTCGCCGAGCACGGTCGCGCCGAGCGCGGTCCCGATCACGATGCTGACCTCCCGGGCAGGCGCGACGTACGCGACGTCGGTCGTGGTCAGCGCGACGAGCACCAGGAGGTAGGCGCCGGGGCCGAGGAGGCCCACGGCCAGGACGGCGCGGCGCTGGTCGCGCCAGAGCGATCCGAGCTCCTGCCGCCGCCGGAGCGCGACCGGGGCGAGCAGGGCGGTCATCATCAGGTAGTTGCCGCAGAGGTAGACGACCGGCGACTGGCCGAGCTCGTCGACCGCGCGCTTGTCCCACACCGTGTAGACGGCGATGATCGCGCCGGTCGCCAGCGCGTAGGCGATGGCCGCCCGGTCCTCCACCGCCGGGCGCCCCGCGAGCGACAGCACCGCGAGCGTGACCATGAGCCCGCCGGCCACCGTGAGCAAGCTCGGCCGCTCGCCGAGCGCCACGACAGCGCCGACCGTCGCGAGCAGCGGGCCCGTCCCGCGCGCGAGGGGGTAGACGAGGGAGAGGTCGCCGACGGCGTAGCCGCGCTGCACGCAGACGAAGTAGCCGGTGTGCAGCGCGCCGCTGACGGCCATGGCCACGATGCCCGCCACGCCGACCTCGACGCCGCCGGCCGCGATCGTCACTGCGGCGGTGGGCACGAGCACGGCGGCGGCGACGAGGGTCGTGAGCCAGACGAAGGCCCCGCCCCCGCCGGCTCCCTTGGCGAGCAGGTTCCAGATCGCGTGCGCGACGGCGGCGGCGAGCACGAGGAGCAGGGCGGTCAGGGGCATCGTCGACCACCAAAGACTGCCGATTACCCCGTTCGGGTGATGTTGCCGCGTCAGCAGGGGCCGATACAGCCCGAGTCAAGAGAAGCAACGAGCAGTCCCCGCCGCCGCCCACAGGAGCCATAGACCGACATGAGCACCACGATCGCCACCCCGCAAGCCAAGCGCAAGGTCTCATCCGAGGCGGCGCTGGCGCTGTGGCGCGAGTACAAGGCGACGGGTGACCTCAAGGTCCGCAACCGCCTGGTCATGACGTACGCGCCGCTCGTCAAGTACATCGTCTTCAAGAAGGTCCGCGAGCTGCCCGCCCGCTGCGAGGTGGAGGACTTCATCTCCTGCGGCCTCGAGGCCCTGATCGCCTCCATCGACCGTTACGACCCGGAAAAGGGCGCGACGCTCGAGCAGTTCGCCTGGACCCGGATCCACGGCGCCGTCCTCGACGAGCTCCGCCGCCAGGACTGGGCCCCCCGGTCCCTGCGCCGCTGGGAGCGCGACATCGCCCGGGCCCGTGAGCAGTTCACCGGCCTGCACGGCCGCCGGCCGACCCGCGAGGAGCTCGCCGCCTCGCTCGAGATCACCGTGGCCGACCTGCGCCGCCGCGAGGACGACATCGCCGTGTCCGACGTGACCTCGCTCAACACGCTGGTCATCTCCGACGAGGAGACCACGGTCGAGCGCCTCGACACGATCGCCACCCAGGACGAGCGGCTCGACCCCGAGCACGCCGCCGTGGCGAGCGAGGGCAAGGAGCGCTTCCGCGCGGCCTTCGACCGTCTCCCGCGCCGCGAGCGCGAGGTCGCGGTGCTCCTCTACGTCAAGAACCTCACGCTCCGCGAGATCGGTGACATCCTCGGCGTCTCGGAGAGCCGCGTCTGCCAGATCCATTCGCAGCTCAAGAAGACGCTCAAGCAGCAGCTGGCCGCCGACGGCAGCCTGTTCCTTGCCGTCGCCTGACCCGCTGCGTGGACAGGCCGCCGACCCCTGGTGGCCCAGAACTAAAGTTCCTGCTGGACGTTCCGATGATTGGGCCATGAACCTCGGAATCGGACCAGCAGGCCAGGGCTACTCGCCCCAGCCTTTGCGGGAGCGCTTCACCCCGACGCCGCCGGCGGCCCCCGCCCGCGAGTCGCTGGTGAATGCCGCACCGACGAGGGATCGTGTCGAGCTCAGCGCGACCGCTCGCATCGAGGCCACCGCGGCCAAGCGCGTCGAGCCCGTCCCCGCCACCCCGCCGCCGGAGGTGGTGAAGGAGGTCGACGCCGCCTTCGAGCGCGCCCTCGAACTCGCCTCGCACAAGCGCGAGCTGCACTTCTTCCAGGACCCCGACTCCAGCCGGATCATCGTCCAGGTGCGCGACCTCGAGGGGAACGTCATCCGCACGATCCCCAACGAGAAGGCCCTGCACGTGATGGGAGGCGCGGCGCTCTAACCGGCGGCGCGCTCTCATGTCCATCCTCGCGCTCTCAGGGCTCGCCTCCGGCGTCGACACCGGCGGCATCGTCGCCCAGCTCATGGCGCTCGAGCGCCAGAGCCTGACCCGGATCCAGCTCAACCAGGCCCGCGTGACGGCGCGCGACACCGGTCTGAAGGAGATCCAGTCCAAGCTGTCGGCGTTCAAGACGGCGGCGACGGCCCTCAAGGCCGCGTCGACCTGGGACCTCAAGCAGACGGTCGCATCCTCCGACGCCAACCAGGTCGGCGTCGAGAAGCTCTCCGGCCTCGGCGGCGTGGGCGGGACGGCGATCACCGTCACCCGCCTCGCCACGGCGTCGAAGCGCGACTACACGTACAACCCCGAGGGGGCGGCGGAGACCCTCACGTTCAACCCCGCCGTCGGGCCCGATGTCGTCCTCAACGTTGCGGCCAACACGTCGCTCACGGATCTCATCAGCCAGATCAACGCGAGCACGACCGCCCCGGTCTACGCGGCCGACGTCGGCGGCCAGCTCGTGCTCTCGTCGCGCACCACCGGCTCCAACAGCACCTTCACCGCGGTCTCCAGCAGCGGCAACTCGCAGCTGCAGACCTCCGGCGCGCTGACCTCCGGCGTCAACGCCGCCTACACCGTCAATGGCGGCGGGTCGCAGTCGTCGGAGACCAACGTCATCGACACCGCCATCCCCGGCGTGCGTCTGACCCTCAAGGCCCTCACCACCACGGGGGTCACCATCAGCGTCGGCGAGCCGGCCGTCGACCAGGTGGCGATCAAGGCCAAGCTCACCGCCTTCGTGGACGCCTACAACGCCGTGAACGGCGCGGCGCGCATCCGCCTGTCCGAGAAGACGGTGCCGACCGCCGCGAACAGCGCCGACGCCGCCAAGGGTCAGCTCTTCGGCGACATGGGGCTCACCTCGATGCTCGCCGGGTTCCGCAACGCCGCGATCGATCAGGTCGGCGATGTGGGCGACATCTTCCGCCGGCTGAGCGACATCGGCATCAGCACCGGCGCCGCCTCGGCGAGCACCAGCGCGAGCTCCGACCAGGTCGCCGGCAAGCTCGTCATCGACGACGTCAAGCTCACCGCTGCGCTCACCACCAACGGGAACGCGGTCCGCGAGCTCCTCGGCGCCAGCGGCAACACGAACGGGCTCGCCCAGAAGTACGAGGCCCTCATCGACCGCCAGACCGGCAGCACCGGCTCGGTGCTCGACGGCCGCATCACGAACTCGATCTCCGAGCAGCGCAGCTTCACCGACCAGATCGCCCGCACCGAGATGCGGCTGGCGGCCAAGGAGAAGCGGCTCAACGCCCAGTTCGCGGCGATGGAGTCCGCGATGCAGGCGTCGCAGAACCAGCAGGCCTGGCTCACCGGGCAGCTCGCGTCGCTCAACAACTTCAACAACCGCTCAGCGCGACCCCGGTTCCCCGATCCGGGGCTAAACACTTGGCGCCGGACGCCGATGACGGGAGTACATCCGTCCCGCCCGTCGCGTCCCCTGGAGAGAAGCCTTGACGACCTACGCTCAACCGCGTGCTGCCGCTTACCGGCAGTCCGCGATCCTCACCGCACCGCCTGAGCGCCTCGTGGTGATGCTCTATGACGGAGCTCGCCGCTTCCTCTACCAGTCGGCCGGCGCGATGCGCGAAGGTCGCCGGACGGAGGCCCACGAGCGCCTGCGCCGCGCCGAGCTCATCATCGACGAGCTGCTGACCACGCTGAACCTCGAGGCCGGAGGCGCGATCGCCTCCAACCTCCAGGGCCTCTACCTCTTCTTCCTCGGCCACATGCACGAGGCGCGCTCCGAGCAGGACGCGGACAAGCTCGACTGGGTCAGCGCCCAGCTGGGCGAGCTGCGCGAGGCTTGGGCCCAGATCAGCTCCGCGCCGGCCACGTGACGCCCGGCGAGCATCCCGCGGCTCCGTACGAGCGGCTGCTCGCCCTCGCCGAGCGTGAGGCGACGCTCATCGGTGCCGGCGCGTGGGACGACCTTCCCGCGCTGGCGGCCGAGCGCACCGCGCTCGTCGCCGCCCTTCCCGCGGCGGCGCCGCTCCAGGCCCGCGGAGCCCTCGAGCGGCTCGCCGGCCTGCAGGCCATCGCGACGGCGGCCCTGTCGTCCGGCCGCGCGGACACGGCACGCGAGCTGAGCGGCCTGCGGCGCGGCCGCGGCGCCGTCCGCGGCTACGGCGCCAGCGCGTCGGGGCAGGCCGTCTCCGCGGCCCATCTCGACGGCTCCGCGTAAGCCCTCAAGTTCGGTACCCACCCGGCCGATAGAGGCCGTGTCCCCAAGGATCGGGGACGTCGGTCGAGAGGAAGTCCACGGACGGACACCGGCTTTGCAACCCGCAAGGAGATCCGTCCCGTGCTCTACGACACAACCCAGATCGCCCTCGAGCGCACCATCCAGGGCGCCGCCATGCGCAACGAGGCGCTGGCGTCCAACCTGGCCAACGTCAACACTCCGGGCTACCAGCGGATCGACGTCGACTTCCACGGGGCCCTCGCCCAGGCGATGAGCGCGAACTCGCCGAAGAACGCGCTGCACCGTACCGGCTTCGCCCCCACGGTGGACGCCTCCGGCGCCACCCGCGCCGACGGCTCGACCGTCGACCTCGACGCCGAGTCGGCCAAGCTCGCCGCCAACGGCCTCGAGCACCAGACCGCGGTGCAGGTCGCCCGCGGGCGGCTCGACATCCTGCGCGCCGCGATGGGCGTCGGCTGATGGGACTCTTCAACTCGCTCGAGATCTCGGCCACGGCCCTCACGGCCGAGCGGCTGCGGATGGACGTCACTGCGGAGAACCTCGCGAACGCCCAGACGACGCGCGGCGCCGACGGCGGCCCCTACCGCCGCAAGGAGGTCGTCCTCCAGCAGGCCGGCGGCGGCCCCGACTTCGGCTCCCAGCTGCGCACCGCGATGGTGGGCGGCGGCCGTGGCGGCGCGGCCCCCGGCGGCGTCCAGGTCGCCGCGATCGTGGCCGACGCGACCCCGCCCAAGCAGGTCTATGACCCCGGCCACCCGGACGCCAACGCGCAGGGCTACGTCGCCATGCCGAACGTCGACTCGGTCACCGAGATGGTCGACCTGATCTCGTCCTCACGCGCCTATGAGGCCAACGTCACCGCGATGCAGGCCTCCAAGCAGATGTTCACCAAGACCCTCGAGCTGCTGCGCTGATGCCGATCGATCCGTCCTTCGCGGTCTCGGGCGCCGAGTGGAAGGTCCAGGCGCCGTCCCTCGGGGAGGCGACCGGATCGGTCGCCGGCGAGTCCGGTGGGTTCGGCTCGATGCTCTCGAGCTCGCTCGCCTCGCTCACCAAGACCCAGACCGACGCGTCGGGCGCCTCCCAGGCCCTCGCCGCGGGCACCGTGTCGGACCCGACGCAGGTGGTCATGGCCATCGAGCGCGCCCGCCTCTCCATGCAGCTCGCATCGCAGATCCGGACCAAGGCCGTCGAGGCCGCCCAGGACATCTTCCACACCCAGGTGTAACTGAACCCACATGTCTCTCCAAGCCCTGAAATCCATGCCCGTCCGCGGCAAGATCGTGCTGGCGGCGACCGCCGTCGGCGTGGTCCTGCTGATCTTCTTCATGCTGCGGATCGCCGGCGCGCCGTCGTACACGACGATGATGTCCGGCCTCGATCCGGCGCAGACGGGCAAGATCACCGCCGTCCTCGACGAGCAGGGCATCACGTACGAGCTGCAGTCCAACGGGACCGCGCTCGCCGTGCCGAAGGCCGATGCCGCCAAGGCGCGCATCGCCCTGGCCGGCCAGGGCCTCGCGGGCAGCGGCACGTCGGCCCCCGGCTTCGAGCTCTTCGACACCCAGAAGCTCGGCGCCTCGGACTTCCAGCAGAAGGTGACCTACCAGCGCGCCCTCGAGGGCGAGATCGCCAAGACGGTCAACGGCGTGCAGGGCGTCACGAACGCGCAGGTGCAGCTCGTCATGCCCGAGCAGGATCTCTTTGTCGACGAGGCGAGCCCGGCAACCGCGGCCATCTCGCTCGGCAACCCCTCCGACACGCTCGAGCCCGGCGCGGTCAAGGGCATCGCCCAGCTGGTCTCCTCCTCCGTGAAGGGCCTCAAGTCGTCGGCGGTCACCATCACCGACTCGGCCGGCCAGGTCCTGTGGCCCTCGGGCGACGGGGTCGGCGGCGCGCCGGGCGGCTCCACCAAGCAGGCCGCCGAGATCCGCTACGCCCGCACGCTGGAGACGTCGATCAACGCGATGCTCACGCGGACGCTCGGGCCGAACAAGGCGATCGTCCAGGTCAAGGCTGACCTCAACATGGACAAGACGACCAAGAACGAGCTCGTCTACGCCAAGAAGGGCATCC
Organism: uncultured Solirubrobacterales bacterium; assembly: GCA_963828075.1. Lineage (GTDB taxonomy): Bacteria > Actinomycetota > Thermoleophilia > Solirubrobacterales > Solirubrobacteraceae > JACCYI01. The sequence continues at coordinate 1,994,200 of CAWHDH010000021.1, read as the reverse complement.
CGATGCAGACCGAGACCGAGACCGAGCGTCTGCGCGGCGGTGCGGCCGGCGCCGGTGGCGCCGCCGGGACCGCGGGCAACATCCCGACGTACTCCGCCGGTGGCGGCGCGGGCGGGGCGAACTCCAACTACCAGCGCGAGAGCGGCAAGACCGTGAACGCGCTCGACAAGACGGTGTCAAAGACCGACGTCGCGCCGGGGGCCGTCAACCGCCTCAGCGTCGCGCTCGTGCTCGACAAGTCGGTCACGGGGACCGGGGCCGGCGCCGCCAAGGTCAAGACCGACATCCAGAACACGGTCGCCAGCGCCGCGGGCCTCGACACCGCCCGCGGGGACACGATCACCGCGACCGAGCTCGCGTTCGCCAAGCCGCCGGTCGCCAAGCCGGAGGCCGCCGGCCCGGTGCCGCCCGGCCTGCTCGGCCCGCTCAAGATCGGCGCGCTGGCCTTCGGGACGCTCCTGTTCCTGCTCTTCATGATCCGCCACATGCGCAAGCGCGAGAAGTCGACCCTGCCGCAGCCCGAGTGGCTGTCGCAGATCGACCAGCCGGTCTCGCTGGCGTCGCTCGAGGCCGGCGGCGGAGCCGACGCGGGCCCGCGGGCCACGCTGCCCGAGCGCTCCGTCGACGAGGGCCTCCAGCGCCTCGAGCTGCTGATGGACCGCGAGCCCGACCGCGTCGCCGCCCAGGTGCGCGCGTGGATGGCGGAGGACTAGACCGATGCCCAGCGCCACCGGAACCGACGTCGCCCTCCACGCGGACCCCCCGCCCCCGTCCAAGCTCAAGGGCGCGCAGAAGGCCGCCGTCCTGCTCGTCGCCCTCGGCGAGGAGAAGGCGGGCGAGATCTTCAAGCACCTCACCGACGAGGAGATCGAGTCGATCTCGCTCGAGATCGCCAAGGCGTCCAAGGTCCCCACCCACGTGTGCCGCAGCGTCGTGCACGAGGCGGTCGAGACCGTGCTCGCGGAGCAGTACATCGCCGACGGCGGCGTGGAATACGCCCGCAACGTGCTCGAGCGGTCGCTGGGCGAGACGCGTGCGGCCGAGATCATCAACCGGCTGTCGGCCACGATCGAGCGCCGGCCGTTCGAGTTCCTGCGCAAGACCCCGCCGGAGCAGATCTACGTGTTCCTGCGCAACGAGGCGCCGCAGACGATCGCGCTCGTGATCGCCAACCTGCACACCCACCTCGCCGCGCAGGTGCTCTGCCAGCTGCCGCCCGAGGCGCAGTCCGAGGTCGCGTCGCGGATCGCGATGATGACCGAGACGCGGCCGGAGGTCGTGCAGCGGGTCGAGACCGTCATGCGCCAGAAGCTGTCCAACGTGCTCTCCCAGGAGTACGCGGCCGCCGGCGGCGTCGCCGCCCTGGCCGAGATCCTCAACTACGCCGACCGGCCGACCGAGCGCAACGTGCTCGACCAGCTCGCCGAGGCCAACGCCGAGCTCGCCGAGGAGATCCGGCTGCTGCTCTTCACGTTCGAGGACGTCACCAAGCTCGACGACCGCTCGATCCAGCTCGTGCTCAAGGAGGTCGATCAGAAGGACCTCGCGATCGCCCTGCGCGGCACCGCCGAGGACGTCCAGGGGCGCATCTACAAGAACATGTCCGAGCGCGGGTCCGAGCTGCTCCGCGAGGAGATCCAGTTCCAGCCGCCGCAGCGCCGCCGGATCGTCGAGGAGGCGCAGGGCCGGATCGTCGCCATCGTGCGGCGTCTGGAGGAGGGCGGCGCGATCACCATCACGCGCGGCGCCGGCGGCGGCGACGACGAGCTGATGTAAGTGAGGAACCACTAGATGGCCGAGTTCGACTTCGCACCTCTGGAGCCGATGGGCCCACCCGTCACCCTGGCGGTCCTCGAGTCGACCCTCGAGGCGGCCCACGCGGAGGCGGACCTCATCCGCACCGCGGCGCACGCCGAGGGCCTGGCCGCGGGGCGTGCCGAGGCGGTCGAGGAAGTGGCGCCGGCGGTGTCGGCGCTCGACCAGGCGATCGCCGCCGCCCGCGATCACGGGACGACCGCGGCCGAGCGCCTGGAGGGCGAGGCCATCGACCTCGCCTTCGCGCTCGCCGAGAAGATCCTGGCCGCCGCCGTCGCCGTCGAGAAGTCCGTCGTGCTCGAGGCGGTCCGCGGCGCGCTGCGCGGGATCGTCGAGCGCGAGCGCGTCACGATCCTCGTCAACCCGGCCGACCTCGCGCTGGTCCGCGGCGCGAGCGAAGAGCTCCGGACGTCGCTCGGCGGCATCGAGCACTGCGAGATCCAGGCCGAGCGCCGGGTCGGCCACGGCGGAGCGGTCGTCCGTCACTCCGAGGGGCAGGTCGACGCGCGGATCGAGACCAAGCTCGAGCGGGCGCGCGAAGCCATCCAGGCCGCGCTCGGCGACGCCGACATCGACGGCGCATGACCCTGCTGGACTTCGCCGGGCCTGCCGCCGCGGTGTCCCCCGGCTCACTGGGCCCGCTCGCCGACGCGGTCCGCGACGCGGACCTGCATCGCCGCCACGGCCGCGTCTGCGACCTCATCGGCCTCATCATCGAGGCGACCGGGCTCGAGGCCGAGATCGGCGAGGTCTGCACCATCGACACGGGCCGCGGGCGCGACGCGGTCCCGGCCGAGGTGGTCGGGTTCCGTGCCGGCCGCACGCTGCTGATGCCGCTGGGCGAGCCCGCTGGCCTCGGTCCGGGCGCGACCGTCACCGCGACCGGGCGGCCGTTCCGCGTCCCGGTCTCCGACACCCTGCTCGGCCGCGCGATCGACGGCCTCGGCCGGCCGATGGACGGTCTCGGCCCGATCGACACGTCGCGCACGCGCCCGGCGACGGCCTCACCGCCGGATCCGCTCGACCGCCCGCGCATCACCGAGCGCGTCTCGCTCGGCGTCCGGTCGCTCGACGCGCTCGTCCCCTGCGGCCGCGGCCAGCGCCTCGGCATCTTCGCCGGCTCCGGCGTCGGCAAGTCGTCGCTGCTCGGGATGATCGCCCGCTCGACCTCCGCGCAGGTCAACGTGATCTGCCTGGTCGGCGAGCGTGGCCGTGAGGTCAAGGAGTTCATGGAGCGCGACCTCGGCCCCGAAGGGCTCGCGCGCTCGGTCGTGGTCGTCGCCACCTCCGACCAGCCCGCGCTCGTCCGCATCAAGGCGGCCTTCACCGCGACCACGATCGCCGAGCACTTCCGCGACCAGGGCGCCGACGTGATGCTGATGATGGACTCGGTGACGCGCTTCGCGATGGCCCAGCGCGAGGTCGGCCTGGCCATCGGCGAGCCGCCGGCGACGCGCGGCTACACGCCCTCGGTCTTCGCGCTGCTGCCCAAGCTGCTCGAGCGCTCCGGCACCTCGCGCCTCGGCTCGATCACCGGCCTCTACACCGTGCTCGTCGACGGCGATGACATGAACGAGCCGATCGCCGACGCCGTCCGGTCGATCCTCGACGGCCACGTCGTCCTCTCGCGCCACCTCGCGCATGCGGGGCACTATCCCGCCGTCGACGTCCTCGCCAGCGTGTCGCGCCTCGTCGGCGAGGTGACCTCCCCCGAGGCCCAGGCCGCGGCGCAGGAGGTCCGCAAGTTGCTCGCGGCCTATCGCGAGAAGGAGGACCTGATCGCCATCGGCGCCTACCAGGCCGGCACCGACCCGGTCACCGACACCGCCATCGCGACGCGCCCGGCGATCCTCGACTTCCTCAAGCAGCGCCAGGACGACCCGTCCGACGCCGCCGACTCCGACACGCGGCTTGCCGGCCTGACCGGGATGGCCATCGCGGAGCCGCCGGTCGCCCCCGCCGTCGTCCCGCCGGTCACGGGGGGCCAGTCACTGCACTCGGCGATCCCGCCGCTGCATCTGCCGTCCTGACCCACCGCCGCGGGAGCGGCGCGTTGACCAGCGCCAGCCCGGCGAGCACGACCGCCCCGCCGGCGAGCTCGGTCGCGTTCGGCCGCTCGCCGAGCGCGATCCACGCGGCACTCATCCCGAACAGCGGGACCAGCAGCGAGAAGGGCGCCACGACGCCGGCCGGGTGGCGGCGCAGCAGCGACGTCCACACGCCGAAGCCGAACAGCGTCGTGGGCACCACGAGGTAGAGCAGCGAGAGCACGCCCTCCGGGCCGACGCCCGTGATCGCGTCCGCCATCTCGGTCGGCCCCTCGAACGCGGCCGACAGCGCGAGCAGCGGCAGCGGCGGGACGAGGCTCGCCCACACCAGCATCGCGAGCGCGTCGGGCGGGCGGGCCACGCGCGTGACCACGTTGGCCGCGCCCCACGAAGCGGCGGCCGCGATGCACAGCAGCAGCCCCGCGAGCGGGACGCCGGCACTCCGGCCGGCGCCGACGATCGCGATCCCGGCGAACGCCACCGTCCCGCCGGCCAGCGTGCGGGCGCCCGGTCGCTCGGCGAGCACGACCGCCGCGAACGCGATGGTGAAGATCGCCTGGCACTGGAGCACCAGCGACGCGAGGCCGGCCGGCATGCCGAGGTCCATGCCCACGAACAGCAGGCCGAACTGCCCGACGCCCAGGAACAGGCCGAACGCGACGACCAGCCGCCAGGGGACTTTGGGGCGGCGGATCAGGAACACCGCCGGGAAGGCCACGAAGACGAAGCGCAGCGCGGCCAGCAGCAGCGGCGGCAGATCGCGCAGGCCGACCTCGATGACCACGAAGTTGACGCCCCAGATCGCCGCGACGAGGACGGCGGCGGCGACATGGCGGGGCGGCATCGCTCTCAGGATGGCGCCGAGCCGGCGAGATCGCCAATTGCACTTCCTTGCCTGCGCCATAAGCACCGCTTTCGGGCTCGTGCGGCTCGCCGACGGTTGGCGGCTGATCGGTCGGGCTGACCCGGCGGGTGAGGAAGGAGGCAGGGGTGAAGGCCGCTGATGGCGCCTCCGCCCGAACCCCTTCCCTCTCGATGCGTCGGTTGACGTTCGCCGAGTGGCACGGACCACGACGACGGATGCGACGCGCGGGCACCGAGCGACGCTCCGAGAACCCGGCTCAAGCCGTGTGGGCGGCGGCCGATAAGGATGGCGTGGGGAATCCGTCCTTTACCTTCCGGCTCGAGCGTGTGCGCTCCCTGCGTGAACGCGCTGAGGAGCAGGCCCGCGAGGAGCTCGCGAAGCAGATGAGCCATCGCCTCCGCGGCGAGGAGCTGCTCCACGAGGCCAACTCGGCCGCCGGCGACGCCCGCCAGGCGTGCCTCGGCATCGCGCTGACCGCCGGCGCCACCGCCCATGACCTCATGGGTGCCCAGGCGTTCATCGAGCGCACCGAGCGCAACCGCCAGGCCGCCGCGCTCGACCTCGACCGCCGTGACGCCGAGGTCGACGCCCGGCGCGTCCTGCTCGCCGCCGCCGCCCAGGACCGCGAAGCCGTCGAGCGTCTCGAGCGCCGCGCCCGCGCCGCCCACATGGCCGAGTCCGCCCGCATCGAGCAGATCGAGCTCGACGAGATGGCACTGTCCGTCCACCGTCGCGGTCAGGTTGCCGCATGAGCGTCGCCACGGTCATCGGACGCGTCCAGGAGCTCCAGGCGCTCATCTCCCCGCCCGCGGCCGTCGACCCCGTCGCCGCCGGGCGCTTCGCTTCCCAGCTCGCCGGTGCCCAGTCCGGCCTCGCTCCGGCGATGGCCTCGGCGCCCGTCGCCGCAGCCGGCGCCGCCGGTGGCGAGACCAAGTACGACGCCGAGATCCAGGCCGCGGCTGCGCGCCACGGCATCGATCCCGCGCTCCTCAAGGGTCTCATCCGCCAGGAGTCGAACTTCAACCCGAACGCGGGCTCGCCCGCCGGCGCCCAGGGCCTGACGCAGCTGATGCCCGGCACCGCCGCGTCGCTCGGCGTCACCAACTCGCACGATCCCGCGCAGGCCATCGACGGCGGCGCGAAGTACCTGCGCCAGCAGCTCGACGCCTTCGGCGGCGACGTGACCAAGGCGCTCGCCGCCTACAACGCCGGCCCCGGCGCGGTCAAGCGTCACGGCGGCGTCCCGCCCTACGCCGAGACCCAGAACTACGTCCGCCAGGTCCAGGCCTTCGCGGCGCAGTACGCCACCACCTTCACGCCCTCGCCCACCCCGGCCCCTGTCGCAGCGGGCGCCTCGTCCCTCACCGAGTCCATAACTTGATGACACACCACACACTCCCCGTCCGCCCCGCGGCGGCTCCCTCTCGAGGCGCGCCCCCCGGTCGCGAGGCACCTGAGCCCGCCGCCGGATTCGCGGCGCTCCTCACATCACACTCGGCCCGGACCGCACTTGCGGAAGGCCCCAAGAAGATCCTCCCGGAGGATCCCGCGAAGCCCGACGAGACGGTCTCCCCCGACCAGTCGGTCTCCCCCGACCAGCCCCTCCCGTTGGTCGTGGTCCTCGTGCCCGAGGCGCCGCGTCCGGCCACTGGCGTCGCAATCACCGAGGGTGCCGCGCTCGGCTTCGTGATGCCGGCACCCGCCGTCGCCGCCGTGCCGGTCGCCGTCACCGCCGCTCCGGCTCCGGCCGCACAGCCGCAGGCCGGCGTCGCCGTCACCGTGCCCACCACGCCGCCGGTGCCGGTCGCCACGACCTCCGCTCCCGCCGCCCAGCCGGTCGCCGCCGCCGCCGCGACACCGGCGCCGGTCGCTCAGCAGCCCGCCGCTTCGCAGGCGCCGGTCGCTGCGCAGCCCAGCGCCACCCCGCAGGCGCCCGTCGCTCCGCAGCCCGCCGTCGCCTCGCAGGTGCCGGTCGCTCCGCAGGTGCCGGTCGCCGCGCAGCCGACTGTCGCGCCGCAGGCGAGCGTCACTCCGCAGGCGCCCGTCGCTCCGCAGGTGCCGGTCGCTGCGCAGCCGAGCGTGACTCCGCAGCCCGCCGTCGCCACGCAGGTGCCGGTCGCTGCGCAGCCGAGCGTCACTCCGCAGGCGCCCGTCGCTCCGCAGGCGCCCGTCGCTCCGCAGGTGCCGGTCGCTGCGCAGCCGAGCGTGACTCCGCAGCCCGCCGTCGCCACGCAGGTGCCGGTCGCCTCGCAGCCGGCCGTCGCCACGCAGGTGCCGGTCGCTCCGCAGGCGCCGGTCGCTCAGCCGACCGCTCAGCCGGTCGCAACCGTGCCGGTCGCGGCGACTCAGCCCGCGCCCGCCGCCGCGGTCGCCCAGACGGTCACCCCGGTGCCGGTCGCGCCCGTCACCACCCAGCCGGTCCCGGCCGCGCCCGTCACCGCCCAGCCTGTCCCGGCCGCTCCGGTCGCGACCCAGCCGGTCCCGGTCGCGCCCGTCATCGCCCAGCCGGTCCCGGCCGCTCCGGTCGCGACCCAGCCGGCCCCGGCCGCTCCGGTCGCGACCCAGCCGGTCCCGGCCGCGCCCGTCACCGCCCAGCCGGTCCCGGCCGCTCCGGTCGCGACCCAGCCGGTCCCGGCCGCTCCGGTCGCGACGCCGCCCGTCTCGGCCGCTCCGGTCGCGACGCCGCCTGTCCAGGCCGCTCCGGTCGCGACGCAGCCGGTCCCGGCCGCCCCGGTCACGACGCAGCCCGCCCCGGCGGCGCCGGTCACGACCCAGCCTGTCCAGGCGGCCCCGGTCACCACCGAGCCTGCCCCGGCAGCCCCGGTCGCGACCCAGCCGGTCCCGGCCGCCCCGGTCGCGACGCAGCCCGCCCCGGCGGCGCCGGTCGCGACCCAGCCTGTCCAGGCGGCCCCGGTCACCACCGAGCCTGCCCCGGCGGCCCCGGTCATGACCCAGTCCGTCCCGGCCGCCCCGGTCACGACGCAGCCCGCCCAGGCCGCGCCCGGCCCCGCGGAGCCGGTCAAGCCCGACGCGGTCACCACCCAGCCCGTCCCGTCCGCACCGGTCGCGGCGCCCACCACGCCCGGCCAGCCGGTCGTCGCAAGCCCGGTCACCCCGGCGGTCGCCGCCGTCCCGGCCCAGGTCGCCCCCGCGACCGGCGAGGCCGTCCCGACCGAGCCGTCGGGGGAGCCCGTCACGGTCGCTTCCCCGCAGGCCGACACCCGCCCGCAGGGTGGTGGCGCCGGCCGCGATCAGTCGCCGGACCCCGCTCCGCGCGGCCCGGTCGCCACGCCCGTCGAGGCCGCCCCCCGGCTGCCCTTCGCCGCGGCGGTCCCGACGGCGGCTCCGGCCGCGGAGGCCGCGCCTGCGGCAGCGCCCGTCGCTGCGGCTCCGGTCGCGCCGCCGACCCCGGTCGCCGCGCCGGCCACGCCCATCGCTCCGGCCCAGACGGCCGTGCCGCTGCACCGGGCCACTGCGACGGTCGCCCAGCTGCTCAACGTCGCCTATGACCGCGGCATCACCCACGCCCGCCTGTCGCTCAAGCCGGCCGATCTCGGCGGGATCGAGATCCGCCTGCAGACGTCGTCCGCCGGCGTGACCGCCCAGGTCATCGCCGACTCGCCGGAGGCCACCCGCCTGCTCCAGCAGGCCGGCTCCGAGCTGCGCCGCACGCTCGAGTCGGCCGGGGTCACCCTGCTCTCGCTCGACGTGTCGACCGCGGGCGGCGACGCCAGGTCCGACGCTGCCGACGCGGGCTTCCAGGCGCACGCCGACGCCCGCCGCGAGGGCGAGCGCCAGCGGAGCTTCGCCCGCGCCTCACGCACCGTCGAGCTCGAGTCCGCCGACCGCCCCCCGACCTCCGCGAGGACCCTCGAGCTGCCTGACGGCGTGCTCGTGGACGTCCTGGCCTGATCCGAGGAACCTGAGCATGCCCGCAACCATCCCCCCCATCGGCTCCCCCACCCCGGGAACGCAGGCCCCCGGGAACCCGAACGCCAACCTGGGCAAGGACGACTTCCTGAAGCTGTTCGTCGCCCAGATGCGGCACCAGGACCCCACCCAGCCGATGGACAACGGCGCCATGATGGCCCAGATGGCGCAGTTCTCGACCCTGGAGCAGGTGTCGAACCTGGCCCTCGCCAACGGCCGCGTCGCCGATTCGCTGGCCGTGAGCCAGTCGATCTCGCTGATCGGCAAGACGGTCACCTACAACGACGCGGCCGGCGTGGCGCACACCGGGATCGTCGAGAAGGTCTCGACGTCCAATGGCCAGTCCCTGCTCACCGTCGCCGGGATCCCCAACGTCGACCCCAGCCTGATCGTCTCGGTGTCCTGAATGTCTGAGCGGACCATCAACCCGGCGCTGCTGCAGCCGCTCGGCCCCGCTCCGGCCACGAACGCGGCTGCGCCGTCGGCCGCTCCGGGCGCCTTCGGCGAGGTGCTGCGCACCCGCGCAGCGACCTCGGTCTCCTTCTCCCAGCACGCCCTGCAGCGCATCCAGCGCCGCGGAATAGACGTCTCGCCGCAGACGATTCAGCGGCTCCAGTCGGGCGTCAGCCGCGCGGCGGACAAGGGCGCACGCGACTCCGTCGTGTTCGTCAACGGGACGGCGTTCGTCGTCTCGGTCACCAACAAGACCGTCATCACGGCGGTCGATCAAGCGCACATGCGCGACTTCGTGTTCACCAACATCGACTCAGCGGTCATCGCTTAGTCACAACCCTCGGCCGGACCCCGACCCGGGGAAGCCGAAGAAAAGGACCCTCACTCACCATGATGCGAGGAATGTTCTCCGCGATCAGCGGACTTAAGTCCCACCAGGTCATGCTCGACGTGACCGCCAACGACATCGCGAACGTCAACACGATCGGCTACAAGTCGGCGCGTACGACGTTCAAGGAGTCGCTTGCCCAGATGCAGCGTGGCGGCTCGGCCGCAGGCGCCACCACCGCCGGCGCCAACGCGATCCAGATCGGCCTCGGCGTCGGCCTGGGCTCGATCGACAACATGATGCAGGCCGGCACGCTGCAGACGACGGGCAGCCCGCTCGACCTGGCCCTCCAGGGCGACGGCTTCTTCCGCGTGAAGGCGCCGGGCTCGGACAAGATCGAGTACACCCGTGCGGGCAACTTCGCCGCCAACAAGGACGGCCAGCTCGTCACGCAGGACGGCTACCTCGTGGTCGACGCGGCCGGCGACGGCATCACCATCCCGGCCGGCGGCTCCAACGTGGCCGTCAGCCAGACCGGCGTCGTGAGCTACATCTCCGCCGCCGACGGCACCCGCCAGGAGGCGGGGGTCATCAGCCTCGCGAACTTCGCGAACTCCTCGGGCCTCGAGCGCGTCTCGGGCAACCGCTGGAGCGTGGGCGCCAACTCGGGCCCGGAGGCCGTCGGCGTCGCCGGCGACACCGGCTTCGGCACGGTCGTCTCAGGTGCGGTCGAGATGTCCAACGTCGACCTGTCGACCACGTTCACGAACATGATCACCGCGCAGCGCGGCTTCCAGGCCAACTCCCGCGTCATCTCGACCTCGGACGAGATGCTGCAGGACCTGGTGAACCTCAAGCGCTAATAGCGCGTAGCGGCCCTCCGGCCGCCGTCGTCTCCCCAGTCCAGAGGCCCCGGCACATCGCCGGGGCCTTTGTCGTTCTTAGGACTTGAAGAAAAGGCCCGAGAAGCCGAATAGATGTCTAGACACCGACATGATCGCCCTCCACCGCCTAGCTCATGCAGATGAGCCCTTCCACCTGAATCCCGACCTGATCGTCCTGGTCGAGGCGCACCCCGACACCGTGGTGGTCCTCACCACGGGGACCAAGGTCGTCGTCATGGAATCTCCCGAGGAGATCGCCGAGGCCATCCGCGTCTGGCGCGCCTCCGTCCTCGGGAGCGCCATGCGCAGCCTTCCCCGCCGCAGCGTCGCCCTGACCCTGGTCCGCGCCGCCGCGGGCGACGACATCGGGAGCCGGTCATGAAGGCCTCCTCCGCCATCGGCCTCGTCCTCGGCTGCGTGATGATCGCCGTCGGCGCCACGCTCGAGGGCTCGAACGTCATGGCCGTGCTCAACCCGGCCGCGCTGCTCATCGTGCTGGGCGGGACGCTCGGCGCCACGATCGCCGGCACCAGCTTCGACACCGTCAAGGGCATCCCGATGATGTACAAGAAGGCCTGCCTCTCCGAGGCGCCCGACATGGTCGGCCGCGTCAAGGAGCTCGTGGGCTACGCCGAGAAGGCGCGCCGCGACGGCCTCCTCGCGCTCGACGAGCAGCTCTCGGAGATCGAGGACGACTTCACTCGCAAGGGCCTGCAGCTCGTCGTCGACGGCACCGACCCCGACCTCGTCGCCGAGGTGCTCGAGACCGAGAACTCGAACATGAAGAAGCGCCACCAGGCCGGCGTCCAGCCGTTCGACAAGGCCGGCGGCTTCTCGCCCACGATGGGCATCATCGGCACGGTCTTCGGCCTCGTGCACGTGCTCGAGAACCTCGACGCCCCCGAGACCCTCGGCCCGTCGATCTCCGCCGCCTTCATCGCGACGCTCGTCGGCGTCGCGTCCGCCAACTGCATCTACCTCCCGGTCAGCAACCGCCTCAAGCAGCTGTCCGCCGAGGAGGGCGTGTTCCGCTCGATGACCCTCGAGGGCATCCTCGCGATCCAGTCGGGCGACAACCCGAGAGTCATCGAGGAGAAGCTGATGGCCTTCGTGGCGCCCTCCATGCGCGGGGGCGGCAAGGACGAGAAGGACGCGGGGGCCGGCGCAGAAGGCGAGCGCGCGGCGGCGTAGCCATGTCGGGGACGGCGACCAAGGGCCGCAGGCGGCACGAAGAGGAGCACGAGGAGCACGAGAACGAGGAGCGCTGGCTCGTCTCGTTCGCCGACATGATGACGCTGCTGTTCTGCCTCTTCATGGTGCTGTTCGCCATCTCGTCGGTGAACACCTCGAAGTTCGAGTCGCTCAAGCGCTCGCTGTCGGAGTCGTTCAACGGCGCCGTGCTCTCGGGCGGCACCGCGATCATCGAGAAGGGCTCGACCGACGACCAGGACGACATCTCCGCGACGCCGCCCGTGCAGTCGATCATGCCGCTCGAGGCCGTGAAGGCGTCGCTCGAGGATTCCAAGGCCGACAACCGCTCCAAGGCGGCCGCGTCCGAGCAGGCGACCTTCAAGGAGCTCAAGAAGCGGATCGACAAGGAGGCCAAGAAGCTGGGCCTCGGCTCGAAGGTGCGGACCACCATCCGCCCGCGCGGGCTGGTCGTGCAGCTTCTGACCGACGGCGTCTTCTTCGACTCGGGGCAGGCGCAGCTCAAGCCTGGCGCCGACCGGATCCTGCACCGCCTCGGGCGCGTCGTCGCCGCCGAGCGCAGTCACCCCGTGACGGTCGAGGGCTACACCGATTCCGAGCCGATCCAGTCCGGCCAGTTCCCGTCGAACTGGGAGCTCTCGGGCGCCCGCGCCGGGGGTGTCGTGCGCCGCATGATCGACGCCGGCGTCCCGAGGATGCGCCTGAGCATCCAGGGCTTCGCCGAGCAGCACGCAATCGCATCCAACGCGACGCCCGCCGGGCGCTCGCGGAATCGCCGGGTCGAGGTCGTCCTCACCCGCATCAACCAGACACCGACCCAGGGAGGGACGGCGCCATGAAGAAGAAGCTCATCATCCTGCTCCCCGTACTGCTGATCGTCGCAGGCGGGGCCTACAAGTTCGTCCTCGCCAAGCCGGCCGTGGCCGAGCCGAAGCCGAAGGTCCACGGCTCGGTCTACGTCCTCGGCAAGGAGTTCCTCATCAACCTCGAGGGCGGCCACTTCGCCAAGATGACGGTCGGGCTCGTGCTCGCCCATGACGACGTCTCCACGCTGCCCGCGGGCGGCGGCCACGGTGCGGCGCCGAAGCCGCCGGAGGGCTTCGGGCCGATGGCTCAGGAGGCCGTCGTCCGCGACATCGTCACCGACGAGCTGACGGGCCTCAAGCAGGAGGACCTCGTCGAGGGCAAGCACCGCGAGGAGATCAAGCACCACATCGTCAAGTCTTTGAAGAAGAAGACCGATGTAAAGGTCGAGGAAGTCCTGTTCACCGACGTCACCGTCCAGTAGCGAGAGGAGGCAGCCATGTCAGAAGCCGTCGAATACACCGCCTTCGAGGCCGGTATCGACCCGATCGCCGCCGTGCCCGAGATGGCTGCCGCCGGCAGGGATCTCGAGCGCCTGCGTGACGTGCCGGTGGAGCTCGCCGTCGAGATCGGCCGGACCCACATGACCATCGGCGAGACCCTGGCCCTCGGGCCCGGCGCCATCGTCACGCTCAACCGGCTGGCCGGCGAGCCCGTGGACCTCCTGGTCAACGGGCTCCCGATCGCCCGCGGCGAGGTCGTCGTGGTCGACGAGGAGTTCGGGCTGCGGATCACCGAGGTCGTCTCGGTGGCCCACCGCCTCTCGGAGATCACCGGCGCCGAGTGAAGAGGTAGACGCCCGGCTCGAGCTCGGGCGGCAGGACGAGCGCGCCGAGTCGCGCGCTCTCCTCGAGCTCGAAGGTCGTCTGGTCCTCGTAGTCCTGCCAGTTGCCGGTCGCGAACCGGTGGCGGCTCCCGATGACGACGTAGAGCTCGACGCTCGGGGTCGCGAAGACGTCGCGCTCGAACCGGTTGCCCGCCGGCGGCCACGAGCAGACGACCGCCTGCGGCTGACGCGCCCGCAGTGCCTCGCAGGCGTCCTGCTCGACGACGTCGTCCGGGAACCGGACGGCGTGGCTCCAGCTGCGGTCGTCGGTGGCGGTGATGTCGACGCCGGCGGCGGCGAGGAAGCGCGAGAGCGTCCCGTCCCCGGCGGCGATCTCCAGCGTGTTGCGGTCGCCGATCAGGGCGGCGAGCTCCCGGATGAGCTTGCGCGAGTAGAAGCAGTAGATGCCCTTGGGGCCGACGAGCGGCATGAGCAGGCCGCGCTGCCGGAGCAGTGGCCAGAGCAGCCGGAACCAGGGGAGCGAGACCGGCTTGCGGTCGAGGTCGTGCTCGAAGAGCAGCTTCTGCGCGACGTAGCCGTTGAGCAGGTTGAAGCGCACGCGACCCTCGGTCCGTCCGGTGGCGGCCGTGAGGCAGAGCTGCTTGAGCGCCTCGGCGGTCATGCGGCGGCGGATCTCCGCGTCGAGGATGGCGTCGGCTCCCCGCGCGCGACGCTCCGCGCGCGCCGCGGCAGCAGGTGCCTGGGAGACTGCCACGACACGCGCCTTGAGCTCCTCCAGGTCGCCGCGGGCCGCGAGACCCGCGATCTCGCGCTGCACGCTCACCCACTGCTCCGGGTACGCGTCGCGCAGCTCGCCGAGCGACGGGCGCTGCTCGAGCCACTGAAGGGCGTCTTTGTGGCGCGTAGGCGGCATGGGCGGGTGCTTCGACGCGAGTCTATGTCCGCCACCCGGCATCGAGGCGACGCCGAGCGGGCAGTATGGCGTCATCGCCGCCACCACGAAGCCGCCCGACGGCGGGGCGGTGTCGGCCGGACCGCCCCGCGGTGAGCCGACGCCTCCGGCCGTGCCCGTGCGGGCCGGCCGCGGCGTGGCCAGGTTCTGGAGGAAGGCCTACGAGGACGGCCTCACCGGGCTCGCCGGGATGGTGGCCTACAACCTCCTGCTCTCGATCTTCCCGCTCGCCTTCGTGGCCCTGTTCGTCGCGGGCCGCGTGCTGCAGTCGGGGGAGCTCGAGCAGTCGGTCCTCGTCGACCTCCAGGGCCTGTTCCCGACCGCGACCGAGGGGACCCTGACCGACGCGCTGGAGCGCATCAAGTCGACGTCGACGAGCTTCGGGATCGTGGCGCTGGTCGGCTCGATCTGGGTCGGGGCGTCGTTCTGGGGGGCACTCGACACCGCGTTCTGCCGGATCTACCACCTGCCGTGCCGCTCGTGGGTGCGCCAGAAGGTCTTCGCGCTCGGCATGCTCGTGGTCGTCCTGCTGTTCGCGGCGGCCTCCGTGACGATCCCGGCCCTGCAGTCGCTGCTGTTCCGCGAGGCGAAGGACCTCCCGTTCGGCCTCTCCGACGTGCCAGGGCTGTTCTACGGCATCTCGCTGGTGGCCGGCATGGTCCTCCTGTTCGGGGTCCTGTGCCTGATCTACTGGCGCGTCCCGAAGGGATCGATCCCGTGGCGCTGCATCTGGCCCGGCGCGCTCGGCGCGACGCTCGCGATGGGCGTCGTCGATTACGCGTTCCCGCTCTACCTGGCCAACGTCTCGTCGCTCGCCCGCCTCGGATCGACGCTCCTGTTCGTCCTGATCGCGCTGCTCTGGTTCTACGCGCTGGCGCTGATCCTGCTCGCCGGCGCGGTCGTCAACGACCTGCGCTTCGAGCGGGATCGCACGCCTCCGGCGTAGCCGAAAAGTCGGCTAAAGGTGGTGGGGGGGTCGGCCGATACAGATCTCGGCCCGGCTCTGCACCGCAGATCGCAGGGGCCTCCTCCTGGTGATGAACTTCCTTCCTCTTTCCCGTGTCCTCGGGGCAGTCACTACGTGCTGCCTGCTCGCGCCCGCCGCCGCCCTGGCCGCGGACGGCGAGAAGACACCCCTCGGCCTCGGCGCTGAAGAGGCCGCCCGCAGCGCCCAGTCACCGGGCGTCGGCGGCGGCGGGCTCGTCCGCACGATCGTCGGCCTGGCGGTCGTCCTCGGCGTCATCTACGGCCTGCACTGGGTGCTCAAGCAGGTCAAGTCCTCCAAGGAGGAGAAGCACTCCGGGGCGGGCCTCGGCAACGTGGCGACGCTCCCGCTCGGGCCGAACCGCTCGCTTCATCTCGTCCGCGCCGGCACCGAGCTCGTCCTCGTCGGCGTCGGCGAGCACGGCGTCACCCCGATCCGCACGTACACCGAGACCGAGGCCCGCGACCTCGGCCTGCTCGGCGAGGACGACGATGACGACGACGCTCCCGGCGCACCGGCCGGCCCGTCGCTGGGCGGCAAGGTCGGTGCCGTCTTCGGCCGTCGCGCCAGCGCGCCGCCCCTCGCCGCGCCCCGCCGCCGCGCGGGCCTCGGGCGCGCGATGGACCAGCTGCGCGCCCGCACGGTGATCAAGTGAAGACGGACGGCTCCAATGCGGTTCAGATCCTGCTGCTGGTCGGGGCCATCTCGCTGGTCCCCGCGCTCCTCTTCACCATCACCGGCTTCACCCGGATCCTCATCGTCCTGGGCTTCATCCGCTCGGGTCTCGGCACGCCGACGGCGCCGCCCAACCAGGTCCTCGTCGGCATCGCGTTCTTCCTGACGATCTTCGTCATGGCCCCGACCTTCACCAAGGTCAAGGAGGACGCGATCGACCCGCTGCGGGCCGAGAAGATCTCCCAGACCGTCGCGATGAAGCGCGCCGAGGCGCCGATGCGCGAGTTCATGTTCGACCAGACACGGACCAAGGACATCGCGCTGTTCGCCCGCCTGGCCAAGCTCGAGCGCCCCAAGACGCGCGCCGACATCCCGACCTACGTCCTGATCCCGGCCTTCACGATCTCCGAGCTCAAGACGGCGTTCCAGATCGGGTTCCTGATCTTCCTGCCGTTCCTGATCATCGACCTGGTCGTCTCGTCGACGCTGATGTCGATGGGCATGATGATGCTGCCCCCGGTCTTCATCTCGCTGCCGTTCAAGATCCTGCTGTTCGTCCTGGTCGACGGCTGGAACCTCGTGACGAAGTCGATCGTGGAGTCGTTCAACGCATGAACCAGGACGTCGTCATCAACCTGGCGATGCAGGCCATGCAGATCTCGCTCAAGCTGGCCGGCCCGCTGCTGCTGGTCGGGCTGGTCCTCGGCCTCATCGTCTCGGTGTTCCAGGCGGTCACGCAGATCCAGGAGCAGACGCTCTCGTTCATCCCCAAGATCGTCGGCACGGCGGTCGTCATCGTCGTCCTCGGCCCGTGGATGCTCGGCCAGATCCTCGTCTACACCGAGGAGCTGTGGGCCTCGATCCCCGCCATGGTCGGCGAGGGCTGAGCCGTGATCGATTCGGAGCTGCTGCTCTCGCAGTTCTCCGAGCAGCAGGTCCTGGCGTTCTTTCTCGTGCTCGCGCGCGTGTCGCCGCTCTTCGTCTTCGCGCCGCTGTTCTCGAGCAAGTCGCTGCCGCTGCGCGTGCGCGGCCTCGCCGCGGTCGCCATCTCCTTCGGCCTCGCCCCGATCGTCAAGGGCAAGACGGAGCTCGATCTCGACCTCTGGATGCTGTCCGGCCTGATCCTCAAGGAGATCCTCGTCGGCCTCGCCTACGCGTTCACGCTCGGCGCGCTGTTCGCCGCGGTGATCACCGCCGGCTCGCTGCTCGACACGCTGATCGGCTTCTCCTTCGGCGCGCTCGTCGATCCCGTCACCGGCAACCAGTCCGCCGTGCTCGCCCAGATGTACTCGCTGGTCGGGATCATGGTCTTCATCTCGATCGGCGGTGACGGCTGGGTGATCCAGGGACTCGCCCGCACCTACGACATCGTGCCGATGCTCGGCACGCCGGAGCTCGGCACGATGGTGGCCGGCGCCCAGAAGGCGTTCGCCGGGGTCCTCACCAGCGCCCTCATGATCTGCGCGCCGATCCTGCTCGCCCTCGTCATCACCGATGCCGCGATCGGCGTCGTGTCGCGCGTCGTGCCGCAGCTCAACGTCTTCGCCGTCTCCTTCCCTGCCAAGGTCGCCGTCGGGCTCGTGCTGATCGGCGTCTCGCTGCCGTTCGCCGCCGACTGGCTGGCCGACGAGCTCCAGCGCTCGGTCGGCGCCGCGCTGCAGTCGCTCCAGGTGGTGTGAGCCGTGGCTGACGAAGGGACCGAGAAAGCAACACCCAAGAAGAAGGACGACGCACGCAAGAAGGGTCAGGTCGCGCGCTCCGTCGACCTCAACGGCGCTGCCATCCTGCTCGCGTCGCTGTTCGCCCTGTCCGCCCTGGCGCCGTGGATGTGGATGAAGATGACCGACACCACGCGCGAGATCCTCGGGCTCATCTCGTCACCCGGGGTCGTCGGGCGCGAGGGCATCGGGCCGATCCTGGGCGAGGTGTTCGGGTCGGCGATGATCACCGTCGCGCCGATCGCGGGGGTCTGCCTCGTCGCCGGTGTCCTCGCCAGCATCGCCCAGGTCGGCTGGAAGCCGTCGCCCGAGGCGCTCAAGCCCGACCCGAAGCGGCTGAACCCGCTCTCCGGCGCCAAGAACCTGTTCGGCAAGCGTGTCCCCTTCGAGGCCGCCAAGAACGTCATCAAGGTGCTTGTGGTCGGCTCGATCGCCGCGTTCGCGCTGTTCCCGAAACTCGACGAGCTGGCGGCGCTGGTGGGCATGCCGCCGGCGGAGCTGCTCGAGGTCCTCTGCAAGACGTGCCTCTCGATCGCTCAGCGCGCGGGGTTCGCGTACGTCTTCATCGCGATCGTCGACTTCATGTACCAGAAGCACTCGCACGAGAAGCAGCTGCGGATGAAAGTGCAAGATGTCAGGGACGAGTTCAAGTCTCAGGGCGTGCCGCAGGAGGTGCGCGACCAGCTGCGCCGCCGCCAGATGATGGCCGCCCAGGCGCGCATGATGGATGCGGTCCCGACCGCCGACGTCGTCGTCATGAACCCGACCCACTACGCCGTCGCGCTCAAGTACGACTCCGACCAGCCGGCGCCGGTGTGCGTGGCCAAGGGCCAGGACAACCTCGCGCTCCGCATCCGCGACATCGCCGAGGAGGCGGGCGTCACCGTGGTGGTCGAGCCGCCGCTGGCGCGGTCGCTGCACGCGAGCGTCGAGGTCGGGAAGATGATCCCGGAAGAGCTCTTCCAGGCCGTCGCCGGGCTCCTGGCCTACGTGTACAAGGTCGCCGGCGCGCGCCGCACGGCGGCGTGAGCGGGTTCGTCAGCGCAGCCGCAGCTTGATCGTGGCGGGCTTGATCCCGCCGCCGGTCAGCTTGAGGGTCGTGGTGCGGCGGTTGTTCACGCCGCCGCGCAGTGCCAGCCACGTCGGGCGGAAGAGGCGGACAACCGCCGTCGTGCGCTGGCCCGGACCAAGCGGCGCGACGTCGACCGGGATGCGGACCTTCTTGCCGCCCCGGATCCTCCCGGTCAGCGTGAACCGTGCGCCGCGGCAGCCGTTCGGATTCGTGCAGCGGAACGGGAGCGAGAACTTCAGGCGCTTCACCCGCACGACGCCCTTCGGAGCGACCAGCGCGGGCGCGCCGGCCGGCGAGCCGCCGGCCTGACCGCCGGCGGGCGGTGCGGCCGGGCCGGCAGGCGATCCGCCCGCCGGTGTGGCGGCGAGCACCGGCTCGCCGCCGTCGCAAGCGCGGACGGCGGCACCGGGCACGCAGAAGCCGTAGGACCGCTGCTGGTCGTCGATGTCGTCACCGAGATAGGCGCCGGTCATGTTCGAGTCTCCGAACGGGATCGAGGCCATGCCCATCGTGACGCCGACGTTGCCGCCGCCCCGAGCGGCGCGAGCCGTGACGGTGAGCGGGACCACGGCGCCTGGAGCGAGGAAGTCGAGCAGGCACGCGACCCCGGGGGCGCCGTCGTCCAGGCTCTCGCCCACCGCGCAGGCTGCTCCCGGGAGCGACGCGTCGACGACGTCCACGCCCTGGGCGCCGCCCCAGACGCCGACGCGCAGGCGCTGGCGGAACGGATCGGGGCCGCGGTTGTAGATCGGGACCTGGAAGCTGAACGTGGCGCCCGCCCCCACTCGGGCGACGTCGCCGGCCTGGTTCTCGATCCCGGCCGTCGTCCGCCGCCACCGCCACTGCCAGTCGAGACGGGCGACGTTGTCGGGCGTGGGGTCGCCGAGGGCGACGATCTCGGTCTGGCCCGTGTCCGGATTTCTCTCGGCGCGACCGGTGGCCGCCGCCTCGATCCACCCGGACGGCTCGGCGGGCGCCTCCGGGAACTGCGGGTACCAGCGGTACAGCCACGAGGCGGTCTGGCCGGGTTGCAGCGTGGTGTCGAAGTAGATCCAGTCCTCGTGGTTGAAGCAGGTGTAGGCCTCGAGGCACTCGCCGGAGCCGACGGGCTCGGAGGCGGTGAGCCGGAACGCGGGATAGGTCACGGCGTCCGGACCGGCGTTGGTGATCTTGAGGCGGCGGACGACGACGAACGGATCGAGGTCGGAGTCCAGGTCGAAGGCCTCGGCCCGGTCCCGCGGGGTGCCCGCCTCGTCGGTCACGGCGATCTGCAGATCGCTCGCCGAGGCGGCGCCGCACGTGGCGGCGAGCAACCCGACCAGGGCGATCAGAAGGATCGTGAGACGGAACAACGCGCTGACGGAACGGGCGACGGTGGGCGATTCCGCCGCCGCCGGCGTTCAGCCGGCGTCGAGCACGCGCCGGCGGTGGCGCTCGATCGCCTCGGCGGCACCCTCCTTCGCGCGCGCCGGAACGAGCCGGCTGAGCCGCGTCCGGTTCGCCGCGACCCAGCCGTAGCCCAGCTGGGCCGGCCCGCCGAGGAGCCGCGCCAGGCGCGCGACCGGGGCGCCCGCCGGCAGGACCTCGCAGATCGGCGCCGCCGCCGCGCCGCCCGAGTGGATCACTCCCTCCGCGGTGACGGCATGGGCGGTCGCCAGCCGCGCCTCCGGCGTCAGGCCCGCCAGCAGGCGCTGCCCGGCAGGCGACTGGATGGCCTCGGGGAGCAGCCGGAGCCGGCGGTCCCAGCGCAGCAACGTCGCGAGCGTGGCGCGGCAGAAGCCGCAGTCGGCGTCGTAGAGGACGGTGATGGGCGGATCGGCGGCGATGCGCGCCGTCTACCCGGCGTCGGCCTGGTTGCGCGCACCGAGGATCGTCAGGCCGACGAGCCGTGAGACGACCATGGCGATGTAGGTCAGCCCGGCGAGCTGCTCGATCATGATCAGCGAGCGGGCGACCGGCTTGACGGGCACGATGTCGCTGAGCCCGGTACCCGACAGCGTCGTGAAGCTGAGGAACAGCAGCTCCATCCACGTCCGCTGCGCGTCCGGGTCGATCGCCGCGGTGAAGCTTCCCGGCACCGCCGCCTGACAGACGGTGTAGGCGTAGGCGAACGCCCAGGCGACGAGCGTGAACGTGGCGCCGACGGCGTAGAGCTCGTCTCGCGTGATCACGTGGTCGGCGAGCATGTAGGCGATGAGTGCGCCGGCGGCGTAGAAGTAGAGCAGCGCCTCGAGCGCCGAGGAGTAAGGCAGCAGGGTCGTGTCGCCCGTCGCTGCCTGGATCAGCAGCAGGACCGTCGCGGGGATGCCGAGCACCAGACCGACCCAGGTGTGCGCCGGCGAGCTGCGGACGGCGAGCAGGACGAGGCCGAGGATGGCGATGCCGAAGACGCTGAACAGCGCGCGCCCGACGCCGCTGCCCTCCATGAACGGGTAGAGGAGCACCGCGAGCAGCTGCGCGGCGAGCAGGATCGCGGAGGGCTGCGTTCGCGCGACCTTCAGCACGGCGCGGAACCTAGCCGCGCCGCCGGTCGTCACCCGCGCGCCGGTGGCTCAGGCAGGATCCGCTCGACGAGGGCACCCACCGGGCGCGCCTCGATGTCCGCTCGCAGGTCAGGCCGGTAGGCCAGCAGCGCGACGCTCGACGCGATCGCGAAGTCGGCCGCGTTCAGCGCCTCGCCGCCGAGGACGCCGGCCGCGATCCAGGCGTCGATGCGGTCGAGCAAGCGCGGCAGCTCCGCCAGCAGGCGCGCCTCCGAGCGAGGGTGGACGTTGAAGACGAAGCGCCCGACCATCCGCATGCCCGCTCGCCTCACGCGTGGGTTGCGCCACAGCACCGGCCCGAGCCGGCCGTCGTCGCTCATCGCACCGGGTCCGTGAAGCGCCGAGGCGAGCGCGATCCGGCGCGCCACCATCTGGAACTCCTCGTCGGCCCAGCGCTCCGCCTCCTCGACCGCCCGGCGCCGCTCCGGGTCAGCAGGGAACAGCGGGGGGTCGGGGCGCACCTCGTCGAGGAACCGGGCGATCGCGCGGTTGGTCTGGATGCGGCGATCGCCGTGGATCACCGCGGGCACGGTGCGCCCCGGGAACCCCAGCATCCCGGTCACCGCCCGCTGCAGGCCGGACGGGACGACCACCCGGCGGAACGGCACCCGCTTGTGCTCGAACATCAGCGTCCCGGCGCGGCAGGCGTGCGAGCCGAGGATCACGTAGACCGTGGCGGATGAGGTCGTCATGACGGGCGCGATGCTACGGCGGACGGTGGTCCTAGGACGAATTGCCGCTGGCAACCGGGACCGGTGGGCGGCCAGGATCCGGAGGGAAACCATCAGGAGGACCACATGACCGAGGTACCTGGAGCCAAGCAGCGCATCACCGACGAGGTCACGTCGTGGCCCGGCGTCACCGCCGGCATCGGCAGCCGCGGCGAGTTCGGCTTCACCGTCGGCCGGAAGCCACTCGGCCACCTGCACGGCGACCGCATCGCCCACTTCTCGTTCCCGAAGGACGAGTGGAAGGAACTGTTCGCGCAGGGGCGGATCGAGCACCATTCCGTGTTCCCCGGCAAGGTCGGCCCGGCCGCGCGCCGCATCGAGAGCGACGCCGACGTCGCCGACGTGATCGCGCTGCTGCGGACCAACTACGACCGGGCGATCGCCCGGCACGGCCTCCCGTCCGAGGAGCCCGTTACGGCCCAGTGACTAACCGTCCCCGATCGGCACCCGGATCACCTGTCCCGGGAAGATCAGGTCCGGGTCGTCGATCTGGTGGGTGTTCGCGCGGACGAGGCGCTGGAAGTCCGGCGACCCGTAGTGCTTCTGGGCGATCTTCGAGAGCGTGTCGCCCTTCTTGACGACGTGCTCGCGGTAGCCGATGTAGTGCCCCTTGACCATCCGCGTCGCGAGCAGCACCGGCCGCGAGACCTTGTGGAGCTCTGAGCCGTCCTTCGGGCTGACCTCGAAGACCTCGACGAACAGGCGGTCGAGCTTGAACGACGCGCTGCCCACCCTGACCTTGACCTGGAACTGCGCGTGCTCGCCCGTGCCGCCGCCGACGGTGATGAAGCCGGTCACCTCGTCGTGGCCGTCGTGGACGCGGTAGTTGATCGTCGCCTCGAACCCCGTCCCGATCCCGGCGATCATCACCGGGTTGCCGACGAGATCCCATCGCCGCGGCTGGTCCATCCTGATCGTCATGCCCCACCTCCGTCTCGGATCGTTGCGTCGACGCTACCGCCTGTTCAAAGTCGGCGGTGCTTCGCCGCGAGCGTTCTGATGCTCGGTTGTGGTGCCGGCGCCTCCGATGTGGAGGCCGGGATCGAGAAGGCTGCCCCGGGGTGGGTGCGCCCGGGTGCCTGTCAGCGGGTCACGCTGGTGTTCGCCGACTCGTGGGTCTGCTCGGTCCGCGATCCTCGTGGGGACCGCCGCTCCGTCGTGGCCTGGTGGACCGGTGACGACCGTCGGGATCAGGGACGCGCCGCGGCGGTCGGCCGCGCGGGTTGCGAGGTCGGCGTCGGCGACGAGCCGCAGGATCACGCCCTTCGGTGCGCGCCTGCGGGGGAGCGGGCGCGTGACGTGGATCATGGCGGGGCGGTGGCGCAGCAGCGTGTGCTCGACGGCGGCGCTGACGTGACTGAGGACCGCGCCCGGGCCGCAGGCGACGACCGCGGCGAGGAGGTGCGCTCGGCCGGTGGTGGGTGGGTGACCGACCGCGTAGACCCCGCGGTGAAGGACATGGAGTCTGCCGGCGGCGAGGCGACGCTCGATCTGCCGACGAGTCAAGCCCGCATCGAGGAGTTGGGAGAGGGGTTCCTCTGCTCACTGCGCAGTTCGGGCACGATTCGCCGCCGCCAACCCGCCGCGAGCGGCGCGACCACGCGACCCGAAATGAGTTCCTCCTCACGGCGCAGTTCCGGCGCGAACGGCGCCGCCACGAGCGGAGCGAACCCGCGGACAGCGCCGCTCAGAACTGCAACGTCGCCTTGACGCCGCCATACGCGAACGCCTCGGCGAAGCGGTCGACCGGCACGCGCAGCCCGACGAACGCCTCCAGCGCGTCCGGCCACCGCTCGCGGGCGCGCGCGAGGTGCTCGACGGACGCCAGCCAGTCGACGTGGTTGGCGTTCACGCTGCCGAGGAGCGCCCGGTTCTGGAGGATCGCGTCGACGCCGAGGACGGTGCCGTCGATGCTGACCCGCCGGGGGCGGCCGTCGATGCCGAGCAGGCAGGCGACGCCGTTGCGGGCGAGGAGACCGAGGGTGTCGAGCATCACCTGCGCGTCGCCCGTCGCCTCGATGACGACGTCGAAGCCGCCGACCTCCTCGGCGAGACCATCCAAAGGCGTCGCGGCGGTCGACACGTAGCGCGCGCCGCACGCCTCGGCGAGCCGCGGCTTCTCGCCCCCACCCGGTGATCGGCCGGCGGCCCAGACCTCGAACCCGTCGAGCTGCAGGAAGTACGTGCACAGCATCCCCATGGCGCCCGTCCCGAGCACGAGCGCGCGCGCCGGTGCCCACGGCTGTCGCGACCCGACGGCCCGCGCGTGGCGGATCGCCCGCGCGCAGCAGGATCCCGGCTCGGCCAGAACGCCCAGCCGCCCGAGCGACTCCGGGATCGCCACCAGGTGCTCGGGCGACTCGGCGACGAGCTCGGCGGCGTAGCCGTCGAGGCGGGTGACCCCGCGCTCGGTGTAGTCGCCGGTGTGGCACGCGTCGGGGGCGCCCTCTCCGCAGGCGGCGCAGTGCCCGCAGGACCGCCGCACGGTGGCGGTGACGAGGTCGCCGCGCGCGAAGCCGTGGCCGTCGCGCTCGACGACGCCGAGCAGTTCGTGGCCGAGCACCAGGCGGCCGCCACCCGACGGCCCGATGCCGAACAGCCCCGCGGAGATCTCGCGGTCGGTCCCGCAGACGCCGACCTCGAGCGTCCGGACCAGCACCTGGTCCTCCCGCGCGCGCGTCTCCGCGACCTCCCCGACCGAGGTCGAGCCCGACTCGCCCGGAGTGGTGAGCAGCGCGCGCACGTCAGGCCTCCCGCGGCGTGCGGAGGACCGCGCCCTCCGACGCCGATCCCACGCAGGCGGACACGTCTGCCATCGACGCGAACCGTAGCCCAGCGGCTCGCTCTGATGACGCGCGGGCTGCAACCCGGGAGCCGCCTGCCGATCACCGGGTCAATGCGCATCCTTCGCCTGCTGCTCCCGCTCGCCGCCGTCGCCGCCTCGCTGACCCTTCCGGGTGCCGCCCACGCCGCGCGCGGCCTCGAGGTCGCGCTGCAGGACGACGGCGTCTTCGTCTTCCAGGGCTACTACAACCGCGAGCTGGCCCTCGCGCAGGCGCAGCGCCTCGGCGTCACCCACCTGCGCGTCAACGTGCTGTGGGCGCGCGTCGCCCTCGGCGCGGAGAGCACGACCCCGCCGGCCGAGCGCGTCTATGACTGGCCCCGCTTCGACGAGCTGATCTCCGACGCGGCGCGGTACGGGATCCGGATCCAGATGACGGTCGTCGGGCCGGCCCCGGCCTGGGCGACGGGCAACCGCAAGATCGGCAACGACCGCCCGAACGCGGCCGCATTCGCGCAGTTCGCCGCCGACACCGCTGCGCACTTCAAGGGCAAGGTGAGCCGCTACTCGGTCTGGAACGAGCCGAACTGGCACACCTGGCTGATCCCGAGCAAGGACTGCCGCAAGGGCAGGTGGGGCCGCGGGTGCGACGCCAAGCTCGCGTCCGCCTACCGCGCCCTCTACACGGGCGCCTACGCGGCGATCAAGTACAACGACCCCGCCGCCAAGGTCCACATCGGCGAGCTCGCGCCGCAGGGCCGGAAGAACGTCGCCACCTCGCCGCTCGCGATGCTGCGCGAGCTGACCTGCTCGAAGAAGAGCTGGAAGGCCGCCCGCCGCTGCGCGCCGTTGCGCGCCGACGGCTTCGCCCACCACCCCTACGCGTTCACGGTCAAGCCGAGCAAGCACTTCGGCGGGCCCGAGGACGTCACGCTGGCGACGCTGTCGCGGCTGACCAAGGCGCTCGACCGGCTCGCGAAGCGCCGCGCGCTCGCCACCCCGGACGGCAAGCGGCTCGACCTCTACCTGACCGAGCACGGCTACTTCGCCTCGGGCAAGCGCAAGCTCTCGCAGGCCAAGCGCGCCGCCTACCTGCGCCAGAGCTTCGACATCGCCCTGCGCCACCCGCGCGTCCGCCAGCTGCTGCAGTACCTGCTCGTCGCCCCGCCGGCCGAGCGCGACACCTTCCCGACCCAGATCGCCGACCACTCGGGCCGCGAGCACCTGAGCTTCGGCGCGCTCGCCGATTGGACCCGGAGCCACGCGGGCCAGCTCGCCCGGCCGCTGGTCCCCAAGCCGACCTGACCGATCTCTAAGGATCGGCGGGTGACCTGCCGATGAGACCGCAGATGCCGTCCCGTCCTGGTTGGTCACAATGAACGCGATCCTCAAGCGCGCAGGCCGCTACTCCGACCTGATCGCCGCCGGCGCCGTGGTCCTCGTGGTGGCGATGATGATCATCCCGCTGCCGCCGTTCCTGCTGGACCTGTTCATCACGCTGAACATCTCGGCGGCCCTGGTGATCGTCGTCGCGACGCTCTACGTGCCGCGCGCCCTGGACTTCTCCTCCTTCCCGTCGCTGCTGCTGCTCACGACGCTGTTCCGCCTGGCGATCAACGTCAGCGTCACGCGCCTGATCCTCCTCGAGGGCGACGCCGGCCACGTGGTCGAGGCGTTCGGCAGCTTCGTCGTCGGCGGCAACGTGGTCGTCGGCCTCGTGATCTTCCTGATCCTCGTGGTCATCCAGTTCGTCGTCATCACGAACGGCGCCGGGCGCGTCGCCGAGGTCGGCGCGCGCTTCACGCTCGACGCCATGCCGGGCAAGCAGATGGCGATCGACGCCGACCTCAACACGGGCCAGATCACCGACGACCAGGCGCGCAAGCGCCGCGCGGAGATCGCCCAGGAGGCCGATTTCTACGGCGCGATGGACGGCGCCTCGAAGTTCGTCAAGGGCGATGCCATGGCCGGCATCCTCATCACGCTGATCAACCTGCTCGGCGGCATCATCATCGGCGTCGCCCAGATGGGCATGCCGTTCGGCGAGGCCGCCCAGCAGTTCTCGCTGCTGACCGTCGGCGACGGCCTGTGCGCGCAGATCCCCGCGCTGCTGATCTCCGTCGCCACCGGCATCCTGGTCACCCGCTCGGCCTCCGAGAAGGACCTCGGCAACGACATCTCGAGCCAGATCCTGGCCCAGCGCAAGGCGCCGATGGTCGCCGGCGGCGTGATCATGGCGTTCGCCCTCGTCCCCGGGCTGCCGAAGATCCCGTTCCTGCTGATCGGCGGCCTGTTCTTCATGGTCGGCTGGTCGCTGCGCAAGGTCCCGAACGAGCGCGAGCGCGAGACGATGGCCGAGGCGGAGGCCGCCGCGCCGAAGGCCGAGCTGCCCGCCGCGCCGCGCGACCAGGCGCTCGAGGCGCTGGCGCTCGACCCGATCGAGCTGGCGATCGGCTTCGGCCTGGTCCCGCTCGTCGACGCCAACGCCGGCGGATCGCTGCTCTCGCGCGTCGGCCTCGTGCGCCGCCAGATCGCTCACGAGCTCGGCATGGTCATCCCCTCGGTGCGCATCCACGACGACGTGTCGCTGGACTCCCACGAGTACGTCATGCGCGTCCGCGGCACCGAGGTCGCCCGCGGCGGGATCATGGCCGGCCACCAGCTCGCGATGGACCCCGGCGACGCGATGGGCCAGCTGGCCGGCGTCCCCACGATCGAGCCCGCCTTCGGCCTGCCGGCCGTCTGGATCGCCGACCACTCGCGCGCCGAGGCCGAGGCACTCGGCTACACGGTGGTCGACGCCGAGTCCGTCGTCGTCACCCACCTCACCGAGACGATCCGCGCCCACGCCGCCGACCTGCTCACCCGCCAGGAGACGCGCCAGTTGCTCGACCAGCTCAAGGAGCACAACGCCGCCGTCGTCGAGGAGGTCATCCCGGACGTGCTGTCGGTCGGCGAGATCCAGCGCGTGCTGCAGGGTCTCCTCCGCGAGGGCGTCTCCATCCGCGACCTCGGCGCGGTCATCGAGGCCGTCGGCGACAAGGCGCGCCTCACCCGCGATCCCGCCATGCTCGCCGAGTACGCCCGCCAGGCGCTGGGCCGCACCATCATCGGCCCGCACCTCGACCAGGAGGGCGTCCTGCGCGCCATCGCGATCGATCCCCAGATCGAGCAGGAGATCTCCGACGCCATCGTCCAGACCGCCGACGGCGAGTTCCTGGCCATGGATCCGACCCGCGCACAGGCGCTGGTCGGCGCCTGCACGGCGCAGGTCGAGCACGCGCTGCAGACCGGCGGGCGGCCCGTCGTGCTCTGCTCGGCCCGCGTGCGCCGCCACCTGCGCCGGCTGTGCGAGCAGGCGCTGCCGCAACTCGCCGTCTGTTCCTACAACGAGGTCGCCCCGGGCCTGCGCGTCGAGACGATCGGCGTCGTCGGCGGTGCCCCGGCCTCCGAACCCGCGTTCGCATGAGTGCCGGAGGGGTAATGTCGACGAGTAGGCATCACGACATGGATGGCGACGTCAAGACCTACCGCGGTCGTTCACTCGAGGAACTGCTCCCGCAGATCCGCGCGGAACTCGGGCCTGACGCGATCGTGCTGCGCCGGCGCGAAGGACTCACCGGCGGCATCGGCGGCTTCTTCCAGCGCAGCTACGTCGAGGTCGAGGCGTCGGGTCCGAACGGCGCGGAGGAGATGCACGCCGTCGCCGAGGCCGCGCTCGAAACCCGCAACGACCACGCCACCGCCGACGGGATGGCGTCGCCGGCGATCCAGCTGCTGCTCGACCAGGCATCCCCCTTCGCCGACCAGCTCAAGTCCGCTCAGCGGGCGGACCGCAGCGCGGCCGAGCGCGCGGCCGACATCCTCGGCTCGACCGCGATGACCGACCCCGGGCTCTACGGTCCCCAGCCGAACCTCGGTCCGCCGGGGCAGGAGCCCGCCGTTCCCGCCGCGCCGCTCGAGGACCTGGTGGATCTCGTCGACGACGGCGTGGCCGACTTCGAGCCGCCCACCTTCACCCCGCCGAGCTTCGAGGCGCCGGCCGCGTTCCCGCACGACGGCGCGGTCGCCCCGGCGCCCCCCGAGACGTTCCAGGCGCTGATGGCGCCGCGGCCGGCCGCCGCCGCCGCCGCCGAGCGCCGCCTGGTCCTCGCCGGCCTGGACTCGGGGCTCGCCGCCGATGTCGTCGGCGAGGCCGTGGTCCACGGCGTCCCGTTCTCCTCGCCGCGCAGCCTGAAGCGCCTCGTGCGCTCCGCGCTCGCCCGCCGGATTCCGGTGCTCGCCCGCCGCGGCCCCCAGCCTCGCGCGATGGCGTTCGTCGGCGCCGGCGGGGCGGGCAAGACCACTGCGGCCGGCCACGTCGCCGCCGCCTACGCCGCCGGCAGCCTTCCCGTCCTCGCCGTCGCGCTCCGCGCAGCCGATGGCGGTGCCGCGCTGCGCGCGCGCCTCGCCCCGGTGGACGTCGCCGTGCACGCCGCCGCCGACGGCGTCGAGGCGCGCCGGATCCTCGACGTCGCCCGCGGCGCGATGGTGATCGTCGACACGCCGGCGATCTCGCTGCGCGACGCCGAGGGACTGCGCGCGCTGGCCGACGACCTCGCGGCGCTCGATCTACAGGAGGTCCACCTCGCGCTTCCCGCCACGCTCAGCGCGGCGGCCGCCGCCGAGCTGGCCCGCGCGCTCGACGACGTCGGCCTCACGCACGTCGCGCTCACCCGCGTCGACGAGACCGAGCATCCCGGCGCGCCGATCGGATTCTGCATAACGTCCGGCGGCCCGCTCTCCTACCTCTGCGAGCGCGACTCGGTCGAGCCCGCCGATCCCACGTCCATCGCCCAGCGCCTCCTTCCATGAGCTCAGGTCCCAAGCGCGCCCAGCACGTCATCCTCCGCCTCCCCGCCGACAACCGCGAGATCGCCGCGAAGGTCGACGAGGACGACGGCGACATCATCACGCTCGTCCTGTCGAGCGCCGAGGAGACGATCCGATGGGATGGCCGCGCCGTGGTCGAGTACACGACGCCGCGCGGCGTCCACACGGTGACGGGCGAGCTGACGGGCACGGGCGAGTCGCCGGAGGTCGTCCGCATCCGGCGCGACGAGTACGACGTCATCCAGCGGCGCGACTTCGTGCGCGTCGACGCGGTCGTGCCGCTGCAGGTGACGATCGACGACCCCGTCAAGGGGGCCATCGCCACCACGACGCTGAACGTGAGCGCCGGCGGCGTGCTGCTGCAGGATCCGCTCGGCCTGCCGTTCGAGTGCGTCGTCGACCTCGAGCTTCAGCTCGAGCCCGGCGCCCCGCCGGTCCGCGCCCGCGGTCGCGTCGTTCGTGAGGTCACCCCCGACGTCAAGGGCGTGCAGATCGACTCGATCGCCCGCGACGACCGCGAGCGGCTCGTGCGCTACGTCACCGAGCGCGAGCGGATGGCCGCGCGCGTCGCCCGGGGGCGCTGACACCGATGCAGCTCGAGATGCGCCTGTCCAAGCACCCGCGTGCCCGCGTCGGGATCCGCCGGGCCAAGGGCGCCGCCGGCCTTGCTTTCTTCCTGATCGTCGCGCTGCTCTCGGTCCGCGCCGGGCTCCCATGGCCTGACGTGGCCATCCGCGGGCTCCTTGGCGGGATCATCGCCTACTTCGTCGCCTGGGGCATCGCCGTCACGATCTGGCGGCAGATCGCCCTGGTGGAGCTCGAAGACGCCCGCGCGCGCCGGGAGGCCCGCCTCGAGTCCCTGCTCGAGCACGAGGCCATGACGGCCGAGCTCGATCCGAGCTGAGCTGAGCTGACGCACGATGGAGCCGATTCGCAAGGTCGTGGGGCCGAGGAGCGGGATCGAGGGGCCCGCGGCGCTGCACGCCGTATTCCCGGTCGGCCGCGACCAGCGCGAGCCCGACGGTGACGCGCCCAAGCGCCGCCGTGCACCCGCCGCGCCACCCGCCGAGGGCGGCGTGCACCGCGACGACGACGGGCATGTGCACGTCGACGTGCGCGCCTGAGCCTGGATCAGTCCTCAAGACGACCCGCCCGGGGCCGACTACCCCGGTGCAGGACAGGTCACGACAAGGAGTCGAGACCGGCCCCAAAAAACACCAATCATCAAGGAGAGATGATCATGGGCCTTCGTATTCAGAACAACGTTGAAGCTTTCAACGCGCACCGCAACCTCGGCGCCACGGCCGCCAAGGCGTCCAAGGCGATGGAGAAGCTGTCGTCCGGCTATCGCATCAACCGCGCGGCCGATGACGCCGCCGGCCTCGCCATCAGCGAGAAGATGCGCTCCCAGATCGGTGGGCTCGCCCAGGCGTCCCGCAACGCTCAGGACGGCGTTTCGCTGGTCCAGACGGCGGAAGGCGCGCTGAACACGGTCACCTCGATGCTGCAGCGGGTCCGTGACCTGCGTGTGCAGTTCGACAACGGCACGCTGTCCTCGACGGACAAGGACGCCATCGCGGTCGAGTTCGGTCAGCTTTCGACCGAGATCACGAACATCGGCGCCCAGACCAAGTTCAACGGCACCGTGCTGCTGAGCGCGGGCGTCGCCTCGATCCAGTTCCAGGTCGGTGCCAACGCTTCCGAGACCATCGGCATGAGCGCGTACGACCTGGCGACCTCCACCGGCGGTGCCTCCGGCATCTCGAGCCGCGCGGGTGTCACCACGTCCGCCGGCATGTCGGGCGCCACCCTCGATGTCATCGACGGTGCGATCAGCAACGTCTCGACGGCGCGTGCCACGCTCGGCGCGGTGCAGAACCGCCTCGAGAACCGCATCACCAACATCGCGAGCTATCAGGAGAACCTGATCGCTTCCGAGAGCCGCATCCGCGACGTGGACATGGCTTCCGAGATGGTCAACTTCTCGAAGCTGCAGATCCTCCAGCAGGCCGGCACGAGCATGCTCGCGCAGGCCAACCAGAGCTCGCAGGGCGTTCTTTCCCTGCTGCAGTAGTTCCTCTCACGAGGACGGATCGTGGACGGGCGGCCATGTGGCCGCCCGTTTCGCGTTAACCACGTCAAGTTCGCCCGAGCTGGGTCGATCAATGCGTGTGCAAGAGGAAGCGACACGGAGTTGCTTCTGGCCCCAGTCCAAACACCAATCATCAAGGAGAGATGATCATGGGCCTTCGTATTCAGAACAACGTTGAAGCTTTCAACGCGCACCGCAACCTCGGCGCCACGGCCGCCAAGGCCGCCAAGGCGATGGAGAAGCTGTCGTCCGGCTATCGCATCAACCGCGCGGCCGATGACGCCGCCGGCCTCGCCATCAGCGAGAAGATGCGCTCCCAGATCGGTGGGCTCGCCCAGGCGTCCCGCAACGCTCAGGACGCCGTCTCGCTGGTGCAGACCGCGGAAGGTGCCCTCAACACGGTCACCTCGATGCTGCAGCGCGTCCGTGACCTCAAGGTGCAGTACGACAACGGCACGCTGTCCTCGTCGGACAAGGACGCCATCGCGGTCGAGGTCGGCCAGCTCGCGACCGAGATCACGAACGTCGGTTCGCAGACCAAGTTCAACGGCACCAACCTGCTGACCGGCAGCGCCTCGATCAGCTTCCAGGTGGGCGCGATGTCCGGTGAGACGATCGCCACCAACGCGTTCGACCTGGCGGGGACCAGCGCCACCGGCGCCAAGGACGTCACCGACATGGCCGGCATCGCGACGGCCTCGGCGATGTCGGGTCTGACCCTGACCGAGATCGACGGTGCCCTCGGCAACGTGTCGACGGCGCGTGCCACGTTCGGTGCGGTGCAGAACCGCCTCGAGAACCGGATCAACAACCTCGCGAGCTATCAGGAGAACCTGGTCGCGTCCGAGAGCCGTATCCGCGACGTGGACATGGCTTCCGAGATGGTCAACTTCTCGAAGCTGCAGATCCTCCAGCAGGCCGGCACGAGCATGCTCGCGCAGGCCAACCAGAGCTCGCAGGGCGTTCTTTCCCTGCTGCAGTAGTTCCTCTCACGAGGACGGATCGTGAACGGGCGGCCATCTGGCCGCCCGTTGGCGTTTAAGCACCTCAAGTTCCTCAAGCCGACGCCGATCAACTCGGCTGTAAGAGGGACCGACACGGAGTCGTTCCCGGCCCCAGTCCAAACACCAATCATCAAGGAGAGATGATCATGGGCCTTCGTATCCAGAACAACGTTGAGGCATTCAACGCGCACCGCAACCTCGGCGCCACGGCGGCCAAGGCCGCCAAGGCGATGGAGAAGCTGTCGTCCGGTTATCGGATCAACCGTGCTGCGGACGACGCTGCCGGACTCGCCATCAGCGAGAAGATGCGCTCCCAGATCGGCGGCCTCGCTCAGGCGTCGCGGAACGCTCAGGACGGCATCTCCCTCGTGCAGACGGCGGAAGGTGCCCTCAACACGGTCACCTCGATGCTCCAGCGCGTGCGTGACCTGCGTGTGCAGTTCGACAACGGCACGCTGTCCGCTACGGACAAGGACGCGATCGCGGTCGAGTTCGGTCAGCTTTCGACCGAGATCTCGAACATCGGTTCCCAGACCAAGTTCAACGGCATCCAGCTGCTGAGCGCGGGCACCGCTTCGATCACGTTCCAGGTCGGCGCCAACAACAGCGAGACCATCGCCATGAGCGCGTACGACCTGGCGACCTCCACCGGCGGTGCCTCCGGCATCACGAGCCGTGCGGGTGTCACTGCGTCCGGCGGCATGTCGGCGGTCAGCCTCGACGTCATCGACGGCGCGCTGAGCAACGTGGCGACGGCGCGTGCCACGTTCGGCGCGATCCAGAACCGCCTGGAGAACCGGATCACGAACCTCGCCAGCTATCAGGAGAACCTGATCGCTTCCGAGAGCCGGATCCGCGACGTGGACATGGCTTCCGAGATGGTCAACTTCTCGAAGCTGCAGATCCTGCAGCAGGCCGGCACGAGCATGCTCGCGCAGGCCAACCAGAGCTCGCAGGGCGTCCTCTCGCTGCTCCAGTAGGACCGCGGTAGCCGACGGATGATCGCGATCGGGCGGCCTTCGGGTTTCCCGGTCGCGTGATTTCCTCAAGGCTGGCGTCACGACGGTCGATAGACGGAAGTAACGGCACCCGCGAGGCGGACCTGCCTTATCCGTTCATCCGTCTCAGGAGACCAACGTGGCCCTTCGCATCCAGAACAACGTTGAGGCGTTCAACGCGCATCGCAACCTCGGCGCCACGGCGTCCAAGGCCGCCAAGGCCATGGAGAAGCTGTCGTCCGGCTATCGCATCAACCGCGCGTCCGATGACGCCGCCGGTCTCGCCATCAGCGAGAAGATGCGCTCGCAGATCGGCGGCCTCGCCCAGGCGCAGCGCAACGCGCAGGATGGCGTCTCGCTCGTGCAGACGGCGGAAGGCGCGCTGAACACCGTCACCTCGATGCTCCAGCGCGTCCGCGACCTCAAGGTCCAGTTCGACAACGGCACGCTGTCCTCGTCGGACAAGGACGCGATCGCGGTCGAGGTCGGCCAGCTCGCGACGGAGATCCAGAACGTCGGCGCCCAGACCAAGTTCAACGGCATCGCGCTGCTCTCGGGCAGCGGCGGCATCCAGTTCCAGGTCGGCGCCTCCAACGGCGAGATCATCGGCACCAGCGCGTTCGACCTCGCGGGCACCAGCGCCGTCGGCGCCAAGAGCGTCACCGACATGGCCGGCGTCACGACGTCCGGCGGCATGTCCGGCCTCTCGCTCGACGAGATCGACCAGGCGCTCACCAACGTGACCGGCGCTCGCTCGACTTTCGGCGCGATCCAGAACCGCCTGGAGAATCGCATCACGAACCTCGCCAGCTACCAGGAGAACCTGGTCGCCTCCGAGAGCCGGATCCGGGACGTCGACATGGCGGCGGAAATGGTCAACTTCTCCAAGCTGCAGATCCTGCAGCAGGCCGGCACGAGCATGCTCGCGCAGGCCAACCAGAGCTCGCAGGGCGTGCTGTCGCTGCTGCAGGGCTGATCGCCACCGCTCGATCCACGAACGAACGCGCGGGCGGCCCACGGGCCGCCCGTCGCCGTTAAGGCCCGCGCTCGTTCTGCCGACAAGACACCCACGTGAGCATCACCGCCGTTTACGCCCGTATCGCCGAGCTGCAGTCGACCTTCGCGCCGAAGGCCCCGCCGGCTCCCGTCCCGACCGGCTTCCCCGGCGCCCTCCAGGGTGCCGTCGCTCCCGCCGCTGCCGGCCTCGGGCCGATGCCCGCCTCGGTCGCGAGGCTCGGAGCGATGGCGCCCGCTGCGGGCGGCACGCCGGCCGGGCAGGCCATGCTCCAGGCGGCGCGGGCCGAGGTCGGGCAGGCCGAGCAGCCGCCCGGCTCCAACGACTCGCCGCGGATCGCCCAGTACCGCCAGGCGACGGCCGGCTCCGCCGTGAACCCGTGGTGCGCGTACTTCGTGTCCTGGGCCGCTCGCGAGGCGGGCGCCCCCGTGGGGGAGCAGGGGCAGGGCTTCGGCTCGGTCGACGCGCTCTACTCATGGGCGCAGCGAGCCGGCAAGGCGATGCCGGCCGGCCCCGGCGCCACTCCGCAGCCCGGCGACGTCATCGTCTGGGACGAGCACATCGGGCTCGTCGAGAACGTCCTGCCCGACGGCAGCGTGCAGACCATCGAGGGCAACTCCTCGCACCAGGTCGCGCGCCGGACGCATCCGCCGGGAGGCGGCGGCGCCGTGGGTTACGTGCGCCTCGGCTGAAGGCTCAAGACCTTGAGCCCACGTGCCGAAAGGAACCGCATGGAATCCGTCCGTCCAACCCTGGCAATCGTCCCGAACTTCCTGCGCACCCGCGAGGAGCTCGAGGTCGTCCTGCGCTGCCTCGTCTCCCTCTGGACCACGACCGACAGCGCCAACACCGTCGTGATGGTCGTCGACGACTGCAGCCCCGCGCAGGACCTCGTCGACGAGCTCGAGATCGCCATCCACGAGCTCGGCTTCATGCTCCACCGCCGGCCCGAGAACGGCGGCTTCGCGAAGGCCGTCAACGTCGGCCTCGAGCGCGCGCTCGACGCCGAGGCCGACGCGGTGCTCGTCAACGCGGACCTCGAGTTCTTCCAGCACGGCTGGCTTGACCACATGCGCACCCGCGACGACAGCCAGGGCCGCCCGGCCGCCGTCGTCGGCGCGAAGCTGCTCTACCCCAGCGGCCTGATCCAGCACGCCGGCATCTACTTCTCGCTCCTGAAGCGCGACTGGGGCCATCGCTTCCAGTACGGCCCGGCCGACCTCGTCGAGGCCCAGGTCCCCTACCGCTGCCCGGTCACCGCCGCGCTGCAGTTCATCCGCTGGGAGACGCTCGCCTCGGTCGGCCTGTACGACGAGGGCTACCGGATGATCTTCGAGGACGTCGACTACTGCCTGCGGGTGTTCGAGGCCGGCCTCGAGTGCGTCTACGAGCCCGCGGCGTCCGCCTACCACCTCGAGAAGTACTTCCGCAGCAAGCCGTCGCCGACCATCAAGGAGTGGACCGACACCTCGATCGAGCGGCTGTGGAGCCGCTGGGGCCGGACGAACCTCGCTCCCTACGCCCCGGAGGTCCTATGACACCGTCGCTCCCCCGCACGCTCTTCCTCGGCAAGGGTGGCGGCGCCGTCACCACGTGGTACCGCTGCGCGCTACCGGCCCTGGCCCTCGGCTGCGAGTGGTACGGCGCGGTCCACGATCCGCCCGACCTCACGCAGACGACCGGCATGTCGCCACGGCGGCTCGCCTACGCGAACCTGTTCGAGTACGAGGTGCTCGTCCTCCAGCAGCCCGTCGGCGTCAAGTGGATCCGCGCGATCCGCGAGCTGCAGGACGCCGGCATCAAGGTCCTGTTCGAGATCGACGACTACGTGCGGGCGATCCGCAAGATGGAGGACCACGACTTCTCCGGGCATTTCGGCAAGGACCAGGTCGACGCCTACGAGCTGAGCATGGCCGTCTGCGACGGGCTCATCGTCTCGACGGAGTTCCTGGCCCGCCGCTACCGCACGTTCAACGACAACGTCTGGGTCTGCCGCAACGGCCTCGACCTCAAGCGCTACGCGATGACCCGCCCGCCGCACGAGCACGTGACGATCGGCTGGGCCGGCGGCACCGGGCACCGTGAGGCGCTGCGGCCGTGGCTCGACGAGGTCGCCGCCCTGATGCGCCGGCGCGGCGAGGTCTGCCTGCTCACCGTGGGGGCACCGACCGCCGTGAACTTCGTCCCGGAGTTCGGCGGCGAGCGCGCCGCGACGGTGCCGTTCTCGGAGATCTACACGTATCCCGCCGCGATGTCGAACTTCGACATCACGCTGGCACCCGCCGGGAAGGGCAACTTCTTCCGCGGCAAGAGCGACCTGCGCTGGCTCGAGTCCAGCGCGCTCGGGATCCCGGTGATCGCGGATCCGGACGTGTACCCGGACATCGAGCACGGCGTGACCGGCTTCCACGCGGCCACCCCCGCCGAGGCCGGCGAGCTGCTCGAGCTGCTGGTGTCCGACGCCGAGCTGCGGACGAAGGTCGGTGCCGCCGCCAAGGCGTACGTCGCCGAGCACCGCTCGATCGAGGCGATGGCACCGAGCTGGGCCACCGCGATCATCGAGGCCGCCGGCGGCACCGTCGCCCCCGATGCGTTCACCGCACCGCCCGCCGTCCCGCTCGTCCGGGCCTCCTAGCGCGATGCGGATCGCCGTCAAGGATCACTTCCGCGCCGCCCAGCGCCTCATGCGGGCGCTCGAGGGCGCGGGGCACGAGCTGGTCACCGAGGGGCCCGCCGACCTCCTGCTGATCGACCTCGACACGCCGATCTACGGGTACCGCGACCTCATCGACGCCTTCAAGGCGGGCGGGGCGAAGGTGCTGCTCTACCCCCACGGCGCCGGCACGATGCTCGGCCACGACGGCCTGTGGGAGCCCTACGCCCCGGTCGACGGCAGCCTCGCGTTCGCCCCCGGCTACGTCGAGCTCGCGCGCCGGATGGAGTACCCGGCACCGACCCACGTGATGGGCTGGTCCTACTGCGACCTGCTTCCGTTCCAGGCCTGCCGCGACGTCCGCAAGGTGCTCTTCGCGCCGACGCACCCGGCGGGGGACGGCAGCATGGCCGAGTCGCACCGGACGATCAACGCCGAGACCTTCGCGAAGCTGCTCGAGGGCGGCTGGGACGTCACCGTCCGCCACATCGGCTCGCTCGAGCAGAACGGCCTGTGGAAGGCCGACGGAGTCGAGTACGTCACGGGCTGGCTCGACCTCTCGTTCGCCGAGATCGACGCGGCCGACGCCGTCGTCGCCGGCGACGGCACGTTCCCTGCGCTGGCCATCGCCCGCGGCGTGCCGACCGTGATGACCGCCCAGGGGCACCCGCCGATGTTCGGGCTGCACGGCGAGAAGCCGATCACGCTGCGGCGCGGCGAGCGCTACCTCGACTACATCCGCTATCCGTTCGACGTCGCCGACGGGCCGCTCGACGAACTGCTCCAAGTCGCCGCGGCGAGCGAGGCGCCCGTCACCGAGTGGAAGGCGCGCTTCATCGGCGAGCCGTTCGACGACCGCGCCTTCGCGACGCTGATCGAGCGCGTGGTCGCCGAGTCCCGCGCCGCCTCCCCCATCGTCATCGACGACACCCGCGACTTCACCGTCGTCGCACTCGCCGAGGAGGTGCGCGAGCGCCCCGAGCTGCTCGCCGCCTACGCGTCGGCGTTCTCCCCCGAGGACGACGTCACACTCATCCTGTGGGGCGCCGGCCTCGAGGGCGAAGCGCTGATGCGCCTCATCGAACAGGCGGCACAGGCCACGGGCCTGGATCTCGACGCCCTGCCCGACGTCCTGCTGCTGCCGGCCGCCGGCTCGGCGGCGGTCGACCTCCGGCTGGGCGCCCGCGCCTCGGCCGTCCTGAGCGACTGGCCGGCGGCGCGCCGCCTCGGCACCCTCCCGCACTACGGCCTGGCCGACCTCCCGGTGCTCCGCGAGGCCGCCGCCGGCCGCCGCGCGCTCGCCGCCTAGAGCATCACCGGTCCCTCGGGGGTATAGGTCGGGCTGCGGAGCGCGGCCTCGATGAAGCGCCCCCGATAGGCCGCGAACTCAGGCCGGCCGCGCATCGCCTCGATGCGTCCGCGCGCCTCGTCCTTGAGCCCGAGTGTCGCGAGCGCGGCCGCGTGCTGGATGGTCAGCGCGACGATCGAATGGATGTCGTTGCGCTCGCCGGCGTCGACGATCAGGCGCACGAACAGCTCGTCGAACGCCTCGCGGCCGAAGTCCTCCGGCTCGTCGGGGAAGCGCGCCACGACGGTCTCGAGCCGGAGTTCGCGCGTGAGCTCGAACGCGTAGGTGTCGTCGATGTGGGCGACCAGGCGGAAGTGCTCGGGCAGCGAGCCGATCAGGGCCGGGAGCCAGAAGCACGAGTACCAGCCGTAGTCCTGCATGATCACGTGGCTGCCGGCTGGGATGCGGTCGCACATCCGCTCGATCCAGTGACGCGTCCCGTACCAGCTCTTGCAGCCGTCGACGAACACGATGCTGAACGCGCGGCCGGGCGGCGGCTCGAACACGGTCTCGCCGTGGGCCGGGACGTCGCCGCGGTGACCGGGCAGGTAGGCCTCGTACGAGCGCACGAGCGGCGAGTAGTCCTGGCCGGCGTGCAGCGAGTCATAGAGCGCCTGGAACGACCCCGAGGCCTCCATCTCGCGCTTGATCTGCCCGCTGATCGTCCCCCGCGCGGCCATCTGCTCGAACGTGCCGGGCGGAAGGTCGAGCTCGACCCGGCTCGAGAACCAGTCGTGCGTGTGCAGCAGCGTGTCCTTGTCGCGATCGGCGTGGGCGAGCATGCCGAACGCCAGCGCCCGGGTCGTGCCGCCCAGCAGCGGGCCGTTCTCGAACACGTCGCCCTGGCCGTCCCAGAAGTAGGCGACGTACCGCAGCAGGAACCGGCGCTCGAGCACCGTCGTGGCGGTCGGGATCCCGTCGAGCCGGGCGTCGAGCTCGGGTGCGACGGGGCGCGCGAGCAGCTTGCCCAGCAGGCGCGGCGAGATGTCGGTCCCGTACAGCGAGGCGCGCAGGTCGTGCAGCGTGCCCGCGAAGTCGTGCGTCACGTCGGGCCCTGGCGCGGCCGGGTCCGGCGGCGGCGCGCCGCCCTCGCCCCCGGAGTAGACGGTCGCGAGATCGTGGCGCACGGCCTCGAGGTTGGCTCGCATGTCGTCGTCGGCGCCCGGCAGCGAGCACGCGTGCTCGAACTCCCGCTGGGCCTCGATGAGCCGCCCCTCCCGGTAGGCGACGAAGCCGAGCAGGTTGTGGGCGGAGGGCTGCCCCGGATGCGCGGCGACGATCGCGTCGGCGACGGCGCGCGCGCCTGCGAGGTCGCCGGCCTCGATCAGCGTCTCGGCGCGGGCGGTCTCGGCTTCGATCTCCGGCGTGCTCATCGGCCGGAGCGTAGCCGCAGTTCTTCAGTTGAGGCGCTCGATGCCCGCGAGCGGGAGCGACAGGGGTCGGCCTCCGGGCGGGATGGCGCAGACCACCCGGCGCCCGGCGTGCAGCGCGACGACCATCGCCATCGTGTCGCAGCCGACGACGGTGTCCGCCCACGCGCAGTCCTCGGCGAGCGATCGGGTCGTGCTGACCGACAGCGGCAGGCGCGCCTCGTGGGCGGCGAGCTCGGCGGCGTACTTGCCGGCGGGCTCGGCGGGGTGCATCCGGACGCGGACCGCGGCGGGCGGTGGCTCGGACCGCTCGGCGTGGCCGAGCCAGCGAGCCAGCGCGTCGCGCTCGTCGTAGCCCCAGCCGAGCGGGTCGCCGGTCTCGCGCTCGGCGCCGGCGGTGGCGGGCTGGGTCACGTACAGGATCCGCTCCCCGCCCTCGCCCGGGAGGCGGTCGCCGGCGAGCGCGCGGACCTCGGCGGTCGCGTCCTCGAGGTAGGGGTTGCCGGCGTGGCGCACGTCGGCGCCGGGCAGCGTCGCGGCCGCCAGCCGGGCAGCGTGCTCGTCGGCCACCCAGACCTCGTCGGGCAGGACCAGCTCGCCGTCGAGCTCGAAGCGCGGGCGGTAGGCGACCCAGTGGTCGAGCCACACCGCGCAGCGCACGCCGGCGGCGCGCGCGGCCCGCACGACGCGCCGCTCGAGTTCGGCCTCGCCGCTGGACCCGCACAGGACGAGGTCGAAGCCCGCCGGCGGCGGCAGCTCGTCGACGCGCTCGATGTCGTCGAGCTTGGCGGCGAAGATCGCGCGCGCCGGGCCCGCGAGCAGGCAGCGCACGTCGTGCTCGGACCGGTGGCGGCGGACCCAGGCGGAGACGATCTCCGCGCCACCGGCGTCGTGGCAGGCGACGAGGACCCTCATGACAGCGACCCTACGCCGCGGCGCGGGCGGGCGGGGAGAGGCGGCCGTGCGCCACCGGGGCGGCGGGGAGCAGCCGGTGCGCGGTGAGCCAGTCGACCGCGTCGAGCAGGCGGTGGTCGTGCCAGCGGCGGCCGACGAGCTGGAGCCCGAGCGGCATGCCGTCCTCGCCGGCCAGGACCGGCGCGCTGAGCGACGGGGCGCCGCAGAGCGTCCACACCAGCGCCGAGTCGACCGGGTCGTGCGCGCCCCATGCCGGCGCGGTGCCGGCCGTCGAGAGCGTCATCGCGGCGTCGAAGCCGGAGATCCACTCGTCGTGCACGCGCCGCAGCGCGTGCTGGCGGTCGAGCGCGGAGGTGTACTCGTCGAGGCCGATCCTGCGTCCGCGCTCGATCAGCACGGTCAGCTCGGGGCCGATCTCGTCGAGCCGCTCGGCCTCGCCGCGGAAGTAGTAGGCCAGCGCGCGGTTGTAGATCGTCGCGTGGAGCGCGTGGGCGCCTCGCAGCTCGGGGGGCGGCGTCGCGGCGACCACCTCGGCGCCCTCCGCCGTCAGCCGCGCCACGAACCGCATCAGCGCGCGGCGCGCGTCCGGGCGGGCGGCGTCCCAGATCTCGCCGAGGCCGTCGCTCAGCAGCGCGATCCGCGGCGGGCGATCAGCCGGCAGCTCGGGCGTGCCCGCCGTGCGGTCGAGCGTGGCGTGGATGTAGGGGTGGTCCGATCCGTGCAGGCGCAGCGCCTCGAACAGCGGGCGGATGTCGCGGGCGCTGCGGCACAGGACGCCGACGGTGTCGAGCGTGTCGGTGGTCTTGAGCGCGCCGGTGCGCGGGATCGCCCCGTAGGACGGCTTGAAGCCGTAGACGCCGCAATAGGAGGCCGGGCGGACGATCGAGCCGGCCGACTGGCTGCCCAGGCCCCACGGCACCATGCCGCAGGCGACCGCCGCCGCGGTGCCCGAGGACGACGTGCCCGGCGAGCGGGAGGGGTCGTGCGGGTTGCGGGTCGGGCCGGGGTCGTGCACGCCGAGGTCGGCGGTGACCGTCTTGCCGAGGACGAAGGAGCCGGCGCGCAGTGCGTTGAAGACGGCGCGCGCGTCGTTGCCGGCGGTGTGCCCGGCCCACTGGACGTTGCCCATCCCGGTCGGATAGGCCCGCGTGTTGAAGACGTCCTTGATCCCGGCCGGGACGCCGTGCAGCGGGCCGTGCTCGGCCGCGCGGGCGCCGGCCACGGCGATCTCGCGATCGACCGCCTGCCAAGCGCCGACCATGCCGTCGACGGCCTCGATCCGGTCCAGGCAGGACTCGGCCAGCTCGACCGGCGACAGCGCGCCCGTCGCGACGGCGTCACGGGCGGCGATGACGTCCAGGCGCCAGGGCTCCATCGTCCTAGCCCCCCGTCACCGCGGCGGTGCGCACCTGGAACGCCGGCGCGTCGGCGCCGACGTGCTCAGGCGTCGCCGGCCGCTCGAGCTCCGGCAGGCGCGCGTCGCGCTTCTCGGCCATCACGGTGTAGAACTCGTCCTCGGTCAGGCCGGTGATCTCGAGGTAGTAGTCGAGCGCGTCGGGGCGGATCGGATCGTGCTCGTTGGCCAGCGCGAAGCCCTCCTCGCGCGTGACGAGCCCGGCGCGGACGTCCTGGCTGGCGTGGTCGGTCGCCCGGCCGAAGCCGCGCTTGAGGTACTTCGTGTAGTCGTGCAGGCCGGCCATGCGGCACTCGACGCTCTTGTAGCTCTTGTAGGTGCCCGCCACCCGGCCCTGCTTCCAGCCGTAGGTGTCGCGTACGAACTCCATCTGGCGCTCGTCGTCCCAGAACATGAAGTCGCCGAGGTGGATGCCGACCAGCCCGACGCTCTCGCACTCCTCCGCGCTGGGAAGCTGGAAGGGCGACAGCTCGCCGCGTGAGACGGTGTCGGAGACCATGGCGTCGGCGTCGACCTTGGCCGAGACCTTCAGGAAGTACTCGCGGTCGAACTTGCGGACGGGCTCGAAGTAGGAGGCGCGGCCGGAGGTCTCGGCGATCGACTCGCCCCAGATCAGCAGCGGCACGTTCCACTTCACGGCGACCTGCAGCGGGAAGGCGCCGACGCCCGAGTGGCAGTGCCAGCAGGAGTCGCCGATCGCGCGCAGCGACTGGCGCGCGAGCCGGTTCACGAGGCTGCGGTTCGGCGTGAACATGATGTGGTCGACGCCGAAGGTCTCGAGCGAGTTCTCGAGGTTCTCGCGACCGGTCTTGGAGTACCAGTTGTGGCTGAACGTCACGGCGAGGGGCCGCAGGCCGTAGACCTTGGTGATCACGTGCAGCTGGAAGGTGGAGTCCTTGCCGCCGGAGATCGGGACGATGCAGTCGTAGTTGGAGCCGTCGGGGCTGCGGAACTTGTCGAGCGTGTTGCGCAGGGCCTTCTCGCGCAGCGTCCAGTCCATCCGCATCTTCTGCTCGGAGCTGATGCACGCCTGGCAGATGCCGAACTCGTCGAACGTGATCCCCTCGACGGTCTCGGGCATGCAGCAGCGCAGGCAGTACTGCAGGTCTCGGAACGGCGGGGTTCCCCAGTCGGCGCTCATGCGGTCTCCCATTCGGTGGCCAGCAGGCCGTATTCGACGATGTCGTGGTAGGTGCCGTCGCTCCAGCTGGCGTGGCGGCGCACGCCCTCCTGGGTCATCCCGAGGGACTCGGCGATCCGTCGCATCCCGGCGTTGGCGGCCACCGTGCCGCAGGCGATCCGATGCAGGTTCAGAGCTTTGAAGCCGTGGCCGACGATCAACCGCGCGGCCTCGTTCCCGACCCCGCGGCCCCACGCACTGCGGTCGCCGATGACGATGGCGAGCTCGGCGGTGCGGCTGACCGGGTCGATGCCTTGGAGGCTGACGTTGCCGACGTGCCGGCCGTCCTCGCGCATGGCGATGGCGAGGACGAGCGCGTCGCGGCGATGCTTGAGGTCGTCGACCCAGCCGAGCGCCTCGGCGCGCGTGTACGGGAAGACGCCGTGCGAGTTGTGCCGGCAGACCTCGAGGTCGTTGAACCAGCCGAGGTAGGGCCCGTCGACGTCGGCCGCGACGAGCGGCCGGAGGGCGATCCGGTCGCCGGTCAGGAAGGTCGGGATGGAGGCGGTCGCGAGCATGATGGGCGAAGGACTTCGATCTCCCATCGGCATCTGGCTCGCCAACTTGAGCCCGAACCGCAACCCCCGGTAAGTCAACCCCGCATTGAGGAGCGGCTCATACGGGAGGGAGCCAAGTGTGTGGCGTTTGGGGAGGGCGGGCGGGCGCGAGGCGGCTCAACCCGACAACCGATCACGTTCTCCAGTTGAAAGTCGGATTGAGCCGCCAGGAGCGGCACGATCCGACACTCGATCCGGGCAAACAGTTGAGTGTCGGGTTGAGCCGATGCTCGCGCGCATTGCGGCCGCCAGCACGGCGTGCTCTCCCCCAGCCCTCCAAGAGGACCGCCCATCCCGTCTTCCCTCGATGCGTCAGTTGACGTTCGCCGAGTGGCACGGACCACGCCAACGGACGAGCAGGGAGCGCGGCCTACGGCTTCTCGAACAGCCAGAAGGTGACGTCGTCCCAGCCCGAACCCGTCCACGGCTCGAAGCGCTGGTGGACGAGGCGAAGCTCAGGGAAGAGCGACTGATAGAGCGCGCCCCAGTCGCGCTTGAAGAGGGCGCCGCGCTCGCCGCGGTAGGGGATCTCCTCCGGCTGCTCGGAGTAGTACTCGCCGCACAGGACGTACTTGCTCGAGCATCGCACCAGCTCGTTCATCACGATCGGCACCGCGTCGGGCGGCTGGTGGATCAGGACCGTGGTCGTGAAGG
Organism: uncultured Solirubrobacterales bacterium; assembly: GCA_963828075.1. GTDB lineage: Bacteria > Actinomycetota > Thermoleophilia > Solirubrobacterales > Solirubrobacteraceae > JACCYI01. Next base: position 1,949,487 of record CAWHDH010000021.1, on the reverse strand, counting down.
TGAGGTCGAAGGCGGCGTCGCGGAACGGGAGCGTGCGGGCCGGGGAGTGCAGGACGTTGACGTCCGGAAGCGCGGCGCGGGCCTCGCGCAGGGCCCGCTCGTTGATGTCGACGCCGAACACCGCGCGCGGCGGGACGAGCTCGGCGAGCCACCGCAGGTTGCCGCCGAGGTTGCAGCCGACCTCGAGCACGCGCTCGAACGGATGGTGCTCGTGCAGCCAGCGCCAGAACGGCTCTCGGCCTTCCGCGGCCGCGCGGTTGCGCTCGACGTAGCGGTCGCCGAAGTCCTCGCTCCAGAGCGCGGCGAGGCGCTCCACCTCGGCCTCGTCGCGCGGCTCCGCGGTTTCCTCGCTCATGCCTCCAGCTCCCCTCGACGGGCGTGGACCTTCTCGAACGCGGCGGCCACGTCGTCGACGTCGGCCTCGCCGAGCCCGGCGTGCACGAGCGGATGGAAGAGCACCTCGTGCTCGTGCATCCGCTCGACGACGGGCAGCGGGGCGATGTCGCGGTCGCGGTAGAGCGGCTGGCGGTACAGCGGGGCGACGTAGCCCTCGACCACCGGGACGCCCTCGGCCTGCAGCGCGGCGGCGAAGCGCGCCCGCCCCACACCGAGCACGTCCTCGTCCAGCCGCACGACGTAGAGGTAGTAGACGTGGACCAGGCCCGGCGGGACGGCCGGAGGCGTGATGCCCGCCAGTGGCGCCAGGCGCTCACTCAGCCGGTCGGCGTGCGCGATCCGCGGTGCGGTCAGGTCGTCGAGGCGCGAGAGCTGGACCTCGGCGATGGCGGCCTCGATCTCGCCCAGGCGGTAGTTGAAGCCGATGACGTCGCCGTGCGGCGAGCCCATGTCGCCGACCACCGCCTCGCCGTGGTTGCGCGCGAGCGCCAGGCGCTCCGCCAGCTGCGGGTCGTCGGTGACCGCGACCCCGCCCTCGCCGCACTGGATGGTCTTGTGGTAGTTGAGGCTGTAGACGCCGATGTGGCCGAGCGTGCCGGCGGCGCGCCCGTGGTAGAGCGCTCCGGGGGCCTGGGCGGCGTCCTCGATGACGACGAGGTCGTGCTCGCGCGCGATCTCGAGGATCGGGTCCAGCCGCGCCGGGCAGCCGAAGATGTCGACCACCACGATCGCCTTGGTGCGCGAAGTGATGCGCTGGCGCACCGACTGAGGATCCAGACCGAACGTCTCGGGCTCGATGTCGGCGAACACCGGGACCGCGCCGTTGACGAGCGCACAGGTGGCCGAGGCGCTCATCGTGTACGGCGAGGCGATGACCTCGTCCCCGGGCCCGACACCGGCGGCGGCCACGGCGGCGTAGAGCGCGGAGGTGGCCGAGTTCATCGACAGGGCGTGACGGACGCCGAAGCGCTCGGCCCACGCCCGCTCGAAGCTGCGGACGCGGTCGCCGCCGGCGAAGTCGTCCCCCCAGGCCCCGATGAAACGCGAGAGGACGCCGGAGTCGAGGACACCGTTGACCGCATCACGCTCCGCCTCGCCGATCCGCGGGCGGTCGGGCCACGGCCGCGTGCGGGTCGGCTCGCCGCCGTGGATCGCCAGCCGGGCCGTCGTGGTGGCGCTCATACCGTGAGTATTGCGCCGCCGGCCTCCGCTGACGCGCGGATCGCCTCGGCCAGCGCCAGCGCGGCCGCGCCGTCCTCGCCCGTGCACGCCGGCTCGCCGCCGTCGCGCACGCTGCGGGCGAGGTCGGCGACCGCGTGGAGCGCGACGTCGCGCAGCGCGTCCGTGGTCGGCGCCTGCGGGTGCAGGACGCGGTAGCCGGCGTGTCGCGGGTCGTCGTCGACCTCCCACGTCTCGATCTGGTGGCCCGACTCGACCATGCGGATGCGCCCGTGCGTGCCGAGGAGGTCCATCTCGAAGATCGTGAAGCACGTCGTGTCGAGCGCGGCGAGGCGCGCGCCGGCGCCGCCCGGCAGCGTCAGCTCGGCGTCGAGCGTCGGGTCCTCGCCGCCCTCGCCCAGCCGGTCCCAGCCGCGCACGGCGACCGGCGGGCCGACGAGGAGGCGCAGCAGGTCGAGCCAGTGGGTGCCGTTGTGCTTGAGGCCCTTCACGTAGGCGCCGTGGACGTGCTGCAGCTCGCCGATCCCGCCGTCGGCGATGACCTCGCGCAGCGACGCATAGGCCGGCGAGAAGCGGCGCGAGTAGTTGACGGCGAGCACGACGCCCCTCTCCCGCGCAAGCGCCGCCAGCGAGCGGGCGTCGCCGGTGTCGAGGGCGAGCGGCTTCTCGGCGAGGACGCCACGCGTCGAGGGCGCGCGCAGGACCAGCTCGACGAGCTCGGCGTGGGTGGCGTCGGGGGTGCAGATGCTGACCAGGTCAGGCGACACGTCGGCCAGCAGCGCCGCCGCGTCGGTGTGGACCGCGCGCACCCCGAGGCGGAGCGCGCATGCCTGCGCCCGCGCGCGGTCCGCGTCACAGACCGCGACGAGCCGGGTGCCCCGGTGTGTGGCGTAGGCGTCGGCGTGCGTCGAGACGCCGAGCGCCGGCGGCGCCGAGCCCGCCCCGGCGCCGATCGCCCCGCAGCCGATGACGGCGGTGCGCAGCACGCGTCAGCGCACCGGCTTCTGCCCGACGTGGCGGTTGAGGTCGCGCAGCTCGGGCCGGGCGTCGAGCAGCGCGAGGATGTCGTCGAGGCCGAACGCCGGGTCCCGCGGGTACAGCTCGGCGAAGATCGCGCGGACCAGGGCGAGGTCCTCCGGCGTGTCGACGGTCAGGCGCAGGTCGCCGGTCTCCGGCCGCTCGGAGCGGACGCTGCGCAGGCGGTAGCGCTCCGGGTGCTCGTAGATGTAGAGGGAGACGTGCTCGCGGTCGGCGGGATCGTCGGTGAGGCGCGCGACCTCCTCGAGCACCGCGGTCGGGAACGCCTGCACGTCCATCCCGCGCGGGTAGGTCCGCTCCAGCGTGTTCGAGCAGTAGTCGACGCCGCCGTCGAGGAACCGCTCGACGATCTCATCGACCACGCCCGGATCGATCAGCGGGCAGTCGCCCGTGGTCTCGACGATCAGGTCCGCGTCGTGGGCCTGCGCCGCGCCGAGCACGCGGGCGAGCACGTCGTCCTCGCTGCCGCGGAAGCAGCCGATCCTGAGCTTGGTCGCCAGCGCCTCGATCGGGTCCGACGAGGGGCCCTCGGTGGTCGCCACGACGATCGCGTCGAGGCACGCAGACCGGCGCAGGCGCTCGACCATCAGCTCGAGCAGCGGCGTGCCCTCGGCCTCCATGAGCACCTTCCCCGGCAGCCGGCTCGACGTCATGCGGGCCTCGATCGTGCAGACCGTCCTCATGCCAGATGCCCCGGCGTCAGCAGCTCGTCGGCGGTGACGTCGGCCGCGACGGCGCGGCCGAGCACCTCGTCGATCCGGTGCGGCGGGATGCCCTCGGGCGGGCACGGGCGCGTCGGGAAGACGTCCTCGGGGCCGAGACGGTGGCCGGCGGGCAGGTCGCGCGTGAAGCGCAGGGCGCGCCGCTGCACGACCGCCGCCTCGCGCTCGTTGGGCTCGACGCGCTTGACGCCGTCGCCGAGCGCGGCGTCAGTGGCCAGCGCCGCGTCGACCATCTCGCGCCAGGTGGCCGGGGTCATCGCGAAGGCGTGGTCGGGGCCGGTGCGGTCGTTGTCGTCGGTGAAGTGCTTCTCGAACACACGCGCGCCGAGCGCCAGCGCGGCGCAGACGGTGAGATGCCCGCGCGTGTGGTCGGAGAGCCCGAGCACGGCGTCGGGGTGGCGCTCCGCCCAGCGGGGCAGGACGTTGAGGTTCGCGTAGCGGAGGTTCTCCGCGTCCCCCGTGTAGTTCGTGTTGCACTGCATCAGGACGATCTGGTCGGTGTGCTCGCGCAGCGCCGTCATCGCGCGGTCCACGTCGACCTCGTCCGACGCGCCGGCGGCGATCAGCACCGGCTTGCCCTTCGCCGCGATGTGCCGGACGATCTCGAGCCACGTGATGTCCCCCGAGCCGATCTTGAACGCGGGCACGTGGGGCTCGACGGCGTCGACGGTGTCGACGTCGTACGGGCTCGTGAAGTAGTCGAGCCCGACCTCGCGGCAGCGCTGGGCGAGCACCGGGGTCCAGTCCGGCGGGCAGGCTCGCGTCCTCGTAGACCTCGAACACCGGCTTGCCCCACGCCGACTGGTGGGCGATCTGGCCGCCGAGCTCGTCGAAGCCGCGCTGCGAGACGATCCTGGGGGCGATGAAGTTCTGGAACTTGGCGGCGTCGGCGCCCGCCTCCTTCGCCAGCTCGATCAGGCGCAGCGCGCGGCTCGAGGTCGCCGTCGTGGTTGGCGCCGACGTCGGCGATGAAGTAGGGCGGCTCGCCAGGGCCGACGCGCCGGCCGGCGATGGTGACGTGGGTCATTCCGCCGGATCCTCGACCAGGGTGCGCAGCGCGCCCGGCGGCCGGCCCTTCAAGCGGGCGGCGGCGCCGCTCTCGGCGTCGGCGCGCAGCCGCCGCAGCCCGGCCTCGACGGTCGGCGGCGGCTCGCCGAGCAACTCGGTCAGCCGGTCGACGGCGAGCGCGAGATTGCGGGGCCGGGGCGCCCGCAGGCCGGCCTCGGCGAGGGCGATCGGCTCGATCGCGGTGTCGGGCAGGCCGAACACGCGGGCGACGAGGCGCCCGAACGCGTCCTTGGCCACCGCGTCGGCCGCGCCCGCATTCACGACCCCGGTCGCGCCGCGCTCGGCGAGGCGGCGGATGACGGAGGCGAGGTCGGTCACCACGAGCGGCGAGAAGCGGACGTCCGCGAACAGCGTGAGCCGCTGCCCGGTCAGCAGCCCGCGGAGGATCGCCTCGGAGAACGACCGCCGGCCGACTGCGGTCCAGCCGTGCATCGTGGTGCGCAGGACGAGCGCCTCCGGGTGGGCGCCGAGCACCGCCGCCTCGCCGTCGAGCTTCGTCTGCGCGTAGACGTTCACCGGCCCCGGCGCCTCGTCCTCGGAGCGCTCGCCAGGCGGCTCGCCGTCGTAGACCGCGTCGGTGGAGATGTGGACGAAGCGCGCGCCGAGCCCGGCGGCGGCGGCGGCGAGCCAGCCGGGGACCTCTGTGTTCAGAGCGCGCGCCGCGTCGGGCACGGCCTCGCAGCGGTCGACGTCGGTGAGCGCCGCGCAGTGCACGACGAGCTCCGGCCGCGCTTCGGCGAGCGCCGCCTGGACGACGCCGGGAGCGGTCAGCTCGAGCCGCCGGAAGCACAGGCCGTCGGGTGCGGCGGCGACGACGTGCGACCACCCCTCCACGTCCACGCCGTGGCCGGCGAGGTCGCGCGCGACGGCGCCGCCCAGCAGGCCGCTGGCGCCGGTGACCACCGCGCGGGTCACGCGACAACGGCTCCGATCGCCGCCAGGTCCATGGCCGCCAGCACCCGGAGCGCGCCGCGCCCGTCGACCGCCTCGCGCCCGCGCCGGGAGAGCTCCTCGCGCCGCGCGCGGTCGGCGATCAGCTCCCGGACCGCGTCGGCGATGTCGCTGTGCCTGAGATCGGCGTGCCAGCCGAGGGTGACCGCCAGGCCCGTCCCGGCGAGCGCCCGGCCGGCCGGGCGCTGGTTGTCGGCGAGGACGATGGCGACCTGCGGCGTGCCGACCCGGGCCAGCTCCCATGACGTGCCGCCCGCCGCGGCGACCGCGAGGTCGGCGCGGGCCATGCGCTCGGGGACGTCGAGGGCGTCGGTGACGAGGTCGACGGGGTGTGGGCTCGCGGCCGCCGCGCGCTCGAGCGCGGCGCGGTGAGGGTTCGCGCCGCCGACGAGGGTCGTGATCTGGAGCGGGCCTTCGAGCGTGGCGAGGGCGATCAGCGTCGTCGAGGACAGGTCATCCGGGTCGCTGCCGCCGAGCGTCACGAGAAGGCGGCGCGCGGTCGCCGGGGCCGGGCGCCTCGGGTGGTCCCAGGCGCGGAACTCGCGCCGCAGCACGGCGTGGGTGGACCCGAGCAGCAGCCGGGTGTGGGGGGCGCGGTCGGCGTACGGTGCCTCGGTCGCGCCGAGGTTCTGGTTGAGCACCAGGTGGGCGTGATAGTGGCCGGCGTGCCCGTGGTCGTCGAACGCGAGGACGCGGGCTCCCCCGTCGACGAGCGCGCGCTGGTAGGCGCCGTCGAAGTGGTAGCCGTCGACGACGATCCACGCCGCATCCCGCGCGCGAGCAAGCGAGCGCGTCTCGGCGGCGTCCGCGTCGCCGCCGGGCGTGGCCGCCAGCGCGACGATCTCGGCCGCCTCGCGGGCGGCGCGGGCGGCGAACGCCGCGGGCGGGTCGGCCATCAGGAAGATCGCACGGCCGCCGCACTCGTCGGCGAGCGCCTGGGCGAGCGCGAGGCAGCGCATCGCATGGCCGAGCCCGATGGCGACGGACGCGTCGGTGCGGACGAGGATGACCGGGTCGGTGTTCACACCACGGGATCCTTCTGGCGGATCTCGGCGTTGATGGCCGCGATCGCCGGGTGCGCGCGGACGTGCGCGATGACGTCGGCGAGCGCCAGCGGGCGCTCGGCCAGCCCGAGCTCCGCGTACAGGCGGCGCACCATCGCCAGGTCCTCCGGCGTGTCGACGGTCCAGCGCAGGTCGTGCGCGTCCACCGGCCGGCGCACCGAGTGCAGCAGGAACAGGTCCGGGCGCTCGGCGTAGCAGAACCAGGTCACGTGCTCGCGGGCGGGGGCAGACGTCGCGAGTCGGTCGGTGCGCTCGAGCGCGTCGCGCCACAGGGCCTCGGTGTCGAGGCCGCGCGGCAGGTGCGGCTCGAGGCGGTTGGACGCGTAGTCGCAGCTGCCGCGCCGCTCCTCGAGCGCGGCGATCACCGCGTCGGTCTCGACCGGGTCGATGAGCGGGCAGTCGGAGGTGACGCGGACGACGAGGTCGGCGTCCGCGTCGCGTGCCGCCCCGGTGTAGCGCGCCAGCACGTCGTGCTCGCTGCCGCGGAACCAGCGCAGGCCCAGCCGGCGCGCGAGCTCGACGAGCGGCGCGTCGGCGTCGTTGTCGGTGACGGCGAGGACGATCTCGTCGGCGCGCTCGCAGCGGGCGAGCCGCTCGAGCTGGCGTTCGAGCATCGGCCGGCCGGCGAGATCGGCGAGGACCTTGCCCGGCAGGCGCGTCGAGGTCATCCGCGCCTGCACGACGACGACGCGCCTCATGGACGCCGCCGGAGCGGGGGACGCCGGCCGCCGAGCCTGGGAATACACTCCCGCGACGTTGCTGCCTGCACCGGTGCCATCGTAGTGAACCTCGACGGGAAAACCCTGCTGGTGACGGGCGCGACCGGTTCGTTCGGGACCGCGTTCATGCGCGTGGTGCTGGAGCGTTACGACGTCGAGGCGATCCGGTGCTTCAGCCGGGATGAGCTCAAGCAGTCCGAGCTCGTCCGGGTCATCAACGACGACCGCGTGCGCCTCCTGCTGGGCGACGTCCGCGACCGCGACCGCCTGCGCCTCGCCACCCGCGGGGTCGACGTGATCGTCCACGCGGCGGCGCTCAAGCAGGTGCCGGCGTGCGAGTACAACCCGTTCGAGGCGGTCCAGACCAATGTCATGGGCGCTCAGAACGTCATCTCCGCGGCGATCGACAACAACGTCCCGCTGACCATCGCCCTCAGCACGGACAAGGCGGTCAACCCGGTCAACCTCTACGGCGCGACGAAGCTCTGCGCCGAGAAGATCGTCGCCCAGGCCAACAACTACGCGTCGGGGACGTCGGCGCGGTTCGCCTCGGTGCGCTACGGCAACGTGGTCGGCAGCCGCGGCAGCGTCATCCCGATCTTCAAGCAGCAGGCGGCGACCGGGGTGGTCACGATCACCGACGAGCGGATGACGCGTTTCTGGATCACCCTTCCCGAGGCGGTGGACTTCGTGCTCAGCTGCATGGAGCTCGTCCAGGGCGGGGAGACCTTCGTCCCCAAGATCCCGAGCATGCGGATCGTCGACGTGGCCAACGCGGTGGCCCCCGACGCCGAGCGCCGGATCGTCGGCATCCGCCCGGGCGAGAAGCTGCACGAGGTCATGCTCACCGAGGACGAGGCGCGCAACTCCTACGACCTGGGCGACCGCTACGTGATCATGCCCCACCTCGCCGAGTGGGGAGCCCACCCGCCCGAGCGCGGCGTCCCGCTGCCCGACGGCTTCCGCTACGCGTCGGACTCCAACGACCAGTGGCTCTCCGACGAGCAGGTCCTCGCCATGGCGGACGCGCTGCCGCCGAGCCGCCGGGCGGTGGACCGGCGCAACGCGAATCCCGGCTGGGAGGCGTAGCCACCGGTGCCGGACTCGGATCCGAAGACGGAGGAGTTGCGGATCGCGCAGGCCGCCCGCGAGCGCGACGAGCGCACCGCCGAGCACGAGGCCGTCGTGCCTGACGAGGCCGACCAGCACGCCCGCCGGGCCGACAGGGCCGCGTACCTGCGCGAGAAGCTCGAGGAACGCGCGGAGTCCGAGCGCCGGGCCGAGTGACCGCTCGGGGCGCGGGGTACTCCCGGCTCCATGACCGAGCACCAGGAGAAGGCAGACGAAGCCGAGCGCGAGCTCGCCGAGATGCAGGAGGAGTCCGACCGCCTCGGCGGCCAGATCGGCGAGGCCAAGGAGGACTGGGAGAGCAAGAAGGCCGACGACTCCGTGCCCGGCGCGGGCGGCGATCCGGCGGCCGCGGAGGGCGACATTCCGCCGGAGGCCGAGGAGCCGCCGGACGAGTAAGCGCAGCTCGTACCCCGCATCGACGGAGGGTGAGGTCGGTCGCGGGTGGCGGGTCCGGGGACCCGATTCGCGGCTTGCGGTGTCCTGGAGGGCGAGCGTCGGAAAGCGTCGTTGGCGGCCCGAGCGGTGTGTTCAACCCTAGGGGCGAGGGGTTTCTACGCGCGTGGCTCGGGTTGAACACGCAGGACGTGTCGGATCCGAGGGTCGCGCCGGGGGACAGCTCGAGGCTCGGGTTGTGCCGGTTTGAGCGCTACGCGGCCAACTCACGTTCCCCTCAGAGCGCCGTTCCACCCGATTGGCGCCAACAAGGCGCACGGTCAGTGCCAGGAACTAGCCCAGCGCACCGAGTGCGGCGGCCAACCCGTCGCGCAGCGACGTCGTCGGCCGCCACCCGAGCACCCGCTCGGCCAGGCCGATGTCGAGGCAGCTGCGGTCCAGTTCCCCGAGTCGCGGCGGCGCGAACTCCGGCTCGGCGTCGAAGCCCGGGGCGAGCTCGCGGAGCACGTCGAGGATCTCGAGCAGCGAGGTCTCGATGCCGGTCCCGATGTTGACCGAGCCGCCGACGTCCGTCCGCGCCGCCGCGAGGTTGGCGGCCGCGACGTCGCCGGCGTAGACGTAGTCGCGCGTCTGGCGGCCGTCGCCGAAGATCGTCGGTCTCCCGCCCTCGTGGGCCTTGCCGCAGAAGATCGCGATGACGCCGGCCTCGCCGTGCGGATCCTGGCGCGGGCCGTAGACGTTGCCGTAGCGCAGGCAGACCGTCGAGAGCCCGTGCAGCCGGGCGTAGAGGTGGCAGTAGCCCTCGGCCGAGAACTTGCCCTGACCGTACGGGGCCATCGGCGCGATGGGCGCGCCCTCGGCGGTCGGAATCGTCTCGGCGTCGCCATACAGCGCGCCCCCCGTCGAGCTGAACACGACCCGCCCGACCCCGGCGCGGCGCGCCGCCTCGAGCAGCGCGGCGGTCGCCTCGACGTTCACACGCGCGTCGTTCGCCGGATCCTCGACGGAATGCCGGACGTCGATCTGCGCCGCGAGGTGGAAGACGGCGTCAGGGCGGAACGCCTCGAGCTCGGCGGCCACTCGCGCCGCGTCGCGGATGTCGAGCTCGACGAGCGCCGCCTCCGGCGGCACGTTCTCGCGGCGCCCGGAGGACAGGTCGTCGATGATCCGCACCTCGACGCCGTCGGCGACGAGCGCGTCGACGACATGGGAGCCGATGAACCCGGCCCCGCCCGTGACGACAGCGCGATTCACGCTGCCGCCAACCCGCCCGAACGGTCGCCGGAAAGTCCGAGGCCGGGCAGCTCGACCCGACTGCCGCCCGCCGTGATCGTGCCGATGCGCGCGGCGCCCGGATGCCGGGCATCGAGCAGCTGGATCGCCTCCACCTCGTGCTCGGCCGGCACGACGCACGCGAAGCCGCAGCCCATGTTGAAGACCTCCCACATCTCGGCGGCCGGGACCCGCGCCGCCGCGGCGATCAGCTCGAAGACCGGCGGCACCGGCAGCGGCGCGTCGAGCTCGTAGCCGAGCGACTCGCCTTCAGGGTCGTGCAACCGCAGCAGGTTCAGCACCCCGCCGCCGGTGATATGCGCGAGGCCGTGGACGCAGATGTTCGACCGCAGGAGGTCGAGCACGGCCCGGACGTAGATGACGGTCGGCTCGAGCAGCGCGTCGGCGACGCTGGCGCCGCCGAGCTCGCCCGGGCGCTCGTCGAGGCCGAGGCCGGCGTCCTCGAGCAGCGCGCGGCGGGCGAGCGTGTAGCCGTTGGAGTGGATGCCGCTCGACGGGAGCCCGATCACCGCGTCGCCCGGGCGGCGCTCGCTGCCGGTCACCAGCGCGTCCAACGCCACGGTTCCGAAGCAGGTGCCGACGATGTCGAAGCCGCTCGGGGACGGATGCCCGCGCACCACCTCCGGGAGCACCGCGAGCTCGCCGCCGGGGATCTCGACCCCGGCGTCCATCGCGCCGGCGCGCAGGCCGACGGCGATCTGGCGGAGCATCTCGGGGTCGGACTCCTCGACCGCGAGGTAGTCGAGCACCGCGATCGGCTCGGCGCCGACGCAGACGACATCGTTGACGTTCATCGCGATGCAGTCGATGCCGATCGTGTCGAAGCGGCCGGTCTGCTCGGCGACGATCACCTTCGAGCCGGCGGAGTCCGTCCCGACCGCGATCCCGAGGTTCGGCGCCACGCGCAGCACGGCCGCGTAATGGCCGCTCGGCAGCACGGACCGCGACGGGGCGCCCGTCTCGATGCCGGCGAGCACGCCGACGAGCGCGGCGACGCCGGCGTCGGCCTTGCCCGTGTCGACGCCCGCGGCGGCGTAGGCGTCGGTGCCCTCGCTCATCCGCGCTTGCCGATCTGCGCGACGGCGCCGCGCAGCCCGACGCACCCGATGCACGCCACGCAGCCCACACAGTCCACACAGCCGATGCACGCCACGCACCCGCTCGAGCCGACGTTCGCCAGGCCGAAGAGGATCCCGGCCGAGCCGACCACCGCGATGCTGCCCGCGACACCGGCCGATCCGACGACCGCCACGCTGCCGGCCACGCCGGCCGAGCCGACGACGCCCACCGATCCCGCGACGGCGGCGGAGCCGACCACGCCGACGCTGCCGGCCACCGCGGCGGAGTAGAGGACGCCCTCGCTGGCGGTCGTGCCGACGCAGCATTCGATCGAGTCGGTCATCGGCGGCGAACCGTACCGGTCCGGCTTGCGGCCAGGATGACGGCGGCGGCAAGCGTGCGGTACGCGGCCCACCACGCCAGCGGACGGTCGCGCTCGACCACCCCGATCAGCCGCGTGGACGCCAGCGTCGAGGCGAACGCGGCCGCGGCCCCCAGCCCGAGCGTCCGCGCCTGCGCCCCTGAAATCCCCCGCCGCCACAGACGCACGCCCTTCAGGACGCTCGCGCCGAGGATGACCGGCAGCGCGCAATGGCGCGACAGCACGTTGGCGTCGCGGCGCCGGAACCCGCGCGCCCGCGCCGCCGACAAGGTCGCGCCGTTGCGCGAGACGCCCGGGATCAAGGCCGCCGCCTGTGCCAGCCCGAGGCAGGCGCCGTCGACCCAGCCGGCGTCCTCGCGGCCGCGGACCTGGGGCGCGCGGTCGGCGAGCACGAGCAGCACCGAGCCGGCGAGCAGGCCGGCGGCGATCGTCGGCGGCGTGCCGAGGCGCCGCTCGACCACGCGCTCGAACGTCAGTCCCGCAACCGCCGGTGGCGCGAACGACCACGCGAGCAGCGCGCCGCGCCGCCGATCGAACCCGCGGGCGGCCTCCCCGACCTCCCCGCGCAGGCCGATCAGCAGCGCCAGAGCGGTCCCCGCGTGCAGCGCCACCTCGACCGACTTGCGCATCTCCGGGTCGGCGTCGGCGTAGTCCCAGCCCAGCAGCCACGGCAGCGCCGCGACGTGGCCGGACGACGAGATGGGAAGGAGCTCGGCCGGCCCCTGGACGAGTCCGAGGAGGACGACCTCAGCGGGCCGCGGCATCGGCGGCCGGCTCGGTCGGCGTGCTTTCGCCGCCGCGCCCCCGTCGCCAGCGGAAGAACAGGTAGACGGCGCCGAGCACGATCGCGGCGGCCACCGCGTAGTCGATGTAGTGCAGCGAGTCCTTCCAGGACTCCCAGCGGTCGCCGGCCCAGAAGCCGATGTAGGTGAGCATCAGGATCCACGGGACGCAGCCCGCGGTGGTGAGGAACGTGAAGCGCCAGAACGGCATCCGGGCGACGCCGGCGGGCAGCGAGATGAAGGTCCGCACGATCGGCAGCATGCGGGTGAAGAAGACGGTCGCGTCGCCGTACTTCTCGAACCAGCGGTCGGCATGGTGCAGGTGCGATGGCTTGATGTGCAGCTTCTTGCCGTGCTTCTCGAGCACGTCGACGCGGCCGTAATAGCCGACCGCGTACGCGATCCAGGAGCCGACGACGTTCGCGAAGGTGCCGACCGCCACCACCGCGAACATCGAGTACTCGCCCCGCGCGACGTTGAAGCCGGCGAACAGGAACGTCGCCTCGGAGGGCACCGGGATGCAGGCGCTCTCGAGCACCATCAGGAAGAAGATCCCGGGCAGGCCCATCGCGTCGATGACGTCGACGGCGACCTCGACGATGGGGTCGGTTATGGAGGCAAGGAAGAGCAAAGCGGCCTCCGAGGATAGGAGGGCGCCGCCCGGCGACAACTAGTCTGCTGCGCGGCATGGCCGTCCCGCTGTTCGACACCAAGACCCCGCTCGCGCCCCTGCGCGCCGAGCTGCGCGCCCGGATCGACGAGGTCGTCGAGCGCGGCGCGTACATCCTCGGGCCCGAGGTGGCGGCGTTCGAAGCGGAGTTCGCCGCCTACGTCGGCGCGGGCCACGCGGTCGGCGTCGCCAACGGCACGGACGCCATCACGATCGCCCTGCGCGCGATGGGCGTCGGGCCGGGCGACGATGTCGTCGTCCCGTCCTTCACCTTCTACGCGTCCGCCGAGGCGATCCCGCCGACGGGCGCGCGCCCGGTGTTCTGCGACGTCGACCCGGAGACGTTCTGCGTGACCGCCGACACGGTGCGGGCCGCGCTCACCCCGAACACCAAGGCGGTGCTCGCCGTCCACCTGTTCGGCAACGTCGCGCCGGTGGCCGAGATCGAGGCGCTGGGCGTGCCGGTGCTCGAGGACGCCGCCCAGGCGGCCGGCTCGCGCGGCGCCGACGGCCGCCGCCCGGGCGCGCTGGGCACCGCGGCGACGTTCTCGTTCTTCCCCTCGAAGAACCTCGGCGCGTTCGGCGACGGCGGGGCCGTGACCACGAGCGACGCCGGGGTGGCCGAGCGGCTGCGGATGCTGCGCTTCCACGGCTCGCGCGACAAGGTCACCTTCGAGCAGGTCGGCTACAACTCGCGCCTGGACGAGCTGCAGGCGGCGATCCTGCGCGTGCAGCTCCCGCACCTGGACCGCTGGGCCGAGGGCCGCCGCGACGCGGGCGACCACTACGCCGCCGCCGGATTGGGTGACCACGTGGACCTGCCGCGGCTGACGGCACCCGGGACCTCGGCGGCCTGGCATCTCTACGTGATCCGCCACGCGCACGCCGACCGTCTCGCGGCCGCGCTGAAGGCGGCCGGGATCGGCCAGAAGGCCTACTACCGCGTGCCCGTGCACCGCCAGCCGGCGATGCGCGAGTGGGGCGCGGGCGCCGAGCTGCCGGCCACCGACGAGGTCGCCGCCTCCCACCTCGCGATCCCGATGAGCCCGGTGCTCTCGCGCGCGCAGGCCGACGAGGTCGTCGCCGCGGTGCGCGATGCGCGTCTGGATTGACCTGACCAACTCGCCCCACGTCCTGGTCATGCGGCCGGTGATCCGGGCGCTGCAGGCGCGGGGGGCGCAGGTCGCGGTGACCGCGCGCGACTTCGCCCAGACGCTCGGGCTGCTCGAGCGCTTCGAGATCCCCCACGAGGCGATCGGCCACCACCGCGGCGGCCGGCTCGGCGCGAAGGCGCTGGGGCTGGCGGGCCGGTCGGCGGCCCTGGCGCGGTGGGCGCTCGGCCGGCGCTTCGACATCGCCATCGGCCACGGCTCCAACGACGTGACGGTCGCCGCCAAGCTGCTCGGGATCCCGAGCGCGACGACGTTCGACTACGAGTGGGCGCGCGCCCAGCACACCGTCAACTGCCGGCTCGCGCGCACCGTCCTCGTCCCTGAGGCGATCCCGCCCGAGCGCCTCGCGGCGTACGGCGCCGGGCCGAAGAAGCTGCGCCAGTACCCGGGGCTCAAGGAGGAGTACTACCTCGCGGACTTCGAGCCGTCGCCGGCGATCCTCGACGAACTCGGCCTCGACCCGTCCCGGCCCATCGCCGTCATCCGCACACCGCCCGCCGTCTCGCTGTACCACCGGTTCGAGAACCCGCTGTTCGCCGGCGTCCTCGAGCGCCTGCGCGGCGAGCAGGCGGTGGTCCTCCCGCGCACGCCCGAGCAGCGCGCCGAATTGGCCGCGAGCGGCTTCGTGGTCCCCGAACGGGCGATCGACTCGCAGTCGCTGATCGCCTACGCCGACCTCGTCGTGTCGGCGGGCGGGACGATGAACCGCGAGGCGGTGGCCCTCGGCACGCCGGTCTGGACGGTGTTCGAGGGCCGGCTCGGGGCGGTCGACGAGGGGCTGATCGCCGACGGCCGGCTGCGGCGACTCGAGCGCGCCGAGGACGTCGTGCTGGCCAAGCGGGCCGCCGGCGAGGAGCCCGCCGAGCGCGTCCGCCGCGACCCCGAGGTGCTCTGTGACCTGCTCCTCGGGCCCCTCGGACGAGGGACAGCGCCCGATGGCGGCGAATAGACTCTCCGAGATGCGCCGCCGGCTCCGCTCTGCGGCCCCTCCCGTCCACCGGCACTCGCTCCCACAGCTCGGGCTGGACGCCGGACTGGTCGCGCTGGCCTACTACCTCGCGTACCGCCTCCGGTTCGACGAGGCGGGGACCATCCCATACCCGTACGACGATCTCTTCGCGCGCACGGTCCTGCCGGCCGTCACCGTGACGATCGCGGCGCTCGCGATCTCCGGCGTCTATCGGCGCTGGATGCGCTACTCGTCGCAGGCCGAGTACGCGCGGATCGCCCAGGGCGTCGCGCTCGGGGTGCTGGGGCTGGTCGCGTTCATCGTGATCGTCCAGCCCGTCCTGAGCGCCCTGCCGCCGCACTCGACGATCAACGCGCCGGTCGGCGTGCTCGCCCTGTTCGGGCTGCTGCTGGGGCTGTTCCTCGCCGGCGTCCGCTTCGCCGTGCACGCGTTCTACGAGAAGCCGCTGCGCGGCTATCGCCCGCGCCGCGACGCGCGGTCGGTCGTCATCGTCGGCGCCGGCGACGGCGGCCGCCTGCTGCTGCGCGAGATCCTGCGCAACCCGGACCTCGGCTACCGGCCGGTCGGCTTCGTCGACGACGACCCGCGCAAGAAGCACTCCAAGGTCGACCGCGTCGGGGTTCTCGGCACCACCCACGAGCTCGGGCACGTACTCGACGACGTCGAGCCCGACGAGGTGCTGATCGCCGTCCCGTCCGCGCCGGGCACGATGCGCGCCCGCGTGGTCACCGCCTGCCGCAACCGCGGGGTGCCGGTCCGCACGATGCCGACGGTGTTCGAGCTGCTGCAGACGGGCGGGCGCGTCGTGCGCCAGGTGCGCGAGGTCCGCGTGGAGGACGTGCTCGGTCGGGAGCCGGTGCGGATGGAGGTCGAGCGCGTCGCCCAGTACCTGAGCGGGCGCTGCGTCATGGTCACCGGCGCGGGCGGCTCGATCGGCTCCGAGCTCTGCCGCCAGATCTCCCGCATCGCACCGAGCCGCCTCGTGCTCCTCGACCACGCCGAGGACAACCTGTTCGAGATCTCGCGCGAGCTCGTTCAGGACCGCCACGTCCTGAACTCCGTGGCCGTGCTGGCCGACTGCAAGGAGGAGGAGCGGATGCGCGAGGTGTTCGCCGAGCACCGGCCCGCCGTCGTCTTCCACGCCGCCGCCTACAAGCACGTCGGCCTGATGGAGGCCAACCCGGTCGAGGCGGTCCGCAACAACGCGATCGCCACCCGGGTCGTGACCCGCGTCGCCGGGGACAGCGCCGTCAAGACGTTCATCCAGATCTCGACGGACAAGGCGGTCTCGCCGGCGACCGTGATGGGTGCCTCCAAGGCGCTCTCCGAATGGGCGTGCGAGGCGGCGAACGCGCGCTTTGAGAACACGGCGTTCGCCTCGGTGCGCTTCGGCAACGTGCTGGGGTCGTCGGGCTCGGTCGTGCCGATCTTCCGCCGCCAGATCTCCGCGGGCGGGCCCGTGACCGTGACCGACCCCGCGATGACGCGCTACTTCATGACGATCCCGGAGGCGGTCCAGCTGGTCATCCGCGCCGGGTCGCTCGCCAACGGCGGCGAGGTGTTCGTGCTCGAGATGGGCGACCCCGTCCGGATCCTCGACCTCGCCCGCGACATGATCCGCCTCTCGGGCCTCGAGCCCGACCGCGACATCGCGATCGAGTTCGTCGGCCGGCGGCCGGGAGAGAAGTTGCACGAGCAGCTCTTCGACGCCTACGAGCGCCCGATGCCGACCCCCGCGCAGCGCATCCTGCGGGCCGAGCGCGCGCCGCTGGACCCGGCGTGGGTGGAGGACATCTTCGACCAGGTCGGGCTCCTCGCGCTCGAAGGAGACGCCGCCGGACTCGCCGCCAAGGTGTCCGAGTTGTCGGAGATTCGGAGCATCGCCCCGGCCACCGCGGACCCCGACGCCCGCGCCACCGCCTAGCGGCCCACTAGACTGTCGCCGCTCCCGTGGTGTTCGTCTTCGCGATCGAGCTCCAGGACCAGGTTGAGAAGTACGGCGTCTACGTCGGACTGGCGGCGTTCTTCGGCCTGGCCGTGCTCACGATCCTCTATTTCGCCCAGGCGCGCGAGCTCAAACGCCTGCGCGAATGGGCGGGCCGAGCCCCCGAGCGCGCGCTCGAGCTGGAGCAGCGGCTCGCCGCCCAGACCGCCGCGACGCAGCCGCCGCGGCCCGTCCGGGCGCAGCCGATCCCGCCGCCCGTCGCCACGCCGGCCGTCGCCGCGGTCGCGCGCCAGGGCACGACGGTGCATCCGGCCGCCGCGGCGATCCCCGCCGCCGCGACCGCCGCCGCCGCCAAGGCGGCGTCCCCGCCGGTGCCGGCCGTCGCCGCCACCGGTGACGGCGCCGGCCCGCCGGCCGCCGTCGAGCAGCCGACCGTGGCGGTGCCCGCGGTCGCCACCGCCGGCGCGGCGACCGCGACCGCCCCCGTGGCGGCCGGCACGCAGACCGCGATGCCACCGTCGCCGGCGACCGGCGACGAGGGCCCGCCCCCGCCCAGCAACGGCGTGCCCGCCGCCGATCCGCCGGTGGCCGATCGTCCCGCGCCGTCACCGCCGCCCGCGCCCCCGGTCAAGCCCCCGGTCCTGCCGCGGCCGGCGACCGCCGCCGCCGCGCCGTTGCGCGCCACCCCGCCCCCGGCCCGGCGCGCCACCGGCGCATATGGCGCGCCCACGAGCGCCCGCCGCACGGGCGGCGAGGCCGGATCCGGTCGGTCACGCGCCGGGGCCGCGCTGATCATCGGCCTGACGCTGGCCTCGCTCGCCGCGGTCGTCCTGCTCCTGACGCAGGTGCTGGGTGGCGACGAGAAGCCCGCCGGCACGGGCAACCAGGTCGCCGAGGGGCCGGCCGCCTCGCCGACCCCTGAGGACTCGGGCGGCTCCACCAAGCCGCGGCAGAGCGTCGCCTCCACGCGCAAGGTCACGACGGTCGCGGTCTTCAACGGGACCACCACGCCCGGCCTCGCCGCCAACCTGCTCGAGCGCCTGTCCGCCTCGGGCTACGCCGAGGGCGGCAAGACCGGCAACGCCCCCGAGCAGACCGTCGCCACCACCACGATCTACTACGCCTCGGGCCAGAAGCGCCAGGCCGCCGACGCCGCCAAGATCATCGGCGGGGCCGACCTCAAGGCGATGGACGCCGACACCCAGTCGCTCGCGGGCCCGAACGCCAAGCTCCTCGTCATCGCCGGCAGCGACAAAGCGCCGTAGGTGACGGTCCTCGCGCGGGTCGTCTTCGCGCTGCTCGTCGGCGCGACGTTCTCCGCCTTCTTCGTCGCCCAGCGCCTCAAGAGCGCTCCCTCGGTCGTCAACAGCGTCAACGTCCATAAGTTCTTCTCGCCCAACGGCGACGGGCGCCGGGACGTCGAGCCCGTGTCGTTCCGGGTCAAGGCCGACGACGACGTCACGGTCGACGTCGTGGACGCCGGCGGGGGGCGCGTGCGGCGTCTGGCCGCGGCGGTGCCGGCGCGCGCGTTCCGGCCGGTGCGGCTGCAGTGGGACGGCCGGACCGACGACGGCCTGCGCGCCCCGGACGGCCTGTATCGCCTGCGCTTCGCGTTGCGCCGCGTCGGCCGCTCGGTCGTCGTGCCGACGTCGTCGATCACCCTCGACACGACGGCGCCGCGGCCGGTCGTGGTTCGCATCCGCCCGGCGGGCGGCCGCCCGGCGCAGAAGGGCCCCGCCATCGTCGCCCCGGGCCAGCACGTCGCAATCACCGTCCGGCGGGTCAGCCGCTTCCGCCGGACGAAGTTCGCCGTCTGGCGCACCGACGGCGAGCCGCGGCAGGTCGCCTCATTCGAGTCGCGGCGCAAGGGCTCGCGGCGCGGGATCTGGGACGGCCTGGTGAACGGCGCCCCGGCGCCGGTCGGCACCTACATGGTCGTGCCGCAGGTCGAGGACCGGTCCGGCAACCGCGGCTCGTCCCCGGCGCAGCTGCCCCCGCAGCCCGGCGAGATCCCCGGCCGCCCGGGGGTGCTCGTCCGCCGCATGGCCGTGCAGCCGCCGCTCGAGCCGAAGCGGGCCGGGGAGCGGATCGAGTTCCTCGTCGACTCGCGAGGGCGCGACTACCGCTGGCGCGTTCGCCGCATCGGCGAGTCCCGTCCGCGCAAGAAGGGCAGCGCCGAGCCGGGCGAGCCCCTCGTCATGCGCGCGCCGGGCGGCGTGTCGGGCGTCTACCTGCTCGAGGTGCGCCACGGCCGCGACGTCGCCCGCGTCCCGTTCCTCGTCCAGTCCGCCGAGCGCGCCAAGATCCTCGTCGTCCTGCCGGCGATCAGCTGGATCGGCGCCGACGCCGTCGACGACGACGGCGACGGGCTGCCCAACACGCTGGAGATCTCAGAGCCGGTCCGCGTCCCGCGGCCGATGAGCGGGCTGCCGCCGCGGTTCGCCGAGGAGTCGGCCCCGCTGCTGGCGTTCCTGGACCGTGCGCGCGTCCGCTACGACGTCACCACGGACCTGGCGCTGGCCGCGAGCGACGACCCGAGCCCGACGGACCGCGAAGGGGTCCTGCTCGCCGGCGCCGAGCGGTGGATCCCGCGCTCACTCGCCACCCGGCTGCGCCGGTACGTCGAGCGCGGCGGGCGCGTGGCCTCCTTCGGCACCGGCTCGCTGCGACGCGGCGTCACGGTCTCCCGCGGCCGCCTGCTCCGCCCGACCCAGCCGACCGCGGTCGACGCCTTCGGGGCGCGCCTGCGGCCGGTTCGCCGGCTCGAGCAGCCGGCCGACCTGATCACCCTCCAGGACGATCCGGAGTTCCGGCTGCTCGAGAGCGTCTCGGACGTCGTGGGCGGCTTCACGGCCGTCGAGGAGTCCGTCCCGGCCGAGCGCGGGCGCCTGCAGCTGCTCGCCGGCATGGGGCAGGACCGCGGCGACGGCGCGCCGGTCGACCCGGACACCGGCGCGCCGGAGGCCCCGCGCCCGGCCCTCACCGGCTCGCGGCTGGGGAAGGGCATCGTCATCCGCGTCGGGCTGCCCGACTGGGGCGAGCGTCTGCGCGAGGACCCCGCGGTCCAGCAGATCACCCGCAACATCGCCGACCTGCTGCGCCGCGTGCGCCCGCGCCCGAGGTCGCCGCTGCGATGAGTGAGGCCGGGATCATCGTCGCCGCCGCGCTCGCCGCCGCCGCCGTCTTGGCGCCGTCGTCGCGCGGGCGCGCGGTGGCGATGCTCGGCGCGCTGCTGCTCACGCCGGTCCTCCTCGTCCTGGAGATCCACGACACGCCCCAGCTCGCGTCGCTGGACGACCGCGCCGAGCTCGTCGCCGCCGCCGCGGGGGCGGCGGTCCTGCTGCTGGCTCTCGTCGCGGTGCTGTTCGCGCGCTGGCCCGGGCTGTTCGCCGGCGCGGCGGTGGCGGCGGCGCCGTTCCGGGTGCCGATCGAGTCCGGCGGCGCGACGGCGAACCTGCTCGTCCCCCTCTACGCCGTGATGGCGGCAGGCGCGCTGGCATGGCTCGTGCCGCGGCTGCGGCGCGGCGATCACCATGACCCGCCGCGGGCGAACGGTCTGCTCGAGTGGCTGCTCGCGGGCGCGGTCCTGCTCTACGCGCTGCAGGCCGCGTACTCGAGCGACACGTCCAAGGCCCTCGAGCAGGTCGTCTTCTTCTACGTCCCGTTCCTGCTGCTGTTCGCGCTGCTGCGCGAGCTCGAGTGGACGGCGCTGCTCGCGCGGCGGTGCTTTGTGGTCCTCGTCGTCCTGGCGCTGGCGTTCGCCGCGGTCGGCTTCGTCGAGTACCAGCAGCGCGAGCTGCTGCTGAACCCGAAGGTCATCGCCTCCAACCAGCTCGAGGCGTACTTCCGCGTCAACTCGCTGTTCTTCGACCCGAACATCTACGGCCGGTTCCTGGCGCTGGTCATGCTCGGACTCGCCGGGGTGCTGCTCTGGTGCCGGTCGCGGCCGGCGCTGATCGCCGCCACCGCCGGCCTGGTCGTCCTGTGGGCGGGCCTCGTGCTCACGCTGTCGCAGTCGAGCTTCGCCGCGCTGCTGGCCGGCCTCCTGCTGCTCGCCGCGCTGCGGTGGGCGCCGTGGCGGTCGCTGGCGGTGGCCGCGGCGGTCCTTGTCGTGGCGGGCGGGCTGGTGCTCGCGTTCCCGGGTGCGGTGCGGCTGGACCTCACCTCGTCCGAGTCGATCGACAAGGCCACCTCGGGCCGCTTCGAGCTGATGCGCGGGGGCGTCGACCTCGCCGCGGAGCGCCCCGTGTACGGCTTCGGGTCCGGGTCGTTCTCGCACGAGTACCGGCGCAGCGAGTCGACCTCGAGCGAGCGGGCGGTCTCGGCGTCGCACACGATCCCGATCACCGTCGCCGCCGAGCAGGGGCTGATCGGCCTCGCCGTCTACCTGGCGCTGCTGGGAGCCGCGCTGGTCCGGCTGCTGCGCGGTGCCGGGCGCACGGTCGCCCGGGCGGTCGTCGGCGCCGGCTTCGTGGCGCTCGTGGTGCACACGTGGATCTACGCGGCGTTCCTCGAGGACCCGATGACCTGGACGCTCCTGGGCGTCGGCGTCGCGCTGGCCCGCGGGCCGCAGGAGCCCGAGGAGGCGGAGGCGCCGGGCGTCGCGCCCGTCGTGGAGGCGGCGCCGGCGCCCGCGCGGTCGTGACCGGCTCGCGGTTCTCGCCCCGGGCCGAGCGGGCGGGGGCGGCCGCCGTGGTGCTGGGCGCGGCGCTCGTCTGGGCGCTCGCGCCGACCTATCCCAACTACGACTCCTACTACCACCTGGTGTGGGGGCGCGAGCTGCTCGACGGCCTGACGCCGACGTTCGAGGCTTACGCGGCGCCGACCCAGCACCCGCTCTACGTCGCCGTGGGCGCGCTGCTCGGGTTGATCGGCGAGGACGCCGACCGGGCGCTGGTCGGGGTGTGCTTGGGGTCGCACGCGCTGCTGGTGATCGGCGCCTATCGCCTCGGCGCGGCGGTCTTCGGGCGCTGGAGCGGCCTGCTCGGCGCGCTGTTCGTCGCCTCCAGCGCCTCGTTCCTGCTCTACGCGGCGCGTGGCTACGTCGACGTGCCGTTCCTCGCGCTGGTGGTCTGGGCGGGCGTGCTGGCGGCGGAGGACGAGGACGCAGGCGGTGCGCCGATGATCCTGCTCGTGCTGGCCGGGCTGCTGCGGCCGGAAGGGTGGGTGCTGGCGGGCCTGCTGTGGCTGTGGGCGGCGCCGCGCGCGGGCTGGGGCCGCCGGGCGGCGCTGGGGGCCGGGGTGCTGGCGGCGCCGGTGGCCTGGGCGCTGGTCGATTGGGCGGCGACCGGCGACGCGCTGCACTCGCTCCACGCGACGAGTGAGCTGGCCGACGCCCTCGGTCGCGAGCAGGGTCTGGGCGCCGTGCCGGGCGCGTTCGTCTCCTTCGTGGGCGCGACCGTGCGGCCGCCCGTCTTCGTGCTCGCGCTCGTGGGCGGCGCGCTCGCGGTCCGCCTGCTCGGCATCCGCGCGACGCGCGTCCCGCTCGCGCTCGCGCTGGCCGGCATCGTCACCTTCGTCGGGACCGGCGTGGTCGGGCTCTCGATCCTGCCGCGTTACCTGACCGTGCCGAGCGTCGCCTTCTGCCTGTTCGCCGGGTACGCGCTGGCGGGGTTCACGGCGCTGGCACCCGACGCGCCTGGGCGGCGCCGGTGGGCGCGCGGGTCGGCGGCCGCGGCGGCGCTGGGTGCGGTCGGGCTGGTCCTGCTCGCGCCCTCCCT
Organism: uncultured Solirubrobacterales bacterium; assembly: GCA_963828075.1. Classification (GTDB taxonomy): domain Bacteria; phylum Actinomycetota; class Thermoleophilia; order Solirubrobacterales; family Solirubrobacteraceae; genus JACCYI01. The sequence goes on along the minus strand of CAWHDH010000021.1, from coordinate 1,926,833 downwards.
CGGCCGGGTCAGCGAGGAGCTGCGCTTCATCCGCGCGACGCACGCCGGGCTCACCGGCCTGCTCGACGACCCGCGGGTGCGCGCCGCGCTGCGCTGCGGGCCGCTGACGTTCCCCACCTACCGCCTCGTGCCCGACGCCCGCTGGCACCTCGACGCCCCGCGCAGCGCCGTCACCGCCCGCTCCGCGCGCCGGCGGTCTTCAGGGGTGGCGGTGTTCCTGGTGACGCGGAAGGGGTTGCGGCGCTACGGGTTCGCGGACGGCGCGTCGCCGCGGACGAATGCCCCCGATCCGGGGTTCGTGCCGGTGGCGCGCAACTCGCAGATGGCGGCGTATGTGGCGTGTCCCGCTGGGCGGCAGTGACGAACAGGCTCGACGGGTTCGGCGTCGTTGAAACGCGCACCGAGGGAGAGGTGAAGGGGAGTCCGGGGGTCGCGGGCGGGTCGCGGAAATCGAGTTCGATGTTGAGCACCCATGTGGTGCTCAAGTTCGGACTCGATCTCCCAAGCCCTTTCGGACCCAATTCCTAAGAGATGGGGTGCGAATCGCCGCCGACTCGCTCTGACCCCAGCCGCCCCGACTCGATCCCCAGCGCCTCGAGCCGCTCGAACAGCGGCCGGTTGACCCTCCGCGCGCGCTGGTCGAGGGCCCATTCGCGCAGTTCGGTGTCCGGCTGCGATCGCACGCCCGCCTGCGAGCGCAGGGCGGCGATCCAGCCCGCGGCGTCCGGGGCGCGGATGACGGCGCGGTCCCACGTCCGCACGCCGGCCAGGTCGGGCGCGACCGTCCGCCGGCCGAGCCGGGCGTACTTGAGGATCCGGTACGGAAGGCCGGCGTCGTTGAACGGCTCGACCTTGAACGGGACGATCCCGACGTCGGCGCAGTTGATCAGCCGCGCGGCCTCCTCGTCCCCGCGGCGGCCGAGCCAGACGAGGTTGGGCGCGGCCGCGCAGGCGGCGAAGTCGGGGTCGCCGTCCATCTCGCCGTCGTGGCGCTCGCCGACGAGCAGCAGCGTCAGCTCGGGCATCCCCTCGGCGACCTCGCGCAGCAGCCGCCAGTCGACCCGGCGGCCGAGATGGCCGAGCGAGACGGCGATGACGCTGCCCTCCGGGTCGGGGGCGGGGAAGGTGTCGGCGGCGAGCGGGACGAGCGTCGCGTCGCGGCCGGCCTCGCGCTCGAGCTCGCCGAGCGCGTCGGAGGCCACGAAGGTCAGCGCGGAGCGGCGCGCCGCCATCTCGTGGAGCTCGAGCAGCCGCGCCTTGGTCCGCGGGCCGGCGTCGAGCGCCTCCTCGTAGCGGTCCCAGCGCCCGTACCAGAGCTCCGCGTCGTCGCCGAGGCGGTCGAGCAGCGCGAAGGCGAGCGGCACCTGAAACGGGTGGAACACGACCACGACGCGCGGGACGCCCGGCAGCGCGCGCACCAGCCGGCGCGCCTGGCTCGCGCCCATCCCGAAAGCCACCGGCCGCGGCAGCCGCCCGACCGCCCCGTACGGCACGCGCGCGGGATCCACGGCGACGACGCCGGGCGCCTGGAGGAGGTCCTCGGCCTGGTCGCGCAGGATGAACCGCTCGAGCGGGCGCGGCAGCAGCAGCACGGCGAGGGGTCGCTCGTTCGCCATCGGTGCAGACGCTATAGCGTGACCGGCCCGTGCCCGCGCTGGGAGACCTCGTGCACGTCCTGCGCCCGGCGGCCGCCGATCCGGCGGGCGCGATCGTGCTGATGCACGGCCGCGGGACCAGCGAGCAGGACGTCGCCGGGCTGCTCGACGTGCTCGACCCGCGCACCCGCCTGGTGGGCGCCTGCCCGCGCGCGCCGCTGTCGCTACCGCCCGGCTACCACTGGTACCCGCCCGTCGCCCGCATGGGCTTCCCGGAGCCCGCGGCCTTCCACTCGGCGTCGGACCGGCTGGCCGGCTGGCTCGAGGCGCTGGGCGAGGCGACCGGAATCGGGCCCGAGCGGACTGTCCTCGCCGGCTTCTCGCAGGGCGCCGTGATGGCCTGGTCGCTCGGCGCCGGCGGGGGCCGTCCCCGCCCGGCCGGGATCCTCGCGCTGAGCGGGTTCATCCCCACGGTGCCCGGCTTCGAGCTCGATCCGGGGGTCCTGGAGGGCCTGCCGGTGGCCATCGCCCACGGCTCGCTGGACCCGGTCATCCCCGTCGACTTCGGGCGCGACGCCCACGCCCGCACGCGGCAGGCCGGCGCCGACGTCACCTACCTCGAGACGGCGGTCGGCCACACCCTCGATCCGCGGATCTTCCGGATGCTGCCGGCCTGGCTCGCCGAGACGCTCCCCTGACCAGCCTCAGGTGGGCCAGTGCTCCGGGGGCGGCGCCGCGGGCCCGATGTAGTGGCCCTGGGCGAGGTCGACGCCGAGCTCGCGCAGCAGCTCGACGGTGGCCTCGTCCTGCACGTACTCCGCCACCGTGGTCTTCCCGAGGCCGCGCGCCATCTGCGCGATCGCCCGCACGGTGAGCTGATCCTCCGGCGAGCTGGGGAGGTCGCGGATGAACTCGCCGTCGATCTTGAGCACGTCGAACGGCAGGTGCTTGAGGTAGTAGAGCGAGCCGAAGCCCGCGCCGAAGTCGTCGAGCGCGAGCCGGCAGCCGAGCGCGCGCAGCCGCTCGGCCATCACGCCCGCGCGGACGAGGTCGGCGATCGCCGCCGTCTCGGTGATCTCGAACAGCAGCCGGGACGGGTCGATGCCGGAGTCGGCCACCCCCTGGGCGATGTGGGCGACGGTGGCCGCGTCGGTCAGGGTCGCCGCCGAGAGGTTGACCGCGAGGATCGGCCCCGCGCCCGGGGCCGCGCGCATCATCTCGAGCGCACGGTGCACGACCCACCGGTCGATGGCGGTCATCTGCCCGAAGCGCTCGGCGGTCGAGAGGAAGGCGCCGGGCTCCACGAGCTCCGAGTTCTCGTCGACCATGCGCAGGAGCAGCTCGTGGCGGTCGATCCGGCCCTCGGCGAGGTTGAGGATCGGCTGCGCGTGCAGGACGAGGTCGTCGTGCTCGAGCGCGCGCTGGATCCGCCCGGCCCAGCTCAGCGACGTGCGGGCCCGATCGAGCGACCGGTGGAGCGGGTCGGCGATCTCCACTCGGTCGCGGCCGGCCGCCTTGGCGGCGTACATCGCGATGTCGGCGACCGCCAGCAGGTCGGCGGCGGTCGTGATCCCGCCGGGGTCGGGATGGATCGGCGCCAGCCCGATGCTGGCCGACACGCGCACGGGCTGGCCGCCGGTGAGCGTGGCCCCGTCACGCAGCGCGCGCAGCATGTCGCTCGCGACGTCCTGGGCCGTCCGCAGGCCCGTCCGCGGCAGCACGAACGCGAACTCGTCCGAGCCGAGCCGGCCGATCGCGTCGGTCTCGCGCAGGCGCCGGCGGAGCGTCTTGGCGGCCTGCGCGAGGAGGTGGTCCCCGACGCCGTGCCCGTGCGCGTCGTTGACATAGCGGAAGTTGTCGAGGTCGAGCACCCCGACGACCGCCGGCTCCCCGTAGCGGTCGACGGTCGCCACGACGCGGCCGATCTCCTCCTGCATGCGCTCGCGCGAGAGCACCCCGGTGAGCGGGTCGTCGTCGGGGACGCGGCGCAGGCTGGCCTCGTCGATCCGCGCGGTGACGACGGCGCCGAGCGACTCGCCCGCTTCGCCGGGGAGCGGCGTGATCGTCACGTCGAGATCCACGTCGTCCTCGATCGTGCGGTAGGAGAACTCCTGGACGCGGCCCTCGAGCGCGCCACGCAGCCGCGGCGCCATGCGGCGGAACGCGCTCGGCGGCACGACGTCGCGCAGGCGCTCCCCGGTCAGTCGCGCCGGGTCGCGGGCGCCCCAGACGTCGAGCGTGCCGCCGGCCACCAGGATGCGCAGGTCGTGGTCGTACGCGATCACGACCGTCCCCGGCATGGAGCGCAGTGCGCGTAGCGCGATGGGTTCGTTGCCTGAGCTGATGGCGTAAGTCATGGATGCCTTGGCCGACTTCCCCTGGGTCGCCGCGACTTCCTGCACCATAGGGGTCCGTGAGCACGTACCTGCGGCGACTGCTGAGGACCGGCGCCGCCTACCAGGTGGCCGATGTCGTCTCGAAGGTCATCGCGCTCGCGCTGCTGCCGGTCTACACCCGTGAGCTGACGCGCGCGGACTACGGGACCGCGGAGCTCCTGCTGACGGTCGTGATCCTCGGCTCGATCGTGGTGCGTCTCGGGATCGGCGAGGCGCTCGTCCGCTTCCACTACCACGACGCCGATCCCGATCGCCGGCGCCGGCTCGCCCGCACCGCGACGGGCGTGCTGCTCGCCACCACGACGCTCAGCGCCGGTGCGATGGCGGTGTTCGCCGGCCCCGCCTCGGAGCTCGTCCTCGGCGCCGACCGTCCCGGCGTCATGCGCGCGACCGCCCTCGGTCTGTGGGCGTTCACGAACCTCGAGCTCGCCTACGCGCTGCTGCGGGTGGACGAGCGCGCCCGCGAGTACGCGCTCGCGGCGCTGTGCAACGTCGCGCTGACCGTCGCGCTCACGCTGTGGCTCGTCGTCGTCCGCGACGAGGGCGCGCTCGGCCTGCTGCTGGGGAACTTCGGCGCCTCGGCGATCGTCCTGCTCGGCCTGTGGGTCCGGTTGCGCGGCGCGCTCGGTGCGCCCGACCGCTCGCTGCTCGTGCCGATGCTGCGCTTCGGCCTGCCGACGGTGCCCGCGGAGATGTCGGTCTTCGCGCTGTTCTTCATCGACCGGCTGTACCTCTTCCGCGCCGCGAGCCCCGACGAGGCGGGCCTGTACAGCCTGTCGGTCAAGCTGGCCGCGGTGGTGATCTTCACGGTGCGCGCGTTCCAGTACGCGTGGCCGCCGCTGGCGTACTCGATCGCCGACGACGAGGAGGCCCGGCGCGTCTTCGCGCGCATCACCACCTACTACGTGCTGTTCACCGGGCTCGTCGTCGCGGGCGTGACGCTGCTCGGGCGCTGGGTCGTCCGGCTGCTCGCCGCGCCGGCGTTCTTCGACGCCCACGAGGCGCTGCCGTGGGTGTCGCTGGGCTGGGCGCTGTACGGGCTGTTCCTCGTCCTCGTCGCGATGGCGGGGCGCGCGCAGGTCACCGTGCGCAACTTCCCGGCGGCGCTGTGCGGCCTGGCGGCGAACGTCGCGCTGCTCGCGCTGCTGGTCGGGCCGCTCGGCATCGCGGGCGCCGGGATCGCGCTGTGCGGGGCCTACGTCGTGATGCTCGGCGTGATGTACGGCCTCACCCGCTCGCTGTTCCGCGTCGACTTCGAATGGGGCCGGCTGGCCCTCCTGGTGCTCGTCGCCGGCGGGCTGACGGTGGCCGGCGAGCTGCTGCTCCCGACCGCAGGCGTGGCGGGTTTCGGGCTGCGCGCCGCCGTTGGGATCGCGATCCTGCCCGCGCTGTGGATCGCCGGGTTCTTCGGGGCGGGCGAGCTGTCCGCCGCGCGCCAGCTTGTGACGCGCTTGCGAAGTGGGCGACTCGCACAGGACGGGGCAGGGTAAGCTACCGGCAAGTAAGCGCGGGGATCGGGAGTCCCCACATGCGCTGTACATCCATTCCGCAGGGGAGAACCAACACATGCATCGAGCCGTGAAGGCCGGTCTGCTGGCGGGCGCCATCGCCCTCGTACCCGCGGCGGCCGCGTCAGCCGCCGCCCCCTATGACGGGAATACCGTCATCGTGAAGTACTCGCCGGGCGTCTCGTCCTCCGCGCGCGCCGCGCTCGATCGCGTCGTCGGCATCACCGGCCAGGTCGGCAGCGTGGCCGGCGTCGGCGCCAGCGTCGTGCGGGTCACCGGTGACCCGGCCGCCGTCGCCGCGAGGCTGAACCGGTCCTCGCGCGTCGAGTACGCCGAGCCGAACTTCACGATGCGCGCCCTGGCGACGCCGAACGACCCCCGCTTCGGCGAGCTCTACGGGATCCACAACCCGAACGACGCCGACATGGACGGGCCTGAGGGCTGGGACCTGTTCGGCGTTGGCGCGTTCCCGACGTCCGGTGGCGTCAAGGTCGGGATCGTCGACACCGGCATCGACCAGGCGCACGAGGATCTCGTCGGCAAGACCGTCAACTGCGCCAACGCCATGGGCTCCTTCGGCGGCATCATCGGCGGTGGCACCGTGAAGGAAGGCACCTGCGCCGACGACAACGACCACGGCACCCACGTCGCCGGCACGATCGCCGGCATCGCCAACAACGGCAAGGGCGTCGCGGGCGTGGCGTTCAATTCGTCGCTGGGGATCTGCAAGGCGCTCGGCGGGCCGCTCGGCACGGGCTCGACGGCCGGCGTGGCCAACTGCATCACCTACCTTGCGGGCAAGGGCAACAAGGTCATCTCGATGTCCCTGGGCGGCGGCGCGTCGACGACGCTGCAGACCGCCGTTCGCAACGCGAGCTCCTCGTCGCTGCTGATCGCGGCGGCGGGCAATGACGGCGACGCGACGCTCAACTACCCGGCGGCCTACGCCGAGGTGGTCTCCGTCGCGGCGACCGACTCGAACGACCAGCGGGCCTCGTTCTCGAACGCCAACGCCGACGTCGAGATCGCGGCGGCGGGCGTGGACGTCCTCTCCGCGCAGCGCGGCGGCGGCTACGTCAAGTTCTCGGGCACCTCGATGGCGACCCCGCACGTCTCCGGCGTGGCCGCGCTCATCGCCAGCCGCGGCGGGACGCCGGCGTCCTGGCGCTCCAAGCTCGACGCGTCGGTCGACGACAAGGGCGCGCCGGGCCGCGATCCGCAGTTCGGCTTCGGCCGCGTGAACCTGGCCAAGGCCGGCAGCTAATCCGTCCACCCCAGCCGGAGCGCGAGCGCCCGCTCGCGCTCCGGCGCTGGGACGCTGACGCCGCCGCGCGGCGGGCGGCCCAGGGCGGCGAGCTCCTCGCGGCCGCCCTCCTCGAGCAGCCACCGGCGCGTGTCGGCGACGGTCTCGGCAAGCGGGCGGCCGGGCAGACCGGCGGCGCTCCCGTCGATCCGCATCGCCCCCGGGCACTCCGCCTCCGGCAGCCAGAAGGGGATCTCCGTCCACGGCTCCAAGCCGGCGGCGACGAGGTCGTCGTCGCTCGCCCACACCGGATCCCGGGCGTCGAGCGCGTCCACGAGGTGCTCCATGGTCACCGTCTCGCCGACGCAGGCGAACGCGCCGGTGCGATCCGGCTCGAGCATCCAGTCCGCGAGGTCTCGCGCGTCGAGCAGCTGCAGCGGCCGCTCCGGCGGGCCGGGCACGAGGAGCGGCCCGCCGCGCTCTGCGCGCTCGATCCACGCCGGAAGGCGTCCGACGTTCTCGTGCGGGCCGACGAGCATCCCCGCCCGGACGATCAGGCACGCATCGCCGAACACCTCCTGGACGGCACGCTCGCAGCCCGCCTTCAGGACGCCGTAGTCGCCGTCCGGGCCGGCGTCGGGCGGGCATGCGTGCAGCGGCGAGCGCTCGCTCACGACCTCCTCGGGCCAGCCCGGATGCGCGTTGACCGACGAGACGACGACGTAGCGGCCCGCGCGCCCCGCGAGCAGGCGCGCGCCGGTGCCGACGTCGCGCGGGACGAAGCCGGAGGTGTCGACCACGACGTCCCACTCGCCACGCTCGAGCGCGCCGAGGTCGCCTCCCCGGTCGCCGGTCAGGTGGCGGGCCTCGGGGAATAGGCCGGGATTCGTGCGGCCGCGCGTGAACAGCGTGACGTCATGGCCCGCCGCGAGCGCGGTTGCGACGACGTGGCGGCCCAGGAAGACGGTCCCGCCGAGGACGAGGAGGCGCATCGGCGAGAGTATAGGCAACCCTACGGTTGCGGAAACTGGCGGTTGAACTCCGCGGCCGCCTCGCGCAGCCCCTCGCCGCGGCCTGGGAACAGGCTGGCGGTGACGTGGCGCGCATACCGGCGGGGGTCGTGGCCCGGCAGCACCACCGCGGCGGCGGCCCGCAGCGCGTACGTCCACGCCGTCAGCACGCGCACCGCGGCCGCCGCGGACCGCGAGTGATGCTTGCGCATGTAGCGGTCGCGGTTGCGGGCCATCTCGACGATCCGCCGCGTCGGCACCGCCCCGGTCGAGAGCTGCTCGTGGTGGACGGCGCGCGCCCGGGGCACGTAGAGGACGCTCCAGCCGGCGTCGCGCAGGCGCTTGCAGAAGTCGACCTCGTCGGAGTAGACGAAGAACGCGGGGTCCAGCCACCCGATCGCCTGCGCCGCCTCCGAGCGCACGAGTAGCGCCGCGGACTGCGCCCAGTCGACCTCGCGCACGCCGTCGCCGGTGCTCTGGACGACGTGCCGGCGATGGAGCAGCAGCGCCGCGTAGAGCGCCGCGCGGGGTCCCGGGAAGCGCCACGCCGATGGCTGCGGCGTGCCGTCGGGCCGCAGCAGCGCCGCCCCGGCGGCCCCGGCACGTGGTTGGGAGTCGAGCGCGCCGTGCAGCGCCGCCGTGGCGCCTGCGAGCAACTCCGAGTCCTCGTTGAGCAGCAGCGCGTAGCGCCCGCCGGCGCGTTGGAGCAGCGCGGAGTCGTTCTCCGCCTTGCCGCGCCGCTGCTCGAGCCGGATCACCTCGGTCACCGCGGGATGGGCGCGCGCCGCGCCGGCCGACCCGTCGCGCGACGCGTTGTCGAGGACGATCGTCTCCGTGTCGAACGGCAGGGCGGCGCGCTCGCGGCCGATCGCATCGAGGCCGCGCAGCAGCAGCTCGCGCTGCTCGGTGTTGACAACGCAGTAGGAGACCTCGACGCCCACGGCGCGGATACTGGCGCACCCCGGGCCTTGAACGTCGGCGCATCGGGAACCATGAGGGGGATGGCCACATCTCCCCCCGTGTCCGACCGACGGCGCGCCCCGCGCTTCGCGGCCGCCGTGCCGTGCACGCTCAGCCGCACGAAGGGGTCGGCGATAACCGCTCGGACGGTCGACGTCGGGCCCGGCGGCCTGCGCGTCCACTCGGCGCGCCCGCTCTCGACCGACGAGGTCCTGACCGTCGACCTCGACCCCACCGCCGATCTGCATATCTGCGGCCGCGCACGGGTCCTGCGCCAATCGGGCCACGACACCTACGCGCTGCGCTTCGAAGGGCTGTCCGACCAACTCCGGGAGCAGTTGCAGGCGCTGGCGGGCGGCGTCGCTTGACGACCGGCGATGCGCCGGAGGCTCCCGTAGGTTTGACGGGTCGTCAGCGACGGCTATGCTCGGTGGTGGACGTGCCCGACGCAGCCGTTGGTGCGGAGGTGGTCGGGAGAGTCCTACAAGGGAGCGGGGGCGGGACCATGCAGGCCATCGGAGGTGAGTCCTTGTCCGGATCGCGGCAAGTCAGACCTGTCGCGCCGCGCCCAGCCTCCGCCGGACGCGCCCCCCGATGACCGTCCTCTCGCCCGGCGACCTCCTCTTCGTCGCCGCAGTGCTCTGTGGGTGCGCGGCCGGCGGGTTCGGGCTCCTGCGCTTCGCGCGTCCGCGCCGCCGCCCGTCCAGCCAGGCGCTCGCCCCGATGACCGACGCCTTCCCGCCGGCCCAGGCCGGACGCCCCCACCCGACACCATCAGCGCCTGAGGCCGAGCGGCCGGCGGCGGCGGTGCGCTGATGCGCCCGGCGGTCTCCGCCGCCACGCTCGAGCTCGATCTCGCGGCGACCGCCGACGCACCCGCGGTCGCCCGTCGCGCCGTATGCCAGGCGCTCGAGGGCCTGCCGCTCGACCTGGTCGCGGTCGAGCTGGTCGTCTCCGAGGCGGTCACCAACGTGGTCATCCACGCCTACCGCGACCGCGCCACGCCGCTGGACCCCGGCCGCGCCCGCGTGTCGCTCAGCGTCGCGCCGGAAGGGCTGAGCGTGAGCGTCGAGGACGACGGCCTGGGCATGGGTCCGCGGTTCGACAGCCCCGGTGCCGGACTGGGTCTCCTCGTGATGACCGGTTTGTGCGCGGAACTGCGCTTCGTCCGCCGGCACCGCGGGACCCGCGTCGTGGCCCACTTCGCGTTCGGGGACCGAGCGACGACGAGGTGATCTCCGCCGGTCCCAAGGTGCTGGCGCAGGTCGTCGACCGGCTGCCGGACGCGATCGTGCTCAGCACGGCGGTCCGTGGCGCGGCGGGGAGGCCTGTCGACCTGCGCGTCGCGTCCCTCAATGCCGCGGCGAGGGCGCGCCACCCGCTTGCCGAGTCGGCGATCGGCCGTCACTGGGGCGACGTGTGGCCGCAGGTGGCGGACGGCGGCCTGCTGCGGGCCTGCCTGCGGGCGCTCGAGTCCGGCGTCGCGGCGCGAGGCGAGATGCGCTGGCTCGAAGGTTCCGGATTCGCGGCCGGCCGCTACGAGTGGGATGCCGTCGCTCTGGACTCCGAGACCCTCATGTGGGTCCTGCGCGACATCGGCGCCCGGCCGCCCGCCGCCGCGGACGACCGCTTGGCGGCGGCCTTCGGGCAGGCGCCGATCGGGATGGCGATCATCGACCTCGAAGGAGTGTGGCTGCGGGTCAACGGAGCGTTGTGCGCGCTGCTCGGATACCCCGAGGAGATCCTGCTCACCAAGCGGCTCCAGGACATCACCCACCCCGACGACCTCGAGGTCGATCGGCGGCACATCCGGCGTCTGCTGGCCGGCAAGATCCAGGACTACCGGCTCGAGAAGCGCTACGTCCGGGCGAACGGCTCGGTCATATGGGTGCTGCTCGCGGTGGGCCTGATCCGCGATGCCGGCGGGGTTCCCACGTCGTTCGTGGTGCACGTGCAGGACGTCTCGGAGCGCAAGCGCGAAGGGGAGCGGCTCCTGCGCCTCGCCGACCACGACGCGCTCACCGGGCTCTACAACCGGCGGCGGCTCGAGGAGGAGGCGCAGCGCCAGATCCTCATGATCCAGCGCTACGGGGGAATGTCCGCGCTGCTGGCGGTCGACCTCGACCACTTCAAGCTGGTCAACGACACCCATGGCCATTCGGCGGGCGACGCGGTTCTTCGCGCGGTCGCGTCCGCGTTGCGCCGCGCGAGCCGCAAGACGGACATCGTCGCCCGGATCGGCGGCGACGAGTTCGCCGTCGTGCTGCTCAGCGTCGGCGAGGCGGAGGCCGAGCGGATCGCGCGTCAGGTCGAGGAACGCATCGGCCGGCAGGTGGTCCGGTTGGGAGCGACCCGGGTCAGCACGCAGGCCAGCGTCGGCGTGGCCATGGTGACGCCTGAGAGCCGCAGCTACACGGACGTCATGGCGCATGCGGACGCGGCGATGTACGCGCGCAAGGCGGCGCGGCGCGAGGAGGAGCTCTCCCCGAACGTGAACGTACCCCGGAGCGGTGTGCCGGCCGGGCCGTAGCGGCCCGGTTCGGCCGCCGTATCGCACCGGGGCCGCGCGGCGACCAAACTAACGTCGCCCAGAGCCCGAGCGCCGGCGAGGGCGGCCCGGGGGGTAACGTCGCCCAGAGCCCGAGCGCCAGCGAAGGGCGGCCGGGCGAAACACCGATATGCGCGTCCACCTCGTCGACCCTCCGGCCTACACGCCGCCCTATGACCACGCCCTCGCGGCGGCGCTCGCGCGCGCCGGCGCCCACGTGGACCTCATCACCAGCGCGTTCGGCTACGGCGCGGTGCCGCGCGAGCCCGGCTACGCGGTCCGCGAGGCCTTCTACCGCTGGGCTCCGGGGTCGCCCGGGTCCCGCGTGCGCCGGGTCGCCCGGCTCGCCCAGCACGTGCCGGACATGCTGCGCTACGGACGCGCGGCGCAAGCGGCCGACATCGTCCACCTGCAATGGCTCGCCGTCCAGCAGCTCGACGCGGTGCTGCTGCCGCGCCGGCGCCCGCGGCTGCTGACCGCCCACGATGTCCTCCCGCGCGAACCGCGCCCGGGCCAGATCGCTGCGCAGCGCCGCCTCTACGAGCGCATGGACGCGGTCGTCGTGCACTCCGAGCACGGTGCGCGCCGCCTGCGCGACGAGGCCGGCGTGGATCCCGCCCGCGTGCGGGTCATCCCGCACGGCGCGCTGACCGCCCTGACCCGCGAGCCGGCCGGGGCGCCATTGCCGCCGGAGTTGGCCGGCACCCCTGCGGACGCCACCGTCGTCCTGTGCTTCGGCCTCATGCGCCCGTACAAGGGGATCGACGTGCTGCTCGAGGCGTGGCGGGCGCTCGGGCCGGCCGCGCCGGCGGAGCTGTGGGTCGGGGGGATGCCGAGGATGGACATCGGCCCGCTGCGCGCCGCCGCGCCGCCCGGGGTCCGCTGGGCGCCTCGCTTCCTGGGCGCGCCCGAGCTCGCCGCGACGTTCCGCCGCGCCGACCTGGTCGTGCTCCCCTACCGCGAGATCGACCAGTCCGGCGTGCTGTTCACCGCGCTGGCCTTCGGGCGCCCGCTGCTGCTGACGGCCGTCGGCGGCTTCCCGGACGTCGCGGCGATCGGGGCCGCGGAGCTCGTCGAGCCGGGCGACTCCGCCGCGCTCGCCGCCGCGCTGGGCCGGCTGCTCGCCGATCCGACTCGCCGGGCGGAGCTGGGCCACGCCTCCGCCGCCGCCGCCGCGCCCGGCGGGTCGTACGGCTGGGACGCCATCGCGCGGCGGCACCTCGACCTCTACACCGAGCTGCTCGCTGGATGTAGGGACACGCGTCCGTAAGTTCTGCACGTTTCTGACGGCGTCTGGACGCGCCTGGCGGCCGCCGCTGCCCGCCCACGTAGATCCCACTATGCAGTCGGGCAGCGGCGACCCCCAGCCACGCCCAGCCACTCGTCAGAAAGCGGGCCGAACTTACGGCCGCGCGTCCCGGGCTGTCAGCATGCGCCGCCGTGCGCCTGCTCTTCTGGACCGCCGCCGCGCTGCTCGCCTGGACGCAGGCGGGGTACGCGCTCGCGGTCGCGGGTCTGGTGCGCCGCCAGCTCGCGTCCGGGTCCCAGGACGAGCCGGGCGATCCGCCGCCGCTCGTCTCGCTGATCGTCGCCGCCTATCGCGAGGAGGCGGTGATCGCCGCCAAGGTCGCGAACGCGCTGGCCCTGGACTGGCCCCGGGACCGTCTCGAGGTGATCGTCGCGGTCGACGGCGGCGCCGAGCCGGGGGCTGACGCCACCGCGCAGCGCGCCCGCGAGGGCGGCGCAGATCTCGTCCTCGCGCTGCCCCGCGGCGGCAAGGTCCGCGCCCAGGACGCCGCCGTCGCGCGCGCCCGAGGGGATCTGCTCGCGTTCTCGGACGCCAATGCGACGTGGGAGCCGGGCGGGCTCAGGGCGCTGGCCGCCGCGTTCGCCGACCCGCGCGTCGGGTTCGCGTGCGGCCGCGTCGCGTTCGTCAACGACGCCGGCACCAACCAGGAGGGGGTCTACTGGCGTTACGAGATGTGGCTGCGCGGCAACGAGTCGGCGCTCGCGTCGGTGACCGCCGGCAACGGCGCGATCTACGCCGTGCGCCGCGAGGCCTACCTGCACGTCGACCCGCGCGTCTCGCACGACCTGTCCCTGCCCGCCGAGCTGGTGCGACGCGGCTGGCGGGCGGTCGACGTCGCCGGCGCCCGCGCGACCGAGAAGATGGTCCCCAGCATCGAGGGCGAGTGGGCCCGCAAGCGCCGGATGATGAGCCACGCATGGCCGATGATCCTGCGCGGCGGGCTGCTCGACCTGCGCGGCCACGCTCCCGGGTACGCCGCGATGCTCGTCTCGCACCGCGCCCTGCGCTACGCCTCGCCGGTGCTGCACCTGGTCGCGTTCGTGAGCAGCGCGGCGCTCGCGCGGCGCCCGGCGTACCGGGCGGCGCTCCTCGCCCAGCTCGGCCTGCTCGGCGCGGCCGCCGCCGGCGCGAGGGTACGCAAGCGCCCGCTGCTCGTCGCCCGCTACTACGTCCTCACCACCGCGGCGATCGCGGCCGGTCTCTATGACCATCTGCGCCACGGCACCGAGGCGGGCTGGGAGCCGGCGGAGGGCACGCGTTGAGCTACCTCGGCAAGCGCGCGCTCGACGTGGCGGTCGCCGGCACGGCGCTGCTCGTCAGCGCGCCCGTCCTGGGCGCCGCCGCGGTGCTCATCCGCCTGGAGTCGCCGGGGCACCCGATCTACCGCCAGCGGCGTGTGGGCCACGACGGCCGCCCGTTCGAGGTCTACAAGCTGCGGACGATGGTCGCCGGCGCCGAGGGCATGGGCGCGGGGCTCGCGGTCGACGAGGGCGACGACCGGATCACGCGGGTCGGCGCCTTCCTGCGCCGCGCGTCGCTCGACGAGCTCCCCAACCTGGTCAACGTGCTGCGCGGGGAGATGTCGCTGGTCGGCCCGCGGCCCACCGTGCAGGTGCAGGTCGACCAGTACACCGAGCGCCAGCGCGGGCGCCTCGCCGTGCGCCCGGGGATCACCGGCTGGGCGCAGGTCCACGGGCGCGCGTCGCTGCCCTGGCACGAGCGCATCGAGCTCGACCTCTGGTACGTCGAGCACGCGTCGCTGCGGCTCGACCTGCGCGTCCTCTGGCTGACCGCCCGGATGGTCTTCACCGGTCACGGCCTGTACCGCGGCGAGACCGGCGGCTGGCGGACCTAGGGGACCTTCTCGGGACCCTTGTCGATGTAGCGGTCGCGGAACGTCCGCAGGGCGTCCCAGACCTGCGGGTTCATCTCCTTGCAGCCGAGCAGGTGCGTCCACGCCGTGGCGCCGATCGCGTACGGCATCTTGGTCTGGTTCTGGAACATGACCATGTGGTAGCCCTCGTTCTCGGCCACGAAGCCCTCGAGCTGGGTGATCTCGGCGGCCGGGGTCCCTGGCCGGTACTGGACGTCGATCCGGCCGTGCTCGAGCGTGTGCACGAGGTTGCCGAGCTGCGGCTCGTCGCCCGTCTCGTAGACGCCGTCCTCGGCGACCAGCGGGTTGTGCGTCCCTGAGGTCGGCGGGTTCGTCTTGTAGTCGGCGGGCGTGAAGTCGCGGTCCTCGTGGCCGGCGCCCTCGTATTTCGGGTGCACGAGATCGCAGCCCGCCGCCTTGGCCGCCTTGTCGACGTCGGTCTCCTTCTGCGCCGGGAGCTTGGCCGCCGCGGCGCGCGCGGCCTCGTTTCGGGCGTTGCTCGGCTCGTCGTCGTCCCCACCGAGGGCGGTGACGCCGGCGAAGCCGATCGCGGCCACGGCGGCGACGGCCAGCAGCGCGCCGACCACCAGCTGGATCCGGCGGCGGCTCGCGGCGGCGCGCTTCTCGGCGGCCTCGCGCTCGAGCCGCTCCTGCCGGCGGCGCTCCTTTTCCTCCTGACGGCTCGACACGGGTCAGCTCAGGATAGTGCCGACGGCCGCCGTGCCGTGCCACGGGCGCGCGCGCTCGGCCGGCGCTTGGCCTGCTGCGGCTTCCAGCACTCCTCGACGAAGCCCGCGATCAGGTTCGTCAGCCGCTCGGGGGCGAGGCGCAACTCGAGGATCGAGTCGGCCTCGACGAGCCGTGCGTTGGGCATCTCGTCGGCCAGCATCCCGGCGTCCGAGAACGGGTGAACGGGATCGCGACGGTGCCCGATGATCAGTGCCGGCGCCGTGAAGGTGCGACGCTCGGCGCGGTGGGGCGCGGTGCGGCCGAAGAACAGGCCCTGGATCACCGCGGCGCTCGGGCCTGGATCCTGGCGGACGGTGTCGAGCAGGATGTCGGGCCCGAACGGGACGAGGCGGCTGGGGAGCAACCGCGTCCCGCGCGACACGAGCTGCATGACCCGCTCGCCGAAGGTCAGCGCAACGAGCAGCGGCGTGAACGTCAGGGCGGAGCCGAGCAGCGCGTTGTCGAGCACGGGCATCTCGATGATCAGCCCGCGCAGCCGCTCCGGCGCCTGCGACGCGACCTCCAGCGCTGCGTTCGCGCCGAGCGAGGTCCCGCCGACGACCGCCTCGTCGACCCCGAGATGATCGAGCAGCGCGAGGATCTCCTGACCGAAGAACGGCATCGAGTACTTCCACATGTCGCGAGGGCGGTCCGACGCGCCGTGCCCGAGGAGGTCGAGGGTGACGACCTGGTTCCCCCGCTGGGCCAGCGCCTGGGCGAGCCGGGACTGCATCCGCTGGTTGAGGAGGAGCCCGTGGACGAGGACGCAGACGCGCGGCCCCTCCCCGTGAACGGTGTAGGCGAGACGGTGCCCTTCGTGGTCGAAGGAGCCCGTCTGCTCGAGGAGCCGGGTCATCGGCCGGATTCTAGGTGCCCGAAGGGACCGGCCAACCTGACGACCGGCGTTGCGTTGTTGCGGATGTGGGAAGAATGAACTGGCGATGGAAGCCTCTGCTGCGCCACGCCCGGCGCGCCCCGCCCTGCGCCGTCCCGCCTCGCTCGTGCGTCTCGCCGGCGACGAGCGGCTCGTCGCCGACGTCCGCGCGGGCTCCGAGGCGGCCTTCGAGGTCCTCTTCGACCGCCATCACCGCGGCGTCCTGGGGTTCTGCCGGCACATGCTCGGCTCGACCGAGGAGGCCGAGGACGCGGTCCAGCACACGTTCATGGCCGCCTACCGCGACATGGTGGCGTCCGAAAAGCCGATCCAGCTCAAGGCCTGGCTCTACACGATCGCCCGCAATCGCTGCCTCACCATCCTGCGCTCGCGGCGCGAGCAGCCCTCCGACGCGCTCGAGTCGCTCAGCACCAACGGCCTCGCCGAGGAGGTCCAGCAGCGCCAGGACCTGCGCGACCTGCTGCGCGACGTCGCCTCGCTCCCGGACGACCAGCGCGCCGCGCTCGTGCTGGCCGAGGTCGGCGACCTCGGCCACGACGAGATCGCGGCGATCCTGGACTGCCCCAAGGCGAAGGTGAAGGCGCTCGTGTTCCAGGCCCGCTCATCGCTCGCGGCCAGCCGCCGTGCCCGCGAGACGCCCTGCGCGGAGATCCGCGAGCAGCTCGCGAACCTCCGCGGCGGCTCGCTGCGGCGCACCACGCTGAAACGGCACGTGCGCGAATGCCCGGGCTGCCGCGAGTTCAAGGCGGAGTTGGACCACCAGCGGCGGGCACTCGCCATCGTGCTTCCGGTGCTCCCGGCGCTCGGCCTCAAGGAAGCGGTGCTCGGAGCCATCCTCGGCGGTGGCGGCGGAGCGGCCGGCGGGGCGATCGCGATCGGCGGCGGTGCCGCGGCGGCCACCGGTGCCGGAGCCTTCGGCGCCAAGGCGCTCGTCGTGCTCGCGGTCGTCGGCGGCGGCGGGACGGCGGGCGTCGTCGCGTTCGAGGGCGCCGATCCGCCGGCCAAGGGTGCGCCGGCGGCCAAGAGCGCCCCGGCCAAGGCACCGGCCCGCGGCCAGATTCCGGCTCGCAGTGGCGTTCCGGCCGCGAGCCTGGGCGAGAGCGAGACCGACTCGACGTCCGTCGTGCGGACGACGCCACGCCGAGAGCCCGCGGCCAAGCCGCGCCGGTCGGCCGCCAAGCGCAAGGCCGCGCGTCGCGCCGCGAAGCGCAAGCGGGCGGCTCGGCTGATCGCTCTGAAGCCTCGGACGCACGGCAAGAGCCGCACGGGCGCGCCGCGCCAGATCAAGAAGGACGACGACCAGCGCTCGCCTGGCAACCAGCAGACCGCGGCCACGCCGCCGGGAGGTGGTGGCGAGGACGCCGCCGCGAGGAAGCCGAAGAGGGCCAAGAAGCTCAAGCTGAAGCCAAAGTCCAGGCCAAAGCCAAAGCCAAAGCCAAAGCCGAAGCCGCCGAAGGTCAAGCCGAAGCCCGCGAGCCCGCCGCCGGTGGCGAAGAAGCCCGAAGACCGCGGTGGCGACCACGACGACAACGTCAAGGACCGACACCGGGACGGGAACAAGGGCGACCGCGGCGGCGACGACGATCGCGGCGACGGCTGAGCCGCGCGCCGCTTCGATCCGCCGGGCGCCTATGGTCCCCGGCCGTGCCGTCCGAAGCCGTCGAGTTCCGCGCGCTCCACGCTGACGACGCCCCCGCGGTCGCCGCGCTGGCCCGCCGCACCTGGGCCGACCTCCGCCTGCGGGTCGGTCGCCCCGAGCCCTCCGATCCGGAGGCCGGCGTCAGCGTCGCCGCGGTCCTGCGCATCCGGCACCTGATCGCCACGGATCCCGGCGGCGCGTTCGCGGCCGAGCGAGACGGGTCGCTCGTCGGCGCTGCGCTCGCCCTGCTGCGCGAGGAGGTCTGGGGCCTCTCGCTGCTCGTCGTCGACCCGGGCGCGCAGTCGGCCGGTATCGGCTCGGAGCTGCTGTCGCGGGCGCTGGCCTACGGCGCCGACATGCGCGGCGGCATCATCCTGTCCTCGGAGGACCACCGGGCGCTTCGCTCCTACGCCCGCGCCGGCTTCGCGGTGCATCCGGTGATCGAGGCGGATGGCGTCCCGCGGCCGCTCGAATTGCCGAGCTACGTGCGGCCTGGCGGGCCCGAGGACCTGGCGCTCGCCGACGAGGTCGACCGCGCGGTCCGAGGCGCCGCCCACGGCCGGGACATCGGCGCCATGCTCGCCGCCGGCCTGCGCATGCTGGTGGCGCCCGGCCGCGGCTACGTGCTCAGCGCGGGCGGCGAGGTGCGCCTCCTCGCAGCGCTCGACGAGCCCGCCGCCCAGGACCTCCTGCGGGCGGCGATCGCCCTCACGCCCGACGGCGCGCGCGCCTCGGTCGACTGGGTCAGCGCCCACCAGGCCTGGGCGATGCCGGTCCTCCTCGAGGCGGGCCTCCAAATCCGCGTCGGGGGCGCCGTCTTCGTCCGCGGCGACGTCGGCCGCTTCGTCCCGTACCTCCCGAGCGGGGCCTACCTGTAAGTTCGCCTTCTTCCGGCAGAACGCCGACGTACGCATGAGGAGAAGACCAATGGCCAAGCAACCCCGCTCTCTGTCCGGCAAGGTCGCGGTCGTCACCGGCGGCGGCCGGGGCATCGGCCGTGCCATCGCCCAGTCGCTCGTCCGCGAGGGCGCCCGCGTCGCGATCGGCGACGTCGACCTGGTCACCGCCGAGGCCACCGCCACCGAGCTCGGCGGCGACTCCCTCGCGCTGGCCCTCGACGTGACCGACCGCCCGGGCTTCACGGCCTTCCTCGCCGCCGTCGAGGAGCAGCTCGGGCCGATCGACATCCTGGTCAACAACGCCGGGATCATGCCCCTCGGGCCGTTCGAGGACGAGCCCGACGCCGTGGCCATCAAGCAGCTCGAGATCAACCTCCACGCGGTCATCCACGGGACCAAGGAGGCGGTCCGCCGCATGCGCCCGCGCGGCACAGGCCACATCGTCAACATCGCCTCCTCGGCGGGCAAGACGGGCTTCGCCGGCGGCGCCACCTACTCCGCGTGCAAGCACGGCGTGGTCGGCCTCTCCGAGGCGGTGCGCTCCGAGCTGCGCGGCTCCGGCATCGAGGTGAGCGTGGTCATGCCCGGCCTGGTGAAGACCGAGCTCGCGGGCGGCGTGGCCGATGCCCGCGGGATCAAGCGCGTGACCCCCGAGATCGTGGCCGAGGAGATCGTCGGCGCGCTCAAGTTCCCGCGGTTCGACGTCTACGTGCCGCGGTCGATTGGCCCGATCGGCGCCGTTGTCGGGCTGCTACCGCGCCGCGCGCGCGATGTCGTGGCGCACGCGCTCAAGGTCGACCGCGTCCTGCTCGACGCCGACCGCGGCGCCCGGGCCGGCTATGAGGCCCGCGCGGCCCGCAGCGCGCCGGGTGCCGAGGGGGTCATCGAGGAGTCCGACGCCGATCGGGAGCCGAGCGCGGCCTAGCTCCCCAGCCAGTCGGCGATCGTCGTGCCGACCAGCTCGCCCCGATCCTCCTGCAGGAAGTGCGCCGCGCCCTCGATCACCGTGGGCGCGGGCGCGCCGATGCGCTCGGCGAATCGCTCGCCGACGGTGGGCGGGAGCGCGTTGTCGCGCTCGCCCCACAGGATGAGCTTGGGCCGGTCGTCGGCGGCGAGGGCGTCGAGCACGGCTCGGCCCTCCGCGGCCCCCGGCGCGTCGGCCGATTGCGGGATCAGGCGGGGGAACATGCGGGCGCTGACCTTGGAGGCCTCGCTCGGGAACGCCGCGTCGTAGGCGGCGGCCACCTCGTCGCCAGGGTCGGTCGCGCATCCGTTCCGGACGAGGAAGCCGACCGGCAGCTCCTCGACCTGCTCGACGAACGCCGCGAACCGGTGCCAGGCGTCCGACATCCCCTGGGTCCCCGTCCACACGCCGGTGTTCATCATCACCAGCCGGGTGACCCGGTCGGGGTGCTCGACCGCGAGGCGCAGCCCGATCGGGCCGCCCCAGTCGTGCATCACGAACGTCGCGTCGCGCAGGTCGAGGTCCTCGAGCAGCGTCGCGGCCATGGCGCAGTGGCGGTCGTAGGAGTACCAGTCGCGCTCCATCGGCTTGTCCGAGCGGCCGAAGCCGGCGAGGTCGGGCAGGATCACCCGGTGGCCGGCGTCGCGGACCGGCGGCAGCACCTTGCGCCACAGGAAGCCCCAGGTTGGCTCGCCGTGCCACATGACCACCGGCGCGCCGTCGCCCTCGTCGACGTGGGCCAGCCGTAGGCCGTCGACCGTCCGGAACTGCGGCTCATACGGGAATTCGGGGATGCCCTCGAAGCACTCGTCCGGCGTGCGGATGGCGTCGGTCATGGACTGGGTTCTATCCGTTCGAGCAACGGGACGAGGACCCGGGCGTCGCGCGAGACGGTGACGTGGATCGCGCCCGGCTCGCGCACCCATGCGATCACGTTGAGGACCTGGAGCCGGTCGAGCACGAACTGGAACGCGAGCGCCTGGCGGCGCGAGCCGTAGCGGCGCAGCACATCGAACGCGTATCCCGTCGTGTGCAGCGAGAAGTTGCGCGTCGCCTGGATGTTGCCGCGGATCAGCCGGCGCTGGTAGACGTCGTCACGGACCGTCGAGGTCACCACCAGCGGCGCCGGCTCGCCGGAGATCGCGCGGACCTGGGCGCCGACGTAGATGGCGAGGGCGAGCGCCTCGGGCCGCAGCCCGCGGTAGAGCGACGGCTGTCGGCCGATGCGCTGCGCCAGCTCGCCCATCTGGGCGTGTCGCGCGAGTCCGAGCCGCGCCCGCTGGTCGGGGAACGCCACGATGCCCTTCGCCTTGAACGCCCGCTCGAGGTCCTGCGGGGTGGCGAAGTGCTCGGTCTTCGCCCGCGGGTGCAGGAGCTCCTCGGCGGAGTTCTTGGCGGTCTGCAGCTGCGCGCGGCGGACGAGCTCCGCGGGGCGCTCGCGATGCAGCCGCAGGATCTCGCGCGCGCCGAGCAGCTTCCAGTAGTAGTTGGACGAGTCGTCACCCAGGCCGCGGAGGCGCCGGTAGGCGTCGCTGTGGCGCTGCGGCGTCGAGTCGAAGTAGACCTGGGCGTAGGTCAGCTTGCGGTCCGAGATGACGTCGGCGATCGGCGTGTCGTCCGCTCGCGCCTTCGCGTAGGTGCGCAGCACCCGCTCGAGGTTGCCGATGCCCATGTGGTAGGAGACGAAGGCGAGGTCCTCGCGCCCGAACCGCTCGCGGGCGAGCTTCAGGTAGCGGGCGGTGGCGGCGAGGGCGAGCCGCGGCTCGAAGCGCTGGTCGATCCGTGCCCGGGCGCGCTCGAGCCGCCGCACGCGGTCCTCCCGCCCCCGCCGGCGCTCCCGTGAGATCCGCCGCGTCAGGCGCTTGCTGGCCGCGACGTCGACGCGCATCCCGAGCAGGTTCTGGCCCGTCTCGGCGAGGATCTGCGTCAGGCCGACGGCGCCGTCGATGTCCCCGGCGGCGATCGCGTCGGGCCGCCCGGCGCTCTCGAGGAACACCAGGCCCTCGAGGCGGTCGGGGTTCACGCCCGCGGCCTGGGCCGCCCGCTCGATCTCGGGCCGCCACACGGCGGTGCGTGCCGCGCTGACGACGGCACCGCCGGGGGACGCCGTGTAGAGCGGATGGCTCGTCCCCGCTGCGGCGCGGCGCTCGAACGAGGCACGCTCGTCGGGGTCATAGACGAACGGGTCCGCGAACCGCTCGACCTTGCCGGCGGCGGCCGGTGGGGCGGGCACGTCGGTCTTCGGGACCTCGACCGGGTCGCCGCCGTCGCGGCCGCGCAGCGCGATCGCGATGGCGACCGCGGCGAGGGCCACGAGGACCAGCGCCGCGACGCGTGTGAGGAGGCCGGGAGGCATTCGGCGCACCCATCCCAGCCAAGCACACCAGGCTCAGGGCGCCCCCACTACCGCCCCGGGATTGAGCAGCCCGTCCGGGTCCAGGGCCCGCTTGATCGCGCCCATCGCGGCCAGCTCGCCGGGGGTGCGGACCAGGCCGAGATGTCGCGCCTTGGCGACGCCGACGCCGTGCTCGGCGCTGATCGTCCCGCCGCACGCCGCCGCCAGCTCGAGGACGGCGTCGTCGACCGCGTCGTCATCCGGTGCCGGACCGAGGACGTTGACGTGGACGTTGCCGTCGCCGAGGTGCCCGTACAGGATCGTCCGCGCGCCCGGCGCCGCCCGCTCGACCACGTCGGGGGTGCGGCGCAGGAACTCCGCGAGCCGGCCGAGCGGGACGCCGACGTCGATCTTGTGCGGGACGCCGGTGGCCGCGATCGCCTCCGTGTGTGCCTCGCGCAGCCGCCACAGCCGCTCGCGCGTCGCGGTGTCGTCGGCGACGAGCGCGTCGTCGACCCCGCCGGCGCCGAGCGCCGCGGCGAGCTCCTCGGTCGGGTCGCTGCGCGCGGCGCACTCGACGAGCACATAGACCGGTGCGCGCTCGGCGATCGGCGAGGAGATCCGCAGGTGGTCGAGGACGAGGTCGAGCCCGGCGTCGAGGAAGAAGTCGACCGCCTCGAGCGACGGCGCCTCGCGCCGCAGCACGGCGAGCAGCGCGGCGGCCGCCTCGGCCGAATCCAGCCCCACGAGCGCCGTGACGCGAGCGTCGAGCCGCGGCACGAGGCGCCAGCGGACGCGCGTGACGATGCCGAGCGTCCCCTCGCTGCCGATCAGCAGCGCGGGCAGGTCGTAGCCCGCGTTGTCCTTGAGCAGCCCGGTCATCCGGTCGACGACGGTGCCGTCGGCCAGCACCGCCTCGAGGCCCGCGACGCGCGCCCGGACCGTCCCGTAGCGCAGCGCGCGGGCGCCGCCGGCGTCGGTGGCGACGAGGCCGCCGAGCGTGGCGCTGTCGCGGGCGCCGAGGTCGACGCCCGGATCGAGCCCCGCCGCCCGCGCGTGGTCGCGCAGCGCGGTGAGGGTGACGCCCGCGCCCGCCGAGACCTGCCCCGACGCCGCGTCGACCGCGTCGACGGCGTCGAGCCGGGCGAGGCTCAGCACGACCTCCCCGCCGCGCGGGACGCCGGCCCCGACCAGGCCGGTGTTGCCGCCCTGCGGGACGATCGCGGCGCCGTGCTCGCGGCAGGCGGCGACGACGGCGATCACCTCGGCGGTGTCCCCCGGCCGCACCACGGCAGCCGCCGGCGCGCCGAAGCGTCCGGTCCAGTCGCGTTCGAACGGCGCACGCAGCTCCGGGTCGACGAGGACGTGGCGCTCCCCGACAGCGCGACGCAGGACTTCGGCAAGCTGTGGCACGCTGCGAGGGTAGTGGCCCCTCCGACGGACCCACACACTCCTGGACGGCCCCGGATGACCGCCATGCGGCGTCCTCGGTCGGGGCAAGGGCTGCGCCCTGGCACCCTCCCTGCGTCCTTGCCTGGCGGCCCCCGGGACTCGCCCAGGAGCGCGTGGGCCCATCGGAGGAACCACTGATGGAACGCGAGACCGTCTTCACCCTTGAGGCGACCCCCGTCAAGTTCGGCCCCGGCGCCGTGGCGGATGCCGGCTGGGAGCTCAAGCGCCTGGGGGTGACGCGGGCGCTGCTCGTGACCGACCCCGGCGTCGCCGCGCTCGGCCTGCCCGACCGCGTCTGCGCGGCGATCGAGGCCGAGGGCATCGAGGTCGTGCTCTTCGACCGCGCGCGCGTCGAGCCGACGCTCGAGTCGCTGCGCGAGGCGGCCGCCGCCGCGCGCGACGCGGGTGTCGACGGATTCGTCTCGGTCGGCGGTGGCTCGGCGATCGACACCGCCAAGGTCGCCGACCTGATCGCGTCGCACCCCGCCGACGTCATGGCCTACGTCAACCCGCCGGTCGGCGAGGGCCGTAAGCCGCCGTCGCCGCTGCTCCCGCACCTGGCGATCCCGACGACCTCGGGCACGGGGTCGGAGGCCACCACGGTCGCCGTCCTCGACGTCCCCGAGCAGCGCGTCAAGACCGGCATCTCGCACCGCTACCTGCGCCCCAGCCAGGCCATCGTCGACCCCGAGCTGACCCGGACGCTGCCCGCCGAGGTCACCTCGTCGGCGGGCCTCGACGTCGTCTGCCACGCCGCCGAGTCGTTCCTGTCCAAGCCGTTCGACCAGCGGCCGCGGCCCGGGTCGCCGGACGAGCGGCCGCCCTACCAGGGCGCGAACCCGGTGGCCGACGTCTGGTCGGCGAAGGCGCTCGAGTACGGCGGGCGCTACCTGCGCCGGGCGGTCGCCGATCCCGACGACATCGAGGCCCGCGGCTTCATGATGCTGGGGGCGACGATGGCGGGTGTCGGGTTCGGCTCGGCCGGCGTGCACATCCCGCACGCCTGCGCCTATCCGATCGCCGGGCTCAAGCACGTCTACGAGCCGCCCGGCTATCCGCGCGACCACCGGTTCGTGCCGCACGGGCACTCGGTGATCGTCACCGCCCCGGCCGCCTTCCGCTTCACCTACGACGCGATGCCCGAGCGCCACCACCACGTCGCCGAACTGCTCGCGGGCGAGCCGATCGCCGACCCCGGGCCCGACACGCTGCCCGATCTGCTGCGAGCGCTGATGCGCGACGTCGGCGCCCCGCGCGGGGTCGAGGAGCTCGGCTACGGCGAGGCCGACGTCCCGGACCTCGTGGCCGGCGCGCTCAAGCAGCAGCGCCTGCTCGCGGTCAGCCCCAAGGCACCCGGCGATGAGGATCTCGCGGCGATCCTGCGGGCCTCGATGGCCAACTGGTAGGCCGCGTGCTCCTGGCCCAGCTCAGCGATCCGCACATCGGCGCTTCCCCCTCGACCGAGACGGATCTCGCGGCCGCGGTCCGGGCGGTGACCGCGGTGCGCCCGGCGCCCGACGCGGTGCTGGTGAGCGGCGACCTGGCCGAGCACGCGACCGCCGCCGAGTACGCCCGGGTCCGCGAGCTGCTGGCGCCGCTGGCGATGCCGGTCCACGTGCTGCCCGGCAACCACGACGACCGCGCCGCGCTGCGGGCCGCCTTCCCGCTCGAAGGCGACGCCGCCGCGCCGTATCGCTACGCCGTCCGCTGCGGCGCACTGCGGCTGGTGGCGTGCGACTCGCACATCCCCGGTGCGGCCGCCGGCGCGCTCGACATGGACTGGCTCGCGGCCGAGCTCGCGGCCGACCCGGTCACGCCGACGATCGTCGCGATGCACCACCCGCCGTTCGCGGTCGGCATGCCGGCGTCGGACGCCATCCGGCTCGCGCCGGCGGACGCCCGCGCGCTCGAGGCGCTCCTCGCCGACGCTTCGCAGGTCGCCCGCGTGGTCGCCGGCCACGTCCACCTCGCGGCGATGGACGCCCTCGGCGGGTGCCCGGTGATGACCTGCCCGAGCACCTGGCGCGAGCGCCCGGTACTCGACCTGGAATCCGAGGAATGGGTGTTACACGACGCGCCGGCGGGGTTCGCCCTGCACGTCCTCCTCGACGGCCGCGTCATCTCGCACGTCCACCCCATTTAGCGGTGGTCGAGCGTCCCGGCGCGGTGCGCCGAGCGCTCGACGGCAGCCAGCATCGCCGCGGCCAGCGCGGCGTAGGCGAGCCCGACGCCCAGCTCGACCCCGAGGTCTGGCAGGACGGAGCGCACGGTCGCGCCGTCGGCGACGGCCCGCGCGGCCTCGATGGCGTGGCGCAGCGGCAGCAGGGCGCCGAGCGCGTCGAGCCAGGCGGGCAGCCGGCCGGGCGGGATGTTGGCGCCGCTGATCAGCGGCAGGAGCATCCACAGGACGTTCGGCAGCACCCACACGTCACGCGCGCGCAGCCCGGCGGCGCCCATCACCAGTCCCAGGCCGCTGCACGAGACCGCCCCGGCGGCCGTGGCGAGCGCGAGCCCGGCGAGCGTGGTGCCCGAGGGCCGGAAGCCGAGCAGGACCACGCCGGCGCTGAGGCTGACCGCCGACACGAACGCGCCCGTCGCCGCGAACGGCAGGGCGCGGCCGAGGAACAGCGGCAGCCGCGGCGCGGGCGATCCCAGGAGCACGGTCAGCGTGCCGAACTGCCGCTCGTTGGCGATCGCCATCATCCCGCCGAACAGGCACGCCCCGGCGCTCAGCGCGACGGTGTTGCCGATGATGAAGAACGCATCGCCGGCGGCCCCGACGCTGCGGCCGACGTAGACGAAGAACAGCAACTCGCCGAGCGGCGCGATCACGCACGCGGCCAGGAACATGCGCAGGTTCCACCACCAGAACAGCGCGCGGAACGAGATCGCCGCGTCGACGGTGGCGAGGCGGAACCCGTGGCGGAGCGCGCTCACGCGAGCGCCAGCGTCCCGTCGACGCGCGCGCGGCGCTCGACGATCCGGATGAGCCAGGCGGCGCACGCCACCGACGCGGCGCACAGCACCGCGCACGCGAGCAGCGCGCCGGCGGCCGGCTCTCCCTCCGCGGCCCGCCGCAGCGCGTCCACGCCCCAGGTCGGCGCGAGCGCGTAGGACACCGGGTGCGTCCAGTCCGGCAGGATCGCGACCGGCACGAACAGGCCGCAGAGCAGCCACGCCGGCGTCTCGATCGCGACCGCGTAGGCGAACGCCTCGCGCGACCACGTGAACGCGGCCGCGAGCACGAGGCCGATCGCCGCCACCGAGAGGGCGCTCAGCAGCAGGGCGAGCGCGAACAGCGGGATCGAGGCGACGTGGATCGAGATGCCGAGCTGGTGATCGCCCCGCCGCCCTCGTAGACGACCCGGCTCCACATGCCGACATAGGCCGCGCCGATCGCCGCGTAGAGCAGGTTGCCCGGTGCGTCGCCGGAGCGGAAGAGGTAGACGACGAGCGTCGTCTGAAGGATCGGGACGACCAGCACGTAGGCGAACGGCGCGTGGCCCGCGATCCGCAGCCGGAAGACGAAGCCGCGGGCGATCGCCCGGAGCACCCGGCCGGCGCTCATCCGGCCTCGACGATCGCGATGTAGGCGTCCTCGAGCGTCGGCTCGCGGTAGGCGATGCGGCCGAGCCGCACGCCGTCGAGCGCGGCGACCGCGGCCGCGGTGGGATCGTCGGCGTCCGGTCGGGTGTGGACGGCGATCCGCTGTTCCTGCTCGGCGGCCTCGTCGACGACGACGAGCGTCACGCCCGCCAGGCCGCGGATCGCCTGGACGTGCCCGGCTTCGGCGCCGAACGCCTGGATCTCGACGACCTGCCCGTCCTGCACCTCGCGCTTGAGGTCGTCCGGCGTGCCTTCGGCGCGGATCGTCCCGCCGTCGATGATCCCGATGCGATCGCAGAGCGCATCGGGCCTCGAACAGGTAGTGCGTCGTGAGCAGGATCGTCGTCCCGCCCGCGTGCAGCCCTTCGACGATGGCCCGCACGTCGCGCGCGCCGACGGCGTCGATCCCGATCGTCGGCTCGTCGAGGAACAGCACCTCGGGCTGGTGCAGCAGCGCCCGCGCGATGTGCAGCCGCTGGCGCATGCCGCGCGAGTAGCCCTCGACGCGCTCGGCCTCGCGGCCTCGCAGGCCGACCAGCAGCACGCGGACCTCGCCGCCCGTGGGCGCCAGCAGCGTGGTGAGCACCTTGATCGCCGTCGTCTTGCCGGCGCCGTTGGGGCCGAGGAGGCCGTAGAGCTCTCCGCGTTCGACGGTGAGCGAGATGCCCTTGAGCGCCTCGACCTCGGTGACGTTGCGCCGGATCAGCCCGCCGCGCGCGCGGTAGGTGCGGCGGAGCTCACGGACCTCGATCGCCGGTCGGCCACGGTCAGACATCCTACGTTTCGGCACCGACGATCCGGGCCCGCGAACATGTCCGGCGAATGCCGCTCCGGGTCGTCATCGTCGGGGGTGGGGTCGCGGGCCTGACCGCGGCCTGGTCGCTGCACCGCCGCGGCGCCGACGTCACCGTGCTCGACCGCGGCCGGGCGGGCGCCGCGGCATCGTCGGCCAACGCCGGCTGGCTGTGCCCCGCCCAGGCCGGGCCGCTGCCCGAGCCCGGCCTCGCCGCCTACGGCGCCCGGTCGCTGCTGAGCCGGGAGTCGGCGCTGTACTTCGCGCCGGCGGAGCTCCCGCGTATGCTCGGCTGGCTCACGCGGTTCGCGCGTCACTGCAACGCGCGCGACCACCGCGCCGGCCGCGCCGCGCTCGCCGGCCTCGGCCGGCGCACCTTCGAGCTCGCCGAGCGCCTGCACGACGACGGCGTCGAGTTCGACATCCATCGGCTCGGGATGCTCGTCGCCGCCCGCGCGCGAGCCGGGGCGGAGGCCTTCCTGTCCGGCATGGAGCCGATGCGCGAACTCGGGTTCACCGTGCCCCAACGCGTGCTCACCGGCGCCGAGGTGCGCGAGCTCGAGCCGGTGCTCGCCGGCGCCGTGGCCGCCGGCCTCGCGATCGAGCAGCACTGGCACGTCCACGCGCCGCAGCTGATGGCCGGCCTGGCGGCACACCTGCGGCGCGCGGGCGTGCGCCTCGAGGAGGGCGCGGAGGTCACCGGTGTGGGGACCGCCGACGGCCGCGCCCGCGAGGTCCGCACCGCCGCACGCGCGTACGCCGCCGACGCGGTCGTCCTGGCGGCGGGCGCGTGGAGCCCGGCGCTCGCGCGCGGGCTCGGCTTCCGCCTCCCGATCGCCGCGGGGAAGGGCTACAGCATCGAGGTCCGCGCCGAGCGGCTCCCGTCGCGGGCCTTGCTCCTGGTCGAGCCGCACGTCGGCGCCAGCCCGCTCGGCGACCGGCTGCGGATCGCCGGCACGATGGAGTTCTCGGGCGTCAACGACCGGCTCGACCGGCGGCGAATCGACACGATCGTCCGCGGCGCGGCCGGGATGATCCGCGGCCTCGGGTCGCCGCGGTTCGAGGACGTCCGGTCAGGGCTGCGCCCGATCGCGCCCGACGGGCTGCCGGTCATCGACCGCGCGCCGCGTCACCACAACGTCTACCTGGCGACCGCCTACTCGATGCTCGGGATGACGATCGCCGCGCCCGCCGGGGAGGCGCTCGCCGACTACATCGTCACCGGCCGGCGGCCGCCTGGGCTCGAGCCGTTCCGCTGGTCGCGGTTCGCCTGAGCTCAGGCGGCGAGTGCCGCGCAGACCTCGTCGGTGTCGGCGATGAACGCGTCGCTCGCGAACGCCAGCGCGTCCAGCGACCGCGCGCCAGCGTCCGCATCGCCCGCCCCGCACGCGTCGCGCACGACCACCGGCACGTAGCCGAGGTCGGCGGAGTGGCGCACGGTCGGCTCGATGCCGATCTCGAGCGCGATGCCGGCGATCAGGTACGCGCGCACCCCGCCGTCGCGCAGCACGATGTCGAGCGGCGTGCCCTCGAACGCCGACATCGTGATCTTGTCCAGCACCGCCTCGGTCGGGCGCGGCTCGAGCTCCGGCACGAGCTGGAACCCGTCCGAGCCGTGCGGGATCAGGGGCTGCGTCTCGGACGCGAGCGCGGCGCGCTGCCACACCTTGGCCTGACGGAGCTGGTAGACGCCCGCCAGGGCGGTCGGCATGGAGTAGTGGCGCAGGAAGACGGTGCGTACCTCGCGTGCGCGCGCGCCGCCGCGTGGACGCGCAGGACTTTGGCGAGCACGCGGTCGCCGTGGAGGAGCTGGCGGACGATGCCGACCTGCATGTCGTAGACGAGCAGCGCGAGCGAGGCCGGCTCCAGCGCCTCCTCGAGCGTCTCGGGGATCTCGAGCCCGTTGAAGCGATCCATCGGGCGATCCTAGGGAGTCGCGAACAGGTCCCCGTCGGCGAGGCTGCGGGTCGCCCAGCAGCTCCGCGTCGCGAGTCACCGGGTCGTAGACGACGGCACGCGGGCGCCGTCCCGGAACCCGGGCTTCAGGTCGGGTAGATCACCCCGTCGGTCGGCCGAGTGCTGCTCGGGGATGATTGACCCAAGCGGCGTCGAATCCAACGATGCCGCGCCAGGACCACGGCGAGCAGGCGCGCTTCCGCGGCGCTGAGCGGGAGACCCACCGCCAAGACCTCGCGGTGAAGGAGGCGGAGTCCTCGGGCGCCAGGCAGTGCCCCGCAGCGAGGGCGTCCTGTGGGAGATCACGCCGTGCCGGCGCCCGGCGATGCCGGCGGCGGCCCGGTCAGGGGGACAACGTCACACGCGTGGCGAAACGACCCCTCCCGAGTGACCGGTTCCTCCCGTGATCAATGTCGCACGCCGTCAACCACCCCCTGGGTCACGCGGGGCCACCACGGGGGTGGTTGACGGTGTCATAGACCGTGAACCACCCCCAAGCGGCGGGTGCGCGAGGCACGGGGGTGGTTGACGTCCTTCACGGGCGCGCCCACCCTCCGATCACCGGCTGTTGCCTCGATGACGCCGTTCCGCGCTGACGAGCGCCGCCGCTTCCGCCTGCTTCCGAGGACCCGCGTCTGCCGCAACGCCGCGCCGGACTCGGGATGCTTGACCGTGACCGAGGACAACGCCCGTCGAGCGGTGCTGGCGCGCATCGGCCACTTGGTCTCAGCTCAGACCAAGTGCTGGTGGCGCGGGAGGTGCCTGCCGGATGGTCGCCTCACGTCCAGTCGCGGGAGTTCGTTCCGAACGGGCGACTTCTCCTCTCAGTTGGTGGGGCAGCCCTTGTACTTGGTGACGAGAGATGGGGCGGTCGCAGAGTTCCCAAGTCCGCCGGCGGCTACGCCGCTCTTGAGACCGCAGCGGGACTCCGGCCTGCGCAGCGGCGCGACTGCTTCCGCCTGCTTCCGAGGAGCCGCTTCTGCCTCTTTGCGGCGGCCCCGCGGTCTCAAACTGCGGTCACCGAGAGGGGGTATGGGCGTCAGCTGCGACGTCAACCACCCCCATGCGCCACCGCCGCCCCTCATGGGGGTGGTTGACCCCACTATTCGGGGTGAACCACCCCCAAGGGAGGGTGGAGGCGGACACGGGGGTGGTTGACGTCCGCCGACGGCTCCGCGCGGCGCGATCCCGCCCCCGCCGCCGACCCTCACTAGGCGTTAGAGGCGGTATCTCCGCTACCAGGGCGCGAGAGCCACGTCGGCCTCCTCGTTCGGGAACCTAGGCAGGACCTTGACGGTCTCAGTGCGCACAGCCGAGGGGGATCCGGGCGGGCGGGCGACGAGGGTGCACAAGCCGACACTCGACGGCAGCTGCGGATCGATCGTCGGCTTGAGCACACGGGAGGGGCTCAATCCGACTCTCGAATTGCCAGGGCACTTACTCGTCGGGTTGTGCACCCACTTTCGCCGTCCCTCCCACTCCCACCCGGTCTCGCCCTCGATGACCGCCTCAGTTCCCCGATCCACCGGGCCGCGGATCCAGCCATCTGGTCTTCAGGCCGATCCGAGCAGGCCCTTCTCGCGCAGCTCGCTGGTCGCCACCTCGGTCTTCTCCAACCCGCCGAATCCCAGCGCGGCCAACACAGCGGGCGTCTTGGTGAACTGGATGTCGCGGTAGTCCACGATCTCCACGTCGTTGCCCCACGGGTCGCGGAAGTCGAGCCGGCGCCCTGGCGAGACGTCCACGCCGGCGGCGACCAGCGCCTCGCGGACGGCGGGCTTGTCGTCGACGACGAGGCCGAAGTGCCGGTTGGCGTCGGGCGGCCCGGACCGCGGCGCCGAGAGCGCGAGGAACTGGTCGCCGAGGTCGATGAACGCCATCTGATCGCCGTGCCGCCCCCGCAGCTCGAACGCGAAGAAGCGGCCGTACCACTCGAGCGCCGCGTCGATGTCGTCGACCTCTAGGGCGACGTGGTTGATGCCGACGAGTCGTGCCATGGGCCGAATCTAGTGCTGGGAGCGGAAACGCCGCAGCCGCAGCGCGTTGGCGACCACCGAGACGCTCGAGAGCGCCATCGCCGCGCCCGCGATCAGCGGGTTGAGCAGGCCCGCCGCGGCCAGTGGCAGCGCGGCGACGTTGTAGCCGAACGCCCACGCGAGGTTCTGCTCGATCGTCCGCAGCGTGCGCCGGGACAGCCGGATCGCGTCGGCGGCGGCGCGCAGGTCGCCGCTCACGAGGGTCAGGTCGGAGGCCTCGATGGCGACGTCGGTCCCGGTGCCGAGGCTGAGCCCGAGGTCGGCCTGGGCGAGCGCCGGCGCGTCGTTGACGCCGTCGCCCACCATCGCCACGACCCGGCCCTCCTCCTGCAGCCGCCGGACGACGGCGGCCTTCCCGGGCGGCAGGACCTCGGCCACGACCTCGTCGATCCCGACCTCGGCGGCGACCGCACGGGCGGTGATCTCGTTGTCGCCGGTGAGCAGCACGGGGCGCAGCCCGAGCGCCCGCAGCGCGGCGACCGCCTCGGCGGAGCTCGGCTTGACCGTGTCCGCGACGACGAAGATCGCGCGCGCCCGCCCGTCCCAGCCCGCGGCGATCGCCGTCCGGCCATCGCGCTCGGCGGCCTCCTTGGCCGCCACGAACTCCGGCGACAGGGGCATTCCGCGGTCCGCCAGCAGCGCCGCCCGGCCGGCGACGACGGCGTGCCCGTCCACGACGCCCTCGACGCCCAGGCCCTCGCAATTCACGAAGCGCTCGACGGTGGGCAGCTCGCCGGCGGCCTTCGCCGCCCGGGCGACCGCCTGCCCGATCGGATGCTCGGAGGCGTCCTCGAGCGCCCCGACGAGGCGCAGCGCCTCGGCGCGATCCGTCCCCGCCACCGTCACGCCCGCGAGCGCCATGCGGCCGGTCGTCACCGTCCCGGTCTTGTCGAGCAGGATCGTGTCGACCTTGCGCGTCGACTCGAGGATCTCGGGGCCCTTGATCAGCAGGCCGAGCTGCGCGCCACGGCCGGTGCCCACCAGCAGCGCCGTCGGCGTCGCGAGCCCGAGCGCGCACGGGCAGGCGACGATCAGCACCGCCACGGCAGCCGTGAACGCGAACGCGGTCGACTCGCCGGCGCCGATCCAGAACCCCAGCGTCGCCACCGCGAGCGCGATCACGACTGGGACGAAGACGGCGGACACACGGTCGGCGAGACGCTGGACGGGCGCCTTGCCCGACTGCGCGTCGGTCACGAGCCGCGCGATCTGCGCGAGCGCCGTGTCGCCGCCGACCCGGGTCGCGCGGACGACGAGCCGGCCGCCGGCGTTCACCGTCGCGCCGGCCAGCTCGCTCCCAGGCCCGACCTCGACGGGGATCGACTCGCCGGTGAGCATCGACGCGTCGACCGCCGAGCGGCCGTCCTCGACGACGCCGTCGGTCGCCACCTTCTCGCCCGGGCGGACCACGAACCGATCGCCGACCCGCAGCTGGTCGACTGCTACGACGCGCTCGCGCCCGTCCGTGCCAAGCACGGCAACTTCCTTCGCGCCGAGTTCCAGCAGCGCGCGCAGGGCGGCCCCGGCGCGGCGCTTGGCGCGCGCCTCGAAGAACCGGCCCGCCAGGACGTACGCGGTCACGACCGCGGCGGTCTCCAGGTAGATCTCGTCCATGCCTCCGGCGCGATCGGGGAACAGGTCGAGTTCCATGCGCATGCCGGGCTCGCCGGCGGTGCCGATGAACAGCGCGTACAGCGACCACAGCCAGGCGCTGAGCACGCCGATCGAGACCAGCGTGTCCATGGTCGCCGTTGCGTGGCGCAGGTTCGCCCAGGCGGCGCGATGGAACGGCCACGCGCCCCACAGGACGACCGGGGTAGCCAGCTGCAGCGCCAACCACTGCCAGTTGTCGAACTGCAGCGCCGGGATCATCGACACCAGGAGCAGCGGCGCGGCGAGGAGCGTGGAGACGATCAGCCGGTGCCGCAGCGGCGCCGTCTCGTCGGCCGCCTCCGGCGCGACGGGCTCGGCCGAGGGCAGGACGGCCTGATAGCCGGCCGCCTCCACGGCGTCGACGAGCGCCTGCGGGGCGACCGCGTCGGGGTTGAACTCGACCGAGGCCTGCTCGGTCGCGTAGTTGACCGTGGCCGTGACGCCGTCGAGGCGGTTGAGCGTCTTCTCGACCCGCGCCGCGCACGAGGCGCACGTCATGCCGGTGATCGGGAGGTCCACGTGTTCGGTCGGGGCGAGCACGATGCCGGCAGTATACCCCCTAGGGGTACTTGTGTCCAGCCTTGACATCTGCGGGCGCGGATTGAGAGGGTCGGCGCCGTGCCGGACGACGACCCGCTGATCGTCCCCCTCGATCCCGCCGACGAGGGATCCACGCACCATGGCGCCGAGGAGCCGCGGGGCCAGGACGCGGTGCCCCGCTCGCCGCTCTTCGAGGGCCGGTTCGGGCGCATGTTCCGGCGCCTGCCCGCGCCGCGCCACGACCGGGACGCGCTGATCGCGCTCGGCACGGCGATGGCCGACCGCGCGGGGCCGAGCGACGACAACGACAGGATCCCCGCCGCCTACACGTACTTCGGGCAGTTCGTCGACCACGACATCACCTTCGACCCGGTGTCCCAGCTGAGCCGGTTCAACGACCCGGACGCGCTGGTCTCGTTCCGCTCGCCGCGCTTCGACCTCGACTCGCTCTACGGTGCGGGCCCGTCGGCCAGCCCGTACCTCTACGAGTGGCGCGACACGGACCGCCGTGGGGTGCGGCTGCTCGAGGGCCGCAACCCCGAGACCGACGACAACGGCAACGCCCTCGAGCGCCGCGACGTCCAGCGCAACGCGCAGGGGCGGGCGATCGTCGGCGACCCGCGCAACGACGAGAACATCATCGTCTCCCAGTTGCACCACGCGCTCGTCCGCTTCCACAACAACGTCGTCGAGCACGTCAAGGCCGGCAACCGGCGGCTGAAGGGCGGGGCGCTCTTCGCCGAGGCGCGGCGGGTCGTCAGCTGGCACTACCAGTGGGTCGTGGTCCACGACTTCCTGCCGCGGATCGTCGGCGACAGCCTCGCCGACGAGATCCTGCCCGCGACCGGCGAGCCGCAGCTGCGGTTCTTCGACCCGCGCAACGAGCCGTTCATCCCCGTCGAGTTCTCGGGCGCCGCCTACCGCTTCGGCCACAGCATGGTCCGCGCTTCGTACGACCTCAACGACGGCGTGACCGGCGTCCGGCTGTTCTCGGCGGCGGCGACCGCCGACCGCGATGTCCTCAGCCATCTCAACGGCTTCCGCCCGCTGCCGGCGGCCTGGACGATCGACTGGCGGAAGTTCACGCGCATCGACGGCTCGGCGCCCCAGCTCTCGCGCAAGATCGACACCCACCTCGCGCGCCCGCTGCTCAAGCTGCCCGGGTCGATCGACGCCAAGCACGCCGGCCTCCCCGTCCTCAACCTGCGGCGCGGCAAGGCGCTGCAGCTCCCCGCCGGCCAGGCGGTCGCGCAGGCGATCGGCGCGACCCCCGTGGGCGACCTCGGGCTCGATCGCTTCGGGCTGTCGGCCGAGCACCGCAGCGGGCTGGAGGCCGAGACGCCGCTCTGGTACTACGTCCTGCGCGAGGCCGAGAACTCGCCACGCAACGGCGAGCGGCTCGGGCCGGTCGGGGGCCGGATCGTCGCGGAGGTGCTCGTCGGGCTGCTCGCCCACGACTCGCAGGGCTTCCTGCGCCAGCAGCCGACGTGGAAGCCCGAAGGGCTCCGGGCCCACACCCCCGGGCACTTCACGCTCGGCGATCTGCTGCGCTTCGCCACCATCGGACAGTGAACGGACTGACAGCCTGTCCGTGACGCTCCGGATCTGAGAGGGTCGCGCCGACCCCTCCACGGCCTCGAAGGAGCGCCCATGCGTTCAACGGATTGGAACATGCGCGGAGCTGCGTACGCGTGGCTCGTCACCGGGCTGATGCTGCTGGCGGCGCCC
Source organism: uncultured Solirubrobacterales bacterium (assembly GCA_963828075.1). GTDB lineage: Bacteria > Actinomycetota > Thermoleophilia > Solirubrobacterales > Solirubrobacteraceae > JACCYI01. The sequence continues at coordinate 1,891,166 of CAWHDH010000021.1, read as the reverse complement.
ACGGCCGCAGAGGCGGCGACGGCCTCGATCCAGGGGGACGTCATCGTCATCGTCGACACCGAGGGCGACCACGACGACATCAACATCTCGGCGGCCGGGACGGTCACCAACGGCCGGGTCTGGGACATCTCCGGCGTCGATGCCGGCGCCGGCTGCGAGCCCGCGGGCGGCGGCGCGTTCTGCGACGACGGCCGGTTCCGCAACAACGGCAACGGCCCCACCCGAAGCTTCGACATCGACCTGGGCGAGGGCGACGACGAGCTCGACTACGGGATCAGCGACAGCTCGAACGGCCCTTCGCCGGCCGGGACGATCAAGCTCGGCGACGGCGACGACGAACTCGAGAGCAGCGCGACGACCGGCCATACGATCACGGCCGGACCCGGGGACGACACGGTCGAGCTCACCGGCTTCGCGCCGCGTGCGCCCGGGAGCCCGCCGGTCAGCGGCGACGCGCCCGGGCCGGTGACCGTCGACGGCGGCGAGGGCAATGACGAGCTCGACGTCTCGGGTCGCAGCACCGGCGACACGATCACCGGCGGGGCGGGCACCGACCAGGTCAGCTATCTCAGCCGGCTGGCCGCGACTCCCGTGACGGTCACGCTCGACTCGGCCGCCAACGACGGGCGTCAGTCGCCGGTCGAGGGCGACAGCGTCGCCGACGACGTCGAGGATCTCGTCGGGAGCCCGGGGCCGGACACGCTGACCGGCGACGACGGCGTCGAGACGATCGACGGCGGGCCGGGCGCCGACACGCTCAACGGCGGCCCCGATGCCGACGTCCTCACCTTCGAGACACGCGGCACGGCGGTGACCGCCGACCTCGCCGCCGGGACCACGAGCGACGGCGACACGATCGCCAGCTTCACCGACCTGCTCGGTGGCGGCGGCGGCGACACCCTCACTGGTGACGACGCGGCGAACCGGATCGAGGGCGGCAACGGCGACGACACGCTCGACGGCCGCCTGGGCGCCGATGCCCTGGTCGGTGGGGTCGGGGGCGGCGACGGCGTGACCTACGAGTCCCGTCCCGGCCCCGTCGCCGCGTCGCTCGACGTGGCGGGCAACGACCCCGACGGCGATACCTACGCCACCATCGAGAACCTCCGCGGCACCGGGGGCAACGACACGCTCCGCGGCAGCAACGCGGCCAACCGGCTGTCTGGCCTCGCGGGCGACGACGTGCTCGACGGTGGGAGCGGCGACGGGGTGCGCGACACGCTCGAGGGCGGCCCGGGCGCGCGCGACCGCGCGGACTACGGCGCCCGCGGGGACGACGGGCTGTTGCTCATCGTGCTGGGCTCGAGCAGCGGCGAGGACACGCTGAGCGCCGTCGAGGACGTGACCGGGAGCGCGGGGCCGGACTTCATCCGCGGGGACGCGAGCGCGAGCATCCTGTCGGGCGCGTCCGGAAACGACTCGATCCGCGGCGGCCTCGGCGCCGACGAGATGAGCGGTGGCCCTGGCAACGACGAGCTCGAGTACGTCGACGCGGACCGGACGGCCGGCGTCAACGTGTCGCTCGACACGCCCGGGAACGACGTCGACGGCGACACCTTCTCGGGGTTCGAGCGGCTGATGGGCTCGCCGCTGGGCGACACGCTGACCGGCGGGTCGGGCCCCGACAGCATCGAGGGCCTCGGGGGCGCCGACGTCATCCGCGGCGGCGCGGGCCCCGACGTCCTGTCGGGCGGCTTCGGCAACGACCTCCTCGACGGCGGTCCCGGCACCGACCGCGACCTGTTCTTCGGCGACCCGCTCGACACCGACACCGTCGACTACAGCGCCCGCACAACGGCGGTCAACGTGACGCTGCGCGAGGCGGACGCGCCGGCGGTCACGATTGACGGCGACGAGCTCGTTCACATCCGCAACGTCACCGGCGGTTCGGCCAACGATCGCCTCGTCGGCAACTCCCGCAACAACGTGCTCATCGGCGGCGGCGGCGCCGACCGGCTCGACGGCAAGACCGGCAACGACACGCTGCGCGGCGACGCCGGCAACGACCTCATCGGGCCGCTGCGGGCGAAGCCGGCGCGGGTCTGCCAGGGCGGGTTTTGCACGACCCGCCACTTCGTCGACAACCCCCCGGTGGACGGCACCGACACGGTCGACGGCGGCTCGGGGAACGACATCCTCAGCGTCGTCGACGGGGTGCGCGACAACGGCGTCGCGTGCGGCACAGGCACCGACGACCTCGAGGTCGACCTCCGCGACACGGCGGTCAACTCGAGCTGCGAGCAGGTCCGCCAGGCCCCGTTCGACCAGCACCCGGCGCTCCGGATCCCCGGGCGGACGGTGCGGCTGGACGCATCCGGCCGGGTGACCGTGCGGCTCCTCTGCCCGCGCGGGGTCAAGGGCGTGTGCCGCGGGACGCTGAGGCTGCGCCAGCGCGGCCGCACCATCGGCTCGGCGAGCTACAGGATCGCGCGCGGCCGGGCGGCGCGGGTCCGGGTGGAGGTGCGCAGGGCGCGGCGCGGGCCGGTCACGGCCTCCACCCGTGGCAAGGACGCCAAGCGCCGGGACCTCAAGACGGTGGCGCGGCTGCGGCTGCGCTGACTCAGCCGCGCCGCATCAGGCGGGCGACCGCGGCCATCAGCTCTTCGGAGTTCTCCTCGGGCGTCTTGCCGCCGTGGCCGTGCACGATGCAGTGGTCCGCGTGGTCGGCCAGCAGGCCGAGGGCGACCTTGTCGAGGGCCGCCTGAACCGCCGAGATCTGGGTGAGGACGTCGATGCAGTAGCGGTCCTCGTCGACCATCTTCGCGACACCGCGGACCTGGCCCTCGACGCGCGCGAGCCGCTTCTTGAGCTGATCCTTGGTGGCGGAGTAGCCGCGCGTGTCGGTGACGGGAGCCATGTCGAGAACCGTACCCTGCCCCCAGGGGGTATACAAGACCATCGGTTGACATACCCCCTATGGGTATGCAACGCTCCGTCAGGCATGACCGCGCAGCACCACGATCACGCGATGCCGACCGAGGGCCGGGCGCTCACCGGCGTCGCGCTCAGCGCCACGCTGCACTGCCTGACGGGCTGCGCGATCGGCGAGATCCTCGGGATGGTCATCGGTACCGCGCTCGGGTTCTCGGACCTGCAGACGATCGTCCTCGCCATCGTGCTCGCCTTCTTCTTCGGCTACGCGCTCACCAGCCTGCCGCTCCTGCGGGCCGGCCTGGCGGTCTCCGCGGTCGTCCCGATCGCCCTGGCGTCGGACACGGCGAGCATCGCGGTCATGGAGTTCGTCGACAACGCGATCCTGCTCGCGATCCCCGGCGCGATGGAGGCGGGCCTCGGCGACGTCCTGTTCTGGGGCGCCCTGTCCGTCGCCCTCGTGGTCGCCGGCGCCGTCGCGCTGCCGCTCAACCGCTGGCTCATCGGCCGCGGCAAGGGGCACGCGGTCGTCCACGAGACCGGGATCCACGGCGGTCCGTCCCCGCGCGTCGTCGGCGCGATCGCGGCGGTGGCGTTCGTCTTCGGCAGCGCCGTCCTCATCGACGAGGCGGTCGGCTCGAGCCGGGGCGGCGATATGGCCGCGGAGGCGAGATGAGCCGGCCGGCCGAGCGCCGCGAGTACGGCGAGGTCGCCCTATGAGCGCCGGCGCCAAGCTCGCCGGGTTCGCCGCCGTGCTCGCCCTCCTCTTCGCCGGCGCCGTCGGGCTCGGCGAGGCGATCGACCGCGACGGGCGCGATCCGTCTCCGCGCGCGCCCGCCGGTCATGGCGCCGGCGGGGCCCGGCACGCGTCCACCTCCCCTCCCGCGGGCGCGCATCCGGTCCGCGGGCTGGCCGTAGAGCAGGACGGCCTGCGGCTCGTGGCGCCCGACCCTGAGCTTCGGCGCGGGCGGTCCGAGCGCGTGCGCTTCCGCGTCGTCGACGAACGCGGCGACACCGTGCGCGACTTCGACGTCGCGCACGAGAAGCGGATGCACCTGATCGTCGCCCGCCGCGATCTCACCGGCTTTCAGCACCTGCACCCCGAGCAGGCGCCCGACGGCAGCTGGTCGGTCGCCGTGCGGCTCGACGAGGCCGGCTCTTACCGGCTGTTCGCCGACTTCTCCCACGCCGGCGAGCCCCGCACCCTGGCGACGGACCTGCGCGTGGACGGCCCAGCCGACCTCGATCCGCTGCCCGCCGCCGCCCCGTCGGCGGTCAGCGACGGCGGCTACGACGTGCGGCTGGACAGCGGCGCGGTCCGTCCGGGCCGCGAGGCCGAGCTGCGATTCACGATCACCCGGGACGGCGGCGCGCCGGTCCGCACGGATCCTTACCTCGGCGCCGGCGGTCACCTCGTCGCGCTGCGCGAAGGAGATCTCGCGTTCCTCCACGTCCACCCGGAGGAGCACGGCGACGACGAGGCGGTCGGCTTCGCCGCCACCTTCCCGACGGAGGGCCGCTACCGCCTGTTCCTGCAGTTCGAGCACGAGGGCCGCGTCCAGACCGTCGCCTTCACCCAGGGCGTCACCCGCTGACAGCCGGGCCGCATACGATCCGCAGATGCCGTCGGTCCGCGGAGCCCTGGTCGCCGTCCTCGCCGCGACGGCGCTGACCCCGCTGCCGTCAGCCGGCGCGCAGTCGGCCGACGCCACCGTTCCGGCGGCGTGCACCGACCAGACGGTCGCGCCGGCCCGCGTCGTGCTCGGCTGCGACAAGGAGGACGTCATCGCCGAGGACCTCGTCTGGCAGGACTGGGGGCGGCACGGGCGACGGCGACCGGGACCGTCGCTGTGAACGGCGAGAAGTACGCCGTCGGCCTGATCGCCGACCGTCTCCGCGCGTGCAAGTACGGCAAGCCGCAATACACCCGCGTCAGCTGGGCCTTCCCGAGCGGCGCCACGGCCCCGCCCGCCTCATCGGGAGTGGCCGACGGCGTCGCGACGTTCCCGTGCCCGCACCGCCCCCACGCCGACCCGAGGATCCGCTCGATGCGGATGCGGCTCACCGGCCACCACCCCGGGGGCGACGACTACTACGTCCGCACGCGGATCCGGCTGCGGGTCTGCGCCGTCCGCGGCCCGGCCAAGGTCGTCATGAACGAATCGCTGGGCCTCAGCGGTCAGTTGATCAGCGAGCACACCCGCAGGCTGCGGTTCCGCCAGTCCGCGCGCTGTCAGTGGCACGCGTTCAAGTGGCGGCTTGGCAACGAGTTCTTCGGCGTCGGCGCCTACCGCGTCGCGGCGAAGGTCGCCGACACGGACGACCAGGAGTCGAAGACCGTCTCGCGCCGTCACACGACGAACGACTGAGCCCGTCGGTACGTTCCCGGCCGTGCACGACGACGGATACTTCGACGAGCGCGTCGCCGCGAGGTACGACGACTCCCCGGGCGGTCCGGTCGAGCCGGTCGTCGACTTCCTCGCCGGGCTCGCCGGGCCCGGACGCGCGCTCGAGCTCGGGATCGGGACGGGCCGGATCGCGCTCCCGCTGGCGCAGCGGGGCGTGCCGGTGCACGGCATCGACCTGTCGAAGGCGATGGTGGCGCGGCTGCGCGCCAAGCCCGGCGGCGACGCGATCGGCGCCACGATCGGCGACTTCGCGACGACGACCGTCGACGAGACGTTCGCGGTCGCCTACCTGGTGTTCAACACGATCTCGAACCTCACGTCGCAGGCGGCGCAGGTCGCGTGCTTCCGCAACGTCGCCGCGCATCTCGAGACCGGCGGCTGCTTCGTCATCGAGGTCGGCATCCCCGACCTCCAGCGGCTCCCGCCCGGGGAGACCTTCGTCGCCTTCGACGTGAGCGAGACCCACTGGGGCATCGACGAGTACGACGTCGCGGCCCAGGGCCTGATCTCCCATCACCTCGAGATCGTCGACGGCCGGCCCGAGCGCTTCTCGGTCCCCTTCCGGTACACCTGGCCCGCCGAGCTCGACCTCATGGCCGAGCTCGCAGGCATGCGGCTGCGCGAGCGCTGGAGCGGCTGGGAGCGCGAGCCGTTCACGAGCGACAGCCGCAAGCACGTGTCCGTCTGGGAGAAGCCGTAGCGGGTGGATTCAGACCTCGTCGATCTCCTCTCGCGGCTCGTCGCGACCGACTCGGTCAACCCGTCGCTCGTCCCGGGTGGTGCGGGCGAACGCGCCATCGCGCGCGAGATCGCCGAGTGGTCGCGCGCCGCTGGGCTCGACGCGCGGATCGTCGAAGGCACTCCCGGGCGGCCGAGCGTGATCGTGACGGCACATGGCAGCGGAGGTGGCCGGACCTTGCTGCTGTGCGCGCACACGGACACGGTCGGCGTCGGCGAGATGCGCGATCCGCACCTCCCCAGATTGGACGGAGACCGCCTCCACGGCCGCGGTTCGTACGACATGAAGGCGGGGCTGGCGGCGGCGCTCGTGGCGTGTCGCGAGCTCTCGAAGTCCCGCCTCGCGGGCGATGTCGTGGTCGCGGCGGTGGCCGACGAGGAGCACGCGAGCCTCGGCGTGCAGGAGGTGCTGCAGCACGTGCGCGCCGACGCGGCCGTCGTGACCGAGCCGACCGAGCTCGAGATCGCGGTCGCCCACAAGGGCTTCGCCTGGGCCGACGTGGAGGTGACCGGCCGCGCGGCGCACGGGTCGCGTCCGCACCTGGGTGTCGACGCGATCGTCAAGGCCGGGCCGATCCTCACCGCCGTCGGCGAGCTCGACCGCCGGCTGGGCGGGCGGACCCACCCGCTGCTCGGCCGAGGATCGATCCACGCATCGCTGATCGAGGGTGGAGGCGAGCGCTCGAGCTACCCGGCGCGCTGCGCGATCGCGCTCGAGCGGCGGACGCTCCCCGGCGAGACGGCCGCCGATGTCGAGGCCGAGCTGGGGACGCTGCTCGACGTGCGCCGGGCGGCCGACGCGGAGCTTGCGGTGCAGCTGCGGATGGGCCTCGTCCGCGAGCCGTTCGAGATCCCGGCCGACGCGGAGATCGTCGGGGTCCTGCGTGAGGCGGCGGCCGCCGTACTGCCACGGCGGCCCGCGACCGCCGGGGTCAGCTACTGGGCGGACTCCGCGTTCATCGCCTCCGCCGGCATCCCGACAGTGCTCTTCGGCCCGAGCGGCGAGGGCGCCCACGCCGAGGTGGAGTGGGTCAGCGTGCCCGACACGATCGCCGTCGCCCGCACGCTCGTGCGCGCGGGCGCCGCGTTCTGCGCCTGACGCTCACCGAGGCTTCAGCGCGCGGAACCGATCCATCGTCCAGCCGATCTCGTCGGCTCAGCGCTTGAGGACGATCCGGCCGGCTCGCTGGGCGGCGGAGTTTCCCGCCGCGTCGGTCGCCACGACCTCGAGTGAGGCAGTGACGCGGCGGCGCCGCCTGAGCGCGCGGCGGGCCCGTCGGAGCTGGGCCCGCGAGAGGCGGATCGTCACCCTGACGCCCCCGCCGGCGACGGCAAGCTGGACCCGCTTGCTGCGCAGCGGCAGGTGGACTCCGGCGATGCTGAGGTACCCGGAGGCGGCGATCGTCCCCGCCTCGTTCGCCGTCGCGGTGAGCACGATCCTCCCGGAGCGCCGGAGGCGCTGGACCGGCGCGCCACCGACATCGACGCGCGGTGCGGTGCGGTCCTGCCCGTCGGCGCCGGCCGGCGGCTCCGTCGCAACGCGGGCGACGGTCTCGCAGTCACCGGCGAGATCGTCGGCGGTGTCGGCCTCCACCCGATCCGCTCCGGCCCCACAGCGGACCGAGTCGGCGAGGCCGTCGCGCACTCTGACCGTGTCGTCGCCCGGCCCCGAGTCGATCTGGTCGAGCCCGAGCCCACCGTCGACATCGTCGTTGGCGGGTCCGGTCCTGAGGATGTCGGCCCCGCCGCCGCCGGACACGACCGCCGGGATCGGGAGGTCGGTGACCACGGTGTCCTCCCGGTCCCCGACGTCCAGACGGAGCAGCGTCACGCCCGCCAGCCGGCAGAGCGCCTCGATGACGAATCCGCGCTCGTTGGTCTCCCTGGGGTCGCAGGATCCCGGGTCGAGCCCGCCGTCGACCGTCGGGTCCCGAAGCGAGATGCGGGCATCGGACAGCCGGACGGTGAGCGTGTTGAGCGACGTCGCGTCGTTGGACAGCAGCAGGATCTCGCTCCCGGACTGCCGGACGACCGCATGGGCGCCGGCGGTCGCCGGGGCGCCGAGTCCGGCGCCGATGATCGCGAGGATCGTCAGCCGGCGCACCGATCTATCGAGCCGGGCCTCGTGCATGCGCCGACCATAAGCAAGTTTCCGAGCGAGTCGGCGTTGCACCTTCTACCTGCATCCTCGACCCCGGGACTCCACGTGCTGACCGATCGACTCCGTTCCCGCATGCTCTGGCGCGTCGCCGCGGCCGCCGCGCTGATCGGCACCGGCGCCGCGCCGGCCGCGCACGCCGCCCCGTCCTTCAAGCCGGTCGAGGTCCTCCGCGGCACGCTGTCGGCTCCGGCCGGCACGTTCACGGGCGCATGCCACCGCTCGTGGCGGCAGGGCGAGGCCGGCGTCGCGACGCGAACGGTCACGGTCTCCGGCCCCGGCCATGTGGACCTGCGGCTCTCCGGGTCCGCGGGCGACTGGGACGTCGCGGCGTTCGGTCCCGATGGCCGCGTGGTCGCCGCGGGCGCGTCCCCGGACGCCCAGGAGGTCGCCTCCGGATGGCTCGCGAAGGGCCGGGTGCTGCGGGTCCAGGCGTGTCGGCGCTCAGGCCGCGCGGCCTCGGCCAGGGTGACGGTCGAGCACGCGCCGATGCCGGCGGATACGACGAGCTTCCGGGCTGATCCCCCGCAGCTGGTGAACGTGCTGACGCCGACCCGCGCGGACAAGGACCGCCTCATGGCGCTGGGCCTGGACATGACCGAGCACGGCGGCCGAAAGACGCTCGGCGTCATCCTGCACGGAGAGGCCGACCGCCGGAAGCTGCTCGGGGCCAACCTGCGCTGGCGCGTGACCGTCCCGGACCTCGTGGCGCAAGACCACGCGCACCGGCGCGCCGAGCAGCGCGCCGCCGCCCGGCTCCGCAGGTCGGACCTGCCGAGTGGCCGCGACATCTACCGCGCGCTGGCGGACTACGAGACCGAGCTGAAGACCCTCGCCGAGGCGAACCCGACGCTCGTCAAGCTGATCACGCTCCCGGAGAAGACCTGGCTCGGCCGCGATGTCCTGGGCATCGAGATCGCCGAGAACGTCACGGCGAACGACGGCCGTCCGGCGTTCGTGAACATGGGCGTCCACCACGCACGGGAGTGGCCGTCGGGCGAGATGGCGATGGAGTGGGCGTACGAGCTGATCAACGGCTACAAGAGCGGCGACGCGCGGGCGTCGAGGATCGTCAAGCAGAGCCGCAACATCGTCGTGCCGATCGTCAACGCGGACGGCTTCAACGCCTCGCGCGCCGCCGGCGCGCTGGCCGGCGCGGATGCCGGGCGTGACGAGTCGGTTCCCGACACCGCGTACATCGCCGCAGGAGCGACGACGGGCGGCGAGTACCGGCGGAAGAACTGCCGCCTGCCCGGCGACCCCGCGGCGGGCAACTGCCTCACGTCGTCCGGAGTCGTCGACCCGGGCGTCGACCCGAACCGCAACTACGGCGGCCTGTGGGGCGGCCCGGGCGCGGACGCGACGAACCCGTTCGCCCAGACCTACCGCGGACCAGCGCCGTTCTCGGAACCCGAGACGCGCAACATCCAGCGGCTCGTCGCGAGCAACCAGGTGATGACGCTCATCACCAACCACACGACGGCCGGGCTGGTGCTGCGCGCGCCCGGCCTCGCGCAGCTCGGCGATCCCATCGACGAGAACCGCGGGTACAAGGCACTCGGCGACGACATGGCGCTCGAGAACGGCTACTTCAGCCAGAAGGGCTTCGAGCTCTACGACACGACGGGGACCACGGAGGACTGGAGCTACAACAACACCGGCGGCTACGGGTTCACCTTCGAGGTGTACTGCGGGGCGCCGAACTACGAGACGGGCGACTGCGACGCCCCCGCGTTCCACCCGCGCTTCCCGCGGGTGGTCGAGGAGTGGTTCGGCGACTCCGACCAGGCCAACCACGTCGACGACCCGGGCGCCGATCAGGCTCCGTTCGGGCGGGTGCCGGGTTACGACGGCAAGGGCAACCGCGAGGCCTACTACATCGCGGCCGAGAGCACGCTCAATGAAGCGCGCCACAGCGTGCTGGAGGGCACCGCCCCGGCCGGGACGACGCTGCGCCTGACCAAGGCGTTCAAGACCCAGACGTACCCGCAGCCGCAGCCCGAAGGCCCGCCGGTCCCGATCGAGTTCGACGACCGGGTCGACTCCGTCTACGAGGTCGCCGCCGCCGGCCCGTTCCGCTGGCACGTGAACCCGTCGACGCGGCCGATCGTCGCGAAGGGCTCCGGCCATGCCCCCGAGGGTCCGCCGAGCCCGCCGGTCGACATCGAGGGCGGCCCCGGCGTCGACGCGCGGCCGTGCCCCACGTACTACCCGCCTGACCCCAGCATCCCGTCTCCCGACAAGGAGGACGACACCTGCTGGAACGACCATCCGTTCGAGTTCCCGGTCGGCGGCGGCGTCGACAACCAGTCGGCGACGATCCAGCTGGACTTCGGCGCCGGCGACGACTGGGATCTCGAGGTCTACAAGGACGTCGACGGCGACGGGGTCAGCGACATCACCGTGGACGAGCTGGTGGACAGCTCGGGCAACGGCGCGACGAACCAGAACCTGGGGATCGAGGAGGTCACCATCCCGAGGCCGACCGCCACGACCAAGTACGTCGCGCGCATGATCAACTACGCCGCGGCCCAGGGCTACACGGGCGCGGTGACGTTCAACCCGCCTGTGTTCCAGGAGGCCAAGATCGAGAGCTACACCCTGACCTGCGAACGGGGCGGCGCGGTGCTCAGCACCCAGCAGGTCGTCGTCGAGCGCGGCGAGGTCAAGAAGCTCGATCTCGGCGCCTGCGTGCCGTCGGCCGGCGGTCCCGGCGCGGGCAGCCCCGGCAGCGGCACTCCCGGCGGTGGCGCCGGCCCCGGCACCACCACCCCCGGCGGAGGCACCCCCGGCGGGAGCAGCGCCTGCGTGGCCGGCGGCGGGTTCGTCTCGGTGGACGCGGCGCCACGCGGCGGAGGCGTCCGGCTGGGGTTCGTCCGCAAGCTGCAGCGTCCGGTCACGGTCTCCGTCTTCCAGCAGTCCAGCGGCCGGCGGGTCACGGGGGAGCGCCTCATCGCGCGCTTCGCCGACCGGGACTCCGGACTGAACTGGAACGGGCGCGCCAACCGCGCCCGCAGGCGGGTGACCGACGGCTACTACTTCGTCCGCTACCGGATGGCGACGCCGCAGGGCACGGACACCCGGCGTGTCGTCCTGCGTCGCACCAAGGGACGCTTCACAGGCGTGCCGGCGTTCTACCGCCGGGCGACGTGCGACCTGTTGCCGTCGTTCAAGCTGACGCGACCGGTGTTCGGCGGCTCGAACCGCCCGGCGGCGCTGGGCATCTCGTTCCGCGTCTCGGAGCAGGCGAAGGTCACCGTCGTGGTGTTGCGTGGCTCGACGGTCGTGCAGCGCTTCGCGGAGCGCACCGTGCTGCCGAACCGGACCACTCGCTTGCGCGTGAGTGCCAAGGCGCTGCGCCGTGGCGACTACACCGTCCGCATCACCGTCGCGGGCGCCAAGGATCGGCTCACCACGGCGCTCGTGGCCCGGAGGCTCTAGCGGGGCGGCTGTATTAGGGCACCCTAACTCGCGATGTATTAGGGTGCCCTAACTCCGGCCGTCGCGTCGGAGTGTCATCGCCGTCGTCGTAGGAGGTCCCGTGAGACTCGTGTCCCGCCCATGCCGTCCGTTGGCCGTCGCCCTCGGGGCGCTCGCCATTGCCGGCTGCGGCTCGTCCGCCGACGGGAAGGCCCCGAGCGCCGCGGCTCCGGAGCAGCGGACGGTGCGTCACGCCATGGGCGTCGCGACGGTCCCGGCGGCGCCCAAGCGGGTGGTCGTGCTCGACACCGGCGAGCTCGACAGCGTCGTCACGCTTGGCGTGAGGCCCGTCGGGGCGGTCGAGGCGCTGCCCGGCATGGGCTTCCCGGACTACCTCGGCGACCTCGGCGCCATCGAGAAGGTCGGCACCATCGAGGAGCCGAACCTCGAGAAGATCGCGGCGCTGCGTCCCGACCTGATCCTCACCAACAAGGTCCGCCACGAGCAGATCTACGACAAGCTCGCCGGGATCGCCCCGACCGTGTTCGCGGCCGACCTCGGCGTCGCGTGGAAGGACAGCTTCCTGCTCGACGCCCGCGCGCTGGGCCGCGAGGCGCAGGCGAAGCGCCGGCTGGCCGAGTACGACGAGCGGACCAGCGGGCTGCTCGCTGACGGCGAGCGTCCCAGCGTGAGCGTGGTGCGCTTCCTCGCCGGGCAGATCCGCCTCTACCAGCGGGGGTCGTTCATCGGGACGATCCTCGACGACGTCGGCGTCCGCCGCCCCGCCGGCCAGCGGGACACCGGGGAGACCTGGCTCGAGGGCAGTGCCGAGCGTGTCCGCTCGCTGGACGCGGACATCCTCGTCGACGGCACGTACGGGCCGGCCGAGGACACCCCGCGCCGCGAGGTGGTGCGCACGCCGCTGTGGGAGCGGCTGCGCGCGGTGCGGTCGGGCAACGCGCACACCGTCGACGATGACATCTGGTTCCTCGGGATCGGCCTCGGGGCGGCGAACCGGGTCCTCGACGACCTCGAGGTCATGCTCCGCCAGGCGGGAGGCTGACGAGCGCGCGATCGAGCCCGTGCGCCCGGGGGCAGCCGTCGCAGATCAGGTTCGCGGGCGTGCGATGCGCGAGGCAGCAGGAGCTGCGCTGGTGAACGCACGCCGGGTCGGCGGCGGGAGCGGTGAGGCGGATCGGTACGTGCAACCGGCTGCCCGGGATCAGCACCGCTTCGACGAACGCGAGCGCGTGGTCATGGGCTCCCGTCGCCGTGCCGATCCACAGCGCCGCCTGCACGGCTCGGTCGCCGGCGGATCGCCACAGCGCCTTCGCTGGACGCAGGCGCAGCGCTCCGATCGCATCGGCCAGCGGCTCGAGGTGGCCCTCGATCTCGGTTCGTGCGACCGCGGCGAGGCGATCGGCTCCGTCGCAGGCCAGCGGCACGTCCCGGAGGCCCAGCCCGGCGGCAAGACCGTCGGCGCCGGCGATGAACACGTCGGCGGGGTCCAGGCTGGGCAGGCGTCGCGACGTCAGCGCGCAGGCGAACGCGATCGTCGCTGCGAGGAACGCGCAGCGCTCGAACCACCATTGGGCGCCGACGTGGCGGTGCTCCGTGTCGCCGAGCGCCGCCGAGGCGGCGATGCGATGCTCGAGCAGGGGTCCCGGCCGGTGCAGGGCGTCGGCTCGCTCGAACCCGTCGCCCCGCGTGTCGCGCCGCTCGATGACGAGGGGCCACCCGCCGACCTCCAAGCCGCTCGCTCGCCGGACGGTGTCGTCGAGCGGGCTCGCGATCATTCCGGCTGGGGCACCCGCGTGCCCGGGTCGCCGTCGACGGCGGCGGCGAGCATCGGGGTCGCCTGGTCGAGCAGGTAGGGCAGGCTCAGCACGCTGGCGAAGCCGAGCGCGCCGGCGAACTGATCGGTCAGGTCGAGGTAGACGACGCGGTCCTGCTTGACGGCATCCAACCGCCCGAACACGGCGTCCGTCGCGATCGTCTTCTGCGGACCGAACATCACGACCGCGTCCTGGTCGAAGAGCCGGAAGCGCTCCTTGCTGAGCGCGGTGAAGAACGCGCCACCCGCGAGCTTGTCGATCGCCTTCGGCGTCGTGAAGCCGAGGTCGGTCAGAAAGCGGCTGCGCGTGTCCTGCGTGGAGTAGGCGCCGTAGCCGTCCGGGCCGCCGTACGCGAGGACCGCGGTGGCGCCGGCGAACGACGGGTGGCGCTCCCGGACCTCCGCGAAGCGCTCCTCGACAGCGGTGACCAGCCCGCGGGCTCTGGCCTCGCGCCCGAGCGCCTTGCCGATCGCGATGGTCTGGTCCTGCCACGGCATGCCGAAGTCCACGAACTCCGAGGTCTGGGCGATCGTGGGAGCGATCTTCGACAGGCGCTTGTAGTCGCTCTTCTCCATCCCCGAGTTGATGCCGACGATCAGGTCGGGGCGTTGTGCGGCGAGCGCCTCGAAGTTGATCTCCTCGGCTGCGACGACCGGGGGTTCGGCGCCGGCGAGCGCCTGCTGCGCCCACGGCCGAGCGCGCCAGTCGTAGCCCCCGAGGAACTCGCGCACGCCGACCGGCTTGACGCCGAGCGCGAGCACCGTGTCCTGCTCGGTGTAGCCGACCGTGACCACGCGCTTCGGTGCCTTCGCGATCTGCGTGGAGCCGAACTTGTGCGCGATCGTCGCGGGGAAGCCGGCGGCAGTGCCGGCGGACGCGGCCGCGTCCCCTCGGTCATCTCCGCCGCAGGCGCCGAGCACGAGGGCGGCGAGCAGCAGTGGCAGACGGTTCACGATGCCTCCTTCAGGACGGGGGAGCGGGTGTGGCGGCGCGGGTGCGCCGGGACGCACAGCGGCGTCCCGGTCACCGGGTCCTCAACGACGTGGGCGGTGAGCCCGAACACGTGCTGGATGAGGTCGGCGTCGACGATCTCGCCGGGGGCGCCGGCGGCATGGATCCGGCCGTCGCACATGGCGACGAGGTGGTCGGCGTAGCGGCACGCCTGGTTGACGTCGTGCAGCACCATCACCACCGTGCGCGCGTGATCGGCGACGAGCCCGGTCAGCAGGTCGAGCACCTCGATCTGGTGCGCCAGGTCCAAGAACGTCGTCGGTTCGTCGAGCAGCAGGATCTCGGTCTCCTGGGCGAGCGTCATCGCGATCCATGCGCGCTGGCGCTGGCCGCCCGAGAGCTCGTCGACCGGCCGATCGCGCAGCTCGCTCAGCGCGGTCGCCCCGAGTGCCGCGTCCACCACGCGCGCGTCCTGCGCCGACCAGTGCCGGAAGAGCCGCTGGTGCGGATACCGGCCGCGGGCGACGAGGTCCTCGACCGTCAGGCCCTCGGGCGCGACGGGGGACTGGGGGAGGATCCCCAGGCGCTTGGCGACGGCCTTCGTCGGGAGCCCGCCGATCTGCTGGCCGTCGAGCAGCACGGCGCCCGTCCGCGGGCGCATGAGCCGCGCCAGCGCCCGCAGCAACGTCGACTTGCCGCAGCCGTTGGCCCCGACGATCGCGGTGATCGCGCCGCGCGGGACCGGGAGGTCCAGCGCGTGGATGACCTCGAGCTCGCCGTAGGCCAGGGTCACGCCGTCCGCGCGCAGTCCCTCCCCGCTCATCCTGTGACCCCCAGCTGGTTGGCACGCCGCAGCAGGTACAGGAAGTACGGAGCGGCGATGATGCCGGTGACGATCCCGACCGGGATCTCGGTCGGCGGGAACAGCTGCCGCCCGATGACGTCGGCGGCGAGCACGAGGAGCGCGCCGCAGGCGCCCGCGAGCGGCAGGACCGCCGCCGGCGCGACGGAGCGCCCGACGCGGCGGGCGACGTGGGGAGCGATGAACGCGACGAACGCGATCGGCCCGGTCGCCGACACCGCCAGGCCGGTGAGCGCGATCGCGACGGCGAGGAGCGCGATGCGAGCCCGCTCGACCCTGACACCCAGCGCCCGGGCCACGTCGTCGCCGAGCTGGAGCGACTCGAGCGAGCGGCCGAGGACGGGACCCAGAGGGAGCAGCGCGGCGACCGCGATCGCGAGCGGCCAGACGTGCTCCCAGCCGCGCCCGTTCAGCGAGCCGACGAGCCACACGTACGCCTGCTGCACCTCGAAGAGCCGCCCGCGCGTCAGCACGTAGGAGATCCCGGCCTGCATCAGCGCGGCCAGCCCGATACCGACCAGCACGAGCCGGTAGCCGCGGATGCCGTTGTGCCACGCCAGCGCGTAGAGCAGTGCCCCGGTGACCAGCGCACCCGCCAGCGCGGCGAGCGACACCGACACCGCACCGCCCCCGCCGCCGCCGAGGACGATCACAGCGATCCCTGCGAGCGACGCGCCGCTGCTGATCCCGATGACGTCGGGCGCGACCAGCGGGTTGCGGGCCAGGTCCTGGAAGATCGCGCCCGCGACGCCGAGCGCGACCCCGGCGAGCAGCGCCGTCAGCGCCCGCGGCAGACGCAGGTCGAGCACGATGAACTCGGTCGCCGCGTCCCCCGTGCCGGCGAGCGTGGCGAGGACGTCGAGCGGCGCGATCGGGTACTCGCCGCGCCCGACCTCCAGGATGAAGGCGAACGCCGTCGCCGCGCAGATCGCCGCGAAGCTGGCCAGCACCCGGACGTCGAGGCGCAGCGAGATCGCGCGCGTGCGCACGCTGACGCGGCCCGCGCTCACAGCTCCGCCAGCTTCCCGCGGCGCACCAGCCAGATGAACACAGGGGCGCCGAGGACGGCCGTGACGATCCCGACCTCGACCTCGGCCGGCCGTGCCACGACGCGACCGGTGACGTCGGCGGCGAGCAGCAGGAGCGACCCGAGCACGATGCTGTACGGCACGATCCAGCGGTAGTCGGCGCCGACCAGCGCCCGGGCGACGTGCGGAACGGTCAGCCCCACGAACGCGATCGGCCCCGCGGCCGCGACGGCGCCGCCGGCGCAGAGCACGAAGGCCACCGCCGCGAGCGCACGGACCCGCCCGACCCGCTGCCCGAGCGAGCGCGCGACGTCATCGCCGAGCGCCAGGGCATTGAGCCAGCGCCCGGCGGCGAGCGCCAGGACGAGCCCACCGAGGATGAACGGCAGGACGCCGAGCACCACCGCCTGGTCCCGGCCGGCGATCGATCCCACGATCCAGAACCGGAACTCGTCGATCGTCTGCGCGTCGAAGACGAGGACTGCGCTCGTCAGCGAGACGAGCAGCGCGGTCAGCACCGCGCCGGCGAGCGCGAGCTTGATCGGCGTCGCACCGTCACGGCCCGACGCGCCGAGGACATAGACCGCGACGGCGGCGGCCGCGGCGCCCGCGAGCGCGAACGCCGCATAGGCCGTGATCGACGACACGCCGAGGAGGAAGATCGCGAGCACGACGGCGAACGCGGCGCCGGCGTTGATGCCGAGAATGCCCGGCTCGGCCAGCGGGTTCCGGGTCACGCCCTGCATCAGCGCCCCGGCCGCGCCGAGCGCCCCGCCGACGAGCAGGCCCACCTCGGTACGGGGAAGCCGCAACTCGGTCACGACGACGTGCCGGTCGGAGTCGTCGAACGCGGTGAACGCGGCGACGACCTCGCCGAGCGGGACGTCGAGCGCGCCCACCGCCAGCGAGGCCAACGCGCCCGCCACCACGGCACCGACGCCCGCGGCCAGTCCGGCGGTGCGCGCGCGATCGGTCGCCAGGACGGACGCCGCTCCGCCCCTGGACCGTCGTTCAACCCCGACTGCAACCGCCATAGTTAGGGCACCCTAACACCACTGAGTTAGGGTGCCCTAATACGCAGCCGCCCGCTCCCTGGCGGGCGGCCCGTCGATCCGCCCAGGCGTGCTAGCGGAGCTCGCGCGCGCGGAACGCGCTGGTATCGGACCGCTGCCCGCGGTTCACCGAGTGGCCGTCCGCGTACTGCGACTTCTTGATCGTCTTGGGCTTGCCCTTCTTGCCGCCGGTCATCGGGATCACCTGCTCCTGCACCCGCGGGTTCAGGTGGGAGCGTCCTGCAGCGCGCGGTGGAGGGTGGTCGGCTCGCCCGCAACCCAGGTGCGCCTGGTGCGGAAGATCGCCCGGCCGTGGCGGCGGGAGGTCAAGCCGCTGGCCCCGGCGACCGTCGAAGCCATGCGCGGCGTCGCCGCCCCGCGGGACGCGGCGCTGCTGTCAGTGCTGGCCTACGCGGGGCTGCGACCGCAGGAGGCGCTCGCACTCCAATGGGGCGACGTGCGCGAGCGCACGCTTCTCATCCAGCGTGCGGTCTCGCTCGGCCAGGAGAACGACACGAAGACGCGGGCGCATCGGACCGTCCGGCTGCTCGCGCCGCTTCGCGAGGATCTGCTGGCGTGGCGGCTGCGGTCCGGCCGGCCCGGGGAGACGGCGCTGGTGTTCCCCGGTCCGGAAGGCCGGCTCTGGACGAAGACGACGTACGACAACTGGCGCAAGCGTGCGTTCGATCGCGCGTGCCGGCCGAGGAGGCGATCCGGGCCGCCAAGAGCACCTCGTGTGCGCGTGGTGTGCGCGCCGACGCGGCGAATGGCTAGACCAGCCGGAACGATGGAAGCCCGCGTTCCGCGCTGCTGCGTCGAACACGGGCCGATGGAGCTAGTCGGACTCGAACCGACGACCTCCTGGGTGCGATCCAGGCGCTCTCCCAACTGAGCTATAGCCCCGCGATGGAGAGGCGATTGTAGCCCCGCGGGCGCCGAGGCGGCCCGGGCCTCCCGGCGCGCCCGCACTAGGCTCCCGCCCGACTGATGGCCGTATGAGCTTTCGCAACCGTCTGACGCTGTTCTTTCTCGTCATCGTGATCGTGCCGATGATCGCGGTGACGCTGGTGCTGTTCCGCCTGGTCTCGGATTCGGCCGGCGGTCAGGCCAACTCGGCGCTGCGTGTCGGCCAGAACGTCGCGATGGACGACTACCGCACCGCCGAGCGGGCCGCCGTCCGCGCGGCGGAGGCGATCGGATCGGCACCGGACCTCGGGGCCGCGGTGGCGGCGCGCGATCGCGGCGCCGTCCGGCGCGAGCTCGAAAGGCTCGCGCGCCTGACCGGCACGCTGCGGCTTCGTGCCGAACTGCGCGGACTCGGCCGCTTCGAGGTCGGCAGCGCGACGGTCGTGGCACCCGCGGCGAGCCGGCTCGTCGACCTGAACCGGCGTCCGGTCGGACGGCTGCAGGTGTCGCGGACGGACGTCACGGCGTTCGCGAAGCGCCTGGCCGAGCGGACGCGCCTCGCAGTGGTCGTCACCCAGGGTGACCAGGTGCTCGCCTCCAGCCTGAAGGGCGACGTCCGGGCCGTCGCCGGGCTCGGCCAGCGCGACGACGTCACCGTCGGCGAGACGGACTACAAGATGACGAGCTTCGCGGAGGAGGGCCTCGACGGATCCCCTCCGCTCCGCATCCGAGTGCTGTCGGACGTCGGAGACGGAGGATCGCCGTTCTCCCCGACGTCCGCCCTGGTGGGCGGCGCGCTGATCGTCTTCCTGCTCGCCGCCTTCGCGTTCGCCCTCACGGTCTCGCGATCCCTCCAGGCCCAGGTCGAGCGTCTGCTGACCGCCGCCCGCCAGCTCGGCCGCGGCGACTTCGGGATCCAGGTGCCGACCGAGGGCAACGACGAGTTCGCGGCCCTCGGATCCGAGTTCAACTCGATGGCCCGCCAGCTCGAGGCGCGTCTGAAGGAGCTCCAGCAGGAGCGAGCCCGCCTGCAGGGGGCGATCCGGCGGGTCGGCGAGTCGTTCGCCAAGGGGCTCGACCGCGATGCCCTGCTCGACATCGTCGTCCAGACCGCCGTCGACGGCGTCGGCGCGGACTGCGGTCGCGCCACCGTCCGCGAGACCCGCGGCGGCCCGCTGACGGAGATCGCCCGCGCCGGCGATCTCGCCGCGCACCGCGGCGCGGTCAACCTCGTCGAGGCCGAGGTGCTGCACACCGGCGCGCCGGCCGAGGCGGCGGCCGACGGCGTTTGCGCGCTCGCCCAGCCGCTCCGCGCCTCGGAGGGGGACGAGATTCTCGGCCTCATCTCCGTCGCCCGGATGACCCGCCCGTTCACCGAGCCCGACAAGGAGCTGTTCAGCTACCTCGCGAACCAGGCCGCCGTCTCGATCGAGAACGTCGATCTGCACGAGACCGTGCAGCGCCAGGCGGTCACCGACGAGCTCACGGGCCTCTTCAACCACCGCCGCTTCCAGGAGGTCATGGCGCTCGAGGTCGAGCGGACGCGGCGCTTCGGCTCCGACATGGGCCTGGTCATGCTCGACATCGACAACTTCAAGCAGGTCAACGACGCCTACGGGCACATCCAGGGCGACATCGTCCTGCGCGAGGTCGCCCGCGTCCTGCGCGAGTCGGCCCGTGAAATCGATGAGCCCGCACGCTACGGCGGGGAGGAGATGGCCGTCGCGCTGCCGCAGACCGATCTCGAGGGCGCGTTCCAGTTCGCCGAGCGCGTCCGTCAGCGGATCGAGGCGCTCGAATTGCCGGTGCTCGACGGCAACGGGACGCTCAGGGTGACCGCGTCGTTCGGGGCGGCGGCGATGGGCGGGCCGGGTCCGGTGCGCGAGGCCGACAAGGCCGCGCTGGTCGCCGCGGCGGACGCGGCGCTGTATCGGGCCAAACGCGCCGGGAAGAACCGTACGGTCCGAGCCGAGTAGACTTCGAGGGGTCGATGGGACTGCTCGACGACGCGATCCGCGAGCACCTTGAACTGAAGCGACGCCACGGCGCCGCTGAGGACGAGGTGCGCCGCCAGGAGCAGGAGGCGCTGGGTCCCCCGCGGCGTGGCGAGGTGCCCGAGCCGCTGGCTCCTCCCGATCCTGCGCCTGCGACCGCGGCCGTCGCCGACGAGTCCGTCGCCGACGAGCCCGCCGTGGAGCCGCCCGCCGCTCCCCAGGAACCGGGCTTCGGCTACACCGCTCCGCCCGCCGAAGAGTCCTTCACCGAGCCCGTCTACCAGGACGAGCCGTGGCTCGAGGACGCCGCGCCCCCGGCCTCCGCTCCGCCTCCGCCTGCGCCTCCCCCGCCCGAGCCGCAGCCCGACCCCGATGCCGACGCGCTCGCCGCCGAGGGGGACGACGTCCTCGAGGAGACGCCCGAGTTCCTCCAGGAGACCCCGGAGCACGACCGGCTCTGGTTCGAGCAGAAGCCTCCGAAGGACTTCGACTTCGACAAGTAGTCGTGGGCCACTCGCGCGCTGGACACACGTCCGAAGCGCGTGCCCTCCGACTCGACCCATCCGCGGGTCGCGCCGATCATTGCTGTGTGCCGGAGAGAACCCGGTGGGGGTGACCTCCCTGCCCCGGGACGCCCCCACCGGTTCCGGCACGCCCCTGCGTCAGGTGATGTACCCGCGGATCCGGGCCGCCTCGAGCACCCGCTCGATCCCGACCTCGAACGCGGCCTCGCGCAGCGTCGCGTCGTCGTGCTTGGCCCGCTCGCTGACCTCCTTGTAGGCCCGGCGCATGATCCCCCCGAGTTTCTCGTTGACCTCGTGCTCCTCCCACCGGAAGTGCTGGAGGTTCTGCACCCACTCGAAGTAGGAAACGACCGACCCCGCCCGCGTTGGCCATCACGTCCGGGACGATGTGGACGCCCTTGTCGGTGAGGATCTCGTCCGCCGCCGGCGTCGTCGGCGAATTGGCCCCCTCGATGATCATCCGGCAGTCGAGGGTGTCCGCGTTGCCCTTGTGGATCATGCCGCCGAGCGCCGCCGGGATGAACACCTCGCACTCGAGCGCGAGCAGCTCGTCGGGGCCGATGACGTCGACGCCGTCGAACTCCGTCACCTTGCCGCCCTCCCGGACATGGTCGGCCAGCGCGCGGACGTCGATGCCCTTCTCGCAGTGGATGGCACCGTGGTGGTCGGACGCGCCGATCACCGTGGCGCCGAGGTCGGCGATGATCCGCGCCGCCCGCGAGCCGACGTTGCCGAAGCCCTGCACCACCACGCGCGTCGACTTCGGCTCGAGGCCGAGCTGCGGCGCCGCCTCGCGGTACATGTGCACGACGCCCCGGCCGGTCGCCGCCTCGCGCCCGTAGGAGCCCTCGAGCGCGATCGGCTTGCCGGTGACGATCGCCGGCGTGTGGCCGTGGAGCTTGCCGTACTCGTCCATCATCCACGCCATCACCTGGGCGTTGGTGTTGACGTCCGGCGCCGGGATGTCGCGGGTCGGCCCCAGGACCTTCGCGATCTTGTCGATGAACTGCCGCGTGATCTGCTGGAGCTCAGCCTCCGTGCAGTCGTGGGCCGGGACGTTGATGCCGCCCTTCGCGCCGCCGAACGGGATGCCGACGATCGCCGTCTTCCACGTCATCAGGCTCGCCAGCGCCCGCACCTCGTCGAGGTCGACCTCCGAGTGGTAGCGGACACCACCCCTTGTACGGGCCGCGCCCGCCGTTGTGCTGCACGCGGTAGCCGGAGAACACGTGCAGCCGGCCGTCCGACAGGCGGACCGGGATCTGGACCTGCACCTCGCGGTAGGCCGAGCGCAGGACGGCGCGGATGTCGTCCTCCACCCCGAGGCGGTCCGCGGCCAGCTCGAACCAGTGCGAGACGATCTCGTAGTTGGAGACCTCCGCGCGCGACGGCTCGCTCCCGCTCTCGGGGTCGCGGTTCGCCTCGCGGGGCGACTCGTCGTGCTCGGACGTCTGCCCGGCGTCGGTCGTCGTTGCGTCGGCCATCCAGGTCTCCTCGCTCGGGGGCGGTGCACCCGTCGTACCCACTCACCGCACGATTGCCCCGCGGTTCCGAGGGCTAGACTCGCACTCCGAGGGGCCATAGCTCAGCTGGGAGAGCGCCTGCTTTGCAAGCAGGAGGTCGCCGGTTCGATCCCGGCTGGCTCCATGGCAAGAAACCCCTGCTACGCGGCAGAACTCGGCGCTCTTCGGCACGTCGCGCCCGCCGGGTTTGTGATCAGGGAACAAGCAGGGAACAAGCATGTCCTTCAACGTAGCGGTGGCGTCGCAGGATTAGCCCCTGGATCGCACCCAGGAGGTCGGGGGTCCGAGTCCCCCTATAGACGTGCAGCAGTTGCTGAGCGCGTGGGATGCGGACGTGCTCGCGGTCGCGCAGCCGCCGTTCAACGTCCGAGCTCGCAGCCTGTACGCAACGACGATCCGAGCCAGGCGCCGCGCGTGCATCTCAGCGGCGCGCGGAGTAGCGTCGTCGAGGTTCGGTAGCCTGACCTCGCGAGCGCCGCCGACTCGCGCGCGGGCGCGCTTCCGGGCGTCAGGCGCGGTCTCCGTCGCGTGCGCTCCCGTCGTCGTCGGGCGGGAACAGCGGAAGCGTGGGCGGCATGGTCGAGGGGCCCGGCGAGGGAGTGGGCGGAGGTGACGCGGCCGCGGTCTTGGCGCGGGCAGCGCTCTCGCGCGCCTCGGTGGCGATCCGCGCGCCGGCGCCTTCGGAGTAGACGAGCTGCCGACGTCTGCGCTTGGACCGATCGGTCCACCCCTCGAAGTCGACCTGGAGTGCGCGACGGACGCTCAGGTACGCCACGTCGAGTAGCAGCACCTTGTGTCGGCGCGAGCCGAAGTCGGGGACGGTCTCGCCGTCGAACAGCAGGTGCACGAAGCGGAGGTCTTGAAGCTGGTCGATCCTCGCTGACAGTGCGGCGTCGCGGCCGTCGACCATGAAGTACGCGGCGTTGTGGTGGCGGCAGAACTCGGCGAGGTCCTCAAGCAGAACTTCGAGCTGTGCCGCTTCCGCCGGCGCGTCCTCGCGAAGGTCATGGAGCTTCGGCTCCGCGGTCTGTCCGGCGGCCGAGTTCACGTCCTCAGCCATCACCTTCCCGCTGCCGCTCTTCGCGCTGACTCCACGGTTGCGCGCGTGCTTGATCGCCTCGCCGGTCAGCCGCAGGTAGTCGCGCGGCACTCCGCCAGAGGCGAGAACCAGCCTGCTGAGAGCCCCGTCGGTGAGCAAGTCCCCGGTGTCCACATCGACGCGGCGAGCGATGTTCGTCAGGATCGTCTCCAAGAACGTCCTCGTCGAGCCGACGAGCTGAAGCCCGCGGTCAAGCGAGATGACGTTCGCGTCCTGGGTCTCCTGCATGCCGCGAGGAGGGCTCCCGCCCTTGTACGGCGTCGTCCAGTACCGGACGCTGCCGATCTTCAGCCACAGCCCGGTGTCCTTGACGAGCCTGTGCATGTACCCCAGCACAAGTGGCTGGTCCTTGCGCTCGACGCGGTAGAACTCGTCGAGGAAGACGAAGCCGCCGCCGGACAGGTCGGACGCAGCCTTGATGAGGGTGCGGAAGTCGGTAAGGCTCCGCTCCAGGTACTCCTCCTTCGAGCTGACCACTGTCTCGGTTGAGGTGAGGTTCTCGGTGGTCTTCTGCGTGGCCTGGACCTTGCCCTCAAGTGGCACCACGCGGACGGAGCCGAGGGCGTCGAAGGTGTTGTCGCTGCCCACGCTGCGGGTCCACTCGATCTGGCGATCGTTGGGCAGGTGCTTCAGCGTCTGAAGGTTCGTGATCGCGCGGTCGAGCGCGTCGACGGTGCTCTGCCACTCCGCTCGTGAGCCTCGCGCTGTCCTGGTCAGACGTTGCCAGAGCTTTCGCTTGGGCTCCCGCTTGATCCGGGCTGCTGCCGCCGCCCGTGCACTCTCCATGAGCTCAAGCACTGAGCTCACCAGGACGTCAGGGAACGACAGGGCCATGAAGAGCTCCTGGTCGATCCAGACGGTCACGCGGTGCTCGGCCTTGAGGTTGCGCTCCAGGTAGCGCAACAGGCTGGTCTTGCCCGAGCCACGACGTCCGTAGATGAAGTGGTGGAAGCGAGCCTCGACCTGCTGTAGCTCGCCTCCCGCGGGCGGGACGAACTCCACCGGCCCGGCGGCCGGCGTCGCTCGGGTGGCCTCTTCAAGAGCGACGAGCAGGGCGTCGACTTCGGCCGAGTGGTACGCAGCCTCGGCGCTTGTGTCAGCTGGCACGAGCGGGAGCCTACCGGCGCCCGTTGTCACCGCTGAGCAGTTGCCGCCCGCGCACGCTCACGGACCTACGATGAGGTCGTGATCGTGGTGCCTGACACCAACCAGTTCCACGGCGACCAGCGGCTGCGCGGTCGCAAGTTCCGCATCCTGCTCGGCGAACACGACCGCAAGAACCTGGTGGTGGCGATCCCCGAGCCGGTGCTGCGGGAGCTCCCCAAGCAGTTCGCGAAGCAGCTGAAGTCCGCGCACGACGCTGTCCAGCGCGAGGCAGGCAAGCTCAGCGACCTAGGGCATCCGGTCAAGCTCGACGAGCTCCCTGACGTCGACGCCGCCAAGCAGGAGTACGACAAGGCCCTCCGCGACGAGCTCGCGCAGCGCGACGTGCTCACGCCCGGGTTCCCGCCGGCCACGGTCGAGGAGATGTTCGACCAGTCCGTCGCCGAGGAGCGACCGTTCCGCGCGAAGAGCCAAGGCTTCCGCGACGCCGTCATCTGGCGCACCGTGCGCGAGCTCGCGAAGGACGACGACGTCGTTCTCATCACGCAGAACCACAAGGACTTCGCGGTCAGCGAGAAGCAGCCCGACGTCCTCCACCCGGACCTCGTCAAGAGCCTCGAAGACATCGGCCTGCCCGGGGACCGCGTCGAGCTCGTGCCGGACCTCGACACCTTCATCGACAAGTACGTCCCGAGCAGCGCGGGCCACCTCGACACGGCCCGCCAGCTGCTCGCGACGGACAGTGAGTTCTCGAAGAACCTGTGGTCTCAGGTCACGAGCGAGTTGTACCGGCTGCAGCTAGGGCGACACGACAGCGTGACGATCGTCGCCTCCGGCAACGCCCGCCCCGAGAACCTCGTCATCAACGACGTGGGGGTCGACGAGATCGAGGTCGTTGACGCCTACGAGACCGACGAGGAGGACCTCGTCTCCTTGGAGATCGTCGTCGCAGGCTCCGTGGAGTTCGGCTTCACGGTGACGTCGTGGGAGGCGGAGTGGCTGGTCGAGGAGAAGGCCGACGTGGACTTCGACGAGTGGCACTCCGGCTTCGCGCAAGGCACCACGGGCGAGCGTCTCGTGACGGTCACGCTCGGTGCCAACTTCAACGTCAAGACCGGTGAGCTGAGCGGGCTGGAGAAGATCCTCGTCACCGACCGGGATCCCGACGGCGACGATTAGGTCGTCAGAAGTCTCGGAGGCGGAACCCGCCGCGAAGCACAGCCCGAGGGTCCAGCCCGAGCTCTAAGTCCGGGGAGTTGTTTGTCGCTGCGCCGCGGGCTCGCGGGTAGCCCTTGCGACGGTTAGCCGTCTCCGTCAAATCCTCCGTCAAATTGGCGGAACAGGGCTCGTTTCGGTGGTAGGCCCGGGCACAGGAAACAAGCACCTACGCGGGATCCCGCCCTACTCGGAGCGCTGACCCGGAAATCGCACCCAGGAGGTCGCCGGTTCGAGTCCGGCTAGATCCATCCTCGGGAGACCAGTGCTAGAGCCAACCTTAGCTCGGGCGCTGGGAGCGGCGGTGCCGCGGCAGGCTCGGAACTATGCACGTTCGAGCAGTCAGGCCATGGTTGCTCGATCAGACGGAAAT
The DNA here is from genome assembly GCA_963828075.1 of uncultured Solirubrobacterales bacterium. Taxonomy (GTDB): domain Bacteria; phylum Actinomycetota; class Thermoleophilia; order Solirubrobacterales; family Solirubrobacteraceae; genus JACCYI01. The sequence goes on along the minus strand of CAWHDH010000021.1, from coordinate 1,865,105 downwards.
AATGCCCCAGCCGGATCGGCGAGGACCAGCCCACGCGTGCCCCGGGGGAGGCACGGGATCTCCGCTGCGACTGCGGCGGACAACTAGCATCAGGCTGATGGCCGCACGATCGAGTGGGTCGGCCATGAACGTTTGACCGGAAACTCGCGGTGCACGGCGAACTGGGAGGCATCACGACTGAGGAGGTGGCGATGCGTCCCCCGGAGGTGTTCGTCCGCGAGATCTCGCCTGAAGAGGGCGCGCGGTTGAAGTCGATCTCCAAGAAGGCCAAGTATCAGTCCAAGCGCCAGCGGGCGATGATCTTGCTGGCGTCCTCGACGGGCATGTCTGCGCCGCAGATCGCGGCGATGGCTCGCACCGACGAGTCGCACGTGCGCAAGGTCATCCACGCGTTCAATGAGCAGGGGTTCGGCTCGCTGGACCCTGAGTATCGGGGCGGGCGTCCCAAGAAGACGACGCCCGAGCAGCGCGACCGGATCGTCGCGGTCGCGCGCGCCCGCCCCGACACGCAGGGCGTGGCGCTGACGCGTTGGTCGCTGGCCAAGTTGGCCGAGCATTTGGCCGGTCTGGGGATCGTGCTCTGCGAGGAGGCGCTGCGCCAGACCCTGCGCGCGGCGGGCCTGAGCCATCAGCGCACCCGCTCGTGGAAATGGAGTCCGGATCCGGACTTCGCGGAGAAGGCACACCGCGTCCTTTCGCTCTATAGAGCCAAGCCCGAGGACGGTGTCGTGGTCTGCTTTGACGAGATGGGCCCGATCCAGCTGATCCCGCATCATGGGGCCGGGTGGGCGCCCGAGACGCGCTGCGAGCGGATCCGCGCGACCTACTCCAAGAAGCACGGGGTGCGCTACCTGTTCGGCGCCTACGACGTGCACGCCGACCGCCTCCACGGCCGCCTGCGCGCCCACAAGAACGCCGGCGAAGTGCTCGCGTTCTACAAGCAGATCCGGATGCGCTACGACCCCCGGCTGCGGATCTACCTGGTCGCCGACAACCTCTCCACGCATAAGACCCCAGCGATCCGCGAGTGGGCCGACGGCGCGAACACCGAGCTGGTGTTCACCCCGACCTACGCCAGCTTTTTGAACCGCATCGAATGCCACTTCTGGCCGATCGGCGAGTTCGTCATCAACAACGCCGACTACCCCGACTGGGACACCCTGGCCAAGGCAATGGCCGACCACATCCGCTACCGCAACGGCCCCCACCGCGACCAACGCCTCATCGCCGCCGAGCGCAAGCTCCTCATCGCCGCCTGACCAATGTCATTCCCGGTCAAACGAATCTGGCCGGCCCACTAGCTCGATCTATGCGGCTATCCGCATCGTCACCTCAAACCGCGGCCTTGAGGCCTGGGGCGACATCCTCGGCGACGCCATGCTCTCCGCCGCCCTCATCGACCGCCTCGTCCACCACGCCACCATGGTCGCGCTCAAGGCAAGAGCTATCGACCCCGCGAACACGGCAGCACCACTGCCCCACGAGAGCCAGGCCGTCGCGACCATCAACCGAACTCTGACGCCGGACAGGACGAGTCTCGCCAGCTCGCGTCCACTATCTCGAGGACGACAGCTCAACGGCAACAACCGGTGCACTTGCGGTTCTCGAAACTGGCGCACTATTCGGTTCCCGTTGGCAGTTCGAGCCCGAGAAGCGAGTACCTTCGCGAACCCGCCTGCGGAGTGTGTTCGCGGCGTTGTACGGTCGGGCGAGATAGCAAACTGTCGGTTGCAGCCACCTGGAGGTAACGCCGCGCTTCGGAGTGTCGAGCGGCCGCAATTAGACGCAAACGGGTTCGCGGGGAGAAGCGAGTCACTGGTCACTCGGGATGGAGAAGGGAGCGTCCAAACGGTCTCGACTAGCTGCCGCTCCGAGCGCACGGCGGGTCGGACTACATCGGGGCTCCCATGATCGTCTCGTCAGCACCTAGACGCATCAGTTCGCGTTGTGCAGCATCGGCTTGGAGCTGATAGCGCTGACGCTCCGCCAGTTGCAGGGTCGATCTGAGCAGATGGCGAGCCGCCACCGGCTCTCCGCGCGCCGCCAAGATCTCCGCCATCAGCACGAGCGATCCCGTCAAGGCAAGCCCGAGGCCGTTGAATGATGCGATGCCGAGCGCCCTGAGCGTGAGTCGCGACGCTCGCTCGACATCTCCGTGCCAAAGGGCGATTCGCGCCTGGATGCGGAGTGTCTCGCGCTCGAGTTTCATCGAGCCCGTCTCTCGGGCCAACAGTTCGATCTGACGGAGAGTGGAAAGCTTCGCGGCGGCGCACGCATGGTCCAGGGTGGTTTCCAGATGGGCCTCGGCGACGAGCGCGTACTGGAGCAGGTCGTGATGTCGCGCGGATTCCGCGGCCGCGATGCTCTGTTGGAGCAGCGACGCTGCGCGGCTGCTGTCCTGTCTCACACGGCACAGGTCGGCGTGATGGCGCCAGAACAGGCTGAGCGCGCGGTGGTTGCCCGTGACCTGCAGGCCCGCGGTCGCCTTCGCGTATTGCGCGTCCGCCTGTTCGTATTCGCCGGAGAGGTGGAGGACGAGAGCAAGGTGACCTTCAATGCGAGAAGCGAGGTCCAGATGGGCGGGCTTGCCCCATGCGCGAACCTCACGGAATGCTCCACCGAAGTGGGTGCGGGCACGGTTGAGCTTCCCCCTCTCGATCGAGACGATCCCCAGGTTGATCTGCGACTCCGCCCAGCGGCTGCCTCTTTTGCGCCGTCCGGTCGTGAGGTCCTCACTCCACAGAGTCTGCTCGGCGAGTTCGTTGACGCCGCGGCCCATCCGGAACAGCGCTTGGGCGTCGTGCATAGACCCACGGGCGAAAGCGGCCAGGCCGAGCTCGTTGTAGATCCACGCCAGCTCGTCCACGAGGAAGGCGCCATCCTCCTGCTCAAGGACCTTGTGCGGGCTCGCTGTCGACGTGTCCTGATCCCAGTGCGCCCAGGCGTTCTTGTCGCCGTCGATGTTGCGCGCGGCGTTGAGCATCCGCGACAGTCGCCGCATGTAGGCGCCGTAATGCGTCTGAGTCAGCGGGCTCTCCGCATCGATCGCTTCGGCCCCGAGGCGCGCGATCCCGGGTGCGGCCCAGCGTGAGCGGGCGATGCCGAGCGCGGCGCGCAGAGCGCGCAGCCGGGAAGTGGGGTCGCCCTCTTCCTCGGCGAGTGCGAGCAGCTGATCGACGCTGCGCGCCGCGCGCGTGTGCGCCTTGCGGGTGCCCGGCTGGGAGAGGGGGACCTCGGCCGAGTATCCGGAGAGCGTGAACCGGTGCGACTCTCCGGGCGCGTCGCTCACCCCCATCTGATTGAGGAAGTACGACCGGACGACGGTGTGCGCCGTATACAGATTGCTTGTCCCGACGATGAGAACCAGGTCTGATTTCTCGAGCTCAGCGAGATGTCCCTTCACCGCCTCGGGACTTCCCTCCGGATGCAAGACGGCCGCGATCGTGGTCGGAGAGGCCGGCCTCGTCAGCAAGGACAGCGCCACGAGGACCTCTTTCCGCGCGGATTCCATCCCGTGCAGCACCCACTCGAGCGTCACGTGGCGCCGGCGGTCCCTGTCGACTGACGACAACTGCTGCAACAGCCTGGTCAACGAGGTCACCTGCTCCTGGTCGGGAAGCGCCTGGAGCCGCCTGAACGCGATCCAGAGCAGGTAGGCGTGACCGCCGAGCATCCGCCTCAGGTCGCTGGCGAGGGCTGCATCTGCCCCCGCGGGAAGGACGGGCGAGGACAGGTCCACGTCCTTCACCCCCGGGAGCGGCACCCACCGGACGTCCTTGAGATGCCAGAGCGGGAGCTCCGGCAGTGGGGCTTGATGCTCTAAGGCCCCAACGCCCGGTTCGCGGGCTGCACCGTCCTGCGCAACGACGGCGGGTCGCGCTGCCTCGGACACAGGACGCATGGCACTGGTCAGAACGATGTGGCTCTTGCCGTCCTTGGCAACTGCCGAGGCGGTCTTGAGAAACGCCGCCATGTCCCCGGTCGCTGCAGCCCCTGCGGATAGCGGCGGACGAGTCCCCATGTCGCCTTTTCGATCTCATCACCGGTCGACTCGCTAGATCGATTGAGCCGATCCGAGTCGCCGGGCGCCCTGTCCTCCGCGTCGGTCGGTTCGCCGGGGCGCTCGAGCTGATCCGAGTCGCCGGGCGCCCCGTCCTGCCCGTCCGTCGGCTCGTCCCAGGCGTTGATCGGGTCGAGGCAGCGCTCCACGGCCCCGATCACGAGCAGGTTCTCGCGAATCATTAGTGCGGTCTCGAGCCGTTCGAGCGGCGAATTGCTGGCCCAGTTCTCGTCGTCGGACCTCCCAAGATGGTCCGCGGCGGCGGCGATGATCGACAGGAAGTCGTTGGTGAAGTGGAGCGTCGCGAAGAAGCGACTGTAGTAGCGCTCGTTGGGCGTCCGCGCCAGCTGGTTGCCAACGCCACCCTTCCCCGCCCCCATCCTTCCCAGCGCGACGACGAGGGCCCCTTCGCCCTCGGGGAGTTTCTCGACGAGCCGGTCGATCGCCTGCTTCTGCCCGAACATCTGCGGGCCCCGGGCGGAGTTGTACAGACCCAACGCCTCGTCCCCGCTGTCGGTCTCATACGGCGGCCGGCGAGGTGGCGGCTTCCTGCGCCACCCCTCCCACCAGCTGTCGTGGTCCTGCGCGAGCTGCCTCAGGGCCTCGCAGAACTCCTTGCCGATGTCGCGCCCTTGTTCGCTCCGCTCACGTTGCACGGTCGCGCTGAGGCGCGGGTAGAACAGGACTCGAAGTCCGTACCGAGCGTAGATCTGCATTCGCTCGCCATATGCCTCCGTGAGCACCTTGGGGCGGGGCATGAGCGCGAAGAGCGACGACTGCTCGGCGTCGTGCCGTGGCTGAGACGCCGCCTCCCGAAGCGGATGGAGTAGGTCCAGCTCGGTGAGCCCGATTCCGAGGAACAGGATCGGATTGCCGCTGAACACGAGTCCTAGTGCCTCGCGGTAAGCCCCGGCTTCTCGATCGCGACGTAGGTAGAGCTTCTGATAGTCGCGCTCGGTGATCGTCATCTTGCCGGCGGCCGTGCCGTGGAGGTGGAACACGCCGGGCGAGCGGAGGCCGACTGCGAAGTCGAGCAGCTTGTCCGCGTCGTCGATGGTCAGGCGGACCTCGTCTGGGCTCGCCGCCAGGCCGGAACCGATCAGCCGGTTCTCGAGCTCCGAGTCGTAGTTGGTGGTGAGGAATCGGGTCAGGTTGAGCTCTTCGACCACCTGCTTCAAGGGGTCGATGTCCGACCGACGCACTTTGGGTTTCACCAACTGTCTCACTGCGCCTTCGAAGTCCGTGCGGACGGCACCGCTGTCCGCACCGTCGCTCCAGTACCGTTCACACAGATCGAGTGCGCCCATGATCTGCTCTGCGGCTGCGGGACTCTTGACGGTCTTGAACGTCTTCCTCGCGAGCTTCAGATATTCCTTGACGTCCTCTGGAGCGACGCCCCGCCGTAACGTCTTGGAGATAACGCCCGCCGCCATCGTGCGCCAGAGCGGGTAGCCGTAGTTGACGGAGACGCCGGAGCCGACCACGCCGACCATTCGGCGGGTGTTGAGCGCACGGCTGATCAGATCCACCGTCCGCGCCTCTATCTCTTCCTCGGTCAGATGGTCCCAGCTGAGATAGGAGGCCCCCATCGATGGCCGCCGATGGGAGTTGGCCTGCGTACCGACCCCACCATTGGATTCAGCTCCCTGCATCGGCTGCATTATTCACCCATTGGTGCCCGCGTGGGCTAGGACCGTGTCAGAAGTGGGCGACCCAGTCTGTGTGCGAGGGCACCATCACCTGCCAGCGCGGACCTGACCATCATCGAGCTCCTCGCCGGGGCGCTCACGGACATCCCCACCGACGCGGAGGCCCGGACGGTTTCGGTGGACGTGGCTCGCCGACACGAACCCGGACGCCTAGCCGTGCGCTCGGGCGCGGTGCCGGTCCGAGCGCTGGTCCGTGCTCGTGTTCTCGTCGCGCCGGCGCGTCGTCACCCACCAGCATTTGGTGTCGAGGTTCGCGCGTGCGAGCCTCGACACGCTACCGGCGACCCACGCGCGGTGGCGGTCCGTCCACGCCGGCCCGTCATTGAAGCGCAGACCGTGACGCAACAGCAGCTTGGACAGCCGATGCCGACACCGCATCAGATCCATCCGCACCGCATCGCGGGCCCGCACGAGATCGCGCAGCGACTCCTCCTCGGCGCCCGGCACACGAACCGCGTGCAGCTCGCCGGCCAGCAACAACCGCACGAGGTGCTCGGCGTCACGGCGGTCGGTCTTGACGCGATCGCCGGCTGCCCGGGGGATCTTGCTCGGCGCTCCCACGACGCACTCAACGCCGCGCCGCGCGAGCTCGCGAGCCAGCTGGGTGTAGACACCAGAACTGGCCCCACTGTGGACATCTGAACTGGCCCCACCTCCGTCCGATCTGAGCCGTTCGGTTCGCGCTTTGTTGAGCGCGAGGCGAAAGGCCGGAAGGAGTGACGAGGGTGGAGCAGTTTGAGGCGATCAGGCGCGATCACGCGCGCGAGGGCTTGTCGATTAGGGAGCTGGCGAGGCGCCATGGGGTGCATCGCCGCGCGGTCCGCCAGGCGTTGGATTCGGCGGTCCCGCCCGTGAAGCGGGCGCCGGAGGTGCGGGCGGCGCCGGCGCTTGGCGCGTATCACGCGATCATCGACGCGTGGATCAAGGCCGACAAGGACGCGCCGCGCAAGCAGCGTCACACGGCGCGGCGGATCTATCAGCGCCTGGTTGAGGAGCACGGCGCGGGGGTCTCGGAGCGCCAGGTCTGCCGTTATGTGCGCAAGCGCCGGCGACAGCTGGGCGAGGTCGGCGAGGCGTTTGTGCCGCTGTTCAGCGACGCGGGGATCGAGGCGGAGGTCGACTGGGGCGTGGCGAAGGTTCGGTTGCGCGGCGAGCTGGTCGACGCTCACCTGTTCTTGATGCGCCCCTGCTACTCCGGCGCGTCGTTCGTGATGGCGTTCCAGGACGAGTCCCAGCAGGCGTTCCTGGAGGCGCATGTCGCGGCGTTTGAGTTCTTCGGCGGCGTCTTTGATCTGGTCCGCTACGACAATCTGAAGGCTGCGGTCACGCGGGTGCTGCGGGGCCGCCGACGCAAGGAGTCTGATCGCTTCGTCGCGTTGCGCTCGCACTACCGCTACGAGTCGTCGTTCTGTTTGAGCGGCGAGCAGGGCGCCCATGAGAAGGGCGGCGTCGAAGGCGACGTCGGCCGCTTCCGCCGCCGCCACTTGGTCCCGGTGCCTGAGGTCGACAGCATGGAGGAGCTCAACGAGCTCCTGCTGGAGGCGTGCTGGAAGGACCTGGAGCGCACGATCACCGGGCACGCGGGGACGGTCGGCGAGCGCCTGGCTCAGGAGCGCAGGTTGTTGAACACGCTGCCGCGCGAGCGTCACGACACCAGCGAGCAGGCGACCCCGCGCGTCGACGCCAAGGCGCTGGCGACGGTCCGCTGCAACCGCTACTCGGTGCCGGCGTCGTTGGCGGGGCTGAAGGTCGCGGCGCGGGTCGGCGCGAGCGAGATCACGTTCTTCCACGACGGCCGGCAGGTCGCCTGTCATGAGCGCTTGGCGGGCAAGAACCAGACGAGCGCGCAGCTGGATCACTACCTCGAGCTGCTTCAGCGCAAGCCCGGCGCGCTCGCGCGGTCGCTGGCCTTGCGCCAGCAGCGCGACCGCGGCGACTGGCCGGCGTGCTTTGACGAGCTGTGGGACCGGATCACCGAGCGCGCCGGCCGCCAGGAGGCCGCCCGCCAGATGGTCGACGTGCTCATGCTCTGCCGAGAGCACCCCATCGCACGGGTCGAGTTGGCCGTCCAAGGGGCGCTGACCGCCGGCGCTCATGACGGCAGGGCTGTCGCGCTGCTGGCGCGTCAGGCGCAGCGGCCCGCGGTCGCGGCCCTACAGGTCGACGCCAAGCTTGAGGGGATCGGCGCGCCGGCGCCGACTGACCTCGCCGACTACGACACGCTGCGTGACCGCGAGGCCCGAGCATGAGCGGCTTTCGCTGGAACATCGAGGCCGGTGCGGGCCCCGCGCGCGAAGCGGTCATCGGCGGCGCGCGGCTACTTGTCCGCGTGCGCGTGTTCAACGAGCCCGACGAGCGCGGCGTGCTTGAGCGGCCCGACGCCTGGACCGACCTGCGAAGCGATGCGGCGCGGCACCTGGCGTTCGAGCTGCTGGCAGCTGCCGAGCACGCCGAGTGGCTGACCGCTCGCGCGGGCTGTTGGGAGCACAAGCGATGAGCGCCGCCAGAACCAGCGCGCAGACCGCGGCATTGGAGGCGCTAATCGAGGCGCACGCGACCGATCTGAAGCTGCCGACCGTCAAGGCGCGCTTCCGGGCGATGGCGGCCGAAGCGACCCGCGAGCAACAAACGCCGACCGCCTACCTCGCCGCGCTGTTGGAGGCCGAGATGGCCGAGCGCGCCGAACGCCGCGAGAAACGCCGCCTGATCGACGCGCGGTTCCCGCAGATCAAGCGACTGCAGGAGTTCCGCTTCGCCGACAACCCCAAGATCCCGCAGGCAACGATCGCCGCGCTGGCCGAGGGCTCCTGGATCGATGATCGCGAGAGCGTCATCCTGATCGGCGACAGCGGCACCGGCAAGACACATTTGGCGACGGCGCTGGCGGTCTGCGCCTGTCACCAGGGCCGACGCGTCCGCTTCACCACGCTCGCCGGCCTGGCCAACGAGCTCCAGGAGGCCGACAGCCGCCGCGAGCTCGGACGCGTCGTCGGCCGCTACGCCCGCACCGAGGTCGTGGTCCTTGACGAGCTTGGCTACTTGGCGTTGCCCGACGGCGCCGCCGAGCTCGTCTTCCAGGTCCTCTCAGAACGCCATGAGCGCGGGTCGCTGATCGTCACGACCAACCTGCCGTTCGGCGAGTGGGCCAAGGTGTTCCCCGACCCCCGCTTGGCGAAGGCCGTCGTCGATCGCCTGACCCACCGCGCGCACATCATCGACACCGGCACCGAGTCCTGGCGCTTCCGCCACGGCCTCCAGAAGAAGAAAGGACGGCCCCCCGCCGAGTGACGCGCGCGTGGGCTACCGCCGCTACGCCCCTCGGCCTACGGCCTCAGGGCTCCGCGACGGCAGCCCACGCCGGCAAGGACCAGCAGCATCAGGCAAGATCAACCAGACACAACAACCGACGCGAGGTGGGGCCACTTCAAGCGTCCACGGTGGGGCCAGTGCAAGTGGCGACACTCACCAGCCCGTAACCGGTCGGCCCGGCCTCATACGCCGCCCTGACCGGCCCCGGCAGCCCGGCGCACAACCCAGCCGCCTGCCCGACATCACCCCCGAGCATGAAGAACCCAAGCTCACCGGTCTCGGCGTCAAGGACCGCCGCCACGATCTTCGTCGCGTGCACGTCCAAGCCGACGAGCGATCTAGCCTTCGCCCCGGCTGGCTCCTCCTCCTCGGTTGTGGGCCGCCGCGCAGTTGCCGCTGCGCGGCTCAAACACCCCCGCCACCGTCGCGGGGGATCCGGCCCCTTCTACGCCCCGGGCCGGACGGAACCCTCACCCAAATTGTCTAGAGGCGAGCAACCCTTGCCGGACGGCGTGGTGTAGGACGAGCCTGAGCGGAGGCCAGTAGTTCAGGACGGAGTACGGGGAGTAGCCCGCGGCGCGCAACTGGCGGATCCAGGTGGCGAGGTCTCGACCGTGATGCTGCGCAATGGCGCTCGTCGAACACGGGCGGGACGTGGCGGCGGAGCGCGAGCTCGTTGGCGACCTACAGCCACCTGAAGCCAGAGCTCGAACCCCGCTGAATTCGCGGAATGACACGTAGCGGCACACAACGGCCCGTTGCCAATCTTGATTTGCAAGCATTCGCGTTGGCCCCGACGTCCCATCGGATGACGCAGCCCCTCCGACTTCCGAGTTGAGGGACAGCTCGACGGTTGGAGTTTGCGTTCGCCCAGCTATTATGGGCATGATGACCATGCGGTGGCCGAAGCCCCATCCTGACCCGCCCTGGGTGGCGCAGAACACCGCTGGCTACGAGGCGCCGGCGGCGCTCGCGGCCGATGTCGTCCTGATCACCGTCATCGAGGATGAGGCGCAGGTCGCGCTCGTTGGGCCCAAGCCCGACACGATGGCGCTTCCGGGCACGCTGGTCAGGCCCGACGAGACAGCAGCCCAGGGTGCGCAGCGGGCGCTATTCGGCAAGGCCGGCGTCGCGCAGTGCCACCTCGAGCAGCTCGAGACGTTCACCGACCCGCGGCGTGATGACCGCGGATGGATCCCGACGGTCGCGCACTTGATGCTGGTGCCTCCCGACACTCCGCTCAGTGGCGAGCACGATCCGCACTGGCACCCAGTCCGGGAGACACCGGAGCTCGCGTACGACCACAACTACGTGCTCACCATCGGCCTGGATCGGATCTACAGGAAGCTGTGGTGGTCGAACATCGCCTACGGCGTCCTGCCGGAGCCGTTCGTGATGGCCAGCGCCCGCCGCGTGTACGAGGCGCTCGCCTCGGCCGCGGGTCACGACGTCCGCTACGACCCCAGCACGTTCGCCCGTGACCTGTGGGCGACTGACCTCATAGATCTCACTGGCGAATTGGTCTCGCTCCCCCGCGGCCGCCCCGCGCAGCAGTACCGGTTCCGGTCCGTCGACCAGATCGAGTGGCGTAAGGGTCGTCGCCCACGGGTGGCGGACCGGCGCAACGCCTAGCGACTACGGTGTCCGCGATGCTCGGCAGCCCGGACGATGGCGAGCTCTCCGTCACGCTCAGAGAGGCGGTGGGCCGACTGACGGAGCATTCCCGTGCCGCCCTGCGCCGCTCGCTGGACGCAGCGCTCGGGACGGCCGTGGCGGGGGAGGTCCTCGCCGCCGACCTGGTCAACACCCGCGCCGAGCCGCTGGACGTCGAGGCGGCTCCCGCCGCCCTGCCCGAGCTCATCCGCCGGGCGTGGGACGAGGGCGCGGGCGCGCCCATGGTGCGCCTGGAGGACGGTGAACGCTACGCGCTGCTTGTGTCTTCCGAGCATCTCTGGAGGCTGGCCGACCAGGTCGATGAGGTCGAACTGGCCGTCCAGGTCCTCAGCTCGGCCCTGGTCGGCGGGCTCGGCTCGCCGGCCGTCGCCGAGGCCCTCCGCGCGCAGCTCGACTAGATCAGCGCTTCCGCGAAACCGAAGTCCTCGCCGCCTTCCCGCAGGTAGGCGGCCACGGCCACGCGCAGCGCGGGCTTCAGACGGCGGACCTCCTGGCGGAAGGCCGGGGGCCTCATGCCGGCCTCGACGGCCACCTCCGCCTGGGGGACGCAGTCCAACTGCCAGCGCAGGAACCGGTCGAGCTTGTCGTGGTCGCCGTAGGGCAGGTGCTTCCTCAGCCCCTCGCGCAGCTGGAGGCGGCCCTCCTCTGCCTCCCACTGATCGGCCGCGGAGCGCTCGCAGCCCGCCGCCGCCTCGGCCCATTCGTGCGCGTCCGCGGACAGCTCGAGCTTGCGCGACTTGACATTGTCGAGCCTGCGGAAGTCGTTGCGCTGGAGCAGCGCGCCGCGGGCGACCGCCTCGCACGCCTCGCCGTCGTCGCCGGTGGCCCAATGGGGCTTTCCGGCCATCCGCCCGGCCAGCTCCTCGTAGGCCTGACCGAGATGCTCCGGAGCGCTCGGCCTGGCAACGAGCGCAGCCGAGGCGCGATCGATCGCGCTGCGCTGCCGCGCGAGGTGCCGCATCCGTACGCGCAGGAGGCGATCCGAGGCCGCACCGTCGGGCCCGTCACCCGCCACCGGGCCTTCCGCGGCGAGCCGGTCCCGGGCCCATTCAAGTCCCTCTCCCGTCAGCAGGCGATCGGTCGCCGTCCGGTGGAGGAGCGCCTCGAACGCACGGTCGACCGCTTCACGCCACTTGACAGGAGTGTCAGCCATCCGGTTAATGGGCGTCGTGACCAGAAACATCTGGCCGAGGTTATAGTCGTCTAGACCAGAAGTGTCAAATGCTCGGTTCCTCGTCGAAGATCCCGGCGCTCAGATACCGCTCACCGGAGTCGGGGAAGACGCCGACGACCTGCGCTCCCGCGGGGAGCCGCAGGGCGACGGCCCGGCAGGCGTACGCCACCGCGCCCGACGACACGCCGACGAGCAGCCCGGCCGTTCGCGCCAGATCGCGTGCGGTACTCAGCGCCTCCTCGTCGGAGACGGTGACCACCTCGTCGATGCAGCCGACGTCCGTGGCCGGCGCCACGAACCCGCCGTTGAGCCCGGGGATCGCGTGCGGCCCGGCGGTGCCGCCGGAGAGGACGGCCGAGCCCCGCGGCTCGACCGCGACGACGGCGATCCGCTGATCTTGCTCCTTGAGGTACCGGCCGATCCCGGAGATCGTTCCGCCCGTCCCGACACCGCACACGAGCGCGCTCACGCGCCCCCTGCAGTCCTCCCAGATCTCCGGGCCCGTCGTCTCGAAGTGAGCGCGGACGTTGTCGGCGTTCTCCGTCTGGCCGGCGAACCACGCGCCGGGGACGGCGGCCGCGATGCTCCGGCCGGTGGAGATCGCGCCGGCGAGGCCGGCCGCTGCCGGACTGAGGACGACCTCGGCGCCGTAGGCAGCGAGCGTCTGGCGCCGCTCGCGGGTGGCATTCTCCGGGAGGACGATGATGCAGCGATAGTTGTGGATCGCCGAGAGCGCGGCGAGCGCGATGCCCGTGTTGCCTGAGGTCGCCTCCACCACGGTCCCGCCGGGGACGAGCTCCCCGCGGTGCTCGGCGCCTCGCAACATAAAGAGCGCGGCGCGGTCCTTGCTGCTCGACAGCGGGTTGGCCATCTCCAGTTTGGCCAGCGTGGTCACGGCCGCCGGCATCCCGGGGAGTGCGAAGCGGACGAGCGGCGTCCGGCCGACAAGGTCCTCGATCGAGTTGGCCGCGACCGGCGCCGGCGCCTTGCGGCTGCACGTGCCGGTGGGCGGGGCCGGAGCGGCCGGCGCGATGTTCGTCTCGGACCTGACGGCAGCCATGCCGACCATCACGCAGCGCGGCACGAAGGGACAGCACGATCCGCGGGGACGTACCTCCCCGCGGGCGTGCCGAAGCGACCGCTCGCGGCGTCCCAGATGACCTCACCGCGGCGGATGGTCACATCGGCGCGGCCGGTGAAAGTGCGGCCGGCGTACGCTGACCAGCCGCACCGCGCCCGGACCGCGCCGGTCTCGAACGTCCAGCGCGCGGCCGGGTCGAAGACCACGAGGTCGGCATCGCCGCCGGCGCGGATCCGGCCCTTGCGCAGGGAGAGGCCGTAGAGGTCCGCGGGCGCGGCCGCGAGTAGCCGGGCCACGGTCACGGCGCGCTCGTCGGCGTCCGGCATGCGGGCGGCCAGTCCGGTGTGGAACGCGGCCAGGAGCTCCTGCACCCCCGGGATCCCCGGTGGCGCGAGCAGCCCCTCGCGCGCCTTCTCGTCGCGCGTGTGCGGGGCGTGGTCGCTGCCGATCGTCGCGACCTCCCCGTCCAGGACGGCGCGCCACATCCGATCACGGTCGGCCGCCTCCCGGATGGCCGGGCTCATCCAGAGGTGCGACCCGGCTTGCTCCACGTCTTGACTCGTGAACGTCAGATGGTGCGCGGTCAGCTCGAACGTGATCGGCAGGCCTCCGGCGGCGGCGCTGGCCAGCAGGTCGATCTCCTCGGCGCTGGACACGTGCAGGACGTGGATGGCGGTGCCGTGACGGCGCACCAGCTCGATTACCCGCGCGATCGCGACGATCGCGCCGCTGCGAGGGCGGTGCGACTCGAAAGTGGAGCGCGAGGCGCCGGCGGCGTCGAGCAGCCTGAAGACGGCGTCGTCCTCGGCATGCAGCAGCACCCGCACGCCCGCGGCGGCGGCGCGCGCGAACAGCTCCTCGACCGCGGCGGAGTCGCGCATGACGGTTGGCGCAGTGTGGTGGCCGGTCAGGAACGCCTTCACCGTCGCCGTCGCCCGCGCGGCCTGCGTGGACAGCTGCGCGACGGTGCTCTCCGCCACGCCCGGGTGGAAGCCGAAGTCGACCAGCGACCGGCCGGCGACGAGCCCGGCGCGCTGCGCTCCCCCGTCGAGGTCGAGCAGCGGGGGGTCCGTGTTCGGCATGTCGACGACCGTCGTCACCCCGCCGGCCGCCGCCGCGCGACTCCCGTGCTCCCAATCTTCCTTGTGGGTGAGGCCCGGGGTGCGGAAGTGGACGTGGCCGTCGACCACACCCGGCAGCAGGTACCGGCCACGCGCGTGGATCACGCGCGCGGCGCCCGCGTCCTCACCAGGCCCCAGCAGCGCGACGATGCGGCCGCCGGAGAGGGCGACGCCGCCGCGCACGACGCCGTCGGGCGTGACCACCTTCGCGTCGACCACCGCCAGGTCGGTCATGCCGGCCACCCCGCGCTGACCAGCTCGCGACACAGCGCGTCCGTCGGGCCCATGTGGCCGACCGCGCGCGCGTCCCGCGCCAGCCGGTTGACGGGGTGCTTGCGCATGAACCCGGCGCTGCCGAGCAGCTGCTGGCAGCCGGCGATCACCTGCTCCGCCGTGCGCGACGCGAACAGCTTGGAGAAGAGCGTCGTCTCCCCGGGCTCGGCCGTGTCGCAGCGGCCGGCGCTCGTCACCAGCGCGCGCGCTGCCTCGACGTCCGTGCGCAGGCCGACCAGGCGATGGCGGACGGCCTGGCTGCCGAGCAGCCCGACCTTCTCGACCTGGGCGAACGTCACGTCGTACGCCTGCTGGGCCAGCCCGACGGAGACGGCCCCGAGGGTCATCCCGTGCTCGCGCACGCTGGCGATGATGCGGGCGGCCTCGCCCACCGGCCCCAGCACCGCGAAGTCCGCAACCGGCGTGTCCTCCAGCGCTACGAAGCCGGTCGCGCTGCCGCGCATGCCGACGAGGTCGAGGCTGGTGTTGCACATGACGCCGGGCGCGGACGCGTCGACCAGGAAGAAGGTCTGGCCGCGGCTGCCGTAGGTGGTCGTGGCGTCGCCGTGGTCGGACGTGGTGGCGAGGATCAGGTAGATGTCGGCGATGCCGGCGCCCGTGGCGAAGGTCTTCGCGCCCGTGACTGTCCACCCGCCGCCGGGCACCGGCCTTCCGACAGTCGCCAGGCGGCTCTTGTCGGCGCCGGACTGCGCCTCGCTCCACGCCGACGCGGCCAGGCAGTCGCCGCCCACGAGGCGCGGCAGCAGCTCGGCCTTCTGCGCGTCGCTGCCCCAGGCCGTGACGCGGGCGGTGACGGCGAAGTGCTGGAAGGCGATGATCGCGATCGAGGCGTCGACCCGCGCGATCCGCTCGATGACGTGGTTGAGCCCGGCGGCGTCGAGGCCGAGGCCGCCGTAAGCATTCGGCACGGCGGCGCCGAGCAGGCCGCCGCGGCGCAGCTCCGCGAGCGCCTCCGGAGCGGGCTCGCCGCTCTCGTCGGCCGCGGCGGCCACGTTCGTCAGCGCGGCGGCCAAGCCATCCAGCTGCTTGTCGAGCGACTGCCGCCGGACGGGCGAGGCCGTGAGGACATGGTCGGTCATGGGTGCCTTTCCTGGTTCAGGCCGCCAGTAGCGGCAGGTCGAGGTGGAGGGAGTCGCCGAGGACGACGCGCTTGCCGGCGACGCTCGTCCAGCGCAGGCGGTCTTGCGGCGCCGGCCCCGTGGTGCACGCGCGGACCGCCGTCGAGGCGCCCGGGGTGTCGATCGTCGCGGCGCCGGGCGCGCAGCCCGCCGCCACGGCGATCGCGTTGGGGACGGTGCCGGCGATCGCCGTGGCGACGCCGAGGCAGACGCTGCCGGTGAGCGCGAGAGTGGGATGCCACTTGCCGACGGCAAGCGCGCGGACGGCCAGGCGGCCGGGCTCGAAGCCGGTGATCGCCGCCACCTTGGGGAACGCGCCGTCGGTGGGCAGGCCCAGGCGCACCGCCGCGGCCTCGCGGACGGCGACCAGCCGCTCGTATAGGCGGGGATCGTCGCGGAAGAGTTGCGCGCGGGTCTCCACGCCGAGCGCGCGCGCGTCGACGAAGGCGTACGGGTTCCCGCTGGCCACCAGCGAGACGGGCACGTCGCGGAGCAGTTCGGCCGGCGCCCCTGTCGGCAGCAGGTCGCCCAGCAGCGGCTCGCCCGGGGTGAAGAACGTGACCGTGAACTCGATGCCCGGCGCGGCCTCGTCGACCTGGCAGACGACCTCGTCGCCGTTATTGAGGACGCGCACGGCGATCCGGCCGCCGGGGCGCAGCGGCGCGATCCAGCCCTCGCGGGCGGCGACCGCCGCGGTCGCGAGGATGGAGTGCCCGCAGCTGCCGCGCAGGTCGAAGCGGTCGACCGCGCCGGGCAGGACCTGGACGAAGCGGTAGCGGAAATCGACGCCCGCCTCCCGCGGCTGTGCGAAGAGCGCGATCTTGAGGACGTCGGCGTGGCCGGCGGCGACAAGCCGGCGGCGGGCGGCGTGGAGGATCGCGTCGAGCCCGGCGGGGCCGGGCGGCAACTCGGTGGTGTCGACGACGGCGGTCGGGCACGGGGCGCCGACCGCGGCCGCTAGATGGATCGGGGTGCCGCTGGTCGCGGGCTCGACAGGGCTCGTCATGCCTGCTCCGACGGGGCCGGCGACGGGGGGTAAGCACGGCCGCTCGGGACGTCGTAGCCCTGAGCGACAAGGTCCTGGCGCAGCTTGCGCGTCACGCGCGAACGCTCGCTCTTCTCGGCCTTCTCGCTCACGTCCCGCGCGGCGGCGGCCTCGCGGAGCGACATCCCGGCGCCGTGCTCGTTGACGAACACCGTCTGGTGCGTCTTGCTGAGCCGCTGGACCGCGTGCGTGATCGCGCGCAGGGTCTCCTTGGTCTCGAGCTGCGTGACGATGTCCGCCGCCGAGTCCGCCAGCGGCACGTGGCCCGGCCCGAGGTCCAGGCGAAGGGCACCGTCCTGCCAGCCGGCGCGGGTGCGCTCGTGGCGCAGGCGGTCGATCGCCCGGTTGCGGGCGATGCAGTAGAGGAAGGGGCGCAGCGCGCCCGCCGGCGCCTCACCGGCGAAGAGCGCGGCGAGCACATCCTGGGCGACCTCCTCGGCGTCGGCGCCGTTGCCGACGATGCGGCGCGCGTAGCCGACGAGGGCGCCCTGGTAGCGGTCGCGGATGACCATGAGCGCGGCGTCGCGGCGCGCGCCGTGGCTGCCGAAGGCGATCGTCGCGAGGTCCTCGTCGGACATGCGCGGGTTGACGGGCGCCGTCGCGACGGTGCGGGGGATCTGTCGGGTCGACACGGGCGAGTCCTCTGGCCGGGGGCTGAGGACGGCGGCTCGTGCCGCCGTCGACCGTGGCCGACCGGGCGCGCGCTGCGTGTGACATGACTTCGCGGAGGCCCCTAGCGCGGGCGGTTGCTGACCCCGGTGCGCGGGAGCCGTGAAGGCGGCGACGGCTCACCCGGGAGCCCTGACCGAAAGGACCGCCGTGCCTGCCCCGCCCTTCCCCCGCGCCCCCCTGGTGCTGGTCTTCGAGGCGTCGCCGCGCCTCGACAGCCGTTCCACCTACTGGGCGACCCATCTGGTCGAGCTGCTCACCGCGCGCGGCGTCACCGTCTCGCGCGCCGCGCAGCGGCTGCTGCCGCTCGTCCCGGCCGGCGTCGACGAGGCCGACTACCCGGGCGAGGTGCGCGCGGTGCTGCGCGTGGCCGAGCGCGCCGACGCGATCGTGCTCGCCGCGCCCGTGCACCGCAACGCCGTTTCCGGGGTCGCCCGCAACGCAATCGAGCTGCTCCGCGACGGAATCGAGAGCAAGCCCGTCCTGCCGCTGATCGCCGCCGGCTCGCAGCGCGCCCACCTGGCCGCCGAGGCGCTGCGCGGCGACCTCTTCCTGAACTTCGGCTGCGTCCCGCTGCGGCCCGTCGTCGCCTCCGACGACGTGGACCTCGGCGAGATGGCCTCGCGCGTCGCGCGTGCCGCCGAGGCCCTGCTCGGGCGCGTGCCCGGCGCGGTCACCGCCGTCACCAACGGCGTCGCCCTGAAGGTGACCTGAGCATGTGCCGCATCTGCGGGTCCTTCAACACCAACGCCACCGACCGGGAGACGATGTACCGCGTCGCAGGGCACCTGCATCACGGCGGCCCGGACGCGTGCTACGTCGAGGGCGGGAACGGCTACGCGCTGGCCAACACGCGCCTCGCCGTCGTCGACCTCGACGGCGGCGAGCAGCCCTACCGGCTCGGCACGCAGATCAAGATCATCTTCAACGGGGAGATCTACAACCACGTCGAGCTGCGCGAGGAGCTGGTCGCCAAGGGCTACCGGTTCCCCGACCGCTGCGACGGCTCGATCCTGCCGGCGCTCTACGCCGAGCACGGGCTCGCCTTTGCCGATCGCCTGCAGGGCATGTACGCGATCGCCATCGTCGACCTGCGCGAGGAGGCCAGGCTGGTCCTGGTCACCGACGAGGTCGGCATGAAGCCGCTGCACTACGCGTGGGATGCGGCCAGCGGCGTCCTGCACTTCGCCTCGGAGATCGAGGCGCTGCTGGCTTTCCCGGACGTCGACAGCAGCCCCCGCGTGCTCGACCTCGACGACTACCTGGCGACGAAGGCGAAGTTCGGCGAGCAGACGATGTTCGAGGGCATCCGCACGCTGCCTCCGGCGGCCACGGCCGTCGTCGACCGCCGCGACGGGCTGCGCGTCCACGTCCGCGACGTGGCCGCCGGGCCCGCGGTCGCCGCCGGGACGGATCTGGATCCCGTGGCGCGCCGGCTGCGCTCGCTGCTGGTGCGCGAGGTGCGCCGGATGCTCGCCGCCGACGTCCCGGTCGCCGCCATCACCAGCGGTGGACTGGACTCCTCGCTCGTCACGGTGCTTGCCGCCCTCGAGACGGTTGAGCTGGACACGTTCAACCTCGCCTACGTCGGTCGCTGGCCGCACGACGAGCGCGCCTTCGCGGCGGAGGTGGCGGCCCACGCCGGGACCACCCACCACCAGGTCGAGCTCGACCCGATGCGCATCCACGAGCTGCTGCCCCAGGTCGTCCGCAGCCTCGGGCAGCCGAACGCGGACCCGATCACGGTCAGCACCTATGCGCTGTTCGAGCAGGTCCACGCCGCCGGATTCAAGGTGGCCGTCACCGGCGACGCCGCGGACGAGCTGTTCGGCGGCTACGACCGCATCAAGGCGGCCGTCGGCGCGACAGGCGACTGGATCGGTCCGTACGTCGAGGCGCTCGCGGCGATCCCGCGGCCGATGCGCGACGCGCTCTACTCCAGCGACTACCGCGCGCATCTCGAGGGCCGCACCCGTACAGACGATCGTCTCCGCGACCAGCTCGCGCAGGACCGCGGGCCGCGGCTGGACGCGATTACCAGCCTGGAGGTCACCGAGCGCCTGCCGGCCTACCACCTGCAGCGCGTCGACGCGCTGAGCATGGCCTGGGCGGTGGAGGCCCGGCTGCCGTTCTGCCAGCCGGAGGTCGTGCGCTTCGCGCGCTCGCTCCCCGTCGACCTGCGCGTGCAGGGCGACAAGGTCAAACGCGCGCTCTACCGCGCCGCCCGCGGGCTAGTGCCCGATTCCGTGCTGGAGCGCGAGAAGCAGCCGTTCACGCTGCCGATCGCGGCGATGCTGCAGCCCGGCCAGCCGCTGTACGCGTTCGCCGCGGAAGTCCTGAGCGGGGAGAACCTGCGTGCCCACGGCCTGCTCGACGCGCGCGCCGTGCAGGAGCTTCTGGGACGCCAAGCCGTGACGCCCTCCAACGCGACGGCGCTGGCCGTCTGGTCGCTGATGACGTTCGAGTTGTGGCTCGCGGGGGCCCGGACGCCGGTCCCGGCCCGCGTCTCCACCCGCATCCCGGGGGTGGCGGCATGAACGCGACGCCCGCAGGACAGGCGTGAGCGCCCTCGTGCCTTCCCACTCCGGCCCGTCCGGCGCCGACGCGACGCTCGCTCGCCTGCTCTGCGAGACGACCGTCGGCGCCGTGGAGGCCAATCCATCCACTTGGGTCGCGAGACCCCACGGCGACCACGAAGTGCGCATCGCCCTCCTGGCAGGGGGGCTGTGCAGCGTGGAGGCCGACCTCCTCCTTCCTCCTGGAGAGGACTGGGAGGGGGTGACCCGAACCCTGTTGCGGCTAAGCGAGCGCATCCCCGGCGTCAAGGTTTATCTGCCTGCTGAGCGCGCGCCGGGCGAGATCGTACTTGCCTCGGAGACCCCGCTGAAGCTGCTGGACCCCGCCATCCTGGAAGCCCAGGTCCGTGGCGTGGGCGGCCTCACCGCGCCGCGCGACCGGCTGTGCGACGCGTGGTCCTGGCTCGATCACGTCGGCGAATTCCGGGCCGCCCTGCGGATCGGTGCCGGGGAGACGAGCGGGCATCGCCACCGGCCGGAGCTGATCCCGGCCGACCAGCAGCCGAGTCTGGCGCTGCCCGCGCCGAACGGAGCGGCCCACGCGGTCAGCGCCTCCTGGCGTGACGGATGGGTACGCCTCACGCGCCCAGTCGCGGACGCATGGCCCTGCCGGCGCTACGGCGAGCTGCTGGAGGCCAACCGGGTCGCTGAGGTGTGGCGTTTCGTGCTCGATCCCGACGACGGGCTCGCTCTCGTCTACGAGGTGCCGCGCCTGGGCGAGGACGTGCTCGAGCACGCGGCCCGGGAGCTGCACGCGGCGCTGCGGTCGATCCGGGTCAGGGGGGTCAGCGTCGGCGGAGCGTGAGCCTGCGCGTGACCTGCGGGCCACCCTGGGCGGCTACGACTTTGACGCGGACTCTCGCCTTGCAGCGGAGGAGTCGCCGCCCCGCCCCGTTGAGGCCCACCGTGGCGGTGCGACGCTCCCCGGCCGCGACGGTCGCCCTCTGGCTGCCGACGGTGTGGCCGCTCGAGGCAAGGCGGAGACCGCACGGCGAGCGCCTCGAACGTCGCGCGGTCCCCGCGCAGCGGGACGTGCACGGAGACCCGAGGGCCGCCCCCGGCACTGGTCGACCGGCCCGTACCTAGCAATGCAGATCGTGCCGGCAGAGCTGGGACACGGCGCCGCGGACCTGCGCCGCGGCGGCGACGCTGTCGCCAACGGGCAGGGGACTATGGCCTTGGGCTCGACGGTGATGGCGGGCACCGCGCGGTCGATCTCCCAGGCGGCGGGCAGCTCAAACCTCGACGTGCTCTACGCGGGGACGCGACCCTTCAAGCGGCGTGGATCCAAGGCACAACCCACCGTGGGACGTATGTCCGCCCGCGGCGAGGTCGTTCGCGGAGAGGGTCACCACGAGGACTGGCTCGTCGATGCACGCATGAGCGTCTTGAGGTTCCCAGAAACGCACGATGACGTCGCCCGTTAGCCCCACCTGCAAACTGCGGGGAGCGTTGCGGGCCTCCTTGCTGTTGGAGACCGTGACCACGTACGGCGGGTCGAACCTGCCGTCGGCGACGCCGACTGCGCACATGCCGCAGCTTTAGCGTTCCCTCACGAGGACGGAGTCGCCGGCTCGGAGCGTGCGCGTGATGCCACGTCGAGGGTCGAACACCTTGACGACACCGCTAGTGACGGTGGTGAACGTGCCGTCGCAGCGCTCTTTGACCTCCCACCTCGTGCCCTTGACGGACGCGGAGCTGTTACGACCACGAGTGCGGAAGCGGCCCTTTGCCTTGCTCTTGATCTTGGCGACCAGTGTCTTGGGCAGCGGCTTGCGCTTCGCGGCGACGGCGCGCTTCCCGGGCGGTCGGCACCTTGAGCGATTGTCCGCGGCGTCGCGGATGTCGAGCTCGGTGAGCCCGCTCGCGCCGGAGGGCTGGCGGACCTTGAACTTGGTGCCGAAGAAGGTCCCGTCCTGCGTGGCGTGTCGCGACACCTCGGTGGTCAGCTTGGCGTGGCCCTTGCGCGTGTCGACCACGGCGCCGAGAGGCACCTCGCGCTTTTCGCGGACCTCGACGAACTTGAGTTGCGAAAGCCGCGCGGATCGGCCGTCTGGGCCAGCGTGTAGACGTTCTGGCCCTGCCCGTGCTTGCAGGGAGCGCCCGGACCTCCTAGGTTCGCTGACGAACACATGACCGTCAACCCGCTCGATCGTGAACGACTGCCCGAGCTCCGGCTCGGGCTCGTCGGGCGGAGCGACCGTGACGCGCCCAGCCAGATCGCTGCACAAGGTCGAGGCCGTCGAGCCGTCGTCGCCGGCGTACGAGGCGACGACCTCATACGTGCCCGGAGCGGTCGGCAAGAACGGCGGCGAGCTGTAACGACCCGACCCGAAGACGCTCGTGACGAGCGCAGCGACGGCGCCGCGTGAGCAGCTGGTGTCGTCGGGACCGAAGAGGCGGAAGGTCAACGTGCCCTCCGGGCGGTTGGCCGTCGTGACCTGCGCGACCGCGGCGAAGCTGCTCCCAGCGGTCGTCGGGGGGATGGGCTCTAGCAACACGCCCGCCGTTCCCGCCGGGTTGGCCGTCGGCGTGACGGTGACCGTCTGGTCGCCGTCGCCGCACGTGGTCGCGGCCGGGCTGTTGCGAGCATCGCCCAGGTAGCTGGCTATCCAGCGGTAAGTGCCTGGGCTCGTGGCAGTGAAGGGCGCCGAGTCGGCCCGGAACTGGGAGGACTCGAGCGTGGCAGTCGACGACGCAATCGCGCTGGCACAGGACGCGTCCTCCGGGCCGTATAGGTCAAAGCGGACGTCACCGGTCGGGTAGTAGCCATCTGCCACACGGGCCGCGTCGCTGATCTGCCCCCCCGCCGGAACGGTCGCGCTGGCCATGCCGACGACGCGCGGTTGCGTCGCGGTTACGGTGAACTGCTGGGCTGGGTCGTCGCACGCCGTGCTGACGTAGGAATTCTGCGCATCACCGGAGTAACTCGCGGTGAATCGGTATGTGCCCGGGGTCGACACGGCGGAGAAGTCGTTGCCGTAGTACGTTCCATCGCCGTCGACTGCTACTCGCCGCGTCTGGAGCGGCGACTGCGCGCAACTCGGGTCGTCGGGCCCGTAGAGGCGAAACACGATCTCCCCCGTCGCCGAGGCCGATCCGCTGAGCTGCGCGACGTCCTCAGGGTAGGATGAGCCCGCCGGACCACCACCGCTGAGCCTGCGCGGTCAGCGTCGGGGTCGTGACCGCGAGCGCCGCCGGTGCCTGTGCCACCACGAGCACGCAACTCGCTACGAACAGGGCGGCCCGGACCATCGAACCCAAGGTAGCGCGCTCACCGCGAGGCGCGCTCAAGTGCCCGGCGCAATTTCAGGTTGCGCGGATAGTGGCTGATCGCCCGACGCAGCAGGGCGCGGCCACGCCGGATGTCGTCACCCGCGATGGCCAACCGGGCGCCGTCCTGGAGGGCCCGGACCGACGTCGGATGCGCTGCGAGGTCGCGCGCTGACCACACCGCTGCGAAGCGTTTGGCGTCCGGGACGCCGAGCGCGGCCAGGCCGATGAGGGCGTGCGCAGCCCGCGCGTCGACGTCGCGGTCCCAGGGGCGCAGACGGCGCGCCGCGGCGAAGGCGTCATTGGCGCTGTCCGCCTCTCCAGCCGACGCTGCCGCGATGGCATCGAACAATCGGCGCTCGGCCAGCGCGCCGGTCAGACAGCCTAGGGCGAGCACCACGAACGCGGCGCAGACCACATGCCGGCCGCCGAGGCGGGGGCGGCGGTCCGCGGACGCTGCCGCCGACCGCGACGCGAGGAGGGCCCCTGCGAAGAGCGCGGCCAGGGGCGTTGTCCCCGGGGAGGTGAAGTGCGACAGCAACGCGACCGCGTATCCACCGAGACCCGCGATGAGCCCCACCAGCGCGGCGGCCTCGCCGAATGCTGGCTGCTCGGCGACGGCCCGCACCCCGGTGGTCAATGTCAACCCGGCCAGCCAAAGCGCCAGCAGCGCCAGCCCGAGTCCGCCTGCCACCGCGGCCTGAAGCACCCAGTTGTGCGGGCTGTCGGGGGGGTTGTCAGGCCCCACCTCACGCTCCCAGCGTGCCGAGTGGTAGGCCGGCAGCGCGTCGGCATAGCCGGCCGGCCCGACGCCGAGGACCCAATGATCGGCCAGCAGGCGCGCAGTATCGCGCCACAGGAGCTCGCGACCGGTGACTGTCTCGCGCGCCAACGGCTCGCCGCCGGTGATGCGGTCGCGCGTCCCTGGCAGCGCGACGGCCACCAGGACCAGAGCCAGCATCGCGCCGCCGAGCGCCCGCCGTTGCGATGGCAGCAGCCAGGCACAGATCGCGACGGCAACCGCCGCGCCGGCCAGCGCGCCGCGCGAGCCCGAGCACACCAACGCCGCCGCGGCGCCGACGGCCCCGGCCATGTGCAGTGGTCGCCGCCCGGCCAGCGCCACACCAAGCAGAGGGCCTAGGACGAGCACCGCCCAGGCGCCGAGCTCGTTGGCGTTGCCAAGCAGGGAACTCGCCCGCACGCTGGACGGCTCGCCCAGGACCCGGACGCCAGCCCGCTGCAGCGCGCCCACCGCACCCACCACGAGCGCGGCCCATGCCAGGGCGGCCAGCAGCAGCGCCATGGCGCCGCGGGCCCGCCCGCCGCCGAGCAGCCGCGCGCCTGCGAGCAGCGCGCCCAGGTAGACGCCAGCGCCGAGCGCGCCCTCGTAGCGCGGCGCGGCGCCGATCCAGGCCGACCAGCCAGTGCCGCGGAGCACCGCCGCCAGGACCATAATTGCGGAGGCGCCGAGCAACGCTCGGACCGCGGCGGGCGGCAGTCGCGCGCGCGACGGCACGAGGGCAGCCGCAGCGGCACCGGCAGATGCCACCGCGAGCTTGGCGAACACGAAACGGTTGAGCCCGCCGGGCACGAGCGCGACCGCCGCGAGCGGGAACGCCACCAGCGCCAAACGCTCGGCGGCGAGGAGTCGCTCAGGGCGCACCCAAGCGTTAGGACTTCCCGCCATCCGCGTCTACGCTACGCCCAACTTCGGTGTGAAGGGCCCGTGCAACCCGTTGACGATCGTGATGTCGAGGAGTTCCTGCTGCGCGAACAGCCGCGGGGCGGGCGCTCGCGCTGGTGGCAACTCCCAGCTGCCGTCATCGCTGCCACGCTGACGTTCGCGGCCTGGAGCTGGGCAGACCAGCGCAGCACGTTCACGTGGACGCGCGTCAAGGTGGCGCCGCAGACCCTGGAGTCGCCCACGGCGACCGGGTACCTGCTGCGAGACATCGTCTGCCCGTCGGCGCAGCTGTGCATCGCGCCCGGTGACAGCTACTACTTCCGCACGCACGATCCGACGGGTCCCGGCGAGGGCTGGGACCTCCTCCAGAACCCGGTTGACGGCTGGCCGTTCTACGGTCTCGCGTGCCCTTCCGAGCGACTCTGCGTCGGTGTGAACGACCGTCGCATCGTCACATCGACCGACCCCAGCGCCGCGACCCCATCCTGGACAACGCAGGTCGAGGGGTCCTTCTGGAACGTCGCTTGTGGCAGCGTGACCATGTGCGTCGTGGCGACCTACGACGGCGACGGCTACGTCTCGACCGATCCAGCAGGCGGCGCCGAGACCTGGAAGTCGCGAACGATCGACCCAGTCAACGGGCCGCTGCACACGTTGTCCTGCCCATCGGCGCAGCTATGCGTGGCAGGCGATCGCCACGGCTTCCTGCTGATCTCCACGGCGCCCGCGGACCCGTTGGTTGCCTGGGCGAGCACGCAGCTGTCCCAAGGATCGGTCGACGTCGTCGACTGCCCCTCGGCACAGTTCTGCATCGCGGTCGACTCGGGCGGCGCCGTCTACACCTCGACCGAGCCCGCCAAGCTGAGCTCATGGCAGCAGGTCAGCACGGTCCCGACCGGTGGCCTTGCCGACCTCGACTGCCCGACGACCTCGCGCTGCCTGGGGACGACACGGGACGCGATCCTCCAGGACGACGACCCGTCCGAGCCCGCATCGCAGTGGGCCTCCGCGACGATGCCGGACACCAGGCGGATGATCGATTGTCTGCAGCCGACGTTCTGCGTATCCGTCGACTGGGCTGGCTACGCGTCGATCGGTACGAGCCCCAACCTGACCGGCACGCTGAGCATCGCCGTCGACGGCACCGGGGGTGGCACCATCACGGGTGCCGGCCTGTCCTGTCCACCGACCTGCACGACGTCGCTCGACCGCGGCAGCACCGTCAGCATCACCGCGCAACCCGATGCGGCCTCG
Organism: uncultured Solirubrobacterales bacterium; assembly: GCA_963828075.1. GTDB lineage: Bacteria > Actinomycetota > Thermoleophilia > Solirubrobacterales > Solirubrobacteraceae > JACCYI01. The sequence continues at coordinate 1,839,064 of CAWHDH010000021.1, read as the reverse complement.
GCGTTCGCCGGCTGGGGCAGTGCGTGCACGGGAAGTGGCGCCACCTGCGATGTCACCGTCGCCAAGCAGACGCAGGCGATAGCCACGTTCGCGCGTCGGCCGACGACGCCGGGATTCGGCCTGACGATCATCATCGGTGGCCCGACCGGGGGCGGGACCATCCGCGGCACTGGCATCAGCTGCCCTGACACCTGCCGCGCTGAGTACCCGGTCGGGACGTCGCTCGAGTTGCGGGCCAGTCCGGCCGCCGGTCACGCCTTTGAAGGCTGGGGCGGCGACTGCTCCGGCAGGGCGAGCTGCCGACTGTCGATGAACCGCATCCGCGCGGTGCGGGCGACGTTCGGCGAGTCGAGCGGCACGCCGACCAAGGTCAAGATCAGCCGCGCCTCGATCAGCACGAAGAACCACCGGGCCCGGTTCACGTTCACCACATCCAAGAAGCGGAGCATGCGCTGCTCGCTCGTGCGGTTCAAGGGCGCGCGCAAGCCGTCGCCAAAATTCTCCGGCTGCCGCTCGCCGAAGATCTACAAGCACCTCAAGGCGGGGCGTTACGTCTTCTCGGTGAAGACGACCGAGAATAGAGCCAAACCGACGACGCGACGCTTCAAGATCCGGTGACCAGGCTCGAGGACGTGTGCCGTTCGGTGCGTCGCCGAATGGGTCACGGCCACGTGATCCCATTCCTGGGCGCTGGCGTCGGTCGGATCGGGCGCCCCGTCCCCGACGTGTGGGAGCCCAAGGAGCAGTTCACGCCTACGGCAGATGAGCTCGCCAAGAGCTTGGCGGAGGCTTTCGAGTATCCATCCGAGGAGGACGAGCCGAACCGCGATCTCTCACGGGTCGCGCAGTTCGCCGAGTTCCGCGACGGCCAGGTCGGCGTGGCCGACGAGCTGACGATCATCTTCAGTCACAGATTCCCGCCCACGGCGGTTCACGAGTGCCTGTCGCAAGAGACGCGGCTCGCCCTTGAGCGTGGGGGCAAGCTTCCGTTCCCGGTGCTCATGACCACCAACTACGACGACTCACTGGAGCGCGCCTTCGAGGCGGCCGAGGTCGACCACGACGTGCTCATCTACCAGGATCGACGATTGCGCCCCGGTCTCTGGCTTCACCACCGCAAGCGGGTGTCGACTGAGCTTGATCCTGAAGCCGGCGATCCCCTCGCGCCGACGGAGCGTCCAGTGATCCTCAAGTTGCACGGCGGTATCGATCGAACAGACCCCCACGGCGGCAGCTTCATAGTCAGCGACAGTGACTACGCGGGCTACGTCGAAGGCGTGCTGGGCACGCTGCCGGCCAGCGTCGGCAGAGAGCTCGTCAGAGCGTCTCTGCTGTTCCTGGGATACGGACTCAACGACTGGAATCTGCGCGTTTTCCTCCTAAGCGTCTGGCGTCGTCAGCAGGCGGCCCAGAAGACCAAGTCTTGGGCCATTGAACAGACGCCCCACAACTTCGACCTCCTCTTTTGGAGGCAGTTCGATGTCGATTTGGTAAGGGCAGACCTCGAAGACTGGGTCGACATGATGCAGCAGACACGCCCGTGACGGCGCCGCCCGAAGGGCCGTTTCCGGGGCTGCTCCCGTTCGCGCCGGATTCCCCGTGGCTTTTCGGCCGCAGCCGCGACATCCGTCGGATCACCGACAACGTGCTGGCGCGCCCGCTGACGGTGCTGTTCGGACCCAGCGGGGTGGGAAAGAGCTCGTTGTTGCGTGCGGGGGTGGTGCCGGCGTTGGGCGCCGAAAGCGACGTAGACGGCCGGGTGGAGGTCGTCGTGTGCGACCGCTGGGCGGGCGGCGCGGCAGAGTCGTTACGGCGGGCGTTCGGCACCTCGGAGGACACGGCGTTCCCCGATGTCGTTGCGGTGCGTGCGGCAGACGCACAGTTGGTGACAGTCCTCGACCAGTTCGAGGAGCTGTTCGTGCGCGGCGATGCGCACGCGCCTGAAGTCGCCGATCTGGTCGCCACGCTCCTCGAGCACGGCCGAGTACTGATCTCGCTCCGCGAGGACGCCGTCGTTGTGCTCAAGCACCTCGAGCGCGAGGTGTTCCACGCCTTCGACGGTCTGCTGCGCGTCGACCACCTCACTGTGGAGGACGGACGCGAGGCGATCACGCGGCCGATCGCCAAGTGGGACGCGGAGGTCTCGCCCGCGTCGATCGAGCCGGAGCTCGTCGATGCCGTCCTCGAGGGCCTCGTCGCGCGAGCGGCGGACGGTCGCGACAGCGTGCGGGCTCCGCAGCTGCAAATCGTGATGGTCCGCCTCTGGGACGAGTCCGCAGGCGGTGACGGCCATCGGTTGACGCTCGGCGCGCTGCGCGATCTCGACGGCACCGCGACGATCATCCGCGAATACGTCGATCGCGAGCTGACCGGGTACAAGCCGGCCGACCAGCGCGTCGCGGGGGAAATGCTGCGGCGGATGGTGACGCCGTCGGGTGCCAAAATCGCGCACCGACTGACCGACCTCGCAGAGTTCGCCGGCGTTCCCAAGGACGCCGCCGCCGAGGTTCTGGCGCGCCTCACGAGCGACTCCCGGATCGTCGAGGCGCTTGACGACAACCGCTATCAGCTGGCGCACGATGCGCTCGCCGTGCCCGTGCTGGAGTGGTGCCGGCGCCTCGACGGCAAGCAGGCGCGGCGACGCACACGTTGGCGGCTGTTCGCCACGATAGGCTTCGTGGCGGCCATCCTGATGGCGCTCGTGCTCGCCGACGCCTTCGGTCCAATCGAGTCGTACACGGTCGGCGCGGCGTTCGAGCTGCGCGGCGCGGAGAAGCCACCGCCGGGCGTCGTGCTCGTCGGCATCGACAGCTCTACGCTCGACGACCACCTAAAGACAGGATTGCCGGTCAAGCGCGTGCATCACGCGGACGCCCTGGATTGGATCATGGAAGGCCAGCCGCGTGCGGTCGCCTTCGACCTCTACTTCGACAAGGCCCCGACCAGCGGCCCCGGTTATCGAGCATTCGCCGAGTCGGTCTACGGCGCCGACCGGCCCGTGGTGCTCGCAGCGCCGGTCGCCGACAACGGCAAGACCAACGTGTTCGGGGGCGCGGTCACTGATCTCGGCGCGCGGCCCGGGCTGGACGCCGTGCGCGAGGACGCGGGAGGCGTGGTGCGACGTCCGCTCTTCCGGGACTTCGGAGTCAAGTCGCTCAGCGGTGGTGACGGCCGAGGTGGCGCAGGCCCGGAGCATCTCCGCCGACGACGTGGACGGCGCGTGGATCGACTATCGCGGCCCTGCCGGCACATTCCGGACTCTTCCATTCTGGCAGCTTCTCCCGAGTGCCCGAAGCCGACGCATCCCGGCGTCGTTCTTCCGCGAAAAGATCGTGGTGGTTGGCGTGACCGCCCCGGAGGGTGGGGACGTCCACCAGGCGTGGGGACGCTTCGGCGCGGACATGTCCGGCGCCGAGCTCCACGCCAATTCGATCGCCACGGCGCTGGACGGCTTCCCGGTGCGGGACTCGCGCGCGATCTGGACGCTGCTCGCGATCGCCGTGCTGACGCTCGTGGCCCCGCTGGCGGCGCTGCGCCTCCACTCGCTGGCGGCGCTTGCGCTGGCGTTGATTGCGGGTGCTGGCTACCTGCTGGTGGCATGGTGGCTCTTCAACCATGGTCGCGTGCTCAGCGTGGCGCCGCCGATCATGGGCCTGCTCCTCGCGATGCTGGCCATCGCCCTGACCGGTGCCGTTGCGGGCCCGCGGAAGGCGGCGCGATGAGGGCGCGCCTGACCGCCGCGCTGTGCAGCGTCCTGCTGGGGGCGCTGCTGGTGTGCACCCCGGCAGCGGCTGAGCTGTACGCGCCGCGCTCAGGTTTCGTGCCCAATGACGTCGTGACCGCGGGCTGGTTCGGCGCAGGCGCCGCGCTCAGCGCCGACGGTCAGACGGCGGTGGTCGGCGCGCCGTTTGCCGCGGGCGGTCGCGTGCTGTTCCTTACGCGCGTGGACTCGGGATGGGTGCAGCAAGGCCCAGCGTTCGCGCCGACGCACACTGGCGATGACGCGCGCATCGGCTTCTCGGTGGCGATCTCAGGAGACGGCAACACCGCGGTGGTCGGCGCACCCCAAGACAACGCCAACCATGGCTCCGCCTGGATCTTCACACGCAGCAACGGCGTGTGGTCGCAGTCAGGGCCCTCGTTGGCCCCTGCCGACGAGGGAGGGCTGAATCACGACATCATCTTCGGTTACGGCGTGGACATCTCGACCGACGGCTCGACCGTGGCGATCGGGAGCTTCGGCGACGCGTTCGGCTACGGCGCGGTCCGGATCTACGTGCGGTCCGGCAGCTCGTGGGTCCAGCAGGGCGCCAAGCTCAAGCCGTCTAGCGAGAGCCAGAGCTGGTTCGGCAGTACGGTGGCCTTGTCGGCCAACGGGTCCACGCTCATGGCCGGCGCGCAGAACGACTCCTCGGGGAACGGCGCCGTGTGGGTGTTCACGCGCAGCGGCAGCACGTGGTCACAGCAGGGCGGCAAGCTCGCGCCGCCGGACCCCGGCGGCAGCGACGGCTTCGGCCTGTCGCTCGCGTTGTCCTCCACGGGGGATTACGCGCTCGTCGGCGCCCCCGGCACCGACGAGGGGGTCGGTGCGGTCTGGAGCTACTCTCGCAGCAGCGGGGCCTGGTCGCCGGACGGACCCAAGCTCACGCCGACCGCCACCGGCGCGACCGGGCCTGACTTCGGCCGCAGCGTCGCGTTGGACGCCTCGGCCACTAAGGCTCTGATCGGCAGCGCGGCCTCGTACTACACCGCCGTGGGCAACGGCACCGGCAGTGTCATCCGGCTCGGCCGGGCATCGACGAGCACGAATTGGACGCCCATAGGCACCGAACTGGAGGGCGACACCCAGTACGGCAGCTACGCGCGCTTCGGCGCGGTCGTCGACCTCTCGGCAGACGGGGCATCTGCGCTGATCACGGCGCCGGGTGACAACGACGCCGACGGCATCGTGTACCTCTACGTCGACGGGACCGAGCCCGACGTCACCCCGCTGATGTGGGGAACCGTGGCACAGCAGCTCCAAGGCGACAGCTGGCAGATTTGGTCAGCGGTGGACGAGACGGCCGACGTGGTGACGGGCACGCTGACGATTCGGGTCTATCGGATCCGGCCCGACCAGCTCGACTATGACCTCAGCGAAGGCTGCTCCGGCACGCCTGTTGCGGTGCTTCGCGGCCCGGTCGGCTCCGACAGCCCGCACAGTCTGGCCAAGACGTTGACGCTCCCGGGCCTCGGGGTGTACGCGGCCACGGCGACGTTTGACGGAGACGCCCAGAACCTCCCGTCCGGACCCACGTTCTGCGAGGGGTTCAGCCACCGCAGGCCGACGGCGGTCAGCGTAGACGTCGTCGGCGACGTCGTGGTGGGCTCCCACGTCACGATCACGCCGAAGCTGACAGGCGCGCAGACGCCGAGCGGCGACCTGCACCTGCGAATCTATGCGACGCCCGCGACCTGCGACACGCCGTTGGCCGACTACACGTTCGACGCGTCCGAGCCGCTGCCGTCGGTCGACTTCGTTCCCAAGTCACCGGGGTCGCTGTGGTTCGAACTGCTCTACGACGGCGATAACGACGACTCGGGCGCCGGCGTGCGTTGCGAGGAGCAGACGCCGACGTTTCTGATCGACCGCGCCCACCCGGCGCTGCAGATCACGCCTGGTGCGTCCACGGTCGTCGGCGGCGCGGTCAGCGCCAGCGTGCGGCTCAGCGGTGGCGCGTCGCCAACGGGCAGCGTGCACATCGAGCTGCACAGTCCCGACGACACGACGTGCCAAGGCGTGCCGCTCGCACGGATCGAGGTGCCGATCGGCGACGGGCACATCTCCAGTGGCGAGTTCGCCACGTCGCGCATCGGCGTCTACCGCTTCACGGCCGCTTACGCCGGTGACGTACGCAACCACGTCGCCAACACGGACTGCGCGGCAGGTGCGGTGACCGTCGGTCGTCGTCAGCCACGACTGCTGGCTACGCCATCAGTGGACACGCGAGGAGGCGACCCCTCGCTGACGACCACCGTCACGGTAGCCGACGGATTCCAGCCGTCGGGCAACGTCCAGATCGCGGTCTACGGCCCGAACGACAGGACCTGCCGCGGGCCGGCGGCGTTTATCGCAACCGTGCCGCTGGTCGACGGCGTGGCGACGCTGCCTCCGCTGGGCGGGGCGGAACGCGGGCGTTATGACTTCATCGTCGGCTATCCCGGCGACACCGGCAACGAGCCTGCGCGGCTGGATTGCGGAGCGAGCAGCACGACTGTTCGCGGCCGCGCCGCCTCGCCACCGTCGCTCCGTGTCCCCAAGCCCACAGCCAAGAAGGGCTCGATCCGCGTGAAGATCATCTGCGACGGCGCGGCGTCCCAGAAGTGCGTCATCGATGTCACTCTGACCGTCCAAACCAAGCGGCGCCGCGGGAGGATCGTCGGCGTCGCTAGGACCCAACGGACACTGGTCGGCCGCAGGTCGCTTACGATCGCTGGTGGCGCGTCACGGACAATCACGGTCAAGCTGAACAAGGTCGGCAACGGCCTGCTCAAGCGGTTCACGCGCCTGCACGTCACGCTGACCGCGCTCACCGACGACTCACGCGTCATCAAGCGGGTAACTCTGCGGCGCAAGCGGCCCTGAGGCTTGTCCGGATGCCACACTCGCCCGCCGCCTACAAGCGACCGCACCGCGCGAGAACGAAAGCATCGTGTAAATGGCAAGACGGCGACGACGCAATAACCGGCCCACCGAGATCGGCGATAGCAGACCTGCGCCCGTGAAAGACTTGGCCGAACCCGGGGGATTTCATACGGCGAGATCCCTCCGCGGGTGCTAGACGGGTTCTCACCGAAAGACAACTAGTAGCCCGGCGCCTCCGGCCTCGCGCTGCCGGGGTCCTCCCGGCAGCTGACCTTTTCGCCGCAGTCGCGACTTGGTGTCATGACCAAGTTCCGACTCGCTGCCGTCGCGCTTGCGGCGGCCCTCCTGCTCCTTCCGGCCGCTGCCCGCGGGCACGGCTCCGACCCTGTCGCCGGGGTCCTCGTCGAGCGCCACGGCGATCGCCTCGACGGCCGCAGCCTGCCCTCGACGTACCAGGTGGTCCGGCCGTCCGGCCGGGCCGTCGATGTGTCGCCCTCGCAGGACCGGGCCCTCGTCGGCCGGACCGTCAAGGTCATCGACGGCGACCCGGCCAAGCCCGGCGTCCAAGGCCGCGCGCGGCCGGCGGGCGAGATGGAGCGACTCGAGCCCGCGGCCGGCTCGCTCGCCACGCTCGTCATCCTCGTCTCGCTGGCCGACGTGGGACAGTCCATCACCCCCGACCAGGCGCGCGACGCCGTGTTCACCGGGGTCCGGTCGGCGTCCGCGCTGTTCTCGTCGCAGTCGAACGGGGCCACCCGCCTCGTCGGCATCCAGCGCGGCGACGGCGACGTGGTCGGTCCGCTCGCTCTCGGCGTCAGCGGCTCAGGCTGCCCCTACGACGCCATCGCGAATGCCGCGGATTCGGCGGCCGGGGGCGCTGGAGTGAAGACCTCGGACTACCACCACGTCATCTACGTGCTCCCACGCGTCCCGAGCTGCAGCTGGGCCGGCCTCGGCCAGATGCCGGGCCGCCGCTCCTGGACAAACGGCTACCTGCAGGCAAGCGTGATCGCCCACGAGGTGGGGCACAACCGCGGAGCGCACCACGCCTCCACCCTGCGCTGCACCGACGGCACCGGCGCGGCCGTACCGCTGTCGACGTCGTGCTCGGCGACCGAGTACGGCGACCCCTTCGACGTCATGGGTCTGCAGGGGCGGCTGATGTCCAGCTTCCACCGTGCTCAGGTCGGTGACCTGCCGGTGGACCGTCAGACGCTCGCCAAGGCGACCGGCGTCTACCCGATCCCTGCGGGCGACGGTGACGCGCTCCTGCTCGTCCCGCGCAAGATCGCCGGCCACGCAGTCACTGAGTGGTTCGCGCTCGAGCGGCGCGCACCGGCCGAGCCGTTCGACACGTTCGCTGCCGGTACGCCGATCACGACGGGCCTGTCGGTCCGCCTCGTCCCGGCGCTCGACGACACCAGCCAGACGCGCCTGCTCGACATGACGCCGTCGACGCAGACGTTCGACGATGCCATGCTGCAGCCCGGCGCGAGCTTCTCGGACCCGTCGCTGCCGATCACGATCGCCGTCGACGGCTCCGGCGGGAACGTGCAGGTCACGATGCCGGACTTGGTGGACGACGTCCCGCCGGAGATGAGCGGCGTACCCTCGGTCTACGCGACCGCGCGCAAAGTATCGCTGAGCTGGTGGGAGGCGACCGACGACACGGCCCTGGACCGTTACGAGATCGAGCGCGACGGCAGGGTCGTGGCGACGACCGCGGGTACCTCCTATGAGGACGCCGTCACCGGGCCCGTGACCGTCATCTACCGCGTCGTGGCTGTGGACACGAGTGGCAACCGCGCCGCGTCCTCGCCGGCCACCGTCACCGTCCCGGGCCCGCCCCGCGCCGGCAATGGGTCCAGCACGAGCTACGGGACCGGTACTTGGAGCGGGTTCGACGAAGACGATGTCGGCGAGGTCCGGCGGCTGTCACAGCGGATCCGGCGTGGAAAGGGTGCCTGGATCATCACGCTGCGCCTGGCGGCCGCGCGGGCCACGCGTATGACCGCGAGCGTGAGCGGCCGGCGGATCGCCTCCAGCACGAGCAACCGGCTCACGGTCAGGTTCCGTTTCCCCGACCGCGCGCGTCGCCGGACTATCACGGTCCGCGCGTCTAATGGCAACTCCAGGTCGGCGTCCACCTGGACCTACCGCTGAGCGTCCTGCGAAGGGCGGTCCCGGGTCGCACCGGGACCGCCCCGGCTTGCAGTAGCCGGTCCAGGTCGATGTCGAGCCTCAATGCTGACCTCGTCGCCGGTGCTCCCGCAATGTCGGGCACGTACTGAAGATGGACACCAGGTCGCCGCTGAGCTGTAGCAGGGCTCGCGCCTGCGCGCGCCCATTCTTCACGAGGTTCGGGCGTCGCGCTGGGCCCGGCGGAGCCGGGCGGTCATCAGCTTCCGAGTCGCTGGGACGCTTCCACTTGGATGATCACGCGAGGAAGCCGCTGAACTCTTCCTCGAGGCGTTGCCGTGCGTGGTCGGCGTGGCGTTCGGCGTCAAAGAGGTGGCTGTAGACGCGGAGGGTGATCGCGGGGTTGGCGTGCCCAAGTTGTCGGGAGACGAAGACGGGATCGTGCCCCTGTGCGATCAGCAGGCTCGCGAACGTGTGGCGCAGCGCGTGGAACGTGACGCCGGCCAGCTCGGCCTGCTCACAGGCCTTCCCAACCCCACGCCCGGAAAGGTTGCGGTGGCCGATCGTCCGGCCGGTGGCGGTGCAGAAGACGAGGTCGTGGAACGGCGACGCGAGCCGGTGCGCCCGCAGCTGTGTCGCGAGCTGGGGCATGAGGATCACGTTGCGGCGAGCGGCTGCCGTTTTCGGCTCACTGCGTTGGCCGTTTCGGTCCATCTGGCCGCGGACGCGGAGCACCTGGTCGGCGAGGTCGATGTCCTCCCACCTGAGGCCGAGGACCTCGCCGAGACGGAGGCCTGAGAACAGGCCGGTGGCGACGGCGAGTCGGTAGCGCGGAGCCGTCGCGGTCAGCAGTCGGTGCATCTCGTCGCGGGTCAGGAACCGCTTGCGGCTCTGCCCGGCTTTGGGCCGCTCGTGGGCCATTAGCGTGTCGGCCGGGTTGGAGTCCAGATGGCGTCGCCGCACCGCGTGGGCGCACACGAGGCGCAGGGGTGTCCACCACGCGTGGATCGCGTCGGCGCTGTAGCGCTCGGCCATCCGGCGGCGGTGCCAGGCGACGAGGTCTTCGGGCGTCAGCGACCGGATCTGCCGTGACCCGAGCTCGGGGAGGACGTGGAGCCGGAGTCCCTGCTCGTAGATGTCCAGCGTGCGCGGACGCAGGTCGCTGATCGCCACGCGGTGTCGTTGTTCGTCGAGCCACTCGGCTGCGACGTCGGCCACGGTGATCCGCAGCGTCACGGGCGGCTGGCTGGTGCGGCGGACCTCGACGACAAACTCGTCGCGGCGCCGGCGCGCCTCCATGAGCCCGACCTCCCCGAGGTTCTTCCACATCGCCTGCCGGTTGCCGGGATGCGTCGCGCAGGCCAGGTAGCTCTTGCCCGAGCGGTACAGCCCGCGCTCAACGCGCGTCGGACGAGTCTTACGCGGCATGCTGCACCTCCGTGGCGAAATCGGGTCGTCGGCTCAACGTCGGGCCCCGCCGGGGAGGGTCGAGAAGGCTGCCGCACGCACGTACTGAAGACGGACAGCGGCAAGCGATTGGCTGCAGGCCGGCTAACGACGGGGAACAAGCAGGGAACAAGCAGCAGCGGAACGCAGTGACAGCTGACGGCGTCGCTGTAGGAAGCGATTCCGCGCTAGAGAGCGCTACCGGCGCGCGTTGACACCCAGTGGCATGCGGCCGGGGCTGCTTTGCAAGCAGGAGGTCGCCGGTTCGATCCCGGCTGGCTCCATCCCGGGCAGCCCTGCAAACGCGCCGGCCCTGACTTACGAGGGGTCGTCGTCGGCGGTGCCGGCCGGCGCGCGATCGGCCTCGCCGGCGAGATCGAGGCGGCGCTCGGCCCACAGGCGCTCGAGCGCCTCGACGGCGTACGGCGTGAACTGCCGGTCGCGGTGGGCGCGGCACTCCTCGAGCGCGGCTTCGGACCGGATCGGAGAGGTGTAGTGACGCGCGTTGGTCATCACGTCGAAGGCGTCGGCGATCGCCATCAGCTGGGCGCCGAGCGGGATCTGGTCGCCGCTCAGGCCGTCCGGGTAGCCGGTGCCGTCGGCGCGCTCGTGGTGGTGGCGGATCCAGGCGACCTGCTCGTCGGCCAGGGCTTCCGAGGCGATCTCCGCGCCGATCGCGGCGTGGCGCTTGACCTCCTCGTACTCGTCGCGATCGAGCGGCCCTGGCTTGTAGAGCACGGCGTCAGAGATCGCCACCTTGCCGACGTCGTGGATGAGCGCCGCCTCGCGCAGCCGGTCGATCTCCTCGCTCGGCCATCCATGCATCTCCGCGAGCCAGCAGACGAGGACCGCGACGCGCTCGGAGTGGCGCTGGGTCGACGGGTCGCGGAGGTCGACCACCCGCGCGAGCGAACCGAGCGCCGCGAGCGCGCGCGAGCGGGCCAGCTTGGCCGAGAGCTCGGCGTCGCTCAGCTCGCTGACGACGTCCGTCGAATAGCGCCAAGACTGGTTGCGGCCGTTGGACTTGGCCCAGTAGAGCGCGCGGTCGGCGAGACGCACGAGCTGCTCGGGGTCGCCGCCGGCCTGGGCGGCGTCGCAGACGCCGGCGGAGATCGTCATCGGGTGCCCCGCGAGCGGCTCCTCGAGGACGCAGCGACGCACGCGCTCGGCCAACCCGAGCGCGGCGACGTCGTCGGACTCCGGCAGCACGATCGCGAACTCGTCGCCGCCGAGGCGCGCGACGAGCTCGCCGCCGCGGACCATCTCGGTGAGCCGGTCGGCGAACTGGACAAGCACCTGGTCGCCCTCGGGATGGCCGTGCGTGTCGTTGAGCTCCTTGAAGCCGTCGAGGTCGACGAGGACGAGCGCGAGGTCGCGGCCGTAGCGGCCGGCGCGGCGCACCTCGGCGGTCAGGGACTCGTAGAACGTGCGGTGGTTGGCGACGCCCGTCAGCGCGTCCGAGCGCGCACGGTCGAGGAGCTCGGCGTGGGCGTCGGCGTTGGCGATCGCGACCGCGACGAGCTCGGCGAACGCCCCGAGCCGCTCCTCGACGAGCACGGGCAGCGACCCGATCTCGTGGGACGCCACGGAGACCGCACCCCACAGCCCTTGATCGGTGAAGATGGGAGCCGCGGCCGCCGACTGGAACTTGGCGCGGGCCACGAACTCCGGAAGCGGGTGCGCGTAGCCGTCGACCCGCACCGGCTCGCCGCGCACCCAGCACTGGCTGATTGCGAGGATCTCGTCGAAGGGCACGACGGCGTCGGGCGGGAGCAGCGCAGCGACCTCCGGGGGCCACGCACCGATGATCTCCGCGTTGCCCTCGCTGTCGTAGCGCTGGACGGCGGCGGCGGCCGCATCGAGAAGCCGTGCCGCCTCCTCGGCGACGTGCATCGCGACCGCGGGGAGCCCCGGCTCCGTCGCCACTCGGCGGGCGACGCGGTGCAGGGCCGCCTGCACGTCGGCGAGCTCGTTGCGACGGCGGGTCTCCTCCGTGAGCGCGCGGCGCGCCGCTGCGTTCGCGATCGCGAGCACGAGGAGCTGGGCGAGCTCCTCGAGCATCGCGGCGGTGCCCGCGTCGACGGCGTTGGGGCGCGTCGACGTCACGATGATGGCGCCCCAGTTCTCGCCGCCGATCCGGATGGGAGCCGCCGCCCCGCCGGAGCCGGAGACCCACTCCGCGCGGCCCTCGAAGCGGGCCGTCGCCATCGGCGTCCCGTTCAGGAGCTGTTGGCGCAGGCCGGGCGGGGGTGGATCGCCCGTCGTGTTCCAGGCGCCGAGGTTGACGGTCTCGTCGCCCTCGAAGCGGACGACGCCGCCTGCCTCGACCTCGAGGGCCAGGGCGGCTTCGTGGGCGATGAGGACGAAGAGACCGGCCGGATCCGCGCCCTCCGCGACGGCGGTCGCGACGCGGCGCAGCGCCTGGGCCCGGGCAGCATCCCGGCGAAGGTTGCTGCTGTCGTCCCTCTCCTCGTCCACGGAGACGGCAACGCTACTCCTCGGCGGGGGCAACTATGACGGCACGAATCAGCCCCGCCGGACTCGCGTCCGGTAGACGCTCATCCGCGACGGAACCGGCTCGACCGCGGCGTCGCAGTTCCTTCCGCTGCCGTCCGGGCCGAACACGACCATGGTGGATAAGCACCCCACCCCCTCCGACGGCGGTGCCGAGCTCGGGCGCCTGCGCGGTGAAGCGTCGGGTGAGGAGGCCGTCTGACTGGTCGCGCATGTGTACGGACGACGTTCGAGCGGTTGCACTGGCCGATCCGCTCTGGGATAAGTGGCTATACGGCCGGGGCGCGCCTCGGCATCCGGTCGGGGCGGCGCCGGCCCGGATAGGAGTGCGAGCGATGTTCCATGGACACTTCCGCCGTCCTGCCGTGGTGGCGCCGGCGGCGCTGGTAGTCGGTCTGGCGATGGCTGCGGCGGGCCCGGGGGTGGCGCACGGCGCCTGCGGGGGGAACGTCCTGCTCGGCGCGGGGAACAGCTGCAATGGCATGACGAGCTTGACGGGCGGCCTCGACGGCACCCTGTTCAAGGTCACGAACACGAACACGGGCGCCTCGGCCACCGCGGTCCGCGGCGACGCCAGCGGCGGCGGGTCAGCGGTGCGAGGGGTCAACGGCGGCGCGGGCGCCGGCGTGCAGGGCACCGGCGCGACCGGGTTCGGGGTCAGCGGCACGAGCACGAGCTCCATCGGTGTGATCGGCACCCATTCCGCCACGACGGGGACGAGCCCCGGCGTGCGCGGTCTGAGCGCCTCGACCTCGCCGAGCGCGGCCGCCGTCTCCGGGTGGCTGACGCCAACCGCGCCTGGCTCCAACTCGTCCGCGGTGCGCGGGCGTAACGACGGGACGAATGCGAACGGCAGCGGCGTGTTCGGCTCGCACGCGGGCTCCGGGGCGGGCGTGCGCGGCACGAGCGTGGGCGGCACCGGTATCTTCGGCTTGCACGACAGCCTCGCGGGAACGCGCCCCGGCGTGGAGGGTGAGACGCGCTCGACGGAGGGGGCTGCCACCGGTGTCCTGGGGGAGGTCGTGCCGACCGCGCCTGGCGGTTTCTCGGCGGCTGTGCGCGGGATCAACAACGGCACAGGCGGTCTTGGCATCGGCGTCTGGGGCTCCCACGCCGGCGGCGGCTGGGGCATCTTCGGCGAATCGCCGACCGGCATCGCGGTCAACGGCGAGAGCGAGACGGGGGTCGGCGTCAGCGCGAGCAATGACGGAGATGGGCCGGCGCTCACGGCCACGAACCACGGCAACGGCCCCGCGGCGGCGTTCTCGGCTGACGGAGCACCGTTCACGGTCGACTCGTCGACGAAGGTCGACAACCTCAACGCGGACCAGCTGGACGGGCGCGAGGCGAACGAGTTCGGCCGCACCGCCGTCGCCGCCGTGATCTCCTACAACAACGGAGGGACGTTCACGGAGCAGGCCTCGATCATCATTGACGCTCCGTCGGACGGCCTCATGCTCGTGACCGGCACGGTCTCGATCGGCACGCTCATCGGCGGAGACACGTCCTGCGATCCCTGCCTCAGCGTGATGCGGCTGCGCGACGAGGTCAACGACGCCACCGGGACCGAGCAGGCCGCGACCTTCGGCAACGGCAGCGACGAGGCGGCCGCGAACCTCGCCACGAACTGGGTGTTCCCGGTCACTGAGGGCAGGCGGACGTTCGCCCTCGACACGCACACGGAGGGCGCCGCGGGGGACATCTTCGCGGACAACCCCACGCTGACCGCGCTCTTCGTCCCGTTCGGGCCGAGCGGCGTCGCGGCGGCCGGCGCGGTGACCAAGACGAAGGCTGACGGGCGCCGCCGCTGAGGCGCGACACGGAGAGGCGACGTGCGGCGCGCAGCACGTGCCGCACGATCGCTCATGGACGTGAAATCACGAGGGAATATCTGCGCCGGTCCGGTCGTCTTGGGTGGCATGAAGCGATCACACAACCTCCTCCTGCATCAGATCCTCCGCCCTCGCCTCGTCAAGCTGCCGCCTCCGGACGCGGTGGTATGCGATGCGTGCCGCTCGGACGCCGTCGCGCTCGCCGAGTGGGATCGGCATGCCGACGGCCAGTGGTGGGCGGTGCTGCGCTGCGGTGACTGCGGCACCTGGCACGACATGGTCATCTCCCAGGCGGCGGCGGACCGTCTCGACAATGCGCTGGACGCGGGGCTGATGGCGATCGCCCAGGACCTCGAGGCGATCGACCGCGAGCGCATGGCCGCCCAGGCCGATGCGTTCGCGGTCGCGCTCGAGCGTGATCTCATCGACGCCGCGGACTTCGCGTCACCCCCGCGAGCCCCGAGTGCCACCGACCCCTGACTACTTGCGCGCCGTCCGCGCCTGCGCCAGGAACGTCGCGTAGGCCGGGCGCGGCGTGCCGTCGGGCGCGAGCAGCGACGCGTCGAACCGGGCGTCGGCCGGCGACGGCCCGAAGTCGTACGGATACAGGCGCGTCAATCTCGACTTGTGTCTGCGGCGCCTGGTGTCGTACTTGGCGGCGAGGGAGAACATGAACGAGACCGCCTTGACGGCGTTGCTCTCGGAGGGCGCGAGGCCCTTGGCGGCGGTGAAGCGCACGATGCCGCCCGTCTCGGTCACCCAGACCTCGCCCGGCACGGTCTTCAGCAGCGTCGTGGTGCCGACGGAGCGCAGCCGGTTGACGTCTGAGTAGTTGTGCAGCCCCCAGAGCTTCGCCTTGCGCTTCGTGACCCGCAGCATCGCCTTGGCGTATCCCCGCAGGTTGGACGAGTCCAGCAGGTCGCCGGCGATCACCTTGCAGCGCTTGCAGTTGCGCTTGAGCGCGAGGTAGTACTGGGCGGCCCGCCGCGGGTTCTTGTAGACGGGCTGAGAGACGTGGTTCGCCTCGTTCCACGCCCCGTAGGTGTTCACGTACCTGAACTGCCGCTTGAAGGCCTTGAACGCCTTCGTGTAGGCAGCGACGCTCGGCGCACGGCACGGACGCGATCGCGAGTACGCGCGACCGTTCCAGCACCCGCGCACGGACGTGAAGTGCACCAGCACCTCTTGGCGGGCCGCACGCGCGGCGGCCATGTACTGCTCGATCTCATGTCGCTGAGCCGGATCGGAGAGCGCGTTCCACGGGACGAGATAGCGGACCTTCTGGAGCTTGAGGGCCTGCCAGTGCGGGTTCTGGAACAGCGCCGGAGACTGATCGCCGATACCCACGGTGTACGCGGCGGCGGCAGGGGCGGCCGCGGTCAGCAGGCCGAGGAGTGTGAGGAGGAGAAGCTTTCGTCTGATCATCGCGCGCAGTGTTCACGGGCCGGGATGGTCCTCCAACGCCGACTGCGAACGGACCTGATCGTCTGGGCTGATCAGCGAGCCGAGCGCGCCCCGGGCGGTGTAGCGTGCGGGCCTTCGCACATCCGGGGAGTCCCTGTCGAAGGGGCTGAGAGGACGCTTGGAAGCGTCGACCCGACGAACCTGATCTGGGTCATGCCAGCGAAGGGAGACCACCATGCGCCGTCGCACCGCCTTCTCGTCCGACGCCGAGTGCCGCACGCAGTTGCACCTCGCCCGCTGCGGGACGGTCACACCCGAGATGGAGCGCGTCGCCGAGCGCGAGGAGCTCTCCGCGCAGCTGGTGTGCGACGAGGTCGCCCGCGGGCGGATGATCATCCCCGCCAACGTCCATCACGACGCGCTCGACCCGATGGCGATCGGCCTCAAGGCGCGGGTGAAGATCAACGCGAACATCGGCAGCTCGCCGACGACCTCCACCCTCGACGAGGAGGTCGCGAAGCTGCGGCTGGCCGAGCGCTGGGGCGCCGACACGGTGATGGATCTCTCGACCGGCCGGCGCATCCACGAGACCCGCGCGGCGATCCTGGCGGCCGCCTCGGTCCCGATCGGCACCGTCCCGATCTACGAGGCGATGGACGGTCTGCGGCACGCCGAGGAGCTCACGATCGAGCGGCTGCTCTCGGTGATCGAGCGCCAAGCGCGCCAGGGCGTCGACTACATGACGATCCACGCCGGAGTACGGCTGCAGCATCTGCCCCTCTGCCAGCACCGCGTCACCGGCATCGTCTCGCGCGGCGGCGGCCTGCTGGCGCGCTGGATGATCCATCACAAACGCGAGAACCCGCTGTACGAGGCGTTCGACGAGATCCTCGCGATCCTCCGGGTCCACGACGTCTCGGTGTCGCTCGGCGACGGGTTGCGGCCGGGATCGATCGCCGACGCCTCCGATGCCGCGCAGTTCGCCGAGCTCGACACCCTCGGGGAGCTGACGCTGCGTGCGTGGGAGCGCGACGTGCAGGTCATGGTCGAAGGCCCGGGGCACGTTCCGATCGATCAGCTGGAGTCAAACGTGCGCCGCCAGCAGGAGGTCTGCCACGAGGCGCCGTTCTACACCCTCGGTCCGCTGGTGACGGACATCGCGCCGGGCTATGACCACATCACCTCGGCGATCGGGGCCGCCATCGTGGGCTGGCACGGAACGTCGATGCTCTGCTACGTCACGCCCAAGGAGCATCTCGGGCTGCCGAACGCCGACGACGTCAAGCAGGGCCTGATCGCGTACCGGATCGCCGCCCACGCCGCCGACCTCGCGCGCGGCGACCGCCGGGCCGCGCGGTGGGACCGCGAGCTCTCCGAGGCACGCTTCGCATTCGACTGGCGGTCGCAGTTCGCGTCGTCGCTCGATCCGGAGACCGCGCAGGCGATGCACGACGAGACACTTGGCGACGACTACTTCAAGTCCGCCGAGTTCTGCTCGATGTGCGGTCCGAAGTTCTGCCCGATGCACAACTTCAAGGACGTCGACTGGAACGCGATCAGGGAGGTAGTGGCGGCGCGCAAGGCCGCGTCGTCCGGTCCGGCGCCGACACCGGCCGTGTGAGCCCGGGCGACGGGTCGGAAACGACAGAAGTTGGAAGAACGATCGTGAATCGGAATTGCCCGGCGCACCATGCGGTCGCCACGCTGTATCGCGACCATGAGCAGCACCGACGCTCACGACCCACGGCAACCGAACCACCTGATCGTCGTCGTCCGCACCCGGCGCCTCCGTGACCTCAGGCGGGTTCGGTTCTTCTGTCGCTGTCAACGCTGCCAGTGGTCCTACGGCCCGTTCGTCACCATCGAGAACGCGCGTCGGGGCCAGCGCATGTGGCAGCGAATCATGGTGGACGTCGAGTGCGCCGGCTCGGGAGTCGAACACCTCGTCACGGCTCCAAGGGCCCGATGATCGGCCGCACCGCCGTCCTGGTCGTCCGTCTCTGCCGTGGCGAGTGGTGCGCGCTCACCACGTGTGAGCGCGCCTGGGCGCCGGGGATGATCGACGGCGACCCGCCCTGCCGCTGGTGCCGCCGGCCGCTCTAGGCGGCGGGGAGCTCGACCGCGCCGTCCTCGAGCGCCCGGACGAGCTGCACGCGCGACGAGCAGCGCGTCTTGGCGTAGATCCGCGACAGGTAGACCTCGACGGTCTTCGGGCTGTAGTGCATGGCCGACGCGATCTCGCGATTGGTCAGGCCGTCGCGCACGAGCCGCACCAGCTGGGCCTCGGTGTCGGTCAGCACGCCGGCCGCGCGCCGCGCCGGGCGCGGGACGCGGTGGCCGCCCTCGCGCAGCAACGTCGACGCGCGCCGCCGCCAGGGTCCGGCGTCGAGCGCGTCGAAGCGGCGGTAGGCGTAGGTGAGCTGCTCCTGCGGGTCGACGCCGAGCCGGCCGAGGACGAGGGCGGCGCGGGCCTGCTCGAAGGCGATGCCCTCCCGGTCGGCGCGCGCGGAGTACCCGCGCGCGGCCCCGATGTCCTCGTCGACGACGGCGCGGACGTGCAGCGCGGCGAGCGGCCACTCGTAGCGGCACGGCTCCGTCGCCAGCCCCACGATCTCGTCGCGCACGTCGCACGCCTCGTCGCGCTCACCCCGCTCGAGCAGCGCGTCGGCGAGCTCGAGGAGCAGGTCGGCGCGCTTCCACGTGGTGTGCTTCTCGGCCGTCCGCCGCCGCTCCGAGCGCATCAGCTCGAGGGCGTCGTCGCGGCGCCCGAGCGCGCGGGAGATCCGCGCCCGGCAGAGCGCCGCGGCCGAGGCCAGCGCCTCGGACGGCGTGACGAACGCGCGCGCCAGCGCCGCCGCCTCGTCGAGCGCGCCGCGGTCGGTGAGGATGTCGCACTGCACGACGCGCAGCACCTGCGCGGTCATCACCACGCCGCGCTGCTCGAGCTCGAACACCGCCGCCCGGCCGACCTCGATCGCCTCGTCCCACTCGCCGCGCAGGAAGTGCAGGGCGACCAGCCCGGTCTCGTGGTGGCCGTTGATCGACGCCGCCCCCATCGCGGGCCGCAGCGCGGCGGCGGCGTCGAGGTGCTTGCTCAGCGACGCGACGATGCCGGGCCGGCGGTCTGAGAACGCGATCGCCTCGTGCGCGATGAGGCGCCGGGCCGGCGGTCCGCTCTTCGACCACGCCTCGAAGCGCTCGAGCATGTCGTTCGCCAGCGCGGCGTCGCCCGAGTCGCCCGCCCACACGAGCAGGTGGGTGGCGGCGGTCAGCTGGGGCTTGGGTGCCGCCTCGAACGCGGCGAGCGCCGCCGGGAGCTGGGCGGCGGCCTCGTCGGGACGGCCGAGGTGGAACAGGAGGTGCAGTCGCTGGGCGAGCAGCGGGGCCTCCTCGCGCCCGTGGGTGAGCTCCTCCTCCACGACCTCGAGCGCCTCGGCGAGGCGGCCGGCGATGTTCAGGCCGTTGACGACCAGCGCGACGGTGGCCCGCCGCTGCGGCCCCGGCGCGAGACCCTCGAGCGCGGCCCGGCCGACCGCCGCGGCCGCGCGCGGGCGCGAGCCGATGTGCAGCGCGCGGGCCTGGAGGGCCTGGGCGGACGCCTGGCGCGGCGAGCCCGGTGGGAGCAGCGCGATCGCGCGGTCGAAGTAGCCGGCGGCCACCAGCGGCGCGGTCACGTTCACCGTGCGCGCCGCCTCGAGGAGCACCTCGATCGCCCACTCGTCGCCCGGATCGGCCGACTCGGCGACGTGGGTGGCGAGCTCCGCGATGTCGAGCATGGCTCCCGACCGGCGGTCCTTGGCGAGCTGCTGGGCGATCGCGGCGTGCAGCGCGCGGCGCTCGCCCGGGCCGATGTCCTCGTAGAGCGCGTCGCGCACGATCGCGTGCGCGAACTCGTAGCCCGCCTCGCCGCGGACGAGCAGGTGCTCTCCGACGAGGCGATCGAACGCGGCGGTGACGTCGGCGGTCGAGCGGCCGGTCAGCGTGGCGGCGAGCGGCAGGTGGCGCAACGCGAAGCGGCCGAACGCGGCGACGACCTTGGCGACCTCGACGGCTTCGCCACCGCGGCCGAACACGCGCGCCAGCAGCGCCGTGTTGGCCGCCGCGCCGTCGAGCCTGGACTCGCTGACCAGCGTCGCGCGACCGCGCTCGAGAACGATCGCGTCGCGGTCCTGGAGCGCGCGCACCGTCTCGCGCGCGAACCACGGGTTGCCGCCCGAGCCGGCCAGCGCGGCGTCGACCAGGCCGCGGTCGGGCGCCGCGCCGAGCGTCGCGGCGACGAGCGCCTGCACCGCGTCGCGATCCAGCGGGCCGAGATCGACGATCGTGCCGCGGCCGTCGAGCGCCATCCGCTCGATCAGCCGCTCGAAGTCGCGCACGGCGCCGCGTTCACCGGCGGGCCGCATCGTCGCCACGGTCAGCAGCGGCAGCTCGGCCAGCCGCGTGAGCAGCGCGACGAGCGCGAGCGAGTCGGCGTCCGCGAGGTGGATGTCCTCGACGAACAGGACGGCGCCGGCGTCGGCGGCCAGCGCGCGGAACAGCTCGACCGCGCGCGCGTAGACGAGCGAGAGGTGCGCGTCGGCCGGCGCGCCCGCGACGCCGGCCACCGCGTCGAGACCCTGCCGGAAGGCGGCGACCGGTGCGGCCGCGGCGCCCGCAGCGGCCAGCCCGGCGAGCAGGTCGCGGAACAGCGCGTAGGGGATGCCGCGGTCGAACTCGTCGGCGCGGCCGGCCAGGGTGCGGTGGCCGGCGGCCTCGGCGCGCGACACCAGCTCCCGCGCCAGCATGGTCTTCCCAATGCCGGCATCGCCGCGCACGAGGACGGCCGCCGCGCCGCCGTGCTCGATGCGCGCGAGCTGCTCGAGCACACGGCCGAGTTCCGGGTCCCGTCCGATGAGAGGCGCCGGCTGCAGCACGAGGTGTAGGGATGACCCTACTACCGCTCATGACGCCTACTGAGAGAGGGTCGCTCCCGTCCTTCTACCGCTGTTTCCCCGAGGAGGGGTCATGGGTCGAACTCGCCATGTCGTCGTCGCTGCCGGTGTGCTCGGTGCACTGGTCGCGGGCTGCGGCTCGGATGCAGAGAAGTCCGCCACCCCCGTCGCCAAGAAGCAGAGCGCCGGGAACACGATCAAGATCGGGTTCATCACGAACCTCGCCGGCCCGTACGCGCTGCCGGAGGTCGAGGTCGGCTCCAAGGCCGGCGAGCAGTACGTCAACGAGGAGCTCGGTGGCATCAACGGCCGCAAGCTCGAGGTCATCCGCTGTGGTTCGGACGGGTCGCCGGAGAAGTCGATCGACTGTGCGAACAAGCTCGTCGAGCAGAAGGTCGCGATGATCCAGCAGGGCGTCGACCTCGGCGCCGACGCGACGCTGCCGATCCTCGCCGGCGCGAAGATCCCGATGGTCGGCCATGTCGCCTTCGGCGGCCCGAAGGAGCAGGCGGACCCGAACGCGTTCTTCCTCGGCGCGGCCGTTCCCGCCTACGGCGCGGCGGCGCTGAAGTACTACGCCGATCGCGGCATCAAGAATATCCGCTTCTTCCTGACCGACGCGCCCGCCGGCCGGCAGTTCTCCGACGGCGTGCTGACGCCGACCGCCAAGAAGCTCGGCCTCGACTACAAGAGCGTCTACTACAAGGCGCAGTCCCCGCAGTGGTCGGTGCTTGCCACCACGGCGCTCAGCTCCAAGCCGGGCGCGACCGGCAGCCCGTCGGCCACCGACCCGGACTGCATCGGCTTCACCGGTGCGCTGCGCGGCGGCGGCTACACGGGCCCGATCCTGGCCGCCTCCTGTGGCCTGGCGGTGCAGAAGCTCGGCAAGAAGGCCGCCGGCATGGAGCTCTACTCGGACTTCTGGTCCGTGCACGACGTGGCCGGCGCCCCGCCGGCGAAGCAGAAGGAGCTGGCCACCTACATGGCGGCGATGAAGAAGGCCGGGTCGGAGAAGGCCATCCCGACCAACGCGGCGATGAGCTTCGCCGACACCGTCAACATCTCGCGGATCCTCGGGACCGTCGACGGGACCGTCGACGGACCGGCCGTGAGCAAGGCGATGCGCGCGACCAAGGACTTCGACCTGTTCATGGGGCCGAAGGTCAGCTGCAACCACAAGGCATGGCCGGGCCAGTCGGCCTGCAGCAGCTCGCTCCTGTTCTACAAGGTCGGCACCGACGGCAAGCTCAAGGCGCAGACGAAGGACTTCGTCGACGCCGGCCAGCTGCTCGCCGGCTGACGGCTCCGGTGAACGACGAGACCCAGGGAGACCGAGATGCGTGAGCACCTTCTGTTCCTGATCGTCGGGCTCGGCGCGGGCGCGATCTACGCCGCGCTCGCGATGGGCCTCGTCGCCACCTACCGCGGCACCGGCGTCATCAACGTCGCCCAGGGCGCGATGGCCATGTGGGGCGCCTACGTCTACGCACAGATCCGGGAAACCGGTGAGCTGATCCTGCCGATCGGCGGCGTGGACGTGGGCGGCCCCGCGGGGCCGGCGTGGGCCTTCGTGGCCGGCGCCGGCTCCGCCGCCCTGCTGGGGCTGCTCGTGCACCTGCTCGTGTTCCGGCCGCTGCGCTCGGCCCCCGCGCTCGCGCGGGTCGTGGCCTCGGTCGGCGTGATGCTGACGCTGCAGGCGCTCGTGGTCCTGCGCTTCGGCACCGAGGTCCGGGTGCTGGCGCCGCTGCTGCCGGACGGCCAGATGACCGTCGCCGGGCTGACGTTCTCGCAGGACCGCCTGTACCTCGGCGGTGCGGCCGTCGTGATCGCCGCGCTGCTGTGGGGCTACGCCCGCTTCACGCGGCTCGGGCTGGCGACGCGCGCCGCCGCCGAGAACGAGCGCGCCGCGGCGCTGACCGGCTACTCGCCCGACCGCATGGCCGGGGTCACGTGGGTGCTCAGCTCGCTGCTGGCCGGCTGCATCGTCATCCTCGCGGCGCCCTCGACCGGGCTCAACGCCGCCGACTACTCGCTCTTCGTCGTGCCGGCGCTGGCCTGCGCGCTGCTCGGGCGCCTCACCTCGGTCTGGATCGCGTGCGGCGCCGGCCTGGCGCTCGGCGCGTTCCAGTCGGAGATCACCTTCCTGTCGACGGCGACCTGGTGGCCGGACTGGGCCACGGTCGGTGTGGCCGACGCCGTCCCGTTCGTCGTCGTGGTCGTGGCGCTGTTCGTGTTCGGCCGCCGCATCCCGGCGCGTGACGCCGCGACGGTCGACGCCCTGCCCGAGGTCGTCCGCCCGCGGCTGCGGCCCGGCGTGGTGACCGCGCTCGTCGCCGCCGGCATCGCCGCGCTCGTGCTCACCGAGGGCAGCTTCCGCTTCGGCGTCATCACGTCGATGATCGTCGCGATCATCGCGCTCTCGCTCGTGCTGCTCACCGGCCTGGTCGGGCAGATCTCACTCGCCCAGGCGGCGATCGCGGGCACGGCCGGGTTCGCGCTCTCGAAGGTCGGCACCGGCCTCCCGTTCCCGCTCTCGCTGGTCGTCGCCGGGCTCGTGGCCGCCGCCATCGGCGTCGCGGTCGGGATCCCGGCGCTGCGGATCCGCGGCGCCCAGCTGGCGGTCGTGACCCTGGCTGCCGCGGTCGCGGTCGAGCAGTTCGTGTTCCGCAACCAGAGCTTCTCGCCGCCCACCGGCAACCCCATCCCCGACCCCGGCCTCGCGGGCCTGGACCTGGCCGTCCGGCGCGGCGAGGAGCTCGCGCGCCTGGAGTTCGGCCTGCTGGTCCTCGCCGTCCTGGTTGCCTGCGCGCTCGGCGTGGCGAACCTGGCCCGCAGCGCGACCGGGCGCGCCTTCCTGGCGGTCCGCTCGAACGAGCGCGCCGCGGCGGCGGCCGGGATCGACGTCGCCCGGACCAAGCTGATGGCGTTCGCGCTGTCGTCGTTCGTGGCCGGTCTCGGCGGCGCGCTGATCGGATACAGCCGCGGCCAGCTGTCGGCCGACTCCTTCGGGGTGTTCGTCGGCCTGAGCTTCCTGGCCTTCGCCTACCTGGGCGGGATCACGTCCGTCGGCGGCGCGCTCGTCGCGGGGGCGTTCGCGCCGCTCGGGATCGGCTACGTCGTGCTCGACCGGTCGTTCGGGCTGGCCGAGGAGTACCTGCTGCTCTCCGGGCTCGCGCTGATCGTCACCGCGGTCCTCAACCCCGGCGGCATCGCCGGCCGCACCCGCGAGATCGTCGCGGCGGCCGGGCGCCGTCGGACCCGCAACCCCAACCCCGTCCCCGTCGAGGCGGGCGCCCCGACCCTGGAGGTGGCCGGCCGTGTCTGAAGATCCCGTCCTCGAGACTCGCGACCTCACGGTCCGCTACGGCGGCGTGACCGCGAACGACCGCATCTCGCTGCGCGTCATGCCCGGCAGCGTGACGGGGCTGATCGGACCCAACGGCGCCGGCAAGACGACGTTCCTCGACGCCATCACCGGCATGACGCCGAGCACGGGGCAGGTGTGCCTCGGCGGCCATCCGCTGGCCGGGCTGCCGGCCCACGCCCGCGCCCGCCGCGGGCTGGCGCGGACGTGGCAGTCGGTCGAATTGTTCGACGACCTGACGGTGCGCGAGAACCTGCAGGTCGCCGCGGTCGCGCTGACGGCGCGCTCGGTGCTCGGCGACCTCGTCCACCCGGCCCGCCGGCGGATCGAGGCGGACCCCGGGCGGGCGCTGGCGCTGCTGGACATCGAGGACCTCGCGGACGAGCGGCCGGCCTCGCTGTCGCTCGGTCAGCGCAAGCTCGTCGGCGTGGCGCGGGCGCTGGCCGCCTCACCGCGCGTCGTCGTCCTCGACGAACCGGCCGCCGGTCTCGACGTCGGCGAGAGCCGGCTGCTCGGGCAGCGGCTGCGCGCGGTCGCCGAGCGCGGGATCGCGGTGCTCCTCGTCGACCACGACATGAGCCTCGTGCTCGAGGTCTGCGACCGCGTCGCCGTGCTCGAGTTCGGCGCGCTGATCGCCGAGGGCACGCCCGCCGAGATCCGGAGCGATCGGCGCGTCGTCGCGGCGTACCTCGGCTCGTCGGCGGAGGTGGCGGCATGAGCACCCCCGCGATCGAGGTGTGCAGCCTCACCGCCGGCTACCGCGGGCTGCCGGTCGTGCGCGATCTCGACCTCACCGTCGATCCCGGTGAGGTCGTCGTCCTGCTCGGGGCCAACGGCGCCGGCAAGACGACATCGCTGCTCACGATCGCGGGCTCCCTCCCCCCGATCGCGGGCGCGGTGCGGGTGCTCGGCCGGCTGGTCGTCGGCTGGCCGGCCGAGCGCGTCGCGCGGGCCGGGCTGCAGCTCGTGCCCGAGGACCGCGGCGTCTTTCATCAGCTGACGGTGGCGGAGAACCTGCGCCTGGCGCGGTCGCCGCGCCGCACGCGGCGGGCGGATGAGGGCGAGGTGCTCGACCTCTTCCCCGCGTTGCAGCCGTTGCTGCGCCGGCGCTGCGGGCTGCTGTCCGGCGGCGAGCAGCAGATGCTCGGCCTCGCCAAGGCGTTGCTGGCGCGGCCACGCGTGCTGCTGATCGACGAGCTCAGCCACGGCCTGGCGCCGATCATCGTCGAGCGGCTCCTGCCGACCGTGCGCCGGATCGCGCTCGAGCGCGAGATGGCCGTGCTGCTCGTCGAGCAGCACGCGCCCGCCGCCCTCGCCGTGGCCGACCGCGGGCTCGTCCTCAGCCACGGGCGGATCGTCCTGGAGGGCGACGCGGCCGAGCTGCGCGCGCGGCCGGATCTGCTCGAGGCCAGCTACCTGGGCGAGCGCGGCGTCGAGCCCGTGCCCGCGTGAACAATCCCCGATAGAGGAGACTGACGATGACCATGCAGGCATCTCCCATCCCCGCGCAGGGCCACTGCGACGACCGCTTCTCCCAGGTGCGCGAGGAGTTCGCGCGCAACTTCGCCGAGCGCGGCGAGCTCGGCGCGTCGGTGACCGTCACCGTCGCCGGCGAGACCGTCGTCGACCTCTGGGGCGGCTGGGCCGACGCCGACCGCCGCACGCCGTGGGAGCAGGACACGGTGTGCGTGATGATGTCGTGCACCAAGGGCGCGACCGCGCTGTGCGCCCACATGCTGGCCGCGGCCGGCGAGCTGGACTTCGACGCGCCGGTCGCCACCTACTGGCCCGAGTTCGCCCAGGCCGGCAAGGAGGGCGTGCTCGTCCGCCACGTCATGTCGCACCAGTCCGGTCTCCCGGCGCTCCGCACGCCGCTCGCGCCCGGCTCGTTCTACGACTGGGACACGGTCGTGACCGCGCTCGCCGCCGAGGAGCTGTTCTGGAAGCCGGGCTCGACCTACGGGTACCACGGGCTCACATGGGGCTTCCTCGTCGGCGAGATCATCCGCCGCGTGAGCGGGCAGCCGCTCGGCGAGTTCTTCCGCGCCGAGGTCGCCGAGCCGCTCGGCCTCGACTTCTCGATCGGGCTCGCCCCCGACCAGCACCACCGCGTCGCGCGCCTGCTGCCCCCGGCGCCGCCCGCGCCCGGCGAGCCGGTCAGCCCGTACCTGATCATGGCGATGACCGAGCCGACCTCGATGCAGTCGCTGATGATGGCCAACCACGGCGGCTACCTCGTGCCGGGCGAGTGGGACTCGCCGGCCTCGCTCGAGGCCGTCCTGCCCTCGACCGGCGGCGTCGGCAACGGGCGCTCGCTGGCGACGATGTACCGGGCGATCGTGCACGACCGCCGCGTCGGGCGCGTGACCTTCGAGCCCGAGGACCTCGTGCGGATGTCGGCCGTGCAGTCGGCCACCACAGAGGACCCGATGCTCTTCGCCCCTGGGCGCTGGGCGCTCGGCTTCCACAAGGGCGCGGTGAGCCCGCGGGGCGTGGAGCCCGCGGCGCGGATCGTCCTCTCGGAGGACGCGTTCGGGCACAGCGGCCACGGCGGGTCGATGGGCTTCGCCGACCCGGTCGCCGACCTCTCGTTCGGCTACGTGATGAACCAGATGGACCCGGACCTCGGGCTCAGCGGGACGGGCCAGTCGCTCGTCGACGCGGTCTACCGCGCGCTCGGGTACCGCGAGCCGCGCTACGGCACCTGGGCCCGCGACCCGCGCGCCTAGAACGGCAACCGCATCATCGAGTGAGGGGTCGGGGGGAGCGGTTCGGGCGCGATGAGGCCGTCAACCACCCCCTTGACCCTCCGGGCGGCCACACGGGGGTGATTGACGGTCTATTTGACCGTGAACCACTCCCATGCGACCGTCGATGGCGCCAAGGGGGTGGTTAACGTCATCCCCTGCCTGCTCCCTCCCGACCGCCTTCAATGCGGGGGTTCAGAGAACCGTGACGGACGTGCGAGCGCGAAGTGCAGAGCGCGGCGGATGCGGCCGGCGTTCCGGAGGGCGGCGTGCCCGCCGGATGAGCCTCGGGCTCATCCCGGGAAGGCAAAGTCCTCCGGGTCGATCAGGTCGCGGTCCATCGCCACGGCGAACGCCTCGACCTGCGCCGCCATCCGCTGGCGGTCGAGCGCCTCGAGGTCCCCGGCGATCGCCCACAGGCCGGCGTCGAGGGCGGCGTCGAGGCGATCCGCGGCAGCCTGGTTGATCACCAGCGCCTGCCACTTCCCGCATCTGCCGCAACGGAGCAGGACCCGCCACTCACCAGCGGTGTGCTCGGTGCACGCGGCGAGGCCCACGGCGTCCGAACCACAGTCGTCGCAGACGGCGGCGTCCGCACGGGGTATCGGTTCGGCTCGCGGGGCGATGATCTGTTGCAGGAGGTTGTCGTCGAGGCGGTCCATGTCTCTACAGACGACCGGAAGCGCCCAGACCTTCCCTCGCGCCCCCGGGACGGCCGCCGATCGCCCCGGGGTTCGCGAGTCAGACCGCGGGCGTCAGTTCGCGTAATACACGGGCGCCATCTGGCCGCGCAGGGCGCCATTGGGGAACGCCGCCGTGTGGACGTTGACGTAGTAGTTCGCGGGGTTCTTGCGGATGCGCCGGAGGGCGGCCTGCTCGGCCGGGTCCGTGAGCACCTTGCAGCCGGCCGAGGCGCCCGGGTTGCCGCTGGGCGCGCCTGCCTGGTTCTTGGGGACGTTGGCGAACGTGATCACCGGCGGGCCGTTCTGGCCGGCGGCGCCACGGTGGATGTGGACGACGGTCGGCGCGTCGGTCGACTTGACGGTGAAGCCGTAACAGATCGTGTTCGCGTCGGCCTGCAGGAAGGTCGCCGAGCCCTTGGCGTCGGGATCGCCGGCGTCGTCGCCGTCCTGGTCGACCTCGGCCGCTCCGGTCAGGTAGGCCGACTGCGACAGGCGCGAGGCGGTCAGCCCCTTGCCGGGAGCCTGCTTCTTTGCCGGCCGGCGACGATGCCTTCGGGCTGCTGCTGTGGCCGTGGTCGCCAGAGCCGTAGCCACCGTCGGCGGACGCGATGCCGGCGCCGAGCGCGGCGGTGATGAGGGCCGCACCAGCGGCGGGGAGAAAGCGAGTGAGCATGATGTTCCTCGGGTTGGGAGTTGGTGACTTCCCCACCCAGGACATCCACCCGCGGTCATTTATTCCCGCCCGCAGAAATTCATCGCTGTCCGAGCACGCGCGCGTGAAGGTCGGCCAGCGCGGTCACGGTGCGCAGCGTCGGGACGGCGACCCCGGTGAGGTCGGCGAGCTCGACGACGGCGCCCGCGATGGCGTCGAGCTCGAGGCGCTTGCCGGCGAGCAGGTCCTGCAGGGTCGAGGTGCGGTGATCGCCGAGCCGCTCGGTGATCGCCAGGCGCGCGTCGATCGAGATGGTGGGATTGGCCCCCGTCGCGCGCGCGGTCTCGACGACCTCGGCCATGATCGCCGCCCCGACCGCGCGGACCTCCGGGTGGCGCGCCATCGTTCCCAGCCCCGCCCGCGTCAGGACGCTGATGGGGTTGAACGACGCGTTGCCCATGAGCTTCGTCCAGACGTCGGTCCGGATGTCATCGGTGACGCGCACCGGGAAGCCGGCCCCCGAGAGCGCGTCCGTCACCTCGCGGAGCCGGGCGGAGTCCGAGCCGTCGGGCTCGCCCGCGACGAGGCCCGCCTCGGGCCGGGCCTCGACGACACCCGGCCGGACCACCGAGGCGCCCAGGTAGACGACGAGCCCCAGGGCCCGCGCGGGGGCGAGCACCGCGGAGACCGCGCCGCCGGGATCGACCGCCTCCACCCGCCGTCCGGCGAACGGCCCGTCGAGGCCGTGGAAGTACCACCACGGGATCCCGTTCATCGCCGCGACGACGACCGTGTCGGAGGAGAGCAGCCCCTGGATGGACCGACCGGCGGCGGCCTGGTCGTGGGCCTTGACCGTGAGGAGCACGACGTCCACCGGGCCGATGAGCGCCGGGTCGTCGGTCACCAGCGGGGTCGCCACGAAGTCCTCGGCGCCGGTCACGCGCACGCCGTCGGCGCGCATCGCCTGCATGTGCGCCCCGCGCGCGAGCAGCGCGACGTCGTGGCCGGCGCGTGCGAGCGCCGCACCGAGCCAGGTTCCGATTGCGCCGGCGCCGACGACCGCGATCCGCATTCGCGGGAGCCTAGACGCGGCGGGCATGCGGCCGAACCCTGCACGCCGCCGCCGGTTCGCGTACGGTCGGCAGGTCCCGACCTGACCACAGGAGAAGCTCGACGCATGATGTGCGCAGTGGCGGTGCGAGAGATCAAGTCCGGCAGCTACGAGCAGTTCCGCAAGGCGTGGCAGCACGACCCGTGGCTGCCGCCCTACCAGAAGGCGCTGATCCTGCGGCGCGAGGACCGCGACGATCAGGTTCTGACGATCGCGTTCTTCGACGGGACGGCCGACGAGTACGAGGCGGCGCGCGACGACCCGGAGACGATGCGGGCGGAGGAGCGGCGGCTGCGGCGGATCGCCGAGCTGGAGGAGCAGGTCCTGCTCAGCGCGGTCTATGAGCTGGTGGAGGAGGTCATGCCACCCGCCGCCGGCTGACCTTCCGCCGCGGCGGCGCTCGTGGCTCCTCGTAGCCTGTCGCCCTCATGTCGGTCTCCGTCCAACTCGGCCTCGTCCTCGCCCTCGGCTCCGCCGTGGTGGCGATCGCCGGGTTCCTGTTCAAGCACCGTGGCGCCGTGGGCGCGCCGCCCGTGCAGTGGCGCCACCCCGTCCGGTCGACCGTCGCGCTGTTCGCCAACCGCTGGTGGACGCTGGGGATCCTGGTCGCCATCGGGGCGTGGGTGCTGCACGTCGGCGCGCTCGCGCTGGCGCCCATCTCGCTCGTGCAGGTGACGATCGCCGGCGGGCTGGTCCTGCTGACGCCGATCGCCGACCGCCTCTTCGGCCTGCCGACGACCCTGCGCGAATGGGTCGGCGTGGCGCTGACCGCCGCCGGCCTGGCGATCCTGGCCGGGACGCTCGGGGACGTGGGCGAATCGTCGTACTCCGCGTTCACGGGCTCGACGCTGATCGTGTACGTCGGCGCGCTCACCGCGGGCGCGGTCGCGCTGTGCGTCGTGGTCCGCGGCGACACCCCGCGCGCCGGGCCGGTCCTGGCGATCTCGGCCGGCCTGCTGTGGGGAGCCTCCGACGTGACCATCAAGGCGGGCTCGGGCGACCTGGCCGACGCGGGCCTGCTCGTCCTCCTCACGCCGGAGGCGGCGGCCATCACCGTCCTCTCGCTCGTCGGGCTGGTGGTCTCGGCGCGGTCGCTGCAGATCGGGCCGCCCGTGCCGGTCATCGCGCTCACGAGCGCCGCGGCGAACGTGTGCACGATCGCGTCGGGGCCGATCGTGTTCGGCGAGCCGGTGCCCGAGGACCCGCTCAGCGTCGCGGTCCGGGTGCTGGCGTTCTCGCTCGTGATCTTCGCCGCGGCGCTGACGCCGGGCCCGATCGAGCGGCGCGAGCCGGCGCCGGCCTAGTACGCGCGTCCGCAAGTTCTGCACGTTTCTGACGGCGTCTGGAACCGCCAGCCACGCCCAGCCACTCGTCAGAAACCGGGCCGAACGTACGGCCGAGCGTACTAGCCGAAGATGCGCTCGAGCTCGGCCTCGGCCTCGAGCGTCGCGAGCACGTCGAGCGGCGGGTTGCCGGGCGGGTGCACGTTGAGCGAGGGGTCGACGCGACCGTCGAGGAAGCGCGCGAGCTCGACCGAGAAGCGGTCGTTGCCCGGAAGCGGCGTGTCGAGGTCTGGGTGCTCCATGTCAATCCAAGCTACTCGGGGTTCGCCGGGACGTCGAGTGATCCATCGCACACACCCCCCGGTTGGGGGATGCGCCGCGCGACCGCCCCGGCGGTCGCCGCGTTGATATCGACCGTGTCCGCGACGTCCTCGGCGTACCCGCCGGCGAGCACGACGCAGACCGGCACGCCGGCGGCGCCCAGCCGATCGAGGACGCGCTCGTCGCGGGCCAGCAGTCCGGGCTTGGTCAGCGCGAGGCGCCCCAGCCGGTCGCCCTCCCAGGGATCGGCGCCGGCGAGGTAGAACGCGACGTCGGGGTCGGGCATCCGCGCGAGCGCCTCCGATAGCGCGCCGTCGAGGGCCTCGAGGTAGGCGTCGTCGCGCGTGCCGCTCGGCAGGTCGATGTCGAGGTCGGACGGGATCCGCTGGAAGGGGTAGTTGCGCGCGCCGTGCAGCGAGACGGTGAACGCCTCGGGATCGGGGGCCAGGATCTGCGCCGTGCCGTCGCCCTGGTGGACGTCGCAGTCGATCACCAGCGCGCGGCGGGAGAGGCCGTCGGCGCGCAACGAGGCGAACGCGACGGCGACGTCGTTGAACAGGCAGTAGCCGCGCGCGAAGTCGCGGCCGGCGTGGTGCGTTCCGCCGCCGAGGTTCATCCCCAGCCCGTCCCGCAGCGCAGCGCGCGCCGCCGCGCAGGTGCCGCCGACCGAGCGCAGCCCGCGCTCGACCAGCTGCGGCGACCACGGCAGCCCGAGCCCGCGCTGCTCGCGCACGCTCATCGTGCCCTCCCGGATGCGCGCCAGGAGCGCCGGCTCGTGAACGCGGGCGAGCGCCGACCAGGGCACGGCCTCGGACTCGATCAGCTCGTCGGCGGCAACGGTGCCGTCGTCCACCACGCGTGCGGCCAGCAGCGCGTACTTGTCCAGCGGGAACCGGTTGTGCTCGGGGATCGGGAAGCCCCAGCGGTGGTGGGTCCAGGCGCGCATCCCTGCCTCGTCAGAATGACAGTCATGAGCCTCCCCGCCGCCTCCATCGCCTCGACCGTCCTGATCACCGGTGCCTCGTCCGGGATCGGTGAGGAGCTCGCGCGCCAGCTCGCCGCCCGCGGCTACAACCTCACGCTGGTCGCACGGAGCCGCGAGCCGCTGGAGGCGCTGGCCGACGAGCTGCGGCGCGCGCACGGCATCCGCGCCGACGTCCGCACCGCCGACCTCGCCGACGCCGAAGCGCGCGCCGCGCTGATCGCCGCGCTGCAGGACTCGGAGCTCGAGGTGGTCGGCGTCTGCAACAACGCCGGCTACGGCTCCGTCGGCCGCTTCCACGAGCTGCCGCTCGACCGCGAGCAGCACATGGTCCGGCTCAACGTCGACGCGCTCCACGAACTCACCGGCGCGTTCCTGTCCGGGATGGTCGAGCGCGGCAGCGGCGCGATCCTCAACCTCTCCTCGACCGCCGCCTTCCAGCCGGTGCCGAGCATCGCCACCTACGCGGCGACCAAGGCGTTCGTGTCCTCGTTCTCCGAGGCGGCGCACGCCGAGCTGCAGGGGACCGGCGTGTCGGTGACGTCGCTGTGTCCGGGGCCGACGAACACGGAGTTCGGCGAGCGCGCCGGCGTCGGGCACGTGTCGGGCTCGGCGGCGCGGTTCGCGTTCTCCAAACCGGTGGACGTCGCCCGCGAGGGCATCGACGCCATGATCGCCGGGCGCCGCTCGGCCATCCCGGGGCTGAGCAACAAGGCGAGCGCGTTCGGCGGGCGCTTCGTCCCGCGCTCGATCCTGCTGCCGATGGTCCGGCGGTTCGGCGGCGACCGGCTCGCCGCCGCCTCCACCGTGTCTCGGACCTAGGCCACAGCCGCGGCGCCGGCCGCGGTGAACAGCTCGCCGGCCACCCGGTCTGCCGCGCCGCTGGTGCCGCCGAGCAGCCGCCGCGACAGCTGTGCGCGGCGGAAGTACAGCGGGGCGTCGTGCTCCCAGGTCGCGCCGATCCCGCCGTGGACGTTGATCTGCGCGCGCGTGGCGAACTCGGCGGCCTTGCCGGCGGCGAGCCGGAACGCCGACGCGGCGAGCGGGAACTCATCGGCCTTATCCGCGCCCGCCCACCCCGCGTAGTACATGAGCGAGCGCGCGTTGCCGGCCAGGCGGAGGATCTCGACGAGCTGGTGCTTGACCGCCTGGTAGGAGCCGATCGCGCGCCCGAACGTGAAGCGCTCCTTGGCGTATTGCACGCTCGTCTCCAGCGCCAGGTCGGTGGCGCCGAGCGCTTCGGCGGCCAGCAGCGCCTGGGCCAGGTACCACGACGCCGCCACGGTCGGCGGCTCGACGGTGAGCGGGGTGCCGGCGGCGCCGTCGAGCCGGACATGCCCGAGCGAGCGCGTGGCGTCATAGCGCCACAGGCCCTCGACCGCGGCGTCCTCGGCGCGCACGAGCGCCGCGCGCCCGTCGTGGCCGACGACCACCAGGAAGTCGGCGCCGGGCGCGTCGGGGACCCACGCGACCGTGCCGGTCACGGTCCCGTCCTCGCCGATGTCGGGCGCCGGCCGGCGCCGCAGGCCCGTCTGCGCCTCGACGGTCCAGCCCGGCTCGAGGTCGGTGGGCGGGCGCGCCGGCAACAGCGCCGCGCGCTGGTCGCCGGCGGCGAGCGCAGCGAGGATCTCCGGGTCGGCGCCCGCGCGGTCGAGCAGGAACGTCGCCGCGACGTGCCCGAGCAGCGGGACGCCGGCCAGCACGCGCCCCAGCTCCTCGAACACGAGCATCGCGTCCATCACCCCGAGCCCGGCGCCGCCGTGCTCGTCGGCGACCAGCATGCCGGTCCACCCCGCCTCGCGGGCGGTCGGCCACAGGTCCGGCGCCTCGCCGCCTTCGAGCGCCTCGCGGGCGCCCTCGACGGTGTTGAAGCGCCCGAGCGCCCCGCGGGCGGCCTCGCGCAAGAACTCCTGCTCGTCGGTCAGGGCGAAGTTCACGAGCCCACCGCCTCGCGCTCCTTGGCCTTGAGCTCTGAGAACGGCACGCCCTTGTCGAGCCGCGGCTCCGGCGGCAGCCCGAGCACGCGCTCGCCGACCAGGTTGCGCAGGATCTCCTCCGTCCCGCCCGCCGACTTCAGCCCGGGCAGGTCGGACACGAGCTTGCCCCAGCCGTTCTCGGCGAGCGCGCCGGGGCCGAGCGTGTCGGCCAGCAGCTCACCGGCCGCGATCGCCGCCTTGATCGTCGTGACCTTCGCGAGCCCGCCCTCCGGCCCGGGGATGCTGCCGCGCTGCAGCGCGGTCAGGGTGCGGTAGGAGGTGAAGCGCAGGGCGAGGAAGTCGGTGGCGATCTCCCCGAAGCGGTGGCGGACCTCCGGGTCGCGCGCGGCCTCGGGATCCTCGAGCAGGCCCTCGGCGAAGCGGTCGGCGCGCCAGCCGAAGCCCTCGCCGCCGAGCCCGATGGTGATCCGCTCGAACATCAGCGTAGTGAGCGCGACCGTCCAGCCGGCGTCGACCGGGCCGACCTCGGAGCCCGGCTCGAGCAGGACGTCGTCGAGGAAGACCTCGTTGAAGTGCGCGTCGCCGGAGATCTGGCGCAGCGGGCGTACGGTGACGCCCTCGGCGTCCATCGGCACGACGAACATGGTCAGCCCGCGGTGCTTGGGCACGTCCGGATCGGTGCGCGCGAGCAGCAGCCCGTAGGACGCGAACTGGGCGTTGGTCGTCCACACCTTCTGGCCGGTCAGCCGCCACGAGCCGTCCTCCTCGCGGCGCGCGCGGGTCTGGATCCCGGCCAGGTCCGAGCCGGCGGCCGGCTCGGAGAACAGCTGGCACCAGACGTCCTCGGCCGTGAGCATCGGCCCCAGGTAGCGGTGCTTCTGCTCCTCGGAGCCGTGGCCGATGATCGTCGGCCCGAGCATCCCGACGCCGATGATGTCGAGGATCCCGGGCACGCCGGCGCGCGAGATCTCCTGGTTGGCGACGACCTGGTACAGCGGCCCGAGCCCCTGGCCGCCGTACTCCGCGGGCCAGGTGATGCCGTTGAGCCCGCCCTGGGTCAGCTTCGCTTGCCAGGCGCGCCGGGCGGTGATGATCTCGGGCGTCTCGGCCTGACGTGTGTTGTCCGGCGCCTCGGCCTTGTGCTCGTCGAGCCAGGCGCGGACCTTGACGCGGTACTCCGCCAGCTCGGGTGTGTCGTTCAGGTCCATGCGCGCGAGGGTATCGGAGTTGACTGGCTGGTCGGTCAGCCAGACCAGGCGCCGCAACTCGCGCGCGTCGCGTCCGTTGTGGGCCACATGACTCGCCGCCTGGCCGCTGCCTGCGCCCTGTCCATCGGCTGCGCC
This sequence comes from uncultured Solirubrobacterales bacterium, assembly GCA_963828075.1. Classification (GTDB taxonomy): domain Bacteria; phylum Actinomycetota; class Thermoleophilia; order Solirubrobacterales; family Solirubrobacteraceae; genus JACCYI01. Next base: position 1,803,750 of record CAWHDH010000021.1, on the reverse strand, counting down.
CTCGCCGCCGCGCCGCCCGGCTGGGGGAGCCCGCCGTGGTCCGACCCCGCCGCGATCGGAGGCTCGACCGGCGGCTTTCCGATCGTGCGATTCACCGGCGGCGGCTCCGCCGTCGTCGTGTGGGGGAACACGATCGGGTCGAGCTTCGTCCACGTAACCGCGGCCTCGAGCAGCACTCCGTCAGACGGCTTCGGCCCGGCCCGGGAGGTCGGCCGTCTGCGTCCGGTTGCGCTCGAGCCCTCGGGTCCCGACCAGGTGGTCGTGCTCGGGGAGGTCGGATCCCGCCGGCCGCGGGCGGTCGTCGCGTTCGGTCCTGCGACCGGGCCGCTCGCTGCGCCGGCCCCGATCGGGCCTCGCGACAGCCGCGCCATTGCGCTCGCCGTGAACCGCCGCGGGGATGCCGCCGCGCTGGTCGGGCTCTGCGAGCTGACGGCCTGCTCCCGCATGGTGCCCGCCCTGGCGATCCGCCGCGCGGGCGGCCGCTTCGGGCGGCCGGTGCCGATCGGCCGGCGCCAGGGGCGGTTCGTTGGGACGGTCGCGATCAACGAGCGCGGCGACGTCCTCGTCGCATGGGAGCGCGCGGCGAGGGGGACGACCGGGCCGCGCAACGTCTACGCGCGCATCCGCACCGCCGGCGGGTCCGTCGGCTCCACCCGCCGGCTGGCCCGGGTGACGCCGAGCGTCCGGTTCAGCGCCGCGATCGGCGACGGTCGCCGCGCCGTCGTCGGCTGGCTGGCCCAGCGGGTCTCGGAGGGCTTCGCGTCGAGTCCCGCCACGATCGGCATCGCGGCCGCTCCCCCGCGCGAGCGATTCGGCCCGTCGGTGAACCTGGAGACGGTGCCGGTGACGGGCACCGGCCTTTACGTCGGTCAGGCCGGCGTCGCGGCGAGGTTCGCCTCCGACGGCCGCCTGCTGCTCGCCTGGACCGGCTACGAGGCCGGGCGCTTCGTCGTCCGCGCCGCGGGGGTGTCCGGCACGGCCGCCGGCCCGCCGCAGATCGTTAGCGACCCGGCGCAGGACACCGTCCTCTCCGACCTCGCCGTCGGCTCGCGCGGGGAGGCGCTCGTCCTCGGGCTGAGCGGGATCCGCGGCGCTGACCCCGCCGGCCCGGTCGCGCTCGTCGCCGCCACGCGCGCCCCGGGTGCCGAGGCGTTCGGTGGGCTCGAGCTGGTCACCCCAGGCGCGTCGATCGAGGCGGCCGGCGCCGCGTTCGATCCGGTGACCGGCGCGGCCGTGGCGGTCTGGCGCGACTACGGGTCGTCGACCATCGGCACGGCCCGGAGGGAGCCGGCCGCTACTCGTAGACGACGAAGTCCGGCCGCGGCTTCATCCGCATGACCTGCTTGGGCGACATCAGGCCGACGTCCTCTCGGTAGAAGAGCTTGAAGCCGTGGAGGAACTTCTTCGGCCCCTGGGTGAAGGCCTGGTACTTGGCGAGCTTGTTCGGCCGGTCCCCGAAGCCGTCGGCGTTGAGGACGATCGCGAGGTTCTTGCGCGGCTTGAGGCGCTCGCGGTCGCTGATCATGTCGATCGTGAACTGGTGGATGACGACCAGCTTCTGCGGGAGGCGGTGCTTCTCGATCAGCATGTCGAGCCACGCCGTCGTGGCGTTGACCTCGCGAGCGGTGACCGAGCCGATCACCTTGCCCGGGACCTGGCCCGCCTGCACGCGCCATTCCGGGTCCAGCGCGAGGCCGACGTCGGGCCGCCTGAGCCACTTCTCCAGTCGGATCGTCTCCTCGAAGAAGTCCGAGCGGCCCGGCTGGATGTCGAGCAGCAGCAGCGCCTTGGCCTTGCGCGCGGCGCGGTAGTAGCGTCGGATCGTCTTGTCGGGCATCCGCGCGCGGTAGAGGCCGTTCTGGCCGGGGTGGGCGTTGGCGATCGTCGTGATGAGCTCGAGCGCCGGCATCACCGGCCGTGACTTGCGCGCGTAGCCCTTGGCCTGGCGCGTGAGCCTGCGCACGGCGGCGTCGGGCTTGCCGATGCCGAGGACACCCAGCTCGTCCGCCGCCGGGTTGCCGTAGAAGGCGACCACCCGGTAGTCGGGGAAGATCCTGCGCTTGCCGCCGGGGAGCGTCGGCGGCGGCGCCTGGGCGGGCGCGGCCTTGCCCTGCTTCGCCGAGTCGGCCGTCGTCGCCGTGTCGTCGTCGCCGCCGCGCAGGAGCGCGAGGACGATGCCGAGCAGCGCCAGGAGCCCGAGCAGCAGCGCGACGCCGCCCATGCGGCGGCGCCGGATGACGCCGGCCGGGCCGGCGGGTCGAGCTGCAGAACCCATCCGACCCCGACATTGCCCGCCAGAGCGCCGAATTACACCCTGTACGCTCGGCCGCAATCTCGCCACGCTTCTGACGGCGTCTGGACGCGCCTGGCGGCCGCCGCTGCCCGCCCACGTAGGACCCACTATGCAGTCGGGCAGCGGCGACCCCCAGCCACGCCCAGCCACTCGTCAGAATCGGGCCGAGATTACGGCCGCACGTACGCCCTTCAGCGGGCCGCGCGGAACCCGCGATTGAGCAGCTGCATCGCCTGGCGACCCGGGTCGGGCGAGTGCAGCAGCACCACGCCGAGGCGCACCTTGCCGCGCTTGGCGGTGGCGACCAGGCAGCGCCCGGCGGCGTCGGTGTAGCCGGTCTTGATGCCCGTGGTGCCGCGGTAGCCCTGTCGCAGCAGCGGGTTGTGGTTGTACAGGTAGAGCCGGCGGCCCTTGATCGGAAAGGGCAGGACCGCCTCGCGCCGGCGGACGATCCGGGCCAGGCGCGGCGTGCGCAGCACCGCTCGCCCGATCGCCGCGAGATCGGCCGCGCAGGAGTGGTTGCCGCGGTTGCGCAGGCCGTCGACCGAGGAGAACCGCGTGCACCCCAGCCCCATCGTTCGGGCGCGCTCGTTCATCAGGCGGATGAATCGCGGATACGAACCGCCGGTGTGCTCGGCGAGTGCCCGCGCCGCGTCGTTGCCCGACGGCAGCAGCAGGCCGTGGAGCATCGTGTTGACGCCGATCTTCTTTCCCAGCGGCAGGACGCCGACACCCGAGCCGCTGTAGCGCAGCGCCCGGCGGCTGATCCGCACCTTGTCGCCCGGCTGGACGCGGTCGGCCACCACGAGCGCCGTCATCATCTTGGTCAGCGACGCGATCGGCAGCGGCCGTGTCGGCGCGCGGCGCCAGAGGACGCGCCCGGTGTCGAGATCGAACAGCAGGCCGGAGCGCGGCGGGCGCTTGAAGCGCACGCGGACGGCGTCGCGCGGATCGTCGAGCCGGACGCCCAGCGGCGTCGGCGCGGTGCCGCCGCCGGCGAGCGGGACCGGCTCCTCGGTGAGCGGCGCGATCGCGCTGGGCGGCTCCGCCGCGGGCGGGGGCGCGTCGTCGCGGACGGTCCACACCGCGAACGCGGCGGCCGCCGCGACGAGGACCAGCGCTCCGAGGAGCCGGCGCGGGCGCCGCCGCCGGGTCCGGCGCCGGCCGCCTTGGAAGAGGGAGTAGGGCATCTCGCGTCGAGCCGATTCTCACCGCTCCGGCGGATGGGTCAGGGCGCCGAGGATCCCGAACATGAACAGCCCGAGGACCAGCAGCGAGATCGCCACGAGCACGTCGAGGCCGCTCGTGAACAGCACGAAGAGGGTCAGGAAGCCGAGCATGGCCGTGAACACCAGCGCGAGCGCGAGGACGAAGGTGCGCACGCTTAGAAGAGCGGGCGCTCGTTCTCGCGCCGTCGCTCGGACTTCGCGAACAGCTTGATCGCCAGCATCCCGAACACGAACCCGCCGATGTGCGCGAAGTAGGCGACGCCGCCGCCGTCGCCGGCCGGGCTCGCGAGATCGAAGTAGCCGAACAGCACCTGCTGCAGGAACCAGAAGCCGAGGATCACGAGCGCCGGCAGCTCGACGATCGTGAAGAAGAAGACGAGGAAGATGACCGTGACCACCCTCGCCTTCGGGAACCGGAGCAGGTAACCGCCGAGCACCCCGGCGACCGCCCCGGAGGCGCCGATGGTCGGCACAGCAGAATCGCTGCCGATCGCTATTTGTGCGGCTAGGGCGGCGAGTCCTCCAAGGAGGTAGAAGACGACGAACTTCGGCCACCCCATCGAATCCTCCACGTTGTTGCCAAAGATCCAGAGGAAGAGCATGTTGCCGCCCAGGTGAAGCAAACCCCCGTGCATGAACATCGAAGTGAGGGCAGTCAGTGGGGTCGCGGCGTCAGGTCGTGGGCACCCCTCGAATGCGACCTGGGTGCCGGGGTCTGTGAACTCCCGCGGAATCGCGCCGTACTCGAAGACGTTGCACTGGTAGTCCAGCGACGACGGGTCGCCCAGGGTCAGCCCGCCCTTCTGGAAGAAGAAGTACATGAGGACGTTCGCGACGATCAGCGCGACCGTGACGACCGGGAAGCGGTCGGTCGGGATGTTGTCCTTGAGCGGGAACACGGGGGAGCGTGCCGTGAGGCGGCGGCGGCTCGACACCGTACCGCCTCACGTTCGCTTACAGCAGACGCGACACCAGCGACGAGACGACCTTCGTCCTGCCCTTGGTGGCGGTGATCCGGACGCGATAGTCGCCGCGGCGCAAGCCGCGCGCTCCGATGCGCAACCGGTAGGTGCGGTTCGGATCCGCGGACCGCACGGCGAAGAACTTGACGGTCCGCGCGCCCCGGAACACCTCGATCTCCACCCGCGCCTTGTCGGTCACCCGGTAGGAGATGCCCAGCCGGTCGCGGGCGCGGCCGCCGAACACCGGCCGCTCGAGCTTGTACGTCTTGAGCAGGTCGCACTGGGCTCGCCGGTAGTAGTCCGGCCGCCGGATGAACTTCCCGCGCGCGCGGCGCACCACGAGCCGCCGGACGTCGCTCGCGTCGCCCTCGCCGCTGATCCGGTAGCGGACGAAGTAGTAGCCGTCGCCGACCCGGCGTCCCTTCTCCACGCCCCGGTTGCCGACCCCGTTCCAGGTGAACGACGAGGCCCTGCCCCCGAACCGCGCCACGAGCCGCTCGCGGATCACCTGGCGCCCGACCGAGACCCGGAAGACGTCGACGGCGACCGGCGACGAGATCCGGCGGCCGAAGGAGAGGCGCACGCTGCGGCCGGTGCCGGCGGCCGACACCGTCTTGAAGCCCGAGCTCTCCGCGCAGGCGTCTGGTGTCACGCCCGGCTTGGCGCCCGGCTTCGTCCCCGGCTTGGTCGTCCCCGGCCTCGGCGGCCTGGGCGGTGGCGTCACCGGGGCGCCGCCGCCACTGGGCGGCGGATCGGCGAACCGGTGCGTGTAGACGCCGCGGCCGTAGGTCGCCGCAAGCAGGAGGTCGGGGTCGTTCGGCTTGAGCGAGAGCGCGTAGATCGGCGCGGGTGGCAGGCCCGTGCCGAGGGTCTCCCAGCGCCCGCCGTTGGAGGTCTCCGAGATGAACGCGCCGACGTTGGTGCCGATCACGAGCACCCCGTTCGGCCCGAACTCGATGTCGGTCGCCGGCGCGTCGGGCAGGTTGGCCGAGATGTCGGTGAACGTCTCGCCCGCGTCCGTCGACTTGTAGACGTGGCCGCCCGCGGTGCCGGTGGTGTCCTCCCCGCCGGCGCCGATCGGCGCGTACGGGCGGATGTAGTAACCGGCGAGGGTCACGTAGACGGTCCGCGGGTTGCCGGGATCGAGCCGGACGCCGGTGATGTAGCGCTCCGGCAGGCCCTGCGCCGCGGCGATGTGCCAGCCCGAGGGCGTCATCTTCTCCGGCGGCGCCGCGCCGCCGACGTTCGTCGCGATCCCCGAGCGGAACGGCGCACCCTGGGTCAGCGGGTCGCAGTACCCGCAGTAGCCGACGTACGCGCTGTCGCCATACAGGTCGATCGCCGTGTTGACGTTGTTGTCGGCCTCGTTCTTGTACGTGTTCGGGTCGTTCGGGGTCGGCTCGGCATCCGGGTCGCCGGGATGCTCGCGCGTGCCGAGGTCGTAGACCGTCGCCCAGTCCTTGCCGTCCGCGAGCGTCGTCTCGGGCCCGAAGGTCGTCTCCTTGACGTCACGGCCGGCGATGATCAGGTGCTTCGGGTCCAGCGGGTCCATCTTGAACGGCGTGGCGAAGGGCCCGGACCTGAGCACGGGGTCGATGAACTCCGAGGTCTTGCCGCCGTCGATCGTCCGGTACATCAGCCCGCCGGTGACCTCGCCATAGGCGATCTGCGAGTTCTTCGGGTCGACCGCGGCGAAGAAGCCGTCGCCGCCCTGCCAGTTGATCTGCTTGCCGTCGGGCTGGATCTTCAGCCCGCCGTTGTCCTGCAGGCCGCCGTAGACCGTGCCGTCCTCGGCCATGTTGACCTCGTACGGGATCAGCGTGTTGAAGTCCTCGTTGGCGCCCTCGCCCCACGAGTCGTTGTCGAGTCCGGTCGCCGCCGGCTTGGTCTGCGTGTAGACGCCGCCGTCGTTGCCGGCGACGAGCGTCACGTCGCCCGCGTTGGGCACGTCGGCGAGGTACAGCCCGGCGTGCTGGTCGGGATGCGTCGTCGTGCCCTGCACGGGCGGGTTCGACGTCGGGCAGACGCTGCCCGGCGGCAGCGTCGGCAGCAGGCCGCCCTGGCACGTGTCGCCCGAGAAGTAGCGCCCGACGACCTTGAACGCGGGCTTGACGACGCCGTCGAGCGGCAGGCCGAGGGCCTGGTTCTGCCAGACCTCCTCGAGGCCGAAGGTCAGCAGCGTGGGCACGCCGCCGACCTGACCGGTCGGGTTGGGCTGGATCCACTGGTCGTACCAGGACTGGATGCCCGGGCCGATGCCCAGAGCGTTGTAGACGCCGACCAGCGCGGAGTTGTTGCCGGGCGTCTGGAGTCCGACCCCGGCCTCGAGCAGGTTCCACGTCTCGCCGAAGTCCGGGGAGACGTAGAGGCCGTTGAGCACGGTGTTACGGTCCGTCGGGTCGATGCCGATGACCGGGTCGTCGAAGTCCTCGCCGACGTCGATGCCGCCCTTCTTGGCCTTGTTGAACAGCCTCGCGTCCTGCACGACCGCGTAGACGTAGTCGTGGTTCTGCTCCGCGCCGCGGGCGATGCCGAGCTCCGTGCGCCCGATCGAGTCCTGGACGGTCGCCCCCGGCGACTGCGGGACGAGGCCGCTGAAGCCCTTCTTCACGAACGATCCCGCGGCGCCGTCCGGCGAGGTGTAGATGCCGTTGGCGGGCGCCTGGATGCCGCCGTCGTAGGAGGGCTCGGTGCCCGCGCGCCAGCCGACCGCGGCGAGCACCGCGCCGCCGGCGTTGCCGAACTCGTCGGGGGCCTGGACCACGACGTCGGTCACCACGTTGGCGAAGAAGCAGCCCTGTTTGCGGACGCCCTCGTCGCCGTCGCACTCCTCGGTGGTCGGCAGGTTGACGTTGGCGTAGGACTCGCCGGCGTCGGTGGAGCGGTACAGGCCGAGGCCGGTCGCGGCGTAGATCCTCCGGGGCTCGGTCGGGTCGACCGCGATCTTGAAGCCGAGCGCGCCGTCGGGCAGCCCGGTCGCCTTGTGCCAGGTCGCGCCACCGTCGGTGGAGCGGAAGGCGCCGACGCCGCCGTAGGTGTTGCCGCCGAAGGCGTTGTCGCCGGTGAGGGCGATGACGACCTCCTGGCTTCCGACCTTGGTGAAGCCGACCGACCCGATGCTCTGGGTCGGCAGGTTGTCGCCGATCGACCGCCAGTTCTGGCCGAGGTCGGTCGTCTCCCAGAGGCCTCCGGAGCCGACCGCGGCGAACAGTCGCTGGCCGCCGGCGGAGGCGAAGTCGGTGATGCGGCCGTTGAGCTTGCGGAACCCGAACGCCGAGTTGACGTAGCCCTCCTCGCCGGCGAGCAGCGGGCCCTTGCCGAGCGGGCTCCACGTGCCGGCGCTGCCGGGCAGCGTCCCGCTCTGCGCGGCGATCGCCTTGCGCTGCTCGACCGCCCGGGCGTTGGCACGCGGGTGGACGGCCGCGTACGGCGCGGAGTCGCGGCTCTCGGCGATGCCCTTGGCGACCATCATCTCGCGCAGGCCCTCCGGCCGCTTGCGCGGCACGCACGGCGGGAACTCCTCGCCCTCCTCGCCGGCCGCGGCCCGCTTGCCGAGCAGCGACTCCTCCTTCGCCTCCATGCGCTGCTGCTGGGCGCGGTCGAGGTATCCCGGCCGGCACGTCGCGTCGGTCCACGGATCGGGCCCTGGGCGCAGCGCGAGGTACCCGACCACGACGGTCCCCACCATCATCAGCGCGAGCAGGTCGGGGAGGAACCGTCGGGTCCGCTTCAGCATCGGTCTTGATGTCTCCTGTTAGAGGCGGCGCGAGACGAGGGTCGAGACGACCTTCGTCTTACCACTGGTGGCGGTGAGGCGGACCCGGTAGTCCCCGCGCGACAGCCCGCGCGCGAGCACCCGCAGCCGGAACGTGCGGTTGGCGGCGACGGACCGCGCGGCGAACCGCTTGATCGTCCTGGACCCCTTGCTGACGACGACCTCGAGCCGTGCGGGCGCCGTGACGCGATAGGAGATCCCCAGCGCGCCGTTCGACGCCCCGCCGAACACGGGGCGCTCGAGCTTGTAGGTCTTGACCAGGTCGCACGAGGCGCGGCGGTAGAAGTCAGGACGGCGCGTGAACTTGCCGCGGGTGCGGCGCAGGACCAGCCTCCGGACGTCGCTCGTGTCGCCCTGCCCCCGGATCCGGTAGCGGACGAAGTAGTAGCCGTCGCCGACGCGCTTGCGCTTGCCGTCACCGCGGTTGGCGAGGCCGTTCCAGGTGAGCGACGAGCTCCGGTTCGTGAACCGCGCGACCAGCCGTTCGCGGATGACGCTGCGGCCGACCGAGACGCGGAAGACGTCGACGGCGACCGGCGCCGAGATCCGGCGCTCGAATCCGAGCCTGACCCCGCGGCCGGTGCCGCTCGCCGAGACCGACTCGAACCCGGATGTGGCCGCGCAGCCCGTCACGCCGGGCTTGGCCGGCGGCTGGGTGGGGGTCGTCGTGCCCGGCGTCGGGCCCGGCCCCGGCGTGACGCCGGGCGGGTCCTTGAACTCGTAGGCGTAGACCCCGCGCCCCTGGGTGGCGGCGATCATCGTGTCCGGCTCGCCGCCCGACGCCTTGGGCTTCATCTCGAGCGTGAACACCGGCGCGGTCGGCAGCCCGCTGCCGAGCACCTCGTACGCGCCGCCGTTGGTGTCCTTGGAGATGAACGCGCCGATGTTGGTGGCGACGATCAGCTGCCCGTTGCGGACCGCCGTCCAGTTGGCGGGCACGTCCGGCAGGTTGCCGGAGACGTTGGAGAACGTCTCGCCCGCGTCGGTCGACTTGAAGACGTTGCCCTTCGAGACGTCGGCCTCCTCGCCGAGCACGCCGACCGGCAGCCAGCGCCGGCTGTACCCGGCGATGGTCGCGTACACCGTCTTCGGATCGGCCGGGTCGAGCTGGACCGACGTGATGTACCGGTCGGGCAGGCCCTCGGCCTTGGCGATGTGCCAGTTCTCCTCCGAGAGGCGCTTGCCGACCTTGCCGTCCTTGGTCACGTTGGTGGCGATGCCGTTGCCGAACGGCCGGTTGATGAGCTGGTCGCAGTAGCCGCAGTACGCGACGTACGCCGCGCTCGCGTCGCCGATCGGCGGGGCCGCGCGGACCTTGAAGGTGACCTTGCCCGTGAAGCTGTTGCCGGGCGTGACGAGCCAGTTGCAGGCGCGGACGATGTAGTCGCCGGGGTCCGGCCGGGTGAGCACGGCCTTCTCCGAGTTCCCTTCCCCTCCGACCCCGGTCGACGAGCCGACCTCCTCGCCGTCCTTGAGGACGTAGAGGTCCCAGTCGTCGTCCTTGCTCTCCCAGGAGATCTCGATCGTCGCCGATTCGTTGAGCTCGTCCTCGGCGATCGTGAACGGCTGGTCGTGGTGCGACGGCGGGGCGTCGAAGCACGCGTCGGCACCCGGGATCGTGTCGCCGCCGGCCTCGTACTCCGGGACGTCGGCGGTCGGCTTGAGCACCACGCCGCCGGGCGTCTCCTTCGGGACCGCGCGGACGTCGATCGCGGAGATCGAGTTGTTCGGGGAGGTGGCGGTGGCGGCCGCGTCGGGATCGCCGGGCGCGTCGCGGGTGCCGAGGTCGAACACCGTCGTCCACGACCCGCCGCCGGTGTTGGTCTCGTGGACGGCGTTGCCGGCCGTGATCAGGTGCTCGGAGGCGAGCGGGTCCATCGTGAACGGGTTGATGAACTGGTAGCCCGCGTCCTCGGGCTCGAGGACGTTCGAGAACGTCTTGCCGCCGTCGCTCGTCTTGGAGATGTCGTTGAAGGTGTAGGCCTCGTACGCGATGTCGGAGTTGTCCGGGTCCACCGCGCTGAATGCCCCGTCCCCGCCGAAGACCATGTACTGCTTGCGCGTCGCCGCGTCGATCTTCATCTCGCCGTTGTCCTGCAGCCCCGCGTAGACGGTGCCGTCCTTGGCGATCTGGGCGTCGTACGGGAGCAGCGTGTTGAAGCCGTTGTTGGCGCCACGGCCCCAGCCGTCGGGGTCGATGTCCTCGCCCGCGTTGACGTGCTGGACGTTGACGCCGCCGTCGTGGCCGACCACCTGGGTCACGCCGCCCTCGCCGTCCGGGATCCACTCGATCGCGTGCTGGTCCGGATGGGTCGTGAGGTTCGCCTCCGCCGGGTCGCCGGCCGTCGTCGGGCAGACCGGCAGCACGCTAAGGAACTGGCACGAGTCGCCCGAGAAGTACGGGCCCGTGACGACGAACCGGCTCTTGCCGCTCTGCGGCGCGTTCGTGTCGTCGTTCTCCCAGACCTCCTCGAGGCCGAAGGACACGCGGGTCGGCACGCCGTCGATCTGGCGCGTCGGATCCGGCGCGATGAACTGGTTGTACCACGCCTGCACGCCGGGGCAGGCGCCCAGCCCGCAACCGACCCCAGCCAGCGCCGAGCCGCTCGCCGGGTCGGCCATGAGCTCCTCGCCCGACTCCATCTGCGTCCACGAGTCGCCGAAGTCGTCGGAGACGTAGATGCCCTGCAGCGTCGTGCGGTTGGGCACCGGGCCGCCGCCGGGGAGGTCGATCCCCGGGGGCTCGCCGTTGAGCTTGCCCGAGTCCTGGACGAGCGCGTAGAGGTAGTTGTGGTCCTGCTCCGGGCCGGTCGCGTGCCCGAGCTCGATCCGGCCGATGTCGGTCTTCGGCGCGAAGCCGCTCATCGACGTCCGCTCGAACGTGCCCGGCGCGCCGGTGTCGGACCGGTAGACGCCGTTGCTGGGCGACTCCTTCACGCCATCGGGATAGCTCCGGTAGGCCGGGCTGCGGCGATCGCCCGCACGCCAGCCGACGACCGCGACGACCGAGCCGGCCTTCGCGCCGGGCGACCCGTCGTCGGTCGCGTCGTTGTCGGGCTGCTGGACGACGACGTCGGTGACCATGTTCGCCAGGAAGCAGCCCTCGACGGTCGGGAGCTTGCCGGTGCAGTCGGGCTCGCCCTCGGCGACGCCCTCGCCGGTCGGCAGCGCCACGTTCGCGAAGCTCCGGCCGGCGTTCTCGGAGCGGAACAGGCCGCCGCCCGTGGCGGCATACACGACGTTCGGATTCGTGGGGTCGACCGCCACCTTGAACGCGATCACGTTGTCCGGGATGTCGCCGGTCGCCCTGTGCCAGCTGCGGCCGCCGTCGGTGGACCGGAAGACGCCCATCCCGGCGAACGTGCCCCCCCCGCCGAAGACGTTGTCGCCGGTCGCGACGATGATCGTCCCGCCGTCAGCCGTGGAGTAGTCGATGCCGCCGACCGCCTGGGTCGGCAGACCCTCGCCGATCGAGCGCCAGGTCCGGCCGGTGTCGGTGGACTCCCAGACACCGCCCTCGCCGATGGCGGCGAACAGCCGCCCGCCGGCGGCGTCGCGGGCGAAGTCCGAGACGCGGCCGTTGAGGTCGGCGAGGCCGAGGCCCGAGGCCTCGGTGTACGTGCGCTCGTCGGCGATCAGCGGGCCCACTCCGTAGGGCTTCCACTCGCCGCCCGAGCCGGGGAGCGTGGTGCCGTCCGCAGCGAGCCGCGTGCGGGTGGCGATCGCTGCCCGGTACGCGCCGGGCTTGACGGTCCGGGCGACGCCGCCGGTGCTGCGGCGCGAGGTCTCCGTCTGCATCCGCATCAGCTCGCCGCGGCTCTCCGGCCGCCGGCGCGAGATGCACCGCGCGCCTTCGCCCTCCTCTTCGCCGCCTTCTTCCTCCGCGGCCGCTCCTACGTCGACGAGGGCGGGGTTGGCGTGCGTCTGACCGGCCCGTTCGCGGCGCTCGGCGTCCGTGCGCTTGTCGCGGCTGTCGAAGCCGGGCGGGCACTTCGCGGCGACCGTCTTGGGCGCATCGGCGGGGCGCAGGGCGAAGTAGCCGACCACGACCACCGCCAGGAGGAGGACGGCGAGCAGGTCAGGCAGCGCGCGGCGAAGCGACATGGCTCACAACAGCTTTCGATCGAACGGGCGAACGAATGCACAAACGCAGTGTCAGTGCCGAACTTGCTGTTGGGCGCCTTACGCGCCGGCGGCGGCCAGCGGCCCGATACCCGGGCGGTCCTGCTTGACGTGCTCGTCGGCGTGATAGCTCGAGCGGACCAGCGGCCCGGCGGCGATGTGGTCGAAGCCGAGGTCGTACGCGGCGCGCTCGAGCGCCTTGAACTCGTCGGGGTGCCAGTAGCGGATCACCGGGAGGTGACGCTCGGTCGGCCGCAGGTACTGCCCGACGGTGAGGACCTGGACGCCGTGCTCGCGCAGGACGCCGAACGCCTCGACCATCTCCTCGTGGGTCTCGCCCAGACCCACCATCAGGCCGGACTTGGTGACGACCTCGTCGCCGCCCATCTCCTTGGCGTTGCGCAGCACGCGGCAGGAGCGCAGGAACTTCGAGCCGCGACGGGCGACCGGGTATAGGCGCGGGACCGTCTCGACGTTGTGGTTGAAGACGTCGGGGCGCTCGGCGATGACCTTGGCGAGCGGCATCTCATGGCCCTGGAAGTCGGGGGTCAGGACCTCGACCTTGCAGCCCGGCGCCTGCATGCGGATCGAGCGGATGACGCCGACGAACGCGCTCGCGCCCTTGTCGGGCAGGTCGTCGCGGTCGACGCTGGTGATCACCGCGTGGCGCAGGCCCATGCGCGCGACCGAGCGGGCGACGCGCAGCGGCTCGAGCGGGTCGTTCCAGGTCGGCTTGCCGGTCTTGACGTTGCAGAAGCCGCAGCGCCGCGTGCAGGTGTCGCCGAGGATCATGAACGTGGCGGTGCCGCGCTCCCAGCACTCGCCGACGTTCGGGCAGGCGGCCTCCTGGCAGACCGTGTGCAGCGACTCCTCTTTGACCATGTCCGACAGCGCGCGGTAGGTCGGGCCGCCGGGGGGCGGGACCTTGAACCACGGCGGCTTGCGGCCGCGGTACGGCTCCTGCTCGGCGCCGAGGATCTTCGTGACGTCCATGCCCCCGGGATTGGCCCGGGAGCGGGTGACGTGGATGCGCTCGGTCGTGCTCAACTCACGGATCAGACTACCGAGCGCATCCTGCCGGCCTGCCTCAGTTGAATCTGAGCGTGCGGCGCACGACGGTGCGGTTGCCCGCGGCGTCGGTGGCCACGATCCTCAGCCTCAGCGTCACCCGCCCGCGCCGCCGCGCGAGCGACCGGCGCGCGTTGTTCGGCTTGACCTTCAGGCTCGTTCGTCCCGCCGTGGCGAGCGAGGCCTCCGCCTTGCCGACCGTCCGCGATCCGCGCTCGAGGCTCAGGGTCAGCGTGCAGGTCTCCGAGCAGGAGACGGGGACGACGAGCGTGCGCCGCAGCATCCGCTTCTCCTGCGCGCGCTCGATGGCCGCGACCACGCTCGCGCGTGCGGTGTCGTCGGGCACCGCGCCCGCCGCGCCGATCGCGCGCATCCCGCCCGCCAGCGCCGGCCGCTTGGCGCCGGCCGACAGGGCGCCGGTCTTGAGATCGATCGCGAACAGCTCGGGGCCGGAGCCGCCGGCGCGCGTCCCCGCGACCCAGGCGCGGCCGTCCGAGCCGATGTCGAACGACGCCGCATCGGTGAGGTCGACATTGAGCGCGCCGACCGTCTTGAGCGTCCCGGCGTTCGGCGGGTCGTGCAGCACGAGGACGTCACGCGCGGAGTCGATCCCGAACAGCTGCGTCGCGGTCGCCCCCGCCGCGTTGTTGGTGTAGGCGGCGGCGGTCATCTGCGGGTTGCTCCCGGCGCCGGTATCGCCCTCGGCGTAGACCAGCGGGTTGTCCTGCGCGGTGACCTGCCCATCGGCCGGGTTCAGCCGCAGGTTCTGCCGGCCGTTGGAGACGATGCGGATCCGGTCGACGACCGGGTTGAAGTCGAAGCCGAAGGCCGACCCCGCGAGCTGCGGCGTGAACGGCTCGCCGAGCGCGCGCGACGCCCCCGAGAGCGGGCTGACGAGATACACCCGGTTCGTGTTGCCGAGGACGTAGACCTGGCCCGTGGCCGGTCTGACGTCGATGGCCAGCGCCTGCTCGTTGGGCGCGAGGCCCGTGAGCGGGACGCTCTGGACCCGGGACGGCGAGTCGGAGGCGAAGGTGGCGAGGCTGTTGTCGGAGGTGACGCCGTAGAACGCCTCGGCGGCGAGCGCCGGGGCGGGCGCCACCAGCGCGGCGACGGCCACGGCGCCGGCGAGGGGGAAGCGCGGAAGTCTCATGCGCGCACCCTTCGCGGCGGGGGCGGTAATCCCTACGCCGGGCGGAACTGCAACGGCAAACAGCGTCGTTGAGGAGCGGCTCGTACGGGGGTGTCGCGACACGCCATCACGCACCGCCTCGACACCGAGGCGCTGCACACCCTCTACCGCGGCGTCTACGGCGTCGGGCACTCCGCGATCACGCTCCATGGCCGGTTCTTCGCGGCCGTGCTGGCGTGCGGTCCGGGCTCGGCGCTGAGTCACCGCAGCGGTTCGGAGCTCCTCGAGATGCTGGACCCGATCCCCGGCCCGATCCACATCACCCGAACCGGCCCGCACCGCGACGGCCCCAACGGGATCGTGATCCACCGCACCACGACGCTGCCGGTCGGCACGTGCCACGACATCCCGGTCACTACCCCGGCGCGCACGCTCGTCGATCTCGCGGCGACGGCGACGACGCATGATCTCGAGCGCGCGCTTGAGCGGGCCCGGGTCCGGCGGCTCGTCACTGAAGCTGACCTCCTCGATGCCGTCGGTCACCACCGCCCGGGCACCGGCCGCCTGAAGGAGCTGCTCGAAGCCGAGCCCACGTTCACGCGGTCCAAGGCCGAACGGGCGCTCCGCCGTCTCGTCGTCAAAGCCCAGCTCCCGCATCCGCAGACCAACGTCTACATCGGCCCCTACGAGCTCGACGCGCTCTGGCGCGAGCAGCGCCTCGTGGTCGAGTTCGACAGTTGGGAGTTCCACGGTCACCGCGAGGCGTTCGAACGCGACCGCATCCGCGACGCCGACCTCCAGGCCGCCGGCTACCGCGTCATCCGCGCCACCTGGCGACAGCTCACCACACAACCCGAAGCCCTCACCGCGCGACTCGCCGTGGCGATCGCTCGCGGTCCCGCCGCTGCGGGTGCCGAGAACGGACCGGGTTCGGCCGGTTCCTGACCTGCGTGGCGTTGCGTGGCCACTGGCGCGGCACGCGCGTCCCGACCCACCGGAGCAGCCATGACGAGCAGCACTCGACAGCGGAGCCGGCGCGAGCTCGTCGCGATCTGTGCCGCGGCCATCGTCGCCGCGATGGCGCCAGGAGCGGCCTCCGCCGCTCCGCAGACGGTCGGTCAAGCCGGCTACTCGCCGGACGGACGATGCCCGGGCGGGGTCGTGCTGGTCGGCGAGGACGGCTACCTGGTGCCCGCCGACGGGACCATCACCGCATTCCAGTACCAGTCGCAGGACCCGTTGGCCCCGGCCCCTGAAGGCCCGTTCGACATCGAGCTTCTGGTGCTCCGTCCCCAGCCCACGCCATTCGAGTTCGAGGTCGTCGGGACCAGCGCGGTCGTGCGTGACCCGAGCGACGGCCAGCTCACGTCGGTCGCCGCAGGGATCCCGGCGCAGGCCGGCGACTATCTCGGCGTCTGGGTGGAGGACGAGGGCTGGCAGTGCCTGCGCGAGGCGCCCGGGGAGATCACCGGTCTGGCGGTCTTCGCCGACGAGCCGGAACCCGGCGACGTCGTGTCGCTCTTCGCCATCGGCGAGGGCCTCGCGCCCAACGTCCAGGCGACGCTCGAGACGGGCCCCGGCCCCACCGGCCCGACGTGCTTCGGCCTCCAGGCGACGATCTATCGCGGCTCGGGCTACCCGGGCACGGGCACGGCGAGCCCGAGCGATCCGATGATCGTGAAGGGCACGGCGGGCGACGATGTGATCCTCACGGCGCGGGGCGACGACGTGGTCGACGGGGCGGGCGGCGACGACGTCATCTGCTCAGAGCGCGGAAACGACAAGGTCCGCGGTGGCGCGGGCAACGATCTGATCTTCGCGTCGGTGGGCGAGGACGACCTCGGCGGCCAGTCCGGCCACGACGACGTCCGCGGCGGCCAGGACAACGACCGCATAAACGGCGGCGAGGGCGACGATCGCGTCCGCGGCGGTGACGGCAGCGACATCCTCAACGGCGGCGACGGCGACGACCGCGTGCAGGGCGGCTTCGGCGACGACGTGCTGGCCGGCAACGACGGCTACGACGACTGCCGTGGCGGCGGTGGCGCCGGGATCGACCGCGTGACCCTCGCCGGGAGCTGCGAGATCTTCGCGGGGGCGGTCGTGTCCAACAACACGGCGGCGACGAGCGGCGCGGCGGACAAGGCGGTGGTCGCGGCGGCGGAGGCCGAGGGCTCCGCGTGGACCGACGGCGCGGCGACGAACCCGGCGACCGAGAAGAACCCGGCGGCCCTGATGCCGGACGGCGTCGGCGGCTCCGACGACGTCGAGGGCGGCAACATCACCGAGGCCGGCGACCGGTAGGCGGCGAGCCGGACTGGCCGCCCCGGAACTGCAACGTCAACCCCCGCACTGAGGAGCGGCTCATACGGGGGTGTGCCAATTGTGTGACCTCTGGGGTGGACGGGCGGGCGCCACGCGCGCAAGGAGTTGCGCAGGCCGCCGGCTACCGAGAGCTCAAGCGGGCGCCGGAAGCGCCGCGCCGCGCAGGAGCGAGCGCTCGACCCCCAACCGCTCCGGCGTGACCAGCCGCTGCCGCCGGTCGTGCGCGGTGGCGAACGCGTGCGCCATGCGCTTGCGAAAGCAGGCCAGCCGGTCGCCCGGGTGCCGGCCGGTCTCGTTGCAGACCGAGGTCATCCGGACGCCCGAGAGGCCGCACGGCACGACCCACTCGAACGGCTGCAGGTCGTTGTCGACATTGATCGCGAACCCGTGGGTGGTGACGCCGCGGGAGACGTGGACGCCGATGGAGCCGATCTTGCGGTCCTCGACCCACACGCCGGTCAAGCCCTCGCGCGGGCCGGCGACGATGCCTTCCTCCGACAGCGCGGCGATGATCGCGTCCTCCATCGTGCGCAGGTAGGCGATCACGTCGTGGATGCGCATGATCGGATAGCCGACCAGCTGCCCGGGGCCGTGGTAGGTGAGCTTGCCGCCGCGGTCGGTCTGGACGACGTCGATGCCCTGCGAGCGGTACCACGCCTCGCCCATCGGGATCTCCGTCGGATCGGACCGGCGCCCGCGCGTGTAGACCGGCGGATGCTCGAGCAGCAGCAGCACGTCGCCGATCGCGCCCGACAGCACGCGGTCGCGGACGGTCTCCTGCAGCTCGACCGCCGCGCGGTACTCGACCTGACCGAGATGGCAGACGAGCAGTTCGTCCATACGGGGCAGGTTAGTACCCGGCCATGCCCGGCTGGTTCTGCGCTCCGTCGACCACGACGTTGGTCCCGCTGATCCAGCTCGCGCGCTCCGAGAGCAGGAAGGCGGCGGTGTCGGCGACCTCCTCGGCGCTGCCGAGCCGGCCGAGCGGGAACTCGTCGGCGACCCACGCCGCGAACGCCTCCGGATCGTCGTCACGGCGCTGCTCCCAGCCGCCGCCCGGGAAGAGGATCGACCCCGGGCTCAGCGCGTTGACGCGGATGCCGTCCGGGCCGAGCTCGCGGGCGAGACAGGTGGCGAGGTGGATGAGCGCAGCCTTGGCGGCCGCGTACTGCGCGCGCGGTTGCGGCCGCAGCCCGGAGATCGAGGCGATGAAGAGGATCGACCCGCCGCCGGCATCGCGCAGATACGGCGTCGCCGCCCGCGCGAGCACCGCAGCATGGACGACGTTGAGGTCGAAGGTCTCGCGCCAGGCGTCCGCGTCGGCCTCCGTCAACGCCGGTCCGCCCGCTGCGCCGCCGGCGTTCGCGACGACCAGGTCGAGGCCTCCGAAAATGCCCGCCGCCTCGTCGGCGAAGGCGGCGAGCGCGCCGGCCTCGGTGACGTCGACGCCCGCGCCGAACCCACCGAGTTCCGCCGCAACGCGCGCCGCCGCGCCGCCGTCGCGGGCGCACATAGCGACGCGGCAGCCCTCGCCGGCGAGCCGCCCCGCGATCGCTCGACCCAACCCGCGCGTTCCTCCCGTCACGAGTGCCCGTTTGCCCTGAAGCTCGAGGTCCATGGCCAGGAGCGTACGCACGCCCAAACCCTGCACGCCCTGCGCGCCGCGGTTAGAGTCGGTCAAACCTCGCCTCGGGAGGGCATCATGAGGAACAGCGGCGGCTCTCGTCTGAGCTACGCGAACGTCGTATCCACGCTGGCGCTGTTCATGGCGATGGGGGGAACCGCGCTCGCCGTCAACGAGTGGACGGGCGCGAACATCCAGGACGAGACGCTCACGGGCGCCGACATCCGCGGCAGGGCGGCGACGTCGTCGACGCCGCCGGTCAACGGCTTGATCACGACGTACGACGTCGCGGGCCAGGCAGCGAACGCCACCTACGGCACCCCTGAAGCCCCCGGCACCCTGACCACCTACGACATCGCCGACGGCCAGATACGGGGGATCGACCTCGCGGGGAACACCGTGACCGGGGACAACGTGCGCAACGCGTCGCTGACGGGCGCCGACCTGACGAAGGGCACGCTCACCGGCTCGCACATCGCGGACGGCAGCATCGCGCCCGCGGACCTGGCGCCGGACGCCATCGGGTTCTCACGGATCCAGGTCGAGAACGGACCGCAGGACAGTGGAGGCCAGGGCGCGGACCTCGAATCTCGCGCGTTCTGCCCGATTGGCTGGGACATCAGCGGCGGCGGCTACCACGCGTTCGTGAATCCGGGCAACGACGGCGACGTGAGCGTCGCCGTCAGCCGGCCGTTCTTCCGCAGCAGCCCGTCCGACCAGTCGCAGTGGTTCACGCGCGCCCGCAACGTCGGCGGCATCGGCGTGGGCACCGCGTTCCTTACCGCGTACGCGATCTGCGTGCGATGAGCCGCTAAACCGGCAGCGCCTCCAGCCGCTTGCGCAGCGCGGTGAGGAACTGGGCGGCCAGCGCGCCGTCGAGCGCCCGGTGGTCCCACGACATGCAGAAGTAGGTCATCGGGCGGATCGCGATCGAGTCGTTGCCGAGCTCGTCGGTCACCACCACCGGCCGCTTGACCACCGCCTCGGAGTCCAGGATCGCCACCTGCGGCTGGTTGATCACCGGCGTCGCCAGCACCGCGCCGTAGAGGCCGGGGTTCGTGATCGTGAACGTGCCGCCGTGGACGTCGTCCGGCGTCAGGGAGTTCGTGCGGGCCTTGCCCGCGAGCTCCTTGATTCGCTTGCCGAGCCCCTCCACCGACAGGTCCTGCGCGTGGTGGATGACCGGCACGATGAGCCCTCCGGACCCCAGCGACACCGCGATCCCGAGATGGATCGACTCGTACTGCGTGAACGTCTCGCCCTCGAGCGTGGCGTTGAGCGTGCCGAACCCATCGCGCAGCGTCTCGATCGTCGCCCGCGCCACGTACGGCAGGTACGTGAGCCCCGTCGTGGCGCGCGCCGCCTCGACGCGGCTCATGTCGCACTCGACGATCGTCGTGCAGGTCGCCGTGTTCTGCAGCGACTCGAGCATCCGGCGGCCGATGTTCCGGCGCATCCGCGAGAGCGGCGCCTGGGTGACGGGGCCGAGGTCGCCCGCCACCGGGGCGGGGGCGGCCTCCGCGGCCTTCGGCTTCGGCGGGATCGGGTCCGGCTGGTAGGGCGACTCGATGTGCATCGGCGGTTCCTCCACCGCGGCACCGCCGCCGTCCTCGAGGAACGCGAGCACGTCCTGCTTGCGCACGCGCCCGCCGCGGCCGGTGCCCTCGACCTGCTCGAGGTCGATGGAGTGCTCGGCGGCGATCCGCATCACCACGGGCGAGTAGCGCCGCGGGCCGTCCCTGCGCGGGACCGGCGTGCGGGCGGTCTCAGTCGCGTCGTGGGTCGCCGCGGTGTCGCCCTGCAGCTCGCCGGCGGCCCCCGGGGCCTCGAGCGGCGCGGACGCCTCGCTGGTCACGCCCTCGACCACGCCCGAGGACGAGCCGTTCTCCGACGCGTGCGGCTCGCCCGGCTTGGCGTCGGTGGCGATCCGCGCCATCACGACGCCGACCTCGACCGTCTCGCCGACCTGCACCAGCAGCTCGCTGACGCGGCCGGTGGCGGGGGACTCGACGTCGGTGTCGATCTTGTCGGTCGAGATCGAGCAGATGATCTCGTCGCGCTCGACCCAGTCGCCGGGCTCCTTCTTCCACTCGGCGATGGTGCCCTCGACGACGGAGACGCCCATCTGCGGCATCGTGACGTCGATCAGCGTTTCAGTACGCGAGGAGCTCACGGCACGCCTCCTTGACGTCGTCGACCTGGGGCAGGACCGCCTGCTCGAGCGGCGGGGAGAAGGGGATCGGGACGTCGGGCGACGCCACGCGGACGACGGGGCCGTCGAGATCCTCGAAGCCCTTCTCGGCGATCACGGCAGCGACCTGGGCGCCGGCCGCGCAGGTCCGGTTGGCCTCGTCGACGATCACCACCTTGGAGCACTTGCGGACCGACTCGAGGATCGCCTCCTCGTCGAGCGGCACGAGCGAGCGCAGGTCGAGGACCTCGATCGAGGCGCCGTCGATGTCCGCGGTCGCCTCCAGCGCGGTGTGCACCATCGCGCCGTAGGCGATGACCACGAGGTCCGTGCCCTCGCGCGCCACGCGCGCGGTGAACGGGGTCTCATAGGTCCCGGTCTTCACGTCGCCCTTGACCCGGCGGTAGAGGTGCTTGTGCTCCATGAAGAGCACCGGGTTCGGGTCGCGGATCGCCTTGACCAGCAATCCCTTGGCATCCTCGGCGGTGCTCGGCGCGACGATCTTCAGCCCGGGCGAGTGCATGAACCACGCCTCGGGGTTCTGCGAGTGGAACGGCCCACCCGAGAAGCCGCCACCGCTGGGGAGCCGGACGGTGATGTTCACCGAGAGGCCCTGGCGGTAGTACATCTTTCCCGCCATGTTGATCAACTGATCGAAGCCGCAGGCGATGAAGTCCGAGAACTGCATCTCGCAGATCGGCTTGAGCCCCTCGACCGCCGCGCCGACCGCGGTGCCGATGATCCCGGACTCCGCCAGCGGCGTGTCCATCACGCGCTTCGCGCCGAACTCGTCGATGAAGCCGTCGGTCACCTTGAACGCGCCGCCGAAGACACCGATGTCCTCGCCCATCACGAACACGGTCTCGTCGGCGCGCATCTCCTCGCGCATCGCGTCGGAGATCGCCTGCAGGTAGGTCATCGTCGGCATCAGGACTTGCCCTCCGCGAATCCGCTCCAGGGACCCTGGCCATCTGACAGCAGCGCCGGCTCGTCGGCGAACAGCCGGTCGGTCGCGGTGGCGCCATCGGGCATCGCCATCGCGAGCGCCTCCTCGACGCCCGCCTCGATCTCCGCCTTGATCTCCTCGCGCAGCTTGGCGGTGTCGATGCCCAGCTCCTTGACGCGGCGCTCCTGGCGGTCGATCGGGTCCTTCAGGCGCCACTCCTCGACCTTCTCCTTGGGCACGTACTTCATGTCGTCGTGCGCGGCGTGGCCGTGCATGCGCATGGTCAGCGCCTCGAGCATCGTCGGGCCCTCGCCGGCGATCGCGCGCTCGCGCGCCACGCGCGTCGCCTCGAACATCGCCTCGGGGTCGTTGCCGTCGACGCTGAAGCCCGGGAAGCCGTAGGCCGCAGCGCGCTCGACCGGGTTGACCGCGAACTGCTGGTCGACGGGCGTCGAGTAGGCGTACTGGTTGTTCTCCAGGATGAAGATCACCGGGAGGCGCTGGACGCCCGCCCAGTTCATCGCCTCGTGGAAGTCGCCGCGGGAGGTCGACCCGTCGCCGAACCACGTGATCGCGCAGCGCGCCTCGTCGCGCAGCTTGAACGCCATCGCCATGCCGGCGGCGACGAGCATCATGTCGGGGAGCATCGAGATCATCCCGACGCAGCCGAGGTTGCGGTCGCCGAAGTGGACGTTGCCCTCGCGGCCGCCGGTGACGCCGCCTTCGCGGCCCATGTACTGGGCGAAGATGCGCGCCGGCGTGACGCCGCGGATGACGTGGGCGGCGAGGTCGCGGTGCAGGATGCACAGGCGGTCCTGCGGGGCCATCGCCCAGGCCGCGCCCGCGGAGACGGCCTCCTGGCCGTAGCCGTCGTAGAAGGAGCCCGGGACCTTGCCCTGGCGGTAGAGCGTCATCGCCCGCTCCTCGATGCCGCGCATCGTGAGCATGGCCCGCAGCAGGCCGACGCGATCCTCCGTGGTGAGGTGCGCGGATACGGCGGCTTCGGCCGTCTCGGTCGCCATCTAAGAGTCCTCTCTCGTCCTGGACAGCGCGGCCCGGGATCGCCGGCGCCGCTGCTCGTGGGTCCCGCCCGGGATCTCCGGCGCGGTCGCGGGAAGGGTAGTGGACGGCGGCTCCCGGACTACGCTTGAGCGATGGAGCGCGAGTGGGCCACCCGCCTGCGCTGGCGGATGCGCGGAGCGTGGCTGTGGCCGGTGTTCGCCGTGCTGACGCTGCTCGACGGCGTCGTGCTGCTCAACCTCCCGCCCTACGACGAGGGCCCCGGCACGTTCGTCGGCGGCGTGCTGATCGCCGGGTTCGCGAACCTGGTCGCCGTCGCCGTGCTGGCGCCGCTCGCCGCCCGCCGGATCCGGCGGCGGCGCCCCGACCTCCCGAAGCCGATCGCCGAGAACTACGGCGGCACTGCGCTGATCGGCCTCATCGCCGCGGGCCTCGTCGTGGCCGGTCTCGTGCACCGGCCTGCGGTCGCCGCCGAGGCGCGCGACCGCGCCGCCGCCGCCCTGCGGACGAGCGAGTACGTCGCGCACGAGGCGCCGGCCGAGTACCGCAAGCGGGTCGCGGAGATCGACGTGATGCGGCTCAAGGCGGACGTCTACCGGTCGTGCGTCCCCGGCTCGGACCCGCGCCGGTGGCTCTGTCTCTTCGTGCGCACGGACCAGCGCCCGGCGGGCCTGGTGCGCGATCCCGAGCAGGTCCCCAACGCCGCATATCAGGTCCACGGGGGATTTCGCTAGACCGCCTGGACGGATGTACGATGGTCCCGAAGGTCCCGGGCACCGATCCTCCAAGGGGATGGGCTACAAAGGCTTACTGTCCAGCGTGGGCGCCGGGCTGTCGCTCGTGATCGCCTGCGTGATCGTACTCGTGGCGGTCTCGGGTGTCGTCGCGGTGCGCGGATGGCCGGGCGACGGCGACGGCGACGCGACGAACGACGTCACGATGACCGGCCTCGCTCGTCCCACCCCCGCTCGGGCCGCTTTGGCGGCGCCCGCCGCCACGACCGTCGGCACGCCGGCCGCGGTCGCCGCGGGCGCGGCGCCGGCCCGTGCCCCCGCGGCACGCCGCTCGCCGACCACGCGGAGCCGGACCACCCGGCGCTCCGCGGGCGCGAACCGCACGGCGCCGCGGACCGCCCCGAACAAGCCTCCCGCGACGTCCACGCCGAAGCCCGCCGCCCCGGCCCCGGCCTCTGCCGTCGCCCCGGCTCCCGAACAGAAGCCCGTGACCCCTGGGCGTCGCCCCGATCCCGTCGCCCGCGGCGTCGAAGGCGCCAAGCGCATCGTCGACGCCGTCACGACCCCGCAGCCCGGCCCGGTCACCGCACCCGTCGAGCAGGTCGTCGAGGAGACGACCAAGACGGTGGACGATGTCGTGGCCGACACGACGAAGATCGTCGACGGCCTGCTGGCGCCCGTCGTCCCGTAGCGAGCCTGGGTCAGAGGGCGAGCGCCAGCGGCTGCTCGAGCAGCTCGCGGATCCGGCTCAGGAACTCCGCGGCGTCGGCGCCGTACAGGATCCGGTGATCGCAGGCCAGCGTGACGTCCATGATGTGGCGGACGGTGACCTGACCGTCGCGGACGACCGCCCGCTCGTTCATCGCGCCCACCCCGAGGATCGCTGCCTGCGGCGGGTTGATGACCGGGGTGATCGACTTCATGCCGTACATGCCGAGGTTGGAGACCGTGAACGTCCCGCCCGAGAGCTCGGGCGGCGTGATCGCCCCGGCGCGGACGCGCTCGGCCAGCGCGCGGGCGTCGCTCGCGATCTCCCCGAGCGTCTTGCGGTCGGCGTCGTAGATCGTGGGGACGACCAGGGCGTCCTGCCCGGCGACCGCGATGCCGACGTTGACGCGCGAGTAGAGCTCGAACCGGCCGTCGCGGTAGGCGCCGTTGGCGCGCGGGAAGTCGCGCAGCGCGAGGGCGGACGCCTTGACGACTATGTCGTTGAACGACGGGGCCGGGCGCTCGGCGTTGAGCGACAGCTCCTTGAGCTGGCGCCGAAAGTCGACGGCGGCCTCCATGTCGATCTCGGCGTGCAGGACGAACTCGGGCGCGGTGGCCTTGGACTCGGCCATCCGGCGCGCGACGACCTGCTGGACCTTGGTCAGCTCCTGCGTCGTGACGTCGCCCTTCGCGGTGCCGCCCTCCTTGACCGCCGCCGGCACGGGCGCCGGTGGCACGCCCTGCTTCTTCTCGGCCTCCGGCTCCGCCTTCTCCTGGGCCTTGTCGTCGCCGTCGGACTCCTTCGCGGCGGCCTCGATGTCGGCCTTGACGATGCGACCGCCGGGGCCCGAGCCCTCGACGCCTGACAGGTCGAGGCCCAGGTCGCGTGCCATCCGCTTGGCCACCGGCGAGGCCTTCACGCGCCCGTCGCCGCCGCCCTCCTCGGCCTTGGGCTCCTCCTCGGCCTTGGGTTCTTCCTCGTCCTGCTCCGCCTCGGGCTCTTCCTCGTCATCCTCGGCCCCGGGTCGCCCTTCCTCGTCGCCCTGCTTGGCCTCGGGCTCCTCCGCGTCGTCTTCGGCCTCGGGCTCCTCGTCGCCCTCCTCGGCCTCCGGCTCCTCCTCGTCCGCGTCCTGGTCGGTGGGCTTCTCCTCGTCCCCGTCCTGCTCCTCGGCCTCGGGCTGCTCCTCGTCCCCGGTGTCCTCCTCCTCGTCCTCCGCCGACGACTCGGCCGCCTCGCCGATCCGCGCCATCGTCTCGCCGACCGGGAGCGTGTCGCCCTCCTGGGCGACGATCGACAGCGTGCCGTCCGAGTCGGCCTCGTAGGTCATGTTGGCCTTGTCGGTCTCGATCTCGACGAGCTCCTCGCCGCGCTTGACGTCGTCCCCGTCCGACTTCAGCCACTTGAGGATCGTGCCCTCCTCCATCGAGTCGGACAGGCGGGGCATCGCGACGTCGGCCATGCGGCGAAGCGTACCCGGGCACACCGGGCGGCGATCTTCGGCCTACACGGACAGGCCGGAGATCAGGATCTGGTCGATGTCCGCGGCCGGGAGGGCGCGGGCGAAGAGGTGACCCTGAGCCACGTCGCACTTCAGGCGCCGCAGGACCTGGACCTGGCGCAGCGTCTCCACGCCCTCGGCGACCGCCACGAGACCGAGCTCGTGGGCGAGCCCGATCACCGCCGCGACGATCGGCGTGTCCATCGAGTCCAGCCCGAGGCCCTTGACGAAGGCGCGGTCGATCTTGAGCACGTCGGCGGGGAAGCGCTTGAGCGCGGACAGCGACGCGTAGCCGGTGCCGAAGTCGTCGATCGCCAGGCGCACGCCGAGCGCCCGCAGGGCGTCGAACGCCGTCGAGGTCGCCTCGTCCTCGCCGAGGACGAGGGACTCCGTCAGCTCGAGCACGAGGCAGTGCGGCGGGATCCCGTGACGGTCGACCACCTCGGCCACCTCGGAGACGAGGTCGGGATGGCTCAGCTGCCGCGCCGACAGGTTGACCGCCATCGACAGCGGCGTCCGGTCCCCGCGCGCCTCGCGCAGGCCGCGCCAGTAGGCGAGCTTGCCGCAGGCCTCGTCGAGCACCCAGCGCCCGATCGGGACGATGAGGCCGGTCTCCTCGGCGAGCGGGATGAAGTCGAGCGGGGGGACGAGGCCACGCTCGGGATGCTGCCAGCGGACCAGCGCCTCGAGCCCCTCGACCTGGCCGGTCGCGAGCGAGACGGTCGGCTGGTAGTGGATCCGGAACTCGCGGCGCTCGAGCGCGCGGTGCAGCGAGCTCTGGGTCTCCAGCTTGCGGACGGCCGTCGTCCGCATCATCTCGTCGAAGAGCTCGTGGCGCGACGCGCCGCGGGCCTTGGCCTGGTGCATCGCGGCGTCGGCGTCGCGGACGAGGCCGTCGGCCGTCGCGACGGCGCCCTCGGGCGCCATCGCGATGCCGACGCTCGCGGTGAGGAACACCTCGGTCCCCTCGATCGCGAACGGCGCGGCGATCGCCTCGGCGACGCGCTCGCACACGATGATCGCGTCGTCCGAGCTCCCGACGTCGTCGCAGAGGATGGTGAACTCGTCGCCGCCGAAGCGGGCGATCATGTCCACCTCGCGCGTGACGCCCCGCAGCCTCGTCGCGACGAGGACCAGGAGGCGGTCGCCGGCGCCGTGGCCGAGCGAGTCGTTGACGACCTTGAAGCGGTCGAGGTCGACGAAGAGGACGGCGATGCGCTTCGCGGTGCGCTGCGAGCGCTCGAGGGCGAGCTCGACGTGGTCGAGGAACATCGAGCGGTTCGGCAGCTCGGTCAGCGCGTCGTGCAGGGACTGGTGCATCAGCTGCGCCTCGGAGCGCTTGCGCTCGACGGCGTAGCGGACTGCGCGCGAGACCAGGTGGTCGTCGACCCGGCCCTTGATCAGGTAGTCCTGCGCGCCGGCCTGGACCGCGCGCAGCGCCGTCGTCTCGTCCTCGCGGTCGGACAGCACCACGATCGGGACCTCGGGCGCGGCGGCGCGCAGGCGGGCGAGGCCCTCGAGGCCGTCGACTTCCGGCAGCGTGAGATCGAGCAGGACGCAGGTCACGAACGTGTCCGTCAGCTGCTCGCAGGCGGCCTCGAGGCTCTCGACATGGATGAGATCGACGTCGGCTCCCCAGCCCGAGCGGAGCATCTCCCGCACGTGCAGGGCGTCGTGGTGGTCGTCCTCGACGAGGAGCAGTCGGTGTGTGCGGGTCGCGTTGGTGCGCGGGCGCCGTGTGTCGATGTCGTCGAAAACAGCCATGAGGTCGGACACGCGCATCGCCGGGTCTGAAACGCGGTCCATTACGTGTGGTTGGACGGTTCATCGGCCAATCCAGGCGCCGTCTGAACCGGCGTGCGCGATGCGTGGACGCACGACGGAAGAAAAAGCGCGGCCGGACCCGCCGGGGGCAGTTCGAGCGGACCGGCCGCACCCCCTCTGATCGGCAGGTCGGCGCCGAAGTCGCAACCCGACACATCGCGGATCGGGTATGCGCAGCGCCATGTCGATTCCCGCCTGGCCCGTCGCCGCCGCCGCCCTGCCCGTCGGATTCGCGGTCGCCGAGGCGACGAGCGTGCGGCCGCTGGGCGGCGCCGTGATGGCGGCGCTGCTCGGCGCGGCCGCCTACCGCGGCCGCCGCGCGGGCGTCGCCGCGCAACTCGGTGTCGCCGGTGTCGCGGTCGCCGCCTTCGTCGCGTCGCACCTCGTGCACGACGCGCTCACGACCCCGGGCGCGGTCGGTGCCGCCGGGGTCATCGTCGGCGCCGCGGCCTACGCCCTGCTCGACCGCCGCGCCTGACCCGGACCGCCTCGGCACCCGGCTCCCCCGGCTCGGGCCAGCGCCCGTGCTCGCCGAAGAAGTCGCGCGCGGCCTGCTCGCGGTCGCGGTCGGCGGTCTCCCCGATGCTGAAGCGCACCAGGGCGCCCGCGAGGACGACGAGCGCGGCCGAGCCGATGATCGTGATGCCCGCCGCCTCGGCATCCTGGCCGCCGACCAGCCCGATCAGCGCCAGCCCGAGAGCTACCATGACCAGCGGGAGGCCGAAGCGGACGGCGCGCAGGACGGTCATCGCGGCTCGTACGCGCGCCAGCGTGCCAGGAACGCCGCCGAGTCGAGCTGCGCGAGGTCACCGCGCAGGGCGCGGGCGAGGCGCCGCGTCTCGCTCGGCGCGGTATCCCAGAACAGGACCACCTCGCCCGAGTCGATCTCGACCACCTCGACGGTGTCGCGGGTCACGCGCAGCTCGTAGGCGCGGTTGGCGCGCATCACTGGTGGGCCCGCGCGCGCAGCGCCTCGGCCGCCGCCGCGACCTCGGCGTCGCCGTGGAAGACACGGTCCGCCACGCGGATCGCCGGGACGTCGAGCACGCCGGCCCGCGCCGCCTCGGCGGTGGCCTCGTCGAGCCGTCGGGCGATCGAGCCGAGATCCGCGCCCTTGACGACGGCAGCCGGGTGCATCTCGCACGCCGCGGCGGCGATCAGGACGGAGTCGCGATCACCCAGGTCGCGACCGGCGGCGAACGCCTGGCGGAACGCCGCCTGGGCGAACGCGACGGTGCGGCCGATCTGCTTCGCGTAGGTCGCGACGAGCATCGCCCAGCGCGTGTCGGCCGGGAACGGCTCGGGCCAGCGCACCGGCATCAGCTCGTACGCGCGCGCCCGGCGCTCCACGTCCTCCTGGAACGACGCGACCTCCTCGGCGCAGCGGAAGCCGCCGAGCTCGCCGGCCCGCAGGCCCCCGAGCCAGACCGGCCGCCACTCCGCGACCTCGGGCAGCGCGTGCATGACGCGCTCGGCGACGAGGTAGGCCTCCGGTGAGGCCAGGTCGAAGTAGAAGCCCGGCTGCTCAGCCGTGGATGAGCCAGCCATCGGCGGCCCGCGCGGCCTCCATGACGCCCTCGGACAGCGTGGGGTGCCCGTGGACGATGCGGGCGACCTCGGGATAGCCGCCCTCGAGCGCCTTGGCGTTGACCAGCTCCTGGATCAGCTCGGTGGCCTTGGCGCCGACGATGTGGCCGCCGACCAGCTCGCCGTACTTCTTGTCGCCGATCACCTTGATCATCCCGCCGCGGTCGCCGTAGACGGTGCCAGCGCCGACCGCGCCGTAGTTGAGCTTGCCGACCGTGACGTCGATCCCCTGCTCGCGCGCCTGCTCCTCGGTCAGCCCGAAGGAGGCGACGTTGGGGGTGCAGAACGTCGCGCGCGGGATGTCGATGTACTCGATGCCGTGCGTCTCGAGGCCGGCGGCGTCCTCGACGGCGATGACCCCCTCGTCCGAGGCCTTGTGGGCGAGCGCCGGGCCGGGCACGAGGTCGCCGAGCGCGTAGACGCCCTTGACGGAGGTGCGCAGCGCGGCGTCGACCTGGATCAGCCCGCGGTCGTCGAGCTTGACGCCCGCCTCGTCGAGGCCGAGTCCCTCGATGTCGGGGCCGCGCCCGGCGGCGATGACCAGGTACTCGGCCTCGCCCTGCTTGTCGCCGTAGGAGAAGGTGACGCGGTCGTCGCCCGCCTCGACGTTCTCCACCAGCGTGCCCGTGTGGACCTTGATGTTCTGCTTCTGCAGTCCGCGGCCGGCGATTTTCGAGATGTCGGCGTCCTCGGTCGGGAGCACGCGGTCGAGCGCCTCGAACAGCAGGACGTTCGTGCCGAGCCGGCCGTACGCCGAGGCGATCTCGGCGCCGGACGCGCCCGCGCCGATGACCGCCAGGGTCTCCGGCAGCTCGTCGAGCGCCCACGCGCCCTCGGTGCCGATCACGCGGCCGCCGAACGAGGTTCCGGGGACCGGCTTGGCGACCGAGCCCGTGGCGAGGATGACCGCCTTGCGCGCCTCGATCTCCGAGTCGCCGACCTTGACGTTCCCGTCGGCCGTGACCGCGCCATGGCCCTCGATGACGTCGACGCCGTTCTTCTTGAGCAGCCCCGCGACGCCACCCGTGAGCGTC
The DNA here is from genome assembly GCA_963828075.1 of uncultured Solirubrobacterales bacterium. Lineage (GTDB taxonomy): Bacteria > Actinomycetota > Thermoleophilia > Solirubrobacterales > Solirubrobacteraceae > JACCYI01. Next base: position 1,773,677 of record CAWHDH010000021.1, on the reverse strand, counting down.
TTGACGACCTTGCGCCGGCGATCGCCGACCTTGGCGTAGTCGACCGACGCGCCGTCGACCTGGATCCCGAAGTCCCCGGCCTCCTCCACCTCGGTGAGGATGTCGGCCACGCGCAGCACCGCCTTGGCCGGGATGCACGCGTAGTTCAGGCAGCGCCCGCCGACTTTGTCCTTCTCGATCACGGCGGTCTTCATGCCGAGTTGAGCCGCGCGGATCGCCGCCACATAGCCCCCCGGTCCGGACCCGATGACGATGCAGTCGTACGCGCTCTCAGCCATGGGCGTGGACCTTACAACGCGGCTTGGGACAGCCGATGTGCGAGGTCGTCGGGCAGCGGCTGGGACCGCTGGGTCGCGTAGTCGAAGCCGACCAGCGTGCCGTAGCCCTCCGCGAGCAGGCGTTCCTCGACGCGCATGCGGAACTCGACCTTGAAGCTCGAGCGCCGCACGTCGGCGACGCGCAGGTCGATCGCCACCACTTCGTCGAACTGACCGGGCGAGCGGTAGTTGATGTGGCACTCCGCGAAGATCAGCCCGAAGCCGGCCTCGGGGTGCGACGGGTCGTGCTCGGGGAGCAGCGTCCGGATGTAGCCGATCCGCGCGGTCTCGAAGTAGCGCAGGAAGACGACGTTGTTGAGGTGGCGCATCGCGTCGAGGTCGCCGAAGCGCACGCGCTCGACGTGGGTGAACGCGTAGCCGCGGTCGCTCATGGCCGGCGGGTTGGACGCTCGGGCATCTGCAGGCGCGCCATCGCGCGCACGAGGAACCAGAACAGCGTGCCGCTGGCCGCGATGACCGCGATCGGGAGCAGGACGGCCTGCAGGTTGGAGGCGACCAGGAGCGCGAGGCCGGAGGCGATGATCGACAGGCCGAGCAGGGCCTGGAAGCCGAGCACCGCCCAGTAGCGGCGCATCCACATCCCGATCGCCCCGACGAGCATCAACCCGCTGAACACGAGCACCCCGGCGGGCTCGGGCTGCTCGCCGCGGACCTCGTAGCCCGAGAGCCAGAAGGCGACGTTGGCAAGGGCGATCGCCGCGGCGATGATCGCTGCGACCGCGACGGCGGTCGGGCGCTCGCCGGGCGCGAGCGGCTCGAGCTCGGCGCGGATCTGCTCCCGGCGCGCCTCGCCGCGGGCATAGCCGCGCTGCAGCGTCGCGGCCTCGTGCGCGCGCCGCTTGCGGCTACGCCCCAACGGGGACCTCCAGCGCGGTGCGCAGCTCGCGCGCGGCGCGCTCGGGGTCGGCCGCCTCGGTGATCGCGCGCACGACGACGACGCGGCGGGCGCCGCGTTCGAGGACCTCGTCGACGTTTCCGGCGTCGAGGCCGCCGATGGCGAACCACGGCTTCGCGTCGCTTACCGCACGCGCCGCGTACTCGACGTACTCGAGGCCGGCGGCGGGGCGCCCCGGCTTCGTCGGCGTCGCGTGGACCGGGCCGACGGCGAGGTAGTCGACCTCGCGATCGGCGAGCGCCGCGTCGGCCTGCGCCGGCGCGTGGGTCGAGCGCCCGACGACGAGTCCGTGGCCCAGGAGCGCGCGCGCTGCGGCCGGCTTTTCGTCGTCCTGGCCGACGTGAACGCCGTCGGCCCGCGCCGCCGCCACGAGGTCGGGCCGGTCGTTGAGGATGAAGAGCGCGTCGTGCGCATCCGCCGCGGCCCGGAACTCGCGCGCCGCGGCGACCACCGCGTCGTCGTCGAGTGTCTTGTCGCGCAGCTGGATCACGTCGACGCCGCCGCGCAGCGCAGCCTCCAGGAACGCGCGCGGACGCGCGTCGCAGACCAGGTACAGGCGGGCGTCTCGCAGCCGGTCGCGCGGGGTCACCGGCGCTACGATAGACGCGTCACGAACGGGAGCCCGCGAGCGGGCTGAGAGGGGGGCACGAGGCCCTCGACCGTGGAACCTGACCCGGGTCATGCCGGCGTAGGGAGGAGAGACGAGCAGTGTCAGCCCAGCCCCATCCGCCTGACGTCGTCGTCGTGGGCGGCGGCACGATCGGCCTGGCCATCGCCTGGCGCGCCGCGCAGCGCGGGCTGCGCACCGTCGTCTGCGACTCCGGCGGTCCCGGGGCGTGGCAGGTCGCCGCCGGGATGCTCTCGCCGGTCTCCGAAGTCTTCTTCGGCGAGGACGAGCTGATGCGCCTCGGTCTGGAGAGCGCCGCGCGATTCGGTGACTTCTGCGCCGAGGTGGCCGCCGCCTCTGGGCGCGACCCCGGGCTCTCGCGCGCCGGCACGCTGGTCGTCGCGCGCGACCGCGACGACGCCGAGGCGCTCGACCGGCTGTTCGCGCTGCAGCGCTCGCTCGGCCTCGCGTCCGAGCGGCTGCGCCCGTCGGCGGCGCGGCGCGCCGAGCCGGCGCTGGCGCCGACCGTGCGGCTCGCGCTCGACGTGCCCGGCGACATCTCGATCGACCCGCGCGTCCTCGCGGCCGCGCTCGCCGAGGCGGTCGAGCGCGCTGGCGGCGAGGTCCGGACGCGCGTGCAAGTTGAGGCGGTGCTCGGCGGCGGCGACCGGGTCGAGGGCGTGCGGCTCGCCGGCGGCGAGGAGCTGCGCGCGGGGGCGACGGTGCTCGCGGCCGGCGCGTGGAACGCCCGGATCGACGGCCTCGCCGACGCCGTCCGGGTGCCGCTGCGGCCGGTGAAGGGGACGATCCTGCGGCTGCGCGATACCCGCGGCCCCGGCCTGGTCGAGCGAACCATCCGCACGCCTGACGGCTACCTCGTCCCGCGCGGCGACGGCCGGTACGTCCTCGGCGCCTCGATGGAGGATCGCGGCTTCGACCTCACGCCGACCGCGGGCGCGGTCCACGAGCTGCTGCGCGACGTCGGCGAAGTCGTCCCCGGGATCCTCGAGATGGAGATCGCCGAGGTCGGCGCCGGCCTGCGGCCCGCGTCGCCCGACAACCTGCCGTCGATCGGCCCGGGCGCGATCGACGGGCTGCACTGGGCGACGGGCCACTACCGCAACGGCATCCTGCTGACGCCGCTGACCGCCGAGCTCGTGGTCGCCGGGCTCGCCGGCGAGGCGCTGCCGGACTGGGCGGCGCCGGCCGACCCCCGCCGCTTCTCGCGTGCGGAGGCGGCGCGATGAAGGTCGTCGTCAACGGGCGCGAGGCCGACGTGACCGACGACGCCACGGTGTCCTCCATCCTCGCCACGCTCGACGTGCCGGCCGGCGCCCGCGGCGTCGCGGTGGCGGTCGACGCCGAGGTCGTCCCGCGTGGGGCATGGGAGCGCGAGCGCCTGCACGAGGGCGCCCACGTCGAGGTCCTCCACGCCGTGCAGGGAGGCTGAGCGGTGGCGACCTCGACGACCACCGACCCGCTGCGCATCGGCGACACGACGTTCGCCTCGCGGCTGCTGCTGGGCACCGGCGGCTTCCGCTCGCTCGAGTCGCTCGCCGCCGCCATCGAGGCGAGCGGCACCGAGCTCGTGACGGTGGCGCTGCGCCGCGTCGACCCCGGCCAGCGCGGCTCGATCGTCGACGTGCTCGGCGCGGCGGGGGTCAGGCTGCTGCCGAACACCGCCGGCTGCTTCACGGCGCGCGACGCCGTGCTCACCGCCAAGCTGGCGCGCGAGGCGTTCGAGACCGACTGGGTCAAGCTCGAGGTGGTCGGCGACGAGCGCACGCTGCTGCCGGACGCGCCTGCGCTGCTCGAGGCCGCCGAGGAGCTCGTCGACGAGGGCTTCACCGTCCTGCCCTACACCAACGACGACCCGATCCTCGCCCGCCGGCTCGAGGACGTCGGCTGCGCGGCGGTGATGCCCGCGGGCTCGCCGATCGGCTCCGGCCAGGGCCTGCTCAACCCGTACAACCTGCGCCTGATCCGCGAGCGCGCCGGCGTGCCGGTGATCCTCGACGCGGGCGTCGGCACGGCGTCGGACGCGGCGCTGGCGATGGAGCTCGGCTGCGACGCGGTGCTGTGCGCGACGGCGATCTCGCGCGCCGAGGACCCGGTGGCGATGGCGCGGGCGATCCGCCTGGCGACCGAGGCCGGCCGGCTGGCGCGGCGCGCGGGCCGGATCCCGCGGCGGCTCTACGCGGAGGCCTCGACGCCCGAGGAGGGCACCCCGGAGTTCTGAGCGTCGGTGGGCTCGATCCGCTCCAGTTGGCGGGTCTCGCGCGGCAGCAGGCCGAGGGCGAGGCAGACGGTGGCGAGCACGGAGCCTCCGAGCAGCACCTCCTGGGCGCCGAGCGCGTCGGCGGCCGGGCCGGCCAGCAGGTAGCCGAGCGGGAGGAACAGCAGCGAGCCCATGTAGTCGTAGGACGTCACGCGCGACAGCAGGTGCGGCGGCACGCGGTGCGCGAGGGCGGTGAGCCAGAACACCTCGAAGAGCGCCAGGCCGGCACCGGCGACCGCCATCGCCACAGTCACCAGCGCAAGCGGCAGGCCGGCGGCGTAGAGGGCGGTCGCCGCGGGCCACGCCAGGCACAGGACGAAGGCGAGGCGCATGGGGTATTGCGGGCGCCAGCGGACCGCGACCAGCGTCCCGATCACGGTGCCGAGGCCGAGCGCCGACGAGACGACGCCGTAGATCCCGATGCGGTCGTAGACGTCCTCGGCGACGACTGGCCCCAGCACGTACCAGGGCGCCAGGCAGACCATGACGGCGGCGCTGAACACGACGATCGTCACCCACACCCACGCGCGCGAACGGACGGCGACGTAGCCCGCGCGCAGGTCGTCGACGAACCGCCCGGCGGCCACCGGCTCGCCGCGCTCGCGGGCGTGGACGCCGGCGAGGCACGCCGCGCTGACCAGGAACGACACCGCGTCGAGCGCGAACGCCGTCGCGGCGCCGGCGCCGAGCACGAGCGCCGTCGCGAGCGCGGGGCCGGCGAACTCGGCGGCGTTGTTGCTGAAGCCGACGAGCCCGTTGGCCTCCTGGACCTCGTCCTCGGGGACCGTCTGCGGGACGAGGCCGCCGGCCGCCGGCTTGAAGAAGGCGGAGGCGAGGCCGGAGGCGGCGCCGAGCGCGACGAGGTGCCAGATCTCCGCGGCCTCGGCCCAGACCAGGATCGCGAGCGTCCCGTGCAGCCCGAAGCGGACGAGGTCGGAGACGATCATCACGCGCTTGCGCGCCAGGCGGTCCGACCAGACGCCGCCGAGCAGGATGAACGCCACGAACGGCAGCATGTTCGCGGCGAGCACGATCCCCAGGTCCGACGCGCGGCCGGTGAGATCGATGACGTAGAGCGCGAGCGCGATCGTGAGCAACCGGTCGCCGACCGACGACACCGAGTGGCCGAGCCACAGGAGGCGGAAGTCGCGGTTGCGCAGGACGCGGGTCATCCGCGTCCACGATGACGCACGGCCGCGGCGCGCAGTGGCGCGCCGCGGCCGTCGGCGAACTGACCCGGGTGCCGGTCAGCCGGCGTTCTTGACGATCTCGACCGTGCCCATGCAGTAGCCCGCGCTGATCTGCGTGGGGGAGTTCGAGGACAGCATCGCGCCGAAGCGGTAGCCGACGCCGGCGTCGAGCGGGATGACCGTCTGCGTCGTGGCGTGAGCCGTGCCGTCCTGCATCGACTCCACGCCCTCGACCAGTGACATGGTCTGGAACGGGCTTCCGAACTTCGAGACGCCGGCGTTGATGTACAGCGCGTCGCTGACGGGATTGGGCGTCGTGGCGGTCGCCGAACGGTGCACGATGGCGACCTCGTTCTCGCCGGCGGTGTGGATCGGCGTCCGGCAGGCCAGCGGCGTCATGGGGCTGTTGCCGTTGTTGCCGAGCAGCTTTGCCGGCGACCACTTCCCGTCGATCTGCAGGACCTTGAGGGTGCCGCCCGGGCCCGGCTGGGTGGTCCCGCCGCCGCCGCCGCCGTCGACGGCGATGGCCGGGACGGCGATGGACCCGGTGAACAGCACGCCGGCGATCGCGACGGCCGTGAGCTTGGCCTTCATGGTGCTTCCTCCTTGGGTGGCGACCTCGGACATGGGGCGATCCTGCTCGCCCGCCGCCGCCACCGCATGAGCGGCGCACGCCTGTCTTTGGCGGCCTGGGTACCCCCCAGGTTTCGCCCCGCGCGGCCGTGCGTCATCCTGGCTGGTCGCGATGACGCCCGACGAGCTGATGGACGGCTGGGAGCGCGCGTGGTCGGGGCGGGACCCGGGCGCGTTCGCGCCCCTCTGCGCGCCGGACTTCCACTACGAGGATCCGCTGACCGCCGAGCCGCTCGAGAGCCCGGACGCGCTGGGCCGCCACGCGGCCCGCCTGTGGGCCGCGTTCCCCGACGCCCGCCTGCAGCAGACCGGCGAGCGCCTCACCGACGGTCGCTACGTCGCCGCGCCGGCGAAGCTCCTCGCCAACCACACCGAGCCGCTCGAAGGGCTCGCGGCGACCGGCCGCTTCATGATCGTCCACGCCGTCTTCTACTCAGAGCTCGCCGACGGGCGGCTGCACCGCGTGCGGGCGTTCTTCGACCTCTACGACGCGGCCATGCAGCTCGGGATCCTGCCGCGCCCCGGCACGCTCTCGGAGAAGGCCCTGCTCGCCCTGCGCGGGTTCGGGATCCGCGCCGGCGGGCGCGAGCGCTTCGAGCGCTGACCGCCCGGCTCTCAACTGCCAACGGCGCTCATCGAGGGAGCGTGGGAGGGGCGGCGCCGACCCCCTCCCGACCCGCTTTCCCTCGCTGCCCGGGGTTGACGTTCGTTGGTGACCGCCCGCTCACTCGACGACGATCGTGCCCTCCATGCCCGAGTGGATCGTGCACACGTACTCGATCGTGCCGGCCTTCTCGGCCTTGTACTCGAACGTCCCGTCCTTACCGAACAGCTCGGACTTGAAGTCCGCGCCCTTCTCGGCGACCGCGTTGTGCTCGATGTCGTCGTCGTTGACCCACTTGACCGTCTCGCCGACCTTGACCTTGATCTCGACGGGGTCGAACTTGATGTCCTTCATGCTGACGGTCAGCCGGTCTTTCGGCGCGGAGGACTCGCCACCACCGCCCGAGCCCTCGTCGTCGTCACCGCCGCAGCCGGCGAGGGCGAGCAGGAGCGAAGTGGCCAGGACGATGAGGGTCGCGCGCATGGCCCTCTTATACGGCACCGGCTGGACGCAGGTCGAGCGCGAGCGGCTTGTGATCGGACAGCGAGCCCGCGTCGAGCACCTCGCCCCGCCCGGCCGGCTCCAACCCGCGGACGAGGAAGTGGTCGACCCAGTGGGAGGCGACGACATCGAGGCCGTCGAGCTTCGGCCGCTTCGAGTTGAGGTCGCCGCCGACCAGCAGCGGCGCCTCGCCGGCCCACGCCAGCGCCTGGCGCCGGAGCGACTCGAGGTCGGCGCTCCGGCGCTCCGGCGGACGGGTGCTCGCGTGCAGGTTGACCACCCACGTGCCGTCGGCGAGCCGGACGCCGTGAGCCATCCGGCGCTCGGGCTGCCAGGTCAGGCGGACGCGCCGCTGCCCCGGCAGCAGCGGGATCCGGGCGAGGATCGCGTTGGCGCCGCCGCCGTTGGAGGCGATGAGGTCCGGGTTGCGGCGGGCGATCGCGCGGCGCAGGGCGAGGCCTTCGTTGCGCGATGTCAGGACGCTGCGGTGCTCCGGCGCGTCCGCCGCCCGGGCCAGCAGCGGCGTCCACCACGGCGGGACCTCCTGCAGCAGCGCGACGTCCCACGACCAGCCGGCCAGTGTCCGCGCGAACTCGACGAGCAGCGGGCGCCCCGCCGCCGGCTTCGCGCGCCCGTGGAACAGGTTCCAGGTCACGACGCGGATGCCGCACCTCCTCCCGCGCGAAGGGCGACGTGCAGCTCGAAGCGCGCCATCAAGGTGCAACTATGCCCGACGTGAGCGCCACTCGCGAGATCACCCTGCACGGCCATCGCGTCACGTATCGCGAGGCCGGTTCGGGGTCTGACCGCGCCGTGATCGTCCTGCTCCACGGCATCGCCGGGTCAGGGCGGACCTGGGATGCGGTGCTCGGCGGCCTCGGCGAGCGCTACACGGTCATCGCGCCCGACCTGCTGGGCCACGGCAGCTCGGCCAAGCCCCGCGGCGACTACTCCCTGGGCGCCTACGCCAGCGGCGTGCGCGACCTGATGGCCGCCCTCGGGCACCAGAGCGCGACGGTGGTCGGGCACTCGCTGGGTGGCGGCATCGCGATGCAGTTCGCCTACCAGTTCCCCGAGCGCCTGGAGCGGCTCGTGCTCGTCTCGAGCGGCGGCCTCGGCCGCGACGTCTCCTTCGTGCTGCGATCGGTCGCGCTCCCCGGGGCCGAGCTCGTGCTGCCGCTGGTGGCGCGGGCGCGGCTCGACGAGGCCGGCGGCGCCGTCGCCCGCCTGCTCGGGCGGATCGGGTTGCGCGGGAGCGCGGACCTCGAGGAGCTCGCGCGCGGCTACGCCTCGCTCAAGGACGCCGACGCCCGCCACGCCTTCCTGCACACGGTCCGCTCCGTGATCGATGCGACGGGGCAGCGCGTCGACGCCTCGGACCGGCTGTACCTCGCGGCCGAGGTCCCGTCGCTGCTCGTGTGGGGGGACCGCGACCGGATCATCCCCGTCGCTCACGGCGAGCAGGCGCACGCGAAGATGCCTGGGAGCCGGCTCAAGGTCATCCGGGGCGCGGGCCACTTCCCGCACTGCCACGACCCCGAGCGCTTCATCGAGCTGCTCGACCGCTTCATCGACGAGACCGAGCCGGCGCGCGTCGACATGGACCGCCTGCGCGAGCGCTTGTTGGCGAACGGCTCTTAGACTCCCCCGCTTGCCACGCCACTTCATCACCGGAGCGGAGCTGAGCGCTGTCGAGCTGCGCCTCCTGCTCGACCGCGCGGCGGAGCTCAAGGCGGCCCCGCACGTCTCCCGCCTGCTCGACCGCCGGACCGTCGCGCTGCTCTTTGAGCAGCCGTCGACGCGCACGCGGACCTCGATGGAGGCGGGCGTCGTCGAGCTCGGCGGGCACCCCATGGTCCTGCGCGCGAACGAGCTGCAGCTCACGCGCGGGGAATCGGTCCGCGACACCGCGCTGGTGCTGTCGCGCCACGCCACCGCGATCGGCCTGCGGACCGGCTCCGACGCGCTGCTCGACGAGCTCGCCGCCCACGCGACGGTCCCCGTGATCAACCTCCTCTCGCCGTCGCACCACCCGTGCCAGGCGCTGGCCGACCTGCTCACCCTGCGCGAGGCGTTCGGCGAGCTCGACGGCCTCAAGCTCGCCTACGTCGGCGACGGCAACAACGTCGCGCGCTCGCTGGCGATCGTCGGCGGGCTGGCTGGCGTCGAGGTGGCGATTGCAGCGCCCGACGGCTACCAGCTGCCCGAGACCCACGGGGCGCACCTCACCGCCGATCCCGCCGAGGCCGTCGCCGGCGCGCACGCCGTCTACACCGACGCGTGGCTCTCGATGTCCGACGACGAGGCGTCGGCCGCCGCGCGCCGCGAGGCGCTCGGCCCCTACCGGCTCGACGACGCGCTGCTCGACCATGCCGCCCCCGGCGCGATCGCGCTGCACTGCCTGCCGGCGCATCCGGGCGAGGAGATCACCGAGGTCGTGCTCTACGGTGAGCGCCAGCGCATCTGGGACCAGGCGGAGAACCGCCGCCATGCCCAGAAGGCCTTGCTCGAAACGCTCGCGGGGTAGCCTCGACGGTCGGGCGAGACAGGGGAGTACAGACATGCCGCAGCCGAAATCGACGTCGAAGAAGCGGCCGCCCGAACCGGCGCCCGAGGAGAGCGCCCCCAGCCGCGACCAGCTCGCCAAGCTGCTCCTGCCCCTCGATCTCGTGCTGCTGACGCGCGAGCGCATCCAGGCCGTTCTCGACGAGTCCGTCGAGCGTGGGCGGATGACCCGCACCGACGCCACCGAGCTTGCCTCCGCGCTCTTCGAGCGTGGCCGCCGGCAGACCGAGGACCTGCTGTCGGATCTCGAGCAACTGCTCGGCCGGTCGCGCGAGCATCTCGACGAGGCCGGCGCGGACGCCCGGCGCCGCGCGAAGGATCACGTCACCGGCTCGGCGGAACGGGTCCTGCGCGAGGTCGAGCGCGCGCGCCGCGGCGCGGGCATCGGCACCACCTTCCCGATCGCCAACTACGACGACCTCACCGCCGCGAAGGTGACGGGGCGCCTCGGCGAGCTCACCCCGGCCGAGCTGCGCAAGGTCCGCGACTACGAGCAGCGCAACGCGAACCGCAAGAGCGTGCTCGCGGCGATCGACAACAAGCTCCCGTAGGGCCGGGCCGAAAACGCCTGCCATCCTGGGGGCCGATGTCCACACCGGTCCCCCAGTCCGCCCGCCCCGCGCGCGGCGACCAGCTCGAGCTCACCGTCGACTCCCTCGCCTACGGCGGCAACGGCGTCGCCCGCCTGGACGGCTACGTCGTCTTCGTCGCGGGCGGGATGCCGGGCGACCGCGTCCTCGCCGAGGTCGGCAAGTCCAAGCGCGCGTACGCCGAGGCGCGCGTCGTCGAGGTCCTCGAGCCGGGGCCGGATCGCATCGCCCCCGTCGCCGACCATCCGGGCGCGCCGTGGCAGGTGCTCCCCTACGAGCGCCAGCTCGAGGTCAAGCAGCAACAGGTCGCGGAGGCGCTGAGCCGCATCGGCCACCTGGAGGGCTTCGAGCTCGAGCCGATCGTTCCGGCGGTGCAGCAGTGGCGCTACCGCAACAAGCTCGAGTACTCGTTCGGGACCGGCGACGACGGCGAGCTGGTGTGCGGCTTCCACGCCCCCGGCCGCTTCGACCGGATCGTCCCGATCGCCGACTGCAAGCTCGCCTCCGAGCGTGGCAACGAGCTGCGCGAGCAGGTCCTGGCGTTCTGCCGTGAGCAGGGGCTCGGCGCGTGGGACCGCCGGACGCAGACCGGCTTCCTGCGCAACGTGATCGTCCGCGAGGGGCGCCGGACCGGCCAGTTCCAGGTGCGCCTGATCACCTCGCCCGGCGGGCTCGACGCGGAGCGGTTCGCCGGCGCGGTCGACGCCGACGGGGTGCTGTGGACCGAGACGGCCTCGCTCGGCGAGTCCAGCCAGGGCGGCTCGACGCGCCTTCTGTCCGGGTCGCCGCAGCTCATGGACGACGTCGGCGACCTGCGCTTCCTGATCTCGCCCGAGGCGTTCTTCCAGACGAACACCGAGATGGCGGATGTGCTGTACGGCGCCGCGGTCGAGTTCGCCGGGCTGCGTGGCCGCGAGCTCATCTACGACCTGTACTGCGGTATCGGCACGATCGCGCTGACGCTCGCCGCCCGCGCGCGCTCGGTCGTCGGCGTCGAGCTGATCGAGTCCGCCGTCGCCGACGCGATCGAGAACGCCCGCCTCAACGAGATCGACAACGCGTCGTTCTACGCGGGCGACATCCGCACGTCGATGCGCGAGCTCGTCGAGCGCGTCGGGCGCCCCGACGTCTGCGTCATCGACCCGCCGCGCGCCGGGCTCTCGGCGAAGGTCGTCCGGCGCGTCGCGGAGGCCGGGCCCGAGCGCATCGTCTACGTCTCGTGCAACCCGACGACGCTGGCGCCCAACGCCGCCCAGCTCGTCGAGGCGGGCTACGCGCTCAAGCGCGTGCGGCCCGTCGACATGTTCCCGCAGACGCCGCACATCGAGTGCGTGGCGCTGCTCGAGAAGACGTAGCGCGCTGCTCGAACTGTTGGCACGCTGACATCGTGGTACTGTGCTTGGTTCCGCTCCAAAGCGGCGCCGGTGTTGCATGACCGGTGAGCGCCCGCCCAGCGAACCCCGCGGCCGGCGTCTCAATCCGAGACGACACGTGCACGTCTCTCCAAGTTTGGGTCGAAGCCGCCCGCGTAGGCCTCAGATTCGAGGATCATGCCGAATACCGTTGCACCCATCGACGTCGAGACGGCGCTCGACCAAGAGGTGCTGCTGAATGTCCTGAGCGCTGTCAAGGCGGGCGATTTCACCGCTCGCATGCCGCTCCACTGGACGGGTGTCGCCGGCAAGGCCGCGGATCGGCTCAACGACATCATCGGTGCGAACCAGGCCCTCGGCGTCGAGCTCGAGCGGGTCAGCCGGGTGGTCGGCAAGGAGGGCAAGCTCTCGCGGCGCGTCTCGGTCGGAGGAACGGGCCAGGTCTGGGGCGGCTGCGTCGACTCCGTCAACAGCCTGATCGAGGATCTCGTGCGTCCCAGCAACGAGATGCAGCGCGTCATCGGAGCAGTGGCGGACGGCGACCTCAGCAAGAAGGTGGTCGCCGAGGTCCAGGGCGAGATGCTCGAGCTCAAGAACACCATCAACGGCATGGTCGATCAGCTCAACGGCTTCATCTCCGAGGTCACGCGAGTCGCGCGGGAGGTCGGCACGGAGGGCAAGCTCGGCCAGGCGGCGGCCGTGACGATCGAGGTCGGCGGCGTGTGGAAGGAACTCACCGACAACGTCAACCTGATGGCCCGCAACCTCACCGGCCAGGTCCGCGACATCGCCGAGGTCACGACCGCGGTCGCCAACGGCGATCTGAGCAAGAAGATCACCGCGGACGTGCGCGGCGAGTTCCTGGCGCTGAAGAACACCGTCAACGCGATGGTGGACCAGCTCAACCGGTTCGCCGGCGAGGTGACGCGTGTGGCCCGCGAGGTCGGGATCGAGGGCAAGCTCGGCGGCCAGGCGCAGTCCGAGGAGGTCGCCGGGGTCTGGAAGGGCCTGACCGACGACGTCAACCAGCTCGCGGCGAACCTGACCAACCAGGTCCGCGCGATCGCGGACGTGGCCACGGCGGTGACCGAAGGCGACCTCACCCGTCAGGTCAGCGTGGAGGCGAGCGGTGAGGTCGCGGTCCTCAAGGACAAGCTCAACGAGATGATCCGCAACCTCTCAGAGACGATGCGCAGGAACACCGAGCAGGACTGGCTGAAGACCAACCTCGAGCGGTTCACCCGCATGCTGCAGGGCCAGCGCGACCTGGCGACGGTCTCCAACATGATCCTGTCCGACCTGACGCCGCTGGTCTCGGCGCAGCACGGCGTCTTCTACGCGCTGACCGATCCGGAGGACGGCGGCGACCCGGTGCTGCAGTTCCAAGCCGGCTACGGGTACAAGGAGCGCAAGCATCTCTCCAGCTCGTTCCGGCTCGGCGAAGGGCTGGTCGGCCAGTGCGCGCTCGAGAAGGAGCGGATCCTGCTCACCGACGTCCCGTCCGACTACGTCCAGATCAGCTCCGGTCTCGGTGAGTCCCCTCCGCTGAACATCATCGTCCTACCGATCCTCTTCGAGGGGTCGGTCCGCGCGGTGATCGAACTGGCCTCGTTCTCGGCCTTCAGCCCGACCCACCAGTCGCTGCTCGATCAGCTGACCGAGAGCATCGGCCTCGTGCTCAACACGGTCGCCGCCACATCCGTGACCGACAAGCTGCTCGAGCAGTCCCTGTCGCAGGCGCAGGAGCTGCAGTCACGCCAGGAGCAGCTGCACCAGTCCAATGCGGACCTCGCGGAGCAGGCGACGCTCCTGGCCGACCAGAACCTCGAGGTGGAACGCAAGTACCAGGAGGTCGAGGAGGCGAAGCGGTTCGTCGAGGAGCAGGCCAAGGAGGTGTCGGTCTCCTCGAAGTACAAGTCGGAGTTCATCGCCAACATGTCCCACGAGCTGCGGACCCCGCTGAACAGCCTGCTGGTGCTGGCCGAGCAGCTCGAGGACAACCCCGAGGGGAACCTGTCCGCCCGCCAGGTGCAGTACGCGAACGTCATCCGCACGTCGGGCCTGGACCTGCTCAAACTCCTCAACGACATCCTCGACCTCGCCAAGATCGAGTCGAGCACCGTCCACCTCGAGCTCAACGCCCTCCCGCTGGCCGACATCCGCGACGTCATGGTCCAGACGTTCCAGCCGATCGCGGACGCCCAGGGGTTGACGTTCTCCGTCGAGGTCGACGACCGGCTGCCGGTGCTGATGATGACCGATCACCTCCGTCTCCGGCAGATCCTCAAGAACCTCCTGTCCAACGCGTTCAAGTTCACCGAGCACGGTGACGTCGCCCTGCGGCTGGAGCTGTCCTCGGCCGGCTGGGACCGGGCCCACGAGCGGCTCGCTCGAGCGGACTCGGTGATCGCCCTCATCGTCAAGGACACCGGCATCGGCATCAGGGCAGACCGCCAGCCGATCATGTTCGAAGCGTTCGCACAGGCCGACGGCTCGACCGCCCGCAAGTACGGCGGAACCGGCCTCGGGCTGTCGATCAGCCGCAACCTCGCGGCCCTGCTCGGCGGCGAGATCACGCTGGTGAGCGAGCCCGGACACGGCAGCACCTTCACCGTCTACCTCCCGTTGGACGGCGAGGACGTCACCATCAGGGCGAGTGCCGGGGTCGCGCTGCGACCCGCCGGGCCGATACGCGAGCTCGTCGCGCTCACCACCAACGGCGTCGCAAGTCCGGTGCTCGCCGGCACCGCACCGCCCGTCACGAACGGCAAGACGGTGCCGGCACCCGCGCCGCCGTCACCGTTCGTCGTCGAGGTCGCTGAGCCCGAGGTCATCGTGCCTGCGCCGGCGCTCTCTGCGCCTCCCGTGCGTCGAGCGGTGAACGGCGACGAGTTCTACGCGGGCTCGGTCGCCGGCGCGACCGTGCTCATCGTCGACGACGACTTCCGCAACATCTTCGCCCTGACCGCGCTGCTCGAGCGCGGAAAGCTCACCGTCGTCGCAGCGGAGAGCGGCGCCGACGCGCTGGTGATCCTCGAGCAGCGCAACGACATCGACATCGTGCTGATGGACATCATGATGCCTGGGATGGACGGATACGAGACGATCGATGCGATCCGCAAGCACCCCGAGTTCGCCGATCTCACGATCATCGCGGTGACGGGCAAGGTCGTCGGCGGCGAGCGCGCGCGCTGCCTTGCGGCCGGCGCGTCGGACTACATCGCCAAGCCGGTCGACACGGCAGACCTCGTATCGGTCCTCAGCCGCTGGTTCCCCGCCGGCCAGCGCTTCCCGGCCTCGCCATGAATCCCGGCCTGATCGGGGAGGGGTCCTCGACGACGACGAGGACCCCCGAGGCACCGATCCTCGTCGTCGACGACCAGGCCGACCAGCGCCTCTCCGTCATCTCGGTCCTGGAGGCGCTCGGCCAGCCGATCGTCGAAGCCGAGTCCGGGGAAGCCGCCCTGCGTGCGGTGATGACGCGCTCGTTCGCCGTGATCCTGATGGACATCCAGATGCCGGACATGGATGGCTACGAGACGGCGAGTCTCATCAGAATGCGCGAGGAGCACACCCCGATCGTCTTCGTCACCGCGCGCGCGCCGGACGAGCTCGAGATCCCGGTCGCGTACGAGGGCGGCGCCTTCGACTTCATCCACGCGCCGTTCGCCTCCGAGGTGCTGCGGGCGAAGGTGTCGATCTTCGTCGAGCTCTTCCTCAAGTCCCGCGCGCTGGAACGGTCCGCGGGCCAGTTCCGCGACAGCGAGGCACGCATCCGGGCAGTGCTCGACAACGTCGCGGACGGGATCGTCACGGTCAGCGATGCGGGCGTCATCGAGTCGTTCAACCGCGCCGCGTCCGATCTCTTCGGCTATCGCGAGCAGGAGGCGATCGGCCAGCCGTTCGCGCTGATGGTCGGTCCGAAGGCCGTCGGCCGGCGCATGGACGGCTCGACGTTCCCCATGGAGGTCGACATGAGCGACGTCGAGGTCGGCGCCGGGACGATCCACATCGGGTGCCTGCGCGACATCTCCGAGCGCCAGACCTACACAGAGGCGCTCGAACACCAGGCGCTGCACGACGCCCTCACCGGTCTGCCCAACCGCGTGCTCTTCGCCGACCGCGTCACCCACGCCCTCCAGACAGCGATGCGGACGGGTGAGTCGCTGGCGCTGCTGATCATGGATCTCGACGGGTTCAAGGAGGTCAACGACACCCTCGGGCACCAGCACGGCGATGCGCTGCTCAAGCTCGTCACCGAACGGCTGGTCGGTTGCCTGCGCGACGGAGACACGGTCGCGCGACTCGGCGGCGACGAGTTCGGCGTCCTGGCGGGCGGGGACATCGACCTCGCGGGAGCGGCGACGGTCGTCTGGGAGATCCAGCAGGCGCTCGAGGCGCCGTTCCTCGTCAGCGGCCGCATGCTCGACGTGAGAGCGAGCATCGGCATCACGCTCGCCCCGACCCACGGCGACCACATCGACGATCTGCTGCGGCGTGCCGACCTGGCGATGTACGAGGCGAAGCGCTCGGGCGCCGGGTACGCGCTGTTCTCCTCCGGCCAGGAGGAGATCCCGGCCCGCCGCCTCGCGCTGCTCGGCGATCTCCGCAACTGCATCGAGCGCGACCAACTCGTCCTGCACTACCAGCCGAAGGTCGACCTCGCCACGCTCGAGACGGTCGGCGTCGAGGCGCTGATCCGCTGGAACCACCCGTCCGGTCGCCTGGTCATGCCGGAGGACTTCGTGCCTGAGGTCGAGCGCGGCGAGATGACGATCCCGATGACCGACTGGGTCCTCAAGGAGGCGATCCGCCAGCTCGGGAACTGGCGCGACGAGGGCTACGACCTGACCATGGCGGTGAACCTCGGAGCTCGCTGCCTCGGTGAGGGGACGACGCTCGCGGAGACGATCGAGCGGCTCATGAGCCGGTGGGCCATCCCCCGCGACAGGCTGATCTTCGAGCTGACCGAGAGCGCGCTGATCGACCCGGCCGTGCCCGGTCTGATGCCGCGGCTCAAGAGCATGGACGAGCGGCTGTCGATCGACAACTTCGGAACCGGCCACTCGTCCCTCGTCGATCTCCAGCGCCTCCCGGTCGTGGAGATCAAGGTCGACCGCTCGTTCGTGACCACCATGTCCACGGCCGAGGACGATGCCGCGATCGTCCGGTCGATCATCGAGCTCGCCCGCAACCTCGGGTTGAACGTCGCCGCCGAGGGGGTCGAGGACGAGGCGACGATGAACCTCCTCCTCCAGTACGGGTGCGACGCGGCCCAGGGCAACCACTTCAGCCGCCCGCTCCCGGGCGACGACATCGTGCCCTGGCTCGAGAAGTCGTCGTACGGATCGCGTCGCATCGCGGTCGCCGAGAAGGCCTAGTCCGGGGCGATCACCCGCACGGCGACGCGCGCCGGGCGCGCGGGCGCGGCGAGCGAGAGGAAGTCGCGCACCGGGGCCGCGTGGCCGCAGTAGGGGCAGCCGAGGCGGTCCGCGGGTGAGAGCGCTGCCGGGCCGGGGGCGACCGGTGCGTCGCACGCCGGGCATGCGAGCGTGCCGGTGGCCAGTCGCCCCGCGTGCTCGACGCGCCGCTCGTGCTGGGTACCGCCCAGATCGCCGACCGGGTTCGGGCGGACCGGCTCGGAGCCGTCGATGCCGCGCTGGAACGCCACCCGCTGAGTCTAGGTGCCGAGCGACCCGACCTCGCGAGCGAGTTCCAGCCGGGCGAGCCGACCTCGCGAGCGAGCTCCAGCCGGGCGAGCCTCGGTCGATGTCGCAGCGACGCAGGGCGCGTTCGGGCCGGCGGCGCGTTCAGGCGGAGGCGGGGGTGCCCCTGTCCGGTCGCTCGATCGGGAACGGTGGCCGTCACACGTGCGGAGCGCCTGGTAAGTGGACCGGAACGGCATCATCGAGTACCGGTCCGGGCCGGAGGGCGGCGGCAGTGACCGGGTGGGCGGCGCAACCATGTAATCGTGGCGTTTGCGCCGATCGTCCGGCGCGAGCGCAGCATCCCGCGGCGGCGTCGGTGCCGAGGGGGTCAAATCACCCGTGTCTGTTATGGCGAAGCATGGGGGTGGTTCACCCTTCCCGATGACCGCAGTTCGGGGCCGCACGGACCCCGCAAGGAGGCAGGCGCGGGGTCATCGGAAGCACGCGGAAGCGGCGGCGCTCGTCAGCGCGGGACGGCGTCATCGAGGCAACGGCGGGGGAGCGGCGGGTCGCCGCGCCCGTGAAGGACGTCAACCACCCCCGAGTCATCGCGGTGCCCGACACGGGGGTGGTTCACGGTCTATGACACCCCCAACCACCCCCGTGGTGGCCCCGCGGCGGCCAAGGGGGTGGTTGACGGCGTGCGACATGGTGCACCGCGATCCGAGCACGGACACGGGCGGGATCGCGCAGTGGACTACGTCACGAGGCCGTTCTCGCTGCGGGGGCCACTGCCTGCCGCCGGAGGACTCCGCCGGCTTCACCGCGGGGTCTTGGTGGTCGGTCTCCCGCCCAGCGCCAGGGGGGCACCTGCTCGCCGTGGTCGGGGCGCGGCAGCGATGGATTCGGCGCCGCTTGGGGTCAATCACCCCGAGCCCTTCCCGCCGCGCGCTCGGGGGGTGCTTCGCCTTCCATGACGGGGTGAACCACCCCCGAGCGGCACTCGGCCGACCGAGTGGGTGATTGTCCCTCGTCGTACTTGGGCGCCGGCGTGAGGCAATCGCGCCGCCCTCAGGTTCAGGCGTCTCGCGGCTGTGCCGCCCGTATCACGTGAGCGGAACTGCCCCTTCCATCATGGGCCGGACGCCATCAGAGTCCGCCCGACGAACACGACCAGCAGCACCCAGGCGACCGCAGCAGCGAAGTGCCACGGCGCTGGCAGCAGGAACGACACGATCACGCCGATGGCCGCGAGCACCAGGCTCCAGCCGATCACGGCGTCGCCATGCTCCTGGGAGTCGAGCGGTACGAGCCTGAGCCCTTCGCGGTACCCGCCGTAGCCGCCGAGCACAGCTCCGGCCACGAGCAGGGGCCAGCCGACGGTCGGTCCCAGGTCAAGGAACTTGATGGCGAGCGCTGGGATCCACGACGCGACGTAGGCGCCGGCCAGGACAGCAGCGACCCGCCGAAGGAGCGTGATTCCGGGCGTCGGACCGCCGGCGCGACGACGCGTTGGTTCGTCCATGGACGCGATGGTCGGCACCGTATCCTCGACGCGCCAGCGCCCGCTCAGAGCGTGCGGTGCAGCGTGAGCCGCGCGCGGTTGCCGGCGCGATCGGTGCCGGCCACGGTGATCAGGTAGCGGCCGCGACGCGGGCCGCGGACGACGAGCCGGAAGCGGCCGATCCGGCGCGGGCGCAGGTAGATCCGGCCGCGGGTGCAGGAGCGCGGCCGGCTCAGGCGCCCGGACCTCGCGCGCGTGACGAACCGGCAGCGGCCGCCGCCGACGCGCCGGCCGACCGCGACCCGGACCCGCCGCATGCCGGCGCGGCAGCCGCGGTCGCGCGCCGTTCCGAACACGGTCAGCGTCCGGCGCGTGTGGCGGGCGCGCACGGTGACCGTCGGCGGCGTGCGATCGACGCACGACCCGCCGCCGCCGCCGCCACCACCGCCACCGCCACTCAGCGTCGTCCCGGCGAAGCTCGGCTTCGCGGGGCAGTTGCTCGCCGGCTTGGACGGGTCGGGCGAGATCCGCGGATCGGTCTGGCCGTCGACCTCGAAGTCGCGGTCGCACGGCGGCGGCTCGTCGCGGCGCGCGAGCGCCGTGATGCGGTCGAACCCGGTGTCGAGCACGATGTGGTGCGTCGACCACTCGGGCGCGTGCCCGGCGTTCTCGGGGCTCGTGAGCGTGGTGTCCGGCGTGTCACCCGGCGCCTTGCGCCGGACGGTGTACAGGTCGGTCGCGAGGCCCTCGGCGCGGAGCGCGCGGGTCATCTGCTGGGCCTGGTCGAAGCTGGCCTGGCCGTCGTCGACGCCGTGGACGAGGGCGACGCCCTTCAGGCCCGACTTGGCGATCTCCGCCGCCCGGTTGACGACCGTGCGCTCGGCGTAGGCGGCGGGCTGCTGCTCGAAGGTGCCGCCCGTCTCCCTCTCGATGTCCTCGACCGCCTGGGCGGCGAACGGGTTCGTAGGGGCGACGGCGCGCGCCGTCTGGTAGAGCTCGGCCAGGTTGTAGACGCCCTCGACGCCGACCCAGTAGTCGAACAGCGGCTTGCCGTCGGTCGTCTTGGCGGCCAGCGCGGCTGCCATGCCGGTCGAGTTGCCGCCCATCGAGATGCCGAGCAGCAGGCGCCGGGCGAACCCGCCGCAGACCCGGTCGAGGAACTGGCCGGCGGCGACGAGGTCCTCGCTGCCGGTCTTGACCGGCCAGCCGCGCGCCCGCTCGAAGCCGGTCTGGTCCTTGGGCAACGACGTCAGGCCGCGGTAGTTCATCGCGACGGCGACGAGACCGGCCCGCGTCGCCGCGTTGATCGCGTGCGCGCGCCAGGCGTCGACGGTGTACGAGTAGCCGTGGCCGAAGACGACGAGCCCCCGCGGCTGCTCGCGCGGCAACGTGTAGATCCCCGTCGCCGGCTGGCCGCCGACGGTGATCTCGAACGGCTCGACTTTCGACGGGTCGCCGGTGCATGGGGCGCTGGGCGTTGCGGCGGCGGCCGGCGCGACGGGCAGGAGCAACGCGGCGGCGAGCATCGCGACGGTCAGGGAGCGGGCGGAGCGCATCACGTCATGTTGCCAACCGGTGTCCGGGTCCGCCACCGGGAACCGCGTGCACTATCATGCAGAACCGTGCAAGACCGTGCAGCTCCAAGTTTCCTCAGCGCCGAGCGCCGGCAGCTGATCCTCGGCCGCCTGGCGGCGGACGGGAAGGTCGTCGCCGCGCAGCTCGCCGGCGAGCTCGCGGTCTCCGAGGACACGATCCGCCGTGACCTGCGCGAGCTGGCCGCCCAGGGGCTCGTCCAGCGCGTCCACGGCGGGGCGCTCCCCCCGGCCCCCTCGACCGGCCCGTTCGAGCGCCGCCGCGAGACCGCCGCCGCCGCGAAGGCCGAGCTCGCGGTCGCCGCGCTGGAGGCCCTCGCCGGCGCCCAGGTGGTGATCCTCGACGGCTCGACCTCGAACCTCGAGGTGGCGCGCCGCCTGCCACCCGAGCGCGACTGCACGGTGCTCACCAACTCCCCGCCGATCGCCGCGGCGCTCGCCGGGCACCCCTGCGCCGAGGTGGTGATGATCGGCGGCCGGCTGGACAAGGTCGCCCAGGTCACCGTCGGCGCGGCCGCGATCGAGTTCATCCGCTCGGTCCGCGCGGACGCGTGCCTGCTCGGCCTCTGCGCCCTGCACCCCGACGTCGGCATCTCCACCAACGAGCTCGAGGAGGCCTACGTCAAGCGCGCGATGGTGGCCGCCAGCGCCGACGTCATCGCGCTCGCGACGACCGACAAGCTGCGCGCCGCGGGCCCGTACCTCGTCGCGCCGGTGGCCGACCTCTCCCAGCTGATCGCCGAGTCCGACGCCCCCGACGAGCTGCTCGATCCCTACCGCGCGGCCGGCGTCTCGGTGATGCGCGCATGAGCCCGCGGGCTTCCACCACCGTCGCGTTCCTGATCAACGGCGCCGCCGTCGGCTCCTGGGTGGCGCAGATCCCGTTCATCCAGGACCGCTTCGACCTGACCAAGACGGCGGTCGGATTCGTGATCATCGGGATGTCGGCCGGCGTCGTCATGGCCCTGCCGATCGCGGGCCAGGCGATCGCGCGCCACGGCAGCGAGCGGGTCACGCGGATCGCGACCGTCGCCATGTGCCTCATGCTCAGCCTGCCCCTGCTGGCCCCACATCCGGTGCTGACCGCGGCCGGGTTCTTCCTGCTGGGCGCGACGACCGCGTCGATGGACGTCGGGATGAACAGCCACGGCGTGACGGTGGAGCGGCGTCTAAAGCGACCGATCATGTCCTCGTTGCACGCGGGCTGGTCGCTGGGAGGCGTGATCGGCGCGGGACTCGGCGCGCTGGCGACGTCCGCGGGGCTGGACCCACGGGTCACCGTCGCGCTGACCGCCGCCCTGCTCCTCGCGCTGTCGATTCCCTGCCTCCGCGCGCTCGGTCACGGAAGCCGCGCCGAAGGGGACGATGCGCCGGCGTTCGCGCTCCCGTCGCGGGGCGTGCTGCTCATCGCCGTCCTCTGCCTGATCGTCATGGTCACCGAGGGCGCGATGGCGGACTGGGCGGCGCTCTACCTGCGCACGGACCTCGGTGCCCAGGCGGGCGTCGCCGCGCTCGCCTTCGCGTTCTTCTCGGCGGGCATGACCGCGGGCCGGCTGGTCGGCGACGCCGTGAACAAGCGGATCGGGCCGGTCGCCCTGCTGCGCTGGGGCGCTCTGCTCACCGGCGTCCCGCTCGCCGCCGTTCTGCTCGTCGGCGAGCCCGTCGTCGCGCTGGTCGGGCTGTTCGTCATCGGCCTCGGCGTCGCCAACGGCGTCCCGCTGATGTTCAGCGCGGCGGGCCGCGTGCCCGACACGCCCGCCGGCCCGGGCATCGCCGCGGTGAGCACGATGGGCTCGCTCGGCTTCCTGGCGGGCCCGCCGATCATCGGCTTCGCCGCCGACCAGATCTCTCTGCCCTGGGCGCTCTCGGCCCTCTGCCTCGGCGCGGTCGCCGTCGCCGTCCTGGCCCGCCGCGCGGCCGGCGACGGGGCGATGGACGCTCAGACCGCCGACACCGGGGCCTACGAAGCGGTGGCGATCCGATGAGCGCGGTGCTCGCCGACCTCGACGGCACGCTCGTCGACTCGACCGCCGCGGTGCTGCGCACATGGTGCACCTGGGCGGCGCGGCACGGCCTCGACGGCGAGGCCATCGCCGCCGCCAACCACGGCCGCCCGGCCTCGGAGACCATCGCCGAGCTCGTGCCGGGTGCCGACCTGGCGGCCGAGGCGGCGTGCCTGGAGGACATGGAGGTCCGCGACATCGACGGCGTGGTCGCGCTGCCGGGGGCGGCCGCGGTGCTGGCCCTGCCGCAGGTGGCGATCGTCACCTCCTGCACGGAGCGGCTCGCCCGCGCTCGGCTCGCGGCGGCCGGCCTCCCGGTCCCGAGCGTCCTCGTCTCGGTCGACATGGTCGCCCGCGGCAAGCCGGCGCCCGACCCCTACCTGCTCGGCGCCCGCCGTCTCGGCGTCGACCCGGCGGACTGCATCGTCATCGAGGACGCCCCCGCCGGGATCGAGGCGGGCCTCGCCGCGGGCATGACCGTCCTCGCCGTGACGACCACGCACGCGGCGCCCGAGCTGGCGGCGGCGCACGTCGTGGCCGGCGGGCTGCCGGACCTGCTGGGTCAGGCGGCCTGCGCGTAGCGCGCGGCGCCGCCCGGGTGCCCGAGCTCGAGGCCGAAGGAGGTGAGGGCCGCGGCGGTCGCGCGGTAGGCGCCCGGGTTGCAGCTCATGCCGATGTGGGAGGCGCCGACCTCGACGTACTCGTCGGCATCGGGATCCAGGCAGGCGTGCCAGTCGACGATCCCGTCCGTGCGCGAATAGACGGCGAGATAGCCGACGTCGTCGGGGAACGGGTCGCTGAGCGCCCGGCGGAAGCTCTCGCAGCACTTGCCGCGCAGGCACCGCGCAGAGAACAGGCCCGGCACCGACAGCGAGCCGAGAGCGGCGACGACGCCGACCGGGGCGAGGATGAGCGGGTGGACCGCGAGCATCGAGTTCACCGGCGAGCCGAGCGTGACGATCCCGGAGACGAGGTCGGGGCGGCGCGAGGCCAGCGCCTTCGCGAACACGCCGCCGCGGCTCTGGCCGATGATCGCGACCCGCTGGCCGTACTGCTGGGCCATCTCCTCGAGGCGCTCCTCCAGCCGCGCGCAGGCGACCTCGGAGCAGGCGACGTTGGCCCGGATCCCCGCCCGCTTGGTCCGGTAGTCGTTGCGCCGCAGCCAGCTCGTCATCGTCCCGAGCGTCCCGTCGCCGGCCATGAAACCGGGGATCAGCAGCACGGGGCGCCCGTCGCCCGGCTGCACTCCGGCGCCGCGCCAGACGTCGCTCCGGCGCAGGGAGGCCATCTCGAGGCCTATGCGGGTCTCGCGCCAGAGCGGAGGGAGGTGGGGGGTGGGAACCGGAATGGCAGCTGACATTTCTCGTCAAGTACCCAAACAACGTCCAAAAACATTCTTCTTTGCAGCAATTCGCACAGCGTTGCGCAGAAGCCTGCCCCGCTGCGCCGCCTTCACTAGCATCGCCGCCATGCGAGCCGCCACTGTCCGAGACGGCCAGATCGTCGTCGAGGAGCACCCCGACCCGGCGCCCGGCACGGGCGAGATCCTCGTGCGCGTGCGCGCCGCCGGCCTCAACGGCGCCGACGTGCTGCAGCGCAAGGGCGGCTATCCCGCGCCGCCCGGGTCGCCGGCGGACATCCCCGGGCTCGAGTTCGCCGGCGAGGTCGAGGCCTGCGGGCCCGGCGCCGAGCGCTTCGTCCCCGGCGACCGGGTGATGGCCGTCGTGGGCGGCGGGGGCCAGGCCGAGCTCGCCGTCGTGCACGAGCGCGCCGCGATGCCGGTCCCCGAAGGGCTCGAGTGGGAGGCGGCCGGCGGCGCGCCCGAGGTGTTCACCACCGCCCACGACGCCCTGTTCAGCCAGGCCGGGCTGATCGCCGGCGAGCGGCTGCTCGTCCACGGCGCCGCCGGCGGCGTCGGGACCGCCGCCGTCCAGATCGGCACGTGGGCGGGCGCGCGCGTGACCGCGACGGTCCGCGACGCCCACGCGCGCGAGGCGATCACCGCGCTGGGCGCCCACGCGATCGCGCCCGACGGGTTCGCCGATGAGGGCCCGTACGACGTGATCCTCGAGCTCGTCGGCGCGCCGAACCTCGAGGAGAACCTCAAGGCGCTGGCCCTCGGCGGGCGGATCTGCATCATCGGCGTGGGCGCGGGAGCCAAGGCGGAGATCAACCTGCTCGCGCTGATGGCCAAGCGCGGCCGCATCCACGGCTCGACGCTGCGGGCCCGCCCGCTCGAGGAGAAGGCCGCGGCCGCACGGCTGGTCGAGCGCTCGGTCCTGCCCGGTTTCGCCGCGGGGAACCTGTCGGTCCCGGTCGAGGCCGCCTTCCCCCTCGACGAGGCGGCGGCCGCCTACGAGCGCTTCGAGGCCGGCTCGAAGCTCGGCAAGATCATCCTGACGATGTAGGCGCGGGGCCTAGAGGCCGGCGTCGATCGGGTCCTCGTCGCCGAGCGGCGTGACGTCGGCGGCGTGGATCGCACAGAGGCTCGGGCCACCGCGCTCCAGCGCCAGCTCGATCTCGCGACCCGTCAGCTTGGCTCCGCACTCCTCGCACCGTTCCGCCACGGACTCCAGCGTGTGCTCTTCCAGGTCCATGCGCCGGAGCTTACCCTTCGGGCATGGCGGAGCTAGATGTGGCGGGCGTGCGGGCGTACTACGAGGAGCACGGCGAGGGCGAGCCGGTCGTGCTGCTCCACGGCGGCTTCGTCAGCGGTGAGACGTGGGCGGCGGCGGTCCCCGCGCTCGCGGGGCGCCACCGGGTCCTGGTGCCTGACCGCCGCGGCCACGGGCGCACCCCCGACGTCCCTGGCCCGTACACCTACGAGGCGATGGCCGAGGAGACGATCGCCTTCCTGGAGCAGATGGCCGGCGCGCCCGCAGATCTGGTCGGCTACAGCGACGGCGTGTCGCTGATCGGGGACTTCCTCGCCGACGCGACACCGGTACGCAGGATGCCGGTCCGGTTCGCCGCTGATCAGTAGGGCGGAAAGTCCGCGTACCAGTCGCCCAGCACACGGAAGGCGGTCCAGAACGCGCGCTTGGCGGACTCCTCGTCGAGGGCGTCGTCGATATTGGGGACGAACAGCGCGTCGATCGACGGAGTGAGCTTCTGCAGCTGACCCGGCGTCGCCGCCACCTCGCGGGAGAGCGGCAACTCCAGGTCGTTGAGGACACCGAGCGCCTCACCACCCATGATCACGACGATCTTGGGCGCGACGATCGCGATCTCCTCGACGATGCGGGCGATGCACTCGGGCCCGGCGAGCGCGGTGTCGGCCACCGGGCACTTGACGCAGAGCGTGCCGTAGACGGCGAGCGGGTCGATGTCCAGGCGCCGCAGCGACTTCATCAGCGCGGTTCCGGACCGCCCGTAGAAGGCGACGCCCTCCTCGATCTCGGACGGGGTCGGCGCGTACTTGAGCATGAAGATGTCGGCCTGCGGGTGCCCCGATCCGAGCACCGGCATCAGGTTCCCGCGCGGGCAGTGGCGGCAGGACTGGAGATCGCGGGTGAAGTGATTGAGCTCTCGGATCGCGCGTTCGAGGTACTTCTCGCGGATCTCGTCGTCGGTGGCCGGCACGCCGGGGAACTTGCCCGCGGCCCCGGGTTCTCCTTGCCCCTGCATCCTTACTTGCGACCGGGCTTGACCGGCGCCGGCTTGCGGACCTTGGTCTGCAGGAACTTCAGCGCCTGGACCTGCGCGTAGTACAGCGACGAGGGTCGCGCGGTGATGTCGGCGGCCCGCAGCGACTCGAGGAACTCCTCCGGCCCGTCGAAGTCGAGCATGTGGATCCGGACCGAGCCGAGCCCCTGGGCGACGTGCGAGTCCGAGCCCGCGCCGCCGGGGATGCGGTACTTGGCGGCGAACCGCACCGCCTCCTCGTTGAACGCGGGGATCGCGATGCGCGGGTTGAAGACCTCGAGCGCGTCGACGTGGTCGACCACCGCGAGCAGGTGCTCGTAGTCCGGGACGGAGTGCAGCCGGTCGAACGGGTGCGGCACGTAGACGAGCCCGCCCTGCCGGTGGATCTCGTCGATCGTCTCCTGCAGGGTCAGGCCGCGGGGGATCTTCTCCTCGATGAACAGGCCGATGACCTCGCCCTGGCCGCCGGTCTTGACCTCCTCGCCGACGATGACCTTGACGCCGTATTGCTCGGCGAGGTCGCGGGCGGCCAGCGCGCCGGAGATCTCGTTGTGGTCGGTGACGGCGATGGCGCCGAGCCCGCGATCGCGCGCCGTGGCGAGCAGGAGCTCGACCGGCGTCGCGCAGTCGTGGGAGTGGTCGGTGTGCATGTGCAGATCGACGTCGATCAGCGGCCGGCCCTCGAGGCGCTTGCGGATCGCCGGCTTCTCGCGGATGCCGTGGCGGCGCGCGGCCAGCTCGGCGTAGACGTCCTCGTAGTCGTCGGCGACCCGCGCCCACGAGCGCTCGCCGTCACCGGCGGCGGCGCGCCCGCGCAGCTGCGCGCGGAGCTGCGGCTCGGCGATCAGCCGCTCGAGCTGGGCGGCGAGCGTGTCGAGGTCGCCCGGCTCGAACAGCAGCCCCAGCTCGCCGTCGTCGAGGACCTCCTCGTAGGCGGGCAGCCGGGCGGCGAGCGGCACGGCGCCGGCGCCGAGCGCGCGAACCAGGTTGCCCGGGGAGGGCGAGGCGCCGAGCGAGGCGGCGACGGCGACGTCGGCGGCCTCGAGCGCCGCCGTCGGCGAGCCCTCGGAGACGAGGTGGACGCGGTGGCGCAGCGCGCTGCGCAGGGTGGGCGCGGCGCCGTTGGGGGCGAACACCGACGCCTCCCAGTCGAGGTCCTCGGGCAGCCGTCGCAGCGCGCGCAGGAACAGCCGCAGCGCCGCGCGCTCCTCGCCGGCGCAGAACGCCAGCCGCACGCGGCCGTCGGCGGACTGGCTGCGCGGGTCCGGCCGCGAGTCGGCGCCCGGGGCGATGACCCGGTAGGTGGCCGGGAAGGTGTGCTCCATCAGGGTGCGCGTGGCCGCAAAGGAGGTGGTGCGGGCGTCGAGCCGGCCGAAGAAGCGCTCGACGAAGCGCCGCGCGACCTGGGTCGAGAGCACGCGCTCGGACGGGGCGTGGAAGGTTCCGACGTTGAGCGCGTGGGAGTACCGCAACGCGAACGAGGAGGCGCTCGGCGCGAACGGCTCGTGCACGTGCGCGATGTCGAACGGCGTCTGGGAGAGCAGCTCCTCGATGGTCCGCGCGATGTCGACCGGCGGCGACGGCGCGAGGCCGCGCCGCGAGGGCGCGATCGGCAGCAGTTCGCCGACCCCGATCAGACGCACCTCGCCGGGATCCGGCAGCGCCTCGCCGGCGCGCAGGCGCCGGCGCGACTCGCGCACCAGGTCCGGCGAGCGCGACGGCGCGGCGACGACGACGCGGTGCCCGCGCGCCGCCAGCTGATCCGACAGCGCGCCCACGAACGTGTTGATCTCGTGCTCGTCCTCCCAGGGGAACGGGCTCACCTGGACGATGGCGAAGCGCTCGTCGGGCACGGGCCACCGAGCATAGACCCGCCGGCGCGCGGCCGGCGGGTCGATCGAGTCTGGCTAGGCCGGCGTCTCCGCCGAGCCGGTCGCGGCCTTCTTCGCCTGCTTGGCCGCCTTGGTCTTGCGCCCGTACTCCGCGATGAACTTCTCGGTCTCCTCGCGCGCGAGGTTGTCCTGGCGCTGGTTGTGCGGCGACTTCATGAGGTAGGAGCTCGGGCCGTCGAGCTGGCCGCCGATGCCGTGGTTGAGCGCGAGCTTGCAGCAGCGCACGGCGTCGATGACGATGCCGGCCGAGTTCGGGGAGTCCCAGACCTCGAGCTTGAGCTCCATGTTGAGCGGCACGTCGCCGAAGGCCTGGCCCTCGACGCGGATGTGCGCCCACTTGCGGTCCGTGAGCCACGGCACGTAGTCCGACGGGCCGATGTAGACGTCGTCGGCCGGCAGCTCGTGGTCCATGATCGAGGTCACGGCGTTGGTCTTGGAGATCTTCTTGGACTCCAGCCGCTCGCGCTCGAGCATGTTGTAGAAGTCCATGTTCCCGCCGACGTTGAGCTGCGAGGTGCGCAGCATCTTGACGCCGCGCTCCCCGAACAGCTGGGCGAGCGTGCGGTGGACGATCGTGGCGCCGACCTGGGACTTGATGTCGTCGCCGATGATCGGCAGCCCGTTCTTGATGAAGCGGTTGTTCCAGTAGTCCTCGCGGGCGATGAACACCGGGATGCAGTTCACGAATCCGCAGCCGGCCTCGAGGATCTGCTCGACGTACCACTTCGTGGCCTGCTCGGAGCCGACCGGCAGGTAGGAGACGACGACGTCGGTCCGCGTGTCCTTGAGGACCTGCGCGATGTCGACGGTCGAGCCCGGCGCCTTGGTGATCTTCTGCGACAGGTACTTGCCGAGGCCGTCGTGGGTCATGCCGCGCATGACCTCGATGCCCATGTTCGGCAGGTCGCCCTCGACGAACTTCAGCGTGTTGTTCTGCCCCGCGAAGATCGCCTCGGAGAGGTCCTTGCCGACCTTCTCGGCGTCGATGTCGAAGGCCGCCGTGAACTCGATGTCGGAGACGTGGTAGCCGCCGAGGTCGACGTGCATGAGCCCCGGGACGGTCTCGTTCTGGTCGGCGTTCCGGTAGTAGTGGACGCCCTGGACGAACGACGACGCGCAGTTGCCGACGCCGATGATGGCGACGCGGACCTTGTCCTCGACGTGGCGCGACGTGCCGTTGCCGTTGGCGTGCCCATTGGCGTGCCCGTTGGTCTTGCTCAAGTTCTTCCTCTGTTTCGGTCGAAGAGAAGCCGCACTACTCACCCCAACGGGGCGGCGGCGTTACGTGTCAGCTCGCCGCGGACGTGCCAGATGCGCTGCACCACGGTGATCACCGAGAGGCCGGCCAGCACGTACACGGAGGGCTCCAGCAGACCGAGGTCCGCGAGCAGCAGGCCCGCGGAGAGGATCACCACGCGCACGGCGCGGTCGGCGATCCCCACCTTGCACTCCACCCCGAGCGCCTCGGCTCGGGCACGAGTGTAGGAGACCATGAGCGACGCGAGGACGGCGAGCACGACCGCAGCGGCCGCCAGCTCCTCGCCGTCGAGCGCGAACCGGTAGGCGACGGCCGTCAGCACGACGCCCTCCTCGACGCGGTCGAGCGTCGAGTCCAGGAACGCCCCGAAGGGGGATCCCTTGCCCGAGCGGCGCGCGTAGCGGCCGTCGAGCGTGTCGCAGACCGAGCCGACCACGAAGGCGACTCCCCCGAGCAGGTAGTACTCCTCCCACACGAGCACGGCCGCGACCAGGCACAGCCCGAAGCCCGTGAGCGAGATCGCGTTGGGGGTCAGGCGCGACTCGACGAGCCGGTTGGTGACCAGCGCCTGATACTCGCGGGCGCTGACCCGCTGTTTCGGTGGGGTGCTCATCAGGCCGCTAGTAGATCAAGCCGGTCGCCGGCGGGCGACGACCGGCCCGAAGCCGGTCAGCGCCTGGAGGCGAAGTCGGCCGTGAAGACCATCGCGCGCATCGAACCGAGCGACCCCGTCCGGCGGGCGAGCCCGATCTTGCGGAACTTCCGGTTGAGCAGCGCGGCCCGGTGCGACGGCGAGTTCATCCACATGCCGACGACACGCCTGGCGACGCCGCGACGATCCCGGCTCGAGACGTAAGCGAGGTTCTCCCCGATGCGGTGCGCGCGGGAGAACCGGCGCACCCGGCTGCCCATCGAGGCGCCGTTGCTGGAGGAGTGCGCGAAGAAGTTGCCGCGCAGCATGTCCCAGCAGTGGTAGTCGGCCGACAGCGAGAGGCTGCGGCTCGGGCGGAGCCGCCGCAGGCCATGACGGGCCCGCTGGCGGTTGATATGGCGGATCACCTGACGTTCGGTGCGGTCAAGGCTGGCCTTGCCGCGGGCTTCGGCGGGGGCGGGCGACTGGAGACCGAGAGTCGCGGCAACGACGCCGAGCATGGCGAGGAAGCACAGCAACAACATCTTCGGCCGAGGCAGTCGAGCATCTGCTCGGTCGTACATGAGACCTCCGGAGAGCGGGGAGACAGGTCCGGCGGACGGGCACCCTAGTACAGGCGGGCGCCGAACGTCGGGCGGTTATGTACCCAGGTAGTGACAGTTTGAGCGCGCTGAAACGTTAATGCGCCCAACAGGGTCCGATACGGATAGCAGCCATGGCGAAGCAGCCGACAACTCCGCGCTCCGCCTGGGTATCTCCAGGCCGCCGCCGCGTGATCACCCTGCGCGATCGGCTGCGACTGTACTACGGCCGCCCGCTCGCACCGCCGCACGGTCGCCCGCTCGACGAGCTGATCCTCACCGTCCTGTCGCAGTCGACGAACGACCGCAATCGCGACGTCGCCTACCTGCGCCTGCGCTCGCGATGGCCGACCTGGGAGGCCGTCCGCGATGCCCCGCTCGCCGAGGTCGAGGACGCGCTCCAGCCCGGCGGACTGCACCGCCAGAAGTCGGTCCGTATTCAGGCCATCCTGCGCGCGCTCGGCGATCCGCTCGACCTGGATCGGCTCGCGGAGCGCTCCGTCGAGGAGGCGCGCGCGGAGCTCTGCGGCCTGCCCGGGGTCGGGCGAAAGACGACCGCCTGCGTGCTCCTGTTCTCGTTCGGGATGCCCGACGTCCCGGTCGACACCCACGTCTCGCGCGTCGGCACGCGCCTCGGGCTCTTCCGGCCGGGCGCGCCGTTCGAGGAGCTCCATGACGAGCTGCTGCGCGTCACGCCGCGCGGACAGCATCTGGAGTTCCACGTGAACCTGCTGCGTCATGGCCGGCGGCTGTGCCACGCGCAGCGGCCGCAGTGCGGGGCGTGTCCGTTGCGGCGGATGTGTCCGAAGGTGGGCGTTGCCACCCCGCTATGATCTGCGCCACCAAGACTGAGATTTTGTACGGCGGAAGCAAGGAGCCCCACCAGCATGGCAAAGACCATCGGCATCGACCTCGGCACGACGAACTCGTGCATGGCCGTCCTCGAAGGCGGCGAGCCGACCGTCATCGAGAACTCCGAGGGCGGTCGCACCACCCCCTCGGTCGTCGCGTTCACCCAGTCCGGCGAGCGCCTCGTCGGCACCGTGGCCAAGCGCCAGGCGGTGACGAACCCGACCAACACCGTCTTCTCCATCAAGCGCTTCATGGGCCGCAAGGAGGCCGAGGTGCGCGAGGAGGAGTCGATCGTGCCCTACAAGGTCGTCGCCGGCCCCGGCGGCGACGCGCGCGTGGAGGCGGGCGGCAAGCAGTACTCGCCGCCGGAGATCTCCGCGATGATCCTCCAGAAGCTCAAGGCCGACGCCGAGGCCTATCTCGGCGAGCCGGTCGACGCGGCGGTCATCACCGTCCCGGCCTACTTCAACGACGACCAGCGTCAGGCGACCAAGGACGCCGGCAAGGTCGCGGGCCTCGACGTCAAGCGCATCATCAACGAGCCCACCGCGGCGGCGCTCGCCTACGGCCTGGACAAGGAGTCCGACCAGACGATCCTCGTCTTCGACCTCGGCGGCGGCACGTTCGACGTGTCCGTGCTCGAGATCGGCGACGGCGTGTTCGAGGTCAAGTCGACGGCCGGCGACAACCACCTCGGCGGCGACAACTTCGACAAGGCGGTCGTGGACTACCTCGTCGCGGAGTTCAAGCGCGACCAGGGCATCGATCTCACGCAGGACAAGATGGCGCTCCAGCGTCTCTACGAGGCGTCCGAGAAGGCCAAGATCGAGCTGTCCTCCGCGCAGGAGACGCAGATCAACCTGCCGTTCATCACGGCGGACCAGTCCGGCCCCAAGCACCTCGACCTGCGCCTGACGCGCGCGAAGTTCACCGAGCTCGCGTCGCCGCTGATCGAGCGCGTCGTCGGCCCGGTGCGCCAGGCGATGGACGACGCCAAGGAGAAGGGCACCGCGAACATCGACCACGTGGTGCTCGTCGGCGGCATGACGCGCATGCCGGCCGTCCAGGAGAAGGTCAAGGAGCTCACGGGCAAGGAGCCGCACCGCGGCGTCAACCCCGACGAGGTCGTGGCCGTCGGCGCCGCCATCCAGGCCGGCGTGCTCGGCGGCGAC
The DNA here is from genome assembly GCA_963828075.1 of uncultured Solirubrobacterales bacterium. Classification (GTDB taxonomy): domain Bacteria; phylum Actinomycetota; class Thermoleophilia; order Solirubrobacterales; family Solirubrobacteraceae; genus JACCYI01. The sequence continues at coordinate 1,741,304 of CAWHDH010000021.1, read as the reverse complement.
GTCAAGGACGTCCTGCTGCTCGACGTCACCCCGCTCACCCTCGGCATCGAGACCAAGGGCGGCGTGATGACCAAGCTCATCGAGCGCAACACCACCATCCCGACGCGCAAGTCCGAGGTGTTCTCCACCGCGGAGGACAACCAGCCGAGCGTGGAGATCCACGTGCTGCAGGGCGAGCGCGAGATGGCGGCCTACAACAAGTCGCTGGGCAAGTTCCAGCTCACGGGCATCCCGCCCGCCCCGCGCGGCATCCCGCAGATCGAGGTCGGCTTCGACATCGACGCCAACGGCATCGTGAACGTGACCGCGAAGGACCTGGGGACCGGCAAGGAGCAGAAGATCGAGATCAAGGCGGGCTCCGGCCTGTCCGACGACGAGATCAAGCGGATGGTCGGCGACGCCGAGTCGCACGCCGAGGAGGACCGCCGGCTGCGCGAGCTCGCCGAGACGCGCAACGCGGGCGAGAACGCCGCGTACCAGGCCGACAAGCAGCTCGCCGACCTCGGTGACGCCGTGGACGAGCAGTCCAAGACGGAGATCCAGGAGGCCGCGAAGGCGCTGCGGGAGTCGCTGACCTCGGAGGACACCGAGGACATCCGGGCCAAGACGGCGGCGCTGCAGACCGCGTTCCACAAGGTCTCCGAGGCGATGTACGAGCGAGCCCAGGCCGAGCAGGCCGCGCAGTCGCCCAACGGCGGCGGCGACGGCGCGAGCACGGACGGCGGCGCCACCACCTCTGAGGAGGAGGTCGTCGACGCCGAGGTCGTCGACGAGCAGCGATGAGCCCGGAGAAGGAGACGACCCGCGAGCGGGAGGCGGCGGCGGCCTATGAGGCCGCCGCGGCGCCGGCGGACGCGCCGGCGGCCGGTCAGACGACCGAGCCGCCGGCCGGTGAGCCCGTGATCGCCGAGGACGCCGAGCCCACGGAGCCTGCTGAGGCGGCCGAGCCCGAGGCGCCCGAGGGCGACGCCGGCCCGGAGACGGGCGAGGAGCCTGCCGACGCGCTGGCGCTCGCCCGCGCCGAGGCGGAGAAGTACCTCGGGCTCGCCCAGCGCACCCAGGCCGACTTCGACAACTTCCGCAAGCGCGCCACGCGCGACGCCGCGCTGGCGGCCGACCGCGGCGTCACGCGGCTGGCCAAGGAGCTCCTGCCGGCGCTCGACCACCTCGAGCTCGCCCTCCAGGCGGCCGAGCGCGACGAGGCGGCGGCGGAGTTCGCCAAGGGCGTCCGGCTGGTGCAGGACGAGATGGCCAAGGCGCTCGGGCGCGTCGGCATCGAGGCCTACTCGCCGCAGGGCGAGCGCTTCGATCCGGAGCAGCACGAGGCGATGGCCCAGCACCCCGTCGAGGGGGCCGAGCCGGGCACCGTCATCCAGGTCTACCAGCAGGGCTACCGCCTCAACGGCTCCGTCCTGCGCCCCGCGCGGGTCATTGTCGCTGCGTAGGAGGCACTTCGCATGGCGGCCAAGCGCGACTACTACAAGGTCCTGGGGGTCGACAAGAAGGCCTCCCAGGACGACATCAAGAAGGCGTACCGCAAGCTCGCGCGCCAGTATCACCCGGACCGCAATCCGGGCGACAAGGCGGCCGAGGAGCGCTTCAAGGGGATCTCCGAGGCCCACGACGTCCTGTCCGACGTCGAGAAGCGCAAGCAGTACGACCGCGGCTCGTTCGCGTTCCCGGGCGGCAGCCCGTTCGGCGGCGGCGGCCAGGGCACCGGCGGCTTCGAGGCCGGCTCGTTCTCGGACATCCTCTCCGACCTCTTCGGGGGCGCCGCCGGCGGCGTGCGCAACCGCACCGGCGGGGCGCGGACCAAGCCCGCCCAGGAGAAGGGCCGCGACCTCGACACGGAAGTCTCGCTCTCCTTCGACCAGGCGGTCGAGGGCGCGCAACTCCCGGTCTCGGTGACGACGCACACCGCCTGCACGACGTGCCGCGGCACCGGCGCACGGCCGGGGACCCAGCCGATCGTCTGCCCGATCTGCCAGGGCCGGGGCGTCGAGTCCCAGGGCCAGGGCCTCTTCTCGATCTCGCGCCCGTGCCAGCGCTGCGGCGGCTCAGGGACGGTCATCGAGGACCCCTGCCCGACCTGCAGCGGCCAGGGCCGGATGCGCGAGCTCAAGAAGTACCGCGTCAACATCCCCCCGGGCGTCAAGGACGGATCGAAGATCCGCCTGGCGGGCAAGGGGGAGGCCGGTATGCGCGGCGGCCCGCCCGGGGACCTCTACGTGGTGACCCGTGTCCAGGACTCCGCGGTGTTCAAGCCGAAGGGCGACAACCTCGAGGTCGAGGTGCCGATCACGGTCGCCGAGGCGATCCGCGGCGCCGACGTCGAAGTCCCGACGCTCGACGGGACGAAGAAGCTGCGCGTGGCGCCGGGGACCAAGCACGGCACCGTCCAACGGCTGCGCGGCGAGGGGCCGCCGAAGCTCGACCGCTCGGCCAAGCCGCCGCGCGGTGACATTCACTACCGCTTCGTGATCGACGTCCCGAGCGACCTGTCCCAGGAGCAGCGCGACGCCGTCGACGCGCTGTCTGACGTGATGAACGGCAACCCGCGCGAGCGGATGCTGCGCGCGGCGGAGAAGGAGCAGGCGTGATGGCCGCGCGCGGGTCGCGCATCACCGCCAGGCTCGCGTCGGACCGGGGGGTCTTCATGATCTCGGTCGCCGCCGAGCTCGCCGACATGCACCCGCAGACGCTGCGCATGTACGAGGCGCGCGGCCTGATCGAGCCCCAGCGCTCGCCGAAGGGCACGCGCCTGTACTCGCAGGCCGACGTCGAGCGGCTCCGGCGCATCCAGGAGATGACCGTCGAGATCGGGATGAACCTGGCTGGCGTCGAGAAGGTGTTCGAGCTCGAGGATCAGCTCACCCGCATGCGGCGCAAGGTCCAGGCGCTCGAGCAGCGCGCGCAGAAGCTGCAGGAGGAGATCGCCGCGCTGGAGCGGGTCAAGCGCGAGGTCAAGGCCGAGATCGTGCGCTACGAGGCGCCGGGGACGGCGATCGTGCCGGTGCGGGTCCGCCGGCTCCGCTAGGCCTTCGCGGGGAAGCGCTCGAGGATCCACTCGGGCCCGAGCGGCGTCCGCCGGTACGAGCGGCCGCCGACCAGCACGTACTCGCCCGTGCGCGGGTGCATCGGCAGCCGGCGCTCGACCGGATACCACTCGTTGTGCTGCTCGATCAGGTCGTTGAGCTCGGAGAAGCGCCATGCGTGCGCACGCGCCGTCCAGCGCTCCGCGAACGCCGCGGCGTCCCCGGCGCACGCGCTGCGCAGCTCGCGATACGCGTCGCCGACGTCGCGCATCGCGCGCTCGACGCCGCGGTCGATCTCCGCCGCGCGCTCCATCCAGCGCGGGATGCCGCCGGCCAGCAGGTAGGCCTCGACCGAGCGCTGGTACTGGCGCACGCGGTCCGAGAACGCGCGCCCCTGCCCCGCGTCCGGATCGATACGGCGCCCGATGTACTGCTCAACCGCCGACGCGTCGTCGTGGTGCCCTGACTCCACGCCCGAAAGGGTATGGGATCGCTATGATCTCAGTCAACTCGACTAAGATTTGACCAGGAACCGCCCATGAACCAGGATCGCTTCACCATCAAGTCCCAGGAGGCGCTGCGAGCCGCGATCGAGCTCGCCGCCGCCCGCCGCCACACCGAGGTCGCGCCCGAGCACCTGCTGCTCGCGCTGCTCGAGGCGTCAGAGGGTGTCGTGCTGCCGGTGCTGGGCAAGGTCGGCGCCCGTCCCGAGGAGGTCCGGGCCGACGTCAACGCCTCGCTCGACGCGCTCGCCACTTACGAGGCGAGCCATCCCGGCGCCGAGCCGACGACCTCGCGCGAGCTCATGCAGGTCCTGCGCGCCGCCGAGCACGAGGCCGGCCAGCTCAAGGACGAGTACATCTCCACCGAGCACTTCCTCCTCTCTCTGTCCGGGCACAGCTCGAAGGCCGGCGAGGCGCTGCGCCGCGCCGGCGCCACCAAGGAGCAGCTGCTCAAGGCGCTGCTCGAGGTCCGCGGGCCGCACCGGGTCACCAGCCAGTCGCCCGAGGACGCCTACCAGGCGCTCGAGAAGTTCGGCCGCGATCTGACCGCCGAGGCCGAGGAGGGCAGGCTCGACCCGGTCATCGGCCGCGACGACGAGATCCGCCGCGTCATCCAGGTCCTCTCCCGCCGCACCAAGAACAACCCCGTCCTGATCGGGGAGCCGGGCGTCGGCAAGACCGCGATCGTCGAAGGGCTCGCCCAGCGGATCGTCTCCGGCGACGTGCCCGAGTCCCTGCGCGAGCGGCGCGTCGTCGCGCTCGACATCGGCTCGCTCGTCGCCGGCGCGAAGTACCGCGGCGAGTTCGAGGAGCGCCTGAAGGCCGTCCTGAAGGAGGTCTCCGAGGCGCGCGGCGCGATCATCCTGTTCCTCGACGAGCTGCACACGATCGTCGGAGCGGGCGCCGCCGAGGGCGCCGTCGACGCCGCCAACCTGCTCAAGCCGATGCTCGCCCGTGGCGAGCTGCGCGCGGTCGGCGCGACGACGCTCGACGAGTACAAGAAGCACGTCGAGAAGGACGCCGCGCTCGAGCGCCGCTTCCAGCCGGTCTTCGTCGGCGAGCCGTCGGTCGAGGACACGATCGCCATCCTGCGCGGCCTCAAGGAGCGCTACGAGGCGCACCACGGCGTCCGCATCGCCGACTCCGCGCTGATCGCGGCGGCGACGCTCTCGCACCGCTACATCGCCGACCGCTTCCTCCCCGACAAGGCGATCGACCTGGTCGACGAGTCCGCGTCGCGGATCGCCATCGAGCTGTCCTCCGTCCCCACCGAGATCGACGAGGTCGAGCGGCGGATCAAGCAGCTCGAGATCGAGCACGTCGCCGTCTCGGGCGACGACTCGGCGGTGGAGCGCAAGGCGGAGATCGAGCGCGAGCTCGCCGAGCTGCGCGAGCGCGTGGCCGGCATGCGCGCCCAGTGGGAGCGCGAGAAGGCCGAGGCCGAGGGCGTCGGCAAGCTCACCGAGCGCGCTCGACGCCGCCCGCACCGAGCTCGAGCGCGCCGAGCGCCAGCTCGACTACCAGCGCGCCGCCGAGCTGCGCCACGGGGAGATCCCCGAGCTCGAGCGCCAGCTCGCCGAGGCCGACGAGCAGGACACCGAGCGCGAGCCCCACGTCTACCTGCACGACGTCGTCGACGCCGACGAGGTCGCCGAGGTCGTCGGTCGCTGGACCGGGATCCCGGTCTCGCGCCTGCTCGAGACCGAGGTGGCCAAGCTCATCCAGATGGAGGAGCGCCTGCACCAGCGGGTCATCGGCCAGCACGAGGCGGTCGTCGCGGTGGCCAACGCCCTGCGCCGCTCGCGGGCTGGCCTGTCGGACCCCGACCGGCCGATCGGCTCGTTCCTGTTCCTCGGCCCGACCGGCGTCGGCAAGACCGAGCTGGCCCGGGCGCTCGCGGAGTTCATGTTCGACTCGCAGGACGCGATGGTCCGCATCGACATGTCGGAGTACATGGAGAAGCACGCCGTCGCGCGGCTGGTCGGCGCGCCCCCCGGCTACATCGGCTACGAGGAGGGCGGCCAGCTCACCGAGGCGGTCCGCCGCCGCCCGTACTCCGTGATCCTGCTCGACGAGATCGAGAAGGCGCACTCCGACGTCTTCAACATCCTGCTGCAGGTCCTCGACGACGGCCGGCTCACCGACGGCCAGGGCCGCACGGTGGACTTCAAGAACTCGGTGCTGATCATGACCTCGAACATCCCGGGCGGCCGGGCGGGCGTCGAGGCCCACTTCAGGCCCGAGTTCGTCAATCGCCTGGACGACATCGTCGAGTTCTCCTCGCTGTCACGCGAGGAGCTGACCGAGATCGTCGAGGTACAGGTCTCGCGGCTGATCGTGCGGGTCGCCGAGCGTGGCGTGGAGGTCGAGCTCACCGACGCGGCCAAGGAGCTGCTCGGGAACATGGGCTACGACCCGACCTACGGCGCCCGGCCGCTCAAGCGGGTCATCCAGAAGCAGCTGGTCGACCGGCTGGCGCTGGGTCTCCTCCAGGGCGACTTCGCCGCCGGCGACCGCGTCGTGGTCGACGCGGCCGACGGCGAGCTGCGCTTCGAGAAGGCGGTGGCGCTCGGCGCCACCACGTAGACCGGGCCTAGCGGGTCCGCACCGTCCGGGTCACCAGGATCGAGAGCCGCACGAAGACGCTCGCGGGGCGCCTCGCGTACTTCTTCTGCTGGTCGAACTGGACGGTCCACTGCCCGGTGCCGGGGTTGTCGACCGGGATCTGGCGCTTGCGGGTGGTGAACGTCCCGCACGGGCCGGTCGGCTTGAACGTCACCCTCCGGCGGGTCTTGCCCTTGTAGCGGTAGTGCGCGTAGACGTTCCCCTTGCCGGTGAACCCGCGCCCGCGGAACAGCACGCGGCTCGACGGCCGGGCCTTGCGCGGCTGGATCCCGACGTTGAGGGCGGTGACGCGCGTCGCCTGGCTGATGGCCGGCCCGGCGGCACCCTGCTCGGTCGCGACGATCTGGAACGCCTTCTCGCCCTTGGCCACGAACGGCGCCGGAGCGGTGACGCGGGCAGCCGTGCCGAGGTTGCCGGCGGGGTCGACCGGCGCGCCGCTGACCACGGTCGCGCCGTCGAAGGCGATGTCGACCTTGGAGTTGGGCGTGAAGCCGTTGCCCGCAAGGTCGACGAGCTCGGTCTGCGGGTTGTCGGTCGGGAGCGAGACGTAGCAGGGCTTGATGGCCGTGAAGGCGGCGCCCAGCGCGGCGGCCGGAAGCGCGAGGGCTCCGATTGCCGCCGTGATGGCGAGCGCGATGAGCCTGCGAATGGACATGCGGATGCCTTACCTCCGGTCGTTTGGGCGCGGCGAAGGCTACCCCGATCCGATACAACCGCCCCCGACGCCGTCTCCCCCCGAACCGAAACCGAGGAGCCATCGACCGTGCCCACCTGGATCATGCTCACGACCCTCACCCCGGAAGGGGTGGCGACCATCAAGAACAACCCGCAGCGCATCCACGAGGTCAACACCGAGATCGAGCAACTCGGGGCGACGGTCAAGGCGCAATGGGCGACGCTGGGCCAGTTCGACTTCATCAACGTCGTCGAGGCGCCGGACGAGAAGACGATGGCGCGGGTGTCGCTCGAGCTCGGCTCGCGGGGCACGGCGCGCTACGAGTCGCTCGCCGCGATCCCGATCGACGACTTCATCAACTCCCTGTAGTCCTGATGCGCGTCCTCGTCGTCGGCGGCGGCGGCCGCGAGCACGCGATCGTCCGCGCGCTGGCGCGCTCGCCCCAGGCGCCCGAGATCCTGTGCGTGCCGGGCAACGCGGGGATCGCCCGGGACGCCGCGCCGCTGCCCGGGGAGGACCTGATGGAGGGCGTCACCGGCATGAACGTGGACCTCGTGGTCGTGGGGCCGGAGGCGCCGCTGGTCGACGGCCTGGCGGACGAGGTCCGCGCGGCGGGCGTCCCGTGCTTCGGGCCCGGCGCCGCGGCGGCCCGCCTCGAGGGCTCCAAGGCGTTCGCCAAGGAGATCATGCTGGCCGCCGGCGTCCCGACCGCGGCCCACCGGGTCGTCGAGACGGTCGACGACGGGATCGCGGCGATCGAGTCCTACCCGGCGGTGATCAAGAGCGACGGCCTCGCGGCGGGCAAGGGCGTCGTCATCGCCGAGGGCGAGGGCGAGGCGCGCTGCGCGCTCGAGGACATGCTCATCGCGCAGCGGTTCGGCGACCACCCCGTGGTCGTCGAGCGGTTCCTGGTCGGCAAGGAGCTCTCGCTGCTCGCGCTCTGCGACGGCGAGCGCGCGGTGCCGCTCGCCCCGGCGCGCGACTACAAGCGGATCGGCGACGGCGACACGGGGCCGAACACCGGTGGCATGGGGGCGTTCTCGCCGGTCCCGGAGATCGACGCCGACTTCATCACCCGGCTCGTGCGCGACGTCCATCAGCCGGTGGTCGACGAGCTGGCGCGCCGCGGCACGCCGTTCCACGGCGTCCTCTACGCCGGGCTCATGCTCACCGAGCACGGGCCCGAGGTCCTCGAGTTCAACGTCCGCTTCGGCGATCCCGAGACCCAGGCGGTCCTGCCCCGCCTGCGCACCGACCTGGTCGACCTGCTCGAGCGCTGCACGCGGCCGGGCGGCCTGGCCGGCGTCGAGCTGGAGTGGGATCCGCGCTGCGCGGTCACCGTGGTGCTCGCATCGCGCGGCTATCCGGCCTCCTCGTCCTCCGGCGACGTCATCTCGGGCCTCGACGCGGTGCCGCCCGACGTGGAGGTGACGCACGCCGGGACCGCCGACCGCGGCGGCGCGGTGGTGACCGCCGGCGGCCGGGTGCTCAACATCACGGCGCTCGGTGAGGATCCGGCGTCCGCCCGCGCCGCGGCCTATGCTGCCGCCGACATGATCGACTTCGACGGCAAGCAGCTGCGCCGGGACATCGCGGCGTGAGCTCGGAGCCCATCACGCAGGTCGAGACGGAGACCGCCATGGACGGCCTCGACGTCGACGGCCCGCTCGTCGGGATCCTCATGGGCTCGAAGTCGGACATGCCCGCGATGGAGGCGGCGGCGAAGGAGCTCTCCGAGCGCGACATCGGGCACGAGATCCGCGTGATGTCCGCCCATCGCGACCCGGAGACGGTCGCCGACTACGCCCGCAACGCCCAGATGCGCGGCCTGAAGGTGCTGATCTGCGGCGCCGGCCTGTCCGCCGCGCTGCCGGGCGTCGTCGCCGCCCACACCGCGCTGCCGGTCATCGGCGTCCCGCTCACGTCGAGCAAGTCGATCGCCGGCGGCCTGGATGCGCTGCTCTCGATCGCGCAGATGCCGCCGGGCGTCCCGGTGGCCTGCGTCGGCGTGGACTCCGCGCGCAACGCCGCCGTCCTGGCCGCGCGCATCCTCGGCGCGTGATCGGGCGCTACACCCGCCCCGAGCTCGGCGCCGTCTGGACCGACGAGGCGCGGATGACGGCGTGGCGCGACGTCGAGGTCGCCGCCGCCGAGGCGCTCGACGGGCCGACCGACGCCGACCTCGACGCGATCCGCGCCGCCACCTTCACGGTCGAGGCGGTCAAGGAGCGAGAGCGGGTCACCGACCACGACGTCGCCGCCTTCGTCGACGTGCTGTCGGCGGACGCCGGCGAGGCGGGCCGCTGGATCCACTACGGGCTGACCTCTTCCGACGTGCTCGACACGGCGCTCGCGCTCCAGCTGTCGCGAGCGGGGGAGCCGATCGTGCGCGGTGCGCGGGAGCTGGCCGCGCTGCTCGCCGAGCGGGCGCGCGAGCATGCCCAGACGCTGTGCGTCGGGCGCACCCACGGCGTGCACGCCGAGCCGACCTCCTTCGGGCTCAAGCTGGCCGGCTACGCGTTCGAGGCACACCGCAACGCCGACCGGCTCGAGCGCGCGTTCGCCCAGGCGGCGTCGGGCGCGATCTCCGGCGCGGTCGGCACCTACGCGTCGCTCGGCCCGGACTTCGAGGCGCGGGTGCTGGCGCGGCTGGGCCTGGCGGGCGAGCCCGTCTCCACCCAGGTCGTCCCCCGCGATCGCCACGCCGAGCTGCTGCAGGCGATCGCGCTCGCCGGCGCCGGCCTCGAGCGCCTGGCGACCGAGATCCGCCATCTGCAGCGCACTGAGGTCCGCGAGGTCGAGGAGCCGTTCCGCGCCGGCCAGAAGGGCTCGAGCGCGATGCCCCACAAGCGCAACCCGATCACCACCGAGCGGATCACCGGGCTGGCGCGGGTGCTGCGCGGGCACGCGAGCGCGGCGGTCGAGAACGTCGCGCTGTGGCACGAGCGCGACATCTCGCACTCGGGCGCCGAGCGCGTGATCCTGCCGGACGCGACGATCCTGCTCGACTACATGCAGTCGCTCGCGCTGCGCGTCGTGCGCGGCATGGTCGTCCACCCCGGCCGCATGCGCGCGAACCTCGAGCTCACCTGCGGCGCGCTGTTCTCCCAGCGCGTGCTGCTGGCGCTGATCGAGGGCGGGATGGTCCGCGACGACGCCTACCGGATCGTCCAGCGCGCGGCCCAGGAGGCGTGGGACACGCAGGTCCCGCTGCGCGAGCTGCTGACCCGCGAGCCGGCGGCCGCGGGTCTCGACCTCGACGCGATCTTCGACTACGGGCACTACATCCGGCACGTGCCCGGGGTGCTCTCCCGCCTCGGTGAGATTCCGCGTGTGACGTCGCCGTAGGTCCGCGCTTGCGCTGACCGGATGGGCGAAACTGTCATCTATGGCCGATCCGATCCTCATCCACGCCGCGCCCGAGACCAGCGCGGACCTCTTCCACGCCGTCCCGCTCGGGATCGGCGATCCGTTCACCTACCTCGAGGTGAACGGCACCCGCGCCGCGGTGATCAGCGTGCTCGAGCGCGACGCCGTCGGCGGCCTCGGTATCGACGTCGTCGATCCCGCGCAGCTCGGCTCCGACGAGCTGGCCGAGACCATGCCCGACCCCCACGACCGCGCGGCGGAGCTTGCGCTGCGCGCCTGCCGGCGGCTCGGGATCGAGCGCGCCCGGGTGCCACACGACTTCCCGGTCATGGTCGCCGACCACCTGCGCGCCGGCGGCATCGAGCTCGACCCGGACCCGGACACGTTCATGCACCGCCGGCGGGTCAAGTCCGGCGCCCAGCTGGAGGGGATCCGCCGCGCCCAGACGGCCGCCGACGCCGCGATGGCCGTCGCGCGCGACCTGCTCCGCGAGTGCCGGGAGGGGTTGACCAGCGAGGACGTGCGCGCGGCGATGCAGGTGGCGTGCCAGGAGCTCGGGGCCGAGCTGCCCGACGACGTCATCGTCTCCTCCGGGCCGCAGTCGGCGATCGGCCACGAGTCGGGCTCGGGCCCGATCGCGCGCGGCGCGCCGGTCATCGTCGACATCTGGCCGCGCGACAAGGCCTCGCGCTGCTGGGCGGACATGACGCGCAGCTTCGTGGCCGGCGGCGGCGAGCCGCCGGAGGAGCTCGCTGGCTTCTGGGCGCTGTGCCGCGACTCGCTCGACCGCGTCCTGGCCGCGATCCGGCCGGGCGTGGTGGGAGGCGAGCTGTTCCGCATCTCGTGCGAGCCGTTCCACGACGCGGGCCAGAAGACGCAGCTCAACAAGACCCCGGGCGAGCCGCTCGACGAGGGCTACTACCACGGGCTCGGCCACGGCGTCGGCCTCGAGGTCCACGAGCGCCCGTACCTCGGCCGCTCCGCCGACGAGCTCGTGGCCGGCGACGTCATCGCGGTCGAGCCGGGCTGCTACCGGCCGGGCTTCGGCGGCTGCCGGCTGGAGAGCCTGGTGCTGGTGACCGACGACGGCGGCGAGGTGCTCACCGACTTCCCGTACGAGCTGTAGACGTTCTCCGCCGTTCGCCCGTTCAGTGGTCGTGAGGGGCGTTCGCGCAGCTCTGGTCGCGGTCCTGGTCGCGGTGGCGTGGGCCGGGCCGGCCCATGCCGTCGACCCCGCGTTCCAGGCCCGGCTCGCGCCAGACGCGATCGTGTTCGGGGGGGAGGCCCCGTCCGGCCGGCTGACCGTGCGCACGGGCGCCGAGGCGGAGACCTTCCGCGTGACGATGGCGATCACCGGGCGCGGCTACGACGGCGGCGGCAGCGTCCTCGGCCTGGGGTGCCCCCAGCCGCGGATCGAGGGCCCGGGCTCGATCGGCCCGACCAACTGCGCGGTGCCCTCGCCGGTGCCGCCGTGCCACCGGACGTACCTCCCGACGGAGCACGGCAGCTGGGGCGGGCACGCGCTCTTCGAGGTGACCGTCCCCGCCGGGTCGGAGTCCACCGTCGTCGTGCCGCTGCACCACGCGCACACCGCGCCGTGGGCCGACGCGCGCTACGCGATGCGCTTCACCGCGTCGGGCGGGACGCTCGAGGCCGACCGGGAGGTCGACACGCCGGAGCTCGCGCCCGCCGGGCGGACCGGAGTCCGGCTGTCGGTGGCGCTCGATCCCGGCGGCGACACGCTGTGCGGGAAGGTGCCGGAGCTGCCGAACGGGCCGGTCACGGTCACCGGGCGCAGCGACCCGGCGCTGCCGGGCCAGGAGATCCTGCTGCGCTACGCGACCGCCGACGAGCCGCAGCCCCGCGACCTCGCGCGGGTCGGGGTGCGCGAGGACGGGACGTTCCAGCTGCGCGACTGGCGGCCGGCGTCCGGGCACTACGAGGTCGCCGCGACCTACGTCGCCCAGCGCCCTGAACGCGCCGACGACTTCTCGCGGCCCGTGGCCTTCACGATGCGGGCGCCCGGTCCGGTCGTCCCGCCACCGCCGCCACCACCACCGCCGGTCGTCACGGCGCCGCGATCGGTCGCCTCGCTGCTCACCCGCCGCGTGCGCGTCGGTGCCGGCGGTGCCGTCCGCCTCCGGGTCGCCTGCCCCGCGGCGGCCGCGAAGGCCTGCGCCGGGCGCCTCCGCCTCCGCGCCCGCGCCCGCACGCTCGCGGCCCGGCGGCTCACCGTCGTCGCCGGCGCCCGGCGGGTGGTCCATCTGCGCCTGAACCGGTACGGGCGGCGGCTGCTCCGCCGCGCCGGGAGGGTGCGCGTGACGGTCCGGCTCGGGCCCGCGGCGGCCGGGGCCGTGGTGCTCGTGCGGCGCTGAGGATCTAGCCGCCCGACCGCACCGCCGCCCGCACGACCGCCTCCGCCGCGCCGCCCTGCTCGGGCGGCGGGGCGTCGCCCGGGCGTTCGGACCACACGACGACCGGGCGGTTGGTGGCGGGGACGAAGCCGGCTGCGGGACGCGTCGCCACGTCGGCCTCCGACACCGCCTCAGGCTCGCCGAACGACCCGGCGTCCGCGCCGCGGAGCGCGGCGAAGATCTGGTCGGGCTCCTGCTCGTTCCCCCGCAGGATCCGCGACCACACCACGAGCGCGCTGCCGTCGGGCGCGATCGCGACGTCGCCGGCGGCGCCGTCGGGATCGAGCATCACGGGGCTGCCGAATCCGCGGCCGAGCGGTGCCGAGGCGGCGACGACGGGGTTGGTGAGCGCCGAGCCGGTGCGCCGCACCTGCGACCACGCGAGCAGCGCGGCGCCGTCGGCGCCCACCGCCAGGGTGATCCGCCCGGGCGTGCGATCGTGGGCATCACCGGGATCGACGACCCGGGCGGACCCGAACCGTCCGGCGCCGCGGCCGCGCGTGGCGGCGTGCACGACGAGCGGCAGGTTGGCCTCCTCGCCGCCGTCCTGGGTCCACCAGGCGACGACGGCGCGACCGGTCGGCGACGTCCCCGCGACGACCTCGGTCACACCCTTCTGGGGACCGAGCGCCGTGCGGCGCAGCGCGCCGGGGCGGCCGGTGATCGCGATCACCTCGCGGATCCTCCGCCGACCGGATGTGCGCGTGGCCGGCGCGACGATCAGCAGTCGGCCGAGGGAGTCGTAGGCGACCGCGACGGTCACGAACCCCGGGTGCTCGACGTCGCCCAGGTTCGCGGCCGTCATCGGGGGCCCGAACGCCCGGCCCGGCGGGCGGATCGCGAAGCGCAGCCAGAAGGTCGGGATCTCCTCGCCGCGCGCGGGAGGGCGCGTCTCGATCCAGGCGAGCGCGACGTCGCCGGTGGGGCTGATCGCGGCGGCCGCGGCGCCCGCGCCGGTGTAGCGCGCGAGCGAACGCCAGCGCCCGATCGCGCCTGTCGAGCCGCGGACCGCCGTGCGCAGGCTGACGCGGAACTCGTCGTCGTCGGTCCGGGTGGTGATGTGCTCGACAGCGAGCAGCGCACGGCCGCGGCCGATCGGGACCGGCGCGACGGCGAGCCGGCCGGGCAGCCCGACGGCCGGGCCCGGCTCGGCGCCCGGCTCCCACGCCGCCACCTGACCGCGCGGCTCGGCCTGGGCCGCCTGACGTGACCAGCCGAGCAGGGCGCGCCGGGTGCGCGTGAACGTGAGCACCGGCTGGGAGACGCCCGGGGCGGGCGCCCCGACCGGGCCGGTCCGCGCCCAGGCCTCCGAGGGCGGCGTGGCCGGCTTGGGCGGCTCGGTCTGGGCCGCGGCGGGCGCGGCGAAGCTCGCGAGGGCGAGCGAGAGCGGCAGGACGGATCGGCGGGTCCCCATGGGAGACATGACGCGCCGCGGAGCCCGAAGTTGCGCCGCGGCCGTTGGTAGCCTGCGGCGGGTGACGACGGCTCTCGACCTGCCCCTCCTGGCTCGCGGCAAGGTCCGCGAGATGTACGAGCTCGGCGACGACCTGCTGATGGTCGCGTCGGACCGGATCTCCACGTACGACGTGGTCCACCCCACCCCGATCCCGGACAAGGGCCGCGTGCTCACCGGGCTCTCGGTCCTCTGGTTCGGCGTGACGGCGGACGTCGTCGCGAACCACCTGATCTCGGCGACCGACGGCGTGCCCGCCGAGCTGCGCGGCCGGGCGCTGCGCGTGCGGCGGTTGCGGATGCTGCCGGTCGAGTGCGTCGTGCGCGGCTACATCACCGGCTCGGGCTGGAAGGACTACCAGGCCACCGGGTCGGTCTCCGGCATCGCGCTGCCCGAGGGGCTGCAGGAATCCCAGCAGCTGCCCGAGCCGATCTTCACGCCGTCGACGAAGGCGGAGGAGGGCCACGACGAGGCGATCGACCTCGCCCGCGCCGGCGAGCTGGTGGGCTCCATGGAGTTCGCCGAGCGGCTGCGCGACGTCTCGATCGCCGTCTATCAGAAGGTCGCCGACCACGCCCGCGAGCGCGGGGTGATCCTCGCCGACACGAAGTTCGAGTTCGGCCTCGACGATGCCGGCGAGCTCGTGCTCGGCGACGAGGTGTGCACGCCGGACTCGTCGCGCTTCTGGCCGGCCGAGGGCTACGCGCCCGGTCGCTCGCAGCCGTCCTTCGACAAGCAGTACGTCCGCGACTGGGCGAGCGGCACGGGCTGGGACAAGACGCCGCCCGCCCCAGCGATCCCCGACGACGTCGTCGCCGCCACCCGCGAGCGCTACGTCAAGGCCTACGAGCTGCTCGCCGGCGAGCCGTTCGGCGCCTGGCTGGAGCGGGCCGGGGCCCCCAGGTGAGGGCGCGGGTCCTGATCCGGCCCAAGGCCGGCATTCTCGACCCGCAGGGCCAGACCGTCGAGCGCGCGCTGCCCGCGCTCGGGTTCGAAGGCGTCTCCAACGTCCACGTCGGCCGGCTGGTCGAGCTCGACGTCGAGGATCCCTCGCGCCTGCCCGCGATGTGCGAGGCGCTGCTCGCCAACCCGCTGATCGAGGACTACGAGATCGTCTCGTGACGCACTTCGGGGTCGTCAGGTTCCCCGGGTCGTGCGACGAGCGCGACGCGGCGCTGGCCGCGTCGCGGGTCGGCGAGGCGGAGATCCTGTGGCACCGCGACCACGAGCTGCCGAGCACGGTCGACGCGGTGATCATCCCGGGCGGCTTCTCCTACGGCGACCACCTGCGGGTCGGCGCCGTCGCGCGCTTCTCGCCGATCATGGGCGCGGTTGAGCGCTTCGCGCGTGCCGGCGGGCCGGTGCTCGGGATCTGCAACGGCTTCCAGGTCCTGTGCGAAGCTGGCCTGCTGCCGGGCGCGTTGCTGCCGAACACCTCGCTGCGCTTCCTCTGCCGTCAGGTCGGGCTCGAGGTCATCAACGCCGACACGGCGTGGACGCGCGGGTGCGAGCCCGGCGAGCGCCTGTCGATCCCCGCCAAGCACCAGACCGGCCGCTACTACGCCCCGGCGGCGGTGCTCGAGGAGATGGCCGAGCACGCCCAGATCGTCCTGCGCTACGCGGCAGGTGAGAACCCGAACGGCTCGGTGGACGACATCGCCGGCGTGTCCAACGCCGCCGGCAACGTCGTCGGGCTGATGCCGCACCCCGAGCACGCCGTCGATCCGCTGACCGGCTCGGTCGACGGCCTGAAGCTGTTCGCCTCGGTCGCCGCGCCCGTGCCGGTTTGAGCATCGTGGCCCCCCACCGCGAGCTCGGCCTCACCGACGGCGAGTACGAGGGGATCCTCGAAGCGCTGGGCCGCGAGCCCAACCAGGTCGAGCTCGCCGTCTTCAGCCTCATGTGGTCCGAGCACTGCGGCTACAAGCACTCCAAGAAGCTGCTGCGCACGCTGCCGACCGAGGGCCCGCGCGTCGTCATGGGGCCTGGGGAGAACGCAGGCGCCGTCGACGTCGGCGGCGGGCTCGCGTGCGCGTTCAAGGTCGAGTCGCACAACCACCCGAGCGCGGTCGAGCCGTTCCAGGGCGCGGCCACCGGCGTCGGCGGGATCCTGCGCGACGTCTTCGCGGTCGGTGCGCGCCCGATCGCGATCCTGGACTCGCTGCGCTTCGGCGAGCCGCGCGACTCGGCCCGCTCGCGCTACCTGCTCGAGCACGCGGTCGCCGGGATCGGCCACTACGGCAACTCGATCGGCGTCGCGACGGTCGGCGGCGAGATCTACTTCGAGGCGCCCTACGAGCACAACTGCCTGGTCAACGCGATGTGCCTCGGGCTGATCGAGACCGAGCGGCTGATCCGCAGCGCCGCCGCGGGCGTCGGCAACGTCGTCGTCCTGTTCGGCGCCCGCACCGGGCGCGACGGGATCGGCGGCGCCTCCGTCCTGGCCTCCGCGGAGCTCGGCGAGGGCGACTCGGCGAAGCGCCCGACGGTCCAGATCGGCGACCCGTTCGAGGAGAAGAAGCTGCTCGAATGCTCGCTCGAGCTCCTCGAGCGCGGGCTGCTCGTCTCGCTGCAGGATCTCGGCGCCGCCGGGCTCACCTCGTCCTCCTCGGAGATGGCCTCCAAGGGCGAGGTCGGCATCGATCTCGACGTCCGCAAGGTGCCGCTGCGCGAGGCGGACATGGAGCCGTTCGAGATCATGATCTCCGAGTCCCAGGAGCGGATGCTCTGCGTCGTCGAGCCCGCTCGCGTCGCCGACGTGGTCGCGGTCTGCGAGCGCTGGGAGACGCGGGCGACCGCCATCGGCGTCGTCACCGACACGCGGCGGCTGCGGGTGTTCGACGGGGACGACCTCGTCGGCGATCTGCCGGTCGACGCGCTCGTCGACGACTGCCCGCTCTACGACCTCGAGCCGTCGCCGCCGGCCACCCCGATCTACCCGCCGCCGCCCGCCCTGCTCGGTGTGCAAGCCGAGCCGCGCGATGTGCTCCTGACGCTGCTCGGCTCGGCCAACCTCGCGTCGCGCCGCTGGGCGTTCGAGCAGTACGACTGCCTGGTCGGGTCGGCCACGGTCCGCCGCCCGGAGGCCGCCGACGCCGCGGTTCTGCGCCTGCCGGACTCTCAACGGGCGCTCGGGATCTCGATCGACGGCAACGGTCGTCGCGTGGCGGTCGACCCCTATCGCGGCGCGGTCGAGGCGGTGGTCGAGTGCTCGGCGAACCTCGCCTGCGTCGGCGCCGAGCCGCTGGGCCTGACCAACTGCCTGAACTTCGGCAACCCCGAGAAGCCGCACATCGCCTGGCAGCTCACCCGCGCGGTGGCCGGGCTCGGCGACGCCTGCCGCGCGCTCGGCGTGCCGGTGGTGGGCGGCAACGTCTCGCTCTACAACGAGGGCGGCGGCGGGCCGATCTACCCGACGCCGGTCGTCGGGATGGTCGGCGAGTTGCCCGACGCGCGCCGCGCCGGCCGGCTCGGCTTCGCGCAGGACGGCGACGCGGTCGCGCTGATCGCAGGCCCCGGCTGGGCGCCGTCGCTGACCGGCTCGGAGCTCGCCAAGCTGCGCGGCGAGCCGATCGCCGGCGAGCTCCCGCACGCCGACCTCGGCGAGCTGCGCGCCACCCACGCCGCGGTCCGCCAAGCGGTCCGGTCGGGGGCGCTGCACTCCGCGCACGACGTCGCCGAGGGCGGCCTCGCCATCTCCCTGGCCGAGTGCTGCGTGGCGGGCGGGATCGGCGCGGAGATTGACGTTCAGATCCTGCAGGAGCGGGATGCAGGTCTTCTCGAGCTGCTGTTCGGCGAAGGACCCGGCGCGTTCGTCGTCTCGGGGCCCGCCGCCGCGCTTCGGGCCTTCGGCGGGGCCGTCCATAACCTCGGCACGGTGGGCGGCGAGGAGCTGGTCATCGGGGACGTTCGCGTGCCCGTCGCCGAGCTCACCCACGTCCACGCGCACGGCCTCGCCGACCTGCTGCACTAACTGGCGCGCCGCCGCCGTTGACACCAGCCGGCCCCGCTGGGAGAGTCGGACGGTGAGGGGCATGGGGACGCTGATCGCGGTGCTCGTCGTCCTCGCGACGGCTCCGCACGCGGCGGCGGCGACCCAGGTCGCCACGGGGACGCAGCCCGACGCCGTCGTCGACCGCGAGGGCACGACCCACCTGGTCTGGAACGAGAGCCGGCCGAGCTCCGACGACGTCCTGCACTACTGCCGCATCCCGCTCGGCGCGGCCGGGTGCGCGGACGAGAAGCGGTTCACCCCGTGCGCGGCCGGCCGCAACGTGTCCGACGTCTGGGGCCCGCACGTGACGATCACGCCGTTCGGCGAGGTCGTGCTGGTCACCCATCGCCAGTGCGACCACCCGGAGGGCGTGGACTTCTACAACGTGGTCTTCCGCTCCGAGGACGACGGCACGACCTTCGGCGGCGCCGAGATCATCGGCACCGCTGCCGCCGGGTTCCCCGGCGGCAGCACGCCCGCCGTCCTGGACGCCGCCGACCGCCGTCTGGTGACGATCGCGACCCGCACGCAGGGCACGTTCGTGCAGGGCGCGCCGCTCGGCGAGTTCACGACGGCGGAGGCGCAGATCTTCGCCGGCAACGCCTACGACCCCTCGATCGCGCAGCGCGCGCGGGGCTCCTTCGTCGCGTCCTGGACGGACCTGGAGGGCACGGCCTACGTGCGGACGTTCGACTGCGGGGATTGCCCGCTCAGCGCGCTCAACGACGCCTCGCGCTGGAGCGCGCGAGTGACCATCCCCGAGGCCGAGCTCCCCCGCGTCACGACGGGCCCCTCGGGGACCTTCATCGTCTACCGCAGCAGCGCCGCCGACAGCAACCAGCGGTGGACAGCGCGCCGCATCGACGGCAGCGCGGTCGGCCCGCCGAGCGCGGTCACCCCCGCCGGCGTCAGCAGCCAGCCCCGGGACGTCGTGCAGGACTCCGCGGGCCGCGTCCACTTCATCTCCGCGGAGAACGATGCGCTCGCGTACCGCTCGTCGACCGACGGCGCGGCTTGGAGCGAGCCGACCGAGCTGACGCCGGGGCCGGACTTCTCGATCGGCCGCGTCCGCGCGGCGGCCGCCTACAGCGACGCGGGCTTCACCGGCTTCGCGTTCTGGGAGGCCAACCCGAATGGCGCGCAGAACCCGCCGATCATGATGCAGGCGCTGCCCACCCCGCCGCCGCCCGGCGGGGACCCGCCCCCGCCGCCGCCCCCGCCGCCGCCCCCGCCGCCGCCCGGCGGTGGGCCTGGGCCGGGCGACCCGCCCACCCCCGGCCCGCCCGCGGCGTGCCGCGTGCTCCAGTTCGCCGCAATCGACGTCGTCGCCGATGCCTGCCTGGTCCGGGAGGGCGCCGTGTACGTCGCCCGCGGCGGCCTCGCGGTCAACGGCCTTCGCATCACGCAGGGCTCGGGTGGCGCCGAGGTTCGCTTCGACCCGCGCGCCCGCACCGTGCGCTCGTCGGGCACCGTGACGCTGCAGGCTGGGGACACGACGCTCTACCGCGGCACGGTCCGGTGGGACCTGCCCGCGGGCAACACGGTCGATCTCGGGACGCTCGACGTCGGCCGTTTCGGCGGCAAGCTCCTCGGCTTCCCGCTGGCCGGCACCGCGAGCCTGCGGCTGCGGCGCGGCGCCGCCGAACTCCCCCTGCACCTCGGGCTACCCGCGCTGTTCGGCGGGGTGACCGGCGACGTGACGCTTCGCGCCGACAACCTCGCCGGCATCCACCTGCGCGAGCTCCACGTGCGCGTCGGCAACGCGTTCTTGGGCCCGTTGCAGATCAAGAATTTGGCCTTCGACTACGACGCGGACGCGAAGACCTGGGCCGGCGGCGCGCTCATGATCCTGCCGCCGCAGCCGCCCGGCCCGTCGCTCGACGCCCGCATCGGGTTCTTCGACGGCGATCTGGACTACCTGCGCAACGAGCTGACGTTCCCCGGTGCGGGCATCCCGCTCGAGCCGTTCGGCGTCGTCTACCTGCACAAGATCAACTTCGCGCTCGAGACGCGCCCCGTGCTCAAGCTCTCCGGCGGCGTGCAGATCACCGCCGGCCCGACGCTCGCCGGCGTCGCGGCGGTGGCGATCGACGGCACGCTCTCCTACACGTTCCCCAACCCGCCGCTCCCGGCGATCCTGCGCGCCGACGGCTCCGTGGCCGTCGTCTCGATCCCGCTGGCGCGGGCCTTCTTCGAGTTCCGCACGAACGGCTACGTCGGCTTCGGCGGCGAGCTCAAGTACGACATCACCGACCAGTTCCTGGCGGAGGCGAGGGTGGACGGCTGGCTCTACGGCACGAAGTTCAACGTCGAGGCGAATGCCCGGGTCTGCCTCGGCGACCTGGGCTGCGAGGGTGGCACGGTGGTCGTCTCCAGTACCGGCTTCGCCGGGTGCGTCTACACGTTCGCCGCCAACTTCGGCGCGGGCTACAAGTGGGGCGAGACCCCTGGCTTCGACAACCTGATGTTCACGGGCTGCTCGGTCGGGCCGTACCGCGCGTCGCTGTCGCAGGCGGGTGGGCCGCGCACGGTCCGCTTCGGCCCCGGGCTGCCGTCGGCGTTCGTGGGGGTGCAAGGGAACGGCGCCCCGCCGCGGGTCGCGCTCATCGGCCCGAACGGCGAGCGGATCGAGCCGCCGCCGGACGGTCCGCTCAAGACCCCGTCCGCGCTCGCCTTCCACATCAAGGGCGACCAGAACACGACCTGGTTCGTGCTCAAGAGCCCGTCGGCGGGCGAGTGGCGCGTCGAGGTGCTCCCCGACTCGAGCCCGGTGACCGGCGTGCGGGCCGCGGATGGGCTCGAGGAGCCGTCGGTCGACGGGTCCGTTCGCCGCCGCGGCGCCAAGCGCGAGCTGCGGTACCGGATCAAGGCGATCCCAGGCCAGAAGGTGCGCTTCTCCGAGGAGGGCGAGGGGGCCGCGCGCGACCTCGGTCCGGCCCGCGGGACGCGCGGGACGCTCCGCTTCAGGCCGATGGACGGTCCCGGCGGCCGGCGCAAGGTGGTCGCGATGGTCGAGTCCTACGGCACGCCGCGCGCCGCCCTCGACGTCGCCACATTCACCGCTCCGCGCCCGCGGCGACCGGCGCGGGCGAAGCGGCTGCGCGCCTCGAGGCGGGGGACGCGCCTCGTCGCGGTCTGGCGCCCCGTCCCGGATGCCGCGCGCTACCGGGTCCGGGTCCGGCTGTCCGACGGGCGCTCCCTGCTCTTCGAGCAGTCGAAGCGCGCGCGCCGCATCACGGTCGGCGGCCTGACCGCACGGACGACCGGGCGGGTCACGGTCGTCGCGCTGCTGCCCGACGGGCTCAGCGGGCGCCCCGCCGACGCACGGCTGCGCCCGAAGACGAGTCGCCGGCGCCGCTGAGCGCCGGGCGACGGCGACCGATGCCGCTGCTACCTTGACCACTCCGGCCAGGCCCCAGCTGCCGCCGGAATCCCCGGCTTCGTGTCCCCCTCAGCCACCGATCTGCTCGATCCCCGTGACGGACCGCGCGACGAGTGCGGCGTCTTCGGCGTCTACGCGCCTGGCCACGACGTCGCGCGCCTGAGCTACTTCGCGCTCTACGCGCTCCAGCACCGCGGCCAGGAGTCGGCGGGCATCGCCGCGGCGCAGGACGGCCACATCATGACCGTGCGCGACCAGGGCCTCGTCAACCAGGTCTTCGACGAGCAGAAGCTGCGGGCGCTGCAGGGCGAGATGGCCGTCGGCCACGTCCGCTACTCGACCACCGGGGCCAACTCGTGGGAGAACTCCCAGCCGGTCTGGCGGGCCGACACGCGCGAGGTCGCCCTCGCCCACAACGGCAACCTCACCAACGCCGTCGCGCTGCACGGCGAGATGCGGGACCGCGGCGTCGCCTTCCGGTCGACCTCGGACTCCGAGATCATCGCGGCCCTGCTCTCGACGCATCCGGCGGCCACGATCGAGGACGCGGTGGCCGACGTCGTCCCGCGGCTGGAGGGCGCCTTCTCGACCGTGGTGATGACCAAGGACCGCATCGTCGCGTTCCGCGACGCGGCCGGCCTGCGCCCGCTCGCGCTCGGCATGCTCGGCAACCGCTACTGCGTCGCGTCGGAGTCCTGCGCGTTCGACATCATCGGCGCGAAGCTGCTGCGCGAGGTCGAGCCCGGCGAGTGCGTGACGCTGTGCGACGGTGGCCTGCGCACGCGCATGGTCGCCGAGGGCAAGCGCCGCGCGTTCTGCGTCTTCGAGCACATCTACTTCGCGCGGCCCGACTCGCGGCTCGAGGGCCGCGTCGTCCAGACCTCGCGCTCGCGCATGGGCGAGATCCTGGCGCGCGAGGCCCCGGCGCCGAACGCTGATCTCGTCATCGCGGTGCCGGACTCGGGGAACGCCGCCGCCCGCGGCTTCGCGCGCGCCAGCGGCCTGCTGCAGGACGACGGCTTCGTCAAGAACCGCTACGTCGCGCGCACGTTCATCCAGCCCGGCCAGGAACTGCGCAAGCACGGCCTGCGACTGAAGTTCAACCCGCTGCCGGACGTCGTGAAGGGCCGCTCGCTGGTCGTGGTCGACGACTCGATCGTCCGCGGCAACACCACGCGCCACCTCGTCCGCATGCTGCGCGAGGCCGGGGCGCGCGAGGTGCACATGCGCATCTCGGCGCCGCCGATCCGCAACCCCTGCCACTACGGCGTCGACATGTCGACCCGCGAGGAGATGATCGCCCACGGCCGCACGGTGGACGACATCGCCGCCGAGCTGGGGGCAGACTCGCTCGCCTACCTCTCGCTCGAGGGCGTCTACGAGGCGATCGTCGGCGAGCGCGCGACGCACTGCGACGCGTGCTTCTCGGGCGACTACCCGCTCGCCGGCGGGGACGAGGGCCAGGCCAAGGACGCCTTCGAGGGCGTTCCGCTCCCGCTCGTCCGGGTGTAGCTGGTCCGGTGCTCTCCGGCGTGTGCTTTGCGTCGGAAACTGCGCATTGAACGAGACATCTGTGGCGGTGGGGCGGGTCGGAGAGCGCGGTGGGGCGGGGTGGCGCGCCGTCAACCACCCCCATCGTCGGAACTGCGTCACACGGGGGTGATTGGGGGCGTCATCGGGCCCCAACCACCCCCGTGCGGTCGCTCGGAGGGTCATGGGGGTGATTGACGTCCTCCTCCCCCGCTCACTCACCCTCGATGCGCAGTTCCCGGACCGCGTTCCACCGCGCCGTTGCAGTCCTGAGCTGAACGCGCCCGCGCTACAGCGGCAACAACCGCGTCGCCGCCGCCTTGAACGTCGCCACCACCCGCGCCCCCGGATGCAGGCCAAGCTCGTCCACCGAGCCGGGCGCCAGATCCGCGGTCAGCGGCTGGGGCGCCGCGAGGCCGACCCGCACGCGATTCCCGACCGGGGTGACGGCCGTGACCTCGACGGCGAGGTGGTTCTGCGCCGAGCCCGTGTGCGCGGTGCCGGGCGCTGCCAGCGCGATCTCCCACGGGTGCACGCTGACGGCCACAGGCCCGGCGCCCGGCTGGAGGCTCGCGACGATCCCGCCGCCGTCGAGGTCGACGAGCGTGACGCCGCGCTCGCCGGGCCGCGCGATCCCAGTGAGGACGACGGCGCCGGTGAGATCGGCGACGAACGCCGACGCCGGTGCGGCGGCGAGGTCGGCGGCGCTGCCGCGCTGGACGACGCGCCCGCCGTCGATCACCGCGACCTCGTCGCCGAGCAGGGCGGCCTCCATGAAGTCGTGCGTGACCAGCAGCGACGGCGCGCCCGAGTCGCGCAGGACGGCAGCCAGCTCGCGGGCCGCCCGTGCCCGCGTGCGCGCGTCGAGCGCTGACAGCGGTTCGTCGAGCAGCAGCGCGCGCGGCCGGCGGGCCAGGGCGCGGGCGACGGCGACCCGCTGGCGCTCGCCGCCGGAGAGCGTCCGCGGCCGGGCGTCGGCGAGCGCCGCGACGCCGAATCGGTCGAGCAGCGCCAGCGCGGCCGCCCGGCGCTCCGCCCGTGCCATCCCCCGCAGCGGATAGGCGACGTTCTCGCGCGCGGTGAGGTGCGGGAAGAGTGCGTAGTCCTGGAACACGTAGCCACACGCGCGCGCCTCGGGCGCCACGTCGACCCCGCGCTCCGTGTCGAGCCAGGTCTCCTCCCCGCAGCTGACCCGGCCGCGCTCGGGCCGCAGCAGCCCGGCCACCGTCCGCAGCACCGACGTCTTCCCGGCGCCCGACGGCCCGGTCAGCGCGAGGCAGCGCCCGTCGGGGACGTCGAGCGCCACGTCGAGCTCGAGCCCGCCGAGGCGGGTCCGCGCCTCAAGACGCAGCACGGCCGAGCAGCTTGACGGACAACAGGAGCCCGGCCGAGACGGCGACGAGCACGGCCGAGAGCGCGAGCGCGACCTCGAACTCGGTCGCGAAGCGCTCGTAGATGGCCAGCGGCGCGGTCTGGGTGACGCCGCGGAACGAGCCGGCGAACATCAGCGTCGCCCCGAACTCGCCGAGCGCGCGCCCCCACGCCAGCGCGAGGCCGGCGGCCAAGCCGGACCGGGCGGCGGGGATCGCGATCCGCCCGAACGTCCGCGCCTCCGATGCGCCCAGTGTGCGCGACGCGTCGAGCCACGCCGGGTCGAGCGCCTCGAACGCGCTCTGGGCCTGGCGGAGGTAGAACGGCGCGGCCACGAACGTGAGCGCGGCGACGACGCCGGCGGTCTGCAGGACGAGGCGGTCCGCGACCACGTCGCCGAGGATGCCCTGCGGGCCGAGCGCCGCGAGCAGGCCGATCCCCGCCACCGCCGGCGGGAGCACCAGCGGCAGCTCGATCGCGGTGATCACCGCCGCGCGTCCCCGGAACCGGCGGGCGGCGAGCAGATAGGCCGCCGGCGTCCCGACCGCCACGATGATCGCGACGGCGGCGAGGGAGCACTGCAGGCTCAGGCGGAGGGCGTCGATCGCGGCGGGATCGTCGAGGCTGGCGAGCAGGTCACCCGGCCCCGCGTCGACGAAGATCGCCGCGACCGGGAGCGCGAGGAAGGCCAGGGCGAGGGTCAGCGCGGCGACGAGGGCGGCGCCGAACCAGCGGGGCCGACCGGTCACGGCGGCGGCCCGAACCCCGCCGCTCGCAGCTCCGCCTGCCCGGCGCCGCGCGCGAGGTCGGCGACGAACGCGCGTGCCGCGGCGGGCTGCTTCGCGCCCTTCACGACCACCGCCGCGTAGGCGACCTCCGGCTGCAGGTCCGCCGGCAGCTCGATCGCCCGGATGGCGGCCTTGGCTGCGCGGACGTCGGTCGCGTAGACGAACCCGGCGTCGACCGCGCCCTGGGCGAGCTTGCCGATCACCCCGCCGACGTCGGGCTCCTCGCTGCGGACGTTCGCGAGGATCGCCTTGCGCTGGCGGGCGGGCAGTCGCTCCAGGACCGTGCGCGCGTAGGCGCCGACCGGAACGCTCTTGGCGCCGATGGCGATGCGGATGTCCGTCTTGCCGAGGTCGGCGATCGAGCGGACCGTGCCGGCTTCGGCCGACGGGACCGCGAGGACGAGCGTGTTGGTGGCGAAGACGACCGGCCGCTCGGCGAGCCCTTCGGCGTACAGCTGCGCGGGCAGCTTCGTGTTGGCGGCGGCGAAGACGTCGGGCCGGACTCCGCTGCGGATCTGCGCGGCCAGCTCGTCGCTGCCCCCGAAGCCGAGGCGGACGTCCGCCCCGCGGTACGCGCCGGCGTGCGCGGTCAGCGCGGTCTTCAGCGAGGTGGCGGCCGAGACGATCAGCCGCGGGTGGTCGGCGCCCTTGGCGTCGCCGCCGGCCGAGCCACCGCAGGCCGACAGCAGGGCCAGCACGGCGGCGAGCGGCGCGGGTGCAAGCCGGGGGGCCAGGCCCCCGCCCGAGCGCGGCCGGCGGCGTCGGGCCGGGCCGCGCGAGCGCCAGTGCGGGCGGCTCACCGCCGCCCCCGCTCGATCATCACCGAGGTCGCCTTCACCGCAGCGGTCGCCTCGACCCCCGGCGCCAGGCCGAGCTCCTCGACCGCGTCGCGCGTCACCGCCGCCACCACCCGGAACGGCCCGGCCTCGAGCTCGACGAGCGCCATCACGCCGTCGACCTCGACCGACGTCACGACGCCCGCGAACCGGTTGCGCGCCGACAGCGTGGCGCCGGTGCCGCTCCGGCGCGGCCGGCTGGTGAGGCGCTCGACTTCCGCGCGCGGCACACGACGGCGGTTGCGCTCGTCGCGCGTCGTGCGCAGGCGCCCGCTCGCGTCCCAGCGCCGCAGCGTGTCCGCGCTGACGCCGATGGCCCGGGCCGCCTCGCCGATCGACAGAGTCTCGTCGCTCATATGCCTATGCGTTGCATAGGCAGACTGTACCGGGCCGCGCGCGCTTCGTCACACTTCGGCGGCGCCCCCGTACCAACTCTGCGCAGCCCGGCGGAACGCGCCGGACGCGGCGGTAAGGTCCGCCGTCCTCTCAGCCATGCCTCCACCCGCCGCCACGGACAACACCCCGCTCGTCCTGCCAGGGCTCGGCCCGCCGCCGCCCGAGCCGGTCGCCCGCGCGCGCGATCCCGAGGGCGCGCTGCGCGAGCTGTTCGGCTTCCCGGCGTTCCGCCCCGGGCAGCGCGAGGCGGTCGGCGCCGCGCTGGCCGATCGCGATGTCCTCGTGGTGATGCCGACCGGGTCGGGCAAGTCACTCTGCTACCAGCTCCCGGCGCTGATGCGGGCGGACCTGACGCTGGTCGTCTCGCCGCTCGTATCGCTGATGCAGGACCAGGTGGAGGCGGTCGAGCGCGTCGCGCCCGGCCGCGTCGCGCTGATCAACGCCCAGCAGGACTCCGCTGCCAACCGCCGCGCGCTGGACCGGGCGGTCGGCGGGCACGTGCGGTTGCTCTACGTCGCGCCGGAGCGCTTCGCGTCGCCCGGGTTCGTGGAGCGGCTGCGCTCGGCGCGCATCGGGCTCTTCGTCGTCGACGAGGCCCACTGCGTCTCGCAGTGGGGCCACGACTTCCGGCCGGACTACTTCCGGCTCGCCGACGCCGCGCGCTACCTGAAGGCCGAGGCGATCGTCGCCTCGACGGCCACGGCCACGCCCCAGGTCGCGCGGGACATCGTGAGCCGTCTGGGGCTTCGCGAGCCCGTCCACGTTGCCACCGGCTTCGACCGTCCGAACCTCTCCTTCGCGGTGGTCCAGTGCCCGACCAAGGAGGCCGGCCACCGCGGGATCGCCGCCGCGCTCGCGGCTCCCGGCGCGCTGCCGGGGATCGTCTACGCGGGCACGCGGGCCGAGTGCGACAAGCTCTCCACGCGATTGGCCCGGGAACTCGGCGAGCCGGTGCTGGCCTACCACGCCGGGCTGCCACGAGAGGCGCGCGCCGATGCGCAACGCCGGTTCATGGCCGGCCAGGTGCGCGTGGTGGTCGCCACCAACGCCTTCGGGATGGGCGTCGACAAGGCCGACGTGCGGACGGTGTGCCACGAGTCCGTTCCCGGCTCGATCGAGGCCTACTACCAGGAGGCAGGGCGTGCCGGCCGCGACGGGGAGCCGGCGCGCTGCCTGCTGTTCGCCTCGAGCCGCGACAAGGGGCTACACGTCTTCTTCATCGAGCGCTCGACGGTCGCCGACCACGCGATCGCCCGGGTCGCGCACCGCATCATCGCCCGCGCGTCCGACGGCCGCTACGACCTCACCGTCGGCGAACTGGGGCAGACCGCGGGCTGCGACGAGGAGGCGGTGCGGGGGATCCTCGGCCACCTCGCGCGCGCCGGGGTCATCCACCCGGCGCCGTCGGCGCCCGACCGCGCGCTCGGCCGGGTCATCGGCGCGTGGGACGCGAAGGCGATGGCGGCGTGCCGCCGCTCGGCGCAGGACGGCACCCGGGCGCGCTGGGGCCAGTACCGCTCGGTGTGGGCGTGGGTCGAGGGCGCGCGCTGCCGCCGCGAGGGCATGCTGCGCCACTTCGGCGATCCGGCGGCGCCGGCGCCCGCGGGCCCCTGCTGCGACGTCTGCGATCCGTCGCTGCTCCCGGAGCTCCCGGGCCCCACGCGCGGCGGCGGCGGCGGAGCGCGGCCGGCCCAGCTCGCGCAGCGTCCGGCGGCGGGGTCCGAGCTCGACGATGCGATCCTCGACGTGGTCGCCTCGGCGCGGCCGGAGGTGGGGCGGACGCGGGCGGTCGAGATCCTCCGCGGCGGGCGCTCCAAGGTCATCGCCAAGCACTCCTACGACGGGCTGCCCCACTACGGCACCTACGGTCACCTCGGGTCCGCGCAGGTTCTGGAACGGGTCGACGCCCTGGTCCAGGCGGGCACGCTGCGCTCCACCGGCGGGCGCTTCCCGAAGCTCGAGGTCGCGTGAGCGCACCGCTGCGCGTCGGGGTCCTCGCGTCGGGCGCGGGGACGAACCTGCAGGCGATCCTCGACCGCGTCCACAACCGCGGGTTCGTGGACGTCGTCGCGGTCGGCGGCGACCAGCCCGGCGCCGAGGCACTCGAACGTGCCGATGGCGCCACGATCCCGACCCGGGTCTTCCCGCGTTCGGAGTTCGCCGACCGCGCCGCGCGCGACGCGGCGATGGGCGCGTGGCTGGAGGACTGCAACGTCGAGCTCGTCGTGCTCGCGGGCTACATGCAACTGCTCGACCCAGGCTTCCTCGCCCGCTTCCCGGACCGTGTGATCAACGTCCACCCGGCGTTGCTGCCGGCCTTCGCCGGCATCCGCGCGATCCAGCAGGCGCTCGACTACGGCGTCAAGGTGTTCGGGGTCACCGTCCACTTCGTCGACGAGGGGGTGGACTCCGGGCGGATCATCGCCCAGCGGGCCATCGACCTCCCCGACGCCACCGACAACGAGGCGGTCCACGACGCCCTGCGGCCGCTCGAGCACGACCTCCTGTGCAGCGCCATCGAGGCGATCGCGCACGGCGCGGTGCGCCTCGATCCGGGCCATCCGCGCCGCGTCGTGGTCGGTAAGGTGCCGCCGCGATGACGCAGCCGGGAGACGTCCGCATCCGCCGTGCGCTGCTCTCCGTCTCGGACAAGCGCGGGATCGTCGAGTTCGCCCGCGGGCTGGTCGAGCTGGGGATCGAGCTCGTCTCGACGGGCGGCACGGCGCGCGAGCTCGCCGCCGCGGGTCTCGTGGTCCGAGCGATCGAGGACTTCACCGGCTTCCCCGAGATCATGGACGGCCGCGTCAAGACGCTGCACCCGAAGCTCTACGCCGGCCTGCTCGCGCGCCGCGACGAGCCGTCGCACATGATCGCCGCCGAGGAGCACGGCATCGAGTTCGTCGACCTCGTGTGCGTGAACCTCTATCCGTTCGAGCGGACCGCCGCCCGTCGCGGCGCGACCGACCACGAGATCATCGAGAACATCGACATCGGCGGGCCGACGATGATCCGGGCGGCCGCCAAGAACGCCGCGTTCGCCGCCGTGGTCGTCAAGCCGGAGAGCTACGACGCGATCGTCCAGGAGCTGCGCGACGCCGACGGGCACCTCTCGCTGGGCACGCGCGAGAACCTGGCGGGCGAGGCATTCTCCTACACGGCGCGCTACGACACCGCGATCGCGCGCTGGTTCGGCGAGCGCCAGGACGACTTCCCGAACCTCCTCATGAACGCCTACGAGAAGGTCGTCGACCTCTCGTACGGCGAGAACCCGCACCAGCGCGCCGCGTACTACGTGCAGGCCGGCGCGCGCATGCACGTGCTCTCGATGGTCCGCCAGATCCACGGCAAGGAGCTGTCGTTCAACAACGTTCTGGACCTCAACGCCGCGCGCCTGCTCGTGCAGGAGTTCGAGGTCCCCGCGTGCGCGATCATCAAGCACAACAACCCGTGCGGCTGTGCGGTCGGCGCCTCGGCCGTCGACGCGTACCAGGCCGCCTTCGCGTGCGACCCCCTGAGCGCCTTCGGAGGGGTCATCTGCCTCAACCGGCCGGTCGACCGTGCGCTCGCCGAGGCGTTGTCGAAGCAGTTCGCCGAGGCGATCTTCGCCCCGCGCTTCACGGACGAGGCGCTCGAGATCCTGCAGGAGAAGAAGAACCTGCGCATCCTCGAGGACAACGAGCGCCGGCGGGTGAACGTCGCCGAGCGTGACATCAAGCGCGTGATGGGCGGCGTCCTGGTGCAGGACCGCGACATCGACTTCGAGGACCGAACGGAGATGGAGGTGGTCACCGAGCGCAAGCCGGCCGAGCGCGAGTGGGGCGAGATGCTGTTCGCCTGGAAGGTCTGCAAGCACGTGCGCTCGAATGCGATCGTCATCTCGCGCGAGCTCGCCTCGGTCGGGATCGGCGCCGGTCAGATGAGCCGCGTGGACTCCGTGCGCCTCGCGATCGAGAAGGCCGCCGCCACCGAGACGCCGCTGCAGGGCGCCGCGATGGCGTCGGACGCGTTCTTCCCGTTCTCAGACGGCCCGCAGCTCGCGGTCGACGCGGGCATCACCGCGATCATCCAGCCGGGCGGGTCGGTGCGCGACCACGAGGTGGTCGAGGCCGCCGACGCCGCCGGCATCTCGATGGTCTTCACCCACCGGCGCCACTTCAAGCACTAGACCCACCTGAAGAAGGTCAGGAGGTTGCCGTCGCAATCGAGCGTGGCGAACTCGCGCGTGCCGAAGTCGGTCGTGTCGACGCCCTTCTTGGAGACCTTGTGCAGGACGTTCTGGCGGCTCAGCTCGGCGTAGAGCGCATCGACGTCCTCGACCTCGATCCGGCAGCTGGACGTCCCCGCCAGGAACGACTCGGCCCCCGAGCAGACCGGCCGGCCGGCGAGGTCCTCGCGATCGCGCCAGCCCTCATCCGTCGCTCCCCAGAGATGCAGCACCGCGTCGTCGCGCGTCAGCACGGCGAAGTCGTCCGTCTCGTGCGGCGCCGCGAAGCCGAAGCGCTCGCGGTAGTGCGCGACCGCCGCGTGCACGTCGCGGACCGGGAGGGCCGGGATCGTCCGGTGGAGTCCGGCCATCGCTCTAGCCGATGTGGCGGTCCAGGAAGCCAAGGACGGCGGCGTTGAACTCGTCGGGCCGCTCCATGTTCGCCGAGTGCGGCGCGGTCGGCATCACGGTGAGCTCGGACCCGGGGATGAGATCGGCGATCTCTCGCTGCTTCCAGGCGGGCACGAGCAGGTCGTGCTCGGCCGAGATGACGTGGACGGGCATCGTCAGCCGGCCGAGCCGGTCGCGCGTCTCGTGGTTGCCCGAGGCGTCGGACTGCCGGATGAACGACTCCGGGTCCTGCGGGTATGGGTTCTCGTAGGCCAGCCGCTTGGCGTAGGTGACCGCGGACGGGTTCTCGTAGAACGCCTCCGAGAGGTTGAGCAGCAGCAGCGCTTCGATGAAGTCCTCGCGCGGCCGGCTGCGGACCTCCTTCGCCCACGCCAGGGCCTTCTCACGGCCGTAGTTGCCCGAGCCGCCCCACGTGACCGCCAGCTGAAGCGTCCGGATCCGCTCGGGCGCGGCGAGGGCGGCCTCCTGCGCGATGGCGCCGCCCATCGAGATCCCCAGCAGGTGGAACGTGTCGATGCCGAGCGCGTCGGCGAGCGCGAGCGTGTCGGCGGCCATGTCCGCGATCTCGTAAGGAGCGGTGGCCGTCGAGGACTGCCCGACGTCCCGGTTGTCGAAGGCGACGACCCGAAAGCGCTCCGCGAGCGCGGGGATCTGGAGCGCCCAGCCGAGATGGTCGGTGCCGAGGCCCATGACGAGCACCAGCGGCTCGCCGGACCCGTGCTCCTCGTAGTACAGGCGCTGGCCGTTGGCGTCGGCGAAGGGCATCGCGGGACTGTAGCCTCCGGCCATGTCCTCAGCTCGCGAGCTCGCACGCTCACAGGCGATCGGTCGCGTCGTGGTGGGCGGCGGCATGCTCCTGCTGCCCGAGCTGTTCACCCGCACCTGGCTCGGCGGGCGCGACGCCCAGCGAACCAGCACCAAGGTCATCACCGCCGGCTTCGGTGCGCGCGACCTGGCGATCGGCGTCGGGACGGCGCGGGCGCTCGGCGCCGGCTACGGCGCACGGCCCTGGCTCCTCGCCGGGGTCGTCGGCGACCTGGCAGACCTCGTCGCGACGCTCCGCGGCCGCGACGACCTGCCCGCCGTCGGCGTGGCCACGATCGCGGTGATCGCCTCCGGGTCGACGGCGCTCGGCGTCTGGCTGCTCCGCGCGCTCGACTGAGCGCGGCGCCCCGCTCAGCGGCGGTAGAGCGTGCGCGTCCAGATCGCCGCGAGCGTCTGGCACGCAATGTCGGGCGGCGTCTGCGGCTCCCGACCGAACATGGCCGCCAGATAGCGCTCGTTGAGGAGCACGAGCGCGTGGGCGGTCGGCCGCGGGTCGATCCCCTCGATCGTCCCGCACTCGACCTCGCGCTCGATGTGGTCGGCCGTCGCGTCGATGAAGCTCTGCACGAGGCTGCCGTAGACCGCCTCGATCCCGGGATCGTCCGACGCCGCGTCAGAGAGCGCACGCAGCACCGGACCGTGGCGGCCGTAGACCGACACCACGCCGTCGAGCGCCTCGCGCACGAGCGTCGCCCCGTCGCC
Source organism: uncultured Solirubrobacterales bacterium (assembly GCA_963828075.1). Classification (GTDB taxonomy): domain Bacteria; phylum Actinomycetota; class Thermoleophilia; order Solirubrobacterales; family Solirubrobacteraceae; genus JACCYI01. The sequence goes on along the minus strand of CAWHDH010000021.1, from coordinate 1,708,790 downwards.
CTCGCCCTTGTACCAGCGATCCGACATCGTGAACAGCTCGGTCTCGATGTGCTGGACGACCCGCAGGACGAGGTCGTGCCGGTCGCGGAAGTAGACGTAGAACGACGGTCGCGAAAGGTCGGTCCGCCGCATCACCTCGTCGACCGTCAGCTCACGGAACGGACGCTCCCGGAGGAACCCCTCCGCCGCCTCGATGATCTCCCGCTCAGCCTCCTCAGGCGAGCGCCGGCGCCGCCGCGGGCGGGTCGTCGTTACCGTGCCCATGAACAGAGCTTAGAGACTGAGGCAAACGAATTCATCCGAGTTGTCGTGCGTTGTCATTTGCAGCGGATCGTTGAGCGCGGCGTGCACTTGGGGATGAGCGAGGTGCCGCCGGCAGGGCTCGAACCTGCGCACGTCGGATTAAAAGTCCGGTGCTCTACCAACTGAGCTACGGCGGCGCGACCGCGGCGACTCTACCGTGCCAATCGGTGCGGATCACGCCCCCTTACCGCTGGGCCAAAGGGCGGTGACGTACGCCTCCGCACGCGAGGCGTCATAGCGCGGCGCGGGGTCTCGCAGCACCTCGAGGAGGCTCCGGCCATCGAGCTGGGTGGTGCCGAGGCTGCCGCGCGCCGACCAGAGCTGCGACACCCGCGCCCGCGCGATCAGGCGATGGTCGAGCACGGGAACGAGGGCAGTCGTGAGCCGCCGCGCGGCGAGGTCGACACCAACGATCAGGAATGCGAGGTCGCGGGCCGGCTGACCCAGCGCCCGAAGGAACTTCTCGACATTCCATCCCTTCGGGTTCGAATCCTGCCCGACGACCTTCACCTTCACATCGATCAGCAGGGCCGCGCCGTCGGCGTCGTAGCGCAGGTCCTCCAACGAATGGCCGCCGCTCGCACCGGAGATTCCCTCGACCTCGCTGCAAGCTGCGACGACGAGAGACTCGACGCGGTCGCCGCGCCCCTTCGGGTCCGACGTCGCCGAGGCCGCATCGAGGATGTCCTCAGCAATCGCCCGGACGCAGCCGTCGAGATGCGTCCTAGCCGACGCATACCGCGACAGGAGAGCATGGCGCGCCGGTCCCGAGAGATTGTCGCGAAGGGCCAGCAATTCGTCTTCGGTGAGTTTGAATGGCCGGTGCACCGTCGTCGCGGACTGCGTGGCCTCCACGATCCTCGTCAGGTTCTCCTTCCATGTCGAGCGGACGTGCCACTCGAACAGCCGGGCGAGGTTCACGGCAGTGTTCGTGACGCGGCACGACCCGTCCGCGTCGACCATCGCGACTTCGGTGGCCACATCGGTTCCCAGGAAGGTTCCCCGCACGCATTCGGACGAGAGTCGGTGGGACGAGTGGCTCGCTCTGCTGATGAAACTGGAGTTGATGCAGAACCAGTCGATCGCGCTGGGCCGTACCGCCGCGGCAACGACCGGTCGATCGTCGTACTTCGCCAGCGTTCGCAGGCTGAGGATCGCGTTCGGCGGACGGATGCCCGCCGGCGTGCCACCGGCGTCGAGCACCTTGACGACGAGATGCGGCCCGATGCACAGCGACTTCGAGCGCGTTGGCGTTTCGAGCCCCAAGTGCGACCGCACCGCAGCGGCGAGCGCGGCCTTGGTCTTCGGTAGATCGGGGCGGCCGGCGAATCGGCCGAGCTCCTCGAGCGATCGCACATGGCCTGGTGCGCCGTCAGTGGTGACCGTCCGATTCGTCACGAACACATGTTCGCGGACGAGTCGGACGCATAGGCGGCGGTCCTCGCATCTAGACTCATCCCACCTGCCCCCATGGTGTAGCGGTTAGCACGCGAGCCTTTCACGCTCGTAGGGGGGGTTCGAGTCCCCCTGGGGGTATCCGCGCCGGGCGGTTAGCTCAGCTGGTCAGAGCGCCTGCCTTACAAGCAGGAGGTCGCCGGTTCGAGCCCGGCACCGCCCACTCCCGACACCAGTGATGGAGCCAAACTCCGGCTTGACCCCGAGGCGACCAGCCGCTTCGCCCGGCCGCGTCGGGGCAGGCCGAGGTGGTGCCTGACTGCCGGACCGACCGCGACTTCGCCGAGGATGTAGCCGCCCGTACCGGCTATATCCCCAACACCCTGCTCGCCGCGCCGCTGCTGTCCGGCGGGCGGTCGATCGGCGTGCTGACGATCCTCGATCGCAAGGACGGCGTGGCCTACGACGTGGCCGATCTGCAGCGGGCCGCGCTGTTCGCCGACCTGGTCGTGGCGGTGCTGGATCCGCAGGGCGGTTGGGCGCAGCCGGACGACCTGGGGGAGACCCGCGCCGCCGACTGAGCCGCCGCCGAGGTATCGCCAGACCATCCCCAGGGCCGCTATCGCCGCGTCCTGGGGTGCGTGAGCGTGGTCGTGCAGACAGCGGGCCGCCACCCGGGCGGTCACCGACCCAAGGAGTACGTGATGTACGCGACGCCCAGCTCCACCACCTCCGAGGTCGTCGAGGCTCGGTGCGGAAGAGAACGGCGGATTCATCCGTTCTCTGATCAAGGCTTCGGTGGCGTTCCACCGAGCGGGGAAGCAGTTCCGACGACGGACGGGGGCGATGTGACCGGAGCACGAATGGTGCGGGCGACGAATGCAGCCTGGGTCCTGGTCCTGGCGCTGGTTCTCGCCGGCGTGACGGCCGGCTCGGCTGGAGCCGCAGCCAAGCCGCGGGTGAAGGTCACCGAGAAGCCGGGGACGGTCGCGCCGGGGGCGGCGTACGAGGTCTCGGGTCAGGTGTCGGGGCGGTTGGTGGGGTCGATTCGGCAACACCGGGTGGTGCTCGAGGAGCGGGTGAAGCGCGCGTGGGTGAAGCGGACGAGTGGGCGGTTGGGGCGGCGGGCGAAGTTCACGCTTCGGTGGCGGGTCCGGGCGGGGGAGCGGACGCGGAGGATGCGGATCGCGGTGCTGGACAGCCGGCGCGTGGTCGCGAAGTCGGCGGGTTGGCAGGTGAAGGTCGTGCGGGGTTCCGAGGGCAAAGCTTGTCCGAGCGAGGCGGACGAGGAGCAGAACTCCGTCGCGACGCTCTACAACGAGTCCGACGACGAGACGTACACCACCTTCGCCTGCTGGCGGGCGACCGGACGGCGGACCGCTCTGGTGACCGGGTACGACACGGGTTCCAGCACCGATGGTCCTGCGGCCCAGGTGTGGCTCAGGGGCCAGTACGCCGCCCTCAACGTGCCGTCGTGCACGCAGGTCGGGCACGGCGAATTCGATTGCACTTCGCAGTTCATCCTGGTCGACGTCCAGACCGGCGAGACACGCATGAGGTTCGGGCTCGGATCTCCGATCGGGGATGTGGTCGTGACCGCACGAGGGACCGTGGCGCTGATCCATCGCCGTGAGGTGATCAGCGCCACAGGTGACGAGAGACGCGTCCTCGGCACGGAAGCCGACGAGGGGTCGCTGGCCTACGCCGAGAGAGCCGAGCGGCTGTACTGGACGACGGCGGGCGAGCCGCACTCCGCGTCGCTGCAATGATCCGCCGCCCGGCCATCCACCACTTCGAGCGTTCTCGCCTCGACATGGACTTCGCCCGCCCTTCTACGAACACGCAGCCCGCTACGGAAGACAGCGGACGCTGCTTTCGCCTCATATGCCGTCGAAGCCGGCCGTGCCGTCCCGATGCCCGTCCCACCTCGAGATCTCCAGGTCTGCTGCCCCCTCGACTCGTGCTGGTTCTAGCTGGAGTCGGTTCCCGTGCAGCACCGCCGGCCGCGCGGCGCGCGTGACATCCGAGCGCAACAAAGCGGCATCGGGGCCGTTTGTTGCGGTGATGCCCGTGCTCGTGCCTAGAGCGACTCGCTTGGTTGGCGCCGCCGCCAAGACGGGGTTTCGTTCGCTGGTGTTGGCTGCCGTTCTGCTCGTGGCCGCTCCTAGCGCCCAGGCGGCGACCGTTTCCGGCGAGGTGATCTCTTACTGCGGTGGTTCGGTCCTGTGCGACAAGTACCAGTTGGGCGAACCGGCGACCGTTTATCGCTTTGCCACCGAACCGGGGGAGCGGTCAACGGCGACGGTCGAGCGCACGGCTGCCGTGCTGCGCTTCCGCGACGAGAGCGCGCCGGTGAAGGCCGGCGCGCGCTGCCGGCAGGTCGACGACAGGACGGCCGAGTGTGACACCGCCGCGAACCCCGCGCCAGTGAGCGTCTCGATGACCGGCGGGGCTGGCGATGACGTGCTCACTGCGGCCACGCCCCTCAGTCTTGGGACGACCCTCGACGGAGGCGCGGGAGCCGACGAGCTCCGCGGTGGCTCCGGCGCCGAGACGCTCGTGGGCGGCGCAGGCGCCGACCGCCTCAGTGGCGGTGGCGGCGATGACGTCCTCTTCGGCGACGACCGGTCGGCGTCAGCCTCGCTGCCGCTCGGTGGCGACACGATCGACGGAGGCGAGGGAAACGATCTGGTGAGCTACGCCGACCACAACATGGCGGTGGACGTCGACCTCGCGGGTTCCGGTCCTGACGACGGAGCAGTCGGTGAAGGAGACAGCCTCACGAACGTCGAGCGCCTCGAGGGTGGAGGGGGCGACGACACGCTGCGCGGCGACGAGGGGGCCAACTCGCTCTTGGGCGGAGACGGCGACGACACCCTCGACTCGCGGGGCGGCGACGACCACCTCGAAGGCGGCGCGGGCAAGGACGCCTTTGAGGCCGGCGCGGGCGACGACCGCCTCGAGCCCGTCGATCTCGAGGCCGACGACCTGCGCTGCGGCTCTGGCGCCGACACGATCACGGAGATCATCGCGATCGGGGACTACGAGGACGACGTCTCCAGCTACGGGCCGGATGCCGTAGACCTCGTGCGCCCAGACTGCGAGCTTGCGCTCGTCGAAGACGACGACCAGGGCGGCAGGATTCTCCGCGTCAAGACGGCGACCGTTCGCCTGCGACGAGGCCGCGCGCTCGACCTGCCCAACCCGTGCCGCCACAAGAGCCGCTGCCGCGTCACCGTCACCGTCCGCGCCCGTGCCGGCACTCGCGAGAAGAACACGCGAAGGACCCGTAGCGCCGCAACGGTGAGCGTGCGTCTGACCGGGCGCATCAGGAGCGCCGCCCGACGCGGCCGCGTCGCGATCGCCATGCGGATCACCCGTGGCAACATCACGTGGACGTCACATTTCACCGCGCCGCTCGCTGAGCAGCCGTGACTGCCCGCTGGTCCCAGGCGCGACACCCGCGGTGGCTACGGCCGGCTCATGCCCCTCGAGTGCCAGGCCGCCTAGCCCGTGCCCTCAACTGGGGTGAGCCCGGACGTCCGGCGACGCCCGTCGTGACGGGCGTCGCCGATACCATTGGAAACCGGGTGGAGGCCGGTATCGTTGGCGTCAAGCCCTGCCGCGTCGGCCCTTCGTTCATCGGCCTCCACGAGAGTTCGACGGCTGCGTAAGCACGTCACGTGGTATCGCGTCCGGTGACACCGGGAGGCCGCGGTCGGTCAGAGACCTGGATTGCGATGCTCCCCCGGGCCTGTTTCGATGAATCTGACCGGCACGTACAGCTCACCGAGAGGAGCAGCATGCCTTTGTCCGTCGTCGTTCGCAGCAACCGCTTCGTGGTCGTCGGCGCGGCGGCCATCATCACGGCCGCGGCCGTGGTGTTCGGCCTCGACGCGCCGTTCGCGATTACCCACGACGTCTGAGACCGGGGATAGCGGACGGGTGGCTGGGGGCGCGCACCGTGGCGCGCCCCCGGTCCTATCGGGCTTGAGTCGCCGGCCCCGACAGGTGTCGGCGTCATGGGCGCTGCTGACGGTGGCGCTGGCGGCGGCGGCGACGTGGTCGCTGGATCTGCTCGCCGGCACAGCGAGCGACGCGGAGCTGGGCTGGTCGAGCCTGGTGTCGGATCTCATCCAGCACGGCGTGCTGGTCGCGAGTGCGTGTGGCGCCGTGCTGCTGCTGACCGGCCGGGTGACGGCGGCGCAGGTCGGCCTGAACCGCGTGCCGTGGCAGTCGGCCGCGGCCGGCGCGCTCGTGGCCTACAGCGTGTACGTGCTCGTCGCCGGCCTCGGCGCCGTGGTCATTGGGACGGCGCCCGAGAAGCCGGGGGCACGTGCTCTGGAGCGGGTTGATTCACTCGACCTGCTTGTCGGCTTCGCGGTGTTGACGTGCGTCGTTGCGCCGTTGACGGAGGAGCTGCTGTTTCGCGGCGTGCTGTTCTCGTCGCTGCGACGCCGCGTCCATGCGATTCCGGCAGCGGTGGCAGCGGGCGCGCTGTTCGGCGCGGTGCACGGACCACCGCTCGGTACGGCGTTCCAGCTCATGCTGCTCGGCATCGCGCTGTGCGCGATCTACGAGGCCACCGGATCGATCTTGCCGTGCATCGGCGTGCACGCCGCGCACAACTGTGTTGCGTTCGGCGCGGTCGCGTCGCTCCCGCTTCCGGGCACCGTCCTGCTGGCGCTGTGCTGCACCGCGGCGATCGTCGCCGGATCGGCCATCGTGGCCGGCAGCCACGCGTTCAGCGAGCGGCAGTCGGCGGGATCCTGACCCGCTCACCACGTGGTTCGGAGCGCTTACCGCGGCGTAGCGCACCAGCGTCCAAGACGATCGTGACCGCCGGCGCCAAGTGTGTAGGGTCCGGCCGGATGTGGGGCAGGGGGATTGCGCTCGCGTGGCTGGTCGTCGCGCTGCTGGCCGGTGGGCTCGTGCCGGCGACGGCGAGCGCGGAGAAGCCGCTGGACGGCCATTGGGAGATGCCGGACACCCGCTGGGGCGACTGGACTCCCGGCTACGGCTATATCGGCTACTTCGACGTCAAGGGCGGCGGCACCCGAGTCGAGAATCTCTCGTTCGCGGTGGAGGAGTGCAGCCGTCCGCACCCGGAGCACGGGCGCTGCATCCCGCCGTGCCAGTCCTCGACCAACGGGTTCACGGGGCCCGGACCGACGGTGCCGGTCGCAGCCGACGGAAGCTTCTCCTTCAGCATTCCGGGGCGGATCTCGGTCCAGGGCAGGTTCGTGTCGCCCCAGCGGGTCGAAGGCACGGTCCGCGTCGATCCGGCCAACTGCGCCCAATCCAGCGGCGAGACGCGCCAGTGGGCGGGCGACCTCCAGAACCCCGACGACCCCGGCGCGATGGTGCGTCCCAAGCCGTCCGCGCCAGACTGCGAGACGCAGGTGACGGTCGGCACGCGGACCGCCTGGTCGACGTGCTTCCGGCGGGCGGGCGACGCCTGGACGTCCGACGCGCCGGTGCGCCTCGCCGGGATCGACCTCGAGCCGCGCGAGGGCGCGATCCGCCTCACGGATCGGGGCATCGTGGAAGGCAACGCGAGGATGCTGCTCAAGGGGGGCGGCCCGGCGCTCGCCGGCAACACGTGGGTGCTGCGCGAGGGTCCGTTCAAGCTCGACACGACCAACGCGGGGAGCCTGTCGTTGGCGCCCGGGAAGCTGCCCGAGATCGCGGGCATGCCGGTGATCGGAGGAAAGGTGAAGCTCGCGTGGCTGTCGGGCGATGCGATCCAGCTCACGCTTGCAGCCAGCCTCGGCCGCGACGTGGCGCCGATGCTGCTGGGCGGGACCAACGTCGAGATCGACCGTGGCGTCGGCGCTGAGCTGACGCTCAAGGCGACGAACCTGCGCGGGCTCGTCGTCGACGAGATCACGGCGCAGCTCAACGCCGGGAGGCTGTTCGGCCGCGCCGGGATGCTGTTCGAGGGGCTGTCGCTCGGCTTCAGGCCGGCGGAGGACATCTGGCGGGGCACCGTCCGCGTCAAGCCCGTGCCCTCGAAGTCGACGACGCTGACGGCCGGCGTGTCATGGCGGCGCAGCCCGTTCGAGTTCGCCGGCGCCGGCCTGGAGGCGAGCGAGCTCCAGGTCAACCTCTACCGGATCCTGTTCCTGCAGAAGCTCGCCGGGGAGCTCAAGCGGCTGCCGCCGCCGTGGTCGCTGTCCGGCACCGCCGGCTTCAGCCTTGGCAAGAAGGCGCTGCCGTCGGAGATCCCGATCGTCGGGGGCGAGTATCCGGTCTACGCGGAGGGCGGATACACGTGGGAGGCGCCCGCGCTGTTCCGCCACGAGGGCACGAGCAAGGTGCTCGGCCAGACGGCGACCGACACCAAGGAGGAGATCGACGGGGTGAACGAGTCCGCGTCGATCTCGGGCAACATGAGCCTCAACGTGTTCAACACCGGCCTGCGGGGCTTTTTGTCCGGCTGGCTGAACGCGAACGGCTTCCAGTTCATGGGCGACGCCGAGACGATCGTGTTCGGCATGACCACCGAGGGCGGTCGTGGACTGATCTCGGACCGCGGGTTCGCCGCCTGCGCGAAGCGCTGGGGCATCGACATCGGCTTCTGGGTCAGATGGGACCAGAACCTCGACGCGAACCTCAGCTGCGGCTGGGGAGATCTCGTCCAGGCCGGGCCATCCGCCGTCGCCGCTCAGGCCGGATCGCGCGCGTTCCGCGTACGCGGAAGGTCACGGCCACTGGCGCTGAGTCTGCGCGGCACGACCGGGGTGCCGGCGGTGGATCTGCGGGGTCCGGGCGGGCTGGCGCTCCAGATCCCCGCCGGGGACCAGCCGCTCGAGACGCCGCAGCTCCTGGCGCTGAAGGACCCTCGCACACGCCAGCTCTACGTGTTCCTGCGCCGCCCGAAGCGGGGCCGCTGGACGGCGACGCCGCTTCCGGGCTCGTCCCCGATTGCGGCGCTCGCGCAGGCGCGCCCGCTGCCGGCGCCGCGTGTGAGCGCCCGCGTGCGCCGCGGCCGAGGTGATCGCCGGATGCTCGCGTTCCGGGCACGCCGCATCCGCGGCCAGCAGCTGGTCTTCGTCGAACAGGGTCCGGGCGGGCTCGCGCGCGAGATCGGCCGCACGCGCCGCGCGCGCGGGCTGATCCGATTCCGGCCAGGCGCGGGCGGGCGGGCGCGCCGCTCGATCCACGTCACCGTGGTCCACGACGGCGCACCCCGAGCGAGCTTCCGCGTCGCGCGGTATGCCTACCGGCCGGGCGGCCTCGCGGCTCCGCGGCCGGTGACCGTCCGCCGGCGCGGCACCACCGCACTGGTGCGCTGGCACCGCGTCCGCGGGGCCAGCGAATACCTCGTCGCGGGCAGGCTCCGCGGCCGGCCCGCGCTCAGCGTGCTGGTCGACGGGCGAACGCTCCGACTCCGCTCCGTCGCGCGCGGGACGACCGGGACGCTGACCGTCCGCGCGATCGCGCCGAGCGGCCGCTCCGGCGCGCCCGCCTGGGTGAAGCTGAAGCGAGGCCGCGCTTAGCGCGCCGCGCGCCGCCGCGGCCGGCGGCGCCGCCGCCGCACGGGGGACCATGGCGCGGGTACGCGCTCGCCGACGTCCTCGTGCGGGGTCACCGGCCGGTGGCCGGCGGGCGCGGCGGGCAGCCCGAGACCGCCCATCGACGCCACGAGCGCGTCCATCGCGCGCTCGGCGACGGCGGCGATCGTCAGCGACGGGTTGACGCCCAGCGAGCTCGGGATGATCGACGATCCGAGGCAGTAGAGCCCCTCGTGGTCGAACACCGCGCCGAGGTCGTTCGTGACGCCGAGCTCCTTGCTCGCGGCCATCCGGCAGCCGCCGAGCGGATGGGCGGCGTAGACGCCGCGCGTCTCGGTCATCGGCAGGAAGCGCCCGAGGCCGCGGCGCTCGACGACGCGCTTCATCGCGGTGTTGGCAGCCTCGCGCACCTGGAGGGACTGGTCGCTCTGCGCGTAGCTGAACGTCCCGATCTGGATCGGCCCGCCGTTGGGCTGCACGGCGCCGCCGCTCGGCGGCGGCGCCAGGAACGTGCCGTCGTGGGTGTCCTCCACCATGGCCAGCAGCTCGATGCGGTTGACCCAGTTGGCCAGCGACTCCTTCTTCTGCACCCCCCAGAACGACGGATCGCCGGCGGGCGCGCGGCCGTCGTCGTAGAGGAAGCTCGTCAGCGGCGGCAGGAAGATCTCCTGGAGGTTGAAGCGCGTCCCGTCGTAGCGCGGCCCCCGCCGGCCGACCCAGAAGTCGTAGGTCATCGTCGTGATCGGCCGGCCCTTGTGGAAGTCGGCGTAGCCGGGCAGCTTCAGGAGCTCGCGGACCTTGCGAGGGTCGAGCTCGGCGGCCGCGAGGTGGTCGCCGTTGCCGCCCAGGTGGCGCCCGACGTGCTCGGAGAGCGAGGGCAGGTCGGTGCGCGAGCGCATCAGGATCGGGGCGTCGTTCATCGCGCCGGTGGCGAGGATGCACACCTTGCACTCGATCTCCTCGCTGCCCGTCGACCGCCCGGTCGCCGGATCCATCCGCGCGACGGTGACGATGTAGCGCCACGGCCGGGCGCTCGACGGCCGCACGGACTCGACCTGACGCAGCGGGCGGACCTGCACCCCGAGCGCCTCCGCCGCGCCGAGGTAGTTCGTGTTCAGCGTGTTCTTCGCCCCGAAGATGCAGCCGGTATGACACCAGTTCGCGTCGACGCAGCGCTTCGGGCTGATCGCGATCGGCACGCGGTCGCACGTGTGCCCCGCCGCGTTGAGCGCGGCCGCCCAGACGCCGCCGGCCTTCGAGACCCGGTCCCAGCTGGTTCGCGAGACGCGCAGGCCGGCTTCGGCCCGCGCGTAGTAGGAATCGAGCGAGCGGCGGGAGATCCCGTCGGGCCACATCCGCCGCTCGGGCCCGTCCCCGGGACGGTGGTCACGGCGCTCGAAGGTCTCCGTCGGCGCCCGCAGCGAGGCGGCCAGGTAGACGTTGGAACCGCCGCCGACGCCGGTCGCGGTGATCATCTGCGCGCCCTGGCCCTGGACCAGGCGGTACACCCGCGACAGGTGCTCGACGTGCATCGACTGGCGGAAGTCCGTGTGCTTGAAGCGCTCGCCGCGCTCGAGGCACACGATCCCCCGGGGGTCGGCGCCGGCGGCGCGGTACGCCTCGGCCAGCCGGAATGCCGCGATAGAGCCGCCGAAACCGGTGCCCGCGATGAGGACGTCGACCCGCTCGGCCATCAGCGCAGGTTCCCGGTCTTCGTGCGCGAGCGGGAGAGCGTCCGGCGGTAGGACGCGCGCTTGTAGCCGGCCGGCGCCTCGCCGGGATAGCCCATGACGCGGTACCCGCTCGCGCGCGCAGCCGTCTGCGCCGGCGCCACGGCGGCCGCGCAGAACGCGGCGAACGGGACCGCCGCGGCGAGCTCCCACAGCGTGCGGGTCGGGTTGTCGAAATCGAGACCGCCGAGGCAGACCTGGATGCGCCGTTCGGCGTCGAGGGCGAGGAACGGGCCGCCGAGCGGCAGCGAGCGGGCCTCGAGCTCGGCGAGGAACGCCGGCTCGAGCACCGAGAAGCCGATCTGCGGATGGCGGCCGACCGCCAGCGAGTCCGCCTCGACCGCGCCGGGCTCGTCGTGGAGCCCGAGGATGGCCTCGGGATGGATGGGCAGCCCGAGGTCGGTGCGGGTGGCCGCACGCCCCGGCACCATCGTGTCGGCGAACGCCTGCAGGGCACCGTCGGCGGCGGTCGGCTCGGCGGCGGTCGCGGCCTCGGGCGCGGCCAGGCGCAGGCCGCCTGCAGCGACGATCGCGGTGCCACCGGCGATCGCCCGCGCGACGAAGTCCCGGCGCGTGATGTCGTCCCACCGGAGCGGCATCGCTTGTGCGACTTTACACTTGGCTCGATGACGCGCACCCCACTCCTCGCGGCGGGTCTGGCCGTCGTCCTGGCGCTCCCGGCCACCGCGCGGGGCGCGGAGGCGCCGACGGGCTGGGACGGCGCCAACCCGTTCGAGTGCGTGCTGCAGCAGGCCGGGTTCGAGGCGTCGGTCGCCGACCCGGCGGCCGACCCCTACTGCGTCGAGTACGACAAGCGCCGCCAGAACGTCACCGAGCTCGGGGTCGTGGAGTTCCTCTCCAAGGAGCCCTCGCGGGTCGCCGCCGCGACGCCGAAGTGCTTCTACTTCCAGTCCGACCACTGGCGCGGCTCGGTCGTGCAGGCCGACGGGCGGACGAAGACCTACGAGTGGGACGGTCACTACTTCTTCGACAAGGCCAAGGGGGACGGCGGCGTCTGGGTGACCAACTTCTCCGTCAACGGCCGCACGGAAGACCCGTCGAAGGTCCCGGGCCTCCCGCCCGAGTACGCCGCCCACATGGGCCCGGGCACCGGCGGCACGCGCACCCGCGGCACGGTGGACGTCGATCCGGCGTGCGTGGCGCGGGCGTCGGCGCCGGGCGCACGCATCTACGCCGAGCCCGCGCAGCTCGAGGCGCGCCGCCCGCGCTGCGGGCCGGCGACCGGCCGCGTCAGCCGCCGGGCCATCGGGCCGCTCGGGCTGGGCGACACCGAGGCGGCGCTGCGCGCGCGGCTCGGGGCGCCGGCCCGGGTTCACCGCGGCTTCCTGCGCTACTGCGTGGAGCCGGGCGCGAAGCTGATGGCGGGCTTCGCGAGCGACCGCAGCGGCGAGCGCGGCGCGGATCCCGACAGCGGCGAGCGCAGCGCGTTCCTGCTCTCTACGGCACCCGCCTACGCGGTGCGCGGCGTGCGGCCCGGCAGCTCGGAGCGCGCCTTCCGCCGCGCGTTCCCGCACCGCGCGAAGCGGCTGAACATCGGCTTCACGCGCGTCTTCGAAACCCGGCGGCGCAGCCCGGTGCTGTTCGGCGTGCGCCGCGGCCGCGTGCGCTTCGTCGCGGTGCTCGACCGCAGCGCGATCCGCTCGCCACGCGCGCTGCGCGTGTGGCTGCGGCGCGCGCACTAAGCGTCGGCGGAGAAGGGAGCCGACTTAGTCCGACGGCGCCGGATCGCGCTCGCGGCCGGTGTTCGTCATCGAACCGCCGATACACCCGCCAAGATCCATCCAAGCGCGACCGGGGAGTACGTGGTGGGGACCTCGTTGATGACCTGCGGCGGCAGATGCAGGAGCGACTGAAGGAGATCGGCCGGGAGCTCGCCTCGGTGCAGGCATTGATCCAGGAGCAGGCGCAGATCGAACGCGCCCTCGCGTCTGCGCCGTTCGCGTCGCCGCGCCGCCGAGCGGCCACCGCTCCCGGCTCGCGTCGTTGGCAAGGGGGTCCGCCGGAGGACCGAGAGCGAGCGCTCGCCGAGCGAGACCGGCGACTCGCTCGAGCCGGCCGCGGCGTAACCCCCAGCGTTCAAGTGCTGCGACGGCGACGGCGACCCGTGAACGAGGCGTAGACCTCGAGCATCGCCTGGCGCTGGCGCGACGTCAGCTGCGGGTCGCTCCGGATCGCCGCCACGACGGCCGACTCCTCCTCGTCCTGCGCCGCGGGGCGGGGATGGCCGGACTGCTCATACAGCGTGTCCGCCGAGAGCTCGAGCGACCGGGCGATGGCATCGAGCACCTTCTCCGAGGGCTCGCGGAGCCCGTGCTCGATCTGCGACAGGTAGGGGTTCGAGATCCCGGCCCTCTCCGCCATCTGGCGCAGGGACAGCTCGTGCAGCTCCCGCTGCCGCCGGATGTACGCCCCGAGGGTGGTCTCCTCCTCGTCCATCAGCTCGACACTACGGCACCGGCGGCGACGACCGTCAGCCGGCCAAGCTCCGACCGCCCGCGATCGACCAGGGGCACAACTGACATGGATTCAGGACGTGCCAGCCTTGACGCGACGGCGATCCGCCGCTAAGGTCGAAACTGAACTGAAGTCAGCCCAACGAAACTGGAGCCCGGCCATGAGCCCCCGCGACTACTCCTCATTCTTCATCGACGGCCGCTGGCGTCCAGCCGAGTCATCGGACCGCTTCGACGTCATCTCGCCGAGCACCCAGCAGCGGATCGGCTCCGTGCCCGCCGCGAGCACCGCTGACATCGACGCCGCCGTGGCCGCGGCGCGCCGCGCGTTCGACGAGACCGACTGGCCGACGCGGCCCGCCGCCGAGCGCGCGGATCTCGTCGCGCGGCTCGCCGCCGCGATCAGCGCCCGCAAGGACGAGATCGCCGAGCTCATCACCGAGGAGAGCGGCTGCACGCTGTTCCTCTCGCAGGCCTACCAGGCGGTCGCGCCGACGCTCAGCTTCAACTACTACGCGGAGCTCGCGAGGACGTACCCGTACCAGGAGGTCCGGGTCAGCGATCTCAACGCGCTCGCCGGCGGCGGCGGCGAGGGGACGATCATCCCGTTCGCCGGCAAGAGCCTCGTGGTCCACGAGCCGGTCGGCGTCGTGGCGTGCATCTCCGCCTTCAACTTCGCGGTGGCGTGCGTCGGCCAGAAGGCGGGGCCCGCGCTCGCCGCCGGGTGCACCGTCGTCCTCAAGGTGCCGGAGGCGAACCCGCTCGCGTCGTTCCTGCTCGGCGAGCTCATGGAGGAGATCGGGTTCCCGCCCGGCGTCCTCAACATCGTCGCGGCGCGGCCGGAGGCGTCCGAGCACCTCATCCGCCATCCGGGCGTCGACATGGTCAGCTTCACCGGGTCGACCGCGGTCGGCCGCCGCATCGGCGAGGTCTGCGGCTCGCTCATCAAGCCGTGCGTGCTCGAGCTCGGCGGCAAGTCGGCCGCGATCCTCCTCGAGGACGCCGACCTGGACGTCGCGATCCCCACGCTCGTGGGCTGCAGCGTGGGGACGAACCAGGGCCAGAGCTGCGTGTGCATCAGCCGCATCCTGGTCCCGGCCTCGATGTACGACCAGGTCGCCGACGCCCTCGCCGAGCAGATCTCCGCGCTCAAGGTGGGCGATCCGATGGAGGCCGACACGATCGTCGGCCCGCTCATCACCGAGGCGCATCGCGACCGCGTCCTCGGCCACATCCGGACAGCGGTCGAGGAGGGCGCGACGGTGCGCGTCGGCGGCAAGCAGCCGGAGCACCTGCCGCGTGGCTGGTATGTCGAGCCCACGCTCCTGACCGACGTCACCAATGACATGACCGTCGCGCAGGAGGAGATCTTCGGGCCGGTCACCGCCCTCATCCCCTACACCGACGAAGAGGACGCGATCCGGATCGCCAACGACAGCCGCTACGGCCTCTCGGGCTGTGTCTTCACCAGCGACATGGATGCCGGCTTCGCCATCGCCCGGCGCATCCGGACCGGCACCTTCTCGGTCAACACCTTCGCCGCGGACCTCAACTCGCCGTTCGGGGGCGTCAAGGAGTCCGGCTTCGGCCGCGAGCACGGGCCGGCCGGCTTCGAAGGGATGCTGCAGACCAAGACGATCTCGATCGATCCGTCGCAGGAGCTCCCGCAGAAGGTGGCCGAGCTCGCCGACCGGCAGCTGGCTCGGGCCTAGCCCCCACCACCCGACTACGAGGAGAACCCATGGCACACGACGTCGTCATCTGCGGAGCCGGCTCGGCCGGGTGCGCGCTCGCCGCCCGGCTGTCGGAGGATCCCGACACCTCCGTCCTGCTGCTCGAGGCCGGGCCGGACTACCCGTCCGTCGCCGACGCCCCGGAGGACATCCGCAACGCCTGGCTGTTCGGCGTGCCGGACCACGACTGGGGCTTCTCGTCCGAGGCGATCGCCAATGCGAAGGACATTCCTTCGTGGTCGGTGGTGCAGCCGGGCGAAGTGCCGATGCCGCGCGGCAAGGTCGTCGGCGGCTCGTCGGCGGTCAACGGCACGAACGCCACCCGCGCGCTGCCGATCGACTTCGCGCGCTGGGAGGGCATGGGCGCCGACGAGTGGACCTGGGAGGCGGTGCTCCCGTACTTCCTCAAGCTCGAGGACGACGCCGCGCCCGGCGACTGGCACGGCCAGGGCGGTCCGATCCACATCCACCGCTTCCTCGGCGAGGAGCAGAACCCCGTGACCAAGGGGTTCATCGAGGCATGCCAGGCCGCCGGCCACCGGTACGTCGAGGACCTCAACGGACCGAACCCGGTGGGCGTCGGCCCGCTCGGGGTAAACCAGATCGACGGGGTGCGCCAGAGCGCCGCCGTCGGCTACCTGACCACCGCGGTCCGCGCGCGCTCGAACCTCGAGATCCGCTCCGGAGTGGTGGTCGACCGCGTGACGGTCGTCGACGGCCGCGCCCGCTCCGTCGTCCTCGGCTCCGGCGAGGAGATCGCCGCCGACACGATCATCCTCAGCGCCGGCTCCTACTGCAGTCCGCCGATCCTGATGCGGTCCGGGATCGGCCCGGCGGCCGACCTCGAGGCCCTGGGCATCGAAGTCGTCCACGCCAACGACGCCGTCGGCAAGAACATGCGCGACCACCCGCTCTCGACGGTCGCGTTCGCCGCGAGCGACGAGTTCGAGCACGCGGAGCCGCCGCTGCAGACGCTCGTGCACTACGCCTCGACCGGCTCGACGAGCGACGCCGAGATGGACCTGCACATGGTGCTGTTCACGATCGATCCGACGCAGGTGTTCTGCGGGATCGCGCTCCTGCGCCCGTACTCGATCGGCCGGGTCGAGCTCGCCTCCGCCGACCCCCACGCGCCGCCCAGGATCGTCGCGAACTTCTACGACCACCCCGAGGACCTCGCTCGGGTCGTCGACGGCGTCAAGCGGGTGCGCTCGCTCTTCGAGCATCCGGCGCTCGCACGGTTCGTGACCGAGGAGGTCTTCCCCGGCGCCGGGGTCGTCGACGACGGCGCGATCGCGAGCGCGATCCAGGGCGCGCCGACGACCGAGGCGCATCCGATCGGGACGTGCTCGATGGGGCCGGCGGGCTCGAGCTGGGGCGTCGTCGACCAGCGCGGCAAGGTGCACGGCGTCGACGACCTCTATGTCATCGATGCGTCGATCATGCCGACGCTGCCGGTGGTGCCGACGAACCTGACCACGATCATGCTCGCGGAGCGCTGCGCCGACCTGCTGCGCTCAAGCATCGCCGCGCGCTCGCAGCTCGCGCACGTCGGCGTCTAGCGCATGACGAACCTCGAAGCGGACTGGCTGGTCGTCGGTGGCGGCAGCGCCGGGTGCGTCCTGGCCGCGCGCCTGAGCGAGGACGCCGCCGCGCAGGTGGTGCTGCTCGAAGCCGGGCCCGACTGGCGGTCGAGCGACGCGCCGCCGCAGCTGCGCAGCATGAACGGCTGGCGGGCGCTCGACGAGACGGCGTGTGCGCCGTTCCAGTGGCAGGGCCTCGAGTCGCGGCGGTCGAGCGCCCAGGAGCCGAGACCGCACCTGCGCGGCCGGGGCCTCGGGGGGTCGTCGGCGGTCAACGGCATGATCGCCATCCACGCGATGGCCGACGACTACGACCGCTGGGCGGCCTCCGGCTGTCCCGGCTGGTCGTACGCCGACGTCCTGCCCTTCCGGCGGCGCATGGAGAGCGACGCGAACTTCGGTGACCGGCCCTATCACGGCGCCGACGGGCCGATCCCGGTCCAGCGGCTCGCGCGCGACGAGTGGGGCCCTGCCGATGACGCCCTCGCCGCGAGCGCCCTCGATCTGGGATACGGGTGGTGCGATGACCACAACGCACCGACAGGCACGGGCGTGTCGCCGTACGGCATCAGCGCCCGCGACGGCGCGCGCGTCACGACCAATGACGGCTACCTCGAGCCCGCCCGCGAGCGCGAGAACCTGCGCGTCATCGGTGGGGTGACGGTCGACAAGGTGATCGTCGAGGCGGGCCGCGCCGTGGGCGTACGCGCTCGCATGGGCGACGAGTGGGTCGAGGTCCGCGCGCGAGGCGTCGTCCTGTGCGCCGGCGCCGTCCACTCCCCGGCGATCCTGCTGCGAACGGGGATCGGGCCGGATGGATCGGTCGCGCGACTGCCGGTCGGCGAGGGGATGCAAGAGCACCCACTGGCGCTGTTCTGGCTCTTCGCCCGTCCCGAAGCGCAGCCCGATCTCGACGCGCGGCAGACCAACTGCTGTCTTCGCTACTCGTCCGGACTCCACGGAGCAGCCGAGAACGACATGATGATCGTGTCGGTCAACCAGACGCTGGCGCTGCCGCATGACGTCACGTCCGCGCTGGCCGCGGACGGTGCGGCCGGGACCTGGGGCGGCGCCGGCGGCGGGAGCGCCGCGGGTGGGCCGGGCCTGCTCTGCATCTGGGCCAACCAGCAGTTCGGGCGCGGGCGGCTGGGCCTCGTGTCGCCCGACCCCGACGTGCATCCGGAGATCGACCAGGACCTGCTGAACGGCGCCTCCGATCTCGCGCGCATGCGCGACGGCGTCAAGCGCGCGCTCGAGCTGTTCCGGACCGGCTCGTTCGACGCCGCGTTCGCGCACGTCGCGATCGACGCCACCGGACAGGGCGTCGAGGCGCTGTCGGACGACGCGGCGATCGACCGCTGGCTCATGGAGACCGTCGGCGACACGGGGCACATCTGCGGCACCTGCCGCATGGGCGCGCCGGACGACCCGCGCACCGTGGTCGATCCGCAGGGACGCGTCCTCGGCGTCGACGGGCTGTGGGTCGCCGACGCGTCGGTCTTCCCCGAGGTGCCGCGGGCCAACACGAACCTGCCGACGATCGTCGCCGCCGAGCGCCTCTCGGACCTCATCCGCGGCGCCGCGGCGGGTCCGCCCCGCTGACGGTATTCACTCGGGCGGGCCCGTCGAGTCGGCCACGGCGAGCATCTCCGGGACCCGCACCAGCTTGACGCGCGGGCGCCCGTCGGGCTCGCCGAGGCCGCGCTCGTGCTCGTCGATCGCCTGCCAGCCATGCCACGTGACGAAGCCGGGCACGCGGGTCCGCAGCCACGCCTCGATCGCGTCGCCGTCCGGCGCCGAAGGCTCGTTGAGGCGGCCGCGAGGCAGGTCCTCGAGCAGTTGCGCGACCGTCTCGGCGGCGCACTTCTTGTTCGTGCCGATGACTCCGGAGGGCCCGCGCTTGATCCAGCCGACGGCGTACTCGCCGGTGCACTGGGTCCCGTCCTCCTCGCAGATGCGGCCGCCGTCGCTGCGGATCACGCCGCGGCGTTCGTCGAACGGGACGCCCGGCAGCGGGCGCCCGCGGTAGCCGATCGAGCGGATCACGAGCCCGCAGGGGATCACGTCGTGCTCCTCGGTGGCGATGGCCCGGACGCCGCCGCGATCGTCGGGCTCGAGCCGGTTTCGCACCACCCGCAGCCCGGTGACCGGACCGCCGTCGGTCTCGCCCAGGACCTCGACCGGAGAGCGGCAGAAGCGCAGCTCGATCCGGTGCGACTTGCCGGTCGGTTCCTTGGCCGCGAACTCGCGCAGCATCCCGACGTTGCGCCGGACGGTCGGCGACGCGTCGTCGGACTCGAGCCAGGCGGCGCTGTGCGGATCGAGCTCGAGGTCGGCGGGGTCCACGACGACGTCCGCGCGCAGGAGCTCGCCGAGCTCTCGGAGCTCGGGATTGGTGAAGGCGGCCTGCGCCGGCCCGCGCCGGCCAAGGATGACCACATCGCTGACCGAGGCGCTCGTGAACGCGTCGAGCGCGTGGTCGGCGGTGTCGGTCGGCGCGAGCTCGTCGGGATCGAGCACCAGCATCCGGGCGACGTCGATGGCGACGTTCCCGTTGCCGATCACGACGGCGCGCGGGCACGACAGGTCGAACGTCTCGTCGGCGTGCCGGGGGTGGCCGTTGTACCAGGCGACGAACTCGGTGGCCGCGATCGAACCCGGGCGGTCGTCGCCCGGGATCCCCAGCCGGTTGTCGGTCGCGGTGCCCACGGCGTAGATGACCGCGTGGTAGCGCTCCAGCAGGTCCTCGCGCGTCACGTCGGCGCCGAGCTCGACACCCCCGAAGAAGCGGAAGTCCGGATGCGCCGCGGTCTTGTCGTACATGCGCGTGACGGACTTGATCTTCGGGTGATCCGGCGCCACGCCGGCGCGCACGAGGCCGTAGGGCGTCGGAAGCGCGTCGAACAGGTCGACCGCGATCCCCGCCTTGAGCAGCTGGTCGGCGGTGTAGAAGCCGGACGGCCCCGCCCCGATGATGGCTGCCCGTGTCGTCGAGTCTCCGCTCATGTACCGGTCAGACTAATAGCCTGCTCGGGGCAGGTGCCCTCCGCGTCCGCGGCGGCCTCCAACTGGTCGTCGGGCACCTCAATCGTCTGATCGCGGATCGTGACGTAGCCCTCGTCGTCGTACGTGAGGAGGTCCGGAGCCATCTGATAGCAGCGGCCGTGACCCATGCAGCTCGGGCCGTGCACCGTGAGCTTCACGACGTCACCTCCCAGGCGAGCGGGAGGCTCGTGAGCGTCATCATCGATGCGCCACCGCGTTCGGCCAGCTCCTCGTCGGTGGCGATGTGGAAGTCGGGGATCACCCGCAGCCACTCCTCGAGCGCGAGTTGCAGCTCGCGCCGCGCGAGGTGGGCGCCCAGGCAGCGGTGGGGACCGTTGGCGAAGCCCATGTGCTGGTTGCGCTTGCGATCGATGACGAACTCGTCGGCCCGGTCGTACGCGCGCGGATCCCGGTTCGCTCCCGAGACGAGCGCGTAGACCATGTCGCCCGCCTTGAGCTGCACGCCGTGGAACTCGACGTCACGCGTGACCTTGCGCCCGTCGCCGAAGATGATCGTGTAGAAGCGCAGGTACTCCTCGACCGCTGACGGGATCAGCTCCGGCTCGTCGATGAGGCGCCGGCGGCGCTCGGGATGCTCGGCGAGGTCGCGGAACATGTAGCCGAGCGTGGCGCGCGTCGTGTCGAGGCCGGCGAGCACCAGCACCGTCAGCATGTCGAGCATCTCGGCGTCGGTGAGCGGCCGGTCGTCGAAGGTCGAGTGCAGCAGATGCGAGGCCAGGTCGCCCTCACGCGGCTCCGGCTCGTCGCGCCGCTCCGCCAGCGCGGCCACCCAGTACTCGCGGATCCCCTCGAGCGCCTTCATCATGGGCTCCAGGCCCTCGGGGTCGCCGCCGAACCCGCCGAAGAAGTCCTCGACCCACGGGACGAAGAGGTCCGCGTCGGAGGGGTCGATGCCGGCGACGCTGAGGAACGCTTCGGTGGGGAAGCGCAGCGCGAACTCCGTGACGAAGTCGCAGCTACCGGTCGTGGCGACCTCCTCGACGAGCCGGCGGCAGAGGGCGCGCATCGCCGGCTCCGCGTCCTGCATCGCGCGCGGGGAGAACCAGGGGTTGACGACCCGCCGGTACTTGATGTGGTCGGGCGCATCGATCTGGGTCGGCACGAACCGGTAGACCGGATCGGGCTGCCACGGCGTGATCGACTCGCTCGAGAACAGGTCGGCGGTCTTGTAGATGTCGCGGACCGCGTCGTGGCGGGTGAACACCCAGTAGCCCTGGGCGAAGGTGTTGAAGTAGACGGGGCTCGTCTCGCGGAGCTCATCGGCCAGCTGCCAATGACACCCCGCAGCCTGGGTCGGAGAGAAGTCGCGGTGCATCACCGGGCATCCGCCCAGGTCGCGCTCGACCGCTTCGGAATGGGCTGCCGTGTCAGTCACCGTTTCGTCCCTTTCGCCGGGTGTCGGCCCCGTGGGCCAACCTGAATTCGCTTCAAACGTACCAACCTGGAGCGACCGTGTCCAGGGGGCGTGGGCAATTGGAGCCGATCCTACCTCACCTCAGCAGATTGCGTGCAATCGGCTTGACAGCCTGGCCCTCGGTCCCTAACCTGATCTCACTTCAGGAACCAAGGACCGCAGAGGAGAGAGGCTTGATGGAGCACACGTGCAGAAGCGGGATGGACGCTTGGGAGCGCGATCAGCGGTGACCGCCGTCGCGCACCAGGGGGTGGAGACCACCCTGCTGAAGATCGAGGCGCTGTCCAAGACGTTCGGCGGCACGCGCGCCTTGGTGAACACAGACCTCGACGTGCGCCCGGATGAGATCCACGCGCTCGTCGGCCACAACGGATCGGGCAAGTCGACGCTGATCAAGACCCTCGCCGGCTTCCACCAGCCGGACCCCGGCGCCCGCGCCTGGTTCCAGGACGCGGAGTTCCAGCTCGGTGGCGCCGTCCACGAGCAGGGGCACGACCGGCTGCGGTTCGTACACCAGGACCTCGGCCACGTCCTCGAACTCGGGGTCGTCGACAACCTCGCCCTGCGCGGCTCCTACGTGAGCGGCAGGTTCGGGCGCATCCGCTGGTCCGAGCAGGAGCGCGCGGCGCGCGAGCTGCTCGGCCGCTTCGGCATCGAGATGGACCTCTACCGTCCGCTCTCCGAAGCGACGCCCGTCGAGCGCGTGATCGTGGCCATCGTCGCCGCGCTCCAGGGCTGGGAGGGTGGATCGGGCGTGCTCGTCCTCGACGAGCCCACGGCCGTGCTGCCGCCGAACGAGGTCTCTGAGCTGTTCGAGCTGATCGGCGAGGTGCGGCGCACCGGCGCCAGCCTGCTTTACGTCTCGCACCGCATCGACGAGATCTTCGAGCTCGCGGATCGCGTGACGGTGTTGCGCGGCGGCGAGGTCATCCACACGGGCGACGTCGCGGATCTCACGCCTCGTTCGCTCGCGACGCTGATGGTCGGCGAGGACGTCGACCCCGACTACCGCGCCGACGTCGCCGCCCACTCGGACGCACCCCCCGCCCTGCGGGCGAGCAAGGTCACGTCGCGGTACCTGCGGGGCGTCGACTTCACGCTCCACGAGGGCGAGATCCTCGGCGTGGCCGGGCTGCCCGGCTCCGGCGCCGACGAGCTGCCCTACGCGCTCGCGGGCGCCCTCGGTCACGATGCCGCGGGGTCGATCCGCCTCGGGCCCAACGGCGCCGCGCCGATCGAGCTGGGCGGTAGCGAGCTCGTCGGGCTGCCGCTCGTGCCGGCCGACCGCGCACGCGAAGGCGTGATCGCCGAGCTCGGCGTCGGCGACAACCTCACGCTGTCGATCCTCGACCGCCTCCGGCGCGGGGTGCGCCTGAGCGGACGACGCGAGACGGCGGTCGTCGACGACTACGTCGACCGCCTGTCGATCCAGACGGCGAGCCACGACGCGCCGATCTCGACGCTGAGCGGCGGCAACCAGCAGAAGGTCGTCATGGCGCGCTGCCTGGCGCTCAACCCGTCCGTCCTGCTGCTGTGCGAGCCGACCGCCGGCGTCGACATCGCCAACCGGATCGCCCTCTACGAGCTCATCGCCCAGCAGGCCGAGAAGGGTCTCGGGGTGATCGTCGCGTCGTCCGACGTCGGCGATCTGCACGCGATGTGCACCCGGATCGTCGTCCTGCGCGACGGGGTGATCGTCCGCGAGCTCCACGGCAGCGTCACCGAAGCAGCGCTCCACCACGCCATCGAAGGAACCGACGAGGAAGAGGCCACGTGAGCACCGTCCAGACCCCCACCGCCAAGACATCGAACACCACGCGGGTGCCCGCCGAAGCCACCCTTCCGCGCCGCGAGATCGCTTCGCCGGACCGGCTGCGCAAGGCGCTCTCGTTCCAGAACATCGGCGCTGTCTATGTGCTGCTGCTGATCATCGCCGTCTTCACGATCTGGGTCCCGGACACGTTCGCGACCTGGTCGACGGCGAAGCAGATCCTCAACGACAACGCGTCCACGGCGCTCATGTCGCTGAGCCTCGTCATCCCGCTGTGCACGAGGACCTTCGACCTCTCGATCGGCTTCGTCGCCTCGCTCAGCGCCGTGACCGCCGCCTACTTCCTCGGTGAGGGATGGGGCGTCGCGCCGGCAGTGGCGGTCGCGCTAGGGGGCGCCGTGATGATCGGCCTCGTCAACGCGACGATCGTCGTCCGAATGGGCGTGGACTCGTTCATCGCGACCCTGGCCACGGGCTCGCTGATCCAGGCCTTCATCACGCTGATGACCGACGACATCGCGATCACCGATCCGGCGCTCGCGGGCTCGTTCTCGCGCATCGGCCAGTCGAGCATCGGTGGGTTCAGCCTGCCGGTGTTCTACGTCATCGCGCTCGCGCTGGTCCTCTGGTTCGTGCTCGAGCACACCGGGACCGGACGGAGGCTGTACGCCACAGGCTTCAACGCCGAGAGCGCACGGCTCGCCGGCGTCAAGACGGCGCGGTTGCGCTTCGCCTCGCTCGTCGTCTCCGGCACGATCGCCGGCGTCGCCGGCGTCGTGCTCGCATCGACGCTCGGATCGGGCGACCCGGCGGCCGGCAATCCGTACCTGCTGGCGGCATACGCCGCCGCGTTCGTCGGCGCGACGCAGCTGAAGGCGGGTCGCTTCAACGCGTGGGGCTCGGTGATCGCGGTCCTGATGCTCGGCACGGGCACCACCGGCCTCGCCTTGGCGACCGCACCGAACTGGGCGCCGGCGATGTTCACCGGCATCGTGCTCATCGCGGCGCTCGCCATCACCGGAGCGGAGCGCCGCGCGCTGCGCCGCGGTGGCTTCAAGGGCTTCGGTCGCCGTCGGGCGGCGACCGCGGGGTCGTCCGATGGGTCAACGAAGTGATCGCCAACGAGGAGTGGAGAGGAATGCACATGAGGTCACAAGCACACACGAAGCGACGCGCCGCGCTCGCGGCGGCGGTCGCCGCCGTCGCCCTCGCGGCCGCCGGATGCGGCGGCGACGACGAGGTCGCCAGCGGCGCCGGCAGCAGCAGCGGCTCCAGCACGTCGGAGACGTCGGCGGGGCTGCAGGAGGCCCAGGCGGCGCTGAAGGAGGCCACCACCCTGCCGACGAAGCTCGGGCTTCCAAAGCACGAGAAGCCGATTCCCACCGGCAAGACCGTGGCGTTCGTGCACTGCGGCGTCGCCGTCTGCTCGACCATCGCCGACTCGATCAAGAACGCGACGGCCATCCTGGGCTGGAAGGCGACCATCGTCCCGACCAACGGGACGCCGGCCAGCATCAAGGCCGCATGGAAGAGCGTCGTGCGCATGAGCCCCGACGTGGTGTTCAACTCGGGATTCGACAAGGCCCTGTTCGCCGCCGAGCTCAAGCAGCTCGCCGCGAAGAAGATCCCGGTGTTCAGCTGGTCCTCGCTCGACAAGCCGGGGGGCGGCATCACCTACACCCAGGGCGGGCCGGAGGACGTCCCGATCGTCGGCAAGCAGATGGCGGCGTGGGTCGTGAGCGAGACCCAGGGCAAGGCGAACACCCTCTACGTCGAGCTTCCGACGTTCGTGATCCTCAAGCCGGTCGGCGAGGGCTTCGAGGAGCACTACAAGAAGTGGTGCGCGGACTGCCCGCTGGCGAAGATGCAGGTGCCCGTCACCGCGATCGGCAAGGACGCGCCGAACAAGATCGTCGCCTACCTGCGCTCCCATCCCAAAGTCAACGCCGTCGTCGTCGACTACGACGGCGTCGCCGTGGGCCTGCCGGCCGCGCTGAAGGCCGCCGGCCTCGACAAGAAGGTCAAGCTCGTCGGCGAGGCGCCGACGGCGACGAACCTCTCGTACATCGAGGCCGGCACGGAGGGGGCCACGGTCCATCAGGCCTACTTCGAGATCTGGGCGCACTACGTGGACGCGGCGGCCCGGCATATGACGGGTCAGTCGCTCGCGCCGAACGAGGCATGGCAGCCCCCGTGGTTCCTGGTCACCAAGGAGAACTTCGCCGACGCCAACGGCACCAAGTTCGCTCCGATCATCGATGACCTCAACGACCAGCTCAAGGAGATCTGGGGCAAGGCCTGAGCGCCGGTGACAGCGGCCC
The DNA here is from genome assembly GCA_963828075.1 of uncultured Solirubrobacterales bacterium. Taxonomy (GTDB): domain Bacteria; phylum Actinomycetota; class Thermoleophilia; order Solirubrobacterales; family Solirubrobacteraceae; genus JACCYI01. The sequence goes on along the minus strand of CAWHDH010000021.1, from coordinate 1,683,483 downwards.
GCGGGCACACCGCCCGCGGGCCGTTCCACCGCTCCCGACCCGAATCGATCCAGCCATGAACCCCTTCCTTCCGAGCACGGCGCTCGAGCTCGTCGGCACGTCCGCGGTGGTGACCGGCGCCGCCCAGGGCCTGGGCTACGACATCGCCCGCCACCTGATGGCCGCCGGCGCCGACGTCCTGATCTTCGACATCGACGGCGATGCGGCGCAGGTCGCTGCGACGGCACTGGCTGAGGAGCAGCCGGCGCGCCGCGCGCTGGCCTTCGCCGGCGACGTCGCCGACGAGGACGACATGCGCGCCGCGTTCGACACGGCCGCGGACGCCTTCGGGATGCCGCGCATCCTCGTCAACAACGCGCTCTACAACGTGCTCAGCCCGATCGTCGGTCTGCCGGTGGACGAGTGGCAGCGGGTCTTCGACGTCATCGCGCGCGGCACGTTCGTCGGCACGCGCGAGTTCGGGCGCCGCTGCATGGAGGGAGGGCTCACGGGCGGCGCGATCGTCAACATCTCGACCCTGAACTTCAGCGTTCCGACGCGCGGCCTGGCGGCCTACTGCTCGTCGAAGGCGGCGCTGTCGATGTTCACGCAGGTGGCGGCGCTCGAGTACGCCCCGATGGGCGTCCGCGTCAACGCGATCGCACCGGGCCTGATCGACACGCCGCTGGCCAAGCGGTTCCTCGGCGAGAATCCCGACGCGCTCAGGGCGTTCGTCGAGCGCTGTCCGATGGACCGGACCGGCCAGACCTCGGACATGGCCAAGGTCGTGGTCTTCCTCGCGTCTGAGGCGGCCGGGTGGATCACCGGCGTCACGCTGAACGTCGACGGCGGGATGCACCTCAAGGGCGTTCCGGACAACTGGGACGTCATGCGCGGCCCGCTCGGCATGGATGAGCCCACGCCGGCGGACTGGCTCCAGGATGCCGCCCGATGAGCGACTCGGTCGATCTCCTGGTCCTCGGCGGCGGGATGGCGGGGCTGAGCGCTGCGGCACGCGCCGCGCAGGACGGCGCCACGGTCGTTCTCGTCGAGAAGGGACCCGCCATTGGCGGGTCTGCCGCCTACGCCGGGTTCATCTGGACCGCGCCGAGCGTCGACGTCATGCGCGAGGTCAATCCGGGCGGTGACCCGGATCTGTCGGCACGGGTGGTCGAGGGCTACGCCGAGGGTCTCGAGTGGGTTCGTTCCCTGGGGGTCCACGTCGCGGATCCGGTGACCGTCCTCGGCTATGGGCGAGGCTGCGCCACCGACATCGCCGGCTTCCTCGTCGCCTGCGAGCGGATCGTCCGCGATCGGGGCGAGTTGCTCGTCGGCACCCGGACCGAGCGCCTGCTGTTCGAGGACGGCCGCGTCGCCGGCGCCGAGGTCGTGACGAGCACCGGCGAGCGGCGAGCGATCCGGGCCGGGTCGACCGTGCTGGCGACGGGAGGCTTCGCCGGCGACCGCGACCTGCGCGCCGAGCACATCGGCCCGCTCGCCGGGGACCTCGCGGTGCGCGCGAACACCCACAGCACGGGCGACGGCCTGCGCCTCGGGCTGTCGGCCGGCGCCGGGTTCGGCAAGGCGAACGCGGGGTTCTACGGGCACCTCATCCCGTCGGGCGTCCCGTACACCGACCCGCACGAGTTCACCGCTCTGAGCTTCTACCACTCAGAGCACGGCGTGCTCTTCAATCTCGACGGGCGACGCTTCTGCGACGAGACGATCGGCGACCACATCTCGACGCTCGCCGTGCTCGATCAGCCCGAGGGGCGGGCGCTGCTGGTGACCGACCAGCGCGTGCACGACCAGTGGATGATGCAGCCGTACGTCGAGGGGGTCGAGCCGCTCGACAAGTTCCGGCTCGCCTACCGGCTGGGCGCGAGAGCCGCGGTGGCCGACGAAGTCGACGAGTTCGAGGCCCTCCCCGAGGAGTGGGGGTATCCGGGGCCCGCCATCCGCGACGCGCTGGCCGAGTTCAACCGCCGGTGCGAGGCCGGCGACCCGCGGCCCGGCCGGCGTCTGGACGCGGCGCCGCTCGTCGATCCGCCGTACTACGTCATCGAGGTCGTCCCGGCGATCACCAACACCTGGAGCGGGTTGACGATCGATCCGCAGGCCCGGGTTCTCGACTCCGACGGCGTCCCGATTGCAGGGCTGCTGGCGGCAGGGGCCGATGCGGGGGGCGTCTTCCATCGCGCGTACGCGGGTGGCCTGGCGACCGCGCTCGTGTTCGGACTGCAGGCCGCCCGGACGGCGCTGGCCGAGGTGCCCGCCCGATGATGATGCAGGCCGTTCGCCAGCTCCGCTGGCAGAGCGAGGCGGAGCTCGTCCAGACGGATGTCCCCGAGCCCGGCCCCGGCGCGGTGCTGCTGAAGGTGGACGCGGCCGGCCTCTGTCATACGGACGTGCACCTCATGGAGTGGCCGGAGGGCACGCTGCCGTACGACCTGCCGTTCACGCTCGGGCACGAGACGGCGGGGACCGTGAGCGCGCTGGGAGCCGGGGTCTCCGGCATCGCCGAAGGCGACCGGGTGCTCGTGCATGCGCGCTGGGGCTGCGGTGTCTGCTGGCACTGCATGCAGGGCCAGGACAACGTCTGCGCGCGGCCCGCGAGCGAGCTGCGCGCGCACGGCGGCGGCCTGGGCCGCGACGGCGGCCTCGCGGAGTACATGGTCGTGCCCTCCGTCCGCCACCTCGTGCCGATCGGCGACCTCGATCCCGTCCTCGCGGCTCCGCTCGCCGACGCCGGCCTCACGCCGTACCACGCGATCAAGCGGTACCTGCACCTGCTGCGGCCGAACGCCACCGTCGTCGTCATCGGCGTCGGCGGGCTCGGTCACATGGCGGTGCAGATCCTGCGCGCGGTCAGCGCGGCCCGGGTCGTCGCGGTGGACAACCGCGAGCAGGCGCTGGAGCTGGCGCGCGCCGCCGGCGCCCACGCCGTCCTCTCCGCGCGTGACCTGACTCCCGAGGACCTGCGGGACGAGACCGGCGGGAACGGCGCCACGCTCGTCCTCGACTGCGTCGCGACCGACGCCACCCTGGCGCTCGCGGCCGGCGTGGTCGCGCCGGGCGGAGCCATCTCCTACGTCGGGCGCGGCGGTGGCACGCTGCCGGTGGTGGCGTACAGCCTGCCGTTCGACTGCTCGGTGACCGTCACCACCTGGGGCAGCGTCCCCGAGCTGGCCGAGGTGGTCGCGCTCGCCCGATCTGGTGCCATCCACACCGAGGTGGAGCGCTGCGGCCTGGCCGACGCGGTGGACGCCTACGACCGCCTCCGTCGCGGCGAGGTCGTCGGCCGCGCGGTCATCGTCCCTGGCGATTGATCAGCCGGCGAGCTCGCGCGCCAGCGCGGTGAACGTGTCCACGTAGGCGTCGACGTCGGCCTCCGAATGGGCGACCGACAGCGTCCACTGCTCCGGGCGCGCGGGCGTGAGGTAGAGGCCCCGGTTAGTCGCGTACAGCGACGTCAGCCGGAGGAGCTCGGGGTCCTGGTGGGCGTGCAGCGCCGCGTGGTCGCGGATCCGGGCCGGCGCGAACGTCACGCAGCCGCGGGCGCCGAGGCCGAGCGCGTAGCCGGGAAGCCCGTGCTCGGCCAGCGCGCGCTCACAGCCGGCCGCCATCCGCTCGTTCAGCCGGTCCAGCCATTCGTACGCCTCCGGCGTCAGGACGTCGCGGAGGTTGGCCCGCGCCGCCGCCATGCCGAGCGCGTTGCCGTTGAAGGTGCCGACCTGCAGCACGGTTTCGTCCTCGACGACGGCCATCACCTCCTCCGTCCCGCCGATCGCGCCGGAAGGAAGGCCGCCGCCGAGCGCCTTGGCGAGCGTCACGAGGTCCGGCCGGATCCCGAAGCGCTCCGTGGCGCCGCCGGCCGCGATCGTCAGCCCCGTCTTCACCTCGTCGAAGATGAGGACGACGCCGTGGCGGCGCGTGATGTCGCGGACGGCCTCGAGGTAGCCCGGGTCGGGCAGGACCAGGCCGAGCATGAACGCCGGCTCGAGGATCACGCAGGCCGGCTTGCGGCCCTCCGAGTCGAGCCGCTCGATGCGGCGCTCCATCGCCTCGGCGTCGTTGAACGGGACCGCGGACGTCAGGGCTGCGACTGCATCCGGGATGCCCGCGGAGCGCGCGTCGCCCTCGCAGGCCATCACCGCGTCGTGGTGGCCGTGGTAGGACCCGGAGATCTTCATCACGACCTCGCGACCGGTGAAGCCGCGGGCGATCCGGATGGCGTCCATCGTCGACTCCGAGCCCGAGTTCGTGTACCGCCACCGGGGCAGGCCGAAGCGGCGGGCGAGCTCCTCGGAGACCGCGACGGCATCCTCCGTCGGGGCGGCGAGGTGGGTGCCCAGGGCGTAGCGCTCCTGGACGGCTCGCCCGATCACCGGATTGGCGTGGCCCTGCACCATGGCGCCGAAGCCGCTGTGGTAATCGACGCGCCGGGTCCCATCGACGTCCCAGAGCGCCGCGCCGCGGCCGTGGGTCAGGTACAGCGGCCACGGGTCCCGCAGCTGATAGGACGACGCGACACCCCCGACCAGGGTCGCGCGCGCGCGCTCGTGCATCTCGCGCGACGCCGCGGTGCTGTCGGCGAGCCGGCGCTCCTCCCGGTCGAGCAGCCGGCGAACGAGCGCACGATCGAACGTCTCGAGGATGGACAAACTGAGTTCGATTCAGGTATGATACACCCCTCGTGCGCGATCCCCTCTTCACGGCCGGCAACCACATCTGCATCGCCACCCGCGACATCGACCGCGCTGTCCGCACGTGGTGGGACCGCTATGGCGTGGGCCCGTGGCGCGTGTATCGCTACGACCCGTCGACGGTGTCGGCCGAGCTCGACTCCCAGCCCGCGGAGTTCGCGATGCGCGCCGCGCTGGCGCAGCTGGGCCCGCACTTCCGCGTGGAGATCATCCAGCCGCTCGAGGGCGAGAGCCCGTACGCGGAGTCGCTGGAGCGCCACGGCGGAGCCGATCACATCCACCACGTGCGGTTCGACGTGGCGGACTTCGATCGCGCGCGCGACCACTTCAGCGACCTCGGACTGCGCAATGTGATGGACGCCCGCTTCGCCGGCGGCACCGAGGAGAGCCCGCGCCTCGTCGGCGCCTACATCGACACGCGGGAGGACCTCGGGTTCGTTCTCGAGATCGCCGATGTCCCGGCCGGCTTCGTCATGGCCGTCCCCGAATACGAGTACCCCGACCCGACGACAGGAGCAGCGCCATGAGCATCGAGACGACGCCCCGCCCGCAGGCCGCGACCGGTCGCGTCGACCCTGTCACGGCGTCGATCATCCGCCACGGGCTCGACGCGGCGGCCGATCAGATGCTCGTCACCCTGAAGCGGACGGCCTTCTCCCCGATCATCTACGACATCCTCGACGGCGCCGGCGCCTTCTATGACCGCGAGTTCCGGATGCTGTCGCAGATCCAGACGCTGCCGCTCTTCACCGGCAGCCTCGGACTGTGCGTGGAGGCGGTGACCAAGCACTACGCCGAGCGCGACGGACTCGAGCCCGGTGACGTCCTCGTGGTCAACGACCCCTACCTGACCGGGACGCACCAGTGGGACGTGGCCATCATCGTCCCAGGGTTCCTCGACGGCGAGATCGTCGCCTACGCGGCGATCAAGGCGCACCAGCTCGACGTCGGCGCCAAGGCGCCGTTCGTCAGCGACAGCACCGACCTCTTCCAGGAGGGAACCATCTACCCCGGGATCAGGCTCTACCGGGCCGGCGTCCTGGACGACGACGTCTACCGGACGATGCTCGCCAACACGCGGCTCCCGGCCTCCGCCGCGGGCGACCTCGGCGCGCAGGTCGGCGCCTGCCGGGCCGGTCTCGGCGCGCTGCTCGAGCTCATCCAGCGCTACGGCCTCGAGCAGTTCGACGCCGCGGTCGACGTCATCTTCGACGCCAGCGAGGCTCGCATGCGCGAACGCCTGGCGGAGCTGCCGCCCGGCCGCTACACCGGCACGATCGTCCACGAGCACAACGGCCACGAGGCCGTGATGCTGCCGTGGGAGGTGGCGGTCGAGATCGACCAGGACGGGATCACGATCGACCTGACCGACGCGCCGGACCAGCAGCCGGGCCCGGTGAACAGCCCGTACATCGGCGTGGTCTCGGCGATCCGCTGCGCCATGATGGCGCTGGCGATCGACGACGGCCGCGCGAACGAGGGCTACTTCCGGCCCATCAAGCTCGAGACGCGGCCCGGGTCGATGTTCGATCCGGTCCGGCCCGCTCCCACGGGCCTCGCCAGCTACCCGATGTACATCCTCATCGAGGGCATCAACGAGGCGATCGGGACGGCGCTGCCGGAGCGCATGCCCGGCGGCTTCGACATGTGCGTGTCGCTGGTGCTGTGGGGGCTCGACGAGAAGAGCAGCTTCTGGGCGGACTCGATCAACATCGTCGGCGGCGCCCCCGCGGCGGCGGTCTACGGTGACGGCGGAGGACCGCTCATGCCCGTCGCCTGCTCCGGCCTGCGCGGCGTCTCCTGGGAGGTCTGGGAGGCCAAGACGCCGATGGTCGTCGAGCACGCCGACTTCGCGGCGGACTCGCCGGGCGCGGGCCTCCACCGCGGCGGGCCCGGCATCGACTTCGCGGTCAGCGCGCTCCTCGACATGGAGCTGACCGTCGTCAACGAGCGCTCGCAGGTGCCGCCGTTCGCCCTGGCCGGCGGGGAGCGGGGCCGCCGCAACGAGGCGATCGTGCACCTCCCGGACGGCTCGAGCAGGGAGTACGCGAAGGTGACGGGCGTCCCGCTGCCCAAGGGCTCGCGCATCGAGATCCGCACGGGCGGCGGCGCCGGCTGGGGGCCGCCCGCCGAGCGCCCGGCCGACGCCGTGCACGCCGACGTGACCGCCGGCCTGCTCACCGAGATCGCCGCACGCCGGCTGTACCCGCACGCCTTCGCCGCGTGATGGCCCCAGCCGAGCCGCGACTGCAGGCGCTGCTCGACAAGGACGAGATCCGCGACGTCATCCTGCGCTTCGCTCGCGGGCTGGACCGCCACGACTGGGACCTCGTGCGCTCGTGCTTCCACGACGACGCGGTCGACGACCACGGGGCATTCGCCGGCGCTGCGGACGCGTACGTCGATTGGGTGCGCGAGGCGCTGCCGTCGCTCGCGGAGGTCACGATGCACACCGTCCTGAACACCCTGATAGAGCTCGACGGCGACGTCGCGCACACCGAGTCCTACACCGTCGGGTATCACCGCTACACCCGCGAGGACGGCACCCGCTGGGACTGGACGGCGGGCGGCCGCTACGTCGACCGCTTCGAACGCCGGGCGGGCGCGTGGAGGATCGCGAGCCGCGTGCTGACCTGGGAGTGGGTCCGCGACGACCGGGTCGATCAGGAGTGGGAGGGCTTCGGCCTGCCGGACACGTCCGGCTTCGCCTGGGGGACCCACGACCGGACCGACCCGGTCTACCGGCGTTGAGTCACGCGGTGAGGTCCTCGACCTCCGGGACGAGCGGGCGATCCCACGACGGCGCCACCGTGTCGGTCACGACCAGCGCGCCCGTGTCGTGCACGACCCCGCGGAAGCCCTCGTCGAAGTAGGAGGTCGTGGTCGTCTCGACGACGATGGCCGGGCCGTCGAACGAGTCGCCCGGCGCGAGGCTGTCGCGGTCGATCACCACGAAGTCGCACCAGTCCTCGCGCTGGAACGAGAAGGCGCGCACGGTGTGGCGGCCGGCCGCCTCGGCCCGGGTCGACCGGCTGCCCGACGCCGCCGAGCGCGACGGGTGTGGCAGCGACGTGCGCTCGATGGCGCGCACCGACTCGATCTCCGCGTCGCCGCCGAAGCTGTGGCCATAGTTGCGCCGGTAGGCGGCGGAGAAGCGTGCCGCGATGTCCTCGGGCGCCTCGGCGATGCGGTCGCCCTGAGCTCGACGCCGATCGTCAACGTGTACTCCTGGCCGGGGTAGCGCAGGTCGAGCTCGGCCTCGTGGCTGACGGTGCCGGCCAGCCGCCGCTCGAGCCGCTCCTCGAGCGCGCGCGAACAGCGTGCCGAGCGTCTCCTCGGCGCGCGCGATTCCCTCGGCGTCGAGCGGGCGCACGATCGTCAGCGCGGCGGACCGCACGACGTCCTGCTCGAGCAGTCCCCACGCCGAGAAGTTGCCGGCGTAGTTGGGCACGACGATCGTCCCGATGCCGAGCTCGCGGGCGAGCAGCGAGGCGAGCAGCGGCCCCGCCCCTCCGTAGGCGATCAGCGCGCCGTCGCGCGGGTCCTCGCCGACCTCGACGCTCACGGCGCGCATCGCGCCGGCCATGGCGGCGCTCGCCACGCGGAGCACGCCCTGGGCCGCCTGCTCGGGCTCGAGCCCCAGCTCGTCCGCGATCCGGGCCAGCGCGGCGCGGGCCGCGTCCTCGTCGAGCCGCAGGCCGCTGGCCAGGGTCGGACGCGCGAGCATCCCCAGTGCGACGGCGGCGTCGGTCACGGTCGGCTCCGTGCCGCCGCGGCCGTAGCAGACCGGCCCGGGGTCGGCGCCCGCGCTCCGCGGGCCGACGTGGAGCAGCCCGCGCTCGACGGAGGCGATCGAGCCGCCGCCGGCGCCCACCGAGCGGACGTCGACCCAGGGGGTCTGCAGCGGCATCCCGACGACCTCGCCTTCGTGCTTGACCCGCGGGCGGCCGTCGACGAGCAGGCACGTGTCGAAGCTCGTCCCGCCGACGTCGCCGGTGATGGCGAGCTTGAGGCCGAGCTCCTCGCAGAGCAGGCCGGCGCCGACCGCGCCGGCGACCGGCCCGGACATCACCGTCTCGAACGGCCGCGACCGCGCCTCGCCGAAAGCCACGCATCCGCCCGAGGACGTCGTGATCAGGCACTCGCCGTCGAACCCGTCCTCGCGCAGGCCGGACTCGAGGCGCTCGAGATACGCCGATACGGCGGGCCGCACGTAGGCGTCGATCACCGTCGTGGACGTCCGCTCGTACTCGCGGTACTGGCCCGTGATCTGGTGCGAGAGCGACAGCGGGCCCGTGAATCCGGCCTCGCGCACCAGCTCGGCCGCCTGCAGCTCGTGGGCGGGGTTCGCGTGCGCGTTGAGGAAGACGATCGCCAGGCACTCCACGCCCTCGCGGGCGAAGATCTCCGCCGCCTGGCGCACGCTGTCGGGCGACAGCGGCTGACGGACGCTCCCGTCGGCCAGGATGCGCTCGTCGGCGCCCAGCGCGCAGGGCGCGGCCCACGAGCGGCTCGGGGGTCTTGAACAGGTGGTCCCAGAGATGCTCGCCGTGCTCGTCGACGCGCATCAGGCGGCGGACCTCGAGGACGTCGCGGAAGCCGGCCGTCGTCAGCAGGCCCACGCGCGCGCCGTTGCGCTCGAGCAGGGCGTTGAGGCCGACCGTCGTCCCGTGCAGGAAGTACCCGGCGCGCCCGAGGTCACCGTCGCCGATCGAGGCGTCGACGACCGATCGCACGGCCTCGTCGACCGCGCTGGCGTTCGACGGGCCCTTGCCCACGAGAACCTCGCCGGTCTCATCGTCGAGGAAGATCAAGTCGGTGAAGGTGCCCCCGACGTCGACGCCGATCCTGGTAGCCACAACGTTCCTCCGAGACGATGGACAGCAGCCGACAGAACTTAGCTGAATTCAGGTCATATTACAATGCTCGACATGTCCGTCCTTCCAGAGTCGGTCCGCGCCTTCCTCGTCCGCGGCGGCGGTCTCGCCGACCACGCCGTCTACGCCCACTGGGACGGCACCGGCGAGGAGACGGCGCCACGGACGATCGCCGTCGGCGCGCCGGCGATCGGCCGGCTGCTCGAGCGCGACGGCCCCCGCCACCCCGAGGTGCTCGCGTGCATCTGCGAGGGAGCGGACTGCTTCCTCGAGGGCAGGATGACCGGCGCGCTCGACGCCTCGTTCGCCGCGAGCGTCCAACTCGACCGCGCCGGGCTCATCCGCCGCTGGCTGTCGTTCCACTGCCCCCCGGTGGAGGGCTCGACGACATGGGACGTTGCCGGGCTCGACGGCGAGAAGCGCGCCCGCCCGGTGCTCGACCGCTACTTCGGCGCGCTCTCCACCGGCGACTTCCCCGCGGCCGCGGGGTGCTTCTCGAGCGATTGCCTGTACTCGCATCCGCCGTACCGGCCGGGGATGGGCCGTGTCGAGTTCCGGGGGCGCGCCGAGCTGCTCGCCGGCTTCACCGACGTGCGCGGGGAGTCCCCGGTGCGGCAGATCATCCTCCGGTGCGTCCAGCAGGGGCGTGACTGCTTCGTCGAGGGAATCGCCGGCGGGGGATCCTTCGTCTCGAGCCTCGCGCTCGACGACGAGGGGCTGATCCGGCGCTACGTCGCCTTCTACTGCGCGACGCGGGTCAGACGGCAGTGACGAGACCGCCGTTGGGGCTGAGCGTGGCGCCGACGAAGTAGGCGGACTCGTCGGACGCGAGGAAGGCGGCCGCCGCAGCGATCTCGGCCGGAGTCCCGAGACGACCGGCGGGCGTGCTCGCCGCCATGAAGCGGCGGTTGGCGTCGACGGCGTCGGCCCCATCGTTCGTCCGCACGCTCGTGTCGACGAACCCCGGGGCGAGCGCGTTCATCCGGATCCCCTGGACGATCAGCTCCTTCGCGCACGAGCGGGTGAAGCCGAGGATCGCCGCCTTCGCCGCCGAGTAGTGCGGATGGCCGGCGCACCCCTCGATCCCGCAGACCGAGGCCATGTTGACGATGGTGCCGGACCCGCGCGGGGCCATGGCGCGCACGGCCGCGCGGCTGCAGTAGAAGGTCCCGTCGAGATGGATGGCGAGCATGCGCCGCCATTCCTCGTCGCTGAGGCGCACCAGCGCGTCGAGCGGCGTCACGACGCGGCCGGCCGCCGCCTCGTCGCGCTGGATCTGGACCAGTGGGACGACGCGCTCGATGTGCGCGGCGCCGCTGGCGCCGGCGTTGTTGACCAGGACGTCGAGCGTTCCGAGGTCGCGCTCGATCTGCTCGAACGCGGCGTCGACGGCCGCGCTGTCGCTGACGTCGGCCTGCAGCGCCAGGCCGGCCCCGAGCTCGTCCACCGTCGCCTGCGCCGCGGCGAGTCGGACGTCGAGGACGGCCACCGTGGCGCCCTCCTCCGCGAAACGGCGGCAGATCGCCCGTCCGATGCCGGATCCGCCGCCGGTGACGGCGGCCAGCTTGCCCGCGAGACTCACGACGACCTGCCGGTGTCCACGCGGCCCGGCAGGCCGTCGACCCATGCCGCGATGCGATCCCAGAGCGCGACGCGCGTGGCGGCGAAGTTGTGGCTGTGCGCGCTGTCCGGGAGGACGACCAGCGTCACGTCGGAACTGGCGGTGTAGAAGCCGGCGTCGTCGCGCGGCCGCGCCGGGACGTCGTGGTCGCCGAACCCGACGAGCACAGGTGTGGTGACCTCCGCGGCGTACGCGGCCGCATGCCCGGCGAGCAGGCCGCCGACGAAGGCCTGCCTCGGCCACGCGGCCGCCGCCGCGTCGTCCGCGGCGATGACCGCTGCCGGCACGTCGGGCCGGTGCAGCCAGACATGGTTGGGCTCGCGCGGGGCGATGCTGTAGCCGGAGTCCCAGTCCGGCCCGAAGAAGGCCTTGGCCTGCTCGACCGCCTCGGCGAGCAGCCGGGCGGGGTCGTCGGTCGCGGTCTCGGCTCCGACGGCCTCCAAGGAGGCCTTGCTGCCACAGGTGTACCCGAGGTTCACGACGCCGTCGTAGCTGCGGTGGCGCGCCTGCTCGACGATGGTCAGGCATCCGCCGAGCGAGTGCCCGAGCCCGACGACCGGGACGCCGTCGAGCGGCCCCACGACGTCCTCGACCGCACCCCCGCGCAGCCGGCGCACAAGCTCCGCCGCGGCGTCGGCCATCGACTCGAGCGTGACGGCATCGACGTCGGCCGGGCGTGAGCTGTCCCCGACCCCGAGCGGGTCGGCGGCGACCACGACGAACCCGCGGCCGGCGAGGTGCTCGGCGAAGCTGTAGCCGCTGTGACCCGGGACCTGCATGTCCCAATAGACCCGGCTGTATGAACCTCCGGGCCAGCACACGAGGATGGCCCGGACCTCACCCGGAGGGGTGTGGACCGTGGCCGCGAGCTGGTTGCGCTCGCCGCCGAACGGCAGGGCTGCGGACACGTCGATCCGGAGCTCGTGCCGCGTCGGGGCGCGGAGGCCGGCGGCAGTCACGGCGCTCACACGAATCCCAGCGCGTGCAGCGACTCGTCGAGCGCACCGAGGAGGTGGTCGATGTCCGCCTCGGTATGCGTCGTGGAGAGCAGGAACGACCCGAAGGAGAAGTGGTAGCACCCGCGGTTCATGAGGGCGATGCCGAGGTTCTCGATCTTCTGGCTGTCGTCCTGCATCCGCGTGCGGTAGTCGACGACGCGCTCGGGCGCCCAGTGCATCGCGAAGATGTGGCCGAAGCCGGTGGCATGGAGCGGCAGCCCGTACTTCTCGCCGAGCGCGTCGATGCCGTCCCGGCCGCGCTTGCCGAGGGCCTGCACGTGCGCGTGCGCCTCGGGCGTGAGCTGCTCGAGGCAGGCGATCCCCGCGGCGAGCGCGGTCACGTTGCCGCCGAAGGTCGAGGCGGCGGTCACGGGCGCTTTGCCGCCGTGGCGCTCCGGGTCCAGGAGGTCCATGAGCTCGGCGCGGCCGCCGAGGATGGCCTGCGGCAGGCCGCCGCCGACCGCCTTGCTCATGGTCGTCAGGTCGGGCATCACGTCGAAGTGCGCCTGCGCGCCGCCGTAGGCGATGGGGAACGTCACGACCTCGTCGAAGATCAGGACGATGCCGTGGCGGGCGGTGACCTCGCGGAGCCGGTGGAGGAACTCCCGGGTGGCCGGCACCATCCCGGCGGCGCCCATGATCGGCTCGACGATCACCGCGGCGAGGTTCGCGGCCTCGCGGTCGATGACCGCCTCGGCGCCGTCCGGGTCGTTGTACGGGAACTCGACGACGTCCTGCGCGACGCCGGGCGTGACCCCGGGTGGCACGGTGTCGGTCACGAAGCTGATCGTCGACTGCCCGACGACCAGCACGTCCGCGATCCCGTGGTAGCTGCCGGTCGCCTTGGCGAGCTTGGTGCGGCCGGTGTGGGCGCGCGCGAGGCGGAGGGCGAGCAGGTTGGTCTCGGTCCCCGATGCGAGGAACCGCACCCGGTCCACTGCCGGCATGCGCTCGACGATCAGCGACGCCATCCGGTAGGCCAGGTCCCACTCCGGCGAGCCGAGCTGGACCGCCTGGTCCATCTGCGCGTACACCGCCTCGCGGATCCTGTCGTTGCAGTGCCCGTGGATGAGCACCCAGTCGCCGATCCGGAGGTCGAGATACTCGTTGCCGTCGACGTCCCAGACGCGGCTGCCCTTGCCGCGCTCGAGCAGCACGGGGTAGGGCATCTGGTACCACATCCCGCCGGCGTGGCCGGTCGGGATGAGCGCCTGCGACTTGCGCAGAAGCTCGAGCGAGCGGCGGGTGCGGTCCCGGTAGCGCTGCTCCTCGCCCGGGTGGAAGCGCGCCGCGCCCGGAGCGGGCGCGGCGTCGATCTGCTCTATCGTCGGATGCGCCATAACCGAAGTCATATCAGGAAATGAGAAGGTGGGCAACCGTCGCACTTGACGGTCGGAACCGCCATGACGTATGGTAATCGATCAAAGTGAGATCAAGTAAGGATATTGACGGGCGCAGCCACCCCGCCGCCCGCACGTTCAGGCTCGGTGGCCTCGAGCTGGCCAACCGCATCGTCGGCACGCCGCACGGCACGGCCGACGTCAGCGGCGGCGTCCCGCTGCCGAATGACGCGGACTACTGGCGCCGGCGCGCCGCGGGCGGAGCGGCCATGCTCACCGTCGGCGGCACCCTCGTCGCGCCCGAGTCGACGTCGCGCAACGGGATCAGCACCGATGCGTGGCGGCCGGAGGCCCAGCCCGGCATCGCGGCCCGTGCCGAGGCGATCCGCGCCGAGGGCGCGGTGGCCGCGTGCCAGATCGTCCACCTCGGGCGCGAGACCCTGCTCGCGGAGACCTGGTACCACCCCGTCGCGCCGTCCGCCGTCCGCTCGCCGCGCGAGCCGACGCTCCCGCGGCCGCTCACCGACGGCGAGGTCGACGGCGTCGTGGAGGCCTTCGTCCAGTGCGCGCGGAACGTCTGCGAGGCCGGCTTCCAGGTCGTCGAGCTGCACGCGGCGCACGGCTACCTGCTCGCCCAGTTTCTGTCGGCGGCCACCAACCTCCGCCCGGGGGCCGACACGATCGAAGGACGGGTGGCGATCGTCGAGCGCATCGTGCGGGGGATCCGCGCATCCGCCCCGGACGCGGTCGTCGGCATCCGCCTGTCGACCGAGGGCGGCGAGGAGGCGGGCTTCACGATCGACGGGCTGTGCGAGCTGCTCCCGCATCTCGACCCGATCGCGGACTACCTGAACCTCACCGTCGGGGTCCGCACGACCTACGTCAAGGACATGGGCACGGAGGATCCGCCCCTGCTGCCGGACGTGGCGCGCGTCCGCGCGGTCGTCGACGGTCCCCTGCTGATCTCCCAGGCGTTCCGCCGCGGCGACGAGATCGCCGCCGCGCTCGACGCGGGCGCGGACCTCGTCGGCGTCGCCCGGCCGCTCATCGCCGACCCGGACATGCCGCGCAAGATCCTCGCGGGCCACGAGGCGACCGTCCGCCCGTGCGTGTCGTGCAACGAGGACTGCCGGGCGTTCGACCCCGCGCTGCTGTGCTCGGTCAACCCGGATCTCGGGCCTCCCGGCCACGCGCACCGGCCGGCCGCGCCGCTCACCGTGCAGGCGGCCGGCTCGGGCGGGGGCGGGCGCGTCGCCGTCGTCGGTGCCGGGCCGGCCGGGCTCGAGTCCGCGCTCCGGCTCGGCGGCGAGCGCGACGTCGTGCTCTTCGACGCGCGCGAGGCCATCGGCGGGCAGCTCGCGGTGGCCGCCTCCGCGCCGCACCGCACGGGCTGGGGTCGGCTCCTGGACTTCCACCGGGCGAGTCTCGACGGGCTCGACACCGTGGAGCTCCGGCTCGGCACGCGGGTCACGGCAGCGGACCTCGACGAGTTCGACGAGGTGGTGCTCGCCGTCGGCAGCGACGAGGTCCTCCCCGACGTGCCCGGCATCGCGGCCGCGATGACGTCGTCCGCTGCGATCGCCGGCGGCGCCGACCGGCTCCGCGGCGGCGAGCGCCTGCTCGTCGTCGACGACGGCTTCGGCTGGTGGCCGTGCGCAAGCTCGGTCGAGCTCGGGGTGCGCGCCGGCTTCGCCTCGATCACCGTCGCGACGCCCGCGACGGCGTTCGGCGGGCAGCTACCACCCGAGGGTCGCGTCCAGCTAATCAGGCGGCTCGCCGGCGCGCCGGTGGACGTGCGGCCGTTCACTGCGCTGGCCGTGCTGGAGGAGGGGCACGCGATGCTGCGCCACGTCCTGTCCGGGGACACCGAGCTGCTCCGCGCCGACGCGGTGATCGTCGTCGGCGAGCGCCGGTCGCTGGACTGGAGCGCGCTGATGCCTGCCGGCGCCACGGTCCGCGTCATCGGTGACGCGCTCGTGCCGCGGCGCGTGGCCCACGCGCTCTCCGAAGGTCGCGCGGCGGCCGAGGCCATCGGCCGCGCGCGGTCCCTGTCGCCCGCCGCGGTCCGGGCGGGCTGACGCGATCAGCGCCGGGCGAGGGCGTGGGCGGCGAGCCGGCCGTCGAGGCTCACGGGCGGCAGCGCGCACGGGTGGTCGGCCCACAGCTCGACGCTGTCGCCCGTCCGCCCGTGCGGACCCTCGGCGATCAGCTCGACGAGGACCGCTGCGACCTGGTCGGCCCGCATGAGGCTCGGCGGCGCCGGGACGCCCTTGGCCTGCAGGTGAGCGCGGATCATCGGCGTGTCGGTGGCGCCCATCCCGAGTGCGTTGACGCGGACGCCGTGCTCGGCCAGCGCCGCCGCCCAGACGGTCGCGAGCCCCTTGACCGCCCACTTCGACGAGTCATAGACGTCCCAGTTCGGGCCGCCCAGCGGCGGCCGGCGGGTCGACGCCCACCGGCAGTCCGGGGCGTCGGCGTGATCGACCGCCTCCGGGTAGCCGCACGTGTGGACGTGGTCGCTCGTGATGTTGACGATGTCCCCGCCTTGGCGGATCAGGTGCGGGATGGCCGCCCGGCCGACGAGGTACGTCGTGCGGTAGTTGTCGCCGACGACGGCGTCGAAGTCGTCGATCGCCTGCTCCCAGCTGTCGGTCGCGGGTGAGGTCCGTCGCACGCTCCCGGCGTTGTTGACCAGGACGTCGATGCCGCCCAGGTGGAGCGCGGCGCCCTCCACGAACGACGCGACCGCCTCCGGGTCGCTCAGATCGGCGACCCGGGCCCAGCCACGGGCACCAAGCGCGTCGATCTCGCGGCCGACCACCTCGACGCCCGGGCGGCGATCGGCCACGGCGACCGCCGCCCCCGCCTGGGCGAAGGCGAGCGCGAACGCCCGCCCGAGGCCTTGGGCGGCGCCCGTGACGATGGCGCGACGGCCGCTCAGCGGCCCGCCACCAACGCTCATCACGCTCCCTTCATGATGGTCCAGCCGCCGTCGACGACGAGGTCGACGCCGGTGACGTACGAGGCGTCGGCGGACGCCAGGAACGCCACGGCGGCGGCGACCTCGTCGGGGCGCCCGAGCCGCTTGGCGGCGGTGCCTTCGCCGCTGGCGAGCAGGGCCTCCTCCGACACTGCCTGCCACGGAGGGGTGAGGATCGCGCCGGGGACGACGGTGTTCACGCGCACCTCCGGCCCGTACTCGACGGCGAGCTGGCGGCCGAGCGCGCAGAGCCCCGCCTTGGCGGCGGCATAGGCCGGGCGCCCCGGGCGCCCGACGTAGGCGTTCACCGACGAGCTCAGCACGATCGAGCCCCCGACCTGCGCGAGGAGGTCGACGAGGACCTTGGTCCCGAGAAAGGACGCCTTGAGGTTGACGGCCTGCATGCGGTCCCAGTCGTCCTCGCCGAGCCGGTGGGCCGGTGCGGGGATCTGGATGAAGGCGTTGCTGTGGAGCACGTCGAGCCGCCCCCACCGCTCGAGCACGAGCTCGCGAAGCCGGCGCCAGTCCTCGATCGCCGACACGTCGCAGCGCGCGAACACCGCCCGGCCGTCGCCGATGCTGTCCGCGACCTCGCGCCCGCGCACCTCGTCGATGTCGGCGATCACCACGGCGGCGCCCTCCTCGGCGAACCGGCGCGCGCTCGCCTCGCCGATACCCGAGGCGCCACCCGTCACGACGGCGACGCGCCCCTCGAACCGGCGGCAGGTCGATCGCTGTTCATCATGCCTCGCCATCGCCGACCTATGCTAACATGAAGTTGGTTCAGTTTCACCCAGCCGAAGCCACTACGGCGACAGCGGCCGTGTGAAGCGCCGAAGCAGGTTCAGCTCGAGGAGGAAGTCGTGGGTGAGCTCGACGGCCGCGTGGCGGTCGTGACCAGCAGCACGCGGGGCCTCGGTCGGGCGATCGCCGGCGCGTTCCTCGACGAGGGCGCGAGCTTGGTGCTCAACGGACGCAGCGAGGCGAAGGGTCGGCTGGCGCTCGAGGAGCTCGACGGAGGCGACCGCGTCCGCTTCGTCGCCGGCGACGTGATGCGCCGGGCCGACTGCGAGCGCGTGGTCGACGAGGCGGTCTCGCACTTCGGCAGGATCGACGTCCTCGTCAACAATGCCGGCGGCGCCGTCGACAACGCGCCGGTCGCCGAGCTGACCGACGAGGCGCTGCAGACCGCGCTGGAGTGGAACCTGTGGTCGACGTTCTGGTGCACCCGGCGTGCCCTCAAGGCGATGATCCCGCGCGGGTCGGGGCGCGTGATCAACATCAGCTCCCTCGAGGGCAAGTGCGGCAAGCCGGTGGTGTCGACCTACGTCACCGCGAAGCACGCGATCCACGGCCTCACGAAGTCGTGTGCCGCCGAGGTCGGGCCGCTCGGGATCACGGTCAACGCGCTCTGCCCGGGGGCGATGGACACGGACATCATGCGCGAGGTCGGGTCCAAGGTGGCCACGGCCCAGGGCATCACCTACGAGCAGCTGCTCGACGTGTTCTCCGAGGAGTCGGCGACCAAGCAGATGACCGACACCGCCGACGTCGCCGCGGTCGCGGTGCTGCTGGCGTCTGACGCCGGGGCGGGCATCTGCGGCTCGTTGATCTCCGTCGACGGCGGCACGGCGCCCTACTGAAAGGAGCAGGTGTGGGAACGCTCGACGGCGCGGTGGCCGCGGTCACCGCAGGGACAGCCGGCATCGGCCGCGCGATCGTCGAGGCGTTCGTGCGCGAGGGCGCGCTGGTCGCCGTCAACGGACCCGACGAGCGATCGGGCGAGGCGCTGTCGTCCGAGCTCGGCGCCGGTGACGGGCGGCTGCTCTTCCGCGCAGGCGACGTCGGAGAGCAGCGCACGATCGAGGGCCTCGTCGATGCCGCCGTCGAACGCTTCGGCCGGCTGGACGTCGTCGTCCTCAACGCGCCGCGCGCGCATTCGACCACGCCGATCGTGGAGCTGTCCGACGAGGAGTGGCAGCGGACAGCCGACGAGTCGGTCAACCATGTGTTCTGGGGAATCCGCGGCGCGCTCCGGCACATGATCCCGCGCCGGCAGGGCCGGATCCTCGTCACGTCGTCGGTCGCCGCCAAGCTCGCCCGCCCCGGTGCGTCGGCGTCCGCCGCCGCCGGTCACGCCATCGCCGGCCTTGTGAAGTCGGCCGCCCACGAGGTGGGGACGCTCGGCATCAGGGTCAACGCGATCCTGCCCGGCGTCATGGCCGGCGACGGCGCGGACGACGACGCCACCGCGGCGCTGCTCGAAGGCTCCGCGCTCAAGCGCCCCACGACGGCCGACGAGGTGGCGAGCGTCGCGCTGATGCTCGCGCGGCCGTCGCTGGCCGGCGTCACCGGCTGCCTGTTCCCAGTCGACGGCGGAGCGATGCCCTACTGACATGACCCACCGAGAGGAGCACACCATGCAGGCCCCGAGCGGCGGCGCCACGGCGGACGTACCGCGCATTCACACCCTGCGGCCGATGCCCGGCTCGCCCGAGGACCTGACGGCGGGTTGGCTGACCGCGGCGCTCCAGGCCGGCGAGCTGGACGTCGAGGTCGGCGGGTTCGAGACCGAGCGCTTCGGCGAGGGCGCCGGGATGCTCAGCCAGCTCGTGCGGATCAGACCGCGGTACGTCCGCGGCGATGGGCCGGCCTCGCTGGTCATCAAGCTGCCGACGCCGAACGACGTCAACCGGCAGACGGCGATCAACTTCCAGAACTACCGGCGCGAGACGCTCTTCTACCGCGACGCGGCGGCGCGGACGCCCGCCCGGATGCCCGCCGTCTACTACGCGGACGTCGAGGGCACCGAGGCGTTCGTCATCGTCATGGAGGACTTCCAGGGCTACGACGTCGGCGACCAGATCGTCGGCTGCACGGTCGGGCAGGCGCGGCTGGCCATGCAGGCCATGGCCAAGCTGCATGCCCCGTTCTGGGACGACGTCGACCGCCCCGAGTTCGAGTTCATCCCCTACCACTATCCGTCGTATCACTCCGACGGCCTCCACCAGGGCGCCATCGCGGTGTGGGACAACATGGCCGCTCTCGCCGGCGACGCGCTTCCTCCGACCATCGCGAGCCTGAAGGACCGCTATCTCGCCGCCATCCCGCGGATGCAGGAGTGGATCACGTCGGCGCCGCGCACGGTGGTCCACGGCGACTACCGGATGGACAACCTGTTCTTCGGCAACACGGAGGGCCAGGCACCCGTGGCGATCTGCGACTGGCAGGGCATCCTGCGGGGCAAGGCGGCGCACGACGTCGCCTACTTCCTCAGCCAGAGCATGCCGACCGACGAGCGCCGCGTCCACGAGCGGGATCTCGTCGCTCTGTGGCACGCCGGGCTCGTCGACGGCGGCGTCACCGGCTACGGACCCGAGCAGGCGTGGGAGGACTACCGCCGCTCCGTCCTGTACCTGTGGACCTACGTCGCGGTGATCGGCGGCGTGCTCGACCCGAGCAACGAGCGTGGCCGGCGGTGGATGGTCGAGATGGTGCGCCGATCGGCCGCCGCGCTCGAGGACCTCGACCTCATCCCCCTGCTCGCGGAGTTCGAGTAGGACGCGGGCCGGCTACGGCCAGCCCGCGCCGGGGACGTCGACGCCGAGCGCCTCCACCCGGGACCCGCGCGCCGTCGCCGGCGGGCCGCCGAGGACGAGCTGCTCGCTGCCGGGTGCGTCGCGCGGCGGCGCGAGCACGAGGAACAGCGTGCGGCGGTCGGGCCCGCCGAGCACGCACGCGACGCACTCCGCCGGCGCGGTGTCGACGATGTGCGTGATCTGGCCGCCGTCGAGCACGCGGACGGCGCAGCAGTGGTGCGAGTCGGCCATCCAGATCGCGCCCTCGGCGTCGAGGCAGAGGCCGTCGGGGTTGTCGCGCCGCGCCGGGAGGGCGGCGAAGACCCGCTCGCCGGTCAGCGAGCCGTCGTCCTCGATGTCGTACGCGGTGAGGCGGCCGGCGTGGCTCTGCGCCACGACGAGCGTCCGGCCGTCGGCGGCGATCGCGCAGCCGTTGGGGAACATGAGCGTCCCGGACTGCGCGCGCACGTCGCCGTCGGGCGTGACGTGCACCAGGCTCGTCGAGCGCCGGATCGGCACGGGCTGGCCCCGGTAGCCGTACGGGTAGCCGGTGTTCCCGACGTACGCGTTCCCCCGTCCGTCGACGACCATGTCGTTGCAGTTGCCCGGGCACACGTTGCTGAGGTCGGCGTGCTCGACGAGGCCGTCCGGCTCGAGCCGCAGCAGCTTGCGGTCCATCATCGACACGACGAGCAGCCGGCCGTCGGGCAGCCAGCCGAGTCCGGAGGGATGCTGCTCGACCTGGCAGATCTCCTCCGCCGTCCCGTCCGGGTCGACGGCCACGACCCGCTTGCCGAAGATGTCCGACAGCCAGAGGCGGCCGTCGTGCCAGCGCGGGCTCTCGCCGAAGGCGAGGTCCGAGTACACGAGCCGGCGGCTCATGGCTCCAGC
Organism: uncultured Solirubrobacterales bacterium; assembly: GCA_963828075.1. Taxonomy (GTDB): domain Bacteria; phylum Actinomycetota; class Thermoleophilia; order Solirubrobacterales; family Solirubrobacteraceae; genus JACCYI01. Next base: position 1,662,513 of record CAWHDH010000021.1, on the reverse strand, counting down.
AGGTGCTCGCGGAGCGCGTCGAGCGCGGCCGGCGGAACCCCGGCCGCGCGCGTGAGGTACGCCTCGACGCTGCCGTGTGCAGCGCGCAGCCCGGCCAGCGTGGCGGCCATCACCGCCTGCGGGGCGCCGAAGTACGTCTCGACCTTCGAGAACTCGATGCCCGCCGCTTCGAGGATCGGCCGGACCTCGGCGATCTTCGTCGCGGAGTAGTACTCGGCGGTGAGCTCGTAGTCGGCGAGGATCACGTCGTCGCTCACCCCGAGCGCCGCGAGCAGCAGGGCGGAGGCGACGCCGGTGCGGTCCTTCCCGGCGGTGCAGTGGACGATCATCGGGAGGTTCGCCGGGTCCGCGGCGTGGGCGACGACGGCGCCGAAGGCGTCGGCGTGCAGGCGCAGGATCGTCAGGTAGACGTCGGCCATCATGTCCACGCCGACCTCGGGGATCTCGCCGCGCATCATGCGGCCGGCCATTGCGTTGGTCTCCGCCGCGAGCCCGCCGATCGGCAGGTGCTCGATCCGGACGTCCCCGATCCGGCTCGGGGCGCTCGCGCGCTCCTCGTCGCGACGAAGGTCGCACACCAGCTGGACGCCGATCGCGGCGAGCAGGTCGAGGTCGGCCGCGCTCACGTGCTCGAGGCTGTCGGCGCGGTACAGCCTGCCCCAGCGGACGCGACGGCCGTCGAGGCCGGCGTAGCCCCCGAGGTCGCGGAAGTTGACCGGGCCCTCGAGCTTCAACCGGCGCATGTGTGGGTCCTGGCGGATCATGCCTCGTGGTAGTATACTGAACTTATCTCAGGTCAGGAGACATCTTGAGCACCGCAGGATCCGAAGCGACGACAACGGAGCCGGTCCTCGGGGACGGCGGGATCCGCGAGCACCGTTACCGTGCCCCCCAGTACGCGACCGAGATCCTCCTGGTGCGCCACGGCGAGTCGGCGGTCGCCGACCCCGCCGTGCCGTTCCCGCTGCTCGATGGTCACGGCGACCCCGAGCTCAGCGCGGAGGGGCGAGCGCAGGCCCAGCACGTGGCCGAGCGGCTGGCCGGCGTGCCGCTGGCCGCGATCTACGTCTCCAGCCTGCGGAGGACGCTCGAGACAGCCGCGCCGCTTCTGCAGCGGACGGGCGCCAAGCCGGTCGTCGAGCCGGACGTCCGCGAGGCGCATCTCGGCGACTGGGAGGGCCATCTCTGGCGCCTCCGCATCGCCGAGGGGCACCCGCTCGCGCTCCGGATGATCGACGAGCAGCGCTGGGACATCGTCCCCGGCGCCGAGCCCGTGGACGCCTTCACCGACCGGGTGACGCGCGCACTCAGCGAGATCGCGACCCGGCACGCCGGCCGCGCAGTCGCCGTCTTCACCCATGGCGGCGTGATCGGGGCGGCGATGGGCATCGCGTGCGAATGCGACCCCTACCCGTTCAACGCGGCCGACAACGCCTCGATCTCCCAGGTCGTCGTCACCGAGGACCGCTGGCGCATCCGCCGTTTCAACGACACGGCGCATCTGACGCCACTGGCCGGCCTCGCGTGAGCGCCGCCACCGCGGAGCTCCAGGAGCTGCTGACCTTCCACCAGGTCAGTCAGGTCCTCTACCGCTACGCATCCTCGGTCGACGCGAGGGACTTCGAGACGCTGCGAGGCCTGTTGGCGGACGATGCGACCGCACGCTACGGGGATCACTCCCCGGTCGAGGGGGCGGACGCGATCGTCGCGTGGATCGAGGGCGCGACGCGCGGGCGGCCATGGCAGCACCACCTGCTGTCCGTCTACCACGTCGACGCGGTCGGCGACGAGGCGGACGCCGTGACCTACCACACGTCACATCAGCTCGACGAATCGGACCCGGAGACGGTGATCGTCATCGTGGCCCGCTACGCCGACCGGCTCCGGCGCATCGACGGCGCGTGGAAGATCGTCTCGAAGGAGATGGACATCGGCTGGCGCGAACGGCGGAGACGTTCTCAGCCTTGACAGGCCGCTTTGACGTACGTACCCTAACTGAAATCACTTCGTATCCAAGATTGGAGCGACGCCATGCCCAGCACAACGAGCGGGGGGACCCGCTTGAAGATGGTTCCGGTCGAGGAGTTCGATCCTGAGCTGCGCGATCTGGTGGCGGCCGACGAGCGGACGCCGCTCGAGCTGGGGCTGTTGCGCGTCCACGCCCACCGGCCGGGGCATGCCAAGGCCATCGCTCAGCTCCACGGCGCGCTGTGGACGGACCGGTTGCTGCCCGACCGGCTGCTGGAGCTCGTCCGGCTGCGCATCGCGTTCTTCAACCAGTGCCGGACGTGCATGGCGATCCGATATCCCGACGCGATCGCCGACGGTCTCACGGAGGAGCTCGTCTGCTCGCTCGAGCGACCGCACGAGGCACCCGGTCTCACCGGCGCCGAGCGGGCGGCCATCCGCTACGGCGAGCTGTTGGCAACGGATCACCTGGCGATCGACGAGGCCGTCTATGAGGACCTGCGCCGCCACTTCAGCGAGGAGGAGATCGTCGAGCTCGGCACGATCGCGGCCTTCTGCGTGGGATTCGGGCGCCTCGGTGCGACCTGGAACATGATCGAAGAGCTCCCGGACCGGTTCAAGGAGGACGAGCGCGCCACCCCGTGGGGCGGCGACGCGATCACCCTCTCCTAGGCCCTAACCGATCCGGACGAGCGTCTTGCCCATCGTGTCGCCGGAGAGCATCCGCACGAGGGCCTCGGGCGCGCGCTCGAGGCCCTCGACGATCGTCTCGCGGTAGCGCAGCCGGCCGTCGGCGAGCCAGCCGCTGACCTCGCCCACCATGTCGTGCATCCGGTGCAGGTGGCTGCTGCCGCGAAAGCCGCGCAACGTCAGGTCGTTCGCGGTCGCCTGGAAGAGATTGCCGGGACCGGGCGTCGGCCCCGTGCTCTCGTACTGAGAGATCGCGCCGCAGAGCGCGACCCGTCCCCACCGACGCAGCGACCCGAGCGCCGCCTCGAGGTGGTCGCCGGCCACGCAGTCGAAGTAGACGTCGATCCCCTCGGGCGCGGTCTCGCGCAGGAGCTCGGCCACGGGACCCGCCTTGTAGTTGAACGCGGCGTCGAGACCGAGCTCGTCGAGCAGATAGGCGACCTTGTCGTCCGACCCCGCGCTGCCGATCACGCGATGGCCGCGGATCTTCGCGAACTGCGCGGCGAGGCTTCCGACCGCGCCCGCCGCGGCCGAGACCCACACGACGTCGCCCTCGCGCAGGCCGGCGACCTCGAAGAGCCCGGCGTAGGCGGTCAGGCCCATGCCGCCGAGCGGCCCGAGGTAGCTCCGCGCGGGAGCCAGCTCGGTGTCGAGCCGGGTGAGCGTCCCGAGCCCGCTGAGCGCCGGCTCGCCGGCCGCGACGACGGCGTAGTCCCGCCACCCGGACGCGTGCGAGACGCTGTCGCCGGCGCTGAAGCCATCGGCGCGGGATTCGACCACCTCGCCGACGGTCATGATCCCGTCCATGGCGGACCGCAGCCCGAACGCCGCGAAGTAGCCGGCCGGCCCCCTCGCTTTCAGCCGCAGCCGCAGCCCGGCGTCGACCGAGGTCCAGGTGTTGCGCACCAGGACCTCGCCTCGACGCGGCTCGCGTACCGGCACGTCCACGGTGCGGAAGTCGGTCGTCCGGACCTCGCCGTCCGGGTACGCCTCGAGCTGGACTTCACGACCGGTGAGCGGCATGCCTAGCGCGTGAGCACGGTGCAGGCGCTCACGCCCGGCGCGCCATAGACCTGGGTGAACCCGACGCGGGCCGGGCCGGCCACCTGGCGGTCGCCGGCCTCGCCGCGCAGCTGCAGCACGACCTCGTGGACCTGCCGCAGGCCGGACGCGCCGATCGGCTCGCCGTTGGCCAGGCAGCCGCCGTCGGTGTTGACCGGCAGCCGCCCGTCCAGCCGCGTCGCGCCGCTCTGGATCAGCGACTCCTGCTCGCCGTGCTCGCACAGGCCGGTCTCGGCGAGGTGCATGACCTCGGCGCCCGACTCGGTGTCCTGGAGCTGGACGACGTCGACGTCGTCCGGGCCGACCCCGGCCTGCTCGAAGGCGGCCGCCGCCGCCTCGGTCGTGGGCGAGGGCGCACCCTCGATCGGAATGGAGGGGCTGAACACCTCGAAGGACCCGAACCGGCGGGTCCGGAACACGACCGAGCGCAGGTGGACCGGCGTGCGGGCGAGCGTCCTGGCGCGCTCGCCGCGGGCCAGCACGAGCGCGACCGCGCCCTCCCCCGGTGAGCAGAACATGTACTGGGTCAGCGGGTGGTTGACCATCTTGGAGGCCAGCACCTCCTCCTCTGAGAGCGGGCGCCGGCGCCAGGCGTTCGGATTGCGCGCGCCGTTGTCGAACGCCTTCGAGGCGACCTTGGCGAGCGTCGACTCGCTGATGCCGTGCTCGGCCATGTAGCGCTGGATCTTCATGGCGAAGAACTGGGTCGTGAGCATCAGGCCGGTCTCGCCGTACCAGGACCCGAGCCCCCAGTCCTCCGGCAGCGGGTTGAACGCGCCGGGCGGGTGCTTGTCGAAGCCGACGACCAGCGCGATCTCCGCGGCGCCGGCCGACAGCATCGCGTGCGCTGTCGTGAGGGCGGACCCGCCGGTCGCGCAGCCGTTGCGGACGTTGATGAACGGGACGCCGGTGAGGCCGAGGACCGAGACGGTCGTGTCGGCGTTGCCGGCCGCGTCGGATCCGCCGGCGGCGAACTCCACGTCCTGCCAGCCGATCCCCGCGTCCTCGAGCGCGGCGCGCGCCGCGACCGCCGCCATCTCGAGGCCCGACACGCCGTCGTGACGCCCGAACGGGTGGATGCCCACGCCGACGACGGCGACGTCGTCCGGGGTCATGGCTCCTCCACCGGCCGGAAGGCGTACGTGAGCGCGTGGTCGGAGCCCGGCGCTTCGATCAGCACCAGCTCCATCGGCATCCCGATCGCGAGCCGCGCGGGGTCGGCCTCGGTGAGCCGGGCCTCGACGCGCACCTCGCCCGGCAGCTCGACGTAGCCGACGCCGTACGGCTCGAAGTCCTCGGCCGCGCCGGCGTACGGCGGCGACTTCGGCGCGAAGCACTGGATCGTCCAGGTCCACAACGTGCCGCGGCGGCCGAGGCGGCGCTCCTCGACGTCGCCGGACGTGCACGCCGCGCACGAGCCCTGGCGCGGGAAGGCGACGATGCCGCAGCGGCGGCACACCGAGCCGATCAGCTCCGGGGCGGCCGCCGTCCCCGCGATCAGGTCGTCCGCGACCGGGATGAAATCAACCAGCATCGGCGCGCGCCCCCGGCTCGAAGGCGATGGCCGGCGACCGGGCGACCATGTAGCGCACCATCCGACTGTCGCCGTCGAGCTCAGCCACCGCGAGGAACGTGCCGATCCGCTCGCCGCCATCCGTGCGGGTCTCGCCGAGGGCGAACTCCACGTCTTCGGCGGCGGCGCTGAAGACCACGTGGTGCGCCCAGCCCCCCATGTCGCCGGCGTCGATGAAGGCCCGCAGCTCCGCGAGGCCGCCGACGAACTGCCGGCTGGCGGAATCGCTCCCGCGCGCCCACTGGATCGTGAACTGGACGTCCGGCGCGACGAGCTCGAGCGACGAGTGCGGATCGGGGCCGTCGAGCGCCGCGAAGTAGCGTTCGAAGAACGTCATGCGGCGGCCCTCGAGCGACCGGCCGCTTCCGGCGCGACGCCGACCAGCGCGAGGCTCCGGTCGGTGAAGAAGTCGGCGATGCGGTGCAGGGCGACGATCCCGTTGGGCCGGTACCAGTGCCAGATGCTGTTGTAGAGGCCGAGGATCGCGCGGGTCAGGAGCCGCGGATCGTTCTTGGGGATCGCCCCCTGCTGCATCGCGCCGGAGAGGAAGCTCGCCCACGCGAACTCGAGGTCGCGCGTGCGCGCCCGCGCGGCCTGCCGGGCCTGCTCCTCGCGGGGTGAGTCGCTGCGGCCGGAGAGCAGTCCCTGCTCGGCGACCAGGACACGGTTGCGGTGGATGTCGCGCTCGGTGAGCTCGAAGCAGTCGTCGATGACCGCAACGAGGGACTCGAGCGGGTCGCCGCCGTCGGCGGTCAGCGCCTCGAAGCGGGCACGGAAGCCCTCGATGGCGAGGTCCATGACCACGTACAGGCAGTGCTGCTTGGACTCGAAGTAGTGGTACAGCGCGGTGGGGCCGACGCCGACGTCGGACGCGATGTCGGCCCACTTCGTGTCCTCGTAGCCGTCCCGCCCGAACCGGTCCGTCGCCGCCGCGAGGATCTCGGCGCGCTTCGTGCCCCGTGATTGAGCCGGGGTCATCGGACCGAGGCCACGGAGCGTTCGGCGATCCGCTTCACGATCTCGCGCTTGACGACCTTCAGCGACGGTGTCCGCGGGAAGTCGTCGAAGACCTCGATGGACTCGGGCCACGTGTACTTGGCGACGCCCTCGCGCTCGAGGAACTCCTGCAGCTCGGCCAGCGTCGGCGGGCGCTCGCCGTGCTCGAGGATGATGGCGGCGCAGGCGCGTTCCCCGAGCCGCTCGTCGGGCAGCGGGACGACCGCGACCTCGTGGACGGCCGGATGCCGCATCAACACGGGCTCGAGCTCGGCCGGCACGACGGTGACACCGCCGCGCCGGATGATGTCCTTGCTGCGGCCGACGTAGACGAGGTGCCCGTCCGCGTCGAGCGCGCCGAGGTCGCCGGTGCGATAGCCGCCCCAACTGGTCAGCGAGTGGCGCGTGAGGTCGTCGTTGCCCAGGAAGAACAGGAACCGGCTCGGGCCGTTGACGACCACCTGGCCGACCTCGCCGGCGGGCAGCGACGCGTCGTCGGGCCCGAGGATGCGGATCTCGGTCCCGTCGTATGGCCGGCCCTCGGTCGTGACCATCTTGACCTCGGCTTCATCCAGGGCGTGTGCCGCGTGCCCGGGCACCTCGGAGAGGCCGTAATCCGCGAGCGGCGGGGTCCCGAAGGCCTCCTTCATGGCCATGCGCCGTTCCGGCGTCAGTCCGGGCGCCGCCAGGGCGCGCATCGACGACAGGTCGCGCGTCGTGGCCTGCGCCGCGAGCAGGGTGTCGGCGGCGTGGGTCGGCATCAGCAGCACGTACGTGCACGCGTGCTCCTCGATCAGGCGCAGGGCATCCTCCGGCTTCCACCGGCTCATGAGCACGCCGGTGCCGCCGCGCAGGAGGACGGGGAAGTAGCCGAAGACCAGCCCGCCGACGAAGCCGAACTCGACCGCCACGAGCGAGATGTCCTCGCCGGTCAGCTGCCAGCGCCGGCAGATCCCCTCGGTCGCGTACCGCAGCGTGTTGCTCGAGTGGGCGATGCCCTTGGGCGCCGAGGTCGTCCCCGAGGAGTGCATCACCATCGCGAGGTCGTCGGCCCCGCGCGGTTCGCGCTCGTCGGGCGCGTCCTCGGCGATCAGCTCGTCGAGCGTCTCGGGACGCAGGACGATCAGCTGCTCCACCTCGTGCGCGACCTCGTGGCAGCGCTCGATCTCCTTGTCGCCGCCGAAGCACACGATCGCCTTCGCGCGTGTCTGACGGCTGAGCGCCGAGAGCTGGGTCACGTTGAACATCGGGGGCAGCGGCGCGAGGACGACGCCGCGGTGCAGGCAGCCCAGCAGCGCGACGGCCGCCTCGATCGAGTGGCGTCCGAGCAGCACGACCACGTCCCCCGGCCGCACCGACCCCGCGGCGAGCCGCGCGGACAGCGCGACGGCGGCGCGGCGCAGCTCGTCATAGGTGATCCGGCGGTCGTCGAGGATCAGCGCGACCTTGTCCGGCCGTGCGTCCGCGCACGCGGCGAAATCGCCCCAGAGGTCGCCCGCGCGCCAGTAGCCCTCCGCGTAGTACCGATCCGCCTCTGGCTGAAATCTCAGCGTGGACATGCTTGACCCTCTCAGCTCTCGATTGCTCATTGTCCTCTGTCGCATACTCGGCGCGGGAGCATAGCTGAAGTCAACTCAGATAGGAAGCGCGCCGTGGGGCGGTGCAATTGTCCCGCGCCTATTCTCATGCCTGATACGATGTCAGTTCATGCGACTCACGGCAACAGATTCAGAACGCCGGCTCGAGGAGGAGATCCGTGGCTTCCTCGCATCCGCGCTCCCCGGCACCGCGCGGCTGCCGCGAGCCCTGGAGGAGCGCATCGAGGTCCTGCGCACCTGGCAGGCCCGCTGCTACGAGGCGGGCTACGTCGGGCGTGCGTGGCCGCGCGACTTCGGCGGTGGCGGAGGGCCGGCGGCCGAGCAGATCGTCATCGACCAGGAGCTCGCCGGGGCCGGGGCGCCCGAGTTCGTCAATGTCGTCGGCCTCGACGTCCTCGGCCCCTCGCTGCTGCGATTCGGCACGGACGAGCAGCGCCGCCGGTACGTCCCCGCGATCCTGTCGGCCGAGGAGATCTGGTGCCAGGGCTTCTCGGAGCCCGACGCCGGGTCGGACCTCGCGTCGTTGCGGACCCGGGCGGATGAGCGCGACGACCACTTCGTCATCAGTGGCCAGAAGACCTGGGTCTCGTGGGGGCAGTTCGCGCGCTGGTGCGGTGTGCTCGCCCGGACGAGCGACGACGGCCCGAAGCACCGCGGCATCTCGCTGCTCATCGTCGACATGCGCTCGCCGGGCCTCGAGCTGCGCCCGATGACGCAGATCACCGGCCACGCGGAGTTCTGCGAGCTGTTCCTCGACGACGTGATCGTTCCCAAGGAGAACCTCCTCGGCGAGCGCGGCGACGGCTGGAAGATCGCGATGCACACGCTCGGCCACGAGCGCGGCACGGCCGCGCTGCCGCGGCAGGTCAAGCTGCGCACGTGGCTGGACCGCGCGGTCCGCGTCGCGGCCGAGCGCACGCTCGACGGCGAGCCGCTGATCGCCGATCCTGAGGCCCAGGTCGGGCTGGCGCGGGCGCTCATCGGGATCGAGGTCCTCCGCCACCACGCGTACCGGACGGTCGGGGAGTTCATCAACGGCGGCGCTGTCGGGCCCGACAGCTCGAGCGTCAAGCTGCTCATGGCGGAGGCAGAGCAGCGGCTCGCGGCGACCGCGCTCGAGGTCCTCGGCCCGACGCTGCAGCACGCGGAGCCGGACGACGTCGACGAGAACGAGTTCTGGCACGAGACCTACCTCTACTCGCGCGCGGCGAGCGTCTACGGCGGGACGCAGCAGATCCAGCGCGACATCATCGCCGGCCGAGTCCTCGGCCTTCCACAGGAGTGACCGCAATGGACCTCGAGCTCAGCGACGAGCAGACCTGGCTCGGCGAATCGGTCGAGACGCTCCTCGCCCGCGACCCGGAGCACCGGCGGGTGTGGGCGAGCCTCGTCGAGTTCGGTGCGCTTTCGGTCGGGCGGGACGGGCTCGGCGCGGTCGAGCTGTGCCTGATCGCGCGGGCGCTCGGGGCGCATCTCGCGCCGGCGCCGTACCTCGCGAGCGCCGCCGTGCGCTTCGCGGTCGAGCCGCTCGGGGTCGATCTCGGCGAGAAGGCCTTCGCGCTCGCGGTGCTCGAGCCGGGATCCGGCTGGGCGGCCTCCCCGCGCACGTGCATCGAGACGGTCACCGGCGGCTCCGTCGTCAACGGGCGGAAGGCGGCCGTCGAGCATGCCGCGTCGGTGGAGCGCCTCGCCCTGGTCGCTTCCGGGCCGCTGGGTCCGGTGCTCGCCGTCGTCGAGCCCGGCGCGGCGGGCGTCGAGCTCACGCCGCAGCCCGCGTTCGACCCGACGGCGCCGATGTACGCGGTCGACCTCGTCGACGTCCCGCTGGCCGCCGAGCCGCTCGGTGGGGAGACGATCGAGCGGCTGATGACCATCGGGGCGCTGCTCGCGGCTGCCGAGTCGGTCGGGGCCGCCGGCCGACTGCTCGACGACGCCTGCCGCTACGCCGGCGAGCGGCGCCAGTTCGGCCGGCCGATCTCGAGCTTCCAGGCGCTGCGTCACCTGCTCGCCGACATGTACGTGCGCCACGCCAGCTCGTGGTCGTCCGTCCTCTACGCCGCCGCGGCGCTCGACGAGGACGCCGACGAGGCCGCGCGGACCGCGTCGATCGCCAAGGCGTATGTGTCGCGCGCGGCCCGCGAGGTGGCGCACGGAGCGATGCAGGTCTTCGGCGGGATCGCCGTCACGGCGGAGCATCCGGCCCACCGGTTCCTGCGGCGGATCGTCGTGCGCGAGCAGCAGTTCGGCGATGCGCTGCACCACGAGCGCGCGCTCGGGCGTACGCTCGCAGCCGCCGCGATGCCCGAGCCCGTCAGCTGACAAGGAGCCAAGAATGCCGCTGAAAACCGCGAGCGGGTTCAACGACCTCACCGCGCAGCGCCTCCAGCCGATCACGAAGGGCGCCGAGCCCGAGGTCGTCGGTCCGCTGCTCGCGGACGCGCTGCACGACGCGCGCTGGCGCGCGTGCGACGTCGCGCTGATCTCCGGCGGGAAGTCGAACCTGACGTACCGGGTCGCCTCCGACGCCGGCGAGGTGGTACTGCGGCGCCCGCCGCTCGGCCACGTCCTGCCCACCGCGCACGACATGGGGCGCGAGCACCGCGTCCTCAGCGCGCTGGACGGCACCGCTGTGCCGGTGCCCCGCGTGCTGCTGCTCGGCGACGCCGACGGCCCGCTGGGCGTGCAGTTCTACGTGATGGAGCGCGTCGTCGGGCACATCTGCCGCGATTCGCTCCCGCCGCGGTACGCGGACTCGCCCGAGGAGCGGGCGGCCATCGGGGCGACGCTCGTCGACGTCCTCGCCGACCTGCACCGCGTAGACCCGGCCGACGTCGGTCTGGCGGAGTTCGGCCGGCCGGCGGGCTTCGCCGAGCGCCAGTTGCGCCGCTGGTCGAAGCAGTGGGAGGCCTCCAAGACGCAGCCGCTCGGAGCGCTCGACGAGCTGCGCGACGAGCTGGTGCGCACGCTGCCGCCGCAGCGCGCCGAGACCATCGTCCACGGCGACTACCGGCTCGACAACACCATCCTCCATCCCACGTCGCCCGGCCGCATCGTCGCCGTCCTGGACTGGGAGATGAGCACGCTCGGGGATCCGCTGACCGACCTCGGCACGCTGCTCGCCTATTGGGCTGACGACGGCGACGACGCCGTGCTCGCGGCGGCCCGGGTGATGGCGCCCCTGACCGCGACCGAGGGCTTCCCCACCCGCTCACAGATCGTCGAGCGCTACGCGGCGCGGACGGGTTTCGACGTCTCCGACGTGGCGTGGTACCAGGCGTTCGCGTTCTTCAAGCTCGCGGTCGTCTGCCAGGGCATCGCCGCGCGCGCGGCGGGCGGCGCCATGCTCGGCTCCGGGTTCGATGATGCGCAGCGCATGGTCGTCCCGCTGGTCGACGCGGGCCGGCAGGTGCTCGGGCTCCGCTGAGCTCGGGGCGGGTCGCGACTGCTGAGGCCCTGAACACCGGGCATTGAAGAAGGTGTCTCGTCAGCCGGGTCCGCGGGTCCGGGGGCGCCGGCGGCGTGCGAGCGCTCCCCCGGCACCGCGCCCCCACCACCTCGCTCACCCGCGGAAGTTGGTCCTTCAAGCGTCGCGGGACCCGTTATCTACCGTGCCAGGCGCCGGGTGTTGAGCGGCCGGTTGAGGAGCGGCGTGCGCCGCTCGGACGCCGGCGAGCGGAGCGGTCGCTCCGAGACCTCGAGGTCCTCGCGCGGCGCGGGGAGCTCGGTCACGGTCGGCACGACGAAGCCGCGGACGGGCGATGGCAGGCGGTGGACCGGGGTCATCGCACGGCCATTCCGCCGTCGACGCCGAGGACCTGGCCGGTGACGAAGCTGCTGCCGGCCCCAAGCAGGAACAGCGTCGCATCGTCGAGCTCGCCGGCCCGGCCTCCGCGGCCGAGCGGCGTGCGGTCGAGCAGGAACTCGGGAAAGGACTCCGGGTCGTCGCCGAGCTCGGCGGTCATCTCGGAGGCGAAGAACCCGGGCGCGACGGCGTTGACGCGGATGCCGTAGCGCCCCCACTGCGAGGCCAGCTCACGCGTGAGGCCGATGATGCCCGCCTTCGAGGCGACGTACGCCGCGTCCGGGATCTCCCCGATCGACCGCACGCCCATGACCGAGGCGACGTTGACGATCGACCCGCCGCCGTTCGCGCGCATCCGGCTCGCGGCCAGGCACGAGAGGGCGAAGGGCGCGGTCAGGTTGAGGTCAACCACGCGCGCGAACGTCTCGGCGGAGGTCTTCAGCGCCGGCCCCGACGCTCCGACGCCCGCGTTGTTCACGAGCCCGTCGAGGCGGCCGTGGCGGTCCATCACGGTCTCGATCAGGCGAGCGCGGTCGCCGGCGTCCGTGACGTCGCAGGCGACGGCGTCCGCATCGGGCAGCTCGCTCTGCAGCCGCGCGAGCCGGTCGGCGCGGCGCGCGGCGAGGACGGTGACCGCCCCGGCGGCGGACAGCGCACGCGCGAGCTGCTCTCCCAGACCGGAGCTCGCGCCGGTGACGATGACGACGCGGCCCTCGAGTGGATGTTCAGCAGATCCGTTCCTCATCTGAACTCAGTTCAGTTGTATCACGAACACGCCAACCGCGCAAGGCGCTCCACGAATTCGCCGCTCCCGTTGGTATCGTCCATCCGACTTCAACTGAGGAAGGAAGCCGTGCCGCAACCACGCCAGCCGCAGAAGGCGCGATCCACCAGCCGCTCGGGCCCGTCGTCACGGAGCAAGCGCGCGGCGATCCTGGAGACCGCGACCGAGCTGTTCGGCCGGGAGGGGTACGAGCACAGCAAGTGGGCCGACGTGGCCGCCGTCGTCGGGATCGGGTCGACGGCGCTCTATCACTACTTCGAGTCCAAGCTCCACTGTCTCTACGAGATCATGGCCGAGGCGCTCGAAGCCGAGGTGCAGAAGTTCGACCGCATCACCGGCGGGCACGAGGACTTCGCCGAGGCGCTCGACGCGGTGCTCAAGGCGGCCTTCGACCTGTCGGAGCACGAGCTCCTGCGCAACCGTCTGCTCGTGTCCGAGCAGGTGCTGGTCGGGGTGCACCGGCCGTCCGCCCGTGAGGAGGAGGCGCGGCAGCTGGCCCGCACCCGCACCCGCGACCTCGAGTTCAAGTGGGCGGCGTTCCTGACGCGCGGGATGGAGCAGGGCGCGATCCCCGAGGCCGACCCGCGGCTGCTCGCGCGCGCGATCCTCGGGCTCTACAACAGCGTCTTTCACTGGTACCGGCCCCACGGCGGGCTCGCGCTCTCCGAGGTGTCGGACTTCTACGTCCCGCGGTGCCTCGCCGTGGCCGGCCTGCCCATGCAGACCGGCGACGGCGCTGTCCCGGCGGCGACCGGCCGCAAGCGCACCCGCGCGGCGACCCGGCCGCGCGCCGCGAAGGCCTAGGTAGACCGGGACGGGCTCGCGGTAGCGCCGGGTCTCGCGGCGGGCGATCGCCATGTGGTGGACCTCGTCGGGCCCGTCGGCGATCTGGAGGATGCGCGCGACCGCGTAGAGCTCGGCGAGCAGGTGGTCCTGGGACACACCGGCGCCGCCGTGCGCCTGAATCGCGCGGTCGATCACCCAGGTCGCAACCTCAGGGGCCGCCACCTTGATCGCCGAGACCTCGATGCGAGCCCCGCGGTTGCCCACGGTGTCCATCAGCCACGCGGTCTTGAGCACGAGCAGGCGCACCTGCTCGATCTTCACCCGCGACTCGGAGATCCAGCGCTGCACGACGCCGTGGTCGACGATCGGGCGCCCGAAGGCCGACCGCGAGGCGGTCCGCCGGCACATCATCTCCAGCGCGCGCTCGGCCATCCCGATCGCCCGCATGGCGTGGTGGATGCGGCCCGGCCCGAGCCGCTCCTGCGCGAGCCGGAAGCCGTCGCCCTCGTCGCCGAGGAGGTTCGAGGCGGGCACGCGGACGTTGTCGTAGACGATCTCGGCGTGGCCGCCATGCGGCCCGTCGTCGTACCCGAAGAGGCTCGTCGAGCGCTCGACGCGCACGCCCGGCGTGTCCTTGGGCACCAGGATCATGCTCTGGCGGCGGTGCCGCTCGGCGTCGGGGTCGGTGACGCCCATGACGATCAGCAGCTCGCAGCGCGGCGCCATCGCCCCCGAGGTCCACCACTTGCGCCCGTTGATGACGTAGTCGTCGCCTTCGCGCTGGATGCGCGTCGCGATGTTCGTGGCATCCGACGAGGCGACGTCCGGCTCGGTCATCGAGAACGCCGACCGGATCCGCCCGTCGAGCAGCGGGTCGAGCCAGCGGGCCTTCTGCTCCGGCGTGGCGAACAGCGAGAGGAGCTCCATGTTGCCCGTGTCCGGCGCCGAGCAGTTCAGCGCCTCGGGCGCCATCCACGGATTGCGGCCGGTGATCTCGGCCAGCGGCGCGTACTGCAGGTTCGTCAGCCCGGCGCCGTCCTCGTGGATCGCCGGCAGGAACAGGTTCCACAGGCCGCGCTCGCGCGCCTCGGTCTTGAGCTCCTCGATGACCGGCGGGGTGCCCCACCGGTCATCGGAGTGCTCGGCCTCCTCGCGGAAGCGTGGCTCCGCCGGGTAGACGCACTCCTCCATGAAGGCGAGCAGCCGGTCGCGCAACTCGAGCGTCGTGGCGTCGAAGGCGAAGTCCATGATCGTCGCCTACCGGTGCGACCAGACGGGGTCGCGCTTCTCGAGGAAGGCCTGCACACCCTCGCGCGCGTCCTCGGACTGGTGCGCGACGTTGCAGGTCATGCTCTCGAGCGCGATCAGGGTCTCGGTGTCGCCGTCGAGGCCGCGGTTGGCGGCGAGCTTGGTGATGCGCATCGTGAAGGCGCTCTTGTCCTTCATCGGGGCGACGAAGTCCGCGATCGCCTCCTCGAGGTCCTCGGTCGGCGCCGAGACGTTCGCCAGGCCCCACTCCTCGCACTCCTTGCCGGAGAGCAGCTTGCCGGTGAACAGCAGCTCCTTGGTCTTGCGCAGCCCGATGTAGCGGGGCAGGCGGTAGATCGGGCCGGCGCCTCCGAACAGCGCGCGGCGGATGTGGAAGTCGCCGATCTTGGCGTCGTCGGAGACGACGGCGAAGTCGCACGAGATCATCAGCTCGAAGCCGCCGGCGACGGCGTAGCCCTCGACCACGGCGATGGTCGGCTTGGACAGGTTGAAGGCGCGGTCGAAGGTCCGGGCGGAGACCTGGGCGATCTTGACCGAGTTGTTCGTCGTGCCCAGGTACTCGGCGTCGAGCATGTTCAGGTCGGCGCCCGCGCAGAAGGTGTTGCCGCGCCCGCGGATGACGACGACGCGCGCGCGGTCGTCGTCCTCGGCGCGATCGAGCGCCTCGCCGAGCTGGGTCAGGAGCCCCCAGTTGACGCAGTTCATGACCTCCGGCCGGTTCAGCCAGATCGTGGCGACGCCGTCGGCGACCTCGTACTGGACGAACTCGTCGGTCGTCGTGGGCTCGGTCTGGACTTCCAGGGACATGCGTATCTCCGATCGAGTTGTCTAACTGACTTCAACTCACTATACAGCCGTTGAGCGACAACGCAACCCCCTGGCGTCGCGCCAACACTTGTGCCATACTGAACTCACTTCATGGAGAACGTGTCCCACATCCCGCTCCCGCTCCCCCATGTGCGCTCGGTCAACGCCTGGCTCCTGCTGGGGGATCCGATCACCCTGATCGACACCGGCCCGCGCCACGAGGACGCCCTCGCGGCCCTCGAGGACGGGCTCGCGCGCCACGGCCTCCGCGTCGAGGACGTCGAGCTGGTGCTCGCGACCCATCACCACCTCGATCACGTCGGCCTCGCCGCCAC
Source organism: uncultured Solirubrobacterales bacterium (assembly GCA_963828075.1). Taxonomy (GTDB): domain Bacteria; phylum Actinomycetota; class Thermoleophilia; order Solirubrobacterales; family Solirubrobacteraceae; genus JACCYI01. The sequence continues at coordinate 1,646,843 of CAWHDH010000021.1, read as the reverse complement.
GATCCAGCGCCGCTCGGGGGCGTCGGTGGCCGTGCTCGACCGGCTGGCCGACTACGCCGCGGGCTACGCCGACGAGGTCGAGCAGGACCGCCGCTTCGCGCACCTGCTGATGGCCCACCACGGCGTCCCAGAGCAGGTCGTCGCCGACAACGAGGTGTTCTGGGACTACATCCGTGCCACGACCGAGGACTTCCGTGCCGACGTCCGCCTGGCCGATGGCGACCGCGTGCAGGCGGGCGGGCGCAGCCTGCGGGTCGTCGCGCGCCCCGGCCACAGCACGACGGACACGCTGTTCGTCGACGACCGCGACGGCCTGGCATTCGCCGGCGATCACCTGCTGGCGACGATCTCCTCCAACACGGAGATCTACGCGGCGGATCGCGCACAGGACGGGCGCGCTCGCTCGCGCCTGCGGTACCTGGAGAACCTGCGGCGCACGTCCGCGATGCCGGTCGACCGGCTGTTGACCGGCCACGGCGCGCCGGTCACCGACCACAAGCGGCTCGTCGCGGCGCGTCTGCGCGACCACCGCCGCCGCTGCGAGCGCATCCTGGCGATCCTGGACGAGGGTCCACGGACGGCGTTCGAGATCGCAGGCCGGCTGTGGCCCCCGCGGACCGTGACCGAGCAGCCGCTGCTCGTCGTGTGGGAGGTCGTCGGCCATCTCGAGCTGCTGCTCGCGTCGGGCGACGTCGCCGAGCGCTCCGGCGACGGCGGCTCCGTCTTCGAGCTGACCGACGAATCCCGCGGGCGCCCGCGCCGCACGGCGCTGCACCGCCGGCCGCGCCGCCGCCCCGTCCCCGACTGCGCGACCCAGGAGTGATCGGCGTGGGCGAGAGCACCAGCCCGAAAGGCACCGCGGACGCGCTCGGGCTGTTCGACCTCTCCGGCCGGGTGGCGCTCGTCACCGGGGGGACGCGCGGGCTCGGCCTCGCCATCTCGCGCGCCTTCTCGGCGGCCGGCGCCGACGTCGTCGTGGCCAGCCGCAAGGCGGACGCCTGCCTGGAGGTCGCGGCGGAGCTGCGCGCGGCCGGGGGGCGGGCGGTCGGGCACGCCTGCCACGTCGGCCGCTGGGACGAGCTCGATCCGCTCATCGAGGCGGCGTACGGCGAGTTCGGCCGCGTCGACGTCCTGGTCAACAACGCGGGCATCTCGCCGCAGTACCCGACGCTCACCGAGGTGAGCGAGGCGCTCTTCGACAAGGTGATCGCGGTCAACCTCAAGGGCCCGTTCCGGCTCTCCGCCCTCGTCGGCGAGCGGATGGCCGCCGGCGACGGCGGCTCGATCATCAACATCTCGAGCACGGGGGCGGTGCGCCCGACCGGCGACATCGTCCCGTACTCCGCCGCGAAGGCCGGCCTCAACGCCATGACCGTCGGGCTGGCGGACGCGCTCGGGCCGAAGGTGCGCGTGAACGCGATCATGCCGGGCCCCTTCCTCACGACGATCTCCCAAGCGTGGGACATGGACATGCTCGCCGAGCGCACGCGGACCTTCCCGCTGCGCCGCGCCGGCCTGGCGGAGGAGATCGTCGGCGCGGCGCTCTATCTGGCGGGCGACGCGTCGAGCTACACGACCGGCTCGATCCTGACCGTGGACGGCGGCGCGCGGTGGAGCATGCCCGGAGGCGGGGACGCCCGCTGATGTCCGCGCCGGGGCCACTCTGGTTGAAGCTCGTGCTGCGCGTCGAGCGGGCGGTCGGCGGCCCGGTCGAGTCGGCGGTCCGCAGCGACACGTACTTCGACGTCGTGACCCAGCTCAATCGCGGGAAGCGACGGGTGACCGATTCGCTCGAGAGCGTGTCCAAGCGCGGCCTGCACCTGCTCAACGTCCCGGCGGGAACCGACATCCGACGGGTGCGCGAGCAGCTGGCGCGCATGGATCGGCGGCTGGTGCAGATCACCAAGGAGCTCGAGGAACTCGAGCGGTCGCGCACGGCGGTGAAGGAGTGACGCCCGTGCCGCAGCTGAGCCCGGCGGACCTGCTCACACGCGTCAACCGCGACGTGGAGCGGTCCTATCTGCGGGCGCGCAACGGCGTCCGCTACGTCCGCGGCAGTAACCGCCCGAAGCTCGGGACCAGCCCGAAGGACGTCGTCTGGCAGCGCGACCGCGCGCAGCTCTGGCGCTTCCGCGGCGGCCCGACCCGCTACGCGCAGCCGCTGCTGATCGTCACCAGCCTCGTCAGCCGGAGCTACATCCTCGACCTGCTGCCGGGAAGCAGTGCGGTCGGGTTCCTGCGCGACCAGGGCTTCGACGTCTTCATGCTCGACTGGGGGATCCCGACCGAGCTCGACGCCGAGAACACGCTCGAGACCTACGTCGACGAGTACCTCCCGCGCGCGGTCGAGGCGGTGCGCCGCGAGACCGGGTGCTCGGAGCTCACGATGGCCGGCTACTGCCTCGGCGGCGTGCTCGCGATCCTCTATGCCAACGGACACGACGACGCTCCGGTCCGCAACCTGGTCCTCATGGCGACGCCGGTCGACTTCGAGGAGATGGGCCCGATGGTGGCCGCGCTGCGCGAGGGCCGGCTCGACCCCGACGAGCTCCTCGACGAGACCGGCAACGTCCCCGCCGACGTCCTCTACAGCGGCTTCTTCATGCTCGCGCCGACCACCGCCGTGGCCCAGAAGGCGACGCTGCTCGAGAACCTGTGGAACGACGACTTCGTCAAGGGCTTCCAGGCGATGGCGCAGTGGGCGCGCGACCAGGTCCCGTTCCCCGGCGCGGCGTTCCGCCAGGTCGTCGAGGACTTCGTCCGCCGCAACGCGTTGATGGCGGGGTCGCTCCGCGTCGGCGGCCGCGAGATCGACTTCACCACGACCGGCGCGACGGTGCTCAACGCGATGGCCGAGAACGACACGGTCGTGCCACGGGCCGCCGCCGAGCCGATCGCGCGGCTGGTCGGCCGGCCCGATCGCCGGGACGAGCTCCTGCTCCCGGGCGGTCATGTGACGTTCGGGACCGGGCGCTCGGCGTTCCGGCACACCTTGCCGAGCCTCGCCGGCTGGATCGCGGCACACAGCGACGAGTGGCCCGAGGAGAGAGGACGATGATGGAGATCAAGCACCTGGAACCCGGCGACCGCGAGGCGCTCGAGCGCTTCGTGGCTCGCGTCCCCGAGGGCGATCGCACGTTCTTCAAGGAGGACGTGGAGGCGGCGGAGGTGGTCGACGCGTGGACGCGCCCGGGCCCGGCACGCGCCGTCGCCGTGCAGGACGGCGAGGTCGTCGGCTATGTGGCGGTCGTCCCGCTGCACGGCTGGTCGAGCCACGTCGGCGAGGTCCGGGTGATCGTCGATCCCGAGCACCGCGGCCGCGGCGTCGGCCGGGCGCTCGCACGGCGCGCGGTCATCGACGCCGTCGAGCTCGACCTCTCCAAGATGGTCGTCGAGGTCATCGCCGACCAGGAGCCGACGATCGCCATGTTCCGGTCGCTCGGATTCGATCCCGAGGCGTTGCTGACCGATCACGTACGGGATCAGTCCGGCTCGCTGCGCGACCTGATGATCCTGGCGAACACCGTCGAGGAGCAGTGGTCGTCGATGACCCTCGCCGGCATCGCGGACGAGCTGTAGCCCCGTGGGCTCGCGCATCGACGAGATCCTCGAGATCGCCATCAACGCGTACGAGGACGTGCTCTGGAAGTCGTGCGATCTGCAGCGCTCGCTCGCTCGGCTGCTCGGGTTCGAGCCCGTCCGCTCGGTGTTGACCACGACGGCGGACCTGACCCGCGACATCGCGGCGGTGCAGCTCTCGGCCGCCCGCTGGCTGCTCGACTCATGACGACGCTGCACTGGGAGAGCACCGGCACGGGCGACCCCGTGCTGCTGATCACCGGGCTGGGGCTCAGCGGCGGCGCCTGGTGGCGAACGGTTCCGGTCCTCTCGCGGTCGCTGCGCGTCATCGTCTTCGACAACCGCGGCGTCGGGCGGTCGCGCGCGCGCTTCCACAGCTACACGACCGAGGCGATGGCGGACGACGCCGTCTCGGTGCTCGACATGGCCGGGATCGAGCGGGCCCACGTGTACGGGTTCTCCCTGGGCGGCATGGTCGCCCAGCAGCTGGTCCTCCGCCATCCCGGGCGCGTGCGGTCGCTGGTGCTCGGAGCGACGCACGCGGGCGGGCCGCGGGCCGTGCGCCCGGACCAGGAGGTGATCGGCTTCTTCCGCCGGCGGGCGAGCATGCCGGCGAAGGAGGCCGCGCGCGCGTCGGTGCCGTTCAACTACGGCCCCCGCTGCCGCCGCGAGCACCCGGACCGCATCGCGGAGGACATTCGCCGCCGGCTCGCCCACCCGTTCGCAGAGCAGGCGTACCGGGCGCAGATCTGCGCGGCCGCACTGCACAACTGCCACCGGCGCCTGCGGCGCATCGAGGCACCGACGCTCGTCGTCCACGGCCGCCATGACCGCGTGATCCCCGTCGCCAACGCGGAGCTGCTGACGGAGCGCATCCCGGGCGCCGAGCTGCGGATCCTCGAGGAGGCCGGACACCTGTACCCGACCGAGCAGCCGGAGGTCGACGACGACATCGCGCGGTTCTTCCGGGGGGCCCGGTGATCGCGGGCTCGGCCGATGTGCGGGTGGCCGACGTGATCCGTCGTCACGCGGCGCGGCGTCCCGCGGCGGTGGCGCTCCGGTTCGGCGAGCTCGAGCTCACGTACGCCGCGCTGGACGAGCGCTCCAGCCGGCTCGCGCACGCGCTGCTGGCATCCGGCGTGGGCGCCGACACCCGCGTCGCCTACCTCGATCGCTCGGCGCCCGAGGTGGTCGAGCTGCTCTTCGCCGCGAGCAAGGTCGGCGCCGTGCTGGTGCCGCTCAACTTCCGCCTGGCGCCCGCGGAGCTGGCGGCGGTGCTCACCGACGCGCGCGCTCCGGTCCTGATCGCCGGCCCCGCGTACCGCGAGGTGGCCGAGGACGTCCTCGAGCGGTTGTCGCCGGCGCCCGACCTGGTGATCGTGGGGGAGGGCTACGAGCGCTGGGTGGCCGCGCACGAGCCGCGCGATCCCGGCGGGCGCGGGGAGCCGGGCGACGTCATCGTCCAGATGTACACGTCGGGGACGACGGGCGTCCCGAAGGGTGTGCTGACCACGCATCGGAACCTGGCGGCGGCCGCGCAGACCTCGGTCCGCTGGGCGTTCGACGAGCACTCCGTGAGCCTCACGCCGCTCCCGATGTTCCACATCGGCGGGATCGGCTGGACGTACTGCGGGCTCTGGCACGGCGCCACCACCGTGCTCGTGCGCGACTTCGATGCCGAGCGCGTCCTCGACATCCTCGAGCACCAGCGCGTCACCAATGCGGTGCTGGTGCCCACGATGCTGCAGATGCTGACCCGCGCGCCGGGGGCGGCCGGCCGCGACTACTCGGCCCTGCGGTCGATCGCCTACGGTGCCGCGCCGATCACCACACCGGTGCTCAAGGCGGCTCTGCGCACGTTCGGCTGTTCGCTGCTCGGCCTGTACGGCCTGACGGAGAGCACCGGCGGCGTGGTTGCGCTCGAGCCGGCCGATCACGATCCCGGCGGCCCGCGCGAGCATCTGCTGCGCTCCGCCGGCCGGCCCTACCCATGGGTGGAGATGAAGATCGTCGACCCAGCGGGCGGCGGCCGGCTGGGTCCGCGCGAGGTGGGGGAGGTATGGCTGCGCGCGCCGAACGTCACCTCCGGCTACTTCGGCCGCCCCGCCGAGACGGCGGCGGCGCTGACGCCGGACGGCTGGCTGCGCACCGGCGACGGCGGCTACCTCGACGAGGAGGGCTATCTGTTCCTGACCGACCGCGTCAAGGACATGATCGTGAGCGGCGGCGAGAACGTCTATCCGGTCGAGGTCGAGGAGGCGCTCGCCCAGCACGCCGACGTCGCCGACGTCGCGGTCATCGGCGTGCCCGACCCGCACTGGGGCGAGGCGGTCAAGGCGCTGATCGTCCGCCGTCCCGGCACGCGGCCGGCGGCGGATGACCTGATCGCGTTCGCGCGCGAGCGCCTCGCCGGCTACAAGCTCCCGCGCTCGGTCGCGTTCGTCGACGACCTTCCGCGCGCACCGAGCGGAAAGGTGCTCAAGCGCGAGTTGCGGGAGCGGTTCCGCTGCTGATCTGAAGTCAGCTGAAGGTTAGCTATGAATGTGCTAATCTTGCTAACGCATCGGTCCAACCCCACCCCGAAAGGAACCCCCGATGGCCGCTGAGAGCAAGAGCAGCACGCCCACCCAGAGCATCGACGCCGCCGCCGAGCGTGTCGCGGAGCTCAACGAGAAGGCCCTGGAGAACGGCAAGAAGGCCGGCTCCGCCGTCCTCGACACGTACGAGAAGACCGTGGTCTCGTTCACCGAGTCCTACGAGAAGGCCGCCGGCGCGACCAAGGTGGACTGGCTGGTCACCGCCGCCGCCGCGCAGGCCGACTTCACGCGCGAGCTCGCGAAGACGTATACGAGCGCCGCGCGCGAGCTCGTCTCCTGATCCCCTCCCCAGTGATGGCGGTCGCGGCGCCGTGAGCGCCGCGGCCGCCGGTGGGGCGCGTCACACCCGGCGGCCGCCCGTCTCCTTGCCGTACGGGCAGAAGAGCAGCGAGGCGACCACGAGGTCGCGCTGGGCGGGAGCGGCGATCGACCGCACGCGAGGCGTGTCGCGGGACACGCGGATCTCCGTCACCTTGGGAAAGACGAACTGGCGGGCGGCCATCTCACTCCTCCTTCTCGAGCTCGGGATGTGGGCGCGATTCTAGCTGAAGTCAATTCAGTTTGTCAACCGGCCGCCGCGATGGAATCCATCCTCCGCCGACGGCGGACGGGCGCACCGCGGTCGCCGGCGGTTGATGTCTAGGCTCCGCGACCGCGCCGTCCGGCGTGCCCGACCCTTCCCATCGAAAGGCCAGATGACCGCCGCTATTCGCCGCCGCCGTATCGCCTCCGTGCTCGCCGTCGTGCTCGCCGCCGCCGGCGCCTCAGCGATCGCCGCCCCGGTCGCCAGCGCCACGTACTTCGAAAACCTCTCCAACACGCGGATCTCCACTCGCTCTTACGACGGCATCACAAGATGGGTCTACCCCGGGTCGCACCTGCCCGGTGTGCGACAGGTCCTGATGCCCGGCGGATCGAACACCTCGACGTGCTACAAGCGGAAGACCACCTACCAGTACAACGGGGGCGCCCTCAGGTCGCTCACGCTCCGCACCGCGGCGTGGAGCGATGTGCTGCCCGCGTCCGACAGTAACGAGTTCTACATCTACTCCGTCTCATGCGTGAGTGTTCCCGTGTAGCAGCGAACCCGGCGGCCCGGCGCCCGGTACGCGAGACTGGGCGCCGGTGCCGGAGCCACTCGATTTCGATCCGATCGCGGAGGCCGGCCGTCAGTGGCGCAAGCACTGGGGCACGGCCTCGGCGCCGCCGATGATGGCGGTGACGTCGATCATGCGGGTGCAGCAGCTCCTGATCGCGCGGCTCAACGAGACGCTCGCGCCCTTCGACCTGACGTTCTCGCGGTACGAGGCGCTGATGCTCCTGCACCTCAGCCGGGCGGGGTCGCTGCCGCTGGGCAAGATGGGGGCGCGCCTGCAGGTCCATCCGACGAGCGTCACCAACCTCATCGATCGCCTCGAGCGGCTCGGCTACGCGACGCGGATCGCACATCCGGACGACCGGCGCACGACGCTGGCGACCATCACCGCCGCCGGCCGTGACGCGGCGAGCCGCGCGACCGAGGCACTCAACGCGATGCGCTTCGGGACCGCGCCGCTTTCCCGTGCCGAGCTCGACACCGTCACCGATGTGCTCGAGCGACTTCGGCGCGAGTCGGGCGACTTCGTGTAAGCCGATAGTTGGACATCCAACTATCGGAGGCCCTAGAATAGGTCGTCCCATGGACTCCACCCTCTTCGCTCACCCGTCGGCCACGCACGACGACTGGCGCGCGGCCTATGACGCGACCCCCGAGCGCGACGCGCCGTTCACGACGCTTTCCGGGGAGCCGATCGCGCCGCTGTACACGGCGCAGGACGCGCCGAGCGACCCGGGGTTGCCGGGCTCGTATCCGTTCACGCGCGGGGTGTATCCGAGCATGTACCGCGGCCGGTTGTGGACGATGCGCCAGTTCGCCGGCTTCGGGACGGCGGAGGAGACCAACGAGCGCTTCCGCTACCTGCTCGACCACGGCCAGACCGGGCTCTCCACCGCGTTCGACATGCCGTCGCTGATGGGCCATGACTCCGATCACGCGCGCTCGGAGGGCGAGGTCGGGCGCGAGGGCGTGGCGGTCGACACGGTCGACGACATGCAGACGCTGTTCGGCGGCATCGACCTCGGCGGCGTCTCGGTCTCGATGACCATCAACGCACCGGCGGCGATCATGCTCGCCTACTACGTGGTCGCCGCCGAGCGCCAGGGCGTCCCGGCCGACCGGCTGGCCGGGACCATCCAGGCGGACATCCTGAAGGAGTACATCGCCCAGAAGGAGTGGTGCTTCCCGATCGACCCGGCGATGCGGCTCCTCGGCGACATGATCGAGTGGTCGAGCGGTCACATGCCGCGCTGGCATCCGGTGTCGATCTCGGGCTACCACATCCGCGAGGCCGGCTCGACCGCCGCGCAGGAGCTCGCGTTCACGCTCAAAGACGGCCTCACCTATGTCGAGCAGGCGGTGGAGCGCGGGCTCGACGTCGACGACTTCGCGCCGCGGCTGAGCTTCTTCTTCAACGCGCAGATCGACTTCTTCGAGGAGATCGCCAAGTACCGCGCCGCCCGCCGGATCTGGGCGCGCGAGCTGCGCGACACGTTCGGCGCGAGGAACCCCAAGTCGTGGCTGATGCGCTTCCACACGCAGACCGCGGGCGTCTCGCTGACCGCGCAGCAGCCGCTCAACAACATCGTCCGCACGGCCATCGAGGCGCTCGCCGGCGTCCTCGGCGGCACCCAGTCGCTGCACACCAACTCCTACGACGAGGCGCTCGCGCTGCCGACCGAGGAGGCGGTGCGGATCGCGCTGCGCACCCAGCAGGTCATCGCGCACGAGACCGGCGTCACGAACACGATCGACCCCCTCGGCGGGTCGTACTTCGTCGAGGCGCTGACCGACAAGATCGAGGCCCAGGCGTACGACTACTTCGCCCGGATCGACGAGCTCGGCGGCATGGTCGAGGCGGTCAAGCAGAACTACCCGCAGCGCGAGATCGCCGACGCGAGCTACGAGCTGCAGGGCGAGATCGACGCCGGCCGCCGGCTCGTCGTCGGCGTGAACTCCTACACCGAGGGCGACGACTCGGCGACCCCGGTCCTGCGGATCGATCCCGCGCTCGAGCGCAAGCAGATCGGCCGCGTCCAGGCCGTCCGCGCCCGCCGCGACGGCGCCGCCGTCGAGACGGCGCTCGCGGAGATCCGGACGGCGGCGACGACCGAACGGAACCTGATGGGGCTCCTGGTCGACGCCGCTCGCGTCCATGCCTCCGAGGGCGAGATCGTCGACGCGCTCCAGGACGTCTGGGGCGCGTACACCGAGAGCCCCGTCTTCTGACGGTCGCGTCGCGGCCGCCGGTCAGCGCAGCGCCCTGAAGAACGCGCGGATGTCGCCGACGAGCAGGTCGGGGGCCTCGAGGGCGGCGAAATGCCCGCCGCGGTCGAACTCCGACCAGTGCACGATCGTGTTGGCCTCCTCCGCGTAGCGCCGGATCGCGACGTCCTCGGCGAAGTTGGCGACGCCCGTCGGGACCGGCGACGGCTGCGGCCACTCGCCGCTGTGCATGTCCTCGTAGTAGATGTGCGACGACGACGCGGCGGTGCCCGTCAGCCAGTAGAGCATCACGTTGGTGAGCATGTGGTCGCGGTCGATCGCGTCCTCGGGGACGTCCGTGTCGTGGGTCCACTCCTTGAACTTCTCCACGATCCAGGCGAGCTGGCCGGCGGGCGAGTCGGCGAGCCCGTAGGCCAGCGTCTGCGGCCGCGTGGCCATCTGCTGGAGGTACCCGTTGCCGTCGGACATGAAGTGGCCCAGGCGCTCGAAGCGCACGCGCTCGCCGTCGGTGAACTCCGCCTGCGTCGCCTCGTCGACGGGCCCCAACGGGATGAAGCCCATCGTCGCCGCGTTGACGTGGACGCCGACGACGCGATCCGGGTCGGCGCGGCCGATCGCCGGCGACGCGACCGCGCCCCAGTCGCCGCCCTGGGCGCCGTAGCGCTCGTAGCCTAGCCGCGCCATGAGCTCGGCGAAGGCGCGGGCGATCCGGGAGGTGTTCCAGCCGGGCTCCGCGGTCGGGCCGGAGAACCCGAAGCCGGGGATCGACGGGATCACGAGATGGAACGCGTCGGCCGCCTCGCCGCCGTGCGCGCGCGGGTCGCTCAGCGGGCCGATGATGTTGAGGAACTCGACAATCGAGCCCGGCCACCCGTGGCTCAGGATCAGCGGCAGGGCGTCCGGCTCGGGTGAGCGGATGTGGAGGAAGTGGATCGTCTGGCCGTCGATCTCGGTGGTGAACTGCGGCAGCTCGTTGAGCTCGGTCTCGTGCGCGCGCCAGTCGTACTGCGTGCGCCAGTGCTCGGCCAGCTCGCGCAGGTAGCCGAGCGGCACGCCGCGCTCCCAGCCGACGTCGGAGAGCTGCGTCGGCCAGCGGGTCTCCGCGAGCCGCTCGCGCAGGTCGTCGAGATCGGCGTCGGGAACGTCGATGCGGAAGGGGCGGACTGCGGCGGAATCGCTCAAGTGAGACCTTTCAGGGCGGCAGGGTCGTGGTGAGCCTCGACCCTATGGGCTGTTGCGGAACATCCTGTTCCGCAATTCGCGCGAGACTCTTCAGCGATGTCGATTACCGCGGCCCGCCTCCTCCGCCTCCTCTCGCTCCTGCAGGCGCGGGGCGACTGGACCGGCCCGCAGCTCGCCGAGCGCCTCGCGGTGACGCCGCGCACGGTGCGCAAGGACGTCGAGCGCCTCCGGGGACTGGGCTATCCGGTCGCCGCCCGCCCGGGATCCGGCGGCGGCTACCGCCTCGGCGCGGGGACCGAGCTGCCGCCGCTGCTGCTCGACGACGAGGAGGCCGTCGCGGTCGCCGTCGGCTTGCGCACCGCCGCCGGCGGCACGGTGGGTGGCATCGAGGAGGCGTCTGTGCGGGCGCTGGCCAAGCTCGAGCAGGTCCTGCCGTCGCGCCTGCGCCGCCGGGTCCACGCGGTCCAGGCGTTCACGGAGCCCGTCGGGAGCGGCGGGCCGGCTGTCGCCGGCGATCTGCTGGTCCAGATCGCAGCGGCATGCCGCGACGCCGAAGGGCTCCGGTTCAGCTACCGCAACCACGACGGCAGCGAGCGCCGGCGGGTGGTCGAGCCGCACCGCCTCGTCCACCTCGGCCGGTACTGGTATCTCGCGGCATGGGACCTCGAGCGCGGCGATTGGCGCAGCTTCCGGCTCGACCGGATCGCCGGCACGCCGGCGCCCGGCGCCCGCTTCGGCTCTCGCGAGCCGCCGGAAGGCGGGTTCGCGGCGCACGTCGGCCGCGGGCGATCCGCCGCCCGTGACCGCTGGCGGGCCACCGTCATCCTGCATGCCCCGTTGGCCGTCGCGGCACAACGGGTTCCGCCCCAGTCGGCCACGCTCGAGGCGCGCGACGAGGACACGTGCCTGCTGCACTCCGGCGCGCCGTGGCTCGGCGAGATCGCGGTTCACCTCGCGCTGCTGGGCTTCGACTTCGAGGTGGTCGGCCCGCCCGCGCTCGCCGACCTGGTCGACCACCTCGCGGGGCGCTTCGGGCGCGCAGGCGCGGCGAGTCGGCGTGCCGGTACGCCATAGTTCCGCGCGTGAACCTCCGACTGGCGCTGCTCACCGCCGCGATCGCGCTGCTCGCCGCGACCGGCGCCGAAGCGCACACGCCGCCCCGCCCCGCACCGGTCCTCGAGCCGCAGGCGTTCGACGACTCGCGGTCCATCGGCACCGCGCTGGCCGCCGCGCCGCGCGCCGAGCCGCCGCTGACCCCGGTGCCGCGCGCCGCCTGCGACGCCGGTTCGCGCCCGGAGACGGAGATCCAGGGGCGCGTCTCGGCGCAGGCGATCGCCGGGCCCGCGAAGGAGGGGTATTGGTGCAACCTCGCCCGGGTCGCCCAGGTGGGCAGGTCGGGCGGGTTCAAGGTGCAGCGCTACATCGACAAGGCCGGCCACGAGTGCGCGTACTTCGACACCGCGCTGCTGGTCCCGCTCAACGCGCTGAACCTGGTCCGCGAGTCGGTCGGCGTCGCGGTGCTCGACATGGCCGATCCCGCGAAGCCCGTCCAGACCGACACGCTCTCCACGCCCGCGATGCTCTCGCCGCACGAGTCGGTCGTGCTCAACCAGCGCCGCGGCCTGCTCGCCGCGGTCGCCGGCAACCCGGCCTTCGCGCCCGGGGTGGTCGACGTCTACGACGTCAGCGGCGACTGCCGCCATCCCGTCCTGCAGTCGAGCGCGCCGGTCGGCGTCCTCGGCCACGAGAGTGGCTTCACCGCCGACGGGCTGACGTTCTACTCGGCGTCGCCGGCGAGCAAGACCACCGTCGCGGTCGACCTCAGCGACCCGAAGACCCCGAAGGTCCTGTGGGCGGGCAACATCGCGTCGCACGGGCTGACGCTGTCGGCCGACGGCACCCGCGCCTACGTGGCGGCGGTCAACACCGTGACCGGTGTGAGCGGGCTCGAGATCTACGACACCAGCCAGGTGCAGGCGCGCGCGACGGCGCCCCAGGTGCGCAAGGTCTCGAGCCTCACCTGGGAGACGGTGTCGATCCCGCAGAACGCGATCCCGGTGACGATCAAGGGCAAGCCGTACGTCATCGAGATGGACGAGTATCGCCAGACGAGCACCGCCCGCAGCGTCGGCGCCGGCCGGATCATCGACATCTCCGACGAGACCGCGCCGCGCGTCGTGTCCAACCTGCGCCTGGCGATCCACCAGCCGGAGAACCAGGCGAAGTTCGGCACGGATCCGGGCGCCGACAGCCCGACGCAGGGCTACGCCGGCCACTACTGCGAGGTGCCGCGCCGCCAGGATCCCGACATCGTCGCCTGCTCGATGATCGCCTCCGGCCTGCGCGTCTTCGACATCCGCGATCCGGCGGCACCCAAGGAGGTCGCCTATCACGTCGCGCCGCCCACGCCGAAGATCGAGAACCGCTACGACGCCAGCAACTTCGCCATGTCGGCGCCGGCGTTCGTGCCGGAGCGGCGGGAGGTCTGGTACACGGACGGGACGAGCGGCTTCTACAACCTGCGCCTGAGCGAGCCCGCCTGGCCGACGGCCGCCGGCGCCCCGACCACCCCGGCGACGCCCCGTCGCTGCACGAGCCGCCGCGTCATCACGATCACGACGAAGAAGGTCCGCCGTCTGCGGCTCGCACGCGTCGTCGCCCTGGCCCGCGGCAAGCGCGTCGGGCGCTCGAGCCGGCGGCGGGTGACGGTCCGCCTCCGCGGGTTCGCGGGCGGCCCGGTGACCGTGCGCCTGCGCATCACGGGCCGCCGCGGCGGCCGGCGCGTGACGGTCACCCAGACACGGCGCTACCGGCTCTGCCGGTCCGGCCAGCGCTCGTTCTAGCCGGTGCCCTTGCCGGCGTTGTAGTGATCCTGGACCGTCGCCGCGGAGAGCTCGGTGTTGTAGATCGCGAGCTCGTCGAGGGTGGCGTTGAGGAACTCGCTGGTCCCGCCTCTGGAGGCGATGAACAGCGCCGCCGTGGTGTTCGCCAGCGTCTGGTTGGTGAGGGTCCCGGTCACGTCGACGCCGTCCTTGTAGAGCTTGGACGTGGCGCCGTTCTTCGTGGCGACCCAATGGTGGAAGGCCGTCTGGTCGCCGGCCGATGCGGGCGCGCCGGTGATCACGGCGACGTTGTCCTTGGCCAGCGAGAAGTCCGAGCCGTAGAAGCCGACCTGGTACGCGTTGGCGCCCTTCTGGAAGATGTCGTCCCACGTCGCGGCGACGGCGTCGTGGCGCTTGACCCACGCCTCGGCGCTCATCGGCCCGTCGCCGAGGTCGAGCGAGGCGGCGTCCGGGACGGCGGCGTAGTCGTTGACGCCGTCGAACTGCACCGCACGGTCGGTGTCGCCGACGAGCGCGCCGGGCTCGTTGAGGTACGGCCCGTTGGTGTAGGTGCCGTTGTTCGCCCCCGGGTCGTCGACCGCCGTCGTCGTGAGGGTGCTGACCGAGAAGTCGTCCATGTGCAGGCCGACCGTGTTGCTGGTGCCGGCCGGCGCCCCGCCGGAGCCGAGCCGGACACCGGCGCGCCCGGCGCCGGCGATCGTGTTGTCGGTCACGCTCGCCCGCTGGACGCCGTCGATCAGCATGCGGATCGTCGTGCCGTTCAGCTCGAGGGTCATCCGGTGCGCGTCGCCGGCCTGGATCGCCGGCGAGGGCGTCCAGCTGCCGAGCGCGGTGCCGGCCCCGTCGACGTTCTTGCGCAGCTGCCAGGCGTCGGCGTTGACGTCGTAGCGCACGAGGTAGTGGGTCCCGATGCCGTTGGTGTTGCCCAGGTCGATCCGGCCGGTCACGCCCACGTTGTCCGCCCCGATGAGGGACTTGACGTGCATGTCGGCGGTCACGGAGTAGTTCGCGCTCGGCGGGGCGGTCGTCGCGTAGTAGGTCACGCCGCCCGCGCTGGCGTCGCGGCGCAGCCGGTTGGCGTCGGTGATCACGCCGGTGATCGAGTCGTTGACCCAGCGCGTCCAGGTCGCCCCGACCGCACCCGTGTGGGCGCTCAGCAGCGTGCCGTTGCTGCCGGTCATCTCGTCGGCGGACACGACGCCGTCGTTCATCCGCCAGTGGCTGACGATCCCGGAGGTCCCGGTGATCGTCTCCGCGTAGGTCTCGATGTCGACCGTGTAGTTCTCCGAGTCGGAGTTGGTCGCAGCGTCGGTCGCGGTCACGCTGAACGAGTACGACGTCCCGGTCGTGATCGGCGTGTTCGCGGTCAGCTGGGCGCTGCGGTAGCTGTAGCTCTGCCCGCCCACGGTCCACGGCCCGCCCGCCGTCGACAGCGAGGCGGCGGTCACGCCGGTGTCCACCGTGCTCATGTTCGCGGTGACGGTCGAGATGGTTCCAGCGTCCGTCACCTCGGCGTAGACGTAGTACGCGCCGCCCTGGCGGATCGTCCCCGGCGTCGTGCCCGACGGCTTGGCGGCGACCGCGCGGCTGATCGTCGGAGGGGTGGAGTCGGGACCGGTCGTGATCGTGAACGAGTTCGGCCCGTTGGAGGTCGTGACGGTGAACGCCGCCAGTGCGATGCCGGCCGCGCCGGAGACGAGCACGAGAACGGCGGCGACCGCGCCGCGGCACCAGACCGACACCGACATGGAATCGCTTTTCGGCAGCGCGGGACATGGGGTTGAGCGTCGATGTCAGCGAAGTGGACGAGCGTTCGAGGGCCACCCGCGAGTTCCCGCGGCCGCCCGTCGTAGAGTCGGACGCAACGTGCCCGCCGACGATCGCGCTGCAGCCCGGCTCCTGAGCCGGCGCGAGGCCCTCCTCGCGGGTGCCGGCGTGCTCGCCGGGCTGGGTACGGCTCCGGCGTTCTGGCGCACCGGGCGCGCCGCCGCCGCAGGCTTGCCGGTGACCGCCGGCAACGGCCCGTACGGCCCGCTCGCCCCGCCGGACGCGAACGGCATCCGGCTCCCGCAGGGGTTCCGCTCGCGCCTGGTGGCCCAGGGTCGCCGCGCGGTGGCGTGGACGGGCTACCTGTGGCACCACTACTCCGACGGCGCCGCGACGTTCGCGACGCCCGACGGCGGATGGATCCTGGTCAGCAACTCCGAAGCCGGCGCCGACGCCGGCGGCGGCGCCTCGGCCATCCGCTTCGCCGCGGACGGAGCGATCGTCGACGCCTACCGCGTCCTCGGGGGTACCAACAACAACTGCTCGGGCGGCCGGACGCCATGGGGCACGTGGCTGTCGTGCGAGGAGACCGAGGACGGGCTGGTCTGGGAGTGCGACCCGACCGGGGCCCGGCCGGCGGTGGTCCGCCCGGCACTCGGCCGCTTCAAGCACGAGGGGGCCGCGGTGGACCCCGACGGCCAGGCCGTCTACCTCACCGAGGACCTGCAGGACGGCGGGTTCTATCGCTTCACCCCCGAGGCGTATCCCGACCTCACGAGGGGCCGTCTCGAGGTGGCGATCGTCGCGCGCGACGGCGGCGTCTCGTGGGTCACGCTGCCCGACTCCCAGGCGGGCACCCGGCGACCCACCCGCCACCAGGTCGCCGGCATGACGCGCTTCCAGCGCGGCGAGGGCATCTACTTCGACGGGGGCGTCGTCTACGTCTCCACGACCACCGACTCCAAGCTCCACGCGTACGACCCCGCGGCGCGCCGGCTGACGACGGTCTATGACCGGAACACCGCCGCCGATCAGCCAGTGCAGAACCCGGACAACCTGACGGTGTCGAGGTCGGGGGACATCTTCGTGGGCGAGGACAGCGGCGCCCCGGATCTGCTCGACCTCGGCATCATCACGCCGGAGGGCGAGGCGGCGCGCTTCCTGCAGTTGACCGGGAGCCAGCACGGCGAGGGCGCCGCGCGGTCCGAGGTGACCGGGCCGACCTTCGACCCCTCCGGCACCCGCCTCTACTTCTCCTCGCAGCGTGCGATGGGGTGGGGTCAGATCTACGAGATCACCGGGCCGTTCCGCCAGCAGCGCGCGCCCGGCGCGCCGATCGGCCGCGTCGAGCCGCCCGCTTCGCCGGCGCCGGCGCTCGGCATCGAGGTGGCGCGCCGGCGATCGCGGGCGATGCTGCTGCGCTTGGGCATCCCCGTCGCGCTCACGCTCGACCGCCCGGCGCGCGTGGAGATCACCGCGTCGATGCTGGTCGCGTCGCGCGGCCGCCGCCGGGTGGTCAGGCTCGCGCGCGTGTCGCGGATCGTCGGCACGGGGCCGGAGCGGCTGCGCCTGACGCTCGACCGCCCCGCGCGCGCCAAGGTGCGCCGCCGCCGCCGGATGCGCGTCACCGTCGAGATCGCCATCTTCGACGGCACCGCGACGCAGCGGGCACGCCGCGCCGTGCTCGTGACCCACCCAGGGCGTTAGTACCGGCGCCGGGCCACGGCCACGCCGCCGAGGCAGAGCGCTCCGCCGAGCAGCGCGAGCGCCGGCGGCGTCTCACCCAGGGCCGCCCATGCGAGCACCACGGCGATCGGGGGGACGAGATAGGTCGTCGCGCCCATCCGGCCCGCGCTCGTCCGCTTGAGCGCGTTGGCCCAGGTGGTGAACCCGAGAGCGGCCGGGAAGACGCCGAGATAGACCGTCCAGGCGATCGACGATGTGGGGGCGTCCGCCAGCTCGCGGACGAGCGACGGGCCGAACGGCAGGCAGGCGGCCGCGCCGACCAGGCAGGCCAGGAACGTGACCTGCAGCGCCGGCGTCCGGTCGAGCAGCGGCTTCTGGGCCACGACGCCGCCGGCGAAGGCGATCGCGCAGCCGGCGAGCAGCGAGCGGCCGCGCATCCGACCTCGGGGGCAGCGGGCACCGGCGGGCGGCGACGAGCACGCCGAGCGCGACCGCGCCGACGAGCAGGCGCCCGAGCGTGAGCGGCCCGGCCGAGACGTCATGGCCGGCGGCGCGGATCCCGACGAAGGCCGACGCCCACAGCAGCAGCGTCACTCCGGCGGCGGCGACCGCCAGCGGCTCGGCGGAGACCGGGGTCGCGACGGGCGCGGCGCGGGGGAGGGTCTCGGTCGACATGCCCGGACCGTAGGCCCGCGACGCTTCGCTCCCAGACGAAGCATCCGTGCGGGAGAATCCGGCGATGCACGGCGACGCAGACGTCTCGGCGGTGGCGGCGGTGATCGGCAATCCCGCCCGCGGGCGGATGCTCTCCGCGCTGCTCGGCGGCCGCGCGCTGCCGGCGACCGAACTGGCGCGGGCGGCGCGGGTGTCCCCATCGACCGCCAGCGTGCATCTCGCGCGTCTCACCGACGCCGGCCTCGTCCGCGTCGGGCGGCACGGCCGCCACCGCTACCACCGGCTGGCCGGCGACGAGGTGGCCGAGGCCGTCGAGGCGCTGGCCGCGCTCGCCCCGCCGCGCCCGGTCCGGTCGCTGCGCGAGGACACCGTGGCCGGGGCGGAGCGGGCCGCGCGCTCCTGCTACGACCACCTGGCCGGTGCACTCGGGGTCGCGCTGGCCGACCGGCTGTGCGACGTCGGCGCGCTCGACCGCGCGAGCCTGAGCCTGCTCGACGACCGTGCCTTCCGCGCGCTGGGGGTGGACGTCGCGAGCCTTCCCGCCGGGCGACGCCCGGTGACCCGGTCGTGCCTGGACTGGAGCGAGCGCCGGCCGCATCTGTCAGGTGCACTCGGGGCGGCTGTCCTCGACTCGCTGCTCGCCGCGGGCTGGCTCACCCGCCGGCCGCAGGGCCGCGCCGTCGCGGTCACGGCCCTGGGCCGTGCCCGGCTGCTCGACACGCTCGGCCTCGACGCGCCGGCCGGCGCGCGCTGACCCAGGCTGAGACATCGGAGGTTTCCTTGCGCCGCCGCGCCGGAACCTCTATCGTCCGTGGAAGCGCTTGCGGAAGCGCTTTCGTACGACAGCGGGAGGGGGATCCCACATGCGGGCGGCGCGGCGAATTCGGCTTGGGACGATCGTGGGGGCGGTAGCGGCGGCGATGGCGCTCGCCGGGTGTGGCGGCGACGACGACGGTGGCTCCGGCGGCGGCGGCGAAGGCGGCGACAAGAAGGACCCCATCACCATCGGCGTCTCCCTGCCGCTGACGGGCGATTTCTCGGAGCCGGGCAAGGGCGTCGAGCGCGGGTACAAGGCGTGGGCGAAGATCGTCAACGACTCCGGCGGCCTGCTCGGCCGCAAGGTCGAGCTGAAGATCCTCGACGATCAGTCCAACGCCGATCGCGTCGTCTCGGACTACGAGCAGCTGATCGGCAAGGACCAGGTGGATCTCGTGTTCGGCCCGTTCTCGACGCGCCTCGTCGTCCCCTCCGCGCGGGTCGCCGAGGAGTACGGGATGCTCTTCGTCGAGCCCGCGGGCGCGGCGGCGGAGGTCTTCGAGCAGGGCTTCAAGAACCTTTTCTACGCCGCGCCGGCGATCGCCGACGACCACTACAACCACCTCGCCGACTACATCCTCGCCCTCCCCGAGGACAAGCGTCCCAAGACGGTCGCCTACGCCGCCATGGACGACCCGTTCGCGCAGGGCACCGCCTACGGCCTGAAGGCGAAGCTCGAGAAGGCCGGGGTCAAGACGGTGGCCAACGAGGTCTATCCGCCGAACACGACCGACTTCGGCTCGATCGCGGCCAAGGTCGCCAACTCGAAGGCCGACATGGTCGTGGGCGGATCGCAGTACCAGGACGCGGTGAACCTGATCGTCGCCCTGCAGCAGCTCAACTACCAGCCGAAGCTGGCGGCCTTCTCAACCGCGCCGACCAACCCTGAGTTCTCCAAGGCGATCGGCGAGAAGACCGAGGGCATCCTCGCCCCGACGGGCTACACCACGAAGGCACCGTTCCCGAGCAACAAGGAGTTCGTGGAGAAGTACACGGCCCAGTACGGCAACCCGCCGGGCGAGGACGAGGCCAACGCCTACACAACGGGGCAGGTCGCCGCTGCGGCGATCAAGGCCGCGGGCTGCGCGGAGCAGGGCGAGTGCCAGAAGAAGATGGTCGACTGGCTGCACGGCAACGAGGTCGAGACCGTCGTCGGCCCGCTCAAGTGGGACGCCCAGGGCCGCCCGCAGAGCGCGCACATGATCCAGCAGTACGTCGACGGCAAGATCCAGATCGTCCTGCCCGAGGACCTCAAGGAGGCCGACTTCGTGTTCCCCAAGCCGAAGTGGTGAGCCGGTGCCGTCCGCGGCCCTGGTCTTTCAGAGCGTCATCCTCGGGATCCTGCTGGGCGGGCTCTACGCCCTCCTGGCGGCCGGCCTGACGCTGTACTTCGGCGTCATGCGGGTGGTCATGATCGCCCACTCGGCGTTCCTGATCCTCGGCGCGTATCTCGCCTGGTACTTCCACCAGCAGACCGACCTGGACCCGCTGCTGTCGCTCGTCGTCACGGTGCCGCTCTTCTTCGCCGTGGGCGTGTTCACGCAGCGGGTGCTGATCTCGCGCCTGCGGCCGGTGTCGCTGACGATGATGTCGGTGCTGCTGACCTTCGCGATCGCCCTGTTCATCGAGGGGATGCTGGGGTACGCGTTCGGCGGCACGCACCGGCGCCTGCAGCTCGGCTACAGCGGCACGAGCGTCGAGCTGCTGGGTGCGCGGATCGCGGTGGTGAAGATGATCGCGTTCGCGCTCGCCGCGGCGTCGATGCTCGGCCTCTACCTGCTGCTCAAGAAGAGCCGGTTCGGCCAGGCGCTGCGGGCCACGATCCAGCATCCCGAGGCGGCGCAGCTGCTGGGGATGCGGACGGACCGGATCGCCGGCTACGGCTTCGGGCTCGGCCTGGCGACCGCCGCCATCGGCGGCACCGCGCTGTCGCTGGACTCGACGATCTACCCGTCGCTGCACTGGCACTGGATCGGGCCGCTGATGGCGATCATCGTGGTCGGCGGCCTGGGGAGCGTTCCGGGGGCGGCGATCGCCGCGATGGTGCTCGGGATGTCGCAGAGCCTGCTGCAGATCGAGCTCGGGACGACGTGGGCGCAGACCGTCTTCTACGTCGCCCTGTTCGGGACGCTGATGTTCAAGCCGGAGGGGTTCTTCGGAGGGCGCCTTGCCCAGCGCTTCTGAGTCGCGGCGGCGCCCCGGCGGCATCGTGATCCTTCGCTTGGCGGCCCTGGCGATCGGCGCCGGGCTGATCCTGTCCTTCCCGGCGCTGGCGCCCAACCCGTACATCCTCTCGGTGGGCGTCGTGATCGCGGGCTACGCGGTGACAGCGACCGCGTGGAACTTCGTCGGCGGGTTCACCGGCTACATGTCGCTGGGCCACGGCGCCTACTTCGGGCTCGGCGCCTATGGGACCGGTCTGCTGATCGTGAAGGCGGACGTGCCGAGCTTCGTCGCGCTGGTGCTCGCCGCCGCGATCGTGACCGTGCTCGCCGTCCCGATCGGGATCGCGTCGCTGCGGGTGCGCGGCGCGTCGTTCGTGATCGTGTCGCTCGCGCTCGTGCTGATCCTGCTCCTGGTGGCGCAGAGCTGGTCGGCGCTGACCGGCGGGTCCAACGGCCTCGTCGTGCCCCGCCCGTTCCCGGACCTGCTGCGCCCCGAGCACCACGAGCGGTTCTACTTCCTGTTCTGCCTCCTGCTCGCGGTGATGCTGCTCGCGTGGTGGCTGATCGACCGGTCGCGCTTCGGCATGGGCCTGAAGGCGATCCGCGAGGACGAGGACAAGGCGCAGTCGCTTGGCACCCCGACCTTCAACTACAAGCTGGTCGCGCTCGTCGTCTCCGCGACGTTCACCGCCCTGGGCGGCGGGCTCTACGCGCTGTGGTTCGGCGACCTCGATCCCGTCTTCCAGTTCTCGATCCTGACCGGCGCCTACATGGTGCTGATGGCCCTCCTCGGCGGCGTGCGGAACCTGTTCGGCCCGCTCGTCGGCGCGGTGATCGTCGGCTCCGCGCTCGAGTACTTCAAGGTCGAGTACGGCGACACCCAGATCCACCTGGTGGCGACCGCACTGCTGCTCGGGATCGTCGTGCTGTTCATGCCCGACGGCATCCTCCCGGCCCTCTCCGACCTCTACGCACGCCTCTTCAAGGGCGGGGAGAGCTCGATCCGCGAGGTCAGCGCCGCGGAGCTGGCGGAGGGCGGGCGATGACGCGGAGCCTGGAGACCGTCGAGCTGACCAAGGCCTACGGCGGGGTCGTCGCCGTCAACGGCGCCTCGGTGTCCTTCCAGGACGGCAAGGTCAACGCGCTGATCGGCCCGAACGGCTCGGGCAAGACGACGTTCTTCAACTGCGTCACCGGCATGATCAAGCCCGACTCGGGCCAGGCGAGCTACCGCGGCGAGGACATCACGGGCAAGGCGCCGCACCGGATCGCGCGGGCCGGGATCGGCCGCAGCTTCCAGCTGTGCCGGATCTTCCCGCGCCTGACGGTGCTCGAGAACATGCTCGCGGCCGTGCGACCCAGCGGCCTGAAGGCGCTGCTGACCAGCTCCCGCAACCGCGAGGAGATCGAGCGCGCCCGCGGCTGGCTCGAGCGGGTCGGCATCGAGCACCTCGAGGGCACCGAGGCCCGCAACCTCTCCTACGGCCAGCAGAAGCTGCTCGAGCTCGCCGGCGTGCTCATGGGCGACCCCGAGACGATCCTGCTCGACGAGCCGGCCGGCGGCGTCAACCCGGCGCTGATCGGCCGGATCGGCAAGCTCGTGCGCCAGCTCAACGCGGAGGGCCGGACCTTCCTGATCGTCGAGCACAACATGGAGATGGTCATGAGCCTGTCCGACCACGTCGTCGTCTTCGACCGTGGCCGGCCGATCGCCGAGGGGCCGCCGTCGGTCATCCGCTCCGATCCCCGCGTCCTCGAGGCCTACCTCGGTGTCTGAGCAGCTCCTCCTCGAGCTCGACGACATCGAGGCCGGCTACGGTCGCGCCGCGCTGGTCCTGCGGGGGCTGACCGTGAAGGTCCCGGCGTCGACGGTCGTCTGCCTCGTCGGGCCGAACGGCGCCGGCAAGTCGACGGTCCTGAAGGTCGCGAGCGGCCTGCTCGCGCCGCGCTCGGGCCGGATCGTGGTCGACGGCGAGGACGTCACCGGCCAGGGGCCTCAGGCGATGCTCACCTCGGGCCTGTCCCACGTGTTGCAGGGGCACAGCGTGTTCCGCGAGATGACCGTCGAGGAGAACGTCCGCCTCGGCGGCTACACGCTGAGCGACAAGGCGGTCGTCGACGAGCGGGTCGCGTTCGTCCAGGAGCTGTTCCCGATCGTGGCGGAGCGGTGGACGTCGCTGGCGGGCCTGCTCTCGGGCGGCGAGCAGAAGCAGGTCGAGTTCGCGCGCTCGCTCATCGTCTCGCCCAAGGTCGTGTTGCTGGACGAGCCGTCGATGGGGCTCGATCCGAAGACCACGACCAAGGTCTTCGAGCAGGTGGGGCGGATGCGCGACGCGGGGACGGCGGTCCTGCTCGTCGAGCAGAACGCGCGGCGCGCGCTCGAGACCGCCGACATCGGCTGTGTCCTGGACCTGGGCACGGTGCACATCTCGGGGCCCGCGCCCGAGCTGTTGGCCGACCCCAAGCTGGGCGACCTGTACCTCGGAGGACGCCCTGGCGAGCCGGCGACTCCCGGGTAGGGCGGCGACCTTGCCGCGGTCGCGGGCGGCGGTGCGGCTCGTCGACGTCGCCGAGCGCGCCGGCGTGTCGCTCGCGACGGCGTCGCGCGCCCTGGCGGGGCGGGAGGGCGTCAGCCGCCACGTCGCCGACCACGTCCGCGAGGTCGCGGGCGAGCTCGGCTACGCCGCGAACCCGCACGCGCGCACGCTGGCCGGGGGCACGACCTCGACCCTGGGGCTCATCGTCCACGAGATCGGGGACCCGTACTTCTCGGAGATCGCGAGCGGCGTCATCCGCGCGGCCGGCGAGCAGGGCCTCACCGTGCAGATCTGCCACTCGGGCCGCGACCCCGGGCAGGAGCTCACCCAGATCCGCACGCTGATCGCGCAACGCGTCCGGATCCTCATCGTCGCCGGCTCGGGCTACACCGACCCCACGCTGCAGGTGGCGTCGCGCGGCGAGCTCTCGGCCTTCCAGGCGGCGGGCGGGCGCGTGGCGGTGATCGGCCGGCACGCGCTGAGCGTGGACGCGGTGCTGCCCGACAACGAGGCCGCGGGCCGCGCGGTGGGCTCGCACGTGCTGTCGCTCGGGCATCGGGAGATCGCCGTCGCCTCCGGGCCGCGGGGGCTGACCACCGTCGCCGATCGCCTCGCCGGCGTCGGGGCCGCCCTGGCGGCCGCGGGGCTCTCGCTCGGCGACCTGCCCGTCGTCGAGACGGACTTCACGCGCGACGGCGGGCAAGCGGCCGCCGAGCGCATCCTGCGCGAGCATCCGCGCGCCACCGCCATCGTCGCGCTCAACGACGCGATGGCGATCGGCGTCCTGTCGGCGCTGCGCTCGGCCGGCGTCCGCGTCCCGGACCAGGTGTCGGTCGCCGGGTTCGACGACGTCTCGGTGGCGGCCGACCTCGCGCCGAGCCTGACCACGGTGCGGCTGCCGATGGCGCGGATGGGCGAGCTCGCGCTGGCGCTGGCGTTGAAGCCGCCGTCGGCGCGGCCGCGGCGAAAGCCGACCGGGCACGAGCTGATCGTGCGCGATTCGACGGGCCCGGTGCGCGGTTAGTACACGACGTCTACGCGGCGGCGCGCAGGATCGACTCGAGCACGCCGGGGAACCGTGCCTCGAGGTCGTCGACGCGCAACGCGTTCAGGCGCGCGGTGCCCTCCTGACGCTGGTGGATGACACCGGCCTCGCGCAGGACCTTGAAGTGATGGGTGCACGTCGACTTCGTGACCGGCACGTCGAAGCTCCCGGTGGTGCACTCGCACGCCGCCGTCGCGAGGCCGGCGACGATCTGGAGGCGCACGGGATCGCTCAGCGCGTGGAGGACGGCGGCGAGGTCGAGCTCGTCGCGGAGCGGGTGGGCGATCTTCTCGGAGGTGGCGGGGGTCATCGGTGGCTTTGTACGACGTCCATCGTACTTTTGATACGGTACGACGAACATCGTACTACGACGGACGAGGCTTCAGATGACGGACCGCAGCACACCTTCACCCCGCCCGCGCTCCGAGCGCGGCACCAGCGCGCTGGTCGCGCAGTACATCCGCGAGCTGTCGAGCTCGGATCGCGGCCGCCGCCGCGGCATCCGCCTCGCGAACGGGCGACAGCGCGTCGTCCTCGCCGCCGGCGAGCGGGCCTGACATGGCCGCCCACTCCACAGACGCGCGCGCCAAGACCCTGGCGCTGATCGTCTACAGCTTCGTCGCCTCCGCCGGCGCCTCGATCGGCCTGCTCGCGGGCGGCGTGCTCACCCAGGCGCTCGACTGGCACTGGATCTTCTTCGTCAACCTCCCGATCGGCCTGCTGACGGGTGTCCTCGCGTTGCGACTGGTGCCCGACGACGAGGGCCTCGGCCTGCGGTCGGGCGCGGACGTGCTGGGCGCCGCGCTGATCACCTTCGCGCTGATGCTCGGCGTCTACACGATCCTCGAGGCCGGTGGCCAGGGGTGGGCGTCCGCCCACACGCTCGGCTTCGGCGCCGTGTCGCTGGCGCTGCTCGGCGGCTTCGTCGCGCGTGAGGCGAGGGCCGAGACGCCCCTCGTGCCGCTGCGGATCTTCCGCTCGCGGACCGTCTCGGGCGCCAACGTCATCCAGGCCCTGATGGTCGCCGGGCTGTTCGGGATGTTCTTCATGGGCGTGCTCTACCTGCAGCAGGTGCTCGGCTTCGACGCGGTCGAGACCGGGCTCGCGTTCCTGCCGGTGTCCGTGCTGATCGGTGCGCTCTCGCTCGGCGTGTCGCCGCGGCTCAACGACCGGTACGGGGCGCGCGCCACCCTTCGGGTCGGGCTCGTCCTGATCGTCGCGGGCCTGGCGTACTTCGCCCGCGTGCCGGCGGACGGCGACTACCTCGCCGACGTCCTGCCGGTCATGGTCCTGCTCGGCGTCGGCGCCGGCCTGTCGTTCCCGGCCCTCACCACGATCGCGATGTCGGGCGTGACCCCGAGCGAGTCCGGGCTGGCGTCCGGTCTGTTCAACACGACGCTCCAGGTCGGCGGCGCGATCGGCCTCGCGGTGCTCGCGACGCTCGCCGCAGGGCGGACGGAAGCGCTGCGGGCCGGCGGCGACGCGATGGCGGTCTCGCTCACCGGCGGCTACCACCTGGCCTTCCTGGTCGGCGCGGTGCTGGTCGCGGTGGGCCTGGTCGTCGCCGCCACCGTGCTGCGCCCCCGCACGCAAGCTCGCGGGCGAGCGGCGGCGACCTCCACTGTGCAGAGCGAGGTGCAATAGCTCGGCGCAACGCAACCGCGGCGGACGACTTAAGGATCGCGCAGCAACGCCGCGGTTGCATTCGCGCACCGGCGTCGGAGAACATGGGCTAGGCGCCCTTCGCTCGGGGGGCGGACACCAAGGAGGAGGACCCAGTGTTCAAACGTAAGCGTGCCCAGGTCATCGTCGCGCTGGCGGCGCTCGGAGCGGGCGCCGTCATCGCTCTGTCGTTGAGCGCCGCCAACCCGGCGTCGGCCGAGGTCGCCAAGAGCGGCATCCTCCTCGGGGCGCTCTTCGGCGCCAACGAGGTCAACGCGGCCGGCGGGAAGGGCGTCGGGGACCCGGACGGCAAGGGCGCCGCATCGGCGGTGATCGACGACGGCACGATCTGCGTCGGGCTGAGCGTCAGGAACATCGACGCGCCGGTGGCCGCGCACATCCACGTCGGCGCCGAGGGCACCAACGGCCCGGTGGTCGTACCGCTGACGCCGCCTTCCGCCGGCGATCCCGGCGGGTCGAGCACCTGCGCCGCCATCGACGCGAACCTCGCCAGCAAGATCATCAGGAACCCGGAGCTGTACTACTGGAACGTCCACACGGCAGCGTTCCCCGGGGGAGCGATCCGCGGGCAGCTCTTCACGAAGTCGAACGACTGAGCCGGCGGGCGGCCCGGGCTTCGAGTCCGGGCCGCCCCCGCGGGCGGCGGAGCACTACAGTCCGCGCGCGTGGTGGAGCTGACGGGTACCGGACTGTCGCCGGCTGATGTGGTCGCGGTCGCTCGTGGCGGCGAGCCGGTGGCCCTGACCGCCGCGGCGCTCGGAGCCATGGAGGCCAGCGCCGCGATCGTCGCCGGGCTGATCGAGCGCGAGGAGCCGGCCTACGGCGTGTCGACCGGGTTCGGGTCGCTGGCCAACGTCACGATCGCCGTCGACCGCCGCGAGGAGCTCCAGCGCGCGCTCGTGCGCTCGCACGCCGCCGGGATGGGTCCGCCGGTCGAGGAGGAGGTCGTGCGCGCGATGATGCTGCTGCGCGCGCGGACGCTCGCGATGGGCCGGTCCGGCGCCCGCCCGGTGCTCGCCGAGCGGATCGTCGCGCTGCTCAACGCCCGCATCACGCCGGTCGTGCCCGAGCACGGCTCGCTCGGCGCCAGCGGTGACCTCGCCCCGCTCGCGCACTGCGCCCTCGTGCTGATCGGCGAGGGTGAGGTGGCGGGGCCGGACGGCGGGCCGGTGCCGGCCGCCGGCGCGCTGGACGCCGCCGGGATCGAGCCGGTCACGCTGGCGGCGAAGGAAGGCCTCGCGCTGATCAACGGCACCGACGGGATGCTCGGGATGCTGCTGCTGGCGATCGAGGACCTGAGCCTGCTGCTGCGCGTCGCCGACATCAGCGCCGCGATGTCGGTCGAGGCCCTGCTCGGGACCGATCGCGTGTTCGCCGAGGATCTGATCGCGCTGCGCCCCCAGGCCGGCCAGGCGGCGAGCGCGGCGAACCTGCGGCGGCTGCTGGCCGGGTCGCCGATCGTCGCCAGCCACCGCTACGGCGACGACCGCGTGCAGGACGCCTACTCGCTGCGCTGCTCCCCGCAGGTTGCCGGCGCCGCGCGCGACACGGTCGCGCACGCCGCGCGCGTGGCGGCCGCCGAGTTGGAGTCGGCGATCGACAACCCGATGGTCCTGCCCGACGGGCGCGTCGAGTCGTGCGGGAACTTCCACGGCGCACCGCTCGGGTTCGTCTGCGACTTCCTGGCCATCGCCGTCGCGGAGGTCGGCGGGATCGCCGAGCGCCGCACCGACCGCCTGCTCGACGCGACGCGCTCCCACGGGCTGCCGCCGTTCCTCGCTCCCGAGGCCGGCGTGAACTCCGGGCAGATGATCGCCCAGTACACCCAGGCCTCGCTGGTCTCCGAGAACCGGCGCCTGGCCTCGCCCGCGAGCATCGGCTCGCTCCCGACCAGCGCGATGCAGGAGGACCATGTCTCGATGGGGTGGTCGGCGGCGCGCAAGCTCCGCCGCGCGATCGACAACCTCGGCCGCATCCTGGCGGTGGAGCTGATGGCCGCGGCGCACGGCCTCGACCTGCGCGCGCCGCTCGTGCCCGGCACCGGCACCGGGGCGGCGCTCGCGGCGGTGCGCGAGCGCGTCGGCGGGCCCGGTCCGGACCGCTGGCTGGCACCGGACCTGGCGGCGGTCGAGGCGCTCGTGGTCTCGGGCGAGGTGCGCCGCGCGGTCGAGGCGGAGATCGGAGGGCTGGCGTGAGCGGCCCGCGCGAGGTCCGCGCCGCGCACGGCACCGAGCTGAGCTGCGAGGGCTGGCCGCAGGAGGCCGCGCTGCGCATGCTGATGAACAACCTCGACCCCGACGTCGCCGAGCGGCCCGACGATCTCGTCGTCTACGGCGGCACCGGGCGCGCCGCGCGGTCGTGGGACGCGTTCGACGCGATCGTCCGCAGCCTCCGCGGCCTGGCGGGCGACGAGACGTTGCTCGTCCAGTCGGGCAAGCCGGTCGGGGTGATGCGCACGCACGAGTGGGCGCCGCGCGTGCTGATCGCCAACTCGAACCTCGTCCCGGACTGGGCGACGTGGGACGAGTTCCGCCGGCTCGAGGAGCTCGGGCTGACCATGTACGGGCAGATGACCGCCGGCTCCTGGATCTACATCGGCAGCCAGGGCATCGTGCAGGGCACGTACGAGTGCTTCGCCGAGATCGCGCGCCGCAACCACGGCGGGTCGCTCGCGGGCACGATCACGCTGACCGCCGGCCTCGGCGGGATGGGCGGCGCCCAGCCGCTGGCGGTGACGATGAACGACGGCGTGGCGCTGTGCATCGAGATCGACCCGCACCGCATCCGGCGTCGCCTGGAGACGCGCTACCTCGACGAGCAGGCGGACGACCTCGAGGACGCGATCGCGCGCTGCCGCGCCGCGAAGGACGGGCGCCGCGCGTTGAGCGTCGGCCTCGAGGGCAACGCCGCCGAGGTCCTGCCCGCGCTGCTCAAGGCGGGCTTCGAGGCCGACATCGTCACCGACCAGACGAGCGCGCACGACCCGCTCGTCGGCTACGTCCCCGACCGGATGACGCTCGCGGAGGCCGACCGGCTGCGCGAGGCCGATCCCGGCGAGTACGTCACGCGCTCGCGCGCCGCGATCGCCGCCCACTGCGCGGCGATGGTCGGGTTCCTGGACCGCGGCGCCGAGGTCTTCGACTACGGCAACTCGCTGCGCGCCGAGGCGCGCGACGGCGGCTTCGAGCGGGCGTTCGACTACCCCGGCTTCGTGCCCGCCTACGTGCGCCCGCTGTTCTGCGAGGGCAAGGGCCCGTTCCGCTGGGTGGCGCTGTCCGGCGATCCGGCGGACATCGCGGCGACCGACCGCGCGGTGCTCGAGACGTTCCCCGACGACGCGCGCCTGGCGCGCTGGATCGAGCAGGCGGGCGAGCGGATCGCGTTCCAGGGGCTGCCGGCGCGGATCTGCTGGCTCGGCTACGGCGACCGCGCGCGGCTCGGCCTCAAGTTCAACGAGATGGTCCGCTCGGGCGAGCTGTCGGCGCCGATCGTCATCGGCCGCGACCACCTCGACTCGGGCTCCGTCGCCTCGCCCTATCGCGAGACCGAGAGCATGCTCGACGAGTCCGACGCGATCGCCGACTGGCCGCTGCTCAACGCTCTGGTGAATACCTCGGCGGGCGCGTCATGGGTGAGCATCCACCACGGCGGCGGGGTGGGAATCGGGCGCTCGATCCACGCCGGGATGGTCTGCGTCGCCGACGGGACCACCCTCGCCTCCGAGAAGCTCGGGCGGGTGCTGACCGCCGACCCGGGGATGGGCGTGATCCGCCACGCCGACGCGGGCTATGACCGCGCCGTCGAGGTGGCCGAGGAGCGCGGGGTGCGGATCCCGATGCGCGAGGGATGAGCCGCCGGGACATCGTCACCGTCGGCCATCCCGTCCTGCGCGAGCGCGCCCGCGAGGTGTCGCCCGAGGAGCTGCGCTCGCCCGAGGTCCAGGCGCTGATCGACGACATGATCGAGACCAAGCGGGCGGCCAACGGGGCCGGCATCGCCGCCAACCAGGTCGGCGAGACGCTGCGGATCGCGATCGTCGAGGTGACGCCGGGCAACCCGCGCTATCCCTACAAGCCGTCGGTCCCGCTGACGGTGCTCGTCAACCCGGTGCTCGAGCCGGTCGGCGACGAGACGGTCGAGATCAACGAGGGCTGCCTGTCTGTGCCCGACCTGCGCGGCACGGTGGAGCGCTTCGCGCGCGTACGCGTCCGCTATCTGGACCGCGACGGTGTCGAGCACGAGGAGGGGCGCGCGGGGCTGACCGCCGGCACCTTCCAGCACGAGGTCGACCACCTCGACGGGATCCTGTTCCTCGACCGCGTCCGGCTCCCGGAGACCTTCACCACCTGGGAGCAGTTCGACCGCTTCCACCGGGCGGGGTTCGAGGCGCACGCGCGGGCGCTCGTGGAGCGGCTCGGGTCGTGACGCGCCTGTGGTGCGAGCTGGCGTGGCTCGGCGGTGAGCACGCCGAGGCGGGCGTGCTGATCGACGTCGAGGGCGAGCGGATCGCCTCGGTGACGAGCGGCGTGGACGACGTGCCCAGCGACGCGGAGTGGCTCGCCGGGCTGACGCTCCCCGGCCTCGCAAACGCGCACTCGCACGCCTTCCAGCGCGCGCTGCGGGGCCGCACGCACGCCGGCACCGGGACGTTCTGGACCTGGCGCGAGCAGATGTACGAGCTCGCCACGGCGATGGACCCGGACTCCTGCTTCGCCGTCGCGCGAGCGACGTTCGGCGAGATGGCGCTCGCGGGGATCACGTGCGTCGGCGAGTTCCACTACGTCCATCACGCTTCGGATGGCTCGCGGTACGACGATCCCAACGCGCTCGGCCGCGCGGTCATCGCGGCCGCTGGCGAGGCCGGCGTGCGGCTGACGCTGCTCGACGTCTGCTACCTCGACGGCGGCATCGAACGCTTCCGCGACGCCGATGCCGATGCGTGGGCGGAGCGGGTGGCGGACCTCGAGGACGGGCCGGCGCTGCGCATCGGCGCCGCCATCCACAGCGTCCGCGCGGTCCCGCCGGACGCCGCGCGCGTGGTGGCCGAGTGGGCGAACGGGCTCGGGCGCCCGCTGCACGCGCACGTCTCCGAGCAGCCGAAGGAGAACGAGGACTGTCTCGCCGCGCACGGCGCGACGCCGACCGGGCTGCTCGCGGCGGCGGGCGCCGTGACCGAGCGGTTCACCGCGGTCCATGCCACGCACGTGACCGACGACGACGTGGCGCTGCTCGGCGGCGCCCGCGTGTGCCTGTGCCCGACGACCGAGCGCGACCTCGGCGACGGCGTCGGCCCTGCGACGCAGCTGCGCGCGGCCGGCGCGCCGCTGTGCGTCGGGTCGGATTCCCACGCGGTCATCGACCTCTTCGAGGAGGCGCGCGCGATCGAGCTCGACGAGCGGCTGGTCACGCGGCAGCGCGGCCTGCAGCCGGCCTCCCATCTCCTCGCCGCCGCGACCGCGCACGGCTACCGGAGCCTCGGCTGGCCCGACGACGGGCGCCTGGCGGTCGGCGCGCTGGCGGATCTCGTCGTCGTCGACCTCGGCGGCGTCCGCCTGGCCGGCACCCTCCCCGAGCACGCCGTCGACGCCGCCGTCTTCGCCGCCGGCGCGCCGGACGTGCGCCACGTGATGGTCGGAGGCCGCTGGATCGTCCGCGACAGGAAGCATCACGGGTTCGACGTGGCCGCGGCGCTGCGGGCGGCGGTGGGCCGATGACGGCGCTCGTCGTCGACCACATCGGCGCGCTGGTCACCAACGACCCGGCGCTCGGCGAGGGCCCGCTCGGCATCGTCCGCGACGCGGCCCTGGTGATCGAGGGCGACCGCGTCGTCGCCGTCGAGCGCGCGGGGGCGGCGGTCGGCGACGAGCGGCTCGACGCGGGCGGCCGGTGCGTGATCCCGGGCTTCGTCGACAGCCACACGCACCTGGTCTTCGCCGGCGACCGCGGCGACGAGTTCGCGGCGCGGATGGCCGGCGCGCCCTACGCGGCCGGCGGCATCCGGGTGACCACCGAGGCGACCCGCGCGGCGTCGCGAGAGCGGCTCGCCGCCCTCGCCGCACGTCGTCGCCGCGAGGCCCTGCGGGCCGGGATCACGCACCTGGAGGTCAAGTCGGGCTACGGGTTGGAGGTGGAGTCCGAGTCGCGTTCGTGCGAGGTCGCCGCCGAGCTCACCGATGACGTCACGTTCCTCGGCGCCCACGTCGTCCCGGCCGAGTACGACGGCCGCGCCGACGACTACGTCGCGCTCGTGTGTGGGGACATGCTCGCCGCGTGCGCGCCGTTCGCGCGCTGGATCGACGTCTTCTGCGAGGAGGGTGCCTTCGACCCCGACCAGTCGCGCGCGGTGCTCGAGGCGGGGCGCGCGGAGGGGCTCGGCCTGCGCGTGCACGGCAACCAGCTCGGGCCAGGCGAGGGCGTCCGGCTCGCAGTGGAGCTGGGCGCGGCGTCGGTCGACCACTGCACCTATCTCACCGACGCGGATGTCGAGGCGCTGGCGGGCGGCGAGACGGTTGCGACCTTCCTCCCGGCCACCGACTTCTCCACCCGCCAGCCGTACCCCGACGCGCGTCGGGTCATCGACGCCGGCGCTCGTGTCGCGCTGGCAACCAACTGCAACCCCGGCTCGAGCTACACGACCTCGATGGGGTTCTGCATCGCGCTCGCCGTCCGCGACATGGGGATGACGGCCGACGAGGCGCTCGCGGCGGCGACGACCGGCGGCGCCCGCGCGCTGCGGCGCGACGACGTCGGCCACCTCGCCCCGGGCGCCCGCGCCGACGCCGCGATCCTCGATGCCCCGTCGCACGCCCACCTCGTCTACCGGCCGGGCGTCCCGCTGGTCGTCGCCACCATCGCCGCCGGCCGCCTCGCCTGGAGCGACCCCGACGCCCACCTGCTCCCCCGCATCTCACGGCCGCGGTAGTCGGCGTTCAGCCCGACGCGCGTGCGGAGCGCGCGGCGAACGGCCAACCGCAGCGCCCCGAGCTCTCGAACCGCCGCCCCGCCCCGTAACCCTTCCTACAGGATCAGGTGGCTGTCGCCGAACTCGTGCCACAGGTAGCCCCCGTCGAGCGCCGCCCGGTAGGAGCGATCGAGGAGCTCGTCGCCGGCGACGGCGGCCAGCATCAGCAGGTGCGACGCCTGCGGCTCGTGCCAGCCGGTGATCAGCCCGTCGACCGCCCGCAGTCCGCGCTCCGGCGTCACCACGAGCCGGGTCCAGCCGTCGCTCGGCAGCACCGTGCCGTCGGGCGCGGCCGCGGTCTCGATTGCGCGGACGGCGGTGGTGCCGACGGCAATGACCCGCCCGCCCCAGTATCGGACGCCGTTGACGAGCCTCGCGGTCGCTGCGGGCACCGCGTAGCGCTCGGGGTACGGCGGCTCGTGGCGCTCGGGGGAGGACACTCCGGTGTGCAGCGTGACCGGGGCGATCAGGACGCCGGCCGTGACCAGGCGGGTGATCAGTTCGGCGGTAAACGGCCGCCCGGCGCTGGGCATCTCGGCGCTGCCGGGGCGCTGGGCGAACGCGGTCTGGTAGGCGTCGAGCGGCCACTCGGACGGGACGTACCCGTAGCGGATCGGCGCGCCGTGGTGGGCGAGGTACTCCACCACCGATCCGGCCGGCGTCTCGACCTGGGCGAGCCAGAGCCGGGCGCCGTCGGCGTAGCGGGCGGCGAGCTCGGCGCGGGCGCCGCCGGCGAGGGAGAGCACCTCGCCGGCGTGCGCGCCGGAGCCGGGGGAGGTCCCGTCGTGGCTGCGCGGTTCGATGACCCACCAGTCCTCGGGGAGGTCGGGCGCGGCCGTCGCGAAGTGCACGCGCAGCACCGAGCCGTCCGGTCGCCGCGCGGCGATCGCCGCGGGCAGGGTGGCCGAGTCGTTGACCACCAGCAGGTCGCCGGGCGCGAGCAGCTCGGGCAGGTCTGCGAAGCGGTGGTGCGACAGGTCGCCGTCGTCGCGGCGCGCCACGAGCAGCCGGACGGCGTCACGCGCCAGGCCGCGGGCCTCGGGCGGCTCTCCTGCCTCGAGCCGGCCGGGGAGCTCGAAGGCCGGCGCGATCACGGGCTCACCGCCGCGGCCGCGACCGAGTAGCGCCCGCTCGGCTGCTCGCCCTCGATCAGCGCGAGCAGGCCCGGGACGCTTTCGGCCGGGAGCGGGCGATCGGAGATGTCCTCGCCCGGGAACGCGTCCTGGTGCATCTGCGTGCGCATGTCGCCGGGATCCGCCGCGCAGACGCGCAGCTCGGGATGCTCGGCCGCGAGCACGGCGGTCACCTGGTCCAGCGCCGCCTTGGCCGAGCCGTAGCCGCCCCAACCCGGGTACGGCTCGACGGCGGCGTCGGAGGTCACGTTGACGACGATGCCGCCGCCGGGGATGCGCGGGAGCGCGAGCTGGACGAGCGCGAGTGGGGCGAGGACGTTGGTCCGGTAGACCTCCGCGAGCGCGTCGAGCGGGTACGTCGCCAGCGGCGGCTGGCCGCCCGGGCCGAGCGTCCCGGCGTTGTTGACGAGCAGGTCGATCCGCGCGCCGGCGGCGTCGACCAGCGCGCGGCGGTGGTCGGGGTCGGCGATGTCGCCGGCGATCGCCGTGACGTCGGTCGTGCGGCGCAGTTCGCTCTCTGCCTCGGCGAGCGGCCCTGGCGAGCGGGCGTCGATGACGAGCGACCAGCCGCCGCGGGCGAGGCCGCGGGCGAGCTCGAGGCCGAGGCCGCGCGAAGCTCCGGTGATGATGGCGATGGGCATGGGCCCGACCGTAGGTGCGCCCGGGTCCGAGTTCCCACCGGCAATTGGTCCTAGGACTCCTATCTCGGCGTCGGCGGTCCGGTGCTGTCGCGTGTGACGAGCTGCCATGACGCGAGGTGCACCTGGTCGTCGGCGGCGATCTCACCGCGGGTGGCGGCGATCAGGAGTCGCGCGCACGTGCGGCCTTGGTCGTGCAGTAATTGGCGGACCGTGGTCAGGGGAGGATCGCTGGCACGCGCGGCAGGCAGATCGTCCCAGCCGAGGACCGATACGTCGTGGGGTACGCGGCGGTCGAGCTGTGGGGCGTGGGGTGGCTTGAAGACGTGCGAGCGCGGCGCGGTAGCCCTCGTCGCGACTGTTGACCGCAACTTCGTAGATGTCCAGCGCTGCGGGTTTGGATGTGGCCGCGGCGGCCGCTTTGTAGCCGGCCAAGCGTTCACGCGTGATGCGGTAGCCGGGTCGGCCGATCCTGGCGGGATCGCGGTGCCGCGCGCGTGGTGGAGCAACCGGCGGCTGGCGATCGATGCGCCGCCGCCATCGCGCGTGCCGCGGGGCCGCCTCCCCGGCGTGTTCTGGATCGCGGCCGCGATGCTGTTCTGCATGACCGCGGCCGAGTGGTGCATCACCGCCTGGGGCGCGACGTTCGTCGAGGACGCCGCCGGCGTGTCGACGGACACCGCGGTCACGCTGATGGCCGGCTACTTCGGCGGCGTGGTGGCCGGGCGCATGCTCGGCAGCCGGCTCGCGCGCCGGCACGACCCGGCGGGACTGCTCGCGGCCGCGCTGGCCGTGACCGGCGCGGGGTTCGCGGTCCTGTGGCCGTCAACCGGGCTCGCGCAGGCGCTGGTCGGCCTGTCGCTGGTTGGGATCGGGCTCGGCAACCTGTTCCCGATGGGGATGGCGGTGACGGTCGCGCTCGCGCCGGGGCGGGCGGCGCTGGCGGGCGGACGGGCGGTGGCGATGGCGTCGTTCGCGGTGCTGCTCGCGCCCCTCACGGTCGGGGCGCTGGCGGACGCGACGTCGCTGACGGCCGCGCTCGGGGTCGTGCCGGTCCTGCTCGTGCTCGCGGCGGTCGGGCTCACGCTCGTCGGTCAGGCGCGGACTCGCGCGAGCGGCGCGCTTGGAGCAGCGGTTGCGCCGTCGTGCCCCTCCTAGGATCCCTGGCGGATCAGCCCCTCGCGTTCGGCGTGCAGCGCGGCCTGCGTGCGGTCGGAGACGCCGAGCTTCGCGAGGACGTGGCCGACGTGGGTCTTGACGGTCTTCTCCGCGACGCCGAGCTCGCGGGCGATCCGCTTGTTCGAGAAGCCGCGGCCGATCAGCGCCAGGACCTCGTGCTCGCGCGGGGTCAGGCGCTCCGGCGGCGGCTCGCCGGCCGGCTGGGCGATCGCCTCGACGAGCCGCGCGGCGACGCCGGGATCGAGCATCGCCTCGCCCGCGTGGGCCGCGCGCACCGCGCGCGCCAGCTCCTGCGGCTGGACGTTCTTGAGCAGGAACCCGGCGGCGCCGGCGCGGATCGCCGGCAGCAGCCGCTCGTCGTCGGCGAAGCTCGTGAGCACGATCACGCGGCTCGCCGGGAGCCGCCGGCGCAGCTCACGCATCGCCGCCACCCCGTCGAGGCGCGGCATGACCAGGTCCATGAGGATCACGTCGGGCCGCAGCCGCTCGGCCTCGCGGACGGCGTGCTCGCCGTCCTCGGCCTCGCCGACGACCGCGATCCCCTCCTGGAGCTGCAGGAATGTCCGCAGGCCCTCGCGGACCACCGCGTGGTCGTCGACGACCAGCACGCGGATCTCCTCAGCCACCGCCGACCTCCAGCCGGACCGTCGTGCCGGCACCGGGCGCCGACTCGATGGCGAGGCGGCCGCCGAGCCGCTCGGCGCGCTCCTGCATCGATGTGAGGCCCAGCCGCTTGGCGCGCAGCGCGGGATCGGTCGCGTCGAAGCCCGTGCCGTCGTCGCGCACCTCGAGGACGAGCCGCCCCTCCTCGGCCGCGAGCCGCAGCACGACGCGGGCCGGTGCGGCGTGGCGCAGCGCGTTGTGCAGCGCCTCCTGGGCGATCCGCAGGAGCTCGCGGTCGCGGCGCTCGTCGCCTCCGGCCGCCGCCGCGTCGAGGTCGAGCTCGATCTCGACGCCGTGCAGCCGGCCGAGGACCGCGGCGTGCTTGCGCAGGGCGCCCGGCAGGCCGTCGCGGCCGAGCTCGGGCGGGCGCAGCTCGAGCACGAGCGAGCGCAACTCCTCCAGCGTCTCGCGCGCCAGCAGCTGCAGCCGGTCGACCTGCTCGCGGGCGGCGGTCGGATCGCGGTCGAGCAGCGTCGAGGCGGCCTCCGCGGTCAGCACGATGCTGAACAGCTTCTGGCTCGCGACGTCGTGAAGCTCGAGCGCCAGGCGGTTCCGCTCGGTCAGCGTCGAGAGCTCGCGGCTGTGCTCGTAGAGGCGTGCGTTGGTGATGGCGATCGCGGCGTGAGCGGCGAGCAGCTCGATCAGCGCCTGCTCGGCCGGCCCGAACTCCGCCGCCCCCTCCTTGTGCGTGAGGTAGAAGGCGCCGATCACGCCCTCCGGTGCGATGATCGGCACGCCGAGGAACGACCGCATGTCCGGGTGGCCCCGTGGCCACCAGCCGCGGAACCGCGGGTCGGCGTGCAGGTCCTCGGTGCGGTACGGGATCGTCGTCTCGAGCATCGCGCCGAGCAGCCCGTGGGTGCGCGGCAGGGGACCCATCGAGGCGACGAGCTCGTCGCTCATGCCCGAGACCAGGAAGCGGCTGAAGCCACCGTCCCCGTCGGGGATGCCGAGCGCGGCGTAGCGCGATCCGGCCAGCTCGCGCGCGGAGTCGACCAGCTGCTGGAGGACGTCCTCGACCGATCGCTGCGACGCGACGGCGAGCACCGCCGCGCTGACGGCCTCGAGCGCGGGGTGCAAACGCTCCGCCATCAGAGTCCCAGCTCG
Organism: uncultured Solirubrobacterales bacterium; assembly: GCA_963828075.1. Lineage (GTDB taxonomy): Bacteria > Actinomycetota > Thermoleophilia > Solirubrobacterales > Solirubrobacteraceae > JACCYI01. The sequence continues at coordinate 1,609,265 of CAWHDH010000021.1, read as the reverse complement.
GGGATCCGCGGGCCATACCGCGCGAGCAGGGTGGCGTTCGCCGCGTCGCCGTCCGCGACGTTGGCCGATCGCCAGACCGGAAGCTCGGTCCCTCGCGCGGCGGCCAGGTCGTGCAGGCGCGCCAGCACGAGGCTCCAGAGGAACGTGCTCCCCACCGTGGAGAGCGGGGCGGTGCGCGGCGCGGGCCCCGGGTGCGCGACGTCGCCCGGCGGAGTGTCCGTGTCGAGCACGACGTCGGCGAGCTCGGCCAGGCGCGCGCCGGCGCGCGCCGGGCTGCCGGCGCCGCCGCGCAGCGAGGTGACCGCGACGACAGGGAGCCCGCGCGCGCCGAAGCCCTGGGCCAGCTCGACGGGGTACGGGTTCACGCCCGAGTTCGAGAAGACCACGAGCAGATCGTCGCCGCCCGGGGCGGCCGCCGCCACGACGGCGTTTCCCAACCCGGGCTCGCGCTCGGCCGCCGTCGAGTCGAGCGCGTGGTTCAGCGGCCACAGCCGCGAGTGATAGAGCGGTCTGACCGCTGCCAGCCCTCCCGCGCGATAGAAGACCTCGGCGACGCCGGCCAGCGAGTGCCCGGCGCCGCCGACGAAGAGCAGCCCGTCACGGGCGAGGCGGTCGTGGACGAGCGAGGCCACGCGGTCGAGCGCCGTCGCGTTGCGCGCTTCGAGCCCGGCGAGGTGGGCGAGCAAGGTGTCGGCCGCGGTCATCGCCACAGCTTCTCAGCCCGCCCCCTTCGCCGCCTCCCCCGCGTTCGTCACCGTCTCCTTGATCACGTGGAGCTCGTCGATGGCCAGCTTGTTATATTAGGCCGGCACCGTCGGCGAGCCCCAAGTGCTCGTGATCGCCAGCCGGACGTGGCGCGTCTTGTCCACGTCGAGGTCGATGAACTGGATCCCGCGGGCGCTCGGCATGACGCCGGTCCGCACCGGCGTCCGTCACGGCCGTCGCGGCTCACCGAGACGGTGTAGTCCTTGATCCGTGACGAGTCCTCCGCGCGGCCGAAGGTCTCCCGGTGTAGGTCGGCGACCACTCGCGCTGATTGACCGCCAGCCCAGCGACGCGCCTCGCGCCTCCGAGGTCCAGGTCGATCGTCACCGGGACCGTCCGGTTCGCGTCCCAGTAGGTGAGGTAGTTGCAGTCGACGAGGTTGGCGGCCGGGAACCCGGCCATCTCCGCCGACGCGGTCGCGGTGATCGAGCGCCGGCGGAGGTAGCCCTCGCGCGCGGGATCCGCCTGCACCGCCAGCACCGTGTCGTACGGGTCCCACTGCGACAGCCCGTTGATCTGCAGGTAGCCGCCGTACTGGGTGAACGACTTGCGCCCGCCGTCCGGAATCGGTGACGCTGCGCACGCGGTAGCCCGTGTCGCGGAGCCGGAGGAAGTCGCTGCTCGGCGGCGTGATGACGTGGATGAACTGGGTGCCAGGATCGCCCTGCGCCGTGCCCGCCGTCCAGGCCCGTTCGGGCAGCGGTCCGGGGTCACGTACCCGCCGCCCTCGGTGTCGGGATCGGGCTCCCAGATCCCGCGCAACATGAACTCGTTCTCGCCCAGCGAGGCGACGCCCTCGTAGCGCTCCTGGTTGCGCGAGACGTGCGGGAAGTATCCGCCGCTCGACTGGTTGGCGAGCGGCGCCGCCGGCATCGGCGTCTGGGCGGTCAGCCGCGGAGATCGCGATCCCGTCGTCCTCGTAGACGTTGGTCGGCGTCAGCTCGCTCTTGACCGGGATCCGCACGGGCTCGCTGTGGACGACCCCCGCCGGCGGCGTGAACACCTGGCTCTCGCCCGCCCACCGGCAGCACACCGGCGTCGTGCTGTTCACCTCGCGCAGCGACCGCAGGACGGTGATCTGCATCGGCCCCGTCGCGTTCGGCATGTGCACGTCGACCCGGACGATCACTCCGAAGCCGTTGGGGACGAGATGCCCGCCCGCGCCGTCTCCGAACCGTCCCGCCGTGTAGGCCGTGCACGTCGGCACCCCGCTGAAGAATCCGAACGGCGGCACCGGCCCCTGGCAGAAGAAGCTCGACGTCGGCTCCGCCGCCTCCACGTTCGCGCCGAACGGGATCGCGGCCGAGGCTGAGGCCGGGAGCAGGGCTAGTGCGGCGGCGGCCGCGGCGGTGACGACGAGCGCCCTCACGCGCCGACACTACTCCCGTCGCCCGGCCTCCGTGGATCAGGTTTGCATGGCTTCTGGCGAGCAGGCGCTCAGCCGAAGAACACCTCGGCGGTTTCGAACAGGCGCGGGTCGAGCAGCTTGGGCTCGGCCAGCGCCTCGTCGAGCGGGACGAGCTCGATCTCGGTCCCCCGCAGCGCCGCCATCTTGCCGAAGTCGCCGGCGGTCACGGCATCGACGGCGGCGACGCCGAACCGCGTGCCGAGGACGCGGTCGTACGCCACCGGCGTGCCGCCCCGCTGGACGTGGCCCAGGATCGTCATGCGGGATTCGAACCCGGTCCGCTCCTCGATCTCGCGTTCGAGCTCGACGGCGATCCCGCCCAGGCGCACGTGGCCGAACGCGTCGGTCTGCCCGCCGTGACCGGAGACGCCGCCGTCCTTCGGCGTGGCGCCCTCGGCGACGACGACGATCGAGAACGTGCGCCCGCGCGCGTGGCGGCGGCGCAGGCGGTCGCAGACCTCGTCGATGTCGAACGGCCGCTCCGGGACCAGCACGACATCCGCCCCGCCGGCCAGCCCCGAGTACGCCGCGATCCAGCCGGCGTGGCGCCCCATGACCTCGACGACGATCACGCGGTTGTGCGACTCGGCGGTGGTGTGGAGGCGGTCGATCGCGTCGGTCGCGACCTGCACGGCGGTCTGGAAGCCGAACGTGAAGTCGGTGCCGGCGAGGTCGTTGTCGATCGTCTTGGGGACGCCCACGACCTTGATCCCGTCGTCGTTGAGCCGCTTGGCGACACCGAGCGTGTCCTCGCCGCCGATCGGGATCAGCGCGTCGATCCCGCGTGCGTCGAGCGACGCGCGGACCGCCTCGGTGCCGCCGCCGCCCTCCTTGTACGGGTTGGTCCGAGACGTGCCGAGGATCGTGCCCCCGCGGTGCAGGATCCCCGACGTCGTCTCGTGGGTGAGGTCGATCGCCTCGTTGGAGAGCACGCCGGCCCATCCGTGGCGGAAGCCGATCAGCTCATGGCCGTGCGTGTTGATGCCCTTGCGGACGATCGCGCGGATCACCGCATTCAGTCCCGGGCAGTCTCCGCCGCCGGTCAGCACTCCGATCCTCATCCTCTGTCCTCAGCTCGGTCGTCGTCGTCGTCGCGTGCGCGGCGAGGCTACCGCCCGCGCTCCCGTCATGCGCGGGCGGGCGCGGGCGTTCCGTGCTCGATCCGCGGGAGCCAGTGCAGCGACCGCGGGAGGTACCAGTTGTACTCGCCGAGGAGCTTCATCGCCGCCGGCAAGAGGACGGCGCGGACGAGCGTCGCGTCGATGGCCACCGCGACGGCGAGGCCGACGCCCATCTGCTTGAACTCGAGCGAGCTCAGCGACCCGAAGATCGAGAACACCGCGATCATCACGATGGCCGCGCTCGTCACGACGCCGGCGGTCGCCTTGATCCCGTGCGAGACGGCCTGCTCGGTGTCCATGCCGCGGTCGACCGCCTCGCGGATCCGGCTGAGGATCAGCACGTGGTAGTCCATCGAGAGGCCGAACAGGATCACGAACAGGAACAGGGGGAGCCATGAGGTGATGCCGCCGATCGGGGTGAAGCCGAGCAGCTCGGTGAGGTGGCCGTCCTGGAAGACCCAGGTGAGCACGCCGTACGCGGCGCCGACCGACAGCAGGTTCAGGACGATCGCCTTGATCGGGACGACGATCGACCGGAACGTGACGAGCAGCAGCAGGAACGCCAGCCCGAGCACGAACGCGAACACGTAGGGCAGCGAGCCCTTCATCTGGTCGGTGAAGTCGCGGGAGCCGGCGGTGAAGCCGGTGACCTGCGCGCGCACGCCCTGGACCTGCCCGATGGTGCTGGGGATGACGTCGCCGCGCAGCGCGGCGAGCGCCGCGTCGGAGCGCTTGTCGGTCCCCGACCCGTGCAGCGGGATCGACACCACCGCCACCGTCTTGGCCGGGTTGACCTCGACGTCGATGGGCTCGGCCATCTTGCCGGTCGCGAGCGCGGTGCGCTTGAGGTCGTCGATGCCCTGCCGCACGGCGGGCGCGGTGACGTCGTCGGCCTGCACGACCGCGTAGGCCGGGAGGCTGCCGCCGGGGAACGCCGCCTGGATGCGGTCATAGGTCTGCATCACCGCCAGGTCGCGCGAGAGCCCCTGGACGCCGGGGTTGACCGTGTGCAGGTTCAGCGCGGGCAGCGCCATGACGATCAGGAGTGCGGTCGCGCCGATCGCCGACAGCCACGGACGGGCGAGGACGCGGTCGAGGATCGCGTTCCACATCCGCGACTCGCCGCCGCGCTGCTCGCGCAGGCGCGCGAGGAACGGGACGCGGCCCTTGTTGACCCGGTCGCCGAGCTTCGAGAGCAGGGCGGGCAGGACGGTGATCGAGCCGATCACCGCGACGCCGACGACGATGATCGTGCCGGTGGCGAACGAGGTGAACACCGCGTTGCCGGCGAGGTACATGCCCGCCATGGCGACCATCACGGTCAGGCCGGACACGAGCACCGCGCGGCCGGAGGTCGCGGCGGCAGCGGCCAGGGCGGCACCCTCGCTGCGTCCTGCCGCACGCTCCTCGCGCTCACGTCGCAGGTAGAACATCGTGTAGTCGACGCCGACCGCGAGGCCGATCAGCAGGATCACCGAGGAGATCGACTCGTCGACGGGCGCGAGCTGGGAGATCGGGCCGAGCAGGCCGAGGGTGGCGGCGACGGCGGTCAGCGCCAGCAGCAGCGGGATGCCGGCGGCGACGAGCGCGCCGAACGCGAGCACGAGGATGATCAGCGTGATCGGGAGCGACAGCAGCTCGGCGCGGCGGAAGTCGTCCTCGAAGGCCTTCGAGATCGCCTTGTCGGCGCTGGCGTCGCCGAACTGCTCGACGCGCAGCTCGGGGTGCGCACGCTGAGCGGTGGCGACGGCGGCGATGACCGGGTCGACGCGCTCGTCCGCGGTGTCGGGATCGCCGCGCAGGTCGAGCGTGATCAGCGCCGACCGGCCGTCCTTGCTGATCTGGCCCTCGTTGCCGCGGGCGAGCGGCGACTCGATCTTCTCGACGACGGGGACGGCGTCGAGCCGGCGCTCGACGTCCTTTACGGCCGCCGCGAACGCCGGGTCCTTGGCGCGGATGCTTCCGTCACGACCCTGGACGAGAACCTGCTCACCCGCCCGGTCGCGGAAGCCGGCGGCGTCGATCGCCTCGTCGGCGACGCGCGACTCGCCGTTGCCCATCTCATTCTCGGTCAGGTTCTTCAGCCCGACGGCGTTACCCGCGACGAAGGCGATGACGACGAAGGCGAGCCATCCGAGGATGGCGGTCTTCCGATGGCCGGCGCTCCAGGCTCCGGCGCGGGCGGCGAGGTTGCGAGAGGGGGGCAAAAGAAGCTCCTTGCGTGTGTGGGGAGGACACGCTGCAGAGGCTGCTCCTCTCGCGGCGCATCCTCCATGGAGCGACCCTGCGTGCGGGCGGTGCGGGTACCCGCACCCGGCTGCCAGGATGCGGCGCGTCACCGAGGCCCGCGGCGACTGAGCCAGCTCGCCCCGATCGTCGTGCCGTGTCCTACACTGCGTGCCCCTAGTTGGGGGCGTAGCTCAGTTGGTTAGAGCGCCGGCCTGTCACGCCGGAGGTCGCGGGTTCGAGTCCCGTCGCTCCCGTCCCCGCAGATCGCTGCAACCCAGCGGCTTCTCCCACGCTCATCTCCCTGCACCTGAGCGGAAAACCGGCGCGGGTACCACTTGCGGGTACCAGCAGCAAGTAGCGATCAGGCTGCATCGCGATCCTCCAGCGCGTCCACAGCGCGTCCAACGAGCTGAGCCTGCGCACCGTCGAACGCGTCGAGCAGCTCGCGCTCATAGACGTCCGCGCCGGCCACCAGGTGACCGTAGGTGCGATCGATCATCTTCACGCTCGTGCCCATCCGCCGCGCCAGCGTGAAGATGTCCACGCCGGCGGCCAGGCTCCAGGTCGCGTACGTGTGTCGCAAGTCGTAGATCCGCCGGTGCCGCACGCCGGCCGCCTCGAGTCCCGGGGTCCAGTGACGGTTGCGCCAGTTGTTGATGTTGATCCGGCCGCCCTCGGGCGCCGGGAAGAGAATGCCGCGCGCGATGCTCAAGCCGCTCCAGGGCGTTGACCACGCGCGCACGCAGCGGGACCGCCCGGCGCGACCCCGCCGTCTTGCCGTAGTCCTTGAGCCGGCCCTTCGCGAAGGCGCGCCGGACCATCAGCACGCGGCGCTCGAGGTCGACGTCGCGCCACTCGGCACCGAAGCCCTCTTCAGGCCGCACTCCTGTTCCGCCGAGGAAGATGACCAGCGGCCCTGAGACCTGGTCGAGTTCGGCCGCGATCGCGTCGAGCTCCTCCCACAAGTCGAACGGGTGGATCTCACCCGCGCGCGGCTCAGGGTTCTTGACGTGGACCGCCGGGTTGTCCTCGATCCACCGCCACCGCACCGCCGCCTGCAGCACCTGCCGCAGCGCCCGATGCGACCGGTACCGCTTGCCCTCAGGCACCGCCGCCCGCCACGTCGCGACCCGCTCGACCGTCAGCGACCCGATCGGCTCGTCGCCGAATCGCTCCAGCGCCGGCCGCATGTTGTCCTTCAACCACGCCACCGTCGACGGCGCCGCGTCGTACTGATCGACGTACGCGTCCACCAGCGCACGGAGCGTCGCGTTCGGACGATGCAGCGGACCGAGCCGGACGCGCCGCAGCGCCTCCTCCAACGCCTCGCGCGCCTCCGACTTGGTCCGAAAGCCCGTCGTCTGCCGCCGGCGCCCCTCGGCGTCGCGGTAGCGGATCACCCACAAGCCGCTCGGCTTCCGGAAGATCTGGCCACGCTGTGCGCTCACGCCGTGGGATCCTCCACCAGCGAGAGCTGCTTCTCGCAGTCCCACGCCGCCTCGACCTCGGACCACAGGAACCGGACCGGCCGGACCGTCCCACGCATCCGCCGACCCGGGATCCGACCCTCGCGGTAGTAGCGCAGGATCGTGTCGGCCGACAGCCCCATCCGATCCGCGACCTCGCGGGCCGTCACGTAACGCTCTCTCGTCTCCTGCATTGGGCTGCTCACCGCTGCCTCCTGCCGTTGTTGTGTTGGACATCACCGCTCGGCGCCGCTCCCACCGGGCCGCCTCGAAGTTCTTCCCGCGCGACACGCCGCTGCTCGAGCCACGCGGCTCGCGCCGGTCTCGGCGAGCCACGCGTCCCCGAGCGTCTTGTAGCCGGTGCCGGTGAACGACCAGCGCCGGTCCTCGAGGGTCTCGCCCTCGCTGGTTGGCCGCCCCCACGGGTCGCGTGGCTCGCCGTGGTGTGCGCGGCGGAGCGCGTGGTGGTGGCGAGCTCGGCGGAGCGCGGTGAAGGTGGTGGAGTAGCGGCGGCTCTTGGTGAAGCAGTGCCCGCGGAACCCGAGCGTGTGCGCCCAGCACCTGAGCCGGAGGTCCTCGAGGTGCTCCTGCCCGCCGAGCCGCCACGAGCATTCGACCAGCCGGCGGACGTGCGGCCGGACCTTCAACGTCTTGAGGTCTGCGACCTCGAGGCGGTACATCAGCCCGCCGACCGCTTCGGTGCTCTTCGTGGCGTACTTCGCGATGTACGCCGCGGTCTTAGCCGACTCACGCGCGTCGCCCGCGATCTGCCGGACGTCGGTCTGGCGGCCCCAGCGGATCTCGCGTCCCGCCGTGCCAGAGTCGTCGGGGGTGGGGGAGGAGACCGACACGTGCTCGACGGCGGCGAGCGCTGCCTCGGTGAGGCGTTCCGCCGTGAACGCGGCGGGCGGGGCCTCCACTTCGTCCGCGGTGTCGGGCGGTTGGGCGGCGTCGAGGCGGATCAGGACGTGGAAGTGCAGCGCGCCGCGGCGCTGGTATTCGGCGACCTTGACGTAGGAGACCCGCACCAGCTGGCGGAGCTGCTTGAGCGTGAGCCCGGCTTGGCGGGCGAGCTCGCGGGGGATCTGGATCGCGGTGCGCCGCCACAGCTCCGGGGCCATCGCGTTCCACAGCACCGCGTGCTCGTAGTCAAAGCACTCCGGGCAGAGGGCTCGCCGATCCGCGGGTCCTGCTCGTCGTGCATCTCGCCGCACGACAGCCGCGCCCCGTGCGGGCAGACCTCGGCGTCGCGGCGGGGCCGGCAGCGGCGCGCCTTTCCGTCGGCGGTGACGCGGCGGGAGTGCACGGCGCCGAACGTCGGGGCGGTCAGGGTGAGAAAGACGGCCGGGTGTTCGGTGACGGTGTCGGGGACGCCCTTGCCTCCGCGGAGGCCGGCGGCGACGAGCTGGAATGCGTCGCCGCGATAGGTGCGCGCGCAGGTCGGGCAGACCGCTTCGCGGCGGTTCCCGCAGCACTTCAGCAGCGTCTCGTCGGGCTCCGTGGTGGTCGAGTACGCGGTTCGGATCTCGCCGGTGTGGCGGTCGATCGCGTCGACCTGGCCGCGCAGACGGACGGGGCGGCGGCAGTAGCCGGTCCCGCGGAGCTGGCGCTCGAAGCGCTCCCACATCTCGGGGTCCGCGGCGCGCTCGAGCACGTCCGCCAGCAACGGGCTCCCGGGATCCACCGGGCGGGCGGCGGCGACGGTCATGGCGTGGCCGCCCCGTTCATGGCCGCCGGGTTCTCGTCGCCCGTGGCGAGCCACGCGTCGGCGCGTGCTGCGGTCGCACGCTCAGCGATCGCCTGCACGGCGTCGTCGTCGAGGTAGTAGCCCTTGACCCGCACGGGCCGTTCGCCCTCGGCGAGCAGGAGGCCCACGCCGCGTTGCGCCCCGGGGATGGTGGAGGCGTCCGCGCCGGCCGATGCCCAGCCCTGCCCGAGGATGGTGTCGGACGCCTGTGGCGTGTTGCAGCGGAGCGCGAGTCGGAACCCGAACAGATCTCTGAGCCCGGTCGGCACCACGTCAGCGCCGGGCTTCTGCGTCGCGGCGACCACGATCACCCCCGCCGCCCGGCCTCTGGCCACAAGGTCTCTGACCAGCTCGATGAACTCTTGGCGCTGCTTTCGGTCCGGCAGCGTCAGGTAGAACGCCAGCTCGTCGCAGACCACGAGGTGCAGCGGGAGCCCGTCGTCGCGGCGGACCTTGCGGAGGCCGCGGGCGAGCAGCTCGCGGTAACGGTCATCCATCTCGTCCCGCACCCGCCGCAGCAGCGCGATCGCGTCGTCGCCGTCCGGGCCGACGAGCTGCTCGGCGACCGGCGCCCACACCGCCAGCTCCACGAGCTTGCCGTCCAGCAGCCAGACCCGCGCTGCCGGATCGAGCGCCGCGGTCGCGACGAGCGTGGACAGCGCGGCGGACTTCCCCGCGCCGGGCTCCCCGCCGATGAGCACGTTGCGCTCGACCAGCCCGATCGACACCGGTTCGCCGTACTCGTCAACCCCGACCGGGATCGGATCCCACAACGACACCTCCCCCGCCGCAGCGTTCAGCCAGCCGAGCGGCTCCGCGTTCTCGAAAGGGTCGCGGCGAACGAGAACGACGGTCGCGAGCGCCCCATCGGCCGGGTCACGCTGAACGACGACGTCCCGGACCCGCAGGCAGGCGGCGAGCTGCTCGCGTCGAGCGTTGAGCTCTGAGACCGAGGATCCGCGCCGCACCCGAACCCGCAGCAGCTCGCCAGCCGGGACCCAGGTCACCGAGAGCACCCGCGGGCATCGCCACGCGTCCTGCGCCACACCGGTGTCGATCGTCGCGCGCTCCCACGCCCGGCGAACACGCGCCGTGCGCAGCAGGGCGGTGATGCGGTAGCGGAGCGGTGGCACGGCCAGCCCTATACCGGCCGCGCAAATGGGAACCGCACCCGCCACCACATCTCCAACCCAGACGGCGAGCAGCGCCTGCAGGCCAACAACCCCTGCCACCAACGCCAGCTCCAACCGCCATCGCCACGCGCCGCGCAGGAGTTCCGACGCGAGGCGCTCCCAGTCTCCCGGAGCCCGGCCCCGGCGCCCATTCCGGTCGTTGATGATTCCGCCCGACCGCATCGATCAACCCCAACGTCCGCCGAGACCCTGGGGCTCAGCCGTTCGCTTTGTCGGCCTGGCGGTGACCGCCGGCGACGCCGTTGGCCTCGATCTTGCTCGCGCGGAACGACACGCCGGAGCGGTCACCCATCGACCACGGCAACGCGACGAGCCCCTCGAGCTTGAGCATCGCGCCCTGCCCGACCTTCGGATCGCCGGCAACTGTCAGATGGATGATCTCCGCGCCCTCCGCGTCCAGCGCGACGGTCTGGACCTTGTAGAGCAGCTCGCCTGTGAGCTGATCCGCCTTGTGCTGCTTGGTGTCGAAATCCGTCACCGGCCTTGCCGGCGCTGCACACATGAACGTCAGTTGCGACGTATCGATCGGAAGACGCATTGCGGGTGACCTCCCTTGCCGTAGTTCGCTGAACACGACGCAGGCTGCACCAACCCGTGAGACGTCTCTACCGCCTGCGGGGACTTCTCCGAGACGTCCTGACCAGGCGAAAACGTCCCCAACCCGTCAACGACGACGTGAGGGTCTAGACGGCCACTCCGAGACGCGCGATCCTGCCCTCGACTCGAGCAACGAGAGCGTGGAGCGACCCGGCCGCGGCGTGCATGCCGCGCGCGACGTCGCTGTCCCCGCCGTATCGGCTGTCGATCTCTGCCATCCGCACCGAGGGCGTGACGTCGCCGCCCTCAGGGTCGGTGGTGAGATCGCAAAAGGTCAGCAGATCCGCGACCGGTGAGCGCTCTTCCGCAAACTCCTCGAGCGCCGTAGCGAGGCCTCGCGCTGCGGCCTCGAACCACGCGCCGCTGTGGTAGGCGACAAGCGACGCCAGACGTTCATGACCACGGGCACGAAGCCACCGCGCCCCGTCCAGGGGATGAAACCCGCTGTCTCGGACATCGAGCGCGTATCCGATGTCATGCACGTAAGCCGCGGCGACGAGGGCTTTACGGTCGCCCGCGGGGATGGTCGCTTCTAGCGCTCGCGCATGCGCTACGACGCCCTGGGTATGCGCCCAGCGGCTACCGAGCGGCGACAGCCGGCGCTCGGCTTCATGTGCCCCCCAGGCAGCGAGATCCATAGCGGCACTCTACGCGCGGTGAACTCGCGATCCGGCGCGACTAGGCCACGATCACCCGATGTACGGGCTGTCGCGGTCCTCCAGGAAGTGGCCGACCCGCTGCCGCATCGACGGATGCATCGTGAACCCGTCGAGATCGCTCCGCGGAACCCACCGAACCGCCGAGGACTCGCTGCTCGGCGTCGGCTGCCCGCCTACCGCTCGAGCCGCGAAGACCACCGAGCACTCCTGCCGGACCTCGCCATCGCTCGTGTACAGGATCACGTGCCGCGGATTCGTGTAGATCCCGACCAGGCCGGTGATCTCGCAGTCGACGCCGGTTTCCTCCTTGGTCTCGCGCACGGCCGCCTGTCCGATCGTCTCGCCGCAGTCCATCGCGCCGCCAGGCAAGGCCCAGTTGTCATTGTCCGAGCGCCGGATGACGAGAAGCCGGCCCTCGCTGTCCGTGACGGCAACGTTGACCGAGGGGACCAGGCTGTTCGCCGGCGGCGCCTCCGGATCGTCCAGGAAATCGATCCGCCGTCCCACGCCTACACGCCCGCCAGCAGCTCGGCCGGCGAATCGGCGAGCGGACGAGCGGTCTGCCAGACGCGCTCGAAGCTCGCCATGTAGTGGTCGAACAGGCGCCCGCCGGGAAGCGGCGGAGATGCAGGACCGGCGACTGCCCGGCCGGCGACGCCATACGCATGGCGTATTGACGAGCAAATCGTCGTCGTAGCGGTAGAGCGAGTTGTAGAGCGTCGTGGCGTGCAGCCGGACCGATACCCCCGGCGCCTCGAACGCGCTCGCGCATGTAGCCCAGCGCTAGACGAATCCGAGCGACGAGAGCGTCTCCGATGCCCTCCTCAGCGCCGCGCACGGCGACCGCGTCGCAGCCCGGATCCCCGTAGAGCAGCCGCACCTCGACGCCGTCCTCCGCCTTTCGACGCACTAGGGCTGCGAGGTCCGAGCGTCCGTCAGGCAAGAACAGTCCGGCGTCGACGAGCAGATCAAACCGCTCCCTCGTCGCCTCGAGCAGCTCGTACCAGCGATCGTGCGGAACCGCCCCACGATGAGGGTAGATCCGGACCAGCTCACCATCAGCGGCGCTCCGACCGTTCTTGTGGTCAGCGATCTGAGGCCAGAGCTCAAGCTCGTCGACACTCAGCAGCTGCGCCATCCGAGCCCGGTTCCGAGCGTGCGGCAGCCGCCCATTCGTGATCCATCGCTCAGCCGTCTTGGCATCGATCTCGACGTGCCCCGCGACGTCCTCCAGCCTCAGGCCCGCTCGCTGGATCGCCCGCCGAAGTCGTTCATTCGCCATTCGCGCGCCCCCTGATTTCGCTTGTCGCGGCAACTAGGGACGTTTTGAACGTCCCACGGCGAAGCTACAACACCGTCCGGCAGCACTCGCGGAACCGGCAGCTCGACGACCGATACGCTCACCAGGCTCTGACCTGGATCTCGACCTCCCGCTAACGCGTCGCCCATGCTGCGAATCGGCTGGGGCTACGACATCCACCGACTTTTCCCAGACGGTCGGACGGTCCTGGGCGGCGTCGAGTTCCCCGACTTTCCATACGGCTTCGACACACACTCGGACGGAGACGTCGTCGCTCACGCGATCATCGACGCTCTGGCCGGCGCCCTGGCCGTAGGTTCGCTCGGCGACTACTTCCCGGAAGACGATCCCGACGACGAGGACGCCCGCAGCATTGACTTCCTGACCCGCTTCCGTCCGGTCATGGCCAGAGCATCGGGCGGAGGTCGTCAACCTGGACTGCACGATCTTCTGCGCCGCTCCAAGGATCGGACCAGTCGCCATCGAGATGCGCGCCAACATCGCAACAGGCATCGGCTGCGAACTCGATCGCGTCAACGTCAAGGGCAAGACGAATGATGGAATCGGCCCGGAGGGGCAAGGCGAGGCCATTTCAGCGACAGTTCTCGTGCAACTCCGAATCGACAACACGACCACCCACTAATCCTTCCGAGTGAGCTGGCGCTCTGACTATCGCTGGGTTCGATCCGGCGACTCCGCGTGATGCCTCAAAGACGAATCTCTGGCGTCACTTCTCCGGGTGGAACTCCCGATCTTGGCGTTCGACTCCCAGGTCTCGACGTCGTAGCAGGCCACGTCAAGACTCTAATCGAGGCGACCCGTCAGGGTCTGGCCACGTCAGGCCGCATCGATCAGTCGAAAAGAGACGCCTTGCCCCCGACTCGATGTATAGGCCGCGAGCATCAACGCGTTCCCCTCCGTCCAGGTGTCGAGGCGAGCGTCCGCAACGCCGGGCTGCACGGCGGTGATGGACCACTCGATGAGCGGCGGGGAGGCGATCCACGACTCGACGGCACGGACCACCACGTCCTGATCTCCCTCCACAACCTTCGTTGCATCGCGCGTGCGGAGTCGTACGAGCAGCAACTCCCAGAAGATCGGACCTGACGTCGCGAGATACACGGAGCGCATAGCCTGTGCGAGCAACTCCTGGATGTCGGTGACGCGAGTGGCTGGCTGGCCCCCGGGTTTCTTGCAGTGCACCAGGTCGACTCTTGCGATGCCGGTGACCTGACGGACCGAGATGAAATCAGCCATCTCCCCCTTGAGGTGGTCCTGAATCACCCACTCCGCGGTGCCCCTGAGTAGCTCGAGCGTCGCACCGGCAACCGAATTGGTTGGGGTTACCGGCGTTCCGGCTGGTCGCGGAAACTCGACCGAAAGGTCCACGCCAGACCAATCCATCGGCATGCGCGCCTCAGGCGGCAACGGACCGATAGCCGTCGGCTGACGTGTGACCTGTGGGCCCCGAACGACCGAGCCGTCACCGAAGAGGATCGTGGGCGGATATTCCTCGAGGAACTCATAGAGTTCAGTTACCTCGCCAGTGATGCGGTCGATGAGTCGCGCGGAGCCATCGACGAGACGGACCGTTCCGTCCACGTCGAGCTCAAACCGCACTACATGCGACCGGGCATCCACCCTGAGGTCGAGCTTCGTGGGCGAACGTGTATTGCTCGTGGCCAGGAGCTCGAGGGCCTCAAAATCGTCGGTGCCGATTCGCAGAGTTCGAGGGTCACTCAAGAACTCAGGGGGCAGCACCGGGATGCTCGGATTGTCTGGGAAGGCATCGAGGCGATCTGGAAGGTTGAGAAGGGTGATACGCGAGCCAGGAGCTGCCGCACGTGCGTCGGCGGCAAGGACCGCTGCGTGGTCCGCGCACCACTCGCGGAACTGCGCCAGGCTGTCGGTTGACTGGGGCTCCCACAATTTCGCCTTGCCGGACGAGAATCCGAACGTGCCGCGGCCTGCCCCGGTCCCGCGGCGCCGGCCCATGACATGCCCGAGGACGTACGCATGGGCATCGGCGGGTGAGATCGTCTGATCGGCCCTCGGGCCGGCGGACATCCGATAGCTCTCGTTGGTCGCGCCGCCTAGCGTGTTGGGTCTGGTGCCTACCGAAAAGCACCTCTCGAGGTCTGCAGCTAGCAAGAGCTTGGTGAGATCGACGGCGTCCACGGGAATGGCTCGCCCTCCCGCTGTCGCGACACGCAGCTCCTTGAGCGCGGACGGAAGCTCCGTACTGATGAAGAGGACACCCGGCTCGGCTACCCAGGTGACGATGTGAAGATAGTGCTCGAGCGAATCCAGCATGTCGTGCCGTATGAAGCGTGGGTGTAGCCGGTGCTGCGTGATAAACGCAAGCAGGTGCTCCTCAGCGTGGTGATAGCGCTCGATGACGCCGCCACTCGCGAGACGGTGGGGCCTGTACTCCAACGAGGGCGGTTCGGCGAGGCGGTAGATGTGGGCCGCACGTGGAGGCGCGACCGCGAGGACCGGGACTCGGTGAACCGCCGGGTCATAGGTGATAAGTCCCTGAGCGAACCGTCGTACGCGCCTCTCCTCGTCGACCGACGAGTCGACCATCGCCGGCAGCAACTCCTCCCATACGGCGTCTTCTCGGTACAGGGCTGCCGTCTCGTCAGAGACGTCCTGCGCGAACGCAATGAGCTCCCCGTCTACGTCGCCACTGCGCGCCAGACGACCAACGAACTGGAGTGTCGGTCCCAGCGTTCGGTGCGGCCGGTGATAGGCCGCCACCTTCAGGCGTGGAAAGTCGAAGCCCTCTGTCATGGCGCCAACGACGACCAGGCCGTCGAGCGGCGCTTGGTGCTCGGGGTCGGCAAGGCGCTTCAAGTAGGTTCGTACGGTGCGGCCGGAAGTTCTGTCGAGAACAGTCGCGACCCGGACTTGAAGACTGCCGTAAACGGAGACGAGCGCTTCGGCGTGATCCTTGGTGCCTGTACGCACGAGGAGCCGGCTATCGGCGTGGGCGTGCTCATCCGACCGCAGCCGAGCCGTCGCGACCTCGGCCAGCTGCCGATCACGATCCAGGTTGAGACGTGGAGAGACCGGCACGAACCGGACGGGCCGGTAGACGCCGCGATCTACCGCCCGGCGGAGAGGATAAACGTAGGCAAGCTCACCTGGGAGGCGCTGCTTGTCGTTGCGAAACGGCGTCGCCGTCAGTAGTACCGTTGGCACGTCCCTGAGGCGATGATGCAACGTCGTCCAAGTCGTCGCCGGGAGGTGGTGAGCCTCGTCGAAGACGACCAGGTCAAACAGAGCTGTCGGCACCGGGTCGACCCCCTCGTTGCCATGGCTCAAGACCATCGGCGTGCCGACGACCACGTCGTACGAGTCGATCGAAGCCCACGTCTCGGCTGTGCAGCGATGATCTGCCCGGAACACGTTCGGTTTCGGTGTAGCCTCGCTGAGGGCGTCATTCTGGATTGCCTGGTTGAGTTCCCCGAACTCGTATGCGACCTGATCGCGGACAATCCGTGCTGGCGTCACAACGAGCACCCTTGTCGCAGCCAAGGCGTACGGCGCGAGAACCGCCACGAGTGTCTTGCCAACGCCGGTGGGCAGGATGATCTGGGCGGGCTCCTCCGACGCTGAACGGTGCGCCGCGATGGCGTGAATCGCGCCGGCCTGCGCCTCCCGCAGTGACGCCCGACTGAGGGTCAGGAATGCGGGATCAAAGGGCAACGCTCACCTTTCGGGAGGGAACTCCAGCGTAGGGCGTCCTCCGGACAGGCTCAGCCGATCCCGGGAGGACCAACGAGGCGCCTTGGTCGAGGGGCGTCCGAACGGAGCGCCCACGAAGCCCTTCATGAAAGAAGGTTCGCACTCAAGCGAACGCTGCGTCCCGGCGATGAAAGAGTTGAACGACTCGCAACCGCCACAGGGCGTCTTCCGCCCTTTCGGCTTGACCAGCTCGATTGGTCGGTCGGTCCACGACGAGACACGGGTCTGCGGCACGCTTGAGCGCCGCGCGGTCGCCGGCGACTGCGCCGCGATGCTTCCTGCCAGGCAGAGCTCGACGACTCAGATGAGCGACATCGCGCAAGCAGCCCGAACGAAGCGCAGCCGTCGTTCCTCGATGTGGCCCCACGAGTACGCATCAGCCATCTCCAGAATCAGGGCGTCATAACCGGTGTCCGGAAACACCATGGCGTCCAGGTGCGCATCGAACCAGTCCCCCAGGACGAGCTGTAGACCCCGGACGGTCGTCCAATGCTGGAAACGATGCGCGGCAATCGCTTCCGCTGCGTTGTTCGGGACCTCCTCTCCGCGCTCCTCGCGAGCGAGTAACTCATCCGCCCACTGCCACGCCTCCGCACGCTTGCGCTCGAGGTCCCGAACGAACTCCCTTGGAAGCGCGTAGTGATACTGAACGAGTCCCGCACACGCAGCGTGCCGGACGGCATCCTCATCAGCTCCCTGCCGACGCTGTCTCTCGGAAGCCAGCGTCGCCTGGGCCTGCGCGAACATCGAGGACGCGGCGATAGACCCTGGTCCGCCGAGCCCCCGCGCGACGAGCTTCGCGCCCTTCCTCGCGATGCGCGGGCGGGCAGGGAACTCGTCGGCGTAGGTCTTGGAGAGGAGAACGTCCGCCCCGCATCCGAGCAGCCCGAACACGATCTCCTCCTCACCGATTCCCGGTACGTCGTCCCCGAAGGCGAAAGCTGAGACGGAGCTGTAATCGACGCCACGCATTGCGGCCACAGGCTCGAGGAGTCGACGCCGCAACTGCGAGTACTGCTCCCGTGCCATCGTTAGGACGTGCAGTCGGCTTCTATCACTGCGTTGTGGCGATCGACGGCTCGGTTGTAAGCCACGACCGAGCGTCCCTCCCGCGCATCAAGTCGCTTCGCCTGGGAGACCAAACGGTTGTACTTGTCGGCGATCGCCTGCGTCGGAGCGTTGCCGGGATAGCGTTCCTCCATCGCGTCGAGCCGACGTACCTTGGTCCGCACATCGCGCCGAACGGATCGGAGGTTCAGCTCGAGACGCCCGAGCCGTGCCTTGAGGGGCTCCAGCTTCGTACCGGTGCCTAACGGGCACGACCAGGATTCGCCGTCCACCGTCTTGAGTTGCACCCGCGTCTCTTTGGCTGCCCCCGTTTTCGTCGGCGTCGTGACCGTGACTTCTCCGTCGTCAGCGCCATCGAGGCCTGCCATCGAAGCTATGCCCCCAACGACCAATACTGCCGCCCATCCGATGAGTCTCATCAGTGCATCCGTTCTCAGGGATTGGTTTGCTCGCCGATTGACGAGCATGTGCGCTCTCATGCAACGCGTCGCCTCGGCTCCAACCGTCGCTTCCAACGCACCTGACCTCCGGCGGGTCACCGGCCGCGACGATGCGCGGATCGCGCAAACGAGCGATCTCGCTGGCGCATCACGCGAGCTGCGGCAGTTCCGAACCCGCTGCTTGACCGTCCACAGCCGTGGTCTTTACCCGGCCCGAGGACATCCGCGAGCTGACTTCGATGCCGTCGGCGGTCTCGCAGAGGAGGTCGTGTCCGAGGTCCTCGAGCCCGGCGAAGATGCCCTGGTAGCCGCATCGGCGCACAGATAGGGAGGCGGTCGAGGCCCTCATCCGTGCGTTAGCCGAGTACTCCCCGCAGGATCAGCAGCTTTGGGTCCCATCTGGTCCTCTTCCGCAGAAGGGCCCTGCCCCGCCGACAGAGACGACGGCGGCCGGCGCTACCTTCTACTCGCTGCCGCTCCAAATGGCCGCCCCAAGCAGATGTTGTTCACCATACGAGCTTTTTCGACGAGCTATTGAGCTGACCACCCCCGCCGGCGTCGCTCTCCGCTGACCTCTCGCGCGAGAGGCGAGCGGTCGGCGTCGGACTACTCCTGTTGCCTTGACGCTTGGAGGTCGCACAGATTCGGCCGTCGCCGCGCTACTGCGCTGACCACGCAAAGCCAGGCACTGGCCATCGTCGTACTCTCACCGATCACGGAAGTCGGCCGGCTTCCGCCAAGCGGGGCTGTGCTCGTCGAAACCGGACACCGATGCGCTCTCCGGCGCTCGAAATCCCGTCGTCGTCATGGCACGTTGCGACCGAGCCGCTAGTACCTAATGCCGAGCAAGCCCCCATCACCCACGTCGGTGAGCTCTAGCCGAACGTGCTCGCGCAACGGGAAGTCACCCAAATCATTCCACGGAACGTCGCCCGTATTGAGACACACGAGATACTGGAAGGACGCCTCTTCAGCCTGACGCGCCGCCATCTGGAGCGCTCGCGCCTTCTGTCGAGGATCGACGCCATCGAAGATTGAGCTGTCGTGAAGTAGAAAGCCGGGTCCTACGCCGCGCTCGCGCAGTGCTGTCGAAACCGCCAGGTCGTAGCAGAAGACCACCATTTCCTGCACCCCTTGGCTTTCGCGACGCTCGATCTTCACGTCGAGCTTCAATCCCCCGTCACGGTTGACGTCCACAACGAGTTGACCGGGCCTCTCGTACATCTCCGACGTGAATCGTCCGAACAGCTCGACGATCCGGCCCCAAGACTCTTGACGGTCATCGAGATCCGCGCGCGCGGCGAGCTTTTGCTGCTCGCGCTCAATGCGTCCTGCGGTCAACTGGTCGTCGTAGCTGCGAAGCTGGTCGATCTGACCCTTCAGCCGACCAAGTTCCTCGATCTGCTGAGCATGGATCAGCTGCAGCTGGGTGTAGTCCTCGAGCGCACCGTGCTCGCGCAGGAACGCAAGCAACTTGGCGCGATCCCGTGACAGGACTTCGATACGACTCGTGCGTTCCTCGATACGCTCGCGCAGACGCTTCATCTCGCGTTCCAAAAAGGCGCGCCGGTTCGAGATCAACCGTGCGTGGAAGGCGTGAGCGTCCGAGAGCTGCCGCGCCACCTGGTCCGGAAACAGCAACCCAGCCTCTTCGAACATGGCGGCCACAGCGCGCGGTTCAGCAACTGGCTCTGACTCAACGGTTCCTTCATAGAAGCGCAGCGTCTCACGGTCCGCCACGCCATCCGAGACCAGAGCGTGGATCTCGACGGTGATGGAGCTGGCTCGTTGCTCGTGCTGGCGGTAAAGCGGATGAACCTGGAAGGTCGACAGACGTTCCTCCGCCTCTCTGACCTCGCGCTCGAGATTGATCCGCTGCGCTTCGAGGTCACCGATTCCTTCGAAGTCGCCGAGCGCACCGGTAGCTAAGGCCTTCTCGATCGCGCTCCACGCCTTCTTCAATGACTCCTGTCGTCGTGACAGCTGCTCGGTTCGCTGGTAGATCGACCAGTCGAGTCCTAGGAAGTAGCCGTTCGCGACGTGCCGCTGCCATGGAGGCTGTTGTGGGAAGTAATTGAACGGATCTCCGTATGCGCGCAGCCCACGCCGCGCCGAGTAGGACAACAGGCTGCGAAATCTCGGCCGAAACTTCGAGTCTTCCGGAGCAATTTCCAAGCCGTAGACGACCGCGCCCAGCGCCGCTGTCCAGCTTTCGACGGAGAACACTTGCGCGCTGGTCTCAGGATCGGTCCTCGGACGGATCGGCCAGTCGGCAAAGTCTCCGGAGACGACGACTCGTCCCGCCTCATCACCAACGCGTCGCGTCGCCGTGTAGTCGCGATCGCCGATCGTCAGCTCCAGGCTGAAGGCCCACCCTTGAAGCGGCGGATCCGTCCAAGGCGCTCGCGAGCTGTCGGCTCCCAGGCAGAAGTGGATGATGTTCAGAAGCAGCGTCTTGCCCGAACCGTTCGTTGACTTGCGATCGCTCCCGCCCTCGGTGCGCTCAGCCAGCACGACGTTGAAGCCTTCATCCAGCTCGATCGTCTTGAAGCTCTCGACATCCGAGCTGACCCGCCTGATCACTGGGCCACCATCACGAGACGTCCCTCGCGTAGGTCGACCAGACCAAGCGAGAACAGAAGGGTCAAGGCTAGGCAGAACCGATCGAAAGTCACAACGCCTTCCTCATCTCGAACAGCCGCCCAAAGGTCGCTTACGGTCCGATCCTCTCGCAACTCGGCAAGCGCCTTGGCTCCTACTCCCACGAGAGAAGTGTCGATGGCGATGTGTCGTGTCGGCAGGATCATCGCTTGAAAATGTCGCAAAGCTCGAAGTAGTGGCTGACAACGCCCACGGCTGCCCAGAACTGTTCCTGCGTAGGCGCCGACGTTCCCACCACATGGTCGACCAGCTCAACGAACACGGCATCAGGGTTGTCGTTCAACGCGCTCTGGCGCTCGTACTCAGCCACGAGCCGGCGAGCGACCTTCCGGTTGAACCCGCCGTCGACGTTCCCATGAACGTACCTAGAAACCTCACTCACGATGGGCAGCGAGCGGCCGACGAGGGAAACGATCCGGTCTGAGAGATCATTCACGGAGATCTTGTCCGCGAGTGCTGTTTGCCCAAAGCCCTCGTCTATATCCACCGGCCCGACCGGCTGCTCAGCGAGCCAGTTGAGAAGGGTCGCGACCTCGGCTGCGGTCGTCCGGTTGGCGGCGGCCAGTTCCGGAGCCGCGCCGAGGAGTTCAGCACGCTGCTGCACCGTTAGCCGGACGACTTCCTGCCAGAGCCGATCCGGGCTCCAATCGTCAATCGTGAGCGTAGGGTTTTCCGTGCGTAGCGCTTGCAGCCGCTTCTCAACGTCCGGTGGGAGGCCAGCCACGACGGCGCTCCAGACGAACGCCCAGACCTTGAGCGCCTGCCAGTTGGCGAGAGCGCCCGAGAAATCCTCGTTGATCTTCTTGATCGTGTCTGCAGCGCTCATGCCCTCGGGCGCATAGACCTGGAAATAGGTTCCCGTCGCGTGCGAGATCCCGTCGCACTTGAGATCTCCCTGCTTGCCCCACGGCTTGATCGTGACGAAGGAAGGATCGGCCTTCGTCATGATCGCCTCGAAGAATGCCTGGAACGACGATCCGCTGCGCTTGAGGCACTCGTTCTGGAACCGCAGGTTCTGGTAGTGCAGCTCGAAGTCCAGCGTCTCAGTCATGCAGCGTCCCAGTATCGCTCGCGGGGCGGACCGGTCGCCGAAACGGCACCCTCTCGGGGAGGCGTACCGTCGACAACCTTCGATCGCGCTGGCATCACTGCGCGCTTCCGGGCGCAGTGAGGGCCACATCACCGGGGCGGCCCAACGTTGCCGTCCCCGCTTCGGTGGTCCACGGTGCCCGCGCTCAACGCGCGCCGATTTGATTCAGGAGCAGTCGGCCAGGTCGTGCCCCGCGGCTGCGACGCCGCCGCACTTTGGGTGACCGACTGCTCGAAGTGAGCCCTAGGCAGGACAGAGCCCCAGGCAGGACCCGCCCCAGGCAGGCCCGCCCGTGAGGATCTTCTCTACGAACTCAAGGGCGGCTCGCTTCGCTCGCCGCCGGCGCCCGGCTGCGGGCGCTCGCTTCGCTCGCGTCCTCGCCGGGCGCTCAGTGGCTACGTGCGGTCGAGCTCGACTGCGACGTCATCGTCGAGCTCCACGACGAACGGCAATGCGATCAACGCCTGGTCGTCGGCAACGATGTCGTGCTCTCGGAGCACCGACGACATGTCCTCCCACCGCGGCTCGTCGGCCAGCTCGTCATCGACCTCGCGAAGCTCGTCCTCGAAGATGAACTCCCGAAGCGCCTCGCGCAGCTCGTCCAGCGTGCAATCCCCGGCGACGGACAGCGACATGCCGCCGAGCGCCTCGGTGGTGATGCGACGACCGTCGTCGACGTCAACGAAGTGCACGACGCGCAGGACCAGTGCGGGCCCGTCCGGCACGACCTCGCGCCCGAGTTCTACGCCGCTCTCATCGACTGTCACCAGCTCGGAGCCAAACCAGCTCAGCGGCCGCTGATTCTCCGCGATAGACACGCGCGTTCCCATCCGAACCATCTCGGCCACGATCAGACCGTAACGCGAGTCCCAAAGGCTCGCCGACTTCGCGGGACGGCCATGAGTCATCCGTCCCAGCCGACGTGGATGTGGTCGCAGTGGTCGGCCTGCGCGAATCCGCGCGGATCGCTGGGTCCGTCGGGGTCCCAGCAGTAGATGAGCTCGGTCGAGCGTGTCGGGGGCTTGACGCGGGCGAGTCCGCGGACGAGCTGGGCGCACGGTCCGGTGCGGGTGCCGCGGCAGGGCTCTTGGTCGACGGCGCCGATGTCGATCGCGCGGCCGGCTTCGTGGTTGGTGCCGGGCCGGTGGTCGGCTCTGAGGGCGGTGAGCGTGATCGTGTGGCGGCTGGCGATCGCGGCGAGCGTGTTGATCAGCCGTGGATCGAACCCGCCCGCCGACAGGTCGGCTCGTTGGGTTGGGTTGAGCACGAGTCGCCGGTTGCGCAGTAGGTCCCAGATGCTGGCGCGCATGGAGGGGAGATCGCCGGTACCGGTGGGGTCGGCGCGGTACTGGCGGGCTTTGGCGAGGACCTGGTCGACGTACCACTGGGCGTGGTTGTAGGCGAGCAGCGCCTGCTGGTAGTCGCCGGGCGCGCCGGTCGCTTTGAGGTATTTGGCGGCGGCGGGGATCGCGTCGGCGGGGTCGTACGGTGAGCGGGTGCCGTCGTGGTTGCCGTCGACGCCGTAGCCGTCCCAGGTGGAGGGTGGCCCGTTGCGGATGTTGAACTGCATCGGCCCGGCGCAGCAGCCGGCGAAGTTCACGCCGGAGCGGACGCCGGGTTCGGTGGAGCGGCCGTGGTTGGTCTCGATCGAGCCGATCGCGGCGAGAATCCACGGATCGATCCCGTACCGCCGGCCCGCGCGCTGGTAGAGCCGCAGGTAGCGGGCGGGGATCTCCGCCCGGGCCGCCGCCGATGGCCGCGAGGACCCGAGGTCGGGGGCGTTCAGGCCGAAGATCGCGCCGATCACCCCGACCGCCAAGACCAGGAACACGGCGGCGAGCGACGCGGCCAGCGCCCCGAGCCACGGTGCGACGGTCCGGGACCGCAGCGCCCCCGCGGCCGCGATCAGCGCGGGCGCGGCCATCAGCCAGGTCCGACCTCGGTCACGATCCAGGTGTCCGGGCTGTCGCGGATCAGCCGGACGTGCACCGAGTAGCGCGTGACGCCGTCGGCGACGGCGGCGATTGCGGCGGCGCGGAACTCGCCGATGCCGTCCCCGTGGACGAGCTCGATCCGTGGGTGCCGGCCGCGGCGGATCTTCTCCGAGACGCGCGGCGGGTTCTCCTCGAGCAGCTCGATCAGCTCGGGGGTGGCGCCGTTGATCTCGCTCGCCTGGGCGTGCCCGTAGGTGAACGCGAGATAGCCGTGCATGAAGCGTCGCGTGGCGCGGCGGACCTGGGCGCCGTCCTCGCGGGTGACTGGCGCCGCGTTGGGGCCTTCCTCGCTGGGCAGCTCGCTGTATCCGTAGTCCCAGTCAGACGACGGCGGGTTGCCGACCTCGTGGTCCTCCGCGCCCGGGTCGTGCGCACGCGGCGCCGATCGAGTCTGGGACGGCGGCTCGGAGTCACCGACCCGGCCCAGCCCGGCGGCGGCGATCGCGATCACCAGCACGCACGCGATGAACACGAGCCTGGTGGGCAGCTCGCGCACCGGCTGGTTGGCGATCTTTCGGAGTCGGTCGATCATGTGGGTTCCTCCCGGTTGCGGTCGCGCAGCTCCCCCTGCGCCTGGTCGTCGCGTAGCTCGCGGGCGCGCTTCATCACGTCGGGATCGGCTGGCGGGACCGGTGGCGGATCCGTCTGCCCGGTCGCGTCGGCATCAGCCGTCCCAGGGCGTTGCTCCGGTTCGCTCGCGGCCGGCACCGGCCGGGGCGGCATCTCGCTCGCGGGCTTACGCCCGTTGCTCGTCGGCGCTGTGGGTGCGGTGCCGTTGTGTGGGTGGTCGGGGCGCGGCGGTCGTGGATCGCCCGTCGGCGGCGCAGGGTCGGCGGGGCCGGGCGGTGGCTCGGCGCTCGTGCTCGCCTGACCCGAGCCGCCCGGTTCGGTGCCGGTGGTGGCCGGGGTGGAGGTGTCGCCGCCGGTGAGCGCGCTCTCCTGCTGCTCGGATCCGCCCGGGTTGCGGCCGGGGATCGAGGTGAGCGCCGCGAACGGGTGGGCGGCGAGATCGGCGCCGCGGTGCACGGCCGTCCGGACCGGCCCGGCGTCGTAACGGGCCGCGGCGGCGCCGGCGAATCGTGCGCTGATCTGCTTGCGGTACAGGAAGATCGCCCAGAAGAACACCGCCTGCAGGCCGAACGCGAAGAGGAACCCGAGGCTCGCGGTTGCCTGCCCGAGCGCCATGCTCACGGCGACGACGATCACGATCACCAGCGAGTACAGCGCCTTGATGAACACGGCCGCCCCCAGCCGCGTCAGCCAGCTGCGGAACACGTCGTGCCCGACGCCGGGGAACACCCCCACGACCAACGCGACCGGCGCGAACGCGAGCAGCACCAGCGCGACGATCTGCGCGAGCACGACCGCGAGCGCGAGGAACCCGAGCAGGCTGACCATGCCGAGCGACCCAGCGAAGATCACGATCGCCAGCGTCAGCCGTTGGAACGCGCCGCCGTCCTGCTGGATGTCGACCGCCGGCGCGTCTGACTTGTCGACCTCGTAGCCGTTGAAGCGGGGGTCGTCACCGGGCTTCTCGCCGTCTCTGAGCGCCTCGAACTCCTGGTCTCGCTGATCGGACCCGGCGGCGTGACGGAGGAACCGCGACGCGTAGCCGCCGTGCCCGTCACGGCCCTGGCGGAAGTGGTCACGGCAGACGTCGCTGTCAGGGTCGTGCGGGGCGACCGGGTGCGGGAACCCGTCGCCATCGAGCCGGTCGGTGTCGACGCAGTGACGGCTGCCGCCGAAGTTCAACGCCAGCCACGGCTGCATCACCTGCGCCGCGAACAGCTGATCGGCGACCTTGCGCTTGGCGGCGTCCGGGTCATCGACAGTCCCTCGGCTCGCACCGGACAGGAACGCGAGCGACAGCTGGTTGGCCCACTTGGACGCCTGCCCGACCGTGCGCTCGGGCTCATAGACGAAGAACAACGCGACGAGCACGAAGCAGACCGACACCGCGAGCGCCCCGGCGGTCTGGGTGTAACGGCGTTGGACGAGGGCCTTCCAGATCCCCCAGACGCCGGCGAGCACGATCGCGGCGGCCATCCACGCCTCGCCGATCACGTTCTCATACAGCGAGGAGATCGCGGCAGCGACCGGGCCGATCGCCCCATCACCAGCCCGGTCGGGGTCCCCGCCGAGTAAATCGAGCGAGAACGCCCACGTGAACAGGTCGATCACCGTCCTCACGAGAAAGCTGGTCAGGCTCCACAGCTGTCCGGCGGCCCAGTGCGCGATCGTCGGCGCCACGCCGTCCAGGTCGGTGACGCCGACGTCGACGTGCGAATCGAGCGCGTACGCCGACAGCGGGTAGCGATCGATCAGCGTCCCCTCGCCGAGCAGCGACTCCGGCGCCAGATTCCCCAGCACGTCAGAGCCCCGGTACTCAGCGACCGCGGAGGGCACGGTGACCAGCACTGCTGCGACGGTCGCCGCCGCCAGGTGCGCGAGCCGGCCGCGCACGATGTGAGCGAGCCGGGTCATGCGACCACCTCCACCGGGACCGCGGTCTTCGGGGTGGTGTCGAGCACCTCGAGCAAGTGCGGCTGGATGGGGTCGATCTGGATTTCGGCGACCTGGTCGGTGATGTCGCGCATCAGGCAGCGCCCCTTGCGGTAGCCGCGGACCCGCTCGACCAGCGCCCGGTCGTCGGGGTCCAGGCCGAGGAGCTCGAGGGCGCGGCGGGCTTCGGCGGCGGTCTCTTGCCCGAAGATCAGGCGGGTGCCGATCAGGTTCTCGATCTCCCCGACGTCACCGAGTTGCTGGGTGGCGAGGATCAGCGTCGCGTTCTCCGCCCGACCCAGCCGGTTGAGCCGGTCGATCAACCTTCTCCCGTCACGCGACGCGAGCAGGAACCAGGCCTCGTCGAACAGCACCACCTTGTGCACCGACCGGTCACCGGAGATCAGCCGCATCGCGTACGCCGCGATCAACTTCAACGTCGCGACACCGAGCCGCTCGGCCTGGTCGTAATCGGCCCGCGGGACGCCTGGGGAGGGGAGACTGAGCCCGCGGGCCTTGATCGTCGTCACCGGCAACCGGGCTGCCGCGTCGGCGTGTTGACCGGTGCTGAACGCGAGGCGGCCGATCCCGGAGTCCGCCCACACCGCCAGCGCGTCCGCCGCCGCCCGCGCATCCGGGTTCTCGCTCACCGCGAGCAGCTGCAGCACCCGCACACACGACGGCTCCTCGGTCGCGAGCGCAGCCTTGACCGCCTTGCGGATCTGCGTCTCCCAGCCCGCCGGCGCCTGCGGCAACAGCTCGGTCAGATACGACGACGCGAGATCCTCGCGCAGCCCGCGCGGGGCGATCACCAACGGGTCCAGCAGCCCGCGGTACGCGTCGTCGCCGGACAGCTCGATGACCTGCACCCGCCCCGCCAGCTCCGGGAGCCGCTCGAGGTTGTGATCGGGCTTGGGGTCGACGTCGACGACGAGGCTGCCGCGCCGTTCGGCGTGGTAGGCGAGCAGCTGCGCCGCGATCGTCTTCCCGGACCCGAGCGTCCCCGCGAGCAGCATCGACGGCGGCCGCCCGGCGCGCGACGCTTCGGTGATGTCGAACTTCACCGGCCGCTGCCCGCCGTAGCTCGTGCGGCCGATCACCACACCACGATCCGAACCCGCCCGGTGCGTGCCGACCGGCATCAGCGCGCCGAGCTGCTCGACCGTGAGCACGTCTGCGTAATCGCGGACCTGGCCGCCGTCCGCACGCGGAAGGTGATCGAGGAACAGGGCGTGTTGCAGTCCGAGGGGCTTGTGCAACGCGACGGTCCCGAAGCGCTGGCGCAGCTCCTCGACGCGCCGCTCGAGCTCCTCCCGCGACGGCGCGCCGACCGCCACCGACATCGCGACGTGCAGCAGGGGCGGGCTCTCGGCCGACTGGAGGTAGGCGTCAAGTTCGCGGGCGAGCGCCCGGTTCTCCTCAACGACATAGGACAGCGGCCCGTACGCAGACGCGACCTGATCGGCGTAAGCGTTGTCGGCGTCCACGATCCGCCGCCGCACCCGCGTCAACGCCTCCCGATTCCCGATCCGCCGGGCGTGCAGCACGCAGTCGGCGGGGAAGCTGACCGCCTCGAACGCATTGACCAGGATCTCCGCGGTCCCCGGGAACACCGACTGCTCCGGCAACGCACCGACCGCGAGCAGCGCCTGAAACGACCGCGCCTCCTCAGCATCGACCACGAGACAGCGGTCCTCCTCGACGATCGGCGCGTTCACGTGCCGCACGAGATCGGACCCGAGCGGCTCGAACGCCACCCGGCCATCAGGCATGCGGATCTCCAGGGCGTTCGGCTGCCAGTGCGGATCGAGCATCGGCTCGCAGACGCCGCGGCACGCCGCCCGCCTGAGCAGCCACTGCACCTCGTCGGTGCTGGCGCGGCGCGCGGGGACGCACGCCGAGACGCGAGCCAGGACGCGGTCCTCCTCGACGACCAGCGCGTCGACCTCAGATTCGGGGATCGGTGAGGACGCGACGCCGAGCAGCGCCTCGACCCGGCGGCGCGCCCGGTCCAGACCGCCGAGCGCACCCGCCCCCAGCGACGACGCCGACTCCGGCTTGAGCGACACCGCGAGATAGACCTCCGGCACGAAGGACCGCAGCCGCCGCAGATGCGACGCATGCCCCGCCAACAGCGCACGCCAGGCCTCCGGGTCCTGCCGGCGCGCATCGAGCAGGCCGGCCGCCTCCGTCGCGTAGGTGTGCGCCGGGTAGTCCCGGCAGACGCGATACAGCGAGAAGTCCGCCTCCACCCGGTACGCCAGCTGCGCCAGCCGCCGCAGCCACCCGCGTTTGTCGGCCGTCGACAGGAACGGGTACGAGACGCAGTCCAGCCGGTACAGCGCCGCTCGCGCCGAGCCATGCCCGACCAGGACGTTGCGATGGACCATCCGCAGCGGCAGGGTCATGGCCGCACCTCCAGCCGCTCACCGACGGCCAGGCTGACCGCCGCGACCTCGCCATCCGGGCGGGCAGTCCGCCGGCCACGCCGGTCAAGCACGACGTCAACCGGCACGCCGAACGTCACGATCGCCGGCCCCTCAACCCGGCCGGCCCGCAGGACGGGGGAGTGCTCATCACCGCTCGTGGCGATGACGCCGTCCCACCGCACCCGCTCGCCTTCCCGAGGCGCACACCGGCCGGCGGAACGCCGCCGGGCGCGAAGTCGCAGCCCCAGCCACCCGGCGGCGAACCGGTGCGCCGAGCGGCCGTCGGGAGACACCTGCGCGCCGAGCACCGCGACCGCCAGCGGCGCGACGACATAGCGCAGCGGCGCCGTGATCGCCCCGAGCGCGTCGCCGACGACGGGCAGCGTTTCCAGGACGAGGATCGCGGCGAGCGCGACCGCGAAGTACCCGACACCACGGAGCGGGACGCCACCGGGGACAGGCAGCATCCACCGATCGACGCGGTAGATCCGCCGGTCGATCCGGAACACCCGCCGATAGGACCGCACGATCATCTGATCAGCCATCGCCCGGCCCTCAGCCCGTCAGGACGTGCCAGATGTCCCGGATCGCGGCGGCGATGTCATTCGGCGCCATCACGAACCCGCCGACCGCGGTCGCAGCCACGAAGAACACCGCGAGATCCGCGAACCGCCGGTGCAGCAGGAACACCAGCGCCACCAAAGCGGCGATCCCGAGGTACAGGCTCTTCGCCCAGCTCCCGAGCAGATCGCCGAGGTTCTCCCCGACCTGCTCACCCTCACCCTTCGCCATGGCCGGCGCCGCCGCCGCCGTCAACAACACCCAGATCGCGAAGATCGCGACCGTCCGGAACTTGCGCTGCATCACGTCACCCCTCCTTGGGGGTCGAGTTGACAGACGCCACGTACCAGCGGTCAGCGCGCACCAGCGCGACCCGGTAGCGCAGCGGATAGATCGCGCGCGACCGCACATCACGCGCGCGCACTTCGACCAACAGCTCACGGCGGGACCCGCCGCCACCGGGCAGCACCTCGATCGAGTCCATGCCGGCCAGCTCGAGCGCCGGGTCCAGCGCACGCACCCGCTCCCCGGCCGGAACCAGCCACTGAAGCGCCGCTGAATCTCCTCCGAGGAAGCCTCGGAACCAGCGGACCAGCACGTCCTCGAAGACCGCCCGCTCACCGGCGGGCAGCGGCTCAGACTCCGGGCCCGGCACGCTGCCAACCGCCGGCGAAGCCACGAACGAGGGCAGGTCGACGATCGCCAGAGCGCCGCGGGCGTCACGCCCGACCGGCACCGCGAGATACCGCACCGCGGGATCACCAGCCAAGCCGACCGCGACCGTGACCAACGCCCGATCGTCATCGATCCGCGAGACGCCGGCCGTCACCGCGTGCGCCACCGACTGGCCATCACCGAGCTTCGCGAACCGCGGCACCGCCGCCGCCGTCAGCTCCGGAGACATGAACCGAACCAGCCCCCGCGCGTAGCGCTTCGGGTGCCGCGGCGAGTACGACAGATACGCCCGCGCGAACCCGGCCGCGAACGCACGCGCCTGCTCATCCGGCCACGCCGCCGCCGCTCGAACCGGACGACGATCCGTCCGCTCCGCCGGCTCGCCCGCCATCACGTCAGCCGCGCCACGCAGCAGCAGCAGCGCGATCACCGCCCACACCGCGACGCGCCCCACCAGACGCAGCACCCGTGCGGGCGTGACCTCGCCACGAACCCGCATGACCGCACGCCAGTCCGGCCTACGCACCAGCGATCTCACATCACCACCCCCCGCCGCCCAAGCGGCAGTCGAATTTCCTCGCCCGCAAGGGGCGCCACACCGCGTAGCGGCAGCAGCCGAAAATTCGCCCCCGCCGTCGAGCATCCGGTCCCAGCGAAGTGACCAGCGCCGCCGCGCCGCCTTCCTGCCGGTTCACGAGAGGTCACGCTCCAACACCTCCCGATGACCAGCGCCGCTCGAGAACCGGGCGATGGTTCGAGACCAGCCGATGCACGGCCTCCCAAGGCGTCGCCCCTTGCGAGCTGACCGGGTAGTCCGCCAGCTCCGCCTCGTAGCGCAACCACGGGCCGCACAGACTCCGATCCCGGTGACACTCGGGCTCGGGCCCGCGGTCATAGATCTCAACCGTGACCCGCGACATCAGCACCCGACCCGAGCCGCGCACAACCGCGCCGCCGTCGAAGCCACCAACGCGAACGGCGAGCGTCCCGAACTTGTGGCCCAGGTTGTCGAGCGAAACGGCCCCATGCCCGTCCAGCCGGTGAGACCGCCGTTCGGGCAATCGGATTCGCGTGGAGCACGCGTCAGCCGATCGCTTCGACCGCCGTCATCGGCTGCGACTGGCGGAAGTTCACGGCACTCCGCGGCGGCCGCAGCGCGTCCACTCCGCGTCCAAGCGGTCCAGAACCGCCCGTCAGAGGCAATCCGCGGCAACTGCCGCGAACGGGACGAAAGCCAGCAACCACGCGGCCTCGCGCCTCTTCCCGCCGCCAGCGCTACAGCGGCTGTTTCTCCTGTCACGCCGGAGGTCGCGGGTTCGAGTCCCGTCGCTCCCGTCCCCAAACGCCGCTGCACCCCCGCGGCTTCTCGATCCAGCGCCACCGCACCGCCGCCTGGAAGCGGTCGTCCTCGCCGGCGCGAACGGCTCAGAAGCCTCGGAGCGCGCGGGCCCGATCCGTGAGGTCAATCCTCACCACTGCGCACTACCATTCTGGCTAGTGCGACTGCGGGCGATTCTCGGCGCCGCCACCTTGATGACCTTCGCCGCGATTGGGTTCTCGCCATCGCTCAGCAGCGACGACTATTGCGGAGCGGACACCTTCCAGCAGCAATGGTGGCCGCCCGGCGTGCACTGCCAGTACGCGCCGGACTCGGAGCGAGGGACCGGCCCTGTTGAGCCCGACACCGCCAACGTGGGCGCATTCTTCGCAATCCTGGCCGCCGGGCTGGGACTCGTGCTCGGACGGCGCTCGCAGCTCGCGCTCGGAAGCGCCCTCGTCTTCGGCATCGCGGGCTTCGTCGCGACCTTGGTCGGTGGGCACCCGCTGATCTTCTTCGGCTGCTTCTTCGGGGCGCTCGCTGCCTATTGGGTCACCCGCTCGATCGCCGCGACCGTCGTTCCCCTGGCGGCGCTCATTATCGCGTTCACCGTCCAGTTCATCGTTGATGTCCCGCTCGCCTGGGCCGGAGCCCTCCTCGTCCTCATGCTGCTCCCGCAACGAGCCCAACAACTGCGGCCCGCCATGGGCAGGCCTCAATCGCTTTCGAACAGCTAGCGGCATCGCCCCCGGCGGAAGGCAGAGCAGCGGTCGGACGCACTTCCGAGTGAGCCCGGC
The DNA here is from genome assembly GCA_963828075.1 of uncultured Solirubrobacterales bacterium. Taxonomy (GTDB): domain Bacteria; phylum Actinomycetota; class Thermoleophilia; order Solirubrobacterales; family Solirubrobacteraceae; genus JACCYI01. Next base: position 1,577,495 of record CAWHDH010000021.1, on the reverse strand, counting down.
GGCTACCATGCCCGGCGGGACCCTGAGCTTGCGACTCGCTCTTGGCGCGTGATCGACGAACTCGCCCGTCGATGGCGATCAAGCCGTGAAGGACGCTGTGCATGTCTCGCTCATCGAGCGGTTGCCTGGGCCACGATGATGAGCAGGCGCGCGTGCCCCTGAGCCGGTTCCCACGTGGCGTGGTCGCGATCGCCGTCACGCTGGCTGCCGCGGGTTGCGGGGGCAACGAGGCCTCACCTCGCCGAGAGTCCGACGTCGAATCGCAGATCAAGGAGAAGCTCGCCGAGAACCGGGAAGCTTTGCCAAACGACGAGAGCAGCGAGGCCGCGGTTCCGAACCGCTCGGTCGAGGAGTTCGTGCGGCTCTACCGGCCGCTGGGATTCTTCGACGAGCGGGCCGAGCATGTCGTCAAGCGGCTGGTGCGGGCCTACCGACGCGACTGGGGGGAGGACCCGAGCATCCGGACGCGCTCGGACGAGCTCGCGCTTCTCGCGTACGACTCGCATCGGGTGTGGTTCCAGGACGTCGAGCGCGACGTGCTCGAGAGGCGCGGGTGGGTGTTCGCGGCTCCTGACGAGGTCCGCCTGGCCTTTGGCTACGGCCAGCTCCACGAGGGCGGTCAGGCCGCGCGGTGTGAGTGAGTGATCGCTGACGGACCCGTGCGTTTCGCACCTGGGGTGACTTGGCAGCGCCGCTACTTGCGATGGATCTTGTCGTCCAGGATGTCTCGCTGGTACTCCCGGCGAAGCGCCTCGGCGCGGGCCTTCGTCTGCGCTCGTTCCGGTCGTGCCGGGTCCCGTGGAGAGCCGCGCCGCGTCAAGCGGTCTTTGAGCGCTCGCACCCGGTCGGCCAGGCCACCCATGGCGCAGCCTCGCCTCCTAGGACTCCGACCCCAGCGCGGCGCGGAGCAGTGCCGGGAGGAACCCGGCTTGGGGGCCGGTTAGGAGGTTGTCGTTCCACGGGATCGCGATCGTCAGGTTCTTGCTCGGCACGTGCGAGGCCTCGGTGATACCGCCGACCATTTTGTCCTCCATGGCCCCAGACCTCGTGCTCTCCTTCTGTTGACCGAGCGAGCCCGAGGCCATATCCGCCCCAGAACGCACCGTCGTGAAACCGCGTCATCTCGCGCAGCGACTCAGGTTCGAGGATCTTCCCCGCCGAGCAGTTCGTGCGTCCACCGTGCCAGCGACGGCACGTCCCCCGCGAGCGCGCCCGCCGTGAATGCCATCGTCGCCTCAGCCCGGTAAGGCAGAAGCCGGCTGCCATCGCTGGCATCGACGGGATTGGTTTCCCAATCGGGATACCAGTAGCCGTGGGCGAGCGGGGATGCGGATGTTCCGCCCGCTGGAAGGCGAGGCCTTCGCCGCCAGGATGGGCGAACAGCTCTTGCCGCATCGCTGCGGCGACGGGCCGACCAGCCGCGCGGGCGAGGATGAGCCCGGCGATCATGAATCCGGCGTTGGAGTACTCGGCGTCAGACGTGCGTGGGCCGGGCTCCGGGGTCGCCGCGATGGCGAACGCCCGGCGCGACACGCGTTCGACGCTACGCGCCTCGCTGCAAGCCTGCAAGCCGCGTTCGCCTAGGGATGGCCTAGGGCGCCCGGAAGCTCGTGGCGCGAGCCGATCCCGAGCTTGCGGTACGTGTTGGACAGGTGCATCTCGACGGTCTTGATCGTGACGAACAGGCGCTGCGCGATCTCGGGGTTGGAGAGGCCCTGTGCCGCGTGCTCGGCGACGCGGCGCTCGCTGGCGGTCAGCTCGGCGAGGCCGGATCCCGCGCGTGGCGGGACGCGCCCGCCGCTGGCGGCGAGCTCGCGGCGCGCGTGCTCGGCCAGGGGTACCGCGCCGCACGCTTCGGCGAGCTCGAGGCCGGCACGCAGCGGCGGGCGGCACTCGCTGCGCTGGTTGGCCCGTCGCAGCGCCGCGCCGAGGTCGACGAGGGCGCGGGCGTGCCACAGCCGTGCCGGTGAGTCGCCGAGCATCGCTGCCGCCTCGCGCAGCATCTCCAGACCCTCTGCACCGCCGCGCAGCAGGCCCGCGACGCGCATCGCGCCGCCCGCCGCGCGTCGGGCGCCCCACGCCGAGGCAGCGTCGAGCGCCTCGTCGGCGGCGCGCCGCGCAGCCACGGTCTCACCGCACGCATGGAGCACGAGCGCCTCGTCGAGCCGCGCTTCGAACTCGATCGCGAAGCCCTCGGCGAAGTCCATGGCACGCCGCGCGGCTCCCAGATCCGCTCGGGCGGCCGCCATGTCCCCGGCCGCCGCGCGCAGGCGGCCGCGGGCGGCGAGCAGTGCGGCGTAGACCGGTCCAGGCCCGAGATCGCCATCGAGCGCCCAGTCCGCGAGGAGCGTCTCACCGTCGGCGAACTTGCCCTGGTCGGCGAGCGCGTGCAGCAGCGGGATCAGCGGCTGGAAGGCGTAGAAGTCGCCGAGCGCCTCGGCGTCGAGTGCGGCCCGCGCGTCGGCTTCGCAGGCGACGAGGTCGCCCTCCGCGAAGCGCATGACGGCGCGCTGCAGCGATGCGCTCGCGAACGCACTCGCCGATCCGTGCTCGCGCGCCAGGTCGAACACGGGGGCGATGACCGCATCGGCCGTCGCGAACCGGTCGCAGGAGATCAGCGGCAGGACGAAGGCTTGGAGCCACACGGGGCCCCGTCCGGCGCCCGGCGAGATGGGATGGCGTGCAGCGCGCTCGGCGAGCGCCCCGACCTCGTCAGCGGCCGAGCCTGCCAGCCGCGCCGCCTCGGTCACCCAGGCGAGCACCCCGCACTCGCCGGGCGTGTCGCCCGGGAGGTCGCGGAAGCGCTCGATCTCGGCCATGAACTGGTCGAGCTGGCCCGGGGTGAGGAACAGCGCCGTCAGGCGCGCGCTCTCGAGGGTGAGCCGGAGCTCCCGGTCGTCGACGTCGCGGACGACCGGCTCGTAGAGCGGCAGGAGATCTCGCTGCCCCTCCGGCCCGCCGGTCTGCCACGTCAGGTCGCGCAGCGCGCGAGCGCGGAGCGCCGGGTCGCGGGCGGTGTCGACGACGGCGCGCATCCGCGAGCGCGCCTCGGGCGCGCCCACCGCGCTCTCGGCCGTGGCGAGGTCGTACAGCAGCTGTTCGCCCGCCGCGGTGCCGGGAGATTCGTCGAGCGCCCGGCGCAGGAGGCGCACCGCGGTGTCCGGCGCGCCGCTGCTCAGCGCGTTGCGGCCGGCGCGCGCGAGCACGTCCGCCGCGCCGGGTTCGCCGCGTGGTTCGACGTGCAGCAGGTGCGCCGCGACGTGCTCGACGGGGGCGCCGCGCTGCTCGAGCAGCCTCGCGGCGGCGGCGTGCAGCCGTCCCCGCTCGCCCGGCGCGAGATCGGCGTCGACCGCGCTGCGCAGCAGCGGGTGCGCGAAGCGCAGCGGCGTATCGCCGGCGAGCAGTCCCGCTCGTGCGAGCTCGTCCGTCGCGGTCACCGCCGCGTCCTCGTCGATCCCCGCGAGCGCGGCGGCCGTGCCGAGTGCCGTCCGATCGAGGATCGCCACCGCGCGCGCCAGCGCCGATGCGGACGGCCCGAGCGCGTGCAGCCGCGCCGCGACCGAGCGCGCGACGCTCTCGGGGGTCACCGAGTGCACACCGCGGGGAGTCGGATCCTCGCGCAGCTCTCGGACCAGCTCCACCAGCAGGAACGGATTGCCGCCGCTGGCCGCGAGGCATGCGCGCGTGAGCTCGGGGGCGGCGGCCGCTCCCAGAGTTTCGCGGACGACCGTGCCGACCCCTTCCTCGTCCAGTGCGCGCGGTGTCAGCACCTCGGTGCCGGTGAGCGCGCCGTTACGCGGCCGTGCCGTCGCCACGACCAGGAGCGCGACCGACTCCGCCCTCGGCGCGAGGTGCGCGAGCAGTCGCCGCGTTCCGGCGTCGGCCCAGTGCACGTCGTCGAGCGCGAGCAGGAGCGGCCGGCGCTGGGCCAGTCGGGCGAGCAGCCAGAAGATGCCGTTGAGGACCGCGTGCGACTCGCGCGCCGCGTCGTCGGGGTGCACGCCTTCGAGCGCGGGTCGTGCGGGCGCGACGACGCCGGCGAGCAGCTCGTCGCGTTCGAGCGGCGCCATCGCCTCGAGAACCGGCTCGATCGCCTGGCGCGCGAGGCCGAACGCGAACGGCTGCTCGAGCTCTGAGGCGTTCGCGCGCAGGACGTGGTGGCCGGCGGCCGCGGCCGCCGCCGAGATCTCGCGCAGCAGGCGTGTCTTGCCGATCCCGGCGACACCTTCGATCAGCAGTACGGCGCCGCGGCCGGCCGACGCCTCCGCGATCAGCTCATCGGCGCGAGCCAGCTCGCGCACCCGCCCGACGATGTCCACCGGGGGAGAGTATGCGCAAGTACAGGGTGCTCCCCGTTGCCGCTACCCGCGCGGGGCAGCAGCATCGCCGCCATGAGACTCCTGTTCGCGGCGATGCCGTTCGATGGGCACTTCAACCCGCTGACGGGCATCGCGATGCACCTCAAGGCGCAGGGGCACGACGTCCGCTGGTACGCCGGGCCGAGCTACGCCGGCAAGCTGCGCGCGCTCGACATCCGGCACTACCCCTTCGAGCAGGCGCGCGAGGTCAACGGCGAGAACATCGGCGAGCTGTTCCGCCAGCGGGCGAAGCTGTCCGGCCCGAAGCTGATCGCGTTCGACATGACGAACGTCTTCGTGGCCCAGTGCGGGGCGCATTACCGCGACATCGCGGCGATCCGCGAGGAGTTCGAGTTCGACGCGCTGGTCTGCGACGGGGCGCTGTACGCGAGCAAGCTCGTGGGCGCGAAGCTGCACGTGCCCGTGTACGTGATCGGTCCCGGGCCGCTGATGTTCAGCTCCCGCGACGCGCCGCCGAACTTCTTCGGGCTCAAGCCCGCGAGGACGATCATCGGTCGGATCCACCACCGCGTGGTCCACGCGATGCTCAGCAGCACGATGCGCGACGGCTGGCGGCTCTACAACGAGCTGCTCGTCTCGGAGGGCATTGCGCCGCTGCGCGCGCCCCGCGACTTCTTCGACCTCCCCGCCGACGTCGCCACGTACTTCTTCCAGAGCGGCGTGCCCGGCTTCGAGTACCCGCGCTCGGACCTCCCCGCCCATGTCCGGTTCGTCGGGCCGCTGCTCCCGGCGAAGCGGACGATCGCGGCACCGTTCGCCCACGCGGACAAGCTGCGCTCCGCGGCGTCGGTCATCGTCGTGTCGCAGGGGACCGTCGACAACAAGGATCCCGAGAAGCTGATCGCACCGGCGCTCGAGGCGCTTGCGGGGACGGAGCACCTCGTCATCGCGACCACCGGGGGTTGTGGCACCGCAGAGCTGCGAGACCGCTTCACCGCCGAGAACATCGTGATCGAGGACTTCGTCGACTTCGACGCGCTGTTCGACCGCGCCACCCTGTTCATCTGCAACGGCGGCTACGGCAGCATCATGCTGGCGCTCGCCAGGGGCGTGCCGGTGCTGTCGGCCGGCACGCGCGAGGGCAAGAACGACATCAACGCCCGTATCGATCACTTCGGGCTCGGGATCGACCTCAGGACCGAGCGGCCGACGCCGCGGAAGATCGCCAAGGGCGTCGCACGGATCCTCGGCACCCCGCGCTTCAAGCAGAACGTCGATCGCCTCCGCACCGAGCTGGAGGCCTACGACCCGTTCGCCGTGATCGACGACCACCTGGCCGATCCCGTCGGAGCGCCGGTCGCGGCGGCGGCAGCGCGCTCATGAGGACCTCAGGGCGCGCGATCGTCGCCCTCGTGATCGCGTTCGCGGGGACGGCGACGATCGCCGCGGCCGATCCACCTCCGATCCCCGACCCGCCGGCGGGCTGCACCCCGCCCACCGACGGCCGGGTCGCGCTGTGGCGCGGCGAGAACACCGTCGAGGACAGCGCCGGGATGCACCACGGCGCGCTTGCCGGCGAGACCGCCGGCTTCTCCGCCGGCGCGGTCGGGACCGCCTTCGCCCTCGCGGGGAACCGCGACCACGCCCGCGTCCCGGACGCGACGGACCTCAACATCACCGGCGACGTCACCTTCGACGCGTGGGTGCAGATCGACGACCTCGACTTCGGCGCCCCCGACTCCTCCGGCGTCGGCGGCGACCGGCTGATCCTCTGGAAGGTCGACGAGGCCGACACCGACATCACCTTCGCGTTCTGGATCGAGGGCGACGTCCCCGCCACCGCGGCGGCCGCTCCGCTCGGCTTCTCCAGCGGGACCCGCACCGATCCCAGCATCCACGTGAGGTCCGAGGCCCTCGCGTGGCAGAAGGACACCTGGTACCACGTGGCGGTCGCCCGCTCAGGCCCCACAGTGACCTTCTACCGAGATGGCCGGCCGGCCGGCAGCGCGACGATCGGCGGGACTCCCGTCGCCACGCCGGCCGCTCCTCTGTCGCTCGGCGCCGGCGCCTCCGCGGGGACCGTCTTCAACCCGATCAAGGGCGCGATCGACGAGGCGCAGCTCTGGAGCCGCGGGCTCGGCGCCGACGAGGTCGAGCAGATCCACGCGAGCGCCACGGGCGCGTGCACGCCGCCGCCCCCGCCGGATCCGACTCCGACGCCGACGCCGACTCCGACTCCCGCGCCGGAGCAGGCGCCGCGCAACGTCGCGCGCCCGTCGATCGAGCCGGCGCGCGAGTGTCCGACCCAGATCGGCGGTGGCGGCGCCTGCCGGCCCGTCGCCCACACCTACCGCTGCGACCCCGGGACGTGGGAGGGGCACGACCCGTCGCTGCCCTACGTCTTCACGTGGCAGAGGTACTCCAAGCCCACCGCCACCGACTTCGGCGGCTACAAGACCGTCGCGAGCGGCGAGACGCTCTCCGCGTCGAGCTCGACGCAGGTCGGCATGGCCGAGTCCAACTGGCGCTATCGCTGCGCCGTGGAGGCGCGAAACGCGGCCGGTGCGACATCAGCCGTGAGTGACCCGCGGCAGCTCGAGCCCAAGTACGAACCCGGGGCCGGTCCGCGGAACCCGACCGTGGACGTCCGGGTCACCGGCATCGAGGCGACGCAGGGGATCCAGCAGGAATGCCCCAACTGCGTCGGGGTCCTCCCGAGCCGCGACCAGACGACGCTCTCGGACCCCGCAGACGTCGACTACAGGGGCGTGCGCCTCGCCGCCGGCAAGTACACGGTGGCGCGCGTGTTCGCCGACTACCGACACTCCGACGGCCGGACGAGGCCGCTCCCGGGCGTGACCGCGCGCCTCGAGGTCTCCGATTCCGCCGGCAGGCTGCTGGCGGTGCTGACGCCGGACTTCTCGCCCGGCTCGGTCCCCTCGGCGCCGAGCGACGGCCGCGCCCAGGTGACGCGCGCGGAGCGCGGCGACGCGGCCGCTGCGTTCACCTTCGTCATCCCGTGGCAACAGACCGAGCGCCGCTCGCTGAGCCTGCGCGCGATCGCGCAGCCGGCCAGGTCCGGGCTGGCCCCGCTCAAGCAATGCGCCGGCTGCAACGGCAACGTGTTCACGCTGCGCAACATCCCGTTCGTCCGCACGGAGCAGATCCGGGTGCGGCCGGTCCGGATCAACTCCGACGGGATGAACACGACCAGCACCGTCGAGCAGCTCTTCGCCTCGTCGCAGGAGCTCATGCCCGGCTTCGTGCAGTACTTCCCGTTCCCGGCCGAGGACCTCGACGTTCCGCGCGACAAGCTCGAGGCCACCGCGCTGGTCGCGCAGTGGGCCGCCGACCGCGGCTATCCGCCCAGCGACGTCCCGGTCGGGATCTTCCGCGAGAACGTGGACCAGAACGGCACCTCGCTGAACGGCCTCGGAGGCGTGACGGTGCACAACAACGCTGTCCTCGATCCCGGCGGGCGGCTGGGTGCGCGGGAGGCCTCGATCGCACGCGACAGCCGACCGGTCACGAGCGTCGCGCACGAGATCGGGCACCAACTCGGGCTCCATCATGCCGACAACGAATGCGGGGGCAACTCCGACGACCAGGTCGGGCTGCCGAACCCCTGGTGGAACACGCGCGGCACCATCCTCGGCTTCGGGCTGCAGCGGCAGGCGCCCCGTCCCCGTGTGTTCCAGGGGACCGACCACTACGACTTCATGTCCTACTGCGGCTATACCTCGGATCACACGAGTCCCGACCATTGGATCGGGCTCGGCAACTGGGACACGCTCTTGGCGCGCAACGCACCCGCCGTGGCGCTGCCGGCCCGACGCGCGCGGGCGAGCGCGCCCGCCGTGCGACGGCCGGTCCGCGTGATCGTGACCGTCGACGGCGCCGGGGCGGCGAAGGTCCTCAGCATCGCTCCGGGGCGGGAGGCGGGCGTGCCCGGCGACGCCGGAGGCCCGTATCGCCTCGAGTTCCGCGACGCGGGCGGCAAGGTCGCCGCGAGCGCCGAGCCCGCGGTGCAGACGATCGTTCCCCACGGCGAGCCCTCGGGCCGGATGCTGACGGCGACGCTCGATCTCGCGCCATCGGCGACGGAGCTCCTCGTGCGCAGGGGCGACGAGGTGATCGCCCGGCAGGCGCGCAGCGCGCATCCACCGGTCGCGACCATCGTCACCCCTCGCGCCGGCGCGGTCGGCGACCGCGCCACGACGGCGGTGCGCTGGCGGGCCAGCGACGCGGATGGCGACCGGCTGACGACCACGATCGACTACTCGGGCGATGGCGGGCGGACCTGGAAGGTCCTCGCGTCTGGCCTCACGGGAAGGTCGGCCCGCCTGGCCAGTCGAGAGCTGAGCGCCTCCGCCGACGGGCGTGTCCGCGTCCGGGTCAGCGACGGATTCGATGCCGCGATCGTCGTGTCCGGGCGCCTGCGCTCGCGCGGCACACGTCCGCTCGTCCGCATCGCGTCACGGTTGGGGAGGCTGCGATCCGACGCCCTCGTGCTCCTGCAGGGCGGCGCGTTCGACGACGCCGGCCGTGCCCTCACCGGCTCACGCCTGCGCTGGTACGCCGGGCGACGCTTCCTGGGAAGCGGCGAGCGCGTCAGCGCTCAGGGGCTGCCCGCCGGCACCCGCGCGATCCGGCTCGTGGCAACCGACGCACGCGGCCGCTCGGCGGCGGCCGTCATACGGATCCGGGTCACGGCGGTCGCGCCGCAGTTCCTGGAGTTCGACGGCCCCGCGACGGTCGCCCGCTCCGCACGCATGGTTCAGGTCCGCGTCGCGTCGACCCTTCCCGCCACGCTCAGGATCGCCGGAGGCCGCTACGCCGTCGGCCGGACGCCGCGACGACTGGTCGTCCCGCTGCGCGGTCGCGGCGACGTCAGCCTGCCGGCCACGCTCAGCGCGTCCGGGAAGGTCACGCGCGGGAGGTTCCGGGCGCAGCGCGGATGAAGGTAGGAGGGGGCAGCGTCACGATCCGCGCGAGCCGGACACTTAGCAGGCATGGACGATCGCGACCCCGAGGCGTTTCGAGCCCTCTACCGGGCCCACTACCGGACGGTCTGCCGCTACCTCGCCCTTCGAGTCGAGCCCGAGCTCGTCGAGGATGTCGCCGCGGAGACGTTCCTCGTCGCCTGGCGTAAGCAGCTCGAGTTACCCGAGCACGCCGTTCCGTGGCTGCTGAACGTCGCGGCGAAGTGCCTGGCCAACCAGCGCCGGTCGCGCATCCGCTCAGCGGCGCTGGAGCAGCGATTGGCGAGCGCGAGACCTGCCGTCGGCAGCCACATCGAGGATGACCTGACCCGGGGCGCCCAGGGGCGCGCGCTGGCTGCCGCGCTGGCTGCCGTGAGCGATGCCGATCGCGAGCTGCTGATCCTCCGCCACTGGGACGGGCTCGCGCCGCGGGAGATCGCCACCGTCGCCGGCCTCAATCCCACCGTGGCTCGCGCGCGCCTGCACCGGGCGCAGCGCCGCCTGCAACACGCGCTCGGCGCCGCGCTCGCGGACGAGGACGGCGGTCGTCGTCCCGTCGAGCTGCTCGAGACCTCCATTTGAAAAGGAACTGAACCCATGACCACCGATCCCGACGCCATCGACCTCCTCCGCGAGCTTCGCCCCGACCCGGGCGAGTTCGACCCCGACGCCCCGCACGCCTTTGCGTCGCTGGAGCGCATCCTCGCCACGCCGCCGCCCGGGCCGCCCCGACCCCGATGGCCCTGGCGGCTCCGTCTGGCGCTCGCGACAACCATGGCGGTGGTCGCCGCGGCAGCCGTGGCGCTCGCGCCCGCCCGCGACGGCTCGCCCGACGTGCTCGCGAACGCCGTCGCCGCGCTCGCCGAGCCGGACGTGATCTGGCACTTCAAGACGGTCAGCCCGCGGCCGAACGCCGAGCGCTCGGAGGGCTGGGTGTCGGCCGACGGGCGCAAGAAGCGGCAGCTGCGGGCCTTCGATGGCGGCTCGGCGGCGGAGTTGGTCATGGAGTTCGTCACGGACTTCGACACCAAGACGCATCTGGTCTATGTCCCGGAGCGCGACGTGTTCATCCGCACCGTCAATCCTGAGTGGGACTTCCCCGCCGAGGGGCCGCGGAGCGCCGACGACGATGGCCCGATCGACATCATCGAGGTGAAGCACCTGTTCGAGCGGGCGCGCGACGGCGATGACCGGGTCAAGCTCGCCGGCGAGGCCACGGTCAGAGGCATTCCAACCTACGAGCTGCGGGTTGCCATCGAGGTTCCCATCCCCACGGAGATCGTCCGCTGCTACGGCGGCCCCGACGCGCGGCGCTACACCCGCGTGATCTACGTCGACCAGGAGCGCTACCTGCCGGTCCGCATCGTCCAGGATCACCTCTCCTGGGCGCCGGAGGCAGAGCCGCACATCACCGACTACGTCGAGGTCAAGGCGCTTCCGCGCACGCCGGCGACCGAGACGCTCCTCGAGATGACGCCCCACCCGGGCGCCAAGGAGAAGGTGGAGGATTGGACCAGCGACAAGTTCCGATGCCCGAGCGCGGCGGAGAAGGCTGAGATGAAACGCGGACTCGAACGTCTCAAGCGCCTGAAGGAGCCGCCGCGGGCGAACCGGGAGCGCTCGCGCTAGAGCGCGGTCCCGCCGCCCGGAAGACCCGTCGAAGCCGCTGCCCCGCAGCGGCTTCGTCGTGTCCAGGCCCCAATCGCGACCGGCTCGCAGGAAGGACGACGACTGATCCAACGCCCGCACCGGGCCGCACCGATCCTCACACGACCCCAGGGCCCCAGGCCCGTGACCCCTGAAAGGGGGGACTTCGTTTTGAGGAAGCTCGCCATCGTCGGCGCGCTCGCAGCCGGTGCGATCGCCGTCCCGCTCGGCATCGGCTCCAGCCATCGCGAGGCGCCGAACATCAGCCTCGACCCATCGGCCGACAACACGGACGTCTACGCGTTCACGGCCAAGGACGCACCGGGCGACCTGACGGTCGTCGCCAACTGGTTCCCGAACCAGGTTCCAGGCAACGGGCCGAACTTCTTCCGGTTCGACGACCGCGCCCGGTACTACATCAACGTCGACAACACGGGCGACGGCAAGCCCGAGATCAAGTACCGCTTCACCTTCAAGTCGAAGGTCAACAAGAACTCGTTCCTGTACGCCTTCCCCGGCGTCGAGTCGATCAACGACCCGAAGCTCTACCAGCGCCAGACCTACACGGTCTTCCGCGAGACGTACAAGAACGGCCGCCGCCTCAAGACGAAGCGGATCGCCGGTGGTATCCCGGTCGCGCCCAGCAACGTCGGCCCGAAGACGTTCAAGGACTACGACAAGGTCGCGAACCAGGCGATCCGGACGGCCGGGGGCATCAAGTTCTTCGCCGGCCAGCGCGAGGATCCGTTCTTCGTCGACCTCGGTGCCGCGTTCGACGCCATCAACCTGCGCAAGGGCACGGGCAACGCGGGCGCCGGCAAGGACGACCTCTCGGGCATGAACACCCAGGCGATCGTCATGCAGATCCCCGAGGCCCAGGTCACGCGCGACGGCAAGTCGGTCAGCGGGCCGAACGCGTCCAACGCCGTGGTCGGCGTCTGGTCGACGACCGACCGCCGCCGGCTCGAGGTCACCGACGCCGACTTCGACAAGAAGGGCGCCTCCAAGGGCAAGTGGGTGCAGGTCTCGCGACTGGGGAACCCGCTGGTCAACGAGGTCGTGATCCCCGCCGGCAAGAAGGACGCGTTCAACCGCACGACGCCGGACGCGGACGCGAAGAACTACGGCGCGTTCGTCGTCGAGCCGGAGCTGGCGAAGATCATGAACGCGCTGTTCAAGGTCAACGCCCCGGAGAAGGACCGCACGGACATCGTCCAGGCGCTCCTGCAGGGCCTCCCGAAGCTCAACCAGCTCGACCCCGGGAGCAACCCGCTCCCGACCGACACGCTGAAGCTCAACCTCGGCGTCCCGCCGGCCGACACCCCGAACCGCTTCGGCGTGCTCGCGGGCGACACCGCCGGCTTCCCGAACGGCCGCCGGCTCGAGGACGACGTCGTCGACATCGAGCTCCAGGTCGTGGCGGGCTTCCTCAAGGGCAACAAGGTGCCCCTGGGCGATGGCGTCGACCGCAACGACAAGTCGTTCCTGTCGCGGTTCCCGTACCTCGCGTCGCCCGTGGCCGGGTTCGACTCCGACCCGTCCAACCGGGTGGAGCCGTCGCACGAGCCGACGCAGGCCGGTGGCTGAGAGAACCGAGCACTGATCCGGCAGGCCCGGGGGAGCGCATCACCTTCCCCGGGCCCGTCCGGTCATACGCCATCATGCGCCGCCGCCTCTTCACCTTCGCCGTCCCCCTCGTCACCTTCGCCGTCGCGCTCGCCGTCTTCGGCGTGCTGAGCCGCCAAGGCCGCGCCGACGAGCCGCCCCCGGTGGCCAGCGCCGCCCGCATCGCCACCGAGCAGGGCGAGGCCGCGCTGCAGAAGGCGCGCGAGACCGCCGACCCCAGTTTCTACCGCCAAGCCGAGGCGCTGTTCACCCGCGCCCACCGCGGTGCACCGAAGGACGCCGATCCGCTCGTCGGCCTCGGCACGCTCGCCCTGGCGCGTCACGACTTCCGCGAGGCGCTCCGGCTGGGCCAGCAGGCCCACCGGCTGGCGCCGGAGCTGGTGCGCCCCTACGCCGTCGTCGTCGACGCCCAGGTCGAGCTCGGCCGCTACCGCGACGCCGCCCGGTCGCTCCAGCGCATGGTCGACCTCAAGCCGAACCTCGCGTCCTACGCGCGGGTCTCCTACTTCCGAGAGCTGCACGGCGACCTCGACGGCGCGGTCGAGGCCATGCGGCTCGCCGTCTCCGCGGGTGGCGGCTCCGCCGAGTCGGTCGCCTACGTGCAGACGCTCCTCGGCAACCTCGAGCTCGCGCGCGGCCGGTCCGCCGCCGCCGGGCGGGCCTACGCGACGGCGCTGGCGCGCTTCCCCGGCTACGTCCCGGCGATCGCCGGCCGCGCACGCCTCGACGCCTCCCGCGGCCGGCTCGACCGCGCGATCGCCGGCTACAAGCGCGTCACCGACCGGCTCCCGCTCCCGGAGTACGTCATCGCGCTGGGCGAGGCGGAGCTGGCCAACGGCGACCGCGCCTCGGCGCGCGAGCGCTTCGCCCTGGTCGACGCGGAGCGCCGCCTGCTCTCGGCGGCGGGCGTGAACACCGACGTCGAGTTCGCGCTCTTCGAGGCCGACCACGGCGATGGTCGCCGGGGCGTCGCGCTCGGCCGCCGGGCGTGGCGCGACGCGCCGAGCGTCCGCTCGGCCGACGCGCTCGGCTGGGCGCTGACGCGCGCGGGCCGCCCCGACGAGGGTCTGCGCTACGCGCGCCGGGCGCTGTCGCTCGGCTCCCGCGACCCGTCCTTCCTCGTGCACGCCGGCCTCACCGCGCGGGCCGCGCACCGGCCGCGGCTCGCGCGGCGCTGGCTGGCGCAGGCGCTCGCCGACAACCCGCGGTTCTCGCCGCTGTGGGCGCCGCGCGCCCGCCGGGCGCTCCAGGGGCTGGATCGATGAGGCGCCTGCTGCTCGCGGCCGCGACGGTGCTCCTGCTCGTCCTGCTGCCCGGCGCCGCCCAGGCGCATCCCCTCGGCAACTTCACCGTCAACCACCTGACCGAGGTCCGGATCTCCAGCGACCGCGTCGACCTGCGATACATCCTGGATCAGGCCGAGATCCCGACCTTCCAGGCGCGGCGCAAGACGGAGACCGCACGCCTCGCGGCGGTCGAGGCCGAGCTCCGCCGCGACCTGCACCTGACCGTGGACGGCCGCCCCGTCGCACTCCGGGTGCGCCGGGGCGCGAGCCTCGTGCTCCGTCCGGGTGAGGGTGGGCTGCGCACGACCCGGGTCGAGGTCCCGCTGACCGCGCAGGCAGCGGGCGCCCGGCGCGTCGAGCTGCGCGACGACACGTACGGCGACCGCCTGGGCTGGCGGTCGATCATCGCGCGGCCGGGCGAGGGCACCGACGTGCGCTCGAGCGTCCCCTCGGAGGACGTCACCGACGGGCTGCGGCGCTACCCCGAGACGTCGCTGCGCTCCCCGCTGAACCGGCGCGCGGCGACGTTCACGGCAACCCCGGGCGACGGCGGGCTCGTCGCGCCCGGCGCCCGCGGCGGACGGCCCGTCGAGTCGCAGGAGAAGGCCTCCGAGCACGGCTTCGCCGGCGTGTTCGCGGACGGCGCGGCCGGCGAGGGCGTCCTGCTCTTCCTGCTCCTCGCGTCCTTCGGCTGGGGCGCGCTGCATGCGCTGTCCCCCGGCCACGGCAAGGCCATGGTCGCGGCCTACCTCGTCGGCTCCCGCGGCACGACGCGCGACGCGCTGGCCCTCGGCGGCGTGGTGACGGTGACCCACACGATCGGCGTCTTCGCGCTCGGGCTGGTGACGCTGCTGTTGTCCCAGTACATCCTCCCCGAGGATCTCTACCCGTGGCTGAACCTCGTCTCGGGGCTCCTCGTCGTGGGCATCGGCGGGGCGATCCTGTGGTCGCGCATGCGCAAGGCGCGGCACCGCGACCACCACCACCATCACGATCACCACCACCACCACGATCACGGCGGCCATGGGCACCACCACCATGCGCCGCGCGACATCACGTGGAAGGGGATCCTCGGGATGGGCGCGTCCGCCGGCCTCATCCCCTGCCCCTCGGCGCTGGTGGTCCTCCTCGGCGCGGTCGCCCAGCAGCAGGTCGCCCTCGGGCTGCTGCTGATCGTCGCCTTCTCCGTCGGGCTGGCGGCGACGCTCTCGGTCCTCGGCATCGCCGTCGTCCACGCCGGGCGAGTGACGTCCAGGCTCGGTTTCCCTGAGGGGCTCACGCGCGCGCTGCCGGCGGTCTCCGCTCTGATCATCGTCGCCGCCGGGCTCGTCCTCACCGGCCGCGCCATCCCGGCGCTGACCTGATTGTGATCCGGCACCTCCGGCGCGGCGTAATGAGCGGCGACCCGTCAGATCCGGAGGCACGTATGAGCCGCTCCTTCACCGCAGTCGCCGTCCCCGTCGCCTCTCGCGACGACGCAGTCTCCGCCGTCCGGAGCTCCGGACTCCGGCTGTCGACCGCGCGCCGGATCCTCCTCGACGTCCTCGGCAGCGCCGACCGCCCGCTGTCCGCCGAGGTGATCGCCTCGGGGCTCGGCGGCCGCCACCCGGCCTCGGACCTCGCGTCCACGTACCGGAACCTCGAGACGCTCGAGGAGCTCGGCATCGTCCGCCACGTGCACGTCGGTCACGGGCCTGGGCTCTACGCGCTGAGCGGCCCGGCGGACGTCGAGTACCTCGTCTGCGAGCGCTGCGACGCCGTCCGGGTCCTCCAGCCGCATCTGCTCGACGGGATCCGCGTGGAGATCCGCCGGCGCTTCGGCCACGAGGCCCGCTTCAGTCACTTCCCGCTCGGCGGCCTGTGTGCCGCCTGCGCGGACCGGACCACCGACGACGACACGGAGGAGGCAGCACATGTTCGGCATCGATGAGCGGCTCGCGGAGCTCGGCTCGAACGGCGGCTTCCTGGCGCTGGCGGTCGTGGCGGTGCTCCTCGGCCTGCGGCACGCCACCGATCCGGACCACCTCGCCGCCGTCTCCGCGCTGATCGCGGGCGATGACGAGAACGGCGCCCGCCGTGCCGGGCGACTCGGCCTGGCCTGGGGCGCCGGCCACGGCACCACCATCACGATCTTCGGGATCCCGGTCGTGATCCTCGACGCCTACCTGCCCGAGCCGGTCCAGGTCGGCACCGAGACGCTGATCGGGCTGCTGATCATGTTCCTCGCCGTGCGGCTGCTGGCGCGCTGGCGCGCCGGCGGGCTCCACGGGCACCACTCCGCCACGGGCGACCTGCGGACCGCGCGCGGCGCGTACGGGATCGGCCTCGTCCACGGCATCGGTGGCACCGCCGGCATCGGCGTCCTGCTGCTCGCCGCGATCCCCGACCAGGGGGTCGGCATCGTCGCGCTGCTGCTCTTCGCCGCCTTCACGGCCGTGTCGATGGCGATCGCCTCCTCGCTCTTCGGGCGTGCCCTCACCGGGCGCCAGGCCAAGCGCCGGACCGGCCGCGCCACCCCCGCGCTCGGGCTCTTCAACCTCGGGTTCGGCGCCTGGTACGCGCTCGGCGCCCTGGGCGCCGTCCCCTACGTCTTCTGAGCCTGAGCTCGCACCGATGAGTCTCGAGACCTGCTGGAGTCTCGGGATTCATGGACGCCACCACGCCGATCCCCGCTGACAGCCACGACGTCATCGAGGTCCGCGGCGCGAGGGAGAACAACCTCGCCGACATCTCGCTGGAAATCCCCAAGCGCCGGCTGACGGTGTTCACCGGGGTCTCGGGGTCGGGGAAGTCGTCGCTGGTCTTCGGCACGATCGCGGCCGAGTCGCAGCGGCTGATCAACGAGACCTACACGGCGTTCATCCAGTCGTTCATGCCCAACGTCGGCCGGCCCGACGTCGACGCGCTGCGCAACCTGAGCGCGGCGATTGTCGTCGACCAGGAGCGGATGGGCTCCAACTCGCGCTCGACGGTCGGCACGGCGACGGATGCCTACACGATGCTGCGGATCGTGTTCAGCCGGGTCGCCACCCCGCACGTCGGCACGTCGGGGGCGTTCAGCTTCAACCTCCCGGAGGGCATGTGCCCTGCGTGCGAGGGCCTCGGCCGGGTGTCGGCGATCGACGTCGACGAGCTGGTGGACCGGGAGCGCTCGATCAACGAGGGCGCCATCACGGTTCCCGGGTGGAGCGTCGACATGTGGTACGTGCGGACCTACGCCGAGTCCGGGTTCCTCGATCCCGACACGAAGCTCAAGGACTTCACGCCGGCCCAGTGGGACGACTTCCTCAACAAGCCGGCCACCAAGCTCAAGGTCGGCAGCTACAACGTCACCTACGAGGGCCTGCTGGTCAAGGTCCAGCGGCTCTTCCTGTCCAAGGATGTCGAGTCGATGCAGCCCCATGTCCGGGCGTTCGTCGACCGGGCGGTGACGTTCACCACGTGCGCGGAGTGCAAGGGCGCGCGGCTCAACCAGGCGGCGCTGTCGGCGAAGATCGACGGGCGCACCATCGCCGACTGCTCGGCCATGCAGATCGACGAGCTGGCCGATTTCCTGCGCGGGATCGAGGAGCCGGGGGTGCGGCCGCTGCTCGCGGACCTGCAGCGGATCCTCGATTCGACGGTCGGGATCGGGCTCGGCTACCTGAGTCTCGAACGCGAATCGGCCACCCTGTCCGGCGGCGAGGCGCAGCGCGTGAAGATGGTGCGGCATCTCGGCTCCAGCCTCAGCGACGTGACCTACGTCTTCGACGAGCCCACGATCGGGCTGCACCCGCACGACATCCAGCGGATGAACGGCCTTCTGGTCCTCCTGCGCGACAAGGGGAACACGGTCCTCGTCGTCGAGCACAAGCCCGAGGTGATCGCGATCGCCGACCACGTCGTCGATCTCGGCCCCGGCGCCGGGCCGGCCGGGGGGCAGGTCTGCTTCACGGGTGACGTGGCCGCCCTGCGCCGATCCGGCACCCTGACCGGCCGGCACCTCGATCACCGGGCCGGGCTGCGCGAGGCGGCGCGCGAGCCGGCGGGCGAGCTGTCGATCGAGCACGCCACGCTGCACAACCTCAAGGACGTGAGCGTGGACATCCCGCTCGGCGTGCTCACCGTCGTCACCGGCGTGGCGGGGTCGGGCAAGAGCTCGCTGATCCACGGGTCGCTGCCCGGCCGCGAGGGCGTGGTCATCGTCGACCAGTCCGCGATCCGGGGGTCGCGCCGCAGCAACCCGGCCACCTACACCGGGCTGCTCGATCCCATCCGCGCCGCGTTCGCCAAGGCCAACGGCGTCAAGGCCTCGCTGTTCAGCGCGAACTCCGAGGGCGCGTGCCCGGCGTGCAAGGGCCTCGGGCTCATCTACACCGATCTCGCGATGATGGCGGGGGTCGCGACGATCTGCGAGGCCTGCGCCGGCAAGCGGTTCACGCCGGAGGTGCTGACCCACAAGCTGCGAGGCAAGGACATCAGCGAGGTCTTGGCGATGCCGGTGAGCGAGGCGCGCGAGTTCTTCACCGACGGCCAGGCCGGCGCCATCCTCGAGCGGCTCGGCGACGTCGGCCTCGGCTACCTCGGCCTCGGGCAGCCGCTGACCACCCTGTCCGGGGGCGAGCGTCAGCGCCTCAAGCTCGCCATCCGGATGGCCGAGAAGGCCACGACCTACGTGCTCGACGAGCCGACGAGCGGCCTGCACCTCGCCGACGTCGACCAGCTGCTCGCGCTGCTCGACCGGATCGTCGACAACGGTAATACCGTGATCGTCATCGAGCACCACCTGGCGGTGATGGCCCACGCCGACTGGATCATCGACCTCGGCCCCGGCGCCGGCCACGACGGCGGCGAGGTGGTGTTCACCGGGACGCCCGCGGAGCTCGTGGCCGAGGGGGAGTCCCTGACCGCGCAGCACCTGCGCGCCTACCTGGGCGTCGAGACAGCTCAGCTCGCCGGCGGCCAGCAGTAGCGAGGGGGCTCGGTGCCGTCGTCGTCGGACGACGCGTCGTCGGTGAAGAACTCCACGACGCCGGCGATGCGCTCGAACGTGCGCACGATGCGTGACGTCGGCTTCGGGACCGGCGGGCGCAGCTCGGGACCCTGGGCCAGGCTCGACTGCAGCACCTCGGCCTCGTAGGCAGCCCAGCGCGCGCGGCCCTCGGCGTAGGCCGGCGTGTCGCGATAGGTCAGGACGACGTGCTGGCCGCCGTGCATGCGGACCCGGTGCTTGCCGTCGACGCACGGCAGCTCGTCACCGCCGGTGGTCTTGCGCACGGTCATGAACCTCGCCTCGCTGGTCCGGCCCAGCAGGTCGAACGGCTCGTGGTAGGTGATCTGCACGCCGTAGCTGTCGTGCGGCGCAAGCCCCACGATCTCGAGGTACGCCCACAGCAGCTCCTGCGGGGTGAGCGGGAGATGCGGGAACGCCGACGGCAGGCGGGGCCGGTGCTGGCGCATCGGATGGACGACCCGCGCGATCGGCTCCCACCGCAGCACCTCGAGCCAAATCCCCGGCGGCGGGCCCGGCGGGAGCGTGACGGGCGCGGCCTTGACGAGCTGGTCCGCGGCGCTGCGCCCGGCGTGGAACGCGTGCACGCCGAGCACCCGCGCGAGCAGGGAGCCGCCGCCTTCGTCGCTCCCACTCTCCGGGTTGATCGTGACGTGGCGGGTGACGCCGAGCGTGCGCTCCGGCCCGATCCCCGCGCCGAGGAGGTAGGCCAGCGCGAGGTCCTCGTCGAGGACGCCGGGGTCGCCGGGCCGGCGCGCGACCCACCGATCCCGGGCCTGGAAGATCACGTCGGCGGGAGCGGGCGCCGACGCCAGCGGCTCGGTGGCCGCGTGGACGATGTCCCACTCGACCACGCGGCCCTTCTCGTTCCCGGCCGAGGGCCGGATGCGGTCCGGCACGCGGTACAGGCCGTACACCAGGTCGGGCCGGCCGGCCAGGCCACTCGACGCCAGGTGCGCGGTCACGTCCTGGGCCTGCGTGGCGCCGCGGGTCCCCACGCGCGTGAAGTGCAGCGGCGGGCGGTCCGGAGCGAGGTACGGCGCCCGCGCGGCCTCGCGCGCGGCGCGGTCGGCGAGCATCGCGCGCTCCCACGCCGCCGGATCCTCGATCCGGTCCGGCAGCGCGGGGCGCTTCTCGAACCCGTAGGACACCTTCCCGGCCGGCCCGTGAAGCGACAGGTGCGCGGTCGGGTCGTGCGCGGCGCTCAGCGCGGCGGCCTCCTGCATCACGCCCCGCGCCATCGTGACGGCGCCCTTGAGCCTGTCGCGGTAGCCCATCGGCCGACCCTAACCGCCGGGCGTGCTCAGCGTGCGAGCGTCCGGGCGAGCGAGCCGACGGCCCGCTGGAGCGCGACCGGGATCCCGGCGAGGTAGAAAAGCTCTTCGGGGTACTTCTCCATCAGCCGGCCCGCTTCCACGAGGCTCGGGCAGCCGCCGAGCTCGAACAGGTCCGTGAAGAGCGCCTCGAGCTGCATCCGCGGCGAGAAGTATCGGACAGCTCCTGCGGGCGCGCCAAGCGGATCGTCTACACCGCGGAGGGGCTGCGCACGTTCGGCGAGAGCCGGGCGCGGATCGCCGCGATCGTGCGGCGCTGGCGCGACGAGTTGGGCGCCGAGCGCTTCGCAGCGCTCGAGGACGCGCTGCGGGCGCTCAGCGGGCGCGGCGCCTAGCATCGGCCTGGCGCGACGCGCTGCCGGTGCCCTGAACACCGGGCGTTGAGAGGGTGCCTCGCCAGTTGGGTCCTGTGGGTTCGGGGGCGCTGGCCGGGAGGGGCTCACGGCGCCGCCCGCGATGGAAGGGGATCGCGAGCGGGGCGGGTGGGTGACCGGCACAACCCGACGATCGAGACGGATCTCGCGATGGATGCCGGATTGTGCCGCCAGGAGCGGCACGATCCGACGATGGATCTGGAGACGGCGTCGAGTGTCGGGTTGAGCCGCCTGTCGTGGGCGCTCCCCCAACCGCCGCGACCCACCCCCTCCCTCATCCGCGGAAGTTCGTCCACCTGCACGCCATGGACTCAGAGCCTTAGCCCCGGTCGCCCGCCTTCTCCATCACCACCCGCCGGCCGGCGCGGGCGCGGCCGTCGGGGGAGGACTCGATGATCACGCGGCACGGCCGCTCAGCGAGGACCGTCTCGATGGTCATGCCGAAGAGCGAGGCGCCGTCGATGCGGCGCGGCAGCGGCATGACGATCGCGGCCGCCTGCATGTCGAGCGCCTCCTCCACGATCCGGCGACCCGCCTGACCGGAGCGGATCTTCTCGCTGTGGCCGGAGACGCGGCGGCCGGCCTGGAGCTTGGCCTGCTCGATCGCCGTGTCGGCGCGCGACTCCTCGTCGGCCATGTGGGCGTCGATCGGCAGCGCGCTCGGGACGGTCACCAGCGCGATGATGTGGATCCCGCGGCGCTTGCGGGCGGCGAGCTTCGCGGCGGTGGCCACGACGTGCTCGTCGTAGCGGCCGTCGAACACCGGGACCAGCACCGAGTCGTACTCGGCCTCGTGATCGACGACGGGCTGCGGGATCGCCACCTTGTGCGTCGAGTTCAGGTCGAGGCCCTGCTGCCGCCGAAACGCGACGTAGAGCACGACGCCGAGCGCCAGCCAGCCGAAGCCGGCCGCCGCCACCTCGGGATGCAGCACCACCGTCACGAGGAACGCGATCGCCGTCCCGAACGCGCCGAACAGCGCGAACAGCGGCAGGTCGTAGCCGCGGACACGGAGGTTGCCGGGCCCCCGGTACGGCCGCGGGAAGTTGGGCTCGGTCGCGCGCAGCCGCAGCACCGCGACGTGCGCGATCGTGAACGAGAGCATCGCGCCGAACGCGTACAGGTAGCCGAGGAAGTCCGCCTTGCCGGGCAGCAGCGTGACGATCGCGGCGCCCGCGAACACGACGATCCCGATCCACGGCGTGCGGAAGCGCGGGTGCAGCTGGCGCAGCGCGTCGGGCAGCTGCCGGTGGATGCCCATGGAGTAGACGAGGCGCGAGACCCCGATCAGCGCCGCGTTGGTCGCGATGAACAGGATCGTCGCGGCGAGCAGCCCGACGTACAGCTCGCCCGCGCCCTGTAGCGGCCCGAGGTCGATCTGCTTGACGACGCCGAGGATCGGATCGCCGGCGAAGCCACCCTCATCCTCCGGGCGGCCGAGCAGCGTGTAGTACTCGCCGGTGCGTGGGTCGCGCTCGACCGGCAGCGCTGAAAGCGCGACCGCCGGGAGCGTGAAGTAGATGGCGTACACCGCCGTCCGCACGCGGCTGATCGCGGCGGGGATGGTGGCGGCCGCGTCCTTGGCCTCCTCCGCCATGTTCGAGACGGTCTCGATCCCGGTGTAGGCGATCATCCCGATCGGGATCGCCAGCAGGAAGTCCTTCCACGTCGGCGCGACGCCGAAGCTGATGTTGTCGACGAGCGTCTCCGGCGAGAGCACGAGGAACGCGCCGACCAGCACGAGCAGCAGCTGCGTCATGAAGTCGACGACCGCGAGGAGCACGTTCACGCCGGCCGACTCCTTGATGCCGACGACGTTGACCGCGGCGAGCACCGCGATGACACCGGCTCCGAAGATGATGTCGCCGGGCGAGGAGCGCAGCGGCTCCCAGAACAGCCCGCCGATGTAGTGCGGGACGAAGAACGCCGAGATCGCGACGGTGATCGTGTAGTTGAGCATCTGCGCCCAGGCCGCGAAGAACGACGCGGACTCGTTGAACGCCCGCCGCGCGAAGCTCGAAGAGCCTCCGGCCTCCGGATACATCGCCGTGGCCTCGGCGTAGGTCGCGGCGGTGCAGAAGAAGAAGATGCCGGTGATGACGAAGACGACCGGCGTCAGGCCGAGCGCGAACGACGCGACCAGGCCGAGCGCGTAGTAGATCGAGGACCCGACGTTCCCGTACGCCGTCGCGAACAGGGCGTTGACCCCGAGGACGCGCTCGAGCCCTTCGAGTCGGCGCCGGGCCATGGGTCAGGGTGTCCGAGCCGGCCTCAAGGAACCGTGCGGATTCGGGGGATAGGCATCAAGGTTCTGTGAAGATAAGGCTTGCTCAGCCCGCGAAGCGGTAGCCGACGCCGGAGGCCGTGCGGATGTACCGCGGATGTTGAGGGCTCCGAAGCCGCCGGAGGGGCGGGCGCAAGCTCAGGGCTCGAGCTCGACCCGCATGGCCGCCGCCAGCGGGCCGCCGAGCGTATGCAGCGTGTCCTCGAAGCGGACGGTGAGCGGGCCCTCGAACGGCTGGCGCTCGAGCACCTCGAGCCGGGCGCCGAGCTTCACGCCGCGGCCGTCGAGGTAGCGGAGCATCTCAGGGTCGGCGTCCGACACGCGCACGAAGCGGCCGCAGGCGCCGGGCTCGAGGTCGGCCAGGCTGCGCGTGACGCCCTCCTGGATGACCAGGTCGGCGTCGGGGATCGGGTCGCCGTGCGGGTCGTGCGTCGGGTTGCCGAGCTTGGCGGCGATCCGCGCCTCGAGGTCCTCGGAGATGACGTGCTCGAGCGCTTCGGCCTCCTCGTGGACGCGATCCCACGGCACGCCGAGGTGCTCGGCGAGGTAGAGCTCGAGCAGCCGGTGGTGGCGCATGACCTCGAGCGCGACCCGCTCGCCGTCGGGGGTCAGCGCGACGCCGTGGTACGGGCTGTGCTCGGCCAGGCCGCGCTCGGCGAGCCGCTTGACCATCGCCGAGACCGACGCCGGCGTGACGTTCAGCCGGGCTGCGAGCGCGGTGGTCGTCACCGCGCCATCGCCCTGGTGCGCGAGCGCGTAGATCGCCTTCGCGTAGTCCTCGATCGCGTCGGACGGGCGTGTGCGGTCGGCGGCCGCCATCAGACCGTCACCAGCAGCCCGGTCGCGAACATGATCGCCATCCCGGCCAGCAGCCCGGCGACGGCGCCCGGGTGCAGCGTCCGCCCGTCGTCATCGCGCAGCGTCGGGGCGAGCTGGACGATGACCTGCACGATCGCGCCGGCGCCGACGCCGAACAGGAACGCGGCGACGCTGGAGTTGAACGCGGCGGCGCCGATCCAGGCGCCGAGGATGGCGGGGGCGCCGGCGATCAGCCCGAGGCCGGCGAGCCGGCGCAGCGACGGGCGCAGGTGCGCGACCGGGGCCACGATCGCGAGCCCTTCGGTGGTGTTGTGGATCGCGAAGCCGACGACGAGGAACGCCCCGAGCGCGAGCGCGCCGACGGAGTACGCCGACCCGATGGCCACGCCCTCGCCGAGGTTGTGCAGCCCGATGCCGATCGCCACCAGCAGCGCCAGCGCGCCGCCCGACGCGCCGGCGTCGCGCGCTGCCCGCCGGCGCTTGCCCAGCCACTCCGAGACCCCGCTCAGCAGCAGGAACGCGGTCACCGCGCCGATGATCACCAGCGCCGCGCCGCCGAACGCCTGCGAGCCCTCGCCCGCCAGCTCGAGCCCTTCAAGCGTCGCGTCGATGGCCAGGAACGCGAGCAGCCCGACGGTCAGCGCCATGATCCCCCGCAGCCAGCCGGGCGGGATCCGGCGGATCCAGGGCAGCCACAGCATCCCGAGGGCGACCGGGATCACGCCGACGTAGAGGCCGAGGAGCGCCAGCAGCGCGAGGAAGGACATGTCGCGCGCCGGCGTCGCGACCGCCACGGGAATCTCGTGGGCGACGGTGCCGCCGGTCGACGTGAGCAGCGCGACCTCGTAGGCCTCGCCCTCGACCCACGGCTGCTGGATGCGCACGGTCTCGGTCTTCAGCCGGCCGATCGGCGACTCGGCGCCGGAGAACTGGACGAAGGCGTCGTTGACCACCGCCTGCGCGATCGAGACCGCGTCGGGGCCGTCGTTGCGGACGGTCAGCTCGATCACGCCCGGCGTCAGCGTCGTGCGCTCGATCGCGAGCTCCTCGGCCGGCGGGCCGAGGCGATCGCCGAGACCGGGGCCGCCGAGGGCGGCGAACAGGCCGAGCGCGGCGACGATCAGCAGCAGCGGCGCCAGCCCGAGCACCCAGGCGGGCGCGCGGCTGCCCGAGCGCTCGCGGCTCAGGTCCTGCTCGGTGGCGGCGCGCCCTTCCATCACACGACCTCGAAGAAGCCCTGCCAGCCGAGCTCGGTGAACTCCGACTGGTGCGCGTGGAACATGAACTTGCCGGCGTGCGGGAAGCGCCACTCGAGGATCCCGCGCTGGCCCTGGCAGAGCATCACCGTGTCGGTGAGCTCGCTCGGCCGCTTGCCCGTGCCGGTGGGGTAGTAGTCGAAGAGGTTGCCGTGCAGGTGGAACGAGTTGATCAGGTCGTACTCGAGGACGTTGACCAGGTAGATCCGCACGAGCTCGTTGCGCTTGGTGACGATCGGCTTGTTCATGTACGCGAACGGGATCGTGTTGGCGGCGTACACCTCGTTGGCGCGGTCGAAGTTCGTGTCGAACCCGTTCATCACCATCACCATCTCGTCGGCGTCCTCCCGGCCGTCGGCGGGGTCGATGATGAACGCGCCGTACAGGCCCTTGGCGATGTGCGCGGCCAGCGGGCGGACGTGGCAGTGGTAGAGGTGCAGGCCGGCGGGCAGCGCGTCGAACTCGTAGACGGTCTTGGCGCCGGGCCGGATCTCGCCGGCGCCCAGCCCGGGCACGCCGTCCATCTCGGACGGGTGGATGCCGTGGAAGTGGATCGTGTGCGGGTGGCTCGACCCGTTCTCGAACGTGATCCGCAGCCGCTCGCCCTCGCGGGCGCGCAGGGTGGGCCCGGGGATCCGGCCGTTGTAGGTCCAGGCGGCGAACTTCACGCCGGGCGCGACCTCGATCTCGCGGTCCAGCCCGGTGAGCGTCCACTCCCGCAGGACCTGGCCGGTCGCCAGCCGGCTCGTCGTCCCCCAGTCGAAGTCCTTCAGCACCTCATGGGGGTCGAAGCCGTTGGCGCGGTGGTCGACCGTCCGGCCGTCGCGGAAGTCGGCATGGCCGCCGAGGTGGCCCTCGTGCGTCCCGTGCCCGGCGTGCGGCGTGGAGGCGAGCGCCTCGTGCTCCCATGGATGCGAGTGCGGGATCTGCGAGTGCAGAAACGCCGCGCCACCCAGGGCGGGGACCGATCCCGCGAGGAGTCTGCGTCGTGTTAGCCGGTGCACGACTCAGATTGTGACACATCTAAATCTCGATTTCGACTCCTCCGATCGCGACTGGGTTCGGAACGCCGGAGCGCGGGCACCTGCCGGGGATGGACGCAGCGCTCCACGGCACGCTCGCCGTCGGGCTCGCGCTTAGGCGATCGCGCCGGCCGCGGTGAGGGTCAGGACGAGCGTGCCGAGCGCCACCCGGTAGCCCACGAACACGCCGACCGAGTGGGTCGCGAGGTAGTTCAGCAACCAGGCGATCGCCGCGTAACCGACGACGAACGAGACCACCGTGGCAAGGGCCACGCCGGCGAAGCTCTCGTCCCCGCCGCCGTCCGCGATCACGTCCTTGAGCTCGAACAGCCCGGACGCGAGAACGGCCGGGATCGCGAGCAGGAAGGAGAAGCGCGCGGCCGCCGCGCGCTCGAGCCCGAGCAGCAGCCCCGCGGTCATCGTCGCGCCCGAGCGCGAGACGCCGGGGACCAGCGCCGCCGACTGGGCGAGGCCGATCAGCAGACCGTCGCGCACCGAGAGCCCGTCGATGTCGCGGTCGTGGCGGCCGACGCGGTCCGCGTAGAGCAGCACCAGGGCGAAGAGCACGAGCACGGAGCCGATCAGGACGAGGTCGCGGGCGCCCGTCTCGATCTGGTGCTGGAAGGTGTATCCGAGCACGCCGATCGGGAGGGTCGCGACGATGATGTACCAGCCGACGCGCACGTCGGAGTCGCGGCGCAGGGCGGGGTCGCGCAGCGCCCGCAGCCACTTCGTGGCGATGCGCCACAGGTCCTTGCGGAAGTACAGGAGCACAGCGGTTTCCGTGCCGAGCTGGGTCACCGCGGTGAACGCCGCGCCGGGATCGGGCCAGCCCAGGAGCGCCGGCACGATCCGCTGGTGGGCGCTCGACGAGATCGGCAGGAACTCGGTGAGGCCCTGGACGACGCCGAGGACGAGCGACTGGAGCAGGTTCATGGGCGGCGCGCCACCCTAGTACGACCGGGTGGACCAGTAGGTCAAAGATCGGAGATCAGGAGCCCGCGGACCAGTGCACCGCGGCCGGCCCGACCCGCCGGCGCTTGGCGGTGTACATGCGACGGTCGGCCTCGCTCCAGGCGAGTGCCAGGCCGCCGTTGACCCCGCGCTCGGCGAGCCCGAGCGACGCCTCGACCCCGGCGGCGGCCAGCGCGCCGGCGAGCCGCGTCACCAGCACGCGGCCGGTGGAGAGGTCGGTGTCGACCGCGAGCAGGGCGAACTCGTCGCCACCGACACGCGCCACCACGTCGGTGGCCCGCGACGCCGACCGCACCGCGGAGGCGGCGGCGCGCAGCAGGTCGTCGCCCGCGCGGTGGCCGAGGGTGTCGTTGACGTGCTTCATCCCGTCGAGGTCGAGCGCCACGATGCAGGCCGGGTGCCCGTAGCGCGAGCAGCGGTGCTCCTCGGCGAGGATCGCGCGCTCCCACTGCCGGCGGCTGGCGACGTTCGTGAGGACGTCGGTCGCGGCCTCGGCCTCCGCGCGCTGCGCGCGCTCCTCGGCCGCGAGCAGCGTGTTCAGCAGTCGCCGCGCGAGCAGCGGGGCGTCGGGAGCGTCGAGCACCGCCTCCGCCGCCTCGGCGAAGGATGCGAACGGCTCGAGGGAGCTCTGGGCATCCATGCGAAGGACACAACGTGCCCGGGCAGGTCTCCTTGCACAAACCGCACAACTATGGTGTCACGACCCCATGAGCACCCGCACGCGCGAGCGCTTGAGCCCGGACGTCTTCCAGCTCCCGGTCGAGAAGATCCGCGAGGGCCATTACTCGGACGCCTACTTCGTCCACGCGCGGTCGCTGCTCGAGGCCGACGACCGCAATCCGCACGTGCTCATGCAGGTCTTCCAGCGCAGGACGGCGATCCTCGGCGGGATCGACGAGGCCGTGGCGATCGTGCGCGAGTGCACCGGGCGCCATGCGGCCGATGGCTCCTGGATCGACGGCTGGCCAGACGTCGAGGTCCGCGCGCTGCACGAGGGCGACGAGGCCGCGCCGTGGGAGACCGTGATGACGATCGAGGGCGACTACACGCTGTTCGCCCACCTCGAGACGGTCTATCTCGGCTCGCTGGCCCGCCGCAGCCTCATCATGTCCAACGTCCGCGAGGTCGTCGACGCCGCCGAGGGCAAGCCGATCCTCTACTTCCCCGCCCGCCACGACCACTGGCGCGTGCAGACCGGCGACGGCTGGGCGGCCCACGTCGCCGGCGCGATCGGCGTCTCCACCGACGCGCAGGCCTCGTGGTGGGGCGGTCGCGGCGTCGGGACGGTGCCGCACGCGCTGATCGCCGCCTACGGCGGCGACACCGTCGCCGCCGCGCGCGCATTCGCGCGGCACTTCGCCGGGACCATGCGCATCACCGTCCTGGTCGACTTCGAGAACGACTCGGTCCGCACCGCCCTCGCCGTCGCCGATGCGCTCGGCGGAGATCTGTGGGGCGTGCGGCTCGACACATCGGCCACGCTCGCCGACGTGTCGCTCGTCGAGCGGATGGGCGACGACGCCCCGCGCGGCGTGGCCCCCGAGCTCGTCCACCTGGTCCGCGAGGAGCTCGACCGCGCCGGCCACGGGCACGTCCGGATCGTCGTCTCGGGCGGCTTCAACGCCGAGCGCATCCGCGCCTTCGAGGCCATCGGCGTCCCGGTGGACGCGTATGGCGTCGGCTCCGCGCTGATCCGCGGCGCCAACGACTTCACCGCCGACATCGTCATGGTCGACGGTCGCCCGTGCGCGAAGGTCGGGCGCGAGCACCGGCCCAACGAACGGCTTGAGCTGGTGGTCTAGGGCTCGAACTGCAGTCGGTGAGGGTGCCGACCCCAGGATTCTGGGATTGCGGGCCGGGGGCGCGGGTCGGCAGCCTCAGCCCACGACAACCGACAACAAGATCGTCGACCCTTCAGAGATCATGCAGATCGGTATGGGGTTCTGGGCGTCGAAGACGCTCCTATCTGCGGTCGAGCTCGAGCTGTTCACCAAGCTGGGCGGCGACGCGATGACAGCTGCGGAGATCGCCGAGGCGCTGGGGCTTCACGGGCGGTTCCCGACTTCCCCGATACCCTCGTCGCCCTCCAGCTCCTCGATCGCGAGGGCGATGGGAGCGCTGCCGTCTACCGCAATACGGACGCAGGCGCGGCCTTTCTCGACAAGGTCGGTCCGGCCTACATCGGCGGGATCCTCGAGATGTCCAACGCACGCCTATATCGATGCTGGGGCGATCTCACCGTGGCTCTGCGGACCGGAGAGCCCCAGAACGAGATCAAGCGCACCGGCGAGGCGATGTTCGAGAAGCTCTATAGCGATGAGGGCAGGCTCGAGCAGTTCATGAACGCGATGGCCGGGATCTCCGCTGGAGCGTTCCACGCGCTGGCGGAGTCAAGGTGGCCTACGACGCGCTGCCTACATCGTCATCGAGAACATCATCGACGACGCTCGCCGCGAAAACGCGTTCGGCCTGCTCATGTGGCTCAACATGCTGATCGAGTTCGGCGACGCATTTGACTTCACGGGCGCCGACTTTGCCGCATGGTGCAAGGAGGCAGGCTTCCGGGAGATAGACGTCCTTCCGCTCGCCGGTCCAACGAGCGCCGGCATCGCGTACAAGCAGCTCGGTATCGCAGCCGCGTGGGCTGGCAGGTCGCCCTCGAGCTGGATGAGTGATTCCATGTCGGGAGCGCTGACCGGCTCCGCTCACTAGGTGAAGAGGTCCTGGGCCGGTCCCGGCGACCGATTGGGGTCTCGGGACTCTTTCGTTAGCGGGGCGTCCGGCCGTACTGTCGCGTGCACCGGTTGGAGCCGAGTCCGTCGCTCCGGTCGCCCGACCCGTCCGACGAAAGGGAGTTCCCTGTGCGCCGCACCCGTCCGTTCCGGCAGCGCTCTCATGGGGTGTCTGCGGTCATCGTGCGGGGGCGGGTTACGGGGGCCGGAGTGCTTATCGCTGTCGCGTTGAGCCTGGGCATGGCGATCCCGCAGGCGGCGCGGGCGAACCACTACTGCGCCGAGAACGCGCGCAGTGAGGGCGCGCTTGTCCAGCTGTGGCGCGGCACGAACTGCACGGGCGCGTCGGTCGTCGCCGACGGCTGGCGGCCGAGCTTCAAGGCGTTCAACGACGCCGCGACCGGCCAGGTCGTCGACGTCAACAACGACATCTCGTCGGTTGCGATCAAGCCGGGGCACTGCGTGCGGTTCTGGAACCGGCCGAACTATCAGGGCGATCCGTCGACGATCCTCTGCACACCGCCCGATCCCGAGGACAACGCGATGTCCTCGATCTCGTTCGACGACCGCGCCGCGTCGCTGAAGGTCTGCGCCGGCGACCGCAGGGCCGAGTGCAACGCAGACGGGCCGTCGTCGTCGCTGCCGCCGTCACCGCCGTCGCCGTCGCCGACGCCGACGCCGCCGCCACCGCCGCCACCGCCGCCCGGCGGCGGCGGGACGCCCACCCCGGCTCCGACCCCCACGCGGGCATCCCCGGGTGCCGAGCCGAACCACCACAAGACGTTCCTCCAGGTCTACGACAACAACATCGAGAACCTCGAGACCCCCGACGAGTACTGCAAGGGCGACTGGAAGGACCTGGTCTACTTCATGAAGCTCCAGACGTACGCACCGGACCTCTTCCTCGTCCAGCAGGTCTCCGGGCGCAAACAGCTCGACGAGCTGACCGAGTTCATGAGCCAGAACCTGCCCGGCCACTACGAGGGCGTGATCGCTCGCGGCAAGCCGCGGCCGTTCAAATCGCGCTGCAGAGGTCCGAAGAAGCTGCAGACGAACGCGATCGTGTACCGGCTCGAGCGCTTCGACGTCCAGCGGGGCTCCCACGACACCTTCCGCTCTACGCGCCGCGCCGGCAACGACTGCGTCCCCGACACGCTGGACCGCACCGAGAACGTGCTCGTGCGGCTGACCGACAAGATCAACAACAACCAGACAGTCGTCGCGGGGTCGATCCACTGGCCCACCCGCGCCCCCGCGTGCACGAAAACCAACGCGCGCCAGGCGGCCAACCGGATGCTCGACGCCGGCCCGGCCGCGCTGCGCATCTTCGGCGGCGACGCCAATTTCACGCCGGGACCGTGGAAGCGGATCATCACCGGGGACTTTGGCTACGGCGACGCCTGCGGCGGGAACCCGGACTGCCCCGCAGAGAACTGGACGGTCCCCGGCCCTGATCGCCCTCGCCGGATCGACTTCCTGTTCTCGCGCAACGCGAACGAGGCCGCCCGCGTCACCGACTTCAAGACCGTCACCTTCGAGGCCGCAAACGCTGCGGCGCAGCAGCTGACCGGGAGTGACCATCCGGCCGACTACTCAGACCACCGCGCGCTCGCCGCCCGCATCCACTACTGACCGCGCAACCGTCACGTCGAGCTGTGCCCGGCCGCGCTCAGCAAGCCGCTGACGTTGACGCCACGGCGCTCGGCGAGCGTCGCGCGGGAAACCCGGTCCCCCCGCTGCCGTCCGTGGCGGGTGGGATCGGGCCGTGACCGATGACGGCTCCGCCGCCGCCACCGCGGTCAAACGGAGAGCGAATCCGGCTTGGTCCTCGCTCCTCAGCCGGTCTCCCCGGCAGCGGCGTCCTCGTACTCGTCGTTGCGGCGCCACCACGCCGCTCTGAACTCCAGGCCTTCCTCGTCACGACCGAGCGGCGTCATGTCGAGCATCCGGTAGGTCCCCATCAGCTGCTCGACACCGCGCGCGTAGGTCGAATAGGTGTGGTGAACGACCCCATCCACGATCGCGAAGGCGCTCATCCCCTCCTTCTGCGGCTCGGGCTGGTCCCAGTGGCGGAAGTTGTATTCGGCACCGCTCCGCTGCTGCGCCTCGGTGAAGGCGGCTCCAAAGTCGTACTTGAACTCGCTGCCGAGGGATGAGACCCAGGGGAACCGCCAGCCCATTCGCTCCTTGTACGGATGAAGCTCCTCGAGCGGCGCGATCGACTCGGCCACCAGGGTTACGTCGTGGCCGTTGAGATGTGGGACCGCGCCGTCGAAGTGATCGGCGGCGAACGAACAGCCGGTGCATCCCGGATTCTCCTCGTCGACCCGGAACCCGTAGCCGAACATGAGGTGGTAGACGAGAAGCTGCGATCGGCCGTCGAACAGCTCGGCCAGGGTCTTCTGCCCCTCGTCCGTCTCAAAGACGTACTCCTTCTCGATCGGAATCCAGGGCAGCTCCTGGCGCCCGCGAGCGAGCTCGTCGCCCTGCCGCGTGT
This sequence comes from uncultured Solirubrobacterales bacterium, assembly GCA_963828075.1. Lineage (GTDB taxonomy): Bacteria > Actinomycetota > Thermoleophilia > Solirubrobacterales > Solirubrobacteraceae > JACCYI01. The sequence goes on along the minus strand of CAWHDH010000021.1, from coordinate 1,545,352 downwards.
GCTCCTTCTCGCGCTCGAGGAGCTCGCGGCGGGCGGCAAGCCACTCCTCTCGCGTCCCCACTTTGTGCTGCGTCATTGCCTGCCTCCTCTTCATTCGATCTCGATGGTCGTCGGTTGGGGTCCGTTTGCTCAGCTCGATGAACGCGAGCGCGTTCCCATCCGGATCGGGGATCTTCACGTAGCGGTCACCGTCCGTGTCGTCCTCGATCGGTTCGTGCTCGATTCGCTCGGCAGCGAGGCGTTCGAGCAGCGCGTCGAGCCCGGTGACGATGAGGGTGATCCGGCCCGTGCCCGCGTGTGCCGCGTTCGGCTCGATGAAGAGCGTGGCGTGCTCGTCGATGTCCCACAGGATCTCCTCGCCGACGCGAAGGTCTGGGGATCGCCCGAAGAACCGCGTGTACCAATCGAGGCCGGCGTCGAGGTCGGACACCGGGACACCGGCGATGAGGTGGGTGATCGCGCTCATCTCAGGACCGTGACATCGCACCAACGCGCTGCCCCCCCAACGATGATCCTGCAGTCCTTGGTGCGGTTCGCGCGGCGCTCAGTCATGTCCCTTTGACGATCGTCACGCGCGAAACTCATCGAACTCAAGCGTCTAGACCAGCGGCACGAACCGGACGCCCTCGAGCCGGCGGCGGCGCAGCGTGCCGCCGTCGTGGCTGCGGCGCACGAGGACCAGCCGCTGGTGGCGGCCGCCGACGGGTGCGATCAGGCGGCCGCCCGGCGCGAGCTGCTCCTCGAGCGCGACGGGCACCGTGCCGTCGGCGGCCGCGGCGGCCACGTTGATCGCGTCGAACGGCGCGGAGTCGGGAGCGCCGAGCGCGCCGTCGCCCGTCCGCACCTCGACGTTGTGGATGCCCAGCGCGGCGAGCCGCTCGGCGGCGCTGCGGGCGAGTGACGCGTGGCGCTCGACGCTCACCACCTCGGCCGCCAGCCGCGCCAGCAGCGCCGCGTGGTAGCCCGATCCGGTCCCGACGTCGAGGACCCGCTCCTCGCCTTCGAGCTCGAGCAGCGCGCACATGCGGGCGACGATGAGCGGCTGGGAGATCGTCTGGCCCTCCCCGATCGGCAGCGGCCGGTTGGCCCACGCCTCGGCCTGCAGCGCGTGGGGGACGAACGCGTCGCGCGGCACCTCGCGGATCGCGGCGAGGACCCGCGGGTCGCGGACGTGTGGGCGCAGCAGCTCGACCAGGATCTCGGCCGAGCTCGCCACGAGCGGCTACACCACCTCGGCGCCCGCGTCCCGGAGCTCGGCGAGGGCGCGTTCGCCGTCGCCGGGCCGCAGCTCGACCGCGCGGACCGCCGCCCGCGGGACCGTGACGGCGAAGCCGTGGCGCAGCGCATCGAGCGCCGTGTTCTTGACGCAGTAGTCCGTGGCCAGGCCGACGACGGTCACGGCGTCGATCCCGTACTTGCGCAGCAGCGCCTCCAGCGGGGTCGCCTCGAAGCCCGAGTAGCCCTCGGTCTCCGGATCCTGGCCCTTGTCGACGACCTCGTCGATGGCCGAGCGGTCCAGCGCGTCGTGCAGCTCGGCGCCCGGCGTGTCCTGCACGCAGTGCTCGGGCCACGTACCGCCGTGGCGGGCGAACGAGCCGTGGTGGGGCGGGTGCCAGTCGCGGGTCGCCACCACCAGGTCGAAGTCGCCCGAGGCGGCCAGCTCGTTGATCGGCGCGGCGATCGCGTCGCCGTCCGTCACCCCCAGGGCGCCGCCGGGCGTGAAGTCGTTCTGGAAGTCGACGACGATCAGGGCTCGCGCCATGACGCGAGGAAGGTCGCCGCCATGTCCTTCTCGCCGTGCCCCGCCTCGATCGCCCGGTTCATCTGCTGCGCGACCGCCTGCAGCACCGGCAGCTCGAGATCCGCGCGCGCCGCGGCGTCGAGCGCGAGCCCGGCGTCCTTGCGCGCGAGCTCGAGCGTGAAGTTGGCGGGCTCGAAGGACCGCTCGGCCATCGCGCCGCCTTTGAGCTGCGCGTAGCCGGAGTCGATCGGGCCGCCCCGGATCGTCTCGAGGAACTTGGCGGCGTCGATGCCGAGCGACTCCGCGAGGACGAGCGTCTCGGCCAGCGACTCGGTCAGGGCGACGATCCACGCGTTGAGCGCGAGCTTCATGCGCTGGCCGCCGCCGGCGTCGCCGAAGCGCCGGACCCGGGAGGCGACCGCGTCGAAGACGGTGTCGAGCCGGTCGAGGGCCTCGTCGGGGCCGGAGGCCAGCACGAACAGCCGGCCCTCCTCGGCCTGCGGACGCGAGCCGAGGACCGGCGCGTCGACGAACGTGAAGCCGCGGTCCGCGGCGGCCTGTGCCACCCGGTCGGTCGCGTCGAGGCCGATCGTGCTCATCTGCAGCAGGATCGCGCCCTCGCGCATGGCGCCGAGCGCCTCGTCGGCGACCGCGAGCACCGCGTCGCCGTCGGCGAGCATGACGATCACGGCATCGGCCGTGGCGACCGCGTCGGCGGCGCTGTCGGCGACCCGGCAGCCGTCCTGCGCGAGCGGCTCCGCGCGCTCGCGCGTCCGGTTCCAGACCGCCACCTCGCCGAAGGCGCGGGGCGCGAGGTTGCGGGCCATCGGGCCGCCCATCGTGCCCGTGCCGAGAACCGCGACCCGCATCAGAACCTCAGCAGGGCGCCGATGCCGCCGTGCGCGCTGAGGTCCGGGAACCGGCGGATGACCATGATCTCCGCCGACTGCTCGATGGCCCGCTCGATCGCCACCTCGACGATGTCCGAGCGGCCCTCGAACTGCGGGTCGTCGACGGGGACGGCGGTGCCGTCGACCGTCAGCATCCCGGTCCGCGTCTCGACCGCGCCGCCGGCGCGGAAGCCGTCCTCGAACAGCAGCACCTCCACGCGCTGCTCGTTGATCGCCGCCAGCGTCGCCGCCAGGCCCGCCGCGGCGCGCCCGCCGCGGCCCGCCTCCTGGGCGAACCGGTCGAGGATCTCGCGCTCGCGGGTGCGCTGGTGCTCGTCGATCAGGGGCGCCGCGGCCGCGGTCACGCCGTCGGTCGTCGTGTTCTCGACGTCGACGTGGAGCCGCCCGGAGACGCGCTCGAGCAGGTAGCGGTGCAGATGCCCCTTGAGCTCGCCGGCCATCTCGTCCGGCGTGCCGACCAGGAGGTGGTCGAACGGGCGCTCCTGCAACGTGCGGAACAGCTCCTCGGCGGCGCGTTCGAGGTGCTTGCTCTTGTCCTCCTCGACCGAGCGCTCGTAGCGCGACTGCGACCAGCCGCCCTGATCGTGCTGGCCCCGGACCTCGTCGTCGATCCGCGCGATCTCCTCGAAGCCCTCGGCATCGCCGAGCAGGATCCGCGCGCAGCGGCGGTTGGTCAGCAGGACCGCCCACCGGCCCGCGTGGCCGTGGGTGACGAGCGGCTCGACCCACGGCGTGTGGTTGACGACGGCGCGCGACTGGATCGGGTGCGCGAGCTTCACGATCTCGAACAGGTCGGCGGGGCCGCAGGCGAAGACCGCGATGGCCTTGGTGCCACCCTGGGCCAGGTCCGAGCCCTCGAGCACCTCGCGGACGCGATCGAGGTCCGTGCGCAGCGCCTGGTGCTCGGCGTGCTCGAGCCCTTCGGTGGCTTCGACGCGATGTGCCGCGTCTTTCATCAGGGACGTGATCGCGGTCGATCGCGCGGCGCCTGTCGCGAACTGGCTGGGATCCAGGTTGAGAAAGACCGAGAGGACCTGGCCTTTCTGTGGCCTGAGCTCCGCGAGCCGGCGTAGGCGCCCGCGAGTGACGGTTGATGCAGGCATGCTTGAGCCTTACCCCTCGGTAGCAGCGGTGGAACCCGCGGGAACGATGCCCAGCCCGTCGAGCAGGACGAAGAACGCGGCGGCAAAAGGCGATCCCTCGGTGCGGCGTCGCACGTCGTCCCAGTCTATTTGCTCGCGCAGTGCTCGCGCGATCTGCAGGAGCCCTTCGAAGCGGATGGCGTGCTCGGACATCGCGAACAGCTTCGTGGTCACGACATCCTCGAGCGCCATCACCGGCATGCGCATGCTGAGCACGTCGAGCTCCTCGGCTCGCTCGAACGCCTCGTCGTCGACGACCATGCCGCTCGGCTCGAAGATGAGGTCGACGAGGATCTCGCCGTCCCAGGCCTTGAGCAGCCACTCCTCGGGCGGCCGCTCGGCCCGCAACCCGGCCGCCACCAGCGCGTCGAGCGCGCGCTCGGCGTCCTGGGGGCGGATCATCAGGTCGAGGTCGTGGTAGGTCTCAGGGCCGCCGCGCGCCCAGCACGCCAGGCTCCCCCCGAGCAGGAACGGCACCCCGGCATCCCGCAACGCGGCGACGCTGCGCTTCAGCGCCGCCTCCATCCGGCCGAAGTCGGGCTCGTGATCGGGCATGGTGAGACGTGTTACCCGGGTATGGACACCAGCGATGCCGGTCTCCGCCGAAGGTCAGCCGCGGCCCGACGCCGCGAGCGCCCGCCTGCGGATCGCCGCCGCCGGTGATCTGCACTGCGGGGCGTCGACCGATCGGGAGGCGCTCGCGGCCGCCTTCGCCACCGCCGCCGAGAAGGTGGACCTGATCCTCCTCGCCGGCGATCTCACGACGCACGGCGAGCCCGAGCAGGCGGCGATCCTCGCCGACGCCTGCCGCCCGCTCGACGTGCCGGTGCTCACCGTGCTCGGCAACCACGACTGGCACTGCGACCGTGCCGACGAGGTCATCGCGGCGCTCGAGGCCGGCGGAATCGACGTCATCGACCGCCGGCACCGCATCCTCCAGATCGACCACACCGAGGTCGGGATCGTCGGGGCCAAGGGGTTCGTCGGCGGCTTCCCCGGCTCCCACATGCCCGACTTCGGCGAGCCGTCGCTGCGGCGCGTCTATGCGGAGGGCGCCGAGGAGGTCGAGGCTCTCGACGACGGCCTGCGCGCCGTCGCGCTGTGCCCGTTCCGGATCGTGCTGCTGCACTACGCGCCCACCACCGAGACGCTCGAGGGCGAGCGCCGCGACATCTGGGCGTTCCTGGGGACCGACCGGCTCGCGGGCCCGATCATCGAGCACGCCCCCGACATGGTCCTGCACGGCCACGCGCACGCGGGCACGTTCCAGGGCCAGGTAGGCGGCGTCCCGGTCTACAACGTCTCGGTCGGAGTGCTCGGCGAGGACTTCTGGGTGTTCTCGCTCAGCGGCTCGGAGCGGATGCCGAGCCCGATCCACTGACCGCCGCGGGCACCGCCGGCTGGTAGGTGCCGAACGACCACAGGTTGCCTTCGAGGTCGCGGGCGCTGTACTCGCGCGAGCCGTAGTCCTTGTCGGCGAGCTCGACGACGATCTCCGCGCCGGCGGCGGCCGCGCGGGCGTGGTGGGCGTCGGGGTCCTCTACGACCAGGTAGAGGCTGATCGGTGAGGCCAGCGCGTCGGGCGTCCCGCCGCCGAAGAGACCCTGGCCGGCATGCTGGCCGAGCATGATCATCGCGTCGCCCGCCGCGAATTCGGCGTGAGCGACGGTTCCGTCCTCGCCCCTGTGCATGGAGACCTCCTCGAAGCCGAAGGCACGGCCGAGCCACTCGATGGCGGCGTCGGCGTCTCGATAGCGGATGGCGGGGAACAGCGTCTGTGGAGGCATGCTCGCCAGGCTAGATCCACCCGCGCGCGATGTCTTGGACGAAATTGATCAACCGTCGAGGCGCGCGCGGACGTGCAGGAAACTCGGCCGGGTGAGCCAGCGCGCGGCGTCGGGATGGTCGGCGACGTGGGCGTCGTCGGGCACCGGCTCGCGGACGGCTTCGAGGAGGAAGCCGGCCGCCTCGAGCGCGCCGAGGTACTCGCCGAGGGGGCGGTGGGTGTCGTGGAACGTGATTCGCGCGCCGTCGCGCACGAGCTCCTCGGCGTAGACCGTCGCCTGGAAGTAGCCGGCGTCGCCCGCGTCGCCCCACGAGTTGACCGGGTGCAGGACGGAGAGCCAGAGCCGGCCGCCGGGGCGCAGGACGCGCGCGATCTCCGAGATGACGGCGGCCGGGTCGTCGAAGTTCATGACCGCGAGCGAGCAGACCGCGAGGTCGGCGACGTCGTCGGCGAGCGGCATGGCGACGGCGTCGGCGACGTGGACCTCGATCTCGGGGTCCGCCTCGCGCGCCGCGGCGGCGAGCGCGGGAGATCCCTCGACGCCGACGACGGCGTGGCCGCGTGCCTTGAGCTCGCGCGAGACCCGCCCCTCGCCGCACGCGACGTCGACGGTGAGATCGCCCGGCGCCGGGAGGAGGCCGAGCATCGTCGGCAGGTTCAGCCGCCAGAACGCATGGTCGAGCGCCGGCGAGCGCGCCCAGCGGATCCAGTCGGCGGCGATGGTGTCCCAGGTGTCGCGAAGCGTGTTCATCGGGACAGCAGCCTATGAAGCCGGGCGAGGCGGTCGTCCCACTCGGCGCCGACCTCGGCCATCCACCCGGCGGCGTCGGCCAGCCCGGCGGGGGTGAGCGCGTAGCGGGTCTCGCGGCCCACCCGTTCGTGGCGTACCAGGCCGGCGGCGCTCAGCGTCCCGAGGTGCTTGGCCACCGCCTGGCGGGTCATCGGCAGCTCGGCGGCGAGGCTCGTGGGGGTGGCCGACTCGCGGCGTGCGAGCGTGGCCACCACGTGGCGCCGGGTGGGGTCGGCGAGCGCGGCGAAGACGGCGCCGACGCGGTCGTCGGCCGCGGCGCTCACGCCGCGCAGAGCGCGGCGCTCGCGGTGGCGGCGAGCATCGGCAGCGCGGTCGACCAGGGTGCGCCGCTCGGCGCGGACTCGACGACGACCACGCGGGTCCCGCCCGGCGCGTCGTCGAGGCTGAACGCGACGCGCGTGCCCGCCTCGCCCGGCCGTGCCCAGTGCCACGCCAGGTAGCGGCCCGCCTCGACCGCCTCGACCGTCGCCTGGCGATCGTCGAAGCGGCCCTCCCCGCCCTCGACGGGGTCGAGCTCGACGTCGTCGGCGAGCCACTCGCGCAGGAGCTCCTCGTCGGTGAGGGCCTCCCACACGGCGTCGCGGTCGGCGGGGACGGTGATCTCGCGCTGGATGGTCGGCATCGCAACCGTATGGTTGCACATGCGCTACGCTCGTCGCAAATGCGCAACTCGTCGGTTGCGTTTCCACGTGGAAGGAGCCGAGGTGTCCCTCATCCCCATGGTCGTCGAGCAGAGCGCGCGAGGCGAGCGGTCGTTCGACATCTACTCCCGGCTGCTCAACGAGCGGATCATCTTCCTCGGCGTCCCCGTCGACGACCAGATCGCCAACCTCGTGGTCGCCCAGCTGCTGCACCTCGAGGCCGCCGACCCGGCCAAGGACGTCCACCTGTACATCAACTCGCCGGGCGGCCAGATCTACGCGGGCCTCGCCATCTACGACACGATGCGCTTCATCAAGCCCGACGTGAACACGACGTGCTTCGGGATCGCGATGTCGATGGGCTCGCTGCTGCTGGCCGGCGGCGCCAAGGGCAAGCGCGTCGCGCTGCCGAACTCCCGCATCCTCATCCACCAGCCCTCCGGTGGCTACCAGGGCCAGGCCGCCGACATCGAGATCCACGCCCGCGAGACGCTCGCGCTGCGCGAGCGGGTCGACGAGATCTACGCGCTGCACACCGGCCAGACGCAGGAGCTGGTCCACGAGGACATGGAGCGCGACCGCTTCTTCGACTCCCGCCAGGCGCTCGAGTACGGCCTGATCGACCGGATCGTCGAGTCGCACGAGATCGCGCGGGCGCCGTACGGATTCCGCGACGGGGCTCAGTAGGGGAGGCAGACGGCGCGGGAGCGGAGCAGCTCGACGGTCGCCGGCGGGAGCTCGAGGATCTCGCCGGCGTCCTCGAGCGACTCGAAGCCCTGCAGCTCCTCGCGCAGCGCCACGGCGCGGGCAGCCGTCGTGGCGTCGATGCGGGGGAGCCCCTCGATCGCCGCCGCGTTGGCGTGATTGAGGTCGACCAGACCGCCGTGGAAGGCGTCCGGGAGATCCGGCCGGCCGATGCCCAGCTCACGCGCCCGCAGTGGATCCTCGCGGACGATGGCCAGCGCCTCCTGGCGTTGCTGCAGCCGCTGCTCGGCGGCCTCGAGGCGCGGGTCGGGGCCGCGGTCGATCCGGTCGAGGAAGGACCGGCGCACCCCGAAGGAGTGCGCCGTCGAGGCCGCCATGACCGCGAGGCTGAGGATCATGCCGACGTCGATCCGCCACGTGTCCACGTCCCCGTCGGGATCGGCCGCCACGAACGCGAGCCCGGTGAGGCCGAGGATCAGGTAAAGGGCGCCGAACGCCGCCCACGCACGGTGGCGCGCTCGCAACCCGGCGTACAGGAGCCCGAGCCCGCCGATCCACCCGAACGGGATCAGCGGCAGGAAGACCCAGAGTGTCCTGCGCCACTCGCCGCGCCGGTTGCCGTTCTGCTTCGTCACGCCGCGAAGCGAAGCACATCCGGCGCGGTGACAGGATCAGCGCGAGAGCGTCGCGCGGCCGGTGCGGCGGACGGCGCGCCCGGCGGCGTCGCGGCCCGTGATCGTCACGGTCACGCGACCGGGGCGCAGGGCTCGCCGCGCGCGCAGCGTGACCCGCCCGCGAGAGCGCAGCCGGCTGCGCGTGCCGCGCGCCAGCACGGCCCGGCCGCGCCGCAGCGTCGCGACGACGCGGGTGAGCGGGGCGGTGGTGGTCACCCGCAGGCGGATCCGGGTCCGGTGCGCGGACCCGAGGCGCGAGCGGAAGCTGACCCGCGGGCGCGGCGTCGCCGGGGCGCCGCCTCCATCGGGCGGGGGCGCGGCCGCCGGCGCGGGGAGTCGCTCGGCGAGCCAGCCGTGCAGCTCCGAGTCGCCGATGCGCGCGTAGACCCCGTACTGCGTCGGATACGCGCACCCGAGCCCGAACGAGACGACGCCGACCTGCGTCAGCTGCCCGGAGGCGTCGGGTGCGAGCAGCGGGCCGCCCGAGTCGCCCTGGCACGAGTCGCCACCTCCGAGCGTCTCGCCCGCGCAGAGGTTGGTCGCGCGGTCGTACCCGACCGTCATGCCGAGGGTGCTCTCGCACTCGGCGTCGGAGCGGATCGGCACTCCGACCTCGCGCAGGCCATCGGACACGTCGCCCCCGAAGGAGGTCGCGCCCCACCCGATCACGGTGGCCCGCACCCCCGGCGCCCAGATCGAGCGCTCCTCGGTCCCGACCACCGCAACGGGCGCGCCGCCGGCGGCGTCGCGGCCGAGCCGCAGCAGCGCGACGTCGTGCGTCTGCCCGCCGCTCGCCGTGAATCCGGCGTTGACGATCACCTCGGCGACCGGCGGCTCGTCGCCGCCGCCTGAGGACAGCCGCTCGCGACCGAGGAGGATCTTGACGTCCTCCGGCTTGCGACCGTCGACGCAGTGCGCCGCGGTGAGCACCCACCCGGGCCGCACCAGGCTGGCGCCGCACGCGAACTCGAACGTGCCGTCCGGCTCCTTCAGCTGCAGCTGCGCCATGAACGGATAGGGCCGCGACGCGGCGCCCCCGCCGACGATCGCCGGCGCGCCCGCCGGGAAGCCCAGCCCGAGGGCGAGCACGACCACGAGCGCGATCAGCGATCCCCGCACCTGATTGAGGGTAGATCGCGCGCCCGCGCGGCGCGCTACCCAAGCTTGGCGGCCGCGCGGGCGAGGCGCCGCTCGGCGTCGCCGGGCGTGATGTAGAGCGCCTCGGCGATCTGACGGCTGGTGAGGCCGTCGGCCGCGAGCGAGAGGATCCGGCGCTCGGCGTCGCTCAGCGAGGGAGGCCCGGCGAGCGCCGGCGTGACGTCGACCCCGGCCGCGACGAGCTCGCGCTCGACGCTCTGCGCGAGCCCGTGCGCGCCGCAGCGGCCGGCGAGCTCGAGGGCGCGGCCCAGCGGCTCGGCGGCCTCCGGGGATCCGGTGCGCGCGAGCGCCGCGCCGAGCGCCGCCAGCGCGCGGGCGTGCTCGAGCTTGGCGGGCGAGCCGGCGAGCATTGCGGCCGCCTCGCGCAGCCGCGGCCGCCCGTCGTCGCCTTCGAGGGTCCCGAGCGTGCGCAGCGCGCGGCCGACCGCCGTCGGCGCCCCCCACGGTCGGGCGAGCGCGAGGTCCTCCTCGGCCAGGGCGATCGCCTCCGAGCGGCGGCCGGCGGCGGCGAGGACGCCGGCGGCCGCGCAGCGCCAGCGCGCCGCGGTCGGGTTCTCGGTGCGGGCGGGCGCCCGGCGCAGCTCGTCGGCCGCGGAGAGCGCCTCCTCGATCCGGCCTTCGGCGGCCAGCAGCTCCAGGCGCGCGGTGCGCCACGCGCGCGCCGAGTCCTCACCGCCGGCGGGGGCGGCGCGGTGGCCGAGCGCGGCACGGGCGCCGTCGACGTCGCCGCGCCCGAGCCGCGCGAGGGCCAGGAAGGCCTCGCCCGAGTCGACGATGGAGCCGGCGGACCCCCAGCGCGCGTGGTCGGCCAGGCAGCGCTCCAGTGCCTCCTGGGCCTCCACGAGGTCGCCGCGCTGGAGCATGGTGAACCCGGCCCACAGCGACATGCTGGCGACCTCGAACAGCGAGCCGTGACGGTAGGCGTCGGCGAAGCCGTCCTCCCACACCGCGAGCGCCTCCTCGCGGTCGGCCAGCGCGAGCACGATGCCTGAGGCGATCCGGTCCGATGCCCGCAGCAGGCCGCCGTCCAGCGCCGCGAGGGCGAGCTCGGCGCACTCGTCTGCCGGGCCGCCGGAAAACGCCCACCCCATGGCCGCGATGCTGGCCAGCGCGTGCGTGCCCGCGCCGCCGCGCACCGGTCGCGTCCGGAACGGGATCGTCGCCTCGAGGTCGTCGAACACGCCCATGCCGATCCACATCGCCGCCTGGGCGAGCCCTTCCAGGACGCGGCGCGGCTCGACCAGATCGGCGGGGAGCGCGGCCGCGCCCTCCCGCGCGAACGCCGACGCGCCGGCCGGGTCGCCGGTGAACAGCAGCGCGCGGCCGAGCAGATGGGCGGCGCGGGCGCGCTCGGACGGATCGGCGAGCGTCGCGTAGGCGCCGCGCAGGTGCTCGTGGGCCGAGGGGCCGTGCGTCATCTCCTCCGCCGTCCCGAGGGCGAGCAGGACGCGCGGCCGGATCTCCGGAGCCGGCGGCTCCTCGAGCGCCCGGGCCAGGTAGGCGACCGCACCCTCGGGCCCGCCGCGCCGCAGCGCCGCGGCCGCGGCCCGCTCGAGCACCTCCACCGCCCACGCCTCCCCGCGGCGCGGGGCGTGCAGCAGCTGCGTCGCGATGCGCTCGTCGGCCGCGCCGCGATCGAGCAGGGCCCGCGCGGTCGCGGCGTGGCGCAGCTCGCGCTCGCCGGGTGGCAGGTCGCGGTAGACGGCGTCGCGCACGAGCGGATGCGCGAAGCCGAGCGGCGACTCCGCCCGCAGGATCTCGGCGCCCGCGAGTGCGGCCGTCGTCTCCGCCGCGTCGGTCTCGCTCAACCCCGCCACCGCGGCGACGGTCGCCAGGTCGGCGCCGTCCCCCAGGAGCGCGACCGCCTCGGCGACCACGCGCGCCTCGGGCCGCAGTCGCGACAGGCGGGCGAGGACCGTGCGCGACACCGCCCGGGGGCCGATCTCCTCCACGAGCGCCGCGCTTGCCGCGTCGGGGCGCACGCCGTCGGCGGCGAGCGCCTCGAGGAGCTCGCCGACGAGCAGCGGGTTGCCGCCGGTCGTCCGCCGGCACACGGCCGCGAACGCGGGGTCGGCCGCCGCTCCGAGGCGATCGGCGGCAAGCTCGCCGACGGCGCGCTCGCTCAGCGCGCGGGGGCGGACGGTGCGGGCGCCGGGCTGGCGGGCGATCTCGTCGATCAGCGCGACGTCGGCGTCGGGCACGGGGCGCAGCGTGGCGACCAGGAGCACCGGCAGCTCGTCGAGCCGCGGGGCGAGGTACGCGAGGAAGCGCAGCGACGGCCGGTCCGCCCATTGCAGGTCGTCGACGGCGAGGGCGAGCGGGCGCTCGGCGGCCAGCCCGATGACCACCCACAGCAATCCATGGAGCGTGGCGAACGACGTGTCGTCGCCGGAGCCGGCGGCCGGATCGAACACCGCGGCGGCGGGCGCGGCCCCGCCGGTCAGCAACTGCGCCCGGCGGGCGGGGTCCGCGAGCGACGGCTCGAGCAGCTGCCGGACGACGCCGAACGCGAGCTCTCGCTCGAGCTGCCCGGCGCGGGCGGTCGCGACGTGCGCGCCGGCGGCGCGAGCGCGATCGCGGACCGCGCGCAGCAGGCTGGTCTTCCCGATCCCGGCGGCGCCGTGGACGATCGCGATCGCCCCGGTCCCGGCAAGCGCTCCCGTCAGCGGCGGCTCGAGGGCGGCCAGCTCCGCCTCGCGCTCCACGAGCGGGTCGGCTCCCGGGCTCAGCCGCGTGGCGGGCGCCGGCGCGGGGCGAGCCGGTGACTCCGAGCCGAGCAGGTCCTCGTGCAGGGCGACGAGGGCCGGGCCCGGCGTGCCGCCGAGCTCCTCGCGCAGGAGCACGCGTACGTCCTCGTAGGCGCGCAGCGCCTCGGCGACGTTGCCGCGCGCCCGCAGCGCCTCGATCAGGACGATGCGCGCCGACTCGCGGAACGGCGCGGCGTCGACCGCCGCCTGCGCCGCGCGCTGGGCCTCGACGAGGTCACGGCCGCCGAGCCGGAGCCCGGCGGTCGCGAGCGCCTCGAGTGCGTCGAGGCGCAGCTCGTCGAGCGCGCCGCGCGCCGCGTCGATCCACGCCGCTTCGAGCCCCGGCAGCAGCCCGCCGTCGGCGACGCCCACCGCGTCGCGGGCGGCGTCGGCCGCGCGCTCGGCGTCGCCCGCGTCCAGCGCGGCGCGCGCGTCGCGCAGCGCGGCGGGCGCGGCCTCCCAGTCGACCCAGGCGTCGTCCTCGAGGACGAGCCGGAGCTCCGCGCGGCCCTCCAGCCGGTCCGGCCCGAGCACCTTGCGCAGCCGGGAGAGCGGCGGACCGAGCGCGGCCGCCGACGGCGGCCGGCCCTCGCCACCCCACAGCGCCTCGACGAGCTCGTCGCGCCGCACCGGCCGGTGGCGGTGGAGCACGAGGTAGGCGACCAGCAGTCGCCCCTGGCGACCGGGCAGCGCGTCCTCGACGCGCCGCCCGGCGAGCTCGACCACAAGGCGGCCGCACAGGTGGATGCGGGTCCGTCCGGCGGTCACGGGGCTCCGACCCTATCCGAGCCCCGTGGCTGCGACGAGCTCAGCCCGTGGCGGCGAGGGCAGCCGGTGTGTTCGCGGCGAGGGCCTCGATCTCGGCGACGGCGCGGTCCTCGCGGATCTCGTCGGCGATGGCCGACGCGAGCTCCGCGGCGCGCTGCCCGAAGGCCGGCTCCGACAGCACCCGACGGACCGCGGCGGCGATCCGGTCCGGTGAGCTCGACGGCCGCAGCCGGATCCCGGCCCCGGCGTGGACGACGCGGGCGGCGTTGTCGAGCTGGTCGCGGCCCATCGGTAGGCACACCTGGGGGACGCCGGCCGCGACCGTCTTGACCATCGTGCCGTGGCCCGCGTGGGTGACGACGGCGGCCGCGTGGCGCAGGACCTCGGTGTGCGGCGCGGACTCGACCACGGTCACGTTCGCCGGCGGGCGCACGGTGTCCGGCGACACGTTCGGGCCGGTGGTCACCAGGCCGCGGACCGGCAGCTTCCCGAGCGCGGCGGTGCAGCTGGCCAGGACCTTCTCCTGCCCCTGGAAGGTGGAGCTGAGGGCGACGAGGACCAGCGGCTCGTTCCCCGCCGGCGGGGTCCAGTCGGCGGCCCACGCCGGGTCGGCGAGCCGCGGCCCGACGACGCGCACGTTCGCCGGCGGTGCGAAGGCGGGGTACTCGAGCGCGCCACTGATCAGCAGCAGCAGCCGCTCGCCGCCGAGGACCTGGTCGAACACCGATCCCACCGGGGCAAGCCCGTTCGCGCGGCGGGTCGCGTTGATCGACTCCAGGCCGCCGTCCCACAGCCGCTGCCCCACGCGGCCGGCGACCTCGTCGCGCAGCCGCCCGAGCGGGCCGCCCGCCGGAGCCCAGCCCGGCCCGAGCGGCGGGCCGCCCCAGCCGCGGACCACGATCGGGTTGGCAGCGATGCCGGCCACCGGCACGCCTTCGGCCTCCGCGCCGATCTGCGCGCCGGCGAGCATGAAGTCGGCGACGACGACGTCGGCGCGGCGGCGGCGCAGCTCCGCCCGCACGTCGGCGGCGAACGCCGGCGCCGGGCCGCACATCAGCCCGTCGCGGATGCGGCGGAACGCCTCGGCGGGGTTGCGGGCGTCGTGGTCGGTGATGACCTGGGAGTCCCCGGTCCCCTGCGGTGCCGCCTGCCACGGCATGTGCTCGGCGCCGGCTGCCGCGACGTCCGGGGCGAGGTGCCGGTCGGCGAGCACGCGGACGGCGTGCCCTCGCTCGACGAGGGCGCGGGCGACCGACAGCTCGGGCGGCACGGTGCCGCCGCCGTCCCAGATGGCGAACAGGAAGTCATGGGCGGGCATGTGGAACTCCTTCTCTCACTCGGGCGTGCCGGGGTCAAGCACGCGGGGGTTGGGTGGGGACAGGACCCCGTGGGGATCCCAGCGGCGCGCGATCCGCGCCAGGCGTCGATGGGTGGCCGCGTCGAAGGCCTCGTCCGGCGTGGCGGCGAAGGCGGGCCAGCTTCCGGCCACGGTGGCCAACTCGGCGATCGCGCGGCGCACCCAGGCGACCATCGCGCCGTCGGCGTCGGCATCGGACCAGTGGGCCAGGACCTGGAAGGCCCAGCCGGCGCCCCGGTGCCCGAGCGCCGAGTCCTCGCCGAGGCGGGCGTAGGCGCCGCCGAGCGGCTGGAGCAGGAGCGACGTCCGGGGTGACGGCGGCGCCGCGCCCAGCGTGAGCAACCGGCCGATCGCGCCGTTGTCGAGGGTGCGCAGGAAGCCCGAGCGGTGCTCGCCGCGCAGACCGGGCGGGCTCAGCGCTCCGAACCCGCGCTGGATCGCGACGTACGGCCAGGCGCCGCGGTGATCGCCCACCGCCGGGCCGAGCCGGTCCAGGCGGTCGAGCCAGGGTGCCGCCGCCGCGGGCTCGCCGGCCCACATCGCGACGACCGCGAGGCTGCCCGCGCCGATGACCGCGCCGCCGCACAGCACATCGGGCGCGCCGGCCATCAGCTCGGCGTAGCGGCGCAGGACCGCTTCGCCGCGGTCGAGCGGGAAGGTCAGCAGCCGCGCGGGCACGCGCGGACCGAGCGGCCGCAACGCGAGCGCGATCGACGTGACCACGACGGCACCGGTGCCGCCGCCGTGGAGCGTCCAGAACAGATCCGGGTGCTCGACGCGGCTGGTGCGTACGCGTCCACCTTCGGCCGTGACCACCTCGGCGGCCAGCAGCGAGTCGCTGCTGAGACCCATCGCGCGCTCGAGCCAGCCCGAGCCGCAGCCGAGCACGGTCCCGGCGACGCCCGCCGCGGCGACGCGGGCGCCCGTGACGGCGAGGCCGTGCGCCTGCGCGGCGGCGTCGAGCGCCCGCCAGGTGGCGCCGCCGCCGACGACGGCGACGCGCCGCGCGGGGTCGACGCGGACGGTGGCGAGGTCGCGCAGGTCGATCGTCAGCCCGCCGCCGGCCGGGCCGGCGCCGAGGCCGCCGCCGCGCACCCCGATCGTCAGGCCGCGGTCGCGTCCGAGGCGGACCGCGGCCGCGACCTCGTCCGGCCCGGCGCAAGGGGCGATGAGCGCGGGCCGCGGCGCGAGACGCGCGTTGTGCTGCGCGCGGCGGGCGTCGTAGCCGGCGTCGCCGGGGCGGAGCAGGCGGGCGACGGGAGGGGATTCGGCGGTCGGGGCCATGTGTAGGGCGGACCGTCGCGGGCGGGGCTTGCGGCGATGTTGCCGTCGCGGGCAATCCCGCGGCAAGGGCGCGGCAACCCACCCCGTCGCAAGGTTCCGCTCATCACCCCAGCCCCCCTCACCTGAAAGGGCTCACCCCATGAGGCATCCCCTCCTCACGACGGGCGCCGCGGCCGTACTGGCCACGCTGGCGCTGGCCGGCACCGCGTCGGCCGACTCGATCTCGTTCCTGCGCGGCGGCGACGTCTGGGTCGCCGGCACCGACGGTGCCAAGCAGGTGCAGGTCACCCACGACGGCGGCTACTCGTACCAGTCGCGCGCCGACGACGGGACGTTCACCGCGCTCAAGGGCCGCCGGCTGCACAAGCTCTCGAGCGACGGCAAGCTGCTCGCCGACTTCGACACGCCTGTGTCGGGCGAGAAGACCGACGCCAACACGTCCTACTTCATGGGCCCGTACGAGCCGGAGATCTCCCCCGACGGCACGAAGGTCGCCTACCAGTACTACTGGCAGAGCATCTGGAACGAGCCGGGGTGCTTCCCGGTCGGCGACCCGCGCTGCCAGAGCAAGCGCCTCGAGACCGGCGTCGGCTACTCGCACTCCGACCGCCAGACCGCCTGGGACGAGCCCGGCCTCGGCCGCCAGTCGGGGTGGACCGACCCGTCCTGGATCGGCAACGACACCATCCTGCTGTCGGACAAGAGCGTGCGCCCGAACCTCGACGCGATGATCGACCACCCCGGTGACGGCAACCAGACCATCCAGGGCTGGTTCGAGGACACGGAGGCGTGGTACCTGCGTGACGCCGAGCTCAGCCGCCGCGGCGACGCCGTCGCGTTCGTCTCGACCAAGCCGCGCGACTGGTCGGACCCGGACATCGGCCGCGAGGACGACCTGATCACGGTCTACCGGACCAACGGCGCCCCGCCGGCGCTGCCGGAGCCGTGCTTCTCGTTCGGCGTCGCCGACGCCATCTACAACAGCCCGACGTTCTCGCCCGACGGCAGCAAGCTCGCCTGGTCGGACCACCACAGCCGCGACTTCCAGCGGATCCTCGTCGCCGACATCCCGAACCAGTCGGGCGGCTGCCAGCTGCCGAGCCGCGGCGGCACCGTGGTGCTCGAGAACGCGCTGCAGCCCGACTGGAGCCCGGCCGGCGTGCCGACGCCCGCGACCCCGGCGCCGCAGCCGCAGCCGCAGCCGCAGCAGCCGCAGCCCAAGCCGCAGCCGGTCACCGGCTCGACCTCCGGCGGCGACGCCCAGCCAGCCGGAGCCAAGGACACGACGGTGACGCTGTCGGTCGCGAAGACCAAGCTGGCCAAGGCGCTGCGCAGCGGCCTCGTCGTCGGGTTCCGCGCGCCCGCCAAGGGCACGCTCCAGGCCCGCGCGCTGCTGGGCGGCAAGGTCGTGGGCTCCGGCGCGAGCCGCGCCGCCTCGGCCGGCGCCGCGAGCGTCAAGGTGCGGTTCTCCAAGGCCGCCCGCCGCACGCTCGCCCGCAAGGGCAAGGTGAAGCTGTCGGTGCGGGTCACGTTCAAGCCCGCCACCGGCGACGCCGTCACGACGACCAAGTCGGTCGTCCTGCGGTAGCCGGATGCGTCCGCGGGCCGCGGCGAGCGATCGCCGTGGCCCGCGCCGCGCACGCCCTGCGAAACTGCAGGGCATGCCCTCCGACAACTCCTTTGACGCCCGCGCGGACCTGGAGGTCGGCGGGCGCACCTACGAGATCTTCCGCCTCGACGCGCTGCAGTCGAAGTACGACGTCGCGCGTCTTCCCTTCTCCCTCAAGGTCCTGCTCGAGAACCTCCTACGCAACGAGGACGGCGTGTCGATCACGCGCGAGGACATCGAGGCGCTCGCGCGCTGGGACGCCGCCGCCGAGCCGTCCAAGGAGATCGCCTTCACGCCCGCGCGCGTCGTGATGCAGGACTTCACCGGCGTGCCCGCGGTGGTCGACCTCGCCGCGATGCGCGACGCCATGGCCGACATGGGCGGCGATGCGGGCAAGATCAACCCGCTCGTCCCGGCCGAGCTGGTCATCGACCACTCGGTGCAGGTTGACGCCTTCGGCTCGCGCCAGGCGTTCCAGATCAACGCCGACCGCGAGTTCGAGCGCAACGAGGAGCGCTACGCGTTCCTGCGCTGGGGCCAGGAGGCGTTCGACGGCTTCTCGGTCGTCCCGCCCGACACCGGCATCGTCCACCAGGTCAACCTCGAGTACCTCGCGCGCGTGGTGTTCGAAAGGGACGTCGACGGCCGCGCGCAGGCGTACCCCGACACGCTGGTCGGGACCGACTCGCACACGACGATGATCAACGGCCTCGGCGTGCTCGGCTGGGGCGTCGGCGGGATCGAGGCCGAGGCGGCGATGCTCGGCCAGGCGATGTCGATGCTGATCCCGCAGGTCGTCGGCTTCAAGCTCCACGGCGCGCTGCCCGAGGGCGCCACGGCGACCGACCTCGTCCTCACCGTCACCCAGATGCTGCGCGAGCGCGGCGTCGTCGGCCGGTTCGTCGAGTTCTACGGCGAGGGCATCCCGAACCTGCCGCTCGCCGACCGGGCCACCATCGGCAACATGTCGCCCGAGTTCGGCTCGACCTGCGCGATCTTCCCGATCGACGCCGAGACGCTGCGCTACCTCGAGTTCTCGGGCCGGTCGAAGGACCGCATCGAGCTGGTCGAGGCGTACGCGCGCGAGCAGGGCCTCTGGCACGACGAGGACTCCGAGGAGCCGGTCTACTCCGACACGCTCGAGCTCGACCTCGGCGAGGTCGTGCCGTCGCTGGCCGGCCCCAAGCGCCCGCAGGACCGCGTCGCGCTGACCGAGGCCAAGGCGTCGTTCCGGCTGGCGCTCGAGGAGATGGTGCCCGGCTGTGACCCGGAGAGCGTCCAGAGCCCCGAGGACGAAGGGAGCGCCGAGTCCTTCCCGGCCTCGGACCCGCCGTCGACCACCAACGGCAACGGCCATCCCGACCGTTCGGGCGCCAGCACGGGTGGCCTTCAGGTCGCCGACCGCGTCTCGACGATCGCGCGCGTCACGCTCGCCGACGGCACCGAGACCGAGCTCGACCACGGCCACGTCGTCATCGCCGCGATCACCTCGTGCACGAACACCTCGAATCCGTCCGTGATGCTCGGCGCCGGCCTGCTGGCGCGCAACGCGGTGGCCAAGGGCCTCAAGGCGAAGCCGTGGGTGAAGACCTCGCTCGCGCCGGGCTCGAAGGTCGTCACCGAGTACCTCGACAAGGCGAACCTGACCGACGAGCTCGAGGCGCTCGGCTTCCACCTCGTCGGCTACGGCTGCACGACCTGCATCGGGAACTCCGGGCCGCTGCCCGAGGAGATCTCCGACGCCGTCAATGCCGAGGATCTCGCGGTCGTGTCCGTGCTCAGCGGCAACCGCAACTTCGAGGGGCGCATCAACCCCGACGTCAAGATGAACTACCTGGCGTCGCCGCCGCTGGTGGTCGCCTACGCGCTGGCCGGGACGATGGACATCGACCTGCTCGACGAGCCGCTCGGGGTGACCGACGACGGCGAGGAGGTCTTCCTCAAGGACATCTGGCCGTCCTCGAAGGAGGTCGCCCAGACCGTCGAGGACGCGGTGCGCTCGGAGATGTTCCGCTCGTCCTATGCCGAGGTGTTCGAGGGCGACGAGCGCTGGAAGGGCCTGGAGGTCCCCACCGGCGATCGCTTCGCGTGGGCCGACGACTCCACCTACGTGCGCCAGCCGCCGTACTTCGAGGACCTCCCGCGCGAGCCGCAGGCCATCGCCGAGATCGAGGGCGCCCGCGTCCTGGCGATCCTCGGCGACTCGGTGACCACCGACCACATCTCGCCCGCCGGCGCGATCAAGAAGGACTCGCCGGCCGGGCGCTACCTCATCGAGCACGGCGTCGAGCACAAGGAGTTCAACTCCTACGGCTCGCGCCGCGGTAACCACGAGGTGATGATGCGCGGCACCTTCGCGAACATCCGCCTGCGCAACCAGCTCGCGCCGGGGACCGAGGGCGGCGTCACCCGCAAGCTGCCCGAGGGCGAGGAGATGTCGATCTACGACGCCGCGATGAAGTACGCCGAGGAGGGCACGCCGCTCGTCGTCCTGGCCGGCAAGGAGTACGGCTCGGGCTCGTCGCGCGACTGGGCGGCGAAGGGGACGAACCTGCTCGGGGTCAAGGCCGTGATCGCGCAATCCTACGAGCGCATCCACCGCTCGAACCTGGTCGGCATGGGTGTCGTCCCGCTCCAGTTCTCCGAGGGCGACGGCGTCGAGTCACTCGGCTTGACGGGTGAAGAGGAGTTCTCGATCCACGGGCTCGACGAGGGCCGCGCCAAGGAGGTCACGGTGCGCGCCGGCGACAAGGAGTTCACCGCCCGCGTGCGCATCGACACCCCCAAGGAGGTCGAGTACTTTCAGCACGGCGGCATCCTGCAGTTCGTGCTGCGCCAGCTGCTCGCGCAGGCCTGAGCCCGGCGGTACGGCCGGGGACCGCGTAGCGCCACGCGCTAGGCTCCCCGGCCGTGCCCGTCCCCGATGTCCTGCGCCAGCTGCTCACCGCTCCCGGCCCGTCCGGATACGAGCAGGCTCCCGCCGCCATCTTCCGCGACGCGTGCTCCGCGTTCGGCGCCGAGGTGACCCATGACTCGGTCGGCTCGACCGTCGCGCGGGTGAAAGGCACCGGCAGCGGGCCGCTCACGGCGATCATCGGCCACATCGACGAGATCGGGCTGATCGTCCACCACATCGACGACGACGGCTTCCTGTGGTTCACGGGCGTCGGCGGCTGGGATCCGATCATCCTCGTCGGCCAGCGCGTCGAGATCGCCACCCGCGACGGCGTCGTGCCCGGCGTGGTCGGCAAGAAGCCGGTTCACCTCATGCGCGAGGACGACCGCAAGAAGAACCCCGAGCTGCGCGACCTGCATGTCGACATCGGCGCGAAGGACGGCGACGATGCGCGCAGTCTGGTGCGGATCGGCGACGTCGCGGTCATCGGCGGCGATCCGGTCGAGCTGCCCAACCGCCGCATGATCTCGCGGGCCATGGACAACCGTCTCGGCTGCTACGTCGCCTACGAGGCGGCGCGGCTCGTCGCCGAGGCCGGCGGCGCGCCCGGCGACGTCGCGGCGGTCGCGGTGACGCAGGAGGAGATCACCTTCGGCGGCGCCCGCACGACCGCGTACTCGCTGCGCCCCGACATCGCGATCGTCGTCGACGTCACCTGGGCGACCGACCAGCCCGGGGTCAACGAGACGGAGCTCGGATCGCACCACTTCGGCTCGGGCGCCGTCCTGACCCGCGGCTCGACGCTCGACCCGACGCTATTCGAGCTCCTCCACGCGGCGGGCGAGGCCGAGGAGATCCCCTTCACGGTGAGCGCGACGGCGCGCTACACGGGCACGGACGCCGACGCGTTCCACATCTCCCGCGGCGGCATCCCCACCGCCGTCGTCTCGGTGCCGCTGCGCTACATGCACTCGCCGGTCGAGATGGTCCAGCTCGACGACGTCGAGGCGTGCGCCAAGCTGATCGCGGCGTTCGCGCAGCGGCTGAGCGCCGACGTCTCGTTCCTGCGCTGAAACCCCTCCTCCTGTTGTGGGACATCGACGGCACGCTGCTGCGGCGTGCGTCGGAGGCGCACGCCGCGGCGCTCATGCGGGCGGTGGCCGACGTCCACGGGGTCGACGTCACGCGCGCCAAGGTCACCGATCTCGCCGGCCGCACCGACCGCGCCATCGCCCGCATGCTGCTCGCCGCCGTCGGCATCGGCGCCGAGGCGGTCGACGGCCGTGCCGAGGACGTGCTCGCGGCGACGTGCGCTCTCTACGAGGAGCTCTGCCCGCCCGACCTCTCGGCGAAGGTCGCTCCCGGCATCCCCGCCCTCCTCGACCAGTTGCGTGGGCGCGAGTCGGACTTCCGATTCTCTCTGGTGACCGGGAACTTCGAGCGGGTCGCGCGGCTCAAGCTCGCGCGCGCCGGCATCGGTCACCACTTCGCCGACGGCCAGGGCGCGTTCGGGTCGGACGCCGAGGCGCGCGAGGACCTGCCGCCGGTCGCCCGCGAGCGCGCGGGCGGCTGGCCCCGCGAGCGCACCGTGGTCATCGGCGACACGCCGCACGACATCACGTGCGCGCGCGCGGACGGCGTCCGCGTGGTCGGGATCGCGACGGGGCCCTATGCGGCGGACGCGCTGGCCGGTGCCGACGTGGTCGTCGACGAGGTCGAGGAACTGGGCCCGGTGCTCGACGCGCTCGCGCTCAGCCCGGCGCGGTGACGCCCGGCAACCGGGCCGAGCGCTCGGCCCCGTCGTGCCGCCAGACGAGTTGATCGCCGCGACGCCGCAGTGAATCCAGGCCGGGTGAACCCACCCGCCCGAGCCCTCCTCTCATCGCCGCAGTTCAGAGCCCAGTGCCGCGCCCGCGACGGCGCGCATCAACGGGCGACCCGCAGCAGCGACGAGTCCGAGCCTCCGCCGCGCCGGGCGCGCAGGCGCGTGACGTAGGCCGCCTGGTCGGACAGCGCGGTCGTCCACAGCGTCTCGGTGACGCCGGGGCGCGGTCGCTGCGGGAGCGGCGGGACGCGGCCGCGGTGGCGGTGGCGGCCGTGACCCGTCTCGCGGGCCGCGTCGCGGCGGGCGGTCGGCGCGATCGAGTAGAGGACCGTCTCGGTCGCGCCGCGGCGCAGGCGCAGCTGCTGTCGGGTCGCGGTGGAGGCGACATAGAGCAGCGTGTCGCCGAGCAGCGACGGGTTGAGCAGGAGCGTCCCGCGGGATCGGCGCAGGACGCGGGAGACGCTGGTGGCGAGGTCGACCTCGACCAGCGAGGAACGGGTGCGGGTGGCGCGGTGGAAGACGAGGCGGGCGCCGTCGAGCGCGGGGCGGCCGATCCCGGAGGCGGCGGCGACGAGCCGCGTGTCGCCGCCCGCGAGCGGCCGCGCGAGGATCGCCTCGCCGGCGCGCCAGGCCACCCAGGGGGCCGAGACGGCGAGGGCGTCGGCTCCCGGAGCATCGATGGTCGTGACGGGGGCGAGCGTGTCGGCCGTGGCGACGGTGATCGTCGCCCCATCGGTCCACGCCACGAGGCCGCCGCCCGCGGCGGGGAAGCGGCCGGGTAGGGACTGCGCGACCCCGTCGCGCACCAGCACGCCGCCCGTGCCCGGGTGGTGGTAGACGAGGACGTCGCCGGTGACGCCGGGGTCCGTCCCCGGGGCGGCGATGCGCTCGGCGGCGCTCGCCGGGCCGGTGGCGAGCGCGACGGCGACGGCGGCGAGGGCGGCCGCGTCGATTCCGCGCAGGGCTCGCAGGATCGCGGGGCGCTCGGCCATCGCCGCGTGCACGCGACTTCCGCGATCCCTCCCGGCGATCGGCGCGAGTGCGATCACCGGCAGCGCGCGGCCGGCGCCGAAGCCGAGGCCGATCGCGAGGCCGAGTGCCGGGTCGCCGAGCGCGACGCTGAACGCGGCGAGCGCCCAGACGGCGAAGGTCAGGATGAAGGTCGTGAACCCGAGGCCGAGCAGGACGCCGTAGAGGGCCGCGGCGAGCGGCAGCGGCAGCGTCCGCCGCCACGGCTCGGGCACCTGGCGGCGCACCTGCGGCACGATCCGCGCGCCGCGCGCCTCGCCTGCCGCGGCGGCCAGCGCGACCGCCGCCGCGACCGCGGCGGCCACCGCTCCAGGCGCTCCCAGAGCGGCTCCGACAACGGCCAGGCCGCCGAACGTGACCGCGCCGCCGGCCAGCGCGCCGAGCGTGAAGGTCGCGCACGCCGCGACCGTCACCCGCCGCCGGCCGGCGTACCCCCCGGGCGCGAGCGTCCCGACCATCGAGAACCCGCACGGCGACCAGGCGCCCGTGATCCCGGCGACCACGGCGGCGACCGTCAGCAGCGTCAGCACGGGGCGCTCCTCACCGGCCCGACCATACCCCGGTGCCGCGGCGGGCCGGGTCCGCGGGCGGACCACCGACCGGTGTGGTGCTGACCGCCGCACCGCGATCTAGGGTGGCGGGCGTGGACTGGCAGTCCCTCGGTGAGACCTTCGTCACCCTGACCGTCCTCATGGACCCGGTCGGCATCGCGCCGGTCTTCATCGCGATGACCCACGGGCTCGACGCGGGAGCACGGCAGCGCGCCGCCGGGCTCGCGGTCCTCGCCGCCGGCGGGCTGATCATCGGCTTCGCCCTGTTCGGCGGCCTCGTCCTCGAGTACCTCCACGTCTCGGTGAACTCGCTGTCGATCGCGGGCGGGCTGCTCCTGCTGCTCGTCGCGCTCGAGATGCTCCGCGGCATGGACTACCCCGACGCCGAGGGCGCCGCGGAGAGCATCGCGCTCGTCCCGCTCGCGACGCCGCTGCTGGCCGGCCCGGGCGCGATCGCCACCGTGATCGTGCTCAGCCGGCAGCACGAGGACCTCGCCGGCCGGGCGGCGGTCATCGGCGGCATCCTCTGCGCGCTGCTCGCCGTCCTGCTGGTCATGCTCACCGCCGACCGGCTGAGCCGGCTGCTCCCGGTCCAGCTGATCTCCTTCCTCACCCGCGTCTTCGGGCTGCTGCTCAGCGCCATCGCCGTGCAGCTCGTCGTCAACGGCGTCCGCGGGACCCTGGCCTAACCAGCTCTAAGCAGGGGCGGAGGTGACCACGCGGTCGCGACCCGCGTGCTTGGCGTCATAGAGCGCGGCGTCCGCCCTGGCCACGAGGTCCTCCGGCCCCTCGGCCCGATCCCACCAGGCGACGCCGATCGAGACGGTCTGGCCGCGCGGCGTGGCCGTCCGGAAGCGGTCGAGCAGCCCCAGCACCTCGTCGGGCGCGCAGTCGGGTAGCAGGAGGCCGAACTCCTCGCCCCCGTACCGCGCGATGAAGTCCGTGACCCGGAGTGACAGGCGCCAGCTCGTGGCTGCGTCCGTGAGCATCGCGTCGCCGGCCGGGTGGCCGTGCGCGTCGTTGAACAGCTTGAAGTGGTCGAGGTCGACCAGGGCGAGCGCAAGCGGATGTCCATGGCGCTGCGCCCGGGCGAGCGCGTGCCGGACCTCCTCCTCCCAGGCTCGCCGGTTGGGCAGCCCGGTCGTCTGATCCGTCCGCGACATCGCCTCCACGCGGTCGAGCAGCTCCTGGCGCTCCTGCTCGAGCCGCTTGCGGTCGGTGATGTCCCGCGCGACCGCGTACTTGCGCTCGTGGTCCGAGCGCGCCCGCCAGAGCAGCCAGCGGTACGTGCCGTCCTTGTGGCGGTAGCGGTTCTCGAAGTCGACGACCTCACCCGGATTCTGATCCAGCGCCACGGCCCGCTCCATCGTCGCCGCCAGGTCGTCGGGATGGATGAACTCCCGGAAGGGCCGGGACATCAGCTCCTCGCGGCTCCAGCCGAGGGTCTTCTCCCACTCGTCGCTCAGGCGCACGAAGTAGCCGTCGAGGCTCGCCTCGACGAGCATCTCGTTCGACATCTCGAACCAGCGGCTGTCGGTTGCGAACGTCGCTTGGTCTCGCCGCTTTCGTCCGTACCACGTTGTCCGCCTGTTCGGCCGCGCGTTCCTCACATCGGAGCAGGCTGAGCTCGCGCGGGGTCCTGGGCCCGGGCCAACGCGAAGTTGAGGCTCTCGGCCCATGGCCGTCGCGCGCGTGTGTCGGCGTAGCGTCGAGGTGAGAGCGATGCGACGACGCGGCGAACAGGGACAGACCGGCATTGAGATGGCGGGGATGCTGCTGCTCGTCAGCCTCGTCGTCGGCGCGCTCGCCGCAGGGGGCGTCCCGGCCGCGATCGCGGACCACACCGCCTCCGCGGTCTGCCGGATCGCGGGCGGCGACTGCACGCCGGTCGCGCCCGCCGCGCCCACGGATCCCGACGGACCCGATCAGGGCCCGGTCCTCATTGACGGGCCGGTGCTCGTCCTGCCGTTCCCGGGCTCCGTCACGGTGAGCTGCACCTACAGCGAGCAGAGCAGAATCGACTGCCTGGATCCGGAGGAGCCCGGCGTCGGGATCGCGGCGACCGCCCGCCACCCAACCCACTCGACCCGACGACGATCGCCGCCGGGGAGAGCGTCGAGCTGTCGCAGGAGTTCTACGCCGGGCTGGGCCTCGACGCGAACTACCACGCGCTGCAGACCGAGCTCGACGACGACCAGGGCCGGCGCGTCAGTTCCGGCGTGACGCGGATCGACCCGAACACGATCCGCGTCTACGTCGGCGACGAGGACTTCGTGCGCCGGACGATGCTCGCCGGCGTCGGCAACGAGGCGATCGGCGTCGAGCTGGGGATGGAGACCGACATGTCGAGCGGCAGGCTGCGCGCGGTGGACATCGACATCGCCGCGCCGGAGGGGTGGGGGGCCTACCAGGGGTTCCTGGCGACGGGCAAGCTCCCCGAGGCCGGCGCCGCGGGCACGTCGGGACACACCAGCTCCACCGCCTCGGACGAGCTGCAGGCGAGCGAGCTCGCGGCCCATCTCGGCATCCGACTTCACCGCCGCCGACCTCGAGGCGGTTCGCCGGCAGGCGCTCGAGGTGATCGCGTACCGCAGCGGCCCGCCGCTTGGAAATCTGCCTGAACGACCGACGGTCGAGGAGGTCGAGCGACACCTCGCCGAGGGCACGCCGAACGCCCTCAACGACGGAGGCGAGACCCACCTCATGATGATGGCCGAAGCGAGCGATCCGGCGGGGATCCTGAACGGCCTCTTCCACATGGGCGAGGCGAACATGTCGCTCCAGAACCTCATCGACCTGACCAACGCCGTCAGCGACGCGCGCCAGGGCACCGCGGCCGAGCACCGCGACCCCCGACGCCCCGGAGACGCCGTCCTCCCCGACTGCGCCTAATCAGCAGGGCACCTTCGTGTCGTAGTACATGACGCAGAAGACCTTGCGGTTCTTGAAGCAGTAGCCCCGCAGCGCGCGGTCGCCGTTGATGCGGCGCGAGGAGGTCGAGCAGCAGTCGACGAGCTTGCGGACCTGGCCCCCGCAGCAGCGGTACCACGCGCCGTCGACGCGGGCGTTCGGGAGATCGAAGTGCTCGGCGGCCGCGGTGCAGACGCGCGTGCGCGTCGCGCGCGGGAGGGGGCGGCCGTCGGCGTCGGTGAGGCGGACGCCCTCCTCGTCGACCGGATCGCCGTCGACGGTGATCAGCCGCCCGAGGTCGTCCACCCGGTGGCCGTCCTTCGCCCGCAGCGGGAAGCCGCGGCGGTCGATCCGCGGCAGCCCGGTCGGATGCGGGCAGCCGTCGGTGGTGAAGATGTGGCCGCAGAAGTGGTACGCCTCGGCATCGCCGGGCGCGACCAGCGAGCCCGCCGTCCGCGCGCCCGCCACCGCCATCACCGCGGTGCTCACACGGGCGAGGAAGCCGCGGCGCGATGTGCCCGCCGCGAGGCGCTCGTAGGGGTCAGGCATGGATGCCGTCCCGCCGCCGCAGGGCGGTGGCGACGATCGACTCGAGCTGGCCGCCCGAGTTGAAGGTGCCCTTCGCGAGCACGGTGCCGTCGACGGGGTCGAGCGCCACGGCGAACGGACTGCCGGGAACGTCGGCGACGGTCCACGCCTCACGATCGCGGACCTCGTCGAACTCGCGCAGCTCGACGATCCGGTCGTTGCCGATCGCCTCCACGGCAGGGGCGAGCGCGCGGCACATGCCACAGCCGTCGGAGGTGAACACGGCGAGGCCGATCCGGCCCGCCCGCGGGGAGAACGCGGCGGCGAGCCCCGTCCGGCCGCCGACCTCCGGCCCCTCCTCGGGGATCTCGAGTGCCGCCTCGGGACGCAGCCGCAGCCGCAGCGCACCCAGCTCACGCGCGAGCGCGAGGACGACGACCGCGAGCCCGACGAGCCCGAGGAGCGCGGCGCCGAGCCCGGCGGCCAGCCACTCGTCGGTCGTCAGCGCCCGCCGGGGCGCGAGGGGGAGCAGCGCCAGCGCGACGCTCATGAGCGCGGCGCGAGCGAGCGAGGCGCGACCGATCCGCCCGCGCGCGCCGAAGCACGCGCACGGCGCCCCGGCGCGCCCGCCGACGAGGGCCCACGCCTGGGCGGCGGCGAAGCCGGCGAACAGCCCGGCGGCGAGGAGCGCGGCGACGTCGAGCCCCGCGGCGACGGCGACGCCGAGGGTGCCCTCGGCGGCGACGAGGGCGAGCCACCCGGCTCGCGCGCGGCCGCCCCCCAGACCGTATGTGGCCAGCGCGCCGCGTGTGCCGGCGGGGTCGGCGAGCTTCAGGGTCGCGGCGGCGACGAGCACGGCGCCGAGCGCGATCGAGGCGAGGACGGCGACCATGTCTCATCCGACGCTACCGAAGGCGCCCCGTTTGCCCGGCCGGTCGGTCTTCCCGGCCGTCAGGCCACGGACCGACGTGGCGCGCTCTGGCGGGTGGGACGCCGCGGCGACCCACCCGCCCTCGGGGAGTCAACGACGGAGGGTGACCGTCCGGCGAGCGGGCTGCGAGGCGACCCCGCCCTTCGGCGTGAACGCCACCGCGACGCTGAGCCTGGCGGTAGCGCTCCGCCGCAGCGCGCGCGCCGCCCGCCCGCTCAGCCGCACCCGGACCTTCGCGACGCCCACGTCGCCGACGGTGACCGTCCGGCGGCCGAGCGTCGCGCCGCTGCGCTTGACCGTCGCCGCGAGGCGGCCGGCGCCGCCGGTCCGCACGGTGAGGACGAGGCCCTTGCGCAGCGCCGTGCGCAGGTCGGCGCGCGCGACCTTGACGGCCGGCGCCGTCCCGCCCCCACCGCTCCCGCCCTTCGCGCCGGGGCCGGGCGCCGGCGCGTTCGGCTCGCCGGGCTGGAACGCCTCGGCCGCAGGGATCCCCGCGGGACCCCAGTCGGGGTGCTTGGCGCCGGGCAGGACCAGCGTGCCGGGGCCGGCCAGGCCCGGGCAGCCGCCCGCCAGGTCCGGCAGTCCCACGACGCGGATGCCGTCGGCCGTCGCGTAGGCCAGCCCGCGGCCGTCGGGCGAGAGGCTCGGCGTCTCGAACTTCCCGCCCGCCGGATCGGTCAGCTCCGCGCAGCGCTCGGCCACCGGCGTGTTGCCCTGATGGAACGGCCGGTGGTTCCAGTCCGGCGCGCCGAACGGGTGCATCACCGTGCGATACACACGCAGCTTCTCATCGCTCTGGCCGGCAACGCCCACCACCGTCTCGAGATCGCGCGAGAGCTCGACATCGTCGACGCCGTAGCCCTGCTCCTCGTCGTAGAACCATGGATCCAGCTCGTCGTCGCCCTTGCCGGGGCCGACGTTCGTGAACACCGCGTCGTCGTTCATCGTCGCGCCGGAGAAGGAGCGCAGGAGCACGTCGTTCGCCATCCAGTGCGGGAAGATCCAGCCCGTCAGCAGGCCGAAGTCCTCCGGACCCGTGTGCCGGTCGGCGTGGCTGATCGCGACGCCCTGGCTCTGCGTGTAGACGAAGCAGGGCGGCGACGAGGTCTCCGAGCAGCCCGGCTCGTTGGAGTAGTCGTCGTTGAACCACTCGAACGCGACCTTCGTCCCGTCCGGCGAGATCTCCGGCGTGAACGGGCCATGGAACTTCGTCACGGGGCCGGACTGCGGCGCGCCGTCGGAGACCATCGTGGTGAAGTCGGCCAGCACCTCGCCGGTCCGCGAGAGCTTGTGCAGGCGCTCGCCGGGCGCCAGCGCGATCATCACGCCGGTGTCGGCCTGGGAGACGTAGGAGTAGCCGCCGGTCCGCGTGACCTGCTGCTGGCGCGAGCCGTCGGGGGTGGCCAGCCAGACGTTCCCGTCCTTGATGTAGGCGATCGAGTCGGCCATCGCCGGCGCCGCTCCGACGGCGAGCGCGGCGCAGGCGAGCCCGAGCGCGGCCCGGGCCCTCATGCCGCCACCAGGGCCGAGGCGGACAGGCGCGCCCGCGCCTCCTCGCGCGCCGCGACGGCGGCACGATGGTGGCCGGTCAGCCGGGCGACGCCGGTCAGCACCCGGAACAGCGCCCGCTGGACGGGCAGCGGCGGCGAGGCCAGGTGGATCGTGTCGAGGAAGTCGAGCGCGAGCGTCGCCGCCAGCAGCAGCGGGACGCGCCCGCCCGTGCCGAGACGGCCATGGCGGCCGAGCGCGAAGAACGTCTCGATCTGCTCCTCGAACGCGCGCGGGTCGTCGAGCTCGACGAAGAAGTGGGCCTCCTCGTCGCCTTCGACGCGCCAGGCGTGCGGCACGCCGGCCGGCAGCCGGACGGCGTCGCCCGGCGCGGCGGTGAAGCGCCGGCCCTCGAGCTCGATCGCGAGCCGGCCGGCGAGCAGCTCGAAGCGCTCCTCGGAGTTGGGGTGGACGTGACGATGGGGGGCGCCGCCGCCGGGCGCGCACCACAGTTCGGCGCGGGTGAGACGGCCGCCGGTGTCGGCGCGCCGCACGTGCCAGCGGACCCGCTCCCCGGTGGCGGGGTTGATGGAGATGGTGTCGGTCATGGGCGTGACCTTCCCGCCGGAGGGCCGCCGGGCGTTAGGGGGAAACCCCCTGATCTGCCCGATACGTTCCCCTGCGTGGAGACCGAGGTCCGACTCGCCGGCCGGGAGGACGAGCTCGCCGCGCTCGACGCCGCGCTGGCGGAGGCTCGCCGCGGGGCGGGCGCCGCTCTTGCGCTCGTCGGTGAGGCCGGGATCGGCAAGAGCGCCCTGCTCGCGGCGCTGCGCGAGCGGGCCGGCGGGATGCTCGTCCTCGACGGCCGGGCCTCCGAGCACGAGCGCGACGTGCCGTTCGGCGTCCTCGTCGACGCGCTCGACGACGCCGTGAGCACGGTGCACCCGCGGCGCCTGGAGGCGCTCGGGGAGGACCGGCTGGCGGAGCTCGCGGCGGTGCTGCCGGCGGTCGCGCGGCACCTCGAGGGCTCGGCCGGGACGGTCGGGCGCGAACCGGCCGACCGGTTCCACATGCACCGCGCGCTGCGCGGGCTGCTCGAGCTGCTCGGCGGCGCGCAGCCCGTCCTGGTGGTGCTCGACGACCTGCACTGGGCGGACCCCGCCTCGGTCGAGCTCGCGTGCCATCTCCTCCGGCGACCGCCGCGCGCGCCGCATGCCCTCGCCCTGGGGTTCCGCCCGCTCGCCGCGGCGTTGCCGCTCGCGGACGCGCTGCGCTCGGCGCCGCAGGCGCGCCGGCTCGACCTGCGGCCGCTCGACCGCCCGGCGGCGCTCGAGGTGCTCGCGGGCGTCGCCGACGCCAAGCTGCGGGACCGGCTCGAGCAGGAGGCGCGGGGCAACCCGCTGTTCCTGCACGAGCTCGCGCGCGTGGCCGGCGAGGGCCCGATCCCGCCGACCATCATCGCCGCGGTGCAGCGCGAGGCGGCCGCGCTGCCGCCCGCCTCGCGCACGCTGCTCGACGGGGCGGCGGTGGCGGGGGATCCGTTCGACCCGGAGCTGGCCGCCGCGGCGGCAGGCATCGCCACCGAGGATGCCCCCGGCCTGCTCGACCATCTCGTTTCGGCCGACCTCGTCCGGCCCGGCGCCGGGCTGCGCACGTTCGCCTTCCGCCACCCGCTCGTGCGCCAGGCCGTTCACGAGGCGGCGCCGCCGGGCTGGCGGCTCGGCGCCCACGAGCGCGCCGCCGCGGCGCTGGCCGCCCGCGGCGCGCCGCCCGCCGCGCGCGCCCACCACGTCGCGCAGTGCGCCCGCCCCGGCGACCGCGCGGCGATCGCCACGCTCATCGAGGCGGGCGACGCCGGGCTGCGGACCGCGCCGGCCGCGTCGGCGCACTGGTACGAGGCCGCGCGCCGCCTCGCGCCCGCCGACGACCTCGACACGATCGCCACGCTCGAGTACCACCGGATGCGCGCGCTCTCGGCGGCGGGGCGCCTCGTCGAGGCGATCGAGGTCGGGCGGGCCGCGCTGGACCGTGGGCTGATCCCGCCTGCCGTCCCGCACTCGCAGTACCTCGAGGAGGTCGGCGGCCTCGAGCTCACGATTGGACGCGTCGAGCGCGTGCGGCGGCGAGGCTTCGCGCTGCTCGCCGCGCTCCCGGATGACGCTCCGGCGCTCGAGCGGGCGCGGCTCGAGCTCGGCGGCGCGATGCTCAACCTGTCCATCGGCGAGGAGATGCGCCCCCATGCCGAGCGCGCGCTGGCGGCGCTCGGGGATGCCCCGACGCCGATGCGCGCCAACGCCCACGCGACGCTCGCGATCTGCGCCCTGATGGAGGGCCGGCCCGAGGAATCCGACGGCCATCTGGCATCCGCCGAGGCCATCGTCGCGACCATCGACGAGGCCGACATCGCGCGGCGCATGGGCTCCATCCACGTGCTCGGCATGGCGTACACGGCGAAGGGGCGGCTGCGCGATGCCGACGCCGTGTTCGCCCGCGCCGGCCAGATCGCGCGCGCGACCTCGCAGGCGCACTGGCTGGCGATCCTGGGCAGCTTCCGCGCGCTGGTCCTGCTGCAGCTCGGGCGGGTCGAGGAGGCGCGCGGGATCGCCGAGGCCGGCGAGGACCTGGCGCGTCTCGGCGGCCAGACGGGTCAGCTCGTCGTCGCGCTGGCGGACCAGGCGCTGTGCCTCGACCTCGCCGACCGCGCCGTCGAATCGCGCCGCCTGGCCGCCGAGGCCGTCGAGATCGGCCGCGACCTCGACCGCCACATCGGAGTGCGCGGCGCGATGGCAATCGCCGCCGCGCTCGACGCCGAGGCCGATCCCGAACGCTGCCGAGCCGTCCTGCTCGCGGACGCGGCGCTCGACGCCCACGACCCGTCGTGGGCGCTGTGGCTGCAGGGCGCGCTCGTCCGCGCAGAGCTGACGCTCGGGCTCCGCGACATCGCGCGCGAGCGCGCCACGGCGATGACGGCCGGGGCCGAGCAGCGCCGCCTCGGCGTCGGCCTCGCCCGTGCGCGGTGCGCGGCCGCCGAGGTCGCGCTGGCAGACGGCGACCCGGGCGGCGCGTCAGCGCTGGCCTCGGCCGCGGTGGCGGGTGCCGAAGCGGCCGGCGCGGTGCTCGACGCGATCCGCGCCCGGACGTTGGCCGGCGCCGCACTCGGCGCGGCGGGCGACGCGCAGGCGGCCGGCGAGTCGCTCCGGCGCGCGGCGACCGACGCCGAGCACGCGGGCGCCCACCGCCTGCGATCCGCCGCCTCCCGGGAGCTGCGGCGCCTCGGCCAGCGCGCGCCGGCCGTCGCCCGCCCGGGCGCGATCGCCGGCCTCGCCGGCCTGAGCCCGCGCGAGCGCGAGATCGTCGCGCTGGTCACCGCCGGCCGCTCGAACAAGCAGGTCGGCGCCGCCCTGCACCTGTCCGACAAGACGATCGAGAACGCGTTGTCGCGGATCTACGCGAAGGTGGGGGTGCGGTCGCGGGGGGAGTTGGCTGCCCTTGCTAGGGCTTCGGCTTCGGCGCCGGCCGGGTGATCGCTCCATTGGGCCCGTGCCGGTGTGTCGGCGCGCTCTGAACGGCGGTCACTGAGAGGGAAGCGAGTCGGGCGGGGGTGAGGGTCCGCCGATGGACCGGTTTCCAGGGCGCATCGCGTCACACTCGGCCCGTTTCTGCGGCGAGTGTGACCTCGTGCGCGCTATAGCGCGCCCAGCGTCACTCTCGATGAGGAAAAGCCGCCGAGTGTGACGCTAAGCGCGCTCCGAGCCGCCCTCCGCCCGAACCCCTCCACTCAATGACCGCCGTTCCCGGGGTACGGGGCACGACACGCGCCCCACAACCACCGAACGAGCAACGCTAGGCGCGCGTCAGCTTCTTGTACGTGATGCGGTGCGGGCGGTCGGCCTCGGCCCCGAGGCGCTCGCGCCGGTGCTCCTCGTAGGCCTCGAAGTTGCCCTCGAACCACGTCACCTGGGAGTCGCCCTCGAAGGCGAGGACGTGCGTCGCCACGCGGTCCAGGAACCAGCGATCGTGGGAGATGATCACCGCGCACCCGGGGAAGGCGAGCAGCGCCTCCTCGAGCGCGCGCAGGGTGTCGACGTCGAGGTCGTTGGTCGGCTCGTCGAGCAGCAGCAGGTTGCCGCCGGTGCGCAGGAGCTTCGCCATGTGCAGGCGGTTGCGCTCGCCGCCGGAGAGCTTGCCGACCTTCTTCTGCTGGTCCGATCCGCGGAAGTTGAAGTTCGCGACGTACTGGCGGGAGTTGACCTCGCGCTCGCCGACCTTGATGTGCTCGTAGCCGCCGGTGATCTCCTCCCAGACGTTCTTCTCGCCGTCGAGCGCGTCGCGTGACTGGTCGACGTAGGCGAGCTGCACCGTGTCGCCGAGCCGCAGCGCGCCGGTATCGGGCTTCTCCTGGCCGACGATCATCCGGAACAGCGTCGTCTTGCCCGCCCCGTTCGGCCCGATCACGCCGACGATCCCCGCGGGCGGGAGCGAGAAGGAGAGATCCTCGATCAGCAGGCGTTCGCCGAAGCCCTTGCGCAGGCCGTCGGCCTCGATCACCACGTCGCCGAGCCGCGGCCCGGGCGGGATGTGGATCTGGACCTGGTCGACGCGCGCGTTGCGCTCCTCGGCGAGCAGCGCCTCGTAGTTGTTCAGGCGGGCCTTGGCCTTCTTGCGCCGGCCCTTCGCGTTCTGGCGGACCCACTCGAGCTCCAGCGCGATCGTCCGCTGGCGCGCGGACTCCTTCTTGTCCTCCTGCGCGAGCCGTGCCTGCTTCTGCTCGAGCCAGCTCGAGTAGTTGCCCTGGAACGGGATGCCCCTCCCTCGATCCAGCTCGAGGATCCAGCCGGCGACGTTGTCGAGGAAGTAGCGATCGTGGGTGACCGCGACGACGGTGCCCTTGTACTCCTCGAGGTGGCGCTCGAGCCAGGCCACCGACTCGGCGTCGAGGTGGTTGGTGGGCTCGTCGAGCAGGAGGAGGTCGGGCGCGCGGAGCAGGAGGCGGCAGAGCGCGACGCGGCGGCGCTCGCCGCCCGACAGCGTCGTCACGTCGGCGTCGGCCGGCGGCAGCCGTAGCGCGTCCATCGCCGTGTCGAGCATCGTGTCGAGGTTCCAGGCGTCGGCCGCGTCGATGCGCTCCTGGAGGCGGCCGAACTCGTCCGCCGTCTCGTCGGAGTAGTTCGCCGCCAGCTCGTTGAAGCGGTCGAGCAGCGCGCGCGTCTCGGCGACCGCCTCCTCGACGTTGCCGCGGACGTCCTTGGTCTCGTCGAGGTGCGGCTCCTGCTCGAGCAGGCCGACCGACGCGCCCGGCGCGAGCATCGCCTCGCCGCGGAACTCGGTGTCCTGGCCGGCCATGATCCGGAGCAACGTGGACTTGCCTGAGCCGTTGAGGCCGAGCACGCCGATCTTGGCCCCGGGCATGAACGACAGGGAGATGTCCTTGAGGACCTCCTTGTCGGGTGGGTGGACCCGGGACAGCTTGTACATCGTGAAGATGTATTGCGAGGACACGCGGTCGAGTCTACGACCGAGCGTGTTGTGCGGTCGGTCGGTACAGATCCGCCGGTCGGTGGCCGATTATCCGGTCCATGAGGCCCCTGATCGGCGTCACCACCTCTGAGATGCGCCGCGGCGACAACTCGACGCTGCGCCGTCACGGCGAGCCTCCACACCCCGAGATGGCGCTCGGGATGACCTACCTTCAGGCGATCGAGCGCGCGGGCGGCATGCCGGTCGTGCTGCCGCCGCTGTCGCCGAGTGACGTGCCCGGTCTGCTCGACCGCTTCGACGGCATCTGCCTGTCCGGCGGCCCGGACCTCGACCCGGCCGCCTACGGCGTCCGCTACCGCCATCCGGAGCTCGGCACCACCGAGCCCGCCCTCGACGACTTCGAGCTCGCGGTCGCCCGCGAGGCCGACCGCCGCCGGATGCCGCTGCTCGGCGTCTGCCGCGGCGCGCAGAGCCTGAACGTCGCGCGCGGCGGGACGCTGCACCAGCATCTGCCGGGCCATCGCCAGACCGAGATGGCGTGCGAGCCGACGCATGACGTCCAGGTCGCGTGGGGCTCCCGGCTCGCGCGGACGCTCGGCACCACGCGCCTGCGCGTGAATTCCTTCCACCACCAGGCCGTCGCCGAGACCGGCGCGGGCCTGCGCGTCGCCGCCCGTGCCGCCGACGGCACGATCGAGGGGATCGAGTGCGGCGAGCACCCGTTCCTGCTCGGCGTCCAGTGGCACGCGGAGACGTTGGTCGCGCAGCCCGCGCAGCTTGCGCTCTTCTCCGCGCTCGTCGCCGCGGCGTCGCGCCACGCCGCGCTGCCGGCGAGCACGCTGACTCGCGCCGCTTAGAACACTCGCACGGGCGGGGCCCGGGCGTGACAAACTCCGGTCAGAATGGGTGACCCGAGCGATCTCGAGTTCGATCTGCGGTTGACCACGGTGGGCGAGGTAACGGTCGTGACCGTCGCGGGCGACCTCGACATCGTCTCGGCCG
Organism: uncultured Solirubrobacterales bacterium; assembly: GCA_963828075.1. Lineage (GTDB taxonomy): Bacteria > Actinomycetota > Thermoleophilia > Solirubrobacterales > Solirubrobacteraceae > JACCYI01. The sequence continues at coordinate 1,509,380 of CAWHDH010000021.1, read as the reverse complement.
GCGAGGCCTCGTCGGCGCTCAGCAGCGCCCAGACCTCCGGCGCCACCGTCGTCCTCGACCTGCGGGCCCTGCGCTTCATGGACTCCAGCGGGCTGCGCATCGTCCTCGAGGCCAACCGCCGCGCCGCCGACACCGGAGGCCGCCTCCAGGTCGCGCCCGGCGACGGGGGCGTGCGACGGGTGTTCGACCTGTCCGGCGTCGGCGCTCTGGTGGAGATCGTCGATGCGCCGCCCGGGGCGGCCGCGTGATCGGCGAGCTGTCGGAGACCTGGGTCGCAGAGCCATCGGCCGTCCCGCGGGCGCGGGCCGCCGTCGTCGCGCTCGCGCGCTCGGTCGGCGCGACGCAGGAGGCGCTCGACGATGTCCGCCTGGCGATCTCCGAGGCCGTGACGAACGTGGTGGTGCACGCCTACATCGGCATGCCGCCCGGCCCGCTGCACCTGACCGCCAAGGTCGAGGGGCGCCGGCTCGAGGTCTGCGTCCGCGACGAGGGCGGCGGCCTGCGGGCGCGCCCCGACAGCCCCGGCATCGGCGTCGGGCTCCCGCTGATCGCAGCCGTCACCGAGTCGCTGCAGCTCGCGAACTCCGAGGGACAGCCGAGCAGCGTGACGATGGCGTTCAATCTCGACGCCGCCCGGTCAGCGGTTGCCTGAAGGCGCCGCGCGCGGAAGCCTCACCCGTCGGCTGATCGTCGGGACGTTCGTGACGGCCGTCGTCGTCGTCGTGATCGTGGCCCTGCTCCTGGGCCTGGCCCTGAGCGTCTCGGACGCCCAGCGGATGACGAACCGCTCGGCGAACCTGCTCGAGCAGACCGCGCGCACCGAGCGCCTCGTGGTCGACCTCGAGACCGGGCTGCGTGGCTACATCATCACCGGCGACCGCAACTTCCTCGAGCCCTACGAGGCGGCGAGACGCCAGGCTCCGGCGGCCGCCGAGCGCCTGGTGCGCCTGTCCGAGGATCCCGCCCAGCGACGCCGCGCAAGGACCGTCCAGCTGGACATCGGCAGCTACCTGCGCGAGTTCGCGCGGCCGCTGCTGCTCGCGGGTCGCCCCGAGCGCTCGAGCCCGCGCGCGGTCGCCGCCACGACCGAGGGCAGACGACGGCTGGAGGCCATGCGCGCGACGCTCGCCGCCTACGGCGACGCCGAGCGGATGCGGCTCGCCGACCGGTCGGCCCAGGTCGACAGCCGGGCTCGGCGAGCCGCGATCGTCAGCTCGGTCTCGCTGATCGCCCTCGTGGCGTTCGTGGTCCTGATGGCCACCTTCCTGCACCGCACCGTGCTGCGCCCGGTGCGGCGGATGTCCGAAGCGGTCGAGCGGATCCGCGCCGGCGACCTCGGGGTGCGCCTGCACCAGGGCGGCCCGGCCGAGATCGCGCGGCTCGGCGGCGTGATCGACGAGCTCGCGCAATCGCTGGCCGAGAGCCGCGAGCGCCTCGATGCGAGCACCGCCGAGCTCCGGCGGATGAGCGACCGCAACCTGATCGTCCTCGACAACGTGTTCTCCCAGACGCCCGCGGGCATGGCGCTCTTCGACCGCAGCCTCCGCTACCTCCGCGTCAACGCCGCGCAGGCGCGGATCACCGGGCATCCGGTCGAGGCGCACCTCGGCCGCCACATCTCAGAGCTGGTCCCCGACATCGCGCCGCAGGTCGTCCCGCGCATGCAGCGGGTGCTCGACACGGGGGAGACCGTCGAGCTCGAGGTCCACGGCGAGACCGCGGCGGAACCGGGCGTCGACCACACGTGGGCCGTGACCTACTACCCCCTGCGTGAGGAGGGCCAGGTGGCGGGCATCGGCGCGGTGGTGATCGACGTGACCGCCCGCCGGCAGGCCGAGCAGGACCGCCAGGCCGCGCTGGAGGCCGAGCGCCGCGCGCGCGAGGCGGCGGAGGCCGCGCGCTCGCGCGCCGCCTTCATCGCCGACGCCGGCGCCCTGCTCGACGAGTCGCTCGAGCTCGACGACACGCTGGAGAGCCTCGCGCGGCTGTGCGTGCCGCGGGTGGGCGACTGGTGCTCGTTCTCGCTGGCGAGCCCTGGCGGCCGGATCCGCAACGTCGCGGTGGCCCACACGGATCCGGCGATGATCGAGCTGGCCCGGGAGCTGCAGGACCGCTACCCGCCAGACCACACCGCCGGGACCGGGGCGCCGGCCGTCATCCGCTCGGGCCGCTCGGAGCTGTACGCGGAGATCCCCGACGACATGCTCCGGCTCGGCGCCCGCGACCAGGAGCACTACGAGATCCTCGCCGGCCTCGGGATGACGTCGGTGATGGTCGTCCCGCTCACCGCGCGTGGCGAGACGTTCGGCGCCATCACCTTCGTCGCGGCCGACAGCGGCCGCTACTTCGGCGCCGACGACCTGGCGTTCGCCCAGGACCTCGCCGCGCGGGCGGCGCTCGCCCTCGACAACGCGCGCCTGTACCGCGAGCGCTCGCACGTCGCGCGCACGCTGCAGGCCAGCCTGCTGCCCGAGGCGCTGCCGGAGATCCCCGGCATCCGGATCGCCGCGCGCTACGAGCCGCTCGGGGCGGCGACCGAGGTCGGGGGCGACTTCTACGACGTCTACCCCACCGGCGACGAGCAATGGGTGGTGGTCATCGGCGACGTCTGCGGCAAGGGCGCCGAGGCGGCCGCGCTCACCGCGCTCGCGCGCTACACGCTGCGGGCGGTCTCGCCGGCCCCGCCGGCGGAGGCGCTGCTGCGGCTCAACGACGCGATCCTGCGCCAGCGCAACGACCTGCGCTTCATCACGCTGGTCTACGCCGTGCTGGACCTGTCCGAGGGCCGCCGCCGGCTCACGCTGTCCAGCGGCGGCCACCCGCCGCCGCTGCTGCTGCACCCCACCGCGCCCGGCGAGGTGATCGACTGCGCCGGGACGCTGATCGGCATCACCCCGAACCCCACGCTGAACGAGTGCACGGTCGAGCTCGGCCCGGGCGACACGGTGGCCTTCTACACCGACGGCGTCACCGAGTCCAGCCACGCCGATCCGCTCGGCGCGGAGGCGATCCTCACGGCGGTCGCGGGGCGGCACACCGCCGAGGACGTGGCCGACGGCCTGCACCGCCTCGCGCGCTCGAACGGGATGCACGCCGCGCGCGACGACGTGGCGATCCTGACGCTCCAGGTGGCCTGAGCGGTGCCGGAGCCGGCCGGCCGCTACCTCGCCCACGAGGCCGGTCACCTCGCCGGCGTCGCGGGCGACCGGATCGGCCAGTGGGCGCGGTGGGGCCACATCCGCGCGTCGATCTCCTCGGACGACCCGCACGTCTACTGCTTCATGGACGTCGCCGAGGCGATCGCGGTGCACGAGCTGCTCGAGCGCGGCCTGCGCCTGCCCGACGTGCGCCGTGCCGTCGACCGCCTGGGCGGGCCGGAGGGATGGCCGCTGGCGACCGGCGGGCTGCACGTGGTCGACGGGCGGCTGGCCGCCGAGCGGGAGGGGATCCTCATCGACGTGCTCGACGGCGGCCAGGGCGTGCTGCCGTTCAACGGCCGGCTCGACGCGGAGGCGCTGCTGCGCCGCGGCGGCTGGCCGGCGCGCGACCTGGGCCTCGAGTGGATCGAGGTCGACCCGGGACGCCTGGGCGGGCTGCCGTGCATCCGGGGCCGGCGTATCGCGGTGGATGACGCCGCGCGCGTCGAGGACCCGGAGGAGCTGGGGCTGGATCCGGCGGCGGTGGCGGAGGCGGAGCGGTGGACGGCGCTCGTTCCGGTCTGATCGTCCTCGACGACGGCTTCGCCCCGTCGCTGGCCGGCGAGCTCGAGCGCCGCGGCCGCCCCGCGACCACCGTCGGTGCGCTCGGGCTCGCCGGGGCGACCGACGCGACCGTCCTGGCGGCGGTCGCCGAGCGCGGCGGCGTCCTGGTCGCGCTGCACGACCTGCGGGTTCGAATCCCGGACGCGCCGATCGCGGTTGTGGCCGCGCGCAGCGATGCGGCCCGGCGCGACGCGGTCCACCGCCACGCGGCCGCGATCGCGGCGCAGCGTCGCGGAAGCCGGCGCTACGCGTGATGTAGCGTCATACGTCCGATGACCGCTCCCCTCGCCATCCGCCTGCGCGGCGTCGTCAAGCGCTATGGCGACATCACCGCGGTCGGCGGCCTGGACCTCGACGTACCCGAGGGCACCTGCATCGGCCTGCTCGGGCCCAACGGTGCCGGGAAGTCGACCACGATGAAGATGCTGACCGCGCAGGCGATCGCCGACGAGGGCGAGATCGAGGTGCTCGGCCACACGCTCCCCAAGGAGTCGAAGGTGGCCCGCGCCCGCATGGGCGTGGTGCCGCAGCTCGACAACCTCGACACCACCCTGACCGTCGAGCAGAACCTGCGGGTCTTCACCCACCTCTACCGGATCCCGCGGGCCGAGCGGCGGGCGGCGATCGACCGCGGGCTCGCGATGGCGACGCTGACCGACCGCCGCGACACGCGCGTCGACAAGCTGTCCGGCGGGATGCGCCGGCGGCTGCTGATCGCCCGCGCGCTGGTGCACCAGCCGCAGCTCGCCCTGCTCGACGAGCCGACCGTCGGTCTGGACCCGCAGGTGCGCCAGGAGCTGTGGGCGCTGATCGACGCGCTGCGCGCGCAGGGCGTCTCGATCCTGATGTCGACGCACTACATCGAGGAGGCCGAGCGCCTCGCCGACTCCGTGACGATCATGGCCGAGGGCAAGGCGGTCGCGGTCGGCCCGCCGCAGGATCTCGTCGCCGAGCACGCCGGGCGCGAGGTCGTCGAGGTCTACGGCCCGCCCGCGCGCCTCGCCGAGGTCGAGCGCGAGGCGATCGCCAGCGGCTTCCGCACGCGGCGGACGGGCACGAGCATCGCGGTGCTCGGGACCGAGTCCTCGAACGGCCGGGCGCCCGACGGGCATCGCCGCGCCGCCACGCTCGAGGACGTCTTCGTGCTGCTCACCGGCGAGGAGGCGACATGACCGCGACGCGCGTGGCCGCGCGCAAGATCGGCCGCCTCGAGCGCCCGGCGATCACCGGCGTGCTCGTGCGCGAGATGATCAACTTCTCGTCGTTCTGGCGCTCGACGACGTTCTCCTCGACGGTCGAGCCGACGATCTACCTGCTCGCGTTCGGCTTCGGCTTCGGCTCGCTGGTCTCGGAGGTCTCGGGGTTCGACTACGTCGAGTTCGTCGGGACGGGGACGGTGGCGACCGCCGTGCTGTTCTCGTCGGTGTTCCCGGCGATGTTCGGCGTCTTCGTCAAGCACCAGTTCCAGCGAACGTACGACGCGATCCTCGCCGCGCCGGTCGACACCGAGGAGCTCGTCACCGCCGAGGCGCTGTGGATCGCGATCCGCGCCGGCGTGTACGGTTGCACGCCGCTGCTCGTCGCCATGGTGTTCGGCCTCGATCCCCGCGCGGGCATGCTCGTCGTCCCGCTGATCGGGTTCCTCACCGGGCTCGGCTGGGCGTGCTTCGGGATCTTCATCGCGGGCGTCCTGAGCTCGATCGACAACTTCAACTACGTGACCAGCACGGTGATCACGCCGACGTTCCTGGTCGCCGGGACGTTCTTCCCGATCGACAACCTGCCCCAGTGGGCGCAGGTCCTCGCGGAGTTCAACCCGCTGCACCACTGCGTCGAGCTCGTGCGCCATGCGGCGTTCGGCTTCGACGGGACGACGGACCTGCTGCGCGTCGGCGCGCTCGTCCTGTTCGCCCTCGTCATGTGGCGCCTCGCCATCTGGCGCATGGCGATCAAGCTCGTGGACTAGCGCCTTTGGCGTAGTTTGCGCTCGTGACGCGCCTGCGCCTCGCGGAGCTGCTGGCCGGCCTCACCGTCGTCGCGGACCTGGGAATGGGCCTCGAGCCGGGTGAGGCGGGGCGGTCGGCGCTCGTGGCGATGGAGCTCGCCGCGGTGGTGGGTGCGCCCGAGCCCGCCGACGTCTACTACACGACGCTGCTGCAGCACATCGGCTGCACCGCCTACGCCCACGAGGCGGCGAGGATGCTCGGCGGCGACGAGATCGCGGTCAAGCGCGCCGCGCTGCGGACGGACTTCGGCGACCCGCGGGACGTCGCGCGGAGCTACCTCCCGCACCTCGCGCCCGCCGCCGGCCTCGTGACGCGCGCGCGCGTGGCGGGCACGGCCGCCGTCCGGGGCCGCCGGCTCGTGCAGGGCTACAGCCGCGCCAACTGCGAGGTCGCCGCGCGCACCGCCGTGCGGGTGGGGCTGGGCCCGGGCGTCGAGGCGGGTCTCACCGACGTCTACGAGCAGTGGGACGGCAAGGGCGGCGCGCGTGGGCTGAGCGGCGAGGCGATCGCCCTCCCGGCGCGGATCGCGCAGGTGGCCGCGGTCGCCGCGCTCTTCCACGGTCTCGGTGGGGAGGAGGCGGCGATCGAGGCGGTGCGGCGCCGGCGCGGAGCCGCGCTGGACCCGGCGATCGCGGACGTGGTCCTGCGGCAGGCCGGCCGGATCCTCGGTGTGCTCGACGGGGCCGATCCGGTTCGCGCCGCCGTCGCGGCCGAGCCGCAACCCGCGGTCGAGATCTCCGAGCCGGGTCTGGACCGCGTGTGCCGCGCGTTCGGGGAGGCGGTGGATCTCAAGACGCCGCTGCACCACGGTCACTGCACCGGCGTCGCCGAGCTGGCCGCCGCCGCCGGCGAATGCATCGGAATGCAACCGGCCGAGGTGGTGGCGCTGCGCCGGGCGGCGCTCGTGCATGACGTCGGGCGGGTGGCGGTTCCCAACCGGATCTGGGAGCGCCCGGGTCCACTGAACTGGACCGACCAGGAGAGCGTCCGGCTGCACGCCTACCACAGCGAGCGCGTCCTCGCGGGGAGCGGCCCGCTGGCGTCGCTGGCACCGCTCGCCGGGATGCATCACGAGCGCCTCGACGGCTCGGGCTATCACCGCCAGGCCGTCGCCGCCGCGATCCCGACGGCGGCGCGGGTGCTCGCCGCCGCGGACGCCTTCCAGGCGATGACGCAGGCGCGCGCGCACCGGCCGGCGCGCTCGCCCGGCGAAGCCGCGGACGTGCTCGCGGACGAGGCGCGCGCGGGCCGCCTCGACGTCGACGCCGTGCGCGCCGTCCTCGAGGCCGCGGGCCGGCCGCCGGCCGCGATCGCGCCGGCCCGCCCGAGCGGTCTCACGGAGCGCCAGATCGAGGTCCTGCGGCTCGTCGCGGCCGGCCTGTCCAACCCGCAGATCGCGCAGCGCCTGGTCATCTCGCGGCGCACGGCCGAGCACCACGTGCAGGATGTCTACGCCCGGATCGGCGTCTCGAGCCGGGCGGCCGCCGCGCTGTTCGCGATGGAGCACGACCTGCTGGCGTAGGCGAAGACTGGTAGGTCTACCGATGCGGCGCACCGACATCGGACGGATGCTTCTCGTCGTCCACCCACCGTTCACGAGGAGGCCGGTCATGCAGCCCAAGGAAGTCGTTCGTCGCTTCGTCGACGAGTGCCAGACGAACGCCGACGAGCGCGTGTTCGACGAGCTCATGCACCCCGACGTGCTCGACCACAGCCGCCCGCCCGGGATCGCACCCGGGGCCGCCGGCGTCCGCCAGCAGTTCGATGGCTTCCGCGCCGCGTTCGCCGGCTTCCGGGCCACGATCCTCGACCAGGTCGCCGAGGGCGACAAGGTCGTCACGCGCAAGGTGCTCACGGGCACGCACGTCGGATCGTTCCAGGGTCTCGAGCCGACGGGGCGGGAAGTCGAGATCGGAGTCATCGACATCGTTCGCGTCGCCGACGGCCGGATCGTCGAGCACTGGAACTGCGTCGACCGCCTGGGTCTGCTCGCTCAGCTCGGAGCGCTGCCCGAAGCCGTGGTCGAGCCGGCCTGACCTCCTGACCCGGCACGCATCCCGCCGAGCCGGGGTGGGTGCCTTGACAATAGACCGAGGGAGCAATATATTGAGCTTGTATGGACGAGGTAACGACGATGTACCAACGTCGGGCTCCGACCAAGGCCGTCGAGGCGTACCGGCTCCTGCGCCGCGCGATCGTCGTCGGCGAGATCCCTGCGAACGCCCCCCTCGATGACGCGGAGCTCGCGGCGCGCTACGGCGCCGGGCGGACCCCGGTCCGCGAGGCGCTCAAGCGGCTCGCGCTCGAGCAGTTCATCCTCTGGCCGGCGAGGACGACGCCCTATGTGCGCGACCTGACCCTGCACGACGTGCATCGCCTGTACGAGTCGCGGCTCCTGATCGAGGTCCCGGCCGCGCGCCTCGCGGCCGGCCGAGTCACCGATGCCGAGCTGGAGGAGATCGAGCGGATCGCCGACCAGCTCGTGGACGCCGCGGCACGCGGTCAGGTGTACGACTCGATCGAGCTCGATCACGCCCTGCACCTGGCCATCACCCGCGGAGCCGACAACCGGTTCCTGGCCGAGGCGGTCGCGCATCTCAACTGCGGCTCGCTGCGGCTGTGGTTCCTGGCCCACCAGCACATCGGCGTCGCCAAGGTGTCGGACGAGCATCGCGGGATCGTCGATGCGCTGCGCGCGCGCGATCCCGATCGCGCCGAGGCCTCGGTGCGCCAGCACATCCTGCTCTCGCACAGCAATCAGATGCGCATCCAGTCCCTGCCGGCCGACGGCTTCCGACTCGCGAGCGGGGTGGCGTGATGAGCGTGCACGTAGCGCTGGTGCAGATGGGGTCGGCGCGCCGCAAGGAGGAGAACCTGGTCCGCATCGGCGAGCTGGTCGACGAGGCGGTCGGCGGCGTCGCCAGGCCCGACCTCGTCGTGCTCCCCGAGTACTGCTACGGGGTTCCGAACCGCGAAACGGCGGCGCTGCTCGGCGAGAGCATCCCGGGCCGCTTCACGGAGGCGATGTCCCGCCTCGCCCGCACCCACGAGGTGAACATCCTCGCGGGCTCGTTCGCCGAGAAGGCGGCCGACGGGCGAGTCCACAACACGGCGCTGTTCTTCGACCGCAGCGGGGAGATCGCCGGCACGTACCGCAAGACCCACCTGATGGACGCGATGAGCTACCGCGAGTCGGCACTGATCGCGCCGGGCGACGCGCTGACGGTGTTCGACTCCGACGTCGGACGGGTCGGCGTCATGGTCTGCTACGACCTGCGCTTTCCCGAGGTCGCCCAGGTCATGGCCCAGGCCGGCGCCGAGATCCTGCTCGTGCCGTCGGCGTTCCCGGCCGGCGCGCCCCTGCCCCCGCGGACCGACCACTGGGACACGCTGACCGCGAGTGCCGCGCTGCTCAACCAGGTCCATGTCGTGGCGGTCAACCAGTTCGGGGCCAATCGCGCGGAGAACTTCTTCGGCCGCTCCTGCGTCCTGGACCCGTGGGGCACGCGGATCGCGCAGGCCGGCGGGCGCGAGGAGATCGTGCACGCCCGCCTCGATCTGGACCACGCCCGGGGGGTCCGCGAGTCGCTCGCGGTCTACGCCAATCGCCGCCCCGAGCTCTACCGACCGCTCGAGATCGGGGAGCCCGCCGCCGGGCGCTCCTGAGGAACCCGCGAATGCCCATCACGATCAACCTCGACGCTCCGGCCCTTGACGACGACCTCCGTGCCGCCGCGGCGGCGCTGAGCTTCCCGACGTTCGGGCACTTTCTCGAGCAGGGTTTCGTCGACCCGGCCATCCGCGCCATGACCGGTCCCGTCAAGCTCGTCGGGCGCGCGGTCACCGTTCGCACCGTGGTGCCGGACTCGGCGCTCGTGCACCGGGCGACGGACCTCCTGCGGCCGGGGGACGTGCTCGTCGTCGACGCAGGGGGCGAGGAGCGCCACGCCCCGGTCGGGGAGATGGTCGCGCTGGCCGCCAAGGTCCGGGGGGCGACCGCCATCGTCGTCGACGGGATGTGCACCGACCTCGCCGAGATCGGCGCGATGGGCATCGCGCTCTTCGCCCGCGGAACCACCTTGCTGACCACGAAGCTGCACGGGCTCCCCGAGGGGGGCATCAACGTGCCGGTCCTCTGCGGGGGCGTCCGGGTCGACCCCGGTGACGCCGTGCTGGCCGACGACAACGGCGTGGCCGTGCTGGCGCCGGAGGAGCTCCGCCGCGTGGTCGACGCCGTCCGCGCGAGCGACGTCGGCGAGGAGGATCTGCGAGCGCATGTCGAGGCGGGCGGATCGCTCGCCGAGCGCACCGGCGCCACCCGCCTCGTCGACGAGGCGCTCGGGGCCGGCGCGGTGAGGCTGGCGTGAGCGCGCGGCGCGAGAGTCGGATCAAGCACCTCTCGTGGACGGAGTTCGACGAGCGCCGGCGCGAGACGTCGCTGGCGATCGTGCCGTCGGGCGCGATCGAGGTCTACGGGCCGCACCTGCCGCTCGGCAGCGACATCATCGTGGCCGAGCGCATCGCGCAACTGGTCGCCGACCGCGTCCCGAGCATCATCGCCCCGTCGGTCGAGATCGGGGATTCGACCGCGCTCCGCGCGTTCCCGGGCACCCTGGTGACGACCGGTGAGCACCTCAAGGGCGTCTACGGCGACATCTGCCGGAGCCTCGCGGGCTGGGGCTTGAAGCGGTTCTTCTTCCTCAACACCCACCTCGGCAACGTCGCCCCGCTCAACCAGCTGGCCGAGGAGCTGCAGGCCGAGGATCCGGATGCGCGGTGCGCGGCGATCGACTGGTGGCGCTTCGTCGGGCAGGGAGCGACCGGGGGCGTGGTCGAGACCGCGCTCGCCGACGGCCACGCAAGCGAGACGGGCACGTCGGTGCTGTTGCACCTGGCGCCCGAGGACGTCGACATGGCGAAGGCGGCACTGACCGAGCCGCTGCGCGACGACCCCTATCCCGACGTCATCACGTTCCCGCCCTTCGACGCGCTGACCCCGACCGGAACCATCGGGGACGCCACAGCGGGCACGGCCGAGAAGGGTCAGCAGATCGTGGATCGGGCGGTCGACCGGATCGCCGGCTTCCTCGAGGAGTTCGCCGCATGACCGCGCACACGCGGATCGAGCGGCTGATGCGACCCGTGCTGCTCGTCATCACCGCCGTCATGGTGGCGTCGGTCGGCTTCCAGGTGATCGCTCGCTACCTGTTCGACGCGCCGCCGGTCTGGACCGCCGAGAGCTCCACGCTCGCACTGCTCTACATGACCTTCGTCGGCGCTGCGCTGGTCGTCGATCGCGACGAGGGCTTCCGCATCACCTTCCTGCGCGACCGCTATGTGCAGACCAAGCTGGGCCGCAGGCTCTGGGATCTGATCCGCTGGTTCGAGGTCGCGTTCGCGGTCCTGCTCGTCGCACTGAGCGTCCCGCTGGTCACCGGCCTGTGGATCCAGAACGCGGTCGCCCTCGGCATCTCGATCGGCTGGTTCGCGCTCAGCATCCCGCTGGGGCTCGCCGGCATGGCCGTCGCCCTCGCGCTCGCGGCTCGCCGGCCCGATCGGACCCAGACGCCGGGCGAGCGCGAGGAGTAGGCCATGGTCGTCCTGCTGTTCGGCCTCATGGTCGCGCTGCTCCTGCTCGGGATGAACGTCGCCCTCGCGCTCTCCGCCAGCGTCCTGTTCTACCTGGTGATCACCGGCCTGAGCGGTGACGCGCTTCCGCTCGTCGTCCTGCCGCACGGCCTGCTCCAGGGAGCGAACTCGTTCAGCTTCGTGGCCATCCCGCTGTTCGTTCTGGCGGGCGAGATCATGACCAAGGGAGGCATCACTCGACGGCTGGTCTCGTTCGCCCAGACGCTCGTCGGCCACTCCCGCGGCGGGCTGGCCCAGACCGCGGTCGCCTCGAACATGGTCATGTCCGGCGTGACGGGCTCTGCCGTGGCAGACGCCTCGGCCACCGGCTCGATGCTCATCCCGGCGATGGAACAGGGTGGCTATCCGAAGCGGTTCAGCGCGGCGGTCGTCGCCGCGGCCTCGACGATCGGACCGGTGATCCCGCCGTCGATCGCGATGGTCATCGTGGGCTCGACCGCGGGCATCTCGGTCGGTGAGCTGTTCCTCGGCGGCGCAGTCCCAGGCCTCATCATGGGGCTGGTGCTGATGGCGTTCGTCGCCGTCATCGCCCGCCGTCGCGACTTCCCGCGCGCCACGCGGGCCACCCTGCCGGAGATCGCCACCGCCGGCCGCGACGCCGTGCTGGCGCTGTGCCTGCCGATCGTCGTTCTCGGCGCGATCCTGCTCGGGTTCACGACCGCCACCGAGGCTGCGCTGCTCGCGGTGCTCTACGCGCTCTTCCTCAGCGTCGTCGTCTACCGATCGCTGTCGGTGAAGCAGATGCTCGACGCGACGGTCGACGCCGGGGTGCTCAGCTCGTCGATCATGCTCGTCGTCAGCGCCGGGGTGCTGTTCGGCTTCGTGGCCACCGCGGAAGGGCTCGCCGGAACGCTCACGGACCTGCTCGCGGGGATCACGACCTCGCACGTCGTGCTGCTGCTCATCCTCAACGGGCTGCTGCTGGTCCTCGGGACGCTGCTCGAGCCCATCCCGGTCATCCTGCTCATGACGCCGATCCTCTTCCCGCTCATCGAGGAGGCGGGGATCGACCCCGTGTACTTCGGGGTGCTCATGGTGATCAACCTCTCGCTCGGGCTGCTGACCCCGCCGATCGGCCTGCTCATCTTCATCACGGCCGGCATCGCCCGCGTGTCCGTCGGCGAGGTGACGCGCGAGGCGTGGCCGTTCCTGGTGGCGCTCGTCGGAGTCCTGGTGCTGCTGGTCCTGGTGCCGGACCTCGTGCTCTGGCTTCCGAGCCTGTTCTACGACTAGTCGTGCGCAAGGAGGAACCGCGAATGCGACGCTGCCTGCTGCTCGTCCTAGTTGTCGCCCTCGCCGGGCTGCTACCGGCCGGCTGCGGTGGGGAGTCGGGCGCAGGAGCCACGCTGAAGCTCAAGCTCGCCGACACGGTCCCGGCCACCGATCCCTACTTCAAGGCCGAGGAGGCCTTCGCCCGCAGGGTTCACGAGGCCACCGAAGGCCGCATCGAGATCGAGGTCTTCCCGGGCGGGCAGCTCGGGCCCGACCTCGCGATGGCCCAGGGGGTCAAGCTCGGGACGATCGACATGGCCATCAGCGGGACGACGACGAGCAAGGTCACCGATGCCTTCTATCTGCCGTACCTCTTTGAGGACGTCGAGCACCAGCGGCGCGTGATGGACGGGCCGATCGGAGCGCGCATCCGTGAGCGCTTCAGTGCCGACACGGGAATGGTGCTGGTCGGCGAGGCGTACTTCAGCACCCGGCACCTGACCTCCAACCGGCCCGTCCGGCGACTCGAGGACCTCAAGGGGCTCGGGATGCGGGTGCCGCAGATCCCGCCGCTGGTCGCCACCTGGCGAAAGCTCGGCGCAAGCCCGACGCCGATCGACTTCACGGACCTCTTCGGCGCGCTCCAGCAGGGCGTGGTCGAGGGCCAGGAGAACCCCTACTCGCTGGTCTACAACGCCAGCTTCCACCAGGTCCAGAAGTACCTCGCCCAGACGGAGCACGGCGTCCCGATGCGTTTCCTGTTCATGAACGAGGGCACCTGGAACAGCCTCACCGAGGCCGATCAGACGCTGTTCCGGCGCATCTGGAAGGAAGAGGCGCGCAAGCTCGCCGAGGTCCAGATCGCGCAGGAGCGGGAGTTCCTCCAGAAGCTGCGCGACGAGGGCATGACGATCACTCGGGTCGACACCGGCGAGTTCCGCGCGGCGACCCGCGACGTCTGGAAGCAGTTCGCGCCGAAGGCGTGGGGCGAGGGCACCTATGAGGAGATCCAGGCGCTGAGGTGACCCGCCGTCCGGGGGCGCTGTCTGGTGGGCGCGGCGCTACCGTAGAGCGGTCATGCCCGCCGTGCTGGACATCGAGCAGTCGGTCCTCCTCCTGGAGATCGACCCACCGTTCGACAAGCGGGCCATCCAGCTCGCGCGCCGCAAGATGGCCAAGCGCTGGCACCCGGACATCGCTCCGCCCGGCAAGCAGCTCGAGCACGAGCGCCACCTCAAGGCCATCAACACCGCCGCCGACCAGCTCGAGCAGCTCGCGGAGGAATCGCGCGGTGGCAAGGTCACGCGCAACGCGGTCAAGGTCAGCGCGCAGGCCGCGCGCCGCCGCCGCGCCGAGGAGGGCGCGCGCGCGTACGAGGAGTCGCAGCGCCGCCGCCAGTACGACACCGAGCGCGCCAAGCACGACCCGTTCGCCTCGCGCGTTCCCGACCACTCGGTCGTGCACCGCTACGCGCGCTGCCTGTCCTATCCCGAGTGGGGTGTCGGCAGCGTGACGGGGATCTACTTCACCGGCGGCGGCGACGACATCCAGCAGTGGGCGCGGATCACGTTCCAGGTCGGCATCCGCACGGTCCCGGCCGGCTCCCTGCAGTTCGTCGACTTCTCCAAGCCCGACCCCGGCGCCGACCGGGTCCAGCGCTTCCTCACCGCGGCACAGCACGCGCTCGCCGAAGGGGAGTTCCGGCTCGCCGCGCAGCGGCTGATCTACGCGCGCGACGCCGAGCCGTCCAACACCGTCGTGCTGCGGCTGATGACGCTCGCGTTCTGGCAGGGCGGCGACCTCTCCGCCGCGGCGCGCGCCGTGCGCGATTGGGCGCGCCACGAGCGCAACCGCCCGGCGCCGCACCGCTTCGCCGCGCGCATCTACGAGGACATGGGCTCGCTGTCGCTGGCGGTGGAGGCGTCCGAGCGCGAGGTCGGGCTCATCCCGCTCGACGCGTCGGCGTGGGAGCGGCTCGGCCGGCTGCGGCTGCGGCGCTTCGACCGGCCGGGCGCCCGCGAGGCGCTCGAGCGCGCGCAGGTGCTCTCGCCGTCCGAGCAGGGGCTGCTGGATCTGGCGCTGGTCGCGAACCTGATGGGTGACGTCGGCGCCGAGGTCTCGGCCTGCCAGGCGGCGACGGCCATCGCGCCCGAGTCCTCCGGGGCGTGGTCGCGCTACGCCCACGCACTCGCGCGCACCGACCGCACGCGCGACTGCCTCGCCGCGTGCGAGCGAGCCCTCGCGCTCGGCGCCGACGACGAGGTCCGATCGCTGCGCGACCAGGTGCTCGCCCAGGCGCCGAAGGAACTGGCTGCGTAGTCAGCGCTACGTACGCGTGGCCGGAAGTTCGGCCCGTCAGAAGCGGGCAGAACTTACGGCCGCGTGTACTAAGGTCCGGAACACTGTGCGAGTCTTCCGGCCATGAGCGTCCAAAGCTCGCCAGCCACCGATCCGGTCGCCGCCGCGCGCCGCGAGCTCCACGAGCTGACCGTGCTGGCGAGCGCGCTCCTCCGGCTGGCCACCAAGGTGCAGACGCGCTGCGACGCGCTGCGCCACTCGCTCGGCGACATCGCACCGCTCGACGACAAGGAGATCGACCGTCACGCGCCGCGCGGTCAGGGCACGCCCGACCCGGTCGCGGAGGCGGGGCAGGACGACGACCCCGCCGCCCTGCTCGCGATGAGCCTCGCCGGCGAGGGCATGTCGCGCGAGGAGATCTCGGAGTACCTGCGCGAGTCGTTCGGGATGCAGGAGACCGACGAGCTGCTCGACCGCGTGCTCGCCGACGGCCGGTAGGGGGCCTGTCGAAGAACAGGCGGGCCCGTTCGGTGTGGTCTCAGACCAAGCTGGGCGTCGCACGCATCCGAAGGGAATGCGCCGGCATTTTCGAGGGTGTGGGTGGCGATCCAGCGCAGTGTCTGCGGCCGCATCCGGGCGTGCCCGTCTTCTTTGACAGGCCCCCGGTCCTCGCCGTCCGGGCCGGCCTCTAGCGTGCCGCCCCTCCGATGCGCCTGATCGTCGCCCGCTGCGAGGTCCACTACACCGGCCGCCTCACCGCCCGCCTGCCCGAGGCGCTGCGGCTGATCATGGTCAAGGCCGACGGCTCCGTGCTCGTGCACGCCGACACCGGCGGCTACAAGCCGCTGAACTGCGACTTGACCTAGTAGCCCACGCACCCTACAGTCGGTTGATGGTCAAGCCATCCCAGCCGATCGACATCTATGTGCGGGTGTCCCGCGTCGGCAAGCGCGGCGAGAAACTGATCAGCCCCGATGAGCAGGAGCTCCGCGCCCGGGGCCTTGCGAGCGAGAAGGGCCTACGCGTCGGGATCGTCCTCACCGACCTTGACGAGTCGGGCGGCAAGCTGGTGCGGCCAGGACTCACGGAGGCGCTCGAGCGCGTCGAGCGCGGGGAGAGCGGTGGCGTCATCGTCGCATGGCTCGACCGTCTCTCTCGCGACTCCGAGCACGCTCACGGCCTCGTGCGCCGGATCGGAGAGGCCGGCGGCGTTATCTACGCGCCGGACGCGCCCTCCGACTGGACAACACCCGAGGGCGAGCTCCAAGCCGGAATCCTGTTCGCGTTCGCGACGTACGTCCGCAAGCGCGCAGCCGCGGGATTCGAGCGAGCGAAGGAAAACGCGATCTCTCGCGGCATCCCCGTCAACACCCGCGCCGCCGTTGGCTACCGCAAGCGCAGCGCGGACGGACAAGACCGGCGGCTGGAGCGCGATCCCGCATCAGCAGACGCCGTGTGTGAAGTGTTCGCACGCCGCGCTGCAGGCGAAGGGCCGGCTGCGCTCGGCGCGTACCTCGAATCGCTCGGCGTGCGGACGTCGCAGGGCTCGGCGACGTGGAGCAAGCAGGCGATCTACAACATGATCTCCAATCGCGTCTACCTCGGCGAGCTGTCGTACGGCCGCGACGAGCGCTACGTGAACGCCGCGGCGCACCCGCCGCTAGTCGATCTCGCGACATGGCAAGCGGCCCAGCACCCGAGTGGACGGCGCCTATCGCCCGCGCGCTCTGAGGCATCGCCATTCATGCTCACCGGCCTCATCCGCTGCCACGCCTGTGGCTACTGCCTTCAGGCAACGATCACCAGCAGACGGACCCGCATCTACCGTTGCACCCGTACGCACTCGGGCGGGGTCTGCCCGACCCCCGCACGGGCAAACGCGGAGGATGTCGAGACTCGCGCGGTTGAGGCGTTCTGGTCCGCGGCGGCCGACAGGGAGGCAACGGGAGGTCCGGGCAAGGGACCAGACATCGAGGGTCACGAGGCGGAGCTGCGGCGCGCTGAGAGTGCGTTGCAGCAGTGGGCGTCCCCCGAGATGCAGGAGTCGATCGGGGACATCGGACTGTATGCGGCTGGCATGCGAGAGCGCCGGGAGCGTCGCGATAGCGCCGCGGCAACATTGGGCCAATCTCGAGCCGAAGCGTCCGCCGCTGTGGCGTTGCCTTCCGTTGAAACGTTGCGGAGCCTGTGGGACGCAATGTCGACGCAGGATCGCCGCGGCCTACTTGCGGCTGCGTTTGACTGCTTGACGCTCAGCCGCGAGCCGCGCATCATCACGTTCTATCCCGCCGGCACGGGACCCACGGACCTCCCCCGCCGCGGTTTCAAGCACGCGCCCGCACTAACGCCGTTCGCGGATGTGCCACACGGTGCCCGGACGCTCCCGCTTTAGCCAATCCAACAGGTAGCGCGAAACGGCCTCGTTGGCCTCCGCGCTCAACTTGCCGCCGACGATCACGGCGGGGATCTTCTGAGACAGTTGCGTCCCCCTTGGGGTACGGCCGTTCTGGATCCTTCGGACCTACAGGTGCGCTACGTGTTCGGGTGCCAGTCGCGTCGCCCCGGACGCTTGGACCGTCCGCTTACCAAGCGGGCTCCCCGTTGAACTCTGAACCACTGTGGTCCCCCGTACTACAGGTGGCTGGCTCAGTAACGGGAGTGGAGGGCAGAGGATGGGATGGGAGGGGAGAGGAGGGCATTGCGTCCGCAATGCTTGGAGCATCGGGCGTCCAGCGAGCACGGGCCGCTTTCGCCGCCTTCGCCTTCGCCGCCTGGACTTGCTCGCGCGAACGGTTGGCTGGGAAGTAGTCGACAACCTCGAACCGCTGGCCGCTCGGGCGCAGCATGCCGGCGTTCACGAGCGCCGCCAAGGGCGCGGCGTCGCCGTCATCGAGCAGGCGGTACAGCGCCTTAGCGGAGACAATCCCGTCCGTCAGATGCCGCGCGCAGTAGGTCGTACAACGCGCGTAGAGCCCGCTGGCGGCTATGCCGGCCTCCACGAGTCTCGGGTCATCGTGGAAGCTGTCGTCAAGCGCAGCCCACGGCATCTATGCCCTTTCGGATCTCAACCACGATGCGCTGGCCGAGTTTGAGCCCTTCGGCCTTGCGCATATAGATCGTGCGCACGGCCGACTCGTCGTCATCTGCGGCGTACCGGATGGTTCCCGGCGTCTCCTTGTCCTGCGTGAACTTCATCTCCACGTCTATGGCCTTTCGATCGTCCGTGGTCCTCAACCGAAGCCCCCGCCGAACTCGTCCACTTCCTCGGCGGGACCAAAGCGCCCGCCGAGCCCGGGGAACTTCCGAGGCCCGATGTGCGGTGCATCGATCGCGGCCCTCTGACGCGCCACTGGCGTCAGAAGTAGAGCCGTCGCGTAGTCGTGCGCGTCTCGCTCGGCTTCGCGTGCGGTCTTGAGGTTCGGATGCGGCACGAGCTGGCCCTTTGACCCGGGCGCCGTCAACTCGCCTGCCATTGCTTCGCGCGCGAGGCGGGCGCGCTCACAGGCCCTGATGTAGCGCGCAAGTGCCTCCTCGTCGGAGTCCCACCATGTGGACTGAGCTTGGAGCGCGGCGCGGGTCTTGCGCCACAACCGCTTAGACGTCGCATCCAAATCGGACGGCGGCGGCACACGTTCGCGGCTCATATACCCCCCCAGGGTGTAGTTCGGGTGCCGATTCGCATGCTTGATTCGGCCTCCATCTTGCGTGTTTGCAGGGGAAAGTGGTGTCGCTTCGGGAAAACCGACTCAAAGTCTGGCAATTTTCCGCGCGACCTTGCGGGTTTGGCTACTCGCGGCACCCGCAAAGAATCCGGTCCATCAGACGCCCACCCCACGCCTTCCCTCCCTCACAACCCGTGCGGTGTCCCGTACGCCCAGGTACGGCAGTACGCCCACGGCAATGGGCTTCCGCCCACGAGAGACTCAGCGAGCGGCGACGACGATCCCGCTACGCGGACGGCTTGGCCTTGTCCGTGGCCTCGCCATGTAGGTGAGGGTCTCGCCGTACCGCTGGGGGCGGCCCTCCATAAGCGAGTCAAGACGCTCGTGAGAGATGTCATTCACGTCGCCCAGCTTGCTAGTCCACCAGCCACATTCGAGCTGTACTGCCACATGCGTGAACTCGTTGTCGTCGTCAACGTACACGGCGATCTTCTCGATACCCGTCTGCAATGAGCCGTCATCGCATGGTCGAAACCCCATTCGCTCGAAAGCGGCAAGGTAGTTGTCAAGGCTGGGGTCGTCGCGCGAGAGCCCAGGTGGCCAGTAGAAGCCCCCACGTTCCTCCGGTTCCCACCAGTGCGCCGTGTCTTCCTCCACCCAAGCAACGCAGTTGTAGCTCGGTACCTCACGTCTCGTCGTGCGCCGGCTCGTGATGTAGTAGGCCGCACTGATCAGTCGCGGCCAACAAGCTTCGAGGTCAGCCTTGTCGTCCGTCAATCGACTCGGAGGTGTTCGGCGCCCCACGCCAGCCAGCGGTCAGCCGCCTCATCCATTGTCTCCGCGCCGGCGGCAGCATCGACTTCTGCAAGATCGCCAAGCGCCCACACCCATAGCGGGCTTCGGTCCATGGCTAGGCGATCGAGCACCTTCGGAATCGCCGACGACGGTGCGCGAAGCAGCAAGCGATACGCCGGGTGCTTCGTGGCGCGACGTATCGATGACTGGTGCTCGGCATGGAGCTCCCACTCGTCCAGAAGGAAGTCGAGCACCGCGGTGATGAGGTCGGCGGGTGCTGCGGACTCGGATGCGGTCGCGAGTTCAGAGGCCGGAATCCACTCGCCGTTCTCCGGGCCGACATGCCTAGGAGCGCCAGATGGCGGCGCGCTCGCTGCCCCCTGTTCGACGTCAATCCACTTGCCCGTCTGCGGCGTGCGAGTAGTGCCTTGCCTAACGAGCGTTCGCGGGGTCATCGTGCGACTTGCTCCGATCCTGATCCGAAGAGATTGCTGGATAGCGTCTCCGCGACCTGCGAGGACGTCTTCCGACACGTGCGCCACATATCTGTGACCTTAGCTAAGGGATCCTCATCGGGGATGCGATCGAGCAACTGAAACGCCATATCGGCGAAGAGCGCGACGGCTGGGAAGTCCTCGGCATCTCGCGGCAAGGGAACGGAACGCTCTGCCGCACGGGGTAGCCGCGGCGAGACCTGCCCGAGGAGGCCCGTCAGACGCATCGGAAGCTCGTCAGCCGAGACAATGCCGTATTCGACGTGGATGGATCCCGGCGGTTCGGTGGTCACGCCGTCGAGTAGGTTCGCGAAATCGCCCACAACGGCCGGCCCAAACTCGACGGACCCGAACAGCGATCGGATGGCCTCTTGCCTTGCTTCGTCGTAGCCCTTGGCTAGAGCGCGAACGTGCATGAAGCGGATGCTCGGCGCCTCGAATCGCGACGGCTGCAACCTCTTGAGAACAATGCTCATGCCCATCAGCACCCGGTCCATATCGGCGTCAGGGCGGAGTAGGCTCGCGGTGAGCCCGCGAGCAGAGAAGTCAATCTCGTGGTACTCATCGCCGAGCTGCGCGCCCGCCTCATCATCCGAGAGGCGGAAGGCGCTGAGCGATGAATCCTCTTGGATCTCGCGAAGGACGGACGCTCCGTGTTCATAGAACCGGAGTTCGGGGCGCCACGCGATGTCAAGAGTCTGCGTCCAGATGGACATCTCGCCACTGTATTCGGAACCGGTTGGGACGGATCGCCCCGAGACGGCTCAGCCTTCCGCCCATCGCTGGGTCCCCCAGGTGAGGTCCATCCAGCCAGCATCCATCGCGAGCGCGTCGAGCACTTCGCCCGCGATGGCGCTTCCCTTGGCCTCCTCGCCAAGCAAGAGGTCGCGGAACCCGAGGGCCTGCTCTGGGTTGAGCGAGCGTAGGTGTAGCCCGTAGCGAGCCAGTAGCGGTACGGGAGCGGGCCGGCCGCCATGCACGTGCAGCGATAGTTCGACGTACAGCGCGTTCATCTCGCGGACCATCGCCGTGTCGGCCATGAACTTGTCCCGCGTGGCCTCCATCGCGGCGCGCGACAGAGCCGCCCTATCGCACGCCGCGTCGAGTGCGCGGCGTGCCTCCTCCATCCTGTCTCGCTCGTGCATCAGTAGGTGTACTCGTGGCCGGCGCCCGGCGTGAACGACCGGGGCACAACGCCGTGACCGACGATGTGACCGGAGATCAAGTCCGCGAGGAACTTGGTTGTCTGGAATGAGTCGGTCGTCTGAACGGCGTGAGCGATGTCGTTGCTCCGCTTCAGTTCATCGCGGACACCCTGTAGTGCTGCCGTGTGCTCGCGGCGCGCGTCCTCCTCGCTCTTGCCGCGCGCCTCAACGATCGAGGCCAGTGCATCCATGGCGGACTTGAGGTTGCTGGCCGCCTCGATGTCATCCCGCGGATCAGCGGTCGTGAGCGCCTTGTCGAACTCGCCCCGCCAGTAGTCGCGGAGCTTCGTCGCCGCGGCCATGTCGTCGTCCGTGCCAACGGTCAGGCCAGCCTTGGCAAGATCGGCATTGATGTAGTCCAGCGGTGTCGGGCCGGCGTCAACCGTGCCGCCGTCAGCCCCGCCAGCGTCCGCCGCTCCTGGCCCGCCGTACTCCTCGCCCATCTGCCCGTTGTGGATCGCGCCGAGGTCCGCGTCCAGGTCGCGGGCATCCCGGATCAGGATCGCCAGCTCAGCCTCAAGCTCTACGCGCCGCTTCGGCCCGAGCCGCTTCCCCTTACGCCCATGTGACCGCCGGTAACGGTCGTCCTCCTTGAGCGCCGCACGGATCTTCCCCGCCCGCGCCGAGATGGCCGTCCGCTTCCGGGTGAGCGCCCGTTCGATGCCCGCCGGATTCCCGTAGGAACCTTCGATGGCGAGATCCGCGGCGGATGACTCCTCCTCAAGCGAGCCGCGCGAACCGAGCGGGGATGCGCCGCTACCCGGTGACAGACCCGCATCGGCCCCTTGGACGCCCGCTGCGCCCATGCGAATGCCCAGGGACGCTGGTCCCTTCGGAGCGCCCTTGCTGTCGGTAGCGTCCGTGCCGTCAACACCCGCCCATCGCTTCGCGAGCGCCAGAACCTTCGGGATATACGCCCGTGTCTCAGCGTTATTCGGGTTCCCCGCCGGCCCCGCGTTGTACGCGGCGAGCATCCCTGCCACGCCACGGCTCGCGTACTGCGCGAGATACCGGGCAGCCCCGAACGCGGCCGACCGGAAGTTGTGCGGGTTGACGCCCATTGCCTTCGCCGTGGCGGGCATGAACTGGAACGGACCCTGCGCGCCCGCCGACGAGTTGTTCGTGTTCTGGCCGAAGTTCGACTCGGCGCCGTAGACACCCCACAGGATGGCCGGGTCGATGCCCGCGGCCTTCGCAGCCGCGGCGATGACGCCCTCACCGTCGCCCGTCCCGGGCTTGCGTCCCTCACCGTCGCCGGACAGGCCCGTGTAGGCCAGGTGGACGTGATCGAAGTGGTCGGCCGCAACCTGGCCCGTGAACGTGTGCGGCTGCCCATCCTTGATCCCGACGCCCCCCGGCGTGTAGATCAGCTCGCGCAGACGCGGCCCGAACAGGGAACGCATCGTCCGGAAGAACCGCATCATCGCTGAGGGCGGGCCGGCCATGTCCACCGCATCGCCCGACCCGTGGTAGGACTCATTCCCGCTCGACGTGATCGAACCGGGACGCAGCCCCGACGACACGCTCAGCCCCATGCCCGCGCCCATGCTGGCGAACGGCCCGAGGTCCGCGTCCGCGCCCATCAGGTTCGCGCTCCCGCCCATGAACGGGAACGCGTCCAACGCCCCGCTATCGAACCCGTGCTGAATCGTGGACGTGACCGCCTGCCCGAGGCCATCACCCGCGGGTAGCACCTTGCCGTTCGCGTTCGTGGACAGCTTGACGCCGACCGAAACCGTGACCTTCTTGTCTTCGAGCCGACCGATCTCCTTGCGAAGTTCCTCCTGCTTCTTGCGGAGCGCTTCGATCTTCGGCCGGTTGTGATCCATCCCGCGGCCCATGCCGATCAGGGACCGGATCGCCGCGTCATTGGTCTTGATGTCCTCGCGCAACGTCGCGATCCGACCGCGGTGCTCCTTGGTCGACGCCTTGGTCTGCTTCGTGTTCGCCTCGCGCTTGCGCGCTCCGTCCTCCTCGGCGCGGCCAAGATCACGGGTCGCGCGTTCGGCTTGGACCCTCGCGGACCTGACGTCCGACTCAGCCTCGCGAATCTGAAGCGCGCTCGCCTTCCCGCCCTTGCGGAGCTTGGCTAGGTTCACTTCGGCGCGCTCAAGCGAGACGGTGGCCTGTTCCGCCGTCGCCCGCCTCTGTGCAACGTCAATGTCGTGGTCGGCCAGCTCGCGCGCCGCGTCCGCCTGCGCCCGCATCGCGTCGTTGAGTTGCTGCGCGCTGACCCTCGCGCCGTCGCTCTTGAGCTTCATCAGGCCGAGGGCGCCGGCCACGGCTCCTAGCGCCGTGAGAACAATCCCGAACGGGTTGGCGCGCATCACCGCCGATAGCGCCGTCATCGCACCGCCCGCCGCCTTGATCCCACCGACAAACGCCGTGATCTTGCCGATGCCCATCGCGACCTGTAGCGCGATGAACCGGCCCGCGAGCCCGCCGACAATCGCACCGACCGCGGCAAGCCCCCCGGAGGAGGAGACGAAGCCCTTCACGGCGCCCGCGGCCCCCGACGCCGTGCCGGCGATGCGCCCGAGGATGGACGCGAACCGTCCGCCCGCGCCGTCGCCCGCCATCATCTCGTTGACGAACCCGGTAGCCGCGACCGTGACGTCTGTCAACGCGGGAATCGCCTTCGTGCCCACCTGAATCGCCAGCGTCTCGACGGAGCCCTGGAACTGCTCCACCTTGCCCGCAAGGTTGTCCTGCTTCTTAGCGGCAACCTCAGCCGCGGAGCCCTGCTTCTCAAGCCCGGCCGCGAAAGAGTCCAGCTTCGCCGGGCCGGCGTCCATGATCGCGAGCATGGCCCGCATACCGTCCGTGCCCGCGACGTGCGCAGCCGCGGCCAGATTCTCCTCTTTGGTCAGCCCGCCGAGCTTGTCCTGCAACATCGTGGACGTCTCAGCCAGGGACTTGACGTTGCCCTCGGCGTCGAAGAACTCGAGCCCGAGCCGCTTCATCTCCTCGGCTGCCGCGTTGGATGGCGCGGCGATGTGCGTCAGAACGCCTTCAGCGACGTACCGGCGTCGGAGCCCTTCACGCCGGCCGCTGCCAGCGCCTCCAGGCCGACCACTGTCTGATCTATGTCGAGCCCCGCGGCCTTCGCTGCCGCGCCGCCCTGCGTGAGCGCCATCGCGAAGTCCGACACGTCCGCGGTCGTCGCGTTCGCAGCGGTGGCGAGCGCGTCCGCGACGTGCCCGGCGTCCTTACCGTTCAGCCCGAACTGATTCAGGGCGTTGGCGGTCACGGCCGCCGCTTCGCCAAGTTCCATCTCGCCCGCGGCGGCGAGCGACAGCGCGCCCGACAGCCCGCCGCGCATGATGTCCTCCAGCGCGAGCCCGCCCTTCGCGAGCTCCGTCTGCGCGACCGCCGCCTCAGACGCCGAGAACGCCGTGTCCGCGCCCGCCTTCAGGGCCTGCTCGCGGAGCGCCTGCATCTGCTTCGCAGTGGCGTCAGAGACGGCACCCAGCGCCGACAACTGCTTCTCGAAGCCCATCGCGGACTTCACCGCGAACCCGAGGCCGGCACCAGCCGCGGCGCCCGCGATCCCGAACGCCTTGCCGAACTTGGTGACCTTCGATTCCGAATGCCCGAGTGCCTGCGTGAGGCCCTTCGTGTCGCCCGAGATGACGACGGTTAGGGAACGCGTCTTGCCTGCCATCAGTTCACCCCAACAGGCGCGAGCGAGGCCGCAGCCGCCCACACGAAACGTCCGTCATCGGTGATGCTCGCGACGTCCAGCCGACCGCCGCGTGTCCGGAGCGCGACGGGCGCGCCATCATCTTCGTTGAGTAGCAACGTCATCCCCGCGTATGTGGCGATGGTCCGCCCGCACGGGGTGAGGATGAACTCCACATCGAGGCCCTTCGAGAAGAAGCCATCGCCTAGCCGCTCACGCAGCGCGTCGATGATCGCCTGCGAACTCTCGGCGTGCCGGCGGATCGTGGCGGGCGTCATCGGCCGCGCCCTTCGGCCTCGCCTGCAAGCTTGGCGGTCAGCGGGCACCGCGGTGTTGCAGCGCAGTCCACGCACCGCGCTGGGTCCGTCACCTTGAGCTTCCGCCGGCAGCCCGCGCAGCGGGCATGGCTGACTTGGATGCCGCCTATCTCAATCTTGCCCATGGGGCTACCTCCGTGAACCGGGTACTCGCCCCACGCCCGGATGCGGCGCGCGGGAAAGGGGCGGCGCTGGGTCGTGAGCCCTCGTCCGGCCGATGCCGGGAGCGCCGCCTATTGGCCGTTAGGCCGCCTGCTGGAGAACCTTCACTGCCGACGTGTCCACGAGGTCCCCGTCAGTGCGGAAGTGCGTCCGCACGCCGATCTGACCGTTGAGCGCGTAGAGCTCGGTGAGAGGCTTGATCGCCACCGTCCCGACGTCGCGGATGTAGTAGCCGCTCAGGTCGCCGAACACGACCGACTTGGCCGCAGACGCGGCTGCCGGAACGTTCGGGTCGACCAACACCGGACGGCCCAGCAGGACGTCCGGCTGGCCGGCCTGGAGCCCCGGCTGCCAGATGTACTGGCTGTCGTTGGACTTGAGCTTGCGGACCAGCTTCACCGTGGCGTCACGCATCAGCCACGAGGCTCGCGAGCGGTATGGGTCGATGACCGAGTGATACAGGTCGATCAGCTCGTCCGCCGTGATGGCGGTCGCGCTGGCGGCCGTGTGCCCCACGGTCGCCTTATTGACGATGCCCTCCGGGCGATCGGTCGCGCCGGACGCGCCGTTCACGTACGCCGCTCCGGTGGTCGTGGCGATGGCCTGCCCCGCCTGGCGGGCGAGGAAGGCGAGCACGTCGAACGCGCTGTCTCCCACCATCTCGTCGGACGCCTTGCCGATGAGGCCGCACTTGAAGGCGCCCAGCACCACCTGCGCGATCGTCGGTTCGGAAGCCGTGTACGCCGCCGCCTCGGCGAGCCAGACTGCCGCCGAGTTCGTGTCCACCTTGGGAATCAGCAGATCGCCGTGGTTCCCCGTTGTGAGGACCGTCGCGAACTGCCGGATCACACTGAACTCCCGCAGGCTCTCCACGAGCACGCGATAGAACTCGTCTGGCACGAGATAGCCACCCTGTGCGGCGGTCCCGACGTTCAGGGCCGCCCGCTGCTCGCCGGTCAGGACGGCGATCTGCCCCGCGCCGCGCACGAGGGCCGCGAACGCATCGCGGTACTCGCCCCCGGTCGGGAGCGGGCTGCGCCCGTCCGTCCCGCGCGTGTCGCGTCCGCCGGGGCGCTCCTCGCGAGCGTCGTGGGGCACGTCGCGGCTGAACGTGGACTCCTGGCCGGCGAACTTCTCCAGTCGGTCCACCTGCGCCGTGAGCGAGTCGAGCTCGGCCTCCATGCGCTGGTAGGACTGCTGCTCCTCAGCGTTGAGGTCGCGGGACTCGCCCGCCACCTTGTCGTTGAGATCCTTCATCTGCTGGAACGCGCGAGCGCGCTGCTCGCGGAGTTCGGTGATGCGTCCCTTCACGGGTCGCCTTTCGTCTATGTGACGTCAGGCAGTCCCTCCGGTCACACTTCGGCCGCCCGGCCTTTGCCGCGCCCGCGACTGCATCTACGGGGACCGGCACGCTTCCGGGTGGCCGCGCTCGTGGCGCGGAGGTCGGGGGTGAAGCGGCTAGGCGATCAGTCGCTCGAGACGTTTCACTGCGCGATCGAGCGCCGCCCTGTGCGGGAAGCTCTCGGGCGCATTTGTCCGCCCATCCTCGAGCGGGGAAGATGCAACGCCAGCGTCCGTCTGCGGGTACGCCGGCATGGTCACCGGGCTCACATCGAACAGATCGCTCAACTTCGTGATGGTCCGGAGCAGCAGGCCGTCATCGGCCTCCTCCCACGTCTCGCCATTCTTGGCGACGCGGAAGGCGAAGCTGGACTGGTCGACGTCGCCGCGCTCGAGAAGTGCGAGCAGATTCTCGGCGTACGTGGTGGCCGGCGGGTCCACGACGTAGCGCAGACCCTGAGGCGTGTCCGCAAGTCGCAGAGTGCCGCTCTTGACGCGGCCAAGCACCATGTCCATGTTGTGGTTGAACAGCGCCCTCGTGTCGAGGGCCTTCGACCGCAGCACCGCGGTCAACGCGCCCGGAGCAATGCGCTCGCGGAAGCCGCCCAGGTCATCGGAGATCTGGTTGTAGACCAGTGCGTGCCCGACGATCTGCCACCCGACCGATGTAGGGGCCGACCGCAGGCCGATCTCAGACGGCCGCCAAGCCTCCTCGATCATGTCGCGGGACCGCGCGTAGCGGATCTCACGCTTCGCAGCGCGCACTCGCGGATCATCGGTCGACAACAGCCGGCGCTCAGCGCTCATCGTCGCCCTCCTCATCATTCTCAGGCGCCGACTCGGCCGGCAAGTTCTCAAGCTCGCGGACCTCATCTCGTCGCATCCAGCCCGTCTCCGGATTGAGCGCGATGGCGTAGTGCTCGGCGCGTTCCTTCGCTGTCGCCCGCAGCACCGCGGCGGTCTGAAACTCCGCGTGCCACCCGGGCGGCATCAGGTCGCGATCAGCCGTCACGGCGTTCTGTAGCCGCACCAGACGCGGCGCGAGCGACCACTTGAGGAAGTCGAGCGATTGGCCCTCGACCGTGGAGTAAGTCATCGACCCGCCCGTCTCGCCGCCCACCATGTACGGGGGAATGCCGAGGATCAGCGCCTGCTCGGTGGCGCTCTGACGTTTGCCCTGGATGAACTGCGCGTCGCGCAACGGCATCGTCATTTGCTGAATCGTCATGTTCTCGGCAAGCACGGCCGTCTTGCGGCGGTTCCGCGACCCCTTGTGATGCTCCTCCCACTTCGCCCGGACGCGATCGACGGCCTCGGGTGTCAACTTGCCCGGGTGCATCAGCGTCACACCGGGGGTCGCGTCGTTCTCCCAAAAGCGCCCCTCGAAGTCCTGCGCAGCCAGCGCCGCGCCGAGCTGCTGGCGAGCGACTTGCACCGGCGAGTAGCCCACGAGGCCGTCTGAACCAAGCCCGCGGATATGCAGAATCTCGGAGATGGTGT
Organism: uncultured Solirubrobacterales bacterium; assembly: GCA_963828075.1. Classification (GTDB taxonomy): domain Bacteria; phylum Actinomycetota; class Thermoleophilia; order Solirubrobacterales; family Solirubrobacteraceae; genus JACCYI01. The sequence goes on along the minus strand of CAWHDH010000021.1, from coordinate 1,481,296 downwards.
GAGGCTCGCCAACCTTGCCGTCGATCACGAACCGGCGCGTGCCGTCCGCCAGACGACTGACCGCCACTCTCGAGGGGTGGACGGGCCAGAGGTTCCCAATGCGGCCATCGCCTGCGCGCTGCTTCCACAGGAACGCGTTGCCCCAAGTGTCGAGATGCGACTGCACGAGCGCCCAAAACTCGTCGGCCGCCATGTCGTCATTCGGCCGGGTATGCAACAGCTCACTAGGGCGCGACGTGGCCGGGGCTTCCTCGCGGCCGGCGGCCGTCTTGACGTAGACCTTGCAGGGGAGCATTCCCACGCTCTCCGAGAGCAGCTTCACGCCGCGGTAGAACGGGGCGAGACCGAGTGCGGTGCTCACGCTGACCGTCTGACCGCTCGAGCGCCCATCCGTCAGTGCCTGCACTAGCCACTGTTCCGGGTTCGCAAGCGTCGTACTGCGCCTCTCTGCGCCGCGCAGACGAGAGAGGAAGCTCACGCGTCGCCGGGGAGCTGCGGCGAGCCGAGAGCCGCGATCTCAGCGACCGCTCGCCCTACGCTCTCCAGGCAGCCCGCCAGGGCACACAGCGCCCTGGCTTGATAGCCGGCGGCATCCGGCATCGGGTCGCCGTAGTGCTCGCCAAGCAGATCCAGTTCGAGATTGCCAATGCGTTCAGCGGCAGCGCGGATGTCCCCTAGGACGTACTCCGCCAGGTCGCGTCGCACCGTTTCCGGATCATTTCGCAAAGTAGCCATAGCTCCTCCTCCTCCGATGTCGGGAAGGTCGCTTCGGAATAGAAAAAGGGCGCCCGCGTGGACGCCCTTGGAGAAGCCGGCGCAGCGCGTTCGGCGCAGCGAGCCAGCCAGACAAAGATTGCACGTATTCGGAACGAGGTCCGAATTAGTTCACCCCGGCGGCCCGGATCGCCTTGATGCGACGCGTCGAGACGCCCTCAAACGCGGCCATCTCCTGCACGGTGGCGGCGCCTGCGTAGAGATTGAGCACCCGCCAAACCCGCCACGTCGCGCCATCTACGGACAGGCGGCCGCGCATCCCGCCGTCCGTGCGCCGCGATCGGGCCTCCAGCAACTGATCCGCCGACGCGAGAACCTCATTCCAGCCGTGACAGCCAGGCTCAGAGTCTGGACGACCGCCGAATGTCGCCAACCGCAGGGCATAGATGCGCCCGAGGCGAGCATCCTCTCGCCCGATCTCCTTGAGCAAGCCGCTCGCCACCATGTACGCGTCAACGTCGGGCGCCCACACGCCGGGTGCGAACCGCCCGGCGGCTTCGGCGTCTCGCCGCCAAATCAGAAGGGGGGGAGCGGTCGCTGACGCGCCCCGCCGCCCCGCGCTCAGCCCGTCATCTCCGAGAAGTCCCGCGCCTTATCGAGCATGCTCCGATTGACGTAAGCCTCTGCTCGCGCGAGAACGCCGGCCCGTGCGTCGGGGTCCATCGAATCCCATAGCGGACGCGCTGCCGCACCTAGCTCCTCGAAGTGATCGAACACGCGGCCGTCGAACAGGACGCGCCCCAGCGCGATCGAAACGCAGCGCTCTCCCGCATCCGTCGCTAGGACCGCTTCCACGAAGTGCTCGTGAGCGTCCATGTCAGGACCCTTGCAGGATCATTCCGCCACCCTCTGCCATGCTCGGCGGGACCCGCCCTAGGAATCGCCCGAGCGTTTCGTCTGGCCCGACCTCGATCAGATCGAGGCCACAGAGTGCCGCTTCCTCGACGGACGTTTGAAGGTCGGGACTGGCATCGACCACTAGGGCGGTGGTCACTCTGGACTCGTTCTCATTCAAAGACGCTAAGGCACGTTTGCCACCTTCGCAAGACCTACGGCCCGAATGTGGTGGCGCGCTCATCCGGCGAACCGCGCGTGCTCGCGTACCCAACGCTCGAGCTCAGCGACCGGCACGAGCCGCAGCCGGCCCGAGCGGACGATCCGAAGGTGCGGGCAGACGTGCCGCTCGAAGTGGTCCATGCTGATCCCGCCCAGGATCTCGCACGCTTCGGTGCGCGTGACGAGAAGTCTTGTCACGCGACCTGTAGGCGGGTCAGGATCGCGGAGCATGAGCCGACGAAGGGCCAGTCCTGCCGCACGAGCGCGCTTTCAAGGCCATCGACCAGATACCCCCGCATGTCGCCGAGATCGAACGTGACCGAGCCGGCAGGAAGCTCCGAGAGCGCACGACGCAGCGCTTGGAGATCTGAGGCGTAGTCGTCCGCGTCGCGCGGGTCAATCGGCGGCTTCGACCATTCGCCGGCCCACTCGGTGAAGATCGCTCGTAGCGTCGGCGCCTCATCGTTTCCCACGGCCAGCGTGATGGTTCTGGCATCCTCGTGGCGCATCCCGGACCTCCATCCTGGGTTGCCTGGCCCCGGCGGTTCGCTCCGCGCGGGGCCGTTTTTGCGTTGTGACTGCATCATCGTCCCCATCGGCCGGCGCGCATATCGGTCATTCGTCCAGTTTCGGGCGCGTTGCTTTAGGGGCAACGGAAAAGCCGCAAAGTGCGAATGGCGTCTCGGCGCGAGAGCCCACCTGGCCCCGCCGACTCTGCCCGTAAGCTCCCGTGTGAGATGGACGAAGCGGAGAACCGACCGGGGCCGCCGCGCATTGGCGCTGTGGAGTACATCGCGCCGACGATGAACCGGAGGGCGTTCCACTGCCCGCACTGCGGGGTGTTCGCCCCCCAAGCCTGGTGGCAACTCCAGTACGCCATGCCCCGCAGCAACGTTGCGAGCCATGTCTATCGAGCGGAGTGCTTCAACTGCGACGAACTGACGTATTGGATCGCCGAGCACACGGCTCAACCCACCGGGGAGGATCCGCACGCGCTCCTCGTGTGGCCCGCCGGCTCTGCAAACGCACCGCTGCCGCACCCCGACTTCCCCGACGACGCCAGAGGCGACTACGAGGAGGCTCGCGGGATTGTGGACCGCTCGCCGCGCGGCGCCGTCGCATTGCTGCGGCTCACACTGCAGAAGCTCTGCAAGTCGCTCGGCAAGCCCGGGAAGAAGCTCGATGACGACATCGCCGCACTCGTCCGCGACGGGCTTCTGCCGGGCGTCCAGAAAACACTTGATTCACTCCGCGTGATCGGCAACAACGCGGTCCATCCGGGTCAACTCGACCTACGCGACGATCGCGACACGGCTACCGCCCTGTTCGGCCTACTGAACTTCATCGTTGAGCAGATGATCACCCGCCCAAAGGAACTAGACGCGATCTATGAGACACTGCCCGAAACCGCGCTTCGACGGATCCAGGAGCGCGACGGTCAGGCCGGCTCAGCGAAGTCTCTCCGCCCTCTCTCCGCCCTCCGTCCGGCCACGGCCGTAGGTTCCCGCCCAATGCGCTTGATCGTCGCCCGCTGTGAGGTCAACTACACCGGTCGCCTCTCAACGCACCTGCCCGAGGCGTTGCGCCTGCTGATGATCAAGGCAGACGGAACGTTCATGGTCGTGCGTCCGACTCGGGCGGTTCTAAGGTCAAGCCGCTGAACTGGATGACGCCGCCGACGGCGATCGAGGAGACGCCCGAGGGGCTCGTGGTGCGCAAGCTCAAGGGCGAGGACCGGCTGGACATCCGGATCGCCGAGGTGGTGTCGGACTCCGCGCACCCCATGGACTTCGACGCGGGACTCGAGAAGGACGGCGTAGAGGCGCACCTGCAGGAGCTGCTCGCCGACGCGCCCGGGTGGTGTGGGGAGGGCTTCCGCCTCGTGCGGCGCGAGTGGCCGACCGACATCGGGCCGGTCGACCTCATGTGCCGCGACGATGCCGACGGCTGGATCGCGGTCGAGATCAAGCGGGTCGGGACGATCGACGCGGTCGAGCAACTCGCCCGCTACCTCGAGCGCATTCGGGTGGATCCCGCGATGGCGGACTGCCGCGGGGTGCTGGTGGCGCAGGTCGTCAAGCCGCAGGCGCGCGTGCTCGCCGAGGCGCGCGGGCTGCGCTGGGTCGAGGTCGATCTCGCCCGGCTGCGCGGAGAGCGCGAGCCCGCGCTCACGCTGTTCGCCGCCTGAGCGCGGCGCGACGCGAGCTTCAACGACGCGCCTCGCGTGCAAGAGTGCCTGCAGACCTCCGACGTCAGACTGCAAACACGCGGAGAGATCCCTAGACTGCGCGCGGCGCGGGCGGGACCGCGCCGTGGGGACCAGCCACGTCATCCGAGCAAGGGGAGCTCGTCCGTGAGGACTCGATTCGCCGGCCTCGCTGCCGGCACCGTGGCGGCCGCGCTGTGCGCCGCCTTGCCCGCGACCGCGGGCGCCGCCCTGTACACCGACCACGAGTGCCTGGCGCCCAGCGGCGCGCCGGCGCCGGCGGGCGGCTTCGAAGGCTCGAAGTCCGGTGCCGCCGACGCCGGCAACACCTGCGGGACCGCAGGCGGGCTGCTGCGCGTGGCGCTCACCGGCACGGGGCCGTGGCAGGGTGGCACGGGCGCCAACCAGCGCTACACCGCACCCGCGGGCACCAAGATCGCCGGCTTCGACATCCAGCGCTCGACGACCGGCCTGCGGCCCGCCGGCCCCGGACCCGGGGACCGGCGCTCGGTCGGCTACCGGCTCGAGACCGACACCGAGGTCATCGACGCGTGCGAGCCGGGGGCCGGCACCTGCACCACCGACGTCTCCGGCCTCGTCACGCGCGCGGGGCTGAGTGCGGCCTTCGTCCAGTTCAACGCCGGCTGCGGCGAGTTCTTCCCGCGCGAGTGCGGGACGCCAGACGGTCAGCAGAACCTGCGCGTCGACGTCCCGCGCGCGACGTTCCGCCTGGTCGACGAGAGCGCTCCGACGGTGTCGAAGGTGACGGGCACGCTGACCGCGCCCGACGCCCGCGTCGCGGGTGTCGCGACGGTCGAGTTCGACGCGGGCGACGTCGGCGGCGGCCTGTATCGGGTCTTCACCATCATCGACGGCCAGACGGTCGAGACACGCGGCCTCGACCAGGGGTCCGGGACATGCGTGGATGCCAACACGGGGAACGCCGACGCGTACGAGTTCATCGGCAAGGTCCCGTGCCCGCTGTCGCTCGCCCGCGCGACGGTGGCGATCGACACGACGAAGCTGACCGACGGCGAGCACGAGCTCGCGGTCGCGATCGAGGACGCCGCCGGCAATCGCGCGACGGTGCTCGGGCCGCTGAAGCGGACCGTCGCCAACGCGCGGGCCAACGGGACCCCGGCCGACCGCGCCGGCCGCCTGCGCGTGTGGTTCGCGCACAACCGGCGCACCCGCGGCACGATGCGCTACGGGAAGCGCGTCGTCGTGCGCGGCCGGCTCACCGACCGCCGCGGCCGCGGCATTCGCGGCGCCGAGATCACCCTGCAGCATTTCGTCGGAGGCAAGCTGCGGCTGCTCAAGACCGGGCAGAAGACCCGCCGGGCCGGACGCCTGACGGTCATCCTCCCGACCAACCTCTACGGCGACCGTCGCGGGCTCCGGCGGCTGCGCTTCTCCTACACCGCGTTCCGGCCCGGCCCGGTGACCGCCGCGCGCTCGCTGCGGCTGAAGGTGATCAACAAGCGCGGCCGCCCGGTGACCCGCACGCGCCGGTAGCCTCCCCGCCTATGCCCGACGCCGCCGTCATCACCGAGGCCGACGGCGGCGTCCTGCTCATCACGCTCAACCGGCCGGACGCCCGCAACGCGGTGAACCTCGCGGTGGCCGAAGGGGTCGCCGCCGCGCTCGAGCGCCTCGACGGGGAATCGGACCTGCAGGTCGGCATCCTCACCGGCGCCGGCAAGGCGTTCTGCGCCGGGATGGACCTCAAGGCGTTCGTGACCGGTGAGCGCCCGTGGGTGGAGGGCCGTGGCTTCGCGGGAATCGTCGAACGCGGCTCGCGCAAGCCGCTGATCGCCGCGATCGAGGGCTTCGCCGTGGCCGGCGGGTTCGAGGTGGCGCTCGCGTGCGACCTGATCGTCGCGGCGCGCACCGCGAAGCTCGGCATCCCCGAGGTCAAGCGCTCGCTGGTGGCGACCGGCGGCGCGCTGCTGCACCTCCCCCGGCGGATCCCGTACCACGTGGCCATGGAGCTCGCGCTCACCGGCGACCCGATCGACGCCGCGCGCGGCTACGAGCTCGGGGTCGTCAACCGCCTGGCCGAGCCGGGCGAGGCGGTGGCGGTCGCGCGCGAGCTCGCCGCGGCGATCGCGCGCAACGGGCCGCTGGCCGTCGACGCGTCCAAGCGGATCGTGCAGGAGTCGGGCGACTGGCCCGCCGCCGAGTCGTTCGCACGTCAGCGCCCGATCTCCGATCCCGTATATGCATCCGAGGACGCGCGCGAGGGCGCGACGGCGTTCGCCGAGAAGCGGGAGCCGCGCTGGAGCGGGCGCTGAGCACCCACCGCTACACGACCGTCTGCCGCTGGACGGGCTCGACCGGCGTCGGCTACGAGGCCTACGACCGCGCCCACGAGATCGTCGCGCCGCCCGCGGACGCCACCGTCGCGCTCAGTAGCGACCCGGCGTTCCGCGGCGACCCGTCGCGGCTGAACCCGGAGCAGCTGCTCGTCGCGGCCGCGTCCTCGTGCCAGCTGCTCGCCTTCCTGGCCGTCGCCGCGCGCGCCCGCATCGACGTCCTGGACTACGAGGACGAGGCGGAGGGCGTGATGCCCGAGGACGATCTCCCCATGCGCATCACCGAGATCGTGCTGCGCCCGCGGATCACCGTCCGCTCCGACGCATCCGACGATCGCCTGGCACGGCTCGCGGACCTCGCGCACCGCGAGTGCTACATCGCCAACAGCCTGCGGACCGACGTGCGCGTCGAACCGGTCTTCCTCCGCGCCGAGCCCAGGCCGGGCCTCAGTCAGGGGCAAGCCAGCGACGTACCTTCTCGGTGAAGAGCACCTCATACGGAAGACCTCGGAAGTTTTCGGCGGTCACATTCAGACCGCGAGCCCGAGCCAAGTCGGCGAGCCATGACCATGGGTGATCCTCACCGTCATCGTCATCGGGAATCACGACGTTCAACACGTCTCGGGTCAGGCTCTTCAGAGTCTCATGCTTCCGGATGTCAGCAGCCCCTGACTCACCGGATGATCGCCAGCATCGACATTCGCCGTGCTCGGGGGCCGCGGGGGGTCAATTGCGTTACTCGCCGCACAGCGTCGCGAGCAGCCGCCGCGAGCCGCCGCGGTCGCGGTGCTCGCACAGGTAGATCCCCTGCCAGGTCCCGAGCGCGAGCCGGCCGCCCGCGACCGGCAGCGACAGCGAGGGCCCGAGCAGCGCCGCTTTGATATGGGCGGGCATGTCGTCGGGGCCTTCGTCGGTGTGCGTCCAGAACGGCGCGTCCTCGGGCACGGCGGCGTCGAACCAGCTCTCGAAGTCGGTGCGGACGTCGGGCGAGGCGTTCTCGTTGAGGGTCAGCGACGCGGAGGTGTGGCGGATGAACAGGTGCGCGAGCCCGACGTCGAGCGAGCGCAGCTCGGGCAGCGCGTCGACCACCTCGCGCGTGATCAGGTGGAAGCCGCGCGGGCGGGCGCGGAGTGCGATCTCGCGCTGGAGCCACATCGGCGGTGGACCCTACGGCAAGCGCCCGCCAAGCTTCCGCCATGACCCCTCCCGATCCGACCGCCCTCCTCGATGCTCCGCTGCGCGCCGCGGGCTTCACGCGGACCGACGGCCCGCAGGGCCCCGGCTTCGGCGACCGGGTCGTGACCTGGACCCGCGGGCGGGTGGTGGTGCGTTGCGTCCGCGACCGCGGCCAGTGGTCGGTCGAGGCCGGGCGCGAGGACTGGGAGGAGACCTTCGACGGAGACGTCTGGGACGGGCTGCTCGACGGGGCCGCGCCCGCCGTCCGGCCGCGGGCGCCGCTCGAGCAGGCCGCCGCGCTTCTCGACCGCCTCGACCGGGTCGCGGCGCTCGCGGCCGGCGGGGCGGCGCGTGAGGATCTGCGGCAGATCCGCGCCGAGCGTGCAAGGCGCTGGCGCGAGTCCGTATCGCGCTGATCGCTGTCGTACGCGAGCGTCGCATCGACATCGCCGGCTCGATACGGGCGCAGGACCAGGCGGTCGCAACGCGGCGGCAGCTCCGGGCGCGCCGTCATCGCGTCACGTCCGGTGCCGGTTGCGCAATGTCGTCGACCAGCCGCCCCACGCGATGTGAGTATGCCGACGAGGTGCGGTGACGGTGAGTGTCTACGCCGGCGCCTGGATCCCCCGCCCGAGGCCGCCGACGGCCGGCAGTTTGACCGCAGTGGAGAACGTCGCCTCGAACGCAACGAACAGCGTTGCCGCCGCGACCTCCTCGGCCGTGCCGTGGCGCCGCATCGGCGTCGTCTCGTCTCCGATCCGGGAGAACTCGGTCTTCCATTCCTCCGGCGCGTCGACGCCCATCGATGGCGTCCTGATGAAGCCGGGGCTCACTGCGTTGACGCGGATACGGCGCGGCAGCAGCTCGGCGGCGAAGCCCTGGGCGAACGACCACAGCGCCGCCTTCGACGCCGAGTAGGCGATCATGCCCGCCGCGCCGCCCTCGTCGGCGACCGACGAGGTGAAGACGATGGCGCCGCCGTCACGGACCAGCGGCGCAAGCCGCTGCACGGTGAAGAACGCGCCCTTGGCATTGACGTCGAAGTGCCGGTCGTACGTGGCCTCGGTCACCTCGTCGAACGGCGCCACCGCGGCGTAGCCCTGGTTGACGAAGAGCGCGTCGATGCCCCCGAGCGCCTCCGCGACGTGTTCGGCCAGCGCGTCGATGTGGGCGAGGCGTGTCACGTCGGAGCAGACCACATCCGCCGCTGGCCCGAGCTCGGCTCGCGCCGCCGCGACATTCATCTCGTTGTGGCCGGTGAGGAGCACCCGCGCGCCGCCCTCCCGCAGTGCGTCCACCATCGCGCGCCCCATGCCGTGCGTGCCGCCGATGACGACGGCGGTGTTGCCTTCGTAGCGGTTCATGGGCGGTGATGCTGGCCGCTTCTGCTCGCGCTGCACGGCCTGACGGAGCGCGAGCGCTCGGTCACCGCGCTGCTGGTCGCCGGGCACAGCACGGACGCGATCGCCAACCGGCTGGCGCTGTCGCGCCCCACCCTCCGCGACTACACGCAGGAGATCTACGCGAAGGTCGGCGTCAGCTCGCGGCCGGAATTGACTGCGCGGCTCGGGACGGACGCGCGCGCGGCCTGATCGGCGCGCACACCCAGTGAGGGCGTTCGCCGGCGTCGGCTCCAGCCGGGCACGCTCTACGGCGCCCTCAGCCGCCTGCAGCACGACGACCTGATCGAGGCGCTCGCGGGCGAAGGGCGACGCCGGCCATTAGTCCGGCAGGCGCGCGGCGCGCATGTCGACGCGGTCGCCCACGAAAGGAACGCCCTCGGCCTCGAGGAGCGCGCGCTGGCGCGCGCCCTTCGCGAGCGAGCCGTCGGCCCGCACGATGCGGTGCCACGGCAAGCCGGGCTCGTCCGTCGCGTGCAGGACGGTGCCGGCGAACCGCGGCGCGCCGGGGGAGACGTCGCCGTAGGCGCGGACGAAGCCCTCGGGGGTCGCGCGGATGCGCGCGAGGACGCGGTCGGCTCGGTCGCTCATCCCGCCAGTATGCTCGGCCGCCGATGCGCCACGGCACCTACTCCATCGTCGCCCGCGACGCCGCGACCGGCGAGTTCGGCGCCGCCGTTCAGTCGCACTGGTTCTCGGTCGGGTCGCTGTGCACGTGGGCGCGCCCCGGCGCCGGCGTCGTCGCCACGCAGTCGATCGCCGAGCCCGGCTACGGCCCACGCAGCCTCGACCGGATGGCGGCGGGCGTGGGAGCGCGAGCGGCGCTCGCGGAGCTGCTCGAGGCCGACCCGTCGGCGCCGGTCCGCCAGGTCGCGGTCGTCGACGCGACGGGCGGGGTCGCCGCGCACACCGGGGCCGACTGCATCGCCCACGCCGGTCACGTGACCGGTCCCGGGTTCTCGTGCCAGGCGAACATGATGGGTCCCGAGACGGTCCCTGCGGCGATGGCGGCGGCCTTCACCGAGGCCGAGGGCGACCTCGCCGACCGGCTGGTGGCCGCGCTCCGCGCGGCGGAGGCCGAGGGCGGCGACGTCCGCGGGAGCCAGTCCTCGGCCCTGCTCGTCGTGCCGGCCGAGGGCGAGGCCTGGCGCTGCACCGTCGACCTGCGCGTCGAGGACCACACCGATCCGGTGGCCGAGCTCGGCCGCCTGCTCGGGCTCCACCGCGCGTACGCGCTGGCGACGGACGCCGACGAGCTGCTCGGCGCCGGGCGCGCCGACGATGCCGCGCCGCTGTACCGCCGGTCGGCCGAGCTGGCTCCGGACTCGGACGAGCTGCTGTTCTGGGCCGGCCTCGCGGTCGCCCACTGCGGCGACGTCGAAGCCGGCGCGGCGATGGTCGCCCGCGCGAACGAGGTCCACGACGGGTGGCGTGTGCTGCTCTCGCGTCTGACCGCGGACTTCGCGCCCGCTGGTGCGCAGGTGCACGCCGCGCTCGGCTGGGACGGGTAAGGCTCAGGCGGCGAGGGGCTGCGGCGGTCTCGGACCGTCGCTGCGTCGCCGCTTGGCCTCGTAGAGACGCGTGTCCGCCGCGCGGAGCAGGGCGTCGACCTCCAAGCCGTCTTCGCCGAACACCGCGACGCCGTAGCTGAGTCGCAGCCCGGAGAGCCCGAGCGCCGCGTCGGCCGCCCGCTGCGCGGCGTCGAGCGCGCCGGCCGCCTCGGTGTCGGGGAGCAGCAGGACGAACTCGTCTCCGCCGAGGCGCGCGACCGTGTCGATCTCGCGCAGCGCGCCGGTCAGCGCGGTGGCGACCGCGACGAGCGCCGCGTCGCCGGCCGCGTGGCCGTCGCGGTCGTTGAGCTGCTTGAACCCGTCGAGGTCGAGCGCCACCAGGCCGAACGGGCGGCCGGTGCGCGTCGCGCGCTCGACCTCCGCGGAGGAGAGCTCATCCATCGCCCGCCGGTTGGCCAGGCCCGTGAGGTCGTCGTGGCGCGCCAGGCGCTCCAGGTCGGCGATCAGCTGCGCGTTGCGCTCGATGAGCGCCCGGACCATCACGCCGGTCGCGGCCACCAGCCCCACCGTCGTCACCCAGCGGCTGGGCGCGACGGCGCCTGGGTCGATGATGTGCAGCGCCAGCGCGTGGGCGAGCGCGACGAGCACCACCATGGCGAGCATCGTGCGACGGCTCAGGTGGTAGGCGGCGAACAGCACCGGCCACAGGTAGTACATGTCGGTCCCGTCGGCGCCGCCGCCGTTGCGCTCGCCGTTGGACAGCAGCTCGAGCGAGACCAGCAGCACCCCGAAGGCGCTGACGGCGTCGAGCGACCACCGCGGCAGGCGGTCGCCGCCGAACCCCATGATCGCGGCGCCGAGCAGGAGCAGGACCGCCGTCGTGGCCAGCAGCTCGTCGTCGACGACGTCGGGATGCGGCACGGCCAGGGACACCAGCGTGATGACCGCGCCTGCGACGTAGAAGAGCGCGGCGTGCCGGCAAGCCTGCCGCAGCGGGCTGGAGCGCGCCTTCCGGGTGGGGTGGCGAACCATCTCCCCCCTGCATCGTCAGTCCGCGAGCCGGACTGAAGGTCTTGCGTGCTTCGTCAGACCCGTTCGAGCACGACGACCGGGATCTCCCGCTCCGTCTTGGTCTGGTACTGGTCGTAGGCGGGCCAGACCGCGGTCATCACCGGCCACATCTCGCGCCGCTCGTCCGGCGTCGCGGTCCTCGCCCGCGCGCGGAACCGGTCGCCCATGATCTGCACCTCGACGTCGGGATCGGCGTCGAGGTTCAGGTACCACGCCGGCGGTTGGTCCGAGCCGCCCTTCGACGCGACCACGAGGTAATCGTCGCCGAACGGCTCGTAGATCAGCGGGGCGTCGCGCTGCTCGCCCGTGCGCCGGCCCTTCGTGGTGAGGATGAGCGTCGACGTCCCCTGCCAGTCGTGGCCCTCGGCGCCATCGGTCTCGCGGTAGCGCCGGACGTGCTTCTCGCCGAACAGCATCGGGTCCTCCCTGTCGCTTGACTCGAACCCGGGACGCTAGCGACCCCGCTCCGTGGGCAGTCGCCGCGGGCGGTCAGCGCTCGCCCGGCATCTTCGCCGGGTTCACCGACACGGGGACGTCGAGGTCCAGCGCCGTGCGGATGATGCGGGTCTGCTCGAGCGTGTGCGCGGCCGGGTAGCCCTCGCCCGGCGACGCGCGCTCCGGACGGCCGATGTAGCCGAACTCGAGCGTCTCGGGAAGGATGTGCATGAGGCGCGGCGACATGTGCGCGCGGGCGCCCATGTTGCGCGGCTCCTCCTGGACCCACACGACCTCGCGCAGGTTCGGGTAGCGCTCGATCTCCTCGATGATCTGGTTCTGCGGGAAGGGGTAGAGCAGCTCGACGCGGGTGATCGCCACGCTGTCGTTGCCCTCGCGCGTGGCGTGGCCCTTGAGGTCGTAGAAGATCTTGCCGGTGCAGAGGATCAGGCGGGTGATCTTCTCCTCGTCGATCCGCGGCTCGCTGAGCACCGGGAAGAAGCGCGACTCGGACAGGTGCTCGATCCGCGACGTCGCCTGCGGCAGGCGCAGCAGCGACTTCGGGGTCATGATCACCAGCGGCCGCTGCTTGGCGACGCGCGCCTGGCGGCGCAGCAGGTGGAAGTACTGCGCCGGCGTCGTGAGGTTCGCGACGCGGATGTTGCCCTCGGCGGCGAGCGTGAGGAACCGCTCGAGCCGCGCGCTCGAGTGCTCGGGGCCTGAGCCCTCGTAGCCGTGCGGCAGCAGCAGCGTCAGCCGTGAGCTCTGGCCCCACTTGGCCAGCGCGCTCACGATGAACTGGTCGATGATCACCTGGCACGAGTTCACGAAGTCGCCGAACTGGGCTTCCCACAGCACCAGCGCATCGGGCGCCTCCATCGAATAGCCGTACTCGAAGCCCAGGCAGGCGATCTCGGACAGCGGGGAGTTGTGCAGCTCCATCGGCGCGAGCGCGCCCGGCAGGTTCTGGATCGGCGAGACGCGGATGCCTGTCTTGTGGTCGTGCAGGACCAGGTGACGCTGGGAGAACGTGCCGCGCTCGGAGTCCTGACCGGTGAGGCGGACGGGCGTGCCCTCGGAGAGCAGCGACGCGAAGGCGAGCGCCTCGGCGTGGGCCCAGTCGATCCCGCCCTCGGTGCCGACGGCGGTGCGCCGCTTCTCGAGCTGCCGCGCGAGCTTCGGATGGACGGAGAAGCCCTCGGGGAACTTCAGGAGCTCCTCGTTGAGCCCGTGCAGGCGCTCGGCGCTGACCGCGGTCTTGACCTCGGGCGACGCGGTGCGGTCCAGCTCGTAGCCGCCCGTGGGCTGCTCGGCGCCCTGCTGGGCGGCGAGCTGCTCCTTGAGCTCACTGTGGCGCTGCGACAGCTCGTCCCAGATCTCCTGGGCCATCGCGTCGGACTCCTCGCGCGAGAGGACCTCCTGCTCGACCAGCTGCTCGGAGTAGATCTCGCGCACCGGCTTCTTGGTCTTGATGATCGCGGCCATCTCCGGCTGCGTGTAGGCGGGCTCGTCGGCCTCGTTGTGGCCGAAGCGGCGGTAGCCGATCAGGTCGATGACGATGTCGTGGCCGAACTCCTGGCGGAACGCGAACGCGAGCCGCACGGCGGCGATGCAGGCGGGGACGTCGTCGGCGTTGACGTGAATGATCGGGACGTCGAAGCCCTTCGCGAGGTCGGAGGCCCACCGGGTCGAGCGCGACTCGTCGGGGTCGGTGGTGAAGCCGACCTGGTTGTTCTGGATGATGTGCAGCGACCCGCCGACCTTGTAGCCGTCGAGGCCCTGCAGGTTGAAGGTCTCCGCGACCACGCCCTGGCCGGGGAACGCGGCGTCGCCGTGCAGGATCACCGGCATCGCGGCGTCCGTGTCGAGATGGGCGTGCGGGCCCTGGCGCGTGGTCTGGATCGCGCGCGTGGCGCCGGTGACGACCGGCGAGACGTACTCGAGGTGCGACGGGTTGGACTCCAGCCGGACGATGATCGACTTGTCATCCGAGAGCTGGTAGGAGCCCTGGGCGCCGTGGTGGTACTTGACGTCGCCGGTCCCGCCCTGCGGGATCGTCGTCACCGCCTCGATGTCCGAGGCGCCCTCGAACTCGCGGAAGATCGTCTCGTACGGTCGGCCGAGGTTGTGGGCGAGCACGTTGAGGCGGCCGCGGTGCGCCATGCCGAGCACGACCTCGCGCGCTCCCTGGGCCGCGGCGAGCTGGATCATCTCGTCGAGCATCGGGACCGTCATGTCCAGGCCCTCGATCGAGAACTGCTTCTGGCCCAGGTAGGCCTTGTGCATGAAGCGCTCGAGCGAGTCGACCATCGTGAGCCGCCGCAGCAGCTCCTTGGACTCCTCGTTGGTCAGCGGGCGGCGAAACTCGCCCGACTCGATCTTCTGGCGCAGCCAGGTGCGCTGGCGGTGCGAGGAGATGTGCTCGATCTCGTAGGCGATCGTGCCGCAGTAGGTCTCGCGCAGGTGGGGGAGCGCGTCGGCGAACGTGGCGCCGGGGACGTGCGTGCGCAGCACCTTGGCCGGGAGCTTGGCCATCAGCTCCGGCGTGAGGCCGACGGTCTCGGGATCGAGCGCCGGGTCGCCCTCGGGCTCGGAGCCCAGCGGGTCCAGCTTCGCGGCCAGGTGGCCGTGCGTCCGGTGCGCCTTGATGACCGAGCCGGCCGCCTGCACCGCCTGCAGCAGGCGCTCGTCGGGCGGCTCGACGGGCGCCGCGACCGGAGCGACGTCGCGCTGCAGCGCCGCGGCGGCGGCCGGGGCGGGCGGCGCCGGGGCCGCACCGAGCGTGACGCCGAGGTCGGAGAAGACCGCCTCGTAGAAGCCGTGGTCGCCCTGCAGGTACTCCTCGACGACCTTCAGGAACCGGCCGGACTCCGCGCCCTGGATGATCCGGTGGTCGTAGGTCGAGGTCATCGTCATGACCTTCTCGGCGCCGATCATCTGGCCGATGGCGGAGAGGCCGGGCGGGTAGGCGATCGAGCCGGTGGCGACGAGCGTGCCCTGGCCGGTCATCAGCCGCGGGACCGACGCGATCGTGCCGATCCCGCCGGGGTTGGTCAGCGAGAGGTTGGCGCCCTGCAGGTCGTCGGCCCCGAGCGCGTTGTTGCGCGCCTTCTCGATCAGCGCGTTGAACGCGTCGAGGAACTCGGGGAACGTCTTGCGGCCGGCGTCGCGGATGACCGGCACCATCAGCGTGCGCGAGCCGTCCTTCTTCTCGACGTCGACGGCGATGCCGAGGTTCACGCCGCCGTCGTCGACGCGATGCGGCTTGCCGTCGATCTCGGCGAAGTGATGGGCCATGACCGGCATCTGCTCGGTGGCGGCCTTGGCGATCGCGTACGCGATCAGGTGCGTGAACGAGACCTTCTTGCCGCCGTCCTTGAGCTGCTTGCGGCGGCCGTCGAGGACCGTGACGGCGAGCGTGCGGAACGAGGTGGCCGTCGGGATCGACCGCGACTCGTCCATGTAGCGGGCGAGCATCGCGCTCGCGCCCTTGATCAGCGTCGCGCCCTCGGGCTTGGCGGCCGGGGCGGCGGCGGGGGCGCTCGCGCCGTTGCCGCCCTCGGCGGCGGCGATGACGTCGGCCTTGGAGATCCGGCCCGCCGGCCCGCTGCCGGTGACCGAGCTGAGATCGACGTCCAGCGCGGCGGCGGCGCGGCGCGCGACGGGCGAGGCCTTGGCGCCATCGGGGACGGTGGCGGTCGCGCCGTCGCCGCTCGGCGCCGCGTCGGTGCCGGCACGGGTCTCGGTCGGCTCCGGCGCCGGGGCGGAGACGGCGCCGCCCGCGCTCATGCGCGCGATGACCTGGCCGACCGTGACGGTGTCGCCGGCCTCGGCGAGGATCTCGCCCATCGTGCCGGCGGCAGGTGCGGGGACCTCGGCGTCGACCTTGTCCGTGGAGATCTCGACGATCGTCTCGTCGGCCTCGATCGCGTCGCCGGGCTGCTTGTGCCACTCGAGCACGACGCCCTCGGAGACCGACTCGCCCATCGCCGGCATCGTGATGTCGACCTGCGTCGCCTCGGCGGCCTCGGGCTCGGCCGCCGCGGGCTCGGGCTCGGCCGTGGCGGTGGCGTCGTCGGAGGAGGACCCGTTGTCCGACGAGGCGGCGGGCGCGCCGCCGTCCGTGGAGATCTCGGCGAGCACGCCGCCGACGTGGACGGTCTCGCCCTCCTGGGCGTGGATCTTCACGACGGTGCCGCTCGTCGGCGCGGGGACCTCGGCGTCGACCTTGTCGGTCGAGATCTCGACCAGCGTCTCGTCGGCCGAGATGGTGTCGCCTTCCTGCTTGTGCCACTCCAGGACGGTGCCCTCGGAGACCGAGTCACCCATCGCCGGCATGACGACTTCGACCGTTGTGTTGACCGCCATTCCGGCTTCCTACCCTAGCGTGTCGGACCGACGAAGTCTGCGGCCCTCCAGGTAGAAGCCGATGCTCCCGAAGAACGGCCCCACGCCGCCGATCACGGCGACCATGACGCCGAGCCAGAGCGGGATCGTTCGCTCCCTGACCGCTGCCAGGCACAGCAGCGACATCACGATCCAGCCGATGCCGTGGACCCAGCCGAGGACCGAGACGATCCCGTCGCGGTCGGTGAGCGACGCCCAGAGCAGAACGGCGTAGATGACCGAGTGCGTGTAGGAGCCGACCTTCAGCACCTCCCGGCGCAGCAGGACGGCGGGCGCCGCCGTCACGCGGGGTCCAGCAGCCGCGCCAGGTGGCACAGCGCAGGGTCGGCCTCCGCCGGCCACGCCGCGACGTCGGCGGGCCACCACGCGTGCGCGTCGTGTTCGGAGTCCGGGGTCACGGTCGACCCGGGCGCGAGCCACGCCTGGCCGACGAGCATGACCATCCGATTCGGCAGGCAGACGAGCGCCTCGACGGACAGCGCCTCGGGCTCGACGCTCCACTCCTCCTCGAGCTCGCGGCCGAGGGTCAGCACCGGGTCCTCGCCGACCTCGACGGCGCCGCCCGCGCCGAGCGCCCAGCGCCCCGCCCAGCTCGCCAGCCACGGCGCGCGGCGGCCGGCGAGCCAGCGCCCGTCCTCGTCTCGCACGACGCACAACGACGCGAGCGAAGCCGACGCGTGGTCCTCGACGAGGCGCAGCGACCAGCGCATCGGCTGCAACTCGAGCTCGAGCCGATCGTCGCCGGCGACGTAGCCGGCCAGGCGCGCGGCCATCCCGTCGTGCGACGGCGAGCCGCGGTCCTGCAGCGCGGCGATCGCGGCGTCGGCGGCGCGGGCACGCTCGGGCGGCGGCTCGAAGACGTCGTCGCGCCAACGAGCGGCGACGGCCCCATCGGGCCACGGGCCACGCGCGAGGATGCCGGGCGAGAGGGCCACGCCGGGCCACGATATCCGCGTCGCGACAGGGTCGAGGCGGTGAGTCGACCCCCGGGCGCTCGGACGCCCAGCCCGCGGGCGCGCGCGCGCAGAGTCCCCAGACGCAACCTGCGGCTGAGCCCGGCCCGGCGCCCCCCGCTTTATGCTCGCCCGTATGACCGTTCGGCGCCGCCGAAAGCACTGGGGCTGGGGCTTCGAGGACGAGCAGGCGCCGCCGTCCGAGACCGCCGCCGCGGCCCAGGGGCTCGCCGCCCATCTGGGGTTCGGCTCCAGCGCGCCGGAGTCGCCGGTCGGCCTCGACGCCGTCGAGCTGCCGCCACCCCGGATCGTGCCGCCGCCCCACCTCGCCGAGATCTTCACCGCCGACGTCTACGAGCGCGCGCTGCACGCGCAGGGACGCTCCTACTCCGACGTGGTCCGCGGATTCCGCGGCGCGTTCCCGCACCCGCCGGACGCGGTCGCCCACCCGCGCGACGAGGCCGACGTCGAGCGCGTGCTCGAGTGGTGCGAGGCCGAGCGCATCGCCTGCATCCCGGTCGGCGGGGCCACCAGCGTCGTCGGTGGCATCGACGCGATCCCCGGCCCGGACCATCAGGGCGCCGTGGCGCTCGACATGTGCGCGCTGGATCGGGTCCTCGAGGTCGACCCGGTCTCGCGGGCGGCACGGATCCAGGCCGGCGCGTCCGGGCCGCGGCTCGAGGCCCAGCTCGCCGAGCACGGGATGACCCTGCGGTTCTTCCCACAGTCCTTCGAGCTCTCGACGCTGGGGGGCTGGATCGCCACGCGCGCGGGCGGGCACTTCGCGACCGGCCCGACACACATCGACGACTTCGTCGAGTCGATCCGCGCGATCACGCCGGCGAGCGGCGCCTGGGAGTCGCGGCGGCTGCCCGGATCGGGCGCGGGGCCGTCGCCCGACCGGCTCCTGCTCGGCTCGGAGGGCACGCTCGGCGTGATCACCCAGGCGTGGGTCCGCGTCCTGCCGCGGCCGGTGCACCGCCGGGCCGCGGGCGTCCGGTTCGCGCACTTCCGCGACGGCGCCGACGCCGTGCGCGAGATCGTCCAGGCCGGCCTGCTGCCGGCGAACTGCCGGCTGGTGGACCCGCAGGAGGCCGCGGTCACGTTCGCCGGCGACGGAACCCACGCGCTCTTGACGCTCGCCTTCGAGTCGGGCGACGTGCCCGTCGACGACCGGATGGAGCGCGCGCTGGCGATCTGCGAGTCCCACGGCGGCGGCTGGGAGGAGCGCGACGCGGAACGCCGCGGCTCGATGGGCGCGTGGCGCGAAGCGTTCCTGCGCGCCCCCTACATCCGCGACACGCTGGTGGCGATGGGCGTCCTGTCCGAGACGTTCGAGACGGCGATCACCTGGGACAAGCTCGCCACGTTCATCGCCGACGTCCGCGGCGCCGCGCAGGCGGCGCTCGAGGAGACCTGCGGCGCCGGCCAGGTGACGTGCCGGCTTACGCACGCCTATCCGGACGGCGCGGCGCCCTACTTCACCGTCGTCGGGCCTGCCCGGCGCGGCGACGAGATCGCGCAGTGGTCGGTGATCAAGCGCGCCGCGTCCGCGGCGATCCAGGCCAACGGCGGCACGATCACCCACCATCACGCGGTCGGCCGCGACCACCGCCCCTGGTACGACCGCCAGCGACCGGATCCGTTCGCCGCCGCCATGCGCGGGGCCAAGGCGGCGGTCGACCCGGTGGGCATCCTCAACCCCGGCGTCCTGATCGATCCGGCGTACCCTTCCGGCCCATGAGCGTCGACGCGTCCGCCAAGAACATGCAGGCCGTCTGCAAGGCCAAGGAGGCCCACGACAAGTCCTGCCCGTGGGGCGGCCGCGCCAATGCGGTCCATCTGGCGTTCTTCGACATCGAGCGCATGGGCTGGGAGGAGGGCGACGTCATCTGCGGCCTCGTCGTCCACGGCGACCCGAAGGTCGCCACGGGGATGATGCGCGTCACCTGCGACGCCGAGCCCGACGGCGACGGCGGGCGCGAGGCCGAGGAGGAGGTCGAGATCGTCGACGCCGTCGCGGCCGACCGCGACCTCGTCACCGTCTCGAACAACTGAGCGTGTGGGTGGCCCGAAACTGCATCGCTGAGAGAGGGTGAGTGGGGGAGCCGGGCGGGCGTGGCGGGATGCGGAGCGCCAACGCGCCTGGCGTCACACTCGGCTCGTTTCGGGCGCCCAGTGTGACGCTGTGCGCGCTATAGCGCGCCTAGCGTCAATCTCGCCGTCTGAATCGCGTCGAGTGTGACGTTAGGCGCGCTCTCCAGGCCGCCCCGGAGGCCAAATCCCTTCCCTCGATGCGCAGTTCAACCCGGCGTGACCCGCCGCGGCACCCGGATCAACGCCACGGGGCTACGGCTTGGCGTCCGGCGGCGCGTAGCGGTTGTGCACGTTCAGGGTGTTGCCCGCCGGGTCGAGGAAGATCGCCTGGTGGCAGACGCCGCTGTCGATCGTGTCCATGACGAACTTCACGCCCTCGGCCTCGAGGCGCTCGCGGGCGGCGGCGACGTCGTCGACGTGGAAGGCGATCGGCAGGCCGTGGGGCTTGAACTCCTGGCCGAACGCCGTCGGATCCATCACGGCGATCGTGAGGTCGCCGGCCTGGTACTCGGCGGCCGGCAGGTCGCCCCAGGTCTTCACGAACGGCAGGCCGAGCACGATCTCGTAGAAGTGCCTCGACGCTTCGATGTCCTCGGCGGGGACGGTGACGAAGTCGACGCCGGTGATGAAGGGCTCGGTGCTCACGCGCGGCTCCTCGGTCGTGGGTGGACGACGATCATGCCGGAAGCGACTACCCCGCGACCTCGAGCCGCTTGCCGAACGCGCGCTCGAAGAGCTCGACCTGCCGCTCCGCCGCCCACCGTGCCAGCGAGGCGTCGTCGCCCGCCTCCAGGCGAAGCAGGACGCGGCCGTCGTCGACGTCCATGTGGGCCCCGAGGACGGCGCGGTCGCGGCCGCGCTCGAGGTGCTCGGCCAGGCGGAGGACCGCCGCGCAGCGGGTCACGCGCGCGTCGTCGCCCTTGCGCGCGAGCGAGGCGAACTCGCCCAGACCGGGCGAGCCCTTGCGGTGGTAGCGCGCGATCTGGCCGATCAGCGCGGTCTCGCGCGTCGAGTAGCCGGGAAGCCCGGCGTTGAGGATCAGGTAGCGCGAGTGCTTGTGGTGGTCGTCGTAGTCGACCGCGACGCCGATGTCGTGGAGCATCGCCGCCGCCCAGAGCAGGTCGCGCTCCTCCGGGTCGCCGGGGTGGACGCCGGCCTCGGCGAGCGTGTCGAACATCTGCAGCGCCAGCGCGGCGACGTGGTCGACGTGGGCGAAGTCCGTCCCGTACTGGCCGGCCAGGTTGAGCACACCGGCGCGGCGGACGTCCTCGAACAGCGGCGGGTCGGCGGGCGCCAGGAGCGTGGAGAAGAAGACGCCCTCCCGCAGCCCGGCCTCGGTGACCTCGAGCGTCTCGAACCCGCCGCACTCCATGATCGTCTGCACGACGAGCGCGCCCGCGAGGATGACGTCGCCGCGCTCGGGCTTGATGCCCGGCACGTCGCCGCGCTCCCCGGCGGGCAGCTCCGCCAGCTTGGTCACGAGGGCGTCGAGCGCCTCGCGCTCGAGCGCGAAGCCCTGGACCCCGTAGGACGGCAGCTCCGCGCGGAGCTGCACAGCCGCCGCGAGGTTGCGCAGGGTGCCGCCGATCCCGGCCATCCGCCGGCCGTCGCGTGCCGCGTTCTCGAGCCACGGCGCGTCGCGCTCGAGCTCTGAGCGCACGTGCGCGCGGAAGGCCTTGAGCTGCTTGCGCGATGGGGGATCGGGGTCGGGGAGGAAGCGCTCGGTCATCCGCACGGCGCCCAGCGGCCACGACCGCGCCGCCCGGGCGTGCCGGCCGCGAACGAGCGTGAGCTGCATCGAGCCGCCGCCGAGATCCAGCGCGACCCCGTCGGCGAGCGTCGTCGAGTTGACCGCGGCGAGGTAGCCGTAGCGGGCCTCCTCGGCGGTCGGGAGGACCTCGATCTCCAGGCCGCTGCGATGCCGCGCGGCGCTCAGGAACTCGTCCTGGTTGGTGGCGTCGCGGATCGCCGACGTCGCGACGGCGCGGACGTCGTGGATGTCCATCGCCGCGCAGAAGTGCGCGTAGAGCTCGAGCATCCGCAGCGCCCGCTCCATCGGCTCGGGCTGCAGCGCGCCGGTCTCCTCGAGGCCCTCGCCGATCCGGACGCCCTCATAGACCTCGTCCGTGCGCTTCCACCAGCCGTCCGGCACCCAGGTGAACACGACGAGCCGGAACGAGTTCGAGCCGAGGTCGATGACCGCCTGGCGGAATTCCGTGGGCTCGGCCATCCGCCGCTATCTTCGCGCATCGCGGCGGCGGCTAAGCGAGCGGCAACCGATGGGCAAGGGTCGTGCGCCACAGTGCAGACTCCCGAATCCGAAGGAGTACCCCAATGGCGATCGCCGACCCGGTCGAGATCGATCTTGACACCTTGCGGGCTCGCTGCGCGGGCGCCGTCGTCGCCCCTGGCGACGAGGCGTACGAGCAGGCGCGGCAGCCATGGAACCTCGCCGTCGACCAGCGGCCGCCCGCGGTCGCCTTCCCGGCCGACGCGGCCGACGTCGCCTGCGTGGTCACCGCGGCCCGCGACGCCGGCGTTCGCGTCGCCGTCCAGGGCACCGGGCACGGCGCCGCCGCGCTCGGCGACGTCTCGGCGAGCATCCTGCTGCGCACCACCGCGATGACCGGGGTGCGGATCGACGCGGACGCCCGGGTCGCCCGGGCCAGCGCGGGGGCGCTGTGGGATGACGTCGTGCCCGTCGCCGCCGAGCACGGGCTGGCGCCGCTCGCCGGTTCCTCACCCGACGTCGGGGTCGTCGGCTACACGCTGGGGGGCGGCGTCGGCTACCTCTCCCGCCGCCACGGGCTCGCCTGCAACCGCGTGACCGCGGTCGAGCTGGTCACGGCGAACGGCGAGCTCGTGCGCGCCGACCACGAGCACGACCCCGAGCTGTTCTGGGCGCTGCGGGGCGGCGGCGGCAGCTTCGGTGTGGTCTGCGCGATGGAGTTCTCGCTCGTCCCGGTCGCCGAGCTGCATGCCGGCGGGCTGATGTGGCCGTGGGAGCAGGCGCCACAGGTGCTCGAGCGCTGGCGCGAGCTCACCCTCCGGGCACCGCGCGAGCTGACCACGATGGGCCGGCTGCTCCAGATCCCGCCGTTCCCGGAGATCCCGGCGCCGCTGCGCGGCCGGCGCTTCGTCAATGTCCAGGCGGCGTTCGAGGGTAGTGCGGATGAGGCCGGCGCCCTGCTGCGGCCCCTGCGCGAGCTCGGGCCCGAGCTCGACACCTTCGCCGCGATGGATCCCGGCGGGCTGCTGCGGATCCACGGCGATCCCGAGGGGCCGTCGCCGGGCATGCTCGGTCACGCGCTGCTCGACGACCTCCCGGCCGACGCGCTCGACGCGCTCCTGGCCGTCGTCGGGCCGGGGTCGGAATCGCCGCTGGTGAGCGTCGAGCTGCGCCACCTGGGCGGGGCGCTGGCCGAGGCGCCCGAGGGCGCGGGCGCGCTGGCGCTGCTGGAGGGCGCGTTCAGCCTGGTCACGGTCGGCATCCCGACCGGACCCGAGGCGATCGCCGCCATCGCCGAGCGCGGGCGGCGCCTGGAGGGCGCGCTCGCGCCGTTCGGCTCCGGCCGGTTCATGCGCAACTTCCTCGACCGCCCCGGCGAAGCGGCGGGGGCGATGCCCGCCGATTCGCTTGCGCGCCTCGAGGCGGTGCGCGACCGGGCCGACCCGGAGAGCACCTTCCACACGGGTCTGCGACTGGATTAGGCCGTCAACGCCCGCTCGAGCTCGTGCGCATCCTGCGTGCCGAGCTTGGCGTAGGCGCTGGCGAGGTGGCTGTCGGTCTCGCGCGGGGTGAGATAGAGCATCTGGGCGATCACCCGCGGGTCGCGGCCGTCGGCGGCGAGCCAGGCGACCCGGCGCTCGACGTCGTTGAGCGCCGCGACGCCCTGGAGCTCCGGGCCGCGCGGGGTCGCGCCCATCGCCTGCAGCTCGCGCCGGCACTCCTCGACCAGCCCGCGTGCCCCGCACACCTCGGCCAGATCGAGGGCGCGCTCGAGCGGCTCGCGCGCCGCGTCGGGGCGCCCCGCGGCGCGGCGGCCCGCGCCGACGGCGGCGAGCGCCCGCGCCCGCTCGACACGCGCGGTCGAGTGCTCGAGCAGCGCCGCGGCCTCCTCGTGGTGCGCGAGCCCGGCGGCTCCCTCGAGGGTGCCGAGGGTCCGCAGCGCGGAGCCCACCGTCGCAGGCGCGCCCCACAGGCGGGCGAGCTCGAGCTCCTCCTCGGCGAGCGCCAGCGCCTCGACGTGCCGGCCGACGGCGGCATGGCAGCGGGCCTGCAGGGTCCGCCACGGCGCCCACCCGGGGTTGGTGTGCCGGTGGCTCATGCGCTTCACGCGCTCCGCGAGCCCCAGCGCCTCGGGCGCCTTCCCTTCGGCGAGCAGGACCTCCACCTCGGCGCCGGCCAGCAGGCGCGCGGCGTCGGACTCGGGCGGCGCGCCCCCGCCGAGCGCGACCGCCGCCCGCGCCGCGGCGAGGTCGCCCTGCTCGAGCATCGTCCGGGTGAGGAACGCGGCCGGGTACGCCCCGATGGCGTTGCCCGAGCCCCACAGCGCGAGCTCGTCGATGCCCTCGCGCAGCGCGTGCTCGGCCTCGACCAGCTCGCCGCGGACCAGCAGGGTCCACCCGCGCCAGATGTGCGCGGTCAGCGTCAGGAAGAACGAGCCGCGCCGATGCGCCTCGGCGAGCGTCGCGTCCCACGCGGTCAGCGCGTCCTCCTGGTCGGCGATCGCCAGCACGCCGATCGCCGCGACGATGAACAGCCCGTCGCCCTGCAGGCCGCCGCCTTCGAGCGACCGCCGCGCCAGCGCGACGCAGGTGTCGAGGTCGGCGACCATCATCGTCGCCGCGGTCCATCCCGTCATCGCGGTCAGCGTGGCGGCGCCGTGGCCGGTGCCGATCGCCGGATGCTCGAGACGGTGGGCGACTCGGCCGGGCAGGGTCTCGAGGTCCTCGCCGTGGCCGAAGATGGTGATCAGCTCGAGCGCCTCGAGCGCTTCGCGGAGATCCACGAGATCCTCCGGGAGCTCGGCGCCGGCGCTGCGGCTGAGCTCGAGCGTCTCCGGCGCGGGCATCGTGAAGAACCGGGTCCACGCGAGAGCGGCCGCGGCCGCGCCCCGGGCCTCGGGATCGGTCAGGGCGGCGTGCGCGGCAGCCAGGTGCTCGACGGCGGCGGGCCCGTCGACGAGCCGCTCCGTGAGCCCCAGCTCGAGCAGCAGGTCAGAGCGGCGCTCGGGCGGCGGCGGCTCCTCGAGCGCCCGGCGCATGAGGCCCACCGCGCTGTCCGACGCGCCCTTGCGGGCGGCCGCGCCGCCCGCCCGCTGCAGGATCTCGGCGGCCCACGGGTCGCCACGGGGCGGGACGACGAGCAGGTGCACGGCGACGACCTCGTCGGGCGCGCCGGCGTCGGCGAGCACGCGCGCGGCGCGGGCGTGCTGGAACTCGCGCTCGCCGACGGGGAGTTCCTGGTAGACGGCGTCGCGGACCAGCGGATGGACGAAGCCGAGCGGCGGCCGCGCCCGCAGGACCTCCGCTCGTGCCAGCGCCGCGACCGCCGCCGCGACGCCCGCCTCGTCGATGCCGGTCAGGGCGGCGATCGCCGGCAGGGCGCCGCGATCGCCGAGGATCGCGATCGCCTGCGCCACCGTGACCGCATCGGGCGACATGCGCGCGAGCCGCAGCCCGATCGTACGCGACACGGCGCGCGGGCCGATGCGCTGGACGACGTCGACGCTCGCGGCGTCCGGCCGGACGCCGTCGGCCTCGAGCGCGGTGAGCAGCTGCCGGAGCAGCAGCGGGTTGCCGCCGGTGACCTCGTGGCAGGCCGCGCAGAACGGCTCGGCGGCGTCGGCGCCGAGCCGCGCCTTGACGATGACCCGGACGGCGGCGCGGCTGAGCGGCTCGGGGCGGACCGAGACGGTCGCGGGATCGCTGAGGATCTCGTCGAGCAGCGCCGGGTCGGTCGGCCGGTCGCCGGTCCGCAGCGTGGCGGCGACGAGGATCGGCGCGCCCTCCAGCCGCCGGACGAGGTAGGCGAGGAAGCGCAGCGACGGGCGGTCGCACCAGTGCAGGTCGTCGATCGCCAGCACCAGCGGCCGCTCGGCGGCGAGGTTCAGCGTGAGCCAGAACAGCCCGTGGAGCGCGGCGAAGGAGACGTCGGTCCCGCCGTCCTGGGCGACCGGCTCCTCGAGGTCGGCGAAGATGGCGGCCGCCGGACGGGCCGCGCCCGCGAGGAGCGCCGCGCGACGCGCGGGGTCGGCCAGCTCGGCCTCGAACAGCTGGCGGACCGCGCCGAACGCGAACTCGCGCTCGAGCTCACCGGCGCGCGCGGCGAGCGCCAGCGTGCCGTCGGCCACCGCGCGCCGCCGCGCCTCGGCGAGCAGCCGCGTCTTGCCGACGCCGGCCGGCCCCTCGATCACCGCGACGTGGCCCTGCCCGCCGCGGGCCTCCAGCAGCAGCGCGCGCAGCGCGGTCAGCTCGCGGTCGCGCTCGACGAGGTCGGGCGCGGCGTGCAGGTGCGGCGGCTCGTCGGTCGCCGGCGCGGTGGGCGCCGGGGCGGGACGGGGCGCCGGCGGCGGCCGCTCGGCCTCGGTCAAGAGCTCGCGGTGCAGCGCCAGCAGCTCCGGCCCCGGGGTGGTGCCGAGCTCCTCGCGGAGCAGCACGCGCACGTCCTCGTAGGCGCGCACCGCCTCGGCGACGTTGCCGCGGGCACGCAGGACCCCGATGAACACCACGCGCGCCGAC
Source organism: uncultured Solirubrobacterales bacterium (assembly GCA_963828075.1). Lineage (GTDB taxonomy): Bacteria > Actinomycetota > Thermoleophilia > Solirubrobacterales > Solirubrobacteraceae > JACCYI01. The sequence continues at coordinate 1,455,151 of CAWHDH010000021.1, read as the reverse complement.
TCGCGGAACGGCGCCGCCTCGACCGCCGCGCGAGCCGCCGCCTGCGCCTCCGGCAGCCGCCCCTCGCCGAGCGCCAGCCCCGCGCGCGCCGACGCCTCGAGCGCCTCGACGCGCAGGTCGGCGAGCTCGACCCGCCGCTCGTCGATCCACGGCGCGTCGAGCCCGGCGAGCAGACCGCGCTCGGCGATCGCGGCCGCCGCGGCGGCCGCGTCGCGGGCGGTCTCCCAGTCACCCGCCTCGGCCGCGGCGCCCGCCCGCGTCACCTCCGCGCGCGCGGTCTCCCAGTCGACCTCGGCGTCGTCGGGCAGCAGCAGGGTCAGCTCGCTACGTCCCTGCAGGCACTCCGGCCCGACCGCCCGGCGCAGCCGCGAGAGCAGCGGCGCGATCAGCGAGACCGCGCCGGCCGGGCCGTCGGGGTCGGGCCAGACCGCCTCGACGAGCTCCTCGCGGCGGACCGGCCGGTGACGGTGCAGGACGAGGTAGGTGAAGAGCAGCCGCCCCTGGCGCCCGCGCAGCGCCGACTCGATCCGGACGCCCTTCCACTCGACGCTCAGGCGCCCGCAGAGCTGGATCCGGGTCGCCATCGCGCGACCCTACCTTCCGTCAGCGGTCCGGCACCAAACGGGGCGGGCGGGCGCTGCCGGGCCGCTCTTCGGCACGACCCAGCCGGCGCCGCTGAGCGCGCCGCCGAGGATGACTTGCAGGCGCGGGCAGCCGCGAGCCAGCCGGCGGCGCCCCGCCCGGTGAGCGGCACGGCGATGCGCGTGGCGCTCCCCGGCAGCGTGCGCTCACGCGCCCCAGCCGCACGGGCCGGGAGCCGGTGGTGCGGACGGCGAACGCGATCCGGCAGCTCGATTGGCTCGGTTGGCAGCCGGCGCCATAGATGAGGCTTCGAGCCGTCCTCCCGATCGGGCGGGCGCTGATCGCCGGCGCGGCGTCGGGGAACTGGTCGACGGCGACGAGTTCGCAGCGGCTGTGACTATCCGCGCTCGATGAGCTCGATCCGGTAGCCGTCGGGGTCGCGGACGAAGCAGATCCGCGACCCGCCCTCTCGGACGCGGTACGGCGGCTTCTCGGGATCGATGCCCTTCTCGGCGAGGTTCTCGAGCGTCCCGTCGAGGTCGTCGACCGTGAGCGCGACGTGGTTGTAGCCGGTGCCGAGCTCGTAGGAGTCGACGCCGTGGTTGTAGGTCAGCTCGAGCCGGTCGCCGTCACCGGGGAGGCCCATGAAGACGTTGATCGCCTCCTCGCGGATCGGCATCCGCCGCCGCTCCTCGAACCCCAACGCCTCGTAGAACGCCACGGAGCGGTCGATGTCGCCGATCCGGTAGCACGTGTGAATCAGTTCCATGGTCGGCGAGAGTAGCCGCCGGAGGCACTCTCGCTCAGCGTGATGGCACGTGAACGACGAGAAGAAGGACACCGGCGGGGGCCTCTCCGTCCAGACCCTCCTGATCTCGAGCGCCGCCGCCGTGGTCGCCACCGTGGTCGTCTCCCAGCTGTGGGCGAAGGGGACGCTGATCGCCACCGGGATGACCCCGGTCATCGTGGCGGTCGTCTCCGAGATGCTCAAGAAGCCGGCCGAGAAGATCACCAAGGTTGCGCCGCTCGTGGTGCCGCGCCGCTCGGCGACGGAGCCGGCCGGGACGACCGGCACGGCCGTCCACGACTCGGCGCCCGGCGAGGCGCCCGAGGAGGCGCGTCGCAAGTTCCCCGATCCCGAGGAGACGGATCGGTTCGGGCTCTACGAGCCGGAGCGCGGGTCGTTCTTCGGCGACCGCCGCGTCAAGGTCGGGCTCGCGACCGGCCTGGTGGCCTTCCTCATCGGCGCCGTCGTCGTGACCGCCGGCGAGGTGACGGTCGGCGGGTCGCTCAAGGGCGGCGGGCACAGGACGACGCTGCTCGGCGGCAACGGCTCGGGCACGAGCGTGCGCCAGGAGGAGAAGGACGGCACGACGGAGGAGAAGTCCAAGGCGACACCCGAGGCGACGCCCACCGAGGACGCGAGCCCGACGCCGACGCCGACGGAGACGCCGGAGGAGGGGGAGCCCACTCCGACCCCGACGCCGACGCCGCCCGCGGAGGCGACGCCGACCCCCACCCCGACGCCCGACGCCACCCCACCGCCCACCGTGCCGCCCGTCGACGACGGGCCGGGTGGCGTGGTCCCCTGACCCCGGCCTAAGGGCCTGCCCCTAGCATGGGCGGTCGCATGGCCAGCGACCGCATCCCGACCTCCCGCGTGGCCCGCACCGCCCGCATGTCCCGGCTGGCAGCCGGGCAGGCGGCGCGCCAGCTCGGGACCAAGACGGTCAACCTGACCCGCTCGGAGGCGGAGAGCCGCGCCGCGCTCGAGCGGCGCAACCTCGAGGCCGCGGAGCAGATCGTCGCGGCGCTGGGGACGATGAAGGGCGCCGCGATGAAGCTCGGCCAGGTGCTGTCGTTCCTGGACGTCGGGCTCGTCCCCGAGGAGCACCGCGAGGAGTTCCAGAAGAAGCTCGGCGCGCTGCGCGACGCGGCGCCGAAGGTCCGCTTCTCCGACATGCGCAAGGTCATCGAGTCCGAGCTCGGCGAGAAGCTCAAGGAGATCTTCGCGTCGTTCGACGAGGACCCGATCGCGGCCGCCTCGATCGGGCAGGTCTACCGCGCGCGGCTGCACGACGGCCGCGACGTCGCCGTCAAGGTGCAGTACCCCGGCGTCGCGCAGGCGGTCCGCGCCGACATGCAGAACCTCGGGATGATCCTGCGGATCATGAAGCGGATCGCGCCCGGGCTCGACGTCCGCTCGACCGCCGAGGAGATCCGCTCGCGCATCGGCGACGAGCTCGACTACGAGCTCGAGGCCCAGAACCAGCGCGCGATGGCGCGGGTGTTCCGCGACCACCCGTTCATCGTCATCCCGGACGTCGTGACCTCGCTCTCGCGCGAGAAGGTCCTCGTCACCGAGCTCGTCTCCGGCCGCGGCTTCGACGAGATCCGCACGCTCGACGACGCCACGCGCGACCGCGTCGGCGAGATCGTGTTCCGCTTCTTCTTCGGCTGCATGTATCGCCACCGCCAGTTCTCGGGCGACCCGCACCCCGGCAACTTCCTGCTGCTCGACGACGACCGAGTCGCGTTCCTGGACTTCGGGCTCTACAAGGTCATGCCGCCCGATCTGATCGAGGTCGAGCTCGCCTGCCAGCGCGCCGGCCACGAGCTCGACGCCACGGCGCTGCACAAGCTCTGGTCCGACACCGGCTTCCTGCGCGAGCCCGACCGCTTCGACCCCGCGAAGCTCCTCGCCCAGCTGCGCGACGCGACCTGGTGGTACCTGATCGACGAGCACGTCTGCCTCGGCCCGGAGATCGCGACCCAGGTGATGATCGACATGTCGGACCCCCGCTCCCAGCACTTCGGCACGATGCGCCACGAGAGCCTGCCCGCCGACCACATCTTCGGCCGGCGCGTCGAGATGCTCACGCTCGCGGTCCTCGGCCAGCTCGGCGCGTGCGGCAACTGGCACCGGATCGCGCGCGAGTGGATGTACGGCGACCCGCCGGTCACCGAGCTCGGCCACGCCGAGGCCGCCTTCTACGCCGGCCGCTGACGCGGCCCGCGCTCAGACCTCCTGGATCTGCACCAGGCTCGTCGTGCCCGGCTTTCCGCTCGGCAGCCCGGCGGTGATCGCGACCCGCTCGCCCTTCTTGCACCACCCCAGCTCGACGACGCGGGCGGTCGCCGCGTGGATCAGCGCCTCGGTGACCTCCACGCGAGGCATCGGCGCCGCCTGCACGCCCCACATCAGGCCGCAGCGCCGGACGGTCTCGCGGCCGGGGGAGAGGGCGTAGACGGGCACCGTCGGGCGGTGCGCGGAGACCAGCCGGGCGGAGCGCCCGGACAGCGTCGGGCAGACGATCGCGGCGAGCGCGAGCTCGTGCGCCGCGCGGCACGCGGTGTAGGCGACGGTGTAGGCGGGGTCGCGTCGGTCACGGCGCACCCGCTGCTCGTTCCAGACCTGGTAGGGCGCGACCTGCTCGGTCCGCTCGGCGATCGCCGCCATCATCGCGATCGCCTCGACGGGGTAGTGGCCGACCGCGCTCTCCTGCGACAGCATCACCGCGTCGGTGCCGTCGAGGATCGCGTTGGCGACGTCGGCGACCTCCGCGCGGGTGGGGCGCGAGGAGGCGACCATCGAGTCGAGCATCTGCGTCGCCGTGATCGACGGCCGCGCGAGCGCCCCGGCCAGCGCGAGCACCTGCTTCTGGACGATGGGCACCTCCTCGATGCGCATCTCGATGCCGAGATCCCCGCGGGCGACCATCACGCAGTCGGCGGCGCGGACGATCTCCTCGGCGCGCGCGACCGCCTGCGGCTTCTCGATCTTGGCGACGAGCGGAAGGCGCGTGTGCGCCCGCACCTCCTCGATCTCCGAGGCCTTGCGCACGAAGGAGAGCGCGACGAGGTCGACGCCGATCTTCTCGCCGACGGCCAGGTGGTCGAGGTCCTCCTTGGGAACCGACGGCAGCGTCGCCGCCTCGCCGGGGATGTTCAGGCCCTGGCGCGACGCCACCGCGCCGCCGACCTCGACGGTCGCGTCGAGCTCGCAGTCGCCGGGCCGCGTCGCGGTGACGCGGAGGCGGACGGCGCCGTCGGCGAGATAGAGGATCTCGCCCTCGTCGACCGCCGCCGGCAGCCCCTCCCAGGTCATCGACAGGCGATCGGCGTCGCCCTCGAAGTCCTCCCCGCAGACGAACGTGACGTGGTCGCCGGGCTTGAACTCGATGAGCCCGTCGTGCACCGGGCCGATCCGCAGCTTCGGGCCGGGAAGGTCCTGCATGATGGCGACCTGGCGGCCGGCGCGGTTCGCGGCCTCGCGGACCCGCACGGCGGTCTGGGCGTGGGTCTCGGCGTCGCCGTGGGAGAAATTCAGGCGCGCGACGTCCATCCCGGCCTCGACCATGCGGACGAGGACCTCCGGCTCTCGGGACGCCGGCCCGATGGTGGCGACGATCTTGGTGCGGCGCACGGCCGGGACGCTACCGCCGCGCGCCGGTGCGGGTCGTCAGCGTGCGGTGAGCGTCGTCGAGCGCGACGCCGAGCGGGCCGCCCCGTCGGCACCGCGACCGCGCGCGGTGACCCGGATCCGCAGCCTGCCGGGGCGGCGCACGAGGCGCCGCGCCGTCCGCCCCAGGCGCAGCCGGACCTCGCGCGTCGCGCCGGCGGCAACGGAGACGGAGCCGGCGGCCAGGGTGAAGACGCGCCGGCGCCGCTTGGCGCCCGGCAGCCGCACCGCGTTGCGGGTGCGGACGGCCATCCGCGCGCGGCAGGTCTCGGGCTGCAGGCAGGTGACCCGCACCCGCACCGCGGCCGGCCGCAGCCGCACGGGCCGGGTCGGGAAGCTCATGGCCACGAACGGCGACGCGCGCAGGCCCTGGCCGGCCCCCGCGAGGGGCCCGCCGCCGACGTAGCGCGCGAGCGCGAGATGCGGCGAGCCTCCGGCGCACTGCGCGCCCTGGCCGCCACGGCAGGCGACCCCGGCGGCGATCAGCCCGCCGTCGGGCGCGACGGCGCCTGCGGTCGCCCGCGCGGAGCTTGCGCCCGGGAACCCGTGGATCTCGACGCCGCCCGTCCCGAAGTGCTCGTCGAGGAGGCCGTCCGGGTTCAGTCGGACGAGCGCGAAACGCCAGTCCCGGCCGCCGGCCGCCGCCTGCCCGAAGGCGATCAGCCGGCCCTGGGCGTCGCGGGCGACGTCGGCCGCGAGCGCGCCCAGGCCGACCTGCACCAGCGAGATGCCGTCGCCGTCCCATGTGGCGTCGAGCCGGCCGTCGGGCGTCAGTCGGACGAACGCCATCACCTGGCGCCCCTGGTCGTCGAGCGCGGAGCCGGCGGCGATCGTCCGCCCGTCGCGCAGGTCGGTGACCGCGTTGGCGAACGAGGTCGAGGCGCCCAGCCCCACGAGCAGCCCGCCGCCGTTGCCGAAGCGCGTGTCGGTGACTCCGCCGGCCGTCACCAGCCACAGGCCGAGCCGGGCGTCGCCGGGGGCGGAGCTCGCGCCCGCGATCCCGGCGGTGAGCAGCTCGCCGGCCGGCGTCACCGCGGCCGCGAGCCCGGCGGCGTGCCGGCCGGGGCCGCCGAGTACGGCGCCGCCGGAGCCGAAGGTGCCGTCGAGCACGCCGTTGGGCTGGTAGCGCGCGATCGCGATCCGGTCCTCGCCGCCGGCCCGTGCGACCCCCGTGGCGAACATCCCCCCGCCGGGGGCTGCGGTCAGGTCCGCGATGCCGGCGAAGCCTTCGCCGATCGGGACGATCGAGATCCCCTGCTCGCCGTAGGACCGGTCCACCGCCCCCGTCGCGAGGTAGCAGACCACCGCGAAGCCGTCGCGACCGCCGCCGTCGCGGGCGACGCCGCCGAGCATGATCCGGCCATCTGGAAGCACGAGGGCGTCGAACGCCTGCGAGCGGCCGGTTCCGACCGCGGTGGTCACCGCCCCGCCCGCGCCGAAGCTGCGGTCGAGGTCGCCGGCCGCCGTGTAGCGCACCATGCGGAAGCTCGACCCGCCGCTCATCCGGCAGGTCCCGTCCTCGCCGCCGGTCGGCGCGCACGAGTAGCCGGCGACGACGATCTTGGAGTCCGGGGTGACCGACACCGCGCGCGCCACGAACCCGCCGTCGGTCAGCGCCGTGATGCGCCCGTTGGTCCCGAACCGGGCGTCGAGCTCGCCCGGCTCGGCCGCGGCGGCGGGCGACGCCGCAGCGAAGGCGAGCGCCGCGAGGCACAGCAGCACGATGACGACACGGCCTCCCACGCGGGGAACCTAACGCGGCGGCGGGGCCGGACTTGCACCGACCCCGCCCCGATGTTTGTCAGATACCCTACCGAATCTCGACGGCGCGCGGCAGCGTGTAGGTGTTGAACAGCTTCGGGTTGCGCACGGTGCCCCGCACCTTGGTGATCAGGCGATACGTCGCCGCGAGCGTCTTGGGCGGAGCGTCGACCGTCACCCGGAACGCCCCGGTGCGCGACGGCTTGATCCGGGCGACGACCTCCATCCTCTTGCAGGAGATCTGGCGCTTGACCACGATCGTCTGGATCGGCTGGCCGAACGGCCGGATCACGCGGCCGGAGATCGTGACCTTCCCGTTCCTGCTCGACAGGCCGCTGAGCACCATCCGGCGCGCGAGCTTGAGCGGGAGCGACCGCTCGCGGCCGATCCAAGCCTGGTAGCGGGTGCTGTTGTCGTCGCGGATCGAACGCGCGGGCAGCGGCGCGGTCGTCGTGAACGTCCCGTCCTTGGCCACCACCGGGGTGCCGACCGTCGCCCCCGTCCTCGTGAACTTGATCGTGACGCGCCTGCCGATCAGCGCGCGGTCGGCGACGCCGAACAGCCGGACGCGGTTCCCGCGCGGCAGCACGTCGACGAGCGCCAGTCGCTTGGTCGTGCAGGCGAGTTGCTGCCCGGCGACGCCCGAGCACGGCACGTCCTTCGCGCTCACCGACGCCTCGCCGATGGTGATGTCGGCGATGCTCTGATTGGCGATCGCCAGCTTGACGTGCAGCGCCCGTTGGGTGAGCTTGTCGCCCTCGCGGATCTGCTCGGACGGGACGATGCTCAGCGTGGCGACCTGCGCCGGGATCGCGATGTCGGGCAGCGCGTCGAGGGCCTCCTGGACCACCGGCTGGATCGCCGCGCCGAGCGGTGCGAGCGCCGGCGTCTGGGCGACGAGCTGGGCAACGTTGATCTTCGACGGGTCGACGGTCCCGCCGCCGATCACGGTCAGCGCCTGCTCGACCGCCGCGTTGGTCGGGACCTCCTGGCCGAGTACGCGCAGGCCGAGGACCTGCGAGCTGCCGCTCAGCTGCACCTTGCCGTTCACGCAGCTGGCGGTGGCGGTGGCGGCGCTCGCGCGCACGCCGATCAGCTCGGTCGGCAGGACGCCCCCCGGCGCCAGCGCCTTGAGCTGGTCGGCGATCGGGACGCTGACCGGGCCGAGCGGCGCCGGGAGCGGGACGGTGATGTTCAGCGCCGCCGGGATCTGGTCGACCGGCAGCGTGATCGGCAGGGCCGGGAGACCGATGGAGAGGTCGGCGATGCCGCCGAACGCCCCCGCCTTCTGGCTGCCCGGCGAGGCGTCGGAGCCCTCGAAGCTCGTCTGCGCCGCCAGGACCCGTGCGGTGGCGGGGACGGGGAGGCCTTGGATCGTGGGCACACCCGCGTTCGCGGTCGTGCAGGTGGCCGCGCCGCGGTTGGCGGTGATCGGCTCGATCGCCGGCGCGATGAGCACCTGGGCGCGCAGCGCGCTGGCGTCACAGGTGAACGACGATGCCGCGGCCGCGGGCGACGGCGCCGCGGCGGCGGCGAGAGGCGCGAGCAGCAGGACGGCCATCCAGGCCGTGCGCCGCGCAGACGTTGACTTCGACACAGTGTTCCTCCTGTAGACCCTGGTCCGGTCCGGTTCCCCTGGATCGCGCGCCGTCCGTGGCTGTCAACCCGGCGCGCCGACGATGGTGCGCCGCGAACGGTAGACCCTGGACAGGGCCTGCGCCACCGGTCCAAACGTCCACTTAACAGTCGGACGGGCCCCGGTGGTCAGCCCTGCAACACGCCGTCCTGCACGATGACCTCGCCGTCGGCGGTGAGCCGACCGCCGGCGCGCAGGTCGCAGATCATGTCCCAGTGGATCGCCGACTCGTTGGTGCCGCCGGTCTCCGGATAGGAGCGGCCGACCGCCAGATGGACGGTCCCGCCGATCTTCTCGTCGAAGAGGATCTCGCCGATCGGCCGGTCGATGCCGCGGTTGGTCCCGATGCCGATCTCGCCCAGCCGGCTCGCCCCGTCGTCGGTGGCGAGCATCGCCCGCAGGTAGTCCTGCCCGCGCGAGGCGCGCGCGTCGACGACGCGGCCCTCGCGGAACTCGAGCTCGATGTCGCCGACGTCGACGCCGCCCGGCGCCGACGGGATCGTGTAGCGGACGCGGCCCTCGGCGCTGGTCTCGACCGGACCGGTGAATACCTCGCCGGACGGCATGTTGCGCTTGCCGTCGGAGTTGATCCACGTCCGGCCCTCGACGCTCAGGGTGAGGTCGGTCCCCTCCGCCTCGATGCGCAGCTCGCGGGCGCGCGAGACGCGCTCGATCAGCCGCGCCTGGAGGTCGTGCAGCTCGCCCCACGCCGCCTCGGGGTCGTCGCGGTCGAGGAAGAGCGCGCCGCGGACGAACGCGGTGAAGTCGGCCAGCGACATGCCGGCCTGCTGGGCGCCGGCCGGCGTCGGCCACAGGGTCCCGCACCAGCGCCGCTGCAGCCCCACCTCGCGGACCTGCGCCCGGGCACGGGCGGCGCGGGAGATCAGCGCCGCGTCGACCCCCGCCAGCGCTCGCGTGTTCTCCGGCGCCCCGATCGTCACGACGCAGTCGGTGCCCTCCGCCTCGGTGAGCTCCATCGGGGCGAAGCCATCGAGGTGGCCCTCGCGCGCGGCCGCGTAGAAGTCCTCCTGCGTGCCCGGAATCGCGACGCGCAGGAGCGGCCACCCCTCGCGCTCGAGGATCTCGCGGTGCATGGCCCGCAGGAGCGGGGTGGCGAGCGTCGTCGAGCGAACGACGACCTGCTGGCCGGGCTGCACGTCGAGGCAGTAGCCGCAGAGCAGCCGCGCGAAGCGCTCGGGGTCGAGGCCGCTCACGGGACGATCGCCACCGCGCGGCACCAGCCGGCCGACGCGCCCGCCACCTTCACCGGGAGGCAGGAGACGGTGTAGCCGGTCGCGCCCGGAAGCGCGCCGAGGTTGTGGAGCTTCTCGATCTGGCAGTACTCGCGGTCGATCCCCACGCGGTGCGCCTCCCAGATCCGCGACGCGTCGCCGTCGCGCTCGAACGCCGCGCGGATGTCCACGAACGGGCGGTCGAGCCCCCAGGCGTCGGTGCCGACGACCTTGACCCCGCGGTCCAGGAGCCACTCGGTGGCCTCGCGGCCGAGGCCCGCGCCGGCGTTGAAGTACTCGGGCGTGTCCCACGCGTCCTCGGCGCCGGTCCACAGCAGGACGATGTCGAACGGCGCGAGCTCGGCACCCGCGGCGTCGAGCGCCGACTCGAGGTGGGCCGGCTCGATCCGCGTGCCGCGCTCGAGCGCGCGGAGGTCGAGCCGCACGCCCGGGCGGACGAACCAGTCGAGCGGCAGCTCGTCGATCGTGCGCGCCCGCTCGCCGCCGCAGGTGGGGAAGTAGTGCCACGGCGCGTCGACGTGCGTGCCCGCGTGGGTGATCAGCGTGACCGTCTCGGACGCCCAGCCCTTGCCGTCCGGCAGGTCGTCGACCGGGCAGCCGAAGATCTGCGCGAGCAGCGGCGCCGTGCGGTCGTGGTCCTCGTAGTCGATCGTCGGCGGCAGCGGCTCGGCCGGCGACGGGCCTGTGGGGACGGAGAGGTCGATTACCGTGGCACCGGATCGGCCGTGTCCACGCTCCGAGTCGCTGGCTGCGGTGGACCCGCGGGGTCGGCTCACGGCGCCTTGAGCTCCGGGAAGTGCGCGGCCAGGTGCTCGCGCAGGACGTCGCGGATCCAGGCGCGCTCCTCCGTCGACGCGAAGCGGTAGCGGGCCAGCAGCTCGCGCTGCTTGACGATCGGCTCCGCGTCCGCGATCACCCAGCGGACGGCCAGCCGCTCGAACAGGTACTCGGCCGCCCGGTGCCAGGCATCCTCGCGCGACAGCGGCGACCCCGTGAGTATGGCCGCGTACTCCGCCCGCGTCGCCAGGGTCATCGCGCCGCGCAGGACCAGCAGCGACCCGTCGTCGCCCCGGTACTCGGAATCCGGGGCATCGACTGCCTCGGCGCCCCGGCGGCGGCTCCGCCGGCCCACTAGTGGACCCGTCCGCCCACTACGCGGACGCCGCCCGCTCGAGCTGGGCGCGGACGTCGCCGGTCAGCGGGTCAGCGTGGCCGGGCCAGGCGGCGCTGATGTCGAGCGCCGCGAGCTTTCGCAGCGACGCCCGGGCGGTGTCGGGGTCCGGGGTGAATGCGCGGTGGGGGATCTGAGCGGCGGTCTTGCGCGAGGTCTCGATGTTGAGCGTGTAGAACGCGTCGGTGGTCAGGGCCAGGCCGTCGCGCTCGCGGTAGAGCGCCACCTGCCCCGGCGCATGGCCCGGGACGTGGACGGCGCGGAAGCCGGGGGCGGGCTCGTCGCCCTCCTCGAAGGTCCCGGCGATCTGCACCGGCCCGCCGTCCCAGCGGTTGAAGAAGTGCGGGTAGACCTGGCGCCCGAGCCAGCCGAGCTTGGAGAAGTCGGCGTCGTGCTGCCCGCCGTCGCCCTCGGCGTCCTCCTTCTCGGCGCTGTGGCAGAAGACCGGGACCCCGAGCGCGGGCGCGGCGCCGCGGTGGTCGACGTGGGCGTGGCCGAGGACGATCCGCGTGATGCCGCCCATCGCCGCGCCCGTCGCGCCGAGCCCGTGGGCCATGTCGGCGATGCCCGCGTCGAACAGGCAGACCCCGCCGCCCTCCTCCTCGATCAGGTACACGTTCATCCGCTTGAGCGGGAAGCCGCCGCGGACGACCCAGACGCCGTCGGCGACCCGCTGGGCGTCATCGATCTGCATCCGCCGGCCGACGCGCGTCTTGACGTTGAACGCCTTCGTCATCCGCTGCTCGGCGGGCGAGCCCTGGGACGGCAGCAGCCCGAGCTGGCGGGCGACGCTCATGCCGTCCGTGAACGCGTCGTTGCGGACGATCAGCCCGTCGCGGACCTGCAGGACGTCGGCGCCCTCGAGCTCGATACGGGCGCCCGTGGGCTCGATCCCCTGGTAGGAGTCGGGCCCGGCGAACGTGGCCGTCGCCCGCCACTGGACCGCCACGCGGTCCTTCTGGGCGATCGTCTGGACGGTCTCGAACGCGAAGTCCGGGAACGCCGCGAACAGCTCGGTGAAGTAGGCCTTCACGCCGTCGGGCCCGGCGAGCTCCGCCTGACCGACGAGGCGGTCGACGCCGTCGGGCGCCCAGCACGCGGCGGCGGTGTCGACGTCGCGGGCGGCGAGCGCGTCGAAGTAGCGGGTGACGGCGGTCTTCGCGGTGGGGGTGGTGGCGGTGGACATGGGACCTCGCTCGTGGGCTCGGGGGGTGCCTCGTCGCCATCCTATGCGGGGCAGTCGAGTAGTACTGTCGGCCGATGCAGATGCGGGCTCTGCTCACGGGGCTCGCGGCAGCCGGAGCCCCGCTGGGGTACGCCACGCCGGTCGCCGCCGAAGTCAAGACCCACACGCTGCGCTACGGGCCGATCTCCGTCGGGGGCTTTGAGACCGTCCTACCACGGGGGAACGTGCGCACGCCGCGCGTCGGCGGCCACATCGTCGGCATGCACGCCCGGCTCGTGGACTCCAAGGGGCGGCCGGTGTCCGTGCGCGACGTGATGATGCACCACGTCTACTTCCAGCGGCACCGGCGCCCGTCGGTCGACCACGAGTGCCAGGGCGGGACGGTGGAGGCGTTCTACGGCACGGGTGAGGAGGACCAGCGGCTGCGGCTCCCGGAGGGCTACGGCTACCGGATCCGCGCGAACGACCGCTGGCGGATGGGCTCGATGCTCATGAGCCACCGGCTCTCCCGTATGACGATCTACCTCCAGTACGAGGTGACCGTCGACACGACCTCGCGGCTGACGCCGGTGCGCGCGTTCTGGCTGCGGGCCAACGGCTGCCCGAACCCGGGCTTCTGGATCAACGGCGGCGGACGCCCGGGCTCGACGGATCTGCGGTCGATCGACTGGCGCGTGCCGTACGACATGCGGATCGTCGCCGCCGGTGGGCACCTGCACGGCGGCGCCAAGGACATGTGGCTCTCCCAGCCGAACTGCGGTGACCGCCGGCTGCTCGACAACCGGCCGTCGTACGCCATGCCCGACCACGTCTACTACCGCGCGAAGCCGATCCTGCACGAGCCCGGCCCGGTCGACACCCGCTACTTCCTCTCGCGCACCGGCGTGCCCGCGACGCAGGGGGAGGTGATCCGGCTGAGCGCGGCCTACGACGCCGAGCGCCCGCGCACGGCGATGGCGGTCATGCACGTGTACGTCGCCAAGGGCCGCGGCGCGCCGACCGGCTGCCCGCCGCTTCCGGCCGACCGCCTCCAGCTCACGAAGCCCGGCCCGGCGCGGGCCACGGCGCCCGTCGTGCCGGTCCCGCTGACGGGCGTCAACGACCGCGGGCGCACCTACACGATCACGCAGACGCCGTGGCCGGTGACGCCGCTCGCGAGCGGCTCCGAGGTCGCGGTCACCGACGGCGGCTTCGACCCGCCGCACGTCTCGGTCCCGGTCCAGTCGAAGCTGACGTGGAAGTCCACCGGCACCGCGGTCCACAACGTCCGGCTCGCCGAGGGCCCGCGCCTCGTGGCGACGCCGCCGCTCTCCAACGGCAGCACCTGGACGACCTCGTTCGTCACCCCGGGCCGCTACACGCTCTTCTGCACCTGGCACCCGGTGACGATGCACGCCGTCGTCGACGTCGGCTGAGCCTTGAGCCCGGCGACGCGCTGGCGGCATCGGTGGCATTAGGGTCCGCGCCCATGAGCCGAACCGCCCGCAGGCGTGATCTCGGCCGCGGCGAGCGCGTCGTCCCCGGCGTGTGGCGTCTGCGGCTTCCGCTGCCCTGGCCGGGCGTGCCCCATTGCAACGCGTGGGCGCTCGCGGCCGGGGACGGGATCGTCCTCGTCGACACCGGCATGCACGAGCCGGGCTCGCTCGCGCAGCTCGAGCGGGCGCTCGAGATGGTCGGTCTGCGGCTCGAGCACGTCCGGCTGCTGGTCTGCACGCACGCGCACTCCGACCACTGCGGCCAGGCGACGGAGATCGTCGAGCGCACCGGCTGCGAGCTGTGGATGCACCCGAACCACGCGCACCTGACCATGCAGGCCACCGACCCCGAGCAGGCGCTCGCCCGCCGGATCGAGGTCGCGCTCCAGAGCGGCGTGCCGGAGCGCCCGCTCCGCGCCTGGGCCGAGCGCCGCCGCGGCGAGCCCTCGACGATCGCCGGCATGCCGGTGCCCGACCGCGACCTCGTGCCCGGCGTCATCGTGGACTCCGACCTGGGTCCCTGGAACGTCCTCGAGACGCCCGGTCACGCGCCCTCCCATGTCTGCCTGCACCAGCCGGAGCGCCGCCTGCTGCTCTCGGGCGATCACCTGCTCGGGCGCGTCTCGCTGTACTTCGACTACGGCTACTCGCTCGACCCGGTCGGCGAGTTCCTCAGCTCGCTGGACTGCGTCGACGGCCTCGACGCCCGCCTCGCGCTCTCCGGCCACGGTCGCCCGTTCACCGACGTGCGCGCCCACGTCTCGGCCAACCGGGCGCTGGTCCGCCAGCGCCTGCACGCCGTGCGCGTGGCGATCACCGAGTGCGAGAGCACCGCCTACGACATGGCGCCGCGCGTCTTCGGTCCGCTGTTCCGGCGCGAGGCCGCCGGCTGGCTGATGACCAAGCTCCTCTGCTACCTGACCCATCTCGAGGCCATCGGCGAGGCCGAGCGGATCCCCGGCGAGCCCGAGCGCTGGACCGCCGCCTGACGCTCGGCTTTGGAACCTTGACACAACCGTGTTAGGGTTTGGTCATGCGCATCGACGAGGCCGTCGCCCACGGCGAGCACCCCTCCTTCTCCTTCGAGTTCTTTCCACCCAAGACCGAGGAGGGCGAGCGCAACCTCGAGGTCGCGCTCGAAGAGCTCGCGCGGCTGAACCCGAACTTCGTCTCGGTCACCTACGGCGCCGGCGGGACGACGGAGCAGAAGCACCGCACCGTCGACATCGTCACGCGGATCAAGCGGCAGTTCGGCCTGGAGGCGATGGCGCACTTCACCTGCGTCGGCGCCACCACCGACGAGCTGCGCGGGATGCTCGACCGGATGGCCGAGTCGGGGATCAACAACGTGCTCGCGCTGCGCGGCGACCCGCCGCAGGGTCAGGAGGACTGGACGGCGACCGAGGGCGGGCTGTCCTATTCGCGCGAGCTGATCGAGCTGATCCGCGACGACTACGACTTCGCGATCGGCGCCGCCTGCTTCCCGGAGACGCACATCCACGCGACCTCGCCGGAGGCCGACCTCGCCTACCTCAAGGAGAAGGTCGACGCCGGCGCCCGGTTCCTCATCACCCAGATGTTCTTCGACAACGACGTCTACTTCGACTTCGTCGCGCGGGCCCGCGAGGCGGGCATCGACGTCCCGATCATCGCTGGCATCTGGCCGATCACGAACTACAAGCAGATCGCGCGCGTCACCGCCCTGTGCGGCTCCAAGATGCCCGATCCGCTGGTCACCGAGCTCGAGGCCCGGGCGGAGCAGCCTGAGGCGGTCGCGGAGTTCGGCGTCGCCTACGCGACCCTGCAGTGCGCCGACCTGCTGGCCAAGGGCGCGCCCGGCATCCACTTCTACACGCTCAACCGCTCACCGGCGACGCGGGCGATCCTCTCCGCGCTGCGCGCGCTCGCTCCGTGGCGCGGCGCCGTGCCGGTCTGATCCGCGCTTGACGCCGCCCCCGCCGGACCGAGAGGATCGGCTGGGAAACGGAGGAAGGCGACATGGGCACAGGCTGGGGGTCGGTCTCGACGTCCCGCGCGGGCCGCGCGGGCGCGGTCGTGGCGCTGCTGCTCGCGCTCGCCGCACCGGGGCGTGCCGCGGCGGATACGACGTTCCACTTCGACGACCTCGCCCCGAACACGACCGTGACGTCGCAGTACGGCGTCCGCGGCGTGACGTTCGGGCCGACCGCGCCCGGGCAGGCTCAGACCACCGCGAACGTCCCGGTGGCGATCAACGTCGGCTCGGCGGCGGCGCAATCCGGTGCGCAGGTCGGTCGCGTCGCCCGCCGCTGCGTCTCGACGGAGTGCGTCGGCACGACGGAGGTGTGGCTGCAGTTCAGCGGCGGCCCGCGGTCGCGCGTGAGCGTCTCGGTGGGTACCTTCGGCACCGCGTCGGCGACGATCTCGCTCGCGGCGTTCACCTCGAGCGGGGCCACGGTCGCGACGACGTCTCAGAGCCCGACGCAGGCGTCCGTCACCGGCGGCCGGGGCTTCCGGACGCGGCTGACCACGACGTCGCTGAGCACCAACATCGCGTTCGTCCGCATCCGCAGCTCGTCGGTCGGGCCGTTCGGCATCGACGACGTGACGATCGACACGCCGCCGCCGCCCGCGCCCAGGTTCTCGATCCGCCCGCGCGGCGCCACCTCGCTGAACGTCCTCCAGGGCGGCGCCGGGGGTATCGACCTCGTGATCGACCGGGTCAACTTCTCCGGCACGGTCCGGCTCACGGGCGACCAACCGACCTTCCCGTCTCGCGTGACCATGACGCCGCTGGACTCCACCGGCTCGAGCCAGTCGATCGTGCGCGTCACCTTCGTCGCGCAGTCGACCGCGCCGCTGACCGCGGGGAGGCAGGTCCGAATCCTGGCGACGCCGACCGTCAAGGGGGTGGCGGCGCAGTCGACGACGATCACGGTGAACGTCGTGGCCGTGGTGGACTCGCGGGTCACCGGCATCGAGGTCACGCAGGGCGTGCAGACCCTCGGCCTGCCGTTCGCCAACACCAGCGTGCCGAGCACGAAGAACTACACCGGCGTGCCGCTGTACGCGAACGGTGCGACCGTGGTGCGCGTCTACGCGAACAACGGCCGCACGTACTTCCCGTCCGGAAGCGTCCCGGGCGCGACGATGCGGCTCCACGGGGTCAACGCCGCCACGGGCGCGACGCTCGGGCTGAGCCCGATCCTGCCGGACGCCGGGCCGAGCGCGCTCGCCTTCGGCGCGTCCGACGTGCCGATCGGCGACGAGCGCAGAGATCCCCTGAGGGCCTTCACGTTCACGCTCCCCGCGAGCTGGGTCGGCACCGGCGTGCGCACGACCACGAACCAGCAGGGCTTCAACCTCAGGCTGCGCGCGGAGCTCGTGCTGCAGCCCTCGCAGACGCTGTTCGAGACCACGAGCGCGAACAACTCGATGACGCTCGACCGCGTGGTCTTCACGCCGACCTGCTGCCTCGACGTCGCCACCGTGTTGCTGCGCCATGACGACTTCCCGGGCGACCCGCGGCCGATCCGGACGGTGCTGCGGGAGGGCCTCAACGTGACCCCGCTGGAGGCGAACGTGCCCGACTACCAGGGAACGCTGAACGCCACCGACGAGATCGACGACCCGCCCAAGGACGCGAACGGCAACCCGCTGGACAGCCGCTCGGTGATCGCCGCCAAGCTCATCGAGTTCAGCCAGCGCACCCCGAAGAACGACGTCGTGGTGGGCTTCGGCATCGCGGGATTCCCGGCCTGCGGGGGCGCCGTGCCGTTCGTGGTCTGCGACGACCTGCCGGACCGGCCCTACACGAGCTCCGCGCACGAGTTCCTGCACGCGCTCGGGGCCGTGGTCGAGGACGCGACGTTCTCCGGCTGCGTCGACGGCGACCTGTCGTGCCACGCGTCGCGCGCGTGCGACGCCAACAACAGCGGCACGGTCTGGCCACCCGACCAGATCGGGCTGCTCCAGGGGATCGGGCTCGACCGCACGGTCGCCCCGCCCTACCGCATCCTCGCCACGCCCGACGGCGTGCCCGCGACCGTCGGGGAGCAGGACGACCGCGGCATCTACGACTTCATGTCCTACTGCGCGGGGGACAGCAACAGCTGGCTCGGCCCGAAGAACTGGACCGACGTGCTCAACCGGTTCGCCCGCAACGGTTCGCCGGCCGGCAGCGCGCGGCTCGCGCTGACCGGGCGCGCGCAGGCGGCGCAGACGCCGCCGCCGCCGAAGCTCGTGGTCAACGCGGTGGCCTCGGCTTCCGGCGGAGTCGGCATCACCAGCGTCTCCCCGGGCGTCGGCGACCGCGGCGCCGGGTCGCGGCCGACGCCTTACGTCCTGGTGGTGCGCGACGCCGCCGGGCCGGTGCTCGCCCAGGTGCCGATGCGCGGGCGCGGCGACCATTTCCACGGGCGCCCCGTGGCGCAGATCCTGACCGGCGTCGCGAGCGTCCCGGTCGCGCGGGCGCAGCGCGTCGAGGTCGTCCGCGACGGCGCCGTCGTCGCCGAGCGCCGGCGCAGCGCCACGGCGCCCACCGCTCGCTTCCTGAGCCCCGGCCGCGGCCGGCTGGTCGGCCGGACCGACAAGCTGGCCATCCGCTGGCGGGCGCGCGACGCCGACGGCGACAAGCTCCGCGTGATCGTCGAGTGGTCCGCCCGCGGGGGCAGGCCGGGGACGTGGCGCGATGTCTTCGTCGGCCCGAACGGCGGCCGCGTCTCCCTGCCGAGCGAGTACTTCGGCGGGTCGGACGACGCGTTCCTGCGGCTGCGGGTCAGCGACGGATTCAACGAGACCGTGGTCCTCTCGCCGCCGTTCCGGACGATCCATCGCCGCCCGACGGTCAGCATCGCCAGCCCGCGGCCGGGCCGGCGCACCTCGCAGGGCGCCACGCTCTCGCTGCGCGCGGTCGCGCTCGACGAGCGCGGGCAGTCCATCGGCCGCGCCGGCCTGCGCTGGTTCGAGGGCCGCCGGGCGCTCGGTCGCGGCGAGCAACTCGGCGTCGCGGACCTCGCCCCGGGCCGGCATCGCATCCGGCTGGTGGCCACCGACGCCGGCGGCCGGCGCGCGACCGCCGCGGTGACCGTGCGCGTCGTGCCGGTCACGCCGCGGCTGGAGCGGATCGCGGCGCCCGCGCGGATCGGCACACGTGCCCGTCGCGTGGTCCTGCGCGTGGCCTCGACCGTCCCGGCGACGCTCACGGTGACCGGGCGAGGCGTCGTCCGGACGCGCGCGAGGGTCGACCGGCGGACCCGCCGCGTGATCGTCGCCGTCCGGCCCGGCGGACGGCCGCTGCAGCTCCGGCTGCTCCTCAGCTCGGGCGGGCGCGCGATGCGCGCGGAGGTGGGGGTCGAGCGGTAGTCAGCCGCCCTCGAGCACCTCGAAGTCGAGGCGGTGGGCGATCCGGGGCGTGCCGTCGGTGGCCGTCCAGGCCACGTCGACCGAGTCGTCCTTGCGGTAGGTCCCGACGCCCCAGGCGCCGAGGAACCAGCGGCTCTTGGAGATCCGGTCCTTGGCCAGGCGCGTAGGGAACTCGAGCGTGTCGCCGTGGACGGTGTAGTCGGTTCCCGGCGCCTGGGCGACGCTGTTGAGATAGACGGTGTAGGGCGCGCGCACGCCTGGTGGCAGCCGGACCCTTGTGCGCTCCATCTGCCTCGCATCCTAGGCTCTCGCACCCCATGAGCATCGCCGAGTACACGATCCGCCGCTCCCCCCGCGCCCGCCGCGTGCGCGTGTCGGTCGACGCTGCCGGCGGCGTCGAGGTCGTGCTCCCGCGGCGCGCCGCCGAGCGCGAGGCGGCCGCTGCGGTGCTGGAGCTGAGCCCGTGGATCGAGCGCCGCCGCCGCGTGTTGGCGCGCGCGCACGCCGAGGTGGCGCGGCCGCCCGGCACCGTCCCGTATCTCGGCGAGCTGCTCGAGCTCGCGCCCGAACCGGGCCGCACCCGCGTGCACCGCCGCGGCGCCCGGCTCCTGGTCCCGGCCGCCGACCATCGGCCCGCGCTCGAGCGCTTCTACCGCCGCGCCGCCCGCGCTGAGATCGGTCCCCGCCTCGATGCCGCCACCGCCCGCGCCGGCTCGTCCTACACGGGCCTGACCATCCGCGCGCAGAAGACGCGCTGGGCGTCGTGCTCCTCGACCGGCGCGATGTCCTTCAACTGGCGGCTGCTGCTCGCCCCGGTCGTCGTGCTCGACTACGTGGTCGAGCACGAGGTCTGCCACCTCGAGGTCATGGACCACTCGCCGCGCTTCTGGGCGCTGCTCGAGTCGCGCGTGCCCGACTGGCGCACCCACGCCGCCTGGCTGCGCCGCTACGGCACGACCCTCCGCCTCTAGTCTCCTTAGTCCTGAGTCGTTGGTTCCTGTGCAGTAGTGGGATTCGGTGGTGCCGAGTCCTATTGCTGTGGCGATCGAGCTGGCTGACGAGGAGCGGGTCATTGCAGGCGTGGACGCGACGGCGGACGTCGGCGGCGGCGTTGTCGCAGCGGGCGCGGATCGTGCTGGGTTGTGCGGCGGGGCAGAGCAATACCGAGGTCGCCAGGCGGCTGGGGGTGCATCGCAACACGGTGGCGTTGTGGCGTGGGCGGTTCGTGGAGTTCCGGCTGGATGGCCTGTTGGACGAGCCGCGTCCTGGGCAGCCGCGCAAGATCGCTGACGCGAAGGTCGAGGAGGTGATCACCAAGACGCTGGAGAGCGCTCCGAGGGACGCCACGCATTGGTCGACGCGGTCGATGGCCGCCGAGGTCGGGCTCAACCAGACCGCGGTCGCCCGGATCTGGCGTGCGTTCGGCCTGCAGCCCCACCGAACCGAGACGGAGCCGCTGACCGGCGAGAGCCACGTCGGGTTGCTCGTCCGCGGAGCCTCACAGCCCTGATGAGAGCAGGCCTACGTTCCAGGACAAGTACATCAAGCCGGAGCTCGCGAGGGCCGGTATCGCAGGGCGACCGCCCCCGACCGGAACTCCTGGCGATCGACAAGCTCGAGCTGGATGCGCTCGCGCAGACCGGCGAGCAGCGTCGGCCCGTGTCCGGCAAGGAGCGGCTGCACAAGGAACTCGTACTCGTCGATGAGTCCCAGATCTGCCAACGCCAGGGGGAGTGTCACTCCGCCCACCCACAATCCCTCGCCTGGCTCCTGCTTGAGCCGCTGAACCGCTTGACCCAAGTCGCCTCGCACCAGCTCGGCGTTCCAGTCGACCCCGCTCAGCGTCCTCGACACGACGTACTTCTTCGCCCGGTCGATGGTCTCGGCGAACGGAACCCTCCACTCATCCATCCAGTCGGGCCACGTGCCCGTGGCCGGCTTCCGCCACGCCGACTCCATCATCTCGTAGGTCACCCGGCCGAAGAGCAGTGCGTCGGCTCGTGCCACCTCAGTGGTCCAGTAGCGCATCGACTCCTCGTCCGGCGGGAGCCCTGCCTCGTGATGGCAGCAGCCGTCCAGCGTGACATTGATCGAGTATCGAAGTGGTCTCATCTCGTCGCTCTCCCTATTTGCCGGGGCCTAAAACGACTGACGGGGCACGAGCCGGTCCGCGACAACAGCAGGTCGCGCTCGCGCGCCGTCGGCGCGAGCGCGGCGCCGCGCCGCAGCTCCTCATCCGCCTCGGCATCACGGCCGAGGCGGCGCAGGACGTCGGCGCGGGTCGCGCCGAGTAGGTGGTAGCGCGCGAGCCGCGGGTCGCCGGCGATCGCGTCCAACGCCGCCAGCGCGGCTTCGGGCCCATCGGCGTGCAGAACCGCGATCGCGCGGTTGAGCTCGACGATCGGCGACGGCGTCAGCTGAGCGAGCGCGTCGTAGAGGGCGACGATCGCCTCCCAGTCGGTCTCCTCGAACGAGCGCGCCCGCGCGTGGCAGGCGGCGATCGCGGCCTGGATCGTGTAGGGGCCCAACGGCCGCCGCAACGCCACGGCGCGGTCCAGTGCCGCGAGGCCGTGCGTGATCAGGGTTCGGTCCCAGCGCGTGCGGTCCTGATCGGGCAGCAGCACCGGCGAGCCATCTGGCGCGGTGCGCGCCCCGAACCGCGACGCCTGCAGCTCCATCAGCGCCACCAGCCCGTGCACCTCGGGCGCGCGCGGCAGCAGCCCGGCGAGCACGCGCCCCAGCCGCATCGCCTCGCGCCAGAGGTCGCGGCGGATCCACGCCTCGCCGCTCGACGCCGAGTAGCCCTCGTTGAACACGAGGTACACGACCTCGAGCACCGCGGCCAGCCGCTCGGGCAGCTCGTCCTCCTGCGGGACCTCGAACGGCACGTGCGCCTCCGCCAACGTCCGCTTCGCCCGCGAGATCCGCTGCCCGATCGTCGGCGATGGCACGAGGAACGCCCGCGCGACCTCCTCGGTGCTCAGCCCGCCGAGCAGCCGCAGCGTCAACGCCACGCGCGACTCGCGCGGGAGCACCGGATGGCATGTGACGAAGACGAGCGCGAGCAGGTCGTCGCCGATCGCCTCGGGCGCGTGGGCGTCCTCGACCGCGGGCTCCGCCAGCAGCGCGTAACGCTCGTCGCGCCCGCGCTCGCGGCGGATGCGGTCGATCGCCCGGTTGCGCGCGGCCGCCATCAGCCACGCGCCCGGGCGGTCGGGGACGCCATCGCGCGGCCACTGCTCGAGCGCCGCGACGAAGGCGTCCTGCGCGACCTCCTCGGCCAACCCGACGTCACGCAGCAGGCGCGTGAGCGAGGCGACGAGGCGCGGGCACTCGATCCGCCAGACCGCCTCGATGGAGCGCCGCGCGTCCACTAGGCCTGCGACTGCGAGCGCAGCTGCTCGGCGAGCTTCGCCTCCTGCTCCTGCAACTCCTCGCCGAAGGCCTCGAGGGAGACGCACGGGCGGAGCTCGAGCCACGAGGTCGCGGTGTCGTTCGGGTCGCTCGGGCAGCGGCGCGCCCACTCGACAGCCTCCTCGAGCGAGCGGACCTCCCACACCCAGTAGCCGACGACGATCTCCTTGGACTCCGTGAACGGCCCGTCGACCACCGACGTCGTGCCGCCGTGGAACGCGACGCGAGTGCCCTCGGACGTCGGCTTCAGCCCGCCGACGTCGAGCATGATGCCTGCCTTGACGAGCTCCTCGTTGTAGGCGCCCATCGCGGCGAGCAGCTCCTCGCTGGGCATCGTGCCGGTCTCGTCCTTCGGGTCCATCTGCACGAACACCATGACCTTCATCGGGGTCCTCCTAGGTTGCGGTTTCAACCGTCACGTCGAATGGGGTGCCCCCGTTTCGACACGAACGACGAGCGCTTCCGCGCCATGACCAGCCCGCGTTCAAGAACCGCCACTAGGCCTCGCTCAGCGCCGCCACGTGGCTCAGGACCCGCAGGTGGATGCGATGGATCAGCTCGTCCGACCAGCCGCGCCAGTAGACGGCCGGCCACATCCGGTTCTCGTACCAGGTCGTCCCTTTCAGGAGCGTCCGCCCGCCCGACAGTCGGATGAGGCGGAACTCGCCCTGGCGGGAGCGCAGGAAGCCGTCGAGGTGCGGCGGCTTGACGTTGCCCCACGGCGAGAGCTCGCGCATCGGCGGGGGTTGTGAGCGGACCGAGAACCGCAGCAGCCGCGGCTCGTCCCAGTGGGTGATCGGCTCGACGAAGTCGCCGGTCGAGAAGCGGCAGCGCCGCACCGCCCCGATGCCCCGGCCCTCGATCCGCGCCTCGACGGGATAGGCGATGCCGGTCCGGAAGATCGCTTCCCGCGGCGCAGGCAGCTTCGAGAACGAGACGACGTGGCGCCAGACCGCCTCAGGCGGCGCGTCGATGACGATCGAGGTCGTCACTGGTGCAACGACGGGACGCCGGTCGACCGCGTCCTCCACTCCCATAAGCAGCGGCAGCACGACCGCGATACCGCAGAGCGTCGGCGCCGTCACGCGCGGGCCGCTGTCGCGCCGCTGGATCGCGTACCCGGTCAGCGCGCCGAGGGCGGCAAGCGGCGCCGACAGCGGCAGCGCCATCACGAGGCAGACCGCGCCCTCGACGCCGATGAGCACCAGGCCGCAGCTCGACAGCACCGCCGAGAGGACGCCGACCGCCACGCAGCTGCGGGCGCCGCGCGGCTCCGCGTAGCCGTAGACGAGCACCGAGAGCATGCCGAGGCAGAACGGCAACCCGACGAACAGGCCCCAGCCGTAGTTCTCGAGCGCCTCGGTGGCCAGGACGGCGAGGACGACGCCGAGGACGGCCGTGAGGGCGATCCCCGCCACCGCGCTGGCGACGCGGCCGGACACGGCGGGGTGGGTCTCGCGCGGTGGCCGCGGCGCCGCGCGCCTGGGTGGCGCGAGGCTGAGGACGACGAAGAACACGAGGTTGACGACCGGAACGAAGAACAGTGCGACGAGCGCGATCGGCAGGCCCGCGTCGCGCAGCCGCCGGATCGTCAGCGAGAGCCCGAGGAGCGCGAAGGGGATCGCCAGCGCGAGCAGCGCGACGAAGAACCCGCGCTCGCCGGTCGGGACGTCCTGGATCGCGTACGCGCTGGGCGACCAGTAATCGGCGTAGGACCACTCGCGATCGAACGCGGCGGCCAGCGCGCGGTCGAGCCCGTACTTGACCGCGATCAGCACGGCGCCGGCGGTCGCGTACGCCCGCCCGCCGATCGTCCCCTGCCAGGTGAGCCAGCGCTCGATCACCGGCGCCGGGGTCAGCCGCTCTTGGCGTCGAGCAGCTGCAGCAGGTCGTGCGCGGCGAGCTCGATCTCCTTGTGGCGCCACTCGGCGGCGCGGTAGTAGCAGGCGATGATCCCCGACCGGTGGATCCGGCGGAAGTCGCCGTAGACGAACCCGTGGCGCGCCTTGGTCTCGTCGTTGGCGCCCTCGGTGAGGCCGAGGTGCCACTCGGCGTACTCGTCCCACGAGTGGGACTCCAGGAACGCGTTCTCCTGCTCGGCGCTCGGCTGGCTGTCGCCCCAGTCGCTGCGCAGGACGTACTGCCGGGCTTCGATCAGCTTGCGGGCCCGCGCGACCGCGCGGTCGTTGACGGTGTAGGACGCCATGGCCGCATTGTGCCGACCACGCGCTCCTCGAGCCACGCGCTGCGGAAGGCACCGCGCGGGTCGAGTCGCTCGGCGAGGGCGGCGAAGTCTCCGAGGCGCTCGTAGCGGGCGGCGATGGTCGCGGCGCCGGCGAGGAACAGCTTGCCCCAGTGGGGCCGCGCCGCGAACGGCGCGAGCGCCGCCTCGACCTCCGCTATTCCCCGCGCCACCGCCGGCTGCGGCTCCCACGTGAAGTGGATGCCGACCGTCTCGCGCCCGTACGCCGTGCTCATCCACAGCCGGTCGGCGGCGACGGTCCGGATCTCGGACACCTGGACGACCGGCCGGATGCTGTCGGCCACGCCGCGGACCGCGCCGATCGCGGCGACGGCGTGCTCGCGCGGCACCAGGTACTCCGACTGCAGCTCCTCCCCGCTGCTCGGCGTGAAGCCCATGCGGAAGTGCGAGAGGCGCTCCGACCACGGCCCGGCCACGCCGAGCTGCGGGGTGCAGTTGACGGCGTCGATGCCGAGGATCGGGTGCCGGTCGACCGTGGCGGCGACCGCGCCGAACAGGTCGCCCCGCACCGCCTCGACAGCGTCTCGGACCCGCTGCTTGACCCACACCTGGTCCGCGGTCGCGAGCCACCGCGTGAACACGCTGACGCTGTAGCCGCTCCCGAAGATCTCGTCGAAATGCTCGTCGAGCGTCTCCCAGGCGAGGCGCTCGAAGACCCGCTGGCGCACCTCATAGGCGGGCTCGACGTCGAGGGTCAGGCGCGTCACGGCGCCGAGCGCGCCGAGCCCGACCACCAGCCCGTCGAAGTCGGCATCGCCTCGCGACATCGAGACCACGTCACCGGACGACGTCACCAGCTCCATCCCGGCAACCGCGGTGGCCAGGTTCCCATTCCCGTCGCCCGAGCCGTGCGTGGCGGTCGCGATGGCGCCCGCGACCGAGATGTGCGGCAACGAGGCGAGGTTGCCGAGCGCCAGGCCCTCCCGGTTCAGGATCGCCGCGAGCTCGCCGTAGCGGAGGCCCGCGCCGAACGAGACTGTGCCGGCGGCGCGGTCGATCTCCACGGCGGCGGGGAGCGCGTCGAGCTCGACCAGCTCGGCGGAGTCGGCGATGGCGTTGAACGAGTGTCGCGACCCCACCACGTGCACGCGGCGCGCGCCGGCCACGATCTCCTGCACCTGCTCGACCGAGGTCGGCCGATGCCACCGCTCCGCGCGGTAGGTGTAGTTGCCGGCCCAGTTGACCGCGGTCATCCGCGGGCGCTCGGTGGCAGGATGCGCCGGTGCCCGACGCGCCGACGCCACCGCTGCGGTCCTTCGCCGAGGACCGGACCCTGCTGCTGGAGACCCTCACGGACGTCGTCCGGATGAGCGATGGCATCGACGTGCTCGACCTCCACGAGCGCATCGTAGGGCTGGCGCGGACGGCCCGCGCGGGGGACGAGGACGCGGCCGACGCGCTGTCCGCCCTGGTCGCCGGCCTCGACCTCGACGGCGCGGAGATGCTCGTCCGGACGCTCACGCGCTGGTTCCAGCTGGTCAACCTCGCCGAGGACAACGAGCGCATCCGGCGGCTCGCCGCCCGCGAGGCCGCGGAGGCGCCGGCGCCGCGGCGCGGGTCGATGCGCGACGCCGTCGAGCGCCTCGCCGCCGCCGGCGCGAGCGCGGCCGACGTCCGCACCCTTCTGGCCGACGCCGAGATCCGCCTCGTCGTGACCGCCCACCCGACCGAGGCGCGGCGACGGACGACGATCGAGAAGCTGGCGCGCGTCTTCGAGGTGCTCCGCGAGCTCGACGAGCGGCCCGCGACTCCGATCGCCGACGCCCGGCGCCGGCTGCTCACCACGGTCCAGGCGCTCTGGAGCTCCGACGAGCTGCGGGCGGTGTCGCTGACCGTGCTCGACGAGTTGCGCGCGAGCCTGGTCTGGTTCCTCACGACGCTCCCCGACGTCGTGCCGGTCGTCTATCGCGACCTCGAGTCCGCGCTGCAGGAGTGCTACGACGGCGAGGAGATCCCGGTCCCGGCGCTGCTGAGCTTCGGCACCTGGATCGGCGGCGACCGCGACGGCAACCCGAACGTCACCCCGGCGGTGACCGCCGACGCCCTGGCGCTGATGCGGACGCAGTGTGTGCGGTTCCTCGAGGGGCGGGTCCAGTTGCTGGCCGGCCGCGTGTCGGTGTCCGAGCGGGTCGCCGGCGCCGTGGAGGGGCTCGAGCGGATCCTGGCCGACGGGGAGCGCCACTTCCCGGCCCGCGCCGCCGAGCTGAACGAGGTCAACTCCGAGGAGCCCTACCGGCGCGCCTTCGCGTTCATGCGCGAGCGCCTGCGGGCGACCCGGGGCGACGGGGCCGGCGCCTACGCCGGGCCCGACGAGCTGCTCGCCGATCTGCGCGCGGCCGACGCGTCGCTGCGGGCGTGCGGCAACGGCTTCGTCGCCGACGGCGAGCTGCGCGACGTGATCCGGCAGGTCGAGGTGTTCGGCTTCCACTTCGCGCGGATGGACATCCGCGAGCACGCCAAGCGCCACCGCGCCGCGCTCGACGAGGTGTTCCGCGAGATGGGGTTTGCGGACGCCTATACGGACCGCTCGCCCGAGGAGCGGGCCGACCTGCTGTGCCGCGCGATCGCCGAGCGCCGGCCGCTGATCCCGGCCGACCTCGGCGGCTTCGGCGACGCCACGCGCGAGGTGATCGAGACGTTCCGGGTGATCCGCGAGCTGATCGACGGTGGCCACGCCGACGCGCTGCAGGCCTACGTCGTATCGGGCACCGAGTCCGAGGCCGACCTGCTCGAGGTGCTGCTGCTGATGAAGGAGGCGTCGCTCGCCGCGGCGGGCGGCGAGGCGGCGCTCTTGCGGGTGGTCCCGCTGTTCGAGGCGGGCGCGACGCTCGCGGCGGCGGCCGAGACGATGGACGCGCTGCTGCGCCGCGACGAGTACCGCCGCGCGCTGCGCGCGGTCGGCGACGAGCAGGAGGTGATGATCGGCTACTCGGACTCCAACAAGGACGCCGGCTACGTCGCCTCGGGCTGGGCGACGTACAACGCGCAGGAGCGGGTCGCCGCGGTCCTGCGCGACCACGGCGCCGCCTGGATCTTCTTCCACGGCCGCGGCGGCGCGATCGGCCGCGGCGGCGGCCCGACCAGCGTCGCGATCGCCGCGCTGCCGCCGGGCACGGTCGGCGGCCGGCTGAAGATGACCGAGCAGGGCGAGGTGCTGGCGGCGAAGTACGCCGTCGGTCCGGTCGCCCACCGCGAGCTGGAGCTGACCGCCAGCTCGACGATCGTCTCGGGGACCGACGTCGTGCGCCCACCGTCCGAGGAGCGCCTCGCGCAGTACCGGCGCACGATGGAGCGCATGGCCGAGCGCTCGACGGAGGCCTATCGCGCCCTCGTCTACGAGGACCCCGACTTCCAGGCCTTCTTCGCCGCCGTCACGCCGATCGAGGAGATCTCGCGCCTGCGCCTCGGGTCGCGGCCGGCGAAGCGGACGGCCGACGGAGGGATCGAGGACCTGCGCGCGATCCCCTGGGTGTTCGCGTGGACGCAGTCGCGGATGATCCTCCCGGCGTGGTACGGCCTCGGGACGGCGCTCGAGGCAGCGCGTGAGCAGGAGGGCCTGGAGCGGTTGCGGGAGATGGAGTCCGCGTGGCCGTTCTTCGCCGGTCTGCTCTCCAACGCCGAGATGGCGTGCGCCAAGGCCGACATGCACATCGCCCGCCGCTACGTCGAGCTGTGGGACGAGCAGGAGCCGCGCGAGCGGATCTGGGCCGCCATCTCGGAGGAGTTCCACCGCACGTGCGGCGAGTTGCTGCGCATCGTCGGCGGCGACCGGCTGCTCGACCGCACGCCCGTCCTGCAGGCGTCGATCGACCGTCGCAACCCGTACGTCGACCCGCTGTCGTTCCTGCAGGTCGCGCTGCTGCGCCGCGTCCGCGCCGCGGGCGGCGAGCCGGACGACGAGCTCGGCCGCCTGAGCCTGCTCGCGATCAACGGCATCGCGGGCGGCCTGCGCAACACCGGCTGAACGCGGGTCAGCCGAACACGAACCGGGTCGCGTCGCGCGGGAACTGCTGCCACGCGAGCACGCGCTCCGGGCGCAGGGACCAGACGCCGCTGCGGTACGTCGCCGGGTCGGGGCCGTAGCCGTACTTGACCTTCGAGTCGTGCGAGAGCTGCGCG
Source organism: uncultured Solirubrobacterales bacterium (assembly GCA_963828075.1). Taxonomy (GTDB): domain Bacteria; phylum Actinomycetota; class Thermoleophilia; order Solirubrobacterales; family Solirubrobacteraceae; genus JACCYI01. The sequence continues at coordinate 1,426,486 of CAWHDH010000021.1, read as the reverse complement.
GCGAAGTCGTCGTCCGGCACGATCACCGCACAGGTCCCCTCGACGATCACCGCGCTCCCGGCGTCCTCGAGGCGCAGCACGGCGCGCGGGTTCGCGGACGCCGGCCCACTCGGGCGGCACCTCCGGCGTCCCGTACGCGGCGGGAACCGACAGGAGTTCGGCATTCGGATTTGCGGGCATGGTTCGCTTGTACCAGAGGCCGCGATGAGTCTCGCCGCGCGGCCCCGTCTCAGGCGAGATCCAACCGGAGGGCAGAACGATGGGCAAGGTCGTCGTGTCGCAGTTCATCACCGTGGACGGCGTGGTCGAGGACCCGGGTGGCTCCGAGAAGCACGAGCGCGGCGGGTGGGCGAAGGAGGTCGCCGAGCTCAAGCAGAAGGTCGAGGGCGACATCCTCGTCAACGGCAGCGTGCAGCTGGTCCAGACGCTCGCCGAGCTCGTCGACGCCAAGCCCGCAGGCGAGACGCAGATCCTGATCTACGAGCCGGCGCCGGCGAAGGACGTCTGACGGACGCGTGGTCCTGACAGCCCGAAACCAAACGCCGAGGAGGCCGCCCCTGTGGCACAGCTGAAGTTCGACATCTCGATGTCCCTGGACGGATACGTCGCCGGACCGAACCAAGGTGAGGAGCATCCCCTGGGTGAGGGCGGCGACGGGCTGCACGACTGGGCCCTCGGGCTCGCCGCCTGGCGCAAGGCGCATGGCCTGGAGGGCGGCGAGGTCAACGCCTCCAGCGCGATCATGGAGGAGCGCATGCAGGGGATCGGGGCGACGATCATGGGCCGCAACATGTTCGGCGGTCGGGGCCCCTGGGGCGACACCCCGTGGGAGGGCTGGTGGGGCGACGAGCCGCCGTTCCACATGCCGGTGTTCGTCGTCACGCACCACGCCCGCGAGCCGCTGGTGAAGACGGGCACCACGTTCACCTTCGTCACCGACGGCATCGAGTCCGCCCTCGAGCAGGCGCACGAGGCGGCCGGCGGCCAGGACGTCGCCCTCGCCGGCGGCGCCGACATCGCCCAGCAGTACCTCCGCGCCGGGCTCGTCGACGAGATGCACCTCCACGTCGCGCCCGTCCTGCTCGGTGGTGGCGAGCGACTGCTCGACAACCTCGACGGCGCCGGCCTCAAGCTCACGTGCACCCGCGTGGTCGAGGCGCCGGGCGTGACCCACCTCACCTACCGCGTGGAGAAGTAGCCGGGCGTAACCAGCAACTTCCTGGCGCCCAGGCGTTGGGTGTCACATGAGCGTCAGGTTCGCATGTGCGGTGGCGGTGGCGGTGGCGCTCGGCATGCCGGCGCCCGCGTCGGCGCTCGACCCGGGGTCGCTGGACCCGTCGTTCGGTGCGGGCGGGACGGTGGCGACCCCGATCGGCGACGGCGGGCCGGAGAGCACTGCCGCGACGACCGTCGCGGTGGCGCCGGACGGCCGGATCGTCGTCGGCGGGTGGGCGCGTGCCGGCGGCCGCGACGCCTTTGCGCTGGCGCGCTATCTGCCTGACGGGCGGCTGGACCCCGAGTTCGGGAACTCCGGGACGGTGGTGGCCCAGCTCGGCGTCTGGACGCAACGGGGGGAGGGCGGCTACCTGGCATCGAAGGTGTCGGCGCTCGTGCTCGAGGCCGACGGCGGCGTCGTGGCGGTCGGAAGCGCCAGCCGGTCGGACGCGTACTCGGGGGTAGGGGTCCTGCGGCTGGATCCGGCGGGTCGCGAGATGTGGCGGGTGGTCCATCAGCTCGGCGTGCCGCAGAGCAAGGGCTCGGAGGCCAGGGCGGTGGTCAGGCAGCCCGACGGCAGGCTCGTGATCACCGGGGCGGCGACGAGCGAGCCCGACCAGTGGACGCCCGGCTATGGCTACAACCACGTCGTCGCCCGCCTCCTCGGCGACGGCTCGCTGGACCGCTCGTTCGCGGGGACGGGCTTCGTCCTGGAGCAGCGGCCCCCGGCCAGTGGGGCGACGTTTGACGGCGACGCGATGGGGCACGCCGTGGCGCTGACGCCGTCGGGCTCGGTGCTCGTCGGCGGCATGCTCGTGCAGAAGGGTGGCGCCGGCATCAGGGGTCACAGCCCCATCCTGCGCCGGTACGGCCCTGACGGCACGCGCGACGAGTCGTTCCCGCGCTCCGGGCCGCTGCGCGGGATCACCGACTTCGCGCCGGGTCCCGGCGGGGAACTCATGATGCTCGGGTACGCGAGCCAATGGGATCCCGCGGTCGCCCGGCACCTGTCGTCAGGCGAGCAGGATCCGGCGTTCGCGCCGCCGGGCGGGTATCGCGAGGCGGTCGCGCCTGCAGCGCGCTTCCCGGTCCCGGCGGGCGTTGCGGTGCAGCCGGACGGCCGGGTCCTCGTCGCCTACGCCGGCTACCCCGGCGACGTCGTCCGCCTCCGCGCCGACGGCACCGGCGACGATTCCTTCGGGTTCGGCGGCTTCGGCGCCGGCCGGATCCGGGTGCTCGGCAAGCCGCAACTGATCCCGTCGGGCGGCAACCCGCTCGCCCTCCAGCCGGACGGCCGGATCGTCATCGCCGGCACGCCTCCCAACGACGACCCCGACTCCGGCAACCACGCGTTCTCGGACCCTGGCGGCCGCGAGTTCGCGGTGTCGCGCCTGATCGGCGGCAACCGCGCCGCGCCGCCGCCCCCGCCGCCACCGCCGCCCGCCACTCCGCTCCTCTCCGGCCGCGTCGCGATCGCGCGCTCGGCGACAGTCCGCGGCCGCACCGCGCTGCTCTCGCTCACCTGCACCCCGCCCGGCGCCGCCGCCTGCGCGGGCACGGTCGAGATCGCCTCGGCGTTCGCCGGCCGCCGGAAGCCCCGGGTCCGGTTCGGTCGCGCGACGTTCTCGATCCCGTCGGGTACGAGCGCCACCGTCCGCGTCGCGCTCAGCCGCACCGCCCGCCGCCGGCTCCGCCGCGCGACCGGCCACCGCCTCACGGTGCGCGTCGAGGCGACGAGCGCCGGCCGCCGGCCCACCCTGCGCCGCGTCGAGCTCTCCGGCCTCAGGTGACCATGCCAGCCGGGTGGGAGGATCGAGCGTCGCAGTGGCTGGCCTGGGCTCGGACGCCGGGCCATGACGCCCACTGGCGCTATCGCGACGCCTTCCTCGCGGTCGTACCGGCTCCGGTCGGCCGGACGCTCGAAGTGGGGTGCGGTGAGGGGCGCGTCACGCGCGACCTCGGGGCGCGCGGGTACGCCGTGACCGCCCTGGATGCCTCGCCGACGCTCGTCGCCGCCGCCGCGGAGCGCGATCCAGCGGGGTCGTACCTCGTCGCGGATGCCTGCGACCTGCCGTTCGACGATGCAAGCTTCGACCTCGCCGTCGCCTACAACGTGCTCATGGACGTCCAGGACATGCCGCGTGCCGTGGCTGAGGCCGCGCGTGTCCTGACGGCCACGGGCCGCGTGTGCGCGTGCGTCACCCACCCGGCGACCGATGCCGGCGCGTGGCGGGAACCGCGCGACGTCGATGACCAGGACTACCTCGCCGGCGGCGCCTTCGCCGCTGACGACGAACGCGACGGGCTTCGGATCCGCTGGGAGGGATACCGGTACTCGTTCGAGCACTACAGCCGAGCGCTCGAGCAGGTAGGTCTGCTGCTCGAGGCGATTCGCGAACCCCGGCCCGACCCGGCCGACGGCGGCTACGAGCCGTGGGCGCGCGTTCCCATGTTCCTCATGATCCGAGCGCGGCCGATGAGTTCCGGACGGGTGGCCGGTCTGAGGGGATGACACAGTTCACGTGCCGCCCCGGCGCCGGCCGGCGCTGGGGCGACAACAGGTCTGCCCCGTAGGATCTTGCACGTGCTCACCGGACCAGACGCCACCGCCCCCATCGAGCAGGATCTCGAGTCGTACCGCCGTGCCCTCACCGGCTACTGCTACCGGATGCTCGGCTCGGGCTCGGAGGCCGAGGACGCGGTCCAGGAGACGATGGTCCGCGCGTGGAAGGCGGCCGACCGACTCCAGGAGCGCGCGGCGATGAAGTCGTGGCTCTACCGCATCGCCAGCAACGTCTGCTTCGACATGCTGCAGGGCTCGCAGCGGCGGGCCCTCTCGATGGACCTCGGCCCGGCGTCGGCCGCCGACTCGATGCTGGGCGCCGGGCTGCCCGAGGAGTCATGGGTGCAGCCGATCGCCGACGCGCGGATCCTCCCCGAGGACTCCGATCCCGCCGAGGTCGCCGAGTCGCGCGAGACGCTGCGGCTGGCGTTCGTCGCCGCGCTGCAGCACCTGCCGGCCCGCCAGCGCGCCGTCCTCATCCTCCGCGAGGTCCTGCGCTGGCAGGCGAGCGAGGTCGCCGAGCTGCTCGACACGTCCGTTGCGTCGGTCAACAGCGCGCTGCAGCGGGCGCGGGCGACGCTCGAGGGGCTGGACCTCGACACGAGCGGCCCGACGACGGTCGACGACGAGCAGCGGGAGCTGCTGACGCGCTACGTCGAGGCGTTCGAGCGCTACGACATCACGTCGCTCGTCTCGCTGCTGCACGAGGACGCCACGTTCTCGATGCCGCCGTTCCCGCTCTGGCTCCGCGGTCCCGAGGAGGCCGGCCGATTCATGCTCGGCCAGGGGATCCACTGCAAGGGCTCGCGGCTGCTCACCACGTCGGCCAACGGCGGCCCCGCCGTCGGCATCTACCACCCCACGGAGTCCGGGCACTTCCTGCCCTGGGCGATCGTGGTGCTCGAGATGTCACGCGACCGGATCGTCGGGCTGCACCACTTCATCTACCCGGGAATGTTCGAAGCCTTCGGGCTTCCGCCGCGCCTCGAGCCATAGGACGTCGGCGAGCCCGACGAGGTCGATCAGCAGCCGGAGCTCCTCGGGCACGTCGCGCAGGCACAACTTCCAGCCGCGCCGCCGGGCGTCCAGCTGCATCCGGGCGATGGCCTCGACCAGCGCGAGGTCGGGCTTCCGCGCATCCACGCGGCCCACGATGACCTCGATCCCGTCATTGGCGACCAGTGCCACGGTCGTCGGCGTGTCGTCCGCGTCGGACACGGACCTCCTCCTCTCGGCTGGGGCACCAGCTAAGACGACTCAGAGGTCAAGAACTCATCGCAGGCAGTTGCTCCGGGAGCCCGAAGCGTCCGAAGACGTCGGGGGTGACGAAGGCGGTGATCTCCGCGATGCGTGGGCCGTCGAGCGTCAGCACGTCGAGCACGCACGCCTTGTAGGCGCCGCGGTCCTCCTCCCAGCCGTAGCAGCCGACGGCGAGCTGCCCGTTGGCGATGGCGGGCATCAGGCGCCAGCGCCGGTCGTGGAACGCCCAGCCGCTGAGGAAGGCGACGATCGCGCCGGTGCCGCGGTACCAGGTCGCCATCGGCGGCATGGTGATCGTGGCCTCCTCGGCCAGCATCGTGACGAGGGTGTCGACGTCGCCGCGCTCCCACGCGTCGACGTAGGTCGCCACGAGCTCGCGCAGGCGCTCGTCGCCGAGCGCGCGCAGGGTCGCCTGCTGGCTGCGCGCGGGGAGCCGCTCGTCGGCCGTGTGGCGGGCGCGCTGCAACGCGCTGTTGACGCCGGCGACCGTCGTCTCGAGCAGCTCGGCGACCTCGCGCGCCGAGAAGCCGAGGACCTCGCGCAGGATCAGGACCGCCCGCTGGCGCGGCGGCAGGTGCTGGAGCGCCGCGACGAACGCCAGCTCGACGCTCTCGCGCTGCTCGAAGCGCGCGTCGGGCGCGGCGAAGCCGTCCTGCAGCCCGATCTCGTCGCTGGGATACGGCTCGACCCACGACGTCTCCGCGAGCGGGGGGCCGAGGCCGTCGCGGGGATCCGACGGCGGCCCGTGGTCGATCGGCAGCACGCGCCGGCGGGGCCGCCGTGAGATCTCGTCCAGACAGGTGTTGGTGGCGATCCGGTAGAGCCAGGCGCGGGCCGACCCGCGGCCGGCGAACCCGCGGAGCCCGCGCCACGCGCGCAACAGCGCATCCTGGAGCGCGTCCTCGGCGTCGTGGACCGACCCGAGCATCCGGTAGCAGTGGGCGTGCAGCTCGCCGTGGTAGGGCTCGACGAGCCGGCGGTAGGCCTCCTCGTCGCCGTCCCGCGCCGCCTGCAGGAGCTCCCGCTCGACCGTGATCGACGCCGTGCTCATCACGCCGGAGACTACGGCGCCCACATGCGGACCGCCGCTACGGGCGCAGGCGCCCGTCGAGCGCCTCGCGGAGCGCGCGCATGGCGACCTTGCGCGCTTCGCGCGGGATGCGGTCGAGGACCAGCACGCCGTCGAGGTGGTCGATCTCGTGCTGCACGACGCTGGCCTCCGGCCCTTCGGCCTCGACCATCACCTCGGCGCCGTGCTCGTCGCGGGCGCGGACGCGGACCTGCGCCGGGCGCTCGACGTCCACCCACACTCCCGGCAGGCTCAGGCAGCCCTCCGGCAGCACGGCCCGCTCCTCGGACGCCCACTCGATCTCGGGGTTGACGAGGACGTGCAGCGGGCTCTCGGGATCGCCGGGCGTGCGGTAGACGACGACGCGGTGCAGGATCCCGAGCTGCGTCGCGGCGAGGCCGATGCCGAGGGCGTCGTCCATGACCTCGCCCATCGTCTTGACCTCCTCGCGCAGCTTGGAGTCGAACGCCGCGACCGGCCGCGCGCGCTCGCGCAGCACCGGGTCGCCCCACTGGCGGACGTGGCGAAGCGCCGCGCGGCGGCGCGCCAGCGTCGCTGCGTCCAGGGGCGGCGGCTCGGCAGAGTCGTCGTGCTCGACAGTCACGGCCGACGAGGGTACTCAGGCGCCCTCAAGCAGCGCGCGGCGCAGCGCCGCGAGCGCCGTCTCGTCCTCGGCCTCCTCGATGGGGACGCGCCGGGTCCGGCCGCGGTGGGCGGTCATCGAGCCGTCGCCGCGGACGTCGACCCCGGCGCGGATCGCGGGCGCCAGGCGCGTCGGGCCGGTCACCTCGATCCGCGCCACAACCTGGTCGGCCGGGTCGTAGCGGCGCACCCGCAGCTCGACCGGGGCCGGGCGCTCGGTCCGCGCGACGTCGCGTGCCGCCGCCTCGACGCGATCGAGCGCCTCGGCGAGCGTGCCCGCCCGCGAGCGCTCGACCCGCGGCCCCCGGCGCACGGTGACGCGATATCCCATCCCTCCCAGGCTACGCCGCCAGGTCGCCGACCAGCTCGCGCACGCCGGCGCCGGCCCAGTGGCCCTCGAGGCGCTCGGTGATCGTGCGCATCAGGCGCTGCGCGGGGACGTTCCCGCCGGCCATCGTCGCAGCGAACCGGCAGATGCCCACGGCGCGCGCCTCGTCGGCGAGCAGCTGGGCCAGCCGGCGGCCGAGCCCGAGGCCCTGGAGCGGGTCGGCGACCACGATCGCCATCTCGGCGGTGTCCGGCCGATCGGGGAACCGCACGCAGCGGGCGACCGCGACCAGCGTCTCGGGGTCGTCGGCGAGCACGGCGACGAGCGCGATGTGGTCGTGGCCGTCGACCTCGGTCAGGTAGCGGAGCTCCGACGCGGTCAGGCGGGGCTTGGCCGCCAGGAAGCGCAGGCGGATCGTGCGCTCGCTGAGCCGGCGCACGCTGTCCGCGAGCCGGCCCTTGTCGCTCGAGTCGATCGGGCGGATGACCACCCGGGTGCCGTCGTGGAGCTGAAAAGGGAGGAAATGCACGGTTTCAAATTAGAACCGTGCAGTTCCTCCTTCTGTGCGATGCGTCCGCGCCCGGCGCCTTCAGCGGTCTCCGAGCGGCACGTAGTCGCGGGCCCGCGCGCCCGTGTAGATCTGGCGCGGGCGGGCGATCTTCTGCTCGGAGTCGTCGATCATCTCGAGCCACTGGGCGATCCAGCCGCTCGTCCGCGGGATGGCGAACATGACCGGGAACATGCCGGCGTCGAGGCCCATGGCCTCGTAGATCAGGCCGGAGTAGAAGTCGACGTTCGGGTAGAGCTTGCGCGACGTGAAGTACTCGTCGTCGAGCGCGCGCTTCTCGAGCTCGGTGGCGATCTCGAGCAGCGGGCTCTTGCCCGTGACCTCGTAGACCTCGTCGAGGTGCTTGCGGATGATCCGGGCGCGGGGGTCGTAGTTCTTGTAGACGCGGTGCCCGAAGCCCTGCAGGCGCTCCTTGCCCTCCTTGACCCCCTTGAGGTAGTCGGGGATGTTGTCGACCGAGCCGACGCGGCGCAGCATGTTGAGCGCCTGCTCGTTGGCGCCGCCGTGCAGCGGGCCGTAGAGCGCGGCGACTCCCGCCGCCACGGCCGAGTAGGGATCCACCTGCGAGGAGCCGACCGCGCGGACCGCGTTGGTCGAGCAGTTCTGCTCGTGGTCGGCGTGGAGGATGAAGAGCACGTCGAGCGCCTTGGAGAGCCGCTCGTCGGGCTGGTACTTCATCTCCGACATCTTGTAGAGCATCCCGAGGAAGTTGCCGGGATAGTCGAGGTCGTTGTCGGGATAGACGTAGGGCTGGCCCTTGTTGTGGCGGTAGGCGAACGCCGCCAGCGTCGGCATCTTCGCGATCAGCCGGATGACGTGCATGTAGCGGATCTCGGCGTCCTTGACCGCGGGCGCGTCCGGATAGAAGGTCGAGAGCGCGCCGACCGAGGCGAGCAGCATGCCCATCGGGTGGGCGTCGTAGCGGAAGCCCTCGACGAACTTCTTGACGTTCTCGTGCACGAACGTGTGCATCGTGATCTCGTTGATCCACTCGTCGAGCTGCGCCTGGGTCGGCAGCTCCCCGTGGACCAGGAGGTACGCGACCTCGAGGTAGCAGGACTGCTCGCACAGCTGCTCGATCGGATAGCCGCGGTACTCGAGGATGCCCTTGTCGCCGTCGATGAACCCGATCTCCGACCGGCACGACGCCGTGTTCAGGAAGGCCGGGTCATAGGACATCAGGCCGAAGTCGTCCTCGGCGACCTTGATCTCGCGCAGCGACATCGCGCGGATCGTCCCGTCCTCGACCGGGACCTCATACGTCCGGCCGGTCCGGTTGTCGGTGATCGTCAGCGTGTCGGAGGCAGTGGCTACACCACCGCCGGTGGAAGTCTGTTCCTCGGTTCCCATCCAAGCTCCTGTCGGGTCGGGCGTTCTCGCTTCCTTACCCGTTTCCGGGCGGAGTACTACGACGTCAGGACGGCGCTGGCCAGCGTGGCCGCGACGAGCAGGACGGTGAGCGCGATGACCCCACGGGCGGCGCCTTCCGTCCCGGGGAAGTCGTGCTTGCGGATGCCGAGGGCGGCGAGCACCACCGCGTAGACGGCGAGGACGGCCCCGACGACGTAGAACGGCGTCTTCGAGGGCTCCACGCCCTCTTCAGCGGCGAAGGTGATGAACGCGAGCAGCATCCCCCGCGACCCTACCGGACGGTGCGCCGGGTGGGCGCGTACCGGCTCTCGGTCGCGGCGACCTGGCCCTGGTAGTGCGAGCCGAGGTCGGGCGACCCGTACGGCCGCCGGGCCGGCGCGTCGAGGGTCATGAACGAGAGCTGCGCGATCGGCAGCCCGGCGTAGAGCCGGATCGGGATGCGCGTGAGGTTGTTGAGCTCGAGCGTCAGCGTCCCCTTCCAGCCGGGATCGCAGAAGCCCGCCGTCGCGTGGACGATCAGCCCGAGACGGCCCAAACTCGATTTGCCCTCTATGCGGGCCACGATGTCGTCGGGCAACTCGACCCACTCGTGGGTGCGCCCGAGGCAGAACTCGCCGGGGTGGATGACGAACGGCTCGTCCTCGCCGACCAGCACCTCCTCGGTGAGGTTGGTGGGGGGCTCGCGGAGGTCGATCGCCGTCGCGCGGTGATTGTGGAAGACGCGGAAGGAGTCGCCGAGGGTGAGGTCCACCGACGCGGGCTGCACGCGGCCCGGATCCCAGGGCCGGATGACGATCCGCCCCGCCTCGACGAGCGCCGCGATCGTGCCGTCGGAGAGGACGGAGACGGGCGCGCGGTCGGCCATGGCCGCGCAGTGTGCCAGCTACCGGTCGAGCACGCGCGCGCGGGCCGAGACCTTCCGGACCCGCGGCGGAGGCAGCGGCGCGCGCTCGCCGTGGGGGCCGCGGCGCGGGTGGCGCGGCAGCGGCGGATGCGGGTGATGCCGGCGCGGGCCGCCGCCGCCGGCCGGCGGCTCGGCGGGCTCGTCGACGTTGTGGATCGCCCACCACACCAGCCAGATCAGCGCCGCGAGTGGAAGCTTCAGCCCGATGAACAGGAAGAGCATCGTCCAGGCCACGCGGGCAGCCTAGCGCCGAGCGGACGGATCGGGAACGGGTCGCTCGCACCTCAAGCCAGCGCCAAGGGCGTACGCGCCAGGCTCCGCCGCGGGCTGATCTGGGGTTCCGGGGCCGTCGTAGGCGTCCAGCGACGGGTAATCGATTCACGGGGAGGCACCTCAGTGTCCAAGCTCATCACGATCGAGTCCTTCGACTCCGACGGCGCGATCCAGGAGACCGGTGAGGCGGCCGGCGTCGGCCGGCGCGACTTCCTTCACAAAGGCGCGCTCGCCGGCGGCGGCTTCGTCGCGGGCGGCGTGCTCTTCAACGGCTTCATGTCGCCCGCCCAGGCCGCGATCTCGACCCGCAACCGGTCCAAGCGCAACGACGTGAAGATCCTCAACTACGCGCTGACGCTCGAGTTCCTCGAGTCCGAGTTCTACAAGCAGGCGGTGGCCAACAATGTCGCGGGCGACGACGCGGTCCTCGCCCAGTTCGCGCGCGTCGTGGCCGACCACGAGGCCGACCATGTCCGCGACCTGCGAGCGGCGCTCGGCCGCGCCGCGATCAAGAAGCCGTCGTTCGACTTCGGCAACGCGGTCACCGATCGCGACACGTTCAAGGCGACCGCGCAGGTCCTCGAGGACACGGGCGTGTCGGCGTACGCCGGCCAGGGCCCGAACCTGCTCCAGCGGCCGGTGGTCAAGGTCGCGCTGGCGATCCACTCGGTCGAGGCGCGCCACGCCGCGTGGATCCGCTTCATCAACGGCGGCGGTGCGCCCGGTGCCGCCACCAAGGCACTGCCGGCGCCGGCCTCCTACGACAAGGCGCTGTCCGAGAAGGCCGTCCTCAAGGCGGTCACCGGGACCGGCTTCATCCAGTAGTCAACGCGCCGCCGGGGAGGGCCCAGCCCTCCTCGGCGCGCCCACGCTCAGGCCCGCAGTGCGGCCGGCGCGTCGTCGAATCGCGTGACCCGGCCCAGGGCGGACACGCGGTCGGCGATCTCCTCGCCGGTGAGCGTCTGGATGCGCTCGGTCCCGAACGCCTCCACGTTGAACGAGGCCAGCGCGGTTCCGTGCGCCATCGCCCGGCGCAGCAGGTCGTCGTCGAGCTCCGCACCGGCATGGGCCGCCACGTAGCCGACGAAACCCCCCGCGAACGTGTCGCCGGCGCCGGTCGGGTCCACGACGTCCGGGGTCGGGTACGCCGGCAGCGCGAAGTAGCCGTCACGCGTGAACATCGCCGCTCCGTACTCGCCCTGCTTCGCGACGACGACCCGCGGCCCGAGCTCGAGGACCGCGCGCGCCGCCCGTACGAGGTTGGGCTCGTCGGTCAGCTGCTTGATCTCGGAGTCGTTGACGATGACGCAGTCGACCATCCCGATCGTCTTGACGAGCGAGTCGTGGGCGATGTCGATCCACAGGTTCATCGAGTCGAGCGCCGTGAACCGCGCCTGCTGGCACTGCTCGCGCACCGCGCGCTGCAGATCGGGCTGGATGTTGGCCAGGAACAGGACGTCGGCCGCCCGTGACGCCTCGGAGAGCTTGGGCTCGAACGTCTCGAAGACGTTGAGGTCGGTCTGCAGCGTGTGGCGGATGTTGACGTCGCGCTCGTAGCGGCCGTGCCAGAAGAACGTCTTGCCGCCCGGGACGTGCTCGATGTCGTCGGTGATCACGCCGCGGGCGTGCAGGACGGCGTACTCCTCGTCGCCGAAGTCGTCGCCCACCGGCCCGACGACGCGCGTGTCGCAGAAAAAGGAGGAGGCGAGCGAGAAATGGACGGCGGAGCCGCCGAGCAGCCGAGGACGCGTGTCCGTGGGCGTGTCGACGGCGTCGAAGGCGATCGAGCCCACGACGGTCAGTGACATGACTGGTCCTTTGCGTAGATTGGAATCCGGCAGCCTACTGCCCAACCTTTGCCCCGCTCTCCCGTTCATCAGGATGTGCCGTCCGTCGCGCAGCGCGTCGCCGCGCTCGACCCCGTCAAGGTCGCGGTCGCGCTCGCCGCCGCAGTGTTCGTCTTCGGGCTCTTCGGCTCGATGGACGCCCTGCGCCGGCCGGTGATGTGGCTGTTCAACCTCAACACCGAGGGGAACGCCCCGGCGCTGTTCTCCATGGCCCAGCTGGTGGCGGCCGGGGCCGTCGCCATCCTCGCGGGGCGCCAGGCGCGCACCGCGCGGGTGCCGTGGATGGCCTTCGGCGTCTTCCTGATCCTGCTCGGGATCGACGAGGGGATCAGCGTGCACGAGTACGTCACCGAGCGGACCGTCACCAGCTGGCAGGTGCTCTTCTCCCCGCTGTACCTCGCGGGTGCGGTCGCCGCTCTCGCGGTCGTCTGGCAGCGGCGGACGGTCCCTGAGCTGGCGGGGCTCCTCCTCCTGGGCGGCGGGGCGTGGGCGATCTCCCAGGGCATCGAGCTCTGGCAGTGGGACGACGGCCGGCTGGAGCTCCCGTACTGGACCATCGTGCCGGAGGAGGTGCTCGAGATGTCGGGCGCGGCGTGCTTCCTGGTCGCAGCCCTGCTCGACCTGCGGACGTCGCTGGGCCTGCCCGCGCCCGCGCTGCCGGCGTGGCTGCCGCGGCAAGCCGACGCCTGATCCGCGTGACGCGGGCGCTCGGGCCCGACACCGTCGCGTTCGCCCTCAGGTCCGGAGGCGGTCGCGCAGGAGGTCGAGCTTCGCGGGGTTGAACCCGTCGACCCGGGCGAGGTCGTCGACCGCGGCGAACGGCCCGCGCGCGTCGCGGTCGTCCACGATCCGCTCGGCCCACACGCGCCCGATCCCCGGCAGCGGCGCGAGCTCGGCGACGCCGGCCGCGTTGAGGTCGACCTCGCCGGTGGCGGCACCGGCGGCGGTCACCGGGCGACGGCCCGAGCTCGAGCCGGCCCACAGCGGGCTGACGGTGCGCGCCGCGGCGGTGGCGGGTGGGGGCGGCGGACCGGCCGGCCCGGCGGCGGCCGGCGCCGGCTCTGCGCGCCGGGGCCGTACGGAGCGATCGGGGGCCGGCTCGCCGGGAGCGCGGCGCGGTTCCTCGTCGTCCCATTCGAACGCGGCCAACCCGCCGGGTCGGTAGAGGCGCCCGAGCGCGACGAAGAGGACCATGCTCAGCAGCGTGAGCGCCACCGCCGCCACGGGCGACTGGTCGGTCATGAAGTCGCCCCAGCCGTAGGCGAGCACGGACAGCGCGACGACGCTGGCCAACCGGATGGGCCACTTGAGCACGGCGCCAAGGATCGCATGCCCGCTTCTTACCGTGGCTCCTCCGGCAGGCCCGCACACGCTTGGACGGCCCCGGATGACCGCCATGCGGCGTCCTCGGTCGGGGCCAGGGCTCCGCCCTTGTCCCCTCCCTGCGTCCTTGCCTGGCGGCCCCCGGGACTCGCCCAAGCGCGCGCGGACCTACCGGAGGAACCACTAGGCTGCGGGGCTGCATATGACGACATTCGCCGACCTCGGGCTGTCCGAGCACCTTCTTCAAGCCCTTCGCGATGTCGGCTACGAGTCGCCGAGCCCGATCCAGGAGCAGGCGATCCCCGAGCTTCTCCAGGGCCGCGACGTCATCGGCCAGGCGCAGACCGGCACCGGCAAGACCGCCGCGTTCGGCCTCCCGATGATCGAGTTCACGGACCCCACTGAGCAGGAGGTCCAGGCGCTCGTCCTCACCCCGACGCGCGAGCTGTGCATCCAGGTGACCCAGGCGATCCGGACCTACGCGTCGCGCAAGGGCGTCGACGTCGTCGCTGTCTTCGGCGGCGCGCCGATCCGCACCCAGCAGGCCCAGCTCAAGCAGGGCGGCCAGATCGTCGTCGGGACGGTCGGCCGCGTGCTCGACCTCATCTCCCGCCACTCCTTGATGCTGCACTCCTGCCGCTTCCTGGTCCTCGACGAGGCCGACGAGATGCTCGACCTCGGGTTCCTCGAGGACGTCGAGAAGATCCTCGCGCTGACCCCTGGCGGGCGCCAGACCGCCCTCTTCAGCGCGACCATGCCGCCGGAGATCCGCGGCCTGGCGGACCGCCACCTGTACGAGCCGGTTACGGTCAAGGTCAAGTCCGCGACGCTGACCATCGACACGGTCGAGCAGTTCTTCGTCGAGACCAAGCAGGCCGACAAGGTGGCGACGCTCGCCCGCGTGCTCGAGGCCGAGCGCCCCGACCAGGCCATCGTCTTCGCCCGCACCAAGATCCGCACCGAGCAGCTCTACCGGACGCTGCGCGACAAGGGCATGAACGTCAAGGCGCTGCACGGCGACATGAGCCAGGGGTCGCGCGACGGCGTGATGATCTCGTTCAAGAGCGAGCGCGTGACGATCCTCGTCGCCACCGACGTCGCCGCCCGCGGGCTGGACATCTCGACCGTCACCCACATCGTGAACTTCGACGTGCCGACCTCGCCGGACGTCTACGTCCACCGGATCGGCCGCACCGGCCGCGTCGGTCGGTCGGGCCGCGCGATCACCTTCATCGACCCCAAGCAGCACCGCGAGCTCGAGGCGATCGAGCGCCACGCGAACACCACGATCGCGCCGTGGGCCGAGGGCGCCAAGGTCGCCCCCGCGAAGGCCGAGGAGCCGCCCAAGCGCCATCGCAAGCCGCACGACGCCGCACGCCGCGTGCCGGTCAACGGCACGGGCTATCGCAAGCTGATCGCCTCCGGCGGGCGTGCCGCCGGGCTCTCGGAGGCCGACGTCATCCACGCCGTGACCGCGACCGGCCTCGACGGCGAGGAGGTCCGCAACGTCCGGATGCTCGAGCGCTTCGCGCTGTTCGAGGTCCCCGCCGACCAGGTCCTGCGGGTCACCGAGGCGGTCGACGGCACCGACGTCCGCGGCCACACGCTGCGCATTCAAGCGACCAAGAACTAGGAGCGACTCTCGATGTCCCAGGCGACCATGACGACCACGCACGGCCCGATCGTCTTCGAGCTCTTCGACGACGACGCCCCCACGACGGTCAAGAACTTCAAGGACCTGACGGAGAAGGGCTTCTACGACGGCCTGAGCTTCCACCGGGTCATCAAGGACTTCATGGTCCAGGGCGGCTGCCCGCAGGGCACCGGCACCGGTGGGCCCGGCTACACGTTCGAGGACGAGTTCAACGACCACAAGGTCGTCCGCGGCGCGCTGGCGATGGCCAACGCCGGGCCGAACACGAACGGCTCGCAGTTCTTCATCGTCACCACCGCCGCCGCGCCGTGGCTCGACGGCAAGCACACCGTGTTCGGCGAGGTGCGCGAGGGCATGGACGTCGTCGACGCCATCGAGGCGGTCCCGACCGACGGCCGCGACCGGCCCAAGGAGCCGGCGGGCATCGAGACGATCAAGCTCGGCTAGGCAGCCGCTGCCAGTTCCGCCCGATCTCCCGCACGAGCGGCGGGTAGACGATCCGGTGCCGGAACGGCGCGATCGCGGCCATGTAGGCGGTCCCGAGCCGACCGTTCGGCTTCACCAGGACGGCCATCTGGCCGCGGTAGCCGCCGGTCCCGTCCGGGACCCAGCCCAGATGCAGCACGCCGTGCACGGTCCGGTTGACGATCTCCGCCGCGAACTCGTCGTCGAGCAGGTAGAGCGAGGTGAAGGGAAGGCGCTCGAAGTCGGGGCCGGGCGCCTCGCGCAGGTCCTCCGGCAACCGGTCGCGGAGCGTCGGCCGTTGCGAGCCGTGGTCCGGGTCGTCCCAGCCGAGCAGCTCCCCGAGCCTCCAGCGGATCGCGAACAGCGCGCGGGCGGCACGGGAGGGGTTCGTCGACGTGTCGCCGGCGGCGAACTGCTGCACCAGCCGAGGGAGGTCGTCCGGGCCGCCGGGGGTCGGGAGCGCCCACACGTCCTCGAGCCGGAAATCGGGGGCGAGCTCGTGGATCCGCCAGGGCCGGGAGGTGTGTGCGGTGTTCGGGAGCCTCATGCGTGTCTGTTCACGGTAAAGCTCGCGCCCCCGGGCCGAAGTGATCGAGGTCACGCTCGCGGGCGGCCCCGCTCCTCGGCGTACAGGCGATCGGCGAACACCCCCGCCGGGTGGGCGCGGAGGCGCCGCACCTCGTTGGCCACCGGGTCGGGCACCGCCTCGACCGGCGGCAGCGGCGACCCGTAGCGCTCGGGCAGCAGCATCGGCGCGGCGAGCGCCGCGAACGCGAGGTCGGCCGCGGTGAACACGTCCCCGAGGAGATACGGGCGAGCGTCGGCCAGCCGCCCGGCGATGTCGTCGAACACCCGATCGACCCGCTCCAGCGCCGCGCCGGCCGCGGCCGAGTCGATCCGGAGATAGCGCCGGAGCGCATGATCGACGGCGCGACCGGAGACGCGGAAGACTCGGCGCTCCCACCGCGGGACGCCGGCCAGGGCCCACGGCTCCATCTCGTCCACCACCGGCAGCAGCTCGTGGTACATCCACAGGCGGCCGTCGGGCCCGAGGCCGTCGTCGAGCCACGCCTCGACCGTGGCGGCCTCGGCGCCGAGGCCGCCGGCCGGATAGAGCCGCCGCTCGGGCGCTACGCAGGCGTCGGCCCAGCGCAGGATCGCCGTGGAGTCGTCGAGCACGTCCCCGGTCGCGGAGACGAAGACCGGCACCGTGCTGCCGCCCCCGGCCCGCCGCGCGGCGAGGATGTGAATGAGCTGCAGGTGCGGCTGCTCGACGTAGTCGACGCCCGCGCGGTCCAGCGCCCAGCGCGCCTTCTCGCAGAAGTGGCTGATCGGGATGGTCACCAGGCGCGCGCGCACTCGCCGCGAGCGTCGCACACGGCGAGCACACGGACATACTCGCGGGATCTGCCCGTTCCTCACCGCCGACTGGCGCAACGTGCTCGCCGCGACCTTCGCCGTCGACGAGGCGCGCCTGCTGCCGTACCTGCCGCCCGAGTGCGAGATCGACCGACTCGACGGCGCCGCGCGCCTGAGCCTGGTCGCCTTCGAGTTCGCGCGCACGCGGGTCCGCGGCCACGCGATCCCCGGCCACACCGCGTTCCCCGAGATCAACCTGCGCTTCTACGTCCGTCATCGCGGCGAGCGCGGCGTCGTCTTCATCCGCGAACTGGTCCCTCGCCGGGCGATCGCGCAGGTCGCGCGCCGGCTGTACAACGAGCCCTACGAGCGCGTCCCGATGCGCGTCCAGACCACGCCGGACGACGGAGGACTGCGCGTCACGCACCGGTTCGGCGCCCGGTACGCGTCGTCGCTGAGCGGCCTCGCACTCGTCTCGGCGGCGGTCGTCCCGGTCGAGGGATCGCCCGACCACTGGCTCACCCACCATCACCTCGGCGTCGGGAGGACCCGGCGCGGGGCCCTCCAGACCTACGAGGTGCTGCACCCGCTGTGGGCACTCGCCCCGGTCACCGATCTCGACATCGCCGTCGACTTCGAGCGGATCTACGGCGCGGAGTGGGCGTGGCTCGGGGGCGTGCGGCCGAGCCACCGCACCTTCGCGCTCGGCTCACCGATCACCCTCTCCCCGGCAGCGACGCTCGGGACGAACTTCATCGGGTGAGGAACAGGCGGATGCGGGCGGGGCGGGGAGATCAGACGGCGGGACAGGACGCCGTCAACCACCCCCTTCGTCCGGCGTGGGTCGCATGGGGGCGGTTGGGGGCGTAATAGACCGTGAACCACCCCCATGCGGACGCCAGGACGGTCAAGGGGGTGGTTGACGTCGTGATCGCCGTCCGGCCACCTTCCACCCGATCTCGCCCTCGATGACTGCAGTTCCCCGATCGACGATGCCGTTGCGCCGGCGTGCGGGTTCGACGAACATCGGCGCGTGCGCACGTATGGCCGGGATGAGCGTGAGGAGCGCGAGAAGCGTTCCGGGTCCGAGCCCGCCCCTCCGGCCCAGCCGTCGAGCGTCGCGACCGTCCTGCAGCTGCAGCGCACACACGGCAACCGCGCCGTGTCCACGGCGCTGCTGAGTCGCCAGCCGGTCGCCGCGCCCCTCCCGCCGATCGCCGACAACCTCCAGCGCTTCCGCCAGGGTCATCCGCGCCTTGTCGCGCTCGCCGCCGCCCAGCCGCCCGTCGTGGCCACGGCGGGGTTCGTCGACATCGTCCCGGCGGTGGCCTGGCTGAGGGGGCTCGTCGACACGCTGAAGATCGTCGAGCCGATCGTCGACCCCACGATGCTCGTCTTCGAGAGCCTCGTCGTCTCGGGTCACGACGACGAGTACGCGGAGGCGGGGCACCAGATCCGGCCCGCCCTCGCCGCCGCGCTGCAGACCGTCGTGCCGATCGCGCGGAACACGGGCGCGACGATCGCGCGCGTCGTCATGGAGGAGGTCAATCGCTCGTCGGTCGCGCTCGACGACCACGACGCCGAGCCGCAACTCGCGCCGCTCGCCGACGTGACCGCCTGGCGCGAGCAGGCCAGCGCACTGCGCGCACTGGCTGCCAAGGTCGATCCCGGCGGGACCGGCCTCGCCGAGGCGGCGCACGCCTGCGAGGACGCGGCGCTCGCCCTGCTCCAGGCCCGGTCGGTGCTCGAGGCCCGCGCAACGTGGCGCGCCGACGCCGCGCAGTCCTCGACGGTCGCGCAGATCGCCACTCCGAACCGCCCCCGCAACGAGGTCGACGACATCTTCGCCGACTCCGGGTTCGGGTCCCGGCAGTCGCTGCGCCCGAACGGCACGCGCGACGACTGGTGCGGCATGTTCGTCGCGGCCAGCATGTTCCGCGGATCGGCGCTGGACAAGAACGTGCGCATGGCCTTTGCACACACCGACAACGTCCACGACTTCTTCAACTACGACACCCGGCCGACCAACGATCGCCGGACCCCTCTGTCGATCTGGGCCGAGGGGCAGTGGTGGGGCGTGCGCGAGTACCACGAGCAGCGCGGCTTCCCTCGCACCTGGATCGGCGGCGCCGCGGTCGCCGCAGCGGACGTCCGGCCCGGCGACATCGCGCTCATCCGCCACCAGGGTACCCCGGGCGACGATGGGATCGCCAACCACATCGTCATGGTCGACTCCTGGGATCCGGACACCGGGAAGCTGGTGACGATCGAGGGCAACGTCAAGGAGGGCATCCGCCCCGACGCCGCGGGCGAGGCGCGGCGCACGGCTGGCGGGGCCCTGGCCTCGACGCGGACGGGCGCCCCGAGCTCGACCGCGGTGCACGTCCGCGACATGACCGATGCCGGCACGCTGACGCCGGGGGGCGCGGGCCCGGGCGGCGCCTACCAGGAGCGCGGGGCCGGGACCGTCTTCGGCATCGGGCGCCCCTCGATCGTCGACTTCGAGCCGCACGACTACGGCCGGCAGGCGATCCCCGACGACCTCAAGTACGTCTCCCCGGCCGAGATGCGCGCCCGCGGCCAGCGCGCCCGGCTCGCCCCGACGAGCACGGTCGAGTCACCGGCCACGGGGCCGTACCACCGCCGCGTCGGCGGCTAGAAGCCGGCGGCTCCCACTTCTCGGATCTCGGTCACGACGGGTGGCTCGTCACAGCGCTCGTCGAGCGTCGACCGGTAGCGGCGGAACGACTCCAGCTGCGAGAAGCGCCCCGGCGCGTCGGTCTCCACGAGCTCCACGAAGCTGACCTCGTCGGCGAGCTGGTAGCTCGCGTAGCGCACGCCGTCCGGGTGCAGCGAGGAGAGCTCCCACCGAGGGCGGGCGGACAAGCGCGACGCGATCACCGCGGCCGCGCGAACGGTGTTCGGCCGCCAGGGCTACTCCCGCGCGCGAGATCGCCGACCGGCTCGCGGATCTGACCGATCGCGGGCTCCTGCGCATCGACGACCCCGCCCGGGCGGCCATCCACCTCAGCGTCCTCGTCACCGCGGGGATCCCCGAGCGCCCGTTCGACGGCTTCGCCCCGCCGGCTAAGCGAGAGGTCAGCGACACCGTCGTCGCCGGCGTCCAGGCGTTTCTCGGCGGCTACGGCCCTGCTCGGTAGGGCGTGCTCAAGCGCCGGCGCCGTTCATCCGATGGGTGAGGGTGAGCGACGCCCGCTGGACCGAGGCCCACGTCCGCCGCCTGTTCTGGCGCGCGGGCTTCGGCGCGACCGCCGCCGAGGCCGAGCGGTGGGCCGGCGCCGGCAAGGCCGCGACGCTCCGCTGGATCGTCAAGGGCGACGGCCCGGCCCGCCTGACCGGCGGCGAGCCGCGGATCGACGGCCGGGCGCTCGACCCGCGCAACGAGTGGAGCCACGACAGCCTGTGGTGGCTGGACCGCATGGTCCGCACCACGCGCCCGCTCGAGGAGAAGATGACGCTGTTCTGGGCGGACCACTTCGCGTGCCGCGACCAGGACACGCCGCTGCAGCTCTCGCTCAACCGGACCCTGCGCCGCCACGCGCTCGGCTCCTTCCCGCGACTGCTGCAGGCCGTGACGATCTCGCCGGCGATGCTGCTCTTCCTCTCGCTGGCCGACTCGGATCCCGAGGCGCCGAACGAGAACTTCCCGCGCGAGCTGATGGAGCTGTTCACGCTCGGCAAGGGCTACACCGAGCGCGACGTCCGCGAGGCGGCGCGCGCGATGACCGGCTGGAAGGCTCGCTGGGGCGATTCCGGCTTCGGCGGCGTCTACTACAGCGCCAAGGAGCGCGATCGCGGCGTCAAGCGGATCTTCGGCAAGCGCGGCGCCTTCGACTACCGCGACGTCCTGGGGCTCGTGGTCCGCCATCCCCGCCACGCGCCGTTCCTCGTCGACAAGCTGTGGAGCTTCTTCGTCACCGAGCCACTCGGCGCGGCGACGCGGCGCGAGCTCGTGCGGGTGTACCGCAAGGACCTGCGGATCGCACCGGTGGTCGCCACGATCCTGGCCCACCCGGCGCTCTACGCCAACCTCGACGATCCCGACATGGTCAAGGCGCCCGTCGTCGCCGTCGCCGGCGCGCTGCGGGCGACCGGCCGCGGCGTCGACACCGGCACCTGGGGCTGGCTGCTGCCGACGATGGGCCAGGCGCCGTTCGAGCCGCCGTCGGTCGCGGGCTGGGACTGGGGTCCGGCGTGGCTCTCGACCACCACGATGCACGCGCGCTTCGTCGCCGCCACCTACCTCGTCCAGGGTGGACCGCTGCAGGTCGCCGACGACTCGATCCCGGTCGACTGGGATGCCGATCGTCACCTCGCGGAGGCGCTGAAGGCCGCCGGGCACCCGTGGATCTCGGACGCGACCCGGGCGACGCTCGTGCGCAGCGCCGGCGAGCTCAATCAAGGGCTCAAGGAATGGGAGGTCGAGCCCATGGCGACGATGACCCAGCGCATGCTCCGCCACCTCCTGCTCTCCGGCCCCGACGCCCAACTGCACTGATGAACGCCCACCGCGCCTGCGCCGACTTCCACCGCACCTCCGAGGCGACGCGCCGTCGCTACCTGGCCGAGTCGGGCATCACCCGCCGCCAGGTGCTCAAGCGCGGCGCCGGCGCCGGCCTCGCCGTCTACGCCGCCCAGGCGATGCCGCTCGTGCGGATGTTCGAGGCGGCCGAGGCGTCCGCCGCCGCGGCGCCCGATGCGCCGATCCTGGTCTCCGTCTTCCTCCCGGGCGGCTGCGACCTGCTCGACACACTGATCCCGCTGGGCCAGTACGGCGCCTACGCCGACAAGCGGCCCGGCCTGCGGCAGTCCGACGCCGCGGCCAAGCTCGGCTCGACCGGGCTCGGCGCGCACCCCGCGCTCACCAAGGGCATCGGCGGCGGCGTCGCCGGCCTGTTCGACCGCGGCCAGGTCGGCTTCCTGCCCGGCATCGACTACGCCAACCCGGACCTCTCGCACTTCCATTCGCGCCACTTCTGGGAGACCGGGCTGATCACGCACCAGTCGGGCACCGGTTGGCTCGGGCGCTGGCTCGACGCCGCCGGCGGGCGCGACAACCCGCTGCAGGCGCTGTCGATGTCAGGCGCACTGTCGCCGGTCCTGCGCTCCAACGCGGCGCCGGTCGCCGCGCTCGACTCCGCCAGCGCCGCCCAGGTCTGGATGCCGGGGATCTGGGGCAAGGCGTACGACACGGCGTGGGGCGCCTACGCGGAGCTCTCCGCCCACGCCCGCCGCGGCGCGGGGCCGGGCGCCGCGGGGACCGCCGCGCGGCTCGTGCACGACGTCGCCGATCGCCTCAAGCCCTACGCGCACGACGACGACCAGCCGGACCCGCTCGCCGGGCCGGTCGGCTACCCCGAGAACAACAAGCTGGGCGACAAGCTGCGCAACCTCGCGGGGCTGCTGTCGGCGCCGCTCGGCGTCCGCGTCGCCGCGATCGACGCCGAAGGCCAGTTCGACACCCACGACGGCCAGAAGGAGGACCTCGCCCAGGTCCTCGGCGACGTGTCCGAGGCCCTGGCCGCCTTCCAGGCCGACCTTGATGCGCGCGGGCTCTCCCAGCGCGTCCTGACCTTCGTGTGGTCGGAGTTCGGGCGCCGCGCCGATCAGAACGCCTCGGGCGGCACGGATCACGGCGCCGGCGGCGTCGCGTGGGTCCAGGGCCCGCGGGCACGCGGCGGGATCCTCTCGGACTACCCCGACCTCGGCCGCCTCGACAAGGACGGCAACCTCGCGGTCACCGTCGACTTCCGCCGCGTGTACTCCTCGCTGATCGAGCAGTGGCTGGGCACCGACGCCGGTGCGGTCATGCCCGACGCCTCCCGCCTCGGGCGAGTCGCGCTGGTCACCTAGTTCGCGGAGCGGGTAGGCGGGGACGTATGCCCTCCGCCGCCCGCCCGGCCGCCGCCCTCGCCGGCGGCTCGGCGCTCGCCCTCCTCGGCGCCCGTGCGTGGCGCTCGCCCGCCGTGCGCTTCGCCCGCATGACCGGCTCGTCGGTCGCGACGCCCGACGCCGCGGGGTGGATCACCGACTTCCTCAACGCCGCGTACTACCGCCGCCGCCCCGAGCTGCGCGAGCTCGAGGACCTGCGTCTGGCCTTCGCGATCGTGACGACGCGCTGGCACCGGCTCGGCCACCGCCGCCTGCACGCCCCCGACGTGCTCGCGTTCCACCGCGCATTCGGGCGCGACCGCTTCCTCGACGGCACCCACACCGCGCGCGGGACGCTCGACCGCCGGCAACTGCTCGACGGCGCGGCGCAGCTGCTCGGCCCCTGGTTCCCCAAGGCGTGGGTGGACCACAGCCGGCGCGGCTGGGGCATCGTCTTCGAGACCGAGGCGGAGGGCCGGAGCTACCGCCCGGAGGTCCGGCTCGAGCGCGCGAAGGTGGGCGAGCTGACTCCCGGCTCCGCGCCCGCCTCGGAGCAGACGTGGCACACGTATGACCCCGTCGCGCTCCCGGATGCGGCCGCGGCCGTGGCGGCCGTGACCGCCGTCGAGCGCTGGCCTGACTACGGCACCGAGATCGGGCGGTTCACGCCGCTGCGTAGCCGCGGGCTCGACGGCCAGACGTTCGAGATCGAGGTGGCCGCGGGCACCGACCGCGGGCTCCCGGTCTTCACGCGCGGCTACGTCACCGTCACGCGGCTGCTGACCCGCGATGACGGCCCGGCGCTCGACGCCTATGCCGCCGAGCTCAACGACGGCCTCGCGCGCTTCGGCGACGGCGAGCCGCCCGCCGTGCCGCCGGGCGCCACCGCGCTCGTCGCCTTCGAGCTCACGACCCACGAGGGCCACTTCATGGGTTCGGGGATGAACCGCCTGGTGGTCTTCGAGCAGGACCGACAGCCGAAGGTCCGCGCCGTGGGGACCTGGGATCCGATGCCGTGGCCGCAGGAGCAGGCCTACGAGCACGCCGGCCGGGACGCGCAGCACGCCTTCTGGGGGAAGGACGCCGACGTTCGGCGCTCGATGCTCCACCAGATCGCACTCGCGTGCCGGGAGCCGCACGCGTGAGCGGGCCCGCCGTCGTCGTCGGGTCCGGGCCGAACGGCCTCTCAGCCGCGATCACGCTGGCCGAGGCGGGTCGCGACGTGACCGTGCTCGAGGCCGCGCCGCGCGCGGGGGGCGCCGTGGCGACGGAGGAGCTGACGCTCCCGGGCTTCCATCACGACGTCTTCTCGGCGGTCTACCCGGCCGGCGCCGCGTCGCCCGTGTTCGCGCGCTGGCCGCTCGAGCGCCACGGTCTGCGCTGGATCCACCCCGAGGCCTGCGTCGCGCACGTGCTCGGCGAGGACCGCGCCGCAGTGCTGTACCGCGATCTCGACGCGACGGCGGCGAGCCTCGACGCGCTCGAGCCGGGCGACGGCGCGGCCTGGCGCACGTTCGTCGAGCCGTACCTGCGCAACTTCGAGGCCGTCCGGCGCACGATGCTCGGCGGTTTCCCGCCCGTCCGCGGGCCGCTCGGTCTCCTCCGGGGGCTGGGCCTGACGGGCACGCTGGACTTCGCCCGGCTCGTCCTGATGCCGGCGATGAGCCTCGCCGACGAGCTCTTCCGCGGCCCCGGCGCCCGCGCCTGGCTCTACGGATCCGCCCTGCACGGCGACGTCCCGCCGACCGGCGCGGGCTCGGCCATCGCCGGCACCTACCTCCAGCTGCTCGGCCACGCGGTCGGCTGGCCGAGCCCGGAAGGCGGGGCGGGCCGGCTGTCGGGCGCGCTGCTCGGCTACCTCGACGAGCTCGGCGGCCGAGTGCGGACCGGCGCGCCCGCAACGCGCGCCATCGTCGAGCGCGGGCGGGTCACGGGGGTCGAGGTCGAGGGCGGCGAGCGCGTCCCGGCGTCACTGGTGATCGCGGCCACGACGCCGCACGAGCTGCTGCGACTGGCCGGCGACGCGCTGAAGGACGGCTACACCGCCCGGCTGCGCCGCTACCGCTACGGCGTCGCCACCCTCAAGGTCGACTGGGCGCTCGCCGCGCCGATCCCCTGGAGCGCCCCGGCCGCCCGGCGGGCGGGCACGGTCCACGTCGGCGGCAGCGACGTCGACGTCCTGTCGGCCACCGCGGTCACGGGCCGCGACGAACTGGCGGACGAGCCGTTCATGCTCACGGGCCAGCAGTCCGTCGCCGATCCCACCCGCGCGCCGGACGGGCAGCACACCGCCTGGGCCTACACGCATGGGCCCGCCGGCGCGGACTGGGAGGCCGAGACCGACCGCCACGTCGAGCGCATGGAGGCGCGGATCGAGGCGTTCGCCCCGGGATTCCGGGACGCGATCCTCGCTCGCCACGTGCTGGGTCCGGCCGACCTCGCCAACCGCAACCGCAGCCTCGTCGACGGTGACGTGGGTGCGGGCTCCTACACGCTCGACCAGGTCGTCTTCCGCCCCGTGCCGTCGCTCGCGCCCTACCGCACGCCCGTCCGCGGGCTCTACCTGGGCAGCGCCGCCGCGTTCCCGGGCGGCGCGGTCCACGGCGTCCCCGGCCACGCCGCCGCCCGCCTGGCACTGACAGAGGCGAAGCTACCGAGGCGTTAGATTCATCGCATGGCCACCGTCGAGCACCAGCCCAAGCACACCGAGGCCGCGGACGCGACCGAGGGCATCCGCGTCGAGAACCCCGCCACCGGTCAGGTGATCCGGACCGTCGGAGTGCTGAGCGGCGACGAGGTCACCGCGATGGTGGCGCGTGCCCGCGAGGCGCAGGTCGGCTGGGAGGCGCTCGGCTACGAGGGCCGCGGCCAGGTCCTGCGCCGCGCCCAGAAGTGGGTGATGGACAACGCCGACCGGGTCGTCGAGACGATCGTCTCCGAGACCGGCAAGACGCACGAGGACGCGATGATGGCGGAGGTCGCCTACGCGGCGAACGCGTTCGGCTTCTGGGCCAAGAACGCCCCGAAGTACCTGGCCGACGAGCGCGTCCGCTCGGCCAACCCGTTCGTCCTCGGGCGCAAGCTCTTCGTCCGCTACGCGCCCCTCGGCGTCGTCGGGATCATCGGCCCGTGGAACTACCCGCTGACCAACTCGTTCGGCGACGCCATCCCGGCGCTGGCGGCCGGCAACGCGGTCGTCCTGAAGCCCTCGGAGGTCACCCCGCTCACCTCGCTGCTGATGGCCGACGCCATGCGCGAGTGCGGCCTGCCCGACGGCGTGTACCAGGTCGCGACCGGCTACGGCGACACCGGCCAGGCGCTGATCGACGCCGTCGACATGGTCATGTTCACCGGCTCGACGGCGACCGGGAAGAAAGTCATGGCCCGCGCGGCCGAGACGCTGACGCCGGTGTCGCTCGAGCTCGGCGGCAAGGATCCGATGCTGGTGCTCTCCGACGCCGACCTCGAGCGCGCCGCCAACGCCGCCGTCTACTACTCGATGCAGAACGGCGGGCAGACCTGCATCTCGGTCGAGCGCGTGTACGTCGAGGCGCCGGTCTACGACGAGTTCGTCGGCAAGGTGACCGAGAAGGCGCGGGCGCTGCGCCAGGGCGTGCCCTCCGGCCCCGGCAGCGTGGACGTCGGCGCGATGACGTCACCCGCGCAGATCGACATCGTCACGCGCCACGTCGAGGCGGCCCGCGAGGCGGGCGCGAGCATCGTGGTGGGCGGGAAGTCGCGCGGCGGCGACGGCGAGGGCCAGTTCTTCGCCCCGACCGTCCTCACCGGCGTCGACCACTCGATGAGCGCGATGACCGAGGAGACCTTCGGCCCGACGCTCCCGATCATGAAGGTCGCCGACGCCGAGGAGGCGATCCGGCTGGCCAACGACTCGCCCTACGGCCTCGGCGCGTCGGTCTGGAGCAAGGACGTCGATCGCGCGCAGGCCATCGCCCGGCGGATCGAGGCCGGCGCTGTCTGCGTCAACGACGCGCAGCTCAACTACCTCGTGCTCGAGCTGCCGATGGGCGGCTGGAAGGCGTCGGGCCTCGGCTCGCGCCACGGGGCGGGCGGGATCCGCAAGTACACGCGCCAGCAGTCGCTGCTGGTGACCCGCCTGGCGCCGAAACGCGACCTGCACATGTTCCCGTACAAGGCCCGGACGACGAACGGGCTCGGGCGGCTGGTCAAGCTCCTGTACGGACGCGGGCGCCGCGACTGAAAGAAGGGGGCGCCGTCGGCCGTTGCGTGGCCGAACATGGTCCCCCTACCGATTACCGTCGCCCTCCCGGCCGAGCCGGCGAGGGCGGCGCGAGTGCGTGCCGCGCTCGCTCCGGGCCTCGTTCCGGGTTCGATCGACCTGGCCGATGTCGTGGTGTGCTGGGCCGGCTCCGGGCTGGCCGACGCCGTCCGCGACATCCGCGAGGTCGGCTCCCAGGGGCGCATCGTCGCGGTCCTGCCCGGCTCCGACGCGACGACGGTGCGGCGGGCGCTCGAAGCCGGCGTCGACGGCGCCGTGGGAGAGGCCGACATCGGCGCGACCCTGTCGGTCGCCGTCCAGGGCGTCTGCGCCGGCCTGCTGGTCGTGCCGCGCGCGTCGCGACACGAGCTGGCGCCCCCGGCGCTCTCGCATCGCGAGCGCCAGGTGCTCGCGCTGCTGGTCGACGGCTGCACCAACGCCGAGATCGGCGCTCGGCTCTACCTCGCCGAGAGCACCGTCAAGAGCCATCTCTCGGGCGCCTTCGCCAAGCTCGGCGTGCGGTCGCGCCGCGACGCCGTGGCGATGATCCTGGATCCGGGGACCGGGCTGAGCCCGGTCATCCTCGGGCCGGACGGCGTCGCCGCCCGGCGCTTCGTCCGGGCCTAGACGGCCGCGCGCACGGCCGCGGCCGGACGCATGGCGGCGGGGGCGGACTGCAGGCGGGTGAGCTCGGCCCGCAGGGTGCGCCGGCCCCGATGCTGCAACCCGTGCACCGCATCCTCCGAGCGCCCGATGCGCTCCGCGATCTCCCCCGGCGACAGGCCGTAGATGAACCGCATCACGATCACCTCACGCTGCTCGATCGGCAACGCCTCCAACGCCAAACGCAGGTCATGCCCACGCTCCCACGACAGATCGTGATCCTCGACATCCGGCGAGCGGACCTCGGCGAACGGCACCGACCGCCTGGCCCGGACGTGATCGATCGCCGCGTTATGCGCCACCCGCAAGATCCACGCCGAGAACGGCACCACCCGCGGCTCATACTTCGGCAACGCCGTCAGCAGCTTCGCGAAGATCTGCTGCGTCACGTCCTCCGCCTCATGCTCATCACGCACGATCGAGCACACGTAGCCGTACACGTTGTCGGCGTAACGCAGATACAGAAACCGGATCGCGTCGTCATCGCCGAGCTTGGCGCGACACACCGCATCGAGCACCAACGCTTCGGACTCCGTCGTGTGCTCCAACGACCGGCGCCGCCGAAACCGCCCACGCCCCACCGACGTCTCGATCCGATCCGCCTCACGGCGAACCTCATCCCGCATACCGCTCGTCAAGGTGCTGCTCACGTCAATTGCCTCCCCAGGCATTCATCGCTGTGCCATGGCAACCTAGGGAGGGGTGGTCAGCCAGACGTTAGGGGACGGATTAGCTGAAGATTAATTGCGTGTATCTGGACAGATGTCCTACAACCTGGGGGTTTGAAAACGTGGGACGCTTCTCCGCGAGTTTCATGCCCCTGCTTCGTTCCAAGTCTCAGCGATGTCCTCCGGCCGCGTGAACGGCGAAGACCGGCCCCGTGCGGCCGAACTCGGATTCCGCCAGCCGGTTCCGTACCGCGCCGTCTTCGAGTTCCTGCCCTCGGGCATCGTGATCACGGACGCCCGCGGCCAGGTCACGGGTGCGAACCTGACCTCGCGCAACCTGCTCGGCGACGCGCTGGCCCGCGATCAGGTGCGCTGCTGCGACCTGTTCGGCTGCCGGCGCGCCGGCACGCCGCTGGCCGAGAGCTGCATCACCGAGCTCGCGCTGGGCCGTACGGAGCCACTGCCCGAGGTGCGCGTCGACATCTCGTACCGCGACGGCGCGCCGGCGTCCTTCTGGGTGACCGCGACGTCGATCGGCGACTCGGATGCCGCGGTCATCATCCAGCTGCGCCGCGGCGTGGTGGGCGACCGCCGGCGCCGCACCGAGCCCCACTGGATGGTCGGGCCGCGGCTGCGTGTCTTCACGCTGGGCCGCACGCGGATCGAGAGCGGGGAAGGGCCGCTGTCCGGCGAGTGGCTGTCGCACCGCCCCGGCGAGGTGCTGAAGTACCTGATCTGCGAGCGGACGCGGACCGTCCCGATCGACGAGCTGCTCGAGACGCTCTGGCCCGCCGGCCGGGCCGCCGCCACCAACGTCCGCCAGGCGGTCCACACGCTCCGCGAGCGGATCGAGCCCACGCGCGCCAAGCACGGCCGGTCGTCCTTCATCATCGCCCGCAAGGGCGGGTACGAGATCGAGACCGCCAACCTCTGGATCGACGCCGACGACTTCGAGGTCAGCGCCCGCGCCGGGCTGGCCGCCGCCCAGACGGCCGACGAGGAGATGGCCGAGCCGGCGCTCACCCGCGCCGCGGCGATCTACCGCGGCGACTTCCTCGCCGACGAGCCGTACGCCGAGTGGGCGTTCTCCGAGCGCGACCGCCTGCGCGACCTCGCCTCGCAGGTGCTGCGCGCGCTCGCGGCACTCAAGCTCGCCCACGACGACCTCGACGCCGCGGGCGAGCACCTGCAGCGTCTCGCCGAGCTCGAGCCGTACGACCTCGACGCCCAGCGCGACCTGCTCGCGCTGCTGGTCCGCCGGGGCCGCCACGCGGACGCCCACCGGCGCTACGAGGTGGTCCGGCGCCGCTATCGCCGTGCCTTCGGCGAGGATCCCGATCTCGTGCTGGCAGGACTTTCGGACCATCGTTGACCCGCGGCTGACAGAAGCCGCTTCACAGTTGCGTTCGATCTGCACATGGGTCGAGGTCTCATCGTGGTGGACGCGCCCGGGGGTGGCAGCAGCGGGCCGAGTTGGGCGCCGGCGGGCGCCGCGCTGGCGCCGGTCGCCAACCGCCCGCTGATCGCGCACGCCGTCCAGACGCTGCGCGACGCCGGGGCGGACGAGGTCGCCGTCGTCGCCGACCATGACACCGCCGGCGTTCTCCGCGACGCGCTGCGCAACGAGGACTCCGACGGACTGCGCTGGGTGGAGGTGGACGCGCCGATGAGCGCCGCGGAGGGCATCCTCGCGGCGGTGCCCGTCCTCGGCGACCAGCGCTTCCTGCTGCATCCGGCCGACGGCCTGTTGCTGCGCGGCGGTGGCGGGCTGCGGCGGGCGCTGGCGGCCGCCGACTGGGACGCGACGGTCTCCTTCCGCAGGCGCGCGGCCACCGATCCGGTGCCGCTGCGCGGGTCGCGGCCGGCCGTGCGCATGCTCGAGGCGCCCGAGGACGGCACGCTCGAGCTCGACGGCGTCCAGGCGCTCGGCCCGGCCTTCGTCGAGGCGCTGCGTGACTGCGAGCCGGTGAACGGCCGCCGCTGCCTGCTCACGGCGCTCGATCGGCTGGCCGGTGACGGCGGCCGCGTGCGGGCCGGCGTGGTCGACGGGTGGTGGCGCTACTCGGGCACGTCCGGGGACCTGCTCGGCGCCAATCACGACACGCTGGACGCCCTCGACGGCGGGCCGCCGCCGCCCGACGGCACCGGGTCCGTGATCGAGGGTCGGGTCCAGGTCCATCCCACGGCCGAGATCCTCGGGGCGACGATCCGCGGCCCGGCGCTCATCGGCGCTCGGGCGCGGATCACCGACGCCTACATCGGGCCCTATACGTCGATCGGCGAGGACGCGGTGGTCGAGAACGCCGAGATCGAAGGCTCGATCCTGCTCGCGGGGGCCGTGGTGCGCAACGTCGGCCTGCGGATCGAGGCGAGCATCGTCGGTCGCGGTGCGGTCGTCGAGCGCAATTTCCGCCTGCCGCGGGCGGTTCGGCTGCTGGTCGGGGACGGCGCCAGGATCGCCCTTAGTTGACCCTTCGGTTCGATGGGTAGGTTGCGGGCATGACGCTCATGAACAAGCTCGCCCGCTTCGCCCGCTCCCCGCAGGCCAAGCGGATGACGCAGAAGGCCATGAAGTTCGCCCAGAGCCCCGAGGGCAAGCGCAAGATCGCCGCCGCGCGTGGCCGGGTGGCCAAGGGTTCGCCCAAGAATTAGCGCCCGGCCGGGGCGGTCCAGAATCCGGCGAAGCGTTATGGGCCGCATCCGGCCGCGCGATCATTCTTGGGCGGGCCCCGAGCGCCGGCAGATCAGGTAGCCGGCACCAGCGCGACCCCGAGCAGGCGCGAGAGCTCGGCGAGGGTGTCCTCCGCGCGCTGGTGGTGCACCGTGGTCATGCCGAACGCCCGCGCCGGCTTGAGGTTGCCCGGTAGGTCGTCGACGAAGACGATCTGCGCCGGCTCGAGCCCGAGCCGCTCGGCGGCCAGCGGATAGATGTCGGGGTCCGGCTTGCGCATCCCCACCTCGCCGGAGATGACCCACGCGTCGAACAGCTCGGCGAGCCAGGCGCGGTCGTAGCGCTCGACGCCCCACGAGTTCGACAGCAGCCCGGTGCGGATGCCGGCCCGCCGTGCGGCGCGGACGGCATCGACCATCGCGGTGTCCGACTGCATGCCGCCGAACAGGCCGTCGACGAGGCCGGCCGCGTCCACCCCGAGCACCGCGGCGAACCGCGGCTCGAACTCCGGCTCGGTCAGCTTCCCCGTCTCGAGGTCGGCGAGCAGGCCGCGCGCCTCCGGGTCGCTCATGAAGCGGTCGCGCACGGTGTCGGCCGGGAGCGCCCGGGCCTTGCAGAACGCGGCGAACGACACGAAGACGTCGGTCGTGAGGACGCCGCCGAAGTCGACGAGCAGCCCGCGCAGCTCGGCCTCAGCCGTCATGGGCGACGGCCCAGGCCCGCTCGGCGACCTCGGGGACGCCGTGCTCGAGCAGGTCGAAGAACGTGTCCTCCGTGGTCCCGGCCAGGCGACGCTTGTAGGAGCCCTCCAGGAAGATCGCCGACTTCCACAGCGCGAGCGTCGTGTACCAGCGAACGTCGGACATCGAGCGCCCGGAGTACTCCTCGTAGCGGGCGACCAGCTCGGCGCGCCGGGGGAAGCCCGGCTCGCGCGTGACCGAGCCGAGCGCGAAGATCGTGCTCTCGCCGTCGCCGGGCTCGGCGTAGGTGGCCAGCAGGTAGCCGAGGTCCGCGAGCGGGTCGCCGATGGTGGCCAGCTCCCAGTCGAAGATGGCGACCAGCCGGGCTGGCGCGGCGGGCGCGAACATCACGTTGCCGAGCCGGTAGTCGCCGTGCACGATGGTGGCGTCGGCGGACTCGGGCCGGTGCTCGGCCAGCCATGCGGTCACCCGGTCGAGCGCCGGCAGCTCGCGGGTCTTGTTGTGCTCCCACAGGCCGCCGAAGCGCCGCACCTGCCGTTCGAGGTAGCCGGTCGGCTTGCCGTAGCCCTCCAGGCCGCAGCCGCGCCAGTCGACGGCGTGGATCTCCACCAGGGCGTCGATCAACTCCTCGCCCATCCGGCGGCGCTCGGCGTCGGAGTCCAGCGCGTCCGGCAGGGAGGTCGTCACCACATCGCCCGCCATCCGCTCCATCACGTAGAACGGCGCCCCGATGACCGACTCGTCCTCGCAGGTCGCGAGGACCGCCGGCGTGCGGATCTCCGCACCCTGCACCGAGCGCAGCAGGAGCGCCTCGCGCAGAACGTCATGGGCCGAGGGCGGGAGCGGCCCGCGCGGCGGCCGGCGCAGCACCCATTCCTCGTCGCCGCGGCGGATGACGTAGGTCACGTTGGAGTGCCCCTCGCCGATCGCCTCCGCGCTGAGCTCGCCGACGCCGAGCCCGTGGGCGTCGAGGAAGGCCTCCAGCGGGCGGCGCACCAGCAGCGGCGCGAGCTCGAGCCCAGCGGCCTGGTCATGGGTGTCGACGATGGCGTTCAAGGCGGGCATCCTAGAGTTAGGGCCCAGTTAGAGCGCAACTGACCCGGGTCTCGCCAGTTACATCCCGCGACCCCGTCCCCTCCCCAGAGGTCGTTCCCTTGTTTCGCTTCCCCCTTCTGATCCTGCTCGTCGTGCTGCTCGCGCTCCCCGCGACGGCCTCCGCGTCCTCCTCGCAGGTGATGACCTTCGAGGCCCCGCGCGAGCTGACCGGCGGCAACGCCGACGCCACCCGCGACGCAACGCTCGACGAGATCCGCGCCTTCGGGGTCCGCCGGGTCCGCGTGCTCATGTACTGGGGCTCGATCGCCCCGGAGCCTGACTCGGCGACCAAACCGGCGTTCGACGCCACCGATCCGGGCGCCTATCCGGCCGCGAGCTGGGCCCCCTACGACCGGCTGCTGGACTCCGCCGCCGCCCGCGGGATCGAGGTCTACATGACGCTCACCGGTCCCGGCCCGCGCTGGGCGACCAAGTCCAGGAAGCGCCCGTACGTGTCGACGCCGAACGCGCAAGAGTTCGGCGCGTTCGCCACGGCGGCCGGGAAGCGCTACGGCGATCGCGTGGCGATCTGGTCGATCTGGAACGAGCCCAACCAGCCCCAGTTCCTCATGCCGCAGTTCCGCAACGGAAAGGCCGCCTCCCCGCGCCGCTATCGCGCCCTCTACAAGGCCGCGCACGCCGGGCTGACGGCCTCGGGCAACGGCGACGACACGATCCTGATGGGCGAGACCTCGCCGCGCGGCAACCGCCGCATCGTCGCGCCGCTGGCGTTCCTGCGCGGGACGCTCTGCCTGTCGAAGTCCTACAAGCGCTCGCGCAGCTGCGGGGCGCTCGACACCGACGGCTACGCGCACCACCCGTACACGACCGCCGCCGGGCCGACGTTCTCGCCGCCCAAGGACGACGTGACCATCGGCGTCCTCGGGCGCCTCGTCCGGGCACTCGACCGGGCCGCCCGGGCCGGAGCGGTGCCGCGCCGGCTGGGTCTCTACCTGACCGAGTTCGGCATCCAGAGCTCGCCGGACCCGACCGCCGTCCCGCTCTCCCGCCAGGCCGAGTACCTGGCCATCTCCGAGCGGCTCGCGTTCCTGAATCCGCGCGTCGTCGCGTTCTCGCAGTACCTGATGAGCGACGACGACCCCGGGTCCGGCGGCGAGCGCTACGGCGGCTTCGAGTCAGGCCTGCGGCGCTTCGACGGCCGGACCAAGCCGGCCTACGACGGCTTCCGCACGCCATTGGCCGTCTTGGACTACGGCAGCTCGGACGTCGGCTGGGGCCTCATCCGCCCGGCGGGCGGGGCCACCTCGGTCGAGGTCCAGTACCGCAACCGTGGATCGCGCGACTACAAGACCCTGAAGACCGCGCAGACCAACGCCGCCGGCCAGTTCGCGTTCCGGACGCGGTCGAGGTCGGGCCGCCGCTACCGCGTGATCTGGACCGCTCCGGACGGCACGGTCTTCACCGGGCCGCCGATCCGGGCGTACAAGTAGTCGCGCGCGAGCCGCCCCGTGAGTCCGGGTCGGGCCGGCGGACGCATGTACGAGTGAAGTTCCGGCCGCGGTCTGCGTTCATTGGGTCCATGTTCACGCAGCGACTCCAGCGCGGGACCGCGGTCCTGGACTCCACCGGGCATGTCGTCGGCACCGTCATCGGCAGCTATCCGCTCGACGGCGGCGGCGACCCCGAGTTCGCGATCGTCCGGGGCCGCCGCTTCGGCGGCGGCACCAAGCTGCTCCCGGTCGCTGCCGCGAAGTCGCACCCCGGCGCCCTCCAGCTCCCGTTCTCGGCCTCGCGCATCGGCGAGGCCCCCGAGTTCGATCGCGGCGGTCCCCACGCCAGCCAGGCCGCCCACGCCCGGACGTTCTGGGGCGAGCACGTGGGCGACGAGGCGCGGCGGCTGGGGTTCCGCCGGCTCGCCGCCCTGCGCGACTGAATTCCCTGGGCGCTGTCGCGACGGCGCTCAGGGGCGCTTGATCGAGCTGACCGTGAACGGGAGGACCGGCGGCTCGCCCGCCCCGCGGCGGTCGAACTGCGAGTTGACCACGAGCAGCCGGCCGCCCGCCAGTGCGGCGGTGGTCGGGAACCGGAACGAGGGATCGGTGGTCTGGGAGACCGGCCGGGCCTCGCGGCGGTCGCCTGAGAGCTTGAGCTCGACCACCAGCTCGTTCGCGTTGCGCACGACGTACAGGGTGCGGCCGCGGAGCACGAGACCATCGCCGTTGGTGAGGTCGGCGCCGTGCAGGTCGATCGCCTGGATGGTCTGCGACTCGAGGTCGATGCGGAAGAGCTTGCCGGTCACCGCCTGGACGTAGATGAGCGTGCTCGGGCCCGCGGCCACGATGCCGTTGGCGTTGAAGGCGCCGGGCTGGAAGCCCGGGTAGGTGAGGAACGGATCGAGCGTGACCGCGTCGCCGGTGCCCGCGTCCACGGCGCTCGCGGGGATGCGGTAGATGAACGGCCGCAGCGAGTCGGTGACGTAGGCGCTGCCGTCCGGGGCGATGGCGACGTCGTTGAGGAAGCCGCCGCTGCCGGTGTCGAAGCGCCGCAGCAGCCGCCGTGTCGCGACGTCGTAGACCCAGACCGATCCGGTCGCCCCGCCCGCGATGTACAGGCGGTCCTCGTCGTCGACCTTGAGGCCGATGGCGGTGGTGCGGCCGTCGGCGCCGCCGGGGAGGAAGACCTTCGCGGCGCGGCTCTTCAACCCGGCCCGGAAGATGGTGCCGTCGGTCGTCGAGCCGACGTAGAAGCGGCGCTCGCCGGCGTCGACCGTAATGCCCTCGGGGAACACGGCGTCCCCGGGCAGCGTGTATTCGACAGCGGGGCGGGGCTTGAACGGGGCGTCGGGCGCCGCCACCGCCGGAGGGGCGAACGCGGCCGCCAGAAGAGCGAGCGCGAGCAGGTGTCGGGGGTTGGGCATGTCTCTCGTTTCGATGATCGCAGGGGTACCGCATCCCCACAAACACACGCCGAAGCCAGATGGAGCGTAGATTGCGTCACATGGCCCAGCAACTCTGGTTCCTGCGCCATGGCGAGGCGGTCCCGCACGACTCCAAGCCGGACGCCGACCGCGAGCTGACAGCGCGCGGCGAGCGCCAGTCGGTCGCTGCCGGCCAGGCGCTGGCGCGCCTCGGCCTCGAGTTCGTCTCGTGCTACACGAGCCCGAAGGTGCGCGCCCGCGACACCGCCCGTCTCGCCTGCCGCGCGCTCAACGTCGAGCCGCAGGACGTCGGCGCGCTCGCGGATGGATTCGAACGCGGGGACGCATTGGAGCTGCTGCTCGGCCACGACGACACCGACGCCCGCGTGCTCGTGGTGGGGCACGAGCCCGACTTCTCCCAGGTGGTCCACGATCTCACCGGCGCCCGGATCGACTTCAAGAAGGGCGGCGTGGCGGCGGTGCGGATCGAGCGGGGCGGCGGCGTCCTGATCACGCTGCTGCGCCCGCGCGAGCTCGAGTCGATCGCGATCGAGGTCGCGCCGGCCCCGTCCGACGCCTGACCCTAGGGCCTCAGGCGAGCGCGGCGTCGACGACGGCGAGCGCCACCTGCGCGCGCTCGACGAGCGACTCGGCGAGCACGAACTCGCCCGGGTTGTGCGCCATCCCGCCGCGCGGGCCGAGGCCGTCGACCGTCACCGCGATCGCGCTCGCGAAGTGGCTCGCGTCCGACGCGCCGCCGCGCTGCACGCCGGCGACCGGTCGCCCGAGTGCCGCCGACGCCCGTTCGATCAGGTCCCGCGTCGTCGCGGTCGAGTCCATCCCCGGCCACAGCCGCTCCATCTCGGTGCTCAGGGCCGCGCCGCCGACCTCGCCGGGTACGGCGTGCACGACGTCGCGGACCGCGTCGAGGTCGTCGGCGCGCACGTCGCAGTACAGCGTCCCGGCGTCGGGCACCACATTGAACGCGGCGCCCGCGCGCACGACGGTCGGGACGGCCGTCAGGTGCGACGGCCCGGAGGGATCGTGGCGCTCGGCGACCGCCTGGGCGGCGGCGGCGAGCGCGAGCAGCGCGTTGCGCCCGCGGTCGGGCGCCGAGCCGGAGTGCGCGGCGCGCCCGCGCGCGGTGATCTTCACCGTGCCGGCGGCCTTGCGCCGCACGACGATCCCCTCGGCGCCCTCGGGCGTCCGCTCGCCGGCCTCGAAGCACAGGCACGCGTCCCAGCCGGCGAACCGGTCGACGTGGGCGAACGGGGCGGTCCGCCACTCCTCGTCGCAGACCAGCAGGAGGGCGGCCTCCGCGAAGTCCTCGCGGCGGCGGGTCAGCGCCCGAAGCACGCCGAGCGCCAGCACGTCGCCGCCCTTCATGTCGACCGCGCCCGAGCCGACCAGCTTGCCGCCGTCGCGCTCGAGCGCCTTGTGATCGCGGTGGGCGATCACCGTGTCGAGGTGCCCGAGCAGCAGGACGCGGCGCTGCCCCGTGCCGCTCAGCCGCGCCACGATGTCGGGGGCGTGGTCGGCCGACGAGCACGGGACGCGCTCGAGGTCGGCCTCGTCGGGGACGAGGACCGCGCAGACCGACGCGCACTCCTCGGCGCCGTGCTGGTCGCCCGAAGGTGACGAGATCGCCACCAGCGCCTCGAGCTCGCGCTCGGCCCGGCGAGCGATCTCGGCGGCGGACTCCTCGACCCAGGGCTTCACGCCCCGGACCCTACTCAGCGGTTAGCGCACGATGATCCGCTGCGTCATCGCGACGGGGTGCAGCGAGCAGAACAGCCGGTAGGTGCCGGGCGTGGACAGCTTGCGGGTGAACGTGCCACGGTCGAGGTGCGGCGAGGAGAAGCCGCGAGGGCCGGAGGCGAGCGTCACGTCGTGCAGGCTCGGCCCGTTGAAGCGCCACGAGATCTTCGCGCCGCGGCGCACCGTCAGGTTGGGCTTGGAGAAGGCGAGGTCGCGGACGCGGATCGCGACGTTCCCCTTGCTGCGGTGCACGCGGCCGGGGGGCGCGGAGATCTTGATCGCTCGCCCGCGGCGGTCCAGGCCGGTGAGCGGCACGGTGACCTTCGGGCTCTCCGTCCGCCCGGGCTCGCCGGTCAGGTAGGTCCGCACGTCGGTCGGCAGCGGCCCGCAGCGCGCCGTGACCGACGCGTCGGGGGCGAAGTAGACCATGTTGATCCCCATCACCCTCGTGTGCGGGAGCTGGGCGTCGTAGATCGACGAGAGCTCGACCGGTTCGCCCGCCGCCACCGGGAAGCCCTGCTGCGTCGTGTAGCCGCTCATCCCGATCGGCCCGGGCTCGTGCAGGACGGGCTTGACGTTGTAGAAGGGATGCGAGGCGAGGCCCCACTTGGGCTTCGAGGTGGCCAGGGTGCGGTTCCCGCAGGTGGGCTGGGAGAGGCGCAGCTCCTTGCCGCCGCCGTGGACGTGCCCGCCGCCGGCGACGATCCGGCCGCTGACCTTGGGCGTCCACGTGACCTTCTGGACGTCGGTCGAGCCGGGGGCGCCGCCGCCGGGGACGTCGTAGACCGGGTCGGACTGGCAGTCGCGGACGTCGAGCCAGTACGGGTCGACCGCGGTCAGCCCGGGGTTGTCGTCGAAGGTCACCGTGTACTGGATGTACGCGGTGTCGACCGACGCCTTGTGGTTCATGAGCATGTACGTCATCAGCCACTGGTCGGCCGCCGCCGACCGGTAGCCGTAGCCGTCGGGCAGCTCCATCACCGCGCGCTCCTCGCCGGCGGCGTAGAAGCGCTCGACGATCGCGGGGACCTTCGTCCGCGAGTCCAGCGCGGTGATCTCGTTGCACGTGTGGTCGTGCTTGTCGCCGAGCTTCGGGCCGGCGTTGAGGAAGACGATGTGGTG
The DNA here is from genome assembly GCA_963828075.1 of uncultured Solirubrobacterales bacterium. GTDB lineage: Bacteria > Actinomycetota > Thermoleophilia > Solirubrobacterales > Solirubrobacteraceae > JACCYI01. Next base: position 1,387,957 of record CAWHDH010000021.1, on the reverse strand, counting down.
CAGCATCAGCCGCTGGATCGGGACGGGCGTGCCGTCCGCGTCGACCACGTCGACCTTCATGCCGGTGATGAAGCCGTCGGCGTTCGGCTTGGGCAGCCCACCCATCGCCTGGTTCTGGAGCACCTGGTAGCCGGCGACCGTCACCGGCCCGGTGCGGAAGACCTCGGTGCGCTCGGTCGCGGCAGCCGGGGCGGCGCCGGCGACGAGCAGGAACGCGAGAGAGAGGAGAAGTGGGCGCAAGGGAGTGTCCGTTCAGATGAACGGCGCCGCCCGACCCCCACTGTACCCCCCACTAGAGTGCGTCGCGCGAATGCCTGAGCTTCCCGAGGTCGAGGTCACGGCGCGCCTTCTGACCGCCGAGCTGCGCGGCGCCACCGTGGAGTCGGCGCTGTCGCCCGGCATCAACCTGCTCAAGACGTTCGATCCGCCGCTGTCCGCGCTCGAGGGCGCGACCATCCTCGAGGTCCGCCGCCGCGGCAAGCTGCTGATCGTCGACTTCGAGCGCGAGGCCGGCCGCCTCTCGCTGCTCGCGCACCTGATGTCCGCCGGCCGCCTGCAGCTGTTCGACAAGCGCGCGTCGCTGCGCGACAAGACGTCCCGCCTGCTGCTGCGCCTGCCCGACGACCGCGAGCTGCGCCTGCGCGAGTTCGGCACCAAGCAGTCGGCCTGGGTGCGCCTGCTCACGCCCGAGGGCCTCGAGGCCGACGAGACGCTCGCCACCCTCGGCCCGGAGGCCTGGCCGGACCCGCCGGCGCCCGCGCGCCTGGCCGAGCTGCTCGGCGAGCCGCGGCCGCTGCACTCGGTGCTGCGCGACCAGCGCGTCATCGCCGGGATCGGCCGGACGTGGGTCGACGACATCCTCCACGCGGCCAGGCTGTCGCCGTTCAAGCGCGGCGACGATCTCGACAAGCGCGAGCTCGAGCGGCTGCGCGAGGCGATCGTGGGGGAGATGGACCGCGCGATCTCTGGCTATCAGAAGACGTGGAAGCTGCCGCTGCCCGACAAGCAGGTGAAGGCCGCGAAGATCCACGGGCATCAGTCCGAGCCGTGCCCGCGTTGCGGACACACAACCCTGGAGGCGGTCTTCTACGAGGACTACGTCATGACCTACTGCCCGCACTGCCAGACCGAGGGCCGGATCCTCAAGGACCGCCGGCTGTCGCGGCTGCTCAAGTAGCGTCGAACGAGAAGTCCGGCGCGATGGCGTCCATCAGGACGGCGTCGCAGCGCTGGCCGTCGCTGACGAAGCCGCCGCGGCGGCGGCCGACCTCGCGAAAGCCGGCGCGCCCTACGCGGTGATCGCCGCCGCGTTCCACTCGGCGACCTCGAGCATCACGTTGTGCAGGCCGAGAACGGTGAACGCCCACCGCACGGACAGCCGGGTGGCGTCGGTGCCGATCCCCTCCCCGCGGCGCTCGCCGACCAGGATCCCGAAGTGCGCGGTCCCGAGCCGGTAGTCGATGCCCAGGAGCGAGCACGTGCCGACGGCCAGCTCGTCGCGCGCGTCGTGGATCGTGAAGGCGACGGTCTCCGGGTCGCGGGTGCCCGAGGCCTTGGACGCCTCCTCGTACCAGGCGGTCTCCGCGTCCTCGGTATAGAGCCCCGTCTCCAGGAGCCCGCGCCGGGCGACCATGTCGTTGACCCAGCGCGTGTACGCGGGGATCAGGTCCCGCCGCAGCGGGCCGAGCGCGGCGCGCTCTCCGACGAGCAGCATCGCGGGCACGCTAGCGTCCTGGCCATGATCGAAGCGAACTCCCCCGCCCCCGACTTCACGCTCCCCGACCAGGATGCAAATCCGGTCTCACTGAGCGACTTCGCCGGCCGCACCGTCGTCCTCTACTTCTATCCGGCCGCCGACACCCCCGGCTGCACGACGCAGGCGTGCGGCATCCGCGACCGCGCGGACGAGTACGACGCCGCCGGCGCCGTCGTCCTCGGCGTCTCCCCGGACGAGGTTCCCGCGATCAAGAAGTTCCACGGCGGGCAGTCGCTCAACTTCACGCTGCTGGCGGACGCCGACCACGCGGTCGCCGACAAGTTCGGCACCTGGGTGGAGAAGACCAACTACGGCAAGACCTACTGGGGCGTGCAGCGGTCGACGTTCATCATCGACGGCGAGGGCGTCGTGCGCCACGTCATCCCGAAGGCGTCGCCCAAGACCCACGACGACAAGGTCCTCGCCGTCCTGGCGGACCTGCAGCCCGCCTAACGAACACCCGCCTCGATGAACGCCACCAGGCGGTCGAGGTCGGGCCGCGGGATCCGCTCGGCGTAGTTGTCGGGCATCATCGTGCTGCCGTAGCCCGCGGCGAGGTTGGCGTCCGGAGCGATGATGCCCTCGAGGATGTACTCGTCCGGCTTGTCGCGCAGGGAGTCGCCGAGGTCCGGACCGATCTCCCCGACGGATCCGGCGGGCGCGAACGTGTGGCACGAGCCGCAGCCGTGCGCTGTCCAGATCGCCCGGCCATCGCTGGCCCCGGACGCCGCCGAGCGGGCCGGGGGGTCATCGCCGCCGCCGCCCGCGAAGGCGGCGGCGGTCATGGCGACCGCCCCGGCGGCGAGTGTGGTCGCCGCGAGGGTGGTTGGCCTCATGCCGGCTCGGGCGCTCCGGGGACCGTGTCCGGCCGACGGCGCCGGCGATCCAGCGCGAGCAGGCCGGCGGCGCCCAGCAGCGCGGCTCCGGTGCCCCACAGCCACCCCGCGTCGATGCCGCCCTTCGGAGGCCGCACGGCGCTCGCCGGCGCCGCGGTTCCTTCGATCTCCACGGCCGGGAAGGTGTGCGGCCTGTCGTTGATGAAGCCGTCGTACACCACGTACTCCCACCGGCCGGCCTTGGGGAAGACGACCTCGGCGCGATAGACACCGGGCTTGCCGGTCGGGGTCGCGGTGAACTCCTTCGTCTGGTTCCCGGACTGGATCTGGACATGCGGCGTGAGGTCGCTCAGCGGCGTGCGACCGTGCTGCAGCACGGTGATGTCCACCTTCCACGGCTTGCCGGGCGCCACCCCCTCGGGCGTCGAGCTCAGGCCGGCCGTGGCGAAGCCGCCGGCGTGGGCCGGGGCTGCGACAGCGAGCACCGAGGCGAGGACAAGCAGGGCGAGCAGCGGCAAGCGGCGCATCGGCGCCTCCTTCGGTCAGGGGTCGACTACGAGGGCCTACACCGCGTCCACGCGATCCGTTCCCGGATCCGGCGCGCGATGCAGCGCGACGCCGCCGATCACCAGCCCGACGCCGGCGAGCTCGGAGAGCGACGGCACCTGCGCGAGCACGACGATGCCGATCACCGTGGCGGTCGCCGGCAGCAGCGAGACCATGAGCGCGTAGGTCGCGCGCGCGAGCCGGCGCATGGCGAGCTGATCCGACACGTAGGGGATGACCGACGACGAGACGCCCACCCCGACACCGGCGGCGAGCGCCACCGGGTCGACGAGCGCCGGCAGAACCGCCCATCCGGCCAGCGGCGTCACCGCGATCGCGGCGATGAGCATCGAGGCGGCGAGCCCGTCGATGCCGCTCAGCGCCCCCTGGCGCGCGACCCGGTGGGCCAGTACGATGTAGAGCGCGAACAGGACCGCGTTGGCGAGTGCGAGCCCGACGCCGAGCGCCTCGCCCTCCAGCCGCACGCCGGTCAGCAGGTACACGCCCGGCACGGCGAGCGCGAGCGCCGCGGCATTGCGCGGCGTGCGTGCACCGAGCGCGGCGAGGAGGATCACCGGCAGGAACTCGATCGCGGCGACGGTCCCGAGCGGCAGCCGGTCGATCGCCAGGTAGAAGCAGCAGTTCATGAGCGCGAGGACGCCGCCCCACGCGAGCAGGAGGCGGCGGCTCGACGTGTCGAGGCGCGCGAGCACCCGCCAGGGCCGCCGCCAGAGCGCGAAGATGGCCGCGGCCGAGGCGATCCGCAACCAGGCGACGCCGAGGACGTCGACGCGCGCGAACAGCAGCACCGCGAACGCCGGCCCGAGGTAGTGGAAGATCGCGCTGACGACGAAGTACAGGTGCGGCGGCGCCTGATCGAGGGTGCGAACCCGCGCGCGGGCGGGCGCGGTGAGGGCGTGATCGGACATGACTGGGACAGTCACAGCGAAAGTCGCTCGTGTACATGGCCAATCGCAGGTAGGCTCAGCGCCATGGCTGCGATTCAGAGGCAGAACGGGCGAAGTACCGAATGGGCGCCGCTCGATGACACCAACCGGCGCCTGCTCGCCGAGCTGCAGGCCGACGCCCGCCTCAGCCTCGCCGAGCTCGGTCGCCGCGTCGGCCTCTCCTCGCCCGCCGTCGCCGAGCGCATCGGCCGGCTCGAGCAGACCGGTGTGATCACCGGCTACCGCGCGACGATCGACCCGCGGGCGCTCGGCTTCGCGCTCACCGCCATCATCCGCATCCGCCCCGCACCCGGGCAGCTGCGCACGGTCGCCGACGCCGCGCGCGAGACGCCCGAGGTGATCGAGTGCCACCGGATGACCGGCGAGGACTGCTACCTGATGAAGGCGCTGCTGCGCGACGTCCTGCACCTCGAGGAGGTCATCGACCGCTTCGCCGCGCTCGGCCAGACGACGACCTCGATCATGCAGTCCTCGCCCGTCCCGGGTCGCGGGCCGCAGCTGCTGGAGCTCAAGGACAGTGACGCCGGGCGCTGACGTCGTCGTCGGCGTCGACATCGGCACGACCAGCACCAAGGCGGTCGCCTTCACGGCCGACGGGGTCGCGCGAGCAACGGGCCGCGCCGGGTACGAGCTCCGAAGTTCGGCCCCGGGCTACGAGGAGCAGGACGCCGACGAGGTCGCGGCCGCCGCCGTGGCGGCGACCGCCGAGGCCGTGCGGGCGGCGCGCGAGGCGGGCCACCGCATCGCCGGCCTGTCCTTCAGCGCCGCCATGCACAGCCTCATCGGGCTCGACGAGCACGGCAAGCCGATGACCCCGCTGATCACCTGGGCCGACGCCCGCGCGGCCGAGCAGGCGCGCGAACTGCGGGCCCGTGACGGCGAGGCGCTCGAGCTGCAGCGGCGCACGGGCACGCCGGTCCACCCGATGTCGCCGATGGTGAAGCTCCGCTGGTTTGCCGAGAAGGACGGCGCGCTCGCCGCGCGGGTGCGCCACTGGGCCGGGATCAAGGAGCTCGTGCTGCTCCGGCTCACCGGGGAGCTGGCTGTCGACTTCGGCGTCGCGTCCACCACCGGCCTGTTCAACCTCGCCGACGAGGCGTGGGATGCGGGCGCGCTCGACTACGCCGGCATCGACGCGGACCGGCTGCCCGCTCCCGTCCCGCCGACCACGACGCTCGCGCTCACGACCGAGGGCGCCGCGCTGGTGGGCCTCGAAGCGGGGACGCCCGTCGTGGCGGGCGGCAGCGACGGCCCGCTCGCCAACCTCGGGCTGGGGGCGATCCGCCCCGGCGCGGTGGCGTGCTCGATCGGGACGAGCGGCGCGGTCCGCGCGGTCGTCGACACCCCGCTGATGGACGACCGCGGGCGCGCGTTCTGCTACGTCCTGGACCGCGGGCGGTACGTCGTCGGCGGCGCGGTGAACAACGGCGGCATCGTTCTGGACTGGTGCGGCGACGCGCTCGCGCCGGACGTCGGCGAGCCCGCGGCGTTGCTCGCGCTCGCGGAGCGCGTCCCGGCCGGCAGCGGCGGCCTGCTGTTCCTCCCGTACCTCCTCGGGGAGCGCGCGCCACACTGGTCGGGCCGCCCGCGCGGCGCCTACCTCGGGCTGACGCGCGAGCACCGCCGCGAGCACCTGATCCGCGCGGCGATCGAGGGCGTCAGCCTGCAGCTCGCGGTCGTCCTGGCGTCGCTCGAGGAGGCCGGCATCGAGATCCGCGAGGTCCGGGCGACCGGCGGGTTCGCGCGCAGCCCGCTGTGGCGCGGGATCGTCGCCGCCGCGTTCGGGCGGCCGGTCGGCTTCGCCGAGTCGCCGGAGGGGTCCGCGCTCGGCGCCGCGCTGCTCGGCATGACCGCGCTCGGGATGCTCGACTCGCTCGACCGCGCCGCCGACCTCGTGACGGTCACCGAGGTCCAGGAGCCCGATCCCAACGACGCCGAGGTCTACGCCCAGCTGCGCCCGGTCTTCGACGACGCCTTCGGCGCGCTCGCCGCGACGTTCGAGTCGCTCGCCGACGCCCACGCCAAACCTCCGAGGTAAGACGAACCACCTGACACAACGTCGACCTCCGCTGTCCGATTGTCTGCTATACATCGGATGAATGAGTCGGATCACCGCCGTCGAGACCTGCGATGTCCGCTTCCCGACCTCGCGGAACCTCGACGGCTCGGACGCCATGAACCAGGCGCCGGACTACTCCGCCGCCTACGTCGTCGTCCGCTCCGACGCGCCCGACGGCCTCACCGGCCACGGCTTCGCGTTCACGATCGGCCGCGGCAACGAGGTGCAGGTGGCGGCGATCGAGGCGCTCGCGCCGCTCGTGCGCGGGCTCGACGTCGAGGAGACGCTGGCCGACATGGGCGGCCTGTGGCGGCGCCTGGTGGGCGACAGCCACCTGCGCTGGCTCGGGCCCGAGAAGGGCGTGATCCACATGGCCACCGCGGCGATCGTCAACGCGCTGTGGGACCTGGCCGCCAAGCGCGCCGGACAGCCGCTGTGGAAGCTGCTCGCCGACCTGACGCCCGAGCAGATCGTCGCGCTGGTCGACTTCCGCTACATCGAGGACGCCCTCTCGCCCGCGGAGGCGCTCGACCTCCTGCGCGCCGAGGAGCCCGGCCGGGGCGACCGCGAGGGGCGACTGCTCGCCGACGGCCTCCCGGCCTACACGACGTCGCCGGGCTGGCTCGGCTACTCGGACGCGAAGCTGCAGCGACTGGTCGGTGAGGCGATCGCCGAGGGCTTCACCCACATCAAGCTCAAGGTGGGGGCGAGCATCGAGGATGACGTCCGCCGATGCGCGATCGCGCGCGACGTGATGGGCCCCGACCGGCGCCTGATGGTCGACGCCAACCAGGTGTGGGGCGTCGAGTCGGCGATCGCGCACATCCGCCGCCTGGCGTCGTTCGGCCTGTGGTGGGTCGAGGAGCCGACGAGCCCCGACGACGTCCTCGGCCTCGCCGCCATCGCGCGCGCGGTCGACCCCGTGCCGGTGGCGACCGGCGAGCACGTGCACAATCGGGTCATGTTCAAGCAGCTGCTCCAGGCCGACGCCACGCGCTTCTGCCAGATCGACGCCTGCCGGCTCGGTGGCGTCAACGAGGTGATCGCGGTCCTGCTGCTCGCGAAGAAGTTCGGCGTGCCGGTCTGCCCGCACGGCGGCGGCGTCGGGCTCTGCGAGCTGATCCAGCACCTCGCCGCGTTCGACTACGTCGCGCTCGGCGGCGATCTCGAGGGCCGCGTGGTCGAGTACGTCGACCACCTGCACGAGCACTTCGTCGACCCGTGCGTCGTCGAGGCCGGCCGCTACCGCGCGACGCTCGCGCCGGGGTACAGCTCGGAGATGCACGCCTCGTCGATCGCGGCCCACCACTATCCGGACGGGGCGGTGTGGGCGGCCGGGATGGCGACCCGATGACCGACTTCGAGGGGCTCTCGGCGATCGTCACCGGCGGCGCGTCGGGCATCGGGCTGGCGACCGCCGCCCTGCTCGCCGAGCGCGGCGCGCGCGTGGCGGTGCTCGACCGCGAGCCGGCCGGGGCGGACGGCGTCGCGGAGCTCGCGCTCGCCGCCGACGTGACCGACGACGCGGCGGTGCGCGCCGCGGTGAACCAGGCCACCGCCCGCTTCGGCGGGCTCGACGTCCTCGTCAACAACGCCGGCATCGGCGCGCAGGGCTCGATCGAGGCCAACGACGACGACGAGTGGCGCAACGTCCTCGATGTCAACGTGCAGGGCATCGTCCGCGTGTCGCGCGCCGCGCTCCCGCACCTGCGCCGCTCGCAGCACGCCGCGATCGTCAACACCTGCTCGATCGCCGCCACCGCGGGGCTGCCGAACCGCGCGCTCTACAGCGCGACGAAGGGCGCCGTGCTCTCGCTCACGATGGCCATGGCCGCCGACCACGTGCGCGAGGGGATCCGCGTGAACTGCGTCAACCCCGGTACCGCCGACACGCCGTGGGTGCGGCGCCTGCTCGACGTCGCGGACGACCCCGCCGCCCATCTGGCCCAGCTGGAGGCCCGCCAGCCGATGGGGCGGCTCGTCTCCGCGGAGGAGGTGGCCGCCGCGATCGCGTACCTGGCGAGCCCGGCCGCGGGCGCCACCACGGGGACGGCGATGGCGGTCGACGGCGGCATGCAGGGCCTCCGGCTCCCGGCCCGCCCGTCGTAGCGGTGCGCGTCGCGCTGCACACCCGGATCAAGCCCGGCGCCGAGGCCGCCTACGAGGCCGCGCACCGCGAGGTCCCCGCCGAGCTCGTCGCGGCGATCCGGGCCGCCGGCGCGCGCGAGTGGACGATCTGGCGCAGCGGCCTCGACCTGTTCGGAGTGCTCGAGTGCGAGGACTACGCGCGGCTGCTCGCCGAGCTCGAGTCGCTCCCGGTCAACGTGGCCTGGCAGGCGCGCATGGCCGAGCTGCTCGACGTGCGTCACGAGTACGGCGCCGAGGGAGCGGACGCCGGCCTGCCGGTGGTCTGGGAGTTGGGGTAGTGGCCGTCTTGGCGCTCGGTTGCGCGCCGCTCGGTGGCCTGTTCACCGAGGTCGGCGACGACCAAGCGCGCGCGACCGTCGACGCCGCATGGGCGGCCGGGATCCGCGCGTTCGACACCGCCCCGCACTACGGCGCCGGCCTGTCGGAGTGGCGGCTCGGGACGGCGCTGGCCGCCCGGCCGCGCAGCGAGTTCGCGGTCTCCACGAAGGTCGGGCGGCTGCTCGTCGAGCCGGAGCACCCGAGCGCGGTCCACCACGGGATGTTCGCCGGCGAGCCGCCCGTCGAGCGCGTGTTCGACTTCTCGCGCGACGGGGTGATGCGGTCGTTCGACGAGAGCCTCGAGCGGCTCGAGCTGGACAGGGTCGAGACCGTGTACGTCCACGATCCCGACGACCATCTCGACGACGCCATCGCGTTCGCGCTGCCGGCCCTCGCCGAGCTGCGCGGGCAGGGCCTCGTGGCGGCGATCGGGGCGGGGATGAACCTGGCACCGGCGCTGGCGCGGATCGTCCGCGAGGGCGACGTCGACCGCATCCTGGTGGCCGGCCGGTGGTCGCTGCTCGACCAGTCCGCCGGCGACGAGCTGCTGCCGCTGTGCGCCGAGCGCGGCGTCGACGTGGTCGCCGGCGGCGTGCTCAACTCGGGCATCCTGGCCGACCCGCGGCCGGGCGCCATGTACGACTACGCGCCTGCGCCGCCGGACCTGATCGCGCGCGCCCAGCGGATCGCCGCCCTCTGCGCGGAGCATGACACGCCGCTGCTCGCCGCCGCCATGCAGTTCCCGGCCTGCCACCCCGCGGTCGGGACCGTCCTCGTCGGCGCGCGGTCGCCCGAGGAGGTGGCTGCCAACGCCGCCGCGTTCGCGCGCCCGATCCCGGACGCGCTGTGGGAGGCGCTGCGCTCGGACGGGCTGCTCGTGGCGTGATCGTCGACGCCCACCACCACCTCTGGGATCCGGCCGCGCGCGCGTACGACTGGATGGCGGCCGAGCCGCTCGCGCCGCTGCGGCGCGCGTTCGGCCCCGAGGACCTGCGCGCCGAGGTCGAGCCGCTGGGCGTCACCGCGACGGTGGCCGTCCAGGCGGCGACGACCGAGGAGGAGACCGCCTGGCTGCTCGCGGTGGCTGCGGAGCCAGGCTCGCTGGTGCGCGCGGTGGTCGGCTGGGTCGACCTCACGGCGCCCGACGTGCTCGACCGGATCGACGCCCTGCGCGAGGGAGAGGGAGGTCAACTCCTCGCCGGGATCCGCCATCTCGTGCACGACGAGCCCGACCCCGAGTGGCTGCTGCGCCCCGAGGTCCTGCGCGGCCTGCGCGCGGTGGCGGCGGCGGGCCTGCGCTACGACCTGCTGCTCCGGCCCCCGCACCTCCCGGCCGCCATCAGGCTCGCCGCCGTCGTCCCCGAGCTCCCGCTGGTGGTCGATCACGGGGCCAAGCCGGAGATCGCGGACGGCCGATGGGAGCCCTGGAGCCGCGACCTCGCCTCGCTCGCCGGCCACGAACGCGTGCACTGCAAGCTGTCGGGGCTCGTCACCGAGGCGCGCTGGGACGCGTGGCGATCGGACGGGATCGAGCGCTACACCGACCGCCTGCTCGAGCTGTTCGGGCCGGCGCGGCTGATGCTCGGCTCCGACTGGCCCGTGTGCACGCTGGCCGCCTCCTACCGCGAGGTGCTCGAGCTCGCGCACACGGCCGTGGCGGGCCTCTCCGACGACGAGCGCACCGACGTGCTCGGCCGGACGGCCGCGAGGTTCTACGGAATCCGCGGCGAGACCCGCTAGGGTCGGTCAGGTCAGACAGCGACGGCGCCCGGAGGGCTGAGACATTCAAGTACGAACGTCCCCCTGCCACAAAAGCCTGATCTTCTGATGGCCGAGACCCGCCTCATGTGGGTCTCCGCCTTATTAACGGGTCAGTTTCCCTAGTCCTGGGCCTGCCCGGTGGTCACCCGGGCGAGGATCAGCGCGATGAGGATGATCGCGCCGTAGATCGCCTGGATCCACTGCGCCGACACGCCGCCGAGCGTGAGGATGTTCTGGATCAGGCCGAGCACGAGCACGCCGCACAGCGCGCCGAAGAGGGTCCCCTTGCCGCCATCCAGGCTGACCCCGCCGATGACGGCCGCGGCGAAGACGGTGAAGATCATCCCCTGGCCCTGGGCGGCCGCCACCGATCCGAGGCGGCCGGTCATCAGCAGGCCGGCGAGCGCCGCGAGCAGGCTGCCGATGATCAGGACGGTCCAGACGACGCGGTCGGTCCGGATGCCCGCGGCGCGCGCCGCGTCGACGTTGCCGCCGATCGCGTAGAGCGAGCGGCCCTGGCGGAAGTAGCCGAGCGCCACGATCCCAAGCCCGAAGGCGACGACGCAGATCCAGATCGACGCCGGCAGCCCGAGCCACTGGGCGCTGCCGAGGTACGTGAACGAGGTCGGGATGTCGAACAGGTTCTGCCCCCCGGTGATGCCGACCTGCAGCCCGCGCAGCACGATCAGCATGCCGAGCGTGACGATGAACGCGCTCAGGCCGAGCTTGAGGATCATCAGCCCGTTGAAGACGCCGATCAGGACGCCGGCCAGCAGGCACAGCGGGACCGCCGCCGCGGCTGGGAACTCGGTGCCGATGCCGTTGCTCGCCGCCGGCACGATCAGCGCCACCGCGAGCGCCGGCGCCAGGCCGACCGTGGACTCGAGCGACAGGTCGAACTTGCCGGAGATGAGGATCATCGCCTCGGCCAGGACCAGCAGCGAGAGCTCGGTCTGCTGCTGCAGGACGTCGGTGAGGTTCGACGACGTCAGGAAGACCGGGTCGATGACCGCCCCGACGATGAGGAGCACGATGATCGCCGGGACCAGCGCGAGGTCGCGGAAGCGCAGGAGCGTGACCTGGGCGCGCGTCGACGCGGCGGCCGACGCGGCCTCGGCAGCCACCGGCTCGGTCGGCGTCTCAGTCGGCACGGCGCTCCTCGATTCCCTCGATCGCACCGACCAGCTCGCCGTCGCGCCACCCGCGCGGCATCTCGGCGCTGATTCGCCCGTGGAACATGACGAGCACGCGGTCGCACCGGCGCAGGTCGTCGAGCTCGTCGGAGACGACCATCACCGCCGCCCCGCGCTCGGCGACGTCGTCGACCGCCTCGAGCAGCGACTCCTTGGCGCGCACGTCGACGCCGGCGGTCGGGTCGATCAGCACGATCACCCGCGGCTCGCTCGCCAGCGCGCGGGCCATCACGACCTTCTGCTGGTTGCCGCCGGAGAGCGCGGCCACCGCCTGCCCGGGGCCGGCCGCCTTGATCGCCAGCTCGTCGATCAGCTTCTCGGCCACCGCGGTCCGGCGCGCGGAGCTGATGAGGCCGAAGCGCCCGAGCCGCCCGGCGATCGGCAATGTCGTGTTCTCGGCGATCGAGAGCAGCGGGACGAAGCCCTCCTTGTGCCGGTCCTGCGGGACGAAGCCGACGCCTGCGGCGAGCGTCGCCGGGACCCGGCCGGGCGCGACCGCTGAGCCGGCCACGACGACCTCGCCGGCGTCCGCGGCCCGCAGCCCGACGATCGTCTCGCCGAGCGCCACGCTGCCGCTGCTCGCCGAGCCGGTGACGCCGACCTTCTCGCCGCGGCGCACGGTCAGGCTGCAGTCCTCGTACGCACCGGCGAGCGTGAGGCCGCGCAGCTCGAGCACCGGCGGCGCGTCGTCGGCGAGCGCCGAGCGCGTCGGCACCTCGCGCAGACCCTGCGCCTCGCCGGTCATCGCCTCGACCAGCCGCTGCTGGGGCAGCTCGCCGACCGGGCTCGTGAGGATGTGGCGGGCGTCGCGCAGCACGGTGACGGTCTGGCAGACCTCATAGATCTCGTGCAGGTGGTGGGAGATGTACAGGAACGTGACGCCCGAGCCCTGCAGCGCGCGCATGCGGTCGAACAGGCGTTCGGCGGCGGGCGCGTCGAGCTGGGCGGTCGGCTCGTCGAGGATGATGAAGCGGGCGCCGAACGACAGCGCCCGCGAGATCTCGACCATCTGGCGCTGCTCGACGGTGAGGTCGGCGGCCGGCCGCGAGGGGTCGATCTCGACGCCGTAGTCGGCGAGCAGCTTGGCCGCGCGCCCGCGCAGCGAGCTCCACGAGATCAGCCCGCCGCGGTCCTCGGACTGGCGGTTGATGAAGAGGTTCTCGGCGACGCTGAGCGACGGGATGATCGTCGAGCGCTGGTAGACGCAGGCGACGTACCGGCGCCACGCCTCACGCTCGGCGATCGCCGGCGCCGGCTCGCCGCCGAAGCGGATCTCGCCGCGGTCGGGCCGCGACAGCCCGGTGAGCATCGCCACCAGCGTCGACTTCCCGGCGCCGTTGCGCCCGACCAGCGCGTGGGACTCCCCGGGCCGGATGGCGAGCGAGACGTCGTCGACTGCGACCGTCGAGCCGAAGCGCTTGCTGACGCTCCGGGCCTCGGCGACCGGGGAGGCCCCGGTCGCCGGGCCGGGGGAGGTCGCGCTCGCCGCCATCACTTCCCGATCTGGTTGCCCCACAGCTTGTCGTCGTCCACGTTGTCCTTGGTCACCAGCGGCGCGGCGAGCTGGTCCTCGAGGTTGCCGTTGCCGACGTCGACGATCGTCGAGTCGTGGTCGGTCGCGCCGGGCTTGAACGTCTTGCCCTCGAGCGCCGCCTTGGCGTAGAACAGCGCCCACTTCGCGTACAGGTCGGCGGGCTGGGACACGGTCGCGTCGATCTCGCCCTTGCGGATCGCGTCGAACTCCTGCGGGATGCCGTCGTTGGAGACGATGAAGACGTGCTTCGGGTCGTCCGGCGGGACGAGCTTCTTCTTGGATTTGAGCACCTGCAGCGTCGGGGCGAGGAAGACGCCGCCGGCCTGCATGTAGATGCCGTCGATGTGGCCCTGCTGGGTCAGGCGCGTCTGCAGCGCGGCGGCGGCCTTCGCGCCCTCCCACTCCGTGGGCTCGGCGAACACCTTGATGCCGGGGAACTTGGACTTCATGCAGTCGGCGAACGCCTCGGAGCGGTCGCGGCCGTTGATCGAGGACAGCGCGCCCTGGAACTCGACGACCTTGCCCTTGCCCTTCAGCTGCTCGCCGAGGAACTCGCAGGCCTTCTCGCCGTAGGCCCGGTTGTCGGCGCGCACGACCATGAAGACCTTGCCCTTGTCCGGCCGCGTGTCGACGGTGACCACCGGGACCTTCTTCTGCTCGAGCCGGTCGAGCGTCGAGGCGATCGCGCCGGTGTCCTGGGGGGCCATGACGATCGCCTTCGCGCCCTTGCCGGTCAGCGCCTGGACGTTGGCGACGAGCTTGCCGACGTCGTTCTGCGAGTTCGTCGGCGGGATCATGTCGATCCCGAACTCCTTGGCGAACTGCGGGACGTACTTGATGTAGGAGTTCCAGAAGTCCGAGTCGGCGCGGGGGTGGTCGACGCCGATCTGCCCCGCCTTCGCGCTGCCGCCGTCGTCGCCCGACCCTCCGGCGTCGGCCGACTCGTCATCGGAGCCGCAGGCGGTGAGCGCCACCGTGGCGGCGGCGATCGCGAGGATGCGGTGCAGCTTCATTCGTTCCTCTCCCTCGTAGCTCCGGACAGACATCGGATGTATAACACGATGAGCGCGGGAATGCGACCAGGTACCGCCAGCGTAGGCTCGGTTGGTCCGATGATTGCCGGAGATCAGTCCTCGACCGGCTGCGCGGCGAGCTCCAGCCACGCCTCGACGCCCGCCACGTGCACGGTCGCCCACGCGCGCGCCACGTCCGGGCGGCGGTGCTCGAGCGCGTCGTAGATCGCCGTGTGCTCGGCGCGGGTGCGCTGGACGGCGTCGGCCTGGGTCACGCCGCGCCAGATCCGGGCGCGGCTCGTCGGGCCCGAGAGGCTGTCGAGGAGGGAGGCGAGGACGGCGTTGCCCGATGCGGCGGCGATCGTCCGGTGGAACGTGAGGTCGTTCTCGACGAACTCCTCGACCGTCTCGCAGACGGCCATCTCGTCGAGCAGCCGGCTCAGCTCTGCGAGCTCGTCCTCGGTGATCCGCTGCGCCGCCATCGCGGTGGCCGCCGGTTCGAGCACGCGGCGGACCTCGAGCAGCGCGAGGACCGTGGAGTCCTGGTGGAAGTCGACCAGGAAGGAGAGCGCGTCGGTGAGGATCGCCGGCTCGAGGCTCGTCACGTAGGTGCCGTCGCCCTGGCGCGTGTCGAGGATCCGGATCAGCGTGAGGGCGCGCACCGCCTCGCGCAGGGAGCTGCGCGAGAGCCCCAGCCGCGCGGCCAGGTCGCTCTCCTTCGGCAGGCGGTCCCCCGGGCTCAGCTCGCCGGAGACGATCATCTGCTTGATCTGCGCGATGGCCTGGTCCGTGACGCTCATCCGGGCTCTCTCCTAGCTCGGGTCCAGACGTCGGATGTCTGGTGCGGCCATTATGCACGCTCGCGGGCGCGTCAGTCAGCCCACCAGCCCTGCTCCATCTCGGCGTCCTGGTTGTCGGTGTTGGGCGCGCCGAAGGCGAGGATCTCTGCGCCGTCCGGGCCGGCCTGGAAGCCGCGCATGGTCTTGGGCGGCACGCGCAGCGCGTCCCACCGGGCCAGCTCGACGAGGTCGTCGCCCACCTTCATGCGCGCGGAGCCGGAGACGATCACGTAGATCTCCTCCTGCTCACGATGGGTGTGGCCGAAGGGGATCCGGAAGTCCGGCGCGACGCGGTAGAAGCCGAGCCCGGAGTTCTCGAGCCCGAGTGGCTTGCGCGCGAAGTGGGACTCCAGACCCGGCGCCAGCCCGAACTTCGGGGCCATGTCCTCGACGTCGGTCTCGAGATTGACCTTGGTGTAGTCGCTCATGCGCGCCATTGTCTCGCGATAGCCTCGCGCCCGGGATGCGTCGTGTCTGCGTCTACTGCGGGTCGAACTTCGGCTCCCGCCCGGTCTACCGCGAGGCGGCCGAGCGGCTCGGCCGGCTGCTCGCCGGCCGCGACATCGGCGTCGTCTACGGCGGCGGCAAGGTCGGGCTGATGGGCGCGGTCGCGGACGCCGCACTGGACGCCGGCGGCGAGGTCGTCGGGGTCATCCCGCAGGCGCTCAACGCCAGGGAGATCGCCCACGCCGGCGTCACCGAGCTGCGGGTGGTCAGCTCGATGCACGAGCGCAAGCTGACGATGGCCGAGCTGTCGGACGCGTTCATCGCCCTGCCCGGCGGGATCGGCACCCTCGAGGAGCTCGTCGAGGTCTACACGTGGACGCAGCTCGGCCTGCACGCCAAGCCGCTCGGGCTGCTCGACGTCGACGGCTACTACGACCACCTGGGCGCGTTCCTCGACCATGCGGTCGCCGAG
The DNA here is from genome assembly GCA_963828075.1 of uncultured Solirubrobacterales bacterium. Classification (GTDB taxonomy): domain Bacteria; phylum Actinomycetota; class Thermoleophilia; order Solirubrobacterales; family Solirubrobacteraceae; genus JACCYI01. The sequence goes on along the minus strand of CAWHDH010000021.1, from coordinate 1,372,067 downwards.
GGGTTCCTGCGCGAGCAGACCCGGGCGGCGCTGCTGGTCGCCGACACCGGCGAGGCACTGCTCGACGGCTTCGGCCGCTGGGTCGCGCCGCGAGGGCTCAAGTGGGTGGACCGCAGCACCACCTGAAACCGGCGCACCGGCAGCGCGTGGCCGACTAGCCTGCGCCGATGGGTCGCAGGGCGCGCTGGTGCGCCGTGGTCGCCGCCGGAGGACTCGCCATGGGCGCGGGCTTCGACGACCCGTCGAGCGACGACGCCTCGCAGCAGTTCGGCGCCGGCCCGCTCAACGTCCAGCGCTCCGACACGCCGAACGACCCGCGGTACGACTCCTCCGAGCCCGACGACCCGACCCCCGGGGTGGACCCGACCACCAACCTGTTCGAGGAGCGCTTCGACCTCTTCGGGTTCCCGTCGCTGCTGACTCCGGACGCCCGCTATCTCGAGGGCCCGAACACCGGGCAGGCTCAGGTCTCGGGCTTCAACGCCGCCGGCGCGTGGAAGCTCGACCGCGGTCACGCCGGCGTCGACGTGGCGATCCTCGACACCGGCATCAACTGGGGTTCTGGCGGCGTCCGCACGCAGGTCGCGCTCAACCAGGCCGAGCTGCCGCTCCCGCGGCGCGCCGACGGCACGACCGGCGGCTACGACCTCAACGGCAACGGCTCCCTCGACGTCGACGACTACGCCGCCGACGCGCGCGTGGACAAGGCCGTGCCGACCGGCCAGGACCTCATCCGCGCCTTCTCCGACGGGACGGACGCCGACGCCAACGGCTACGTCGACGACATCGCCGGCTGGGACTTCTTCGACGACGACAACGACCCGGCGGACGCGTCGAGCTACTTCGCCGCCTCCAACCACGGCACGGGCCGCTCGAACGAGGCGGTCGAGCGCGGCGACGACGGCGAGGGCGCCCTCGGCGTCTGCCCGCGGTGCCGGTTCATGCCGCTGCGCGTCTGGGACACGTTCGTCTCCGACCAGAACTCGTTCGCCATGGGCATCGTCTACGCGACCGACAACGGGGTCGAGGTCATCGAGGGCGCCGACGGCGGGCTCTACCACTCCGCCTTCGCCGAGAGCGCCTCTCGCTACGCGTACGAGCACGGCGTCGCGCAGGTCTACTCGGGCGACGACCTGAACACCGCGAACCACAACTATCCGGCCGCGTACAGCCACACCATGCTCATCCAGGGCGTCGTCGGCGACACCGAGGGCCTGGGCCTGGAGCTGCCCAGCGCCGATGAGGACCCGGGCATCCGCGACGCGCTGATCGCTCTGCTGCGCGCCGCCGGGGTCGGGACGAACCTGCGGCAGCTGACCTACTTCCGCGGGGCGAACACGACGCAGTTCGGCGGCAAGTCGTCGATCTCGATGCAGGGTCCGACCGGTTCGACCAACACGGGCAAGGCAGCCGGCGCCGCGGCGCTGGTCATCGCCGCCGGCCGCAACCGCGACGTCGAGCTGACCGCGGACGAGACGCGCGAGCTGCTCGAGCAGACCGCCGAGGACGTCCTGCCCGGCAACACGCTCGGCGCCGGGACGCCCGATCCCGCGCAGGTCGGCTTCGACACGCACTTCGGCTACGGGCGGGCGAACGTCGGCGAGGCGGTCGCGGCGGTCCACGAGGACCGGATCCCGCCGGAGGCGTCGATCGCCACGCCCGACTGGTACGCGCCGGTGACGGGCGCCACGGTGCGCATCGGCGGCCTGGCGCGCGACCGCCATCGCGCCGGGGAGACGTTCACGTGGAAGCTCGAGTACGGCCTCGGCCTGGCGCCGACGAGCTGGACCTCCGTGCGCGAGGGTTCGTCGGCCTCGCGCGTCGAGGACTTCGGGACGCTGCCGCTGGACGACATCCGCGCCGCGCTGGCCGCGCGCACCGAGCATCCGGACCGCGACGACCCTGCCGGCCCGGTGCTCGACATCACCGACCCGCGGCTCGACCCGTTCGGAGGCCAGTTCACCGTCCGCCTCGTCGTCACCTCGTCCGACGGCGATGCGCTCCCGGGGGTCGACCGCAAGGTGCTCACCGCACTCGACGACCGCACGCTGCGACCGGGCTTCCCCAAGCGCCTCGGCGCCGGCGGTGAGGCGCCGCTGCGCTACGCCGACCTCGACGGCGACAACGTACCGGAGCTGGTGCTGCCGGCCCAGGACGGGCGCGTGCACGCGTACCGGCCCGACGGCACGGAGCTGCCCGGCTGGCCCGTGCGGACCGAGACGCAGTTCGCGGCCCGCGCGCACCTCGACTCGCCGGCTCTGCGCGAGCTCGAGCCGCCCTTTGAACCGCCGCGGGGGCCGACGATCGTCGACCTGACCGGGGACGGGCGGCCCGAGGTGGTCACCGCCGCCGGCGAGCGCCTGTACGCGTGGGACTTCGAGGGCAAGCGTCTCGGAGGCTGGCCTGTCCACCCCGATCCGAGCCGCGAGAACTGCGCGCCGGCGCGGCAGTCCAAGCCGCTGAACCACCCGAAGTGCGGCTTCGTGGCGACGCCCGCGGCGGCGCGCCTGGACGGCGCCGGCCGCCCACCGGCGATCGTCGCGCCCGCCCTCGACGGGCGCCTGTACGCCTATCGCGCCGACGGGTCGCCCGTCCCCGGATTCCCCGTCCGGCTGCAGGATCCCGACCTCCCCGAGGATCAGCGCATGACCGCGGAGTCGATCAACAACCCGGCGATCGGCGACCTCGACGGCGACGGCCGCGACGACGTGGTGGTGGCGACCAACGAGGTCTACGGCGGCGGCGCCGGCCCGGGCGACGACGTCAGCTTCATCGGCGTGCTGGGCGACGCAGCGCTGACCACGTCGCGCGTCTACGCGGTCCGCTCGACCGGGACCGAGTCGCCCGGCGGGCGGCCGTTCCTCGACGGGTGGCCGGTCAAGCCCGAGGGGATCATCCAGAACGTGCTGCCGTTCATCGGCCCCGGGCACGATCCGGCGCTGATGACGCTCGACGGCGCGCCACAGGTGGTCGTCTCGGTGACGGGCGGGATGCTCAGCCTGTACGCGGCGGACGGGACCAAGACGCGCGACATGCAGCAGAACGTGGGTCCGAACGGCGGCGGCCTGAACCTGTTCGAGTCGGCGGTCGTCGGCGACCTCGCCGGCGCCGGTCCGGCGGTCGTCAAGTACCAGATCGACCTCACGCAGGCAGCCAACCTGCTGCTCGTCGGCCAGAACCTGCCCTACAGCCACCGCATCGGCGCGTTCGAGGCGCGCACCGGCGCGACCCATCCGGGCTTCCCGGTGATCACCGACGACTACCAGTTCCTCTCGACGTCGACGATCGCGAAGGTGCAGCCGGGCGCGACGAACCAGGTCCTGGCGGGCACGGGGCTCGGCCTCCTGCACGCCTACGACGGCCTCACCGGTCGCGACGCCCCCGGGTTCCCGAAGGTCACGGGCGGCTGGCTGTTCTCGCCCGCGGCGCTCTCGGGCGAGGGGCGGATCGCGGCGATCACGCGCGAGGGCTTCCTGTTCGAGTGGTCTGTGGCCGACGCCCCGGCGTGCCAGACCGAGTGGCCGGCCTTCCGCCACGACGCCCACGGCACGGGCAACCACTCCGCGGACGGGACCCCGCCCGCGGCGCCCGAGGCGTTGGCACTCGAGGCCCTGGGAGCGGATCGCTTCACGCTCGCCTTCCGCTCGCCCGGCGACGACGGGTTCTGCGGCACCGCCGCGCGGTACGTCGCCGACGCCGGCGGCACGGCGCTCGACCTCGGCGCGCCGGTGGCCGGCGGCGGCGAGCTGCGGCGCGAGATCCGCGTGCCCGCGACGGTGCGGCGGATCCGCGTGCGGGCCGAGGACGAGCGTGGCGTGCGCGGCGCCCCGGGCGTGCTCGTACGCGACGAGGACGGCGGCGGGTTCGTGCCGCTGCCGCCGGGCGACGACGACGACGGGCCGGGGACGATCGACCCGCCGGGTGGCGGCGGGCCGGCCGGGCCTCCGTCGCCCCCGAAGCCGGGGCCGGGCGGCGGGTCCGCGGTCAAGCATCCCGCCAAGCTCGGCGTGGCGCGGTCGCGGCTCGGCCGGCGCCTGGAGATCGCGGCGCCGATCACCCGCCGCGCGTCGGGCGCGGTCGGCGTCGAGCTGGCCTCGGCGGGCCGGCGGGTGCGGTTCAGCGCCCCGATCGATCCCGCCCGCGGGCGCGTGGTCGTGTCGCGCCGTGCAGTGCGCCGCCAGGCGCGGCTGGGCACCGGGATCGTCACCCTGCGCTACGCCGGCGACGCCGACACGCGCCCGCAGACCGTCCGCCTGCGCGCCGCCTCCCGGCCGGCGCGGCTGGCGCTCGGGCGGCCGGTGTTGCGTGGCGGGCGCCTGCAGGCGAGCGGCACGGTGGCGCGCGCGGCCCGGGGGGTCGTCCGGCTGCAGCTGCAGTACGACGCCGGCGGGGCCACCCGCACGGTCGAGCTGCGCGCCCGCATCCGCGGCGGGCGCTGGCGCCTCGACGCGGCGCTGCCCCGGGCGGTGCTCGACGGCATCGCCGCGCGGCGCGGGACGCTGCACTCCTACACGCTGTTCACCGGTGACCTCGGGCGGCGCATCCGCGGCGAGATGCGCTCCTTCCAGGTGCTTGGCTCACGGTAGGCGACCGCTGGCAGACGAACTTCCGCGGGTGAAGGAGGTGGTGCGTCGCGGCGGCGGGGCGCGGCCAGGCGGGCCAGCTCAACCCGGCACTCGGCGCCTGATCGGAATCCATTGTCGGATCGTGCCGCTCCTGGCGGCACAATCCGGCATCCGTCGCGAGATCCGTCTCGATTGTCGGATTGTGCCGGTGACCCGCCCCGCCCCCCGGATCCTTCCCACCAGGGCTCTCGCCTTCGACGCCGCCGTTCCCGATCCAACCGGGTCGCGGAATCAGGCAGCCTCGGCGGGCCGGGTCGCCGATCCGACGATGAGCGGCCGGACGATCACCGGCGCCTTCGGCAGGCGCTCGTGCGCGACCTCCTCGACCGTCAGTGGCGATGTGTGGATCGCCGCGAGCGTGTCTCGGTTGGGATGGCAGCCGTCGGCGCAGAACGTCCAGACGGGCGCGAAGCGGTCCTGGCGGCGGGCCGCGTCGGCGTCGTCGGCGCGGACGTGCTCGAGGAACAGCAGCCGCCCGCCCGGCGTGAGCACCCGCGCCAGCTCGGCCAGCGCGGCGGTTGGATCGTCGACGGTGCAGAGGACGAGCGTGACGACGACCGTGTCGAACGTCGCGTCGGCGAACGGCAGGCGCTCGGCCGGCGCGCGAAGCACCTCGGGCGCCGGGCCGGGGGCGGTGGCGAGCCGCTCGCGCAGCCGCGCCGCCATGTGCGGCCCGGGCTCGACGAGGGCGAGCTCGGTCACCGCGCCGGTGTAGTGCTCGAGGTTCAGGCCGGTGCCGGCGCCGACCTCGAGCGTCCTGCCGGTCGCCCGGGCGAGCAGGCGGCGACGCTTCTCGGCGAGCCCGGCCTGCTGCGGCTCGACCATCAGGCGGTCATACAGCGCAGCGGTGAGGCGGCTGATCGTCGCGGTGTAGAGCGCGCCCGGCACCCCGGAAACGGTACCCGGCCGCCGACCCGTACCCTCGAACGCACGTGCTGACCATCGCCTCCATCGGCTCCTTCCTCGACGCGGTCGGCGAGTTCTTCGCGAACCTCGCGGGCGTCGGCTGGGGGTCGCTCGTGATCGGGCTGACGGCGTTCGCCATCTATCTGACCCTGCGCTCGCGGGCCTACTTTCACGTCCTGCGCGCCGCCTACCCCGACGAGCCGTTCCAGTTCCGGCGGATCTGGGGCGCCTACATGGCGGCCTACGGGTTCAACAACGTCGTGCCCGCCCGCGGCGGCGACGTCATCAAGCTGTTCCTGACCAAGACGTCGATCCCGCACTCGAGCTACCCCGCCGTCGGGGCGAGCTTCTTCGTGGAGGGCGTCTTCGACGCGGTGATGGGCGTCTTCATCCTTGCGTTCGCGTTCTCGCAGGGTGCCTTCCCGAAGCCGCCGGACTTCGCGTCGCTCGAGGCGTTCGACCTCTCCTACCTCGCGTCGCACCCGCGTTTCACGCTGTTCCTGCTGACCGCGCTCGGAATCGCCGTCCTCGTCGCATTCGCGCTGCTGTCGGCGCGCGTGCGGGCGTTCTGGGAGCGCGTTCGCCAGGGCCTGACCATCCTGCGCGACCGCCGGCGCTACTTCCGCGAGGTCTTCGCGGTGCAGCTGGCGGGCTGGTGCTTCCGCTTCACGGCGTTCTGGTTCCTGCTCGAGGCGTTCGGCGTCGGCGGGTCGGTGCACAACGTCCTGCTCGTGCTCGGCGTCAACGCGGTCGCCGCGATCGTCCCGTTCACGCCGGGCGGCGCCGGCGTGCAGCAGGCGCTGCTCGTGAAGGTGTTCGCGGGCACGGCGGCGGGCGCGACGATCGCCGCCTACTCGGTCGGCCAGCAGATCGCCATCGCCGTGCTCTCGCTCACGCTCGGCTTCGTCGCTCTCGTCGCCATCTTCCGCGTCCGCTCGTTCAAGGAGGTCATCGCCCAGGGGCGCGCGTCGCGGGCCGCGGAGGGGCAGGCGGGCTAACGAACTAGGCGAGCCCCTGGCGCGCCTCGCGCACCAGGGTGACGGCCTCGGGGAAGACCGTCGCCATCACGGAGCGGATCTGCTGGGCCTGCTGCTCCGCCGTGCCCTGCACGTTGATGCGGTTGACCGCCGCGACGGTCATGTCGACCGCGAGCTTGATCGCGTTGTCGGCCCACGCGAGCGACTGGGCGCCCTGCATGCGCTCGAACATCTCGCCCATCTGCCGTTGGAGGTCGGGGTCGTTGAAGAACCCGCCGAAGCCTTCTTCGTCCATCGGCTCATCGTACCGCCAACACCGCGACGGTCCCGCCGCGTCCGCGGGTGGCCGCGAGTCGCTCGATCGCCACGGGCAGCGGGAGGAGCCCGAGCAGCGCGAGCGTCGGCAGCGCGTCGGCGAGCGTGACGGGCGCGTTGCGCTTGAGCAGGTTGTAGAGCCAGGACGGGGTTGGGGTGACGCGGTTGGCCAGCGACTGCCAGAGGCCGAACGGGTTGTGCTCGAGCAGGCGGTGCTCCGTGCTCACGACCGTGAATCCGTGGCGGGCGAGCAGCGTCTCGACGCCCCGTGCCGTGAAGTGGGTGCGGTGGCGCGGCAGGTCGAGGTGGTACCAGCGCGGGCCGCCGATCCGGGCCTGCCAGGAGTCGAGGTTGGGGACGCCGACGAGCAGCGCCCCGCCTGGACGCAGCCAGGGGTGGATGCGGTCGAGGACGCTGCCCGGGTCCTCGAGGTGCTCGAGGACGTGCCAGACGGTGACCACGTCGAGCGTGCCGGCGGCGATCGACGCATCCTCGGCCGCGATCGGCTCGACGTGGGCGGGCAGGACCTCGCGCGGCGACGGCTCGATGCCGCGCGCGTCCCAGCCGGCCGCCCGCGCCGCCGCCACGAACCGCCCGCGCCCGGCGCCGACGTCGAGCAGCGACCCGCCGGGTGGCCGGCGCAGCAGGGCGAGGCGCCGCCGGTCGAAGTGCGCGAGCAGCGGCGCCGCGAGCCGGCTGCCGCGCGGCGCACCGGGCCGGTAGGCGCCGGTCTCGTGGGCGCCGGCCGGCGGCGCCCCGCCGGTGACGGCGGTGCCACACGCCGGGCAGCGGTACAGCAGGTAGGTCGTCGCGAGCGCCGGCTCGGCGGCCGGCGCTCGCCGCCACGCGGCGGTGGTGGCGCCACAGGCCGGGCACACGGGCGGCGGCGAGCCGGTCAATCGCCGGCGCCGCCCGCGGACGATGCGACGGCCTCGAGCGGGCGGGCGCGGGTCGCCGACGGCCGGGCGGGCACGGGCGCGACTCTACACTCGCCGCTCGTGGCCCACCGCACCCCCCGCCAGCTCGCCACCCGGCGCCGCATCGAGCGGCTGATCCGCGTGGCCGCGCCGGTCCTCGACCTCGTGCTCTTCACCGGCCACCACGTCTCCAAGGTGGCCGGGCGCAACGAGCTCGACCCGGAGCCGGCGCGTCGCAGCACCGGCTCCGGGGCGATCCGTACTCCGATCGGTACGAGCGGACCTCCTAGCGGCGACGGAAGCGGATGACCTTCCTGAACCGCAGGCCCTCGATGACCTGCCCGGGGGCGGTCGTCGCGCCGCCGGCGTAGGTGAAGCGGAGCCGGTAGATCCCGTAGCGCCGCTGGCGGAAGCGCTTGGAGATCACGCCCTTGCGGATCGGGGCCGACCCGATCGAGCGGAACTTGCCGCCCTTCTTGCCGCGGGCCATCGCGATCTTCACCTTGCCGGTCGCGCTCTTCTCCCGCAGCGTGAGCCTGACCCGGTAGCTGGGGCCGGTCGAGTCCGTGATCCGGAACACCTCGTGGTCGAACGGCGCGTAGACCTGGACGGCGACGGACTGGCTCCACGGCGAGAAACGATCGCCGGATGCGGTGATGACCTTGGCGCGGGCGACGAACACGTACCGGCCCGGCGCGTCGAAGCGGATGCTCGCGGTGCCGGAGGAGCTCAGGACGAGGCCCTCCTGCGACGGCCCGGCGATCCCGCCGTCCGGGCCGATCTGGCCGCCGTTGAGGAAGCGCAGCTCCATCCGGTCTGCACCCGGGTTCATCTGAACCGGGATCGCGTAGTCCTTGTTGCCGAAGACGCCGGGGTCGCGCTGCAGCAGCTGCGTGGGCAGCGGGCCGACGACCGTCGAAGCGTTGATCGTGAAGGGCAGGCGCTGCTCCTTCTTGCCCGTCTCGCAGCGGTCACCGCTGCCGGTGTCCGTGTATGTGGTCACGACGACGGTGTACGCGCCGTTCCCGGCGTAGTCGACCCGGGGGTTGATGGGGAAGCCCGTGCCGATGCACTCGACGGGGCGGGCCGCCGGCGCGCCGGCCGGATCCAGGACCGCGAGCGTGTAGTTCTTCTCCCCGGGGACGAACAACGGGAACACCTTCGGCGCCATCTGCCGGATCGTGACCGCGCCGCCGAGGGTGACGGGATTGCCGTCGTCGCCGGTCACGCTCGCGCCCGCGGCGCTCGCCGCCGCCGGCGCGATCGCACTCGCCGCCAAGACGGCAACCGCCGTCCACATCGTGTTGCGTACTCCCTGCATCTCGAGTCTCCGTCGTTGAGGTTCCGAGCCCCGGCCATCCCGGCGCGGCGGCCACCATACGAACTCGGTACCTCGGGCGACAAGGGGTCGGAGGACTCATCTTGTGATTGGGACCTTCACGATCTGCGGCCCCGGACCCGAACGTGGACGCTCCGGCTGGTCCCGCTGGCGAACGGATAGCCCGCCTCGGCCGGCACCCGTGCCCGCAGGCGGTAGCGCGCCAGGCCGCGGGTCGAGCGGAACCGGTAGCGCACCGACCAGCGGCCCGTCCGGCGGTTGGCGCGGGTGAGCGCGAACGTGCGCCAGCCGGTGGTCGTGCGCGCCTGGAGCGCGACGAGCTTACCCGTGGCGGGCAGCAAGCCGCCCGGCACCCGGCCGCGGAACGTCACCCGCTCGCCGTTGCGCGCCTCCCGGCGATCGACGCCGATCGACGACTTCGCGCGGACGACGACGTCGACCTCGGCGGCGGCGGGGTGCACTGTCGGCGTGCCGGCGAAGCGCAGGGCGATCCTCCGGCTCGGCCCCTTTGGGAGGACGACCGTGAACTGCCCGGTGCTCGAGGTCGTCACCGCGGCGACGCGCTCGAATGCCGAGCCCCGGGTCCGTCGCCGCTCGAGCACCTCGATGCTCGCGTGGGCCAGCGCGATGCCTCCTCCGCTCGTGAGGCGCCCGGTGACGCGGACCGGCCGACCGTAGGCCGTCTCTCGCGTCGCTTCGCCGATGCTGAGCCGGCCGCGGCTGCGCTCCGGAAGCTCGCCCTCCTCCGGGAGCGCGATCTCCGCCGGTGAGCCGTCGGCGAACGTGCCGGTCGTCGCCTCGTTGCCGGAGCGGTCGCGCGCCCGCGCCCGGATCGCATAGATCCCTCCGGCAAGCGACGCGCCGGCGAGGTCCGCCGTCAGGCCCTCCGCCGTCACCTGCGTCGGCAGCGCCTGCCACACCACAGCGCCGCGGCGGCGCAGCTCGATCGCGCCCGACGCCACCCCCGACCCCTGATCGGCCACCGCCACGCTCAGCCGCCGCGGAGCCCCGTGGCGCTCGACCGCGAGCACCGGGCCCTGGTCGTCCAGGCGCAGCGCGACCGGCGCCACCGCCCGGTCGCTCGACTGGTTGCCGGCCGCGTCGCGCAGCCACACCCGGAGCGTCCATTCGCCGGCCCCGGGAACGGCGATCGCCTCGAGCTCCTCGATCCCGGCCGCGGACTGGTTCCCGCGCACGCAGGACGGGTCGCCCGGCGCCACGCCGGCGCGGCAGAGCTCGTACTCGGCCGCCGCGATCGGGGAGACGTCGTCCTGTGGCGCGTTGCGCCAGGCGACGGAGAACCGGTTCGTCGCCCGCCAGTCCCCGCCGCCCGCGACCGACAGGCCGCGTGGCGGCTCCGGCGCCGTGTTGTCGACGAGCACGTCGCGGGTGGTCTCGGCGCGGTTGCCGGCGGCATCCGTGGCCACGACGGTGAGCGGCAGCCGGCCTTCGCGCGCCCCGCGCGTATCGATCGCCACCGTGCCGCCGCCGTTCGGACACGGCGCGGGCTGGTGGACGTCACACGCGCGCTCCACGACGGTGCTCGCGCCGTTCAGGCGGAACTCCAGCGAGGCGATCCCGGTGTTGTCCGCGGCGTCGTAGGCGACGTTCGCAGTGCCGCTGCGCCAGCCGTCGGTGATCGAGCCGCCGGTGACGGCGACGGCCGGGAGCGTCGGGTCGTCGAGGGACAGCGTGACGCCGGAGAGATCGATGCCGTGCACGCTCTCGCGCGAGCACTCGACCGCGTCGCAGAACATCAGCAGCCCGACGGTCTGGGCGGCGGCGGGGACGAGCACGGGCTCCGGACTCCCGGCGGGGCAGGACGGCCGGTCGCCGCACCAGAGCCAGACGCGATTCGAGAAGTCGAAGATCCCGACCTTCCATCCCGGCCCGGGCATGGCGGTGGCCGCTCCCGCGATCCGCCGAACCTCGGTGCCGTGCGGCCCCGTGAACCGGATGCTCGCGGCGGCGAACCGCGGCGCCGGCTCCCCCGCGGGAGCCCAGATCCGCACTGCCTCCTCCGGGCAGCCCGCCGCCGCCGCGACGAACGGGTCGGGCGCGATGAAGTGCCAGCCGGGATCCGACGCGCCGTCCCCGCACGATCGAGGCTCATGCTCATAGGGGCGCGCGTGCGCCGCGCCCGGCCAGGCGAGCGCGAGCCAGAGGAGGACGGGAACGGTCGCGAAACGGCGGACGTGAGGGCTCATGCCCTCCGTAGGCGGCGGGCGCGGAAGTTCGCCCCCGTCAGGCTAGAGCCTGGATCCAGACTCAGGTGACCTCGAGCTCCTTGAGCGTGATCTCGATCTCGGCGGACACGGCGATGGTCTCGAGCGCGCGCGAGAGCTCCTCGGCCGTCGTGTCGTCGCAGACCGCGATCTCGAGCATCATCCCGTAGACCGGCTCGTCGTCGCCGCTGTCCCCGAACGGCGTGTCGTCGGACGGGATCACGCGCGAGTTGAGGTCGCAGACCGAGATCCCGGAGTCCGCGAGGGTGGCGCAGACCGCATGGACGATCCCCGGCCGGTCGAGCCCGAAGACGGTCACGACGTGCGTCGCCTCGGTCTCGACCACCTCGAGTTGCTCGACCTCGCGGACGACCGCCGCCTCGAGGCCGAGGCGCTCGCGGACCGTCTCGAGGTCGCGCAGCACGTCGATCTCGGAGACGTGGTCGCCTCCGGCGACGATCATGGTCAGCGAGAAATGGCCGCGCAGGATGGTGGCCTGGGCGTCCTCGATGTTCATGTCGTGGTCCAAGAGGACGCGCGTCACCCCGGCGACGATGCCGGGGCGATCGCGGCCGATGGCGCTGACGGCGAATGAGCGCACGCGTGGCCAACTAGGATACGGCCACCGTGGCGACCGACGAGACTCTTGCCTGGGAGGCGCGCCGCCGACCCCAGGCCGCCATCCTCGCCGCCGCGGCCTCGATTCTGAGCGTCGGCAGCTTCGTCGCGTACGGCTTGGCCTTGAAGGACGCGCCTCGCGCGCCCGTCCTCGAATCGTTCGCGCGGTTGGCGCAGCCGGGCCCGATCGGCCCGCAGCCGAGCCTCCGGACCCCGTTCCACGAGTACTACACCGACCACGCGCTGGCGATCCTCGCGTCGTCGTTCGGTCGCGCGCTCGGCTTCCTCTTCCTCGCGCTGACGCTGGCCTTCCTCGCGATGGCGGTCCGGGCGCGCACGCGGATGCCCAAGATCGCGTTCTACCTGCCGCTGGTTGGCGGCGGCATGCTCGTCCTGTCCGAGATCCTGCTGCACGTCGGGCTGTGGACGACGAGCAACTCGTTCCTCGACGGCTCGCGGACGATCGACTCGACCGAGGGCTCCCCGCTCCCGCTCGTGGCGCAGCTCATCGGGTTCCAGGGCGGCCTCGGCGGCGTGACGATCGGGGCCGGCTTCATCCTCGTGTCCCTGCACGCCATGCGCGCGGGCCTGCTCACGCGCTTCCTGGGGATCCTCGGGATGCTGGGCGGCGGGCTGACCCTGCTTCCCATCGCGAGCCCGCTGCCGGTCGTCCCCGCCTTCTGGCTCAGCGCGATCGCCCTGCTGCTCTCCGGCCGCTGGCCGGGCGGCGACCCTCCTGCCTGGGTCACCGGCCGGGCCGAGCCGTGGCCGAGCCAGCAGCAGGTCCGCGAGGCCCGCGAGGCGAGCCGCGAACGCGGCGAGGAGCCGTCCCCCAGCGCACCGGTGGCGGTCGCCGCGGCGCCCGCCCCGCCCCGCCCCGCGCATCCCGCATCCAAGAAGCGCAAGCGCAAGCGCCGCGCCTAGCACCCGCCGCTCGTCGTTCACGAGAGCCGTTCGTCGCGGCCTCGACACCGCTCATCGACGTGGCTTTGCGCACGAGTTTGGGTCCCTTACTCTGGCGCCCCGGTTCACCCCAGCCACTCAACAAGGAGGAGAGATGGCGGAGCAACGCATCGATTGGGAGGCCATTGAGCGCACTCCCGAGTTCCAGGAGTTGGTGACCAAGCGGCGTTCGTTCGTGCTGCCGGCCACGATCTTCTTCCTGACGTATTACATGGCTTTCATCCTGCTGTGCGGCTACGCCGAGGACTTCATGGGCTCGTCGGTCTATCAGGGCCTGACGGTCGGTTATGTCCTCGCCCTCACGCAGTTCGCGATGGTCTTCACGCTCGGCCTGATGTACCTCAAGCGGTCCGAGAAGATCTATGACCCGCTGTCGGCGGCGGCGATCGCCAAGTACGTCGATCAGGCCGACGCCGAGACGCTCGAGCGCTCCAGCCGCTTCGAGCGCACCCCGGTCGGCGCGTCGGCCACCGAGGTCCGGGCATGACCGTACTCGCGGCCATCAACGTCGAGGCGGTCGTGATCTTCTCGATCGTCCTCTCGATCACGCTCGGCGTCACCTACTGGGCATCCAAGCGCGCGACCGGCGCGGCGGGCTTCTACGCCGCCGGCCGCCAGATCACCGGCTTCCAGAACGGCCTGGCCATCTCGGGTGACTACCTCAGCGCGGCGTCGTTCCTCGGCATCGCCGGGCTGATCTTCCTCTACGGGTTCGACGGGTTCCTCTACTCGATCGGCTTCCTCGTCGCGTTCCTGACCGTCATGTTCCTGCTCGCCGAGCGGATGCGGAACGCGGGCAAGTACACGATCGCCGACGTGCTGGCCTTCCGGCTGCGCGAAGAGCCGGCCCGTGTCGCCGCGGCGATGGGGACGCTGTCGGTCGTCGCCTTCTACCTGATCGCGCAGATGGTCGGCGCGGGCGTGCTCATCCAGGCGCTGGTCGGCATCGACTTCAAGGTCGCGGTGATCCTGACGGGCGCGTTCATGCTCACCTACGTCGTCTTCGGGGGCATGGTCGCGACGACCTGGGTCCAGATCATCAAGGCCGTTCTGCTGATGATCGGCATCCTGACCATGTCGGTGTTCGTGCTCGCGAAGGTCGGCTTCAACCCGATCGAGCTGTTCAACAGGGCCGAGAAGAACACGACCGCCGAGTCCACGTTCTCGCTCGGGCCGGGCACGTTCCTCTCGAGCCCGATCGACACCGTCTCGCTCGGCCTCGCGCTCGTGCTCGGGACCGCCGGCCTGCCGCACATCCTCATGCGGTTCTTCACCGTGCCGGACTCCAAGGCCGCCCGCTCCTCGGTGGTCTGGGCGATGTTCATCATCGGCTTCTTCTACCTGCTGACGACGTTCATCGGCTTCGGCGCCCGGGCGTTCCTGGGCGAGGCCGGCGTCGCGGCGGCGGGCAAGGGCGGCAACCTCGCCGCGCCGAACCTGGCCACGTTCCTCGGTGGCGGCGCCGGCACGTTCGGCGGCGACCTGTTCCTGGCCATCATCGCGGGTGTCGCCTTCGCGACGATCCTCGCGGTGGTCGCGGGGCTCGTCCTCTCGGCCTCCGGCGCGGTGGCGCACGACCTGTGGTCGAACGTCATCCACAAGGGCCGGGACTCCGAGGACTCCGAGGTTCGCGTCGCGCGGATCGCGGCCATCTCCATCGGCGTCATCGCGATCACCGTCGCGGTGATCGGCGGCTCGGGCCTGAACGTCTCGTTCATGGTCGGCCTCGCCTTCGCGGTCGCGGCGTCGGCGAACTTCCCGGCACTGCTGCTGGCCCTCACCTGGCGGCGGTTCAACACCACGGGCGCGATCACCGGCGTGCTGATGGGAGTCACCAGCGCGATCCTGCTGGTCATCGTGTCGCCGAAGGTCTGGCCGGGGGCCGACACGGTCACGGGCTCGCCCATCGGCTGGACGCTGTCGAACCCCGGCATCGTCTCGATCCCCCTCGGGTTCATCGGCTGCTTCCTGGGCACCGTGCTGAGCAAGGAGCGCGGGAACGAGCGGTCCTTCCACGAGCTCTACGTCCGGTCGGAGACCGGGCTGGGCTCCGAGAAGGCGCTCGCGCCCCACTAAAGGCAGGGGCAAGCCGGCCAAGTCGCACCACGACACCGGGGAGACGCAGGAAGGTTGGCGGCGCGATACCGGTCGCGCCGCCGGCCGATCCGTCGCAAGGCGGACATGGCGGATCGGACCGGGTCGAAGGCGGCCACGGCGGACTGCGAAGGGGTCCCGGCCGCAACCGGGCACCCGAGCGGTCTTAGCCGTGGCCGCCGGTGCGTTCACGGTCATGGCGCGGACCGGCCGCGCGCTCACCAGCGCACCTTTGCGCGACACTTCACAGACGACCACACGACACCGAGGAGAACCCCAGATGCCTGAAGGCGCGACGCTTGAGCAGGAGATCGAGCAGCTGCTCGACCAGGAGACCTTCGCGCCGCCGGCCGAGTTCGTCGAGCAGGCGAACGTCACCGAGCGCCCCGAGGTCGACGACCACGAAGGCTTCTGGGAGGACAAGGCCGAGCAGCTGCACTGGGCCGAGCCGTGGACGCAGGTGCTCGACTGGACCAACCCGCCGTTCGCGAAGTGGTTCGTCGGCGGCAAGCTCAACGTCTCCTACAACTGCCTGGACCGCCACATCGAGGCGGGCAACGGCGACCGGGTCGCGTTCCACTGGCGCGGCGAGGAGGGCGAGGAGCGCGACATCACCTACGCGGATCTGCACCGCGACGTGCAGCGTTTCGCCAACGCGCTGAAGGATCACGGGATCGGCGCCGGCGACGTCGTCGGGATCTTCCTGCCGATGATCCCCGAGGTCGCCGTCGCCATGCTGGCCTGCGCGCGGATCGGGGCGCCGCACAACGTCGTCTTCGGCGGCTTCTCGCCCGAGTCGGTCAAGGAGCGCATGGAGGTCTCCGAGGCCAAGGCGCTGATCACCGTGGACGGCGCTCGCCGCAAGGGCAAGACCGCCGCGGTGAAGGCCGGCGTCGACGAGGTGATGGACGGCATGCCGTCGGTCAAGACCGTGTTCGTGGTCAAGTCGGCCGACAACGACGCGCCGATGACCGAGGGTCGCGACGTCTGGTTCCAGGAGGCGATGGACGCCGCCGACGCCGAGTGCCCGGCCGAGCCGTTCGACGCCGAGCAGCCGCTGTTCATCCTCTACTCGAGCGGCTCGACCGCCAAGCCGAAGGGCATCCTGCACACGAGTGGCGGCTACCTGACGGGTGTCGCCTACACGCACAAGCTCGTCTTCGACCTCAAGCCGGAGTCCGACGTCTACTGGTGCTCGGCCGACGTCGGCTGGGTCACCGGGCACTCCTACATCGTCTACGGGCCGCTCGCCAACGGCTGCACGTCGGTCATGTACGAGGGCGCCCCGGACTACCCGGACAAGGACATCTGGTGGGAGCTGATCGAGCGCTACGGCGTCACCCAGTTCTACACCGCGCCGACCGCCATTCGCGCGTGCATGAAGTGGGGCGCCGAGCACGCGGACAAGCACGACCTGTCGTCGCTGCGGCTGCTCGGGTCGGTCGGCGAGCCGATCAACCCGAAGGCGTGGCTCTGGTACCACAAGGTCATCGGCGGCGAGCGCTGCCCGATCGTCGACACCTGGTGGCAGACCGAGACGGGCCACATCATGATCTCGCCGCTGCCGGGCGTGACCGAGACCAAGCCGGGCTCGGCGACCCAGCCGCTGCCGGGGGTCGAGGCGCAGGTCGTCGACGAGGAGGGCAAGGACGCCGGGACGGCGCAGGGCTACCTGACCTTGACGAAGCCGTGGCCCGGCATGCTGCGCACGCTGTTCGGCGACGACGACCGCTTCGTGGAGACCTACTGGTCGCGCTACGGCAAGGACATCTACTTCGTCGGCGATGCCGCCCGCAAGGACGCCGACGGCTACAACTGGATCATCGGGCGCGTCGACGACGTGCTCAACGTCTCCGGCCACCGCATGTCCACGGCGGAGATCGAGTCCGCGATCGTCTCGCACGAGAAGGTCGCCGAGGCCGCGGTCATCGGCCAGCCCGACGAGGACACCGGCCAGTCGGTGACCGCGTTCGTGACGCTCTCCGGCGAGGTGGAGGGCGACGACGACATGGTCGCCGAGATCCGCGAGCACGTCGCCAAGCGGATCGGCAAGCTGGCCCGGCCCAGGCGGATCATCTGGGCGGACGATCTGCCCAAGACGCGCTCGGGCAAGATCATGCGCCGGCTGCTGCGCGACATCGCCACCGGGCGCGAGCTCGGCGACGTGACCACGCTGCGCGACCCCGACGTCATGGCGAAGCTCGAGGGCAAGATCAAGGCGGGTGCTGCCGACGAGGAGTGACGCTGTTCGTGGCGGCGCCGCGGTCCGCGGCGCCGCCTGCTTCGGTTGCTGCGCCTCTTTGGTTCGTGCTCTGGGGCGTCGGCGTTGACCCCGGCTTTGAAGAAGGGTGGGCTGGGAGGGGGCGGCGGGTCGGGGTCGGGCGTGTGGGTGGGCGTGGGCGTTGACCGGATGAAGAAGGGCGGGCTCAGCGGAGCGCGCCTGGCGTCACACTCGGCGCTCGATTCGCCGCGAGAGTGACGCTGTGCGCGCCATAGCGCGCCTGGCGTCACATTCGGCGCGAGTTCGGCCGCGAGTGTGACGCTATGCGCGCAAAATCGGGCCTCCGCCCCCCGCCCACTCCCGGGCCTTTCCCTCAACTCAATGACGCAGTCGACTGAACCGGCGAGCCCCGCGCGGCCGAGCCCGGAGGACGCCCCGCGGCAAGCCCGCGACGCGTGGCTACGGCTCGAGGTCGGTGAAGGCCTGGCGGACCGCCCGTGGACCGACGCCGTGGGCGATCATGCGCGTGCCGGCGCGGCCGGCGGGCTCGAAGTCCAGCTCGATCTCGTCGCGCTCGACGTACAGCAGTGCGAGCAGTCCGACCGGGAACGCGAAGATGGCGACGAGGATCGTCCACGCCGGCCGCCAGCGGAGCTCGAACACGAGCGCGTCGCGATCCCGGACCACGAGGCGATAGCCGTGGCAGCTGAGCTGCGGCGCGATGTGCTCGAGCGCGTTGAGTCGTGCCCTGCCCGGATCGACGGGCAGGTCGTGGTGGGTGCTGAACACCAGGCGGCCGCGCGGGACACGGCGGCGCCGGCGCGGCGGGACGTGCTCGGGCACGGATGCCGGCAGGTCGTCGAACAGCCGCTCGAGCTGGCGCATGGTCACGGCGGCGTAGGCCGTGCCGAGCCGCTCGTCGAGCTCGTCGACGGTCAGGCGACCGGCCGCGCAGTGCTCGCGCAGCGCACTCGCCGCGCGCTCCCGGTCGGCATCGGAGGCGCGGACGTCGGCCATCGTCGCCTAGCGTAGGCGGTCACCGCGCCGTGCCGATCTCGGCGGCGACGCCCTCCGGCGCGTGGAGCGCGAGCATCGACGCGCCGACCCCCTCGGGCGGCCCGGCCCGGTCGGCGAGCGAGACGAGCACCATCGTCGCGAACGCCACGGGCACCGTGACGATGCCCGGCTGGATCAGCAGCGCCTCGAGGCCGTCCTCGCCTGCGCCCGCCAGCCGGCCGGCGGCGATCGCGGTGGTGGCGGCGATCGCGCCGACCGCCATGCCCGTCGCCGCGCCGCGCGCGGTGAGCCGCGGCCACCAGATCCCGAGCAGCAGCAGCGGGCAGAACGTGCTCGCCGCCAGCGCGAACGCCCAGCCGACGAGCAGGCTGATGTCGATCTCGCGCGCGGTGAGGGCGATCAGCACCGGGACCACCATGCCGGCGGCCGCGCCGATACGGAAGTGGCGTCGGCGCAGGGTCGAGGCGGGGCGGCGCGGCCGCCGCAGGCGCTGCCACAGGTCGAAGGAGAGCGTCCCGGCGATCGAGACGAGCAGGCCGGAGGCGGTCGACATGAACGCCGCGAACGCGCCCGCGGCGACGATCGCGCCGAGGATCTCGCCGCCGAGCCCGGGCCATGCGGCCTCGGGGAGGCGGAGCACGACGCTGTCGGTCGCGCCCGTGATGTAGAGCTCGGGGACGAGCGCGCGACCGAGCAGCCCGTAGACCACGGGGAAGAGGTAGAAGACGCCGAGCAGGCCGAGCACGCGGACGGTCGTCTGGCGGGCGGCGGGGCCGTCCGGGTTGGTGTAGAAGCGGACGAGGATGTGCGGCAGCCCCATCGTGCCGAGGAACGTGGCCACCAGCAGCGAGTAGACGAGCAGCGGCGAGCCGCGGCCGCGCTCGGAGACGGGCTCCGCCCATTCCCTCCCGGGCCGCGCCACGATGCCCTCGGCGACGGGTACCGTCGCGCCGGCCGGCAGGGTGAGCCGTCCGGCGGCGAGCCGGCGCGTCTCGCCCGCTTCTGCGCTTGCCGGGCGGCCGTCGAGCGTGAAGCTCGTCGCGCGCGGGAACGTCACCCGCGTCGGTTCGTCGAGCCGGACGGTCAGGCCGGCGGCGGGCGCGCGCGGCAGTTCGCGGCCGAACAGCGCGGCGCGCTCCGGCAGCCCACCCAGGTGGATCAGCAGCACGCAGGCCGGCACCGCGATCGCGAACACCTTGACCCAGTACTGGAACGCCTGCACGTACGTGATCCCGCGCATGCCGCCGAGCCCGACGTTGAACGCGACGAACACGCCGACGACCACGACCCCCGTCCAGTAGGGCGCGCCCGTGACCTCGCGCAGCGTCAGGCCCGCGCCCTTGAGCTGGGGGACCAGGTAGAAGCCGCCGATCAGCAGCACCACCCCCGCCGAGAGCAGGCGCAGCCGCGGGCTCGCGAGCCGCGCCTCCGCGAAGTCGGGGATCGTGTAGGAGCCGAAGCGCCGCAGCGGGGCGGCGACGAACAGCAGCAGCGCCAGGTAGCCCGCGGTGAAGCCGATCCCCAGCCACAGCGCGGCGGCGCCGAACTTCATCTGCAGCCCGGCGATCCCCAGGAACGACGCCGCGCTCAGGTACTCGCCGGAGATCGCCGCGGCGTTCCACCACGGCGAGACCGCGCGGCTGGCGACGAACAGGTCCGACGTGGTGCGCGCGAGACGGATCCCCCACGTGCCGATCCCGACGCCGGCGGCCGTCACCGCGGCGATCGCGATGACGGCGAGCGTCACCCGCCGCCCACGATCCTGCGGAAGTCCTCGTCGAGGGCGTCCGCGCGGTGCTGGTGGAGCCACCCGATCGCGAGGAACAGCGGGTAGGGCGGCACCACCACGAGCAGGATCGCCAGCGGCACGCCGAGGACTCCGACGCGCAGCTCGAGCGCGTAGAGGACGAGCGGCAGGACGCCGACCAGCGCGCCGAACGCGGTGAGCGCCAGCAGCGAGAGGCGCAACTGGCGCCGCCGCAGCCGGCGCAGGTAGAGCTCGCCGAGCGGCGTCGCCTCGGCGACCTCGTCGCGCGGGGTCCTCACCCGCGAATCCGCCGCCGCAGCTCGGGCACCTGGCGTCGGGCGACCGGCACCTCGGCGCCGCCGGTGAGGATCAGGACGGCGGTGCCGTTGAGCGCCGGGCGGACCTCGACGGCCTGGCGCATGTTGACCACGTAGCGGCGGTGGACGCGGACGAAGCCGTGCGGCTCCCACCGGCGCTCGAGATCCGAGAGCGCGGCGCGCAGCAGGAAGCGCCCGTCGTCGGCGATCACTCGCACGTAGTCGCCGTGGGCCTCGAGGAAGTGGATGCTCGCCCTGCGGATCAGGCGCGTCCCGCCGCCGCGCAGGGTGTCGACGGGGATGACCTCGGCGTCCTCTTCGGCGGCCGGCCGCTCGCGCACCGTGCGCACCCGGGCGAGCGCCTCGAGCACCCGCTGGCGCGAGACCGGCTTGACCAGGTAGTCGAGCGCCCGCAGCTCGAACGCCTCGACCGCCGCGCTCTCGTACGCGGAGACGAAGACCAGTGCCGGCGGGTTCTCGAATCGCCGGAGCACCCGCGCGAGCGCGACGCCGTCGAGGTCGGGCATGCGGACGTCGAGGAAGAGGGCGTCGTAGCGGTTGGCGGACGCGAGCGCGAGCGCCTCGTGCCCCGAGCCGGCCAGCTCGACCTCGGCGACCTCGCCGGTCGAGTGCAGCACGCGCGCCAGGTCCTCGAGCGCCGGGCGCTCGTCGTCGACCGCGAGCACGATCAGGCCGGCGCCGGTCATGCCGCCCGCACCCCGGCGCGGAACTTCGGGACGCAGAGGATGACGGTGGTGCCGCGACCGGGCTCGGACTCGACCCGCAGCCCGTACTCCTCGCCGAACGTCGCCTGCAGCCGGCCGTGGACGTTGGACAGGCCGATGCCCTCGCCGCGGCCGTCGAGCGCGTCGGCGGCCTGGTCCTCGTCCATCCCCGACCCGTCGTCCGACACGCGCAGCTCGACGTCGACGTCGAGGTCGCGGCCGACGATCTCGACGCTGACGCGCTCCGAGCGCGCCTCGACCCCGTGGCGCACCGCGTTCTCGACGAGCGGCTGGATCGACAGCACCGGGACGACGGCGCCCAGCACCTCGGGGGCGACCTCGACGCGCACCGACAGCCGGTCGCCGAAGCGCGCCTGCTCGAGGCGCAGGTACTTCTCGACGTAGTGCAGCTCGTCGGCGAGCGTCACGTAGGAGCGCCGGCCGCGGAAGGCGTAGCGCGTGAACTCGGCGAACTCGGTGAGCAGCTCGCGCGCCTCGTCGGGTCGCGTGTGGATCAGCGACGCCACCGCGGCGAGCGCGTTGTAGATGAAGTGGGGGGAGATCTGCGCGCGCAGCGCGGCGAGCTCGGCCTGGGCGAGGCGCTCCTCCTGGGCCGCCACCGCGGAGAGCTCGATCTGGGCGGACACGAGGCTCGCGGTCTCCTCCACGACGCGGGTGTCCTCCGGCCGCAGCCGCCCGCCGCTCGGGTAGAGGCAGACGAGCCCGCCCACGCGCTCGCGCTGCACGACGAGCGGCGCCACCACCGCGGCGGCGTCGGGCACCTTCTCGACGTGCACCCGGTCCTGGCGCCCGGTCTTCAGCCACGGCGGGAGCCGCTGCCCCTGCTCCAGCGCGGTCGTCTGCCCGTCGACGGCGAGCACGCGGTCGCAATCGACGATCGCGACCGCCTGGGCCTGCGTGAGCGCGCGGACGTGCGGGACCGAGCGTCGCGCGGTCTCGGCGCTGAGCCCGCGGCGCAGGTGCGGGAGCGTCGCCGTCGCGGCGTGCAGCAGCGCGCGCATGGACTCCTCGGCGGGCGAGAGGATGCGCGGGGTGGAGACGAGGCGGACAGCCGCCAGCACGGACGCGCTCAGCGCCACACCCAGCAGAACTCCCAGCGCGACGTCCATCCGTGTGGCCCGAGCATAACCCGCGGCGACACTATGCTGGGCCGCTGTGAGGGCACGCCGCCGCCGGCCGGTCGAAGGGAGAGCGAAGTGACGGGATTCGGGTCCTACGACGAGGCGGTCGCCGGGCACGCGTGGAACGTGCCCGACCGCTACAACATCGCCCAGGACGTGTGCGACAAGCACCCCCGCGACAAGCCGGCGATGATCCACGAGGACCCGTCCGGCAACGTCCGCGAGGTGAGCTGGGGCGAGTTGCAGGATCTCGCCAACCAGGCGGCCGCGGTGCTCCGCGACGCCGGCGTCGTGCGCGGCGACCGCGTCGCGGTCGTGCTGCCGCCGACCCCGGAGACGGCGGCGATCTTCTTCGGGACCTGGAAGCTCGGGGCGCTGCTGCTGTCGATGTCCGTCCTCTACGGCGACGACGGGATCCGCCACCGCCTCGGCGACGCCGAGCCGCGCGTCCTCGTCACCGACCAAGCCAACGCCGGGCGCTTCGAGCACCCCAATCTGCTGATCCTCGACGAGGGCGACGGACTACTCGCGGGTGCGCCGACCGACCCGATCTCGTGCGACACGGCGGCCGACGACCCCGCGCAGCTCTACTACACCTCGGGCACCACCGGCCTGGCCAAGGGCATCGTGCATGCGCACCGCTACCTGCTCGCGCACGAGGAGTTCATCTACTGCCACGACGTGCAGGACGGCGAGCGCTTCCACGGCATGGGCGAGTGGGCGTGGGCGGCGGGCATCGCGCCGCTGCTCGGCCCGTGGCGCCTCGGCGCGCTGCAGCTCGTCTACCAGCGCGAGGGCGGCTTCGACCCGCACAAGCAGCTGGCGTTCCTGTCGCGCCACAAAGCGTCGAACGTCTTCACGACGCCCACGGCGATGCGATCGATGATGTCGATCTCCGACGCGGGCGAGCGCTACCCGATCGATCTGCGGATCGTCTGCAGCGCCGGCGAGCCCTTGAATCCCGAGGCGATCCGCTGGTTCCGCGAGCAGTACGGGCTCACGGTGCTCGACTACTACGGGCTCACCGAGTCCTATCCGCTCGTCGCCAACTACCCGTTCATGGAGGTCCGCGAGGGCTCGATGGGCAAGCCGATGCCCGGCTGGGACGTCCAGCTGCTCGACGAGGACTCCAAGCCGGTGGCGCAGGGCGAGCGCGGCGAGCTCTGCCTGCGCGCGCGCTCGAACCCGCACTATCCGCTCGGATACTGGCGGAACGACGCCGCCGCGCGCGAGACGTTCGGCGGCGAGTGGTTCCACACCAAGGACGCCGCGTCGCTCGATGCGGACGGCTACGTCTGGTACGAGGGCCGCGCCGACGACGTGATCATCGCGGCCGGCTACCGGATCGGCCCGTTCGAGGTCGAATCCGCGTGCCTGGAGCACCCGGCGGTGGCCGAGGCGGCGGCGGTGGCGTCGCCGGACGAGCGCCGCGGCAACGTGGTGAAGGCCTTCATCGTGCTCGCCGAGGGCCACGATCCGACCGACGAGGTCGCCGAGGAGATCAAGGCGTTCGTCCGCGACCGGCTCTCCGCCTACGCCTATCCGCGGCGGGTCGAGTTCGTCACCGAGCTGCCCAAGACGCTGACGGGCAAGATCCGCCGGATCGAGCTGCGCCAGCGGGAGGCGGAGGCGGCGCAGACGTGAGGAAGCCGGCGCCGCTGCTGCCCGCGCCCGCCGCGCGGCTGATCGGCTTCGCGCTGCTCGCCGCGCTCGGCGTCGCCGAGTGGTCGCGGATGATCGAGGCGATCGGCGCGGGTCGTGCCCTCGTCTGGGTGGCGGTGGCGGTGGTCGCCGGCGGCCTGGTGTGGGCGTGCGAGCGGCTGCCCGTGCGCTGGCAGGGCTGGGGCATGCTCGGGGTCGCGGTGGTGGCGGTGATCGCCGCGGTGCCGGCGGCGGGCCTCCCCCTGCACCTGCTGCGCCCGTACCGCTGGGACAACCTCGTCGACGGCCTGATCCGGGGCATCGACTCGCTCGCCGTCGTCCGGCTGCCGTACGAGGGCGCCGACCCCTGGCCCGGTCACACGCTCGCGCTGCTCGGGGCGCTGCTGTGCATCCTCGCCGGGCTGCTGGCCGTGTGGCCGCGCCGTTCGGAACGGGGCTACCCCTTCCTCTCGGTGGCGGCGCTCCTGGTGCTGGCCACGACGCCCGTCGTCTCGCTCGGCGGGGAGCAGCCGCTCGCGTTCGGCTACGCGCTCGCCGCGCTGACGGCGTGCTTCCTGTGGCTCGAGCGGATCCCGCTGCGGCCGGGGTTCGGGATCGCCGCGCTGCTCTACATCGCGCTGGCGGGAGCCTTCCCGCTGGCCGGGGCGGCGGATCGCGACGAGCCCTGGTTCGACTACCGGACCTTCGCCGAAGGGCTCGGGCCGGAGAACCCGGTGCGCTTCTCCTGGGACCACGAGTACGGGCCGATCAACTGGCCTCGCGACCGGCGGGAGGTCCTGCGGATCCGCAGCCGCCGCCCGGAGTACTGGAAGGCGGCAACGCTCGACGGGTTCGAAGGCAACGGGTGGGTCGGCCGCCTCGCGGCCCCGATCGGAGAGCCGGTCGACGAGGTCGACCTGCCCGAGGACCTGCGCCCGAACTGGACGCGCCGGTTCGACGTCTCGGTGCGGCGGCTGCGCACGCGTGACGTCATCAGCGCCGGGACGACGCTGTCGGTCGACCGCCCGAGCCGGCCGGTGGAGCGGTCGGCGGACGGCACGGGCTTCGAGGCGGACACCGAGCTGCGCCGCGGCGACTCCTACAGCGCCCGCGCGTACGTCCCGAGACCCGACAGCGAGCAGCTCGTCGGCGCGACGTCCGGGGCCGGCGGCCGGCAGGCCGGCACGCTCACGATCAACGTTCCGTTCCGCGACGACGTGGTGCCCGGCGAGCTGCCGCCAGAGGCCGTCGATGTGAGGAGGGGGGTCGCGCGCGGGGCGGAGATCCGCTTCCAGCCGTTCGACACCGGGGATCCGCCGACCGCCTTCTACGACGATCTCGGGACCGGCGGCGGCGGCGCGCAGGCCCTGCGCGCATCGACCTACGCGCGGACGTGGGAGATCGCCCAGCAGCTGCGCGAGGACGTCGAATCGCCCTACGGCTACGTCGTCGCGGTGGACCGCTATCTGCACCGTCCGGAGTTCAAGTACTCGGAGCGGCCCCCGCAGCCGCCTCCCGGCGCCGCGCCGCTCGAGACCTTCCTGCTCGACACCCACTCCGGCTACTGCCAGCACTACTCCGGCGCGATGGCGTTGCTGCTGCGCATGGGCGGCGTCCCCGCGCGCGTGGCCACCGGCTTCTCACCGGGCGGGTTCTCGAGCCGGCGCGGCGAGTGGATCATCCGCGACTCCGACGCGCACTCGTGGGTCGAGGCCTGGTTCGACGACATCGGCTGGGTGACCTTCGACCCCACGCCGAGCGCGACGCCCGCCCGCTCTCAGATCGCGGCGCTCCCCGAGGCGTCGCGCAGCGAATCCGCCGCCGACGCTCAGGCGGACGAGAACATCCCCGACTTCCCGGGCCGCGTCGACGCCCCGAGGGGCAACCGCGCGATCGACCCGGCCACCGGCGCCGAGGCCGACGACGCCTCCGCGGACGGCGGCGGCGGGGCGGGTCGGGGGCCGGCCTGGCCCGCGCTGGCGATCGGCCTCGCGGCCGCGGGCGGCGCGGCGGTCGTCACCCGGCGCCGGCGGCGCGGCCCGCGGGGTCGCGACGCCACCTCGCTCGACCGGGCGATCGCCGAGCTCGAGGCGGCCTTCAGCCGCGCCGGCCGCCCGACCGCCCCCGGCACCACGCTCCGCCAGATCGAAGGGCTGGTCGGCGGCTCGGAGGAGGCCGTCGCGTATGTGCGGTCGCTGCGCGCCGCGCGCTACGCGGCGGCGCCCGTCCGGCCGACCGCGGCGCAGCGGCGCGCACTGCGGCGGGAATTGGCGTTCGGGCGGCGGTTCACGGGGCGGCTGCGGGCGCTCTGGGCGTTGCCGCCCCGGCGGGTGTGAGGTGGGCGCGGCGCTCCGTTCGGGCGGGCCTTCTTCGCGCTCGCCCCCGAACGGCATCATTTAGGAAGAGGTTCGGAAGGGGAGGAGGGTGCGGCAGGCGGCGGGGCGAGCACCGAGGGGGTCAACCACCCCCGTGCGAGCGATCTCAGACGAAGGGGGTGGTTGACCGGCGCCGGCGCCCCGACGCGGGCGATGAGGACGTCAATCACCCCCATGCGCGCCGAGCAGCCGCAAGGGGGTGCTTGACGGTCTATTACACCCCCAACCACCCCCGTGCGACCGATTCCGGACCAAGGGGGTGGTTGACGGCGTCCTTCTCAATCCGGGGTCAACGCCGGCGCCCAACAGCGCGCCCGAAGCCGACGAACCGCCGCCCCTGCCCATCCCGCTCTCTATCAATGCCGGGGTCAGCACACAGACCCCAGCGCTCGACCGGAGGCGAGCGCCAGTTCAGCCCCGAAGCCCCGCCACCTTCCGCTCCGTCCGGATCTCCGACAAGATCCGCTCGAGCCGCGGCTCGGTCTCCGTGTCCACGTGCGACATCGCCGCCGCCACGGCCGGGTGCCGCGAGGCGATCTGGGCGTGCATCTCGTGCGCGACGGCGCGGTAGCCGGGGTGGCCCTCGCGGCCGGAGCGGAGCTCGATCAGGTGCATGGCCTCGCGGGCGTTGAGGTCGAGCACGTAGCGGATGCGGTAGCCGAGGCAGAGCGCGTAGGGCGCCGCCTCGGCGTGGCCCGCGTCGACCAGGCGGTGGTACTCCGACCGGGAGGCGTCGAGTGCGCGGGCGTAGGCGTCGCCGGCGCCCGCCTCGGCGACCTCGTCGGGCACCGCGGCGCCGAGATCCGGGGTCAGGCCCTGCCACTGGACGGTCAGCATGCGGTGGCGCTGGAGGTCGCGGAACGCGCCGTAGTCCGACACGATCTCGAAGCGGTAGCGCAGCGCCTCGAAGCCGCGGCCCGGGCGGTGGCGGCGGTTGGACCGGTCGCCGACGAGGTCGCCGAGCAGGCGGGCGCGGGCGTCGGCGTCGAGGGCGCGCACGGCTTCGAGCGTTGCCTCCTCTCCCACGGCGGCGGACTCGAACAGCAGGGCGGCGAGCAGGCGGTCCTCGTCGCCGTCGACGTGCAGGAGGCGGACGGACGGGCGGTCGTCGGCGAGCGGGTCGCGATCGAGGCCGAGCCGGGCCGCCCATCCGGCCGCGGCGTCGCGGCGGCGCTCGAGGTAGGTGATCCACTCGCCGCCGCGCTCGGGCCGCTCGACCCGCGCGACGAAGCTCGGCATCATCGCCTTGACCGCCGCGAGGATCATCGAGCCGTAGGCGCGCGCCTCGGGCAGCGGATGGCCGAGCAGGTGCAGGATCAGCTGCTCGTAGGCCTGGCCGGACGCGTAGATGCCCATGTGCGAGAGCGACGCGGCCGGCAGCAGGCCGCGCAGGAGGTCCAGCGCCTTGGCGTTGATCGCCCGCGCGCGGGCGGCGTCGGACTCCCCGGCGGCGCGCGGGAACGCACCGTCGGCCCACGCCCGCACGACCGGCAGCGCGTCGGCATACGCCTGGAACAGCCCGTCCATCGCCGCCTCGTACTCCGGGCCGAGAGCGGGGTCGCGGTGGTAGCGGTAGCCCCCGCCGGGCATCGGCGCGTCGTAGGCGATGTAGCGGGTGGACTGCTCGAGGTAGGACCCGAGGCGCGGCCGCTGGAGCAGCTTGGTCAGGACGTTCGACGTCCACTCGCACGCGACGTGGGCGCCGCCGAGCTGCGCGACGGAGTCGTCCCCGTAGCCGACGAAGATCCGCTCGTAGAGCTGCGCGGCGCGCTCGCCCTCGGCGTCGTCGTAGCGCGCCGGCGTCTCGCCGAGCGAGTCGGCGAACTCGTCGATGAACAGACGCCGCAGCGTGCCCGGATACCGCGAGTAGCGGGCGAACAGCGCCCCCTTGACCGTCTCGGGCAGGTTCACGAGCCCGAACACCGGCCCGTCCAGGTGCGTGACGTGGGGGGCGATCCGCTCGCGCTCTGCGGGGGTGAGGTCGTCGGCCGGGTAGTCCATGCGGGCGAGCAAGGGTACCGCCGCCCCCGGCGCCATCAGGCACCCGCCGCGACGGCCGCCGCCTCGCAGTCCTCGCGCCGCCGCAGCCGGTCCCCGGGCGCGAGCGACCACGCCGCCAGCAGGTCGCGGGTCTGCTCCACGCGCGAGTAGCGCCCGGTCAGCCCCAGGCCGCCGACGCCCTTCTCGGATCCCGACCGCATCGTGCGCGACACGCTGAGATCGACCTCGCCGGCGACGTCCAGGCGCCGGCCGAACGCGCGGACCCGCTCGGCCCAGCCCAACGGAGACGACGACGGGATCCGCAGCACGCCCGCCAGGGCGCGCCGGTTCGCCTCGTCGGTCAGGTCGAGCGCGACGCTCGCGTCCAGCCGCACGCCGCCCTCGTCGCCGCCCTTGCGCTCGGCCGGGGCGCCCTGGACCCAGCGGACGACGTCGGCGATGTCGAGGCTCGCGCCCGCGAGCTCTCCCTCACCACCTGCGTCGACCGCCGTGGTCAGGCGCGCCTCCACCTCGCGGCCGCCCTCCTCGGTGACCTCGAGCACGACCTCGGCGTCGCGGCGAGCGGACAGGGAGGCGAGCAGCGTGCCCGCCTGCGCGACGGCCGACTGCCCGAGCCGGATGTACCAGGTGGTCCGCGGCCCGGCGATCCGCCGCCCCATGACGGCGGAGCCGGCGAGCTCGGCGTCGAGGCCGAGCGGGAGCGTGGCGCCGCGGACCGGCACGTCGAGCTTCAGCGCCGCGGCGACCTGCGTCCACGCGCCACCCTCCACGTAGGTGGCCGACGCCGGCGGCAGGTTGCGATCGCGACCCTCGAGCCACTCCGGGCACGACCAGCAGATTCGCCGGAACGCCCGGCGTGCCTCGCCCGTGAGGGTCTCCTCGCGCGCGAAGCGGTGCAGGAACCGCTGCGCGGCGGGCCAATTGTCGAGGACGTAGGTGCGGCCCGCGTGGAAGCTGCCGCCGGCGCCGGCCGAGAGATTTGCCTTGCCCACCGGGAGCCGGAGCCCGACGGCGAGCTCCCCGCCGCCGCGGACGCCGTCGACGAACGAGACCGCCACCGTGCCGTCCGACCGCCGCTCGACGGCCAGGACGTCGTCGCGGTCCAGCCGGATGATGGTCACCGTCCCGCCGATCCGCTCGGCGTTCGAGCGCGCCCGCACGGCACACGGGGCCAGCCCAGCGCGGCGCGCCTCCTCCGGCGTGCAGAGCGAGCCCGAGACCAGGCAGATCCCGTGGCGGATCTCCGCCGCCACCCGCGACGGCAGCCAGGGCGCGGCCACCACGGTCGCCGCGCCGCCGAACACCACCACGACCACCGCCAGCACCGCGACGTAGTCGACCGCTGCCTGCCCCCGCGCATTTGCACCCATGCCCCCCGATAGGGCACCAAGCGCCGAACTTCGCCCCCTACAGCAGATTCGTCAGCGCCGCGCCCGCGTCGCGCGCCACGTCGAGCAGCGGCGACGGGTAGACGCCGAAGAACACCGTCGCCACGGTGCAGATGAGCGCGAGCGCGACGACCTCGCCCTGGCGCACGCGGCGGACGGCCGCTCCGGCGGAGGCGGCGGGAGCGGGGCCGGGGTCGGCGGCCTCGGTGCGACCCTCGGCCGCCGCGTGGGCGGGGTCGGCGGGCGGATCGGCCTCGGGCGAGCCGCCGGCGATCAGCGGGCGGCCGGCGGGGGTGGCGAGGCGCGCGCCGGCGCCGGCGGGCGCCTCCCCCGGCGCGCGCATCCAGACCGCCGCGACGACGCGCAGGTAGTAGGCCAGCGACAGCGCCGAGCCGAGCACGATGGCGACGCCGAGCCACGCGTATTCGTTGTCGACGGTCGCCTGGATCAGGTTGATCTTCCCGAAGAAGCCCGCCGTCGCCGGGAAGCCCGCGAGCGACAGCATCGCGATCGTCATCGGCCACGCGAGCCACGGCCGGTTCTCCCCGAGGCCGTACAGCGCCGCCATGTCGTCGCCGAGGTCCGTCTCGCGCTCGCGCACGACGATCACCGCGAACGCCGCGAGGTTCATGAGCAGGTAGGCGGCGAGGTAGAAGACGACGGCGGTGATGCCGAGTTGGGTCGAGACGACGACGCCGGCGAGCATGTAGCCGGCCTGCGCGACCGAGGAGTAGGCGAGCATCCGCTTGAGCGAGGACTGGCCGAGCGCGCCGACGTTCCCGATGACGATCGTCGCCACCGCGAGCGCGCCGAGCGCCGGCGCCCACGTGTTCGCGCTGCTGATCAGCGCGACGTCGAACAGCCGCAGGAAGACGCCGAACGCGGCCGCCTTGGTCGCGACCGCCATGAACGCCGTCACCGGCGTGGGCGCGCCCTCGTAGACGTCGGGCGTCCACTGGTGGAACGGCGCGATCGAGGCCTTGAACGCGAGCCCGGTCAGCGTCAGCGCGATGCCGGTGAGGAACAGCACGTCGTCCGCCACCCCGTCGGGGCCGCCGGCGGCCGCGGCGATGCCGTCGAAGTCGGTGGAGCCGGTCGCGCCGTAGATGAACGCCAGCCCGTAGAGGAGCGTCGCCGAGCCGACCGACCCGATGATCAGGTACTTCAGCCCCGACTCGAGCGAGCGCTCGCGGCGCAGCTCGGTCGCGCACAGGACGTAGAGCGGGATCGACAGCAGCTCGTAGCCGATGAACACCGCCACGAGGTTCTGCGCGGCGACGAGGATGACCATGCCGAGGATGGCCGAGAGCAGCAGCGCGTAGTACTCGCCATGGCCCGCGTCGCGCGGCGCCACCGCGCGCCAGGAGAGCAGCACGGTGCCGGCGCCGGCGGCGGCGAAGATCAGGACGAGCGCGAGCGTCAGGTCGTCCATCCGCAGCGCGCCGGAGATCACCGAGGTGTTCTCGCCCCACTGCCAGATGGCGAGGTCGGCGGTGACGATCAGCGTCACGATCGTCAGCCCGGGCACGACCTGGGTGCGCACGTAGCGCGAGCGCAGCAGGCCGGCCATGAGCACGATGCAGGCGCCGGCGGCCAGCGCGATGAGCGGCGAGATCGCCGCGAAGTCGATGTCGGGGGCGGTCGTGGGACTCACGGCAGCGCCACCGGCTCCGGTGCCGCCTGGGCGACCGCCGGGTTGGGCCTGCCCGCCGCCACCGCCTGCGCGCTGCGCACCGCGGCCTTCGACCCCTGCTCGGCGTCCTCGAGCGCCGCCTGCGGGTAGACCCCGAACGCGACGATCGCGAGCACGAGCGGGACCAGCACGAGGGCGTCGCGCGCCGTCAGCTCACGCGACTCGACCGACGTGGCGGTGCGGTTGTGCATCGAGCGGATGAACACGCGCAGCATGTACACCGACGCCATCGCCACGCCGGTGAACGCGATCACCGCGATCGCCAGCTTCGTCTTGAACAGCCCGAGCAGGATCAGGAACTCGCCGACGAAGTTCGCCGAGCCGGGCATCGCCAGGGTGGCCAGCGCCACGATCAGGAACAGCGACGCGAGCACGGGCCCGCGGAACGCGATGCCGCCCATGTCGCTCAGCAGCTCCGACCCGCGTGTTCGCTCCGCGAGCAGCGCGATGATGAAGAACAACGGCGCGACCACCAGCCCGTGGTTGACCATCTGCAGGATCGCCCCCTGCACGCCCTCGGGTCGGAGCGCGAAGATCCCGAGCGTGATGAACCCGAGCTGGGCGATCGACGAGTAGCCGAGGATCAGCCGCACCTCCGGCGTCGTGAACGCCATCGCCGACCCGTAGAGGATCGAGACCAGCGCCAGCGCGAGGATGACGGTCTGGAAGTGGGCGCTCGCGTCGGGGAACACCGGCAGGACGATGCGCAGGAACCCGTACGCGGCGACCTTCGAGAGCACCGCCGAGAACACCGCGAGCACCGGCAGCGGCATGTTGCGGTAGGCGTCTGGCATCCAGCCGTGGAACGGGAACGCCGGCATCTTGATCAGGAAGGCCAGCGCGAAGGCGGCGAACAGCCAGTTCTGCGTCGACGCCGGCAGCGGTGCCTTGGCGAGATCGGCGAGCGCGAAGGACAGGGTCTGATCCGGCCCGGCCTCGGCGAGCACCGCCGTGGCCACCGCGGCGGCGAGCATGAGCAGCGAGCCGACCAGCGTGTAGATGACCATCTTGATCGTGGCGGCGACCCGCTCGGGCCCGCCCCATTGGCCGACCAGGAAGTAGAACGGGACGAGCATCAGGTCGAAGAAGACGACGAACAGCGCGAGGTCCTGGGCGAGGAAGGCGCCGAGCACGGCGGTCTCCGCGATCCCGAAGTGGAAGGCCAGCAGCCGCGGGCGCTCCATCGGCCGCAGCGCCAGCCAGATCGCCGAGACCGCGAACAGCGCGGTCGTCAGCAGGACGAGCCAGAGGTTGATGCCGTCGATCCCGAGGTGGTAGCGGACGCCCAGGTCGGGGATCCACTTGTCGTTCGTGACGTACTGCAGCGCCTGCGAGCGCCCCGCGTCGAAGTCGACGAGCAGCACGATCGCGTAGCCCAGCGGGATCAGCGCGCCGACCATGGCGAGCAGCGGCGCCACGCGGCGCGGCGCCAGGCCGCCGAGCAGCGCGAACGCCGCCGGCCAGAACAGCAGGATCGAGAGGTGGATCGTCAGACCGCTCACGCTGCCGCCACCACGAAGTAGAGGCCGAGCCCGGCGAGGCCGAGGAGCAGCACGGCGGCGTAGTAGCGCAGGAAGCCCGACTGGGCGGCGCGCACCGCGCTCGAGCCCGCCCGGACCGCGCCCGCCGTCCCGCCGACGAACAGCCCGTTGACGACGAGCCGCTCGAACGTGCCGCGGGCGAATCGCCCGAACCATGCGAACGGCCGCACGACGATCGTCTCGATGGCCTCGTCGAAGTACCACTTGTTGACGAAGACGCGGTGCAGCCCGGAGAGCCGTTCGCGGATCTGCGCGGGCCGGCCGGGGTCGCGCACCCACAGCGTGTAGGCGATCCCGATCCCGAGCAGGCCGAGCGCCGCGCCGAGCACGAGCCCGCCGAAGGTGAGGGTGTCGGACGGGTGGAGCTCCTCGAAGTAGCTCGACTCGGCGAACGTCGGCTCGAGGAAGCTCTCGAGCGCGTGCGTGACGTGCGGGATCTGCAGGAAGCCGCCGACGATCGCGAGGACGGCCAGGGCGCCCATCGCCGCCTTCATCGAGCCCTCGCGCTCGGCGATGTGGTGGTCGGCCCCGGGGAAGCCGACGTCGGTGTCCTCCTCCTCGCCGGTGGCGGGGTTGCGGTGGACCTCGGCGTGGTGCAGATGGCCTTCTTCGAGCTCGCGCGCCTCGGGCACGGGATCACCGAGGAACGCGCGGAAGATCATCCGGAACGTGTAGATCGCGGTGAGCAGGGCGCCGATGTACCCGACGACCGCGAGCACGACGTGCCAGTCCTCGCGCGCGGCGACGTAGGTGAGGATCTCGTCCTTGGAGAAGAAGCCCGAGAACGGCGGCACGCCGGACAGCGCGAGGCCGCCGATCACGAAGCACGCGAACGTGAACGGCATCGCCTTGCGGAAGCCGCCCATACGGTCGAGGTCCTGGGTCCCGGCCATCGCGGCGATCACCGAGCCGGCCGCCATGAAGAGCAGCGCCTTGAAGAACGCGTGCGTCATCAGGTGGAACAGGCCGGCTGTGTAGGCGCCCGCCGACACGCCCATGACCATGTAGCCGATCTGCGACATCGTCGAGTAGGCGATGACCCGCTTGAGGTCGGTGACCACCAGGCCGATCGTCGCGGCGATGATCAGCGTCAGGCAGCCGCCGATCGCCCCGACGTCCGCCGCCGTCGGCGCCTGCTCGAACAGCGGGTGCATGCGCGCGATCAAGTAGACGCCCGCGGTGACCATCGTCGCCGCGTGGATCAGGGCGGAGACCGGCGTCGGGCCCTCCATGGCGTCCGGCAGCCAGGTGTGCAGCGGGACCTGCGCGGACTTCGCGAACGCGCCGACGAGCAGGCCGATGCAGCCCCAGACGAGGTCGGGGTCGTTGCGCGGGAACGCCTCGCCGACCGCCTCGAAGCTGTTCAGGAAGTCGAGCGACCCCGTGCCCCGGAAGATGAAGTACGTCCCCACCACGAGCCCGACGTCGCCGACGACGTTGATGACGAACGCCTTGATCCCCGCCGCCGTCGCGGTGGTGCGCCGGTACCAGAACGAGATCAGCAGGTAGGACGCCGCGCCGACGAACGCCCAGCCGATGATCAGCACCAGGAAGTTGCCCGCCGCGACCAGCAGCAGCATCGAGAAGACGAAGAAGTTCAGGTACGCGAAGAACCGCGTGTAGCCGCGGTCGGACGCCATGTAGCTGACCGAGTAGAGGTGGATGAGCGTCGAGACGCCGCTCACCACGAGCATCATCATCACGCTCAGCGGGTCGATCAGGATCGACAGCTGGGCGTCGACGCCGACCGTGTTGGCGTAGTCCCAGGCGACCGCGACGACCTGGCGCTCCTCGTGGCCGCGGTCCTGGAGCCCGAAGAACGCGCCGACCGCCGACGCGAACGCGCCCGCGATGGCGAGGGTGCCGATGATCCCGGGCGCCTTGCCGGGCAGGACGCGGTGCAGCAGCGAGATGACCACCGTCCCGGCGAGCGGGAACAGCAGCACCATCCAGCCGAAGGCCTCGATGCTCACCAGTGGTTCCTCCGGTGGGCCCGCGCGCTCTTGGGCGAGTCCCGGGGGCCGCCAGGCAAGGATGCAGGGAGGGTGCCAGGGCGGAGCCCTTGCCCCGACCGAAGACGCCGCATGGCGGTCATCCGGGGCCGCCCAAGAGTGTGGGGGTCCATCGGAGGGGCCACTATCCCTGGAGCTCCCGGAGCTCGTCGACGTCGATCGGCAGCCGGCGGCGGTAGAGCGCGACGATGAGGCCGAGCCCGACGGCGACCTCGCAGGCGGCGACGACCATCACGACGATCGCGAAGATCTGGCCGTCCTGGTTGCCGTTGGCGCGGGCGAAGGCGACCAGGCTCAGGTTCGCGGCGTTGAGCATCAGCTCGATGCAGAGCAGGATCACCAGCGGGTTGCGGCGCACGAGCACGCCCCCCGCGCCGATGCAGAACACGCAGGCGGACACGAGGAGGTACCAGGTGATGCTCACGCGAGTACCGCCCCGCAGGGTCGAACGTGGCGTGCGGAGGACCCTCGGGGTCTCACGGGATTCACCTTCCGGGGGGCCCCGCGGCCTCGGCGAGCGACCCGCGCTCGTGGTCGGTCAGGGTGCCCGATGCGTCCGAGCGCAGGAGGTCCGCCACCGACAGCTCGCGCGGATCCTCGAGGCCCGCGCGCCGGCGGGCGAGGATGACGGCGCCGACGGCGGCGACGAGCAGCAGGAACGACGCGGCCTCGAAGGCGAGGAGGAACTTGGTCAGCAGCAGCGCCCCGATCTCCTTGGGCGTGCCGAACGCCGCGAAGAAGCCGGTGCCGTCCGTGTCGATCACCGAGAGCCCGGATCCCAGGATCGCGATGAAGAACTCGATCAGCAGCACGCCGGCGAACAGGACCGAGGTGGCGCGCAGATTCGTGCCGGAGCCCGCGAGGGACTGGTCCGTCCCGCCGATGTAGGCGACCACGAAGACGTAGAGCACCATGACCGCGCCGGCGTAGACGACCACCTGGGCGGCGGCCACGAACTCCGCGCGCAGGAGCAGGAACAGGGCCGCGAGCGACAGCAGGTGCCCGACCAGCGCCAGCACCGCGTAGAACGGGTTACGCAGGGAAACGGTGCCGATGGCACCAGCCAGGATCCCGGCGGCGGCGATGAAGAAGATGACCTCGGCCATGCGCGCGAGGGAACTGTACGGCGAAGGCCCCCCGGAGCGCGTTACGGGGCGGGCTGCGAGCACGACATCGTGCCGAACCGTTCGATCTCAGACGCTTGCGCGCCATCGACCCGACTGGCGTTTGGTGTTTGGGTACTCGCGTGCCTAGGGTGGTGGCGATGATCACAATCGGGGCGGGGTCGACGGGGCCTCGGGTCAGCGTGCTGGACGCGGACCCCGAGCTGGCCAGCTGGGTCACGCCGGGAGAGATGGGCGCAGCGCGGCGCGACACGGTGGTGCCCGTGGTCGTCGTGAACCATCGGAACGTGGGAGCCCGAGCCGCCGCATGCCTGCGGCTGGCGGCACCTCGGCTACCTCGTGCTCGAAGGCGTCCTCGCCCGTGACGAGGAGCTCGCCGGCTCGACGTCCACCGAGCTGGTCGGGCCGGGCGAGCTGCTGCAGCCGTGGACCGAGGATGAGGACGATGCGCTGTTCCCGCACCCGGTCAGATGGACGGTCCTCGAGCCGGCCCGTCTCGGGGTGCTCGGGCCGACGTTCGTCGCGTCCTGCGCGCGCTGGCCCGTGGTCACCGCGGCGCTGCTGGGCCGCGCCGTCCGCCAGAGCTCGCGGGCCGCGACCCTGCACGCGATCTGCCAGCTGAGCCGTGTGGACATGCGGCTGCTCGCCCTGTTCTGGCACCTCGCCGAGCGGTGGGGGCGCGTGGGCGCGGACGGCGTGGTGCTCCCGCTGCGGCTGCAGCACGAGTCGCTCGGGCACCTGATCGGCGCCAAGCGCCCGACGGTCACGCTCGCGCTCCAGCGCCTCTCCGAGCGCGGGCTCGTCGCGCGCCGCGAGGACGGGACGTGGGCGCTGCCGAGCACTCCGCCGGAGGAGCTCCGGGAGCTGCAGCCGGCGTACTCGCTGACGCCGACGTTGATTTCCAACTTCGCGGGTTCGGAGCGAACCGCGGGGTGGCGGACGGCGGACGGACGCGACACCTTGGCCGCGATCTCCAGAGAGGAGGGGCGCCGGTGTGTCTGGCGATCCCGGGACAGATCACTGAGGTGGAGGATGCGGTCAACCACCTCGCGATGGTCGAAGTGGCGGGAGTGCGGCGGCAGGATCAACGTCGGCCTGATTGACGACGTCGAGCCCGGCGACTGGGTCCTGATCCACGTCGGCTTCGCGATGTCGCGGATCGACGAGGCCGAGGCGATGGCCACCCATCGGCTGCTGAAGGACATGGGCGCGGAGTACGAGCAGGAGCTCGAGGAGCTCAAGGCGAGCGATGTGTGACTCGCACTGAGGTCCGAGCTTGCGAGGACGGAAGGGCGAAACCCCTATCCGGTCTGCCAGCCGCACTGCATCACCTGCAGTGACGAGGCGCTCCCGATGGTGGTCCGACAGATCGACGACGAGCGCGGCCTGGCGCTGTGCGAGGACGAGGCGGGCGCGCGGTCGAGCGTCGAGATCGCACTCGTTGAGCCGGTGGCGATCGGCGACACATTGCTCGTCCACGCCGGGACGGCGATCGCCCACGGGGCGGCCTGCGTGAAGTTCGTCGACGAGTTCCGCGACGCCGACCTCGGCCGGGCGCTGGCGGGGGAGATCCTGGCGGCGGTCGAGCCCGGGCCGCCACTACAAGCTCATGGAGGTCTGCGGCGGCCACACGCACTCGATCTACAAGTACGGGATCGACGACCTGCTGCCGGCGAACGTCGAGCTCGTCCACGGGCCGGGCTGCCCGGTGTGCGTCATCCCGATGGGCCGCGTCGACGACGGCATCGCGATCGCCCACGAGCCGGGCGTGATCTTCACCTGCTTCGGCGACATGCTGCGCATCCCGGGCTCCGACGGCTCGCTGCTCGACGCCAAGGCCGAGGGCGCCGACATCCGGATGGTCTACTCGCCGCTCGACGCGCTGCGGATCGCCAAGGCCAACCCCGATCGCGAGGTCGTCTTCTACGCGATCGGCTTCGAGACCACCGCGCCGTCGACCGCCCTGACGCTCAAGCGCGCCAAGGCCGAGGAGCGTCTCCAACTTCTCGGTCATGTGCAGCCACGTGACGATCGTCCCGCCGCTGCGCGCGCTGCTCGACTCGCCCGATCTCCGCCTCGACGGGTTCATCGGCCCCGGCCACGTCTCGACCGTCGTCGGCGCGCGGCCGTTCGAGTTCATCCCGGCCGAGTACGGCAAGCCGATCGTCGTCGCCGGCTTCGAGCCGCTCGACGTCCTGCACGCGGTGCACATGATCCTCAGCAGTTGGCCGAGGGCCGGTGCGAGGTCGAGAACCAGTACACGCGCGTCGTCCCGTACGAAGGCAACCTGCGTGCGCTGAAGATCATGGCCGAGGTCTTCGAGCTGCGCCCGCACTTCGAGTGGCGCGGGATGGGCTTCATCTCCCAGAGCGGGCTGCAAGCTCTCCGAGGCCTACGCGGACTACGACGCCGAGCTGCGTTTCAGCGTGCCCGGTGTGCGCGTCGCCGACCCGAAGGCGTGCCAGTGCGGCGAGGTGCTCAAGGGCGTCATCAAGCCGTTCGAGTGCAAGGTCTTCGGCAGCGCGTGCACGCCCGAGCGCCCGATCGGGACCTGCATGGTCTCGAGCGAGGGCGCCTGCGCCGCCTACTACAACTACGGCGCTTCGCTCGGGATCGCGAGTTGGTGTGACCGACGGCGATCTCCGAAAGAGAACGCAAGGTCCTTGGGATCATCGAGACCGCCCGCGGCAAGCAGGCGAAGTTCCGCGACGCCCACATCACGATGGCTCACGGCGCCGGCGGCAAGGCGACCCAGGGGCTCATCGAGGGCCTGCTCGTCCCCGCGCTCGGCTCCGGATCGCTCGAGGAGCTCGCCGACGCCGGCGCCGTCGAGGCCGGCGGCACGCGGCTGGCGATGACCACCGACTCGTTCGTGGTCAAGCCGCTGCGCTTCCCGGGCGGCTCGATCGGCGACCTGGCCGTCAACGGCACGGTCAACGACCTCGCGGTCGCCGGCGCCCGGCCGCTCGCGCTGACCGCTGTCGCTGATCCTCGAGGAGGGCCTCGCCGCCGACGACCTGCGCGCGAGGTCGAGGCGATCGCGGCCGCCGCGCGCGTCGCGGAGGTCGAGTCGTCGCCGGCGACACGAAGGTCGTCGAGCGCGGCCACGCCGACGGCATGTACATCTGCACCACCGGGCTCGGTGTCCAAGACACGCGCGCGCGGCTGTCGCCGCGCGCCCTGCGCCCGGGCGACCGCATCCTGCTCTCGGGCTCGATCGGCGAGCACGGGACGGCGATCATGCTCGCCCGCGGCGAGTTCGACCTCGGCGCGGACGTCGAGTCCGACACCCGGCCGCTGTGGCCGGCCGTCGACGCGCTGCTCGACGCCGCCGGCCACGAGCTGCGCTGCGTGCGCGACGCCACGCGCGGCGGGGTGGCCTCCGTGCTCAACGAGCTCGCGCGCGCCTCCGGCGTGGCGATGCTGGTCCGTGAGTCGGCGGTGCCCGTCTCGCCCGTCGTCGCCGGCGCGGCGGAGATCCTCGGCATCGACCCGATGCACGTCGCCAACGAGGGCAAGCTCGTGGCCGTCGTGCCCCGGAGGCGGCCGCCGCCGCTCTCGGCGGCCCTGCGCAACGCCTCCTGGCGGCGAGCAGGCGGCCGAGATCGGCGAGGTCAGGACCGAGCCGCCCGGCATGGTGCTGATGGAGACCGCGTTCGGCGGCCGGCGCGTGATGGACATGCTGGTCGGTGACCCGCTGCCGAGGATCTGCTGAGGCGATCGTGCACGAGCTCTCGATCGCCCAGGCCATCGTCGACGTCGCCGTCCGGCACGCCGGCGAGTCGCGGGTCGACAGCGTGTCTACGTGCGGGTCGGGCGACCTGCGCCAGGTGGTTCCCGTCGGCGCTCGAGTTCTCATTCGAGCTGTGCGCCCACGGCACGCCGGTCGAGGGTGCGGTGCTGGAGCTCGAGGTGGTCCGGAATCGGCGTGACGTGCCGCGACGTGCGGCGCGCAGAGTCGAGCCGGACGGCTTCCCGCTGGCGTGCGGGACCTGCGGAGGGCTGGACGTGGACGTGGTGCAGGGCGAGGAGCTGCAGGTCGAGTCGCTGGAGCTTGAAGCCGAGCTGTCGAAGAGCGGAGGTTGAGCCATGAGCGTTGACGTGTCCAAGCCGACCGGGGTCGATGAGGTCCACATCCTGTGGATCTCGGAGGGGATGAGCTGCGACGGAGACACGATCTCCATCACGGCCGCCTCCCAGCCGGCGATCGAGGACGTGCTGCTCGGGGCGATCCCGGGGCTGCCGAAGGTCAACCTCCACAACAAGGTCCTCTCGCCCACCCTCGGCGGCGAGGAGTACCTGGCGCCGTTCCGCGCGGCCAAGGAGGGGACGCTCGACGCGCCCTACGTGGTCGTCATCGAGGGCTCCATCCCGAACGAGAACATCAACGGCGACGGCTACTGGACGTCGTTCGGCAACGACCTCGCCACGGGCGAGCCGATCACGATCAACCAGTGGATCGACGACCTCGCGCCCGGCCGCCTTCGCGATGATCGCCGTCGGGACGTGCGCCACCTACGGCGGCATCCACGCGATGGCCGGCAACCCGACGGGCTGCATGGGCCTGGCCGACTACCTGGGCTGGGACTACCGCTCGGCGGCTGGCCTGCCGATCGTCAACGTCCCCGGCTGCCCGGTCCAGCCCGACAACTTCATGGAGACGCTGACCTGGCTGCTCTACCAGGCGGCGGGCCTGGCGCCCGATGATCCCGCTCGACGAGGCGCTGCGGCCGCAGTGGCTGTTCGGCAAGACCGTGCACGAGGGCTGCGACCGCGCCGGCTACTACGAGCAGGGCGACTTCGCCCAGGACTACAACTCGCCCAAGTGCCAGGTGAAGATCGGCTGCTGGGGCCCGGTCGTGAACTGCAACGTCCCCAAGCGCGGCTGGATGGCCGGCGATCGGCGGCTGCCCGAACGTC
The DNA here is from genome assembly GCA_963828075.1 of uncultured Solirubrobacterales bacterium. GTDB lineage: Bacteria > Actinomycetota > Thermoleophilia > Solirubrobacterales > Solirubrobacteraceae > JACCYI01. The sequence goes on along the minus strand of CAWHDH010000021.1, from coordinate 1,331,224 downwards.
GGCGGCATCTGCATCGGCTGCACGATGCCCGGCTTCCCCGACAAGTTCATGCCGTTCATGGACGCGCCTCCCGGCGGCGGCGTCTCCACCGCGATGACCGGCACCTACGGCCCGGTGATCCGCAAGCTGCGCGGCATCACCAACAAGACCATGAACAAGGAAACGAAGTGGCGGCACAACCGGGACGAGCTGACCACCGGCTACAACCCGCGCTGGGGCAACTAGAGGAGCTCCTGAACCCATGGCCACACGTGAGCGACATCAAGCCGGAGGCGGGCAACATCGTCGACATGTCGTGGGATCCGATCACCCGGATCGTCGGCAACCTCGGCATCTACACGAAGATCGACTTCAAGCAGCGCGAGGTCGTCTCCTGCAAGAGCACGTCGTCGATCTTCCGCGGCTACAGCGTGTTCATGAAGGGCAAGGACCCGCGCGACGCCCACTTCATCACCAGCCGCATCTGCGGCATCTGCGGCGACAACCACGCCGTCTGCTCGCAGTACGCGCAGAACATGGCCTACGGGGTCAAGACGCCGCCGCTCGGCGAGTGGATCGTCAACCTCGGCGAGGCCGCCGAGTACATGTTCGACCACACGATCTTCCAGGACAACCTGGTCTTCGTGGACTTCTGCGAGCAGATGGTCCGCGACACGAACCCGAGCGTCATGGAGAAGGCGAACGCGACCGAGGCGCCGCACGCCGGCCGTCCACGGCTACCAGACGATCGGCGACATCATGCGGGCCTTCAACCCGTTCACGGGCGAGGTCTACCGCGAGTCGCTGCACATGAGCCGGATCACGCGCGAGATGATCTGCCTGATGGAGGGGCGCCACGTGCACCCCTCGACGATCTACCCGGGCGGGGTCGGCACCCAGCCCACGCCGCAGCTGTTCACCGACTACCTGTCGCGGCTGCTGCGCTGCATGGACTTCTTCAAGAAGGCCGTGCCGATGAACGACGACGTGTTCGACTTCATCTACGAGGCGATGCCCGGCTACGAGGAGGTCGGCCGGCGCCGGATCCTGCTCGGCTGCTGGGGCGCGTTCAACAACCCCGCGCACGTCGACTACGACTACCGCGACATGGACAACTGGGGCAACGAGATGTTCGTCACCCCGGGCGTCGTCGTCGACGGCGAGCTGGTGACGACGAACCTCGTCGACATCAACCTCGGGATCCGCATCCTGCTCGGCTCCTCCTACTACGAGGACTGGGCCAACGAGGAGACGTTCGTCGACAAGGACCCGCTGGGCAACCCGGTCGACAAGCGCCACCCGTGGAACCAGACGACGATGCCCGAAGCCGCAGAAGCGCGACCTCGAGGGCGGCAACTACTCGTGGGTGATGAGCCCGCGCTGGTACGACAAGCGCACGGGCGACTACCTGGCGCTCGACACCGGCGGCGGCGCGCTCGCGCGCCTGTGGGCGACGGCGCTGGCGGGCAAGGTCCAGACGCCGTTCGTGCAGTCCACGGGCAACAGCGTGAAGATCCAGCTGCCCGAAGACGCCGAACACGCCGGACTCCGAGTTCGAGTGGAAGATCCCGCAGTGGTCCAACGCGATCGAGCGCAACCGGGCCCGCGTGTACTTCATCGCGTACGCCGCGGCGATGGCGATGCACTTCGTCGACCAGGGCGCTTCAGGAGGTCCGGTCGGGCAACACGAAGGTCTTCGAGAACTTCGACGTGCCCGACGAGGCGATCGGCTGCGGCTTCCACGAGGCGGTGCGCGGCGTGCTGTCGCACCACCTGGTCATCCGCGACAAGAAGATCGCCAACTACCACCCGTACCCGCCGACCCCGTGGAACGGGAGCCCGACGGACTCCTACGGCACGCCCGGCCCGTACGAGGACGCGGTCGCCGGCCAGCCGATCTTCGAGGAGAACGGCCCGGACAACTTCCGCGGCATCGACATCATGCGAGCGGTGCGGTCGTTCGACCCGTGCCTGCCGTGCGGCGTGCACATGTACCTGGGCGGCGGCAAGACGCTCAAGCAGGTGCACTCGCCGATGTTCGGCGGCCAGCACACCGGCGGCTGAGGTCGGGATGAACGATGGCGAGCTGATCGGCCGGGTCGAGGGTCTCCTCGAGGAGGTGGAGACCCTCGCCGAGCCGGCCGCCCGCGACCTGGCGCTCGAATGCGTGCAGGCGGTGCTCGCGCTCTACGGCGAGGGCCTCGCGCGGATCGTCGGGCGGTCGGCGACCTGCAGGCGATGACGCTGGCCGGCGACGAGCTGGTGGAGCACCTGTTCCTGCTCCACGGGTTGCATCCGGTCAGCGTCGAGGAGCGGGTGCGCGACGCGCTGGAGGGCGTCAAGCCCTACCTCGGCTCCCACGGCGGCGGCGTCGAGCTGGTCTCGGTCGAGGACGGCGTCGCGGTGGTGCGGATGCAGGGCAGCTGCGAGGGCTGCCCGGCGTCGGCGATGACGCTCAAGCTCGCCATCGAGGACGCGGTGCTCAAGGCGGCGCCGGACGTCGAGCGCGTTGAGGCGGAGGGCGAGGGCGCCGCGCCGTCCAACGGCTCGCCGCTGCTGCAGATCGAGCTGGTGCGGCCCGCGGAGCCCGAGGGCACCTGGGTGACCGCCGGCGCGCTGCCGCAGCTCGTGGGCGGCGGGCTCCTGCTCAAGGAGATCGCCGGTGAGCGGGTGCTGTTCATCCGCATCGAGAACGGGACGTCGTACGCCTACCGGCCCGACTGCCCGGGGTGCGGGACGTCGCTGGAGGGCGGGTCGCTGGAGGCCGCGGGGCTGCTCGGCGCGGAGCTGGCGTGCCCGGGCTGCGAGCACCGCTACGACGTCGTCCGCGCCGGCCGCTGCGTCGACGCGCCGGCGCTGCACCTCGAGCCGGTGCCGCTGCTCGTCGACGACTCGGGGCTGATCCGCGTCGCCCTTCACGCGGGGGCGCTCGGCGTTCGATGAGCTCCCGGCTGGCACGGCTGGCGCAGGGCGCGGCCGTCCGCGAGCGGCGGGCGTCGCCCCCGGCCGCGCGCGAGGAGCAGTGCGACATGTGTGCGGTGCCCGTCCCGCCCGGGCACCGCCACCTCGTCGACATCAACGACCGGCGGCTGCTGTGCGCGTGCCGCGGCTGCGCGCTGCTGTTCGCGTCCAAGGCGGCGGGCGGGGGGCACCTGCGCCTGGTGCCGACGCGCCGCCGCCGGCTCGACGACTTCGCCCTCGACGAGGCCCAGTGGGACCGCCTGCGGATCCCGGTGGACATGGCGTTCTTCTTCCACAGCACGCCGGCCGAGCGCGTCAGCGCGTTCTACCCGAGCCCGGCGGGCCCGACGGAGTGCCTGCTCGAGCTCGAGGCCTGGACCGAGCTCGAGGCGGCCAACCCGGTGCTGTCCGAGATGGAGCCCGACGTCGAGGCGCTGCTGGTGAGCCGCGCGAAGGACATGCGCGAGCACTGGATCGTCCCGATCGACGACTGCTACGAGCTCGTCGGCCTCATCCGCAGCCGCTGGCGGGGCTTCGGCGGCGGCGAGGAGGTCTGGGCCGGGATCGACGGGTTCTTCGGTGACCTACCCACGAGGGAGGCAACACGATGGTGATCAAGACGGGCAAGGCGGACGTCACCCAGGACGCATCGGCGCACACGCCCGGTGTGAACCAGGGCAACTCGAAGGGCAACTACGAGAAGCAGGCCGGGCACCTGCCCGACGGCAAGCGGACCGACGAGGCGGCGACCGGCATCAACCCGGGCATGCACGGGCCGATCGACCCGCGGATGCCGAGCCTCACGCCGCCTTAGGGCATGGCGGTCCGCGGTCCCATCGGCGCTGCGATCGGCGCGGGCGCGGCGCCCGAGCTGGGCTTCACGGTGCTCGGGTGCGAGCCGCTGCCCCATGCGGCTGCACCGACGCTGCGCTTCTCGCTCGCCATCGACGCCCAGGGGGCCTCGATCCGGTCGGTGATGCTCGAGGTCCAGGTCCGGATCGCGGCCACCCAGCGCTCGTACTCCGCCGCCGAGCAGGCGCAGCTCGGCGACCTGTTCGGGGCGCCGCACCGCTGGGCGGACACGCTGCGCGGCCTGCTGTGGACCCACGGGACGGTGGTCGTCCCGCCGTTCGAGGGCGCCACGGTGGTCGACCTCCCGGTGCTCTGCACGTACGACTTCGAGGTGGCGGCGGTGAAGTACCTCTCCGGCGTGCAGGACGGCGAGATCCCGCTGGACCTGCTGTTCAGCGGCACGGTCTTCTACGCCGACGCCACCGGCGCGCTGAAGATCAACCGGATCTCCTGGAACGCGGAGGCGGCGCACCGCCTGCCCGTGGCCGTCTGGCGCGCGACGATGGACCACTACTTCCCCAACAGCGCGTGGCTGCGCACCGACCGCGAGACGTTCGACCGCCTGGTCGCGTTCCGGGCGCGGCGGTCGCTGACCAGCTGGGAGGCCGTGTTCGACGCCGCTGCCTCGGAGGAGGGCGCGTGACCGTGGCCGACCCGGTCCGGGCGATCGCCGACGCCGTGCTGTACGAGGGCTACGTCCTCTGGCCCTACCGCCGCTCGGCGCTCAAGAACGCGCAGCGGTGGACCTTCGGGGGCGTCTACCCGCGCGCGCACGCGGCCCGACGCGACGAGCCGTCCACGATGCAGACGCAGTGCCTGGTCGAGGGCGGGCCGGCCACGCGGGTCGGGCTCGGGATCCGGTTCCTGCACGTCGTCTGGCGGCAGGTCGTCGATGCGGGCGGTCGCGAGGTCGGCGAGCTGCGCGCCGGCGGGGAGCTGCACCTGACCTGGGAGGAGGCGGTCGAGCGCGAGGTGGCGATGGAGCCTCTCGCGCTCGCCGAACTGGCCGCGGGCCGTGTCGCGCCGATCGCGATCGAGGGCGGCCGCGCCGAGGAGCGGCTGGGTGATGAGGGCAGCGATCGTGCGCAGCTGGGAGGGGCTCGCCGGATCGGTGCACGTCTCGGCAGAGGTCGTACGCGACGACCTGTACCGCTTGACGTCGTGCATCGAGAACGTGACGCCCTGGGCCGGCGGCACGCGCGCGGCGATGATGCGGCGGACGTTCTGCTCGACCCACACCGTGCTGCGCGTCGAGGACGGCGCGTTCGTGTCGCTGACCGATCCGCCGCCGGCGCTCGCCGAGGCGGCCGCGGCGTGCGTGAACGTCGGGACCTGGCCCGTCCTCGTCGGCGAGCCCGGCGACCGCGCGACGCTCCTGTCGTCGCCGATCATCCTCGAGGACCATCCGCGGATCGCGCCCGAGAGCCCCGGCGACCTGTTCGACGGCGGCGAGATCGACCAGATGCTGATCCTCAACATCATGCAGCTCACCGACGAGGAGAAGGCCGAGGCGCGGGCGTCGGACCCGCGCGTGCGGGAGGTGCTCGACCGCTCCGAGGGTCTGACCCCGGAGGAGCTCATGCGGCTGAACGGGCGGACCGTGCGCGAGATGCAGGTGCGGCGGTGAGCTGGGAGGGGTTGGAGGGGCGCGCGCCGCGGACCGTCGACGTCGGCGGCATCCACGTCGGCCGGGGCAGCCTCGTCCGGCTGCGCCCGCGGGCCGGCGGCGACGTCTTCGACCTCGCGCTGGCCGGCAAGACCGCCGTGGTCGAGTCGATCCAGCAGGACCTCGAGGGCGGCGTCAGCCTCGCCGTGGTCGTCGAGGACGATCCGGGCCGCGACCTCGGCGTCGCGCGCCAGCCCGGCCACCGGTTCTTCTTCTCCGCCGCTGAGGTGGAGCCGCTGGGCCCGTCGCTCGAGTCGGTGCGCAGCATCCTCGTCGCCGGCATCGGCAACGTCTTCTTGGGGGACGACGGATTCGGCGTCGAGGTCGCGCGGCGGCTGGCCCAGCGCGAGCTTCCGGCCGGCGTGAAGGTCGCCGACTTCGGCATCCGCGGGATGGATCTCGCGTACGAGCTCCAGGAGGACTACGACGCCGCGGTCCTCGTCGACGCGGTCCCGCGCGGCCAGGCGCCGGGGACGCTGTACGTGATCGAGCCGGAGCTCGGGGGGAGCCCGGACTCGATCCTCGACGCGCACTCGATGGATCCCGTTCGGGTCCTCGCGCTCGCGCGGGCCCTGGGCACGCTGCCGCCGCGCGTGCTCGTGGTGGGCTGCGAGCCGGCGACGGCGGTGGCCCTCGACGACGAGGAGCTCGTCATGGGCCTCTCGGCGCCGGTGAAGGCGGCGATGGAGCAGGCGGTCGAGCTGGTCGAGTCGGTCCTCGAGGACCTCCTCGCCGCGACCGAGGACCAACCACAGAGGAGCACGTCATGAGCAAGGTCGTTCTCGCAGCGCTCGTCGTCGTCGTGGCGGCGCTGGCCGCCCTGGCCAAGAGCCAGGCGCCGGAGGTCCAGCGGTACCTCAAGGTCCGGAAGATGTAGGGGATGCACCGCACGAAGGTCAGGGTGGTCGAGGACGTCCTCGACGCCAACAACACCATCGCGCGGGCCAACCGCGACGACTTCGACCGCGCTGGGGTGACCGTCGTCAACCTGATGAGCGCGCCGGGCGCGGGCAAGACGCGGCTGCTCGAGCGGGCCCTCGACGGCCTCGCCGAGCAGGGCGTGCGCGTCGGCGTGCTCGAGGGCGACGTGCAGGGGTCCTACGACGCCGACCGCCTCTCGCTGCTGCACATCCCGGTCGTCCAGCTCAACACGGACGGCGGGTTCGGCGGCGAGTGCCATCTCGACGCCAACATGGTCCGCTCGGCGATCGGAGCGCTGCCGCTCGCCGACATCGACCTGCTGATCATCGAGAACGTCGGGAACCTCGTGTGCCCGGCGGAGTTCCGGGTCGGCGAGGACGCCCGGATCATGGTCTGCTCGGTCACCGAGGGCGAGGACAAGCCGCTCAAGTACCCGCTGATGTTCCGCGCCTGCGAGTTGGTGGTCATCAACAAGATCGACCTGCTCGAGCACCTCGACTTCGACGTCGATCGCCTCGAGGCCAACCTCGACGCGGTGCACCCGGGCGTCGAGCGCATGCGGGTGAGCGCGCGCACGGGCGAGGGCGTCGGCGCGGTTCGCGACTGGTTCGTCGCGGTGACGGAGAGAGCGGGCGCCGTCGCGTGACGCACCCGGCCACGGCCTCGCGCGTGGAGGAGCGGCTGCGCGAGCGGGCCGAGGCCAACGAGCGGTTCTTCACGGGCGAGGCGGACCGGATCGCCCGGCTGTGTCACCGGATGGCGGAGCGGTTCGCGGCGGACGGGCGGCTCGTCGCCTTCGCGGCCACGCCGGCCGCGCGCTCCGACGCCCGCCACGTCGCCGTGGAGTTCGTCCACCCGGTGATCGTCGGCAAAAGGGCGCTGCCGGCGCTCGCCCTCGCCGGCGAGGGCGGCGACCCTGCGGCGCAGGTCGACGTGATCTGCGAGCCGGGCGACATCGCGGTCGGCTTCGGGGCCGGGGTCCAGGAGGCGATGGCGCTCGCGCGGGCGCGCGGCTGCCTGACCGTCGGCTTCACGCGCGGGTCGGGAGCCGAGTGGGGGCTCGTCCCGCCGACGCGCGATCCGTCGATCGCGCAGGAGCTCGTCGAGACGCTCTACCACGTGCTGTGGGAGCTCGTGCACGTCTTCTTCGACCACCGCGGGCTGCTCGAGGGCCGCAGCGAGCGGCCGGTGCACGACACGGGCGCGTCGAGCTTCCTCTACCCGTTCCTCGGCGAGCAGGAGGATGACCTCGAGGCGGTCGTCGCCGACGTCCGGCGCTCGGTGGTCATGAAGGCCGAGGAGGTCACCGCGCTGCGCGCGCAGACCCTGTCGGAGTTCGCGGAGCCACTTGGCGCCGCCGCCGCGGCCGTGCGATCGGCCTTCGACGCCGGCGGGCAGCTGCTCGCGCTCGGCAACGGCGGCTCGGCCACCGACGCCATGGATCTGGTCGCCGACCTGCGCGAGCCGTCGTTCGGCGGCCCGCCGCGCCGCGCGCTCGACCTCACCGAGGACGCCGGGATCATCACCGCGCTCGCCAACGACATCGGGACCGACGCGATCTTCTCGCGCCAGGTCATCGCATACGGGCGCCGGGGCGACGTCCTGGTCGTGCTCTCGACGAGCGGGAACTCGCTCAGCGTGGTCGAGGCGCTGCGCGAGGCCCGGCGGCGCGGGCTGGTCACGGTCGCACTGGTCGGCTACGACGGCGGCCGCGTGGCTCACGACGCCCTCGCCGACCACGTCGTGATCAGCCGCTCGGAGCACATCCCGCGGGTCCAGGAGGCCCAGGCGACCGCCTACCACCTCCTGCGGGAGCTCGTGGAGCGCCCGTGAGCGCCGGTCGCGTCCGCGTCCGCGTCGACGGGACGGTGCAGGGCGTCGGCTTCCGGCCGCATGTCCACCGGCTGGCGGCCGAGCTCGCGCTGGCCGGCTGGGTGGGCAACGACCACCGCGGGGTGGTGGCCGAGGTGGAGGGCGAGCGTGACGCGGTCGAGGCGTTCCTGCGCCGCGTCGCGGACGAGGCGCCCCCGCTGGCGAGGGTCGAGCGCGTGCTGGCGGTGGGCGCCCCCGCGACGGGCGAGCGCGGGTTCTGGATCGCCGAGAGCGTCGTGGGCGGGGCCGCCGACGCGTTCGTCTCGCCTGACGCGGCCACGTGCGAGGACTGCCTGGCCGAGCTGTTCGATCCCGCCGACCGGCGCTTCCGCTACCCGTTCGTCAACTGCACGAACTGCGGCCCGCGGTACACGATCGTCCGCGGCGTTCCCTACGACCGGCCGCTGACCACCATGGCCGGCTTCGAGATGTGCGCGGCGTGCCGCGCGGAGTACCACGACCCGGCCGACCGCCGGTTCCACGCGCAGCCCAACGCCTGCCCCGCGTGCGGTCCGCGGGCGCGGCTGGTCGAGGCGCTCGTCGGCGGGGCGAATGGCGTCGGCGGCCGGCCGACCGGCGTGCACGTCGGAGACGGGCGCGGTGGCGAGGACGCGGTGGCCGCGGCCGCCGCGCTGTTGGTGGGCGGCGCCGTCGTGGCGGTCAAGGGGCTCGGCGGCTACCACCTCGCCTGCCGCGCCGACGACGAGACCGCCGTCGCGTCGCTGCGGGCGCGCAAGCACCGCGAGGACCGGCCGTTCGCGCTGATGGCCCGCTCGGTGGACGCGGCGCGCGAGCTCGTCTCGCTGCACCCCGAGGCGACGGCGCTGCTGGGCGCGCCCGAGCGGCCGATCGTCCTCGCCCCACGCCGGCACTCCGCGCGGGTTGCCGCCGGCGTCGCGCCGGGCGCCCCGGAGCTGGGAGTGATGCTGCCCTACACGCCGCTGCACCACCTCCTGCTCGCGGACGCCGGCGTCCCGCTGGTCATGACGAGCGGGAACGTCTCGGACGAGCCGATCGCGTACCGCGACGAGGACGCGTTCGAGCGCCTGGCCGCGATCGCCGACGCGTTCCTCGTCCACGATCGCCCCATCCACACGCGGGTCGACGACTCCGTCGTGCGCCCCGGCATGATCCTGCGCCGCTCGCGCGGCCACGTCCCTCGCGCACTGGCGCTGCCCGTGCCCGCCGAACGGCACGTGCTCGCGTGCGGGGCGGAGCTCAAGAGCACCTTCTGCCTCGCGCGCGGCGACCGCGCGTGGGTCTCGCACCACATCGGCGACCTCAAGAACGTCGAGACGCTCGGGTCCTACGGCGAGGGCGTCGAGCTTCTGGGGCGGCTGTTCGCGGTCGAGCCCGAGGTCGTCGCCCACGACCTGCACCCCGACTACCTGTCGACCGGCTACGCGCTCGGCCGCGACGGCGCCGAGCATGTCGAGGTCCAGCATCACCACGCCCACCTGGCCGCCTGCCTTGCCGAGCACGGGGAGTCGGGCCCCGCGGTCGGCGCGATCTTCGACGGCGCCGGTCTCGGCCCGGACGGGACGGTGTGGGGCGGGGAGATCCTCGCCGGCGGGCTGACCGGCTTCGAGCGAGCCGGGCATCTGTGGCCCGTCCGGCTCCCGGGCGGTGACGCCGCCACTCGGCAGCCCTGGCGAATGGCGTGCGCGTGGCTGACCGTGGCGACCGGCAGCCCGCCGCCACTTCCCGATACCCTAAGGGTCGACCTGACGGTTTGGCGTGCGGTGTGCGAGATGGCCCGGACCGGCGTCGCCTCGCCGGTGACGACGAGCGCGGGGCGGCTGTTCGACGCGGTCGCGGCGCTCTGCGGTCTGCGTAGCGAGGTCACCTACGAGGGGCAGGCGGCGATCGAGCTCGAGGCCGCCTGCGATTCCGCCGAGAGCGGCGCCTACGAGATCCCGGTTTCGGGGGGCGTGCTCGACGCGCGGGCGTGCGTGCTGGCGGCGGCCAAGGACATCGCCGCGGGCGTGGCGGTCGGGGTCGTGGCCGCCCGCTTCCACCACGGGCTCGCCGATGCCACCGCCGCCGTCTGCGTGGCGGCCGCGGAGGAGCGGGGCATCGGCACCGCGGTGCTCTCGGGCGGGGTGTTCCAGAACCGCCGGCTGCTGTCCCGGACGGCCGGCCGGCTGCGCGCGGCGGGGCTGCGCGTGCTCACGCCCGAGCGCCTGCCCGCCAACGACGGCGGCATCAGCTACGGCCAGGCCGCCGTGGCCGCGGCGCGGGGGGCGGCATGAGCTTCGACTGGCTGTTCGCGCCGCTCGAGGCGCTCGACGCCTGGCTCACCGAGCTGCTCATCGGGGCGCCGCTCGGCGTCTCGCTGGCGATCGCGTTCGTGCTGGGCCTCCGCCACGCCTCCGATCCCGACCACCTCGTGGCGGTCACCTCGCTGGTCGCCGCCGAGGGCGGCGACGTCCGCGCCGCCGCCCGCCTGGGGACGTGGTGGGGCATCGGGCACGCGGCCACGCTGCTCGTGATCGGGCTGCCGCTGATCGCCTGGAAGTCGCAGGTGCCCGCGTGGATCGAGCAGGGCGCCGAGGTCGGGATCGGGCTGATCATCCTGGTCCTCGCCGCCCGCGTCCTCGTCAAGTGGGCGCGCGGCGACTACCGCGCGGGGCCGCATCACCACCACGACCACCACCATCACGCCGAGCACCGCCATCTGCGCCGCGGCGACGGGCAGGCCCACCCGCATCGCGACCTGCGCACCCCGCGCCAGGCCGTCGCGATCGGCCTGCTCCACGGCCTCGCGGGTACCGGCGCCGTCGTCGTGCTCCTCGTCGCGGCGCTCCCCGGCCGGCTCGAGGCCGCGGCGGCGCTCGCCGTCTTCGCCCCGATGTCGGTGCTCTCGATGGCGGCCTGCACGAGCGCGTTCGCCTGGCTCCTGACCCGCCCGCTCGTCGAGCCGCTCTACCGCCGCGTGCTGATCCCCGCGCTCGGCGCCTTCGGCCTCGTGTTCGGGCTCTGGTACGCGGGGCTCACGTAGCCACGGGGCGGTTCGGCCGGCGCCGCAGACGGACGCTCGGACCACCGAAACGACACGTCGGGAGTATCGTCGGGTGTCAACGATCTTACATTCGGCACGTGAGCCAGAACCGACCAGACCTCGAAGCCATTCCCTCGACGACCGCCGCCGAGCGGGCAGTCGCGGATCTCCTTCCAATCGCCACAGGACTCGAGGAAGCGCGCGCGGCCGTTGAGCGTGTGCCGCTGTGGTTTCACACCTTTGCCCTCAACGGCGCCGGCATCTACACGCCCGGCATCGCCCGCGATCACCGCTACCGGCTGCAAGCGATCCCCGAGGATCTCAGCGGCGCGCGGGTGCTCGACGTGGGCACGTTCGACGGCTTCTACGCCTTCCTGGCCGAGCGTCGCGGCGCCGCGCGCGTGGTCGCCGTCGACAACGAGCAGTACGTCAGCTGGATCGCCAGCCGGTTCGGGATCGACCTCGAGCCCGGCGTGGGGTTCCGCGCGATCGCCGGGCTGCTCGACAGCCGCGTCGAGTATCGCCGCCTCGACGCGCTCGAGCTCGGGCGTCTCGGCGAGACGTTCGACGTCATCCTCTGCTTCGGCATCCTGCACCGCGTCGAGGCGCCGTTGACGCTGCTGCGCGTGCTGCGCGAGTGCCTGGCACCGGGCGGGCGCATCATCCTCGAGACCTACGGCGTCCCCGGCGACCAGGACGCGCCGTGCGTGCTGGTGCACGAGCACGGCGACGTCTACGCGCGCGACGACGCCGCCTACTGGGGCTTCTCCCGCGCCAGCCTCGACCGCCTGGGCCGGCTGGGCGGCCTGCGCTCCTTCGAGCTGATCGACGCACCCGCGATCGCGGGCCACCCGCGGATCATCGGAACCCTGCACAGCAGCTGATCAGGCGGCCGGCGCGCGCAAGCTCTGCCGCGAAGCTGGTGACCCCTGGTCGGAGCCTGCACGAAGTAGCGTCCGTCCCCGGCCGGGGTACATCGGCCATGACCAAGTCGGAGAGGCCTCCAGCTCGAGCGGTCAGGCTCCAGGCATCGGTCGAGCGATGAGCTCTGCGCTCCGGTCCGGGCTGGCCGTGGGCGCCTACATCGCTGTCCTCGCAGCTGTCATCTGGGTCGGCAGCACCGACGCCGATGAGAATCCGAGCGGGATCGTGATCCTCGTCGTGCCGCTCCTCGCGCACGTGATGTTGGGTGCCGTGATCCGCCGGTGGTGGGTCCTTGTATTCCCGATCGCGCTCGGCGCCGCGGTCGGTCTCGACGCCTACGACGAGGACGCACTCGGGGCACTCGCAGGCGTTCTCGCGGGCGGCTACGGCCTGGTGGCCACGACGCTCGGCGTCGCGGTTGGCCGCCGGGTCATCGGTCACGTATGAGAGCGCTCGGTGTCTGTCAGGCTCGCGGCGTGTCCGATGTTCCAGGAGCCTCCGCTTCGCTTGAAACAGGACGCCGAGGGGTCAGGTTCCTGTTGTATGGGGCGGTGGTCGCGGTCCTGGGTGCGATGTTCATGCCGTGGATCACGCTCGGCACGGAGAGCGGATTCGACTCCTGCTTCTCCTTCGAGGAGACGACACCGGGGGAGATCAGGAGCGGTCTCGTGCCTCCGCGGATCGACTGCGTCAGCGACGGGCAGGTCGTCAGATCGGTCACGGCGCCAGTCGACATGTGGAGCCGGCTGCGGCGTCGCTCTGCTGCTCGAGCGGATATTCGGGCTTCGCCACCGGATTGGTCGTCCTGATGGCCCCGCTGATCGTCGTCGCGCTGGCAGCCCCACCCCACTGGTTCGGGGGGTTGCTGGTCGGCTGGCTCGTCGTGGTCGACATCGGTCGCGTGCTGTGGCGCGCGCACGAAGCGCGCATCGAGCCAGCGTCCTGAGCGCGATCTCGGATCGAGTCCATGGCCGTTGAGATCGAGCCGATCGACCCGTTCGCTCACAGCGACGCGGTCTTCCGTGTCTACTGCGACTCGCTCGACGTCGATCCTTTCTCGGTCGCGGCGCGCGAGTGGCGCGACACCATTCTTCCCCGGCACGCGACGAGAGCGGACTTCGACTTCCGAGCGGCGGTCGATGGCGACGAGATCGTCGGCTTCGTCTACGGCTACACGGGTGCGTATGGCCAACGGTGGACCGATCGTGTCGCGGCCGACATGGACCCCGCCTCCAGAGCGGTCTGGCTCGACCCGCCGCACTTCGAGGTCGTCCAACTCCACGTCCTCCCGAGCGCGCAGCGGGCCGGGATCGGCGCCCGACTCCTCGACATCCTCCTCGAGCACCAGCCGAACGATCGCGCGCTCTTGAGCATGGACCCCCGCAGAGCACGACCGCCGGCCCGTGCTACCGAAGCACGGCTGGCGGACGATCTCGACGTGGGCTGACGAGGCGGGCGAGAAACTCGTCCTGGGCAAGGACGGTCTGACCACGCACCGGCTCGTGACCGTGCTGGAAGGTGCCGCGCGCGGCGTGTTCCCCGCCCCGGACGGGCGGGTCGAGGTGCTCGGGCCGCCGACCGGGCCGGCGATGGCGGTCGTCGCGTTCACCGGGCACCACATCGTCGCCGCCTGCGCGCCCGAGCCGTGGGTGCGCGAGCAGCTCCCCGACGGCGACTTCCTCGCGCCGATGAGCCCGCGCTTCCTTGCCGCGCTCGGCCGCGAGCTGGGCCGGCGTGACGATGGGGTCGACGTCCTCCTCGCCGCCGAAGGGCTGGCCGGCGACGCCCACCTGACCGAGACCGCTCGCGACGCCCATCCCCGCGTGCTCGGCGCCAACGCCCATCGGGATGGCGTCCGGGTGTTCGAGGACGCGACCGGTACCGCGGTCTTCATCCTCGGTCGCGGGCTCGCCGGTCGGCTCGAGGTCGCGTTCGAGGTCGACGAAGCCGAGCGCTGCCGTGGCGTCGCCAGACGGGCGCTCCGAGAGGCGCGGCGGCTCGCCGGCCCCGACCGCGTCCTCTTCGCCCAGACCGCGCCGGGCAACGCCGCGTCGCTGCGCGCCCTCCTGGCCGCCGGCTTCCGGCCGATCGCGCGAGTGCTGTTCTTCGGTCAGTCGTAGACCGAGCGACTCGCGCCCGGGCGGGCGTTGTCCGGGTACGGGACGTAGTCGTCCATGAACCCCGGCAGCGCCTCGATCCGCTCGATCCAGGCCGCGACCGCCGGCCAGTCCGCGAGCGGAACGCCCGCGTCGCCGGCGACGTGGGCGTAGGCGAAGATGGAGAGGTCGGCGATGGTCGGCCCGTCCCCGACGACCCAGGCGCGGTCCGACGACAGCTGCGTCTCGAGCAGGTCGAGCCCACGGCGCCCGAGCGCCAGCCGCGCCTCGACCGCGCCCAGGTTGCGACCCGTGAGCACGTAGAACCTCGCCGCGCCGAGGCCGCGCACGATCCACTCGGCCTCGAAGTTCAGCCACTGCGCCACCCGCGCTCGCGCGAGCCGGTCGCCCGGCAGGTACGGCGTCCCCTCGGCCAGGTACCAGAGGATCGCATTGGACTGCAGCAGCGTCTCGCCGTCGTCGAGCTCGAGCACCGGCGTCTCGCGGGCCGGGTTGAGCCGACCGTACTCAGGCGTGAGCGTCTCGCCGGCGAAGATGTCGATCGGCACGCGCTCGCACGGCGCGTCGAGCAGCGCGAGCAGGAGCCGGACCTTGTAGCAGTTGCCGGAGGCTGCGTAGTCGTAGAGGCGCATGCCGGTGCAACGACCCCGCGGCGCCAAGTGTGAGCGCTACTCGCCGGCGCCGCGCAGGGGAGTGCGGTCGAACGGCTCGGCCAGCAGCATCTCCTTGGTGAAGATGAGGTCCGAGCGGTTGTAGTCCGACATCTCGTAGTCGTGGCCCATGGTGATCGCGTCGAACGGGCACGCGACCTCGCAGTAGCCGCAGAAGATGCAGCGCGAGAGGTTGATCTCGTACACGGCCGCGTAGCGCTCGCCCGCGGACACGCGGTTGTCCGGCGTGTTCTCGGCGGCGACGACGCGGATGCAGTCGACCGGGCACGCGGCGGCGCACAGCGAGCAGCCGACGCACTTCTCCAGGCCGGTGTCCTCGAAGCGGTGGAGCTTGTGGCGCCCCCGGAACCGCGGGTAGACCGGCACCTTCTCCTCGGGGTACTGGATCGTCTTCGGGCCCTCGACCATCCGCGCGAACGTCGTCTTGAGCCCGCGCAGGGTCTCCCCGAACGCGCGGTAGGCGCCGCCGGCGCCGCCCGGCTCGGGCCCGCGCGGGAGGACGAGGACGTCGTCGGAGTAGTCGATCGGAGGAGTCATCAGTTCGTAGCCACCACGACGATTGCGGTTACCAGGGCGTTGACGGTCGCCAGCGGCAGCAGGACCTTCCAGCCGAAGGACATGAGCTGGTCATAGCGCAGGCGCGGCAGCGTCGCGCGGATCCAGATGAAGAAGAAGACGAACACCGACAGCTTGGCGATCACGACGATCGGGTCGACCCAGGTCGGCGGGTCGATGCCGAACGGCAGCAGCCAGCCGCCGAGGAAGAGCGTGACGGTCAGCCCCGAGACCACGACGATGTTCAGGTACTCGGCCGCGAAGTACGCCGCGAAGCGCCCGCCGCCGTACTCCGTGTTGTAGCCGCCGACCAGCTCGGCGTCGGCCTCGGAGAGGTCGAACGGCGCGCGGTTGGTCTCCGCGAAGGAGGCGACCATGAAGATGATGAAGCCGACGAACTGGGGCACGACGTACCACATGCCCTCCTGCGCGTGGACGATCTCGGTCAGCGACAGCGTCCCCGCCGTCATCAGCACGCCGACCAGCGCGAGCCCCTGGGAGACCTCGTAGGAGATCAGCTGGGCGGCTGCGCGCATGGCGCCGAGGAACGAGTACTTCGAGCCGGACGCCCAGCCGCCGAGCATCAGCCCGTAGAACGCGATGCCGCCGAACGCGAACGCGTAGAGGACGCCGATGCTCGGATCCACGCCGTACAGGCCGACGTCGGTCCCGAAGATGTCGACCGTGTCCGAGAACGGGATGATCGCGATCGTCGCCACCGCGGTGACCATCGAGATGATCGGCGCCATCGTGAAGATCCAGCCGACCGACGTCGAGGGCCGGAACTGCTCCTTGAACAGGAGCTTCCCGATGTCGGCCATCGGCTGGAGGATCCCGTAGGGGCCGACGCGGTTGGGGCCGTAACGGTGCTGGAAGCGGCCGAGGAGCTTGCGCTCGACGAGCAGCACGACCGGCACGATCTGGAAGACCACCGCGAAGATCACCACCGACTTGAGGAGCTGGATCCACCAGGGCTCGTAGTAGCCGACGACCGACAGCGGCATGTCCGCGCTCATTCGTTGAGGTCCCTGAACTCGGTGCCGGGCGGGCTCTCGAGGGGCGCCGACGGCGGCGCCTCGGCGAGGCCCTCGACGGCCGGCGCGTGGATGACGGGCTCGGCACTCGGCAGCGGCGACGCGACGGCCGCGACCTTGCGGACCTCGACCAGCGGCTCGGTCAGCACGTTGGACGGGTCGTCGTGCGTGCCCTCGACGACGAACGCCGACCCGACCGGGACGGCGGCGCGCAACCGGGCCGCGGCCTGCACGCGCGTGCCGTTGGTGCCGAGCTCGACCCGGTCGCCGTGGGCGATGCCGAGCCGCTCGGCGTCGGCGGGCGAGAGCTCGACGGTCTGGCGCGGGCGCAGGAACTGCAGCGCGGGCGAGACGTCGACCTCCTTGGAGGCCCACAGCGAGCGGAAGGTGCCGAGGCGCAGCGCGCCGTCGGCCTGCGGCGCCGGGCTCGGAGGATCGAGGCGGGCGAGCTCCCAGGCGGGGCCCACGAAGGCCTCCGCCGCCCCGCGCGCGGGCCAGCGCACACCCTGGCCGCCGATCTCGTCGAGCGTCAGCCCGCGATAGAACGGCACGGCGTCGAAGAGCTGCTTGGAGGCCACCTGCCCGGCGGCGATGCGGAGATCCAGACCGGCGCGCTTCGCCACGTCGGCGACGATCTGCCAGCCCGCGCGCACCCCGCTGCCCAGCTCGCCCGCGCGGCCGCGCGGCCCGCCGATGGCGACGCGCAGGCGCTGCAGGCGACCGTCCGGGTGGGTGATCGTCCCGTCCTTCTCGGCGTAGGCCTGCGCGGGGAAGACGACGTCGGCGTGCTCGCGCACGGTCTCGGTCATGACCGACTCGTGCGCGATGACGACCTGGGCGGCGCCGAGGGCGGCCTCCCAGGCGCCGCGGTCCGGCTGGCTGCGCAGCGGGTCGGCGTACCACAGCACCAGCGTGGAGAGATCGCCGCCGGCGAGCCCCTCGGCGATCGCATCCGCGTCCGAGCCCGCGGCGTCGAGCGTCGCGTAGCCGGCGCCGTGGCCGGGGGCGAAGCCCGCCTCGCGCAGCCCGCGGCCGTTGGTCGAGGACGGGATCTCGAGCAGACCGGAGCCGGCGCGCCCGCTCAGCCCGAGGCGCGAGGTGAGGTTCAGGAGCGCGCGCGCCGCGCCCGCGGAGGAGAGCAGCCGCTCCGAGTACACGATCACGACGTCGTCGCCGCCGTCGCGCACCAGCTCGGCGAGGTCGCGCACGGCCGAGCCGTGGGCGCCGGCCGCGGAGGCGCCGCCGCCGAGGTTGCCCTCGTCGCCGCCCAGCGCCGCGTCGAGCGCCACCAGCAGCGCCTCGCCGGCGCCCGGCGAGTAGCGCAGGACCTGCGCGGCGCTCGCGTCGAGCGCGCCCGGGCGCGAGGACGCGACGACGAGCGAGGCGCGCCGCCGGCGCACGGCCTTGCGGATGCGCAGGTCGAGGACCGGCGCGTCGTCGACGGGGTCGCAGTCGAGCAGCAGGATCGTGTCGGCGAACTCGATATCCGGGACGCTCGCCGAGAGCGCCGGGTCGCCGAGCGCGCGCGTCACGTCGAGCGGCAGGGACTCCCGCCCGGCCGCACCGGTGCTCAGGTGGCCGGACCCGATCCCCTCGCGGAACAGGCGCCCGAGCAGGAACGCCTCCTCGTTGGTGGTCTCCCCGCCGGCCAGCGCGGCCGCCTTGGCACCCGCCTTGGAGAGCGCGCTCGCCGCCGCCGACAGCGCCTTCTCCCAGCTCGCCGGCTGCAGCGAGGCGCCCTCGCGGACCAGCGGCTGGGTGATGCGCTCCTCGACGTGGAGGTGCTGGAACGCGAAGCGGCCCTTGTCGCAGAGCCAGCCGTCGTCGACCTCCTCGTTGTCGCGCGCGCTCACGCGCACGACCCGGTCGTCGCGGACGGTGAACTCGACGTTGCACTGCGCCGGGCACAGCGTGCACACCGAGCCGGCGTTCTCGGAGTCCCACGGCCGCGCGCGGAACCGGTACGTCGTCGAGGTCAGCGCGCCGACGGGGCAGAGCTGCACGATGTTGCCGCTGAACGGGCCGACGTAGGGGTGGCCGTCGAACGTGCCGACGTAGGAGTGCGCGCCGCGCTCGAGCAGGATCAGCTGGTAGTCCTCGGAGACCTCCTGCGAGAAGCGCACGCAGCGGTAGCAGAGGATGCAGCGCTCGCGGTCGATCGCGATCAGCGGCGAGAGCTCGACGGGCTTCTTGAAGTGGCGCTTGGGCTCGATGAAGCGCGACGTGCCCGGGCCCCAGCCGTAGGTGATGTCCTGCAGCGGGCACTCGCCGCCCTTGTCGCAGACCGGGCAGTCGAGCGGGTGGTTGATGAGCAGGAACTCGACCACCGCGCGCTGGGCGTCGTGCACCCGCTGGGTCTGCGTGTGGACGACCATGCCGTCCTTGACCGGCGTCGAGCACGCAGTCTGGAGCTTCGGGATGCCCTCGACCTCGACCAGGCACATGCGGCAGGCGCCGACCGGGCCGCCGAGCTTGGGCTCGTAGCAGAAGACCGGGATCTCGACGTCGCCGTACTTGGCGCCGTCGACCAGCATCGAGTTCTCCGGAGCGGTGACCTCGCGACCGTCGATCGTGAGCGTCACCATCTTGATCTTCGGGCGTGGCACGTCAGACCACCGCGACCGTCGGGTCGGCGTCGGTCGGCGCGACCATCGGCGTCGGGCCGGCGTGGCGGCCGCGGTTGACCTGCGGGATCGCGGCACCCAGGCCGTTGCGCTCGCGCGCCGCCTCGATGTGGGCCTCGAACTCCGGGCGGAAGCGCTTGATCATCGAGCCGATCGGCATCGCCATCGCGTCGCCGAGCACGCACAGGCAGTTGCCCTCGATCTGCTCGCAGACCGAGGCCATGATGTCGAGGTCCATCGGCGTCGCCTCGCCCGAGTCGATGCGCTCGAGCATCTTCACCGTCCAGTTGGTGCCCTCGCGGCACGGCGTGCACTTCCCGCACGACTCGTGGCGGTAGAACTTCGCCGTCTTGAGCGCGACGTCGACGATCGGGATCGAGTCGTCGATGACGATGATCGCGCCCGAGCCGAGCATCGACCCGGCCTTGGCCATCGACTCGAAGTCGTACGGCAGGTCGAGGTGCTCGTCGTCGCCGGGCAGGACCGGGGCGCTCGAGCCGCCGGGGAAGAACGCCTTGATCGTCCGGCCGGGCGGCGGCCCGCCGGCGAGGTCGCAGATGATGTGGCGGGTGGGCGCCCCGAGGTTGATCTCGTAGTTGCCCGGGCGCTGGACGCACCCGCTCACGGAGACGAGCTTGGTGCCGGTCGAGCGCTGGGTGCCGATCTTGGCGTACTCGCCGCCGCCCATCCGGAGGATGTGGGGCGCGTTCATCAGCGTCTCGACGTTGTTGATCAGCGTCGGGCCCTGGTAGAGGCCGTTGATCGCCGGGAACGGCGGCTTGAGCCGCGGGTTGCCGCGCTTGCCCTCCAGCGAGTCGAGCAGGGCGGTCTCCTCGCCGCAGATGTAGGCGCCGGCGCCGCGGTGGACCCAGAGGTCGAGCGAGAACCGCGTGCCGAAGATGCGCTCGCCGATCAGGCCGTCGGCCTTGGCCTCGGCGACCGCCGCCTCGAGGATGTCGGCCTGCAGCTCGTACTCGCCGCGGATGAAGATGTAGGACCGGTTGGCGCCGATCGCGTAGCACGCGATGGCGATGCCCTCGATCAGCGTGTGCGGTGTCTTCTGCATGAGCTCGCGGTCCTTGAAGGTCCCGGGCTCGGACTCGTCGGCGTTGCAGACGAGGTACTTGTCCATGTCGCCCTTGGGCAGGAACGACGCCTTGCGGCCCATCGGGAAGCCGGCGCCGCCGCGGCCGCGGACGCCCGACTCCTGCAGCTCGTGCAGCACCTCGTCCTGCGACATGTCGGTGAGCGCCCGCTTGAGCATCGCGTAGCCGCCGAGGCCTTTGTAGACGTCGAGCGTGTGCAGGCCGGGCCGGTCGATCTCGTCGAACAGGAGTTCCATCGGGGCTATGCGTCCTCGGGCATCGGGAGCGACACCGCCGACGGGCGGTGGCGCAGGTTCTTGGCGTCGAGCGGCGGGCGGCCCGCTTTGAGGTCCTCGATGATCGTCGTGCAGTCCTCGTCGGTGAGCGGGCCGACGTACTCGCCGTTGACCGAGGCCATCGGCGCGATGTCGCAGGCGCCGAGACACTCGAAGTTGCGGATGTTGAAGCGCGGGTCGTCGCCGCCGGCGCTCAGCATCGTCTCGTAGATCCGGTCGGCGCCGAGCAGCGAGCAGGAGATGTTCGTGCAGACATAGACCGTGTGCTCGCCCTTGGGCTCGGTCTCGAACATGTCGTAGAACGTCGCCACCGACGCCAGGTACGCGGGCGTGAGGCGCAGCACGCACGCGGCCTGCTCGATCGCCGTCGGCGAGCAGTAGCCGTGCCAGCGCTGGACCGCGTGCAGCGCGGGGATGGCCGCCGAGCGCACGTCCGGATAGCGCGCGACGTAGCCCTCGATCTCGGTCTGCAGCTCCTCCGGGACCGGCGTCGTCGCCGGATCCGGCACGACCGCCGGGTCTTTCGTCAGGTCGGCGGACGCG
This sequence comes from uncultured Solirubrobacterales bacterium, assembly GCA_963828075.1. Taxonomy (GTDB): domain Bacteria; phylum Actinomycetota; class Thermoleophilia; order Solirubrobacterales; family Solirubrobacteraceae; genus JACCYI01. The sequence goes on along the minus strand of CAWHDH010000021.1, from coordinate 1,310,123 downwards.
TCCCAGCCGGGCACGCGCGAGCCGTGCTCGAAACGACGGACCGTCGACATCAGCGGTCGATGCCCCCGAGCACGGGGTCGAGCATCGCCAGCGTCGCGATCAGGTCGGCGATGTAGAGGTCCTGCACCATCGGCTTGAGCGCCTGGAGGTTCACGAACGAAGGGTCGCGCATGTGGACGCGGGCCGGCTTGCTCGACCCGTCCGAGCGCACGAAGCACGCGAGCTCCCCGCGCGGGGACTCGACTGGGTAGTAGACCTCCCCCGGCGGGACCCGGAAGCCCTCGGTCACGAGCTTGAAGTGGTGGATCAGCGCCTCCATCGACGTCGCCAGCTCGTGGCGCGGGGGCAGCGCGTACTTGCGGTCCGGGGTGATGTACGGGCCCTCGGGCAGGCCGGCGATGGCCTGCTCGATGATCTTCACCGACTCCTTGACCTCCTGCATGCGCACGATGAAGCGGTCGTAGTTGTCGCCGACCGTGCCGACCGGGATCTTGAAGTCGAAGTGGTCATAGCTCGAGTAGGGGGCCGCCTTGCGCAGATCGAACGAGTTGCCGGTCGCGCGCAGCAGCGGCCCGGTGACCCCGAGCCCCAGCAGCTCCTCCTCGCTCACGGGTGCGACGTGGCGCAGGCGCTGCAGGACGATCTCGTTCTTGGCCAGCAGGTCGGCGAACTGGTCGACCCGCTTGGGCATCAGGCTCGTGAACTCCTCGAGCTTCTCCGCGAAGCCGACCGGGATGTCCTCGAAGACGCCGCCGACCTGGATGTAGCGCGGGTGCATGCGCTGGCCGGAGGACATCTCGAACAGGTCGAGGATCAGCTCGCGGTCGCGGAAGCAGTACCAGAACATCGACATGGCGCCGAGGTCCAGCGCGCTCGTGCCGAGCCAGACCATGTGGGACATGATCCGGTTGAGCTCGAGGTGGATGACCCGCAGGTACTGCGCGCGCGGCGGGACCTCGAGGTCGAGCAGCGTCTCGACGGCGCCGCAGAACGCGTGCGCGTTGAAGTAGTAGGCGAGGTAGTCCATCCGCTCGACGACGGGGACGACCTTCCAGTAGGACTTGTCCTCGGCGGTCTTCTCGATGCCGGTGTGGACGTAGCCGATGATCGGCTTGATGTCGCGCACGACCTCGCCCTCGAGCGTGGTCAGCAGGCGCAGCACCCCGTGGGTCGCGGGGTGGTGGGGACCCATGTTGAGGGTGAGCAGCTCCTCGTCGGGATGCTGGATGTGCGCGAGCTCATGGGAGTCCTCCATCTCCCGGTAGTCCAGCTGCGGCGTCAGGTCGCGGCTGCGCTTCTCCGGCGTGGTCGCCATCGCCTCTCTCCTACTCCCACCAGCCCGGCGTGCTGGGCTCGTTGAAGGTGAACAGGATCGGCTCGCCGCCGATCGGGAAGTCGCGCCGCTGCGGATGGCCCTCGTAGTCCTCGGGCATCAGGATCCGGCGCATGTCGGGGTGGCCCTCGAAGACCACGCCGAACATGTCGAAGATCTCGCGCTCCTGGTGGTTGGCGGTCGGCCACTGGAGCGTCACGCTCGGCACGTTCGGCACGTCGGTGTGCACGCGCGTCTTGACCGTGATCCGGTCGACCGCCGTCATGTCGAGCAGCTCGTAGTGGACGCCGAGGCGCGGCTCCTCGGGGAAGTAGTCGACGCCGTGGACGGAGGCGAGGAACGCGTAGCCCTTGCCCCGGAGGTGCTCGAGCGTGGCCGGCACGGCGGTGGGGTGGACGAGCAGGGTCGCGCGATCGCGGAAGTACAGCGTGCCGAGCACCGCGTCCGCGTCGCTCTCGCGGAGCTCCTGGGCGATCAGCTCGAGGCCGGTCGCGTCAGGCACTCGGCACGATCTCCTCGGTGCCGACGCCGCCGTAGCGGGGGCGCCACGCGAGGTCGGGCTGGTCCAGCACCTGGTTGCGCAGCTTGAGGATCCCGTGCATCAGCGCCTCGGGGCGCGGCGGGCAGCCCGGGACGTGGACGTCGACCGGCATGAACTTGTCGGCCGGGACGATCGCGTAGTTGTTGAAGATCCCCATCGACGACGAGCACGCGCCCATGGCGATGACCCACTTGGGCTCGAGCATCTGGTCGTAGATGCGGCGCACGACGGGGGCCATCTTGATCGAGATCCGGCCCGAGAGGATCAGCAGGTCGGCCTGGCGCGGGGACGCGCGGAACGCCTCGAAGCCGAAGCGCGCGACGTCGACGCGCGCGGCGACGATCGACATCATCTCGATCGCGCAGCAGGCGAGCCCGAAGGTGAGCGGGAACAAGGCGTTGCCGCGCGCCCAGTTGGCGGCCTTGTCGAGCGTCGTGGTGAGGATGCTCTCCTCGACGAAGCGGTCGAGCTCGGGCCCCTCGAGGTCGCCCCTGAGCATGTCGCGCGCCTTGAGCTGGCGCGCGCGGAAGTCGGTCGTGTCGAGCTTGGAGCGGACTACTTCCATTCGAGTGCCCCTCGTCTCCACACGTAGACGAACGCAACCAGCAGCAGGAACACGAACACGCAGATCTCGATGAGCGCGAACGTCCCGAACGCCTTGAGCTGGATCGCGACGGGATAGAGGAAGATCACCTCGATGTCGAAGAGGATGAACAGCATCGCGATCAGGTAGAACGAGATGCCGAAGCGGAAGCCCTTCTGCACCTCGGAGGGCAGCCCGCACTCGTACGGATCCGTCTTGGCGATGCGCTTCGGCTTGCGCGGCCCGATCCACGAGTTCACCATCGCGAAGACCACTCCGAGGAGCGTGCCCAGGCCGAGAAAGACGATGGCTGGGAGGTAGCTGCGGATCACCCTGTCCGGTCTTATAGCACTAGCTTGTGCGGAAGTGTTACTTGGTAACAAAGGGCGCTTGAGATGACGGCGCTGCACGTCGCCCTCGGGGTGGCGGTCCTGGTCACCAGCGCGGCCGCCGGAGCGTGGGGTGCGTGGCGCTGGTACCGCGTCGAGCCGTCGCCGCTGTTCTGGCGACTGCTGCGCCTCTCGCAGGTCGTCATCGGCCTGCAGGCGCTCGACGGCGGGCTGCTGCTGCTCGCAGGCCGCGACGTCGAGGGCCTGCACCTGCTCTACGGCGTGCTGCCGCTCGCGGTCTCCTTCATCGGCGAGCAGCTGCGCATCCTCTCGGCCGAGACGGTGCTCGACGCGCGCGGGCTTCCCGACGCCGCTGCGGTCGGACAGCTGCCGGACGCCGAGCAGCGCTCGGTGGCGCTCGCGGTCGTGCGGCGGGAGATGGGCGTCATGACGGCCGCCGCTCTGGTGGTGGTCGCCCTCGCGCTCAGGGCCGCGGGCTGGCCGTGAACGAGCCGTAGGCGCCGCGGTACCAGACGAGCGGCTCGCCCTCGCCGGCCTCGGCCAGATGGACGGCGCCGATCCCGATGACGTGATCGCCGGCCGGGACGAGCTCGTTGAGGTCGCAGCCGAGCCACGCCAGGGCGCCGTCGATGACGGGCACGCCGCCGTGGAGATGGTGCGGGACGTCGGCGAACTTCTCGATCTCGGCATGGGCCTTGGATGCGAACAGCCCGGCGAGGTGGGCCTGCCCGACGGCCAGGACGTTGACCCCGAAGCGTCCCGTCGCTCGCACGATCGGCAGCGTGCGCGAGCCGTTGTCGAAGCAGACCAGCAGCAGCAGCGGGTCGAGCGAGACCGAGCAGACCGCGTTGGCCGTCATCCCGACCGGCCCCTCCGGTCCGTCGACGGTCACCACGCAGACGCCCGTGGAGAAGTGCCCGATCACCGACCGGTAGTGGGCCGGCTCGACGGTGCGCATCGTCATCGCACCACCAGGGTGCCGTACATGCCGAGCTGCTCGAAGTTCGATAGCGCGTCGAACATGCGGTAGTCGCCTCGCTCGAGCCTCCGCCGCACGGTGCGTCGCTCCCCGGGGCGCAGCGATCGCTCCTCGATCCACATCCGGCCGTTCTTGCGCAGCCGGAAGCCGTGGCCGAGGCGGCCCTCGTTGCGCAGCTCGATCGTGAGCGTCCCGGGGGCGGCCCGGACGATCTGCGGCCGGAAGCGGAAGTCGTGCATGGAGATGGCGATGCGCCCGTCGCGCGCTCGCACCTCGCGCGGCACGTTGCCGCCGCGGGTGACGAGGACCGCGGCGACGGCGGCGGCGAGCAGGATCACGGGGAGGGCCAGGCGGAGCATCCGGGGCCGGATTGTTCCGTATGCTGTGCGCCGCCCATGCGGTCCCCGCGCCTCTCCGCTCTCGCGCTGCCCGCGCTGCTGCTCCTCGCGGGCTGCGGCGAGGGGGTCGACGTGGCCAAGAACAGTGAGTTCTACGACGGCGCCCGCCTCTTCGACGAGCGCTGCTCGGGCTGCCATACCTTCGACGTCGCCGGCACCCAGGGCTCGTCGACCAAGGTCCACAGCCGCGAGTACAAGGACGGCCCCAACTTCAATCAGCGCAAGGAGGAGTACGACCAGGTGCTCTACGCCATCCGCAACGGCGGCTACTCCTCCGGCCCGATGCCGCAGAACATCGTCACGGGCGAGGAGGCCGAGGCGGTGGCGCGCTTCGTCGAGAGGTACTCCGGGCGGGAGTAGGTACCGGCTTCCCTTCCGGCTACCGCTCTCTTACCCTCTCTGAAGTCGCTGCGAGGAGCGGCATGGGATGAGCGACCTCGATCGAACCCTGGATGGGACGACGCTGCCGGCGGTGCTTGTGGCTGGCCTGCCCGACGCGTCGGTGATCGTCGTCGACGATGACCTGCGGATCCTGATGGCCGAGGGCGGGCTCCTGCGCCGGATGGGCTGGCCGAGCGAGCGCCTCGTTGGGCGACTGCTCGCCGACATCATGCCGAGCGACGTCTACGAGCGCATCTCCCCGGTCTGGGAGGCGGCGCTGGCCGGAGACGTGGCGAATCTCGACGGCGTCGCGCTGAGGACCGGGCTGCCCTACCGCCTGACCGTCGTCCCGCTCAGCGACCGCGACGACGGCGTGCCTGGCGCCATGGCGGTGGTGCGCGAGCGCGTGGGCGGCGATACCGCCGCCGACCCGGTGCTCGAGGCCGAGGCCCGCTTCGACCTGGTGTTCGACCGCTCCCCGATCGGGATGGCGCTGGTCAAGCCGAACGGCATGCCGGTACGCGTCAACGCCGCGCTCTGCGACCTGCTCGGCTACCGCCCCGACGAGATCCTCGCGACGCACTTCCACGCGCTCACCCATCCGGATGACATCCACGCCGCCGAGCGCGACGCCACGCGCCTGCTGAGCGGGGAGGCCGACGACGCCCGCTCGGACTGCCGGCTCATGCATGCGCGCGGCGGGATCGTCCACGCCGAGGTCAGCCTCACGCTGATCCGCGACCTGGGCGGGCGGCCGCGGCAGTTCGTCGTCCAGGTCTCCGACGTCTCCGAACGTCGCGAGATGGAGTTCCGCCTCGAGGAGCTGGCCGAGCGCGACCCGCTGACCGGACTGCCCAACCGGCCGCTGTTCGAGCAGGAGCTCGCCCGACAGGTGGCGCTCTGCCGCCGCGTGCGCGAGCCGGCGGCGCTGCTGCTCCTCGACCTCGACCACTTCAAGTTCGTCAACGACGCGCACGGGCATCGCGTCGGCGACGAGCTGTTACGGCGCGTGGCCGTCACCGTCCGTCGCGCGACGCCGTCCGGGACGGTCATCGCGCGCCTCGGCGGCGACGAACTCGCGGTCCTTTTGCCCGGGGTGACCGCCGCCGCCGCTCGCGAGGCGGCCGACAAGCTGCGCAGTGCCATCCGTGACCAGGAGCTCCCCGTCGGCTCCGACATGCTCCACACCACCGCGAGCGTCGGCGTCGCGCCGATGGACGGCGAGGTTTCGGACCCCGAGACCGTCCTAGTCAGCGCCGACCTCGCGATGTACGAGGCGAAGGCCTCGGGCGGCGACCGGACCATGGTCCACGACCCCGACGGGGGCGGCCGGGAGCGCGCCTCGTCGGACCTGCGCTGGTCGCAGCGCATCCGGTCCGCGCTCGACGAGGACGCCTTCGAGATGCACGCGCAGCCGATCGTCGAGGCGGTCAGCCGCCGGCCCGTGGAGTACGAGCTGCTCCTGCGCATGCGCGACGCCGACGGCGGGCTCATCGCCCCCGGCGACTTCCTCCCGCACGCCGAGCGCTTCGGCCTGATCGGCGCGATCGACCGCTGGGTCGCGCAGCAGGCGGTCGCGCTGGTGGCCCGCCACGACGTGCGGCTGTCGCTCAACCTGTCCGGCCGGTCGGTCGGCGATCCGACGCTCCCCGGGTTCATCGAAGGGCTCGTCACCCGCGCCGGCATCGACCCCCAGAAGCTCACGTTCGAGGTCACCGAGACAGCGGCGATCGCCAACATGGGCCACGCGCAGCACCTCGCGCGGCGGCTGCGCTCGCTGGGCTGCGGCTTTGCGCTCGACGACTTCGGAGCGGGCTTCGCCAGCTTCACCTACGTCAAGCAGATCCCGTTCGACGTCCTGAAGATCGACGGCTCGTTCGTGCGCGACCTGGCGACCAGCGCGTCGGACCGCCTCGTCGTCCGGGCGCTCGTCGAGGTCGCCCGCGGCCTCGGCAAGCAGACGGTCGCCGAGTACGTCCACGACGGCGCGGTGCTCGAGGAGGTCCGCCGCTGCGGGGTCGACTTCGCGCAGGGCTTCCACGTCGGCGCACCCGCGCCGCTCGAAGCCTGGCTGTAGATAGCCTGCCGCGGGTGCTCGACCTGAAAGCCATCCGGCGGGACCCCGAGCCGGTCCGCACCGCGCTCGCGCGGCGGGGCGACGGCTCCGACGCCCGGCTCGACGGCCTGCTCGCCCTCGACGAGCGCCGCCGGGCGCTGCTGCCGGACCTCGAGGCGCTCCGCGCGCGCCAGAACGAGGCGTCGGGCGAGATCGCACAGGCCAAGAAGGCCGGTGAGGACGCGTCGGAGGCCATCGCCGCGATGCAGGACGTCTCGCGGCGGGCGAAGGCGCTGGGGGAGGAGCTCGCGACCGTCGAGGCCGAGCTGCAGACCGCGCTGGCGTCGCTTCCCAACCCGCCCGATCCGACCGCGGCCGACGCCGACGAGGTGGTGCGCGAGGTCGGCGCGTCGGGCCGCACCGGCCGCGACCACCTCGAGCTCGCCGGTGACGGCATCGACATGGAGGCGGGGGCGCGCGTCGCCGGCTCGCGCTTCGCCTACCTCAAGGGCGACCTCGTCCTGCTCGAGCTCGCTGTGGTCCGCTGGGCGCTCGAGCTGCTGCGCGGGTACGGGTTCGAGCCGGTCGTGCCGCCGGTCCTCGTGCGCGAGGAGGCGCTGTTCGGCACCGGCTTCCTGCCGGACACCGAGCAGCAGATCTACGGTCTCGCCGACGACCCGCTCTACCTTGCGGGGACCAGCGAGGTCGCGCTCGCGTCGCTGCACGCGGGCGAGATCCTCGACGGCGGCCGCCTGCCGCTGCGCTACGCGGGCTTCTCGCCGTGCTTCCGCCGCGAGGCCGGCGCCGCCGGGCGCTGGGACGGCGGGCTCTTCCGCGTCCACCAGTTCGACAAGGTCGAGATGTTCTCGTTCGTGGAGCCGGAGGACGGCGCCGAGGAGCACGAGCGGCTGCTCGCCATCGAGGAGGAGATCCTCCAGGCGCTCGGGATCCCGTATCGGGTGGTGAACATCGCCGTCGACGACCTCGGCTCCTCCGCCGCGAAGAAGTACGACTGCGAGGCATGGCTGCCGGGGCAGGGCCGCTTCCGCGAGCTGACCTCGACGTCGAACACCACCGACTTCCAGGCCCGGCGCCTCGACGTGCGCTTCCGCCCGGCGGGCGGCGGCTCGCCGCGCCACGCGTACACGTTGAACGGCACGGCGGTCGCGGTCGGCCGGACGCTGATCGCCCTGCTCGAGAACGGCCAGGCCGACGACGGCTCGGTCGACATTCCCGCCGTGCTGCACCCGTGGGGTGCGCCCGCCCGCATCGGCGGGTAGGGCTCGCGGCATGGACGACCGCACGCCCGACCTCACCCCCGACGACCCCGACATCCCGAGCGCGCCGCCGCTGGCCGAGTCCGGTGAGCCGGAGGTCGAGGACCAGCCGCTCGGTGGCGATCCCGACGAGGACGCCGACCCCGACGCGCAGCCCGGCATCCCCACCGAGGGCGAGCCGCCCGCCTCGGAGTAGCGTCTGCGCGCGGCGCTCCGGGTATTCGCAGGACATGAGCGATGTTCACGTGACCCGCCACGGCGCCCGCTGGGCCGTGGCCGACGCCCCCGGGGCCACGCCCCTCTCCGAGCACGCGACGCGCGAGGAGGCCGAGTCGGCCGCCCGCGCGCTCGTCGCCGAGCGCGGTGGTGAGGTTCGCGTCGCCGACGAGGATCCGAGCGGGCTTGGCGAGGGCGAGGACCGGGGAGCCGGCGAGCGCTCCGACGCCCCGCCCGCGACGGCCGGAGACCCCGAGCAGCTGCGCGCCGAGCAGGGCGGGTTGTAGCGCCGGGCGCGGGCCCGGAACTGCGTCATTTTGGGAGGAGTCCGGGGGAGGGGCGATTCGCGGGCGGTCAATCACCCCCTTCGTCCGGGGTCAGTCGCATAGGGGTGATTGACCCCAATAGTTGGGGTGAACCACCCCCATGCGGTCGCTCGGAGGCCCATGGGGGTGGTTGACGTCCTGCCCTCCCGCCCGGGATCTCACCCTCCTCACCCGCGGGGGTCCGCGCGGTTGGTCTCCCGACCACGCTCGGACCGGGCGCAGCGCACGACCCTCCTACCTCGGCGCCACCAGCAGGCTCTGCGTCGACACGCCCACCCGGCCATCCAGGTCCGAGAGCGCGCTGGTGCAGAGCCCCGCGCCGTCCGGCCCCAGCCGGGTCACCGCGTCCATCGCCATCCACTCGCCGGCCGGGGCGCGCTGGAGGTGGACGCCGAGGTCGACGTTGATGAACAGGTAGGCGCTCCAGTCCAGGACGGCCGAGACCCCGCTGGCGGCGTCGGCCATGACCAGCAGGCGCTGCAGGGGCGTGACGGGCTCGCCGTCGACCAGCGGCACGCGCAGCCGGCTCCAGACCGTCGCCGGGCCGGGGGCGTCGAAGCCGCCGGTGATGAACCGCCAGTCGAGCGCGCGGTGATACGCGACGTCATCGTGCCAGAAGCCGAAGTCGCCTTCATGGCCGGTCTCGGGGCCGGGCGGCGGCGGGTCGTCCGGCGCGGTGCCGGAAGGACGCGCGACCGCGTCCGCGCGCATGCGCCACGCGGTCAGGCGCATCAGCGGCCCGCCGTCGTCGGCGGCGAGCGTCGCCTCGATCAGCTCGACCCGCCGACCGGGGCGCAGCGTGCGGGCGCTCACGCGCAGCGGCGCGAGCGGGACGGGGCCGAGGATGTCGAAGGACATCCGCACCGTCTGGCCGGGGTCGATCGCGCTCTCGGCCTCCACCGCGCGGGCCAGCAGCGCGGCCGGCGGGCCGGCGTGCTGGAAGCCCGGGTCCCACGGCCCGCGGGTCAGCGCGGTCGGGAGCCAGCGGTCGCCGTCGCGCTTGAACAGGCTGGTGGGGAGGTCGGCCATCGGGGCGCCGAGGATAGGGTGTCGACCCGTGTCCGCCCGCTCGCTCGCGCGGCGTCTGCTCGGTGTCCGCGCGCTCCCGCCTCGGGTGGCCTGGTTCCACGCGCGCGCCCTCGTGCACGCGACTCGCGCCGGCGACGCGTTCGCACTCCAGAGCGCCACCCGCCCCGTCGACGTGGCCCTCCTGCTCTCCCTGGCGGAGGGCCGGCGCACGGTGGTCGAGCTGGGCACGGCGACGGCGTGGACGACGGTCGCGTTTGCGCTCGCCGACCCCGAGCGGCGCGTGCTCTCGTTCGACCCGGTGGTGCAGGCGCATCGTGACCGCTACGTTGCCCTCGCGCCGGCGCAGGCGCGAGCGCGCATCCGTCTCGTCCAGGCACCCGGGACCGCGGGCGCCGCCGACGCCGAGGCGCCGGTCGACCTGCTGTTCGTCGACTCGACGCACGAGCGCGATCACACGGTCGCCGAGTTCGAGGCGTGGCGCGACCATCTCGCCCCCGGGGCGCTCGTCGTCCTCCACGACTACGACAACCCGGCCTTCCCGGGAATCCGCGAGGCCGTGCAGGCGCTTGGCCTCCGCGGCGAGGTTCGCGGCGGCTGCTTCGTCTGGCGCGCGCCCGCCTAGTCTTCGTCGACCTGCTCGAGGACGCCGAGCAGCTCGGTCACCCGGCAGACGAGCAGCCGCTCCTCGTCGACCTCCACCCACGCGCCCGCCGACGCGTGGAAGACGACGTGGTCACCGGGCCGCACCGGCATCTCGACACCGGCGGCCGCCCACCAGTCGAGCCCCGGCCCGACGCCCAGCACGATCCCGTGCTGCGGCGGCGGCTCGTGGGTGCCGGGTGGGACGAGCAGCCCGGACTGCCGCATGCGGTCCGGGTCGAGCTCCTTGATGACGACACGGTCGAAGAGAGGGCGGAGGGTGTGGCGCAATGCGGTCAGGGTACGGATCTCGCTGCCGCTCTTCGTGCACCGGTCGGTACTGAGTCAGCTCTTCCCGCAACGCTCGACCCAAGCGCGGGTCAGGCGGCTGCGGGCGCCGGTGCGGCGGAGGCGACGATGATGCGGTCGCGGCCGGCTGCCTTCGCCTCATAGAGGCAGCGGTCGGCGCGCGCGACCAGCTCGTCGGAGGTCTCGGTGCCGTTCCAGACCGCGACGCCGGCCGAGAACGTCTGGCCGGCCGGTGTGACGGCGCGGAGGCGCTCGATGGCCAAGACGGCGTCGTCGGCGGCGGCCGGCAGCAGCACGATGAACTCCTCGCCGCCGTAGCGGGCGATGGCGTCGACCGCGCGCAGCTCGGCGCGCCAGGCGGCGCTGGCGCCCTTGAGGAGCCGGTCGCCGGCCGGGTGGCCGTAGGAGTCGTTGAAGCGCTTGAAGTGGTCGAGATCGAGCATCGACACCGCCAGCGGCGTCCCGTCGCGACGGGCGCGCTCGATGGCGCGCGGGAGATCGGCGGCCCAGGCGCGGCGGTTGGGCAGGCCGGTCAGCTCGTCGACGCGGACGAGCGCGCCGAGCTGCAGCGCCTGGGACTCGACCTGCCGCAGCAGCTGCGCCATGCGGGTCACGACGAGCAGGAAGAGGGCGATGGAGCCGACCACGATGGCGATGCCGTCGTGGACGCCGCCGTGGATCACCTGCAGCGCGAGGATGCCGGGGGCGATCAAGGAGGCGATCGTGAGCAGCGCGAGCACGGTCGGGCTCAGGCGCGGCGGCGTCGGCGTTAGCGCGTCGCCCGACTCGCGCACCGAGCGGTGCAGGCCGGCGGCGCCGAACAGCACGTAGGCGAGCATGAAGACCGAGGACAGGAGCGCCCCCGCTGTGGCCCCCACCTCCCAGCCCATCTGGTTGATGACCGCCCAGGCGGCGTCACCGGCGAGGAAGAGCACCAGCGAGGCGCTCATCAGCCGGTACGAGGCGCTCCGGCTGCCGGCGCCGAGCAGGAGCCGGACCAGCATCGCCAGGACCACGAGGTCGCCGACGGGGTAGGCGATGCTCATCCCATGCCCGAGCAGGGTCAGGGAGTCGTCCTGGGCGGACGGATGGATGACGAAGACCCAGCACAGCAGTCCGAGGCCCGTCGTGATCGTCGTGGTGTCGATCAGCGCGGCCCAGTCGCGGGCGACGGTGCGACGACGGATCAGCAGGATGAGGCCGACGACGAGCGCGGGGTACAGGGCGAAGTAGAACGCGTCGGCGGCGCCGGGGAAGGGTGCCTCCACCTCGAAGACGCGTGCCGTCACCGCCTCGGCCAGCCCGCCGAGCGAGTTCAGGGCGACGCCGGCAGCGAAGAAGTACCAAGGAAGCCGGGAGGCGGGACGATGCCGGCGGACGCCGGCGACGATCGCCACGGCGGCGCCGACGCCGACGCCGACCGCGATCCCGGTCTGCAGCCACGTGTCGGCGGGCGCGAAGATATGGAGGGCGATGAGCCCGAGCGAGGCGGTGATGTAGAGGCGAAGGCTGATGGCCCTTACATCGGCCAGGGCCGCCGCGGAGTTGAGTTTCGCTCAGGGGCGCTCGACGGTCAGCAGGCGGTCCAGCTCGGCGTCCGCCTCCTCGGCGGCGCGGCGGGCCTCGTCGACCCGCGCCGTCACCTCCTGCTCCCTCTCGACGGCTCGCTCGAGGACGCGCTCGGAGTCCTCCCGCCGGTCGGTCGCCGTCGCCAGGGCGCGCTCGGCTCGCTCGAGGTCCTTCGCGCGCGCCGCCTGTTGCTTGCGCGCCCGTGTGACCGCCTGCTCGCGCTCGCGCCGTTCTGCCTCCGCGCGGCGCTGCTCGGCCTCCTCGGCGCGGCGGCGCTCCGCCGCCTCCTCCTCGGCGTCGCGCGGAGCTTCCTCGTCGTCGTCCTCGGTCTTCGTGGCCTGCATCGGCTTCTTGGCCTTCTTCGGCTTGGCCGGTCGCGCCTTGGGCTCGGGCACGGTGGGCGCGTCGCCCGCGTCCAGCGCCTCGGGCCAGCCGCCGCCCGGGTCGACCTCGGCGGTGAGCCGCCCGGCCGCGACCACCTCGGCGAGCTCGGGATGGGCGGCCAGCGCCATCAGCGTCTCCCGGATACGCTCCAGCATCGCCGCGCTCAAGGGCTTGCCGGCCGGTTTCCGCTTCCGCGCGGCGGCGAGGAGGGCGTCGATGGCGGCGCGCTGGCCGCCCATCGCCGCCCGCAGCTCGTCGCGCGCGTCGGCGCGGCCGGCGAGCGCCGCGTCCTGCGCCTCGCGCAGGCGCTCGCCGGCGGCGAGCAGCTCCGGCATGGCGTCCAGGTCATCGTCGCGGGCCAGCTGGTTGATCGTCCAGGCGGCCGGGCTCGGCCGGCGGAGGGCGCGAACCCGCTCGGCCTCGTCGCGCTCGCCGCCCTTTCGCAGCGAGCGGGCCAGCGCGTCGCGCGCGGCCACGAACTCATCGAGCGGCAGGGCGTAGAGGTCCGGCTGGTCATCCATCCCAGCCGGACCCGTACCCGCGCGGACCCTTCTTAGCCCTCCGGGCTTAGGCGCTCCGTGCCTCCCAGACGAAGTCGAAGAGCCCGGTGTCGTTGCTCGTCGTGTTGCCGTTCAGCACGCCGTCCTTGACGGTGACCGTGAAGCGGTAGTCCTGCGTGTTGCCAGAGGTCCAGGTCGCGGCGGCGGCCTTGCCGTCGACCCCGGTGCCGTAGGTCGTCCCGAGGGAGTCCAGGTCGGCGGTCGCGTAGGCGTCGGACACCTGGCTGAAGCTCGTGCAGTTCATGTCGGCGGCGGGAGCGCTGAGGCTGGTGCCGCCGCGCTCGATGCGCAGCGAGTACTTGCCGTTGGCGCCCGCGTTGATCGACGTGCGGTAGATCTTGACCGCGGCCGCCGTCAGCGAGCCGCTGTAGGTGACCCGGACGCACTTCGACTGCGTGGCGGTCGGCGCGTTGTCGCCGGTGAACAACGCCAGCTTGCCCGTCCCGCCGTCGCTGTCGGTCAGGATGACCGTCCCCGACGTGACCTGGTTGCCCGTATTGGTCGTCGTCGCCGAGAAGGCGGCATAGGTTCCGAGCACGCCGACGCCCGAGACGAGTGCGACGACCGCGAAGGTCAGGAAGAGCTTGCGCTTGGTGCTGATGGAGTTCACTGGCGATGGCCCCCAGTACCGAAAGTCGGGTCGAGTGGCTCCGTGCCAGCTCGTGTCTCCCCTTTCGGCAGGTCCCCCCAGAACCTTGAGGACGAGTTTTCGGATCACTCCTCGAACCGGTCCGGCGGAGGTCCGCGTGGCCCACATCCCTACGCACCCTCAGCGCGCCGCAGTGCGCAGGTCAGGTGTTCCGGGATCCCCGCAATCTTGGTGGCACAGCGCCCTTGCAATCGGTGTGACACTCGCATAGGTTCGGTGCGAGGTTGTGCACCAGACCCCAGCGGCGCGGCCTCCCTAGGAGTCGGTCATGCCCTATCCCGCCCGCATCGCGGCGGCTCTCGTCGCGCTGCTGGCGAGCCTTGCCGTAACCATCCTCGTCGTCGGCGCCGGCCAGTCTCCCGGCGCCGTGGTGACGCGGATCCTCGTCGTCGACCGCGACGGCGATGAAGGCCGCGCGCTGAGGTCGGAGAGCCCCAGGGTCCTGGCCGACTACGGCTCGTTCGTCGTGGCCGAAGCGGAGGGGAGGGCGGTCGACGCGCTGGTCGCGGCGGGCGCCGACGTGCGCGACGACTTCGCATCGGTCGCGCTGGCCCGCGGCGCCCAGGACCCTCGGGCGCGGACGCAGCTCGACGCCGCTCGGCCGACCGCCGGCGGGGCGCCGCGCGGGCTCGCTCTAGTGCAGTTCGTCGGGCCCATCAAGGGCGAGTGGCTCGCCGAGCTGGAGGCCACGGGCGTCAAGCTGGTCACCTACCAGGCGCAGAACGCCCAGCTCGTTGCGGGCACCGCGACAGCGCTGAAGTCCGTGGCCGCCCTCCGCGGGCGCTCGCACGTGCGCGCCGTGGTGCCGGTGCAGGCGGAGGACAAGGTCGCGCCCGCCCTCGCCGGCGCTCCCGCGACGGGCCGGCAGCGCCTCGAGGTGGCGACGGTGGCCGGGACCCCGGGTGCGGCGGCCCGCAGCACGCTGGGGTCGCTCTCGCGCCCGCTCCGCCCGGCGGTGACGATCGACGCGATCACCCACCAACAGGTTGACGCCGACCCCGGCGCGGTGGCGCGGCTGGCCGCGCTTGGAGGCGTCGTGTCGGTCGCCCCCTACCAGCGGCCGGCACTGCGCGATGAGCGCGCGTCGACCATCGTCGCGGGCCTGCTCTCGCCGACGTTCCAGCCCGTGTTCGGAACGGGCCACCTGGCCTGGCTGACCGCCAAAGGGTTCGGCGCGACGCCCGCGCACGTCGTGGACATCACCGACGAGGGGGTCGACAAGGGGATCTTCCCGGCGCCGGCAGGCTCGCACCCGGATCTCTACACGAAGGGCTCGACCACCCAGCCCTCGCGGATCGCCTACAGCCACAACGACACCGGCGACCCCGACGGGCGCGACTGCGGCGGCCACGGCTCGAACATCGCCGGGATCATCGCCAGCTACAACATCGGGACGGGAACCACCTACGAGGACACGGCCCGGTTCAACTACGGCGTCGGCATCGACCCGTTCGTGAAGATCGGCGCCTCGCGCGTGTTCACCTGCACCGGGGGCGAGGGCACCGCGTCGGTGACCGTCATGCACCGCAATGCCTACGCCAAGGGAGCGCGGATCTCGAACAACTCCTGGGGCATCGACAACAACGGCGCGTACACCGCGCTGGACCGGGAGTTCGACTCCATGGCCCGCGACGCGTCGACGCTGGCCGGCAACCAAGGGCTGGTGTACTCCGTGGCAGGCGGCAACACGGGCCCGGCGCCGAAGACGGTCGGCACGCCGGGCACCGCCAAGAACGTGATCGTCGTCGGCGCGTCTGAGAACGTGCGGTCGGGCAACGGGCTCGCCTGCGCCGACGACGATGTTGGGGCCAACAGCGCTCGGGACGTCGGCGGCTTCTCGGCGCGCGGCCCGACGATCGACGGGCGCCTGAAGCCCGACATCGTCGCCCCTGGGAGCCAGATGGTGGGGATCGCGCCGCAGCACCCCAACTACACCGGCTCCGGAACGTTCTGCAAGTTCTTCCCCGCCGCGAGCACGCGCTACAACGTCTCATCGGGGACGTCGCAGGCAGCACCGGTGGTCGCGGGCGCGTCGTCGCTGCTGCGCACGTGGTACCTGCGGACGGTCTCGGCGGTGCCGCCGTCGCCGGCGCTGACCAAGGCGATCCTGGTCAACACGACGACCGACCTGGCGGGCGGCCAGAACGGCGTCCCCGGCGGCACGGTGGCGACGGTCCCGAACAACGTGCAGGGCTGGGGGCGCGTGAACGTCGGCACGGTGCTGGACGGCACGCGCCGCGTGTTCAGGGACGAGGGTACCCCGCTGGGAGCCACCGGTGGGACGTCCACCAGGACGTACACCATCGACTCGACGACCAAGCCGGTCCGCGTCACGTTGGCCTACAGCGACGCACCAGGCCCGACCACCGGGAACGCCTTCGTCAACGACCTCGACCTCGAGGTCTCGGCGGGCGGGCAGACGTACAAGGGCAACGTGTTCGCCGGGGGCCGCTCGGTGGTCGGCGGCGCCGCCGACCCGCGCAACAACCTGGAGAGCGTGTGGCTGCCGGCGGGCGTGGCCGGGGCCTTGACCGTCAAGGTCATCGGCCGGTCGATCGGCGGCAACGGCGTCCCCGGCAACGCTGACGTGACCGATCAGGACTTCGCGGTCGCGATCTCCAACGCCAAGGCCGACGCGCCCGTGCTCGCGCACGGGACCACCGCGGTCGCCCCGCAGGGCGACGGCGACGCGACGGTCGAGCCCGGCGAGACCTTCAGGTTGACCGAGACGGTCCGCAACACGGGCCCCACGGCGGCGACCGGGGTCCAGGGCGCGCTCGCCTCCAAGACGACCGGCCTTACCGTCGCGCCCGCCACGGTGAACTACCCCGACGTCCCGGCGGGCGGGACCGCGACCCCGGGCACCCCGTTCACGGGCACCGTCGCCGGCACGGTCCCGTGCGGCACCACGCTCAGCCTCGGTCTCACCATCACCAGCGCGCAGGGAAGCAGCGTGGCCATCCCGCTCACGGTCAAGACAGGCGCTCCCGGCGCGCCGTTCGATCGGGCCGCGACCGGGCTGCCGCTCGCCATCGCGGACGGGGTCGAGATCGACTCGCCGCTCGGGGTGACGGTCACGGGCATCCTCGCCGACGTCAACGTCACGATCACGTCGATCACCCACACATCGGTCGGGGACCTGCGGCTGACGATCGTGCATCCCGACGGCACCGCGGTCGTCCTGGCGGAGTCGCCGGGGACCATCGACAACACCGGCGACAACCTCCGCGGCACGGTCTTCGACGACGAGGCGGCCAGGGCGATCGGCGCGACCGGCACTGCGGCGCCCTACACCGGCTCGTTCAAGCCGCAGCGCGACCAGCTCTCGCGGCTCGACGGCAAGGCCTCGGCGGGGACCTGGATCCTGCGCGTCGCTGATCTGGCCGACGGCGACACGGGGCGCCTGGACGCCTGGGGCCTGCGAAACACCACGTTCGCATGCGGCTGAGGCTCCGCACGACCGCGCTGCTGGCGGCCTGCGCCCTGGCGCTCGCGGCGCCCGCCGCGGCGCTCGGCGACGGGCAGATCTCGGGCACGGTCACCGACGAGGAGGGCAACGCGCTGGCGGCCGCCCTGGTCACCACCATCGACGAGGACGACGGCACCACAGAGGTCGAGACCGACGACACCGGCGCGTACACGATCAGCGTGCCAGCCGGCGACTACGTCGTGCAGTTCGACGGCCCGCCCGGCAGCCAGTTCGTGACGGAGTACTTCGACGACCAGCCCTCGTTCGACACCGCGGACGCCGTCACCGTGGAGGACTCGCAGACCACCGCTGACGTCGACGCGGCGCTGGCCGCTGGCGGCTCGATCAGCGGGAAGGTCACCGACGCGAGCGGCGATGCGATCGCCGACGCGGTGGTGGAGGCGATTCCCCCGGGCGCCGGGGACATCGTGCAGACCACGACGGACGCGTCGGGCGAGTACATCCTCAACGGCCTGACCGCCGGCGACTATGCGGTGAGCTTCGCCGGCCCGCCCGGCAGCTTCCACGTCTTCGAGTACTACAACGACAAGCGTACGCTCCAGGAGGCCGACGTCGTCTCGGTCGGTGTCGGGGCGACCACGACCGACATCGACGCGTCACTGGCTGCCGGCGGGCGCATCACCGGGACGGTCGAGACCGCCGGCGGCGACCCCATCGCCGACGCCGAGGTGCTCGCGGTCCCGGAGAGCGAGAACGGGGAGGTCGTTGAGACGCTCACCGATGCGGACGGCACGTACACGCTCGACGGCCTGGAGTCGGGGGAGTACGTCCTGGCCTTCAGCGGGGGCGACCAGAACTTCGCACTCGAGTACTACGACGACCACGCCGCGTTCGAGGACGCCGATCCGGTGCGCGTCACGGCCGGGGCGGTGACCGCGGGCATCGACGCGGCGCTGGCCGCGGGCGGGCGCATCACCGGCAAGGTCACCACCGCCTCTGGCGATCCGGTCGCGGACGCGGTGGTCGACGCGGTCCCGGCGGGCGACGGCGCCATCGTCGAGGTGACCACCGGCGCCGACGGCACGTACGACATCTTCGGTCTGGCCACTGGCGACTATGCCGTGCGCTTCAGCGGTCCGGACGACAGCAACCTCGCCACCGAGTACTACAACGACAAGGCCACGCTCGAGTCGGCCGACGAGGTCCACGTCACCGTGGGGGCGACGACGCCGAACGTCGACGCCGCACTGGCCACCGGCGCCGCCATCCGGGGCACGGTCACCGACGCGGACGGCAACCCCCTGGCCAACGCGGAGGTCGCCGCGTTCCCGCCCGGCGCCGGCGAGCCGCACGTGGCGACCGCGGACGGCGCCGGCGAGTACATCGTCCGCGGGCTCGCGGCCGCCGACTACACGGTCCAGTTCAACGCTCCATTCGGGAGCGCGGCCGTCACCGAGTACTACAACGACAAGACCTCCTTCGACGCGGCCGACCGCGTGACGACGACCGCGGGCGAGACCCGGACCGGGATCGACGCGAGCCTCGCGGCCGGAGCCAGGATCACGGGCCGGGTCACCAGCGACGCGGGCAACCCGCTGACCGGCGCGCCGGTCATCGCGACACCGGTCGGCGGCGGCGACAACTTCTTCGCCACCACCGGCGACGATGGCGACTACGACCTCGCGCGCTTGCCGGCGGGCGCCTACAACGTCCAGTTCCAAAGCCCGCCCGGCGCCGGGTTCACCTCTGAGTACTACAGCGACAAGCCGACCAGGGCCGAAGCCGACCCCGTCGATGTGATCGCAGGCGCGACCACCGAGGACATCGACGCGTCGCTGGCCACGGGCGGCGCTCTCGCCGGAACGGTCACCGACGCCGATGGGGCTCCGATCCGGGGCGCCCGGGTGTCCGCTTCCCCGGTCGACGGAGGCCCCGGCGGGCAGAGCGCGAGCACGGACACCAACGGGAGGTTCACCATCGCCGGCCTGGCGCCGGGGTCCTACCGACTGTCGTACCGCGGCCCGGTGGGCAGCGACTTCGTGACGCGGTTCTACGACGGCAAGGCGACGCTGGGCGCGTCGGACCCGGTCGCCGTGGAGGCCGGTGAGACGACAGCGGCGCTCGACGCGGTCCTGCCGCGCGGCGGGCGGATCGGCGGCAGGATCACCGACGCCGGGGGCGCAGCGATTGCCGGCGCGGCGGTCACCGTGACCCCCGCGGACGGCAGCGGGGTCGGCGGCTTCGCCGGGACCGCCGCGGACGGCACGTACACCGTGGCGGGATTGGTCGAGGGCGCGTACGAGGTCGAGGTCGAGGGCCCGTACGACAGCGACTACGTGCCGCGCTCGCTCGAGGGCACGGTGGCGGTGACCGCGGGGCAGACGACGCCCGGTGTCGACGCCGTCCTCGCCGCCGGCGGCCGGATCACCGGCACGGTCACCGGTCCCGACGGCAAAGCGGTGGCCGAGGCGGTGGTCAGCGCGCTGCCGCCCGCCGGTGGCGCGGCGCGCACCGTCGTGACCGGCTCCGACGGGAGCTACGCGCTGACCGGCGTGGCGGTGGGCGGCCACCGCGTCCGGTTCGTCAGCCCCGAGGCGCAGGACCTCGCGACCGAGTACTTCACCGACCGTGTGGCGGCCGCGCTGGCCGATGAGGTCGCGGTGACGGCGGGCACGACGACGCGTGACGTCGACGCGCGCCTGGAGGCCGGCGGGCGGATTGCCGGCACGGTCACCGACCCGGCCGGCAACCCGGTCCCGGGCGCCCGCGTCAAGATCCTGGACGCCGCGGGCAACGAGATCGCGGCGACCGACACGGCGGCGGACGGGACGTACGCCCTACGCGGGCTGCGCGCGGGCACCTATCGCGTCCGGTTCGAGGCCGCCGGCTTCACCGCTGTCGAGGTCCCCGTCACCGTGGTCGCGGGGGAGACGACGCGCGGCGTCGACGGCCGCCTCGCCGCCCCGGCCGGCGGTGGCGGTGGCGGCACTGTGCCTGGACCTGGACCTGGACCTGGACCGGGAGCCGGCGCAGGGCCGCCCACGCCCAAGCCGCTCGCCCGGCTGCTCGCACCGTCGAGCCTCAAGGTTCGCGCAGGGAGGGTCGGGATGCGGATCCGCTGCAGCGGCGCGGGCCGGTGCGCGGGCACCGTGCGTCTGCTCATCACCCGCGCGGTCCGTGGCCGGACGACCCGCCAGACCATTGCCAGGGGCCGGCTCGACGTCGCGGCGGGTGGGACGCAGACGGTGCGCCTACGCCTCACCGCGGCCGGGCGCCGGCTCGTCAGGCGCAAGGCCAGGACGCGGGTCACGCTGGAGCTCCCCGCGCCGGCCGGCGCCAAGCCGACGACGACGCGGATGACGCTCCGCCGCTGACCGTGCCGGCTGGTGCAACCGTCCCGGGCTGGATCAGTGCGAGAGCGCGATCCGCAGCATCAGCGCCTGCGCGCACTCGACGATGACGTCGCGCTCGTACGTGACCACGAAGTCGAACGGCTGGTGCTCTCCGGTCCCGTCGCTGGGCCGCCCGTGCTCGCGCGCGGCGAGCATCGACGCGAAGTGCGCGCCGATCACGATGACGTTCCAGGTGCCCCGCAGCGGGTCGTCCTCGCGGATGCTCACGCCGCGCAGGCCCGGCGCGGGCTCAGGCGGGAGCCCGACCCCGAGCGCCGCCACGAAGGCGAGCTCCGCGGCCAGGTCCTTGTAGACCGTGTCGATGCGCGTCCTCGACCCCTGGTCCTCCGGGAAGCTCGAGATCAGCAGCGAGGTGCGGTGCCCGTGGGCCGCCTGGCGCTCGAGCTCGTCGCTGATCGACGCCAGGAGGGGCATCGTCCCGTGCCGGACGGGGCGGCGGGCGCTGGCCAGGTCGAACGGGGTGCGCCATGGATGCGGCAGCGAGGACGTGAAGATCGGCAGCGGGACCCGGGCGTGGTTCTCGTCGCTCAGGATCGAGGACGGGCGGCCGAACAGGTATCCCTGCCCGAGCGTCGCGCCCAGCGCGCGGGCGTATTGGGCGTGCTCCGGGGTCTCCACCCCCTCGGCCAGCACCGTCGCACCGGTGCGCTCGGCCTGCGCGCCCACCGCGCCGGCGATGGCGGCGATCTCCGGCGTGGGCTGCTCCTGGACCAGGCGCAGGTCGAGCTTGATCACGTCGGGGCGCAGCAACGGCATCAGCGCGAGCGAGCGCGTGTCAGCGCCGATGTCGTCCAGGGCGATCCCCCAGCCCTCGGCGCGCGCGCGCTGGACCGCCGGCAGCAGCTCGGCCAGGCGGCTGGTCAACGTGCGCTCCGTCAGCTCGACGACGCCGCGCACACCCGGACCGATGGGCGGAAGCGGCCCGAAGCCGACCGAGTCCGGTTCGGCGTTGACGAACAGAGTGAGCGGCGCCGCGACGCCGAGGGTCTCCCCGCCCGCGACGGCCGCGCGCTGGCACGCCGCATCGAGCTCCGACAGCCGTCCCTCGGCGCGGGCGGTCGCGAACATCGCGTCGGGGCCCTCGAGCGCCGACCCCTCGGGCCCGCGGGCCAGCGCCTCGAAGCCGAACAGCGCGCGTGTCTCGAGGTCGACGATCGGCTGGAAGACGGAGCGGATCAGCCCGTCACGCAGGATCTCGTCGAGGGCGTTCGCGGCCTCCGCGTCGTGATCGTTGGACTGGAGCATTCCGGCACACGCTATAGACGTGGCGACCCGGGCAGCGGCGGTTCCGACGGACCGCCAAGGGGCGTATTGAGACCCTAGCTGCCGTCGAGGGCAGAGAGCAGGAACAGGCCGAAGCAGGTGAACGCGATCATCACGGCGAGCAGCCAGTACTGGGAGCGCACCGCGCGCCGGCGGTCGGAGTAGACGACCAGCGCGCGGTCATGCGCGAGTACCAGCCCGGCGATGTGCCCGGCGACCAGGACCGCGGCCTGGACGTACCAGATGCCGGTGGCGCTGATGACCGAGTAGTCGACGGTGACGGTCGCCGTGCCGAGGTAATCGGCGCCGGTCCCGAGCGGATCGGAGGCCAGGGGGAGGAGTTGCTGGCCCTGGTAGACGAGCAGCGAGAAGTAGTGCGCGAGCACGTAGCCCACGGCGATCGGGACCAGCGAGTGCGCGAACATCCCCGGGAGCCGATCGCGCGCGGTCGCGTCGGCAGTCGGGAGTCCGGAGAGCCCGAGGCGGTAGACCGCGGCGACGAGCGCGACCATGGCCGCGATCCCGACGACGAAGGCCAGTTCGAGGCCGCGCGTGCCGTCGACGCCGACGGCGCGGAAAACGTCCAGGAGCGTGGCGGCGATCGTGCCGTTCCACGCTCCGCCGGCGGAGAACCCGTCAAAGCTCGTCGTGCCGATCATCATCGCGAGCAGCGCGACGGTTCCCGGCACCGGCTCGAGCCCGGTGACGCCGGCGAGCGGCCGTCGCAGCACGAGCGCGTCCCCGTGCCGCGTGAGCGGCGCGAGCCGGGCGATCAGCCCGAAGTACACGCCGAGCGGGTCGCCGTGGCGGCCCCAGGCCTCGACGCCGAACAGCGCTTGGCCCGCCAGTTGCACGACGACGTAGAGCTCGATGAGCAGCGCGAGCGTGCTGGGGTCGTTCCCGTCGGCGAGCGCGAGCTCGGCGCACACGAACGCGAAGATCCCAGCGGCGGCCGGCCAGTACCCAAGTCGTGGCGGATACGGGAGCGTCTCCGGGACCGAGCCGGTGAGTCGTGCGACCGCCGCGCCGGTGAGGCGTCCGATCGCCCGCCACGGGTTCACCGCGGCGAACACGTCGCCGAACAGCAGACTCACGGGGACGAAGCCGACCCAGACGAGGACGTAGACGACCGTCGGCGCGAGGTTCTTGCTCGGCACCTGCGTGCCGGTCAGGCCGGCGTAGACGACGAGCACGAGGATCGCGACGCCGATCGCGCCGGCCAGGACGTCGAGCCAGCGCGGGACGGTGAACAGGCGCCGTTCGCGGCCGCCGCCCTCGAGCCTCGGCGTCGGCCACAGCGCGGCCAGCGCGGCGAACGAGAGCACGAGCACGAGCGCCGCGGCCCAGCTGACCAGCCAGGCCGGGAGTGGCAGATCGGCCCGGCCGACCAGTCCGTGCGCGGCCGCCCCACTCGGGAGCAGCAGGGCGAGCACGACGGTGGCGAGCAGCGCTGCCGCGAGCCATCGGGTCATCGCGCCGAGGTGCTCCGGGCGCCGGCGGAGAGGTCGGGCGGCGCCGGCGGGTGCACTCGCTGATGATGGCGTAGGAAACCCTGCAGGCGCGTGGCGCCGGGCGTAGGCTCGCGCGATGCCCCACAGGGTCCTGGCCGGCATCGTCCTCGCGGTGCTCGCGGCGGCGCCCGCCACCGCCGGCGCCGTGACGCGCGCTCAGGCCGACCGCGTGGCGATGCGGGCGCTGAAGACCCGGATCGCCCCGAAGCCGGTGCTTCTGATGCGGTCGTCCCTCGTCGGGCGCGGGACGCTGATCGCCAGCGGTGGCCCCGAGCCGGGCGAGCGGCGGCGGCGGATCGAGGCACGGGGCGGCACGACGGAGCTCGTCTCGCGCTCACGCGTGTTCCGCACGCGTGGCCCGGCGTGGGTGTACTGGCAGGACTACGACCCGGGGGCCGCGTTCGTGCACCCGAGCGACCTCGTCGTCGTCGACCGCCGCGGGCGCGTCGTGCACCGCCGGCACCTGTCGTGGTGGCCGACGCTCGGCGGCCGCCGCGGCAGGTTCCCGCACCGCGTCGCCGGACGGGCGACGAGGTCGGCCGCACCGACGTCCGCGTTCCCGTTCCCGGCGGCGTTCGCGTCGCAGCTCGCGCGCTATCCCAACGACTGCCTCGTCACGCTCGGCGACCGCACGGAGCCGGGGCTGGCACAGGACTTCGACGACCTCGAGCGGTTCGTGGGCACCGCCAGGTTCATGGGCGCCGGGCGGGCATCCAGCGTCCAATCGCTCGAGAACCTCATCACCGGCTTCAGCCGGCGAGGCTGCACCGACGTCGTGATCGCGATCTTCGGGCACGGCTGGGCCCCAACCGGCACTCCGACGCCGAGGCACATCCGCAAGCAGGGCGCGAGGCTGGCGACCAGCGATGAGGGCACGATCACGATCCACGACGTGTGGAGGAACCGCAGCGGCAAGGTGATCAGGGATCCCAAGGGCCAGCCGTCTCGCTATACGGCGACCATCAGCGCGTCGGAGCTTCAGGCCGTGCTCGAGCGCACCAAGCTCGCCGCGCAGCTCGCGCATCGGCCGCTCGACGTCAAGCTGATCGTGAGCACGTGCTACGGCGGGCGCTGGTTCACCGACGGCCTCAAGCGTCTGACCCGGGTGATCTACAGCGGATCCCAGCCGCACGGGACGACGAAGTTCCGCTCGAACACCGCCCCGGCCTTCCGCGCGCTGCTCGACAGGATGCGCCGGACGCTCGGTCGTGACGACTTCGTGTCGGTCATCCTCGACGCCGCGCCGGATGCGGTGACGGGCGCGGCACGCAGCGGCGAGCACCCGATGTGGTGGGACGGCCGGGAGGTTCACGGTGAGATCGCCGGCCCGGAGAGGCCGCGGCCTCCCGGTCCGGGCGACCTCTGCGAGACGGGTCCCGGCCGCGTCGGGATCGAGCTCGAGTTGCAAGGACTCGGCTACACGACCCCGGATGGGCGTCGCCTCGGGTGGGGCTACGGGTCGGTGACCGCGAGCGGGCGCGACGGGCCTGACGAGACGATCTCGTTCGGGCGAACGAGCTCGGACCGCGGCTCGTTCGGCCCGTACGACTGCGGCGAGGCGGTGACGCTGCGCGCGACGCCCGCGCCCGGGTCGGCGTTCGACCACTGGGAGAGCGAGGGCGGTTGTGCCGGCGCCGATCCCGCGTGCACCGTCACCGCGGCGCCCGGCCGCACCGAGCGCGCGGTGTTCCGCGTGGCGACGGCGACCGTGACGGCTGTCAACGAGCAGTCGCAGCACGGCAAGCTCGAGGGACAGGGCATCGTCTGCGGGGATTCCGGGGAGCGTCGCCACTCCGAGTGCTCGGCCGTCGTTCGCCAGGCGAAGGACGACGAGGAGCTCTACCGGCTGGACGCGGTCGCCAACCAGTACCGGACCCTGCGCCCGGAGGTCGAGTCGCTGACGGGCTGCGATCACGTGGTCCGCGTCGACAGCGCGCGATCGCAGTGCTTCATGAAGATCACCGGCGACCGGACCGTCATCGTCGTCTGGAAGCCGGGCTAGCCGTCGGCGGCGCGTCACAGATCGGGCGCTCGCAGGACTATCGGGGCATGGACTACTCAGACCTTCGCGCGCTCTACATCAACTGCACGCTCAAGCGGTCACCCGAGATCTCGAATACCGAGGGTCTCGCGGCCACGTCGATCGCGGTCCTGCGCGAGCAGGGGGTGGAGGTCGAGGTGATCCGCGCGGTCGACCACACCATCGCGACCGGCGTCTGGCCGGACATGCGTGAGCACGGCTGGGAGCAGGACGACTGGCCCGAGATCCACGAGAAGGTCATGGCTGCCGACATCCTCGTGCTGCTGTCGCCGATCTGGCTCGGCGAGAAGTCGTCGATCTGCACGCAGGTGATCGAGCGCCTCTATGGCAACTCGCATCTGCTCAACGAGGATGGGCAGTACGCGTACTACGGGCGCGTCGGCGGATGCCTGATCACCGGCAACGAGGACGGGATCAAGCACTGCGCCATGAACATCCTCTACTCGCTCCAGCACCTCGGCTACGTGATCCCGCCGCAGGCCGATGCCGGCTGGATCGGCGAGGCCGGCCCCGGCCCGAGTTACCTCGATCCCGGTTCGGGCGGCCCGGAGAACGACTTCACCGCGCGAAACACGCACTTCATGACGTGGAACCTGCTGCACCTCGCGCGCATGCTGAAGGACGCCGGCGGCATTCCGGCGCACGGCAACGTGCGTGCCGAGTGGGACGCGGGCTGCAAGGAGGAGAACGCCAACCCCGAGCACCGATGACCACCGCGCCCCCGGAGGCCGTGTGAGGGCGTGGAGCTCGGGTTCACCAACCTGCTGATCATCAGCGCCGTGGCGTTCACGGCGCCGCTGGTGCTCGGGCTGGCACCGTCTGTGCGGCTGCCCGCGGTCGTGCTGGAGATCGTGCTCGGGATCGTCATCGGACCGTCGGTGCTCGGCTGGGTCGAGGTCGACGAACCGGTGGCGGTGCTGTCGGTCGTCGGTCTCGCGTTCCTGCTGTTCCTCGCCGGCCTGGAGATCGACTTCCACCAGCTGCGCGGGAGGGCGCTGCGACTGGCGAGCGCGGGCTTCGCTGCCAGCTTCGCGATCGCGCTCGCGGTGGGCGTGATGCTCAAGGCGGCAGGGCTCATCGACGACATCGTGTTCGTCGCGATCGCGCTCAGCGCGACGTCGCTGGGCATCGTCATCCCGATCCTCAAGGACCGCGGCGAGGCGGCGTCCGCGTTCGGTCAACTGGTCATCGCGGGGGCGACAATCGCCGACTTCGCGACGATCATCCTGCTGTCGCTGTTGTTCTCGCGTGACTCGCGCAGCACGACGGCGACGCTGATCCTGCTCGGCTCCCTCGCGCTCGTCGTGGTCGCCGTCGGCGTGGTGATCGCCGGCGCGGAGCGGTTGCGGCCGCTGTCGGCGACGCTGCGCCGGCTGCAGGACACGACGGCGCAGATCCGCATCCGCGGCGCGTTCGTGCTGCTGATCGGGCTCGCCGCGCTGGCCACCGAGCTCGGCCTCGAGGTGATCCTCGGCGCCTTCCTCGCGGGTGCGATCGTCACGCTCGTCGACATGGACCGCGAGATGACGCACCCGCTGTTCCGCACCAAGCTCGAGGCGATCGGGTTCGGCGTCTTCATCCCGGTGTTCTTCGTGACCAGCGGCGTGCGCTACGACCTCGACGCGCTGCTCGACTCGAGCTCGGCGCTCACCGCCGTCCCGGTGTTCCTGTTGGCGCTGCTCGTGATCCGCGGCCTGCCGGCGCTGCTGTACCGGCCGTTGATCGGGAGCGAGCGCGTGCTCCCCGCCGCACTGCTGCAGGCGACGTCGCTGCCGTTCATCGTCGCCTCGACGGCGATCGGGCTGGAGCTCGGCGTCGTCGACGCCGCCGGTGCCGCGGCGCTGATCGCCGCCGGCGTGCTCTCCGTCGTCGCCTTCCCGGCGCTCGCGGTCGGCCGGTTGCGATGACGGATAGGGTTGGCCAACCTCGAGTCAAGGAGATGCTCGTGTTCGTACGCGTCGTCCGGTTCACCGATGTGGATGCCGAGCGGGTCAAGGGCCTCCTCGCCCGGATCGACGAAGGCGACGGGCCCCCGCCGGGCGTGCCCGCCATCGGCCTGAAGATCCTGCTCGACGAAGCCCAGGAGACCGCCGTCGTCCTTCAGTACTTCGCCACGGCGGAGGACATGCGCATCGGCGACGAGGCGTTCGGGGCGATGGATCCCTCGGACACGCCGGGCACCCGCAGCTCCGTCGACAGGTGCGAGATCAAGCTCGAGCGCGAGCTCGGCCAGTAGCGCGCCCGAGAAGAGGTCGCCGGGGTCCATCGACCGCTTCACCTGAGCACCTCGCTGCTCAGCTCGTCGAGGGCCCTCCGGCGGCACGGGGCGCGAGCCTACCCTCACGCGCCTATGCGACCGGACACGGCTGCTGTCTCGACGCAACGGCGGCCACCCTTTGACGCCGAGTTCTGCAGGCCCACCAGGACCGCCGTGACGTGCGACTCGAACGAGCGGGCACCCCGGTTGGGCTGGGTTAGATGACACGCCGGTGCGCCATGTGCAGTGGGTCGATGGCGGCACAGTTGAACCCCGCCCGCCGGCGCCCGAGTAGCCGCCCCACATCCGAAATCCGCCTCACAGGGATCTCTAGGGAGGGGCGGTCTCAGCCCGGCGAGGTCGCCTACCGCGCCGCCTGGCCGGCGCTGGCGAGAGGTGCCCGATGCGGGCGGGTGACCATGGAGTTCCAGAGGGCGGCGAGGCCGACGAGCAGAAGGGCGATCCCGCCCGTGAACACGTAGGTCAGCGCATTCGACTTGTCGAACTGCTCCCACGTGCGGGCGGTGGCGAGCAGGATCAGCGTGAGCCCGATGAGCTGGCTTTCGAGCGTGATGCGGATCGCGCTCCAGCGACCATCGATGCCCATCATGAGCGCAGTGATGCCCGGGAGCGCGAACCATGCCCCGAGCGTGGCCGCCGCCAGCGGGGTGAGCATCCAGGGCCAGATGTCGACCATCGTCGAGGGCGAGGCGAGCAGGACCACGGCGACCGCGAACTGCAGCAGTCCGGTCGCGATGAGGATCGAACGGATGCGCTGGGGCACGTAGCGATCGCCAGGCTCCAGCGTGCCCGGATCCGTGGGCCGGTTGCGCAGCCAGGCGAGCGGCACGAGGAACGGCGTCGTCACATACAGCCCGGTCCAGATCCAGAAGGCGAGGTGGTCGTGGTTGAAGCGATCCCAGTAGATGAACGTCGCGATCCCGAGGAAGGCGGTGAAGGCGGTGATGGGAAGGAAGCCGAGATGCACGCGATGCCAGCGAGTGGCCAGGGCAACGCGGACGAAGAAGTAGGCGCCTGCGATGTAGCCCGCACCCATGATCAGGGCGGTCATTGACGGCTGGATCTCCCAGGCCCACCAGTTGCCCGTGTCGTTCGGGAACAGATACAGCAGCGGAAAGGCCACGAGCAGGAACGGAACGATGAACGCCCCCAGCACCCTTGTCTCCCTCAGCACTCGATCGTCGCGAGCCGTAGTCACTGACCTCTCCTCCCAGTAGCAGTCATGAGAAGAGTCCCGGCAACCGTCCCCGCGTTACGGCGCCGTGCTCTTCCAGGCGGCGAAAGCCTGCAGCAGTCCGCCGCGCAGAGTCGGTGAGACGTGCTCGGGCTCGATCCGGCCTGCCACCCGCAGCGTCACGCGCAGTTGCTCGAGATAGGTGGCACAGTCCGGACACTCGGCCAGATGCTCCTCGAGGCGCACGCGGTCGACCTCGGGCAGGGCGCCGTCGAGGTAGGCGGTGACGGACTCGACGAACTCACGACAGGGCATCTCGGTCGCTGGGGCGGTCATGTCGAGAAGTGCTCCTCCAATGCGCGGCGCGCCTTGGAGCGGGCCCGGTGCAGCAGTACACGTTGGTTGGTCTCGGAGATCTCCAGGACGTTGCACACCTCGTCCGAGGGCCACCCCTCGAGGTCGCGCATCGTGATCACCAGGCGCTGCATCGGCGGCAAGCGCTCGATCGCCGCGCGCACGAGCGCCACCGTCTCGCCGGACTCCAGCGCGCGCTCCGGGGAGTCCTCCCAGCGCTGCGGGGGCGTGGCCCAGTGGTGGGGCCAGCGGTCGTGGTCGGCCGGGAGGAAGCGCTCGGGATCCACCGCGCTGAACGGCGCCTCGATCTCACCGGCGGCCAGCGCGGCGAACGGCACCGTCCGGTGTTCGCGCTGTCCGCGCGTCCGGGCACGGTTGAGCAGGATCCGGAAGATCCACGTCTCCAGCGACGAGCGGCCCTCGAAGCGATCCAACCCGCGCAGCACGCCCAGCCACGTCTCCTGCACCACCTCCTCCGCGACGGCGCGGCTCGGGACATGGGCGAGCGCGACGCGCAGCAGCCCGGGCGTGAGGCGATCCAGCAGCTCCGAGAAGGCGGCCTCATCGTGGGCCCGCAGCCGCCCGAGCAGGACCCGTTCGGCGTCGGCACACGCCGGCGCGTCGGTGTCGATCACACGCCCATCCTCTACCGGTTGCGGCGACCCGTCAACGCCTCCGCGTCGGCTCCGGCGACCAGCTACCGCTGCCTGGGTTACCCCAGCACGCCGGCCTCACTGGCGGAGTACAGGAAGACGATCGACGCCAGCGCGAGCAGAGCGACCCCCGTGACCGGCACGGTGCGGCCCCCGAGAGGGCGTGTCTTCTCGTGGACCATCACGGCGGTGAGCACGGCCATCCACACGATGTTCGCCACCCCGACCGCGAACAACACCAGCATCAGCGCCCAGCAGCAGCCGACGCAGAACGCGCCGTGGCGCGCGCCCAACCGAAACCCGCCGCCCACGCCGCGCTCATAGAAGCGCAGGATGAACGCACTCGGATGGCGGCACTGGCGCAGGCAGGCGTTCTTGAGCGAGCTGAACTGGAACGCGCCGGCGAGCGCGAGCGCGCCGGGCCCGATCAGCCACGCGCGATCACCGAGCCAAGGACTGGCATCGACGGCTCGATGCACGGCGACGTCGCCGAGGAATGCGAACGCACCGAATGCCGTCCACACGAGCGCGTAGCCGCCGACGAAGGCGACCATCGCCGCCCTCGGTCGCGGCTGGCGCGATGACACATGCGCGAACATCCGCACCAGCGGCAGGCTCGACGGCAGCATCATCGCCGCTGTCATCGCCTGCCATGCGAGCAGCGACAATGGCAGCGCGAACCAGAGCGCGGGACCGTGATCGAGCAGCGCGTCGTGATGCAGGCCATCTGCGTCGCCGGTCGCGTGGGCGGCGATCGCCAGCGCCCACGCCCCCGCGATCGTGACAACGAGCGCACGCGGGACACGCCCGACGCGCGCTGTTCCGATCCTCACCGCGAGGCGACCGGGCGGCGCGGACGCCGCCATCACCAGACGCTCCGCGATCATCAGATCCGGGCGCTCACCCTCGGTGCGATAGCTCATAGTCGGCTTGGATCGCGTTGCGTCCGTCGAGGTCCCAAACCATGCCGTATTGCGGAAGGTTGACCCTGTGCCTGTCCGCGATGGCGACGTAGGCCGGGGAACCCGGCACAGTCGAGAACAGCGAGTCCCGCAGCGTGGTGGTCGTACCGTCGGGCCCAGCGAACGGGTGCATCTCGGAGGAGACGAGGTCGTCGCCCACTCGTAGCGTTCCGCGACCGTCAGCGAGCTCGTGTCGGATCGCCGCGCGGTTCACGGCGAGCGTCTCCTTGATCAGTCCGGCCAGGTCGGCCAGCGGCCCGCCATACCTACCGTCGTACGCGTCCACGAGCGCCTGGGCCTGCGCGTCGCTCGCGCTGTCGTCGACGAACACGACCTGCGTCCAGCTCTGCGGCACGAGCACGTTGCCCGGAATCCTTGCGACCCGAATGTAGTTCAAGCCGCTGACATCGATGCCGCCGATCGTGCCACGATCGAAGTGATATGCGTTGAAGGCGTCGCACGTACCACCATCGGGGTCCTCCCCGATCCAGCACGGGCACAACACCCCGCACGAACAAGCCTCCAGCAACGTGCCGTGGAGGTCATAACCGCCGTTCCCATCAGCCATGAGGCCGTCCCCTCTCGCTCGCCCCTCTCGGGGAGCTTCGGATTGGAATTCGAAGCTAGACGGGCAGACCTTGGGCGCTGCCCTCGTTGATCGCGTGGTACTCGTTGCTGCTGATCGCTCCCGCTGCGCCGTCGACGAGGTTCCTCACGGTGTCGACGGAATCGGACTTGAAGACGCACACGCCCCGGGTGCCGTCGGAGCTGGGCGCGACGAATGGCAGCTCGGTTCCCGGTGGCAGGTCCAGTTGCGCGCCCCAGAACGCGTCCGGGTCGGATACCGAGTGAATCGCGATGACGTACATGACTCTGCCTTTCGTCTGGCCTCGGCCTGCTGCCGATTGGCCTTGTTGAAGGAGAAGATCGCGTCCGGTGCTCGCGATCAACTGCAAAATCTGCAGTTGCCAGCGGTCGGCGGCGTTAGACTCCGGCCATGCCGGGCTACGGGCAGTTCTGTCCGATCGCACAGGCGGCCGAGGTGCTCACCGAGCGCTGGACGCCGCTGGTGATCCGCGAGCTGGCGCTCGTCGGGAGCCACCGGTTCAACGACATCCAGCGCGGTGTACCGCTGATGTCCTCCTCGCTGCTGACCACGCGCCTCCGCCAGCTGGAGCGTGCGGGAATCGTGGAGCGCCGAGAGCGCCCGGGTGGCAAGGGCAGCGAGTACCACCTGACTCCGGCTGGGGAGGAGCTCGGGCCGGTCGTCGCGCAGATGGGCATCTGGGGTGAGCGCTGGCTCCGACGGCCGATCTTCGAGGAGACTCCCGACACCGGGCTGCTCATGTGGTGGATGCGAGGCACCGTCAAGACCGACGCGCTGCCCGCCGGTCGCACCGTGATCCACTTCCGCTTCCGCGGGGCGCCCGAGAAGCTGCGCTACTTCTGGCTCGTACTACCCGAGGCGGATCTGTGTCTGAGCGATCCCGGGTTCGGCGTCGACATCACGGTTCGCAGCGATTCGAAGTCTCTCACCGCCGTGTGGATGGGAGACGCCGGCCTGGCCGCGGCGCTCAGCGGGCGCACCATCGAACTCGAGGGCCCCGAGCATCTCGTGCGCTCCTTCCCGAAGTGGTTCGGATTGCACCCGTTCGCCAGCGTCGAGCGGCCCGCCAGTCGGGTGCGACTCGCCTACGCATAGACGCTGCTTCCCCGGTCCAAGTGCCGCTCCCCGCGCCGGTGGCGACGGTCCCTCGGTTTCGTCCGCTCGCCAACCGAAGCCCGGGCGTTCGGCGTCGACGAGACCGCGGCGGATGGCGTAGCGGGAGAGCTCGACGCGGTTGCGGAGGCCGAGCTTCGCGAGGACGTTCTCGCGGTGGCGTTCGACGGTGCGAGGGCTGATCACGAGCGCGCCGGCGATCTCGTCGGTCGTATGGCCCTCGGCGACGAGCTTGACGACCTCCTGCTCGCGCTGGGTGAGCGCGTCGCCCGGCTCCTCGCCGTCCGCGAGCCGCTGGAGGTGCTCGCGCAGCAGCGCGCGGACGGTGCCGGGGTAGATGAAGGTCTGCCCCTGGAGGGCGGCCGCCGGCCGGTGAGATCCGGTGTCCCGGCCGCAGCAGATCCAGGCGCGGCATCACGCCGGTCAGGCGCCGCAGCGGCGCGAGAGTGCGATCGACCAGCACGAAGTCGACGACGAGCAACAGGCCAACCCCGACCCCGAGGACGACGAGCTCCCCCGTCACCGGCGTCGAGCTCACGCTGGCCGGCGAGACCGCCAGGACCACGGCCGCGGCGACGAACGAGCGCCGCGTTGATGAGGAACACCCGCCAGGACAACGACATGCCGATCATGATGACCCGCTGTCCCCTTGGCGAAGATGGGGAGCACTCCCCATTCGCAGCCGCGACCACCGCCCCTACCGTCCGGCCCAGAGCGATCAAGGAGGGCCCATGGGCCTAGTCAACCGACTGCGCCGTCGAGCCAGCGAACCTCAAGGATGCCTGGTGCGGCCTACGATTGGCGCAGTCGCCATTGCGTGACGCCATAACGCGCCTCCGGCTCTCGTACGCAATCGACCCCGACCTCGGCCGCGTGCTCGACGCTGGCGGCGATCGCGGCAAGCACGTGGCGCAGGTTTCCGCCGGTCTCGCTGTAGAAGGCACCGAACGCCTCGAGCGCGCCGTCATCGATCAGATTGGCAACCTCGATGTCCGCCTCGGCTCGAACATTCACACGGTGATCGATGATGACCCCGATGGCTCGAGCCGGCTCTTCCAGGTCCGGGATCCTGACCTCACGCATTCCGCCACGGATCTCGGCGTAGGCGGAGTTCTGAAGGAACTCATCCTGGATCGCGATCAGTGTCGGCGCATCGAGTTCCCGAGTTCCCGCGCGAGCATATGCAGGCTGCGCGCGAAGAACCGCGTCACCGTGTCGCCACTGTCGGGTGATCCCACCATGGCCTCGGTGTCCTCGATGACGAAGACAGGCCGTCGACCGCGGGCGACAAACATCGTGATGAGTCGGTCCAGGCCCTGAAGCCGATCGACAGCCTGCACGCCGCGAGCGTAATCGGCACCGAACGACTCGAGCTCGCCTACGGGGCTCCCTTCGCGGGGTCATTGCCACCCCGGATGGGGCGGCCGGTGAGGGTTGAAGAGCCCGGGCTCAGTCACATTGTCTCAACGTGGGCAGCCGACTTTGGGCTCTGCGGTGCCGTTTCAGCCAATCCGTAAAGCGGAGTGTCGCGTGGCTGCGGGGCTGAAGTTGGCGCGTAAACGCGCTTGACAGCCGATCAGCGGTTGCGGGTGAGCTCTGGTCGGGCGGGATTGTCGTAGCGGCTTGGCGGCCAGCCAGCTGATCGCACGTCGTCTTCGTCTCTCTCATGCAACGGGAGCTCCAGCGGGTCGACCGCCACGCGGGCCCAGTAGCCCGCGAGCTTGACCTTGAGTTGCCGACGAGCGAGCGGCTGCAGCTGAGCGAGCCGGCGCGGCGGGTTTGCCAGCAGCTCGTCGTCGACGAGGCTGGGGCGAAAGAGGCAGGCCACGCTCTCCTCATCCAGGACGCCCGCCAGCGGCGGCAGATACATGTACGGATGGATCGAGTCGCGGCTGCGCAGCAGGTTCTCGCTCTCTGCCACGGAGCCCGTCAGCTCCGCCACGACGCGCAGCGGGAGCACGGGAACCAGGACGCGATACGGGTGGGCGGAGCCGCCGCCCCGCTGGTCGGTCATGTCGCACGTCGGCGTGATGAGCAAGCCATAGCCGAACGCCACCTCGCCGACGAAGTGCTTGCCCGCGACCGGGCCTTCCTCGGCGGCGTAGATGACGGTCGGCTGGTCTCCGAAGGGGATCGCTTCGAAGAGGTCGCCGGCGAACAGCGTCCTCGACCAGGCTCCGCCCAATACTCGTGGTCGTGCGGTCGGTGCTCGCCGGGTCCCATACCGGCGGCAACCCTAGGCGTGGGACCCGACGGTCCTCAGTCGATGGAGCGGACGCGCGTCACGGGCACGACGTCGTCGTCCTCACGCAGCGGTGCGAAGCCGCTGAACATCTCGGCGCGCATCGCCTCGACGTCCTCCGGCCGGAAGCGGCGGACGCCACTCGGGAGTCGAACGGCACGCAAGAGCCCGCGTTCCTCCCAGCGGCGGATCGTGTTCTCGTGCACGCCGAGGGCTCGAGCGACCTCGCGGACCTTCATCAGCTCCGACACCAACGGCCTCCTATCGATTGACGATGGGGTTGGTGCACAAGCGAGAGAATAGCAAGATGGTCGATATGATGGAGATGGTGGACTTTAGCCACATCGGCCGAGAGACCCCTCGGCTTGAAGGGACGCCATCCATCTGGACGCTGCGCGCGATCCGCAGCCGCTCGGCGTCGGTGCTGGCCGACGCTTCGACGCGCGCCCGGCAGCGGGGCGACGAAGGACCGCGCAATCAGGCGGAAGGAGCGGCCGGTGGCGTCGCTTGGTCGCCCGACCGTGGGTGATGTCCCGGGAACTGCATCATCGAGTGAGGGTCGGCGGCGGGGGCGGGATCGCGCCGCGCGGAGCCGTCGGCGGACGTCAACCACCCCCGTGTCCGCCTCCACCCTCCCTTGGGGGTGGTTCACCCCGAATAGTGGGGTCAACCACCCCCATGAGGGGCGGCGGTGGCGCATGGGGGTGGTTGACGTCGCAGCTGACGCCCATACCCCCTCTCGGTGACCGCAGTTTGAGACCGCGGGGCCGCCGCAACGAGGCAGAGGCAGCAGCCGGATAGACGCGCACGGCCGCTAGCACGAGGGGGCCTGCCATCGGAGGATTCGCCGCTCCCTCCAGGCGAAAGGAGAACTCGGCCGCGCGGCCAGGAAGACGGTGGCGAAGACCATCTTCACCGTGCGTGCGTGCGCGTTCATCATCGCCCGTTTGCTCGACCGCTTCGAGCCGATCTTCAGTCACACTCCTGGCGATGTCGACGTCGATTCGGCGCTGTCTGCTGGCGCTCGGCACCGCCGGGCTGGCGAGCGGGCGGCCGGTGGACGAGGTCGAATCCGAGCTGCGGCGGATCGGCCGGGCGCTGGGGGAGGGCGACGTGCAGTGCGCGGCGACCCCCACCGGGCTGTTCGTCTCGCTCGACGGCGAGGACGCCACCGGCTTCCGCGCCGTCGGCGTGCCGCTGCGGTTCGACCAGTCGGCGGCCGTCGCTCGGATCGTCGACGCCGTGCTGAACCGAACCTGCGGGCCGGACGAGGCGGTGACCCGCCTCGACGGCGTGCTGGCCGCCGCTCCGCTGCTCCCGCGCTGGGCGGTCGCGGCGGGGCTGATCCCCGTCTCCGCCGGGATCGGCCTGATCCTGCAGCCCGCACCGGCGAACCTGCTCGCGGGCGTGCTGTGCAGCGTGCTGGTGGCGATGCTGATCGAGGTCGCCGCGCGCTCGAAGCTCGCGCTCCCGCTGCTGCCGGTCGTGGCGGCGTTCCTCGTCGGCTGCGCGGTCTTCCTCGCCGCCGACCACGACCTGCTCGAGGGCCCGCTGCGGACGTTGCTGCCGCCGCTCGCGGTGCTGCTGCCGGGCGCGCTGATCGTCACCGGAATGTCCGAGCTCGCCGCGGGCGCGATGGTCGCCGGCACGTCCCGGCTCGTCTTCGGCACGGTCCAGCTGCTGCTGTTCAGCGCCGGCATCCTGGCCGCCGCGCGCGTGATCGGCCTGCCCGCCCAAGAGCTGGCGAACGTGCGGGTCGATGAGCTCGGCGCGTGGGCGCCGTGGGTCGGTCTCGTGCTGCTCGGCGTCGGGGTCTGCCTGAATCTCAGCGCTCCGGCCGCGGTGCTGCCCTTCATCCTCGGCCTGCTCGCGCTGACGTTCCTCGCCCAGACCGGCGGCCAGGAGGCCTACGGCGCCGCGTTCGGCGGCTTCGCGGGCGGGCTGACGGCGGCGCTCGGCGCGGCGATCGTCCAGTGGCGCGGCGGGCCGCCGAGCCTCGTCGTCTTCCTGCCTTCGTTCTGGCTGCTCGTGCCGGGCAGCCTCGGCCTGATCGGCACGACGCAGATCGCGACCGACACCGGCGACGGCTTCGTCACCGCCTCGGGCGCGATCGCGGTGATCGTGGCGATCGCGCTCGGCGTGCTGGTCGGCTCGGCCGTCGCGCGCGTGCTCAGCCGCTAGTAGACCGCGAGCCGGGCGGTCAAGCCCGCGCGGGCCGCACAGCCCGCGCGGGTCAGCGCCAGCAGTCGCTGGCTCATCGCGTTGCCCGCCCTCGGCGTGCCGCAATGAGGCAGAAGCGCAACCCGGGCCGGGCGCGCTTCCAGGCGAAGCGGTCGACGGCCTAGCCGCCGTCAGGATCCTCGTCACGCCAGTCGAGGTTGACCACCACGACATATGGAGGCTCGGGAAAGAACGGCTCGGCGGGGCCGTAGTCAGCGGGGACGCCGTAGAAGGGGTGACCCTCAAACGGATCGGCGGCAATGACGCAGTGCTCGGCCTCTTGGGCGCTCCCCGCGAGGACGAGCGCCGCACCCTCCGGCCGGTGGAAGAGACCATCTCGGCAAGGAACCCGCCCACCGAGCACCGCGCCTTCGCGGTCGGCGACCGCGTCGTCACCACCCGCAACGACCCGCACACCGGCGCCGTCAACGGCAAAGCCGGGACGCTCACGGTGATCGCCGCCGACGGGCTGACCATCAAGAGTGACAACGGCAACCACGTCCAGATCCCGGTCCGCTACGTCCGCGACGGACACCTCGACCACGGCTACGCGACCACCGCGCACCGCGCCCAGGGTGCGACCGTCGACCGCACGTTCGTGCTCGGATCCGACGAGCTCTACCGCGAATGGGGCTACGCAGCCCTCTCCCGACACCGCGAAGCCAGCCGCTCCTACGTCACCGCCGCACCCGCCTTCCTGAACACACCCCCCGAACCGCTGACGACAGACGACGACGTGATCCGCCGGGTCGCGCGGATCCTCGACGACAGCCGCGCGCAACGGCCGGCGCTGCCCGACACACGCATGGCGCAGCCCGGCGAACTGCGGCGGGCCCGCGACCCGCTGGCACCGCTCGGCCGCGAGCGCCCAATCCCCGCGAGCCGATCCCGTGGCCGCGACCTCGGCCTGGAGCTCTGAATGCTCCCGTGAGCACGTTCGCGCCCGACCCTGCTCCTCGAGGGCTCACCCGAGCCGACATCATGAAGGCGGCCGATGTGGCGGCGCTGCTCTCCGTGCCGGTCTCCACCGTTCTGCACTGGGGGCGCACCGGCGTGCTGCGGCGGGTCAAGCTCGGCCGCCACGTCCGATTCCTACGCGCCGACGTCGAGCGGCTCCTCTCCGGGCAGGAAGCAGACGTCAGCTGACGCACTTTGGTCCTGCACCCTGGTCCTGCGTTTCGAATCCGGCACCAACGAACCGGCTCCAGAAGCACGAAAACCCCGCGTTAGCAGGGTCTTCTGGAGCGCGCCCGAGAGGATTCGAACCTCTGACCTTCGGTTCCGTAGACCGACGCTCTATCCAGCTGAGCTACGGGCGCAGAGCGAGCGACAGTGTAGATGGTCGCCCGGGAACGGAGAGGGCGGGATTCGAACCCGCGATGGAGTGTGAACCCCATACTCGCTTAGCAGGCGAGTGCCTTCAGCCACTCGGCCACCTCTCCTCGGGACGCCGGAAGTCTAGACGCTCGGGCCATGGGGAAAGATCCCACTGTCGGGCGCCGAAAACACGGCTGACGACCTCCCGCGTAAGTTGATGGACCCTGACCGCACCCTCTGACAACTCGTCGCCGCACCCCCGGCTCGGGGATACCACCGAGGTTCTCCGCCGGCTGCTCGCCGACTCGGAGCCGACCGCGTTCTCCCCACAAGCGCGCGCCGCCGCCGAGGCGGTGGTCGCCGCCGCGGTGGAGGCGCTCGAGTGGCCGCACGAGGACGAGGACCAGGCCGGCTTCGACCGCCATCACGCGCTCACCCGCGCGGCCCGCAACCTGCACGAGACGCTGGATCTCGACGAGGTTCTGCACCGGATCGCCCAGGAGGCCAACCGGATCCTCGACGGCGACTACACGGCCGTCTATCGCGGCACCAGTGAGGGCGTCGCCATCGCGGCGTCCGACGGCATGCCGCCCGAGATGCTCGGCTTCCACCTGCACCCCGGCCAGGGGCTGTCCGGTCGCGTGCTCGAGTCCGGGGAGTCGATGCTGACCAACGACTACCCGTTCGTCATCTCGGGGCTGCCGGTCGACGTGTTCTTCTCCGAGGTCCGCAGCTGCCTGGCGGTGCCGATGAACTGGGGCGGCGAGCTCCGAGGCGTGCTCACGGTGGGCTACAAGCGCCCGTTCCTCGTCACCGACGAGCACCTCGCGCTGCTCGAGACGTTCGCCGAGCTGGCTGCCGTCGCGTGCACCAACGCCAGCACCCACGCCGGCCTCGCGCTCGTCGCGCGGACCGACGGCCTGACGGGCTGCCTGAACCACGCGGCGATGCACGAGAGCCTGGCGCGGGAGATCGAGCGCTGTGAGCGCGCGGTCGCCCCGACGCTCTCGCTGATCATGCTCGACCTCGACGACTTCAAGTCCGTCAACGAGCTGCACGGCCACCTGATCGGCGACGAGGTGCTGCGCCGCGCCGGTCAGGCCCTCCGCCAGGCGACCCGCCCCTACGACATCGCTGCCCGCTACGGCGGCGACGAGTTCGCGCTGCTCGCCGTCGAGGCGGACGAGGAGGGGGCCCAGGAGATCGCCCTGCGCGCCGCCGAGCGGATCGTGACCGCGATCGCCGACCTCTCCGAGGGCACCGCCGGGCGCGCGACGGCCGGGGTTGCGGAGTGGGAGGCAGGCGTCTCGCCGACCGATCTGGTGGCGCGGGCCGATCGCGCCCTGCTGTTCGGCAAGCACGAGGGAGGTCGCGGCCAGGCGATCGCCTATACCGCGGTGCCGGACTGGTTCCGACCGGCTCGCTTCGGTCGCCGGGCGGAGGCCGGCGAGGTCCGGGACGCCGTCCTGCCCCGTCCTGGAGCCGGACCTCAGTCGGACGCGCTGCGCCCGACTGAGGTCCGCCTGCGCGACCGCACCCGCCAGCTCGTCCGGGTGAGCGCGCTCGGGGCACGGCTGACGGAGATGGACGACGTCGACGAGATCCTGACGGAGGCCTCCGAGGAGCTGGGCCGCGCGCTCGACGGCGCTGCCTGCGCGATCCTGCTGGCCGACGCGGGTGAGCTGCGACACGCCGCCGGCTCAGACCCCGAAGACCTCGCGCCGGCGGAGCGCTGCCTCGCCGAGCGGCGCCCGGTGCTCGCCGCCGAGGCGTCGGCGCGGGCCCGGCTCGCCGTCCCGCTCATGGTCGGCGACGAGTTTTGGGGCGTCGTGGCGGTCTGGGCGTGCAAGCCGGGGGCGCTCGACGACGACGACCTCCATCTCGCGCTGGCGGTCGCCGACCACACGGGTGCGGCGGTGGGCTCGGCGCTGCGCTACACGGAGCTGGCCGATGCGCTCGCCGCGCTGCGCGCCGACACCGACTAGACGAGGCGCTCGAGCGCCGCGCGCACGGCGGGCGGGATCTCGACCGGCCGGCGCTCGGCGCGGTCGACGAAGACGTGGACGAACCAGCCCGTCGCGGCCGGCGGCTCGGATCCCGGGCGGAAGAGGCCGAGCTCGTAGCGGACGCTCGAGCGCCCGAGCGTCGCGACGCCCAGCCCGGCGTCGACCGGCTCCGGGAACTCGAGCGGCGCATGGAACGTGCAGTGGGACTCCACGCACAGGCCGATGACCTCGCCGCGGTGGATGTCGAGCCCGCCCTCGGTGATCAGCCAGCGGTTGATCACCGTGTCGAAGAAGGCGTAGTAGTCGACGTTGTTGACGTGGCCGTAGACGTCGTTGTCGTGCCAGCGCGTCTGCAGCTCCTCGCGGTGGGGGAAGTCCGCGCGGACCGGGAGCGCCTCCACTAGGACGTGGCCACGCGGGGGTCGGGCAGCGGGGTCAGCACGGCCTCGATCCGCTCGCGCGCGGGCTCGAGGTGCGGCGGCAGGATCAGCCGTGAGCCGAGATCCTCAAGCGGCGAGTCGACGGTGAAGCCGGGCGCGTCGTCGGCGATCTCGAAGAGCACGCCGCTGGGCTCGCGGAAGTAGATCGAGTGGAAGTAGTGGCGGTCGATGATCCCCGAGGTCGGGACGCCCGACCCGGTCAGCCGCTCCTCCCACCGCGGATGCTCGGCGGCCGAGGTGCCCCAGGCGACGTGGTGGACGGTGCCCGCGCTCGGGCGACCGCGCTCCGCGGGCGGCGGGTCATAGGCGATGAAGCCGCCGCGCCGCTCGCCGCGCAGCTCCCACGTGTCGGGGCCCGCCGGCACGGCGCCCAGCAGCCGGTCCAGCAGGCCGGCGCTGCGCTCGGGGGAGGAGCTGTACGCGCGGATGCCGTCGAAGCCCTGCAGCGCGACCGCCGCAGGGATCTCGGGATGCTCCGCCGCGAGCGGCTCGTCGCCGGAGTCGTCGACCGCCAGCTCGTGGCCGAGCCCTTCGGGGTCGGCGAACCGCAGACGGTCGCCGTAGTGCTCGGCTGCGATCCCCTCGGCGTCGAGCCGCTCGGCCCAGAAGTCGAGCGCCTCGGGCCCTCCGACACGCCAGACGATCCGGTGCACCATCCCGTCGCCGGCGCGGCCGGGCTTGGCACCGGGGTACTCGAAGAACGTCAGCTCGGAACCCGGGCGGGCGCGCTCGTCGGCGTAGAACAGGTGGTAGACGCTGGGATCGTCCTGGTTGACGGTCTTCGCGACGAGCCGGAGCCCGAGCACGCGCGTGTAGAAGTCGACGTTGCGGGCGGCGTCGCCGGTGATCGCGCTGATGTGGTGGATGCCCTCGAGTCGCATGACGTACCCTCCGAGAATGGTTGCTCACGCAACTATAGCGCGGCGACGTACGATCTTGGCGCGTCTGTCGGACGCCGAACCGGAGGGGTGGCAGAGCGGCTTAATGCACCGGTCTTGAAAACCGGAGACGGTTCACGCCGTCCGCGGGTTCGAATCCCGCCCCCTCCGCTCTCGTCCGGCGACGGATGGCGCTGCAGAGCCGAATCCGAGGCCCTGCGTGACGCGCTCCTCCGGGGCGCCATCGACCGCCTGAGAGGGCTGGAAGCCGCCGAACGGGCCCGGCCAACTTCCCACCAGCTTCCCACAGCCACGCACGACGGCCCGGATCGCCTCCTGGATCGACCTCCGACGGAGTCAGACATCGAGCGCGGCTGTGGGTGGCGATCCGGTCGAGGAGCTGCTCCGTCCGGGTGCCGCGTGCGTCGCCCTCAGAGCGGTGGTGCCGGTCCGCTTCGACCTCCAGCGATCCTTGCGTCGCTGCCACCCGTCGATCGCTGCCGCGTTGCGCTGGGCTCTTCTCGCGGGCCTGGTCGCCGTGGTGTTGGCCGGCGAGCACGGCGAGCGAAGCGAGCCGCGCGCAGCCGGCCGCGGCCGAAGGCCGCCTTGATGTCGTGGAGAACCTATTCACGAGCGTGCGTGGCCTCGCTCGCCCGGGGACGGCCACGGAGCTTGCGCCCGTCCGGATAGGACACGCAAGAGTACAAGACGTACGCTATAGTGTCCGAAAACGACAGGGCGAGGTGCACCATGATCTACGGCTACTGGAACAACAAGGGCGGCACCGGCAAGACGAGCTTGTGCTTCCAATCGATCTGCTTTTACGGGCAGGAACACCCCAACGAACGCGTGCTGGCGATCGACATGTGCCCGCAGGCGAATCTGAGCGAGCTCCTGCTCGGCGGCCTGACCAACCACGGCAGCGGTAATCTGCTCGCACGCCAGGGTGAGCTTCCGCGGGCGACGATCGGCGGCTACTTCCAGGAGAGACTGCCGTCGCCGTACTCGGCTCCCGTCATCACGCACGGCGAATTCTTGACCCAGCCCAGCGACTACAACGCGGCGATCCCCGAGAACGTCGACCTGGTCTGCGGCGACCCGCTGCTCGAGCTGCAGTCGAACGCGATATCAACGCTCGCGAACACGCAGATCCCCGGGACCAACGCGTGGGTGAGCGTGATCGACTGGCTGAAGAACTTCCTGGACCCGATCCGGGACGAATACGACGCCATCTTCGTCGATGCCAACCCGAGCTTCTCGATCTATACGCAGATTGCGTTGTCCGCCGTTGACCGGCTTGTGCTTCCGGTCATGGCGGACGACTCGTCACGCCGGGCCGTACAGAATGCGTTCTCGCTGGTCTACGGTTTGAAGCTGCCCTCGGAGATCTACTCGACGTACGCGTTCGCGACGCGCCTCTCGGAGGCGGGCCGCACCCTGCCGCGCGTGCACATCATCGCCAAGAATCGGCTCACGCAGTACATGGGCCCGGCGTCGGCGTACGGGGCGGTCCTGAAGTCGATCGACCAGGACGTGGCCGCGCTGCTGAAGTCGCATCCGGAGAAGTTCACGTTCGGCTCTCTGTCGGAGGGCATGGTGAACATCCGCGATTTCCAGACGACTGGCGTCGTGGCCTACGCTCGCGGGTGCCCGTTTTACGAGATGCAGTCCGGCCGGCTCGACGTCATGGGACAGCGCATCCAGGTCAACGAGCCTTACCGCGTGCAGTGCGTGGAGGCGGTGGACGGTCTCGTCGCGAAGCTCTAGCGCCGGAGGGCGCGCGGCGAACTGCTCGTCGGTCGCGCACGAGAGGTCAAGACGGGCCCTGCTCGTCGACGCGCGATCGGTTCGAGAGTGCGGCACGAAGGTGGTCAGCTGAGATTGACGGCGCTGAGTGTCGTTCTGGTAGCGGTGAACACGAACGGGCCGGGCTTCTCGTGCTGGGTCTCGATGGCGCGCCATTGGCACATGAGCACTTCGAGCTGTGTCCATGTACTGGTGGCTTCTTTGCCGGCGAGGGCGATCATGCGTGCCGCGTGATCACGCACGGCGGCGAGTTCGGCGCGGCGGTCCTGGATATGGCTGTCACGGGTGATGATCAGCCATCCCTGGCGTGCGACCTGCGGGATCCAATCGGTGTCGAGCGTCGCCGGGCTGGTGATGGGGCAGGGCGGGCGTTCTCGCTTGTGCACGATGCCGCCGGGGTCGCCGGGGTAGGTGATGTCGGGCCGGAGCGACGCGAGGGCCTTGGCGAGCCCGAGGACGTCGGCGTCGAAGTAGAAGCGGACGGTCGCCGGCTTGGCCGGCCGTTTCACGCTGCCCGTAGCCGTTGTGAGGTCTCGTAGGCGAGCGCCCAGCGCACGTCGGCGGGCGTGAGGTTGAAGGCCTCGGCGACCTCGTCGATGTCTTC
This sequence comes from uncultured Solirubrobacterales bacterium, assembly GCA_963828075.1. Taxonomy (GTDB): domain Bacteria; phylum Actinomycetota; class Thermoleophilia; order Solirubrobacterales; family Solirubrobacteraceae; genus JACCYI01. The sequence continues at coordinate 1,266,232 of CAWHDH010000021.1, read as the reverse complement.
GCCGGCGTCGTCGTGCTCCCAGACGATCTCGGTGCTGATGCCCTTGATCGCCGGGCGACCGAAGCGCACGTCGGGATCGATCCTTACTGGCGAGTCGGGGTCATTGTGCGGTCGCCAGCGCGCTGCGACGTTGCCGTGCCAGGTCACGCGCTCGACGAATGATTGCGCGGGTGGCGTGAGGATCAGCTGGCCGCGTACCTCGGCAACGAGGCAGTAGTCGGCGGCCAGGCCGGAGATGTCTTGTGCTTCGCGGATCAGCTGGCGGTCGGCGATGAACGGGCGGTGATGGGCGAGTGGGTAGGGGATGCCGGCACGGTCGCGCAGCCGGTCGATGAACGCTCGCAGCTCGGTCATCGGCACGCGACGCTGACGGTATTCGCGCAGCAGGGCGGCCTCGATGAACTCAGCCCAGGTCACGGCCGCGCGGCCGCCGTGAGGCTCGACCCGGATGATTGGGCGGTAGCTCTTGCCGCGCTGCTCGCCACCTTCGAGCCAGTAGTGCAGCGTGTTCTGGGCCACCTGAAGCAGCCGGGCCGCTTCGGCCTCGGAGTACATCTCGCGTTCAAGTACATCGACGTTCATCGCGGGCAAGTCTCGCATCAACCGTCAGCTCGGTGCGAGCGATCGGCCGAGCTGGGCGCGCGCGTGGTCCCGCCACTGGTAGAAGCGGTGGTCGCGGTTGAGGATGATCAGCGAGGCGGTGTCGATGGTGACGGTGGCCGGTTGGGCGTGTACGGCCTCGGTGGCGGCGAGGATCGGTGTGGCGGGGCTGTCGTGGTTGGCGTATGCGACGGTGACGTGGGGGACGTAGCCGTTGCTCGCTGCGGGCTCGTCGGGCGCGGTGCCGGTGACGTCGGTGATGGCGTCGCGGATCGCGTTGCGGATCTGGGCGACGGCGGTGGCGGGCGTGGCGGGTAGGACGACGGCTTCGGGTCGTAGGAGCGCGCGGTGGAAGGTGACTCGGGGTGCTGCGATGGCGTGGAGGCGTCGGCGGGCGGCTGCGGTGATCTGGCCGGCGTCGGCTTCGGTGATCTCGTCGGTGAAGCCGATGCCTTGCATGGTGAGGTGCAGCCACTGGCGGGGGACCATGTCGAGGCCGGGCAGCGCTCGGAGCTGGTCCTGGTGGGCGTCGACGAGCGCGTGGAGGTTGTGGGCCGTTGGGAAGGTGAGGTGCCAGGTGTAGAACTCGCGGCCGGCGCGCCAGCCGGGTCGCCACCACCAGTGGTCGCGGACGGCGGCGGCGTGCGCGGGCGTCTGCTCGGAGGTTCGGGTCATCGGATCGCTTCCGTTATATGTCGGAGGGTGCGGAGGGTTCTTCGGCGTCGGGCTCGATCGGGTAGTCCTCGATGACTAGGACGCGGTCGGCGGGCCAGACGGACTCGGCGACCTCGAGCACGGTGTCGTCGTCGGCGTAGGCGGTATGGATCACGTGCAGAACGGGCGCGCCGGCTGGGAGCTCGAGCGCGGCGGCTTCGTCGGCGGTGGGCATGCGCGCGACCCATTGGTCGCGGCCACAGGCGTAGCGCTTGCCGGTCAGCTCTTCGACGCACAGGAACAGCGCCTTGGGGACGACGGTCGGGTCTTCGAGCAGCGTGCCGCCGGCGATCGCCACGGGCAGGTAGCTGGCTCCGACCTCCTCGGGCTGGCCGGACTCGGGGTCAAAGAGCCGGCGGCGGCGGACCACGATCTCGGTGCCCGGGTCGATGTCCATCGCCTCGGCGATGTGGTCGGGCGCGGCGGCGCGGCCGGCGAACTCGATCTCGTGGCGCAGGCGGGAGGTCAGCAGCTTGCCGTCAGATCGGGCGCGGCGGTAGCGGTCGCGTGAGCGCCGCTGCAGCCGACGGTTCTCCTTGACGAACGTGCCGATGCCCTGTCTGGACTCGATCAGCCCCTCGGCGCGCAGGAGCCCGAGCGCCTGGCGGATCGTGGGCAGGCTCATCCGATGGCGGCGGGTGAGTTCGGTCTCGGGCGGGAGGCGATCGCCGGGGCGCAGGTCGCCTTCTCTGATCTGACGCCGCAGATCGTCTGCGACGCGGTGGTACTTCGGCGCGTGGCTGTGGAACTCGGGCGTCATCGACTCGCTCCCCGGTCGGCGTGGGGCAGGGATATCTGAGGATAGGTGCTCATGAGGACTTGACAAGAGGATGACACGCGCCTATTCTCGCTCCTACAGTCCTCATTAGGACATGAGGACAAGACCAAAGGAGTGGCCGTGCGTCTTCCGATCGATACATCTCAACTCACCTTCATGTGTGCGGCCCCGGCCCGGCCGGTGACGGATTTCGAGACCAAGCAGCACAAGGCCGATCAGAACGGTGAGCTGCTCTACAAGGTTCAGACGGTCGCGCTGGACTCAGAGGGCGGGGAGATCATCCACTTGACGGTCGCGGGCGATCCGAAGGTCGGCCAGGGCGCGATGCTCAAGCTCGACGGGCTCGTCGCGCTGCCGTGGTCGATGGGCGATCGCTCCGGGGTGTCGTTCCGCGCCAACCGGATCGAGGCCAACGGCGTCGCGCCCGGCGGTCACCGTCAGCCGGGCAAGGCCGAGGGCTGACCCGGCGCGCCGGGCGTAACGGTCGGTGATGGCCATGGGAGACGTGCGACGACGCGTCCGGCCGAGCGCTGGGACGGGGCAGGAGTGGGAGCAGCTCGGGCGAGATGCGCTGGCGGCCGGGTGGCGGTGGCGGCTGGAACTCGGGCTGCTGGCGGGGCTCGTGGTCGTGCAGCGGCTGGCGGCGGGGGTGCTGGGGGATCTGCCGGCAGGCGTGGTCCTGCTCGCCGCAATCGCGGGGGTCCTGGCGCTGCGGCGCGCCCGCCGGGAGATCCGTGCGCGGCTGCATGGCGCGCGGGTACGGCGGGCGTGGGAGCGCGCGACGATCGACGCCGGGATCGCCGTGGGACCGTTCGGTGGCCCTCGGGTCGTGTCGGTCACGCCGGTCCCGGCGGGCGACGTGCTGCGGGTGCGGGTGCGGCGCGGCGGCTCGGTCGCAGAGTTCGACGCGCGCCGTGACCGGCTCGCCGCGAGCCTGCGCGTCCGAGAGGTCCGGGTGCAGCGCGACCGCTCAGACGCCGCGATCGCGCACGTGACGATCGTGCGCCGCGACCCGTTCGAGCACACCGGCCCGCTGACCTGGCCCGCAGTCGCCGCGGAGGAGCTGTCGCTGTGGAACCCGATCCCCGTCGGTGTCGACGAGCACGGCGAGCCGGTCCGGATCGGGCTGGTGGAACGCAACGTCCTCGTCGGCGGCGAGCCAGGCGCCGGAAAATCGGTCGCGCTGTCGCTGCTCGTCGCCGCCGGCGCGCTGGACCCTCAGACGCGGGTGTGGCTGCTCGACGGCAAGCTCGTCGAGCTCGCGGCGTGGGCTCCGGTCGCCGAGCGCGTCGTCGGCCCGGACGGTGAGCAGGCGATCGCGCTGCTCCGTGACGTCCAAGCGGTGATGGAGGACCGCTACCGCGAGCTGCTCGCCCGCGGCCAACGCAAGATCCACCCCGGCGACGGACTCCCGCTGCACCTGGTGGTCTGCGACGAACTCGCGTTCTACCTGTCGCTGCCGGACCGCAAGCAACGCCACCAACTCACCGAACTACTCCGCGACCTCGTCGCCCGCGGCCGCGCCGCCGGAGTGATCGTCATCTGCGCGACGCAGAAGCCGGCGGCGGATGTCGTGCCGTCGGCGCTCAGGGACCTGTTCGGGTTCCGGCTCGCGTTGCGCTGCAACACGCCGCAGGCGTCCGACACGATCCTCGGACAGGGCTGGGCATCGGCCGGGGCGGACGCCTCCACGGTGCCGGGCGCGCAGCGCGGTGTCGGTTTCCTGCTCGCCGAGGGCGAACGGCCCACGCGCGTCAAGACGTACTGCCTTACCGACCCCGAGATCGCGGCGATCTCCGAGCGCGCCGCGTCTGGTCGCGCTGACGCCTGGCTGGCGAGCGCGGAACCCGACGGCTGACCGGGCGCCCGCGGCATGCGGGGCGCTGGTCGCTCGCTCACTGACTCAAAGACGACAGAAGGAGAGTGCAGGGTGCAGACGATGTCTGATGAGCGTCTGGCGGGTTTGGCCGGGCGTGGGGATGATGCGGCGTTCGCGGAGCTGGCGCGTCGCTACCGGTCGGTGATCGGGGCGGCGACGCGTGGGCTGCCCAACGGGCTGGACAAGGACGACGCCAGGCAAGCGGCGCTGCTCGGGCTCTGGGAGGCGTGTCGGGTGACCGGCGGCGCGCGCTGCTTCGCTGCCCTGGCGGCCACGCTGGTGCGCTGGCAGGTCATCGACGCCCGCCGTGCCGCCACGACGCAACGCCATCGCGTCCTCACCGACGCGCTGCGCAACACCGGCGAGAACAGCTCCGACGTGCTCGCCGCGGTCCCGGCCCCCGAAGCCAACGACCCGGCACGGGTGGTCGAGCTGCGCGACAGGCTGCGTGAGCGCGCCCAGATCACCCAGCCCAGGGAGATCCGCCCGCTCCGCGGCGGCCGCCAGTTCACCGACAGCCAGGTCACGCGGGCGCTCGCGCTGATCGCCGGCGGCGCACTACGCAGCGAGGCAGCCTCCGCGGTCGGAGTGCGCCCGTATGACGTTCAGCGCTGGCTCGACGCACCCATCAAGGCCGAGACTGGCGCCGACGTCATCTCGCTCGCCAGCTACCGCGCCCGCAACGCTCGCACCCGGGACGACGCCCGGCGCGGCTCCGGGCTCCCGGGCGCAGCGTGACCGCGATCGCTCCCGTCTCGCCCGAGCTCGTCGACGCGCTTGTCGCGCGCGCCGGCCGCCCGGACTACGACCGGTTCGCCGCGCAGCTGCGGTCCACCGGCTACTGCTCGCGGCCGGTCCGGCTGCGCGGCACCGTCGCGGTCTGCGACGGCCACCAGGGCGCCCGCCGGGAGGTCTGGAGCACCGACGGCGAGCCCGACGGGGTGCTCCGCAAGGCGTGCGGGAACCGCCGCGAAGCGGTGTGCGGGCCGTGCGCGGAGCGCTACCGCGGCGACGCCTACCAGTTGATCGCCGCCGGCCTCAAGGGCGGCAAGGGCGTCCCCGACACGATCGCCCAGCACCCCACCGTCTTCGTCACCCTGACCGCGCCCAGCTTCGGGGCGGTCCACACCCGGCCGCTCGGCGCCGACGGCCAGCCGCGGCGGTGCCGTCCGCGCCGCGACGCGCCGGTCTGTGAGCACGGCGTGCGGCTCTCCTGCGCTCGCGTGCACACCGAGGACGACGCGTGCCTCGGCGAGCCGATCTGCCCCGACTGCTTCGACTACCAGGGCGCGGTGATCTGGAACAACCTACTCGGCGAGCTGTGGCGCCGCACCGGCTCGATCTACCTCCCCCGCATCCTCGCCCGCCAGCTCGGCATCACCCAGAAACGGCTGCGCGAACTCGTCCGGGTCGCCTACGTCAAGGTCGCCGAATACCAGCGCCGCGGCCTCGTGCACCTCCACGTCCTCCTCCGGCTGGACCGGGCGATGCCCGACTACCGCTCAGACCAGCTGCGCTCACCCGACAGTCGCCTCACCACGGGGCTGCTCGAGGAAGCGATCCGCGAGACCGTCGCAGAGGTCAGCGCGCCGGTACCGGACGAGCTGGGCGGCGGCCGCGTGCGCTGGGGCGACCAGCTCGACACCCGAGCCCTCGACACGCAGCAGCGGCGGGAGGTCGCCGGCTACCTCGCCAAGTACGCCACCAAGAGCACCGAACAAGCCGGCGGGCTGCTGCACCCCATCACCCGTGACGACGTCGATACCGCCCCCGTCCGCGAACACGTCCGCAGCTACCTACGCCACGCCTTCACGCTCGACACGGCCGCACGCGCCCACACCACCGAGCACACCGCGGCGGCCACGCCGGTCGGGCCGGCGGCGGAGACCGCCCGCGACCCCAACGCGCTCGCGCGCCGCGCCCGCCGTGCGATGAGCACCGACGAGCGCGTCAGCGTCCGCCTCCGCGACTGCCGCGGCGAGCACGTCGGCCGGATCCGATCCTTCGCGCCGGGCGATACGCCACCGCACCTCACGCTCGACACCGGCCAGACGATCGCGCTCGCCGACGTCGCCGTCATCGCCACCGCCACCCACACCCCGGAGCGGCCCAGCCGCGACACCGCCGACCGGCGCCTCGGGGCGTGCGCGCACGCGTTCGGCCACCGCGGCCACTGCCTCACCAAGAGCCGCCGCTACTCCACCACCTTCAAAGCCCTCCGCCACGCGCGCGAGCAGCACGTCCGCGACCGGCTCACACGCTCCGACGACGCGTCACAGCGAGCGCTCGCCGAGATCGCGCCCGAGGACCGAGTCGCCAGCTTCAGCTTCGCCGGCTCGGGCCACCTCACAACCGCCGACGCGTTTCTCGCCGCTTCTGCAGCCGCCCGAGCGCACGAGGAGCGTCGAGCGGCGCGTGAGGCGCTGTCGTTGGCGGGAGTGGAAGCGAGCGGGATCAACCACGGCCACGGGGAGGCTGGCTGATGGGAGTGCATCGGGCGCTGGCGGATGGCGCCGAACACCGACTGGCGCGCAAAGCGCCGCGAGAGGAGCGATCGACATGCTGAATGCGATGGAGGCAGGCCCGGCGGGGGAGGGGCGTGGGCTCGGCCGGCTGGCGCTGTCCAAGTCGGAGGCGGCCGAGACGCTGGGCATCAGCGTCGACTTTCTCGAAGGGCATGTGATGCCCGAGCTTCGGATCGTCCGGCGAGGCCGCCGGCGTCTGATTCCCGTGGCGGAGCTGGAACGCTGGCTGGCCGAGCAGGCGACGCGCGCTCTGGCGTCGTAGGCCGATGGGCCGCCCAGCGCAGGGGATCGAGGTCCGCCACACTCGCACTTGCCCGGCGCGCGACGGTGGGACGTGTGCCTGCCGGCCGTCGTTCCGGGCGTCCGTGTGGGATCCGCGGGACCGCAAGACGCTCCGAGCGTCGTTCCGCACGGAGGCGGCGGCGAAGGGTTGGAGGGTCGACACGCTCGCCGCGGTCCGGCGGGGAGAGGCACGCGGCGATCGTGGCGTGACCCTGCGGGAGGCGGCGAAGGCGTGGGAGGCGGGCGCGATCTCGGGATCGGTGCGCAACCGATCGGGCGACCGCTACAAGCCGAGTGTCATCCGCGGCTATGTGCAGGCGCTCAACGCGCGGCTGTTGCCGGAGCTTGGGGGAACGCGGATCGGCGAGCTGCGCCGGGCGGACGTGCAGCGCCTGGTGGACGACTTGATGGAGAAGGACCATTCGGCGTCGACGATCCGGAACACGCTGCTCCCGCTGCGGGCGATCTGCCGGCGGGCCATCGCGCGCGGTGAGATCGCGATCAACCCGACGACGGGGCTCGAACTTCCGGCGGTACGGGGTCGGCGGGATCGGATCGCGGCTCCGCAGGAGGCGGCCCGGCTCCTCGCGCTCCTCGCCGCTGATCGGGCGCTGTGGTCGACGGCGCTGTACGCCGGCTTGCGCCGGGGAGAGCTTCAGGGCTTGCGGTGGGAGGAAGTCGACCTCGGACGCAACAGGATCGAAGTCCGGTGGGCGTGGGATCAGGTTGAGGGTCTGATCGAGCCGAAGTCGAAGGCCGGCCGGCGGGTGGTGCCCATCCCGTCGGTGCTGCGCTCGGCGTTGCTGGAGCACCGGGCCGCGTGTGCCTGGTCGACCGGCTTCGTCTTCGGCCGCGGCCCGGACGCCGCCTTCGTGCCGAACTCGGTCAGTCGCCGCGCCCGGACGGCTTGGAAGCGGGCGAAGGCCGACCCGATCGGTCTGCACGAGTGCCGGCACTCGTTCGCCTCGTTCATGATCGCCGCGGGTGTCAACGCCAAGGCGCTGAGCACCTACATGGGGCACGCGAGCGTGACGATCACCTTCGACCGCTACGGGCACCTGATGCCGGGCAACGAGGACGAGGCGGCGCGCCTTCTGGACGCCTACCTCGACCGCACGACGGGCGCTGCGGCAGCATGAGCCAGCCGGCGAGTTTCTCCCACACGGCTTCCCACGGCGGTCGTCCATGGACCGCAAACGACGTGCTAGAGCCAAGGACGGTCAGCGGCGGCGCGTCTCTTGAAAACCGGAGACGGTTCACGCCGTCCGCGGGTTCGAATCCCGCCCCCTCCGCTCCAGCCGACGGTGCTGACGACCTTCAGGCGACGTCCGCTCCGGTAGATCCGCAGCCGGCTGCGCTGGCCGTCGAGTCGGACGGTGAGGGTCGTCGTGGTGTTGGTGCTGATGACGCTGCGACGACCACGCCGAGCCAGGCATTACGCGAGCGCAACACCGAGCCGTTCGTAGACGATGCCCGCCGCGGTCGCGCCCCGGCGCAGGAACGTCCTCCGCGTGTACATCGGCTCACACGAGTGGGCCATGCAGCGATGAGTATTGTCCGTCGAGGACGTCTGAAGGGCATGACTTCGAACCTCGCCATCGAGGCCTCCGGGCTCGCCAAGTCCTTCGGTGCGACGCTCGCCGTCGACGGCGTCGACCTCACCGTCCCGCGCGGCGCCGTCTACAGCGTCCTCGGGCCGAACGGGGCCGGCAAGACGACCACGATCCGGATGCTCGCCACACTCCTGCGGCCGGACGCCGGCAGCGCGCAGGTGCTCGGCCACGACATCGTGCGCCAGGCCGACGCCGTGCGCGGGCTGGTCAGCCTGACCGGGCAGCTCGCGTCGGTCGACGACGACCTGACCGGCCGCGAGAACCTCATCCTCCTGGGCCGGCTGCTCGGCTACCCGACCCGGGCCGCGAGGACGCGGGCGGACGAGCTGCTCGAGGCGTTCGGGCTCGAGGACGCCGCGGGGCGGCTGGTCAAGAACTACTCCGGCGGCATGCGGCGCCGCGTCGACATCGCCGCGAGCATCGTCGTCACCCCGGAGCTGATGTTCCTCGACGAGCCGACGACGGGCCTGGACCCGCGGTCGCGCAACCAGGTGTGGGACATCATCCGCGCGCTGATCGGCGAAGGCACGACGGTCCTGCTGTGCACGCAGTACCTCGACGAGGCCGACCAGCTCGCCGACGGGATCGCGGTGATCGACCGCGGCAAGGTGATCGCCGAAGGGGCGCCCGCGCAGCTGAAGGCATCCGTCGGGCAGGGCGCGCTGCACGTCCGCCTGCTCGAACCCGAGAACCGCGCTGAGGCCGCGCGGCTGCTCTCGCGCGCCCTCGGCGCCGAGGCGCACCTCGAGGCCGATCCCGCCGCGCTGTCGGTCCCGGTCGCCGACCCCGAGCGGGCGTCCGAGGCCGTCGCCGAGATCTCGCGCGCGGGCCTGGGCCTCGCGAGCTTCGCCCTCGCCCAGCCGACGCTCGACGAGGTGTTCCTCGCACTGACCGGACACACCGCCGAGGACAAGGAGGAGGCGGCATGAGCACGACACCCACGACCCGCCCGCCCAGCCAGGAGCCGACGACCGAGAAGGTGCACGCGGCCCTCGTCGCCGGCAAGCGCCCACCCCGGCCCAGTGCCGTGTCGGCCGCGATCACCTTCGGCTGGCGCGGCATGCTGAAGATCAAGCACGTCCCCGAGCAGCTGATCGACGTGACGATCACGCCGGTGTTGTTCCTGGTGATGTTCACCTACCTGTTCGGCGGGGCGGTGGCCGGCTCGACCGGCGACTACCTGCAGTTCATCCTCCCCGGGATCCTCGTGCAGTCGGTGCTGTTCACGTCGGTCTACTCCGGCGTCGCGCTGAACACCGACGTCACCAAGGGCGTCGTCGACCGCTTCCGGTCGCTCGCGATCTGGCGGCCCGCGCCCCTCGTGGGCGCGGTCATGGGCGACAGCGTGCGGTACGTGCTCGCCGGCACGCTCGTCGTCCTCTTCGGCATCGTGATGGGCTTCGACCCCGAGGGCGGTCCGCTCGGCGTCGTCGCGGCGATCGTGCTCGTCGTCGTCTTCTCGTTCGGCCTATCGTGGGTCTTCACGACGCTCGGCCTGCTGCTGAGGGCGCCCAACGCGGTCATGAACTCCGGCTTCATGGGCCTGTTCCCGCTGATCTTCCTCAGCAACATCTTCGTCGAGCCGAGCACGCTGCCGCAGGGCCTCGAGTGGTTCGTCGGCGTCAACCCGATCTCGCACCTGGTGACGGCGACGCGCGACCTGATGGCCGGCAACGCGGCCGCGGGCGACATCGCGTTGGTGCTGGGCGAGGCTGCGGCGATCACCGCGATCTTCGCGCCGCTGACCGTCCGGCTCTATCGCGGCAAGGGCTGAGCGCGCGGTGCGGCGCGCGCGCAGGCGAGGGCGACGGCGAACATCGCGATCCCGAGGAGGATGTCGGCGACCACGTGCGCCTGGCGCCACCACACCGCGTCGGTCATCCCACCCACGGTGTAGTGGCCGATCCCGATCAGCCCGCTGACCGAGTAGAGGCCGAAGAACAGCGAGGCCGGCCGGAGCCGGCCGCGGCGGAAGAGCGCGAAGCCCGCGAGGCCGGACGCGGTGAAGACGAACCAGGCGACCAGGACGGTGGTCTTGCTCGGGTTGGGCCCCGACGCCGCCTGCGGGAAGGCGTCGTAGTTGACGTAGTTGTCGGTGTAGTGGACGACCGAGACGGCGACCGTCGTCCAGAACACCACGGTCACGATGCGGAGCGAGGGCACGGTGCCCCGCACTGTCCTCCCCGCGCGCGCCCCCGAGTGTGATCGTGGTCACACGGCGGCGGCGCGCACGGCGTCAGCGGCCGAGGCCGCCGCCGAACCGGTCGCCGGCCTCGGCGGCCTCGAGCACGCCGCTGGTGTCCTGGCCCCAGAGCTGCGAGCCGGTCGCCGTCGGGCCGGCCGCCGACCCGGGCAGGACGTGCACGACGCCCGCGTCGGTGGCCGCGGCGAGGTCCTCGTCGGGCGCGCCGATCGCCAGGTCGGCGTGGTCGCTGCCGCCGAAGTCGGCGATTGCCAGCGTCGTTCCGAAGTGGTCGTCGGCCTCCTCGCCGTCGGCGATCCCCGTGCTGCTCTGCGACCAGAACGTGCTTCCGGTCGACACCAGCCCTGAGGCGGCGGCGAGCAGGGAGTGGACCGCGCCGGCGCCGGCATCTTCGCCCGGGACGCCGATCGCCAGGTCGGCGCGGTTGTCGTCGTTGAGGTCCCCCGCGGCGAGGGAGGCCCCGAACATGTCACTCGCCTCGGGGGCGTCGGCGATGCCGCCGGTGGACTGGTTCCAGTACTGCGAGCCGGTCGCCGTCGTGCCGGAGGCCGAGCCGAGCAGGACGTGAACGAGCCCTGAGTCGGTCACGGCGCCGGCGTCCTCATGGGGCGCGCCGATCGCGAGGTCGGCGTGGCTCGAGCCGCCGAACTGGGCGATCGCCAGCGCCGCGCCGAAGTGGTCGCCCTCCTCGTCGGTGTCGCTGACGCCGGCGGAATCCTGTGCGAAGTACTTGCTGCCGGTCGAGGCCAGGCCGGCGGCGGAGCTGAGCAGCACATGGACCGCGCCCGCCCCGCCGTTCTCCCCCGGGGCGCCGACGGCGAGGTCCGCGCGGCCATCGCCGTCGACGTCGCCTGCGGCGATCGAGGCGCCGAGCACGTCCCCACTCTCCGGGCTGCTGGCGACGCCGCTGGCGGACTGGCTCCAGTACTGCGAGCCGGTCGCCGTCGGGCCGCTCGCCGAGCCGGGCAGCACCTGGACCACGCCCGAGTGGCTGACCGGGGCCGTGCTCTCGCCGGGCACGCCGATGGCCAGGTCGCCGTGGCTCGAGCCGCCGAAGTTGCCGATCGCCAGCGACGCGCCGAAGTGGTCGTCGTCGGCGCCGCTGCCGACGATCCCGGCCGAGCTCTGGTTCCAGAACTGACTCCCGGTGGAGACCAGGCCAGAGGGGGAGCCGAGCAGCACGTGCACCGCTCCGGCACCGCCGTCCTCGCCCTTGGCGCCGATCGCGAGGTCGGCCCGGCCGTCGCCGTTGAGGTCGCCCGCGGCCATCGACGCCCCGAACGCGTCATCCGGCTCGGGGCCGCCGGCGATCCCGGCGCTGGCCTGGGTGAAGTGCTTGTCACCCGTCGCCGTGAGACCGGAGGCCGAGCCCATCAGGACGTGGACCGCGCCGGCGCCGGCGTCCTCGCCGGGAGCGCCGATCGCGAGGTCCGCGTGCCCGTCGCCGTTGAAGTCGCCCTTGACCGGGGCCGGCGCCGAGAACCCGGCCGCCGCGTCGGCGGCTCCGGGGGCGGTCGTCGAGCAGGTCGCCGTCGAGCGCCCGAGGGTCCAGGAGCTGAGCGTCCCGGTGAATCCCGACTCGTCGTCGTAGGCCGTCAGGGTCCACGTCCCCGCCGCCGGCTTGCCGTCGAACGCCGACAGGGCCTGGGTCGGGCGGAAGGACCCGGTGAAGGGCGCCGCCCCGCTCGCGACGGCGACGGCGGCCTCGTCGTCGAGCGTCGTGTTCGTGAAGTCGTCGCCGTCGTCGCCGACGTCGTCGACCACCTTCACCGTCGTGCCGTCAGGCCCGCGCAGCCTGACCTCGACGTCGCCGTCGTAGCTGTGGTCGATGTTGAGCCTGACGTTGATGTCGGCCACGTTGCCGGGGCCGGCGACCACGATCGAGGAGCTCACGCCGGTGCCGCTCGCGTCCGGGATCGCAGCGTTGGGGGTGGCGCTGCTGGAGGCGTCGGTGACGGCGCCGACCGGGAGCGTGATGTCGAGCTGCTTCGATCCCTGGTCCGTCGTGACGTTCATCGTCACCGGTACCTGGGTTCCGCACGGCACGTTCCCCGCCAGCGTCGCGGTGAAGGGGCTGTTGTTCGTGCCGGTCCCGTTCGCCGGCAGATCCGGGTAGCTGTGCGCCGCGGGATTCGGGGTGACGGCGGAGGTCGGGCTGGTGACCGTGGCGCTGACGCCGGTGGCGGACGCCGAGCTCGTGTTCCTCAGCTGCTCGTTGAACGAGAACGACTCCCCCGGTTCGATCGCGGTGTCCCCATCCTCGCTCGACACGACGGACGAGAGCTCGTGGACGACGCCCTCCTCCAACAGGAAGTTGTTGCGGGCGATGTTCCAGTGGGTCGCGAGGTAGCTGCCCGCCGGCGGGTTGGTGTGGAAGTAGTCGTCGTGGTTGCAGTCGAGGCGGTTGTCGTGCGAGGCACTGCTGCAGACCGTCTCCATCACCACGCCGGGCCCGTCCTCGTAACACATGATGTCCCACTCGTCGACGCAGTGCAGGAAGCCGGAGGCGTGCGGGGCGGTGCTCTGGACCGCTCCCAGATTGTGGCCCAGCTCATGCGCCTCGATCGACTGATTGGCGATCCCCCAGCACTGCTGGTCGATGCGCGAGACCAGTCCGTAGTAGCCCGGGTTGGCGCCACCGTTGTTGGGGTTGTCCTGCCCGGGCGTGTCGTGGTTGCCGTAGACCTCGCCGATGCCGCAGATGTCGGCGCCGTGGTCGGCGTCGGAGTCCATCCAGACGAGGTAGCGGCGCGCGATCGAGGTGTGGCCTGCGTTGCGCAGCTCGGTCATGGTCTGGCCGAAGCTGTCGTCGCCGGTGGCGCTCATCGGGACGACCAGGACCGACAGGCGGCAGGCGCCCGTCGGCGACCCCTCCGTGACGAAGCGGATCCGGCGCGTGCCGCCGGTCTCCTTGGCGCTCTCGTTGTAGACCTCGTCCATCGCCGCCGCCCACTGGCGGACCAGCGGGACGATCGACGCCGACCGGTCCGGCTGGTCGGCGGTGTACGCGTAGACGGCCTGCACGCGATTGCCGGACGTGCCGTCGCCCACGCAGGTCGTCGCGTCGGCGGTCGACGGGCCGGCGAGCGCCTGCAGGTCGCCCACGGCGCGCCTGGCGTCGGCGGGGGCGGCGTCCTGCGGCGCGGGATCCGGACCGTGGGTGCAGGCGCCGTTGCCCTTGGCGGTCTGCGTCTCGTACATGCCCCGGCACGGCCCCGTGCTGGCCCGGACGAGACCGCGATACCCGGACTGCGCGGCGGCGCGCTGGCCGCCGGCCGCGGCCGGATCGTGGGCGGGATGCGCGGATGCGACACCGGCGAGGCCCAGTGTGAACGTGGCGGCGACGGCCGCGAGCAGGCCGGGGCGGAAGCTGAGGGGGGTCATGGTCAACCTTCGTTGGTCAGGGCGGGCTGGTGTCGCGGGAAACGCCACCCTGCGAAGGGAAACGGCCGGAGATGGTTGAGACCGTCGCGGCCCGGGCGCGGAGTGCGCTCTTCGAGTGCGATCGGCATCCCACCGGTGATCGGCCCGTCGGGCTCGCGACTGCAGCCGGTTCTGTCGAGCGACGTACGTTCGTCCGAGCTCGCCCCGTCCCAGGCCTCGTAGGGTGCGCCGATGAGCGAACCTGCCGCCTACCTCGCCACACCCGACGATCCGGGGCCCTGGCCCGGCGTGGTCGTGATCCACGAGATCTTCGGGCTCAACGACGACATCCGCGAGCTCAGCGACCGGCTCGCGGGGATGGGCTATCTCGCGCTCGCGCCGGACTTCTACGGCGGTGGCAAGTGGATGCGCTGCATGAAGGGCGCCTTCGCCCAGCTGCAGGCCGGCCGCGGTGAGTTCTTCGACGCGATCGACGCGGCGCGCCGCCGGCTTGCCGAGCGCGAGGACTGCACCGGCCGCGTCGGGGTCGTCGGGTTCTGCCTCGGCGGCGGATTCGCGCTGCTCGTCGCCGCCCAGCAGGACTTCGCGGTCGCGAGCGTCAACTACGGCGAGGTTCCGGATGACGCCGAGCGGGTCCTCGCCGGCGCGTGTCCGATCGTCGCCTCCTACGGCGGCCGCGACCGCACGATGCGCGGGCGGCCTGAGCGGCTCGGGCAGGCCCTGACCAAGGCCGGCGTGACGCACGACGTCAAGACCTATCCCGGCGCGGGTCACAGCTTCCTCAGCACGCGGCCCTATCCGCTCCCGCTGCGGCCGGTGTCCACGGTCATGGGCATGAACGGAGGCCCGCATCCCGTATCTGCCGCGGACGCCTGGCAGCGGATCGACGACTACTTCGCGCGGTACCTGAAGCCGTAGGGGCTGGCACTGATCCGGTGCTCTGGTGTGCGTAGCGCTGGTGGAACGGCGCTCTGGGGGAGGGAGTCCTGGTCGGGGGTGGCGGGGGCGAGGACGTCAACCACCCCCGTGCGCCGCGCGCGGTTGCACGGGGGTGGTTCGGGGTCAATGACGCCCCCAACCACCCCCGTGCGGACCCAATCCAGGGGATGGGGGTGGTTGACGGCGGGTGGAGGCAATGCGGGGGCGTACTCCACCGCCGTCCTGACTTCTGGGTCATATAGACCCCCTGGATAGGACAGCGCCCTCTGGGGAGCGGCCCCGCAACCGGACTCCCTCCCTCAGAGCGCCGTTCCACGAACGCCCCGCTCACACCGCGCCGGATCAGTGCCAGGCCCCGCCCGAGGATGGCCCGCGCACGGATCCTGTTTCAGCGAGGCCGGGACGCCGCGAAGGCCCGAGCGGCGCTCAGCCGCGCAGCTGGACCGTAGAAACCCGGTCCGAGCCCGCGCGGGCGAAGGACAGCGAGGCCGGCCGGTCGCCGACGGCGGCGCAGTAGGAGCTCAGCGTCGTGCCGACGGGCCGGCCGTCGACCGCGACGAGCGCGCCCGCGCGAGACCCCAGCCCGGCCTTCGCGGCTCGGGTCCCGGCGACGGCGCCGGTGACCAACAACCCTGCGGGCAGGCGCCGCTCGGCGAGGTGCTGCGGCGACGGGTACGCGAAGGTGAGCCCGGTCCAGCTCGCGGATCGCCCGGCGCGCAGCCGTTCGACGACGGTGCGGACCCGGTCGACGGCGATGGCGTAGTTCTGGTTCTGCAGGGCGCGGCCGTCCGCCGAGGCGCTGCGGACCGCGGCGTTCATGCCCACCAGGCGGCCGTCGAGGTCGACGAGCGGGCCGCCCGAGTTGCCCGGGTTGAGCGCGGTGTCGGTCTGGACGGCGTCGGAGTAGGACGGCACGTCGGGCGCCGGCTCGCGGTACGACGTCCGCGCGGCGGAGACGACGCCCGTCGTGGAGGTCACGGCGTCGGAGGCGGCTGCGCCGGCGGGGTAGCCGAGCGCGACGACCGTCTCGCCCTGGCGCACCTGGCGGCCATGGCCGAGGCGGGCGGCGCGCAGCCCGCCGATGTCGGCGACGCGCAGCAGCGCGATGTCCTCGCAGGGCGCGACGGCGACCACGGACGCGGCGCGGGCGCGGCCGCCGGCGGAGATCCGCACGCCGTCGCCCTGGTTGACCACGTGCGCGTTGGTGACCACGAGCCCCGCGCGGGCGTCGAGGACCCAGGCGCTCCCGGTGCCGGTCCGGCTGCCTGCCCGGAGTGTCTCGACGAGGACGGTGGAGCGAGCCGCGGCGGCGACGACCTGGGGCACCCGCTCGTCCGGCTGGTCCTGCCCGCCGCCGGCGAGCACGAGAACGCCGACGCCAACGCCGGCGGCCGCCAGCGCCGCGAGCCCGGCCGCGACGGCGACGACGCGGTGGGTGCGGCGCGCCCGCGAGTCGACGAGCCGCCCGACCATCGAGTACGTCGGCGCCGCCACCGGCGCGGCGTCCGCGTTCGCGGCGGCCGGGGCGGGCCGCAGCGCGAAGCGCACGTCGCCGAGCCGGAGCTCCTCGCCGCCGCTGAGGACCGCCTCGGCCACCCGCTCGCCGCCGACCCAGGTCCCGTTGGAGGAGCCGAGGTCGCGCAGCAGCACGCGTCCGCCGGCGAGCCGCCGGAGCTCGGCGTGGCGTCGCGAGGCGCGGGGGTCGCGGACGATGACGTCGCAGCCACGCTCGCGCCCGAGGACGAGCGGGCGCTCGGTGTCGAGCGCCACCTCCTGGCCGGCGTCCTCACCGGTACGCACGCAAAGCAGCATCTCCCCATGTAGTCGGCCGCGCGCGGCGCGGCCTCAAGTGGCAGATCCACGGATCATCGGTGAGATCCAGGCTCAGCCGATGACCGCGCCGGTGCCGAGCAGCCGGCGCAGCTTGACCTGCAGCTGCAGCGGTGAGAACGGCGTCTCGACCGTCTCGTCGGCGCCCGCCGCGCGGACCTCGGGCTGCGTGGCGGTCCGCCAGTCGACGGTCAGCACGATCTTCACGCCTCGCGTCCCGGGATCGTCGCGCAGCGCGGCCACGGTCGCCGCCGGCCCCGGCCCGGGCGCCTCCCAGTCGAGCAGGATCAGGTCGGGCGGCCGTTCGCGGGCGGCCGTCAGGAGCTCGTCGCCGCCCTCCACCTCGGCGACGTCGCACCGGCCGCCCAGGGCCACGCGCGCGAGCGCCCGCGTCTGCGGGTCGACGCCGGCGAGCAGCACGCGGGTCCGCCGGTCCGCCTCGCCGTCGACCCGCGGCAGCTCGGTCAGCGTCGCGACGCCCGCGTCGTCGCCGCCGGCGGGAACCACCCGCGGAGGCGCGACGTCGACCAGGTCGCCGAGCGCCTCGCGGGCCGCCGCCACGAGCTCGGCGCAGCTCCCGAAGCGCCGGCGGGCCGCCTTGTCGAGCCCGCGCGCGAGCACGCGGTCGAGCGCCGCCGGCAGGCCCGGCCGCACGTCCGACGCCGCGGCCGCCGGGTCGCGCAGGTGCGCGTACATGACGGCGACGTCGGACTCGCGCACGAACGGCGGCGCGCCGCAGAGGCAGTGGTACAGCACGGCGGCGAGCGCGTACTGGTCGCTGGCGCCGGTGAGCTCGCGGCCCTCGATCTGCTCCGGCGAGACGTACTGGATCGTCCCGACGATGTCGCCCGGGCGGGTCGTCGCGCCGCCGTGCTTGACCAGCCCGAAGTCGGTCAAATAGCTCGTGCGGCCGTCGAGCAGCACGTTGGCCGGCTTGACGTCGCGGTGGATCAGCCCGGCGGCGTGCGCCGTGTCGAGCGCCCCCGCGATCTGCCCGCAGATCTCGAGTGCGCGGCCGGCGTCGAGCGCGCCGTGCGCCGAGAGCTCGGCCGCCAGGTCGCCACCCTCGACGAGCTGCATCGCCAGGTAGAGGACGCCGTGGGCCTCCCCGGCGTCGTAGACGGTGACGACGTGCGGGTGCTCGAGGGTCGCCGCGATCCGCGCCTCGCGCGCGAAGCGCTCGCGGAAGCCGACGTCGTCGGCGATCTCCGGCGCCACGATCTTCAGCGCGACCTCGCGGCGGAGGCGCAGGTGCTCGGCGCGGTACACGACGCCCATGCCGCCGCGGCCGAGCTGCGGGCCCAACCGGTACCCGGCGAGCGTCGTCCCGACGCGCGGGTCTGCTGGCCCGTCGGGCATGATCAGCTGAGTATGAGCGACGCACCCCTGCGGGGAATCACGATCCTGATCGTGGGGGAGCTGGGTGCCGGCGCCGATGCCCTGCGCGGCGCGCTCGCCGCGGCCGGCGCGAACGTCGCGCCGGGAACCGCCGATCCGGACGCCGCCGCGGCCGCGCTGGCCGGCACGCCGCCGGACGCGCTGGTCGTCGACGACGCCGCCGAGCCGGCGCTGCGGGCGCGGCTCGATCCGATCGGCGCCGGCGGCGGGCCGCCCATCATCCGCGTCTCCGGGCTCGCCGTCGACCCCGCCCGGGCGCTGGCGGGGTCGCTCGAGCGCCACGGTCTCCGGGCCCGCGTGCGCGCCCTCGAGGGCGTCGTGGCCGCGCAGGCGGTCAACGCCCGCCGGGACCTCGACGCGGCCGAGCGCGAGACGCTGCGGCGGCTCGCGGTCGCGGCGGACTACCGCGACGACAACACCCACGAGCACACCGAGCGGGTCGCGCACCTGGCGGCGCTGCTCGGCCGCCGGCTCGGCCTCGCTCCTCGCACGCTCGAGCTGATCCGCGCCGCCGCGCCGCTGCACGACCTCGGCAAGATCGCCATCCCCGATGCCATCCTGCTCAAGCCGGAGCGCCTCAATCCGGAAGAGTTCGAGGTCGTCAAGACGCACGCCGCGGTCGGCGCCCGCATCCTCACCGGCTCGCGCTCGGACCTGTTCGAGACGGCCGAGCAGATCGCCCGCTCGCACCACGAGCGCTGGGACGGCACCGGCTACCCGGACGGCCTCGCCGGCGACGACATCCCGCTCGCCGGCCGGCTCGTCGCCGTGGCCGATGTCTTCGACGTGCTCGTCCACGAGCGGCCCTACAAGGACGAATGGACGGTCGAGGACGCCGCGCACGAGATCCGCCGCGCGGCCGGCAGCCAGCTCGACCCGGCGGTGGTCGAGGCCTTCGAGGCCCTCGGCCCGCGGGCCTGGAGGTCGCCGCCCGGGGCGGGCACGCGCTGAGCCTGGCCAAACGTCCAGAGTCCAAGCGCTGACGTCAAGGACCCCTGCGTGGGGTCGATGACAAGGGCACGATGCGACGTGCTCCTCTGACCGTGACCATGCTGCTGTCGACGCTCGCCCTTTCGGGCTGCGGCGCCGCCGGAGCGGGAACGGAACTCAGCCCCAGCGGGGCTGAAGCAGGCGACACGGCGCGCGTCTCGTACAGCGCGGGCGTCACGGACGGCCGTATCGGCGACGCGGTGACCGGCACGGACGCCGGCCCGCTGCGCGAGCTTTCCCACGGCGGGCGCCTCGACCCGAGCGACCCACCGCGTCCCGGCGGCCGCCGCGACGGCATCGGCGCCGGCGACACCTGCACCGAGACCGACCTGCTGCCCGCGGCAGACAACCTCGACCGCGTCGAGGCCTCGACCCTGTGCCTGCTCAACGGCCAGCGCGCGGATCACGGTCTGCCCGCCCTCAGCCGGAACGGGCGCCTCGCGACCGCCGCCGAGGGCCACGCCAGCGACATGGTCGCCAACTCCTACTTCGCCCACGAGGGCCTCGGCGGATCCGACATCAAGGACCGCATCGGCGCCACCGGCTACATCCCGAGCAACGCCCGCTGGGTGATCGGGGAGAACCTCGCCTGGGGCACCGGCGCGCTGGCCACGCCGAAGGCCATCGTCAACGCCTGGATGAACTCCGAGGGCCACCGCGCGAACGTCCTGCACTCCGACTACCGCGAGATCGGCTTCGGCATCGTCGTCGGCAACCCCAAGGCGACCAACGGCTACGGCGCGACCTACGCGACCGAGTTCGGCGTCACCGGCGACGGCGAGGCGACCGCGCCCCGCACCGACCAGTCCTCGCCGGCCGCCGGCACGGTCGCCAAGCGCCCCGCCACCAAGCGCCGTTCCGCCCGCAAGGCCCGCAAGCGCGCCAAGGCCCGCCGGGCCCGCCAGAGCCGTCGCGGAGGCCCGAAGTCGGTCACCCGCCGCACCACCCGCCGCGCCTGACGGAAGACGACATCCCGTCAGTTGAGGCACACGTTGGCTTTGGAATCCGGCGAACTGGGTGTACCCTGACGAACAAGTTCGACGGGCAGCGTGCCTAGGCGCCCTGTCCGTCGGATGGTTGACCCGGAGCGACGACCGCGGTGGCGAGATTCACCTCGCGGACGGACCTACGGGGGGCCGGTAACCCCCAGCCGAGGAGTCGCAATGCCAGACCCAACCGCCGCGCCGGTCTCTCCTGAGACCGTTCGAGCGCTGCGGGCAGAGGAGCGAGAGTGGATCCGCAAGCAGGCGCGGGTGCAGCTCGAGCTTGCCGCCGCCCAGCGCCGTCGTGCGCGCGCAGGGCTCGGCTCGCGCCGCTTCAAGCGGCCGACCGAACCGGGGCCGCTCGCTCGCTGAGCGCCCCGTCGGTGCCAGCCCTTCTTCCCCGCGGTCGAGCCCGCGGGGAAGGAGGGCGCGGCGCCGCCTGCGCCCGGCCGGATCGGTGGATCCAGACTGAGTCATCCTGGGTGGGGTGAGCGGGCACCACCACGATCACGGCCACCACGGTCACGCGGTCACCGCCGACGCGGACCGCCGCTGGCTGGGGCTCGCGTTCGCGATCGTCCTCGGCTTCATGGTCGTCGAGGTGGTGGCGGGCGTGCTCGCGGGCTCGCTCGCCCTGCTCTCCGATGCGGCGCACATGCTCACGGACGCGGGGTCGATCGGCCTGGCGCTCGTCGCCGCCCGGCTGGCGGCGCGCCCGGCGGCCGGGCGCTTCACCTTCGGCCTCGGCCGCGCCGAGGTGCTCTCGGCCCAGCTCAACGGCGCCACGCTCCTCGTGCTGGCGGGGATCCTCGCGTACAGCGCGGCCGGGCGGCTCGCCGATCCGCCTGAGGTCGACGGCGCCGTCGTGGTCGGCGTCGGCGCCGCCGGCGCGGTCGTGAACGTCGCGGCGGCGTGGGCGCTGTCGCGCTCCGCGCGCCGCTCGCTCAACGTCGAGGGCGCGATGGCGCACGTGCTCGCCGACCTCTACGGATCGCTCGCCGCCGTGGTCGCCGGCCTCGCCGTCGTGCTCGGCGGCTGGCACGTCGCCGACGGCATCGCCGCGCTCGTGGTGGCGGGGCTGATGGTGCGGTCGGCCTGGCGGCTGCTGCGCGACGCCGCCGGCGTGCTGCTCGAGGGCGCGCCGGCCGGCGTGGACCCGGACAAGATCGGCCGTGCGCTGGCCGCGCACCCCGGTGTCGTCGAGGTCCACGACCTCCACGTATGGGAGGTCACCACCGGGTTCCCCGCGCTCGCCGCCCACGTCGTCGTGCGACCGGGGGACGACTGCCACGCGCGCCGGCGCGAGCTCCAGAGCCTGCTGGCCGACACGTTCGGGATGCACCACGTGACGCTGCAGGTCGATCACGCCACCGACGCCGGCGGCCTGCTGCAGATCGAGCCGCCGATCAGGCCGAGCTGAGCACGCGCGCGACCGACAGCGGTGCGAGCAGGCCCATGAGCACGGCGCTGACGACGCACCACTGGCAGATCGCGTCGATCTCGAACAGCTCGAGGTAAGTGAGGTACGCGCTGAACCCCGCGCCCGCCAGCGAGAGACCGGCGGCGGCCAGGCGCGCCGTCTCGCCGCGCGCCAGGGTCGCGGCGAGGATGAGCACGTAGCCGGCGAGCCCGAGCAGCGCGACCGGCACGCCGCCGAGCTTCGCCCACCGCGATGCCTGGACGCGCTCGCAGCCGCCGCCGTCGCCCGCGCAGATCGGCGCGATCCCGGAGTAGTGCACGTAGGTCAGGTAGCCGGCGACCGCGAGCCCGACACCGGCCAGCACGACCATCGCGGTGCGCAACCGGCGGTCGTTCACCCGCCCGTCCCGAGCGCCTCGTCGAGCGCCCGGGTGAAGACGTCGGGCTCCAGCGCGGTCACCTCGAGCGGCGTGGGCGCCGCTTTGCCGCGGACGATCTCGAACGATGGTGTCGACTCGATCTTCGATGCCTGGGCGGCCGCCTCGGCGGCCACCAGGTCGCGCTCGACCTCCGGCTTGCCGGCGTCGGCGATCAGCGCGTCGGCGTCGAGCCCGGGGATCGCCTTCCCGAGCCGGCGGATGAAGTCGTCCGTCGCGTACCCCGAGTTCTCGTCGCCCTGGTTGCGATAGAAGAGGTCGACGTAGTGCCACATCCGCTTGGACCGCCCGGCCACCACCGCGGCGCGGGCGGCGCGGTCGGAGTCGGGGCCGAGGAAGCGCAGGAGCCGGATCTCGAGCCGGACCTTCCCGGGGCGGACGTAGCGCTCCACCAGCGTCGGCAGGACCGCGGTCGCGTAGTCGCGGCAGAACGGGCACTGGAGGTCCGCGTACTCCACGAGCGTCACCTTCGCGCTCGGCGATCCCAGCGCCGTACCCGCCTGCGGGATCCCCTTCAGCATCGCTGTCGTCTCCGCCGCGCCGACCACGCCGCTCGCGTCGGTCTCGCCGACCGCCGGCTCGTCGCCGCCCGAGCGGCTGATGACGATCGCGGCGGCGACGAGCACCACGGCGGCCGCCGCCACGATGGCGAGGCGCGCGAGTCGCTGCTTGGGGCTCGTCGTCATGCAGACGAGGGTATGGGACTCCTCCGGCCGGGGTCGTACCGTGGTCCGAGCGGATAGGGTCAGGGGGCGAGAGTCGCCAGAGGCGCCGCCTGCCTGCCGGAGTCCGGCAGACAGGTCGGGCTTCACTTCGCGTCCGGATCTGCCGAAGATGCGGATGAACTGGAAGATGGGCGTGACCCCGCGATGAGAGACATCCCCACCGACGCACACGACGAGCGAGCAATCGCCGGCGATCTCACCGCCCTCGGACGGGCCGAGGGCGTGCGCCGGGCGCGGTTGCTGCGCGGTGTCAGTCAGGTCGAAGGCGCGCTGCGCAAGGGCACTTCCGCGCACTGGCTGCTGGAGGGCATCGGCTTCTCCTGGCTGCGCGTGATCCTCGACGCGGTGATGAGCATGCTCGCCGTCGTCGCCGCGATCTCCGGGGCCGAGGAGGCCGGCGTCGTGGCCGAGGGGACGGGCTCGCTGCTCGCCCTCCCCGCGCTCGTCGTCCTGATGCTGTGGATCCGCGGCATGTACAAGCGCTCGGTCCGCGTGGTCATCCTCGATCGCGTGGTCCCGATCGTCGGCGCGATCTCCGTCGCCTGCATGACCGTCATCGCGTTCGAGATGTTCACGTCGCCCGAGGCTCGCCCTGGGCCGCTGATCGCCCGGGCCTGGTTCTTCACCCTGCTGTTCGTCGGCACGGGCCGGGTCTCGCTGGCCCTCGCCCAGCGCCAGGCGCGCGCGCTGGGGTACGTCGGACGCCCGACGCTGATCGTCGGCGCCGGGCACGTCGGCGCCCAGGTGGCGCGGCGCCTCGAGGACCATCCCGAGTTCGGCCTGCGGCCGGTCGGCTACCTCGACGCCGACCCGATCGCGGCCATCGACTCGACCGACCGGCGCGTCCCGGTCCTCGGCCGGCCCGACGACCTCGCCCGCATCGCCGAGGACGTCGGCGCCGAGCACGTCATCCTCGCGTTCTCATCCGCGCCGGATCGAGGCTTGATCCCGCTCACCCGCGAGTGCGAGCAGCTCGGGCTCGAGGTCTCGATGGTCCCGCGCCTGTTCGAGTCGATCAACGACCGCGTGGCGCTCGAGCGCCTCGGCGGCCTGCCCCTCCTGGGCCTGCGCAGCGTCGACCCGAAGGGCTGGCAGTTCTCGATCAAGTACGCGCTCGACCGGGTCGCCGCCGCGCTCAGCCTCGTCCTCTGCGCGCCGCTGCTGGCGCTCCTCGCCGTCGCCGTCAAGCTCTCCTCGCCGGGGCCCGTTCTGTTCCGCCAGCGCCGGATGGGCCGCGACGGGCAGGAGTTCGACGTCCTGAAGTTCCGCTCCATGCGGCCACCGCGCGCGGGGGACGCCGACTTCGAGCTGCTCGACGGCTCGGCGCCGGGCGGGATCGAGGGCGTCGACCGCCGCACGCCGATCGGGCGGCTCCTGCGTCGCTTCTCGCTCGACGAGCTGCCCCAGCTCTTCAACGTCCTGCGCGGTGAGATGAGCATGATCGGCCCGCGGCCCGAGCGCCCCGAGTTCGTCGAGCTCTTCCGCCATCACCTCGATCGCTACACCGACCGCCATCGCGTCAAGTCGGGGATCACCGGCTGGGCGCAGGTCCACGGCCTGCGCGGGCAGACCTCGCTGGCCGACCGCGTCGAGTGGGACAACTTCTACATCGAGAACTGGTCGCTGTGGCTCGACTTCAAGATCCTCGTGCTGACGATCGGCGCGGTGTTCCGGTCGGGCGAGTGATCCCCGGCGAGCCGGACCTCGCCGCCCGCTTCCCGAAGGTGGCGATCGCCCACGAGTGGCTCACGATCCCGGGCGGCTCGGAGAAGTGCGTCCTGCAGATGCTCGAGTTGCTGCCGCACGCGGAGCTGTTCACGTCGGTGTACGACCCGGCGCCGTGGCCGGCCGCCATCACCGAGCGGCCCGTGCACGCGTCCTTCCTGAACCGCGTGCCGCGCGCGCAGCGGATCTACCCGAAGCTGCTGCCGCTGATGACCGCCGCGTTCGAGTCGTTCGACCTGTCGGCGTTCGACCTCGTGATCTCCTCGAGCCATTCGTGCGCCAAGAACGTGATCACCCCGCCGGAGACGCTGCACGTCTGTTACTGCTACACGCCGATGCGCCACGCATGGGAGCCGCGCTTCCTGCGCGGCGAGCAACTCGGGCTGGCCGGGCGCCTGGCGGCGGCGGCGATGCTCGGCCGGCTGCGCCGTCAGGACCTGGCCGGAGCCGCCCGGCCGGACGTGTTCGTCGCCATCTCCGACCACGTCGCCGCTCGCATCGCGAAGTACTATCGTCGCGATGCGGTCGTCATCCATCCTCCCGTCGACGTCGCACCCCTGCTCGACATCCCTCGCGACCCGCAGGACTACTACCTCGTCTTCGGCCGCGTCGTCCCCTACAAGCGCGCCGACCTCGCGGTCGCCGCATGCGCCCGGCTCGGCCGCCGTGTCAAGGTCGTCGGCGAGGGCCGCGCGCTGCCGGCCGCTCGCGCGGCCGCTGGGCCGGAGGCCGAGTTCCTCGGCGCGATCGGCGACGATGAGCTCCCCGGGCTGCTGGCCGGCGCCCGCGCGCTGCTGTTCGCCGGCGAGGAGGACTTCGGGATCGTGCCGGTCGAGGCCCAGGCCGCCGGCGTCCCGGTCATCGCGTACGGGACGGGCGGGGTGCGCGACAGCGTGATCGACGGCGAGACCGGCGTGTTCTTCGCCGAGCAGACGCCCGAGTCGCTGGCCGCGGCGATCCTCGCGTTCGAGGACGCCGAGTCCGGCTTCCGCGAGGACGCCATCCGCGCCAACGCCCGGCGCTTCGCGCCCGAGCGCTTCCTCGCGGACTTCGGCGGGCTGCTGGCCGGCCGCACGGCGGTCGCGGCATGAGCACCCCCGGCGTTGTCGATGCGCAGCGCCGCGGCCTCGAGACCGACTCCCTGCTCTACGCCCTGCGCGTCGTGCGCGAGCGCTGGTGGATCATCGCGCTCAGCACGGTGCTGGTCACCGGCGTCGCGGTGGCGATGTCGCTGCGCTCGCCCGACGTCTACGAGGCAACCTCCAAGGTGCTCTTCGGCGGCTCGCAGGTGACCGACTCCGCGTTCGGGATCCAGCGCAACTCCGGCCAGCCCGAGCGTGAGGCGGCGACCCAGGTGATCGTGGCGACGTCCCCCAAGGTGGCCGACCGCACGCGCAAGGTGCTCGAGACGGAGCTGTCGCGCGACGACCTGCTCGCCAAGGTCACCGTCCAGGCGGCCGACAACGCCGACGTGCTGACCTTCACCGCGCAGGACGGTGACCCGCGCGAGGCGGCCGCGATCGCCAACGCCTTCGCCGAGGCCTATCAGGACGTCAAGAAGGAGTCCGAGGTCGCCCAGCTCGACGCGTCGGAGAAGTCGCTGCAGATCCAGTTCGACAACCTGCCCGACAACGCGCCCGAGCGCGCCGATCTCCAGCAGCGCCTCGGCACCCTGCAGTCCTACCGCGCGGCGGCCAACGGTGGCGCCGAGCGGCTCGGCGCCGCCGCCGTCCCGAGCGCGCGCGCGGCCCCGCGCCCCAAGCGCGACGCCCTCCTCGGGCTGATCCTCGGCCTCGTGCTCGGGCTGACCGTCTCGTTCCTGCTCGACCTCTTCGACCGCCGCGTCAAGACGGTCGAGGACTTCGAGCGCCACTACCGGATGCGTGCGCTCGCGTCGGTCCCGCAGCTGTCGTTCTCTGCCCGCACGGCGGAGGAGCGGGCGCTCGCGTTCGAGCCGTTCCGGGTGCTGCGAAATGCGATCGGCTTCGCCGAGCTCAACCACCGGCTCGACGTGATCATGGTCACCAGTGCCATGCCCGCCGAGGGAAAGAGCACGGTCGCGATGAACCTCGCGCGGGCGATCGCCCTGTCGGGCCAGCGCGTGGTGCTCGTCGAGTGTGACCTGCGCCGCCCGTCGCTCGCCCGCCACCTCGGGATCGACACACCGGGCGGCGGCCTGACGACCGCGCTGGTGGGGCGCCGGCCGGCCACCGAGCTGCTCGTGCCCGTCACGTCGGGCCTGCCGCACCTGTCGCTGCTGCCGTCCGGTCCGCTGCCGCCCAACGCCGCCGAGCTGCTGCGCTCGCCGCGGATGAGCGCGGTGCTCTCCGAGCTCGCGGCCGACGGCGCGCGGATCGTCATCGACGCGCCGCCGCTGCTGCCGGTCGCCGATGCGCAAGGTCTGCTCGACCAGCCGCAGATCGACGCGGCGCTGGTCGTCGCGCGCACGTTCCAGACCACGCACGAGGAGGCCCGCCGCGGGCGCGCCGTCCTCGACCAGCATCGCCTGCAGCCGCTCGGGATCGTCGTGACGGGCCTGCCCGAAGAGAGCAGCTACGGCTACTACGGCGTCGAGCCGACGGGTGCCGAACCGCCGCCCGGGTCGGGCACCGTCGCGCCCGCGGACGCGCCGCGCAGCGCCGCCCGCAGCTAGGACACGCGGCCGCAAGTTCTGCACGTTTCTGACGGCGTCTGGACGCGCCTCGCGGCCGCCGCTGCCCGCCCACGTAGGACGACTATGCAGTCGGGCAGAGGCGACCACCAGCCACGCCCAGCCACTCGTCAGAACCGGGCCGAACTCACGGCCACGCGCCCGGCCCGCGCCAACATCCGTCCGGCCCGCCGGATCTCGCTCAGCCCTGAGCGCGACCTGCCGATCACCCGGGCAACAGTGACCAAGCAGGAGTGCGCGACGTCTGCGCTCTCGATACCGCACACCCGCCGCGAGGCGGGGTCGCAAAGCCAAGGGTCTCCCGTTCGGAGACAGCCCGGCCGCCGAAGGAGCCCACCCGTCCCATGCCGCGCGCATCCGCCTATCGCTTCACCGTCCGCGCCGCCCTCGCGGCGCTCGTCGCGGCCCTGCTCCTCGGCCTCGTCGGCTCCGCTCCCGCGACCGCGCACGCCGCCCAGCGCCCCACCGCCGCCGCGTCCAAGCAGGCCAAGGCGCGCGTCGCCCGGCTCACCCGCGCCTGCGCCCGCGCCCGCCGGCTCGCCCCGCGCTCCCGCGCCGCCGCCCGTGCCGCCCGCGTCATCTGCAAGAAGAAGCGTGCCGCCGTCCTGCGCCTGCCGGTGGCCGCGACTCCGCCCTCCCCCAACGTGACCCCTCCCGGTGCCGCACTGCCGGGTGGTGGCTCCGCCGCCCGCGGCCCGCGCGGCTTCGAGGTCGGCCTGGTCAACAGCAGCTGGCACGACCCCAAGGTCCTCGCCTCGCTGGGCGCCCCGATCGCCCGCGTCGAGTTCCGCGTCGGCACCTCGGTCGAGCAGATGCGCCCCGCCTTCGCCACCTTCGCCGCCGCCGGCACCCGCATCCTGCCGCTGGCCGGCTTCAAGGGCACGCTGCCGACCGTCGCCGAGGCCACGCAGCTGCGCGAGTGGGCGCTCGAGTTCGGCCCGGGCGGCCGCTTCTGGGTCGGTCGCGCCGACGGGCACCTCGCGATCTCGGACATCGAGTTCGGCAACGAGACCAACGCGACCTATCAGTACGGCGACTCCTACTTCGACGCCTCCTACGCCAAGCGCGCCCGCGACTACGCGCTGCGCGCCTCGGACGCCATCGACGCGCTGAAGGGCACCCAGGTCGGGCTCATGGTCCAGGGCACCGACGGCGGCTCGCAGTACTCCTTCTGGATCGACAACATGATCGCCGCCGTCCCGAACCTCGGCGAGCGCGTCTCGGCCTGGACCGTGCACACCTATGCCCCCGACTGGAAGGGCGAGATGGAGCGCACGATCCGCCAGCTCGCCGCCGCGGGGACGCCGGCCACCGTGCCGTTCGCGGTCACCGAGACCGGCTACGCCTCCGACGGCGGCCGCTGCCTCGACGACAACTACGCCAACGACCCGTGCATGAGCTACGACGGGGCGGCCGCCAAGCTGACCGCCAAGATCGCCGCCATGCGCGCGACGTATGGCCCGCGGATCGAGTCGATCATGCTCTACATGGAGCGCGACCTGCGCAACCCGGGCCAGGTCTCGGGACGCGAGAGCTACTTCGGTCTGCTCAAGTGGGACGGCTCGGACAAGGGCGCCTACACCGCCGCGGCGCGCGACCTGTTCGCCGGCAAGGGCGCCGCCGCCTGACGCCTGGGACGCGGGGCGGGCCTACACTCGCCCGGTGACCACGGCCGGCCTGTCGCGCCCCCGCTCGTCCGCCGCGCTGTGGGTCATCGTGGCGGCGGGCATCGCGGTCATGACGCTCGCGGCCTCGGCGCGGGTCGGTCCGGTCGCGCTGGCGCTCCCGCCTGCGATCGCCGCCGGCGCCCTGCTGCTGCGCCGACCGGACGTCGCGCTCGGGCTGCTGCTCGCCTTCGCGGTGATCGCCGAAGCCGACGAGGAGAGCTTCATGCCGACCTCGCGCTTGTTCGAGCCGATCGTCCCCGGCCTGCAGCCGTTCGACCTCCTCTACCTGGCCGTCGCGGCGATCGTCGCGGTCGACTGCGTCCGGCGGCGCTCGGCGCCGGCGCTCGTCGGGTTCGTCGCCGTGCCGCTCGCGCTGCTGGTCACCGGGATGGCCTGGGGGGCCGTGACCGGGTACTTCGCCGGGGCGGACCGGACGCGCCTGCTCGGCACCCTGCTCGTGCTCGCGTACCTGGTGGTCACGCCGATGCTCGTGGTGGCGGTGATCCACACCCGCCACCAGTTCCGGTTCCTGGTGGGGGCGGCGGCCGTGCTCGTGGCGCTCAAGGCGGTCACGGGCGTGATGGCCGCGGTCGTGGGGCTCGGGCCGGAGGAGGCCAACGGCACGCACATCACCTACTACGAGTCGACGCCGAACTGGCTGCTGGTGCTGCTGCTCGCGATCATCGCCGCCGGCGTCCTGCGCCGGGCGCGGCTGCCCGCCTGGACGATCGCGCTGTGGCCGCTCGCCGCGCTCGCGCTGGCGCTGTCCTACCGTCGCGCGTTCTGGATCATGGCGGCGCTCTCCCTGCTCGCCGTCGTCGTCCTCGGCGCGACGCGTCTGCAGCGGCGCTTCGCCGTGCCGGTCGCGCTGCTGGTCGCCGGCGGGATCGCGCTGCTAGTGAACTCGGGCGCTGGCGCCGGCTTTCAGGGGCCGGTGGTCGATCGCGCGAAGAGCCTGTCGCCCACCGAGATCTCGGCCAGCCGCGACGACCGCTACCGCATCAGCGAGCGCCAGAACGTCGTCGAGGAGATCCGCCGCCATCCGATCGCCGGGCTCGGCATCGGCGTCCCGTGGGCGGCCCGGCATCCGCTGCCCAAGACCGGGTCGTCGGACTCCCGCCAGTACAACCACATGGCCGTCCTGTGGTTCTGGCTCAAGCTCGGCATCCTCGGCCCGCTCGCCTATCTCTCGCTGCTGGTGGGCGGCGCGGTCGCCGGGTACCGTGTCTTCCGCCGCCATCCCGACCCGCTCGCCTCGGTGCTGGGGCTGGCCTCGTGCGCCTGCCTGCTCGCGCTCGTCGCCGGCGAGCTCACGGCGTCCTTCACCGGCGTGGACGGTCGCTTCACCGTGATCCTGGGCGCCCAGTTCGGGCTGCTCTCCCTGCTCTACCGGGAGGCGCGCGAGACTACGGAGCCCGCAGCGGCGCCCGCGTGACCTGCTGCACGACCGACCAGGCCGGCTTGGCCCGGCCGTCGCGGACGAGGCCGAACCAGCCCTCCTTGTCTGTGCGCGGGGCTCCGTGGTCCGCCATCGAGTAGACGACGACGCCCGACACCCACGGCCATGAACGCGACGCGAGGCGGAAGAGCTGGGCGAGGTGGAGCGCCTGGCGGCGCTCGGAGACGCAGGCGGGCGAGGCCGGGCAGGTGGACCAGCCGATCTCGGTGATCCAGACGGGCTTGGCGCCATCGCCGCGGCGCACGAGGATCTCCCGGAGCCGCTCGATGCGGCGCGTC
Source organism: uncultured Solirubrobacterales bacterium (assembly GCA_963828075.1). Classification (GTDB taxonomy): domain Bacteria; phylum Actinomycetota; class Thermoleophilia; order Solirubrobacterales; family Solirubrobacteraceae; genus JACCYI01. Next base: position 1,235,733 of record CAWHDH010000021.1, on the reverse strand, counting down.
TGGTAGCGGTCGCCGCGCCCGGGGGTGTAGCGCGCCGGGGCCTGCGGGCCGGCGTACGGGTGCACCGCGATCCCGTCGAAGAAGGCGCCGAAGCCGGGGACGGCGTCGTACAGGCCGTCGAGCCACGGAACCTCGCCGCCAGGGCCGGTGGCGGTCAGCTCGGCGGCGATGAGGAAGCGCGCGCCGGTGCGTTGCAACCGCGCGGCGGCGACCCCGGCCGCGACGGTGCGCGCGTACGCCGCGATCTCCGGGCCACCCTCGTGCGGCGCGAGGCCGTAGGGCTCGTTGAACAGCTCGAACCACGTCGGCGCGAGCCAGCCCTTCAGATGCGGCCGCTCCCGCCAGAACCGCCCGCCGGCGCCGTAGCGGGCGACGGCGCGGGCCGCGAACGCCGCGAAGGTGGCGGGGTCGCGGGGCATGATGTCGTAGCTCCCGCGGCGCCGGCCGGTCGCCCACCCCGGCGCCTTGTCGAGCAGCGGCAGGACGCGCAGGCCCTGCTCCGCGGCGAGCGTGAAGATCGCGTCGGGCTCGCGCCAGTCATAGACGCCCGGCCGCCGTTCGATGGTGTCCCAGCGCAGCTCGTCGCGGACGGTGTGCACGCCCGCGCGGCGCGCCATGCGGGCGATCGAGCGCCGGTATTCGAGGCTGCCCTCGCGCAGGTTGACGGCGATCCCGATGCTGAGGCCCGCGCGGACGGCATCGGCCCGTACGGGGACGCGCGGGCGGGCGTCGCCGAGGTCGCACGCGGTGGCGGCGAGCATGGTGATCGCGGCCAGGGCGGCGAGCCCGCGGCGCGCGATGCGCCTCACCCCCGGCCCTTCTTCAGCAGGGCGTCGGTCGCTGAGCGCAGCTGCGCCATGTCGAGGCCGCGCGTGGTGAGCAGCAGGCCGAGGTACAGGGGACCGGCGAGGACGAGCGTGACCAGCACCGGCACCCCGACCGCCCTGAGCGCCTGGATGCCGAGCGTGAGCCCGCAGGCCGCCGCGAGGATCCGCGCGAACGGCGCGAAGGGGATCCGCCGGGGCAGTCGGAGCAGGCCGAGGGTGAGCGCCGGGATGACGACCGCCACTTCCGTGAGCAGCGTCGTCCAGGCGGCCGCCACGTAGCCGTAGCGGGGGATCAGCAGCAGGTTGAGCCCGACGTTGAGCGCGAGGCCCGCCGCCGCGAGCGCCAGGAACTGCTTCTGCAGGCGGAAGACGAGGACCAGATTGCCCGACAGGTAGCCGAGGCACATGAACACGAACGCGCCGGCAAGGACGGGCAGCGCCGCCCCCGCCTCGCGGTACCCCTCGCCGAACACGAGCGCCATGAACGGCTCGGCGACGGCCAGCGCCACCGCCAGCCCGCCCAGCGAGACCATGAGCAGCACCCGGGCCGCGAGCACCACGATCCGCCACAGCCGCTCGGGGTCGACGGCCGCGCTGGCAGCGGTGATGGGGGCGAGGGTGACGATGATGGAGAAGGGGATGAAGTGGGCCTGGTCGAGGATCCGGTAGGCAGCGCCGTACAGCCCGGCCTCCCGGGCACCCGCGAGCTCGAAGACCATGATCTGGTCGATCCGAGCGTAGGCGACGATCATCAACGTCCCCGCACCAACGGGCACGCCGATGCGCAGCAGCTCGCCCCACAGACCCCGCGTGCCGCGCAGGCGCACGCCCATGAGGCGGATCGCCAGCACCGCTTCGACCGTGCTCGTGAGCACCGCGACGGCGACGAAGGCGATGGCGAAGCCGACCAGTCCGCTCCCGCCCACGGCCAGCACGACGACGGCGCCCGCCCACAGGAGGCTGTTGAGGGTGGTGACCCCCACCGGGATGCCGTTGCGCATCCGGATCTGGAAGATGGCGCGCATGGAGTTGGGGACGATCAGCAGGACCGTGCCGAGCAGCACGAGCGAGGCCACCCGCATCTCCGCCGATTTCGCCACGAGCAGGAGCACCGCCGCGCAGATGGGCACCACCAGCGCGCAGGTCAATGCCTGGAGGGTCACCAGGGCGCCGATCCACGCGTTCTCGCGCCCCGGGTCGGTGGCCGCCTGGCGCACGGCGACGCCTGTGAAGCCAAAGCTCGCCAGTTCGCCGGCGATGCCGAGGACGGCGAAGATCGTCGCCCACTGTCCGTACGCGGCGTTCCCGAGCGTCCGGGCCACCAGCGCGGTGACGACCACGCCGAGCGCCAGGTTCAGCGCGCGGCCGGCGACCTGGACGCCGACGTCGCGCACGGCGGCGCGTTGCTGGACGCCCTGCCCGGTCGTCACGCTCGCGGCCACCCGAAGGTCATCGGCATCTAGTCTCCACGCCTCGATGGCCATCGCCCAGCCCCTGCGCCTCGGCGTCGCCTGCGCGGGCGACCCCGCCGACCCCGCCCAGTACTCGGGGAGCCCCGCGGCCATCCTCGCTGCTCTGCGCGCCACCGGGGCGGACGCGATCCCGCTGCGAGGGGACCTGGGCCCGGGCGGGCAGGTGTGGTTCGAGCGCGGCCTCGTCGCCGCCGGCCTGCGCCCATGGCACGCGGGCGACCTGCGGGCGCACCGGCGGCGCCTGCGCCATCAGTCGCTGATGCACCCCTCGATGCCGGTCGCGCGGACGCTCGCCGTCCACGCGCGGCTTGCCCGGGCGGGGGAGTTCGACGGGGTGGTCCAGTACGGGAGCGACTTCGGCCTGCCGCCGCGCGTGCCGTTCGTGACGATCGAGGACTCGACGTTCCTGCAGTCGACCCGCGCCTATGACTGGCACTGGCTCGAGGCCGCCACGCCGGAGCGGATCAAGCGAGCCGCCGCCGGTGCGTCGCGTCGCTACGCGCGGGCCCGCGCCTGCACGTTCATGAGCCACTGGGCCGCCCGCTCGGCGCTCACCGACCACGGCCTGCCGCCCGGCAAGGTGCACGTCGTCGGCGTGGGGCGCAACCACGAGCCGCCGTGTCCAGACCGCGACTGGTCGGTCCCCCGGGCGCTGTTCGTCGGCGGCGACTGGGAGCGCAAGAACGGCGACGCGGTCCTGCGGGCGTTCGCGCGGTTGCGCGAGGCGCTGCCCGACGCGCGGCTGGACGTCGTCGGGGGTCATCCGCCGCTCGACCTCCCGGGGGTCACGGGCCACGGCGTGCTGTCGCTGGCCGATCCCGCCGGGCGCCGGCAGGTCGAGGAGCTCTTCGGCCTCGCGACGGTGTTCGTGATGCCGTCCCGCCACGAGCCCGCCGGCATCGTCTACGCGGAGGCGCAGGCCGCCGGCATCGCGTCGATCGGGACGACCGAGGGCGGCGCGGCGACGGTGATCGGCGACGCCGGGATGGTCGTGCCTCCCGGCGACGACGACGCGCTCACGGCCGCCCTGCGCCGGCTGGCCCATCCCGAGGAGGCCGCCCGGCTCGGCGCCCTGGCCCGGGAGCGCGCGCCGCTGTTCACCTGGCTCGCGGTCGCGGAGCGCCTGATCCGCGCGCTCGCGCCGCCGGGGGTCGACCTCGAGGAGCTCGCCCCGTTCCTGCCGGCGGAGGGGTGAGCCGTGCGCGCGCTGTTCCTCAACGAGGGGGCGGTCGGCGCCGAGATGCTCGGCCACGGCGCGATGGCCGACGCACTCAGCCAGCGGATGGGCGGCGTCGCCGACGTGCACGCGCGCTTCTGCTCGATGGAGCCGCTGAGCGGGCTCGCATACCGGCTGGCGCTCGGCCTGCCCCCGCTGTCGCGCTGGGATCTGGACCTGCAGATGCTGCGCTGGCATGCGGTCCAGGCGGCGCGCGCCCGGCGGCTGCTGCTGCGCGAGCTCAAGCGTGAGGCCGTCGACGTCCTGCACGTCCACAGCCACTCGATCGCCATGGGGCTGCTCGACGTGATGCGACGCGTCCCGACAGTCGTCTCGGTCGACGCGACGGTGCGGGAATGGCGCGAGCTCGAGATCTGGCACCCGATGACGCTCGCCGGCCGCCTGTCGATGCGCCCGAGCCTGGCCGTCGAGCGCCGCGTGTTCGGCGCTGCGCACACCGTGCTCGCGTGGTCGGCGTGGGCCGAGGACGGCGTGCGGGCCTCCTGTCCGGGTGCCCGGGTCGTGCGCCACGACCCCGGCTTCGACCTCGAGCGGTTCCACCCCGCGGCTGAGCGCGAGCCGCGCGAACGGCCGCGGGTGCTGTTCGTCGGCGGCCGCTTCGCCGAGAAGGGCGGCGAGGATCTCCTGGCGGCCCTCGACCCGCTGCTCGGGCGTGCGGTCGACCTCGACCTGGTCACCACCTCCGGCGTCGTCGATCGCCCCGGGGTGCGCGTGCACCGCCTCAAGCCCGACGACCCGCGCCTGGTCGAGCTCCATCAGCAGGCCGATGTGTTCGCGCTGCCCACGTACGGCGACTCCTCCCCGTGGGCGTTGCGCGAGGCGATGGCCTGCGGAGCGGCGGCCGTCGGCTCGCGCGTGGGGGCGATCGAGGAGCTGCTCGACGACGGCCGTGCCGGCGTGCTCGTCGAGCGCGGCGATCGCCCGGCGCTGCGCGAGGCGATCGAGGGCCTGCTCGCCGACGAGTCCCGCCGCCGCGCCCTCGGCGCCGCCGCCCGCGCTCGCTGCGAGGCGATGTGGGACGGGCGTCGCCAGACCGCCGAGCTCGTCGAGCTGCTGGCGGCCGCGGCCGGCGGCAGCTCGGGCTGAGCGTCACCCGGCGAAACCTATACTCGCGGACCTTGCGGGTCCTGGTCGTCAACAACCTCTATCCGCCGGTGGTGGTCGGCGGCTACGAGGTCGAGTGCCGGGACGTCGTGGAGCACATGCGAGCCACGCACGACGTGACGGTCCTGACGTCCGTGCGCGAGCGAGAGCGCGCGCCGGACGAGCCTTGGGTGCTGCGCCGGATGCCGTTCGTGCGGCACAAGAAGGTCGACTCGCTGCGCGCGCCCGAGCTGTCGCTGCGCGCCGTGCGGGTCGTGCGCGCGACGCTCGAGGAGGTGCGGCCGGAGCTCGTCTACGTCTGGAACGGCGCCCAGCTGCCGTACGCGGGGCTGCGCGTGCTCGCGCTCAGCGGGATCCCGCTCGCCTTCCGGGTGTGCGAGCACTGGTTCGGTGGGCTCGATCACGAGGACGTCTTCCTGCGGCACCTGACGCCGGGCGAGCGCGGGGTGCGCGGCATCTGGGCGCGCGCGATGCGCCTCGCCAACCGGCATCCCGAGCTGCGCATCGAGACCGAGCGGCAGGTCCCGGCGGCGATCTGCTGGAACGCCGAGGCGGTCCGCGACCGCGCCGGCGTCCCGGACTCACTGCGCGCCGTCCACGAGGCGCTCATCTATCCGAGCAACGCGCGGACGGCGGAGTTCGAGCGGGTCGAGCGCGACCCCGTGGTCCCGCCGGTGGTGCTCTTCGTCGGTCGCCTCGACGCCGCCAAGGGGGCGGACGTCGCCGTCCGCGCGCTCGCCTCCCTGCGCCGGCGCCACGACGTCGACGCGTCGCTGGTGCTCGCCGGCGACGGCCCGGATGCGGTGGCGCTCGAACGGCTTGCCGGTGAGCTCGGCATCGCCCGCCACGTGCGCTTCGCCGGCCGGCTCGCGGGCGATCCGCTGTTCGCCGAGATCGGGCGCGCGGCGGCGTGGATCGTCCCGTCGGTCTGGGAGGAGCCGGCGCCGCTGGTCTGCACCGAGGCGGCGCTCGCCCGCGTGCCCGCCGTGCTGTCGCGGGTCGGCGGGATCCCCGAGATGCTGCGCGAGGAGGAGCACGCGCTGTTCTTCGCGCGCGCCGACCACGACGGGGCCGCCGACGCGCTCGCCCGCGCGCTGCGCGACCCGGAGACGCCGGCGCGCGTCGGGCGCGCCTTCGCCCACGGCCGCGAGCTCGGCTTCGAGCCCTACCTGGCGGCGATGGACGGGTTCCTGGACGACGCCGTGGCGGCGCTTGGCGGGGTTCGTCAGCGCTAGGAGTCGCTGGGCTCGCGGACGACGGCCCGCCGGTCCTCGCGCGTCGTCGTCGGCTCGCCGCGGGTCCGGCGCAGTCGGTTGCGCAGGCGCGAGGCAGCGTGGGCCGGCCCGTAGAGGCCGGCCATCTTGACGCGCAGGCGGAACGGGGAGGTCGTCGGGTAGGCAGGCTCGCGCGGGAGCGCCAGCGCGCGCCACGGCGCGATCCCCGAGCAGCCGCACGCCGTCCGGTAGCCCGCCTCGCCCGCGGCGGCGATCGTGCGCTCGTCGAAGCTGCCGAACGGATAGGCCATGCTCGTCACCGGCTCCGACAGGAGGTCCTCGAGCGCCTCGCGCGAGCGGCGCATCTGCTCGAGCGCCTCGGCCTGGGGCAGCAGCCGCAGGTCGGGATGGTCGACGGTGTGCCCGCCGATCTCGAAGCCGGCGGCGGCGAGCCCACGAACCTCGCCGGCGTCGACGATCGGCTGCCCGCTCGGCAGGTGCGGGTGGGGTCGGCCGAGCAGCCCGGTGGGGATGTAGACCGTCGCGGTCAGGCCCCGGCCGGTCAGGATCGCCGCGACGGTGGCCATGCTGTCGGCCAGCCCGTCGTCGATCGTGATGGCGCCGAGGCCGTCGGCCCGGTCCTGCTCGATCGCCTCCCAGAGCTCGGAGAGCCGGACGAGCCGGTAGCCGCGCGCCGCGATCGTGTCGAGGTGGGCCTCGAAGCGTCGCACCGGCATCATCAGGCCGTGCGGATCCCCGCCGGAGTCGATCGGCCCGACGCCGTGGTAGGCGAGCGCGAACGGCGGCCGTTCCCCGCGGGCCGCTCCGGCCGCGCCGGCCAGCCACGACAGCGCGGTCATGCGATGCGAGCCGCGAGCGCGCGGATCGAGTACTCGTCCTCCGCCAGCTCGCGTGACCGGTGGACCATCCCCGCCGCGCCGTTCTGCAGGACGTCGACGATCCCCTCCGCGAAGTCGCCGGCGTCGCCGCCCTCGCGGTAGTGGATCCCGGGCTCGGCCTCGAGCCCGCGGGCGGCCTGCGGGGTGGCGACGATCGGGACGCCGTATGCCAGCGCCTCGACGAACTTCAGCGGCGTGCCCGCGCTCTCGAGCAGCGGGACCGCGATGCAGTCGGCCCCGTCGTAGGCCTCGTTGAGGTCCTCGACGAAGCCGCGGACCTCGATCCGCGGGTCGGTCGCGACGTCCTCCTCGAGCCCGCGGCCGACGAGCACCAGCCGCGCATCCGGCCGCTGCCTCCACACGCGCGGCATCACGTCGTCGCGCAGGAAGCCGAGGCCGCTGCGGTTGGGCGGATAGGAGAAGTCGGCGATCATCGCGACGGTGTGCCCGCCGCCCATCTTCCGCCGCGGACGGATCTCCTCGGCGGGCACGACGTTGGGGACGTAGCGCAGGCGCGCGGCGGGCGCGATCTGCGCGGCGGCGGCGACGTCGGCGCGGCTGACCATCCAGGACTCCGCCGCCGTCCGCAGCATCTGGCGCTCGAGCCGGCGGATCATCAGGTGCTCCCACAGGTTCGCGCCGTGGCGCTCGTGGCGCCGCTCGGACTCGATGTTGTGGGCGTTGTAGATCACGGGACGCTCGCGCGGGAGCGAGCCGAGCGCGACCCAGGAGATGGGGTCGCCGACGACGACGCGGCAGCGCGCGGGCTGGCCCGCGAGCCGCCGCCCCACCTCGACGAGCTCGGGGCTGACCCCGCGGGCGTAGGTGTTCGGCACTCCGGCGAGCAATGTCCGGCCGTAGCGCAGCGCCCGCCGCGCCCGCCGCGACGGGCGGATCTCGATGAACTCGAGGTTCGCGATCGCCTGGTACTCCGGCGACGGCCCGAGCCCCTCGCACGGCACGTACGCGAGGTCGACCGGCCCCAGCGCGGCGAGCGCGCGGACGCAGGTGTAGGTCCGCAGCGCGCGGCCCGTTCCCAGCGTGGGTGCGAAGGCGGAGAGGTACAGGGCCCTCATGCGGGGATACGGTCTAGCAGGCCGGCGATCTGCTCGATGCGCGCCTCCCACGAGTAGTGCTGGGCCGCCTCCGACCGGGCCGCCCGCAGCTCCGGGGCGTCCGCGGCGAGCGCCTCGTCGAGGCGCGCGGCGAATGCCGCGGGGTCGCCCGCGATCGCCACCTCGCTCACGCCGGCGAGGGCGGGAAGCGGCGTCGAGACGACCGGGACCCCGGCCGCGAGGTACTCGTAGGTCTTCATCGGGAACACGCTCGCCATCGCCCCGTCGAGGCGGTAGGGCACGATGGCCGCGTCGGCGCCGCGCAGGACGTCCGGGAGCTGCTCGTACGGCCGGTGGCCGAGCAGGTGCACGTTCGGCGCCTCGCGCAGCGCGTCGATGTTCGTGCGCGGGTCGCCCTGCCCGACCGGCCCGACGAACGCGAAGCTCCAGTCCGGCCGCGACCGCGCGGTCTCGGCGACCAGCGGGACGTCGACGGTCGACGCGCGGATCGCGCCGATGAAGACGATCCGCGGGCCGGGCAGCGCGGCGAGCCCTGGGTCGACCGGCCCCGGCTCGAGCGCGCGGGCGAACAGCTTCGTGTCGGCCACGTTCGGGGCGAAGTGGACGTTGCCGTTGAACGCGCGCATCCGCTCGAGCAGCGACGGCGCGCTCGCGAGCACGACGTCGGCGCGGCGCGCGAAGCGCTCCTCGGCCACGCGATAGCTCGCCTCGTCGATGCCAGGCTTGGCCCCGTGGTCGTCGTCGCAGTAGAAGAAGACGACGGACGGGTCGAGCGCGTCGACGAGCACCTCCGCCTGCGGGACGAACGACCACAGGACGGGCCGGACGAGCCCGGCGCGGCGCGCGGCGCGGGCGACGAGGCGCGGGAGCACCCACTCGTTGAAGCGGCGAGCGGCGGCGTTGCCGTGCAGCGGGAGCACCAGCGGGGAGAGGACGTGGATGCCGTCGACGACCCGCGGCGGCGACAGGCCGCGCACCAGCCGGCGGGCCATGCGCCGGACGTCGCGGCCGGCCAGCTCCGGCCGGCGCAAACCCAGCGACTCGACGAAGAGGATGCGGTTCTCGTGCGCGATCCGCGTGAGCAGGTGCTTCTCGTTGGTGAGCACGTCGCGGCCCCAGTCCGAGAAGCCGACGCAGACGATGTCGCGGCCGCGGAGCGTCACGCCACGACCCGCTCGGCGTCGCGGCTGCTCAGCAGCGCGCTGACCGCCGCGTCCGGGGGCGTGGCTTGGTCGACCGGCGCGACGGCGCCGCGCAGCGCGGGCGGCAGGGCGGCTCCGACCAGCCGGCCGGCGCGCGGGCCGAAGGCCACCAGGGCGTCGTACGCGCGCAGCTGGTCCTCGGCCGACAGCGCCCGGATGAGGGCCAGCGGCCGCAGGTGCGCGACGTGGTGGACGCGGACGCCGGGGTCGCCGGCTGCGTCGCTGACGAGGACGACGTCGGCCCCGGCGGCGCGTGCGCCGGCCAGCCACGCGGCGGCCCGGCCCGCCGCCTCGGCGCCGCCGGCGACGCCGACGAGGCGCGGCGTCCCGAGCCGGTGCTGCCAGCTGCCGAAATGCTGCGACGCCGCCACGCCCGAGCGGCCGCGGACGTCGCCGGAGCGGCCGCTCGCGTGGCGCAACCACACCACCGTGTCGCCCGCGCACTCGAGCCCGATCTTCGCGGCGCCGCGCCAGCCGTCGCGCCAGCCGCCGTCGACCACGAGCCGGTAGGCGAGCTTGGCGGCCGGGCGGACGACCGCGCCGCGCAGGACCGCCCCCGCCGTCCGCGGCGCGTCGAGCTGGCCGGCCTCGAGCCGCGCGTAGGCCCAGGAGTCGGCGACCGCCTCGCCCCACGTCTCGGCGTAGAGGTGATCCAGGTCCCCGGCGAACGGGTGGACCGCATCGCGGGGGACGAGACCCTCGTGGACCGTCCGCGACTCGTCGTGCCGGTAGGACCCGCGGCGGAACAGCCGGTGGCGGTACTTGGGGTACTTGGCCGACGGGCCGAGCGACCGGCCGAGGAAGCGGTCGCGGATCGGCAGGCCGGCGAGCTCGACGCCCGGCGGGGCGGCGGCGACGAAGGCCTGGATCTCGGCCCGCAGCGCGTCGCTGACGCGCTCGTCGGCGTCGACCTCGAGGATCCAGTCGCCCGTCGCGTTGTCGATGGCGACGTTGCGCTGCGTCCCGAACCCGCGCCACGGGTGCTCGACCACGGTGGCGCCGGCAGCGCGGGCGACGTCGAGCGTCGCGTCGATCGAGCCCGAGTCGACGACGACCACCTGGTCGCAGAAGGCCACGCTCGCCAGGCAGTCCGGCAGCCGGCGCTCCTCGTCGCGGGCGATGATGCAGGCCGAGATCGTCACGCCGGGCCCCCCAGTCGCGCGAGCTCCTCGTGCATCGCCTCGACGATCGCTCCGCGCCGCCAGACCCGGTGCATCGAGTGGTCGATGTCGGGGACCTGGAGCCAACCGATCGTGCCGCCCGCCTGCGCCCGCCGCCAGCGGCGGCCGAGCCGGCTGTCGAGGTACTCGAGACCGTCGTCGCCCTCGGCGAACAGCATCAGCACCGGCACCCGCGAGCGCGACAGGTCGTCGAGCCAGCGCGCCGCCCACGGGCGGTGCCCGAGTGCATCCAGGGCGCTCCAGAGCCCGCAGCGCGCGCCCTGCTCGATGCGCCGGCGCTCGTCCGTGCGACGCTGCCGCGTCTCGGTCATCAACGCCTCGACCGGGTCGCCGGGGCGCCAGTAGAGCTGCGGGTTGAGCGCCAGGACGCCGGCGGCCGGCTCCTGCAGGACGGCGCGCAGCGCGACCCACGCCCCCGCGCACAGGCCGGCGAGGACGACGCGCTCGTGGCCCTGCGCGCGCAGCGCGCGGACGACCGCGATCGCGTCCTCGACGCAGTGCGCGTCGTAGGGACGGCCCGGCGCGTGGCCGTCGTCCGGGCTCTCGCCCCAGCCGCGGAAATCGACGCGCAGGCAGGGGTGACCGAGCACGGCCAGCGCCCGCGCGTACTCGACCCAGGCGCGCCCGGGCCCGACGTGGACCTCGGATCCGCTGTTCAGGAAGACCACCGTCGCCCGCCCGGCGGGCGTGCCGGTGGGCTCCGTGAGCACGCCGACCAGCCGTCGCGCGCCGACCTCGACGACCGTCTCGGCGATCGTCGCGCCGCCCCAGGTCAGCTCGGTGGCCGCGCGTGCCGGCGGCGCCGGTCGGCGCGGGGAGTCGTCGGCGCCGACCCAGTCGGCGATCGCGCCGACGATCGCCTCGGGCACGACCGCGTCCTCCGTCGGCGCCTCCAGCGCCAGCTCGCCGCCCGCCAGATCCGCGTGTTCGGCGTTGCATCCGAGGCCCCGGAGGTGCTCGGCCACGGCGGCGTCGCCGACCACGAGCGCCCGCGCCGGCGCTGCGGTCGCCTTGGTGACCGCGAGGGCGGAGAGATCGGCGAGCGTCTCGGCGCCGAAGACGGTGCCGGCCGTGACCACGGTGCCGCCGCCGGCCGGATCGTGCGCTTCCGGCACCGCGGTGGAGAGGAGCCGGATCTCCTTCGCGTAGCGCCGGCCCGATGCCACCGGGGCCCATGCGACGACCGCCTCCGCGCCAAGCTCGGCGCCGTCGAGCAGCGCGAGCGTGGCGCCCAGGCGCGCGCCCGCGACGACCAGCCGCTCGCAGCCGATCGCCCGCAGCTCGTCCGCGCCGGCGCGCGCGCCCGCGCGCCACGCCGCCACGCGGCCGGGGTCCCACTGGTCGCCGGCCGAGTCGCCCGTGCCGTCGTGGTCGAGGCGCAGGACCGCGTGGCCGGCGGCCGCGAGCCGCTCGGCGATCACGCGCAGCGTCCGGTGGGCGCTCCAGTACTGGTAGCCGACGGGCGGGAGGATCAGGACGCCGCTCGCACCCGGCCCGCTCTCGGGGAGCGTCAGCCACCCGAGCAACGGGCGCTCGGGCGGCCCGATCCAGCGTCCGGTCGTCCTTGCCTGGGTCGCGCGCTCCGCCTGGATCATCCGGGGCCAGACGGTAGCCGCCGCCGGTTTCCGCGCCGCGGCCGATGGTTCACACTTGCGGCCCCAGCCCGTGCCCAGCTCCACCCGCCAGCCCACCGGTGCGACCGCCGTCCGCGCCATGCGGCCCGTCTACCCGATCACCGGCCCCGAGCCGGTCTTCGGGCTGCTCCACGAGCCGTCGGGCGCGGCCCGCGAGACCGCCGTCCTGCTCGTCCCCCCGTTCGGCTGGGAGGACATGTGCTCCTACCGCGCGCGTCGCGATTGGGCCGAGCGGCTCGCGGCGGCCGGCCATCCGGCGCTGCGGTTCGACCTCCCGGGGACCGGCGACAGCGGCGGCGGGCCGGCGCTGCCCGATCGGTTCGGCGCGTGGACGCAGTCGGTCGCGCAAGCCGCCGCGTGGCTGCGGGAGGAGACGGGCTGCCCTCGCGTGGCCGCCGTCGGGATCGGCGTCGGCGGCCTCGTCGCTGCGCGTGCCGTGGGCGACGGCGCGCCGATCGACGACCTCGCGCTGTGGGGCGTTCCGGCCAAGGGTCGGGCGATCGCGCGCGAACTCGGCGCGTTCGCGCGGCTCGAGAACGCGCAGCTCGACGGGGCGGCCGAGGCGGCACCCTCGCCGGCGCCTGACGGCTCGCTGGTGGTCGCCGGCTACCTGGTGACCGCCGAGACGCTCGCCGCGCTCGGCGCCGTCGACCTCGCGGTGGCCGGCTGGGCGGACGCCGCGACGCGGAGGGTGCTCCTCCTCGAGCGCGACGGCCGGGCCGTCGACAAGCGGCTGCGCGAGGCGCTCGAGGCGGGCGGGATCGCGGTCGCGGTCGCCCCCGGCGCCGGCTACGCGGAGATGATGATGGCCGAGCCCCAGGACTCGGTGCCGGCGATCGAGACCTTCGACCAGATCCTCGGCTGGCTCGCCGGCGCGCCCGCGGTGGGCGGCGCGGACGCGCCCCGTCGCCGCGACGACACGCCCCCGAGCGTCGAGCTCGAGGTGGACGGGGCGCGGCTGCGCGAGACGCCGGTCGCCTTCGAGCACGCGTTCGGCCCGCCGTTCGGGATCCTGTGCGAGCCTGCCGATGGCGGCACCGCCGGCCTCTGCGCGGTCCTGCTCAACGCGGGCCCGCAGCGGCGCACCGGGCCGAACCGGATGTGGGTGGAGGCGGCCCGCCGCTGGGCGGCGCGTGGCGTCCCCGCGCTCCGGATCGACCTGGCCAGCATCGGCGACGGCGGCGGCGAGGAACGGCGCTTCGTCGACCCGCGCGCGTTCTACGAGCTCGCCTACCTCGACCAGGTTCGGGCCGCGTTCGATCTCCTCGAGGCCCGCGGGCTGCCCGGGCGCTACGTCGTCGGCGGCCTCTGCGTCGGCGCGTACTGGGCGCTGCAGAAGGCACTCGACGACGACCGCGTGGTGGCCGCGCTGATGGTCAACCCCGGGGCGCTGGTCTACGACGGTGGCAAGCGGCGGTCGGTGCACGAGGCCCGCGTGCTCGTTCGCAAGGCGCTGCGGCCGGAGACCTGGCGGCGCGTGGTCTCAGGGCGCACGACGTTCTCGATCCATCTGGCGACCGCCCGGGGGCTGCTCAAGGGCCTGCCGGGGATGGTGCGGCGCCGCCTGCACCCGCGCGGCCGGATCGCGGTCGCCCCCGACGAGCTCGAGCAGGCATTCGACCGCCTGCGCGACGCCGACCGCCGCGCGCTCATCGTGTTCGCCGGCATCGAGCCGCTCTACGACGACCTCGTCCGCGAGGGTCGCATCGAACGCCTCGACTGCTGGCCGAACCTGTCCGTGCACCACATCCCGCTGCCGACAGAAGCGCACACGATCCGCCCGCTGTGGCTCCAGCAGCGGGCGCACGCGCTGATGGACGAGGCGCTCGAGCGCGAGCTCGCGCGCCTGAGCGCATGACGCGTGACCTGTTCGTCTCGAGCTTCGCGCCGACGCTGGGGACCGGGCGGGCCCTGCGGACGTTCACCTGCATTCGCGCGCTCTCGCTGCTCGGGCCCGTCGACCTCGCCTACGTGCCGCTGGGCGGCGACGGGCCGTCGCCGGAGTACCGGGCGATCGACGGCCTCGAGTTCCACGAGATCGTCCCGTCGCGCGGGGCGCGCCGGGCGGCGGTCTACGCGGGGGCCCGTGCCCGCGCCGTCCCCGACGACTGGGCGCGCGGCGTCTCGCCCGAGCTGATCGCCGGCGCGAAGGCGCTGACCGCGACCCCCGGCCGCGGCCGCGTCGTCGCGGGCGACCTCAGCGCCGCCGTCGCCATGATCGGCCTCGCCCGCCGCCGCCCGGTGACGTTCAACGCCCACAACGTGGCGAGCGCCTACCGGGCCACCGGCCACGGCGAGCGGCCGTGGTCGCGCGCCGCGATCCACCTGTGGGAGCGGCGCGTGTTCCGCGCCGCGGCCGAAAGCTGGGTCGTGAGCCACGCCGACCTCGACGCCGCCCGCGTGCTCGCGCCGCAGGCGCGGCTGCGCTACGTGCCCAACGCCGTCGACGTCTCGGCGATCCGCGCGCCCGGCCCGCCGCCCGGCGACCAGCGGCTGTTGATGGTCGGCGACTTCCACTACGGCCCCAACCGGTCGGCGCGCGCTCACCTCGTCGACGAGGTCATGCCGCGCGTGTGGCGGGAGCTCCCCGAGGCGCGCCTGACCATCGCCGGCCGCGGGTCGGCGGACTGGACCGCGACCGACGACCGGATCGAGGTGGCCGGCTTCGTCGAGGATCTGGGGACGGTCTACGCGCGCGTCGACTGCGTCGCCGTCCCGATCACCGAGGGCGGCGGGTCGCCGCTGAAGTTCATCGAGGCGCTCGCCCACCGCCGCCCCGTGGTCGCGACGGCCTTCGCCGCCCGCGGCCTCGAGGTCGTCGCCGGTGAGCACTACGCGGAGGGCGCCGACCCGGCGGCGTTCGCCGCCTCGGTCGTGTGGATCCTGCGCGAAGGCGCGCCCGAGATGGCGGCCCGGGCGCGGAAGCTCGCGGAGGAGCGCTACTCGGTGGAGTCGCTCGCCGAGCGGATCGCAGCCTGAGGCTCAGGCCTGACCGGCGCGGATCCGCAGGCTGCCGCGCGCGTTGAGCGCCGTCAGCGTCACCTCGTCGAGCGGGCCGCCCGCAGCGCCCGTCGCCGGGCACAGGCGGACCGCGCGCTCGACGCCCGGCTCCACCACGAAGGCGTCGTCGGCGGCGAGGAAGCCCGGCGCGAGCAGGCGGACGCCGTCGGCGAGGCGGCGGGTGGTGATGCGAACGATCGCGTCGTGGCCGGCCGGCTCGAGCGTCGCCGCGAGGCCAAGGCGGTCGAAGGCCTCCACCGCAACCGGCCGTCCGGCCGGGAAGCGGACCGCCTGGGAGAGCAGGTCGCCGTCGTGCTCGAGGCTGACCACGATCGCGTCCTGCGCGGGCGGGCCGAAGCGGTACGCCCACGACGCGTCGACGAAGCGCCCCAGCAACCCTTCGACGCTGCGCTCGGCCGCCGCGTGCGGCGCCAGCGCGACCGCCTCGGTCGCCTCGTCGACGCGGCGCTCGAGGTCGGCGTAGAGCGCGACGCGCAGCGTGGCCTCGAGCGCCCGCGGCCCGTCGTTGGCCACGTGGATCGCGACCCCGTTGAGCCCCTCGTCGGTCGTCCACACCGCCACCGGCGCGAGCACGCGGCGCAGGTGGTGGTAGGCGACCTTGGGCCGGCCGTCGTGGTCGACCACGCCCCAGCCGGCGCCCGGCGCCAGGTCGCGCAGCCACAGGATCAGCGCCCCGCCGCACGGCGACCCGGCGCGGCGCCACTCCCCCATCGTCTCGGCCATCGCCTCGCCGGTCACCGCCCGCGAGAGCGAGAGGTAGCGCTCGTGGTCGACGCGCCGCAGCTCGCCCGGATCGACCCCGTAGAGCAGCGCGAGGTAGTGGTCGCGGACGTCGTCGAAGTCCCACCCCGAGCCGGCGTCGCGCGGCACCCCCGCCTTCCAGCGGGGATCGTGGACCGGCCACTCGGCAACGTCGGGCACGTTCGCGAAGGCGAGGCACTCCGAGGCGAAGCGCACCTCCGCGCGCCGCGCGTCGCCGAGCGGCCGCCGGTAGCCGCCGACGCCGAAGTAGTTCGCCACGCCGCGGTCGGACCGGAAGGGCAGCTCGCCGCCACACGGGGCGGAGGGCAGGTAGGGCGCGTCGGCTCCCGACGCGGCCACGAGCGCGGGCAGCAGTTCGCCGAACAGCTCGCCGCGGCCGAGCGCGGGGTCGAGGCCGAGCATCCCGACCTGCTGCTCGACCTCCGAGTTGCCGCACAGCACGGCGAGGCTCGGGCGCCCCGCCAGCCCGGCCAAGACCTGGCGCGCCTCCGCCTCGACGAGCGCGTGGAAGCCCTCGTCGGCGATGGGATAGTCGAGGTTGGCGAACATGAAGTCCTGCCAGACGAGCAGGCCCAGCTCGTCGCAGAGGTCGTGGAACGCGGGCGTCTCGTACGCGCCCGTCCCCGGCACCCGCAGCAGGTTCATCCCGCCGTCGCGCGCCTGCTCGAGCGCCGCGCGCAGCGCATCGGCGTCGGGCGCCAGGCCGACGAAGTCCACAGGGGTCCAGAGCGCGCCGCGGGCGAACACGGGGACGCCGTTGACCGCCAGGGCGAGCCCCTCGGCATCGCGATTCTCGAGCGTCCGGAAGCCGACGCGGCGCGCCGCGACCGTGGCGCCCGGAATCGTCACCTCGACGTCGTGCAGCACCGGCTCGCCGTGCGTGTGCGGCCACCAGCGCGCGACCGCCGGCACCCGCAGCGCCGCCACGCCGCCGCTCAGCGCGGTGCGGTGCGTCCCGGAGGGTCCCGAGAGCACGACCTCGCCCTCGCCGCCGCTCACCTTCACGTCGAGCACGCCGTCGTCGCCCTCGAGCCGCGGACGCAGCGCCACCTCGGCGCGCCGGCCGCCGCGGAGCCGCACCGGCCGGTAGGGGCCGACCGGAGCCGGGCCGGGCGCGAAGCCCGGCGCGCGCCCGAGGATCGCCGTGCGGAAGAAGCGCAGGTTGCCGTCTGCCACGACCTTCGTCCGCCAGCGCGCACGCGGTTTGCGCCGCGGTCGCAGCAGCGGCGCCAGCGCCCGGCAGCGGATCGCCAGCTCGTGCTCGCCCGCCTCGAGCCCGAGGCCGACCGCGTGGGCGAGGAACATCGACTCGCTCTCCAGGATCCGCTCGCCGTCGAGGAACACCTCGGCGACCGTGGCGATCCCGTCGAGCTCGAGGACCGCCTCGCCACCCTCCGCCTCGAAGCGGGTGCGGAACCACCAGTCCTGGGCGTCGAGGTCGCCTGCCTGAATGCCCGCGTCGCGCAGCACGCCCGCCGCCGTTCCGGGCACGCGCGCGGGCCGCCACTCAAGGGCGTCGAGCCCGGACGGATCCGGGCACGCGTCGGGGGCCGTCGCGGCGGCCTCCCAGCCTTCGAGGAGCCGTTCCTCAGTCGAGGGCGGCATCGAGCCGGCCGATGGCCTCGTCCCACGCCTCGGCGAGCGACGCGAGCGCCGGCTCCGGGTCGAACGCCCGCCGGCGCGCGAGCT
This sequence comes from uncultured Solirubrobacterales bacterium, assembly GCA_963828075.1. Taxonomy (GTDB): domain Bacteria; phylum Actinomycetota; class Thermoleophilia; order Solirubrobacterales; family Solirubrobacteraceae; genus JACCYI01. The sequence goes on along the minus strand of CAWHDH010000021.1, from coordinate 1,218,415 downwards.
TGAACGACAGCACCTTGCAGCCCTCGACGATCCGCGCGAACGCGGCGCTCGCCTCCGCGGCCGCGTCCCCCAGCAGCCAGTCGGCGTGCGCGCCGGCGATCTCGAACGCAGAGCCGGCCATCCGGACCGTCGCGAACGCGTAGGCGTGGTAGTTGGCGGCATCGCCCGCGAGCAGGGCGGGCAGATCGGTCGCGAGGCGCGCGCCGAAGCGCTCGAACGGGTTGGTCGCGGGGCGGCGGTCGAGGTGGTGGCGCAGCAGGAAGCCCGCCGCCTCGCGCAGCTCCTCGCCCTCCAGACGCTCGCCCGCGTCGAAGCGCACGAGCTCGGTGTAGGGCGGCAGCACGTCGTCGGAGCCCGGCCCGTCGAGCCGGAAGATGCCGCGGAAGTCCTCCCCCTCGAGCTCGTAGAGGCCGAGCCCGTGGAAGTAGCGCATCCGCTCGCCCTCCGGGTCGATGCCCTCGATCGCCACCGAGCTCTTGACGTGCTCGGTCCGGTAGCTCGTCGCCGCCGTGTCGGGCAGGTACCACGAGTCCAGCTCGACGATCAGCGTGCGCCCCTCGGCGATCTGCTCGGCGGCCTGGACCGGGAGCGGCCGGTATGGCTGCATCTCGTGGATGTCGACGCCGAACAGGTCCTCGACGTCACCGGGCGGCGGCTTGAAGAACGTCCACTGGTCGCCCTCGAAGTCCATCCGCACCAGCGATCCCATCACCGCGAGCGGCTCGTCGCCGCGGGCGTGCAGCAGCTCGAGCAGGATGTCGGCGTAGCAGTTGGTCTCCAGGTAGCTGCGCTCGCCGTGGTGCACGGCGTGGCGCTCATAGGTCGCCGGGTCCAGCCCCCAGAGGGAGATCACGCGGGCCAGAGCTCCGCGCGGACCTCCGCCGGCCAGGCGCCGGGATCGAGCCCGTGTGTGCGCAGCAGCGCGAGCGTGACGCGCTCGAGGCCGAAGCCGAGGCAGGCGGTGTGCGCGGGCCCGCCGTCGGCCATCTCGATGCGGTGCACCGAGGCGAAGTGGTCCTGGTGGTAGTTGAACGACGCCACCGCCGTCGGCTCCGGCTCGGTGATCTCCACGTTGATCTCGAACTTGAGCTCCTGCTGGCGCTGGCTGACCGCCATCAGGCGACCGCCGCGGCCGAAGAACGGGTCGGAGGCGACGTCGAAGCGGGCGTCGAGGCCGAGGCGCGTGAGGATCTCGATCGCGAGATCCCGCCAGGCGTCGCGCCACTCCATGACGGTCTCGGGCTCGCCGATCCGCACGAGCTCGCGCTGGTGGAACATCTGCAGGCGCGCCGGGTCGCCCGAGGGCTCGTGACGGAAGCAGTAGGCGCCGCCGGGGTCGATCATCAGGCCGCCGGCGGGCAGCGGGCCGCGCGCGCCGACCGCGGGGTAGACCGGGTAGCACGCCGCCGGGAGCAGGACCAGGTCGCTCATCGCCTGGTGCTCGCTCCAGTCCTCGTGCCGGCTCGCGCGCTCGTACTGCTGGTTGGCCGCCTTCTCGTCGCCCTCGAACGAGAAGATGCTGCCCGCCAGGTGCGGGAACGACTTCAGGTAGCCGCTGGTCTCGAGCTGGTGGCGCGGCAGCACGGGCGGGAAGCGCACGGTCTCGGCGCCCTGCTCGGCGGCGATCGCGGTGACCAGTGCGTCGAAGCCCAGCCGGACGGACTCGAATGCCCCCCCGCGCCCGTAGACCCCCGGGACGCCGCTGTCGATCAGCAGCCCGGCGGCGAACAGGTCGGCCAGGAACGCCGCCTGATCAGGCGAAGCGGGGCGGTACTCGGCCATCTCTTAGACGTCCTTGGCGATGAGCAGCAGGCTCGCGTTGGTCTGGTGTATGCGTTCGTTGGCGACCATCAGGCACGCCGACATCGAGTCGCGCAGGTGGCGGCCGACGCTGAACGGTGTGTCGTTCTTGTAGCCCATGATCCCGCAGACGCCGAGCGCGCCCTGGCAGACCCGCGGGGCCTGCTCGGAGGCGGCGATCTTGAGGTTGTTGAAGCGCAGGGCGGCCGCCATCGTCGACAGGCGCTCGCGGTCCGGCGTGTCGGACCACTCCATGAACTCGCGCAGGCCGGAGGAGACCTCCGCGCGCAGCAGCGAGAGCTCGCTCATCAGGTGCGAGAGCCGGGCGGCCGACGCCGGCGGCGTGCCCGGGGTGCGCTTGGCCGCCGCGCGGACGAAGGCCCGTGCCCGGTCGAACGCGTCGGTGGCGATCCCGAGCCACAGGTGCGACCACAGGATGTGCGACACCGGGACCATCGACTCGGCCGAGACCTGCGGGAACGGGGTGGGGAGGACCTGCTCGGCGGGCAGCGTCGCGCGAACGACGTAGCCCGGGGAGCACGTGCCGCGCATCCCGAGCGGGTCCCAGGTGCCGGTCGGCTCGAGCTCGAGCTGCTCGGAGCGCGCCAGCGCGACGACCTGGTCGCCGGGCTCGGCATCCGGGCCGCGGCGCAGCGTGACGAACAGGTCGTCGGCGTGGGCGCCGTAGGAGACGGTCGGGGCCTGCTTCTCGAAGGAGACGAGCCCGTCCTCGGCGGGCGTGACGGCGGCGACCGAGCGCCCCATGTCCCCGCCCGTCCCGACCTCGGAGGTGACCGAGGCGATCAGGCGCTGGTCGGCGGAGATCTCGCGGAGGTAGCCCTCGAACCACGCCGAGTCGCCCAGGTTGCGGACGATCGAGACGACCTGGATCTGGTGCATGGCGAAGACCATGGCGCTGGCGCCGCAGCGGCGGCCCAGCTCGAAGCACGCGGCCGAGAGCGCCTCGAACGAGACGCCGCCGCCACCCAGCTCCACCGGGACGAACGCCGACAGCGCGCCCACCTCGCGCAGCGCGGCGATCGACTCCGTCGGGAACCGCGCGCTTGTGTCGACGTCGCCGGCGTTCGGCGCGGCGACCTCGTCGGCGATGCGCTTGACGGCGTCGAGGAACGCCTGGTCGGCGTTCACTCCGGCGACCGCGCCCGCTGCCCCGGGCGCTGCCACCGGATCGGTCGCCAGCTGGGCGCCGCCGTTGGTCGCGGTGGACCCGCGGGGTCTCATGCCGCTTCCTGCTGTAATTCGCCGAGCGCGCCGCGGATCGCCGCGATGCTCTCGAACACGCTCCGCTTGAGCATGTTGTCGGGGAACTCGATGTCGAAGGCGTCCTCGAGCGCGAGCATGACGTTCACGCTTGCATGCGAGGTCATGCCGGCCTGGTAGAGGTCGGCGGTGTCGGCGACGCTGTCCGCGTCGACCGACAGGCGGCCCTGGTCCTTGATGATCTGGCGAATGAGGTCGGTCACGGTTCTGTTAATCGGCTCCTCGGCCCAGCTCTGCAACCACGACGGCGGACGCGAACCCCGACTCGTGGGTCAGGGACACGGCGAGATCCGCGACCCGGGCTGCGTCGGCGAGCGCCGCCGCCCGGCCGGTGAGCTCCAGGCCCACCCAGCCGCCCGGCTCGCGCCGGACCTCGATGGACCGCCAGGGTATCCCTTCGTCGTCCGGACGCAGCACTTTCATGGTCGCCTCCTTGGCGGCGAACCGCGCGGCGAGGCGCTCCGGGTCGACGCCTGCGGGGCTCGTGCAGTCGCCCACCTCGCGGTCGGTGTACACCCGCTCCAGGTAGCGCGGCCCGTGGGTGCGGATCGACTCCTCGACCTCCTCGACCGAGACGAGGTCGATCCCGACGCGCAGCGGCATGTCCCCATAGTGGCACCCCGGCTGCCTCGCGGCGAGGGCTGCGCGTAGGCTTGCAGGGCGATGTCCCCGTTCTGGATCTACACGCAGCTGGCGATCGTCGTGATGGTCCTGATCGGGGCGGTCATCGCCTTGACCAAGCTCCTCTAGCGGCCCACTAGCGTCGCGCGGCGCCGGTGAGCCGCTTCCACGCGCTGCTGCGAGCGGGCGGCAGCCGGGGCGCCTCGGGGATCGGCGCGCCGGCGAGGATCGCGGCGGGCACGTCCTCGGTCAGCCACGCGCGGCGCTCGCCGATCCCGGGGACCGCGCGCTCCGCGGCGCGGATAGCGGTCGTGATCGCCGGCGGCCGGCGGATGTGGTCGTGCGCATCGGACGCGATGACGTGGACGAGCTCCTCGCGCAGCAGCCGGAAGGAGAACTGGCGGACGCGATCGCCGAACGCGCCGGTCAGCGCGCCGGCGGTCACCTGCACGAGCACGCCGGCCTCGACCAGGTTCCACAGGCGCTCGGGCGCGCGCTGGAAGGTCGGGGAGCGCTCCGGGTGGGCGAGCAGGACGCGATAGCCGCGTGACATGACGTCGTAGATGAGCGGCTCGAACTGCCCCGCCGCCAGCGCGAACGGGCTCTCGAGCAGCAGATAGGGCCCGCCGCCGAGACCGAGGCCGGCCAGCTCACTCTCCTGCAGGTCGAGCAGCCGGGGCAGGGCGATCTCCCCGCCCGCGCGCACGACGATGTTGATGCTCGCGTCGGCGAGCTGCTGGTTGAGGTGGGCGACCGCCGGCGGGATGTCCTCCGGCTCGATGAAGTGGTCCTCGTTGATGTGCGGCGTGGCGACGATCTGGCCCGTCCCGGCATCGACCGCCGCCCGGGCGAGCGCGAACGAGCCCTCGAGATTGGCGGGTCCGTCGTCGACGCCCGGCAGGATGTGGGCGTGCAGGTCGATCGCTCGCACGGGCCACCAGGGTAGACCCCGCCGGGGCGGTGCCCCGTCGCTTATGATCGCGCGACCTTCCAGGCAGGCGACTCTCGCGAGGAGATTGAATGTTCGGCTCGATCGTGGTGGGCACCGACGGCTCAGACACGGCGAAGCAGGCAGTGCGAGAGGCGGTCGAGCTCGCCAAGCAGGTCGGTGCCTCGGTCGACATCGTGTCGGCCTACGAGCCGGTCTCCAGCCAGCGGCTCCGCGAGGAGTCCCGGCAGGCTCCGGAGGACCTGCAGTGGATGGTCAACCCCCGCGAGGACGTCGACGCGACACTCAACGAGGCCAAGGAGGAGGTCAAGGACTCCGGCGTGCAGGTGGAGACCTTCGCCCGCGAGGGCGATCCCGCCGACGCGATCCTCGACGTCGCCGAGGAGCGCGGCGCGGACCTCATCGTGGTCGGCAACAAGGGCATGACCGGCGCCAAGCGGTTCCTGCTCGGCTCGGTCCCCAATAAGGTGTCGCACCACGCCCCGTGCAGCGTCCTGATCGTCCGGACCACGTAACATCCTGACTGTTCGTCAGCGAACCGTGCATCGGGCTCCAGGTGTCACCCGGCGGCCGGGCGGGTTGGTAGCTCTCTGGTGATGGCCTTCTCCGGAACCGATCTCGTATTGATCCTCGCCGGCCCCGCCCTGGCGGCGTCCGTCGCGCTGGTCGTGCTGCTGCGCGCCCGGCGCGAGGCCCGCCGGGCCGCCGCCGCCAAGCGCCCGGCCGCTCAGCCCGCGGCCGGCGCCGTGCCGGTGGGCGCCGTCGCGCGCGCCGCGTCGACCAGGCCGGCGCCGTAGCGCGAGTCGGGCCCCGGGGGGCCGAGGTCGGTCACCGTCTCCTTGATCCGGGCCGCCACGGCCTGCGGCGACGGGGTCTCCCCGATCACCCCTGAGGCGATCACGAGCGCTGCGATCGCACTCACGTGGGGCGCGGCCATCGACGTGCCGACGTAGCCGCCGGGGATGCCGAACTTGCGCACCGAGCCCCTGAACGTGACCTGGTAGATGTCGCGCCCCTTCTCACGCGGGCGGCAGTGGGGGTCAGCGTCGTCGCGGGCGTCCCGACCGCCGCCCGGGGCCACGACGTCCAGGCCCCGGCCGGTGTTCGAGTACTCGGCCTGGCAGCCGTGCTCGGTGACGGCGCCCACCGACAGGACGAGCGAGGACCGGGCCGGATAGGCGACCGCCGACCCGGCCGCGTTGCCGGATGCGCCCACGACGAGCACGCCGCGGCGCTGGGCGTAGCGCAGGGCGTCGAGCACGTCGGGGATGGCGGCGCCCGTGACCTCGGCCGAGAACTCGAAGGAGAGGTTGATGATGTGCGCGCCGTTGCCGGCCGCGAACCGGATGCCGCGGGCGATCGCGGCGGAGTCCCCCGCGCCGGCGCTGTCGAGCACGCGCACCGGCATGATCCGCGCGCCGTACGCGAGACCGGTGAGGCCGACGCCGTTGTTGATCTTCTCCGCGATCGTCGAGGCGACGTGGGTGCCGTGGCCGTTCTGGTCGTTCGGGTAGGGATCGTCGGCGACGAAGTCGAAGCCGCGCCGCAGGCGGTGCTGGTCGAGGTCGGGCGACCGCCGGAAGCGGCCGCGATCGGCGTACGCGACGCCGGTGTCGAGGACCGCCACGGTCACGCCGGCGCCGCCCGGGCGCCCTGCGCGGATCAGGTTCTCCCACGCGTCGGGCGCGTTGACGCCGGTGCCCACCAGGAAGTTCCATTGCAGCTGCGCCCAGCCGCCGGGCGTGCCCGCGGCCCCCGGGTCCGTCGGCAGGAACGCGCTGGCGCGGGCGATGTAGTTCGGATGCGCCGAGATGACGCCCGGCCGGCGGCGCAGCGCCCGGACGGTCTCCATCACGCTGCGCCCGCTGCGGATCCGCAGCGTCCGTGCGCGGGGCGCGAAGGCCTCGGGCCTCCCGGTCCCGGTCGCCCGCTGCGTGGAGGCGCGCGCGGCGCGATCGACGCCGGGGGCGTAGCGCACGACGACCTCTCCCGGCACGTAGGAGGCGCGAGCCTGCGCCGCGGGCGCGCCCACACCGGCCGCCACGGCGACGGCGGCGAGCAGGAGGACGCACGGGGTGGGCTTCGGCATTCGAGAGGAAACGGGGGAGAGTCGAGGCGTCGGGGGGGCGCCTGGCCAGTCCCCACGCGTACAACATGATGAGAGGCCTGAAGTATCGCCACAAGCCCCAACCGTTACATGAGAGTCACCTCCCCACTTACAGACGAACATTTCATGCGCCTGGCCATCGAGGAGGCGCGCCGCGCCCTCGAGCACGACGACGTGCCCGTCGGCGCCGTCGTGACCCTGGCTGGAGAGGTGATTGCGACCGGGCGCAACGAGCGCGAGCTGCACGGCGATCCCACCGCCCACGCCGAGACCGTGGCCATCCGTGCCGCGGCGGGCGCGCTGGGCTCCTGGCGGCTGCTCGACACCGTGCTCTACGTCACGCTCGAGCCCTGCGCGATGTGCGCCGGGGCGATCGTCCTCGCGCGCGTGCCGCGCGTCGTCTACGGGGCGACCGACCCGAAGGCGGGCGCCGCCGGGAGCGTCCTCGACGTCCTCGCCGAGCCGCGGCTGAACCACCGCCCCGAGGTCGAGGGCGGGGTGCTCGCCGCCGAGTGCGCCGAGTTGCTGGTCGGGTTCTTCGGGGCGCGCCGCCGTCGTGGGTAGGGAGGTTGGCTACCGTCGCCACCGCATGGGAGTCCACGTCATCGAGCCACTGCGCCCCGAGGCGGCCCGCGCCGAGCGGGGCGCGCTCGAGGCGCTCTACTACGCCGCGTTCTCGCCGCCGCCCTACGCCGAGTCCCAGGCCGAGGCGCACGCGTTCGGAGCCCTGGTGGACCGGGACTCGCGGCGGCCGGGCTTCGATGCGTTCGTGGCCCGCGACGAGCGAGGCACGCCGATCGGCATCGTCTACGGCTACGACACGCCGCGGGTGTCGCCCGAGGGCGCCTGGTGGGCACGACTGCTGCGCGCGGTCGGCCCCGGCGCGGCGAGCGAATGGATCCTCGGCCAGTTCGCGTTCTGCTGGTTCGCCGTCGTCCCCGAGGCGCAGGGGCAGGGGATCGGCGGCAGCCTCTACGCGACGCTGATGGAGCGCGTCGACGCCCCCCGGGCGTGGCTCGTCACCCACGGCGACGGCTCGGCCGCCCGCCGCATGTACGACCGCCGGGGCTGGCAGGAGCTGGCGCGCGCCGAGCTGGGGTGGGTCCCGGGCGAGCGCGCGGTCATGGGGCTCGACCTAGCAGGCTTCGGCTGAGGCGCTACCGTTTGACCCCGCTCGGAGAGGTGGCAGAGCGGTTGAATGCGGCGGTCTCGAAAACCGTTGTAGGCGTTAAGCGTCTACCGGGGGTTCGAATCCCCCCCTCTCCGCTGGCCGTTCCTAGTGTCACGATGGAGGTAGCCCGGTTTGGCGGGGTGGACCGGGAGTCGGCTGGGCTGCTGCGTTGACGGTCGCCGCCATGAGCGTGATGGCCTCGTCGTCGTTCAGTTGCTGCTCGCGCACGAGCGAGTGCCAGGTGTGGAAGTTGATTGCGTGGCCGATTGCTGCGGCGGTCCGCAGTCGTGTGCGGCCGCGCCCGCGACGGCCGGCCATGAGCACCGTATGGACGGTCTGGAAGTATCCGAGGAACGCCTCGCGTGATCCAGCGGGCACGTGTTCGATGTCGCGGATCCCGGTGGCAAGCATCTCCTCGGTCTCGCCGTACCACCTGTAGAGATCGGCGAGCGCTGCGTGCAGACGCTCGTCAGGGTCTGTGATCGCCGCCCAGCGGCTGGGGTCGGGCATCGGGTGGCGCGCGTAGTAGTGGCCGGTGCAGGCGTTGAACAGCGCTTGCTCGTCGGGGAAGTGCCGGTAGACGGTCGCGCGGTCGACCCCGGCCCGCTCGGCGATCGCCTTCACGCTGGTGCGCGCGGGACCGACGGTCTGGTGCAGGGCGACTGCGGCCTCGGTGATCCGCTGGCGGGTCTCGAGCTCCGACACCGCTCGCTTGCGTTTGCGGTACGGCCGCGGGGCTGTCTGCCGTGTTTGAGCCGTCATGGGTGTGCGTGAATGTTGACAGACCGGGCGGTCGCTGGTAGTTTCGCGCACAGTATTGTTGCATCATTATTGAAAGGGCGTCAAGGTGCCAGCTCTCTCCCAACCGTCGACCGATCAGCGCTTTGATGGCTCGCGCGGCCCTCGGAAGATCGGCCCGGCCGACGGCAAACTCGTCGACATCCAATCCGCTGGGGTGCGGTTCATGGCCTGGAGCGAGGAGACGGGCGGTGGGTTCTCGCTCGTCGAGCACCCGATTCCGCCGCGCGGTCTGGTGGCGCCGCTGCACAAGCACTCGCGCGAGGACGAGTACAGCTACGTCCTGGAAGGGCGGATGGGCGCCCGGCTCGGTGACCATGTGGTCTACGCCGAAGCCGGAGACCTCGTATTCAAGCCACGCCACCAGTGGCACACGTTCTGGAACGCCGGCGATCGGCCGTGCCGGATCCTCGAGATCATCTCCCCCGGCGGATTCGAGCACTGTTTCGATGAGATGGCGGCCGCGATGGCCTCGCCGGACTTCGATCCGCAACAGATGGCAGACGGCGCGGCCCGCTACGGGCTCGAGCTGCGGCCCGAGAGCGTTCCGGCGCTGTGCGCCGAGCACGGGCTCACGCACCCCATGCTCCAGGCGAGCCGCTAACGCCCAAGGCGGCGCGAGGCTCCGCTCATCCAAGCCGGACGAGACTCTCCACCAGAACGAACGAAGCAGCGCCGCCGACGAGGACCAAGGTGCGATCGTCGAGCCCAGAGCGCATATACCGCCTTGGTGCGTGGCGGTGATCGCCCACGGTCATCCCCGCAACACCCGAGACATCGACATCGTCGCGGCGACGGATGGTCGAAATCTGGCGCGTCTGGCAGCGGGATTGCGCGAGCTCAACGCCGAGCTCTGGGGCGTCGACGCCCACGTGTTCGGGATCGAACTGGATGCCCGCACGCTGGCCAACGGTGTGAACCTCACGCTCACGACCGATGCCGGGGGCTTGGACTGCTCCAACGAGGTGCCAGGAGGAGTTCCCTATGCGGATCTTCGCGCGCGAGCGCTCGTCGTCGAGCTCGCCGGAGTCAGCTTTCGAGTCGCGGGACGTGACGACCTGATCCGCATGAAGCAGGCAGCCGGCGGGCCGCAGGACATCGACGACATCGCCGCCCTCACCGATCCGGGCGCCGAACAGCAGCCGGTACCCGCATCGAGGCGCTACCGGCAGGTAGGATCGACCGATGCCCCCCGCCCCCTGGAACCTCGACGGTCGCGTCGTCCTCGTCACCGGCGGCGCCCGCGGCATCGGCGCCGAGGTGTCGCGCCGGCTCGCGGCTCGCGGCGCGCGCGTCGCGCTGCTCGACATCGACGCCGACGCGCTCGCCGACGTGGCGGCGGAGTGCCCCGGCTCGGCGCCGTTCGTCGCCGACGTCAGCGACGCCGAGGCCCTGCAGGAGGCCGTCGATGCGGCGGCGGAGCATTTCGGCGGGATCGACGTCGTCTTCGCCAACGCGGGCATCGCGCCGATGGGGATGGTCCGCTCGATCGACCCCGCGGTGTTCGACCGCACGATCGACATCAACCTGCTCGGCGTCTGGCGCACGGTCCGCGCGTGCCTTCCGCACGTGATCGAGCGGCGCGGCTACGTCCTGTCCGTCGCCTCGCTGGCCGCCGCCTCGCACGCGCCGGGGATGGCCGCCTACTGCGCCACCAAGGCCGCCGTCGAGGCGTTCTCGAATTCGCTGCGGGGCGAGGTCGCGCATCTCGGCGTGGGCGTGGGGTGCGCCTACTTCTCGTGGATCGACACGGACATGGTCCGCGGCGCGGACGCCACCGAGGGCGGCGCCACGATGCGCGGCAAGCTCAAGGGGCCGCTCGCGAAGACCTATCCGGTCGCGGACGCCGCCGAGGCGGTCGTCGCCGGGATGGAGCGCCGGGCGCGGCGCGTGTTCTTCCCGGGCTGGATCCGGGTCGTCTTCACGCTGCGCGACGTCCTGCAGCCACTCACCGAGATGCAGGCGAAGCGCTGGGGCGCCGAGGCCGACGAGATCGCGCAGCGCGAGATCGCGCGCCTCGGGGTCGAAGAGGCGTCGCAGCCGGTCGGCCCGGGCGGCGCCGCGGCGATGGCCGCGCGGCGCGAGCGACAGCCACTGGATTAGTCTCGCGGGCATGGACGACGCCACCGTCGAGCGCCTCGCGGAGCTGATCGTCGGCTTCGGCGCCAACGTGCAACCGGGCCAGGTCGTCGCCGTCGGCTGCGAGCCCGGCAAGGAGTACCTCGTCCGCGCGATCGCGGCGAGCGCCTACAAGCGAGGGGCGAAGTTCGTCGACGTCCACTGGTTCGATCCATGGGTCAAGCGCGCCCGCATCGAGCACGCGCCCGAGGAGACGCTCGACTTCGTCCCCGAGTGGTACGGGAAGCGCATCCTGGCGCTCGGCGATTGCCGGGCGTCGCGGATCGCGCTCTCGGGTCCCGTCGCTCCCGGCCTGCTCGCCGACCTCGACCCCGTCCGCACCGGCCGTGACCGGCTGCCCGCGGTCAAGGAGTCCGGCCAGGTCGTCAACGAGCGGACGACGAACTGGAGCATCGGCCCGTGCCCGACGCCGGCGTGGGCGGAGCTGGTCCACCCCGACCTCGAGCCCGACGCCGCGCTGGCCAAGCTGTGGGAGCAGATCAACCACGTCTGCCGGCTCGACGAGCCCGACCCGATCGCCGCCTGGCACGAGCGCCGCGACGTGCTCGTCGGCGCCGCCACGCGCCTGACCGAGCTCGGGTTCGACGCGCTGCACTACGAGGGGGACGGGACGGACCTGACCGTCGGGCTGCTGCCCGGCGCCGAGTGGCAGGCGGCGTCGTTCGAGACGGTCGACGGGCTGCCGCACATGCCGAACCTCCCCACCGAGGAGGTCTTCACCACTCCCGACCCGGAGCGGACGGAGGGCCGCGTGCGCTCGACCACGCCGCTCGTGCTCACCGACGGGACCGTCGTGCGCGGCCTCGAGGTGCGCTTCGAAGGCGGCCGGGTCGTCGATCTGCAGGCCGAGACCGGCGCCGAGACCCTGCAGACGATCACCAAGACCGACGAGGGCGCCGCCCGCCTCGGCGAGGTCGCGCTGGTCGACGGCCAGGGCCGGATCGGCGCGCTCGACACGATCTTCTACGACACGCTGCTCGACGAGAACGCCGCGAGCCACATCGCGCTCGGTCAGGGCTTCCCGTTCCTGCTGCGCGACCCGGCCCGCTCCAACGGATCCGAGATTCACATCGACTTCATGATCGGCTCGCCGGAGCTGCGGATCTCGGGCTCGTCGGGCGGCGGGAAGCGGGTCCCGGTGCTGGTCGAGGGCGCCTGGCAGATCTGACTAGCGCGCGTGTACGCTGTGCCCCGCTCGGAGAGGTGCCGGAGCGGCTGAACGGGCACGACTGGAAATCGTGTGACGGGGTTTCCCCTCGTCCGAGGGTTCGAATCCCTCCCTCTCCGCCAGTCTTGATTCGTCCGAACCCTGGCTCCGAGAAATCGGGGCCAGGGTCGGCCTTCCGGGCTCCGGATCGCTGTTGGCCCTGTTGACAAGCTCGGGCGGGGTCTTGCCGACGATCAGGTCCGCCTCGACGTAGAAGGGGTCGCGTACGCCGCGGATCGCGATCGTGCGGGCGCCATCCCCGTCGATCTCCAGGTATGGAGCCAGCACCACGTGCGTCGCCTGGTTGATGAGTCGCCGCTCGGTTGGCTCGGAAACCGCGTAGGGAACGGTCTTGTCCACGAGAGCGAGCGCATCGTCGAGTGCCGACATGATCTCGCGGACCTCGTGGACGGCGGCTTCGTTCCACTTGCGCGCCTGCGCCCGTTCCGCCGAGATTCGCTCTTGCTCGGCGGCCAAGACCTCGTCGTCGATCAGCTCCTTGAACGAGAGCTGAACGAGCTTCTGCTGCTCAGCTTTCAGCTCACGCAGGCGCCGCTCATGGATGGCGGCCTGCTTCTTCGCCGCATCAACTCGCGGGGTCGCGAACCTGCGGATCTCGTCACGGAGCAGTTCTTGCTCCTCGGCCGTGTAGGTGATCGTGTGGTGGTACCGCACGACGGCCTCCTCGACCTCCCCGACGCGGAGGTAGGGCGCTCCGCAGCGGCCGCCCCGATGGACCCGTGAGAGGCAGGAGAAGTACTCATAAACGCCACCGCGGCCGCGGTGGCGTCCGTACCCGAGGCGCTTCTCGCAGTCGTTACAGCGGAACACCTCCCCGGTCAGGTAGTGCTCGTGTTTATGCGAGCGGTCTCCGCTCTGCTTGTGGGCGGCCAATACGTTCTGGACGCGCTCGAAGGTCGTCTCGTCGATGAGCGCGTCGTGGAGTCCGCGGAGCTTGGTGCCGTTGTGGGTGACCGTCCCGACGTAGAAGTCGTCGCCGAGCATTCGGTGCACGCTTGCGCGCGACATTGGCTTGCTCGGACGCTTCGGCGTCTCGCGGGTTCGCAGGCCGCTTTCGGCTAAGACGTCGGTCAGCGTCGAGAGCGTGAAGTTGCCCGTGGCGTAGAGATCGAAGGCGAGCCGCACGAGATCGGCGCGGTCGTCATCGACTTCGATGACAGCGACCTCGCGACCGCCAACATGTCGCCTGGCATTCTTGTAGCCGATCCGGGCTGGGCCGGCGGCCCCGCCAGCCAGGAACTTGCGCCTGAGCCCTTCCTTGACCTTGGCGCCGTCGTTGCGGGAGCGGAACGCGTTGTAGCCGGAGAGGATCGAGTACATGAGGTAGCCGACCGGCGTGTCATCGATCTTCTCCTGAGTGCTCTCAAGCTTCGCGCCAACCCCAGTGATCTCTCGAAGGAGCCAAAAGGCATCGTGCTCATCGCGGGCAATGCGGGAGAGGTCGTAGACGATGACGTAGGTCGGCCGCTTCCCCGGCAGATCCGCGAGGAGGCGCTGAAGCGCCGGACGGTTCATCGTGGTGGCGCTGCGGCCCGGCTCGACATACTCGCCGGCGATCTCCGCTCCTAGCCGCTCCGCGTGCAGTTCGCAGGCCTCGCGCTGGGCGGGAATCGAGTAGCCCTCAGGATCGATTGCCTTGTTGACCTGCGCGGCCGTCGAAACCCGCAGGTAGATCACCGCTGTCTTGTCTTTGTCCATCTTCTTCCTCCTTTCTCATTAGTCCAGTTCTCTGGTCATTGTCCCGCCGCTTGGGCGGCTGGTTCAACGTGTGAAGTGCCAAGCGGACCGATCCAGCGGAGTGCTAGATCGGTCCGCGTGCTTAACGCTTGTGCTTATGCGAGGGCGTCAAGGCTGGCCTGGATCGCTTCCTTCCTGGCGGCGGCGCTTTCGGCCAGCGCCTTGTGCTCGGCGACGGCCTCCTCGGCGCGGGCCTTGGCTACCTCGACCTCGGCGTCGACCTGCTCGATCGCGCGCGAGAGCACCTTGCGGGCGTCGGCCAGCGCGTCCTCCGGGGTGGTCTCGCGACGGCGGGTCCGCTTGGGGGCGTTCTCGCCGGTCTGTGCCTTCGCGCCCTGGTAGAAGCTGCCGCGAATCGAGTTGACGGGTTGCCCGTACTCGTCCGCCAGCTGCTTGAAGGCGTCCGGCTTGCTCGCGCCTCCGGCCACGAGCTCCTCGACTCGCTGAAAGACCTCCTGGGCCTTCGTCATGGTCCCTCCTTGGGGATCGGATGGCTGGATCGGCTGACAGAAAGGACGCATCCCTTCCGCCGGCCGGACAGCCATCCGCGGCCGTACGATCCCCCTCGTGAACATCCGTCCGCGGCTGCTGGAGCTGGATCGCCTCGTGCGGGAGGCCAGGGACGAGATCATCAAGACAGACGCCGATCCCGATGCGGTCGATCTCCTCGAGGCGCTGCTCGCACTCGCCTCGGTCGAAGGGCAATACCGGCGTATGTGCGAGGGATCCGGGCTCACGGTCGACGACTCGCCGGAGCTCAAAACGCTGCTCGATGAGATGCGGGGTCGCGTCACCCGAACAGAAGCTCCCGAGCCAGCTCTCGGACGATACGCCGGCCTTGTAATGGCGCGCGCCGCCGCGGAGGCATCCGAGGACTGGCTGGGTCGGGTCGGCGTCCGGGCGCAGCGCCTGTTCGGCGTCAACCCTTTCCAAGACGACTGAGCGAGCCATCACGCCGCCTCCGTAGCCGGCTCCACGATGCTGGCCCGCTGCCGCGCCAAGGCGGCAAACCGCGGCGACAACTCGATCCCGAGCGCGTCGCGTCCGAGATTGCGGGCGACCTTGAGCGTTGTGCCGGACCCGCAAAACGGATCCAGTACGAGGCCCGGCTTGGTGGAGGCTCCGCAGCCACAGGGCACGAGTGGCCGCGGCCGCGCCTCGCCATCGATCACCCGCACCTTGGCCGTCGAGCGCTGCCACGGCTGACCGCAGGCGGTGCACACCCGCTCGGGTGCGGTCGCCAGAATCGGGCGCCGCACGAGCGCTTCCGGGAAGACGGCGTGATGGCCCCCAATAGCGCGTCCTGGCGGCAGCGTCCAGACGTCGGTGGGGTTACGACCCAGCGGGTGGCCGCTGCGTCCCTCGGCCGCCAAGCGCGCCAGACCGATCCGGGGGCCGGCCAGGTCGCCGAGCACCGCGACGGGCGTGACTGTCATCCCGCCCGGCGACGTCCGCGCCTTCAACGGCATGCGGATCGCGTCGAGGTCGTAGACGTAGCGCGGCTGCTTGACCAGGTGGTAGACGAACTCGTGTCCGTTGGTCAACCGGTCAGTGATGGGCGATGGGAGCGGCGTGGTCTTCGCCCAGATCACCTTGTTGCGCAGGATCCAGCCGTCGTCCATCAGCGCGAGAACGAGCCGCTCTGGCGCTCCGAGCAGCGATTTGGCGGGGCCGCCGTAGGAAGCGTTCTTGGAGTAGGAGTCGCTGACATTGAGCCAGAGCGATCCGGTCGGAGCGAGCACCCGCCGGACTTCGGCCATCACACGTCGGAGGTTCTCCACCCAAGCGCCGACATGCGCCTCTTGACCGAGCTCGGCTGGCCCGGCGTCGTAGCTGCGCAGTCGAAAGTAGGCCGGCGACGAAACAACGCAGTCGACCGACTCGGAGGCGAGCCCCCGGAGAACCTCGAGTGCGTCGCCCTGGAGCACCACGTTGCGGGGCGTCACGCTCGCGCCTCCGAAGCCAGGAACGGAACCAGGGCGTCGTGAGTCGTGACGACGTGGAGCTGCTTGTCGGTCTGTCCCTGGCGCTCCAGGATGTCGTGTAGCCAGCTGGCTCGCTTGACGTCGGGCACCGACCAGACTGTGCGCGGATATACGCCGTGGCGGTGCTGTTCGAGCCCGGAGTAGAAGTGGTGGCGGTAGCGGGCGAGCTTGCGGAGGATGCTGCCGCGCCCCTCGGTCGCGAGGTCGAGTTCGAGGAACCAGCGGTCCTCGTCTTCCGCGCCCGCGGCGAGTGCTACGAAGAGGTCGGGCCGCAGCGTCACCGTCGCCCCCATCGGACCGGTGAAGGCCCGCCAGCAGGTCGGCTCGGTCTCGAGGGCGTGGAGCTGCAGCGCCTTCTGGTGCTCGGCCTCGTGGAGCCCGACGTAGATCTCGGTGATGGCGAGCGTGTGGCGGACGAAGCGCTCGCCGGGGGCGACGAGTCGTTTGACGTGGCGCCCGTCGCGCAGCGCCAGCAGCCGGGCTCCAGCGGGACCTACGAAGTAGACGAGGCCCTCGCTCCCACGACGGACGCCGCCAATGCGCTGCGGCAGGGTGCCGAGCACCCCGCACTCCACCAGGCGCCGAAGCGTCCGCCGAGCGGCTCGTCCCTCAGCGGCGCCGTGCCCGAAGTAGAGGCGTTGGACGTGACGGCCTAAGCACAAGCGCGTTCGGCCGGCGAACTCGAGCACGCTGGCGTCGAGGGGCGATAGGTCGGTGGCGAGCAGGGCCAGCTGGCGAGCGGAGACACGAGAACGAGAGGAAGCGGGCGAGAGAGTCGCTGCGCTTGTCAGGTCGGAAGCCGGTCCTGTGCTGGGCATTTCCGGCGCCGTGCCCCACGCGGCTGGACGGGCGGCTGGACGCGTCTGAACGCTCATGAGCGCCCCCGCTTCCGCCCGATCTGCCCCACGTTCGGATCGGCCTCGGCGCTCTCGTAGCGCTGCAACAGAGCCCGCTCGATCTCCTCCCGCGGGACTCCATAGCGTTCGGCCGACCGCTCGCGAATCCGCTGGGCGTTCCCGAGGGGAGGAGGAAGCGGCTCGGTGCGGCCGGTCACGACTTGAACAGCGCTACCGGCTCCCGTCCCTATTCGCGCGGCGACCTCAAACGCACCCAGCGCTTGCAGATCGGATGCGGTCAGTCCGGGCAGCTCGCGGGCGAGTCGTTGGGCCTCGTCACTTCCCGCGCGGAAGCTGACGAGCGTCGCGGCATTGGCGAGGACGGCGGACCGCAACGATTCGGGCAAGCGCCCGAGCGACTGCGTTGCGAGTGTCAAGCCGGCGCCGAGTCCGCGTGCACGTTCGGCGAGGAGCTCGAAACCGATGGGGAGGTCGGCTACCGCGGCGAACTCGTCAACGGTGAGGAAGACCGGGTGGCGCTTTTCAGGCGGCAGTGCGGCTCGCGCTTCTATTGCGGCCCAGACGCTGTAGAGGATGCAGGCACCGAGAAGCCGCGACGCGGGCTCGCCGAGCGTGCCGGGACTCGCCGCGAACAACAAGAGCCGGCGCTCCCTCAGGAGGCGCTCGATCTGCAGCTTTGGCTCGGGCTGAGCCAGAACGGCCCGTACCGATGGACGGCTCAGCAAGGTCATCACGCGATCAAGCGGAGCCGCCACCTGCGTCGCCTGTTCGCCCGGGCTGAGCGCCTCGAAGTGCTGCCACGAGGCCCGCACCATGGGATCCGCTACGCGAACGACGGCAGCGCGTCGGAAGGCGGGCTCGGTGAAAAGTCGGCCCAGGTCGGTCAGGACCGCTCCGGGCTGGTCGCTGAGTGTTCGAACGCCGGTGCGAAGCCATTGCTCGACGCGCAAGCCGCCGTGGTCGGGGAACAGCGCCCTAACCACCCCGATAACCATGTCGGTGCGCAGATCCGGATCGCCGGTGTGCAGCAGGTCGATCCCCGGTAACGGTCCCGGACTAGATGGATCGAGGATGACCACGCGCTCGGCGTCCCGTTCGGAGACGTGATCGAGAATGGTCTTGACGAGATCGCGCTTGGGGTCGAACACGGCCCCGCCGTGGCCACGCGCGAAGTCACTAAGGACGCCACGGGCGAGCATCTCCGACTTGCCGACGCCGCTCGGCCCGACGACGAGCTGATGATGCGTTGCTGCGGTTGCAGAGAGGGCCACCTGACGGTCCGCGCCGCGATGGTCCCGGGCAATGAAGAGACGGCGACCGACTCTCGCGACGTGATCGCCAGCGGGACGCTCCCGTGCCGCGCCGACCTCGACCCCCGGGGGTAAGTCTGAACCGAGAGGAAGTCCGAGTAGCGGGAGCAGTTCAGCGGCGCTCAGGCGGCCACTCCGGCGGGTCGTCTGCGGTTCGGCGCCGAGCCTGCGGGCGCGGCGCTCCAAGCTTGCGTGCATCGGCGGTCCCGCCTGCGACCGGCTCCGCAAGACCGCGGTTATGCCGCCGGCGAGCTGCTGGCTTCGGCCCATGCTCGCGGCGCGGACGAGAACGAGTCCGGCAGTCGCGAAGGTGGGGGCGGTCGCGCGGACCCGAAGAAGTCGGTCTAGGTCACGTTGCCGTCGCGTTGGCTCCTCCCCGAGCCTGGGAAAGCTGGCGGTTGCCGGACGTAGGGCCCAGCGGACTACGATCCGCTCGTCGGGCCCGAGGCCATTGAGCGATGCCAAGAGCGCCCGGCTCGTTCCGGCGGCATCGTCCGTGCGCAGTACCGACGTTGACGGGAAGAAGATTGGGACGGCCAGCGTGGAGCGGGCTTGTGAGGACGCCGGGTCGGCGGTCGCGAGGCGTAAGCCAGGGATTGCCGCCCGCAAGCGACTTTCGACAGCCTCTGCGATCCGCGATGGCACGCTGAGCGCGTGGCGGATGCCGCCACCACTTGCGTCGAGCTCAAACAGGAGTTCCTGAGCGCGCTCACCGGTCAACCCAGCCAGTGCCGCTTCGGCAAGCTTCGGATCAAGATTGCCGGGGAAGGTAACGCGGTAGGCGACTCGGCTCCGGCGCATCTGCTCGTCACGGCGCTGCTCATGAAGATGAATCGCTGCGAGCGTGGCGGCCCCACCGCCGGCAGCGATCGCCGCAGGAATGAGTTCAGCGTTCATGCGGGACCTCTCGGCGTTGCTGCTTCTCCCGCTCCTCGCGTTCGCGCCGCTCTTGCACCTGTCGCTTCGCGATTTGGAAGTAGACGTAAGAGAGGGTCTGGGTGTCGATCTCCCGTCGCCGGATTCCTTTTACCTTGATGTGCTGGCTCATATTGGACACCTCCTTTCGTGTTAGTCGCAGCGACGGACGTCGTATGTACCCTCTAGTATCCGCTCGTTTGTTCGCCTTTTGTTCGGGCGTTCGTCCAGTTCTTGAGCACTTTGATTTCGGTTGTCGCTGGCGGTTTGCATGGAGCTCCCGCTTGACACTTACCAGCGATTCGTGAAGTAGTAAGTCACCCGCACAATCACGAAACAGATCGTGACGACGACGACGAGCGTCGCGAGCTGAGGCATCACTGCCGGAAGGACGATCGCGGCCGTGGTAGCCGCGACGAGAGCCCAGATAATGCGGTCGACAAACTTCATTCGTCGGCGGCCGGGGGTGGGACATCCGTTCCGACGTGGATCTCCCAGAGGCAGGCGAACATGTGGTCGCTGGTGGCGAGCTGCACGTCACGTTCACCGAGTTGCTGCTCCATGGCGTAGAGTGCACGCTCAAGCGCGCGTACTTCAACCCGAAGCCGGCGCACCTCGGCCATAGCCGCTGGTGGTCCCGCGTGCTCTTTCACGATCGCCGCCTGAGTTCGCGGCCGTGGCCTTCGATGGCGTCTTCATCGGCGATGTCGCGCATCCGCCGGATCGCGGTACGTCGGATTTCCAGGATGTCCTCGATCGCGCGTGCGCGCTCGTCGTAGACGTCGAGGAGATAGTCGTCGAGCGTCGGCT
This sequence comes from uncultured Solirubrobacterales bacterium, assembly GCA_963828075.1. Taxonomy (GTDB): domain Bacteria; phylum Actinomycetota; class Thermoleophilia; order Solirubrobacterales; family Solirubrobacteraceae; genus JACCYI01. The sequence continues at coordinate 1,198,707 of CAWHDH010000021.1, read as the reverse complement.
CTGGCATGAGCGCGCGGTAGATCGCACGGGCGCCCAAGAAGATCCCGTAGGCCACGAGGGCGACGAGGCCGACGGCGAGCGCCGCCACGGCCACCAGGCTCATCGCATACGCGGCCAAGACCCAGAGAACGGCAGCGCCGACGAAGTCGTCGTCATCGCTCATTGCAGGACTCGATTCAGCCGGTCGACCCTTCCGGCGAGGGCGAATGTCCCTCCGTCGGCCAGCAGCTTCAGACGCGCCGCAGCGTGTGGTGACCGCGCGCATTCCATCGCCTCAACGACGGAGATGTGAGCCCCCGCGATAATGGCAAGGGACGCGACGGCGTCGATGGCCTCGACCTTGGCGCACTCGATCGTTTCGATGGCGCGCACGCGCGCGAGTTCGAGGCTCGTCTGCGTCTGAAGGCGTGCGGCCGCGCGCGCGGTACGGCGATCCAGGGCAGCCGCCTGATACCGAACGAGGTCCGTCATTCGAGATCCCTCCGGCGTCGACCGCTCTCGGCCGTATCTGTTGCTGGGGCGGACTTCAAGGCGTAGCCTCCCTTGAGCCGTTATGGACGTTCGAGTCGACAGCAGCAGATATCGCGGACCTCGATCGAGGTCCCGATTTGCCGTATCCACCGACGTGGATGATTTCGATTCGGGTGGCCGTTTGCGGACGGTGTTTCGGCGGCTATCGAGGCAGCCTTTTGGCAGCGTTTCGACAGCCTTTCTTGTCCTATCTCCACGCGGAGACCACCGATGCGCAGCGCGGACGAGTGCTCGCAGAAGGGAGCACTGCCTTTGGATACCTCGGAGGCATAGAAGTTGTCACGCCCGGCCGGCAGCGGCCGAACGGCGCCATCCTTCGGGGATCAGCCCTACACCGCTCTGGTTAAGGCGATCGCGAGGGATGGCATGCGAGCAACCGATATCGAGAGCCAGCACAGCTGGTTCCTCGCCACCGCCATCGTTCAGGAGCGCGCCGGCTCGCAGAAGCGCTTCAACGATGCTCTACGCGCCCCTACCGAGCGACAGCTCGTCTTCGCCGCATGGGAGATCATCCGGCAGGCGGCGCGCCGTGCGACTCAGAACCCCGAAGAGGCCCTCGCCATGATCGGCGAGCTCTCGGGACTTCGGAACGCTTCCTGGTCGAACCGATGCGCGCGAGCTGCAGCCGCACGGAAGCCAGGGAATGCGAACGGGAAGCATTGGGCTTCCCGGCACGCACCGACGGTCAAGCGTCTTCTAGCGATCGAGCTTGAGGAGATGGTGACCCGTCGCGGTGGCGACTCCCCGAGGAAGGAGGGCGGACTCGACTAAACGTCAACTTTGACCTATGGCGAAAGCCAGAGAACGACCCCCAGGAAGGAGGGCAGACTCGACTAAACTTCAGATCCTGCGGTACCTCATGGCGACCGCCATGGCTAGATCCTAGACTTCGGTTCTTATATATTTCGCGGGCCCGCTACGGCGGGCCCTTTCTTGCTCGCGCTTGACATATATGACAACACGGAGTACTAAAGGTTCAGGTGACTGTCGTGGTTAGTCCGACGCTGACTCGGTGTCGGAATCGGACACTTCACTACAGGGAGCCGCCGTGCCTACCCCACCGATATTCCCCCACGAAGCACTCGCCGTTCTGCACGACATCTATGGGTTTACGGACGACGAACTCGCGGAAGCGCACGCAGTCTCCAGTGATGAAGTACAGAAGTGGCGTCGAGACGGTCACGTCCACGATCGGCGCCGAGAGTCGGTACTCGACCTACACCGTCTCGCCGAGATGCTCCTCGCTAGTGGACTCACGCCGCAACAGGTCAGGCTCTGGTTCTTCACCCGCAACGAGAAGCTCGGCGACCGCCATCCGATTGAGTGTGTAGACCAGGACTACTGGGGCCTGCGCGGGATTATCTGCCAGTATCTCCAGTGACACTGAGCAAAGGGACCAACTAGTACATGGTTGGTCCCCTCCCTTATCCGAGAAGGGCCGCTCGGCATCCTCGCGCTTTACGCCGCGCGGCCCATCCAGAAGTCGTCGCTGCCGTATCCCGATCGACGGGCCGCAGCCACTCGTAGCGCAATTTGCCGCTCGTTGAGGCCCCGGCTTCTGAGCCAGTCCCTGAATAGGGCCTCCATGTGGAACTCCACCTCCTCCTCCGGCAGATAGAGCCATTGAGCGATGCTGCGGCTGTTGTGGCCGTCTCGCCACAGCTTCCATAGGTCAGCGCGGAGGGCCTGAAGCTCGCGGAACCCGCGGAAACCGAGACCATCGAGGATCACCTCAGGTGCCGCACCCGACTCGTCGTAGGCCTCGAGCGCGTCCTCCGCGAGACCCTCGCCAAACGCGAGGATGACCGGCAGGTACTTGTAGCCGAACCACTCGCCCCGGATGCGTGCTGGCTCGAATCGGCGATGCAGGGCCGCCTCGAAGCGTCCTCCCGCCGGGAAGCACCTGACGCAGAGCGAGGTCGGTCGGATTGCCGGTCTGGAGGTCTCGTATTCGACGCTCGGGCTTTGTAGCCAGGCCAATCTTGACCGGGCCTTCGTCGCCCTCCTGGATGAAGTAGACGAACTCTGGGGTCTTGAGCCGCGGACGCCAGAACTCCAGCTGCTCGGGCGCCGATGCGGCCTCGCGGACACTGGGACCAATGTGATCCCAGAGCGCGTCAGCGTGTCGGGTCAGTCGCCGATGCAGATCGGCTCGGACGCGACGGCGCTGACGAAGGTTGCCGTCCATCGCTTGGCGCGCGGCAGTAGCTCTGTCGGCGCCCATCAGAACGGCGTCGCGGAAGATCTCCCAGCCGAGTTCGTCTAGCCGGTCATTGGGATGCCGGTGCTCGTCCAGCCTTCGTTGCCGGCTGGTCGCTTCCATCGGATGAGTGAAGAACGCGGATAGCCAGTCGCCGCCATCGAGTCCGTAATAGACGAGCTGGCGCATGGCACACGAACGTAGCGCCGGTAGCGGACAGTGGCGTCAGCCAGACTCGCGTGGTCCCATCAACGCGCCTGTACACTCGCCCGCGTCACCGAAGCGACCGGGGAGTAGGTAGTGACCGACCTCATCGATGAGCTGCGTAAGCAGATGCGGGAGCGACTCAACGAAATCGATCGCGAGCTCCGGTCGGTAGATGGTCTGATTGAGGAGAAGGCTCGAATCGAGCGCGCGCTATCGAGCGAACCGTTCGCGCAGCCGACGCGGAAGGGCTCGACCAACGGCGGCTCGCCTCGCCGGGTTCGCCGCCGCGCGGGCGACACTCGGGAGCGCTTCCTCGCCTTCGTATCGGAGCGTCCTGGAGTGAGCGTCGCCGAGGTAGCGGCCGGCGTCGGCATCGACAAGGGGTATGCCCACAATCTGACCTCGCGTCTCACCAAGGCAGGGGTTCTCGAGCGCACCGAGCTTCCCGGAGGCGGCAAGGGCCTACGCCGCAAGACCGACGCAGAGCACCCAGCCCCCGAGCCACCAAAGCGGACCCGGCGCCCAAGAGCGGCCGCTCCAGCGACCGAGGAGTCATCAGAGTCCTTCGCGGAGGCCGGCCGGGAATCCGACCCCGCACCGAAAGAAGGGCAGGGTCCCTAGCGCCGCCCTTCGGCGGCGCCGGCCGGTCCGCGTAATCCCACTCGCCTGCGTGGCGCGGGCGCGTCCGACCGAGGCCGCCCCGGCGGGTAGCCGGTCACAAGGAGTAGGCGCTCAGAGCCAAGGTTCCCCCCGTCGAACTTGAGTGGGGCGCGGCGTGGCAACACTGGGCGTCAGGCCGACGCGCTCGACTCTGCTCCGGCTTCCTCCGCTTCTGCGATGAGGGTTGATACGCGGAGGCCGAAGACCATCGCGAGGCTGCCGATCTTCGAGAGGCTCGGGTTGCTCTTGCCAAGTTCGATGTCGGACAGATAGGTCGGGTGCAGGGCGGCCTGGTCCGCGAGCGCCTCGATCGATAGCCCGAGCCGCTGCCGGTGTGCGCGCACGGTTCGGCCGAGCGCTTGCGGCGTAGGGGGCGAGACCGGCATCCGACGGACGCTGCCGCCTTGCCAGAGCTTCCGCCATCGGATATATCCGATGGTCTCCCGATTAGTCCGGGTTGAAGGCGGATCAGACCCGGATCTCGCGGCCCCTTGCCCTTATCTCCCCCGGAAGTGAGATCGATGCTGTCCCGTTTCCCACGGTTCAAGATGTTGCGTTCGACGCAGGTCGTGAGCGCGCTCGGCGTTGCTGTTCTCGGCATGGCCGGCTGCGGCGGAGGCGAGCTGACTGCCTCCTCATCGTGCCACGACTACATGCAGGCCAATGCGAATGACAAGTCGGCCGCGGTGGCGCGGGTTGCCGAAGAGCGACGCATTAGCGGCGCCAGTGGGCCCTTGGGTATGTCGAACATCGACTACATCTGCGGCGGCAACCCGAACACCACACTTGGCGATGCGGTCGCTGGCAGCGGCAGCCAGCAGTCTGCTCCGCCGGAGGTGCTTGGCACCCCAGAACCCGGGGGTGCCGAGGCGACGCCCGCGCCCCCGCCTGCGGTCGCGTTCAAGGAGAGGGGCAACACCTACAAGGTCGCCTACGCTGGCGGCTTCGGATACCAAACCGAAGGGGTCAGGCCGCCCTACCGGGACCTCCACGCAACCTTCCGCTTCACCAACACATCAGACCGCTCGATGCCGACGCCAGTGCCGCAACCGCAGGCCGAGATCCGCAAGTCGGCACTCGGCGGAGACTGCCCGGAGGTCGACGACCCGAACGACCCTCAGCCCCAGCCGCACAGCGACTCCTACTGCGCCTTCGTCATGAGCAGCTACGGCGTCTCGGCGCAACAGCTCGGCCGTGGCGAGGCAGCGGATATCGAGTACGCCTCCGTACGAGGCCTCAAGGTTGAGCCCGACATAGAGGACGTCCGCTTCTACTACGACGGCAAGAGGATCCCCGGAGCCTGTCAAGCCGGATGAGACAGTTTCGCGGCGAATTTAGTGAGCAGCGGCCTCTTTGTGGTCGGGCTTGTTGATCCAGGCGGCGGTGGGCAGCGCGGGCGGCCTGGGCGCGTGGCGGACGAAGCGTTCGGGGGTGGCGGCGTAGGCGGCTTGAAGGACGCGGGCCCGGCCGGCATGGACGGCCTCGGCTTGGCCGTGGTGGACGGCGGCGGGGGTCATCAGGCCGATCCCGGAGTGCCGGTGAGCGTGGTTGTACCAGTCGAAGAACGGTCGGCAGAAGCCGCGGGCGTGCTCGATCGAGTCAAAGCGCGCGGGGAACCCAGGCCGGTACTTCAGCGTCTTGAACTGCGCCTCTGAGTAGGGGTTGTCGGTGCTCGTGTAGGGCCGGTTGTGGCTCTTGATGACGCCGAGGTCGGCGAGCAGGAACGCGACCGGCTTGGATGTCATCGAGCTGCCGCGATCGGCATGCACCGTCAGCTGGTCACGGGCGATCTGCTGCTGCTGGCAGACCTGGGCGATCAGGTCGCGCGCGACCTGTGAGTTCTCGCGGTGCTGGACGGTCCAGCCGACGGCGTAGCGGCTGAAGACGTCGAGGATCACGTAGAGGTAGTAGTAGGTCCACTTCGCCGGGCCCTTGAGCTTGGTGATGTCCCAGCTGTAGACCTCGTTGGGGCGCTCAGCCAGCAGCTCGGGCGCCGCGTAGGCGGGGTGCTCGAGCTGCGCGCGACGCTCGCGCGCCGGGCCGTGCTCAGCGGCGAGGATCCGGTACATCGTGCGCTCAGACGCCAGATAGGTGCCTTCGTCAAGCAGCGTCGCCCAGACTTGCGCGGGCGCGCAGTCAACGAACCGCTCGGAGTGAAGCTCGGCCAGGACGGCCTCGCGCTCACCCTGCGAAAGCGCCCTCATCGACGGCTGCCGCGGCCGAGGCTGCCGCAGCGCCGGTGGGTTGCGACGCCGGTAGACGGTCGCCGGCGCGGCTCCCAGCGCGCGGCACGCCGGCCGCGTCCCGATCACCGGCGTGAGCTCATCGACGGTCTCGGCGATCATCGCTCGGTACTCCAGTCCTGCGCGCCCCCGGGCTCCAGCAGTTCGCCCAGAAGCGCCGAGACGTTTCCCTGCACCTCGATCACCTTCCTGGCCTTGACCAGCTCGGCCTCGGCGCGCTCGGCGCGGCGGCGCAGCTCGGCGATCTCCCGCTCGCGCGGGTCGACCTTCGGGCGCCCCCGCGGACGCTCCAGGGCTTCCAGCGCGCCGCTATCGCGGGCGCGGCGCCACTCGGTCAACAGCGACGAGTACAGGCCCTCGCGGCGCAGCAGCGCACCGATCTCACCGGGCCGGCTGCACGCATCGGCCTGGCGCAGAATCTGCAGCTTGTACTCCGCGCTGAACCGCCGCCGACGCGGACGCTCGACCAACTCGGGATCGGGCACCCCCGCCGACGCGGCGCGCCCGCGATCGATTCCCTTCCGCTCGCCTACGGCTCGCTCCAGCGAACCGATCGCGGCCCCATTCAACTCGTTCTCCGACATCCCAACAGACTCCAGATCTCGCCCTCAAGCTCAGTAATTTCGTGGTCATCAACGTCTCACACGAGCTTGGCAGAGAGGGCCCGACCGAGTAGTCGATCTCAATCGGCCTCAGGCGAGGCCGATCCTCCTCGGCGAAGAATCGACGCGGGTCAGGCACTGATCTCGGCTAGCGTCGCATCGTCAGTGCGCGCCCCCGCTGGCCACCGGCGTGCAACCGCCCTATAATTGTGACTAATGTTGCAAACCCACCGTAGTCTCATCCACAGCACGCCCCGCTCTGCGACCTATCTTGATCGCAGATTCGTGACGCAACAGGCCTGGCGCGCGTGACCGAGTCGGAGAGCGCCACGCGGACGCGTCGAATCGACCCGAAGCTGGAGGCGGCGGGCTGGGCGGTTGCCCAGCCAGCGCAGATGACGCCCGAGACCGCTCTCTGGCCGACCGCGCTCTCGGAACACCCAACCCGCGATTCGGTCCGGCCGACTACGCCCTCTGCGCCGCGTCAGCGGGTCGCTCGCGGTCGTAGAGGCCAAGAAGCTCACCGTCGGCCCGCATGGCGTCCTGACGCAAGCCGAGCGCTACTCCCGCGGCATCCAGCAGGACCCGCGCTACCAAGGCGAGTACGGCGTGCCGTTCCTGTACTCGACGAACGGCGAGCAGATCCGGTTTCCACGACGTCCGACGCGAGCACAACCGCTCGCGGTGGGTCGCCGGCTTCCACACGCCGCCGCCCTCGCCGAGATGCTCGGATCGCGACCTCGACGCCGAGCTTGCGACGCTCGCGGGTTAGGTCCAGAACACGCGCCTGCGTCCGTACCAGGTCGACGCGAACGCGGCGATCGAGCAGGCGATCGCGGAGGGCAAGCGCAAGCTGCTCGTCACGATGGCCACCGGCACCGGCAAGACGCTGATGACCGTCAACGAGATCTACCGGCTGATGAAGTCGGGCGTCGCCCGCCGCGTGCTGTTCCTCGTCGACCGCCGAGCGCTGGCCGCCCAGACGGTCCGCGCGTTTTCCTCCTTCGAGGCGGAGCCCGGCCTGAAGTTCGACAAGATCTACCCGCTGTACTCGCAGCGCTTCCAGCAGGCCGATCTCGGCGACGAGGCTTTCGATCCGAGCGTCATGCCGAACACGCTGCTGACCGCCCCGAAGCCCGGCGACGCCTTCGTCTACGTCTCGACGATCCAGCGGATGACGATGAACCTGTTCGGCGGCGAGAAGGCGCTGTCGATCGACGGCGAGACGATCGACGCCGACGTCGAGCAAGCTCGACATCCCGATCCACGCCTTCGATCTGATCGTCGCCGACGAGTGCCACCGTGGCTATTCGGCCAAGGACCAGGCGATCTGGCGCGAGACGCTCGACTACTTCGACGCGATCAAGATCGGCCTCACCGCCACGCCGGCCGCGCACACGATGGCCTACTTCGAGAACCTGGCCTACCGCTACGACTACGAGACCGCGGCTGTGCCGACGGCTACCTCGTCGACTACGACGTCGTGCGGGTGCGCTCCGACGTCCGCATCAACGGCGTCTTCCTCAAGGAGGGCGAGCAGGTCGACCAGGTCGACCCTGAGACCGGCACCAAGCAGCTCGATCTTCTCGACGACGAGCGCGCATTCGACGCCACGGCGGTCGAGCGCGACATCACGGCGCCGGACTCCAATCGCCGGATCCTCCAGGAGCTCAAGCGGTACGCCGACGCGCACCAGGCCGAGCACGGCCGGTTCCCCAAGACGCTGATCTTCGCCGCCAACGACCTGCCGCACACCTCGCACTCCGACCAGCTCGTCGACCAAGCCCGCGACATCTTCGGCCAGGGCGACGCGTTCGTCGCCAAGATCACCGGCCGGGTCGACCGACCGCTTCAGCGCATCCGCGAGTTCCGCAACCGCGCCAAGCCCGGCATCGTCGTCACCGTCGACCTCCTGACCACCGGCGTCGACATCCCGGACCTCGAGTTCCTCGTCTTCCTGCGTCCCGTGAAGTCGCGCATCCTGTTCGAGCAGATGCTCGGCCGCGGCACCCGGCTCGGCGAGAAGGCGACCGACAAGGATCGATTCGTCGTCTTCGACTGCTTCGACGGCACGCTGCTCGAGTACTTCGCCGGCAGCACCGGCATCACCGCCGAGCCCGCCGAAGGCGACGGCAAGAGCCTGGCCCAGATCATCGAGGAGATCTGGCAGAACAAGGACCGCGCCTACAACACCAAGCGCCTCGTCCGGCGCCTGCGACGCATCGACAAGAACATGTCCGGCGACGCCCGCGATCTGTTCGCTCGCTTCATCGACGACGGCGACCTCGGCCGGTTCGCCGAGGACCTTCCGAGCCTGCTCCACAAGCTGTTCGCGCCGACGATGCAAACGCTGCGGGACAGCGACTTCCAGAGGCTGCTGGACGACTACCCGCGAGCGCCGCGCAGCTTCATCATCGCCGAGCAGGTCACCGACCAGGTGTCCTCGGAGTGGCTGATCAAGGGCGCCGACGGCACGCAGTACAAGCCGGCCGACTACCTCAAGGCGTTCGCTGCACTTCGTCCGCAGCGAGGCCGAGACGATCGACGCTCTGTCGGTGCTGCTCTCGCGTCCGAGCGACTGGAGCCCCGACGCGCTCGTGGCACTCCGCGACGCGCTCAAGACGGCGCCCGAGCACTTCACCCAGGAGAACCTCGAGCGCGCCCACCGCGCCGCCTACCAGAAGGCACTCGTCGACATCATCTCGATGGTCAAGCGCGCCGCGCTCGACACCGCACCGCTGCTTGACCGCCGAGGAGCGCGTCGAGGCCGCGATGCAGCGGATCACCGACGGGCCGCGAGCTGACGGACGAGCAGACCGCCTGGCTGGACCGCATCCAGCTGCACCTCGTGCAGAACCTCTCGATCGACCGCGAGGACTTCGCGCTCGTGCCCGTGCTCTCCGACCACGGCGGCTGGGCGACCGGCCAACAAGACCTTCGACGGCCAGCTCGCCGAGCTGCTCGCGACCATGAACAGGGAGCTGGCAGCCGTATGACCGACGTCGTCTCACGCCTCTGGGGCTTCGCGCACCCGCTGCGCCACGACGGCGTCGACTACGGCGACTTCATCGAGCAGATCACCTACCTGCTGTTCCTCAAGATGGCCGACGAGCAGGACATCGAGCTGCCCGAGGGCACCGACTGGCCGCACCTGCGCGCCGCAGAGCGGCGTCGCTCTCGTCGAGAGCTACGAGGACGCCCTGCGCACGCTCGGCAAGCAGCCAGGCATGCTCGGCGACATCTTCGCCGGCAGCCAGAACCGTCTGGCAACCCCGCGACGCTCGCACAGCTCATCAAGTCCACCGACGAAACCGAGTGGACCAGCCTCAAGGTCGACGTCAAGGCCGCCGCGTTCGAGGGGCTGCTGGAGAAGGCCGCAGCCGAGGGCAAGAAGGGCGCCGGCCAGTACTTCACGCCGCGCCCGCTGATCCAGTCGATGGTGCGGCTCATGCAGCCCGACCCGCGGGCCAGCAAGCAGTTCGCGATCGGCGACCCGGCATGCGGCACCGGCGGCTTCCTCGTTGCCGCCTACGAATGGCTCAAGGAGCAGACCGGCGGCGCGTTCGACCGCGACACCGCCACGACGCATCCGGACCAGCACCTACTTCGGCCAAGAGCTCGTCGCCCGCCCTCGCCGCCTGGCGCTGATGAACCTCTACCTGCACCAGGTCGAGCCGCACATCACGCTCGGCGACTCGATCTACGAGACGCCGACCAACCAGCGCTTCGACGTCATCCTCACCAACCCGCCGTTCGGCACCAAGGGCTCGGGCCAAGCGCCCGTTCGCGACGACTTCGTCGTCGAGACGAGCAACAAGCAGCTCAACTTCGTCCAGCACGTCATGACGCTGCTCAAGCCCGGCGGCCGCGCCGCCGTCGTCGTGCCCGACAACGTGCTCTTCGCCGATCAGGCCGGCGAGGTCTTCAAGGTGCTGATGGAGGACTGCAACGTCCACACCGTCCTGCGCTGCCCGCGCGGCACGTTCGCGCCGTACACCGCCGGCACCAAGACCAACGTCCTCTTCTTCACCAAGGGCAAGCCGACCACGCAAGCTGTGGCTCTACGACGCCCGCGCCAACGTCCCGGCGATCACCAAGAAGGCCCGGCCGCTGACGTCGGCGCACTTCGCCGAGTTCGAGCGCTGCTACGGCGACGACCCCAACGGCAAGTCGGCGCGCACCGAGAGCCGACTCTCACGACGACCGCTGGCGACAGCTTCAGCCACGCCGAGATCATCGAGCGCGGCTACAAGATCGACAGCTTCAAGTGGCTGCGCGACGAAGAACTCGACGACCCCGACGAGATCCTCGATCCCGCCGAGCTCGTCACTGACGCCATCGCCGAACTCCAAGCCGCCGTCATCGAACTGCACGAGCTACAGAAGCTGCTTGCAGACAACGAGGTCGCGGTGTGAATGCCCCGGATGAGAACGGATCGGTGCCTGACGGGTGGCGGAGACTCCGAGTCGGCGACGTCCTCGAGCTGCGTAACGGCCGCAGTTTCAAGACCAGCGAGTGGGCGACCTCTGGACGTCCGATCATTCGAATTCAGAATCTCAAGTCCAAGCACGCCCCGTTCAACTATTTCGTCGGCGAGCTACCCGAGCGCTTCGCTGCACGTCCGGGCGACCTGTTGTTCGCTTGGTCGGGCACTCCGGGCACCTCATTCGGTGCGCATGTCTGGCATGGGCCCGACGCGTGGATCAATCAGCACATCTTCCGAGTTGATTTCTCATCCGACGACTTCGATCGCGACTTTCTGAAGTTCGCCCTCGACGCAAACCTCGCGTCCTACATCGACCAGGCCCAAGGCGGGGTAGGCCTGGCTCACATCACGAAATCGAAACTCAACGACTCAGAACTCCTCGCTCCGCCTGTCGTCGAACAGCGCCGCATAGCTGAACGGCTGGGCCAGGTCGACGCCCATCGAGCGGCGGCCGCCATACATCTCAAGACCGCCCGTGGGGTCGTCGAGCGCTTCCGAACTGCGGTCCTCGCCGCCGCCTGCGCCGGTCGTCTCACGGCCGACTGGCGCGAGAGCAACGCAGACGTCCCGTCGGTCGAAGCTGCGTTGTCCAAGGTCGTGCAGAAGACTCGCCGGAAGCCAGCGACACCAGTAGCCGACCTAGCCTTCCCGGAGCTACCAGCGAGCTACCTGGTGAGCACCATCGGGGCCGCGAGCGATCGGCTCGAATATGGCACGTCTCGTCGAGCGGATTCCACTGGGGACGTTCCGGTCCTCCGCATGGGCAACATCCAGGCCGGTCGCCTCGATGTCCGTGAGTTGAAGTACCTCAGCGCCGACGCTGAGACGGCGGCACTGACTCTGGAGGATGGCGACATCCTGTTCAACCGTACGAACAGCCCCGAACTCGTCGGCAAGAGCGCTGTGTTCCACGAAACCGAGCCGATGACGTTCGCGTCATACCTGATTCGGGTGCGCTTGGCGCGGGAAGTCGCGGATCCCGACTTCGCAAACTACTGGCTGAACTCGTCGTGGGGCCACCATTGGGCGCACAGGGTGAAGACCGACGGCGTGAGCCAGTCCAACATCAACGGCACCAAGTTGGCGGGGATGCCCCTTCCGCTTCCGCCGCTCGAAGAGCAGCGCGAGATCGTGCGACGCGCGGACGAGATGTTGGCGATTGCAGACCGCCTTAGCGCCCAGATCGAGATCACTGCTGCGGCGCTCGATCGAGTCTCCACCGCTTCTCTCGCTAGGGCCTTCCGCGGCCAACTGGTGCCCACCGAAGCCGCCCTCGCCGAGGAGGACGGCCGCGACTTCGAGTCCGCCGAGCCGCTCCTGGCTCGCGTCAACGCTACAAACAACGCAACGCCGCGGCAACGTCGTAAGGCCACGAGCTAATGCCCGGTGATGGCAGCCTCTCGCCTGAATCATTCTTCCGCGAGTACGGGACTGCGCTCACTAACGGCACCGCAGCCGTCTTTGCTGGCGCCGGTCTCAGTCGCGCGGCCGGATACGTCGATTGGGCGGAGCTGCTCAAGGATTTCGCCGAAGAGCTCGGGCTTGACCTCAAGATCGAGACAGACCTCGTTAGCGTCGCCCAGTACCACGTCAACGCCGAGAGCGGGACACGCAGCCGGCTCGAGCAGCGCATCGTCGACAAGTTCGGCGGTCTGAATGACCTCACTCCGAACCACAGGACCTTGGCGCAGCTTCCGATCGACCTGTACTGGACGACCAACTACGACGACCTCCTGGAGCGGGCGCTCCGGGACGCGGGTAAGACCCCGCAGGTCAAGTCTGCGGCGGCGTCGTTGACTATCACGCAGCCGGGCACAGACGCCACCGTCCATAAGCTTCATGGGGACCTATCCGATCCCGGGAACATCGTCATTACTCGCGACGACTACGAGGAGTACATCGAGAAGCACCAGGGCTACCGAGAGCGGCTTCAGAGCGACTTGATCGCGCGAACGTTCCTGTTCGTCGGCTTCAGCTTCACCGATCCGCACCTGAGCTTCATCCTGTCCGAACTTCGGCGGATGCACCGCGCCTCGCCCCGAACGCACTACGTGATCATGCGGCGCGAGTCCTTGGCCGAGCACGACGATGAGCCACGGTACGAGTACGCCAAGAATCGCCAGGGCATCCGGGTCGCGGACCTGAAGCGCTATGGCATTCAGACCATCCTCGTCGACGGTTACGACGAAATCCCAGAACTTCTGCGGAGCCTCCGTTCCCGCTACCTCCGACGTCACGTCTTCGTCTCCGGCGCCGCGCACGACTACGCGCCGCTCGGCCAGGACTGGATCAACCGGTTCGGTGCCCAGCTGGGCTCGCGCCTGATCGCGGAGGAGTACAACATCGTCAGCGGCTTCGGATCAGGCGTCGGGAGCCCGCTGGTCTTCGGCGCGCTGGAACAGCTGTACGGATCATCGGATCGACGCATCGACAAGCGCCTCCTCCTCCGGCCGTTTCCCCAGTCAGGCCCAGGCGTCGATACCGCCACGCTCTACACCAAGTACCGCGAGGACATGATGGCGATCGTCGGCTTCGCGATCTTCGTCTCGGGCAACCGGAAAGCCGGCGGCGGGACCGAACTCTCGTCGGGCGTGATCGAGGAGTTCGAAATTGGCCGCGCGGCAGGTGCTTACCCGTTGCCTGTCGGTGCGAGCGGCTGGGCCGCTGAGGAGATCTGGAACACGGTCAACAGCGACGTCGACGCATTCTTTCCATCCGTCAAGCCGCCCGACGCGCCGTGGGCGACACTCAACGATCCGTCCGCAGAGCCTGCGAAGGTTGTCGATGCGCTCATCGAGATCATGGGTGTCCTGCGTCCGAGCTGATCGCGTCTTGTCAGATGGCACTGCTCGTGAGACGCTGGTAACAGCAAATCTAGTAGGAGTATTAGTATGGCCCGCAAGGCGTTCTACAGTTTTCATTACAAGCCTGACTCTCATCGTGCCTCCCAGGTGCGCAACATGGGTGTTATCGAGGGCAACCAGGTTGTGTCCGATAACAAGTGGGAAGAGATCACAGACGGCGGCGACCCAGCTATCAAGAAGTGGATCGCCGAGCAGCTATCCGGCAAGTCGTGCGCAATCGTTTTGATCGGCAACGGCACCGCCGGTCGCAAGTGGATCAACTACGAGATCATCGAGGCCTGGAACGCGAAGAAGGGCGTCTTGGGGATTCACATCCACAACCTGAAGAACCTCGCTGGTGCGCAGGCGACGAAGGGCTCCAATCCGTTCTCCGTGATCACTGTGGGCGACAACAAGCTCTCGTCCATCGCGAAGACGTACGACCCGCCGTACACCACGAGCACGAACGTCTACAGCCACATCTGCGACAACATCGCGGACTGGGTCGAGAAGGCGATCACGATCCGCGGCGAGAACTAGACGCTGGAGCGGGACTCCGCTCCGTATCCTTGCGCTCTCGTTCAGCGGCACCTGCCGCTCTCGTTAGATGTGGGCGGAGGCCCTATAGGCATGAGCAACCCGCCGCCTGACGCGGCGTATATGTAGGCTAACGCATGATGCGGCACACGCGGCTGGGCTTCGGAAGCGTGAAGAAGGAAACCGGACGGATTCTCAATAGCATCATCTCACGGCGTCCGACTCGCTATATGCATCCGAGCAGGCGGGCCAGCGACGATCGGGCCGTGTGGCGCAATTCTGCCCGTGCCATAGGAAGGAAGACCGCTCAAGCCACCAAGGAAGAGGCCGATGCGGTAGGGGAAGGTTGCTTCGTTCTGATGGCATTTGTGCTGGCGGAGGTCGCCTGGTCTATAGAGAGGGGGCAGCCCTTCCGTGGTTGGCGTGCAATGTTGGGGATAACTGCCTACTACTGGTGGTCTGCTGTCAATGTGAAGCAGCAGACCGCTGCGATTCGGGCTGAGACATTGCTTTTGGAGTCAGTAACTATTGAGGAGGCAACGCAGCGTCTTCAAGGAGAAGTAGCCACGCAGGTGCGGGAGCTTAGAAACACCGCAGCGGACGCGCTGCAGGCGAGTATGGCTCGGGAAGCGTTGAGTGCACTAAGAGAAGAGCGTATGGTGCGCCTGACGGCCAACTTGTTTCTGCTCACCAAACTGCTGCTAGTTGTGGGCGTTTTGACGTTGGCAGCTGCGGTAATTGCCGTGCTCATCCCAAAGTAGCTCGATTTTGTACAACGAAGTCGGCCTCGAGCATGGACCGCATGATCCGGCAAGCGCACCCCGAATGCTCGGATCACGGCTCGTGGTACCACCTTCGATCGGAGACCGTCTCGACTCGTTCGGGAGGTCGATAGTGGTCCCGGGGCGCAGCGAAAGGCGGTGCAAAGACGAGGCTCTGGCCCTGAAGAGGCGGGTGTCGAGCGGCCACACTTGCCCGACCAGGCCACGAACGCCTTATGGACATGCGCGGTCCTGGGCGGAGCCGGCTCGTGCCTCAAGAACGACTGCCGCGCGTCTACGAGCTTGCCGCCAAGCTTGGCGGGAGGACTCGCTGTGAAGCACCGCCCGTTCGCACTCAGGTTGATTTCCCGGAGCGCGTGAGCGGACTGCACTGCTACCGCAGCGCCGTGGGCGCGAGCCTGGACATCGCAGGGGCGCCACGATTGCCTGCCTGGCCTGACCAGTCGGCGTCCATCAGATCCGGACAGCTCATCGCGAGGGCGGTCGCCCTCAGCCGTTCCGCTGAGGACAATTCCGCGCCGCCCCACGACGAGCCCGATGTCTTACGCGGCGCGCCTGCACAGCCATTCGGCACAGCCGCCCGCGGGTGGGTTGCTCCGAGATCACAGCGCGTCGCCGCGCAGGCACCGACCCGTTGAGTTGGTTGCGCGAGCCGAATAGGCGATTTCGCCGGGTGAAGCTCCGCCTGATCAACTCACCTCTCACCCGAATCCATTTTCGCATCCGCTTCACCTACGATCTCGCGAACGGCTTGCCGTATCAGCTCGAACGTCGCCCGGAACCCCTCGAAGGAAACACTCTGAAAGGGCTCCGCCTTCGCCTTGACGGCATCCGCAAACGCGACCTTTGCGAGACCCACTGACCTGCCAGTTTCGATTTCGTGCACCACTTCGCGTACAAGCGTTCGGTTCTGGGGATTCGGGGTCGTGTAGCGCCTGCTCTCATGGTGCCCAGACACGCGGTCGAATTCTTCCAAAAGAAACACGCGGCGCCCTTCGCTGTCAGTGCGCTGTAGTACGTCTTGGTCATGGAGCATCTCCACACACACTGCCGCATCCGGGTCACGCCAGGGAGGCGGAACGAGCGCGAGCGCCGCGACGCCATTGCCCCAGTTCTTCCACGCGCCTGAACCCACCGCCCGGAGAAGAACCTTCTGGTTATCCCGGTCAAATAGGCAGACGCATGGCCGAGGTTGGCGGGTCAGCGCGAGCGACTCGCAGCGTTTCAGCAGGGCGTCGTCGCCACCGAGGGCGAACTCTTCTGAGATCTCCAACGCAAGGTCGGTGAACTCGCCGCGATCAGCGAAGTACCTCGCGGCGGCGGCGAGGTGGCTATTATCGCTGACGCCCTCCGTGTAAATCGGTATAGTTTCGACCGCACTAACTGCCGACAGGGTCGCTCGGAAGCTCGCGTCTACGTCGTGGAGCGCGGCGGCGAGCCGCGTATAGACGGGATCATTCCACCCCTTCACGCTCCCCACGTACTGGACTCGGCCTCTCACTACGGATTGGAAGCTGGGCGGCGGCTTCTCGGGCGGCCAATTTGGGTGCGGATTCGTTCGCTCGAAGGACGCCGTGGCCACCGCCTCGCCGTGCTGTCTCCATATGTACAGGATGTTGCGCAAACTGCGCACATACCCGCGCGGAATGTTGATCCGCTCGTTGACGATCAGGCCGGTGACACGTTGACGCTGGGTGTGTCGCATCAGCCGCGTCTTGCTGCTGTTGACGGTGAAACCGTTACTAGCAATAATCTCGGACAGTGCCGAACCGACGACTGGAGCGCCGGCGTCGACTGTACCTAGATGTCCGGGAAAGTTTGTGCGGTCAGTGGAGAAGCACAAGTCATCGGCATATCGCGTATAGTGACACCGCTCAGACCGAGCAAGTCCTGCCAACTGGGTATCCATGCGGCGGCAAATGAAGTTCGAAACAATCGGCGAGGTCGGGGCACCTTGTGGTAGGGCATTCTCATGACAACAGATCTGCGCGAGGCGCGTTGCGACTTCAGGCGAATATTCAAACGGATAGGCCATGAACATCCCACGGACTCGGCCGAAGTTGATCGAAGGAAAAAAGTCCGCCAAGTCGACTCGAAGGACCCACCGCTGGCGTCGATGATGCCGAGCGTTTGAGGTCGGACTGCGCTTGGGCACGAACCCGTGTACGTGCGCCGGAGGCTCGTAGCAGGCTGTCAAAGACTCCGCGAGTCGCCGCTGAATGTCCTTGATCGGTTTTATGGGCGCATGGATCGCCCGAGGCGGGCCACCGTCACGTCTGCTTATCTCGAAGTAGTCGTATCGCCGATCGCTGCGGAGAGCGTAGACCCACCAAGTAAGTTGGCGATTCGGAAGGCCGACCAAGTTCGCGACATCGGCCAGAGACAGGAGCACGGGTGGTCCCGGGTCGGGGTCTTGCTGGTGCAGAAGGGACATTTGCGGCCCGAAGGATCAACCTTCCTGAGCCAGCGGAAACGTCGAAACTGGAAACGGCGAGACCGCGCGTGGCTAAAGCGAGACGTTGGATGACCGAGGCGAATGCGCCGCGGAAAAGCAACCTCCGGGCCGCAAGACGGCATGATATGCCAGAAGTGCGACGGACCGCTTCACGAGTCTTGTGCGGTGGTGCGCTCAGTGCCACGGGTCAAGGAGGGCCTGGCGTCGTCGTCGCTCTCCCCCATCGCCGCCTGGGCACGGCATTCCGGCGATGTGCCGTGTGTCGGAGCAGAGCCCTGAAGAGTACGCCGGAGCGGTTAGGTTGGAGCCCGGGGCAGACCGTCACCCGCTGCGTCGACCCGCAGCGGCCGTCCAGCCGCTGCGGGCTGTGATCAGAGCGTCGCACGCCAGAAGGCAGCCGCCGCCTGCCTTCTGGCGTCCCGTCCGACGGCCACCATGAGAAGCTGAACCAGGCGATCAAGGTTCGCACGTCGTCCCGATCTCCCCGCCAATTGGCTAGAAATTAGTACAACGCGATCTGAAGACTGAGCCGCTCACGCTTGACGCGCTGACGCCACCATTGTGCTGGTGGCGTTTCGCGTTGAGGACCCGTATCTGGCAGCGGTTCGCATCCCGTGCACTATCTCCGCCCTCGGAGTAATGCATAAAGACAGAGCGGCGCCACCAGGTCATCATGAGCCCATTAACGAGGGCTGCGTATGGCAACGGCAAAACGCTCCGCTAGAGGATCGCACAACATCAAAATTCGAGCTATTCGTCGCAAAGAGATTGACGCCGACACCATCGCCTTTGTCTATTGGTCGATTGCCAAGCGAGAGGTTCAGCGCCGCCGGGAGGCTGGAGAACCAGATCCAGTGCGTACACCGGAGCAGCAAGCGGAGTTTGAGCGACTCTTCCCGGAGATGGCCAAGCTCAGAAAGAGCCTTGAGAAGCTGCAGGCACAGCTGCGAGAACACGGCATCGAGCCGGATGATGCCGAAGCGCATAACTAGCGTAAAGCGCGTGACGCTCCCGAGGGTGTCCCGAGTTGTTGACGACTCTCTGCAATGGGGTTAAATGGAGCTATTAAATAGGTGACTATATGGCAAGGAAAGAATTTACCAATCCAGAGCTCTTAGCATTTAGCAACAAGTCAGATGTTGAGCTAATCGAAGAACTCCATGTGACGGCTAGCCCTGTAGCTCGGGAAGTTATTAAAGCGCTGCTGGACTATCGACTCAAGAAGGTGCTAAACCACCTAAAGGAGGTTACTGAAAACAACGCAAGTGTATCCGAAAGATACAACAGTCGACTTTATTGGCTGACGATCGTCATGGCGGTTGGAGTAGTCATACAAATACTTATTGCGTTAATGTCCTTAGATGTCACTTCGACATATGCTCTTGTGTTTCCAGGCGTGCAGGATTAGTCTGAAATCACTAACGGGAATAGTCGGTGGCTGAAAAAGGTACGCAAGATCATAAGTGGGTCTTTGAAGAGAATCTTACTCGACTAGAAGACTACGACAGGGATGCACTTGTCGGTGAACATCGTCTGGGAGTCCTGGCTTTCAGATCCGCACCGGCACAGATTGAACGTATTATCTCGATTGTCAATGATCTCAGAGAGGAAGACCCTTCCTACATTGACGATGATTTTCTCAACCAGGTAAATGGAAATCTGGGGCATGTTGTTGATTTGGCGGAGCGCATGCAAGCTTTGGATTCGAGCCTACCCGATGCGCATTCTCAAAAGACTGATATAGAGCAGGCACTTGCCGGCCACCACCAGTGGTTCCTGAGATCTGTAAAGCCGCGTGCCATCAAGGCTGAGATAGATCGTCAACATAAGGGCCGGTCAACCAAAGCCGAGACCGCCAGAGCGAGAAAAGAGATCGAGCAACTTAAAGAAGAGTTTTCTAATCTACAAGCCGCTAGAAACGAGATTGCTCATACCCTCCAAGAGCAGCAAGATTTGGTTGAAGCACAGCGAGCTGCGGCGGGGGAATCAGGCGCAAGTGAGCTCAGTGCCGAATACGATAGGCAGGCTAGTAAGCACTGTGATCACTGGAAGCGTTGGCTGGGGATTCTTGTGGTATCGGTGGTAGGGTCAATTGTCGCTGGACTCGCTCTGTTTTATCTCAACAGGATTCCAGCCAACGCTACTAATGCTGAAACCGCCACCCACATTACTTTGGATGTGTATCTGATTGGGCTGACAATATACGCGGTGCGAGTCGCCTCATTGCAATTCCGGGTACATCGCCATCTCGAGGTAGTTGCTAGGAGCAAGTCCGCCGCCCTCACAACCTTTAGCAGAATAATCGCAAGCGCTTCAGAGCCGGAGGTGCGGACCGCACTTGCAACTGTGCTTGCGGAGTCTGTATTCAGCTCCAGTCAATCAGGCTTTGTCGGGACTGGAAGCGACAATATAACTCTTGTCGAGAGGGTCGTAGACAACATTTCGAAGCGTTGAGACAAGTCGTAGTTGTGCAGAGCGCCTCCTAGAGCGAACCTCCGGCTCCATCAGGAGTTGGACCAAAGCCTCTCAAACACAGTGCCATTATTTGCTAATTACCACCGATTTCTAGATAATTGCTCCTGTCTCTAACCATTACCGCTCTAAGCGGCAAAACAAGGAGAAGTGGCATGAGCAGGGCCAAGGACATCCTGGCCGTCAAGGGCTGGAAGAAGCTCCTGGCGAACCCGGCAAGCGTCATGGCGGAAACCGCCGTCTACGCCATCCCCGATGAGGTGATGGCTCCCTATATGGAGCGGCTGGGTGAAGACGAAGACACACTGGGCGCTGCGTGTCTCGAAGTCGTCCACACGTACTTCGAGATCGGCACAGGCGACTGGGCTGACGAGCGGGAGCTGGATTCGCAGCCGGTGTGCGTGGGACGCATGCTCGGGAGCGGCTACGCGCTCATGACCTGTCGCGACTCATACGTCAACGCCTGGCTCGCCCTTGAGGCGGTGAAGCGAGGTACCAATCCGCCCGAAGCGCTGGTTCACGTACTCAGCACCGGCTCCGGCGAGGTCACCTTCGTTGATCCCGACGACGACACGCCGGATAACCACGACATCGTGCGTCAGGTGGAGGAGCGCTGCGGCCAGGAGGAGTCCGGCGACGAGCTCGAAGCCGTCGCTGCGAACCTCGGCATCGGTCTCGCAAGCTGAACTGGCAGCTCCACGTCACAGGCCGGCCCTTCATGGGCCGGCCTGAAGCATTCAGGCTATTTCTGCCGCAGCTCTGCGCCTCGCCACACATCTGCTGGGATCCATGAGGCCCCGAAACAAAGCCTCAAGCCCGACTTGACCGTTCTCACGTTGTCCCGACCTCTCCGCTGGTCATCATCCGGGCTCGACGTTGCCGCCCGCCGACGTGTCTCGCCCGCGGGGCGGGCCCCCGTGCCAGTCGAAGCACAGCGCGGTCGCGTCGTCCTCGAGCGGGCCGTCGGAGGCTGCCACCGCCGCCCGGATGAGCCGCTGCACGGCTTGGCGGGCGTGCGCGGCGCCGGCCGACGCCATCACGTGGCGCAGCTGGTTGCTGGTGGCGCGGCGGTCGAGGACGCCGTCCGTGACGAACATCAGTCGGTCGCCGGGCTCGAGCGGGAGCTCCTGCGTATGGAACTCGGTTCCCAACGCGGCGCCGAACGGAGGATCGGCGAACAGCTTGACCTCGTCGACGACCCCGTTGCGCACACGAAGCGGCGGTGGGTGGCCGGCGTTCACGATCCAGGCCATCCCGCTCGCGAGGTCGACCCGGACGATCTGGCCGGTGACGAACTGCGCGTTGCCGGCGTGCTCGGTCAGGGCGCGGTCGGCCATCTGCGCCTGCCCGGCCAGCCCGATGCCCGCGCGGCGGCCGTTGCGCATGCTGCCGACGAGGACCGTCGCCAGCAGCGCGGAGTTGACCGAGTGGCCCATGGCGTCGGTCATCGAGAAGTACAGCGCGTCGCGGTCGAGGGAGAAGTCGAAGGTGTCGCCGCCGACCTCGCCGGCGGACTCCAGCCACGCCGCGAGCGTGAACTGGCCCGCCTCGCACGTGTAAGCACCGGGTAGCAGGCGGTGCTGGATCTCGGCGGCGAGCGACAGCGCAACCGAGCGCTGCCCCCACTCGAACAGATCGGTGTAGCGGCGGTTCGCGATCACGATGTAGGCGAGCGCGTGTGCGGCCTGGGCGACGTCCTGGACCGTCTGGTCGTTCGGCACGCCGCGCAGTCGCAGTTCGAGGACGCCCACCGCCTCGCCCCGGCTGGTCACCGGCGCGAACAGCCATGAGCCGTCGTCCGCGGTGACGACCTCGACGGACTGACCTTCCAGCGCCCGTCCGTGCGGCGTCCCGGTCAGCGGGACGCGGGCCGCCGTCTCGGTGCCGATCCGGCGCGCGCCGCCGGCCTCGCCGGCGTGCCCGAGCCGGATCAGCGCGTCGCCGCTGTAGTCGGCGATCAGGAAGCTCACCTCTTCGGCGCCGAGCATCTCCTGCAGCGCCTCGCCGACGACCTCGGCCGCGTCGACCGGCGGCGCCACCTCGACGGCGGCCAGCAGGCGGCCGAGGTGCAGCCCCGAGCTCGACCTCCGCCGGTCTCCGGGTGACATGTGCCGGAGCCTACGGCCTCCGACAGGGTGCATGGTTCGTCCGGTTTGCGTTGAGGAGCGTGCACCGCGCGGCCGTCGGGAGTAAGGTCGCCGCCGGCAAGTCGTCCGACCTCTCGGGAGGCCTCAATGAGGAGGGGTGCAGTCGCAGTGTTCGCGGCGGTCGCGCCGCTGTTGGCGTTCGCGGCACCGGCGTCCGGCGCGGCGAAGAACGTCGTGTTCGTGAAGAACCTGGCCGAGGCGAAGAACGCCACGGCGATCAACTTCCTGCAGTACGAGCAGCGCCGCCGGGGGAAGCGCGAGCGACTCGACGTCATGGTGGTCACCGGCCGTTTCGGCGTGAAGACGTTCTCGCTGAAGAACCCGCGCAACCCGGTCAAGCTCGACGAGGTGTCCGCCGAGGACCTGCGGCTCGAAGGAGACCCGCCCGTCGACTACACCGACGTCAACGGGTCGCCGAAGTCGACCTTCTGGCAGAACGAGGACATGGACGTCGATCAGGATCGCAAGCTCCTGATCGTGTCCCGCGATCCCCGCGCCTACGGCGGCTCCACCTCGCGCGAGCCTGGCCAGACGGATCCGAACAACGCGACCAACATCGCCGGCTTCTACGTCGTCTCGGCCAAGGACCCCGCCGATCTGAAGATCCTCAGCTTCCAGCAGCTGCCGACGGGCCATA
The DNA here is from genome assembly GCA_963828075.1 of uncultured Solirubrobacterales bacterium. Taxonomy (GTDB): domain Bacteria; phylum Actinomycetota; class Thermoleophilia; order Solirubrobacterales; family Solirubrobacteraceae; genus JACCYI01. The sequence goes on along the minus strand of CAWHDH010000021.1, from coordinate 1,175,905 downwards.
CCACGACGTGCGTGAACCGCTGCCGCGCGCTGTGGTCCGGCGGGCCGGCCAGCACCACGACCCAGCGGGACAAGCTCGGCTGGACCGGGCGCCCGCTCGTCGTCACCGACCTGCGCGACCCGAGCAAGCCGGTCGCGTTCCCGACGACGCCGATCGACCTGTTCCGGAAGGACGGCGTGACCGCGTACTCGCACGACGTCCAGGTCGACGCCGCCGGCGTCGCGTGGGTGTCGGGTGACGGCGGGACGCGCGGCTACTGGACCGAGGGCAGTCACTTCGATCCCATCCAGGGCAAGACCCGCAAAGCGTCGGCGCTGCAGCCGATCCCGTACGGCGGCGGCGGCCTGGAGGAGGCGGTCACCGCCGATACGACCGGTGGCTTCGAGCACAACGCCTGGCGCCCGGTCGGGGCAGGGGCGCCGAAAGGCGATGCCCGCTACAAGCGCGGCGAACTGCTGCTGGCCACCGAGGAGGACTTCGGGCCCGCGCTGGACGCGTGCCGGAGCCGCGGGCAGTTCACGATCGCCTCGCTGAAGGGCAGCCTGGGCGGCGAGGCGTGGCGCTCGACCCCCGAGAAGCCGTTCCGCCTCACGACGGTCGGGAAGTGGAGCCCGTACCAGCAGGACGGCGGGCGGCCCGGCCACCGGCCGTACGACACGCTGTCGGACTTCTGCTCCGCCCACTACTTCGACGTGGACGGCAGCCTGGTCACCTACGCGTGGTACGGCGAGGGGACGCGGTTCCTGGACATCTCGGATCCCGCGAACCCGCGGCAGGTGGCCTACTGGCGCCCCGACGACGGGATCGTCTGGGCGTCCTACATGTACCGCGGCCTCGTCTACACGGCGGACCGGACCCGCGGCGTCGACATCCTCCGGCTCACGAGCAACGCCAGGAAGGTGACGCGAGAGGTCGTCGCACCGGAGCCCTCGCGGCGCCAGCGCGACTTCGTCGCGAGGCACTCCTGGCGCTACGCGGCGGATCCCGGGACCTCCGGGCTCTGCGTCCTGCAGTCGCAGTAGCCGTCGTTGGATCATCGGGTGCGCCGGGCTGGGTCCCGGCGCACCCGGCGGTTCTCTGACATCGCGTCGGCCGGCGCTGGTATGAGTTCCCCATGGCCACCTCCACCGCGACATCCGCCCAGCCGCTCTCGGGTGCCCGGCGCGGCATCACCACCGCCGTCCGGCTCCTGCTGTGGGTCATGGCCGCCGGCGTCGTCGTCCAGGTGTTCCTCGCCGGGATGACGATCTTCGGTGAGGACGTGCTCGAGACGCACCGCAACGTCGGCTGGGCGGTCCACACGCTCGGGCTGCTCGTCTTCATCCTGAGCATCGTGGGCCCGCGGACGCGCGAGGCGATGGCCGGCACGTTCGCGCTGGTCGTCCTCAACACGATCCAGATCATGATTTCGCAAGCAGATTCGGCGGCGGTCGCAGCGCTGCACCCGACGCTGGCGCTCGCGGTGCTCGGCATGTCGGCCGGGCTGGCGCTGCGCCTCGCGCCTCGGCCGCGCGCGTAAGTCAGCGCCGCGCGCGGAAGCGGCCGCGGCGGGGGGCCGGGGCAGGTGCGTCGGCAAGCCCGCACCAGTCGCGGATGAACAGCGCGAGGACCTGCGCGGTCTCGGTGATCGACGGGATGAGCACGCGCTCGTCGACGCCGTGCTCGCTCTCGGCGAGCGGGCCGAAGCAGACCGCCGGCGTGTCGCCGTAGAGGTGGAAGGTGCGGGCGTCGGTCGTCGCGGTCGAGGCGAAGATCGGAGGCGGCTCGCGCCCGGTCGCCCGCGCGCACGCCTGCTGGAGCCCGGTGACCAGCGGCGCGTCGGGCGCCAGCTCGTAGCCCTCGCACTGGAAGCCGTCGTAGAGGACCTCGAAGCGGTACTGGCTCAGCGCGGCGCGCTCGCGCGCGACCGTCGCCACGGTCTCCTCGACCCGGGCCTTCAGGTCGTCGACCCGCTCACCCGGATACAGCGCGAGCCGGAAGTGGGTCACGCACTCGCCCGCCACCGTCGACGGCCAGTCGCCGCCCTTGATCATCCCGACGTTGAGGTTGATCGGATGCGGATAGGCGGCGTAGAGGGGGTGGCGGATCGCGTTGAGCTCGGCCTCGAGGAGCCGGAGGGCGGCGATCACCGCGGTGGAGGCCTCGATCGCGTTCGCGCCCTCGATGGCGTCCCCGGCGTGCGCCGGTGAACCGAGCACGCGGACCTGGAACCAGAGCACGCCCACCTGCGCGTTCCAGACGGCGCCCTGGGTCGGTTCGGTGAGGATCGCGGCGTCGGCGGTGTGCCCCGCCAGCACGCAGGCGAGCGCGCCGTTGCCCGTGCACTCCTCCTCGACGACCGACTGCAGCTGGACGGGCGCGCGCGGGGTGAGCCCGAGGCGCCTCAACCCCGCGACCGCCCCGACCATCGCCACGAGACCGGACTTCATGTCGCCGGCGCCGCGGCCGTAGAGCCAGTCGCCGTCGCGGCGCGCCTCGAACGGCGGGCTGGTCCACAAGGTCGTCGGCTCGGGGCTGACCACGTCGATGTGGCCGTTGAGGATCAGCGAGCGCCCGTCCGCCTCGCCGGCCGGCTCCCACGTCGCGACGACGTTGGCCTTGCCGGCGACGTCCCAGCTGAACGGCGCGCCGGCGGGATGCGCCTCGACGACCTCGCGCTCGAGCGGGACGTCGGCCGGCTCGAGGCCCAGGCCGGCGAACGCGCGGCGCATGATCGCCTGCCCGGGTGCCTCGTCACCGAGCAGCGTCGGCGCCTCGACCAGGTCGGTGAGGAGGTCCACCATCGCCGGCTCCTCGGCCGCGACGGCCGTGAGGATCTCGGCGTCCATCGCGCACAGTGTGGACGAAACACCGGCGGCGCGGCCGGAGCCGCGCCGCCGGGGAGAGATCAGGCGGTGACCGCGACGCCCGAGTGCGCGCGGGTGGTCGCCGGGGCGGCCTTGAGGTACAGCGTGACGCCGACCGCGAGGCACCAGAAGATGAACACGTTGATCGCGATGTAGTTGATCGGCGGGATCAGCAGCGCGAGGCCGAGGAGCGCGCTGGCGCCGGCCAGCCACGTCGGGAGGAAGCCGGTGCGGAAGGCCATGACGGCGCAGGCCACGACACCGACCGCCATCGCCATCGGGGCCGCGAGGCCGTACAGGATCATGCCGACGTCGTGCAGCGCCGTCGCGACCTCGGGCGAGATCGCGCCCTGCTCGTCGGCGCGCAGCGCGCCCATCGCGTGGAGCGAGGCGCCGCCCATCGAGAGGGTGGCCCCGGCCACCATGCCGCCGAAGGCGGTCGTCGCGATCCGGCCGTCGCCGCCCTCCGCCCGGGCGATCACCGAGCGCAGGAAGCCGGCGAAGACGAGGACGAACACGCTGCTGAGGAGGTACAGCGAGCTCGACGCCAGGATCGCGCCGGAGTCACGGATGAAGCTGGCGGCGATCTCGTCCGGCGCCCCGGCGAAGCCGGGGTCGGCCGGCGCGACGAGCGTCCCGACGATGGCGACGCCGCAGACGGCGGCGCCGGCGAGGGCGGCGAGCGGACGGGCGGTGGTGGTGGTGGTGGTGGACATGCGGGCTCCCTTGAAACGGGGTGGACTGGGGTGATGGGCACGCTATGGCGGCACCTCGTGGAGCGGAACGGGGCGCGCCGCCGACCTCAGGACGAACCTCCACACGCCGGCCTGTGGGAAACCACAGGTCGGGCTGAGGCATGCCCCATTCCCACGGGCCGTGCGTTCGGGGAGACTGCGAGCCGTGCCCGGTCGCCGCCTCATCCCGCTGCTGCTGGTCGTCGGCGGCCTCGCGGGCGTCGCCGCCATCGTGGCCGGCCTCGTGGAGGTGCAGGACCAATCCGGCACCCTGATCTGGGCCGTGCCGTTCCTCAGTGCCTACGTCGGAGGCGTGATCGCCGTCCGTGCCCGTCCGGACAACCTCGCCGCCCGCCGGCTGCTGCTGTTCGGCGTCAGCACGCTCGTCTGGCTCGCGGCCTCGGACGCCCTGCTGATCTGGCGCAATGACCTCGGCGGGTTCTACGTGGCCGCCAACGCGCTCGTCCAGGTCCTCGGCCTGCTCTTCGTCGCCGCGCTCGTCGCGATGCTCGCGGTCTATCCCGACGGCGTCATCGAGCGGGCGTCCGAGCGCCGCGCACCGATCGTGCTGGTGGTGCTGGCGGTGGCGGCACCGCTGGTCCTGCTCCTGGCGTCCGAGGACGTCGTTCCCGCCTGGATCATCGAGTGGTACTCAGAGCTCCCCGGCTTCCGCGCGCCGTCGGCCGAGAGCCCGCTGTTCGTCGGTGCGCTCTCCTTCCTCGCCGCGCCGCTGCGCGTGGTGCTCGAGGCAGGGCTGGCCGCGACCCCCCTGATCGGCGCTGTGCTGGCCGCCCGGCGCTACCGCGCCTTCCCGGCCGCCAAGCGCCTGCAGCTCAAGTGGCCGTTCTATGCCGCCCTGGTCCTGTTCGTGCTGCCGGTGAACGACGTCCTGGTCGTCTGGGGGGTGATCCCCCACACCGGGGGCGATCTCATGGAATACGTGGCGCTGATCGTCCTGCCCGCCGCGCTCACGATCGGCTTGGTCCGCCCCGATCTCTTCGACCTCGAGTCGGCCGTCCGGCGGTCGGTCGTCTACGTCGGGCTGTGGGTGGTGATCGCCCTTGCCTACGTGGGTGTCGCCGCCGGTCTCGGCATCGCGGCGGGCGGCGAGAACCTGCAGGTCGCGGTGGCGGTCGCCATCCTCGCGACGCTCGTCTTCGACCCGGTCCGCCGCGCGCTCGCGGGCCGGGCCGAGCGCTACGCGTACGGCGAGCGGATCGGCGGCGAGGAGCTGCTGCGCCGCATGGGCGCCGCGCTCGAGCACACCCTCGACCGCGACGAGCTCGTCGCCGCGGTCGCCGCCACCGCGCGTGAGGGCATCGGCTCACGGTGGGCCCGCATCGTCCTCGCCGACGGGTCGCAGCCCGCCGTCGCCGGACCGGACGACGGCGACCGCGCTGCGCTGTCGGCGCCGCTGACGCACGGCGGCGAGGTGCTCGGCGTCATCGAGTGCGGTCCGAGTGCGCACGGCCGGATCTACGGGCAGGAGCGCGAGCTGCTCGCCACCCTCGCCCGCCAGGCCGCGCTCGCGATCGCCAACGCGCAGCTCGCCGGCGAGCTGCGCGACCGCCTCGCCGAGCTCGCCGCCTCGCGCTCGCGCATCGTCGAGGCCGAGGAGCTCGCCCGCCGGCGCATCGAGCGCGACATCCACGACGGCGCCCAGCAGGAGCTCGCCGCCCTCATCGCGCGCATCGGCCTCGCGCGCAACCAGCTGCGCCGCGGCGACGTGACGGTGCTGGCCGACACCCTGGGAGATCTCCAGGCGGAGGCCGGCCAGGCGCTCGAGAACCTGCGCCGGCTCGCCTCGGGGATCCACCCGTCGGTGCTCTCGGACCGCGGCGTGATCGAGGCGATCGAGGCGCGCGCGGCGCGGCTGCCGCTCGGCGTGACGCTCGAGTGCGAGCCCGGCCTGCGCGACGCCCGCTACGGCGAGTCGGTCGAGGGGGCCATCTACTTCCTCGTCTCGGAGAGCTTCGCCAACACGCTCAAGCACGCCGGCGCCGAGCGCGTCACCGTCCGCATCGCGCGGGACGAGGATCGCCTCGTCGTCGAGATCTCCGACGACGGCGACGGGTTCGACCCGGCCGCCGTGGACCGCGCGGGCGGGATCGCGGGGCTGCGCGACCGCCTCGCCGCGCTCGGCGGCACGCTCGAGGTCGACGCCCGGCCGGGCGGCGGGACCCGGCTGCGCGCGGCCCTGCCGGCGGCGGAGCGCGCGCATGCCTGATCTCCTGCGGGTCGTCATCGCCGACGACCACTACCTCGTGCGCGAGGGCGTCCGCGCGCTGCTCGAGGACTCCGGCGAGGTCGAGGTGGTGGCGGCGGCGGGGACGGCCGCCGAGCTGCTCGCGGCAGTCGAGCGGCTGCATCCGGACGCCGTGCTCACCGACATCCGGATGCCGCCCGGCCATCACATGGAGGGCATCGACGCGGCGCGGGCGATCCGCGCGTCGCACCCGGACGTCGGCGTCGTCGTCCTCTCCCAGCACGCCGACGAGGCCTACGCGTACGCCCTGCTCAAGGACGGCACGGAGGGCCTCGCCTACCTGCTCAAGGACCGCATCGGCGACCTCGACGAGCTGCTGCGCGCGCTGCGCGAGGTGATCGCCGGCCGCTCCGCGCTCGACCCGCGCGTCATCGACGCGCTCGTCGCCCGCCGGTCGCACCGCGCGAGCTCGGGCCTCGACGAGCTGACCGCGCGCGAGCTCGACGTCATGCGCGAGATGGCCCGGGGAATGACCAACGGCGGCATCGCCGAAGCGCTCGTGCTCTCCGAGTCGGCGGTCGAGAAGCACGTCAGCTCGATCTTCGCGAAGCTCGGCGGGGGCGGCGAGCCGCACACGCACCGGCGCGTGGCGGCGGTCCTCGCCTTCCTTCGCGAAGGCGAATGAGCGGCCGGCTTGCCGTCGAGCGGCTGCGCGCCATAGGATCCGCGCTCGCATGGCTGACCTCGCCACAGACGGCCACGGCGACGAGCAGCCGACCGCGCCGTACCTGGACGCGATCGTCGCGTATGCGTTCCGCGGCGCCGCTCGCTACCACGTGCCCGGCCACAAGGGCGGCCCCGGCGCCGACCCCGGGGTGCGCAAGGCGATCGGGCCCGACTGCCTGGCCTCCGACGTCCCGCAGGACATCCACGGGATCGACCTCGGCCCGTCGCCGACGCCGTACGAGCGCGCCGAGCAGCTGGCGGCGGAGGCCTACGGCGCCGAGCGCTCGTTCTTCCTGACCAACGGCGCGACGCAGGGCAACCACGCGCTGTGCCTGGCGCTGGCGCCGCTGGGGACCCGCATCGTGGCGCAGCGCAACTCGCACGCATCGATCGTCGACGGCCTCGTGCTGAGCGGCGGCATCCCGAGCTTCGTCGCGCCGGAGTACGACGAGGAGCGCGGGATCACGCATTGCGTCACGCCCGCGGCGCTCGAGGCGGCGCTCGCCGAGGCGCCCGACGCCAAGGCCGCGTTCCTGGTCTCGCCGACCTACTTCGGGATGGCCGCCGACATCGCCGGCTGCGCCGAGGTCGCCCACGCGCGCGGCATCCCGCTCGTGGTCGACCAGTCGTGGGGGCCGCACTTCGGCTTCAACGACGCGCTGCCGCCGACCGCCCTGTCGCAGGGCGCCGACGCGATGCTCACGAGCACGCACAAGATCGCCGGCTCGCTGACGCAGAGCGCGATGCTGCACGTCGCCGATGGGCTCGTCGACGCCCGCAAGATCGCGCGCACCTTGCGGCTGCTGCGATCGACCAGCCCGTCCTCGCTGCTGCTGGCATCGCTCGACGGCGCCCGGCGACAGCTCGCCCTGCACGGCGAGCAGCTCCTGTACGAGACGCTCGAGGCGATCGACGTCGCGCGGGCGAAGCTCCAGACGATCGACGGCATCGAGCTCGTCGACGGCGCGCTCGTCGGCCAGATGGGCGTGGCCGGCTACGACCCGATGCGGATCGTCATCGACGTCCGCGGCACCGGGCGCACGGGCTATGAGATCGCCGAGGCGCTGCGCCGGTCCTACGACGTCCACGTCGAGCTGCCGATGCAGGCGACGGTCGTCTTCATCGTCGGCCTCGGCGAGTCCGCCGCGGCGCTGCGGCGCCTCGCCGGCGACGTCGACGAGGTGGTCAAGCGGCTCGCCGAGCCGGGCGCGACGCCGCAGATCGTGCCGCCGAAGACGACGCTGCGCAACGTGGTCGCGGTTCCGCCGCGCGAGGCGTTCCTCGGCGTCTCCGAGCAGGTCGCGGTTGACGCCGCCATCGACCGCATCTCCTGCGAGTCGATCGCGAGCTACCCGCCCGGCGTGCCGGCGCTGCTGCCCGGGGAGCGCATCTCGGCCGAGACCGTCGCCTACCTGCGCGAGCTGGCCGGCAGCGGCGCGCGCCTGCACGGCGCGAGCGACCCGGCCTTCCAGACCATCAACGTCCTCGTGGAGTCCGATTGATCGATCCGCTCGAGCGCTGGCGGCAGTACGGCGAGAAGCCCGACTACGCGGGGCTGCTGACCTTCAGCGGCGTCCCCTACACCCAGGACCCGGCCGAGCTGGCCGGGTTCGACGTCGCCGTCGTCGGCGCGCCGATGGACGACCTGGTGTCCGATCGCCCCGGCGCGCGGCTGGCGCCGCGCGCGATCCGCGGCGCGAGCTGCCCGCCCGGCCCGCACCTCGAGGTCAAGGTCGACGCGTTCGAGAGGCTGAAGATCGTCGACTTCGGCGACGCGCCCTGCATCCCCGCCGATCCCGCGACGTCGCACGCGGCGATCGAGGCGACCGTCGGGCAGGTGCTCGCGGCCGGCGCGATCCCGGTCGTCCTCGGCGGCGACCACTCCATCACCGAGCCCGCCGTGCGCGCGTGCGCGGCGGCCCATGGGCCGGTCGGCATGGTGCACTTCGACACCCACACCGACACCGGCGCCGAGGTCTTCGGCGTCGAGGTCTCGCACGGCACGTTCATCCGCCACCTGATCGACGACGGGCACCTCGACGGCAGCCGCTACGCGCAGATCGGCCTGCGCGGCTACTGGCCGGGCGAGGCCGAGTTCACGTGGCAGGCCGAGAAGGGGATCACGAGCCTGTTCGCGCACGACGTCCGCGACCTCGGCATCCGCGAGGTGCTGCGCCGGGCGATCGAGGCGGTCGGCGCCGGCCCCGTGTACCTGACCGTCGACGTCGACGTGCTCGACCCGGCGTTCATCCCCGGGACCGGGACGCCCGAGCCCGGCGGGCTCACCGCGTCGGAGCTGCTGCTCGGCATCCGCACGGTGGCCGCCGAGCTCGAGCTGGTCGGCGTGGACGTGGTCGAGGTGATCCCCAGCGGGATCGGTACGGCGGATGCCTCGGCGCTGGTGGCCGAGCGGGCGATCCGCGAGGCGTTGACCGGCATCGCCATGCGCCGGGCATAGACAAGGAGGAGAGCCATGCCGGAGACGAGGCCGAAGCTGAAGGGGATCGCCGAGATCCGTTCGTTCTTCCGGACGAACGAGACGCCGATCTACTTCATCTCGCCCACCGCGTTCAACCTGCTCGGCATCGACCGCTGGCTGCGCAACTTCTTCTACGTGAACTACTTCGACTCGTTCGAGGGCAGCCATCCGCGCGTCTTCGTGCCCAAGGAGCGCCCGTACCGCGAGTTCTCCTCGATGGAGGACATCTGCAACTACCTCCTCGGCCACAAGGAGGTGCTCGACCGCATCGAGAGCAAGGGCGGGAGCGGCAAGGCGGTGTTCGTCATGTTCGACGACGAGACCGAGGCGGCGGCGGCCGCGGCGGGGCTCGAGATCGCCCACCCGTCGGCCGAGCTGCGCCACCGGCTGGACTCGAAGATCGTGACGACCCAGCTCGGCAACGAGGCGGGCGTGCCCAGCGCGCCCAACACGCTCGGGCGGGCGACGAGCTACGCCGAGCTGCGCGAGCTGGCGGACACCGCCGCGCTCGGCGAGGACCTCGTCGTGCAGACCCCCTACGGGGACTCGGGCAAGACGACCTTCTTCATCCGCGACGAGGCGGGCTGGGACTCCTACGCCGACGACATGGTCGACCAGGAGCTCAAGGTCATGAAGCGGATCAACTGCCGCGCCGCGGCGGTCGAGGCCGCGCTGACCCGCCACGGGACCATCGTCGGGCCGCTGATGACCGACCTCACCGGCCACCCCGAGCTGACGCCGCACAAGGGCGGCTGGTGCGGCAACGACATCTTCCCCGAGGCGCTGTCGCCCGAGCACCTCGAGCGCGCGCGGATGCTCACCCAGAAGCTCGGCGACCGCCTGTCCGCCGAGGGCTACCGCGGGTTCATGGAGGTCGACTACCTCGTCGACGTCGACTCCGGCGAGCTCTACCTGGGCGAGATCAACCCGCGCATCAGCGGCGTGACCTCCATGACCAACGTCACCGCGGGCGCGTACGCCGACATCCCGCTGTTCCTGTTCCATCTGCTCGAGTACATGGACGTCGACTATGAGATCGACGTCGACGACATCAACCGGCGCTGGGCGCAGGCCTCGAGCGTCGACGTGTGGAGCCAGCTCGTGCTCAAGGAGACCCAGGCGGACGTCGAGCAGCTGACCGCGGCGCCGAAGACCGGGATCTACCGGCTCGGTGAGGGCGGCGTCCTCGAGTTCGCCCGCTGGGGCAACGACTGGCACAGCCTCCAGGACGAGACCGAGGCGTTCTTCCTGCGCGTCCTCGGGCCGGGCGACTACCGCTACCCGGGTGCCGACCTCGGCGTGCTGGTGGCGCGGTCGCGGATGCAGACCGAGGACAACGAGCTGACCCCGCGCGCGGTCGAGTGGATCGAGGCCGTCCACGGCCAGTTCGTCGGCCAGCCGGTGGTGCCGGCCGAGCCCGCGCCGCCGGCGGGCGCCATGGCGTTCAAGACCGCCTGATCGGGTAACTGTCGAAATCTCCAACGGCCCGGGGCCGAGCGTTGGCCGTCGCGCCGATGATTCAGGGCGCTCGGAGCGCGAGGCTTGTCGTGGGTCGGGCAAGCGAGGGAATGGAGCCGTTTTGGGGAATCTTGGGATCGCACTGGCGCTGGTCTGCGCCATCACGACGCAGCTGGCGTTCCTGTGCAAGCACCGTGGAGCCAACGCGGTCGGTGACGTGGAGATGCGGCGCCCGCTGGCCAGCGCCCGCGCGCTGATGCGGTCCAAGTGGTTCGCGGCGGGGATGGCCATCGCGCTCGGCGCCTGGCTGCTGCACGTCGCGGCGCTCGCCCTCGCCCCGATCTCGGTCGTGCAGGCAGTGCTCGCGTCCGGCGTCGTCGTCGTGGCCGTGCTCGCCGACCGACTGTTCGGCTGCGAGGTGCCCGGCCGCCAGTGGATCGGGGTCGGCATGACCGCGCTCGGCCTGCTCGCCCTCGTTCTCACCCTGCCCGCGCCCCACGGCAACGAGTCCGGCTTCGCGACGCCGATGCTGATCGCCTTCGAGGCAGGCGTCCTTCTGCTCGGCGCGGCGCTCATCCTCGCGCCCAAGCTCGGCGCCCCCGCCCATCACCACGGCGCGGTGCTCGGCGCGGCGGCCGGCGCCATGTTCGGGCTCTCCGACATCGCGGTGAAGGCCCTCACCCACATCGCCGAGGACGGCGGCCCACTCGCCGTGCTCGCCTCCCCCTGGCTGCTGCTCGCCGGCGTCGGCGCCGTGAGCGCGTTCCTGGCCTCGGCGCGCGGCTTCCAGACCGGCGAGGCCGTCCCGGTCATCGCCTGCACCGCGACCGCCGCGAACGTGACCTGCATCCTCGGCGGCATCGTCGTGTTCGGCGAGGCGCTGTCGGGCAATGGCGTGCTGCTCGCCATCCAGATCGCCGCGTTCGCGCTGATCGCCGGCGCCGCGCTGGTGATCCCGAGCGGCGAGAGCCGCCTCGCCACCGCCTACTAGCGGCGCCCGCCCGGGCCGGGCTCAGGCTCAGGTCGGGAGGTCGCCGAAGGTGTCCTCGTTGCCGACGCCGAACGATCCGTGGCTCTGGACCATCTTCCACGCGCCGTCCTCCTGGTGGAACACCGCGGTGAACCGGATGCCCAGTTCTGAGCCGTCGGGCCCTTGCATCGTCGGGCGGTCGGCGACCCACCCGATGGCTCCCTCCTCGTAGGCCTCGAGGTCGCCGCTGCGGTTGAGCGGCATGCTGCCGCCCATCGCCTCGATCTGCTCCTTCCAGACCTCGGCAAGCTGCCGGCCGCGCCACCACTCGTCGGGATCCGTCCCGATTCCCCTGACGTCGTCGTCGTCGCTGATGACGCTCTCGATGAACGCCAGGTCGCCGGTGTTGAGCGCGTCGTAGAAACGCTCCATCACGGTTCGCAGCTCGTCTGATGTACGCATGGAGCGACACTACGCCGCCGGCACTCGCCGGGGAAGTTGAAGTTCGGCTGGTCGCCGGATCCACAGGCTGGCGTAGAGTCAGCGCGTGGGCTCGACTCCTGGCACGAGCACGACGGCGCGCCCGGCCGTCCGCGACCTGGTGGTCGAGATCGAGGCGGGGCTCGACGGCCTGGTGGACGGCATCGTCGTCCGCATCCGCGACGAGCTGCCGGACTTCCGCCGGCTGCCGGCCACGACGCTCGCCCGCGCCGTCCGCGGCAACGTCGGGCGGGCGCTCGCCGCGCTGGAGGACCTGCGGCCGCCGACCCCGGCCGAGCTCGAGGGCGCGGCGGAGGTCGGGCGCGAGCGCGCCGAGCAGGGGCTCGGCGTCGACGCGGTGCTGCACGCCTACCGGATCTCCATCTCCGCGGTCTGGTCGCGGTTCGGGGATCTGGCGCGCGAGCGGGGCGCCGACGTCGGCAGCGTCCTCGCGTTCTCCGAGACGCTGTGGCTGTGGGGCGACGCGGTCATGGAGGTCGTCGGCGCCGCCCACCGCGCGGTGGAGCTGCAGCTGGTGCGCGAGGACCAGCAGCTGCGCGACGCGTTCGTCCTCGCCGTCCTGACCGGGACGATCGACGCCACGGGGCTCTCGCGGGAGAGCGCCGGCTACGGCCTTGACCCGGAGCGCGAGTACATCCCGTTCCGCGCGCGGGCGCTGCCCGGCACGGCGCAGCGGCGGGTGTCGGCTGCGCTCGGTGTCGAGGACCGGCTCGTCACCGCCATCGACCGCGACGTCGTCGGGCTCGCACCCGCGCGCCCCGACGCCGTGCCGGGCGCCGTCGTCGGCCTCGGGCCGCCGGCGCGGCTCACCGGGCTGCCCGGCTCCTTCTCCCTCGCCGGCCGCGCCCTGCAGACGGCGATCGCGTTCGGGGAGGAGGGCGTCTTCACGATCGGCGACCTCGGCGTCCGCCCGGCGATCCTCGCCGACGAGGCGCTCGGCGAGGCGTTCTGCGCCCGCCACCTCGCGCCCCTCGTGGAGCTCGGGCGGCTCGGCGGCGAGCTCGAGGACACGCTGCGCGCCTGGCTCGCCCACGACATGCACGTCGAGGACACCGCCCGCGCCCTCCACGTCCACTCCAACACGCTGCGCCACCGGCTCAAGCGGTTCGAGGAGGCGACCGGATCGAGCCTGCGGAGTCCCGCGGATCTGGTCGAGTTGTGGTGGGCTTTGGAGCGGCGGCGGCTGGGGTCGTTGCTGGCTCACGAACCCAGTCATTGAGAGAAGGGTTCGGGGGGAGGGAGGCGATTCGGGGGCGGGTCGGGGCGGGCGGGGAGATCGAATGGCGGGATGGCACGCCGTCAACCACCCCCATCGTCGGAACTGAGTCGCACGGGGGTGCTTGGGGGCGTCATGGGCCCCCAAGCACCCCCGTGTGCTCGGTCGGGAGGTCATGGGGGTGGTTGACGTCCTGATCGCGCGGCTGGCGGACGAGCAGCACGGCCTGGTCACCCGTCGCGTACTCCTCGATGCCGGGGTTGGCGGCGATACGATCGACCACCGCATCAAGGTCGGCCGGCTCCGCATCATCTACCGGGGGCCGTCAGATCGCGGGCGAACATCGGGTTGTGCGCCCTCCCCGCCCGCCCGGAACCCTCCTCCCTCACCCGATGCAGTTCGTCCCGCCGCGCTCCTAGGGAGTCCGCGCGATCTCGGCCATCGCGTCGGCCGCCGCCCCGACCTGGGCACGCAGATCACGGACCTGTACGGTCAGACGCTGCTCGCCGAGCGACTCCTCGTCGACCGACATCTGCACGAGCTGGCCGTGCATGGTGGAGAGCATCGCGGTGGCGTGCTCCATCTCGGCCTCGAACCGGCCGACCTGACCCTCCATCGCGCGCAGCGTGGCGAGCTGGTCGCGCAGCGCCTCGACGAGCTGCGCGCGGGTGGCGTCGTGCTCGCGCGCCTGCTCAGCGTCCAGGGCGCGCAGCCGCGCGGCGATCTTGCGCTCGTCGTGGGTGGCGAGGTAGGTGCACAGCCGGTTGGCGCGCCGCGCGATCGTGTCGAGCGCGCCGACCAGCGAGTCGACCTCGGCCTGCAGGCCGGACATCGACGTGTCGGCGTCGGCGATCGCCTCGCGGAGCAGCCGCTCCTCCTCGAGCGCGGCGTCGAGCAGGATCGAGATGCGCGGGGTCAGCTGCGCACGCGTCTCCTCGGTCCGGCCGGCGGCCAGCGCCTGGCGCTCCTCTCGCGAGCGCTGCCCGATCCGTTCGGCCTCCGTGGCATCGAAGAACGTGATCACGCTCAGCACCACGTAGACCACCAGCGCCAGCGGCAGCAACAGCGCCACGGCCAGGCCGGCGCCGGACAGCGCGTAGAGCAGCATCCCGGCGACCGCCACCCCGCCGCCCGCGAGCACGTTCGACGGCTTCGTGGCGGCGTTGACGGCGAGCATCCGGACCCGGTCGCGATCGCTGGGGGGTCGCGTGAGCTGGCTCATCGCACCCGGCTCAGAAGAAGGAGCTGATCGAGATGTAGACCGCCTCGATGTCCTCGGTGTCGGCCTTGAACGGCTTGCCCCCGGTGGCCTGCGCGAAGCGCGCCAGCTCGCGCTCGTTGGGCTCGGAGCCGTAGGCGATCGTGAACATGCGGATCCGCCCGGTCTCCTTCTTCGCCTGGGCCGAGAGCTCGCGCACGACCTGGTCGGCGCTGCGCGCGGACGCGGTGTCCTCGCCGTCGGTGAGCAGCACCACCGCGTTGATCGCATCGCGGTCGAGCTGCTCCTCCACCGCCCGGACGCCGTCGACGGCGGCGTCGCGCACGCGCGTGTCCTCCTCGGGGAAGATCCCGTCGACGGCCTTCAGCAGCGCCCCGCGATTCGTACGGATCGGCTTGATCGGCACGAGCGGGACGACCTCGCTGGAGAACTTCATCAGCCCGACGCGATCCTGCGGCGCGGCGTTGCGCAGGAACGTCCGCAGGCCCTCCTTGGCGAGCTCCATCTTGTTCTCCTCGCCCATCGAGCCGGAGTTGTCGATGACCACCATCACGTTCGCCGGCTTGCGATCGGCGCGCCACGCCTCACGGATCTTGGCCAGGACCTTCGGCTCGGGCACGCGCAGCGACCGTCCCGGCTTCCGGGGATCCACCCCGTTGGCCGCCGACACCAGACCCTGCGGCGGTGCGGCTTCATCGGCGGGGCGGAAGCCGTACCGACCGGCGACCTCGGGCGTGATCTCGTCCGCCAGGAACGCCGTGAACGCCTTGGCCGCGTCGCGCTGCGGCGCGGTCACCCACGACCCCTGGAGCGTGATGAGCGGGTTGTCGGAGAAGAACGTCCCCTCCTCCGGGTAGACCGCGACGAGCTTGGGGCCGTCGCCGGCCTTGCGGTTGAACTCGATCAGCGTGATCTCCTCCATCGCCGCCGCGGACGCGTAGCCCAGACCACCGCGCCGCATCTCGTCGCTGATGAACAGCGTGGTGTCGCCGTAGTGGACGATCGAGCGCTCGAGCTCGCGCACCTGGCTCTTCGCGCGCGCCACGTCCGCCTCGGTCAGCCCCTCCTTCTTGCCGACGGCGGCGTAGTAGGACGCCGCGACCGCCGACAGGCCGGAGGTGGAGAAGTCCGGGTTCGTGTGCACGTACTTGAACGAGCCGAACTGCGGCCGCCCCACGGACGCCCAGCCGTTGGTCGCGAGCTCGGTGAGCTGCTTGTAGCCGAGGGCGCGCTTGGGATAGCCGTACGCGTCGGCGAGCTCCTTCCACATCGCGATCACCAGCGGCGTGCGCACGATCGAGGGGTTGTCGTCGGCGACGAGCGCGGCGTCGGCCTCGTAGTTGAGCAGCCGCCCCCAGAACGACGACGCCGGCGACCACATGGTCGGCTTGAAGCGCCCGGCGGCGATCCTCGCCTCGGCCTCGCCGGAGGAGACGACGTCGGCCCGGACGAACACGCGCCTGCCCGCCACGGTCTCCTTCGAGGCGTTGAACTTCTTGACCGCCGGCTTGATCAACGGCTCCTTCTCAGGCGAGTACGCCAGCGTGATCTGCAACGCGCCCTTCGGGGCCTTGTCGCCGCCCGACGGCGAGTCGGCGGGGTCCTGCGGGCCGCGACCGAGCGTGAACAGCGCGGTGGCGATCACCACGATCAGCGTCGCGCCGATCACGAGCACGCGCGGGTTCACGCCGCCCGCTGCCCCTCGACGAACGTCTCGGGATGTTCGGACTCCGTGAAGCTGTCGAAGGACTGCTCCCACGTGAAGCCGGGCCAGCGGTACTCCACGCGCCCCTCGGTCGGGAAGTACGCCGCGGTGTAGATCGTCCCGAACCCGTGGACGTAGCCGGTGTTGTGCAGCGGCGGCTCGAGGAAGGAGGCGATGAAGTCCTCGCGGCTCAGCTTCGGATCGTCGAGCAGACCGAGCACGCAGCGCTCGCGCTCGACGGTCCGGGTGGCGGCGGCGTACTCGGGCCACTCGACCGTCGTGCCCTGGTGGTTGGTGGCCGCCGGCGTCGTGACGAACTCGACCGGCCGGCCCGGGCCGACGTACGCCGTCAGCACATCGCCCGAGCGGTCCAGCAGCGTCAGGTTCTGCGGCGCGTGGACGGGGATGCGCGCGAGGACCTCACGGGCCTCGCCGACGGTGTCGCACGTCTCGAGCACGTAGCGGACGACGAGTGGGATCGCGAAGCCGTCCCCGACGTCGCGGCGCCCGCCGAACGTCAGCGAGATGCACAGACCCGCGTCGTTGATCCCGTCGAGCAGGCCCCACAGGCAGTCGCTCATCCCGATCACGCGGCGACCGGTCCACTCGGTGTCGTAGACGATCCCCTCCAGGCGCGATACGGGGTAGTCGTAGTTGCGCACCAGCACCGGAGCGCCGTCCCGCGTCCAGGCGCCCTGCGAGCAGCCGACGATGAACCCCGGTGGCCGATAGAGCGAGAGCAGGCGCGCCGCCAGGTCGCCGCCGCCGGCCAGCTCGACGAGGCGCTTGTAGGTCGGCATCAGCTCCGGCATGTGCTCCTGCAGCATCCGCCGGCAGGTCGCGTAGTCCGGCCGCGCGGCGTCGCCCTCCTGGAGGTACCAGCCGCAGTAGCCGGGCCACATCGCCTCCATCCGCGTGCGCCACTTCTCGCCCGGCTCGCGCTCGGAGACCGCCTCGAACTCGATCTGCTCGCCGGACGGCGCCGGCAGCGCCGGCGCCCGCCGCGGGTGGACCGGGAGGAGCTTGAGCTCGTCGCGCAGCGATGCCCAGACCGGCGCCCAGTACTTGTCGATCGCCTCGGCGGCCACCGCCGGGACGAACGTCTTCACCCAGTCCGGCAGCCCTTCGAGGTCCGGGGGATCGCCTGAGGAGCCGGACTTCTCCACCTCAGCCGCGCTTCTCGATGTAGCTCATGACGTGCTTGATGCGGGTGTAGTCCTCGAGGCCGTACATCGAGAGGTCCTTGCCGTAGCCCGAGAGCTTGTAGCCGCCGTGCGGCATCTCCGCCACCAGCGGGATGTGGCAGTTGATCCAGACGCAGCCGAAGTCCAGCCGTCGCGACATCCGCATCGCCCGGCCATGGTCCTCGGTCCACACGCTCGACGCCAGCGCGAACGGGACGCCGTTGGCCCACTTCAGCGCCTCGTCCTCGTCGGAGAAGGTCTGCACCGAGATGACCGGACCGAAGATCTCGTTCTGGATCATCTCGTCGTCCTGGCGCAGGCCGTCGACGATCGTCGGCTCGTAGAAGTAGCCCTTGTCGCCCTGGCGCTGCCCGCCGGTGACGACCGTCGCGTGCTCGGGCGCGCGCTCGACGAACCCGCTGACGTGCTCGAGCTGGTTGGCGTTGTTGAGCGGCCCGTACAGGATGTCCTCGTCGTCCGGGGCGCCGGTCTTGGTCCCCTTGGCCTGCTCGGCGAGCGCGGCGACGAAGTCGTCGTGGATCTTCGGGCCGGCGAGCACGCGCGTCGCGGCGGTGCAGTCCTGCCCGGCGTTGAAGTAGCCGCCGATGGCGATGTTCTCGGCGGCGAGCTCGAGATCGGCGTCGTCGAAGACGATGACCGGCGCCTTGCCCCCGAGCTCCAGGTGCACGCGCTTGACGTCGTTGGCGGCGGTCTTGGCGACGGCGATCCCGGCGCCGACGCTGCCGGTGATCGAGGCCATCGCGGGGGTCGGGTGGGCGACGAGCGCGGCGCCGGTGTCGCGGTCGCCGCAGACGACGTTGAACACGCCCGGGGGCAGGAACTCGGCCATCAGCTCGGCCATGAACAGCGTGCTCGCGGGGGTGGTGTCGGAGGGCTTGAGCACCATCGTGTTGCCGGCGGCCAGCGCCGGGGCCCACTTCCAGACGGCCATCATCATCGGGTAGTTCCAGGGCGTCACCGCCGCGCAGATCCCGACCGGCTCGCGCCGGATGAACGAGGTGTGGTTCTCCATGTACTCGCCGGCCGACTTGCCCTCGAGCACCCGCGCCGCGCCCGCGAAGAAGCGGATCTGGTCGGCCATCGGGGGGATCTCCTCCGACGCGGTCAGCTCGCGCGGCTTGCCGGTGTTGCGGCACTCGACATCGACGAGCTCGTCGGCGCGCTCCTCGATCGCGTCCGCGATCCGCAGCAGCGCGAGCTGGCGCTCGCTCGGCGTCGAATCGCGCCAGCTCTCGAACGCGCGGGCGGAGTCCTGGAACGCGGCGTCGACGTCGACCTCGCTCGACAGCGCCGCCGTCGCGTAGACCTCGCCCGTGCTGGGATCGATGAGCTCGGACGTGCGGCCGTCCGCGGCGTTGACGCGCTCGCCGTGGATGAAGTTGGTGATCTCGACCTCGGGCATCAGTGGCCTTCCTCCTGGTGACAGTGACGGGGGGTGGGGGGGACGTCGAGGGCGGGGTTGCGGGTGAAGAAGCCGGTCGGTTTGAGCCAGAAGGACACGGTGTCGACCGACATGATGGGCCACTCCTCCGGCCGCGTGATGTGGTGCACGCCGAACACGTACCAGAGGACGACGTCCGTGTTCTCGATCGAACGGTTCTGCGCCGTCCAGAGGGGGAGCCCCGAATCGCCCTCGCTCTGGACGACGAACTCGCCGCAGGGCCACCGCTCGTCCTCGTGGAACGGCGTCACCCACAGCGTGTGGCCGATGACCTGCGCGCGCTGGAAGACGGGCGAGGCCGGGTCCATCATCGGCGGGAGGCAGGCGCCCGGCACGAGCTTGTACCCGACGGGCGTCCCGAGGCCGTTCTTGACGTCCTCGTTGACCACCTTCCAGGCGCGCTGCGTGTGCCAGTCGTAGTCCTGCTTGCCCTCCTCCTCGGTGCGCAGCGGGGTGTTCCGCTGCACGATGCCGAGGCCGTGCGGGTTGTCGGGCCCGATCGGCACGGCCTCGGACTCCGTCGCGTAGACGGTGTTGGCCTCGCCGTCGACGTCGAGATCCAGGCGCGCGACGAGGAAGTGCTGGTGGAACGGGGCGTAGGTCCGCTCGTCGACGAGCGTCCCGTACGGCGGCTGGGCGCCCTCGGCGAAGTGGGTGGTGACCATGATCCCGGTCGCGCGCACCTCGCACTCGATGTTGCCGTCCTGGTACAGCCGCCAGTAGACGAGGTACTCGTAGTTGGCCACGGTCACGTGGCAGGAGACGACGAGCCGGCGCGAGCGGCGCACCTCGGCGCCCGTGTGCGCGTCGACGTGCTTCCACAGGACGGCGTCGTCCTCCTCGTGGATGCAGACCGCGTTGCGGATCGTGTACGGCTCGCCGTGGCTGTCGTGCAGCTCGGCGTCGAGGTAGGTGATCTCGCCCAGGCAGTCGCAGCCGAGTTCGAGCGACGTCGTCATGAAGCCCAGGCCCCACTCGCCGATGTCGAACGCCGTGCGCCGGTGATGGTCGGTCGTCGGGTCGCGGTACGGCACCACCATCTCGGCGAAGGACAGGCGGTGCGCGACGGGCCGCGTCCGGCCGCCGTCGTCGTAGCCGACCGTGTGCAGGACGAGGCCCTCGCGGTGGTTGAAGCCGACCCGCAGCGACCACTTCTGCCAGCGCAGCAGCCGCCCGTCGACGGTGAAGGAGGGCCCCTCGGACTGCGTGATGTCGAGCGGCTTGATGTCCTGGCGCAGCGCCTGGCCGGGGACGAGGTGCGGGACGTACTCGCCCATCGTGGTGGGCTCGTCGACGCGGTAGTCGTCCTCGACCTCGAGCAGCTCCATCGTGTTGAGGTCGACGACGAAGTGCAGCCCGGTGACCGGGTTCGCGTAGGGGTTCGCGTCCGGCTGGGAGCGGTACCAGACGTCCGCCCAGCCGACGCGCCGGCC
Source organism: uncultured Solirubrobacterales bacterium (assembly GCA_963828075.1). Lineage (GTDB taxonomy): Bacteria > Actinomycetota > Thermoleophilia > Solirubrobacterales > Solirubrobacteraceae > JACCYI01. The sequence goes on along the minus strand of CAWHDH010000021.1, from coordinate 1,155,766 downwards.
GCGGTGGGCCTCGGGCACGAGGAACGCGCCGTACGCCCAGGTGTCGATCAGGACCCCGTCCATGTCGGTGATCCCGCGATCGGCGAGCGCGTCGATCACGCGCGGGTCCTTGCGCAGTGCCTCGTCCGCCTCGTGGAACTCGTCCGCGGTCATGTTCGGCTGCTCGCCGGGACGGTGCTCCCAGGCCGTGACCGAGTCCGCCTCGAGATCGATGGTCGCCTTGTAGGCGGCGCCGTCCGCGCGGTCCCAGCAGATGACGATCGCCTCGCGATGGATCGGATCGCCCTCCGAGAACACTCGGACCGTTGCCTTGGACGGCTCGCGCAACTCGATCGACGCGAACCGCCAGCTGTCGCCCACGCCCCGGTCGCGACGCAGGGTCGCCACCGCCTGGCGAATCTCTGAGGCGGTGAGCGGGTCGAGCGGGTGCCTCCCTCCAGTTTCGGCCATCGGCGATCCCTACCACATCGCGGGTCTGTACCGTCCTGGCGCGTGAGCGCTCTGGTGTCCCTCTTCCCGCCCGGCAGCGCCGTCGAAGACGACGGGATGCTGACGATCGCGGGCCGCCGGGTGGACGAGCTGGCGACCGAGTTCGGGACCCCGGTGATGGTGGTCTCCGAGCCGGCGCTGCGCGCGCGGGCCCGCGAGTACGTCGACGAGCTGGCGGCCCGCTGGGCGCGGTCGCGCGTCGTCTTCGCATCCAAGGCGTTCCCGTGCACGGCCGTCCAGCGGGTCATGGTCGAGGAAGGGCTGGGCCTCGACGTCGCCGGCGGCGGCGAGATCGTGACCGCCCTGGCCGCGGGGGCGGATCCGGCCCGGCTCGTGCTGCACGGCAACGCCAAGGGCGACGAGGAGATCGCCATGGTGTCCGAGCACGGGATCGGCCTCGTCGTGGTCGACAATTCGGACGATGTCGACCGCCTCGAGGCCACGGTGCCGGCCGGGCGCGCGCAGGACGTGCTCGTCCGCATCATCCCGGGCGTGACCGCCGCGACGCACGCGAGCGTGCTGACCGGTCACGAGGGCTCGAAGTTCGGCCTGATGCCGGCCGCCGCCGCCGAGCTGATCCGGCGGATCGAGGCGAGCCCGCGTCTGCGGATGCAGGGGCTGCACGTCCACGTCGGCTCGCAGATCCTCGACGTCGAGCCGTTCGCGCAGTCGGTCGCGCCGGTCGCCGCGCTCGGGGAGTTCCCGGTCTACGACCTCGGCGGCGGGCTCGGCGCCCGCTACACCTACGCCGACGACCCGCCCAGCGTCGCGGCCTACCTCGACGCGCTGATCGGCGCCGCCCGCGAGCACCTGCCGGCGGAGGCCGAGATCATCATCGAGCCAGGCCGCAGCATGGTCGCCTCCGCGGCGGCGACGCTCTACCGCGTCGTCACGATCAAGCGGGGCGCCATCACGTTCGTCGCCGTCGACGGGGGGATGGGCGACAACCTCGAGGTGGCGCTGTTCGGCCAGCGCTTCGAGGCGGGGATGGCGGCGCGGATGGGCGCGTCCGACGGGGACGAGGTGACGCTGGTCGGCCGCCACTGCGAGAGCGGCGACGTGCTGGTCGACGGCATCCGCCTCCCCGAGCCCCAGGTCGGGGACGTCGTCGCCGTGCCGGTCACCGGTGCCTACTGCCACACGATGGCCAACAACTACAACGGGAACCGCCGGATCCCGGTGGTCTTCGTGCGGGACGGGGTCGCCCGGCTCGTGGTGCGCCGCGAGACGTGGGGCGACCTGCTTGCGAGAGACGTCGACTGATCGACGACCACCGACCAGGAGGATCGATGGCATCGCTTCAACAGCAGTTCCTGCGGCGCAAGCCCGTCACCGCGATGAACGAGGAGACGGGCACCGACACCGGGAAGGGCGAGCTGGCGCGAACCATCGGCCTGTTCCAGCTCTCCCTGTTCGGCATCGGCGCGACGGTCGGCACAGGCATCTTCATCGTCCTCACGCAGGCCGTCCCGGTCGCCGGCCCCGCGGTGATCTGGTCGTTCGTCATCGCCGGCACGGTCGCCGGCCTCACCGCCATCTGCTACGCCGAGCTGGCCAGCGCGGTCCCCGTCTCGGGCTCCTCCTACTCCTACGCCTACGCGACGCTCGGCGAGGGGATCGCCATGGTGGTCGCGGCGTGCCTGCTGCTCGAGTACGGCGTGTCCGCCGCCGCCGTCGCCGTCGGCTGGTCGGAGTACCTCAACGAGCTGCTCGACAGCCTGTTCGGCTTCACCATCCCCGAGTCGCTGTCGTCGTCGCCGGAGGCGGGCGGGGTGATCAACATCCCGGCCGTCATCCTGGTCGTGCTGTGCACGCTGCTGCTGATCCGCGGCGCGAGCGAGTCGGCGCGCGTCAACACGATCATGGTGCTGATCAAGCTGGGTGTGCTGGCGCTCTTCATCGTCGTCGGGGTCAGCGGCTGGAACTCCGACAACCTGTCGGACTTCGCGCCGTTCGGCCTCAGCGGCGTCACCTCGGCGGCGGGCATCATCTTCTTCTCCTACATCGGGCTCGACGCCGTCTCGACCGCGGGTGAGGAGGTGAAGAACCCGCGGCGCACGATGCCGCTGGCGATCATCATCGCCCTCGTGACGGTGACGTCGCTCTACGTCCTGGTCGCCATCGTCGCGGTCGCCGCCCAGCCGATGGCCGCGTTCGAGGGGCAGGAGGCCGGGCTCGCCGCGATCCTCGAAGAGGTGACCGGCTCGACGTGGCCGGGGACCGTGCTGGCCGCGGGCGCGGTGATCTCGATCTTCAGCGTGACGCTTGTGGTGATCTACGGCCAGACCCGCATCCTGTTCGCGATGGGCCGCGACGGGATGGTGCCGCCGATCTTCCACCGGGTGAACCCGCGGACGCTCACCCCCGTGCCGGCGACGATCATCGTTGCGGTCGTGGTCTCGCTTCTCGCGGGCCTGCTGCCGATCGACTTCCTTGCCGAGATGACCAGCATCGGGACGCTGGTGGCGTTCCTGGTCGTCTCGATCGGGGTGATGGTGCTGCGCCAGACGGCGCCCGACCTCCCGCGTGGCTTCAAGGTGCCGGGATACCCGGTCACGCCGGTCCTGTCGATCGCCGGCTGCTGCTGGATCATCTCGGACCTGCGGGCGGTGACGATCTACGTCTTCTTCGGCTGGGTCGCGGTGGCGCTCGCCTGGTACTTCTTCTACGGCACGCGCAACTCGGTGCTGGGGAAGGCCGACGCGGCGCCGGAGGGCACGGCATGACGATGGTCATCGGCTTCTCGCCCGACGGCCGCGGCCGCGCGGTGCTGCACCTCGCGGCCATGCTCGCCCGCTCGGCCGACGACGACCTCGTCGTCGGCGCGGTCATCCCCGTCCCCTGGCCCCCGGGCCTCGGCAAGGTCGACGCCGAGTACCGCGCGTACCTCGAGTCGTCGGCGCACCAGGCGCTCGACGAGGCGCGCAAGCGCCTGCCGGCCGGCGTCCCGGCGAAGTTCGTCGTCCACCACGCCCGCTCCGGTCCCGCCGGCCTGCTCGAGCTGGCCGAGGCGCACGACGCCGGTCTGATCGTGACCGGCTCGTCCTCGGCCGGCGCGATCGGCCACGTGTCCCTCGGCAGCGTCACCGACCGGCTCGTGCACAGCTCGCCGACCTCCGTCGCGCTGGCGCCGCGCGGCTTCCGCTGCCGGCCCACCGCCGCCGTCGCCCGCGTGACCGCCGCGTACGGCGGCTCGGGCGGGGCCGACGATCTGGTCGTCGCGGCAGCCGGCGTCGCGGCGCGGGTCGGCGCGTCGCTGCGGATCGCCTCCTTCGCGGTCCGGCCCCGTCCGCCCTACACGAGCGGGGTCGGCAGCGACACCGAGCGGGCCGTGGTCAGCGAGTGGGTCGCGGGGATGGAGACCGCGGCGCGGGCGGCGCTCGGGCAGATCGAGGACCTGCCCGCCGTCCCGCGCGACCTCGAGGCGGTCATCGGCTACGGGGAGAGCTGGGAGGAGGCGCTCGAGGACGTCGAGTGGGAGGAGGGCGACGTGCTCGTGGTCGGCTCGAGCGCGATCGGGCAGATCGCGCGCGTCTTCCTGGGCTCGCGGGCGTCGAAGATCGTCCGTCACTCGCCGGTCCCGGTCGTCGTGGTCCCGCGCGGCGCCGCCGCCGAGCTGGCAGAGGAGGCGGAGCGGGCGGAGCCGTAAGGGTTGTTGATCGGGTGCTGGCCAGGCTGGCCGAGCGCCAGCACGGGCTCGTCTCCCACGCCCAGCTGATCGACGCGGGGTTGACGCGCGGCCAGATCCGTCACCGCCTCGCCGCCGGCAGGCTCCACCTCCTTCATCGCGGGGTCTATGCGGTGGGTCATCCACCGACCACGGGCCGAGCGCATCTGCTCGCCGCCGTCGTGGCCTGTGGCCCGGGCGCCGTCCTGAGTCACGTCAGCGCCGCCGTCGAGCACACGCTGCTGCGCCACCGCCCTGCGGTGATCCATGTCGCGCGCCCGCTCCCCCGGCGCCGAGCGCCGAAGGGCGTGATCCTGCACCACGTGACCGACCTGCAGCCGGGCGACGTCGGCGACCTTGACGGGATCCCGATCACCTCGCCGCTGCGCACGCTGCTGGATCTCGCCACGGTCGCGCCGCCGCGCGACGTCCAGCGGGCGGTCAACGAGGCCCGTGTGCTGCGGCTCGTCACCGACACCGACCTCGAGACGCGCGCGGCCGGTCGCCGCGGCGCGTCGCTCATCCGTGCGGCTCGGGAGCGAGCCGAGGCTGCTGCGCTCGACCGGCGAGCAGCTGTTGCTCCGGCTGGTGGAGCGGGCGGATCTCCCGCGCCCGCAGACCAACGTGTTCGTCGGTCGCTGGGAGGTCGACGGGCTGTGGACCGACCGCCGGCTCGCGCTCGAGGTCGACGGCTATGCCACCCACGGGCACCGCGCCGCGTTCGCGCAGGACCGGATCCGCGACGCCGATCTCGCCGGCCGCGGGCTCCGCGTGATCAGGGTCACGTGGCGCCAACTCGTCGACCGGCCCGAGGCCGTCGCCACCCGCCTCGCCGCCGCCCCCGCACACCAATGAGCGGCGCCACAGCGATAGCTCCCACTCGTCCGATGCAGGCGTGACTGGGCGCGAGGCCTCGGGCCGGCGCGATCGTGGAGCGCGGCTGATACGGCCGTTGGCTCCCTAAGCTCGGCGAGATGGGGTCGTTGCTGAAGACGCTGACGCTGCGCACGGTTCAGGGGTGCTGCGTGTTCGCGATCACGGCGGCCTTGGCGCTTGGGATCCCGCGCTGGGCGCGGCCCGATCTGTATCCCGACGAGCAGGGCTGGGGCGGCCTGGCTCGTGCGATGCGCCGGGCGTTCCTCCACTTCGACTTCGGCGTGGCGTGCGCGTGGAACGGCTGCCCGAGGGTGAGCGACATGTGGTTGCAGGGATACGCCGCCGACGTGTGGATGCTGTTCGGCACGGTGGCGATCGGCGTCGCGGCCGGGTTCGCGCTCGGTCTGTGGTGCGCGGGGCGAGCGGAGTCGCGGCGTGCGCGCGTCGTCGAGAGCGCCGCCGTGGTCCTGTACTGCGCTCCGGTCTACGTCCTCGGGCTCGGCGTGCTCCTCCTGTTCCATTCGACGTTCGGCGCGCTGCCGCTGCCGTACTTCTTCGACGCCACGCCGATCCGGGCCTCGCCGCTCTCGTCGCCGTGGGACTGGGTCCGCACGCTGCTCGTGCCTTGCTTCGTGGCGGCTGCGCCGCTTGCGGCGATGTGCGCGCGGCTGGTGATCGCGCTGGTCCGGGAGCAGGAGGGCACCGATCACGTGCGGACCGCGATCGCGAAGGGCGTTCCGCACAAGCGGGTGATCCGCCGCCACGCCGGCCCGTTCGCGCATTCGGCAACCGCGTCGCTGGTCGGCGTGAGCGCTCCCGTCGTCGTGATCAACCTGATCCTCGTCGAGCGGGTCTTCGCCGTGCCGGGCTTCTTCCAGCACACGTTCAAGGCGACGGGCCGCTCCCCGGAGGGCTACCAGGACGGCTTCCGAGGGGGCCAGTCGCCGACGGTCGACCTGGAGATGCTCGTCGGGATCGCGATCTGGGCGTCGGTGTTCGTCGTCGTGCTCAGCCTCGTGATGGAGTTCGCGCTGCTGCGGCTCGATCCGCGCGTCCGCACAATGCGGCAGCTCTAGGCGCAGCCACCACCGGTGCGCCGCAGATGTCACGCTCGACGATCCGCGATGTAGCGGGCTCGCGCGGGGCCATAAGCTCCCGAACCGTGTCCGCCCGCCTGTCCGCCGATCACCTGCTGGCGCCGTGGTTCGACCGGCTGCGGGCGGACCTGCCCGGGCTCGACCTGCTCGACGTCCACACCCACATCGGCGCCAACGATCCCGACGGCTTCAAGCAGACGGCCGGCGAGCTGCTCGAGCGGCTGCTCGCCGCCGGCGCGTGCGCGGCGGTGTTCCCGATGCACGAGCCCGAGGGCTACCCGGCCGCCAACGACGCGGTGCTCGCGGCGGCAACCGCCTCCGCCGGCCGGATGATCGCGTTCTGCCGCGTCGACCCCCGCCTCGGCGACGCCGCCGTCACCGAGGCGGCGCGCATGCTCGACGCGGGCGCGCGCGGCATCAAGCTGCACCCGCGCGCCGAGGACTTCACGCTGGAGTCGCCGGCCGTGCGCGGGCTCGCGGCGCTCGCCGACGAGCGCCGCGTGCCGATCCTCATCCACGCGGGCCGAGGGATCCCAGCCCTGGGCCGCAACACGCTCGCGCTGTCGGGCGCGTTCCCGAATGCCACCTTCATCCTCGCCCACGCCGGCATCTCCGACCTCGCGTGGATGTGGCACGAGCTGCCCGCGCACCGGAACGTCCTGATCGACACGGCGTGGTGGAGCCCGGCCGACCTGCTCGCCGTCTTCGCCTACGTCGCGCCCGGCCAGGTGCTGTTCGCCAGCGATTCGCCGTACGGGTCGCCCGTGCAGAACGCCATCCTCACACTGCGCTGCGCACTGCAGGCGGGGCTCTCCGACGAGGCGGTCCGCGAGATGGCCGGCGGGCAGGCACGGCGGCTGCTCGCCGGCGAGCCGCTCCGCGACCTGGGGCCGGCGCCCGGCGTCCAGCCGGAGCGCTTCGTCGTCGACCCGCTGCTCGAGCGCATCGCCGGCTACCTGATCACGGCGCTCGGCCGGCTGGTCCCGGGCGTCGACGGCTCGGAGCCGATCGCGCTCGCGCGGCTCGGGTGCGCGGTCGGCGCGGACTCGCCCCACGCCGAGCTGTGCTCACAGGTGCTCGAGCTGCTGGACCGCTACGACGCGTTCGCCGCGATGCCGCCGACCGAGCGGCTGCGGTTCTCCGAGCTCGGCATCCTCACGACGGCGCTCGGCGTGGTCCGCACGCCCGCGGTGCCGCTGCCGGAGCTGCGCTCCGAGCCCGCCCCCGAGCGCGAGGAGATCCGGGCATAGCCGCGGCGGCGGAGCTGAGCTGGGCGTCCGTCCTCGCCTGGCGGATGCAGCGCCAGCACCTCGCCGAGCGGCGTTCGACCCGCTCGCGGCTACGCGTGGTCTCGGAGATCGCCGGCCTGCACGCCCAGCTGTTCTCGTCCGCCGAGCTGACGCTGTGGGCGCGGGTCGAGGGCCTGAAGCGCGGCACCGTCGCAAAAGACGTCTGGGAGACGCGGTCGCTGGTCAAGACGTGGTCGCAGCGCGGCACGCTGCACCTGCTCCCGGCCCGCGAGCTCGGCCTGTGGGTCGCCGCTCAGGGCGAGCTCAAGGCCCGCCACCACGTGCCGTCGTGGCTCAAGCACCACGGCCTCACCCGCGAGCTGGCCGACGCGATCCTCGAGGCGATCCCGGCCGCGCTCGACGGCGAGCCGCTCTCCCGCATCGAGCTGGCGGGCCGGGTGGCGGAGATCACCGGCGCGGACGAGCTGCGCGAGAAGCTCGGCGGCGGGTTCGGCGATCTCTTGAAGCCGGCTGCCTTCCGCGGCGCCCTCTGCTTCGCGCCGAGCGTCGGCACCGAGGTGCGCTTCACCCGACCCGACGCCTGGCTCGGCGAGGTCGAGACCGTCGACGCCGAGACGGCGACGCGGGCGGTCGCCCGGCGCTATCTGGCGGCCTACGGGCCGGCCACCCGCGAGGCGTTCGCACGGTGGTTCGGCATGACCTCCGCGCCGCAGGCGGAGCGCTGGATCCGCGCCCTGGGGGATGACGTCGCCGAGGTGGCGGTCGAGGGCGAGGCCGGGTGGATGCTCGCCGCCGACGTCGATGCGGCGGCCGCCGCGTCGCCCTCCGGCGTGGTCCGCCTGGTTCCGGCCTTCGACCAGTACGTCGTGGGTGCCCCGCGCGACGCGCCGGCGATGCTTTCCACGGAGCACAAGGCGCGCGTCTACCGGCCGCAGGCCTGGCTCTCGCCGGTCCTGCTCGTCGACGGCGTCATGGCCGGGGTCTGGCGCCACGAGGTCGTCAAGGACCGCGTCGAGGTGGAGATCGAGCCGTTCGCGAAGCTCGGCAAGGACGTGGTCGCGGGCGCCACGGCCGAGGCTGAGCGGCTCGCCGCCTTTCTCGGCGGCGAGCTCGCGCTGCGGTGGGTCAAGCCCTAGCCGCGGAACCTCGGATCGAGATAGACGTCGTCGATCGTCCACGTGGCTGCACCGATCGCCGTGAATCGGAAGGCCACCGGCGTCCGCCTCCCGGGGAGCAGGGGCAGCAGGTTGGCCACCACCGGGACGGGGAGGCTCGGCGACCAGCGGGGGTTGGGGAAGGCGAGGCCCACGGGCAGGGCCCGCACGCGGCCGCCGGCGTCCTCGAAGAGCACCTCGACCTTCAGCACGGAGAGCGCCAGCCGGTTGCTCTTGACGAAGAAGCGCATCACCAGGTGGTCGAGTCCGACGCACATGACCGGCGTCTGGGCGGAGCTGCGGGGCGGAAGCGACAACGCCCACGAGTCGGTCCGCGAGCGGACGTAATAGGGCTCGTTGCCCGGCACGACGACGGCGCCCGAGAGCCTCCATCCGGGAGTCCCGTCCTCCATGCTGCCGCCGGTGACGGGCGTGTAGTACAGCGGGTCGAGCCACCGGGCGAACGGCTGGGACAGCGGCTGGGGCGCGCAGTTCTTGGCCTCGGCAACCAGCGGGCCGGCCTGGGCCGCGGGCGCTGAGCACAGGGCGCCGAGCAAGGTGGCCACGAGGATCGGGGCGAGTCGAAGGAGATTCTTGATGACGGCCATTGGGATCCTTCCCGTTGTCGCCGGCTGATGGTTGAGCTGCCCCGTTCGGTTCATCGGCCGTGCCGGCATGCAGGAAGACCCGACATCCGTCCAGTGCGCTCCCATGTGGCACCCGGCCCGCCGATACCGGGGACGAGCGACCCGCGCAATGAAACCTGCCGCACTCCCAACGGATCACGACCTGAGCCCGGCCGTCGAAGAGCTCCTCGACGGGTTCAACACGTCCCGCGGGGCACCCCTCTCCGGCCGGGAACGCCGGGCGGAGTCGCTGATCACCGTGCTGTTCGTGGCGATCGCCGTGACCATGGTCGTGACCCTCGGCGGGGGCGAGGCGCCCGCGTTCGGCACCGCCGTCGTCCTCGTCGCCGGATACGCGCTCGCGCTCCGCGTGTGCTTTCCGGTCGGCGCGAGCTACTCCGCTCCGACGCAGCTCTTCCTCGTGCCGATGCTCCTGCTCGTTCCCCCGGCTTGGACCCCGCTGCTGGTCGGCGTCGCCGGTGGCCTCGCGGCCCTTCCGGACTATGTCGGGGGGACGAAGCACCCTGACCGTGCGCTGCTCAAGGCCGGTGACTCGCTCTACACCGTCCCCGCCGCGCTGCTGCTTGCAGTGGCCGGCTCCGGCGCTCCCGACTGGTCGGACTCCTCGCTCTATCTCGCGGCGCTGCTGCTCCTCCTCGCCTCCGACTTCGTCGTGACCGTCGCGCGCGAGCGCCTCGCCTTCGGGGTGGAGACCAAGCTCCAGATCGGGCTCCAGGGATGGGTCTGGCTGGTCGACATCCTGCTCGCGCCGATCGGCCTGGTCCTCGCCTTCGCGGCCGCCGGCCGGCCCGCGGTGGTGCTGCTCGGGCTCCCGCTCGTCGGCCTGCTCGCGCTGTTCGCGGTCGAGCGCCGTCAGCGCGTCGAGCACGCCCTCGAGCTGAGCCGCGCCTACCGCGGCACGACGCTCCTGCTCAACGACGTCCTCGACGCCGACGACGAGTACACCGCGTCGCACAGCCGCGACGTCGTGTCGCTCTCGGTGGCCGTCGCGCTCGAGATGGGGCTCGACGACCGGCGCTGCCAGCTCGTCGAGTTCGGCGCCCTGCTGCACGACATCGGCAAGATCGCGGTCCCCAACGAGATCATCAACAAGGACGGGCCGCTCACCGACGACGAGTGGGTCGTGATCAAGGCCCACACCGTCGAGGGCCAGCGAATGCTCGACAAGGTCGGCGGCGTGATGGGCGAGGTCGGCCGCATCGTGCGGTCCTCGCACGAGGACTGGCAGGGGACGGGGTATCCCGACCGGCTGGCGCGTGAGGAGATCCCGCTCGAGTCCACGATCGTGTCCTGCTGCGACGCGTTCAACGCGATGACGACCGACCGCTCCTACCGGCGGGCGATGCCGGTCGAGGTGGCGCTGCAGGAGCTCAAGGACCACGCCGGGACGCAGTTCAACCCCGCTGTCGTCGAGGTGCTCATCGAGATCATGGAGCGCACCGCGCCAGCACCCGCCATCCCCGCGACCGGGCCAGCGGGCTGAAGCCTGGGCCGAGCGGCGGCCCGGCGAGCGTCCCCCGGAGACGCACGGCCTCGGCGGCCGCGGACGTCGCAGGGACGACGACCAACCCGGAGCGCAGCGGCTCCGTGACGAACCGATACGTCGTCACCTGCGCGATCGGGCGCTCGAGCCACAGCACGACGTAGGGGACCGTCAACCCGCCGGGCACGACGATGGTCGGGCAGGCGCGCGCGCTCGATCGCACCGCGGGCCGGGCGAGGAGCCGCCGCAGGTCACCGAGCGACCGATGCGCCGCGGCGGCCTCGCGCCGCGCGTCGCCCAGCTCCGGGCCGGTCCAGGCCACGTCGAGCGCCGCGACCGCGACCAGCAGCAGCGACGCCCCGGCCAGCGCGGCACGGCGCCGCGCCGCAGGGACCAGCGACGGGGCGCCACCGAGGAGCGCCCCCGCGAAGCACGCGAGGCCCACCATCGGCACCAGCGCGTAGCGCGGCAGGACCGGTAGCCCGGCCGCGCCGAGCCCGACCAGCGCCACCACGCCCGACACCACCAGCACGCCGGGCGCCAGGGCGCGCGGCGCGGCCCGCCAGAGCACGAGCCCGAGCCCGGCCAGCCCCGTCCAGAACACCGCGTCGCCGAGCAGCACGCGGAGGTACAGCGGGACGTTCTCGAGCGCGACGCCAACCGTCCGCGGCCGGCCGATCCCGTCCGCCGCCGCGCGCGTGTCCGAGAACGAGAACAGCGCGTCGCCGGTGAGCAGGAGGTCGGTCGCCGCCCAGATGACCGGCGCCGCCACCGCGGCCACCAGCAGCGCGGCGCGCCGGCGCCCGCCGGCGCGCGCCGCCAGCACGCCGCCGCAGACCGCCGCCGCCGGCCACGCCTCGGGCCGCAGGAGCCCCGCCAGGAGGAGCAGCCCCGTCACTGCCGCGCCCGCCGAGGGGTCTGACCCCTGCAGCGCGCCCGGTCGCCGCACGGCGATCGCCGCCGCCGAGACCGCGAGGGCCAGGAACGGGACGTCGATGCCGCAGCGCTCCAGGTTGGCGACGACCTCGGGGCGCGTCGCCACGATCGTCGCGGCCACCAGCCCGGCGGCGGTCCCGAAGAGCCGGCCGGCCAGCCGCGCGCAGGCGACCGCCAGCGCGCCCAGGCTCAGCGCCGTCAGCCATCGCAGCGCCTCGGTCGCAGTCGCCAGGCCGAGCGGCGCGACCGCGACGTTGACCAGATGGGCCAGCGGATGCGGCGTCGGCGTCGCCGGGTGCTGGAAGTCGGGCAGCCGCAGGTCGGCGAGGTCACGGCCCCACAGCAGGTTGAACGCGGGGTCGTAGCCGAGGTCACCGGCGCCGTAGGCGAGCCGTGCGGCGACGGCGACCGCGAGCGCCGCCGCGACGGTGACGGTTCGGCCCGAGCCCGGCCGTTGGCTGGATGTGGTGGGCTCCGGTCTACGCACGACGGCCATCATCATCCTGGCGACGGTCGGGCTGTATCTCGCCGCGGCCGGAGCCGTCGGCGACACGGGGGCGCTGGCCCAGCAGCTCCTGCGCGCGTCCTCCGGCGAGCCTCCGCCCGACGACGGCCCGCCGCCGGCGTATGGCGAGTACGACCCGCAGTACAGCTCCACGTTCGCGGCGCACATCGGGCCGGACAACACGGGCGCGCTGCTCGTCCACCCAGACACCTGGGACCAGGTGACGACCTTCGCCATGGACGAGGACCCCGCCTCCTCCGGACCGAGGCCGCCGAGCACGGGCCGGGCGTTCCAGGAGGTCGCCAATCACTTCGCCGTCACGGCGCGCACCAAGGCGACGGGCCTCAGGGTTCCCAACCGCGACTGGCACGAGCTCGTCACCCTGCAGATGGCGGTTCCCGCGTCGATGGCCGACGTCCCGGACTCAGAGCTCGTCGCCTACGTCTACGACCGCCGCGCGGCGAAGTGGCGGGTGATCCCGCGCGCGCCCGTGGCCACGCAGGACCGCTGCCAGGATCTCTACGGCGTCTTCACCAACGGCAGCTTCCGCCAGGTCGTCGTCGGCTCCCGTCACAGCGGGAACTTCACCTTCTTCCGGGTGACGGACGGGCCCGCGCCGCCGACCAGCTGCGACCCCCCGGTTCCCGAGCCGACGCCGGTCGCCACACCGCCCGCCGACCCCGCCCCGCCACCCCCACCGCCTCCGCCACCGCCGCCCGCGGCGACGCCGGCGCTCACCCCGCCCGCGCCGCTGCGCGTCCAGAGGCCCGCGCGAATGCTCGCCTTCCGCAAGGGCCGGGCGCGCGTCGCCTGCAAGGTCCCCGGCCTCGCGTCGGGGCGCTGCACCGCCACCCTGCTCGCGCCGGCCAAGCGGGGCTCCAGGCCGCGCTCGCTCGGGCGAGGTGCCGCGGCGGTCAAGGCGGGCACCGGCTCCGTGACGATCGTGCTCAACCGCGCCGGTCGCAAGCACCTGCGGTCCCGCAAGCCGCGGGCGACGCTGCGGCTCGTGGTCAGCGGGCCGCCGCAGCCGCTCACCGTGCAGCGCGCGATCGCGCTGCGGCGCTAGTCCGCGGACGTCGGACCCGGCGGGGGGGCCGAGGAGGCCGGCACGTCGACCAGCGGCGGGACGCCGGACTCGTCGAGCACTTCGACCGTCCCGAGCTCGACCAGCAGCACGATGTGGCGTGCGGAGACCGCGACGTACTCGTGGCGCGTCGCCTCGCCACCGTGGACCGGGGCGACCTCGGCGTCGGTCAACGCGATGAAGCCGTGGTCGTTCGCGTTGAGGAAGTCCGTCGTGCGGCTCCGGTAGCCCTCGTTCGGGAGCTGCAGGGTGCCGACGATGCGGCGGGCCTCGGTCTCGACGAAGACTCGTTCCCGACGGAAGTGCATCGCCGGGACTATAGGGTCGGCCCTCGCCCATGACCTTCGATCCCGACCAGATGCTGCGTCCGTGGCTCGACGCGCTCGCCGGCCGGCTCGGCGGGCCCCTCGACCTCTACGACGCCCACACCCACATCGGCGCCAACGACCCGGACGGCTTCCGCCAGTCGCCGGAGCAGCTGCGCGCGCGCCTCGACCTCGCCGGCGCCCGCGCGGCCGTCTTCCCGATGCACGAGCCCGGCGGCTACGCCGACGCCAACGACGCCGCGCTCGCCATGGCCCAGGACGCGGACGGCCGCATGGTCGCGTTCTGCCGGGTCGACCCGCGCTCCGGGGCGGTCGCGGAGGCGACGCGGATGCTCGACGCCGGCGCCCGCGGGATCAAGCTGCACCCGCGCGCCGAGGGGTTCACGCTCGCCGAGCCGGCGGTGCGCGAGCTCGCCGGGCTCGCGCACGAGCGGCGCCTTCCGATCCTCATCCACGCGGGCCGCGGCATCCCGGCGCTCGGGAGCGACACCGTGGCGCTGTCGGGGGCCTTCCCGGACGCGACGCTGATCCTCGCGCACGCGGCGATCTCCGACCTCGCGTGGCTGTGGCGGGTCCTCCCGGAGCATCCGAACCTGCTGATCGACACGGCGTGGTGGAACCCCGTCGACATCGTCGCGCTGTTCACGCTCGCCCCGCCCGGCAACGTCGTGTGGGCCAGTGACTCGCCGTACGGCTCGCCCGTCGCGAGCGCGGTCATCGGCCTGCGCTGCGCCGTGCAGGCGGGGCTGAGCGAGGAGCAGGTCCGCGCCGTGGCGGGCGGCCAGTTCGAGCGCGTGCTCGCCGGCGAGCGTCCCGCCGACCTCGGTGCGGCGCCCGGCATGGCGGGCGCCCGGGCGCTCGACCCCGTCTACGAGCGCGTCGTCTCGCACCTCGTCGCGACGGTCGCCCGGGCCTTCGCGCGCGCCGACTTCACGGAGCCGCTCGCGCTCGCCCGTCTGGCCTGCGCGGTGGGGGAGGAGACCGAGCACAGCCGGGTCTGCGGGCAGGTGCTCGAGCTGCTCGACCTGTTCGAGGAACACCTCGCGCCGCCGCCGCCCGACCGCCCCATGCCGCTCGCCGCGCGCTTCATGCTTGCCGCCCTCGCGATCGCCCGCACACCCGACGTCGCGCTCCCTGCGCGCCCCTCCGCACCAACTGCCGCGCGCGACACTACGGGGGAGTAGGATGCCCGCCGGCGTCCCTCGGGAGGGGCCGCCAAGCGGGTCAAAATCACACACAGGTAGGGGACTCCATGCACCTTCGCAGCACCCTCACCGCCGGCGTGGCCACGGCCGCCGCGGCCCTCGCGCTGGCCGGCACCGCGCACGCGTGGGCACCGGCCGCGACCGCCCCGGTCCATCCCGGCGTGCAGACCTTCACCGCCGGCGCCCAGTGCACGTCGAACTTCGTCTTCACCGATGGGGCGGGCGCCATCTACATCGGCCAGGCGGCCCACTGCTCCGGCACCGGCGGCGCGACGGAGACCAACGGCTGCGACTCGGGGTCGCTCCCGCTCGGCACCCCGGTCGAGGTCACCGGCGCGAGCCGGCCCGGCACGCTGGTCTACAACTCGTGGATCGAGATGCAGGCCAACGGCGAGACCAACGCCGACGCCTGCCAGTACAACGACTTCGCCCTGGTCGCGCTCGACCCGGCCGACTTCGCCAAGGTCAACCCCTCGATCCCGTTCTGGGGCGGTCCGACCGGCATGGCGACGTCGACGGCGACCCTCGAGAAGGTCCTCTCATACGGCAACTCGTCGCTGCGCGCGGGCGTCACCCAGCTGTCGCCGAAGGAGGGCGTGAGCCTCGGCGCCGAGGCCGGCGGCTGGAACCACCCCGTCTACACGGTCACGCCCGGCATCCCCGGTGACTCGGGGAGCGCGTTCTTCAACAAGACCGGCAAGGCGTTCGGGGTCCTCTCGACGCTCGCGATCGCGCCGCTGCCCGCCTCCAACGGCGTCAGCGACCTGTCCCGCGCGCTGAGCTACGCGAACTCCAACACGACGCTCGGCGTCAGCCTCGCGAACGGCACGGAGCCGTTCCGCGGGCCGCTGCTCCCGGTCGGCTAAGCCACGCGAAGCGCAAGTTCCACCCCTCGCATGCGTTGGGGCCCCCATCGGTGAGTGATCGAACGGGGGTCCCGACGGTGCGAGCGAAGCGATGGGCGGCGATGGTCGCGGTGACGGCGATGGGCACGGCGGCGGCGCCGGCGGCGGCGGCGCCGACGGCGACGCACTCGGAGAACCTGCGCCCGCTGGCGAACGTCCCGTACCAGGCGCGCAACGGCACGACGCCGAACTCCGGGACCGACATCGAGTTCGCCCGCCTGAACGGCCGCAGCTACGCGTTCGCCGGCTCCTATCGCAACGGGATGCAGATCGTGGACATCACGGCCCCTTCGAAGCCGCGCCGGGTCGCGACCTACGACTGCGGGGTCACCCAGGGCGACGTCCAGGTGTTCCATCGCAACGGGCGAACCTTCTTCACCTACACGTCGGACACCTACGGGGACGGCACGTCGCGCTGCTACCGCGAGGCGGCGGCGCTCGGCTTCGACGTCCGCAAGCCCGACGGGACCGGCCGCAACGGGACCTTCATCGGCGAGATCACCACCCCGTCGCGCCCGCGGACGATCGCGTTCGTCGACGTTCCGCAGGGCTCGCACAACATGACCGTGCACCCGAGCGGCATGTACCTCTACAACTCGAACTCCGACCTCATCACCTCGTTCCAGCCGGCGATCGAGGTCTTCGACATCCGGGACATGCGGCACCCGAAGCCGGCCGGTGAGCTCACGCTTCCGCCGCGGCCCGGGCTTGGCACCGAGTCGCACGACATCACGTTCAACCGGTCGGGGTCGCGGGCGTACTCCGCCGCGCTCTCGCAGGGCGTGATCATCGACACCACCGATCCGGCGAGGCCGAAGATGATCTCGTCGTTCCTCGATCCGTCGATCAACGTCTGGCACCAGATGGACCCGTTCACGACCAAGGCGGCGGACGGCACGCGGCGGGACTTCCTGATCGCCGAGGACGAGTTCGCCGGAGCGACCGGCACCGGCCAGTGCCCGAACGGCGGGATCCACATCTACGACATCACGGGCGAGAACGAGAAGGCGCCGGTGAAGGTGGGGTACTTCAACATCGACGAGGTCCGGCCGACGAGCGACTCGGCCGAGGGCCGGTGCACGGCGCACGTGCTCGACATCCACGAGCGCGCCCAGGTCCTCACGATGGCCTGGTACAACGCCGGCGTCCGCGTCATCGACCTCAGCGGCCTCGCCGGTGTCGGGCTCGGCGGCACGACGGTCGCCGGGGCTCCGGTCAAGGAGGTCGCGTTCGCCCGGTTCACGAACTCCGACACGTGGGCGGCCAAGACGAACTGGATCGATCCCGATACCGGGCGCTTCCACCTCTACGGCAACGACATGGCCCGCGGCCTTGACGTCTACGAGTACCTGCCGGAGAAGCAGCCCTCCGAGGCGCAGGGTCAGTGGCTGACCGCCAGGCAGTCGCGCGAGCTCGCGCTGGCGGTGCCGAAGCTCTCGGTGGACGCCAGGCGCGCGGCGCTGTTCTGCCTCACACCCGGCTGACACCGGTCCCCCGATAGCATCGCCGCCGTGCACCCCGCGCCGATCTCGGGAACCGTGGTCGCGCTCGCGACGCCGTTCGCGGCGGACGGCGCGGTGGACGTACGCGCCCTGCGCGCGCACGTCGAATGGCTCGTCGAGGCCGGCGTCGACGGGCTGATGCCGTGCGGGACGACCGGCGAGGGGGCGCTGCTCGCCGACGACGAGGTCGTCACCGTCGTGGGCGCCGTCGCACAGGCGGCGGCGAACCGGGCGACGGTGATCGCGCACGTCGGGCGCCCATCCACCGCCGTGACGCGCCGCCTCGGCGAGCGAGCCCTCGAGGCGGGCGCCGACGCGCTGAGCGCCGTGGTCCCGTACTACTACCCGCTGTCCCGCGAGCAGATCCGGGCACACTTCAGCGCCCTGCTCGACGGCCTCCCCGGCGTGCCGCTGCTCGCGTACACGATCCCCAGCCATGCGCACAACGACCTCGAGCCGGAGGATCTCGGCACGCTGATGCAGGCGGGCCTCGCCGGTTTGAAGGACTCGTCGAAGTCGGTCGAGCGCCACCGCGCGTACGCCGAGGCGGCCGCCGGGGAAGGCGCCGTCCTCATCGGCTCCGACGCGCTGCTGGCCGAGGGCCGCGCGGCGGGCGGCACCGGGTCGGTGACGCTGATGGCGAACCTGCGGCCGGAGCTGGTGGCCGCGGTCCACCACGCGTTCGAGGACGGCGGCGATGCCCGCGCCGCGCAGGAGGAGCTCGAGGCCGCGCGCCAGGCGCTCGGGCCCAAGCCCGGGCCGCGCACGGTCAAGCAGGCGCTCAGCCGGGAGCTCGCCGACTACCCCGACCGGGTGCGCTCGCCGCTGTGAGCGTCCTCACGCTCGGGGAGGCGCTCGCGCTGCTCGACCCCGAGACGACGACGGTCCCGCGGGAGGGCGACCGGCTGCGGCTGCGCTGCGCCGGGGCCGAGTCGAACTTCGCGATCGCGCTGGCGCGCCTCGGCGTCGACGTGGAGTGGATCTCGCGCCTCGGCGCCGATCCGCTCGGGGACATGATCCTCGCCCGCCTCGGCGCCGAGGGCGTGCGCGTCCCGCGCGTCGAGCGCGACGCGAACGCCCCGACCGGCCTGTACCTCAAGTGGCGCGACGGCGCCGACACGCGGATCCTGTACCACCGGAAGGGCTCGGCGGCCAGCCGCCTGACGCCCGCCGACGTGCCCGACGCGGCGCTCGACGGGGTGCGAGCGGTCCACCTGACCGGCATCACCACCGCGCTCTCGGAGACCGCCCGGGCCACGATCCACGACGTCGCCGCGCGCGCTCGCGAGCGGGGCGCGCTCGTGACCTTCGATCCCAACTACCGGCCCACGCTGTGGTCGGACCCGGCGGCGGCGCTCGCGGCCCACGTCGACGTGCTCGAGCACGTCGACTGGTACCTCTGCGGGGCCGAGGAGGGCCATCGCCTGTTCGGCACCGCCGGCGAGCCGGCGCTCGCCGCGGCGATCGCGGCGGCCGGCGCCGGCGGGGCGGTCATCCGGGTCGGGGCGCGCGGGGCGCTGGTCGGCACCGGCGACGGACTGATCGAAGTGCCGCCCGCCCGGGTGATCGACGTCGTCGACGAGATCGGGGCGGGCGACGGCTTCGCCGCCGGCTTCGTGTGGGGGCTGCTCGCCGGTCACAACCCTGTCACCTGCGTGCGGGCGGCCAACGCGATGGCGGCGAGCGCGCTCGGCGGGACCGGCGACTGGGAGACCTACTTGCGCGCCGACGAGCTCACCGCGGCACTTGCCGGGCCCTGAATTCATGCGGACCTCGGTCTTCGCCTTCGCGGACGACCTGGCCGACGAGGGTGCCGACGCGGTCCTCGAACGGATCCGTGATCGCGCCGGCGCGAACGACCTCACCCTCGCCGCCGCCTACCACGAGGCGCGCGACCTGATCCCGCACGGCGGGCCCCATCGCCTGCGGCGCATCCCCGGCGGCGAGGTCTCGTTCCGCCCCGACCCGGCGCGCTGGCGCGGCCTGCGTCTCCAGCCGCGGCCGAGCGCGCTCGCCGCGGCCGGCGATCCGCTGGGTGAAGCGTGCGCCGCGGCCGCCGCGCGGGCGACGGAGGTGAACGCCTGGGTGGTCTTCCTGCACGCCGACCGGCTCGGCGCCGAGCACCCCGACTGCGCGCCGCGCACGGTGTTCGGCGATCCGCTCACCGCTCAGCTGTGCCCGGCGCATCCCGACGTCCGGGCCTACGCGGTCGCGCTGGCCGCCGACGTGGCGCGCCACCCGGTGCGCAGCGTCCGGGCCGAGTCGCTGCACCACCACGGCTTCGCCCACGGCGAGCACCACGAGCGCGCGTTCGTCGACCTCGGCGCGCTCGCCGAGCTGCTGCTCGGGCTCTGCTTCTGCGCGTCGTGCGTCGGCGCCGCCGAGGCCGCCGGCGTCGATGTCGCCGAGGTCCGGCGGGCCGTGCGCGCGGTCGTCGAGCCGCGGCTGGCGGATCCCGGTCCGGCGCCGCCGCGGCCCGATCCGTCGCGCGCCGAGGTCGCGAGTCTCGCCGCCGGCGAGCTGGGCCGGTTTCTCACCGTGCGCGAGCAGGTCGTGACGTCGCTCGTCGCCGACGTCGCCGCCGCGGTCCGCGCGCAGGGCTCCCGCCTGGTGGTCATGGACGCGCCCTGGCCCTCCGGGCTCGACGCGGGCGCGCTCGATGCCGACGGGATCCAGGCGCTCGGTTACGCGCGCGAGCCGGGGCGCGTGGCCTCAGACCTCGCGGCGCTCCGGGCGCGCCTGCGCCCCGGCACCGACCTGGTGCTCGCGCTCCGGCCGATGCACCCCGATTGCGACGGCCCCGACAACCTGACCGCGAAGCTCGCCGCCGCCCGAGCGGCGGGCGTCTCCGAGGTCGACTTCTACCACTACGGGCTGGCGCCGCTCGCCGCGCTGGACTGGGTCCACGCGGCGGCCCACGGCGCGGGCACGGGCGCCGGGCGCACCGCCAGCTTCTGACCGGCGACGAACGTCGCCACCGCGCGCAGACGCCGGTCCGCGGTCCGGCGGGCGCCGAGCACGTCGACCAGCTCGACCGGCTCGTCGTCGAGGGCCAGCAGCGCGATGTCCGCGGGCGCGCCCGGGCGCAGCGTCCCGAGGTCGTCGCGGCGGATGACGGCCGCCGGCCGCGTCGTGGCCGCGGCGACGACGTCCTCGAGCGCCATGCCGAGGTGCAGCAGCTTGGTCATGCACGTCGGCAGGTCGACCATCGCGCCGCGGACGCTCAGCTGGTGGGCGTCGGAGGAGACGACGGTTGGCGCGAGCCCGTCGGCGAGGAGCCGCTCGGCGACCGCGAAGGAGAACGCGCCGGCGCCGTGGCCGAGGTCGAGCACGACGCCGCGCTCGGCCGCCCGCCGCGCGGCGGGCCGCACCGCGCCGCGCTCGTCGACGAGCGACATCGTGGCGGGCGTCGCGCAGTGGGTGAGGACGTCGCCGGGGCGCAGCGCGTCGAGTAGCCCGTCGACGTCCGGCGGGCCGTGGCCGATGTGCACCATCAGCGGCAGGCCGGTGCGGTCGGCCACCCGCAGCGCGGCGTGCAGCGGCTCGAGGCCGCGGTCGCCGACGGTGAAGCGGTCGATGCGCGCCTTGATGCCGACCACGAACCCCGGGTGGCGCTCCGCCATCTCCGCGCACAGGTCCTCGTCGGCGTGGAGCTCGTCGCAGAGCTCGCCGGTCGGCGCCACCAGGCCGATGCTCGACAGGTTCAGGAACGCGAGCACGCGCACGGCCGCGCGGCCGGCGATGACGGCAGCCAGCCCGTCGATCGCGTAGCCGCCCGCCGAGCCGGCGTCGACCCAGGTCGTCGCGCCCGCCGTCCAGGCGTGCTCGTCGGGGTCGACGCCCCAGAACGAGAAGCCCGCGAGCACGTGGGTGTGGAGATCGACGAGGCCGGGCACCACCAGCAGCCCGGCCGCGTCCACCACCTCGGCCCCCTCGAGACCCGCGCCGATCGCGGCGACCCGGCCGTCGCGGACGCCAAGGTCCGCGCGCTCGTCGATCCCCGCGCCCGGATCGAGGACCCGTCCGCCGCGCAGGACCAGGTCGTGCACTACGACGCCAGCACCACCGCGTCGATCTCGATCTCGAAGCCCGGCAGCGCGGCCTGGATCGTCGTGCGCGCGGGCAGCCGCTCCTCGCCGAAGCGCTCGACGTAGATGCGGTTCATCTCGGCGAAGTTCGCCATGTCGCGCAGGTAGACGCCGACGCGCAGGACGCCGTCGATGGTCCCACCGGCCGCGCGGATGACCGCCTCGAGGTTGTCGAAGGTCTGCTCGGCCTGCTCGGCGAACGAGCCCTCGACCTTCTCGCCGGCCGCGGTCCACGGCGTCTGGCCGGCCAGGAAGATCAGCCCGCCGCCGACGGTGGCCTGGCTGTAGGGCCCGCCCGGCGGCGCCGCCTCGCCGGTCTGCACGATCTGCTTGCTCACTGCGCTGGCTCCTTGTGTCTAGAACAGGGTCCGCACGGCGTCGATGACCCGGTCGTCCTCGTCGAGGACTCCGATCAGCGACCACTTGTCGAAGGCGGTGCACGGGTGCGAGATCCCGAACACGATCACGTCGCCGACGCGCAGCACGCCGTGCTCGTCGGCCAGGAACGCGTGCTGGTCGTTGGTGCCGGTCACCGTCAGGCCGTCGATGGCGACGCCGTCGCGACGGACCGCCCGCACGACGGGCAGGTCGATGTCATAGGGCGCGTCGCGCTTGCCGAACCCGCAGATCGCCAGCCCCGGCTCTGGGCACGAGAGCACGTGCGCCCACAGCTCGAGCGCCGGGCGCAGCCCGGGAAGCGGCGAGACGCGCGCGTACTGACCGTCGTCGTGGATCAGGTAGCAGCCGGAGCGGATCACCACCTGGACGGGCCGGCTGAGCGGAGCTGCGCCGCCGAAGCGGAGGACCTCGGCGACGCGGTCGAACATGGCGCTGCCCCCCGCGCTCGCGACGATCTCGGAGACCTCGTCGAAGCGGCCTTGCGCGTCGAATTCGGCGATCAGGTCGCGCAGGCGCGCGAGGAACGCGTCGACCGCCGCCAGCGTGGCGGGGGTGCGGTCGGCCCCCAGCGTGCCCTCGTAGCCCTCGATGCCCGCGAGCACGAGCTGTGGCGCGGCGGCGACGGCGTCGGCGACGGTGATCGCCTCCTCGTCGGTCCGGCAGCCCGCGCGCGCCCCGCCGATCTCGATCAGCACTCCCAGCGGCGCTCCGCGGACCCCGGCCGCCAGCGCATCCACGCCGGCGATCGAGTCGACCAGGCAGAGGACCTCGGCTCCCGCGGCGCGCTCGCGCTGGAGCCACGCGATGCCCGCGGGGTCGACGAGCTGGTTGGCGAGAAGCACCCGCTGCGCGCCGGCGGCGCGCATGACCGCGACCTGCTGGACCGTCGCGGCGGTCATGCCCCACGCGCCCGCCTCGAGCTGGCGCCGGACGAGCTGGGGCGCCATCGCGGTCTTGCCGTGCGGGGCGAGCGCGAGCCCGCGCTCGTCGCACCAGTCGTGCATGACGCGAAGATTGTGGGCGAGTGCCGCCTCGCGCAGCACGAGCAGAGGGAGGGGGAGGTCGCCGGCGCCTAGGTCGTACCCCTGCGCGCCGAGCTCGCCGACGGTCAGCCCGCCGGCCACGGCGCCGAACCCGCGGTGGCGGCCGTCCACCGGTTCGGCGAGGATCTGCTCGACCGTCGGAGCGCTCATGCGGGCGACTCTAATCGAACAGGACCGCCGTTCGGTTCACGATCTTTACGGAACTCAACGCAAAATCCCTTGACCGGGGCGTCGAAGTCTGCGTAGACTCCTTGTTGGGAAAGTTCCCTAACTACATTCGGGGAGAGGAGTGGCATGAGGCGTATCGCGATGTCGGCGCTTGCAGCGCTGACGGCGCTCGCCGTCGGCGCGTGCGGCGGCACAGACAACGGGGGCAACAGCGGCGGGGGTGGCGGCGGTGGTGCAGCGAAGGCCAAGCCGGCAAAGGAGGCTCCCAAGAAGCTCGAGCCGGCGGAGATCACCCTGTGGGTGGGCTTCACCAACCGCGAGCTGAAGGTCTTCAAGGAGACTGTCAAGGGCTTCGAGGCCAAGAACCCCGGGGTCACCGTCAAGGTCGTCGGCGGCATCAACGACGACAAGATCGTCGCGGCCAGCCGCGGCGGCAAGGCGCCTGACGTCGCCCAGTCCTTCTCGGCCGACAACTCCGGCGCGTTCTGCAAGTCCGGCGCATGGCTCGACATCCAGCCCTTCATGGACCGGGACGGCATCAAGGAGGACATCTTCCCGGAGGCGCCGCGCTCGTACACGAAGTTCGAGGGCGTGCGGTGCGCGCTGCCGATGCTGGCGGACCTCTACGGGCTCTACTACAACGAGGACATGTTCGAAAAGGCCGGCCTCGACGGTCCGCCCAAGACCGTGTCCGAGCTGACGGAGTACGCGAAGAAGCTCACGGTCAAGGACGCCAAGGGCAACCTGAAGGTGGTCGGCTTCAACCCCGTGTTCGCCTGGTACTCCAACACCCCGGCGAACTTCGGCCCGATGTTCGGCGGCAAGTGGGTCGACGACTCGGGCAAGTCGGTGCTCGGCTCCGACCCGGCGTGGGCGAAGTTGCTGACCTGGCAGAAGGACCTCGTCGACTTCTACGGCTACGACAAGCTGGTGAAGTTCCAGGCCGGTCTCGGTGACGAGTTCTCCCCGTCCAACGCGTTCCAGAAGGGCAAGCTCGCCATGAACCTGGACGGCGAGTGGCGGACGGCGTTCATCGCCGACGAGGCCCCGGACCTGCCGTACAACACGGCGCCGGTTCCCGTCGACGACGACAAGCCGGACCTCTACGGCAGCGGCTACACCACGGGCAACATCGCGGGCATCCCCAAGCGCGCGGAGCACCCGGAGCACGGCTGGGCGCTGCTGAAGTACCTGACCACGGAGGACGAGGCGATGGTCGCGCTGTCCAACGGCCTGCGCAACGTCCCGACGACGGAGAGCTCGGCGAAGTCGCCCGATCTCAAGCCGGACCCGAAGTTCGACACGTTCGTGAAGGCATTCGAGCATCCCGCGACCTCGACGACACCCGTCACGGCCGCCGGCAGCGCCTACCAGGAGCTGTTCAACGGCTTCGTCAGCAAGTACCAGTCGGGCCGCGTCAAGGACCTCGAGGGTGGCCTGAAGAACGTCGACTCGCAGATCGACAAGCAGCTGGCGAACGCAGAGGGGAAGCAGGTCCCGTGAGCACCACGCCGGCATCGGTCAGCCCAGGTGGGGCGCCGGTGCCGGCGACCGACCGCCGGCGGGCCAGGAAGAAGGCGGAGTGGCGTCGCCGCCGCACCGTCCTGGCGTTCATGAGCCCCTGGCTCGTCGGCTTCTCGGTGTTCATCGCCTATCCGATCCTCTCGACGATCTACCTGTCGTTCACCCACTACGACCTCCTGGAGCCCGCACGGTGGCTTGGCCTCGCGAACTACCGGTACCTCTTCACCGAGGACCAGCAGATCCCGACGTCCGTGAAGAACACGCTGTGGCTGGTGGTCTTCATGGTGCCGCTGAAGGTGCTGTTCGCTTTCGGCGTCGCGCTGATGATCTCGCGGGCACGGCAGGGGGTCGGGATCTTCCGCACGATCTTCTACCTCCCCGCGCTGGCGCCGCCCGTCGCCGCGACGCTCGGGTTCGTCTACATCCTCAACCCGGCGACCGGGCCGGTCGCCGGCGCGCTGGGCGCGATCGGGATCGATTCGCCGCTGTGGTTCCAGGACCCGCGCTGGGCGAAGCCCGCGCTGACGATCCTGATGATCTGGGGGATGGGCAACGCGATGATCATCTTCCTCGCGGCGATCATCGACGTGCCGAGGCACCTCTACGAGTCGGCCGAGCTCGACGGCGCCGGCGCGTGGCAGCGGCTGCGCTGGATCACGCTGCCGTCGATCAGCCCCGTCATCCTCTTCTCTGTCGTCATCGGGACGATCGAGGCGCTGCAGCTGTTCACGCAGGCCTTCGTCGCGGCGGCGATCGCGGCCGGCTCGGCGTCGAGCGCCGGGGATCCGTCGAACGACCTGGGCTTCCCGGAGGACTCGACGCTGTTCTTCCCGGTGCTGCTCTACCAGCAGGGCTTCCGCTTCTTCAACATGGGCTACGCCGCGGCGATGGCGGTGCTCATGCTGCTCGTGACCTTCGCGATCACGATGATCATCATCCGCAACTCGCGGCGCTGGGTCCACCACGCGACACCGGGGGCCTGACGTGAGCACGACGCACTCCCCGGTCGTGCCGGTCGTCGCGCCCCCGCCGCTGAAGCGGCGCGAGGTCCCGGCGTCGGTGCGCCGGCACAACTTCCTCGTCGGCGTGGCCAACCACAGCCTGCTGATCGTCGTGGCGATCATGTTCGCCGCGCCGTTCGTCTTCATCTGCCTGACGGCGCTGATGACGACCGACCAGGCGCTGTCGCCCAAGCTCTGGCCGGACCCGTTCCAGTGGAGCAACTTCACCGAGGTCTTCGACAAGGCCCCGCTCGCGCGCTACGCGCTCAACACCATGCTCTACTCGGGCCTGGCCACGCTCGGCATGCTGGTCTCCAGCATCCCGGTGGCATACGCGCTCGCGCGGCTGCGCTGGAAGGGCCGCAACGTCGTGTTCCTGCTCGTGCTCGTCGCGATGATGCTGCCGCCCCAGGTGACGATCGTCCCGATGTACGTCCTGTGGGCGAAGCTCGACCTGGTCGGGACGCTGTTCCCGCTGATCATCCCGAACTGGTTCGGCGACGCGTTCTCGATCTTCCTGCTGCGCCAGTTCTTCCTGACGATCCCCGAGGCCTACATCGACTCGGCGCGCGTCGACGGCTGCGGGGAGCTCCGGATCCTGGTCTCGGTCGTCTGCCGGCTGGCGAAGCCGGCGATCGCCGCGGTGGCGCTGTTCATGTTCCTGTTCACGTTCTCGGACTTCTTCGGGCCGCTGATCTACGCGGGCGACGAGGAGACGAACTGGACGCTGTCGGTCGGCCTGGCGCAGTTCCGGACGCTGCACGCGGTCCAATGGAACCTGACCATGGCCGCCACGGTGCTGGTCATGGCGCCGGTCATCATCCTCTTCTTCCTGGCCCAGAAGGCCTTCGTCGAGGGCGTCACACTCACGGGGGTCAAGGGATGAAGGTCGCGGTCATCGGCGCGGGCTCGACGTACACGCCGGAGCTGGTGTCCGGGCTCGGCGACCGGGTCGTCGTGGACGACCTCGTCCTGCACGACATCGACGCCGAGCGCCGCGAGGTCGTCGGCGGGCTGGCCACCCGGATGCTCGCCAAGATCGGCTGGGGCGGCGACCTGACGATCACGGGCGACCTCGACGAGGCGGTCGAGGGCGCCGACTTCGTCCTGATCC
The DNA here is from genome assembly GCA_963828075.1 of uncultured Solirubrobacterales bacterium. Lineage (GTDB taxonomy): Bacteria > Actinomycetota > Thermoleophilia > Solirubrobacterales > Solirubrobacteraceae > JACCYI01. The sequence continues at coordinate 1,129,303 of CAWHDH010000021.1, read as the reverse complement.
AGATTCGCGTGGGCGGTCAGACCGCCCGATTGAGCGACGAGACGGTGCCGCTGGCCTGCGGCTGCATCGGCCAGGAGACCACGGGGGCGGGCGGTTTCGCCAAGGCATTGCGCACGGTACCGGTCGTGCTCGAGATCGCCGACCGCGCGCGCGAGCGCGGCGCCCCCGGGGCCTGGATCGTCGACTTCACCAACCCGGTCGGCATCGTCACGCGCGCGCTGCTCGACCACGGGCACCGCGCCATCGGCCTCTGCAACGTCGCGATCGGCTTCCAGCGGATGATCGCGCGCTGGTACGGCGTCACGCCCGAGCGGGTGCTCGTCGACCAGGTCGGCCTCAACCACCTGACCTGGATCCGCTCGGTGCGGCTCGACGGCGCCGAGGTGCTGGACGACCTGCTCGAGCAGCGCGGCGACGAGATCGCCGGCGACGTCGGCACCCCGCGCTGGCTGCTCGACGAGCTGGGCGCGATCCCCTCGTACTACCTACGCTACTTCTACGCCCACGACGAGGTCCTGGCCGAGCAGCGCACCGGCGTGCCGCGCGCGACGACGGTCGCCGAGATCGAGCGCGAGCTGCTCCAGATGTACCGCGATCCCGCGCTCGACACCAAGCCGGCGCTGCTCGAGCAGCGCGGCGGGGCGTTCTACTCCGAGGCGGCGACCGGGCTCGTCGCGTCGCTGGTGGACGGGACGGACGACGTGCACGTCGTCGACGTGCGCAACAACGGGACGCTGGCGGGGCTGGCCGACGACGACGTCGTCGAGGTGCCCGCGCGAGTGGGTCGCGAGGGGCCCCTCCCCCTCGTCCAGCCGCCGCTGGCGCCCGAGCTGCTCGGTCTCGTGCAGCACGTCGCCGCCTACGAGCGCCTCGCGCTGCGGGCCGCCGTCAGCGGCGACCGCGTGGCGGCGCGCAAGGCGCTGCTCGCCCATCCGCTGATCGGCCAGCACGAGCCGGTCTCCGAGCTCGTGGAGCGGCTGCTGGCCGCCGACGTCGAGCACCTGCCGGCGTTCGCCCGGGAGCCGATCGGGTGAGCGATCGGCTCGTCCTCGCCGTCGACGGCGGCAATTCGAAGACCGACGTCGCGCTCGCGCGCGAGGACGGGTCGGTGCTCGGGCTCGTGCGGGGGCCGATGAGCTCGCCGCACCACCTGGGGCTCGAGGGCTCCGTCGGCCTGCTCGCGGAGCTCCGCGCGCAGGCGCTCACCCAGGCCGGCCTCGGTGGGGACGGCGCGGGCGTCGCCGACATCGGGCAGGTCCTGCTCGCCGGCCTCGACTTCCCGGCCGAGGAGGACCGGCTCCATGCGGCGCTGTCGGCGAAGGGCTGGACTCAGCGGCTGTCGGTCGGCAACGACACCTTCGCCGTGCTCCGGGCGGGGACGGAGCGCGGGTGGGGCGTCGCGGTGGTCTGCGGCGCCGGCATCAACTGCGTCGGCGTGGGCCCCGACGGGCGCCATGCGCGCTTCCCCGCGCTCGGCGCGATCACCGGGGACTGGGGCGGGGGCTACGACGTCGGGCTCGCCGCCGTCGCGGCGGCCGCGCGCAGCGAGGACGGCCGCGGCCCGCGCACCACGCTCGAGCGGGCGGTGCCGGCGTACTTCGGCCTTGACACCCCGACCGCCCTCGCCGAGGCGATCCACGGCGGCCGGATCGCCATGCGGCGCGTCATCGAGCTGCCGCCCGTGGTCTTCGCCGAGGCGGCCGCCGACGGCGTCGCCGCCGGGCTCGTCGGGCGCCAGGCCGACGAGGTCGTCGCGCTCGCCGAGGTCGCGCTGCGCCGTCTCGGCCTGCTCGACCAGCCCGTCGAGGTCCTGCTCGGCGGCGGCCTGCTCCAGCGCGGGGAGGGCCCGCTCTTCGAGGAGATCGGCCGGCGCCTGGCCCTCGTCAGCGATCAGATCACCGTCCGCGCCACCGGCGGGCCGGCGATCGTCGGCGCGGCCCTGCTGGCGTTCGACGAGCTCGGCGCCGGGCCGGCGGCGCAGGCGCGCCTGCGAACGGAGCTCGCGGCGGCGGTCGAGCGAGCCAATCTGCACACCAGTGCCGGCGACGAACCCGTCGGCATCACCAGTGAGGTCACGACCGATGGCTGAAGTCCGCTTCGAACAGGCATCCCGGGTCTATCCGGGCACCGACACGCCGGCCGTCGACCGGCTCGACCTCGACATCCAGGACGGCGAGTTCATGGTCCTGGTCGGCCCCTCGGGCTCGGGGAAGACCACGGCCCTGCGCATGCTGGCCGGCCTCGAGGACGTCGACGGCGGGGCGGTGATCATCGGCGGCCGCGACGTCTCCGACGATGCGCCCAAGCGCCGTGACGTCGCCATGGTCTTCCAGAACTACGCGCTGTACCCGTACCTGACCGTCGCCGCCAACATCGAGTTCCCGCTGCGAATGGCGAAGGTCCCCAAGGCCGAGCGCGCCGAGCGGGTGCGCAGGATCTCCGAGATGCTCGAGCTGACGCCCTATCTGGAGCGCAAGCCCGGCCAGCTCTCCGGCGGCCAGCGCCAGCGCGTCGCGATGGGGCGCGCGCTGGTGCGCGAGCCGCAGGTGTTCCTCATGGACGAGCCGCTCTCGAACCTCGACGCCAAGCTGCGCGTGCAGATGCGCGCGGACATCGCGGCGCTGCAGGCGCGGCTCGGCATCACGACCGTCTATGTGACCCACGACCAGGCCGAGGCGATGACGCTCGGCCACCGGGTCGCGGTCCTCAAGGACGCGAGGCTCCAGCAGTGCGACACGCCGCGCGCCCTGTTCGACCGGCCCGTGAACACGTTCGTCGCCGGCTTCATCGGCTCGCCGGCCATGAACCTCGTCACCCTCCCGCTCGAGCACGGCACGATCCCGTTCGGGGACACGCCGCTGACGCTCGGGGAGGCCAACGAGGCGGTCGCTCGCGCCAACGGGCGGTCCAAGGTCGTGGTCGGCGTCCGGCCGGAGGCGCTCGAGCTGGCGTCGCACGGCATGGAGGCGTCGGTCGAGGTGGTCGAGGAGCTGGGGGCAGACGCGTTCATCTTCTGCACGGCGAAGCTCCCGGACGGCGAGGCGCGGCTCGTCGCGCGGGTCGAGGCGCGGCGCGCGCCCGGCCGTGGGGCGCGGGTCACGCTGCGCCCGAGCGCGGAGCACGAGCCGCACCTCTTCGACGCCGAGAGCGGCCTGCGGCTCGACGTCTGATCGAGTCGCGTCCCCGGCCCTTCGTTACGGTCATCGATCAGAGATGAGCACGGCCCGCCGAGAGCCCGCCACGCCCCCGCTGCTGCGGGACCTCAACGAGCGCACCGTGCTCGACACGATCCGCTCGCGCGCGCCGATCTCGCGCGCCGAGATCTCGCGGCGGGTCGGCATCTCCAAGCCGACGGTGTCGGTGGCGCTCGAGTCGCTGCTCGACGCGGGCCTCGTGCGCGAGGCCGACAACCAGTCCGAGGGGCCCAAGTACGGGGCGACGTTCTTCGAGCCGGTGCCCGAGGCGGCGCTCGTGCTGGGGCTCGACCTGGGCGCCCGGTTCCTGCGCGCCGCGATCTGCGACCTGCGCGGCACGGTGCGCGCGCGGCAGGACGTCGAGCTCGCCGGCGCCCCCATCGACGCGGTGCTCGCCGCCGCCGCCGAGCTGCGCGACCGCCTGCTCGCAGCCTGCGAGCTGCAGGCGGACGCGATCGACGGCGTCGTCGCCGGCGTCCCGGGCGTCATCGAGACCCCGAGCGGCGAGGTGCGCCTGGCGGGGAACATCCCGGGGCTCGAAGGGCTCGAGATCGCCTCCGCGCTGCAGGAGCGCCTGTCGCTGCCGGTCACGGTCGAGAACGACGTCAACCTCGCCGCCGTGGGGGAGCGCTGGCGCGGGGTGGCGCAGGGGGTCGACGACTTCGCGTTCCTGTCGGTCGGCACCGGCCTGGGGGCGGGGCTCGTGCTGCGCGGCGAGCTGCATCGTGGCCACCACGGCGCGGCGGGCGAGGTGGACTTCGCGCTCGGCGGCGACCTCGAGCGCGACAACGACCCTGCCGCCGACGGCGCTTCCGCGTTCGCGGCCCAGCTGTTCGCCGAGGGCCGGCTGCGGACGACGCTGACCGCGCCGTTCGACGTCCGCGACGTCTTCCGCGAGGCGCGCGCCGGCGACGAGCTCGCGGGCGCCGTCGTGCTGGAGGAGGCGCGGCGGATCGCGGCCCACATCATCCCCGTGGCGGCGGTCACCGACGTCGCCCTGATCGTCATCGGCGGCGGCATCGGCGCGAACGGCGACCTGCTGCTGGGCCCGATCCGCGAGGCGCTGTCGCGCTACCCCTATCCGCCGCGTGTCGAGGTCTCGGCGCTCGGCGACGCGGCGGTGCTCCACGGCGCGCTCGCGATCGGCCTGCGCGCCGCCCTGGACAACGTGTTCGTCAACCGGATCCGCGCGGCCCGTCGGTAGGCCCGCTCGGCCGGCCGGCAGCGTGTCGGCTCGGGTCGCTTGCCGCCTCATGACGCGCCTTCGAACGTTCGCGACCGTGCTCGTCGCCTGCACGCTCCTGCCCGCCACCGCCGCCCACGGCGCGCGTTCGGCGACCGTCGGCCCGGGGGAAGTACCCGGCGGTGGCGGTCGACGGGGCGGGCACCGCCTACGTCGCCTGGAAGTTCGAGGAGGCGTCGGGTGAGAACTCGGTCCGGTTCTGGACGATCGCCCGCGGTGCGAGCGCCTGCAGCGCGCCGCCGCTGACGCTGACCTATCCCGGCGTCGGCCATAACGCCGGCGGCGTTGCGGTGTTCCTGCCGGCCCCCGGGACCGTGGACGTCGTCGGGGACCGCGACTCCGGCGGCCAGAACCATGGTGCCTACCTGGCACGCTCGACCGACGGGGGGCGGACGTTCGCGCCGGGCTACGGAGCTGTTCCAGGAGCCGGCCTCCGGCCGCCTGTCGGCGTACTGGACGGCGGACAAGGCGGTGTGGTTCAGCCGCTCCGACGACGGCGGCGCGTTGTGGTCGCGCGGAATATCCCTGGCCGGCCTGCCCACCGATCACGCTGCAATCGAGGCCGAGGTCGCGCCGGACGGCCGCGGCGCGGTGGTCGCCGGCGACGGCGGCTCCAACGGGCCGATCACGGTCGCTTAGGTGTCGCTCAGCTCGGCGCCGCAGGCCAGCGCCCGGATGGCGAGGTGTCCGTCACGGTGCGCTCGCGCTGCGCGAGCGGGCGCGTGATCGTGGTGGAGGCGAAGGCGTCGCGCGCCGGGCGGCCGATCGCCGTCGGCGAGGTGCTGCGCTCCGCGCGCTTCTCGGCCCGGCGGGTTCGACGCCTGCGCGCGAGCCGCTTCTCGGCCCGGCTGCGGCTCCGCAGCGCGCGGGCGCGCCCGGCCGTCCGCGCGACGCTGCGCCCGCGGGCCGGCGGCCGCTCGATCTCGGTTCGGTTCCGCGCGGCGGGCTGCAAGGCGCGCGCCTGAGCGGGGACGCCCGCACACTCCGGCGGCCCGATTTATGGCGGCCAGAGGGAACATGCGCCATCTTTGTCTGACATGGCCACCGAGACGCCCCACAAACGAAGCACCCGCACCGACGGGCTGATCCTCGTCGCCGCGATGATCGCGGTCATGTGGGCCGAGGAGATCGTGGACGCGATCCTCGGCGGCCGGCTGGACCGGTGGGGGATCCAGCCTCGCGACCCCGACGGGTTGACCGGGATCGTGCTCGCTCCGTTCCTGCACGGCGGCTTCGGGCACCTGATCTCCAACACGGTGCCGTTCGCGGTGATGGGGGCCATGATCGCGGTCGGCGGGCTGCTGCGGGTGCTCGCGGTCACGGCCATCGTGGCGGCGGTGAGCGGCGCCGGGACGTGGCTGATCGGTCCTGACAACTCGGTCCACATCGGCGCCAGCGGCGTGGTCTTCGGCTATGCCACCTATCTGATCAGCCGCGGGCTGTTCAACCGCAACCTCATGCACGTCGCGACCGGTGTCCTGGTCGGGGCGATCTGGGGCGGCGCGCTGCTGAGCGGGCTCGCCCCGCAGCCCGGGATCTCGTGGCAGGGCCACCTGTTCGGCGCGATCGGCGGCGTCCTCGCCGCCCGGATGCTCTCCAAACGCGGCCGGGCCGCTCCTACGCCTGAGCCGGCGATCTGAGCCTGAGCTTCGCCAACCGCCGGATCGCCTCGTCGAGGACCTCGTCGCGCTTGCAGAAGGCGAAGCGGACGAGGTGGCGACCGGCGTCGGCGTCGTCGTAGAACGCCGCGGACGGGACCGCGACCACGCCGGCGCGCTCGGGCAGCGCCCAGCAGAACGCGACGCCGTCGGACTCCCCGAGCGGGCGGATGTCGGCGTTGACGAAGTACGTGCCGACCGGGCGGTGGACGGTCAGCCCAGCGGCCTCGAGCCCTGCGCACAGCCGGTCGCGCCGGGCTCGCAGCGAGTCCACCAGCGCGACGATAGCCGCGTCCTCGTGGCCGAGCGCGTGCGCTGCGGCGTGCTGGAACGGCGTCCCGCCCGAGAAGGAGAGGAACTGCTTGGCCGTCGCCGCCGCGCCGACGAGCTCCGGCGGCCCGCTCGCCCAGCCGACCTTCCAGCCCGTGAACGAGAACGTCTTGCCGAGCGAGGAGATCGTCAGCGTCCGCTCGGCCATGCCCGGCAGCGTGGCCAGCGGCACGTGCTCGGCGCCGAAGGTGAGGTGCTCGTAGACCTCGTCGGTGATCGCGACGAGGTCGTGGTCCCGGCACGCGGCGGCCACGACGTCCAGCTCCTCGCGCGAGAAGACCTTGCCGGTCGGGTTGTGGGGCGAGTTGAGCAGCAGGATCCGCGTGCGCGGCCCGATCGCGGCGCGCAGCGCGTCGCCATCGAACGCGAAGTCCGGCGGTCGCAGCGTGACCACGCGCCGCTCGCCGCCGGCCATCGCGATCGCCGCGGCGTACGCGTCGTAGTAGGGCTCGAAGCAGATGACCTCGTCGCCCGGCTCGCAGAGCCCGAGCAGCGCGGCGGCGAGCGCCTCGGTCGCGCCGAACGTGACCTGGACCCCGCTCTCGGCGTCGATCTCGAGTCCGTAGCGGCGGCGCTGGTGCTCGGCGATCGCTGTCCGGAGCGCCGGCACGCCTCGCGCGGGCGCGTACTGGTTGTGCCCCGCCCGCATCGCGGCCGCCGCGGCTTCGATGATCTCCGCCGGCCCGTCCTCGTCGGGGAACCCCTGCCCGAGGTTGATGGCGCCGGTCCGCGTCGCGAGCCCGGTCATCTCGGTGAAGATCGTGGTCCCGAAGCCGCGCAGCCGCGCGGCGGTCCGGCTCACTGGTCGCCCCGGCGGCGGACGACGACGACGACCGCGGTGACGATGGCCGCGAGCAGCACGACCTCCGCCGCGAAGGTGACCCAGCGGGGCTCGCTCGAGGTGGCGGACTGGACCGCGCGGAAGGCGATCGATGATCCGAAGAACAGCGCGAGCGCCCAGAGCAGCGTGATCCGGTCCATCCGCAGATCCTGGCAGAGCGACGGCACCCGGTTGTCCCGGCGCGTTCGCAGGGTCACGATGGCGCGATGGCACCCCAGGCTCGGACGGCGCCGCCGCGATCGAGACGGAGCAACTCGAGATCGTCGAGCGCACCCTCGAGGTCGCGCGCGAGCGGCTCGGCATGGACATCGGCTGGCTCGGCTTCTTCGACGGCCAGGAGGAGATGCTCGAGGTGCTCGACGGCGACCTCGAGGGCTGGGGCGTCCGCCCGGGTGACCGGGTACCGGCGGCGGACTCCTACTGCGCGCGGATGCTCGAGGGCCGCATCGGCAACATCATCCAGGACACCGCCGTCGAGGACGAGGTCCGCGACCTCGCCACCACGCGCCAGTTCCGCGTGCGCGCGTACATCGGGGTCCCGGTCATCTGCTCGACGGGCTCGCCTACTGCGTCCTCTGCTGCGCGAGCCGGCGGCCGAACGTCACACTCGACGAGCGCGACGTCCGGTTCCTGAGCGTCCTGGCGCACCTCGTCGCCCGCGAGCTCGAGGACCGCGGGCAGGAGGCGGACCGGCTGCACCTCGCGTTGCGCTCGACCGCCGCCGAGGCCCTGATGGCCGCGCTCGAGGCGCGCGACAGCTACACGGGCCACCACGTCCGCGACGTCGTCGACCTGGCCATCCGCGTGGCCACCCGACTCGGTCTCCGGGAGGACGAGATCCAGCAGACGGAGTGCGTCGCCCTGCTCCACGACATCGGCAAGGTGGCCATCCCGGACACGGTCCTGCACAAAGCCGGGCCGCTCGACGCCGCCGAGTGGGCGCTGCTCAGGCGCCACACCATCGTCGGCGCCGAGATCGTCTCGGGCACGGGCTCGCTCGCGCACCTGCGCGCGGCGGTCCGCGCGACGCACGAGCGCTCAGCCCGTCCGGGTACCCGGACGGGCTGAGCGGAGAGGCGATCCCGGTGGTCAGCCGGATCACGTTCGTGTGCGACGCCTACGACGCGATGCGCTCGAACCGTCCGTACCGCGCGGCGCGCTCCCGGGCCGAGACCGCGGCGGAGATGCGGGCGAACGCCGGCACCCAGTTCTGGCCGGCCGCGGTGGACGCCCTGCTCGCCGAACTGGAGTCCGGCGAGCCTGACGAAGCCTGAGTGCGGCGTCCTACTCGTGCCGGTAGGTCAGGCCCGCGTACCCCCAGGTGAGGCACTCGCCGCCGGCCGCCTGGCTGTTGCTCCGGGCGGACGTGCCGACGGGGATCCAGGCCGGGTTGATCGAGATCCGGTCGTCGTCCCAGTAGGTGCCCTCGCGGCCTGACCAGAAGTTGGTCGCGGTCACCGCTCCGCCCTTGAACAGCATCGCGGGGTCGGTGAAGCTCTCGCCGTCCCCGATGCCGACGTGGAGTCGCGGTGTCTCGGGGGTCGTCGGCACGGACAGCCCGCTGAACGTGTGGGTCATGGCCGGTCCGCCCGGCCGCGTCGTCATGCTGCCCCAGCGCAGGTAGGCCTTGCCGGTGCGCGACGCGCCCGGGATCTCGTAGACGACGACCAGCGACGCGCCCTGACCGTCGGGCCGGCCGTGGATCGCCGAATTGGTGCCGCCGACGCCACCGATGCTGTACAGGCCGTTCCCGGTCACCTCGCCGTCGGGTATCGCGTAGCGGTACGTCCGCACTGCGCCACCGTCGTTCGTGCCCCAGCACGTGAATTGCGACGAGCCGCCCATGAGCGTCCCGGTGCGCGACGTGCCCTCGAACACCGCGGTGTTGTCGGGGCCGCCGACGGTCTGCCAGACGAGGTAGGCCCGCCGGACGTCGGCCCCCGCGGAGATCCCGGTCAGGTTGAAGTTGACCGTCGGCGCCGGCGTCGCCGGATTGTGGTTGCCGCTGGTGCGGCGCGCCAGGCCGACGCCGTCGGAGGCGATGTTCCCGCCGGGGACGGACCAGTTGCTCGTCTGGGTGAGCCCGGTATGCGCCCGGTACGCGGCGGCGGAGAAGACGCGGATCCGGTCCCTGGTGAGGTCCGGGTTCGCGGCGAAGTCGGTGATCGGCTTGCCGGTCGACTGGAACGCCGACTGCACCAGAGAGACGGACCCGGCCGGGTCCGCCTGCTTCACGATCGCCCACGCCCCCGCCACGTGCGGAGCGGCCATCGAGGTGCCGTCGAAGGAGTCGAACGCGTTGCCGGGGACCGACGAGTTGATGTCCGCGCCGGGAGCGAACAGATCGACCGGGGGGCCCGAGTTCGAGAAGCTCGTCACCACGTCGCTCTTGTCCGTCGCCCCGACCGTCACCGCGGTCGAGATGCAGCCGGGGGCGTTGACGGCGTTGGTGAAGCCGTCGTTGCCCGAGGCGATCGTCGTGGCGATCGCGGCCGCGCGGAGGTTGTCGATCGCCGGCTTGCGGCTGTCGCCGTCGCAGGTCGACGTGAAGCTGCCGCCACCGAGGCTCATGTTCGCCGCGGCGATGTCGAACGTGTTGCGGAGGGCGAACACGCGCTCGAGACCCTTGATCTGGTCCGAGACGAACGACAGCGTGCAGGGATCCTCGGCGGGGGGCGAGCCGCAGTTGGCGGCCCCCGTGAACTGGGAGAAGACCTGGATGGCGATCAGGTCGGCGTGTCGCGCGACTCCTGAGAACGCCCCGCCCCTGCCCGCCGCGATGCCGGCGACGTGGGTGCCGTGCCGGCATCCGTCCGCGGCGTAGGTGCAGTTCACGCCCGACCCCGACGCCGTGCTCTCGGCGACGCCCCCCGGGCAGTTGCTGTTGCCCGAATAGCACGCCTCCGAGACGACCTTGGTTCCCCCGGCGGACTTCTGGAGGAAGGTGTGGGTCTTCTGGACGCCGGTGTCGAGGATCGCCACGGTCTGTCCCACACCGGTGCGGCCGATGGTGCTCGTCGCGGCCTCGGTCGCCTCGATGATGCCGGTGCTCTGGGCGAGCGTCGGGCGATCCGCCGTGTCCTGTTGCAGCGACGCGGCGACCCCCTCGGACTGCAGGCGGTCGAGCGCCTTCGGTGAGAGCTCGAGGGCGATGTAGGGGACGGTCTCGTAGGTGTGGATCACGCGGTGCTCGGTGCCGGCGAGTGCCCGGCGCACGTCCTCGGTGGCGCGCGCGATGTCGCTGCGCTGGGCAGCGCGGCGGTCCTCCGGGAGGGCGCCCTCAGGCGTGAACGCGGTCTTGAGGCCGACGATGACGCGGGTCTTGCCCGCCGGCGCGCCGGCCACCTTCATGCGGCCGAAGTCGGCTTCTGATGCCGTCTTGTCCCGATTGTCGACCGTCTCGAAGCGCTCCTCAGGCTCGGGCTCGGCCTGACCCTGCACGTCCTGGCCCGCGGCCGGAGCCGCGGCGACGGCGAGGCAGAGGAGGGCGCAGAAGCCAACGGCGATCCACATCCGCGCGCAGACGAGCGCGCTCCCCGTGAGGGGGCGAGCACCAGCGTTCATGGCGATCTCCTCGCGGCCTTGCCGCCGGGTCGAGCACTTCGTGGCCGCCAGCCGCTCGCGCGGCGGGCGTCACGCTTCCGCCAGGCGACTCTCCCAACCCGGATGGAGCGCTGTCAAGTGCGGCCTACTGGACCGCCTCGGCGACCTTCGGCGGCCCGCTGAAACGCTTCACCGCCGGCGTGGGCTGCGCGGGCATGTGCGGGCCCTCGCCCGCCGGGTCCAGGACGTCCTCCTCGAACCAGGTGTACCGGCCACCGAGCACCTTCTGGGCGGTCGCGTACTGGGCGCCGTCGTCGTTGGAGAACAGCTCGGAGAACAGCGTGTCCGCGCGGCGGCGGGCCTGCTTGGCGAACAGGTCGGCGAGCTCGTAGGCGCCGTCGCGGCGCGACGGGTCCTGCGCTCCGATCGTGTTCGCGTACACGCACGCGCAGGCGATCGCGTAGAGCTCGGCGCCGATGTCGACGACCCGGCCCAGCAGCGCGCCCTTCTGCTCGAGCGACGCCTGGTGGCGGCCCATCAGGCCCATCGTCGAGCGCGCCAGCTTGCGCGAGTGGCGCTCGACATAGCGCAGGTGCTTGGCCACCGGGCCGAAGTCGGCCTCGTAGGCCGACGGCTTCTGGCCCTCGCCGGTGACGAGCGTCGGCAGGTAGCCGGCGTAGAACTTCGCCGCACCGACCGCCGCACGGGCCTTGTCGCCCATAGCGGTCTTGGGATCCAGGATGTCGCCGGCCACGGCGAGATGCTGGTCGAGCGCCTCGCGCGCGATCAGCAGGTGCATGATCTCGGTCGAGCCCTCGAAGATGCGGTTGATCCGCATGTCGCGCAGCAGTTGCTCGGCGGGGATCGGCTTCTCGCCGCGGGCCTTGAGCGACTCGGCCGTCTCGAAGCCGCGCCCACCGCGGATCTGGATCATCGTGTCGACGGCCTTCCAGCCCATCTCGGAGGCGTAGAGCTTGGCCAGCGCCGCCTCCACCCGGAAGTCGTTGCGCTTGTCGTCGGCCAGGCGGCTCGAGACGTCGACGACGGCGTCGAGCCCGAACGAGGTGCCGGCGAGGAAGGCGAGCATCTGCGCGACCGGGTCGTGCGTGCCGACCGGCTTGCCCCACTGCTTGCGCTCCGCCGACCACTCGCGCGCGATCTTCAGCGAGTACTTCGTCGACGCCGCCGCGATGGCGGGGAGCGACAGGCGGCCGGTGTTGAGTGTGGCCAGTGCGATGCGCAGCCCCTTGCCGACACCGCCGACGACGGACTCGTGGGGGACGAAGACGTCCTCGAAGCGCGTCAGGGAGTTCTCGATGCCGCGCAGGCCCATGAAGGCGTTGCGCGTCTCGACCGTGACGCCCTCGGCGTCGGACGGGCAGATGAACGCCGTGATGCCGCCCGTGCTCGTCTCCGTCTTCGGGACGACGGCCATGACGATCACCACGTCGGCGATGGCGCCGTTGGTCGCCCACAGCTTGATGCCGGAGATCCGGTAGCCCGTGCCGTCCTCGGTGGGGATGGCGCTGGCGCTCATGCGGGCGGGGTCCGAGCCGACGTCGGGCTCGGTGAGCAGGAACGCCGAGATGTGCGTCCGCGCGACCTTCGGCAGCCACTCGCGCTTCTGCTCCTCGGTACCGAACATCCGCAGCGGCTCGGGCAGGCCGATCGACTGGTGGGCCGACAGCAGCGTCGCGAGCGCGGCGTGGTACGTGCCGGTCAGGGCCAGCGCCTTGTTGTAGTAGACCTGCGTCAGGCCGAGCCCGCCGTACTCCTCTCCGATCTTCATGCCGAGGCAGCCGAGGTCCTTGAGGCCTGCGATCACGTCGTCGGGGATGCGGGCGTCGCGCTCGATCTGGAGCGGGTCGACGTGCTCCTGCAGGAACGTCCTGAGATCGGCGAGGAAGGCGTCGCCCTTGGCGGTGAGCTCGGGCGACGCGGCCGGCTGCGGGTGGATCAGGTCAAGCCGGAAGTTGCCCAGGAACAGCTCTTTTCCGAAGCTCGGCTGCTTCCACTCGGTCTCGCGGGAAGCCTCCGCGATCTCTTTGGACTGCTCGTACGTGGGGTTCGTGGCCATACCACGTTCTACCGCATTGACTCGCGAGTCAATCGGCGACATTGGTAGCGTGCGCGCGGCCTGTGTTGCCGCTCGTTCCCCTCCCGGCGACCGTCGAGACGACCTCAGAGGACGAGCTGGCGCTCTCCGAGGAGACGCTCGTCGCGGTCCTGGGCTCCGCCCCTGAGGCCCGCCGCGTGGCCGAGGACCTCGCCTCGGCGCTCCGGGCGGCGACGGGCCTCGAGCTGCCGCTGGCCGACGGCCCGAGGCCGGGCGCGATCGTCCTCGACGGGTCCGGGCCCGCCGCGCTCGGAACAGAGGGCTACGAGCTCGAGATCGGGCCGGACGGCGCCCGGCTCACCGCCGCGGGCGCCGAGGGCCTGTTCCGCGGCGCCCAGACGCTGCGCCAGCTCGTCGCGGCCGCGCCCGGCGAGGGCCCGGTCTCGCTGCCGGCGGTCCGGATCGCCGACGCGCCGCGCTTCGCCTACCGCGGGACCATGCTCGACGTCTCGCGCCACTTCTTCGGCGTCGCCGACGTCAAGCGCTACATCGACCTGATCGCGCTCTACAAGGTCAACTACCTGCACCTGCACCTCTCCGACGACCAGGGCTGGCGGATCGAGATCGAGGGCTGGCCCCGGCTCACCGAGCACGGCGCGAGCACCGCGGTCGGCGGCGGGGAGGGCGGGTTCTACACCCAGGCCGACTACGCGGAGATCGTCCGCCACGCCGGCACCCGCTTCGTGACGATCGTCCCCGAGATCGACACCCCCGGGCACGTCAATGCGGCGCTGGCGTCCTATCCGGAGCTGACGCCGGACGGCGTGGCACCGGCGCTCTACACCGAGACCTCGGTCGGCTTCAGCTCCCTGACGGTCGCGTCGGAGCGCACGTACGAGTTCCTCGACGACGTCTTCGGCCAGCTCGCCGGCCTGACCCCCGGCCCGTTCCTCCACGTCGGCGGCGACGAGGCGCAGAGCACCAGCGGCGAGGACTACCGGACCTTCATCGGCCGGGTGCAGGCGCTCGTCCGCGCACACGGCAAGCGGATGTCCGGGTGGGAGGAGATCGCCGCCGCGCCCCTCGAGCCCGGCGCGCTCGTGCAGCTGTGGGGCGACCAGCACTCGAGCGAGACCTACGCGGACCTCGCGTCGATGGCGCTGGCGCGCGGCGCCAAGCTCCTGATGTCGCCCGGCGAGCGGACCTACCTGGACATGAAGTACGAGCCCGACTTCCCGCTCGGCCAGGACTGGGCCGGGCTCATCGACGTGCGCGACGCGTACGACTGGGATCCCGGGACGCTCGTGCCCGGCGTGGCGGAGGAGGACGTGGTCGGGGTCGAGGCACCCTTGTGGACCGAGACGATCGAGACGCTCGACCACATCACGACGATGGCCTTCCCGCGCCTGCCGGCGATCGCCGAGGTCGGCTGGTCGCCCCAGGCCGCCCGCTCGTGGGAGGACTTCCGGGCGCGCCTGGCGGCGCACGGGCCGCGCTGGAAGGCGATGGGCGTGGCGTTCCACCCGTCGCCGCAGGTCGACTGGGTGGACTACTAGGGCGCGGCCGTCCCTGTCGGCGCCGGGGCGCTGCGAGACGAACTGCGGCGGGTGAGGAGGGTGGTGAGGCGGAGCGTGGTGGAGGCCTCACACCACGGTCGTCGCCGGTGAGTCCGCAGCGAGTGCGGGTGGAGTGCGGAGGACGTCAACCACCCCCATTCGCGCCGAGGCGCCGCAAGGGGGTGATTCACCCTCTATTTGGGGGTGAACCACCCCCATGCGACCCGACCCAGACCATGGGGGTGATTGACGGCTCCGGCCCTCGCCCGCCCGCCCCCACCCCCCACGGCCAAGATGCGTCACTCAATGCGCAGTTCTGGCGGTGCAGCGCGCGTCAGCGGCCGATGAGCGGGACGAGCTCGCCCCAGGCGGGGGACGGCGGGGGCACCGTGTAGCCGAGATAGATGTTGACGCCGATGTCGCCCGTCGCCCACTTGGCGAAGCTGTCGGCGAAGCGCTCCCCGACGGGGGCGCAGCCGCCCTGGACACCCTCGCCGCAGCCGTAGCCGGCGGGTGTGGCGGCGTCGAAGCGCGCCATCAGCGCGTTGGTGACCAGGGCGAAGTCGACGATGTGGCCGAGCTCGTGCAGGACGAGCTGGCGGAGGGCGCGCTGCCCGCCGATCGCGTTGGCCTGCGCGAGGTCGAGGACGATCTCGTAGTCGCCGGGGCGGTCGGAGGCGTGCCCGACAGCGCGCTCGTGGCCGGCAGGGCCGACGTGGGCCGTGGTGACGCCGTCGACGAGCCCGACGAGGGCGCGCGCCTCGGGGCGTGCACCCGCGATGATCGCGAGGATCGCCTCACGGTCGGCTTGAGCGACCTCGGGACCGAACCGGAGGCCGGCCCGGCGGGTCTGGGCCGACAGGTGCTCCGCGCCGTCGCGTTCGGCGAGCGTGGCATCGATCCGGTACTGGGCGCCGCTCGGAGGGCCAGGGCGATCGGGCGTTGCCAGGGCGCCGTCCCTCTCGCCGAAGGGTCCGGCGAACCAGACCAGCAGAGCGCAGCCCAGCAGGATCCCGAGCGGCCTCATGGTCCTCCATCGGCATCACGGGCCACCGACGCGAGCCGGGTATCGTCCGCCGCCATGGAGCCCCCGCTCTGCCCATCCTGCGGCCAGCCGTGCTCCCAGGCCCTCGGCGGGCCGCCGCACGACTGGGAGTGCCGCAACGAGGCGTGCCCGGAGTTCGGCCAGGCCGTCCAGGCCGACGAGCCGCCGCGGCCCGAGCCGCCGGACCCCTAGGAGGATCAACTCCTCAGCCGACGGCTCCCGTTGCGGCTCGCCACGACCAACCGCGTGGCGGTCTCGGCGTCCTCGGGTCGCGCGAACAGGTAGCCCTGGGCGAGGTCGCATCCGAGGCCGCGCGCCGCGTCGGCCTGGGCCTCGGTCTCGATGCCCTCCGCCACGGTCGTCAATCCGAGCGCGTGCGCGATCGAGACGATGCCGCCGACGAGCGTCCGCTGGGTCTCGTCGTCGGCGAGCCGGCGGATGAAGCTGCGGTCGAGCTTGATCGAGTTCAGCGGGAACCGCTGGATGTAGCCGAGCGCCGAGTAGCCGGTCCCGAAGTCGTCGAGGACGAGCTGGACGCCGAGCTGCTTGAGGCAGGCGATCATGTCGGTCGAGGCCGCGGTCTCCTCGACCAGGCTGCGCTCCGTGATCTCCAGGCGCAGCCGCTCGGGCGCCAGCCCGGTCTCCTCGAGCACCCGGGCCACGAGGTCGCCGAAGTGCGGGTCGCCGAGCTGGCGGGCAGCGACGTTGACGCTCATGGAGAGCGACCGATCGTCGGTCTCGGCGCTCCATTCGGTGAGCTGCTGACAGGCGCGCCGCAGCACGAACTCGCCGATGGCGACGATCAGCGCCGAGCGCTCGGCGTGGGGGATGAAGGCCCCGGGCGGCAGCAGCCCGCGCTCCGGGTGCTGCCAGCGGACGAGCGCCTCGAACCCGACGAGGGCCCCGCCTTCGAGCCCGATCAGCGGCTGGTAGTGCACGCGCAGCTCGTCGCGCTCCAGCGCCCAGCGCAGCGAGGTCTCCGTGTGCATGCGCTCGACGACGGTCTGGCGCAGCGCGGCATCGAAGAGCTCGTAGCGAGAGCGGCCCTGGTCCTTGGCGCGGTACATCGCGGCGTCGGCGTCGCGGATGAGCGACTCGCCGCTGGTCTGCTCGTGGGTCGGCATGGCGATGCCGATCGACGCGGTGACGAAGACGGCGTCGTCGCCGAGATGGAACGGCTCCTCGAGGGACCGCCCGATCCGCTCGGCGATCTCGCCCGCGGTCTCCATCCGCTGAAGGTCCTCGCAGAGCAGGACGAACTCGTCGCCGCCGAAACGCGCCAACGTGTCGTCGGTGCGGGCCAGCGGGGTGAGCCGGTGGGCGACGGCGACGAGGAGGTCGTCGCCGACCCGGTGGCCGAGGCTGTCGTTGACCGTCTTGAAGTGGTCGAGGTCGATGAACAGCAGCGCCAGCGACCCCTTCCGGCGCCGGCGCCTAGCGAGCGCGTGCTCGAGGCGGTCCGCGAGCAGCGAGCGGTTGGGCAGGCCGGTCAGCGGATCGTGCAGCGCCTGGTGGTGCATCTGCTCCTCGATGCTCCGCCGTCCCACCGTGTGGCCGAGGACGTTGGCGAGCGACTGCGCGAAGCTCGTGTCGTCGGCGGTGAACTCCCGCGGCGTGCGCGAGTACACCGCGAGGACGCCGAATGCGCCGGTGCGCAGGGGGATCCGCACGGCCAGCCCGGCCTTCGCCTCGGAGTCGCCGACCTGGTGCGCCGCGCTCGTCGCGTCGACGTCGCCGGTGACGACCCGGCGGCTGAGGGCCTGCGCCGCGTCGCCGGCGTCCTCGGCGTCGAGGGCCAGCCCGGTGATGTCGTGCTCGCAGCCCGAGGCTGCGATCACGACGAGCTCGCGGCGGTCCGAGCGCTGCTCGAGGATGAGCGCGAGGTCGACGCCCAGCTCCTCCCGCGTCATCCGCATCGCGTCCTCGTAGAGCATGTGGAGCTCGATGCCGTAGAGCGCGCGCTGGCTGAACGTCGCGACGACCTGGTGCTGGGCGGCGCTGCGGCGCAGCGCGGCCGTCCGGTCGAGCAGCATGGCCTCGAGGTCCTCGCGCCGGTTGCGGGCCGCCATCTCCAGCGAGCGGCGCCGCAGCGCGTTGGCCACGTTGATCAGCAGCTCGCTCGTCTTGAACGGCTTCAGCACGTAGCCGTAGGCCCCGAGCTCGAGCGCGGTCGTGGCGAGATCCGGGTCGTCTGCGCCGGTGATCATCACGACCGCGA
Source organism: uncultured Solirubrobacterales bacterium (assembly GCA_963828075.1). Classification (GTDB taxonomy): domain Bacteria; phylum Actinomycetota; class Thermoleophilia; order Solirubrobacterales; family Solirubrobacteraceae; genus JACCYI01. The sequence continues at coordinate 1,111,619 of CAWHDH010000021.1, read as the reverse complement.
CGTCGCGATGGGTCTCGAGGGCCTCGCGCACGAGTTCGAGGCCCGATTCGCCCGGCATGTTGACGTCCGAGATCAGCACCTCGAAGGCGTCGCTCTCGGCCAGCAGCCGCCGTGCCTCGGGCGCGTTGGCGGCGCCGACGCAGGTGTGCCCCGCGCGGGTGAGGATCCGGACGAGCAGCTTGCGGACGAGATCGTCGTCGTCGACGACGAGGATCCGCGCCAGGGCCTGGGTGCCGTCGATCGCGGATTGCATCATGGGCAGAGTCGACATTCTGAAGGGGACGGCCGACGTTGTCTCAACTGCGCTCGAGTTCGGCGAGCGGCGGGCCTTCCACGGCGTCGCGAACGGTCCGCAGGAGCGCGTTGGCGACGAACGGCTTGTCGAGGAAGCGGATCGAGCCCGACGGCAGCCGGCTCGGGCGGTGCGCCGGGTCGCCGACGTAGCCCGACATGAGCACCACGCTGAGGCCGGGGCGCTCAGCCAGCAGGTGCTGCGCGAGGTCGATCCCGCTCGCCCCGGGCATCACGACGTCGCTCACCAGCACGTCGACCTGTCCGCCGCAGCGGTTCCACAGCTCGATGGCGACGCTCGCGCGGTCCGCCTCCATGACGTCGTAGCCGTGGTCGCGCAGGACGCGGGCCGCCAGGTCGGCGACCATCGGGTCGTCCTCGACCAGGAGCACGCGCTCCGTGCCGCGCAGCGATGCGTGCTCCTCGGCGTCCTCGGCGTGCACGGGCGCCTGCCCGCCGGCCGTCGGCAGATAGATCGTGAACGTGGCCCCGCGGCCCGGCTCGCTGTCGACGACCGTCCGGCCGCCCAGCTGCTCGACGATACCCCAGACGCCTGCGAGGCCGAGGCCGGTCCCCGCGCCGACGCCCTTCGTGGTGAAGAACGGCTCGAATGCGCGCCTGCGCGTCTCGGCGTCCATGCCGATACCGGTGTCGGCGATCGTGAGGCAGACGTAGCGGCCCGCGGGCAGCGACCGCGGGCCGCCGTCGAGGGGCTCGTCGAGCTCGACGGCGGCACTGCCGATCGTCAGCGTGCCGCCGTCGGCCATCGCGTCGCGCGCGTTCACGACGAGGTTGACGATCACCCGCTCGAGCTGCGCTCGGTCGGCGTCGATGCAAAGCAGCTCCGGGGCGAGCTCGGTGCGCACCGCGATGTGCTCGCCGATCAGCCGCCGCAGGAGGCGGTCGAGGTCGCCGACGACCTCGTTGAGATCGACGACCTCGGTGGAGAGCGGCGCCTGGCGGCTGAAGGCGAGCAACTGGCTCGTCAGCGCCTGCGCACGCTGTCCCGCGCGGAGGATGTCCTCGACGTCGGGACGGACCTCGGCGTCCGCGGGCAGCGAGTCCAGGACCAGCTCGCTGTAGCCGATGATCCCGGTGACCAGGTTGTTGAAGTCGTGCGCGACCCCGCCGGCGAGCTGGCCGATCGCCTCGAGGCGCTGGGACTGGCGCAGCTCCGCCTCGAGCAGCCGGCGCTCCTCCTCCGCCCGCTTGCGCTCGGTGACGTCGCGCCCGGTCGAGTAGATCCGCCCCTCGGCCGGCGACCCGAGCCCGGTCCACTCGATCCACCGGTACGAGCCGTCGTGGTGACGGACCCGGCTCTCGTAGCCGACCATCTCCCCGCCCTGCCGCAGGCCTTCGAGCTCGGCGATCGCCGCCTGCACGTCGTCCACGTGGAGGAGCTCGATGAAGGGCCGGGACAGGAGCTCCTCGCGCGTGTAACCGAGCGTGCGCTCGAAGGCCGGGTTGATGCTCCGCAGGCGGCCGTCGAAGCCCGAGGTGCAGACGAGGTCGCGCGACAGCGCGAACGCGCGGTCGAGATCCTGCTGCGCCCGGCGGCGCGCCGCCGAGCCCACGCCGAGCCACAGGGTCAGCGCGGCGAGCAGCGCGCCGGCGCCGAGCAGGGTCCAGGGAAGCGCCGCCGCGGCGCCGGTCGCCGGCAGCACGGGCAGGACGACGTCCCAGCGGCGGGCGGCCGCCGTGAAGCCCTGGCTCACGGTCTCGCCCGCACCGGTAGCGCCGGTGGCGCGCCCGCCGACACGCAGCTGCAGGGCGCCGCTCAGCTCGGGGACCGCGCTCTCGAGCCAGTCGGTGGGAACGAAGGCGACGACGAACCCCGGCCGGATCGCGCGCGGCGTGGAGCGGGCCGCCGACTCGACGAAGAAGAACCCCGTCTGGCCGTGCGGCAGCCGCAGCGGCGCCGAGGCCGTGGGCCCGAACTGGGCGGCGCGCGAGCGCACCGCGGCCCGCAGTTGCGGGTGCACGCCCAGGTCGACGCCGCGGACGGCGTCCGGGCGGATCCGGGCGATCACCGACGCCGGGTAGTAGACCGGGCGCTCGCCGACGGCGGTCGTCCCCCACCCGGGCGTCGACGCGCTGATCTGCCGGCCGATGCGCCGCTCGTACGCCGCGCGCCGCGCGGCCGTCACGCGCTCGATCCATGCGATGTTCGCCAGATCCATGTCGCCGAGCGTGTCGGTCGCGAAAGTCGAGAACTCGGACTCGAGCGCCTCGGGCCGCGACACCAGGAAGCGCCGCACGCTCTCCAGGTACGTGCTCGCCTGGGCGACGGCGTCCTCGACCTGGATCGCCGCGATCGTGGCGCGCTGCTGCGCGTCCCGGCGCGCGCCGCGCTCGGCAGCGAACCCGGCCGCGATCGCCGCCGTCAGCGCGACGGCGAGGATCGCCGCCGCTGCAGCGGCATGGCGCCACGAAGCTGTCAGGAGTGCGCTCACCGCATACGGTGCTCTATTGGACAGTGGGACCGGTGCGCCCCCTGCCGGTGTGGACAACATATGACAATTCGCACATGATCACCGACCGCGTCCCGCGGTGCCGCCGACCCGGCGCCACCCCCCTGGCGCTCGCGACGGTCGCGGTGATCGTGGGCTGCGGAGACTCCGGCCGGCAGATGCCGACGACCGACCGCGGGGAGCCCAGCCGCACGACGATCGGCGTGTCGTTCGACCTCCTCAACGAGCTGCGGCGGGCAGAGATCGACGCCATCCGCGTCGAAGCTCGGCGCAGCAACGCCGTGGTCGAGCTCGCGGTGGCCAACAACGACGCCGGGCGCCAGGCGGCCCAGATCCGCGACCTCATCCGCAGCGACGGGGTGGACGCCGTGATCGCAATCCCGCAGGACCGGCGCCGGATCGTCGGCTCGATCCGCGAGGCCACTCGCGCGCGCGTCCCGTTCATCGTCATGGATCGCGCGGCCGCGCCGGGCGCTCGCTTCGACCTCCAGGTCACGGGCGACCCGGTGGCGGACGGCGAGGCGGCCGCCCGCGCGATGGTCCGCCTGCGCCGCCCGCTGCGGGTGCTGCATCTGTGGGGCGCGGTCGAGACCGACGAGAACGCCGAGGGCCGGCGCGATGGCTTCAACCGCGCGGTGTCGGGGACACGGGTGCGGGTCGTCGCCGAGGCGCCCACCGGCTGGGACCCGCAGGTGGCCGCCACCGCGACCCGGCGCGCCCTGCGCGCGGATCCTCGGATCAACGCGATCTTCATCCCCTCGGACTTCCTGCTGCCCGCGGTCTCCTCGGTACTCGAGGAGGCCGGCCGCATGCTTCCCATCGGCCGTCCCGGGCACGTCGCGATCGTGACCGTCGACGGCGACCCCATCGGCTGCCGGGCGCTGCGCGAGCGGCTGATCGACGCGGACGTGGCGGCGCCGGTGGAGGCGATGGCCCGCCAGGCGGTGCTCGCCGCGCTCGAGGCGGCCCAGGGGCGGCGGATGCGCCGCCCGGCCGTCGAGATCCCGGGCCGACTGCTCACGCGGGCGACCGTCAAGCGAGAGGGATCGTGTCGGCCGGCAAGCTGACACGGCGTGCAGTCTAGTTTACGCTGAGGGCGGTGAGTGTCAGTAACGACGATTCTTGGTCCGAATGCGATGCGACCCGGAGGGAGTTCCTGGCGCGCGGGCTCACCGCCGGGCTCACGGTCGGCGGCGCCGGCCTGATCGCGGGCTGCGGCGACCGCTCCTCGCCCGGCGCACGGACGACGCCGGCGGCGCCGGTGTCCGGCGCGAGCGCGAGCGGGACGCTGCGGGTGGGTGTCTCGGGCGGCGGCCCGAAGGAGACGCTCGACGCGCACCGGCCGACGAGCGAGCCCGAGATCGCCCGGGTCCACCAGCTCTACGACCCGCTGGCGATCCGCACCCCGGACTTCGAGATCGAGATGGTGCTCGCGGAGTCGATCGAGCCGAGCCCCAGCCTCGACCTCTGGACCGTCCGGCTGCGAGACGGCATCACGTTCCACGACGGGCGCCCGGTGACCGCCGACGACGTCCTGTTCTCCTTGCGCCGGATCGTCGATCCCGAGCGGGGGGCGTCGGGCGCGAGGTCGCTGTCATCGCTGGACCTGGACCGCTCTCGCAAGCTCGACGCCCGCACCGTCCGCCTCGCGCTGAGCCGGCCGTACGTGACCTTCCTCGACGACCTCGCGGGGTACGACAACGTGATCGTCCCGCGCGACTACGACCCGCAACGCCCCATCGGCACCGGCGCCTTCAAGTACGTCAGCTTCACGCCCGGGACGCGCGCCGTGTTCGCCCGCTACCCGGACTACTTCAACGACCCGCCGCGGGTGGAGCGGCTCGAGATCATCAACTACCCCGACGAGCGCGCGCGGGTGGACGCGCTGCTGAGCGGGGAGGTCGACGCGATCACCAACCTGTCGGCGGCGCGGATCCCCGAGGTCGAGCGCGACCGCGACCTGCGGGTGCTGGTTTCTGAGACCGGCGCGTGGCAGCCGTTCACGATGCGCGTCGACCGGCCTCCGTTCGACGACGTCCGCGTCCGTCAGGCGATGCGGCTGATCATCGACCGCGAGGCGATGGTCGACGAGGTGCTGTCGGGTCAGGGCCGTGTCGCCAACGACCTCTACGCGCCGTTCGACACCGCCTTCGCCGCCGACATCCCGCAGCGCAGCCAGGACCTCGACCAAGCGCGGTCGCTGCTGCGCCAGGCAGGGGAGGACGACCTGCGGGTGCAGCTCGTTACCGGCCCCGTCTACCAGGGCATCGTCAAGGGCGCCCGGACCCTGGCCCGCCAGGCGAAGGCCGCCGGCGTCACGATCGACGTCCGCGAGGTGGACTCCGGCACGTTCTACGGGTCGAACTACCTGAAGTGGCGGTTCGCGCAGGACTTCTGGTTCACGCGCGGCTATCTCACCCAGGTCGCGTTGTGCGCGCTTCCGGACTCGCCGCTCAACGAGACGCACTGGGATGATGGCCCGTTCCAGAAGCTCATCGAGCGGGCGCGGCTCGAGATCTCCGAGCCCGCGCGCGAGGAGTTCCTCCGCGAGGCGCAGGCGATCGAGCACGACCGCGGCGGCTACATCATCTGGTCGTTCTCCAACCAGATCGACGCGCACCGCGCGAGCGTGACCGGCTTCCGGCCGGCCCGGTCCGGCATCCCGCTCACGAGCTACGGGTTCGACCGGGTGGCGTTCACCAAGTAGTCAGCGCTCGTGCAGCAGCTCGAGCAGCGAGTCCGCGTGCCGGGCGACGAACGACGGGCCGATGCCCTTGATCGCCTGCAGCTCGGCGGCGGTCCGCGGCCGGCGCCGCACGACCTCGCGCAGCGTCGCGTCGGTGGCGACGGTGTAGGCCGGCTTGCCCTCGGCGCGCTCGCGCCGCCACGCCTTCAGCGGCGCGAGGTCGTCGTCGGCGACGGGCGGGCCGTCGTCGACGGGTGCGGTGGCGCGCGCGCGGCCGCGTGCCGCGGCGGCACGGAGCTCCGGCAGCCAGTCGACGGGGTCGTGGACGTCGCAGCAGCGTCCCTCGGGCGCCGCGGGCGTGGGATCGCCGAAGTGGTCGAGAAGCTGCCGTCGCCGGCAGCGGTCGTCGGCCGAGGCGTAGCGCTCGATCGAGCGGTAGGACTGCCAGCGGCGGTCGGTGGCGGCGCGGCACAGCTGGGCGGCGCGCCGCACGTCGAGGTCCCCGCCGGCCAACTCGACGCGGATCCGGCCACCCGCACCGGGGGCCAGCGTGAGCGCGCCGGCCCGCTCGGCCACCGCGAGGGCGATCCGGTCGCGGTCGTCGCCGGCGTCGAGCTCGACCGACGGCTCGTGCTGCGCCCGCGCGCGCAGCCGCCCGACCAGCGCGCCGACCTGCTCGACCGTCACCTCGGCCTCGCGGATGAAGCGCACGAGGCGGCCGAGGTCCGAGCGCGAGGCGAGCAGCACCGCGCGGGCCGGCCGGCCGTCGCGCCCCGCGCGCCCGGCCTCCTGGTAGTACGCCTCCAGGCTCGACGGCAGCGCCCAGTGCCAGACCGAGCGGACGTCGGCCTTGTCCACGCCCATGCCGAACGCGTTGGTCGCGACGACGACGTCGGCCGCGCCGCGCATGAACGCGTCCTGCGCCCGCGAGCGCGTGTCCGCGGACATGCCGGCGTGGTAGGCGGCGACGCCGAGCCCCTCGGCGGCCAGGTCCCGGGCGATCTCCTCGGTGCTCTTGCGCGTCCCGCAGTAGACGACGGCGGGGCGGTTCTCCGCGGCGCTCAACCCGGCCAGGAGCGTCGCCCGCTTGCGCGCGACCGAGCCCTCGCCGTCGAACGGCAGCACGTCGAACGACAGGTTCGGCCGGTCGAAGCCCGAGCGCACCCGGGCCGGGTCGCGCAGCCCGAGCCGCGCGACGATCTCCTCGGCGACCTTCGGCGTCGCCGTCGCGGTGCACGCCATCACCGGCGGATGACCGAGCTCGGCGATGACCGTGGCCAGCCGCAGGTAGTCCGGCCGGAAGTCGTGGCCCCATTCGCTCACGCAGTGCGCCTCGTCGACCACGAACAGGGCGATCGCCCGCCGGCTCAGCGCGGCGCGGAACGCCTGGGAGGCGAACCGCTCCGGGGCGGCGAAGCAGACCTTGGCGCTGCCGCCGCGGATCGCGTCGAGCGCCGCGCGGTTGGACTCGCCGTCGCCGCCCGAGGCGAGCATCACCGCGGGATGGCCGAGGTCGGTCAGCCGCGCGCACTGGTCGCGCATCAGGGCGATCAGCGGCGAGACGACGACGGTCAGGTCGTCGCCCGCCAGCGCGGGCAGCTGATAGCAGAGGCTCTTCCCGCCGCCGGTCGGCATGACCACGAGCGCGTCCCGGCCGTCGAGCGCCGCCTGCACCGCCTCCCGCTGCCCCGGGCGGAACGTCGCGAGCCCGAGCAGCCCGAGCAGCGCCTCCGGGGTGACGCCGGCGGGCGCTCCGCGCGGTGGCGCGGGTGGTCGAGCGACGGTGGGCGCAAGAGGCTCTGGCTCCAGCTCGGCGCTGCCCTCGAGCGCTTGGAGGTGGGCGACGCGGTCGTCGTCCGGGGCGGATCGCCCGGCGGCCTTCACACGCTCCGCCGCCAGCTGGGCGAGCGGCGTCAGCGCCTCGCGCTCGGCCGGGGCGAGCTCGCGCCAGCGCCCGCGCAGCTGCTCGAGCGCCGCGGCGGCGCCCGGTGCGCCGGGATCGACGAAGACGGACTGGAGCGTGGAAAGCGCGCGGTGCACGAACGGGGACCGTAGCCGGGGTGGCGGTCAGGGTTCCCGGAGGCTGCTCGGCCGCGCCCAGCTCATGGTGATGCAGGCCGGGGCCGGCGACAGCCGGCCGCGCCGGCGGTGCGCGCTCGGCGGTTCGCCGACGATGTCGCGGAACGTCCGGCTGAACGTCCCGAGGCTGGCGAAGCCGACGTCGAAGCAGATCTCCGTCACGCTGCGGTCGGTCTCCCGGAGCAGGAGCATCGCCCGCTCGACGCGGCGTCGCTGCAGATAGCGGTGGGGCGTCTCGCCGAACGTCGCACGGAAGGTCCGGATGAAGTGCGCGTCGGACACGTGAGCGAGGCGCGCCAGCGTCGGGATGTCCAGCGGCTGCGCGTAGGTCCGGTCCATCGCGTCGCGGGCGCGCAGCATCCGCCGGTTGGACTCCTCGACGGCGCGACTCATGCCGTCATCCATATCATCGGATTCGAGCACCCAGGATCGCCACCGTCCGGAGGAGACGCCGCCCGTGATCGAGCTCCCGCCGCCTGCCCGTCAGGCCATCACGACCCAGGTCCGCGACGGAGACGTCGCCGAGCTCGTCGCCCAGTCCGCCGGCGCGGTCGCCATGCTCTTCGACAAGGTCCTCGCGCACCAGGCCGCGCCGGGCGCGTTCCCGCTGCCGTCCGACCCGCGCTCGCTGGAGCGCCGGATGCTCGCCCGGATGGGTTCGCTGGCGCCGGAGTCCAAGGCCCTGCTGGCGATCGCCGCGCAGACCAGGCTTCGCCCCGGGACCACGGCGGCGGCGGTCACCGCCCGCAAGCAGCACTACGGCTTCGCGGGTGCGATCGACCCTGGACGGCCGCAGCCGCTGGTCTCGGCGGCGCGCGCCATCGACCTCCCGCCGGAGCTGCAGGCGCCGGCCCAACGTGCGGTCCGTCGGCTCGCCCCGACCCCGCCGCTCTCGCCGAAGCGGGCGACGGATCCCAACGAGCCCGGCGAGCCCGATCTTCCCGACCCGGACCCCGGCCCCGGCGGTGGCCGGCCGCCGGTCCGGCCGCCGACGATGGTTCCGAGCGACCTGCAGCTCAAGACCACGACCGTCCACCTGGTCGACGACACCGGGGAGGTCGGCAGGGACGAGCTCGCCATCGCGGCCGTCGTCATGGACCCGATCAACCGGACCACGGTCCTCGTGCCGCCGATCGGGCTCGGCGACTTCAAGAAGGGCGACAACCGCGGAGTGGACCGCACGATCTGCCGGATCCCCCTCCTGCGCGGCGCCAACGCGGAGCAGTTCTTCCTCGTCAACCTGTTCCTCGCCGAGATCGATCGCGGCGGGTTCCGCGCGTACGTCGAGGACAACGCGCACCTGCTCAGCAGCGAGCTCCTCGATCTCGGCCTCACCGCCGGGCTGACCGTCCTCGGCGGCCTGCTCGGCTTCGCGGGAGGCGCCGCGGTGGGCGGCGCGATCGGCGGGGCGATCACCGCGGCGGCGACCGCCGGGATCGGCTCCGCGGCGGCGCTCGCCCTCGGCCTCGCCGGGGCGCTCGTCGCCACGGCGGGGATCGCGCTCGCGGGCGCCGTCGCCGGGCTGCTCGTCGCGATGGCCATCAAGAGCATCGCCCGGCTGGCCAAGGACGAGCTGTTCGACCCGACGAACATCGGCCAGTTCGTCCTTCCGGGCGGCGGCCTCGGGCTCGCCAAGACGGACACCAAGCGGTTCAACCGGCCGGGCGCCCGCGCCGACGTGGGGCTGCGGTGGGACGTCTTCGTGACCGCCGGCACGCCGACGCCGCCCACGCCGCCGGCACCCCCGATCCCCGATCCCGACCAGGCCACGGCCGACGGCTTCCTTCGCGATCGCGTCGAGAACGTGGTGATCCTGACGCTCGAGAACCGCTCCTTCGACCATATGCTCGGCTACCTGCCGACCCGCGGGCGCCCCGACGTCAACGGCCTGCTCGGCACGGAGACGAACCCGCTGCATGACCCGCCGACGCTTCCGCTCGGCCCGCAGGTCGGGACGCTGAACGTGCACGAGCTCGCCGGCACGGTGTTCGCCGACGATCCGCCCCACAGCGTCGGCGCCGTCGCGCGCCAGACCGGGCTCGAGGACGCCGCCCAGCCGCGGCCGCCCGACGAGGAGCTCATGCAGGGCTTCGTCGACATGTTCGCGTCATCGAAGCCGGATGTGCTGCCGAGCGACGTGATGGGCTACTACCGGCCCGAGCACGTGCCGGTGTTCGACTTCATCGCACGCCACTTCGCGATCTGCGACCGCTGGTTCTGCTCCTTTCCCGGCAACACCTGGGTCAACCGCACCATCGCCATGACCGGCCGGCCCGGGCGGCGACCGGACGGCGAGCTGGTCACCAACAACGACATGCCGCGCTTCGCCGGGGTCCACGTGCACACCTTCTTCAAGGAGCTCGACAAGGCGGGCGCCAGCTGGGCCAGCTACTCGCAGGACATCCCGTCGGTGCGGATCGTCGACAGCAGCTACCCCGACGATCCCCAGCACTTCAAGTCCATGGACGACTTCCTGCACGACTGCGCCGCCGGGACGCTCCCGAAGGTCTCCTTCCTCGACCCCAACTGGGTCGACATCGGGGCGCTGGACGACGCCCAGTTCCCGACGTCCGACCACGATCTGAACGAGATCCGCTTCCCGTTCACCGCGAACGACGACCATCCGCCGACCGACATCGCGCACGCCCAGGCCATGGTCGCGACGCTGCTCTTCGCCGTCATGGCCGGTCCGCAGTGGGGGAAGATGCTCTTCCTCGTCTACTACGACGAGCACGGCGGCTTCTACGACCACGTCCCGCCCGAGCCGGTGCCGCTGCCCGTGAACCCGGGCGCGCCGGACTTCCCGGCCGACCAGTTCCCGCCGGACGAGCTCGAGGGCCCGTTCTCGCTGTTGGGCGTGCGCGTCCCGGCGCTCGTCGTCTCGCCGTGGGTGCAGCAGGGCCAGGTGTCGACGCTGCTGTTCGACCACTGCTCGCTCGTCAAGACGATCCTCCAGCGGTTCTGCCAGACCGGCGGGCGCATCCCGAACCTCGGGCCGCGGGTCGCGGCGGCGCGGCACCTCGGCTTCGTGCTGAAGGGGAACGGGCCGAGGTTCATGTCGGCGACGACCACCGCCGCGACGGGTGTGGGGCCGGGCCGCGGCAAGCTGCCCGCCGGCCTGCGCAACGACCTCCTGTCGCGGCTCGGGAAGCGGATGGTCTCGGCGGCGGGCAAGCCGCGGCTCGCGCACGAGCCGTACGAGCTCGAGCAGCAGATCGCGCAGGCGCGGCAGGCGGTCGGCCGTCGGCGGGCGCCGGTCCGGCCCTGAAGCCGGTCGGCGCCCGAGCGGGAGCCTCAGCCGCCCGGCTGCTCGAGGAAGCCGGTCACGGTCGTGGTGGCGTCTCGTTCCACGCCGCGATGTAGGTCTCGACCAGTGCGGTCACATCGGCCATCTGATGCCTCCTCTGTGGTTGGGGAGGCGGAACGCTGCCAGTGGCGGATCGGCGGGTCGATGACCTCGGAGGTAGGCGGTCGGAGTCACCGCCCGGGGTGAACCGGCAGTCCAGCGGCACGCCAGGCTTGAAATCCGCCGATGACGTCGCTGACCGAGGCGAGGGCGAAGCGCTGCAGGGTCGCGGCGGCGAGGCTCGACTGGTAGCCCTCGTCGCAGACGAGCACGAGCCGTGCGTCGGATCGGGCCAACCGTGGGTCGCGATGAGGGCACGCCGGGTCGGTTCGCCACTCGAGCGCATTGCGGGGCACGAAGTGCGCGCCGGGGATGATTCCGTCGGTCTGGCGCTGGCTCTCCGACCGGATGTCGACCAGCAGCGCGCCCCGATCGAGCGCCGCGAACGCTTCCTCCGGACTCAGGCGCTGCAGCTGCGCCCGCGCCTCGGCGAGCAGGTGTTCAACGGTGCTCATGACGGATTCGCGAGATTGGCAGAGATCGTCGCTGCGAGCTGCGACGTGCAGAATTCTGCAGCATGACCGCAGCGAATGGTGGGATCTCCGTCGTGCCGGCCAACGAGGCGAGCTGGGACGACCTGCAGACGGTCTTCGGTACGCGCGGCCAGGCATCCAGGTGCCAGTGCCAGCGGTACAAGCTGCGGCGGCGGGAGTCGTTCGGGTCGTTCCCGGCCGAGGAGCGCGCGTTCCGGCTGCGCCAGCAGACCGACTGCGGCTTTCCGGAGTCGGACACGACGAGCGGCCTCGTCGCGTACCTCGACGGGGAGCCGGTCGGCTGGTGCGCGGTCGAGCCGCGCACCGCCTACGAGGGCCTGCTGCGCAACAACCGCGTCCCGTGGTCGGACCGGGCGGAGGACAAGACCGACGACACGGTCTGGGCGGTGACCTGCCTCTTCGCGCGGGCAGGGTTCCGGCGGCGCGGTGTCAGCCGCGTGCTGGCGCGTGCCGCGGTGGACTACGCCCGCGAGCGCGGCGCCCGCGCCATCGAGGGCTACCCGATCACCACGAAGAACGCCATCGAGGAGGAGCTCCACGTCGGCACCGAAGGGGTGTTCGCCGACGCCGGCTTCACCGAGGTGAGCCGTCCGACGCTCCGCCGTGCCGTCATGCGGATCGACTTCTGAGGCGGCCGCATCCGGACGTGCCCGTCTCCTTTGACAGCCCTCACTTCGAAAGCATGACGAGCATGCCGACGCCGATGAAGGCGACGACCCCCAACATCCCGAGCGCCATGAGGACGCCGAAGGCGATGCTCGCCCCCTGGTGACCGGCACGGCGCTCCTCCGCCGACCGGGTCGCGCCGACGACGGCGAGGGTCAGCACGACGGTGAGGATGGCCGAGCCAGCGAGCGATGCCCCGGTCACCTTCAGCAGGCCCTCGAAGTCGATGTTCACGGCGAGGGTCGTCATGTGCGGACCCCAAGCGGCTCGGCGTCGCGGACCCGCCGCATACCGATCACGATCAGCGCGGCGAGCGCGAGCAGCGAGACGATGAGAGGGCCGGTCGCTCCGGTGCCGAAGATGCGCGTGAACGCGTAGACGAGCCCGCCGGTCAGCGCCGCGGCCGGGAAGGTCAGCACCCAGGCGATGAACATGTTCCCGGCGACGCCCCAGCGGACGGCGGAGAGCCGCTTGGCGGCGCCGGACCCGATCACGGCGCCCGAGATCGTGTGGGTGGTCGAGAGCGGGAACCCGTAGTGCGACGCGGCGAGGATCGTGACCGCGCCGGCGCCCTGGGCCGAGAAGCCCTGGGCGGAGTCCATCTTGTGGATGCGGTTGCCCATCGTGTTGATGATCCGCCAGCCGCCGCTGTAGGTGCCGGCGGCGATCGCGGCAGCCGCCGTGATCACCACCCAGCTCGGGACGTGGAAGTTGTCGGCCGCGATGTCGCCGTGGGCCACCAGCGCGAGGGTCATGATGCCCATCGTCTTCTGCCCGTCGTTGGTTCCGTGTGAGAGCGCGAGCAGCCCGCCGGAGAGGATCTGGCCGTACTTGAAGCCGCGACTGATCGGGCTCGGCCGATGTCTTCCCGCCAGCCGATAGGCGATCACGAGCGACAGCGCGGCCGCGACGAAGGCTACGATCGGCGACACCAGAGCCGGCGCGAGGACCTTCTCGATCACCCCGTCGCCCTTGACCGCGTCGGCGCCCGCCGCGAAGAACACGGCGCCGACGACGCCGCCCAGCAGGGCATGCGACGAGCTCGAGGGCAGCCCGAGCCACCAGGTGGCGAGATTCCACGCGATCGCGCCGACCAGCCCGGCGAAGACGGCGTTCATGGTCACGGCGTTGGACTCGACGAGTCCCTTCCCGACCGTCGCGGCGACGTCGAGCGAGATGAACGCGCCGACGAAGTTCAGGACGGCGGCGTAGGCGACGGCGACCCGTGCGCTCATCGCGCGCGTCGAGATCGACGTCGCCACGACGTTCGCGGTGTCATGGAAGCCGTTGGTGAAGTCGAACGTCAGCGCCGTCGCGATGACGATGACCAGGATCAGGTCGCTATCCAAGGCTCTTGATGATGGCGAGGGTCAGCGCGTGCGTACGGCGGGTTGGGTTCGTCGAGCGCGTGGGCGAGACGCTCGTCGACATCCTTCCATGCGACGACGACGAGGGGTCGGCCCGGCGTCAGACCAGCGACCGCCGCTCCAGCCGAGCCGCCGACTCCGGGTCATGCGACGGCAAGAAGACCGTCGGATGCTCGCGCGCATGAGCGAGGATCCGGTCGAGCGTCTCGACGTGCACCTTCGGCTTGGGCGCCACGGCGTCCGGGCGCCGCGCATGCAGCTGCTCGAGCGTGTCGGTCGCGTCGCCGGCGAGGAGCACGTGGCGCCCGTCGTCGTCGATGCAGACGACGCTCATGTGCCCAGGCGTGTGGCCGGGGGTGGCGACGGCCACGACGCGGTCGTCGTCGGTCAGCGGCCGGCTGGCGGCGAAGGCGCCGAAGGATCCGGCGTCGAGCGCCGTCGGCCGGAAGTCGGTACCGGCCGGGATCCGCTGGTGCAGGGCGCGCTGGAAGAACCGTGCGAGCGCCGTGTGCGCGTAGGCCCACTCGGCGTCGTGCACGATCACGGGCGCGTCGAGGTGCGCCGCGCCGTCCATGTGATCGGAGTGCAGGTGGGTGACGACGACCTGATCGAGGTCGGACGGCGCCAGGCCGATGCGCTCCAGCGCCCGCGGCAGCTCGTCGTCGGCCCGCACGGCGAACCGCGCGAACGGGATGTCGTGCACCGTCGCGACCTCGCCGGTGTCGACGAGGATGCGCTGCCCGTCGTGCTCGACCACCCACGCGTGGATGGGCAGCGGCGCCGAGAACGGCCCCGGCATGAACAGCCGCACCTGTCGAGTCGGACCGGAGCGAGCATGCAGGAACGCGTCCTTGACCCGCACGGTGCCCGTGCTCAGCGCGCGAATGTCCATACGAGGACCCGGGATCCTGGGACCCCCGAGAGCGTGCCTTTGAGGCGTACACCAACCCCGAGCTCGTCCCTCTGTGGTGGGGTCCCAGAAACCAGACGACCGCGGTGGAGGTAATGGACGTCCGGCCAGGCGGTGCCTGGCGGTTGGTCTGCACCAACCCGGACGGCAGCTCGGATCGATTCAGGGGAACCTATCGAGAGGTCATGCCCTCCGAGCGGGTGGTCCAGACCTTCGAGTGGGATCGGATGCCGGGCCACGTCATCGTCGAGACGACGACTTTCGACGACCTCGACGGGCGTACCAAGCTGACCACGGTGTCGCTCTTCCACACCCCCGAAGAGCGTGACGGAATGCTGGCCACGAATGAGCCACACGACAGGCCGAAGCGATCCACGCACGTGACGTTCTGACGCCATGCTTCAAGCGGTGAAGCGGTATCCGACGCCAGGGTCGGTGTGCAGGAGCGGGGTGGCGCCCTCGGGTTCGATCTTGCGCCGGAGGTTGGACATATGGGTGCGCAGGTTTCCCATCTCGTCGCCGTAGTTCGGGCCCCAGACCTCGGTCACGAGCGCCCGGTGCGTGAGCAGGCGGCCGCGGTTGCGCATGAGTGCCGTGAGCAACTCGAACTCGGTGGGCGTGAGGTGGACCTCGTGTCCGTCGCGGCGGACGACGTGGGCGGCGAGGTCGAGCTCGAGGCCCTCGGCACTGAGCACGGGTTCGTCGACGCGCTGGCCGGCGCGGCGCAGGACCGCCTCGAGCCGGGCCACCAGCTCCTTCGGTCCGAACGGCTTGGTGACGTAGTCGTCGGCACCTGCCTGGAGAGCGCGGACCTTCTCGGTCTCCTCACCGACGGCCGACAGGACGATGATCGGCGCGTCGGTCCATTCACGCAGCTTGCGCGTGACCTCGACGCCGTCTGCGTCGGGGAGGACGAGGTCGATGATGGCGGCGTCCGGTGGGCGTAGGGCGGCGGCGTCGAGCGCCTCGGCCGCGGTGGTCGCCGGCACGACGGTGTAGCCCGCGTCGCGGAGGACGATCCGCAGCCCGCGGAGGATCTGCGGCTCGTCGTCGCAGACGAGGATCCGGGCGCTCATGCGCCGGCCCGCGAGGTCGTGGCCGGCGCCTGGGGGTCGGTGGCGGGCGGTGCCTGCGCGTCGAGCGGCAGCTCGACGACGAACGCCGTCCCTTGGCCCGGCAGCGACTCGACCCAGACGCGGCCCCCGTTGACCTCGACGAAGCCCCGGACGATCGCGAGGCCCAGGCCGGAGCCGCGGTGAGAGACGTCGTCGGTACTCGAGCGGTAGAACGGCTCGAAGACCAGCTCGCGGTCGGCGGCAGGGATGCCCGGGCCGCGGTCGACGACGCGCACGTGGATGCGCGCGCCGATGTTGCGGGCGCGCACGGAGACGGGATGGCCACCGGAGTGCCGCGTCGCGTTCTCGAGGAGGTTGGCGAAGGCGCGCTCGAGCTGGGCGGCGTCGGCGCGCACCGGTGGCAGGTCGGCGTCGACCGAGAGCTGGAACGTGCCCTGCGGCAGGGCGAGGTCGTCGACCGCCGCGCGGATGACCTCCTCGGGCGAGCACCACGTGGGGTGGGGCTCGGCGGCCTGGGCTTCCAGGCGCGAGAGGTCCAGCAGATTGTCGATGAGGCGCGAGAGCCGCGTCGCCGCCGTCTCGATGTCGTCGACCAGCTCGCCGTGCTCGTCTGGCGTGAGGTGCGGAGAGCGGAGCGCTTCCTTGGTCGTGAGGATCGCGGTGAGCGGGGACCGCAGGTCGTGTGAGACGGCGCGCAGAAGCGCGGTCTTGAGCTCGTCGGAGCGTCGCAGCGCGCCGGTCTCGACGACGTCGCGAAGCAGCTCGTCGCGCTCGACCGCGGCGGCGAGCAACGCCTCGAGCGACGGGACCACGCGGTGCTGGACCCGCGCGAGCTTCGGCTCGGGCGTCCCGGCGGGAAGCAGCAGCGTCCCGATCTGGCGCCCGGATGCGTGCAGCGGGAACGCGAGCCGCCGGTCGTCGCCCTCGGCCACGCCGGGTTCGAGCGCGGCGGAGGGCAGGCCGAGCGCGTTGGCGAGGCGGTGCGCGACCGTCCCGAGGGCGTCGTCGAGTCGCCCGCCGAGCAGCAGCCGTGCCATCTCGGCGGCCAGGTCGGCCTCGCTGCGCCGCTGCTCGGCCTCCTCGGCGCGCAGGCGGGCGCGTTCGGCGAGCGTGCTCGCGACGATCGCGGCGATGAAGAAGACGATCAGCGCGACCCAGTTCTCGCCGTCGCGGATGGTGAACCGCCCGGTCGGGGGGAGGTGGAACCAGTTGAATGCGGCGGCGCTGCCGAGGGCGGTGAGCGCACCGAGCCGGCCACCCCAGACGGAGGACACGAGCAACACGGCGACGAGGTAGACGAGGCCGAGCGCCTCGACCGGGGCGACATCGCCGAGCGGGTAGACGAGCAGCGTCGTGGCGGCGACGGCCAAGCCCGCGACCGCGACGCCGATCGCCGGCGACGGGCGGCCATCCTCGGCAAGCCGGACTTCGCGCTGGCGCGGCACGAACCAAGCCTATGGGTGCTAGACGGGATCTTGACGTGGCGCTCCCGGATTCCCATGAGGTCTAGGCGGAGGTGGCCCTAGCGTCGCTGTCGTGTTCTCATTCCCCCTGTTCGCGTCGGTCCTGGACTCGCTCCAGGACGTCTCCTCGCTCGGGTTCGGCCTGCTGGCCTTCGCGGCCATGTTCCTCCTGCTCGAGGGGCTGGATCGCATATGAGCACGGCCGAGCTCGCCGGGCTGATCGCGTCGGCGGTGGTCTTCGCGTACCTCGTGATGGCGCTGCTGCGCCCGGAGCGCTTCTAGGCCATGACGATCGCCGGCTGGATCGAGATCGTCCTCTTCCTCGTGGTCCTCACCGCCATCACGCCGATGTTCGGGGCATACCTCGCGCGCGTGTTCCGCGGCGAGCCGGTGCTGCTCGGCCGCGTCGTCGGCCCGCCGGAGCGGGCGTTCTACCGGCTGCTGGGCGTCGATCCCGTCCGCGGGCAGGATTGGAAGCGGTACGCCCGCTCGGTGCTCGTCTCGAGCGCGGTGTTCGGGGTGGTGCTCTACGCGATCCTGCGCACCCAGACGCTGCACCCGTTCAACCCGGAAGGGCTCGGCTCGGGGACGTGGGACGTGTCGTTCAACACGACCGCGTCGTTCCTGTCGAACACGAACTGGCAGTTCTACGCGGGTGAGACGACGATGTCGTCCTTCTCGCAGATGGCCGGCCTGGCCGTCCAGAACTTCGTCTCCGCCGGCGTCGGCATCGCGGTGCTGGTCGCCTTCGTCCGCGCGCTCGCGTCGCGCTCGGGTTCCGAGATCGGCGTCTTCTACGTCGATCTCACGCGGGTGATCCTCTACGTGCTGCTGCCGCTCTCGCTGGTCGTGGGGCTGGTCCTCGTCTCCCAGGGGGTCCTGCAGACGCTCAGCGGCTCCGCCGATGCGACGGGGCTCACCGGCCTGACGCAGACGTTCGCCTACGGGCCGGTCGCCGGCCAGGAGGCGATCAAGATGCTCGGGACCAACGGCGGCGGCTTCTTCAACGTCAACTCGGCGATGCCGTACGAGAACCCGACGAGGCTCTCGAACTTCGTCGAGATGCTGGCCATCCTCGCCATCCCGGCGGCACTGACGGCCATGTACGGGCGGATGGTCGACAACCGCCGCCAGGGCTGGATGGTGTTCGCCGTGATGATGACCCTGTTCGTCGTCGCGGTCACCGTCATCTACGTCAACGAGGCAGGCCCGACCCCGGCGATGCAGGCCGCAGGACTGACCGGCGACAACCTCGAGGGCAAGGAGATGCGGTTCGGCATCGGCTCGAGCTCGCTGTTCGCGGCGGTCACCACCGCCGCGTCGTGCGGCGCCGTGAACGCCGCCATGGAGTCGCTGAGCGGCCTCGGCGGCGCGGTGCCGATGGCCCAGATGATGACCGGCGAGGTCATCTGGGGCGGCGTCGGCTCGGGGCTGTACTCGATGCTCCTGTTCGTCATCCTCGGCGTCTTCATCTCTGGCCTGATGGTCGGGCGCACGCCGGAGTTCCTCGGCAAGAAGATCGAGGCGCGCGAGATCAAGCTGACCGTGATCGGCACGATCGCGGTCCCGATGATGGTGCTCGTCACCACCGCGCTGGCGATCGGCTCGAAGTGGGGCGCGCCGTCGATCGACAACGGCGGGCCGCAGGGCTTCTCCGAGACGCTGTACGCCTACACGTCGCAGGGCAACAACAACGGCTCGGCGTTCGCCGGCTTCACCGGCTACCTGCAGCCGAACGGCACCAACGACGGCGCCTTCGGCATTTCGTTCGCCGAGGTCCTCGGCGGGCTGGCCATGCTGGGCGGCCGCTTCATCCCGCTGCTGGCCGTGCTCGCGGTCGCGGGCTCGCTGGCCGGCAAGCGCGTCAGCCCGATCGGGCTCGGCACGCTGCGCACCGACACGCCGACCTTCGGCGTGGTGCTGATCGCCGTGGTGCTGATCGTCGCGCTGCTCACCTTCGTCCCCGCGCTACTCCTCGGCCCCGTGGTCCAGGGCCTGTCCGATCGGCTCTACTGACATGCGCGAACTCAAGACGGCAGCGATTGCGGTCGTCGCCTTCACGGTGGTGCTCGGCCTCGCGTTCCCCCTCCTCATGACCGGCATCAGCCAGGTCGTGTTCGGAGACCGGGCCGACGGCTCGATGATCGAGCGCGACGGCAAGGTCATCGGCTCGAGGCTCATCGGCCAGGACTTCTCGCGCGACCGGACGTACTTCCAGAGCCGGCCGTCGGCCACGGGCTACTCCCCGTCGGCGACGTTCTTCAACAACCAGGGACCCAATCAGCAGGACCTCGCCGACCAGCTCGAGGGCTACGTCGACGCCTACCTCGAGCGCGAGCGGCCCTACACGCCGAGCCTGACCGCCGCCGGCATCCCGTCCGACGCTGCGACCACGTCGGCGTCTGGCGTGGACCCCGACATCTCCGAGGACAACGCGCGCATCCAGGCCAACCGGGTCGCCCGCGAGCGCGGCCTGGCCCGCGCGCGCGTGCTCGCCTTGATCGACGACCACGCTTCGCGTCCGTTGCTCGGGCTGGCGGGCGACAGGTCGATCAACGTGCTCGAGCTCAACCTCGCCATCGACCGGGAGGCCTCGCGATGACCACCGTGCAGCAGCGGCCGCAGACGCCCGCCGCCGCGTCGACCCCGGCTCGGGAGCACTCGCTGTTCGAGCCGGCCATCCTGCGGAACGCCCTTCTCGCGTCGCTGCGCAAGCTCGACCCCCGGGAGATGATCCGCAACCCGGTCATGCTCGTCGTCGAGGCCGGGGCCCTGTTCACCACCGCGATGTGGATCGTGGGGGAGCCCGGCCAGCCCGGCCAGCCCGGCTGGTTCGCGTTCACCGTCGCCGTCTGGCTGTGGCTCACGGCGATCTTCGGCAACTTCGCCGAGGCGATCGCCGAGGGCCGCGGCAAAGCCCAGGCGGCCACCCTGCGCGCGCTGCGCCAGGAGACCACCGCGCGGCTGGCCGCCGGCGGCACCAGGCCGGCGTCCGAGCTGACTCGCGGCGACATCGTGGTCGTGGAGGCCGGGGAGCTGATCCCCGGTGACGGCACCGTCATCGAGGGGATCGCCTCGGTCGACGAGTCCGCCATCACCGGCGAGTCGGCCCCTGTCATCCGCGAGTCCGGCGGCGATCGCTCGGCGGTCACGGGCGGCACCCGGGTGCTGTCGGACCGCATCGTGGTCGAGATCACCCAGGAGCCCGGCCAGTCGTTCATCGAGCGCATGATCGCCCTGGTCGAGGGCGCCTCGCGACGCAAGACGCCGAACGAGATCGCGCTGTCGATCCTGCTCGCCGGCCTGACGATCGTGTTCCTGATCGTCGTCGTCAGCCTGCGGCCCTTCGGCGAGTACGCGGGCACCGACATCTCGATCACCGCGCTGATCGCGCTGCTGGTCGCCCTCATCCCCACGACGATCGGCGCGCTGCTCAGCGCGATCGGGATCGCCGGGATGGACCGGCTCGTCCGGCGCAACGTGCTCGCCCTCTCCGGTCGCGCCGTCGAGGCGTCCGGCGACGTCGACGTGCTGCTGCTCGACAAGACCGGCACGATCACGCTCGGCAACCGCCAGGCCGCCGCGTTCGTCCCGATGCCCGGCGTCCAGGAATCCGAGCTGGCCGAGGCGGCACAGATGGCGTCGCTCGCCGACGAGACCCCCGAGGGGCGCTCGATCGTCGTCCTCGCCAAGCAGTACGGCATCCGCGAGCACGACGTCAGGGCGCTGCACGGCCACTTCGTGCCGTTCACCGCGCAGACGAGGATGAGCGGCGTCGACATCGACGGCACGCGCCTGCGCAAGGGCGCGGGGGACGCCATCCTGCGCTGGGTCACCGATGAAGGAGGCCAGGCGCCGCGCGAGCTCGAGGCCGAGCTCGACCGCATCGCCCGCCAGGGCTCCACGCCTCTGGCCGTCGCCCGCGACAGCCATGTCCTCGGCGTGATCGAGCTCAAGGACGTCATCAAGGAGGGCATGGCCGAGCGCTTCGAGCACCTCCGCGCGATGGGGATCCGCACCGTGATGGTCACCGGCGACAACCGCCTCACCGCCGCCAAGATCGCCGACGAATCCGGCGTCGACGACTTCCTCGCCGAGGCCACCCCCGAAGCCAAGCTCGCGCTCATCCGCGAGCAGCAGGCCGACGGACGGCTCGTGGCCATGACCGGCGACGGCACCAACGACGCGCCCGCCCTCGCCCAGGCCGATGTCGGGGTGGCGATGAATACGGGGACCCAGGCCGCCCGCGAGGCGGGCAACATGGTCGACCTCGACTCCAACCCGACCAAGCTGATCGAGATCGTCGAGGTCGGCAAGCAGCTGCTGATCACCCGCGGCGCCCTGACGACGTTCTCGATCGCCAACGACGTCGCCAAGTACTTCGCGATCCTGCCCGCGGTGTTCGCGTTCACCTACGGCGTCGGCGGCGGCCGCGGGCCGATCGACGAGCTCAACGTGATGGCGCTCGGCACCCCCGAGTCGGCGATCGTCTCCGCGATCGTCTTCAACGCCCTGATCATCCCCCTGCTGGTGCCGCTCGCGCTCCGCGGCGTGCAGTACCGGCCCGTGGGGGCCACCGCGCTGTTGCGCCGCAACCTGCTGATCTACGGGCTCGGCGGCCTCATGGCGCCGTTCGCCGGGATCAAGCTGATCGACCTGATCGTCCATAACCTCTTCGGGGCGTGATGAGCGTTGCCCGCGGCCACCACAAGGTCTTCCTGGGTATGGCCGCGGGCGTCGGCAAGACCTACCGCATGCTGCAGGAGGGCCACGCGGAGCTCGAGGCCGGGCGGGACGTCGTGATCGGCTACCTCGAGCCGCACGGCCGGGAGGAGACCGAGCGCGCGGCCGAAGGCCTCCCGGAACTGGCGCGCCGGCGCGTCACCTACAAGGACGTGACGTTGCAGGAGATGGACCTCCCGGCGCTGGTCGCCCGGCGCCCCGAGCTGGCGCTGATCGACGAGCTCGCGCACACCAACGTGCCCGGCAGCGAGCACGCCAAGCGCTATGAGGACGTCGCGGACGTGCTCGACGCCGGCATCGACGTCTTCTCGACCGTCAACGTCCAGCACCTGGAGTCGCTCAACGACAAGGTCGCCGAGCTCACCGGCGTCCGCGTGCGCGAGACGTTCCCGGACTCCGTGCTGTCCGCCGCCGACGAGGTCGTGCTCGTCGACGTCACGCCGCCCACGCTGATCGAGCGGCTGCGCGCGGGCAAGGTCTACAAGCCCGAGCGGGTGCCGGCCGCCCTGAACGGGTTCTTCCGGGTGGAGAACCTCGAGGCGCTGCGCGAGGTCTCGCTGCGCCAGGTGGCCGAGGGCGTCGAGGCCAAACGGCTCGTGCGCGAGCCGCCGCCGGTGCGCGACGAGCAGATGATGGGCGAGTCCGCCGTGCCGCAGGCGGTGGGCGAACGGCTGCTGGCGATCGTCACGCCGCAGGCCTCGTCCCAACGCGTGGTACGGCGGGCGTGGCGCTCGGCCCAGCGGCTGGGCGCCGAGCTCGACATCCTCACCGTGCTGACACCCGGGCGCGAGCCCGACGCCGCCGAGGCCGAGCAGCTCGACGCGTTGCGCCGGCTGGGCTCGCTGCTCGGGGCCGCCGTGATCGTGGAGGAGGGCGACGACGTGCCCGACGTCGTGGCGCGCGTCGCCCGCGAGCGCGGCATCACCTACGTGCTGATGGGCGCGCCGTCGGCGCGCAGCGGCCTGAGGCGCTTCGGCGAGCCCCTCACCGAGCGGCTGCTGCGGCGCCTGCCCGGTGTCGACCTGCGCGTCGTGGCCGACCGCTCCAAGCGGAGGTGGCCGTCTCGATGACCGCCTGGGACGTGCTGATCCCGCTCGTCGCGTTGGCGGCGGGTATCGCCCTCGCCGGGCTCGCCACGCGGCGCCGCCGCCGCCAGGCCGAGCCGCAACCGTCGCGCGCGAGGATCCTCTTCCCCTTCATCGGGACCAGGCTGTCGGAGCGTGCGCTGCAGGCGACGTTGCGACTCGCATGGGCCGAGCAGGCCACCGTCGTGCCGGGCTCTCTGACCACCGTTCCGCTCCCGCTCGTGCTCAACGCCCCCGTCGGTCGCGCCTGCGACGAGGCGTTCGCGGTCTTCGAGGCGATCGAGCAGCGGGCGGCGAAGGTCGGCGTGCCGGTGGACGCCCGGATCACCCGCGGGCGGAATGTGCGCCATGCCATGCGCGAGCTGATCCGTGAGGTGCCGGCCGCCACCCGCATCGTCGTCGCCGCGGCCAGCAACGGGCGCCACGACGGGTTCAGCGTCGACGACATCGCCTGGCTGCTGCGCAACGCGCCCGGCGAGGTGGTCGTCGTGCGGCCGCACCCGCAGGCCGACCCCGGCGGCCGGCCGACGGAGGAGGACCCGCTGCTCCACGCTCGCCCGGCGGCCTGAGGACGTTCGATCCGGTGACGTCCCAGAACAGATTTCGGCCGACCAGCCTACGCCGGTGCACGCCGTCAGGACGGGTTCCCCCGCTGGAGGCGTCCATCCCGCTCGGGCTCTGCTGCGGGTCCAGGACCTTCCGTTCTCGGGTGTGTCAGCTGAACCGCTCGCCGGCCCGCGCGCGGGCGGCCCGGCGGACGAGGTGGTCGCGCTCGGCGACGTTGGTGGCCCGGCGGGCGGCCTCGGCGTAGGCCGTGGCGGCGGCGGGCAGGTCGCCGTCGAGCTCGTGCAGGTGGCCGCGGACGGCGTGCCATCGGTGCCGCTCGCCGAGCACGTCGCGCAGCTGATCGGTCTCGCGCAGCCCGGCGGCGGCGCCGAGGGCATGGCCGACCGCGACCGCGCGCCCGAGCACCGCGGCGGGGTCCTGGCGCACGGGGTCGTCGGTCAGCGCGACGAGGTCGTCGTACCAGGCGAGGATCTGCGGCCAGTCGGTCTCCTCGGCGCTCGCCGCGTCGTCGTGCAGGGCGGCGATCGCGGCCTCGATCTGGTAGCGGCCGGGGCGCTGAAGGGCCAGCGCCGACTGCAGGACGCGGACGCCCTCGGCGATCGCGCGGGTGTCCCACAGGCCGCGGTCCTGGCGGTCGAGCGTGACGATCCGGCCCTCGGCGTCGAGCCGCGCCTCCAGGCGGGCGTGGTTGAGGAGCATCAGCGCGAGCAGCCCGCGCGCCTCGGGCTCCTCCGTGGCGAGGGTGAGCTGGCGGGCGAGCCGGATCGCCTCGGCGGCCAGGTCAACCCGGGCGGGCGGGCCGGTATGGCCGGCCGTGTAGACGAGGTAGAGGACGCGCAGCACGACGGCCAGGTCGCCCGGCTGGTCCAGGCGGCGCCCGCGCAGGGTGCGCTTGGCGCGGCTGATCCGCTGCGCCATCGTCGCCTCGGGGACGTAGAAGGCGTCGGCGATCTCCCCGGTGGTGAGGCCGCCGACGGCCCGCAGGGTCAGCGCCACCTGGGAGGCGGGCGCGAGCTCGGGGTGGCAGCAGCAGAAGAGCAGGAAGAGCGTGTCGTCGCCCTCCTCCGTGGAGGCCGGCCGCGGCTCCGCGTGCGTCGTCTCCTCGCGGCGCTGCCGGGCGGCCTCGCTGCGGCGGGCGTCGACGAGCCGGCGGGTCGCGACCGTCGCCAGCCACGCCTGCGGCTCGCGGGGCGGGTGTTCGGGCCAGACCCGCAGCGCCTCCAGCAGTGCGTCCTGGAGCGCGTCCTCGGCGGCGTCGAAGTCCTCGCCGCGGCGGACCAGGCCCGCGAGCACCCGCGGGACGACGGCGCGCAGCGCGCCCTCGTCGAGCCGTGAGGCCGGCGCGTCGATCACGAGTCGTCCGAGGGCGCCCCGGACATGATCTCTCGGACGTCGATCCACTCGTACATCGGCTCCCCGCCCGGGCCGGGCTCGGAGGAGGCGTAGGCCGCGACCTCGACCGCGCGCTCGTGCGACTCGACGTCGATCATCCACCAGCCCGCGACCAGGTCGCTGGTCTCGGGGTGCGGGCCGTCGGTGGTGACCGGCGCGGCGTCCGGGCCGCCGTAGCGCACCCAGGTGCGCGCCGGCGTGAGCGCCTCCACGCCGACGTACTCGCCGTTCTCCTGGAGCAGCTCGCTGACGTGCTTGAGGAAGGCCCCGTGCGCCTCCACGTCCTCGGGCGCCCACTCGTCCATCGGGGGGAAGGGATGGTGCGGCTCCGGGCCGCCGCGGTAGTACTTGAGAAGCAGGTACTTCGGCATCGTGGTCTCCTGGTGTCGTGGGCCGCCCGTCGAGGCCCTTCACCTGGTGAGCGGAGCCGGCCGGCGGTTCTCGACATGGAATCATTCATCTCGCTCCGCGACCGGGCGGCTAAGAGAACTCGTGCACGAGGAGCCACACCAGCCCCGCGGCAAGCGCGAGCAGAACGAGGACGACGAGCGCCCGCACCGGCGCTGAGGAGCCGGCGTACCACGCCTTCGCCTGTCCCCACCGCCAGATCACCCACGCGTAGCCCCGTGCCGCCCAGTCGAACTCGACCGCGAGCAGGCGAAGCGCCACGAGCAGCAGCGGAACGCCCAACTCGGGGAGAACGATGACGAGCGGAGCGGAGACGATGGCGGCGACCAGGGCCGCCGCAGCGATGAGGATGCGCAGCGCCGCCGGGCGAGCCCGACCGACCCTTCGCCGCTCCATGACTCGCCCCAGCGCGGTCTCCCGGTCCACGGTCTCGTGTTTCACCATTGCCCGAACAGCATGGCGTCCCACGACGCGAGAGGTCGTGAGCTGCGACTCGGACAGGGCGCCGCTCCCTCGGCCCGCCGAACACGCGCGCTTGCGAGAATCCGCGGCGCCGGGTAGCGTCGCGCCACGGCGCCTCCCACGCCGCACCTCCTGACCGGGTCCCCACGCGGCCCGGCGCGCGGGGGCAAAGGGGATCCGCGTCCTCGGGAGGGCAGTGGTCCGTGCCGGTCTCTCGCGCCGACGGTGCGCGGAGCGTGGGTCCCGCCGCCGGGCGCCCGAGGAGATCGACTCGATGACCAGCCAGAAACACCGCAAGGCCCGCATCCGGGAGCGCATGGCTCGCACCGGCGAGCGCTACACCACGGCGCGCCGTCACCTGGTGGGAACGGACGCGCCCACGCCCGCAGACGACCGCGGTTACATCCTGCGCGGTGGCGTGCACCCGGACACCGCCGCGCTCGCCCATGTGCTCGCCCACGGCGGCGCGGAGCTCTCGGAGGCGATGGTCCTCGGGATCGGCGGCGGGCTCGGCGCGGGCTACATCCTGTGGGAGTTCGAGAAGCACGACCGGGCGGACGTCGTGCTGGGCTTCCGCCGGGAGTGGCAGTACCCGGGCCGGTGGGCGATGCGGGTGCTCGAGCGCACCGGCGTCCCGGCCCGGCTGCACGAGACCTCCGGGGCGCGCGCGGCGGCCACCCATCTCGAGGTCGCGCTCGCCGCCGGCACTCCCGCGCTGACCTGGATCGACCGTCAGGTCGCGGGGTGGTGGCACCTTCCCACCTACCTCGAGTGCCACGGCGGCTACCCCGTGGTCATCTACGCGCAGGCGGGCGACCAGATGTTCGTCGACGACCGCACCCTGGCGCCGCTGTCGATCCCCCGCGACCGGCTCGCCGCGGCCCGCGCCCGCGTGCCCTCCTACAAGCACCGGCTGATCGTCCCGGAGCCGACGGGCGCGCTCGACGAGCGCACCCTGAGCCGCGCCGTCCTCGCCGGCCTGCACGACCAGGTCGAGCATCTCTCGCAGCGCTCGGACTCCTTCTCCCTCCCCGCCTGGCGCAAGTGGGCGCGGATGCTCACGGACACGCGCAACGAGAAGGCCTGGTCGCGCGTGTTCGCCCAGCGGCCGGGGCTCGTGAGCGCGCTGCTGTCCGTCTTCGAGGGAATCGAGCCGCTCGGGACCTACGGCGGCCACCTCCGCGGCCTCTACGCCGACTTCCTGGCCGAGGCCGCCGTCGTGCTCGAGGCCCCCGCGCTCCGCGAGCGGGCCGAGGACTGGCGGCCCATCGCCGCGCAATGGCACGGCGCCGCGGAGGCCGCGCTGCCGCTCGACGTGCCCGCCTTCGCCGCCCTCCGGGACGCGCTGGCCGGCGTCTACGAGCCCGTGGCGAGCGACGGCGACGCGGGCTGGGAGGAGTCCAGCCGGGCCGCCGAGCGCCTGCGGGAGCTGCAGGCCGAGCTCGACGCGGCGCTCCCGCTCGAACCCGATGCGGTGAACTCGCTGCTCGCGGACCTCGCGCGCCGCGTGCACGCCCTCTTCACCGCGGAGAGCGAGGCGATCGCCCGCCTCGGCCGAGCACTCGGTCGAGTCGCCTGATCAGGTATCCGGCGTCGAGGATCACGGGGACGCCCGCGCGCAGGTTGCCTAACGCTTCAGATGAGCGTGTCGCGGGTGGCCGCGATCAGCTCGTCCATCGCGGCGCCGGTCGAGTCCGGTGGCTGCAGGACCAGGCGGGCGACGCCGGCCTCGGCGTACGCCGTTGCGAGCGCAGGGTCGAGCGGGCCGGGCGGCGCGGGCGTGACCGTGATCTCGACGTCGGGGCCGAGCTGCTCGCGGACGGCGGCGACGTGCTCGGGCGGCGTCTCCCAGCCGTACCAGCCCCCGGCCGCGCGGGCGCGCCGGTAGGCCGCCGCCGACTCGCCGCCGATCACGAGCGGTGGGTAGGGCCGTTGCGGCGGGCGCGGGCGCTGAACCACGCTCGCGAACGAGACGAAGCGACCCTCGAACTCCGGCACCGGCTCGTCCCACAGCGCGCGCATCGCAGCGATGTGCTCATCCATGCGGGCGCCGCGCTCAGCCGGCGACGTCCCCAGCGCGCGCAGCTCGGCCTCCAGGTACCCGGCGCCGAGCCCCACGATCAGGCGGCCCTTGGAAAGCACGTCGATCGACGTGAGCTGCTTGGCCAGCAGGACCGGTTGGCGCTGAGGCAGCACGATCACGCCGGACGCGAGCCGCACGCGGGTCGTGCACGCCGCGAGATGCGCGAGTGTCGTCAGCGCCTCGAGGCGCGGGTCATAGGCGTCGTCGGGCGCGTTGAGCGGCAGGGCGATGTGGTCGCCGACCCAAATCGACTCAAACCCCGCGTCCTCAGCCGCCCGCGCGCGGCGGGCGAGCGCATCGGGATCGGTGTTCTCGCCCTTGTGCAGTCCGTAGAGGCCAAACTTCACCGGGCCGACCCTAGCCGCAGATCGGGCAACGGCGCGCGGTGGCTAGCGCCGGCTCAGCGATTCTTGAGCACCTCCACTTCGCGGCGGAGGGCCTCGAAGTCGCGCCGTTGACGATCGAGCGCCTTGGCCAGGCGGCGGTTCTCAGCGCGCAGCGCGGCCAGCTCGTCGCCGCTCGACCCACTCCGAGCCGCGGCGGCGGCGCTGGTGGCGGTCCCGAGTTGGCCGTTGGCGTTGATCACGACCGTCTTCTTGGTCCCCGAGGGCACGACACCGTTGACCCCGGCGAGGAACGCGGCGGTCTGCTTGCCGGCCGTGCCGATCCGGATGCGGCCGGATTCCCCCGCGACCCCAGCGTTGGCGATCGCCACGTTGTTGGACCCGGAGGTCAACTTGTTACCGGCCTGAAAGCCGAGAGCGGTGTTCGTCGCGCCGGTCGCGGCGTAGAGCGCATCCCGACCGACGCCGACGTTGGAGCTACCCGTCCTGTTGGCATACAGGGCGTTGACGCCGAGCCCGAGGTTGTTGTTGCCCGTGGTGGTCTGGTAGAGCGCGTTGACGCCGTGCGCCAGGTTCCGCCCTCCGGTGGTGGCGCGTGCGAGCGCGTTGGTCCCGAGCGCCTGGTTGTGGTAGGCGGTGGTCGCCGCGCTCAGGGCGTTGGACCCAAGCGCGAGGTTGTCGTAGCCGGTCGTGTTCGAGAACAGGCTCGCGTTCCCGAGCCCCAGGTTGTCGTTGCCCGACGTGTTGGACAGCAGAGCATTGCCGCCCATCGCCACGTTGCGCATCCCCGTCGTGTTGAGCACGAGCGCCTGATAGCCCAGCGCGGCGTTGTAGCCACCCGTCGTGTTTGACCGCAACGCGTTCGTGCCAGACGCGGTGTTCTGACTGCCGCTCGTGTTGCTGAACAGCGCCTGACGGCCGGAGGCCGTGTTCGACGCCCCGTCCAGATTGCTCCACAGCGCCTGATAGCCGCCTGCGAAGTTGTAGTTGCCGGTGCTGGCCCGCAGCGCGTCCTGGCCGATGGCCGTGTTCTCGAACCCGGTCGTGTTGGCCCTCAACGACGAGGCGCCGACCGCCGTGTTTCCGTGGCCGGACGTGTTGCCGAAGAGGGCGTGCTCGCCGACCGCGGTCATGCGATACTGCAAGTTGTTCTGGAGCGCGATCGCGCCGATCGCCGTGTTCCCGTCAGCGGTCGTGATGTCAGCCAAGGTGTTCTCGCCGAGGGCCACATTCCCGTCGCCCGTCGTCAGCACCCTCAGCGCGTTGAAGCCCACGCCGATGTTGTGGTTGCCGCTCGTGAGGTCGGCCATCATGCTCTGCCCGACGCCGATGTTGCCCGCACCAAACGTCAGCGATGGGAACGGATCCGGGTCGGCCGCCAGATTGTTGGTGTCGTTGTAGAAGACGCTCGTCGTCGCCGCCTGCGCCGCCGCGGCGCTCCACCCCGACGCGAGGAGCATCACGGCCGCGACGGCCGCGACCCGTCCCCGTCGCTGACGAGCCCACAGCACCTCCGCGTCGCTCGTCCGCGTGTCGCTCAAGGACTGACCGGTGACGCTCATGTCGTTCCCTCCGTCGGTTGGCGAGCCACCCCGACCATCCCACAGTGGCGCGCACCGCGGGCGACACTTAGCGGGCTATTCGTGAGGACGGGCGCGGCGGGTTTCGAACCTGCGACCTCTCGCGTGTGAAGGCCGAGCAGGCACCGCCGCCTAGCGCCGCGCCCGCCCGATTTGGCTCTGGCACGCGGAATCGCTCGTCGGCTCGTCGGGCGGTGCCCCCGCTTCATCGCCGCTCGTTGTTTCCATACGCGCTTCGATACGCGCGCGCAGCAACTCCCGGCGCCGATCCCCGAAGTGCGCACGGTAGACGGCTCGGGTCACGTTGCTGTTCTTGTGGCGCAGCAGGTCCCGCGCCTCTTCGGCGTCGTCGCAGTCGATCGCCGCGCCGTGCCGGAGCGCGTGGAAGTCCGGGAGCCGCAGATCGCGCCGCTTGACATCGGGCGAGCCAACGCATCGTCGCCGAGCGACCGGACGTGACAACTCTTTCTACGTCTTCAAGGGCGGCCTTCGGCCGCCGGCCGGCCGCGCGCGGCTCGCTTCGCTCGCCGTGCTCGCCGGGCCAACCCCCCGGGGGGCAGGCCTACATCGCCGATCGTCCCTTGCCTGAGCTACGCGGCCGGACGGTCGGCGTCGCGAAGCAACTCGGCGAGGACCTGGCTGGGCTTCTGTCCGCGCGCCTCAGCGATTCGCGCGAGACGACCCGCGTCCTCGCCCTCCACGACGACCATGAGCCCGAAAGTCGCTGACGGGTCGCCCTCGTGGTACTCGAACGCGCTGTCGTCGAGCAGCTCGAGCTCGGCGTCGAGATCGCCGGGCTGCGGATCTGGATCTGTCCAGGGGTTCCTGTTCATCGTCGTCGGCTCAGCATTCTACGCTCGGACGCGGTCGCGCTCCAGCCGGTCACGATCAACCACGTCGTCGGTTCCACCGTTTGCTCGATCACGAGTGTCAACACGCGGCCACCGTCCGTTGAGCCGATGAGGAACCGCCGCCGCTCCGGATCGCGCGGGTTGTTGACGACGACGTGGCGGTCGTGTCGCAGCTGCGTCGGCTCGTCGGCCAAGATGCCACGAGCCGCGAGCTTCGAGCGCACGCTCGGTCGCGACGAGCTGGTGGACGACGTCGGGCACGAGCACCGGTCTACCGGAGCCGATGGACGGACCCGCCCGAGGTAGCTCCGCTGATTGAGCTGGTCAAGGAGGGCAGGGCAAGCCCTGCCGACCCGAGGTCGACCCGGGAGACGACGACGGCTCACGGGCGCCGTTGATTCCAGATCGTTCCATCGGTCCGCTTGGGCGAGAGGAGAGCACCGGCCCCGGAACGCAGCAACCGCGCCGTAGCGCGGTTGCCAGAGCGATGGGCGCGGCGGGTTTCGAACCTGCGACCTCTCGCGTGTGAAGCGAGCGCTCTCCCACTGAGCTACGCGCCCTGAGGCGGTGGAGAGTGTACCGGCGCCCAGCGGGTGCTGGTGCTGAACGGCGCGGCCACCGGGTACGTCAAGGGGAGCCCACTCGAGTGAGAGGAAGGGACGTCGATGCTCCGCCTGGTCCTGTGTTGTGCCGCCGCCGTCCTGCTCCTCGGCGCAAGTCCGGCGCAGGCACGCACCGTGTCGGGCAACGGCCTCGAGAAGGAGCTCAAGAAGATGCTGCGCAAGGCGACCGGGGTCAGGGTGACCAAGGCCTCCTGCCCGGACCGCATCAACCTCGAGAAGGGCCGCCGGGTGACGTGCCGGGCGTCGTTCGTGTCGGGGGACACGACGCCGGTGAAGGTCCGGCTGACCGATGGCGAAGGCCACTTCGACGCGCGGACGGTCAACCTCCTCATGCGGTACATCGAGACGCAGCTCGAGGAGGCCTCGGCGGAGGAGGGCATCGACGCCGAGGTCGTGTGCCCGCGGGCCCGGAGGGTCAGGCGAGGCGACAAGTTCATCTGCACCGGCACCGACGACGAGGGCAACCGCGGCATCTTCGACCTGACCCAGCAGGGCGACGGGCTCGTCGAGTTCGAGGTCCGGCCGGCGTCGGAGCCGGCCTGAGCACGCTAGTCTGCTGCGCGGACCGTGCTAGGCGGGGAGGTAGCGGTGCCCTGCACCCGCAATCCGCTCTAGCGGGGCTGAATTCCCTCCCTGAGGGGCTCGGCCTTCGGGGCCAGCGCGTCGTTTCAAAGCGTTGATGGCCGGGTCCCGCGCGATGCAGGCCCGTGAACCAGGTCAGGTCCGGAAGGAAGCAGCCTTAAGCGGTTCCCTGTAGGCGCTGCGGGATAGCCCGGCCGGAGCCGAGGATCGATGACCGCGCCCGGAGACCGGCTTCGAGGGAAGGGTGCACGGTCCGTCTAACGTCGCCCAGAGCCCGAGCGCCAGCGAAGGGCGGCCGGGCGAAACCCGCTATACGCCCACGCGCCGCCGGATCCAGGCCCGGCCGCGGGGCGTCGGCGGGACCGCCGGCAGCGGCGGGAGCGGCTCGCCGGCGAGGATGGCGTCGGGCGCGTCGATCACGAGCCACTCGGCCATCGCGGGGGTCGCGATCCGCGCCGCCGCGGCGACGCCGCGGGTCAGCTCCGGCGGCCGCCAGGGGCCGGGGGAGTGCGCGTCGGAGGAAATCGCAGCGCACAGGCCCTCGCGCACGAGGTCATGGGCGAGCGCCGCGGACGCAGACCGGCGTGGCGCGCGCAGCAGCGCGCCGGCCGTGACCTGCAGCAGGATGCCGCGGTGCACGAGCGAGATCAGCCGCTCGGGCGCCTTCTGGAAGCTCGGGCTCAGCTCGGGGTGGGCGAGCGTGACACGGAAGCCGCGGATGGCGAGCGTGAACAGCGCGTCGGCGACGCCGGGGCCGAGCGGGTTCGGCGGCGTCTCGACGAGCAGGTCGCGGCCGAGCCCGTCGAGCGAGACCGCCCGGAGGCTCTCGTCGCACGCACTGAGCGCCCAGCTCAACGAGATCTCGCCGCCGGTGACGATCTGCACGTGGGCGCCATCGGCCGCCGCGGCGCGCTCGAGCACCTCACAGCGCGCCTCGATGTCGGCCGGCAGGACGCCGGGGAAGTCGGCGCGCAGGTGGGGCGTCGCGACGATCGTCTCGACGCCGTCGGCCACGTACGCATGCACCATCGCCAGCGCGGTCGGCAGGTCCGCGGGGCCGTCATCGATGCCCGGCAAGACGTGGCAGTGGAGATCGATCATCGCGCTCCCCCGGAGAGTCGGCCCGGCCGGACCGACCTTGAGCGCGCCGGTCTACTCCTGCAGGCGCAGCAGCCCGTAGGCGGCGACGCTCGGCGCGTCGCGGATCTCGCCCTCGCGGATCATCCGCTCGAGCTCCTCGCGGCCGGCGGTGAGCGTCCGCAGGCCGTGCTCGCTCGGCTCGAGCCGCTGGACCCCGGGGGAGAGGTCCGTGGCGAGCCACACGTCGACCGCCTGCGAGCAGAACCCGTACGCGTGGTAGAGGCGCCCGAGGCGACGCAGGCGGCCGGCGCGCAGGCCCATCTCCTCCTCGAGCTCGCCGCGCGCGAGCTCGGCGGGATCGGGCGCGGACTCGCCCTCCCACGATCCCTGCGGGAACTCGATGCAGCGCTCACCGACCGGATAGCGGTGCTGCTCGACGAGGTGGAACCGGTCGCCGTCGAACGGGACGACGAGCGCGAAGTCGGGCTTCTCGACGACGCCGTAGTGGCTGCGGCTGCCGTCGGGGAGCTCGATCTCGTCCTCGCGCAGGCGCATCCAGCGGCTGCGGTACACCTCACGGGTGGCGAGCGTGCGGATCGGTGGGGGGTCGGGCATCGCGGGAGACCCTAGGCGCTCTACGGTGGTCAGGCCGTGTCGCACGTAACTGAGCCCCGCGAGGCGGAGCCCGCGCCCGCCGAGGCCCCGCGACCCGCGCGCGGCCTGCCGGTCGGGCGGGGCGCGCGCTGGGTCGACGCGAGCGGCGCGCTGCTCCCCGCCGCGCTGGTCGTCTTCTTCACCCTCCAGGCGGGCGGGTTCTTCGCCGACTCGACCGGCGTCGCGGCCTGCGTGCTCGCGCTCGCCCTCGCGCTGCGGGTGACGCTCGGCCACCGGCCGTTCGGCTCGCTGACGCGCCCCGTCGAGATCGCGCTCGCCGCGCTGGCCGCCTACGCCGCGTGGACGCTGGCCTCCGTCCTGTGGTCGCACGCTCCCGGGCGGGCGCTGATCGAGTTCAACCGGACGCTGCTCTACGGGCTCTGCCTGCTGTTCGCCTCGACGCTGGCGTGGAACGCCGGGCGCCTGAAGTGGGCGCTGCGGTCGCTCACCGTGGCGATCTACGGCGCCTGCGTCATCGGCTGGGCCAGCCGGGTGCTTCCCGAGATCGTCGCGCCGCGCCCCGGCGCGGCCGAGGACCGGCTGTCGCACCCGCTGACCTACTGGAACGCGCAGGGGCTGTTCGCGACGCTCGGCGTGCTGCTGGCGACCCATCTGGCCTGCTCGCGCTCCGAGCCGCGCTGGGTCCGGGCGTTGGGGGCGGCGGCGGTGCCGGCGATGGCCTCGACGCTGTTCCTGACCTTCTCGCGCGGCGCGATCCTCGCCCTGCTGATCGGGCTGATCGCGTTCGTCGTCCTCCTGCGCTCGCGCGCCCTGGTCATCGGGGCGCTCTCCGTCCTCCCGCCGACCGCCATGGCCGTCCTGATCACCTACGACGCGGACGAGTTCGCGACTTCGGCGGGGCTGTCGCGGCAGGCGGTCGAGCAGGGGCACGACGTCGCGCTCGGGATCGCGCTGTGCACGCTCGGCGGCCTGTGGCTCAGCTTCGCCGCCACCCGGTGGATCGACCGACCACTGCACCGGATCGCCCTGCCGGCCGCGGCGCGGCGGCCGGCGCGCATCGCCGCGGCGCTGTCCGCGGTGCTCGTGCTCGTCGTCGCGCCGCTGGCCCTGGGCGCGCCCGGCTACGTCTCGCGCCAGTACGACCGCTTCGTCAAGGGCACGGAGACCATCGCGACCGACCAGCGCGACCGCCTGCTGAACCCGGGCAACAACGGCCGCATCGACCACTGGCGGGTGGCGATGGACACGTGGCGCGAGCAGCCGCTGACCGGCACCGGCGCGGGGACCTACCAGAACGCCTGGAACCAGGATCGGCGGATCCACCTCAACGTCCGCGACGCCCACTCGCTCTACGCCGAGACGCTCTCGGACCTCGGCCTCGTCGGCTTCGCCCTCCTCATGGCCGCGCTCCTCTCGGTCGCCGCCGGGGCGGTGTGGCGGGGCCAGCGGCGCCGCCGGTCGGAGGGCGTCGACGCATCGGCCGACGCGGTCCTGGTGGCGATCTTCGTCGCCTGGGGCATCCACGCCGGGCTCGACTGGATCTGGGAGATGCCCGCCATCACCGCGTGGGTCTTCGCGCTGGCGGGGATCGCGCTCGCCTCCACGGTCCCGCGGGGGATCCCGGCTGCCCCCGGCCGCCCCGTCCGCGTGGCGGTCGGCCTCGGGTGCCTCGTGCTCGCGGTGATCCCGTTCCAGGTGGCGGCGTCCGAGCGCGCGCTGCATCAGAGCGTCCGCGCGTTCGGCGCCAACCCGCGCGACTGCCCGCGGGCGATCGATCGCGCGCTCGCATCGCTCGAGTCGGTCGGCGCGCGGCCGGAGCCGTGGGAGATCCTCGCCTACTGCGACATCGGCGCCGGCCAGCCGCGCCTGGCGGTCGACGCCGCGCTGAACGCCGTGCGCCGGGATCCCAAGAACTGGACGTACCGCTACACGCTCGCGCTCGTGCAGGGCGTCGCGGGCGACGACCCGCGCCCGTCGGCCCGCCGCGCGCTCGCGCTGAACCCACGCTCGACGCTCGCCGAGCAGGCGGTCAAGAAGTTCCGCGAGGCGACGCGGGCGGACTGGCCGGACGTCGCGCGCACGCTCCAGCTCCCGGCCAGCTGAGCTACGCCCCCATCCCCCCGCAGTACGGGCCGAGGCTCCGCGGCGCGTTGCGCCCGAAGAGCTGCGGCAGCGCGTGCACCGGGTCGAGCGGGTTGAACATGTCGAAGAGCTCCGAGGCGAACGACTGACGCGGCCGCAGATCCGCTTCGACCGGCGGGCGCACGCCGGTGAGATGGTCGAGGCGCGCGCGGAGGACCTCGTCCTGGTAGCGCCGCCAGCGCTCGCGGCCCTCCTGGTAGGCGGCGGAGTCGCGGTAGGCGAGCACCACGTGCTCGGCCACGTGCAGCCGGACGCGCTCCTTGCCGTCGACGCAGGGCTGCTTCGGAAGCGAGCGCAGCGTCCCGAGCCCCGCGGCGGAGAGGTCGCCGACGCCGCCGTCGCTGGTCCGCGTGACCTGGACTCCGAAGGTGTCGTCCGGGCGCAGGCCGACGATCCCGACGTAGGCCTCCAGGAGCTCCTCCGGGGTGGACGGGAGGTGTGGGAGCGGTGACGGCACGCGCACCGGCCGCCCGATCAGCGGCCGCACCCAAGCTGCGATCGCCTCCCAGTCGAGGATCTCGAGGTGGAAGGGCAGCATCGGCGTGGACGGGAGCTCGAGCGGCGCCTGGGACTGCAGCTCCTCCAGGGCGGCGTCCGGCAGGGCGTCGGCGACCACCAGGACCGCCTCGTTGACGCCGCGGAAGGATCTCGACGCCTGGCTGTCGGATCCGACCACGTGCCACAGGCGCGTCACGCCGAAGCAGCGCTCGGGCTCGATCCGCGCGCGGGCGCAGTACGTTCCGGCGACGTCCTCGTCGAGGACGGAGGGCTCGCCGGGAGCGCGCCGCACCCAGTGGTCCTGGCGACGGAAGCTCGCGATGCGCGGCGTCGCGGACCCGGCCGCGTCCGGCGCGTGCACGACCGCCCACTCCATGTACGCGCCCGCCTCGCCGTCGCGCTGCTCGTCCACGCGATCGGCGACGCGGTACACGCCGAAGACCTGGTCGGGGCGCAGGGTGGCGAGGCGAACGGTGAGGTCGTCGAGCTGCGCGCGGCCGGTCGTCGCGAAGCGCGTGGTCTCGATCCGACCAGCACCCGGCGCACGGTACGGGGCCCGCGCAGCGTCGCGCGCGGCGCGCTCGTCGGCGGCGACCCGCTCGCGCTCGCCGGCGTCGTCGAGCTCGGCGACCGGGCGGTGGAAATCGGCCCGGCCGGGATCGATCACACCCGAGCGGTCGTCGCTGTGCTCGCCGATGACGTCGCGGAACCCCTCCATCGAGTTGCGCAGCAGGTCGCGCAGCGGCGGGATCGACTGCGGGATCTCGCCAGGGGTGAACGGCATCGCGCCGCCGCCGCCCGCGCCGCTCCCGGCCGGCCCGGCCACCGACGTGCCGCGCGCGGCCGCGGTGATCGCCGCGGCCTCGGCCATGCCCGCGCGCGCCTCCGCCTCGCCCTTCGCGGTGCTCGCGTCGGCCCGGGCCTGCATGCGCGCCATCTTTTCCTGCTGCTTCGGCGAGAGCACGACGGGCTTGCCCATCAGCATCCGGATGAGGTTGCGCATGGGCTGACCCTCTCAGAACGACGAAGGGCGGGCCCGAAGGCCCGCCCTTGTCGTCAAGCGTTGGTCCGCTGGTGCTTACGCGGAGGTGCGGCGCCGGAGCACGAGGCCACCGGCGAGGAGCGCCATGCCGACCACGAGGATCGGGATCGCGGCGAAGCCGGTGAACGGGAGCTCGTCGCCGCCGCTGGCCGCCACCTGGCGGGTCGGCTGCGCGGCCTGCTCACGCTGGGTGACCGGCGCGGACTCTTCGGTCTCCGCCTTGACGCCGCCGCAGCCGTGCTTCGCGGCCTCGGTCGGGCTGATCACGCCGTCGCCGTTCTCGTCGCAGGACGTGTCGCCGGAGGTCGTGGTCGGCAGCGTGCCGCTGTCCTCGCAACCCGGGGCGTCGCCGTTGAGGTCCTCGTTGCCGTCGACGATGCCGTTGCCGTCGCGGTCGCAGGGGAGCGTCTGCGTGTTGGGCGGATACTGGGCCTGGCTGGCGTTCTCCGTGGCGTCGCTGCCGGAGACAGCAAGACCGGCGCCCGTACCGCTGAGCAGGAGGCCAAAGACGACCATCGCCATCATGGCGATACGTGACTTCATGGAAGTAGGTCCTTTCCGGACTCGGGTGTGGACCTGCCGCCTGACGGTGTCGAGCTCCAGCGCGGTCGCCTCAGGGCGATGCTCGCGAAGGAAGTCGACGACCGGCTGCAGGTCGTCCGAGAACCGATGTGGATCGGAGGGATGCATCTATCGCCTTCTACGAACCAGCGTCCGGTTTCCTGATCGAGGAATCTGTGCGGCATGCGCGCGGAGGACTTCGAAGCTCTCTATGAGGCCCATGCGCAGGCCCTGTTCGGCTTCCTGGCGTACCGCACGGGCGACCGCATCCTGGCCGAGGACCTCCTCGCGGACACGTTCGAGAAGGCGCTGCGCGGCCGCCGCGGGTTCGACCGGCGCAAGGCGTCGGAGAAGACCTGGCTCTACACCATCGCGCTCAACACGCTGCGCGACCACGTCCGCCGCCAGGCCGCCGAGGGCCGCGCCGTCGAGCGCAGCCGCCCCGCGACGGACGAGGCGGTCGACGTCTTCTCCGATCTCGAGCACCGCGACGAGGTCTCCCGCGCGCTCGCGGTCCTGAGCGCCGAGGAGCGCGAGGCGGTCGCGCTGCGCTTCGGCGCCGACATGACGGTCCCCGAGATCGCCCGCGTGCTCGGGCAGAACCTCACGACGGTGGAAGGTCGCGTCTACCGCGCGCTCCGCAAGCTGCGCGCCGAGATCAGCCGCAACGCGAGTGCAGGACCCACGAGCGGTTCCCCGTGACGCGGCGGAAGCCGGGCGGGACCGCCGCGGTGAGCCGGCGCGGGTCGTTGGGGTCGAGCGTGAAGTCGCGCTCCACGGCGGGCGAGGCCGGGGCGACGTAGAACCCGGAGCGCGGGCGGGCGAGCTGCGCCGAGACGATCTCGCGCGCCGGGCGCTCGAGCCACAGCGCGAGCAGCGGGACGAGGCGGTGGTTGGGGACGGCGACCGGGCCGCACGCCCGGCGCAGAGGGCCTGTCTCCGCCAGCCGCTCGAGGTCGTCCGAGATGCCGCGCTGGACGGCGATGGCCCGGTGCAGGGACTCGATCCGCTCGACCTGGCGGGGCGTGAAGGCCGCCAGTGCCAGCAGCACCACCACTCCCGCGGCCAGCCAGCGCCGTCGCCAGGGATGGTCCGGCGCGAGCGTGAGCCAGCCGAACGCGCCGGCGCCGCAGAAGATCGCCAGCAGCGCCGCGGGGAGGAGCAGGTAGCGGCCGAGGATCGGCAGTCCGGCGGTGGCGAGGACGCAGAAGGCGGCGAGCGCCAGCACCCCGGCGGCGGCGGGCAGCGCCGCCCGCGCCCGCAGGGAGGCCAGCGCGAGCGGGCCGCCGATCGCGGCGCCGAGCAGCACCGGCTCGCGGAGGATCTCCCCGAGCCGCCGCGGCACGGTCAGCGGCACGTTCTGCAGGCCGGTGACCCGTTGGAGCACCTCGGCGTTCGCCCGCGTCCCGGTGAGCGAGTAGAGCGGGTTCCCGGTGACCGCGAGGTCGGCGAGCATCCAGATCAGCGGCGCGGCGGCGGCGACCCCGGCCAGCGCGGCGACCTCGACGCGGTCCTCGCGCCGCTCGCGGTCGAGCAGCATCCAGACGACGTAGGCGGCCGAGAACAGCCACGCCTCCGGGCGCAGCAGGCCGGCGAGCCCGAGCAGGACCAGCACGGGGAGGCCCGCGCGCGGCCGGCGCGCCTCCACCAGCAGCGCGGCGAGCACCAGCACGAGGTACGGGATGTCGACGTACGCTCGGATCCCGAACGACAGCACGGGCTGGCGCGTCAGGATGATGACCGCCGCCAGCACGCCCGCCGCGCGGCCGAACCACCGCGCGCCGAGCGCGTAGGTCACCCAGCCCAGCGCGCCGAGGAAGCCGAGCGCGAGGATCACGCTGGCGGCCTGCGCGGCGTCGCCGAGCGGCGCCAGCAGCAGGCCGGCGAGGGTCGCCAGCGGGTGGGGGGTCGGGGCGACCGGGACGGAGTAGTCGGGCAGGCGGCCGTGCGCGAGGTCGGCCCCCCACAGCAGCGAGTAGGCCGTGTCGTAGTTGACGAACCCCGTCCCGACCATGGCCCAGGCGGCGAGCGCGCCGGCCACGGTCGCGGCGAGGGCGAGGGGGGCGCGCATCGCCCTCGAAGGTATCCGGCCCACGACTAGACTGAGGCGTCCGTGCCCGCCGCCGCGTCCCTGTACCGCCGCCACCGCCCGCGGACCTTCGCCGACGTGGTCGGCCAGGAGCACGTCGTCCGGACGCTGCGCAACGCGATCGAGCGCGACAAGGTCCACCACGCCTACCTGTTCGTCGGCTCCCGCGGCACGGGCAAGACGTCGATGGCCAAGATCCTCGCCGCCTCGCTGAACTGCGAGAACGGCGGCCCGACCATCACGCCGTGCGGCGTCTGCGACTCCTGTCGCTCGATCGCGGCGGCGACGTCGCTCGACGTCATCGAGATGGACGCGGCGTCCAACAACTCGGTCGACGACATCCGCGATCTGCGCGAGCGGGTCGCCTACGCGCCGGTCTCGGGCCGCAGCAAGGTCTACATCCTCGACGAGGCGCACATGCTCTCCACCCAGGCGTGGAACGCGTTCCTCAAGACCCTCGAGGAGCCGCCGCCGCACACGATCTTCGTGCTCGCGACGACCGAGGCCAACAAGGTCCTGCCGACGGTCGTCGACCGCTGCCACCGCTTCGACTTCGCGCGCCCCGCCGTCCCGGAGATCGCCGGCGTGCTGCGCCGGGTGGCCGACGCCGAGGGCATCACCATCGGCGAGGAGGCGGTCGCGCTGATCGCCCGCTCGGCGACCGGCTCGTTCCGCGACGCGCTGGGGACGCTCGAGCAGCTGCTCGCCTACTCGGGCACGTCGATCGAGCTCGCGGACGTGCTCGCCGTGCTCGGCGCCGCCGACGCCGATCTGGTCTTCTCGACCGTCGACGCGATCGCCTCGGGCGACGCTCGCGAGGCGCTGCTGGCCGCCGCGCGGCTGGCCGACTCCGGTCGCGACGTCGGCCGCTTCTTCGGCGACCTCGAGGCGCACGCGCGGGGGCTGCTGGTCGTCCAGACGCTGCGTGGCGAGGTCCCGGCCGAGCTCCGGGTCACCGCGGAGCAGGACGCGCGGCTGGTGGAGCAGGCGCGCCGGGTGGCCGGCGTCGACGTCATCCGCCTGCTCGACCTGCTCGCGGCCGGGCTGCGCGCGATGAAGGACGGCTCGGACGCCCGCACGCAGCTCGAGCTCGCGCTGGTCAAGGCGGCCGATCCGCAGGTGGACTCGACGACGCGCGCGCTGCTGTCGCGGATCGAGCGGCTGGAGGCCCGCCTCGCCGGCGGCGGCCCGCCGCCGGCGCCATCCCCGTCTCCCCACGCGCCCGAGACGCCCGCGACCGCGGCGGCGCAGGCCGCCCGCGCCGCCGCCGCGCAGCCGGATGGCGGGCAGGGGCGCGCCTCGGTGGCGGTCGCGGTCGAGGTCGAAAGCGACGAGGACCCGAGCGCATCGGTCGCCGCGATCGCCGTCGTCGACCCGGAGCCCGAGCCGCCCGCCCGGCCCGCCGACCTCGACCTCCCCGCGTTCTCGCAGCTGTGGCCGGCCGTGCTCGAGTCGGTCGCCGGCGAGAACCGCCTGCTCGCGGCGTCGCTGGCCGCGGCCCGCCCCGCCGCGCTGGCCGGCAGCGAGCTGCGCCTGGCCTGGGGGCAGTCGGCCGCGTTCTCCAAGGTCAAGGCCGAGGACCCGGCCAACAAGGAGCTGATCGCCCGCGCCATCCGCGCGGTGACCGGCTCCTCGCTGCGGCTCGCCTACGAGCTGCGCACGGACGCCGACCACGCCGCCGATCCCGACACCACCGCCGCGCCCGAGCTGACCGAGGACGAGCTGATCGCCAAGCTCGTCACGGAGTTCGACGCCGAGGAGCTGCCCCCCGATCCCCCGCCGAGGAACGACTAGATGCCCCAGCCGAACATGCAGCAGATGATGAAGCAGGTCCAGAAGATGCAGGCCGACATGATGAAGGCCCAGGAGTCGCTGAAGGACGACCGCATCGACGCCTCCGCCGGGGGCGGGATGGTCAAGGTCGTGATCTCCGGCGACCTCGTGCTGCAGTCGATCGAGATCGATCCCGACGCCGTCGATCCCGAGGACGTCGAGATGCTGCAGGACATGGTCATGGCCGCCACCAACGAGGCGATCCGCTCGGCCCAGGAGCACGCGGCCTCGAAGATGGGTGGGCTCGCCGGCGGCCTCGGTGGGCTTGGCATCCCCGGGCTCTAGGTCCGCTTGCTCGCGCCGCCGCTCCAGCGCCTGGTCACCGAGCTCTCGCGGCTGCCGGGCATCGGCAACCGCACGGCGCAGCGGCTCGCGTTCCACGTGCTGCGCGCCCCGGCCGAGGAGGCGGGGGCGCTGGCCGACGCGATCCGCGAGGTCAAGGAGAAGATCTCGCTGTGCGAGGTCTGCTTCAACCTCGCCGAGGGCCCGCGGTGCACGATCTGTCAGGACGCGCGCCGTGACACCGGGCTGATCTGCGTGGTCGAGGAGCCGGGCGACGTCATCCCGATGGAGCGCACGCACGAGTACCGCGGGCGCTACCACGTGCTCGGCGGGGCGCTCTCGCCGATCGACGGCGTCGAGCCCGAGAGCCTCAAGCTCGCCGAGCTCTATGCCCGGGTGGAGCGCGCCGCGGCGACAGGCGGCGAGCCGATCCGCGAGGTCATCCTCGCCACGAACCCGACGACGACCGGCGAGGCGACCGCGCTGCACATCGCCGACGCGCTGCGGACGCGGGCGCCCGCCGTCGCGGTGACGCGCCTCGCCTCCGGGCTGCCCGTCGGCGCCGACCTCGAGTACGCCGACGAGGTCACGCTCGGCAAGGCGTTCGCGGGGCGGCGGGCGTTGTAGCGGCCCGAAAGCTCAGTCCTTCGGCGGCACGATGCGCAGGATCCGGTCGTCGCCATCCCGCGGCGAGCCGCGGCCGTCGGTGTTGTTCGTGAGCGCGTAGAGGGCGCCGTCGGGCCCCTCGACGATCGTGCGCAGCCGCCCGTAGTCGTCCTCGAACAGCGCCTCGTTCCGGGTGACGCGACCGTCGCGCGAGAGCGTCACGCGCTGGATGCGCCGGCCGACCAGGCACGCCATCAGGTAGTCGCCCGTCCACCTCGAGCCGGGCAGGCGCACGAACGTCGAGCCCGACGGCGCGATCGACTGCGGGTAGACGGCGACGGGCGTCCGCATGCCCTCGCGCCGCTGCTCGCCGCGGATCACCGGCCAGCCGTAGTTCGCGCCGCGGCGCATGAGGTTGACTTCGTCGTCGCCGTCGGGACCGTGCTCGTTCTCGACGAACCGGTCGGTGCCCGGCTCCCACGCGAAGCCCTGGGGATTGCGGTGGCCGTAGGAGAAGACCTGGGGCCGGACGCCGGATCCCTTGCGGTACTGCCGCGGCGAGAGCCGGAGGATCTTCCCGTTGAGCCCGTCCGGCTGCTGGGAGAGATCGGGGTTCGCGGCGTCGCCGGTGGAGAAATAGAGGCGGTCGTCGGGGCCGAACCGCAGCCGGCCGCCGTCGTGGATGCCCGCCGCCTGGATCCCGCGGACCACGACGGCCTGCTCGTGCAGGCGCTCGTCGCGAAGCTCGTAGCGGACGACCTCGTTGCCGTCGCCTGTGGTCCGGTAGAGGTAGACGAGGCGGTTCTCCGAGAAGTCGGGGTCGATCGCGAGACCCAACAGCCCGGCCTCTCCGACCGCCTCGACCTCGATCTCGGCGACCGGCGTGCCGCGCAGGTGGCGGTCGGCCGTCAGCAGCCGCACGCGGCCGGGCCGCTCGGTGACCAGCGCTCGGCGGTCGGGCAGGAACGCGATCTCCCACGGCGCCTCGAGGCCGGTGGCGATGGTCGAGACCCGCGGGCCGCCTGAGGCCCGGGCGAGCGCGCGCGGGCTCGCCTCCGCCGGCTCGCGGGTCGCCGTCGCCGTCGGCAGGGCGTCGGCGGGCGCCTCGGGGGTGGCTGTCGCGGTGGCAGCCGGCCGGGGCGGGTCGTCACCGCCGCCGCAGGCGGCGAGGGCGGCGGCGCAGAGGGCGGCGAGCAGGCGTCGCATACCGCTTCTTACGGTAGGCGACTCGATCTGGTTCCTCGCGTCAGAGCAACCCGGCGCGACGCTTGAGCTCGAGCACGCGCTCGACGGCCTCGCGGACGCGGGTCGCCGGCAACTCGCCGGTGCGGACCGCATTCAGCACCGCGCGGTGCGCGGCGTCCGCCTGGCGGTCGTCGCCGACGTAGAGCAGATCGATCCCGGCCCGCAGCGCCTCGACGGCCGCCTCGCCGACTGAGCCGCCGGTGACGGCGGTGACGCCCGCGAGGTCGTCGGACATCGCGACGCCGGAGAAGCCGAGGCGCCCGCGCAGCTCGGAACGCACGACGTCGACGGACAGCGACGCGGGAGTGGCTCCGCCGTAGGCCGCGTAGACGGCGCTCGAGACCATCACCGCGTCGGCGCGGTCGATGACGGCGCGAAACGGGGCGAGGTCGCGGTTGCGCAGCTCGGCGCGGTTCAGCCCGACGCTTGCCGGGCCGTCCATCGGGCTCTGGCTCGCCGTGCCCTGCCCCGGGAAGTGGGCGACGACCGCGAGCAGCCGCGCCGCGCGCAGGCCGTCGAGGGCGGCGCGCGCCCGCGGCGAGACCTGGGCACCGTGGTCGCCGAACGCCACCTCGGCGAGCGGCCCCGCGGCCGCGGCGACATCTGCCGACAGCCCGAGCGCCAGCCCGGCGCCGTCCGCCCGCAGCGACCGGCCGACGCGCCGGTACTCGGCGGCGACCTTGCGCACGGGAACCTCCCCGAGCTCCGGTTGATACGGCAGGGCGGTGCTCGCGATCAACAGCGGCACCGGCCGCGCGCGGCGGGCGAGCCGGCGCAGCTCGGCCGGCGGCGCGCCGCCGACGATCACCCCGGCCCAGTCCGGCCGCCTCGGCGTCGCCCCCTGCGTCGCCACGAGGAAGAGCTGGGCCACCTGCTCGCCGGGATCGAGCTTCGCGGCGGCCGCGCGGACCGCCGGCGCGAGGGTCGCCGCGGGCCGCGCGCCCGCCGAGCGCGACGCGGCGTCGGCGGTCCCCACGCGCGGTGGGAGCGGGCCGGCGGCGTTGTCCGGGCCGCCCGTCGCCAGCGCGAGGAAGAACAGCAGCGCCGCCACCGCGCTGGGCGCCCACCACGGGCTGCCGGTGGCGCGGTTCGAATCCTCGAGGGGGTTGCCGTTCCGTGGCATGGGGTCGCTCACTCCGCGTTACCTACACTGCCTCGACGATGCCCGGCACCGTGGTGATGAAGTTCGGCGGGACCTCCGTGGCCGATGCCGAGCGGCTCAAGCGAGCCGCGGGCCGGATCGTGCGCGCGAAGGAGGCCGGCCACGACGTGGTCGCGGTGCTCTCGGC
Organism: uncultured Solirubrobacterales bacterium; assembly: GCA_963828075.1. Lineage (GTDB taxonomy): Bacteria > Actinomycetota > Thermoleophilia > Solirubrobacterales > Solirubrobacteraceae > JACCYI01. Next base: position 1,066,708 of record CAWHDH010000021.1, on the reverse strand, counting down.
ACGCGGGAAGACGACGGACGAGCTGGTGTCGATGGCCGAGGAGGTCTCCATCACGCCGGACCCGCGCGAGATGGACATGCTGCTGTCCACGGGCGAGCGGATCTCCTGCGCGCTGTGCGCCATGGCCATCAACGATCTCGGCCACCGGGCCATCTCGCTCACGGGCTCACAGGCGGGGATCGTCACCGACACGTCGCACACGAAAGCAAGGATTCTCGACGTGCGCGCCGATCGAATCCACAAGGCGCTCGGCGAGGGGTCGATCGTGCTCGTCGCCGGTTTCCAGGGCGTCTCCACGTCCTATGACGTGACCACCCTGGGCCGCGGCGGCTCGGACACCACCGCGGTCGCCCTCGCCGCCGCGCTCGGCGCCGAGGTCTGCGAGATCTACACCGACGTCGCCGGCGTGTTCTCGGCCGATCCCCGCCTCGTCCCCGAGGCGCGCAAGCTCCCCGCCGTCTCGTTCGAGGAGATGCTCGAGATGGCCGCCTCCGGCGCGGGTGTGCTCCAGCTGCGCTCGGTCGAGTACGCCCGCAACCACGGCGTCCGCATCCACTGCCGTTCGAGCTTCACCGACGAGCCGGGCACCGTGGTGCTCGGGGAGGACGAGACCATGGAACACCCCCTGATCACCGCCGTCACCCACTCGACCGAGGAGGCCCGCATCACGCTGCTCGGCGTCCCGGACCAGCCGGGCGTCGCGGGGCGGATCTTCACGTCGCTGGCCGAGGCGAACGTCAACGTCGACATGATCGTCCAGAACGAGCCGGTCTCCGAGGGCGCCAAGGCGGAGATCTCCTTCACCGTCCCGCGCGGCGACCTGCGCATCGCGCATTCGACGCTCCAGCCGTACGTCGGCCCGGTGCTCGAGGGCGTGGTCGACGATCCCGAGATGGGGAAGGTCTCGATCGTCGGGGCGGGAATGAAATCGCATCCCGGCGTCGCCGCCAAGGTGTTCTCCACGCTGGGCGAGCACGACATCAACATCGAGATGATCTCCACCTCCCCGATCAAGATCTCCTGCGTGATCCGCGGCGACCGCGTGACCGAGGCGGTCCGCTCGCTGCACACGGCCTTCGACCTCGGCGTGGACGACGTCCGCGCCGAGGATCCTTTCGGGGTGCGGGCGTGAGCCCCGCAGGGCTGCGCGTCGCCGTCGTCGGCGCCACCGGCGCGGTCGGTCGCGTCATGCTCGAGACGCTCGAGGCGCGGGCGTTCCCGGCGAGTGAGATCGTCCCCTTCGCCTCGGAGCGCTCCGCGGGGCGGACGCTCGAGAACGGCATGGTCGTCCGCCCGCTCGCCGACGACACGATCGGCGGCTTCGACATCGCGATCTTCTCGGCCGGCGGCGGCGTGTCCGGCGAGTGGGCGCCGAGGTTCGCGGCGGCGGGCGCCGTCGTGGTCGACAACTCGTCGCGCTGGCGGATGGACCCGGAGGTCCCGCTCGTCGTCGCCGAGGTCAACCCCGAGGCGCTCGACGACCACCGCGGCATCGTGGCCAACCCGAACTGCTCGACGATGCAGCTGATGGTCGCGCTCAAGCCGATCCACGCCGCGGTCGGCATCGAGCGCCTGGTGGTCTCCACCTACCAGTCCGTGTCCGGCACGGGTGTGAAGGCGGTCGAGGAGCTGCGCGCCCAGGAGCGCGCGATCCTCGCCGGCGAGCCGCCGCCCGCGCCCGTGAGCTACCCGTACGTGATCGCCGACAACGTCATCGGGGCGGCCGGGAACTTCCCGGAGGGCGACGACTCCACGGACGAAGAGCGCAAGATGATGTTCGAGACGCGCAAGATCCTCGCCGACGACTCGATCGGCATCAGCGTCACCTGCGCGCGCGTCCCGGTGCCGTTCTCGCACTCCGAGTCGGTCAACGTCCAGACGCGCGAGGCGCTGAGCGCCGAGGACTGCCGCGCGCTGCTCGAGCGGGCGCCGGGGATCGTCGTGGTCGACGACCCGAGCACCCACCTGCACCCTACGGCGCGCGACGCCGCCGGCCGCGACGAGGTGTTCGTCGGGCGGATCCGCGACGACACGTCGCACCCGCGGGCGCTGAACCTGTGGGTGGTGGCCGACAACCTGCGCAAGGGCGCCGCGACCAACGCGGTGCAGCTCGCCGAGCTGCTGCACGCGCGCGGGCTGGTCGGCGCCCGCAGCGCCGCCTAGCCCGTAGGCTCCGGCGGGATGCACACGTCCCGCTGGCTCCTCCTGTGGCTCCTCGCCCTGTGCGCGGCGCCGGCGGCGGCGACCGCGCAGGATGGCGTCGTCGTGGCGAGCGACGGGCCCGCCGCGCTCAGCGTCCGGGACGCTGAGAAGGATCTGTGCCTCGCGATCAAGGAGCCGAACGGCGAAGCGGACGCCTGCAGCCCGGAGCAGCGGGGCGTGGTGGCTCTCGGAGCGCCGAGCAGCACGCGCGCACCGAGCTTCATCGGCGCCGCGGTCCCCGTGGCGGCGACGACGGTCGAGGTGCGCCGGACGGGCAAGCTGCTCGCGAGCGGCCCCACCATCGCGGGCGAGGCCTACCGCGGGCGCCGCGCGGGCAGCGTTCGCTTCGCCCTCCTCCGCCTGCCCGCCACGGTCGAGAACGACGGCCTGCGGGTTCGCGCGCTCGACGCGAGCGGCGCGCCGGTCGCCGTGTTCGACCCGGGCCATGGCGAGCTCATCACCGAGCGCCGCGCGCTGCTCTCCGGACGTTCTGGTCGTGTTCGCTGGTCGGTGGAGAGCCAGCGCAAGTCGTCGCTCACCTCGACGGTGTACGACCTCGATCACGAGACGGTCAGCCGCTGCCTGGAGATCAAGGTCAAGAGCCCGCGCGTCTCGGGCAGCTCCGAAGGGCTGTGCACCGGAGGCGCTCCGCAGGACGCCGCGTTGGAGTCTGTCTTCGGTGCCGCCGGTGCGATGACCGAGGACGAATGCGACCAGCGCTTCCGTCTGCTGCACGGCGTCGTCCAGGGCACCGGCAGCCGCGTGAGCGTGCTGCTCGGCGACGGTCAAAGGCTGCCGGCGCGCTCCGCGCGCTTTGAGGAGGCGGATAAGACCGTCTTCGCGCTCGTCGTCCCGGCCGCGGCAGCGATCCGGGGCCTTCGCGTCCAGCGCCCTGGCACCGGGGCACGACGCGTTGCGTTCTCGGTGCCGCCCCTGGCGTTCTCCTGCGCGACCGGGGCGCAGGGCTTCCCCACCCGTTTCCTCTCCGACGCGGTTCTGGATCCCGCCGGAATCTTCGCCGACCTTCCCCCGGTCAGGCCGACCGGGCCCGTCGCGGCCGTGGCCGGGTCACCCGGATTCCGCGTCGCCGACGGGCCGGCGGAATCGTTGTGCCTCGCGGTCGCGGATCTGCCGTTCACCGCGCTGACCTGCGGGATCATGGCCCCGGGCTTCACGGACAACGTCATTGCCGTCGACGACTACGTCCGGCCGCGCGCGTTCGTGCTCGCGGTTCCCGCACAGGTCGCCCGCCTCCGCCTCGGCCCGAAGCGAGGCCCGGCGCGTGAGCTGCCGACGATCGCCGCTGAGGGGTACACGGGGCGCTACGCCGGCCACGTGCGGTTCGTCGCGGCGACGATCACCAGCTTCCGCGAGCTCGAGCGCATGGAGCAACTCGATGCCTTCGGCAAGGTGCTGCACAAGCAGACCAGTGAAGGATCCGAGACTGGGCCGAGGGTGTTCGCGACGCGGCGGATCGCCGGCGCCCGCGGCCGGGCGTCGCTGTGGGAGACGCCGGTGCGGGCGGGTGGCGAGACCTCCCGGTGCCTGGCGCTCACGGGTGGCCCGCGACCGAGCAGCCGGACCCGGTGCCAAACCCTGCACGACGGCCCGATCACGGTTCTCGTCGACGCCCCGTGCAGCACCCGCCGGTTGACCGTCGCCGTGGTCGCCCGCGCCGGCTGGCGGGCGAGCATGCGGAGCGGCGCCGGCGCCGCGCGCCCGCTGCCGTTGCGCGCGGGTTCGGCGGTGCTCACGCTCCCGCCGGCCACCGGCCTGCGGTCGCTGACCTTCAGGCGCCGCGGGAAGCGGCCGCTGCGCGTGTCTCTGAACGCACCCGCGGCGACCGACCAGTGCGGCTGGGGGTCAGCGGTCCAGCCCCCCGTGCCCAGCTCCGGCCGATCGTCCTAGCCCGCTACCCGCGGCGCGTGGCGAGGTCGAGGCCGGCCGGGACCGAGAGGTCGCGGCGGGTACGGACGCCGAGCTTGCGGTAGATGTTGCGGGCGTGCGTGCGGACGGTCTCGACGCCGACGTGCAGTTGCTGCGCGATCTCCGCATTCGTCCGCCCGCCCTGCAGCAGCTCGAGCACGTCCGCCTCGCGCGGTGTGAGCAGCTCCGGCCCCGGCGACTCGACCCCGCCGCCGTCCAGCCGCGTGCGCGGAAGCACCTGGAGGCCCCGCGACGCGAGGTGGATCGCGTTCAGGACGTCGCGGGCCTGGGTCTCCTTCGACAGGCAGGCGGTCGCCCCGAACGCGAGCAGCTGGTTGCACTCGACGGGGGACGGGTGATTCGCGAGCACGACGAGCCGCGAGCCGGGATGCGCGACATGGAGCTCGTGCACCTCGACCGGGGTGCGCAGCGAGCCGAAGTTGAGAATCACCACCGACGGCTTGTGCTCGGCGATCGAGCGCTCGATCGCGCGCGGCGCGACGTCCGTGCCGACGAGCGAGAGGTTCGGGTCCTCGGTCACCAAGGCGCGCAACCCGTACGCCACCAGATCCTCGAACCGCGAGATGAGCACGGAGACCTGTGCGGTGTCCACAACAGGCATCCTACCGCATAGGGGTGAGGTTCATCTCACCCGCCATTCCCCCGGCCGCTCCCCCGAAGATCACCCCCCGCAGGGGACGACGCGAGCGCGCCAGTCGGGCAGGATAGGCGCACGAACTTTCCACGGGGCGGACTGGGGTACGCACAACCGGGAGAGACGCGAGAGGGAGCCGGCGGGCTCCCTCGTCGTTTAAGGGTTGCCATCACGTAGGGTGCGCGCGTGCCGCCGCTGCCCCTCACCGCCGACCCCGTCACCACCCACCGCGCCGAGCTCGGCGAGGGGCCGCGGTGGGACGGGGAGCGGGGCGAGCTGCTGTCGGTCGACATCGTCGCCGGCGAGGTCCATCGTGACCGCCCGGTCAACGGCCGGCTGGAGCGCGTCGACACGTACGACGCCGGCGCACCGGTCGGCGTCGCCGTCCCCGCGGCGGCGGGTGGGTGGGTGCTCGGGCGCGCGGCCGGCTTCGCGCGCCTCGACGAGACCGGCGCGGTTACGCCGCTCGCCGATACCGGCCAGGATGCCGCCCGCTTCCGGATGAACGACGGCGCCACCGATCCGGCCGGGCGCTTCATCGCCGGCACGCTCGCCTACGACGAGGCGCCGGAGGCCGGCGCGCTCTGGCGGCTGCACGGCGGCGCCGCGGAGCAGATCCGCCCGGGCGCCACCGTGCCCAACGGCCTCGACTGGTCCCCCGACCACCACACGGCCTATTGGGCCGACTCCGGCGTGCCGACCGTCCTCGCCTTCCCCTACGACGTCGAGACGGGCGCCCTCGGTGAGCCGCGAGAACTGACCGTGCCCGGCCCCGAGGGCAGCGTTCCTGACGGCCTTACGGTCGACGACGAGGGCGCGCTGTGGATCGCCTATTGGGGCGGCGGCGAGGTCCGCCGCTACACCCCGGACGGCCGGCATCTGGCGACCGTCTCGGTTCCCGCCGCGCATTCGACGTCGTGCTGCATCGGCGGCACGACGCTCTACATCACCTCGGCGCGCATCGGGCGCTCGCAGGCCGAGCTCGCCGCGCAGCCGCACGCCGGCCGCATCTTCGCGGTCGACGTGGGGGTCACGGCGCCCGCCGTCACCCCCTGGGTCTAGGCGCCGACGCCGGCCACCACCGAGGTCGACCAGTCGACGACGCCCGTCGGCTTGACGATGTGCCGATTGAAGCCGAGCTCCTTGGGATCGAGCCCGAACGCGAGGCCGACGAGCTGCGGCAGGTGCAGGACCGGGAGGTTGATCTCGCGGCCCACCACCTTCGACGCGCCGGGCTGCTGGAGGTCGAGGTTCAGGTGGCAGAGCGGGCAGGGCGTGACGAGGCAGTCCGCATCGGCGTCCTTGGCGTCCCCGAGGTGGCGGCCCGCCTGCTTGAGCGAGGCCTCCTTGTTCATGGTGATGATCGGGAAGCCGCAGCACTTGTACATGCCGGCGTAGTCGACGACCGTCCCGCCCAGCGTCTCGATGAGCATCTGTAGGTAGCGATCCCGCGGGTGCTCCTCGTCGATGCCGAGGCGGTCGGTCGGGCGCACGATGTAGCAGCCGTAGAACGGGCCGACGCGCAGGTCGGTCAGCGGCCGCGTCACCTTCGCCTTGATGGCGTCGAGCCCGATCTCCTCGACCATCAGCCACAGGAAGTGCTTGTTGGCGATGCCCTTCTCGTAGGTCAGGCCCTCCGAGGCGAGCGTCTCGTTGACCCGCGCGCGGTACTCCGCGTTCGCGTCGAGGCGCTCCTGGCACTCCGACTGCGCGCCCTGGCACGTCGAGCAGATGTTGATCATCATCTCGGCGCCGTTGGCCATCTCCTGCTGCGCGAGCGCGAATGTACGCGCGTTGAGCGTGTCGGCGAGCTCCTGGTTGTGCTCGGCGATGACACCGGCGCCGGTGCAGCAGGCGCGGTCGAGCTCGACGAGCTCGATGTCGAGCAGCGGGGCGACCTTGGCCATGGAGCCGTGGAGCTCCGGGGTGAAGCCGCGGCTCACACAGCCGGGCCAGTACGCAACCTTCACGAGTTGGGGCTCCTCTCCGCGGGCGAGGAGGACGGGGTGCCGTGCGCCGTCTGGCCCTCGGCCCCGGCGCCCATCCCCTCCTCGTCCGGCAGGTCCTCGTCCTTGCCGGTGACGTACAGGTTGAGCTCGTAGCGCTCGCTCTGGCCGTGGATGCGCTTGAAGATCTCCTTGACCTCCTTGGGCGCCTTGTGCTGGTGCAGCAGGGCCTTCTTCGGTGTGATCTTGCCCCGACGCATGCCGACGACCGCCGTCGGGAGCGAGGCGAGCAGCTCCGGCACGGCGCGCGGGTGGAACTTGCCGCCGTAGGAGTCGGGCAGCAGGTCGGCCTCGTGCAGGATGCCGTTGCGCTCGATGTTCTTGACGAACGCGTTCTCGTGGCGGTGGCCGTTGTTGCGGTCGTCGATGTGGTGATCGGAGCCCGCGATCCGCCGCAGCCGCATGATCTGGCTCATCGGGGCGACGCCCTTGGGGCAGGCCTCGATGCAGTTGAAGCAGTGGGTGCAGTCGTAGATGCCGTGCGGATCCTCGGAGAGGTCCTTGAGGCGCTCGTACTGCTGGCCGTCGCGCGGGTCGCCGACGAAGCGGTAGGCCTTGGCCAGTGCGGCCGGGCCGATGAACAGGGGGTCGACCTCCATCGACAGGCAGTCCGACACGCAGGCGCCGCACTGGATGCACGCCATCGTCTGCGTGATGTCGACCATCGACTCCTTGGGCACGATGTACTCGCGCTCGGGCGGCGGGCCCTCGGGGATCAGCCACGGCGTGACGCGCTGCATCTTCGTCCAGTGGACGGCGTCCATGTCGACGATCAGATCCTTGATCACCGGCATGTTGCCCATCGGCTCGACGGTGATCAGGCCGCCGTCGAGGTTCGCGCGCTGCTGGGCCTCCTCGAGGTGCATGTGGCACGCCAGGCCCGGCCGGCCGTTGATGCGGACGCCGCAGGAGCCGCAGATCGCGGCGCGGCACGAGCAGCGGATGCCGATCGAGCCGTCCTGGCGGTCCTTGGCCTGCAGGATCCCGTCGAGGACCGAGCGGTGCCCGTCGAGGTCGATGGTGAACTGCTCCCAGTAGGCGGCCTCGCCCGTCTCGGGGGAATAGCGCCGGAGCTTGAGCGTGTATTCGGGCACTAATACGTCCTCTCCTGAGGCTCCCACTGGGTCATCGTGACCTCGGAGTAGGAGACCTTGGGCGCGTCGCCGCCGTTGGCGGAGATGTTGATGTGCTTGAGCCACTCATCGTCGTTGCGCTTCGGGTAGTCGAGCCGGAACTGGGCGCCGCGCGACTCCTTGCGCTCGAGCGCCCCGATGACGATCGCCTCCGCGCAGTCGAGCATGTACCCCAGCTCGATGGCCCCGAGCACGTCCTGGTTGAAGACGGTGCCCTGGTCGTCGATGTAGGCGGTCTTCGCCTCTTCCTCGAGGCGCCGGATGATCTCGAGCGCCTCGGTGAGGCCCTGCTCGTCGCGGAACACCGCGCACTTGGAGTTCATCATCTCCCCGAGCTCGTCCTTGATCTCCGAGACGCGCCGCCCGGAGCCGCGCTCGCGGCCGATGATCTCGTCGATCATCCGCTGCTCGTCGGCCAGCGACGCCTCGCTCGGCGCCGGCATCGCCATGCCCTTGGCGCGCTCGGCGGCATGCTCGCCGGAGCGGCGGCCGAAGATCAGCGTGTCGAGCAGCGAGTTGGCGCCGAGGCGGTTGCCGCCGTGGACCGACACGCACGCGACCTCGCCGGCGGCGTACAGGCCTTCGATCGACGTCGCGCCCCACACGTCGGTCTTGACGCCGCCCATGATGTAGTGGCAGCCGGGCTTGATGTGGATCGGCTCGCGGGTGATGTCGACGCCCGCGAAGTCGCGGCCGATGTTGACGATCTCGCGCAGCGCCTCGAGCGTGCGCTTGCGGGGGACCTTGGTGATGTCGAGCGCGACGGTCCCGTCGGGGAAGCCGCGGCCCTCGTTGATCTCGGTCTGCTCGGAGCGCGAGACGACGTCGCGCGAGGCGAGCTCGAGCTTGTTGGGCGCGTACTTCTCCATGAAGCGCTCACCCTGCGCGTTGTAGAGATGCGCGCCCTCGCCGCGCGCGCCCTCGGTGATGAGGATCCCGTTGCCCGCCAGCGTGGTCGGGTGGTACTGGATCATCTCCATGTCCATCAGCGGCGCGCCGATCCGGTAGGCCTGCGCGATGCCGTCGCCGGTGCAGATCAGCGCGTTGGTGGTGGGCTTGAACGCCTGCCCGGCGCCGCCCGAGGCGAGGATGACCGCCTTCGCGGCGAACAGCTGCATCGAGCCGTCGCGGATGTTGCGGGCGATCGCGCCGCACGCGTTGCCGCTCCCGTCCTGCACGACGGCCGTGACGAACCACTCCTCGAAGCGGTCGATCGTCTCGAAGTTCTTCATCAGCTGCTCGTAGAGGACGTGCAGCAGCGCCTGGCCGGTGATGTCGGCGACGTAGTAGGTCCGCGCGGCGGATGCGCCGCCGAACGCCCGGGTGCCGAGCTTGCCCTCGTCGTTGCGGTGGAAGGTGACGCCCTGGTGCTCGAGCCAGAGCACCTCGCCCGGCGCCTCGCGGCACATGATCTCGATCGCGTCCTGGTCGCCGAGGTAATCCGAACCCTTCACCGTGTCGAACGCGTGCGACTCCCAGGAGTCGTCGACGTTGAGCGCGGCGTTGATCCCGCCCGCCGCCGCGTTGGAGTGCGACCGCACAGGATGGACCTTGGACATGATCGCCACCGACGCTCCGGCGCCGGCCGCGGCGAGGGCGGCGCGCTGACCGGCCAGGCCGGCGCCGATGATGAGAACGTCGTGTGCGGGCATGCGCGGCACTCTATCTGTCGGTTGGCCGCCGGAGAGGCCCGGGCGGCGACGGGAAATCCGGCCTGGTTGCTCGGGATTCTCGTGGCTTGCCGAGCACCGGCCGAGCCCTCACACTCCCGCCGATGGATCGCATGCACAGGGGACTGATCGGGCTGATCGTGGCGTTCGCGGCGGCCGCGGGGAACGGCGTCGGCCGGAACCGTGGCGGTGCAGGGGGTCGGAGATCATCGTGGTGACCGGGCCGGAGGAGAACCGACTCGACATCGGCCGCGTCGATCAGCAGCGCTTCGTCGATGGGACCTACTCCTTCGATTTCCTGGACGCCAACTCGACGCTGACGGCCGGCGCCGGCTGTCACCAGGTCGCCGGCGCCGCCAACGCCGTCGCGTGCGAGTTTCCCCAGCCGGGAGCGATCTCCCGCATCCGCCTCGACCTCGGCGCCGGCAACGACACGCTCGATGCCTCCTACTACGTGCACGAGGCACCGGCGACCGTCGTCACGCTCGACGACCAGGCCAACGACGGCCAGCCCGGCGAGGGCGACAACGTCCACGCCGGCGCGACCGCCGACCGTGCCGGGTCCCTGAGTGGGCGGTGCGGGTCGCCTTCAACCTGAGGCGCAGCGGCCTCGGGCTCCGTCCACAGCCGCTTCAACCGGCCGCTGAAGCTCGTCCTCACCCGCTCCGGGGCGGTGGCGATGACAGACGGCGTCGCCGGTCGCGTGCGGGTCCGCGTCGTCGACGCGACGGGACGCGCCACGAGGCGCGGCTGCCGTAGGGCCCCGCTACGCCATTCGTCCAGACGCTTGTGCAAAGGCGCCAGAACGCAGACACTGGCTCCCATGTCCTGCCGCCCCGCGGCCCTCGCGGGTGCGTCGATGATCCTTGTCTTGATCCTGGCCACGCCGGCACTCGCCGGAGACGTCTCCGTCCAGGGGGACGAGATCGTCTTCGTCGGCGGCGCGCAGGAGAACCACTTGAGCATCTCGGAGGGTCCCGGTCCGCAGCCGGGGCAGATCCGGTACGGGATCCGGGACGCCGCCGGGCTCACCGCGGGGCCCGGCTGCGAGGTGACCGACAGCCACGGCAACGGGGCCTGCGCGCTCCCGGACGGGCGGCGCGCGCGCCTCATCCGGGCCGACCTGGGTCCGGGCCTCGATCTCGCGTACCTGGTGCCGGGGACCGTCACGCCAGTGCACTTCATCGGCGGCGACGGCGTCGACTTCATGGCCGGCGGCGCCGGCGCCGATCGGTTTGACGGCGGCCCTGGCGACGACACCATGTACGGCGATCACGGCCCGGCCGGCGATGCCGTCGCGCGCGCGGCCGACGACTTCGTGGGCGGCGAGGGCACCGACCGTGTGTCCTACGCCGGCCAGCGCGCCGAGCGGGTCACGGTCACGATCGACGACCAGCCGGACGACGGCGCCCCCGGTGAAGGGGACAACGTCCACTCCGATGTCGAGAACGTGCAGGGCGACATGTGGGCGCCCAACCGCCTCACCGGATCGAACGCGGCCAACGTCCTCCGGGGCGGCGACGCGAACGACGTCCTGATCGGCGGCGGTGGTAGCGACAGCCTGTACGGCGACCGCGGCGACGACACGCTGGAGGCGCGTGACAGCGGCCCCGACTCGGTCTCCTGCGGCGAGGGGACAGACTCGGCGATCGTGGACTTCAACGACGGAGTCGAGCCCGGGACCTGCGAGCGCGTGGATTCGACGCCCCCGCCGGCCTTCGAGCCGCGGCTGCCGCCACCGCCCGGTCCGCCGCCACCGCCGCTGCACGGCACGTTCCCGGTGACCGTCCCGGCCACGTCACTCAAGCCGTCGCGCTCGGGCCGCGTCACCGTGCGGCTCGCGTGCGGCGCCAACGCGGGGCCGCGGGGCTGCAGCGGGACCGTGCGCCTCGCCTCCGTCAAGCGGGTGCGGATCGGGTCGCGCAAGCGCACGTTCTCACTGGGCGCCGAGGACTTCGTGATCCCCGCGGGTCAGGCGAAGCGCCTCACCTTCAAGCTCTCGCGTGACCAGCGCCGGGCGCTCAAACGGCTCAAGCGCGTCGAGCTGCTCGCGCGCGTGGTCGAGGCCGGCACGCAACCGCGCGACACCCAGCGCTCCATCACGCTCCGCCGTTAGGAGGGAGCGAGCTGGGCGCGCAGGGCGTTGGAGACCTGCTCGAGCGTGACCACGCCGCGCAGGTGCCCGTCGGGGTCGAGCGCGATCAGCGCGCCGAGCCGGCGCAGCGGCTCCGACCCCAGCAGCGACTCGAGGGGAGCGTCCATGAGCACATGGGTGTCGGGCGCGGCGTCGGCCGCGAGGTCGCGCACGAGCGGCGTGCCGCCCTCCTCGATCGCCGCGTGCTGGACGGCGGCACGATGCGCCAGGCCCGCGAGGCGGCCGTTCTCGTCGACGACCGCGAACCACTCCCAGCCGTGATAGCGCAGGAAGTAGTCGTCATAGGCGGTGGCGGCGTCGAGCCCGGCCGGGATCGTGACGGGTTCGGCGTCCATGATGTCGGCCACGGTCACGCCCTCCAACCGCTCTGAGAACGCGGTCTGGAACACGGCGGCGCGCGCGCCCTGGCCGATCAGGAAGCCGAGCCCGATCGACCAGATCCCGTCGAACGTGTGCCCGAGCAGCAGCGCGTAGGCGCCGTAGGCCATCAGCAGGTAGGCGAAGCCCTGGCCGAGCACGGCCGCGACGCGCGTCCCCTTGGCCCGGTCGCCGGTGGCCCCCCAGACCGCCGAGCGCAGGATCTGGCCGCCGTCGAGCGGGAGCGCCGGGATCAGGTTGAAGGCGAGCAGGATCACGTTGACCGCGACGAGCAACGAGACGAGCTGCTCGGCCGCGGAGGTGCCCGGGACGGCGTTGAGGAGGGCCGCGTCGTAGACGCCCGACCAGCCCATCATCGCCACGGCGAGGGCGCCGCCCGCCAGCACGATCAGCAAGGTCACCGCCGGCCCGGCGGCGGCGATCCGGAACATCGCACCCGGCGAGCTGCCTTCGCGCGCCATCTTCATCACGCCGCCGAAGATGAAGAGGTCGATCCCGGAGACCTCGATGCCCTCGCGCACGGCGACCACGGCGTGGCCGAGCTCGTGAAGCAGGATCGACCCGAAGAAGAGGATCGCGGCGACGGCGGCCACGGCGAACGCCTCCGTGGTGCCGACCCCGAGCGTCGTCCGGAAGCGCTCGGTCAGGAAGAACAGCGCGATGAACAGGATCAGGAACCAGCTCGGGCTGACGCCGACCCGGATCCCGAGCAGGGTGAACAGCTTCAGGGAGCGCCCGCCGAGCATCCTGGGAAGGGTCGCAGATACCATCGCGCGCCCATGGAGAAGATCACTGTCAAGAACCCGGTCGTCGAGCTCGACGGCGACGAGATGACCCGGATCATCTGGGCGTTCATCAAGGAGCAGCTCATCCTGCCCTATCTGGACGTCGATCTGCGCTACTTCGATCTCGGCATCGAGAGCCGCGACGCCACCGAGGACCGCGTGACGGTCGAGGCGGCGGAGGCGATCAAGGAACACGGCGTCGGCGTCAAGTGCGCGACGATCACCCCCGACGAGGCCCGCGTGAAGGAGTTCGGCCTCAAGGAGATGTACCGCTCGCCGAACGGGACGATCCGCAACATCCTCGGCGGTGTGATCTTCCGCGAGCCGATCGTCATCTCGAACGTCCCGCGCCTGGTGCCGGGCTGGACGAAGCCGATCATCATCGGCCGTCACGCGTTCGGCGACCAGTACCGCGCCGAGGACGTCCTGATCCCGGGAGAGGGCAAGCTCACGCTCACCTTCACGCCGACCGACGGCGCCGAGCCGATCGAGATCAACGTCTTCGACTTCCCGAGCAGCGGCATCGCGATGGCGATGTACAACCTCGACGCGTCGATCCGCGACTTCGCGCGCGCGTCGCTCCGCTACGGGCTGGATCGCAACTACCCGGTCTACATGTCGACCAAGAACACGATCCTCAAGAAGTACGACGGGCGCTTCAAGGACCTCTTCCAGGAGGTCTTCGAGGAGGAGTTCGCCAGCGAGTTCGAGGCCGCCGGCATCACCTATGAACACCGCCTCATCGACGACATGGTCGCCGCCGCCCTGAAGTGGGAGGGCGGCTATGTGTGGGCGTGCAAGAACTACGACGGCGACGTGCAGTCCGACACCGTCGCGCAGGGCTTCGGCTCGCTCGGGCTGATGACCTCTGTCCTGATGACGCCCGACGGCAAGACGGTCGAGGCCGAGGCCGCGCACGGGACGGTGACGCGCCACTTCCGCCAGCACCAGGAAGGCAAGCCGACGTCGACCAACCCGATCGCCTCGATCTTCGCCTGGACGCGCGCGCTCGCCGCGCGCGGCCGGATGGACGACACGCCCGAGGTGACGGAGTTCGCCGAGACCCTCGAGCGCGTCTGCATCGAGACGGTCGAGAGCGGAAAGATGACGAAGGACCTCGCCCTGCTCGTGGGAGGTGACCAGGGCTTCCTCACCACGCAGGAGTTCCTGGGCGCGATCGACGAGAACCTGCAGAAGGAGATGAACCGATGAGCCCCGTCAACGTCACCGTCACCGGCGCCGCCGGGCAGATCGGCTACGCGCTGCTGTTCCGCATCGCGTCCGGCCAGCTGCTCGGCCCCGACACCCCGGTCGCCTTGCGCCTGCTCGAGATCCCCCAGGCGGTCAAGGCCGCCGAGGGCACCGCGATGGAGCTCGACGACTGCGCGTTCGGGCTGCTGCAGGGAATCGACATCTTCGACGACCCGAAGGCGGCGTTCGACGGCGTCAACGTGGCGCTGCTGGTCGGCGCCCGGCCGCGCACCAAGGGCATGGAGCGCGCCGACCTGCTCGAGGCCAACGGCGGGATCTTCAAGCCGCAGGGCGAGGCGATCAACGCCGGCGCCGCCGACGATGTGAAGGTGCTCGTGGTCGGCAACCCCGCGAACACCAACGCGCTGATCGCGATGTCCAACGCCCCCGACGTCCCGCGCGAGCGCTTCACCGCGATGACCCGGCTCGACCACAACCGCGCGCTCGCCCAGCTCTCCACGAAGGCCGGCGTCGGCGTCGACGACATCGCGAAGATGGCGATCTGGGGCAACCACTCGCCGACGATGTACCCGAACCTCTTCCACGCACGGATCGGCGATCGCACCGCGGCGGACGTGGTGAACGACCAAGAGTGGCTGGAGAACGAGTTCCTGCCCACGGTCGGCAAGCGCGGCGCCGCGATCATCGAGGCCCGCGGGGCGTCGAGCGCGGCCAGCGCCGCCAGCGCGGCGATCGACCACGTACACGACTGGGTCAACGGCGCCGACGACTGGGTCTCGATGGCGGTGCCGTCCGACGGCTCCTACGGCGTCGACGAGGGGATCATCTCGTCGTTTCCGGTCACCTGCTCGGGCGGCGCCTACGAGATCGTGCCGGGGCTCGACATCGACGACTTCTCACGGTCGAAGATCGATGCGACGGTCGACGAGCTGCGCGGCGAGCGCGACGCGGTCAAGGGGCTCGGGCTCATCTGAGCCCGAGCCGTCCCAGGGAACCGGTTAATTTCCCTGAGTAATCGAACCATATTGTGGAGTAAGCGCTACTCCTTGTCCTTGGCGTGCCACCCGCGCCCGGACTTGACCACCACGCCCTGCTCGGCGAGGTCGGGCATCACCCGGTACAGGTAGTTCTGCTTGATCTCCATCGCCTCGGCCAGTTCGGGAATGGTGATCCCCGGCCGGGCGCGGACGAGGTCGAGCGCCTGCGCGGCGCGCGTCCCCGAGCCCTTGGGGCGGCCGCGGCCACGGCCGCTGCCGCTGCCGCTGCGGGCCTTGGCGCCGTTGCGCGTCGGCGCGCCTGCGCTGCGGGACCGGCGTGCGGGAGCCGGGGCCTGCCCGCTGTCCACGCCCGCGAGCGCCTGTTCGGCCGCCTCGAGGCGGCGATACTCGTCGACCAGCGGTTTGAGTTCCTTGAGCCGCGCTTGGATCTCCTTGCGCTTCTCTTCCAGGAAGTCTGACATACTCCTCCACCCTCTTTCCGGTGAGTTCATCCGTGAGCGGAGTCACAGTAACAGTTACTGACGCGGCGTGCGGCCGGGCTGGAGGTACCGCACGACACGCCCGCTGGAGAACAGCGACACGTAGAGGTGACCGTCCGGGCCGATCGCGGCGCCGAGCGGGTTGTCGTCGAAACGGTCGAGGACGCTGACCTCCGTGGCGTAGCGGCCGTTCCCCCGGCGCGTCAGGCGCACCTTGCGGATGTCGCGCCCCGTCCGGTTGCGCGACGACGACGAGCCGAACTGGGCGATGAACGCGGTCGGGCCCTCGCCGCCCCAGTCGGGGCTGACGGCGATCCCGTTCGACGACGCGTGGGCGGGCAGCTTGGCGATCGGCGAGCGGCACGTCGACGGGCAGCGCGGGAAGCCGAAGTGCGGCGCGCGCCGCGTGACGTCGAGGACGTTGAGCTCCTCCGCCGGCCGGAACGGGCCGAGGTCGTCGCGCTGGTTGTCGGTGACGAGGAGGTCGGACGTCCCGGGGATGAAGGCGAGGCCGAACGGGTTGCGCAGCCCGGTGGCCTCGACCTTCAGGCCGCGGCCGGACGGCCGGAAGGAGAGGACGCGGCCGGGCGGCCCGGAGTGGTCGCGGATCGAGCCGACGCCGAGGTACAGGCGCCGGTCGGGACCCGCGGCGATCGAGTCGACGGTGTGCAGGCCGATCCGCAGCCGGGGGACGACGACGCGCCGGCGGGTGAAGCGGCGGCCGTCGAAGCGCGAGAACGCGGTGACCCGCCCGTTGGACGGCGACGTGATGTGCGAGACGTAGAGCCGGCCGCCGGACCAGGCCAGCCCGAGGGCCGTCCGCAGCCGCTTGATGACGTGGCGCCGGCCGCCGCCGGGCGGGAAGTACCAGACGCCGTCGGACGCCGAGGCCCCGCCGGCGCCGGAGGTGACCCACAAGCCACCGGCCGGGTCGAAGTCGATGTTGGTGGGGAAGGCCACCCGCCCGACGGTCGCGTCGGGCGCCGCGTGCGCTGCCGGCGCGCCCAGCAGGAGCACCGCCGCGGTGAGCGCGGCGGACGCAACACATCGGATCCCCGTCACGACTCGAGCAGTTCCTTGAGCCGCTGCAGCGACTTGCGCGCCTCGCGCTCGGACGCGTGGCCGACGAGGGCGCGGCTGGCCGCCGCGCCGAGGACCCCGCCCGGCGCCGTGTACTCGTTCTCGTACTCGAAGTGCGTCGCACCGCCGCCGTCGGCCGACCGCAGGCGGTAGCTGGTCCGGGCGTAGGAGCCGCCCGGCCCGCGCCCCTCCCACGTCGCGGCCGTCGGGCGCGCGTAGTCCGTCAGCGTCCAGCGGACCTTGAACGGCGCGCCGCGCAGGGCGAGGGTCTGGACCATGCAGTAGCCCGCGCGCAGCGGCCCGTCGTCGTGGTCGTTGACGCGCCGGTGGATCGTCACCCATTCCGCGAGCCGGTCGGGATCGAGCATGGCGTCGAACACCGCCTCGGGCGGGGCGCCGATGTCGATCGAGACGCAGACCTTGCTCATCGGGCGGCGACCTCCTCCACTTGCTCCCAGTCGCGCAGCGCCCGCTCGACGGCCGCGCTGAACCGCCGCGTGCGAACGCCGAAGACGGGGGCCGCCTCGTGGCGGGGGAGGAGGTCGTGTTCCAGGGATTCCATGAGCGGTTCGATCAGCGCGGGGTCCTCGCACGCGATCGCCGCCGCCACCACGGAGGCCACGGGGGTCATCGTCAGGCCGAGGCCGACCGTCGGGCGGCGGACCAGCATCGAGTCGGCGATGCGCGTGAGCATCTCACCGTAGGACATCTCGTCCGGGCCGGCGATGTCCCACGACCGGCCGGTGTGCCGCGGGTCGATCGCCGCGGCGCGAGCGAGGAACTCGAGCATGTCGCGCCCGTCGATCGGGCAGGTCCGGTTCACGCGCCACGCGGGCAGCGCCAGGACCGGAAGCCGCTCGATCAGGCGGACGAGGAACCGGAACGAGCGCGAGCGAGCGCCGATGACGATCGAGGCGCGCAGCGCGACCGACTCGGGCGCCGCCGCCAGCAGGATCTGCTCCACTGCGAGCCGCGAGGCCAGATGGCGCGACGGCGGCGCGCCCGCCGGCACCAGCCCGCCGAGGTAGACGACCCGCCGCACGCCCGCGACCGCCGCGGCGGTGGCGAAGCGCTCGGCCGCCGAGCGCTCCTGGACGTCGAAGTCGCCGGCGGTCGCCCGCTCCATCGAGTGGATCAGGTAGTAGGCGACCTCGACGCCGTCGAGCGCCTCGGCAAGCCCCGCCCCGGTGATGGCGTCGCCCTCCACGACGTCGTCGACCGCCGCCGTCACGCGCGTCGCGGAACGGGCGAATCCGCGGACGGTGTGGCCGTCTCGCTGGAGGCGCGGCACGAGGGCGGCGCCGACGTATCCGGTCACGCCGGTGACGAGGGTCTGCATGGAGGGGGATCCGGGCCAGATCGGGGAGGGGATCACCGCCAAGTGTCGCAAGGTGCGGGGAGACGACCCCGCTCCCACCGTGATTTGCGCGTGGAAATCGCCACTTTGCGGGGACCTTCACGAAGAGGCTGCGTTTTGCGGCACTTCGCTCGGAGCTGCCCTTGCGGCGGCTCGGAGACCTCGCTTTCCTTGCGCCGTCCTGTAACCGAATGGTGAACGAGGGTGGGCGTGTGGCGCAGGTTGGTCGGAGTCGGGGGAAGGCCCCGAAGGTGTCGTGCGAGGACTGCTTCTTCCATCGCAACACCTTGTGCGCGCTGGCGCTCGACGAGCCCTGCGCGACCTTCCGGCCCGACCATCCCGACGGCCTGCGGCCGCCCCAACAGCTGCACTTCGTCTTCCGCCAGGAACGACGCCGCCAGGCGACCTGGGCGTTCCCGTCCGCCGAGGAGCAGGCGCTCCTGCACGCTTGATGCGTCGAGGCGGGGGTAGAGTCTCCCCGCTCCCGAGGAGAGGTGGCGACGAAGGTGCGGATCACGGTGCTGGGCAAGTCGCCTTCCTGGCAGGACGCGGGCGGTGCGTGCAGCGGGTATCTGATCCAGGAGGCGGGGACCACCCTGCTGCTCGACTGCGGCAACGGCGTCTTCGCCAAGCTCCGGCAGGTCGTCGATTACGTCGACGTCGACTTCGTCGTGCTCTCGCACCTGCACGCCGACCACTTCCTGGACCTGGTGCCCTACGCGTCGGCGCTGACCTACGCGCCGCGCCAGCAGCCCGTGCCCGTCGACCGCTGGCCGGGCACGGACTGCCCGGCCTGTCCGGAGCTGCACGCGCCCGCGGGCGCGCGCGAGGCCTTCCGGCAGGTGTGTGCCGGCAGCGGGATGCGCCCGGAGCACATCGAGACCGCCTTCGCCCTGCACGAGTACGACCCCGACGACGAGCTGCTGCTCGGCGCGTTCGGGCTCCGGTTCCATCCCGTGCCGCACTTCCTGCCGACCAACGCGGTCGAGATCCGCTCCACCGACGGCGGCGGCCGGCTCACCTACAGCGCCGACTCCGCGCCGTCGGACGAGCTCGCCGCGTTCGCCCGCGGCACCGACCTGCTGCTGATCGAGGCGACGCTGCCCAGGCCGGAGCGCGAGGGCCCGCGCGGCCACCTGACCCCCGAGGAGGCCGGCGGACACGGGCGCAGCGCCGACGCCGCGCGCGTCGTGATCACCCACATCTCGGACGAGCTCGACGGGAACTGGGCTCGCGAGGAGGCGACCCGCGCCTTCGGACGCGACGTCGAGCTGGCCTCGGACGGCGCCGTCTACGAGATCTGAGCCCGTCGGCTAAGGGCCGGAGCCCGATCGGCCGATGCTGGTCTCGTGACCCTTCGGGACGCCTCACCCGCGACGGACGGCGTTCGCCTGCTCTCGCGGCGCCCGTCGATCCTCTTCAAGGTGGCGCACCTGGGCTCGGACGATCCCTCCGGCGACATCACCGAGCACGGGCTCATGCTGTCCGGCCCGGGCTGGCTGGACCGCCTGCGGACGCTGCTCGACGCGCTGTCGGTCGGCGAGCGCGACGCGCTGTTCGCGCTCCGCCTCGGTGAGGACCACCCGCTGCCGCTGCTCGCGCAGGTCTTCCTCGACCGCGAGCGGACCGACTGGTTCCCCGAGTTCCTCTCGAAGGGCCGCATGGTCCCCCACTTCCAGCCGATCGTCGACCTGCGCGAGGGCCGCGTGATCGGCCGCGAGGCGCTCATGCGCGGGATGCTCGGCGCCACCGAGGTCCGCGGCGGCGAGCTGGTGGCCGCGGCCGAGGCCCACGACGCGCTCTTCTCCTTCGACATGCGCGCCCGTGCCGCGGCGCTCGACGTCGGCCTCGCCGTGCTGCCCGAGGGCGAGGTGCTGTTCATCAACCTCGACCCTCGTGCCGTGCTCGACGTCGACGCGACGGTGCGCCAGACCTGGCCCACCGTCGAGCGCTCCGGCGCCGGCCCCGGCCGCGTGTGCCTCGAGCTGGTCTCGCCCGAGCGCGTCCACGATCACCAACTGCTCGAGCGCATCGTCTCGGTCCACCGCGAGCACGGCGCGCTCATCGCGCTCGACGACCTGTCCGGCGGCGCCGACGCGCTGCGCTGTCTCGAGGTCGTGCGCCCCGACATCGCCAAGCTCGACCGGGCGGTCACCGCCGGCATCGAGGACTCCCTCGCCAAGCGCCGGCTCGTCGCCGCGCTGGTCGAGTACGCCCAGGAGCAGGGCTGCAAGGTGGTGGCCGAGGGCATCGAGCGCGTAACGGAGTTCGAGGTCATGCGCGACCTCGGCGTCGACTACGGCCAGGGCTACTACTTCGGTCACCCGACCGAGCGCCCGATGGCCGTCGACCCGCGGCTGTTCCAGTCGCGCGCCGAGCTGGTCTAAGCCATAGGATCGGGCGGCGATGCCGCCCGAGATCGCCACGCCGCTGGCCGGGCGCGCGCTCGCCGTCGCGGGCGCCTCGATCGTCGTCGAGGAGGTCGTCGACGGGGGTGGGGGGACCGACCCGCCGCGCTACATCGCGCCGCTGCACATCCACCACGCCGACGACGAGGCCTGGTACGTCCTCGACGGCGCGCTGCGCTTCCTGCTCGACGGCGAGGAGCGCGAGGTGCCCGCCGGCGGGGCGGTGCTCGTGCCGCGCGGGACGGTCCACACGTTCTGGAACCCGCGCGCCGAGCCGGCCCGCTACCTGCTGATCATGACCCCGCGGATCCAGGCGCTGATCGACGCGCTCCACGCGCCGGGCGCCGGCAGCCCCGAGGCCATCTTCGCCGAGCACCGCAGCGAGCTGCTCGGCTGGCCCTGAGGGCGTAAGGGGGCCTTAGTACGGCACTAAGGCCTGCGCCTCAGCAACGCACACCGTTCGCCCGATGTACGGGTTGCGCCTCAGCTCCAGGATGGCTGTCGTGCCGTCCACCTCGATCGACCGGAGCGACTCGTGCATTCCGACCTCATCATCCATTACGCCAACACGCAGGCCGGCGACGCCGCCCGCATCGGCCTGGAGCGCCGCTCCGTCCCCGGCGCGCTCGCGCGATTCGTCGCGCGGCGCCGGGCCGTCCGGGGTGGAGCGCGATACTCCACCTATGAGCACCCGCATGACATCGTCTCGGCTGATCGGCCGGGCCGGCGAGCTCGCCGAGCTGGAGGCAGCGCTCGCGGACGCCGCCGCGGCGCGCCCGTCGCTCGCATTCCTGGCCGGTGACTCCGGCGTCGGCAAGAGCCGCCTGCTCGCCGGCCTGAGCGAGCACGCCGAGGCCCACGGCGCGCGCGTGCTCGTCGGCGACTGCGTCGAGCTCGGCGACGGCGAGCTCCCCTACGCGCCGATCGTCGCCGCGCTGCGCTCGCTGGCCCGCGCCGGCGACCCCGTTCTCGACGGCCTCCAATCGGCGGATCGGGCAGCCCTCGCCCGGATCCTGCCCGGCCTGGGCGACACGTCGGCCCTCAACCTCCCCGCCGACGCCACCGCCCAGGCCCAGCTCTTCGAGGCCCTGCTCGCGCTGCTGGATGCGCTCGGCCGCGAGTCGCCGGTCGTGCTCGCACTGGAGGACCTGCACTGGGCCGACCGCTCGACCCGCAGCTTCGTCGCCTTCCTGGCCCGCGCGCTGTGCACCGAGCGCGTCCTCGTGGTCGCGACCTACCGCTCGGACGAGATGCACCGGCGCCACCCGCTCCGCCCGCTGCTCGCGGAGATCGAGCGCGACGTCCGCGCGCGCCGGATCGAGCTCGAGCCGCTGACGCGCGAGGAGATCTCAGACCAGCTCGAGGACATCCTCGGGGCGGCGCCCGAGCGCGATCTCCGCGAGCGGCTGTGGTCGCGCGGCGGCGGCAACCCGCTGTTCACCGAGGAGCTGCTCGCCGCCGGCCTGGACGGCCGTGGCGCTCCGCCGTCGACGCTGCGCGAGGCGCTGATGCTGCGTGTCGAGCGGCTGCCCGACGCGGCTCAGGTCCTGCTCCCGCAGCTCGCGGTCGGGCAGCGCCTCGATCACCGCCTGCTCGCGGAGGCGAGCGGCCTCGAGCCCGCCGAGCTGCGTGCGGCGCTGCGCGAGGCGGTCGCCGGGCACATCGTCGTCGCCGACGACGACGGCCGCTATGCCTTCCGTCACGCGCTCCTGCGCGAGGTCATCCTCGACGACCTGCTCCCCGGCGAGGCGGCCGAGCTGCACGGCGTGCTGGCCGCCGCGATCGAGCGCCGGCTCGCCGGCGACGGCGACGGGGCGCACCTGACCGCCGCCGCCGCCCACCACCACCTCGGCGCCGGCGACCGCCCCGCCGCGCTCGCTGCCTGCGTGCGCGCCGCCGCCGCCGCCGAGCGCGTCCACGCCCACGGCGAGGCGCTCGCGCTGCTCGAGCGCGCCCTGGAGCTGTGGCACAAGGTCGAGGACCCCGAGGCGCTCGCCGGCGGCGACCGCGTGGAGATCCTGATGCGCGCCGCCGACGCCGCGGACGCCAACACCGAGGTCGCTCGCATGGAGGCGCTGGTCGAAAAGGCGCTGCGCGAGGTCGATCCGGAGACCGAGCCGTACCGCGCTGCCCGGCTGCTCGAGCGCCTCGCCCGCGCCCAGCGCCGGCTCGGCCGCGGGCAGGAGGGCCTCGACACGGTGCACCGGGGCCTCGAGCTGCTGCCGGAGGAGCCGTCCGTGGAGCGCGCCCGGCTGCTCAGCACCGGCGCCAAGTTCCGCATGCTGCACGGCAAGTACGAACGGGGCGCACTCCTCGCCCGCGAGGCGGTGGAGGTGGCCGCTGCGGTGGGCGACCCCGTCGCCGAGGTCCGCGCCCTCAACGCGCTGGGCGTCTGCGAGGCGTTGCAGGGCGATCCGGACGCGGGGACCGCCGCGCTTCGCCGGGCGCTCGAGATCGCCCGCGGGACCGGCCATCCGGCGCATTTCTCCGATGCCTACGTGAACCTCGCCGACACCCTGCTCCTGCACGGCCGGGTCGAGGAGGCGAGGACCGTCGCCGAGGAGGGTCGCGCGCTGGACGGGCTCTCGCGTCACTCCGCGGAGTGGCTCGACGCGATGATCTCGGAGATCGCCTTCGAGTCGGGCGACTGGGCCACCGCCGAGGCGACCCTGCCGCAGTCGCGCCGCGCGACCGGCACGCTGCTGGCGAACCTCGCGATGCGGCGCGCGTACCTGGCGCTGGGCCGCGGCGACCACGCAACCGCGCGCGAGGAGATCGAGCGCGCGACGCCGGTCATCGAGCGCTCCGACGAGTCGCAGTTCCACGGCTCGCTGGGCGGCGCGGCCGCCGAGCTCGAACGCCGGTCCGGGGACATCGACGCCGCGCGGCGCGTCGTCGACACCTCGCTCGACCGCATCGAGTACTGCACGGACGACGACATGCGCGTCGCCCACATCTCGTCGCTCGGCGTCGCGGTCGAGGCCGACGCCGCCGAGCGCGCGCGCGACCTCAACGACATCGAGGCGCTCGTCGACGCCCAGGACCGTGCGCAGGCGCTGCTCGAGCGCGTCGAGGCCGGCGCCGCCGACGGCCGCCCGGTCGAGGCGGCGCTGCTCGCGGGCGCGCAGGCCGATCTCGATCGCGTCAACGGGCTCGTGCGACCGGCGGGCTACGCCGCGGCCGCCGCCGCGTGGGAAGCCGCCCGGCGGCCCTACCCGGCCGCGGTGATGCGCTGGCGCGAGGCGCAGGCGCACCTCGCCGCGGGCGACCGCGACGCCGCATGTAACTCCCTCGAGGTCGCGCTCGAGAGCGCTCGCTCGCTCGGGTCGGACTGGCTCGTCGCCGAGCTCGAGGGGCTCGCCGCGCGCGCCCGGCTCTCGCTCGGCGGATCCGAGGAGGCCGAGGACGCCCCGCCGGCGGCCCCCGAAGAGCTCCCCTTCGGCCTCACCCCGCGCGAGCTGCAGGTCCTCGCGCTCGTAGCGCGCGGGGCGACGAACCGGGAGATCGGCGCCGAGCTCTACATGGCGGAGAAGACCGCCAGCGTCCACGTCTCGCGGATCCTCTCCAAGCTCGACGTCCGGTCGCGCACCGAGGCCGCGGCGGTGGCGCATCGGCACGGGCTCGACACCGAGCGCGCGCCGGCCTGAACCCCGGGTATGGCGGTCATTTAGGGGGAGGGGTTGGGGGGGGAGGGGCCACAACGTCAGCTGGCTGAGCCTCGCGCGCCTCCACCCGCCGCGCCAGCCACTCCGCCCCCGGATGGTCGGTCAGCCCGTGGGCGAGGATCGAGACCAGCACGCACAGCGCGGCGATGCTCGCGATCCGGTCACCGCCGGGCACGCCCTCGGCGATCACCAGCAGCGAGAACGCCATGGTGGCCACACCCTTCGGCCCGAACCAGGCCATGAACCCCTTGAGGTCGGCCCCGAGACCCGTCCCCGCCAGGGCGATCCAGATCGCCACCGGCCGCGCGACGAGCAGCGTCACGACCACGATCCCGACGGCCGCCCAGCCGTCCATGAACAGGCCGTCGAGCGTCAGCACGGCGCCGAAGACCACGAAGATCCCGAGCTTGACGATCTCCACGATGTCCTCCGCGCGCTCCTCGAAGTTCTCGCGGATGTCCGGGCGCAGGATGCCGAGCGTGATCGCGCAGACGAACACCGCGATGAACCCGTTGCCCGCCGGAGGGACCGCGACGGCGACGCCGTAGGCGACGAACGCGACCCCGAGCGCGTACAGCGACTGTGCGTGAGGGATGCCGGCCACCCCGCGGCCGCGGGGCATCACGCGGGCGGCCGCGAAGCCGACGACCACGCCGAAGACCAGGCCGAGCGTCACGTCCTGCAGGACGAAGCGCCACCAGACGAAGTCCTCCTCGCCGGCCAGCGCCGCCGTGAACGCGAGGACGGCCGGCAGCGCGAGGCCGTCGTTCATCCCGGACTCGAGGTTGAGCGAGTGGCGTACGAGGCGTGGCACGCGGGGATTGGTCACCACCGCTGACGACAGCACGGGGTCGGTGGGGCAGAGCAGCGCGCCGACCAGGAACGAGGCGGTCCAGCCGAGGTCGGTGAGCCAGGAGGTGGCGGCCGCGATCAGCACGGCCGTGATCGGCATCGCCAGCACCAGCTTGCGGAACGGCAGGTGCCACTCGCGCTGGAGCATCTCGGACTCCACCTCGAGCCCGTCGCGGAACAGGATCACGATCAGCGCGACGATCGCCAGGTCGCGCACGAACTCCGAGCCGGCGTCGAACTCGAGCACGCCCGCGCCGCCCTCCCCGAGCGCGAAGCCCCCGAGCACGAACACCGCGGTCAGCGAGAGGAACGACCGCCGGGCGATGCCGGCCAGCAGCGCGCCGATCACCAGCGCGCCGCCGAAGACGAGCGCGGCGACGTCGAAGGGCTGGGCGGCCGCGATCATCCCGCCGTAGTATCGAACTCCATGGCGTCCGAGCGCGACCTGTTCGCGAACTTCGACCGCATGCGCCGCGAGATGGACGAGCTGTTCGGCGACGCGGCCGGCCGCCGCCTGTCGCCGCGCCGGCGCGGCGGCTTCACGCCGGCCGTCGACGTCTACTACGCCGACGCCCCGCCGCGGGCGGTCGTCGAGGCCGACCTCGCCGGCATCGATCCGGGCGACGTCGAGCTCGAGATCCGCGGCCGCGAGCTGGTGCTGGCCGGGATGCGCCGGCCCGTCCGCGGCGACGAGCGCGTCTACCAGCACGTCGAGATCGAGCACGGCCCGTTCCGCCGTGTCGTCGCCCTCGGCGCCGACGTCGACGCCGACGCGTCCCGCGCGCGCTACGAGAACGGCATCCTGGTGGTCGAGCTGCCGCTCCTCACCCCCCGCCGCGGCACCGGCCACGTGCGGATCGAGGGCTCGGCCGAGTGACGATCGAGGTCGAGGTCCCGGCCGGCGACGGCGCGCAGCCCGTGGCGCTCAACGGCCAGCAGTCGCTGCCGGCGACGCTGCCGGTCCTGCCGCTCCGTGACACCGTCACCTTCCCCGACACGGTCACGCCGCTGGCCGTCGGCCAGGAGCGCTCGGTCCAGCTCGTCAACGACGTGCTCTCGGGCAACCGGATGCTCGTCATGGTCACCTCGCGGGACCCCGAGAAGGAGAACCCCGGCCCGGACGACCTCTACGACGTCGGGGTCGCCGGCGTGGTGGCGCGCATGCTCAAGGTCCCCGATGGCACGCTGCGCATCCTCGTCCAGGGCGGCCAGCGGGTAGCGATCGCGAGCTACGAGCAGCAGGACCCGTACCCGGTCGCGCGGGTCGTGGAGGCGCCCGACATCGTGCGCGAGGGCCCCGAGCTGACGGCGCTCATGCGCAACGTCCAGCAGACGTTCTCGAACATCATCGAGGAGGTCCCGTACCTGCCGGAGGAGCTCCAGCTCGCGGTCGCCAACCTCGAGGACCCGAGCGCGCTGAGCCACCTGATCGCCGGTGCCCTGCGCATCCGGGCCGACGAGAAGCAGCAGCTGCTCGAGGAGCGCGACGTCGCCAAGCGGCTGCGGCGGCTGTCGGAGATCCTCGCCCGCGAGCTCGAGGTCGTGGCGATCGGGTCGCGGATCCAGTCCCAGGTCCAATCCGAGCTCGATCGCAGCCAGCGCGAGTACGTCCTGCGCCAGCAGCTCAAGGCGATCCAGGAGGAGCTCGGCGAGCGCGACCCGCACGAGGTCGAGGTCGACGAGCTGCGCGCCCAGCTCGCCGAGGCGGGGCTGACCGAGGAGGTCCGCAAGGTCGCCGACCGCGAGCTCAGCCGGCTCGAGCGGCTGCCCCCGGCCGCCGCCGAGCACGGCGTCATCCGCAACTACCTGGAGTGGCTGGCGGCGCTGCCGTGGTCCGAGCGCACCGAGGACAACCTCGACCTCGCCCACGCGCGCGAGGTCCTCGACGCCGACCACTACGACATCGAGAAGGTCAAGGACCGCATTCTCGAGTTCCTCGCCGTGCGCAAGCTCATGGGTGGGCGGGGACGGGAATCCCGGGGTTCGATCATCTGCCTCGTCGGCCCGCCCGGGGTCGGCAAGACGTCGCTGGGCCACTCGGTGGCGCGGGCGCTCGGCCGCCGGTTCGAGCGGATCAGCGCCGGCGGCGTGCGCGACGAGGCCGAGATCCGCGGCCACCGCCGGACCTACATCGGCGCCATGCCCGGGACGATCATCCGCGCACTGCGCGACGCGGGCACCCGCAACCCGCTGTTCATGATCGACGAGATCGACAAGATGGGCTCCGACTACCGGGGCGACCCCGCCTCGGCGATGCTCGAGGTGCTCGACCCCGAGCAGAACGCCACGTTCCGCGACCATTACCTCGACGTCCCGTTCGACCTCTCGGATGTCATGTTCGTGACCACCGCGAACACGCTCGACACGGTCCCCGGGCCGCTGCGGGATCGCATGGAGGTCATCCAGCTCGCGGGCTACACCGAGGCCGAGAAGCTCGAGATCGCGCGGCGCTACCTGGTCCCCCGCCAGATCGAGCGCAACGGCCTCAAGCGCTCGCGGCTCTCGTTCACCGACGGCGCGTTGCGGACCATCATCGAGGGCTACACGCGCGAAGCCGGGGTCCGCAACCTCGAGCGCGAGATCGGGACGGCATGCCGCAAGGTCGCGCGCCGGGTCGCCGAGGGGACGCTCGAGACGCGCCGCTACACCGTCAACGACAAGCGGCTGACCGAGCTGCTCGGCCGGCGCCGCTTCTTCGTCGAGGCGCGGCGGCGCACGAGCACGCCGGGCGTCGCGACCGGCCTGGCCTGGACCCCGGTCGGCGGTGACGTGCTGTTCGTCGAGGCGACCGCGATGCCGGGCACCGGCAAGCTCACGATCACCGGCCAGCTCGGCGACGTGATGAAGGAGTCCGCGCAGGCCGCGCTGTCCTACGTGCGCGGCCACGCCCGCGAGCACGTCCCCGCCCTGCCCGAGAACTGGTTCGCCACCCACGACATCCACATCCACGTCCCCGCCGGCGCCATCCCGAAGGACGGCCCGAGCGCCGGCATCACCATGGCGACGGCGCTGATGTCGCTCGTCTCCGGCCGCGCGATCCGCTCGGACGTCGCGATGACCGGCGAGCTGACGCTGACCGGCCAGGTCCTGCCGATCGGCGGGCTCAAGGAGAAGACGCTCGCCGCCCAGCGCGGCGGCCTGCGCCACCTCATCGCGCCACGGCGCAACGAGTTCGACGTCGAGGACATCCCCGCCCACCTGCGTGCGGAGCTGCGGTTCACGTGGGTCGAGGAGATCGACGAGGTCCTCGCCGTGGCGCTCGAGCCGGCCCGCTGACTGCTCGTTGACACGGTGAAGGCTTTGGGGTGGCGGGACCGGGTAGCACGGGTATGCTCACGCACAAGACCGCAACCTGACCGAGAGGGTGGTAATGGCAGCGAAGAAGAAAGCGGCCAAGGCCGGCGCCGCCGCGGTGGCCGCGAAGAACTCACCGTACGTCCAGCGGGTCATCGAGGACGAGGAGCTGCGCCAGAACATCTGGGAGGCCTATGAGTCCGCCCGCAACGCCTACGCGCGGCTGAACAACGGCAAGTCCCCCGCGAAGCAGATCTTCGACGACAAGAAGCTTCAGAAGGAGATCCAGAACGCCGCGGCGTCGATCAAGGAGGCGAGCATCTCCCTGCGAGAGTCGCCCAAGCGCAAGCGCGGCGGCCTCGGTCGCAATCTGCTGCTCGTGGTCGTCGCCGGCGGTCTCGCCCTGGCGCTCAGCGAGGGGCTGCGCAAGAAGGTCCTCGACGCGCTGTTCGGCGCCGAGGAGGAGTTCGAGTACACCTCGACGACGACGCCGCCCACGCCGGCGTCCGAGCCCGCGACCTCGGGAGCGTCCTCGAACTAAGCCGTCACCCTGCTCGGTCGTATGGAGGGCGCCTGCGGGCGCCCTTCGTCGTGGTGGGCTCGCTCCATTGACGCGCGGCCGGTGGGCACGGCGCTTGTTGGAACGGCGCTCTACGGGGGAGGGTGCGTTTCGTGCTCTGATGACCTCAACCACCCCCGTGGCCGGCTCACGTTCGCATGGGGGTGTTTGGGGGCGTATGACGCCCCCAAAGACCCCCGAGCGGCGGGTCATCGCGCATGGGGGTGGTTGGTGCCCGTCGGCTCCCTCCGAACCAACCCCCTCAGAGATGCAGTTCGACCTGCCTCAGACGGGCAGGACCGGGATGTCGTAGAGGATCGCCACCGCGACGAACGCGGCGATCCCGAGGCCGGTGGCGATCAGCCCGAGCGCCTTCTGCAGCCGCGACGCGTCGCGGGCCTTCTGCTGCGCCTTGTCGGCCTGGTCCAGTGCCTTCTCGAGCGCGTTCTCGGCCCACGCGAACTCCATCGCGAGCATGGCGAGGCCGATCGGGATCACCACGAACGCCGGTCCGGGCAGCGCCAGCATCGCGATGCCGCAGACGGTGATGATCACCCCCGTGACCACGAACAGGATGCGGTAGAGGCGCCCGCGCTGCTTGTAGGACTCGCGGCGCTCGGCGAGCCGCTGGGCCATCCGCGACTCGGGCTTGTGCTCGGTCTGCTCACTCACCGGCGATGAAGTCCCTGATCTCGACGAGCGCGCCCGGCCGCTGCTGGGTGTCGGACCCGTAGCGGGTCAGCCAGGCACCCGGCGGGACGTCGCGCTTCTGCTGCCACGCAGTGAGGATCTCATGCGGATCGATCGCGGCGTCGCCGCCCGGATGGATCTCGAAGTGCACGTGCGGCGGGGTCGGCTCGGCGTCGCCCGTGTTGCCGGTGAACCCGAGGACGTCGCCCGCCTCGACCTCGCGCCCGTTGACCGCGGCGGGGGAGAACGCGGACAGGTGCGCGTAGAAGAACTCGTCGCCGGCCTTGGAGCGCAGCCACAGGCGGTTGCCGGAGATCGGCAGGGTGCCGACCTTGAAGAGCGTCCCGTCGGTCACCGCGAGCACCGGGGCGCCGAACGGCGCGAAGACGTCGTTGCCCTGGTGGGCGCCGATCTGGCGCGCCGCGCCCCAATCGTCGGCGATCCGCGCCTTGCCGTACACCGGGAACGTGAAGCGCTTGGCGGTGAGGCGCTGCTGGAGCGTCGGCGCCTTGCGGCGCTTGAGCTTGGCCGGCTTGGCGCGCTTCGGCTTCTTCGCCGGGGTCGCGGTCGGGGTCGGGGTGGGCGTGGCGGTGGGGGTCGGCGTGGCGGCGGGGTCGTCGCCGTCGGAGGCCTCGGCTTCGACCGTGGCCACCTTCGCGCGGCTGCCCGCCGGGTGCCCGCCGGCCGGCTGCGAGAGCCGGACGACGAGTCCGGTGCGGCCGCGGTTGACCGTCACCGACCCGATCCCGTCGATCACGTAGTGCTCCTCGGTGGCGACGTCGCCGATCAGCCGTCCGTTGATCTTGAGCCCCTGAACCCGGCCAGCGTAGGTGGTTCCGTCGTCGTGGGCGTCGGCGGTCCGGCGGACCCCGTAGGCGGTGACGAGACCGCCGAAGAGGGTGACGCTGCGGGCGACGGCGCTGGCGCGGGCGCGGCCCTGGCCGCCGTCACGCGACGTCTCGGTGATGAGCTCGCCGGCGGCGACGCGGATCCCGGGGCGGTCGAGCTCGTCGACGGACCGGGCATGTCGCCCGTCGCCGGCGGGATCCAAGCGCCCGACGGTCCCGATGCTGCCATCGACGAGCGTCGCGCTCGCGGACGCGCGCGCCGGCGCCTCGGCCACCGAGGCGTCGGACGCGACGCCGCCCAGCGCGAGCAGGACGACGAGCAGCATGAGAGCTCGCGAGCGCACGCTGGGGAGTGTGGCAGGCCGTATCGTGGAGCCCAATGGCGATACCGGCCACATCGGAGCTGGGGGGCGAGAAGGCCCGGCGCATCGTCGAGGCGATGCGGTCCTCCGTCGCGCGCCGCGGCGCCGCGGGCTCGACGTTCGACCACGTCGCTCGCGACGCGGGCGTCTCGCGGGGCCTGCTGCACTACTACTTCGGCAGCAAGGAGCGGCTGCTGGTCGAGGTCGTCCGCCACGACTGCGACGTCCGGATGGAGCGCTTGGACGCGGCGCTTGCGGCCGCCCGCACGGCGGACGACATCGTCGAGGTGCTCGTGCGCTCCCTCCAGGACATGGTCGAGCGCGACCCCGGCTTCATCGCCCTGGTCTTCGAGCTGTTCACGAGCGCCCGCCGCAACCAGGAGATCGCCGCGGAGATGAGCGAGCTGCACCGGCGCATCCGCGAGCACGTCGCCGAGCAGCTCGACCGCAAGCGCTCCGAGGGGGTCGTCGCGCTGGCAGGCGAGCCGTCCGCCGTCGCGACGGTCCTGCTCGCGCTCGGCGACGGGCTCGCGCTCCGCGTGCTCGCCGAGCCGGAGGCGGACTTCTCGGCGACGATCCAGGCGGCCGTCGCGTGCGCGCGCACGCTGCTGGCCCGGCCGGTCTGACCGTCGTGCTGCGCATCGCCCTCGTGGTGGCCCTTCTGGCCGTGCTGGTGGTCGCCGTCAGCCAGTTCGTGCTGCCGCGGATCGCCGAGCGGCGGCTGGCGGGCCACCTGCGGCCGTCCGGGGAGGTGGAGCGCGTCACCGTCGTCGCGCGCCCTGCGTTCAAGTTGCTCTCCGACCGGGCCGACCGCGTCGAGGTCCGCATGGGCGACGCCCGCGCCGGCGGCGGTGACCTGGGCGACCTGCTGGCCCTGACGGCCGGGACCTACGAGCTCGACGCCCGCGTCGAGACCGTGCGCCTCGGCCCGCTCGTCCTCACCGACCTGGTGATGGGCAAGCGCGGCCCCCGGCTCTCCGGCCACGCCGAGATGACCGAGGCGGCGATCTCCGCGGCGCTGCCCCCGACGACCGGCCTGCGCCCGGTGGCCTCGGGCGGCGGCGAGCTCGTGCTCGTGGCGAGCGCCGGAATGTTCGGCCTGCGCGCGTCGATCCGCGCGCGGCTGTTCGCGCGCGACGGCGCGCTGGTCATCGCCCCCGAGGTGCCGTTCGGCGGGCTCGCCTCGCTCACCGTCTTCCAGGACCCGCGGATCGAGGTCATCGGGGTCGGTGCGCGTGAGACGCCCGAGGGCTACGCGGTCACCGCGTCCGCGCGGCTCGTCGACGACTAAGTCTTCGGGCTGCGCCAGTCGGCGCGCAGCCGGCGGTCGAGCTCCTCGGCGAGGCCCTCGATCGGCACGCGCTCCTGGGCCAGCGTGTCGCGGTCGCGGAGCGTCACCGTGCGGTCCTCGAGCGTCTGGTGGTCGACGGTGACCCCGTACGGCGTGCCGATCTCGTCCTGGCGGCGGTAGCGCTTGCCGATCGAGCCGCCCTCGTCGTACTCGACGCTCATCCGCGACCGCAGCGCGGCGACGATCTCGCGGGCGACCTCGGGCTGGCCGTCCTTCTTGACCAGCGGCAGCACGGCGACCTTCACCGGCGCCAGCGCCGGGTGCAGGCGCAGGACGGTCCGCGTCTCGCCGCCGACCTCCTCCTCGTCATAGGCGTCGCACAGGAACGCCAGGACCGAGCGCCCGACGCCCGCCGCTGGCTCGATCACGTGGGGGACGAAACGCTCCTTGGTCTGCTGGTCGAAGTACTCGAGCTTCTCGCCGGAGACCCGCGCGTGGGCGGTCAGGTCGAAATCGCCGCGATTCGCGATGCCCTCGAGCTCGGACCAGCCGATCGGGAAGTCGTACTCGACGTCGCTCGTCCCGCTCGAGTAGTGCGACAGCTCGTCCGGGTCGTGCGCGCGCAGCCGCAGCTTCTCGGCGCGGATCCCGTAGCGCGTGTACCAGTCGAAGCGGGCCTTGAGCCAGTACGCGTACCAGTCCGGGGCCTCGGCGGGCGGCACGAAGAACTCCATCTCCATCTGCTCGAACTCGAGCGTCCGGAAGATGAAGTTGCCCGGCGTGATCTCGTTGCGGAACGACTTGCCGACCTGGGCGATGCCGAACGGCGGCTTGCGGCGCGAGAACTGCAGGACGTTCTTGAAGTTCAGGAAGATGCCCTGCGCCGTCTCGGGGCGCAGGTAGACGGTCGACCCGGCGTCCTTGACCGGCCCGATGCTCGTCTCGAACATCAGGTTGAACTCGCGCGCCTCGGTCAGGTCGCACTCGGCGTGCTCGCCCGGCAGCTTGGAGGAGGCGATCCCGCAGCGGACGCCCTCGTGCTGCTCGCTGCCGGCGCGCGCCTCCTCGAGATGATCGGCGCGGAAGCGCCGGTGGCACTTCCGGCAGTCGATCAGCGGGTCGGTGAAGCCGGCGAGGTGGCCGCTGGCCTCCCAGGTGCGCGGGTGCTGGATGATCGCCGAGTCCAGCGCCACGATCTCATCGCGCTCCTCGACCATCGCGCGCCACCACGCGTCGACGACGTTGCGCTTGAGCAGCACGCCGTAGTGGCCGTAGTCGTACGTGTTGGCGATCCCGCCGTAGATCTCCGAGGCGGGGAACACGAAGCCACGCCGCTTGCAGAGCGCGACGATCGTGTCCATGGTCAGGGTCTCGGCCATCGGCGGAGATTAGTCGGCGTCGGCCGGCAGCAGCGAGAAGGCGGGCTCCCCGGTGAGCGGCTTGATGCGACGGAAGTGGCGTTCGTCGAGGGTGGCGATCTCGGCGGTCGCTCGGCGCTCGGCCAGCGCCACGAGCGACGCGTCGACCAGCCCGATCTCGAGCCAGTCGTACTCCGCCGCGACCTCGACGGCCCGGTACGCGGCGGTCGGCCACCACTCGATGCGCAGCCCGCCGAGCTCGATCTGCTCGCGCAGCACGCGCGCGGCGGCCTGGCCGGCCTCGCGGGTGACCAGGTGATCGATCTCCGCGAGGGCGAGCGGGGTGGTGACCAGCGATCCGGTGTGGCCGGCGTACCACCGGCTCACCGCGGCGTGGTCGTCGTCGCCGGCGTTCATGAGGGCGACGACGAAGGACGTGTCGGCGATCACGTCTTGCCGAAGTCGGACTCGGCGAGATGACGGTCGACGTCGCGGGCGAGATCGGCGCGGCCGGAGAAGGCGCCGACGCCGGTGAAGCGCGGCGCCATGTCCTCGGCCACCGCCTGGGCGAGCGCGCGGCGGATGAACTCCGCCTTGGTCAGCTTGTCCTTCGCCGCGGCATGGGTGAGCGCGAGGTCGAGCTCCTCCTCGAGATAGATGCTCGACTTCTTCCGCATGGTGCGCTCGAGTTTACCACCCACCACCCACCCTACTCGCCGTGCCCTATACTCACGGCCCGCCATGCCGATCTACGAGTACCGCTGCGACAACGGGCATCTCTTCGAGGTCATGCAGAAGATGTCCGATGGCCCGGTGACCGAGTGCGAGACGTGCCAGGCGCCGGTCTCGCGCGTGTTCCACCCCGTCGCGGTGCACTTCAAGGGGTCCGGCTTCTACAACACGGACTACGGCACGGCCAAACGCAAGCGCGAGATGGACTCGTCCGCCAAGTCGGGGGCCGACAAGCACGACGCCAAGCAGAAGGAGAAGAAGGACTCGTCGTCCTCCTCCTCGTCGTCGTCGAGCTCCTCCTCGCCGTCGGGATCGTCCTCATCTGGCTCGGGCTCGTCGTCTTCGGACTGACGCCGCCCGGTCATTAGCAGCGCTCATCGCTGACCGCGTGAACCGTCATTGGAACTGGGAGTTCCCGGCTGACAGACTGGGGTCATGGCTCCCCGTCACGTCGGACTCCTCGCCGCGCTGGCGGCCATCTGGGGCGGCTCCTACCTCCTGATCAAGTACGCGCTGGAGGACCTCAGCGCGCCGATGATCGTCTTCGCGCGGTGCTTGATCGCGTCCCTCGTCCTGTTGGTGGCGCTGCGGGCCACCGCCGGCGCCGCCGGCCCGCGCGGCGCGCGGCGCGACCTGCGCGAGCGCCCGCGCATGGCGCTGCTGCTCGGCACGTTGGCCGTCGCCGCGCCGTTCATGCTGATCACGCTCGGCGAGCTCGAGGTGC
This sequence comes from uncultured Solirubrobacterales bacterium, assembly GCA_963828075.1. Classification (GTDB taxonomy): domain Bacteria; phylum Actinomycetota; class Thermoleophilia; order Solirubrobacterales; family Solirubrobacteraceae; genus JACCYI01. The sequence continues at coordinate 1,031,889 of CAWHDH010000021.1, read as the reverse complement.
CCTCGGGGCTCACCGCAGTCCTGATCTCGCCTGCGTCGATCTTCGTCGCGATGCTCGCCCCGTTCCTCGACGCCTCCGAGCGCGCCGACCGCCGCCAGGCCTCCGGCATGGTCATCGGCCTGGCCGGGGTGGCGCTCGTGGTCGGCGTCGAGTCGGTGCAGACGCTCGGGCAGTTCCTCGGCGCGCTCGCGATGATCGGCGCGGCGGTCTTCTACGCGCTCTCGGGCTTCGTCGTGAAGGGCTCCTACAAGTCGCTCTCGCCGATGCAGACCTCCTGGATCTCGATCACCGTCGCGACGCTCCTCACGTTGCCGGCGGCGGTCGCCACGGCGCCCGCGGATCTGCCCGGCACCCGCGCCGCGCTCTCCGTCCTCATCCTCGGAGCGGTGGGGACCGCGCTCGCCTTCGTGATCTTCTACAAGCTGATCGCCGAGATCGGCGCCAGCCGAGCGTCGCTCGTCGCCTACCTCGCCCCGGGCGTCGCGCTGCTCTACGGCGCGCTGCTGCTCGACGAGGCGATCACCGCGGCGGCGGTCGGCGGGCTCGTGCTCATCCTCGGCGGCGTCGCGCTCGCCTCGCGCCCCTCGCGCGCGGCCCCGGGGGTCGAGCCCGAGGCGCGGCCGCTGACGCTCGAGCCGGCCTGCGAGGCGGCCGGCACGCGCTAGGAGCTAACCACGCCCGGTCCTCGCCGGGGTGTGCTCCGCATCGACTCCTCTGGACTCACCCGCCGATACGCCTCGAATCGCAGTTCGTCGGCGCTCAGTCGGAGCGGCGGGTCGGTCGGCTCCCCGAGGTCTGCGGTACCTATCGGCTGGGAGCAAACCCGCAGAAGATCTCCCAGGCCGGCTCTAAGCGCGACGGCTCTGGAACTCCATGCAACGCCACAACACGGTCAAGGAGCGGGTGACTACTCAAAGCCATCTTCCTGCTGACCGGGCGCCGCGAAGGCCTGCAACAGGCGCAGGAGGCTGGGGCGCAGGACGTCGACCTCGAATCGCTCCTCGGGCGCGGCAAGCTGGTCGAGCAGCAGCCCGTCGACGGTGTTGCAGAGCAGGCGCGCGTCGCCGTAGGGATCGCGAGAGCCGATCGAGCGGAGCAGCGGCTCGACCAGCAGGCGGTAGGCGGTCGACCACTCGCGGTGCGCGGCGCGCAGCTCCGGTCGGCGGGCCGCCTGCAGGGACAGCTCGAACTGGGCGAGCAGCAGAGAGCGCCGCCGTGAGAGCTGCTCGAGGAACAGATCGGCGATCGCCTCCGCCAGCGATTCGGGGTCGGTTGCCGCAAGCTGCGCTGCCGCGCGGAGCTCCTCGACGTCCGCGGCGGCGGCGGCGCGCAGGGTCTCGGCGAGCAGCTCCTCCTTGGACGGGAAGTAGTACGTCATCGCCGCGACCGGGACGCCCGCCTCCTCGGCGACGCCGCGGACGGTGAGGCCCGCCGCGCCTTCGCGGCCGAGCACCGTGAGCGTCGCGTCGAGGATCCGCCGGCGGCGTTCGAGGCCGCGGGCCTGGCGTTCTCGTGGTCTAGCCGGACGGGGCAAAGTGGTACACTTATATCAATTCAACCGAGGTCATGTACGAAATGCCGCCCTGGATCATCCTCACCGTCGCCATCCTGTCCGAAGTCGTCGCCACCGTCGCCCTGCGCTGGGTGGACGGGTTCTCGCGCATCCTCCCGCTCGTGGTGGTCGTCGCCGGCTACGCGCTGTCCTTCTGGTTCCTGGCGCTGGCCCTCAAGCACTTCGAGCTCTCGCTGACCTACGCGGTCTGGGCGGGTGCCGGCACGGCGCTGATCGCGCTGATCGGGGTCGCGATGCTCGGCGAGCCGCTGTCGCTGCTGAAGGCCGCGAGCCTCCTGATGGTCATCGCCGGCGTCGTCGGGCTCAACCTCGCCGCCTCGCACTGACGCGCGGGGCGCCTCGAACTGCATCGATGAGGGAGAGGGTGGAGGTGGCCGGCGTTTTCGCCGGGTTCAACCGCATCCCAGGGCGCACAACCCGACGATCGGGACGCTTCGCGAATCGGGAGGGCGGGGGACGCCGTCAACCACCCCCATGCGCCGTCGCGAGGAACAAGGGGGTGATTCACGGTCTATTACGCCGTCAACCACCCCCGAGCGACCCGGCTGCGCGCAAGGGGGTGGTCGACGTCATCGAACCGCCACCCCACCCGCCCCTTCTCCCTCAGAGCCGGGGTACAGGGTGCGCCGGCGCCCAGGACCAAGGTCAGCGGCGCGGCGCCCCATCCAGTGCCCGCCCCCAACCGCGGCCGCCCCCACAGCCGCGGCCGGCCGCCGCGCAACCGCTGGGGGAGAGACCGGCGCGGAAGGCGTCGGTGCCCGGCTTGGAGCAACTCGAGCCCGGATCCTAGGGAACCCCGTCACCCCCGCAGGAACCGCTTCACCTCGCGCGCCTTCACATCATCGGTGACCGACGGGCTGCCGTCCGGCCCGATACGCCCCAGGACCTCGGTCTTCGGCGACCCACCGGTCGCCACCGCGCCGAACAGCCCGAGCAGCGACGGGCCGGCCATGTCCGAGCGCACCGCCTTGGGCGCGGCCCAGGAGACCCATGGCAGCCGCACGAAGGTGGTGGGGGACAGCAGGCGGCTCTTGATGGCGCCGAGGATCTTCTGCTGGCGCCGGGCGCGCGTCAGGTCGTTCTCCGCCGGGCGGCAGTCGTTCTTCCGGGTCCGGGCGAGGGCGAGCGCGGCCTTGCCGTCGAGGTGGTTGTTCCCCGGCCGCAGCCGCAGGGTGTAGCCGCCGTTCTTGAAGCCGCCGTTGATGCGCGACACGACGCACCCGGTCCGCACGTTCACGCCGCCCAGCGCGTCGATGAAGTCCGGGAAGTTCTCGAAGTTGACCTCGACGAGGTGGTTGACCTCGATGCCGAGGTAGCCCTCGATCGTGCGCACCGCGAGGGCCGGGCCGCCGTACGCGTAGGCCGAGTTGATCTTCCCCCGGCCGTGGCCCGGTATGTCGACGATGGTGTCCCGCGGGATCGAGAGCCGCGCCGAGGCGCCGCCGCCGGCGCGCATGAGCAGGATCGTGTCCGACCGCGACGGGGTGCCGATCTTGTTGGCGCCCGGTTCCTTGGAGCCCTTGGTCCGCGCATCGGAGCCGAGGACGAGGATCGTGTTCGGCGAGGTCAGCGTGTAGCCGGCGCCCTTCAGGGCCGAGCCGGCATCATCCGAGACGCCCTGGCGCTGGATCAGCGCGGAGACGAAGAACAGCACCACCGAGATGGCGACCCACGCGAACGCGGCGGTCAGCGCCCAGCGGACGACGCGGCCGACCGAGAGCCCGCCCCGCGGAAGCCGCGGCAGCCGTGGGAGCCGGCGTCGGGCCGGCCGACCGGCGCCGTGGACGGTGTAGGGGCGGTCCTCGTCCGGCTCGGCGGTCGGTGGAGCGCCCAGGCCACGACCGACCTCCGGCGCGTTCTTGTCCCGCCGCTGCAGGAAGCGCGGCCGGGAGCGGTACACGCGGTACTCAGGAGGGCTGTCGGGGTCGCGCTCGTCGGCCATGTGGGGGCGGTGTATCGTGGCGAGTCCCGTGACGGCCCGCTTCGCCATCGGGGTCGATCTCGGCGGTACCAAGCTACTGGCCGGGGCCGTGGGTCCCGACCTCTCCGTGCATCACCGCGCCCGCCGGCCGGCCCTCGGGCTCGACCAGGCGGGGCTCGTCGAGATGTGCGTGGAGGCCGTCGAGGAGGCCCGTGACGCCGTCGAAGGCGACGTCTGCGCCGTCGGCTTCGGGATCCCCTGCCTGATCGACCAGCGGACGGGCACGGCGGTGATGGCGGTGAACCTGCCGCTGCTGGACATCGCCTTCCGCGACGTCATGGCGGAGCGGATCGGGCTGCCCGTGGCGGTCGACAACGACGCCAACTGCGCGGCGCTGGCGGAGGTCCGCGCGGGTGCCGGCCTGGGCGCGACCGAGCTGATCATGCTCACGATCGGCACGGGCATCGGCAGCGGGATCGTGATCGGCGGCAACCTCTACCGCGGGGCGCAGGGCGCGGCCGCGGAGATCGGCCACATGGTCGTCGACCTCGACGGGCCGCCGTGTCAGGGGTTCTGTCCCAACCGGGGGTGCCTGGAGGCGGTCGCGTCGGGCACGGCGCTCGTGCGCGCCGCGGCGCTCGCGGTGGCGGGGCGCCCGGACACCGCCCTCGGCCGGGCGCTCGAGGACGGCCACCCGCTCACCGGGCCACTCATCACCGAGCTCGCCTACGACGGCGATCCGGTCGCGCGCGACTGCGTGACGCTCGTCGGCACCAAACTCGGCGTCGGGATCGCCAACGTTGTGAACATCTTCAATCCCGAGGTCGTGGTCATCGGCGGCGGGGTCATCGCGGCCGGCGAGATGCTGCTCGAGCCCGCCCGGGCGGAGCTGGCGCGCCGGGCGCTGTCTCCGTCGAAGGAGTTCGTCCGTGTCGCCGCTGCCGCGTTCGGCGCGGAGTCCGGCATGGTCGGTGCCTCGATGCTCGCGCGCGAGGGGGTCGTCGCGTGACCGGCCGGCTCGTCGTCTGCCCGACCCCGATCGGCAACCTCGAGGACGTGACCCTGCGCGTCCTCGCGGCGCTGCGCGACGCCGACGTCCTCGCGTGCGAGGACACGCGGCGCACGCGGGTGCTGCTCGAGCGTTACGGCGTGCAGGCGACGCTCGTCTCCTACCACGAGCACAACGAGCGCGAGCGCTCCGCCGAGCTCGTGCGGCGGATGGCCGATGGCGCGGTGGTGGCGCTGGTCAGCGACGCCGGCATGCCGCTGGTCTCGGACCCCGGCTACGTGCTCGTGCAGGCCTGCGTCGCGGCGGGCCTGGAGGTCGAGGTCCTGCCCGGGCCGTCGGCGGCGCTGGCCGCGTTGGTCGCCTCGGCGCTGCCGTCCGAGGTGTGGCGCTTCGTCGGCTTCCTGCCGCGCAAGCGCGGCGCGCTCGAGACGGTGTTCGCGGCGGAGGAGACCGTCGTGGCGTTCGAGTCGCCGCGGCGGGTGGGCGCGTCCCTGGGGGTGCTCGCGGCGCTCGACGCGGAGCGGCCCGTCGCTGTCTGCCGCGAGCTGACGAAGGTCCACGAGGAGGTCGTCCGCGGGAGCGCGGGCGACCTGGCCGCGCGCTACGCCGAGGAGGCGCCGCGGGGCGAGGTGGTCCTGGTCGTGGGCGGCGCGCCGGAGGGCGCCGCGCGGACGGCCGAGGCGACCGCCGCGGTCCGGCGCCTGGTCGAGGCGGGGGCGAAGCGGCGGGTCGCGGCGAGCGTCGTCGCCGAGCTGACCGGCGGCTCGGCCAACGAGCTCTACCGCGCGCTGGACGACCCCTCTTCGTAACGATTTCGCGCCGGCTTCGTGCCAATTCACACACGCCCGGCCGGGCGTGGCGCCCGGCGCCGTAGCGTGCGGCACGATGCCCCCGATCCCCCTTCATCCGAGCCTCTGGCTCGCCCTGGCGCTGCTCGTCGCCGCCCCGGGGTCGGCCGCGGCAGCGGACTGGATTCGGCCGGTCGACGGGCGGGTGGTGCGGCCGTTCGCGTACGGCCCCGATCCGTTCGCGCGGGGCGAGCACCGAGGGGTGGATCTGGCCGCGCCGCCGGGGACGCGGGTCCGCGCCGCGTGCGGCGGCGCGGTGGTCTTCGCCGGCCGGGTGCCGCGGTACGGGCGGGTGGTGAGCGTCCGCTGCGGGCGCTGGCGCGTCAGCTACGCGCCGCTCGGCTCGGTCGCCGTCCGCCGCGGCGCGATCGTGGCGCCCGGCGCCGTGCTCGGGGCGGCGGGTCGCGGTCACGGCGGGCTGCACATCGGCGTGCGCCGGGAGGGGCGGCGGTTCGGCTACGTCGACCCTGCGGCGCGGTTCGGCGTGGAGCCGCGGCGGCCGGCGCCCCTCGGCCCGGTGCCCCGCCTGCGAGGTCCGTGGTTGCCGCCGCCGCGCCTGCCCACGCCGGCTCCGAGGTCGCCGGCCACGCCGCGCCCGCCCGCGCCGGCTCCCTGGCCGTCCGCGCCGCGCCTGCCCGCGCCGGTCCTGACTCAGCGAACCGGCGTCCCGGTGCCGGGCGTCGCGCCGTGGCCGGCCTGGGCCGGCCTCGCGCTCGTCCTGCTGTCGGCGGCGGGCGGCGGAGCGGCGGCGCGCCGGCGCGTCGCACGCCGACGCGCGCCGGCTCGCGCGGACTGGCATGGTTCGGCCGCGTGACCAAGGGCTACCCCCAGCGCGCGTTCGCGCTCCCGCCGGACGCCACCGAGGTGGTGCTCGTCCGCCACGGCGCGTCCGCGGCGGCGATCCCCGGCGAGCCGTTCACCCTGATCGACGGCCACGCCGACCCGCCGCTCGCGCCTGAGGGCGAGGAGCAGGCGCGCGCGGTCGCAGCCCGACTGGAGGGCGAGCCGCTCGTGGGGCTGTTCGTCACCACGCTGCAGCGCACGGTCCAAACGGCGGCGCCGCTGGCGGCTGCGAAGGGGTTCGAACCCGTGATCGTGCCCGAGCTGCGAGAGGTGCACCTCGGCGACTGGGAGGGCGGCGAGCTGCGCATCCGCAGCGCCGACGGCGACCCGCTGGTCGCGCAGATCTTCGCCGAGGAGCGCTGGGACGTCATCCCCGGCGCCGAGTCGATGGACGGCTTCGCCGATCGCGTCCGCGCGGGCGTGGAGAGGATCGTCGCCGCGGCCGGGCCGGGCGTGTCGGCCGCCGCGGTGGTCCACGGCGGCGTCATCGGCGAGATCTGCCGACAGGCCACCGGCGCCCGCCGCATGGCGTTCATCCACGCGGACAACGGCTCGATCTCCCGGCTCGTCGTGCTCGGCAGCGGCCGCTGGCTGCTGCGCTCGTTCAACGACATCGCGCACCTGACGCCGGCCGGCGCGCCGCGCACGCCCGGATAGCCTCTACGCCGCCCATGGCCTTCTACGTCACCACGCCGATCTACTACGTCAACGCCGCGCCGCACCTCGGCCACGCGTACTCGACGATCGGCGCCGACATCCTCGCCCGCCACATGCGCCAGCGCGGCGAGGACGTGTTCTTCCTCACGGGCGTCGACGAGCACGGCGAGCCCGTCGCGCTGGCCGCAGAGAAGCTCGGCGTCACGCCGCAGGAGCTCGCCGACCGCAACGCCCAGCACTTCCGTGACCTGATGCCGCGGATCAACGTCTCCAACGACTTCTTCATCCGGACGAGCGACGCCGAGCACAAGGCCGCCGTCCAGGCCGTCCTGCAGCGCGTCCACGACAACGGCCACGTCTACTCGGGCGTCTACGAGGGCTGGTACTGCCCGCGCTGCGCCGACTTCAAGACCGAGCAGGAGCTGGGGCCGGACAACACCTGCCCGATCCATCGCATCCCGCTGACCCGCGAGCGCGAGGAGAACTGGTTCTTCCGGCTGTCGGCGTTCCAGGAGCCGCTCGAGAAGCTCTACGCCGAGGGCGATTGGGTGCGGCCGCGGTCGCGGTTCAACGAGGCGCGGTCGTTCATCACCGGCGGCCTGAACGACGTCTCGCTCACCCGCTCGAAGATCGACTGGGGCATCGCGGTGCCGTGGGACCGCGACCAGGTCTTCTACGTCTGGTTCGACGCGCTGCTCAACTACGTCACCGCGCTGTCGTACGCGCGGCCGGGGGAGGACCTGACCGACCGCTTCTGGCCCGCCACGTTCCAGATCCTCGGCAAGGACATCCTGAAGTTCCACGCCGTCATCTGGCCGGCCCTGCTGATGGCGGCGGGGCTCGAGCTGCCGCGCCACCTGTTCATCCACGGCTACCTGCTGCTCGACGGCGAGAAGATGTCCAAGTCGCTCGGCAACGTGCTCGACCCGTTCGAGGTGATGGACCGCTACGGGACCGACGCGCTGCGCTTCTACTGCTTCCGCGAGGTCTCCTTCGGCCAGGACGGGTCCGTCTCGACGGCCGGCTTCGAGTCGCGCTACGAGTCCGAGCTGGCCAACGAGTACGGCAACCTCGCGAGCCGCACGCTGGCGATGATCGCCCGCTACCGCGACGGCGTGGTGCCCGAGGCCGACGTCGATCCCGTGCTGGCGCCCGACTTCGACGGCCTCGCGGCCGAGGTGTCGGCGCTGCTCGACGATGCGGAGCTCACCCAGGCGCTGGATCGCGTCTGGCAGCGCGTCCGGCGGCTGAACCGCTACGTCGAGGAGTGCGCGCCGTGGCAGCTGGCCAAGGACGAGGCGCGGGCGGGGGTGCTCGACGTGACGCTGCGCTCGCTCGCCGAGGGCATCCGCGTGGTGACGGTCCTGCTGCATCCGTACATCCCCGAGACGGCCACGCGGCTGCTCGGCGCGCTCGGGCAGTCCGACGCGGACCCGCAGGAGCTCGCCACGCCGGGCGGCGCCACCGAGGCGGCGGTGCCCGCCCTGTCGCTCGAGAACGCGACGTTCGGCGCGCGACCCGGCGGGGCGCGGGTCGAGAAGCTGCCGCCGTTGTTCCCCAAGATCGCGCCGTGATCGACAGCCACACCCATCTCGACCGCGGGCCGGCGCCCGAGGCCGAGCTGGTCGCCGGGGCGCGGGTGGTCGGGGTGCGGCGGATCCTCACGATCGGGATCGACGGCGACTCCTGCCGCGCCGCGCTGGCCGCCGCCGACGCCCACGAGGACGTCTTCGCCGCGATCGGGCGGCACCCGAACAACGCCACGGGCTACGACGACGCGGTCACCGCCGAGCTGCGCGAGCTCGCCGCTCACCCGCGTTGCCGGGCGATCGGCGAGACCGGCCTGGACGACTACCGCGACTACTCCCCCCGCCCCGACCAGGAGCGCGCCTTCGCCGCACACATCGGCCTGGCGCGCGAGACCGGGCTGCCGCTCGTCATCCACACGCGGGCGGCCGAGGATGACACGATCGCCACGCTCGCGCGCGAGGCAGCCGGCCTCCAGGTGATCCTCCACTGCTTCTCCATGCCCGGACGCCTCGAGGAGTGCCTGGACCACGGGTGGACGATCTCGTTCGCGGGGAACGTCACCTATCCCAAGGCGGCCGATCTCGCCGACGCCGCCGAGCGGGTCCCGCTCGAGCGCCTGCTGGTCGAGACCGACGCGCCCTACCTGACCCCGCAGGCGGTGCGCAAGGAGCGCAACCGCCCGGAGTACGTCGTCCACACCGCTCGGTTCGTCGCCGAGCGGCGCGGGATCGCCTACGAGGAGCTCGAGCGGGCCGTCGAGGCGACCGCCGCCGGGCTGTTCGGGTGGTGACCGGAGAGCTACCGGCGCAGCCGAGCCTGCGCCGCCTGCGCCAGTTCGGGATCCGTCCCAACCGCGACCTCGGCCAGAACTTCCTGATCGACTCGAACCTCCTCGGCGTGGTCGGGCGGGCGGCCGAACTCGGCGCCGGCGACGTCGTGCTCGAGGTCGGGGGCGGGCTCGGCGTGCTCTCCGAGCACCTCGCCGAGCGGGCGGCGCACGTCCACGTGGTCGAGCTCGACCGGCGGCTCGAGCTGGCGCTGCGCGATGCGACGGACCCGCACCCCAACGTCACCCTGCACTTCGCCGACGCCGTGAAGATGGACCTCGGCGCGCTCGACCCGGCGCCGACCAAGGTGATCGCCAACCTGCCGTACGGCGTCGCCGCGACGGTGATCCTGCGCACCATCGAGGAGCTGCCGACCGTCACCCGCTGGGTGGCGATGGTCCAGCGCGAGGTCGGCGAGCGGTTCGCGGCGGCGGCCGGCACGCCGGCCTACGGGGCACCTTCCGTTCTCGCCCAGCTCGCGTGCGACGTGCGCGTCCTGCGCCCGGTCGCCCGCACGGTGTTCCATCCGGTGCCGAACGTCGACTCGGTGCTCGTCGGGCTCGAGCGGCGCGGCCCCGCGCCGCCGCGCGAGCTCGCGCGGCTCGTGTCGGCCGGATTCGCCCACCGGCGCAAGGCGCTGCCGCGCTCGCTGGCTCACGCGCCGGACGCCCCGCCCGGCGTCCGCGACCGCGCCCGCGCCGCGCTGGAGGCGATCGGCCGGCCCGCCGACGCCCGGGCCGAGGCGCTCTCGCCCGACGAGTGGCGCGCCTTCCACACCGCCATGACTGAGGCTCGAGTCGAGGGTGAGGTATGACGATCGCGCTGGTCGCCATGGCCCCCGGCAAGGTGAACCTGTGCCTGTTCGTCGGCGAGCCGCGCGCCGACCGTCTGCATCCCCTCGTCTCGCTCGTCCAGCCGGTCTCGCTGGCCGACGAGGTGCGCCTCGAGCCCGCGCCGCCGGGTGTTGCCGCCGACGAGGTCGTGTGCCCCGGGGTCGATGGGCCGAACCTGGCCGCGGCCGCGCTCGCCGCCTACCGCGCCGAGACCGGCTGGGATGCGCCGCCACAACGCCTGACCATCCACAAGCGCGTGCCGGTCGCGGCCGGGATGGGGGGTGGCTCTGGCGACGCCGCCGCAGCGCTGCGCCTCGCCGCCCACGCCGCGGGCCGCCCCGGCGACCCCGTGCTCCACGACCTCGCCGCCGGCCTCGGGGCCGACGTGCCGGCGCAGATCGAGCCGGCGCGGGCGTTCGTGACCGGCGCGGGCGAGCAGGTCGAGCCGCTCGGGCCGGGTGCGGCGCCGTTCGCCCTGCTGATCCTCCCGAGCGACGAGAGGCTCTCGACGCCGGCGGTGTACGCCGAGGCGGACCGCCTCGGCCTCGGCCGCCGGGCCGATGACCTCCACGCGCTCGCCCACGCCGTCCGCGCGACGGCGGCCGAACCGCCGCCCGATCTCCTGCACAACGACCTCGAGGCCGCCGCTCGCTCGCTCGCGCCGTCGATCGGCGCCGCCCTGGAGCGTGTCCGCGCCGCGGGGGCCGACCACGCGATGGTCTCCGGCTCGGGCCCCACGGTGTTCGGGATCTTCGGCGGCGCCGGTGGCCCCGAGCGCGCCCGGGCCGGCGCCGCCGCGCTGCCGGGCGCCATCGCCGTCGAGCCCGTCGGCCCCGACTTCGCCCGCCCCCGCACCGCGTGACGCTGCATCCGCTCCCCCTCGTCGCGGCGGTCGCGCTCGTCGGCTTCGCCGTCATCCGGCGCCGGAAGCTGAGCCGGGTCCACCTCGCCGGGATCGCCCTCGCTGCGATCGCCTGCGCGCTGTTCGGCTTCGGCGTCATCCCCGTGCCCAACGTGGTCGGGTTCGTCGAGCGCGTCGGCCGCACGCTGGGCGTCTGGACGTACCTGCTGGTCGGCGTCCTCGCGTTCCTCGAGACCGGCGCGTTCGTCGGGCTCGTGGCGCCGGGCGAGACGGCCGTGCTGGTCGGCGGCGTCGTGGCTGGCCAGGGCGAGATCAGCCCGGTCCTGCTCATCGCGCTCGTCTGGGCGTGCGCGGTGGCGGGCGACGTCACGTCCTACACGCTCGGGCGCCGGCTCGGCCGCGCGTGGCTGCTGCGCCACGGCCCACGCCTGAAGATCACCGAGGCGCGGCTCGAGCAGGTGGAGGAGTTCTTCGACAAGCGCGGTGGCGTGACCATCCTGATCGGCCGGTTCATCGGCCTCATCCGCGCGCTGGCGCCGTTCATCGCCGGCACCTCCCGGATGCCGTTGCGCAAGTTCCTGCCGTTCGACATCGTCGGCGCGGGGCTGTGGTCGGCGCTGTTCGTGATGCTCGGGTACGTCTTCTGGCAGTCGATCGACACGGTCACGAAGTACGTCGGGCGCGGGCTGTTCGTGTTCGGGCTCGTCGTCGGATTGGTCGTCGCCGGGATCTACCTGCGGCGCCTGGCCCGCCACCCGCAGGAGCGTGCCCGCGCGCGGGCCTGGATCGAGCGCCACCCGCCCGTCCATAGGGTCGCGAGCGCCCTGTGGCCGGTCGTCCGCCGCGCCACCGGCCCGGCCCGGTTCGTCTATGAGCGGCTGACCCCCGGCGATCTCGGCCTCGAGCTGACGACGCTGCTGGCCTTCGCGGCGGTCGGCGGCTTCGGCTTCTTCGCGATCGCCGAGCAGATCGACGAGACCCGCCGCGTGCTGCCGGGCGACGACCGCGCGTTCGCCCTGGCCGCCGGCCTGTACGTGTCCGAGGTCCGCCGCGTCCTCGCCGTGCTGACCGATCTGGGCTCGCTGCCGGTGACCGGCGCCGCCATCCTCGCGACGGCGGTGTGGGCGGTCCGCCGCCGCCGGCCGATCGACGCCGCCGCGCTGGTCGCCGGGCTCACCCTCACGGTCATCGCCGTGCACGTGGCCAAGGACGTCGAGGGGCGCATCCGCCCGGAGGATCCGTACGTGGCGACGTCCGGGCTGAGCTACCCCTCGGGCCACGCCGCCTACGCCGTCGCGTTCGTCGCCTGCGCCGTGGTCCTCGTGCGCGGCGGGTCGAGCCTCGCCGTGCGTTTCGCCGCCGTGACCGTGGGCGCCGGCGTGATGGCGGTCGTCGCGCTGAGCCGGATCTACCTGCGCGCGCACTTCCTGTCCGACGTGCTCGGCGGGCTGGGCCTGGCGGCGGCGATCTTCTCGCTGGTCGGCCTCGTCGCGATCGCCGTCGCCCACGTTCGTCACACTGCTGGGCCGTGAGCAACACCCAGATCACCTATCTCATCGCGGGCGGGGCGGGCGTCCTGTCGCTCGCCGCCTGGATCGGGCTGATCGTCGTGCCGGCGTGGACCTCGTACTCGCGGGTGTGGGAGCGGCTGGTCGCGGTGGTGGCAAGCGTCTACGTGCTCGCCGCCTTCCTGCTGGCGGGCGCCGGCGTCGGCGCGCTGGTCCTCTACTACTACGACCGCCTCTAGCGGCCCCGGCTCCAGACGCGCCTAGAATCGGGGGCCATGTCCGCCCGCCCCCAGCCTGCGGCGGCACTCGACCTCGACGCGCTGGAGGCCATCACGGCCGCCGTCGCGTCCGGCCTCGGTCTGCCCGAGGTCGTCCGCGCTGCCTCGCGGGCGCTCGACGCCTCCCTGGTCGTGATGGACCGCACGAGCTCGGTGCTGGCCGTCGCGGCGCGCTCGACCGCCGACGAGCGCGCGCTGATGTCCGACGCCCCGGGCGTCGAGACCTACGACCTGCGGGTCGGGGACGAGACGGTCGGCCGCGTCCGGCTGCGCGGGCGCACCGCTGAGCCGACCCCTGCGCTCCTGGCGGTCGTCACCACGCTGATCGCCTCGGAGGTCGAGCGGCTGCGGGCTCCGGACCGCGCCTCGGAGGCCGCCCAGTCGGCGTTCCTGCGCGCCGTCCTCGATCGCGAGGTCACCGACCGCGACAACCTCGTCGCCCGCGCGTCGGAGCTCGGGGTCGACCTCTCCGGCGGCGGCGCGGTGGTGGTCGTCCGCGCCCACCACTACGCGGCGAGCGAAGACGACTGGCGCGGCCGCGTCCTGTCGGTCGCCGAGCGCGCCGCGCGGGTCGGCGGCGGCCCCGGCGCCCAGTCGATCGCCGCGGTCCTCGACACGCCGACCGAGACGGCGGGCCAGGTCGTCCTGCTCGTCCCGGCGACCGACGAGGCGCTCGTGCGCCGGCTCGCGGAGGCGATCGGCCGGGAGCTGCACGCCGGGCTGCACGGGTTCACGTTCGCAGTCGGCTACTCGCGCGTCGCGACAGACCCGGTCGACCTCTACCGGGCCGGCAACGAGGCGCTGCTCGCCGCGAACGTCGCCGAGGGGGCGGGGGCGGACGACGCCTACGCCGTGCTCGCCTTCGAGGACACCGGCGCGTACCGCCTGCTGCTCCCGGCGATGAGCGAGGACCCGGCCGAGCTCCAGCGGTTCTACGCCGAGACGGTCGAGCCGCTGGTCGCCTACGACACCCAGTACGAGACCGACCTCGTCCAGACGCTCGAGACCTACCTCGACGCCGACGGCAACGTCGCCGGTACCGCGCAGCGGCTGTTCACGCACCGCCACACCGTCCGCTACCGCCTCGAGCGCGTCCGCGAGCTGTCCGGCCTCGACGTCGGCTCGACCGACGGCCGCGAGAAGCTCGGGCTCGGCCTGAAGGCGATGCGGGTGCTCGGCATCGCCGCACCGCGAGGGCCGGCGACCGAGGCCGGCGCCGGCGGCGGCCGCGTGCCGCGCGACGCGAAGGATCGCTGACAGCAAGTTCCGACCGGCGGATTCGTTTCGGGTGGCATGCGCGCCATCGGAGTCCTCGCCGCCACGCTCCTGCTCGTCTTCGCCGCGCCCGCCGCGGCGGTGCCGGTGGCGACGTCCGAGGACGAGTACGCGGTCCTCGGCGCCGTCTTCCCCGACCCGCTCGGCGGCTGCCAGGTCATCGCCCCGCCGGCGTGCGACCCGAAGGCGAACGGCAACGTCCCGGCGCAGACGTTCATCGGCGTCAACGAGTTCCGCGACGCGCTGGCGTTCATGAACACGAAGACGGACTGGCAGCGCTACATGGAGGTGCTGATCCTCGACGGCAAGGACGGCGAGGGCTCCGCCACGAAGGCCGAGGTCCAGGCGGACCCGGCGGTCATGTTCCCCGGCAACAACCTGGGCACGCTCGAGTTCGAGCCGAAGCCGGCGTACATCTCGGCCGGCATCCCGACCTCGACGCTCGCCCGCCAGAAGTCCGACCTCACGATCGTCCGCGTGACCGACGAGACCGTCCCCGACGAGGGCAAGAAGCGCATGACGCTCTCGCTGTCGATCCACGGCATCGAGCGGGCCGGCGCCGAGGGCGGGACGCGCGCCATGGAGGACCTGGTCACGGCGTTCACCCGCGGCACGGCCGACCAGCCGCTGTTCACCGAGGAGGTCCGCGCCGGCGCGCCGACGCCCACCGACGTCCTGAAGCGGACGATCATCTACTTCACCTATCCGAACCCGGACGGGTGGCGGCGCGGCACGTTCGACGCGGGCGGGCTGGGGTCGGTCTTCCAGCGCTACAACGGCAACGGCGTCGACCCCAACCGCGACTACACCGACATCGGCTACAACTTCCGCGGCTACTCCGGGGGCTCTGAGCCCGAGACGCGCGCGTTCAAGGGCTTCTACCGCGGCGTCCAGGCGGGCGGCGGAAGCTTCCAGGCCGGCGACGACCTCCACGGGCAGCCGTTCGCCGACGCGCTGTCGTACACGCTCATGCCGCACGGCCGGCACGACCTCGCCAAGGACACGCGCATCCGCGAGGCGGCGAAGGTCATCAACCGGGCTCAGTACCACGCGACGAAGTGGTCGCCGATCATCAAGGAGAACGACGAGGTCTCGGTCCCGCAGACCGACTGCGTCTCCGGCCCGATCGGCGCCGCCTGCCCGCAGATCTTCGCCCAGACCTGGGGATCGGTCTACGACACGATCAACTACACGACGACCGGCACCCTCGGCGACTGGTTCGACTCGACGGAGGGCCTGGGCGCGGACGGCATCGACAACGAGATGTCGTTCTCGCACGTCGACGCCCAGAACACCTTCCGGGCGGAGTTCGAGCAGCTCCACGTCGCCGGCAACAAGGCGATCATCTACGCGCACCTGAGCGACCTGCTGGCGCCGGTCACCGGTGAGCTCGACGCGCCGGGCAAGCAGGGCTACGTGCCGAACGTGCGGGCCACGCGCGCCGAGAGCGCCGGCCCGTCGGGCCCGCCGCCCAACACGGTGGCGCAGGAGGACGTCGACGACGAGATCGCCACGCCCGATCCGACCGATCCCACCGGGCGGACGATCTTCAACTTCACCGTCGAGCAGACCGCGCCGTCCGAGGGAAGCCCCGGCATCTTCAACGGCGGCATGCGGATCGACGCGACGATGCCCAACCTCAACGGCGTCTCGACGGGCTCGGCGAAGCTCGAGATCCAGTGCCGCCACTGCGACGACCACGTCGGCGCCCCGGACGCCGGCAACGAGGAGTGGGTCACCGTCGCCGAGGACTACAACCAGGCGGGCTTCCCGCTCCCGCTCTACGGCCAGGCGGGCGCGACGGCCGCCGTCAACCGGCCCGACGCCACCTTCGTCGCCGAGGACGGCAAGCTCACGCCGGTCGAGTGGCGCGCCGTCGCCTCCTTCAACGGCAGCGCTCCGATCGGCCCGGTCCACATCTACATCGACTTCACCCAGGAGCCGGCGACGGACGACGGGTCCTCGGGTGGCGACGACCCGCCGAGGCTCAAGGGCTACGACGTCGCCAACACCGACTTCTTCGAGGACCTCAACAAGTACATCGCGGATCCCGTGGAGCGGTTCCAGAAGATCGAGCCGCGCAGGGTGATCTCCGGCGAGCAGAGCCTCGACGGGCTCAAGAACCTCGTCCTCGCCGACGAGATCCTGCCCGGGTACACCGGTGCGCTGGCCGGTCTGCCGCCGGATCCGCAGGGGCCGCCGACCGCCGACCTCGCGTTCGCGGGCTCGGGGACGACCGTGCCCGGTCAGGGTGCGGAGGAGTGCGAGCGCACCGCCGACACGACCGACCAGTTCGAGTTCTCGATCCCGCCGACCGACGCGAACCGCCAGATGACGGTCCACATCGAGTGGCTCGCCGAGGCGTCTGACTACGACATGTTCCTGATGCGCAAGATCGGCGACGAGTACCAGCAGATCGCCGACTCGGCGAGCTTCGTCACCTTCGAGGAGACGATCGACGTCCCGCGCCCGCCGGCCGGCGACTACCGCGTCGACGTCGTCAACTGCTCGGCCACGCCGGCGGACCCGTTCGCGGGCACGGTGACGTTCGAGGCCTTCGGTGGCGGCGGGGTCCCGGCCAGCGCCTACACCGAGGCCGAGAAGGACCAGTGGGTGGCCAAGCTGCGCAGCTACGTGACGGGCGGCGGCAACCTCGTCCTCACCGACGGAGCGCTGCGCGGCATCCAGGAGCTCACGCCGGTCGACGCCGACAAGGTCAACCGCCAGACGATCTACGTCGGCCAGATCACCCTCACGCGCTGCAAGGACGCCGCATACCAGGCGGACGGCACGTGCACGACCGAGGAGCAGACGCTCGACGACCCGCTGATGAAGAACGTCAACCAGCCGGGCTCGCGCTTCAACTCCGGCTTCCGCCGGCAGGTGTTCGAGCCGACGCCGCTGGGCTACGCGATCCAGAACCGGGCGGGTGCGGCGCAGGCCAACGCGCGCCAGTTCGACATCGAGGCGAAGGCGTTCACCGACGCCGGCGGCCACGTGGCCGCGACCTCGGCCGACACCGCCGAGGCACCGGTCAGCAACCGCGTCACGGTCGGGGAGATCCCGATCGGCGCCGGGCGCGTCCGCGTCGCCGGCGCGCTGCTGCCGCAGCCGTCGCAGGACTTCGACCACCCGCTCGGGATCGAGCCCTACGCCGCGACCTACACCGGATACATCCTCATCTGCAACCTGCTCGACGCCAACTGCAGCGTCAAGCCCGCTCCAAGTGGCGGCGGCGGTGGCGACGCTCCTGGCGGTGGCCCCGGTGCGGTCCCCGGCGGCGGTGGCCAGACACCCACGCCGCTCCCCAAGCCCGATCCGACGGGCGGCGCCGGCGGCGTGTGCGCCTCGACGGCCGGCTTCGCGTCCACGTCGGCCAAGCGGAGCGGCCGCGGCCTCGCGTTCCGCTTCACCCGCCGCGTCAGCAACCCCGTGTCGGTCGACGTCTTCTGGACCTCCAAGGGCCGCCGGATCGTCCAGAACAAGCTGGTCGCCCGGTTCACGAACAAGCGCAGGGGCTTCCGCTGGAACGGGAAGGGCACGCGCGGTGACGGCCTGTACTTCGTCCGGCTCAAGATCCGCACCGCGGCGGGCAAGGTCGACTACCGGCGCCACACGTTCGAGCGGCGGGGCGGGAAGTTCCGTTCGCGGACGGCGCACTACGCGCGGGTCAGCTGCGGGCTGCTGACCTCCTACAAGCTCGAGTACCCGGGCTTCGGGGGGAGCAGCGGGCGGCCGTTGCGGATCGCGTACCGGCTGTCGCGCAGGGCCGACATCACGGTGGTCGTGGCCCGGCGCGCGGGCGGCAAGGTCGTCAAGACCTTCCGCGCCAAGAACAGCAAGGCCGGCACCAGCCGGCTCACGCTCCCCGCCCGCGGGCTGCGGCGCGGCGACTACGTCGTCCGCCTCACCGCCAAGGCCGGCTCGACGACCGTCCGGTCGACGCTCGGCGCAAAGTTGCTGTAGGGGTACGGCTCGGCCCCGGCCCCGCCCAGCAGAGGCGGGGCCGACGCCGAGGCCTGCTCACGTGGAGGCTGGGTGCAGCGTCCGGCGCCCCACCACGGCGACGGCCAGCGCCAGGCCGCCGGCGGCGAGCGCGACGCCGAGAGACGCGTCCGTCCCCGACCGCTCGATGACGGCGCCGGCCAGCGCCGTCCCGCCCGCGACGCCGAGCACGACCGACGTGCTCAGCCACGAGAACGCCTCGGTGGTCGTCCCGGGGATCGCCGCGTCGTCGATCAGGCCGTAGGCGGCGGCGAAGGCCGGGGCGATCGCCAGCCCCGCCACGAAGACCAGGACCGCCATGACCGGGATCGAGCCCGCCAGCAGCGGCGGCGCCAGCCCCGCGGCGAACGCCGACTGCGCCAGCAGGTAGCGCGGCATGAGCGGCCCGTCGCCGCCGCGCGAACCGATCCAGACACCCCCGAGGAGCGATCCGAGGGAGATCGCGGCGAGCATGGCGGCGCCGGCGGCGCGCGACCCGTGCGCCTCGCCGAACGCGGGCATCGAGACCTCGAGGCAGCCGAACGCGACCCCCATCCCGAGCGAGACGAGCGCGATGGTGCGGACGCCGGGTGCGGCGAGGGCGCTCCCCTTCTGACCACGCGCCCGCGGCTCGAGCCGGGCGCGACGGGCCGCCGGTGCCGTCGCGAACACGAACGTCCCCAGGCCGGCGGCGGCCGCCGAGACCGCGAGCGCTGCCGACGGGGAGGCGAGCGCGACGAGCACCGCGACCAGCAGCGGCCCGACCAGGAAGAAGATCTCCTGCAGCACGGCCTCCATGGCGTACGCCGTCCCCCGCAATTCGGCTCTGGCGACCAGCCCCGGCCACAGCGCACGCATGCAGGCGCCGAGCGGCGGCATCAGCGCGCCGGCCAGCATCGCGCACGCGAGCAGCCAGCCGAGCGCCGCACCCGCCTCCGCGACCACCACCAATCCCACCATCGCGGCGGGGAAGCCGATCGACAGCGGGATCAGGACGCGGGGCTGGCCGGCGCGGTCGATCAGGCGGCCGAGCGCCACCGCGCTCCCGGCGGCGGCGAGCGAGTAGACCGCTGCGGCGAGGCCGGCGGCCCCGTAGCCGTCGCCCTGCTCGCGGACGAGCAGGACGATCCCGATCGGGTTCATGCCGAGCGGCAGGCGCGCGACGAGGCCGGCGATCACGATCCGCGCGACGCCGGGCGCGCGCAGCAGCTCCGACCACGCGCCGGCGCCGCTCGGGGAGGGGGTCTCGGTGCGCAGGGCCACGACCAGCGCAGGCTACGATCCCGCGCGGCCATGGCGACCGTGGGCATCATCACCGGGTCGGGGACGTACGCGCTCCCCGGGTTCGAGTCCGTCTCGGAGCGGGTGCCGACCGAGTGGGGGGAGGCCACGGTTTCGCGCGGCCGCTTCGCCGGGACCGACGTGCTGCACGTCTCCCGTCACGGGGAAGGGCACGTCCGGCTCTCGAGCCACGTCGAGCATCGCGCCAACCTCGCCGCGCTCGCGCAGGCCGGCGCCGACGCGGTCGTGGGGCTCACCGTCTGCGGCGGCGTCGACCCGGCGCTCGAGCTCGGGTCGCTGGTCTGCTTCGACGACCTGCACTTCCTCGCCAACCGCCTCCCCGACGGCTCGATCTGCAGCTTCTTCGCCGCACCCGGCGACCCACGGCGCGGGCACTGGATCTACGAGGACCCGTTCGCCCCCTCGCTGCGCGCTGCGCTGCTGGCCGGCGCGCAGGCCGCCGGGCATCCGATGCGCGACGGCGGCTGCTACGGCCACGTCGACGGCCCCCGCTTCAACACCAGGGCCGAGATCCGCGGCCTCGCCGCCTGCGGGGTCACGGCGGTCTCGCAGACCGGGGGCCCCGAGACGGTCCTCGCGGGCGAGCTCGAGCTGCCCTATGCGCTCGTCGGCTACGTCACCGACTACGCCAACGGGGTGGCCGAGACGCCGACGCCCGTGAGCACCCTGATCGAGATGATGGCGCGCAGCACGGCCGTCTTCGCCGACGTGCTGAGCGCCGCGATCCCGCGGATCGAGGCGGTCGCGCACGCACCGAGCGGTGTGGTCTATCGCTTCGAGCAGCCAAACTGACGTTCGTGGCGGCCGCCGCAAGGGGTACGCCACTCGCAACCCCACACGTGGCACCCCAGCCTCCCCCCTCAAGATCCACGTCGCGGCCCGCGCTTCGGGTCGTCCCCATGTTCGATCGCGATCGCGTCCTCGCGCGGCTCGACGCCGAGTCCGCCGAGCTCTCTCTGCGGGCGATCATCGACGTCCGGCGGATGGCGCCGGCGGGCTACGGGGCGGTGCTCGCCTTCCCGGGCGAGACCCCGCGAACCCCGGCCGAGTGGACTTCCGGGAGCCACCCGACCCACGCCGAGGCGGTCGAGGCCCGGCTCCTCGCCACGGCGCTGGAGGCACGCGAGCGGATCCCGCCCGAGCGGTTCCTGGCCATCCGTGTCTCGGCCGGCGCCCTGCTCGGGAGCGCGCTGTGGCGGGTGTTCGAGGCCGCCGGCGACCTGACCGGCGTCATCGTCTCCGTGACGCACGCCGCCGAGTCCGCCGGCGCGGTGCCCGCCCGCGAGCCGCTCGAGCGCCTGCGCGACGCCGGCGCCGCGATCGCGGTCGACGAGACCGGGGGCGGCTATGCCTCCCTGCGCGAGATCGTCGCGCTGCGCCCGGGGTACATCCGCGTCGGCGGGATGTTCACCGCCGAGGTCGACCGCGATCCGGCGCGCGCCGCGGTCATCGAGGCGCTCATGGCAGTGTCGTCACGGATCGGGGCGCGCTTCGTGGCGGGCGAGATCCCGGGCGAGCCGGAGCTGCACACCCTGATCCGGCTCGGCGTCCAGCTGGTTCAGGGGCCCGTGCTCGGCCCGCCGGCGCCGCATCCGCTCGACCTTTCCGACGAGGCGCGGGCGAGGATCGCCGCTGCCTGCGTCCCCGAGCACGACGAACCGACGATCGAGGCGCTCGTGGAGCCGGTCGAGCCGCTCTCGGTGGCCGCCGGTCTCGCCGACATCGCCGACCGCTTCCTGGCCGACCCGCGCAACGACGTGCTCGTGGCGGTCGACGAGCGGGGGGTGCCGGTGTTCGTCATCGAGCGCGCGGCGGTCCTGCGCGGCGATGCCTTCGAGCACGAGCCGACGATCGTCGCCCCGGCCAGCCTGCTGCGCGAGGTGGCGCGCCGGGCGGCCGCGCGGCCGCAGCTCGATCGCTTCGTCCCGCTCGTCTGCTGCGACGCGGAGGGCCGCTACCGCGGGATCGTCCGGGTCGACCGGCTGCTGAACGAGCTGGCCGGCGACGCGCCCGTCAGCGGACCCTGACGCGCGCCGAGACCTGGCCCGCCAGGCGCATCTCGGGATCGCGCAGCACGGGCGTGCCCTCGCCGCGCGCGCGGTCGATGAACAGCTCCACGCCGTCGAAGCGGCGCAGCGACTCGACCGCCGCCTTGAGCTCGGCCAGGGACTGCGGGCCCGCGTCGAGCGTCGAGCCGTCGCGGCCGGCCCCCTCCTCGCCGCCCGTGTCGAACGTCAGCGTGTCGAAGAACCCCTCCTCGGTCGCGTCCGGCTCGGTCCCGCGGAGGATGATCCGGCGCGACCCGCGTTCGAGGTCCTTCGGCAGCCGCAGCTCGACCCGGCGGACCAGCTTCGGGCCGCGCAGCCGCTGGATGGTCAGCCGCCCGGTGATCTGCTGGCCGCGCCGCGCCCGCTTGGGCAGTTCGAGCTCGCGCATGTAGGCGAGGTCCGCCCCGCGGTGGATCCGCAGGCCGGCCTTCACTGACGTCACGTGCAGCGGCTTGCCCGTGTAGCCGGCGATGAGGCTGAGCGCCACCTCGACGTCGGCGCCGGCCGACGTCGCCAGCGCGTTGCCGCCGGTCCCGTCGATCGAGACCGACGCCGAGTCGCCGATGTAGCGGTTGCAGAAGCGCAGCGGCTCGCGGGGGACCTCGCGCAGTGCGATCTCGGCGCACATGTCGCCCGAGACGCGCGCCGGGAAGCTCTTGAGGACGCCGCTGCCCGCCTGCACGACGGCCAGCGGGCCGATCAGCGAGATCAGCGAGGTTCCGAGCGGGTTCTCGACGTCGGTCTCGTCCGCCACCTCGACGTCGACGGACTGGCGCGCGCCGGTGTCCTGGTCGCGCGCCGTGATCCGCACCGGGATCCGCGGGGGCAGCGCGCCGACACGACCGACCACCGCGGTCAGGGCGTCGTTGGAGACCCTGCCGAGGTCGTGCGACGCGGCGGCGAGCTTGTAGGTGGAGGCGCTCTCGCCTGCCTGGTTCGGGTTGTTGATGACGCGGTAGACGTAGGCGTCCTGCAGCAGCAGGTTGCGCCGGCCGGCGGCGTCGAGCTGGTGGCCGAAGCTCCAGACGCGGTCGCCGTCGACGTAGGCGACGGTGCCGACCGCGCCGATCGCCAGGTCACCCGACGAGTAGCCGGTGCTCACGGCGGATCCGGGCCGCAGCACCTGGGGCGGGAAGGACCGCAGCGGGCCCGATGGGGCCGCGATGATGGTCCGGCCACGGCGCGCGGCGGCCCGGGTCAGCGCGCCGGCCAGCGGCCGGCTGAGGCCCGAGACGGTCAGCACGCCGCCGAGCGGGCGCGCGCGCCGCGTGACCGCGGGCCGCTCGGACGCGCGGGCCGGCGCGTCGGGCGGGTTGCCGAGGATCGACTCGATCGGCGTCGCGAGCCCGACCTTGCCGCCGAACTCGCCGACCGATTCGGAGATCGCCCCGGCGTTGGCGGCCTGGCCCGCGGCGTTGCGGCAGTAGATCGGCGAGCCGGAGAAGCCCGGCCCCAGGCCGGTGGCGTCGACCGCCGGGCCCCAGACCCGGATGAGGATCCGCGCCCCGTCGGTCGTCGGATCGCCTTCGACGATGTCGATGATCTCCACGTCGAAGGAGACCGGCTCGACGCCCTGGATCACCGACAGGGACGTGCACTGCATGCCGGGGCGGACCTCGCTGAGCGGCATGATCGGATCCGCGGCCCGCGCCGGCGCGGGGAGAACGGCGAGCGCGAGAACCGAGAGCGCGAGGGGACCGGAGCGGCGCAAGAGGCGTGAGCCTAGCGCGGAGGCGAAGGCTGAGGAGCCAGGACTCGAACCTGATCCTGGGCATCCAAAGTGCCCCGTGCTCGCCAATTACACCACTCCTCAGCGCCCTTGAAGCGTACCTGCGGGGCACGTGGGCGCGGGGGCGCCGTCTACGATCCTGGGGTGAGCGCCCCTACGGTCATCATCCTGGCCGCCGGCGAAGGCACGCGCATGCGCTCGGCCACGCCGAAGGTCCTGCATCCCATCTGCGGCCGCCCTCTGATCGGCTGGCCGGTCCTGGCCGCCCGCGAGGCCGGCGCCGGGCGGATCGTGGTCGTCGACAGCCCGCGCCGGGCGCTCGAGGGGGTGGTCGGAGACGACGTCGACCTCGTCGTCCAGGAGTCGCCGCTCGGCACCGGCGACGCCGTGAAGGCGGCGGCGGCCCAGATCGACCCGGACGCGCCGGTGATCGTGCTCTACGGCGACGTGCCACTGATCACCGCCGACGCGATCGCCGAGCTCACGCGCGCCCACGACGAGAGCGGCGCGGCGGCCACCGCCGTGACCATGATCCTCGACGACCCCTCGGGCTACGGCCGCGTCGTCCGCGGGGCCGACGGGACGGTGGAGCGGGTCGTGGAGACGAAGGTGGCCGGCGACGCGACCGCCGAGGAGCTCGAGATCCGCGAGGTGAACTCGGGCATCTACGCGTTCGCCGGCGGCGCCCTGCTCGACGCCCTCGAGCGCATCGAGCCGGCCAACGCGCAGGGCGAGTACTACCTCCCCGACGTCCTCGGGGTCCTGCGCGTGCACGGGGAGTCCGTCGCCGCCCACGTGATCGACGACCCGACGCTCGCGCTCGGGATCAACGACCGCGTCGACCTCGCGCGGGTCCGCGCGCTGGCCCAGGCGCGCATCCACGCCGCCCACGCCCGCGCTGGGGTCACCATCGTGGATCCGGCGTCGACGCTGATCGAGGCCGACGTGACGATCGGCCGCGACACGATCGTCGAGCCCTCGACGTTCCTGCGCGGCGCGACGACGATCGGCGAGCGCTGCGTCGTCGGGCCGCTGACCACGCTCATCGACTCGGCGCTCGGAGACGATGTCAGCGTCCCGCACTCCTACGTCACCGGCGCGCGGATCTCGGATCGCGCCTCCGTCGGGCCGTTCGCCTATCTGCGGCCCGACGCCGTGCTCGAGCAGGGCGCGAAGGCCGGGACGTTCGTCGAGATCAAGAACTCGACGATCGGGGCGGGCTCGAAGGTGCCCCACCTCTCCTACATCGGCGACGCCGACGTGGGGGAGGGCTCGAACCTCGGCGCCGGCACGATCACCGCCAACTACGACGGCCGCGCCAAGCACCGCACGACGATCGGCCGCGGGGTCCGCATCTCGGTCGACACGGCGCTCGTGGCGCCGGTGACGGTCGGCGACGGCGCCTTCACGGGAGCCGGTTCGGTGATCACCGAGGACGTGCCGCCTGGGGCGCTGGGGATCGCGCGCGAGCGCCAGCGCAACGTCGAGGGCTACGCGGAGCGCAAGGAGCCATGACCTCCGACGTGGCGTCGCCCCCTGCGCGTACACTCCGCGGCGTGAGCGCGCTGGACCCGTCGGCCACCGCATCCTCCTCGCTGCAGCTCGGCTACGACAAGAAGCTGATGCTCTTCTCGGGTCGCGCGAATCCGGCGCTCGCGAACCGGATCGCGGGCAAGCTGAACGTCGATCTCGGCGGCGTCACGCTCAAGACGTTCGACGACGGCGAGGTCTACTGCCGCTACGAGGAGTCGATCCGCGGCGCCGACGTCTTCATCGTCCAGCCGACCTGCGGGAACGTCGAGACGGGCGTCTCGCCCAACGACGCCGTGATGGAGCTGCTGCTCATGATCGACGCGGCGGTCGGCGCCTCGGCGCACCGCGTGATCGCCGTGACCCCGTGGTTCGGCTACTCCCGGCAGGACAAGAAGTCCGCGCCGCGCGAGCCGATCTCGGCCCGTCTGGTGGCTCGTGCACTCGAGTCGGCGGGCGCCGACCGCGTGCTGACGATGGACCTCCACGCCGGCCAGATCCAGGGCTTCTTCTCCAAGCCGGTCGACCACATGACCGCGCTGTTCATGCTCACCCAGTACTTCGCGGACCTGCAGCTCGAGGACCTCGTCGTCGTCTCGCCCGACGCCGGGCGCGTGAAGCTGGCAAAGAACTTCGCGTCGAAGATCGGCGCCGAGCTGGCGATCCTCAACAAGGAGCGCCCGGCGCAGCAGGTCGCGGAGATCGGCTACGTCATCGGCGACGTCCAGGGCCGCAACGCGATCCTCGTCGACGACATGATCGGCACGGCGGGGACCCTGATGGCGGCCGCGCAGACGGTCATGGACGAGGGCGCCTCACGCGTGTTCGCCGCCGCGACGCACGGGATCTTCTCGGGCCGCGCGTACGAGAACCTCGCCTCGGGGCCGTTCGAGCAGATCGTCGTGACCGACACGATCCCCTTGAAGCCCGGCGCGCCCGACAAGATCCAGGTCCTCTCCTGCGCCGACCTGCTGACGGACTCGATCCGGCGGATCTTCACCGACGACTCGGTGTCCGAGGTCTTCGGCGGCGAGAACCAGCTCTTCTAGGTGGGCGCCTCGCGGCTGGCCGACCTGCTCGGCCTCTCCGACGAGGAGCTGCTCACCGTTCTCGACGCCGACCCGCTGTCGGTGGTCTCCGGGGACCTCGACCACAAGCCCGAGCTGCCGATCCTGCTCGACCTGCTCGCCGAAGCCGAGGAGCGGGCGGGCGCGCCGGTGCTGCGCCGCTGGGTCCGGGCCGAAGGGCCGGCCGGGCGCCCGATCGACCTCCTGCTCGCGCGCGACTTCGGCCGCTTCGAGGACGCGCTCGCCACGCTCGCCGAGCGCGGCTTCATCTTGCGGTCAGGCGGATAGCGCCTCCTCGAACCGCGGGTCGTCGCGTATGGCGGCGAAGTCGTCGTCTCTGCGCGCGTCCTCGCGGAACCGCGGCAGCAGTTCGACGGCCCGTCGCGGGTGAGCGAACGTCTCGTCGCCGCTGTCACCCGCGAGCGTTGCGAAGCACGTCGACCTCGAAGGTCGCCGTCCCGTCGAGCACGATGTACAGCTCCTCCTGGCCCGACCCGGCCTCGTCGTGCTCATTGATCAGCGTGCCGTCCTCGCCGGGCGTGTAGGCGTTGATTCCGAAGGCGTGGATCCCGAGGTGCTCGCGCACCGGAATATCTGTGCCGCGCCGCTCGATGTCGTCGAGGCGCGCGACCTGCCGGTTCGGCTTGTCGTTCATCCGATCACCTCCGTGGAGCACGGGGGTCCGCGCCCGCGCTATTCGTCCGGATCCGGGCGCTTCTCGCCCGGCCAGACGCCGGTGAGGTACTTCCAGCCCTGCGCGCCGTGCCGGTCGACGATGACGCGCGTGGTCTTGAAGATCAGGCCCTGCAACGCGGCGGCACTGATGACCTTGACCCAGTCCGCCTCCTCGGTCGTCGCCTTGGGCGGATCCTCGTCGTCGATCTTCGTCCAGACGAAGTTGAACAGGCGCTTGCCGAGGAGCGCGGCGAGGATGCCCGCGAGGATGCCGAAGGGCTTGTAGATCAGCTTGAGGAGGACCATTCGGAGCGCGAGCCTACCCGCATCGACCAGCGGTAGAACCGCTCGACTGGAGTTCCGCCACCCGGTCGGTCAACATTTCGCCGTGCGAGCCGTTAACTGGTCGGAGGAGACCATCAATGGACGACCACCACGCCGAGGAGCTGCTTCGCAGGGCGCTGATCGAGCCCGATGCTTCCGCTGCGGTCGCGCTCCGGATCTCCGGCCTTCCGCTCTCCGACACGATGACGGTGGTGTTCCACGGCCGCCGTGACCTCGGGACGATCCAGACCTACGTCGCCAACGGCGGCCGCGGCGCCGGCAGCGCCGTGAAACCCGACGAGCTGCTGCGCGTGCCGTGCGACCTCGACCTCGCCGAGGCCGAGGACCGCGACGAGGCCGAGCATCTCTACGCCGAGCAGGCGGCCGCGCTGCGCGACGCCCTCGTCGGCGCGGACACCGTCCTCGACATCTGGCGCGAGCCGCTCGAGGACCTGGCCGGCGTCCGGGTGACGCTCGACCGGTCCGTCGAGCTCAGCATCCGGCTGCCCGCGCATCGACTGATGCCGTCGGCGCTGCTCGCCGAGGAGCGCCGGATCGTCGTCACGCCGGTGTGCTCGGCGCGGCCGCTGGCCGCCGGGCGCCCGCAGCTGGGGATCGCCTGCGCGCAGCAGGACTTCGCCCGCGTCTACCCGCTGCCCGACGACCCCGAGCGCTGCCTGGAGGACTTCCTGCAGGTCGCCGCCGAGCACGCGCGCCGCGTCGGCGAGCAGCTCGGGCGCCAGGCGTCGTCCGTGCAGCGGTTCCTCGAGCTCTCAGGGGACGACTTCCCGCAGGCCGGCTGACCGGCTCGCCATCATGGGCGGCCGCATGCGCCGTCCCGCCCGCCTGATCCTCATCGCCTTCGGCGTCTTCGTGTTCCTCGGCATCTCGCTGCTGCTCGCCCGCGCGTTGAGCGGCACCAACGCCGAACGCGCCGCGGTGATCGACGTCCTGCGCGCGCAGGCCCGCGGCGACTCGGCGGCGGTCCTCGCGGAGCTTCCGGACTGCCGGGACGAGCCGGCCTGCGTGCGCACGACCGCCGATCGCGTGGCGCGGCTGCGCCGCCCCGGCGCCGTGCGGGTGCTCAACTACCGGCCGTCGGTGGGACTGTCGCTCACCCGACAGTCGGGCGTCGGGCGGGTGGCGTGGTCGGCAGGCGGTGCGCTGCCGGTGGTGCAGTGCGTGCGGGTCCGCCGCGAAGGGCCGCTGACCGGCGGCGGCGTCACGCTGCTGAGCCTCTCGGACCCCATCGGCGGCGAGGCCTCGTGCCCGCACTGACACGCCTGGGTCCACCGATTCCCGCGGCGCCTCGCCGCCGCATGCCGGCGCCATGGGCCACCGGCCGCGAACCGAAGGGGTCACCCTGCAGAACGCGGTCGGCGACCCCTGGCTTGGCCTGCGACGCCGAGGCATCCACGGGTGATCGATGGACCCAGGCGACGCCCTGCCGCGACCTTCGACCGGCCTCTGTGTTGACATCCCCCGTGATGCCGACTCCCCTGCGCCTCCTCATCGTCAGCGCGCTGACGCTCCTGCTGCTCCCCGCGACCGCGCTCGGGGACACCCCTGCCGCCAAGACGCTCTACGCCGACGGCCCCACCGGCCGGTACCTGATGGGCGGCGAGTGGCTCTTCCGGCTCGACAAGGAGGACGTCGGCCTCAAGCAGCGCTTCCAGCGCCAGACCGGCCGGGCGGGATGGACCCCCGTGCAGGTCCCGCACGCCTGGAACGTCGGCGACGACTCATCCGAGTCGATGGCGGGGGCCACCGGCTGGTACCGCAAGGACTTCTCGCTGCCGAGCGCGGAGCAGGCCCTGAGCTGGATCGTGCGCTTCGAGTCGGTGAACTACCGCTCGCGCGTGTGGCTCAACGGCAAGCCGGTGGGCACCAACAAGGGGGCGTACATCCCGTTCGAGTTCCTGCTGAACGGGCTCAAGCGCCGCGGCACCAACCGGCTGGTCATCCGCGTCGACTCGCGCCGGTTCAAGAGCGACTTCCCGCCGTCGGGACTCACGACGACGGGGGCGCCGACCGGCGGCTGGTGGAACTACGGCGGCCTGCTGCGCGAGGTCTATCTGCGGCGCGTGGACCGGCTCGACTGGAAGTCGCTGCGCGTCACGCCGGACCTGCCGTGCGGGACCTGCGCGGCCACCGTGAAGGTCGAGGCGACGCTGCGCAACGTCTCGGGCAAGGGCGTCCGCGCCCGGATCACCGGGAAGCTCGGCACCCGGAAGCTCAACCTCGGGACGCTCACGATCCCGGCGCGTGGCGTGGCCCGCCGGAGCACCAGCGTCCGCATCGCCACGCCCCAGCTCTGGACCCCGGCGACGCCGAACCTCTACCCCGTCTCCCTTTCCGTCACCGAGGGCAAACGAAAGCTCGCGGGCTATTCGCTGAACACGGGCATCCGCTCGATCAAGGTCTCGGCGGACGGCCGCCTGCAGCTCAACGGCAGGCCGGTGAACCTGCGCGGCGTCGGGTTGCACGAGGACTCCAAGGAGCGCGGCTTCGCGATCGACAACGCGGTCCGCGACAAGATCGTGAACGACGCCAAGGAGCTCGGCGCGACGATCATCCGCACGCACTACCCGATGCATCCGTACACGCACGAGCTCGCCGACCGCAAGGGCATGCTGATCTGGTCGGAGATCCCGGTGTACGCGGTCAAGAACAAGTACCTGGCGCAGTCGACGGTGCGCAAGCTGGCGGCCAAGGAGCTGACCAAGAACATCGAGACGTTCGTCAACCACCCGTCGGTGCTGCTCTGGTCGGTCGCCAACGAGCTCTCGTCGCGGCCCGGGCCGGTCCAGGGCCAGTACATCCAGCGGGCGGTGACGCAGGCCAAGCGCCTGGATCCGACCCGGCCGGTCGGCATCGCGGTGGCGGGCTATCCCTCCTCGGGCTGCCAGCCCGAGTACGGCCCGCTCGACGTGATCGGCGTCAACGAGTACTTCGGCTGGTACCCCGGGCCCAACGGCTCGCTGTTCGACCGCAAGGGCCTGTCGCCGTGGCTGGACCAGGTGCGCGCGTGCTATCCGAACAAGGCGATCATGGTCACCGAGTTCGGCGCCGAGGCCAACCGCGACGGCCCGGTCGAGGAGAAGGGCACGTTCGCCTACCAGCGCGAGTACGTGAACTTCAATCTCGGGACCTTCCCGAGCAAGCCCTGGCTCAGCGGCGCCCTGTACTGGGCGCTCAACGAGTTCCGCGTCCGGCCGGCGTGGGACGGCGGCAACCCGCGTCCCAACCCGCCGGTCCATCAGAAGGGCCTGACGGTCTACGGGACGTGGGCGCGCAAGCCGGCGTGGGCGGACGTCCAGAAGTGGTTCCGCGAGACCGACCAGCTCGGCCTCGGTCCGGCGGCGCCGCCCACACCGCCGCCGCCTCCGCCCGCCAGGCGCTAACGCCGCGAGGGGGTGCGGGCCGGGGCCCGCTGGGGCTCCGGCGTCGCGCGGCGCGACCTGCGCGGATACGCGTCGGCCAGCTTGCCCGCGCCGCGGAACCGCGCCGGGGCGGGCTCGGCGTCGGGCAGCGGGATGCCGCCCGGCGGCGTGGGCTTCGGGGGCCGCGACGCGCGGTCGTTGCCCCCGCCGCCGCCCGAGTCGTCCTCGTCGGAGGGCGGGCCCCACTGGGTCGTCGAGTCCGAGCGCAGGAACATGACGAGGAGCACCCCGCCGAGCACCGCGGCGACGAGGTGAAGGAGGCCGAAGATCAGCACCAGCTCCTCCTCTGAGTTCATGCCCCAAGGCTACCCGCCGAGCGGGGGTCTAGACGCCCGGCTCGGGCACGTTTCGCTAGGATGGCCAACCCTCATGGCCGGTTCGGACACCACAGAGCTTCCCGTCGCCTCGCGCCCCGTCGAGGGGTCGCGCGCCACCCGCCGGCTGCGCCGCCGCGGCCTCGTGCCCGGCGTCGTCTACGGCGGCACGGGCGAGCCGCGCGCCTTCGAGGTCGACGCCAAGGTGCTCCGCACCGCGCTCGCGCACTCGGGCGCCGTCATCGAGCTGCAGGTCGACGACGCGAAGGCCGAGCCCGTCATCGTCAAGGACGTCCAGCGCCACCCGGTTCGCGGCGAGACCATCCACGTCGACCTGCTGCGCGTCGACATGACCCAGCCGATCCACTCGACGGTCATGCTCGAGCTCACGGGCGCCGACCACGCGCCCGGCGTCGTCGAGGGCGGCGTCCTGAATCAGGAGACGCGCGAGCTCAACATCGAGGCGCTCCCCGGCGACCTTCCCGACGTCATCCGCCACGACGTCTCCGGCATGGAGATGAACGCGACGCTGACGCTCGCGGCGATCGCCGCGCCGCCCGGCGTCACCCTCCTCGACGACCTCGAGGAGACCGTCGTCGCCACGATCACCCCGCCGACGCTCGAGCCCGTCGAGGACGAGATCGAGACCGAGACCGCCGTGATCGGCGAAGAGGGCGAGGCGGAGGCCGGCGAGGCCGCCGGCGACACGGGCGAAGCGGCCGAGGCCGGCGCCGCCGACTCGCCGGACGCATCGTCCTCCGCTTCCTGAGGCGGCCGGCCACGCCGCCCGACTGGCTTCTCGTCGGGCTCGGGAACCCCGGCTCCCGCTACGCGCGGACGCCGCACAACGTCGGCTTTTTGGTCGCCGACGAGCTCACCTCGCGCTGGGGGCTCGGGGCCTTCCGCAGGAAGTACGCAGGCGAGATCGCCGAGGGCCGCAGCGCGCCCGGCGGTCCGCGGGTCGCGATCCTCAAGCCGCAGACCTACATGAACGACGCCGGGCGCTCGGTCGGGCCGGCGCGCGGTGCGCTGCACGTCGAGCTGGACCGCCTCCTCGTCGTGCACGACGAGATCGACCTCCCGTTCGGCGAGATCCGCGTCCGCCTCGGCGGCGGCCTGGCGGGACACAACGGGCTCAAGTCGCTCAAGCGCGAGCTCGGCGGCCCGGACTTCCACCGCGTCCGGGTCGGCGTCGGGCGCCCGGACACCACCGACCCCGACATCGTCGCCGCGCACGTCCTCGGGAAGTGGCGCCAGTCCGACTCCGAGGTCCGCGAGGTCGTCGAGCGCGCGGCCGACGCCGCGGAGCGCCTCGTGCTCGACAGCGGCCCGCCTGCCGCGTAGCGGCGGCCGCGGTCACATTCGCCGGGCCCGCGACAAGAGGGGATGATGGCCGACGACCCACGCTCCGACGAACACCTCATCGCGACCTGCGGCGCGGACCCTGACGCGTTCGCGGACTTCTTCCGGCGTCACGCCTGCGCGCTGGCCGGCTACCTGGTCCGGCGGACGGGCGATCCCGAGCTCGCCGCCGATCTGACCGCCGAGACGTTCGCCGCGGCGCTCGACGGCCGCGCGCGCTTCGATCCCGCGCGCGGGCCCGCCGTCGGCCGGCTCTATGGGATCGCCCGGAACCTGCTCTCGGGCGCGCAACGGCGCGGCTGCGTCGAGGACCGGGCGCGCCGCCGGCTCGGGATGGAGCCGCTGGTGCTCGACGACGAGGCGCTCGCGCAGGTCGAGGCGGCGGGCGCCCGTGAGGTCGGCGCGGTGCTCGAGGCCCTTCCTGGCGACGAGCGCGAGGCGGTCCGCGCCCGCGTCGTCGACGAGCGCCCTTATGCGGAGATCGCGCTCGCTGCTCGCACCTCTGAATCCGTCATCCGCAAGCGCGTCTCCCGCGGCCTGGCACGGCTGCGGACCCGCATCGAGGAGCCTTCGCCATGACCGACTTCTTCGCCGACCTCGAGACCGAGTTGCTCGGCGCCGCCCGGCGACGCGCGACCGGCGCCGCCGTGCCGCGCCGGCGCCGGGCGGCACGCCGGCCGTTCGCTCGCGCGGTCGTGGTCGCGTGCACGGTCGCGGCGCTCGGCGCCGGCGCGATCGCGGTGCGTCCCGGTGCAGACGAGGCGGCGATCCAGCGTCCCGCGCCGCCCGCCGGCGGGGTGACACCCGACGTCCCCCCGCCCGTCGGCGACTGCCTGCCGTCGTCGCCGCGCGTGCGGACGGTGGCCGGCCTGCCGCCGCGCCCGGTGCTCGACACGCTGGGGATCCTGCCTCGCGAGCCTCGCTCCGTGGCTGCTCGGGCTCCGGGCCGGAGCCGCGGAACCGCGCGAGCGGCTCGTCGCTCTCCCAGCGCTCGAAGACGTTGATGCGGCGTGGGTCGAGCGTGTCTCCTTCCGGTTCAGGGTCTCGGCGGTCGAGACCGTGGGCGGGTGGGGGAATCATCGTCTGTATGCGATAACGTACGAACGTATGCAGAAGCCGCGGGACTGGAACGCCGCCTCATACCACCGGGTGTCGGCCCCGCTCGAGGCGATGGGCCGCGACGTGCTCGACCGGCTCGTCCTCCGCGGTGACGAGCGTGTGCTCGACGCCGGCTGCGGCACCGGCCGCGTGACCGCCGCGCTGCTCGACCGCCTGCCGCACGGCGAGGTCGTCGCGGTCGACGGCTCGCCGTCGATGATCGAGCGCGCCCGCGCGGTGTTGCCCGGCACGGTCGACCTGCGCGCCTTCGACCTGCTCGAGCTCGAGCTCGAGCGGCCCGTCCACGCCGTCCTGTCGACGGCGACGTTCCACTGGATCCTCGATCACGACACGCTGTTCGCCCGCCTGTACGCGGCGCTGCAGCCGGGCGGCCGGCTGGTCGCCCAGTGCGGCGGGGAGGGCAACGTGGCGGTCGCCGCGGCGGCCGTCCGGGAGGTCGGCGACCGCGAGCCCTACGCGACGGCGCTCGGCGGCTGGGCGGGCCCGTGGCACTTCGCGTCGATCGCCGACACCGAGACGCGGCTGCGCGCGACGGGGTTCGAGGCGATCTGGTGCTGGCCGCAGCACGTCCGCGTCGACCCTGAGAACCCCCGCGAGTACCTCGAGACGGTCATGTTCGGGTCCCACCTCGAGCGGTTGCCCGCCGACCTGCGAGCGCCGTTCGTGGCCGAGGTCCACGCCGTGATGGGCGTCGACCACATCGACTACGTGCGGCTCAACATCCTCGCGCGCAGGCCCGCCGGAGGGGCCGTCTAGACTCGGGCGAGCACCCCGCCGCGCGGCTCCGCGCGGCCGTTCGGCGTGCCCGCACCCATGTCACTGAGACCGCTCCTCGACCAGCTCGACCACGACCCCGCCGCCGCGAAGCTCGCGCGCGAGGGCGGCAGCGCGTTCGTCTCGCAGTCGTTGCGGCCGTTCGTCCTCGCCGCCCTCGCCGACCGCGACCCATCGACGCCGACGCTCGTCGTCGCCGGCGACGATCGCGGCGCGCGCGACCTCGCACAGGACCTCCGCGCGTGGCTCAAGCCACGGACCGTGCGCTTCTACCCGAGCCGCGGCGTCGCGTATGAGTCCCACCTCACGCCGCCGCCGCACCTCGTCGGCCTCAGAGTTGCAGCGCTCGACTCCCTCATCGAGCCGGCGGCCGAGGCGCCCGTCGTCGTGGTTTCCGCGGTCGCTCTCTCGGAGAAGGTCCCCGACCCCAAGCTGCGCCCGCACGGCTTCGTGCTGCGCGTGGGCGAGCTCCTCGACCTCGACGAGTGCGCCGCCGACCTCGTCGCGGCCGGCTACGAGCGCGTCGACCAGGTCGAGGACCGCGGGCAGTTCGCCGTCCGCGGCGGTCTCCTCGACGTCTACCCGGCGACCGAGGAGCGCGCCGTCCGCGTCGACCTGTTCGACGACGAGATCGAGTCGCTGCGCTGGTTCTCGACCTTCACGCAGCGCAGCCTGGGGGAGGCCGAGGTCATCGAGGTCGCGCCGGCCGCCGAGCTGGCGGCCGAGCACCGCGAGATGGCGGAGATCGCCGCCATGGAGAGCGTCGAGGATCGGCCCGACATCGCCGAGCTGCTGCCGGTCGACGACTTCCGCGAGCTGCTCGACCTCGTCCCCGGCGCCCAGGTGATGATCGCCGCCGACGAGGACGTCGAGCCGGCGCTGCGCGACCACTGGGAGGACGTCTGCGTCGCCTTCCACGACGAGGACGCCCACCACCTCTACGTCAAGCCCGACCGCATCACCGCGGCGCTCGCTGAGCGCGCCCGCATCCGCCTGTCGTCGATCTCGGGCGACCAGCCGATCCAGCTACGCGCGCAGGCCGCCGACTTCGCGTCGCGGTCGCTGCGCGAGGCCGAGCCCGAGCTCGAGAAGCTGACGCGCTCGGGCTACCGCACCGTGGTGGCCTGGCCGCAGGCCGGCGCCGGCGAGCGCGCCGCCTACAACCTCGGCCGCATGAAGGTGCAGTGGGGCGCCGCAGGGCCCGGTCCGCTGCACTTCGTCGAGGCGACGCTTCGCGACGGGTTCATCGCGCCGCAGATGAAGCTCGCGATCGTCCCCGAGCACCGGCTGATCCACCGCCGGAAGGCCTCGACACGGCCGACGCGCACCGGCCGCGGCGCGCTGCGCTCGTTCGCCGACCTGCGCACGGGCGACATCGTCGTCCACGAGGACCACGGGATCGCGCGCTTCGCCGGCTTCGAGACCAAGACCGTCGCAAACGTCACCCGCGACTACCTCTACCTCGAGTACCAGGGCGACGACCGCGTCTTCGTCCCGTCGGAGCAGCTCGCCAAGATCTCGCGCTACGTCGGCGCCGGCGGCGCGCATCCGCCGCTGTCCAAGCTCGGCGGCACCCGCTGGGACACGATGAAGGCCCGCGCGCGGCGCGCCGCGCAGGAGCTCGCGGGCGAGCTGCTCAACCTCTACGCCGAGCGCAAGCGGCGCCTCGGCTTCTCGTTCGGGCCCGACTCGGACTGGCTGCGCGAGTTCGAGGCCGCGTTCCCGTACCGCGAGACGCCCGATCAGCGCGAGGCGATCGAGCACGTCAAGGCCGACATGGAGGCCGACCGCCCGATGGACCGCCTGATCTGCGGCGACGTCGGCTACGGCAAGACCGAGGTGGCGCTGCGAGCGGCGTTCAAGGCCGCCGAGTCGGGCAAGCAGGTGATGGTCCTGGTGCCGACGACGATCCTCGCCCAGCAGCACTTCGGCACGTTCTCCGAGCGCTTGCGCGACTACCCGTTCATGGTCGAGCACGTCTCGCGCTTCCGGCCGCCGGCCGAGCAGCGCGCCGCCGTCAAGGGCTTCACGGAGGGGCGGGTCGACATCCTCATCGGCACCCACCGCCTGCTGTCGCGCGACGTCCGGGCGAAGGACCTCGGGCTGATCATCGTCGACGAGGAGCAGCGCTTCGGGGTCAAGCAGAAGGACCTCCTGCGCCAGCTCAAGCTGAAGGTCGACGTCATCTCGATGAGCGCGACGCCGATCCCGCGGACGCTTCAGATGTCGATGGCGGGCGTGCGCGACATGTCGATCATCGAGACGCCGCCCGAGGGCCGCCGGCCGGTCAAGACCTATGTCGGCGAGTACGACGAGCCGCTCGTCAAGCAGGCGCTCGAGCGCGAGAAGGCGCGGCGCGGGCAGGCGTTCTACCTCCACAACCGCGTCGACGACATCGACGAGACGGCCGAGCGCCTGCGCGCGCTGTGCCCGGACCTCTCGTTCACGGTCGCCCACGGCCAGATGGACGAGAAGCAGCTCGAGGACCGCATGATCAGCTTCCTGCGCGGCGACGCCGACGTGCTCGTCTCGACGTCGATCATCGAGAGCGGGATCGACATCCCCCAGGCCAACACGCTGATCGTCGAGCGCGCCGACGTCTTCGGCCTCTCGCAGCTCTACCAGATCCGCGGGCGCGTCGGGCGTTCGCGGGAGCGCGCGTACGCGTACCTGCTCTATCCGAGCGCCGCGGCGCTGACCGAGGAGGCCGCGCACCGGCTCGCCGCGCTGTCGGACTACACCGAGCTCGGCGCGGGCTTCAAGATCGCCATGCGCGACCTCGAGCTCCGCGGCGCCGGCAACCTGCTCGGCGACGAGCAGTCCGGTCACGTCGCTGCGCTCGGCTTCGAGCTCTACATGCAGATGCTCGACGAGGCCGTCCAGTCGATGGCGGCCGAGGAGGAGGGCGACGAGGAGCTGCCCGAGCCCGTCCGCCTCGACGTCAACGTCGACGCGTACGTGCCGGCCGACTACATCCCTTACGAGCAGGCCAAGATCGACGTGCACCGGCGGATCGCCGGCTCCCGCGAGGTGTCGGAGCTCGCCGATCTGCGCCGCGAGCTCGCCGACCGCTTCGGCGAGCTGCCCGAGCCGCTCGAGAACCTGATCACCCTCCAGCAGGCGCGGATCAAGCTCGGCCAGGCGGGCGCTCAGGCGGTCACCTTCCGGCAGGGGAGGCTCGCGGTGACGCCGATCGAGCTCGACTCCGTTCGTGCCAAGAAGCTCCGAGCACGTATCCCCGGCGCGCTCTACGAGTCAGGTAAGTCGCAGCTCTCGGTTCGCGTGTCCGACGATCCCGCCGAGCGCTTCCCGGCCGTCGTCCAGGCCGCCGATGCGCTGCTCGCGGTGCAGCGCGAAGCGGCGTGACGCCGTACCCAATTGACCCGAACTTTAGAGCCCACCCGCTACCCTCGACGGCCGTGACACGACATCTACGAATCTTTCTGCTCATTTTCGCCCTCGGCGGCCCGGCCGTCCTGCTTGCGGCCTGCGGCGGCGTGCCCGGCAACGCCGTGGCGGAGGTCGACGGCGAGGCGATCGAGAAGAAGTCCTTCGAGCATTGGATGACCGTCCTCGCCAAGTCGAGCGGTCAGCCCGGCGCCGCCGTCCCGAAGCCGCCGGCCTACAAGGACTGCATCGCGCAGCTCCGCAAGCAGCAGCCCAAGCCGGCCAAGGGCCAGCCGAAGGTCGGCGACGCCCAGCTCAAGACCCAGTGCAAGCAGCAGTACGAGTCGCTGCGCGACAACGCGCTGCAGCTGCTGACCTCGGCCGAGTGGCTCCAGGGCGAGGCCGACGCGATGGGGATCAAGGTCACCGACGCCGAGATCAAGAAGAAGGTCGAGGAATTCAAGAAGTCGCCCCAGTTCGCCGAGAAGGGCGCCTTCGAGAAGTTCCTCAAGACCTCGAGCGCGACGCAGGACGACATCGCCCTGCAGGCGCGGACCGAGCTGCTGACCACCAAGATCCGCAACAAGGTCATCAAGGGCAAGGACAAGGTGTCCGAGGCCGAGATCAAGACCTACTACGACAAGAACAAGGCGCGCTTCGCGCAGCCGGAGCGCCGCGACCTGCGAGTCGTGCTGACCAAGACCAAGGCCAAGGCCGACCAGGCCAAGTCCGCGCTCGACGGCGGCCAGTCGTTCACGTCGGTCGCCAAGAAGTTCTCCATCGACCAGGCGACGAAGGCCCAGGGCGGCAAGCTGCCCGGCGTCGCGAAGGGCCAGCAGGAGAAGGCGCTCGACGACGCGGTCTTCTCCGCGAAGAAGGGCGACCTGGAGGGCCCGGTCAAGACCCAGTTCGGCTACTACCTGTTCGAGGTCTCCAAGGTCACCGGCGCCTCGCAGCAGACGCTCGAGCAGGCCAAGCCGACGATCAAGCAGCTCCTCGCCTCCCAGAAGCAGCAGAAGGCGATCGAGGGCTTCGCCAAGAAGTTCCAGGATCGCTGGAAGGAGAAGACGGAGTGCCGTAAGGGCTACGTCGTGCAAGGCTGCAAGGGCGCGCCGAAGCCCAAGCCGACGCCCACCCCGCCGGCGATCCCGCAGCAGCCGGGCCAGGACCCGTCGGCCCCGCAGGCGCCGCAGCAGGCCCCGCAGGCGCCGCAGCAGGCCCCGCAGCCGGAGGAGTGACCGAGCAGGACGCCGCAGCGGCGGTCGAGCGCCTCGACGCGCTCACCCGCCGCCTGCGGCGCGAGTGCCCGTGGGACCGTGAGCAGGACGAGCGCTCGATCGTCCCGCACACCGTCGAGGAGGCGTACGAGCTCGCGCAGGCGGCCGCCGACGGCGACGACGCCAAGCTGCTCGACGAGCTCGGCGACGTCCTCTTCCAGGTCCACTTCCTGGCGCTGCTGCTCGAGGAGCGCGGCGCCGGATCGCTCGCCGAGGTGGCCGAGCACGTGCGCCAGAAGCTGATCCGGCGCCACCCGCACATCTTTGGCGTGGTCGAGGTGGAGGGCGCCGCCGAGGTGCTGCGCAACTGGGACGCCATCAAGGCGACGGAGGCGGGGCGCGAGCCCGGGATCTTCGGCGAGGTCCCCGAGAACCTGCCCGGCCCGCTGTACGCGCGCAAGGTCCTGCGGCGGGTCGCCTCCACCGGCTTCGACGTCGAGGACGTCCCCTATGACGGGATCCGCGGCGAGCTCGACGAGCTCGAGGCCGCGGGCAGCCGCGAGGAGCGCTTCCAGGAGATGGGCGACGTGCTGTTCGCCGCCGTCAACGTCGCGCGCAAGCTGCACGTCGACCCGGAGCTCGCCCTGCGCGCGGCGAGCGAGCGGTTCCGCGGCCGCGTGGAGTCGGCCGCCGACCTCGCCGCACGCGACGGCGCCGACTGGAACGATCTTCGCCCGCAGTCGCAGCTCGGGTACTACGCCCAGGCCCGCCTGCGAGAGCCCGCCGACGACCACCCGTAGCCAGGAGCCCGCACCCGTGTCCCAGATCGAGACCGTCCACGCCCGGCAGATCCTCGACTCCCGCGGCAACCCGACCGTGGAGGTCGACGTCGCGTTGCGCTCCGGCGCGCGCGGGCGTGCGGCGGTGCCGTCCGGCGCGTCCACCGGCGAGTTCGAGGCGACCGAGCTGCGCGACGGCGGCGACGCCTACATGGGCAAGGGCGTCGGCCAGGCGGTCGCGAACGTCAACTCCGAGATCGCCGCCGCGATCGCGGGCTTCGACGTCCTCGACCAGGGGTCGCTCGACAAGGCGCTCATCGACCTCGACGGCACGCCGAACAAGTCGCGCCTGGGCGCCAACGCGATCCTCGGCGTCTCGCTCGCCGCCGCCCGGGCCGCCGCCGCCGAAGAGCACCAGCCGCTGTGGCGCTACCTCGGCGGCGAGGCGGCGCACATCCTCCCCGTCCCGATGATGAACGTCGTCAACGGCGGCGCCCACGCCGACAACTCGATCGACTTCCAGGAGTTCATGGTCGTCCCGGCGGGCGCCTCGAGCTTCTCGGAGTGCCTGCGGATGGGCACCGAGGTCTTCCATCACCTCAAGAAGACGCTTGCCGCCCGCGGGATGTCGACGGCGGTCGGTGACGAGGGAGGCTTCGCCCCCAACCTCGAGTCCAACGAAGCGGCGCTGAAGGCGCTCGTCGAGGGGATCGAGGCGGCCGGCTACGCGCCGGGCTCCGACGTCTTCATCGCGCTCGACCCGGCGACGAGCGAGATCCACTCCGAGGGCGCGTACAACCTCGAGCACGAGGGCCGCACGCTCTCGCCCGAGGAGATGGCGAGCTACTGGGCCGACCTCGCCTCGCGCTACCCGATCGTCTCGATCGAGGACGGGATGGACGAGGAGGACTGGGACGGCTGGAAGTCCCTCACGCAGCTCGTCGGCGACCGGGTGCAGCTCGTCGGCGACGACCTGTTCGTCACGAACACGGAGCGGCTGAAGCGCGGGATCGACACGGGCGTGGCGAACTCGATCCTCATCAAGGTCAACCAGATCGGGACTCTGAGCGAGACGCTGGCCGCCATCCAGATGGCCCGCGCGGCCGGCTACACGGCGGTCATGTCGCACCGCTCCGGCGAGACCGAGGACACCACGATCGCCGACCTCGCGGTGGCGACGGGGTGCGGCCAGATCAAGACCGGCGCCCCGTCGCGGTCCGATCGCGTCGCGAAGTACAACCAGCTGCTGCGGATCGAGGAGGCGCTCGGCGGGGACGCGGAGTTCCCGGGGATCTCCGCGTTCGGTCGGCACCAGGGGTAGCCGCTGACGCTCGCTCTGGGCCTACGAACTGCGCATTGAGGGAGCGACCTCGTCGGGGGAGGGGGTTCGTTTCTCCCGGCGCTCGCTTTACGTCAGAACTGCGCATTTAGTGGAACAAACTGGTGCGGTGCGGGTGGTTCGGGGCGGGCGGGGTGATCGGATAGGGGAGTGGGACGGCACCAACCACCCCCATCGTCGGAACTGAGTCGCACGGGGGTGATTGGGGGCGTCATCTGCCCCCAATCACCCCCATGGCGCCCCCCGGCGCGCATGGGGGTGGTTGACGTCCTGATCGCCGGGCTGGCGGAGGCCCAGCACGGGCTCGTCACGCGCCGTGACCTCCTCGATGCGGGGGTTCACAGCGCCGCGATCCGCCATCGAGTGAGGGCCGGCCGGCTCCACGTCGTGCATCGCGGCGTCTACTCGGTCGGCCACCGGCCGCTGAGCGCCGATGCCGATTCACTGGCCGCGGTGCTCGCGTGCGGTCCCGAGGCGGCGCTCAACCTCGGGTGGGCGGCCGCGCACTGGTGGATGCTCTCGGCCGCCCCCGACCCGATCGAGGTTGTCCATGTCGGCGCCAAACGCACGGGTCCGGCGGGCGTCCGGCTCCGCCGCACCGCCCACCTCGAAGCGACCATCCACCGCGGCGTCCCGGTCACGACGCCGCTGCGCACCCTGCTCGACCTCGCCGCCACCGGCCACCCCGGACTCGAGCTCGCCGTCAACGAGGCGCAGGCGCTCAAGCTCGTCACCCACGCCGAACTCGAACACCTCGCCACCTCCGGCCGCCGCGGAAGCGCCGCCATCCGCGACGTCATCCAGGACGTCCCCGGCTACACCCGCGAGGAGGCCGAGCGCCGCCTGCGCTCACTCATCCTCAAAGCGCAGTTGCCACGTCCGCGGTTCAACAAGCGCATAGAGGGTCACGACGCCGACGCCGTCTGGCCGGACCAGCGCCTCGTCATCGAGGTCGACGGCTACGCGGCACACGGCACCCGCCACGCGTTTGAGCGCGACCGCCGGATCGATCAGCAGCGCACCGCAGCGGGTTACCGGACCCTTCGGGTCACGTGGCATCAGCTGACCCGACGGCCCGAGACGGTCGTCGCCAGCATCGCCGCCGCGCTCGCGCGGTCCTAGCCGTCCGGGCCGGGCGCCATCCTGCAACGTGCAGGCCCCGTTGCGGAAGGAAGGCCTTCTGCAACGTCGAACGAACCGCTCAGGCATGGCAGCCTCCCGCACCGCCGCGCGCCGGCCCCCGGCGCGGATCCGCTGGGACCGCGTGGGACGCATCGCGCTGTTGTGCGTCCTCGCATTCGTGCTCTACCTCTACATCGGACCGGCGCGCACGTGGGTCGCCACCTATGCCGAGGCCAGGGAGCGCCGGGCGCAGGTGACCGAACTGCGCGAGCGCAACGACGCGCTCCGAAAGCGCGAGCGCGAGCTGCGGCGGAACTCCGCGCTCGAGCGCGAGGCGCGGCGCCTCGGCATGGTCAAGGCGGGCGAGCGCGCCTACGTCGTCGAGGGCCTGCCCAGCGAGTGATCCCGGCGGCACCGGGCGGGTAGCCTGATTGCCCGTGCCCTTCGAGACGGCGATCGACCAGTGGGACGGCGGGCTGGCGCGCATCGAGCAGGTCCCGCCTCACCAGCGCCCCGTGTTCGAGCGCGTCACCCGCGCCATCGAGGAGGAGTTGCGGCGCCGGCTGGGCGGCGCGTTCACCTCGCACGAGCTCGTGGATCTGTACGACACCCAGGGGACGGACTGGTGCTCGAACCTCGCGATCGCCGTCGCCCCGGACGATCCGTATGCGTGGGACATGCGGATCGTCGCCGACGCGGCCTTCGCCCGCTACCTGCGCAGCGCGGTCGACTTCGCGGGCGGCCGCCGGCTCAGCTGAGCCTCAGAGCGTCATGCCTCGAGGCAGATGTCGTCGCAGCGACGCTCGATCTGCCAGCCGTTGCGGTCCTGGCCGACACGAAGGATCAGGTCCGACGGGAGCGGCGACCCGTTGCCGTCGGCTTCCACCCGCCAGAAGGCGTTCCCGCGGGCGTCGAGGTCGTCCCGTGCGAGCTCGGCGCTGCCGACGCCGCCCACGGCCTGCCCCCGCTGCCTTCGCAGGCATCCGCGATGATGGTGCGCATCTCCCGTTCCGCGCCGCCGGTCATGGCGGCCATCAGCCGCGCTCCCGCCGGAGTGCAGGCCAA
Organism: uncultured Solirubrobacterales bacterium; assembly: GCA_963828075.1. Classification (GTDB taxonomy): domain Bacteria; phylum Actinomycetota; class Thermoleophilia; order Solirubrobacterales; family Solirubrobacteraceae; genus JACCYI01. Next base: position 989,345 of record CAWHDH010000021.1, on the reverse strand, counting down.
CGCGCCTCGGAGGTAGGCGCGCACCACGTCGGCGCCTGCGTCATCCGCACGGTTGAGCGAGGCGATCGCCGGAAGCGCTTCCCCGGGCGAGACCTCGACCTCACTCTGAGGGTCCGAGCGGAGGAGGAGGACGAGCACGACAACGAGTGCCGCGACTGCGACCAGGGCGCCGATCATCGTCGCCCTGGGCCTGCTGCTGCCGCGCATCAACCGCTCATCCGCATCGTCGGGCCGCAGGCTACTGAATGCCTCGACGGGTCCATTGTCATCGAGCGGGTGGTCACGACGCTCGGGCCGCTATGCGCGGTGAGGCCAGCCGCACCTACGCCCGCCGGGTGACACGCTGTCGCCGGCGCGGCCGGTGCGGGAATGTGTGCGCATGCCCGCCCACCCCTATACGCCCATCACCTGCCTCTCCTCCGCCGCGCTCCAGGAGCTGCTCACCGGCGAGTGCGACCCGCACCGCCGCCAGCGCGAGCTGGTCCGCGCGAGCCTGCTCGCCCGCCCCGACGCTCCCGCCGAACGCCGCCGCTAGCCGAGCCGGCGGAGGGCGTCAGTCTTCGTCGTCCTCGTCACCGCCGGCGCGCCGGATCACGATCTGGTCCTCCTCGATCGTGATCTCGACGGGGCGGTGACCCGCCCAGTGCTCGGCGTAGACGGGATCGTCCTGCACGGCCGGGTCGAGCCACAGCCCGTAGCCCTCCTCGCCGTGATCAAAGGTGCCCTCGAGCGCGCCCGCCCCCCGGCGGCGGCGCCCGCGGCGCGGACGACGGCGGCGGGGACGCTCGTCCTCGTCATCGTCGTCTTCGTCGGCGTCCTCGCCCGCGGCTTCCTTCTCGGCCTTGCGCGCGGCGCGCTCGGCCTCGCGCTGCGCCTTCTCCTGCGCCTTGCGCTCCTCCTCGGCCTTGCGCGCCTCCTCGGCGGCGTCGAGCTCCGCGGCGATGGCGGCGTCGTCCTCGGCGCGGAGGTCGACTTCTTCGGCCACGGCCGGGATGCCGCCCTCGCCGTCGAGGTCGTTCTCGCGGCGGAATGCCTGGATCTGCTGGACGGTGACTTCGAGCTGGTGCGCGATCCAGGCGTCCGTGCGCCCCTGCTGGGCCCACGCGCGGATCTGATTGAGCTGAGGACGCAGCGACCGGCGAGTCATCGGGAGGCGGGGAGACTAGCGAAACTTCCCGGTTGTTTGCTTCGCGCGGGGGAATATGCTCAGGAACAGCAACCGGTCCATGGCAGGGAGGCGGGAATGCTGGTCCTGACACGCAAGTCCAACCAGTCGATCATGATCGGTGACGACATCGAGGTCTCGATCCTCTCGATCATGGGGGAGAAGGTCCGCGTCGGCATCCAGGCGCCGCGGGACATCCCGGTCTTCCGCCGAGAGGTCTACCTCGAGATCCAGCAGGAGAATCGGGCGGCGGGCTCGACGGCGCGCGCCGAGGTCGACGAGGCGCTGAAGAAGCTCTCCTCGCGCTAGACCGACCTACGCTGTCCAGCAGATGGACGGCATCGACCCCGACCGACTGGCCCACGCGCTGCGCGTCCTCGCCGAGGTCGAGGCGCTCGAGCCCGAGCATCCCGACGCCGTCGCCGTCCGGCGCGCGGTCGGTGGGCTGTTCAAGACGGTCAAGGAACGCCGGCGGGCCGAGCGGCGCTCCGCGGTCCTCGCCAGCGACCGGGCGGTCACGGCGGCGACGGCGACCGGGGCGCCGGGCCGGATCGACGACGAGACGCGCGGGCTGGCGCTCAGTCCGACGGCAGCCGGCGAGCAAGCGGGCACGCTGCGGCGCGCGCGGGCCTGCTACGTCTGCAAGCAGCGTTACCGCGAGGTCGACGCCTTCTACCACCAGCTCTGCCCGCCGTGTGCCGCCCGCAACCGCGAGCGCCGTGAGGCGCGGACCGACCTGACCGGGCGCCGCGCCCTGCTCACGGGCGGGCGGGCGAAGATCGGGATGTACATCGCCCTGCGCCTGCTGCGCGACGGGGCGCACACGACGATCACGACGCGCTTCCCCCGCGACGCCGTCCGGCGCTTCGCCTCCCTCGAGGACAGCGGGGAGTGGCTGCACCGCCTGCGCATCGTCGGCATCGACCTCCGCGACCCCGGGCAGGTCGTCGCGCTCGCCGACGATGTCGCCGCCCAGGGGTCGCTCGACATCCTCATCAACAACGCCGCCCAGACCGTGCGCCGCTCGCCCCGGGCCTACGCACACCTGGCCGCCGCCGAGCGCGCGCCGCTGCCCACCGGCCCGCGGCCGGAGCTCGTGAGCTTCGGGCGCGACGCGACCGCCGGCGCGGCCCTGCCCGCCGGCCACTGGGCGCCGACGCCGCACGCGCTCACGGCGCTGGCGCTGACCGCCGGGTCGGCGTCGGCCGAGCGCATCGCGACCGGCACCGCGATCGATGCCGGCGGCCTCGCGCCCGACCTGCATCCGCACAACAGCTGGAGCCAGGTGGTGAGCGACGTCGACCCCGTCGAGCTGCTCGAGGTCCAGCTCTGCAACCAGACCGCACCGTTCATCCTCGTCAGCCGCCTGCGCGCGGCGCTGGCGGCGTCCCCGGCGCGCCGCACCTACGTCGTCAACGTGTCGGCGATGGAGGGGCAGTTCACGCGCGACTACAAGGGCCCCGGCCATCCGCACACGAACATGGCCAAGGCGGCGCTGAACATGCTGACGCGGACGAGCGCGAAGGAGCTGCTGAGCGACGGCATCCTCATGACCAGCGTCGACACCGGCTGGATCACCGACGAGCGCCCCCACCCGACGAAGATGCGGCTCGCCGACGAGGGCTTCCACGCGCCGCTCGACCTCGTCGACGGCGCCGCGCGTGTCTATGACCCGATCGTCCGCGGCAACGCGGGCGAGGACCTGCACGGCGTCTTCCTGAAGGACTACGAGCCGGCCCCCTGGTAAGGGGCAGGGGCGTTCGTCCAGGTTTCTGGCAAGTGCGCGCCCGCTTCCGTAGGGTCGCTGATGTCGACGCTTCTGGCGGCCCGATCCGTGCGCCGTGGCCTGGTTCTCGCCGCCGTGCTCGGCGTCGTCGCGGGCGGCGCGGCGCGCGCGCAGGCTGCGTACGAGCCCGACACCGACTACGGCACGGACGGGCGCTTCGTCGCTCACGCCGGCGCTCTCGGGGGAGGCCTCGTGCGCGTCAGCTCGCAGGACGCGGGCGGCGGCCTTCTCCTCACCGCGGTCACCCTGGTGGGGGAGCGGCCGGTCCTGGCGCTTGCCCGGTTGCACCCCGACGGCTCGCGCGACACGGCGTTGGCCGGCGGCGAGGCCACGCTCGACGTCGGCGGCGAGGCAATCGACGTCGCCGGCGGTGTCCGGCAGCCCTCCGGCCGACTCGTCCTGGCCGTCAGGCGGTGGCTCGCGACGGGGCCTCCGGCCGGCGACCTGCTCGTCGGCGTCACGCCCGCCGGCGAGCTCGACCCGGCGTTCGGCGACGGCGGCATCGTCGCCGTAGGGACGATCGGTGCCCGGTCCGGGGTGATCGCCGTGGACACCGCCGGGCGGCTGCTGGTGCTCGAGGACGGCGGGGTGCGTCGCCGGACTCCCACCGGCGAGATCGACGCCGGCTTCGGGACGGGCGGCACTGGCGGGGACCTCGGGATGGGACCCCTGGCCCTGGCGGTCGCGCCGGGCAGCGACGCGCCGACCGTCCCCGTCGTGGCCGCCGGCGGGTTGGCGGAGGTCGCGGGCGAACGGGTGTACTTCCCCCCATCCCGCGTGTCGCGCTTCGCGGCGAACGGACGGCTCGACGAGACGTTCGACGGCGATGGGCGTGTGGTCCTGCGGTTCGGCGGCTTCGGAAACGACTTCGTCAGCGCTGTCCTGCCCGGTCGCACCGGCGGCGCGCGGCTCGTCGGGCACGCGTGGTTGGGTGAGAGCTCGGGGCTTGTCGTGGTGGCGATCACCCCGGACGGCGCCCTCGACCCCGACTGGGGTAGCCGGGGCATCGGCCGGATCGGCGCGGGCGCCCTGTCGGCGACCGGCGCGGCTGCAATGCCCGACGGCGGTGTCGCCGTCGCCGGCCACGACCTCGAGGCGGAGGTGTTGCTGGTGGGGCGGTTCGGCGCCGACGGACGCGCCAAGCCGGGGTTCGGCGAGGACGGACTGGTCCGCGTGGCCCCGCCGGGCACGGCTGATGCGCTCGCGCACGCCGTGGCTCCCGAAGCCGGTGGCGGGCTGCTCGTCGCGGGGGCTGTCTCGCCCCAGGAAGGCGACGTGGGCCCCGCCATCGCCCGGCTCGATCCGGAGGGAGAGGTGGATTCCGGCTACGGGCACGACGGGTGGGCGATCCTGCCGCCCGCCGTCAAGACCGCGGGCTCCCTGGTCCGGTCGGTGGTGCCGGCGCCTGACGGCACTGCGACCGTCGTCCTGGCCGACCCAGGCACCCAGGTGGCCACGTTCCGGTTGCTTGGGGACGGGACGGTCGACCCACGGTACGGCGATGACGGCTTGGCGGTCGTGCGGCGCGGCGACGTCGACGCCTTCGGGGCGCTGCGCGACGCCTCCGGCCGGCTGATCATGGCGGTGTCGGAATGGGACGGCCGGAAGACGACCGACGTTGTGGCGCTCGATGCGACCGGGCATGCCGACCCGTCGTTCGGCGTCGGTGGGGTGACACGGCTCGACGGCGACACGCGGGACCAGTGGCCGACGGCCATGAACATCGACGCAGGAGGCGCCCTCCTGGTCGCCGGCGGCTGGAGCTACGGGCGCAACGACCCCTGGGGCGCTGCCTGGGTCGCGCGCCTGGACGCCGGCGGCACTCCGGACGAGTCGTTCGGAGCCGGCGGCACGGTCTTCGGGCCGGCGAAGGACGAGCGCACCCAGGGAGCAGCCATGGGAGTCATCGCCCAGCCCGACGGGAGGATCGTGCTGGGAGGGATGGCCGGTCAGAACGAGTTGAGGATGGCGGCGATCGCGCTTGCCCCCGCCAGGGCTCCGGGCGCCGAGCCGACCCCGACGCCCACACCGCGGCCCGCACAGCAGGACCTCTCCGGCACCCAGCCCGGCAGCCCGGCGATGCCGCCCGTGCGCCCTCGCCCACCGGCCGTGCCGATCGTTCCCGCCCGCCCGCGCGTCCCCGCGCGGTTCGCGCTCGCCCGCGCGCGAATCCGCGACCGAAGCCTCTCGCTCCTGGCCTCGATCGATCCGCGCGCCAGCAACTTGGTACGCGTGCGGTTGACATCGGCCGGCCGGACCCGCAGCTGGCGCATCCTGCCCCGACGCGGGACCGTTCGCCTCGACGCCAGGCTCCCCGCCGCGATGCGGGCGGGCCATGGCGGGCTGCTCACGCTCGACTACCCCGGCGACCTCACGGCCGTGGCGCCGGCCAGCGTCACGGTGCGCGCCGGAGGGCGAAGCCCGGCGCTCCGCGTTCGCACCGTCCGCGCGGCCGGCCGGCTCGTGGTCTCAGGGAGCCTGGCCCCCGGTCTCGCCGGCCGCGTCCGGCTCGAGCTGCGCGACGCCGGCGACGATCGCGTCCTTCTCGCGCGCCACGTGCGCGTGCGCGGCGCCGCGTTCATCGCGCGGCTCCCCGGCGACGCCCGCGGGCAGCTCGTCGTCACCCACACCGGGACGCGCCGCGGCGGCTTCGGCGGGGCGGTCGTGCGCCGCCCCGTGGGCTATTAGCCCATCACGTAGTACAGCGCCTGGAACATCGCGACGGTGACCAGCGCCGCCGTCGCGAGCAGCGTCAGGACCAGCAGGACGAACCGCATCGAGCCGCGCTTGTGCACCCGATCGAGCTCGCGCTGGCGCGTGCGCTTGACCGCCGTGCGGTGCAGGCGCTCGCGCCGGACGCGATCCTCCTCGATCTCCTCGTAGAACGCCGACTCGATGTCGGCGATGCTCTGGCGCATTCGCACGGCGATCGGCCCCTATGCGACCGTGATCTCGGGGGAGAGGTAGACGTCCTGGATGGCGTTCAGGAGCTCGACGCCCTCCTCCATCGGCCGCTGGAACGCCTTGCGGCCGCTGATGAGGCCGGTGCCGCCGGCGCGCTTGTTGATCACCGCGGTCTTGACCGCCTCGGCGAGGTCGGACTCGCCCGACGAGGCGCCGCCCGAGTTGATGAGCCCGGCGCGGCCCGCGTAGCAGTTGAGCACCTGGTAGCGGGTGAGGTCGATCGGGTGGTCGGTGGTCAGCTCGGAATAGACGCGGTCGTGCGTCTTGCCGTAGACCGTCCCGTTCTGGTTGATCGCGGTGTAGCCGCCGTTGGTCTCCGGCAGCTTCTGCTTGATGATGTCGGCCTGGATCGTCGTGCCGAGGTGGTTGGCCTGGCCGGTGAGGTCGGCGGCGAGGTGGTAGTCGACGCCGTCCTTCTTGAACGCCGAGTTGCGCAGATAGCACCACAGGACGGTGAACATCCCGAGCTTGTGCGCCTCCTCGAAGGCGCGCGAGATCTCGGTGATCTGGCGGGTGCTCTGGTCCGACCCGAAGTAGATCGTCGCTCCGACGCCGGCCGCGCCCATGTCCCAGGCGCGGCGGACGCTCGCGAACTCGACCTGGTCGAACTGGTTGGGCATCGTCAGCAGCTCGTTGTGGTTGAGCTTGACGATGAACGGCAGCTTGTGCGCGTACTTGCGCGAGACCGCTCCGAGGACCCCGACGGTCGAGGCGACGGCGTTGCAGCCGCCCTCGATCGCGAGCCGGACGATGTTCTCCGGGTCGAAGAAGATGGGGTTGGGGGCGAACGAGGCGCCGGCGGAGTGCTCGATGCCCTGGTCGACCGGGAGGATGCTCACATGGCCCGTGCCGGCAAGGCGGCCGGTGTCGAACAGCCACTGCAGGTTGCGCAGCGTGCCGGTCGTCCGGTCGGAGGCCAACCAGACGCGGTCGACGAAGTCGGGGCCGGGAAGGTGGAGCTGATCGGCCGCGATCGTCTCGCAGCGGTGGGACAGGAGATCATCGGCATCGGAGCCCAGCAGCTCCTCGATGCGCGTGCTGTTCAGGGCGGCAGTCGTCATAGGACACCCATTATGACGCCCCCCGGAAGGGTAGGCTTCCGCCGTCTTGAAGACGAACTTCGCCGGACCGAGCTACACGGTGGGGATCGAGGAGGAGTTGATGATCCTCAACTCGGAGACCTACGCGCTGTCGAACTCGATCGAGGCGCTGCTCGAGGACGCCCCCGACGGCGAGATCAAGCCGGAGCTCATGGAGTCCGTGCTCGAGATCGCGACGAAGCCCTGCGCGAACGTGCCCGAGGCGGCCGCCCAGCTGCGGGGCCTGCGCCGCCAGGTGGGCGACAGCGCCAAGCTGCGCGACCTCTGCATCGGCTCGGCCGGGACGCATCCCGTCGCGATGTGGGAGGACCAGCGGATCGCGGCGCGGCCGCGCTACCGCGACCTCGTCTCCGCCCTGCGCTTCGTCGCTCGCCAGGAGATCATCTTCGGCCTGCACGTCCACGTCGGCATCGAAGGGGCGGAGAAGGCGATCCACGTCGCCAACGGGATGCGCGTGCATGTGCCGATCCTGCTCGCGCTGAGCGCGAACTCGCCGTTCTGGCGCGGTGACGCGACGGGCCTGGCGTCGACGCGCATGCCGATCTTCCGCGCGTTCCCGCGGGTGGGGATCCCGCCCTACTACGCGGACTGGGACGACTACGAGGCGCGCATCGGCTTCATGGTCGAGTCGGGCGTCATCGACGACTACACCTACCTCTGGTACGACGTCCGCCCACACCCGAACTTCGGCACGGTGGAGATCCGCGCGATGGACGCGCAGACGCGCGTGGAGCACACGCTCGCCCTCGCCGCGCTGATCCAGGCGATGGTCAAGGAGCTCTCCGAGCACTTCGACTCGGGGCAGAAGCTCGGCCCGTACCCGTACGAGATGCTCGACGAGAACAAGTGGCTCGCCGCCCGCCACGGCCTCGGCGGCGAGCTCGTCGACCTCCCGAGCCGCGACCAGGTCGCCAGCAAGGAGCTCGCCCGCCGGCTGTATGACCGCCTGCGCCCGCACGCGCAGGACCTCGGCGCCGAGACCGAGTTCGACGGGCTGAAGGACATCCTGGAGCGGGGCAACGGCGCCGCGCGCCAGCAGGTCGTCTACGAGGCCAACCACGACTTCTCCGAGGTCGTGCGCGAGATCGTGCTCGCCACGGCGCCCGAGCCGAGCCAATGACCGACTTCCCCGACGGGTTCCTGTTCGGCTCCTCCACCGCCGCGCACCAGGTGGAGGGTGGCAATGTCAACAACGACTGGTGGGCGTGGGAGCACGCGCCCGGCACCACCGCGGTCGAGCCGTCCGGCGACGCCATCGACCAGTACCACCGCTACACCGAGGACTTCGAGCTGCTCGCCGGGCTCGGCCAGAACGCGCACCGGATGTCGCTCGAGTGGTCACGGATCGAGCCCGAGCCGGGCGAGTTCTCGGCGGCGGCGATCGACCACTACCGCCGCGTGCTCGACGCGCTCGCCGGCCACGGGCTGACCGCGTTCGTCACGCTGCACCACTTCACGATCCCGCGGTGGCTGAGCGAGCGCGGCGGCTGGCTGGCGCCCGCGGCGGTCGACTGCTTCGAGCGCTACTGCGAGCGCGTCGCGCGCGACCTCGGCGACCTCATGCCCTATGCCTGCACGGTCAACGAGCCGCAGATCGTCGCCCTGATGGGCTACCTGGAGGGCGTGTTCCCGCCGGGCGAGCGCAATCCGGCCCTGTGGCGGCGCGTGACGCGGGCGCTGATCGAGGCGCATCGCGCGGCGGTGCGCGCGCTGGGCGCCGGCCCCGGGTCCCCGAAGGCGGGTGTCTGCCTGCAGATGCCGGCGCTCGAGCCGGCGCGCCCGGACGACCCGGCCTGCGTCGCGCTGTTCGAGGAGTTGCGCACCGAGATGATCGACGTCTACTTCGAGGACGGCCTGGAGGGCGACTTCGTCGGCGTGCAGTACTACTCCCGGATGCGGGTCGACCCCGCCGCCACCGGCCGGTTCGCGCCCGCGCCGGCCGGCGCCGCGCTGACGCAGATGGGCTGGGAGATCCACCCGGAGGGGCTGCACGCGGCGATCTCTCGCGCGGCCGCCGGCAGCGGCCTGCCCGTGGTGGTCACCGAGAACGGCATCGCCACTGCTGATGACGGCCGCCGGATCGCCTACCTGCGCTCGCACCTCGAGCAGGTCGCCCGCGCGCTGCGCGACGGGATCGACATCCGCGGCTACCTCTACTGGTCCTCCTTCGACAACTTCGAGTGGGCCGAGGGCTACCGCCCGCGATTCGGCCTGGTCGGCATCGACCATGAGGACGGCCTGCGCCGGATCGTCCGCCCGAGCGCCCGCGCGTTCGGTGAGCTGGCACGCACTGGCCAGCTCGATGCGTTGACCCGCGCCTGAGCGGGTATCGAGCGCCGCCAAGGGCGGAAATCGATTTCGACGGGAGGGCAGCGGGTGGAGCTGAGGCTTGACACGAACCTGGTCGACTACGCGATCCTGATCATCTACTTCGTCGCGGTGCTCGGGATCGGCTTCCTCGCCAAGCGCCTGATCAAGACGAGCCTCGACTACTTCCTCTCCGGTCGCTCGCTCCCGGCCTGGATCACCGGGCTGGCGTTCATCTCCGCCAACCTCGGCGCGCTGGAGATCCTCGGCATGGCGGCCAACGGCGCCCAGTACGGCATGGCCACCGTGCACTTCTACTGGATCGGCGCGGTGCCGGCCATGGTCTTCCTCGGCCTCGTGATGATGCCGTTCTACTACGGCGCCAAGGTCCGCTCGGTGCCCGAGTACCTGCGCCTGCGCTTCAACAAGCCGACGCACCTGCTCAACGCGCTGACCTTCGCGGTCGCGACGGTGCTCATCGCCGGCGTCAACCTCTACGCGCTCGCGCTCGTCCTGAAGCTCCTGCTCGGCTGGCCGATCCTGCTCGGCATCGTCGTCGCCGCGGCGATCGTGCTCATCTACATCACGCTCGGCGGGCTGTCGTCGGCGATCTACAACGAGGTCCTGCAGTTCTTCGTGATCCTCGCGGCGCTGATCCCGCTGACGCTGATCGCCTTGCACGACGTCGGCGGGTGGTCGGGCCTGGTCGAGGGCGTCAAGGCGTCGCCGCTGAAGGAAGGCGGGCTGCACGCCTGGGACGGGACGTCGGTGCGCAACACGGAGAACCCGCTCGGGGCATCCTGGATTCCGATCGTGTTCGGCCTCGGGTTCGTGCTCTCGTTCGGCTACTGGACGACGAACTTCGCCGAGGTCCAGCGCGCCCTGTCGGCCAAGTCCCTCGGCGCCGCGCGGCGCACGCCGCTGATCGGGGCGTTCCCGAAGATCTTCATCCCCGCCGTCACGATCATCCCGGGCCTGATCGCGCTGGTCACGATCAAGGGGCTCGGCGGGGCCGACGAGAACCTGCAGTACAACAACGCGATCCCGCTGCTGATGAACGAGTACCTGCCCAACGGCATGCTCGGGATCGCGCTGGCGGGGTTGCTCGCCGCGTTCATGGCCGGCGTGGCGGCGAACGTCTCGGCGTTCAACACCGTCGTCACGTACGACATCTGGGAGCCCTACGTCCAGCCGGACCGCGACGACGCCTACTACCTGCGCTTCGGCCGGCTCGCGACGGTGGCCGGGATCGTGATCGGCATCTTCACCGCGCTGATCGCCTCGGGCTACTCGAACATCATGAACTACGTGCAGTTGTTGTTCTCGTTCTTCAACGCGCCGCTGTTCGCGACGTTCATCATCGGCATGTTCTGGAAGCGGATGACGCCATGGGCGGGCTTCTGGGGCCTGATTGCGGGCACAGTCGGCGCCGCCGCCACCTACCTCTCCTTCAAGTGGGAGATCATCGGCTTCGGCTCGGAGCTCTCGTCGTCCTTCTGGGGCGCGATCGTCGCCTTCGTGGCCGACGCGGTGGTCACGGTGCTCGTCAGCCTGGTCACGCAGCCCAAGCCGGTGGAGGAGCTCCAAGGGCTCGTCTACGGCATGGCGAACGAGGAGGAGCACGAGGATGCCTCCGAGCGGGTGTGGTACCGGCGCCCGATGATCCTGGGGATGACCGCCCTCGCCATCACCGCCGCCCTCAACTTCGCGTTCATCTAGGAGGAGAGCCACCATGGAACGCAACGACGACGCTTCGACCCACGACGAGCACATCGAGCAGGCCGAGCGCGAGAAGGCGGAGGCGCTGTCCGACGAGCAGGCAGCGCGGGCGGCGAACCTGCTCGACATCCGGCGGATCATCGGCGGGCTGCTCGGGATCTATGGGGTCATCCTGCTGATCCTGGGCCTGGGCGCCTCCGACGCCGACATCGAGAAGTCCGCGGGCGTCAACCTCAACCTCTGGACGGGGATCGGGCTCCTGGTCGTGGCGGCCCTGTTCATCGCCTGGGCGCTGGCGCGGCCGCTCGGCCAAGAGCTCGCCGAAGCCGAGTCCTGACGCGGGCTGAGCCGACCCGGCCCGACCGGGTCGGCGCGGCGCGTAGAATCGGGAAGTCAATGGGAAGCGGCCCCGACCTCTTCGTCGTCTGCAAGAACTGTGGTTCGGAGGTCAGTCCGTACATCACGGAGTGCCCGTACTGCGGCACCCGGCTGCGCAAACGGGCCCCGAAGCTCGAGAAGGGCGGCGTCCCCAAGGCGCCCAAGGCCGCGCGCCGGCGCCCGCAGGCGCCTGCACTGGGCCGATTGCGGCCGGGCGAGATCCCCGGGATCCGCGCCGACCTCTCGCGCCGCCCGTACGCGACGATCCTCCTGGTCGTCGTCGCCGCCCTCGCCACCGTCGGGGCGCGCGCGGGTGTCTACAGCGTCGGCCAGCTCGTGGTGCTCGACGAGATCGGTGACGAGTACTGGCGGCTGATCACCACGACGTTCTTCTACGGCGCGACGGGCTACGAGATCGCCGCCCTCGCGTCGATCGGACTGTTCGGCTGGCTGCTCGAGCGTCGGCACGGGCTCTGGGCGCCGCTGCTGGTCTACGTCCTCGGCGCCGCCGCGGGCTCCGCCGCCGTGGTCGCGGCGTACGACGTGCCGCTGGCGCTCGGCGGAAACGGCGCCGCGCTCGCGCTGCTCGCCGCCTGGGCGGTCCCCGAGCTGCTGGCCCGCCGGCGCGGCGAGGAGACCGAGGGCGACCTGCTGGGCGCGGCCGCCTTCGCCGCGGTCCTCCTCGCCCTCCCGCTGGCCACCGAGGAGGCGAACGCGCTGGCCGGCCTTGGCGGGGTCGCGACCGGCCTGCTGCTCGGCCTGCCGCTTTCCAAGGCCGTGCGGGACTAGGCCCTTAGTCCTCGCGCTCGCGACGGCTGCGGCGCAGGACCAGGAACCCGACGGAGGCGATCAGCAGCAGCAGGACCGGGGGCACGGCGGGGTAGGTCACGGCGGGGGCCGCGAGGTCCACGAGCCGCCGGAACGTCTGCTCGATCGGGCTCGGGCCGGCGGTGGGTGCGCGCTCGGCGCGATCCTTGGGCGTCGACCCATCCCGTCGGGGCGTGGTTGGCGCGGTCCGGGCGCGGAAGCGGTCGGCGAGGTCGCGGACCGGCCGCTGCGGCCGGTCGGCGGCGCGGCGCTCGTGGGCGCGACGCTCGGCGGCGCGCAGGCGGGCGGCGGTCCGGCTGCGGGCGCCGGCGCCGGCGCCCTTGCGGGCGCCCTTGCCGCCACCGAGCCCGCCGGTCGAGGCGAGCGGCTGGGCCGCCGCCGCGGGCGGCGCCGGGGTCGCCGGGGTGCCCGGCGCTCCGGGCGCGGAGACCGCCTCGGGGCTCGAGCGGACGATGAGCGGGGGATCCACAGGGCGCCTGGGGACGGGGGTGGTGGACGGGAACGCGCGGGTCACCGTCGGTGTCGCCGCCGGCGTCGGCGCCGGCGTGGGGGTGGCCGGCCGCGTGCCGGTCCCCGGCAGGTCAGGCGGGTCGGCGGCTTCGGCGCTCTCACCGGTGCTGTGCCACGCGAAGGAGGCGCTGGCGGTGCGCGACTGGGCCTCGGGCACGTCGATGGCCTCGAGCGAGAGCCGGAAGGTGACGGGTGCGCCCGGCTCGGCGTCGCCCACCGGAAGCCCGGCGTCCACGCCGGCGTGGCTGGCGGCGAACTGCGCGAGCGTCCCGTCGAAGATCCGGTGGCCGGAGAACCCCCTGCAGTCGTCGAACCGACCGCCGGTCCCCGCGTCCACGGTCAGGTGGAGGTAGGGCCCCAGGTCGCCCTCGGTCCCGGCGCTCATGGCCAGATGTGCCGGGCCGTCGGCGCGGGAGGTCACCGCGATGCAGCGCACGTGCCGCTCGCCGCCCCGCAGGTCGGCGAGGCGGAACAGCGCGGCGTCCCCGTCGTCGTCGCCGAGCAGCGACGTCCCGGAGTCCGGGATGCCCGGGGGCTCCTCCTCGGAGCCGGCCTGCGTGGCCGAGCCCGCGAGGGCGACGACGGCCACGGCGAGCAGCATCAGCACCGCGATGGCGTGCACGATCAGGAGCGGCCGGGAGACGCGGCGCATCGGTATCAGGCGGCCTGGCGGGGGGACATTGCTTCCTCTTCCGTGAGGGTGGGACTGGCTCAGGGAACAGCCCGGCCGTTCCCCAGGTGGTCGGCTGACCCCCCGCCGACTTGAGGCGTCAGAGGACCCGGATGGTCCCGGCGTCACCGCGGTCGAGGCGCCCGATGACCCATCCGTCGATCTCGCTCGCGCGCCCGGCCGGGACCGCGGCGAGCAGGCCACCGGACGTCATCGCGTCGCACGCGAGGCGCCGCGACGGCTCGGGCACGCTCGGCGCCCAGGTCGTGAACCGCTCGGCGTCGGCGCGGTTGCGCCGCGAGCCGCCGGCCAGGGCCTCCTCGCCGGCGAGCAGCTCGAGCACGCCGTCGATGGCGGGAATCGCCGCGGCCTCGACCACGGCGGCGAGCCCGCTGGCCTCGGCGAGCTCGTGCAGGTGGCCGAGCAGCCCGAATCCGGTGACGTCGGTCAGCGCGTGGGCGCCGGCGGCCCGGGCCTGGCGGGCGGCGTGGGCGTTGAGCGTCGTCATCACCGCGATCCCGCGCTCGATCAGGTCCTCGCCGGCCAGCCCGCGCTTGATCGCGGTGGCGACCGTCCCGGCCCCGAGCGGCTTGGTCAGCACGAGCGCGTCGCCGGCGTGGGCGCCGGCGTTGGTCAGGATCGCGTCGGGGTGCACGACACCGGTCACGGCCATCCCGTACTTGGGCTCGGGATCGTCGATCGAGTGCCCGCCGACGATCGCCGCGCCCGCCGCCGCGGCGGCGTCGGCGCCGCCGCGCAGGATCTCGGCCAGCGGCTCCGGGCCGAGCGTGGCGAGGGGGTAGGCGACGAGGTTGAGCGCCGAGAGCGGCTCGGCCCCCATCGCGTAGATGTCCGACAGGGCGTTGGTGGCGGCGATCCGCCCGAAGGCGTAGGGGTCGTCGACGATCGGCGTGAAGAAGTCGACCGTGTGCACGAGCGCGAGGTCGTCGCGCAGGCGCACGACGCCGGCGTCGTCGGCCGTGCCCGCCCCGACCAGGACGCGCGGATCGGTGGTCGGCGGCAGGGCCGCCACGAGGGGGCGCAGGTCGGCGGCGGCGATCTTGCATCCGCACCCGGCGCCGTGCGAGAGGGAGGTCAGGGGAACGGCCATGGGCACCTATGATGGCCCGTCCGTGCCCGAACGCCGCGCCTACTCCGATGACGAGATCGAGGCCGCCGTCGCGAAGCTGTCCGAGCCCGATCGCCTGGAGACGGCCCAGCGCGTCGTCGCGCACTCCGCCGCGCAGCTGCAGCGGATCCTCGACGAGGCGCTCGAGGCCGGGGAGTGGTTCGGCTCGGCGCACCGCCAGGCGATCCTCGAGGCGGCGGGCGCGGCCGACCCCGACGAGCGCATGGCGCGCGTGCGCGCGCTCATCGCGGACGAGACTCGGGTAAGCATGCTCGTCGGGGTGGCCGTCGGACTCGAGCTCGGCCACCTGCTGATCGACGCCACGACCGCACAGGAGGATCACGACTAGATGGACATCCAGTACCTCGGCCATTCCGCCTTCGAGCTCACCGACGGCTCCACGACGGTGCTCATCGACCCGTTCCTGACGGGCAACCCCAAGGCGGCGGTCTCGGCCGACGAGCTCGAGCCCGACGTCATCCTGCTCACGCACGGGCACGGCGACCACTACGGGGACACGGTCGAGCTCGCCAAGCGCACGGGCGCAACGGTCGTCGCGATCGTCGAGCTGGCCAACGAGCTGATGGAGAAGGGCGTCGAGGACGTCCGCGACCCGAACCTCGGCGGCACCGTCAAGTTCGACTGGGGCTGGGTCAAGCTCGTGCCGGCCTGGCACACCGGTTCGACGCCGGACGGCACCTACCACCACCCTGCCGGGCTGCTGATCGAGCTCGGCGGCAAGCTCGTCTACCACCTCGGCGACACGTGCCTGTTCTCCGACCTCAAGCTGATCGCCCGCGACTCGGTCGACGTCGCCATCGTCCCGATCGGCGGCCACTACACGATGGACCGCATCGACGCCGTGACCGCCGTCGAGTTCGTCGCGCCGTCGACGGTGATCCCGTGCCACTACGACACGTTCCCGCCGATCGAGACCGACGCGCAGCAGTTCAAGGCGGACGTCGAGGCCACGGGTGCCGCCGCGGTCGTCCTGCTGGCGCCGGGGGAGACGCACTCGGCGTGACCCACGCCCTCGTCCTGATCGAGGCGGAGCGCTCGGCGATGCCGACGCTCGGCGGCCGCCTGGCCGACGTCGCGGGCGTCGCCGAGGCGTACTCGGTGACCGGCGAGTGGGACTTCGTGGCGGTGATCCGCGTGCGCGAGCCCGATCAGCTCGCGCCGCTGATCACGGGCGTGCTCGCCCAGGTGGAGGGCATCAAGCGGACCTACACGATGGTCGCGTACGAGGTGTTCTCCCAGCACGACCTCGAAGCGCTGTTCTCGATCGGCTCGTGACGCGGCTCGCGATCGCGGCGGTGGTGGTGGCGGCGGTCCTCGCCGGCTGCGGTGGCGACGACGAGTCCGCGTCCTCCCCGACAACCCGGACCGAGTCGCCGCCCTTGCCGACCCCGACGGCCACCCCCTCCCCGACGCCTCCGACGGCCACGGCGCCGAGCGCGCCCCAGCCGCCTGCCGACGCCATGAAGGGCGAGGACCAGCCCGGCGGCGCCGGCGACGAGGAGGAGGCCCGCGTCCCGGTCCGGCTCGTCGTCGACGGCGAGGGCATCACGCCGCCGAGCGTCGCCATCCCGGCCTTCATCGCGCTGCGTCTGACGGTCCGCAACGACCTCCCGCGGCCGGTCCGGATCCGCGTGCGCGCGGCCGAGGTCGCGTTCTCGGTGCCGGCGCGCGGGCGGCGGACCGTCGAGGCGAGCGGGTTGCGCCCCGGCCGGTACGCCGTCGATGCCGGAGCGGCCGGGCGCGCGGTGCTCGTCTCCGGCGCCGAGGCGGGCCCTTGACTGGCCGGCCAGCCAGTCGATTAGGCTCGCGGGTATGACCGATCCCAGCGCCCCCCTCACCGAGCGGATCGACTTCCAGGCGACCAGCGACCCCGCGGTCATGGCCGCAGCGGACCGCGGCGAGTCACGGCTTCTGGACTACCGCCAGCTCTACCTGCTCTGGGAGCGCCAGCAGTGGGCGACCCAGGACATCGACTTCACGCAGGACCGGATCGACTGGCACGAGCGGATCGGCCCCGACGAGCGCTACGCCCGGATGTACGGGCTGTCGTCGTTCTTCATCGGCGAGCAGCGGGTCGCGGCCGAGCTCGGGCCGATGATGCGCGCGGCGCCGCAGGAGGACATGCGGCTCTTCCTCTGCACCCAGATCGCCGACGAGGCCCGCCACGTCGCCTTCTTCGACCGCTTCTACGCCGAGGTCGGCGTGCTCGAGTCCGACAACCTCCAGGACCGGCTGACCGAGACCTCCGCGCACCTGAGCGACCAGTTCGGCGTGGTCTTCGACGAGATCCTGGGCTCGAAGGTCGACCGGCTCGCGCGGGAGCCCGAGGACCTCGAGACGCTCGTCGAGGCGGTGACGATCTACCACATGGTCGTCGAGGGGATGCTGGCGCTGACCGGCCAGCACTTCATCATCGACTACAACGTGCAGCAGGGGACGCTGCCGGGCTTCGTGGCCGGCTTCACCAACGTGGCGCGTGACGAGCACCGCCACGTCGCGTTCGGCGCGCGCTTCCTGCGCGACATGTCCCGCCGCGACGCCCGCTACACCGCCGCGATCCAGCGCGCGCTGGCCGAGGTGGGGCCGGCCGCGGAGGGGGTGCTGAAGCCGCCGTGGGCGCCCGAGGATCCCGACGTTGTCTACTACGGGTCGAGCGTCAATCAGACGCGCGCCTACGCGCTCAAGGCGCTCGAGCGGCGGCTGAAGGTGATCGGCCTGCTCGCCGCCGCGTAGGCCTTACGCCGCGCCCGGCGGGGGACCCTCGGCGGTCAGCATCACGAGATTGCCGTCGGGGTCGGCGACGTACGCGACGCGCTCGCCCCACGGCTGGTCGGCCGGCGCGAGCGGGACCGGCGCGCCGGCGGCGCGCGCGGCGGCGACCGTGTCGTCCACGTCGTCGACGTACACGCAGAGCTCGATCCGGTGGCCGCTCGCGGGGCGCTGCGGCCGGCCGTGCAGCGGCGCCTCGGCGATCGTGCCGATGCCGATCTCCGACTCACCGAGCCGCAGCGTCACGAACACCGGGTCGTCCGCGGGGAAGCGGAAGGCCTCGGTGCCGCCGAGCACGTCGCCGTAGAAGGCGATCGACGCCGCCATGTCCGCCACCGAGAGCATCGGGAACATCCGTTTCGCCGGGCCGGTCATGCCCGCCATCGTAAGCTGGCGCCCCGATGCGCGCCGCCGTCCTGCCCGAGCACCGCCCGACGCTGGGCGATCTCCTGCGCCCGCGCGTCGGCCGGCGCGGGATGCGCGTGCTCGTCGCTCTGGCCGTCCTCGTGGCGGCGGCGTTCGCGTTCCGGGCGGTCTCGCCGGAGGACGACGGTGTCGACGTCGTACACCGGGCCGGCCCGGTGCAGTTCAACTTCCGCTACCCGGAGGGCCTCGCGCCGGCCAAGCCGCAGGGAGCCGAGCTCCTGCGCCTCGAGGCGCGCCGCCGCGGCCTGTTCATCCAGTCCTTCGCGGTCGAGCCGCTGCAGCTCAGGCCGTACCGCGGCAATGTCGACGGGACCCTGCCCGTCTTCGCCGCCGGCGAGATCGAGGCCCTGCGCGGCCGGTTCGCGGAGTTCGAGCTCGTCCAGGACGGCAAGACGCGCGTCAACGAGGTCCCCGGTTACACGATCCTGTTCCGCGCCCGGCTCGGCAAGCGGCGGCTCTATGGCCGCGAGGTGATCCTGCCGCAGCCGGAGCCCGGCGCCCGCGACGGCGTCCGGCTCCTGTTGCTCGCCACGCCGGCCGGCGGGGTCTCGAACGCGGGGGAGGTCGGGGTGCGCGGCGTGGTCAAGCGCCCGTTCCGGACGTTCCGCTTCGGGACCGAGAAGCCGTAGGAGCACCTCATGCCCGAGCTCGACCGGATCCTCGACTTCATCACCTCGAACGCGCGACTGCTCGACCGCCGCCGGGCGGAGCTGGCCATCGGAGCCGGAGACCCCGAGGCTGCGCTGGCGGTGCTCGCCGGTTACCGGAACGCCGACGGCGGGTTCGGCTGGGCGCTGGAGCCCGATGCGCGGGCGCCCGCCAGCCAGCCGGTGGCGGCGCTGCACGCGTTCGAGGTGTTCGAGGAGGTGGCGCCGGTGACAAGCCCCTTGGCGACCGGGCTGCTCGACTGGCTCGACGCCGTCGCCCTGCCCGGCGGTGCGATCCCGTTCGCGCTCCCCGGAGGGGCGAGCGCCGGCTCGGCGCCGATGTGGGAGTCCGCCGACGCGGCGTCGCCCTCGCTGCACATGACCGCGGTGGTTCTGGGGATCGCGCGCCGGGTCGCGCGCCACGACCCAGCGGTGGCGGCACACCCGTGGCTGGGACGCGCCGCGGACTGGGCGACACAGGAGATCGCGGCGCTCGACGGACCCCGGCACCCGATCGAGTTCCGCTACGTGCTGCAGCTCCTCGACGCGCTCGACGCACGGGAGGAGCTCGAACGGCTTGGCGCCCACCTGCCGGCGGACGGGACGATGGCCGTGACGGGCGGCACGCCGGACGAGGCGATGCGACCGCTCGACTTCTCGCCCGAGCCGGGCCGCCCGCTGCGTGCGCTGCTCGACCCTCTGGCGATCGAGGACGACCTCGACCGCCTCGAGGCCGAGCAGCACGACGACGGCGGCTGGGACGTCGACTGGGCGCACTGGTCGCCGGCCGGCGGGCTCGAGTGGCGCGGGTGGGCGACCGTCCGCGCCCTGCGGATCCTGCGCGCGAACGACCGCCTGTGAGCGCGAGCGCGGGAGGCACCGAGAGAAGGATCGTCGTACTGCGACGGGCGTAGCGGCCGCGGCCGGCCTGCGCGCGTCGACCTAGCGCAGAACGGTTCCCGGCGCCGACGACACGGCCGGCCTGGTGGGCGACGATTGCCTCCATGAGGTGGATGCGGCGACGGTGGCTTGTACGGGGCGCGGCGGTCATCGCCACCGTCGCGCTGGTGGCGGTCGCGGCGGGTTTCCTGGCCTGGTCGCGGGCCAAGACGAGCAACGTCGGCGAGCTCGGCTTTCACCAGCGGCTCCGCATCCCACCGCTCCTCGAGCCGACCGTCGATGACGCCGGCCGCAAGGTCTTCGAGCTCGAGGCGGGCGAGGGCACCAGCGAGCTCATGGCGGGCGAGCAGACGCACACCCGACGTTGCGCGCTTCGCGTGGCGACGAGGTCCTGACCGAGATAGGCGCCGTTGAACCCCCAGGAACGGTCGCAGCCGAGCACCGCGGCCCGCGTGCGCCGCTTCGAGCTCGGGTCACGTGAGATCAACGACCTCAAGATGGACATGGGCCGGATCGATCAGGTCGTCCCGGTCGACACGACCGAGATCTGGGAGGTGACGCACCGCTCTGGGATCCCCCACAACTTCCATCCCCACGGCACGCACCTCCGGGTTCTCGACGACGATGGCGGTGGCGCGCTCAAGGACACCGTCCAGATCCCCCCGGGCGCGACCGTGCGCCTCGCCACCAGGTTCAGCGACGCCACCGGTCGCGACCCGTTCATGTTCCACTGCCACCTGCTGCAGCACGAGGACCGGGGCATGATGGGACAGCTCGTCGTCGCCGGCCCCGGCCAACGGCGGATCAGTGGATCCGGGCGCCGACCGGCACATCGGCATCCGGCGCCAGCAGGATGATCTCGCCCGCCTCGTTGGAGGCGCCGAGGCACAGCACCTCGGACATGAACGGCCCGATCTGGCGCGGCGCGAAGTTGACGACCGCGACGACGCGACGCCCCTCGAGCTGCTCGCGCGAGTAGTTGGTGACCTGGGCCGACGAGCGCTTGGTCCCGAGGTCGGGGCCGAAGTCGATGGTCAGCTTCCAGGCCGGCTTGCGGGCCTCGGGGAAGTCGTCGACGGCGATGACACGGCCGACGCGCATGTCGACCGCCAGGAAGTCGTCGAACGCGAGCGCCATCGGCGGGACAGACTCGAGGGCGTGCGCGGCTAGGGGCCGGGGGGAGCCGGGGGCTCCGGCGTCGGCACGGGGGTCGGCACGGGGGTCGGAGCGGGCGTCGGCTCGGGTGCCGGGGTCGGCTCGGGTGCCGGGGTCGGCTCGGGCGACGGCTGCGGGGTGGGCGACGGCTGCGGCTGCTGCGGGGCCGGCTGGCCCGGCGCCGGCGCGCCCGCCGGGGGCGTCTGGCCCGGGCCGAGTGCGCTGCCCGTCTGCTCGGTGGTGGCGGCGGTATCCGTCGGGAGGATCGTCGTGTCGGACTCGACCTGCGTGTCCGGGACGACCTCGGCGACCGGGATCGTGCCCTCGATCCCGACGCCGATCGGTGCCGACTCCTCCACGCCCTCCGCGGCCGGTGTCTCGGGCTTCTCGACCTCGGCCTTCGTCACCGGCTCCTCGACGACGGCCGGCGCGGGCCGGGAGGACGGCTGCGGCTGGGCCATGACGGCGACCGGCGCGCGGTCCACGGCCGGCGCTGCGGGCTTGGGCTTCGCCGGGACGGCCGCCATCTGGGTGGACGCGGCGCGCGCCCGCGGCTTGTCGACGGCGACGTGCTTGACCTCGACCGCGCCCGCGGTGACGATGGCCGCCGCGGCGAGCCCCGCCGCCGCCTTGGTGGCGACCGCGCTCATCCCCGCCTGCAGGGCGCCACCGGCCGCGGCGCCCGCGGCCGCGGCGCCGCCCGTGCTGGCCGCCGCCGCGCCGCCGCCGGCGGCTGCGGTCGTTCCGAGCTGGGCGAAGAGGAAGTTCTTGGCGAGCAGGAGCGGCCCCACCGGGAAGAGCGCCGCGAGCGCCTTGTTGGTGTGGCGCAGCTGCGTCCGGAAGGTCTGGCAGCGCTCGCAGCCGCGCAGGTGGCGGCGGACCGGAGCCGTCGTGCGCTTCAGGCCCTCGGAGACCTCGCCGAGCTCGAGCCGGACCTCCTCGCAGGTGAGCAGGCGCGCCTCGGCCGCCTCGGCCAGCGACACCCGCGCACGGACCAGCAGCGACTTGACCGATGGGACGGTCGTCTCCATCGCCTCGGCGATCTGGTCGTAGGACAGCGCGTCGATCTCGCGCAGGAGCAACGCGGTGCGCTGCGTCTCGGGCAGGTCCTGGACGTCCGAGATGAGCTGGCGGAACTCCTCGCGCTTGTGGACCTTGTCCGCGGTCGTGAGGCCGCCCTCGGACAGGTGGATGTCCATCGAGTCGACACCGACCGCCTGGGCGCGCCGCAGGTGGTTGAGAGAGCGGTTGCGCGCGATCCGGTAGAGCCAGGGCCGCACGTTGATCTCGCGCTCGTCGGCCAGCATCGCGTTGAACGCGGCGGCGAAGACCTCCTGCAGGACATCCTCGGCGTCCTCTCGCGAGGAGAGCATGTGGCGGCAGAACGCGAGCAACCGCGACTGATAGCGCGCGACCAGCGCCTCGAACGCATGGTGGTTGCCGCGGCGGATGAGCGCGACCAGGCGCTCGTCCGACTGCAGGCGGAGCAGCGGCGAGCGGCCATGGATGCCGGCCACGCCGGCGTGCTTGAGGGCTGAGACTTCCACGTGTGGAGGGAACTGACGGACGGTCCGTCGATTGGAACCCGGAACGGGCTCCGAAGTTGCTGGGTTTCCAGGGTAGCCGCGTAGGCTTTCGACCCCGCCCGGGTGGCGAAACTGGTCAGACGCTGCGGTCTTAAAAACCGCTGCTCGCGAGAGCATGTGGGTTCGAGTCCCACCCCGGGCATCGCCCGCGACCCTCCGGCCGGGCTGAGTCAACGGCATCATTGAGGGGAGGGTCCACCCCCTCAGAGCGCCGTTCTCACCGGCGCCGGACCCGCCGGCCCCGCGCCAATGGAGCGCAGAGCAGCCGCACGCACCGCGTCGGCCAAAGCGCGGACGGCGGGCTCGACGGCCGGCTCCGGGAGGTTGGCGAAGCCGAGGAGCAGGCGCGTCTCGCCCTCGTGCTCGTAGCCGAACACCGCGACGCCGGCGCCCCAGGCGCTCGCGAGCACCGTCGCGAGGTCGGGTCCGCGCGGCAGCGTCGCGTGCGCGTGCAGGCCCGCGGCGACGGCGCCGACCCGCGCGCCCGGCAGGTGGCGCGCCAGCGCGCCGACGAGCGTGTCGCGGCGACGGCGATAGCTCGCGCGCATGCGCCGGAGGTGACGGTCGAGCTCGCCGCGGGCCACGAAGTCGGCGAAGGTGAGCTGGGCGATCGTCGGCGAGCCGCCGTCGGCCCACAGCTTGGCCTCGCGCACCGGATCGACCAGCTCGGCGGGCAGGGCGAGCCAGGCGAGGCGCAGGCCGGGTGCGAGCGTCTTGCTGGCAGAGCCGAGGTACACGACGCGCTCGGGCGCGAGCCCCTGCAGCGCGCCGACCGGCTCGCGGTCGTAGCGGTACTCGCCGTTGTAGTCGTCCTCGAGCACGAAGGCGCCGGTCGCCGCGGCCCACTCGAGCAGCGCGGCGCGCCGGTTCGGGGCGAGCAGCGCGCCGGTCGGCATCTGGTGCGCGGGCGTCACGAGGACGGCGCCGGCGTCGCCCAGCGCGTCGATCCGGATGCCGTCCCCGTCGACCGGCGTCTCGACCACCTCGAGGCCTTGGCGCCCGACCACCTCGCGGTGCATGACGAATCCTGGGTGCTCGACCGCGATGCGCCGGACGCCACGCTCGCGCAGCGCCGTGGCGACGAGGCCGATGCCCTGCATGATCCCGGCGGTCACCACGACGCGCTCGGCCGTCGCGGCGACCCCGCGGGAGCGCCCGAGATAGGCGGCGAGTGCGGTCCGCAGCGCCGGATCGCCGGCGCGCTCGCCGTAGCCAAACGCCGAGTCAGGCGCCTTGGCGAGCACCCGGCGCTCGGCGGCCAGCCAGGCGCGCCGCGGGAACGCCGACAGGTCCGGGGTCTCGACCCGGAAGTCGAAGCGGATCCCGGGCGGTGCGCGGCGCTCGGGCGGGGGGTCCGCCGCGCGCTCGGGCGCGAGCGCGGCGACCCGCGTGGCCGAGCCGCGGCGGGCGAGCAGGTAGCCCTCGGCGACGAGCTGACCGTACGCCTCGACCACCACGCCGCGCGACACGCCGAGCTCGGCGGCCAGCGCCCGGCTCGACGGCAGCGCGGTCCCGGGATGGAGCCGGCCGCCGCGGACGCCGTCGCGCAGCTGCTCCTCGAGCTGGGCGCGCAGCGAGCGAGCGCGCCCGCCGCGCACGTCGAGGAGCAGGTCCAGCCCGGACGAGTGGTCCGCGATCGCGCTCATGAAGTGGTCCTTGTCATAGGGCCAATCGGACCCTAGCTTCTCGATCACCCGAAGAAGGAGGCTCCCCCATGACTCGCATCGACCCCGTCCGCCCCGGCGAGGGCAAGCCGCTCGCCCGCGTCGCGCTGCGCGAGGCGCGCCGGCGCCTGGGCCGCGTCCCCGAGTCGTTCGCCGTCACCGCCCACCACCAGGGCATCCTGAGCGGGAACGCGGCCTTCGAGCTGGCGCTCGATCGTTCCCACGCCGTCCCCACCGCGCTCAAGGAGCTGGCGAGCGTCAAGGCGGCCAGCGTCGTCGGTTGTGAGTTCTGCCTCGACATCGGCTCCTGGCTGGCGCGCACGCACGGCGTCACCGAGGCGCAGCTGCGCGAGCTCATCGGCCATCGCGACTCCGACGCGTTCACCGCGGAGGAGAAGGACGTCCTCGACTTCGCCGAGGCGATGACGCGGACTCCCGTCGAGGTGCCGGAGGACCTCTTCGCCCGTCTGCGCGAGCGCTTCGACGAGCGCCAGCTCGTCGAGCTCACCGGCGCGATCGCCTGGGAGAACTACCGCGCCCGGTTCAACGCCGCCTTCGACATCGGCGCCCAGGGCTTCTCGGAGGGCGCCGCCTGCGCGATGCCCGCCGCGCCGGTCGCCGCCTGACGCACGACCGTGCAGGGCTGACGGTTCGCCTTTGACACGGCGTCCGACCGGTCGGTAGCTTCGAGCGCCGGACCGGATCGTCCGCGTCGTCGAACCACGGCAGAAGGAGGCAGCAGGGCTTGCGGGGCTCGCGGGCGCTTGCACGGATGGCCGCGCTCTCGGCGGTGCTCGTCGCCGCGGTCGTGGCGGTCGTCGTGGTGCTCGGCAGCGCATCGGATTACCGCGTGCGCGCCCGGTTCCAGAACGCCGCCCAGCTGGTCAAGGGCAACCTCGTCCAGGTGGCCGGCAAGCCGGTCGGGTCGGTCGAGCACATCGATCTGACCGGCGACGGCCAGGCCGAGATCCTCCTGCGCATCGACGACGACTACGCCCCGCTTCGCCAGGGCACGCTGGCCACCGTCCGCCAGGCCTCGCTCTCGGGCGTCGCCAACCGCTACATCGACCTGCGGATGGCGCCCCAGCGCGGCCGCCCGATCCCCGACGGCGGGGTGATCGAGCAGAGCGCGACGACCACCGCGGTCGACCTCGACCAGATCTTCGACGTCTTCGACCCGTCGACGCGCCGCGCGCTGCGCGACGTCATCCGCGGCTCGGGCCGCCAGGTCGAAGGGCGTGGGGAGCAGATGCGGGAGGCGCTGCCCTACCTGAACCCGTCGCTGGCCGCGTCGAGCCGCCTGTTCCGCGAGCTCAACCGCGACACCCCGACGCTCGAGCGCTTCGTCGTCGCCAGCTCGAAGCTCGTCACCGACGTCGCCGATCGCCGCGACGACCTCGCCGGCCTGGTCGACAACCTCGCCACCACCACCACCGCGATCGGCAACGAGAAGGCGGCGCTGGCGGAGGCGATCGGCCGCCTGCCGGCGTTCATGCGCCGCTCGAACACCACGTTCCTGAACCTGCGCGCCACGCTCGACGACCTCGATCCGCTGGTGCGCGATGCCAAGCCGGTCGCGCGCAAGCTGCGCCCGTTCTTCGCCGAGGTCCGGCCCCTGGCGCGGGACGCCCGACCGACCCTGCGCGACCTGAGCCGCCTCGTGCGCTCGCCCGGCGCTGCCAACGACCTGATCGAGTTGCAGCGCAGCCAGCCGCCGCTGCGCGACGTCGCCGTCCGCGGGGTCCGCGAGAACGGCGCCGAGCGCGAGGGATCGTTCCCCGCGGCGGCGCGCTCGTTCGGGACCGGGACGCCGCAGATCGGGTTCCTCCGCCCCTACACCGTCGACCTGTTCGGCTGGTTCGACGACTTCTCGCACACCGGCATCTACGACGCGCTCGGCGGCGTGTCGCGCGCGGCGCCGCACGTGAGCGCCTTCGCGCTGCTCAACGGCCAGCTCACCCCGGTGCCCGCGCCGCTGCGCGCCCAGGCCTTCGCGGCCGCCGCGACGACCGGCCAGCGCGACCGCTGCCCGGGCGGCTCCGAGCACCGCTCGCTCGAGGACGGCTCGAACCCCTACCGGCCGACGCCGGACTTCCCGTGCGACCCGACCCAGGTGCTGCCGGGGCGATGAGGCGGATCGTCGCCATCCTCGTCGTCCTGGCCTGCGGTGCGGGCGCGCTCGTCGCGTCGGGCGCGGCGGACGACGACAATGCCTCGCGCTACACGGTCGAGCTCGACAACGCGTTCGGCCTCGTCCAGGGCGGCGACCTCAAGGTCGCCGGCGTCCGCGCCGGGACCATCACCGACCTGCGCGTCGACCCGCGGAGCAAGCGGGCGCTCGTGGACTTCGAGGTGACCAAGCGAGGCTTCGGCTCGCTGCGCACGGACACGTTCTGCGAGTCGCGGCCGCAGTCGCTGATCGGCGAGTACTTCCTGGACTGCGACCCGGGCACCGCGAAGCGCGAGCTGCCGCGCGGCGCCACCATCCCCGTGTCGCGGACCGCCTCGACGGTGCCGCTCGACCTGCTCAACAACGTCCTGCGCCGGCCGTACCGCGAGCGCCTGCGGATCATCGTCGCCGAGCTCGGCACCGGGGTCGGCGCGCGCGGGGAGGACCTCAACGCGGCGATCCGCCGGCTGAGCCCGGCGCTGCGGGAGACGAACAAGGTCCTCGCGCTGCTCGCCAAGCAGAACCGGACGCTGGTGCGGCTCGCCGAGGACGCCGACACGGTGATCGGCGACCTCGCGGGCAACCGCCGCGACGTCGGGCGCTGGGTCGTCGAGACGCGCGAGACCGCCGCGGCCTCCGCCGAGCGGCGCGCCGAGCTGGCCGCGGGCTTCCGCCGGCTCCCCGGCTTCCTGCGCGAGCTGCGCCCGACGATGGCGTCGCTCGGCGAGGTGGCCGACCGCCAGGGCCCGGCGCTCGCCGACCTCAGCGCCTCGGCGGGGGAGCTCGAGCGCCTGTTCGGGACCCTGCCGGCGTTCGCGCGCTCGACCCAGGTCAACGTGCGGTCGCTGGCCGCCACCGCGCGCACCGGGCGGGGCGCCGTGAACGCCGCGCGGCCGACCGTCGCCCAGCTCGCCGAGGCGGCCGCCAAGGCGCCCGAGCTGGCCAACAACCTGGACATCGTCCTGCGCGACCTCGACGACCGCGGCAAGGCCGTCGAGGACGATCCGCGGTCGCCCGGCGGCAAGGGCTACACCGGCCTGGAGGCGCTCCTGACGTACCTCCACGACCAGGCGATGGCGATCAACATCTATGACGACAACGGCTACATCCTCAAGGTCAACGGCTTCGAGGACAAGTGCGCGGAGTACCAGAACGCCGAGAGCATCAAGGAGGCCATCAAGGGCGACCCGGACTTCCTGAAGGACTGCCTGGCCGACGTCGGGCCCAACCAGCCGGGGGTCACCACCCCCGACCCGACCGCCCGGCCGGAGTCCGCCGCCCGCCGCACGCGCCGTAGCAGCGGACAGCGCCGCCGGCGCACCGCGAAGCAGCGCGAGCGCCCCCGCACGGACGACCGCCCCAAGAAGGACGACCAGCCCAAGGGCGACGGCAAGACCGAGACGCCCGCGCCCGCTGACCAGCTCCCGCTGCCGGGTCCGCTGCGCGACGCGCTCGACGACCTGCTCCGCGACGCGCCGGTCCCGGAGGTCCCCGGCGTCCCGCCGCTGCCGGGCGTCCCCGGCGGCAAGGACGGCGCGCCCGCGCTTCCCGACCTGCCCGGGGCCAACCGGGACGCGATGCTCGACTACCTCTTCGGCCGATGAGACGCTCGAGCACCTCCGCCTCCCCGCTCGCGAGCCCGGTGCTGGTCGGCGCGGTGACGATTCTCGTCGTCATCGTCGCCGTCTTCCTGGCGTACAACGCCAACAACGGGCTTCCGTTCGTCCCGACGACGTCGCTCAAGGTGCTCGTGCCCAACGGGGCGAACCTCGTGCCCGGCAACGAGGTCCGGACCGGCGGCTTCCGCGTCGGGGTGATCGAGGACCTCGCCCCGGTGAAGCTGCGCGACGGGCGCGTCGGCGCGCGGCTCGACCTCAAGCTCGACAAGGAGGTGGGCGACATCCCGCGCGACTCGCGCGTCAAGATCCGCCCCCGCTCGGCGCTCGGGCTGAAGTACCTCGAGCTCACCGCCGGCCACTCGAAGCGGACGTTCCGCGACGGCGACACGCTGCCGGTCGACCAGGCCGACGTTCCGGTGGAGATCGACGAGGTGTTCGGCACCTTCGACCGCCCGACCCGCGAGGCGTCGCAGGTCAACCTCGACGCGTTCGGCGCGGGGCTCGCGTCGCGCGGCGCCTCGCTCGGCGAGCTGATCGAAACGCTCCCCGGCCTGACGCGGCGGCTCGAGCCGGTCATGCGCACCCTGTCCGATCCCGAGACGGGGCTGACGACCTTCTTCTCCGAGCTCGCCGACGCGGCGCGGATCATCGCGCCGGTGTCCGCGACCCAGGCGCGGCTGTTCACCTCGATGGCCGACACCTTCGAGGCGCTCTCGCGCGACACCGACGCGCTCAAGGCGACCATCGCCAAGGCGCCGCGGACGCTCGAGGTCGGGACCGACTCGCTGCGCGCCCAGCGCCCGTTCCTCGCCGATCTCGCCGCGTTCTCCGGAGACCTGCGGGGCGCGGCGCGGGAGCTGCGGGCGTCGCTGCCCACCGTCAACCGCGCGCTCGCGCGCGGGGTCGGCGTGCAGCGGCGAGCGGTCGAGCTCAACGAGGGGCTCGGCGACACGCTCGGCACGCTGCGGTCGGTCAGCGAAGCGCCGGGGACCAACGCCGGCCTGCGCGGGCTGACCGCCACGGCGACGACGCTGAACCCGCAGATCCGCTTCTACGGCCCGTACATCACGGTCTGCAACGCCTGGACCTACTTCTGGGTGTTCAATGCCGAGCACTTCTCGGAGGCCGACGCCACCGGCCAGGCGGAGCGAGCGCTGCTCAACACCGCGGACCGGCAGGACAACGGGGTCGGCTCGATGGGCGCGGTCGGCCCGGCGAACGGCAAGAACGTCGAGCCGGGCGGTCACGCCCAGTTCCTCAAGGCCCCGCCGTTCGGCGAAGCTGTCGACGCGCAGGGCCGCGCCGACTGCGAGTGGGGCCAGCGTGGCTACATCCGCCGCCAGGCCAAGTTCCTGCCCAAGGACCTCGACCTGCACCGCGACCCGCGCACACCGGGGCTGCAGGGCACCACCTACACCGGCCGCCCGCGCGTGCCGGGGGGCCAGACGTTCACGTCCCGCCCGGAGACAGGCCCGTACAAGGACCTGCCGGTGTCCGAGAGCGGGGACCCGTGAGGCGCACCCGCCAGCGCGGCCCCAGCCTGACCACCGTCGGCGTCGTCGCCCTCCTCGTGATCGCCGTCGCCTGCTACCTCGGCTTCACCAAGTCGGTGCCGTTCCGCTCGCACTACGAGGTCCAGGCGGTCTTCAAGACGGCGAACAACATCCGCCCCGGCTCGCCCGTGCGCATCGCCGGCGTCGACGTCGGCGCGGTCAAGCGCGTCGAGCACGCGACCCGGGGCGGGCGCGAGGCGACCGTCACCATGCGCCTGCGCAAGAAGGGCCTGCCCCTGCACAAGGACGCCACGTTCGCGATCCGGCCCCGGATCTTCCTCGAGGGCAACTTCTTCGTCGACGTCTCGGCCGGCACGCCGGCCGCGCCGACCGTCGAGGACGACCACGTCTTCCCGGTCAACCAGACGCGCACGCCGGTGCAGCTCGACCAGATCCTGACGTCGCTGCAGTCGGACACCCGTGAGGACCTCAAGACGCTGCTCGACGAGTACGCGTCGGCGCTACGCGGGGCCGGTGCCCGCGGCTTCAACCGCTCGATCGAGTACTGGAAGCCCGCCTACCGCGACACGGCGCTGGTCAACGACGCCCTGCTCGGCCGGCTCGAGCACGACCTGTCGGGCTATGTGCGCGGTGCCGGGGCGACGGCCGAGGCGCTCGACCGCAACGCCGGCCAGCTCAAGAGCCTGATCACCGACTTCCACGTCACCGCCCGCGCCTTCGCCCGCGAGGACTCGAACCTGCAGGCGGCGGTGCGGGAGCTGCCGCGGACCCTGCGCGCCGCCCAGCCCGCGCTCGGCGCGCTCAACGCGGCGTTCCCGAGCGTGCGCGGCTTCGCGCAGGACCTGCGCCCCGGCGTCCGCTCGACGGGGCCGATGATCGACGCCGCGACGCCGCTGGTCCGCGAGCTGCGCGGGCTGGTCTCCGAGCGCGAGCTGCGCGGGCTGACCCGCGACCTGCGCCCCGCCGTGGCGTCGCTGACCCGCCTGAGCCGGGACAACGTGCCGTTCCAGCGCGAGGCCCGGCGGCTCGCCAGCTGCGCCAACGAGGTCGTCCTCAAGACCCTCGATGACACGGTCGACGACCCCAAGTTCCCGACCCGATCGCCGGTCTACCAGGAGGCCGGCAAGGCGCTGACCGGCCTCGCGGGGGAGAGCCGCTCGGGCGACTCCAACGGCCAGTGGTTCCGCGTGCTGCTCACGAGCGGCGCGAACCTCGTACAGCTGCAGCCCGGCATCTTCGCCACGACCGGCCTGCCGATCGAGGGCTCGAACCCGCCGCGGCCGCCGCGCCGCCCGCCGCTGCGAGCCGACGTCCCGTGCGAGACCCAGCCGACGCCGGACCTGCGCTCGCGCCCGGGGGCGGCGCCGCCGCAGCGCCGGGTCGACACGACGTCGCCCGAGTACCGCAAGCGCTCGGCGCTCGCCCAGGCCCGCGCGATCCGCTGGCTCGAGCGACAGCTGAAGTACGAAGGCCTCGAGAAGACGCTGAAGGTGACCGACAAGATCGCCACCGACGCGCTGATCGACCGCGTCGCCGCCCAGGCCGGCCCGCCGCAGCGCAGGCGCCTCGACGAGGTCCGGAAGGTCCTCGGGGCCCGCTGATGCGCGCGATCCGCAAGCACCTCGCCGACTTCCTGGCGATCCTGGCGTTGATCGCCATCGCCGCGGCCGTCTCGGTCTACATCCTCGACCAGCAGCGGCTGCGCTTCCCGTTCTTCGAGGACCAGCCGTTCGTCCTGAACGCCGAGTTCTCCACCGCGCAGGCGGTCACCGCCGGGCAGGGGCAGACCGTCCGGGTGGCCGGCGTGCGGATCGGCGACATCGGCCACGTCGACCTGCGCGACGGGCGCGCCGTGGTGCGGATGGACATCGACCGGCGCTACGAGCGGCTGGTGCGCACCAACGCCACGGCGCTGCTGCGCCCCAAGACCGGCCTGAAGGACATGTTCATCGATCTCGAGCCGGGCACCGACGACGCGCCGGTCGCCAAGGACGGCTGGACGCTGCCGATCCGCGCGACGCAGCCCGACGTCAACCCCGACGAGATCTTCGCGACGCTCGACGCCGACGCGCGCGACTACCTCAAGCTGCTGATCAGCGGCGCGGGCACGGGGCTGGAGGGCCGCGGCCCCGACCTGCGCGACGTGTTCCGGCGCTTCGAGCCGACGCATCGCGACCTGGCGCGCGTGAACAGCGCCGTGGCGACGCGACGGCGCAACCTGCGGCGGCTGGTGTCCTCGCTCAACCAGCTCAACGCCGAGCTCGCCTCCAAGGGCGACGAGCTGGCCGGCCTCGTCGACTCGTCGGCCACCGTCTTGGGCGCATTCGCCTCCGAGGAGGCCAACCTCTCGGGCGCCGTGCGCGAGCTGCCCGGCGCGCTGTCGCAAACGACGCAGACGCTCGGCAAGGTCGAGCGCTTCGCGGAGATCCTGCGCCCCGCGACGGCGCGGCTGCGGCCCGCGGTCCGCGGCGTCGAGCCGGCCAACGAGGCGGTGCGGAGCCTCGCGCGCGAGGCGACGCCGCAGCTGCGCGCGTCGATCCGGCCGTTCGTACGCGAGGCCCGCCCGCTCTCCCGCGAGCTGCGCCCGGCCGCCGGGAACCTCGCCGCCGCGACGCCCGACCTCACGCAGACGTTCGCGCGGCTGAACTCCTTCTTCAACATGCTCGCCTTCAACCCGGCGGGCCGCGAGGGCCCGGAGGTCCGGGGCCGCGAGGAGGGATACCTGTTCTGGATGGCCTGGGTGCAGCACATGGGCATCCAGCTGTTCTCCTCCGCCGACGCCCACGGCGTCTTCCGCCCGGTCGCGCTCGGGCAGAGCTGCGCGACGATCGAGCAGGTCATCAAGGGCCGGCCCGAGCTCGAGTTCCTCGGCATGTTCACCCCGATCCTCACCGACTCGGCGGCGTGCCCCCAGTGATGCGCGGAGCGAGCTGACATGCAGAAGTCCGCGCCCTCGCTGCCGCGCGTCCTGACGATGGTCGTGTTCGCGCTGTCGTGCTTCGGCCTGCTGATGTTCCTGTGGCTGTCGTTCGGCGGCGCGGTGCCGCTCAAGCCGGCCGGCTACCGGATCCAGGTGGCCTTCCCAGAGGCGACGACGCTCGCGCAGGAGGCCGACGTGCGCGTCGCCGGCGTGACCGTCGGCAAGGTGCGGGCGAAGGTGCTCGACCGCGATCGCAACCGGACGCTCGCCACCATCGAGCTCGACCGCCGCTTCGCGCCGCTGGCCGCCGACGCCCGCGCGATCCTGCGTCAGAAGACGCTGCTCGGCGAGACCTACGTCGAGCTCACTCCCGGCACCAGCTCGCGCAAGCTGCGCGAGGGTGCCCGGCTCCCCGACGCGCAGGTCCGGGGCGCGGTCCAACTGGACGAGATCTTCGAGGCGTTCGACCCCGAGACGCGCGCCGCGTTCCGCACGTGGCAGCAGGACCTCGCGGAGGGCGTCGAAGGCCGCGGCCCCGACATCAACGACGCGCTGGCGACGCTGCCGGGCTTCGCGCACGACGCCGAGGACGTGCTCGCGGTGCTCGACTCCCACGAGGGCGCGGTCCGGCGGCTGGTCAAGAACACCGGCGTCGTGTTCGGCGCGCTGACCGAGAACGAGGCGCAGCTGCGCAACCTGATCACCTCGTCGGCGCGGGTCTTCGAGGCCACCGCCTCCCAGAACGACGCGCTCGCGCAGACGTTCCGGATCTTCCCGACCTTCCTCGACGAGTCGCGCGCGACGCTCGCGCGCCTGAAGACGTTCTCGGTCGAGACGCGGCCGCTGATCGCGGACCTCCGCCCGGTGGCGCGCGACCTGCGGCCGACCCTGCGCGACCTGCGCGCGCTGGCGCCCGACCTCGAGGCGTTCTTCACCGACCTCGACCCGCTGATCGTCGCCTCGCGTTCAGGCCTGCCCGCGACCCGCGAGATCCTGCGCGGGCTCGAGCCGGTCCTCACGCGGCTGGCGCCGTTCCTCGGCGAGGTCAACCCGATCCTGCACTACTTCGAGGCCTCCCAGATGCAGGTCACCGACTTCATCTCCCAGGGCTCGGCGGCGCTGGCCGACACGACCGTCTCGAAGAGCGGGGGGACGGGCCACTACCTGCGCCAGCTCGGGCCGACCGGCGCGGAGTCCGTCGCGATCCACCGCGAGCGCCTGGCGACGAACCGCG
Source organism: uncultured Solirubrobacterales bacterium (assembly GCA_963828075.1). Lineage (GTDB taxonomy): Bacteria > Actinomycetota > Thermoleophilia > Solirubrobacterales > Solirubrobacteraceae > JACCYI01. Next base: position 956,164 of record CAWHDH010000021.1, on the reverse strand, counting down.
GCAACACGTACTTCACTCCGCTCGGCGTGCTGTCGACCCCGGAGGAGGACGTCTACAAGTCGCTGCCGAGCTTCGACTGCCGGAACATGGGCGGCCCGCGCCCCCAGCGTGGCAGCGAGCCCGGATGCTGGGAGCAGCCGCCGATGCAGTTCCAGGGACGCCTGCAGGGCCGCTTCCCGCACGTCGAGCGCGAGGACTACGGCGGCCGCTGAGAAATCAGGCGACCGCGGCGGCGCCGGCTCCCGCGCCCACGAACCCCGCGAGGACGGCCTCGGCGAGCGGGCGCGACCCGGTCACCTCGAGCTCGGAGATCGACCCCTCCGGGCCGAGCGCGGCCACCCAGGCCCGGACGCGGCCGACGACCCGGGCATCCGCATGTTCGGCGGGCTGCTCGGAGATCGTCACCTCGCCGGCGGCGGCGGTCATGACATACGAGCGGTCGGGCTGGCGGCCCTCACCCTCGACGATGAGCTCGACCACGCCGTCGGCGGACGGCTCGAGCAGGCCCGGGCCGAGACGGAGGATGGCGCCGATGTTGACCTCCTCGCCCTCGCGCGGGGCGCTCCAGGTCCAGTCATAGCCCCAGCGCGCGAGCGCTCCGAGCACGGGCATCAGCTCCCGCGAGCGCTCGGTCAGCTCATAGTCGACGCGAGGCGGGACCTCGCGATAGCGCTGGCGGGTCAGCAGGCCGTCGGCCACCATGCGGTTCAGCCGCGAGCGCAGCTGCTCCGTCGAGATGCCGGGCAAGACGCGCTGCAGCTCCACGAACCGCCGCGGGCCGGCCGCGAGGTCGCGGATGATCAGCAGCGTCCACTTGTCGCCCACGAGATCGAGGGCACGGGCGTCAGGCGCCCACTGGTCGTACGGATGGCGCTTTGGGGGAGGTACGGGGGGGATGGCGGGATCCTCCGTGACGAACGCTACGAGACTGGGGTCGGCCCAGAATAACCCGAGAAATACGAAATGGCTGCCCCGAGCCGAAAGTTTCCGTCCCGGCCCTCGTTAGGACACTCAAGGACGCCGTCGGGAGGCGCCCGCTCCAATCACCGCGGAAGGCGAGCAATGGGTGTCTTGATCGATCTCGAGGAACGCCGGCGAGCGCGGAGGCGAGCTCCTGTCAGCGCGCCTGGGCCGGCCCGCGCGACCCTGTTCTTCGACCTCGGCGATCCGTTCTCGTACCTGGCCGCCGAGCGGGTCGACCGCGCGTTCGACACCGTGAACTGGCTCCCGGTCTTCGCCGCGGCGCTCCACCGCCGGACGCTCGCGCTCGACGCGGCGGCGCTTGGCGCGCTGCGAACCCACGCCGAGCGCCGCGCGGCCGACCTGCGCATGCCGCTCGTCTGGCCGGAGCGCTTCCCGTCCGACGTCCCGGGCGCCATGCGCGCCGCCTCGCTGGCCGCCGAGTCCGGGCGCGGCGCCGCGTTCGCGCTGGCGGCCTGCCGGCTCGCGTTCTGCGGCGGCTTCGACCTCGACGACCCAGAGATCCTCGCCGAGGCGGCGGCCGCCGCCGGCCTCGGGCTCGACGAGTGCCTGCATGCCGCCGGCGACCGGGGCCGCGACGCCGCGATGGAGGCGGCCGCGCGCCGTCTGCTCGCCGAGGGTGCCGACCGGCTGCCGGTGCTGCGCGTCGGCGCGGCCCTGTTCTGCGGCGAGGAGCGCATCGCCGAGGCCGCCGCGGCCGCTCGCTACGCGGCGGTCAACTGAAACGACGCGGGCGCTCGCCTCGGGCCATAAGGTCCGCGCATGAGCACGGAGACGAGCGACGCCACGACCCTGCACGGCGGGCGCCTCATCGCGCGCCGGCTGAAGGCCCACGGCGTGACGAAGCTGTTCACCCTGTCGGGCGGTCACCTGTTCTCGATCTACGACGGCTGTCGCGAGGAGGGCATCGACATCGTCGACACCCGCCACGAGCAGGCCGCCGTCTTCGCCGCCGAAGGGTGGGCGAAGGTCACGCGCGAGCCGGGCGTCGCCGCGGTGACGGCCGGTCCCGGGGTCACCAACGGGATGAGCGCGCTGGGCTCCGCGCAGCAGAACAACTCGCCGATCGTCGTGCTCGGCGGCCGCGCTCCCGCGATGCGCTGGGGCCAGGGATCGCTGCAGGAGATCGACCACGTCCCGTTCGTCCGACCGCTCGTCAAGCTCGCCGCGACGGCGGGCTCGACGGCCGAGATCCCGTCGCTGGTCGACGAGGCGTTCGCCGTCGCCACCACGCCGCACACGGGGCCCGTGTTCCTCGACTTCCCGCTCGACCACGTGTTCATGGAGGCCGAGGAGGCCGAGCCGGCGCCGCCGCCGGCGCCGCACCACGCGCCGCACGCCGACGCCGCCAACCTCGACCGCGCCGTGGCGCTGCTGCGCGACGCCGAGCGCCCGGTGATCATGGCGGGGACGAACCTGTACTGGGGGCGTGGCGAGGATGCGCTGCGCGCGCTCGCCGAGGAGGCCCGGATCCCGGTCTTCCTCAACGGGCTCGCTCGCGGCTGCCTGCCCGCCGATCACGAGCTGTTCTACGCGCGGGCCCGGTCGCAGGCGCTCAAGGGCGCCGACGTCGCGCTGGTGATCGGCGTGCCGATGGACTTCCGCCTCGGGTTCGGCGGCGCGTTCGGCGACGACACGGAGATCGTCGTCGTCGACGTCGCCGAGCCGGGGCGCGCGCATCCACGCGAGGTCTCCGCCGAGCTCTACGGCCCCGTGACCGAGACGCTGGACGCGCTGCGCGGCGGGGCCGACCGGCTGGAGTCAGACGCCTGGATCGCGGCGCTGCGCGAGACCGAGACCGAGAAGCGGGCGGCCGAGCGCGAGCTGCTGGACGACGACCGCGCACCGCTGCATCCGATGCGCCTCTACAAGGAGCTCGGCGAGGTGCTCGACCGCGACGCGATCGTCATCGGCGACGGCGGCGACTTCGTCTCCTACGCGGGCCGGATGGTCGACTCCTACCAGCCGGGCTGCTGGCTCGATCCCGGGCCGTTCGGCTGTCTCGGCTCAGGGCCGGGCTACGCGCTCGCCGCGAAGCTCGCTCATCCCGGTCGCCAGGTCGTGCTGCTGCTGGGCGACGGCGCGTTCGGCTTCTCGGGGATGGAGTTCGACACGCTGGCCCGCCACGGCGTCGGCGTCGTCGGGGTGATGGGCAACAACGGGATCTGGGGTCTCGAGAAGCACCCGATGGAGTTCCTGTACGGCTATTCCGTCGCGGCCGACCTGGTGCCCGAGCGCCGCTACGACCTCCTGGTCGAGGCCCTTGGGTGCCACGGCGAGCTGGTCCGCGCGCCGGCCGAGCTCAAACCGGCGCTCGCGCGTGCGTTGGAGTCAGGTCGCCCGGCGCTCGTCAACGTCCTCACCGACCCGAACGTGGCGTATCCCCGCTCGGCCAACCTGGCCTGAGCGACCGACCCGTTAAATGAAGCCGCCCGCGGCGGGGCGGGCGGCTTCGAGATGGCCCCGTCAGGACGGGCAGGGGTACGTGCCTTGGCAGGGCCGATAGGCGGTCCGGACTGCGGGAGGCGCCGTGTTTTATGCGGCATCGCCCGGACCTATGGCGCCGTCCGGGGGTCATGCACGTGGCACGTACTCCCTTTCGACGGAGCGAGTATCCGCCTGGGGGGCGGGATCTGGCAATCGAACAAACGTCCAGAGAAATTCCGGTGCATTAGGCGGCGGTCTCCAGCGCCACACCCCAGAGGATGTCGCGCTCGGAGACCTCGGCCTGGCTGAGCCCGAAGGCGCGCAGGACCTCGAGCAGGATCTCGACGCCGGCGACGATCGTGGGGGCGCGCGCAGGGTCGAGGCCGGGGACCTCGCGGCGCTCGTCGAGCGCTACGGAGGCGAGCCTGCCGAGCAGGGTCTGGAGGGTGCCGGCGGTCAGCACGTGGCCCTCGATGCGGGTCGGGTCATGGGACTCGAGCGCCAGGTCGATCGCAGCACACTGCGTCGCGGTGCCCGCGACGGCGACGGCGTGCCCGACCGATCCCCGGACCTCCGCCGGCACGGCCGCCTCGATGACGCCTCGCGCGTCGGCGGCGAGCGCGGCGAGCTCGTCGGCGGTCGGCGGGTCGGAGTGCAGGTGGCGCTCGGTGTGCCGGACGACGCCCGCCTGCGTCGAGACGTGGAAGGAGACCTCGCGCGCGGCGCCGACCACCAGCTCGGTCGAGCCGCCGCCGATGTCGATCACCAGCAGCGGAGTCGTGTCGCCGGCATCGCGCGCCGCGGTCGCGCCCAGGAACGTCAGGCGCGCCTCCGCGTCGCCCGACAGTGTCCGCCCCTCGAGGCCGAAGCGGTCGCGCACGATCGACGCGAACGCGGGGCCGTTGCTCGCGTCGCGGACCGCGGACGTCATCACCGCGGTGCGGGCCTCGCAACCGGCGGCCTCGATCGCCGTCGCGTACTCCTGGAGCACCGCGAAGACCCGCTCCTGCGGCGCGTCGCCGAGCGCGCCGGTGGCGTCGACCCCCTCGCCCAGCCGGGTGACGACGGAGCGGCGGTCGACCTCGGTCAGCCCGTCGGCGCTGACGTCTGCGATGAGGAGCCGGGTGGAGTTGGTCCCGATGTCGACGACGGCGACGCGCATGCGGGCCGCGAGGCTAACGGTTCGCCTGATGCGGCATCGGCTCGCCGGCCAGTGCCGCCTCGAGGTTCTTCACCGCGATGTGGGCCATCCGCTCGCGCGTCGTGTGCGTCGCCGAGCCGACATGCGGCACGACGAGCAGGTTGGGCGCGTCGAGCAGCGGGTGGTCGGCCGGGAGCGGCTCGGGGTCGGTCACATCGAGCGCCGCGCCGGCGATCGTCCCGTCGTGGAGCGCCCGGGCGAGAGCGGCCTGGTCGACGATCGGGCCTCGGGCGGTGTTGATCAGGTGCGCGGTCGGGCGCATGCGCGCGAGGGCGGGCGCGTCGATCAGGTGCCGCGTCTGCGGGGTCAGGGGGCAGTGCAGCGAGACGAAGTCCGACCGCTCGAGCACGGCGTCGATGCCTTCCGTGCGAGCGTCGATCACCTCCATCGCGAACCCCTCGGCGCGGCGGGCGACCGCTCGCCCGATCCGGCCCATCCCGACGATGCCGAGGGTCGCGCCGGTGACCTCGCTGCCGAGCCACGCGGCGGGCTCCCAGGTCACCCACTCGCCGGCCGGGATCGCGGCCGCCGCCTGTGGCAGCCGGCGGGCGGACGCGAGCAGCAGTGCGAAGGCCAGGTCGGCGGTCGCATCGGTGAGGACGTCGGGCGTGTTGCCGACCGGGATGCCGCGCCGCGAGCACAGCTCGAGGTCGACGTTGTCGGTGCCGACCGCAAGATTGGAGATCGCCTCGAGGTCCGGGGCGGCGTCGAGCAGCGCCTCGTCGACGGTGTCGGTCAGCAAGCAGAGCAGGCCTTCGGCGTCCCCGACGAGCTCCCGCAAGCGCTCGGGCGGCGGCGGCAGCCGCTCCGGCCACACCGTGACGTCGTGGGTGGCGGTGAGGCGCTCGACGGCGGCGAACGGAAGCCTGCGGGTGAGGACGATGCGGGCCACGATCCGTGAGGTCACTACCCTCTCACGGCTCAGGCATGTATCGCCCCCGGCTCATCCCGCTCATCGCCGCGCTGCTGGTCTTCCTCGCCGGCGCGGGCGCCGTCGCCATGGCGGCGACGCGCCACGGCGTGACCCCGGTGGCCCCCGCCGACGGCGACAGCGTCCCGGTCGGCAAGGCGCCCACCTTCTCGGTCCGCGCCAGTGGCGGCGGCGAGGTGTTCGTGCGGATCTGCCGTTCGAAGGCCAAGCGCCGCGACGGCCTGATCTGCGCGAGGGAGTCGGTCGGCCGGGCCAAGCGCGGCAAGGGCGGGCTATACCGCTACCGCCCGCAATTCCACGACTTCCCGGCCTACTGGCTCAACCGGCCCGGCACGTACTACTGGCAGGGGCACCGCATCAAGTGCGAGCGCCGGCGCACCAAGGACTGCCGCCAGGAGGGCCCCGTCGTGTCGATCGAGGTCACCTACAAGTGAGCGACCAGGAGACGATCGCCGCGGTCCTGACCGGCCATCGCGTGTGGGCGGTGGTGGGCTGCTCGCCGGACCCGTCGCGCGACTCGCACCGCATCGCGAAGATGCTCCTGAAGCGCGGCTACCGGGTCATCCCGGTCAACCCGGCGGTCGAGAGCGTCCTCGGCGAGCCGGCGTACCCGTCGCTGCACGACGTGCCGGAGGCAGTCGACGTGGTCGACGTGTTCCGGCGCTCCTCGGCCGCCGGCGCGCACGTCGACGAGGCGATCGAGATCGGCGCCCGCGCGGTGTGGCTCCAGCTCGGCGTGGTCGACGAGGCGGCGGCCGCCCGCGCCCGCGCCGCCGGCCTGCAGGTGGTCATGGACCGCTGCCCGGCGATCGAGCTGCCCCGGCTCGCCGCCACCTGGAACTGAGCTGTTCGACGACGACCGCGCCCTTCACAGGCTGACAACGGTTGCTAGAATGCCGGTCACGGCGCGGGGTGGAGCAGCCAGGTAGCTCGTCGGGCTCATAACCCGAAGGTCGCGGGTTCGAATCCCGCCCCCGCTACTCACGAAGGCCCTGCTCCGGCGGGGCTTTCGTCGTTAACGAGTTGATCCGGCGTCTCGATTCCGTCGGTGCAGGACCAACGTGCAGGACCAAACTGCATCCTCGCGGGCAGCGAGGTGGTCTCCATCCGCCGCCAGCCCTAGCGTCCAGTCCATGGACTGGTGCTTGCCGTTAGCCACACGCCCTGGCGGCGCTTCTGGCTGGGACCGCCCGGACCTGCCGCTCAGCGACGGCCTCCCGGACCGCCTGTCGCTCGACACGTCGAGCGTCAAGCACCCGCCGCATCCGTTGTTTGCCGTCCGCCTTCGGATGTTCATCGACTGGCATCGCGCTCGCGGCCGCGATGTGACCGCGCTCCCCGATCCGCCGCTCGACGCCCTGGCCGCGCTTGTTCCTTCCGGCTTCGCGGACCTCTTCGACCACCGATCGGATGACGCGGTGCTCAGCGATCCTGGCCTCATCGTGCCCGCCACGGTTCTGACCGAGGAGCTGCAGGTGGACGACGCCGCCGACAGCGTGCAGCGCCTCATCGAGTATGAGATGGAGGACGTCGCCGTGCTTGGTAGCGCCGTGTTCCACGCGATCTCTGAGCTGTGCAGCAATGCACTTCAGCACGGTCGCCATGAGCTGGGTGTCATCTGCGCTGCCCGCCGGCGGGTAGATCCACGCCGGCAGATCGACGTCGCGATCGGGGATCTCGGAATGGGCATTCCCGAGCACCTCCGCGGCCAGCACCCCGAGTGGTTCGACGACAGCCACGCGATCGCTCAGGCGATGGAGCCGGGCGTCAGCGGCACCGGCGATCCCCATCGCGGCTACGGGTTCACGCATACCTTCGAGGCCGCCTTGACCAGCACTCTCCACGCCGCTCGGATCGAGGTGCACTCCGCCAACGGCTATGTGCGCCGAGAGGTTGTCCAGGAGCAAGCGAAGGTCAGCGGGTTCCCGTCGCCGCGGCCGCGCCGAGGCACCCTGATCGGTTGGAGCGTGACCAGCGCGGTCGGCTGAAGCGATCCGCTCGGTCGGTTAGCGTGCAGCTCATGCAACCTGGGGAGGCCTGACATGAGGATCACGCTGGCCGATCATGGCGACAGCTTCTCGACGCGAGCTCGTGCGGAGCTCGTCGCTGACTCCATCGAGCGCGACGGATCGGTTGTCGTCGTCGACTTCGCCGGCGTCCGCCAGGTCAGCGGCTCGTTCGTCGACGAGATCCTGAGCCAGTTGGGCGCTGAGGTCGCGGTAGTTGGCCTAGAGGCCGCCGACGTGGAACGGGTCGTTACCCAGGTCGCAGGCCGCCGCGGCGTCGCGCTACAGCCCGTCTGATCCAAGCGAATAGGGACTGACGAGCAATCCCGTCTGGCCCTTCGACGGCGAGGAGCCTGATGTGGCCGGTTGCGAAACCAGCCGCCTCGGGTCGGCCGATCAAAAGCTCGAGCGCGGTCGGTTGCGACCCACGGCCTAGGCGCGCGTGAGCCCTTCTTCTGCTTCGAGGATCCTGGCTTCCACGTGGCTGCGGATGTAGCGCACGTGGCGGCCGAGCTTGACGCGCGGCAGCGTGCCCTTCCGACCCCATTCGCGAACCGTCGAAATAGGCACGGCCAGGAGCTCTGCGACTTCGCGTGCGGTCATCAGCTCGGCGCGAGTGAGGCCGCGTGGGGCGTCGGTCTCGTCGAATGAGAGTTGAACGCTCACAGTTCCAGTCCCATCCCGCCGTCGCGGGACCGGCCGCCGCGGCGTGACGCAGCTTCGGCGCCGAGGCGATCAGGCCCGATCCCGTCCAGGGCGAGGCGCTCGCCACGGCTGTTCTCCAGCATCTGGGCGACGTGGCGCGGCACGTCGTCGGCTCGCAGCGGCCTGGTGGCGTGGTTGAGGAACGCCGGCCCTGCGGTGACGTAGAAGCGGCTGGCTTCGCGGTGTCGGGAGAGGGCGGTGTAGCCCCATTCGCGGTAGAGCTCGTCGGAGCCGAGCACGAACGTGCGGTCGACGGTCGCGCCCTGGGCGCGGTGCGCGGTTGTTGCGTAGCCGTGGTCGAGGTGTCCGTCGCGGACGTAGCGGACCGGGATATGGAGCTGATTGCCGTTGTCACTCTCGATGGTCAGCCCGTGAGCGTCCATCGCCTTCAGCGTGCCGGCTTGGCCGTTGACCGCGCCAATGCGCGGGTCGTTGCGCGTGGTGACGACGCGATCCCCAACCGCGAAGGTGCGGTCCTCGGTGCGCAGTTCGTCGCGGCCGAGCCGTCCGGCCGCTCGGAGCTGGGTGCGGGCGCGGGTGTTGAGGTCGGCGACGTCGCGGCGGCGCAGGGCGATCATCAGCGCCCGCTCGCCGCGGTCATGCGCCGTCCACCAGTCGTCGACCAGCGCCGCGCGCGCGTCCTCGGCGTTGGCCGAGGCCACGATCCGTCCGTGCTCGTGGTAGTCGCGGGCGAAGGCTGCGGCGTCGCCTGTTCGCAGGGCGGCGAGCGCGGCGCAATCCCATGGCTCGCGCTGGCGCCGGACCTCGTGGAGCTCGAGCGCGCCGAGCCGCTCGGCGAGCGCGCGGAACGCACCGCCGGCCTCGATCTCGGGCAGCTGTCGGTCGTCACCGACCAGCACGAGCTTGGCCTCGGCACGGCTGGCGGCAGCAGCGAGCGCGGCGAGGTCGCGGGTCCCGACCATGCCGGCCTCGTCGACGATCAGGACCGACCCGCGCGGCAGCTCGCCCCCGCGGGCCAGTGCTCGGGTGAGGCGCGCGATCGTGGTCGCGTCGATGCCGGCCTGGTCGCGCAGCTCACACGCCGCGCGGGCCGACAGCGCGCAGCCGAGCACCGCGACACCGCTGGACTGCCAGGCGTCGCGCGCGCCCTCCAGCGCCGAGGTCTTTCCGGTCCCGGCCGCGGCACGCACCACCTCCACGCCGTTCCCGCTCGTCGTCAGCGCGGCGACGAGCTGGCGTTGCTCCGCGCTGAGGCGCGGCCGGGCGGTAAGCGCGGCCTCGATCTCGGGCTCGTTTGAGACGCCGGCACGGTCGCCACGTCGGCGCGCCGCGCCCTCCAGCAGCTCCCGCTCGGTCTCCAGCAGCTCGTGCGTCGTGAAGCGCTGCTCGTGCCTCCGGGCGTCGAGCGCCACGATGCTCAATCGCGCGAGGAACCTATCCGCCCGGGCCTCGAGCTCGTCGACGTGCGCGCCCGGGCGGGCGACCTCGGCGAGCGCCTGCAGCACGTCGGCGCGCGTGAACGTCGAGCGCTCGCGCGTGAGCCCCTCGCGGCCCTCGAGCTCGCGGGCCACGCGCTCCAGCTCCCGCGCCGAAGGCTTCCGCTCGCGCCGTCGGCCGAGCATCCTGGCGACACGGAATCGGTCCAGACCATGCTCCGCCGCCCGAGCCCGCCACTCGTCGCGCAGCCGGGACAGCGGCACGCCGTAGTCCTTGCGCCGCCGCGTCTCGAGCGTCGCAATCTGCGCCGCCCGCGCCGAATGCTCACCGCGGTCGGCCAAGTGCTCGAGGATCTCCGCCCGCCGGCGCGAGAAGTGCTCGATCACGCCCCGCGGCACACCCTCGAGGTCAGCGGTCCCGCGCTCGACCGCGTGCCACCGCACCCCGAGCGTTCGGCTCAGCTCCGCGCGGAGGGCGGCCTGGTAGAGGTAGCCGGCCGTCTTGGCGTGCCGGTACAGGAGCCGGCCGTCGAGCGCCGTCCAGCGCCCATCCGGCCCCTGCGTGACGTTCGCGATCACGACATGCGTGTGCAACAGCGGATCGCCCGCCCGCGACGAGCGATGCTCGAACGCCGCCGCCACGAACCCGCCACCCGCCACCACCGCGGCGCCGCCGTGACCGCGGCGCGCCCGGCACGCCTCGCGCTCCAGATAGCTAAGCGCCTCGCCGACCGCCGCTCGGTGCGCGGCGCGGATCTCGCGAACGACGTTCTCGTCGGCGATCCCGAACAGCACGCTCACGCTCTTCGGCGCCCGGAACGTCAGATCGAAACCGGCCACCGCACCAGACGCAAGCGGCCGCCGGAGCTGCTCACCGCAGGCGGGGTGCCGGGCGCTTAGCAGCCGCAGGATCCCGTCCTCGCCGACCTCGCCGCGAAGACCCAACGCGGCCGCACCGGCGCCGACCCACACCCCCGGCGCCTCGCCCTCACCGGCGTAGTAGTCCTCGACACCGCGCGACACCTGCTCGACGTAGTACCGCCCCGCGGTCGGCGTCGCCGCGATCTTCCCGACGCTCACCATCCACCTGCCCTAGCTGGCGCGAGAGGTCGAGCATCCATGTCCTGAAGACGGACACCGGGGCGCCGCTGGCTGTGGATCGCTGGACGGTCACGACGGGAATCGGGGCTCACACACTCCCTACGGACAGATCTCGCGATCTGGGGGTTCCCGACCCGTCAGCACCACGGTGCCTATGCCGGGCGCGTAGCTATGCCGGGCGGCGTCGTTAGCGTCCGCTGCGAGGGGGCGGTGTGCCGGTCGTGACCCGGCATAGTCACAGGCCTTCGAGGAAGGCGAGCAGCGCGTCCGGCGGGCGGTAGCGGCGCGCGGCGCGCGGGGTTGGTGCGGTTCTGGCGAGGGCTCGTTCCTTGGGGGCGAGGTCGGCGTGGAGGTAGATCTCGGTGGCGCGGGTGTTGGCGTGGCCGAGGTAGAGGGCGATCGTCGTCAGGTCGACGCCGGCGCCGAGCAGGTTCATCGCGCAGGTGTGGCGCAGCGTGTGTGGGGTCACGCGCTTGGCAGCAAGCGAGGGGCAGGTGGCGGTAGCGGTGGCCGTGTGCTTGTCGACGAGGTCCTCGACGGCGTCGGTGCTGAGAGGCGCGCCGTTGCGGGTCGCGAAGACGGGGTCGTCGGGTCCGGCGCGGCGCTCGTGCAGCCACGCCTTGAGCAGCTTGGCGGTGCTCGGTGTGAGCGGGGTGCGACGTTCGCGGCGTCCTTTGCCGAGCGTGTATGCGTTGGCGCCCGTGCCGAAGGTGAGGTCGCCGGCGCGCAGGGCGGTGAGCTCGGAGACGCGCAGGCCGGTCTGGACCAGGGTCAGCAGCAGCGCGTGGTCGCGGCGCCCGAGCGGGGTGCCTGTGTCGGGGGCGGCGAGCAGCGCGATGGTCTCGGCGCGGGTGAGGAAGCAGACGATCGTGACGTTGGTTCGTTTGGGCGGGATCGTGAGCACGCGGCCGATCACGTCGGCGTCTTCGGGGCACCGCAGCGCCGCGTAGGAGAACAGCGAGTGGATCGCGGTCAGCCGCAGGTTGCGGGTCCGGATGGTGTTGTCGCGGTCGTGCTCGAGGTGATCCAGGAACGCGCCGATCAGCTCGGCGTCCAGATCGGCGAGATGCAGGCTCACGGGTGCCTTGCTGGTGCGGGCCTGGGTGAAGCCAAGCAGCAGTCGGAAGCAGTCGCGGTAGGCCGCGATCGTGTGGGCGCTGGCGCGGCGCTGCGCGAGGTGCTGGTGAAGAACGCCTGCATGACGGGAGCGAGCGCGGTCATCGCCGCGCCTCCCAGGAGCGCTCCAGGCGTTGTGCGACGAGCGCCATCAGCTCGGGCGTGGCCTGCAAATACCAGTAGGTCTGCGCGGGGTTGACGTGCCCCAGGTAGGCCGAGAGCACCGGCAGCCGTTGCCCGAGGTCTGCGCCGGCCTGGTGCCAGGACAGCAGCGTGTTGACGGCGAAGGTGTGGCGGAGATCTCCGATCAGCGCCCGGCGCTGCCCGGCCGGGGTCGTGATCGATGCCTGCTGGCGCAGTTCGCGAAATGCCGCGCCGAGGACGGGCGTTGTCAGACGGCCGCCCTTGCGGTCCGGGAAGAACGCCTGATCGGGCGCGACCGAATGCGCGCGATCGCGGGTCGCGGCGTAGTCGACCAGCGCCGCGACCGTGCTCTCGTGCACGGGCAGCCGGCGGTTGCGACCGGACTTGGAGTGCCAGACCGTGATCTGCGCGCCATCGAGGTCGACGTCGCCGCGGTCCAGCCGGCGGATCTCAGCCGGGCGCAGCCCGGTGGCGGCCATCAACCCGATCAGCGTGGCCATCGTCATCCCGAATGGTGCCGGCGCAAGGCCGCCCGCCGCCCGCATCAGCCGGGTGATCTCGTGCTCGGAGTAGATGTGCGGCGTGCTGCGCAGCGCCGCACCGAACGGGCCAGCCGGCGGGATCTCGGCGCCCGGGTCGAACGCCGCCAGGTAGCGCGCCAGGCCGCGCACCAGCGACAGCCGCCGGCCGCGCTGGCCGTCGCTTGAGGCGCCGCCGGCCCACGCCAGGGCGGTCTGGGTGCGCACCGTCGTCTCGCCTCTGGCCTGCGCGTAGCGCACGAAACCGGGCAGCACGTCGCCGTGCTCGACCAGCTGGTAGCCCAGCGACCGCCGCAGCGCCAGGTAGCGGTCCAAGTGCTCGTCAAGGCCGATCATCGCGCTCACCTCGCCGGCCACGACCGGACCGCCAAGCGCAGCGAGCGCTCGTCGATCTTGGCGTAGATCGAGGTCGTCATCCGATCGCTGTGGCGCAGCACCTCGCCGACCTCGCGCAGGCTCGCCCCACCACGCAGCAGCTCGGTGCCCGCCGTGTGGCGCAGACGATGTCCGCCGACCACCGCGATCCCCGCCCGGGACGACGCCCTGCGCGAGACGAACACCACAGCGTTGGGCGACATGCCGACCGGTGGACCGGCCGCCTGCAGGAACACCGACCGGCACGAGCTCGCCCGCCTGCCCTTGACCAGGTAGTCGGCCAGCGCCTGGCCGACATCGCCCGGAAGCGGCAGCCGATCCCGGCGGCCGCCCTTGCCCCTGATCTCGAGCTCCCCGGCCCGCCAGTCGATGTCGCCGAGCTCCATGCGCGCGATCTCGACCGCCCGCAACCCCAGGCGGGCCATCAACAGCAAGATCGCGTAGTCGCGCCGGCCCGTCGGATGGTCCAGCACACAACTGGCCAGCAGCGCTTGCACGACCTCGCGGTCAACCGCCTTCGGCAACCCGTCGAAGCGGATCCCCGACACCGACGGCACCGCCCCGGACAGGTCCGACGCGGTCACGCCGGTCGCGAACAGAAACCGGGTGAACGTCCGCAACACCGTGACCGTCTGGCGGACCGCGCCGATCTTCAGCCGGCCTCGTGGCTGACGTACTCGCCCAGCTCGCCGACCGCCAACTGCTCAATCGGCCCGAGGCCCCTCGCCGCCCGCCACGCCAGGAACTGGCGCACCACATGGCAGGAATTGACCACGGTCACCTCGGCAAGACCGCGCTCGATCAACTCGTACCTGCGGTACGCGTCAACGACAGCCTCCGCCGCCTCACCGACGCACAGACAGGACACGGCCACGATCGCTCCTCTCCTCACTGGACAGAAGCGACAGCCTCCGCAACGCCCGCAACTATGCCGGGTCAATCACCGCAACCACCCGCTTCGACCGGCCCCCCGGCCAGCCAACCCGGCATAGCTACGCGCCCGGCATAGGCACCCCTATTCCGGTGCCGGAATAGGAGTGCAAGTCTGTGCCGCCGGTGTCGGTCGGGACTGGGCCGCGGCTGATAAGAGTTCGGCGCGAGCGGTGCCGGGTCGTGGCGAGGCGACGAAAAGGGTGTGGCGGTGGGCGCAGCGACGCGGTGCGTCACGGCGTCGCGGCGTGGAGGAAGCTGGGAGGCGGTGCAGTGCGAGTCAGACCGCCCGACCCCACATGGAACCCCGGCGTCGCCCCGGACCTCCTCACGCTGCCGACACGCAGGACCGCCCGTGTCGCGTCAGCCACCCGACGTACATTTCTCACATGCTCGAAGAGCGAACCTCTCCCGGCACCGATTCGTTGCCGAGCGCCGCTGAGCTCGAAGCCGAGCTGGGCGACAACATCCTTGTGCTCCTGCCCGAGCAGGTGACCGAAGCGAAGGGCGAACTCTTCGCGTCGTTCCGCGAGGATGCCCAGTCGCTGCGCGTCCACGGGACCCAGGTCGGGCTCGACGTCCGACTCCACGCGCCGCCCGGGGCTCGCCTGGGCGTGTACCGGGAGCACACGGCGGATTGGGTCCTGCCGCTGCTGGCCTTCGCCGCCGGCGGAGCGAACAACGTCGTCTGGAACCTCGTCGCAAACGAGATCCAGCGGCGGCTCGATCATTGGCGGCAAGGTGGTTCCGGCCGCGAGCCGGTTGTCCGCGTTCGCGAAGCGGTAATCGAGAAGGAGCGCACGTACGTGCGCGAGGTCGAGGGACCCGCCGAGGAGGTGATCACCTGGCTCAGGGAAGGCGCGCCGCAGCTCGGTCCCGGCCACGACGACAAGTGACGCGACCGCCGGCGAGCGGCGGCCGTGACGACGATGGGGTCCACATCGCCGGATACGCAGTGCTCTACGAGCCTCCGCCTCACCCGACCGTCATCGCCCGCAGCGCCGCACGCCTCGCGTACGAGGCCGAGCGAGCGCTCGCCGCGGATACCGCCGGCGCAGAGCAGGCCGCACGTCGCGCAATCGAGGAACTTGTCGACGCGTTCCTGCTCGACCGTCGCGCCAACGCGGGGGCCTTCTCGAGGGCGCATCGTCTCGGTCGGGAACTGGAGCGTCGCTTCGGGTGCCCGCTGGAGGCTGACACTGCAGGCTCGCGCTGGACCAGCCGCTGCGGGATTCATGCGCTGCTCAGCCGCCTCGGCATGAGTCCGGGCGGGCCGACTGTCGGCCACTGCTCGATCTGCGAGTCACCCGACTTCGGCTGCGAGCACGTCCCCGGCGAGGTCTATAGCGGAGCGCGTTGCATCCGCATCGTGACGGAGTGGCGCATGGCGGAGGTCAGCGTGGTCCAGTTCCCGAACGACCCGCGCACGTATCGGATTCTGACTTACACGCCGCTGGGTGAGTTCGAGCGCCGCGCGGGCAGACCGCTCCGGACGGGTGAGCGGCCGGTGTGCACGCACTGCACCAACTGCTATGGGTTGAGCGGGCCAAGCGCGGAGGATCTCGATCAGGCCCTCTGGCCAGCCCCCAAGAGTGGAACCTGAGCGAGAGCATGGCTCTCATCGAGATCGACGCGGACGGGAACGAGCTGACGCCCGAGTTTCTGCGCCGCCGGGGCTTGCGAGCGGCTGTCGGTGCTGAGGTTCGGCTTGGTGCCGGGGACGCGTCGGCAGAGCTGGATGCGCGCGCC
Organism: uncultured Solirubrobacterales bacterium; assembly: GCA_963828075.1. Lineage (GTDB taxonomy): Bacteria > Actinomycetota > Thermoleophilia > Solirubrobacterales > Solirubrobacteraceae > JACCYI01. The sequence continues at coordinate 940,562 of CAWHDH010000021.1, read as the reverse complement.
GCTCTCGGCGACCTGGTTGACGCGTTCCTTCACAACCGTCACGGCAACGCGGACCTGTTCCGGCGCGCGCATCTGCTGGGACGCACCCTCAGTGAAACCGTTGGGTGCCGCTGGAAGTCGGGCGCCGAGCAGTACGAGCTCAACTGCGCGGTTTTCGCGCTCCATCGCGAAATCGCACACAGCATCGCTTGGACGCTCGACGCACGCTGCTCGATCTGTGGAGCCGAACCATTCTCGTGCGATCACGCCCCAGGCGAGATCTACGACGGCGAGGTGTGTGGGTACGGAGCGGGACCGCCGCTGCCCGGCCTCCATCACATCGCCTGGACCGCGAACCCAGACTTCATCTACACCTGGCACCAGCCAAAGCACATCGACGTTCGCACGCTGAAGGCGAGAGGTACGATCAAGCGCGCTGGTGATCCGGTCTCGTGCACGCACTGCGAGTCGTGCCCCGGGATCCCCGACGAGGGCGATCTCGATCCGGTTACGCGGTACCGCCGTGCGCTCGAGGCTCACACGGACGACGAGTAGCCGCTCCTCCACACGTGCGCGGCCGAACGGACGGACACGCGAACGCTCGCGACCTCTTCCCTGCAGGAGCCGCCGACGGCTACGAGATGCGTTCCCACTTCAGCTCGGCGGCCGTGTGCGTGCAGGCAAAGCGGGCTTCCGAGGTCCCACCGCTGTTCGACCCACGCAGCCGGACGGCCAGAGTGAAGTGCTCCGCCTTGATGCTGTACGCCGTTCCCTGAACGCTCCAGAGGAAGAAGTCGCCGCGTTGTGTGTAGTGAGCGATCGTGAGGAGGCGATGGTCGGCCCCGTTTGCCGCGATCGACCTCTCGAGGCTTTCGGCGTCAGAGTCCGGGTCGAACTTGCGCTCTGCCGAGTACGGCGTCTTGTCGGTCCACCGCGCGGGCCATTGCGCCATGTCGTTTCCCTCTGAATCGACGACCGCCACTTCGCCGCGCACGTCCTCCGCCGTGACCGGTTCGCTGGACTTTGGTGGGTCGTTCCGCACGAGCACGGCATACATGAGCCCGGTTTGACGGTTGTCGCCAGCGTGTCCGACGATCGCAGGTTGTAGAGCCTGCAGGTCTCCGATAACAAGATGAGGTTGGGCGCGCTCCGGCGCTCCGCCGCCGTTGAGGTCGAGGACACGTTGCGCGTCCTCGAACGCTGCTCGAAGACCGTCGAGATCCGGTTCCGGATCGCCGAATGCGATCGGACCTCGTTCCATCAGTTGGTTGAAGTCGCCGGCCATCTCGAATGCGTTCCGGACGACGTCATGATCCGGGTCCGAAAGTCCTAGTGCCGCTCCGTGCCGATCCCATCGCTCGGTGGGCAATGGCCGGTACGGCGTGGTCGAACTCGGCCACAGCGACTGCACCGTCGATCGGTTCTCCTCAAGCTGCTCGAACTGTCGCGCGATGTGGTCAATCTGATCGCGTACCGCGCGGAGGCGCTCGGCCCGCGATGGACTGCCGATGACGGCTGGTGAGCCGATATGGAGATCGCGGCCGGCGGTGTATACGTCCCGTCCTGCTTGCACCTGATCTCCCGCAGCCGAACTGCGGTTCATTGCCATCGCTGTCGTCGGCGACGTCCTGCTGCCCGCCGTGGGGCGGCGGCGTTCGCGCATGGCCAGAAGTGCCCAGGAGAGGAACGACAATCCGCACACGACGCCAAGAACCGGGATTACACCTGATCCTGCTGGACGCGCTCCGTCTTCGACCGCGAAGACGGCGAGAAGACCGCCACTCACTGTTGCGATGCCGAAGGTGAGTACCCGCACGCGCCCATGCTAGGAGTCGGCATGGACGAACCCCGCAGCGACACGTAGCGAGACACCAGGTCGGTGGCGTCTGGTCTTCCGCGCATAGTTCCGGCTGGTGAAAACCTTCGACCATCTGGCGGCGTACCGAGTCACGCGGCCGGCACGAGCTCTCGTGCTTGTGCCATTGCCCTCGGCGGTCCCATGGCAAGTGGCGATGATGGCCGCGCTTCGTGGTCAGGCGGCGACTTGGGGAGGTTCCGCGAACCTCGTCGTGCCGTGGACCGACGACCTGCTTGAGCGGCCTGAACTCTGGAGTATCGCGGCTGCGCTCGATCCAGACGTCATTGCGGTCGCTCGGCTCTCGCGGTCTGACTTCGCGGGCACCGTCGCAGAAGGCGATGCGGTGCTGGACACCAACGAAGAACTGCAAGCTCGCAGCTGCAATGACCTCAAACAGGTTTCTCGGGCGTTCGCCGAGAGGCTGCCCGTTCTTCAGCGCAACGGGCATGCCCGACCGCTGTTCGCCGATGCCGCTGGTACGCGCTTCCCATGTACACCCGTCGCGTCGGTCGGCGCCGAGCTCGGGCCTGCACCGGCGCTGCGATGCAGTGCGGACTTGGACCTCGGCCTGATGCTCGCGGCGGAAGCGGGTGACATGGCCGATTCCGCGATTGCGGCGCTCGCGCAACGAAGTGCCGTCGTCACGCCGTACGACCTCACGAAGGAGGACGCGCGCGAGCGCGTGCTTCGTGGGCCGCGCCAGCCCGGAGCGGGCGGCACTTGGGCCATCGCGGAAGCGGGGCTGCGATGGCTCTCCCCGGTTACCCGGAGTCCGCGCGCGGTCTCGGTCGTCGTCGGCGATGATCCATGGGACTTCGCGCTCGGCTACGCGCTTCGTCGCCTGACCAGCCTTGCTTGGTGGCTACCGAGCGGCGTGCTCACCGATCCGTACACCGTGCCATGGCTCCTGCATCGGATCGACGAGATCGGTGATCTCGCCGAGCGAAGCGTCGTGACTTCGGTCTCGGACAGTTCAGCTGCGGAGTCGTTGGCGCAGGAGCTCACGTCGTCGACGAGCGACAGCCGAACCTGGGACGCGAGAGCGGATGCGTCGGATGTCTTGCGCGAGCGAGCAGCGCGCCTCTTCGCGCGCGTGCCGGGCCTCGAGACCTTTGCGCTCGAGAGCGGGGTAACCGGCTTCATCCCGCCCGAGCTGCCGGATGTCGGAGAAGCCTTCGGCCAGCGGATCTACTGGATGGCTGAGCTGATTGGCGAGAATTGGCAACCGCTTCCCGACGCGCGTCTGGCGGCGGATGTCGTGCGGTGGCCGAGCTATGACACCACTAGCGCTCGGCCAACGCGCTCGGGCGTGGCCTACCTCTGCCCGCATTTCATGCGCATGTCCGACGACCTGGCTTCGGAGGTCGTTCGCCCGCGCATCGCGGCGCTCGGGCTCAGCGAGCAACTCTCGACGATCCTTGCTGAGGGCGGCTGGCGCCTGGAGCCGTCCGACAAGGGGCAGTACGCAGAGGGGGCCGCCAAGCTCTTCGGAGGCGACGACGAGCTGCGCGCCGCGCTCTCGGCGCCAGGCTGGTGGGGCACCCTCTCCGCGCTGCGCAGCGATACCGCGGCGGACAACGAGCCGCGTGGGTGGAAGCTCGCGGACCGGCGCACCTACTACGAACTGGCCGAACTAGAGGCCATCCGCAGCGAGACCGCGCTCGATGCCGATCTCTCGGAGCTCCTCGCGCGCCGCATCCTCATGCGCGGTTTCGTCTTTCGCTGCCCTGTTTGTCGGCTGAAGGCCTGGTATGGCGCCGATGAGTTGGCCGAGCGGCTGCGCTGTGCGCGATGTCGTGAACCGTTTGCGCTCACCGACCGCGGGTGGCAACCGGACCCGGAGCCCCAGTGGCGCTACCGACTTAACGAGCTGCTTTGGCAGCTGCTTACCCACAACGGTGATGTGCCGTTGCGTGCCCTCCGTGAAACGCTTGGCGTCGGCACTGCTGAGATGCGCGAACCGACGGCATCGCTTCATGAGCATGATCTCTGGGCACCCGGCGCTGAAACGCCGATCGAGCTCGACATCTGCGCGCAGCGCGGGCCTGAGCTGTGGATCGGTGAAGCGAAGGTCGCGAAGAACCTCGGGACCGAACAGCAGGCGCGGGCGAAGCTGGAAGGGCTGCGACTGGCCGCTGAGCTTCTCCGACCGCATGGGATTCTGTTCGTGACTGCCGCCAGCGAAGGGTGGACGGAGCGGACCGAGCAGATCGCGCGCGCCGTGCTCGCCGGCGTACCGAGCGAGCTGCTTTTTGCGACTTGTCCGCGGCCGGATTAGTTCTCCACGGTGTTGGGCGCGATGAGTACGTGACGGCGTCGAGACAGCGGCAGCGTCGCAACGACGAGTCCGTCAACTCGCTGCCGTCCGCGAGAAACGCGGCGAGGTTGCCCGGGGCACTCGGCGGCCGCCGACGTCCGTGCTTAGTAGTGCTGCGCGCCCGACAGCCGCTCAAGCTGCTGCCAGAGCTGCGTCGCCGCGTCGTCAGCGGAGGTCGTGCCGAGATCGACCTCGGTGTCGATCGCGACCATGTTGTTGTAGTGCGCCGGGATAACGCCCTGAGCCGCAACGACATTTCGGTCGCGCACGGTCGTCACGTCCGCGCCGCGGGCGCCGTACAGGTCCCACCGAACAGCGGCAGGCCCGAACACTCCAGCCTCGGCGAGACATCCGAAGAGGTACCTAAGTGCGATGACAAGCCACTGATCACGGGCCTGGTCAGAGAGCAAGTAGAAGATCCCGCTGTCGTCCGGTCGCTCGCCGGCGAGCCGCACGCCTCCGAGACCGGCACGATCCCAAGCGACCTTGGCCTCTTTGAGGATCCGGCTGTCCCACTCCGACGTCGCTGCGTGACCTCCCGCGGTCGTTCGCGGGGGCGGCGGTTCGCCTGGTGTACACCAGTCTCGATCGTTCAGCGCACGCGCGGCGGACCAGACGAAGGCATGACTCCGGCTGAGAGCTTCCGCCGAATGCACCCACTCGCGAAATTCGCCCGACGGCTCCGCGACGCTGATTCGGACGATCGACGCAAACGCGCGCGCATGCATCGCCGTCGACTCCCGAGGCGCGTCAAGCGTCGTCGCGACATCCAGCGCTCGGCTTCGATTGTCGAATCGGGCCAAGGCCGCGTCCATGCCGGCGGCGCCTTGCTGAGTCATCTCGCGGACTTGGCTGCCGGTCAGGCGGCGCGTCTGTCCATTGCGTCGCTCGAATACCTCGCCGGTGCGGTCGATGAAGTGCGGCTTCGCAGACGACCGCGGCACGCGAACGACTCCAATGGTCATCCCGTCGATCTCAAACAGCTCGGCTTCGAAGTGAGGGAGCGGATCGAGGACATTCTCGAGGACGTCGCGGAGCCAATCACGGGGATGGGCAGTCCCCTTGGGACGCCATCCTGGGAGGGTCCCGTCGTCGTCGACGCCCAAGAGAAGCCAGCCGCCCCTCGTGTTGGCAAATGCTGACACGACCTTCGCCAGGGTCATGGCGTCGGCGGTGCGCTTTCTTTCGACGCTGTCGCTTTCTGGTGCAGCCACCAGCTCGCGAAGCGCGCAGTCATCGCTGAGGTCGGCCATCGTTGCTGGCAAGGAACGCACCTCCCTATCTTCGCCCCGATCGCGTCATATGCTGGCCGTCCGCGTACCGGAGGACGCGGGGATGGCTGAGGTGTCCGCGTTCGGGCATCGGCCGACGGAGCGTACGTTCGCCTGCGACGGTCCTAGCCGTCGGGTGCGGCGCCGGTTGCGCGACAAGGCCGGACTGGCCTGGATTCGGCTCGCGACCACCAGGAGGTGCCCGACGTGCCCGAGTACGACCCAAGGATGGCGGCAAGGTCAACACCGACTACCGAAACGCCGACGCCTACCTTGCCGACGATGGCACCGTCTTCTCACCGTCCGACCCCTTTGATGGCGACCGCCCCGACGGGGTTTACGAGCGCGAGGACGGTGGCGTCGTCGACACGCGCTATCGCGACGGCGACACGCACATGGCGGAGGACAACACCGTCTTCTACAGCCCCGACGACGACTGAGGGGGCGCCGCACGGCCGCCGCCGCTCCGGAACGCCGTGCGCAGCGTCCGCTCGTCGCCGGACGGTTCCGCTGAAGACACCGCGGCGCGCCGAGGCGGCGGAACGGGTCGACAATCCCGCCCGACCGCTTGCGCTCGGTGCTCCGCCGGTCCAGGATCCCCGCGCGTACGCTGTGGACGTGGCCCTCGTCGTCCCGGAGTTCGACATTGAGCGTTCGGGGCTCCTTCGGGCCGTGATCGACGACACCGGAGTCCAGGTGTGGGACTTCCGCACGGATGTAGGCGTTCGGGGCCGTACATTCGCCGACGAGACCGACCCGGCTCTCCGCGAGGAGGTCGAGCAGCGTGTCGACGAGGTCCTCGCCGGTTCGAGCGACGCGGACCTTGCTGCGTTCGCACGTGAGGATTCGTTCTTCAGGATCGGCCACATCAAACCCGGCGAGCTCGCCGAAGACCCCGAGGCCGAAGCGCGCCGACTCGTCGCGCTGCGAGTGGTCGAGCTCGGGCTTGCACGCTCGACGGCGCGGCTTGAGCGCGACGCTTTCGGGCCTCCACAGCGCAACGCGCGTACGTTTTCGGTAGTGCCTGGCCTCTGGGACGCGCTGGACGACGAGGGGTTGCTTCCGCCCGACGCCGATCGCGCGCCTGAGATGCCGATGAGCGACGATGGATATCTCCACTTCGGGGACCACGTCTTGTTCCCGCACCCGGATCTGCGGGCCAATCGCGAGCTGTGGTGGGATCTGTGCGAGCTGGCCGTGGAGGGACTCGACGTTCGCGTCGCAATCGACCCCCACCGAGTCGTCGTGCGCGATGAGCTCCCGTTGAGGCTGCTGAAGGACTACTGGTTCGGCGTCAAGGTCATGCGCGACAACCTCGACTCGCTCGCCGACGAGGATCTGGGGTGGGCGGTGCACTACCGCAATCCCGAATCCGAGATGGGGCAGCGACTCGAGATCTTCTTTCCCCTGCTCGCGACTGAGTTCCGCTGGTCGCGTGGGCCGGACGCGTTGAAGCTGCTCGACGTCGAGGAGATCGTCCCGCCCGGCTCGTCACAGACTCGATCGGGCGAGACTATCCGCAACCGTTTTCTCCATAGCCGCCGTGACACGACCCGGCGCGCGTTCATCCACGCGAACGCAGCGCTCCGCGTCTACGACGCGACGAAGTACACGCCCTCGCGCGAGGCGCCGCTGGCCGGACGCGATCGTCCGACGGGGCAGCGCAAGCTCTGGCAGGTCGATGGCGACCTGAGCGATGAGCAGTGGTCGCGGCTGCTGAGTGGCTGGTTCCGTCAGAACGAGCTGGTCATCGAGTACTTCGGGGAGCTGCTCGACGAGCGCTGAAGGGCCCTACGGCGCCGCGCGCCGGAGGCGATGGTCGGCCTCGTAGAGCCAGAAGCAGCGGTTCTTGCGCCGGGCGCGGTCCTCGTCGATGCCGTGTCTGACCTCAGCCGCGACCGTCGCGCCGGCGCCGGCCGCGATCAACCCCATCACGGCGAGGTCCGGCATGCCGAGCGTCGCGCCGATGCCGAGCGCGACGATGGCGCCGCTGACCGGAGCAGCGCCTCGCAGGAGCGTCGGCCGGACGTCGAGGTTCTCGATGCTCTCCCGGAGATCCTGCAGCTCGGGCTCGACGACGCGGAGGTACAGAGCCCGCACCTCGGCACGGAACGCCTTGTCGACGGGCACGTGCTCGAGCTGGTGAGCGAAGTCCGCGACGGCGGTCCGGAAGCGGCGCAGCGGCTTCTGAAGTTCGCCGCGCACATCGAGGATCACGTCCATCGACGCGCGCGGGAACGCCTCGAGGTCGAGGACGAGCTCGCTGGCCAGGCCGATGTGGCGCGCCTGCGTCCACTCGGGATCCGCGAGGGCCTCGCCGGCGATCATCCGCTGCAGGACGGCTCCGGTCGCGTCATCGAACAGCGGGTACGTATCGGAAGTCGGGCTGAGCACGTCCTCCAAGAGCTCCTCGAGACGATCGAGGACGTATGTGAAGTGGTCGAGCGTGGACGGCTCGTTCTCGCCCAGCACGTCGATCGTGAGGAGTCCCTGCTGCGCCGCGACACGAAGCTCGTCGGCCCCGGTCTCCGCGTACACAGCCTCGGCTCGAGCGCGCTGGCGCTCACGCACCCACCGCAGCTCGGACGCGAAGCGGTCGACGAGCGCCTGCTCGTGCGGCTGCAGCTCGACTCCCGCGAGCTGGCGGTCATGGTGGTAGAGCGCCGCCTGCCAGCCGGGCGTGTCGGCAAGGCCCGAGGCGCGGAAGGCGGCGACGTCCTCGGCACTCCCGGGCGCTGTCGCCGCGAGCGTGTCGATCAGCGCGACCTTGGGCGAGGCCAGCGTCACACGGTCGGCGTATAGCAGCGCGCTCTTGACCATCTCGACCTCGCGCCGGAGATGGAACTCTTCGCCGACGCCGACGGCGCAGACGGTGACGTGAACCTCGTCGAGCGAACCGGCAGGCATGCCGCTCCAGTATCGCGCGCGAGGGCTGCGCACCTCGGCGCGGCTGAACGCCCCGACACAGCCGGTCGGTCCGTGGGCCGCAATCTCCGATCGCAAGACGCCAGGACGCTCGTGCCGGTCTCGCAATCCGTCGTAACGCAGAGTGGCGGCGGCCGGACTACGCGGGCTCGATGAGCTGCACCGGCAAGCCAAGCCCACTCGCGTTTCGCGCGAGCGGGCCGTCGAGCGTCCACAACTCGGCCTCGAGCTCTTGAGCGAGAACGAGGTATGCCGCGTCGTAGGCGTTGCTCCGCTCGAGACGCAGCGCCGTCTCCACCGCGGCGGCGCCGTCGGCGAGCGTGTGGAGCTGCACGCCGACGCGCGTGATGCGTTCCCACGCCGTGGCGACGCGATCGCGAGCGAGGTGGCCGGCTACGACTGCGCGCGTCAGGGCGTTGGCCGCCTCGTAACGGAATAGCGCAGGCGCGTTGAGCGCTTCGCCGGCCGCCGCCCATTCGCGGAGGTGCCGGTCGACCGCGGGCGCGCGTCGATCGTTCAGCGCGAGCGCGACGAGCAGGTTCGCGTCGACGACGACGCTCAAGCGCCGCGGGCTTCGAGCTCGTCGCGACCCTCACGCACGAGCGCGACCGCGTCGATGAGCGGTAGCCCGGCCCTGAACTCCGCGAGCGCGTCCAGAGCCGCATTGAGATCGCCGTTGCCATGCCCGAGGTCGGTCCGCACAAGCTCATCGACAACTGCGTCGGGTCCCACACCCCGCCGCTCGGCCTCGCGTACGACAAGGTCGTACGCGTCAGGTTGCAGCTCGATCGTGCGCTGGCTTGTCGCCATGACCGCAAGTGTACGGCCGTCCTCGGCGCCTCGCGATTGGGCACTGGTGCCCGAATCGGCCGGAATCGCCCGAATCGGCACTGACGATCATGCCATCCGCCTCGCAGGAAACTCCCTGCAAATCAGCATAATCGCCCCTGCTCCGGCGGCTGGTCGCTTCCGCTCGGATAGCGCTTCACACGAGAGAGGTCGCCGGTTCGAAACCCCCGCGCCCACCTCAACCGGGCACATCCGCCCCGCCTGGGACGCTCCGAGCGTGACGTCCGACAATCTCGACCCACCACTTGCGCGGCGTCCGTTACGCGAGGACGAGCGGAACGCGCGGGAGAGCGGACGCGAGATTGACGCGGTGCTTGGATCGGTCGTTCGGCCGAGGATCGCCGCGCACATCTCTGCGTGTCGACAGGCGCTCGACGTCATCGAAGGCGAGCTCGATCGACTGGTCGACACGCTCAGTATCGACCCGACCGCAAGGACGCGGGCCGCTGCGCTCTGGCTCTTGCTGGGCCGATGTGTCGGTCAGCAGCGAGCCGTTCTCCTACTAGCGGAGCACGGCATGGGGGTCGAAGGCCGGCCTCTCGACCGGACGGTCAAGGAGATGACGAACCTCGTCAAAGCCATCGCAGCCGACGGACCGCCGGCCGAGAAGCTCGCACGCCAATGGCTTGCCGACGGCGAGGCCTACGTCAAGGCGCAAGCCAGCCGTCGCGGGATGACGCTGCCGTCTCAGGACCGGGAGAAGGAGGAGGAGGCGTTCAAGCATCTTGGCGTGAAGAGCCTGAGCGCCGCGGACAAGCGCGTCTACGACGACCTGAGCCGAGCCGCTCATGGACGGCGGTCCTCGATGTTGGAGTCGTTCTACGCGCCGACGCGTCACATGGCCCGCGGCGCGCGCTACGCGCTCCTGGATCAAGCGAAGGCGGTCGAATGGGCGAGTAGCACGACCTCGGGAGTCGTGCTTGCGGCTGGCGCCACGCTGCTGCCGTTCCACGGGCAGGAGTACATCGAGAGCAACGTGCTGTGCCTTAGCGCGGCCATTGATGCAATCCGCGATACGCAGCCTCTCGGCTCGGACGCGATCGCGCGCGACGTCGGACTCTCCCGCTATCCGTTCTGGCCCGCGGCTTGAGCCGACCTCGTCGCGCCCCTATGTGAGTGCGGGCACCGAGGTGGTAGCCCGCACTGTTGTCGCCGCGCAGCGGAGCAGGAGGTAGCACGGTCTGAGCACTGGCGAGCGCCGCGGAGAGCGCCGTGTAGCAACGGCCCCATAAGCGCACGTCTGCGGTCGATCGAACCTATCGCGCCCACGAATCCCGGAACCCCGCTACGGCGCGGTTTCGTCGTTAAGAGGCCGCCGCGAGTTGCGTCGGGCCGGTGCTCGGGGGGCCCTACCGGGCCGTCGGTTTGCCCGCTCTTGAATACGCGGCTTCACGGGCGGGACGTCGTCCGCCCTGCGGTGAGCTGAGGCGCTTCGCCGCGTGGCACGGCTGGCTGTGAGTGGCGGTCGTCCCTTCACCAGGTCGAGACGATCGTGCCTCGGCTCAGTGGCGTGGGCCTACTTGATGCTGGCCAGCAAGCGGCGACGTTCCGCCGGGCTGAGTTGGGCGATCTCCGCAAGCAGCTCGGCGTGGTCGGCGTCTGCGGGCTCCGCTGCCTCCTGAGGCGTGAACGCGCGCGTGGCGGCATCGGCGAGCCGCGAAGCTCGCACCGCGTGGAGGTACCGCTCGGTGGTCTTGAGATCCGCGTGGCCGAGCACGTCCTTGACCGTGACGGGATCGAGCACGCGGGTGAGGAGCGTGCCGGCGGTGTGGCGGAGGTCGTGGAACCGGAGTGGCGGGAGCGCGGCGCTGTCACGGGCAGCGACGTAGCGTCGGCGGAGCGCCGAGGGGTCAAGTCGGTCGCCAGCTGCGTTGCAGAACACGTAGTCGTCGCCGCTCGTGAAGTTGGGGCGCCGCGCGAGCCGGTCGAGTGCGGCGAGGGACTGGTCGGCGAGAGGGACGTAACGGATGCGCCGGCCCTTCGTGGTGCGCTCGACCGTTCCGGAAAGCGCGCGTTCGACGACCAGTACGCGTTCGGACCACCGGACGTCGCGCCAGCGCAGCGCCACGAGCTCGCCGCGTCGCAGGCCGGTGTACGCGGCGACACGGAGGAGCTCGCCGAGCTGGCGGTCCTCGTCGCGCAGCGCGTCGGCCATCCTGGCCGTCTCGTACGGCCGGGCGACCCTCCATGTCCCCGCCTCCGCTGCGCGCGCGAGCGCCTCGACCTGCTCCACCGCAAAGACATCGAGGCGGCCAGGGCCCTCCTCGCGCCGCTTGGCGGTGGCGGCCGCCGGGTTCTCGATGAGTCCCCAGCGATCACGCTGGTAGGGGCGGAGACCGAAGTTGAGGATCGCGACGATCACCTCGCGGTGGCGGTTGACGGTGCGGTTGCTCACGCCGTCCGCGGCGACGCGATCGAGCAGCTCGGCAACCTGGGCCGTCGTGACTTCGGCGAGCGGCGTGTCGCCGAGGCCACCCATGATGCGCGCGAGCGCCTGGCCTGAGCCCCGCCGGCGGCGCGTTCCCGGTTCCGCGAGCATCGCGCGCCAGTTGCGCAGCGTTGACGGCTTGACGTCGTCGACCGCGGCCAGGTGGTTGAGCCACGCATGCGCGAGGTCGCGGAACGTCGGCCCCTCGGCGCGCCTGCTGTCCTCAAGTGCCCGCTGCGCTCGGGCTCGTTCGTCGGCGGCCTCCGCTTCCGCGGCCCGGATCACGTCGGCCATCAGCCGGCGCGCCTGGCGCTCGCTGAGGTGACCCGGCCGGGGCCGACCGCTTCGCGGCAGCCAGCCACCGTTCCCGTCGCGCTCCAGCCACGCCGGCGCTCCAAGGCGACGCTTCACCCGCGCGCCGTCGGCCCCGCGCCACTTCACCGCCACACCGGGTCGCCGCCGCGGGTGACCTCGACGAGGAGGAAGGCGGTGCTGGTCGGGTCGTGCGTGGGGGAGGTCGCCACGCCGCGATCCTAACCCGTCCTCCGGACTGCAGGACCAGCGTAGGACCAGCTCGCACCGCAGGACCAAACGTAGGACCAAACTGCTCTGATTTGGCTCCGCAACAGTTGATTTAGCCACTCCTACGCGACGCAGGAATGCGGCTTCAGCGCCCTTTGGTCGGGCTCATAACCCGAAGGTCGCGGGTTCGAATCCCGCCCCCGCTACTCACGAGGGCCCTGCTACGGCGGGGCTTTCGTCGTTGACGACCCCCCCGTCGCGGGACCGTCCGCTGCGGCGTGACCTCGCGCTCGCGCGCCGGTAGCCGTGCCGGCGCACCCTGTCGGCCGGGTAGACGCTCGATGTCGGCGCGCAGGTTGGGGTGGCTGTAGAGGATCGTGGGACGTGCGCAAGGGCGACACGGTGCTGGTGATCGACGCGACCCGCGCTCGGAGCTGTCCGCAAAGCCGGCTGACCGGGCCGGGAGCTGACACCGAGTCCACCGGTCGCCGGCGTGCCGCGACTGCCGTTACGCCGCCGTTACGGCGAGGTCACGGCCGCACCGGAAGCTGCCCGTGTCAGGTCAGCCAATCCGAAAGGACCACACGATGCACGTTTCCATCAGGACCCTCGCAGCCGGCGCCGCCGCCACCGCGATCGCGCTCGCCGGCCCTGCCGCGGTCCACGCGCAGGACGCCGCGAAGCCCGGCACCACAGGCCCGAGCGACGCCTCGGCCGAGACCCTGCAGCGCATGGAGCGCCAGCAGCCGCTCATCAAGGCCGCCAACATCGTCGACGACGCGATCGACGCCGAGCTCGCGAGCAAGCCCACCTCGGGGTTCACCAGCCTCAGCCTCGGCAAGGACACGGTCATCCTGCGCTACAAGGGCAAGCCGTCGCCCGGCGTGCAGGCGGCAGTCGCCAAGGCCCGCGCGACCGCCGCCGTCGAGGTCCTGGACGCGAAGCTCAGCAAGCACCAGCTCGAGCAGGCGGCGGAGAAGGTCAAGGTCAAGCTGAAGTCCGACAACACGCCGTTCACCGTGCTCCTCCCGGCCGAGGGCGACAAGGTCCGCGTCGAGCTCAACGGCGACGTGAAGAAGACCAAGGACGCGCTCCCCGCCACGAGCGGCGTGCCCGTCGAGGTCGTCTCGGGCGACGCGATCAAACCGGCCTACGGGCGCATGTCCGACACCCCGCCCTACTACGGCGGCGGCAGGATCAACAACATCCGAGGCGGTTTCTGCACCGCCGGCTTCGGCGTCCGGACCTCGAGCGGCCGCGAGTACATCCTCACGGCCGGCCACTGCGGCAACCCGATGCACGAGTTCTACAACGGCGACTGGACGCGCTCGCTCGGATATTTGACCTCCGAGGAGAACGCTGCCGACCTGGCCCTCATCTCGACGTCCGCGGGCGGCTGGATCTTCGACTCGTGGATCGGCAACAACGCCGTCCGTGACGTCGTCGGGTGGGGTCGCGTCTACCAGAACGAGTGGCTGTGCGTCGCCGGCTCGGTGACCGGCGCGAACTGCGACGTCTACGCCGACACCGCGGTGTACTCGTACTGCTTCAACGGCGAGTGCTACAGCGGCCTCGTCCGCGGCAAGCACGCGACCAAGACGATCGTCCAGCCCGGCGACAGCGGCGGCCCGGTCTTCAACCTCTCCGGTCCGAACGCGACGCAGGCACAGGCCAAGGGGATCATCAGCGGCCAGTCGAACGGCGGCCGCACGGTGGTCTTCCAGGACTTCGAGACGGCCAACGCCATGTGGACCGGCCTGACCCCGAAGTAGCGGACGCGAGACAGCGCGCGCCCCGGTCCGTGTCACGGATCGGGGCGCGCGCGTTTAACCCGTTGCTGTGCGTCGTGACGTCGGCGTTACGGTTGTCAGGCCGGGGTGCTGCTGGTCTACTCCGCGCCGGTGGCCTCACTCGAACCGGGCAGCGTCATCGGGAACTACACGGTCGAGGCGCTGATCGGCCAGGGCGGCATGGGTGTCGTCTACCGCGCCCGCGACGTCCGCCTCGGCCGCCAGGTGGCCCTGAAGCTGCTGTCCGCCGACGTGGCGGACGACGCGCGGTTCCGCGAGCGCTTCCTGCGGGAGTCGCGTGCCGCGGCGTCGATCGACCATCCGAACGTGCTGCCCATCTACGAGGCGGCCGAGGTAGACGGCGAGCTGTTCATCGCCATGCGCTACGTCGAGGGAGAGGATCTCGGCGACCTGCTCGTCCGCGAGCACACGCTCGATCCGGCACGGGCCGTGGCCGTCACCGCGCAGATCGCAGACGCGCTCGACGTCGTCCACCGCTCCGGGCTCGTCCATCGCGACGTCAAGCCCAGCAACATCCTCCTCTCGGCCTCCGGCGCTCGCACGCATGCCTACCTGACCGACTTCGGCATCACGAAGCTGGCGACCGCCCCGACGCTCACGGATTCGGGCGCCTTCCTCGGCACGGTGGACTACTGCGCGCCGGAGGTCATTCGCGGCGAGCAGCTCGACGCTCGCGCCGACGAGTACTCCCTCGGCTGCGTCCTGTTCAAGTGCCTCACGGGCGAGCCCCCGTTCCCCAAGGAGTCGCACGTCGCCTCGCTCTACGCCCACCTCGAGGAGCCGCCGCCGTCCCTCCTGGAGCGGCGGCCGCACCTCCCGCCTGCACTCGACGCGGTCGTCGCGCGAGCGCTCGCCAAGGAGCCGCAGGATCGCTTTCAGACCGCGGGCGAGCTGGCGGCCGCCGCGGGCGCGGCGCTGGCGGATGTCGCGCCGGACGATCGACGCCCGGCTGAGGCCACGACGGCTCCGACCGCCGTGCTGCGCCGGCGACCGGGTGGTGTCCGAGCGCTGCGGCGTCCTCGAGGGCTCGCCATCGCCGCCGCGTTCGTGGTGCTCGCCGCCGCCGCCGGCGCCGTCGCGCTGACCCTGGGCTCGGACGGCGGTGGTGGCCGCGACCGCGACACGGACGGCGGAGCCTCGGGCACGCCGGCGACCGAGACCTACACGCCGCTCCCGGTTTCTCCAGGCACGACGAGGGTCGGCAGCGACCTCGGCCTGCCGCCGAACAGCGAGGCCGGATACTGCGGGGACGCGCCTGGACGCGTGTGCACGTTCCTCCAGCTGAAGATCGGCGCCGACGACCAGGCGGTGCCGTCCGACGGGGTCATCACCGCGTGGTCGGTCCGCGGCGGCAAGGGGGAGCTCACCCTGCGGGTGATCGCCGGCCCGGCCGGCCGGCGGCGCGTGATCGCATCGGGCCCGGCTGTCCAGGCGAGCGGGTCGGCCAAAGTGGAGACCTTCAAGGTGAGGATCCCGGTCCGTGCCGGGCAGCGGATCGGGGTCGAGCTGGGCCGGAGCGGCTTCCTCCCCTTCCGCTTTCTCGACGAGCGGACGACCGGCGAGCACTACGAGCCGCCCCTGGGCCCCACGCCCTCGCGCCCGTCGCCTCGCGCCGCCGTGGGCAGCGACTACGAGATCCTCTACAACGCGACGATCGAGCCGGACCGCGACCGCGACCGGCGTGGGGACACGACGCAGGAATAGAAACGGCGCTCAGGTGCCTGCGCGCGACCAGGTGAATCTCGTCAGCGCCTCCGGCGGCGCCAGCCCGCCGGGACTCACCCCGCGGCGCAGGAAGAGGACCGGGCAGGGCGCTTCGCGCGCGAGCGCTGAGCGCGCCTCGCCGAGCCCCTCCTGCATCCAGCGATCTGAAAGCCCCGTGACGACGAAGGCGGCGTCGGCGCACGCTCGCAGGATCCCGCCTGCGCCGGCGTCCGCCAGCACGTAGTCGTTCGCGACGCCGGCGCCACGCTGGAGCACGAGCGACGCACTCGCCAGCAGCCGGCTCGCGTCGCGCCGGCCGGCGCTGGGCGCGGCCCGCGTCCCGACGAGGCGCAGCGGCGCGTCGAGCGCGCCCGCCAGCCAGGCGCCGGCCTCGAGCGCCGCCCAATCGTGATCGTGGCCGGCGAACGGGACGACCACGGGGCCGTCGCGCCCGCCTCCCCGCTCCCATCCGGCGGCGACGACGACATCGGCGGCGACCGCCTGCAGGACGGTGGTGACCGGCTCGCCGAGGCCGGCGCCGCCGAGTGCGGCCGGCGGCGCCTCCATCAGCACGAGCGCGACGTCGTGCGCGGATGCGAGCCGCGTGATGTCGGCCCCCGGGTCATCGGAGGTGAACGCGGCCGAGCGCACCTCCACGCCGCCCTCGCCCGCCTGACCGCGAATCTCCTTGAGCCGTCCCATCATCGGAGCGAGGGCCTGCTCGTCTGAGACGATCGCGGTGACGATCAGCTCGGCGCGGATTCGGCCCGCGAGCGATCTGGCCACGGCCGCGAGCGGGCCGACGCCCTCCTCGCTGCCCGGCAGCGCCATCACGACTCGCGCGGCGCGGGCCACCTCGACGCGGCCGCCGAGCTCCGGCGCCTGGTTGAGGATGCTGTGCTCGAGGGCGCGCAGCTCCGGCCCGGGCTCGATCCCGATCTCCTCGGCGAGCGTCCTGCGCGCGCGTCGGTAGGCCTCGAGCGCCTCGGCCTGGCGCCCGTCGCGGTACAGCGCGAGCATCAGGTGCGCCCACAGCCGCTCGCGCAACGGGTGGGCCGACACGAGCTCTTGGAGCTCGCCGAGCAGGCGCTGGTGGCCGCCGAGCGCCAGCTGAGCGGCGATCAGCTGCTCGCGCGCCGACATCCGCAGCTCCTCGAGCCGCCGGATCGGCCCCTGCGCGAAGACCGCGTACGGGAAGTCGGCCAGCGCAGGCCCGCGCCAGAGTGCGAGCGCCTCCTCGAGCGCCGCCGCCGCCGCGGCGGCGTCGTCCCGCGCGAGCGCCTGGTCGGCTTCGCGCAAGCGGCGCTCGAAGCGGTGTACGTCGAGCTGGTCGGGCTCGAGATCGATGACATAGCCGGGCGACCGCGTCGCGATCACGTCGCCGTCGGGAGCGAGCGCGCCACGCAGCTGCGAGACGCGCACGCGCAACGCAGTCGTGCCGGCGGACGGGAGGTCCTCGCCCCACACGTCGTCGAGCAGACGCTCCGATGAGACGACCTGATTGGCGCTCAGCAGCAGGACGGCGAGCACGGCGCGCTGGCGAGTGCCCGGCACCTCGATCCGAACACCGTCACGCCGGACCTCGAGCGGCCCCAGGATTCCGAAATCCACCGGCGGCCACGCTACCGCGTTACGGCGACGTCATGCCGCCGTTACGCGGATGCGCCACGTTCGGGCTCATGCGCGTCCTTCGAAGCATCGGCCTGGCGTTGCTCGCCTCCACACTCGTCGCGTGCGGAGACCCGGTCACCGGCAGAGCGCCCACCGCGCCGCCGCCCGTCGCCGGGCACCCCCGGCTCCTGATCACGCAGCGCGACGTCGGGCGGCTGCGGTCGTGGGCTTCGGCGCGCAACCCGATGTACGCGCGCGGATTGGCGCGGCTGGCGCGCACCGCGAAGGCGGACATGGACGGCGGCAAGGTTCCGGGCGAGGACACGGGCTCGGACGCCTACGACGAGTACACGACGGAGGCCTACGCCGAGTTGTTCGCGTTCATGTCGCTGATCGAGCGCCGCGCGTCCGTGCGCGCGGACTACGGGCGCCGCGCCCGCAACCTGCTGATGGGAGTCATGAGGATCGCCGGCCGTGGCCCCGGGGGCGACGGCCAGCCGTTCCGCGACCCGAGGTTGGCGACCTTCGACCGCTCGCGCTGGCACGGGGAGGCGTTCGCGCTGACCGTCGACTGGGCCTACCCCTACTTCTCGGCGAGCGACAAGAAGCTGATCCGCAAGGTCTTCGAGCGCTGGTCGGAGGAGCAGTTCGGCGCGTACCCGCTCGACGCCATCGAGGGCGCGAAGCCGCGGCCGGGCGGCGCGGCGAACGACCCCGCCCTGGTCGCCGACCGCCACGGCGTGCGCTGGTCGCTCAACAACTACTACCTGGCGCACGCCCGCAACCTCGGGCTGATGGCGCTCGCGCTCGACGCCCGCGACGACCCGGGCAACCGGTTGCGCCGGCACGTTTCCGACGTCGTGGACCAGTGGCTGTTCGTGATCGACCACGCGTTGCGAACCGAGGCCCGCGGCGGGCTCTCACCCGAGGGCTTCCAGTACGGACCCGCCGCGCTCGGGCGCATCGCGCAGCTGATCCATGCGCTCGACACCGCCGGCCGGGGCGGGGGCGCGACCGGCCGCCGGGCGCGGCTCGCCGGGCACCCGTTCTGGTCGGCGGCCATCCGCGCGTTCCTCAGCTCGCTTCCGTCGCGCCCGACCAGGCTGAAGGGAGACCTCGCCTACCTCGGCGACATCCATCAGCCCGCATGGTTCGGCGATGCCCAGGACTACTGGGCCGGCGACCCGATCAGCCTCTTCGGCCCGATCGCGCTCGACGCCGCGGCCCGCGGCGATCGCGAGACCGTCGACGCCGTGCGCTGGATCGAGATGAACGTCCCGGCCGGCGGCCGCGCCTCGCTGTACGACCGCGTCGGCAACACCGACCAGTTCTTCGACGCGATCCTGTACTTCCTCGTCTTCGAGCCCGGTGCGCCGCCGCCCGCCGACCCGCGTCCCGCGCTGCCGACCCAGTACTTCGCACCCGGCCTGGGCCGCACGGTCGCGCGCACGTGCTGGTGCGCGGACGAGCGGATCTTCACCCACAAGCTGACGTGGAACGAGATCGACCATCAGGTCGGCGACGGCAACGACTTCGCCCTCTTGCGCTCCGGAGAGTGGCTGACCAAGCAGCGCGCGATGTACGCCGGCGGCTACTCGGACTACAAGAACGTGCTCGCGATCGGCAACGACGCCCCCGGGCACAACGATCCGGACGATCCGCGCCACCGCATCTGGCTGACGGGCGGCCAGTGGGATGCGGACCCGGCCGGCGACCCGGAGCTCGTCGCGCGCTCGTCCGGCGACGGCTACACGGCCCTCACCGGCGACGCGACCAACCTCTACAACAGCGACTACGAAGGTGTCGGCGACGTCCAGCACGCGAGCCGCTCGATCGTGTGGCTCGAGCCCGACCACGTCCTCGTCTACGACCGGGCGACGACCGGCAAGGCCGACCGCTTCAAGCGCTTCTGGCTGCAGCTGCCCAGCGCGCCGGAGATCTCGGACGGCGGACGCGCCGTCGCGCACACCGCGCGCGGTCAGCAGCTCTTCGTGACGTCGCTGCTGCCGGAGGGCGCGACCCTGTCCGGCTCACGCTCTGCCGACGAGGGCGAGCCCGCGAACGCGGAGCCGATGGGCTACCGGCTCTCGATCGAGGACGAGAGCAAGCCAACGGATGTGCGCTTCCTGACGGTGCTCCAAGGCGCCGACCGCGGCGCGCCCGGCGATGCGGTGACGCGCGTGCGCAGCTCCGCGGGGAGCCCGTACGACGGCGCGGTCGCCGGCGGTGCGGCGGTCCTCTTCCGCAATGACCTGGGCGCGGCGTTCACCCGCACCTCGGTGGACATTCCCGCGGACGGCCTGCAGCGGATCCTCGTCACCGGCCTCGAGCCGGGTCGCGAGTACGCGGCCTCCAAGGAGACTGGCGGCGGCACTCTGCGGCTGACGGTCTCGCCCGGCCGCGGCGCCAAGGCCGACGAGGGCGGCGTGCTCGTCGTAAGTGCCTCATCGTGATCCCGCCAGGCCTCACTTCGAACCGGTATGCCCCGGGCACGGAACATAAGTCTGGGGTTGGACGCGCCGTGTAGCGGCCGGTAGGGTCGGCTCGACCCGAAAGGAGCACCGTATGGCGCGTGAACTCGAGCAGTGGGGAGGCGACGTCCGCCTGCCTGGCTGGCTTCGACGGCTGCTCCGAAAGCCCCCTCCGCCTGGGGACAGCCCTGAGCGGACCCGTGAAGGGCCACCGTCGCAACCGACCGTGTCGGTCGGCGAGAATGCCGATCGCGCGTCGGTCGGGGTGCTCACGGAGATGTACCACGAGGGCCGCAAGAAGAAGCCGCAGTAGCGCACGGCACGTCTGCCTGGTGGACTGCCTGTTTTTCGGGCCCCTGCGCGCCGAGTTGATAAGGGCACTGAGCTGAGGTCGACGATCAGCGAACGAGGGTCACGCGGGTGCGCATGAGGAACGCTTGGTACGGGTTCCACGTGGACATCGTGTAGTAGAGCGTCGCCTGACCGCCCGGATGGGACTCGGTGAAGCGCGGGATGATGTAGGCGCCGTACGCCGCCCAGCCAGGTGTCTTCCCACCCAGCGGGAGCTCCTCGGCGTCGTTCATCAACCGCGGGCGGGGGTCGTCGGGGTCGTCCTTGCGGGCGTGGTCGCGGCCCCAGTGGAACACATCGATCGGCGCGGACCACGGCCCCCACGGGTTGGGCGCGGATCGCGCCGCGATGCGAGCTCCACCGCCATACAGGCAGATCCACAGCCTGAGTTGCTCGACGTACGCCAGCGAGAGCTCGCCGATCACGCCCGCGTTCTGCGGGACGGCGGGCTTGTTCCCTTCGGGCCGGAAGAACTCGCGGTCGTCCCAGAGCGGTACGGCGTCGCTCTGGGCTGCGGACCACACCGGCGGCCCGCAGCGGCCGCCGCTGCCCGCGAGGTAGCGCCACTCGGTGAAGACCGGGTGCCCACCCGGGGGCAGCGGCACGTAGGCCAGGTAGGGCTGGCTCTCCTGCCAGCGCCCCGATCCGAGCATGATCAGCCCCTCGCCGCCGGGTGGGGCGTTCGAGGGGAGGTGACGCAGCGCGCTGTTCTTGACCTTCCACGGCGCGATGTTGATGAACTTCAGGCCGCCGGCGGCCTCGCGGCTGCGGTCGGAGATCCGCTCGTGGCCCGGCACGACGACGAACGCCTGGCGCCAATCGGTCGCGCTCACCAGCAGCGACCGTCCCATGTACTCCCCGATCTTCCCCAGCCCGATGGTCCTCGGCGTGTCCTCGTACTTGTCGGTCGTGGCGAAGACGTAGAGCCGTCCCGCGTGGCTGAATCCGCCGCTGGGAACCTCCAACCCATCCTGGCTCACGCCGGGGATCGAGAACAGCCGCGGCGGACCGAAGTCGACCGGTTGTGCCGCCAGGTCGGTGTGAGAGTTCGCGTACGTCCTGGCGATGAGGTCCATGCCGTTCGACAGGTGCACGACCTTGTCGTCCTCGATGACCCACGGACGGGAGAAGAACGTGTCACCGAAGAGGAGGTAGAGGCGACCGTCGGCGTCGTGCTCGATGGGGATGCCGAGGTCGGTCCCCGTGATCCCCGCCTGCTCGGCGTTGTTCGGACTGGGGAGCGCGCCCGCGCCCGTGAGCTGCGCCACCGGCTCGACCACGTAGCCCGTCCCGAGGTACTTTCCGCGCGGGACCACGTCGATCCGGTCGCCTGCGGACGAGCTGAGGCGCTGATACGGACCGAACTCCGACACGCGCGTGCAGAGGATCTGGCGCGCGCGGACCGGCGGCCCGAGCAGGCGCTGATCCCAGATGTAGACGTGATCCACGCTGGTGCGAGCGCTCGCGAAGAGGGCGTTCTCGCGGTAGACCTCGACGAGCGCGCCGGGGACGATCCCGCCGACGAGCAGCCCCGTCGTCCTGCACTGCTCGATCTGCGGTGGATCGAGCGGCGGCAGCGCGCGGACCGGCTCCGGCTCGGACTCGACGGTCGTCCCGCAGCCGATCTGGCGCGCGAACACCCACGCGGGCGGAGCCGCGTGCAGGGCGGGGGAGACGAGGAGGTCGCAGGTGCGGTCGTAGACGGGCTGCGACGCGATCAGCCGCGTGGTGGCGGGCTCGCCCACATCGGTGAGCGTGGTCATGTACAGCTCGATCCGCGCGCCCGCGTGCGCGCCGCTGACACGCACCATGCGACCGCGCTCGAACAGCGGACCGGCGATCGTCGGTCGCGGCGGCGCCGCGTGCGCCGGTGTGACCTCCACGTCGTCCGACGGGCCGCTCGATCTGTCGCAGAGCGCCTGGCGCGCGGAGACCGAACCGTCGTCTGCCGGGTCGATCGGGGCCGCGAGCGGGATGTCGCAGGTGTCATCCCACGCCTCGGCGAGCGCGATCACCCCCTCGTCTTGGGAGATCTGCACGGTCGCGCCGTAGTGCAGCCCGGTCAGCCGGATGCTCGTCGCACCGCTGCACACCGGTGCCACGATCCTGGGCGTCCTCACCGCCGTGGCCGGCCCCACGAGCACTGCACCGGAGTACGGGCTCGCGTAGTCGGGCTCGGCGACCGCTGGTCGACCTTGTCGTCTCGCCCTCACGCAACGGTCGCTCGAGGCGGAACCACAGCTCGGGGTAGTCGAAGCACGCGACCTCCTCGGTCACCTCCCCGCGCAACTCGCGGGTCAGCCGCACCGTCGCCCCTTGTGCCACCCCGCCCACCCGCACCGCACGCTCGCACGCGCTGATCGGCTCGCGAATCGTCGGCGTTGCGAGTTGCTTGTCCACGTTCGCCGGATCGTCCGGCGGTGGCAGCGCCGACGCAGGCCCGGTGATCCCGCAGATCGACTGCGAGGCGACCAGTCGCTCGTTCATCAGCAGGTACGAGGCGAACCGGATCCGCGCGGCGCCTGTCTCGGCGTCGACGATGCCGCGGCCGAGCGTCACACCGCCGCGATCGAGCGACTCCACCACGACCTCGGCGCCGGGAAGCCCGTTGCCGATCGCGCCGCACGTGCCGAAGGCGTGCAGGTGGGAGTCGATGGTGACCGGGCCGACCTCCGAAGGGTGCGGCTCCGGCTGCACCGGCTCCGACGCCAGTCCCTTCGGCGGAGGGGCAGCAGACGGGCGCCGAGGTGATCTTCGAGCCTCGGCCGAGCGATGACAGCCACTCGCGGGCCATGCGCAGCAAGCGGACCGGCTGCCGCCACGTCCGTCAGGCTCGACGCCCACCGGGCCGGCACGGCTTCCTCCTGGCGACGGAGCATGAAGGCGAACGTCGCGCCGAGCGTCGCCCCGTCGAGTCGGCGCGAGTGCAACGCGGCGATCGCCACGTCCGTCGCCAATGCGCGGTGCATGATGTCAGCGCTTCCGAGCGCCAGCGCGGTCGCGAGCACTGCCTGGTCGCCGATCGGCTCGAGCGGGTCGAGAAGGACCTCGAGGACGTCCTCGATGCCGTACTCGCGCGTGCCGTCGTTGATCCACAGCCTCCGGACGACGAAGTGACAGGCACCCTCGCGGTTCGCCGGCCAGACGTCCGCGAGCCAGCGCTCGATGCCCCCTGCTTCCCATCCCCACCACGACCCTTCAAGCACCAATAGATCGGCAGGACTCGCCGGAGGGATCTTCCGGTCGTCCCGGCGAAAGACACTCGCTCGATACGCCTCGTGATCCGCGAGCGGTCGTTGCGGGATCACGAACCCGGCTGGATGGCGGGCGTGCTCCGCCGCCGCCCAGGCAACCTTGAGCTCGCTGAGCGACGGCCGCGTAGCGTCCCCGCCGAGTGCGCGGAGGAGCACGCCGCCCGCTTCGCCCGGGAGCTCCGCAGCAGCGGCGCGTGCCTCGTCTCGGTTGTCCGGGGCCAGCCGCAACGCGAGCTGCGCGAGATCCATCACCGGCGGGCGGCCTCGGCCGAGGCGCCGCACGCGCTCGACGGCCTCCAACGGATGGACCCAGCCCCCGCGATGTGTGGGTGCGCTCAGGAGTTTCCTCGGCTCCCCACCAGTGAGATCGTCGACGAGTTCGCGGACCCGAAACCCGATCGCCTCACGCGGGCTCCTCCCCGCCCGTCCGAGTTGAACCCTTCGATGTTCGGGTCCGCCGAGCCATCGCACGAGGACGACGGCGATCGCATCGCGTGCGTGGTGGAAGCCGATCTGGCCCTCCCAGATGGGTGAGAGGGCGAGGGCTCGCTCCAGGACCGCACGCGCCCGGCCTTCGTGCACGTCGTCGTCGCGAAGGCGGCTGATGCCATCCAGGAGAAGCTCGATCTCGTCCGGATCGTCCCCCCGCTCGAGCGCGACCGCGAGGCGATCGAGGAGCTCATCGGTGTCCTGCGGGGGCGCGAGCGGCGGATCCGCCAGACGCGGGACGACCGGGGGCGACCGCCGCGGAGGCACCGCCACGGCTGGGCCGTCGTCGGCGGGAGCGACGACCGACGCCACGGTGCCGGCGAGAGCCTCGACCCGCGGACGCACCGCCGGGTCCACCTCTGAGCCCAAGGCAGCAAGCTGCTGTCGATCGTCGTCGCTGAGCGACGTGGCGTGCTTCTCGAGGATGCCGAGGACGAGTTCCTGGAGATCGCGCGACTCCCGGGCGAGTGCCTGCACCAAGACCGGCACGGCGATGCGCGCGTGACCCGGATCTCGCTTCAGCACGCGGCGGACGAGCTTGATGGCGCGCGACGCGTGCGCCTTCACGGGCACCAGGAGCGCCGGCGCGACGGCCTCGAACAGCCGCCCGGCTGGGAGAAGCCGCTCGCGCTCGAGGGCTCAGTCGTTGAACGGCGGGTCCCGCTTCCCGACCGCTGGGTCAAAGGTTTCTCGGAGGTTCAGGTCGCAGTCGCCGACCTCCAGCCGGTCTTCGAGCTCGCTGGCATGACGGCGCAGCGGTTCCTGCGCGGGCTTCCCAAGGGACAGGGCGGCAGAGCGACCCTGTGGGCGAAGGTGTCGCCGGCGGGCGTTCGGCTCGGAGCACGACCCGGCGGGGGAGCGGTCTGCGTCGCGGCGCCCGAACGCCTGCGGGTGCTCGAGTCGGTCGGGCGGTACATGTCGGCCCTTCGCCCGTACGCGGTGCCGGACACGGAAGCCGCGAGCGTCTGGGTCGCCGAGCTGCCGGGTGCGAGGCTCCAGGTCACGCTGAGTCCTCACTTCTCACGCGGCTTCTCGGGGGAGGGTGGCCTCCTCGGGGACCTGGCGGACGACACGCTCGCCATCGAGGCCGAGTTCCTCGACGCAGCGCTTCACGGCCGGCGGCGGTTCACCGAGGAGGACCTCACCCGTACCGGCTTGGAGCCGGAGCGAGGGCGGCGCGCGCTCGGCTGGCTCGGAGCCCACGGAAGGATCGGCTTCGATCCAGTCGAGCAGGTCTGGTTCCGGCGCGAGCTTCCGTTCCCTTCGGACGCGCTCACCCGCGACCCCCCGCGCCTTCGCGACGCGAAGAAGCTTGTGGATGAGGGCGCCGTTCGACTGGGAAGCCAGAACGATGCGGAAGTCGGAAGTGGCGAGCAGGCGTACGCGGTTCGCCTGCAGCCGCCTCGCTGCTCGTGCCCGTGGTGGAGCCAGCATCCGGGAGACCGCGGGCCGTGCAAGCACCTGCTGGCAGCGCAGATCGCCGCCGCCCAGCTTGCCCCGGTCGTCGCATCGTCGGCCATGGAGGCAGACGCCACGACCGCGTGATCGGGGTGTTAGCCGGTCAGCTCGTGCGCGAGCCGCTGCGCGAGCCACGGGGCGGTCGAGTACTTGCCCGTGTCGACCGAGAAGTACCCGAGCGACGAGCGTCGCCAGGGGCCACCAAGCGGCTGGGGCGCGCGCGGCTTTGAAACGCTGGGTGCCTTGCCGGACAGGTAGCGGATGTGAGAACACTCGAACCAGACCCTGAGGCGCGCTTCCGGGCGCTCTACGACGACGCATACGCGGACGTGCTGCGGTTCGCGCAGCGGCGCGTTGACCGCTCCCACGCCGAGGACGTCACAGCAGACGCCTTTCTCGTCGCATGGAGGCGCCTCGACGACGCCCCGGCCAAGCCGGACGACGTCCGGGCGTGGCTGTTCGGGATCGCCCGCCACTGCCTCCTCAACAGCCTCCGTGGCCAGGGGCGGCGTGACGCACTCGCCGTCCGGGTCGCCGAGACCGTGCCCGCCGGCTCGGCGGGCGGCCTCGACGCCGGTCCCGTGGTGGACCGGATCGATCTTGGCGCCGCTTGGCGGCGCCTGAGCGCGACCGACCAGGAGGCCCTCTCGCTCACCGTCTTCGACGGCGTCAGCTCGGCCCAGGCGGCGCGCGTCCTCGGCATCACCCCGGTGTCGTATCGGCTGCGGCTGCTGCGCGCTCGGCGTGCCCTCCGCCGCCAGCTGGACCTCGCCGAACTCCCGTCCTACCTGCCGATGGAGGTCCAGTCATGAATGCCGGCATCGACTCCGTGCTCCGGTCCCTCGACGCATCGGTCGCCGGTCTCACCGCCTCCGAGCAGGCGCGGGCCGACGCAACGCTCGAGCGGATCGTCGCGACCCCGCCGGCGCCCGGGGCGCCGCAGCCCGCGCCGGCTCGACGTTCCCGGCGCCGCCTGGTCCTCGCCGGCGCGGCCGCGATCACGCTGCTCGTCGGCTCGGCCGTGGTCCAGGGGGGTCGAGGCGATGACGCGGCATACGCGTCCTGGACAGCCGCGCCGGCATCCGTCGCGAGCGACGAGCTGGACGCGGCGGCATCCGCCTGCCGAGACGCGCTGCGCGGCGGCTCCCTCGACACGGCCAGGGCCAAGCTCATCCTGGCCGAGCGCCGCGGCGACTACGTCTCGCTCCTGTACCGGACAGACAACCCGGATATGTCTGGCTCGTGCCTGGTGCGCAACCCGAAGGGCTCGACCGATGTCGACAGCGTTGGCTCGGGCGTCGGGGGCAGCTCGGGGCCCGCTCTGAAGGCTCCCTCCAGGGGCTACACCCAAGGCGCGGTCTCGCAGCTCGGTGGAACGCATGTGGCCTCGATCACGGACGGTGCGGTCGGTGAGGCGGTGACGGGCGTCACCATTCACGCGGGCGCCCTCACGGTGAAGGCCTCCGTGAAGAACGGCCGGTACGCAGCCTGGTGGCCGGGCCCCGCGTTCGAGGACCGCGCTCCCATGCCGAGTGGGGAAGGGGGACCCGAGCTCATCCTCACGTACGACCTCACGCTGGCCGACGGCACCGTCATCCACGACGCCCGGCCGACCCGCCCCTCATGACCGGCGCGGTGCATCACAGAGGGGTCGGGGTGGAGAACATGCAGTCACCGCCGGCGCACGCCGCTTGTGCCTGCACGATCCGGCGGCGCACGGCGCGGAGCTCGGCGAGCTTCGCGTCGACACGGCTGAGCGCTGCCTCGAGCCGCCACCGTTCGGACTCGCACGTCGCGCCGCCGGCGTCGTGTGCCGCGAGGGCGTCGATGACGTCGCTCAAGGTGAACCCGGTCGCCTGCAGTTCGCGCGTGAGCCGGATGCGCTCGACGGTGTCGGGCGCGTAGTCGCGGTAGCCCGATTCCGTCCGCGCGGGTGGCGGCAGCACCCCGAGCCGCTCGTAGAAGCGCACCGTGTCAACGGTCACGCCGGACCGGTCTGCGACCTCACCGATTCTCATACCATTCCCTTGACTCTGGACCATACTCTAGGGGTTACGGTAACGGCATGCCCAACCTTCTGCATCTCCCAGCCCAGCCTGATGCGCCGATCGCGTGCGACATGAGCACCGCCGACGACACGCCGGACGAACGCCTGCGCGAGTACGCCGCGCTGTTCGAGCGCGCGCTGCTCCGTCGCGAGCGCCGATCGGACGCCCTCGTGCTGACGTTCCGCGCCGACCCCGGCATCCGGCCTTCGGTCGACGATCTCGCACGTCGCGAAGCGGCCTGCTGTCCGTTTCTCGACTACCGCATCGAGACGGTGGGCGACCAGGTCGTCTGGACGATGACCGGCGACGGACGCGCCAACGTCAACCTCACGCTCGACGTGTTCTACGCCGTGCCTGACCACCCCGGCGCGGACTTCGCGGGCTTGCTCGACCGGCTGAACAGCTGAGGCCGGACAGGATCAAGGAGCGTCGCGGAAGCGGGCGAGGTCCTCGTGGACCGCCGCGCGAAGGTCGTCGTCGAGGGGAAGCAGGGCGCGCAGGCCGGCGGCGCGGCGGGCGCGCCGGCGATGGCCCCCATCCTGCCAGGCCGACGCCAGGCCGCTGAGCACGACGAAGGCGATCGCGTGCCCGCACAGGCTCCCGACGCAGGCGCCCCAGGGATCGGGGTCGTGGGCGGGGCCGACGTCGACGACGACCGGGACGCCGGGACCCCGCATGGCGACGAGCCACCGGTCGCCGTGGCGGACGGGGCGGGCCTGTGTGCCGGCGCGGCGGGCGAGCTCGGTCCCGAGCGCGGCACGCACAGGAGCCGCCCCGCGCCCGCTGCGCAACGCTCGCGAGAGCAGCCAGCTCGGAGCGTCGTCGCCCTCCTCGGGGATCGCCAGGCGCACGCTCTCGGCCAGCGCCTTGGCTCGCTCCACGGGCACCGCCGGGTCCACTGCGAACAGCGGGCGCGCGAGCTCGTCGAGCTCGTCGGCCACGCGGGTTCGCTCGACCGGGACGAACTCGCGCTCGAGCGCGATCAGCATCTCGTCGTACGCCGGGCAGGCCGCGGACGCCAGGGTTGCGAACGGCGTGCTCAGGGGTGGACCGGACGGCAGCACAGAGCGGGCCAGGTTCGGATTAGGGTCACCTAATTAGGGTACCCTAACACCCACGACCGCGTTCCTCGTAGCCTTGACCCGATGAGCGTCGCCGCCCACCCGCTGTTCGCGTTCGACAACTCGTACGTCCGTGACCTCGAAGGCCTGTACGAGCGGTGGCAGGCCGCAACGGTGCCGGCGCCGCGGCTGCTGGCGCTGAACGAGGACCTGGCCACGGAGCTCGGCGTCGATCCGGAGGCGCTGCGGGCGCCCGACGGTGTCGCCATCCTTGCCGGCACCGCCACGCCCGAGGGCGCGTCGCCGGTGGCGCAGGCGTACGCCGGCCATCAGTTCGGCGGGTACTCTCCAAGCCTCGGCGATGGCCGGGCGCTGCTGGTGGGCGAGGTGCTCGACGTCCACGGGCGCCGCCGCGACCTGCACATGAAGGGCTCAGGTCGCACGCCGTTCGCGCGCGGCGGGGACGGGAAGGCGGCCGTCGGCCCGATGCTCCGCGAGTACGTGATCGGCGAGGCGATGCACGCGCTCGGCATCCCCACCACGCGTGCGCTGGCGGTCGTAGCGACCGGCGGGCAGGTCGTGCGCGAGACGCTGCTGCCCGGCGCCGTGCTCACGCGCGTCGCGGCGAGCCATGTCCGCGTCGGCACGTTCGAGTACGCGGCCAGGCGCGGCGATCCGGCCCTCGTCAAGCGCCTCGCCGACCACGCGATCGGCCGGCACCACCCGCACGCGGCCGAGGCGGACAACCCGTACCTCGCGCTGTTCGAGGCGGTCGTCGACGCGCAGGCGTCGCTCGTCGCGCAGTGGATGCTCGTGGGGTTCATCCACGGCGTCATGAACACCGACAACATGACGATCTCCGGCGAGACCATCGACTTTGGCCCGTGCGCGTTCATGGACGCCTACGACCCCGCCACCGTGTTCAGCTCGATCGACCACGGCGGTCGCTACGCGTACGGCAATCAGCCGCACATCGCCCAGTGGAACCTGGCGCGGCTGGCGGAGACGCTGCTGCCCCTTATCCACACCGAGACCGAGGCCGCGGTCGCGGCCGCCACCGACGTGCTCGCGACGTTCCCCGATCGCCACCGCGAGGCCTGGCTCGGCGGGATGCGGGGCAAGCTCGGCCTGGCCGGCGGCCGGGAGCGAGACGGCGCGTTGATCGACGACCTGCTGGCGCTGCTCGGAGCTCAGCGGGTGGACTTCACTTCGTGCTTCCGGGCGCTGGCCTCCGCGCTGCGCAGGGACGCGGCAGCGGCGCGATCGCTGTTCGACGAGCCCTCCGAGTTCGACGCTTGGGCGGATCGCTGGCGTGCGCGGTTGGCCGATGACGCGCGCGACCCGCAGGCGATCGCCGCGGCGATGGACCGGGTCAACCCGGTGTACATCCCGCGCAACCACCACGTGGAAGCGGCGCTGGCCGCGGCGACCGCGGACGACCTCGGGCTGTTCGAACGGCTCGTCGACGTCCTCGCCCGTCCGTTCGACGAGCGCCCCGGGCTCGAGCCGTACGCCGCCCCGGCCCCGCCGAGCTTCTGCGAGTACCAGACGTTCTGCGGGACCTGACGGTCAGCCGCGCACCCTCAGGCGGACCGTCTGGTTCGACACGTTGCCGGCCGTGTCGAAGACCCGGACGGCGACCGTCGCCGTCGTCGCCCGCCGGGCACGGCGCAGACGCCGGGCCGCCGGGCGGTTGATCCGCACGGTCACGGTCTTGGCGGTGCCGCCGCGCACGTCCGTCACCTTCGCGGAGCCGAGCTTGACGGTCCGGCCGCCGAGGCGCGCCTTAAGCGTCACGCGGCCCGAGCAGGCGCCCGCCTCGGTGGCGGGGCAGGTGACCTGCAGCCGCAGCTTGCCCGCCCTGACCTTGCCCAGGACCTTGAGCGCCACGTTGGGCGCGGTGACGTCGCGAGCGATGGGCGGGTTCTGCGCGGGAGGCTTCTCGCCCGGCGGGACGATGACGGGCGGGGCCGCCTGCTGCCCGACCGTGAAGCGGCGCGGCGCCGGCGAGGCGTCGACGTTGCCGGCCGCGTCGGTCGCGCGGACCTCGAAGAGGTGCTCCCCGAGGGCCAGCGCGGTGTAGACCTTCGGGCTCGCGCACGGCTCGTAGGCCGCGCCGTCGAGGCGGCAGGCGAACGTGGCGGTCTCGTCGGCGGAGAAGGCGAAGGACACGGAGGTCTCCACGATCGTTCCCTCCGGGCCGCTGTCGATCGTCGTCTCGGGCGCCTTGACGTCCTCGCTGGGCGCGCGGACCACACGGGCGGACACCGCGGCGTCGTCGCCCGTCCAGATCCAGTCCTCCGCGTCCTCGTCGTACTCGCCGTGGTCGCGGTCGCCGTTGACGAGCACGGCGGTCACCCGCTCGTACGCGTTCGGCTCGTCGAGCACGACGGTGGCGGGCCCGCCCGCCGGCACGTTCACCAGCCGCTCGACGACCGGCTCACCGCCCGCGGGGCGGCCGACGAGCGCGATCGTGCCCGGGGTGTCCTCCGGGAAGGTCGCCTCCAGGCGGATGGCGTCCGCCCCGGCGCCGCGCACGTCGAGCAGCTTGAACGACGCGTGGTCGAGCACCACGGGGGCGGCCGCGCCGTCGACGTCCAGGAACAGGTTGCGCTCGACGTCGGGGTAGCTCGCGTTGTCGGGGAACCGGGCCGGGTTCGACCGCCACTCCGCGACCGCCGTCGCCAGCCCGCCGAAGGCCTCCGAGAAGCTCGTCTCGGCGCTGAGCGGGATGGCGCGGTCGTAGGCCGTCAGGCCGTCCTCGCCCTCCTCGGATTGCGTCCACACGTCCCGGATGGCGTCGTCGCCGAAGCGGCTCTCGAGGTAGAAGTTCCAGACCGCGGAGCCGTACTGGAAGTTGTTGAGCTCGGTCTCGTCGGCGACGAACGAGGTGAGGGGCAGGCTGTCCCGAGCGCCGAAGGCCCACGGGTCGAGGTACTGGAAGTAGTCGTTGATGGCCGGATAGACCTGCTCCTCGATCCAGGTGGCGGTGGCCTCGAAGACCCATGCGTCCAGGGTGGAGTTGATGCCGTTCTGCAGCACGTGGTTGTACTCGTGGGCGGCCGTGACGCGCAGCGACTCGTCCCCGTTGAAGAAGTCCTCGGTGTAGTTGTTGTCCATCACCTGGTAGGAGAACTGGGACTTGCCCACCTGGTCGGCGTCCGTCGCGACGTAGCCGTACAGGCTGGCCTCGCCGATGTCGGCCAGGTAGACGTCGAGCTCCGGGCCGCCGCCGAGCGCGCCGTCGGAAGGCGCCGCGGGCCAGCCCAGGCCGGCGGGCGCCGCGCCGTTCTCGCGGTCGTAGACCTCCTCGAAGACCTCGAGCGCCCGATCGACGTAGTCGGGGAAGCCGTTCGTATCGTCGTCGGTGAGGTCGGGTGCGTCCTCGGTCGTCTCCACGTAGTGGATGCAGAACCGCGGCGAGCACAGCGGCTCGGCCTCGGCGACCGTGTAGTCCGCGCCGGACTCCTCGTCGGTCGGATTCGGCGGGTCGTCGGTCGGCCGGGCGAGGATCGCCCGGGCGACGCGCCGGTCGCGAGCGCTCAGCGACGGGAGGGCGGCGGCGAGGTCGCGCAGCGCGAGAGAGACGTCCTCGCCCGATATAAGGGCCGCGCGGGCCTCGCGGAGGGCCTCGGCGGCGGCGGCGCGGGACGGCGCCGGGGCGGCGGAGGCGCCGGGCGCGGAGAGTGCGAGTACGGCGGCGGCGAGGAGAGCCGTACGGCGGACCACTGAGCGAAGACGCATGGGAAGTAAACGGCAACGCGCCGCCTTTTTTTCACGGTGTCCGCCTTCCGACCCCTTCGGATCCGCGATCGCGCACCCTTCTAGCCCAGCCCGGCCTCCCGCAGCGCCGCTCGCAGCCGCGTGCGGGTCGCCGCCGTCTCCCTCGCCGCCACCGCGGTGAAGCTGACCCGGCCGGCGCGGATGCCGTAGACGACGACGTTGCGGCTCTTGCCCGCGCGCCGCATGCGGAGGTTGCGGCCCAGCCGCGTCGTGCCCCGGTGGGCGAAGCGCGAGCGCAGGCCGCGGCCGACGCCGGCGTAGCGGTGGATCCGCGCCGTACTCGCCACCAGGCGGACGCGACCGTCCTGCGTCAGCAGCGCCTTGACCTCGCCGCCCTTCGTCCCGTTGGCGCACCACGTCCACAGCCGCCCGGGACGGCTCGCCGGCTGGCCGGCGCTGCGCAGCAGCTGCTCCGGGCGCATCCCCAGCCGGATCTCCCCGAGCCCGGTCGGAAGGAACCGCCGCGCGGCGGCGCGGCACTCCGGGCCGCGGACGCCCTCGGCGCGCTCCCACATCTGCAGGTAGGCCTCGGCGCCGTTGAGGAGGTCGGTCGCGGGCTCCTGGCCGCCGACGTTGCGGACGTCCTCGATGACGTCCGGATAGAGGCCGAAGTGCGCGGTGCCGTCCTGGTTGACGTCGTAGGTGCGCGTCCCCGACTTCTGCCGATCGATCACCGTGCTGCCGTCGAGCGAGCGGAACGGATAGACGACCGGGTTCTTCTCGTTGCCGGACCGCGGAGCGCCCTGGGACGCGAAGCCGTTCATGTCGGTCGACCAGCCGGTGCCGTAGAGATAGCGCGGGTTGCGTTGCGGCTTGAGCGTCTTCCACTCCTCGAGGAAGTTCTCGACGGTCTTGGGCGCGGGGGTGACCAGGCCGCCGAGGGCGAGGATCCGGCGGTACGTGTCCGGCGTGCTCCAGCTGTGCGAGGACATGACGCCGCCGTAGCCGGTCGACTCGATGATCGCCATCGCCTGGTCGCGCCCGACGACGCTCATGTGGTCGGGGTCGAAGATCATCTTCTTCTCGATCATGCGCCGCACGAGATAGGCGCCGAGCTCGGTCAGCCCCTGGCCGTTGCAGTGGGGGGCGGGGGGATAGAGCGGCGTCTGGTCCTGGGGGAGGAACAACCCGGCGAGCGCGCCGGCGAGCTCGTCGCGGCCGGTGCCCGGGACGGTGACGGTCTGCTCCTTGTCGTGGTTGTGCTGCGCCTCCGGCCCGGTGCAGGTCTGCATCGCCCAGAAGTGCCCGGTGTCCTGCTTGTTCGCGCTGTTGGTGAGCACGCCGAACGAGCCGGAGTCGCCGGCTACGCCGACCAGCGCGTTGTCGAGCTTGTTGACCAGCTCCATCTGCCGGACGCCGAGCGCGTGGACCTCGTCGAGCTGGCGGTCGATCTGCCCTCGGTCGCACAGCGGACGATGGTTCACCTCGCCGCAGTCGAAGAGCTTCGAGGTCTCGATCCCGACGACGAGCGCGAGCTTGCCGGCGTTGATGACCTCGCGGGCCTCGAAGGGGGTGCGCACGATCCGCAGCCAGCCCTTGCCCGGGCCCCCGTGCTGGGCGTCGATGTAGTCGACGAGCTCATCCAGGCGCTTGCGCTGCAGCCGGATGTTGTGCATCTCGTTGCAGGGGTTGCGCTTGATCGGATAGACCTCGCACAGGACCTCGTTGTCGACGAGCAGGTTCGTGTACAGCCGCAGGCCGCCGCGCCACGCCCGCTCGAGCCACTTGTAGTAGACCTGCTCGTGCGTGTAGGTCCGGTACGTGGGCCAGCCTTTGAAGGTCGGCCAGCCGTCGGTGTCGTGGCCCTGCGCCGGGTTGCCGGCGGCGAGGAAGTTCTCGGCGAGCGCGCCCTGGCCGTTGGGCCCGTGGTCGGGGCAGTCGACGAGCGCGGCGGGCGCGCCCATCGGGTGCCACGGGCGGCCGCAGTGCACCGAGCCACCGAGGAACTCGAACGCCATCCCGTGCAGGTGCGTCTCGACGAGCCCCTTGGTCTCGCCGAAGGCGGTCGCGCCCTGGCGCGGCGTCCCGGTCACGTTGACCTCGATCTCGGGGAAGTCGGCGCAGCGCTCGGCGCCGACGAACTCGAAGGCGGATGCCTCGCGTCCGCTCGTCAGCGTTCCACCGTCGGCGACGCTCAATCGCCGATCGCTCTCGGCCAGGGTGAGCGAGAAGGCATCCGAACCCGCGGAGGCGAGCCGCCAGTCGCCGTCGCTGCTGGGCTGCGGCGCGATCGTGGCGCGGGCGGTCCCGGCGGTGAGAAAGCTCCCGTCGCGCGCCATCAGCAGATAGCGCCCGAGCGCGGTGGCCTGCATCCGGAACGCCTCGGCGTCGCCCGCGCTGCGGGCACTCGCCTGCCAGCCGGTCGCCGTCTTGGCCACGTAGCGATCCGAGTCCGCGGCGCGCACGGCCACACAGCGGTTTGCCAGCTCGTAGCGGTTCGCCGCCACGTCCGGGGCCGCCGCCGTCCCG
Source organism: uncultured Solirubrobacterales bacterium (assembly GCA_963828075.1). Classification (GTDB taxonomy): domain Bacteria; phylum Actinomycetota; class Thermoleophilia; order Solirubrobacterales; family Solirubrobacteraceae; genus JACCYI01. Next base: position 905,903 of record CAWHDH010000021.1, on the reverse strand, counting down.
AGGCTCGACAGGCCGAGCAGCAGGGCGGCGGCGGATCGGCGGACGGCGCGCATAGACGGACAGTGTGTCCGTGCCGTTCGCCGGGTGCGGCAGTCCACGCCCCGGCTACACCGGGTCCGCCACCAGCCTCCCGGCCTCGCGCTCCCCGTCCGGTCGCACCAGGATGGCGCCCTCGCCGCTGGCGTAGGCCTCCTCGCCGTGCTCCAGGACGTCCATGCCGATCGCCTGCTGGCGGTCGGTCGCCCGCATCGGCATGACGGCGCCGACGAGCTTCAGGAGCGCGAACGTCGCACCGAAGGCGTACAGAGGCGTGGCGATCGCGGCCAGCGCCTGCCAGAGGAACGTGTCCGCGTCGCCGTACAGCAGTCCGTCGGCGACGCCGTTCCACGACTCCTGGGCGAACAGCCCGATGAAGAGGATGCCGGTGAGGCCCGCCGTGCCGTGGGCCGCGAGCACATCAAGCGTCTCGTCGATCCGCGTCCGCGGGCGCCAGACGATCACGTAGTAGCTGGGAAGCGTCCCGACAGCGCCGAGCACGATCGCCCAGATCGGGCTGATGAAGCCACCGGCCGGGGTGATGAGCACGCAGCCGACGATGATCGCCGTCGCCGCCCCGATCGCCGTCACCTGGCGGCCCCGGATGAGGTCGAGCGTGAACCAGACGACCAGCGTGGCCGCCGGCGTCAGCAGCGTGTTCGTGAACGCGAGCACGCCGGCGTTGCCGGTGGAGAAGCCGCTGCCGCCGTTGAAGCCGAACCAGCCGAACCACAGCAGGCCGGCGCCGAGCAGCACGTAGACCGCGTTGTGCGGCAGCAGCGCCTGGCGGCCGTAGTCCTTGCGGGCGCCGACGACCAGTGCCGCCGCCAGGGCCGAGAAGCCCGAGCCCATCTCGACCGGCACGCCACCCGCGAAGTCGAGCGTGCCGCCCTCGATCAGCCAGCCGCCGCCGAACGCCCAGTGGGCGAGGACGGCGTAGACGACGATCGACCACAGCCCCGCGAAGACGAGGAACGCCCCGAAGCGCATCCGCTCGACCACGGCGCCCGAGACCAGGGCGACGGTGATGATGCAGAACGTCGCCTGGAAGGCCATGAACAGCAGGTGCGGGATCGTCGAGCCCTCGCGCGGCTCGAAGCCGACGTCCTTGAGGAACAGGTGGTCGAGGCCGCCGATGAAGCCGTTGCCCTCGGCGAAGGCGAGCGAGTAGCCGACAAGCGCCCAGGTCAGCGCCGCGACGGCGATGGCGCCGACGCACATCATGAACGTGTTCAGCGTGTTCTTCTCACGGACCAGGCCGGCGTAGAACAGGCCGAGCGCGGGGGTCATCAGCAGCACGAGCGCCGTCGCCGCGAGCATCCAGGCGGTATCGCCCGGGTTCACCTCCGCGGCCTGCGCGAGCGGAAGGACGGTCATGCGCCCACCGGGGTCACGGCGAGGTCGTCGGTCTCGCCCGTGCGGATCCGGACCACCCGCTCCAGCGGCACGACGAAGATCTTGCCGTCGCCGACCTCACCGGTCCGGGCGCCCTCGCAGAGCGCATTGATCGTCGGCTCGACGAACGGCTCGGAGACCGCGATCTCGAACCGGACCTTGTCGGAGAGCATCATCTTGACCCGCGTCCCGCGGTAGGTCTCGACCGAGTCGAGCTCCCCGCCGTGTCCCTGGACGCGGCTGATCGAGATGCCCCGTACGTCTGCCCGGTAGAGGGCCTCGAGCACGTCGTTGGCCTTCTCGGGACGGACGATCGCGGTCACGAGCTTCATGGGTTCCGGCTCCTGGTCTGCACGGCCGGTGAGTCTTGCGGGGCCGGGGCGCCGGATCGTTATCCCGATGTACAAACAGAACGCCGCCCGGGGGTCCCTGCGTACAGGGTCCCTCCGGAACGCCGGTCCCGCGGCGCCGCGGGCTACTGTGCGGGGATGCTCACCGCCGGGATCGTGCTCCTCGCCATCGCCGTCAGCGCCTGATGTCCGGCTTCGAACCCGAGCGCGCGATCTTCAAGCTCACCGTCGAGCCGGCGAGCGACCGCACGGTGCTCGCGGCCGCGGGCGAGCTCGACCTCGTCGCCGCGGATGACCTCCTCGCGGAGCTGCGCCGGCATCTCGCCGCCGGCCCTGTCCTGCTCGACCTGCAGGAGCTCTCGTTCACCGACTCCTCGGGCCTGCGCGTGCTCGACACGGCGCTGCGCGACGCCGAGCGCGAGGGCTGGACGCTCGCCGTCCATCCCGGCCTGCAGCCGGGCGTGCGCCGGGCGCTCGAGCTGACCGGCATGCTCGAGCTCATGCCGTTCGAGGGCCCCGCGCCGGACCAACCGGGCCCGTGACGGCCGCCCGGCGCCACAACGTCGTCGAGCACGGCCCGCGGGACGCCCGGCCGATGGTCTTCGCCCACGGCTTCGGCTGCGACCAGAACATGTGGCGCCACGTCTGGCCGGCGTTCGCCGGCGATCACCGGGTGATCCTGTTCGACCACGTCGGCAACGGCGGCTCGGACGCCTCCGCGTTCGACCGCCGGCGCCACGGGTCGCTCCAGGGCTACGCCGAGGACGTGCTCGACATCTGCCGCGAGCTCGCCCTCCAGGACGTCGTGTTCGTCGGGCACTCGGTCAGCGCGATGATCGGCGTGCTCGCCGCCGCCACGGACCCCGACCGGTTCGCGCGACTGGTGCTCGTCGGGCCGTCGCCGCGCTATGTCGACGACAGCGAGTACGTGGGCGGGTTCTCGCGCGAGGACATCGACGGGCTGCTCGAGTCGCTCGACAGCAACTACCTCGGCTGGTCGAGCGCGATGGCGCCGGTGATCATGGGAAATCCCGAGCGGCCGGAGCTCGCGGAGGAGCTGACCAACAGCTTCTGCCGCGCCGACCCCGAGATCGCCGCCGCGTTCGCGCGCGTCACCTTCCTCTCGGACAACCGCGACGACCTCGCGCGGGTGACGACGCCGTGCCTGGTCGTGCAGTGCACGCAGGACGCGATCGCTCCCGAGGTGGTCGGCGCGTACGTCCACTCCCAGCTGCCCGACAGCCGGTTCACGTTGCTCGAGGCCACGGGGCACTGCCCCAACCTGAGCGCCCCGGAGGAGACGATCGCGGCGATCAGGGCGTTCCTCGCCGACTGAGCATGGACGACGCCCTCCTCGAGGACAGCGCCGAGGACCTCTTCGAGAACGCGCCGTGCGGGTACCTGTTCACGGCGCCGGACGGCGCGATCCTGCGCGTCAACCGGACGTTCGAGCGCTGGACCGGCCGCCCGCGCGAGGCGCTGCTGACGGGCGCCCGGTTCCCGGATCTGCTCTCGGGCGGGAGCCGCATCTACCACGAGACCCACTACGCCCCGCTGCTGCTCATGCAGGGGTCGGTCTCGGAGATCGCGATGGAGATCGTGCGCGCCGACGGCTCCGTGCTGCCGGCGCTGGTCAACTCGGTGCTGCACCTCGACGACGCGGGCCGCCCGCGCCTGATCCGGACGACGGTGTTCGACGCGACCGACCGCCGCCGCTACGAGCAGGAGCTGCTGCACGCGCGACGGCGCGAGCAGGAGATCGCCCTCGAGCTCCAGCGCAGCCTGCTCGCCGGGGACCTGCCCAGCGCCACGGGGCTCGAGCTCGCGGTGTCCTATCGCCCGGGGGTGAGCGGCATCGAGGTCGGTGGCGACTGGTACGACGCGTTCTGGCTCGACGAGGGCGAGACGGTCGGGCTCGTCGTCGGGGACGTCGTCGGCCGCGGGATCGGCGCCGCCGCGACGATGGGCCAGCTGCGCAGCGCGGTGCGCGCGCTCGCCTCGACGGGCCTCGGGCCCGGCCGCCTGCTCGAGGCGCTCGACCAGTACTCGCGCCGGCACGACGTCGGCCAGATGGCGACCGTCGTCTACGCCCAGCTCAGCCTCGGCTCGCGCCGCCTGCGCTACGCCTGCGCGGGGCACCCGCCGCCCGCGATCGTGACGCCCGGCGACCCCCCGAGCTTCGCCTGGGAGGGCCGGTCGCTCCCGCTGGACGCGTACACGTCGGCCACGCGCCCGCGCCCGGAGGCCGAGTGCGCGCTCGCGCCGGGCGCGGCGGTCCTGCTCTACACCGACGGCCTGGTCGAGAACCGCGCGCGGCCGCTGACCGAGGGCCTGGACCTGCTGCTCGCCGCGGCGGCGTCGCAGCGCGGCGAGTCGGCGGCGACCCTCGCCGACACGCTCGTCCGCCGCCTGCGCGACGCCGAGCATCCCGACGATGCGTGCCTGCTCGCGGCGCGGCTCACTCCCGCGGCGTGTCGCCCCGCGGGGCTCTGAGCGCGCCGGTCGACGGCAGGGCCAGCACCGGCATCCGCTTGGAGTCGCAGGTCAGGACCGCCTCTCCGTCGTCACGCGTCAGCTCCCCGCGCAGGCGGACGCTGCCGAGGATCGCGCCACCCGCGACGTAGCGCCCGCGCAGGTCGATCCGGACCTGCTCGACGCCGCCGGGAGTGAACAGCTGCTGGGTGGCCCGGACGTGGAAGGATCCGTCCTGGCGGACCCGGAACTCCGGCACGAACACCACGCGGCGCGTCCCGCGGCCGTCGCTGCGTGGCTGACAGGCGGAACGGTAGACGAAGGCGAGGCCGTCGAGGTCCCCGTCCTCGCCCACGCGCGTCACGATCGGCTGCACGCCGGCGACGCCGACGAGCACGGTGCCCTCGCGGGCGATCCGGGGCGTGCCGCGCGGGCGCACCCGGGGGATGATCCGGTTCCGGAACGACAATGTCCCGGTGTCGCACCGCGCCACCTCCTGGCCGGACTCGGCGTCGGTGAACGTCGAGGCGAGGCGGACGGTGCCCGACGCGCGCCCGCCGGGCAAGAACCGGACGGTCACGGTGGACTCGCCGTCCTCGCGCGCCGGCCGGCCGTCCGGGCCGGTGACGTCACCCTCGATCCTGCGGACGACGGTCGCGGTCCCGTCCTCCTCGAGCCGTCCGTCGGTGACCGCGACGCGCGCCTGCAGCGGCACCGGGTAGGCGTCGCAGGTGGCGCGCAAGGTCAGGGCCGCCTCGAAGGTCCGCCCGTTGGCGGCGAGCCGGAGGTAGGACAGGACGGGCCCGGTCTCGGGGAGGCCGCCGCCGTGGTACGGGCCCGGCGTCGGCTCGCGGACGGCCGCCGCCGCCGCCGGAGTGGCGAGGGCGGTGGTCACGATCAGCAGGGTCACGGCGTGGCGGGTGCGCATCTCGATCACCCGCGCCGGCGCGGCTGCTCGACCTGGCGGCGCCGCGACTGGGCGATCTGCGACGTCACCCCGGCGTTCTGCCCCGTCACCTTCGCCGCCCGGTAGCGGACCCGCAGGCGGGTCGCCGGGCTCGAGCCCGCGATGCGCAGGCCGTACGAGGTCCCGCGCTTGGTCCCCCTGAGGCTGATCCCGTTGATCTTGAACGACTTGCCCGGCTTCGCGATGACCCTCGCGAGACCCTTGCGGCTGACGCGGGCGGCGACGTCGCCGTCGTCGTCGAGGAAGGCGATCTCCTCGGGCTCGATGGTGTCGTCGTCGTCGCCCCAGCTCACGTCGATGTCACACGTGCGGGCGTCGGGAAGCAACTCGACCGTCTGGTCGTCCACGGGGTCCTCCTCGCTCAGCAGATCCTCGTCGGAGTCGATGTCGACGTCGCAGTTGAGCTTCGAGTCGATGGTGTTGAGCACCTTCTGCAGCTCATCGTCGGAGACGTCGAGGAACGCCTCGCCCTTCGTCTCGGCGGCGATCCGTCCCAGCCGCCGTCCCGGCCCGGTCTTGTCGTCGATGCCGAGGCCGATCACGTAGACCGGGGAGCCGCCGCGGTGGCCGCCGGTGAACTTGCCGATCCGGTGGCCGCCGTCGGTGATGAAGATGCGGGCCTGTGCCGCCGGGTTGTCGTCGGCGGCGCCCTTGAACGCCGCGTTGTAGTCGGTGCCGCCGTTGTTGCCGCGGACGCCCTGCTGCAGGGCGCCGAGCAGCAGGCGCTGGTTGGAGCCGGGCGCGCCGCGCGGCTGGACGACCTGGGGCGGGAACACCTGGTTGCCGGTCGAGCCGAACTCGAACGCGCCGACCACCTTGCCCTCGTTGCGCGGCTTGGTCAGCAGCAGGCTCACGGCCTCGCGCCGCAGGCCGGCCGGGTCGGCGCGCCGCATGGACAGCGAGTCGTCGATGATCACCTCGACGTTGGTCAGCGCCTTGCATCCCGCCGCGACCTCCTCGGCCAGGCCCGGATCGGGCGGCGGCGGGGGCGTGGCCGGCGGCTTCGGGCCGAGGACGAGGAAGGCGCCGCCCGTGGGCGTCTCGCCGGCCCCGTAGGCGCCGGCGAGCAGCTCGTCGACCTTGTCGCCGTCGAGGTCGCCGACGCCGGTGGCCGAGCGCAGGTGCGCCTGCGGCGACGGGCCGGCCAGCCGGAAGCCGCGGTCCAGCAGGCCGGTCAGGTCGATGTCGTCCATCGACTCCGAGCCGAACGCGACGTACGCCGCCCCGGCGTCCTCACGGCTGAGCGCGTCGGCGTCCGGCGCGGTGACCACGATCTCCGAGCGGCCGTCCTGATTGAGGTCGCCGACGCGGGCGACCGATTCGCCGAGGCGGTCGCCCGCGGCGGCGCCGTCGATCCGGAAGCCAGGTCGGTCCGAGGCGCCCGCCGGGACGGGCTCGGGCCCGGCCTTGCCGGGGATGATGTGCACCGAGCCGGAGTCCTCGCGGTCGTTGCGATCGGCCGCGGTCGCGGCGAAGGCGAGGTCCACGACGGCGTCGCCGTTCGGGTCGCCGAGGACGCCGACGCCGGCGCCGAGGAGCTGGTCCTCGTCGCTGCCGGTCACCGCGAACCCGGCGGCCCCGAGTGCGCCGAGCTCGATCCGGCCGGGCTCGGGCCGCCCGAAGACGACGTAGGCGGCGCCGGTCGGGCGCCCGCTGGGGGCGACCGCCAGGGGCGCGCCGACGAGGACGTCGCCGCGCCCGTCGCCGTTGACGTCCGGCGCGCCGGCGATGGCGAAGCCCGCCCGGCCGCCCTTCGTGCCGTCGAGCCGCAGGCCGCCGTCGCCGAGCGTGGAGAGATCGACGTCGCCGCCGGTCACCTTCGAGAAGACCACGAACACCGACCCGCCGTGCTCGGCGTCGGCGGTGTCGGCGCCCGGGGCGCCGATCACCAGCTCCGGCCTCATGTCGCCGTCGGCGTCGGGCAGGATGTCGACGCTCGCGCCGGTCTCATCGTCGGCGACGCCGGTGGTGAGCGTCGTCACGCCGGCCCCCGGGGCGGCGAGGTCGATCGTGCCGGCCTCGCGCCGGCCCAGGACGAGGTACGCGGCGCCGGCGTCGGCGATGCCGCGGGCGTTCGCGCGCGGCGCGCCCACCAGCACGTCGCCGAGGCCGTCGCCGTTGACGTCGCCGGTGGCCGTGGCGATGGGGCCGAGGTGGTCGCGGTCGGCGGCGCCCTCGATGCGCAGGCCGCGGCTGCCGAGCTCGTTGAGCTTCGGTGGCAGGTCGGCGGCCGGCCCGAACACGACGTAGACCACGCCCGCGCCGGGGCGGTTGCGGACGCTGGCGTTGGGCGCGGAGACGATGAGGTCGCGCCGCCCGTCCCCGTTGACGTCGCCGGCGGGACCGACGACGATGCCCGCGAGGTCACCCGCCACCCCGCCCGCCAGCCGCGCGTCGGCGGCCTCGGCGAGGTCCAGCGTCCCCGAGGCGGGCGGCGCCGCGGCGACGGCCGACGGTGCGGCCAGCGCGAGCACGACGGCGCCCGCCGCCAGCGCGGCGAGCCCTCGCGGGACGGTGCGGATCATGGTGCGGTCCTCCTCGTGGCCTGCATTGCCCAAGCCAACGGGTGGCCGCCGGGAAGGTTGCGAGCAAGGTCGACCCCAAACGCGCCCCTCCGGGCGGGTTCGTCCGTTGTCCGGTGCATGGGACGAACGCGACGCACTCCGCTCCGCCGGCCGTGGACCCTGCGAGCCGCGCCGGCCCTTGCCGTCGTCGCCCTCGCGGCCACGGCGGTGGGCGGGAGCGCGGCTGAGCAAGCGGGCGCGCCGGCGCTCCGCCCGGTCGCCGCCTGGACCCCGTGGCTCGGCGAAGGCGCGATGCCCTCGAACTCGTCTCCGGCGACGTCCGACGCGGCCGAGCGACCCGCCGGGCGCGCCGTTTCGGCGTGGATCGAGCTGCTCACCGAGACGCTCGGCAAGCGGCAGAGGAAGGATCCACCCGCGGCCGCCCGCGCCTACGCCTACCTCAGCGTCGCCATGTGCGACGCGGCGGTCGCCGCCGCCCGCCGCGGCGGTGATCCCGCCCTCACCGACGCCGCCGTCGCCGGGGCCGCCGCCGCGGTGCTCACCGAGCTGTTCCCCGAGCGCCCAGCGGCGGAGTTCGCGGCGCGGGCACGCGCCGCCGCCGGCGACGGCAGCGAGGCGGCGGCCGGCCTCTCGCTCGGGAGGGCGGTCGGCGCCGCCGCCGCGCGCCGGATCCGCGGCGACGGGTTCGGCCGGCCGTGGGCGGGGAGCCCGCCGCGCGGACGCCATCGCTGGTCGCCGCCGCGGGGCACGCCGGCGGGCACGCCGTCCAAGCCGCTCGAGCCGCTGGCCGGCCAGTGGCGGACCTGGCTGCTGCGTTCCGGCAGCGATGTGCGGCCCGGGCCGCCGCCCCGCTACGGCTCGCGGGCGTTCCGGGCCGAGGCCCGGGAGGTGCTCCGGATGCGCGCCACCCTGACCCCGGAGCGCCGGCGGGCTGCGCGCGTCTGGGCCGGGGTGGGGACGAACGTCCTCCCGCCGGGGGTGTGGAACGCGATCGCGCTCGAGCGTCTCGGGCAGGCCGGCTGGGGCACCGCCCGCGCGGCGCGCGCGCTGGCGCTGCTCAACGTGGCCGTCGCCGACGCCGGGATCGCGGGGTGGGACGCGAAGTACGTCTACTGGTCGCCGCGCCCGGAGAACGCGATCCCGTCGCTCGGGCTCGCCCGCCGCTTCAAGCCGTACCTGCCGACCCCGCCGTTCCCGGGCTATGTCTCGGGTCACGCGGTCTTCTCCGGCGCCGCGGCCGAGGTGCTCGCGCACCTGTTCCCGGACGCGGCGGGCGCGCTGCGGGCCCGGGCAGTCGAGGCGGCCGAGTCGCGGCTCTGGGGCGGGATCCACTTCCGCTCGGACAGCACCGTCGGCCTGGACATGGGCCGGCGGATCGGGCAGCTCGCCGTCGCTCGCGCCCGCGACACCGAGCTGCACTGACCCCTCTAGAGCGGTTGGCGGCCCGGATAGCCGGCGTCGAGCTCGTGCCAGAAGCCGATGTCGCCCTCGCCGTCGATCCAGCACAGGTAGACCTCGCGGCCGTCGCGCAGCGAGGGGAAGTCGATGAGCCCGCGATCGAGGTCGCGCAGGACGATCTCCCGGGCGGCGAGGGCGGCCGCGCCGTTCTGCAACTCGACGAACGCATCTCCGATCAGCCGGCCCGGCGCCCCGCCGCCGTTGCCGGGCGCGGCCTCGGCGAGCGCCCGGCGAGCGTCCTCGTCGGTCAGGCGCGCGTGCGCGTCGCGCATCCCGGCGAGCCGCTCGGCCAGCCACGGCAGCTGGGCCCGGGCCTCGTCGAGGCTGTAGTGACGGTGATGCCGCGTCACGGCCCCAACCGCTCAGGCGCCCTCCGCCATGAACTTGTCGAGCCCGGCGCGGGCCTGGCCACCGACCTTCTTGCGCAGCAGCGGCGTCCAGCCGAGCAGCAGTCCCGGGGCGCCGAGCGCCTGGCGGCTCCACTTCCAGAAGTCGAACCGGTCGACGTGCTCGACGATCTCACCGTCGGCGAAGCGGAAGGTCGCACGGATGTCGTTCACCACGGGCCGGCCGGTCTGGGCGAAGGTGTAGTGGGCGATCCAGTGCGCCGACCCCGTCGCGCCGTCGGCCTCGTGCTCGGCGAGCTCCACGCGCAGGTCGGTCGCGCGGCCGGTCAGCATCCGCCACATCGCGCCCGCCTCGGTGCCCGTCAGGTGGCCGAACACGGGGTCGTGGAAGCGCGCGTCCGGCGCGTAGCACGACGCCATGGTGTCGCCGTCGCCCTGCGCGAAGGCGCCGTAGAACCGCTCGACGAGCGCGGTGCTCTCGTTGGTCATGCGAAGACCCTCTCAAACCCGCGGGTCCGGCGCCCGGCGTCAGCGACGGATGACGACCGGGCGCGGGAGCGTCTTGGTGAGGAAGAGCTTCCTGTTGCGCGCGGTCCCGCGGACCTTGGTGCGCAGGACGTAGACGACGGCTCTCACGCCGGCGGGCGCCGCGATCGTGACCCTGTACGCGCCGCTCCTCGATGGCGTGAACGTCTTGACGTCCTTGGTCTTCGTGCAGCCGATGCGCTCGCTGACGATCACCTTCTGCAGCGGCCGGCCGAGCGGCTGGGTGATCCGACCCTGGATCGTCACCTTGCCGGCGGCGCTGCTCAGCGACGTCACCAGCATCCGCCGGACGAGCTTGAGCTGGTCGGACCGCTCCGCGCCGATGACCGCCTGATAGCGCGCCCGGCTCGTCGACCGGATGTTCCGCGGCGGCAGCGGCGCGGTCGTCTGGAAGGAGCCGTCGGGCTTGACGACGGTCGATGCGACCTTCTGCTTGGTCGACGTGAAGATGAGATCCACCGTCCGGCCGATGAGCTTCGGGTCGGCCGCGCCGAGGAGCGTGACCCTGTTGCCGCTCTGGAGCACGTCGATCAGCACCAGGTTCTTGGTCGTGCACGCCAGCAGCGGCGATTCCGCCGGGAGGACCGACCCCGCCGGCGCCGGGGGCGGGGGCGGGGGCGGCGGCACCGCGTTGACGGTCGTCGTCGTCGACGCCGAGTCGTTGGCCGTGTTGGGATCGGCACTCGCGGCGGACACCGTCGCCGTGTTGGTCAGGGGGCCGGCCGCCGTCGCCGTGCCGACGACGGTGATCGTGGCGGTCGCGCCCACCGCCAGTGTCCCGACGTTGCAGGTCAGCGTCGTCGTGCCGCCGCAGGCACCCTGGCTCGCCGTCGCGGACACGAGTTGCAGGCCGGCCGGCAGCGTGTCGGTGACCTGCACGCCGCTCGCCTGGTCGGGTCCGTTGTTGCCGACCTTGATCGTGTACGTCACGGTGTTGCCCACCACCACCGGGTCGGGCGCGTCGGTCTTCGAGATCGCCAGGTCGGCGCTCGAGGTCACGAAGCCGAACATGAAGGTGACCGGCGTCCCTTTCTCGACGCCGCTGTTCGGAGCCTCGGTGGCGCAGTCGGTCTTGTCGCCCCCGTCGGGCGGGAACTCGATATCCCCCGGGCAGGAGCTCTCGCCGAGCGAGTAGACCTCGGCGCCCAGGCCCGTCATGGCCGCGACCGCCTCCGCCTCGTTCGGGGCGGCGCCGTAGAAGATGATGAAGCGCTTGGTCTCGCCCACTCCGAGCGCGCCGAAGCCGAAGTCGAACAGCGCTCCGTGATCGGCCGGCTGGGTCACGTCGGGATACACGCCGTTGTTGCCGAGATCGGTGAACGTGCACGGTCCCGTGTAGTCCTCGCCGCAGACCGCCTGGGACTCGTGATACGCCGGCCCCGCAAGCGGATCGGTCGACGTGCCCGGTCCTGCGTCAGAGCTGAACAGCAGGTGCGGGGTGCTTCCGGCGATCGTGACCCACTCGTCGAACGCGGTCGGCTCGACGTCCCAATCCATCTGGCGGCGGTACCGGAGGTCGGCGATCGGGTTGGTCCCGGTGTTGGTGATCGCGACGACCGCCTGGTACGCGTTCGGCGTCCGGGGAGACGGCCGGTAGTCGTGGGTCACCCGCATCTGGAATCCCGGGACCGTCGCGTCGGCGACCGTCACCGTCGACACCGCCGTCGTTGCGTCGGCGATGAACGAGTCGACCACGACGTTCCTCGTCCCGCTGCCTTGGGACGCGTTGGCCCACCCCGTGAGCTTGCTGGCGAAGTCGGCGACGCCCCAGCCCTCGCAGTCGCATCCCGGTGCGGTGCCGTCGGCGTTCAGCGGCACGAACCGCAACCCGACCTCTCGCGCGTTGCTGAGCGAGAACTCCGGACAGCCCGTGTCCCCGGCGGCGGCACACGCGTAGTTGAGCTGCCCGGCGGCGTTGACCCCGAGCTGGACCGTGCCATTGGAGATGACCGCACCCGTCGCCGTCGCTGCCCGAGCGGCCTCGGGGAGGCACAGCGAGAGCGCGACGACCAGCGCGAACGTGAGGCGACGGCGTGTCATCCGAGGCAACCTTCCTGGTTTCCGAACGGGCGCAGACTGGGGTGCAGCGACCCTAACCGAGCGCGCGCCGCGAACGCAATCCCTGCGACATCGCGTCAGCTTCGGGGGCGGCGTACAGTGCGCGCGTGGCCGAACGCCTTCCCGAGGAACGCGACCTCGACCGCCCGCGGTTCCCGGGCCGCAGCGGACGCCGGCCGTACGTGCCGGGGCGGATCGCCATCCGGGTGCGCCCGGAGGCCGTCCGCGAGGCGGGGGTGGCGGACCTGGGCCGGCCCGCGCGCGCCGAGCGCGTCCTCCCGCCGGCGCTCGCCGAGCCGCTCGACCGGCTGCGGCGCGACGCGAACCTGCGCGGCGTGGAGCCGCTGCTCCTGCGTCCCGACCGGCGCCGGCAACCGTGGACCACCGCGCGCCAGCGGCAGGCGGCGGCGCTCTTCGAGAGCGTCCCCGAGACGCCGGGGCCCGGCCTCGACGGCATCCTGCTGGCCCGGGTCACCGAGGGCCGGCTGACCGACGAGCTGCTGCGGGCCGCGGCCGCTTCGCCGGCCATCGACTACATCGAGCGCATCCCCACCCGCTGGCCGTCGGCGACCGGCGTCGATCCGATGCAGAACGTGCAGTGGGGCCTGCGGGCGATCCGCTGGTTCGAGGCCGACCGCCCTGACGCGTCGGCGATCCGGGTGGCGGTCGTCGACACCGGCATCGACACCGGCCATCCCGACCTCGCGGGCGTCGACATCGACTACCGCCACGACGGCCTCGCGGCCGACGACCACATCGGGCACGGGACCCACGTCGCCGGCACGATCGCCGCCACCACGAACAACGCCGAGGGCATCGCCGGCATCGCGAAGTGCGTCCTGCAGGCGTGGAAGGTGTTCCCGGACGCGCCGACGCAAGGCGACTTCTTCGTCGACCAGGCCCGCTACCTGCGAGCGCTCGGCGAGCTCGTGACCGGCACGGCGCGGGTGGTCAACCTGAGCCTCGGCGGGCCGGCCTCCTCGCAGACCGAGCAGCTCCTGTTCAACCGGATGGCCGAGGCCGGGGTGGTCGCGGTGGCCGCGATGGGCAACGAGTTCGAGGCCGGCAACCCGACGTCGTTCCCCGCCGCCTACGAGAACGTGATCTCGGTCGGCTCCGTCGCGGAGACCAAGGAGCGCTCGCCGTTCTCGAACACCGGTCCGCACATCGATGTCGTGGCCCCGGGATCGAACATCATGTCGACGCTCCCGGTGCGGCCGTCGGAGTGGCGGACCGAGACCGTCTATGCGAGCTGGAGCGGGACGTCGATGGCGACACCGCACGTCGCCGCGGCGGTGGCGCTGCTGCTGGCGCGCGAGCCGGGCCTCGGCGCGGCCGACGTCACGACGCGCCTGCGCGACGGCGCGGCCGATGTGCCGGCCATGGACGGCACCGCGTTCACGGACGAGTACGGCGCCGGACTGCTCGACCTCGTCGGGCTCCTCGGCGCCGCGCCGTGAGCGACGACGCCGTCACGTTCCGGTTCCGCCCCGCGACCCACGCGGTCGAACGCGCGGCGGTCCTCGATCGCCTCCGCCGGTGCGGCGCCAAGAAGGTCGAGCCGCTCGTGGCGGGGTCCGCCGACGACGTGGTGGCGGGGATCTTTCTCGCCGAGGGCGACGGCCGGCGCCTGCTCGACGCGCTGGCCTCCGAGGGTGCGGTGGAGTTCGCCGAGGCGGCGCCGGAGCGGCGGCTGATCGAGTAGAGGACATCGCGCACGTCTAGGTTGAGCACGGTCGTCTCTCCTAGCGGGGGTTGTCGGCGCGCCACGCGACGTAGTCGGCGACCGCCTCGGCGACGTCGAAGCTCGGCTCGAAGCCGGTGTCGTCGGTGAGCCGGGTGATGTCGAGGTAGGGGTCGTCCCCGGGGCCGGCCTGGCGCCCGGGCTCCAGGTCGAGCCGCAGGCCGGGGGTGATCGCCTGCAGGGCGTCCGCGAGCTCGCGGTTGGTGAACGGCCGGCCGCTGGACACGTTGTAGGTGTCGTGCCGCAGGGTCTGCGCCGTCGTCAGGAGCGCGATGGCGCGCCCGGCGTCGGGTGCGTAGCAGCAGTCACCGCCGTCGTCGGCGTGCAGCGGCGGCGGCTCCTCACCGCGGAGCACGGCGCTGATGTAGGGAGGCATGTGGAAGAACGGTGATTCCGGGTCGACGAGCGGCCCCCAGATGGTCCCGATCCGGAGCACGACCGGCTGGACGCCGCTGCCCTGGAGGCTGTGCGTGGTGAGTGGCTCGACGGCCTTCTTGAAGGCGACGATCAGGTGTGGCAACGGTGCGGTGGGCAGCGCGAGCTCCTCGTGCCAGGGGATCTCGCTCCGGCCGATGTACACGCCGAGGCTGCTGGCGACGGCGAACCTGCGGACGCCCCAGGTGCGGGCGGCGTCGAGCGCGTTGAACAGGCCGGCCGTGTCCGTGCGGAAGAAGGCGACCGGGTCCTCGTCGGGGATGCTGCCGGCGAGATGGACGATGTCGCTGATGTCGTGCCGATCGGCGAGGGCGAGGAAGGCGTCCCGGTCGGTGACGTCGAGGGTTTCCACGGAGACCCGGCCGGCGAGGAACGACGGGACGTCGGTCCGGCGGTGCGCCGAGACGACGACCTCGTGTCCGAGGTCGAGCAGCGCGTGGGCGGTGTGGGCGCCGATCATGCCCAGACCGCCGGTGACCAGGACCTTGCTCATGTACCAGACTCCTTTCGAGGTTCCTTGAAGAGACTCCGCGACCGTCCAGGCCGACCTCGGCATCTCACGCAAGGTCCTGACCGAGCGCCTCAACCACGTCGTCGAAGAGGGCGTGCTCGAGCGCCGTCCGTACGACCGGCGCCCGCGGTATGAGTACCACCTGACCGCGAAGGGCACCGAGCTCGTCGAGGTGCTCATGGTCATGGCCGGCTGGGGCGACCGGTGGCTCGCCGGCGAGGCCGGCCCGCCGGTGCTCTACCGCCATCACGCGTGCGGGGAGGTCAGTGGAACCGGACTGCGCTGCACCCGCTGTGGCGAGCCGATGCACGCGGACACCGTCGACGTGATCCCGGGCCCGGGCAGCGCTGAGGCCGGGGCCAGGGCGACGCCTGATTAGAGGTCCGCGCGGCGCTCGGACGTTCCGTTGCCGCCGCGCGCCTCAACCCCGCCCGACCCCTCCAGGAGCGACTTGAGCCGCTCGAGGTCCTTGCGGTTGGCCCGCCGCATCGCTCGTTCCATGACCGGCGCCGCCACCCCCCGGAACCCGGACGGCTCGCCGCGGTTGCGCAGCGACATGCGCGTCCCGCCCGACCGCGTGTCGCGCCACGTGTAGGTCGTCTCCATGGGGAACGGGCCGTCGGCGGTGCTCATCACGAAGCGCTCGCCGGGCACGACCTCGCGCACCTCGTAGGTGTACGCGAGACGGCGGCCGAGGAAGCGGGCGACGAACGCGACCTGCGTGCCGACGCCGGCCGGCGGCGGGGTGCGCCATTCGACCGACTTGATGTTCGCGTACCAGGCGGTGGCGTTGTCCGGGGCCGAGGCGAACGCCGCCACCATCGGCCGGGGGACGTCGATCTCGATCTCGGTGGTGACGTCCACCGCCATGATCGGTCAGGTCAGGCCGTCGATGGTGCGGGCGAGCGCGAGGTCGTTCTCGGTGATGCCGCCGGCCGAGTGGGTGCTCAGCGTGAGCCGCACCTGCTTGTAGCTGTGAATGAGGACGTCCGGGTGGTGGTTGGCCGCCTCGGCCGCCTCGGCCACCCGGTTCACGAAGCCGATCGCGCCGGTGAAGCCGTCCAGCTCGAAATCGCGCACGATCGCTTCGCCCTCGCGCTGCCAGGCACTGCCGGTCAGCGCCTCGTCGATCTGCTCGTCGTTCAGACGGTCCATGTCAGTCGTCCGCCGGCGGCGGGGCGAACACGATGCGCTTGAGCTCGTCGACCGTCCGCCCGCCCAGCCGCAGCGAGGTGACGAACCCCTCCTGGCCAAGCCCGCCGGCGTCGAGCGCGGTGCGCAGGTCGCTCATGGCGGCGTGGTCGGCGTCGGCGACCTTGTCCTTGCCCGCCTCGACGAGGACGAGGTGCCGCGGGCGCCGATGCGCGGCCGCCATGCGCACGTAGTGCTCGCGCTCGGCGGGGTCGAGGCCCTCGAGGGCGACGACCACCGTGTGCCCGGCGGCCAGGCGCTTGGCGGCGGCGGCGTCGAGGAGCGCCTGCGCCTTCTCGTCGAGCACATCCTCCGGGACGCGGCCGGCGATCAGCGCGCGGACCTTGCCCATCGAGAGCAGCGCGCTCTGGTCCTCGAGCACGCGGGCGCAGAAGACGTCGCGCGTGGCGGCGTCAGGGCAGGCGACGAGCAGCAGGCTGCCGGGCGAGTAGCGCATGCGGTCGGTCGGGCCGAGCACGCGTCCGCGGACGCTGACGTCGGGCGGCCGCGCGGGCCGTTCAGGCTCCCCGGGCCGCCGCGGCCGCTCCGAGGACCAGCCGCCCCGCTCGCTCTCTGAGATCTTCACGCTGCGGGGGGTGGGTGTGGGCATGCCCACAACCATGGCAGACGCGCGTGGTCTCCGGGCGCGGTGAGCTGTGGTGCGGCCGGCGGTCGCAGCCTCGGTCCGGACCTCGAACGCGCCGTCTTGCCATGATGCCGCGCGATGCGGACCGGGGACGAGGACATCACACGGGCCGTCGACGCCCTCACGGCGCGGCTGCCGGAGCCGCTGGCGCCGCTGGCGCGCATCGCCCACAACCTCATGTGGAGCTGGATACCTGGCGCGGCCGAGTTGTTCGAGGAGATCGCGCCGCATCGCTGGGAGCTGTCGGGTCACAACCCGGTGCGGATGCTGCAGGAGGTCTCGGTCGCGACCTGCGAGGCGGCGGCCGCCGACCAGGAGCTCCTGCGCCGCGCCGGTGAGATCGAGGCGATCATCGACGCCGAGCTCGCCCGGCCGGCGGCGGACGCGCCCAGCGTCGGCTACTTCTGCGCGGAGTTCGCCGTGCATCGCTCCCTGCCGGTGTACTCGGGCGGCCTCGGCGCGCTCGCGGGCGACCACCTCAAGGAGGCGTCTGACCGCGCGCTCCCGCTGGTTGCGGTCGGCCTCATGTATCACCAGGGCTACTTCCGCCAGCGCCTCGACGTGTCGGGCTGGCAGCACGAGTTCTGGGTCCCGACCGATCCCGACCTGTCACCGGCGGCGCTCGTCTCCGACGAGGAGGGCCGGCCGCTCACCGTCACCGTCCCGATCCACGGCGAGGACGTCATCGCGCAGATCTGGCGCGTGCAGGTCGGGCGCGTGCCGCTGTACCTGCTCGACGCCGACCGCCCGGAGAACAGCCGGCTCGCCCGTTGGATCACGTACCAGCTGTACGTCGGCGACCCCTACACGCGCATCGCGCAGTACGCGCTGCTGGGCATCGGCGGTGTCCGCGCACTCGCCGCGATGGGGATCGAGCGCGACACGGTCCACCTCAACGAGGGTCACGCCGCGTTCGCGACGCTCGAGCGCGCCCGGCCGTCGCTCGAGAGCGGCGCCTCGCTCCAGGATGCGCTCGCCGAGGCCCGGCGCGGGACGGTCTTCACCACGCACACGCCGGTCCCCGCGGGCAACGACACCTATCCGGGCGAGCACGTCGTCGACGCGCTCGGCGGATATGCGGCGTCGCTCGGCGTCGACCCGTGGCAGGTCATCCGCCTCGGCCGGACGCATCAGGACGACCCGAACGAGCCGTTCGGGGTCACCCAGTTCGCGCTGCGCACGAGCCGCGCGGCCAACGGCGTGGCCCGCCGTCACGGCGAGGTGGCCCGCGCGATGTGGCAGCCGCTGTGGCCGGACCGCGCGGTCGACGACGTGCCGATCGGCCACGTCACCAACGGCGTGCACCTCCCGACGTGGGTGGGGCCGGGGATGGGCGCGCTGTTCGACCGCCACCTCGGCGAGGGCTGGGCGCGGCGGGCGACCGACCCGGCGACCTGGGACGGGATCGACGCGATCCCCGACGAGGAGCTGTGGGCGGTGCGCAACGAGCAGCGCGCCGCGCTCGTCGAGTTCGTCCGCGATCGCAGCGCCGCCGACCGATTGCAGCGTGGCGAGGGGCACGAGTACGTCGAGTCCGCGGCGCGGGCGTTCGACCCGGACGTCCTGACGATCGGCTTCGCGCGCCGGATCGCCACCTACAAGCGCCTCGACCTGCTGGTCAAGGACGCCGACCGCGCGTTGCGGCTGCTGGCGGGCGACCGGCCGGTGCAGCTCGTCCTCGCCGGCAAGGCCCACCCGCGCGACGACGCGGGCAAGGCGCTCGTGCAGGCGCTCTTCTCGATGCGCGGCCGCGACCACCGCATCGGCGAGCGCGTCGTCTTCCTCCACGACTACGACCTCGGCGTCGGCGCGCGGCTGGTGCGCGGCTGCGACGTCTGGCTCAACGTCCCGCGTCCGCCGATGGAGGCGTCGGGGACCAGCGGGATGAAGTCGGCGATCAACGGTGGCCTCCAGCTGTCCGTCCTGGACGGGTGGTGGCCCGAGGCCTACGACGCCGAGACGGGCAACGGCTGGGCGCTCTCGGGCGAGGAGGACCACGATCACGCCGCCCAGGACTACCGCCACGCCGCCGAGCTCTACGACCTGCTCGAGGGTCAGGTGATCCCGGAGTTCTACGCCCGCGAGGACGGCGGACCGCCGAGCGGGTGGCTGCGCCGGGTCAAGGCCTCGATCCGCTCGATCGCCCCGATGTTCACGGCCGCCCGCATGCTCGAGGACTACCTCGCGAAGATGTACAGCCGCCCGAGCTGACCGTCCAACCTCGCCGCCCCGCGGTCGTTGATACGGCGAGCGGACCGGAACGGAGGGGAAGGGATGGCCACGCAGACGACGACACCACGGGGTCACGACGAAGCCGAGCTCGCGGACGTGCTGTCGGAGGGCGGATCGCTCGCGCTCCGCCTTCACGCCGAGCGCGAAGCGCTCGAGCTGCGGCTCGAGCTCCTCGACGCCTGGACCCGCCGGCTGGAAGGGGCGGTCGCGCGTCTGCGCGAGGCCGCCTCGCGCGGCAGCGACTGCGGCGACGCGCTGGACGAGCTGCTCGCCGTGCACAGCTGCCTGCGCCGCAACCTGGGCTGAACGCCGGCGGGTGGCACCGGTTGCGGCCGTCCGATAGTGGGCACATCGAAGGGATGAGCAGCGCGGATCCCGTGCGGCTGAACGATCGCTACCGCGTCGTGCGGACGATCGCGAGCGGCGGCATGGGGACGGTCGTGCTCGCGGAGGACGAGCGGCTCGGCCGCCAGGTGGCGATCAAGCGGCTGCACACCGAGGGCTCCGACGAGGCGCTGCAGCGCTTCCGGCGCGAGGCGCGGATCGGCGCGCGGCTCAGCCATCCCAACCTCGTGACGATCTACGACGCGGTGGTCGACGGGCCTGAGGTCATGATCGTCATGGAGTACGTGCCCGGGCGGTCGCTCGCCGAGCTGCTACGGGACGGCCCGATCGATCGGGCGAGGGCCGCCTCGCTTGTGCGCGATCTCGGGGCCGGGCTCGACCACGCCCACGAGCAGGGCGTCCTGCACCGTGACGTGAAGCCCGGGAACATCCTGCTCGACCCGACCGGCCGCGCGAAGCTCGCCGACATGGGCATCTCGACCGCGGCCGAGTCGACGCAGATCACGATCACCGGCAGCGTCCTCGGGACGGCGGCCTACCTGGCGCCCGAGCGGCTCGACGGCCGGCCGGCCAGCCCGGCCTCCGACGTCTACGCGCTGGCGGCGGTGGCGTACGAGACGCTCGTCGGCCAACGCGCCCGGCCGGGCCGCACTCCCGCGGAGATCATCGTGCGCGCCTCGTCCGAGCCGCCGCCTGACGCGCGCGAGCACGATCCGACGATCCCGGGTGCCGCCGCCGAGGCGATCCGCCGCGGCATGGCGGCCGATCCGGCGGCGCGGCCCGCGACCGCCGGGCAGCTGGCCGAGGAGATCGCGGGCGCGCTGGAGGCCGAGGCGGAGTCGCCGGCGGCGACCGAGCCGCTGCCGCCTCCGCCACCGCGGAGCGCCGCACCGGCGCCCGCGACCACCCGCCGCGGGAGGTCGCCCGGGCGCTCAGGCCGGCGGCGCTGGGCCGCCCCGATCGCCCTGCTCGCCGGGGTGGCGGCCGCTGTTCTCGTGGTCGTCCTGCTCGACGGCGACGAGCGGGGGGATCGCCGCGCCGCCTCGCCCACCCGGACGCCCGAGGCGACGGCCACGGCGACGGCCGACCAGACGGCGGAGCCGACCCCGACGAAGACGGCTCCGCCCGGCGGCGGCTCGGCCCCCGCGGCGGCGGTCCGCGCCTTCTATGAGAACGCCGCGGCCGACCGCTTCGACGAGGCCTGGGCGCTCGCCGCTCCCGATCTGCGCGCGGCCTGGGGCGGCAGCCAGCAGCGCTTCGCCGCCGACCTCGGCTCGCTCGAGTCGATCACCTTCGACCGCCTCTCGGTCGTCTCGGGCGACGACCGCCGCGCCACCCTCGCGATCCGGACCCGGGCGAAGCACCCGGGCTACACCGACAACTGCAATGGGACCATCGCCGCCACCCGCGGCGACGGCGGCTGGCTGGTCGGGCGCCCGGAGATCTCCTGCCGGCGATCGGGCTGAGGCGCTACCTCATGTGCGCGCCGCGATTCGTGACGCTTACCCCGGCATTGAAGGAAGGTGGGATGGGCGGGGGCGGCTGGACGTGCGGTCCGACGTCGTCAACCACCCCCATGCGCCGCGGGAGGAGACACAGGGGTGGTTCACCCCCAAGTAGAGGGTGAACCACCCCCTTGTGCTCGCGGATCGCGCACAGGGGTGGTTGACCCTCCCTCCCACCCGTCGGGTCGCTCACTCAATGATGCCGTTCGCCGCGGACTGGGCTCAGCCGGCGATGGGCCGAGCGCGGCGGCCCGGCTCCCCGGGCCGCCGCACCCCCTCCGGCCCGACTACACCTGCTGGCGGACCTGCTGCGCGGATTCGGCGGCCGAGTCCTTGAGCTCGGAGCCGTGCTCCTGGGCCGCCGACTGCGCGGTTTCCTTGGCGGTCTGGGCGGTCTGCTGCCCGACCTCCTGGGCGACCTGCTTGCCGCGATCCAGCGCCTCGGAGGCGGTGTCGCGGACCTGGTCCTTGACCGTGTCGGCCATCTCGCCGAAGGTCTCGTGCTCCTTCTGGGTCTCGGGGATCAGCATCCCGGCCAGGAAGCCGATCGCCGCCGCGCCGATCGCCAGCCCGAGCGGGTTGGCCTGCGCGACGCCCACGGCCTGCCGGCCGGTGCGCTTCATCTGCTCACCGCTCGGCGCGGCGTCGGTCACCGTCCCGGTCGCGCCGGTGATTCTCTCCTTCACGGACTCCACCTTCCCCTGCACGTTCTCCTTGGTGCGGGTCTTGACGTCCGCCTCGTATCCCAGCGCGTCGACGGTGTGACCCATCTCCGAGCGGGTCTGCTCGATCTCCGAGCGGATCACGTCCGGGTCTTGGCCCATTGGGCATCCTCCTTGAGCGTCTCGAGAGGCCCGCGCCGAGGCCGGCCTGCTTGCCCTTCTGCGTCATCTCCGCCTTGGCGAGCGCGAGTTCTTGGCGGACGAGCGTCTGCGTCTGCTCCGAGAGCTGCGGAGCAACCCGGGGAGGGACTGGTCGGCCTGGGGCGGCCGGTCGGTCAGCGATATGGCGCTCAGAACCCCGACGACCCGGGAGCCGGCGGCGTGACGGGCGGCGCGGGGTGGCGACTACTGCCACCGCGTCAAAACGGGGTTTGGCGAGCGCCGATGTAGGTTCCGCGGCGATGATCGACAAGGTCAATCTCGCCGACGCCCTCTCGCAGGTCGATACGCACTGGCTGCCGCGCGTGATCGCCGCGTACAACGACGAGACCGTCCAGGTGCTCAAGGTCCAGGGCGAGTTCGTCTGGCATCGCCACGAGGGCACGGACGACCTGTTCCTGGTCCTGGAGGGCACCGTCACGGTCCAGTTGCGCGACGGCGACATCGTGCTCGAGCGCGGCGAGCTGTTCGTCGTCCCGGTTGGCGTCGAGCACTGCGTGCGAGCCGATCGCGAAGCCCACCTGCTCGTCATCGAGCGGCTCGGCGACGTGGGGGCGGACGGGCCCGCCCGCGCGCTCACCGCCGAAGTGGAACGTTGAGCGGCGGCGTTTTCTGACCTGAGTGTCGGGGTATCGACGGCGCTGTGACCCGACGCCTGGCCGTCCTCGCCGCTCTCTTCCTCCTCACACCGGCGGGGGCGGCCGGGCAGGCGCCGGCGCCCGGGGCTCCCGGCGCGAAGGCCGACTGGACGCGCGCCGACAAGCAGGGCTTCGGGACGGCGATGAGCGCGCGCAGCAAGGTGTGGTTCACGCTGTCGCGCGGCGAGCTGACCGAGGTCTACCACCCGACGCTCGGCACCCCGAGCGTGCGCGACCTCGAGCTGATCGTCTCCGACGGCCGCACGTTCACCGAGCGCGAGTCCGAGGCGACCACTCACCGGGTCGAGGTCGTGGGCGGTCGCAGCCTCACCTTCCGCCAGGTGAACACGGCGCCCGGCCGCTACCGGATCACGAAGACTTACGTCACCGACCCGGACCGCGACACCGTGCTCGTCGACGTCGACTTCCGCTCGCTGTCCGGCCGCGCGTACGACGTCTACGTCCACTACGACCCGGCCTTGTCCAACGACGGCGGCGACGACCGCGGGTCGACGGTCGGGCGCGATCTCGTCGCCTCCGACGCGCGCCTTGCCAGCGCGGTGCGGACGGTGCCCGCGCTGCGCGCCGCGACGAGCGGCTATGTCGGCCGCAGCGACGGCTGGCGCGACCTCGAGGCCGACCACCGCCTCGACCACGCGTACGTCGCGCGCCGGCCCGGCAACGTGGTGCAGACCGCGCGCACCGCGCTGACCGGGCGCCCCGGCGCCAACCACCTGACGCTGGCGCTCGGCTTCGGTCGCACCGGCACGGCCGCGCGCGGCGCCGCGACCGCCTCGCTGCGCCGCGGCTTCGGTGCGGTGGCCGCCGAGTACGCGGCGGGGTGGGAGCGCTACCTGTCCGGCCTCAAGCCGCCCCCGGCCGCCGCCGCCCCGGTCCGGCGCGCCTACGACGTCTCGCTGATGGTCCTGCGCGCGAGCGAGGACAAGACCTACCCGGGCGCGTCGATCGCATCGCCGAGCATGCCGTGGGCGTGGGCGGGCGACACGATCGAGAAGGAGGGCTCGGCGCCGTACCACCTCGTCTGGTCGCGCGACCTCTACCAGGTCGCCACCGCCCAGCTCGCCGCGGGCGACCGCCCGAGCGCCGAGCGCGCGCTGGACTTCCTGCTGCGGCGCCAGCAGAAGCGCGACGGGTCGTTCCCGCAGAACTCGCAGGTCGACGGCACCCCGAAGTGGACCAACACGCAGCTCGACGAGGTCGCGCTGCCGATCGTGCTCGCGTGGCAGCTCGGCCGCACCGACGACCGCACCTACGCGTCGCTGACCCGGGCGGCCGACTACCTGCTCGAGCGCGGGCCGCGCAGCCCGCAGGAGCGCTGGGAGAACCAGGCGGGCTGGTCGCCGGGGACGCTCGCCGCCGAGATCGCCGGGCTCGTCTGCGCCGCCGACATCGCACAGCGCCGCGGCGACACCGCCGCCGCCGCGCGGTGGATGCGCACCGCCGACGTGTGGCAGGCCAACGTCGACGCCTGGACGGTCACGACCAACGGTCCCTGGTCACCGCAGCCGTACTACCTGCGCTTGACCAAGAACCGCGCCCCGAACCGGGCGACGACCTACAACATCGGCGACAGCGGTCCCGCGAAGGCCGACCAGCGGCGCGTGGTCGATCCCAGCTTCCTCGAGCTCGTCCGGCTCGGTGTCAAGCCCGCCGGCGACCCGGTGATCACGAACACGGTCGCCGTCGTCGATCGCGTCCTGAAGGTGGAGACGCCGAACGGGGCGTTCTGGCGGCGCTTCACCTTCGACGGCTACGGCGAGACGCGCCGCGGCGGCGAGTGGGACATCGGGGAGCCCGACTCGTTCACCACGCTCGGCCGCGCGTGGCCGATCTTCGCGGGCGAGCGCGGGGAGTACGAGCTCGCCGCCGGCCGGCCGGCGGTGGCGCACCTGATCGCGATGGCGGCCGCCGCCAACGAGGGCGAGATGATCCCGGAGCAGGTGTGGGACGGGCGCCCCCCGACCGGCCGCGCCGGGTTCGCCGCCGGCGAGGGGACGTTCTCTGCGACGCCGCTCGCGTGGTCGCACGCCCAGCTCGTGCGGCTCGCGTGGTCGATCGACGCCGGGCGCCCGGTCGAGCGCCCGTCCGTGGTCGCCTGCCGGTACGCCGGCGTCTGCTGAGCGTCCGCGACCGACGCCACCCGGTCAAGCCGAGCGGCCACGCGCCGATACCGAGTCTATGGTCATCGCCGTCCGCGCCGACGCTGCGCGCCCGCGACTGGTCGTCGCGGGCCTGGCCGTCGTCATCGCCGGATGCCTGGTGGTGGTCGCCGGTGCGCTCGGTGCAGGCCCGACGGTCGCGGGGGTCGGCGCGATGCTGGCCAAGGCCTGCGCGAGCGCCTGCGTGCTCTGGCGCGGCCTTTCGGTGCGCACCGACCGCGCGGCCTGGCTCGCGATCGGCACCGGCGTGCTCTGCGCCCTGCTGGGCGACCTCTACTTCTACGCGTCGTCCGCCGCGCTCGCCGAGTCGCGCGAGCCGACGCTTGCCGACGTCGGATGGCTCGCGGGCTACGGTCTCATCTTCGCCGGCCTCGCGCTCATGGTGCGCACGCGCGCCGGGCGCCTCGGCGCCGGCCATTGGCTCGACGGCGCCATCGCGGCGCTGATGGTCGGCAGTGTCGGGGCGGCGATCCTCTTCGACCCGGTCGCCGCCGCTGCCGCCCGCGGCGGCTTCGCGGAGGTTGCGGTCCACCTCGCCTATCCGGCGATGGACGTCGTCCTGCTCGGCGTCCTCGCGGCCGGTGGCTGCCTGATCAACACGCGGGCGGGGCGGGCCTGGTGGATGCTCGGCACGGGCGTCGCGATCTGCGCCGCCGCCGACCTCACCTTCCTCCTGCAGACCGCCAACGGCACTTTCGTCCCGGGGGGCTGGCTCGAGGCGGCGTGGCCGGCCGCCGTCACGCTGATCGCGGTCGCCGCGTGGCAGCCGTCGCCCCCACCGCTCCCCGACGCGCCCCGCCGGTTCTGGCGCCTGGTCCCCGTCGCCTGCCCGGCGGTGGTCGTCCTGACCCTCGCGTTCGACAGCGTGGTCCACCTCAACACGCTCGCCCATCTGCTGCTCAACGCGACGATGGCACTGACCATCGTGCGGCTGTCGCTCACACGCCGCGAGGGGCAGCTGCTCGAGCTCACCCGCCGCCAGGCCCGCACCGACGACCTCACCGGCCTCGGCAACCGCCGCCACTTCTACGCGTGCGCCGAGGACGCCCTCACCCGCGCCCGCCGAGACGGCGGCCACGTGGCGGTCCTGCTGCTCGACCTCGACTGCTTCAAGGAGCTCAACGACACGCTCGGCCATCACGTCGGCGACGCGATGCTCTGCGGCGTCGCCGAGCGCCTGGGCGAGGTCCTCCCCGAGGCCGCGCTGTCGCGCCTCGGCGGCGACGAGTTCGTCGCGGTGCTGCCGCGGGCGGGCGAGGCCGACGCGCGCCGAGCCGCCGCTGCGATCCACGCCGCGCTCGACCGGGCGTTCTCGCTCGACGGGCTGCGTGCGCACGCTCGCGCGAGCATCGGGATCTCCGTCTTCCCGCACCACGGCGACGGGCGCTCGGACCTGCTGCGTCATGCCGACATCGCCATGTACCGGGCCAAGGAGCAGAGCTCGCGCCTGGAGGTCTACGGGTCGGCGGAGGATGCGAACTCGCGCGACCGCCTCGAGCTCCTCGGCGACCTGCGCTCGGCGCTCGAGACCGGCGAGGGAATCCTGTTGCATTTCCAGCCCAAGGTCGGCCTGTCGAGCCGCCAGGTCACCGGCGTCGAGGCGCTCGTGCGCTGGGTGCATCCGACGCGCGGCATGGTCTTCCCGGACGAGTTCGTGCCGCTCGCCGAGCACCACGGGCTGATGCAGCGCTTCACCGCGCTGGTGATCGAGCTGGCCCTCGACCAGCAGCGCGCGTGGTCGCGTGAGGGGCTCGACCTCCGCGTCGCCGTCAACCTCTCGGCGGCCAACCTGCTCGACCCCGAGTTCCCGCTCGCGGTGGCGGGGCTGCTCGCCCGCTTCGGGACGCCGGTGGGCGCGCTGCAGCTCGAGATCACCGAGAACACCATCATGCTCGACCCCGACCAGGCGCTCGACGTCCTGACGCGGCTCGCCGACCTCGGCATCTCGCTGTCGCTCGACGACTTCGGGACCGGGTACTCGTCGCTCGCGCACCTCAAGCGCCTGCCGGTCTCCGAGCTCAAGATCGACAAGTCCTTCGTGATCGACATGCTCGCCGACGGCGACGACGCGATCATCGTCCGCTCGACGATCGACCTCGCGCGCAACCTGCGCCTGCACGTCGTCGCCGAGGGCGTCGAGACCGCCCAGCACTGGGCGCAGCTCGCCGCGTTCGGCTGCCACACGGCGCAGGGGTACCACCTCTCCCGGCCGCTGCCCGCCCGCGACGTCCCGGACTGGGTGCAGACCTGGCGCGACCAGCAGCTGTCCGTGGCGTCGCCCGACGTGTCCGCGGTGGCCGCGTCCGCCTCGGCGCTCGAGGCGCTCGTCGACGCCGCGACCGCCGTCCGGGCCGGCGGCCCGCGCGAGGAGACGCTCGCGCAGGTGGCCGACCACCTCGGCCGGCTGGTCTCCCACGAGGATCTGACCGTCTATGAGGTCGACCACGCCGAGGGCCTGCTGCGCCCGGTCCTGGCGCGCGGCAGGTGGGCGGCCGAGACGATGGCCGACGCGTTCCCGGTCACCGAGGGGATCACGGGGTCGACCATCTCGGAGCGGCGCACCCGCTACGTGCCGCGCACCGATCTCGACCCGACGGGCAGCAACGTCATCGGCACCGACGACGAGCCCGAGTCGATGGTGAGCGTCCCGCTGATGGCCGAGGACCGCGCGGTCGGCGCGCTCAACGTGTCGCGGTACGGCGAGGACGCGGCGTTCACCGCCGCCGAGATCGCCACGATCGAGCGCTTCGCCACCCTCGCGGTCGTCGCGCTCACCGGGCCTCGCGCCGCCGCCGGCGCGCTCGCTCTCTGATTGGCGGGCGCTGGTCGCTGGGTACGTCCTCGGGATGCCGCGCATCGGCTTCCACGCCTCCCACGAGCAGATCCCCCCGAGCCGGCTGCTGGACTACGCGCGCCGGGCGCAGGACGCGGGGTTCGGCGCCATCATGTCGTCGGACCACTTCTCGCCCTGGAGCGAGCGCCAGGGCGAGTCGGGCTTCGCCTGGGCGTGGCTCGGCGCGGCGATGGCGACCACGACGCTGCCGTTCGGCGTCGTCAACGCACCCGGCCAGCGCTATCACCCGGCGATCGTCGCCCAGGCCGCCGCCACGCTGTGCGAGATGTTCCCGGGGCGGCTGTGGGTCGCGCTCGGGACCGGCGAGTTCTCCAACGAGCACATCACGGGTGAGGCGTGGCCCGACAAGGAGACGCGCACCGCCCGGCTGCTCGAGTCCGTCGACGTGATCCGGCGGCTGCTCGCGGGGGAGGAGGTCACGCACGACGGTCTCGTCCAGGTCGACGAGGCGCGCCTCTACACCGTGCCGCCCGAACCGCCGCCGCTGATCGCGCCCGCCGTGAGCGTCGAGACCGCGGCGCTGGGCGGGCGCTGGGCCGACGGCCTCGCGACCGTCAACCAGCCGCACGACAAGCTCGAGGCGATGATCGCCGCCTTCCGGGCCAACGGCGGCGAGGGCAAGCGGCTCGTGCTGCAGGTCCACCTGTCGTGGGCCGAGACCGAGGCCGGAGCGCTGCGCATCGCCCACGACCAGTGGCGCACCAACGTCTTCGCCCCGCCGATCCCGTGGGATGTCGAGAAGCCCGAGGAGTTCGACGAGCGGGCGCGCGACGTGACCGAGGACCAGCTGCGGGCGGCCGTGCACATCTCCGCCGACCTCGGCCGGCACCGGGCGTGGCTCGAGGAGTACGCGGCGCTCGGCTTCGACGAGATCAACCTGCACCACGTCGGCCAGGAGCTCGAACCCTTCATCGACGCGTTCGGCGAGCACGTGCTCCCGGAGCTGGCGACATGAGCATGAAGGCCACCAGCGACCTCTGGTGGAAGAACGCGGTGATGTACTGCCTCGACGTCGAGACGTTCTTCGACGCCAACGACGACGGCTGCGGCGACCTCGTCGGGCTCACCGAGCGCCTCGACTACCTGGGCGGCATCGGCGTCTCGTGCGTCTGGCTGATGCCCTTCTACGCCTCGCCGCGGCGCGACGACGGCTACGACATCTCGGACTTCTACGCCGTCGATCCGCGGCTCGGCACGCTGGGCGACTTCGCCGAGTTCGTGCGCACGGCGCGCGACCGCGGCATCCGCGTGATCGCCGACCTCGTCATGAACCACACGTCCGACCAGCACCCGTGGTTTCAGTCCGCCCGGGCGAGCCGCGACTCGCCGTACCGGGACTTCTATGTCTGGGCCGACGAGAAGCCCGCGGAGAAGCCGGGTGACGTGGTCTTCCCGGACAAGGAGACCTCGAACTGGGCGTACGACCGCAAGGCCGGCCAGTACTACCTGCACCGCTTCTACTCCCACCAGCCCGACCTCAACGTCGCCAACCCGGCGGTCCGCGACGAGATCGCCCAGGTCGTGGGCTGCTGGCTCGAGCAGGGGCTCTCCGGCTTCCGCATCGACGCGGTGCCGTTCATGCTCGAGCCGATGGGGATGCCCGAGGGCGCGCTCGTCGATCCGCACGAGCTGATGCGCGACCTGCGCCGGTTCATCGGCCGGCGCGCCGGGAACGCCGTGCTGCTCGGCGAGGTCAACCTGCCGCCGAAGGACGCGCGCGCGTTCTTCGGCGACGAGGACGGCGACGAGCTGCAGATGCTGTTCGACTTCGTCGGCAACCAGGCGCTCTTTCTGTCGCTCGCCCGTGGCGAGGCGGCGCCGTTGGTCAAGGCGCTGCGCGACGCTCCCGCGATCCCGCCGGACTGTCAGTGGGGGCGCTTCGTGCGCAACCACGACGAGCTGACGCTCGACAAGCTGAGCGAGGACGAGCGCCAGGAGGTGTTCGCCGCCTTCGGCCCCGACGAGTCGCTGCAGCTGTTCGGCCGCGGGCTGCGGCGGCGGCTGCCGCCCATGCTCGGCGGCGACCAGGCCGCGATCCGGATGGTCTACTCGCTCGTGTTCTCCCTCCCCGGCACGCCGGTGCTGTTTTACGGCGAGGAGATCGGGATGGGGGAGAACCTCGCCATCGAGGGCCGCCTGAGCGTCCGCTCGCCGATGCAGTGGTCAGCCGACGACCACGGCGGGTTCTCAACAGTCGCCGACGCGAGCGAGCTGTGCCGGCCCGTGACCGAGGGCCCGTTCGGCCCTGACGCGGTGAACGTCGCCGCCCAGCGGCGTGACGCGGACTCCCAGCTCAACTGGACCGAGCGGCTGATCCGCCGGCGGCGCGAGTGTCCCGAGCTCGGGTTCGGGACGCTGACGGTGCTCGGCGTCGACGCCCCGTCGGTCCTCGCGCATCGGTGCGACTGGGAGGGCTCGACCGTCGTCGCCGTCCACGAGCTCGGCGGCGAGCCCGCGACGGTGACGCTGGAGCTGGAGGACGAGGCGGAGGCGCTCGTCGACCTGTTCGCCGAGGCGGTCGAGCCGGTCGAGGACGGTCTGGTGCGGCTGGCGCTCGAGCGCCACGCGCACCGGTGGTTCCGGGTGAAGCGGCCGGGGCGGCGGCTGCCGCCGTAGGTCGTTCAGCTCTGCGGCAAGCCCGGGATCTCGCCGTTGCGGAACGCCTCGACGAACCGCCGGTAGTCGTCGCGGGCGAGGGCGCCGTACTCGGCGCCGAAGGCCGCCAGCTCCTCGGCGAACTCGTCGACGCGGTCGCCGACCGCGGCGACGATCGCGTCCTCGGTCTGGAAGGTCACGAGCGACTCGTCCGAGCCCGCGTCCGACACGCAGTGGACCTTCGCGGTGGCCTGGCCCAGGAACTGCAGCAGCGGCAGGATCTCGTCGGGCTCGGTGACGACGTCCCAGTCGAGGTCGGCCACGTAGGGCGACAGCTCGGAGACCACCTGGCCCTCGTCGTGCAGCTCGCACCACCCGAGCCACGGGTCGGTATGGGCCTGCAGCGCGCGCTGGGAGACCGCCGTGCGGTGGCCCTGGTGCTTGAAGTGGCTGGTGATCCGCTCGTCGTCGACGACGCGGCTGGGCGCGGCGACGTTGCCCTCCTTCATCGAGAGCACGACGTCGTTCTCGAGCGCCTGGGTGCGCCCCTCGATCAGCAGGTTGTAGGCGGGCAGGCCGGCGCTGCCGATGCCGAACCCCGAGCGCCCGACGACGTCTTTGACCGTGTAGGAGACGCTGTGCTGGCGCTTGACCTCGGGGATCGTCTCCAGGTAGCGCTCGTACGCGGCGAGGACCTCGGCGCGCTCGTCGTCCTCGAGGCGGCGGATGCCCGGGCCCTCGCGGAACGAGCGGTCGGTGCCCTCGATCGTCGTCAGCCGTTCGAGCAGCCCGACGCGGGTCTGGAGCCGCGCGGACTCCAGGACGTCGTGCAGCGCGCCCTCGGTGTTCTCGAGCGTGAGCCGGAACTCGTTGTCGCGGTCACCGGTGGCGAACGCGTGGACCTGCTCAAGGTAGGCGCGCGCGTAGCTCTCGATCATGTCGCTGATCGTCGTGTCGGACAGCGCCTTGGCGAAGCCCAGCAGCGCGAGGCTCGCCGCCATGCGCTGAAGATCCCACGTGAAGTGGCCGAGGTAGGCCTCGTCGAAGTCGTTGACGTCGAAGACGAGCAGGCCCGCCGAGTCCATGTAGGTCCCGTAGTTCTCGGCGTGCAGGTCGCCCTGGATCCAGACGCGGCTCGTCCGCTCGTCGGCCCAGCGGTCGTCGAGGCGGACGACGTCCGCGTAGAACACGCAGGCCGAGCCGCGATAGAACGCGAACGGGTCGGCGGCCATCTTGCGGAACTTGCGCCGGAACGCCCGCGGGTCGCGCTCGATCAGCGTCTCGAACGCGTCGACGAGCGAGGCGACGATCTCCTCCTGGCGGTCGGGGCTGTCCGCGAGCTCGGCGAGGGTGGCCATGGGCCCGGAAGCTACCGTCTGGCCCCGCATGCGCTCCCTCGCCGACCTCACCACGCTGCGCCTCGGCGGCCCCGCCGGGCGCCTCGTCGAGGCGCGCACCGAAGCGGAGCTCGTCGAGGCGGTCCGCGCCGGCGACGCCGCGGGCGAGCCGCCGCTGGTGCTGGCCGGCGGATCCAACGTGGTGGTCGCCGACGCCGGCTGGCCAGGCACCGTCGTCGTGGTGGCCACGCGCGGGATCGAGCGCGAGGACCCGACCACGCTGACCGTCCAGGCGGGGGAGGCGTGGGATCCCTTCGTCGCGAGCACGGTGGCCGAAGGGCTGGCCGGCCTCGAGTGCCTGTCGGGCATCCCCGGCTCGGTGGGCGCCACGCCGATCCAGAACGTCGGCGCCTACGGCCAGGAGGTCTCGGAGACGATCGTCCGCGTCCGCGCCGTCGACCGGACCACGGGCTCGGTCGTCGAGCTCGGTCCCGACGCGTGCGCGTTCGGCTACCGGACGAGCGGATTCAAGCGCCACCCGGGCCGCTGGCTCGTCCTGGCGGTCACGTACGCGCTCGCGCCGGGCGGGCGCTCGCAGCCGATCCGCTATGCCGAGCTCGCCCGCGAGCTGGGCGTGCAGCCTGGCGACCGGGTCCCCGTTGCCGAAGCGCGCGAGGCCGTGCTCGCGCTGCGCCGCCGCAAGGGCATGGTGATCGACGCCGCCGACCTCGACTCCGTGTCGGCCGGATCGTTCTTCACCAACCCGATCCTCGGCGCCGACGAGTTCGCCCGCCTCGAGGCGCGGGTGCGCGAGCGCCTCGGCGACGACGCCCGCCCGCCGCAGTTCCCCGAGCCCGACGGGCGGGTCAAGACGTCGGCGGCCTGGCTGGTCGAGCGCGCCGGCTTCGCGCGCGGGCACGGCCTGCCGGGGCCGGCGGCCGTCTCCACCAAGCACACGCTCGCGCTCACCAACCGCGGCGGCGCGACCACGGCGCAGCTCGTCGCGCTCGCCCGCGAGGTCGCCGGCGGCGTCGAGCGCGAGTTCGGCGTCCGGCTCGTCCCCGAGCCGGTGTTCGTCGGCCACGAGTGGAAATAGTCCTGCTGCTACGGTGAATGCGTGGTCGGCACGGAGCCGACCCGAGGCAAGCTTGCTCTGAGTGCGCACACGTGCGGTTCGGGTTGGTTGTTCGCCTCTCCCGAATCGTCCGCGGCTCAGCCGCAGGAGTCAGTCCAATGTCCCAGCAGTCCTTCGCCGATCTCGGCGTGTCCGCCGCCGTGTGCGGCGCCCTCGCCAAGCGCGGCTTCACCGAGCCGTTCGCCATCCAGAAGCTCGTCATCGCCGACGTGCTCGCCGGCCGCGACGTGCTCGCCAAGTCCCCGACCGGATCGGGCAAGACGCTCGCGTTCGGCGCGCCGATCTGCGACCGGATCGAGGCCACCGACGCCCGTCCCGCGGCGCTCATCCTCGCCCCGACCCGCGAGCTCGCCACGCAGATCGTCGAGGAGACACGCACGGTGGCCCACGCCCGCGCGCTCTCCATCGCCGCCGTCTACGGCGGCGTCGGCCTCGAGAAGCAGGCCCGCGAGGCCCGCAAGGCCCACATCGTCGTCGCCACGCCGGGCCGCCTGGAGGACCTCCTCCAGCGCCGGGCGTTCTCGCTCTCGCACGTGCAGATCCTCGTCCTCGACGAGGCCGACCGGATGCTCGACATGGGCTTCCGCCCGCCCGTCGACCGGATCGTCGCCCAGTGTCCGCGCAGCCGCCAGACCCTGTTCTTCTCGGCCACGCTCGACGGCGAGGCCGGCAAGGTCGCCGCCGAGTACACGTCGAACCCGGCGCGCCACGAGCACGTGCCGACCCGGAAGAACCTGGCCGAGATCGAGCACCGCTTCGTCGCCGCCGAGCGCGACGACCGGATCCACACCCTGGTCCACGAGCTGCGCGCCGAGCGCGACCTCGCGCTCGTCTTCGTCCGCACCAAGCGCGGCGCCGACCGCCTGACCAAGCGCCTGAACAACGCGGGCGTCAAGGCGGTCGCGATGCACGGCGACAAGTCCCAGCGCCAGCGCGAGCGCGCGCTGGCGGACTTCGAGGCGTTCCGCGTCGACGTGCTCGTCGCCACCGACGTCGCCGCCCGCGGCATCGACGTCGCCGGCATCTCACACGTCATCAACTTCGACGCGCCCGAGGACCGCGAGGGCTACGTCCACCGCGTCGGACGCACGGCTCGCGCCGGCAACACCGGCATCGGCATCACGTTCGTCTCCGCCGAGCAGGCGCGCGACGTGCGCAAGATCGCGTCCGAGCTGCGCCTCGAGGAGGCGTTCGACGCGAGCGGCCTGCACGTCGCCCAGCCCTCGCGCCGCCACGTGTCCGGCGCGGCCGCCGGCCGCGGCGGGCAGCGCCGTCGCCCGGGCTCACGCTCCGGCGGCGGGCACCGCAGCTCCGGGCGCCACTAGCCTCAGCCGGTCGTGAGCGACACGCCGTGGCAGCCGTCGAAGACGGCCTGCACGGCGGGGCCGCCGCTGACGGCCGAACCGCCGGTGACGTAGACCCAGGCGTCGCCCCGGCGCCGGAAGATCGTGACGTCGCCGCCGGCCTCTGGGTCCACGAAGCACGCAACCGCCAGCGCGGCGCGCCGGTGGACGACGATCTTCTCCAGCTGGGCGAGGTCAGACCCGCGAGCCTGCGCGGCGGCGCGCACGCCGGCGTCCTCCTCCGCGGTGGGGTCGCGGACCTCTCCGGCGAGGCGCAGCCGGCACCGGCGGAACGTGCCCGGATCGAGCGCGCCGGTCGCGGGATCGTCGCCCGGGGGACGATCCGTGCGCCAGCTCAGGCACGTGTACTGGCGGCGTCCGCCGCGGGTGCGGCGCCGCGTGACCGTGACGGTCACGCCGGTGCGCACGATGCGCCCGTCCGCGCACGACGGGGTGCAGGTGCTCGCTCGCGCGCGGCCGCGGGCCCAGGCGGCCTTCCCGCCCCAGCCGTGCCAGCGCAGCTTGCTGAAGGCCAGATCCTTGAACGCCAGCCTCGACGGCTTCACGCGCAGCTTGTTCGACAGCGGGTCGGCCACCCGGATCGTGGCGGCCGCGGCGGGCTCCGCGGCCAGCAGCGTCGCGACCAGGCCGATCAGGACGATTCGCCTCACGGGTCGGGGTGATACCGCATTGGGCGGCACCGGTCGCCCGAGACGGGGCTACCGGATGCCGCGCGTGTTGAGCCGCATGACCTGACCCGCCGTCTCCTTGGTCACGAAGCTCGGGCCGGTCGCGACCACGTCGCCCTCGGCCGGGAAGAGCCCGTAGCGGATGCGCTGGCTGAGCAGCATCACCGGCAGGTAGCCCTGAAGGTAGGCCTGCTGGTCGACGGCGAAGTCCATGCTGCCGGCGCGGATCGCGTCGAGGACCCGCGGGGACAGGTCGAACGTGGCGACGTGGACGCCCCCGCGGCCGCGCGACGCGTCGAGCGCCGCCTCGGCGCCGTCGGTGTTCAGCGTGAGCACGCCGTCGACGCGCCGGGCGCGGATCGCGGTGGCGAGCTTCGCGCGCGTCTCGGCGCGATTCTGGACGTCCACCGCGACCACCTCGGCCGTGCCGCCGGCCTGGCGCAAGGCCTGCGCGAACCCGCGGCAGCGCAGCCTCAGCCCTTCGTTGTCGGGCTCGTGGTTGACGCAGAGCCCGCGCCGCACGCCGGCCTTGGCGAGCCGCTCGCCGGCCCCGGCCCCCGCCCGATCCTCGGGCTGGCCGACGTGGGCGAGCACGCCGAGGCGCCGGAATGCGTCGCTGCCGGAGTTGATCGACACGACCGGGATCCCGGCCGCGACGGCCCGGCGGATCGATTCGGCGACCCCCGGGCTGGGGATCGACACGACGAGGCCATCCGGCCGCGCGGCCACCGCCGTGTCGATCAGGGCCCGCATGCGCGGGACGCTGTAGGTGTCGGGCGACGCGTAGCTCACCGAGGCGTCGGTCTGGCGCGCCGCGGCGTCGATGCCGTTGCGGACGATCACCCAGAACGGGCTCGACGCCTGCCCGTGGGTGACGACGGCGATCCGCACCGTGTCGGTCCGCCGGGGCGCCTGGCGGCTCGGGGCGGCCGGCTCGGGCGTCGCTCCCCGCACGACGAGGTCGCGCTCACGGATCTCCTCCGTGCGCCCGCAGCCGGCGGCGAGGACGGCGAGCGCGATGACCAAGACCGCGCGCCTCATCGGGGGGCCTCCAGCACGGCGGCGGGCGGCGGGTCGGCCGGGGCGGACGCCTCCGGCTCGAGCGCACCCGAAACGAGCGCGCCGGCGCCGCACGGGATCCACGCCTGCACCCGCGTGCCGCCGCCGCGCGGGCTGTCGACCCGCAGCGTCCCCTCCAGGGCAGAGATCCGGTCGGCCAGCCCGCGCAGCCCGGTCCCGGCGGTCATGTCGGCGCCGCCCACCCCGTCGTCGAGCACCTCGACCACCACGTCGTCGCCGTCACGCCGGATCTCCACCAGCGCGCTGGTCGCGCCGGCGTACCGGACGACGTTCGTGAGCGCCTCGGCGACGAGGAAGTAGGCCGCGGCCTCGATCGGCGGCGAGAGGCGCTCGGCGCCGACGTCGACGACGCACTCCACGGGGACGCTGGTCCGGTGTGCGAGCGACTCCACCGCCGGCCCGAGGCCCTGGGCGGTGAGGACGACGGGGTGGATGCCGCGCGCGAGCTCGCGCAGCTCGTGCAGCGCCGCGCCGAGCTTCTCGGCGAGGTCGTCGACCGCCGCGCGCTCGCCCGGATCCTTGAGGCGCGTCTTGAGCATCCGCAGGTCGAGCGCGAGGCCGACCAGCTGCTGCTGGGCCCCGTCGTGCAGGTCTCGCTCGATCTGCCGGCGGGCGGCATCGCCGGCCTGGACGATGCGCACGCGCGAGACCCGAAGCTCCTCGACCCGCGCCCGCAGATCTGCCTTGAGCCGCTCGTTGTCGATGGCGAGCGCGGCGGCCGCCGCCGCCGCATGCACGAGCTCGGGGCTGGTGTCGAGCTCGGCGTCGTGGAGGATCGCCGCAACGCGGCGCCCGTCGCGCTCGACCGCCGTCCACGCGCGCCCGGACCCGGTCGCCGGCAGGGTCACCGCGCGGCCGGCCTCGTCGACGAAGATCTCGCGGTCCGCGAGCCAGTAGGCGATCGATAGCGTCCGGTCGCCGAGGCTCTCGGCGAGCATCTCGCGGACGGGCCCGCCCGCCGCCGGCGCCGGTGCGATCAGCAGCGAGCGGCTCAGTGTGCGCAGCATGCCGCCCGCGGCGCCGAGCCCCGCGATGGCCAGCACCGTCACCGGCAACGCGAGCAGCGTCAGGCCGATGCCGCTGAGCACGCCGGTCTGGATGGGCCCGACGTACGTCGCCGGCCCGATCCCGCCGATGCCTTTGACACCCAGCACCACCAGGCCGCCGGCCACCGCGACGATCGCCGCCGTCAGCGCGAGCAGGATGGCGGCGGCCGGGAGCTTGAGCGCCAGCAGCACGAGCATGCGGATGAGCGGGCGGTCGGAGAGCACGTCGAGCTGGCGGTCGGAGAGCACGTCGAGCGGGCGCCGCTGGCGGGCGCGCCGGTCGCGCGGCGGGCCGGGAAGCGGCGGGATGTGCGCGCCGAGCCAGACGTTGGCCGCGCGCCGATCCTGGTCGGCGAGCCGGCGGCAGAACGCCACCGCGCCAACCAGCAGCGGCGTCCCGAAGAAGCCGATCGCCGCCCCGATCGCCACCGCCACCAGCGCGAACACCGACAGCACGCCGAGCGGCAGGCTGAGCAGGAGGTAGGCCAGCGTCCGCCCGGCGCGCTGGAGCCGGAAGCCGAGCCCGAGCGGCGTGCCGTCGCCCAGGGTCACGGGCTCGCCTCCAGGTCGACGTCGCCCGACGTGCTCAACGCCTGGATCTGGAACGGGGCGTCGTCGGCCGCGGTGAGGCCGCGCACCCGCCGGGTTCCCTCATCGCTGTCGGCGTCGATCCGGTAGCGCCCCGGGGGGACGACCGCGCGCACGCGGCCGGTCCGGGAGCGCAGCTCGAGGCGCTCGGGCGCGCACGTCGCGCGCGCCGACACGTCGCCGCCGGCGGCGCGCGCCCGCAGCAGGAAGCCGCAGTAGGAGTCCGCCGAGATGTCGCCCGTGCCCGTGTCGATGCGCGCCGAGCCGCGGAAGCCGGTGAGCCGCACGTTCCCGGACCCGGTGCGCACCGTCACCGGCACATTGTTGGGCACCGTCAGGCGATAGCTCGCCGAGCAGGTCCCGAGCACCGCGCGCGGGCACCGCGATCGGATCCGCAGG
Source organism: uncultured Solirubrobacterales bacterium (assembly GCA_963828075.1). Classification (GTDB taxonomy): domain Bacteria; phylum Actinomycetota; class Thermoleophilia; order Solirubrobacterales; family Solirubrobacteraceae; genus JACCYI01. The sequence goes on along the minus strand of CAWHDH010000021.1, from coordinate 868,375 downwards.
ATCCCGCCCGTGACCTCGCGGCGGACGATCGCCGGGTGGCCGAACGAGAACGCGTCGGTGCGCCGGACCCCGACCACTGGCTCGTCCCGCCCGCCGACGATCTCGGTGTCGGACGGGCCGAGGTCGAGCGAGATCCCGGTCAGCGAGCCCCGGACGCTGAACGAGCTCACGCGCCGCTCGCTCGATGCCGCCCACCACACGGCGGCGGTCAGCGCGACGACGAGCACGATGCCCGCCGACCCGAGCACGAGCAGCGCCCAGGGCGAACGGCGGCGCGCGCGCGGCGCGGATGAGGCGTGGGGCATTGTCAGACGAGTATCCACTGGCGCCCCTCGTGGCAAGGGAAGCCGGTCAGCCCGTTAACGCGCGAAGGCCGGCCGCTCTGACGCGGCCGGCCTTCATCCGGTCCCGATGGTGGTGTGGGAGCGCGTTACCAGATGAACGCGGATCCGAGGGCCTGCCCGCTGGCGGCGGGCAGCTCGCGGACCACCGGGAGCGTGAAGACGTGCGGGGGAGGAGTCACACGCTGCACGCGGGGGGCGAAGGGGGCGGCGGGGGACAGGAGGGCCATGACTCATGCCTCAGCTCGTGCGGCCGGCGCGGGCGCGGCGGGTGCGGCGGCGGTCCGCCTCGGTGGCCTGGAACATCGGGATGGTGAGGAGTGAGGAGTTCATGAGGTCCGTCCCTTCTGGGGTGGTGGTGGGGACATGAGGACCCTCCCACCCCCGGGGGGTCCTGCAGAGGCGGCTGGCTGGCGTCCTTCGGTGCGGCCCGTGCCCCGCCGGAGGTGTAGCCAGCCGTACCTCGGCTTGCGATGCCCCGGCGCGGCGGGGAGGATGGGCAGGTGTCGGGCCGGATGTCGCGCCACCGCCTGCGGTCGACGCGCGTCTCCGGCGCGGCGTCCGTGCTCGCCATCACGCTGCTGACCGCGGCCGGGTGTGGCGGCTCGGGTGACGGCAACAAGTCCGGCGACCCGCCCAAAGGCGGCCCGGCACTCGTGGTCTGGTCGCAGGAGAACCAGCCGGATCGGGTCGCCGCCACGCGCGAGAACATCGCCGGCTTCACCCGCCGTACCGGCATCCGCGTGGACCTCGTGGCCATCGGCGACGACGAGCTCGAAGACCGCATCGCCGCGGCCGACCGCGCCGGCCGCCTGCCGGACGTCGCGCAGCTCCCGATGTCGAGTGCCCACGCCTACGCGCGCAGCGGGCTGCTGAACACCGACGCGGCGCAGGAGGTGGTCAACCGGCTCGGCGAGGAGACGTTCTCGGCGCGCGCGCTCAGCCTGCTCACGAGCGAGGGTCGCGTCGCCGCCGTCCCGTCGGACGGCTGGGGTCAGCTGCTGATCTACCGCAAGGACCTGTTCGACAAGGCCGGGATCGCGACGCCGCGCACCCTCGACGACGTCCGGCGTGCCGCGCGGCGGCTGCATCGCGGCCGGCTGGCGGGCATCGCGCTGGCAACCGCGCCGAGCGGGTTCACCGCCGAGACCTTCGAGCACATCGCGCTGGCGACCGGCTGCCAGCTGCTCGACGACACCGGGCGCGTCACCCTGACGTCGCCCGCCTGCCGCCGGGCGTTCGCCGCCTACGTCGACCTCGCCCGCCACTCCGTTCGCGGCGAGCAGGACGTCGACTCCACCCGCGACACGTACTTCGCCGGGCGCGCGGCGATGGTGTTCTGGTCGCCGTTCCTGCTCGACGCGATGGCCGGCCTGCGCGACGACGCGATCCCGAGCTGCCCGGAATGCCGGGACGACCCCGCCTACCTCGCGCGCAACAGCGGCCTGATCGGCGCGCTCGAGGATCCGCAGGGCAGGCCCGCCCAGTACGGGACGATCGCGACGTGGGGCATCACCGCCGGCGCCGACGTGGCGCGCGCCGAGCGATTCGTCGAGTACATGATGTCCGAGGGCTACGAGCGCTGGCTGGCGCTCTCGCCGCAAGGCAAGTTCCCGGTCCGGGTGGGCGACCGCGCGTCGCCGGACCGCTTCGTCGAGGCCTGGTCGAAGCTTCCCAGCGGGGGCGACCGCAAGGCGCCGCTCGGTGACTTCTACTCGCCACGGTCGATCGAGGCGATCGGCGAGGGCGCACTGAGCTTCCAGCGCTGGGGCTTCGAGCAGGGCCGCGCCGCGCTGGTCGGCGCGCTGCTGGGGTCCGAGCCCGTGGCCAAGGCGGTCGCCGCCGCGATCGCCGGCGACGTCGACCCCGCCGGGGCCGCGCAGCAGGCCCAGGCCGCCGTCGAGAAGCTCGACGCCGCCACGAGGTAGCCCCCGTCCGCGGCGGCTATCCGCACCGCGGCCCGCCTGCTGCCCCCCGCGCGCCGACCCTCTCCGGCTGGGACCGTTGATGTCGCACCCCTGAACCCCGCCTCTGAGAGCCCGAACGGAGAACCCCCGATGTCCGAACTCACCTTCACGCAGCCGAAGCGCGCACGCTCCGGAACCCGCACCGTCTCGGTGGTGATCGGCGCGCTCGTCGGCCTCTTCGCCGCCGGCCTGCTGACCGCCGGCGGCGCGGTGCTGTGGGCCGACTCCCAGAAGGACGACACCGGGTACCTCACCAGTGCGGCCCACACGTTCTCGGCGAACAGCCGCGCGATCGTCACGGAGGACATCGACCTCGACCTCGACGGCCTCGGCTCGGTGGATGCCGGCCGGATCCGCCTCAACGTCGACTCGACGTCCGGCGAGCCGGTCTTCGTCGGGATCGCCCGCTCGAGCGACGTGTCGTCGTACCTGCGCGACGTCTCGCACACCACGGTCACCGACGTCGACTACTCGCCGTTCGAGGCCGACTATCGCGACGAGCAGGGCACCCGGCGCCCGTCGGCGCCCGCGCAGGCCGGCTTCTGGGCCGCGACGGCGAACGGCACCGGCGCGCAGACGCTCGACTGGGACGTCGAGGACGGCACGTGGTCGATCGTGGTCATGAACGCCGACGGGTCCCCGGGCGTCCGGGCCGATGTCAGCGCCGGCGCCAAGGTCCCGTTCCTCGCCGCCATCGGCTGGGGCCTCGCGGGCGGCGGGCTGCTCGCCGCCCTCCTCGCCACCGGCCTGATCGTCGCCGGTGTCCGCACGCCGACGGCGCACCGGTTCCAGCCGGGCCCGCAGGCCCTCACCCCCAGCGCCGGCTGATCGACCGCGATCGTCCGCGCCGCGCCCTCAGGGCGCGGCGCGGCTCCGCTCAGTCGTACTGCCGGATCATCCGCACGTTGAGCGCGACCATGACCACGCCCAGCGCGGCGACCACGGCGAAGCCCGGCCCGATGCGGCCCCAGTCGAGGTCGTCGAGGATCAGGGAGCGCAGCGCCTCCATCACGTAGGTCACCGGGTTGAAGGTCGCCGCGACCTCCATCGGCCTGGTGAGCAGGTCACGGGGGACGAAGTTCGGCGTGAGGAACAGCAGCGGGAAGAAGATCAGCCCGCCCGAGTTCGTGGCCGCCGCGCTTCGCGTCTTGAGCGCGATGAGCTGCATGAAGCCCGCGAACACGACCGTCCACAGCGCTGTCAGGAGGACGAGGAGGGTGAACCCGAGCGGCCCGCTCGCGATCGAGATACCGAACGGCAGCGCGATCAGGACGAGCACCGATGAGATCAGGACTCCCTTGACCATCTCGGCGATCAGGCGCCCGGCGACGATCGAGGTCCGCGGGATCGGGGTGGCGCGCAGCTTGTCGAAGTAGCCGCCCTCGATCTCCTCGACGAGGAACAGCGCCGCGGTTCCGAACGACGCGGCCAGCAGCAGCGTGGTCGGCAGCTGGAACGCCCCGTAGCCCTGGCCCTCCAGGAAGCCCGTCGAGGAGGACGGGAAGATCTTGGCGGCCTGGCCGGTGTTGACGATCAGGAAGAAGATCGGGATGAACAGCGTGGGGATGATCGCGTCGGGCGTGCGCCACGCCTCGCGGAGCGCGCGCTGGCCCAGGGCCCATGCGGAACTCATGCCTTCACCTCCTGGACGTCGCCGGCGACGCGGCTGCGGGTCCGGCCGGTCGCGTCGAGGAACACGTCGTCGAGCGTCGGTTCGGCGTCGAGGCCCTGACGCTCGCGGAGCTCGGCCTTCAGCTCGTCGGGGGTCCCGCGCCGGACGATCTGGCCGCCGTCGATGATGGCCAGCCGGTCGCACAGCTGGTCGGCCTCCTCGAGGTACTGCGTGGTGAGAAACACGGTGGTGCCCCGGCCGTTGATCCGCCGCAGCTCCTCCCAGACCGTGAGGCGGCTCGCGGGGTCGAGGCCGGTGGTCGGCTCGTCGAGGAAGAGCACCTCCGGCTCGTGTACGAGGGCGGAGGCGAGATCGAGCCGGCGCTTCATGCCGCCGGAGTAGCTCTTGATGCGGCGGTCGGCCGCGTCCTCGAGCTCGACGAGCTCGAGCAGCTCCGAGGCGCGCGTGGTGGCGTCAGCCGTCGAGAGCCCGAACAGGCGTCCCTGCAGGACGAGCAGCTCCCGCCCGGTCTGGCGCGGGTCGAGCCCGGCCTCCTGTAGCGCCACGCCGATGCGGCGCCGGGCGCCGTCGGGGTCGCGGGCGACGTCGACGCCGGCGACGTGCGCGGTGCCCGAGGTGATCGACAGCAGGGTCGTGAGCATCTTGACCGTGGTCGACTTGCCCGCGCCGTTCGGCCCCAGGAAGCCAAAGACCTCGCCGGGCTTGACCGTCAGGTCGACGCCCCGGACCGCCTCGACGTCGCCGGCCCGGCCGCTGTAGTGCTTGACCAGCGCCTCGGCGTGCACCGCGTGCGGACCCGCTCCGTCGCCGCGCTGGTGCTCGACCCTTCCTCGTCCGTTCTCCACGCTTGCTCCTCGTCTTCTCGTCGTGTGCCCCAAAGACTGGCAAGTCCGGGCAAACTCATCGCTGCGGCGCGAGGTGGGCGGCGCGGTCCTCCAGGTAGCGCTGCTCGGGGATGCTGAGCGTCCGGCGCGCGGCGAGACGGTAGTGGGCGTAGGCGGCCTCGTGCTCGCCGGCCATGTCGAGCAGGTGGGCGCGGACCGCGGCGACCCGGTGGTGACCCCGGAGGCCGGACTCCCCCTCGACCGCCGCGAGCTGCTGGAGACCGGCCCGCGGGCCGTGGAGCATCGCCACGGCGACGATGCGGTTGAGCGTGACCATCGGCCCGGGCGCGATCGCGTGCAGCAGCGCGTAGAGCCCGAGGATCTGCCGCCAGTCCGTGTCCTCGAAGCGCGCCGCCTCGTCGTGCACCGCGGCGATCGCCGCCTGCAGCTGGTATGCGCCGATCGGGGCCGCGGCCAGCGTGTCGGTGATCAGCGCGACGCCCTCGGCGATCGCCTCGCCGTCCCACCGGGTGCGGTCCTGCTCGGCGAGCGGGACCAGCGCGCCGTCGGGACGGGTCCGCGCCGGCCGGCGGGCGTCCGTGAGCAGCATCAGCGCGAGCAGCCCCGCGACCTCGCCGTCGCCGGGCAGGCGGTCGCGCAACTGGCGCGCCAGGCGGATCGCCTCGGCGGTCAGCTCGACCCGCTGCAGCGCTGACCCGGAGCTCGCGGTGTACCCCTCGTTGAAGACCAGATAGAGGACGCGCAGCACGGCGGAGACCCGGTCGGAGAGCTCGTCCGCGGGCGGCATGCCGAACTCGGCGCCGCTGGCCCGGATCCGCTCCTTCGCCCGGCTGATGCGCTGGGCGATCGTCGCCTCGGGCACGAGGAACGCGCGCGCGATCTCCGCGGTGGTGAGCCCGCCGACGGCGCGCAGGGTCAGCGCCACCTGCGAGGTGGGGGTGAGCGCCGGGTGACAGCAGAGCAGCAGCAGCGTCAGCGTGTCGTCGGCGTCGGGGGTCGGCGCGGGACCTCGCGGCTCGAGCGAGGCGGCGGTCTCCTCGCGGCGCCGGCGCGCCGAGTCGGCACGCCACAGCTCGATCAGCCGACGCGACGCGACCGTGATCAGCCAGCCGGTCGGGTTCCCCGGCACGCCGCCGGCCGGCCACTGGACCGCGGCCGCGAGCAGGGCCTCCTGCACCGCGTCCTCGCACGCGTCGAAGTCGCCGTAGCGGCGCGCGAGCGCCCCCAGGACCCGCGGCGCGAGCTCTCGCAGCAGGTCCTCGACCCTGCCCGCCGCGCTCACATGTCGAATCCGCTGAGGTCCATCGTCGGGCGCACCTCGACCAGTCCCAGCTGCGCTTCCGGAACGCGCGAGGCGATCTCGACGGCGCGCTCCTCGCTCTCGCACTCCACGAGGAGGAAGCCCGCCAGGAGCTCCTTGGCCTCCGCGAACGGGCCGTCGCTGGTCATCGTCTGCCCGTCGCGGACGGACACGCGCCGGGTGAGCGACGGATCGGACAGGGCCTCGGTCACGATGAGCTCGCCCGACGCCAGGAGGTCCTCATTGAGCGCCCGGTACTCGTTCAGGCCCTCGTCGCGCTCGTCGGCGGGGAGCGTGTCCCAGATCTCCCGGGACGCCGGGTTGCCGTAGATCAGGATGAGGTACTTCACGTCTGCCTCCTGGGGTCGCGACATCTTCTCACCCGGGATGTCGAAACCGGCGGCGCGGCTTCGACACCGGGGTGAACGGCGCCCACCGGGGTGCCCGGACCCAGGAGGCATCATGTCCAGCACGATGACGAGGGAGTCGCTGACCTCGGACGAGGCCGTCCGCGGGACGACGGGCCGCGACTACGAGGAGTGGTTCGCCGTCCTCGACGGGTGGGGCGCCGCCGACCGCAAGCACGGCGAGATCGCGGCGTTCCTGACCGACGAGCAGGACGTCGGCAACTGGTGGGCGCAGACGATCACGGTCGAGTACGAGCGGGCGCGCGGGCTGCGGCCGCCGGGCGGGAGCCGCGACGGCACGTTCACCGTGAGCGCGAGCAAGACCGTCGCGGTGCCGGTGGACCGCCTGTTCGACGCCTTCGCCGACGAGCGGCTGCGCGAGCGCTGGCTGCCCGGCGGGGTCCTGCGGGAGCGGACGTCCCGGCCCGGCCGCTCGGCGCGCTTCGACTTCGGGGACGGCGCCACCCGGGTCAACGTCGGCTTCACCGCCAAGGGCGACACGCGGGCGCAGGTCGCGCTCGCGCACGAGCGCCTGCCCGACGCCGAGACCGCCGAGCGGATGAAGGCGTACTGGCGCGAGCGGCTGGCCGCTCTCGAGACCCTGCTGGAGGGCTGAGCGATGCCCGACCAGAGCACTCCGCGGATCACCGGCGTCGGCACGGTCGGCGTCCCCGTCACCGATCAGGACCGGGCGCTCGCGTTCTACGCCGGCACGCTCGGTTTCGAGACGCGCATGGACGCCCCGTTCGCCCCGGGCCGGCGCTGGATCGAGGTCGCGCCCGCCGGGGCGACAACCTCGATCGCGCTCGTCGCGGCGCGCGACGAGCTGCCGACCGGGGTCGAGACCGGGATCCGCCTCTCGACCCAGGACGCCGAGGCCGATCACGCGTTCCTGCTCGCCCGTGGCGTCGACGCGGATCGGGAGATCATGCGGATGGGCGAGTACGTGCCGCCGATGTTCACGTTCCGCGATCCCGACGCAACCGGCTGATCGTCGTCGAGCGGCCGTGACGCGCGCGCCGGCCGGTCCGTCGTTCCGCGCCTTTCCGGGGTATCGGTCAGAAATCAGACGCCGCCGTGCGCGCTAGATTGGAGGGACGATCGGATGGAGGCGGCGCTCGCCGAGAGCCGTCGGCCAGCCACCTGGAGGCCCATCGTGGCCGCGCCACCGTCAGGCGATCGTCCCGAGGACCCACGCGGGACGGACGCAGGACAGGACAGCCCCACCAGCATCGACGAACCGCTCGCGGACGAGCAGGCGCTGGCGGATCGCGAGCAGATGCTCGCCGAGGTCGACCAGACGCGGTCCGACACCGACCAGATTGCGTCCGAGAGCGACCAGGACTCTGCCGATCTCGATCAGGAGGCCAGCGATCTGACCCTGGCGCACGGCGGCGACGCCGAGACGCATCGACTCACGAGCGACGCCCGCGATCTCAGCGCCGCGCGCCGACGCCTGAGCGCGTTCGCCCGGGTCGAGGCGGCGACCGTGCGCGAAGCGGCCGCGGATGTGCGCGATCGAGCCGCGCTCGAGCGCGACCGCATGGCCGAGTGGCGCGATCGCACGCTGGCCGAGCGCGACGCCGCGTGGGCCGGCGGCGGCCGGGCTGAGACGGCCCTGGAGATCCTGGGGCGCGCCGCCAGGGACCGCGAGCGCGCCGCCGCCGATCGCGCCGCGGCGGCGGAGTACCGAGTCCGGGCCGCGAGGGACCGGCGCCAGGCGGCGCACGATCGCGAGCGAGCGGCTCAAGACCGGGCCCGGGATCGAGCCGACCGCAAGGCGCTCCTGCGGCAACTGGCGGTCGCCGAGACCGACGGGCTGACCGGATCGCGCACACGGGGAGCGGGCCTCGCCGACCTCGAGCACGAGATCGATCGCGCCCGCCGGACGGGCAGCCGGCTCGTGGTCGCGTATGCCGACGTCGTCGGCCTGAAGATCGTCAACGACACCCAGGGCCATGCGGCCGGCGACGCGCTGCTCCAGCACGCGGTCGCGGCGATTCGCCGCCACCTGCGTTCCTACGACCTGATCGTCCGCGTCGGCGGCGACGAGTTCCTGTGCGTGATGTCCGGCGCGACGCTGTCCGAGGCGCGCCGGCGCTTCGACTCGGTGGCCTCCGCGCTCGCGAGCGATCCGTTCCCCTGCGCGATTCGGGTCGGCTTCGCGGATCTCGCGGACGAGGACACCGCTGCCCGGCTCGTCGAGCGCGCCGACGAGGCCATGCCAACCGGGTCACGAACCGCCGGAGACCGCTCTCGCTAGTCGGCCGTCGCCCGCATCCAGCGGCCGACGAGATCGACGACCGCCGGCAGCTTGGCCTCCGCGTCCTCGAGGTCGCGGAGCGCGAGCGTGCCCCGGTCGGGCGCCGCCCACTTCACCAGGCCGGTGCCATCCTCGAAGACGAAGTCGCCGGTGTCCGCGCGGACCTTGACGCCCCGGTGGAAGACGATCTCGAAGCGGTCGCCGGGCTGCAGCCGGAAGGTGAGCCGGTCGTCGCCGTGGGAGCAGAAGCTCGGCGCGCTCCACTTGACGTGCTCGGTGATCTGCTCGTCGGACGCGAGGATCGCCGTCCGCACCCGCGCGATCGCGTCCTTCAGCGGGTGTGACAGGTCACGGAGGAACTCGTCGACCTCGGCGCTCTCGTTCGGGAGTCGGCTCATGGCCTGCGTTCGCCGACGCCCTTGAAGAACGTGTAACAGAACACACCCTCGGTGGTCCGGTGGAGGTCGCGGACACCCGCGTCGAAGCGCTCGGCCTCGATCAGCCCAGCCGCGATTGCGGGTTCGCGAACCCCCTCGACCATGGCGGTGAAGGTCTTGCGCGTGAACCCGTCGACGAGCTCGGGCCGGCTCGTGTCCACGTACACCATCCGCGGCGAGACGTGGACGCCGTCGAAGCCCGCCTCGGTCAGCAGCGGGTAGACCTGCCGGCCGATCAGCGAGTTGCCGCCGGCCGTGCGCTGCAGCTCGATCAGGCACCCGATCGCCGCATCGGCCGCGGCGCTCTCCGGGTGGAAGTAGGCCGATCCGTGATCGCCCTCGATGACGGTGATCGTGCCGCCCGGCCGCAGCAGCCGTCGCAGGATCGCCAGCGCCTCGACCGGTCGCGAGAGGTGCTCGAGCACGAAGCAGACGAAGACGTGGTCGAACGACTCGGCCTCGAACGGGAGGGCGAAGATGTCCGCCACGCGGAACTCCACGTTGGTGAGCCCGGCGTGTTCCGCCCGTCGCTGCGCCTCGGCGAGCGAGTCGGGCGAGACGTCGACGGACGTGAACCGAGCGCCGGGGCTCCGCTCGGCCAGGGTGACCGTCTGGGCGCCGACGCCGCACCCGGCCTCGAGCACCGTGCTGCCGGGTGGGTACGCGGTGTCGGCGTGGAGAATCTCGACCAGCGTCCCGGCCTGGTCCTGCAGGCGCTCGTTCTCGCGCGGGTCATAGCCGTGGACGTAGGCGCTGCACATGGGCGGATGCGTGTTGTACTCGATCAGGCGCGTCACGGCTCGTGCCTCACAGCGCGGTCCCAAGTGCGGTCATCGAGGAGGGGCGTGGGCGTCAGCTTGCGGCGTCAACCACCCCCATGCGCCGCCGCGCCCGTCATGGGGGTGGTTGGGGGCGTCACACCGCCCCCGACCCCTCACTCGACGATGCGGTTCCCGGGACACCGCCCACGGTCGGGCGACCAGGCAACGGCACCGGCCGCCGCTACCGCCTGAACGCACGGACCGGCGGTGAGCAGGTGCGCTGCGCTCCGCGGCGAGGCCCGCAGACGGTGGTGTGTGCTCGTGTTCGCCCTCGTGGAGGGCCCGAAGCTCGGCCGGGGCCCGCTCGCGATCGTCGCCGCGGCGAGCGTCGTCGCGCTCGGTGTCGGCGGCTGGCACTCGGCCTCGCGATGTCGCCGAACGGCTCATGCGCCGGCCTGATCCCCGGCCTCGTCCTGCTCAGCATCGGCGACGGCGTCGTCTTCACCGCGATGTTCATCGCCACCGGCACCGGTGTGGCCGACCGCGAGCAGGGCATCGCCTCGGGCCTTGCCTCTACCAGCACCTCGATCGGCGCCGCCGTGGGGCTTGCCGTCCTCGTCCTGATCGCGACCTCCGGCACCGGCGGACTCACCGGCGAGGCGCTCCGGACCGCCACCGCGGACGGCCTCAGCACCGCTGTGCTCGTCGTCGCCGCCGGCGTCCCCGCCATCGCCCTGGTCGCCCTGAACCTCCGCCCCAGCACCGCGCCCACGGAAACGCCCTGCCCGCGCCGAGCGGCCTTAGGCGTGTAAGTGATGCAGCTTGGGATCGCCGCTGACGCGGCGGCTGTGCTCGAGCAGCGTCGGGTAGTCGGCGGCGATGCCTCCGAGCAGGGCTTCGACGGCGCGCCCGATCTCGGCGTCGGTCGTGCGCGCGTGCCCGAAAAGCGTCCGGTAGTGGACGAGCGATCCGATCAGATCGAGGATCAGGTCGCGGTCGACGTCCTCGCGTAGGTCACCGCGGGCGTGCGCCCGGTCGAGCGTTTCCTTGACCGCCGCGCGTGGCGGGTCGAACAGCGTGGTCATGAACGCGGCTCGCAGGTCGCGGTCGCCCGCGCAGTCGGCGAACAGCGGGCCGAGCACGGAACGCAAATCGGCCGAGCCGTTCCTCAAGTCGTTCGAGATTCCGGCATCGGCCCGATCGCGGGGTAGGCTGGTCGAATGAACGCTCCGCGGCGGTCGCGGCCGGTCGTCGGGGTGCTCACCAGCCGGCTGCTGGAGCTGTTCGAGGAGCAGTGGCTGGGCTCGGTCGACGCGGCGGCCGCCCTCGACTGCGACCTGATCACCTTCATCGGACGCGAGCTCGACCCGTCCGGCGGCGACCGGACGCGGGCCAACGCGATCTATGACCTGGTGAGTTCGCACAGCCTCGACGCCCTCGTCATCTGGACGCAGACGCTGGACCTCCACGTGGGGCACGAGCGCATGGAGGAGTTCTGCCGGCGCTTCGCGCCGCTGCCCATCGTGAGCATCGAGCAGGAGCTGGGTGATTCCCCGGTCGTGCTCATGGAGAACCGGGGCGGGATGCGGGAAGTGGTCAACCACCTGATCGAGGTGCATGGTCGGCGGCGGATCGCGTTCGTTCGGGGCCCGGCCAACCACACGGGCGCGCAGGACCGGTTCCAGGGTTACCTCGACGCGCTGGCCGCCCACGGTCTGGCCGCGGACCCGGCACTGATCTCGGCTCCAGCGGCTTCGTGGGAGCCGGAGGTCGCCGCCGGCATCACCAACCGCCTGCTCGACCAGGCGGACACCGTCCAGCCAGACGCGATCGTCGCGGCGAACGACGACCTCGCGATCGGCGTGCTGTCCGCCCTCGACGCGCGACGCGTTCGCACCCCCGACGACGTGGCGGTCGTCGGGTTCGACGACCACACCAACATCCGCAACCACGACGTGGGGTTCGAGAGCACCGAGGACGAGACCGGCGCCGTGCGCAGGTCCGTCAACGTCAGCTCGAGCACGCTCTCGTTGACGACGGTCCGCGGGCCGTTCCACGCGATGGGCTGGAGTGGGGTCGAGCTGGCGCTCGCCCGTCTCCGGGGTGATCCCGTGCCACCGGTCGTCACGATCCCGACCCAGCTGGTCGTCCGGCGGTCCTGCGGCTGCTTCCCGACGTGGGTCGAGCAGGCTCCCCAGGTGGCGACGACACCGACGACGGGTGTCCGGCTCAACGGCACGCTGCTCCAACCGTTCACGAGTACGCCGGCCCTGCCGGCCGACTGGTCCGACCAGCTGACGGCGGCCTACCTGCGCGAGACGCAGGGCGGCCCAGCAGGTGAGTTCCTGCGCATCCTCGACGGCTTCGTCCGGGCCAGCATGCGCGCCGGGGCGAGCATCGAGAGCTGGTGGCCGGCGCTGTTCAGGCTCCGGGAGCAGTCGCATCCAGCGCTGACGACCGAGCCGGCGCGCAACCGCGCCGACGACATCTGGCTGCGCGTGCAGCTGTTGATGAACGAGGCGTCGCAACGATCGTGGCGCTACACGCAGCTGCTCGCGGAGAAGCGCAACCAGATCGTTCGGGAGGTCGGCCAGCGCCTCATCACCGCGCCGGACGTCGAGGGCCTCGCCGAGGCCCTGACTGAGGAGCTCCCACGGGTCGGCTTACCCAGCTGCTATCTCGCGTCGTACGAGGCAGAACCGCCGCTGGCGCGAACGCTGCTCGCGTACGAAGGCGGTGAGCGGGTCGAGCTCGGACCCGAGGAGGCGCTCTTCTCATCGTCGGAACTGGTCCCGGACGGGCTGCTCCAACACGACCGCCGCGTCAGCCTCGTGGCCGCTCCGCTCTACTTCAAGGACGACCAGCTGGGGTTCGTCCTGTTCGAGCTCGGGCCGCGGATCGGCTGGATCTACGAGGCCCTCCAGGAGCAGGTGGCCAGCGCCCTGCAGGGCGCCTTGATGGTCCAGCGCGAGCGGCACGCGCTGGCCGCGGTCGAGGACGCCAGGCAGAGCCTGGAGATGGCGCACGTCGGGCTCGAACGGCGGGTCGCCGACCGCACGGCCGAGCTGGCGCGCGCCAACGAGGTGCTCAAGGAGCAGATCATCGAGCGCGAGCGCGCCGAGGAGAGGCTCCGCCACGCCCAGAAGATGGAGGCGATCGGCCGGCTCGCCGGCGGCATCGCGCACGACTTCAACAACCTGCTCGTCGTCATCAACGGCAACAGCGACATGCTGCTGCGCCAGATCCCCGAGTCCGACCCGATCCGGGAGGACGTGGCTGACATCCACTACGCCGGCGAGCGCGGCGCGAAGCTCACCAGACAGCTGCTCGCGTTCAGCCGCCAGCAGGTGCTGCACCCGGAGCAGGTCGACGTCAACGAGGTGGTCGCGGACATCGAGGTGATGCTCCAGCGGCTGGCCGGCGAGAGCGTCGAGCTGCTCACGCACCTGTCGCCGACGGTGCCACGGATCTGGGCTGATGCCGGCCAGATCGAGCAGATGATCTTCAACCTCTGCGTCAACGCACGTGACGCGATCGCGGACGGCGGCACGATCACGATCGAGACGGCGAACGTGACCCACGAGCCGGGCAGCTCCACCGGCCCGGTGGGTCTCGGTCCGGGCGACTACGTGATGCTCCGGATCAGCGACACCGGCAGTGGCATGGACGACACGACGCAGGCGCGGATCTTCGAGCCGTTCTTCACCACCAAGCCCACCGGCCAGGGCACCGGCCTGGGCCTGGCGACGGTCTTCGGCATCGTGGAGCAGAGCGGCGGCCACATCGCGGTCGCCAGCGCGCCCGGTGCCGGGGCGACGTTCGAGGTCTACCTGCCGCGAGCCGAGCAGACCGCCGCCGCGCCCAGCGAGGCAGGGCCGGCCGACGCGCCGCTGACCGGCACCGAGACGATCCTGCTCGTCGAGGACGACAGCCGGGTCCGCACCACCGCGCGGCGGTTCCTGAGCGACTTCGGCTACCAGGTGCTGGAGGCGGTCGACGGCCACGACGCCCTGCGGGTCGCCGAGCAGCACGACGGTCCGCTGCACCTCGTCATCACCGACATCGGGATGCCCGGGATGGGCGGGCGGGACCTGGCGAAACGGCTGGCCGGCCCGCGACCGGACACACCGGTGCTCTACGTCTCCGGGTACACGGACAGCTCCTCGTTGCGGTCGGAGCTCACCGACGCGAGCGCCGCCCTGCTGCACAAGCCCTTCACCGCCATCGAGTTGGCCGAGCGCGTCAGGGAGATCCTCGACCGCCGTCGACCGGGGTGACGGACGCCTTCCTGGATCGGCGGCGCGCGGCGGCCGCGGCGGCATGGAACCTCGACGGCGGGGTCGCGCTCGTCGCCGCCGGCGACGAGATCGGCGTGCCGGGCCGCGGTGACCGCGCGTACCCGTTCCGCGCGCACTCCGAGTACCTGTACCTCGCGGACCGCGAACGCCCCGGCGGCGTGCTGGCCTACGCGCCGGCCGACGGCTGGGTCGAGTTCGTCGTGCCGGTCACCGCCAAGGAGCTGCTGTGGAGCGGACTCGAGGGCGACCGCGAAGGCGTGCCCGAATGGACGCGGCCGTTGGATGAACTCGAGGCGTGGGTGGGCGGCCGGCCGGTGCGCCGGCTCGGCGCGGCCGCCGACGCCGACGTCGAGCTGCGCGACGCGCTCATCGGCGTCCGCCGTCCCAAGGACGACGTCGAGCTCGGGCGCATGCGCACGGCCGCGGAAGCGACCCGCGCCGGCTTCGCGGAGCTCGTGCCGCTGATCGCGGCGGGCCGGACCGAGCGCGAGCTGCAGGTCACGCTCGAGGCGGCGTTCCTGCGCAACGGCGGCGACTTCCTCGCGTTCGAGACGATCGTCGCGGCGGGCGACCACGCCGCCGTCCTGCACTTCTCGCCGACCGGGCGCGAGCTTCGCGACGGGGACCTCCTGCTCGTCGACGCCGGCGCCGAGCACCGCGGGTACGCGAGCGACGTCACCCGTACGTACGCGGTCGGCGGGACGTTCACGGCCGAGCAGGCGCTGGTCCACGACACGGTCCGGCGCGCCGGCGAGACGGCGATCGCCGCGTGCCGTCCTGGAGTGCAGTGGCACGACGTCCACCGCGCGGCGGCGCTGGTCGTCGCGGAAGGGCTGGTCGAGCTCGGCGTCCTGCGCGGCACGCCTGAGACGCTGGTCGAGAGCGGCGCGGCGTCGCTGTTCTTCCCGCACGGCATCGGCCACATGGTCGGCCTCGGCGTCCGCGACACCGGCCCGGCCTCCGACGAGGCGCGTGAGCCCGAGCCCGGACTCCCGCGGCTGCGCGTCGACATCCCGCTCGAGCCCCGACAGGCGTGGACGGTCGAACCGGGCATCTACGTGGTCGGAGCGCTGCTGGCCTCCGAACGCGGCCGCGCCGATCTCGACTGGGACCGCGTCGACGCGCTGCACGGCTTCGGCGGTGTGCGCCTCGAGCAGAACGTGCTGATCACCGACGAAGGCTGCGAGATCCTCACCGCCGCGATCCCGCTCTAGGCTAGGCCCTCCGCTCAGCGCCGAGGTGACGCGCTCGCGTCGTCGGGCGGCTCGGCCAACGCGATCGCGTTCCGTCCGGATCCGGGACGTCCACGTGGCGGACGCCGTTCGAGTAGGTCTCGATCGGCTCGTGCTCGATGTGCTGGCCAACGAGTCGCTCGAGGTGGGCGTCGAGCCCAGTGACGGAGAGGGTGATCCGGCCCGCGCCCGCCTGCGCCGCGCTCGGCGCGATGAAGAGCCAGGCGTGCTCGTCGATCTCCCAGAGGATCTCCTCCCCGACCCTCACGACCGGGATCAATAGGCACCATACGGCCCGCAGCCACGCCTCTGCGCGGGGTCATTTCGATTCGCGCGTTGGTCAGGCATGTTCGTGTTGCTCGTGGTCTGCCTCGTTGCGGCGTCCCTCCGGCGCCAACTGCGGTCATCGAGGGAGAGGTCAGGCCAATCAGGCGACCGACCGGCGGTCAGGGCTTGGTGCAGATCATGTGCAGCGCCGTGCCGCCGAGGACGTAGGCGCGCGCGGCGAGGATCGCCTGCTTGAGGCGCCGGGACTTGCGGGCGGCGACCGTGGCGGCGGTGCTGACGATCTGGGTGAGCGAGGTGGTGTGACTCACGCCGAGCATGTCCTCCTGGAAGACGCCGTGGTAGCGGGGGCCGCGCACGTCGACCTCGAAGCCCGCCCGTCGCGCGAGCCCGGTGTACGAGTGGCGCATGTAGGCGTGCTCGTGGCCCTCGAACTCCGCGACGTCGCGCCCTGGATGCAGGAGTGGCGTCATGGCGGTGCGCAGCGTCTCGTTGACGACGACGAGCTTGCCGCCCGGCTTGAGCACCCGGTACGCCTCGCGAAACGTCGCCGCGAGATCCGCCCGGTTGTTGTGGTGCAGGACCTGGCACGCCCAGACGTGGTCGAACGTCGCGTCGGCGAACGGGAGATCGAACATCACGCCGAGGACGCGCTCGAAGAACACGTCCTTGGCCTCGAACTGCCATTCGGCCGTGCGCAGGCCCTGCATCTCGCAGTCGGCGATGTCGAGCGCCGTCGCGTCGAGGCCCTGCTGGGCGAAGCCGGCCGTCGCCCAGCAGGTGTTCGAGCCGAAGTCGAGGATCGACTGGCCGGGTGCGAACCCCACGGTGTCGAGCACCTGCTCGAACAGCACCCGCTGGTGCCACCAGTAGCCCTCCTCGCGGTACGGCAGGGCCGTGACGTCCGCTCGAGTCCACCCGTCCGCGCGCATGACGTCGGCGAACCGCTCGAGCCCCGCGGCCTCGCGCACGACGTACTCCGGAGGCTCGTGCAGGAGGTCGACGATGCCCTCACGGATCGCCGCGACATGGCCACAGGCCCCGCAGGTGAGCGTGCCCGAGCGGACCTCGCGCTCGTCGGCGGCGTCCGCCTGGAGCGAGAGCGAGCGCTGGACCCGGCAGCGGGGGCAGCGAAGCGAGGTGGCGAAGGCGGCGCGCATTGGCGGCCGGGCAGGCTACTGCGATAGAACCGCGTTGTGCCCACGCTCGCGCCCGGAGCGCTGTTCGCCGGCCACCGCATCGAGGCCGTCGCGGGTCGAGGAGGGATGGGCGTCGTCTACCGGGCGACGCAGCTGTCGCTGGGCCGGCCGGTCGCGCTGAAGGTGATCGCGGCGCCGTTGTCCGGCGACGAGTCGATCCGGCGGCGGTTCCTGCGCGAGGCGCGGCTGGCCGCCTCCCTTCAGCACCCGAACATCGTGCCGGTCCACGACGCGGGCGAGGCGGAGGGCATCACCTACATCGTCATGGCCTTCGTCGAAGGCCCGGACCTGCGCCAGGCGCTCGCCGCGGAGACGTTCACACCGGAGCGGGGCGTGGGCATCCTCGCGCAGGTCGCCGGCGCGCTCGACGCGGCGCACGCCGCCGGCCTCGTCCATCGGGACGTCAAGCCGGCGAACATCCTGGTCGGATCGGGCGACCACGCCTACCTGACGGACTTCGGCCTGACACGCCTGGCGGCCGGCGCCGACACCCTCACCACGCGGGGCGAATGGGTCGGCACGCCGGACTACAGCGCTCCCGAGCAGATCCGCGGCGACCCGATCACCGCCGCCACCGACGTCTACGCGCTCGGCTGCCTCCTCTACCGGGTGCTCACCGGCGGCGTCCCCTTCCCCCGCGAGACGCGCGAGGCGCGGGTGTGGGCGCACCTCAACGCCCTGCCGCCCGCGCCCTCCGAGTTCGACTCCGTGCTGCAGCCGTTCGACGGCGTCGTCGCGCGGGCACTGGCGAAGGAGCCCGCCGCCCGGTACGCGTCGGCCGGTGAGCTCGCGCGAGCGGCGCTGGCGGCGCTCGTGCCCACCACTGCGCCGGACCGGCCTGCGATCGAGAACGGGCGCCGGATCTCGAGCGTGGCCATCGTCGGCCGCGACCGCGAGCTCGACGCGCTTCGCTCGTCGCTGTCCGCGGCCGCCGCCGGCCACCCGCGGCTGGCGCTCGTCGGCGGGGAGGCCGGCGTCGGCAAGACCCGCCTGGTCAAGGAGGTCGCGCGCCACGCCCGCGCCGCCGGGGTGCTCGCGTTCCGCGGCGAATGCCTCGACCTCGGGGACGGGGACTTCCCGTACGCGCCGATCGCGGCGGCCCTGCGAGAGCTCGCGAGCGGCCCGCACGCCGGCGTGCTCGCGGTCCTGTCCGACGACGCCCGCGGCGAGCTGGCCCGGGCGTTCCCGGATCTCGCCAGCGCCGCGCCGGCCGCGCCCGGGGCACCCGATGCCGGCCGATTCGCGCAGTCGCGCATGTTCGAGGTGCTGCTCGCGCTGCTGCGCCGGCTGTCCGCCGACGTGCCGACGCTGCTGATCGTCGAGGACCTGCACTGGGCCGATCAGTCGACGCGCGACTTCGTCACGTTCTTCGTCCGCCACGCCCGCGCCGAGCGGGTCGCGCTCGTGGCCACGTACCGGGCGGACGAGATCCATCGCGGCCACCCGCTGCGGAACCTGCTCGCCGAGCTCGGCCGCCACGATCACGTCGAGCGGATCGAGCTCGACCGCCTGACGCACGACGAGGTCGACCGCCAGCTCTGCGGCATCCTCGGCGAGCCGCCGGACCGAGCCCTGGCGGACGACGTCTTCGCCCGCTCGCAGGGCAACCCGTTCTTCGCCGAGGAGCTGCTCGACGCCCGGCGCTCCGGCGCGGGTGTCGATCTGCCGGCGACCCTGCGCGACGCCCTGCTGGTCCGGATCGACGCGCTCTCCGAGCCGGCGCGGGAGACGCTGCAGGTCGTCGCCGCGATCGGTCGCAGCGTCGACGACGCCCTGCTGAGCGCCGCCGGCGGGCTGCGCGGCCGCGAGCTGCAGCGCGCCCTGCGCGAGTCCGTCGCCATGCACGTGCTCGTCGAGGCCGGCGGGCGCCTGGAGTTCCGTCACGCGCTGGTCCGCGAGGCGGTCTACGCGGATCTGCTGCCGGGCGAGCGCCGGACGCTGCACCAGGCGGTGGCGGAGGCGTTGGCGGCCGCCCCGGACGCGGCCAACCACGGCGAGCTCGCCCGGCACTGGCTCGCGGCCGGCGAGACGGAGCAGGCCCTGGCCGCGTCGGTGCAGGCGGGCCTGGTTGCCGCCGACGCGTACGCGTTCGGCGACGCCCTCGCCCACTTCGAGCGGGCGCTCGATCTCTGGCCGGAGGGTGGGGCGGCGCCCGGCGACGGCTCCGTCGACCGGGTCGCCCTGCTCGGACGGGCGGCGGAGGCGGCCCGCCTCGTCGGCGACTTCGATCGCGCGAGGGACCTCTGCGGGCAGGCGATCGCGGCGGTGGACGCCACCGCCGAGCCGGAACGGGCCGCCCGGTATCACGAGCGCCTCGGCCGCTACTCGATGTGGGATCCGCAGGTCGCGCTCGCGTCCTACGCGACCGCGCTCGCGCTGCTCGGCGAGCGCCCGAGCGCGCAGCGGGCGCGGCTGCTGGGGGATGAGGCCCTCGCGCTGATGTACCTCGGGCGGCGCGAGGAGTCGCGGGCGCGCTGCGAGGTGGCCGTCGCCGCGGCGCGGGCGGCCGGCGCGCCGGCCGAGGAGGCCTCCGCCCGCTCCACCCTGGGCTTCGTCCTGGCGTTCCTCGGCCGCCCGGATGACGGCGAGGGGCACCTGCGCGAGGCACTGCGCATCGCCACGGAGCTCGGCCGCGTCGAGGACATCGGCCGCGCCCACATCGGCCTTGCCGAAGTGCTGCGATACCGCGGCCGCCTCCAGGACGCACTGGCCGCCACCGTCGAGGGCGAGCGCGCGGCGCGGCGGCTGGGCGTCGAGGGCTCGTTCGGCGCGTACTTCGCCGTCAACGCCGCGGAGGACCTGTTCAACCTCGGGCGCTGGGACGAGGCGCAGCGGCGGCTCGACGACGTCGACCCGGCGCGCCTGGAGCCGACCGGCCGGCAGCTGCGCGAGAGCGTGGCCGGGCGCCTCGCCGTCGCCCGCGGGCGCCCGGACGCGGCGCGGGCGCATCTCGAGGCGGGCCGCGCGCTGAGCGACCGCGGGCTCCCGGTCGAGCAGGTCCCCAGCGTGTACGGCGGCCTCGCCGAGCTCGCCCTGTGGGAGGGACGCGCCGGCGACGCGCAGGAGCTGGTCGCCGCCGCCCTCGAGCTCGTCGGCGCGGAGGCCGACGCGCTCAACACGCCGGTGCTGTACTCGCTCGGGGTGCGCGCGCAGGCCGATGGAGCGCCCGGTGATGCGAACAAGCTCCTCGAGCAGTTGGACGCGCTGATCTCGGGTGGCCCGTCCTGCCCGCCGCAGGCGGCCGCCCACCGCGCCCTGTGCGTGGCGGAGCTCACACGAGCGCGCGCGCAGCCCGCGCCCGACGCGTGGGCCGAGGCGGTCGCCGCGTGGGACGCATTGGCCGAGCCGTACCCCGGGGCCTACGCGCGCTACCGGCAGGCCGAGGCCGGCGCAGGGGACGACGTCCTGCGGGCCGCGCACGCCACGGCGGCGACGCTCGAGGCCGCCTTCCTGCGACGCGAGATCGAGGCGCTGGCCGTGCGGACCGGCGTCGAGCTCGGGCCGCCGACCGTCACGCGCTGACGGCAGGTATCGTCGCGCCCATGCCCAGCACGCACGTCGTCTTGCTCAACCTCACCGATGCCGGTCGCCAGGATGTGGAGAAGAACGTCGACGGCATCAACAACGAGATGCGCGTGGCGCTCGAGAGCGCCAAGGGCACGCTCGAGTCGTTCCGGTGGACCTCCGGCCCCTACGACGCGGTGGCGATCATCACCGTCGACGACGACCTCGTGCCCGGGTTCTCGCTCTGGCTGGGAACCACCCTCGGCGCCACCACCACGACGCTGCGGGCCTTCGACGACGGCGAGTTGCAGGCGGGCCTGCAGCGCTGGGCCGAGAGCCAGGCCAACACCGGTGGCCTAGGCCCGTGAGCTCGGGCCGTCGCGCAGCTCGCGCTGCGTGACGAGGCCCGATCCGAGCGCCTTCCAGGCGAGCTCCGTCCGCTTGCGGTTCTGCGGGAGCTCGTCGACCCCCAGCAGGACCGCCAGCCGCCGCAGGTGGGTCTTGACTGCGTCGACGCTCAGCGAGAGCTCGGCGGCGATGGCCTTGTTGGTCGCCGGGTGCCGGGCGGCGCCGGCGTGCAGCGGCCGGCAGAGGGCGACGAGCACCCGCTGCTGCGCCGGCGTCAGCGGATGCGCCTCATTGGTCTCATCGAGCGCCCGGGCCGTCTCCTCGCCGTCGTCGACGGCCGGATCGCGGAACTCCAGTTGCACGGTCCCGCAGCGCAGGACGTCGCGATCCTCCAGGCGCCGCCGGCCGAGCAGCCGGACGCCGTTGACGTGCGTCCCGTTCCTCGAGAGCCCGTCGTCGACGACCGTCCACGCGGTTCCGACCCGCTCGAGCAGTGCGTGGACGCGCGAGACCTGCCGGTCCCACGGAAGCGGGATCCCCGCGCCGGGGTCGCGCCCGATCGCCACCTCGCCCAGGTCGGGGAGGGCGACGATCTGCTGCCGGCCATGCTCGTCGTGGAACATCAGGAACGGCTCGCCCGCCCGCTCGGCCTGCAGCCGCGCCTGCAGGTCGGCGACTGACTGAACCGGGAACGCCGACGGGCTCACGCGGGGGATCGTACGCCCGGGTGAGTCCACCCCGGGGTGGCCCGCTGCCACCTCGACCACCCCCGCGGGGACCTCCGGCCACCCCGAGGGGGTCTGGCCGCGCCACCGCGCGCGCCGGAACGTGGGTGCTCGTACCCCATCCCTCCCAAAGGAGCAGCCGGTGAACACCCGTACCAAACCCTCGAGGCGCCGCGCGGTCGCGGTCTGGGCGCTCGCCGCCGCGGCGGTCCTCGCCGGCGTCAGTGCCGGCGCGGCCTCCGCGGCGTCGAGCCACACCCTGGCCTTCGGCCAGATGACCGGGCTCGTCCAGTCGACCGGCAACCTCTACTGGACGACCTTCAGCGCCGACGAGTTCGGACCGGACTCCGCGACCGTCTGGCGCGGCTCGAAGTCCAACGTTCCCGGAAGCGAGAGCGTGCTCTACCGCGAGACCCGCAGCGATCGCTTCGGGTTCGGCGATCTGACCTACGCGAACCCGGGGACCTGGTTCGGCTACGTCCTCGTCAACTACGGCGACCTCGGCCGCTACCGGATCAAGCGCGTCCCGCTCGCGGGCGGGACGACGGTGTCGCTGGTGCAGCTGCCGGGCTTCGCCCGCGACATCGACACCGACGGCACGCACCTGTACTGGGCGGACTCCGCGGGCCTGCGCAAGATGCCACTCGGTGGCGGGGCCGTCACGACGCTCGTGGGCGGCTCGAACATCACGTCCATCGGGCTGGATGCGTCGCAGGTCTACTACGTCACCGGCTCCATCGTTCGCAGCCTCCCCAAGGCGGGCGGCTCGTCCGTGCTGCGCGCGTTCGCGTCCTCGACCGTGACCGCGATGCACATCCGCGTGGGCTTCCCCACCACCGTGATCGACCTCGGCGAGCAGAACGGGGCGGTCAGGAGCTTCGCGGTCGGCGGCGCGTCGGCCGTTCACCAGAACCCGGTCGCCGGCCGCACCGTCACCAGCGTCTCGTTCGACGGAGCGCGCGTGCTTTGGACCGACTGCGCGTCGCCGAACGGCAACCTCTGCGGCGTCCGCAAGCGGCAGAACGGCACGACGACCACGGTGAGCTGGCAGGGCGTCGGCGCCGACTTCGTCCAGGGCGACGGCGGCGCGATGTTCTGGGGCGACCTCGGCGGCCTCCGCAAGTACGTGCACTGACACACATCCACCAAGGAGACACACGCATGTCCATTCGCAAGACAGCAGCACTGTTGACCGTGATGACGTCGATCATCGCGGCCGGCATCGGCGCCGGGGGCGTCGCGACGGCGTCCGCCGCCACGGCGACGCTGAGGATCGACAGGATCAGCGACGGCTACCGGCTCTACTGCCGGGCGACGGTGACCGGCAAGTCCGCGAAGTACTACCAGGGCGGCCGCGTGGCGATCCGCCTCTGGGGCTCGGACGAGTGGTACGACGACCTCATCGCCGGCCCGATCAACGCCAACTACGACGGGCTGTACTTCAGCACGTACGAGTGGTGGATCAACTGTGACTCCCTCGACGAGGACTGGGACGGCCGCGACGAGATCTACGCGGGCGTGCGCGTGTACAACCGCTCCGGCACGCAGGTTGAGTCGGTCGAGTCCAACTACATCTACGGCCACTACTAGGCGGTTCACGAGCGCGCGCCGCGATCGGAGTCGCGGCGCGCGCTACGCGGTCCGGGTGGCGATCCCGGGATAGTCGACGACGAGGCCGGCTCGGTCATAGACGAGCTCGCAGCGGAAGTCGAAGGCGGGCGACGTGTAGTCGTAGCGCTCCGGGCCGGTGTCGTCGTCGATGCGGACGTAGTGCTGCTCGAGCCGTTCGACGCCGAGGTCGAGCGCGCGGACGTAGGCGGCCGGCGCCTCCGACGCAGCGCCAGGCCCGAGCCCGAGCCGGTGGACCGGGAAGGCGTTGGTCATCGACGAGGATTCGAGGTCGACGTCGAGGCAGCCGTCGAGCTGGGGCGCACGGCGGCCGTCGACCAGCCAGCCGCCCTCGCCGTCGCCGTCGAGGACCACCTCGAAGGCGCCGCGGAGCGACCAACCCCAGACGTGCGCCGAGCGGGTGTGCCAGCGCTCGTCGAGCTCGATCGCGTACCTGACGGCGAACGGCTCGTCCTCTTCGACTGCGGTGGTGTGCCCGTCGACCCGCACGCCGGCGCCGCGATCGTCGAAGAACACGACCTCGAACCCCTCGCGGGCGTCGAGGTGGCGCCAGGCGGCGAACGGCGGCAATGGGGAGCGGGCCGGCATTGCCGGCAACGCTGAGCCCGGACTTGACGGTGTGTGGGATGCTCGCCCGACCCCAGTAGAGAACAGGAGGTCCGCGATGAAGATCACGTACTTCGCGAGTGCCGGGACCGCCGACCCGACACGCGCGTCGATCCCGCTCCACCTGGCGGCGAACGGCTCGGTCGAGGTCGGGCACGAGACGTCCGTCATCCTCGGCGGCGACGCGGCCGAGCTGCTGATCGGCGACACCGCCGACCACCTCGAGGGCCTCGGCGTGCCGCCGGCGCGCGACCTGCTCGCCAAGCTGCGCGACCACGCGGTTCCCGTCTACGTCTGAAAGGGCTGCGCGGTCGCCCGTGGGGCGACCGACGAGGACCTCGCCAAGGTCGGCGGGCGCTGGGTGATGCCGCCTGACGTGGCGAACCTGTTCGCCGAGAGCGACCAGGTGATCACCTTCTAGATCCATGTATCAGGGCCGCGCGTCGCGGCTCTTGGGTCCACCAGTCGAATCGATTCGCCTGGGCGTACCCCAACCCATCCCATGGAGGGAAGATGCATCGACGCAATCCCGCGGCTCGGCCGAGGCCCCTCGGCGCGACGTTCGCAGGCTCCGCAGCGGCCGGCGTGAGCGCCCTGCTGCTGTTCGGAGCGCCGGCCCATGCGGCCGAGACGGCTCCGCTGTACGTGGTCAAGCAGGAGGGCATGACCGCCTCCCAGGCCGGCAAGCTCGCCGAGACGTTCAAGATCCCCAACGCGCTCAACGGCGACGGCTCGTTCGGGTTCGTGAGCGACGACTTCGCCAAGGTCCCGCAGAAGGCCGCCGGGGAGGGCAAGGACGAGTCCGGCCAGGCCACGCTCTCCCAGGCGCTCGACACCCGGGCGCTCCAGGCGATCAAGCCGCTGCCCGACGCGGAGGCGCTCTCGCAGGCTCGCAAGCTGGTCGAGCTGGCCGGCCTCAGCCCCGACCAGAAGGGCACGGCGTCGGTCTCCCACGCCAAGCTCACGCTGTCCGACAAGGCCGGCAGGATGACGTCCGAGCACGCGCTCGACACGACGGTGTCCTACAAGTTCAGCCTCGGCGGGCTTCCGGTCACCGGCCAGGGCGCGAAGCTGCGGGTCACGTTCGCCGGCGACGGCAGCGTCACCCAGCTGTCCAACGCGCCACGGCTGCTGGCGAAGGGTGCCAGCGTGCCGATCATCCCCGTCGACGAGGCCGCGAGAGGATGCGCCGAGCTCTATGACCCGGGCATCCGCCATTCCCGCCCGACCCTGGGCTACCAGCTGCCCGCGCTCACCTCGAAGGGGGCGACGGGCAAGGGCAAGGTCAAGACGATCTACCCGTCGTACACGTGCAACCCGGTCGCCGGCGACGGCGCCCCGCAGGCCCACCGGCAGCTGCCGGCGGTGGCCGACGCCGCGCCCAAGGCCGAGGTCAAGGCCAACCTGGCCGACGGCCAGGTGTCCGGGGCGGCCGAGGTCGGCGGCGGCACCGCGCCGTACGTCCTGCGCTGGTCGTCGTCCTCGACCGCGCTCGGGACGCGTGGCGGCACCTCGGTGTCCTACACGCCCCGACCGCGACTCAAGGGCGCGGCCGAGAAGCTCTCCCTCGAGGTCACCGACGCCAACGGCCTCAGCGCGACGGCCTCGCTGACGGTCCCGGGCGACGGGTCGGTCGCGACGGCCTCGACGACCCCTGGCGGCGGCGGCTTCGGCAAGCTCGCAGTCGGCCCGGTCGACGTCGGCATCGAGCAGACCGTCGACGAGTGGCAGTGCGCGCAGGACAGCGCCAACGGGTTCCGGTCCGTGATGTCCGCGCACGGCGTGGCCAGCGCGTTCGACTGGCGCGGCTTCTCGGCGTGGGAGCGGGACTTCCGCGACACGACCAAGGGCGGCGGGGACGCCAGCTACGTCGACAACGTCGACGCCCAGTGGTACACGGGCCACGGCTCCCCCGGCAGCTTCACGTTCAAGAGCAGCGTCAACGACCAGGACATCACCCCGCAGGACGCCCTCTGGGGCGACCGCGACCTCGAGTGGATGCAGCTCGAGTCCTGCCAGGTGCTGCGCGACACCAACGGCGCCCACGACTACTTCGGGCGCTGGGGCGGCACGATGAACGGGCTGCACATCCTCAACGGGTTCCACACCAACGCGTACTGCGTCGGCGGGGGCACGGGCGGCCGGTTCGCCGAGTACCTGTTCCCCAGGCAGATCCTGTTCTGGACGATCCCGGCCCTCACGGTCCGGAACGCGTGGGCGCAGATGGCCCTCGACAAGGAGCCCGGGGGCGTCGTGTACCGCTCGATGGGCAACATCGGCCCGGGCGGCGTCACCAACATCGGCGACCACTTCTGGGGCCAGGGCTCGACCGGTCCGGACATCTCCAACGCCGGCAAGATCGGCATGTGGGCGATCAGCGGGACCGTGTAGCACCTGCGCAGACGAGCGGCGCCCGCCATGGAAGGCGGGCGCCGCTGTTCTGCGTTCAGGCCGCGGCGGGCACGACCTCCGGCTCGTGCGCGAACCGCGGCAGCCACGACAGGCGCTGGGGCAGGTACCAGTTGCGCTTGCCGAGCAGCTTCATCGTGGCCGGGAGCAGCACCGCCCGGACGATCGTGGCGTCGATCAGGACCGCCACCGCGAGGCCGAGGCCGATCTGCTTCACCGACTGGTCGGTCGACAGGGCGAACGAGCCGAACACGGCGACCATCACGGCCGCGGCGCTCGTCACCACCCCCGCCGTCGACTTGATGCCGTGGGCGACCGCGTTGTCGGTGCTCATCCCGCGGTCGACCGCCTCGCGGATCCGGCTGAGGATGAACACGTGGTAGTCCATCGACAGGCCGAACAGGATCACGAACAGGAACAGCGGGACGAACGGCGTGATGCCGCCGACCGACTCGAACCCGAGCAGCTTCTCGCCGCGGCCGTCCTGGAAGACCAGGACCAGCACGCCGTACGCGGCGCCGACCGACAGCATGTTCAGGACGATCGCCTTGATCGGCACCACGAGCGAGCGGAACGTGACCAGCATGAGCAGGAACGTCAGGCTGAGCACGAACCCGAACACGATCGGCAACCGCGACGTCATCACGTCGAGGAAGTCCTTCGAGCCGGCCGTGAGTCCCGTGACGGCGACCTCGGCGTGCGCCAGCTTGCCGACGGTGGCCGGGACCACCTCGTCGCGCAGGACGGCGAGCGACCGGTTCGACGCGGCGTCGGTCCCGCCGCCCTTCACCGCGAGCGACACGGTGGCGACGGTGCGGTCGGGGCTGATCTCGACGTTCGACGGCTCGGACAGCTGACCTGACGCGATCGCGCGGTC
Organism: uncultured Solirubrobacterales bacterium; assembly: GCA_963828075.1. Lineage (GTDB taxonomy): Bacteria > Actinomycetota > Thermoleophilia > Solirubrobacterales > Solirubrobacteraceae > JACCYI01. The sequence continues at coordinate 841,309 of CAWHDH010000021.1, read as the reverse complement.
ATGGAGCTGCGTGATGGCCGCCTGCACCTCGGGCGTCGTGACGTCCTTCGCCTTGATGACCGTCACGGCCGGCACCGCACCGCCGGGGAACGCTGCCTGGATGCGGTCGTAGGACTGGAGGATCGGCAGGCCATGCGCAGCACCCTCGAGGCCCGGGTCCTTGAACTGCAGCCCGAGGGCGGGGATCGTCAGGGCGACCAGCAGCCCGCCGGAGAGCAGGGCGGAGACCAGCGGGCGCTTGAGCACGACGTTGATGATCGTGCCCCACACCTTGGACTCGCCACCCGTCGCGTGGCGCCGCTTGGCGACCCACGGAACGCGGCCCTTCTCGGTCCAGCCCTTCTCGCCGAGGAAGGAGAGCATGGCCGGGAGCACCGTCATGGAGCCGATCATGGCCACGCCGACGACGAGGATCGTGCCGACGGCGAAGGAGACGAAGATCGGGTTGCCGGCCACGAACAGGCCGCCCATCGCGGTCATGACCGTCAGGCCGGAGATCATCACCGCACGCCCTGAGGTGGCGGCGGCGATGTCGATGGCGGCCTCGACGGACCGGCCCTTGTCGCGCTCCTCCATCTCACGGCGCAGGTAGAACATCGCGTAGTCGACGCCGACGGCGAGGCCGATGAGCCCGACGATGGACGCGACGTCCGGCGAGAGCGCGGAGAGCTGGCTGAGCGGCCCGAGCAGCCCGATCGAGCCGATGACGGCGGTCGCGCCGAGCAGCAGCGGGATGCCGGCGGCGACGAACGCGCCGAACGCGACGAGCAGGATCACCAGCGTCAGCGGGAAGGAGACGGTCTGCGAGACCTTCTCGTTGACCTTCTCCTGCTTGGCGATCGCCGCGGCCGCCGATGCGTCGCCGAACTCCTCGACGCGGACGCCCGGATGCGCCTTCTGGACGGCGGCGACGGCCGCGAGCGGCCCGGCGACGCGCTCCTGGGTCTGCTCGAGCTCGCCGGGAAGCGTGAAGTTCACGACGACGGAGCGGCCGTCCTTGGAGATCGTGTTGACGCGGTCGGCCGCGATCAGCGGGCTCTGGATGTCGGTCACGCCCTCGATCCGGTCGAGGCGCGTGACGACGTCGAGGACCGCGGCGGTGACCACTGGATCAGTGGCCTTGGCGGCACCCTTGGCCTGGACGAGGACCTGCTCGCCGGAGTGCTCGGGGAAGCCCGCGCCGTCGACGAGGATGTTCGCGCGGTTGGACTCGCCGTTGCCCGCGAGGGATTCGTCGATCTTGTTCTGGCCGACCACACCGCCCGCGACGGTGGCGAGCACGACGAAGAGGATCCAGCCGAGGACGGCGGTCCTGCGGTGATGCGCGCTCCAGCGGCCGACGCGGGCCGCGAGGTTGCGGGATGGCATGTGGTGGGGCTCCTTGGGCAGGGACTGGGGCACTGGGGCCACACTCCCAGCCGAGCGCCAACGGTCCGAGGGTGGTGGCAGGCGTCCGTGCAGGTGCCTGCCCCCACCGCGCGGGGGGCAGGCCGTACCCGGTGACAGACGTCAACCGCCCTTCGAAAGCCCACGCGGTCGTCGCGTTCCTGAGAACCTGCGCGCAGCATGTGGCGCCCCCTCACCCACCGCTAGGAGACCACCGATGGCCAGCCGAATCCGCCGTGCGCTCACGTTCGCGAACGTGTGCTCCTTCCTCGCCCTCACAATCGCGATCGGGACCGGAGGCGCCTACGCCGCCGACACGGTCTTCTCGAGCGACATCGTCGACGGCGAGGTCAAGAACGCCGACATCGGCGGCCAGCAGGTCACATCGGGCAAGATCGCCCCCGGCGCCGTCTACCTCACCGACCTCCATGAGGACGCCGTCGACGGCTCGAAGATCCTCGACAACGCGGTCGCCAACCACGATCTGGCCAACGACTCGATAAACAGCGCCAAAGTGGTCAACGAGTCGCTGACCGCCTCCGACCTCGCCACCAACTCGGTGAACGCGACGGAGGTCGCCGACGACGCGATCGACAGCGGCGAGATCTTCAACGACTCGCTGGTCGCCTCCGACCTGGCCGGTGCCTCCGTCGGCGCGTCGGAGCTCCAGGACGCCGCCGTCGGCACCGCCGAGCTCGCGACCAACGCCGTCAACGGCGCCAAGGTCGCAAGCAACTCGCTCACCACCGCCGACATCCTCGGCGCCGACGTCAACGGCGGCGGTATCAGCGTCCCCGCTGGCTACGTCCCCAACGGCCGCTGCCGCCAGCTCGACGCAAGCGTCGGCGCGGCGAAGGCCGGCGAGGCTGTCGTGTTCTCCATCAAGGCCCCGATCCAGAACGGCGTCGTGATCTACGGCCAGCGCGTCCCCAGCGATGGGCACGTGATGTTCGACGTCTGCAACTTCTCAGGCACGACCCAGGCCACCATCAGCGACCTGCCGGTCCGGCTCATCACCTTCGGATAGTCGACGTCAGGGCCCCTAGACTCGGGGCATGCTCTTCTCCCGTCACAAGACGCAGCTGCCCGAGTCCGGCAAGGCGCTCCCCGGGCGCCCGGAGCCGATCGTCACGCCCGGCCGGCACGCGGTGCTCGGCAACCCGATGGCGCCGCCGTTCCCCGAGGGCCTCGAGCAGATCGTCGTGGGCATGGGGTGCTTCTGGGGCGCCGAGCGCGTGTTCTGGCAGGCGCCCGGCGTCTGGACCACCGCGGTGGGCTACGCCGGCGGCGAGACGCCGAACCCGACCTACGAGGAGGTCTGCTCCGCGCGGACGGGTCACACCGAGGCGGTCCTCGTCGTGTTCGACCCCGCGCAGACCACCTACGAGGCGATGCTGAAGCTGTTCTGGGAGGGCCACGACCCGACGCAGGGCATGCGCCAGGGCAACGACGTCGGCACGCAGTACCGGTCGGCGATCTACTTCCAGACCGACGCGCAGCGGGATCTGGTGGAGGCGTCGCGCCAGATGTTCCAGCAGGAGCTCACGCGCTCCGGGCTCGGCGAGATCACCACCGAGATCGCGCGCGCGGGGGAGTTCTTCTACGCCGAGGAGTACCACCAGCAGTACCTCGCGAAGAACCCGAACGGCTACTGCGGCCTCGGCGGGACGGGCGTCAGCTGCCCGATCGGAATCGCCCGCACGAGCGCCTGATTCAGCCGAAAAACCCCTGCAAAACCCGCTAAGCGCGGGTCCGTCACAGCTAAGGGCCGGAAGGCCTCAGGTGGGGGCGGACGCCCGATGTGCGGAAGCCCTCTCAGCTCGAGAATTGACCTTGTCATTCGTTCTCGGCCGGGGAGGCCCGCATGTCTGCAGCATCCGTTCAGAGCACCGATAGCCCGACCGTCCCGAAGCGCTGGCTCGCGTTCTCGGCGGCGTTGATGGCGATGATGATGGACCTGCTCGACTCGACGATCACGCAGGTCGCGGGGCCGTCGATCCAGCGTGACCTCGGGGGCTCCTACGCCGATCTGCAGTGGATCGCGGCGGCCTACACCCTGGCCCTCGCGGTGATGCTCCTGACCGGCGGCCGGCTCGGCGACATGTTCGGCCGCAAGCGCATCCTGATGATCGGCGCCGCCGGATTCACCGTCGCCTCGGTGGCGTGCGCGGTCGCCCCCTCGATGGACGCCCTGATCGTCAGCCGCGCGCTCCAGGGCGCGGTCGGCGCGATCATGATCCCGCAGGTCTTCGGGCTGATCCGCGACCTCTTCGGCCCGGCCGACATGGGCAAGGCATGGGCGGTCCTCGGCCCCGTCGCCGGCCTCTCGGCCGTCCTCGGTCCCATCATCTCCGGCCTGCTGATCGAGGCCGACCTGTTCGGCACCGGCTGGCGCATGTTGTTCCTCATCAACATCCCGGTCGGCGCCTACGTCCTGATCGTCGGCGGCAAGCTGCTCCCCGCAGGGACGGGCTCGACGGCCGCTCGCGGGCTCGATCTCACCGGCACCGTGCTGGCCACGGCCGCCACGGTCATGCTGGTCTTCCCGTTGGTGCAGGGGCGTGAGCAGGGCTGGCCGGTGTGGATGCTCGTGCTGATGTTCGCCGCCGTGCCCGTCCTGTTCGCCTTCGCGCGCCACCAGGTCGCTCGCAAGCGCGCCGGCCGCGTGACGCTGATCGAGCCGAGCGTCTTCTCCAACCGCTCCTACGTCGGCGGCGTCGCGTTCGCGATGGTCTTCCTCGGCTCGATGGGCGGCCTGACGCTGGCGCTCGGCATGCTCCTGCAGATCGGGCTCCACGAGGTCCCGATCACCGCCGCGCTGATCACGGCGCCGTACGCGCTCGGCGGCTTCGTGGGCTCGGCCGTCGCCGGCATCGCGGCGCAGAAGGTCGGCCGGCCCGTGCTGCACGCCGGCCTGGCCATCAAGGTCGTCGGGCTTGTCTGGCTGGTCTCGGTGCTCGACGCCAACGGCGCGGCGATCGGCAGCTGGGACTTCACGGCGCCGCTGCTCGTCGCGGGCATCGGGATGGGCATGGTCTTCGTCCCGCTGTTCGACATCATCCTCGCCGGCGTGAAGGACGAAGAGGTCGGCTCGGCGTCCGGCGTGCTGCAGTCGATGCAGTCGATGGGGATGTCGCTGGGCATCGCCGGGCTGGGCACGCTGTTCTTCTCGCTGGCCGGCGCGCACGGCGCCGCCGGGTTCGTCGACGCGGCCGAGCGGACGATCCTCATCGCCGCCGGGCTGCTGGTGGTCGCGTTCGTCATCGGCTTCGCGCTGCCGCGCCAGGCGCGGCCGGAGCCCGCGAGCGAGCCGGCGGCACCGGGCGTGCGTCCCGAGCCCGTCCTCGCCTGACGCGCGCGCCACACCGAACCGCTCGCCGAGCCGCCCGGTCCTCCGGGCGGCTCGGCCGTTTTCGGGTCAGCGCGGCCGGCGGCGGGCCGGCGCCTTGCGGTCGGGGAAGCGCGCCGGCCAGCGGCGGTGGATGACCCGCGGGCTCCCCTTGCGGGCCGTGCGCGCGGTGCGGGCGACGGCGGCCGCGCCGAGCGTCACCGATCCCGGCCCCGCTCCCGGCGTGTTGCGGCAGGCGTAGGCCGAGCCGGTCTGCCCGGCGATCAGCGCTAGGCAGCGGCCGAGCGCGAGCTGGCCGTAGTAGTTCGGGTGGAAGGATTCCTGCAGGTCGCCCTGCCCGTAGCCCGAGACGAGGAGCCGCGTCCACTCGCTGCGGGTCGCCGACGGCGGGTTTGAGGAGGTCACCAGCGAGGACGCCGTCGCGCACACCTCGCGGCCCTGGAGCAGGTTGCGCAGGTCGAGGAACTGCGCGCCGCGGCTGCTCGCCACCGACCGGAGGTTGTCGGCGATCTGGTTGACGAGCGAGTCGCGCGCCCAGTCGAGGTCGCGGTTCCAGAACGGGCAGCCGCCGGTGCTCAGCCGCGTCCAGCCCGTCTCGGAGTAGCGGACCTCACTCCCGCGCGGCACCGGCGAGGGGTAGCTCTGCAGCACGAGCCGGTACTGGGAGGTCGCGTACCCGGCGCCCGCCATCACCGCCCGGACCTCGTCGAGCGCCTTGCCGACGTTCGCCATCGCGGTCGGCATGCGGCCGTTGACGACCTGCTGCTGCTCGGCCGCGCAGTACTTGCGCCACCAGCTCGGGCTCGTCGTCCACGCCTCGGCGCAGGCGGCGATGATGTCGGCGAACCCGAGGTCGTTGCCGCCGACGGAGACGACGACCAGGCGGACGTCCTTCGCCGCCGCCACCCCGGCCAGCCGGTCGGCCTGCGGCGCCTCGCCGTTGCGCGCCTGCCCTCCGGACGACGCCCGCCAGACGTTGGCCGCGACCGCGCCCGAGCACGACAGGTTGATCGCCTCGGCCACGCCGAGCCCGGCCGAGCGGATCTCGGCGACGTCGGAGCGGTGGCAGCCGTTGGCGGCCGTGCCCTCGAGGTAGACGCGGTTCAGGTCGTAGGACGAGCCGCCGATCCACGCGCGGTCGGTTCCGTCGCGCGAACCCGACTGCGTGTTCGAGTTGCCGGCCCAGCGCCCGGCCTCGCCGGAGATGTAGGAGTCACCGAGCGAGACCGCCGCGGTCGGCCCCGAGCCCGGCGACGCAGGAGCGCCGCTCGGGTGCACCCCGAGCAGGACGGTGGCGAAGACGACGAGGACGGCGGCCTGCGGCCGGCGCATGCGCATGGGTTCCTCCCCCTGCCGTGGACGCGCTGGACGTTACTCCTCAGGCGACGCGACGGAGGTGCCGGTAGGGCTCGCCGTCGCGCAGCGCCTTGGCCACCGCGTCGATCACGCTCGCGTCGTCGGCGTCGCGCCCGTCCGTGACCGCGCCGACGATCCCGCGCTTGCGGGCGATCAGCTCGGCGGTGGTCTCGTCGATCGTGTTCGCGGCGAGCAGGTACCACGCGGTGACGGCGTCGTGCTGGCCGATCCGGTGGCAGCGGTCCTCGGCCTGGTCGTGCACCGCGGGCGTCCACTCGAGCTCGAGGAAGGCGACGTTGGACGCGCGAGTCAGCGTGATCCCCTGCGAGGCCACCTGCGTCGAGCCGACCAGCAGCTGCGGCCCGCCGGTCGCCTGGAACGCGTGGACCGCGGCCTCGCGCGCCATGACGCTGTCGCGCCCGAGGATGTGCGCGGCGTCCGGGAAGCGATGCAGCAGCGCCTCCTGGATCTCCGCGTGGTGCGCGAAGACCACGAGCGGCTCGCCGTGGGCGAGGAACGCGTGGATCCACGCGAGCGCCGCCTCGAGCTTGCCACGCGCCGCCAGCCGCTTGAGCGTGTTGAGCTGGGCGAGGCGCTCGGCGCGCAGCGCCGCGGCGATCTTCGCGTCGAGCTCTGAGAGATCGAGCGGCTGCTCGCGCAGCCAGGCGATGACGTCGCGCTCGGCGAGGCGGTACTCGCGCTCGTTGTCGAGCTCGACGGGCACGACGGCCTGGCGCTTGGCCGGGAGCTGGGGGAGGACCTCGGACTTCAGCCGCCGCGCGAAGCACCGGCGCCGCAGGTGCCAGTGGATGCGCGCCTCCGCGCCGATCCCGCGGAAGCGGCGCGCGAAGCGCGCGCCCGAGCCGAAGTCCTCGAGCCGGCCGAGGATCCGCAGCTGCGAGATCAGCTCGTCGGGCCGGTTGAGCACCGGCGTTCCCGACAGCGCGAGCTTCAGCGCGCCGGGCGGGAGGCCGTCGGCGAGCTTGCGCGTCGCCTGCGTGCGCTTGGCCCGCGGGTTCTTGCAGTAGTGCGACTCGTCGAGCACGAGCGCCTTGGGCCGCCGCAGCAGCAGCCGCTCGCGGTGGCCGTGGACGATCTCGTAGTTGAGGATCACGATGTCGGCGGCGACGCCGGCGCGCGCGGTCCCGCTCAGCACCGTCGCCGTGCGGTGCGGGAGCCAGTGCTCGATCTCGCGCGCCCAGTTGAGCTTGAGCGACGCCGGGCAGACGACGACCGCGGGGTAGGCGTCGTCGGCCTCGAGCGCGGCGAGCGCCTGGATCGTCTTGCCGAGGCCCTGCTCGTCGGCGAGGAAGGAGCGGCGCGCCTCGAGCAGGTAGGCGACGCCCGCGCGCTGGAACGGCTGCAGCGTGCCGCCGAGGCGATCCTCGACCGCGCCGAGCGACGGCCCGGTCTTGGCGCGCGAGCGGCGGATCGCCTCGACCGCCTCGTCGTGCTCGGTCCGGATGGACTCGAGCGCCGGGCGTGCGTTGGGCGCGACCGTGACCCGGTGCTCGACCAGGAACTTCTCGAGCGGCTCGATCAGGAACGCGTCGATGGGGATGGTGGGTCCGTGCCCCTCGGCGCCGGGCAGCGTGCGGAACGCGGCCTGGGCCGCGGGGTCCCAGTTCACGTCGAGCCCGAGCCGCGGCTCGGCGACGCCGGACACGAGCGTCAGCGTCGCCGGCGGCGGGTCCAGCCCGACCTGCAGGTGCGTCGCGCAGCGCGCCGCGCGGCCGTCGAGGCGCGCGCCGGTCAGCTCGAGCAACTCGTCGGCGACCTCGCGCGCGAACGGCAGCCACAGCCGGTTGCCGCGCTCGTCGGCCTGGCCGGCGAGCGGCTCGGGCAGCTCGCCGGAGATCGTCTCGGCGACGAACCATCCGCGGCCGTCGTAGCGCGCGGCGGTGACGCGCCCGATCCAGCCCGACGCGCGCTCGGTCAGCCACGCCTCGACCTCGGGCGCGACGGAGAGCTCTCCGAAGCGCTCGACGACGCCGCGGACGTAGGGCGCCGTCGCGTCGTTGGCCGACGCCCACCACTCGCGCGCGTCCCAGTCGAAGCGCCGCCCCGGGATGCCCCTTACCGCGTCAACGATCTCCGCTCGGTACGGGAACGCGAGGACCACGACGGGGTTGCCGCTCGGATCGGTGCGCAGGACGACGTTGTGGACGGGATCGGCGAGGCGCACGAACGGTCCACGGTACCCGGCGTCGCGGTCGCGGCCGCGCGCGCGAAGGCCACCCGGGCCACGGCGGCGGCGATCAGCGCCGCGGCCGCGCCGATGAGCATGCCCACCCGCGGGCCGGCGGCCTCGGCGATCCACCCGATGAGCGGCGCGCCGATCGGCGTCGTGCCGAGGAAGACGATGGAGTACAGCGCCATCACGCGCCCGCGCATGACCGGGTCGGTCGCGAGCTGCAGCGAGGAGTTCACCCCCGCCGCGAAGGTCACGCTGGCCGCGCCGAGCGGCACGAGAGCGGCGAGCTGGAGCTCGAGCGTCGGCGCCGCGGCGGCGAGCAGCGTCGCCGCCCCGAACCCGGCCGCCGACCAGACGAGCAGCTGCGATCCGACCCGCGCCCGCGCGCCGGCGACCAGCGCGCCGGCGACCGAGCCCGCGCCCATCGCGGCGGTCATCGCGGCGTAAGTCGTCGCCGTCCCCTCCCAGGTGAAGCGTGCGAGCAGTGGCAGCAGGACCTGGAAGTTGAACGACAGCAGCCCGACGAGCGCCATCATCGCCAGCGGGATCCGCAACTCGGGCGTCCGCATCACGTAGGCCAGTGCCGAGCGCAGCTGGCCGCGGCCCCGCTCCGGCGCGGGCGGGGGCGAGTCGAGCTGCGCCGGGTCCATCGCGCGCAGCGCCACGAACATCGCGGCGAACGTGAGCGCGTTGAACAGGAAGCACCAGCCGACCCCGGCCAGCGCGATGACGGCGCCGGCGGTCGCGGGGCCGACGATGCGTGCGGTGTGGACGATCACCGAGTTGAGCGAGACCGCGTTGACGACCTTGTCCGCCCCGACCATCTCGATCGCGAACGACTGGCGCGCCGGGTTGTCGAACGCGTTGATCGTGCCACGCGTCAACACGAGCGCGTAGACCATCCACGCCTCGACGGCTCCGCCGACCGTCAGGCCCCACAGCGTCAGTGCGGGGATCATCGCGAGGATCGCGGTGAGCATCAGCAGGCGGCGCTTGGCGAAGCGGTCGGCGAGCAGGCCGCCCCAGGCGCCGAGCACGAGCATCGGCAGGAACTGCAGCGCCGTGGTCATCCCGACCGCGACGCCGCTGTGGGTCAGCTGGAGGATCAGCCACAGCTCGGCGACGGTCTGCATCCAGTTGCCCGAGAGCGAGACCACTTGGCCGGCGAAGTAGCGCCGGTAGTTGGGAACGCCGAGGGACGCGAAGGTGCGGCGGGCGACCCGCGTCACCGGTCGTCCTCGAGCAGGCGCTCGAGGATGTCGGCGGCGCGCGCGAGGGTCTCGCGCTCGGAGTCCGGCAGGCCCTCGAGACGGCGGGCCAGGTAGAGATCCTTGCGGAGCCGCAGCTCGCCGATCAGCGCGCGCCCTTCGGCGGTGATCGAGATGAGCGAGCTGCGACCGTCGGTGGGGTCGGGCGTGCGGGCGACGAGGCCGGCCTCGGTCAGCCGGGCGAGGACGCGCGTGGCGGTCGGACGCTGGATGCGCTCGCGGTCCGCGACCTCGCTCGGCGTCAGCGGCCCGTGGCGTTCGACGGTCGCGAGCGCCGCCATCAGCGACGGCGAGAGCCCTCCGCCCGCCTCCTGGCGCAGGCGCCGCGCCGTGCGCGTGACCGCGAACCGGAGCCGCGCGGCGAGGTGGGTGTCAGAAGTCGTTCGCACGGCTAATTAGTCTAGCGAACCACCTTCCTCGCTCGGCGCATACCGCCGGTGGAGGATCAGGACGTTGCCGTCGGGGTCGTGGAAGAAGCCCATGTGGCATACGCCGGTGTCGACGGTCTCGCCGAGGAAGGCGACGCCCTCCGCCTCGAGCCGGACGCTGCGCGCGGCAGCCCGAGGACGGTGCCGTAGAACGCTCGCGAGCGCTCCCGGTCGCGCGTCGGGACCAAGACGAAGTCGACTCTTTCGACGCCGATCATCTGTCCGCGGAGCCTCGCATAGGCTGCGGGCCATGAGCCAGCAGATCCGTGGAGTGGACCACGTCGGCGTCATGGTCGCCGACCTCGAGGCGGCGGGGCGGTTCCTCGCCGAGACGCTCGGTCTCGAGCTCGCGCGCGAGGGCGAGGTCCCCGCGCTGGACGTGCGGACGCGCTTCTACCGCTGCGGCCCGGTCACCATCGAGATCTTCCAGCCCAACGACCCGGCGGTCGCTGCGCGCGAGCTCGCCGGCGCGCCGGCCAAGGTCGAGCACATCGCGATCCGGGTCGAGTCGCTGCCCCACGCGCTCGCCGAGCTGGGCGAGCAGGGTGTGCGCTACCTGCACCCCGAGCCGGTGGTGACGGGCCCGAACCTGAGCGCGTACACCGACCCGGCGACGAGCGCGGGGATGATGCTGCAGCTGTTCGCGCCGCGGCCGCCGGCGTGATGTGAGCGCGCGCGCCTGGACCACCTTCGCGCTCGTCTCGACGCTCTGGGGGATCCCGTACCTTTTCATCAAGGTCGCGGTCGATGACGGGATGCCGCCGATCTTCCTGGCCTGGGCGCGGGTGGTGCTCGGGGCCGCGGTGCTGCTGCTGGTGGCGTGGCGGGCCGGCCTGCCGTCCTCGCTGCACGGCCGCTGGCGTGCGGTGTCGGTCTACGCGGTGGTCGAGATCAGCTTGCCGTTCCCGCTGATCTCGGCGGGCGAGGTGCACGTGTCCTCGTCGCTGGCGGCGATCCTCATCGCCTCCGTGCCGCTGATCATCGCGCTGCTGGCGTGGCGCTTCGACCCGGCCGAGCGGGTGGCCGGCCGCCGGCTCGTCGGGATGCTGATCGGCTTTGGCGGGGTCGTCGCGCTGGTCGGGATCGACGTCGCCGGCCGGCCCGACGAGCTGCGCGGCGCGGGCGCGATCCTGCTCGCCGCGGTCGGCTACGCGGCGGGGCCGATGTGGCTGAACCGGCGCCTCGGCGACCTCGACGCGCGCGCGACTATGGCCGCCTCGCTGACCGTCGCCGCGGTCGTGTTGACGCCGCTGGCGCTGCTCCGCCCGCCGTCGGCGACGCCGTCGGGTGAGGCGATCGTCGCGGTCGTCGTGCTCGGGATCTTCTGCACCGCGGCCGCGTTCGTCGCCTTCGGGATCCTGCTCGGCGAGGTCGGGCCGGGCCGCGCGTCGATCATCACGTACGTCGCGCCCGTGGTCGCGGTCGCGCTGGGGGTCACCGTGCTCGGCGAGCGCCCCGGCCCGGGCGCGGTCGCCGGTCTCCTGCTCATCCTCGCCGGCTCCTGGCTCTCGACCGACGGCCGGCTGCCGCCGGGATTGGGGGAGCGGTGGGCGCGGCTGCGCGGGCGGCGTGATGCTCCGGCGCCGGCCGCGCGGCGGGTCGTGCCGATGGGGCGGTAGCTACGTCCCGAACAGCCGATCCCCCGCGTCCCCGAGCCCGGGGCGGATGTAGGCGCGGTCGTCGAGCTGACGGTCGAGGGTCGCGCAGGTGATGTGGACGTCGGGGTGCTGGGCGTGGACCGCCGCCACGCCCTCGGGCGCGGCGACGAGGCAGACGAACCGGACCCGCCGGGCGCCCGACGCCCGCAGACGATCCAGCGCGTGGACCGCGCTGCCGCCGGTGGCGAGCATCGGGTCGACCAGCACGATCTCGGCGTCGGGGGCGTGGTCGGGCAGGGACTCGTAGTAGCCGACCGGCTCTGCGGAGGACTCGTCGCGGTAGATCCCGAGATGGCCGACGCGCGCCTCGGGGACGAGTCGCAGGAAGCCCTCGACCATCCCGAGGCCGGCGCGGAGGATCGCGATGACGACGATCTCGTCGGCGAGGCGGACGCCCTGCGTGGTCTCCAGCGGCGTCTCGACGTCCTCCTCGCGGATGCGAAGGTCGCGCAGCGCCTCGTAGCCGAGGAACGTCGCCACCTCGGCCAGCGCGTTGCGGAAGGTCTCCGACCTGGTCGTCCGGTCGCGCAGCACGGAGAGGTGGCGCGCGACGAGTGGATGGTCGACGACGGTGACGCCGGGAGGTGGCTGCATCGCCGTCGCACGCTATAGCCTCGCGGCTCGATGACGACGCCCCGCCGCAACGTCGAGCTCAAGGCCGCGGACCCCCGTCCGGACCGCACGCTCGAGCGCGCGCTCGCCCTGGGCGCGCGCGACCACGGGGTGCTCATCCAGCGCGACACCTACTTCGCGGTCGCGAACGGGCGCTTGAAGCTGCGCGAGCAGACCGGCGCGCACGCGTGTGCCGAGCTCATCTCCTACGCGCGGCCGGACGCGGACCCCTCGGTGCGCGTCTCGGAGTACCGGCTCGCGCCGGTCGACCAGCCCGGGCCGCTGCGCGAGGCGCTGTCCGATGCGCTCGGTGTGCGGATCGTGGTCAGCAAGCGCCGCCGGCTGCTGATCTGGCAGGACGTCCGGATCCATCTCGACGACGTCGAGGGCCTCGGCCGGTTCCTCGAGCTCGAGGCGGTCGCGCCCGAGGACTCAGGGCTGGCCGCCGAGCACGCGCGCGTCGAGACCCTGCGCGAGGTGCTCGAGATCCGCGACGACGCGTTGCGCGAGGGCTCCTACGCCGACGCGCTGTTCAACGGCTCCGCGCCGCCGCCGGTCGGCGACCTGGAGTCCGACCCGGCCGCCGCTCCGTCCCAGCCGGATGCCGCGATCCCCGACGCCGACCCTGAGTTGCTCGCGCTCGCCCGGGAGGCGGCGGGGCGCGCCTACGCGCCGTATTCGCACTTCCCCGTCGGCGCCGCCGTCCGCACCGAGGACGGTCGCCGCTACGCCGGCGCGAACGTCGAGAACGCCGCGTACCCGCAGGGCCAGTGCGCGGAGGCCTCGGCACTCGGCGCGATGGTCGCCGGCGGCGGCGGGCGGGTCGCCGAGGTCGTCGTCGTCACCTCCGCCCAGAAGCTCTCCGGGCCGTGCGGCGGCTGCCGCCAGCGCCTGCGCGAGTTCGCGCCCCCGGGCACCCCGGTCCACCTCGCCAACCTCGATCGGGTCCGCCACTCCACCACCGTGGGCGAGCTGCTTCCGCTCGCGTTCGGACCGGAGACGCTCGGGTGACCGCGCAGGCCCGCGCCGCCGCCGAGCTCGCCGCCCAGCGCGGAGGCCTCGCGCCGCGGGTCGGCCTCGTGCTGGGATCGGGCCTCGGGGCGATCGCCGACGCGCTGGAGGATGCGGTGCGGATCCCGTACGCCGAGCTCCCCGGCTTCCGCGCGAACACCGTCGCCGGGCACCGTTCAGAGCTCGTGGTCGGGCGCCTCGCCGGCGTCGCGGTGGCGTGCCTGAGCGGGCGCTCGCACGTCTACGAGGGCATCGACAGCGCCACGGTCGCGACTCCGATCCGGACCCTGCGCCTGCTCGGCGTCGAGCAGCTCCTGCTGACCAACGCGAGCGGATCGCTGCGACCGGACGTCGGCCCGGGGGAGCTGGTGGCGATCTCCGACCACATCAACCTGCTCGGCTTCAACCCCCTCACCGGCCCCAACGACGATGCGTTCGGCCCGCGCTTCCCGCCGATGGCAGCCGCCTATGACCCGCATCTGCGCGCCCGGCTGCACGCCGCGGCGGACGTGCTGGGCACCGTGCTGCACGACGGCGTGTACCTCGCAACGGCGGGGCCGAGCTTCGAGACCCCGGCCGAGATCCGCGCGTTCAGGACGCTCGGGGCCGACCTCGTCGGGATGTCGACGGTCCCCGAGGTGATCGTCGCCCGCCACGCCGGGATGCAGGTCGCGGCCGTCTCCGCGGTCACGAACCTGGCGGAGGGTCTGAGCGGCGAGCCGCTCAGCCACGAGCAGACGCTCGCCGCCGCCGCGCAGGGAGCCACGGCGCTCGCCCCGCTGGTCGAGCAGTGGCTGCGCGATGGGTGACGCCGCCGCCGTCGCGCGCCGGCTCGTCGCGCTGGTCGATCTCACGAGCCTCACCGGCGACGAGGACGACGCGGCAGTTGCAGCGCTGTGCGCCCGCGCCGCGACGCCGGCCGGGCCGGTCGCGGCGGTCTGCCTGTACGGCGACAAGATCGCTCGCGCGCGGGAGGAGCTGCCCGCGGGAACCGTGCGGCTGGCGGCGGTCGCGAACTTCCCGTCGGGCGAAGCTGGCGTCGAGCGCACGCGCGCCGAGAGCGCGGCCGCCGTCGCCGCGGGCGCCGACGAGATCGACGTCGTCCTCCCGTGGCGGGCGTGGCTGGCCGGGGACACCGACGGCGCGCTCGAGGTCGTGGCGGCCGCCCGCGCCGAGGCGCCCGTGCTGAAGGTGATCCTCGAGAGCGGCGCGCTCGGGGACACGGCGACGATCCGGGCCGCGTCGGCCGCCGCGCTCGACGCCGGCGCCGACTTCATCAAGACCTCGACGGGCAAGCGCGAGCCGGGTGCGACGCTCGACGCCGCGATGGCGATGCTCGAGGCGGTTCGCGACCACGGCTCCGGCGGCTTCAAGGCCTCGGGTGGGATCCGCACGACGGAGCAGGCGGCGGCCTACCTCGCGCTCGCCGACGAGCGGCTCGGGCCGGGCTGGGCGGCACCGGAGACCTTCCGGCTGGGGGCGTCGAGCCTGCTCGACGACCTCTTGCGCCGGCTGTGATCCCCCAGGAGCTGATCCGCCGCGTCCGCGACGGCCGCGGCCTCGACGAGGACGAGATCGCCTGGCTCGTGACCGGCATCGCCGACGGCTCGCTCTCGGACGCCCAGGTCGCCGCGTGGGCGATGGCCGTCTTCTTCCAGGGCCTGTCCGACGGCGAGCGCGTCGCCCTCACCCGCGCGATGACGAGGTCGGGAACCGTCCTGGAGTGGGACGACGGGCCGGTCGTCGACAAGCACTCGACCGGCGGGGTCGGCGACAAGGTGTCGCTGATCCTCGCGCCGGTCGTCGCCGCCTGCGGGGGCCTCGTGCCGATGATCTCGGGCCGCGGCCTCGGCCACACCGGCGGCACGCTCGACAAGCTCGACGCGATCCCCGGCTACGACTCGACGCCGGATCTCGCGAAGTTGCGCCGCGCGGTCGGGGAGGCGGGCTGCGCGATCGTGGGCCAGACCGCCGAGCTCGCGCCCGCCGACCGGCGCCTCTACGCGATCCGCGATGCCACGGCGACGGTCGAGTCGATCCCGCTGATCGTCGCCTCGATCCTCTCCAAGAAGCTCGCCGCGGGCCTCGATGCGCTGGTCATGGACGTCAAGACCGGCTCGGGTGCGTTCCTGCCCGACCGCGACGACGCCCGCGAGCTGGCGACGTCGATCGTGTCGGTCGCGCAGGGCGCCGGCCTGCGGTGCAGCGCGCTGCTGACCGACATGGACCGCGTGCTGGGCCGGACCGCCGGCAACGCCGTCGAGGTGCGCGAGGCGATCGACATCCTCCGCGGCGCCGGCCCGGCGCCGCGGCTCGTCGAGGTGACGCTCGAGCTGTGCGCCGAGCTGCTCGTGCTGGCCGGCCTGGATCCCACCCTCGAGGCGGCGCGCGACCGCGCCGAGGGCGCCCTGAACTCGGGCGACGCAGCCGAGCGCTTCGCGCGCATGGTCGCCGCGCTCGGCGGACCGGCCGATCTCCTCGACGACCCCGGCCGACACCTGCCGGCCGCGCCCGTCCAGCGCGCGGTCGCGCCGGATCGGGAGGGCGTCGTCGCGCGCGTGGCGACCCGCGACGTCGGCGTCGTGGTGCTCGAGCTCGGCGGCGGCCGGCGCCGCGAGGACGAGGCGGTCGACCATGCCGTCGGGCTCACCGAGGTCGCGCAGCCGGGCGAGCGCGTCGGCGGCGGCGTCCCGCTCACCGTCGTCCACGCGCGCACGGACGCCGACGCCGACCGCGCGGCGGCCGCGCTGCGCGCCGCCTTCTCGCTCGCCGACGAGGCGCCCGACCCGCCGCCGCTCATCGAGCGTCTGTAGCCGGGGTCCACCCGAGGTCGGCGGCGGCGCCGCGGACGGCCGCCACGAGCGCCTGGACGGAGGGTCGCTCGGCATCCACGGCCCGCGTCGCCGCGAACACGATCCGGTCGACCGAGCCCTCGGCGATGGCGCGCACGGCGACGCCCGGGCGCTCCGGGTGCACCAGGCCCGGGAGCAGCGTCACCGCCTGCCCGCCGCTGACCAGCGCCAGGCAGGTGACGCTGTCGTTGGTCCGGTGGCGGATGTCGGGATCGAACCCGCCCAGCCCGCGGCAGGTCCGCTCGACCATCTCGCTCCACGCCGTCTCGCGATGGCCGGTCGCCCAGGCCTCGCCGGAGAGCTCGGCCAGGGGTACCGCTTCGCGGTGGCGGCGCACGGCCGGGTGGTCCGCGGGCAGGATCAGGTGGACCGGCTCGCGCAGCAGGTCCTCGCGGACGACGCCCGTCGGCCGCGCGAGCGGCTGGTGCTGCCACTCGTCGGCCAGGACGAGGTCGACGTCCCCGAGTGCGAGCGCGGGCAGCGACTGCTCGGGCTCTGACTCGACGAGCTCGCAGCGCAGGTCGGGCGCCTCGCGCGCGAGCGCCTGCATGGCCGGCACGGCCAGGTAGAACGCGGCCGACTGGAACGAGGCGATCCGGCCGCGCCCCGCGACCCGGCCGGCCGCCGCGGCGAGCTCGGCCTGCGCGCGCTCGGCGCGCTCGAGCAGCACAGCCGCGTGCCCGACCAGCACCAGCGCGGCGTCGGTCAGCCGGACGCCGCGCCCGGCCGGTTCGAGCAATGGCAGACCCGCCTCACGCTCGAGCACCGCGAGCTGCTGCGACACGGCCGACGGCGTGAACTGCAGGGCGTCGGCCACGGCGGCGATCGTGCCGCGCTCGTGCAGCTCGTGCAGGAGGCGCAGTCGGCGGAGCTCCAGCATTGCCAAGCAAGTCTACTGAGTTCTCATTACAAGTCCGAATCGCTTCTAAGCGGTCGCCACGGCAGGATCCTCCGCATGCCAGCCACCGGTGCCCTCTTCTGCCTCGCCTCCGCCGCCGCCTTCGGCGCGATGGGGATCTTCGGCAAGCTCGCCTATGACGAGGGCGCGACGGTCGGGACGCTCCTGGCCACGCGCTTCGTCCTCGCCGCCGCGGTCCTCTGGCTCGTCGTCGTCTGCACCGGCGGTGCCCGCCACCTGCGCGCGCTCACCCGCCGCGACGTCGCCATCGCCCTTGCGCTCGGCGCCATCGGGTACGGCGCGCAGGCCGGCAGCTACTTCGCGGCGCTCGACCGGCTCGATGCCTCGCTGCTCTCGCTGCTCGTCTACACGTATCCGGTGATGGTGACGGTGGCCGCCGTGGCACTCGGGCGCGAGGCCGCGAGCCGCCGCACGGCGTCCGCCCTGGTGCTCGCCTCCACCGGCCTCATCCTCGTGCTCGCCGGCGCGGCCGCGGGCGCGCTCGATCCACTCGGGACGGTGCTCGGGCTGGGTGCGGCGGTCGTCTACTGCGTCTACATCCTCACCTCGGAGGGCATCGCCGCGCGCCTCGGCGCGCTCACCCTCACCACGCTCGTCTGCACCGGTGCGGCGTTCACGTTGACGCTCGGCGCGCTCGCCGCCGGCGACCTGCACCCCGCGGGCGTGAGCGCGGCCGGCTTCAGCTGGCTGGCCTGCCTCGCGGTCGTGTCGACGGTCGGGGCCATCGCGCTGTTCTTCGCCGGGCTGCGGCGCGTCGGCCCCTCGGCCGCCTCGATCCTCTCGACGCTCGAGCCGGTGGTCACGGTCGCGCTCGCGTTCGCGGCGTTCGGCGAGACGCTCGGCCCGGCGCAGCTCGCCGGTGGCGCGCTCGTCCTTGTCGCGGTCCTCGCCGTCCGGACGCAGGTCCGGACCCCGGACGCCCTCGTCCTTCCACCCATCCGACTGACCCAGAAGGAGACAGCATGAGCACCAGCAGCAGACCACTGGACGGAAAGGTCGCGCTCGTCACGGGCGCCACCCGCGGGGCGGGGCGCGGCATCGCCGTGTCCCTCGGTGACGCCGGCGCGACCGTGTACTGCACCGGCCGCAGCACCCGCGAGCGGCGGTCGGAGTACGACCGGCCGGAGACGCTCGAGGACACCGCCGAGCTCGTCAGCGCCGCCGGCGGCACCGGGATCGCCGTCCCGACCGACCACCTCGAGGCGGCCCAGGTCGAGGCGCTGGTGCGGCGGATCGACGATGAGAGCGGGCGGCTCGACGTCCTGGTCAACGACATCTGGGGCGCCGAGAAGCTGTTCGAGTGGAACACGCCGGTCTGGGAGCACGACCTCGACAAGGGGCTGCGCATCCTCCGTCTGGCGATCGACACCCACCTGATCACCAGCCACTTCGCGCTTCCGCTGCTGATCCGCCGGCCGGGCGGACTCGTGGTCGAGATGACCGACGGGACCCGCGAGTACAACGAGGTGAACTACCGCATCAACGCGTTCTACGACCTCGCCAAGATGTCGGTCCTCCGGCTGGCGTTCGCCCAGGGCAAGGAGCTCGCCGGGCACGGCGGTACGGCCGTCGCGCTCACCCCGGGCTGGCTGCGCTCGGAGATGATGCTCGAGAACTTCTGCGTCACCGAGGAGAACTGGCGCGACGCAGGAGCCTCCCAGCCGCACTTCGCGGCGATCTCCGAGAGCCCGCGGTTCGTCGGGCGCGCGGTCGCCGCGCTCGCGGCCGACCCCGACGTCCAGCGCCACAACGGCGGCTCGTTCTCCTCGGGCGGGCTGGCGCAGGAGTACGGCTTCACCGACCTCGACGGCTCGCGGCCGGACTGCTGGCGCTACATGGTCGAGGTCCAGGACCCGGATCTGCCGGCTGACCCGACCGGCTACCGCTGAGTCGCGGGCGCGAGCGGGAACTCGACCCCGGTCAGCTCCTCGGACAGCGTCCAGAGCCGCTCGGCCGTGGCGGTGTTGCGCGCGGCGCCGCTGCGGCCGACGAGCTTGGGATGCCCGCGCTGCTCCTGGAAGCCGTCGGGGCCGACGTAACTGTCGCCCGGGAGATCCTGGGTGGCGGCGTAGAGAGTCGGCAACGCGCCCATGTCCTCGCTCTGGGCGATCAGCCGGTTGGTGATCGCCATGAACGTGTTCTGGAACACGTTCTCGGTCCGGTGCTGGAGGTTGGTCGACGCGTAGCCGGGATGGGCGGCCATCGCCCGGACTTCCGAGCCGGTCGTGGCGAGGCGCCGCTGGAGCTCGGAGGTGAAGAGCAGGTTCGCGAGCTTGGACTGGCCGTAGGCGCGCCAGCGCTGGTAGCCGCCGCGCTCCCAGTTGAGGTCGTCGAGGCGGATCGAGCCCATCCGGTGCGCGCCTGAGGAGACCGTGACGACGCGATCGCGGACCTGCGGGAGCAGCAGGTTGGTGAGCGCGAAGTGGCCGAGGTGGTTCGTGCCGATCTGCATCTCGAAGCCGTCGGCGGTGCGGCGCTCGGGCAGCGCCATCACCCCGGCGTTGTTGACGAGGACGTCGATGTCGCCCTCCCAGCGCTCCGCGAAGGCACGGATCGACGCGAGGTCGGCCAGGTCCAGCCGTCGCACCTCCGTCGAGCCCTGGATCGAGCGGGCCGCCTGCTCGCCCTTGGCCTCGTCGCGGACGGCGAGCACGACATGCGCGCCGGCCCGGCCCAGCGCGCGGGCGGCCACGAGCCCGATCCCGCTGTTGGCGCCGGTGACCACGAAGGTGCGGCCGCCGAGGTCGGGAAGGTCGCCCGCGGTCCACTTGGAGGTGCTCATGGAGCCCAAACTTATCCCCAGGCGGCTAGGGTCGGCCGATGCACCCCCTCCGCCTCCTCCTGCTCGCGCTCGCGGCCGCCGCCGCGATCGTCACTCCCGCCGGCGCCGCCACCCTCCCCAAGGCTCCGGCCGGGACGAAGTTCTATGACCCGCCCGCGAGCGCGCTCAAGGGCAGCGCCCACGGCGGAGCGATCTGGACCCGCCGCCAGACCGGGCCGGACGCGCTGAAGGGCGCCGCCAGCACCCACCTCGTCCTCTACCGGTCGATCGGCGTCGAAGGCAAGGCGGTCGCCGTCTCCGGCAGCGTCGCGATCCCCAAGGGCAAGGCGCCGAAGGACGGCTGGCCCGTCATCACTTATGCGCACGGCACGAGCGGCATCGCCGACCCCTGCGCGCCGACGCGCAGCCCGCGCTCCGGCGGGGTCTCGGGCTTCCACAACTACATCTATCCGCTGCTGGGCCGCTGGCTGAAGGCCGGGTACGCCGTCGTGCGGACGGACTACGAGGGCCTCGGCACGCCCGGCGAGCACCCGTACCTGGTGGGCCGCTCGGCGGGCCGCTCGACGCTCGACATCGTGCGCGCCGCGCGCAAGCTCGACCTCGACCTCGACAACCGCGTCGTCATCGCCGGCCACTCGCAGGGGGGACACGCCGCGCTGTGGGCGACCTCGCTGGCGAAGTCCTGGACGCCCGAGCTCGAGATCGAGGGCACGGTCGCCTTCGCGCCCGCCTCGCATCTCTCCGACCAGGCCGGGCTGGTGCGCTTGATCACGACCCCGAGCCCCGCGCTCAGCGCGCTGGCGGGGATCCTCCTGCGCGGGATCGACGTCGCCGGGCACGCCGACGTCGACCCGCTGCTCAGCGCGAGGACGGCGCCGGTCTGGCCGCAGGGGGCGACGCAGTGCCTCGACAAGCTCGTCGCCCCGCAGTCGTTCGGCGGCATCCCGCCGGCGGAGCTGCTGCGCTCCGACGCCGACCTCGGCCCGCTCGTCGCCGCCATCGACAAGTACGACGACCCGGAGAACCTCACGCTGCGCACGCCGGTGCTGATCGAGCAGGGCGAGGCGGACGCCACCGTGTTCCCGAGCTTCACCGACCAGCTGAACGACAAGCTCGAGGCGAAGGGCGCCAAAGTCACATACAAGAAGTTCCCCGGCGTCGACCATGGCGCGATCGTCGACAAGGCGGCCAAGCACGCGACGGCCTTCATCGCCAAAGCGCTGAGGTAGCCGGCCGACAGCGGGGCATTGCGGTGGGGCATATGCTGGTCGGGCCCCACCGCCGGCGCGCCGTCCAGCGCGCGGCGGCAGTCCGCGAAGGAACCCAAAACGATGACCAACCCCCCGGCGAGCCCTGCCGCCGCGGAGGCCGGAGCGACCCTGTCCAGCCCCCTGCGGCGCGCGCGCGAGTGGCTTCCGCGCGGCCGCACGCTCCCGGAGGAGGACTTCCGGCGCCGCCACCGGTTCCTGCTCGGCCTCCTGTGGGCGCACGCCGTGGGACTGCCCATCTGGGGCGTGCTGCAGGGCTTCTCGGTGGCGCACTCGCTGCTCGAGGGCGGGGTGATCGCGGTGATCGCCCTGGCCGCCACCGCGCTCGGCCACAACCGCAAGCGGGGGGCGCTGCTGGTCTCGCTCGGCCTGTTGAGCGCCTCGGCCGTGATGGTTCATCTCTCGCACGGCTACATCGAGGCGCACTTCCACTTCTTCGTGATGATCGTGCTCCTCACGCTGTACGAGGATTGGTCGCCGTTCCTGCTGGCCGCGGGCTACGTCGTCGTGCATCACGGGGTCGGCGGCGTCATCGACCCGGGCTCGGTCTACAACCATCCCGACGCGGTCGCCCACCCGTGGCAATGGGCCGGGATCCACGCCGCGTTCGTGAGCGCCGCGGGGCTCAGCGCCGTCGGCGCGTGGCGCCTGAACGAAGACGTCCGCGAGCAGAAGCAGCTCGCGCTGGAGCGCGCCGTGCTCGCCGAGGCCGAGCAGGAGCGCTACGCCGCCGAGCTCGAGCGCTCCAACCGCGACCTCGAGCAGTTCGCGTACGTCGCCTCGCACGATCTCTCCGAGCCGCTGACCACGGTGTCCTCGTTCGTGGCCCTGCTCGAGCAGCGCTATGCCGGCCGTCTGGATGCCGACGCCGACGCCTTCATCCGCCATGCGGTCGACGGCGTGCAACGCATGCAGGCCCTCATCGACGACCTTCTGGCGTACTCGCGAATGGGCCAGTCGAGCCTCACCCGAGCCGACACCTCGCTCGACGAGGTCATCGCCGACGCGCGAACCTCGCTCAACGCCTCGATCGCGCGCACCGGGGCACGGATCGACTCCGGTCCCCTGCCGGTCGTCGACGGCGACCGCCGCCAGCTCGTCCAGCTCTTCCAGAACCTGCTCTCCAACGCGATCAAGTTCGCCGCCGGCACGCCCGTGATCCGCATCGAGGCGGTGCCCGAGGAGGGCCGCTGGACGGTGAGCGTGATCGACAACGGCATCGGCATCGAGCCGGCGGCCAGCGAGCGGATCTTCCTGCTGTTCGAGCGCCTGCACACCAGCGAGCGCATCGACGGCACCGGCATCGGGCTGGCGATCTGCGAGCGCATCGTGGAGCGACACGGCGGGCGCATCTGGGTCGACACCGCCGACGGCGGAGGGTCCGCGTTCCGGTTCACCCTGCCGGCGGCAGCCGGGCAGCGCGCCACGCACGCCGAGCCGCCCGCGCCGACCTACGTCGCATAGCGGCCGCTACGTGGGAACGTCTCGGACGTGACCATCCAGACGTGGCCGTCGGGGTCGGCGAACGCGCCCGCGTAGCCCCATGGCTGCTGTCCGGGCTGCGTGACGAC
Source organism: uncultured Solirubrobacterales bacterium (assembly GCA_963828075.1). Lineage (GTDB taxonomy): Bacteria > Actinomycetota > Thermoleophilia > Solirubrobacterales > Solirubrobacteraceae > JACCYI01. The sequence goes on along the minus strand of CAWHDH010000021.1, from coordinate 818,655 downwards.
TTCCCCACCCGCCTGGTCCGCACGCTCGATGAGCCGGTCGACGTCAGCCTCGGTCTCGGCAGGGAGGGTGAACAGGCACTCGCTCTGGCCGCGCTCGGCGACGTCGCGGTCGCCGATGACCCACCCGAAGCCGCCGGTGGGGATCAGCATGAGGCGCGCGCCATCGTTCAGAACGAACTGCAGCGGCTCGGGCACGCCGTCATCGGCCAACTCGCCGATGGCGTCGAAGCCGAGCCCTTCCCCGTAGAACGCGAACGACGTCCGGCGATCGGCGGTCGGCAGGCTGACGATGACACTGGAGATCGGCATTGGCGGACTCCTCTGGGCATGGGTTCACGGCACTGGGGACTGTGACCCGGCGGCGACGAAGAACTCATCGGTCGTCAGACCTGCCCGCAGGCGGCGCAGCGTGTCATCGTTGGGGCGATGGTTCCCAAGGCCGAACTGCACGTCCACCTCGAGGGCACCGCGCCGCCCGAGCTGATCCGGCGGATCGCCGACCGCAACGGCCTCGCGCTCCCGGACGGGCTGGTCACCAGCGACGGCCGGTTCGCCTGGCGCGACTTCACCGACTTCCTGCGCGCCTACGACGACGCCGCGAGCGTGATGCGGACCCCCGAGGACTTCCGCGACGTCGTGTGCGAGTACCTCGTCGCCTGCGCCGCCGACGGCGCCGTGTACGTCGAGTTGATCGCCTCGCCCGACCACGCGAAGGCGGCCGGGATCTCAGACGCTGCGCACGTCGAGGCGCTGGCGCAGGGCATCGACGACGCCCGCGCCGCGACCGGCATCGAGGGCCGGATCCTGATGTCCGGCGTCCGGAACTTCGGCGTCGAGGCGGTCACCGAGGTCGCGCGCCGCACCGTCGCGCACCCGCATCCCTACGTCACGGGCTTCAACCTGGCGGGCCAGGAGGAGGGCCACCCGGCGACCGATTACGTCGAGGCCTTCGCGATCGTGCGAGACGCCGGCCTCGGGACGAGCTGTCACGCCGGGGAGTGGGGCGGGCCCGACAGCATCCGCGCCGCGCTCGAGCTCGGCGTCACCCGCCTGAGCCACGGCGTCCGGGCCGTCGAGGATCCCGCGCTGGTCGCCGAGCTGGCCGAGCGCGGCATCGTCCTCGAGGTGTGCCCGACCTCGAATGTCGTCCTCGGGGTCTATCCCGGCTTCCGAGAGCATCCCTTCAACACGCTGCGCGAGGCCGGCGTCGCCCTCACCCTCGGCTCCGACGACCCGCCCTACTTCGGCGCCTCGCTGGCCGGCGAGTACGCCGTGGCCGCCGAGGAGTTCGGCCTCGGCGAGCGGGAGCTGCGCGACCTGACGCGGACCGCCCTGGAGGCGGCGTTCGTCCAGGACGAGGTCAGGGAACGGCTGCTCGGCGAGATTCGCGCCCATGGGGACCGGCAGGGCCTGTAGATTGCGCCCACTGCACCCCGGAGCCACTTGTCGCCGCCCCGGGCATATCTGAAGAGCGATTCGAGGGGAAGCGCCGTGAAGCGATATCTGACCCGCCTGCCGGCGATGGCGGCGGCCGTCTGCACCGTCGCCCTGTTGGCCGCGTGTGGCGACGACGAGGACACCGGGGGTGCCGCCAGCACCGAACCGGCCGAGGCCAAGAAGAAGATCCGCGTGGCGATGGTGACCGACATCGGCGGCCTCAACGACCGCTCGTTCAACGCGCTCGCCTACAAGGGCCTCAAGGACGCCGAGAAGGAACTGGGCGCCGAGATCCGCGCGGTGACGTCGAAGTCCGACCGCGACTACGTGCCGAACCTCTCCACGCTGGCGCGCCAGAAGTACGACGTCGTGTTCGCGGTCGGCTTCCTCATGTCCGACGCCACCGCAAAGGTCGCCAAGTCGTTCCCGCAGACGAAGTTCGCGATCATCGACTTCCCGCAGGCGGGTCTGAAGGGCAAGCCGGCCAACGTGGCGGGCCTGCTGTTCAAGGAGAACGAGGCCGGCTACCTGGCGGGCTACCTCGCCGGCCTGTACGTCAAGAAGAAGGGTGGCGACCAGGTCATCTCGACGGTCGGCGGCCAGAAGATCCCGCCCGTGGACGGCTACATCGCCGGCTACCAGGCCGGCGCGAAGGCGGCCAACCCGGACGTCAAGACGCTCAACGGCTACTCGCAGGACTTCGTCGACCAGGCCAAGTGCAAGGAGCTCGCGCTCAACCAGATCGACGAGGGCTCCCAGGTCGTCTTCCAGGTGGCGGGCCAGTGCGGCCTCGGAGCGCTCGACGCGGCCAAGGAGAAGGGCGTCCAGGGCATCGGCGTCGACGCCGACCAGGGCTACATCGGCGCCCACGTGCTGACCTCCGCGCTCAAGAAGATCGACCAGGCGGTGCTCGAGACGGTGAAGCAGGTCCAGGCCGACGGCTTCAAGGCCGGAACGGACACGGTCTTCGACGCCAAGTCCAACGGCGTCGGGCTCGGCGCGATCAACGCCGAGGGCGAGGAGTTCAAGGGGCAGGTCGAGGAGATCCAGGGGAAGATCGCCTCGGGCGAGGTCGCCGAGATCCCCGCCGAGGTCAAGTAGCAGCGAGGGGTGCATCCCGCACTCGAGCTCCGAGGTGTGACGAAGAGGTTCGGCGCCGTCGTCGCGAACGACGGCGTCGACTTCGACGTCCGCCGCGGTGAGGTCCACGCGCTCCTCGGCGAGAACGGGGCCGGCAAGTCGACGCTGATGAGCGTCCTCTACGGGCTCTACCGGCCCGACGAGGGCGAGATCCTGCTCGACGGCGAGCGCGTCGTCATCCGCACCCCGCGCGAGGCGATGGAGCTGGGGATCGGGATGGTCCACCAGCACTTCATGCTGGTGCCGGTGATGACGGTGGCGGAGAACATCGTCCTCGCCGACGAGCCGCGCCGCAACGGACTGCTCGACCTCAAGGCGGCGGTCGCCAAGGTGCGCGAGCTGTCGGACCGCTTCGGGCTCGCGGTCGACCCCGAGGCGACGGTCGGCGACATCGGCGTCGGCCAGCAGCAGCGCGTCGAGATCCTGCGCGCGCTCTACCGCGACGCCCGCGTGCTGGTCCTCGACGAGCCGACCGCCGTCCTGACCGCGCAGGAGGCGGCCGAGCTCTTCCGCATCCTCCGCGCGCTCACCGAGCAGGGGACCGCGGTCGTCTTCATCTCGCACAAGCTCGGCGAGGTGCTCGACATCTCCGACCGCGTGAGCGTGCTGCGGCGCGGCAAGAAGGTCGCGACGGTCGACACGGCGGACTCGACCGAGGCGAGCCTCGCCCGGCTGATGGTCGGGCGTGACGTGCTGTTCCGGGTGGAGAAGGAGGCCAATGCCTACCCGCGGGCGGACACGACCCCGCTGCTCGAGGTCGAAGGGCTCGAGGTCGACGACGACCGGGATCTGCCTGCGGTCCGCGGTGTCGACCTGAGGGTCGGGACCGGCGAGATCGTCGGGCTCGCGGGCGTCGACGAGAACGGCCAGCGCGAGCTGGTGGAGGCGCTGACCGGGCTGCGGGCGCCGCGCGCCGGCGTGATCAAGATCGCCGGCCGCGACGTCACCGCACTCGGCGTCCGCGGCAAGCTCGAGGCGGGGGTCGGGCACATCGCCGAGGACCGCCATCGGCGCGGCCTTGTGCTCGACTTCACGCTCGCCGAGAACCTGGCGCTGCGCGCCTACCGCCGGGGGCCGTTCGCGCGGTTCGGCCTGCTGTGGCCGGACCGGATGCGCGCGCGGGCCCGCGAGCTGCTCGAGGAGTACGACGTGCGCGGCGGCGGCTGCGACAGCGTCGCCGGCTCGCTCTCGGGTGGCAACCAGCAGAAGTGCGTGATCGCCCGCGAGGTCTCCGAGGAGCCGCAGGTCCTCGTCGCCGCCCAGCCGACGCGCGGCCTCGACGTGGGCGCGATCGAGTTCGTCCACCGCCGGCTGCTCGACCAGCGCGCCGCCGGCCGGGCGATCCTGCTCGTCTCGCTCGAGCTCGACGAGATCCGCTCGCTCGCCGACCGGATTTTGGTCATCGCCTCCGGCCGGATCGTCGCGGAGTTCTCGCCTGATGCCTCCGACGAGGAGCTCGGCCTTGCCATGACGGGCGGGCGGCGCGCCGCATGAGCACGCAGGAGGGCCAGGGCACGCTGACCGTCGCGTCGCGGCTGTCGACCTACCTGCGCGGCGGTGGCGTGATCGTGCCGCTGGTCACCGTCGCCATCGCGCTCCTGGCGGGCGGCCTGGTGGTGGCGATCACCGGCGCGAACCCGCTGTCGACCTACCGGGCGATCTTCGACGGCACGGGCCTGAACTGGCTGTTCCCGTGGATCTCGGCGGAGGACCGCATCATCGCGGGGCAGAACCTCCAGCAGACCCTCATCCTCACGGCGCCGCTGATCCTCGTCGGGCTCGCCGTCGCCTACGCGTTCCGCGCCGGCCTGTTCAACATCGGGGGCCAGGGGCAGTACATCGCCGGCTCGATCGTCGCGGTGTGGGCGGGCTCGTCGTTCGACGGCCTGCCCGCCGTCCTGCACGTGACGCTGGCGATGGTGCTGGCCGCGGCGGCGGGGGCGTTCTGGGGCGGGATCGCGGGCTACCTGCGGGCGCGCACCGGCGCCAACGAGGTGATCACGACGATCATGCTCAACTACACGGCCGTTTGGATCGGGGTGTTCCTGTTCGGTCTCGGCGGGCCGCTGCAGTCCGCCAGCCAGTCGAGCGTCCCGATCTCCGAGGACGTGCTCGGAAGCGCCCGGCTCCCGGTCTTCTGGGGCGACCCCGAGTTGCAGGGCCTCCACATCGGCCTCTTCATCGCACTGGTGCTGCTCGTCGCCTACTGGGTCCTGCTGAACCGCAGCGTCGCCGGCTACGAGGTGCGCGCCGTCGGCTTCAACCCGGAGGCGGCCGAGTACGGCGGCATCGACGCCGGGCGCACCCAGCTGAGGGTCATGCTGATCTGCGGGCTGTTCGCCGGCGTGGCCGGCGGGCTCGACGTCCTCGGCTGGCAGTTCCACCTCGCCACGAACGACATCCTGAACTCGTCGATCGGCTTCACCGGGATCGCGGTGGCCCTGCTCGGGCGCAACACGGCGGTCGGGGTGTTCTTCAGCGCGGTGCTCTTCGCCGGGCTGATCAACGGCACGTCGGTGCGCAACCTCGACCCGGCGATCTTCGACCCGGAGCTCGCGCAGAACCTGACCCTGATCATCCAGGGGCTCGTCGTGCTGCTCGTGTCGGCGCCGGTCATCGTCACCTCGCTGTTCGCCGCGGCGCGACGGGTCGGGCTCACCCGCCGGAGAGCCGCGTGAAGCTGACGCCGCGGTGGGCGGGCTGGGGCGGGATCGCCCTCGCGGCGATCGCCTTCTACCTCGCCCTGCCGCCGGTGCTGGTGCGGACGGCGGTGCCGTCGGTGCTGCTGGCGGCGCTCGCCGCCGCGGCGGGGATCGTCGCGCTGCGCGGCGGGGAGCGGCGGCTGGGGTGGGCTGCCGTGGCTGCCGCGGTCGTCGCGGCGGTGGGTGCGGTGGCGGCGACGAAGTCGGGCACCGGCAACCTCGAGCGCGTCGTTGTGTGGTCCGCGCTGGCCGCCGCGATGCTGCGCTACGCGACGCCGCTGGTGTTCGCCGCGCTGGGCGGGGTCGTCTCCGAGCGCGCCGGCGTGGTCAACATCGGGCTCGAGGGGATGATGCTGGTCGGCGCGTTCTTCGGGATCTGGGGCGCTGACGTCACCGGCGGCTGGATCGGCGGGCTGATCGTCGGGATGGCCGCGGGCGGGGTGCTCGGTCTCCTGCACGCGTTCTTCGCCGTCTCGCTGCGCGCCGACCAGATCGTCTCGGGATTCGCGGTCAACCTGCTGGCGCTCGGCCTGACGGGCTACCTCTTCCTGCACATCTACGGCGCCGAGGGGACGCCGGACGGCATCGGCCAGGTCCCGGACGTCTCGCTGCCGATCGAGTGGATCCCGTTCGTCGGCGACGCGCTCGCGCACCTGAACCTGCTCGTGTGGCTGTCGCTGATCGGGGTCGGCGTGACGGCGCTTGTGGTCTTCCGCACGCCGCTCGGGCTGCGGCTGCGATCGGTGGGCGAGAACCCGCGGGCGGCCGAGACGGTCGGCATCTCGGTCTACCGGACGCGCTATCTCGCGGTGGTGGCGTCGGGCATCCTGGCTGCGCTCGGCGGCGCCTTCCTGTCGATCGGGTTCGTGCACTCCTTCAGCCAGAACATGACCGCCGGCCGCGGCTTCATCGCCCTCGCCGCCGTCATCTTCGGGCGCTGGAAGCCGGGCGGCGCGCTCGCCGCCGCGCTGCTGTTCGGCTTCTCGAGCGCGCTCGCCCAGCGGCTGCCGGTGTTCTGGCCGTCAGGCGCGACGCTGCTGCAGGCGCTGCCCTACGTGCTCACGCTGATCGCGGTGGCCGGGGTCATCGGCCGCTCGACGCCGCCGGCCGCCGACGGCGTCCCCTACACCCGCGAGTAGCCGACCGCGCCGAGGAACTCCGCCAGCGCCGACGCGAGCTGCTCGGGCGCCTCCTCGGCCATGTGGTGCCCGGAGTCGATGCGGCCGCCCCGCAGGTCGTCCGCCCATGCCTCCCAGATCGCGAGCGGGTCACCGTAGAGGTCCTCGAGGTCGTCGTGGACCGACCACAGCAGCAGCATCGGGCAGCGCACGCGGCGGCCGGCGCGCCGGTCCTCGTCATCGTGGGCGCGATCGATGCCGAGGCCCGCGCGGTAGTCCTCGGACGCGCCCGTCGCCGGGTCGTGGATCGCGCGCTCATAGTCGGCGTAGTTCTCCTCGCCCATCTGCTCGCGGTCCGGCCGGCACCACGCGTCGGGGTCGGCGGAGATCACGCGGTCGGCGGGCTTGTCGGTCTGGCCGAGGAAGAACCAGTGCCACCACGCCTGCGCGAACGTCGCGTCGCAGCGGTCGAGCGCCTCGGCGATCGGGACGGCGTCCATCACCACCAGCGCGGTGACCGCATCCGGGTGGTCGAGCGCGGTCCGCGACGCGACGTACGCGCCGCGGTCGTGCCCGGCGACGGCGAAGCGGTCGTCGCCCAGCGCGCCCATGAGCGCGACGCAGTCACGGGCCATCGCGCGCTTGGAGTACGGCTCGTGGTCCTTGGTCGTCGGCGGCTTGGAGGACTCCCCGTAGCCGCGCAGGTCGGGGCAGATGACGGCGGGTGACCTGCCCCGCGGCGCTCGGGACGAAACGGCCGGGCGTCAGCCGCCTCCCACGTACGTCGTGATGTACCAGGTGTTGCCGATGTCGTCGCGCACGCCGCTCATGCGCTCGTGGTACGGCTTGTCCTCGGGCGCGAAGATCGAGGTCGCCCCGTTGCGGAGCGCCAGCGCGTACGTCGCGTCGGCGTCCTCGACGTAGACGCAGACCGAGGCGCGGGTACCGGCGCCCTCCGGGAACGCATCGCCGAGCGACAGGGCGATGGCGGCGTCGCCGATGCGAACCTCGACCTCGCCGCCGTCGGGCGAGCGCTCGACCACCTCGGCGCCGAACGTGTCCACGAGGAAGTCGAGCAGCGAGTGCGGCCCGTAGACGTAGGGGCGGACGGCTCCGAGGCCGTTGCGGATGTATGTCGTCGTCTGCATCGTGCCATTGTCGCGCGCAGGCCCGGGCGCGTCTTGGAGGAAAGTGACCTGCTCAGCGCGGAGCGACGGCCGGGCGCGCGGGGACGCCGCCGACACGGCCGCCGGGCGGCACGTCGTGGGTGACGACGGCGTGCGCGCCGACCACCGCGCCGGCACCCAGCGTGACCCCGCGCAGCACGGTGGCGCCGTGCCCGACGCGGGCGCCCGCGCCGATGGTCACCGGCGCGGTGACCAGCGGCTGCAGCCGGACCGGGCGCTCGGCGTCGTCCGTGCGGTGGTCGAAGTCGAAGGCGGTCGCGCCGTCGCCGAGGACCGCACCGTCGCCGACGGCGATGCCGGCGTGGGCGACGAGCGTCGCGCGCTCGCCGAGCACGGCCCCGGCGCCGATGGTCACGGCCCCCGCGCGGGCGAGGATCCTCGCGCCGTCGCCGAGCACGCAGCCGTCGCCGAGCACGATCCGCGCGCCGGGCGCCGCCTCGAGGCGCACGCCGTGTCCGACGCGCGGCGTGCCGTGGATCTCGACCCGCGGGCGGCGGCGGAGCGCGAGGAGCCGCAGGGCCGCGCCGCGGCCCCGCCGTGGCACCGTCGCCGGCGGCGGCGCGAGGTGGTCGGCGCCGCCGGCGCTCACACCCGGGCGGCCTCGAGGCGGCGGCGCAGGACGTCGCGGGCCAGCATCCTCGCGTGGGTCCGCGCGTAGGAGACCTTTCCGCGCGGGCCGAGCGCGATCCCGCCGGCCAGCTCGGACGGCCGGGCGGGCGCCCCGAGCGCCACCGCCGCGCGGTCGGCGATCGCGATCTGGCCCAGCGCGGTGGGGTGAACCGCGTCGGGCAGCATCAGGGTCCAACCCGAGAAGTCGTCGAGCGCGACGACGGTGGCGCCGGTCTCGGCGGCGACCCGCCGGATGATCGCGTTCGCGTCGCCGACCTTCGCGCCGGCGGGCGGGCGGCCGAGGTCGAGCGGGAGGGTCATCGTGAGCAGCCGGTCGCAGCGCTCGCCAAGGCCGGCCATCGCGATGCCCAGGCCGTGCTCGAACGCTGCCGCGTCCCAGTCGACGCTCCGGACGTCGTTGGCTCCGAGGAACAGGCAGCCGACGTCGTAGTCGGCGCGCACGCGCGGAAGCTGCTCGCGCAGCACGCCTTCCACGGAGGACCCGTTGATCGCGCGGGAGGTGAACGGGAGGTCGAGCGCCTCAGCCAGCCACAGCGCCCAGGAGCGGCAGGGCGTCCCGCAGACCATGTTGCCCTCGCCGAAGGTGATCGAGTCGCCGAGGGCGACCAGACCGAGGCGAGCGGAGGAGGCGGTCGCCGGCACGGGCGGGCACTCTAGCCCGGGCCCTGGAAGAACTCGATCAGCAGCTCGGCGACCCGGTCGGGCTCGTCGTGCTGCACCCAGTGCGACGCCCCCGGCACGAGGATGACCCGTTCGAGGTTGGGCACATCAGCGCGGCCGGGATCGGCGAGCTCGGGCCCGAGGACGCTGTCGACCTCGCCCCAGATGACCCGCGTAGGCGCCGTGACGGGGCGGATCCGGCGCACCGCGCGCCACGGGAGCTGCCGCAGGGCCGAGCGGTAGTAGTTGAGCATCGCGGTGACGGCGCCCGGCTGCGACCACGCCTCGACGTAGCGCTCGACGTCCTGCGGCGTGAACGCGCCCGGCCGTTCGGCGTCATCCAGGGCACGGCGCAAGGCGCGCCAGTCCCGGGCGGCGGCGGCGCGCTCCGGCAGCCACGGCAGCTGGAAGAAGAACATGTACCAGGACCTCCGCAGCTGCCGCGGACGGCGCAGCGCGCGCACCATCCGCCGGGGATGCGGGACGTTGAGGATGGCCAGCCGCTCGACGACGTCCGGGTGGAACCCCGCCGTCGCCCACGCGACCGCCGCACCCCAGTCGTGGCCGGCCAGGAACGCCCGGTCGGCGCCACGCTCCCGGATCAGGTCGCGGACGTCGCCGGCGAGCCGCTCGATGTCGTAGGCCGCCACGCCGGCGGGCCGCGACGACAGGTTGTAGCCGCGCATGTCGGGCGCGACGACGCGGAAGCCGGCGGCGGCGAGCGCCGGGATCTGGGAGCGCCAGCCGTACCAGAACTCGGGGAAGCCGTGCAGGAGGACGACGAGCGGGCCTTCGCCGGCCTCGACGTAGTGCAGCCGGACCTCCGCGAGATCGGCGAAGCCATGCGTCATGGGGGTCACGCCGGACAGTTTGACGGCGAGGTCCTAGGACCCGGGCCCACCGAAAGAGAGGTCCTCCGGCCCATTGTGGCCGACCCGGCCCGACGCGAGCATGCAGTCCAACGTGAGACGACTTCGTGAAGAGAAGGGCCAGACGGCCTCGGACTACATGGGGATGCTCGTGATCCTCGCCGCCGTGATCGGGGCGATCGCGGCCACCGGCATCGCCGGGGACATCTCGTCGAGCATCCGGCGGGCGATCTGCGTCATCGCGGGTCAGGGCGGCTGCGACTTCCAGACTGCCAGCACCCACGAGCCGAAGGGCCCGTGCCTCCTCGCCGCCGCCAACCAGAAGGTCTCGCTCAACGGCAACGTCGACGTCCGCTTCGTCAATGTCAAGCTCGAGGGCGGGGTCGAGTACCTCCGCCAGAAGCGCTCCGACGGCACGGTCGCGGTGACCCTCAAGCTCGGCACGAGCGGCAGCGTCGGGCCCAAGATCAAGGACATGCTCGGCGACGCGCTCAGCGCCGACGCCCGGGTCAAGGGCGCCCAGGAGGGCGGCGTCACCTTCATCCTCCCCAGCGACGAGGCGGCCAACCACTTCGCCGACCAGCTCGAGGAGACCACCAAGGCGATCGCCGCCGGGCCGGTCGTCTCCCACTTCGCGGGCTGGGACATCGACATCGACTTCCCCCCGGTCGAGTCGGCCTATTACCAGACCGGGCCGGGCGCCTCGGTGAGCCTGGACGCCGACGCCGAGGTCGCCTACGGCTCGGGCGAGATCGACGTCCAGCACGCGGCCGGCATCCGCCACAACTTCACCAAGGGCAAGCCCGACTCCGGCGACACGACGATCTACTACAACGTCGCCGGAAGCGGCAGCGGCACCGTCGGCGCGATGATCGGCTTGAACGCCGGCGGCAAGCTCGAGGGGTCGTGGCAGGTCGCGGTGACGATCGGGAGCAACGGCGAGCCGAAGAAGCTCTCCCTGATCGGCGCCGGTGGCTATCAGACCACCGAGGGCCTCGGGGGCAAGTTCAAGGACCTGGAGAGCGCGATCAGGGGCGTCTCGGCCGTGAACGTCGAGGGCAACGAGGGCGACGGCGAGCGCATCGAGGTCCAGGCCGATCTCGACCTGACCGACCCACAGCTGCGGGACACCGCGATGTCGCTGCTGCGTGGCCCCGACCCGAGCAGCCCCAACCCCGTCTCCCGCACCGACGCGGCCGCGGCGCTGTGGGACGAGATGGTCGAGAACTCAACCGTCAACTACCGGACCTACGACACCTCCTCCTCCAAGGTCAGTGCCGGGCTGGACCTGCCCGGCGCGGGTGGTGAGGTGGCATACGAGAACAAGGATCAGGAGCTGACCGGCGCCTACTACCTCGAGCCGGGCCAGGGCTTCGTACCGTGGGAGGCGTGCAAGAAGTCATGAGACGCGTCGGAGTCATGGCCGTGCTCCTGTCCGGCCTGGTGCTCGGCGCGTGTGGCGGGGGGGACGACGGCGGATCGCTCGAGACGGACGTCCCGCAGGGCTTCAAGCTGCTCAAGGGCCCCGACTACGCGCTCGCGTATCCCGCGGCGTTCAAGGCGCTGCCCGAGCGGAAGAGCGAGAACGGGTCCTCGCGCTCCTTCGTCGGCGCCGACGGGGCCAGCGGCTTCCCGCCGCAGGTCGCGATCGGCCGGACGCCCGAGGATTCGGGCGCCTTCAAGCTCGCCCTCGAGGCCTTCAAGGCCGACAATCGCGTCCGCCGCTGGGAGTGGAAGATCCTCTCCGAGCGCTCGGTGAAGATCGAAGGCGCGCAGCACGCCCGGATGTTCGAGGCGAGCTACAACGAGAAGGGCGACGACGGCCCGCAGCCCATCCGCACGATCGACCTCCTGGTCCGCTCCAAGGGCGGCACGCAGTTCGACATCCTGCTGCGCGCGCCCGAGGCGGATTTCGACCGCGCCGGCCTGAGGAAGATCATCGACACATTGAAGGTCCGATGAGCCGCGTCCGCGGGCTCCTGGCGGGGCTGCTCGGGTGCGCGCTCGGGTTCGCGGCGTTCGCCGCGCCGGTGCGGTCGGTTTTCGGCGACGATTTCGGATTCGACGCGGGCGTGGCCATCGGCCTCACCGGCGCCGCGCTCGCCGCGGCGGCCGGCGGTGCGGTCGGCGCGTGGCAGGCCTCCGCAGGGGGCGGGCAGGCGATGCGCGAGGTGTGGGCGATCGGCGTCGCCGGGCCGGTGTGCCTCGTCCTGCTCCTGATCCTGTCGCTCGGCACCGGCTCGTCGTCCGCGGCGATCCTCGGCCCGTTCGTCGTGGTGGCCGGCGCTGCCGCCGGGGCGGGCCTCGTCGCTCGCCGCTTCAGCGCGCCGCTCTGACCTCGAGGAGCTCGGTCCGGACCGTGCTGCGCCGGCGCGGGAACGTCGAGCGCGGCGCGCGGCCGAGTGAGCGCAGGCGCGGATCGCCGCGCAGCGCCGCGCGCCACTCGCGCGTGCGGACGCGCACGGTCCGGCTCCAGGGGCCCTGCGGGCGCCGGCGGCCGACGACGGGGGTGACGAGCAGGACGCGGTCGCCGGGTGCGAGCCGGTCGACGACGGGGAGCAGCGTCCGCTCCGCCTGCCCGCGCCGGAGTCGCGCGGCGCCGTCGCGCCAGTCGGTCATCCGTGGGTCCGGCACGATCCCGAGCGGGGTCAGGTAGACGAGCCCCGGCGGCAGGTAGCGGTGCAGGACCGGCACCTGCTCGGGCTGGGTCGAGACCACGACGTCGCCGGGCCGGACCGCCGGGGCGACCGTTCCGGCCACCGCCCGCACGTTGCTCTTCTCCGGCGGCGGCCCGCTGAGCAGCCAGGTCGCGGCGACCGCCGCGAGCGCCGCGGCCGTCCAGCGGGTGCCGCGGGCGAGCGTGGCGGCGAGCGCCAGCAGCAGCGGCCCGAACAGCACGGCGGCGTAGCGCGGGGCCCACGACGGCTGGACCTGCGACCACGACCAGGCGAGCAGCGTGGCGACGACCACGATCAGCACGAGGCTGCGCGTAGCCTCGTCGCCTGGGCGCCCCGCCCGCAACACCCGGACGGCCGCGACGGCGAGCAACGGGGTCGCGACGTAGCCGAACAGCGTGGCGGGGACGCCGAGCACGTAGTACGCCGCCGGCCGAGCCATCCACGGCGCTGCGGTGTGCGCGGCCTGGAAGAGCATGCTCGGCACCCACGGCGCGTATGCGAGGGCGACCGCCGCGCCGAGCCACACGCCGTCCCGGCCGGCAACCTGTTTCGCGCGCCACAGTCGCAGCCACGCCACCGCCATCCCAGCGGCGAGGAAAGCGGCCCACGCATGCGAGTAGAGGAGCAGCGTCACCGAGATGCCGAGCGTCACCAGGTGCCCGCGACGCCCGTGAAGGAAGGCGAGGACGAAGGCGGCGGCCGCCACCATCGAGAGCAGCACGACGAGCGCGTACATCCGCGTCTCCTGCGCGTAGTAGGTGAGGAACGGGCTGCCTGCCGCACCCGCGGTCGCCAGCGCGGCGACGCGGCGATCGAACGCCGCGCGCCCCGCCCACCACGCGACCGGCACCGCGATCACCGCGAACAGCAGCGACAGCGTCCGGGTGGCGGCCTCGCCGCTGCCCACCAGCTCCATCCAGACGTGCAGCAGCAGGTAGTAGAGCGGCGGCGAGCCGTCCAGGCGCAGGACGGCGGGGATGTCGGCGAAGTCGTGCGAGGCGATGCCGACCGCGATCGCCTCGTCGATCCAGTACCCGGCGTCCAGCGCGCCGGTGCGCAGGACGAGCGACGCCACCATCGCCAGGGCGAGCGCGCCGGCCACCGCGGCCGGTGTCGCACGGTCCGCGGAGTCGGGCCTCATGCCTGGGAGGCTCGCGCGCGCCGCGCCTTCGGCGGGGCGGGGTCTAACTCGGCGCAACAGCACTTAACCGGCCGCGGGGACCGGCTCGCGCGCTCGGCGATCGTACGCCGCCTCGGCGGGCTGGCCCGCGAGCTGGCCGCCGGCGCAGCCTTCGCAGCTCACCTCGCGGCGCGGGTTCCGGATACCGGCCAGGCCGAGCAGCCCGCCGATCCCGACCAGCGCCGCCGAGATCCCGATCCCGACCCGGAACGCGCGGACCGACGCTGCCTCCACCGCAGCGGCCACCGCGGCGCCGGTCACCTCGGGATCGACACGGGTCAGCGCCTGGCCGCGGGCCTCCTCGACCGCCGCGCGCGCCGGGGTGTCGAGCTCGTGTCCGCGCAGGCGGTCGTCCAGCGCGGCGCCGAACTGCGAGGCGACCAGCGCGCCGATGGCGGCGATGGCCAGGAGCCCGGCGATCCGGGCGATGGCGTTGTTGACGCCGGAGGCGATCCCGGCGTTGGACTCGTCGGCGTCGGAGAGCACGGTGGCGGTCAGCGGCGCCACCGTGCACGCGAGCCCGACCGAGAAGACCAGGAGCGCCGGGAGCAGGTCGGTGGCGTAGTCGACGTCGCCGTCCAGGCGGAGCATCAGCGCCATCCCCACCGCGGCGAGCAGCGGCCCGCCGCCCATGAACGCGCGCGGGCCGAAACGGTCGGCCAGCCGGCCCACCCGCTTGGAGAGCGCGAACATCACCAGCGTGGCCGGCATCATCGCGAGCCCCGCCTGCAGCGCGTCGTAGCCGGCGACCGATTGCAGGAACAGCACGACGAAGAAGAACGTGCAGCTCAGCCCGCCGTACATCGCGAACGTCTCGAGGTTGCCCACCGCGAAGTTGCGCCGGCGGAACAGCGAGAGCGGCAGCATCGGGGCGGGGCTGCGGGTCTCGTGGCGCAGGAACGCGGCGAGCAGGAGGAGGCCACCGAGGCCGGGGCCCCACACCTCCGGGCTCGCCCAGCCGGCGGCGGGCTGGCGGATCAGCGCCAGGACCGGTCCGGCGAGGCCGAGGGCGGTCAGCACCGCGCCGGCCCAGTCGACGTGCACGCGCGCCCCGCTGCGCGCCCGGCGCGGCACGGCGGCGGCTACCAGCGCGAGCGTGATCGCCACGAAGGGGACGTTGATCGCGAAGATCAGCCGCCACGAGACGGCGTCGACGAGATAGCCGCCCGCGAGCGGCCCGACGACGGTCGCGATCCCCGACCACGCCGTCCACGACCCGATCGCCGCGCCGCGCTCGGCGGGCGTGAAGGCCATGACGATCACCGCCAGGGCGCTCGGCGTCAGCAGCGCGCCGAACACCCCCTGCAGCGCCCGGCCGGCGATCAGCACCTCGACGCTCGGCGCCGCCGCGCACACCCCGGACACGAGGCCGAACCCGGCCACGCCCACCGAGAACACGCGCCGCTCGCCGAACAGGTCCCCCAGCGAGCCGCCGATCAGGATGAGCGAACCGAGCGCCAGCAGGTACGCGTTCGAGATCCACTGCAGCGCTGCCAGGCCGCCGCCGAGGTCGTCGCGGATCGCCGGCAGCGCGACGTTGACCGCCGTCGCGTCGAGGCCGACCACGAACGAGCCCATGATCGCGGCTGCGAGCGCTGCCTGCTTGTGCCGCTCGCCGGCCGCAGCGCCCATGACCAGGACGCTACCAACGGCCGGGAACCGGCCCCGCGCCGGAGTTGTAGGGAGGGAGGGCGGCCCGGTGGCCGAGGGCCCGGCCAGCAAGGCGGAGCACCTCGTGGTCCGGGTCCGGGTCGACACTCCCGAGGAGGACGTCCGCTGGAACACCGTCGTGCTGCCCGACGTGGGCCTGATCCAGGGCGACGACGGCACCTGGATGTCGATGTCCGCCGAAGCCCGCAAGGCCTACCTCGGGCTCACCGCCGATCGCACCGCCTTCCCGGCGTCCAAGATGCCCGTGGGCAGCGGCCTGGCCGAGGTCGAGCCCCGCCAAGCGCCCGCGCCCGCTCCGGCGATCGCGCCCGCCGACGACTCGCCGGCATGGCCGTGGATCCCCGGCGCCGCCGTCGCGCTGGCCGCGCTCGGGGCGGTCGCCCTCGCCCGCCGCCGCCGCGGGTCCGGCGCCGGCGCGGCCCGGATCCGCAGCGCCTAGCCTGGCGGCGTGCCCGACTATTACCTGGTCAAGCGCTCGCGCGGCCCCGCGTGGGACCACTCCAAGGGCCGTCGCGAGCAGGCCGGCTGGGACGAGCATGCCGCGTTCATGGACGCGCTCGCCGCCGACGGCTTCGTCGTCCTCGGCGGGCCCGTGGGGGAGGGCGACGGCGAGGACGTGCTGCTCGTCGTCGACGCGGCCGGCGAGGCGGAGATCCACGCCCGCCTCGCCGGCGACCCGTGGCCCGAGGGCGTGCTCTTCACCAGCAGCGTGGAGCCGTGGTCGGTCTGGCTGCGCTCGCCGTCTTCGCGTGCCGAGCGCCATCGCGGACCCCAGCATTGAAGGAGAGACCGAGCGGGGGAGGAGAGCGTGCCTCGCGTCACACTCGGGCGGTTTTCGGCGCCGAGTGTGACGCCATGCTCGCCAGGGCGAGCCCAGCGTCACATTCGAGCCCGCGAAACGCGCGAGTGTGACGAGATGAACGCTCACACCGGCGCGAGTCGCCACTCGCGGACCGCTGGCCGCGAATGGCGTATCCGGTCCCTCCCGCTGTCAAGGCCTCTCTCCGCCACCCGCGGCCCCTTGCGTCACGAGTGGCCTCCTGAGTCCCCCGCCGCCACCGCGCCCTCGCGATCCCGCCGCCGCGGCTCGGCGAAGTGGCGGATGCAATGGATCACCTCCCTCAGCGATGCAGTTCGGGACCCGACGGCTTACGCGCCGCGATCATGAGGTTGTAGAAGATCGCCGGCGGGAGACGGGGCTCGAGCAGCACGCGGTCGACGACCTGCAGCGCGAGATAGCCGCGGTAGGCGTACTGGATCCACAGCCACGGGATGTCCTCGGCGCGGGCACTCGCCTCCAACGTCCGGTTCGTCCACCCGAACCAGTTGGCGAGCAGCTCCTCGCCACGCACGCGGACCGCGTCGAACCCGGCCGCGCGGGCGCGGTCGGAGAGGTCGTCGGGCGTGAACGAGTGCACGTCGACGAACGGCTCGAGCGACTCGTCGTCGGCGTGGCCGTTGCCGTCGGCGTCGCGCTCGGAGCCGCCGAAGCCGTGGCCGGGGCGGATGCGCAGGGCGCGGCGCCAGAGTGGGGCGGCGCGCAGGGCGGCGCGCTTGGGGTACGCGGCGATCCGGTCGCCGCGGTGCGACGGCTCGCCGGCGAAGAAGAGCGTCCCGCCCGGCCGCAGGACGCGCATGAACTCGGCGAACGCCTGGTCGAGATCGGGGATGTGGTGCAGGACGGCGTGGCCGAGGACGAGGTCGAACGAGTCGTCGTCGAAGGGCAGCCGCTCGGCGTCGGCGACCGTCGTCTCGACCGCGACGCCGATCCGGTCGGCGTTGGCCTGCAGCGCCTCGAGCATGCCGGGGGAGATATCGGTCGCCACCGCTTCGCGCACCACGCCGGCGAGCAGCAGGTTCAAGGTGAAGTAGCCCGTGCCCGCGCCGATCTCGAGCGAGCGGGCGAACGGGCCGGGCCGCGGGCCGAGCAGCTTGCGCGCCTTGCCGAGGACCTGCGCCTGGCCGACCTCCCCGAGGTCGACGCCCCACTTCGCGTCGTAGTGGCGGGCCGCGGCATCGTGGTAGCGCGTGTTGACGTCGCGGATCGCCTCGGGGGTGGCGGGGGCGGCCATGGGCGCGGTGAGTCTAGTCCGGCGTACGCAGCCGCCCGCGCATCTCGTCGGCCTCGCGGACGACCTCGAACCCGCGCGCGCGGTAGTGGGCGAGCGCGTGCTCGCCGTCGAGCTCGCACGTGTTGAGCGTCACCTCGGTCGCCCCGCGCTTCCACCCGCGCTGCACCACCCGGGTGAGCAGGTGGCCGCCGAGCCCGCGGCCACGCATGCCCTCGAGCAGCCCGAACATCGCCACGTGTTGGGCGCCGTTGGGCTGCGCCTCGAGCTCGGCGTAGCCCGCCGGCGTGCCGCGGTCGGAGACCAGCCAGGTCTCGAGCTCAGGCCTCGCCGCGTACGCCTGCCAGCGCTCGCGCGACCACACGAGGCGGTCGATCCAGTGGAACTCGCGACCGACCTCGGCGTAGAAGAACGCGTTCAGCGCCCCCACCGGCACGTCAGCGCGGGCGACCACCACGTCAGGACCCGGGTCGCGGGCCGGTCGCAACCCGTCCGGTGAGGCGAGCGCCAGGTACCAGACGTGCGTGGGAAGCCTCGCTGACACGAGCCCTGAGGGTAGGGTCGCGCCCGGTGTCCTGGTTCTCCCGCGACCGTCTCCCCTCCCGCGACACCGCCCTGGTGACCGGCGCCGTCGCGCTCGCGCTCTCCTTCACGCCGTCGCTCGTCGCCCGCCGGCGCCGCGACCAGGCGCAGATCTCGATCGCCGCCGGGCTGCTCGGCGCCGCCGCCGGGACCGCCGCCGAGCTCGTCGTGATGCGGCTCGCGGAGCAGCTGGAGGGAGGCGAGAACGCCGCCCGCGCGCTCCTGGCGGCGGCGGCGCTCACGAGCTCCGGGCTGCGGCTGCCGGCCCATCGCAACTCCGCCGTCGCGCTCGCCGGGACCGGCACGATGGTCGCGGGAACCGGCGCGGTGCTCGGCGCGATCGCGCCCGTGCGGCGCTGGGACGGGCTGCACGACCCGCGGGTCGCCGCCGTCGCCGCGGCGCTGGCGGCGGGCGGGTTCTACGGAGCCAAGCGGATGAAGCCGCGCAAGCCGCGGGTCAAGCTCGAGGACTGGCCCGAGGGCTATCCGGAGAGCGCGTCCGGCGGCGACGGGTCGCTCCTCCCGCGCGAGGCGCTGGACTTCGAGGGCCGCCGCTTCCTCGGCACGACACTGCGCGCCGAGCGCATCGCAGAGCTGCGCGGCGAGCCGGCGCAGGACCCGATCCGCGTCTTCGCGGGCGTCAGATCGGCGCCGGCCATCGAGGAGCGCTGCAAGCTGGCCGTCGACGAGCTCGAGCGCCTCGGCGCGTTCGACCGCGCGCGGATCCTCGTCTGCTCGGCGACGCTGCGCGGCTACGTCAACCCCGTCCCGCTGCAGGCCGAGGAGCTCTTCGGCCGCGGCGACGTGGCCACCGTGTGCGTGCAGTTCTTCGATCGCCGCACGTGGTTCATGCCGTTCAAGGTGCCGATCGCCGCGCGGACGCATCGCGAGCTGCTCGCCCGCCTCGCCGAGCGCGTCCCGGCCGGCGGGCCCGAGATCGCTGTCTACGGCGAGTCGCTCGGCGCATGGGCGTCGCAGAACGTGTTTCGCCGCGAGGGCGTCCGCGCCCTCGATGCGCTGCGCGTCGGGCGGGCGCTGTGGGCCGGGACGCCGCGCTTCAGCCGGTTGCCGCGGCTGATGGCCAAGGGCAAGGTGCCGTCCGACGACCGGGTCGGGGTGCTCAACACGCGCGAGCTGCTCGACGCCGATCCCGAGGACGCCGCCCGCCTGCGGTTCGTGTTCCTCGAGCGCCGCGCCGACCCCGTCGTCGCCTTCAGCGGGCTCGAGCTGATCTGGCGCCGGCCGGACTGGCTGCCCGACGCCCCGTTCCGCCCCGAGGGCGTGCCGCGCGCGCAGCGCTGGATCCCCGGCATCACGTTCCTGCAGGTCGTCGTCGACCTCCTGCGTGCGACCCGCTGGACGTCCGACGTGCCGCGGGCCGCGGCGCACGACTACCGCGTCGAGCTGCCCCTGGCCGTCAACGCCGCCCTCGGCCACGCGGTCGAGCGGACCGAGGCGGTCCGGCTCGCCGACGAGCTGATCAGCCTGGAGGTCGAGCGCGGCACGATGCTCAAGGCCCTGCGACGGGGGGAGACACCGGGGTCAGACGCCTTGAGTCGAGGCGACTCAAGGGGTCTGACCCCTCCCGTCACTTCTTGAGCGTCACGGTGGTGCGGGCGGCGCCGGCGACGATCGTCAGCCGGACGCTCCGCTTGCGGGCCAGCGCGCGGCGGGCGGCCTTCGTGAAGCGCAGCGTCGCGGTCGCGGTGCCGTTCGCAGCGACCCGGGCGCTCCCGCGGCCGACCGTCCGCTTGCCGCTCAGCGCCTTGACGGCGACCTTGCCCTGCGGCAGGCCGCTGAGCTGGACGCGCAGCCCGCTGCGCAGCGCACGGCGGAGCTTCTGCCTCGATCTTCACCGCGCCGCTCGCGGGCCGGTCGCCCGACTGGACACCACCCGGGATCTTGTCGCCACCCGGGCCCGTCGTGCCGCCGGCCCGGTCGACCGTCTCGCAGTCCGCGGCCACCGTATCGACCGCGTCCGCCTTCACGCTGTCCTCGCCGACGCCGCAGCCGACCGTGTCGGGCTCGCCGTCGCGGGCGTCGATGACGTCGTTGCCGAACGGGATCGTGCACGACTGCAGGACGCCGCACTGCGACCCGGTGCGGGGCCGTCGCCGAGCACGAACGTGCCGGCCGCGTAGGCCTGGATCCGCTCGATGTCGCGGACGTCGTCGCGCTCGCCGTCGCCGCCGTTCAGGACATCCGAGCCGCCCTCGGAGCGCAGCTTGTCGTTGTCCGCGCCGCCGTCGAGCGTCGCGCGGGTCTGGCCGTCGATCGTCTTGAGCTCGTCGCGCCCGTCGCCGCCGAGGAGCGTCACCTCGAGCCCGGCGGGCAGCGTGTGGCTGATGAGGCCCAGATCGTTGCCGTCGCCCAGCTCGGCGCGGAATCGCGGCACGGCGTCGCAGTGCACCGCGTAGGGCGAGGGAAGCGAGAATGCCGAGCAGGGGGATGGTGGTCCGTGAGTGCATGGCCGGCACTCTCCGAGGCGGCGGTTGCCCCGGCGTTGAGAGCGCCTTGCCGCCCGGCGCGCCGCGGCGGCAAGGTTTACGTCAAGCGCCCGGCGCGCGCAGTGATCTCGCGCAGACGGGCGGCCCGCTCCTCGGTGAGTTGGCCGGGCTCGAGCCGCCAGCGCCACGAGCCCCCCGTCGTCCCCGGCATGTTCATCCGCGCCTCGGATCCGAGGCCGAGCACGTCCTGGATCTGCAGCATCGCCAGCCGCGCGCGGGAGCCCCACGCCAGCTCGATCAGGCTCCACTCGGGCTGGATCGCCGACGCGCCGGCCGCCAGCGCCTGGCGGCGCTGCGCCTCGGGCAGCGACGCCCACCAGCCGCCGAGCGTGTCGGAGTCGTGCGTGCCCGTGTAGACGACGGAGTCCTGCGTGTGGTTCTCGAGCCGGTGCGGCCCGCGCGGGTCGTTGGGGTCGAAGCCGAACTGCAGCACGACCATCCCGGGCAGGCCGAGCGAACGGCGCAGGCGCTCGACCGGCTCGGTGATCACGCCGAGGTTCTCCGCGATCAGCGGGAGCTCGCCGAGCTCCGCCGCGGCGGCGTCGAACACCGCCCGCCCGGGGCCGCGGCGCCAGCGACCGCCGATCGCCAGGCGCGCCCGCGCCGGCACGGCCCAGTAGGCGACGAACGCGCGGAAGTGGTCGATGCGGGCGACGTCGAAGAGATCGAACGTCCGCCGGAAGCGCTCGGTCCACCAGCGGTAGCGGCGGCGCCGCAACGCCGGCCAGTCGTAGATCGGGTTGCCCCACAGCTGGCCGGTGTCCGAGAACGCGTCGGGCGGGACACCGGCCTGCACGCCGTCGAGGAAGAGCTCGGGATGGGCCTTGTGGTCGGCCGAGCCCGGCGCGATATAGATCGGCACGTCGCCGATCAGCCGGACGCCGCGCTGCTGCGCATAGGTCCGCAGCTCGGCCCATTCGCGATCGAAGCGGACCTGGTCGGCGACCGCGCGCCGGCCACCCGCGTGCGCCTCCCAATCGCCGATCCACGCCGCGTGGCGCGCGCGGAACGCGGCGATCTCGTCGTCGGACACCTTCGCCTTGGGGTCGGCGAGCAGCCCGCGCCACGCCGCGAAGGCCGACGCCGACTTGTACGGAGAGCCGTGCCGGTCCGGCGGGCCGAGGGGCAGCATCTGCCACCACGACTGCCCGGCCGCCTCCAGCCAGTCGACGAACCCGAACGCCTCGTCGCCGAGCCGCCCCCCGGGAAGCGAGGTCGGATGGAGCTGGACGCCGGATGCTCGTGTGAATTCCAAGGCAATCTGAGTGTTAGGAACGCGCGGAAGGGGGAGATTGCCCCGAGTGCCCGACGAGAGCCGGACCGAACCTCCGCCGCCGCGGATCCATATCGAGAACCCGCGACCGCTGATCGACTGCGGACGTTACGCGGCGAAGCGATCTGTCGGCGACACCGTGGACGTGACCGCCACGATCTTCCGCGACGGCCACGACGTGCTGCGCGCGGTCGTCCGGTCGACGGGCCCCGGTCAGACGGAGCCGGTGGAGAACCCGATGCGGCGGATCGACGCGCAGGTCGCGGGCGACACCTGGGGCGGCGAGTTCACCGTCGACGCGTGCGGCACGTGGGAGTGGACGATCGAGGCGTGGTCGGACGCGTTCGCCTCCTGGCGCGACGAGCTGGGGCGCAAGGTGGCGTTCGGGCAGACCGACCTGGCCGGCGAGCTCTCCGAAGGCGTGGTGCTCCTGCGCGACGCCGCCGACCGGGCCGCCGACGAGGCCGACCGCACGCTGATCGAGCACGCGCTGCACACCCTCGAGGATCCGGCGGCGCCCGCGCAGGCCAAGCACGACGCCGCGCTCGGCCCCGAGCTGTTCGCCGCCGTCAGCCGCTACCCGGATCGCTCGGGCTCGACCACCATGGAGCGCCCGGTGCGGATCGACGTCGACCGCGTCCGCGCGCGCTACGGCTCGTGGTACGAGCTGTTCCCGCGCTCGTGGGGCGGGTTCAAGGGCGTCGAGCAGCAGGTCCCGAAGCTGGCAGAGCTTGGCTTCGACGTGCTCTACCTCCCACCGATCCACCCGATCGGCGAGACGAACCGCAAGGGCCGCAACACGAGCGAGTTCCCCGGCGGCAACCCGGTCGCAGGACCCGACGAACCCGGCTCCCCCTACGCGATCGGTCACCACGCGATCGGCGGTCACGACGCGATCCACCCGGAGCTCGGCACGCTCGAGGAGTTCGAGGCGCTGGTGGCCACCGCCAACGCCCACGGACTGGACGTCGCGCTCGATCTCGCCATCAACTGCTCGGCCGACCACCCATGGCTCACCGAGCACCCGGAGTGGTTCAACCGCCGCCCCGACGGCACGCTGAAGTACGCGGAGAACCCGCCCAAGAAGTACCAGGACATCTACAACCTGGACTTCGACTGCGAGGACTGGCGCGGGCTGTGGGACGCCCTGCTGGCCGTCGTGCGCCACTGGGTGGACCACGGGGTGACGGTCTTCCGCGTCGACAACCCGCACACGAAGCCGATCGTGTTCTGGGAGTGGCTCATCGCGGACATCCGGCGCACGAACCCCGACGTGATCTTCCTCGCCGAGGCGTTCACCCGAGCCGCGATGATGCGGGCGCTGGCGAAGGTCGGCTTCAGCCAGTCCTACACATACTTCACGTGGAAGAACTCGCGCTGGGAGCTTCAGGAGTACGTCAACGAGCTCGCGCACTCCGAGATGGTCGAGTACTACCGGCCGAACTTCTTCGCCAACACGCCCGACATCCTCAACGAGTACCTCGTGCACGGCGGGCCGCCGGCCTTCTCCGCGCGCCTGCTCCTGGCCGGGACGCTGTCGCCGACCTACGGCATCTACTCCGGCTTCGAGAACTTCGAGAACGTGCCGGTGCGCGAGGGCTCCGAGGAGTACGAGGACTCCGAGAAGTACGTGGCCAAGCAGCGCAAGCTCGACGGCCGGCTGCTGCCGTTCGTCGGGCTCCTCAACCGGATCCGCCGCGAGAACCCCGCGCTCCAGCGGCTCGACAACGTCCACTTCCTCGACACGGAGAACGACGCGCTGATCGCCTACGCCAAGCGCGACGGCGACAACCAGCTCATCTGCATCGTCAACGTCGATCCCCACCACGCGCAGGAGGGGCTGTGCGTGGTCCCCTACGAGCTCGGGCTGCCGCCCGCGTTCTCGCTGACCGACCTGCTTTCGGGCGAGCACTTCGACTGGCGCATCGGGCGCAACTACGTCCGCCTTGACCCGGCGGCGCGGGCCGGCCACGTGTTCCGCGTCGAGGGCCACTGAATGAACCCACCCACGGGGCAGCACTGGTTCGAGTCCGACCCGCTGTGGTTCAAGCGGGCCGTGTTCTACGAGATCCACCTGCGCGGCTTCTACGACGGCAACGGCGACGGCTCCGGCGACTTCCGCGGGCTCACCGAGAAGCTCGACTACCTGCAGTGGCTCGGCATCGACTGCATCTGGCTGCTGCCGATGTACGCGTCGCCGCTGCGCGACGGCGGCTACGACATCGCCGACTACGAGCACGTCCATCCCGACTACGGGACGATCGACGACGTCCGCGCGTTCATCGAAGCCGCGCACCAGCGCGGCATGCGCGTGATCGCCGACCTGGTCATGAACCACACGTCGTCGGACCACGCGTGGTTCCAGGAGGCGCGCGCGAGCGCGGACAGCCCGAAGCGTGACTGGTACGTCTGGTCGGACACCGTGCACCGCTACGAAGAGGCGCGGATCATCTTCGTCGACACCGAGAGCTCGAACTGGACGTGGGACGAGCAGGCCGGCGCCTACTACTGGCACCGGTTCTTCTCCCACCAGCCCGACCTCAACTACGACAACGCCGAGGTGCGCGAGGCGATGCTCGAGGCGCTGCGCTTCTGGCTGGACCTCGGGCTCGACGGCTTCCGCCTCGACGCGGTGCCCTACCTCTACGAGCGCGACGACACCAACTGCGAGAACCTCTCCGAGACCCACGAGTTCCTCAAGGAAGTGCGCAAGACGGTCGACGAGGAGTACCCCGACAAGGTGCTGCTCGCGGAGGCCAACCAGTGGCCGGCCGACGTCGTCGAGTACTTCGGCGACGGCGACGAGTGCCACATGGCCTTCCACTTCCCCGTCATGCCCCGGATGTTCATGGCGGTCCGGCGCGAGGAGGCGGCACCGATCCTCGAGATCCTCGCCCAGACCCCCGACATCCCCGACAACTGCCAGTGGGGGCTGTTCCTGCGCAACCACGACGAGCTGACCCTCGAGATGGTCACCGACGAGGAGCGCGACTACATGTACACCGAGTACGCCAAGGACCCGCGGATGAAGCTCAACGTGGGCATCCGCCGGCGCCTCGCGCCCCTGCTCGACGGCGGGCGCGCCGAGATCGAGCTGATGACCGCGATCCTGTTCTCGCTGCCGGGGTCCCCGGTGCTCTACTACGGGGACGAGATCGCGATGGGCGACAACGTCTACCTCGGCGACCGCGACGGCGTCCGCACGCCGATGCAGTGGACGGGTGATCGCAACGGCGGGTTCTCCAAGGCCGACTTCGCCCAGCTCTACGCGCCGCCGCTGATGGACCCCGTCTACGGCTACCAGGCGGTCAACGTCGAGGCCCAGCTGCGTGCGCCCGCCTCGCTGCTGCGCTGGACGCGGCGGTTCATCGCGCTGCGCAAGGAGCACCCGGTGTTCGGGCTCGGGACGTACGAGCCGCTCGAGTCGTCCAACGGCAAGGTGTTCGCCCACGTCCGCCGCTACGAGGACGACGTCGTGCTCTGCGTCCACAATCTCGCGCGCTCGGCCCAGGCGGTCGAGCTCGACCTGTCCCCGTACGTCGGTCGCGTGCCGGAGGAGATGCTCGGGCGTACCCGCTTCCCGCGGATCGGCGACCTGCCCTATCTCCTGACCCTGGCGCCGCGCGGGTTCTTCTGGTTCCTGCTCGTCGAACCCCCTGAGGAGGCCACCGATGGCGCCGCTTGAGCTCGGGTTCGTCGACGAGGCGGTCCTGCTGGAGTGGGTGCGCTCCCAGCGCTGGTTCGCGTCGAAGTCGCGCGACATGGGCCACCTGAACGTGCTCGACTCGCTGTCGCTGCGCGAGGACGAGCCGCCGCTCACCGCCGCCTTCCTCGAGGCGCGCTTCCCGGCGGGCACGCACGAGCTCTACCAGCTGCTGGTCGCGGGCCGCCCGGAGTCCGACGGCTGGGACCAGGGCGTCATCGACACCGTCTACGGGACCACGGTGTACGACGCGCTGGCCGATCCGGCCGAGGCCGCGGCGCTCGCCGCGCTCATGCAGCGCTCCGCGGTCATCGAGGGCCAGCACGGCGAGGCGCGCTTCCACTGGACGGGTGACGTGAGCCCGCCCGGCGACGCGCCGACGGTGCGCTCGATCGGCGTCGAGCAGTCCAACTCGTCGGTGGTGTTCGACGACCGGCTGATCCTCAAGGTCTTCCGGCGGCTGGAGCCGGGCGACAACCCCGAGCTCGAGATGTTCCGCTTCCTGTCGCGGCGCGGGTTCGAGAACATCCCCGCGCTGGCGGGCTGGTACGAGTTCGTGGGGGACCTGCTCGACGCGACCCTCGGCGTGCTGTCGGAGTTCGTCGCCGACGGGCGAGACGGCTGGGAGCTGACGCTCGACGACCCGGACGGGATGATCGGCAACGTGACCGAGCTCGGCGAGGTCACGGGCCGGATGCACACGACGCTGGCCTCGGACATGTCGGATCCCGACTTCGCGCCCGAGGAGCCGAACGATGCGACGCTGGCCCTGCTGACCGCGACGATCGACGAGGAGATCGAGCGGCTGTTCGTCGACCTCCCGGAGGGCCTCGAGGCGGTCGCACCGATCGCCGGCCGGGGCGAGGAGGTCCGCGACCGCCTGCAGACGCTCTCGCACGTCGGCGTCGGCGGGCGCCTGATCCGCACGCACGGCGACTACCACCTCGGCCAGACCCTGCGCACGCCGGACCGCTGGGTGATCCTCGACTTCGAGGGCGAGCCGGCGCGCTCGCTGCGCGAGCGGCGCCGCAAGCGCTCGCCGCTCCGCGACGTCGCCGGCATGCTGCGATCCCTGGCGTTCGCGGCGTCGGCGATGGAGCAGCAGCGCGGGCGGCCCGCGCCGGACGGCTGGGAGGAGCGGGCCCGGGGCGCGTTCCTCGAGGGCTATCTGAGCGCCGTCGAGCCGTCGCTGCTCCCGGCGGGCCAGCAGGCGATCGACAAGCTGCTGGCCATCTTCGAGCTCGAGAAGGCGGTCTACGAGCTGCGCTACGAGCTCAACAACCGTCCGGACTGGGTCGGGATCCCGGTCGCCGGGATCGTCCGACTGCTGGAGGAATCGCTGGCATGAGCACCCCAGAGAAGGCCACCGACGTCCAGCGACTGCTCGACCGCGACCACCCCGAGCCGCACGCCTACCTCGGCGCCCATCCCGCCGGCGCCGGCGTCGTCGTGCGCGTCTACCGGCCGGGCGCGGAGAGCGTCAGCGTCGTGCGCAAGCGCCGCAAGCCCGCGCCGCTCGAGCAGGTCCATCCGGCCGGGGTCTTCGAGGGGGTCCTCGCCAAGGCGAGGCTGCCGCTCGCCTACGAGCTCGAGGTCGACTACGGGCACGCGGGGATGTTCACGATCCGCGATCCCTACGCCTTCCTGCCGACCGTCGGCGAGCTCGACCTGCACCTCGCCGGCGAGGGGCGCCACGAGGAGATCTACGAGCGCCTGGGCGCGCACGTGCGCGAGGTCGACGGCGTGGCCGGGACGGCGTTCTCGGTCTGGGCGCCCGCGGCGCGCTCGGTCAGCGTGGTCGGCGAGTTCAACTCCTGGGACGGCCGGCTGCATCCCATGCGGGTGCTCGGCTCGTCGGGGATCTGGGAGCTGTTCGTGCCCGGCGTCGCCGCCGGCGCGCGCTACAAGTACGAGATCCGCGCCCAGACGGGTGAGCTGCGGATGAAGGCCGATCCGCTCGCCTTCGAATCGGAGATCCCGCCGGAGACCTCGTCGGTCGTCTCGCACTCGACGCACGAGTGGTCCGACGCCGAGTGGCTGGCCGCCCGCCGCGGGGCCGAGGCGCCGCTCGACGGGCCGATGTCGATCTACGAGGTCCACCTCGGCTCGTGGCGGCTGAACCCGCTCGAGGACAACCGCTCGCTGACCTACTCCGAGCTGGCCGAGGAGCTCGCGGCCTACGCCAAGGACATGGGCTTCACGCACATCGAGCTGATGCCGGTGATGGCGCACCCGTTCACCGGCTCGTGGGGCTACCAGGTCACGAGCTACTACGCGCCCTCGCCGCGCTTCGGCACCCCCGACGAGTTCCGGGCGTTCGTCGACTCGCTGCACGGCCACGGGATCGGCGTGATCCTCGACTGGGTCCCCGCCCACTTCCCGCGCGACGACTGGGCGCTGGCGCGCTTCGACGGCACCGCGCTCTACGAGCACGAAGATCCGCGCCGCGGCTCGCACCCCGACTGGGGCACGCTGATCTTCAACTTCGGGCGCAACGAGGTCCGCAACTTCCTGCTGGCCAACGCGCTGTTCTGGCTGCGCGAGTACCACGCCGACGGCATCCGCGTCGACGCGGTCGCATCGATGCTCTACCTCGACTACTCGCGCAAGGCGGACGAGTGGGTGCCCAACCAGTTCGGCGGGAACGAGGACCTCGAAGCGGTCGCGTTCCTCAAGGAGATGAACGAGGTCATCCACGGCCGCGAGCCCGGCGTGATCTCCGCGGCGGAGGAGTCGACCGCGTGGCCGGGCGTCTCGCAGCCCACCTACCTCGGCGGTCTGGGCTTCGGGCTCAAATGGAACATGGGCTGGATGCACGACACGCTGTCCTACTTCCAGCAGGACCCCGTCTACCGCCGCTTCCACCACCATCAGCTGACGTTCTCGCTGATGTACGCGTTCTCGGAGAACTTCGTCCTGCCGCTGTCGCACGACGAGGTGGTCCACGGCAAGGGGTCGCTGATCCAGAAGATGCCGGGCGACCGCTGGCAGAAGTTCGCGAACCTGCGCTGCCTGTACGCGTACATGTGGTCGCATCCCGGCAAGAAGCTGCTGTTCATGGGCCAGGAGTTCGCCCAGGAGGCCGAGTGGTCGCACGAGCGGTCGCTGGACTGGCACCTGCTCGAGCAGCACGACCACAACGGGATCCAGTCGCTCGTGCGCGACCTCAACCGCGTCTACAAGGCCCACCCGGCGCTGTGGGAGGTCGACTTCGACTCGCGCGGCTTCTGGTGGATCGAGGCCAACGACGCCGCCCACAACGTCGTCGCGTTCGCGCGGGCCTCGAAGGACGCCGAGGAAGTCCTGGTCTGCGTCGCGAACCTCTCGCCGATGCCGCGCGAGTCCTACCGGATCGGGGTCCCGCGCTCGGGCCGCTGGGTCGAGGCCTTGAACACCGACTCCGAGTTCTACGGCGGCGCGAACATCGGCAACTGGGGCACGATCGAGGCTGAGGCGATCCCCTGGAACGACCAGCCGTTCTCGGCGCAGATCACCCTGCCGCCGCTCGCCGTGCTGTGGCTCGTGCCCGAGCCGGCCGAGGCGCCCGACGCGTAGCGGTTGCGCGGCCGCGCAGCGGGTCGTAGGCTCGCCGCGCAGATGCGTGTCCGCCCGATCGCCCTCCTTGTCGCCGCCGCCGTGGCCGGGGCGGGCGCTGCGGTCGTCGTGCCCGCGCTCGCTGCCGACGGCTCGGTGACCGCGAGCGGGACGAGCTTCTCGCCCCAGACGGTGACGATCGGGGTGGGGGAGAAGGTGACGTGGACGCGGGGCGCGGGCGCCCACAACGTCCGCTTCGAGGACGGCTCGTTCGACCAGCCGGCGTCCCCGAACTCGACGTGGACGACCGTGGAGCGATCGTTCCCCGCGGCGGGGTCGTTCGCGTACTACTGCGAGCAGCACCAGGGGTTCGGCATGACCGGCACGGTGGTCGTGACTGGCGGTCCTGGGCCCCCGCCGCCGCCGCCACCCCCGCCGCCTCCTCCGCCTCCTCCGCCTCCGTCGCCTCCGTCACCTCCTCCACCTCCACCTCCACCTCCACCTCCACCTCCGCCGCCCCCGCCGGACCCGACCCCCGATCCGACGACAGGGGTCATCCCGCCCGCCTCGCCGTTCACCGCCAAGGCGGTCGCCGGCGCCTGCGCCAAGAAGTCCGCGCGCTGCAAGAGGCCGGGCGTCGTCATCTCGTTGAACCTGAAGTCGACCCGGCCCGTCGTCATGGAGGGCACCCTGAAGCGGCGGCCGCTGAAGGGCGGCAAGGTCAAGACCTTCGGGAAGATCCGGTTCACGGCTCAGCCCGGGAAGGCGAAGGTCCGCGTGCAGAAGACCACCCGGGGCCGCCGCCTCAGCACCGGCCGCTACGTCCTCGAGCTGGTCGCGAAGGACGGGCGCCCGTCGGTGCACACGCTGCGCTTCCGCGTCGGCGGGTCGTAGGCCGGCGCGGGCCGTTGCCGACCCGACTGCTGATCGCCTGCCCGGACCGGCCGGGGATCGTCGCCGCCGTCGCGGGCTTCCTGCACGCGCGCGGCGCCAACATCGTCGCGTCCGACCAGCACTCGACCGACCCGGCCGGCGGCACGTTCTTCATGCGGATGGCGTTCGTGGTCGAGAGCGCCGCCGGTGACGCGCTGGCGGCCGACTTCGCCGCGGAGGTCGCGGAGCCGTTCGCGATGGAGTGGTCGCTGTGGCGGGCGGCGCGGCGCCGCCGGGTGGCGATCCTCGTCTCGCGCGAGGACCACTGCCTGCTCGACCTGCTGTGGCGACGCCGCCGCGGCGACCTCGAGTTCGAGCTGCCGCTCGTGATCTCCAACCACCCCGACCACGCCGCGGACGTCGCGTCGTTCGGGATCCCGTACGAGCACGTCCCGGTGCCGCCGGGCGGCAAGGCGGAGTCGGAGGCGCGGCTCGTGGAGCTGCTCGTCGGTCGGGTCGACCTCGTCGTCCTCGCCCGCTACATGCAGATCCTCTCCGGCGACTTCCTCGAGCGGATCGGCGCGCCGGTCATCAACATCCATCACTCCTTCCTGCCGGCGTTCGCAGGAGCCGATCCCTACGCCCGCGCGCTCGAGCGCGGCGTGAAGATCATCGGCGCCACCGCGCACTACGTCACCGAGGAGCTCGACGCGGGGCCGATCATCGAGCAGGACGTCGCCCGTGTCACCCACGCCGACGACGTCGCCGCGCTCACCCGCCTGGGGCGCGACATCGAGCGCACCGTGCTCGCCCGCGCCGTCAAGTGGCACCTCGAGGACCGCGTCCTGGTCCACGAGGGCAAGACTGTCGTCTTCACGTGAGCACTAGCCCGAGCGCTTGTGACCGGCGGCATTGAGGAGGTCAGCCTGTGTGCTCAACCCGGCATCTCTCTTGGCACACCCCGTAGGGAGTTGCTCCTCGATGCGGGTGTTGACTGAAGCGAGTGTGTAGCCAACCCCGGCCCGGGTAGTCAGCCGCGGTGCGCCACGAGACCTACCCCTGGGAGCGCCGCCTCGGCGCGACGCCCGTCGGCGAAGGGGAAACCGAGTTCCGCGTGTGGGCGCCGAATGCGCGACACGTAGCTGTCCGCGTCAACGGCCAGGACCACGAGCTCGCCGACGTCGGGTGGGGCGTGAGGGAGGGGAGCGTGAAGGCCGTCCACGGCGACGACTACGGCTTCGTCCTCGACGGCAACGACCCGCCGCTTCCGGACCCCTGCACCCGCTGGCAGCCCCGTGGGCTCCGGGGCCCGAGCCGCGTCGTCGACCACACCGCCTTCACCTGGACCGACCACGACTTCCCCGGCATCCCGCTCGCCGGGCTCGTGATCTACGAGCTGCACGTCGGGACGTTCACGCAGCAGGGCACCTTCGACGCCGCCATCGAGCACCTCGACGACCTCGAGGAACTCGGGATCAACGCGATCGAGCTGATGCCGGTCGCCGAGTTCCCCGGGACGCGCAACTGGGGCTACGACGGCGTCTACATCTCCGCCGCCCAATCGTCCTACGGCGGCCCCGAAGCCCTCCAGCGATTCATCGACGCCGCACACGCACGCAACGTCGCCGTCCTCCTCGACGTCGTCTACAACCACCTCGGCGCCTCCGGGGTCAAGGCCATCGAGGCGTACGGGCCGTACTTCACCGAGAAGTACGAGACGTTCTGGGGCAAGGCCCTCAACTACGACGACGAGCACTGTGACCCGGTG
Organism: uncultured Solirubrobacterales bacterium; assembly: GCA_963828075.1. Taxonomy (GTDB): domain Bacteria; phylum Actinomycetota; class Thermoleophilia; order Solirubrobacterales; family Solirubrobacteraceae; genus JACCYI01. The sequence continues at coordinate 787,074 of CAWHDH010000021.1, read as the reverse complement.
CGCGAATGGGTGCTCCAGAGCGTCGAGCATTGGATCCGCGACTTCCATGTCGACGGCCTGAGGCTCGACGCCATCCATGCCATCTACGACTCGAGCGCGACGCCGCTCCTCCAAGCGATCGCCGACCGGGCCAGACAGGCCGACCCGCGCGCGCTGATCATCGCCGAGAGCGGGATGAACGACCCGAAGGTCACGCGCTCCAAAGAGCAGGGCGGCTACGGGCACGACGCCACCTGGGCCGACGACTTCCATCACGCGCTGCGTGTGCTCCTCACGCACGACCGCGAGGGCTACTACGAGGAGTTCGGCCGGGTCACCGACCTTGCCAAGTGCTTCCGACGACCGCACTTCCACGACGGCCAGTACTCGACGTTCCGCCGCAAGCGCTTCGGCGCGCCCGCGCACGACCGCCCGCCGGAGCAGTTCGTCGTCTTCAGCGCCAACCACGACCAGGTCGGCAACCGCGCGCTCGGCGATCGCCTCCCCGACGACGTCCGCCCGCTGGCGGCGTTCGCGACCCTGCTGTCGCCGTTCACCCCGATGCTGTTCATGGGCGACGAGTACGGCGAGCCCGCGCCGTTCCAGTTCTTCACCGACCACATCGACGAGGAGATCGCGGTCGCCACGCGCGAGGGCCGGCGCCGCGAGTTCGCCGCGTTCGCGCAGTTCGCCGGCGAGGAGGTCCCCGACCCGCAATCGACACAGACGTTCGAGCGCTCCAAGCTGACGCGAACCCGCGACCCGCACATCGCCGACCTGCACGCCAAGCTGCTCGCCCAGCGCCGCCACCTGGGGTCAGACCCCGTCGAGACCCACACGGACGAGGACGGCAAGACGCTCACGGTCCGTCGCGGCGACCACCTCCTCGTCATGAACTTCGGCGACGTGTCCGCACACGTGCCCACGCCCGGAGCCCAGCGCATCGTTCTCGCCACCCACCACCGCGGCGTCGAGCTCAAGAACGACGCCGTCCGCCTGCCCCCGCTGGCCGGAGCGCTCGTGCGATGAGCCACTTGCCGGGGCAAAGGTGTGCCCGAGCGACGCTTGGGTAGGTTGGCCGCGTGAATCCAGAGACCAGCACCGCGATCCGGGTATGGCCGGGGCGGCCCTTCCCGCTCGGCCCCGTATGGGACGGCGAGGGGACCAACTTCTCCATCTTCTCCGAGAACGCGGAGCGGGTCGAGCTGTGCCTGTTCGACGGCGACAACAACGAGACGCGGGTCGAGGTCAGCGAGGTGACCGCCCACACCTGGCACTGCTACCTGCCCGGCATCGGGCCGGGGCAGCGCTACGGCTACCGCGTCTACGGGCCCTACACGCCCGAGCACGGGCATCGCTTCAACCCCTCGAAGCTGCTGATCGACCCGTACGCCAAGGCGATCGAGGGCAAGGTCCGCTGGAAGCGGGCGAACGTGCTGCCCTACACGCCCTCGGACGGCTCCGACGACGACGACCTCGAGCGCGACGACGAGGACTCCGTCGACGCGGTCCCGCGCTCGATCGTCATCGACGAGTCCTTCGACTGGGAGGACGACCGCCCGCCGCGCGTGCCGTTCCGCGACACGGTCATCTACGAGACCCACGTCAAGGGCTTCACCATGCGCCATCCGGAGGTCCGCGAGGACCTGCGGGGCACCTACGCCGGGCTGGCCTCCGAGCCGGCGCTCGACTACCTCAAGTCGCTCGGCGTCACCGCCGTCGAGCTGCTGCCGGTCCACCACATCGCCGACGAGTCCTTCCTCGCCGATCTCGGCCTCACGAACTACTGGGGCTACTCGTCGATCGGCTTCCTGGCGCCGCACTCGGAGTACTCGGCGACCGGGCGCCGCGGCGAGCAGGTCCGCGAGTTCAAGGGCATGGTCAAGGCGCTGCACCGCGAGGGCATCGAGGTGATCCTCGACGTGGTCTACAACCACACCGCGGAGGGCAACCACCTCGGCCCGACCCTGTCCTTCAAGGGCGTCGACAACCAGAGCTACTACCGGCTCATGCCCGACGACCCGCACTTCTACATGGACTTCACGGGCACGGGCAACTCGCTCAACGTCGTGCACCCGAGCGTCCTGCGGCTGATCATGGACTCGCTGCGCTACTGGGTCACCGAGTGCCACGTCGACGGCTTCCGCTTCGACCTGGCGAGCGCCCTCGCGCGCGAGCTCTACGACGTCGACCGGCTGAGCGCGTTCTTCGACGTCATCCATCAGGACCCGGTGCTCTCGCAGGTCAAGCTGATCGCCGAGCCGTGGGACGTCGGGCCGGGCGGCTACCAGGTCGGCAACTTCCCGATCCTGTGGTCGGAGTGGAACGGGATCTACCGCGACGTGATGCGCGACTTCTGGCGCGGCCAGGCGAGCGTGGCGGAGTTCGCGTCGCGCTTCACCGGCTCCAGCGACCTCTACCAGGACGGCCGCCGGCCGTTCCACTCGATCAACTTCGTCACCGCGCACGACGGCTTCACGATGGCCGACCTCGTCGCCTACAACGAGAAGCACAACGAGGCCAACCTCGAGGGAAACCAGGACGGCACGGACGACAACCGCTCCTGGAACTGCGGGGAGGAGGGCCCCACCGACGACCCCGAGATCATCGAGCTGCGCCGGCGCCAGCACCGGAACTTCCTCGCCACCCTCCTGCTCTCGATGGGCACCCCGATGCTGCTGGGCGGCGACGAGCTGGGTCGCAGCCAGGGCGGCAACAACAACGGCTGGTGCCAGGACAACGAGCTCTCCTGGTATGACTGGAGCTCGGTCGAGCGCCGCGAGGACCTGGTCGACTTCACCCGCCGGCTGATCGAGCTGCGGCGCGAGCACCACGTGTTCCGCCGCTCGGAGTTCCTGGCAGGCGCCGAGCACGAGGGCTCCGGGCTCCCCGACGTCTGGTGGTTCCGCACCGACGGCCACAAGATGAGCGGCAAGGACTGGAACGGCGGCGGCGATCCCGTCCTCGGCATGTTCCTCAACGGCCAGGAGATCGCGACCCGCACCGAGCACGGCGAGCGGGTGACCGACGACTCGTTCCTGCTGCTGTTCAACGCCCACCACGGCGACTGCACCTTCACGCTCCCCAACCGCCGCTTCGGCGAGCGGTGGTCGCTCCAGCTCTCCACGGCCGACGGCGATGCCCAGCCGGGATCGATGACCGTGCGGGCGCGCGGTGAGGTCTCCTGCATGTCGCGGTCGATGATGGTGTTCAAGCGCGTCGGATGAGCGGCTCCTCGCAGCCGCTGCGCGCCACCTACCGCCTCCAGCTCTCGCCCGAGCTGGACTTCGCCGCGGTCCGTGAGCTCGTGCCGTACGTGCGCGAGCTCGGCGTGTCGCACCTCTACCTGTCGCCGTCGCTGCAGGCGCGCAGCGGCTCGACGCACGGCTACGACGTGGTCGACCCGACCAGGATCTCGGACACGCTGGGCGGGGAGGCGGGCTTCCGGGCGCTCGCCGACGCCGGGCTCGGGATCGTGCTCGACATCGTCCCGAACCACATGGGCACCGGCGACGAGAACCGCTGGTGGGCCGACGAGGAACTCCGCATGAAGTTCTTCGACGTCGAGCCGGAGACCGGCCACTACCGGCGGTTCTTCGACATCGACGACCTCGCCGCGCTGCGCCAGGAGGACGACGAGGTCTTCCGGGTCACGCACGCGAAGGTGCTCGAGCTGCTCGACGAAGGCCTGATCGACGGGCTCCGGGTCGACCATCCCGACGGGCTCGCCGACCCGGCCGGCTATCTCGAGCGGCTCCGCGCGGCGGGCGCCGAGCACGTCTGGGTCGAGAAGATCCTGCACCCCGGCGAGGCGCTGCGCGACTGGGCGGTCGACGGGACGGTCGGCTACGAGTTCCTCAACGACGTGCAGGGGCTGTTCGTCGACCCCGCCGCCGAGGCCGCGTTCACCGACCTGTGGGCGGAGCTCACCGGCGACCCGCGCGACTTCGAGACGATCGCCCTGGAGGCCCAGGTCGAGCAGGCGACGACGACGTTCGCCGCCGAGGTGGCCCGCCTGCGCACCCTGCTCGGATACGAACCCCACCCACCCCTCGCCGACGCCCTGGCCCGGCTGCCGATCTACCGCACCTACGTCGAGCCGTGGAGCGGGCGCGTCGAGCCCGCGGACCGCGAGGCGATCGCCGCCGCCGGCGTGATCGACGAACTGGGGCGGATCCTGACCCTCGAGGAGCGCGGCCACGACGAGTTCGTCACCCGCTTCCAGCAGACCTCGCCGCCGGTCACCGCCAAGGGCGTCGAGGACACCGCCTTCTACCGCTACAGCCGGCTGCTCGCCCTCAACGAGGTCGGCGGCGACCCGTCGCGCTTCGGCATCTCGGTCGCCGACTTCCACGCCGCCAACGCCGACCGCGCGCGCCGCTTCCCGCGCAACCTGCTGGTCACCCAGACCCACGACACCAAGCGCTCGGGCGACGTCCGCGCGCGGATCGGCGCGCTGTCAGAGATCCCGGCGGCGTGGCGCGAGGCCGTGCTGCGCTGGCGCGAGATCACCGCGCCGCTGCGTCCCGAAGGCGCACCGGACGCCGGCGAGGAGTACCTCATCTACCAGACGCTGGTCGGCGCCTGGCCGATCGACGCCGAGCGGCTGGACGCCTACCTCGAGAAGGCGCTGCGCGAGGCCAAGCGCCATACGAGCTGGGTCGAGCAGGACCACGACTACGAGGCGCGGGTCCAGGGGTTCGCACGGGCACTGCTCACGCACGAGCCGTTCCTCGCCGACTTCGGGCCGTTCGCCGCCGGCGTGGCAGTGCTCGGGCGCCGCAGCGCGCTGGCCCAGACGCTGCTCAAGCTCACCGTCCCCGGCGTCCCCGACATCTACCAGGGCGACGAGCTCGAGGCGCTCGCCCTGGTCGACCCCGACAACCGCCGCCCGGTCGACTGGGCCGCGCGCCGCGCCGCGCTCGCCGGCGGTGGGCCACCCAAGTTCGAGCTCATCCGCGCGGCGCTGGCGCTGCGCGCCCGGCGGCCGGAGTGCTTCGACGAGCGCGGCGCGTATGCGCCGGTCGACGCGGGCCCCGACGTCTGCGCGTTCACGCGCGGCGGCGACATCGGGGTGGTGGTGGCCGTGCGCGGGAGCGTCGACCCGGCCGCGCTCGGGTTCGGCGACGGCTGGCGCGACCTCCTAGCTGGCGTTGCCGGCCGCGCGCTCGCTCTCCTCGAGCGCACATAAAGCGCCAGATTTCGGTTCGCGCTTCGTTCGAGGATCCATGCGGATCCTCCTCTCCGGTCTCGCCGCCCTCCTCCTCGCCCTCCCGGGCACGGCGCTCGCCGCGCCGCCGAGCACCGGCTTCGAGGACCGCAACGGCGCGTCGTTCACGACGTTCGAGGAGGAGCAGGCGTTCCTCGAGGCCGTCGCCACCGGGTCGCCCCGCGCCGGCCTCAGCGTCATCGGGCAGACGAAGCAGGGCCGGCCGCTCGACCTGGTCGAGCTCGGGGCGCCGGGACCCGCGGGCCGCGAGGCGGCGCTCCGGCGCCCGACCGCGCTGCTGGTCTGCAGCCAGCACGGCAACGAGCCCGCCGGGCGGGAGGCGTGCCTGAAGCTCCTGCGTGACCTCGCCTTCACCGACGACGCCGCGCTGGTCTCGCTGCTCGAGAAGGTCACCTTCCTGATCGTCCCCAGCGCCAACCCGGACGGTCGCGCCGCCAACCAGCGCGAGAACGCCGACGCGGTCGACGTCAACCGCGATCACCTCGGGCTCGACACGAACGAGGCGCGCGCCATGGCCGCGGTGGTCCGCGACTGGCAGCCCGACGTCGCGATCGACCTGCACGAGTACGGCCCCTCGCAGCCGGTCATCTACGACGACTCGGTGCTCTGGCTGTGGCCGCGCAACCTCAACGCCGACGCGCAGGTGCACGACCTCGCCATCGAGCTGGGGCGCGAGTACCTCGTCAAGAGCGCCCAGGCGGCGGGCTACACCACCGACGAGTACGGCCAGCAGGAGATCCTCGACAACGACATCGCCCAGACCGCCGGAGACGGCGACGAGGGGATCATGCGCAACGCCATGGGGCTGCGCCACGTGCTCGGGATCCTCGTGGAGACGCGCGTGGACGCCGACGTGCGACAGAACCCGCTCGAGCCGCTCGAGGTCGCGCGGGTCCAGCGGCGGCGCGTCGCCAGCCACCTCGCGGTGCTCGGCGGGCTGCTGCGCTTCATGGGGGAGCGCGGGGCGGACGCCGCGGCGGTCACGGCGGCGGCCGCCGCCCGCAAGGCGGCCGAGGGCGCGGCGCGGTCCGCCCCCGTGTTCTTCGGCGGGGCCGACAACGAGGCACCCGCGGCCGAGGCCGTCGTCGACCCGCCGCCGTGCGGCTACGCGCTCACCGCCGAGCAGGCCGGCGCGCTGGCGCCGCGGCTCGATCTCCACGGCATCCGCGTCGAGCGCCGCGCCGGAGGCCAGTTCGTCGGCCTTGGGCAGGCGGCCGAGCCGGTCATCCCGCTCCTCCTCGACGCCCGCGGCGCCCGCCACGCCGCCGAGGCCGCTGCGCTCGACACCTGCCCCTCCGGGTCGCCGCGAGCCGGCGCGCCGCCCGCGACCGAGCCCGCGGGCGGCGCCTCCCCCGCGGGGCGGCAGCCGACGGCGTCCTCGCCGAGCTGCGCCTCGCGCCGCACGGTGCCGATCCGGCTGCCGAAGCTCCGCGGCCGGGTGGTTCGCACCCGGGTGTTCGCGAACGGCCGGCGCATGACGGTGCGCCGCGGCGTCGCCTACGTCGAGCTGCGGCGGCCGCGGACGACGGTGCGCATCAGGATCCACCGCCACGTGGTGCGCGGCGGCAGGCGGGTGCTGGTCAAGCAGACACGGACCGTCCGGGTCTGTCCGGCCTCTGAGAGCGGGCGGTAGGGTTCCGCGCGGCGGCCATGCCGATCCGCGCCCTGATCCTGAGCTGGGAGTACCCGCCCATCGTGGAGGGTGGGCTGGCGCGCCACGTGCGCAAGCTGGCCGAAGGGCTGGTCGCCGAGGGCGTCGAGGTCCATGTCCTGACGCGCGGCGGCGGCGGTCTCGCGGCGGCCGAGGATCGCGCCGGCGTCTGCGTCCATCGCGTCTCGGAGCCCCGCTGGCCCAAGGACCTCGACCGCTTCGTCGCCTGGGTCGAGCGGATGAACGTCGACATGCGCGGGGCGGGAGAGGAGATCGTCGAGCGCCACGGGCCGTTCGACGTCATCCACGGCCACGACTGGCTGGTGGCCAGCGCCGGCGCGCGCCTGGCCGAGCGCTTCGCGATCCCGTACCTGACGACGATCCACGCCACCGAGTTCGGCCGCCACCAGGGGTGGGTCGACACCCACCCGCAGGCCCACATCCACGGGGTCGAAACCTGGATGGCCCGCCGCGCGGACGGCGTGATCGTCTGCTCGCACTACATGCGCGGGCACGTCGCCGACGTGTTCGGCCTGCGCGAGGCGCGCGTGTCGGTCATCCCCAACGGGATCGACCCGCTCGACCTGCACCCCGTCGACGACCTCGAGACGCTGCGCGCGCGCTTCGCCGAGCCCGACGAGAAGCTGGTGCTGCTGGTCGGCCGGCTGGTCTACGAGAAGGGCTTCCAGCTCGCGCTCGACGCCCTCGGCGGCCCCGACGGCGTCATGGAGCGCGTCGACGGCGTCCGGTTCCTGGTCGCCGGCTCGGGGACCCACGAGGCCGAGCTCAAGCGCCAGGCGCGGCGCCTCGGGCTCGGCGATCGCGGCACCTTCATGGGCTGGATCGGCGACGACGTCCTGCACTCGCTCTACCGGATCGCCGACCTCACGGTCGTGCCGTCGATCTACGAGCCGTTCGGGCTGGTCGCGCTCGAGGCGATGGCCAGCGGCTGCCCGTGCATCGTGGCCGACACCGGTGGCCTGCGCGAGGTCGTCCCCAACCATGACGTCGGGCTGCGCTTCCGCAGCCGCGACCCCCGCTCGCTCGCGCAGATGATCGAGCGCGTCCTCACCGACGACGCGCTGCGCGACCGCCTCGTCGCCGAGGCCTCCGAGCACGTCCTGCGCTTCGACTGGGCCGATGTCGCCCGCCAGACCGCGGCGGTCTACGCCGGGCTGCGGCGCCGCACGCCCGCAGCGGCCCGGGCCCGCGGCTGACGCTAAGTGGTCCGGCGGACCGGCTCGCCCGCGGCCAGGCCGCACACGATGTCGGCGAGCTCCGGCATCGGCGCCGGCTTGAGCAGGTAGCCGTCGGCCTCCTCGAGCGCGCGTTGCGCCGAGTCGAGCTGGCTGCCGGTGATCACGAGCACCTTGGTCTCCGGCGTGCACTCGCGGATCGCCGGGATCATGCCGACGCCGAGCGAGCGCGGCATCGACAGGTCGAGCAGCGCCACGTCGGGCTTCAGGGACGCCAGGCCCGCCAGCGCCTCGGCGCCGTTGGCCGCCTCGCCGACGACCGAGATGCGCTCGTCGCGCTCGAGCCAGCGGCGCAGCAGGATCCGCAGCTCGCTCGAGTCCTCGGAGATGTGCACGGTGATCGGCACGCTCAGACCAGAGCCTCGTCGGGCGCGGGACCCAGGTCAAGCGTGGTGATCTCGACCCGGTTGCGGCCGTTGTCCTTCGCGGTGTAGAGCATCCGGTCGGCGGCGCGGACGAGGTTCGAGCCGTCGGTCGCGTCGTCGGGCATGATCGCGACGCCGATGCTGGCGGTGACCTCGTCCATCATCGTGAACTCGAGCCCCGCCACCGCGGTCCGCACGCGCTCGCAGATGACCAGCGCACCGTCGCGGCCGGTGTCCGGGAGCAGGAGCATGAACTCCTCGCCGCCGACGCGCGCGACGAAATCCGAGTCGCGCAGCAGGCTCTTGAGCAGGATCCCGACCTCGGCGAGCACCTCGTCGCCGCGGGCGTGGCCGTGGACGTCGTTGATCTTCTTGAAGTGGTCGAGGTCGAGGGCGACGGCCGCCATCGGGCTCATGGCGCGGTTGGCGTGCGCGACCATCCGCGTCAGCGTCTCCTCGAAGGCGCGGCGGTTCGGCAGGCCGGTCAGCCCGTCGGTGGCGGCGCGGTTCTCGGCGATCGCGAGGTTGCGCAGGTTCGCGAGGACGGGAGCGGCCTGCTTGACCGACTCGTCGATGGCGCGCTCGTGCTGGGGCTCGAGCGCCTGGGAGTGACCGACGAGCACCGACCCGATCACCTCGCCGCCGACGAGCAGCGGGGAGCAGGTGGTCTCGGTCTCCAGTCGCCGGCAGAGGTTGCACTCGAGCAGCGTGTCGGTGCCGTCGGCCGACTGGGCCCGCGGCTGCGCGAGGCGGATGGCGAGGCAGGAGCGCGGCTGGGCGTCCAGGAACGCGCCCTTGAGCTTGGATGCGGCGTCCAGCGACGTCCCGGGCATCAGCCGGTTGGCGCTGTTGTTGCGCTTGAGGACGACGACCTCCGCGCCGGGGATCGTCTTCTCGAGGTGCCGCTTCAGGAAGGCCTGGGCCTCCTCCTCGGACTCCGTGACCTGAAGGCCCAGGTTGAGGTCGCGCTGGCGCTCCTCGTAGGTCTGCTCGCGGAGGCGTTCGGCCGCTCGGGCGGCGCCGGTCAGCCGGGACATCAGGATCCCGCCGGCGGCGAAGAGCGCGCTCAGCCCGACGACGAGCAGGATGGTGAGGAAGATGGCGCGGGTCTCGAGCCGCACGCTATCGGAGACGGTCAGCTCGGAGTAGTGCCCGATGCGCTCGCGAAAGAGGTCCATGATCTCCTTGCGCCGGCGGATCAGCGAGGGCGAGAGGGCGGCTTCGCGGTCGCCGCGCTGGAGGTCGCGGACCGAGCCGGCGGCGAGCGCGCGCCAGCGGCCCGCGGCGCTCTCGGACTCGCGCAGCACCCGCGCTGCCTGCGGGCGGCCGGCGACGTGCCGCCGGGCGTCGGCGAGTGCGACGCCATAGAGGCGCCCACCCTCGGTGTAGGGGGTCAGGAAGTCGGGGTCGCCCGAGATGCTGAAGCCGCGCAGTCCCGTCTCCTGGTCGAGCATCGCGATGAGCAGGCCCTGGGCGGTCCGCGTGCGCTCGGCGCCCTCGCGGGAGGCGGTGCGCTGGGCGTAGGAGGCCACGCCGACCGCCGCCGCGAGCACGATGACGGCGCTCAGGATCAGCATTCGTGGGGTATGGCGGGCGATCATGACAGGACCCCATCGGTCGATCTGCTGACCATCTTGAGCAGCCCGTCGATGTCGATCGGCTTGGTCAGGTACCCGCGGGCTCCGGCGCCGACGAGCCGCTCCCTCGAGGCGCCGGTCGCGTCCGCGCTGCAGATGTAGATGGGGATCGCGGCGGTCAGGGGATCGGCGGTGAGGATCGAGAGCACCACCTCGCCGGACATGTCGGGCAGGTCGAGGTCGAGCAGGACCAGGTCTGGGAGGTGGCGCCTGGCGAGCTCGATGCCGAGCCGCCCCTCGGGCGCCTCGATCACGTCGACGCCGGCGCGGGCCAGGATCCGCTGGATCAGCAGCAGGTTGGACGGGTTGTCCTCGACGCAGAGCACGCGAGGCCGCCGCGCCGATGGCGTCGAGGGCCGCGGCTCGGCGTCGACGGCGTCCGGCACCGGGCTGTGCGCGTCCTGTGGCGCGGGCGTCGCGGTGTCGAGTTCGAGGGTGAAATCGCAGCCGAAGCCGGGCTCCGAGGCGGCGGTCAGCTCGGCGCCCATCGCCTCGGCCAGAGAGCGCGAGAGCGCGAGCCCGAGGCCGGTGCCCTCCGTGCCGCCGTCCGCGGCATCGAGGCGCTCGAACGGGCTGAACAGCCGCTCGAGCTGGTCGGTGTCGAGCCCGCGGCCGGTGTCGGAGACCACGATGCGGACCCGGCCGGCGAACACCGGGCGCACGCGCACGGTGACCAGGCCGCCGACGCGGTTGTACTTGATCGCGTTGGAGAGCAGGTTCAGCAGGATCTGCTTGAAACGCTGGAGGTCGGCCTGGACGTGGAGGTCGGGGTCGGCGCCCCCGTCGACGGCCACCTGCACGTCGCGCTCGGCGGCCAGTGGGGCGACCAGGTCGGCGACGTCGCCCAGGGTGTCGACGACCGGGACCGGCTCGACCGACAGGCGGACGGCGCCGGCTTCGATGCGCGAGATCTCGAGCACCTCGTTGATCAGCTCGAGCAGGTGCGCGCCCGCCGTGAGGATGTAGCCGACGCTCTCGCGCTGCTCCTGGGACAGCGGGTCGAGCTCGAGCAGCTGCCCGAAGCCGAGGATGGCATTCAGCGGCGTCCGCAGCTCATGGCTCATCCGCGACAGGAACTCGCTCTTGGCGCGGTTCGCGCGCTCGGCTTCCAGGCGCCCGTGGGCGGCCGCCTCGGTGGTGCGCTGCTCGGTGACGTCCTGGATCGTGCCCCGCAGGATCGCCGGGTCGGCGTCGCCGGTGTTGGCGGCGCGGCCGCGGACGTTGACGATCCGGGCCGTGCCGCTCGGCAGGACGACGCGCGCGTCGTAGACGAACGGCTCGCCGGTGGTGGCCGCCTCGCGCGTGACCTCGAGCACGCGATCGAAGTCGTCAGGGTGCACACGGTTCATGAAGGCGTCGATCCGGCCGCCGAACTCCTCGGCGGTCATCTCCAGCAGCCGCAGGAGCTCCTCCGAGAAGACCATCGCCTGGCGCTGCGCATGCCACTCGAACGAGCCGATGGCCGCGATCCGCTGCGCCTCGCGCAGGCGGTGCTCGGACTCGAGCAGCCGCTCCTGGGCGCGCTCGTCGGTGAGGTCGGTGGTGATGCCGTACCACCGCGTGAGCCGGCCGTCGTCGTCGAACGCGGGGTAGCCGCGGGCCACGTGCTCGCGGTATTCGCCGTCATGGCGGCGCAGCCGGGCGACGAACTCGTACGCCTCGCCGGTCGCTCGCTGGTCGGCGTCCTCGACCACGGCGTCGAGGTCCTCCGGGTGCACGAAGGAGCGCCAGTCGGCGCCCGCGAGGTCGGCGTCGGCGCCGAAGTACTCGGTGAGCCGGGCGTTGACGAAGATGAGGTTGCCCTCGGCGTCGGCGATCCAGACCTGCTGGGGAACCAGGTCGGCGAGCCAGCGGAAGCGCGCGTCGGACAGCCGCTCGGCCTCCTTGCGCTCCGTCAGGTCGGTGAGCGTCGACACGGCGCCGATCACGACGCCGTCGTCGTCGGTCAGCGGAGCGCTGGAGACCTCGACCGGGACCGGGCGGCCCTCGGGGCGCAGGAGGCTGAGCTCGAAGCGCTCGAGGCCGCCGGCGCCGAGGCCGTTGAGCGCGGCGCGCAGCCGGTCCGCCTGGGCGGGCTCGACGAACTCGAAGGCGGAGCGACCGGCGAGCGAGGCGCGCGGCGTGTCGAGCAGCCGCGCGAGCGGCTCGTTGGCGAAGACGGTGTGACCGGCGAGGTCGGTGACCCAGACGGGCTCCTGTGCGCTCTCGAGCACCTGGTGATAGCGGTGCTCGTGCTCGAGCTGGCTCGCGACCACCCCGGCGAGCGCCGCCAGCAGCCGCGTATCGCGATCGTCGAGGTCCGGCCGCGGGTCGCGATTCGCGCAGAAGAACGTCCCGAAGAGCTGGCCGTCGGCGTGGTGGACCGGGACGCCGAGGTAGGCGCCGGCCTCCGAACGGGCGCGATCGCTGGCGTCGAGGGTGAGGGACTGGCCCTCGTGCCAGCCGAAGCCGGCCGCGTCGCCGTCGAGCGTGCGCAGGACGACGTGCGTCGCGGTCAGCTCCGCGAAGCAGGCCACGTCCATGTCGAGCGTCCGGCGTGCCTCCGCGAGGGCGCGGCGGACGACTTCGACCGGGAAGTCCGTGGGCGGAGAGAGGGTGGGCTCGGGCACCGCGTCCTACATCGGCGCGCGGCGCCGACCGCTTTAGGGATCAGGCGGGCGGCTCGCGCCGCGGCGGCGCCTGCTGCTGCGCGAGACCGCGGAGGTAGGCCGCCGCGCGGGCGTGGGCCTCCTCCTCGGTGTCGTGGTGCGAGATGGGCATGTCGTGCCCGGCGAGCTTCACGTGGTAGCCGCCGGCCGGGCTGGGCTCGACGTAGACCCGCGCCACTCGAAGTCGCCGGGTCAGGCGAGCTGCACGACGGGGCCGCAGCCGGTCACGTCGTCGGCCAGCGTGCGGGCGCGCTCTTCGGTCCAACGCTCGGACTCGACGAGGTGACGGGTCAGCGCGTCGATGTCCTCGAGCGCGTCGGTGGCGCCCGGCGCGTCAGGGGTCTCACAGAACAGGAGGGTGTCGGCGGCCTCGCGGATGCGGCGCTGCTCGGCGTCGAGCAGCTTCGCGGCGGCGATCTCATCGAGGGTCTTCATGACCCGGCCATACGCCTGTGCTCGGTCTGAATTCATGATGCCTCCATTGTAGATACCCCTTGGTGGTATCTGGGCCGCGTGTGGGACCTCTGTCCACACTTCATCGGCTCCTGCGGACGGCATCTGTAGCGATTGAGGCTCAGACCGGCTCGTCCTCCTCGAGGAAGAACAGCTCGACGACCATGTCGGGGTCCGTGTGGACGTTGGAGAGGAACGCGGTGACCCGCCGGCCCACGAGGCGCTCGATGACCTCGAAGAACTCAACCTTCATCTCCTCCTGGAACGCGTGGCGCATGCGGGTGACCTCCGCGTGCCGGCCGCGCGCGAGCAGCGTCCGCTCCGAGACGGTGAACGGGTCGAGCAGGCGGACCAACACGGCGTCCTCGACCATGACCGTCCGGGCGCGGGCCGGCCCGCGGCCGTAATGGCGCCGGTAGAGGCTGACGATCTCGTTGGAGATGGCGGCGAGCAGCGGGCCGCCGCGCAGGTCGCCGGAATCCAGGGTGGATATCGCGGGGTCGGTCATGAGCCTCCGTGCGGGTGCGATGAATGTCTGTCGCCTCCGCCCGCGCCCGGCGCCTCGCCCCGGTGCCGCGTTCGTCGGCGGTGTCGCAGCCCCCCGCGCTGACCGGAGCCCGGGAGTGACCTGACGGCCATGCTAGTGGAACCGGTACCGTGGCGCTCGTGCGACGGACGACGATCCGGCTCACCGGCGGGACGGTGCGGACGCTGGACCCGCGACGGCCGGTGGCCGACGGCCTGACCGTCGCCGGCGGCCTGATCGCGGCGGTCGGGGACGACGGCGCGGGCGATGCGACGGCGGTCGACCTCGCGGGGCGCTGCGTGTTCCCCGGCTTCTCGGACGCACACACCCACTTCGCCACGTGGTCGATCGGGCTCGGCCAGGTGCAGTTGCACGGATGCGCCTCGCGGGCGCAAGCCGTCGCGCGGGTGGCCGAGGCGGCGGCCGCCGTGCCCGCCGGCCGGTGGGTGCGCGGCTTCGGCTGGCGCGACGCGGACTGGGGCGAGCCGCCGGACCGCGAGGCGCTCGACGCCGCGTGTGGCGAGGCGCCCGTCGCGCTCTGGGCCCGTGACTACCACTCGCTGTGGCTGAGCAGCGCCGCGCTCGCCCGCGCGGAGGGGGACCTCTATGCGGGGTCGGGCGTCGTCGAGCTGGCCGCCGACGGCTCGCCGTCCGGGATCCTGCGCGAGGACGCCGCCTGGCACTTCCGCGAGCGTCACCTGCGCCCCTCGCCCGACGAGATGGAGGAGGCGATGCGCGCCGCGCTGCCCGTCGCCACGGCCCGCGGCGTGACCGCGGTCCACGACAAGGACGGCTGGCTCGGGATCCTGCCGGTCTGGCAGCGCCTGCTCGACGCCGGCGAGCTCCCGCTGCGCGTCTGGCAGTCGCTCCCGCACCATCTGCTCGACGAGCTCTCGGATCTGGGGATCCGGTCGGGCTTCGGGCCTGAGCGCCTGCGCATCGGCTACCTCAAGGCGTTCATGGACGGGACGCTGGGCTCGCGGACGGCGATGATGCTCGACGGGACGGGCGTCGAGATCACGTCGCGCGAGGCGCTCGAGGCGATCGTCCGTCGCGCCACCCGGGCCGGCTTCCCGGTCGCCGTGCACGCGATCGGCGACCGCGCCAACCGCGACGCGCTCGACGCCTTCGAGGCGACGCGGCCGCTCTGGACGGCCGCCGGGCTGCGGCCGCGCATCGAGCACGCCCAGCTGCTCGCGCCCGAGGACGTCGGCCGGTTCGCCGCGCTGGGCGTCGCCGCCTCGGTCCAGTTCAGCCACGCCCCGTCGGACCGGGAGCTGGCCGACGCCTGGTGGGGCGACCGCGCGGAGCTGGCCTACGCCTGGCGGGCGCTGCAGGACTCCGGCGCGGTTCTCGCCAACGGCTCCGACGCGCCGGTCGAGGAGCTCGACCCGCTCGCCGGCCTGCGCGCCGCGGTCCGGCGCACGCTCGACGACCGACCACCGTGGCGCCCGGAGCAGGCGCTCGACGCCGAGTCCGCCCTGCGCGCCATGATCAGCGGACCGGCCTGGCTGGCGCGCGAGGAGCACCGCCGCGGCCGGCTGGCGCCCGGCTTCGACGCCGACCTCGTGGTCCTGAGCCGCGACCCCGTCGCGTGCCCGCCCGAGGAGCTCGAGGACGTGCGCGTCGAGGCGACGATGGTCGCCGGGGAGTGGACGTTCTCAGGCGTCTTCGGCTGACAGCCCGACGGCCAGCTCGAGGTACGCGTCCGCGCGGGTGGTCAGGCGCTTGAGGCCGTAGACGTCGAGCACCGCGCGCTTGGCGGCGGCGGGATCCCCGGCCCGCTGGCGGCGCATCAGCTCGGCGATCTCGTCGAGCGGCACCTCCTCGAGCGTCCGCGGCCCCAGCTCGCGGACGTGGATCGCCGGCGCATCGAGCACGCGGACGACGTCGTCGTCCTGCCAGGGAATCTCGTCGCGCGAGATGCGGGCGATGCGCCGCTCCTGCGCAAGCCAGTGGACGGCGGAGGCGAGCGGCGCGCGGGCAATCGTGGTCAGCTTGCGCCCGCCCGACGCGCGGTTGTACAGGGCGTAGGCGCGCGAGGCCAGCATCGGGCCCTCGGCGGCGATGATCTCGAGCATCGCCGCCATGATCTGCGGTCGCGCCGTCGCGCGCGGGTCGCCGACCGGCTGGGAGATCCACTCGCGGTAGGGCTCGAGCACGACGGTCGCACCGCCACGAGCCGCGGTTGCGCCCGGCGGTGGCGGCGGTGGGGCCGCGAGCCACTCCTCGACCGGCCAGGGCTCCTGCGGCGGGAAGGTCACGACGGGCACGTCGGCGAGCGCTGAGAGCAGGGCGCGGTCGTCCGGGTGGCTGTCGCCGGCCAGGACGACGTCGATGACCCGCAGGCCGGCGCCGCGCGCCGCCTCCAGCGCGAGCCGCGCCTCGCTGATCGCGTCATCCGACGCGGCGACGGCGAGCAGCACCGGTGCGCCGAGCTCGATCGCGAGGTCGCGGACCGAGTAGCGCGGGCTGATCGGCGCCAGCAGGCCGGCCTCGACGCCGGCGACCGGGCGCTCGCGCAGCCGGCCGGCGAGCTCGTGGGGGTCTGGCGCCCCGCCGGGATCCACGAGCTCGGCGGCCGGATCGATCTGCTCAGCGATCGCGCCTGCGTCGGCGCCGATGACGAGAACCTGCATTGCGGCGGCAGTATGCCGTCTCGCCCTTGTGCGCGCCGCCGCTGCGCGAGAGGATCGGCCGACAGCCACTCTGGAGGAGAGCCGTGCTCGAAGGCCTGATGCAGAACGACGCCCAGCTGACCGTGGGCGCCATACGCCGCCGCATGCGCGCGTGCTACGGCGACCAGGAGGTCGTCACCCTGCAGGAGGACCCGACACCCTCCTCGCGCGCCACCTTCGCCGAGGTCGCCGAGCGCGTCGATCGCCTGGGCCGGGTGCTCGAGGGTCTGGGCGTCAAGCCGGGCGACCGCGTCGCCACCTTCGGCTGGAACTCCCAGCGCCACTTCGAGCTCTACCTCGCGGTCCCAAGCTTCGGCGCGGTCCTGCACACGCTCAACATCCGCCTGTTCCCCGAGCAGCTCATCTACATCATCGATCACGCGGAAGACACCGTGATCTTCGTCGACGACTCGCTGGCGCCGGGGCTCGCCAAGCTCTCGGAGCACTACGAGCGCAAGCCACGCTACGTCGTCATGGGCGACGGCCCCGACGGCGGGCTGCGCGGCGCCCAGCGCTACGAGGACCTGCTCGAGGAGGCGGGGCCCGGCGCCTACGACTGGCCGGAGATCGACGAGCGCCAGGCGGCCGCCCTCTGCTACACGAGCGGGACGACCGGCAACCCGAAGGGCGTCCTGTACTCGCACCGCTCGGTCGCGCTGCACTCGACCGCGGCGTGCATGGTCGACTCGATCGGGCTCTCGAGCGCCGATCGCGCCGTCCTCATCGTCCCGATGTTCCACGTCAACGCCTGGGGGATCCCGTTCGCCGCGGCGATGACCGGCGCCGGGCTGATCATGCCCAACCGCTACGTCGCGGCCGCGCCGCTGGCGCGCGCGATCGCGAAGGAGCGCGCCACCCTCGTGGCCGGCGTCCCCACCGTCCTCGGCGACCTCCTGCGCTTCGCCGACGAGCAGAAGCCGGACCTGTCGAGCCTGCGCGGCGGGGTCTGCGGCGGGGCGGCGGTCCCGCGGAAGCTGATGGAGGGCTTCGAGCGCCACGGCGTCCGGATCCTGCAGGCCTGGGGGATGACCGAGACCAGCCCGCTGTGCTCCATCGCGCGCCCACAGGCGGGGAACGACGACGCCTCGACCGAGGAGCACTGGGAGCGGCGCGTGACCCAGGGCCGGATCGTCCCGTGGGTCGAGCTGCGACTCGTCAACGACCCGGGCGAGGAGGTCCCCTGGGACGGCACCTCCACCGGCGAGATCGAGGTCCGCGGCCCGTGGATCGCCAGCCGCTACTACGAGGACCCCTCGGGCGACGACAAGTTCGACGACGGCTGGCTGCGCACGGGCGACATCGGCTCGGTCACGCCCGACGGCTACGTCCGCATCACCGACCGGGCCAAGGACCTGATCAAGTCCGGCGGCGAGTGGATCTCCTCCGTCGAGCTCGAGACCGAGCTGATGGAGCACCCCGCCGTCGTCGAGGCGGCGGTGATCGCCATGCCCGACGAGCGCTGGACCGAGCGCCCGCTCGCCTGCGTGGTGCTCGACGAGGGCGCGCGCGCCGACCTGCGCGAGCTGCGCCGGCACCTCGCCGGCCGCATGGCCGGGTGGCAGGTCCCCGACGCGTTCGCGTTCATCGACGAGGTGCCCAAGACCAGCGTCGGGAAGTTCGACAAGAAGGTGCTGCGCAAGCGGCTCGCCGACGGCGAGCTCGAGGTGTCCCAAGCCGGAAGGAGCCAGCGTGTCTGACCACGAGTACGACTACGTCATCGTCGGGGCCGGGTCGGCGGGCTGCGTGCTCGCCGCGCGCCTGAGCGAGGACCCGGCGGTGAGCGTCTGCGTCCTCGAGGCGGGGCCACCCGACACGGCGGAGAACATCCACGTCCCGATGGCGTTCGGGAAGCTGTTCAAGACCCAGTTCGACTGGGACTACTCGACCCACGCCGAGCCGTTCTGCGAGGGCCGCCGGATCTACCTGCCGCGCGGCAAGACGCTCGGCGGGTCGAGCTCGATGAACGCGATGATCTACATCCGCGGCAACCGGATCGACTACGAGGGCTGGGAGGCCGAGGGCGCCACCGGCTGGGGCTGGGACGACCTGCTCCCGTACTTCCTGCGCGCCGAGGACAACGAGCGCGGCGCCTCCGAGCTCCACGGCGCCGGCGGGCCGCTCAGCGTGCAGGAGAACCGGGCCGACAGCGTGATGACCCAGGCGTTCGTCGAGGCGGCGCTGCAGGCGGGCCTGCAGGCGAACGACGACTTCAACGGCCCCGAGCAGGACGGCGCCGGGATCTACCAGCTCACGCAGCGGCGCGGGATGCGCTGCTCGACCGCGGTCGCCTACCTGCATCCCGCGGCGGAGCGCGAGAACCTCACGATCGTCCCGTACACGCGGGCCCAGCGGATCGTCTTCGACGGCACGCGCGCGGTCGGCGTCGTCGGCGAGCGGCTGGGGGAGGAGACGACCTATCGGGCCGGCCGCGAGGTCCTGCTCTGCGGCGGCGCCTACAACTCCCCGCAGCTGCTGATGCTGTCGGGCGTCGGGCCCGCCGAGCGGCTGATGCTCAACCAGATCGAGGTGGTGCTCGACCATGCGGAGGTCGGCCAGAACCTGCAGGACCACCCCGCCGTCGGCGGGGCGTGGACGACCGACCAGCCCGTGTCGCTGCTCGTCGCCGTGCTGCCCGACACCGCCGAGGCCCACATGGAGGACTTCGCGCAGAACGGCCACGGCCCGCTGACCTCGAACATCGGCGAGGGCGGCGCGTTCCTGCGCACCCGCGCAGAGCTTCCGGCGCCGAACATCCAGATGCACGCGGTCCCGGTGATGTTCATCGAGGAGGGCCTCGCCGAGCCGCCCGACCACGGATTCGTGCTCTCCGCGTGCCTGCTGCACCCGGCGAGCCGCGGCGAGGTGACGATCGCGTCGGCGGACCCGACCGCCAAGCCGGTCATCCGCCACAACTACTACGCGGTCGAGGACGACCTCGAGCAGATGGTCGAGGGCGTCCGCGCGGTGATGGACGTCGCCGACCAGGAGGCGCTGCGTCCGTTCGCCAAGGACCCGTACGAGGTGCCGCTCGGCGACTCCGACGAGGCGTACCGCTCGCACGTCCGGCGCAAGACCCAGACGCTCTATCACCCCGCCGGCACGTGCGCGATCGGCACGGTGGTCGACACCCAGCTCCGGGTGCAGGGGCTCGAGGGCCTGCGCGTGGTCGACGCGTCGGTGATGCCGGTCGTGCCGCGCGGCAACACCAACGCGCCGACGATCGCCATCGCCGAGCGCGCCAGCGACCTGATCCGCGGCGTGACGCCGCTGCGGGAGGCCGCCACCGCGTCGGCGATGTAAATGGCAGATATCGGGTCGGGATTTACAGGTATAGTCCCGGCCCGGATGGCCATCGACGTCCACCAGCACCTCTGGCCGGAGTCGCTACTCGCCGCCCTGCGGGCGCGCACGGCGGCGCCGCGGATCACCTCGGCCGACACGCTCGAGCTCGCCGGCGAGCCGCCGTTCGCGGTCGCGGCGGTCGATCACGATCCCACCGCGCGCCGCGCGATCGCCGAGGCCGACGGGATCGAGCGCGTGCTGCTCGCGCTCTCGCACCCGCTCGGGCTCGAGGCGCTCCCGCTCGCCGAGGCGGCGCCGCTGCTCGCCGCCTGGCACGAGGGCGCGCTCGCGCTCGGCGAGCCGTTCGGCGTCTGGGCGACCGTCGCGCTCGCCGATCCCGATCCCGCCGCCGCCGCACTCGCCCTGCTCGACCGCGGGGCCGTCGGCGTGTCGCTGCCGGCCGGCGCGATCGGGTCGCCAGACGGGCTCGAGCGGCTCGGGCCGCTGCTCGCGGCGCTCGAAGCGCGCTCGGCGCCGCTGTTCGTCCATCCGGGCGCGGCGCCGGCGACGTTCGCGCGCCGGCCGCCGTGGTGGGCGGCGATGACCGCGTATGTGGCCGGCATGCAGGCGGCGTGGCTGGCGTTCGTCGAGTGGGGGCGCCCCGCGCATCCGGGCCTGCGCGTCCTCTTCGCGGCACTCGGCGGCGGCGCACCCCTCCAGCTCGAGCGCCTCGCCGCGCGCGGCGGTCCGGCGGCGGCCGCCCATGACACGGGCCTCTTCTACGACACCTCCTCCTACGGCGTCCGCGCTCTCGACGCGACGGTCCGCGCCGTCGGCGTCGACCAGCTCGTCTACGGCTCCGACCGCCCGCTGGCGACCCCGCCTCCGACCCGGCTGCTCGGCGACGCCGCGCACGCCGCGATGACCACCACGAACGCCGAGCGCCTGCTCCGCGGGACGCCCGTGGAGGCGGGCACCGGATGATCGACCGACCCCTCGGCCGCGACCTCGAGCGCCCCGAGCTGCGCCGCCTCGTCGCCGGCCTCGCGCAGCGCCCCGAGCACTGGGCCCACCTCGTGCACCACGACCCCGACGCCCGCATCTACGAGCAGCTGCACCGCGACGAGCACCTCGCGGTCTGGCTGATCTGCTGGATGCGCGACCACGACACCGGCTTCCACGACCACGACCTCTCCGCCGGCGCCGTCGCGGTGGTCGACGGCCGCGTCCGCGAGGACCGCCTCGCCATCGCCCGCTCGCCGCTGCGGCGCGAGCTCGGGCCGGGCGCGGTCTTCGACTTCCAGGCCTCCGACATCCACCGCGTCCTGCACGCCGGAGACCGCCCGGCGGTGACCATCCACGCATACTCGCCGCCGCTCTGGCGCATGGGCGCGTATGAGATCGGCGCCGGTGGTGCGTTGCGGCGCCACTCGGTGTCCTATGCGGAGGAGCTGCGCCCTCTGGGAGTGTGATTCTTGCGGATGCTCACTCCGCCACGTTGCTCCCGGCCGTCCGGAGCGACCGGCCCGGCGCCCGCTCACCGAGAGCAAAAGCAGCCGGCAACGGCACCCCGCCGCGCCACGCATCCTTGAGCCGCTCGGCCAGCGCCGGGCCGTGCTTGAACCCGTGGCCCGAGCCGCCGCCGACCAGCCAGTGGACGGGGTGCTCCGGGTGCGGGGCGGCGACGAAGTGGGAGTCGGGCGAGAGCTCGTAGCGGCACGCCCGCGAGGAGCGCAGCGGAGCGTCGGCCAGCGGCGGGAAGCGGCGCGCGAGGTACTCGCGGGCGGCGCGCTCGTTCGCCGGGTCGGTGGCCGGCAGCGGCGCGTCGGGCGACACGGGCGGGCCTTCGGTGTCGGGCGCCGCCTTGACGCCGTGGCCGTCGAGGTCGCCGGTGCCGTAGATCGCCAGGTCGTAGTCGACCCATCCGGGGACGCCGGGGGTCGCCCACGCGGGGCCGCCGTCGAAGAAGAACAGGTCCTGGCGGGTGACCCGCAGCGCGACGAGCTCTCCGAACAGCGCGGCGAGCCACGGGCCGCACGACCACACGATGCGGTCGGCCTCCAGGCGGCGGCCGTCGTCGAGCGCGACCGCGTCGCCGTCGGGCCGCGCGACCGCCCGCTCGACCCGCGCGCCGAGGGCCGCCGCGCGGGCGGCGAGCGTTCGGACCCCGCGTTCTGCCCGCAGCACGCCGGCCTCCGGCTCCCAGAGCACGAACGTCAGGTCGTCGAGGCCGAGGGCGGGGAAGCGGCGGGCCGCCTCGGCCGGCTCCACCCGCTCGGCGGGCACGCCCTGGGCGCTGAGGGTCGCGAGCGACTCCGCCTCCCAGCCGTCCTCGCGGTGCGCGAACCAGGCGACGCCGCACTCGACGAGCAGGTCGGCCCCGGTCTCGGCCTCGAGCTCGCGCCACAGGGCGCGGGCGCGGCGGGCGGAGGCGGTGTAGTCGGGGTCCGAGCCGTGCGAGCAGCGGAGCAGGCGCGACTCGCCGCCCGAGGAGGAGCGGGGGTCGCCAGGCTCGAACTGGTCGACGAGCGTGACGGCGACGCCGTCGCGCGCGAGGCGCCAGGCGAGCGAGGCACCGAGCACGCCGGCGCCGACGATGACGACGGAGTCCATGCGGCAACCGTACCCTCAAGCATGATGCTCGCTCTTCTGGCCGCGGCCGCCGCCGTGCTGGCCCCGGGCTCCGTCGAGGGGCGGACGATCCGCGCCACGCACGTCGGCGACCCCGGCGCGCCCGTCACCGTGATGGCCGTCGGCTCGATCCACGGCGACGAGACGGCGGGCCACGCGGTCATCCGCGCGCTGCGCCGCCGCACGCCGCCCGCCGGGGTCCAGCTGTGGCTGATCGGCGCGTCGAACCCGGACGGCGTCGCCCGCGGCACGCGCCACAACGCGCGCGGGGTGGACCTCAACCGCAACTTCCCGTACCGCTGGCGCGGCGGCGGTCGGCGGGGCGATACGTACTACCCGGGGCCGCGCAAGGGCTCCGAACCGGAGACCCGCGCGCTGCAGCGGTTCATCGAGCGCGAGCGCCCCGACGTCACCGTCTGGTTCCACCAGCACATGCGGCTCGTCGTCCGCTCTCCGGGGGCCGACCTGGCCGTGGTCCGCGCGTACGCGCGGCGGGCACGGCTGCCGCTGCGGACGCTGCCGCGTTACCGCGGCACGGCGGTCAGCTGGCAGAACCACGCGCACCCGGGATCGAGCGCGTTCGTCGTCGAGCTGCCGGCGGGGCGGCTGGACGCGAGCGGCGTCGCGCGCCACGCGCGCGCGGTCCTCGCCGCCGGACGGGACGTCGCGCGGACGAGCGCGGCGGCGACCGCCGGGCGCCCGCCGATCCGCTGGGACCCGATCCCGTTCGGCGAGCGGCGGATCGAGCAGATGCGCGCCTACTCCAATCGCCACTACGGATTCCGTCGCGCCCGGCTGATCGACCCGAAGGTGATCGTCGAGCACTACACGGCGACCGGCGACTACGCGTCGGCGTTCAACACGTTCGCCGCCAACGCGCGCGACCCCGAGCTCGGCGAGCTGCCCGGCACCTGCGCGCACTTCATCGTCGACCGCGACGGCACGATCCACCAGCTCGTGCGGCTCAAGTGGATGTGCCGGCACACCGTCGGCCTGAACTACACGTCGGTGGGGATCGAGCACGTCGGCCGCAGCGACGCCGAGGTGATGGGCAACGAGCGCCAGCTCGAGGCCTCGCTGAAGCTCACCCGCTGGCTGCGCGACCGCCACGGGATCACGACGAAGGACGTCATCGGCCACGCCGAGAGCCTGTCGAGCCCGTATCACCGCGAGCGGGTCGAGCGGCTGCGCACCCAGACCCACGGCGACATGGCGCCGGCCACGATGCGCCGGTACCGGCGGCTGCTGTGAGGATCGTCCTCATCCGCCACGGCCAGACGGAGTGGAGCCGGACGGGCCGCCACACCGGCCGCACCGACATCCCGCTCGAGCCGGCGGGCGAGGCGGCGGCACGGGCGCTCGCGGCCCGCCTGGCCGGCGAGCGCTTCGACCTCGTCCTCACCAGCCCGCTCGTGCGCGCGCGGCGGACCGCGGAGCTGGCCGGCCTGGGCGACGTCGCCGAGCTCGACGACGACCTCCAGGAGTGGGACTACGGCGAGACCGAGGGGCGCACGACGGCCCAGATGCGTGAGCAACGGCCGGGGTGGACCGTCTGGCGCGACGGGCCGCCGGGCGGCGAGACGGTCCAGCAGGTCGGGGCGCGGGCGGATCGCGTGATCGCCCGCCTGCTCGATGCCGGGCCCCGGACCGCCGCGATCGTCGCCCACGGCCACCTGCTGCGGATCCTCGCCGCACGCTGGGCCGAGCTCGACCCGTCAGCCGGCGGGCGCCTCTCGCTCTCCACCGCCGCCGTCTGCGAGCTCGGCCACGAGCGCGAGCGCCGCGTCATCAAGCTCTGGAACGACACGTCGCATCTCCGCGACCCATGACTCCTTCGCCCGCTTCGGCAGCGCCTTGACGCGCGCCTCCTCGCGGCGGGCGGCGCTGCGATCGGGCTGCGGCAGCGCCAGCGCGAGGGCCAGCGGCCGGCGCGCCGCGGTGTAGCGGCTTGCCCGGCCGGCCGCATGGGCGCGCATCCGGCGCGGCAGGTCGCTCGTCCAGCCGCAGTAGAGCGAGCCGTCCCGGCAGCGCAGCAAGTAGACCCACGCCTCCGGAGTCACAGCCTCCAACGCTATCCCAGCGTCAGGCGGCGGCCTGCTCGGGCTGCGCGGCCGGAAGCAGGTCGGGGCGCTCGAGCGTGTTGACCTCGAACGAGTTGATGGTGGCGCCGGTGGGGTCCTTGGTCACGCGGACGAGTGGCCTGCTGAGATCGGCGGACGGGCACGAGACGACGACGCCCGAGAACCCGTTCGAGAGGTCGATCTCGTTGCCGGGCGGATACGGCGCGACGACCTTGTTGAAGTAGGCGACGATCCCGGGGTCGAACTGGGTGCCCGATCCCGCGTTGATGATCTGGTGCCCGATGTGCTGCGGTGCGGCGCCCTTGTAGACGCGCTCGGAGGTCACGGCGTCGAAGACGTCGGCGATCGCGGCGATACGGGCGAAGTGCGGGATCTTGGCGCCGGAGGTGCCCAGCGGATAACCGGTCCCGTCCCAGCGCTCGTGGTGGGCACGGACGACCGACTTGACCAGCGGCGAGATGGCGTTGCTGGAGAGCATCTCCAGCCCGATCGTCGGATGCTCGCGCATGATCTTCCACTCGTCCGGGGTCAGCTTGCCGGGCTTGTTGAGCACCTCGGTCGGGACGGCGAGCTTGCCGACGTCGTGCAGCATCAGGCCGACGCCGAGCTTCGCGAGCCAGTGCTCGAGCTTGTCGAAGGACCGCTTGCCGCGGAAGTCGACCCGGCCCTCCTTGTCGAAGAGCTTCTTGGCGATCATCAGCCCGAGCGCGCACACGTCGACGGAGTGCTGGAGGGTGTAGGCGTCGGCCGCGGCGAGGTCGCTGAGCGCCACGACCGCCTGGCCCGAGCCGGCGATCTCGCCGGCGATGATGAGCGCCACCCGCTCGAGCTCCTCCATGGCCTTCTGCGGAAACGATTCGCGGGCGGCGAGCGCCACCGGGACGGAGGAGAACGCCAGGGCGAGCCCGCGGCTCGCCTCGGCCCGCGTCGCCTCTGAGAGGGCGGCGGTCACCACGATGTCGTCGGTCGCCGCGTCCTGGACATAGACGGCGTTGAGCCCAGCCGAGAGCAGCGCCTCCTTGAAGCGCTCGGTGATGGGCACGCCGGCGCGGAGCAGGGCGCGGTCGCGGTTGGCGCCGACCGTCACGTCGCGGGCGAGAACCGCCCCGTCTGCGAGGCGTCGGGTGGCAACGAGGCGCATCGCTCTCAGTCATCGGAGCCTCGACCGTCGAGCTTGAGCGGCGATGGCGCCGCGGGAGCGTCAGGCCTGCGCCGGCTCCTTCGCCCGCCGGCGCGCCGCCTTGACGCGCGAGATCTGGTCGAGCGCCACCTTGCGCAGGCGGATCTTGTCGGGCGTGATCTCGACGCACTCGTCCTCGCGGAGGAACTCGAGCGCCTGGTCGAGCGAGAGTTGCTTGTGGGGCACGAGCCGGATGAGCACGTCGGAGGTCGACTTGCGCATGTTGGTCAGGTGCTTCTCCTTGACCGCGTTGACGTCGAGGTCGTCCGAGCGCGAGTTCTCGCCGACGATCATCCCCTCGTAGACCTCCTCGCCGGGGCCGACGAAGAGCGAGCCGCGCTCCTGGAGGCTGAAGAGCGCGAAGGACGCGGTCGTGCCCTGGCGGTCGGCGACGAGCGAGCCCGTCGGGCGGGTGCGCAGCTCGCCGAACCACGGCTCCCAGCGGTCGAAGACGTGGTGCAGCAGGCCGGTGCCCCGCGTCTCGGTGAGGAACTCGGTGCGGAACCCGATCAGGCCGCGCGCCGGGACCAGGTAGTCCATGCGGACCCAGCCCGTGCCGTGGTTGACCATCTGCTCCATCCGGCCCTTGCGGAGCGCCACCATCTGGGTCACGACGCCGACGTACTCCTCCGGCACGTCGATGGTCATGCGCTCGACCGGCTCGTGCGTCTTGCCGTCGATCTGGCGGGTGACCACCTGCGGCTTGCCGACGGTGAGCTCGTAGCCCTCGCGGCGCATGAGCTCGACGAGGATCGCCAGCTGCAGCTCGCCGCGTCCCTGGACCTCCCAGATCTCGGGGCGCTCGGTGTCGATGACGCGGATCGACACGTTGGCGACGAGCTCGGCGTCGAGGCGGTCGCGGACCTGGCGGGCGGTCAGCTTCGCGCCGCTCTGGCCGGCCAGGGGCGAGGTGTTGATGCCGATGGTCATCGACAGCGACGGCTCGTCGACGGTGATGACCGGCAGCGGGCGCGGGTCCTCCGGGTCGGCCAGGGTCTCGCCGATCGTCACGTCGGCGAGCCCGGCGACGGCGATGATCTCGCCGGGCCCCGCCTCGTCGACGTCGACGCGGTCGAGCGCCTCGGTGACGTAGAGCTCGACCACCTTGGCCGACTGCACGGTGCCGTCGACGCGGCACCAGGCGATCTGCTGGCCCTTGCGGATCGTCCCGTTGTGGACGCGGCACAGCGCGAGGCGGCCGACGTACGGCGACGCGTCGAGGTTGGTCACGTGCGCCTGCAACGGCGCAGCCTCCTCGTACTCCGGCGGCGGGACGTGCTCGATGAGCAGCTTCATCAGCGGATCCAGCGAGTCGCCGGGGAGGTTGGGGTCGAGCGTCGCGGTGCCCGCCTTGGCGTTCGTGTAGACGATCGGGAACTCGATCTGCTCCTCGTCGGCGTCGAGGTCGAGGAACAGCTCGTAGACCTCGTTGACCACCTCGCCGATCCGCGCGTCGGGGCGGTCGATCTTGTTGATGATCAGGATCACCGGGAGGCGCTGCTCGAGCGCCTTGCGCAGCACGAATCGGGTCTGCGGGAGCGGGCCCTCGCTCGCGTCGACGAGCAGCGCGACCGCGTCGACCATGATCAGCGCGCGCTCGACCTCGCCGCCGAAGTCGGCGTGGCCGGGGGTGTCGACGATGTTGAACTTCGTGCCGTGCCAGCGGACCGCGGTGTTCTTCGCGAGGATCGTGATGCCCTTCTCGCGCTCGAGATCCATCGAGTCCATCACGCGCTCGTTGACGTCCTGGTTCTCGCGGAACGCGCCGGACTGCCAGAGCATCGCGTCGACCAGCGTCGTCTTGCCGTGGTCGACGTGGGCGATGATGGCGACGTTGCGCAGGTCGTCTCGGCGGGCGGGCATGCCTCCCAGCCTAGCTTCGCGCGCGGGCTACTCCGGCGGCGGTGGGGGCGGCGCGGGCGCCTGGGCCTCGGGGCCGTACTCCAGCCGGGCGGTGACGCGGATGACCTGGCCGGTCTTCAGGAAGGCCGTCACGCGGACGCGATAGGAGCCGGTGCGGTCGATCGGAAGCGCGGCGGCGTAGCGGCGGTTGCTGCGGAGCTTCGGGCGCTCGCGGCCGAGGACCTTGCCCTTGCGCATGAACGTCACGACGATCCTCGAGCCGCGCGGCGCGGTGCCCCGCGCGCGCAGGTCGCGCGTGTCGTCGTCCTTGTCGACCGGCCCCAGCGACGTCGTCAGCGTCAGCGTGTGGCGGGCGGGCTCGGCGGCGACGGCGGGGGCGGACGCGGACGCGCCGAGGAGGGCGGCCGCGCAGAGGGCAGGGATGAACATCGTGATGCGCACGGTCCTACGAAACGGCGCGCGGGCCCAGAACTTGCGCGATCACGAGAATGACGACGACAGACCGGCCTTCAGGGCGGCGACGTCCTCGGCCATCCCGTCGAGCTCGGCCTCAAGCTCGGAGGCCGCGCTCGCGTCCCCCTCGGCGATGACGTCGGCGGCGGCGCGCGCCTCGCGCAGCCGCTCCGCGATGGAGTCCAGGCGCAGGCGCACCTCGTCGATCTCGAGCATGGCCGTGGGCCTACCCGTGGAGCACACGCCTGTCACCTCTGGGCTATCCGACCTCATTGGTAGGATTTAGTCCGCATGATCTTCACGACGAAGGCAGAGTACGGCGTCCGGCTGCTCATCCAGCTGGGGCTCGCCGCGAGCGGGCCGGTCTCCCTCAAGGCGATCGCCGAGCTCGAGAACCTGCCGCTCGCCTACCTCGAGCGCATCGCCGCCCTGCTCAAGAAGGCGGAGCTCATCGCCTCGACCCGCGGCGCCCACGGCGGCTACGAGCTCGCGCGCCCGGCCGAGGAGATCACGATGGACCTGGTGATCCTGGCGCTCGAGGGCGCCGTCGCCCCGATGGACTGCTTCGTCGAGGACCGCGAGGGGCGCGTGCAGTGCTCCCACCACGGCGCCGACTCGCAGGCCTGCGCCACCAAGTTGCTGTGGACCCGCGTGCAGATCGGCGTGATCCGCTCGCTCCAGCGCACGACGCTCGCGGAGCTCGTCGCCTTCACCCGAACCCCCGTCTCGATCAAGGAAACCCTCCCTCTTGTCTGATCTCGAAATCAAGAACCTCCACGTCCAGGCCGGCGAGAAGCAGATCCTCAAGGGCGTCGACCTCAAGGTCAGCTCCGGCGAGTTCCATGCGCTCATGGGCCCGAACGGGTCGGGCAAGTCCACGCTCGCGAACGTGATCATGGGCCACCCGAACCTCGAGGTGACCGAGGGCGAGGTCCTCTTCAACGGCGAGGACATCACCGAGGCCGACCCGAACGAGCGCGCGCTCGCCGGGCTGTTCATGGCCTTCCAGTATCCCGTCGCCATCCCGGGCGTGACCGTGACGAAGTACCTGCGCATGGTCATGAACGCCCACCGCGAGGCGCGCGGCGAGGAGCCGATCTCGCTCAAGGACTTCCGCAAGACGGTCCAGGCGGCGATGGAGCTGACCAAGGTCCCCAAGGAGTTCTCGAGCCGCTACCTCAACGAGGGCTTCTCGGGCGGCGAGAAGAAGCGCATGGAGATCCTCCAGCTCGCGCTGACCAAGCCGGCGCTCGCCATCCTCGACGAGACCGACTCGGGCCTCGACATCGACGCCCTGAACACGGTCGCCCACGGCATCAACGAGGTCGCCCAGCCGAGCGGCATGGGCGTGCTGATCATCACCCACTACCAGCGGATCCTGCATCTGGTGGAGCCGCAGTTCGTCCACATCATGTTCGACGGGCGGATCGTCAAGGAGGGCGGCCCGGAGCTCGTCACCGTGCTCGAGGAGAAGGGCTACGGCTGGATCCGCGACGAGGTCGCCGCGGCCGCATGAGCCTCGCCGTCCCCACCGCGGCGGAGTTCCCCGTCCTCGCGCGTGAGGGCCTCGTCTACCTCGACTCGGGCGCCACGGCGCAGACCGCGCTGCCGGTCATCGAGGCGATGGACGACTACTACCGGACCTACCGCGCGTCGATCCACCGCGGCGTCTACCCGATCGCCGCGCGGGCGACGGAGGCCTACGAGGGCGCGCGGGTCACCGCCGCCGGGTTCATGGGCTCGACGCCGGGCGAGACCGTCTTCACCCGCAACGCGACGGAGGCGATCAACCTCGTCGCCTACTCCTGGGGCCGCGCGAACGTCGGCGCGAGCGACCTCGTGGTGCTCACGCAGATGGAGCACCACTCGAACCTCGTGCCCTGGCAGATCCTCTGCGCCGAGAAAGGTGCCGAGCTCGCCTACGTGCCGGTGGACGGCCAGGGCATGCTCGACCTCGAGGCGCTCGACGCCCTGCTCGCCCGCGGGCCCAAGCTCGTCGCCGTCACCCACGTCTCCAACGTGCTCGGGACGATCAACCCGGTCGCCGACATCGCCGACCGCGCGCATGCCGCCGGTGCCGTGGTGCTCGTCGACGGCGCGCAGGCCGCGCCACACCTGCCGGTCGACGTCACCGCGATCGACGCCGACTTCTACGCCTGGACCGCCCACAAGGCCTACGGCCCGACCGGCATCGGCGTCCTCCACGGCCGCCGCTCGCTGCTCGAGACGATGCCGCCGTTCCTCGGCGGCGGGCACATGATCGCGTCGGTCTCCGAGCAGGAGTCCCGCTACGCCGAGCCGCCTGCCCGCTTCGAGGCCGGCACGTCGCCGATCGCCGAGGCCATCGGGCTGGGCGCCGCGTGCGACTGGCTCGAAGCGATCGGGATGGACGCCGTCCGCGCGCACGCGCTCGAGGTCGTCGGCTACGCCGTCGACCGGCTGCGCGAGGTGCCCGGCCTGACGCTGTATGGCCCGGAAGATCTGGGCGTTCGTGGGTCGGTCTGCTCGTTCTCGCTCGAGGGCGTCCACCCGCACGACGTCGCCGAGATCCTCGGCCGCGACGGGGTCTGCATCCGCGCCGGCCACCACTGCGCCCAGGTGCTGATGAAGGCGATGGGCATCCACGCCACCTCCCGCGCGTCGTTCGCCATCCACTCGACCCGCGAGGACGTCGACCGGCTGATCGAGGGCCTCGCCACCGTCCGGCAGGTCTTCGCCTGATGGACGAGCTCTACCGCGAGTACATCCTCGAGCACTACAAGCGGCCCCGGAATTGGAGCCCGCCCGCCCCCGAGCTGCCCGACCCGGACCTCGAGTTCGAGGACAACAACCCGCTGTGTGGCGACGAGCTGCGCGTCCAGATCAAGGTCGACGCCGAGGACCGCGTCGAGGTCATCCGCTTCTCGGGCCATGGCTGCGCGATCTCGCAGGCCAGCGCGAGCATGGCCTCCGACGAGGTCAAGGGCATGCCGGTCTCCGAGCTCGTCCGGCTCGACAAGGACTTCATCCTCGACCTGCTGGGGATCGACATCTCCGCGACGCGGATGAAGTGCGCGCTGCTCTCGCTCAAGGTGCTCAAGAGCGCCGGCATGGGCCACGCCGCCGCCTGGCCGGACGAGCCGGCCGCCTGACGCCCGCTCACGCGGCGGGCGCCGGAAAGGCGCGGATGGCGCTGCCCGGGCGTAGGACGAAGGGCGCGACCACCAGCAGCGCGACGGTGGCGCAGGCGGCGCCGACCGCGACCGATCCTGCGCCGTACCCGCACGACACGCCGAGCGCGGTGCGCCGCGCTCAGCGCGATGCCCGGCAGCACCGATCCGGTGACCAGGTAGAGGACGCAGAGCAATCCGCCGCCGAGCAGGTACAGGACGCCGAGCGCGGCGGAGTCCGGCAGCCCGACCTGGACCACGGCGACGATGACGGCGGCCGGCCCGACACCGCGCCAGCGCGAGAGCGCGGGCAGTGCGAACCCCCGCAGCACGATCTCTCCGACGATCGTGGGCAGCACGACCCGGGCGAAGGCCGACGCGACGAACGCCGGGCCGACTGATACCGGCTCGATCAGCGGCAGGTCGAAGGAGCGCGCCAGCGAGCTGCGCGGATCGAGTTCGGCGGGGACGGCGATTGCGGCCCGCAGATCAACGGCCACCTGCAGCGCAGACGATCAGCCCGAGCAGCGCGGCCGCACCGAGGGTGAGCAGTACCGCCCTCGCAGGCGCTCGCGGCGCGCGCAGGCCGAACTGCGACGCCGACGGCGGGGCAGTCAGGCGCGCCAGGGCGAGGACCGCCGCCAGCATGCCCGCGGCGGTCAGGACGGAGACGCCGAGCCGCGGGCCGAGCGCCGAGCCCTGAGCGCCCGCGAGGACGGCGATCGCCGCGACCGCGAGCGTGGCCAGGATCGCCACCACCGGCGACGCGACGATCGCGACGACGCCCGCCGCCGCCGGCCAGCGCGGGAGATCGCGATCGAACGCGGTCATGAGCCTTCGTTCAGGCGGAGCGAGTCGATGACCTTCTCCGGGTCCAGCGTGGAGTCGCCCCGCTGCGGGGCGGCGGCGACCAGGACGACCACGTCGCCGTTCTCCCGGACTGCGTCGATCGATGCGGAGCGGACCTCCACGGGCTTGGTCCCCTTGGCGGGCGGGGTCTTCGTGGTGGTCCGCAGCGCCTTCTTCGCGCCGTCGAGCTCGACGGCGCTGTCCGACTCGATCTCGCCGTCGTGGACCTCGGTCATGACCACCCGCCGCTGGTCGACGAGCGACTCGAAGCGCTTCTCGGCGCCCGCGCTGATCAGGAGGAGGATGAGCGGCGACGGCGTGTCCTTGGCGGCCGGGTCTGTGACCTGGATCTCCGGGGTGCCGTCCGCGGTCGTGCGCTCGGTGATCTTCCAGCCGCGGGGGTGGGCGAACGACACGCCGGCGCCCTTGTAGAGCGTGTATCCCTCGGGCACCTTCGGCGTGCCCGTGAGGTCGTCGCTGCCGCCGCAGGCGGTCAGCGCGGACACGCGCCGCAGCGGCGGCGAGCAGGCGCGTGAGGGTGGCGAGACGGCGGGGCATGGACTGCACGAGGGTATTCACCCGCCTGGCTGCAGACACTGGTGCGGGCCCCAGACGCCGCCGGGCGGGCGGACCTCCCCGGTGCGGTCGCTCTGCGTGTCAGTGCTCGACCCACCGCCGGCGCCGAGGCAGGGCCCGAGGCCGACCTTGATCTCGGCGTCCGTGGACTCCGACGTCATGTCGTACGTGTCGTACGACAGCTCGCCGTCCTCGTCGAAGCGTTCGACGAGGTTGGCCACCGCGTTCACGGGGTTCGGCGCCGGCAACGGCACCCCCGGCAGCGCCAGATCGGCGCCCGAGGCCAGCACCTGCATCGCGGCGAACCGGTTGGCGGGATCGTCGAGGTCGAGCTTGGCACCCACCTCGATGCCCTGTCCGTCACCGGTGTCCTGCGTGAACACCGCGCCCTCGAGCGACTTCGTGAGATCGGCGAGGTCGTCGCCGTTGAGATTCAGACCCTGCTCGCCGCTGATGGTGTAGCCCGAGGTGCCCTTGATCTCGAGCTCGTCCGGCTCGTAGCCGTTCTGAGCGTCGAGCTTGAGGGTCGCCGTGAACGTCCCGGGGTTCTCGGTGCCGCCGCCGATGCCCAGCATCGGCGATGCCAGGGCGAGGCTGAGCTCGTTGTCGAGCACGAACGAGAGCTCGACGTCGCCCTCGTTCTCGCCGCCCGTCACGACCTTGGCCACGCCCGCCGCCTCGATCAGGTCCTTCGGCTCGCCGTTCGCGATCAAGGGGGCGCCTGCGCCGACGCCGGCCTCGCCGCCGAGGAACGCCTTGGCCTCGATGTAGGTCTCGGTCGGCTCCGGCAGGTCCTCGTCGTCGTCGACCCCGACCTGGTCGAGCACAAGTCGTTGACGCCGCCGGATCCCGTTCGTTGGCTGGGACAACCCGGTCGTCTGGGACGGCCCAAGGACCAGGGTCGCTCGTCCCTCGCCGGACTGATAGAAGTGGCCAGTGACCGTCGGCTGGGACGACGACGTCGAAGCCGTGCTCCGCGGCGACCTGACCGCCGCGCTGGGCTACCGCACTCCGGCCGGCGGTGTCGTGGTGCAGGCGGTCGCGCCGATCGGTCTGCACTCGCGCGCGGAGGGCACGGTCGGCTTCACCACCTCGCTCGGGTTCTCGAAGAAGCTCGAGCGCATCGCGCTCGACCCACGCGTCGCCCTTGCGTTCCACGCGCGTGAGCACGGCCGGGCTTCCGGGCGGTCGGAGTATGTCCTCGTCCAGGGACGTGCGCGGGTGGTCGAGTCGCCGACGCCCGAGGACCGTCAGCGGGTCCGGACATTGGGCGAGTCCTACCTCGGCCCGGCGAAAGGCGGCTGGTTCTGGGGGCGGTGGCTGAACGAGTACTACTCGGTTCGCGTCCCGGTCCACGTCGACGTCGACCGGATCGTCGTCTGGCCCGACCTGCGCTGCGCGGGCGCGCCGCGGGTCCTGGGCGAGCCGCTGCCCGACGCTCCGCCGCCGGCCCACCGTCCGCCGGCGAAGGGGACCGGCCCGCGGGTCGAGCTCCGGCGCACCGCGCGTCGCCTGCGCGTGACGAACCACACGATGCTCGGCTTCGCCGACGCCGACGGCCGGCCGCTCGTCCTGCCGGTGCAGGTCTCCGGGGAGGAGCCCACCGGGCTGCGGCTGGCGTCCGCCGCGCCGCTGCCGGCGGGCGGGCGGCGGGCGGGACTCACCGGGCACTCGTACCGCCCGCAGCTGATCGGCCTCGAGACGAGGCAGCACACGGGCTGGCTCGAGGTCGGCGACGACGGCCGCGCCGTCTATGCACCGCACACCGAGACGGGGTACAAGGCGCCTCCGAACAAGTCGCTCCTGCTGCTGCTCAACGGGTTGCTCGCCAAACGTGGGGTGCGCGCGGCTCGCTAGACTGTCAAAGCCGACTCCGACAGTCGGAATAGCGCCGGAATGAGCCCTTTGATCGACATCTGCCCCGTCTCCGAGCTGCCGCCCGGCGAGCACCGCCTGGTCGAGTGGGAGGACCTGGAGATCGGGATCTTCAACTGCAACGGCGAGCTGCTGGCGATCGAGGATCGCTGCTCGCACGACGACGGCGTCCTGCTCGAGGGCGAGGTCGACGCGGACAACTGCACGGTCGAGTGCCCGCGCCACGGCTCGCGCTTCGACCTGCGCACCGGAAAGCCCCTGACATTGCCTGCCTACGTCCCCATCGACACCTTCCCGGTGTCGGTCGCGGGCGACATGATCCAAGTGGAGGTCTCCTAGACCAATGGCCACCCCTGAGGTGCTCGCCGAGCAGCGCGAGCTGAGCGGCATCAACGCGGATTACAAGGAGAAGTTCGGGTTCCACGATCCCGAGACGGGCTACGCCTTCAAGGCGCCCAAGGGGATCAACCGCGAGATCGTCGAGCAGATCTCGGCGTTCAAGCAGGAGCCGCAGTGGATGCTCGACTTCCGCCTGAAGGCGCTGGAGCACTTCTTCGCCAAGCCGCAGCCCACGTGGGGCTCGCCGATGCTGGCCGACGTCGACTACGACGACATCCACTACTTCGTCCGCGCCTCGGAGAAGTCCTCGAAGACCTGGGACGACGTCCCCGAGGACATCAAGCGGACCTTCGACAAGCTCGGCATCCCCGAGGCCGAGCGCAAGTTCCTCTCCGGCGTCGGCGCCCAGTACGAGTCCGAGGTCGTCTACCACCAGGTGCGCGAGGATCTCGAGAAGCAGGGCGTGATCTTCATGGACATGGACACCGGGCTCCGTGAGCACGAGGACCTCGTCCGCGAGCACTTCGCGACGATCATCCCGTCCAACGACAACAAGCTCGCGGCGCTGAACTCCGCGGTCTGGTCGGGCGGCTCGTTCGTCTACGTGCCCAAGGGCGTCAAGGTCGAGATGCCGCTGCAGGCCTACTTCCGCATCAACACCGAGAACATGGGCCAGTTCGAGCGGACGCTCATCATCGCCGACGAGGGCTCCTACGTGCACTACGTCGAGGGCTGCACGGCGCCGGTCTGGTCGACCGACTCGCTGCACTCCGCGGTCGTCGAGCTGCTCGCCAAGCCGGGTGCCCGCATCCGCTACACGACGGTCCAGAACTGGTCGCAGAACGTCTACAACCTCGTCACCAAGCGCGCGGTCGCCGAGACCGACGCGACCGTCGAGTGGGTCGACTGCAACCTCGGCTCGAAGCTGACGATGAAGTACCCGTCGGTCTACCTGACCGGCGAGCGCGCCCACGGCGAGGTTCTGTCGATCGCGTTCGCGGGCAAGGGCCAGCACCAGGACGCCGGCGCGAAGATCATCCACGCGGCGCCGAACACGACGTCGAACATCTTCGCCAAGTCGATCTCCAAGGACGGCGGCCGGTCCTCCTATCGCGGCCTGCTCGAGGTCGCCAAGGGCGCCCACGGCTCGAAGTCCAAGGTCGTCTGCGACGCGCTGCTGCTCGACGAGGACTCGCGCTCGGACACCTACCCGACCATCCGCATCGGCGAGGACGACGTCGACGTCGGCCACGAGGCGTCGGTCTCGAAGATCGGCGAGGAGCAGCTCTTCTACCTGATGAGCCGCGGCCTCGACGAGGAGGAGGCCGGCAAGCTGATCGTCAACGGCTTCATCGAGCCGATCGTCAAGGAGCTCCCGATGGAGTACGCCGTCGAGATGAACCGGCTGATCGAGCTGCAGATGGAGGGTTCCATTGGCTGAGGTCGTCGCGGGCACAGTCCGCGAGCCGCAGTGGCTGACGGCGCGCCGGGAGCGCGCCGTCGCTCTGCAGGGCTCGCTCGACCTCCCCAAACACAAGGGCAAGGCCGGCTGGGAGTTCACCCAGCTCGGCAACTCGTTCGCTTTGGAAGCATTCGCGCCGGTGGCACCGGGCGAGGGCGACGCGGCCGCCGCCGATGTCGAGCACATGCTCGAGGTCCCGGCCGACGCGATCGAGCTCGTCCAGGTCGACGGCCGCGTCCTCGGCGAGCCCGAGGCTGTCGAGGACGGCCCCGTCATCCTCCCGCTGACGCTCGCGGTCGAGCGCCATCCGGAGCTGGTCGAGCCGCACCTCGGCGAGGTCGTCTCGCTCGAGGGCTCGGACATCTTCGTCGCCGCCAACGACGCGGACTGGACGGGCGGCGCGTTCGTCTACGTCCCGCGCGGGGTGAAGGTCGAGGCGCCGATCCTGCTGACCGCGATCACCGCCGCCCCGATGACGGCGCTGAACCGCCGCGTGCTGATCGTGCTGGACGAGGGCGCCGAGGCCGAGGTCTGGGAGCAGTACCTGTCCGCCGACGCCGAGACGCAGTCGCTGCTCAACACGGTCGTCGAGCTGCGCGTGGGCCAGAACGCCAAGCTGCGCTACGTCTGCGGCCAGGACCTCAACGAGAAGTCATGGGTGTTCGGCGCCCAGCGCGCCGAGGTCGAGCGCGACGGCTCGATCGACTGGGTCGCCCTGGGCTTCGGCGGCGCGAACGGCCGCGTGCGGATGGAGACCCAGCTGGCCGGGCCGGGCGCCCACGGCAAGGTCACCGGCGCCTACGCGCCCCACGGCCGCCAGCACGTCGACTTCGACACCACCCAGGAGCACGCGGCCCCCAACTGCGTCTCCGACCTCGCGTTCCGCGGGATCCTGAACGGCCGGTCGAGCGCCGTGTGGCGCGGGGTGATCAAGGTCGACCCGGGCGCCCAGCAGACCGACGGCTTCCAGGAGTGCCGCAACCTCCTGCTCTCCAAGCGCGCCCACGCCGACGCGATCCCGGGGCTCGAGATCCTCGCAAACGACGTCCGCTGCACCCACGCCGCGGCGATCGCCCAGATCGACCCCGACCAGCTCTTCTACCTGCGCTCGCGCGGGCTGTCGGACTCTGACTCGCGCCGGCTCGTCATCGAGGGGTTCCTCGCCGAGCTCGTCGAGCGCTTCGAGGAGGGCCCGTTCCGCGAGGCGATGGGCGCGACGATCGAGCGCCGCCTCGAGACCGTCCTCGCCTAGTTCCGCGCGAGGGCGGTGGCGATGCCGGCGACGACCGCCTCGGGCTCACGGGTCAGCTGCCGCCAGGTGACGCGGAGGGTGCGGTAGCCGGCGGCGGTGCGCTGCTGGTCGAGGCGGCGGTCGCGCTCGAAGGCGTGGCGGGAGCCATGGCTGGCGTAGCCGTCGACCTCGATCACGAGCCGTTGGTCGAGCCAGACGGCGTCGGCGTCGTGTCCCTCTACGCACTGGTTGAGGCGCGGACGTGGCGACTGCGCTTTGAGGATGAGTGAGCGCAGGCGGCGCTCGGCCTCCTCG
The DNA here is from genome assembly GCA_963828075.1 of uncultured Solirubrobacterales bacterium. Lineage (GTDB taxonomy): Bacteria > Actinomycetota > Thermoleophilia > Solirubrobacterales > Solirubrobacteraceae > JACCYI01. The sequence goes on along the minus strand of CAWHDH010000021.1, from coordinate 749,365 downwards.
CGGGTGTAGCCGGGGACGTCCTGGATCACGTGGCGGATGGCGGCGCTGCCGCGGCGGCCCGATGATGCGAGGTGTTCGAGTTCGGCGTGGGTGACGAGTTTGAGCGCTTGGGCCTCGTTGACGGCGAGTTCCAGACCAGGGTGGCTTGTGGCGGCGAGGTCCAGCAGGGTGCGGAGCGGCGTCGTGACCGGCACGTCGCGATGGATCTCCGCCTCGAGGCGGACCGTCCGGCGGAGTCGGACACCTTCGGGCCCGGTACGCCGGGCACCGGTGTGCACCACCTCGATCGGATCGGGGGCGGCCGACAGCATCCGCCAGTGCGCCGCTGCCCACCCGAGGTGCAGCGCCGCCTCGGGACCGCACGCGAGCACCGCGGCGAGCGAGACCGCATCGGCGGTGAGCGCGCGGTGGCCGACCGAGTAGACACCCCGGTGGACGACGTGGAGCCGGCTGATCCGGACGCGGTGGTCGAGCTCTGCGCGGGTAACCCCCGCATCGAGGAGGTCACGCCGCGTGACGAGTCCATGCTGCGCCTCGGAGCGGCGGGCGAGGAGGACGTCAACCACCCCCATGCGCCCCGAAGCGCCGCCTGGGGGTGGTTGACCCGAACTATTGGGGTGAATCACCCCCATGTGATCCGGGGCTGACGATGGGGGTGGTTGACGGCGTGCCATCCCGCCATCCGATCACCGGCCCGCCCCAAAACCGCCGAGACCGCCCAAGAATTTCCACTCAATGCGCAGTTCCGACGCATAGCAAGCGTCTCGTGAAGCGAACCGCCTCGGCCGCCCAGGCCGCTCACTCGATGCGCAGTTCTGAAGCCGAGGGGGCGCGTAGGCTCCAGCGGGTGCGGCGGATCACCGACGAGGAGCGCCAAGCTCGGCTCGCCGTCCGCCACCGCCTCGCACCGGAAGCCCGCGCCGACGACGTGACCGCCGCGACCAGCGACATCGTCGCCCTGCACGCCACAGACGCGGCGACGGTCTATCTCTCGGCCTACGCCCGCCTCACCGACCCGCCGCCCGACGCCGGCATCGACCACGCGCTCTACGACGAACGCAAGCTCGTCCGGATGCTCGGCATGCGGCGGACGATGTTCGTCGTGCCCGCCGACCTGGCGCCCGTCGTCCAGGCCGCGTGCACCGACGCGATAGCCAAGGTCGAGCGGCGCAAGTTCATCGGTCACCTCGAGCAGTTCGGGGTCACGGATGACGGCGACAAATGGCTGCCCGCCGCCCAGGCGCAGACGCTCGAGGCCCTTCGCGCGCGCGGAGACGCGACCGCCGCCGAGCTGCGCGAGGCGGTCCCCGCGCTGCGCGAGCAGATGCGGGTCGCCCAGGGCAAGCCGTACGAGGCGGTCCAGGGCACGTCGAACCGGGTCCTCTCCCTGCTGGCCGCCGACGGCCGGATCGTCCGCGGCCGGCCCGAGGGCAGCTGGAAGAGCACGCGCTACCGGTGGGCGCCCACCGGCGCTTGGCTGGGAGCGGAGCTCGAGAGGATCCCGCTCGAAGAGGCCGCTTCCGTGCTCGCCAGGCGGTGGCTGCGCACCTTCGGCCCCGGGACGTTCACTGACCTGAAGTGGTGGACGGGTTGGACCGCAGGCCTCCTCAAGAAGGTCCTCGCCGACATCAAGCCGGCCGAGGTCGAGCTCGACAGCGGCGCGATCGCATACGTCCTCCAAGGCGACGACGAGCCCAGCCCGTCCCCCGAGCCGCACGCCGCCCTGGTACCCGCCCTGGATCCGGTGACGATGGGCTGGTTCGAGCGAGACTGGTACCTCGGCCCGCACCGCGAGATCCTGTTCGACCGCACCGGCAACGCAGGGCCGACGGTCTGGTGGTGCGGCCGGGTCGTCGGCGCATGGGGGCAGCGTGCGGGCGGAGAGATCGCCCTCGGGCTGCTCGAGGACGTCGGCGCCGACGCCCGCAACGCCATCCAGGCTGAGGCCGAACGGCTGCGCGGTTGGCTCGCCGAGCGCCGCTTCGCCCCCAGGTTCCGCACGCCGTTCGAGCGCGAGCTCGCCGGCGCGACTCGATAGATCGCCGCCGCCGACGCGCCGCAGGTCAGCGCCGCAGCGCGGGCTGCGGGTGCGGAGCGGCGAACCACGTGGCGAGCGCCTCGGCGACGCCGGCCGGCCCGCTCACGGAGCGCGCCGCCACCGCGCGCTGGAAGGCGGCGCCCGTGTCGGCGGCGAGCGCCGGGACCAGGGCCAGCTCGGCCTCGCAGCCCAGCGCCGCCGCGTGCGGCGCGCACGCCTCGAGCACTTCGTCGAGCCAGTCGGCGATCGGGCGCGCGCGCTCGGCGACCGGGTCGAGCAGCGCGGCGTCCATCCCGTCGCGCGTGGCCAGGAAGCGGTTCTCGTCGAGCACCTCCGGCGCGTGCACGAGGCGCGAGGCGACGAACCCCTCGAGCGCCTCGAGACGGACCAGGCACTGGACGAGCGCGAGCAGCGCCGCCGTGTCGGACGGATGGACCTGGGCGTCCATCACCCGCACCTCGAGCGTCCCGAAGCGCGGCTGCAGGCGGAGGTCCCACCACAGGAACGTCGGCTCCGGGAACGCACGGCAGCGCAGCAGGACGTCGACCGCCTCGACGTAGTCGGCGTAGTCGCGAAACGCGCGCGGGATGCCGACACGCGGGAACGCCTGGAAGAGCGGCGTGCGCGTTGACGCGAGGCCGGTGTCGCGGCCCTGCCAGAACGGCGAGTTGGCCGCCAGCGCGAGCAGCAGCGGGACGTGCGCGCGCATCGCGGTCAGCGCGCGGGTGGCCATCGACGGCGTCGGGATCGCCACGTGCACGTGCAGGGCGAACGTCGGCTCGCGGCGCGCGAGCTCGCGCATCGAGCCGTGGATCGCCTGGTAGCGCGCGCCCGAGGAGACCACCGTGTCCGACCACACCGCGGTCGGGTGCGTGCCGGCCACGGCGGCCGCGAGATCGAGCCGCTCGAGCACGTCGGCGAGCCGGCGACGGAGGTCGGCGAGCTCGGCCGCGGCGGCGCCCGCGGTTCGGTGCGGGCGCGTCGCGAGCTCGATCGCGGAGCCGTGGGTCTCGGCGCTCGCGTGCTCCGCGAGGTCGTGGTCCAGAGCGAAGAGGACGTCGTCGATCCGCGGCGCCAGCGCCCACGTCCGCGGGTCCAGGAGCATGACCTCCTCCTCGGCGCCGACCGTCCACGGCGCGCCGTCGCGCCACTGCGCCCAGGCGGGCCTGCTCATGCCGGGAGCACCCACGTGTCCTTGGCGCCGCCGTTCTGGGACGAGTTGACCACCAGGGAGCCCTCCGTGAACGCCACGCGCGTCAGGCCGCCGGGCAGCACCTGGACGTGCTCGCCGGCGTGGAAGACGAACGGCCGCAGGTCGACGTGGCGCGGCGCGAGCCGGTCGCCGATCGCGGTGGGGTGGCGCGAGAGCGTCACCAGCTCCTGGGCGACGAAGGCGTCAGGCCGCGCGTCGACGTCGGCGGCGACGCGCGCGAGGTCCTCGGGGCTCGCGTGCGGGCCGATGACGATGCCGACGCCGCCGTGGCCGGTCCGCGGCTTGACCACCAGCTCGCGCAGGCGCGGGCGCTGCTCGGCGAGCACCTCCGGCCGCGAGAGGTCGTACGTCGGGACGGATCGCAGCAACGGCTCCTCGCCGAGGTAGAACGCGACCATCTGCTCGACGTAGGCGTGCAGGAGCTTGTCGTCGGCGACCCCCGTGCCGAACGCGTTGACCAGCCCCACCGTCCCCTTCTTCCATGGCTCGAGCAGCAGCTCGCCGACCGGGTCGGCGGCGCGGTCCTCGTTCGTGCGCCGGTAGACGACGTCGACCAGCCGCGAGTCGCGCTCCCCGCGGCGATGCAGATGGAGCCAGCCGCCGCGGACCTCGAGCTCGTCGGCCTCGGCGAGCGCGATGTGCAGATGGGCGGCGAGCCACTGGTGCTCGAAGAACGCCGAGTTGTCGCGGCCGTCGGTGAGCAGCACCGCCTGGAGCCCGTCGCTCTCACGCGCGTCAGGTGGCGCCGCGGCGCGGAGGACGTCGCCGAGCATGGCCGCCAGCCCGTCGAGCGGGCGTGGCGCCGGCTCGACGTCGCCGAGCAGCGGCGCCAGCGCCTCGCGCGCCGCGATCGCGTACGCCATCCCCGACGGCGTGCGCAGGTTGTCCTCGAGGACCCGCAGCTCGCCGTGCTCGTCGCGGACGAGGTCCAGCCCGGAGATGTTCGTCCACACGCCACCCGGCGGGCGGTGACCGCGCAGGGACGGCTCGTAGTAGTCGCAGCCCTCGACCGCCGCCCGGGGCACGATGTCCGCCGCGATGATCGCCTGGTCGCCATAGACGTCGGCGACGAACGCGTCGAGCGCGCGGACGCGCTGGGCGAGCCCCGCCTCGAGCTCCTGCCACTCCGCCGCCTCGATGATCCGCGGAACCGGGTCGACCGCGAAGGCGGCGTCGCCGTCGACGGAGTGGAACGCGACCCCGCGGCGGTCGATCGCGCCCGCCAGCCTCGCACGCAGCTGCGCCGGGTCCTGGCGCGTCACGGCTTCGAGGATCGGGACGCATTCGGGGCGTGGCTCGCCGTCGGGCCCCACCGCCTCGTCGTGCCACCCGCCGCCCGCCTCATAACCCTCCAGGGCGCGGGTCACCGACTCCGGCATCGCGGTCATGCCCACAGCTTCGCGCAATCGCGCGGACGCAGGGTTCGCCACTTGGACAAGACTTCGTGCACCCGGTTCGCCCGCCGGTCGATTGCCAGAGCGACGGGCTACGATCAGAAGCGATGGCGACCGCACAGAGCACCCCTCCCCAGGCCGCGCCGAGCGCCCCTCCCGCGCCGACGCCCGACGACATCCAGCACTCCCAGAACGAGACGCTGGACCGCACCCTCACCGGCATCGTGACCGTCGTGCCCTTCATCGCGCTGGGCGTCGTGGCCTGGCAGCTGTGGCAGAAAGCCCTGCACTGGCACGACATCGCCGTCTTCCTGATCATGTACATCCCGCTGACGCTCGGGATCACGGTCGGCTTCCACCGCCACCTCACGCACCGCGCGTTCAAGGCGAAGCGGTGGGTCCGCGCGACGCTGACGGCGTTGGGCAGCATGGCGATCGAAGGCCCGGTCACCGCATGGGTCGCCGACCACCGCAAGCACCACGCGTTCGCCGACAAGCACGGCGACCCGCATTCCCCGCATGTCGACGTCGGGCCCGGGTGGCGCGGGGTCCTGAAGGGGCTGCTCCACGCCCACGTCGGCTGGCTGTTCATCCACACCCAGCGGGCCAAGAAGGAGCGCTACGCACCCGATCTGATCGCCGATCCGACGATCCGCTTCATCGATCGCACGTTCGTGTTCTGGGTGCTGCTCGGGCTCGCCCTGCCGTTCTGGATCGGCTTCCTGCTCAGCGGCTTCTCCTGGATCGGCGCGCTGACCGGGCTGCTGTGGGGCGGCGCGGTGCGGATGCTCGTCCTGCACCACGTGACGTACTCGATCAACTCGATCTGCCATGTGTTCGGCCGTCGCCGGTTCGAGACCGACGACGAGTCGCGCAACGTGGCCTGGCTGTCGCTCTTCTCCATGGGCGAGGCCTGGCACAACAACCACCACGCGTTCCCGACGTCGGCCGCCCACGGGCTGCGCCGCTGGGAGGTCGACCCCTCCGCGCTCTTCATCCGGCTGCTGGAGAAGGTCGGCCTTGTCTGGGACGTCGTGCGCGTGTCGCCCGAGCGCCAGGCGCGCAAGGCGGCCGCGAGCAGCGCGTAGCGGCGATGTCGTACGTCGCCCGCGAGGCGAGGGAGGATCTGCTGGAGACCGTCGCCCGGGCGACGGATGAGATCGCCGTCGCGCTCGCCGCCCTGGGAGCGGCGTACGAGCAACTCGACGACGCCACGGCCGATCGCCTGGAGGAGCATCTGTTCCGTCCAGTCCAGGTGGCCTACGGCCGGGCCAAGCGCACCCATTCCGGGTTCGCCGAGCGCCACGGCCTGCCCGCCCGCGCGTTCCCCGCGGCGACCGTTCCGGCGGCCTCGCACGGCGTGAGCGGCCTGCTCGACCGCGCGCTGGAGGCCGTCGCGCACGCCGACGGCGAGCTGTCCGAGCTGCAGGACTCGATGCGGCCGATCGAGGTCGGGGACCCTGAGCTGCGCGCCGGGCTCTCGGAGGTCCGCGAGCTGATCGGCGGCCTGCCGGCCCGCGCGCGGCAGTTCACCCGCACGCGCGGGCGCTGACTCGATGCGACCGACGACCGCGGCGGCGGTCGCCGGCCTGGCGGCCACCGGCTACGCGCTCACCGTCCGCGGCGCGCTGACGCTCGACCTCGGGATCGGCCGGCGCGTCCGCCCGCTCGGCCTGGCACCGCTGCACATCGCCGCGCCGCCGGACACCGTCTTCGACGTGATCGCGGCGCCCTACCTGGGCCGGACGCCGCGGGCGATGGCCGCGAAGCTCGAGGTCCTCGAGCGCGGCACCGACATGGTCCTCGCGGCCCACTTCACGCCGCTCGGCGGCGGGCTCACCGCCACCACCGTCGAGACGGTCCGCTTCGAGCGCCCTCGGCGCGTCTCCTTCCGGCTGGTGCGCGGCCCGGTCCCGTTCGTGGTCGAGACGTTCGAGCTGCGGCCCAGCGGCGGTGGGACCGAGCTCACCTACGCGGGTGAGCTCGGTACCGACCTCTGGGCGGTCGGGGCGTGGTGGGGCCGGGTCGTCGCGCGGTCGTGGGAGCGGACCGTCGCTGAGTCGCTCGCCGGGATCCGAGAGGAGTCCGAGCGGCGGGCCTGAGTCAGGCGACGCCGGGCGGAGGCGGTCCGATGTGCTTGCCGGCGAGCTGGACCCCGGGCGGCCCGATGTGCTTGCCGGCGAGTTGCACCCCGGGGGGAGGCGGACCCTGGTGTTTGCCCGCGTGCTGCTCGATCGGCGGTCCGGGGCGACTGCCGTCCCGGGCCACGCCGTGGGCGACCGGCAGAGCGACGGCGACGAGTCCGGCCAGAAGGAACCTGCGGGCGGTGGTGGTTGCGGTCATGGGAGCGCCTACGCGCCCGCCGACCGCCCGGATCAGGCGGCTTGCGGTCGTCTGTGCGCCTCACGTAGGTTGGACGCGGCTCTGACCGCGAGCGCCGCCGGTGTGCGGCGAGTGAGGAGACGAACGGGTGACCACGAACGGGAAGGTGGCGGGGGTCCGCCTGGCTGAGCTCGAGATGGTCGAGGCGTGGGTGGAGGGCCGCCCGGAGCTGCGGGCGCGCTTCGCTTTCCCGCTCACCGCGGCGGAGGGCTGCGGCAGCTGCTCGGTCATCTACTACGAGGTCGATCCCGGGCACCGCACTCCCCGCCACATCCACACGGCGGAGGAGATCCAGATGATCGTCGAGGGCACCGCGGACGTCGAGGTCGGCGACCAGGTGGCGCGCTACGAGGCGGAGGCGCTCGCCGCGGTCCCGGCGCTCGTCCCGCACGCGCTGGCGAACGTGGGGGAGACGACCCTGCGGGTCGTGGGCTTCTTCTCGAGCGCGGCGGCGATCCACATCTACGACGACACGATCATGCCGCTGGGGACCAACGTCCTCATCACGCCCCCGCCGGAGCTGATGCAGTCGGCGCTCGGGTAGGCGCTCACTCTCTGCTCTTCGAACTGCGCATCGAGGGAGTCAGGTTGGTCGTGGGCGGCCGTCCCCCGGCGCGCATGGGGGTGGTTGACGTCCTGATCGCGCGACTGGCGGACGAGCAGCACGGACCGGTCACCTGGCGCGCGCTCCTCAATGCGGGGGTGAACGGTGGTCAGATCGCGGGCCCGCGGGTGAGCACGAGCTCCGATCCGGCGAGCACCTGACGGGGACCGCGGTCGGCCGGGCGCGGGTAGCGCGGCCACGCGCTGCCGGCGACGAGGCATACGAGCGCCTGCCCGGCAGCGACCTCGACGCAGACGTCCCCCAACGACACCTCGACCGCGCCCGACTCGGCCGGCGCCTCCGCGATCCCCTCGCAGAGGTTGTGCAGTGCGCCGTCGGCCTGCTCGCAGCACAAGGTCACGACCCACCGCCGCGCGGGCCCGCTGCCCGGGTCCACGACGAGGCGCGCCGCGGCGGGCCCCGCGAGCAGCGTCGGCTCGCCCCACACCGCGCGACCCGCGACCACCACGTCGGGTCGCCGGCTCAGGTGCTGGTGGTCGCGGATCCCGTACCCGTGGCCGGGCACCTGGATGATCAGTGCACGGCCGCCGAGGAACGGCACCGGGTCGTCCGGGTCGACCTCCAGCGCTCCACCCTCCAGCGCCACCCGCAGCTCAGAGCCGCCTGGCGGCGGCCAGGCGGCCAGCTCCACCCACCGCCGGGCGCCGAGCACGTACGCCAAAACGCGCGGCAGCGGCGGTTCGCGGCCCGCCAGCACGGCGTCGTAGAAGTCGAGCGTCCAGCCAGACAGACGGTCCTCGCCCGATCCCGCCGCCCCGGTGCTGCCGTCGCCGACCAGGTGGGAGAGGCCTGGATCGTGTCCCCACGGCCCGATGACCAGCCGGTCGCGGGGATCGCGCGAGCGCGCGAAGCTGCGCAGCGAGGCGGCGGCGAAGACGTCGTACCACCCCGCGGTGACGAGAACGGGGACGCCGACGGCGTCGCGGCGATCAGCAACCGAGCGCTCGCGCCAGTAGGCCGAGCCGACCGGCTCGGAGAACCACTCGCGCGTCCACGGCGCGATCCGCGCCAGCGCATGGAGGTCCTCGCCGGCCAGCTCCAGGTCGTCGAGCCGGCGATCGTCCTCGCGCGCCAGATCCGCCGCGTTCCAGGTCGCCAGAAGGCCGTGCTCGAGCACGCCCGCGGTGAACGACCACCCCTCGCCGACGTCGTCGGACGACAGCGCCGGGGCGATCGCCTCCAGCGCGGGCGGTGCGGCCGCCGCCGCGAGCCACTGCGTGGCCCCGACGTAGCTCATGCCGCCCATCACCACGCGCCCGTCGCACCATGGCTGCCGCGCGACCCAGGCGACGCTGTCCGCGCCGTCGGCCCCCTCGTTGACGAACGGCTCGAACGCGCCGTCCGACGTGCCGCGCCCGCGGACGTCCTGCAGCACCGTGGCGAAGCCGCGGCGCGCCGCCAGCCGGGTGTCGAGCAGCGCGTTCGGCGCCGCGCCTTCCTTGCCGTACGGCGTTCGGACGAGGATCGCCGGGTGCAGAGCGCCGTCGTCGGGCAGCCAGACCTCGGCGCGCGTCACCGTCCCGTCGGCGAGCGGGACGGCGACCTCGCGCAGGACGCGGATGGCCTCGGTCACGCGAGCGCCGGCGGGCGGAACCGGTCGAGGTACTCCTGCCAGTCCCACGTCGACAGGAAGCGCTCGGTGGCCTCGACGCCGCTGGCGTAGAGCCGCTCCTGGGCCTCCCGGTCGGCGTCGAAGTCGATCGCGTTGACGGCCGAGGTGTCGACCTCGATCGTCCGCGCCGCCACCCACGGCTTGGCCAGCTCCGCCTGGTCGTGCCCGACGATCGTCGTCGTGACCAGGTTCTCGAGCAGCCGCAGCGGGCCGTGACTGATCAGCCCGAGGCCGGGCAGCAGCTGTGCGTTGCCGGCCGGCAGCCGCGGGATCAGCGTGACGCCGAAGGTCGGCCAGCGCGGGCGCCGGCGGTCGGTGCGGTCGAACGTGTCGATCGGGAAGTTGGTCAGGACGCCGCCGTCGACGAGGACGGACTCGGTCCCGTCGGCGTGGCGCAGCTTGACCGGCTCGTAGAAGAACGGGATCGACATCGAGGCCCGCACCGCGTCGGCGACCCGCTGGCGGTCGGGGTCCAGTCCGTAGCGGCTCTGGTAGTCCCACGGCAGCCGGACGAGCTCACCGCGCGTGGTGTCGGCGACCATGACGACGAGGCGATAGCGCTGGTTCGGCGCCAGCGTGCTGTCCGGGTCCGGCGGGAGCTTGAGATCGCCGAACGTCTCGACGCCGAGCTGGGCGAGCTGCTCGCCGAGCCACTCGTGCACCCGGTCGCCCTCGAAGATGCCGTCCTCGAGCAGGATCGACAGGGCCGGGCCCAAGACCGGGATGAGGTCGAGCAGGCCGGGATCGCGGAACTCGCGCAGCTCGAGACCCAGCAGCACCTCGCGCATGCGCGCCGCCGGCATCCCCGCCGCCGCCAGCGACCCGGCGATCGAGCCCGCCGAGGTGCCCGCGATCCGCTCGTAGCGGTAGCCGGCGTCCTCGAGCGCCGCCAGCGCGCCGACGTGGGCGATGCCCTTGACCCCGCCGCCGGCGAGGACGAGGTCGGTCTGGAGAGGATCGGCGTCGGGCGACATGCGGCCGGATGATGTCCGACCTAGCGGCGCGGCGTTTCCTCGCGCAACCGGGCGGTGTGGCGCTCCGTGACCCGCCGCGCGTCGATCAGGAAGTCGCGGATGACCTCGAGGTCGCGGGCCGAGAAGCGCGTGGTGTCCTTCGTCGCCTCCTCCACGAACGGGCCCATCACCTCCCAGATCAGCTTGCAGCGGCCATCGGTGCGGTTCAGGCCCAGGCGATCGATGAACGCCTGGTCGAACGCGTCGTTGGCCATCTGGTACGCCCGAATTGCAGCGGTCATCTCTTGGAAGGTGGTTTCTCTTGACATTCGAAAGGTTCGATAAGCGCGCCGACGCCGGCCGCGCGCGCGTGGCGGGCCTGGACGTCGCCGGGGCGCCCGACAAGGTCCGCCGCGCCATCGGCTGCGTGACCCAGCGCTCAGGCGTCGACCGCGAGGCGACCGGCCGCGAGAACCTGCGGCTCCAGGGGCAGATCCACGGCATGCGCGGCCGCAAGCTCGAGGCCCGCGCCGCCGAGCTGCTCGAGCAGTTCGGCCCCGCCGACGCCGCCGACCGGATCGCCCGCACCTACTCGGGCGGGATGGAGCGCCGGCTCGACATCGCCGTGGCGCTCGTCCACCGGCCGCTGGTCCTCTTCCTCGACGAGCCCACCACGGGCCTGGACCCCGAGGTCCGCGCCGGCATGTGGCGCGAGATCGCGCGGCTCTCCGAGGAGCAGGGCTGACGATCCTGCTGACCACCCACTACCTCGAGGAGGCCGACCGGCTGGCGTCGCAGCTGGCGATCGTCGACCGCGGCCGCGTGGTGGCGACCGGCACGCCCGACTCGCTCAAGCACGAGGTGCGCGGCGACGCGCTGCACGCGGAGCTCGGCGCCGACCTCCAGAACGGGCTCAACGGCGCGCTGGCCGGGGTCGACGGCGTTCGCGACGTCGCGCTCGACGGCCGCCTCCTGCGCGCCCGCGCCGACAACGGCGCCCGCGCGGTGCCCGCGGTCCTGGCCGCGCTCGATCGCCAGGGCGTGCCGGTCGCCTCGGTGACCGTCGCGCGGCCCTCGCTCGACGACGTGTACCTGCGTCACACCGGAAGAACCTTCGATGCCACCGAGAAGGAGGCCGCAGTCCGATGACCTTCGCCCGCCACACCCTCTACATGACCATCCGCCACGGCCGCGAGCTGCTGCGCCGGCCCTGGTGGATCGCGATCACCCTCGTCCAGCCGGTGATCTGGCTGCTGCTGTTCGGCCCGCTGTTCTCCAAGGTCGTCGACATCCCGGGCTTCACCGCCGCGTCCGGGACCGGGGACTACATCGAGTTCCTCGCGCCCGGCGTGCTGATCATGACCGCGTTCTTCTCCGCCGGCTGGAGCGGGATGGGGATCATCAACGACCTCAACCGCGGGATCATGGACCGGTTGCTGGTCCCGCCGGTCTCGCGCGGCGCGCTCATCGCCGGTCGCCTGGTCCAGGGCTCGATCGTGATCGTGATCCAGTCGCTGATCATCATCGCCCTGGCGCTGGCGCTCGGCGGGTCGTTCGCGGGCGGGGTCGCCGGCGTCGCGATCCTGATCGCGGTGGCCGGCCTGATCGGGGCCGCCTTCGCGGCGTTCTCGAACGGGATCGCGCTGCTGGCGCGCAAGGAGGAGACGCTGATCGCCCTCGTCAACTTCCTGATGATGCCGCTGACGATGCTCGCCGCCGCGTTCATGCCGCTCGCCCTGGCGCCGGGATGGATGCGGGACGTGGCAGGCTTCAACCCCGTCAACTGGGCGATCGAAGCGGGCCGAGAGGCCGCCATGGGCTCGACCGACTGGGGCCTGGTCGCCTCGCGGACGGGCCTCCTCGTGGCCTTCCTGACGGTGAGCGCCGTGTTCGCGACCCGCGCGTTCCGCACCTACCAGCGCGCGGCGTAAGGGCAGACGGGGCGCCGCCGCCGAGCGGCGGCGCCCCTCGCGATCAGCGGCGGCGCAGTGTCACCGTGAACGTGCGCTTCGGACCGCGGGTCTCCTTGAGCGAGAGGCGCGCGCGGACACGAGCCTTGGCCAGACGCGAACGCGCCCCGCGGGTCAGCTTGATGCGCACGCTCCGGCGGGTGCCCGCCGGGATCGAGTAACGCACGGAGCCGAGACGCGACGTGGCCGAGGCGCGCGCCCTCGCGGCAGCGGTCAGGCTCGCCGTCCCGACGCACGTGTCACTGGGCGCCGCACAGGTCAACGCGAGCTTTGCCACGCCCTTAGTGACACGCAGACTGCGGCTGCCGGAGAGCGTCGGTGTGCGGTCCACGCGCACCGGCACCGCTGGTGCGGCCGGCCCCACCGGAGCCGGGGGCACGAGGGCCACCGGTCCGGGCCCCGGCAGGACGGGGTCGCCCACGGGCGCACAGCCCGAGACCTCCGAGGTGCCCTCCGGACCGGTTGCGGTCGCCGAGACGACGCCGCCGGACACCGACCGCGCGAGCGTCTCGTCGAACGTGACACGGCCGTCGATGTCGGTCATCACGTCGAAGCTCCCCACCAGCTCCTCGAGCTCACCGTGGCCCGAAGCGTCGCATGCCGTCGCGCGGAAGACCTCGATGCGCAGGACCGTCCTCGCCCGGGTGACGAGATCGCCGGCGACGCGCAGGCCCTCGCCGGCGCGCGAGGCCAGGAGCAGTCGCGGCGCGTTCTGCAGGCCGTTGCCACCGGCGTCGATATCGCCGAAGTCGTCGACGTTCGGGCCGCGATCGGCGTCGGCCGCGAGGTCGATCGCCAGGTTCACCGGCTGGCCTTCGGCGCCGCTGCCCGTGATGCGGTTGCCCAGCACCCGGTTCGCGGTCGCTCCGCCGACGACGAGCACGCCGCGCAGCGCGCTGTCGGTGATCTCGTTGGCCGCCGGCGGGTCGGTCCCCCCGATCGTGTTGGCGTGCGCCGTGTCGGCGATCAGGACGCCGTTGCCGTTGGGGGCGATCAGCCGGTTGGCCTCGATACGCGTGCCCGTCGTCCCTCCGGCGAGCACGATGCCGTCCAGCGCGTTGGTGCCGAGGACGTTGCCCTGACCTGCGGCGGTGCCGCCGACCACCGTGTCGGTGGCGTCCGACAGGCGGATCCCGCTGGCGAGGTTGCCGAGGGGCAGGGTGCTCGTCGCGCTGCGGTCGGTCCCGATGGCGTTGCCCTCGATGGCGACGCCGGTCACGCCGGTCACTGCGATCCCGTCGAGCTCGTTGCCGGAGACGACGTTGCCCGCGATCCGTGTGCTCGACGGGCTGTCCGGCCCCTGGTGGACGACGATGCCCTCCCGGCCGTTCGACAGCGTGAGGCCGCCGGCGCCGGCCTCACGGTCGATGCCGACCACGTTGCCCTCGATCGTCGTTCCCAGGCCGCTGCTGCCGACGATCACCTCGACGCCGGCGCCGCTGTTGCCCGAGATCAGGTTGCCGTCACCGGCCCCCGGCCCGCCGATCCGCGTCCGAGGAGCGTCGAGGATGCGCACGCCGCTGCCCCCGTTGCCGCGGCGGGCGTCGCCGGCAGGGGTCGTCCCGATGAGGTTGCCGAGCAGCAGCGTGCCGCCGGCCCCGGCTCCGACGATCGAGACACCGTCCCGCGCGTTGCCCGAGATCACGTTCTCGTCGCCGGCCGCGCTCCCGCCGATGGCGGTTCCCGGCGAGCCTTCGATGTCGACGCCCACGCCATTGGGCCGGGACGCGCCATCGGCATCGACCCCGAGCAGGTTGCCGCGCACCGCGTTCTGCCCGCCACCGGCGATGCGCACCGCCGAGCCGCCGAAGCCGCCGACGGCGAGGCCCTTGACCAGGCTCTGCCCGCCGGCGAGCACCAGGCCGTCGGCCGCGGCGCCTGCGTCCTCACCGCGCAGCGCCACGCGTCCGCCGGGCTGCGAGTCGCCGAGGATGGTGACGGGCTGCGTGGAGGCCGGCAGCCCCGACGCGGGCGTGATGACCGGGACGCCGGCGCCGCTGATCGCGAAGCCGATCGTGTCCGGCCCGGGACGCTGGTTGGCCTCTGCGATCGCGGCGCGCAGCGTGCACTGCTCACCGCCGGCCGACGCGTCGGCGTCACACCTGCGGTCGGAGATGTTGGCGTCCGCAGCGTCGCCCCGGTGATTGACCGTGATGCCGCAGCCGGGTGCGTCGGCCTCTGAGAACAGCTCGATCTCGCGGCCATACGGGTCCGCCACATAGAGCTTGCCGCCGCAGTCCATCGTCATGCCGGCAAGCCCCTCGACCTGCCCCGCGCCGGGGCCCTCGTCAAAGAAGATCCCGAGCGATCCTCCGTCGGGAGTGAAGGCCTGCCCGCGATATTCGCTGCCCTCCTGCTGGAGGATCCCCTCCGCGACATAGACGGACCCCGTCCCGCCGGGCGGCACGGTGACGTTGAAAGGGCGCTGCAGCTCGCCGGGGCGGACTCCGCGCGTTCCCCAGCTGGCTTCCAAGGTCCCGGTCGCGTTGAACCGCCGCACCTTGCCGTACGCGTCGGAGACGTAGACGTCGCCCGCGCCGTCGATCGCGATCCCCAACGGGTACGTGTCCGCGGGCGCCTCGGTGCCGTTGCTGGCGAACGACCCCACGAACGCGCCCGTCGGAGTGAAGCGCTGCACGCGCCGCTGCGAGGGGTCCGACACGTACACCGTCCCGTCCGAGGCGACGTCGAGCGCCATCGGCTCGGTGAACTGGCCGTTCCCGGTCCCGCTGCTGCCCCACTGCCCCTGGTAGTCGCCGGTGGAGCTGAAGTACTGGATCCGGTCGTGCCGGTTGTCGGCGACATAGACCGTGCCCGAGGCGGCGGCGGAGATCGCCACGGGGTCCTCGAACTGGCCGTCGCCGCTGCCGGTCGTCCCCCACGAGCCGATCTGGACCCCCGCGGGACTGAAGACGCGCACCTGCGGGGCGAAATAGCCGGCGGTGTAGATCCTCGTCCCGTCCGGCACGACATTGATCGCGCTCATGAACCCGACCCCGTTCGTCTCGTCCCAGCGACCCGTCGATACCGGCAGGGCCTGCGCAGGAGTCGCCGCGTGGAGCACCGACGCGACGAATGCAAGGACGATCCATGTCCGGGTATGCATCCGCGATCGACCCTACAGGCGTGGCTTCGGCTGCGGGCACCATCGCCCGCGGCCATTCCGCCTGCGTCTCCCGCGCCCCTCTACAGGCGCCGAGCGGTCAGCGTCTCGGTCGTGGTGCGGTTGTCGCGGGTGACCGAGAGCTTGACCCGGTAGTCGCCGCGGGCGAGCCCGCGCGCGGAGAGCCGCAGCCGCTGGACCTTGCCGACCGGCGGGTCGGTCGCCTTGAACCGCCGCACCACGCGCTCGCGGCGGTCGGTCACCGTGATCGAGACCCGGGCGCCGCGCGCGAGGCGGTAGGCGATGCCCAGCGAGCGGGTGTCGAGGCCGCCGAAGACCGGCCGCGAGAGCTTGAACATCTGCAGGGTCCCGCAGTCCTCGCGCCGGTGGAAGCCGAGCCGCGGGCCGAACCGCCGCCGGGAGAGCCCCAGCGTGAGGCGCACGGTGTCGACCCGGCCGTCCGCGCCCCGCGCCCGCAGTCGGGCGAAGTAGTAGCCGGGCGGGACCTGGCGGCGGCGGGCGTCGCGCCCGTTCCAGAACAACGAGCCGCGCCGGCCGGTGAAGCGCCGCACGCGCCGCTCGCCGACGATCCGGCGCCCGACCGACTGCTGGAAGATGTCGATCGTCACGGGCACGTTGCCGGCCGTGCGGAAGCGCAGCGACAGGCCGCGGCCGGCGCCTCGCCCGGCCGCCTCGGCGGCGAGCAGCGCCGAGCCGGGGCAGCCCGGCCCCGCGGTTCCGGCCGGGCCGCCGGTGGGCGGGGTCGTCGGCCGAGGCTCGCTCTTTCGCACGCGGGCGGCCGGCGCCGGCGGCGCGGGGAGCGTCACCTTGTAGATGTCGATGCCGTTGCGGCCGGCGTCGCCGACCACGCCGTCGCCCGTTGCCCCGTAGTACGTGAAGGTGCCGTCGGCGTTGCGCTCCATCTTGAAGATCGCCGAGACCCACTCGTTGGCGTTCTCCGGGATGAAGTAGGCCGCGTTGGAGAACTCGACCGTCCCGTCGGGCTTCTCGGTGAAGTCGACCACCTGGGTGCCCTGGGAGTACCAGCCCATGAAGATCCGGTTCTGGCCCGGGATCTGGTGGAAGACGTGCGCGGTGCAGAACGAGGCCTTGGGCTCGGTGCGCACGGTGACGCGGAAGATCGCCTTCTCCCCCTTGGGGGTCAGCGCATAGGCCTTGTGTGCCTCCTTGGCGCGGTTGGCCGGCAGCGGGCCGCCCGGCGTCGCGCCCTGCAGGCGGTCCACCGCGTAGGCGTGCAGGCCGCCGTTGGCGAACTTGAGATCCTCGCCCGGCGCGCACTGCGCCCCGCCGGCGACGCCACCGCCGCGCTCGTCGCTGGCGATGATGAACCGGCGCGAGTCGGTGAGTTCGGCCTCGTGGCTGAAGTCGATGTCCTGCGTGGAGTCGTACTTGGGCTGGAGCGCCCCCTGCGTCGACTCGCGCCCCTGGTGGAACGCGGTGCCGACGTGGCGGACGCCGGTGAGCGACGGCGACCCGAGCTTCTGCCAGTTCGGTATGCCGAGGTCCACCTGGGCCGCGTCCGTCCCGCCGACCACGCAGTCGGTGACCTTGGCGCCGCTGGTGAAGGCGGCCGAGGGGCCGCTGTTCGACGAGGCCCGCACCCGGCACGGCAGCGGCGTGCCGCGCGGCGTGTCGTCGAGGAAGTTGTCGGGCGTGCCGTTGTCGTCGAACGCGCGCTCGACGTCGAACAGGATCGTCGCCGCGCCGGAGGCGCAGGTCAGGCGGTCGTCCGGATAGACCTCGAGCTCGTGGCAGCCGTAGATGCCGGTCTGGTTGGTGTGGCCGAGCGAGATGTCGACGCTCGGGTAGCGGAAGCGGTAGACCTGCGGGCGGCAGAGCTCGCGCTTGGAGTCGATCGTCGCGCCGGCGGGGATCGTCCCGAGCGGGGCGGTCAGGCACGAGCGCAGGTCGACCACCTCGAAGCCGTCGAGCGCCCGGCCGGCGCCCTCCTCGTTGCCGCGCACCCCGAAGGCGTTGACGCCGACGGAGTCCGACGTCACGGAGTAGGCGATGTGCGGCCGGCGGGGGTCGACGTTGACCGTGTGCGACTCGCCGATATGGCTGGTGAACCCGATCTCCTTCGGGTTCGCGATGTCCGCGATGTCGATGATCTCGAGGCCGCCCTTGGGGGCGTTCTGGATGCCGAGGATGCCGGCGTCGTGGCAGCGGCCGGCGGCATCGGACGCGTCGAGCAGCAACTGGGCGTCGGAGCGCTCGGCCTTCGGGACGACCGTGTTGAGGATGACGCTGCTCTTGGGCGTCGCCTCCACGTCGTGCTGGAGCCCCGTGCCCGCGGCGTTGGTCGGGCAGGCCGCCGACGGATGGCTCGAGACGATGGCCGGGCTGGGCGAGATGCCGCCGCCCTCCGTGAGCTTGACGATCGACTGGCCGCCGCCGTTGGCGCCGATGCCGAGCACGCCGACGGACGCGTAGATCTCGCCGCCCTTGGTGAAGTAGTCCAGGTCGGAGTGCGGGTTCGCGGTCGGCAACGAGGTCAGCAGCTCCCACTTCGCGCCTTCGCCGCCGGAGTTGACCTGCGTCGACAGCGGCCCGACGGGCTGAGACAGGGTCGACGGCGCCGGATGGTCGAGCAGGTGCGCGGGCGCCGTGGCCGGGAGAACCAGGCAGGCGGCGAACAGCGTCGCAACCACGAAAGAACGTCTCATGCGGGCTCCAACGCACGCGCGGGGGAGAACTTGCGCCCTCAAGGCGGCCCGGGGCGTGGCCGATGCAGTCAAGGTGCGCCTGCGAACCGTCACCCTCGCCTTCGTGTGCGCGGCTGCCCTGCCCGCCACCTCACACGCCCTCCCGAAGCTGCCCGCGACGCCGGCGCCGGTCGAGGGCAACCCTGCCGACCGGCTCGCCGCGCTGCCGATCGAGGATTCGGTCTATGACCGCGCCACCCACTGCGCGAAGACCCCGAAGCCCGGGACCACGCTGCTCGTGGCCTGGCTCGAGGCGAACGCCATCGGCGAGACCTGGGGCGTCTATCGCTGCGAGCGGTGGGGCAAGGGCTCGGCGTCCCTGCACGCCGAGGGCCGGGCGATCGACTGGCACCTCGACGCGCGCGACCCGGTGCAGCGCCGGGCCGGCGAGGACCTGATCCGCCTGCTGCTCGCGCCCGACACGGCTGGGAACCCGCAAGTGCTCGCGCGCCGCATGGGCGTCGAGGAGCTGATCTGGGACTGCGGCTACTGGATGGCCAGGATGGGCGAGTTCTCCAAGTACTCCGAGTGCTTCGCGAAGTCGGGCAAGAAGCGCAAGCGGGTCAACCCGACCGCCGGCCATATCGACCACCTCCACATCGGGCTGACCAAGGACGGCGCCGCGGCCCGCACGTCGTTCTGGGCCAACCGGTGATGGCGATCGCCGGGCCGGGGCATACTGGCTGGGTGCGCCGCGCCC
Source organism: uncultured Solirubrobacterales bacterium (assembly GCA_963828075.1). Taxonomy (GTDB): domain Bacteria; phylum Actinomycetota; class Thermoleophilia; order Solirubrobacterales; family Solirubrobacteraceae; genus JACCYI01. The sequence goes on along the minus strand of CAWHDH010000021.1, from coordinate 730,649 downwards.
GCATCCTGATCGCCGTGCTGTGCGCCGCCGCCGCCGGCGGCGGGACCTGGATGGCGTTCGGCGCGTCCGGCAAGAGCACGCCCGCTCCGGCCGCCGACACACGCGGCGCCGCGCCCGCGCCGGCCGAGCAGCCGCCGCTGCCCAAGGCGCGCCCGAAGCTCGTCCAGCCCGTCGCCGGGGAGACGTCGGACGCCTCGAGGGCGCCGGCCGTCGCCGTCGAGGAGGACACGGGGTCCGACCGCGCCCCGAAGGGCCCCGCGTCGTCCGCCAAGCGGCGGCCGGGTGTCACCACCACCGTCACCGGCGGCGTCAACGGGGCCACCGCGCTGCCCAACGGCGTCGCGCTGCCGCCGCTCGAGGCGCCGTGGCAGGTCCTGCGCATCATCGAGGCCGGCAACGTGATTGCCCGCTCGCCCTACAAGTGGGGCGGCGGCCACGGCAAGTGGGTCGACACGGGCTACGACTGCTCGGGATCGGTCTCCTTCGCGCTGGCGGCCGCGGGCTTCCTCGACGGGCCGCTCGCCTCCGGGCCGCTGATGAAGTGGGGCGAGCCCGGCCCCGGCAAGTGGATCACGATCTACTCGAGCCCCGGCCACGTGTACATGGAGGTCGCCGGGCTGCGCTTCGACACCTCGGGCGCCGGGCGCACCGGCTCGCGCTGGCAGAACGACCTGCGCGGCAAGCGCGCCGGGTTCGTCGCCCGGCATCCGTCCGGTCTCTGACCAACCTCCGGGTCCGCGCCGCGTTGGGACGGGCAGTGAACACCGTCCAACGGACAGGAGGTCCTCAATGAAGAAGCTGATCGCCCTCGGCGCCGCGCTGGCGCTCGGGCTCCCGGGCGCCGCGATGGCGACCGACGATCCGCCGGCGCCGAAGTCCAATGCGGCCAAGGTCTGCAAGGCCGAGCGCGCCGCCGACGCCGCCGCGTTCAAGGCGAAGTACGGCACGAACGAGAACAAGTCCAACGCCTTCGGCAAGTGCGTCTCCGCGCAGCGCGAGGCCGCCAGGGCCGCGCGCCGGGCCGCTCACGCCGAGCGCAAGGCCGCCAGGCGCGAGTGCAAGACCGAGCGCCGCGCCGATCGCGCCGCGTTCAAGGCCAAGTACGGCCCCAAGCACGCCCTGCGCACCTGCATCGAGCAGAAGCTGGACGCGGACGGCGACGACGCCGCCAAGAAGCCCAAGAAGTCCAAGAAGCCCAAGAAGTCCAAGAAGTCCTAGCCGTACCCCAGGGGGTGGCGGGCCGGACGCCCGTCGCCCCCGCCTCGTCTCCGCCGCCGGATCACCAAGGCGGCGATGAGCGCCACCCCGGCGATCGCCCCCGCCGTCATCGCGGTCTCCGCGCGATCGCATTCGCCGGGCCGGTCGCACCCGGCCCGGCAGCGCCGCGCCGCGGCGGCGAACCCCGCCGCGTCCCAGCGGTCGGGTTGGTGGGCCGGCCCGCGCGGCGAGTCCTGTTCCCCCGGGACGAGTCCGCGCCGGGTCGGTCCCCAGCGTCCCGGCCATGCCATCCACGGCGGTGCCGTTTCCTCGATGTCCTGCACCGCCGGCCGCGCCACGGCACCACGTCCGTCGGCCTCGTCGTTGGGGTCGGGCCAGGTGCGGTCGCGCAGACCCGGCCGCAGATAGGCGGCGTGCGAGGCGTTGGCGACGTAGATCACGGGATGGCCTGAGCGCCGCTCGACCGCCGCCCAGGGGCACCGCTCGGCGCCCGAGTGCTGCGCGTAGACGGCCTCGATCGGCCGCCCGCGCGCGTCGAGGCGGAACTGGACGAGCTCCCAGTCGCCGAGGTGCCGGCCCGTCCGCAGAATGCCTCGGTCCTGGCGGTTGTCGGCGTAGAAGAACCAGTACTGCCGCCACGTCCCGCCCCTCGGGGCTTCGCTCACGTGGCGATAGGCGACCGCTCCCCGCCGGGCCGCCGGCCGGCCGGGGACGGGAAGGTCGGAGGCCGCGACGCTCGCCGCGAAGACCCGCTCGTCGCGATCGTGAACGAGGACCGGTGCGAGTGGGTCCGCGCCGAAGGCGAGCGTCGCGGCGGCGAGGGCGAGAGCGACGGGCACGTTGGGGTCCGCACCCTATGTGCCGCGCCCCATTCTGTTCCGATACCAAGGGCGAGGACTCCCTCCCACGAACGGATTAGCGCCACCCGAGGTGCCGCCCCCGCGCTCGCACATACCGGCCCCGAACGCCCTGCCTGAGGCGTTCGGAACCCGGTCGCGCGGGGGCCGGCACCGGGTTCGCGCGCTCTGGAGCAACGATCCGGGAAGTGGCGCAGCGGCGATAGCGATCCCGTACTCTCGCGCCGAGATCGGCTGTGGCCAGCGCGGGGACACACGACGGCAGGGGATCCGGGCGGTTGGGAACGCTCGGGCGCGTCGCCGTGCTCCTGGCCCTCGTCCTGGTCGCGGTGCTCGCCGCGCTCATCATCACCGGGGGCAGCCGCTACGAGGTGACGGCCCGCTTCCACAGCGCCGGCCAGCTCGTCAAGGGCAACCTCGTGCAAGTCTCGGGGCGCCCGGTCGGGACGGTCCGCAAGATCGACCTGGCCTCCGACGGCGCCGCCGTGATCACCATGCGGATCGACGACGACGAGCTCGTGCCGCTGCGCCGCGGCACCCAGGCCACGATCCGCACCGCGTCGCTCTCGGGCGTCGCCAACCGCTACGTCGACCTCCAGATGCCGCCCGGCGAGGTCAAGGACACGATCGAGGACGGCGCCGAGATCGCCCTCACCGACACGAACACGTCGGTCGACCTCGACGAGGTCTTCAACCTGTTCGACAAGCGCACCCGCAAGGGCCTGACCAACGTCGTCCGCGGCTTCGGCCGGACCTACGAGGGCCAGTCGCGCGAGGCCAACGAGGGCTTTGCGTACCTGAACCCGTCGGTGGTCGCGACCCGGCGGCTCTTCGAGGAGCTGACCTACGACGAGGCCGGCCTGCGCTCGTTCCTGGTCTCCAACTCCAAGCTCATGACCGACGTCGCGGAGCGGCGCGACGACCTGACCATGCTGGTCGACCGGCTCGCCACCACGTTCGCGGCGATCGGCCTCCAGGGCAACTCGCTGTCGAGCGCGATCAGCCAGCTCCCGCCGTTCATGCGCCGGGCCAACACCACGTTCGTCAACCTGCGGGCGACGCTCGACGACCTCGACCCGCTGGTCGAGGAGTCAAAGCCCGTCACCCCGAAGCTGCGGGCGGTGCTCGCCGACCTCAGGCCGTTCGCCCGCGACGCGGCGCCGACGATCCGCGACCTCACCGCCGTGGTCAAGCGACCCGGCAAGCACAACGACCTGATCGAGCTCGCGCACTCGACGCTGCCGTTCCGCGACGTCACCACCCGGCCGGCCATCTACAACGGCAAGCAGCGCGAGGGCTCGTTCTCCGCGTCGGCGAGATCGCTGAAGGGCCAGACGCCACACTGGGCCTTCCAGCGGCCCTACACCCCCGATTTCACGGGCTGGTTCGACGACTTCTCGCACTCCGGCGTCTACGACGCGAACGGCTCCGCGTCGCGCGTCTCGACCAACGTGAGCGCGTTCGCCTTCCTCAACGGCACGCTGGTGCCGGTGCCCGAGCAGCTCCGCAACCAGCTGTTCGCGCGGACCGCCACGGTCGGCCAGCGCAACCGCTGCCCGGGCTCCACCGAGCGCCCGGCCGCCGACAAGTCGAGCCCCTATCGGCCGTCGCCGGATTACAACTGCGACCCGTCCCAGATCCCCCCGGGCAAGTGAAGCGCGCGCTCGCCATCCTCGTCACGCTGGCCATCCTGGCGGTCGCCGCGGTGTTCGTCTGGGACTGGACCCACGGCTACGACAACTCGCGCAAGTACACGGTCGTGATGGACAACGCGTTCGGCCTCATCTCGGGGGCCGACGTCAAGGTCGCGGGCGTGCGCGCCGGCCGGATCACGACGTTCGACATCGACCCCAAGAGCTACCGCGCGCGGGTCGGCATCGAGATCGGCCAGCGCGGGTTCGGCGACCTCCGCTCCGACGTGTTCTGCGAGTCGCGCCCGCAGTCGCTGATCGGTGAGTACTTCCTGGACTGCAAGCCGGGCACCAGCTCGCGCAAGCTCGAGGAGGGCGCGACCATCCCGGTCGAGCAGACCGGCTCGACGATCCCCGTCGACCTGGTCAACAACATCATGCGGCGCCCCTACCGGGAGCGCTTCTCGATCCTCGTCGGGGAGCTCGGCGCCGCGTTCGCGGCCCGCGGGGAGGACCTCAACGAGACGATCCGCCGCGCCAACCCGGCGCTGCGCGAGACCGACAAGGTCCTCGCCCAGCTCGCCGAGCAGCGCCGGACGCTCGCGGAGCTGACCACCGACGCCGACCGCGTGGTGCTCGAGCTGTCCAACCGCCGCACCGAGGTCACGCGCTTCGTCCGCGAGGCGCGCGACACCGCGCGCGCCAGCGCCGAGCGCCGTGAGGACATCCGCGGCCAGCTGCAGCAGTTCCCGACCTTCCTGCGCGAGCTGCGCCCGACCATGGCGACCCTCGGGCAGGCGGCCGACGCCCAGACGTCCGCCCTGACGCAGCTGTCGAACTCCGCCCCGCTGCTGACCCGCTTCTTCGACGAGCTCGGCCCGTTCTCGGAGGCCTCGCGGCCCGCGACACGCACGCTGGCCGGCGCCGCCCGCGCCGGGCGCCCGGCCGTGAGGGCCGCGCGCCCGCGGATCGCCGAGCTGCGGCCGTTCGCGGAGCAACTGCCCGAGCTCGCCACCAACCTCGCCATGACGCTCGAGCACCTCGACGACCGCAAGTTCGCCGTCGAGAAGGACCCGCGCTCGCCGGGCGGCCAGGGCTTCACGGGCTACGAGGCGATCCTGCAGTACGTCTTCCGCCAGGGCCAGGCGACCAACGTCTTCGACGGCAACTCCTACCTGCTCAAGGTGTCGGCGTTCCTCGACAACACCTGCGCGCAGTTCACCGATGCGGCGCAGGCGCGCACCCCGGAGCGCAAGTACTGCCGCGCCAATCTCGGGCCGAACCAGCCGGGCGTCGACCAGGCCGACCCGACGAAGACGGCCCAGCAGTCGGCCCGCAAGCGGTCCGAGCCGCCGGCCGAGAAGAAGCGCAAGCGGGCCAAGCGCAAGCAGGAGCGCCCGCGCAAGGACGCCCGGCCCGAGCCGACCGCGACCCCCGAGCCCAAGCAGGACGCCGGCAAGAGCCCGCTGCCGGTCGACACTCCCGACGTTCAGCTTCCCCCCGCCGTCCAGGACCTCCTCGACGAGGTGCTGACCGATCCAGGGGCGGTCGCCAAGGGCGCCCCCGACCTGCCGCGCGGCGCCACCGACGCCGGCCTCCTCGACTTCCTCCTCGGGCCATGAGAAGCCGTCCGAGCGCCGGAGTCTTCGCCAACCCCGTCCTCGTCGGGGCGGTCACGCTGCTCATCGTCAACGTGGCGAGCTTCCTCGCCTGGAACGCCAACCGCGGCCTGCCGTTCGTGCCGACCAAGCAGATCAGGATCGAGCTGCCCAACGGCGCGAACCTGCTGCCCGGCAACGAGGTCCGCGAGGGCGGCCTGCGCATCGGCATCGTCGACAAGATGCGCGCCGTCCCGTTGAAGGACGGCGGCGTCGGCGCCACCGCCACGCTCAAGATCGACATGAAGCACTCCGAGGTGCCGGTCGACACCAAGGTCGCGATCCGGCCGCGGTCGGTGCTCGGGCTCAAGTACGTCGAGGTGGACCGCGGCAAGTCCAAGGAGATCCTGCAGGACGGCGACACGCTCCCGGCCGAGAGCGCCACGATCCCGGTCGAGCTCGACGAGCTCTACAGCATCTTCGACGAGCCGACGCGCGCCGGCGCCCGGCGCAGCCTGCGCGGCTTCGGCGACGCGCTGACCACGCGCGGCCCGAGCCTGAACCGGACGATCGCCGAGCTGCCGCGCTTCCTGCGCACGCTCGAGCCGGTCATGCGCAACCTGAGCGATCCGGACACCGACCTGCGCGGCTTCTTCGACGAGCTCGCCGACTTCACGCGCGTCACCAGCCCGGTGGTCGATCGCTGGGCGCATTCGTTCACCTCGGGCGCCGACACCTTCGAGGCCTGGTCGCGCGACCCGGAGGCGCTGAAGTCGACGATCTCCAAGTCCGTCCCGACGCTGAAGACGTCGATCCGCTCGTTCCGGGTGCAGCGGCCGTTCCTGGTGGAGCTTCGCGACTTCTCGGTCTCGCTGGACCGCGCGGCCGGCCGGCTCCCGGGGACCCTGCCGCGCATCATCCCGGCGCTCGAGGCGGGCACGCGGGTCCTGCCGCGCACCCCGAAGGTCAACGACGAGCTGCGCGACACGCTCGCCTCGCTCGAGCGCCTGATGGAGAACCCGGGGACGGGCGCGGCGTTCCGCGGGCTCGGCGACACGGCGAACACGCTGAACCCGACCGTCCGGTTCGTCGGTCCGTACATCACGGTCTGCAACTACTTCAACTACGCCTGGACCCACGTCGCCGAGCACCTGACCGAGACCGACCCGACGGGCGGCGCCCAGCGCACGCTGCTCAACCAGGCCGGCCGCCAGGACAACACGGTCGCCTCGCTCGGCGCGCCTGAGCCCGCCAACGGCCAGGGGGTGCTCTCCGGCACCCCGCAGCACCTGCACTCCAACAACTACTCGGCGGCGATCGACGAGCAGGGCAACGCCGACTGCGAGTCCGGCCAGCGCGGCTACATGGAACGGCGCAACCACTACGGCGATCCCAAGTTCAAGACCGTCGTCGATCCCTCGATCCCGGGCAACTCCGGGCCGACCTTCACGGGCCGCCCGCGCGTGCCCGCCGGGCAGACGTTCACCCGGCGCCCGAAGATCGGCCCGCAGATCCCGCCGGAGATCGAGAAGTGAGCGGCCGGCGCGTCAGGCAGCGGGGTCCCACGCCGTTCGTGGCCGGCCTGGTCGCGCTCGTGATCATCGTCGTCGCCTGCTACTTCGGGTTCACCAAGAGCATCCCGTTCACCAAGGGGTTCGAGGTGTCGGCCGCGTTCCGCACGGCGAACGACATCAAGCCGAAGTCGCCGGTCCGCGTGGCCGGCGTGAACGTCGGAACGGTGACGAAGGTCAAGCCGCTGCCCGGCGCGCGCGACGGGGCGATCGTCACGATGGAGTTCAAGGACAAGGGGTTGCCGCTCCACGAGGACCTCAAGATGAAGATCCGGCCGCGGATCTTCCTCGAAGGCAACTGGTTCGTCGACGTCAGCCCCGGCTCGCCGAGCGCCCCGCTGATCGAGGACGGCCACATGGTCCCGGTCCAGCAGACGGCGGCGCCGGTGCAGTTCGGCGAGATCCTGTCCGCCCTGCAGTCCGACACCCGCCAGGACCTCAAGATCGTGCTCGACGAGTACGGCCGCGCCCTGACGCGCGGCGGCGCCGGTGCCTACAACCGCTCGCTGCGCTATTGGAAGCCGGCGTTCCGCGACTCGGCGATCGTCAACGAGGCGCTGCTCGGCCTCGAGGAGCACGACCTGACGGGCTTCGTCCGCGGTGCCGACCGCTTCGCGCGCGGCCTGGACCGGTCGCCGGAGCAACTCAAGGCGCTGGTCACGGACCTCGCCGTCACGGCGGACGCCCTCGCGTCCGAGGGCCAGAACCTCAGCGCGGCGATCGCCGAGCTGCCGCGGACGCTGACTGCCGGGCGCAGCGCGCTCGGCGCGCTGAACACCGCCTTCCCGCCGCTCCGGCGGTTCGTCGCCGACCTGCGGCCCGCGGTCCGCTCCTCCGGCCCGGCGCTCGACGCCGCCCGGCCGCTCGTGCGGCAGCTGCGCGGCCTCGTGAGCAAGCCCGAGCTCCGGGGTCTCGCCGCCGACCTGCGCGCCGTCGTCCCGGACCTCGCCGAGCTCAACGAAGGCGGCGTCGAGCTCCAGCGCCAGCTGCGGGCGCTGTCGTCCTGCGGCAACGAGGTCATCACGCCGTGGCGTGAGGACAAGGTCGGCGACGCGGCGTTCCCCGCCAGCGGGCCGGTCTACGAGGAGCAGGTCAAGTGGATGCCGGGGATCGCCGCCGAGTCGCGCAACTTCGACGCCAACGGCCAGTACGTCCGCTCGGCGCCGAACGGGTTCAACTACGCGTACGGGCTCAACGACGGCCGCTTCTTCTTCTCCGGCGTGCCGCTCATGGGCGTCAACCCGCCGAAGGCCGACATGCCGCCGCTGCGCGCCGACGTCCCGTGCGAGACCCAGGAGAAGCCCGACCTGCGCTCGATCGCGCAGGCGCCGCCCCCGGCGCGCACGGTCAACCACCAGGCCCCGGGCGCCGAGGCCAAGCGCGTCACGGCGCGCAAGGCGGCGGTCCGCTGGCTGCGGCGTGACCTCAAGCGGCTCGAGCTGCCCTACAAGGTCGTCGACGACCCACTGCCGCAGGCATCGCTGGACAAGCTGACGAGCGGCGTGGCGAAGGCGGGGGCACCGTGAAGCGCGCGATCAAGGACCACGCGGTCGACTTCGCCGCCATCCTGGCGCTGTTCGTCGTCGCCATCGGCGTCTCGCTGTACATCCTCAACGAGCAGCGGATGCGCTTCCCGCTCATCGAGGACAAGCCGTTCCAGATCAAGGGCGCGTTCACCACCGGTCAGGCGATCACGCCGGGGCAGGGCCAGACGGTCCGCGTCTCGGGCGTGCGGGTCGGCGACATCTCGAAGGTCGACCTCGTCAACGGCCAGGCGATCATCACGTTCGACCTCGACAAGAAGTGGAAGGGCCTGGTCCGGACGAACTGGACCGGGCTGCTGCGACCCAAGACCGGCCTGAAGGACATGTTCATCGAGCTGATGCCGGGCAAGGGTGATGCGCCGGCGGCGCGCGCGAACTGGACGATGCCGATCTCCAACACGCTGCCCGACGTCAACCCGGACGAGTTCTTCTCCGCGCTCGACGTGGACACGCGCGACTACCTGAAGCTGCTGCTCAACGGCGCCCGCGGCGGCCTCGAAGGCCGGGCGGACGACCTCAACGCGGTGCTCAAGCGCTTCGAGCCGACCTACCGCGACATCGCCGCGGTGTCGGGCGAGGTCGCCGGCCGGCGCCGCGACCTGCGCCGGCTGATGAACTCGCTGAACAAGCTCAACGCGGAGCTCGGGCGCGCCGACGACGACCTCGCCCAACTCGTGGACTCGTCCGCCGCGGTCTTCCGCCAGTTCGCCGCGGAGCGCTCGAACGTCGCCGCGACGGTGCGCGAGTTGCCGAGCGCGCTGGTCCAGACGACGAATACGCTCGCCAAGGTCGAGCGGTTCGCGAACGTCCTCGCCCCGGCATCCGAGCGCCTGCGGCCGGCCGTCCGCGCTCTGGATCGCGCGAACAAGGCGACGCTGCCGTTCGCACGCGAGGCCGCACCGCTGCTGGCGCGTGACATCCGGCCGTTCGTGCGCGAGGCGCGGCCGCTGCTGCGCGAGCTCAAGCCCGCCGCGCACGGCCTGGCCGAGGGCGAGCCGGGCCTGACCCGGACCATCACGAGCCTCAACCGCCTCTTCAACCTCCTCGCGTTCAACTCGGAAGGGCGCCAGGGTCCCGAGGTCGTCGGCCGCGACGAGGGCTACCTGTTCTACCTCGCCTGGCTGTCGCACCAGTCGATCGCGATCTTCTCCGGGCAGGACGCCAACGGCGTGTTCCGGCCGTTCATCCTCGGGGGCACCTGCAACACCATCAAGAGCACGGCGGCCACGAACCCGGCGGCCGAGTTCGTGCTCGGGCTGACCGGCGTCCTCAACGATCCCACGATCTGTGGCGGTGCCCTCGGCTGATGCAGAAACAGGCCCCCTCCGTCGTCCGGATCCTCACGATGGTCGTCTTCGCGCTGTCGTGCTTCGGGCTGCTGCTGTTCCTGTGGCTGTCGTTCGGCGGCTCGGTGCCGCTCAAGCCTCAGGGCTACCGGATCCAGGTCGGCTTCCCGGAGGCGACCCAGCTGGCGGTCGAGGCCGACGTCCGCGTCTCCGGCGTGAAGATCGGGCGCGTCAGCGCCAAGGATCGCGACCCGAACGGCAACCGGACGCTCGCCACGCTCGAGATCTACCGCAAGTACGCGCCGATCCGCCGCGACGCGATCGCTCAGCTGCGCCAGAAGACGCTGCTCGGCGAGACCTTCGTGGAGATGTCGCTGGGCTCGGAGGGCGCGCGGGCGCTGGCCGAGGGCGAGCGGCTCGCCAACTCCCGGGTGCGGCCGTCGGTCGAGCTCGACGAGATCCTCAACGCCCTGGATCCCTTCACGCGCAAGGCGTTCCGGACCTGGCAGCGCGACACCGGCCTCGCGGTCCAGAACCGCGGGCGCGACATCAACGACGCCTTCGGGCAGTTCCCCGCCTTCGTGGAGAGCGGGGGTGACCTCACCGACCTGCTGGACGAGCAGCGCGCGACGGTCCGCGGCCTCGTCAAGAACACGGCGGTCGTGTTCGGCGCGCTCACCGAGAAGGAAGGGCAGCTGCAGCTGCTGCTCACCGCGCAGGACGACGTCTTCAACGCGATCGCGCGCGAGCAGGAGGCGTTCGCCCAGACGTGGCGGGTGTTCCCGACGTTCCTCGACGAGTCCAAGCTGACCGCCGAGCGGCTCGAGACGTTCGCGAAGGACACGCAGCCGCTGCTGGTGGACCTGCAACCGGCGCTGGACGACCTCGACCCCACACTCGACGCGGTCGGCGACTTCGCTCCGGACCTGCGCCGGTTCTTCATCAACCTCGACCCGCTGCTCACCATCTCCAAGAAGTCGCTGCCCGCGACGAGCGAGATCCTCGACGGCGTGCGGCCCGTCCTGAACGAGCTCGGCCCGTTCCTCGGCGAGATCAACCCGATCCTCGAGTACATCGGCGTGCACGCGCACACGCTCTCCGACATGTTCGCCAACCTCGGCGTGGCCACGGCGGCCAAGGTCAAGAGCCCCAAGCCCGGGACCAACGGCCACTACCTGCGCCAGTTCGGCGCGACCGGGGCCGAGAGCGTCGCGGTCTATCCGAACCGCCTGGCGACCAACCGCGGCAACGCGTTCCTCAACCCGCTCGGCGTGCTCAGCAGCCCGGAGGCGCAGAAGTTCAAGATCCTGCCGGCGTGGGATTGCGTGAACTCCCCTTCGGGCGGCGAGATGGAGCCCCGCACCGGACCCCAGGGATCGCCGGGGTGCCGGGTGCAGAAACCGATCACGTTCAAGGGTCAGACGACCAAGCAGTTCCCGCAGCTGACGCGCAACATCTACGAGAAGCCCTGAGGCCCGGCCGGGTTTGCGCGTGCCGCGGCGGCGGTACCGTCCACCCCATGCCCATCACTCCCAAGGACATCATCAGCAAGGCGGTCGGCGCCGGCACCACGGTCGTGTCGGAGGTCGTCAGCAAGGTGCGCGAGCAGTTCGGCGACGACGACGCCGCCAAGGCCACCAGCGCGCCGCCCACCGCTCCTGCCGCGACCCCGACGGCCACCAGCCGGGCCAAGGCCTCCGCGAAGGCGACCGCGGGGACCCAGAAGCGCGCCCCCGTCCGCACGAAGCCGAAGGCCGCCAAGCCCAAGCCGCCCGCGGCGCGGGCCAAGCCCGCCGCGGCCAAGCCGGCCGCGGCCAAGCCGGCGGCGAAGCCGAAGGCCGCGAAGCCGAAGCCACCGGCGGCCGCCAAGCCCGCCGCCGCGAAGCCGAAGGCCGCCAAGCCCGCGCCGCCGGCCGCAGCCGCGACCGCCACCTCCTCGGGCACGACCGCGGCGGCAGCGTCGGCCCCGGCCCCGGCGGCGCCGGCGAAGCCCAAGACCGCCGCGCGCAAGACCCCGGCGGCCGCCGAGTCCAAGGCCGCCAAGCCCAAGCCGGCGGCCGCGAAGCCCAAGCCCGCTGCGGCCGCCAAGCCCAAGCCCGCCGCCGCCGCGAAGCCCAAGCCCGTGCCGGCGGCCAAGCCCAAGCCCGCCGCCGCCGCCGCGAAGCCCAAGCCCGTGCCGGCGGCCAAGCCCAAGCCCGCCGCTGCGAAGCCCGCGCCGGCCGCGAAGCCCGCCGACGAGCCCGCACCCACGCCGGCCACCGCGACGACGAGCCCCGGGGACGACGCCGCCTAGTTCCGTGTGCGTCCGTCGTGGTGGTCCGTGCCACTCGGCGGACCACAACTGACGCATCGACGGAAGGGGTTCGGGCGGAGGGGCCGTTTCGTCACACCCGAGGGCCGATTCTGGTCGCGTGTGACGTAGAGGCCCCTATACGGCCGTCTGGTCACACGCGGCCGAAAAACGTCCACGCGTGTGACCCAACGGCCCCTGAAAACCGGTCCATCAGCGGTCGTTCACCCCTGCCTCCCTCCTCACCCGCCGGGCCAGCCCGCGTGATCGACCACCCAACCAGCGGCGAAGCGCACCTCGCCGCGGCGCCCGCTAGACCTCCGTGAACGCGACGGCCAGCGCGCGTACGAGGCCCGGCAGCCCGTCGGCGCCGGCCGCGACCGCCCGCTGGCGCGGCGCCCCCGGTTCGCACGCCAGCTCGGACACGAGGGCGAGATCGTTCTCGCACCCGAGGGCCGCCGCGTGCGGGGCGCACGCGGCGAGGGCCTCCGCGAGCCAGTCGGCGGCCGGCTTCCGGCATTCCCCCGACGGGTCGATGAACTCCGCCGCCATGCCGTCTCGTGCCGCCAGGAAGCGGTTCTCGTCGAGGACCTCCGGGGCGCCGACCAGCGCGGCGTCGGCGAAGCCCTCGACCGCCTCGAGCCGCACGAGCGACTGGACGAGCGCGACGAGCGCGAGCGTGTCGCGGACGCGGACCTGCACGTCCATGACCCGGATCTCGATCGTCCCGAAGCGCGGCTGCAGCCGCAGGTCCCACCACAGGAACGTCGGCTCGGGGAACGCCTCGCAGCGCAGGAGCACGTCGACCGCCTCGACGTACTCGTCGTAGCGGTCGAAACGCCGCGGGATGCCGACGCGCGGGAACGCCTGGAACAGCGGGGTCCGCGCCGAGGCGAGGCCGGTGTCGCGCCCCTGCCAGAACGGCGAGTTCGCGGACAGCGCGAGCAGCAGCGGGACATGGGCGCGCATCCGCGACAGCGCGCGGACGGCCAGCTCAGGATCGGGTACGGCGACGTGCACGTGCAGCGCGAACGTCGGCTCGCGGCGCGCGAGCTCGCGCATCGTCCCGTAGATGGCCTGATAGCGCTTCCCGGGCGAGATCAGCGTCTCGGACCATTCCGCGATCGGATGGGTCCCGGCCGCGCCGGCGGCGAGGCCGAACTTGGGCAGGCAGGCCGACAGCCGCGTGCGCAGATGCGCGAGGTCGGCGGCCGCCTCCCCCGGCGTCGCGTGGACGCCGGTCGTCAGCTCCAGGGCCGAGCGGTGGGTCTCCGCGCAGACCTGCTCGCCCAGCTCCCCGGCGAGCTCGTCGAGCACGTCGTCGATCCGCGGTGCCAGCGCCCAGTCGCCCGCGTCGAGCAGCATGACCTCCTCCTCGATCCCGACCGTCCACGGGCGCTCGAGGGCCTCGGGACTCCAGTGCGCCCATGCCGGCAGCGAGGTCACGATCGCAGGATCCAGGTGTCCTTCACCCCTCCATTCTGCGACGAATTGACGACGAGCGCACCCTCGTCGAGCGCCACCCGGGTGAGGCCGCCGGGGAGGACCGCGACGCGATCGCCGAGGTTGAAGGCGAACGGCCGCAGGTCGACGTGGCGGGGCTCCAGCCGCCCGTCGATCGCGGTCGGCTGGCAGGACAGCGCGATGGGCTCCTGGGCGACGAAGTCGCCGGGCCGCTCGTCGATGGACTCCCCGACGCGCGCGATCTCATCCGCCTCGGCGTGCGGGCCGATCATCACGCCGATCCCCCCATAGCCGATCCGCGGCTTCACGACGAGCTCGCCGAGCCGATCGCGATGCTCCGCGAGCACCTCCGGGCGCGAGAGGTCGTACGTCGGCACGGACGGCAGCAGCGGCTCCTCGCCGAGGTAGAACGAGATCATCTCCTCGACGTAGGCGTGCAGCAGCTTGTCGTCGGCCACCATGGTCCCGAACGCGTTGACGACGCCGAGCGTGCCCCGACGCCACGGCTCGAGCAGCAGCCGGCCGACGTCGCTGCCGGCGCGCGCCTCGTTCGTCCGCCGGTAGACGACGTCGATGCGCGCGTCGTGGTCTGAGAGCCACAGGACACCCTCGCGCACCTCGAGATCGTCGGGCGTGGCCAGGGGCGCGCCGATCATCCGCGCCAGCTCGGCGTGCTCCCAGTACGCCGCGTTGTCCGGCCCGTCGGTGAGCACGAGCAGCCGGGGGTCGCCGGCCGCGGTGCTCGGCGCCGCCGCCCGCAGCGTGTCGCGCAGCATGTCGGCGAGGCCGTCGAGCGGCCGGATGGAGTCGACCACGTCCCCGAGCATCTCGCGCAGCGACTCGCGCGCCGCGACGGCGTAGGCCACGCCCGACGGCGTCGTCAGGTTGTCCTCGAGCACCAGGAAGCGGCCGGACGCGTCGCGGACGAGATCCAGGCCGGCGATCCCGACCCAGATGCCGCCGGGGGCCGCGCGACCGCGCAGGGACCTCTCGAAGTGCGGGCACGTCTCGATCGCCCGCGCGGGGATGACACCGGCGGCGACGATGGCCTGCTCGCCGTAGGCGTCCGCCAGGAACGCGTTGAGCGCGGCGACGCGCTGGGCGATGCCGGCCTCGAGCCCCGCCCACTCGCCCGCCTCGATGACGCGGGGCACGGGGCAGAGGTTGAAGGTCGCGTCCCCGTCGATCGAGCTGAACGTGACGCCCTGGCGCTCGAGGGCCTCGGCCACGCTGGTGCACAGCTCACCGAGGTCGTGGCGACCGATGGCCTCGAGCGCCGCGCAGACGGCGGGGCGCAGGCGCCCGTCGGGCGAGACGGCCTCGTCATGAAACCCGGCGGGCGTGGTGTATCCGTCGAGCGTCGTGAGCACGGAACGGCCTTACCCGGTCCGTGCCCCTCCGGGATCCTGTGTTTCGCGCCGCCACGGCGGCGCGTCCGTCAGCGGACGCGGCCGAGGTTCGTGTAAGCGGTCTTGTACGGCTTGAACGGCGCGACGCCCTCGTAGCGCGCGTACGCTCGCCAGACGCCCGGCTTGCGGACCTTGAACGTGAACTTGAACGGCTTGCGGGCGGACTTGGTGAAGCGCGAGAAGGGCTTCCAGACCTTGACCTTCTTCTTGCCCTTCTTGACCAGCTTCTGGTATTCGAAGAACACCTGGACGCGGCCCTGCGGCTGGACGGGGCTGTTCAGCGCGGACACGCGGCCACCGCTGACGGTGATGCGGCGCCCCTTGCCCTTCTTGAACGCGAGCTTCATGGTGGCGGTGGGGACCTTGAGGCGCTTTGGGTCGGCCCGGAGCACGATGGTCGAGACCTCGCCGACGTTCTTGGCGTTGTCGTAGGCCTTGACCACGAGCTTGTGCTCGCCGATGGCCAGGTCCTTGGCGCCGTGCCAGTCGAGCGTGAAGCTGCCGCCGGTCTGCTTGCCGCCGATCTTGACGCCGTCGACGAAGAGCTCCATGCCCGAGACGCCCACGTCGTCGGTCGCGGTGGCCTTGACGGCCAGCTTGTCGATGAACGGCGTGCTCTGGGTCGGGGTGAGCAGCGTGACGGTCGGGACGACGACGTCGACGTCGGTCGCGCACGCGCCCGGCGCTCGCGCCGAGGTGGCGAAGTTGCGGAAGGCGTCGTAGGCCGGCTTGCGGCTGCCGTCGGTGCCCATGAGCCCGAGGAAGTGGTCGTAGCGCTCCTCGCCGCCGATGTCCTGCAGCGTGAACCAGAAGGCGTGCGTGACGTAGGTGTCGCGCGCCAGGCAGCCCATCGCCTGCGTGAGGTAGCGGGCCTGCAGCTCCGGGCTCACGCCGCTGGGCTTGGTGCCGGCGCGCGTGCCGACCGAGCACGTGCTGGTCAGCGTCGACCAGCCCATCTCGGTCATCCAGATCGGCCGGTCGAGGCCGCGGGCGACCAGCGACTGGCGCACCTCGCGATAGCCGGTGAAGGAGTAGCGGCCGATGCGCCCGTCCGGCTCGCGGTACTGCTCATCCGCGGGGGAGGTCAGGCAAGCGGTGTCCGTGTGGACGCCGACCGCGTCGAACTTGGTCCCGCCCGCGTCGATGACCTCCTCGAGGAAGCGGTAGTTGTTGCCGGTGAGGCCGCCGACGACCACGGTCGCGTCCGAGTCGACGGCCTTGACGGCGTCATAGGAGGCGTTGAGCAGCCGGGCGTACGCGCCGGCGTTGGGGCCGCTGCTCCAGAACGCCGCCTCGTCGGGCTCGTTCCAGACCTCGTAGGCGGAGACGCGGCCCTTGTACTCCCTGGCGAGATGCCCCATGAACTCGGCGTACGGAGCCGCGTCGGCGGGCGGCGTGTTCACGTTGCCCGAGCCCGAGGCCCACGACGGGCTGCGGACGACGACCAGCAGGACCTTCTGGCCGTGCCGGTTGGCCGCGTCGATGCGTGCGTTGAAGTGGCGCTCCCAGAAGAGCTCGTAGTGGTTGTCGGCCGGCTCGAAGGTCGACCAGTCCACGAACATCCGGACCCAGCCGGAACCGAGCGCCGAGGCCTCCGCGCCGGCGTCGACGCTCTCCTGGCCGGTCAGGGCGAGGCCCGGCTCGACGGCTTGGGCCGGCGAGGCGACCGCGAGCGGCACCATCGCGGCGAGGATCAGGAGGACACGGCGGATCATGGTCATGACCCTCAAATCGGCACTCTGACCCCACTATTGAGGTCGGATGGCAGACTCTCGACGTGGCGGGCGACCATTCCGAGCCCGACTGGGCCTCGCTGGCGCGGCACGCACCCGCCCTGGCGACGGTTCGCGCGTTCGCCGAGGGGTCGGGCGCCGAGCGCGTGGCGGTGCTCCTCGACGACCCCGGTCGTGAGCCGGTCCTCGTCGAGTGCGCGCCGGGCGCGCCCATCGAGCTCACCCGCGGCGACGAGGTCTTCGTGCTCGGCGTCGACGCGACCGACGGCGTCGCGCCGCTGCCCGTCGCGGTGCCCCGCGCGGCTCCCGGGTCGGCCATCACCGCCGACCCGGAGACGGGCGAGATCCACGCGCCGCTCGGGGTCATCCCCGCGCTCGCCGACGGCCTCATGGCGCTCGCGCGGGCACTCGGGGGCCGCAGCATCGCGAGCGCGGACTTCCCGACCCGCGACGCCGACGCACCGCTGACCATCGCGGCGCGCGAGGGGGAGGGGATCGTCGTCGCGGTCGGCGATCGCCAGTTCGAGTTGTAGGTTTGGGGCCCCTGTTCTCGCCGTTCACCCCATCGCACCGCGGTGGCTCGGGGCCGCCGCTCGTGTGCCTGCACGGCTTCACGGACACTTGGCGCACGTGGGAGCTCGTCCTGCCCGCGCTCGAGCGCCACCACGACGTCCTCGCGCTGACGCTCGCCGGGCACGCCGGCGGGCCGGCGATCGAGGGGGAGATCAGCGACACCGCGCTCGCCGACGCGGTCGAGCGCGCGATGGACGCGGCGGGCTTCGAGCGTGCGCACATCGCCGGCAACTCGCTCGGCGGCTACCTCGCGCTCCAGCTCGCGGTGCGCGACCGGGCGAACTCGGTCGTCGCGCTCGCACCCGCCGGGGGCTGGGCGCGCGGCGACGACTCCTACCGCGAGGCGCTCGCCCACTTCACGAGGATGCAGGAGCTCGTGACGGGGGCGGCGCCGCACGCGGAGGCGATCCTCGCCTCGCCGGAGGGCAGGCGGCGGTGCACCGGCGACACGGTCGTGAACTTCGAGCACATCCCCGCCGAGCTGCTCGCCCACCAGATGCGTGGGGCGGCGGGCTGCGTGGCGGCGGACGATCTCATCGACCTCGCGTCGCGGGACGGCTGGCCGCTCGACCCGTTGAAGATCGCCTGCCCCCTCCGGATCGTCTGGGGCGTCGAGGACCGGCTCCTGCCGTGGCCGCGAGCCGCCGCCCGGTACCGGCGCGACTGGTTCCCGCACGCCGACTGGGTCGAGCTCGAGGGCGTCGGCCACTGCCCCCAGCTCGACGTCCCGCTCGAGACGGCGCAGCTGATCCTCGGCTTCACCTGCCCGTAGACTGCCGCGCGTGAGCGAGCTGAGCTTGATCCCGGCCGGCGGGGGCGAGGTCGTCGGCGACGCGCCGGACCGGCGGGTCGAGATCCTGTCCGATCACGAGTCCGTGAACGCGACGTGGTCGCGGTTCGGCCCGGGCCGCGACGGCGCCGACCTGCACGTCCACCATCACCACACCGACTTCTTCTACGTGCTGGACGGGGAGATAACGCTCCGGCTAGGCCTGGAGGGCGAGACCCGCCCGATCCCGGCGGGGACGCTCGCGCGCGTCCCGCCGCACGTCGTGCACGGGTTCCGCAACGGCAGCGGCGCCGATGCGCGCTACCTCAACTTCCACGCGCCCGGGCAGGGGTTCGCGGACTACATGCGCGCTCTGCGCGACGGCCGCAAGCTCGTCTACGACCAGCACGACCCGCCACCGGACGGCGGCCGCTCGACGACCGAGGCGGTCGTCGGCGGCACCGAGCCGACCGTTCAGCACGCGGGCATGGCGCTCACGCTGCTCACCGACATCGAGGCGATCGCGGTCGCCGATGCTGCGGGCGGCCGGCTCACGCCGCACGTCCACCATCGCCACGCCGAGTCGTTCTACGTGCTCGAGGGGGAGCTTGCGCTGACCGCCGGTGGCGCTGAGCACCGAGCCTCGGCGGGGGCCTGGGTGCAGGTGCCACCCGGCGTCGCCCACACCGTCTCCGGCGCCGCGCGCTTCCTCGCCATCCACACGCCGAGCTGCGGCTTCGGCGCGTTCCTACGCGCGCTCGGTGAGAGTGCCGACGAGGTGTCGGCCGCGGAGCGCGCCGGCTTCGACCAGTCGCCGGCCTAGCAGTGGAGCGTTTAC
The DNA here is from genome assembly GCA_963828075.1 of uncultured Solirubrobacterales bacterium. GTDB lineage: Bacteria > Actinomycetota > Thermoleophilia > Solirubrobacterales > Solirubrobacteraceae > JACCYI01. The sequence continues at coordinate 711,868 of CAWHDH010000021.1, read as the reverse complement.
CCCCGGCATTGAGGGAGGGTGGGTCGAACGGGCGGGCAGGACGCCAACCACCCCCATGCGCGCCGAGAAGTCGCACGGGGGTGGTTCGGGGCAAATGACGCCCCCAATCACCCCCGTGCGACCCATTTGCGACGATGGGGGTGGTTGACGACATCGAATCGCCCCGCCGCCCACCACACCTCCTCCCTCACTGCGCAGTTCAACTCGGCCGGCGCCGCCCAGCGGCCGGTCAGTGCCCCCACCGCCCACCACACCTCCTCCCTCACTGCCGCCGTTCAACCCGGCCCGTGCCGTCACATCCGCTGCGACAGTGCCACCGAGATCAGCGCGCGAGCCGACCCAAGAGCCGCTCTCGCACCCCAGGCCAATCGTCATCCACAATCGCGTACCACGCGGTGTCGCGCGGCACAGGGACGAGCCGGTGCTTGCGGAAGATGCCCTCGAACTCCGCGCCCAGCGCGGCGATCGCGGTGCGCGAGCGGTCGTTGCGCGCGTCGGTCTTGAGCTCCACCCGACGGCAGCCGAGGACGTCGAACGCGTGGGTGAGGAGCAGCAGCTTGGCCTCGACGTTGATGCCCGTCCGCCACGCGGCGCGCCCGAGCCAGGTCCAGCCGATCTCCAACACCCGGTCAGCCGGCCGCAGCGCGAGGTAGCGGGTCGACCCGACCGCGCGGCCGGTCGTCCGATCGACGACGGCGAACGCGGCCTCCGAGCCGTCGGCTGAGCCCTCCAGCGCGGTCGCGAACCACGCCGCGAACCCCTCCGGGTCTTCGGCCACGGCCGGGTTGACGAGGCGCCAGACCTCGGGATCGGCCCCGCCGGCGGCGCGCAGGTCGGCCTCGTGGCGGGCGTCCAGCGGCTCGAGCCGCACGCGGGCGCCTTCGAGCACCGGCCGCAGGGGCGCGGGCCAGCCGCTCACCCGCCGCTCCCGGCGGCGTGCTTGGACCGGTACGAGCGGGCCTTCGCGCGGTTGCCGCACACCGCCATCGTGCACCACGTCCGCGAGTGGTTGCGCGAGTGGTCGTAGAACGCCCAGCGGCAGCTGTCCGCGGCGCACGCCTTCAGTCGCGGCCATGTGCCCTCCGCCTCCGCGCGCGCGACGATCGCGAGCAGCTCGCCGATGGCCGCGTCGAGGCCGCTGCCGGCCGGGGCGAAGCCGGCCTCGCCGCCAGGAGTGAAGCGGACGCGGACCGGGGCGCGCGCGCCGGCGGCGTCGAGGGTGGCGAGTGCTGCGGGATCCGGGGCGGCGTCCTCGTTGTGCGAGAGCAGGACCTCGCGCAGCGCCTCGCGGACCGCCCGGGCGTGCTCGAGGTCCTCCAGCGACACCCCCGACGGGCCCGCGGGATGGCCGCGCTCCGCCAGCCACGCGGCCAGCGAGTCGGGGGAGTCGAGGGCCTCGGCGCTGCCCTCGACGTCGAGCGAGTTCACGTATGTGCGCACGAGCTCGAGGTCGCCCGGAGCGCGTTTTGGCGTCGTCGCGGTCATAACCTGCAAAAGAGTATAGACGGTGGTACAATCACTGGCAAAGGGGGAACACTGGTTACGACCCCAAAGGAGAAGCACCATGCAAGCCGTCACCCTCACCACCTTCCTCGCCACCGAGCACCGCCGCGACCTGATCGCGGAGGCCCGGCAGGCGCGCCGTTCGCGGCTGGGCCGCGCCCGCCGCGCCTTCGTCTCGCGCCCGGCGGCCACTTCCGCGACCCTGCGCCCGCAGGTCTCGTAGCTCCGATCCATGCCCGCGGGGGCGGTGTGAAACCGCTCCCGCAGGCGCGGTACCGTTCGCGGCGCGTGCCCGCGTTCTGCCGCCACAACCGCTTCCTCGCGAACTGCCCGATCTGCTCGCGCGAGCAGGCCGCGGCGGCACCGCCCAGGTCGGCGGCGCGGCCGCGCAGCACCGGCGCCGCCAGCCGGACCGGCGGAACCACCCGGCGCTCGAGCGGCCTGCGCACGCGCCAACTCGCTCGCGAGGCCGACGACGGGTATCGCTCCGAGCTCGTCCCTGGCCTCAAGGCCAGCGCCGACGCCGAGCGCCTCGCCAGCGCGATGGCCGCCGCCGCGCAGCGGCTCGAGCCGCCAGGCCCGTACGAGGTGGTCGCCACCGAGCCCGACCTCGAGGATGCGACCTGGCTCGCCTTCCTGCTCGCCCTCACCGGTCCGGATGCGCCCGACCTGCAGACCGCCGTCCTCGACGCCCGTCCGGCGTGGCCGGCCGGCGTGCCGCCCGACCTGGACGCCGAACGCGTGCGCACCGCCGCGGCCTACCGCGCCTGGGCCGAGCGCGCGGGCTCGCAGGCCGCCGCCTTCAACGGCGAGGCGGCATGGACGCCCGAGCGGCGCTTCTCGCGCGTCTTCGATCGCCTCGCGCTGCCGGGGTTCGGCCGCTCCGCGCGCTATGAGCTGCTCACGACGCTCGCCGCTGCCGAGCTGTATCCGCTGGCGGCGGGAAGCCTGCACCTCGGCGGCGAGGACGCCACCACAGTGGCGGCCAAGCGCGCGCTGCTCTCCGGCGACGTGATCCTGCTCGAGCGCCGGGCCGCCGCGCTGGCGGCGGCCGCGGGGATCCCGCTCGGCGCGCTCGACCGCGGCCTCGCGGACTGGAACAGGACCGGGCCGCTGCGCGATCCCGACGGCCCCGAGACGCCGGCGCTCGCCGGCGTCCGCGCCGCGCTCGACCTGTCGTGACCCAGCGCCCCGGAGTGCGGGGCATCGACACCTCGGACTACCCTCGGCCTCCGTGTCGTTGACCGTCCCGTCCCACGCGGCGCGCCGTCGCCGCGTGCCGTTCATGCCCGCGCGCGACCGCCGCCGCCGCGCCGCCGCGCCCGCCGATCCCGGGCGCAGCTGGGCGCTGGTCACGCTGGCGGCCTTCGGGCTCGCGCTGCTGTCGCTGCTCGGGCCGGCCGAGCCGACCTACGACCCGTGGGCGTGGATCATCTGGAGCCGCGAGGTCACCGAGGGGACGCTGTCGACGACGAGCGGGCCGTCCTGGAAGCCGTTGCCGGTGCTGCTCACCGCGCCGTTCGCGCTGCTGGCCGACGACGCCGCCCCGGCCGCGTGGCTGGTCATCGCGCGCGCCGGCGGCCTGCTGGCCATCGTCATGGCCGCCCGACTCGGCGCCCGGCTGGCCGGTCCCGCCGCGGGCGTGCTGGCCGGCGCCGCGCTGCTGCTGGCGGACGAGTTCGTGCGCAACTTCGCGCGCGGCAACTCCGAGGGCCTGCTCGTCGCGCTCGTCCTGTTCGCGATCGAGCGCCATCTCGACGGCCGCCGCGGGCCGGCCTTCGCGCTCGCCTTCGGCGCCGCGCTACTGCGCCCGGAGGTGTGGCCCTTCCTCGGGCTCTACGGGCTGTGGCTCGCCTGGCGCGAGCCGCGGCTGCGGCTCCTGGTGGCGGGCGGGTTCGCGGCGCTCGTGGTCCTGTGGCTGGGGCCGGAGTGGTGGGGCTCGGGCAACCCGTTCCGGGCGTCGGACCGCGCCCGCCAGCCCAACCCGGACTCGGCGGCCTTCGCCGAGCACCCGTTCCTCGAGGTGTTCCGCCGCTCGTGGCGCGTGCTGATGCCGCCGGTGCTGCTCGGCGCGGCCGTCTCGATCGGCATCGCCGTGCGCGACTGGAGCCGGCACGGCCAGGCCGGGCTCCCGCTCGTGTTCGCAGGGGTGGCCGCGATCCTGATGACGATGGTCGGGGCGATGACGCAGGCCGGCTACGCGGGCAACCTCCGCTACGTCGCCCTTCCCGCCGCGCTGCTGTGCGCGCTCGCCGGCGCGGGCTGGGTCGCGCTGGTTCGCGGGGCCGGCGAGCGGTACGGCCCCCGCGCGGCGGCCATCGCGGCCGTCGCCGTCGCCGCGCTCGCGGCGCCGTTCGTGGTCCACACGCTCGGCGTCTTCACCGAGGACCTGCGCCTCACGCGCGCCGAGGCGGCGCTCTACCAGGACCTCGATCCCGCCATCGCAGAGGTCGGCGGCGCGGCGCGGGTCCGCGGCTGCGGCGGGGTGTTCACGGGGCGCTTCGACACGACCTCGCTCGCCTGGCGGCTGCACGTGCCGATGCGCCGCGTCGAGATCTTCCCGTTCGGCCCGGGGACGGCGTTCGCCGGCCGGCGCTTCAGCCTCACGCGCTCGCATCCGTCGTCGCTGAGCCGCGACCCGCGCTACCCGCGCGTCGCGGGCACGGAGCACTGGGTCATCCGGCAGGCGTGCAAGAAGTGACGACGCGCGAACGGGAGGAGGTCCCGGCACCTCGTACGCTTTCCGGCATGGCCACCTACGCCTCGCGGCCGCCCTGGGCACTGCGAGCGCGGGCGCTGACCGGCGCGCGCGCGGGCGTCGCCATGACCGTGGCCGGGCTCGGCGCGCTGGTTGTGCTGTCGGCTGTCCTGCGCACGGACCACATGGGCATCGGCTACTGGATCGACGAAGGCCTGTCGGTGGGAATCGCCGATCGCCCGCTGTTCGACATCCCGGGCATCCTGCGGCTCGACGGCTCGCCGCCGCTGTACTACATGATGCTGCACCTCTGGCTGGCGCTGGTCGGCTCGGACGGCGAGTCCTCGACGCGCGCGCTGTCGCTGACCTGCGCGCTGCTGACCGTGCCCGTCGCGTTCCTCGGGGTCCGGATGCTCTACGGGACGCGCGCGGGGTGGGTCGCCGCCGCGCTCGCCGCGCTGAACCCGTTCCTCACGCTCTACGCGCAGGAGACGCGGATGTACGCGCTCGTGATGCTGCTCGGCACGATCGCGACACTGGCGTTCCTGGCCGGGTTCGTCCACCGTCGCCGGAGCGCGCTCCCGGTGTTCGGGCTCGCGCTGGCCGCGATGATGTACTCCCACAACTGGTCGCTGTTCTTCGCCAGCGCGACCGGCCTGGCCTGGCTGGTGCTGCTGGCGATCGAGCCGCGCGAGAGCCGCCGCGGCCTGCTGATCGAGGGGGCGATCACATTCGCCGCGATCCTCGCGGTCTACGCCCCGTGGGTGCCCACGCTCCTGTTCCAGGCGGAGCACACGGGGGCGCCGTGGTCGAAGCGCCCGGGGCTCGACCAGCTCGGCGAGGTGCCCGAGCGGCTCCTCGGCGAGGTCGCCTACGTGGCCTTGCTCCTGGCCGGCGGCGCCGGGCTGGCCGCGGTCCTCAAGCGCCGGCGCAGCGATCCGGAGGCGCGAGCCGCGATCGCGCTGATCATCGTGGCGGCGGGCACGATCGTGATCGCCTGGGGCGCGTCGCAGGCCTCGCCGGCGTGGGCGCCCCGCTATCTCTCCGTGGGTGTGGCGCCATTGCTGCTGCTCTGCGCGCTCGGGCTCGCCCGCGCCGGCCGGCTCGGGCTCGTCGGCCTCGCGATCGTCGCGCTGATGTGGTCGGGCACGACCACGCGGTCGGAGAAGAGCAACGTGCGCAGCGTCGCGGCGTCGCTGGCCCCCAGCGTGCGGCCGGGCGACCTCGTCATATCCACCTGGCCCGAGCAGATCCCCGTGCTCGCGCACTACCTGCCGGACGGACTGCGGTGGGCGACCGTGTGGGGTGAGGTCGACGACCTCGGCGTGACCGATTGGCGCGACGGGGTGACGCGGCTGCGCCAGACGAGCGCGCCGCTGCACCTGCGGCCGCTGCTCGACGCGCTGCCGCCCGGCCGCCGGCTGGTCCTGATCCAGCCGACGATCTACAGCCTCGCCCGCTGGAGCGCCCCGTGGACCGGGCTGGTGCGCCTGCGCTCGGAGGAGTGGGCGCGCGCGATCTCCAACGACCGGCGCTTCCGGGTCGCGGCGATCTATCCGCCCTCGCCCTGGCCCGAGCACCCGAACCCGGTCAAGGCGACGGTCCTGCTCAAGCAGGCGACCGGCTGACCCGCTGGCCCGAGCGGTCGGGCGCCGGCGTCGAGTCCCTCGCCGGCGGCAGCTCGAGCACGAAGCGTGCGCCGATCCCGTCCCCGCTCGAGAGGCGCAGCGTGCCGCCCATGCGGTCGGCGAGCCCGCGGCCGATGGCCAGCCCCAGCCCGAACCCGCCCTCGGTGTTGGACTCCGAGCGGTAGAAGCGATCGAAGATCCGGTCGCGGTCCTGCGGCAGCACGCCGGGGCCACGGTCGGCGACCCCGATGGCCGGGTGCCCGCCGGCGCCGGCGACCACCCGGACGCCGGTGTCGCGCGGCGCGTGGCGCAGCGCGTTGTCGAGCAGGATGCGCACGATCCGGGCGACGGCGTCGGGATCGGCGAGCGCCCAGCACGGCCGCTCGGGCGGCACTACGACGATGCCGACGGCGCGCTCGCGCGAGCGCAGGCCGAACTCCGCCGCCACCGCGCGCGCCATCTCGCCGAGCTCGACCGGCTCGGAGCGCAGGGGGACCTGGGCGTCGAGCCGGCTGAGGTCGAGCAGCTCGCCGGCCAGGTGCGAGAGGCGCCGCAGCTCGCGCCGGGCCCGGGCGACCTGGCGCTGGGCGTCGGCGACGTCGACGGGGTCGTCGGCGAGGTCCTCCTCGAGCAGCTCCATCGTCCCCTGGAGCATCGTCAGCGGCGTGCGCAGCTCGTGCGACGCGGTCGCCACGAACGAGCGCCGCGACGCCTCCTCGCGCTTGAGCGCCTCCTGCATCCGGGCGAACGCCCGGGCGAGGTCGCCGACCTCGTCGCGGACCTCGTCGGACGGTGGTGGCGCCTCGGGTCCTTCCGCCGTGACGCGCAGCGCCGCCGCGCGCAGGCGGCCCAGCCGGCGCAGCAGCGTGCTCGAGACCGCCAGCGACAGCCCGGCGGCCACCAGCAGGCCGATCCCGCCGGCGGCCAGCAGCGCCAGCCGCACCTGCTCGACCGTGGTGGCGACGTCGGTGAGCTGGCGCTGGGCGACGAGCACACCGGGCGGCCGGAAGAGGCGGACGGCGACGGTCGCGCTGTCGCCGCCGACGTTGATCACCTCGCGCTCGGTCCGCAGCGACTCCAGCGCAGCGAGCTGCAGCGGCCGGGTCGGCGCCCCGATGTCGGTGTCGTACTCGAAGTCGGTGAGGATGAGGTCGCCGACCACGACGCGGGCGGTGGCCCGGCTCTGCAGGCGCAGCCCGGCGGTCCGGAGCGCCACGAACCGGTCCTCCGGAGGCTTGCGCCGCGCCCGCTCGAACTCCTGGCGGGCGTCGCGCGTCGTCTGCGAGAGGTTCTGGATGCTCTCCTCGCGCAGCCGCTCGGTGAGCGGGCCCACCAGCGCGACCGCGGCGGCGGCGAGGGTCAGGACGCTCGTGGCCACCAGCGCCAGCAGCAGCCGGCCGCGCAGCCCGAGGAACGCCCGCGGGATCACGCCTCGCGGAATCGGTACCCCTGTCCCGGGACGGTGAGGATGAGGCTCGGCTCTTCGGGGCGGGGCTCGAGCTTCTCGCGCAGGTGGCGGATGTGGACGTCGATCGCGCGCGGATCGCGGTAGGCCGAGTCGCCCCAGATCGCCCGCAGCAGCTCCTGGCGGTTGAAGACGTGGCCGGGGCGGCTCATGAGCGTCGCCAGCAGCTCGAACTCCGAGAACGTGACCCTGACCGCGCCGCCCTCGACGGTGACGCGGCGCAGGTCGCGGTCGAGGACCACAGGGCCGACGCGCAGGCTGCCCTCGACGACGCGGCCCTGCGAGCGCCGCAGCACGGCGCGGATCCGCGACCGCAGCTCCGCGAGGCCGAACGGCTTGGTCACGTAGTCGTCGGCTCCTGCCTCGAGGCCCTGGACCGCGTCGGCCTCGGAGTCCAGCGCGGTGAGCATGATGATCGGGACGACGTCGCGGCGCGCGCGCAGCAGGCGGGCGACGTCGTGGCCGGTGGGTCCGGCGCCGAGCGCGACGTCGAGCAGCACGACGTCGTAGGGGCGCTCGGCCGCCGCGGCGAGCGCCGCATGGCCGTCGGCGACGGGCGTCACCCGGTGGCCCTCGCGCTCGAAGGAGCGGCACACCATGTCTCGCAGCGGCTGATCGTCGTCGACCACGAGGATGTCTAGGGCGGTCCCTGGCTGCATCGCCCCGCCCACGGTACCCCCCGGGGCTGCGGTTAAGGGTTGTTAGCCGGGATTAGAGGACGGCGGGAAAGCGCGGGGGAGCGGGCAAGGTGGCCCACATGAGCTTGATCGATGAACCCCGTCCCACTTCCTACGACGGCCGCTTCGGCCGCTCCGAGCGGCCCGTTGCCGTCCTCGGTGGCGGCCCCGCGGGTCTCACGGCCGGCTACCGGCTCGCCCAGCGCGGCAAGCCCGTGATCGTCTTCGAGGCCGAGGACCAGGTCGGTGGCATCGCCAAGACCGAGGTCCGCGACGGCTACCGGTTCGACCTCGGCGGCCACCGCTTCTTCACCAAGTCCCAGGAGGTCGACGACCTCTGGCACGAGGTGATGAAGGAGGAGTTCCTCAAGCGGCCGCGCATGTCGCGGATCTACTGGAACGGCAAGTTCCTGCAGTACCCGCTCGAGGGCATGGACGTCATCAAGAAGCTCGGCCCGGTCGAGCTCGCGCTTTGCCTCGCGTCCTACATGTGGGCGGTTGTCAAGCCCAAGGGCAAGGAGGAGTCGCTCGAGGACTGGGTCTCCAATCGCTTCGGCAAGCGCCTCTACCAGCACTTCTTCAAGACCTACACCGAGAAGGTGTGGGGCGTGCCGGCCACCGAGCTGCGCGCCGAGTGGGCCGCCCAGCGGATCAAGGGCCTCTCGTTCTTCTCCGCCGCCAAGTCGGCGTTCTTCGGCAACAAGGGCAACAAGATCAAGTCGCTGATCTCCGAGTTCCACTACCCGCGCTTCGGCCCCGGCCAGATGTGGGAGACCATGTGCGACGAGATCATCGCCCTCGGCGGCGAGGTCCGGATGAACACGCCGGTCGAGAGCATCGAGATCGAGGACGGCCGCGTCGTCGCCGTCTACGCCGGCGGCGAGCGCGTCGAGTGCTCCGAGGTCATCTCCTCGCTTCCGCTGCGCGACACCGTCCGCCTCGCCGACCCGGCCCCCGGCCACGTCGTGCGCCGCGCCGGCGAGGGCCTGCGCTACCGCGACTTCCTGACCGTCTCGCTGGTCGTCGACGGCGAGGACCTGTTCCCGGACAACTGGATCTACATCCACGAGCCCGGCGTCGAGGTCGGCCGCATCCAGAACTTCCGCTCGTGGAGCCCCTGGATGGTCCCGGATCCGTCGAAGGCGTCGGTCGGCATGGAGTACTTCTGCAACCAGGGCGACGAGCTCTGGGATGCGAATGACGAGGACCTGATCGAGATGGCCAAGGGCGAGCTCGAGAAGCTCGGGCTGGCGCGCGCCGAGCAGGTCGAGCGCGGCTTCGTCACCCGCGTCCCGCTCGCCTATCCCGTCTACGACGAGGAGTACGCCGAGCACGTCGCCGCGATCCGCTCCTGGCTCGAGACGATCGGCAACCTCCAGCAGGTCGGCCGCAACGGCCTGCACCGCTACAACAACTCCGACCACTCCATGCTCACCGCCATCCGCGCGGTCGAGAACCTGCTCGACGGCGCCGGCCACGACATCTGGCAGGTCAACGTCGAGTCGGTGTACCTCGAGGAGGGCGTCAAGGAGGAGGTCCAGCCGTATCGCGACCCGGCGAAGGTCCCGACGGGCCGGCGCGAGTGGGAGCCCGAGCGCGCCGCCGCGTAGCTCCCCGGCCCCTGAGTTCCTGCCCTCGCGGGCGGCGGTGACGCCGCCCGCGAGGCCGTTAAAGCGCTCAGCGGAGCGAGATCGCGAGCTCCTCGAGGACGTCCATCTGCTCCTGCATGCCGGTCTCCATGCCCGTGCCCAGGATCATGTCGCGCTCCTCCTTGCTCGCGCACACGACGAGCAGCTCGAGGACCGTGCGCCCGTCGACCTCATTGAACGTCACGACGTTCAGGACGCCGTCGTTCTCGGGGGCGTCGGGCATCTCGTAGACCTCGGTCGTGACGATCCGTGCGCCGGGGACGATCTCGCGGTACTCGCCGTGGAAGGCGACCTCGTAGCCGCCCGTGGCCTCCATCACGTACCGCCAGGAGCCGCCGACCCGCAGGTCGATGTCGACGACCTTCATCGTGCCGCGCTGCCCGCTCCACCAGCGCCTGACCAGCTCGGGGGTGGTCCACGCCTTGTAGACCAAGTGGCCCGGCGCGTCGAACTCGCGCGTGATCAGGATCTCCTTGTCGGTCGGGAGCGTCACCTTCGCCGATCCGCTACTCACCGTCATTGCCTTCCTCCTTCTTGAGTTCGTCCAGCACGTCGTCGAGTTCCTCGAAGCGCTCCGACCACGAGCGCTCGTAGGTCTTCACCCAGTCGTGGATGGGCTTGAGCGCCTGGCCGTTGAGCCGGTAGAGCCGCTGCCGTCCTTCGTCGCGCACGTCGACCGCCCCCACTTCGCGGAGGACCCGCAGGTGCTTGGACACCTGTGGCTGGGCCATGCCGAGCGTGCGCACCAGGTCGTTCACCGGGCGCTCCCCGCCGGCGAGGACATCGAGGATCTGCCGCCGCCGGGGCTCGGCCACCGCGTTGAACGCATCCGCTGTGGTCGCCGCTCGTGCCATGCCGTAATCGTATACCGATATAGGCATATGTCAAGCGAGCGTGCGGCGGGTACGCCCGCGGAAAGTGTCAACCCGGGAGGCAGCGATGGCCGAGCAGGAAGAGGCGAGCAAGTCCGCGGAGAAGCACAAGCAGGAGTCCGACGACGCCAAGGAGGAGATCAAGGCGCTCGAGGAGGACCCGCCCCAGGACCTCGCGGACTGGCCGGGCGGCAAGGCCAAGTACGAGACCTTCGGCGGCCCGGAGTCCGAGTCCGACTACGAGGAGGCGGCGACGTCCAAGCTCGGCCCGTCGAACCTCCGGCGCTTCGAGGACGGCTCGATCGAGATCGACGGCGAGAAGGTCGACAACCCGGATGACTACAAGGGCGAGCCGATCCCGGGCGGCCCGACCGACCCCAACGCGCCGACCGACCCGGGCGAGGAGGAGTCCGGCGAGGACTCCAAGGACTGAGTCCGGACTAACCCTTCAGGCGGATCCGCCGGACCATCGACCCCGCGTTGCCGGCCGCGTCGCGGCCGGTGACCGTGAGGGTCGCGAGGCGCGACCGGCGGGCCAGCGCCCGGCGGAACGCGGCTCGCGCGCTGCCGCGCACCGACAGGTTGAAGACGACGCGCTGACCGGCGGCGAGGGTCTTCGAGGCGGAGCGCACGGCCCGGAGGCCGCGCACGCGGACCGTGACGCGGACCGTGCAGCGCTCGCTCGTCACGATGCGCACGCGCACCGGGCGGCGGACGGTCGGGCGCTGGGGGTTCGCGCGGCGGAGGGTGAGGCGACACGGCGTCCGGTCGGAGCCCGGCGTGGCCCCTCCGCCACCTCCTCCGCCGCCGCCGTCCGGTCCGCCACCGCCGTCTGGCCCGCCGGGCCCGGCCGGGGCCTCCGGCAGGTCGCACGCCAGGGGGGTCGTGTCACGGAATCGCTGCACGCCGCCGGAGAGCGACACGGTGTAGACGCGCCCGCAGGCGTCCTCGCCGAACGACGCCAGGCTGCCGGCGCTGATGCCCAGCGAGGCGTCCGAGGCGGCGTCGCCCGGAGCGACGGATCGCAGCAGGCCGTTGCAGAAGTCGCCGTGGACGAAGCGGCCGACGAGCGTCGGCAGGCTGGGATCGCGGACCACGTGGCCCGCGATGATCGAGCACACCCCGTCGGCCTCCTGGTCGCGATCGAGCAGCGGGCCGGTCACCGGCCCGGGCGGGTCGCAGGCCGGGATGTTCGGGTTGCGGATCGTCCCCTCGAAGCACACCCAGCCGTAGTTCGCGCCCTTGCCGAGCCCGGCCGACACCGGCGCGAAGTCGAGCTCCTCGCGGTCGTTCTGGCCGACGTCGCCGATCCACAGATCTCCCGTCGCGCGGTCGAACGAGAACCGGAAGGGGTTGCGGAGCCCGTAGGCCCAGATCTCCGGCCGGGCGTCGGTGCGGCCGACGAACGGGTTGTCCGCCGGGACGGCATACGGCGCGCCGCCGGGCGTCGCCCGCGGATCGATGCGCAGGAGCTTGCCGTGGAGCGTCGTGAGCAGCTGCGCGTTGCCCGGCAGCCGGCCGGGCCCCGCCGGCGGACCGGTGTTGTCGTTGTTGCCGCCGCCGTCCCCCATCGTGATCCACAGGAGCCCGTCGGACGTGAACTGCATCCCGCCGCCGTTGTGGTTGACGGCGGTGTGCGCCTGCTCGATGACCACGCGCCGCGTGCCTTCGAGCGCGACGTCCGGGTCCTGCGAGCGCTGGAACTCGAGCACCTGCAGGTCGGGGACGGTGACGTAGACGTAGAAGCGGCCGGAGGAGGCGTAGTCGGGCGGGAAGGCGATCGAGAGCAGCCCGCGCTCGCCGCCCGACTCGATCGTCGACGAGATGTCGAGGAACGGCCGGGACTTCGTCGCGCCGCCCTTGCCGACGATCCGAACGATCCCGGCACGCTCCACCACGAACAGCCGCGCGTCACCGGCCGGCGAGGCGACGTGTACGGGGTTCGTGAAGGTGCCGGTGCCGACCGGCTCGAGCGAGAGCGCGGCGGAGGCGGTCGCGGGAGCGACTGCGAGGAGGAGGAGGACGACGGCGTGCGTCAGGCGCAGGCGCATCGATCGTGCCGTCAGTGATCCGCCACGTGCCCGCCCTCGGGCACGATCGGGCGGCCCTCGGCGTGCCAGCGGTCCAGGCCGCCGACCATCGAGTAGGCGTCGTAGCCGGCGCGGCGGAAGGCGTTGGCGGCCATCCCCGAACGGGCGCCGAGGCGGCAGTAGAACACGACCGGGCGCTCGCGATCGATCGTCTCCGCCTTCGACGCCACCCGCTCGAGCTCGATGTGGCGGGCCCCGTCGATGTGGCCGGCCTCGTGCTCGTAGGGCTCGCGAACATCCACCAACTGGACATCCTCGCGGTCGGCGAGCAGCCGCTGGACCTCCTCGGTGGGCAGGTCGACGTCGGCGGCGTGGAACACGTGGCTCATGGCCGCATGGTACGGCCCTTCGCGCCGCCGCCCGCCTCGTGCGCGAGGATGGCGTACGCGCGCTTCGCCCACGCGCACAGCAGCGGCCGGGTGTCGCGCGGGTCGACGATCTCCTCGATGCCGAAGCCCTCCGCGGTGCGGAACGGCGAGCGCACGGCGTTCAGGCGCGCCTCGATTTCCGCCCGCATCGCGACCGGGTCCTCCGCGGCCTCGAGCTCGCGCCGGTAGGCCGCCTCCAGGCCGCCGGCGATCGGCAGCGAGCCCCAGTCTCCCGACGGCCACGCGTAGCGCAGGTTCAGCCGCGAGTGGTCGCCGTGCGAGGCGCCGGCGACGCCGTAGGCCTTGCGGACCAGCACCGAGACCCACGGCACCGTGGCCTGGTGGATCGCGAAGATCGCGCGGGTGCCGCGGCGCATCGTGCCGGCGCGCTCGGCGTCGGTCCCGATCACGAACCCCGGCTGGTCGACGAAGTTGGCGACGGGCAGGCGGAAGGTGTCGCAGAGGTCGACGAAGCGGACGAGCTTGTCGGACGCGGCGCCGGTCAGCCCGCCGCCGTAGTGCTTGGGGTCCGAGGCGATCACGCCGACGGGCTGCCCCTCGAGCCGCGCGAGCGCGCAGATGATCGACCGGCCGTGCCGGGCGCCGAGCTCGAACAGGGAGCCGCGATCGAGCACCGCCTCGAGGACCGTGCGCATCGCGTACGGCTTGCGCGGGTCGCGGGGCACCACCGACAGCAGCGACTCCTCGCGCCGTCCCGCCGGATCCGTCCCGGCGACCACCGGCGCGAGCTCCCACACGTTGGATGGCAGGTAGCCGAGGAAGCGGCGCAGCTGGTCGAACGCGTCGTCCTCGTCGGCGGCCTCGTTGTCGACCGCGCCGGCCCGGGTCTGCGCGCGCGCGCCGCCCAGCGCCTCCTTGTCCGGCGTCTCGCCCATCGCGGCGGCCACCACTGGCGGGCCGGCCACGAACAGCTGCGCGGTGCCGCGCACGATCACGCTGAAGTGGGAGGCCACGACGCGCGCGGCGCCGAGGCCGGCGACGGGCCCCAGCGCGGCGGCGACCACCGGTACCCGCGCGAGGTTGGCGACGGCGAGCTCCATCCCGGGGATGAACGGGACGTAGGTGTGGCCCATCGACTCCAGCGACTTGACCGAGCCGCCGCCGCCGGTGCCGTCGATCAGCCGCACCATGGGCAGCCGCAGGTCGTGCGACATCCGCTCGGCGTAGACCATCTTCTGCCAGATCGCGGCGTCGGCGGCGCCGCCGCGCACCGTGAAGTCATCGCCCTCGACCACCGCCGGGCGGCCGTCGATCTCGCCCTGGCCGAGCACCATGTTGGCGGGCACGAAGTCCGCGAGCCCGCCGTCGCCGTCGTAGCTGGCGGCGCCGGCCAGCGCGCCGGTCTCGTGGAAGGTCCCGGGGTCGAAGAGGGCGTCGATGCGCTCGCGGACGGTCCGGCGGCCGGACTCGTGCTGGCGGGCGACTCGTTCAGGGCCGCCCATCTCGCGCGCGAGCGCCTCGCGGCGGCGCAGCTCCTCGAGCTCGGGTTCCCAGGTCATACGGCGCGTAGCCTGCCACTCGGCGGCGTTCGGCGCCGGACCCAGCCCTCGAACGGGGGTTCGCTAAGGTGCCGCCCTTCGCTTATGGATAACACGCCGAGTCTGGGACGACCCTGTCATCCCGGAGCGGGGGACCCAAAGGGCCAGGAATCACTGGCCCAGGGGCGAATCGCGGGTGGATGGACCACCGGCGTAGCGCGACTTCTTTCCGCGCGAGCCCGACAGCTAACCCCGTAGGCAACGGAAAGAAAGGACCATCGTTGTCACGCTGTCGCTCGCTCGTGGTGGCCTCACTGGCCGCCGGCGCCGCCATGTCACAGATCCCCGCTCCGCCCGCCGAGGCGGCCAACCGCGAGTTCGGTGCCCGCTCGCTGGCCCCCGGGATGAGGGGCCGCGACGTTCGCATCCTCCAGGACTTCCTCAGCCGCGCCGGCGTGGGGACGCCGGTCGACGGCCACTTCGGCCGGACCACGCGGCGCAAGCTGCGCACCTGGGAGCGCCGCCGCATGCGGGCGGCCGGCGCCTCGGCCGGCGCAGCCGCCGGCGTGCGCGTCGACGGTCGTCTCACCCAGGCGGAGGCCCGGCTGCTGCGCCAGGACGTCGAAGCCGCCGAGGGCGGCGGGACGCCCGCGGGTGCTGCGCCCGCCGAGCAGACGCCGGCCCCGACGAGCAAGGCGACGATCGGCCCCGACGGCCTCGCCGTCGCCCCCGCCGACGCGCCCGACGTCGTCAAGCAGATCATCGCCGCGGGCAACCAGATCCACGACAAGCCGTACAGGTACGGCGGTGGCCACGGGCAGTGGGAGGACTCGGGCTACGACTGCTCGGGCTCGATGTCCTACGCGCTCCACGGCGCCGGGCTGCTCGACGAGGCGCTCGACTCCTCGGGTTTCGCGCGCTGGGGCGAGGCCGGTCCCGGCCAGTGGGTGACGATCTACGCCAACTCCGGCCACTCCTTCATGGTCGTCGCCGGGCTGCGCTTCGACACGAGCGGGCGCAAGGACGCCGGCTCGCGCTGGCAGACCAAGCCGCGCTCCGCGAGCGGCTACACCGTTCGCCACCCCGTCGGCCTCTAAGCGTCGTCGGTCGGCCCGGCCCGGCGGTCATCCGCCGGGCCGGCCCGGGCGTATCCTCGGGCATGGTGGTCCGCCGCCTTGCCATCGCCGCCGTCGTCGTCGCGTCGCTCGCCGGCTGCGACGACACCGACCGGCCGAACGCCGGCCCCGTCCCCGCGCCGAGCGCGACGCCGACCGCGAAGGGCACCGCCACGCCGAAGCCGGCCGCGCGGACGCAGGTCCGCAAGTCGAAGAGCCCGCGCGCCGTCGTGGCCAACTGGGTCGACGCGGTCGCCCGCGGCGACGTCAGCAGCGCCTCGAGCTATTTCTCGCTCCCGGCGACCATCTCGCAGGGCCGGTCGTTCCGGATCACCACCCAGTCGGAGCTGCGGCTCTTCAACGCGAGCCTCCCGTGCGGCGCCAAGCTGACCGCGTGGCGCCGCGAGGGGACCTACTCGGTCGGCACGTTCCGGCTCTTCGAGCGCTCCGGCCACGCGTGCCCCGACACCGGCCAGACCGCCGAGGTCGCCTTCCGGTTCCGCCGCGGGCGCATCAGCGAGTGGCGCCAGCTGGTCGAGCGGGTGCGGCCCGGCGACGGCGGGTCGTCGGGCGAGGCCTAGTCGCTGCCTGAACGTGCCCTGAACACCGGGCATCGAGGAAGGCACCTCGCCAGCCGGGTGCGCCGGTTCGGGGGCGCCGGCCGGCGAGAGGGGTCGAGGGAGCCGCGTGCGATGGAGGGGTCGCGAGGGGTCTCGGCCGTGCGGGCACCGGCACAACCCGACGATCGAGCCCGAAATCCAGCGCGGATGCCGGATCGTGCCGCCAGGAGCGGCACAATCCGACAATCGGCGCGGACGCGACGCTGAGTGTCGGGTTGAGCCGCCTGTCAGCGCCCCGAACCCGACGATCATCGGCTCAGATGGCGCCGATCTCTCGGAGCAGGTCCATTCGTTCGTCGGGAAGGGAGTCGCGCAAGTCTCGGCGCTCGGAATCGCCCCGGACCGCCCTGGCGAAGACCAGCGACTCGCCGGTGTTCAGATCGCGGGCGACGCGCCGGAGGAGCGCAGCACCCTTGTGCGGCTGCTTTCTCACCTCGGTCGAGGCGATCCGCATCCGCTCGTCGAGGTCGTCGCTCAGCCGCAATGAGGGCGCGGCGACGTCATACCACTCCGCGGGATTCAGCAGCTCCCAATCGCGGTCGCCTCCGGGCTTCCAACTGTCGCGTTCCTGCTGCGTGCAGACGATCACGGTCGGCGGAAGCGGATCCTCTTGGTCATAGGCCAGAGCGACGGCCCAAAGCGGCTGCTGCGGAGCGCGTCTGAGCAGATCCGCGAGCTCGTTGCCCAGGTCACGTTCCAGTTCGGTCAGGACCGTCGCGATCGGTGCGTGGAGGCGTGCGTACCTGACGCTGCGGGTGCCGTCTGAGCCGGTGGCGTCGATGCGCTCGACCGCGCCGTCGTCGTCGAAAGCGATCTCGAGGCGGTAGCTGACCCCTTCGTAGGCCGAGTACTCCTCGTCGATCGTGATCACCCGGCCGTCGGAACCGTACGTGTAGTACTCGGCGTGCCATTCCTGCTCGCTGCGAGCTGACACTACCCCGACCACGCGGTCGTGGCTGTCGCGCAGAACACGCCTCACGTTTACCACGCGGATCCATCCGCCCGCCGCGCGGACCCATTCCCGCGGCGGCTTGAATGTGAATGACCAGCGCGCCAACTCAAACCCGACCGAATCCCCTCCCTCGAGCTCGTAGCCCGCCGAGGTCGGATCCGAGTCATCGACACCCTGCGTCACAACCACAGGACGCCCACCCGCGTCAATGCCGACGCGAATCGCCAATCCCGACGGCCGCTTGCGGAGCAGCCGTCCGGGTTTGCCGCCACGCCGCTCCGCCCAATAGGCGAGATCCGGCTCCATCACCAGCCCAGTGGTCCAACGCCATTCCACCACCCTCGCCTCAGCCGCCGCACGGATCTCCTCATATCGCGATGCGATCGCGCGGCGGTCCGCCAGCATCACGCGGATCTCTTCCGGTGGCGCCATTCTCAGAGCCTAGGCGGGCCCCGCGCCTGTCGCTTTCCGGCACCCTCGCTCGCCGGCCCGCCACCACCACCCGGTCTCGCCCTCGATGACTGCAGTCCCCCGACCCATCCGGGCCGCGAAGTCAGTCAGGGAGGCTGAGGCCGCCTAGTAGTACTCGCGGTCGCGCACGCGGGGCTCGGCCACCAAGGCGGTGTCGGAGCGCTGCGTGAGCAGGAACAGCGAGATCAGCAGGCCGACGACGCCGACGACCATCAGGATCACGCCGATCGTCGCGAGCTCGAGGCCCGAGACGCTGGCGTTGACGGCGAACTTGAGGATCGCGCCGACCGCGATCAGGAATAGTGAGGTTCCGATGCCCATGTCCCCACGGCTTTCCCGGCGCCGCGTTGTGACAAACCGCGAGGCCCGTAGCATGGGCTCATGACCGCTGCGGCCTCAGAAGCCCCGTGATGCAGGATTGGCCGATCGCGAAGCGCCTCGTCGCCTCGTCGACCTTCTGCCTGTGCCTCGCGGTGCTGGTCGTCACCATCGCCGAGGGATTCACGACGGCGTACCCCATGCGCCTGATCCAGGGGATCATGGCCGCGGTGGCCGTCGCCGGAATTCTCGGCGTCGTCATCGCGATCCTGACCTCGCGGCTGAGCACCTACACCGACCCGGAGGACGAGGAGGAGTTCGAGCGCCTCGTCATCCAGGCGGAGCGCCTGGCCAAGGAGAACCTGGCCCCCGAGCCCGGCGAGGAGGAGTTCCTCGAGCTCGACCCGCGCAACCCCGCCGACTTCGAGGAGCTCATCCGCGAGGCGCTCGACGACCTCCCGGATCTGCTCCGCAACAGCCTCAGCCACGTGGCGGTGGTCATCTCCGACAAGGGTCGCCGCCACCGCGCCTACGGCCTGTATCAGGGCGACACCGTCGCGCGCGACGACTACCCCGACCGCATCGTCATCTTCCGCGACACGCTGCTGCGCGACTTCGGCCACGACCCGGACGAGCTGCGCGCCCAGGTCACCCGGACGGTCCGCCACGAGCTCGCCCACCACCTCGGCGCGGACGAGCTCGGAGTCCGGGAGCTGGGCCTGTGATGGTCGTGATGACACCCCAGGCGTCGGCCGCCGAGATCGAGGCGGTCCGCGCGCGGCTGGAGACGACGGGCGTCCACGTGCTCGTGATGCCGGGGGAGCTGACGACGGCGATCGGGGCGATCGGGGACCCGGAGCGCGTGAGCGAGCTGGGCATCGAGGGCATGGCCGGCGTCGACCGCGTCGTGCCGATCTCGCGGCCGTACAAGCTCGCCTCGTCCGAGCTGGCGCACCATGAGCCGACGCGCTTCGAGGTCGACGGGCACGTCGTCGGCGGCAACGAGACCTTCACCCTGATCGCGGGCCCGTGCACGGTCGAGAGCCGGGAGCAGACCCTCGGCGTGGCGCGCGTGGTCCGCGACGCCGGCGCCGCCATGCTGCGCGGCGGCGCGTTCAAGCCGCGGACGTCACCGTTCGCGTTCAAGGGCCTCGGCGTGCCCGGCCTCGAGGTGCTGGCCGAGGCGCGGGCCGAGACCGGGCTGCCGGTGGTCACCGAGTTCCTGGACACGAGCCACGCCGACGCGATCGCCGAGTACGCCGACGTCGTCCAGATCGGCGCGCGCAACATGCAGAACTACGCGCTGCTCGAGGTGGCCGGCAAGCTCGGCAAGCCCGTCCTGCTCAAGCGCGGGCTGTCGTCGTCGCTCGACGAGCTGCTGCAGGCCGCCGACTACGTGCTCAAGGAGGGCAACGAGCGGGTGATGCTGTGCGAGCGCGGGATCCGCACGTTCGAGACGGCGACGCGCTTCACGCTCGACCTCAGCGCGGTGCCGTGGCTCAAGCTGCACTCCCACCTGCCGGTGATCGTCGACCCCTCGCACGCGTCCGGCGACCGGCGGCTCGTCGAGCCTCTGTCGCGCGCCGCCGCCGCCGTCGGCGCCGACGGGATCATCGTCGAGGTCCACGAGGACCCGGAGGTCGCCCTCTGCGACGGCCCTCAGGCCCTCTACGCGCGCGACTTCCCGGCCTACGCCTCCAACGTCGCCGCGCACGCGGCGCTCGTCGGCCGCCGGATGGCGTAGGCGCCGCCGGTGCGCCGGGCCGGCGTCGCGCTCGCCGTCCTGGCGGCGTCGCTGCCCGTCGGCTGCGGCGGCCGGGAGGAGGCGCCGCTGCCCGAGCGGCCGCTGCGCATCGCGACGGGGTCGCCGGGCGGCGTGTACCACGCCTACGGGACGGGGCTCGCGGACGTGGTGGCGAAGCGCGTACCGGCGCTCCGGCCCCGCGTGCTGGCCACCGACGCCTCGATCGAGAACCTCGAGCTCGTCGCAGCCGGGCGGGCCGATGTCGCCTTCGCCCTCGCCGACGCGGCCAGCGACGCCAGCCGTGGCACGGGCCGGTTCGCGCGGCCGCTGCCGGTGGTCGCGCTGACCCGCCTCTACGACAACTACGTGCAGATCGTCGTGCGCGCGGACAGCCCGATCCGGGCGGTCGCCCACCTGGCCGGGCGGCGGGTCTCGGTCGGGCCACCGGGGTCGGGGACCAAGCTGGTGGCGGAGCGGATCCTCGACATCGCGCGACCGCGCGCGCTGCGGCGCTCCGAGCTCGACGTCGCCGCCTCGGCCGAGGCGCTCACGAGCGGCGAGATCGACGCCTTCTTCTGGAGCGGCGGGCTACCGACGCGGTCGATCAGCGAGCTGCGCGCGCGCACCGCCGTGCGGCTCGTCGACCTCGGCGGCCTCGCCTCGCAGCTTCGCGAGCGCCACGACGACCTCTACGCCGAGACGATCGTCCCGCGTGCGGCGTACGGCCTCTCGAGCGCCGTGACCACCGTCAGCGTCCCCAACTACCTCGTGGTCCGCCGCGACTTCGACCGCGAGACGGCCTACCGGCTGACGCGGGTGCTGTTCGAGCGCCAGGCCGACATCGAGCGGGCGCATCCCGAGGCGGCGCGCCTGAACCTGCGCGCGGCGATCGCCACGTATCCGCTCGATCTGCATCCCGGCGCCGTGCGCTGGTTCCGCGAGGCGCGGCGCTGATCTGAGCGTCTGGTCAGGAGTCGTCGGCGTCCGCGGCGGGGACGAGCACGCTCGCGGCGAGCCCGGGATCGGCCCGGTGCAGGACAAGCCGGCCGCCGGCGCCGTCGAGCAGCGTGCGCGCGATGGCCAGCCCGAGGCCGGTGCCGTCGACGTTCTGGTGGCGCGGGCTGCGCCAGAAGCGCTCGGTCGCCGCGGCCAGCTCCTCGTCGGTGAGCCCCGGCCCGCGGTCGCGGACGCAGAGCTCGACGTCACCGCCCCGGTCGGCGACGGTGACCTCGACCGGCGCGCCGGCGGCGAACTTGCGGGCGTTGTCGAGCAGCGCGTCGAGCGCCTGCTCGACCACGTCGGGCGAGCCACGCGCGAGGCGGCGGGTCCGAACGTCGAGCCCGAGCTCGACGCCGGCCTCGTCGAAGCGCGGTCTCCAGTCGTCCACCCGGCCGTCCGCCACGCCGGCCGGGTCGAAGTTGACGACGCCCTGCTCCGCCGCGGTGGCCTCGGCGCTCGCGAGCCGCAGCAGCATCTCGACGGTCGCGGAGAGCCGCTCGGTCTCGTCGATGGCGGCTCGCAGGTCGCGCTCGCCCGGAGGTGCGACCTGGTCGGCGAGGCTCTCGACCCGCAGCCGCAGGGCGGTCAGCGGGTTGCGCAGCTGATGCGAGGCGTCCGAGGCGAAGGCCCGTTGCTGGTCGAGCGCGGCCTTGACGCTGGCGGCCATGCGGTTGAACGCGCCGGCCAGGCTGCGGAGCTCGGGCGGGCCCTCGTCCTCGCGCACCCGCGCGTCCAGCCGGCCGGACGCGATCCGCTGCGCCGCGCCCGCCAGGTCGCGGACCGGGTGCAGCACCCACGCGGCGAGCGGCAGCCCGCCCAGGAGGGTGGCGAGCAGCAGGATCCCGACGCCCGCGAGGGCGAGCAGCACGATGCGGTCGGCGACGCGGTCGCGGACCGCGCCGGTCGGCGCCAGCACCACCACCGCGCCGACGATCTGGCTGTCCTGCCCGACCGGCTCGCCGATCACGAACGGGGCGCCGCGCCACGGCCAGACGGTCTCGGGCCGCGGGGGCGAGCGGCCGGCGAGGGCACCGTCGAGCGCCCGGCGCACCCGCCCGCCGCGGACCGGCCCGCGCGGCCGCGACGACAGCACCAGCCGCCGGTCGGCGTCGACGATCGCCACCTCGGCGCCGTAGAGCTCGTCGTAGCGCTGGATCTCGGCCTGCAGGGCACGGCCGGTGCTGCCGCCGCGCAGCGTCCGGTCGGCCAGCGCGGCGAAGCGGTCCGCGTCGCCGAGGCGCTCGATGAACAGGCCCTGCGAGAGCCGGTCGGCATAGGACTGGGCGAGCGGGACCTCGAGCGCGGCGAGCAGCACCGCGAGCAGCGGCAGGAGGGCGAGGAGGAGCCGCCGGCGCACGCTAGTGGTCCACTACCCGGGCGCCGCCAGCCGGTAGCCCACGCCGCGGACGGTCTCCACCAGGCCGGGGCGGCCGAGCTTGGAACGCAGGGTGGCGACGTGGACGTCGAGCGTCCGCGACATCCCCGCCCAGTCGGTCTCCCAGACCTCGACCAGGAGTCGCTGGCGGTCGACCGCCGCCCCGGGGGCGCGGCTCAGGGCGGCGAGGACGTCGAACTCCTTACGCGTCAGCGCGACCTCCTCGCCGGCCACGGCGACGCGGCGCGCCCCGACGTCGATCTCCACGTCGCCGACCGTGACCACCGACTCGGGGCCGGGTGTCGCCGCGTGGGTGCGGCGCAGGACCGCCTCGATGCGCGCGAGCAGCTCGGCGAGCGAGAACGGCTTGACCACGTAGTCGTCGGCGCCCCGGCGCAGGCCCTGCACGCGCGAGCGCAGGTCGCCGCGGGCGGTCACCACGATCACCGGGACGCCGGTGCTCCGGCGCAGGTGGGCGCACAGGTCGGCGCCGTCGACGTCGGGGAGGCCGAGGTCCAGCAGCACGAGGTCGGGGCGCTGCGCGCCCTCGCAGGCGGCGAGCGCCTCGGCGCCCGTCGCCGCTCGCGTCGCGTGGTAGCCGCGCTGGGCGAGGGCGTCGCGCATCGCCTCGGCGACGCGGTCGTCGTCTTCCACCACGAGGATGCGCATGGTCGGTCCGACCCTAGTTCGCGCGGCTCGTCCACAACCCTAAATCCCGGTCAAGTCCGGCCCGCCGCCCTGTTCGGGAGACGGCGCGGACCGTACGGTCGCCGTGGGTCCGCCAAGCCCACCGCCCCGCCCGCAGGAGGAGACCGCATGCAGACCGAGACCGAGCCCGCACGGGTCGATGCCGTGCGTCTGCAGGACGACGACGAGCAGCCGTCGCGGCGCCTCGGCGGCCGCGTCGGGGTCGCGGTCACGGCGCTGTGCTGCGGCCTCGGCCTGCTGGCCATCAAGCAGGTGTTCTGGCCGGCGGGCGACGGGATCCAGCACTACCTGAGCCTGTTCCTCGCCGGTGCGCTGCCGCTCACCTTCCTGCTCTTCCCCGCGACGGCGGCCGGCCGGCGCTCCGACCGGCCGAGCGCGCTCGACTGGGCGCTCGCCGCGGCGGGCACCGCCGCCGCGCTGTATCCGCTCGCGACCGGCTTCGACGACTTCCTGAACCGCCAGGGGTTGCCCAGCTCCACCGACGTGGCGATGGGGGTCGCCCTCCTCATCCTCATCCTCGAGGCGACGCGGCGCACGACCGGCCGGGTCCTGCCGGTGATCTGCCTGGTCTTCCTGGCCTACGGCTACTTCGGGTCCGAGCTGCCGCAGGGGTGGTCGATCGCGCACGCCGGCTTCGAGCCGTCGGAGATCGTCAACTCGCTCTACATGGGCACCTCGGGCTTCTTCGGCACGCCGCTCGACGTCGCCGCCAGCTACATCGTCCTGTTCACGATCTACGGCGCCGTGCTCAACGCGTCCGGCGCCGGGCGCTTCTTCGTCGACCTGAGCTTCGCCGCCTTCCGCGGCTCGGGGGCGGCCCCGGGCCGCACCGTGACGATGGCGGGCTTCCTGCTCGGGACCGTCTCGGGCTCGGGCACGGCGACCGCGGTCAGCCTGGGCTCGGTGACCTGGCCGATCCTGAAGCGCGCGGGGTATCCGCGCGAGCAGGCGGGCGGTGTGTTGGCGGCGGCCGGCATCGGCGCGATCCTGTCGCCGCCGACCCTCGGCGCCGCCGCGTTCATCATCGCCGAGTTCCTGCAGACGTCGTACCTGACCGTGCTCGTCTACGCGACGATCCCGACGCTCCTCTACTACCTCGGGATCATCCTGGCGATCGAGATGGACGCCCGGCGCCACGGGGCGAGGCCGGTCGAGGTCGACACGCCGTCGGCCGGGCGTCTGCTCCTGCGCTTCGGCTACCACTTCCTCTCGCTCGTCGCGATCGTCGCCTTCATGGCGCTCGGCCTGAGCGCGCTGCGCGCAGTGGTCTACGCGACCGTGCTCGCGCTCGTGCTGTCGTTCCTGGATCCGGCCCACCGGATCGGCCCGCGGCGGCTGATCGAGGCGCTGTCGGACGGCGTGCGCGGCGCGCTCGCCGTGGCCGCGACGTGCGCGGCGGCCGGGGTCATCGTGGCGATGGTGACGCTCTCCGGCTTGGGGCTGAACCTGGCCGGCATCATCGTCGACACCGCCGCCGCGCTGACCGACGACCGCACGCTCGTGCTGCTCCTGACGGCGGTGTTCGCGGCCGCGGCGATCACGCTGCTCGGGCTGGCGGTGCCCGTCACCGCCTCGTTCATCATCGCCGCCGTCATCGTCGGGCCGGCGCTCAAGAGCCTCGACGTCGCCGACCCGGCGGTCTACATGTTCATCTTCTACTACGCGGTGCTCTCCGAGGTGAGCCCGCCGACCGCGCTCGCGGCGATGGCGGCCGCCGCCATCACCGGCGGCAACGCGATGGGCACGATGATGCAGACGCTCAAGTACGCGCTGCCGGCGTTCCTCGTCCCGTTCGCGTTCGTCCTCACCGACCACGGCGAGGCGCTGCTGGCGCAGGGCTCGGTCGCCGAGGTCGCCGCCGCCACCGGCGCGAGCGCGCTCGCCGTCCTCGCGCTGGCCGTCGTCACCGGGGGCTGGCTGCGCGGTCCGGTCGGGATCCCGGAGCGAGCGCTGTGCGTGCCCGCCGCGCTGCTGCTGCTCTACCTCGCGCCGGCCACCGTCGCGGCCGGCGCCGCGTGCCTCGCCGTCGCCGGCGGCGTGCACCTGCTCCGGCGCGCCCGCGCGCCCGAGCCACTCGCGACGTAGCCCGCCCGCCCCGTCCCGTTTCCCAACGAAGGAGGAAGGTCGATGACCATCACCTGGAGGACCCCTGCCGTGCTGGCCGTCGCGCTGGCGGTGACCGCGTGCGGCGGCAAGAAGGACGACGACGCGGCGGCGGCCGGCGGCGGCGGCGCGGCGCCGAGTCGGCTGTCGATCGCCACCGGCAACACCACCGGCGTCTACTACACGCTCGGCGGCGCCTATGCCCGCGTGATCTCGAGCAAGACCGATCACAAGGCGACGGCGAGCGAGACCGGCGCCTCGGTGCAGAACATCCAGATGCTTACGGCGGGCAAGCACGACATCGCGTTCTCGTTGCTCGACACGGCGGCCGACGCGGTCGCCGGCAAGGACGCCTTCGAGGGCAAGCCCCAGCCGGTCGAGGCGCTGACCGGGCTGTACCCGAACTTCACCCAGGTCGTGGTCCGCGAGGGTGCGGGCATCGACTCGATCGCCGACCTCAAGGGCAAGCGCGTCTCGACCGGGTCCCCCCAGTCCGGGACGGAGGTCATCGCCAACCGGCTGCTGGGGGCGGCGGGCCTGGACCCGGAGAAGGACATCAAGCGCCAGCGGCTGGCGCTCGACAAGACGGTCGAGTCGATGAAGGACGGGTCGCTCGACGCCCTGTTCTGGTCCGGCGGCCTGCCGACTCCCGGCATCAAGGACCTCTTCACCGCGCGCAAGGGCAAGGTCCGGCTGCTCGACGTCACCGAGCACCTCCCGGCGCTGGTCGGCGAGCACGGCGACTTCTACGAGACGGGAACCATCCCGGCCGGCACCTACGGCGCTCGCGAGGTCGGCACCATCAAGGTGACCAACGTGCTGCTGGTCAAGAAGGGCTTCGATCCGGCGCTGGCCGAGCGACTGGTGCGCGTGCTGTTCGACAACCGCGCCGATCTCGAGGCGGCCAGCCCGGCCGCGAAGGGCATCACCCCCGAGGCGGCGACGCAGACCGAGCCGGTCCCACTCAACGGCGGCGCCGCGAAGGCGATCCAGGCGCTGGCGGGCTGAGCCGCGTCCGGCGGGCGCGGGTACCGGCCCGCGCCCGCTACCGCGGGCCGTTCTTGATCGCCGAGTTCGCCAGGTCGGTCAGGCGGCGGCGCTCGGTGCGCTTGGTCCCCGCGTGGGCCTGGATCGAGTATGCGGCCTGCGGAGCCCGGCGCCACCTCCGCGACGTCAGCCGCCTGACCGCGGTAACCAGCGCACTGCGCCTGGGTAGGATCCCCCGCCCACGCGAACAGGAGTTCTGATCAATGCCTGAAGCCGTCATCGTCGATGCCATTCGGACGCCCATCGGGCGGGCGGGCAAGGGCTCGCTTCGCGAGATGCGCGCCGACGACCTCGCCTCCCTCCCGCTCAAGGCGCTGGTGGAGCGCAACCCGGGCCTCGACTTCTCCACCGTCGACGACATCTACATGGGCTGCGCCAACCAGGTCGGCGAGCAGGGCTACAACATCGGCCGCAACGCCGCGCTGCTGGCCGGGATCGACCATCACGTCCCCGCCGCGTCGGTGAACCGCTTCTGCGCGTCCTCCCTCCAGACGATGCGGATGGCGTTCCACGCGATCAAGGCCGGCGAGGGGGACACGTACATCGCCGCGGGCGTCGAGGCGGTCTCGCGCGCGGCCGGCGGCGAGTTCCAGTTCCACCCCCAGCTCGACGGCTCGGAGGGCTCGGCCTACAACGTCTACATCCCGATGGGCCTCACGGCGGAGAACGTCGCGGAGCGCTGCAACGTCTCGCGCGAGGTCCAGGACGAGTGGGCGGCGATCTCCCAGCAGCGCGCCGTCGCGGCCGTCGAGGCCGGGCATTTCGATCAGGAGATCGTCCCCGTGACGACGCCCGACGGCTCGGTCGTGAGCCGGGACGACGGCCCGCGCCCGGGCACCACGGTCGAGAAGCTGGCCGGGCTCAAGCCCGTCTTCAGGGAGGATGGGACCGTCACCGCCGGCAACGCGTGCCCGCTCAACGACGGCGCCGCGGCGATCCTGATCATGTCCGCCGACCGCGCCAAGGAGCTGGGCCTCGAGCCGCGGGCCCGGATCATCGCCACCAGCGCCGCGGCCATCCGGCCCGAGATCATGGGCCTCGGCCCGATCCCCGCGGTCGAGAAGGTCCTCAAGCAGGCCGGGATGACCCTCGACGACGTCGACATCCTCGAGCTCAACGAGGCCTTCGCTGCGCAGGTCGTGCCGTGCCGCGACGAGTGGGGGATCGACCCGGAGAAGCTCAACCCGTTCGGTGGCGCGATCGCCCTCGGCCACCCGTTCGGCATGACGGGCGCCCGCATCATGACCACCCTGCTCAACGGCCTCGAGGCGCGCGACGAGACCATCGGCCTCGAGACGATGTGCGTGGCCGGCGGGCAGGGCCAGGCGATCATCGTCGAGCGCCTGAAGTAGGCCGCACCGGAAGTTCCTCCTGGGTGTGATCCGGCTCCGGGGCGGGATCGAATACGGGTCCGAGCTCGCCACATCAGCCGGACCAACCCCACCCCAGCCAGTCACCCCAGGAGGTATTTCCCGATGAAGTCCCGCAAGCTCGGCCGCCGTCTGCTCGTCCTCCCGCTGATCGCGGGAGCCCTCGTCCTGCCCGCCAACGCGATGGCCTCGGACCCGGTCATCGGTGTCGGGGGCGGCACCTTCACCATCATCGAGACCTACGGCGACATGGAGTGCGTGACCACGATCAGCAACTCCGGCACGAGAGTCCGCTGCACCAACCGCTGACGAGACCGACACTGTTGCGGCGCCTCGCGCCGGCTCCCCGAGGGGGAGGCCGGCGCGACGTGCGTCCGGGCTGGTCAGCCGCCGTGCCGCGGCCCGGCGCCCAGCTCGCGCGAGACGCCTCGGGCCGCCTCGATCACCGCCCGCGTCAGCCCGCGGGCCGGCGCCCGGGGGAGCAGCGCCGAGGTCTCGCCGACCGCGCCGATCGCCCCCACGGCGACGCCGGTGTGGTCGAAGATCGCCGCGGCGAGGCCCGACTCGCCGAGCACGGCCTCGTCGCGCTCGCGCGCATAGCCGCGCTCGCGGACCTCGTCGAGCTCGGCGGTGAGCCCGTCCTGGTCGAGCGTGCGCCGGGTGAGGCGGGCGAGCGGCTCGCCGGCCAGGTCGGCCAGGACCTCGGGGGCGTGCGCGAGCATCGCCTTGCCGAGCGCGCTCGCGTGCAGCGGCAGTTCGGCGCCGACCTCGGGCACCTGGAAGGCGGCGCCGGGCCGGAAGACGTGGTGGATCACGAGCACCGTGGGGCCGTGCAGCACGCCGACGCGCACCGCCGCCTGCGCGCGGTCGGCCAGCCGCTCGGCGTGGACGATCGAGCGCGCGCGCAGCTCGTTGAGGTCGAGGTACGAGGTCCCGAGCTGCAGCAGTCCGGCGCCGAGCTGGTACTTGCCGGAGTCGCGGTCCTGCTCGACGAAGCCGTGGCCCTGCAGCGTTCGCAGCAGGCCGTGGACCGTCGGGCGGGGGAGCTCGAGGCGGTCGGCGAGTTCCGACACGCCAAGTCGCCGCGGGCCGCCCGCGAGCGCCCGCAGAATCAGCGCAGCGCGGTCGACCGACTGGATCGAGCCGCTTCGTCGAGCAATTGGTCTATTCGGCATTGTCGAATCGCATTCGAACGTGTACGCTTGCGCAGCACTGTCGAGAAGGAGGAATCGTGGTCGGCATCGTCGTCGTGTCACATAGCGCCGAACTTGCACGCGGCGTCGCCGAGCTGGCCGGCCAGATGGCCGGGGACTCGGTTCGCATCCAACCTGCGGGCGGGACCGCCGACGGCGGCCTGGGCACCGACGAGGACGCGGTGCGCGCCGCGATCGCCGCGGCTGACGCCGGCGAGGGGGTCGTCGTCCTCGGCGACCTCGGTTCGGCGATCCTGACGATTCGCTCGATCCTCGAGGACGGCGACGACGGGATCACGCTGGCCGACGCGCCCGTCGCCGAGGGCGCCGTCGCCGCGGCGGTCATCGCCTCGACCGGCGCCGACCGGGCCGCCGTGGCCGCGGCCGCCGAGGAGGCGCGCGATGCCCGCAAGCTCTGAGCGGACCGTCGACCTGCCCGACGGCGTCGACCTGCACGCCCGTCCGGCCGCCGACCTCGTCCGCGCCGCCGCGCCGTTCTCGGCCCGCACGATCGTGGTCGCGGGCGAGCGTGAGGCCGATGCCAAGAGCCTGCTCGCCGTGCTCGGGCTCGGCGCCAAGGGCGGCACCACGCTACGGCTCCGTGCCGAAGGCGACGACGCCGACGCCGCGCTCGACGCCGTCGCCGCCTGCATCGCCGCGTTCGCCTGACGCTAGGCGCCCCGCTAAGCCGGCCCCCAGCGCGGCCACCGCGGCGGCGTCGGGCGCCGCCAGCGCCGCCGCCGCCAGCTCGCGGCACTCGCCGGCGTCGAGCGCGCGCACCCAGGCACGAACGGGCCCGACGCGGGCCGCCCCGACGCTGAGCTCGTCGACGCCGAGCCCGATCAGCAGCGGCATGGTCAGCGGGTCCGACGCCGCCTCGCCGCAGACCTCGAGCGCGATCCCGGCCGCGCTCGCCGCGCGGGCGCACGCGGCGACGTGGGCGAGGACCCGCGGGTCGTGCGCCGGGGCGGTCCCGGGCGCGAAGCGATCGACCCCGAGCGTCGCGGCCGTCAGGTCGTTGGTGCCGATCGACAGGAACGCCGAGCGCGCGGCGAGCGCCGGCGCGCACGCGGCGGCGCCCGGAGTCTCGACCATTGCCCCGATCGCCGGGGGCGCCGCCGACCCGGCGCGCTCGGCGGCAGCGGTGAGCGCGGCCGCTGCGGCGTCGACCTCGGCCGGCGTCTCGACCAGGGGCAGCAGGACGCGCACCTCGGCCGTGCCGGCCGTGGCGACGATCGCGTCGAGCTGATCGTCGAGGGCGGCCGGGTGTTCCAGCAGAAGCCCGAGCCCGCGGGCGGTCGCGCCGCGCAGGAAGGGCGGCGTCTTGTCGCCGCCGAAGTCGAGGACGCGGACGGTGGCGGTGCGGCCGGCGAGCCGCTCGAGCAGCGGCGCCAGCAGCGCCTCGTGGGCGGCGCGGGCAGGCCAGGCGGCGGCGTCGAGGAAGCCCAGTTCGGTGCGGATCAGCCCGGCGCCCTCGGCGCCTGCGGCCAGCGCGGCGTCGAGCTCGGCGATCCCGGCCGCGTTGGCGAGCACGCGGATGCAGCGGCCGTCGGACGTCACGGCGGGCAGGTCGCGGTCGGTGCGGGCGCGCTCGCCGGCCGCCGCCCGCGCGCGGCCGGCCGCGTCGGCGCGATCCGCGAGCTCGGCGCCCGGCTCGGCGGTCACCGCGCCCGCGTCGCCGTCGACCGCCATCGGGGCGCCGGCGCCGACGTCGAGCACCGCCGGCCCGAGGCCGACCACCATCGGCACGCCGCGCGACCGCGCGACCACGGCGGCGTGCGCGGTGGGCGAGCCGGCGGCGAGCGCGACGGCGACCACCTCGGTGCCGAGCTCGGCGAGGTCGGCCGGGCCGAGATCCTCCGCGACGAGCACTGCGTCGGCGGTGCCGCCGACGTCATCGGCCACGGGCGCCGCGTCGCCGGCGGCCGCCTCCGGGTCCGCCTGGCCGGCCGCGGCGGGCTCGTCGGCGTTGCCGCTTCGTCCCCGCAGCCGCGCGGCGTGGCGCAGCGCCCGGCGCCCGACGCTGCGGACGTCCTCCGCCCGCGCGGCGAGCAGCGGATCGGGGATCGACGCGAGCAGGTCGGCGGCGGCCGCCGTGCCGCCGGCGAGGGCGTGCTCGGCGGGGCGCCCGTGCGCACGGACGCCGGCTTCGACGCTCGCGAGCAGGCCGGGGTCGCGCGCCATCATCGCGCCCGCCTCGATGATCGCCGCCTCGTCCGCCCGTCCCTTGCCGCGCAGCCCCGCGGCCAACGCCTCGAGCTCGCCGGCGGCGGCCTCCAGCGCGGCGGCTGCGAGGCCGGCCTCGGCGTCGCGCTCGGCGGGGTCGACCTGCGCCGGCTCACCCGTGGGGAGCGCCGGGCCGGCGAGGTGGCGGGCGCCGCCGACCGCCAGGCCGGGGGCGGCGGGGACGCCGACCAGGCGCCGCTCGCCCATCAGGCCGCGGACAGCGTCCGCTCGAGCGCTCGCAGGATCAGCGCGGTCGACGTCGCGCCCGGGTCGGGGTGGCCGATCGAGCGCTCGCCGAGGTAGGACGCGCGGCCGCGGCGGGCCTGCATCGGCACCGTCGCCTTGACGCCATCCTCGGCGGCGCCGGCGGCGGCGCCGACGGCCTCGGCGAGCGGGCTCCCCGCGCCGAGCGCCTCGCGCAACGCGCCGACCGCGGGCGAGAGCGCGTCGACCATCGTCTTGTCCCCGGGCTCGGCGGCGCCGAGCTCGACCACGCCGTCCAGAGCCGCCTGCAGCGCGTCGGCAAGGGCCGAGCCGTCGACCGCCTCGGTGTCGGAGAGGGCGCGTCCGGCCCGCCGCAGGGCGGTGCCCCACAGCGGGCCGCTTGCGCCACCGACCTTCGAGACCAGGGTCTTGCCTGCGAGGATCAGCAGCTTGCCGGGCGGCGCCGCGTCCGCGTCCGCGAGCGCCGCCGTGACCGCGGTGAACCCGCGGTCCATGTTGATGCCGTGGTCCCCGTCGCCGATGGCGGCGTCGAGTTGCGTGAGGTGGTCGCGCTCAGCCGACATGTCCGCGGCGATCTCGCGCATCCACTCGACCACCGTCTCGGCACGGAGCGCCTCGGCCGCCACGGGTTAGACGCCCCAGCGCAGGGCGGCGGTATGGACGGGCGCGTCCCACAGCTCCACGAGCTCGTCGTCGAGCTCGAGGACGGTGAGCGAGGCGCCGGCCATCTCGAGCGACGTGATGTAGCTCCCGACGAGCCGCCGGACGGGCTCGAGCCCCGCGGCGCGCAGCCCGCGCTCGATCTCGCCGTAGAGCAGGTAGAGCTCGAGCTGCGGCGTGCCGCCCATGCCGTTGACGAACGGCAGGACCCGGGCGCCCGACGCGGCGCCAAGGTCGCTCAGCACCGCCTCGACCATGGTGTCGGCGATCTGGCGTGCCGGGGCGATCGGCTCGCGCCGGCGGCCCGGCTCGCCGTGGATCCCGATGCCGACCTCCATCTCGCCGTCGGGCAGGTCGAACAGCGCGCGGCCGGCCCCGGGCGGCGTGCAGGAGGACAGCGCGATGCCGAAGGAGCGCGCGCGGTCGTTGACGCGCGTGGCGATGGCGGCGACGGCGGCGAGGTCGTCCCCGCGCTCGGCGGCGGCGCCCGCCAGCTTCTCGACGAGCACGGTGGCGCCGACCCCGCGGCGGCCCGCCGTGTAGAGCGAGTCCTGCACGGCGACGTCGTCGTCGACGACCACCGAGGCGACCTCGATGTCCTCGTCGGCGGCGTCCTCGGCCGCCATCTTGAAGTTCATGACGTCGCCCGTGTAGTTCTTGACGATGTGCAGGACGCCGGCCCCGCCGTCGATCGCCTTGGTGGCTGCCGTCACCTGATCAGGCACCGGGGAGGTGAAGACCTCGCCCGGGCAGGCCGCGTCGAGCATGCCGAGCCCGACGAACCCGCCGTGCAGCGGCTCGTGGCCGGAGCCGCCGCCGGAGAGCAGCCCCACCTTGCCCTGCCGCGGCGCGTCGGCGCGGACGACGATCGCCTGCTCGCGGTCGTAGCGCAGCAGGTCGCCGTGGGCGGCCTCCAGGCCGGCGAGCGACTCGCGCACGACCTCGGCGGGATCGTTGAGGAACTTGCGCATCGGGGCGGTGGCAGAGGCCATCGCACGCTCCTTTCAGCTGCGGGCGGCGCGCCGCTCGCGAATCGTCATGGCCTCGCGACGTGACCGCCGCCCTCCCTCCTGATTCGGCAATGCCGAACGCAATTCGCGAAACTACTCCGACGCGGAGAGCGTGTCAAGCCGTCTGCATGGCGTCTGACCAGGCATCATGCACGCCCATGGATCTCGGGCTCGAAGGGCGGGGTTGCGTCGTCACCGGCGGGAGCCGCGGCATCGGCGCCGCGGTCGCCGACGGGCTGCGCGCGGAGGGCGCCGGCGTGCTCGTCGTCGCGCGTGACGCGGGGCCGGACGGGCTGTCGCTCGATGTCAGGGCACCTGATGCCGCAGAGCGGATCCTGGCCGAGGCGGAGCGGCGCTGGGGCGCGCTCGACGTGCTGGTCAACAACGCCGGCACGAGCTTCGCCCGTCCGCTCGACGAGCTGAGCGAGGACGACTGGGAGGGGCAGTGGCAGTTGCATGTCATGGCCTCGATGCGCCTGATGCGCGCGGCCGCCCCGCGGATGGCGGAGCGGGGGTGGGGGCGGATCGTCAACGTCGCGTCCTCGGCGGGCAAGCGCCCGTCGCTCACGAACGCCGCCTACTCGGTGACCAAGGCCGCCCAGCTCTCGCTCTCGCGCGTGTTCGCCGACGAGTTCGCCGCCCGCGGGGTGCTCGTCAACGCCGTCGCCCCCGGCCCGGTCTCGAGCCCGCTGTGGATGGCCGAGGGCGGCCTCGCCGACCAGACCGCCGCTGCTCGGGGTGTGACGCGCGAGGAGGCGCTGCGCGCGCAGGAGGACAAGGTGCCGCTCGGCCGCTTCGCGACGCCTGAGGAGGTCGCGGCCGCGGTCGTGTTCCTGTGCTCCGAGCGCGCCTCGTCGGTGACGGGCGCCGCCTGGTCGGTGGACGGGGGTACGGTGCAGACGATCGTCTGACCCGGCGTGCGCATCCTGACGACCAGCGACTTCGTCGGCTCGTTCTTCCCGCAGGCGACGAGCTACGGCCGGCTTCCGGGCGGCGCCGCGCTGCAGGCGACCGTCGACGACCTCCGTACCCAGGCCGGCGGCGCGGTCTGGATCGACACCGGCGACCTCGCCCAGGGCAGCGCGCTCGGCGCGCTCAGCGACGGCGTCTGGCCGTTTCCTCGCCCTCCGCGAGCTGTCGATCGACGTCGCGGTGGCCGGCAACCACGAGCTCGACTGGGGTGCCGAACACCTGCGGCGCTGGAGCGCCGAGTTGCCGTTCGGGCTACTGGCCGCGAACCTGCGGCTCGGCCTTCCGGCGACCCGGATGCTGTCCGCAGTCGCGGTGATCGGGCTGTCGCTGCCCGCCATGTCGGCGCTGCATCCGGGTGTCACGGCCGACCCCGATCCCGCCGGAACGGTGGTCGAGCTTTCCGGCGAGCTACGCCGGCAGGGCGCGCGGCATGTGGTCCTGGCGCTGCACGACGGCGTCGACGTCATCGGGACCGAGCGGATGCGCGCGCTCTGCGATCGGGTGCGGGGTGCCGTCGACCTCGTGCTCGGCGGTCACACGCTGCGCTGCTACGCCGGGACGCTCGCCGGCGTCCCGTTCCTGCGGCCGTGGGCGTTCGGCAGCCAGGTCGGCGTCGCGGACTTCCACGATGACGGGCGCGTGGTGCTGCGAGTGGTCGACGTCGGCCCGGCGCGACCCTGGACCGGCGCGGGCGCCGCGGCGCAGGCGTCGCTCGAGGCCGAAATCGTCGGCCGGCTCAAGGCGCCGCTGGTCCAGGCGGCGGGGCGGGTGGTCGAACTCGCACAGGCGATCGGCGACGGGGTGCTGCGCACCGACGACCGGCTCGACCGGATCTACGTCGGCCCCGGCGACCTGTGGAACCAGCCGGCCCGGGACGGCGTGGACGCCGACCTCGGCGCGGGCGACGTCACGCTGGCGCAGGTGCTGCGCCTGACGCCGTTGAGCGGCGGCCGCAGCTCCCGGAGGACTGGCATCGCGCGACCGACCGCGCGACCGACCGGGTGTCACTCGTCGCCGATGTCCTGCTTGCCGTCGGGACGTCTCCGGTTCGCCCCCGGCCCGGCGCGGCGTGCAGCGAGCAACCAGACGAACCGCGCGTGGAGGTCGGCCCCACGGATGCCCTCCTCGTAGTCGAGGAGGACGTTCGTTCGCGCGCCGACCTCGCCCGCGAGCGGCCGCGGTTTCGCCTCTTCAGGCAGGTGGCGCCCCCCGGTGAGCCGCGGCGCGCCCGCACGGGCGTCTTCCCCGCCTGGCACTGCCGCAACGAGGTCGGCATCTCCGGCCTGCGCGAGACGTCGTTCGCCGACGGTGGCCGCGTCTTCAGCGTCACGCGATCATCGGCAAGAGGGCCACCGGAAAGACGCGAAGCGAGACGCTCGCGGTCCTGAACAGCCTCGAGCCCCTCGAGGACTAGCGCCGCGACGGGCCGGGTCCGCCGCGAACGCGCGAGCAGGGACGCCCGCGACTCAGCGGGCCGCGCTGACGGGCTCCGGTTCCGGGGGGTCGAGCAGTGAGAGCAGCTGGTCGGCCGGCTGTGGCCGGGCGAAGAAGAACCCCTGGGCGAGGTCGCACCCGAGCCCGGCGAGGAACTCCCACTGCTCGTTGCTCTCGACCCCTTCGGCGACCACGGTGAGGCCGAGGGCGCGCGCCATGCCGATGATGGCCTCGACGAGGTGCTTGTCGCGGGGATCACGATCGAGACGGGTCATGAACGACCGGTCGATCTTGAGCACGTCGACCGGAAGGTCGTGCAGGTAGGACAACGCCGAGTAGCCGGTCCCGAAGTCGTCGATCGCGAGCTCGACGCCGAGCTCCTTGAGCCGGGTGAGCTCGGCGCCGCGGCCCTGCTCGCGCATCAGCCCGGTCTCCGTGATCTCCAGGCAGAGCCGGTCGGGAGGGAGCGCGGTTTCGGACAGCACCTGGCGAACCAGGTCGGGGAAGCCCTCGTCGCGGATCTGGTCGACCGCGACGTTCACCGACACCCGGAGCGCGTGACCGGCCGCGGCCCAGGTCACGGCCTGCCGGCACGCCTCGTTGAGCACGAAGCGCCCGATGTCGGCGATCTGGCCGGTCTGCTCGGCGGTGGGGATGAACTCCAGTGGCGGCACGACCCCGCGTTGCGGATGCTCCCAGCGCACCAGCGCCTCAGTCCCGACGATCGTTCCCGTCGCGACGTCCACGAGCGGTTGATAGTGCACGACGAACTCCTCGCGTCGCAGCGCGAGCAGGAGGGCGTGCTCGGTGGTCAGGAGGTCCGAGGCCCGGTCCTGCACCTCACGGTCGAACAGTGCCCACGACCGCCCGGTGCGCTTGGCATGACGCATGGCGCTGTCGGCCTCACGAAGGAGATGATCGGCGGAGGCTGCAGTCGTCCCCGCCGTCGCGATCCCGATGGCGGCGTGCACCACGATGTCGGAGACCGGGCCCCGGAACGGCACCTGGAGACAGCGCAGCAGGCGCTCGGCGACCTCACCGCGCTGACCACCCGGCACGTGCTCGCACACCAGGACGAACTCCGCGCCGCCGAACCGGCCCAGCGTCTCGCCGGGGAGAAGCTGCGCGGAGAGGCGGTCGGACACTTCCACGAGGAGCCGGTCGCCCGCGTCGTGTCCGAACCCACCGGTGACGATGTCCAGGCGATCGACGCCGATCCAGAAGACCGCGACCCCGTCGGCGCCGCCCTCGCGATCCAGCGCCTGGTCGAGCTCGTGGCGAAGGATCTTCAGGTTGGGGAGCGCGGTGAGCGAGTCGTGCGTGGCCTGGAAGGCAAGCTGGGCCTCTTGACCGGCTCTGACGTCGAGCATCACGTTGAACTCGCGCGCCAGCGTGACGAGCTCGGCCGTGCCCGCCTCCCGCACGCGCACGCCTTGGAGATCCCGTCCGGCCCGCGCCACCGCGTCGGTGAGCGCTCGCAGCGGCCCGGCGACCTGCTTGTTGAGGATCCACGCGGCCACGAACAGGACCAGCAGCGCCAGGCCCCCCACGAGCAGATGCCGCGAGAAGGCACCGCGGGCGTCGGCGAGCACCACCGAGCGGCGCACGCCGGCGAAGACGCGCCAGTCGCTACCGGCGACGTCGGCCGAATTGAAGATCCGCCGGGACCCGTCGAGTCCGTCCCAGTCGCCGGCGATCCTCGAGATGGGAAAGGGAGCGGTGCGTTCGCGGGTCTCCGACGCCGACACGACTTCCTGGCGCTTGCGATCGACGACGGTGAAGGTCGCCTTGTCAGGGCCGGAGAGGTCGCGGACGAGCGAGGCGGCGGTCCCTGGGGTGTGCAGGAACAGGACGACCACCCCGCCGCCCGACGCCGCGGCCTCCGGTATGGGCGCCACGGCCGCGACCGCCGGCTGCCGTGCGATGCCGTCGGTCGCGTTGACGTCGACGAACGCCTCGGGCGAGCCGACGCCCCTCCGCAGCCACGCACTCCGGGCATGCGGACGCGCCGATGGGCTCGCCGCCGAGGCCTCCGACGAACAGCGGACGCCCCCGTCCGCCCCGACGATGTCCAGTCGCACCTTCAGGAAGGCGCCGACGCCGTCCGCCGCCAGCGTGCAGTCCTTCGGCGCGGCGAGCAGCTGGGCCAGCCCCGGCTGGGCGGCCAAGCCGGTCACCGTCTTGCTCGCCGTCGCAATCGACGACGAGAGCGCAGCGGCCCCGCGCTTCGCCTGGACGGCCATGTCGCGCGTGGCCTGCTCGCGCGCCTCGCCCGAGCTCCACCGGTACCCGTAGATCGAGCCCATGGCGACCGCGACCACGGCAGCGAGGACGATGAGGAGCAGGTAGGCGCGAACCGACCGTCCCTTCACCGGACGAGAATCCACGGATCCCGCCCTGCGGCGGGATCCCCTTAGACGTTCAGCTGAGCGTGTCCAGTCGATTGTGGAGCTTCATCCCGCCGGGTGGCTGACCTGGAGCGTTGACGAAATGTCAGCGTAGCTCGCAATCCCTGGTAACGGACGACGTTTCTGAGACCTACGCCGGCCGCACCCGCCCCGCCGGCTCGCGCTCGCCGAGCACTCGCAAGTTCCGCGCGGCGCGTACGCCGAGCGCTGCGAGCATGACGCCCGACACCCCGAGGACGAGCACGTCGACCGCGCCCAGCCCGAGCCCGGCGACCTGGAAGGACAGGCCCGCACCGAGAGCCAAGGCCGTGTTCAGGCCGATCAGCACGAGACGCACCTCGGTCGGCCCGATGCCGCCGTAGCCGAGCTCGAAGCGGCCGAACGCCTGCGTCTCGAGGTAGGTGTTGATCGAGAGGATCAGGTAGG
This sequence comes from uncultured Solirubrobacterales bacterium, assembly GCA_963828075.1. GTDB lineage: Bacteria > Actinomycetota > Thermoleophilia > Solirubrobacterales > Solirubrobacteraceae > JACCYI01. The sequence continues at coordinate 674,043 of CAWHDH010000021.1, read as the reverse complement.
CGACGACGACGACCAGGCCGGTGGCCAGGAGCATGTACGGCGAGAGGCCGAGGCCGAGGCCGATCACGGCGGTGGCGATCGCGTCGACGAGGTGGTCGAGGTAGTAGCCGTAGGTCGGGCGCTCGATCTTCCGCACCCTGGCGAGGGTGCCGTCGAGCGAGTCGCCGAGCCAGTGGACGACGAGCAGCGCGCTCGCCGCCCACAGCCACGCGCTGTCGCCGTTGGAGAGCACGTACGCGGCGGCGATGCCGAGCGCCGCCACGACGCCGAGCGCCGTGAGGTGGTCGGGCATCACGCGGGCGGGCAGGCGCTCGGCGATCCAGGTGAGGACGCGCTGCTCCGCGGTGGCGAGCAGGAAGCGCTTGGAGCGGTTGGCGCTGGCGTGTGGGGTGGACGGGGCGGGCACGGCGTTCCTCCTTGTTGACCGGCGTTCAACAGGAGATACGTCTCCACCCGGCGCGCGTTACATGTTCAGCACGACGTAGCGGAAGTTGACCGGCCCGGGATCGGCGGTCGCGGCGCCGGAGCCGTTGCAGGCGGTGAGGGTGAACGTGTTGTCGGCCGGCCCGAGCGACGGGGTCACCGGCACCAGCGGCGGCCAGTTCGACGGGGGCGTGACCGCGACGACGTCGTCGGCGACCTGCACCCCTCCAGGCACCTGAACGGGCAGTCCGACGCACTGCCCAGGGGCGAGCGACGGGAAGTCGAGCGTCGCCTGGCCGAACGCCGACGCGACGTCGCGCGCGAACAGCGACCCGTCGGCGACCTTGGTCGAGTCGATGGCGTTGTCGGCGACTCGCGCGCGGTCGACGGCGCCGACCGCCAGCTCCTCGGTGCGGATCGCGCCCGCGGTGATCGCGTCCGGCCCCACCGCCCCCGTCGCCAGCTTCGACCGCGTGACGCTCCGATTGCCGGGCGTCTTGAGCAGCTTGCGCGCCTGCGCCGAGAGGTCCTGGTAGCCGAGCGTCCCGTTGCGGATCTTCTGGCCGGTCACCGAGTTGTTGCGGATCTTGCTGCCGGAGACGACCTGCGCCACGCGAGCGGCTGCCGCGGGGCCGTCGAGTGCGACGAACAGCGCGAGCAGCGCGACCACGAGGCCGGGCGAGGGACGGCGCATGGGATGACCTCCGACTGATGAGAAGCGGGCGTGGCCCGAGAAGCTAGTCGAACGAGCCGGCGGGAAGCCCGTCGCGCTCGACCATCGCGGCGTAGGCGCCGCCGGCGGCCGCGAGCTCCTCGTGCGTGCCGCGCTCGATGATCTCGCCGGCGTCGAGCACGACGATCTGGTCGGCGTCGCGGACCGTCGACAGGCGATGGGCGATGACGATGACCGTCCGGCCCTCGGCGAGCCGCTCGAGCGCCTCGTCGACCGCCTTCTCGGTCTGGACGTCGAGCGAGCTGGTCGCCTCGTCGAGCACGAGCACCGGCGGGTTGCGCAGGATCGTCCGGGCGATGGCGATCCGCTGCTTCTCGCCCCCGGAGAATCGGAACCCGCGCTCGCCGACGACCGTGTCGTAGCCGTCGGGCAGCGCGGCGACGACCTCGTGGATGCGCGCGGCGCGGGCGGCGGTCTCGATCTCCTCGTCGGTCGCCTCCGGCCGGGCGAAGCGCAGGTTCTCGCGGACCGACGCGTGGAACAGGTAGGTCTCCTGGGACACGACGCCGACGACCTCCGCGAGCGCGTCGAAGGTGAGGTCGCGGACGTCGACGCCGTCGATCGAGACGGTCCCGCGCTCGGCGTCGTAGAGCCGCGCGACGAGGTAGCCGAGCGTCGTCTTACCCGACCCGGTCTCGCCGACGATCGCCGTCCGCGTGCCGGCGGGGATGTCCACGTCGACGCGCCGCAGCGTCCAGGTGTCCTCGGCGTAGCGGAACCAGACGTCGTCGAGGCGGACGTCGCCGCGCGGGTTCTGCAGCGTCCGGGTGCCGGGCTCGATGTCGACGTCCAGGTCGAGGTACTCGAAGACGCGGTCGAACAGCGCCGCCGAGGTCTGGATCTCGACGCCGACGTTGAGCAGCGAGCCGACCGGGAAGAACAGCCGCGTCTGCAGCGTCGTGAACGCCACCAGCGTGCCGATCGAGACGGCGTTCGGCGACAGGCCGGCGAACAGGTACACGAGCGCGGGCATCACCGCGAACGAGGTCTGCACGGTGGCCATCGACCAGCGGCCGGCCATGCGCGAGCGGACCTCGAGGTCGGCGAGCCGGGCGGACTCGCCCGCGAAGCGGTCGGCCAGCTCGGCGGACCGGCCCATCGTCTTGCCGAGCAGGATCCCCGACACGCTCAGCGACTCCTGCACCAGCGAGAAGATGTCGGCCATCGCGCCCTGCTTGACGGTGGTGATCGCCTTGCGCTGCTTGCCGACGCGGCGCGAGATGCCCACGAACAGCGGGAGCAGGGCGAGGGAGAACAGCGCGAGCCGCCAGTCGAGCAGGAACATCGCGACGACCGTGGCGACGACCGTCGTGACGTTGGAGGCGATCGAGGTCGCGGTCGAGGTCACGACCGTCTGCACGCCGCCGATGTCGTTGGCGATCCGCGACTGGATCTCGCCGGTGCGGGTCCGCGTGAAGAACGCGAGCGAGAGGCGCTGCAGGTGGCGGAAGACCTGGGCGCGCAGGTCGTGCATGACCCGCTGGCCGACGAGGTTCGAGAGCCAGGTCTGCGCGACGCCGATCGCCCCGGTGGCGATCGAGATCGCGATCATCCCGCCCACGAGCCAGGCCAGCAGCGTCGTGTCGTGGTCGGGGATCGCGGTGTCGAGGACGTCGCGCAGCAGGAACGGCGAGACCATGCCGAGCCCGGCCGAGACCACGATGAGCATCAGCACCGTCGTCAGCCGGGCCCGGTAGGGCCTAAACAGGCGGGCGACCCGCCGGAAGGTCGCCCCCTTCTTCATCTAGGCCGTGGCCTCCACGCGTGCCGGCTCGAGCGCGAGGTCGAGGACCTCGCCGATCGACATCGTCGGGTGGAAGCCCATCTTCTCGCGGACGTCGGCCGGCACGTCGTCGAGGTCACCGCGGTTGCGCTCGGGCAGGATCACGTCGGTGAGCCCGGCCGCGTGGGCGGCGAGCACCTTCTGCTTGAGCCCGCCGATCGGCAGCACGCGCCCCTGCAGCGTCACCTCGCCGGTCATGCCGACGGTGTGCTTGACGGGCCGCCCGGTGAGCAGCGAGGCCATGGCGGTGACCATGGTGACGCCGGCGCTCGGGCCGTCCTTGGGGATGGCGCCCGCGGGCACGTGGATGTGGAACTCGCGGTCCTCGAACGCCTCCGGGTCGATGCCCAACTCCTCGGCATGCCCGCGTACGTAGGAGAGCGCGATCCGCGCGGACTCCTTCATCACGTCGCCGAGCTGGCCGGTGAGGACGAGGTCGCCCTTGCCCTTCATCGCGGTCGCCTCGACGAACAGCACGTCGCCGCCGACGCCCGTCACCGCCAGGCCCGTGGCCACGCCGGGCACCGCCGTGCGCACCGCGGACTCCTGGAAGTGCTTCTGGCGGCCGAGGGCGTCGCGCACCGTCTCGACGTCCACCTCGACGGGCGCCTCGAGCTTCGCGGATGCGATCTTGGTCGCGGTCTTGCGCAGCACCGTCCCGAGCTCGCGCTCGAGGTTGCGGACGCCGGCCTCGCGGGTGTACTCCTGGACCACCGTGCGCATGACGTCGTCGGCGATCGTCACCTCGTCGTCGAGCAGCCCGTTGCGCTCGCGCTGGCGGGGCCACAGGTAGTCGCGGGCGATCGCGACCTTCTCCTCGACGGTGTAGCCGTCGAAGCGGATGACCTCCATGCGGTCGAGCAGCGGGCCGGGGATCGTCTCGGCGACGTTCGCGGTGGCGATGAACAGCACCTGCGAGAGGTCGAGCTCGACGTCGAGGTAGTGGTCGCGGAACGAGTGGTTCTGCGCGGGGTCGAGCACCTCGAGCAGGGCCGCGCTCGGGTCGCCGCGCCAGTCGGCGCCGACCTTGTCGACCTCGTCGAGCATGATCACCGGGTTCATCGTCTCGGCGTCGCGCAGGGCGCGCACGAGGCGGCCGGGCAGCGCGCCGATGTACGTGCGGCGGTGGCCGCGGATCTCGGCCTCGTCGCGGACGCCGCCGAGCGACATGCGCACGAACTCGCGGCCGGTCGCGCGGGCGATCGACTCGCCGATCGAGGTCTTGCCGGTGCCGGGCGGGCCGATCAGCGTCAGGATCGCCCCGGACCGCTTGTCCTGCTTGATGCCGCGATCGACGCGCAGCTTGCGTACCGCCAGGTACTCGGTGATCCGGTCCTTGACGTCCTCGAGGCCGGCGTGGTCGGCGTCGAGCACCTCGCGCGCATGCACGGGATCCAGGCGCTCCTCGCTGGTCTTCGACCACGGCACCGCGATCAGCCAGTCCAGGTACGTCCTGATCATCGAGCTCTCGCCCGACTGCTCGCCCATGCGCTCGAGCCGGCCGAGCTCCTTGAGCGCCTGCTCGCGGACGTCCTCCGGCATCCCGGCCTCGTCGATCTTGGTGCGGTACTCCTCGGCGACCGACGCGCCGTCCTCGCCGAGCTCGCGCTGGATCGACTCCATCTGCTTGCGCAGGAAGTACTCGCGCTGCTGCTTCTCGGCGCCGGACTGGACGTCGTCGCGGATGCGGCGGCGGACCTGGAGCTCGGTGAGCCGGTCGCGCTGCAGCTTGAGCGCCTTCTCCAGGCGCTCGGTGACGTCGATCGTCTCGAGGACCTCGACCTTCTGGGCGAAGCTCACGTCGGGCGAGTAGCCCGTGGTGTCGGCGAGCGTGCCGGGCTCGGCGATCGCGCGCACGAAAGCCGAGACGCGGCCGTCGTCGCCGCGCAGCTCGAGGATCTCCTCGACCACGGCGCGGTACTCGCGCTCGAGCTCGCGCGTGCGGCCGTCGACCGGGACGGTGTCGGCCACCTCGGTGACGTCGACCCGCAGCCGGCCGAGTGGATCGGTGTGGGCGGCGCCGAGCCGCCCGCGCGCGACACCCGAGAGCGTGACCGCGCGGCCGCCGCCCGGCAGGCGGACGGACTCGCCGACCTCGGCGATCGTGCCGACCGCGGCGAACTCGTTGCCGTGCTTCGGGACGAGCAGGACGCGCTCCTCGCCGGCCACGTCGACCGGCAGCGTCACGTCCATCGTGGGGAAGACGACGGTGTCGTCGAGCGGGATGAGAAGGAGGGAGGCCATGAAGGGTGTGTTCACTTTCGCTAGTGACCTACGTTGAGTAAGCACTATACACACTGAAGCGACCCATATCTCAGTGTGCTCGACTCAGGTCGTCGCAGCCACCTCCGCGAACGCGGCGGCCAGGGCCCCGGCCGCCACCTCGACCGACGGATCGAGCCGCGCATCAGCCAGCAGCCCCGCGTGGACGCCGCCGTCGTAGGACAGGATCCCGACCGTCAGGCCCTGGTTGGACGGGTTGAGCGGCACCGCCGGGTAGGCCTCGAGCAGGCGCAGCCCGTTCATGTAGAACGGCTGCTGCGGGCCCGGCACGTTGGAGACGACGAGGTTGAACGCCCGGACGTTGCCCATCGCGCGGACGAGGATCGAGGAGACGACCGGCGGCGCCTGACCGGTGGCGCCCACCAGCAGCGACCCGGCCCGGACCGCGGCCGAGCCCTTGAGCTCACGCATCGTCCCCGCGATCGCGGCGATCCGCGCCGCCGGGTCCGGCTCGTCGACCGGGAGGTCGACGAACACCGTCGAGATCCGGTTGCCGCCCTCCTCGCCCTCGCGCCGCACCGACACGGGGACGAGCGCCACCGGCGAGCGGCCGCCGAGGTCGCTCCCGGCGGCGGCCAGGTAGGTCCCCAGCATGCCGGCGACCGCGGCCAGCAGCGCGTCGTTGACCGTGCCCCCGGCGGCCTTGCCCGCGAGCTTGAGCGGCGCGAGCTCGGTGGACAGCAGCGCGGCCCGACGGTTGGGGGAGATCGCGTGGTTGAGCGGCGTCATCGGCGCCTGTGGACGCGCGCGCGAGAGCTCGGCGGCCAGCTCGGTGGCGCGCCGCACGTCCTCGGCCGCCCGCCGCGGGCTCGTGTCGAGCGCCCGCTGGGTCGAGTCGACGAACATCCGCTGGGCGCGCGTGAGCGGCGCGGAGGCCAGCGCGGACAGCCGCCGCCGTAGGTCCGGCTCGCGCGGCGCCCACTCCTCCTCGGGCGGCGGCAGGTCGAGCGGCTCGGGCGTGGGGTCGAGCAGGACCATGGCGATGCCGAGCGCCGCGAGCCCGTCGACCAGGGCGTGGTGCATCTTCGCGATGACCGCGACCCGGCCGCGCTCGAGCCCTTCGACGACGTGCAGCTCCCACAGCGGCCGCGAGCGGTCCAGCCGGCGCGACATCTCGCGCGCGAGGTACTCGGCCAGCTGGTCGCGCCCGTCGACCGTGGCGCGGCGCAGGTGCCAGTGCAGGTCGAATCCGGCGTCGTCGACCCAGACCGGGTTCGCCAGCCCGAGCGGCGCCTCCTCCAGGCGCTGGCGGTAGCGGGGAACGAGGTGCAGGCGCTCGGCGACGCGCGCGGCCACCCGCTCGTACGTCAATCCGCGCTCGAAGACGAGCACGCCGGCGACGGCCATGTTCACGGCGCCGCGGTCGGCCTGCAGTGAGGCACGGTCGGCGGGGGAGAGGAGGTCGGCCATATTGCGGCGACCTTATCCGGCCGACCCGCCGTCCGAGGACGGCGGGCCGGTCGATGCCTCAGGCGATTACTGCTCCGATCCGTCGAAGCTGTCGATGATCTTCAGCCCGCCGGGCACGTCGCCCGGCTGGGAGATGTTGGTGACCTGCGACGGCGCCTCGCCGACCTTCGAGTAGTCGAGCGGGCCGGCGGTCAGGCCCTCCATGTCGAGGCCGGAGAGCTCGTGGAACGCCTTGACGATGCCCTCGCGCGAGAGGTCCTCGTTCTGGCACGCCTTGTCGAGTGTCTCGTACATGAGCCGGCCCTGCGCCCAGCCGACGATCACGGAGGCCTTCGGCGTCTCCTTCGGGTACTTCTTCGTGTACGCGGCGGCCGCCTCCTTGGGCGCGGCGCCCTCCCCGTTGAACGGCGCCACCGACGCCGAGACGTACAGCAGGGCCGTGACGGCCTTGGCGGCGGGGCTCTTGAGCAGGGCCGGATCCCAGGTCGGGCCGTTGCCGACGAACGGGACGGTCAGGCCCGCCGCGGCGCCGACGCCGACCGCCGACGCCGTCTGGGTGGGCGACGTGGTCAGCGCGACGGCCTTCACGCCGGCGCGCTTGAGCGCGGCGATCTGCCCGGACATGTCCTCGTCGGTCGCCTTGATCTTCTGCTCGACGATGGTCATCTCGTTCGCCTCGGCGAACGCCTTGGAGCCTTCGAGGCCGCTCTCGCCGTAGTCGCCCTCGAAGTAGATGTGGCCGATCTTGTCGCCCTTGGCGATCTTCCCTTCCTGCAGCAGGTAGGCGAGCAGGTTCTTGGTCTCGATGTCGTAGGTGGCGCCGAGGATGCCGACGACGTCCTCGCCGAGCAGGCCCGACGGCCAGGCGGCGAGCAGCGAGAGCATGCGGTCCTTCGTGAGCGACGGCAGGATCGCCGCGGTGATCGGGGAGCCGAGCAGCTGCTGCAGCGCGGCCACCTTGGAGAACTCGCGGTACTGCACGGCGGCCTTCTGGGGGTCGTAGCCGTGGTCCTTGACCACGAGCTTGACCTGGCGTTCACAGACACCGCCGTTCGCGTTCTGGTTCTCCCAGAACAGCTGGGTGCCTTCGACGATCGGCTTGCCGAGGGCGGCGAAGACGCCGGACAGGTCGGTGAGCATCCCGAGGGAGATCTCCTTGTCGGTGATGCCCGGGCCGGTCTTGAGCGATCCGGCCTCACCCCCGCCCGACCCGCCCCCCGAGTCCTCCTCGGCCTTGCCGCCGCACCCGGCGACGATGCCGCCGAGCAGCACGACGACGGCGAGCCAACTCGCCAGGGACCTGTTCGTGTGACTCATACCGCGCTCTCCTTGGGTTGGATGGTCGGCTGGGTGGTGGCGCGCCGGGTGCTGAAGCGCCGGGCGAGCCCCGCCAGCCCTTGCGGGGCGTAGATCAGGACGGCGACGACTGCCGCGCCGTACAGGAACCGCGCCGCCTGCGAGGCCTGCAGTCCCTCGCCGCCCGCCTCCGAGACGAGCGGCAGCGAGTCCGCGTACTTCGTGAAGATCTGCGGCAGCGCGGTGATCAGGACCGCCCCGGCGATCGCGCCGCCGATCGAGCCGAGACCGCCGATCACGATCATCACGAGGAAGTCGATCGAGACCAGGAAGCCGAAGGACTCGGGGACGATGCGGCCGAACGCGAGCGCCAGGAAGACGCCGCCGAGCCCCGCGTACATCGAGCTCACGGTGAAGGCGGCCGCCTTGTAGGCCGGCACGTTGACGCCCATGACCGCGGCCGCGACCTCCGAGTCGCGGACCTGCTGCAGCGCCCGCCCGGGCCGGCTGGCGACGAGGTTGCGCGCGTACCACCACCCGAGCAGCATCAGCACCAGCCCGAGGTACCACAGGCGCTCGAGCGTGCCGAAGGGAACTCCGAGGATCGAGAAGTCGTCCGGGTTGGCGTCCGAGAAGGTGAACCCGAGGAGGCTGAACGGCGTCGCGTCGCGCCCGTTGAAGCCTCCCGTGACACCGGCGGCGTTGAACAGGATGTGCTGGCCGATGAAGATGAGCCCCACGGAGGCCAACCCGAGGTAGATCCCCCGCAGCCGGCCGGCGATCGGGCTGAACAGCGCCCCGGCCAGCCCGGCGAGGGCGACCGCGCCGATCGCGGCCAAGAGCGGCGGCAGCCCGAGCGCGGCGGGCTGATCCGACAGCCCCGCCGCCGTGTCCTCGCCGGCGAGGTAGCAGTAGCCGTAGGCGCCGACGGCCATGAAGAACGCGTGCGCGAGCGACAGCTGGCCGGTGATGCCGACCAGCAGCGTCAGCCCGATCGCCGCGATCGCCGCGGCCATGCAGAACAGGCCGGTCTGCAGCCAGAAGCCCTCGACGAAGTACGGGATGGCGAGCAGGACGACGACCGCCCCGGCGAGCGCGCCCCAGCGGGTGAGCGGCGATCCCCGGAGCTCAGACACGCGTGACCTCCCGCGTCCCGAACAGCCCGGACGGCCGCCACAGCAGGACCAGCAGCAGGACGATGTAGGGGATGACCTCGGACAGGCCGCGGCCGAGGAACGACAGCTCGTCCTGGTAGCCCGCCGTGAACGTCACGGCCACGCCGATCACCAGGCCGCCGACGACGGCGCCGGCCGTGGAGTCCAGCCCGCCGAGGACGGCGGCGGGGATGGCGGTCAGCGCGAGCAGGTAGGTCGTGGTGTTGACCCCCGACGCGGGGAAGCTCGTGAAGAAGGCGCCGGCGATCGCCGCGAGCAGGCCGCTCACCGCCCACGCCCCCGCGGCGACGCGCGAGAGCCGGATGCCCATCAGCGCGGCGGTCTCCGGATCGGCGGCGGTGCTGCGCATCGCGATGCCCCAGTCGGAGTAGCTTGAACGCCGCCGCAGAAGGCCGTCATCAGCGCGATCGCGATGGCGGCCGCCGCGAGGCGCGTCTCCGGCACCGTGATCCCCAGGAACGTGACGGTCTCCGAGCCCCACGGCGCGCCGGTGGGGAGGATGTCGGTGCCGACCTGCCGGGTGAGCTCGGTCGCGATGATGATGTTGATGCCGATCGTGAGGATGGCCAGCGCGTCGATCCCGCCGCGCCGGCGGCGCAGCGGGCCGGACGAGGACGATGTCGATCAGCGCGGCCGCGATCGCGCACACGACGGCCGACGCGATCAGCGCGCGGGAAGAAGCCGAGGCCGTCGTGCCAGACGCGCGACCAGGTAGGCGCCCGAGCATCAGCACGGACGCGTGCGCGAAGTTCACGACGTTCGTCGCCTTGAAGACGATGACGAAGCCCATCGCGATCAAGGCGTAGATGCACCCGAGCGACAGGCCGGCCACCAGGTACTCGAAGAGCTGGCTCACCGCTCGTCTCCCTTTCCGTTGTCTGACTCCGAGTGGCTGCCGAGGTAGGCCCGCAGGACCTCGGGGTCGCTCTGCACGTGCTCCGGGGTGCCGTCGGCGATGCAGCGGCCGAAGTCCAGCACCGTCACGTGCTCGGCGAGGCCCATGACGAAGCGCATGTCGTGCTCCACGAGCAGGATCGAGATGCCCAGCGCCTCGCGCAGCCGGACGATCGCGTCCGCCATGCGCTGCGGTCTCCTCGGCGTTCATCCCCGCCACCGGCTCGTCGAGCAGCAGCAGCGACGGCTCGCGCGCACAGCGCGCGGCGCCAGCTCGACGCGCTTGCGGTCGCCGTAGGACAGGAGCGCCGACCGGCAGGTCGAGCTTCTCGCGCGAGGCCGAGCAATCCGGCGACGCGGTCGATGACCTCGACCTGCTCGGCCTCCTCCTTGCGCGCGGACGGCAGCCGGAGGCCGGCGCTCACGAACCCGGTCTTGGTCAGACGATGCCGGCCGAGGCAGCAGGTTGTCGCCCACGGTCATGTGCGGCGACAGGGCGATGTTCTGGAAGGTGCGGCTGACGCCGAGCGCGGCGATCTTCGGCGGGCGCAGGCCGGTCAGGACCGTCGTCGCCGTAGCGCGACCGTCCCCGCCGCCGCGCGGTAGACGCCGGTGAGCAGGTTGAGCAGCGTCGACTTGCCGGCGCCGTTCGGGCCGATGACCGCGTGGGTCGATGCCGGCCTCGACGGTCAGGGAGACGTCGTTGAGCGCCACGAGGCCGCCGAAGCGCACCGTGAGCCCTTCGCCGACCAGGTCGTGCGGGCGCGCGGCGCTCGGTCACCTCGCCGTGGTGCGGCTTCTCCGTCGGGACCTCCGCGTCCTCGGCGGCCGACGCCGAGGTAGCGCGCGCGGACCTCGTCGCGATGCGGCGAGCTCGTCGGCCGGGCCTTCGAGCGTCACGGCGCCGACCTCGAGCACGTACGCATGGTCGGCGACGTCGAGCGCCATCGCGGCGTTCTGCTCGACGAGCACGACGGCGGTGCCCTGCTCGCGTTGATCTGCTGGATGATGCCCGCGATCTGCTCGACGACCTGCGGCGCCAGGCCGAGCGACGGCTCGTCGAGCAGCAGCATCCGCGGCTCGGACATCAGCGCGCGGCCGATCGCGAGCATCTGCTGCTCGCCGCCCGACAGCAGGCCGGCGCGCTGGGTGCGCGCGCTCGAGGAGCCGCGGGAAGAGCTCGAAGACGCGATCGCGGGCCTCCGCCTTGCGTGCCTTGCGCCGCGCTTGGAGAGACCGCCGGCGCGGAGGTTCTCCTCGACGGTCAGGTCGGCGAACACGTGGCGGCCCTCGGGCACCTGGACGAGTCCGCTGCGGACGATCTCGGCGGGATCGCTCGGCAGCGGGCGCCCGTCGAGGCGGATCGAGCCCTGGTCGACGAGGCCGCCCATCAGGGGCAGCACGCCCGGACATCGCCCGCAGCAGCGTGCTCTTGCCTGCGCCGTTGTTGCCGAGCACGGCGACGATGCCGCCTTGGGGCACGCGCAGCGACACGCCGCGCAGCGCACGCACGCCGCCGTAGGCGACGTGAAGGTTCTCGATATCGAGCAGCGCGACGCCGTCCGGCGTCGTTTCAGTCGGGTTCTCGGCATCCCGAGAACCCGGCGATGGTGCCATCACCGTGATCCCCTTCTCTCCGGGGCGGCACCATATATCCGAATGCTGACGAACGGCGCGCTACGGCGATGCGTCTTAACGCGAGGTACTCATCGCGGCGGCATCCGCAGGGCCCCGTCGAGGCGGATGACCTCGCCGTTGAGCATCGGGTTCTCGACCACGTGGGCGGCCAGGGCGCCGTACTCCTCGGGCAGACCGAGCCGAGCGGGGTGCGGGACCTGGGCGCCGAGCGCCGCGCGCGCCTCCTCGGGCAGCGCGGCGAGCAGCGGGGTGTCGAACAGGCCGGGGGCGATCGTCACGACGCGGATCCGCGCGGAGGCCAGGTCGCGCGCCGCCGGCAGCGTCATGCTCGCGACGCCGCCCTTGGACGCGGCGTAGGCGATCTGGCCGATCTGGCCGTCGGCGTAGGCGATGGAGGACGTGGCGATGCAGACGCCGCACTCGCCGCCCTCGTCCGGCTCGTTGGCGAGCATCGCGGTCGACGCGGCGCGCAGGACGTTGAAGGTGCCGACCAGGTTGATGGCGATGACCGTCTGGAACGGCTCGAGTTGGTGCGCCCCGCGCTTGCCGCTGAGCTTCTCGGCCCAGCCGACCCCGGCGCACGTGACCGCGATCCGCAGCCCGCCGTCGCCCTGTTTGGCGGCGTCGACCGCCGCGTCGACCGTCTCGGGCTTCGTGACGTCGCACGGTGCGAAAGCCGAGCGGTCACCAAGCTCGGCCTTCAGTGCCTCGCCCCGCTCGGCGTTGACGTCGGCGATCGTCACGTGAGCCCCGCCGGCGTGCAGCCGGCGGGCGGTGGCCGCGCCGAGGCCCGAGGCCCCGCCGACCACGAGTGCGCGTGCTCCCTCGATCAGCATGGCGCGGGACCGTAGCGAAACTCAATCGCCAACCTTTCGGGGTGCCCTGCGTTGTATGCCCGTGATGACCAGCCAGCTCGACCTCCTCCTCAGCGTTCCGGTGCTCCTTCCGCTGGTCGGCGGCTGGGTGCTCGTGCGCTCAGCTCGGCGTGAGGCCATAGCGAAGGAACAGCTCGTCGCCATGGCGCAGCAGCCAGCGCAGCTCGAGCCCGGCCGGCGTTTTCAGCGCACGGCGTTCGCCGCCGACGATCCCCGGCGCCTGCGGGTCGCCCGACAGCAGCGGGCCGAGGGTCAGGAACAGCTCGTCGATCAGCCCGCCGGCGAGCAGTTGGGCGTTGAGCGTCGGACCGCCCTCGCATAGCACCGCTCGGATGTCGTGCTCGGCGCGGAGTGCGCTCAGTGCGGCGCTGAGGGTGGGCTCGGGCAGGCGCAGGAGCGTGAGGGCCGCTGCCGTCTGCGGCGGCTCGGTGACCGTCCGGGCGTCACACGCGACGATCACCTTCTGGCGGGGCTCGGCGAACAGCGGCGCGTCCCACGGCAGGTCGAGCTTGCGCGAGAACAGCACCGCGACGGGATCGGCGGCGAGGCCGGCGGCGACGCGGCGCTCGCGGCGCTCGGGGTCGCGGACCAGGCGGCCGTAGCGCTCCGCCCGCAGGGTTCCCGTTCCGACCAGCACGGCGTCGGGGAGGACCCGCAGCTCGGCGAACATGCGCGTGTCGGCGCGCCCACCGATCGGGCCGGAGCGGCCGTCGACGGTCGCGCGCCCGTCGACCGTGGCGACCATGTTGAGAAAGACGAAGGGCCGGTCCCGCGGAGCGCGCTCCTGCGGGCGGACCTCGGCCAGGAGCTCGGGGGCGGTCAGCCGTCCCGGTGTCGGGTGCAGGCGCTCGTACTCCATGGGCGCAGGTGATACCGGAACTGCACCGTCAACCCCTTGCGTTGAGGAGCGGCTCACACTCCCTCCGCCACCCGGTGGGCCGAACTGCGACGGCGAACAGCGTCATTGAGGAAAGACTCGTACGGGGGTGTGCCGATTGTGTGACGTTTGGGGTGGATGGGCGGGGCGGGGTGGGATCTTCGGCGGGTGGCGGCTCAACCCGACAATCAAGGAACTTCTGGAGAGAGATGTCGGGTTGTGCCGCCAGGAGCGGCACGATCCGACACTCGATCCCGGGGGCCGGTTGAGTGTCGGGTTGAGCCGGTGCTCGCGCGCATTGCGGCCCGCCAGCACGGGGTGCTCTCTCGCACCCAGCTTCTCGATGCCGGGGTTTCGCGACACGCCATCACGCACCGCCTCGACACCGGGGCGCTGCACCCGCTCTACCGCGGCGTCTACGCCGTCGGGCACTCCGCGATCACGCTCCATGGCCGGTTCTTCGCCGCCGTCCTGGCGTGCGGTCCGGGCTCGGCGCTGAGTCATCGCAGCGGTTCGGAGCTCCTCGAGATGCTGGACCCGATGCCCGGCCCGATCCACGTCACCCGGACCGGCGCGCGCCGTGACGGTCCCGCGGGGATCGTCATCCACCGCACCAGGACGTTGCCGGTCGGCACGTGTCACGACATTCCGGTGACGACGCCGGCGCGCACGCTCGTCGATCTCGCGGCGACGGTGGCGACGCATGATCTCGAGCGTGCGCTCGAGCGGGCCCGGGTCCGCCGGCTCGTCACCGAAGCTGACCTGCTCGATGCCGTCGGTCACCGGCGCCCGGGCATCACGCGCCTGAAGGAGCTGCTCGAAGCCGATCCCGCGTTCACGCGGTCCAAGGCCGAGCGGGCGCTCCGTCGCCTCGTGGTCAAGGCCCGGCTCCCGCATCCGCAGACCAACGTCTACGTCGGCCCGTATGAGGTCGACGCCCTCTGGCGCGAGCCGCGTCTGGTCGTCGAGTTCGACAGCTGGGAGTTCCACGGCCACCGCGAGGCGTTCGAACGCGACCGCATCCGCGACGCCGACCTCCAAGCTGCCGGCTACCGCGTCATCCGCGTCACCTGGCGCCAGCTCACACGGGAGCCGGAAGCGCTCGCAGCCCGGCTCGCAGTCGCGATCGCTGCACCGCGCGCTGGCGGCGCCCGCGATCGCTGTGGTCGGGTAGGCTCGCGCCGCGTGGACCTCCGGAGGCTCGAACGAGGCGAGATCATCGCCGCCATCGGCGGCATCCTGCTCGCCATCTCCATCTTCCTCCCGGCCTACATGCCCTCGGACAACCCGAACGTCGTGATCGCCGGCGGCGGCGACCCGGTGTCGGTGTGGGAGGTCCACAAGATCATGCGCTGGTTCCTGCTCTCCAACGCCGCCGCGCCGCTGATCCTGACCTACATCATCATGCGGGACCACGAGCTGTCATGGCCGCGCGGCGAGCTCACCGCCGTCGTCGGGATCTTCGCGATCGGCATCATCTTCTACAACGGGATCCTCGACCGCCCCGGCTCGCCGCCCGGCCAGATCGGCCTGGGCGTCGGGTGGTTCGGGATGATGCTCGGCGCGATCCTGATGGTCGTCGGCGGCGCACTGCGCTCCGCCGAATCCGAGCGCAAACGCAAGCCGCCGGGGGTCCTCTAATGGCCGACGCAGAACCCACGCAGGACAAGCGCGACGCCGACATCCCGCCCAACCGCAACCTCGCGCTCGAGCTCGTCCGGGTCACCGAGGCCGCCGCGCTGTCGGCGGCCCGCTGGATCGGCCGCGGCGACAAGCTCGCCGCCGACCAGGCCGCGGTCGACGGCATGCACGCCGTTCTGCACACGGTCTCCATGGACGGGCTCGTGGTCATCGGTGAGGGCGAGAAGGACGAGGCGCCGATGCTGCACAACGGGGAGCGGATCGGGGACGGCACGCCGCCGCGCGTCGACATCGCCGTCGACCCGCTCGAGGGGACGCGCCTGTGCGCGCTCGGGATGCCGTCGGCGCTCGCGGTCATCGCGCTGTCCGAGCGCGGGACGATGTTCGACCCCGGCCCCTGCGTCTACATGCAGAAGATGGCCGGCGGCGAGGAGATCCTCGACCTGCTCGACCTCGACCGGCCGCTCGGCAAGACCGTCGAGCTGATCGCCGAGCGCAAGGGCACCGACCCGAACGGCGTCACCGTCGTGATGCTCGACCGCCCGCGCCACCAGGAGGCGATGGACGAGGTCCGCGCCGTCGGCGGGCGCGTGCGCCTGATCACCGACGGCGACGTCTCGGCCTCGCTGCTCGCGGTCACCGACGCCACCGCGGTCGACGTCCTGTGGGGCATCGGCGGCACGCCCGAAGGGGTCATCTCGGCGGCGGCGCTCAAGTGCCTCGGCGGCGGGCTGCTCGGCCGGCTCTGGCCGCGGTCGGACGAGGAGCGCAAGGCCGCGCTCGACGGCGGCTACGACCTCGAGCGCACGCTGACGCAGGATGACCTGGTCAAGGGCGACAACGCGTTCTTCTCCGCCACCGGCATCACCGACGGGGACGTGCTCCAGGGTGTCCGCTACCGCGGCGCCCGCGGCGCGACGACCGAGTCGCTCGTCATGCGCTCGCGCTCGGGCACCGTGCGCCGCATCCGCTCCCGGCACGATCGCACCAAGCTCCGCGCGCTCACCGGCACGCGCAACGCGTAGACCTGCGCACCGGCTACCGCCGGCTGTGCCAGCGCGCGGCGAGCGCGCCCGCGACGGCGCCCGCCACCGCGAGGCCCGCGACGACGGCCCAGGGCGTGTCGCCGACGGTGACCTCGCTGGCGGACTCGCCGCGGTCGACGGTCTCGGGTGCGCCGGCGCCGTCGCCGCCCGGCTCGACCACCGCGAAGCGCCCGACGGCGGACTCCTCGAGCTCGAGGCGGGCGAGCGAGCGCAGGAAGCCGTGGGTGACGAGCACATGGATCCGCGACTGCGTCTGCTGGTAGAACCACCGCGCGATCCAGGTGGCGATGGCCGGATAGAAGTTGGCGATCTCCACCTCGACGTGCGCCCGCGCGTAGCCCGCGCGCTCTTCGGGGGAGCGGCGGACGTCGAGCTCGAGGTAGCCGTCGGCGCCCTTGCCCGGCTTGGCGACGAGGATCCCGTCCTGTATCCGCCAGCGCACGATCCCGCGGTCTGAGCCGAACTCGTACTCGGGCGCGTAGAAGCGCAGCAGCACGAACGGCCGGGTCAGCAGCACCACCGCGCGCTCGGTCTCGGTGTAGGAGACGCGGATCAGCCCGAGGGTGACGCGCGAGAGGTACTTCCAGTACGTGCGCGCCAGCCGCTCGAGGTGCATCGGCGACCAGATCGAGTCGAGCTCGGCGACCGGCATCGTCACGTCGGCGGCCTGGATCGAGCGGACCGCGCCGCGCTCGTCCATCACCGTGTGCTGCTCCGGGTCGCGGATCACCGCGTTGGCGACCGTCCGCTCGCGCCTGCGGTTGAGCAGCTGTTCGCTCACGCCATCGCCGCCCGCACGGCCTCCTCGAAGCCCAGCGGACGGTCGTTGAGCCCAGGGGCGGGGGGCGAGTCGACCACCATCTCCGAGCGCAGGCCGTCGACGAGCGGGCGCACGAGCCCGTGCTCGACCGGCGTGACGAGGGTGACCCAGTAGGACGACAGCCGCGGCGTGAGCACGGGCACGCGGACGATGCGCGGCCGGACCCGCCGCCCGGTCAGCCTGGCGAAGCGCTCCATCATCTCCCGGTAGCTCAGCACGTCGGCGCCGCCGACCTGGACCTCGCCCGCGGCGTCCGGGTGGACCGCGGCGTCGGCGAGCGTCCGCACGACGTCGCCGACGGCCACCGGCTGCGAGCGCGTGTCGATCCAGCGCGGGGCGATCATGACGGGCAGCCGCTGCACGAGTGCGCGCATCATCTCGTACGAGGCGCTTCCGGCGCCGATCACCATCGCCGCGCGGACGTAGACGAGCTCCGGGACATAGCCGGCGAGGATCTCGGCGACCTCGTGGCGCGAGCGCAGATGGGCCGAGGCGTCCGGCCCGGTCGGCCCGAGCCCGCCGAGGTAGACCACCCGCTCGACGCCAGTGAGGCGCGCCGCGGCGCCGAAGTTGTGGGCCGCCGCCCGGTCCCGGGCCGCGAAGGCCGCCGCGGGCCCTGAGCCGCGACCCATCGAGTGGATCAGGTAGTACGCGGTGGCGCACCCCGCCAGCGCCTCGGCGAGCCCGGTGCCGGCGACGGCGTCGCCCCGGCGCGCCTCCACGCCCGGCGGCAGCGCGCCCGAGCGCGTGAGGGCGCGGACGGCATGGCCGCGGCGGCGCAGCTCCGCGAGCAGGTGCCCGCCGACGTAGCCGGTGGCGCCGGTGAGCAGGATGGGATCGACTGTGCGAGTGGTCTGGGTCATCGCGCCAGATACGGGCGCCGGAGCGTCACGGATCCGATCCCGCGACGTGGCGGCCCCGTAGAGAGGGGGATGGCCGGCGACGTCGTACAACGACATGTGCAAGTTGGGCTGCACAGCCTGTGAACGACCTGGCGATCAGGGACGTCGCCCAGCGGACCGGCATCGCCGCGGGCACGATCCGGATGTGGGAGCAGCGCTACGGGTTCCCGGAGCCGCAGCGGACGGCCTCGGGCTACCGCCGCTACTCGCTGCAGGACGTCGACGTGCTGCGCCGCGTGCTCTCCTTCCGCGAGCGCGGGCTGTCGGTGCCGGCCGCCCTCGAGCGCGCCCGCGCCAGCGCCGACCCGACCGACCGTCCCTCGATCTACGGGGCGATCGCCGCCGAGGGCCTGCCGGTCGTGCCCCAGCTGCTGCGCAAGCGCACCCTGGTCGAGCTGTCGCGGGCCATGGAGGACGAGGCCCTCGCGCGCGGCGCGGGCCCGGTCGTGATCGGCGCCTTCCAGCGCGAGGCGAACTACCGCGCCGTCGCACACCGCTACGAGCGCCTGGCGCAGGTGGCCGACTGCGTCCTGGCGTTCGCCGACTTCGGCGCGCTGCGCCAGTCGCCCGGCACTCCCACCGAGATCCCGGTCGGCCGCGGCGACGCGCTGGCCGGCGAGTGGGCGGTGATCATCGACGCGCCGGGCTACGCGGCGTGCCTGCTGGCCTGGGAGCAGCCGCGCAGCGAGGCCGAGCGCTGCGGCGCCGCCGACGGCGATCGCCGCTTCGAGGCGGTGTGGACGATGGACCCGCAGGTCGTCCGCCGGGCGGCCGCCGTGGCCGGCGCGCTCGCGGGCCGTGCCGATGCGGAGCTCGGCACCCGCGTGGCGGCGCTGCTGGCCGACCGGCCGCTGGCGGTCGACTCGCCGGCGCCGGCGCTCACCGCACTGTGCAACCGGATGATCCGCTACCTGGAGGGCGGCGCCTGAGCGGGCGTGGCGAACAGCGGCTCGCCGCGCAGCGCGACGGCGCCGATGTGGTCCATCGTCTTGAAGCCGAGCAGCCCGGCTGCCGCCGCGGTGAGGTCGTAGTGCCTGCCGGGCGGGAACGGTCCGCGGTCGATCACCGGGACGACGATGCTGCGGTCGCCGTAGCGAACCGCGACCTGTGTGCCGCAGGGCAGGCGTTTGTGGGCGACGCCGAGCAGGGTGGGCGACATGCGCAGGCCGCACGCGGTCTTGCGGCCATAGAAGCCGGGGCCGTACCAGGTAGCGAGGGCCCGCCGGTAGACCGTCACGGCGACCTCGGGCGACACCGCCGGTGGGTTCGGAGCGCTCGAGGCGCTCGCCTCGTCGGCCGCCACGGCGCGCATGCGCTGCCGGCCGGCCTCGGTGGGCCGCCAGCGGGCGGTAAAGCGCCCGTCGGTGCCGGCGGTGGCGTCGGCGACGCGGGCCCAGGCGCCGGTCTTGGAGTCGATGCGCTCGACCGCGACCGCCTGCCCGGCAGGCGCGCTGCCGGTCAGCCGCGCGAGGCGCCCGAGCGTCGCGCCGGCGTTGGGATCGAGCGCGATGGCGCCGGGCTCGGGGGCCTGGGCGCCGCCGGTCGGGGTGCCGCCGGTCTCGGCGCCGCCCGTCTGGGCATGCGCGGCCGCGGGGGCGGTGAGTGAGGCCAGCGCCAGCAGCGCGGGCAGAAGTGAGCGTCGGACCATGATCGGCGTGGCCTACGAGGTGAGCTGACGGGCTCGCGCAACGCGCTACGACCTGACCGACGGTCGATTCGCCCCCGCGGACTGGTCATCCGCATCGGGTCCCCCGCTCGCCGCGATCCGTGCCGCGACGACTCGGCGCGCGGGGAAGCTACCAAATCTCAGCGGAGCAGCAACCAGCCGGGCTGGGGCTGCGCGATCGCGCCCTCGCCGCGCGCCGTCCAGGCCACGTGCAGCAGGGCGGCCGGGGCGTCGGGGAGCGGCGCAGCGGTGACCATTGCGCCGGACTCGAGCACCGTTTCGGGGATGTCGACGGCGGTGGGCTCGCCGACCGCCAGCTCGGTCGGATCGCCGTCCCCGACCCACAGTTCCGCGGCCCGGTCGAGCGCGATCGCCTCGGTCCCGCGATTCTCCAGCTGCAGGCCGGTGTGGGCCCGGGTGGCGCGCAGCACGCTGACCGGGTGCTCGCGCAGACGCGTGATCAGCTCCCGCAGCGCGACCACGACCGGCTCGAGCGGCGCCGGGCGCCGCGGCGGGCTCCACACCAGGTCGAGCTCCTCGTCCTGCCACGCGACCGTGAGCGACTCGAGCCCCGCATCGGCGAATCCCGGGGCGGAGCGGAGCTCGGCGCCCCGCCCGCGCAGCCCGTCGAGCAGCGCCGCGAGCTCACCGGCGTCGTCGCCGACCGGCGCCGCGTAGGTCCCGATCTCGTCGAACGGCGGCTGCATCGGCCACGGGTGGCCGGTGAGATAGGTCGCGCCGGACGGCTCGACCGTCAGCAGCTCCGCGCTCGCCGGCGGCGCGCCGCCCCCGACGCCGTAGCGCACCCGCGGCAGCGGTGTCACCGGATCTTGACCAGCCGGAAGTCCGCCTCGGCCGCCGGCTTGGCGTTGCGGTTGTACCAGTTGACCGGCGGCCAGGCGTGGCGTGGCAGGGCGCCGCCGACCTTGTCGCCCATGATGCCCCCGAGCCGGTGCCCGCCGGCCTTCGCGGGCTGCGCGGTGCCGGTGAGGCCCTCGACGCTCGAGCGCGCCCGCTCGTCGGCGGTCAGCGTGCTGGTGGCGGGGATCTCGGCGTCGGACCCCGGCAGCCCGTACTCGTCGGGGTTGCCGATCATGTGGCCGAACTCGTGGGCGGCGGTGAGGCCGTTGCTCCTCTCGAAGAAGTTGGCCTCGTCGGCACGGCCGGAGCCGCGGTGGACGGTCACCGTGTGGTGCGGCGACTGGTCGCTGAAGATCGGGACGAAGTGGACGTTGAGCGTCGTGGTCCCGTTGGTGGCCCGGAAGCGCCCGTTCCAGTTGTCCTCGATCCCGCGCCGCCACTCGTCGATCTTGGCCTGGGTGAGGAACGGGCCCGTGCCGCCGGCGGGATCCTCGACGAGGCGGATGCGGACGATCACGCGGAACTCGGTCGCCGTGCGCGTCACGACGTAGTTGACGTCGCCGGTGAACGTGATGAGGGTGATGGGGTCGCCGGGCTTGAGGCGGTCATAGTGGGCCGAGCGCTCCGTCGCGGCGCCGTGCTCGGTTCGCGAGACCTCGCCCTCCCGGTAGACGCGCATGACCTCGGCGTGGTCCGACGTCCCACGGAAGACGTGGTCGAGCACGTCGCCGACGCCCGGCACGGTCGTGCCGTCGCGCAGGCGCTCGAACCCGCGCAGGAGGTCCTTCACGCGGCCGGCGCTGCGATCCGACAGCGCCACCTCGAAGTTCCGCAGCCAGATCGGGCGCTGGCCGCCGAAGCGCAGCAGGAGCAGGACGGTGAAGCGGGGCACGCCATGGAACACGCGGAGGATCTCGGCCATGAACGCTGCGTCGGCCTCGAGCAGCGGGCGGTCCGCCGCGTCGAGCCCGCGCAGCAGGTTCATGAACCGGATCGAGTCGCTGCGCCGCAGCGCTTCGAGGATCGGGTCGCGGACCACGCTGAGCGTCCCCCGCCGGAACTCCTCCGCCTGGGCGGCGCCCGGCTCGTCGTACGGGTTCAGCAGGTCGAGCTTGCCGACCGGCTGGCGGGCGAGCAGCCGCGTCACGGCGCGGTTGCCGCCGTGGCGCCGGAGTTGCTCCAGGGCGCCGTCTGGCGCAGGGACGGGCTCGGGCGCGGTCTCGCGGCGCCGGTCCTGGCGGGGATGGCCGGTGTGCTGCCTCGTGTCGCCGATCATCCTCGATGCAGCGCGGCCGGCGCAACCGGCCGGAACGGCACCTGCGACTCGCCATCGGGGCCGACGATCACCGCGACGCCGGGCGTGATCTCCGCCCAGGTCCCCGGCAGGGCGGTGCCGACTGGCTCGGAGACGATCGCGCGGGCGTGATCGGGCGCGTCGACGAGGCGCGCGTCGTCCGGGTACAGCTCCCGCAGCGTCGCGATGTCGGCGCTGAGGAACAGCGTGTTGACCTCCGGCCCCGAGGCGTAGCGGATCCCGTAGAGCGACTCGCCGTCGCTGAGGCCGACCGTCATCTGCAGCGGCATCTCGATCCCGTGCTCGCGGCCGGTCTCCTCGACCAGCCCGGCGGCGCGCTCGAACGCGCCGAGCGGGTCGTCCTCGAGCCCCAGCGTCAGGGCGAGGTGGAAGAACAGCTCCGAATCGGTCGTCCCCTCGATCGTGAGGAAGAGGTCGGGGTCGACGGCCAGCAGCAGCTCGCGACGGACCTTCTCGAACTCGCCGATGAACCCGTTGTGGCAGAACAGCCAGCGGCCGTGCCGGAATGGGTGGCAGTTCGTCTGCTGGACCGGCGTGCCGGTGGACGCCCGCAGGTGGGCGAGGAACAGCGGCGACCGGATCTGCTCGGCGAGCTCGCGCAGGTTGCGGTCGCTCCAGGCCGGCGACGTGTTGCGGTACACCCCGGGCCGCTCAGCCGTGCCGTACCAGCCGATGCCGAAGCCGTCCCCGTTGGTCGGCGTCGCCATGTGCTTCGCGCTCAGGCTCTGCTCGATGAGCGAGTGGTCGATCCGGTAGAGCAGCTCGTCGAGCCGGATCGGGTGACCGATGTAGCCGAGCCAGCGGCACATGGCCTACGGCCGGGGCAGACGCTCCGCCGCGCGCTTGAGGATCTGGCCGCCAACGGTGAAGCCGATCTGCGCGAGCTCGCCGGCCGCCTGGACGACGGTCGTGACCAGCTGGGTCCCGCTCGGCGCGTGCACCGTGGACGGCCCGCGGTCGACGTCCTCCGGCGGCCTGCCGAGGCTCGGGGCGCCGGCGGTCACGGGGCGCGGCCCGCCCTCGGCGGTGCGGTCGGTGACGGGCGGGCGGGCGCGGGGGCTCGTGCCCGGTTTGGTGCGGACGGTCCCGGCGGGGGTCGTCGCGCCGGCGGCGGTCTTCGCGCCGGCGGCGGTCTTCGCGCCGGCGGCGGTCTTCGCGCCGGCGGCGGCCGGCTTGCGCCGCGGGGTGGCCGGTGGCTTCGCGGTTGTCTTGGGCTTGGAGCGAGCGGCGGCCGGCGGCCTGGCGGTCGCGGTCGTGCTCCCGCTCGCCGAGCCCTCGCGGCGGCGCCCGATCCGGTTCGGCCGGGTCGCGGGAAGGGAGCCGAGCACGCTGGGCTCGCTCTTCGCCGGCTTCTTCGCCCCGCCGTTCTTGCCGCTCTTCTCGGTCACACCGAGAGTCTATTGCGATCCGATGAAACCTCTGGACGTTTTCGGGGTATCACGAACCCACTTCCTCCTGCGCACCGACTGCGCACCGGCGCGACCAGCGCATCCGAGTGGAGAAAGAAATCCGGGTCGGCAGGGCGCCGCCGATCTAGACTTCACGAAATACGGCGCCTAGACTCCGAGTCCCGGGCTCGGTGGTCTGCAGATGGCAGGCGGGGTCGACCGAGCCGGCCATGAGATTCACGAACTTTGCGGAGCGCGTGCCTTCGGGGCACACGCGAACTGAAGACAGAAACGGACATCGATGTCAGTAGTCGAGCTGCAGGAACTCGAAGAAGTCAAGGGCCTGCTCCTCAAGGGGCAGCAGGTCGGCGTCCTGACGTTCGCCGAGATCGCGACCGCCGTCGCCGAGGTCGACCTCGACGAGGCAGACGTCGAGGAGCTCCACGGCTTCCTCGAGCGTTCCGAGATCGAGCTCGTCGAGGAGATCGACCCGGCGCTGGCCGCCTCCCAGCAGGTGGAGCGCGCGCCGGAGAAGCGCGGGCGCCGCAAGGCCAAGACGGCGATCGACTTCAAGCCGGACATGACCACCGACTCCCTTCAGCTGTTCCTGAAGGACATCGGCAAGGTCCGCCTGCTCACGGCCCAGGAGGAGGTCGACCTCGCGCGCCGGATCGAGCGCGGCGACCTCGACGCGAAGCAGAAGATGGTCGAGTCCAACCTGCGCCTGGTCGTCTCGATCGCCAAGAACTACCGCAACCAGGGCCTGCCGTTCCTCGACCTGATCCAGGAGGGGACGCTCGGGCTCGTCCGCGCGGCCGAGAAGTTCGACTACCGCAAGGGCTTCAAGTTCTCGACGTACGCGACCTGGTGGATCCGCCAGGCGATCGCGCGCGCCCTCGCCGACAAGGCCCGGACCATCCGCATCCCGGTCCACGTCGTCGAGAAGCTCAACAAGATCGGCCGCGCCGAGCGCAAGCTGGTCACCGAGCTCGGCCGCGAGCCCACCCCCGAGGAGATCGCCGAGGTCACCGGCATCGATCCCGAGGAGGTCGACTCGATCAAGCGGTCGGCGCAGGCGCCGGTCTCGCTCGAGAAGCCGGTCGGCGACGAGGAGGAGTCCGAGTTCGGGCAGTTCATCGCCGACGAGCGGGCGGAGTCGCCGTACGAGCGCGCCGCGGAGATCCTGACGAAGGAGGCCCTGCGCGAGGCGCTGGAGAACCTCTCCTACCGTGAGCGCCGCGTGCTCGAGCTGCGCTACGGGCTCGGCGGGGAGCACCCCCGCACGCTCGACGAGGTCGGCCGCACGTTCAACGTGACGCGCGAGCGGATCCGCCAGATCGAGAACCAGTCGCTCAAGAAGCTGCAGTCGCTCGCGGAGGCCCAGAAGCTTCGCGACGTCGCGTAGTCGCGGCGGCCTCGGCCAACGTCAACCCCCCGCATTGAGCGCAGCCGGAGGGGTGCGGCGCGCGCTCGTTGTGGCCCCTGGAAACCGTTCCATCACGGCTCCCTTCACCCCCGCCTCCCTCCTCACCCGCGGGGTCAGCCCGGCAGCGAGCCCCGACCCAACCACCGGCGAGGCGCAACCAACGTCAGTCGTCGTCCCCACCACTGCGGCCATGGCCCCGCCCACGGCCCTTCCCGCCTGAGCCGCTGTTGTCGTCGTCGACCGTCGGGGCGGGCGTCGGGGCTACCGGCACCGCCGTGGGTGTGGCCGTCGGCACCGGAGTACGCGCGGCCTCCCGCCGGCGCGCCTCGCGCCGCGCCCGCCGCCGCGCCGCCGCCCGCCGGCGGGCCCGGCGGCGATCGGCCGCGCGCGCGGCGTCGGCCGTCGGGGTGGCGGCCGGCGCGAGCTCGTCGCCGGCGGTCGCCGGCTCGGCGGACAGGCCGACGGACGGCGCCGCGAGCCGGCTCGCGGCGAGCGTGACGCCCGCGACGATGACCACGCCGGCGAACGCGGCGAGCGTCCAGAGCAGGGCGGGGCGCAGCATCGCCGGCGACGGTAGCGCCGGGTGGGTTAAGACTCGGGAAAGTCCGGCACGGTGACCGTTGCCGTGGTGCCACCCTCCGGCCGGTTGCGCAGCGTGACGTCACCGCCCCAGCGGCGCGCGAGCTCGCGGGCGATCGGCAGGCCGAGCCCCGTGCCGGCGGGTCCACCCCGGCCGGCGCGGCCGCGGTGGAAGCGCTCGAAGACCGCTTCGAGCTCGTCGGGCGCGAGGCCGGGCCCGTCGTCGGCGACTTCGATGGCGCCGTGTAATGAGGTCAGGCGCGGCGTGCCGTCTCCGTAGTGCACGGCGTTCTCGATCAAGGCGTCGAGGACGCGGTCGAGGTCGCCGGGCGCGCACCAGACGGGTGGCGCCGCCACGACGCCGTCGAGCGCCGCCCGCCCGTCCCACCGTGCCGCGGCGCGGCGGGCCGCCTCCTCGAGCAGCACGGCCTCGGCGGGCGCGTCGGCCTCACCGGCCTGTGAGAGCACGAGCAGCTCCGAGACGATCGCTGCCAGGCGGTCGAGCTCGGCGAGGCCGGCGTCGATCTCCTCGTGGACCTCGGGCTCCGTCGTCGCCGCCCACGCCTCCTCGAGTCGCAGCCGCAGCCCGCTCAGCGGCGTCCGGAGCTGGTGGGAGGCGTCGGCGACGAAGTCGCGCTGGGCGGACAGCAGGCGCTCGAGCCGCGCGGTCATCTCGTTGAAGGTCTGCGTCAGCCGCCGGTGCTCGGCGCTGCCCTCGACGCGGGCGCGGGCCGACAGGTCCCCGCCCGCCACGCGTCGCGCCGCCGCGTCGAGCCGGCGCAGCGGCCCGGCGATCTGCCCGGCGATGACCACCCCGGCCGCGAGGCCCAGCACGACGACGATGAGGCCGATCGCGACCAGTCCGATGATTGCGCGGCGGGTCGCCCGCCCGACCGCCTCGACGCTCTGGGTGATCCGGACGGCGCCTTCGATCTCCTCCCGGGTACCGACGGGCACAGCGGTGGCCAGGATCGTTGCGTCGAGCGTCTCGGACGGACGCTCCACCTGGGCGAACGAGCCGCGCAGGGCGCGGGCGACCTCCGGCCGGTCGGAGTAGTCGGTCCCCACGCGCGCGGCGCCCGCCGAGTCGGCGAGCACCGTGCCATCGGCGCCGACGACGATCACCCGGCCCCGCGAGGCGCTCGCCACGCGCCGGGCGACCGTGGCCAGCTCGGGGGCGCGGTCGGCATCGAGCCTGCCGGCGACCGTGACCGCGACGATGTCCGCCTGCCCCCGCGCCTGGGAGCGGACCTCGGCGTCGACGCGGTCGCGCAGGCTGAGCGCCAGCGGGACCTCGAGCGCGATCACCGCCAGCAGCAGGACGTACGCGAGCGCCAGGAGGAGGCGGACGCGCAGGCTTACGGCCGCCACTCCTCCGGCGCGGTGAACCGGAATCCGACGCCGCGGACCGTCGCGATGTAGCGCGGCGAGGCCGGGTCGTCACCCAGCTTCTGGCGAAGCCAGCGGACGTGGACGTCGAGCGTCCGCGTCGATCCAAACCAGTTCTCGTCCCAAACGCGCGACATCAGATCCTCGCGGCTGACCACGCGGCCGGCGTGGCGGACGAGCTCGGCGAGCAGGTCGAACTCCTTGCGGGCGAGCGCGAGCTCCTCGCCGGCGAGCACGACGCGCCGGGCGGCGGGGTCGATCTCGAGCTCGCCGACGCGCACCGGCTCCTCGGGCTCCGGGGCGGTCGCCGGCGCGGCGCGGCGCAGGATCGCCCGGATGCGCGCGAGCACCTCCGCGCCGCTGAACGGCTTGACCACGTAGTCGTCGGCTCCCAGCTCGAGCCCGACGATCCGATCGGTCTCGGTCCCACGGGCGGTGAGCATGAGGATGGGGATCGAGGAGCGGGCGCGCAGGGCGCGGGCGACGTCGCGGCCGTCGCCGTCCGGGAGCGTCAGGTCGAGCAGGACGATGTCGAAGTCGTCGCGCTCGGCCAGCTGCATCGCCCGCGCGACGGTGCCGGCCACGACCGGCTCGAAGCCCTCACGGGCGAGCGCCTTGGAGAAGGGCCCGGAGATGCCGGGCTCGTCCTCGACGAACAGGACGCGGCGGCGGGTGGCGGGCATGGGGCGGGAATGTAGCCGCGGCCGCGGCGCCCGGGCGCAGGATTGGCCAAGGCTTAACCGGCGGTTGGGAGGGCGTTGGCGGGCCGGTCGCCACCGTGGCCTCGTGATCTCCAGCCCCCACGAGAGGTGAGCCTGATGCGGAACCATCGAACCAAGATCGCCACCGCGGCGACCGTCCTCGCGCTCGGCGCGCTTGCCGCCGTGGCGCTCGCCGCCGGTGCCCCCGCCCCCGCCCCCGAGAAGCAGACCGCGGCGCCGGCCGCCGCGACGGTGGAGCCGGAAGTGCGGACGGTGGTCGAGCGGCGGACGGTCCACCGCCGGCCCAGGGCGGAGGGCGCCCCTCGCGCGGCTTCCGCCGCCGCTCCACGCGCCGCGGCCGCCCCCGCGCCTCGCGCCGTCGGGTCGCGCGACGACGACGGGACGCCCGACCAGGGCCCGGGCGACGCGCCCGGCACGGCCGGCTCCGGTGACGACGACGGGGCGCCCGACCATGGCCCGGGCGACGCGCCCGGCACGGCCGGCTCTTCCGACGACGACGGAACCGCGGACCAGGGCCCGGGCGACGCGCCCGGCACCGCCGGCTCGAGCGACGACGACCGCCATGGCGGCGGCGACCATCGCGGGCGCCACCGCGGCGATGACGATGACGACCACCGCGGCGGCCACGGGCGTGGGCGCGGCGGCGACAGCGGCGGGCGCGGTCGCGGCCGGGGCGGCGATGATGACTGACAGGCTGGCTCCGACGGCGACCAGGACCGCCGAGGGCGCGGCTGGGGCGGCGACGACGGCGGCTCCGACGGCGACCGCGACCGCCGAGGGCGCGGCTGGGGCGGCGACGACGGCGGCTCCGACGGCGAAGCGGACCGCCGGGGGCGCGGCCGGCGCGACGACGACGGCTGCTGCTCCGACGGCGACCGGGACGGCCGGGGCGTCAACGGTCGCGGCCGCACCTTCGAGCGCCGGGCGCCGTCCGCGGCGCCCGGCGGCGTGGCCGGTCGCGGCGGGCACGGCCGGCGGATTCTTCGTGGTTCTGGCACTGATCGCCGGGCAGATGCGCGCGGGCGCCGACCCCGCGCTCGGGCCGGTCGCCGCCCTGCCCGACGCGCCGCCCCGACCGGTCGTCGTCCGGCGGATCATCCGCACCACGGTCATCCACCACCCGGCGGCGCCCGCCGCCGGCGGTGCACCGACGGGCGGCGTCGCCGCGGCCCCCGCCGCAGCGGCGGCGCCCGCGGCCGCCCCGGCCCCGTCCCCAGCGCCGGCGGTCGCCGCGCCCGCCCCCGCTCCCCTCACCACCCGCTCCTCGTGACCCTCGCCGAACTCGCGTTCCCCAGCATGGGCACCGAGGTGCGCCTGCTCGCCGCCCCGGGCGCCCCGCTCGGCGCGGCGCGCGCGGACGTCGAGGCGCTCGCGGCGCGGCTGACGCGGTTCGACCCCGGCAGCGAGCTGTGCCGGCTGAACGCAGACCCCCGGCCCGTCGTCCCCGCCTCGCCGACCCTGCGGGCGGCCGTGCGGGTCGCGCTCGCCGCGGCGCGGGTCACGGGCGGCCTGGTCGACTGCACGCTGCTGCCGCCGCTCGAGCGCGCCGGCTACGCGCGTTCGCTCAGCGGCCGCCCGCGCGCCTCGCTCGCCGTCGCGCTGGAGCGCGCGCCGCGGCGCCGGCCGGCCGCGCCCAGCGCCGACAGTGCGTGGCGGCGGATCACGGTCGACGACGCCGCGGGCACCATCGCCCGGCCGCCCGGCGTGCGACTCGACCTCGGCGGGACCGCGAAGGGACTCGCCGCCGACCGGGCGTGGCGGCGACTCGCGGCGCACGGTCCCTGCGCCGCCGACTGCGGCGGCGATCTCCGGGTCGCCGGCGAGCACGCGGTGCACGTCCGTCATCCGCTCACGGGCACGACGGCGCACGTCCTGCGCCTCCGCGACGCCGCCGTCGCGACCTCCGGCCTCGACGCCCGCCTATGGCTGGATCCGACCGGCGCGCCCGGCCACCACCTCATCGATCCGGCGACCGGGGCGCCGGCGCGGACCGGCGTCGTGTCCGCGACGGCCGTGGCGCCGACCGCCGCGCTCGCCGAGGCGCGGGCGAAGGCGGCCCTGCTCGCGGGCCCGGTCCACGGGCTCGGACACCTGCGCGCCGCCGGTGGCGGCCTCCTGGTCACCGACGACGGCGCGGTGCTCGCCGCATGACCGGCCGCGACCCGCTCGAGCACGGCTGGTGGCTGGCGAGCCGCGCCTCAGGCGTCGTGGCGATCGTGCTCGTCGCCGTGTCGGTCGGCATCGGGCTCGGGATGGCGGGCAAGGTGCTCCGGCGCCCGGGCTGGCCGCGGATCGCCATGGCCGTCCACGAGCACACCGCGCTCGCCGCGCTGATCGCCATCGCCGTCCACGGCATCACCCTGCTCGGCGATCGCTGGCTCGCGCCCGGCCCACTCGGCATCGCCGTCCCCCTCGTCGCCGACTACCGCCCCGTCTGGACCGGGCTCGGCATCCTCGGCGGCCACCTCGCCGCGCTGCTCGGCCTCAGCTTCTACTTCCGCCGCCGCCTCGGCGCGCGCCACTGGCGCCTCGCGCACCGCTTCACGCCGCTCGTCTACGTCCTCGCGCTCGCGCACACGCTCGGTGCCGGGACCGACGCACGCACACTCGGCCTGCAGGCGCTGCTGGTGCTCACGGGCGCGCCGGTCCTCTTCCTGCTGACCCTCCGCATGCTCGCCCCTCGGCCCGCACACGCGCGCAGGGCAGCCGCATCCGAAAACCGGGTTCAAGGCGCGACGGTGGCCCGCCGATGAACGGAACGTGTTCGATCTCGATGCCGCACTCCGCTATCTCGTCGTCAACGAGGGCTCCGACCTGCACCTGAAGGTGCCGTCGCGGCCGATCGTCCGAGTCCACGGGAGCATGGAGCCCATCGAGGGCTCCGAACCGCTGGCCCCTGCCGACACCGAGGGCGTCGTGCGCTCGATGCTCACCGACCCGAACAAGATGGCCGAGTTCGAGTCCGACCACGAGGTCGACTTCTCCTACGCCGTCCGCGGCCTGGGGCGCTTCCGCGTCAACGCCTTCTACCAGCGCGGCTCCGTGTCGCTCGTCATGCGCGCCATCCCGGTCAACATCAAGTCGATCGAGGAGCTCGACCTGCCGCCCGTCCTGCGGGAGCTCGCCGAGAAGGAGCGCGGGATCATCCTGCTCACCGGCACCACCGGCTCGGGCAAGTCGACGACGCTCGCGGCGATGATCGATCACATCAACCGCACGATGCGCAAGCACATCGTCACGATCGAGGACCCGATCGAGTTCCTGCACCGCGATCAGAGCTCGATCATCAACCAGCGTGAGGTCGGGATGGACACGGCGTCCTTCAAGCGCGCGCTGCGCCGCGTCCTGCGCCAGGACCCCGACGTGATCCTCGTCGGCGAGATGCGCGACGAGGAGACGGTCCAGACCGCCCTGTCGGCCGCCGAGACCGGCCACCTCGTGCTCTCCACGCTGCACACGGTCGACGCGCCCGAGACGATCAACCGCATCATCGACTTCTTCCCCCCGCACCAGCACCAGCAGGCCCGCGCGATGATCGCCGGGACGCTGCAGGGCGTCATCTCCCAGCGGCTGGTCAAGACCAAGGACGGCAAGGGCCGCGTCGCCTGCTGCGAGATCATGGTCAAGACGGGCCGCGTCCACGACATGATCATCGACGCGAAGCAGACCGGTCAGCTGCCGATGGTCGTCGCCGAGGGGGCGTACTACGGGATGCAGACGTTCGACCAGGCGCTGATCAAGCACCTGCGCGCGGGCCGCATCTCGATGGAGGAGGCGCTGCGGTCGGCGACCTCCCCGCACGACTTCAAGCTGATGGTCGCCGCCGAGGTGCGCGAGACCGGGATCAACTACGACGACACGGACCCGACGCCGGCGCCCGACGAGGCGCCCGCAGCCGCGCCGCACATGACGGTCGACTTCCTGCCGGCACCCCCGGCCGGCGGCGCCGCGCCGGCCTCGGGCTCCGCCGCGCCGCCGTTCAGCTCGGCGCCGCCGCCGGGCATGCGCAGCTGAGCGGTCGCGCGGCTTGAAAAGCCCTTCCGAGTGCGGAAGGGTTGCGGGCATGCAGACCACCCTCGCGCAGTTCAACGAGACACAATCCACCGACGCCTTCGCGCTGCAGAACTCCAAGCTGCTGAAGGTCCATCTCGACCAGGTCACGATCCAGTCGAAGCTCGGCTCGATGGTCGCCTATCAGGGCGAGGTCACGTTCGAGCACGCCGGCTCGGGCGGCATGGGCCGGCTCCTGAAGAAGGCCGTGACCGGCGAGGGCACCTCGCTGATGAAGATCACCGGCCGCGGTGAGGTGTTCCTCGCCGACCAGGCGCAGGACATCCACCTGATCTACCTCGAGAACGACCTCATCACGTGCAACGGCCCGAACGTGCTCGCGTTCGACTCGGGCATCGACTGGGACATCAAGAAGGTCCAGGGCGGCGGCGGGGCGATGATGGCCGGCGGCCTGTTCAACATGGCCCTGCAGGGGACCGGCTGGGTCGCGGTCCTCTCCGACGGCCCCCCGGTGCTCCTCAACGTCGCGTCCGCGCCGACGTTCGCCGACGCGGCGGCCGCCATCACGTGGTCGTCCGGCGTCACGACGTCGATCAAGACCGACTTCAAGATGAAGAATCTCATCGGCCGCGGCTCCGGCGAGTCGATCCAGATGGCCTTTTCCGGTCAGGGGTGGGTGCTCGTGCAGCCGTCGGAGGGGCGGCTGACGATGCCGGCCGGCTCGAGCCAGGGCGGGATCGGCGGGCTGCTGAACTCGTAGTGGGTTAGACGAAGACGACGTCGTCGCCGTCGGCGTCCTCCACGGCCTGGTCGCAGGTCGGGCACCACCAGCGGGCCTGCAAGGGCGTGCCGCAGGCGGTGTGGCGGAGGGGTTCGGCGGCGTCGGCGCCGTTGCGCGCGCCCCAGTCGGCGAGCAGCCGCAGCGCGCCCGCCAGCTCCCGGCCCGACTCCGTGAGCTCGTAGACGAACCGGGGCGGCCGCTCGGAGTACGGGACGGCGACGGCGAGCGCCTGCTCCACCAGGCCCTTGACGCGGCCCGACAGGACGTTCGGCGCGATGCCGGGCAGCGCCTCCTGGAGCTCGTTGAAGCGCTTGGGTCCGTCGAGCAGCGCGGCGACTACGAGCAGCGTCCAGCGATCGCCGACGCGCGCGAGGGCGTCGGCGAGGGGGGAGGCGTGGGCGGGGTGGATGGGGCGGCGGCGCATAGGGTTCAGAGCGTACGCCCGCGCTCGGGCGCCGCCCGGCTGCTTCGCTCCGCTGGGCCCGCCCGGCGCGTCCGGCGTTGGCTGGAACGGCGCGCTGAGGGAGGTGGTCCGGGGAGGGGTGGGTGCACGATGTGCCCCCGCGAACTTCCTTATCTGTGGGCAGTGCTGCTGCCGCCGAGCGGTCGCTGCCTGGATCTCGGGCACCACGCATCATGGACCGAGGGAAGTAGATCGTCACGGTGCTGTGGTTCGTCGGAGTCGGCGTTGGGAAGCGCGGCGCTCGATCTGACGAGGAGCCACGGAGACGGCGCCGGCGCCGTACTGATTGGGGTGCTCCTCGTCCTCGCCTTAGCCGCGTTCGTGGGAGTGAAGACGTACCGATCACCCACTTCTGAATCGAGGCAACCGCGAGGTCCTCGCTGTCAGGCGGTAGTGACGGCCGGTGCTCCTGTCGCGCTTGCGGAGCGCCGAGGTGGACTGGAACGACATCATCGAGTAACGGGTCGCGCGGGGGCGGGCGCGGCGGGCGGGGGTGTCGACGACGTCAACCACCCCCTTGGCCCTCCGAGCGGCCGCATGGGGGTGGTTCGGGGCCTATGACGCCCCCTACCACCCCCGAGCGATGATGTGCGCAGCACGGGGGTGGTTGACGTCACGGCTGACGACGACCTCTCCCTCGATGACCGCAGTTGGCGCCGCAGGGACGCCGCAAAGAGGCAAGAGAACAAGCCGGGCGATGCGCCACTCAGCGATTCAGCACGCGGACAGTGGCGGGGTCCGGGAAGCGAGCGTGGTCCACGAGTTCTAGGTCGTCGAGGTATCCCTCGTAGACGTGGAGCATGATCCAGAGCTTGCCGTGACCTCGTGCTTCGGCTAGGACGTCGGCCTTGATGCTCTCGTCATAGGAGCCTTGTGCGGCCCGGACGCGATCGACGTTGATCGAACAGCCGGTGTCGTGTCGCACGAGATCAGCGACAGCAAGTTGACGCCGATAGATCGCGGCTTCGTCGAATTCACGCTCCAACATCTTGGTGAGGATCGCCTTTGCGTTGCCGACGTTGGCCATACCGGGATCATCCAAAACCCGGTTCTGCTTCGAGCCGCTACCAGCGCCCACGGATGTAAGCGGCTGCAGCATTGACTCGTGAGACGCTGGTGCGGTCCGTCTGCTACCGTCGTCACTTGCAATTAGCAAGTGACTATCTTGGAGGCAGCATGTCGCAGGTCCTCGAGCAGATCGGTCAGGCGATCGCCGACGCGACGGAGAAGGTCGGTCCCGCGGTCGTGGGGCTCGGGCGCGGATGGGGGCGAGGATCCGGCGTCGTGGTCGGGCCGGAGACGGTCCTGACCAACGCCCACGTGCTGCGCGGCGAGGAGGTCGCCGTCCGCATCGGCGGCGGCGACGAGTCCGCGCACGGCAAGGTCGTCGGCATCGACGCCGACCTCGACCTCGCGGTCGTCCGCGTCGACACCGGCGGCGCCGAGCCGATCCGCTGGGAGCCCGAGGCGCTCGACTCGGTCCGCGTCGGCACGCCGATCTTCGCTCTCGCCGACCCGGGCGGGCGCGGCCTGCGCGTGACCGCCGGCTTCGTCACCGCGACCAACCGCTCCTTCCGCGGCCCGGGGGGACGGCGGATCCGTGGCTCGGTCGAGCACTCGGCACCGTTGCCGCGCGGGGCGTCTGGCGGGCCGCTGGTCGACCTGGAAGGGCGCCTGCTCGGGCTCAACGCCGTGCGGCTGGAGGGCGGTCTGATCCTCGCCGTTCCGGCCGACGCCGCCCTGCGCCGGCGCGTGGACGCGCTGACGCGCGGCGACGCCGTCGAGCGCCCCGGCTCGGCGTCGCGCTCGCCCCACCGCGCGCGGCGCGGCGCCTGCGGGCGGCGGTCGGACTCCCCGAGCGCGACGGGCTGCTCGTCCGCGGCGTCGACGCGGACTCGCCCGCCGGGCGCGCGGGCATCGAGCGCGGCGACCTGCTCGTGGCGGCGAACGGCAAGGCGCTCGATAGCGTCGACGCCCTGTTCGACACGCTCGAGGCGGCGGCCGGCGGCACGCTCACGCTGACGGTCGTGCGCGGGACCGAGGAGCGCGAGGTGGCGGTCGAGCTGGGCTGACGCAGCGCTTCAGTTGGTGAAGCGCTGGCGCTATACTTGCTGAAGCGCCATGCCAAACTCCGACTGTCCCGTCTGCCGGACCGCAGACATCGTGTGCGGCAAGTGGACCCTCCTGGTGATCCGCGACCTCGCCACCGATCGCGCCCGCTTCTGCGAGCTCGAGCGCTCGCTCGCCGGCATCTCGCCCCGCACGCTCTCCCTGCGCCTGCGGGCGCTCGAGGAGGAGGGCATCGTGGAGCGCCGGACGTTCCCCGAGGTCCCGCCGCGCGTCGAGTACGCACTGACCGAGAAGGGCCGCGCGCTCGTGCCGATCATCGATTCGATGCGCGCATACGGCAAGGAGTGGCTCGCCGCCGACGGCGAGTGCACGGAGGCGCCGGAGCTCGGCGCGCTCGAGCCCGTCGCGGTCTAGGGGCTGCAAGCGGGCATCCGGGCGGGAGGAGCGTGGCCGTGGGCGGCGAACCGCCCCGCCATGCACAACCGCGCGCTCCACGACACCCTCGCCGCCTTCGTGGAGGAGGCGGCCGGGCAGCTCGCCGCCGAGGTCGCCGCCGGGGCCGAGATCCCGTTCGAGCTCGACGAGACCTCTCACACGCGCGCGTCGGCGCCGCTGTACTGCTACCGCCCGCTGATGGGCCGGTTCCTGGCCGGCCGCACCGGCATGCTGGCGGCGCTGCCGTCGCACGCCCCCGCCGTCTCACAGCTCGCGGGCCTGCCCGACCTGAACGCCTACCTCCTCGTGCGCGCCGAGCGGCCGCCGCGCGGTGACGGGCGCGCGCAGGCCGAGGCGGCGCTGACCGCGTTCCTCGCCGCCATCTGGTCGGACGCGACCGACTTCGTCCTCGAGCCCGCGCGCTTTGCCGCCGCCTACGCCGAGCTCGAGGAGGCCGCCTACGACGGCTGCTCGCTGACCGTCGTCCTCGCGCCGGTGGAAGGGCTGGTCATCGAGTCCGACGAGGTCGCGCTGGGAGACGGGCTCTCGCTCGTGCGCGCCGCGGAGGTCACCGAGGGGCCGGCGGAGCTGCACGGCGACGCGTTCGCGACGGTCGCGGTCCTGACGCTCGAGAGCAGCCCGGGCGAGCCGGCCGGCATGGCGTCGGCGGGCCGGCGGCTGCGCCGGCTGCAGAGCGCGCTGCGGCTATGGGACGACGCCGAGCCGGCCATCGGGCCGACCGCGTGGGCGCGGACGGACGGCGGCCCGTGGCTGCACGTCGCGCTGACCGGTGGCCTGCGGCGCATGAGCGGCGACTGCCTGCTGACCGTCGAGGAGGAGGACCCGTTGCGCGCGTTCTGCTCGCTGGTGTCGCGCCGCACGCCGCGCGCCGGCGAGCTCGCGTGGGCGCTGCGGCGGTTCGAGCTCGGCTGCGAGCGGCCCAGTGCGCTGGAGGGCCTGACCGACTGGCTGCTCGCCGCCCGGGCGCTGCTCGCCGGGCCGGGCGGCAACGGCGCCCAGACCGTCGTGGCCCGCCTGGCGGCGATCTGCGCGCCGCCCGATGCGCGCGAGGCGCTGGCCGAGCGCTTGTCGCGGGTCATGGCGCTCGAGCGCGGTGTCGTCGCCGGGCTCGTCCGGCCCGACCCGGCGGTCGAGGCCGACGTGGCGGAGCTCGGCGGGCACCTGCGCGCGATCCTGCGCGACGTCCTCTGCGGCCACCTCGACCTCGACCTCCGCCAGCTGGCCGACCGGCTCATCGCCGACACGGCGGCCCCGGCGCCGCCCGCCCGCGAGGGGTCGTCGACGGCCGAGTTCTCAGCGATCTAGAAGCGCATCTAGATGAGGCCGGCGCGGACCGCCTCGGCGACCGCCTGGGAGCGGCTGCGGGCGTTCAGCTTGGCGACGACGTCATGCAGGATGTTCTTCACCGTCCGCTCGGAGTAGCTGAGCCGCAGCGCCACCTCGCGGGTCGGATAGCCCTCGGCGATCAGCGAGAGCACGGCCTGCTCGCGGTCGGACAGCGGAGTGGAGAACCGCCGCGACCGGCCACCGTTGGCGCCGAGCCCGCCCAGCACCTCTGGCGTCACGACGCCGGCGCCGGTCGCCGCCGCGCGCACGGACGCCTCGAGCGCCTCGGAGGTCAGCGTGCCCTTGCTCAGGTAGCCGATCGCCCCGGCGCGCAGCGCGCCGAGCACCGTGTCGTCGTCATTCACCGCGGTGCAGACGATCACCCGGGCGTGGTTCGTCGTGCCCACCACCCCTATGAAGTCCTCGGCGCCGGGGGCGACGACGTCGATGACCACGAGGTCGGCGCTCGCGAGCGCCGGGTGGGCCTGGGCGTCCTCGACCGTCTCGGCGTAGGCGACGCCCTGCACCTCCTCGATCAGCTCGAGCGAGGCGACCAAGCCCCGGCGATATATGGCGTGTGGATCGACGACGAAAACGTTCACTGGTGAGCAGACCTTGCCGCAGCGGGGCCTCGTCGCGATACTACGCGGGCTACCGACCAGAAGGAAAGGGTGCCACCGCTCCTCACCGCGTCCGCCCAGGTGACGTGCTGTCACGGCACCGGGTTCCTCGCTCTCATTCCCAAGCAGGCGAAGGTCCTCGCGGGCGGGTCGCCCGTCATGTGCGCCGGGGATATCGCGCCGGCTCCGGTCGCCGGATGCCCGATCCCGCCGCCGCCCGCGCCCTCGAAGCCGTGCACGACGGCTACGGTGTTCCCCGTGCCGGGGGTGACCGTGAGCCGCAACGTCATGGTCGGCGGCAAGCCGGTGCACATCGGGAACCCGACGCTCCAGGGCATCACCGACGGCGCGCCGGTGCCGTGCCCGATGCTGATCGTCCAGTTCCCCGGTCAGGTGACGGTGATGTCGGCCTGATGGCGGAGGGCGGCAAGCAGGTCGGCCGGTACGAGATCATTCGCGAGGTCGGGCGCGGGGGAATGGCCACCGTGTACATGGCCCGCCAGACCGATCTCGACCGCCCGGTCGCGCTCAAGGAGCTGGGGGCCTTCCACGCGACCGACCCGTCGTTCGCCCAGCGCTTCCTGCGCGAGTCGCGGATGGCCGGCTCGCTGAGCCACCCGAACATCGTCACCGTGCACGACTACTTCGAGCACGAGGGCACGCCCTACATCGCCATGGAGTACATCGAGCGCGGCTCGCTGCGCCCGTGGGTGGGGGCGGCCAAGGTGCCGCAGATCATCGGGGTGCTCGAGGGCGTGCTCGCCGGTCTCGCCCACGCGGAGGAGCACGGGATCGTGCACCGCGACCTCAAGCCCGAGAACCTGATGGTGACGGGCGACGGGCGGATCAAGATCGCGGACTTCGGGATCGCGAAGGCCAAGAACCGGATGCAGACCGGCGCGTTCCTGACCGCGACGGGGACGACGGTCGGGACGCCGAACTACATGGCGCCCGAGCAGGCGATGGCGCAGGAGATCGGCCCCTGGACCGACCTGTACTCGCTGGGGATCATCGCCTACGAGATGTTCGTGGGGCGGGTGCCGTTCCACGACACCGAGGCGCCGGTCGCGGTGCTCCTCAAGCAGGTCAACGAGACGATCCCGCCGGCGCGGACGGTCAACCGCGACGTCGACCCGCTGATCTCGGACTGGATCGATCGCCTGCTCGTCAAGGACCCCGAGACGCGGGGGCGCTCGGCGCAGAAGGTGTGGGACGACCTCGAGGAGATCGTCATCTCGCTGCTCGGCCCGCGGTGGCGGCGGTCGGCGCGGCTCGTGGGCAAGTCGACCCGCGGGGCGACGCAGCAGCCGCTGACCCCTGCGCCGTTCGAAGGGCCCGAGGTCCCGCCGTCCGACGAGTTCGAGTCCTTCGCGTGGGACAGCCCGCCGCCGGGAGGCGGCCCTCGCGACGCCGCCGCGCCCGCCGTGAAGACGCCCCCGCCCGCGTCGCGCGCCGACCCGCTGGTCGAGCCGGTGTCGGACCCGGTGATCGAGCCCGTCGCCGAGCCGACGCCGCTGCCGACGCCAGAGCCCGTCGCGGAGCCGACGCCGCCGCCGCTGCCGACGCCAGAGCCTGTCGCGGAGCCGACGCCACCGCCGCTGCCGACGCCAGCGCCCGAGCCCGTCGCCGAGCCGACGCCACCGCCGCTGCCGACCCCGGAGCTCGAGCCTGAGCCGGAGTTCATGACGTTCGGCGACGTGCCGTCGCCGGTGGCCGAGCCGAAGCCCGAGCCGGTCGTCGAGCCCGCGCCGGAGCCCGAGCCCGTGGTTGACCCGGAGCCGGTCGCCGAGGTGGTGGTCGAGCCCGAGCCCGTTGAGCCCGAGCCCGAGCCCGAACCCGAGCCGGAGCCGGTCATCGAGGCGGAGCCCGAGCCCGAGCCGGTGGCCGAGCCGGAGTTCATGACGTTCGGTGCGCCCGTCGTCGAGCCCGTGGCCAAACCCGAGCCCGAACCGGAGCCGGAGCCGGAACCGGAACCCGAGCCTGAGCCGGAACCCGAGCCAGAGCCCGAGCCCGAGCCGAAGAAGCGCGAACCGACCTTCCGGACGTTCCGGCCCATCGCCCCCGTGCAGCCGGTCGAGCCCGCGCCCGAGCCCGAGCCCGAGCCCGAGCCCGAGCCGACGCCCGTCGCCGCGCCGCCCACGCCCGAGCCCGCCCGGACGGACGAGCCGCCCTCGATCGAGCACGCGCCGACGATCATGCCGGACCGCGTCGCCGCGAAAGCCCGTCCGAAACCGGAGGACGAGCAGCCGAAGCGCGAGGTGCGGCGACCGAAGCCGTCGATCCCGTTCTTGCCGGTGGCGGGCGTCGCCGTCGTGGTCGCGGCGGTCGCCGGCTTCCTGCTCGCGGGCTCCGGCGGAGAGGACACGCCGCCGCCGCGGACGTTCTCGAGCGATGGGGTCT
This sequence comes from uncultured Solirubrobacterales bacterium, assembly GCA_963828075.1. Lineage (GTDB taxonomy): Bacteria > Actinomycetota > Thermoleophilia > Solirubrobacterales > Solirubrobacteraceae > JACCYI01. Next base: position 634,774 of record CAWHDH010000021.1, on the reverse strand, counting down.
CCATCCAGCTGCCCGCCGGCTGGACCCGCGCGGCCACCCCGGACATCCCGGGACTGAAGCTCTCCGGCGCGGTATCGGTCAGCCCGCCGAGCGGGGGCGGCAGCGCGACCGTCGGAATGCTCCCCCTGGAGGACGTCGCGGGCCCCGCGCTGCTTCCCGTCGGCTTCCTCGAGGCGCTCGGCGGTGACGCGGCGGCGAAGGCGCGGGACGAGCGTACGAGGGTCACGTTCGAGGGCGACAGGGGTGCCTGGCGCTACGACGGACTGAAACCGCGCGGCTTCGACGGCGAGCTGACGCTGTTCACCGCGCCGACCGACAAGGGTGTGGCGATCCTCGCCTGCACCGCGCCCCTGCCTGCCGCGGACTGCGAGAACGTCGGCGCCGAGGCCGATGTCCCCGGCGCGCAGTTCGTCCGGGTCGTCCCGAGCGGCGAGTACGCCGAGGCGCTGTCATCGCTGATGAAGACCGTCAACCGCAGCGTGGGCGGCGGGCGGAAGGCCCTCCGGGCGGCGAAGACGCCCGACGGCCAGGCGAGCATGGCGGACAAGGTGGCGAAGGCGTACGGGACCGCGTCGAAGGCCGCCGAAGAGCTCCCGACCGGCATCGCCGAGCGGGCCCCGAGCAAGGCCCTCGCCATCGCGTTCGCCGACGCACGCGATGCGCACGCCGCGCTCTCCCGCGCCGCCGAGCGCAACGACCGGCCGGCCTACGATCGGGCCAAGGCGGCGGCGACCACCGCCGACGACTCGATCGCCCGCGCCCTTCTGGACCTCGAGGCCGCGGGTTACAAGACGGGTTGACACCCCCCGACGCAGAGAGGAACGTACGCTCCGTGCCCCGCCCGCTCGTCCTGATCCTGGCCGCGCTGATCGCGTTCGGCGCCGCGTGGGGCGTCGGCAGCGCGACCAACCGCAGCGAGGCGGGGGCGCCGGAGGCCAAGCGGGCGGAGTCGGCCGACGTGCCGACCGAGGCGCTGACCGCCTACGAGGCGGGTGCGGCGATCCCGGCACTCAAGCGCGAGCCGCGCAAGCCGCGCAAGCGCAAGTCGCCGGCGAAGTCCGGCGGCGGCACGACGACGACCACGACCCCGACGACGAACAACCAGACCCCGACGACGAACACCCAGACGCCGACCACCACGAACCCGCCGCCGCCACCACCACCCCCGCCGCCGCCGCCGGTCTCACGGCCGGACCCGGACAAATGCTTCGACTGTGGCGGCCAGGGCGGCTCCGGCGGGACGGAGTAGGCCGGGATGCCCCGCGCACTCGTCGTCGCCCTTGTCGCGCTCCTCGCGTTCGGCGCCGCGTGGGGGATCGGCAGCATGACCGACAGCAGCGAGGCGGGCGCGCCGGAGGCCAAGCGGGCGGAGGAGGCCGACGTGCCGACCGAGAAGCTGACCGCGTATGAGGCCGGTGCGGGGATCCCGGCGCTCAAGAGCGAGCCGCGCAAGCGCAAGCCGACGACGAAGAAGTCGGGCGGCTCGACCTCGAACGGCGGCTCCACGCAGCAGAACAGCCAGCAGCAGCAGCAGAACACCCAGCAGCAGCAGCAGCAGAGCAACCCGCCGCCGCCACCCCCGCCACCGCCACCCCCGCCGCCACCACCACCGTCGGGCGGCACCGGCGGGACCGGCAGCACCGGCGGCTCGGGCGGGACGGAGTAGCGCTCAGCCCGGATCCACCGATTCCCGCGGCATCCACGGATGATCGGTGAATCCGGGCTCAACTCGCGGGCGAGTCGCCCTTGACGACCTCGCCCGGCCGCACGAAGCCGATGATCGGCCCGCCCGGCTGGTAGGCGCGGCGGTTGACCGCGTCCCCGGAGTTGCCCTCGATCGTGTGGATGGTCCCGTCGGGGGCGACCTTCTCGACGATCCCGATGTGCTCGTCCCAGACGATCAGGTCGCCCGGACGGGGGTCGCCGGACCCGGACGGGATCGTCCGGCCGGTGCGCTCGCCCCAGGCCCACACGTCGTCCACCGCGGCGAAGCCCTGCCCGTTGTCGCCCAGCGGGGTCCCCGCCTCCTTGGCCGCCCACGACGTGAAGTACGCGCACCACGGGCCCACCGGCCCGCCCGGGACGGCCTTGCGGTACTCGGCGATCCGCGGCGAGTCGTTGGACCCCGACGGTGCCTCCGTCTGCCCCACCTCGCCCTCCGCGAGCTTCACGATGTCCGTCGACCCGCCACCGCCGGCCGCCGCGTCGGCGAGCGCATCGACGCCGCCCATCGGCGACCCGGGCGCCGCGTCGCTCGCCTGCGCCGGGTCGACGGCCTGCAGGAACTGGACGGTGGCCGCCTTCTTGGGCGGGTCAGGCGCCTCCACCGCCGCGAAGGCCATGCTGTCCTGGGCGCCGAGTTCAACCTGCGGGGAGACGACGCCCTGCACGTCGCCGCCCTTTGCGGCAGCCGGGGCGTCGGAGACGGCCGCGACCCGGGCCACCGCGGGCTCGGCGCCCCCGGCTTCGCCCGAGGTCGCCTCGGCGGGCGCGGAGAGGACCTCGACGGGCGCGGCGTCCGCCGGCGCCGCTGCGGCCGCCTCCTCTGGCGCCGAGCTTCCCCCGCCGGCCTGCTCGAGCAGGGCACGGGCCTCCTCGAGACGCTCCTGGTAGCGCCCGCGGTACTGCTCCGCCGGGCGCTCGACGTCGGCGATCCACACGCCGTACTGCTTGGGATCGTCGATCGGCAGGCCGTTCGCGACGCGCTGGTTCTTGACCTGCTCGGCGGTGTCGAGGAACCACTTCGCCTGCAACCCCGGGTTGTCGGGATAGCCGGCGTACTCGCCCTGGTTCCAGATCCCCACCCGCATCTGGAAGAAGCCGACCGAGTCCGCGTGACCGCCGGAGAGGTTCTGGACGCCCGACTCGACCAGCGCCGCCATCACCGGCAGCTCGGGCGGCAGCCCGCGCTTCTCGGCCTGCTTGGCCAGCCAGGCGGCGAGCTCGGCCTTCGGCGCGTCGTCGCCCGGATAGCCGTCGGCGACGCCGGAGAGGTCGGGCGTCTCGCCCCCGCCGCCGCCGCCACCGCCCCCGCCGTTCGCGGCCTCGTCGCCCTGCACCGGCGCGCCGCCCGGGGAGACGGCGGCGAAGACCATCGAAGCGCCGCCGGACCCCTTGCGCTCGGCGGTGACCGCGCGGAAGCCGAGTGTGTCGTCCGACGGGGCCGGCGAGCCGGTGACCGCCGGCACGCCGGGCGTGATGCCCGCGCCGTCGGCGGCCTCGCCCCCGCCGCCGCCGCCCGCGGCGAGATCCGCGGGCGGCTTCCACGCCGGGTCGATGGCGGTGTCGAAGCCGACGTGCAGGTGGTCCTGATGCCCGCCGTCGGTGAAGTAGCCGGGCCCCGCGATCGCCCACGGCGATCCGATCTCGCTCGGCCTGATTGTCGGGTCGAGCTCGGACAGGCTCTCCGCGACCTCGCGCGCGTCGAAGCTCGACGGATTCACCGGAACGCCGTCGATCGCCGCGATGTCGAGTCCGCGGCCGAGGTGATGGTTGGAGATCGAGCCGCCCGAGGTGAACTTCGAGTGGTCCGAGCAGATGCAGCTGACGGTGATCTCGTGGTCTTCGGAGAGCTTGGTGAGGACCCCGATGATGCGGGGGTCGATCCGCCCCGCCTTGACGTCGGCGACCCCGACCGAGTCCAGGATCACCTTGTCGTTCTCGAGCAGGGCGAGCGCCTCCGGGGAGGGGTCACCGCCCTTGCCCTCGGCGCCGAACTCGGCGGGGTCGAGCGCCTGTCGGGCGGTGGTCGGCTCGGTGGCGGTGTCCTCGGCGGCGTCGGCCTCGGCGCCGTCCTCCGGGGCGTCCTCGGGGGCGTCGGTCGCCGCCATCTCAGGGTCGTCCTCGGGCGGCTCCGGCGCGCCTGGCGCCTCCTCGGCGAGCTCCTCGGCCTCGGCCTCTTCGGCGAGCGCCTCCTCGGCCGAGGCCTCCTCCGGCGGTGGCTGTGGAGCCGGCACGTCGGCGGCCGCGGCCGCCCCGGGCGCGTCGACCCCGGCCAGCGGGTCGGCCGGGAGCGCCGAGGCGGCGGGCGCCTGCTCGGCGACGGCGGGGGCGGAGGCGAGCGCCCCGCGGCCCGGGAGCGCGGGCAGGTTCACGCGCGACAGGACGTCGCCGATCGCGTTCGGGATCGACTCGAGGTGCGGCAGCAGCCCCTCGGAGAACTCGGCGAACGCCACGCCCTCCATGGCGGCCGCCATCAGCACGCCGGCCAGGCTCGAGCTCGACTCGCGGCCGTCGAGCGTCAGCATCGCCTTTCCACCGGCGAGCGCCATGTCGTCGGCGAGCTGATCCAGCCCGGCATCGCGGCACGCCTGGGCGGGGTCCTTCCGGAACGTGGCGCGGAAGCCCGGGTCGGCGAGGAGCCGCTCGATCAGGCGGGCGGTGGCCTCTGCGTCCTCGGTCTTCATGCCGCCTCACGTCCCCGGCGCGCGAGCAGCGGCCGCCCGAGCACCACGAACACCGGGACGAACAGGACGAGCCACAGGAGCCCGAGGACGCCCCAGACGACCGGCTCGGACGTGAACTCCACGAGGATGGGCTTGTAGATGAGCGTCAGCGCGATCACGAACCCGGCGACCGTCAGCGACCACACCACACCGAAGGCGGCGTAGCGCAGGAGGACGGGGGAGTCACCCGCCGCCGTCCCGCGCCCGGACAGCCGCCGCGAGAACTGCTCGCGGGCGCGGCGCCGCAGGCCCGGCTCCTGCAGGACGTCGACGAGGATGTGGTAGCCGTCGCGCTCGAGAAACGGGTTGAGGTTGAAGAACGCGCCGATGTAGGCCCCGAGCGCGAGCTGGAAGAAGATGTCGCGCACCAATCCCTCGCCGAGCGTCAGGCAGGCGATCGCGAACAGCGCGCCGAGGACGAGATCGGACACCGGGCCGGCGGCCGACACCGCGATCCGCCGCCGCCGTGGCTCGAACCAGGCGTCGGAGGTGTCCACGAACGCATAAGGGAAGATCGCCATCAGCTTCATCCCCGCCCGGGGGACCTGTCTTCCGTACGAGGACATCGTAAGCCCGTGCGCGAGCTCGTGGACGGCAACCACCGCGAATCGTCCGAGCAGGAACACGAGCCCGCCCCACCCGATCTTGCTCGCGACCACGAACGGCGTCCCGTAGCGCTCGGCGATCAGGTAGGCGAACACGGCCATCCCGGCCACGGCGAGCACCCCGAGCAGCGCGAGCGCCGGCCGGGTGAAGAACACCCAACCGCCGGCGGGGTAGAGCCGCTCGACGAGCCGGCCGACCCAGCTGACCTCGTAGTGCTTGGGCCGGAACCAGCGCGCCAGGCGCCCCATCTCTCCGGAGGCCCGGGCTCCCTCGATGCCGGCGAGCCAGCCGCGCTCGCCCAGCTCGGCGAGCAGGCGCGCCAGGCGGACGCCCCCCGCGGCGCCGTGGCGCGCCTCGGCCTCGCCGACGAGGTCCACGAGCGACCGCGTCCCGTCGAGCAGCCGGAACAGCTCGGCGTCGCGCTCGGAGAGCCGAAGGAAGCCGCCGCCCTCGAGGTCCTTCAGGACGTAGCGCTTGCCGCCCTCGGCGTGCTCGAGGCGCTTGAGCGCGTAGCCCGACCGCACCCGCGGGTGCATGCCGCCGCTCCCTGCTCCGGCGCCCAGCTCCGCCGGTCCGGCCGCCGGCAGCAGCAGGCTCGCCCCGGCCGGGACGACGATGGTGCGCCCCGCCTCGCTGCCGTCGCGCCGGCGCTCGACGGCCAGGCGCTGGTTGCCGAGCTCGATGCACGCGCCGTCACGCAGCGGCAGCGCGCCGGTCACCGGCGCGCCGTCCAACAGGGTCCCGTGGCTCGAGCCGGCATCCTCGATCTGCGGCGGCGTCCCGCCCCGGGCCGCGACGATCCGCGCGTGGCGGCGCGAGACGCTCGGGTCGAGCAGCTGGACCGTGCTGCCGGCCCCGCGGCCGATCAGAACCTCGCCGACGAGCGGGATCCGCGTCGCGTCGCTCAGGACCAGCTCGAGCGGCGGCGCGGTCCCGGGGCGGGGCGCGCCGCAACTCGTGCAGGCCGGGGCTCCCCGGGCGAGTTGGCGTCGGCAGGTCCGGCACAGCATCGGACGTCTGTCCTACCCGCCGACGCTGAGCGGCTCGTAGACCGGGTCGTCGCCGCCCACCTTGAGCGAGGTCTGATCCTTGGGGTCGTTCACCGGGAAGCGCCTGAGCGTCCCGACGTCCTGCGAGCAGCTCTGGTCGGCCTGGACGACGGCGATCTCGAGGCCGTCGGTCCGCCACGTCGCCTTGCAGCCCTCGACGCCCATCGGCTTGGCCTTGCTCAGCTTCCAGTCGCCGAACTTGGCCAGCGAGAGCCGGAACCCCGGGGTCCCGAGGTTCGAGACCGCGACCATGCGCTTGCCGTCGGGCGAGACGGCGAGATCCTTGACTCCGCGGCCCGGCTTGCTCACGTCGGTCACGAAGCGCCCGCCCCGCCAGTCGCCCGCGTCGGCCGAGAAGGGCGTACTCGACGTGAAGCGCCTGATGCCAAAGCGCCCCTCGTCGTCGACCGACGGGACGAAGATCGACTTGCCGTTGGGCGCCCAGCGGACGACCGAGCCCATCTGCGGACCGATGGCCGGCCGGCACGACGGGTCGAACTTGCTGCCGGCCACCTCGCCGACGCACAGCGCGTACTTGTCGTCCTTGCGCTGGATCACCGCGAGCACCTTGGTGTCCGGCGCCGTGGAGAACGACGGGTCGGTGAACTTCTGGCCGTCCGGCGTCAGCGCGCGCGGCGGGTCGTCGAGCTTCGCGCGGTCGGCGAGGAAGATCTGGTCGCCGCCGCGGAACGCCACGTGCTTGCCGTCGGAGCTGAAGGTGGGGTCCTTCTCCCGCGACGGGCCCGCGGCGATCGACGGCAGCTTCTTGGCGGTCGCGCCGTCGATGAGGCCGACGTTGCGCCCGTCGTCGTACGCGAGCTCGGGGAAGCCGGCCGAGACGAGCAGGGTCAGCGTGCCACCCGCCGGGATCTTCACGCCCGCCGGCGGATCGGTGCCGAAGACCTCGCCCTCGGGCTTGTCGGAGAACGCTCGCCGCTCCTTGGGCACGAGCCCGGCTTCGCTCGCCGCCGCGCCCGCCTCCTTCGCGCCGCCGCCCGCGACCGCCGGGATCGCGACCGGCGCGCCCTTCGCCGGCTTGCCGCCGCCGTCCTTCTCCTTGTCCTTGTCCTTGCCCTTGTCGTCCTTCTTGGCCACCTTGGACGGGTCGACCTGGAAGACGTCGACCGGCGTGCCCTCCTTGACCCGCTGCTTGGCCTCGGGGATCTGGCTGAGGATCTTGCCCTTGGGATCGGGCGGCTGGGGCTGCGCCTGGCCGAGCGCGAGCTTGGCCTCGCGCAGGACCTTCTCCGCCTCGGTGTGCGTGAGGCCGACGACCTTCGGCACGGTCACGGTCCCGTCGCCGATCGCGACCTGCAGCGACACCTGGGCATCCTTCTCGACCTTGGCGCCGGCCTTCGGCGTCTGTTGGATCACCGACCCGGGCGGGACCTTGGTGTCGACCATCGTCTCGACCGGCGCCTTGAGCTTGAGCTTCGCGTCGGTCAGCGCCTCCTCGGCCGCGAACACCGACACCTTTCCGACGACGTTCGGGACCTCGACGGTCTTCGGGATGAGCAGGAACAGCAGCAGCGCGACGCCGGCGAGGATCGGGACCGCGACCGACAGCCACCAGGGCAGCCAGGGCTTCTGGCGGAACGCCACCTGGGTCGGCATCAGCGGGCCGACGGGGGCGACGGGCGCGCTGCCGGGCGGCTTGAGCTTGAGCAGGTCGACCTGCGGCATCACCATCCGCTTGAGCCGCGGCCCCTGGATGTTCGGCCCGCCCGACCCCATGCTCACGCGCGGCTTGGTGACCGGCAGCGCCCCGAGCGCCGACTTCGCGTCGGCGAGCAGGCCGCCCTTGGCCTTCTCCTGCACGTCGGGCGCCAGCGCCGCGAGCTTCGCCTCGGCCTCGTCGCCGGTGGCGGTGAGGACCTCGAGCCGGTGCTCGTGCGGGCGCCCGAGCCAGATCTGGCGCGGCGGTCGCGCCGTCATCTTCGAGGTCGCCGACCGGCCCGGCCCGAGCTCGAGGACGGGAGGGTCGAAGTCGAACCGGAACGAGCCGTCGGGGTCCGAGCCGGCGAGGGCGATCCGGGCCACCGCGTTGGCGCGGTTGGCGATCTCGACCTCGTAGGTGCCGCGGCGCCGGGCCGAGATCCGCTCCGGGCTCATCGAGATCGCGTGGTCCTCGAACGGCTGCACGCCGAGCGCGAACGGCGCCAACGCCACCGGCGCCTCGCGCGCCTTGGAATGCGCGACCAGCTCGAGCTCCCACACCCGCGCCTCCGCCTGCGCGCTGCGCGGCGGGTGCAGGTGGACCTCGACCTCCTGCTCATAGCTGCCCCCCGACCCGAACGGGACGAGATAGACCGTCGGCGGGCTCACCGTCGCCCAGCCATCAGGCAGCCCGTGGACCGCGAGGTCGTAGTTGTCGACGATCCCGCTCTGGTTGCGCACGAGCGCGCGCAGGACGGCCCGGCCGCCCGGATCGACGCCGATCGCGACGCCGTCGCCGGTCACCTGGACGTCCTCGGCGGCCTGGAAGGTGATCGTGGCCTCGGCCACCGGCTCGGCCTTCTGCGGCGGGCCGGGGACCGCGCCGCGGATCTGCGTGCCGCCTGGGGTCATCGGGGGCGCGGGCGGCGGCTGGGCGGCGGCGGGCGGCGGGGCCGGGGCCGGCGGCGTCCCCGGGAGCGCGGGCGCGGCCGGCGTCTGTGGCTGCGCGGGCGCGGCCGGGGCTGGGATCGCGGGCATGTAGCCGGTCGGCTCCCAGCGCAGGTACTCGCCGCACGTGCAGAAGTCGCGGTCGTCCGCGTTCTCGACCCCGCAGGCCGGGCAGATCCTCATGCCTTGCCCTTCGGCTGGCGCACGCGCAGGCGGTAGGCGACGTTGGCGGGCTTGACCCGCTCGATGCAGCGCGCGATCGCGGCTTGGCGTTCCTCGGGCACGGGGTCATCGCAGTAGACCACGAAGCGCTGCGGCGGTGCCTCGGCCGGCTCGTCCTCGAGCGACCAGACCACGCCGCCGTCGTCCTGGACGCGCAACGAGATGCCGGGGAATCCGAGGCGCAGCGCCAGCTCGATCCCGCCGACGGTGCCGCGGCGGCGCCCGAGCTCGGCCGCCCGGCGCACGAGCTCGCGGCGCTGCTCGACCGTCTGGCCCTCCTCGAGCTCGACGCCGAGCCACGCGCTCAGGCCGACGAGCACGTCGCGCGGGGCGTGGTCGGGGTCGAAGTGGAAGGGCAGGGCGTCGAGCACGGCGGTGATGGGGTCGAGCACCTCTTCGAGTGCGCCGACGAAGCGCATCCCGAAGTCGTCCTCGCGATAGAGAGCCGGGAGGGCGTCCCGCAGATACCTCCGCGACGAGACGGTCTCCGGCGTCCCCTGCGTCCCGGTGATCACCTGGGACAGCAACGTGCCGAAGCCGTCGCCGATGAAGGTCGGAGGGCGGCCGTTGGTCTCGGCGCTCTCGGCCATCAGCGCGGGCGGTGCGACGCCTTGACGATGTGCTGGCCGGAGGCGAGGAGCTCGTCGGGCTCGAGCACCACGTGTGCCCCCGACGGCTTCGGGGCCTGCTCGCCCGTCGCGACGTTCGTCTCGTACATGCGCAGGATGCGGACGAACTCGACGCCGTCGACCGCGTGCACGACGCCGAAAAGCTCGCCCTGGTTGAGCGAGCGCCCGAACGGCCAGCCCGTGCTCGGCCCCACCGGCGAGCCGCCGATCAGCGGGTTGAGGTACGTGTAGAGCGCGTGGGCGACGTCCTGCTCGACCCGCGCGGGGTCGGCGGCGGTCTCGGCCTGCAGGTCGACGACGACGCTCAGCCCGCGGAAGCGGACCGGCAGCAGCTGGATCGTCGTGCCGATCATGCGCCGCTCGTCGAGGTACTCGGCGACCTCGCGCAGGAGCCCTTCGGTCGGGACGAGCTCGGCGTACTCGAGGTGGCGGTCGGCGGGGATGACGCGCGGGAGGATCCGCACGGGGATCGCCCCGCCGTCGGCCGGCGGGATGCAGACCGCGCGCGCGACTCGCGGCGACGCCTCGCCGCACATGAACTCGAAGTCCTCTGCCGTCACCGCGCGGTAGCGGCTGCGGATCTCCATCGCCGCGCGCGTGCGGGCGGAGTCCAGCGTCTCGGCGTCGACGCCCCCGGTCGCCACCTTGGGGTTGGAGACCGTGTCGACGCCGGCGATCGGCGAGCGCAGCACGGTCAGCGTGTTCGGGGCGACGTTGCCCGCCGTCCCGCCGCCGTGGCGGTAGGCGGTCATGCGCAGGACCGCTCCCTTCGGCGGGACCATGCCGTACTGGATCCAGCCGCCCTCGGTCTGGCGGATCGCCGGGCCGAGCGACACCTCGCCGCTGACCGCGTCGAGCATGAAGTGCGGATCGCCGGCGCGCGACGCCACGAAGCTCTCCCGCCCCGACCACGTCTGCCAGGCGCCCGTCTCGGGATCCTGGACCTCGAGCGTCTCGCCCGCCCGCAGGCGCAGGACAGGCCGGTCGCGCAGCGGGAACGTCTGCCCGGGGGTGCCGTCGGAGACGCCGATGATCTCGTTCGCGGTCCGCCCCGCGTGCCGGGCCGGAAGGAGCGCTCCCGTCGCCGCGGCGCCGATCGCGTAGATCTCCGGCGCCTGGGAGTAGTTGGCCTCCTTGCCGTTGCGGCTGTGCTGGTCGATCCGGCAGCGCAGCCAGTGCAGGCGGTGCCCGCCGAGCGACGCCACCGCGCTCGTCGGCGGCAGCTGGAGCTCGATCGTGCCCGAGCCGTAGTTGAAGCCGCCGGTCATGTCGGAGAGCACCTCGGCCTCGGCCCACTGCGAGGAGCCCTGCGACACCTCCCAGCGCAGCGGCGGGTCCTCGGGGTCGACGCCGGCGCCGCGCGCCTGGGACGCGTCGACCTCGACGCGCAGCAGCATCCGGTCCAGCGACTCCTCGAAGCCCAGGTGCAGCGCGTCGCCGGGTGCCGGCGGGGTCGAGAACGGCAGCTGGTCGGCGCCGGTCGGGCGCCCCATCCCGTCCGCGACGCCGATATCGGTGACCTTGCCGCGGCGGACGAGCACGTAGGCGTCGGCCGAGACCACGGGGACGGTGAAGTCGTCCTCGACCTGGAAGACGACCGACGGCTCGTTCGCCGTCCGCAGCGTCCCGACCTCGGTCGCCCCGCCGCGGATCAGCAGCGGCTCGCGCGGGGGCCCGGAGAGCCGGAAGCGGACGTCCGTGGTCGCGGCGCTCGGCGGGTCGAGCAGGATGCCGAGCAACTCGAGCAGCGTCACGTGGAGCTTGTCCGGCACGCGGTTGAGCCGGTAGATCGTCATCTCGGTCATCCACGCGAACAGCTCGATCAGCGTGACGCCGGGGTCGGAGACGTTGTGCTCGGTCCACTCCGGGCAGGCCTGGGCGATCCGCAGCCGCGCCTCGGACACGATGTCCTGGAAGCGCCGGTCGTCGAGGACGATCTCGGGGAGCCTCACGGCGCGGGCTCCTCAGCGGGGATCACATAGAACGGGTAGACGAGGTTGCGCAGGTGGTTCGTGGCGCGCACGCGGTAGCCGATCTCGATCATCAGCTCGCCGCGCTCGGCGTGGGAGAGGTCGAAGTCGATCGTCTGGACCTCGACCCGCGGCTCCCAGCGATCGAGCGACGCACGGACCGCGACGTCGATGCGCGCGAGCGTCGCGGCGTCGATCGTGCCGAACACGAAGTCGTGCACGTCGCAGCCGAACTCGGGGCGCATCGGGCGCTCGCCGGGCGCGGTGCCGAGGATGATCGTGATCGCCTGCTCGACGTCCTGCACGTCGCGGGCGAGGGCGATCGCCCCGCGGCGGTCGACCATCAGCGGGAACGCGAGCCCGGCGCCGAGGATCTCGCTCATCCGAGGTTCACCACAGCACCCTTGAGGCTGGCCGGACCGGAGGCGCTGAGGTCGAGCTTGGCCTTCGCGTCGACCGCGACCTGCGTGCCCTTGACCCCGACGTCCATCGTCCCCTCGATGACGATCGACTTGGCCTTGATCGTCAGCGTCCCCATCGGCGCCTCGATCGTGACGTCCTTGTCGCCCTTGACCTCGAGGTTCCCGGTGATCGCCATCGACGACTTCCCCCCGACCTTCTGCACCGAGTCCTTGCCCGCGGTGACGTTCACGTGCTCCTTCGAGGTCATCTCGATGTTCTTGTCGGACAACAGCGCGAAGGACCCGTCCTTCATCGCGAGCTTGTCGCCCGGCGTGTCCTTGCCGTTGAAGAGCGAGCCGAGGACGAACGGCCGCCGCGTGTCGCCGTGCTCGAACCCGACGACGACCTCCTCGTCGGGCTGCGGGAGCATCATCAGGCCTCGCTCGACGCCGGCGCTCGGCGAGGCGATCCGCGCCCACGCGCTCTCGTTGTCGTCGGAGAGGGCGGGGAAGCGCACCCGCACGCGACCGAGCCCGTCCGGGTCGTTGTTGTTCGTCACGAGCCCGATCACGAGGTCGGCGCCGAAGCTGTTGGGGCCGCCGCCGCCGGCGCCGACCAGGTTGCCGAGCGAGCGCGAGGCGCCGGTCGCCGTCGAGAACTGGGTCTCGTAGCCGCTGGGGCCTCCGAGCACGTGCGTGCTCGACCCGACGGGGTAGGTGCCGCTGAACTTCTTGCCGAGGCCGGTGATCTCGAGCGTGGCGCCGGCCACGATGTCCGGGTTGCCGACCGCGACCCCGTCGGCCTCGAGCGCAGCGTCGGCGATCCGGTCGAGCGTGGCCTGGGCGAGCTTGTCGGCCTCGGCGAGCGTCCCGACCGGCGACCCCGAGACCAGGAGCTTCGCGTCGCCGAGCGCCTTGGCGATCTCGTCGCGGTCGTTGCCGGTCTTCGTGTGGCCGTTGGCGCGTGACGCCGAGCCTGAGATGAGGCTCTTGGTCTTGACGTCGAACGCGCGGACCGTGACCTCCTGGGCCTGCTGCGCGGCGGTGACGCGCGGCCGGAACGTGCGCAGTGACTTGCGCCACTCCAGCGCCACCGCCGTCTTGGTGTGCGCGGCGGGGCCGAAGTACAGCTTGGTGTCGTCGACCACGACCTCGAACCCCGCCGGGCTCGCGAGGCGCCACATGAAGTCCCAGTCGGTCTCGTTGTCCTGCGAGATGAACTGGTGCGGCTCCCCGCTGGGCTTGGTCTCGACCTGCAGGCCGGCCTCGCGGCCGAGCTTCGTGACGATGTCCGAGGAGGTCTGGTTCTGGAACGTGCGGACGTGCCGCGCCCGGTGCAGCACGTGCGAGCGGTCGTACGCGCGCACCCCGATCCGCACGCCGCTGTCGCCGAACTCCGGCTCGACGGCGACGATCTTGCCCTTGAACAACGTCCGCGGACTCACGTCCTCGAGAGCGCCGAGGCGGATCTCGAGCTCCTCCCCGACCTGGAACGGGTGGTCGTCGATGTGCTCCGCGAGCTCGTCCTTGAAGCGGAGCGAGCACGTGTCCGGCAGCCGCAGGTGGTCGACCACGCGGACCTCGATGAGGCGCTCGGCGTAGTACTTCGAGACCTCCGAGCCCGCCACGAAGACGGCGTAGAGCGCGACGTGCTTCTCGGATTCGAGCGGGCTCACGCGGTCACTCCGGGGCCGGGATGGTCAGAGGGGTGCCGCGGCGCAGCTGCAGCGGGTCGTCGATCCCGTTGGCCTCGGCGATCGAGCGCCAGCGGTTCGGGTCGCCGTACGCGGAGTAGGCGATCGACTGCAGCGAGTCGCCGTCGCGGACCGTGTGGGCGCGCGTGCCGCGCTGCGCGCGGGTCGTCGGGTTCGTCGTCTTCTCGGCGCTCCCCGACGACGCCGTCGACGCCTCCTCGGCCTGCGAGAGGTCGAGGGTCACGGTCGCCCGGATCGGCTCGCCGTTGGGGTGGAAGAGCGTGAACTGGGCTCGCAGCGACGTGCAGACGGCCTTGAACGTCTCGACCGCGCCCCACCGGAAGGTGACGAAGGCCGGTGCGCCGCTGGTCGCCTCCATCATCTTGAACAGGCGGTTCGTGTCGGGCAGGACGCTCTGCCCCGGCCCGAGCAGGGAGACGTCGAGCAGTAGCGAGAGCCCGAGCACGCGCGGGTTCCCGCCCTTGTACTCGCCCTTCGGGAGCGAGACCCCGGCAGCCGGCTTGAACTCCCAGTTGTTGCTCTTGGAGATCGTGTACTCCTGCGGGTTGAACGCGCACTGGATCGCCGGCGGGTCCCCGTCGATCTCGAGCTCGGCCTTCTTGAAGCCCTGGGGGAGCGGCATCAGGCCAGCCTCATGCCTGTATGGACGATCTCGAGCGACTCCGTGGCGACCTCGCCGCTACCGGGGTTGAGCCCCGGCCCGGTCCACTTCACCGGATAGGCGCCGTCGAAGCTCCACGCCCGCACGCTTGAGCCGTCGGCCGCGTTGAGCGTGATCGTGACCTCCTTGCGCTCCGCCTGCGTGCGCGTGGCCGAGACCCACTTCAGCAGCGCGTCCTCGTGGGTGATCCCTCGCTTGAGCACGATGTTCGGGTACTTGACGCGGCCCGGCAGCTTGTGGACGAACTCGTTGTTGCCGCCCTCGTTGTACTCCAGCACCTCGATCTCGAGGCCGAGCCCCGTGCACTCGACGAACGCGCCGATGGTCAGCCCGGGGATGGCGAGCGTGAAGCAGGACCCGCCGACGAGCTCGACCCGCTGGGTTCCGGGGGCGCCCGTCATCAGGGAAGCCTCGGGATCAGGTCGCCGCGCTGCTCGAGCTCGACGAGGAGGTCACGGCGCAGGCGCTCGACGACGTCGTCGTACGTCGCTTGCGGGTCCCCGCCGCCCCCGCCGCCGCCGAGCATGTTGGCCGCCTGGTTGGCGGCGTCGGTGACGGACGACGGCAGCGCGTTGCGCGCCGCCTCGAGCGGGTTGGAGGGCAGCCCGCCGGGCATCTGCGGCATGCTCGGCAGCTGCGGCATGCCGGGCATCTGCGGCATGCTCGGCATGGAGGGCAGGCCCGGCAAGCGGTCGATGCGGCGCTCGGTCGCTGGGGGAGAGGGGCGCTGGGCGACCCTGGCAATCGGGCGCGCCGGCGCCGCGGGCGAGGGGGCGGCCGGTGCCGCCGCGGGCGCGGCCGGGGCGAGGCCGAGCGGCTCGGGGGATTCTGCCGCGGCCGCCTCCGGTCCGGATGCGGGGGCGGGGGCCGGCGGTGGGGCGGCGGGCGCGCCGCGAAGCCGGTCCACGGCCCGTCGCAGCAGCCCGCGGGCCGGCGGTGATGCCGCAGCGACGGGCGGCGCGACGGGGGCGACCGGCGTGGGGGCGGGTCGCGGCCGCTGGACCGCCCGCATGACCGGACGCGCCGGCGCGGCCGCGGTCCGGGCTCGTACGGGGACCGGGCGCTCGGGTTCGCCGGGGGTCTCGACCGGCTCGGGCGCGACCGGGGGCGCCGGCGGAGCTGCGGCGAGCGCGACCGTCGGGGCGGGCGCGGGCGGCTCGGCCACCGGGGCCTCGAGCGACGGTGGCGCGGAGGGCGTGGCCGGAGGGGCGGGCTCCGGCGGCGGGGTGGCGCGCAGGGCGCGGGCGATCGCGCGGGCGGCGCGCCGCAGCCCCCGGGCGGGAGCGTCGCCGGCGTGGGTCGGCTCCGCGGGCGCGCCTTGGGAAACCGCTGCGGCGGGCGCGGCCGGGGCGTCGTCGCGGGCGCGAGCCCGGGCGAGCGGACGGGCGGCGTCGCTCGCGGCCGCGGGGCGGACCACCGGCCGCACCGGTTCCGCCGGTGCCGTCGCGCGCACCGTGGGTCGGACGGGCGGGGAATCGGGGGCGGACGGCTCCGCCGCGGCCGCGCGGGCGAGGGGGGAGGCTGGAGCGTCAGCCGCCGACGGGGTGACCTCGGCGTGGCTGGGGGTGGCGGCGGGCGCGTCTGCGTCGTCCGCGACGACGGCCGGCGTCAGGTCGGCGGGCGGGGCGTCGTCGCCACCGCGTGGGGGCGGCGCGGCGGGCAACTCCGGCGCGGTGGCGCGGACGATCGGGCGCGCCGGCGCGTCGGCGTCTGCGGCGCGCGCCGGGTGCCGGCTGGGGTCGGTGGTGTCGGCGGCGCGGGCCAGGGGTCGGCTGGGGTCGGTGGTGTCGGCGGCGCGGGCGAGCGGTCGGCTGGGGTCGGTGGTGTCGGCGGCGCGCGCCGGGTGCCGGCTGGGGTCGGTGGTGTCGGCGGCGCGGGCCAGGGGTCGGCTGGGGTCGGTGGTGTCGGCGGCGCGGGCGAGCGGTCGGCTGGGGTCGGTGGTGTCGGCGGCGCGGGCCACGGGCCGGGCGGGCGCGGTGGGGTCGGTGGCGCCGAGTGGCCGGGTGGGGTCGGCGGGGTCGGTGGCGCGGGTCACGGGCCGGTCGGGCTCGGTGGGGTCGGTGGCGCGGGTCACGGGCCGGTCGGGCGCCGCGGGGTCGGTGGCGCGGGTCACGGGCCGGTCGGGCGCCGCGGGGTCGGTGGCGCGGGCCACGGGCCGGTCGGACGCGGCGGCGTCGGTGGCGCGGGCGAGCGGCCGGCCGGGCTCGGCAGGCGGCGACGCGCTGCTCACCGGCCGCGGCTCGGGCGCGGCGGGGTCGGCGGCGCGGGCGAGCCGGCGGGGCGTGTCGGTGTCGGCGGCGCGGGCGGTCGGACGCGTCGGCGCGTCGGTGTCGGCGGCGCGCGCCAGGGGCCGGCCGGGCGCGTCGGCGTCGGCGGCGCGGGCGAGGGGCCGGCCGGGCTCGGCGGGCGGCGACGCGCTGCTCCCCGACCGCGGCTCGGGCGCCGGGGCGTCCGCGGCGGATCTCGCGATCGGCCGCGCCCGCTCCGGCGTTGGCGCCGCGGCCGAGCTCGGCGCGTCGACGGAGGTCGGCGGAGCAGCCGCCGCCGCGGCGGCGGGCGCGTCCGATGACGATGATGCGTCCTGCACAACGCGCGTCTCGGCGCCGGTGGGCGCGTCCAGTGACGCCCGCTCGACCATCGGGCGGGCGGGCTCGGCCGGTGGCGCAGCGGTGTCCTCGACGCGCGGTGGCGGTGCGTCGGCGGGCGCGCGATCGACGCGCCGGACGGCGACCGGGACCCGTGGCGCCGCTCCTGGTGCGGCTGGCTCCGCGGCGACCGGGGTCGAAGTGGCAGGCTCGGCCGCGGACCGCTGAATCGGCGCCGTCGCGTCGACGCCCCGGTCGATGGGTGTCGCGGCAGCGGACGCCGGCGGCGCCACCGAGGGAGTGGGTGCCCCGGCGGCGGGATCCGCGAGGGCTTGCGTCCGGGCGGGCGACGCGGCCGGCGGGCCAGCCGGGGTCAGACCCCTTGAGTCGCCCCGACTCACATCTGACGTGCGCGACGGGGCGGCGGGCTCGGCCGAGGCCTCGACGGGAGCCGTTGCGGGCGGGGGTGCTGCGGCGGCGGGGTCGGCGGGAGCCTCCGGGGGCGCGGCTGAGGGCGGCTCGGCAGGGGACGCCTGCGCGGCCTGCGCCGCCTCCACCTCGCGCGCGGGCGGCGCCGCCGCCGGCTTGCGCGAGAGCCGCTTCGGCGAGCCCGGCGGCGGCTCGGCGGGGCCTTCGAGGATGCGAGCGCCGCGCGAGCGGTCGAGGACCAGGCCCTTGTCCTTGAGCCGCGCGAGCCGTTGCTGCGGCGTCGGGCCCGGCAGGTTCTCCGCCAGGCTCATCGGGATCGTCTCCGCCAGGGCCTTGTCCTGGTCGCCGAACATGAACTCGTAGGCGAACGGGCTCAGGCCGTGCGGCACCGGCGCATCCTCGGCCTCGGCGGCCGGCGGCGCCGAGACGGCCTCAACCGGCGCGGCAGACCGCATCACCGGCCGGCGCCCCGCGACGGGCTCGACCGCCCGCGCCAGCCGCGTCGCCTCCGGCAGGTGCTTGGGCTCGCGCGCCTCGGCGACCGACCGGGCCAGCCGCTGACCACCGGCGCGCTCGGCCGACGCCAGCGCACGCAGCACCATCGGCACCGGCCGGCGGCGAGGGGGTCGTGGCGGCGTCTCGGCCACGGCCTACTCCGCGAGCTCGTCCGCCTCGCCCAGGAAGCGACGGCGGTCGCCGTGTTCGAGGTCGAGGATCGTGTCGAGCGGCCAGTGGAAGTGGTGGGCGAGCCGGGCCGCCTCCGCGAACAGCTCCTGCGGCGACGGCCTGCTCATTTTCCCAGGCGCCCGTCCTGGATCTCCGAGAGGTCCACCTCGAACTCCTGCGCGCAGGCGGGGCACGCGACCACCCCCACCGCCTCCCCGTCCGTGTTGATGCGCTCGTACAGACGCTGGAGGTGGTCGAAGTCGGCCGCGTACAGGCCCTCGACCAGCTCCGGCGTGATCTCGCCCACCTCGCCGATGCGCGTCACCGTCCGCGCGATCAGCAGCACGCTCAAGTACGCCTGGTTGGCGCGGACGGTCGCATCGCGTAGCGGCTCGATCTCGTCGCGTGCCGTCGCCAGCCGCATCGTGCCCTCCCGATGCACGGTGCCCCGCTCGTCGACGTGACCGTGAGGGAGCGTGAACGCGTACTCCGTCCTCACGCCCTTCTCACTGCTCGCGTTCGGCGTACTCGTAGGCAATCGTGGTGGACTCGATTCCGACCTCGTTCTGGCCCGCGTGGAAGCCCGGGCTCGCGTACTTGGTGGGCCACGCGCCCAGGAGCTTGAACGTCAGGATCGGCTCGTCTTCCTTGTTGTACATCGTGAGTGTCAGATCCTTGCGGGTGTCGGCCGTCGCGCCCTTGTCCAGGCACATCTTGTGCCAGTCCCAGATCTGCTTCTCCATGTCGATGCCGCGCTTGAGCTCGATGTCGGAGTACTTCGGGTTGCCCGACAGCTTGTGGTGGACGACCTTGCCCTTCGCGTCGGAGGTGTAGAAGGGCTTGACCTCGATCTCCGAGGTCACGCCGGAGGCCTCGGTGAAGAGGCCCATGTTCTCGATGCCGCCGGCCGTCAGCCCGAAGTAGGCGACGGTGTAGAGCGGCTTGGGATCGCCTGGTCCTGCCATGAGCGTTCAGGTCCTTTCGGTGGCTTACTCGGAGACCTCAGCCCCGGCGTCGCCGCCGGTGAACTGGCTGAGGCGGAAGACGACGAACTCCGCGGGCTTGACCGGCGCGATCCCGATCTCGCACGTGACCTGGCCCGCCTCGATCAGCTCGGGCGGGTTGGTCTCGGCGTCGCACTTGACGTAGAACGCCTGCTCGGGGGTGGCCCCGAAGAGCGCACCGCCGGCCCAGACCCGGCGCAGGAAGTTCGAGACCGAGACCCGCAGCTGGAGCCAGAGCTTCTGGTCGTTGGGCTCGAACACGCTCCACTGCGTCCCCTGCATGATCGACTCGGAGACGTAGTTGAACAGCCGCCGGACGTTGATGTAGCGCCACTCCGGGTCCGACGACAGCGTGCGCGCGCCCCAGATCCGGATGCCGCGGCCCGGGAACGCCCGGATGCAGTTGATCCCGACCTGGTTGAGCCCGCCCTGCTCGGCGTGGGTGACCTGGAAGGCCAGCCCGTTGGCGCCCATCGTGACCTCGTTGGCCGGCGCCTTGTGGACGCCGCGCGTCGCGTCGGTCCGGCACCACACGCCGGCGACGTGCCCCGACGGCGGGATCATCATCGGCTTGCCGGACAGCGGGTCCTGCACCTCGATCCACGGGTAGTAGAGCGCCGCGAACTTCGAGTCGTAGCCCGCCGTGTTCATCCGCCATTCGAGGATGTCCTGCGGGATCATGTCCGGCGGCGGGTCGAGGATCGCCATGCGGTCGCCGGCCATCTCGCAGTGGGCGATCATCTTGCCCTGCATGTCGCGCAGCGCGGTGTCGTCGCCGTTGCCCGACAGCGTCTGCAGGTCGGGCATGCAGATCATCGTGACCTCGTCAACGGCGGCGAGGCTGCCCATGCCCTGGCGCCGGGCGACGTCGCCCTCGAAGTGCTTCGGCTTGATCGAGCCGGCGCTCGGCGCCGGGACCGACAGCGTGTAGCTGCCCGCCGCCGGCCGGGCGTCGGGCAGGTTGGCGCCGCCAGTCTCCTCGAGCTTGATCAGCTTGGACTGCGCGTTGACCTTCGTGGCGATGTTCGTGCGGCCCTTCTTGAGCGTCAGGCCCTCGAACTCCTCGCGATCGGATCCCGCCTCGATGACGATCTTGTACGTCGGGTCGGCGGTGCCGCCGTCGCCGCCGGCGCTCGGCTCCTCGGTGATCTCGACCTTGACGCCGGGATCGACGCCCTCGAGCGCCGTCGCCCGGTACGCCTCGATGCTGCCGTCGGCCGCCGCGGGCAGCGCCGCGCGCGCGGCGCCGGCGGCGCCGTTGTCCGGACCCACGCGCACGACCCAGCAGGTCGAGCCGCCGTTCTGGAAGAAGCCGTAGATCGAGTGGGCGAGGTAGGACCCCTCCATGAACGGCCCGTTGTCGGGCTCGGAGGGATCGCCGTAGAGGTTGGAGAACTGGGTCCAGTTCGAGATCCGCATCGGCGTGTTGACCGGGCCCCCGGGGGCCAGGCCGACGAACGCCGCGATCGACGTCCCCACGCCCTCGATGGGCTTGGAGGCGGACGGAACCTCCTCGACGTAGACGCCGGGCGTCAGGTACGTGGGCATCGCGCTCCTTCTAGCTGCTGGCTGGCTGGCTCACAGCCAACCCTCCTAAGCCCGTCGTGCCGATTGATAGAAGAAGTCGGGCAACCATTCGGGCAATCCGATGGTTCCGACTTCTCTCAGCCGCGGCGACCCGACTTCCGGGGTGTAAGCAGGATGTCAATCGCCGCGCCAGGCACCTCGAGGACCGACTCGGTCTCGTCGCCTTCGGGCGTGCGGACGATCAGCTTGTGGCTGCCTGCCCGCACCCGCTGCAGGAAGAAGCGGCCGTCCGCACCGGTGGAGGCCCAGGCGCCGGCGTCGGGCAGGACCACCCAGGCGTCGGCGACCGGCTCGCCGTCCGCGTCGCGCACGATGCCGCCGTGGCGCGCGGACTCCTCGACGATCGTCCCCGAGGCGTCGGCACGGCGCGTGCGCATGATCTGGGTGCGCACCGCCGGGCCGCGCTCCCAGTAGGTGCCCGAAGCGGCCGACAGCCGCACCACGTAGTCCAGCGATGCCTTGTACTCGCCGCCGACGGCGGTCCAGAAGTCGGCCTTCTCGCCGCGCGGCTTGCCGATCAGCGTCTCGACGTCCCGCGGCTGGTCGGCGAGGCGCGGGGCCAGGACGTCGGCCGGCAGCGTGTCGTAGGCATAGAGGACACCGAGCACCTGCGAGAGCAGCCGGTGCTCGTCCTCGACCGCCTGCGTCCACGCGGTCACCGCGTAGGACGCCTCGACGCGCAGCGGCGGCCGCGTCCGCGCGCCGTTGCCCTCGATCCACCCGGAGTCCGACTGCTCTTCGGCCTCGCGCAGGTCGTAGAGGAAGAGGTCGACGGTCGGCTGGGCGAGCTGCGCCGACCACTCGCGCGACGGCGCGTCGAACGCGATCTCGACGCCCTGGAAGCCGTGGCGGCCGAGCTCGCGGCGCAGCAGCGTGCGCAGCGACTCGTCGAGGTCGGCCAGCATCGTGTTGAGCGGGACCTGGACGATCGGAGGCATGGCGCGAGCCTAACCCGGACGGACCAGCTCGTGGTAGTGCTCGAAGTCGGCCTGCAGCGTGAGCCGCCCCTGCTTGCCGAACTCGTGCGCGACGGCGCGGACGAGGTGGCGCATCGCGATCGCGGGCACGTCCTCCTCCGCGGCCTGGAAGGCGGCCGACAGCGAGCAGTTGCGGATCGCGCCGCCCGAGAGCTTGAACCGCGTGGCCAGGAACTCGAGCTCGACGTCGGCGTCGAGCGGCGCCTCGACCGGCACGAGCAGCCGCCACAGCCGCAGCCGGTCCTCGGCCTCCGGGAACGGGAAGTCGATGACGAAGTCCAGCCGCCGCACGAACGCGTCGTCGATGTTGCGGCGGAAGTTGGTGGCGAGGATGGCGGCGCCCGCGTAGCCCTCCATCTTCTGCAGCAGGTACGCGACCTCGAGGTTGGCGTAGCGGTCGTGGGCGTCCGAGACGTCCGAGCGCTTGCCGAACAGCGCGTCGGCCTCGTCGAAGAACAGGATCGCGTTGGAGCCGTCGGCCGCCGCGAACACGCGATCGAGGTTCTTCTCGGTCTCCCCGATCCACTTGGAGACGATCGTGGCCAGGTCGACGCGGAAGAGCTCGAGCCCGAGCTCGCCCGCGAGCACCTCGGCGGCCATCGTCTTGCCGGTCCCGCTCTCGCCGGCGAACAGGACCTTCAGGCCCTGGTCACGCGCGACGGTCCGCTCGTACCCCCAGTCCGACAGCACGAGGTCGCGGTGCCGCAGCCACGACGACACCGAGCGCAGGAGGTCACGCTGGCGGTCGGGCAGCACGAGGTCGTCGAATCCCATGGTGGGCTCCAGCCTGGCCGCGAGCTCGCCCAGCCGCGACGACGACGCCCGGCGCGCGCCGAGGTCGAGGTCGGCCGCGGTGGGTGCGACGGCGCCGCGGGCGTGCGCCTCGATCGCCGCCACGCGGGAGGCCTCGGCGACCTGGCCGATCGAGAGCCGGAACTTGGCGGCGGCCTCGGTGACGTCGTCGGTCCCGCCACACGCCTGCCACGCGCGGGCGCGCTCGGCGAACGACGGGAGCCGGGCCTCGACGAGCAGGAGGGCGCGATCGCCCAGCACGAGGGCGTCGGACCGCGTCCGGGCCAGGATGACCAGCGGCCCGTCGAAGCCGTCGAGGGCGCGGCCGATCGCCGGGCGGTCGCCCGGCTCGAGGTCCTCGAGCCCGTCGAAGCAGGGCACGCGGCCTTCGAGCCCGGCGGCGAGCGCCGCGTCGGCGGCCGAGTCGGGGTCGGTGAGCACGCGCAGCGGGGCGACGAGCAGCCCGCGGGCCGCCGCCGTCGCAACGAGCAGACCGGCGTCCGGCCCGGCGACGAGCAGCGGCGGCGGATCGGCCGCCTCTCTGGCCGCGAGCAGGGTCTGGATCCGCGTCACGGTCTCGGGCCGGCCCGGGTCGTCATCCGGCACGTCGATGCGGCGCAGGGCGAGGCCGCCGTCGTCGATGTGCGCGCCGAGCAGGGAGCCGGCGAGCCGGCCGGCGACCCGCGCCTGGCGGTCGGCGAGCGGCGTGTTGGCCTCGTGCCCGAGCAGGCGCAGCGCGCCGCTGTGGCGCAGCGGGGCGGCTGTGGCGAAGCAGGCCAGCACGTCGCCGGCGCCGACGCCGGGACCGCTCAGCAGCCGCGCGGCGAGGCGCGGGCTGGCGTGTTTGCGGGCGATGTCGTCGTGCAGGTAGGCGAACAGCCGGCCGTAGCGGTCGTCGAGCTCGGGGGCGGCGCACAGGCCGAGCACCGCGGTGTCGAGCGCGTCGAGCCCGAGGCGGGCGGCGAGGCCCGCAAGGCGCGCGTCGGCGTCGCCGGGATCGATGATCGCCTCGGCGAGCGCGACGGCCTGGCCGTCGGAGATGTAGGTGCCGCGGAACGGGTCGGCGGGGTTGGGATCGTGGGCCGCGGCGGCGGCCACCGCCTCGCGCAGCCGCGAGTCCAGGAACCCGAAGCCGATCCCCGCGGCCTCAGCCGCCGAGCTCACGACTCGCCGCCTCGGCGTCGAGCTCCTGCGCGTCGCCCGGCTGCGAGACGACGAACGGGCCGCTGGACGGCCCGCCGCGCTGCTGGTCGACGTGGGTCAGCTCGTGCGCGAGCAGCGCCCGGCCGGAGCCTGTCTGGGGCTGGTACTCGCCGGCGGCGAAGAAGACGTCGCTGCCCGTCGTGAACGCGCGCGCCTCCACCGAGCGCGCCAGAACGTCGGCCTCGGCGTCGGCGTGGACGCGGACGTCGCCGAGCGGGCCGAGAGACGGCTCGAGGTCGCGCGCCACGCCCCGGTCGAGCGGCTGGCCGCTGCCGCGCGCGGCGTCGATCACCGCGCCGACGTCCGGATGCACGACGCCGCCCGGCCCGAGCGCGCTGCCGGCGCCGGCGCGCGCGAGGATCTGCGTGAACGCGCGGTTGCCGGTCGCGCCCGCGAGCCGCTGGGCGGCGGACGTCGCGTCCGCCGACTCGACGCCGGGGGCGGGCGGCTCCGGTTCGAAGCTCGGCGCGTCGCGGTCGCGACGCTCGCCGTCCTGCGAGGCCATGGCGCGAGCATAGGGCGGCGGCGAAGGTAAGGTCAACCGCAATGCCGGAGGGAACCCCGTACGACGCGGTCCCCTACTCCAACTGGCCGTATCCGCAGACCCACCCCGACCGGCTGGCGACGGTCGGGATCCTCCACGGGCTCGACCCGGCGCCGCCGGCGTCGGCGCGCGTGCTCGAGCTCGGCTGCGGGGCGGGCGGCAACCTGCTCGCCATGGCCTACGCGTCGCCGGAGATGACTGCGGTCGGCGTGGACCTCGCGGCGGGCCCGATCGCCGAGGCGCGCGAGACGGCGCGCGAGGTCGGCATCGAGAACGTCGCGCTGCACGAGGCCGACGTCGGCGATCTGCGCGGCGGCGAGCTCGGGTCGTTCGACTACGTGATCGCGCACGGCCTCTACGCGTGGATCCCGGAGCCGGCTCGCGACGGCCTGCTCGCGGCGATCGCCGCGCACCTGGCGCCCGACGGCATCGCGTACGTCTCCTACAACGCGTATCCCGGCGGGTTCGTCCGGCGCACGCTGCGCGAGCTGGCGCTCTGGCACGCGCGCGACGCCGAGCAGCCGGTCGCCCGCGCCGAGGCGGCGCGCGAGCTGTTCGCGTTCATCGCCGAGTACCGGATCCCCGAGGACCCGTGGTCCGACGTGCTCGACGAGGAGCTCCGCCTGCTCGTCGACGCCCCGGTCAGCCGGCTCGTGCACGACGAGCTCGGCGACGACTGGGCGCCCCTGTGGTTCTCGGAGTTCGCGGCGCGCGCCGGTTCTCACGGGCTCGCCTACGTCGACGAGGTCAGCTCGCGCGAGGTGCTCAAGGACCGCTTCCCGGAGCACATCGCGACCGCCATGCGCCGCCTCGGCGGCGGCGACAGGATCGCGTACGAGCAGTACGGCGACCTCGTCGTGAACCGCAAGTTCCGCCAGACCCTGCTCTGCCACGCCGACCGCCGGCCGAGCGACGACCTCCTCCCCGAGGGGCTCGACCGGCTGCTGTTCGCCGGCCGCGATCCCGGCGAGGACGCCGAGCCCGACGAGCTGCTCGCGAGGATCCTGGCGGTGCTGCTCGAGCGCCGGCCCGGCCTGACCGGCTTCGAGGACCTTCGCGCGGCGCTCGGCGAGACCGCCGGCGAGCTGCGCGCCGCCCTGATGCACGGCCTCGACCAGCGCCTGATCAGCCCGCACGTCGACCCGCCGCTGCTCGCCGAGGACCCCGGGCCGCGCCCGCGTGCGAGCGCGCTCGCACGGTTCCAGCTCGGCCGCGGCGAGGACGCCACGACCCTCTGGCACAGCCTCATCGTGGTCGAGGAACCGGGGGCGCGCGCGCTTGTGCGGCTGCTCGACGGGACCCGCGACCACGACGCGATCCGCGCCGACCTCATCACCGCGGGCGGCCCCGAGCTCACCCCCGAGGACCTGGCCGGCGGCATCGCCCGCCTCGCCTCCCTCGGGCTGCTGCACGACGATTCCGATCATTCCTCCCCGCGCTGACTGGGCGGCGCGGCCCCCAGGCGCCTAAGATCGCAGCCGGGGTCGATGAGGCTCCCTGACCCGCACGCGGCCTTGGAGCACCACGTTGCTTCTGCTGCATTGCGGCGCCCTTCACCGGGACAGCAGCATGGTCCCGTTACGCTGGTGTGCACTGGCCGCGCAGCCGGTAAGGGGTTGCACGGGTCGCCTCGGCGAGAAGGGCTGCAAGTAGACCCCGGCGACCCGCCAGCACTGCCGCAGGCCGGACGCCGCCTTCGCCTCGCAGCGCCGCCTCCGGGCCTGAAGCGGGTGCTATCACGGCTCGCCTGGAGGGCGTCGACGCACGAATGTCCGGACTCCCGCGCCTAGCGCGACCAGCAGCAAGAGGAATGGTGAGGTGATGACCCACCCGCTGATCGGCGAGAATTCATCGATGCTGGTCTTGAGCGGGTCGTCAGTCCAGAGCAGCGCCTGGACGACGACGCACGCGACGAGGTAGACGCCGGCAGCGATCGGCAGCGCACGCCATCCGCCGAAGGCGTCGAGACCGATCCGGTTGACCACATACCCGACGCCAACCGCTGCCTGAAGGGCGTCGGGTTCGACATCGTCGAAGCGGGCGCGGCGATGAACGCCGTGACCGGGATCGAGGGCAGAATGATGCGCTGGATCACCGCGACGAGTATGAGCGTGCCATCCGCCGACGCCGCTCCCGCCTGCTTCCGAGGTCCCAGCAAGCCTCGTTGCGGGGTCGCTGCGGCCCGAACTGCGGTCATCGAGTGAGGATGTGGGCGTCAACTGCGACGTCAAGCACCCCCATGCGCCGCCGCGTCCCTCACGGGGGTGGTTGACCCCACTATTCGGTGTGAACCACCCCCGTACCGCCATCCAGACGGTCACGGGGGTGGTTGACGTCGTCGACGGCTCCGCGCGCGCGACCCCGCCCCGGCGACCCTCACTCGATGATGCAGTTCCCCAGACACCGCCCACGGTCGGGCGACCAGGCAACGGCACCGGCCGCGCCTTCCGCCTGACAGCGCCGGCCTGTCATGCGGCAACTCATCGAGCGCGTCGCTCGAGGTCCCGATTCGCCAACCGGAAGGCACCAAGCACTCCGACAGCCGCTGAGAGCACGGAGGCTCATGTCTCTCGCACCAAGGGCTGCGCAGGACGAGGGACGACGAGTACTACGACAATCGCCGGCGACGACTTCTCCGCAGCTATGCCCGCCGTGAGGGTGGACAACCGACGTTGGCGGCCAGACCCACGGCGCGTGTCGGATCGAGCACGCAGGAGATGCTCGATCCGACGATCGGCGCAGGAATGGCCACGATCGCCGGGGTCGTGCATCCTCGTGCCGTCGAACCGGCGACCCGCCGCGCGACCGAGCCCGCTTCCCTCATCGCGGCAGTTGACGCGGCCGGGGCCGACCCTACGGCCGCGCGTACATAGGTCTGCCCGTTCGGACTTGTGCACCGCCCGTCCGGGCTGGCACGCTTGACGTTGACATGCCGCCACAACGCCCAGCGCCATCGCAGGCGCAGGTGCCCGTGCCGCAGGAACGGGAGAACGGCGGAGTGCCGGCGGGCGTCCCGGCAGGGGCCGCGCGGGCGCTCGCGCTCCAGGCCACCCTGGGCAACCGCTCGGTCGCCCGGATCCTCGCCCGCGAACCGGCCGCCGCCCCGGCGGAGCCGGCCGCCCCGACCGCGGTGCCGACCCTCGCCGACTGGCTCGCCGAGGAACGCGAGGACACGGCCGCCAAGCTGCGCGCGGGGACCCTGGAGAGCGAGCGCCTCGCCGGCGCCACCCGGGGCCAGCAGCTGCTGATCGAGCGCATGCGCACGCTCGGCGCCGACGAGGCCTCGATCCTCGAGCAGGGCGCCGAGCTCGAAGGCATGAAGGACGCCGAGAAGAAGCACGCCGCCGCCCAGGCCGCACTCAGCAAGCAGTTCTCCAAGGCGGTCGCCGACCACAAGATGGTGACCGAGCCCGGCACGAACCCGGCCGCGCTCAACGAGATGCTGGCGCGCCGCGGCGTCGCCTCCGCCACACCGACGACGACCACCTCGACGCCCGACCCGTACGCCGGCTGGCGCTTCACCGAGAAGGGCTGGGTCAAGGGCAGCTCGACCACCACGACCGCGGTCGTCGATGGCACCGCCGGCTCGCTGACCCAGGCCTCCTCGACGACCGTCGACCAGTCGAGCGTCACCAAGACGACGTCGACGACCACGTCGATGACCAAGGGCGAGAAGACCGAGACGGCGACGAGCAGCACGTCGTCGAAGTTCTCCGTCGCCGACGGCGACCCGTCCTACACGCGGACCAAGACCGACAGCGCCACGACGAAGGTCGGCGAGGACGTCAGCTCCAGCTCGTCGTCGACGTCGACGAAGTTCGGCCTCTCCGGCGCCTCGAGGACGAACGAGGAGGTCACCAAGGTCGGCGACGCGCAGGGCAAGACGAGCAGCACGTTCGGCGTCACCCGCGGCGACGGCCAGGTCGGCGCCACCTCCTCGAAGAGCTCGAGCTTCGGGCAGGTCGACGAGGAGGGCAAGCTCGTCAAGGGCGTCGAGAAGAAGACCGACGTCAAGGGCGGCGTGATCGCCGGCCCCGACGGCGTCGGCGCCTTCGGCGGGGTCAGCCAGGACGTCACCCAGACGCACGCCAAGGGCGTCAAGACCGGGATCTCCGCCGGCCTCGACGGCCGCTTCGTGGTCAACGTCAAGGAGCTCAAGGACAAGGACCCCGTCCAGTACCAGCTCGTCCTCACCGTCAACTGCTCGGCCAAGTTCGGGCTGTCGGGGAGCGCCGAGAAGGAGTCCGAGGCCAAGGACTCGGCATCGGTCTCGGCGTCGGGCAACGTGTCCGCGGGCGCCACCGCGACCTTCGTCCACACCCTGAGCGCCGACGAGGCGAAGGAGTACCTCGCGGACCTCAGCGCCGCCGCCGGGGGCGCCAGCTCGGGCAAGCACCCCGAGATCGCCATCGTCGCCACGATCAAGCGCGACGGCGTCGACGCCGCGCGCGCCGCCCTGCAGAGCCTGCGCGGCACGCTCGGCTCCGCCGACGGGGCGAAGGGGATCCCCGAGGGCGACTCCGTCGAGCTCGGCGCGACGGGCAAGGCCGAGGGCAAGCTCGGCGTCGGCACGAAGTCGGGCGGCGCGTTCGGCGGGTCGATCGAGGCCGGGGCGTCGACGAGCGGCTCGATCAAGATCCGGCTCTCCAAGAAGGCCGGCAAGATCATCCTGTTCCTCGAGGTCGCCGGCGAGTCGGGCTGGAGCGCCGGTGGCAGCGCGTCCTACGGCGTCGCCAGCATGGGCGGCGGCTACGCGGAGACGGCGGGCAAGGGCCAGAGCGTCGCCTTCACCCTGGATCCGTCCTCGGGGCAGTACAACGACCAGTACCGCGACATCAGCGCGGCGATGACCGTCGACGACGTCAAGAATCTGATGGCGAAGTACCCCGGCCTCGTCGGCGTGCACACGGAGTCCGAGTCCGCGGGGGACACGACGACGGTCAAGGCCGGCGTCGCCGGCGTCAACCTCGAGATGGCGTCGGGCGCCAAGCGCGACAAGTCGGTCACCACCGACGAGAAGGGCCAGAAGACCCACACGTTCACCGGAACCAACACGCTCGGCGGCTCGGTCAGCGTGGCCGGCCTCAAGCACGCCTCGAGCAAGGCGGAGAGCATCACGGTCACCGTCGGTCCGGACAACACGGCGCAGGGCGACACCAGCATCACAACCAAGGAGACCGACATCGGCCAGTCGGTCTCGAACCTCGGCAAGGCGATCACCAGCGACCCCATCGGCCTGGTCACGGGGGGCGCGAAGATCGCCGCCGAGAAGACCGACGTGCAGGGCATGAAGCTCTCCGACGACGACTTCGCGGCGATCGCCGCCCGCGCCGAGGACCCGAAGGTCTGGCAGAAGCCGCTGCGGAGCCCCCGCCACATCGCGGACTGGGAGGCGTGTCGCAAGCGCATCGCCGCCGCGGGTGGCGACCGCGTGAAGATCGCCGCGGCGATCTCGGACTTCGTCGGCACCGAGGGCCACGGCCGCCAGGAAATGGTCGAAGGCATCGTCCGCCGGCCGTATACGGGCGCGGGCGGCGTGCGCTACGAGTGGCCGGATGGCCTGGCCGGCAACAAGGAGGCGTTCGACTCGCTGGTGATGAGCGACCCCGTCGCCTCGTCGCGCTCGCTGGCCAAGGACGGCAAGACCAAGGAGGCGCTCGACGACGTCAACGCGCAGATCGCCAAGCTGGACAAGGTCCAGAAGGCGCTCGAGGACAACCGCGGCAAGTTCGAGGACCCGACGGCGCTGGCCGAGATGATCAGCGCGCTGGCGGCGCCCGCCACCGCGCTGCGCAGCCAGCACCGGACGCTGACCAGGGCGCTGACGCCGCCGGTCCCCGGCAAGCCGCCGCCTCCGCCGCCGATCCCGGAGGGCGTCGCCTACGTCCCGACGGCCGAGCAGGTCGCCGCGCAGCAGGAGGAGCTCAAGAACCGCGGCCACGACGAGTACGAGGCGGCGATCCGCAACTGCGCCGAGTACAAGAAGAACGAGACGACGATCATGGTCGAGCTCGACAAGGAGTACGACCACTGGTACCGCAAGGCCGACATCGTCTTCGTGGTCACGCGGGTCAACAAGCTCAAGGAGATGTACGTCACCTGGGAGCAGAAGATCAAGATGGCCCACGACCTCGCCGCCAAGTGGGGCTTCCCGTCGCCGTCGCTGATGATCCCGGACCGCGGGAAGTACGACCACTACTACAAGAAGTCCACCTCGGGATGAGGGCGCGGGCGGCCAGCTCGCGCCGTCCGGCCCGCCGGGGCTCCGTCGGGCACGCGGGCGCCGGCCCGTCGTTCGCCAGCCTGGTCGGCAACCGCGCGTTCGCCCAGCTGGCGCGCGATGCCAACAAGACGCCGCCGGTCGCGTGGGACTCGCACTGGTTCCCGTCGGTCAAGGGCCCGCCGCCCGGCGCCCCGCCGGCGCTGCCGCTGTTCGAGGACCCCAAGCACTGGACGGCGGACGGCGCCAAGGCGGCGCTCGACGAGTTCATCAAGCTGCCCGACGACAAGCAGAAGGCGGCGCTGGCGAGCGCGTATCCCAAGGGCGGCGTGTCCAAGACACTCGCCGCACTCGGCAACGACGCCGCGCTGAGCGCCGCCTACGCCGACGCCGTCCGCCGGATCCTGCGCTGGATCGAGGAGACCGAGACCCGCGCGCACACCGGCAAGACCGACGACGAGATGGCCGACCTGCAGGTCGGCCACATCAAGGCCGACCCGAAGGTCACGGGCGGCGGCTGGGGCGGCGGCAAGCCGCGCTGGCAGGGCCTCCTCAAGCCCGCGCAGGAGTCCTGGACGGAGCGCGGCAAGAAGGCAATCACCAAGATGGCGACCTACGCCGCGGCCAGGGCGCCGGAGCTCAAGATCGTCGAGTCGACGTTCGAGCTCGAGTTCGAGAAGGTCGACCAGACGTCGCTCGGCGCGCTCGCGACCGAGGGCACCCACCCGGGCAAGACGCTCTACGTCGGGTTCGAGTTCGTGGTCACCGTCGAGCGCGACCCCGCCTACGCGCTCTCGACGATCGTCCACGAGCTCTTCGGCCACTCCGTCTACGAGCCCGGCCAGAGCTACGCCGGCGCGCTGTACGAGAAGGCGGCCTCCAAGCTCGCGCCGGGGACGGTCAAGGACGTCAAGGGGACCGAGACCTTCGACTACCACCCGACGGAGATCTACTCGCTGCTCAAGGAGATCCCCTACTGGACGCAGGTCAGCGCCGCCGACGACAAGAGCACCGTGAGCGTCCCGGGGGCGCCGGCGAAGAAGGCCTCCGAGCTCAACTACGATCCGCGCAGCGCGATCACCGACCTGCTGACCGAGATGCGCGACAAGTGGGAGACGAACGTCGGCGCGGGCCTGGTGCGGGGCCTCTTGAAGCGGATACGCAACGATCCCACCATGAAACCGGCCTCCATCACCGAATTCGAAGCCCTCATCCGCAAGGTCTTCGGCACCGCCGCCGCCGGCATCCTCAAGTGAGCGGAGACGCGGACCTCGACGCCGCGATCCGCGCCCTCGTCTCCCCGTCCGGCGACGAGGGCGCGTGGCGCGCGCGGGAGCACGCGATGGGCGTCCTCTCCGCGGACCCGGTCGCCGCACACGAGCGGCTCGAGCCGCTTGCCGACGACCACGACCCGCCGCCGGCCGTGCTCGTCGCCCTCGCCCGCCTCGGCGCGCCGGAGGGCGTGACGATCCTCGAGCGGGTGCTGCGGCACGCCTCGGACCCCGCGTCGGTCGCGGCCGGCCAAGCGCTCGCCTTTCACCCGATGGAGGAGGCGCGCGAGGCGCTCGAGGCCGCGCTCGAGGATCCCCGCGCCCAGGTCGTCGCCGCCGCGATCCTCGGCCTCACCCAGCGCTTCGAGGCCGCGTCGATCGCGCCGCTACGGCGCACCCTCACACACCCGGATCCGGAGATCCGGGCCCGGGCGGCGGCGGCGCTCGAGGAGCTCGGGGGCTGAGCAGTGCCGGCGACCCCGCCCCGGCGACACGCAGATCTGGTCGATCTCGGGCAGCTCGCCGCGGGCGAGCACCTTGTAGCGGATGATCCGGCCCACGCGGTTCTTCAGCGTCAAGGTGACCTGGATCTTGACGTTCGGCAGCAGCGCTCGGCGCTTCAGGAAGCGCCCGAGCCGCACGGGCTTCTTCGCGCTCGTCACGCGCGTCTTCTTGACCTTTAACGGGCACTTGCGCCCGAAGCACGCGAGCTCGACCGCGGTGCCCTTGGGGAAGTCGCGGACCTCGAGCACCGTGTTGCGCATGCGGAAGCCGCTGCGCTCCCAGCGCGCCTTCAGCCCGCCGGTGAGCAGCGGGAACGGCAGGATCTCGCCGTCGCAGTTCTCGTCGGTCGGGTTGCCGCGGACCTCGCGCAGCCCGGGGCGGATGGCGGGGGTGGCGTCGTCGCAGTCGAGCGGGCGCTCGGAGCCGTCCTTGTCGCGGTCGAGGTCGACCGCGTCGGCGCCGTCGCAGTCCTGGTCGATCTTGTCGTCGAGGACCTCGGGTGCGCCGGGGCGGATCGCCGCGTTGGTGTCGTCGCAGTCGACCGGTGGCCGGACGCCGTCGAGGTCGCGGTCGGCGGCGAGGCCCGGGGTGGTGCTCGCGCGCTCGCACCCGGTCTGGGCGTCCTCGGGGTCGGTGCCGGCGCCGTCGTCGCCCGCCCCGCAGTCGACCGGCTCGCCGCGGCCGTCGCGCGACAGGATCGCGTCGGCGCCCGGGCCGCCGCGGAAGGTGTCGGGACCGGGGCCGCCGTGCAGCTCGTCGTCGCCGTCGCCGCCGTCGAGCGTGACGGTGATCCCGGCCGGGAGGTCGTCCGCGATCGTGGCGGCGTCGCCGCCGGCGCCCAGGTTGAGCGTGATGGCGCTCACCGGCGCGGCGCACGTCACCTGGGCGTCGTCGCCGGTGCACGGTGCGACGGCCGTCAGCGCCTGCCCGCCCACGCGCACGAATCGCACGCCGCCGCTGGGGGTCGGCCGGACCTGGACGGCGTCGGCGGCGCCGCTCGTGTCGGTGTAGGTCACCGACGCGCCGGAGCGCGCGACCTGGCCCGCGGCGTGCGCGCCCGCCGGCAGCAGGAGCGCCACGAGCGCGGCCAGGAGGCCGGCGCGCGTCAGCACGCCCGGCTCCGCTTCGCGTCCGGCGCCTTGCAGCGGTCGCTGCGCAGCGGGAGGTCGTAGGGGACGATCGTGAAGGTGACCGTCAGCGCCACGAACTGCGGATCGGACACCGTCACGCGGACCTTGGTGCCGGGGCGCAGCTTGGAGCCCTTGAACGGAGCGCGCAGGTCGACGCCGTCGTTGGCGCGCTTGACGCGGTAGATCTTGCCGCGGCGCGGGCAGCCCGAGCCGCGGCGGCCGGAGCAGCGCACCGCGATGCGCACGTCCTTCGGCGCGCCGCGCAGCACCATCGACAGCAGGGCGGTCGAGCGCCGGCCCGGGGTCCACTGGTTGGAGAGCGAGATCGCGAAGACGCCGAGCGACGGCTTGCGCCCGTCGCAGTTCTCGTCCACGTCGTTGCCACGGACCTCCGGCGCGTTGGGCTTGATCGCGCGGGTGGTGTCGTCGCAGTCGTCGGGGATCTTGAACCCGTCGCCGTCGCGGTCGAGGTTGCGGCTGTCGCGGCCGTCGCAGTCCTGGTCGATGCCGTCGTCCGCATAGTCCGGGGCCCCGGGATAGTGGCCGGAGTGCTTGTCGTCGCAGTCGAGGCCCTCCTGGAAGCCGTCGCCGTCCCCGTCGGGTCCGCGCTCGCAGTTGCCGACGAGGTCGGCGGCCGGGTCGATCGTCGCCTCGTCGTTGCCGGCGCCGCAGCCGAGGCGGTCGGCCTCGCCGTCGCGCGCGCGCAGGATGTCGTCACCGTCGCCGCCGAGCAGGTCGTCGCGGCCGGCCCCCGCGTCGAGGGTGTCGACCCCGGCGTCGCCGACCAGCAGGTCGGCAACCGCCCCGCCGCTGAGCACGTCGTCGCCTGGGCCGCCGCCGGCCGTCACCGGGATGGCGAGGCCGGGGGCGCTGAGGCGGTCGTTGCCGTCCTCGAGCAGGACCGAGACGGACGTCGCGCCCGGGCAGCGCACGGAGTTCCCGGCGTCGCTGCAGCCGGCGCCGGCCGCGAAGCCGCCCGCGGTCTCGTAGGCGACCACCAGCACGGTGCCATCTCGCGAGAGCGACACGACGTCGACCTTGCCGGCCTCCGCCCTGACCCGCGCGGCCCCCGACGCGCCGTCCAGGACGACCGTTCCGGCCGCGCTCGCCTGGGCAGGAATCAGCAGCCCTGCAAGCACTACGAGGAACGACGGAAGAGCGGTACGACGCACGTCTGGCCGACCCAACCAATCCGACCGGGCCGAACCTAGGGCCGAGTGGGCAGCCTTTCGGTCACAGTCGCGTCGGCGGCAAAGAGGTGCTCGACGACTCGCGCGAGCCCCTCGACATCGTGGACGTCGTCCTGCAGCTGGGGCACGACGATCGTCGCCGGCTCGCCGAGCGTCCGCCGCAGGCGCTGCACGTTCATGGCGTCGCGCGCCGCCAGCCCCGCGAGCTCGCGCGCGGAGCGCACCACGCGGCGCGCCAGGCCGTCGTCGCCGAGCGCGTCGCGCAGGCCGGCCGGATCGCTGCCGTCCATGGCCGCCGCCGTGCGCAGCCGGTTGACCACCAGCCCGCCGAACGGCATCGCCGCCTCGCGCAGCTTGCGGTGGAAGTAGATCGCCTCCTCGACCGGCTCGCGCTCGGGCGAGGTGATGAGCAGGAAGGTCGTCCCGGGGTCGTTGAGCAGCGCCTTGACGCGGGCGGCGCGCTCGGTGAAGCCGTCGATCATCCCGCCGAGCGAGCGGAAGAACACCGAGAGGTCGTTGAGCAGGTCGACGCCCGTGACCCGCTTGAGCAGCGAGAACACGACGCCGGTGCCGCGACCGAGCAGCTTGCCGCCGAAGCCTGCCGGGCGCAGGAACATCCGGATGGCGCGGCCCTGGAAGAAGTGCGTGAGGCGGTCGGGGGCGTCGAGGAAGTCCAGCGCGTTGCGCGACGGCGGCGTGTCGAGCACGAGCAGGTCGAAGCCGCCCTCGGCGTCGAGCTCGTAGAGCTTGGCGATCGCCGTGAACTCCTGGGAGCCGGCGACCGCGTTGGAGAGCTGCTGATAGATCCGGTTGCCGAGCACCTCGTCGCGGGTGGCGGCGTCCGGCGCGAGGCGCTCGATCAGCGCGTCGAAGGTGCGCTTGGCGTCGAGCATCATCGCCCACAGCTCACCGCGCATCTCGACCCCGTGGTCCGCGAAGCGCTCGGGGGCGACGAGCGCCGGGTCGTTGCCGAGCTCGTCGAGGCCGAGCGACGTGGCGAGGCGCCGCGCAGGGTCGATCGTCACTACGGCGACCCGCAGCCCTCGCGCCGCCATCCCCATCGCGAGCGCCGCCGAGATCGTCGTCTTGCCCACGCCGCCGGACCCGGCGCAGATGACGATGCGGCGCCCGTCGACGAGCTCGAGGACGCTCACGCGCTGGTCCGGGTCTCGGGCATGTCGCCAATCCTGGCAGGAGCGCCGGGATAGTACGCGCGGCTGGCACGTCGGCGGGTTCTTCAAGCCAGCGGCCAGAGCGGCCGATGTCAAGGCCTGTGTCCTCCGACCCTGCCGTCGTCCAGCTCCAGGCACTCCTGCAGGTCGCTCGTCTCGCCCGCCGCTCCTCGCTGACCGATGCGCTCCCGCGGATCGCGGAGGTGGTCGGCGACTCCCTCGGCTTCGACGCGGTCGTCGTCAACCTGTACCGGCCGGCGTGGGACGACCTCGAGGTGGTGGCCGCGCACGGCCCCGTCGACATCCGCGGCCTGCTGCTCGGGTCCACGACGTCGCGGGAGTCCTGGCTGCGCCTGCTCGACGACCGCCGCCTCCACCGCGGTGCCCATCTCCTGCTCCACGGTGAGTCCGGCCCCGGTGCCTGGCATCCCCAGGACGTGCTGCTCGTCGCCATGCGGGGGACTGACAACCAGCTGCTCGGCGTGCTGTCGGTCGACGAGCCGCGCTCCGGCTGCCGCCCGTCGGACACCGACCTCGACGTCCTCGTCGCCGCCGCCGGTCACGTCGCCGATGCCATCGAGCATGCCCAGGCCGCCGCCACCGCCCGCGAGCACCAGCGCGCCGTCCAGGAGCTGCTGCGGGTCTCCGCCGAGTTGAACACCGGCCACTCGCGCGAGGAGGTCCTCGGTGAGGTCTGCTCGGCGATCTCGCGGGCGCTCGGCTTCAACAAGGTCGCGTCGTTCTCGCGCGGGGACGACGGCATCCTGCGTCCGAGCGCCCAGGTCGGCTGGGACGCCCACGGCGGCGGGCCGCTCGCCGAGATCGCTCCCGACTGGCTCGACCCGGTCCTCGCGCCCGAACTGCTGCAAGAGGGGTGCTCGCTGCTCGACGCGGCGGCCGCGAACCGGATCGTCCCCGCCGAGTTCCCCCGGACCTACACCTCCTCGACGAGCGGCGCCGGACCCTGCGCGTGGCGCGACCACTGGCTGCTCGTCGGGCTCCACGACGACGCCGGCCGGCTGACCGGCGTGATCTGGGCCGACGACCCGGCGGACCGGCTCGTCCCGACGCGCGAGCGGCTGCAGGCGCTGCGGCTGTTCGCCGACCAGGCGTCGAGCGTGCTCGAGTCGGCGCGGCGGCTCGACCGGATGCGCGAGCTCGCCGAGCGCGACCCGCTCACCGGCCTGCCGAATCGCCGCGCGCTCGAGGCGTTCCTGCGCTACGAGGTCGAAGGACCCCTCGCCCTGCTCGTCTGCGACCTCGACCACTTCAAGCGGATCAACGACCAGATGGGCCACGAGGGCGGTGACGAGGCGCTGGTCCGCTTCGCGCACGTGCTCGCCGGGGTCACCCGCGAGTCCGACCTCGCGGTGCGTCTCGGCGGCGAGGAGTTCGCCCTCGTCCTGCCGCGGGCGGAGGCCGGCGCCGCGTTCGCCGTCGCCGAGCGCCTGCGCCGGGCGACCCGCGAGGGCTTCGCCGGGTTCCCGCGCCGGCTCACCGTCTCGATCGGCGTCGCCGCGACGGCCACCGCCGCGACCGCCGGAGACCGTCGCAGCCTGCTGCGCGACGCCGATCGCGCGCTCTACGTCGCCAAGCGCTCGGGCCGTGACCGCGCGGTCCTGCACCAGCCCGAGACGATCGACGCCCTGCTGAGCGAGCTCGACCAGATCGGCCCCGGAACCGCCGACCAGCTCGGCGCCGTGCTGCTGCTCGCCGAGACGCTCGACCTGCGCGACAACGCCACGGCCCGCCACTCGCGGACCGTCGGCCACTACGCCGAGGAGACCGCCCGCCGGCTGGGACTCGACGACGACCGCGTCGAGCGCCTGCGGATCGCCGGCGTCCTGCACGACGTGGGCAAGGTCGGGATCGCCGACGCCGTCCTGCGCAAGCCGGGCGCGCTCAACGACGCCGAGTGGGCCGAGATGCGCCGCCATCCGGAGCTCGGCGCGCGGATCCTGTCGAACGCGGGCCTCGGCGACGTCGCCGCCTGGATCCTGGCCCACCACGAGCGCGTCGACGGCACCGGCTACCCGGGCGGCCTCGCCGGCGACGCGATCCCGTTGGAGGCGCGGGTGCTCGCGGTCGCCGACGCCTTCGAGGCGATGACCGCCGACCGCCCCTACCGGCAGGCGCTGTCGCGCGACATCGCCGAGGCCGAGCTGGAGCGCTGTTCCGGGACGCAGTTCGACCCCTTAGTGGTCGAGGCGTTCATCGCCGCGGTCCGCGGCGGCGCGTCACCCGTCGTGGTCGCGTAGCTTCGGCCCGGCCGGGTAGTCCCCCACGGGAGCCGATCACAAGGGGAGGCGGGGCGCGTGGGAGATCAAGGCCGGGAGGCCGCAGGGACCGTCGATTGGGACGCGATCGAGCGGTCGCCCGATTTCCGGGAGCTGGAGACAGGGCGGCGCCGGTTCACCTGGACCGCGGGAGGCCTCGGCACCGGCCTGGGGGTGCTCTACGTCGTCCTCGTCGGCGTCGCGCACGACTTCATGCGCACGAAGCTGATCGGCTCGTTCTCGCTCGGCTACGCCGGCGGTGTGCTCCTGATCGTCGTCACGTGGGCCATCACGTTCGCCTACATCCGCCGCTCCGATCAGGTCTGGGGTCCGCTCGAGGCGCGCATCCGCGAGCAGGCGGCCGGCGGCGGGACCGGGGAGGCGGTCCGATGACGGTCTTCGCCATCTCGGAGGGCGTCAACGAGCTCGCCCTCGGCGTCTTCGCGGTCGTCCTCTCGGCCACGCTGCTGATCACCTACTGGGCGTCCAAGCGCACGCACACCGCGACTCAGTTCTACACCGCGGGTCGTGGCATCTCCGGTCTTCAGAACGGCTTCGCGATCGCGGGCGACTACCTGTCCGCCTCGACCTTCCTCGGCTTTGCCGGGCTGATCTTCCTATTCGGCGTCGATGGCTGGTTCGGGCTCGCCGCCGCGGGCGCCTCGTTCCTGCCGGTCGTGCTGCTGCTGGCCGAGCGCATGCGCAACGCCGGCAAGTTCACGATGGCCGACGTGCTGTCCTTCCGCCTGCGCGAGCGTCCGGCGAAGATCGTCGCGGCGCTCGGCACGCTCGTCGTCTCGTACGTCTACCTGATCGCCCAGATGGTCGGCGCGGGCGTGCTGCTGCAGGCGCTCGCGGGCATCGACTTCATGCTGTCGGTGCTGATCACGGGCACGTTCATGCTCATCTACGTGCTGTTCGGCGGCATGCTCGCGACCACCTGGGTGCAGATCATCAAGGCGGGCCTCCTGATGAGCGCGGGCATCGTGCTCACCGTGCTCGTGCTGGCGAAAGTCGGCTTCAACCCGTTCGAGCTGTTCGAGCGCGCCGCCGCGAAGCACCCCGAGAAGCAGGCCTATCTGAGCTCCGGCCTGCAGCACCCGAACGCGATCAACGCGATCTCCTTCGGGCTCGCGCTGCTGCTCGGCACAGCCGGACTGCCGCATCTGCTGATGCGCTTCTTCACCGTGCCGGACGCCAAGGCCGCGCGCGGCTCGGTCGCCTGGGGCGTGCTGCTGATCGGCGCCTTCTTCATCATGACCATGCTCGTCGGGGTCGGCGCGCGCGCGATCCTCGGCGACCTCTCCGCGGACGACACCGCCGGCGGGAACCTGATCACGCCGCTGCTGGCCGAGGAGCTCGGCGGCGGAGAAGGCACACTCGGGGGCGACCTCTTCCTCGCCTTCATCAGCGCCGTCGCCTTCGCCACCATCCTTGCGGTCGTCGCCGGCCTGATCATCGCCGCGACCGGCGCCGTCGCGCACGACGTGTGGACCGGCGTCGTGCGCAAGGGCCGGGGCGACGAGCAGGATGAGGTCCGGGTCGCGCGGATCGCGTCGATCAGCCTCGGGATCCTCGCGATCCTCGCCTCGATCCTCGCGGGCGAGACGTTCAACGTCGGGATCCTGGTCGGCCTCGCGTTCGCCGTGGCGGCGAGCGCGAACCTGCCCGCGCTGCTGATGGCGCTGTTCTGGCCGCGCTTCAACACCACCGGCGCGATCGCCGGCGTGCTCGGCGGCTTGACCGTGGCGCTGGTCGTGATCGTGCTCAGCCCGCCGGTGTGGCCGGGCCCGGACGGCGAGGGCTCGCCGATCGAGCTCACCAACCCGGCCATCATCTCGATCCCCGCCGGCTTCCTCGCCTGCTGGCTCGGGACGATGCTGAGCCGCGAGCGCGGCGCCGAGCGGACCTACCAGGAGCTCCACGTGCGCTCGGAGACAGGGATCGGCGCGGTATAGCCGGGTCGCGCCAGGGAGGAATCCCGCGCGGGCGTGCGAATAGGCCCCGCGATGGATTCCGTCGTTCTCCACCCGTGTGAAATGGAGCACTCCTCGTGACCGGCAAGGCCAAGGTCATCGCGTTCGCAAACCAGAAGGGCGGCGTCGCGAAGACGACGACCACGCTGAACCTCGCGGCCGCCTTCGCCGAGGAGGGCCACCGCGTGCTCTGCGTCGACATGGACCCGCAGGGCAACCTCACGATGTCGCAGGGGATCGACCCCGACACGGTCGACCCGTCGATGTACGACGTGCTCGTCCATGACGTCCCGATCCGCGAGGCGATCCAGGAGTGCGAGATCGACGTCGCCTGCGCCTCGATCGACCTCGCCGGCGCCGAGATCGCGATGTCGACCAAGATCGGTCGCGAGCGCTCGCTGGAGAAGGCGTTCCGCGCAATTCGCGGGGACTACGACTTCATCTGCATCGATACGCCGCCCTCTCTGGGACTCTTGACCATCAACGCGCTGACGGCGGCGGACAAGGTGATCGTCCCCGTGCAGTGCGAGTATCTCTCCATGCGGGGCCTGCTCCAGTTGCAGAACACGCTCTCGATGATCCGCGAGAACCTCAATCCAGACGTCGACATCGAGGGCATCCTGCCCACGCTCGTCGACTCCCGGACGCTCCACGCCCAGGAGGCCCTCGAGCTGCTCGAGGAGAACTTCGGCGACCGGGTGTTCGCCTCGCGGATCAAGAAGACCGTGCGCTTCGCGGAGGCCCCGGTGAAGGGCATGTCCGTCCTCAGGTACGAGCCCAACGGCTCGGCGGCCGACTCGTATCGCCAGCTGGCGAAGGAGGTTCTCTCCCATGGGAAGCGGTAAGCGGGCGAGCATGAGGGAGGGCCCCCTGGCAGCGCTCTTCCGCAAGACGGAGACCGAGGGCCTCGGCGACACGCCGCCGCCCCCGGCGCAGACCCCCGCCGCGAGCGCCCCGGCGCCCGTCCCGGCGCCCGCGCCGATCCCGGCTCCGGTCCCCGAGGCGCCGCGCGTGCCGACCCCCCAGGAGCGCCTGCGCCACGCCTTCTCCGCTGACATCCCAGCCAACGTCATGGAGGCGCCCGCGCCCGTCCCGGTCGCGGTCGCGCCCGAGCCGGCCCCCGCGCCGGTGGACGCCTACGCCCGGTCCGGGCAGCGCGACCTCTACACGGCACCGGTCCCCGTCGGCATGCCGCAGCTGCGCGTCGTCGGCGTCGGTGGCGCCGGCGTCAACGCGGTGAACCGCATGGTCGAGGCCGAGGTCGCCGGCGTGGAGTTCCTCGCCGTCAACACCGACCTGCAGTCGCTGCAGCAGTCGGCCGCCGACGTCAC
The DNA here is from genome assembly GCA_963828075.1 of uncultured Solirubrobacterales bacterium. GTDB lineage: Bacteria > Actinomycetota > Thermoleophilia > Solirubrobacterales > Solirubrobacteraceae > JACCYI01. The sequence goes on along the minus strand of CAWHDH010000021.1, from coordinate 593,615 downwards.
GGTCCACATCGGCTCCGCGCTCACCCGCGGGCTCGGCTCGGGGTCGAACCCCGACCTCGGTCGCGCGGCGGCGATGGAGGACTACGACAAGACCAAGGCGCTGCTCAAGGGCGCCGACATGGTGTTCATCACGGCCGGCGCCGGCGGCGGCACCGGGACCGGCGCGGCGCCCGTCGTGGCTCGCATCGCCCGCGAGCTCAACGCGCTGACCGTCGGGATCGTCACCAAGCCGTTCGGCTTCGAGGGCTCGCGCCGGCTGCAGCAGGCCGAGCGGGGCATCGAGGCGCTCGCCGAGGAGGTCGACACCCTCATCGTGGTGCCGAACAACCGGCTGCTCTCGGTCCTGGAGAAGGGCACCTCGATGGTCGAGGCGTTCCGGGTCGCCGACGACGTGCTGCGCCAGGGCGTCCAGGGGATCTCCGACCTCATCACGCTGCCGGGGCTGATCAACCTCGACTTCGCCGACGTGCGCACGATCATGTCCGACGCCGGGCCGGCGCTGCTGGGCATCGGCATGGGCCACGGCGACAAGCGGGCGATCCAGGCGGCCGAGCAGGCCGTCTCCTCGCCGCTGCTGGAGACGAGCATGGAAGGCGCGCGCTCGATCCTGCTGTCGATCACCGGGGGCAGCGACCTGTCGCTGTGGGAGGTCAACGAGGCCGCCAAGGCGGTCGCCGAGGCCGCCCATCCGGACGCGAACATCATCTTCGGCGCGATGGTCGACGACAAGATGGACGAGGACCAGGTGTGGATCACGGTGGTCGCCACGGGCTTCGGCGACGGCCGCCGCGCCCGGGCACAGCGGGCGCCGCAGGCGGCCGCCGCGCGGTCGGCGGGGCGCTTCGAGGAGCCGGCCGGCGAGCCGCGAGTGAGCCGCGGGTCGCGCGACCGCTCGCGCGAGCGTGAGCCCGCCCGCGTCGGGCGCTCGTCGATCGACGTCGACGTGCCCGAGTACATCCCGCGCTACTGAGCAGTCACCGCCGGCGGCGGCACGCGACACTCCCGGCATGAGCACGTCTCGGGGTGTCGTCGCCGCCGGCCATCCGCTCAGCGCCGAGGCGGGCGCGCGGGTGCTGCGCGAGGGTGGCAACGCCGTCGACGCCGCGCTGGCCGCCGTCCTGACCTCGTTCACCGCGGAGCCGCTGCTGACCGGGCTGGGGGCGGGCGGGTACATGCTGGTGGCGGGCGCCGGCCGCGAGCCGGTCCTGCTCGACTTCTTCGTCGCCACGCCCGGCGGCCCCCGCGGCGGCGAGCTGCAGCCCGTCGACGTCTCGTTCGGCGAGGCCGTCCAGGTGTTCAACGTCGGGGCGGCGTCGTGCGGCGTGTGGGGGACCCCCGCGGGGATCTGCGCGGCGGCCGAGCGGTTCGGGACCATCCCGCTGACCGACCTCGTCGCTCCGGCCGCCGCGCTCGCCCGCGAGGGGGTGGCGATCAACGAGCAGCAGGCCTACGTGTTCCACATCCTCGAGCCGATCGTGCGCTCCTCGCCCGAGGCGCGCGAGCATTTCCTGGTCGACGGCGAGCTGCCACGCGTCGGCCACGTGTACCGCGATCCCGAGCTGGGCGATGCGCTCGAGCGGCTCGCGTCCGACGGGGCGGAGCCGTTCTACACCGGCGACATCGGGACCCGCGTGCGCGAGTGGGTCAACCGGCGGGGCGGGGCGCTGCGCGAGGAGGACCTGGCGGGGTACGCGGCCATCCCGCGCGACCCGGTGCGGGCCGTCTATCGCGGGCGGGACGTGCTCACGAACCCGCCGCCGTCGGCCGGCGGGATCCTGATCGCCTACGCGCTCGCGCTGCTCGAGCGCGCGCCGCACCCGCCGGGTCCCGGCGACCTCGCCGCGATCATGGACCGCGCGCAGGACGAGCGCACGCCGAGCTTCGTCGAGGGACTGGCCGACCCTGGCTTCGTCGACGCCTTCCTGGCCTCGCGGCTCGGTTCCACGACGCATCTCTCGGTCGTCGACGCCGACGGCCTGGCCTGCGCGGTCACCTGCACGAACGGCGAGGGCTCGGGCATGGTCGTCCCGGGCACGGGCATGCACGTCAACAACATGATGGGCGAGCAGGACCTCTCACCGCTGGGGTTCTTCACGCACCCGCCGGGGCGCCGGCTGCCGTCGATGATGGCGCCGACCGTCGTGCTGCGCGACGGCGAGCCCGAGCTGGTCCTCGGCTCGGCCGGCTCGAACCGCATCCGCTCGGCGATCGTCCAGGTGGTGGTCAATGTCGTCGACCGCGGGCTGGACCTGCGCGCCGCGGTCGAGGCGCCGCGGCTCCACGTCGAGGAGGGGATCGTCTACTTCGAGCCCGGCGTCGACGAGGCGCCGCTCGCCGAGCGGACGGTCGCGCGCTTCCGCGATCGCAACCTGTTCTTCGGCGGCGTCCAGGCCGTGCAGCGCGACCCGGCCACGGGCGTGCTCGCGGGTGCCGGCGATCCGCGCCGCGGCGGCGCGGTCGTCGTCGCCTGACCCCCTGCACTAGGCGCCGGCCGCCCCGATCTCCAGACGCCAGCTGCCGTCGGCCTCCCGCCCGGCGCGACACGGGCGCTCGCGCTCGGCGGCCAGCGCGCCGATGTCGACCGGTGCCTCGGGGTCCGTGGCCAGGACGGTCAGCGTGTCCGCCGGACCGAGATGCGCGAGCGCCGCGCGCGCCTTCAGCGCGGGCACCGGGCAGGTCAGGCCGCGGGCGTCGAGCAGCCGGTCCATACGATGCGCAGGCTAATGGCCGACCGACCGCTCGCCGTCATCCTCGCCACCGGCGAGCTCCTCCGCCTCTACACGGGCCTCTCGCTGCTGGCCTCCGCGGCCGCCGACGGCCGCGAGGCGACCGGCCTGGTCACCTTCTCCGCGCTGGTCGCGCTCGAGGGCCCGGATCTGGGCGGCCGGGCGCTGGACCCGGAGGAGACGCCGGGGCTCACGGACGCCGGTCGCCGGACGTTCGCCCGCTCGCTGCAGGAGCTGCGAGCGGCGATCGGGGAGCTCGAGGGCTGCTGCCTCTATGCGTGCGCCGCCTCGGCCGAGACCACCGGCCTGGCCATCGCCCCGCCGCTGGCCGGCGTGCTGGCGCTGCCGCGCTTCCTGCGCGAGACCGCCGGGGCGGAGCTGGTCGTCGTATGAGGCGGCTGGCGCTGGCCGGGGCGGCGGCGGCCGTCCTGGCAGGCTGCGGCTCGCCGTCGGCCGATCTGTTCGCGGTCGAGCGCACCGGCAAGGGCAAGGGCGCCGAGCTCTCGCTCGTCGTCAGCGACGACGGGACGGTGCGCTGCAACCGCCGCAAGCCGATCCCGATGGGCGCCGAGCGCCTGCTCGAGGCGCGCCAGCTCGCGCGCGATCTCCAGAAGCAGGCGGCCCTCGGCCTCGAGCTGCCGAGCGGCCGCAGCCAGGACACCACGTTCCGCTACCGCGCCGAGCTGTCCGAGGGCACGATCGCCTTCACGGACTCCTCGCGCGGCCAGCCGCCGACCTACCCCCGGCTCGCCGCGTTCACCCGCCTCGTCGCCCGCCAAGTCTGCAAGCTGCGGCGCTGACGGTCAGGCGCCGGGGAAGCGGACCTTGCCGTTCGAGCGTGCGCGGGCCTGCGCGCGCTCCACGTAGTCCAGCCGCTTGATCGCCGCGCGGAAGAGCCGGGCGACCAGCTTGAGCCGGGCGGTCTCGGAGCGCAGGTCGAGCAGTCCCTGCTTGGCGTCGAGCCCGAACTCGACGGTCGCCGCCATCTCGTACGCGGTCAGCTCGTCGAGCTCCTCGCTCTCGGGGCTGCGGTCCGTCGCCTGCTCGACGAGCTCGGCGTAGGCCTCCCGCGCCGCGTGCAGCGCGTCGGGGTCGACGTCCTCCTCGCGATCGTCGAGGAACTCGACGGTCCCCGCGGGATACGGCAGGTCCTCCTGGCGCGACTTGACGCGGAACACGCGCGTGCCGCGGGCGATCAGGTTGATCCGGCCGTCCTCGAGCGTCTCGAGGATCTCGGTCACCTCGCACGCGCACCCGACCTCGCGCAGGCCGTCGTCGGACACCCACACGATCCCGAACTCGGATCCGTCCGCCAGGCAGCGCCCGATCATCGTCTTGTAGCGCTCCTCGAAGATGTGGAGCGGGATCAGCTCCCCGGGCAGCGCGACGAGGCCGAGCGGGAACAGCGGGAAGTCGCGCACCATCTCCATGCGCGCAGTGTACGAACGGCCCTGGAGGGTGGTCCCGGGGGCTCCGCGGCCCGTACGACGGGCATGACCGACCGCGCGATCGTGTGGTTCCGGCGCGATCTGCGCGTCCACGACCACCCTGCCCTGACGGCCGCATCCCGGACCCACGACGAGATCGTGCCGGTGTTCGTGCTCGATCGCCGGCTCCTGCACGGACGCTTCGCGTCGGGTCCCCGGACGTGGTTCCTGCTCGAATCGCTGCGCGAGCTGCGGGCGGCGCTGCGCGACCGCGGTGGCGATCTGGTCGTACGCGAGGGCCGGCCCGAGGCGGTGCTGGGAGCGCTGGCCGCGAGCACCGGCGCGCGGGCGGTGTACTTCGCCGCCGACGTCTCGCCGTTCGCCACCGCGCGCGACCGCCGGACCACCCGCGTGCTGACCGGCGCCGGGATCGACGTGCGGCCGCTGCCGGGCGTGTTCGTCGCCGACGACCCGGCCGCGCCGCGCACCGCTGCCGGCCGTCCCTACACCGTCTTCTCGCCGTACTGGCGGCGGTGGCGCGAGCTGCCGCGCCGCGAGGTCCACGGCGCGCCGCGGGCGGTGCGGGTCCCGGTCGGCGTCGAGCCCGGCGAGATCCCGTCGCTCCAGGACCTCGGCCGCGAGCGCGAGCTCACCGAGCCGGTCGCGCCGGGCGAGGCGGCGGGCCGCGCGCGGATGACCGCGTTCCTGAAGAACGGGCTGGACCGCTACGCCGAGCGCCACGACCGGCTCGCCGGCGGCACCTCGCAGCTCTCGCCCTACCTGCACTTCGGCTGCGTGTCCGCCCGTGAGCTCGAAGCCCGGGCGGAGGCTCGCGGCGGCCCCGGTGGCGACGCGTTCGCCCGTCAGCTCGCGTGGCGCGACTTCTACGCCCAGGTCCTCCTGCACCATCCCGAGAACGCGCATCGCCCGTTCCAGCGCCGCTACGAGCAGCTCGAGACCGAGGAGGACGGCATCGCGTTCGACGCCTGGCGCGACGGGCGCACCGGCTTCCCGGTCGTGGACGCCGCGATGCGCCAGTTGCGCGCCACGGGCTGGATGCCCAACCGCGCCCGGCTGATCGTCGCGTCCTTCCTGACCAAGGACCTCCACCTCGACTACCGGCTCGGCGAGGCGCACTTCATGCGCTACCTGCTGTGCGGCGACGCCGCCCAGAACAACGGCAACTGGCAGTGGATCGCGTCGGTCGGCGTGGACCCCGCGCCGCCCTTTCGCCGCATGTACAACCCGTCGCGCCAGCAGGCGCGGTTCGACCCGGACGGCGAGTACGTGCGCCGCTGGGTGCCCGAGCTGGGCGGCGTCCCGGACGCCCGCCTCACCGAGCCGTGGACGATGACCGAGCTCGACCAGCGCATGGCCGGCTGCGTCATCCGCGAGGACTACCCGGCGCCGATCGTCGATCACCGCGTCGAGCGCGAGCGGGCGCTGGCGCGGTACGCGGCGGTGGGTCGCACGACGAACCGCGATCAGTGAGGGAAAGGGGGTCCGGCGAGGGATGAAAATCCGGCCACGCGTTGACGCGTCGCGCGTACCTGGCGCTCACCGCTTCAACTGGACCGCCTGGACCGCGACCAGCGGCGGTGACGCTGTGCCTGAGAAGGTCGACCCAATCGAGCGGCTCGTCAAGCGCCGCACGTTGGTCGGCCGCTCGCGCTCAGGCGTCCGCGATCTGCTGGGAAATCCATCTCGCAAGAGCCAGCACGGACCAAGGTGGATCCACCACGTCGGAGAGCGCGGGTGGGCGTTCAAGGAGATCATGGAACTGCGTCTCCAGTTCGACGGACGCCTTCGAGTGTCAGGCGCTCAAGTGAGGTAAGGCCAGGGTCTTCGTCCGCGGCAGAAGGAGCGTCTTCATGCGGACGCGCTGTGCGGCGAGCCTCGGCTACCGCGCTGCCGTGCGGGGTCCTCGGATTCAGGCGGAAGCGGCGGCGTTCGTCAGTGCGGAACGGCGTCATCGAGTAAGGGTCGCGCGCGGGGGGAGCCGCGGCAGGCGGGAACGCCGACGACGTCAACCACCCCCTTGACCCTCCGAGCGGCCGCATGGGGGTGGTTCAGGGCCTATGACGCCCCCTACCACCCCCGAGCGATGATGTGCGCAGCACGGGGGTGGTTGACGTCACGGCTGACGACGACCTCTCCCTCGATGACCGCAGTTGGCGCCGCGGGGACCCTGCAACGAGGCACGGGCACAGTGCTAGGAAGCCTTCGCAAGACTTCGCCCGACATGGCTCGTCTGTTCCACGTGCTTGAACCCGCCGAGGTGCGGTCGCCGTCCGAGGTCGTTCGGCGAGATGCCGCGGTCAAGTTCTCTTGGCTCGTCGACGACACGCCTGCGCCCAACCAGAGTTGGCAGTCCCCTCTGCTGCTACCTCGGCTGCACGCGAAGCGTGGTTCGAAGTTCACTTCGCAGCCGCCACCGCTCCAGGGCTCCGAGAGGACGACGTGTCGACGTGGTACGCGGTTGACGTCGACCCACGCAAGCTCGGACTTCCCTGGCTGCATGACACGCCGGCGATGTCGACGCCGCTTTGAGCAGCAGAAGCGGGAGCCGCTCCCAGGCAGAGCCGACGCTCGCTGACCGTCGCGGACCGCCGCCACGAACGCCGCCGCCGGCATCACCGTCCGTCGTGGTCCCCGTCGACCCGACCAGTGACCGATGCGAGGACTTCGGCGAGGAACGCTTCGGCGGAGTACCTAACCGAGTTCCTTCCCTCACAGATGCAGTTCGACCCTCGGTACGGTCAGTGCCGAACCGGCCCCGCCGTATAGTCGGCGCCCGCCGTGGCCGACCTCTACCTCCAGCGAGATCAGCCCGCGGGTGTCCCGCCGCTCTCCCTGACCGGGGAGCGCACGCTGCCCGACGTGCCGGAGGAGAACTACTGGTACCAGCGCCACCTCGTCGTCTACGAGTGGATCGCGGCGCAGGCCCACGGCCGGCGGATCGTCGACCTGGCGTGCGGCGAGGGCTACGGGAGCGCGGTGCTGGCCCGGACCGCTGCGAAGGTGACCGGGGTCGACGCCAACCCCGACGCCTACGAGCACGCGCGCCTGAAGTACACCCGCGACCCGGTCCTCACCTTCGAGCGGAACATGATCGAGCTGTGGCGCGGCGACGTCGACTGCGTCGTGTTCCTGCAGACGATCGAGCACGTCCAGGACCCCGACGCGGTGCTCGAGCACATCAAGGAGCTCATCGGCCCCGCGGGCGTCGCCTACGTCTCGACGCCGAACGTGCTCACGCTCGCCCCCGAGGGCGCTGAGAAGTCGGGCAACCCGTGGCACGTCAAGGAGTACCGGCCCGAGGAGTACCGGGCGCTGTGCGAGCGCCGCTTCGGCTCGGTCGAGCTGTTCGGCCTGCACCACGCACGCAAGCTGCGCTGGCACCAGGTCGCGATCGAGCGGGCCGGGTGGGACACACTCCACAAGACGCTGCGCGTCACCAAGCCGTTCTATGACCGCTTCACGCCGGCCATCTCGGTGCGCGACTTCGCGCTCCGGCGGGACGACCTGGACCGCGCGCTGGACTTCGTCGCCGTCCTGCGGCCGTGAGCGCGCGCCCCGGGTCGGGCGGGGGCGGCGGCGCGCTGTCTCTCGTCCTGCACACGCACATGCCCTACGTCGAGGGCTTCGGGACCTGGCCGTTCGGCGAGGAGTGGCTGTGGGAGGCGATCGCCACCTCCTACGTGCCGCTGCTCGACGTCCTCGACCGCGCGCCCGGCCGGGTGACGCTCTCGGTCACCCCGGTCCTCGCCGACCAGCTCGAGGCGCCCGGCGCGCTCGCCCGCTGCGAGGCCTTCCTGCGCGAGATCCGGCCGGAGTCCCACCGCCGCGACATCGCGTCGGCGACCGACACCGGCGTGGTGGTGGCGCTCGAGCGCTCGGCCGCCGCCTACGCCGCCGCCGCCGAGCAGGTCGCGACGGTGTGGGAGCGGCTGCTGGGCCATGCAACGTGGACCTCGGCGGCCACTCATCCGATCCTGCCGCTGCTCGCCACCGACTCGGGCATCCGGCTCCAGCTCGCGACCGGCATCGCCGCCCACCGCGCGCGGACGGGGGAGTGGGGCGGCGGGCTGTGGCTGCCCGAGTGCGCCCATGCGCCGTGGCTCGACCCGCTGCTCGAGGAGGCCGGCGTTCACGCCGCCTGCGTGGAGCTCACCGACGTCTTCGGGATCGGCGCGCCCGAGCACCTGCGCCCGCTGCGCTCGCCGGACGGGCCGCTGCTCGTCCCGATCGACCGCGAGATCATCGCGCTGGTCTGGAGCCTCGCCGGCTACCCGTCGCAGGCCGCCTACCGCGACACCCACCGCCTCACCGAGCACCGCCACCAGGCGTGGGCGGTCGGCGGCGAGCCCTACGACCCCGGGCGCGCGCGGGCGCAGATCCGCGCCGACGCCGCCGACTTCGTCGCCCGCGTGGTGCGCCGCGTGGCCGGCGACGGGCTCTGCGTCTGCGCGCTCGACACCGAGCTGCTCGGCCACTGGTGGCACGAGGGGGTCGCGTGGCTCGAGGCGGTGCTCGAGGCCGCGGAGTCGGCCGGGCTGCCGGTCGTCCCGCTCGACGAGGCCGTCGCTGCCGCCGATCCGGTCGCCGCGCCCGCGTTGCCGGTGACGAGCTGGGGCGACCCGCGCGACCTCACGACGTGGAGCGGTGGCGGCGCGCGCGGCCTCGCGTGGCGCCAGCGGGCCGCCGAGCTGCTGCTGACCCGCACGGACCACCCGCCGGACCGCGCGCTGCGCGAGCTGCTGGCCGCGCAGGCGTCGGACTGGGCGTTCCTGCTGACGCGCGAGCTCGCCGGGGAGTACCCGGTCGAGCGGGTCGACGGCCATCTGGAGGCGCTCGACGCGGCCCTCGCCGGCGACACCGACCCAGCACTGCGTAACCTCGCGCCCTCGCTGGTGTCCGAAGCATTCACCGGCGGCTGAATCGTTCGTCCACGAACCCGGACGATCAAGGTTCCGTCCGCCGGCGCCGTAGTCTTCTCTGTCCGAAGAACTGAAAATCACGCCGAATCCCCGCCGCACAGCGGAGGGGAACGGGGGACCCGCAGGGGCCGGAAGACGGCCCCGGGGGCGAATCGCCGCCAGAGAGCGGCGTAGCGCAGGTCTTGTGCGCGAGCCCGTCAGCTAACCCCGTAGGCGCCGAGACCATAGGAGTTCCTCAGTGCCCGATGCCGATCCTGCGGCCGCGCCGCCGCTGTTGTCCGAGCCCGTCTCCGAGCTGCACTACCGGCGCTCGCTGCGACGCTCGCTCGAACGCCGCGCCGCCGCCGCCCGCGCCCGCGCCCGCCGCCGCCGCGGCCGCACCGGCCTGATTGCGCTGCTCGGCGCGATGACCCTCGCCGCCGGCGGCGCCGCCGCGCAGGACCAGGTGGGTGGTGCAAACGCCGACGCCCCCGCGTCCTCCTCGTCGTCCACGCGCCGCGCCGACGTCGTCCGCCAGGTCCAGGCCAAGCTCGGCATCCGCGCCGATGGCAAGTTCGGCCCGCGCAGCCGCCGCGCGCTCAAGCGCTGGGAGCGCCGCAATGGCCTGCTGCCGGACGGCCGGATCGACTCGAAGGTCCTCGCCGCGATGGGCATCGACGCGAGCGCCTCGCGCGCGCCGTCCCGTGGCGTCCCGGCCATCCTCGAGCGGATCGCCCAGTGCGAGTCCGGTGGCGACCCGACCGCCGTGTCCAGCGACGGCCGCTACCGCGGCAAGTACCAGTTCTCGCGCGCGACGTGGCGCGCGGTCGGCGGCACCGGCGACCCCGCCGAGGCTCCGGAGGGCGAGCAGGACCGCCTCGCCGCGAAGCTCTACGCGGCCGAGGGCACGAAGCCCTGGCCCGTCTGCGGCCGCCAGGCCTAGACCGATCGCGGCGCCTGGGCCAGAGCCCAGGCGCCGCGAGCAGTTCTCAGCGCGACGCGAGCCGCTCGAGCAGCTCGTCGAAGCGCGCGTACGTCTCGTTCATGCCGCCCTCCATGCCCGAGGCGAGCATGCCGTCGCGCTCCTCGACCGTGTGGAAGAGCGTGGTGACGCTCACCTTCGTGCGGTCGCCGAGGTCCTCGAAGACCGCGGTCTCGACCGAGATGTGGCCCGGCATGCCCTCCCACTCCCACGTCTGGACGAGCCGCTCGGGCGCGGTCACCTCGCGATAGGTCCCGCGGAAGCCGGTCTCCGTGCCGTCGTCGCTGCGCATGACGTAGCGCCAGCTGCCCCCAGGGCGGACATCCATCTCGTCGACGACGGTCGTCGTGCCGCGCGGCCCGTACCACTCGGGGATCAGCGCCGGATCGGTCATGGCCGCGAACACGCGATCGCGGGGCGCCTCGAAGTAGCGCTCGATGTGGATCTCCCGCTCCGACGGGGTGGTGACGGTGGCGGTCGCTGCCTGCTGACTGGTCACTTCGGTGCTCCTTTTGTTCGTTCGAGGAGTTCCCCGAATCGGTCGAGTCGGTCTTCCAGCATCCGGCTGTACATCACGGTCCACGCCTGCACGTCCTCGAGGCGCCGCGGGCCGGCACTGCAACGCCGCTCGCGGCCCACCTTGGCGGTGGTGACGAGCTCGGCGTCCTCGAGCACCCGCACGTGCTTCTTCATCCCGGTCAGCGAGATGCCGAACGGCTCCGCGAGCTCCGTGATGGTCGCGGTGCCGCGACCGAGGCGCTCGAGGACCTGCCTGCGGGTCGGGTCCGCCAGTGCGGCGAACGTCCGATCGACAGAGGAATACTGAACCATATGGTTCAGTGTAAGCGCACGAGTTCGCGCCTGTCAAGCCTCCCGCCGAAAAAGATCTGCTCAGCCCCAGCGCAGCTGCCGCGGCGCGTCGCGCATCCGCAGCACGCGCGCCGGCACGCCGGCGCACACCGCGTTGTCGGGGACGTCGCCGGTGACGACGCTGCTGGTCCCGATCACTGCGTTGTCGCCGACGGTGACGCCGCGCAGGAAGCACGCCCCGTAGCCGATCCAGACGTTGTGGCCGACCCGCACGTCGCGCTTGTAGATGCCCTGGGCGCGGATCGGCCGGTCGACCTCGACGACGCCGTGGTCGAAGTCGATCAGCATCACCCGGTCGGCGACGATGCACTCGCGGCCGATCGAGACGTGCTGGAAGGAGGAGATCGTGCACTCCTGGCCGAGGACGGTCTTCGCGCCGATCGACACCTCGCCCTCGTGCGCGCGGATCTTGGTCCCGTGCCCGATCCAGCACCAGCGCCCGAGCCGGACCGTGGCGTCGCGGCCGATCTCGAAGATCGCGTCGGGCGCGACGAAGGCCAGGCCGTCGGTCTTCAGGCGGCCGCGCCAGCGCAGCTTCAGCCACGCCCAGCGCGCCACCAGCCGCGCGTACTTGAGGTTGAACATGCCGTGCGCGCGGGCGAACCGCACGAACGCGATCGGGCCGCCGCGCAGGGGCGGTGGGTCGCCGCGCACGACCGGCGCCGCGGCGGGGACCGGCGGGGAGCTGGACAGCGACGAGGCCACGCCCGGAACACCCTAGTCAACCGTGCTGCGCCTCCGTCCGTCCGGACGCCCCTGCCACAATGCGCGGCCCATGGCACCCGACCCCCGGCCCATCGCCGAGCGCCTGCTGGCCGGCGACAAGCGCGCGTTGGCGCGCGGGATCTCCCTCGTGGAGGACGACGATCCCGAGGGCTGGGCGCTCGTGCGCGAGATCTACCCGCACACCGGCAACGCGTCCATCGTCGGCTTCACCGGCCCGCCCGGCGCCGGCAAGTCGACGCTGATCGGCGCGCTGGTCAAGCTCCAGCGGGCGCTGGACCGCGACGTCGCCGTCCTGTCGATCGACCCGTCCTCGCCGTTCCGCGGCGGCGCGCTGCTCGGCGACCGCATCCGCCTGACCGAGCACTTCCTGGACCCGGGGGTGTTCATCCGCTCGATGGCGACGCGCGGCGCGCTCGGTGGGCTCGCCGAGGCGGCGCTGCAGGCGGCGCTGCTGATGGACGCCGCCGGCAAGGACGACGTGTTCCTCGAGACCGTCGGCGTCGGCCAGGCGGAGGTCGACGTGATCGACCACGCCGACTCCGTCGTGCTCGTCCTGATCCCCGGGTCGGGCGACTCCATCCAGGCGCTGAAGGCCGGCGTCATGGAGATCCCGGACGTCATCGTCGTCAACAAGGCCGACCACCCGCTGACCGACACGATGGTCCGCGAGATCCGCGGCGTGCTCTCGCTGGCGCCGACCGAGAAGGGCGCCTGGCGCGTGCCGATCGTCAAGACCGAGGCGTCCAAGGGGCTCGGCGTGCCCGAGCTGGCCGAGCGGCTCGCCGAGCACCGGGCGCACGTCGAGGCCGCCGGGACACTCGCCGAGCGGCGGCGCCGCAACCTGATGAACGAGGTCCTCGGGCTCGCCACCTTCCGGCTGCGCCGCGCGCTGGAGGCGTCATTGCGCGAGGACCCCGAGGTCGCCGAGCTGCTCGACGAGGTCGTCGCCCGGCGGCTGGACCCGGCGAGCGCGGCCAGCGCGATCCTCGCCCGCGGCGCGGTCGAGGTGTCGGCGGCGGCGCGGCCGGACGTGCGGTCCGAGACCGAGGCGCGCTGAGCGCGCCACCCCCGAGCTGCATCGATCACCCGCTCCAGCGGCTTGAAATGCCGTGGGGGTGGTTGACGCCACCGGAGCTCGCCCGCTCCCCCAAACTCTCTCCCTGACAGGGAAAGTTCCGTCTTTCCAGCCGCCCGCGCGGGTCCGCGAAGCGGACACGGAAACTCAGAGCGCTCTTCCACCCGATCCCGCAGCACCACCGTCCGCGGTCAGTGCCAACCACCACCCGGCATTAGGGTGCCCTAACATCCGGCCCATGGGCGCCAAGCACGCCAGCGCCGCCGGCCACGCCGAGGTCTGGGCCGCCCGCGCCTGGAACGTCCTCAACGAGGGCAAGCCGTTCTCGATCGTCTATCCGCCGATGGCAGTGGCCGGCGCGGCGCTGGTCGGCGCCGGTCCCGGCGGCGCGGTGGGGTGGGGGCTGCTCGCCGGGCTGGCGCTGTCGCTCGTCTGGGCGCGGTACGCGTTCCCGCTGCGCGCCCGCGCGCTGCTGTGGGCGCTGCTCCCGGCCGCGTTCGTCGTGCTCCAGGGCTGGGAGGCGCTCGGCCTGCTGGCGGTCGGGCTCGGCGGCTGGGTGTTCTTCACCGTGTTCTTCTGGGGCTCGCTCTACTACCACCTGCGCACGGGCGCGCCGTGGACCAACTTCCGCCGCTTCTGGCGCCTCGTCGCGACGAACTCCGATCCGACGAGCGGCAACGCGCTCGAGCAGGTGCCCAAGCTGGTGATGACGCTGAGCGCGGTGGCGCTCGTCGCGCGCGACCCGTCGGCGGCGAGTGCGTCGCGGGTCGCGCTCGTGGCGCTGGCGGCCGTCCTCCTCGGAGCCCTCGCCTCACGGTGGTTCGCGCGGACGAAGCTCCCGACCTATCCGCCGCCGATCCCCGCCTCCCGCGAGGCCCGCGAGCCGCTCGCGCGCCGGGTGTACGTGATCGTCATCGACGGCTGCAACCGCGAGCGCCTGCGCCAGGCGTCCGCGCTCGGCCGCACGCCGATCCTCGACCGGCTGATCGCGGAGGGGACGGAGTACCTCGACGTCCAGACGGCGTACCCGGCCCGCACGGTGGTCTGCTTCTCGTCGATGCTCACCGGCACGACGCCGGCCGAGCACGGGATGCGCTCGAACTTCGCGCCCCGGCTCGGCGTCAAGGTCGAGTCGGTGTTCGACACGCTCGAGGCCGCCGGCCGCACCGGGCGGCTGGTGGGGATCGCCCACCTCGCCGACCCATTCGTCGACGAGAAGCGGATCCGCACGGTCACGTCGGTCCAGCCCACCGACCAGATCGACGAGTCGCTGATCGCCGCCGGCCGTGAGGTCGTCGCGGCCGACGACCCGGACCTGCTGGTCCTGCAGTTGCTCGCCGCCGACCAGCTCGGCCACGTGCGCGGCACGCGCAACCCCGAGTACCTCGACCAGCTGGCGCGCACCGACGCGCGGATCGGCGGCTTCCTGGACTGGCTCGGCGAGCGTGACCGCCTCGACGAATCGACGGTGATCGTGATGGCCGACCACGGGCAGGGCCGCGGCATCGGCGGCCACGGCCACCTCGACTGGGGGGAGTCGCCCGTCCCGTTCGTGGTCCACGGGCCGGGCGCGGTCCCCGGTGCGGTGGTGGAGCGCCCCGCCTCGGTGCTCGAGCTGGCCGGCACCATCGCCATGCTGCTCGGCGTCGACGCGCCTGCGGCCGCCCGCGGCCGCCCGCTGGTCCCGGCGCACGAGCCGGTAATCAGGCCAGCGCGCCCGCCCCACGGCGCGCTCGCGCTCGCGGTCATCACGGCACACGACGAGGCGCCGACCATCGCCGCGGTGATCGATGGCCTGCCGGCGGAGGTCGGCGGGGTGCCGCTCGACGTCTGCGTCGTCGACGACGGGTCGACCGATGCGACGGCGGAGCTCGCGCGCAAGGCCGGCGCTCGGGTCGTGTCGCACACCGCCAACCGCGGCCTCGGCGCCGCCCTGCGCACCGGGCTCGAGCTCGCGCGCGACGAGGGCTACGCCGCCGCCTTCTACATCGACGGCGACGGCGAGTACGACCCCGGCCAGGCCGGGCGGGTCCTGCGGCCCGTGCTCGAGGGCCGCGCCGAGTACGTGCTCGGCTCCCGGTTCCTCGGCCGTCGCGACGGGATGACGTGGCACCGGGCGCTCGCCAACCGGACCTCGTCGGCGCTGATGGGCACTCTGCTCGGCGGGGCGGTCCTCACCGACACCCAGACCGGCTGCCGCGGGCTCGGGCGCCGGGCGCTCGAGTCGTTCGCGATCGCCCACGACTACAACTACGCGCAGCTCCTGACCCTCCACCTGCACGGCGAGGGCATCGACCCCGTCGAGGTGCCGATCGACTACGCCCGCCGGAGCGAGGGCCGGTCGTTCGTGCGCTACGGCGAGTACGCGCGCCGCGTCGTACCGGCGGTCGCCCGCGAGCTCGCCCGCCAGCGCCGCCACTCGCGCACCGTCACGGCGGCGAGCCCGACACAGACGGCGACGGCCACCCCGTCGGCCCAGGCCGAGCCGGTCCCGTAGAGCGGCAACACCGCCTCGGCCGGACCCCACGGCGCCGTTGAATCGGGCGCCACCCAGCCCGCCACCGCACCCGTGCGCAGCTCGACCACCAGCCAGGCGCTCGCCACCAGCGTCAGGGCCCCGAGCGCGGCGCCGGCGCGCGGTGCGTGGCGCAGCCCCCAGGCGGCCAGCGCCGCCGCGCACGGCAGCGCGGCCATCAGGTGGCGCCCCGGGAACCAGAAGCCGAACATCGTGGGAGCGGCGAACGCGGCGACGATCACCTGCGCGCCGCAGACGGCGAGCAGCAGGGTGGCGGCGATCTCGACGTCGAGGCGCTCCGGGATCGCCGCCGCCACCCGCTCCCGGCGCGAGCGCCACAGCACCCAGGCCGCCCAGAACGCCAAGGCGCCGAACGGCGCCCAGCGCAACAGGCCGTAGTCGCGGTCGATCCACAGCGCGACCAGCCGCGGCAGCCGCTCGAGGTAGCCGGCCGGGAACGAGGCGTCGGTCGCGGTCTGGCCAGGGTCGTCGGCGGCGTACGGGGTCACGCCGCCGTAGAGGACGTCGTTGACCGTGATGTACGCGACGACCGAGGCGATCATCACCTCGGCGACCCCGAGCGCCGCCAGTCGCCGGCCGCGCCGCGACGCCCAGCGCACGAGCGCGATCCCGACCGGCAGGGCGGCGATCGCATACTTCGTGCCCAGCCAGGGCAGCACCGCGAGCGCGACCGCTCCGCCGAACGCCCACCGCACCCGCGGGGCCTCCCGCACGCGCAGCGCGCACAGGCAGCCGACGGCGAGCAGCGCCCCCGCCGTCAGCTCGGGATAGACCGTGGCGGAATAGGCGAGGGCCGGAGGCGACAGTGCGGCGACGACCACCCCTCCGGTCGCCCACGGCTCCGGCACGAGCCGGCGGGCGAGTCGCGCGGCGAGCACGAACGCCAGCGCGGCGATCGCCGCCATGAAGAGCTCGACCCCCGTCGCGCCCCCCACGGCGTAGGCCGGCGCGATCAGCAGCGGGAAGCCGATGCCGTGCGGCTCGTTGACGCGGCCGAGCGTCCGCTGCCCGTGGACGTCGAGGACGTAGGGGTAGAACTCGGTGTAGTCGCGCTGGGCGTACTGGTTGGCGAGGTCGACGTCGCCGTCGGCGACGATCGACGCGGCCGTCAGCAGATAGTGGGGCTCGTCGCCGCCGTAGTCGGACGCCCCGAACGCCGGGATGCCGAGCGTGCCGGCGTAGACCGCGAGCAGCGCGAGCCAGAGGGCGACCCAGCGCACCGGGCGGCTACGCGCCGAGCGCGCGGGCGATGACCATCTGCTGGACCTCGTCGGTGCCCTCGCCGATGGTGAGGATCTTCGCGTCCCGGTAGAAGCGGCAGATCGGGTACTCCTCGATGTACCCGTAGCCGCCGTGGATCTGCACCGCCTCGTCGGCGGCGCGGACGGCGAGGCGCCCCGTCTTGAGCTTGGCCTGCGCGGCGGTGAGGCTGAAGTCGCGCCCGAGGTCCTTGAGCTTGGCCGCCTTGTAGGTCAGCAGCCGGGCGGCCTCGATCTCGGTGGCCATGTCGGCGAGCTTGCTCTGGATCGCCTGGAACTTCGAGATCGGCTTGCCGAACGCCCGCCGCTCCTTCGCGTAGGCCAGCGCCTGATCCAGCGCGCCCTGAGCCAGCCCGACGCCCATCGCCGCGACCCCGATCCGGCCGCCGTCGAGGATGCGCAGGAACTGCTTGAAGCCGGCGCCGCGCGGGCCGAGCAGGTTCTCCTCCGGCACCCGGCAATCGGTGAAGGTCAGCGGCCGCGTGTCGGAGGCGTGCCAGCCCATCTTGCGATAGGGCTCGCCCTGCTCGTAACCCGGCGTCCCGTTGGGGACGATGATGTTCGAGATCTCGTCGTCGCCGGTTCGCGCGGTGATCGCGACCATGCCCGAGATGTCGGTCCCCGAGTTGGTGATGAACTGCTTGGCGCCGTCGATCACCCACTCGCCGTCATCGAGCCGCGCCCGCGTTTTGACGTTGCCGGCGTCCGAGCCCGCCTCGGGCTCGGTCAGCCCGAAGGCGCCGAGCTTCGCCCCGCTGCACAGCTGCGGCAGCCAGTCGCGCTTCTGCTCGTCGGTGCCGAACATGTAGATCGGCTGCGTGCCGAGCGAGGTGTGCGCGCACATCGTGATCGCCACGCTCGAGTCGATCCGCGTGAGCTCCTCGACCGCGATGGCGTACGCGAGGGTGTCGCCACCCGAGCCCCCGTACTCCTCCGGGAAGGGGATCCCCATGAGGCCCAGGCCGCCGAGCTGGCGGACGATGTCGTAGGGGAACGACTTCGTGCGGTCCAGCTCCTCGGCGACCGGCGCGACCTCACGCTCGGCGAAGTCGCGGACGGTGCGGCGGATGAGCTCGTGGTCGTCGGAGAGGTCGAAGTCCATGGTGGCCGCCATTCTGCCGAAGTCGATCTGAGATCGAGACGACCGCCGCCGGGCCGATGACAAGGTGGTGTCGTCGTCGCAACGAGGGTCATCCGTCGATGTCGGGGTCATCGCCGGCGTTCCGGTGCGCGTCTCGCCGACCGTGCTCGTGTCGATCGGGACCGTGGCGGTGGTCCACGCCGACGCAGCGTCGAGGATCGGGAACGGGCGCGCGTTCACGCTGGCCGTATCCGTCGTGCTGATCTCGCTGGTGTCCGTGCTCTTGCACGAGGTCGGGCATCTCCTCGCGGCGCGATCCGAGCGCATCACCGTCGTGGCGTCGAGCTCAACGGCTTCGGTGGAGCCACCGTCCTCGCTTCGGCACCGGCGACACCTGCGGCGGTCGCGCGGATCTACGCCGCCGGCCCCGCGGTCACCGCCGTGCTCGCGATCGTCGGCGGGCCCGTGTGCGGCTGGTGGCCGGGCGACGGACTCGACGAGCTGAGCCGCACCCTGCAGACGGGAACGAACGTGGAGAGGCTAGGCGCGATCACGCTCGTCACCAACGCGGCGATGCTCCTCAACCTCCCGGGGCTGCCCATGGACGGCGGGGCACCTGCTTCGGGCGGCCCTGTGGGCCGGGTGCGGCGACGACGCACGGGCGTTCGTGTGGCCCGCCGCCGCTCGTCCGTCGTTTGACGTGGGGCGGATCATCGCGCGCCTCGGGGCTGCGACGGTCGCCCAGGCCCTCGCGCCCATCCAGCTCGTCGTCTTCGCGGAGATGCTCTGCGGCGAGGCGCTCGCGGCGTTCGAGCGGGGCGAGGAGCGGATCCTGCGCCTCCCGGTGATCACCCGCGAGGGTCGCTTCCTCGGCATCGTGTACCGCCGCGACCTCGAGACCGCGGCGCCGGGCCTCCCGGTCGCGGCGTGTGCGAGGCGCCACGAGCCGGGCCTCGGGTCCGTCGGCCGGAGGAGCGCCTGAGCCGCCATCTGCTCGGCGGACCGCTGCTCTGCGGCGGGGCGCTGGTCGTCATCGGCCCCGACCGCCGGTATCGGGGCATCGCGGATGGTGCGGGCGTCCGGCAGGCGATGGTCGATCGCCCGCCCGCCCACACCCCCTCGATCCAGGGCGTCCAGACCGCTACTTGAACTTCAGCTGCTTGGTCCGGGTCTGCGCGTTGCCGGCGGCGTCGACGGAGCGGACGGTGAGGATCGCCGGCACCACGCGCTCGCGGCGCAGCAACAGCCGCGTGCTCGCGCTCGGCCGCAGCCGCACGGTCACCTCGCCCGCCTTGGCGACCTTGACGACCTCGCGGTCGAAGCGCCGCAGGCCGCCGCGGGCGCTCGCCTCGGCCTGTGCCTTGCGGCCGCGCCGGCGAAAGACGGTGAGCCGGCCCGAGAGCGTCACCGTGAGCGTGACCGGCTCGTCGACGCGCAGCTTGAAGTCCATCCCGCGACCGCGCAGCCCCTTCAGGCTCTGGCGCGCGGGGGAGATCAGCTGCGTGTTCGGCGAGCGCGTGTCGGGGGCGGTCGCCACCGGAGGCGGGATGACCGGCGAGCCGGGCGCGGCCTTCGGGCGGACCTTGGTGATCGCCACCGTCGAGGGGATCGGCTTGCCCGGGTTCAGGCCCGTGGTCTTGTTGCCGCGCGGCCAGTACGACGTATACGACGCCGTCGAGTTGGGGTCGCCTTCTGACTCCTCGCCCGGGTGCTGCACGTTGACGAACAGCGTCTGCTCGTCGGGCGTGAAGTAGGGGCCGGTCCCCTCGGCCTCAGCCGGCATGTTGCCGAAGCGGTAGGCGACGCCGGCGTTGGTCCCGGTGCGCGGGATCATGAAGATCGCGTTGTTGGCGTGGTAGGCCTCGGGCACCGTCGGGTCGCCGAGCTTGCTCGACGAGATGTCGGTGACGACCCAGAGGTTGCCCGCCTTGTCGAACACCAGGTTGTCCGGCGAGGAGAAGCCCTGCTCGCCGGCGTCGGCGCGGCCGCTCGGGCCGCCCGCCGCCCAGTCCGACCACGTGAACGAGCGCGCCGCGGCGTCGTCGCCGTCCTCGACCAGCAGGCGGATCGAGCCGTGCGTGTCCTTGACGTTCGAGTTGTTGGTCAGCGCGATGTAGACCGTGCCGTCCTCGTCGACCTCGAGGTCCTCGGGCCGGTTGGTGGCGAAGTGGGTGAGGAACTCGGTCTCGCCGACCGCGGCCGTGATCCGCTTGTGAGTGTCGACGAGCTCGTTCTCGGCCACCGGGCGCCACGTGCCGGTGCCGCTCGTCGCGGTGATCGGGGTGGTCTGGCCGGCAGCGGCGAAGCGGCGCCGGCCCTCGGGCTCCCAGCGGGCGATGTAGAGCTGCCCGGACTCGAGGATGCGGCGGTTCTCGGCCCGCCGGCCGGAGCGGAACGGGAGGTCCGAGACGAACTTGTAGACGCCGCCGTCGGTGCGGTCGTCGCCCATGTAGAGGACGAACGGCCGGCCGCCCTGGGCGCGGAACGCGGTGTTCTCGTGCCGGAAGCGCCCGAGGGCGGTGTGCTTGCGCGGCGTCGAACTCGGGTCGTAGGGGTCGATCTCGGCCACCCAGCCGTACTTGGCGGGCTTGTCGGTGCTCGACCCATCGCCGTCGAGGTAGTCGGTGGTCCCGACGCGCGCGGGCGACCACCCGTAGCCCGCGTCGGTCCCGTAGTCCTGGTAGTTCTCCTCGCAGGTGAGGGCGGTGTCCCACGGCGTGAGGCCGCCCGAGCAGTTGGCCAGCGAGCCCCGCCCGGTCGTGCCCACGCCGGGATAGGCCGGGTTCCCCGCCAGCGGGCCGGTGAACTCCACGACCGGGCCGTCACCGGTGATGCGCCGGTTGTAGGGCGAGGGCGAGACGACGCGGAAGATGCCCTCGCCGTCGCGGCGGACGTGGACGATCGAGTTGCCGACGGCCTCCTGCTCGAGTGCGATCTGCTGGCTCGTCTTGGCCGCGGGGTCCTCGACGCCGTGCTGGAAGAACGGCGAGGGGTACTCGTGGTTGACGAACATCAGCCCCTCGTCGGACCCCTTGAGCGGGAAGTAGGCGAGGAAGTCGTTGTTGTAGCCGTAGCGCAGCTGGGTGCCGTCGTCGTTGGCGAACGTGTCGCCGTAGCCGATGATCAGGTCCGCGCGGTAGCCGTCGGGGACCTGCAGCGCGTCGGCGCCCGAGGCGGCGATGGCCCGGAAGGTCGAGAAGTCGTTGGGGCCGGCGGCCTGCGCCTCGGCGGTGGCGAGGTCGAGCACGCCGGCGGTATCGAGTGCCGCGGCCGCGGCGGTCGAGGCGCCCGCGGCGGCGATGCCGCGGATGAACGAGCGGCGGGTGTGGCCCTCGGCGGACGGGCCGGCTTCAGCGATCACGGGTTCCATGGCGCGCGACGGTACTTCTCATCCACCCGGCGACCGGTGAAGCGCGTGTGAACGTTCGCTCCGGGGCGGTCAGGCGGCGTGTGCGCGCGCCAGCTCCAGCAGCAGCCGCGTGCCGTAGCCGGCCCCGCCCTTCGGCGTGTAGGGCCTGCCGTTGTCCCACGCCGTGCCGGCGATGTCGAGGTGGGCCCACGGCACGCCGCCGGTGAAGCGGTGCAGGAACTCGGCAGCGGTGATCGAGCCGGCCTTGCGCACCTCGACGGCGTTGACGATGTCGGCGTAGCGGCTCTTGATGAGCTCGCTGTACTCGGCGTGCAGCGGCAGGCGCCAGACGATCTCGCCGGACGCGCGGCCCGCGGCCTCGACCGCCGCGCACCACTCGTCGTCGTCGCCCATCAGGCCGGCGTGGGTCGACCCGAGCGCGCTGACGATGGCGCCGGTCAGCGTCGCGATGTCGACGAGCCGCTCGGCGCCCTGCTCGACGGCGTGCGCGAGGCAGTCGGCGAGCACGAGACGCCCTTCGGCGTCGGTGTTGATGACCTCGATCGTCGTCCCGGTCTTCGCGCGCAGGATGTCGCCGGGGCGGTACGCACGACCGCTCGGCAGGTTCTCGGTTGCGCCGATCACGGCGACCAGGCGGAGCGGCAGTCCCTCCCGGGCGATCGCCTCGGTCGCGGCGAGCACGGCGGCGCCGCCCGACATGTCGAACTTCATCTCGCTCATCTTCGCCCCGGGCTTCAGCGAGATCCCGCCCGAGTCGAAGGTGACCGCCTTGCCGACGAAGCCGAGCACCGGGCCGGTGGCCTCGGGATGCTCGTAGCGCAGCGTGATCAGCGCGGGCTCCTCGTCGGAGCCCTGGGCGACGGCGGCGAAGGCACCCATCCCGGCGGCCACGATCTCCTCCCGGCCCATCACCTCGACCGTCACGCCGTCGATCGCGCGCGCGCGCTCCACCAGCCGGGTCGGGGTCAGGTGGTTGGCGGGGGCGTTCTGGAGGTCGCGCGCGGCGTTGGCGGCCTGCCCCGCCGACTCACCGCGGGCCACCGCGCCGGCGACGTCGTGGTGGGCCGAGACGACCAGCTCGCCCAGCCCGGACGGCGCGTCGTCGTCGCCGTCGGACGCGCTCTTGAACGCGCGAAAGTCGTAAGCGGCCAGCAGCGTCCCCTCGACGAGCGCCGCGGCGTGATCGTCGGAGACGTGGTGGGGGAGCTCCCAGCAGAGCTGCTTCGTCCCCAGCTCGCGCGCCCGGCCGACCACCGCGGCGGCGGCGCCGCGAGCCCGTTCGGGGTCGAACCCGTCGCGCTTGCCGAGGCCGGCGATCACGAACCGCCGGCCACCCGCGTGGGCGACGGCGACCTTGCGGTACGCGCGCTTGGCCTCGCCCGAGTCGACGAGCCCCTGCAGGATCCCGTCGACGTCGTGGGCGACGCCCTCGCCCTCGAACACCCCGACCGCGACGGTGTCGGCGGGGGCGGTCCGGGCGTCGTCGGTGGTGGCGTGGACGATCACCGGCGCGATGGTAGCCATCGGAGGCCATCTAGTACGTGCGTCCGTAAGTTCGGCCCGGTTCTGGCGAGCGGCTGGGCGTGGCTGGGGGTCGCCGCTGCCCGCCTGCATAGTTGGTCCTACGTGGGCGGGTAGCGGCGGCCGCCAGGCGCGTCCAGACGCCGTCAGAAGCGTGCAGAAATTGCGGACGCGCGTACTAGTCTTGGGCGGCTGCATCCCCCTCGCACGAGACCCGGAGCCCACCCATGCCCAGAACCGTCATCCTCGGCACCGCCCGCACCCCCGTCGGCAAGATGGGCGGGGGATTGGCGTCGCTGAAGGCCACCGAGCTCGGCGGCATCGCCATCCAGGCGGCGCTCGAGCGTGCCGACGTCGCGCCCGAGCAGGTCGACCACGTGATCATGGGCCAGGTCCTGCAGGCCGGGCAGGGCCAGATCCCCTCCCGCCAGGCGCAGATCAACGCGGGGATCCCCAAGGAGGTCTCCTCCGAGACGGTCAACAAGGTCTGCGCCTCGGGCGTCCGCGCGACCGTGCTGCTCGACCAGGCGATCCGCGCCGGCGACGTCGAGGTCGGCGTCGGCGGCGGCATGGAGTCGATGTCCCAGGCGCCGTACCTGCTCCCCGGCGCGCGCTCGGGCTTCCGCATGGGCGACGTCAAGGCGCTCGACGCCATGACCCACGACGGGCTGACCAACCCGTTCTCGGGCCGCCAGATGTTCGACGAGGCGACCGAGGTCGGCGACTCGCTGGAGATGACCCGCGCGGACATGGACCGCTGGGCGCTGCGCTCGCACGAGCGCACGATCGAGGCGACCGACGACGGCCGGCTGCCGGAGGAGATCGTCGCGGTGACGATCAAGGGCCGCAAGGGCGACACGGTGGTCGAGGTCGACGAGGCCCCGCGCCGCGACACGACGCTCGAGCGCCTGAGCAAGCTCCCGGGGCTGACCGGCAAGGACGGCTCGCACACGGCGGGCAACTCGCCGGGCGTCAACGACGGCGCCGGCGCGCTCGTGCTCGCCTCCGACGAGTGGGCCGAGGCCAACGGCAAGGAGATCCTCGGCACGATCATCGCCCACGCGCAGGTCGCGGACGACTTCCCGATGCTGGCCAAGACGCCGGCCAACGCGGCGCTCAAGGCGC
This sequence comes from uncultured Solirubrobacterales bacterium, assembly GCA_963828075.1. Taxonomy (GTDB): domain Bacteria; phylum Actinomycetota; class Thermoleophilia; order Solirubrobacterales; family Solirubrobacteraceae; genus JACCYI01. The sequence goes on along the minus strand of CAWHDH010000021.1, from coordinate 569,998 downwards.
TCGAGAAGGCCGGCCTGCAGCCCGGCGACATCGACCTGTGGGAGATCAACGAGGCGTTCGCGTCGGTCACGCTGAACTCGATCCGGATGCTCGGCATCGACGAGGACCGCGTGAACGTCAACGGCGGCGCGGTCGCGATCGGCCACCCGATCGGTGCCTCGGGCGCCCGCATCCTCGGCACGCTGGTCCACGAGCTGCGCCGGCGCGGCGGCGGCTACGGCTGCGCGGCGATCTGCTCGGGCGGTGGCCAGGGCGACGCCGTCATCCTGAAGGTGTGACCGAGCGCCCGCACATCCTGCCGCCGCCTCCGGGCGGCGGCGCGCTCCGCCGCGCCGACGAGCCCGGCGCGGCGTTCTTCGACCTCGACCGGACGCTGATGGCGGGGTCGAGCGCGTTCCAGTTCGCCAAGGCGGCGTACCGCTCCGGGCTCATGTCGCGCAAGGACCTCGCGCGCGACGCGGTCATGAACCTGCTGTTCCGGCTCTACGGGTCGACCGACTCCTCGACCGACGAGCTGCGCGACCGGATCGGCAAGATGCTCGAGGGCGTGCGGGTGCGCGACCTGCAGCGCCTGGCGCCCGAGGTGCTCGCCGGCGTGCTGCCGCGGCTGTACCCGAGGATGCTGGAGATCGCCTACGAGCACCAGGACGCCGGCCGGCCGATCTTCATCTGCACCGCGGCGTCGCAGGAGATGGCCGAGCTGATGGCGATCATCCTCACCTTCGACGGCGCGGTCGGCTCGGTGTCCGAGGTGATCGACGGCCACTACACGGGTCGCCCCGGCGGGCCGTTCACCTACCGCGAGGGCAAGGCCGAGGCGATCCGCCGGCTTGCCGCGGTCGAGGACATCGATCTCGCCGCGTCGTGGGCCTACTCCGACTCGGAGTCCGACCTGCCGATGCTCCGCGCCGTCGGGCATCCGGTGGCGGTCAACCCGGACAAGGAGCTCGGGCGGATCGCGCGCGAGGAGGGCTGGGAAGTGCTGCACTTCGACCGCATCGGCCGCCAGATCAAGTTCGCCGGCGCCGCGGTCATCGCCGCCGCGGTCGGCGGGGTGATCTCGCAGCGCCTGCCGGCCGACCGCCCCCGCCGGCGCACCGTCGCGCTCCTCGGAGCCCGCCGATGAGCCTCTCCGAGCTCGAGCCCGAGCAGCGCGAGATCCGCGACCTGGCGCGGCGCTTCGCCGACGAGTTCGTCGTGCCCGCCGCTCCGGCCTGGGACCGCGAGCACCATTTCCCGAGCGAGGTGCTGGCCCAGCTCGCCGAGCTCGGGCTGATGGGCGTCTGCATCCCGGAGGAGCACGGCGGGGCGGGCGCCGACTTCCTGTCCTACGTGCTCGTGCTGGAGGAGCTCTCGCGCGGCGACGCCGGCCTCGGGGTCACGCTGGCCGTGCACGTCAGCGCGGGCACGCTGCCGATCCTCGCCAACGGCACGCCCGAGCAGGTCGAGCGCCTCGTCCCGCCCCTGGCGCGCGGCGACGAGCTCGCCGCCTTCGCCCTGACGGAGTCCGGCTCGGGCTCCGATGCCGCCGCGATGCGCACGCGCGCCGACGCCGACGGCCGCCTGACCGGGACCAAGCAGTGGATCACCAACGGCTCGTACGCCCACACGTTCAACGTCTTCGCGCGCGACGGCGAGCGCATCTCCGCGTACGTGGTGCGCCACGACGCGCCGGGCTTCCAGGTCACGCGCGAGGAGGAGAAGCTCGGCCAGAACTCCTCGTCGACCGCCGACCTCGCGTTCGAGGCCACGCCGTCCGAGCGGCTCGGCCCGGAGGGCGGCGGCATGCGCATCGCGCTCTCGACGCTCGACGGCGGGCGGATCGGCATCGCCTCCCAAGCAGTCGGCATCGCCCAGGCGGCCTTGGAGCTGGCCACGGGCTATGCCAAGGAGCGCAGCGCGTTCGGCGGCCCGATCGCCCGCTTCCAGGCGATCCAGCACAAGCTCGCCGACATGCAGACCGAGATCGAGGCGGCCCGCGCGCTGACCTGGCGCGCCGCGCGCCTGAAGATGGCCGGCCGCCCGCACACCGTCGAGGGCGCCCAGGCCAAGCTGTTCGCCAGCGCGGTCGCCCGCCGCCAGACGAGCGAGGCGATCCAGATCCTCGGCGGCTACGGCTACACGAAGGAGTTCCCGGCCGAGCGCTACTACCGCGACGCCAAGGTCACCGAGATCTACGAGGGGACCTCGGAGATCCAGAAGCTCGTGATCGCCCGCGCGCTGCTCGGCGACGCGATGCGCGACGTCTGACCGGCGCCGGCCGGTCCCGGTCAGACTCGAGTCGCCCCGACTGCAGGGGTCTGACCCCTTGAGTCACCCCGACTGAAGGGGTCTGACCCCGTAGACGGGGGGTAGCCCCCTGGCCGCCGCGCCAGAGGGCGCGGTACCTTCGGCGGAATGACCGACCGGGAACGCTTCCTGTTCAGCGCGCTGGTGTCACTGATCGCCGCGATCGTCATCGCCGGGGTCCTCGCAAGCGAGGGCGTCGCGGGCATCGTCGCGGTGTTCGGCTCGCTGAGCCTCATCGGGGTGGCCTTCGCGACCCGGCCGCGCGCCTTCGAGTGGCGGCCGCCGCCGCTGCCCGATCCGGCCGGCGAGTCGCCGCGCGCGCTGCTCGAGCGCCGCCTCGCCGCCGGCGAGATCGACACCGACGAGTTCCTCGAGCGCGAGTCCGCGCTGCGCGACGCCACGCGCCACTGAGCCCGCGACGCGCGGCGCTACGATCGCTGGATGGCCACCGAGGAGAGGGCCCGCACCGACGCGGAGCGCTGGTACGCCGATCACTACGCGGCGACGCCCGAGCGCCCGACGCCGTTCACCACCCTGAGCGGCGAGCCGATCCGCCCGCTGTACACGCACGCTGACCTGCCGGGCCAAGACGCCGCCCACCCTTCAATTGGGCTGCCGGGGGAATATCCGTTCACGAGAGGCGTCTATCCGAGTATGTACCGCGGACGCCTGTGGACGATGCGCCAGTTCGCCGGCTTCGGCACGTCGGAGGAGACCAACGAGCGCTTCCGCTACCTGCTCGACCACGGGCAGACCGGGCTCTCCACCGCGTTCGACATGCCGAGCCTGATGGGCCACGACTCCGACCACCCGCGCTCGGAGGGCGAGGTGGGCCGCGAGGGGGTCGCGGTCGACACGCTCGACGACATGGAGACGCTGTTCGGCGGCATCCCGCTCGGCGACGTCTCGGTCTCGATGACGATCAACGCGCCCGCGCCGATCATGCTCGCGTTCTACGTCGTCGCCGCCGAGCACCAGGGCGTCGGCCCCGAGCGGCTGGCCGGGACGATCCAGACCGACATCCTCAAGGAGTACATCGCGCAGAAGGAGTGGTGCTTCCCGGTCGACCCGGCCATGCGCCTGGTCACCGACATGATCGAGTGGTGCGCCGGCCACATGCCGCGCTGGCACCCGATCTCGATCTCGGGCTACCACATCCGCGAGGCCGGCTCGACCGCCGCGCAGGAGCTCGCATTCACGCTGAAGGACGGCCTGACCTACGTCGAGAACGCGGTCGAGCGGGGCCTCGACGTCGACGACTTCGCCCCGCGCCTGAGCTTCTTCTTCAACGCGCAGATCGACTTCTTCGAGGAGATCGCCAAGTACCGCGCCGCCCGCCGGATCTGGGCGCGCGAGCTCAAGGAGACCTTCGGGGCCAAGGACCCGCGGTCGTGGCTGATGCGCTTCCACACGCAGACCGCGGGCGTGTCGCTGACCGCGCAGCAGCCGCTCAACAACATCGTCCGCACTGCGATCGAGGCGCTCGCCGGCGTGCTCGGCGGCACGCAGTCGCTGCACACCAACTCCTGGGACGAGGCGCTCGCGCTGCCGACCGAGGAGGCGGTGCGGATCGCGCTGCGCACCCAGCAGATCATCGCCCACGAGACCGGTGTCACGAACACGATCGACCCGCTCGGCGGCGCCTACTTCGTCGAGGCGTTCACAGATGAGATGGAGCGCCAGGCGTACGCCTACTTCGCCAAGATCGACGAGCTCGGCGGCATGGTCGAGGCGGTCAAGCGCAACTACCCGCAGCGCGAGATCGCCGACGCCGCCTTCCAGCTGCAGACGGAGTACGACGGCCGCGAGCGGATCCTCGTCGGCGTCAACGACTTCACCGAGGGCGACGACGGCGAGATCAACCTGCTGCGGATCGACCCGGCGCTCGAGCGCAAGCAGATCGACCGCGTCCAGGCGGTCAAGGCGCGGCGGACCGGCGGCGACGTCGAGCGCACGCTCACCGGGCTCAAGACGGCCGCCGCGCACGAAGACGCGAATCTCATGCCACTCCTCCTGGACTGCGCGCGAGTGCATGCGTCAGAGGGCGAGATCGTCGAAGCGCTCCAAGAAGTGTTCGGCACGTACACCGAGAGCCCAGTTTTCTAGGGAAAGGGATCACCGACCGATGCGCAAGCTGCTCCTCCCCATCCTCGTCATCGCGATGCTCGGCGTGTTCGCCGCGACCGCGTCGTCGGCCGGCAGGACGACCATCCGGCTCAAGGACGACTTCTTCTCGCCCAAATCGAAGTCGATCTCGAAGGGGACCCGGGTGACCTTCCGCTGGTCCGGCGACAGCGCCCACAACGTCACCGTGACCCGAGGCCCGAGCAAGTTCGGCTCGCCGACGAAGGTGCGGGGCACCTACAAGAAGACGTTCAAGCGCCGGGGCCGCTACACGCTCGTCTGCACGCTGCACGACGGCATGACGCTCAAGCTGCGGGTGCGCTGAGCCCGCCGGCGGCGCGGGGCGAGGGCCGCCACCGCCCGCTCGAGCAGCGTCGGGAACGCGCCGATCCCCGGCAGGGCGCCGGGGTCGGCGTAGCCGGAGAAGCACAGCGTGTCGTGCAGCGAGAACACGCCGACGGACAGCGCGTGGCCCTCAGAGAGCGGGATCACCGGGAGCGCCTCGACGCACTCGGCGCCCAGCAGGTAGATCGGGAAGCGCGGCCCGGGCACGTTGGAGACGACGAGGTTGTACATCCGCGCCGAGGACGCGAACCGCGCGGCGCGCGTCTGCAGCGGCCCTGGGAGCAGGCCGATCGCCCCGAGCATCGCCTCGCCGCCACCGGCGCGGCCGCTGGCCTTGAACGCCGTGGTCTCGGAGTGCACGGCGGCCAGCCGGGCCTCCGGCTTGCGGAGGTGGACGGGGAGCGTGATGAACACGAACGCGATGCGGTTGCCGGGAACGCCCGCCTCCTCGCCCGCCCGCCGCGACACCGGCACCATGACCTTCAGCGGCATCGGGACGCGGCCGTGCTCGATCGCGAGGTCGTGGACGGCGCCGGCGACGACCGCCAGCGCGACGTCGTTGAGCGACACCCCGTGCCGCCGGCGGGCGTCGAGCAGCGGGCGCAGCGGCGTCGTGTGCCCGACCAGGGCGCGCTCGGGGCCGATCGGCGCGTTGAGGAACGAGGGCGGCGCGGCCGACAGGACGTCGTCGCCGACCGCCAGGGCGGTCCGCCGCAGCGTCCCGGCGAGCTGGCCGGATGCGGCGGCGCGCGCGAGTCGCCCGGCCGCGCGCAGCGGCTCGGTGCCGCTCTCGGCCAGCGCGTCGACGGCGAGGCGCGCGCCGCTGGGCGGACGATCCGGCCGCCAGGCCTGCGGCGGCTCGAGCGGCGTGCGCGCCGACGGGTCCGCGTCGAGCAGCAGGAGTGCGAGGGCGAGGGCTGAGGTGCCGTCGACCATCGCGTGGTGGATCTTCATGAGGATCCCGAGCGTGCCGTCGCCCAGGCACGGCGCGACGTGCAGGCTCCAGAGCGGCCGGTCGCGCGGCAACGGCGTGCCGAGCTGCTCGTCGCAGAGCGCCGCGAAGCGGGCGCGATCCGGGCGCTCGTGCGGGCCGCCGAGGCGCACCACGTGGCGCTCGACCGCGAAGCGCGGGTCGTCGACCCATACCGGGTCGGCCAGCGCCGCGGGTGGGAAGGCCAGCCGCTGGCGGAAGCGCGGCGCGGCGGCCAGGCGCCCGGCGACGAGCGCCCGGACGCGCTCGAGGGTTATCGGCACGGCGCCCAGCGGCGGCCGGAAGCGGCCTCGCCAGGCGACGTGCATGTGGGCGGCGGGTGTCTCCACCCGCAGGAAGGAGGTGTCGAGTGCGCTGAGCCTGGATCCGGCGATCATCGGGTGCGCGAATGCTCACAGCGCGCGAGCGGGCTGCACACCGACAGCGCGTCCCGACTCGGAGCCCGCCGATCGGACCGCCGGTCGGGCCCTCACCAGCCGTCAACTAGAATCGCCCGCCTCATGTCGACCCAGACCTCCGCCCGCAAGATCCGCGTCGTCGTCGCCAAGCCCGGCCTCGACGGACACGACCGGGGCGCCAAGATCATCGCCCGCGCGCTGCGCGACGCCGGCATGGAGGTCATCTACACCGGCTTGCACCAGACGCCGGAGCAGATCGTCGAGACGGTCCTGCAGGAGGACGCCGACGCGGTCGGCCTGTCGATTCTCTCGGGCGCGCACATGACGCTCGTGCCGCGTATCGTCGAGCTGCTTCGCGCCCAGGAGGCGAGCGACGTGATCGTCACGGTCGGGGGCACGATCCCCGCCCAGGACATCCCGGAGCTCAAGGAGCTGGGGGTCGCCGCGGTGTTCACGCCGGGCGCCTCCACGCAGGAGATCATCGACTTCATCCGCGGGTCGGTAACGGCGTAACACCCCGCCGCGGGGATCGGAAGCCCGCACGATTGACTCGTCAGTCAACGCGGTAAGATGCGAACACTCGTTCCGCTAGAGGAGGCTCACTGCCCGTGAAGATCTGCGTCCTGGTCAAAGAGGTTCCGGACGCCGCCGTCGAGAAGCGCATCAATGCCTCGACGGGGCGGCTGGACCGCAGTGGTGAGAAGAACCTGAACCCGTTCGACACGCACGCCATCGAGGCGGCGATGCAGCTCAAGGAGGGCGGCGTCCTGCCCGTCGACGAGGTCATCGCGGTGACGATGGGCCCCGACTCCGCGCAGCGCGCGCTGCACAAGGCGGTCTCGCTCGGCGCGGACCGATCGGTCCACCTCGCCGACGACGCGCTCGCGGGCTCCGACGTCAACGGCACGGGCTACGCGCTGGCCAAGGCGCTGGCCTCCGAGCAGCCGGACCTGGTCCTGCTCGGCCAGCAGTCCGACGACGGCGAGTGCTACACGATCGGCGCGGTCGTCGCCGACCATCTCCAGGCGCCGTCGCTCACGCAGGTCATCAAGATCGACGTCCAGGACGGCAAGCTGCTTTGCGAGCGCCAGGCGGAGTACGGCTACGACACGGTGCTCGTCGAGCTGCCCGCGGTGATCTCCGTCGGCGACGCGATCAACGAGCCGCGGTACCCGTCGCTCAAGGCGATCATGGGCGCCAAGAAGAAGCCGCTGGAGAAGCTCGGGGTCGCGGACGTCGGCATCGAGCCCGACCGCGTCGGCTACGAGAACGCCCGCGCCCGCTGCGGTGACTTCCACGCCCCGCCGGCCAAGTCGGCGGGCCAGATCATCGAGGACGAGGACACGAACGAGACGGTCGAGAAGATCGTCGCGTGGCTCGACGAGAGGAAGCTGATTTAGCGATGGCGAACATCCTGGTCTACGCGCTGCACTACGAGGGCGCGTTCAACAAGAACTCCCTGGGCGCCGTCTCCGAGGCCGCCCGCCTGGCCGGCCAGATCGGCGGCGAGGCGCACGCGCTCGTCCTCGGCGACAAGGCGGGCCTGCCCGACGAGCTGCTGGGCACGCTCGGCGAGTACGGCGCGGCGAAGGTCTTCCGCGCCGACGGGCCGGAGGGCCTCGCACAGCCGGTCGTCGACGCGATGGCCGCGGTCATCGAGCAGCAGGGGCACGAGTACGCGCTGTTCGGCGGCGGGCTGCTCGGTTTCGAGATCGGAGCCGGGCTCGTCGCGCGGCTCGACGCGGGGGTGACGATGGAGGTCACCAGCGTCCGCGCCGAGGGCGGCAAGCTCATCGCCGAGCGCCCGATCCTGCAGGACTCGAGCGTCTCGGACGTCGAGTACCGCTCGAAGGTCGGCGTGATCATCGGCCGCCTCAACGCGTTCGAGATCGCCCAGACCGGCGGCGGCGCCGCGGCGGTCGAGGACGTCGAGTACGAGCTGTCGCCCTGGGCGGCGCGCGCGACGATGGTCAAGCGCGGCGAGCAGCGCGGCGCCGACGTCAACATCGAGGACGCCGACGTCCTCATCGCCGGCGGTCGCGGCCTCGGCAAGGCGGAGGGCTTCGAGCAGCTGCAGGAGCTCGCGGGCGCGTTCGGCGGGGCCGTCGCGGCCACCCGCGCGGTGGTCGACGCCGGCTGGTACTCCTACTCCGCCCAGATCGGCCAGACCGGCAAGACCGTGTCGCCGAAGCTCTACCTCGCGGCGGGCATCTCCGGCGCGATCCAGCACAAGGTCGGCATGCAGGGCTCGGAGAACATCGTGGCGATCAACAAGGACTCAAACGCCCCGATCTTCGAGTTCTCCGACCTCGGCATCATCGGCGACCTCAACAAGATCGTCCCCAAGCTCACCGAGGCCGTGAAGGCCAAGAAGGGCAGCTGATCGGCATGGCCGGCTCCAATGGCCGCGGCGGCGGGTTCGCACCGCTGGACTTCCCGCCGCCCGTCGACCCCCAGGGCGAGTTCATCAAGCGCGAGCTCGACGACCCGGAGGAGCAGATCGAGGTGGGCGTGGCGATCGTCGGCGGCGGGACCGCCGGCCTCGCCTGCGCGAACCGGCTGCTCCAGCTCCTGGGCGACGACCCCGAGACGATGGAGCGCCTGGGCGAGGTACCGGTCGCGGTCATCGAGAAGGCCAAGACCTGCGGCGGGCACAACCTGTCGGGCGCGGTGATGCGCCCCGGCCCGCTGCAGGAGCTCTTCCCGGACCTCACGCGCGAGCAGTGGCGCCAGGAGGGCTTCGCGTTCGGCGAGGTCACCAAGGAGGCCGTCTACCTGCTCCCGAGCAGGAAGGCCAAGCTGCGGATCCCGACCCCGCCGCCGTTCAAGAACCACGGCAACGAGGTCGTCTCCGTCGCGGCGCTCGCCCGCTACCAGCAGGCGCAGGCCGAGGAGGGCGGCGCGTACGTCCTCACCGAGACGTCAGGAAGCCAGCTGCTCGTCGAGGACGGGCAGGTCCGCGGCGTGCGCACCGGCGACAAGGGGCGCGGCAAGGACGGCCAGCCGCTCGGCAACTTCGAGCCCGGGACCGACGTGATCGCCAAGGCCACGGTGCTCGCCGAGGGCTGCTGGGGCCATCTCACCGGCGCGGCGATCAAGGAGTTCGGCCTCGCCGGCTCCGAGCCCCAGGTCTGGGAGCTCGGCGTCAAGGAGGTGTGGAAGGTCCCCAAGCCGCTCGACCGGATCATCCACACGATCGGGCCATGGCCGCTGAAGCTGTCGGCGAAGTACGGCCAGATCGGCGGCACGTGGATCTACCCGATGAAGGACGAGAAGACCGGTGACGACCTGGTCTCGATCGGCTTCGTCATCGACCTCGAGTACGCCGACGCCACGACGTCGGCGCACGATCTGCTCCAGCTGTTCAAGACCCATCCGCTGGTGCGGGGGATCCTCGAGGGCGGCGAGCGCGTCGGCTGGGGGGCGAAGGCGCTCCCGGGCGGCGGCTACTGGTCGATGCCCAAGCTCTCGATGCCGGGCGCGCTGATCGTCGGCGACGCCGGCGGCATGGTGGACACGGTGGCGCTCAAGGGCGTGCACCACTGCATCACCTCCGGCATCCTCGCCGCGGAGACGATCTACGCCCAGCTCAAGGGCGGCTCGAGCGACTTCTCCGGCTACGAGGAGGCGATCGACTCGTCGTCGGTCGGCAAGGAGCTCTGGCAGGTCCGCAACGGCCGCCAGCCGTTCCAGAAGGGCTTCATCCAGGGCGGGCCGATCGTGAACCTGGCGATCGCCACCAAGGGCAAGCTCCCGCCCGGGAAATGGTCCTGGCACCGCAACGACGCCCGCGAGATGTTCGTCGGCAAGACCGCCGAGAAGTATCCGAAGCCCGACGGCAAGTACATCTTCGACAAGCTGTCGTCGGTCTTCATCTCCGGCAACGCGACGCGCGACGACGCTCCCAACCACATCCGCGTGCAGAAGCGCGTGCCGCGTGAGATCGCCGAGACGTGGCGCTGGATGTGCCCGGCCGGCGTGTATGAGATCCCCGAGGACGCCGAGGGCGAGTTCGTCGACGTGATCGTCAATTACACGAACTGCATCCAGTGCGGCGCGATCACCGCCAAGGGCGGGCGCCTGACGACGCCCGAGGGCGGCGACGGGCCGCTCTACCGCCTGACCTGAGCCGACGTCGTCCGCCGCGTGACGGCCGCCCGAGATCCAGAGCAACTCGGGCGGCCGGTGCGCGTTGCAGTTGGCGTGAAGCGCACGCTGCTCCCCCTTGCCCTGGCCATCGCCCTGCTCGCGCCCGCCTCCGCGGCCGCCGCGCCGTCGGCGACCGCGAAGGTGACCGAGTGCGCGTCGTCGCTGGACGCGGCGGAGCGCCACCTGGTCGTCGAGGGGCAGATCCGCCGGACGCAAGGGGCGCGGAGCCTGCAGATGCGCTTCACGTTGCAGGTGCGCGCGCCGTCCGAGCCGAAGTGGACGACCGTCCGCGCGCCCGGCTTCGGCGTGTGGCACACCGCCGACCCCGCGCCGCGCCGCTACGTCTACTCCAAGCGGGTCGAGAACCTCACCGCGCCGGCGTCCTATCGGATGGTCGTGCGCTTTCGCTGGCGCGGCGCCGGCAGGCGCACGCTCGCGAGCGCCCGGCGCGTCACCAAGGTCTGCGAGCAGCCCGATCTGCGGCCCGATCTCTCCCCGCTGAAGGTGACGCTGGCGCCGGGCCCCGAGCCGGGTACGCGCACGTACGTCGTGCCGGTCCGCAACGTCGGGCGCACGGACGCCGGGCCGTTCTCCGTGACGCTGTGGGTCAACGGCCGGCCGATGCCGTCGCAGGCGGTGATCGGCCTCCCCGCCGAAGGGCGCACCGACCTGCAGCTGGTCGCCCCGCGCTGCGAGCCCGGATCGTCGATCACCATCCGCGTCGACCCCGACGGGGCGGTCGACGAGCGCGACGAGGACGACAACCAGCTCGCGCGGCTCTGCCCGGCAAACGACTCCTAGCCTTTGCGCGCCTACTCCGGCCTCGCTCGGGTAGAACCACGGCGTGGTCCTGTTGTTCTTCTCCTGACGCGAACCGTCGGCGGGCCCGCGAGAGGTGGCTGTTCAGCTGCTCACGATCCCCGGAAGGGGACCCATGCTTCACATCATTCACGAAGAAGCCCATGACGCGTTCGGGGGCTGGAAGTTCAGCTGCACGAGCGAACGCGCGATCCAGGGCGGCGGGCGGACCCGTCAGGCCAGCATCGACGCGTCGGAGCACAGCGCCCGCTTCCACCTGTCAAACATGGCCGGCCACGCCGTCGGGGCGTCAGCCGCGAATCGCCTGACGCTCCACACGTGCGTGGGCTCGTCGACATGACTCCCGGCGCCACCACCAGGACGACCGAGCGCTGGACCACTCGGGCCGAGCCGATCGCCGGGCGCGTGCTGCGCGAACGCCTCAAGGCGTTCGTGGACACGGCGGACCTCCGCGAGCCGCCGCTCAGCGACCTCAACATCGCCGTCTCCGAGGCGATCAGCAACGCCGTGCTGCACGGCTACGCCGACGCCGACGAGCCCGGGCCCGTCGAGATCACCGCCGGGCTATCCGATGCGGAGCTGCGCCTGGTGATCGCCGACTCGGGGTCGGGGTGGCAGGCGCACCCCACCGGCGACGGGCTCGGGCTGGGCCTGCCGTTGATCGCCGCTGTCGCCGACGGCTGCGAGATCCGCGAGCGCGAGCCGCACGGCACCGAGCTGCACCTCCGCTTCGCCCGCTGACTCAGCCGAGGAAGGTGACGAGCTCGGCGGCGTCCTCGACGACGAAGTGCCCGGCGCCGTCGATGACGGTCAGCTCGGCCCCCGGGACCGGTTCGTCTCGAGCGCTCGGGCGGCCTGATGCGGTCATCGAGGGGGAGGAGCCTGGGCGCGCCAGGTTTGGCCCGATCCGGTGCGTGATCTGTGACGTTTGCGCGGTGATCCGTGGCGGTTTCCACGGCAGGATCGAGCCATGGCGATCGAGTTCGAGGTTGAGCACCGTATGGGTGCCGAAGTTCGAACTCGATCCGGGGACCGCGACATCGCCACCCTCGCCGAGCGTCAGCACGGCCTCGTCAGCCGGCCCCAGCTGGAAAGCCTCGGCGTCACGCGCCGCGCCGTGGGCCGGCGGCTCGAGGCTGGTCGCCTGCATGTCGTGCATCGCGGGGTGTACGCGGTCGGCCACCGACTCCTCACCCGTGAGGCGCGGTGGATGGCGGCCGTGCTCGCCATCGGGCTCGACGCGGTCCTCAGTCTCCGCGCCGCCGGCGGCCTGTACGGGATGCGGCGGACGCGCGGGGAGAAGATCGACGTCACGGTGCCGCGGCGCGTGCCTTCGCGGTCGACGATCCGCGTCCACCACGCCGTCCTCCCGGCCGACGAGATGACGATCGTCCGCGGGATCCCGGTGACGACGCCCTCCCGGACGCTGCTCGACCTCGCGGCCGTCGTCACACCCGCCGCGCTCGAGCGCGCGCTCAACCAGGCCGACGTTCTCCACCTCAGCGACCAGCTCTCCCTCGATGATGTCGTTCGTAGGCATCGCGGGCATCGCGGCGTCCAAACGGCGCGCCTCCTCCTCGAGGAGCGCGGAATGGGCATCACGAAGTCAGACCTCGAGGACGCCTTCCACGACTTCCTCGCCACGACCACGCTCCCCCGCCCCGAGCTCAACGCGAGCCTGCACGTCGCCGGCCACTGGCTCGAGCCCGACGGTCTGTGGCGCGAGCAGCGGGTCATCGCCGAGTGCGATGGCTACGACACCCACTCCACCCGCGCCGCGTTCGAGAACGACCGCGCCCGCGACCGATCACTCCAAGCCGCGGGATGGCGCGTCGTCCGCATCACCTGGCGCCACGTGAGAGACACGCCAGCGACGCTCGAACACGAGCTGCAGGCGCTCGTCCGTCCCCGCTCCCAATGATGGGGTTGACGTCAGCCCGTCGGACGGCCCGGCCTCGCGAGCGTGGAGCACCGGCACGGCTAGACTGAAACACATCATGAAGACCGACATCCATCCCGCGTACGTCGAGTCCCACGTGCGCTGCACGTGCGGCAACACGTTCACGACGCGCTCGACGGAGGCCTCGATCAACGTCGAGATCTGCTCCAACTGCCACCCGTTCTACACCGGCCGGCAGAAGCTCGTGGACACCGGCGGGCGGGTCGAGCGCTTCCAGCGCCGCGCGGCCAAGCGCGCGCGGGGCGAGCGCTAGCGCAGCGCCGCGACGACGTCGCCGAGCAGCCGGATCGACCGCTCGGTGATCGGGCTGACGACGAGGATGACCTCGTCGGCACCCGCATCGGCGAGCTCCCGGAGCCGTTCGGCGAGCTGCTGGGGCGTGCCCTCCAGCGGCGGGGCGCCGGAGATGACCGGGCGCTCGCCGGCGGCGCGGTCCAGGACGACGAGCGCGCACGCGCTGCGCGCGATCTGGGCCGGATCGCGACCGGCGTCGCGGGCGGCGGCGGTGATGGTGGCGTCGAGCGCGGCGAACCCCTCGGCGCTGTTGCCGTAGCCGTCGTACCAGGTGTTCCAGGCGTCGACGTACGGCAGCGTCAGGCCCAGCATGCGCGGGCCGTTGCTGCCCACCATCAGCCGAGGGCGCGCGTTCGGGGGCGGCAGCAGGACGGCGTCCTCGACCTGCCAGAAGCGCCCGGTCAGGGTGACGCGCTCGCCGTCGAGCAGGCGTCGCACGATCTCGAACGCCTCGGCGAACCGCGAGACCCGGTGGTCGGATGGCAGTCCGAACGCGGCGAACTCGTCCGCGTTCCAGCCCGCGCCGAGCCCGAGGATGAAGCGCCCGCGACTGACCTCGTCCACGGTGGCCGCCATCTTCGCCACCAGCCCCGGCGGGTGGAACGCCGTGCACGCGACGAGCGGCCCGAGGTCGACGCGCTCGGTCGACGCCGCGAGCGCCGCCAGCAGCGTCCACGCCTCCCACGGCCCGCGCTCGGGCCGGTCGTCGCCACGGTAGAGCAGGTGGTCGCCGAGGTGGATCGAGTCGAACCCGCTGTCCTCGGCCGCCCGCGCCATCGCCAGCACCTCCGGCCAGCGGACGTCCCGCTCGACCTCGGGCAGCTGCACGCCGATCCGCAGAGCTCGCGCGCCGGCCATCTCAGGCACCAGGCGGGTCCTGCATGACGTGGTTGCGACCCGCCCGCTTGGCGTCATAGAGCAGCGCGTCCGCGCGCTCGAGCAGTCGCGCGGTGTCCTCCGCCGCGCCGACGGCGACGCCGATCGAGACGGTCACCTCGAGGCCCGGGGCGACGTCCCCCCAGTCGTAGCGCTCCACGGCGACACCTCCTGGCGGGCGTTCAGGTCGCGCGCCGCCAGCGTCGCACCCTCGAGCCCGATGGCCAGGCCGTGCAGGGCGTCACCGCAGCGCGACTCGGCGAACGAGAGGAGTTCGAGTGCCTCGGCCAGCAGCGGGTCGTCCTGCTGCGCCCGGGCGGAGGAGACCAGGCGGCGCGCGCCCTCGCGAGCCGCCGCGTAATCGCCCGCGGAGAACTGCTCGCGCACGGCGAGGCTGCCGCTCCCGGCCCCCGCCGAGAACGGAGGCCGAGACACTGGCGCTTCCGAATCCACGCGGCAATCATCGACGACCGCGGACCGGAGGGGAATTGCGGCCGTCCGCTACCTCTGGGGCGGCACGAGCGGCAGCCGCTTGTCGAGGAGGTGGAGGCCGATGTCGTCGACGGCCGAGGGCGAGGAGTTGCTGAGCACCACGATCGCCGTGCCACGGGTCTTGTCGAGTCCGATGAAGCTCGAGAATCCGCCCGTCCCGCCGTTGTGCCACACGATGTCGCGATCGCCGGCGCGCAGGCTGTGCCAGTTGAGCCCGATGTTCATCTGGGCGTCGATCGTGGCGCGCGGCGCGTGCGCGGCCGCCATCGCCTGCCCGAGCCGGCCGCCGTCGCGCTCGAGGTTGGCACGGGCGAAGGTGAGCATGTCGCCCATCGAGGAGCGCAGCGCGCCCGCCCCGGCCAGCGTCGGCAGGTCCCAGTGGGGGACGACCCGGCCGCGCTCGTCGTGGCCGGATACGAAGCGCCGTCGCAAGGCCGGCCGGAGCGCGATGCCGGTGCTCCGCATCCGCAGGGGCTGGAGGATGCGCTCGCGCACCAGGTCCTCGTAGCTCTTGCCGCGCCGCCGCGCGAGGGCGTGCCCGAGCAGCCCGACGCCGACGTTGGAGTACTCGTACTGCGCACCCGGATCGCGGGGCAGCGTGTAGCCGCGGAGGAACTCGTAGAGCGCGTCGACGGTGTAGTCGGCGTAGGGATTGGTCGGGTCCTTCGGGTGGATGTTGGTCGGGAGCCTCGGCAGGCCGGAGGTCTGCGTGGCCAGGTCCTCGAGCGTGATCTGGCGCCCGCCGCGCGACGGCACCGAGACCCCGGGTAGCAGCGTCGCGACAGGATCGGTCAGCTGCACCTCGCCGCGCCGCGCCATCTCGGAGAGCAGCGATCCGGTGAAGACCTTCGTGATCGAGCCGATCTCGAAGACGCTCCTGGCGTCCAGTCGCTTGCCGCCGCCCGCCTTGCCGTAGGCGACGACGCGGGTCCGTCCGCCGGGGAACACCATGCCCGCCACGATGCCGGTGGCGCGCCCGCCGTCGACCCGCTCGCGCACGATGCGCTCGAGCTTGGCGGCGGTCCGGTCGGGCGAGACGTGGCGGGCCGCGCGGGCCTCCGTCTCGGCGCCGCACCCGGCCACCACGACGGCTGAGAGGGCGAGCGTGCACAAGGTGCCGAGGAATGTCGTTCGTGAGGTCGTCATGGCCCGCAGTCTGCGACCGCTGCCGCCTCCCGTCATCGCCCTCAGGACCCGTCTGCGCTCCTCCCCGGCGCAGATCCTCGGGCGCGCGACCTCTATCGAAGGACAGAGACCACTACGCGCCGGGCGTCACGAGCCCGGACTCGTACGCGAGCACGACGGCCTGCACCCGGTCGCGCAGCCCGAGCTTCCCCAGCAGGCTCGACACGTGGGTCTTGATGGTGCCCTCGGTGACGAAGAGCTCGGCGGCGAGCTCGGCGTTGCTCCGGCCGCGGGCCAGCATGACCAGGACCTCGCGCTCGCGCTGCGTCAGCTCCTGGAGGCGAGCGCCGAGCTCGGGCTTCACCGGCCGGCGCGCGAACTGCTCGACGATCAGCCGGGTGACCGACGGCGCGAGCAGCGCGTCGCCGGCGGCGACGACCTGCACCGCGTGGAGGAGCTCCTCCGGGGGAGCGTTTTTGAGCAGGAAGCCGCTGGCGCCCGACTGCAACGCCTCGAACACGTATTCGTCGCGCTCGAAGGTGGTGAGGATGACCACGCGGCTGTGCAGCCCCTCGGTCTCGGTGATCCGCCGGGTGGCCCGCAGCCCGTCCTCGCCGGGCATCTGGATGTCCATGAAGACGACGTCGGGGCGCAGGCGCCGCGCCGCCGCGGTGGCCTGCTCGCCGGTCTCGGCCTCGCCGACGACCTCGATGTCCGGCTCGGACTCGAGGATCATGCGAAAGCCGGCCCGCACCATGGCCTGATCGTCGGCCAGCAGCACCCTGACGCTCACCCGGCACCTCCGGGTGCCGGCAGCGTCGCCCGGACCGCGAACCCGCCATCCTCGGCGGGCCCGGCGCTGAGCTGCCCGCCGTGGAGGCCGGCGCGCTCGCGCATGCCGACGAGCCCGAGACCGCCGGCGCCCGGCGACGCGCCGCCGTCGCCGCGACCGTCATCGGTGATCTCCACCTCGAGCTCACCCGGCCGGTACCGCAGGGCCACGTCGGCCCGCGCCGCTCCCGAGTGCTTGAGCGTGTTGGTGAGCGCCTCCTGCACGATCCGAAAGGCGGAGACGTCGACCGTGGGGGGCAGCGGGCGCTCCTCGCCCTCGACGCGGACCTCGACGGTGAGCTCGGAGTCGCTCATCCGCGCCGCCAGGCTCCCGAGCTGCGCGAGGCCGGGCCGGGGCGCGAGGTCGTCGCGGTCGCCCGCCTGCCGCAGGAAGCCGAGCAGCCGATGGAGCTCGTGCACCGCCTGGCGGCTGGAGCCCTCGATCGAGGTCAGCGCCTCGATCGCCTTGGCCGGGTCGCGGCCGATGACGAGGCGCGCGGCGCCCGCCTGGACGCCCATGACGCTGACGTGGTGGGCGACGACGTCGTGCAGCTCTCGCGCGATCCGCACGCGCTCGTCGAACGCGGCCCGGCGGGCGTTCTCCTCGCGCTCGTGCTCGAGCTGGCGCGTTCGCTCCAGAAGCTCCTGCGCTCGGCGCCGGCCGGACCCCAGGGCGCTCCCGAGTGCCCACATCGCGCAGAACAGCGCGAGGTTGACCACGAGCGCCAGGACCTGGAGGAGCAGCACCTTGGGCACCTCCGGCGGGACGTTGACGTTGACCTCGCGCCACAGCTCGGCCATGACGATGACGACGCAGCCCGCGCAGACCCAGTGGCGCCACCGCGCCCGGCCGTGGGCCGCGGCGCTGAACACGGCGACGGACATCGCGATGGCGGTGATCGACGCTTCGACGGAGCCGAGCAGGAGCCTGGCCGCGAGAAAGCCGATCGTGCACGCCAGCAGCACCGTGAGCGGAGCGCGGCGGCGCAGCGCCAGCGGGGCGATCGTCGCGGCGAGGGCGACCAGCACCGCGAACGCGGACGGCCGCTCATACGAGGGGTCGCCCATCTCGAATCCGTCGATCGCCACGGGGGACGAGACGAGCGCGGCGCCCAGCAGCGCCGCGGCCAGCGCGACGTCTGCGGCGACGGGGTGGGACCGGATCCACGCCCACGCGCGATCGACTGTGCGCACCACTCCCGCAACGCTAACGCCCGGCGAGCCCGCGGTCATCGGTCTTCAGATAGATCTAACGGACCGTCTCGAGCTCCGCGACGCGGCCTTCGAGGAAGGCGCGCTCGACCGGGTTGGACACCAGCTCGAGCGCGCGGCCGTACGCCGCGAGCGCGTCGGCGTCGCGGCCGAGGCGCCGCAGCAGGTCCGCGCGCGTCGCGTGCAGCAGGTGGTAGCCGTCGAGGCCGCTGAGCGCGTCGACGAGCGCCAGACCGGCGGCCGGGCCGTCCGCCATGGCGACCGCGACCGCGCGGTTGAGCTCGACGACGGGCGACGGCGCGACGGCGCCGAGTCGCGCGTAGAGCCCGGCGATCCGCCGCCAGTCGGTGTCGGCGGCGGCCGGCGCGTGCGCGTGCTCGGCGGCGATCGCCGCCTGCAGCACGTACGGGCCCGGCGGGCCGAGCTCGACCGCGCGGTCGAGTAGCGCGACGGCCGCGCCGATGGCCGTCCGGTCCCAGCGCCCGCGGTCCTGATCGGCGAGCAGGACCAGCCGCCCGTCGGCATCCGTGCGCGCGTCGCGCCGCGAGTCCTGCAGGAGCATCAGCGCCTGCAGGCCGAGGATCTCGGGCTCGTCCGGCATCAGGCCGGCCAGGACGCGGCCGAGCCGCAGCGCCTCGGCGCACAGGTCGCGGCGGACAAGCGCGTCGCCGGCGGTCGCCGAGTATCCCTCGTTGAAGACCAGGTAGAGCGTCGCGAGGACCGACGGCAGCCGCGACGGCAGGCGCTCGGCGTCGGGCACCTCGTACGCGATGCCCGCCGTGGCGATCTTGCGCTTGGCGCGCACGAGCCGCTGGGCCATGGTCGCCTCGGCGACGAGGAACGCGCGCGCCACCTCCCCCGTGGTGAGGCCGCCGAGGGTGCGCAGGGTGAGCGCGACGCGCGCCTCGGGCGCGAGCGCCGGGTGGCAGCAGGTGAAGATCAGCCGCAGACGGTCGTCGGGGATGTCGTCGGGCTCGCCGGAGACGTCGTGGAACGCCGACGCCCGCTCGAGGTCGAGCAGCAGCTCACCCTGCTTGTCGGCCAGCCGCCGCCGGCGGCGCAGCCGGTCGATCGCGCGGTTGCGCGCCGTGGTCACGATCCACGCGCCCGGGTTGCTCGGGACTCCGTCGGCCGGCCAGCGCTCGAGCGCGACGAGGAACGCGTCCTGCACGGCCTCCTCGGCGAGGTCGAAGTCGCCGAGCACGCGGATGAGCGTCGCGACCGCCCGCCCCGACTCGTGCCGGAACAGGCGGTCGACGACGCCCGCGGCGTGGCTCAGCCCTGCGCCGCCGCCGAGTGGTCCGCCGACTCCGCGCCGTAGGCCTCGTAGTCCATGACCGGCCGGATCTCGCTCGAGCCGACGTTCGTGTTGGGGATCTTCGCCGTCCACTCGATGGCCTCGTCGAGATCCTTGCACTCGAGCAGGTAGTAGCCGCCGAGCTGCTCCTTGGTCTCCGCGAACGGCCCGTCGGTGAGGATCCGCTCGCCGTCGCGGACGCGCAGCGTCGTGGCCGTGGCCGTCGGCTGGAGCCCTTCGCCGCCGACCATGACGCCGGCGGCCTCGGCGTCGCGGCCGAACTCCTCGTACGCCTTCATCTGGGCCGCGCCTTCCTCCGGCGTCATGTCGCCCCAGGCGCTCTCGTCGGCGTACAGGGTCACGAGGTACTTCATGAGGTGCATCCTCCTTCGTGGGGTGGTCTCATCCCTACAGACGAACGGGGATGGCCCAGATCGACACCCGTAGACTCGGATTCGTGATCGAGCAGCTCGTCGAGCAGATCGAGGCGCGCTTCGCCGAGGCCGAGCGTGACATGTCCGACCCCGTCGTGATCTCGGATCGCAACCGCTATGCCGACGCCGGCCGCCGTTACAACCAGCTCGCGCCGGCCGCCCGGCTGGCCGAGGAGTGGCGCCTGGCGACGTCCGACGCGGCGGGCGCGCAGGAGCTGCTCGACGAGGGCGAGGACCCGGAGATGCGCGAGGAGCTGCGGACCGCGCGCGAGCGGATCGAGCGCCTCGAGGAGGAGCTGCGCCTCGCGATGGTCGAGCGTGACCCCAACGACGACAAGAACGTCATCGTCGAGATCCGCGCGGGCGCCGGTGGCGACGAGGCCAGCCTGTGGGCCGGCGACCTCTACAAGATGCTGACCCGCTACGCCGAGCGCCTCGGCTACCAGGCCGAGACCTTGGACGCCTCCGACGGCGCCTACACGATCAACGTCCGCGGCGACGGGGCCTACTCGGTGTTCAAGTTCGAGGGCGGGACCCACCGCGTCCAGCGCGTGCCCGAGACGGAGTCCCAGGGGCGGATCCACACCTCGACCGCGACGGTCGCCGTCCTGCCCGAGGCCGAGGACGTCGATGTCCAGCTCGACCAGAACGACCTCGAGATCGACGTCTACAGATCCTCTGGCCCCGGCGGGCAGTCCGTCAACACGACCGACTCGGCGGTGCGCATCACGCACAAGCCGACCGGCCTCGTGGTCTCCATGCAGGACGAGAAGTCCCAGCTGCAGAACCGCGAGCGCGCGATGAAGGTGCTGCGCGCGCGGCTCTACGAGCTCGAGCTGGCCAAGCAGCAGGCCGAGCTCGCGGCGGACCGCCGCTCGCAGGTCGGCACAGGGGAGCGCGCCGAGAAGATCCGCACCTACAACTATCCCGAGCGCCGGGTGACCGACCACCGGATCAAGCTGACCGTCCACAACCTCGACGCCCTGCTCGGCGGGGAGCTGGACGAGGTCAGCTCCGCCCTGCAGTCCGACGAGAAGCGCCGCAAGCTCGAGCTGCAGGCCGAGGGCGCCCGATAGCGCGCTCGCCCGACTCGATCATCGGCCGCACCTCGGTCCGCGACGCGCTGGACTCCGCCGTCGTCGCGCTCACCGCGTCGGGCTGCGACACCCCGCGGCTGGACGCCGAGCTGCTGCTCGCGGCGGCGACCGGCCTCTCTCGCGCGCTGCTCATCGCGAACCCGGCCCGGCCGCTCGAACCGGCCGAGGCGCGCACGTTCGCCGACCTCGCCCGGCGCCGCCGCGAGCGCGAGCCGGTCGCCTACCTCCTCGGGGAGAAGGGCTTCCGCTCCATCGACCTCAAGGTGGACTCGCGCGTGCTGATCCCGCGGCCCGAGACCGAGCACCTGGTCGAGGCGGCACTCGGCCTGCCTTCGGGGGCGCGGGTGGTCGACGTCGGGACCGGCTCGGGCGCGGTGGCGCTCGCGCTCAAGCACGAGCGGCCCGACCTCGAGATCCTGGCGACCGACACGAGCGCGGCCGCGTTGCAGGTCGCGCGGGCCAACGCCGCGCTGCTCGGGCTCGCGATCACGCTGCTCGAGGGCGACCTGCTCTCAGCAGTGGAGGGTCCGATCGACGCCGTCGTCTCGAACCCGCCCTACGTCGCCGACGCCGACCGCTTGGCGCTCGCGCCGGAGATCACGCGCTACGAGCCGGCCGAGGCGCTGTTCGCCGGTCCGGACGGCCTCGGGGTATACCGGCGGCTGGCGCCGGCCGCGCGGGCGGCGGGCGCGACGTTCGTCGCCGTCGAGGTGGGGGCGGGGCAGGCGGCCGACGTCGCGGCCCTGCTGCGCGACGCCGGCTTCGCCGAGACCGCGGCGATCCACGACTACGCCGGCATCGAGCGCGTCGTCACGGGATCGTGCTGACCGACGCCCAGCGCCTCGCCCAGTGCATCGCGGGTGGCGGTGTCGCCGTCTTCCCGGCCGACACGGTGTACGGGCTGGCCTGCGACCCCGACACCGAGGAGGCGGTGCAGCGCCTGTACGCACTCAAGGGCCGGCGCCCCGACAAGCCCGCGGCGGTGATGTTCTTCGACCGCGACCTCGCGCTCGAGTCGCTGCCCGAGCTGGGGCCGCGGACCCGCGCGGCGCTCGAGCGCCTGCTCCCCGGCGGCGTCACCGTCCTGGTCCCCAACCCCGCGCGCCGCTTCCCGCTCGCGTGCGGCCCACAGCCCGAGGTCCTCGGCCTGCGCGTCCCGGCGCTCCCCGCCTTCGCCACGGTGCGGTGTCCGGTGCTGCAGAGCTCGGCGAACCGCGCCGGCGCCCCCGACGCCCGCACCCTCGACCAGGTCCCCGAGCAGATCCGCGCCGCCGCCGACCTCGTCCTCGACGGCGGCGAGCTGGCCGGGACGCCGTCGACCGTCGTCGACCTGCGCTCGTTCGAGGCGTCGGGGGAGTGGGGGATCGTGCGCGAGGGCGCCGTTCCGCGCGACACGATCGCCCGAGCCCTCGAACGTCAGCGTTGAGAATGCGAGGCTAGTCTGAGTCATCCGAGATCAGGCCAAGCGAGGTGATCCTTGTTGGCGGACGCGCCGGTTAGCGGCTCGGTCCAGAGCTACGTCGAGCGGATGCGCGCTCTCACGAAGAGCGTCACCGCGCGCAACGCGCGGATCCACGCCCGCTCGAAGGCCGCTCAGGCCGCGTCTTCGCCCTCAGCGGGCAAGCCGTCGCCTCGTCGCTGAACGGCATCATTGAGTGCCGGGAGGCGGGGCCGCCTGGCAGGACGCGGCTGCACCTCTGCGTCGAGAAAGCGCCCCGCCAGCGGCGTCTCGGCCTTCCGTCCCGGGGTCCCCGGGGGTGGGCGGGGGCGGGTCACCGGCACAACCCGACAATCAAGACGGTTCTCGCGACGGATGCCGGATTGCACCGCCAGGAGCGGCACAATCCGACGATCGACGCGGACGCGAGGCCGAGTGTCGGGTTGAGCCGCCTGCCAGCGCCCACGACCCGACGATCATCGGATCGCGGCGATCAGATCGTCGGGTTCGGGTCTCCTACGCACTCAACCCGGCACCAGCTGGTGACTCGCCCCCGACTGTCGGCTGTGCACCCCTCTCAGCCCGCCCGGATCCCCCTTCTCTCACCCGATGAAGTTCGTCCCACCGGCGACGCTCAGGGCGAGTGCACCCGCACGCGCTGGTAGCCTCCCAAGAGCGTCGTGACTGGCGCCTCGGGGTGGGCCTGACCACCGGGGAGCGACGCCAAAGACCGCCGCGCGCCTGGGCACCCAGCCGATCCTCGCCGTCCGAAGGAGCCCGCCATGCCCGACCTGCCCGCCGACTACTTCGAGCGCCCCCTCGCCGACGTCGACCCCGAGGTCGCGAGCGCGATCGCCGCCGAGCTCGACCGCCAGCAGCGCACGCTCGAGATGATCGCCTCGGAGAACTTCGTCCCGCAGGCGATCCTCGAGTGCCAGGGCTCGGTGCTGACCAACAAGTACGCCGAGGGCTACCCCGGCAAGCGCTACTACGGCGGCTGCGAGCACATCGACGTCATCGAGCAGCTCGCGATCGACCGCGCGAAGGCGCTGTTCGGCGCCGAGCACGCCAACGTCCAGCCGCACGCGGGCGCCCAGGCCAACACCGCCGTCTACCACGCGCTGTTGCAGCCGGGCGACACGCTCATGGGCCTGGCGCTGCCGCACGGCGGCCATCTCTCGCACGGCATGAAGATCAATGTGTCCGGCCGCCTCTACGACATCGCGCCGTACGAGGTCGATCGCGAGACGTGCGTGATCGACATGGACCAGGTCGAGCGGATCGCCCACGAGCGCCGGCCGAAGATGATCCTGGCCGGCTGGTCGGCCTATCCGCGGATCCTCGACTTCCCCCGCTTCCGCGAGATCGCCGACGCGGTCGGCGCGATCCTGCTGGTCGACATGGCGCACTTCGCCGGCCTCGTCGCCGCCGGCCTGCACCCGAACCCCGTACCGCACGCCGACGTGGTCACGACGACGATTCACAAGACGCTGGGCGGCGCGCGCGGCGGGATGATCCTCTGCACCGAGGAGCACGCGAAGAAGATCAACTCGGCCGTGTTCCCCGGCCAGCAGGGCGGGCCGCTCGAGCACGTGATCGCCGGCAAGGCGGTCGCGCTGAAGATCGCCGGCACGGCGGCCTTCCGCGAGCGCCAGGAGCGCACGATCGCCGGCGCCCAGGCGGTGGCCGCGGCGCTCATGGAGGCGGGCCACGGCGTCAATGTCCTCACGGGCGGCACGGACGTGCACCTGATCCTGGTGGACCTGCGCGACTCCGAGCTCGACGGCCAGATGGCGGAGGACCGGCTGCACGACATCGGGATCACCGTCAACCGCAACGCCGTCCCGTTCGACCCGCGCCCGCCGATGGTCACGAGCGGCTTGCGCGTCGGCACGAGCGCGCTGGCGACGCGCGGCCTGCGCGGCGAGGACTTCGAGGAGATCGGCCGGATCATCGCGACCGCGCTGACCCCCGACTTCGACGGCGCCAAGGCCGACCTCGCCGAGCGCGTGACCGTCATCGCCGACCGCTACCCGCTCTACGCGCAGTTGGGCGAGCCCGCCACCGTCTGAGCCGGGGTGGAGGCCGACGCTCTAGCCGGCTTCTTCGCCGCGTTCGCGCTCGCCGCGCTGCTGACGCCGCCGATCGCGCGGCTGGCGCGGCGGGCGGGCGCGGTCGACAACGTCAAGGAACGGGGCCTGGCGACCGAGCCGACGCCGCTGCTCGGCGGCGTCGCGATCTTCGCGGGGGTCCTCGTCGCGGGCGCGCTGTTCCTGCCCGCCGGCGAGGAGACCCGCGCCATCCTCGGCGCGGCGGCGCTGATCACCCTCGTCGGCGGGATCGACGACGTCCGCGAGCTGTCGCCCCAGGTCAAGCTCGCCGGGCAGTTCGTGGCGGGGCTGATCCTGGTGCTCTCGGGCATCAGCGTCGACAACGCGACCATCCCGCTGGTGGGGCGCGTCGAGTTCGGCGAGCTCGGGGGCCCGCTGACGCTGATCGGCCTGGTGCTGATCATGAACGTCGTCAACTTCTCCGACGGCGTAGACGGCCTGGCCGCCGGCGTCTGCGCGATCTCCGCAGCCGCGTTCTCGATCATCGCGTTCGACCTGGGCACGGACGCCGCCGGGGTCCTCGCCGCGATCGTGTGCGGCGCGGCGCTCGGGTTCCTGGTCCACAACTTCCACCCCGCGTCGGTCTTCATGGGCGACTGCGGCTCGAACCTGCTCGGGCTGCTGCTCGGCGCCGTGATCGTCCAGGGCGCGCTGAAGACGAACGCGGTCGTCGCGCTGATCGTGCCCCTGGTCGTCCTCGCGGTGCCGTTCCTGGACACCGGGTTCGTCGTCGCGAAGCGGATCAAGTACCGCCGCCCGGTCTACCGCGGCGACTCGAACCACTTCCATCACCGTTTCCACCGGATCGGCTTCTCACAGCGCCGCACCGTCCTCTATCTGTACGCCTGGACGGCGCTGATGGCGGGGATCGCGGTCGCGCTGCGGTTCGTGCCCTACTCCGAGACCTCGGGGCACCTGAACGCGGGCTGGGCGGCGCTGATGGCCGGCCTGTTCGGGGTCGGCCTCCTCGCCAGCGTCTACCTCGTCTACCTGCTCGAGATCCTCAAGTTCCGGCGCGTGCGGGCCTGGCAGATGCGCCGCGCCGACCCCGACACCGCCGAGCACGAGATCGACGCCGCGGTCGAGCACGACCTCGAAACGGGGGAGTTCTCGGCGATTCAGCCGTGAATCGCGCGGACCCGGATGCCGGTGCCGACCACCGCCGGCGGCCCCGTGCCGCCGGCGTCGACCTCGCCATACGGCGCGGCCGCCGCGTAGCCGGGTTCGAATCCGGTTCTCAGACCCGTCCCCCGAGCGTCGATTTGCGCGCCGCCGGATCGATCTGTACCTTTCCCGGTCCGTCGAAGCAACGCCGCAGGGCGAAGGAGGTGAGCAGGCCTTGAAGACGACCATGGTTGCCAGTCGAGCCAACGTGTGCCGTTTCTTCGGCCCGCTGCTCGCCCAACCCTCCGCCCTGCTCGTCGACTAGGCCGCCGCTTCTCCACCGAGAAGCCGGAGGTCCGGCGGGCAGCCCACCAGCCGCCCGCGACCTCTCCTTGGCGAAGCAGGTCATCGTCCACGCAGCGTTCGTGGGGCGGCTCCGTTCAAACCCACACCGATCGGAGTCCCCATGCATTCCCTGATCCTCGTCGAGTACGCCCGCGCCGACGCCGCAGAGCGCCGCCGCGTGGCCCACGGGCGCCGACTGCGCCCGCACCGGTCCGAGCCACCGCCGATACGGCGGCGCGTCGCGCACGTCGCGGCGCGCGTGGCGAGCCGGCTCGACCACGACGCGGCCCGCCGAGCGGTCGCATGAGGAGTCGGCCCCGTCCGGTGGCGA
Source organism: uncultured Solirubrobacterales bacterium (assembly GCA_963828075.1). Taxonomy (GTDB): domain Bacteria; phylum Actinomycetota; class Thermoleophilia; order Solirubrobacterales; family Solirubrobacteraceae; genus JACCYI01. The sequence continues at coordinate 543,936 of CAWHDH010000021.1, read as the reverse complement.
ACCGGGCGGGGCCACTAACCTCAGCGCGTGCAAATCGCGCGCCTCGAGCACCGCGAGCCGTTCGTCACCGCCGACGGCTCGATCATCCGCGAGCTCGCGGGCCTGCCGTCCGGCAACAGCGTCAACCAGTCGCTCGCCGAGGCGACGGTCCCGCCCGGCGGCGCGACCGAGGAGCACTACCACCGCGCGAGCGAGGAGATCTACCTCTTTACGGCGGGCGCGGGCAGGATGCGGCTCGGCGGCGACGAACGCGCTGTGCGTGCCGGCGATTGCGTGGTCATCACCCCGGGCACCCCGCACAAGCTCTTCAACCCGGGGTCCAAGCCGCTGGTGCTGCTCTGCTGCTGCGCGCCCGCCTACACCCACGCCGACACGGTGCTCACGGGTGGTTAGCCCGGATCCACCGATTCCCGCGGCGCCTCGCCGTCGCATGCCGGCGCCATGGGCCATCGGCCGCGAACCGAAGGGGTCACCCTGCGGACACGCGGCCGATGACCCCTGGCTTGGCCTGCGACGCCGAGGCATCCACGGATGATCGGTCGATCCAGGCTTAGACGGGGCGGGGCGGGCCTGCTGGCCGTCCTGTCGCTGGCCGCGGTGGCCCCGGCCGCCCACGCGGGGCCACTCGTCGGCATCGGCGAGCAGAAGCCACAGATGTTCGCCGACCCGGCGTGGGAGCGCTTGCGGCTGCGCGACGTGCGTCTCGTCGTCAGCTGGGATGCGACGCGGATCGGATTCGAGCGGGACGAGATCGACGGCTACATGGCCGCGGCCGAGGCGGCCGGCGCGAACGTGCTCGTCGCGTTCGGGCGCTCGCGCATCGACTCGCGGCGCAAGGTCCTCCCCTCACCCGCGCAGTACACCGCCGCGTTCCGGGCCTTCCGGCGCCGCTGGCCGCTGCCGACGTCGTTCGTGGCCTGGAACGAGGCGAACCACTGCTCGCAGCCGACCTGCCACAAGCCGGCCCGCGCGGCCGCGTACTTCGACGCGCTGCGGTCGGCCTGCGAGCGGTGCACGGTGGTGGCTGCCGACGTCCTCGACACCCCCGAGATGGAGGCCTGGCTCGGGGAGTTCCGCCGCGCCGCCCGCCATCGCCCGCGGATCTGGGGACTGCACAACTACATCGACGCCAACCGGTTCAGCACGCGCGGGACCCGCGCGATGCTGCGAGCGGTGGAGGGCGACGTCTGGTTCACCGAGACGGGCGGCCTCGTCAAGCGGGGGAATCGCTCGCCGATCAAGTTCCCCGACTCCAAGAGCCACGCCGCCGAGGCGACGGAGTGGCTGTTCTCGCGGCTCGTGCGCCAGAGCGACCGGGTCAAGCGGGTGTACATCTACCACTGGCGGCCGGCCGGGGGGCTCAGCGCGAAGTGGGACTCGGCGCTGGTCGATCGGCACGGCAAGCCGCGCCCGGCCTACGGCGTGCTGCGAACGTGGCTGCGGCGAGCCGAGCGCGCGACGCGGACGCGCAGCGCGCGATGATCTCGCGGAGACGGCGCGCGGCGGCGGCGCTGGCCGCCGGCGCGATGCTGGTCGCCGGCTGCGGCCAGGCCGAGGGGATCGAGGGCGGCGGGCTGGTGATCGGCGAGACGCTGACGGTGTACTCCCTGCTGCCCGCCCCCGGCGACGGCCGCGCGCGCGACATCGTCGACGGCGAGCGCCTCGCGCTGCAGCAGGCCGGCGGGCGCGCGGGCCGCTTCAAGGTGAACTTCGTGTCGCTCGACGAGACCGGTGACGCGACCGGCGACGAGCTGCCCGGCCGGGTGGCGTCGGCCGCGCGCGACGCCATCTCCGACATGCAGATCATCGCGGCGATCGGCGATCTCGAGCCCGAGACCGCGCGCGTCACGGTGCCGCTGCTGAACTCGGCCGGGATCCTGCACGTCTCGCCCGGCGTGACCTACCCGGGGTTCTCCGGGGCGGCGGCCGCCGGGGAGCCCGGGCGCTTCTACCCGACCGGGCGCCGCACGTTCTTCGGGCTCGTGCCCGACGACACCGCCCAGGCGCGGGCGCTCGCCGGGGCGTTGCGCGGGCGCGTGGTGGTCGAGCAGGAGGCCGGCGAGGGCGGCGCGCCGTTCGGGCGCGCGCTGCGCACCGCGCTCGGTCCGAGCCGGCTGGTGACCGACCCCGCGCGCGCCGACGCCGCCGTGTACGCGGGCACGGACCTCGAGAACGCGCGCGGGGTGGTCGCCTCACTGCGGCGCGAGAACCGGCGGATGACGATCTACGTGCGCGACGAGCTGGCCGGCGAGCTCGGCGGCGGCCGGCGCGTCGTCGGCCTGTCCAGCGAGCCCGCCCCCGACGCCGCCTTCGCGCGCGCGTTCCGCGACGCGTTCAGGCGGCCTCCGGGTCCGGGCGCCATCGTCGGGCACCGGGCGATGCGCGCGGTCCTCGCCGCGATCGAGCGGGCGGGAGCGCGGGCCAACAGCCGCGACGCGGTGATCGCCGCCTACCGCCGCGCTCCGGCGCCGCCCGTCGAGCTGTCCCTGGTGACGCGCCGGGGCGGCACGGCGAGCACCCGCCCTCTCGGTTAGCCCCGCCGAGGCGGGGGTACGTCCGCCGCCATGGAAGCCTCCAGTTCGCGGGCGGAGCTCGGTGGCGGGCCGGGCTTCGGTGCCGGGTCCGCCCATGTGAAGTCGCCGCTCAAGCCGGCCATCACCCGCACGATGCTCCTGTTCTTCGTGATCGGGGACGTCCTCGGCGCGGGCATCTACGCGCTGGTCGGCGAGGTCGGCGGCCGGGTCGGCGGCGCGATCTGGGCGGCCTTCCTGCTCGCCCTCGTCCTTGCCCTGTTCACCGCCGGCGCCTACGCGGAGCTGGTCACGAAGTACCCGCAGGCGGCGGGTGCGGCCCTCTACGTCAACCGCGCGTTCCGGCGGCCGTTCCTGACCTTCATGGTGGCGTTCGCGGTGATGTGCTCGGGCATCACGTCGGCCGCCACGCTCGCCACCGCGTTCGGCGGCGACTACCTGTCGGAGTTCGTCGAGCCCCCGCAGCTGCTGGTGGGGCTGGTGTTCATCGTCGTCATCGCGCTGATCAACTTCCGCGGCATCTCGGAGTCGGTCAAGCTCAACCTCGGGCTGACCGCGATCGAGCTCAGCGGCCTGCTGCTCGTGGTCGGGATCGGGCTCGCCTTCCTGCTCGACGGCGGGGGAGAGCCGTCGCGGGCGTTCGAGATCAAGGACGGCGAGTCGGTGCCGCTGGCGGTGCTCGCCGGCGCCGCGCTCGCCTTCTACGCGCTGATCGGGTTCGAGGACTCCGTCAACGTCGCGGAGGAGACGCACGAGCCCGCCCGGATCTACCCCCGCGCGCTGTTCGGCGGGCTCGCCGTGGCCGGCGTCGTCTATCTGCTGGTGACGGTGATCGCCTCGATGGCGGTCCCGACCGACACGCTGTCGAAGTCCGACGGGCCGCTGCTCGAGGTCGTCGACCAGGGCCCGCTCGGCATGTCGACCAAGATCTTCGCGGCGATCGCGCTGTTCGCGCTCACGAACGGCGCGCTGATCAACATGATCATGGCGTCGCGGCTCGTGTACGGGATGGCGCAGCAGCGCATCGTGCCCAGTGCGCTGGGTCGCGTGCACGAGGGGCGCCGGACCCCGTGGGTGGCGATCATCTTCACGACGGCGCTGGCCGCCGTCCTCATCGTGGTCGGCGACCTCGAGACCCTCGCCGACACGACGGTGCTGCTCCTGCTGCTCGTGTTCGTCGGCGTGAACGTCTCGGTGCTCGTGCTGCGCCGCGACCCCGTCGACCACGACCACTTCCGCGTCCCGACCGCGATTCCGGTCATCGGGGGCGCCATCTGCGTCGGCCTCCTGCTGCAGAAGGTCCTCGACGCCCCCGACGACCTGCTCGTCGCGGCCGGGCTGCTCGCGCTCGGCGCCGTGCTCTACCTGCTGGCCCGCGCGATGACCGGGCCGCCCCAGCCGATCGACACCGACCAGCTCGGGGACGCGCCTTAGCCACTCGCCAGCAACTGGCCGGACTCACGACACGCGCTCTAAGGGATTGATTCCTTGGCGCGCTGGTCGACGAGCTTCCGCGGGTGAGGAGGGTGGCTGAGCCGGGCGCAGGGGAGGCGCGGGCGAACGGCCACTGCTCGGGTGAGGAAGGTGGCTGGGGCGGGGCGGTGGCGAAGGGCGCGGGGAACGGAGGCGGACGGGCCGGGCGGAGGGGCGGGGGTGAGGCGGCTCAATCCGACACTCGAGGCGGTTCTCCGCTCGGTTGTCGGATTGAGCCGCTCCTGGCGGCACGATCCGACATTCGATCTCAGGCGGGCGAGGAGTGTCGGGTTGTGCCGGTCACCCGCCCCCGCCACTCGCGATCCCTTCGATCGCGAGTGGCGCGTCGAACACCCTCCCGGCCGACGCCCCGAACCCAGTGACCCCGACCGGCGAGGCACCCTCTCAATGCCCGGTGTTCAGCGGACTTTCACCCGGGTCGCGGAATCAGGCACCTAGCTTTCGAGCGTCGCCTCGACCTCGATCTGCCCAACGCCCGCGAGCGCCTTGGAGACCGGGCAGCCGGTCTTCGAGTTCTCCACGGCCTCCTGGAACGCCGCGTCGTCGCTGCCCGGCACGCGGGCGCGCGTGGTCAGCTTGATCCGCGGGATCGACGGTCCGTCGGCGCCGACCTCGAGCGCCACCTCGGCGCGGGTCTCGATCGACTCCGGCGGGGTCCCCGCCTCGGTCAGCTGGCCGGAGAGGTACATCGAGAAGCAGCCCGCGTGGGCGGCGCCGATGAGCTCCTCCGGGTTGGTGCCGGTCCCCTCCTCGAAGCGCGAGCCGAACGAGTACTGGCCCTCGAACGCGCCCGATCCCAGGGCCACCGTCCCCTTGCCGGCCTTCAGGTCCCCGGTCCACCGTGCATCCGCCGTGCGTGTCGGCATCGTGCTGCCCCTCCTGGTCGTTGGTCAGCGACGGGCCGTCAGCTTCGAGATCTTGGCCGTCGCCGTACTCGACCCGCCTGCCCCGGACGCGCTCATTGTGAACGCCACCGACTCCTTGGCGCGCTTCGCCAGCGCCGTGAGCGCCGACCTCGGCAGCTTGACCTTGAGCGTCAGCGCCACGTTCGCCTTGGCCGCGCCGCTGACACCGGGGAGCGAGACCGACTTCGCCTTCGGCTTCTTCGCGCCCGTCTTCTTCGGCGTCACGGCGACCTTGCCGGTCACCTTGACGGCGGCGTCCTGGGTGCACCGGACCGTCAGCGTGATCAGGCCGATCGCCTTGCGGTTGCGCTTCGGGCCTCCCGGGACGACGACCTTGGACGACCCCGCCTTCAGCGTGCAGGTGGGCGGCAGCGGCTTGGCGGCTGGTGGCGGTGGCGGTGGCGGTGGCGGCGGATCGGGAGGCGGCGGGGGCGGAGGCGATGGGCCGGGCGGAGGCGGCGGCGGGGGCGGCGGGGGCGGGGGCGGGGGCGGGGTGGGATTCAGGGCCGAGACGATCGTCCCCGACGGCAGGACCCGGTTGAGCGGCGTGTTGCTCGGCTCTCCGCCGGGCGCGGGCCCGTAGGCGCCGATCGTGAAGCTGTTGTCGGGCACGGGCACCGCGGACGTCGGCTGGTAGAGCTGCGCCGCGGTCGCCGGACCGCCGGTGCCGCTGTTGCCGCAGTGATACGTCGGGCCGGCGTCGGGGGCGACGCCGGCGACGGTGGTGATCATGCCCCCGGCATCGACCTTGCGGACGATGCAGTTCGTGAACTCGGAGATCAAAAAGCCGCCGTCCGCGGTCGGGACCGCCGCCGTCGGCTGGTTGAGCTGCGCCGCCGTCGCGGGGCCGCCGTCGCCGCTGTAGCCCGGCGTGCCGGTCCCGGCCACCGTCGTCATCGTCCCCGACGCCGAGACCTTCCGGACTCTCGCCCCCGCGCCCGGGGTGGAGCCACCCAGATCGCCGAGCTCGGCGATCAGGAAGCCCCCGTCCGGCGTGGGGACAGCGGCGGTCGCGGTGTGGAGCGGCTGCGCGGTGGCCGGCAGGCCGTCGACGCCGTCGCTGACGGTGTTGGCGACCTTCCACGTCGGGGTGGCCGCGCCGGGGTTGGTCGTGGTCAGGAGATGGTTCGTCCTGGGCGGGACCTGGCTGAGTGCGACGCAGAGCGACGCCGAGGGGCACGACAGGTCATACGCGATCGCACCGGCGTCGATCACCCGCTCCGTCCACACGGGGGCGGCGGCGGTGGGGTCGGTCGACGTGAGCGAGGCCCCGCGCTCGTCCACCACGACGCACAGGGACGTCGACGGGCACGACACCGCCCTGGGGGAGTCCTCGTCGACCGATTGGGGCGTCCACGTCGGGGGGTCCGCCGTCGGGTTCGTCGAGACGTAGAGCTCGTCGTTGCCGCCTGCGGCGACGCAGAGCGTCGTGGACGGGCACGACACGTCGCTGAACCCCGCGCCGGTCGAGACGAGCCTCGAGTTCCAGGTCGGGGTCGCGGCGGTGGGGTCCGTCGACACGGAGATCAGGCCGTCGAGCGTCACCGCGGCGCAGAACGCCGTCGACGTGCACGACAGGCCGTACACGAGGTCGTCGGTGCCGCCGATCCGTGTCCGCGTCCACGTCGGGTTCGCGGCGCTCGGGTTGGTCGAGACAGCCACCTCGCCGGTGCTGGTCCCGGCCGCGCAGAACGACGCCGACAGGCACTCGATCGAGGCCACGGGAAGCGGCGTCTCGGTCCACGTCGGCAGCTCGGCCCCGGGGTTCGTCGAGGCGAAGACCTTCTGGTCGTCCGCGGCGACGCAGAACGACGGCGTCGGGCACGACGTGTTCTGCAGCAACCGGCGACCGACGCGGCTGGTCGTCCACACCGGCCGGTCCGCCGTCGGCTCGGTCGTCGTCTTCACCAGTCCCTGTTCGGTTCCGCCCGCGCACAGGTCTGCGGTGCAGGAGATCGAGAGCAGCGAGGCCGGGCTGCTGCCGCACGAGTGGTTCCCGGCCACGGTCTTGATCATCCCCGACTCGTCGACCTTGCGGACGCCGCACGCGCCGGCGATGAGGAAGCCGCTGCCCGGGGTCGTCACCGCGCCGCCCGGGGCTCCGTACGGGACGACTGAGATCACATCGACGTCGGCCGACGTGGCCGGCCCGCCGTCGCCCTCGTCGCCGCACGTCCCGGTTCCGGCGACCGTGCCGATCATCCCGGCGGCGTCGACCTTGCGGACGCGGCAGTCGATCAGGAAGTAGCTCGAGATGAGGAAGCCGCCGTCGGCCGTGGGGACGGCGTCGGTCGGCCGGTTGATCGCGGCCGCGGTGGCCGGGCCGCCGTCGCCGCTCGTGCCACAGGTGCCGTTGCCGGCGACCACGGCCGTCGCGCCGGAGCTCGAGACCTCCGTGATGACGCACTTCTGGTAGTCGGCGACCAGGAGCTTGCCGCCGGGCGTGGGAACGATCGCGGTTGGCGCCGAGAAGCCGGTCGTGGCCTCCCGGGCTTGCAGCGAAGCGACGACGGACCCGGTCGCGACGAGGACCGCGCAGACGATCAGCAGGCCGCGCACGAGGCGGCGGAGGCGCATAACCCAACCTAGCCGGGGTATCGGGGCCGGTCAAGGACCTGCCGTCGCCGTGACCGAGCGCGGCGCAGCGGCCCCGGCGCCCACCAGTTCACCGGCCCGAGGATGCGCATGAACGCGGGGACGAGGAGGACCCGGATGAGCGTGGCGTCGATCGCCACCGCGAGGGTCTGGCCGACCGCGAGCTGCTTGACGAGGAAGATCTCCGACGACGCCAGGGCGAGGAGCGCGACGCAGAGCAGCAGCGCCGCGCCGGTGATCACGGGCCCGCTCCGCTGCATGCCCGCGGCGACGGCCTGCTCGTCGGTCGCGCCGGCGTCCCGCTCCTCGGCGATGCGCGAGAGCATGAGCACCGAGTAGTCGCTCGCGAGGCCGAACGTCAGGGCGACGATCACCGCGCACGTCGTGATCTCGATCGCCGAAGGCCCGTCGTACCCGATCAGGCCGGCGACTCCCAGGGCGCGCTGCTGAAAGACGAGCACCAGCAGGCCGAACGCCGCGCCGACGGTGAGCACGTTGAAGAGCAGGCCCTTCAGCGGCAGCACGATCGAGCCGGTCATGACGAACAGGACCACCAGCGCGGTCAGGGCGGCGAGCGCGAACGCCGGCGGCCCCCGTGACTGGATCGACGCCTTCAGGTCGACGAACTCGGCGGTCCGACCGCCGACGAGCAGCGGCGCCGGCAGCGCCCGCGCGCGCGTGACGATCTCCTGCGTCACCGGGGAGAGCGATGGCTGCGCCGGCAGCAGCTGGACGAAGAGGCGGTCGGGCGCGCGCGACGGAAGGGTCCGGAACCCTCCGACGCCCGGGATGCGGGCCAGCGACGCCACGACCACCCCGGCCGGCCGGCCCTCGCCGAGCCGTGCCTCGACGCTGATCGGATATCCGAGGTAGGGCGAGAAGGCCTCGCGGATGGCGTCGCTCACGCCCCGGGACTCGTAGCCGCGCGGCGTCGCGTCGAACTCCCCGAAGGTCGGCTTGAGCAACAGCGCCGGCGCGGCGGCGGCGACCAGCACGGCGGTCCCGACGAGCGCCACGTCGACGTGGTTGCGCATCACCCAGCCCGCCACGCGGTACCAGGCCCCCGGTCCCGTGGTCGACGGCGACGACACGCCGATGCGCCGGCCGGCGAGCAGGAGCAGCGGCGGCGCGATGAGCAGCGCGGCGGCGGCCGAGAACAGCGACACGAAGATGCCGGCGATCCCGATCGAGTAGAGGAACTCGACCGGGAAGAGCAGCAGGCCGGCGCACGCGCCGGCGACGGCGCAGCCGCTGAACACGACCGTCCTGCCCGCGGTCGCGAGCGTCGCGCGCACGGCCTCGGGCCCCGGGCCGCGCGTGGCCGCCTCCTCTCGGAAACGGGACACGAGCAGCAGGCCGTAGTCGACCGCCAGGCCGAGGCCGAGCAGCGCGGCCTGGTTGAGGGCGAACAGCGACAGGTCGACCGCGCCGCTCAGCAGCCGCAGGCACGCCACCGTGCCGAGGACCGACGCGCCGCCGATCAGGAGCGGGATGGCGGCGGCGACGAGCCCGCGGAAGATCAGCACGAGCAGCAGGGCGAGCAGCGGGAAGGCGATGAGCTCGGCCCGGGCGAGGTCGCCGCGGGCGGCGCTCGAGACGTCCTCGAAGCCGACCGCGAAGCCGCCGAAGGCGAGTGTCATCCCCGAGGCGGGGCGGATGGCCGTTCGCAGTCGCCGGATCGGCGCGCCCAGTTCGTCCGGGCCGGCACTGCGGAAATGGACGAGCACGAGCGTCTGGCGGCGGTCCCCGGAGAGCAGGATCGGCACGCCTCCTCGCCCGAAGGCGGTCTCGACGTGCCCGACCGCCGGATCGGCGCGGATCCTGTCCGCCAGCTCGGTCACCCTCGCTCGTCGCGCGGCGGTCCGGAAGCCTGCGCGCGAGCGCGCGAGGACGATCATGCCGGGCTCGGGATCGAAGCCGAGCTGGCGCTGCATCGACGCGAGCGCGTGGGCGCTCTCCGAGCCGGGATCGGTGAAGCCGCCCAGCCCCAGCCGGTCGGGCGTCACCGCCCAGGCGACGAGCGAGGCCGCCATCGCGACCCCGACCACCAGCAGCGCCAGCCGGGGTCTCCGCAGCAGGAGCCCGCTCACGGCGTGGACGACGTTACTGCCGGTGGTTCGTGAGGTTGCCCGTGCCGCCGGCGCGCGCCCAGGCGGCCGTGGCGCCGTCGAGGATCAGGCCGAACGCGAGGATGGTCAGCAGCCACGTGGCGATGGGGCCGGTGAACATCGCGACGATCAGCGACACGAAGCCTGCGGCGATCGGCAGCCAGTAGCGGAGCGTGGCGCGCATCGCGCAAGCGTAGTTCGGGCGGGCCCGCAGCGCGAGAGGCTTCGGCCAAAGTGGTCAGGAACGCCCCGCTCGCGACGGGTCGCACAAAGTTGTTACAAAGTCGAAACGGTGGCTACACTGCCTGCGCTGCCGCAGACCGGACCCTCGCCGAGGGGGCCGTTGCGCGCCTTTCGCGCGCCTGTCTGTAGGGTGGCCCGCTCTCTGATGCCCGCTCCCTTTTCACAGGATCCCCGGTCCGACGACGATCGAGTCCCGCGCTGCCGGAGGCATGCGCGGAGGCAGCGCGTCGCGGCCGTCCTTGGCGAGCGGAGCCGGACCCGGAGCGCCGGTCGCTGTGGGCGGGCACTGGCCCGCCGTCCTCGTCGGCTCACCCGGGACATGGGTTGTCAGCTGCCGCTCGCGTGAGCCTCGACCCGCTCGCCGCCGCCCGCTGGCTCGACGTCATCCTCGTCGTCGCGGCGGCGCCGTTCGTCGCGCTCATGGGCGTGCCCGTCGTGGGCTACGCCGTCGGCGCCGCCGGGTGGATCGTCTCGCGCGTGATCGGGTGGGCGATCGAGCGTCGTGCCCGCGCCTCGGGCGACGCCCGGACCTACGCCGGGCTGACCCTGTTCAGCTCACTGGGACGCGCCTGGCTCGTGGGCCTTACCATCCTCGCCGTCGGCCTGGCAGGAGAGCGTGAGGACGGCCTCACGGCTGCCGTGCTCGTCCTGATCGCCTTCACGATCAACCTCGTGACCCAACTCGCCCTTCGTCCGCTGGAGAGGAACGCCTCCAAGTCATGAGCAACCGCCGCAAGCTTCTCCTCGGCATCCTCGGCTTCTACGTCTTCGCGTTCGCCGCGGTCATCGCCATCTTCGGCGTGACCCGGCGCGACAACGACGAGTTCCTGCCTCAGGAGGAGTTCCGCCTCGACAGCTGGATCGACCTCCCAGGCCCGCTCGACTTCAACAAGGCGGTCCTCTACGTCCTCGCCGCGGGGATCCTGACCGTCGCGACGATGGTCTACATCGCCAACCGCATGCAGGCCCGCCCAAACCGCGTCCAGACCGCGGTCGAGACGCTCTACGCGCTCATGCGCGACAACATCACCCGCGGGAACATGGACGACCGGATGGCGGCCAAGTGGTTCCCGTTCATCGGCGCGCTGTTCCTGTTCATCTGGTTCTCCAACCTGATCGGCTACATCCCGCTGCCGACGAACACGCACGAGCACTTCACGGTGTTCGGCGCCGAGATCCCGGCCTTCGCGCTCTACGCCGCGACCGCGAACATCTCGGTCCCGCTCGTTCTCGCCCTCGTGGTGTTCATCGCCTACAACCTCGAGGGCATCCGCGCCAAGGGGCCGGGCGGCTACCTCAAGAGTCTCGTGCCTCAGGGCGTGGAGGGCCCGATGGCCGGCTTCATCTTCGTCCTCGAGTTCATGTCGAACTTCATGCGGCTGATCTCGCTCTCCGTGCGTCTCTTCGCCAACATCCTCGCCGGCCATCTGATCATCCTCTTCATGTCGGGCGGCCTGGCCGTCCTGCTCGGCATGGAGGTCCTGGGCATCATCACGCTGCCCCTGGGCATCGCGCTCTTCATGTTCGAGGTCGGCCTGGTCGCCACGCTGCAGGCCTTCATCTTCGCCACGCTCTCTGCCATCTACCTCGGCGGCGCGGTCGCCGAGTCCCATTAACCCGCCCTTCAAAGGAGCAGCCTCACCATGGAATTCCTCCTGTCCTTCATCTCCGTGTTCGCGCAGGCGGACGTCGGCTCGGACGCGGGCAAGGCCATCGCGCTCGGCGTCGGCGGCGGGCTCGGCGCGGTCGGCGCCGGTATCGGCATCGGCACCATCTTCGGCAAGGTCATCGAGTCGGTCACCCGGCAGCCCGAGATGCGCGACGAGATCACGTCGATCCAGTGGCTCGGCTTCGCGCTCACCGAGGCGTGCTTCTTCTACGGGCTGGTCGCGGGCCTGATCGCGTTCTTCCTCTAATGAGCGTCTTCAGCACCATCGTCCTCGCGGCCACGGAGGGCGGCGGCGAAGAGGAGGGCGGCTCCTTCCTGGTCTCGCCCGACGTGGGCCTGATGATCTGGACGCTGCTCGTCTTCGCCATCTCGATGTACGTCCTGGCCAAGGTCGCGTTCCCGCGCATCGCCGAGGCCCTCGACAAGCGCCAGCACGCGATCGAGGAGTCCATCGACGTCGCCGAGCGCACCCGTGCGCAGGCCGACCAGATGCTCGCCGAGTACCGCGAGCGGCTCTCCGACGCGCGCGCGCAGGCCGACGACATCGTCGCCCGCGCCCGCAAGACCGGCGAGGCGCACGAGGCCGAGGTGGTCGCCGAGGCCAAGCACCGGCGCGAGGAGATGATGGAGCAGGCGCGCAAGGACATCGAGACCGAGACCCGCCGGGCGATCCAGGAGATCCGCCGCGAGGTCGCCGACCTCACGGTCATGGCCACCGAGAAGGTCACGCGCAAGACGCTCACCGGCGAGGACCAGAAGCGGCTCGTGGAGGACGCGCTGTCCGAGCTCGACTTCGCCGCGCTCTCGAGCGGGAACGAGCGGTAGGGACATGGAGGAGATCGCCACCGTCTACGCCCGGTCGCTGTTCGAGGTCGCCAAGGAGGGCGGCAAGCTCGACGACGTCCGTGAGCAGCTCGGCCAGGTCGCCGACGCGATCGGCGCGCAGCACGAGCTGCAGGTCTTCTTCTTCTCGCCGTACTTCTCGCCGGAGGAGAAGAAGGAGGGGCTCCGCAAGGCGATCTCCGACGCCGACCCGATCTTCCTGAACTTCCTCGACCTGCTCATCGAGAACCATCGCACGCCCGCGCTGATGCGCATCCGGCGCAACTACGAGACGCTCTGGCAGCGGGAGAACGACCTGCTGCCGGTCCAGGTGACCTCGGCGGTGGAGCTCGACGAGGAGACCGTCCGCCACATCGGCGACCGGATCGGCGAGCAGACGGGCCGCAAGGTCCAGCTCTCGTCGTCCGTGGACGACAACCTGCTCGGCGGCATCGTCGTGCGGGTCGGCAACTCCATCATCGACGCCTCCATCCGAAACCGACTCGAACAACTTCGCAAGCAGGTCGCCAGGGCTTCCTAGGCCCGAGCGTTCAAGGAGCCAACACATGCAGATCAAGCCCGACGAGATCACCTCCATCCTCAAGAGCCGCATCGAAGGCCTCGACGCCGGGTCCGCCGACCTGACCGAGGTCGGCACGGTGCTCTCGGTCGCGGACGGCATCGCGCGCCTCCACGGCCTCGAGAACTGCATGGCGCTCGAGATGCTCGAGCTGCCGCACGACGTCACCGGCCTCGCGCTCAACCTCGAGTCCGACAACGTCGGCGCCGTGCTGTTCGGCGACTGGGGCAAGGTCAAGGAGGGCGACACCGCGAAGCGCTCGGGCAAGCTGCTCGAGATTCCCGTCGGCGAGGCGCTCCTGGGCCGGATCGTGGACCCCCTCGGCAACCCGCTCGACGGCAAGGGCGAGATCGAGACGACCGAAACGCGCCCGGCCGAGTTCAAGGCCCCGGGCGTCGTGCAGCGCCAGTCGGTCAAGGAGCCGATGCAGACCGGCCTGAAGGCGATCGACTCGATGATCCCGATCGGCCGCGGCCAGCGCGAGCTGATCATCGGCGACCGCCAGACCGGCAAGACGGCGATCGCGGTCGACACGATCATCAACAACAAGGACAACGACGTCGTCTCGATCTACGTGGCGATCGGCCAGCGCATGGCCACCGTCGTGGGCCTGGCCAAGACGCTCGAGGACGCCGGCGCCCTGGACTCGACGATCATCGTCGCCGCGTCGGCCGACGAGGCCGCGCCGATCAAGTTCATCGCGCCCTATGCCGGCTGCGCGATGGCCGAGTACTTCCTCTACAAGGGCGGCCACGCCCTCTGCGTCTACGACGATCTCACCAAGCACGCCTACGCCTACCGGCAGATGTCGCTGCTCCTGCGCCGGCCGCCGGGCCGCGAGGCGTACCCCGGCGACGTCTTCTACCTGCACTCCCGCCTGCTCGAGCGCGCGGTCAAGCTCAACGACGAGCTGGGCGGCGGCTCGCTGACCGCGCTGCCGGTGATCGAGACCCAGGCCGGCGACGTGTCGGCGTACATCCCGACGAACGTGATCTCGATCACCGACGGGCAGATCTTCCTCGAGCCCAAGCTCTTCTACTCGGGCGTGCGCCCGGCGATCAACGTCGGCATCTCGGTGTCGCGTGTGGGCGGCAACGCGCAGCTCGGCCCGATGAAGAAGGTGGCCGGCAAGCTCAAGCTCGACCTGTCGCAGTACCGCGACCTCGAGGCGTTCTCGCAGTTCGGCTCCGACCTCGACAAGGACACCCAGCAGACGCTGGCGCGCGGGGAGCGCCTGGTCAAGTCGCTCAACCAGGGTGAGCGCTCGCCGCTGGCGGTGCAGGACCAGGTCGCGATCATCTACTCGGCGACCAACGGCTACCTGGACCGCATCAACGCCGACCGCGTCGAGGAGTTCAACACGGGCCTCATCGAGCGGCTGCACTCGGCCGGTGCCGAGGTCCTCGAGAAGATCGGCGGCGGCGACTGGTCCGACGACACCCAGACCGCGCTCGCCGACGCGATCGAGGAGTTCGCGTCGGACTTCGGCTACGACCTCGACGAGGAGGGGCTCCCGCTCGACGAGGAGGTCCCGGTCTCGCAGCGCAACGGCAAGGGCAAGCGCGACGACGACCGCGACCAGGACGACGAGTCGGCCGGCGACGACGAGCAGGGCTCGGGCGACGAGTCGGGCGCGGTCGCCGCGGGGACGAGCGCTTAACCCATGGCAGACAAGGGCGTCAAGGCCCGGATCGGGTCCGTCAAGAACATCCAGAAGATCACGCGCGCGATGGAGATGGTCGCCGCGGCGCGCCTGCGCCGGGCCGAGCAGCGCATCGCGCAGCTGCGGCCGTACGCGGGCGCGATCCGGCGGATGACCCGCCAGGCCGCCGAGGCGGCGGGGAACATCCCCAACGTCCCGATCCTCAACGAGCACGACTCCGAGGAGCGGATCGGGATCCTCCTGGTGACGGGCGACCGCGGCTTGGCCGGCGCCTTCAACTCGCAGATCATCCGCGCGGGCGTGCGCGCGGGGGCCGAGTACGAGGCGGAGGGCAAGACCGTCGTCTATTACGCCTCCGGCCGGCGCGGCGTGTCGTCGCTGAGCTTCCGCAAGAAGGAGCTGGCCGGCTCGTACACCGGCTTCACCGACCGGCCCGCGTACGCCAACGCCCGCGAGATCGCCAACGACCTGACCGTCGCGTTCGTCGACGGCGAGCTCGACCGCGTCGAGGTCTTCTACAACGGCTACGTCTCCGCGCTGACCCAGGAGGTCACGCGCGAGACGCTGCTGCCGCTCCAGCAGGCATCGATCTTCGAGGACACGCGGGCCACCGGCGAGGAGGCCGACGACGAGTCCGACTCGGGCCACTCGGCGCTGGTCGAGTACGAGCCCGACCCGGAGGAGATCCTCCGCCGGCTCGTGCCCGAGTACGTGCAGATCTCGGTGTTCCGGGCGCTGCTCGAGTCCACGGCGTCCGAGCACGGCGCGCGCATGACGGCGATGCGCAACGCCTCCGAGAACGCCGGCGACCTCATCAAGGACCTCACCCTGCAGATGAACCGCGAGCGCCAGGCGGCCATCACGCAGGAGATCATGGAAGTCGTGGCCGGCGCTGAGAGTCTTGTCTAACGTCGCCCGGACGTCCTCGCTTGCGATGACGGTAGGGAGAAACAGGAGATAGTTTTGGCAACCACCACTGAAACCCCCGAGAAGACGGGCGAGAGCGAGCGCAACGTCGGCCGGATCGAGGAGATCCAGGGCGTCGTCATCGAGGTCGTCTTCCCCGACTTCCTCCCCGAGATCAACCACGCGATCATCATCGAGCGCGACGTCGAGGCGGGTGCCGACGAGTCGATCTCCGGCGCGACGTCGGACCGCCTCGTCTGCGAGGTGCAGCAGCACCTCGGCGACGACCGCATCCGCGCGGTCGCCATGGACACCACCGACGGCCTGCACCGCGGCATGGAGGTCGTCGACACCGGCGGCCCGATCACGGTGCCGGTCGGCAAGGCGACGCTCGGCCGCATCTTCAACCTGCTCGGCGAGGTCATCGACCAGGGCGAGCCGCTCGAGGAGGGCCTCGAGCGCTGGCCGATCCACCGCAGCGCGCCGACGGTCGAGAACCTCACGCCGACCAACGAGATGTTCGAGACCGGCATCAAGGTCGTCGACCTGCTCGCGCCCTACGCGAAGGGCGGCAAGGTCGGCCTGTTCGGCGGCGCCGGCGTCGGCAAGACGGTCATCATCCAGGAGCTCATCCACAACCTCGCCCAGGAGCACGGCGGGTTGTCGGCGTTCTGCGGCGTGGGTGAGCGCTCCCGCGAGGGCAACGACCTCTGGGTCGAGATGACCGAGTCGGGCGTCATCGACAAGACGATGCTCGTGTTCGGCCAGATGAACGAGCCGCCCGGCGCGCGGATGCGCGTCGCGCTCTCGGGCTTGACGATGGCGGAGTACTTCCGCGACGAGGAAGGCCAGGACGTCCTCCTCTTCATCGACAACATCTTCCGCTTCGTGCAGGCGGGCTCGGAGGTCTCCGCGCTCCTGGGCCGGATGCCGTCGCAGGTGGGCTACCAGCCGACCCTGGAGTCCGAGATGGGCCAGCTGCAGGAGCGCATCACCTCGACGCGCAAGGGCTCGGTGACCTCGATCCAGGCCATCTACGTGCCGGCGGACGACCTCACCGACCCGGCGCCGGCCTCGGTGTTCGCCCACCTCAACGCCACGACGACGCTGTCGCGGGCGATCTCCGAGAAGGGGATCTACCCGGCCGTCGACCCGCTGGACTCGACGTCGACCATCCTCAAGCCCGAGATCGTCGGCGAGGAGCACTTCCGGGTCGCCAACGAGGTCAAGGAGGTGCTGCAGCGCTACCGCGAGCTGCAGGACATCATCGCCATCCTCGGCATCGACGAGCTCTCCGACGAGGACAAGGTGCTGGTGCAGCGCGCCCGGAAGATCGAGCGCTTCCTGTCGCAGCCGTTCCACGTCGCCGAGCAGTTCACCGGCACCGCGGGCGTCTATGTGCCGATCGCCGAGACGGTCCGGTCCTTCAAGGAGGTCCTCGAGGGCAAGCACGACGACCTGCCCGAGTCGGCGTTCTTCCTGAAAGGCTCGATCGACGACGTGGTCGGCGCGGCGAAGAAGAGCCGCGGCGACGGGGACGCCAAGAAGGAGCAGAAGGGCGACGACGAGCAGAAGAGCGACGACGAGTCGGGCGGGGACGAGTAGGTGGCCCGCACCCCGTTCCGGGTGGAGATCCTGACCCCCGAGGGGGAGGTCTTCAACGACGAGGTCGAGATGCTGTCGACCAAGACGGCGGTCGGCTCGATCGGCGTGCTGGCGAACCACCAGCCGCTGCTCGCGCTGCTCGACCCGACGGAGCTGCGGCTCCACACCGGCTCCGAGGTGGTCGCCTACGCGCAGGGGGAGGGCTACCTGCAGGTGACCAAGGAGCGCGCGCTCGTGCTCGTCGACGAGGTCTTCGACCGCGACGACCTCGACGTCGGCGATCTCCGCGATCGCCTGAACCAAGCGGAGGAGGACTGCTCGAACGCCGACGAGGACTCCGAGGAGTTCCGCACCGCCCAGCGCGAGAAGCGGCGCTTCGAGGCGTTCCTGAAGCTGGCCGAGGGCGGCGGCGGCCACTAGCCGACTGCTTGCGCGGCCCGGTGGATCGGGAACTGCGGTCATCGAGGGCGAGACCGGGTGGGAGGTGGCCCCGCCCGGATCCTCACACGATGACCTTCATGCCGCGCGGCGCGATGGCTGATTCGACGGCGCGCTGGTGGACGAACTTCCGCGGGTGAAGGAGGTGGTGGGTCGCGGCGGCGGGGAGCCCCGGCAGGCGGCTCAACCCGACACTCGATGCCCGCGACAGATCGAATGTCGGATCGTGCCGCTCCTGGCGGCACAATCCGGCATCCGTCGCCAGATCCGTGCCGATTGTCGGATTGTGCCGGTCACCAGCGATCCCCCTTCCATCGCGGGTGACGCCTCGATCCTCCTCCCGGCCGGCGCCCCCCCGAACCCACCGACCCCGACCGTGAACCCTCCTTCTCAATGCCCGATGTTCAGCGCACACCACCGAGTAGGCCCCCACTAGGCCCACGCCCCGGGTAGGACTCCCGAACAACCAAGATGGGTCCCGCGCCTCTGGCGCCGCCGCCCGTGCGGCGCCAGAGTCGATGCATGATCCGCCGAGTCTCGTCGCAGGCCGGGCAGACCGCCGCCGAGTACCTCGGCGTCCTGGTCGTCGTCGCGGCCGTCATCGGCGCGCTGGCGACCGCGGACCCGGGGCGGGCGGTGGCGTCGGGGATCCAGGACGCCATCTGCCGGGTGGCGGGGAGCCCCGGCTGTGACCCCGGCCCGGGCGCCGGGGCGACCGACCCGGCCGCGGTCGACCGCGCGGCCGCCGACTTGGAGTCCCGACTGGAGGCCGGCGCCTCCCCCGAGGAGATCGCGGCGCTGTTCGCCGAGCTTGACCCCGCAGTGGCCGAGGGGCTCGCCGCGGAGCACCCCGAGCTCGTCGGCAACACGAACGGCGCCCCGATCGCCCTGCGCTACGAGGCCAACCGCGTGGCGCTGGACCGCGAGATCGCGCGCCTTCAGGACGAGGGCCGCGGCGACGACGACAGCCGGCTCGCCAAGCTCCGCGAGCTACGCGACGGCGACGGGCGGTTCCTGCTCTTCGACCCGTCCGGTGACGGGCGGATCGCGCAGGTGTACGGGGACCTGGCGACCGCCGACCACGTCGCCGTCGTCGTGCCCGGCATGAACAACGAGCTCAACAACTTCAGCGGTGCGAACGCGGCTCGCCTCCAGCAGCAGGCCGACCAGTTCTCCCCGGGCGAGGTCGCGACCATCATGTGGCTCGGCTACGACACCCCCGAGGGCCTGACGGCGCTGGGCGGCGGGGCGGCCGACCCGGGCGCCCGCGACCTCCCCGGCTTCGTGAACGGGATCTCGGCGGCGCGCGGCACCAACCTGCACACCACCGTGGTCGCCCACTCCTACGGGTCGCTCGTCACCGGCAAGTCGATGGAGCACGAAGGGCTCCAGGTCGACGACGTCGCGTTCATCGGCTCCCCGGGCGTCGGCGCCGGCAGCGTCGACGAGCTCACCGACGGCTCCACGCACATCTTCGCCGGCGTTGCGAACAGCGACTTCGTCGGTGGGAGCGGCTGGCACGGCCCACCGCCGACGGCGGAGTCCTTCGGCGCCACCGAGTTCCACACCGGCGACATCTCGGGGCATTCGAGCTACTTCAACGAGGGCTCGGAGTCGCTGAGCAACCTCGGGCTGATCGTCGCCGGGCATCCCGACGAGGTGAACACCACCCGATGACGGGGAGGATGGCCATCGTGCTGCTCGCCTCGCTCCTGCTCGCCGGGCTGCCGGGCTGCGGTGCCGGCGACGAGCCCGCCACCAGCGCCCCCGTGCAGACCACCGGTCGCCTCGCGAAAGCGGAGAGGCTCGTGCGGGTCGAGCTCGTCGCGGCCGCGGTGAAGATCATGCGCACGCCGGACGAGCCTGCCCGCTCCGAGCCCGCGCCGTGCCGCGAGGAGAACCTCGACCCGGCGACGCTGGAGCCGAAGGGCGCCGAGCTCTTCACCGGCGGCGCGCGGCTCGAGTTCGAGGACGTCCGCGATGGCGCCCTCGCCGCCGCCGAGTCGCGCTGGAGGTTGGCCGGGCACACCATCCGCCTGCGCAAGGGGAAGTTCCCGGGCGTCTTCGCCACCACCGCCAAGGGCTACACCTACAGCTTCCAGATGCGGCACGACGGCCGCGGCGCCGTGCTCGCCGGCGGCACGCCCTGCCTGCCGCGATAGGCGGGCCCTTAGGGCCCCCTATCCTCCTGCGGATGGACGAGCGGGTTCTCGCCGAACGGCTGATCACCTACGACACGTCCACCGTCGATGGCATCCGCGCGGCCCAGGGCTTCGTCAAGGGCTGGCTCGAGTCGCGCGAGATCGACGTGCACGACCACATCCACAACGGCCTGCCCGTGCTCAGCGCCTGGGTCGGCAACGCCGAAGGCCCGACGATCGTCTTCCACGGGCACATCGACGTGGTCCCCGGGAACCAGGAGCAGTTCGCCCCGCGCATCGAGGGCGACCGGCTGATCGGGCGCGGCGCCTACGACATGAAGGGCGGGCTCGCCGCGATGATGTGCGCGCTGCGCGACGTCGCCGACCAGCGCAACGTCGGCGTGCGGTTCATGTGCGCGCCGGACGAGGAGTCCGAGGACGTCGACACCCGCTCGACCGACGTGCTCGTCGGCGAGGGCTTCAAGGGCGACTTCGCGATCACCGGCGAGCCCACCGACCTGCACGTCGGCGTCCAGGCCAAGGGCGTCCTCGCCGTCCGGGTCACCGTTCACGGCCGCGCCGCCCACGGGTCGACGCCATGGCTCGGAGACAACGCGATCACGAAGGCGATCGACGTCTTCCGGCGAATCGAGACCCTGCCCTTCTCGCGCGAGTCCTCGGAGATGTTCGACCGTCCGTCCATCAACCTCGGGCGGATCATCGGCGGCGACGCGATCAACAAGGTGGCCGATCTCTGCACCATGGATCTCGACATCCGCTACCTGCCGGGCCAGGACCCGGGTGAGATCCTCGAGCAGATTCGCCGGATTCCGGACATCGAGGTGATGAAGACCTTCGGCCGCATCCCGGCGCAGGTGTCGCGGACGAACCCGTACGTGCTCGCGCTGTGCGACGCCGTGCGCCGCTCGACCCAGGGCGAGGCCATGAGTGTCGGGCGCGATGGCGCCTCGGACGCCGTCTCCTTCCTGGCGGCGGGCATCCCGGCGGTCGAGTTCGGCCCGACCGGCGCCGGTCACCACGGACCTGACGAGTGGGTGTCGATCGCCTCGCTCGCCCGCTACCGTCAGGCGCTGCGCGACTTCGTCACCGACCTTCCGATGTGGCTGGAGCGCGGCTCGCTGCGCGCCCTCGAGGGCGGCGCGGCTTGAGCAGCATCGGGTACGAAGAGCGGCCTCCGCGGGTCGGCCTCGGCCTGCTCAAGCGGGCGTTCCTGGGCGGCATGCTGATCGTGCTGATGAGCGCCGCGGCGGTGGCGTCGGCGGCGTTCCTGCAGGTCGACGACGTCATCAACGTCGTCGAGAAGGAGGGGCGGGCGCCGATCCCGATCCCCGTCGAGGAGATCGATCGCGCGGACGCCGGCAAGCCGGAGACGCTGATGATCCTCGGCTCCGACGGGCGCTACGGGGACGACAAGCTCGGGATCAAGCCTCGCTCGGACACGATCATCCTCGTCCGCCTGGACCCAGACAACGAGGCGGTCACCGTCATGTCGCTCCCGCGCGACCTCAAGGTGGTCATCCCCGGCAACGGCGTCCCGACCAAGATCAACGCCGCCTACGAGCAGGGCGGCCCGCGGCTGACGCTCAAGACGGTCAAGGCGGTCCTCTCGACCCCCGAGCGCCGGTTCAAGATCAACCACGTCGTCCAGATCGACTTCATGGGCTTCCAGCGCGCGATCAACTACGTCGGCTGCGTCTACGCCGACATCGACCAGCGCTACTACAACGACAACGCGGCCGGCCAGAACTACGCCACGATCGACATCGACCCGGGCTACCAGCGCATCTGCGGCAAGGACGCGCTCGACTACGTCCGCTACCGCCACACGGACAACGACCTCGTCCGCGCCGCCCGCCAGCAGGACTTCCTGCGCCAGATCAAGAACCAGAAGGGCGTCCAGAAGCTCAAGGACCCGGGCAGGATCAAGACGCTGGCGAAGGTCTTCGCCCGCTACACGGACTCCGACCGCGGCCTGCGCAAGAAGAAGCAGCTGTTCGCGCTCGCCAAGCTGGCGATCTTCAGCTCCAACAAGCCGGTGCGCGAGGTGCCGTTCCGGATCACCGGCGACGAGGCCTCCGGCGCGTACCTGCTCGCGAGCCCCGAGGCGATCGAGCGCAGCGTCGACGAGTTCTTGCGCCCACGCGTCAAGCGGCCGGCGGTGCCGAAGACGCCGAAGAAGCCGACGCGCAAGAAGGGCTCCAAGCGCGCGAAGACCACCACCGCCAAGATCCGCGGCCTCGAGAGCTTCCGGCGCGCCGGCGAGGACCGCGCGCTGCTCGCCGACCCGAAGCTCGACTTCCCGTTCTACTACCCGACCCTCGGCCGAGCGGGCTCGGACTACTCGGCACCCGAGGCGCGCACATACTCGATCCGCGACGAGGTCGGCACGCTGCACCGCGCCTACCGCCTGACCCTCCGCACGCGCGAGTCCGGGTTCGGCGAGTACTACGGCGTCCAGGGCACCACCTGGCGCGATCCGCCGATCCTCGACGATCCCGACGAGACGCGGACGGTCGAAGGGCGCAAGCTGCAGCTGTACTTCGACGGCCGGCGCCTGCGGATGGTGGCCTGGAAGACCCGGCGCGGGGCGTACTGGGTCTCCAACTCGCTGCTGCGGAAGCTCTCGAACCGGCAGATGATCGGCATCGCGGGATCGCTCGACCGCCTCGGCGGGAAGTAGACCGGCTAGATTCCTACGCCGCTTATGACTTCAGAACGCGAACCCATCGGCGTCATCGGAACCGGCTACGTCGGCCTCGTCACCGCGGCCGGCTTCGCGGAGCTCGGCAACGAGGTCTGGTGCATCGACATCGACGCCGCCAAGATCGAAGGGCTCAAGCAGGGCCGCATCCCCATCTACGAGCCGGGGCTCGCCGAGCTCGTCGAGCGCCACCGCGGGCGCCTGCACTTCTCCACCGAGCTCGACGACGCGCTGGAGCACGCCCGGCTGCTGTTCGTCGCGGTCGGGACGCCACCCACCTACTCGGGCGACGCGGATCTCTCCGCCGTCAACGCGGTCGTCGACGCGATGCCGCCGTCGGACCGCCATGCGCTGGTGATGAAGTCGACCGTTCCGTGCGGGACCGGCGACAACGTCAAGCGGATGTTCGTCGACCAGGGCAAGGAGGGCTTCCGCTACGTCTCCTGCCCGGAGTTCCTCAAGGAGGGCTCCGCGGTCAAGGACTTCCTGAACCCGGACCGCGTCGTCATCGGCGACGACGGGGACTGGGCCGGCGACGCCGTCGTCGAGCTCTACGCGCCGCTCGAGGCGCCGCTCGTGCGCACCGACATCAAGTCGGCGGAGATGGTCAAGCTGGCGTCGAACGCCTTCCTGGCCACGAAGATCTCGTTCATCAACGAGATCGCCAACGTCTGCGAGGAGACGGGCGCCGACGTGGTCGAGGTGGCCAAGGGCATGGGCCTGGATGACCGGATCGGCCCGAAGTTCCTTCAGGCCGGGATCGGCTTCGGCGGGTCGTGCTTCCCGAAGGACGTCTCCGCGCTCAAGCAGCTGGCGGGCAACTCGGGCTATCACTTCCAGCTGCTCAACTCGGTCATCGAGGTCAACGAGTTGCAGAAGCGCCGCGTCATCTCCAAGCTCCAGAAGCACCTCGGCTCGCTCGTAGGTAAGGAGATCGCGCTGCTCGGGCTGGCCTTCAAGCCGAACACCGACGACATGCGCGAGGCGTCCTCGCTCGTGCTCTCGGCGCGGCTGCAGGCGGCCGGCTCGATGATCCGCGCGTACGACCCCGTGGCCGAGGACGAGGCGCGCAAGCTGATCACCGGCGTCGAGTTCGCGCGCAGCGCGGAGGAGGCCGTGGCGGGCGCCGACGCCGTCGTACTGGTCACCGAGTGGCCCGAGTTCGGCGAGCTCGACCTCCAGGCCGTCGCGGCCAGCATGCGCGGCACGCTGGTGGTCGACGGACGCAACTTCCTCGATCCCGACCGCGTGCGCGAAGCCGGGCTGACCTACGAAGGCGTCGGGCGGCCCGCCGTCAAGCCCGTCGTCACGGTCTAGGGCGCCGGTCGCGATGCAGGCGCTCATCCTCGCGGGCGGTGAGGGCACGCGGCTCCGGCCGCTGACCACCACCGTGCCCAAGCCGGTCGTCCCGCTCGTCGATCGCCCGTTCATCGGGTTCATGCTCGACTGGCTCCGTGGCCACGGCGTCGACGACATCGTGATGTCGTGCGGCTTCCTGGCCAGCGGCGTGCGCAACGTCCTCGGCGACGGCTCCGCGCTCGGGATCCGCCTGCGCTACGTCGAGGAGCCCCGGCCGATGGGGACCGGCGGCGCCGTCAAGTTCGCCGAGTCGCTGCTCGACGACCAGTTCCTGATGCTCAACGGCGACGTCCTGACCGACATCGACCTCACCGCGCAGATGGAGCAGCACCAGCGCACCGGTGCGGTCGGCACGCTGGCGCTGACCCCGGTCGAGGACCCGTCGCACTACGGCCTGGTCCGCCTCGACGCGAATGGCGCGGTCACCGAGTTCGTCGAGAAGCCGTCGCCCGACCTGATCGACACGAAGAACATCTCGGCGGGCGCGTACGTGCTCGAGCGCTCCGTCCTCGAGCTGCTCGAGGACGACCAGCCCGCCTCGATCGAGCGCGAGGTCTTCCCGCGGCTCGTGGGCGCCGGGCTCTACGGCTACGTCTCGGACGCCTACTGGCTGGACATCGGGACCCCCGAGCGCTACCTCGAGGGCACCTTCGACATCCTCGAGGGCACCGTGCACACGCCGGTGACGGCGCGCATGGGCGACGGCTACCTCTGCATCGAGGAGCGCGTGGAGAACGACGGCCGGATCATCCCGTCGGCGCTCGTGGAAAGCGGCTGCCGGATCGGGGCGAACGCGCGGGTCGGGCCCCGCGTCGTGCTCGAGCACGGCGTCAGCGTCGGCGAGCACACGACGATCGAGAGCGCCGTCGTGATGCGCGGCGCGGAGATCGGGGCGAACTGCCACCTGAGCGGCTGCATCGTCGCCGGCGGCGTGCGGGTCGGCGACAACACCCACATCGAAGGGCTCGCCGTCCTCGGCGAGGGCGTGACGATCGGCGCCGACAATGTGATCGCCAACGGCGCCCGCATCTTCCCGGGCGTCGAGCTGCCCGACGGCGCCATCCGGTTCTGATCTGAGATGGCCACCCAGGCCCTCGACGCCGAGGCCGTCGCGGCGGTCGACTCGACGGCCCAGGTCGCCGAGGTCCTGGACCTGCCGACGCATCTGCGCGACGCGCTGTGGCGGGTCGACTCCGCTGCGCTGCGGCCCGCCGACGCGCCCGGCGACCTGGTCGTCGCCGGCATGGGCGGGAGCGGCATCGGCGGCCGGCTCGCCCTCGCGGCGCTCGGCTCGCGGGCCGCGCGCCCCCTGACGATGGCCACGGGCTACTCGCTGCCGCCGTGGACGGGCGCGGGCTCGACGGTGCTGTGTGCGAGCTACTCCGGCACGACCGAGGAGACGCTGGCCTGCTACGACGCCGCCGGCACGCTCGGCGCCCGCCGGATCGTCGCCACGACGGGCGGTCCGCTCGCCGAGCACGCGCGGCGCGACGGCGTCCCCGTCATCCCGCTGCCGGGTGGCTTCCAGCCGCGGGCCGCGGTGGGGTACACGGCGGTCGTCGCGCTCGAGGTCGCCGCGCTGGCGGGCGTCGGCCCGTCGCTCCGGGCCGAGATCGAGGCCGCGGCGACGCTCGCCGAGGGCCTGGCCGCCGAGTGGGGCCCCGGGGCGGGCGACGACTCGGAGGCCAAGCGGCTGGCCCGGGCGCTGCACGGCTCGGTTCCGCTGATCGCCGGCGCCGAGCTCACCGCGCCGGTGGCGTACCGGTGGAAGACGCAGCTCAACGAGAACGCGAAGGTGCACGCGTTCGCGGGGGAGCTGCCGGAGCTCGATCACAACGAGATCGTCGGCTGGCGCTCCGCGCGGGAATACGGGCGCTTCGCGGCCGTATTCCTCGACGACAGCGACACCCATCCGCGGACGCGGGCCCGCGTCGAGCTGACCGCCGAGCTGATCGGCGGCGATGCCGAGGCGATCGAGGTCGTGCGCTCGACGGGCCGGTCGCGGACGGAGCGGCTCGTGTCGCTCATCCTCCTCGGCGACCTGGTGTCGCTGTATCTCGCGGTGCTGCGAGGGACCGATCCGGTCGAGATCGACGTCCTCCACGCGCTCAAGGCCCGGTTGGCGGAAAAGTAGCCCGAGCCGTCCGGTGGCGCGGTCAGGATGACGCGCCGTGGGCCCCAGACCCCTGCCATCCGCCCTGCTCGCCGCCGGCGCCCTCGCGCTCGGGGTGTTCCTGGGTGGCCAGGTCGGCCCGGCGGCGCTGGTGCTGTGCATCCCGGGCGCGGTGCTCTCGGCGCTGCTGGCGTCGGGCCGGCAGGCCCGTGAGCGCCACCTCGTCGAGCTCTCGCGCCGCGATCCGCTGACCGGCCTCGGCAACGCGCGGCTGCTGCACGAGCGCCTGAGCTACGAGATCTCGCGCCACGAGCGCCATCGGCGCCCGCTCGCGGTGCTGATGTGCGACCTCGACGGCTTCAAGTCCGTCAACGACCGCTTCGGGCACGCCGCGGGCGACGAGGTCCTCCAGGCGGTCGCCACGGCGCTGGCGCGCACCGTGCGCGACGAGGACACGGTGGTGCGCCAGGGCGGCGACGAGTTCTGCGTGCTCGCGCCGGAGACCGGTCAGGCCGAGGCCGACCAGCTGACGGATCGGCTTCGTCAGGCGGTGGCCGACGCGGTCGGCGGCCTCGACGGCGTGAGCGGGAGCTTCGGCGCCGCGGTGTTTCCCGCCGACGGCCGCACGGGCCCCGCGCTGCTCGGGGTGGCCGACGAGAGGGCGTTCGTCGCCAAGCGCCGCGGCCGCGGGCGGGCCGTGAGCCGGGCGGCGGCCTGAGTCCGGGCTGAGGCCAGTCGATACGGTGGCGGGCATGAGCACTCGCACCGCCGCCACCGTCGCTTCCATCGTCGCCGGCTCGGAGCGCACCGACGCCCCCGGCGGCCACCTGACGTCGACCAACCCCGCCCAGCTCGACGACGTCGTCGCCGAGGTCGCGCTCGGCGACGCCCAGACCTTCGTCGACGCCTGCCGCGCGGCACGCGCCGCCCAGCCGGGCTGGGCGAGGACGCCGGCGCCGGTCCGCGGGCGCGTCATCGCCGCCATCGGCCGCCTCGTCGAGGACAACAAGGAGGCGCTCTCCCGGCTCGTCACGCGCGAGATCGGCAAGCCGTACGCCGAGGCGCTCGGCGAGGTCCAGGAGATCGTCGACACCTGCGACTTCTTCCTCGGCGAGGGCCGCCGCCTCTATGGCCAGACGGTGCCGAGCGAGATGCCCGACAAGCAGCTCTTCACGTTCCGGGTGCCGGTGGGCGTCGCCGCGATCATCACGGCGGGCAACTTCCCGGTCGCGGTGCCGTCGTGGTACCTCGTCCCGGCGCTCGTGTGCGGCAACGCGGTCGTCTGGAAGCCGGCCGAGTACTCGCCGGCGCTCGGGAACGCGCTCGCCCAGCTGTTCATCGCCGGCGGCCTCCCCGACGGCGTGCTCAACGTCGTGCAGGCCGAGGGCAAGGCGACGTTCGAAGGGCTCGAGCAGGCGCTCGAGGAGCGGCTCGTCGACAAGGTCGGTTTCACCGGCTCGAGCGCGGTCGGCGCCGAGATCGGCGCGCTGTGCGGCCGCCACCTGCAGTCGCCCTGCCTCGAGCTCGGCGGCAAGAACCCGCTCGTCGTGATGGAGGACGCCAACCTCGACCTCGCCGTCGAGGGCGCCCTGTTCTCCGGCTTCGGCACCGCCGGGCAGCGCTGCACGTCGCTCGGCTCGGCCATCGTCCACGAGTCCATCCACGACGAGTTCGTGGCCAAGCTCGACGCCGCCGTCCGCGCCGCCCCGATCGGCGACCCGCGCGAGGACGTCCTCTACGGGCCGATGCTCTCCGAGCGCTTCGCCGAGCGCTTCGAGGACTGGATCGGCCTCGTCGAGCCCCACCAGGAGGTCCACGGCTCGACCGCGACCGGGCGGATCGGGCCCGACGCGCCGCGCGAGGGCTTCGTCGGCGACGCCGAGGCCGGGCTCTACTACCACCCGATGGTCGTCTCGGGCGTGCGGCGCGAGGACGCGCTGTACTCAACCGAGACCTTCGGGCCGCTGATCGGCGTGCTGCGCCACGGCGGCTTCGACGAGGCGGTCGAGCTGGCCAACGCCCACGGCTACGGCCTTTCGGCGGCGATCTACACGAACAACCCCACGTACGCCCTGCGCTTCCGCGAGCGGGTCAGCGCCGGGATGCTCTCGGTCAACAACTCCACCAGCGGGGCCGAGGCGCACCTGCCGTTCGGCGGCAACGGCAAGTCCGGCAACGGCTCACGGCAGTCGGGGATCTGGGTCCTCGACCAGTTCACCCGCTGGCAGTCGATGAACTGGGACTACGCCGGCAAGCTGCAGAAGGCGCAGATGGACGTCGCCCTCCTCGAGGGCGATCCGAAGTTCCGGCTCGACGAGTAGCTCGCGGTGGCGACCATGCGGGCGGCGGTGGCGGTGCGCCCGGACGGGCCGGACGGCCTCGAGGTCCGCGACGTGCCGCGGCCCGAGCCGCGGCCGGGCTGGGCGCTCGTGCGCGTCGGGGCGTTCTTGCCTGAACCGGTCGGAGTACATGACCCTGCGCGGCTGGTCGGGCGACGCGGTGCGGTTCCCGCAGCGGCGACTGGGTGATCCCCGCCTCGCCGACGCGCACCGCCGGCGGGTCGCCGGCGAGGGGACGGGGAAGGTCGTCGTCGTCACCGGGTAGGGGTCAGACCCCTTGAGTCACCTCGACTCAAGGGGTCTGACCTCTTTGAGGGTTGCTCGACCGTAGACCTTGGTTGCTGGGCGGGGCCCCCGGGCTCGTTCACGATGGCGCCGTAGTCCTCGTCAACTCCAAGGAGGTCGTCATGCAGTCGTGTCGGCAGTTCGTCGGTGCCACGAAGTACGTCCGGTACACGCTGGGATCGCTGAGCGCGGTCCTGTTCGCGGCGTGCGCCGGAAGTTCCTAGAGGCGTCATCCAGTGCGGCGCGCCCGGGCTCGAGCGGGCCCGGGCGAAGCCGCTTGAGCGGGAGGAGCTGACTGATGTTCGAAACGGGTGTGCGCCAGCTGAGGCTGGCGATGTCGATGGTCACCGGCAAGCCAATCAACTCGCGCAACGTCGAGCGTCTGATCGGCGACGCGCTTGCGACCCTGACGGTGTTCGGGAGTCCCGGAGACGATCTGCAGGAGATGCTGGACGGTCCGTTCTCGGATCCTCAGGCGCGACGGGCCTTCCAGGAGCAGGCGCTGCGGCGGACCGCGCGCCGCCTGGGTCGGCTCTCGCCCCACTACCGCGACGTGTTCGCGTCGATCGACCTGCAGGCCAAGGGTCTGAGGCTGGATGACATGGCGAGCATCCCGGTCACCACCAAGGCCGAGCTCGTGGCACGGCCGCAGGACTTCATCGTCGAAGGGTCGCGGCCGCACGTCACGACCCGGACGACCGGCACGACCGGCCGGCCCGCGGAGATCTGGCTCTCGCGCTACGAGCTCGAGCTGTGGCCGGCGCTGGCGGCCCTGAGTGGGCTGTTGCGGGGAGAGATCGGCCCGGATGACTGCATGCAGATCAACATCAGCTCGAGGGCCACGGCGGCGATGGCGCAGAACCTGGCGGTCTGCCGGCTCGTCGGAGCCGCGACGCGGCCGCTGGGCCTGGTTCCCGCCGCGGAGAGCCTGCACAGTCTGCTCACCGGCGGAGAGCGGGCGCCGACCCTCCTCGCGACGTATCCCAGCTACCTCGCCGAGCTCGTCAAGCTCGCCCGTGGCGGTGGCTTCGGGCCGGAGAACTTCCGGCTGCGGCGCGTGGACTGCGGCGGCGAGGTGCTGTCGCCGGCGCTCGCCCGTGCGGCCCGCGAGACGCTCGGCCCGGTCCTGGTGAACGACACGTTCGGGATGACCGAGGTCCTGCCGGTGAGCGGGCGGGTGTGCGAGCACGGCCATCTGCACCACGACCTCAACATGGGCTTCGTCGAGGTGATCGACCTCGACACCGGCGCGCCTGCCGCCCCCGGTGCGCTCGGCAGCGTGGTGATCACGCCCTACTACCCCTACCGCGAGTGCATGCCCGTCTTCCGCTACGACACCCGCGACGTCGTGCGCCGACTCGGCGACTACGACCTCGAGTGCAGCCTGGCGGGCACGCCGGCCACCTCGCAGATCCTCGGCAAGGCGGATCACCTCCTGCGCGTCGACGGGCGCGTCGTGACCCCGCGCCAGATCGTCGAGGCCTGCGAAGCGCTGCCCGGCGATCCGTGGCCCGCCCGCTTCTCGGTCCGCGCGGTGGCCGACACGCTCGAGCTGACGCTCAGCCAGGAGACGGCCGGGGGGATCACCGCCGGCGAGGTGGCGCGCCGCGTCGCGCTCGATGACCGCGGACTGCCGGTCGTGTGCAACGTCGTCGGCGACCCGTCGCCGATCGTGCTGCGGCCGTTGCGCAGCGACCTGACCGAGACCACGTTCACCGCCGGGGCGAGGAGTTGACGATGAACGCCGCAACTCAGTTCCAGATCGTCGTCGCGCTCGCCTTCTCGCTGAGTAGCGCGCTGTGCGCGCTCGCGTATTTCCGCTTCGTGCGCCTCGAGCGCCCGCCGATCGGCGCGTTCAACTCACGCGATCTGTGCGTGCTGGCCTGCTTCATCGTCGCGCTGCCGCCGCTGTACCTCGCGCTGCCCGGGGGCGTGGTCACCGGCTTCCTCGTGCTGACGTTCATGTCGGCGCTGATGATCGCGTTGCGGCCGCTCGCATCCACGCGGCTGCTGTGGATCGCGATCCCGGCCCTGCTGATCGCCAACCTCCTGGTCACCCGTTCGATGAACGAGCTTGGCGGGGGTCTGCAGATCTACTGGGTGCTGACGAGCATCGTCGTGATGATCGCGGCCGTCGGGATCGGCAACCTCTACGTGCAGGGCGGACTGGAGCTGCGGCACGTCGCCTGGTTCTCCCTGTTCCTGGCCGTCTACGACATCTTCTTCATCAAGGTCGTGTCGCTGACCCCGCTCCTGGCGATCAGCCTCCAGGCCCGGCCGCTGGACCCCGCGGTCGGCTTCGCGGTCGCCGACTTCAACGCCAACGTCGGCCTCGGAGACATGCTGGTCTTCTGCATGTACGCGGTCGCTGCGCAGAAGGGCTTCGGTCGGCGTGGCGCGCGGCTCTCGCTGGTGGTGATCATCGTGTTCGGCGCGGTCGCGCCGAGCGTCACGCCGCTGCTCTTCCCGGGGCTGTTCGGCACGACCGCCGCCGCGTTCGTGCCGGTCATGACGGTCTTCGGCCCGGCCGCGTTCCTCAGCTATCTGTGGCTGTCGCGCACCGCGCCCGAGCGCAGCACCGCCCAGTGGATCTCCGAGCAGGTGGCCGGGCTCGCGCGGACGGCTCCCACCCGGACCGGCCTCGCACTCCCCACCGCCGGTCTCCTGAGCCTTGCCCTGGCGACCGTCCTGTGGAGCGGTGAGACCGCCACCACGAGGGCGGCCGCGCCGGCGCCGCCGCAGGCGGCGCCCCGGACCGACATGGTGGTCATGCGGAACGTCGCGTTCTCACCGGATGCGGCGACCGCTCGCGTGGGCCGGACCGTGACCTGGGTCAACCGAGATCGCGTCCCGCACGACGTGGTTCTCACGATCACGCCATGAGTCACACGAACGCGACCGTCGCCTCCGCCGCGCCACGAACCCGGCCCAGCCGCGCGGCCTCCTCCTCAAGGGCGTCGCCTGCCTGGGCTGCCTCGTTCCCGAGCGCCTCGACCTCCACCCGCAGCACCCCGCCGGTTGCGCGCTTCGCCGACCACAGCCCGGCGAGCGCGCCGGCGACCAGCACGACGCCCGGGTTGCCGGCCGGCCGCCGCACCCGCTTGCGCAGCTCGGGGTCGGGGAGCAGCGTCTCGCGGTCGCGCTGGTCGAGATAGGGATCGGACGGCGGCAGCAGCCGCGCGCCGCCGTCGGACGCGGGAGGGCCGGCCAGCCGCGTGGCGTCGGCCTCGAGGATCTCGGTGTCGCGACCGTCGAGCGGCGCGTCGGCGAGCTCGGGCTCGACCCGGCGCCAGAGCCGGCGCGCGTGCGGCCCGGAGATCCCCGCCCAGTCGGCGAGCTCGTCGGGCGTCGCGGGGCCGTAGGCGCGCAGGAAGCGGCGGACCAGCTCGGCGCCGGGGTCGCCGTCGAACGCGGGGGCCGGGGGCGCCGCGACGAACGTCGCTCCCCGCCCGCCGCCCGGCATGATGGCCAAGGCTCCGTGCAGCCCCGCGGAGCGCCAGAGCGCCGGGGCGACGTGGTGGCTGCGGCAGCTCGAGCACCACGGCAGCAGCTCGTCGTCGAGCCGGTCGCGCAGGGCCTGGTGGAAGTCGTCGCGCGCGAGCGGCCCGTCGGAGAGCGCGTCGCGCACCGCCGCCGTCACCCGCTCCATCGCGTCGAGCGCGGCGATCCCGTACTTGTCGAGCGACCTCGTCGCGCTCCCGATAAGCCCTCGCGCCGCCTTCTCGTCGGGCGGCAGGAGCGCGGTGGTGAACACCTCGAGGTCGGCGACCGGGACCAGCCGCGCGGCGCCGCGGACGCTCGGGACGAGCGCCAGCGCCGGGACCGCGGCGGCGTCGGGCCCGGCGTCGTCGACGCGCGCGGCGAGGGCGGCGAGCGCGGAGCCGGGCGGGAGATCCTGCAACCCGGTCGCCGCGGCGGCCTCCGCGGCATGCCCGGCGCCCAGCCGGCGATGCAGGTGCTGGCCGGCGAGGCGGAAGGCGAGCGCCTGTTCGCGCGTGACCTCGCTCACCGGCCGGAGCGGCTGTCGAACGGGGAACCGGCGATGAAGAAGAACCAGATCTCGAACGCCACGATGCTGAGCACCACGACCGCCACGAGCACGTAGTCGAGCGCGGTGAGCGAGGGCGCCGCGCCGCCGAGCTCGCGCGGGCGCTCGCCGCTCATCGCGCGCAGCCAGGGCGTGTGGCGGCGCACGGTCGCCTCGTGGCCGGAGATCCGGTCGTGGACGGCCCCGAGGACCGCCAGCAGCCGCACCAGGGCCATGCAGACGACGAGCAGCACGATGACGATGACCGCGACCGCGCCCATGCTGATGCCGGAGGAGGGCGCGACCCGCGAGCCGACCCACAGCGCGAGCAGCGGCGCGCCCGTCCACAGGTTGATCGTCACCACCACCATGGCGGCGACGAGGCCGGCACGGGCGAGGCGGGTCTTCACGCCGCCGCGCGCCGCCGGTACCAGTTCGGCGATGTAGTCGGGGGCGGGACGAGCGACGGAGCGTGCGCCACGAGCACGGACGGGCGCGGGTCCGCGACGTGCCGCGCCAGGACCTCGCCGAACGCGTCGTCGAGCCCTTCGACCGTCTCCGCGTGGATGCCGAACGCGGCCGCCACCGCCGCGAAGTCGGGGCTCTGGAGGTCGACACCGCTGCGCGGGGATCCCGCCAGGTCCTGGTCGTAGCGCAGCATCCCGTAGCCGCCGTCGTCGACGATCACCGCGGTGAACCCGATCTCCTCCTGCGCGACGGTCGCCAGCTCGCCGGCGGCAAACAGGAAGCCGCCGTCGCCGCTGATCGACACGACCGGGCCGCGCTCGGCCAGCGCCGCGCCCAGCGCGGCCGGGAACGCGTAGCCCAGCGTCCCCCAGCCGACCGGGTACTGCAGCGCGCGCGGATGGGTGAAGCCGTGGAAGCCGGCGATCCAGTACCCCGGGATGCACATGTCGCAGACGAGGATCGCCTCGTCGGGCACCGCGAACGAGACGGCGTCGAGGAACCGGAGGGCGGTGGGGTCGAGCGTCGCGCAGGCCTCGGCGCGCAGGTGGCGCATCCGCTCGCAGAGGGCGTCGAGCCCGCCGCGCGGGCGCGGCGTGAGGCCCTCGAGGTCGTCGAGCACCATGTCGGCGCGGTAGTTCTTGGTCGCGTCGGCGGGATCCGGGTTGATCGCGATCAGCGCGGGCGGCTGCGGCATCGCCCAGTTCTGGGTGTTCATGCCGTCGAGGTCCGAACCGATCGCGACGACGACGTCGGCCTCGTCCCAGAGCCGGCCGGCCGGCTCGACGTGCGGCGGCATCCCCACCGCGCACGGGTGGCCCGGCGGCAGCAACCCGCGCGCGCGGTAGGTCGTGAGGACCGGCGCGGCGAGCGCCTCGGCCAGGGCGGTGACCTCGGCCCGCAGCTCGAGCGCTCCGCCGCCGGCCCACACGAGCGGGCGCTCCGCGCCGTCGAGGAGCCGCACCGCGTCGCGCACCGCCCGGTCGGCGCTGCGGAAGTGCAGCGGCTCGGCGCGCGCCGCGCGGGCGGCGTCGGGCGCCTCGGCGGCCAGCAGGTCGGTCGGCACCTCCAGGTAGATGGGCCGGTCGCGCACCGCGGCGATCGCCTCGTGGGCGGTGATGGCGACGGGGAGGTCGCGGCGGGCGTGGAAGCACGCGTCGACCACCGGCGCGAACATCGCGCCCTGGTCGGTGGTCTCGTGCAGGACGCCGCGATAGACGCCGGGCCGCCGCAGCGACGTCGGGATGTCGGTGGCGATCACCAGCACGGGCGAGCGCGACGCCCACGCCTCGCCGACCGCGCCGAGCGTGTTGGCCGCGCCCGGCCCGGTCGTCGTCAGCGCCACGCCCATCCGCCCGGTCGCCCGGGCGTAGCCGTCGGCCGCGTAGACGGCCGTCTGCTCGTGGCGCACGCCGACGAGCCGGATCGGCGAGTCGCGCAGCGCCTCCCAGAGCGCGAGGTTGTGCACCCCGGGCAGCCCGAAGCACAGCTCGACGCCCGCGCGCTCGAGCTCGGTGACGATGCGGTCGGCGCCGGTGGCCATCTCAGCGCCAACCCTGCCACACGGGCGGGACCAGGCGCGACCCGATAGCGCAAGTTCTCGCCCGCGCGTCCGTTTCGGGATGCAACTGCGGCGCACCCCAGATCGCCGCTCCCGGCCCGCACCACTCCCCTGGAGGGATCCTTGACCACCGTCCGCCTTGCCCGCCGCGCTGCGCTGATGCTCGCGCTCGGCGGCGCGCTCGCCGTACCGCCCGCCGCGGGCGCCGCCACCGCGACCGACTACACGAAGATCAAGGGCCGCTCGACGGCTCGCTACAGCGTCGAGAAGAAGGTCGTGCGCCTCCCCGCGTTCGACGGCCGCGTGCTCTACATCGAGGTGACCAAGCCCAAGGGCGCCGGCCGCTTCCCGGTGATCCTCGAGGCGAGCCCGTACCACGGCACGCTCGCGGACCGGGAGGGCACCCGCATCCTGCCCGGGCCCAAGGACGAGTCCGGCAAGCCGATCGGCCTGACGGGCTACTTCGCACCGCGTGGCTACGCCGTCGTGATGATGGACCTCCGCGGCACCGGCCGCTCCCAGGGTTGCCTGGACCATCTCGGGCTCCGCGACGCCCGCGACCTCAAGCGGGTCGTCGAGTGGGCGGCCGCGTCCTCCTGGTCCAACGGCAAGGTCGGGATGACCGGGCACTCCTACGTCGGCTCGACCCCGATGGTCGCCGCGGCCCAGCGCCCGAAGGGCCTGACCACGATCGTGCCCTCCGCCGGCCTGGCGTCGATGTACGACCACCAGTTCCAGGGAGGCGTGCCCTACTTCCTGCAGTACGTCGGCCCGATCGAGGCCTACGAGCAGCTGGCGATCGAGCGCAAGCTGCCGCCGTTCTCCGATCCGAGCGGCCAGACCCATACCGGCGACGACTTCGGCAACTCGATGGAGGAGACCGGCTGCGGCCTGCCCAACTCCGCGCTGATCGCCGGTGAGGACCAGCTCAGCGGCCGCTACTCCGCCTGGCACGAGCAGCGCGACTGGAGCGACGGCGCGGCGAAGACCGACGCCACCGTCTTCGCGGTGCACGGCGTCAACGACAACGCCGCGCGCGTCACCGCGCTCGACTGGTTCATGGACCGCCGCCGCAGCACCGACAAGCTGTGGCTCGGCCAGTGGGACCACGGGTCGGGGTGCTGCCCGAACCGCCGCGGCGTGCAGTGGACCGCCGCGCTGCATGCCTGGTTCGACAACCAGCTCGCCGGCCGCGACGTGTCGACGGGCCCGAACACCGAGGTATTCATGAGCGACGGGACGTTCGAGGGCGCCCGCGCCGGCGACCGCTCCGAGATCCTGATGCTCGACCGCTGGCGCACCGGCACGCACGTCGAGACGTTCCACGCGACCGCCGCCGGACGGCTCGCCAGCAGCGAGACCACCCCGGCGGGCGCGATCAGCTTCACCGGCTCCCCGTCGGGCTACGCGGACCCGCAGGGGACCGGCGGCGCCACGTTCTCGACGCCGCGGCTGACCCGGGACAAGTTCGTGGCGGGCCGCCCGATCCTCAAGCTCACCGCGTCGGTCACGGCGCCGCGGGTCCATCTCATCGCCACCGTCTATGACGAGAATGCCGCCGGCGCGCGCCGCCGGATCGGGCAGTTCGCGATCAACCCGGAGCTGCGCGACGGCATCGCCAATCGCCGGCCGGTCACCCCGGGCGAGCTCTACACGATGCGTCCGCCGGCGATGGCGATGGGGCACCGCCTGCGCGCCGGCCACAAGCTGGTGCTCCGGGTGACGACGAGCGACCCCGACAAGGTGCCGACGTTCGCCGCCGACCCGCAGGTCACCGTGGCGGCGGGCGGGAAGGCCACCGCGCTGGCCCTGCCGGTCGTCGACGCGCCGGTCGTCGCCAGGGACACGGTGCCGCTCGAGCAGAGCGTGAACGTGCCGGAAGGTCCGGCGCAGGCGCCGGTCACGGGCTCGGCGACGCCGACGGCGCCCGCTGCCGGCACGCGCGTGGCCGGGCTCGACAGCGCGTTCTTCGAGTTCGACGCGCTCGCCCGTGACAACGCGCGCATGGTCGCCAAGGCGACGTACGACGAGCCCGCCGACGTCGACCTGTTCCTGCAGCGCAGGCTGTCGGACGGGACGTGGACCGACGACCTGTTCGCGGGGTCCAGCTCGAGCCTCGAGTCCGAGACGCTCGAGGCCGGCCGCCTGATGCCCGGCCGTTACCGCATCGAGGTCAACAACTACACGGGGCGGCCCGGCATGCCCGTGAACCTCGGGCTGACGTTCTTCAACCGGAAGGGCGAGCCCGGCAAGTGACGCAGGGGTGCTGGCGGGTCCCCCGAGGGACCCGCCTCAGTGGACCGTCGCGCGCACCCGCGCCCGCGCCTCGCGGTAGGCGACCGCCTCGTAGGCGATCAGGGCGACGAGGACGGCCGCGACCCCGGCCAGCGCCACGAGCGCCGGCGCCTCCATGGCCACGGGCAGCAGGGCGAGACACGCAACGGTCGCGGTCAGCCGGGTCCGGCTCAGGGAGTGCACGTTGCGCCAGCGGAACGCGATGTGGGCGAGCAGGTAGAGCGCGACGCCGCCGCACAGGCCGATCGCCGGGACCGCCTTGAGCGGATCCTCGACGTGCCCGAGCGTCTTCTTCATCCCCAGCGCCAGCAGCACGATCCCGGCGATCATCGGGAGGTGCAGGTAGGAGTAGGAGTCGCGGCCCATCCGGTTGCGCTCGCCGCCGGTCGCCGCGCGCAGACGGCGCTCGGCCACGAGCGCGACGACGTCGAAATACGCCCACCACAACGCGGCGACGACGACGATGCCGAGGACCGCTGCCGCGATCACGCCGGCGTCGAGCGGCGTGTCGCCGACGCCGACGCCCACGGCGACGATCGACTCGCCCAGCGCGATGATGACGATCAGCCCGTAGCGCTCGGCGAAGTGGCCGGGCGACATCCGCCACCCCTCGACCCCGCGCAGCGGCCCCGCATAGTCGATCACGAGGGCGGCGGCCCACACGAGGCCCTGCGCGAGGCCGTCGAGCGCCGACGCGGTGATGAGCAGAACCGCGCTGACGAGGACCGTCGGCGTGAACGCCCGGATCGCCTGGTGGACCTCGACCTCCGCGGTGCCGAGGGTGTAGAGGACGACGTGCATCACGCGCACCACCGAGTAGGCGACCGCGAACAGGAGCGCGTCCTCCCCGAAGGCGCCCGGGACGGCGAGCGACACGAGGAGCATGGCGGCCATCGCGACGAACATCGCGAGCCGGGTGCGGTCCTCCTCGGTGTCGAGGGCGTTGGTGAGCCATGAGTAGGCGGCCCACGCCCACCACACCGCGGCCAGCACCAGCATGCCGCGCGCCAGCCCGCCGGCCGTGGTGTCGTCGGCCAGCATCGACGTCACCTGCGTCAGGGCGAAGACGAACACCAGGTCGAAGAACAGCTCGAGCGGCGTGACCCGCTGCTCGGACTCGTCGTGCTCTTCGGGGGAAGCCATCGCCCGCGGCATCATTCCACAGGGCTTGAACCTTGACACAAGCGTGTTAGGGTTGTCGCGGAATGGACGGGCTCACGATCAACGAGGCGGCGGAGACGACCGGCTGGTCGCCTCGCATGCTCCGCTACGTCGAGCGCGTCGGCCTGCTCGAGCCGCGGCGCTCGGGCGCCGGCTACCGCCTCTACGGCCCGGCCGAGCTCCAGCGCCTGCGGACGCTCCGCGAGCTGCTCGACGCGCACGAGCTGGGGCTGTCGGACGTCGCCTTCGCGGCGCGCCTGCGCCATGACCCCGAGCTGCGCGCCGCCACGGACCGCTGGCTCGAGGCGCAGGCCGAACGACCCGCCGGCGTCGCGCAGTCCGACTGGCTGTCGTTCGAGCAGGAGAAGCACCAGCGGCTGCTGCAGGCCGCCGCCCTCAGCCCCGCCGCCTGATCCCCCACGCACACGACCGAAAGGCCTCATGGCAACCACCACCAGCATCAAGGGCGACTACAAGGTCGCCGACCTCTCCCTCGCCGCCTACGGTCGTAAGGAGATCGGGCTCGCCGAGCACGAGATGCCCGGCCTCATGCAGACGCGCGCCGAGTACGCCGACGCCCAGCCGCTCAAGGGCGCCCGGATCACCGGCTCGCTGCACATGACCATCCAGACCGCGGTCCTGATCGAGACGCTGACCGCGCTCGGCGCCGACGTCCGCTGGTGCTCGTGCAACATCTTCTCGACCCAGGATCACGCGGCCGCCGCGGTCGCCGTCGGCCCGAACGGCACGCCCGACGATCCCCAGGGCGTCCCCGTCTTCGCCTGGAAGGGCGAGTCCCTCGAGGAGTACTGGTGGTGCACCGAGCAGGTCGTCAACTGGCCTGACGGCGACGGCCCGAACATGATCCTCGATGACGGCGGCGACGCCACGATGCTCGTCCACAAGGGCAAGGAGTACGAGGCGGCCGGCGCCGTCCCGGATCCCGCCCAGGCCGAGTCCGAGGAGTTCCAGGTCTTCCTCACCCTGCTGCAGCGCTCGCTCCTCCAGGATGCGCAGCGCTACACGCGGGTCGCCGCCGGCATCAAGGGCGTCACCGAGGAGACGACCACGGGCGTCAACCGCCTGTACCAGATGCAGCAGACCGGGGAGCTCCTGTTCCCGGCGATCAACGTCAACGACTCCGTCACGAAGTCGAAGTTCGACAACCTCTACGGCTGCCGCCACTCGCTCGTCGACGGCATCTTCCGCGCGACCGACGTCATGCTCGCCGGCAAGGTCTCGGTCGTCTGCGGCTACGGCGACGTCGGCAAGGGCTCGGCCGCCTCGCTGCGCGCCCAGGGCTCGCGCGTCGTCGTCACCGAGATCGACCCGATCTGCGCGCTGCAGGCCGCGATGGAGGGCTACGACGTCAAGACGCTCGAGGACGTCGTCGAGACCGCCGACGTGTTCATCACGACGACCGGCAACAAGGACATCATCAAGGCCGAGCACATGGCCCGGATGAAGCACGGCGCGATCGTCGGCAACATCGGCCACTTCGACAACGAGATCGACGTCGCCGGCCTCACCCGCACGCCGGGCATCGAGCGGATCAACATCAAGCCGCAGGTCGACCAGTGGGTCTTCCCCAACGGCAGGGCGATCATCCTGCTCTCCGAGGGCCGGCTGCTCAACCTCGGCAACGCGACGGGCCACCCGTCGTTCGTGATGTCGAACTCGTTCACGAACCAGACGATCGCCCAGATCGAGCTGTGGACGAAGAACGACGAGTACGAGAAGAAGGTCTACGTGCTCCCGAAGCACCTCGACGAGAAGGTCGCCCGGCTGCACCTCGACGCCCTCGGCGTGAAGCTGACCACGCTCACCGAGGAGCAGGCCGCCTACATCGGCGTGCCGGTCGACGGGCCGTTCAAGGCGGACCAATACCGCTACTAGTGACG
The DNA here is from genome assembly GCA_963828075.1 of uncultured Solirubrobacterales bacterium. GTDB lineage: Bacteria > Actinomycetota > Thermoleophilia > Solirubrobacterales > Solirubrobacteraceae > JACCYI01. The sequence goes on along the minus strand of CAWHDH010000021.1, from coordinate 504,008 downwards.
TCGCCCTAGGTCAGAGCTTGCGATGACCGGCGGGCCCGTGACGTCGTCCGAAGGTCGGAGCTTGCGATGACCGAAGGCCGAAACACCATCTCCGATCCGGGTCTGGCCCCTGAGGGCCGGGCCCGGATCGAGTGGGCGGACGGGCAGATGCCCGTCCTGTGCTCCATCCGCGAGCGCTTCGCGCGCGAGCGGCCGCTGGACGGCGTGCGGGTCGCCGCCTGCCTGCATGTCACCGCGGAGACCGCGAACCTCGTCCGCACGCTGATCGCGGGCGGGGCGAGCGTCGCGCTGTGCGCCTCGAACCCGCTGTCGACCCAGGACGACGTCGCCGCCGCGCTGGTCGCCGACCACGGCGCCGAGGTCCACGCCCGCCGCGGTGAGGACGCCGACGCCTACGCCGCCCACGTCGCCCTGCTCGTGGCCGGCGCGCCGCAGATCACGCTCGACGACGGCGCCGACCTCCTGACCGTCCTGCACCACCTGCGCCCCGAACTGCTCGAGGGCATGCTCGGCGGCACGGAGGAGACCACCACCGGCCTGCTGCGCCTGCGCTCGCTCGAGGCCGAGGGGCGGCTCGCCTGCCCGGTGATCGCGGTCAACGAGGCCCGGACCGAACGACTCTTCAACGACCACTACGGGACCGGCCAGTCGACGCTCGACGGCATCCTGCGCGCCACCAACCTGCTCGTCGCCGGGCACACGTTCGTCGTGATCGGCTACGGGTTCACGGGCAAGGGCGTCGCGCTGCGCGCCCGCGGGGCCGGCGCCCAGGTGATCGTCTGCGAGATCGACTCGATGCGCGCGCTCGAGGCGCGGATGGAGGGCTTCGAGGTGATGCCCGCGGTCGAGGCGGCCGAGCGCGGCGACGTCTTCGTGACCGTGACCGGCTCGCGCGACGTCCTCGGCGCCGAGCACTTCGCGCGCATGAAGGACGGCGCGATCCTCGCCAACGCCGGGCACTTCGACATCGAGATCGACCTCGCCGCGCTGCGCGAGGCGGCGACCGGCGGGTCACGCGAGGTCCTGCCGCTCGTCGAGCAGTACGACCTCGGCGACCGCCGCCTCAACCTGCTCGCCTCCGGCCGCGTCGTCAACCTCGCCGCGGGCGAGGGTCATCCCGCCTCGGTGATGGACATGTCGTTCGCCAACCAGGCGCTCGCGGTCGAGCACCTCGTCCTCGAGGCGGGCCGGCTGGCGCCCGGCGTGCTGCCGGTCCCCGACGCCGTCGACCGCGAGGTGGCGCGCCTGAAGCTCGAGTCGCTGGGGGTCCGGATCGACGCCCCGACCGAGGGCCAGGCGCACTACCTGCGTGGCTGGGGGCGTGGGTAGAGTTGCGCCGCGATGAGCGCTGAAGCCCTCCGAGCCAACGTCGAGAAGATGCGCGCCGACGGCGTGCACGAGGCCGCGATCGACACCTTCCGCCACTACTTCGAGCAGCTCGTCGCGGGCGAGACCGGGCTGATGCCGGAGGCCGAGATCGAGCCGGTGACCGATGTGCCCGACTTCGCCGACCTCGCCGAGGACGCGTCGTCCGAGCTGCTCGACCAGGCCGTCGTGATCAAGCTCAACGGCGGCCTCGGGACCAGCATGGGCATGACCAAGGCCAAGTCGCTGCTCGAGGTCAAGGACGGGCTGAGCTTCCTCGACATCATCGCCCGGCAGGTCCTCGCCCTGCGCGAGCGCTCGGGCGCGCGGCTGCCGCTCGTCCTCATGAACTCCTTCGCCACCCGCGAGGAGTCGCTCGCCGCGCTCGCCCGCCATGGGGACCTCGACGCCGACGTCGACGCCGACTTCGTGCAGAACAAGGAGCCGAAGGTCCGGGCCGAGGACTTCCTCGCGGTCGAGTGGCCGCCGGACCCGGCGCTCGAGTGGTGCCCGCCCGGGCACGGCGACCTCTACACCGCGCTGGTCACCTCGGGGATGCTCGAGACGCTGCTCGGGCACGGCTACCACTACGCGTTCGTCTCGAACTCCGACAACCTCGGCGCCGTCTTCGACCCGCGCATCCTCGCCTGGTTCGCCGGCGAGGGGCTGCCGTTCCTCTCGGAGGTCTGCGACCGCACGGAGGCCGACAAGAAGGGCGGCCACATCGCCCGCCGGCGCGACGGCGGCGGCCTCGTCCTGCGCGAGACCGCGCAGACGCCCGAGGACGACATCGCCGCGTTCCAGGACGTCGACCGCCATCCGTACTTCAACTGCAACAACCTGTGGATGGACCTGCGGGTCCTGGCCAGGACGCTGGAGGAACGCGACAACGTCCTCGGCCTGCCGATGATCGTCAACCACAAGACGGTCGACCCGAGCGACAAGTCCTCGCCGGCCGTCATCCAGCTCGAGACCGCGATGGGCGCGGCGATCGGGGTCTTCGACGGCGCGGGCGCGCTGCGCGTGCCGCGGACGCGCTTCGTGCCGGTCAAGACGACCGACGACCTGCTCGTGCTGCGCTCGGACGCCTACGAGCTCGCCGACGGCTCGCGCGTCCGGCTGTCCTCCGCGCGCGACGGTCGCGGGGCGCCGCTCGTGTCGCTCGACGACGACCACTTCAAGCTGATCCACGACTTCGACGCCCACCTGCCTCAGGGGCCGCCCTCGCTCGTCGACTGCGACCGGTTGACCGTCGCGGGTGACGTGACCTTCGGGGCGAACGTGGTCTGCCGCGGCGAGGTCACCGTGGAGGGGCCGGCGCGCATCGACGACGGCGCCGTCCTCGAGGGGTAGACGAGTTTTCGGTCGGGCGAGACATCGTCTGACGCGCTCACCCCGGCATTGAGGAGGTCGAGACGCGTGACGATCCCGTGTCGCGGCTCGGCGAGATGGGCGATGATGACGTCAACCACCCCCATGCCACTCCAAGCAGCCACAAGGGGGTGATTGGGGGCGGATGACGCCCCCAATCACCCCCGTGTGACCCGTTGCCGACGATGGGGGTGGTTGACGGCGTCCCATCCCGCCATCCGGTGCCCGCCCGACCCGCCCCCGACCGCCCGAATCCGTCCGCTCAATGCGCAGTTCTGAAGCACAGCGCGTGTCAGGTGAGGCGAACCGCCTCGCCCGACCAAGTCGCCCTCGAAGCCGTACGACCTGGCGCTTTCCCGGCTGAGCGTGTCCGCCGACCTGCAGCGGCAGGCGCAGGCCACGATCGACGAGCTCGTCGCCTCCGGTGAGGAGACCGGGCTTCAGGTCTCGGTCATGCACGAGGGCGAGGTCGTCGTCGACGCGGTTGCCGGGCTCGCCGATCTCCGGACGGCAGCCCCGGTGACCCCGGGGACGCTGTTCTTCGCCGCATCCACGGGCAAGGGCGTGGCGACGTCGATCGCCCACACGCTCGTCGAGCGGGGGGAGCTCAGCTACGACCAGCGCGTCGCCGACGTCTGGCCCGAATTCGCCGCGCACGGCAAGGATCGCGTGTCGCTCCGCGACGTGCTGCTGCACACCGCGGGCGTGCCGGGCCTGTGGCCGCAGATCACACCAGCGGATCTCGGTGGCTGGGACCGCGTCTGCGCCTTCATCGCCGCGGAGCCGCCGTGGTGGCCTCCGGGCTCAGAGACCGGCTACCACGCGCTGACCTTCGGGTTCCTGCTCGGCGAGGTGGTGCGGCGCGCGACCGGGCGCACGCTCGCCGCCGCGCTGCGCGAGGAGATCGCCGCACCCCTCGGGGTCGCCGACGAGCTCCACTTCGGCGTCCCGGACGACCTGGTGGGGCGCGTTGCGCGGCAAGGGCCCGACGGCGCCGCCCCTCCGCCGCCCGCACCGGGATCACCACTCGACCGCGCAGTCCCGCCTGGGGTCCAACCCACAGCCGCCTTCGCGAACCGCCGTGACGTCCTGCGGGCCGACATCCCTTCACAGGGGACGATGACCGCGCGCGCCGTGGCGCGGATGTATGCCGCGCTGCTCGGTCACGTCGACGGCGTCGACCTGGTCTCCGGCGAGCGCCTGGTGTCGATGGCCGCGCCGGCGTTCTCCGGCGTCGATCAGGTGATGGGATTTCCCACGACCTGGGCGCTCGGGTACAGCACCGCGCGTCTCGGGGCCGAGTCGCGCCAGGGGTCGACGTTCGGGATGATCGGCTCGAACGGCAGCGCCGCGTACGCCGACATCGACTCGGGCGTCGCGGTCGCCGTGATGCGCAACCGGATCGTCAGCGACCTGTCCGCGGTCGAGGCGATCGACCGCATCGTCGCGGGCGCTTTTCACCCCGCGTAGCGCTCGGCGCGCTGCTCCTCGGCCTCGGACTCCGTGAGCATGCGGACGAACAGGTAGGCGATCGCGATCCCCATCACGATCGACTGCTCGAGCGCCATGACGAGCCCGGCGACGTGCATGTCGTCGAGCGTGGTGAGCCCCCACCGCTCGCCGCCGCCGAAGTCGTAGGCGTAGAGGACGTCGGGCGAGAAGGCGAGGACGACGCCGAGCAGGCCGACGAGCAGCTTCGTCGAGGCCATGTACATCACCGGCCCGAGCCCGCCCATCCGCAGCCGCGAGCGGATCGGGGAGAGCAGGTGCCACCAGTACAGCACGCCCGCCGCGCCGAAGGACAGGTGCTCGAGCGTGTGCACCACCGGGCTGCGCAGGGCGGCGTCGTAGAGCGCCGGGATGTGCCAGAGCCACATCACCCCGACGTACGCGACGACCCCGAAGACCGGGTGCCCGAACGGTCCCGCCGCCTGCTCCAGCCGCCGCAGTCGCCGCGTGACCGGCCGCAGGATGTGCTTGGTCAGGGCGAGCGTGAGCGCGATCGGGGCGAGGTCGGCGATCAGGAGGTGCTGCGCCATGTGGAACGTCGCGAACTGCTCACCGAGGACGTCGACGGGCGAGACGAGTGCTCCGGACAGGCAGAGCAGGCCGAGGATCCACAGCGCGAGGCGGTCGAGGCCCGCGGCGCGGGCGCCGCCCTGCGCGCGACTGCGCCGCCAGCGCAGCCCGTAGACCGCGGCGTAGGCGACCAGCGCGAGCAGCACGAGCGGGGCGAACGTCCACGAGGTGTCGACCGCCATGCGCGTGAATGGTCGCACGCCTCCTGCGCGCAATCGTCACGTTTGGGTGCTGATCCGTTCAGCGGATCGCGGCAGGCTCCGCAGCATGTCCCGACGCGCACTCGCCGAGCTGCTCGCCCTGGTCGCGCCGCCCGCGTGCGCGACGTGCCGCGAGCCGCTGCCGCGGGCCGACGACGTGCTGTGCGGCGCCTGCCTGCGTGCGCTGCCATGGCTGCGCGGCCCGCGCTGCGGCCGCTGCGGCCTGCCGGCGCACGCGGCGCGGCGCGGCCGCTGCCCGGCCGCGGCGGCGGCGTTCTCGCGCGCGTGGGCGCCGTTCGCCCACGAGGGGGCCGCCCGCTCCGTCGTGCTCGCCCTGAAGTACCGCGGCGCGCTGCCGCTCGCCGACCTGATGGCCGCGCACGTCGCGGCCACCGCGCCCGCCGGGTTGCTCGAGCCCGGGTGCGTGCTCGTGCCCGTCCCGCTGCACCCCTTCCGCCGCCGGCGCCGCGGCTTCAACCAGGCCGCCCGGCTCGCCGGCGCGCTCGGCCGGCGCCGTGGCCTGGAGATCGCCGAGTGCCTGCGCCGCCGCGGCGGGGCCGCCCGCCAGGTCGGCGCCCGCCGGTCCGAGCGCCAGGCGGTCGGGCGGCTCGTGTTCGAGGCGGTCGCGCCGCCGCCGTCGCGGGTGGTGCTCGTCGACGACGTCCACACCACCGGCGCGACGCTCGACGCCTGCGCCCGCGCCCTCCGGCTGGCGGGCGCGCGAGAGGTCGCAGCCGTGACCTACGCACGGGCGCTGTGACGGGGACCCTCCGGTGTACGGGCAGCCGCACCAGATGAATCGTGGTAGCGCCGGTGCGGGCGCGTGGGCATGGCGCGGATACTCGCTCCATCATGCAACCCCGAGCCCCTCGACCGTCCGAACCCGCCCCGAGCGGGCTGGCGACCTGCGTCCTGTGCCACCGCGACTTCGTCCACCCGATCGCCTATGAGCCGGTCGGCGAGGATCGCTGGTGGATGCTCCTGCGCTGCGCCGAGTGCGGGACGTCGCGCGAGGTCACGGTCGGCGACGAGGTCGCCGAGCGCTTCGACGACGAGCTGGCCGAGGGCGCCATGGCCATCGTGCGGGCGGCGCAGCGGCTCGAGCTCGAGCGGATGGCGGTCGAGGCCGAGTGGTTCGTCGACGCGTTGCGGCACGGGTTCATCGAGCCCGCCGACTTCGCCCTCTGAGCGCCGCCCGCCCCGGCGGGCACCCGTCAGCGGTGTCGGCATACGGCTCGGGCGACGTGTTGGAGCTGCCGCCGAACGGGGTCAGATCGCCGGTGACCGCGTCGATGTCGACCACGTGCCACCACTCACCAGGGAGCTCCGGGTCGGGCCGGAACGACCCGATCAGCCCGGTGGAGTCGAACACCTGGACCACCGCCTGCGAGCTGTTGATGGGCGGGCTGCCGCCGCGGTGACGGACCGCGTAGCGGTACGTGCCCTCGAAGCGCGGGCCGATCGTGATGGTCTCCGGCCCTTCGCCGTCGGTGTCGTCGACGTCGAGCACGGCGTTCGGGCACGCCTCCGCCGACCCCGGCCGGCCGGGATGGATGTGGTACGGCCGGCTCTCGGGCAGCCAGAGGTGGGAGTCGAGGTTCGGTGGCCCGGCTCCCCAGGTCAGCACGATCCGCAGCTGGTCGGAGGTCAGCAGCGACGACAGCGTCAGGTCCAGCGGCGTGGTGCCGGGAGGCCCGACGCCGACGAACTGCCGGCGCGTGGCCAGGTAGTTCTTGGCGGTCGCCGCGACCGTGTAGCTCCCGCCGGCGATGTCGTCGATGGCGTAGGCCCCGGCCGCGTCCGTGATCGCCTCGCCCTGCAGGACGTCGTCGAGCAGGGCGACCACGCGCACCCCCGCCATCGGGGCGCCGCCGGTCGCGTCCGTGACCGTGCCGGCGAGGCCGCCGCCGGGGTTGACCGTGAAGGTCAACGAGTTCGACGGGGTGGCCGGCACCCCGAACCAGTCGCTGAAGACCGCGGTGACGCTGTATTCGCCGCCCTCGCGGAAGTCGTAGCGCTCCAGTTTCCCCTCGGCGTCGCGGTTGAGGTCGACGGTGCGGGTCAGCGACTCGCCCGACCCAAGCGTCACGAAGTGGTCGTCGCGGAAGTTGAGCTCGCGCTTGATCCCGCGGAAGGCGATGCGCCGGCCGGTGGCGGCGCGGACGATGTCGAAGCGGATCGGGTAGTGCTCGAGCAGCACCTCCTCGAGCACGGGGGTCGGCTCCGGGCCGGTGTTGGTGAACGTGACGTCGACCTCCATCGCCGCGTCGAGGTCGAACGTCGTGCTCGGCCCGGTGAACGCGATCTCGAGCGCGAGCGGCCCGCCGGCCCTCCTCGCTCCCGCCCGGGAGCGACCGAGCGGCGTGGCGGCGCGCGGCGGCGGCGGGGGCGCCCAGTTCGCCGGGTCCGACCACAACTCGATCGACTCGTCGCTCGTCGGCGCCTGACCGGAGAAGAGATCCTGGACGCCGGGGTTGAACCAGATGTCGTCCCCGAAGATGGTCTCCTCCACCTCCTTGCCCTCCTCCTCGGGGCTGGACCCCGGCGGCTCGTAGGGGTCGGGCCCGGGGGTGAGCTTGACGTCCTTCTTCCAGTGGGCCGTCTCGTGGAGGATCGTCGTCGCCATCGCCAGGACCGTGTTCTGCTTCTGGCCGGGCTTGTCGCACGAGCCCCACAGGCTCTCGTTCAGCCCGATCTGGCTCTCGGACCCGTTGTTGTCGCCGGCGTAGTCGCCGTGGACGACCGGGTCGCCGGGGCTCTCGCCGAACGAGAGGTCCGCGGCGGTGATCTCGGGACCCATGCCGTCGCCCATCTCGTCGCGGATGTTCGTGCCCGGCTGGTTGTACGGCGCGTACGCGATCTGCGCCGATGGGGACCGGATGACCGCCGTCGCCAGCTCGACGGCGGCGAGCAGGCAGTCGTTGTTGCGCAGCTCGGGGTCGAGTCGCGACAGCGTCCACGGGCCCTTGAGCGGATAGTCGGCGTTGCGCCACGACAGATGCGTGATCGGGAACGCCGCGAACACCTCGCGCGGGAACGTCCCGTCGAGGATGCCGGGCTCGGCGTCCTCGGGCAGGACCGTGCCGGCCTCGTCCTCGAGCCAGCCGTCGGGCAGCTCCTGCTTCCAGACCTCGGCGGTCTCGTCATAGGTGTAGGACGGGACCTCGATGCGGTCGGTGTCGACGTGGATGTCCTCGAGGTCCTCCCACTGCGACCTGGGCACGCGGATGCGCTCGATCGCCGTCGTGCCGAGCGCGTCGACGGGGTTGCCCGCCGCGTCGAGGGCCTCGGCCCACGCGAACGCCGCCGAGTCGATCGGGATCGTCCCGTTCTCGGTGAAGTCGCCCGGGAACGCGTCGGCCTGCGTGGCCGGGTCGAAGCCGCGCGCGAAGAAGCGGGTCACGTTCGCGGGGAGGCCGGTCACGCGCACGGATCCGTCGCTCGTCTGCCCGGCACCGCCGCTGAGCGGGACCTCGGCACCGGCCGGGTTCGGGAGCATGATCGTGCCGACGTCGAGCTTGCCGTCGGCGATCGGGCGCCGTCGCGCCGTCGTGACCTCCGGGACCCCGGCGGCGCGGTGGCTGACCTCGATGACCAGGTCCGCGGGCAGGGGCGGGGGCTCGAGCGTGAAGCGCCCGTCGGCGCCGGTCTCCGCCGTGCCGGCGCCGCCGGCGGGGCGGCCCGTCACGAGGGCGCCCGCCACCGGCGTCCCGTCGTCGAACACGACCCGGCCGGCGATCATCGGGGGCGGCTGCGGCGATGGCGCCGGCGGCCCGGCCGGCGGCGCGGGTGCCGGAGCCGGTGCCGGTGCCGGTGCCGGCCCGGGCGTCCCGGGCGCGACGGCCACCCGCAGCGCACGGGCGGCCACCCGGCAGTTGTTGCCCTCGCGCGACTCGCGCAGCCGCCGCGCGGGATCCGCGCACGCGAGCACGCGGTAGCGCCCGGCCGCGGTGCCGCGCGGCACGACGGCGCGGATCGTCCGCTTCGCCGACCGGCGGGCACGCAGCGCCGGGGTCGAGGCGGACGCCAGCCGGGCGTCGGCGCGATCGCGACGCCGGTCGCGCGAGAGATACAGCGTCACGCTGGACCGGCGCGCACTCCGGCGGCCCGCGTTGGAGGTCACCACGGTGGCGCGGAAGCTCGCGCCGGGGGCGACGGAGGCCGGGACGCCCGTCAGCGACCGTACGGCGAGATCGGGACGGCGAGGCGTCGCGCCGGCGGCGGCGGCGGCGCCGATCAGGAGCAGGGCAACAGCAAGAACCACGGACCTCGGCACGTCAACCACTCCCTCGGCGATCGCGCCTCCCGGCGCGCCGATCCTACGGGAACCGCTACCGGGCGTCGTCGTCGTGGCCGCGGACGACCCGCGTCGCCTCGTCGGCGTACTCGAGGGACTCCATGTACGCGCCGGCGAGACTGATGGGCGCGGCGGCGGGCGCGAGCGCCGGGAAGACGCCGCGCTCGTACTCGAGGACCGCGGCGAGCAGCTCGCCCTTGGGCCCTTCGTGCCGCAGCAGCGCCGCCTCGATCTCGAGCGAGAACGGGAGCGTCTTGAGCACCTCATCCATCGGCGCGTCGAGCAGCGCGTCGGCGACGGAGAAGAGCCCGATCGTGAACAGGACCTCGCGGTCCTGGGGCGAGCCCATCCCGCCGAGCCGCTCGCACATCCGGGCGCGCTGGAGGGCGACGGCGACGAGCTCGTCGGGGGTGTTGGCGTTCTCGGCCATGGCCACCACGAGCGCCCAGCGCTTGACCATGCGGACGCCGAGCATGGTCAGCGCCTCGCGGACCGAGCCGATCGTCCGGGGCAGCGCGAAGAAGGCGGAGTTGACGTAGCGCAGCAGCTTGAGCGAGAGGCCGACGTCGGAGGTGATGATCTTCTCGAGCTCCTCGAAGCCGGTGTCGCCGCTGCTGAGGCTCGCCACCGTCTGCAGCCCGCCGACGCTGCCGACGCTGCCGGCGGAGACGCCGCGATAGCGCATCTCCCGCGGCTTGCAGAAGAAGTCGCCCTGGAAGTAGGAGAAGCCGAGCTCGCGGCAGCGGTCGAAGTCCGCCTTGGTCGCGACGCCCTTGGCGACCAGCAGCGACCCGGCCGCGAGCGGGCCGGCCACCGCGCGGGCCAGCTCGGGGTCGGTCTTGCCGCCCACGTTGACCTTGACGATCGTGCAGAGGTCGAGCAGGGCGCCGAGCTCGACGTCGCCCTCGAAGTCGGTGAGCGCGAGCGAGTAGCCGCCGCGCGAGAGCTTCTGCAGCGCCGTCAGAAGGTCCTCGCGGGCCGGATACGCGGCGATCTGGAGCACGGCGCGGTCGGGGCGCACGGGCGGCGGGCCGATCTCGACGAGGAAGTTGCGGGCGATCGACAGCCAGGCGGGATGGCGGCCGGCCAGGCGCTCCAGGCCGATGTCGCCGAACGCGTCGGCGATCAGAGCCGAGGTCGCACGGGCGTCGTCAGCCGCGTCGCCGGTCTCGCGGGTGGTGTCGAACAGCAATTCGTATCCGACGATGCCATGGCGCTCGTCCGCGATGGGCTGGCGCACGACGGCCACCTCGTGCGGCGCGGCGGTCGCCGCCGCCGAGTATCCCAGCGGCGCGGGCATGGTCGGTGGCGAGACAGGGGAGTCCACCCTCCGATGGTCGGCATCCGGGCGGCCAAAGTTGAGCCTCGGTTTCACAAAAGTGGACTCCCGCCCTAGCATCAGGGGCAGGCACCCGCCGACGACAGCCACTCCATGAAAGGAGTTTCATGCGCATCGAGGTCAAGGGACGCAACCTTCCGGTGTCCGACGAGCTTCGTGAGCAGGTCGAGCGGCGATTCGCGAAGGTCGGCAAGCAGGTGTCAGAGCTCGCGGTCCTCGAGGTCGAGCTGTGCATCGAGCGCAACCCTGCGAACCCGGACCGCCACGTGGCGGAGGCGACCCTCTTCCTCAAGGGCACGACCCTGCGCGCCCGCGACGCGTCGCGCGACATGGGGCACGCGATCCATCTCGTCGCCGACGAGATGGCGCGCCAGACCAAGCGCCACCGCGACAAGCGCCGTAACCGGCGCGAGGCCCGCGCCGCCGTGCCCCCGCACGCCGCGGCCCCCGAGGACGCGTCCGGGGAGCAGCTTCCGGCGGTGTAAGGCCCCACGGCGGGCGGCCGTCGATCGGTACCCTGCACGGTATGTCGATCCTTGACCGTGCGCTTCGCCTCGGCGAGGGCAAGCAGTTCCGGACCTACGCCAAGCGCGTCGAGAAGATCAACGCCTGGGAGCCGGAGCTCGAGCTGCTCGACGACGACGAGCTGCGCGAGCAGGCGGCCTCCCTGCGCGAACGCGCGCGCAACGGCGAGTCCCTCGACGAGCTGCTGCACGAGACCTTCGCGGTGGTCCGCGAGGTGTCCCGGCGGACGATGGGGATGCGCCATTTCGACGTCCAGCTGATCGGCGGCATGGTCCTGCACGGCGGCGCGATCGCCGAGATGAAGACCGGCGAGGGCAAGACGCTCACCGGCACCCTGGCCGTGGCGCTCAACGCGCTCGCCGGCAAGGGCGTGCACGTCGTGACGGTGAACGACTACCTCGCGCGCCGCGACGCGGAGTGGATGAACCCGATCTACGCGTTCATGGGCCTGTCGCTCGGCGTGCTGCAGAACATGCAGCCCTACGACGAGAAGCGCGCCGCCTACGCGTCCGACATCACGTACGGCACCAACTCCGAGTTCGGCTTCGACTACCTGCGCGACAACATGGCGACGTCGCTGGGAGAGAAGGTCCAGTTCGGTGGCCGCTACGACGACGAGGGCAAGCCCTACACGGCCCACCCGTACGCGATCGTCGACGAGGTCGACAACATCCTCATCGACGAGGCGCGGACGCCGCTGATCATCTCCGGCGCGCCCGAGCAGGCCGCCGACCTCTATGCGAAGTTCGCGAAGCTCGCGCCGCGCCTGAAGCCCGGCAAGAAGCCCGAGGGGATGGACCCGAAGACCAAGAAGGAGTTCGTCGCCGACTTCGACTACGAGTTCGACGAGAAGCACAAGACCGTCTCGGTCACCGAGCAGGGGGTGGAGAAGGCCGAGCGCTTCCTCGGGATCGACCACCTCTACCGCGCCGAGAACGGGAGCCTGGTCAACCACCTGCACCAGGCGCTCAAGGCGGAGTCGCTGTACAAGCGCGACGTCGACTACGCGGTGGTCGACGGCGAGGTCAAGATCATCGACGAGTTCACCGGCCGCATCCTGGACGGCCGCCGCTGGTCGGAGGGCCTGCACCAGGCGGTCGAGGCGAAGGAGAACGTCCGCGTCCAGGAGGAGAACCAGACCCTCGCGACGATCACGCTGCAGAACTACTTCCGGATGTACGACAAGCTCGCGGGCATGACCGGCACGGCCCTCACCGAGGCCACCGAGTTCATGAAGATCTACAAGCTGCCCGTCGTGCAGATCCCGACGAACCAGCCGATGATCCGCCGGGACGAGAACGACCAGGTGTTCAAGACCAAGGACGGCAAGTGGGGCGCGCTGACCCGCGAGATCGCGGCACGCAACGAGAAGGGCCAGCCCGTCCTCGTCGGCACGATCTCCGTCGAGGTCTCCGAGATGCTCGGCGCCCAGCTCGAGAAGCTCGGCATCAAGCACACGGTGCTCAACGCGAAGCCCGAGTACGCCGAGCACGAGGGGCAGATCATCGCCGAGGCGGGACGGCCTGGAGCCGTCACGATCGCCACGAACATGGCGGGCCGCGGCGTCGACATCAAGCTCGGCGGCAACGCGGAGCACCTCACCGGCCTCGAGCTGGCCAAGCTCGGCCTCAAGCCCGGCGACCCCGACTACGACGAGCGCTTCAAGGAGATCCTGCCGTCGCTCGAGGCCAAGGTCGAGGACCAACGCGAGCTGGTGCTCGCGGCCGGCGGCCTGTTCATCTGCGGCACCGAGCGCCACGAGTCGCGCCGGATCGACAACCAGCTGCGCGGCCGCGCCGGCCGCCAGGGCGATCCCGGAGAGTCGCGCTTCTTCCTCTCGGCCGAGGACGACCTCGTCCGCCTGTTCGCGGGCGACCGCATCTACCGGATCCTCGACCGCCTCGGGCCCGTCTCGGAGGACGGCTTCGAGGAGCCGATCGAGGCGAAGATGCTCTCCAAGCAGATCGAGGGCGCCCAGAAGAAGGTCGAGGAGCAGAACTTCCTCATCCGCAAGCGCGTCCTCGAGTACGACGACGTCATGAACCAGCAGCGCGAGGTCGTCTACCAGTATCGCGACGAGGTGCTCGAGGGCCGCGACATGGGCCCCGTCTCGCGCGAGCAGATCGCCGAGGTCGTCGATCGCCTGGTCGACGAGTACACGCCCGGCGACTACCTGGAGGAATGGGATCTCGACGAGCTGTGGTCCCAGCTGGACCAGATCTTCGAGGTCGACTTCCACCATTCCGACCTCGACCGCGAGCAGGTCGACCGCGAGGAGCTCAAGCGGCTGCTCACGGACGACGCGCTGAAGCTCTACGAGCAGCGCGAGGAGGAGCTCGGCGCCGAGCTCATGCGCGCGCTCGAGCGCTACCTGCTGCTGCAGATCATCGACCAGCGCTGGCGCGAGCACCTCTACGACATGGACTACCTGCGCGAGGGCATCCACCTGCGCGGCTTCGCCCAGATCGACCCGCTCGTCGCCTACAAGAACGAGGCGTTCACGCTGTTCCAGGACCTGATGAACTCGATCTGGTCGGACTTCGCGCGGATGATCTACAACGTCGAGGTCCAGGTCGAAGGGGAGAACGGCGACGGCGAGGGCGCCGTGCCGCCGCCGGCGGCGTCGACCGCGACCGCCGCGGGCGCGCTCAACTACTCGGGCGGCACGCTCGACGACCAGCCGAGCGCCTACGGCGAGGCCGCGGGCGCGGGCGGCTACCGCCTCGAGGCGGAGGCGCCCGGCGAGGGCGCCCCGGTCGTGCAGCAGCGCCGCGTCGACGAGGTCGACCAGGTCGGCCGCAACGAGCCGTGCTGGTGCGGGTCGGGCAAGAAGTTCAAGAAGTGCCACGGCGCCTGACGGCGCGCCCCGACCACGGCGGTGAGATAGCCTGGGCCCATGGCCACCGCCGCCTCGTCCCAGCCGACGCCGCAGCGCCTTGCGGCGATCCGCGAGCAGCTCACGCTCCTCGCGGACTATCTTTGACCCGGCTGGGCTGAAAGCACGGCTCGGCGAGCTCGAGGACGCGATGGGGCAGCCCGGGTTCTGGGACGACCCGGAGACCGCGCAGCGCACGACCTCGGAGCACGCGCGCACCACCCGGCGGCTGGAGACGTTCGGCGCGCTCGACGCCGACGTCGACGACCTCGAAGGGCTCGTCGAGCTCGCCGCCGAGGACGACTCGCTGGCCGCCGAGGTCGAGGAGGCGTTCGCCTCGGTCGAGGAGCGCCTCGAGTCGCTCGAGGAGGAGCGCCTGTTCTCGGGTCCCTACGACGCGGGCGACGCGCTGGTCACCGTCAACGCCGGCGCGGGCGGCACCGACGCGCAGGATTGGGCCGAGATGGTGCTGCGCATGCAGATGCGCTGGGCCGAGCGGCGCGGCTTCTCGGTCGACCTGCTCGAGGCCAGCGCGGGGGAGGAGGCCGGCATCAAGTCGGCGACCTTCCGCGTCTCGGGCGAGAACGCCTACGGGCTCTACTCGGCCGAGAAGGGCGTGCACCGGCTCGTGCGGCTGTCGCCGTTCGACTCCGCCAACCGCCGCCAGACGTCGTTTGCGGGCGTCGAGGTGTCGCCGGTCGTCGAGGGTGCCGGTGAGGTCGAGATCGACGACGACGACCTGCAGATCGACACCTACCGGGCGTCCGGGGCCGGCGGCCAGCACGTCAACAAGACCGACTCGGCGGTCCGCATCACCCACCGCCCGACCGGCATCGTCGTGCAGTGCCAGAACGAGCGCTCGCAGTCCTCCAACAAGGCCACCGCGATGAAGATGCTCGAGTCCAAGCTCGTCGAGCTCGAGGAGCGCCGCCGCCGCGAGGAGATCGCCAAGGAGCGCGGCGAGGCCCAGGACGTCAACTTCGGCTCGCAGATCCGCTCCTACGTCCTGCACCCGTACACGATGGTCAAGGACCACCGCACGAGCGTCGAGGTCGGCGATGCGAGCCGCGTGCTCGACGGCGATCTCGATCCGTTCGTCCGCGCCTACCTGCTCGCGCACGCCGGCTCTCCGTCATAGCGTCCATGCACGGCGACGAGCTGCACGCGCTGATCGACCGCGCGCTCGAGGAGGACGTCGGGGCCGGCGACGTCACGACCGAGGCCACCGTGCCCGCCTCCGCGCGGGGCGTGGCGACGATCACCCAGAAGGCCCCCGGCGTCGTCTTCGGGCTCGACGTCGCCGAGGCCGTGTTCCGCCGTCTGGACCCGGAGGCGCGGATCGAGCGCCTGGGACTGGATGGCGAGTGGCGCGAGCCGCCGGCGCCGGTGCTCCGCGTGCACGGCTCGGCCCGGGCGCTGTTGACCGCAGAGCGGACGGCGCTGAACTTCCTGCAGCGCCTGTCCGGCGTGGCGACCATGACCGCCCGCGCCGTGGGGCTCGTCGAGGGGGCGGGCGGGGGCGCTCGCATCCTCGACACCCGCAAGACGACCCCCGGCCTGCGGCTGCTCGAGAAGGCGGCCGTCGCCGCCGGCGGCGGGGCCAACCACCGCGTCGGCCTCTATGACGCCTACCTGATCAAGGAGAACCACAGCGCGCTGGCCGGCGGGATCACGCCGGCCGTGGAGCGCGCGCGGGCGGCGCACCCGTCGCTCGAGGTCGAGGTCGAGGTGCGCGACGACGCCGAGATCGACGAGGCGCTCGCGGCGGGCGCGGACCGGCTGCTGCTCGACAACATGAGCCCGGATCAGATCCGCGCCGCGGTCGCCCGCGTCGGCGGTCGGGCGGTGCTCGAAGCGTCCGGCGGGCTGACCCTCGACACCATTTTGGTCTATGCGACCATTGAGGGGCTAGACTACGTCTCGGTCGGTGCGCTCACCCACTCGGCACCGGCCCTCGACCTCTCCCTGGCCCTGGAGGCCGCGCCATGAGCCTGCTCACCCTTGAAAGCGTCCCCGCCCTGCAGTCCGAGATCCGCGCGCTGGCGCGCGAGCGCGACGCCGTGATCCTCGCGCACAACTACCAGCTGCCCGAGGTCCAGGACGTCGCCCACTACGTCGGCGACTCGCTCCAGCTCTCCCAGCAGGCCGCGCGCGCGAGCGAGAGCGTGATCGCGTTCTGCGGCGTGCACTTCATGGCCGAGACGGCGTCGATCCTGTGCCCGGAGAAGACCGTCCTGATCCCCGACGCCGACGCCGGCTGCTCGCTGGCCGACTCGATCACCGCCGAGCAGCTGCGCGCCTGGAAGGGCCAGCACCCGGGCGCGATCGTCGTCATGTACGTCAACACCAGCGCCGCCGTGAAGGCCGAGACCGACTATTGCGTCACGTCCTCCAACGCGGTCGCCGTCGTCGAGTCGATCTATCGCGAGCACGGCCCCGAGACCGAGATCCTGTTCGGGCCGGACATGTTCCTCGGCGCCTACGTCGAGAAGCTGACGGGGCGCCCGATGCATGTCTGGGACGGCGAGTGCCACGTCCACGCCGGCATCCGCCCGCGCGACATCTCCGACATGCGCGCCGCCCACCCCGGCGCCGACTTCCTCATCCACCCCGAGTGCGGGTGCTCGACCGCGGCGATGGAGTACGTCGCCGCCGGCGACATCGCCGCCGAGGGCGTGAAGATGCTCTCCACCGGCGGGATGCTGAACTACGCCCGCGAGCACGCGGGCTCGGGCGCCACGGCGATCGTGGCCACCGAGACCGGCATGCTGCACCCGCTGCGGATGGCGGCGCCCGACGTCGACTTCGTCGCGGCCAACGAGGCGGCGAGCTGCCGCTACATGAAGATGATCACGCTGCCGAAGCTGCGCGACGCCCTGCGTGACCTCGAGCCGGTCGTCAAGGTGCCCGCGGACATCGCCGCGCGCGCCCGGCTGCCGATCGAGCGCATGGTCGCGATCGGGTAGATCCCCTTCACGCCGGCCCTGCGGAGGGCGGCGGATGTATGGCAGGATGGGCCATGCGCCGCGCTCTGCTGCTCGCGCTGCTCGCCTCCGCCGTCGTTCCCGCCGCCGCACAGGCGGATCGGTTCGGCGGCCTCGTCGGCATCGCCCCGCCGCCGGTCAAGTGCAGCGCGGCGCCGTGCCCGTTCGTCGACGGCGAGGGCGCCGAGCAGCGGACCATGGCCAATGCCACCGATCACGAGGTGCGCATCAGCCCGCACGTCGTGCGCGTCGGCGAGGACGTGACGGTCACGATCAGCGCCGCCCCGGCGTCGACCAGCTGCCAGGGGTTCATCCCGTTCGCCAACTTCGTCAGCAGCTCGGGCGACGGCACCGCGACGGTGACCTGTGTCTACCGCGCCACCGGCGCGACGAACTTCACGGACCCCACGCTCCCCGGGAGCCCGAGCGGCCCGGGCTACCTCGTGTACGACCGGTTCGAGGGCGACCGGGACCACGACTACTACGTGTTCACCGACGAGCAGTTCGAGCTGCGCGGCAAGGTGCTGCGCGGTGGGGTGAGCCCGCCGGCGGCCCCGGTCCAGCTCGAGATCCGCGGCGGGTCGCCGGAGACGACGCAGACGGTGGCGACCAACGATCTCGGCGAGTACGCGACGGTCCGGCCGGCCGGCACCTACATCGTCACGCCGCAGGACGCCCCGGGCGTCGAGCCGGCGTTCCGGACCGTGAACCTGGCGACCCACCAGCGAGCGGTCGACTTCGAGCTGGCCGCGGAAGTGGTGGTCAACCGCCAGCAGGACGGCGCGGACTCGAACGTCGGCGACGGCGTCTGCGACGCGGATCCCGGGCAGGCAGGCCCGCAGTGCCCGGTGCGGGCGGCGCTGCAGGAGTCGAACGCGGGCGCGGCGGACGTGATCACATTCCAGTTGACGGGTGTGCCCGACCTCACCGTCTCCGACGGGCCCCTGCCCGCGGTCACCCGCGCGGTGCTGATCGACGGTCAGACCAACGGGGTCGAGCGGCCGGCGATCGTCCGCGGGGGCGACCTCGCCACCCAGGAGGGCAGGGAGCTGGCGCGCCGCGGCCTGCGGGTCACCGCGGGCGGCTCGACGGTGCGCGGCCTCGACGTGCGCGGGTTCGCGAACCAGGTCCTCGTCGATGTGAACGACGGGCCGGTCGAGCTGCGGAACCTGCGCCTCGGCACCAATCGCGCGGGCAACGACAAGGCTCCGGAGCTGATCGAGGACCTGGAGGAGATGCACTGCTCGCCTGACAGCTCGATCGCGGTGCTCGGTCAGGAGGTCGCGTGTACCGGCGTGCACGCGCGCACGGCGACCGGGCTGACGATCGAGGACAGCGTGATGGCCTTCAACATCGGCACGGGCCTCCGGCTGGACAACGGCGCCGGCGGCGTGCGGATCCTGCGCAGCGGCGTGAGTCGGAGCCTGGACGGCTCGCCGCTCGTCGGCGCTCAGGAGCAGGGCCTGGCCGGCGAGGCCGATGGCGTCACCGTCGCGGCCAGCTTCATGGACGATGTCGCGGCCGGCAAGCCTCGCGAGGAGGACGCGGACACCTTCGGGCCCGACGACGCCGACGGGTGGACGGTCACCGGCAGCGTGCTCGGGAGGCTCGACATCACCGGTGAGGACAACCACATCGGCGCGCCCGGAGACGGGAACGGCAACCTGATGGAGGACGTCAAGATCCACGGCGACCACAACGTCTTCCAGCACAACGACGTGAGCGCGACGGTGAGCGGGGAGAGCGGCCCGATCAGAACCGCTCAGTACGCCGTGCTCGTGCGCGGCGCCATGAACCAGATCGGCGGCGCCGACCGCGCGCAGGAGGGCAACATGATCGCCGCCGGCGGGAGCGGCAAGCCCCTGGAGCTCGACGACATGCACCTGGGTCCGGACAACGAGATCCTCGACGCGCGCAGCACCGAGGGTCAGCGTGAGCTCGACGGCGGCGGCATCGGCGTCCTCTGCCCGGCCTACAACTGCCACCGCGCCGCGCTCCCCCCCGACGCGGACCGCGGGCGCGGGAACGTGATCCAGGGCAACACGATCTTCAACTCGCTGTTCAAGGGCGGGGTCGTCGTGCAGGCGCCCGGGACGGTCGTGCGCGGCAACACGATCGGGATATCCGACTTCGCCGGCGTGTTCGTCGAGGGCGCCGGCGCGATCGTCGAAGACAACGACATCGGCAGCGTGCGCATGGGCCCCGCGATCTACCTGCACGCCGGCACCGGCCACCGTGTCCTGGGCAACGAGCTGCGCACCGGCTCGATCACGACCCCGGCAGCGACACCGTTTCCCGGGATCGGGATCGACCTGGGCGACGACACCGGCAAGGTCTACCTCGGGGGCCAGGGGCCGACGCCCAACGACTCGGGGGACTTCGACGAGGGCATCAACTCGCTGCAGAACTACCCCGAGCTCACGCGCGCCGAGCTGGACGTGGACGGCGGGCTGAATCTCGCGGCGCCCCCCGCGGTGGGCAACTTCGAGATCGAGCCGTCGATCTACGAGTTCTACGTCGTCGAGGACTGCGCCGGCAGCCGCGGGAGGGCCGCCGGGCCCGTCGGTCGCGTCGAGCAGTTCGGCCAGCCCGTCGCGGGCCGGATCGCCGATGCGGCGGTCAGCGGGCTCGGCCGGCTGCAGCCCGGCATGGGCATCGTCGCCACGGTGACCACGCCCCGCGCCGGGACCAGCGAGCTGTCGCCGTGCGTGACGATCACCACGCCGCCGGCGGCACCCCCGACCGGCGGCACCACGCCGCCGGCGGCCGGCTTCACTCCGGCGGCGGCCGCGCCGGCGCCGCCGCGATGCAGCCTGCGGCCGGGCGGCGATGCGGGCGGGCTGCGCCTCGTGCTCAAGTGCGACCAGAACGCGACCCTGACGATCGAGGGCAAGGCGAAGATCACCGAGCGGGCGGGTGCGGGCCAGAAGCGCACGAAGGCCAAGGCCCGCACCGTCAAGCTGCGCCGCGCGACCAAGGTCGTCAAGGCCGGGTCGTCCGCCACCGTCAAGCTGCCCGTCCCCGCAGCGGTCGTCCGCGCGGTCAGGCGCCGCGCGCGCGTGTCGATCGCGTTCACGGCGACCGTCCGGTCGGGAACGACGACGGTGACGCGCAAGGCGACGCTCAAGCGCCTGAAGGCGGCGAAACGTCAGCGCCGAGTGACCCCCAGGAGCTGACGGCGTGACCGGAGCGCACCCTACTAGGGCTCAGATCCGCGGAGGGCAAGCGTCCCACGTCGACTGCTGACGTCGGGCGAGATCGACCCGCGCACGACTGTTGCGGCCGGGCTCGGGTAGAACCGCATTGCGGCCTGGCCGCGACCTCCCGAAGGGGCAGTTGATGCGACCTCAAGCGACCCGGACTGCAACCGAGACCTGGACGATCCGGGCCGACCGCTTGGCCGCGCGCGAGCTGCGCGCTCACATCAAGGCGTTCGTGGCCGGGACCGAGCTCGCGGCGCGGCCACTCAGCGACGTCTGCCTCGCCGTCTCCGAAGCGGTCGGCAACGTCGTGCTGCACGGGTACGTCGACCTCGACGAGCCGGGGCTCGTCGAGGTCACCGCCACGCTGTCCGACACGGACCTGCGCATCGTCATCAGCGACCATGGGTCGGGCATGCGACCGCGGGACCACAGCCCCGGGATGGGGATCGGATTGCCGTTGATCGCCACCCTCGCCGACGAGTGCGAGATCCGCGAGCGTGAGCCGAGCGGCACGGAGGTGCACCTCCGCTTCGACCTCTGACGCCGGAACTCAGGCGGAGAGCAGTTCGAGCGCGACGATGACCAGCCCCGCCGGGGCGGTCTCGACGGTCGTGGAGTGCACGAGGGCGCCCGGCTTCAGCGTCGCGCCGCACCCGGGGTCGACGACGGAGAGCTCGTCGTCGCCGAGCTCGTCGGCGCCGTCCTCGAGCGGTTCTGCTTCCGAGTCGTCGACGTCGTCGATCGGAGGATCTGACCCGTCGTCGGCGGTCTCGATACTCTCGCCGGGCGTGACCGAGGCGTCCGCGTCCTCGCCTTCGTCGTCGAAGCCGAGGTCGTCGGTCGGCTCGTCGTCGGCGTCGAGCGGGTCGTCGCCGGTGAGCTCGTCGTCGCCGCCGCCCGACCCGCCGGGCGGCAGGTCCGGCGCGATGCACTCGACCTCGGAGTCCGCCTCGAGCGTGGCGGCGAGCGTCCCGCCGCCGGCGAGCGCGATCGTCACCAGCGGTCCGGCGACCGTCGTGACGACGCCGGCGTGCTCGTCGCGGTCGCGGATGCCGTCGCCGTCGGAGTCGCGCTTGCGCGGGGCGAAGCCGAAGCGCGCCTCGGTGGCGTTGTCGAGGCGGTCGCGGTCCGGATCCTCGCGGCCGTCGCGGCGGCGGTCGCCGTCGGAGTCGGCCTTGCGGGGGTCGGTCGTCGCCAGGACCTCGAAGCCGTTGGCCAGCCCGTCGCGGTCGCGGTCCTCGAGGCCGTCGGGGCGCCCGTCGCGGTCGGAGTCGGCCTTGCGCGGGCTGGTGCCGCTGCGCCACTCGGCCCACGCCGCCAGCCCGTCGCCGTCGGTGTCCTTCTTCGCGGCGCTCTTGCCCTTCGTGGAGACGTGATGCGTCCGCTCCCAGGAGTCCGGGATCCGGTCGCGGTTGCGGTCCGCACGGGATGCATCGGCCGTCGCGGGCATGAGGAGGGCGACGCCGAGGGCGAGGCCGGCGGTGAGCAGACGCATGTCTCCGGTTCATCGGCCGCGCGCGGCGCCGCGCGCACCGGGATGGACGGACGTCTGATCAGGCGGTCGGCGAAGGGGTGAGCTCGAGGCCGCCCTCGACGGCGCTGCGGACCAGCGGCAGCTGCTCGCGGCGGCGCTCGAACTCGGTCGGCGTGTAGCAGTGGACCTCGGCGTGCGCGCCCATCTCCATCGCGTCCCATAAGGATCCGGCCTGGTAGACGCGCTCGAGCCAGGGGACGCCGTCAAAGTGCTCGGAGACGATCACCATGACGTACTCGGGGCCGCGCTCGCGCTGGGCCGCGGCCCCATTGAGGTCGTCGACACGCGCGCCGCCCAGCAGCGCGCGCCGCACCTTCCACCGATCGTCGACCCGCTGCACGTAGCGATCGAGCTCGCGGCGGTTGAGCTCCTGCCCACTCACGCGTGCGCCATCATCGCGCCCCGGGCCGCCGGGCGCAAGCCGCGGATCAGAGGAACTCGCCGGTGTCGTGCGGCCCGACGCAGGCGACCGACAACTCCTCCGAGATCCCGGCCGCCACCTCGGCGACTTCGTCGAAGGTCACGGCGTCGAGCGCCGTGATCGCCGCGTCGGGGTCGATGTCCTCGTCAAAGACGATCCGCTGGGTCGCCGCGTAGCGCGCCACCGCGTTGGTGTTCTCGAACGCGAGGACCCGCCGCCCGGCGGCGTAGGCGCGGGCACGCTCGACCTCCTCGGGGCGCGGGCCGTCGGCCCGCAGCTCGTCGACGATCTCCCGCATCCGGGCGAACGCCTCCAGGCACTTCGTCGAGTCCAGGCCCGCGGAGAGCTGCAGGATCGGCACGTCGGCGAACGAGTGGTCGATCGAGTAGACGGAGTAGGCGAGGCCGCGCTGCTCGCGGATCTCGTCGAACAGCCGCGAGCCCATCGAGCCGCCGAGCAGCGTCGAGTAGACGGCGAGCGCGGCCCGCTGCGAGCGGTCGGCGGGGTCGATGGCCGGCCGGTAGGACATGCGCAGGTGCGACTGGTTGGAGTCCCGCGTCTCGATCAGCGTGCGCGGGGTGAGCGGTGGCGCCGGCTCGAAGCCCCCGTCGGGCTCGATCGCCGGAAAACGCTCGCCGAACAGCTCCTCGAGGCGAGACTCGCCCGGGAGCGCCTCGAGGTTGCCGACGACGAAGGCGCCGCCGCGCGCGCCGGCCCACTGGCGGGCCCGGAAGGCGACGATCGCGTCGCGCGAGAACGTCCGCAGGTGCTCCTCGGGACCGAGGACCGATCGCCCGAGCGGATGGTCGCCGAATGCGGCCCGGTCGATCAGGTGCTCGGCCACGACGTTGGGCTGGTCGTTGGCGCGGGCGATCTCCTGGATGACGACGCCGCGCTCGCGGTCGAGCTCGTCCGCGTCGATCCGCGGGCGGCCGACGAAGTCGGTCAGCAGGTCGGCGGCGGCGTCGACGACCTCGGCGCGGCAGGTGATGTGGAACGCCACCAGGTCGTGCGAGGTGTACGCGTTGAGCATCGCGCCCATCGCCTCGGCGGTCTCGTTGACCTTGCGGTAGTCGTCGTAGATCTCGCCGCCCTTGAAGACGAGGTGCTCGAGGAAGTGGGCCATCCCGTTCTCCTCCGGGCGCTCGGTGCGCGCGCCGGCGTCGAAGGCGACGAGGACGGTGACGGCCCGGGTGCCCGGGAGGCCGACGCGGTAGAGGGGGAGTCCGTTGGCGAGCTCGGAGCGGGCGATCGTGGTGGGCATGTCCCGAGGCTACCGACGGGCGAGCACCCGCACCCGGGTCTCGGCGGGCTTGCGCCCCCGGTAGCCCGCGCGGACCCGCGCGCGGCCGGGATGCAGCAGCCGCACCCGGAGGACCGCGCGGCCGCGGCGGTTGGTCCGCGTGCGGCGGTCCGCGAGATGGACCTTCGCCCCGCGCAGCGGGCGCCCGCCCATCGTCACGCGGAAGCGGAAGCGGGTCCAGCGGCGCGCGCGCACCACCTTCGGCGTGACCTGCACGCGGAACGCCGGGCGGGCCGGCGGCGCGCCGGCGGGCGCGCTGCGGCGCGGGTCCCGGACGAGCAGCTCGACGTTGTGGTCGTCCGCCTTGCCCTCGCCCGACCCGCCGCCGTTCTGGGGATCGTTGAAGCCGAGCGTGCGGGCGAGCGAGGCGAGCTCGTCGCGCCCGAACCCGCCGGCGTCGGCACCGGCCGGCGGCGCCTCGATCGGCGCCGCGCCGTCGATCAGCGTCCCGAACAGCGAGAGCGTCCCGTCGCGGTTGTCCATCAGCTCGATCAGGCGGTCCTGGTGCGGCCAGTCGGACTCCGCGGAGGTCCGGACGACCCAGAAGCCGCCGCCGCCCGGCCTCAGGTAGGGCTGGACGTCGTTGACGTGCGAGTGGCCGGCCACCCAAGCCAGCACGTTCCGACGGCGGTGGACGAGCTCCACGAGATCGTCGCCGGTGTGGATCGGCTGCGAGCTGCGGGGGTCGCGGTCGCAGCCGGGGTTCGGGTCGTGGGCCTCGGGATCGCTGGTCGAGCATCGCTGCGCCAGCTCGTCCGGCACCGTCGACGTCAGCGAGACCGGGGCGTGGTGGCTGAGCAGGATCACCAGCTCGCCGGCCGTCTCCGCGCGGGCGAGGACGCGGTCGAGCCAGCGCAGCTGCGGATCGTCGACGTTGCCGTCGGCCGAGGGCCCCGCCACACCGCCCTCCGAGACCGTGTCGAGCGAGACGAGCCGGACGCCGGGCGCCGGGCTGAAGTCGTAGTAGCTGGCCGCGCCGTTCGACGCCTTGGCCTCGGCCGGGTCGACGAACGCGAACCCGTGGGCGTCGGCCTGGGCGCCGCTCGCGAAGATCCGCCGGATCTCCGCCTTGGTCACGAAGCGGCGGCGGACGTCGGGCGGCACGAGCATCGTCTTGGCGGGGTCACTCGTCAGCGCGCCCGGGGAGAGGCCGGCGAACGGGTCGGCGCCGCGCTGGCTCGGCCCGATCGCCTTCAGGCAGCCGACCGCCACGGACTCGAACTGCGCGGTGGCGTCCTCGTTGCCCTGGACGAGCGAGTCGTGGTTGCCGAGCACGACGTAGGAGGGCACCTTCAGCCCGGTGGCCTCGAACGGCAGCTGGGCGCGGTCGACCAGCCCCGGATGGCGCGGCCACGCCGCGTAGGGCCCGGCCGGCTGGTCGGGGTCGTAGAACTGCGTGGACTCGGCGTAGTCGCCGTAGTCCTGGACGCCGGTGTACCGGGCGGCCTCGTCGGGGCCGGGGGTGCCGGGCGGGCAGCTGCCATAGGCGGCCGGGTCCGGAGAGCCCGAGTTCGGGTCGATACGGCCGCCCTCGAGCAGCTGGCGCACCCATTCGGTCTCGTTGCGCTGGTTGTTGTCGGCGTTGTCGCCGGTCGTGACGGCGAGCGCCAGCTTGGCGCGCCGGCCGCGCGCGGCCGCGACCGGGCTGGTCGTGAAGGCGTTGACCTGGCGGATCGACGTGTCGACGACGAACGGCATCAGCGGCTCGTGCGGGCGCCAGGCGGCGGTGAAGATGAGCTCGAGCGGGTCGGTCGACTCGACGCGGGCGGGCGACTCCTCGTCGGCGAGCTGGAAGTCCGAGAGCTGCGCGAAATACAGCAGCGAGCGCCGCCGCTCCTCGCGCCCGGGCTGCGCCGAGCCGATCCCGTCGTCGCGAACGACCCGCGGCTCGCCGGCCGAGGCCCGCAGCCGGTCGAAGGCACCGTCCTTGCGGGCGCCGCCCTCGATCCGCTGCTCGGCGGTCGTCCGGCCGACCGTGTCGGTCGCCAGGGCCGGGTCGCTCAGAAGGAGCGCCGCGGCGATTCCCGCGATCAGAAGCCGGTGCATCGCAGCCGTGAGTCTGACCGCACGACGCCGGTCACGCGCCGCTCGTGCAAATCGGCTTGCATGCAGGCATTCCTGCCGGCCGCTTCGGGTTCCGCCGCTAAGGTGGCGCGCCGATGGCTGCCACCGAACGCCACATACGCCGCCGGCGGGACCGCTCGCACGGCCCCGCCAACCCGGCTCCCCGCCCCGACGCCGCCGCCGCGCCGGCCGTCCCCGGCGCGATCGTCGACTTCCAGTCGGTCTCCAAGGTCTACGAGGGCGGCCACGTCGGGCTGGACCGCGCGACGTTCTCCGTGGCCCCCGGCGAGTTCCTGTTCCTGGTCGGCTCGACCGGCTCGGGCAAGTCGACGATCATGAAGCTCCTGACCAAGGAGCTCGAGCCGTCCTCGGGCGTGATCCGCGTCGCCGGCCGCGACCTGCAGGACATCAAGCGCTCGCGCGTGCCCTACTTCCGGCGCAACATCGGCGTCGTGCACCAGGACTTCAAGCTGCTGTCCAACCGCACCGTGCACGACAACGTCGCCTACGCCCTGCAGGTGACGGGCGGCACGCGGCGCGACATCCGCGCCAAGGTGCCGGACATCCTGCGGCTGACCGGGCTGTCGCTCAAGCTGCACAACTTCCCCGACCAGCTCTCCGGCGGCGAGCAGCAGCGCGTCTCGGTGGCGCGCGCGTTCGTGAACCATCCGCCGCTGCTGCTGGCCGACGAGCCGACCGGCAACCTCGACCCCGAGACGTCGATCGGGATCATGCAGCTGCTCTACCGGATCAACCGCACGGGGACGACGGTCGTCGTCGCCACCCACGACCACATCATGGTCGACAAGATGCGCCGCCGGGTGATCGAGCTGGCGGACGGCCGCGTCGTCCGCGACCAGCAGGCCGGCCGCTACCGGCACGACGAGTCCACCCGCGAGTTCGCCGCGCGGCTGCGCAACGACCCGCCCTCCGACCCCTTCACCTGGTGAGGCCGGTCTTCTTCCTCCGCGAGGCGACGCGGGCGCTCAAGCGCAACGCCGCGCCGTCGTTCGCCGCCATGGCCACCGTCGTGGTCACCGTCCTCGTCCTCGGCGTGTTCATCCCCGTCGTCCAGGCGACGACGGGCGCCGCCAACGAGGTCCGCGGCAAGGTGATCGCCGACGTCTACCTGAAGTCCAACGTGACCAAGCGCGACGTCGAGCGCGTGCGCAACCTGATCGTGAACACACCGAAGGTCGGCCGCGTCGAGTACGTGTCCAAGGAGCAGGCCTACCGGGAGGAGCGCAAGCGCAATCCCGAGGCCTACGACCTGCTCGGATCGAACCCGCTGCCCGACACGTTCCGCGTCACCCCGACGCGCCCTGACGACATCGGCAGCGTCCGCAACACGCTCGCGCCGATCTCGCCGAGCGGCCAGCGGACCGTGGCCGACGCCGCGATCGACGAGGTCCGCAACCGCGAGGAGGACACGAACAAGATCCTCTCCGCGACCCGCGTCGTGAAGCTGACCATCGCCGGTCTCGCGATCCTGCTCGTCATCGCCTCGGTGCTGCTGATCGCCAACACGATCCGGCTCTCGCTCTACGCGCGGCGCCGCGAGGTCGAGGTGATGAAGCTGGTGGGCGCGACCGACTGGTTCATCCGCTGGCCGTTCGTCATCGAAGGCGTGCTGGTGGGCGCGATCGGCGGAGTCGTGGCGATCCTCGTGCTCACGGTGATGAAGATCGCCCTGGTCGACCCGCTCGCGGCCGACTTCGCGCTCATCGCCGCGCCGGAGACGATGAACTACGGGCTGCTCGTCGTGGTCCTGCTGCTCGCGTCCGTCGGCGTCTCGGCCGCGGGGTCGGGGCTCTCGCTGCGGCGCTTCCTGCGGGTATAGCCGCACCGCGGCGTCGCGGACGCCGCGCTTAAGACGTCGCTCATCGGACCGGGCTACCGTGATGGGCGACATGAAGCGCCGGCGCCTGCTCGTCCCGTTGTTGATGCTGCTGTGCCCGGCCTTGCTCGTCGGCGGGATCTACCTCGGCGGGCATCCCCATCTCCTGCCCGGCGCCGCGCGTGACACCCTCGTCGCCGACACGGAGGCGCGCCTCTACGGCGACGCGCTCGAGGCGATCGCCGACGACTACTACCGGCCCGTCGACAAGCGCAAGCTGCTCGATCACTCGCTCAGCGCCGCGGTCACCTCGCTCGAGGACCGCTTCTCGAACTACTTCACGCCGTCTGACTACGCCGAGTTCCAGGAGTCGACCGACGGCGAGTTCGTCGGCATCGGGGTCAGCGTCCGGGACGAGAAGCGGCTATCGCGGGGGCTGCGCATCCTGGCGGTCTACGACAAGTCGCCGGCCAAGCGGGCCGGGATGCGGGCGGGTGACCTCATCACCAAGGTCGACGGGCGGCCGACCCAAGGCGAGAGCACCGAGGCGGTGACGTCGCGGATCCGCGGGCCGGAGGGCACCGCCGTCGCGCTGACGGTCCGCTCGGGCAAGCGCGAGCGCACGAGCCGGGTGCGGCGCGAGCGGGTCGCGGTCACGATCGTCCGCAGCAGCCTGGTCAAGCGCGACGGCGCGTCCTACGCGCACGTGCGGGTGGCGTCGTTCACCTCGGGCGTGCACGGCGCGGTGAAATCGAAGATCCGCGAAGGCCTGCGCGACGGAGCCAAGGGCATCGTGCTCGACCTGCGCCACAACGGCGGCGGGCTGCTCAACGAGGCCGTGCTGATGGCCTCGATCTTCATCCCTGAGGGCACCATCGTCACCACCGACGGGCGCTCCAAGCCTCGGCACGTCTACAGCGCGGCCGGCGGCGCGATCGACTCGAAGATCCCGGTCGTCGTCCTGGTCGACCGCGAGTCGGCGTCGGCTTCGGAGATCGTCGCCGGGGCGCTGCAGGACCGCGGGCGGGCCAAGATCGTCGGGACGCGGACGTTCGGCAAGGGCGTCTTCCAGGAGATCAAGCAGCTGCCCAACGGCGGCGCGCTCGACATCACCGTCGGTGAGTACTTCACGCCGAAGGGCCGCAACCTCGGTGGCGGGGGCGTCAAGCAGGGCGCCGGGCTGGCGCCGGACGTCCGGGCCAGCGACGACCCGGACACCGAGCGCGACGAGGCGCTGCAGCGCGCCCTGGCGGAGCTCGCGCGCTGAGCCGCGTCACTTCAGCCGGGCCGGCCACCGCGACCCCGGTCGTGGCGGTGCTCGAGAAGCACGGCCGCTTCATGTCTGCGGTCCCGTTCTTTGCCCGCGGCCGCGGGCGGATGAACGTCGAGCGCGACAAGCGCGCCCGCGCCGGCCTCGGCGACCTCGTGGTGGTGGCGCCGGTCGGCCGCGGCGGCGGGCACGCGCGGATCGTGCGGCGGCTCGGGCGCCCCGACGTCGCCCGCGACGTCCTCGAAGGGCTGATGATCGACCGCGGCCTGCGCCGGCGCTTCGACCCCGCGGTGGAGCGGGCCGCCCGCGAGGCCGCCGACGCGCCGCCGCTGGGCGAGGCGGAGGTCCGGCGCCGCGACCTCCGTGACCTGCCGACGTTCACGATCGACCCGCCCACCGCGCAGGACTTCGACGACGCGATCTCCGCCGAACGCCTCGACGACGGCCGCGTGCGCGTCTGGGTGCACATCGCCGACGTCGCCGCGCACGTGCGCCCCGGCTCGCTCGTCGACCGCGAGGCGCATCGGCGCGCGACCAGCGTCTACGTCCCGGGCGCGGTCGAGCCGATGCTCCCCGAGGCGCTCTCGAACCGCGCGTGCTCGCTCGTGCCGGGGGAGGACCGCCTGACGGTGACCGTCGAACTCGACTTCGACGGCGCGAAGGTCGCCCGCACCGCGTTTCACCGCTCGCTGATCCGCTCCGATGCGCGTCTGGACTACCCGCGCGTGGATCGCGTCTTCGACGGCTCAGAGCCGGCCGAGGCCCCGTGGGCCGAGCCGCTCGCCGCCGCGCGGTCGGTGGCCGCCGCGCTCGAGGCGGCGCGCGAGGCCCGCGGCGCCCTCGCCGTCGAGTCGGCCGAGCCCGAGTTCCGCTTCTCGCGCGAGGGCCACGTCACCGAGCTCGGCCGGTCGGTGCAGACCGAGTCGCACCGGCTCATCGAGCACCTGATGATCGCCGCCAACGAGGCCGTCGCCGGGCTGCTCGAGAGCCGCCGCGAGCCGGCGCTTTACCGGGTCCACGAGCGCCCGGATCCGCCGCGCGTCCTGCGCCTCGCCGACCAGCTCGCCTCGCTCGACGTGCCGACGCCCCCGCTGCCCGAGCCGATGACGCCGCAGCAGGCCGAGCAGCTGGTCGGGACGATCTCCCACCGGGTCGACGAGCACGTCCGCCGCACGGGCCGCGGGCGGATGGGACTGACGTCGCTGGTCCTGCGCTCGCTCAAGCAGGCGCGCTACCAGCCCGAGAACGTCGGGCACTCGGGGCTGCGCTCTGAGCGCTACTGCCACTTCACCTCGCCGATCCGGCGCTACCCGGACCTGATCTGCCATCGGGCGCTGCTGGCGGCGATCGGCGCGGGCGAGGATCCGCCGCCCGCCGCCGGCCTGCACGACGCCGGGGAGCACTGCTCCAAGCGCGAGCGCGACGCCATGGCGATCGAGCGCGCGGCCGACGACGTCGCCCGCTGCTTCCTGCTCGAGAGCGAGCTGTTTGCCCGCAGCTGGGAGGCGGAATGGGAGGGCGAGGTGATCGGCGTGATCGGCGCCGGTGCGTTCGTCGCGTTCGGTGACGGCCACGAGGGGCTGCTGCCGGTCCGTCGCCTCCGAGGCGACTGGTGGGAGCTCAACCCGCAGGAGACGATGCTGGTCGGGGCGCAGTCCGGCAACGCGCTGCGGATCGGCGACCCGGTGGTCGTCCGGGTCGAGAAGGTCGACGCGCCGCAGGGCCGGGTCGATCTCTCGCCCGTACAGTTGTAGGCATGGCCAAGGGCGGCAAGCGAAAGGCGGAACCGGGCGACGTGGCGACGAACCGCCAGGCCGCCTACCGCTACCACCTCATCGACCGCTTCGAGGCGGGGATGGTCCTCACCGGCACCGAGGTCAAGTCGCTGCGCGACGGCAAGGCGCAGATCAAGGACGGCTACGCCGCGATCCGCGACGGCGAGATGTGGCTGCACAACGTCCACATCCCGCCCTACGGCGCCGCGGCGCGCGACAACCACGAGCCCGAGCGCCCGCGCAAGCTGCTCTTGCACCGCTACGAGCTCGAGCGGCTGGTCGGCAAGACCAAGGAGCGCGGGCTCACGCTCGTCCCGACGCGGCTCTATTTCAAGGGCGCGCGGGCCAAGGTGGAGGTGGCGCTCGCCCGCGGCAAGGACGTCGGCGACAAGCGCGAGACCATCAAGGAGCGCGAGATGAAGCGCGAGATGGATCGCGCGATCAACGCCCGCCGCTAGGTGCAGGAGGAAGCGCTCGCCGGCGGGAACATGGGGCCGGTCGCCCGCGTGGGCGACACGGTGCGGCGGCGATCCGGCCCGTGGACGCCGACGATCCATGACCTGCTGCGCCACGTCCGCGCGCGCGGCGTCGCCGAGGTCCCCGAGCCGCTCGGCCTCGACGCGGCTGGGCGCGAGGTGGTCAGCTTCGTCGCCGGCGAGGTGCCGTCCGAGGTGCCGGCGTGGGTGCTCGACGTCGCCGTGCTGCGCGATGCCGCGCGCCTGCTACGCCGCTACCACGACGCGACCGTCGACTTCCCGCGCGAGGGTCGGATCTGGCAGCTGCCGGCCCACGCGCCCGACGAGGTCATCTGCCACAACGACTTCGCGCCCTACAACCTGGTCTTCCGTGACCACCGCCTCGCCGGCGTCATCGACTTCGACACCGCCTCGCCGGGGCCGCGCGTGTGGGACCTCGCCTACCTGGCCTACCGGCTCGTCCCGATGACGTCGCCGGACAGCCCGGAGGCGGTCGCGCTGTCAGAGCGCGTTCGCGCCGCGCGACTGGCTGGGCTGTGCGCCGCGTACGGCGGCGACCTGGACGCCGCTGCGGTGCTCGCCGTGGTCCCCGGCCGCCTCGACGAGCTCGCGGCGTTCACGCAGGCCCGCGCGGATGACGGCGGGCCGGCGGAGCTGCGTGACCACGTCGTCCTCTACCGGAACGACGCCGCCCATGTCCGGCGTCTTCAGGGCCTCGTCTGAATTCGGCTCAGGCGCCGGTCCACTCGGACCACGGCTCGCGCTCGAGCGCGGCCTCGAACTCGCCGCGATCGTGCACCGGATCACCGTGCGAGACGAGGACGTGCTCGAAATCGAGCGCGAGCAGGGCGCGCAACGCCGGCAGCGTTCGTTGCTCGTGCCACGGCGTCGCCCATGCGCGCAGCACCCCGTCCGGCGCGGTCATGCCGTCCGCGAACACCAGCGCCCGCTGCTCGGGGAGATAGACGGGGGTCTCCATCGCGCCACGGCCCTCGTAGAGCGCCTGCAGGCCGCCGGGAAGCTCGTCACCCGGCCGGACCGGCCGCAACTCGGTGCGTGGCACGTCATTACGCCAGAACAGCTGCGGCCCGTACGCGTCGGCGCCGTGCCAGCGAACGAAGAGGTCCACGTCGCGCACGTGATCGGGCTTGAGCACGACGATCGCGCTCGGGTCGAGCGCGTCGAGGCGCGACCACACCTCGCGGGCACTCGGCGGCGGCGCGAGCGGATCCAGCAGGATCCCCACGCCGCGGGATTGCACGGCGAACGACGCGACCTCGGGCTGCCAGTCCGCGCCTTCCTCCCAGTCGGGATGGGGCTGGCGCCACAGCCACAGGCCCGGCGCCACGTCTCGTATCTCGACCGCCACGGCCCGCGAGGATAGCCCGTGCGCGCGATAATGCGCGCGTGGCGGAGCTGGATCCGGAGGCAGGGCGACTGCGGCCGCTGGGCCGGTCGGGGCTGCGGGTGAGCCCGATCGGCATCGGCCTGGCCGCGGTCGGCCGGCCCGCGTACATCAACCTCGGCCATGGTGAGGACCTCGGAGGCGAGCGCGCCGTCGAATCGCTCCGCGCGCGCAGCCACGAGGTGCTCGACGCCGCGTGGTCGGAGGGTGTGCGCTATGTCGACGTCGCGCGGTCGTACGGGCTCGCCGAGGACTTCCTCGGCGGGTGGTTGGAGGCGCGGGGCATCGCGCCACGCGCGCTGGCGGTCGGCTCGAAGTGGGGCTACCGGTACACCGGCGGGTGGCGCGTGGACGCCGGCGAGCACGAGGTCAAGGACCTGAGCGCCGCGCATCTGCGCGTCCAGGCGGCCGAGTCTCGCGAACGCCTCGGCGCGCACCTCGGGCTCTACCAGGTCCACTCCGCGACGCTCGAGAGTGGCGTGCTCGACGATTCCGAGGTGCGCGAAGCGCTCGAGGCGCTTCGCGCGGATGGCGTGGCGATCGGCGTCACGGTCACGGGGCCGCGCCAAGGCGACACCATCGACCACGCCGTGGCGACCGGCGCCTTCGACACGGTGCAGGCGACCTGGAACCTGCACGACCGCGCCGCAGGCCCCGCGCTCGCCCGCGCCCACGCCGCCGGCCTCGGGGTGATCGTCAAGGAGGCGGTCGCCAACGGCCGCCTCGCCGACCGCGCAGCTCCGGCGCTGCTTCGCGACGCGGCAGCCGAACGGGCCACGACGCCGGACGCCGTGGCCATCGCCGCCGCGCTCGCGCAGCCGTGGGCGGGGACCGTCCTCTCCGGCGCGGCGACCGTCGACCAGCTGCGCTCCAACCTCGCCGCCGTCGATCTCGACTACGACGCCGCCCTCGACGAGATCCTCGCGCCGCTGGTCGAGCCGCCCGAGCGTTACTGGGCGGCGCGCGCCGAGCTCGAGTGGGATTGACGCCGACTAGGAGCAGCGGCGGGCGAGCGGCGGGTCGAAGGAGAACAGCATGTCGGCGCGCTCCTTCTTCTCGCCGATGATCCGCCAGCCCGGGAGGCCGACGCGCACCTTGCGGATCCCGCCCCGCGGCACCTTCACTCGCGCGGAGAACCGCCCGCGCGAACGATCGATGGCGGGCACCATCATCGGCTTGCCGCGACAGCGCGACACGCGCAGGTAGATCCCGCCCGCGCCGAACGGCTGCCCCTCCGGGTCGACCAGGCGCCAGGCCACCCGGATCGTCTTGCCCGGCGCCGTGCTCAGGCGCACCGGCTCGTCGAGCTTGGCGGTGACGCCTTCCTTGGCCACAGCCGGCAGGGCGAGCAGCGCGGCCGCGACGATCACCACGAGGAGCAGGAGTGCCCGGCGCATACGTCCCTTATACGCCTCCCGCCGTCGCCGGGTTCCGGAGGGGTCGATCGCGACCTCGCGCCCGCTAGGACAGCCAGTCCGGTCGGGAGCCGCGGATGCGCGCCGCGATATCCTCGGCGCGTTCGCCCTCCGTGCTCAAGACCAGGTCGACACCGGCCAAGCCCGGCATCGTCGCGGCCAGTTCCCGCGCATGCTCGACGAGGCCGGACAACCCCGACCAGCCCGGCGGCTCACGCTCGATGATGCGCTCGACGAGGCGCGCCGGTTGTGCCTCCAGCCGCACGAGGAAGACCTCGTCCGCGCCGACCACCTCCAGGAGCTCGGCCACGTCGGCGTCGGTCTCCAGGGTCTGGGCGACGAGCACCAGACGGTGCCCGGCCTCGCGGTAGAGCTCGCAGGCCATACGGAGATGGCGGGCCCACTGCTCGTCGCTCAGCGCCGGGTGCGTCCACGCCAGCATCTCGACCTCGATGGCCGCGTGGGGGATGTCGTCGTCTGAGAGCGCGTCGACCAGCGCGGTCAGCACCGACGTCTTGCCGGCGCCCGGCGGACCCGTGATGACGACCGCGAACACGCGACTCAGTCTGCCCAAGTGGCGGCCGGCACGGCCGGGGTATCTTGGGCGCGTGACGGTTCGGTACGAGTCCATCGGCCGCGACTACGCCGTGACGCGCCGCGAGGACCCGCGCATCGCGCAGCGGATCCGGCAGGCGCTGGGCGACGCCCGCAGCGTCGTCAACGTCGGCGCCGGCACCGGCTCCTACGAGCCGGACGACCGCCACGTGATCGCGATCGAGCCGAGCGACGTCATGGCCGCGCAGCGCCCCCCGCACCGCGTCCCGGCGATCCGTGCCGACGCGGGCGCGCTTCCGCTGCGCGACCGCAGCGTCGATGCCGCGATGGCCGTCCTCACGCTGCACCACTGGGACGGGGCGCAGGAGCGGGGCGTGCGCGAGCTGCGGCGCGTGGCCCGCGCGCGGGTGGCGATCCTGACCTACGACGCCAGCGTCAGCGGTCGCATGTGGCTGCTGGCCGACTATCTCCCCGAGGTGGCAAGGCTCGACGAGCGGATCTTCCCGCCGCCCGAGCGCATCGCCGCGTGGCTCGGCGACGACACCGAGGTCGAGATCGAGCCGGTCCTCGTGCACCGCGACACGCCGGACTGGATGCTCGGATCGTTCTGGGCGCATCCCGAGCGCGTGCTCGACGAGACGGCGCGGACCAACACCTCGGGCTTCGCGCGGATGCCGGCGCACGTGATCGACCGCGTCGTGGAGGCGCTTCGCCGCGACCTCGAGACCGGCGTCTGGGACGCTCGCCACGGCGAGCTGCGACGGCTCGAGGAGTACGACGCCGGCCTCCGGCTGATCGTCGCGCGCATCGCCCCCGCAGCGCACTAGCCTCCAGGTATGGACGACGACGCGATTCGCACCCTGGTCACGCGCCTCTCGCGACCGCACGCCTCCGGCGGGACGGTCATCGAGCGGGCCGCGATCCTCGCCGAGGGCGCCGACTCCGCGGCCGTCCTGACCTGGATCAGCGCTCATGCCGGGGAGCCCGAGGAGATCGCGCCGAAGGTCGCCGCGCGTGGCCTGCACAGCGCCAGACCGCACCTCGGCGACGCAAGCGCCGCACGCAAGCCGGCCCGGTACGTGCTGCCTCGCAGCGCGCTGCCATGACCGACGGACCGACCATCACTGCGAACCTCGTCGACGGCCCGTTGGAGGGCCAGAGCGTCGAAGCTGAGGTGGTCGAGGGCCGCCCGCCCAAGACGATCAACGTGCCGGCGGCGGACGAGAGCTCGTGCCGCTACGGCCTCGCGGATTGGGTCCAGTCCGGCGCGTCGGCCGACTACACGTTCCTGTACCGCGTTTAAGCCTGGGTCCACGCTAGGGGAGCGACGCGGGGTTTCATAGGGTCATCCCCAATGGTGCGCGGGGGCGCGAGACGGCAGGCTGTCTCCATGACCATAGACACCCTGCACACGAACCGCACCAGCCGCCTGACCCGCTCGACCGCCGACAAGAAGCTCGGCGGCGTGGCGGGCGGACTCGGTGCCTACTTCTCCGTCGATCCGGTCCTGTTCCGCATCGGCTTCGCCGTCACGACGCTGCTGAGCGGGGCCGGCGCGATCGCCTACCTCGCGGCGTACCTCTTCGTGCCGACCGACGCCGGTGACCCGGCGCCCCTGGGGGCACGCCCGGCCGCCGCGTGACGTCACCGTGCGCCGGGGTGGCCCGGGCGCATATGGTTCCGCGCCGTGTTCACCCCGGCGCAGGCCATCGACGGAATCAACCAGGTGTTCGGGCGCCACGCGGGCTTCCGCGCGCTCCACGCCAAGGGCCTGCTCTGCGAGGGCACGTTCACCGCGACCCCGGAGGCGGCGGCGCTGACGCGGGCCGGGCACATGCAGGGCGAGCCGGTGCCGGTGACGGTGCGGGTCTCGAACGGCTCGGGCGACCCGAACTCGGCCGACTACGGGCCCGACGTGCGCGGGCTGTCGGTGAAGTTCTACGTCCCGGACGGGTCGAAGACCGACATCGTCGCGCAGACCGCGCCGCGCTTCCCGGTCCGGACGCCGGAGGCCTTCGTCGAGTTCGTCCAGGCCTCGAAGCCGGGCCCCGAGCAGCTCCTGAAGCTGCCGTTGTTCCTCGCCCGCCACCCTGAGGCGCTGCCGGCCCTGCCGGCGAACGCCGTCGCGCTCAAGCACCCGGCGAGCTTCGCGACGGTCCGCTACTACGCCGTCCACTCGTACCGGTGGGTCGACCGCGACGGCGGCGAGCGCTATGTGCGCTACCGCTTCGTCCCGGAGTCCGGCGAGGAGGAGTACATCTCCGGCGGGGACGCGAAGAAGGCCGGGCGCGACTACCTGCACGAGGAGATCCGCGAGCGCGTCGGGCGCGGACCGGTGCGCATGGCGCTCGAGCTCCAGATCGCGCGCGACGACGACCCGGTCGACGATCCCACCGAGCGGTGGCACAACGACCGCGAGACGCTGGTGGGCGGCACGCTCGAGATGACCGGGCTCGAGACCGGCCGCGAGACCGGCGACGACGTGCTCGTGTTCGACCCCACGCGCGTCACGGACGGCATCGAGCTTTCCAACGACCCGATCCTGCTCTCCCGCTCGGCCTCCTACTCGGAGTCGGTGCTGCGGCGCAGCGGCGTCAAGCGCGCCACCTGACCGTCACTTCTTGCCCGACGAGTCGTCCGCCTCGAGGTGCGGGAAGCGGCGGCTCATGCCCTTGAACTCGATCGGGCCCTGCTCGTAGCAGGCGACCGTCTCACCGTCGCGGGCCTTCGTGCCGACGTGGTTGCAGTCGAAGCTCGGCCAGGCGCCCTGCTCGCCGATCCGCGGGTCGTCGAGCGCACCGGGCTTCCAGTAGGTCGTGCCGCGGTTGTCGGCGGTCCGGTTGGCGGCCGGCAGCGTCTGCGAGCCGGTGACGATGATCTGCGGCAGGACGTGGCCGGTCGAGCCGGTCACCGCCTCGCGCTTGCCGTTGGTCGCGCTCCCGCCGATCGAGATGAAGTCGGTGAGCATGTACTGGTTCTGCTCGAGGTACTGCAGGATCGGATTGACCTGCGCGAGGAAGGGGCCGGTCTGCTCGAACACCGGGGTCAGACCCCTCAGCACGCGCCCGAGCGCGGGCAGCCCCGTCTTGCTCTCCCGGATGAGCGGCCGCAGCGAGAGGAAGAACGCGCGCAGGTGGGGCGACAGGCGGCGGACGTCGGCGAGCGTGGGCTGCAGGTCGCGCAGCGCGGGCTCGAGGTCGATCAGCAGCGGGTTCGTGTCGATCGAGAAGCGCTGCAGACGCGCGAGCGTCGCCTTGGACTCGTCGAGGAAGGTCGGGAAGATCCGGAAGATCTCCGCGAGGCGCTCGCGCTCGGCGGCCGTGGTGTCGAACACCGTCGCGGTCTCGGTGATCAGCGCCCGTAGCTGGTCCTCGTCGCGCGTCAACGCTCCGAAGGTCGTCCCGGTGTCGCGGACGAGGCTCTTCAGGGCGGTCCGCCGCCGGTCGAGCACCTCCACCACGCTGGTCGCCGCCTCGGTGAACACCGGGAGGTTGCCGAACGCGTCGTTGATGTCGGCGCCGCGGCCCTTCGCCGCCTTGGCCTGCTCGTGCTGCCAAAGGGCGAACGCCTCGCGCGTCTCGGGGTCGAAGATGCGCAGGAGCTCGTCAAACTCCACCGTGTCGGCGACCTGGGCGTCGCGCAGCCGGCCGCCCTCGGGGATCGCCGGCGCGCGCCGCGAGCCCGTCGTCAGCTCGACGTAGGTCTCGCCGAGCAGCGTCTTCTGGCGCAGGATCGCCCGCGCGTCCTGCTTGAGCGGCGCGTACTCGGGGTCGAGCTGGAGCGTCGCCAGCGTCCGGCTCGCCTTGGGATCGCGCTCCTTGGCCGAGACCTTGCCGATGGACACGCCGGCGACCCGCACGTCGGCCTGCTCGGCGAGCTGGACGGCGTCGGGGAAGGACACCTTGACCTGGTAGCCCTGTGGCTTGAGCGGGATCGGCCCGCCGAAGGAGAGCCACAGGAACAGCAGCAGCGAGAAGCACGACAGCGCGAAGCCGGCGATGACCAGGACGCGCAGGGGTGTGGTTCCGGACTTGTCCATCTAACGGCTCGCCTTCCGGAGCGCCTTCTCGCCGGCGCGTGTGGTCTTGCGCGCGAGCGGGAGGTCGATCGACGGCGTGGCCGGGTCGCCGCAGGCCGTCGCCAGCAGCGGCGAGAGACCGGCGGCGAACTCGAGCTCGGGCCGGCCGCTGACGAGGTTGCGGAGCGTCGTGCACGTGCCCGTCAGGAACACCGGGCGCATCGGCCCGTTGGCGTCGTCGACGTTGATGAGGTTGGCACCCTGGTGCCCGACCCACGCCAGCCAGAACAGGTAGCCCTCGTCGCGGTCGACCTTCTCGGGCCCCTCGCGGCCGTCCTTGTTGTAGCCGAGCAGGTTGAAGAAGGTGTTGATGACGGTCGCCGTGCGCGTGAGCGGCGGCGCGGTCGCGCTCAGGCCCGCGGCGGCGGGGCGCAGGTCGCGGACCAGTGGGCGGACCTCGCGGGCGAACGGCCGGATCTCCTCGCGCACCACCGGGGTCGCCTTGCGGGCGAACGGCCGGACGGCTTCGTTGGCCTCCTCGAGCGCCGCAAAGGCCGGGATCAGCCGGCGCGCGGTCGGGCCGAGCCGCTCGGCGAACGGCCGCACCGCCGTGAGCGTCTCGGTGGCCTGCTGCAGCGTCCCCGGCAGCTGACGCACGGTGCTCGCCAGGTTGCGGTCCTCCGACGCGAACGCGCCGAACGTCGCGGCGGAGGCGTCGACGAGCTCGGCGAGGTCGTCGGGGTCCTCGGCGAGCCGGCGGTTGAGCTGCGCGAGCGAAGCGATCGTGGTCTTCAGCGCCTCCTTCTCCTGCGCGACCGCCTGGTTGACCCGGGCGAGGTCGCGGAACGTCGGCTCGAAGCGGCGGAAGACCTCGGCCAGATCGGAGCCGCGGTTCTCGAGACCCTTGCCCGCCCCGTTGATGAAGAGCTGGAGGTACTCGCGGGTGTCGGCGTCCAGCGAGGAGAGGATCTCGTCGAGGTCGACGTCGGTCAGCGTCCGGTTGATCGGGATCGTGAAGCCCTCCTTGGCCGCCGGCGCCGACGCGGAGCCCGGGTAGACCTGGATGTACATGTCCTTGAGGCCGGTGCGCGGGCGCAGGGCGGCGCGCGCGTCGGTGCGGATCAGGTCCTTGAACTTCGGCTCGATGTCCAGGCCGACGACGGCGCGGCCATCGCGCAGCTTGACGTCGGCGATGTCGCCGATCTGGACGCCGGCGACCTGGACGGTCTGGCCTTGGCCCGGCGTGACCGCCTGGGCGTTGTCGAGCTCGGCGGCCATGCGGATGGGCGTCGGCGAGAAGAACGGGAAGCGCAGCCGCTGGTTCGTGAGGATCACCGCGGAGACCGCGCCCGCGATGAGCATGAGGCCGAGGATGGCCAGCACCGGCTTGAAGAACTTGCGGATCTGGCGCTTCATCGCCCGCTCGCCTTGACGAGGTCGGACACCTTCGCGTCGCGGTCGAGCACCTTCGGGGCCTTGGCGCCGAGCTCGGCGTCGAGCTGGCGCTGGAGCACCTCGATGGCCACCGCCCGCGCCTTCGCCGTGCGCTCGCGCACCGCCGCCGAGTTCGGGTTCGCGCGGCCCGACGACGCCAGCTGGCCGGGCGTCGTCCGCAGGTCGGGCGGCTCCTGGGTCTCGCACGGCACATCGGCGCGCAGGGCCGGCCGGCCCTTGAACTTCGGCGGGTTGACGCCGAGCGTCGCCGAGCCCGAGCTGCCGACCCGCCCGCGACCGAACTGGAAGGTCTCGAGCCCGCCGGAGCCGAGGACCTTGAACCACTGGCTGTTCGCGTCGTGCGAGCGGCTCTCACCGGCGAGACCGACCAGCGACTTGAACAGCTCCGTGTGGGTCGGGCCGTTGGCCGGGAACGCCTTGTCCTCGATCTTGTCCTCGCCGGTGGGGATGAGGACCTGGTTCGCGCAGCTGCCCATCTGGCGCAGCTGCTCGAGGAGCGGGACGGTCGTGCGCGCGACCTGCGTCAGCGGCGGGGTCGCGGCGCGGAGATCGGCGCTCAGGCCCCGCAGCTCGCTGCGGGAGACGAGCCCTCGCAGCTGCACGACGAGCGGCTGCAGCTCGTCGAGCGTCGGGACCGTCGAGCGGATGCCGGGCAGCGCCTCGACGGCGAGGCGCCGGACGTCCGGGAACGCGGCGTTCAGCGCGTCCAGCGTGGGGGCGGCCGCCCGCAGCGTGCGCGGCAGCTCGGCGACCGCGGCCTGCAGCGCGCCCTGCTCGGAGGCGAGCGCGCCGGCCGTGCGGTTGAAGTCGGTGACCAGCGACCGCAGCTGCTCCGGGGTGCGGTTCAGCGCGGCGGAGACCGTGCCCTGGTCGCGGATCCAGTCGGACAGGTCGTGCGGGTTGCGGCCGAGCAGCGCCTCGTTGACGATGGCCGAGAAGCGGTAGGCATCGGGCTGGAACTCCAGCGAGCGGTTGAACGCCTCGGCGCCGCCGTCCTCGTAGGTGCGGAACAGCTCCTTGAGCGCGGTCCGCAGGTCGGCCCGCGTCTCGGCGGGCAGCGCCTTGAGGACCTGGTCGAGCTGGACCGGGACCGACGTGCGCTCGATCGGGATGACGCCGCCGTCCTCGAGCTCGGGCGCGCTCGGCGTCCCCGGCGAGAGGTCGACGAAGAAGTTGCCCTCGAGGAAGATCCGCGGGCGGATCTTGGCCTGCGCGTCGCGGTGCACCGGGCGGCCGTCGTCCTTGATCCGCATCGTCACGAGCGCCGCCGGCTTGCCGTCGTCCATCGGCTCGACCTTGCTCACACGCCCGACCTCGACGCCCGCGATGCGGACCGGCGAGCTGGACTTGATGCCGTTCGCGCTCGAGAACGCGGCCTTGATCTCGTAGTGCGAGCGGAACGGGATCGACTTGGTGAAGCCGATGTAGCAGGCGACGACGATCACGGCGAGCGCGATGGCGCCGGCGGCGAAGTCCGAGATGCGCGAGCGACGCCTCATGGGCGCACCCGGTAGCCCGTCTCGGGCTCGGCGGTGAACGTCTGGCCCTCGGGAACCCGGGGGCGACCGGTGAAGGTCGGCCCCTGGCTGCCGGGCGTCCGCGGATCGATGACGATGTCGTACTTCGACGGCGCCGACTTGGCCAGGCGCCGCACGTACCCGCGCTGGCCCGTCTCGCAGTCCGCGTTGCCCTGCTCGTCGACGGCCCGGCCGTAGTACTGCGTGTGGAGGTGGACGGGGTCGCCGCCGGAGGCCGTGGTGGCCGGGTTGACGCCCTCGCCGTTCGCCGGGTCGGCCGATCCGAACGAGGCGAGGCCGTTGTCCTGCGACGGCGCCTCCTTGACCTGGATGCGCTGGACCGTGCCGGTGTTGTCCTCCTCGCCGATGTGGTCGGAGAGGTTGTTCCACCAGTAGTTCCAGTAGTTGCAGACGGTGATGTGCGGCCCGGTCCAGCGGATCTGCGGGTTGAGCGTCGCGACGGTGGCGGTGAGGCCGCGCAGCGCGCTGCCGGTCGACGGCTCGTTCGCGAGGTCGCGCAGATCGTCGAAGGTCGCGCTGAGGCGGCGGTTGAGCGGCGGGGTGTCGCGCAGGACGGGCGTCCCCGCGGCCAGCGCCGCGTTGGCGGGCGGCAGCGACCGGCGCAGCTCGGCCGCGACGCCGCGGACCTGAGGCGAGATCCGCGCGAGGCTGCGCAGGAACGGCCGCTGCGCCCGGAGGGACTCCGTGCCGACGCGCAGCGTCTCGGGCGACTTGGAGATCGTCGAGCGCAGCGCGTCGGGGTCACGCGAGATCGCCTCGAACGTGTCGGCGCCCGACGCGAAGCCCTCGGCGAACCGGTCGGCCACCGGCGCGGCGACGCGCGCGCCGTCCTCGAGCTCGTCGATGAAGCGCGCGAGCCCGGTGTCCGGGTCGGCCAGCGTGGCCATCACCGGCTCGAGGCCCTCGAGCAGCCGCGGCAGGCTCGCGATCGTCCGGTTGAGCGCCGAGCCGCGGGCGGCGAACGCCGCGCCGAACTCGGTCAGGTTCGCCTGGATGGCGGCGCGCGTGCGCGGCCGGAACATCGCGAAGAAGTCCTCGAGCTCCGGCGCGATCGCCCGCTTGCCGATCCGCACGGTCGCGCCGTCGGGGAGCGTCTGGCGCGCCTTGCCGCGGATCAGCTCGACGTAGCGCAGGCCGAGGGCGGAGCGCGGCCGGATCGCGACGGTCGTGTCGCGCGGCACCGGGGCCGCCTGCGCGTCGATCTTGAGCTCGAGCTCGGCCGCCGCCTCGCCGCCCGACAGGCGCGCCGGCCTGATGCCCGAGATGACGCCGATGCGGAAGCCGCCCTCGCGCACCTCGTTGCCGACCACCAGCTTGGTGGCGTTCGGCGCGACGACCTTGAGCTGTGTGGTGGGGACGAACGGCAGACCCGCGTTGGCGTTGTAGGCGAGGAACACCGCAACGATGACGACGAGGATCGTCACCGCCCCGACGAGGACGGGGCTGCCGAGGGCGGCGCGGCCGGGGGATGAGCTCCTCATGCGGTCACGGCCCCAGGAGGAAGTCGAGGAGGCCCTGGTCGGTCTCCGGGGTCGCCTGGCCGCGCGGCAGCGGGAGGCCGGGCGTGTCGACCTTCGGGAGCAGGTCGTCGAGCGTGTCGAGCGGGCTGCCGGGGGTCGGCGCGGGCGTCGGCGTCGCGCCGGGGGTGGCCGGCGCGGCCGGACGGTCCGGGCTGCGGCGCCCGCGGTCGCGGCTGCGTCCACGGTCACGGTCGCGCGAACGGTTCCGACGGCGGGTCTTGACCTTGCGGGCGCTCTCGCGCCGGGCGGTGCTCGCCTCGCGCGCCCCGGTCGGGTCGGGCGACGTGATCCCCGGCTGGGTGGGCCCCAGCGCCTGCGAGCACCGCTGGGTCCGGTCGGCCTTGTCGCGCGCGGTCTTCGCGTTCGTGTACTGGGTGCACTCGTTGACGAGCGCGTTCAGCTTCAGGATGTAGCCGCGCTTGTCGAAGATGTTGATCGCCTGCGACTGGACGAATGGGTACTGCAGGATCGCCTCGAGGCCGGTGAAGCCCTGGCCGCCCGGGCTCCACGGGGCCTTCTCGACCGCGTTCTTCCGATCCGCCAGGTGCTCGAGGGTGACGGCGAGGTTGGTCGCCAGCTCAGGCGATTTGCGGGTCAGCTCGCGCAGCTCCGCGACGGTCGGCCGCGCCGCCCTCGCCGCCGTGCGGCCCGCCTTGGAGGCCTCGCCGAGCGAGTCGATCGCGGGCGTCGCGGACTCGGTGAACGGCCCGAGGCGGTTCAGGAACGAGGTGAGGTCGTCGGCGCTCTCGCCGAGGTCGGTGAGCGCCGGCGTCTGCTCGCGCGCGGCGGTCCCGAGGTCGGCCAGCGTCGGGCGCAGCTCGGCGAGGAAGCCCGGGAAGCGCCGGACCGTCAGCGCGAGGTCGCTGCGGCGGTCGGCGGAGGCCGACGCGGCGTCGCGCGCCTCGGCGACGAAGCGGGCGACATCCTCGCGGCGGTCGGCCAGCTGCTCGAGGACCGCGGCGGAGTTGCGCGTCAGCGACTGCAGTTCGGCGCGGTTGGCCGCCAGGACGGCCAGCGTCCGGTCGGTCTCGCGCAAGGCGGGCACGGCGCGGCGGATCGTCTCGTTGAGGTCGGGCCCGCGCGCAGCCAGCGCGCCGCCGAACTCGTTGAAGATCAGCGCCAGGCGCTCGCGGTACGGCCGGCGCAGGATGTCCTGGACGATGTCGGGCGGGATGGTGGTCTCGGTCTGCTCGACCGCGACGCGGCCGCCGTCGCGCAGCTCGCGGCCCTTCGTCCCCGGCTGGCAGTCGACGAAGTACTCGCCGATCAGCGACTGCGGGCGGATCGCGCACTTGACGTCGGAGCGGAAGCGCGAGAACCCGGGCTGGGTGATCTTGACCTCGACCAGCGCGCGGCCGGTCTTGCGCTCGACGTCGAGGCTGTCGACGCTGCCGGCGCGGACGCCCCCGATCTTCAGATCGACGCCCGGCGTCAGCCCGAAGGCGTTGTCGAAGACGACCGTGTAGCTCGGCCCCGCGTTGCCGCCACCGGCGCCCGACGCGGCCAGCGCGGCGGCCCCGGCCGCGGCCAGCAGCACGGCGACGACGACCAGCGCGCCTCACTTGCCCACCGGGACCTGACTGGCGTCGCAGTTGAAGTCCGGCGACGGCTTGTACGGCGTCGAGCCGCCGGTCGGGTCGCGCTCGTTGGAGCCCGGGCAGCGGTTGTTGCGGCCGGTCGCGAGCG
Organism: uncultured Solirubrobacterales bacterium; assembly: GCA_963828075.1. GTDB lineage: Bacteria > Actinomycetota > Thermoleophilia > Solirubrobacterales > Solirubrobacteraceae > JACCYI01. The sequence goes on along the minus strand of CAWHDH010000021.1, from coordinate 459,498 downwards.
CCCCTCCGAGGCTGAGCACCTGCTGCTGCAGCGGCTGGGGGATCGGCAGGATGTTCCCGCCCACCGGCGTGACCGTGAACGCGTTGAGCTCCAGGCCCGCGCGGCTGAAGCTCCCGAGCGCGTCATAGACGCCCGAGGTCGAGAAGTCGTCGAACCAGCCGGCGAGGTCGAGCGTGTACGGGCGCCCGAACGCGAATTGCGGCGTCGCGCCCTTCAGCGCCTTGGCCGCCGTCGGGAACGCGCCCTCGCGCGTGGCGCCGTTCGCCTCGACGTCCCGGTTGGCGATCCGGTCGACGGCCGGCTGGGCCCGCAAGAGCTCGATCAGGTCGTTGTCGCGGCCGGGGGCGCGGATCGTGCGCGAGAGGTCGCGGACGGTGGGAACCGCTTCGCGCGCGAAGGGCCGCAGCTCGGCGAGGAAGGGACGCAGCCGGCGGACCGCCGGGCGCGAGGCGCTGACGAGCGGGTCGAGGTCGTCGAGCGCGGCGCGCAGGTTCACGAACGTCGTGTTCGTCTTGCGCATGAAGGCCGGAAGGCGGCGGATCGACTCCCCGAGCGCGCCCTTCTGCGCGGCGAGCGCGGAGCTCGTGGTGGCCAGGTTGTCGACCAGGCCGGCGAGGTCCTCGTCGCGCGAGGCGAGCGTGTTCATCAGCCCCGCGGTCTGCACGATGAAGCGCTCGAACTCGAGCGTGTCACGGTTGATCTCCGCGAACAGGCGGCTCGACGCGGCCAGCGACGGGCTCAGGTAGCGGAACGCGTCGTTGGCCTCCTGCGTGCGGCCCTCGTACATCCGGCCGAACCCGCGGATGTCGCCCTGCAGCGCCTTGCGCGTCTCGGGGTCGAAGGCGTTGAAGACCTGGTCGAGGTCGACCGCGGCCTGGGTCGACTCGGCCCCGATGCGCCCGCCCGACTCGATGGCGCGCGCCCGGCCGTCGCCGAGCTGCAGGTCGATGTAGCGGTTCGCGACGCCGGAGAGCGACGCCTGGCGGACGATGGCGCGCGTGCCCTGCCGCAGCGGCGCGTGGTCGCCGCCGATCTCGAGCAGCACGCGGGCCTGGCCGTCGTCGGTCAGCGCGATCTTCTTGACCGTGCCGATCGGCGAGCCGGCGAGCATCACCTCGTTGCCCTTGACGAGCTGGCTGGCGTTCTCGAACTCCGCCGCGACGGTGTAGGGAGCGTCGCGCGTCAGCAGCACGAAGGCCACCGCGGCGATGGCCGCGATGACGGCCGCGACCGCCGCGATTCTCTTGCCGAGGTGGGCCTCGCCCACGCGCTCCTCCTTGATGCCGTGCCCCGTCCTTCGTACCCGTTCGGCATTCTGCCGGAAGGCCGCTCGGATCCTCGGGATTGGTTGCCTGCGTTAACGCGGCGTTCGCAGAAACCTGGCGGTCAGTCAGAACGCGGTCATCCGGCGGCTGAGCTCCGCTCTCGCGTTGGCGGCGCCTTGGCCACGCTGGACTGCGTCGGGTGAGGAAGAGGGGGAGGTGGAGCGGGTTGGCAGGACGTCAACCACCCCCATAGCTCGTATCGGGGTCCCATGGGGGTGGTTCACCCCCAAATAGAGGGTGAACCACCCCCATGCCATGGCTCCGCGGCGCATGGGGGTGGTTGACGTCCTCGCCCCCGCAGCCCCCGACCAGGACCTCCCTCAGAGCGCCGTTCCACCAACGCTCCGCTCACCGGCCGCTGGATCAGTGCCGCGAGCGCCCGCGCCGCTCAGAAGTGGTCGGACCGATCGACGAAGGTCAGGTCCATCCCGAGCGCCAGCAGCGCGATCAGCCCGACGTAGACGGCGCCGACCGCGAGCCGGTGGCGCGGCGCGACCTTGTAGTAGGCCGCGTTGCCCTCCTCCCCCTTGCGCCGGTGCTTCCAGCGCCGGTAGGTCTCCATCCCGCCGAGCAGCAGGAACAGGATGAGGATCGGGTTCGGGAACAGGAAGAAGAACAGCGCCATCCCGCCGAAGCCGACGAACCACATCCACGGCGCCATCGCGGCCATCGCGCGGCCGCCGTCGAACGGCACCAGCGGGACCAGGTTGAACAGGTTCAGGAAGAACCCCGTGAACGCCAGCGCCTTCCAGAAGTCGTCGCCGGTGGACAGCGCGATCGGGATCAGCGCCGCGCAGGCGAGCGAGCCGAGGATCGGCCCGGCGAGCCCGACGCGCGCCTCGGCGAGCGCGCTGCCGCCGAGCGACCGCGCGCCGACGGCGGCGCCGAGGAACGGAATGAACACCATGCCGCTGGGCCTCACGCCCTCGCGCCGCAACTGGATGTAGTGGCCCATCTCGTGGATGAACAGCAGCACGACGAACCCGACCGCGAACTTCAGCCCCCAGATGAACGTGTAGGCGCCGATCGAGATCAGCATCGAGAGTGACGTCGTCAGGAATTTCGCCTTGCCGACGAACAGCAGGGCGACCTTGCCGAACTTGAGCAGCAGGGCGCCGACGACGAGCAGCGGGCCGAGCAGGCGCCCGAGCAGGGACCGCTGGGCGGGCTGTGCGGGGCCGAGCGGCGCCGGGGCGGGGTCGGGGGCCGGGGCGGGGGCGGGGGGCAGCCAGCGGGTGTCGCGTTCCACCCCGACAGTGTGGCAGCGCCCGATCGCCGGGCCCGATCAAGAAGCCGGCCGGCGCGCCGACCAACCGGGCGTGACTTCGCGCCTCCGAATCACCGCGCTCGCGGCCGCGGTGCTGAGCCTGGCGTTCGCCGCCCCCGCCGTCGCAGCGCCGCCGGCCAACGACGCCTTCGCCGCCGCCCTCGCCCTGGCCGGCACGACGGGCACCTCGACCGCGACGACCACCGAGGCCACCGCCGAGCCCGGCGAGCCCGCCCACGGCGGGTCGCTCGCGCCGGTGCGCTCGGTCTGGTGGCGCTGGACGGCGCCGGCCGACGGCCCCGTGACCTTCGCGACGTGCGGCAGCACGGTCGACACCCTCATCTCCGTCTACACCGGCGCCGCCGTCGGGGCGCTCACGCAGGTGGCCGCGAGCGACGACGACCTCTCGGCCTGCGGCGAGTTCGACGGCACCACCGGCGTCGTGTTCACCGCGACCGCCGGAACGACCTACCGGATCGCCGTCGACGCGCCGACGGAGGGCCCGGTCACCCTCCGGCTCAACCCGCCGCCGCCGAACGACAACCTCGCCGGGGCCTTCATCACCGCCGGCACGACGATGCACCGCAACCGCACGATCGCGGCGACCGCCGAGGGCTTCGAGCCGCGGCACGCCGGCGTGGCCGGCGGTCGCTCGGTCTGGTACCGCTGGATGGCTCGCGCGACCGGGTCGGCGGTCATCGACACCTGCGGCAGCGGCATCGACACGCTGCTGGCCGTCTACACGGGGGAGACGATCGCGACGCTCGAGCCCGTCGCGAGCAACGACGACAGCGCCGGCTGCGGGCCGGGCTCGACCCAGAGCCGCGTCCTCGTGGCCGTCACGGCCGGGACCGAGTACCGGATCGCCATCGACGGCAAGGGCGGCGCCGAGGGCGCCACCGTCCTGAACCTGCCGCCCGACAACGACGAGTTCGCCGGCGCGATCGAGATCGTGAACCCGGGCGGCGAGTACACGGAGACGATCAACGCCACCAAGCAGCCCGGCGAGCCCGACCACGCCGGCGAGGCCGGCGGGCACTCGGTCTGGTTCACCTGGACCGCGCCCGCGAACGGGCCGGTCACCGCGCAGGCGTGCGACGCGAGCTACGACACCGTGCTGGCGGTCTACACGGGCGCGGCGGTCGACGCGCTCACCGAGGTCGCGACCAGCGACGACTCCGAGCTGTGCGGCGAGGGCTCGCGGGCGAGCGCCGCGACGTTCGCGGCGACCGCCGGGACGACCTACCGGATCGCGGTCGACGGCAAGGCCGGCGCGTCGGGCTACGTGACGCTGCGCCTGCCGCCCGCGAACGACGGCTTCGACCGCCCGACTGCCCTGCCGGCTGGCTTCCGCGTCGGCACCGGCTTCACCGCCTCTGCCTCTGACGAGCCGGGCGAGCCCGACCACGCGGGCGCCGGTGGCGACGCCTCGGTCTGGTTCGCGTGGACGCCGGCGGACGCGGGACCGGTGGCCCTGGCGACCTGCGGCAGCGGCTTCGACAGCGCGCTCGCGGTCTACGACGGCGACTCGCTCGCCGGCCTCGGCGCGCCCGTCGCCGCCAACGACCAGGCGCCCGGCCAGCGCTGCGGGGCCGGCGCGGACGGCGCCGCCGTCAGCTTCACCGCCGCGGCTGGGACGACCTACCGGATCGCGGTCGACGGCGGCGCGGCCGGCGAGCGTGGCGAGGTCCGCCTCCTGCGCGACCCGCCGGCGAACGATGCCTTCGTCAACGCACGCTCGCTCCCCGGCGGCACGGCGACCGTCGACGGCTCGACCGCCGCCGCGAGCCCGGAGGCCGGCGAGCCGCTCCACGCCGGCATCCGCCCCTACACCTCGCAGTGGTTCGACTGGACGGCGCCGGCGACCGGGGCGGTCGTGCTCGACACCTGCGGGAGCGACGTCGACACGGTGCTCGGCGTCTACACCGGCGCGACCGTGTCGGCGCTCGATCTGGTCGCGAGCAGCGACAACGCCGAGGCGTGCGGGGCGGGATCGACCGCGAGCCGCGTGAGCTTCGCCGCCACCGCCGGCACGACCTACCGCGTCGCGGTCGACGGGCGCTACGACGCGCAGGGCGACTTCACCCTCCGCCTGCGCTCGGCCTCGACGCCCGCCAACGACGACGTCGACGGGGCGCAGGCGGTCGACGCCGCGCCCGGACGCGTCACCGGTACGACGACCGACGCGAGCACCGAGCCCGGCGAGCCCGAGCACGCCGGCGAGGCCGGCGGGCGGTCGATCTGGTTCGCGTGGACGGCACCGCAGACCGGGCGCGCCTCGGCGTCGGCGTGCGAGAGCGCGATCGACACCCTGCTCGCCGTCTACCGCGGCACGAGCGGCGCGCTGGGAGCGGCGCTGGGGGAGAGCGACGACGCGGCCGCGTGCGGCGCCGGCTCGACGCGCAGCCGCCTCACCTGGGACGCGGTGGCCGGGACGACCTACCTCATCGCGGTCGACGGCAAGTCCGGCGCCCAGGGCGCCGTCGCGCTCGACATCGGCGCGCCCGCCAACGACCTCTTCGCCGAGGCGGAGTCGCTGCCGGGCGGCGCCCGTGACGTGACCGCCACGCTGGCCGGCGCGACCGCGCAGGCCGGCGAGCCGCAGCACGGCGGCCCCGCCGCCGCGCGGTCCGTCTGGTTCACGTGGACGGCGGCCGCTTCGCGCGCCGTCACCATCGGCACCTGCGCCCGCGGCGGGACGGACACCCGCCTCGGCGTCTACACCGGCGCCACCCTGGGTTCGCTGACGAAGCTGGGCGACGACGCCGGCGCCGGTTGCGGCGCCGGCGCCGTGGGCTCGTCCGTGACGTTCGCCGCGGTGGCCGGGACGCGCTACGCCATCGCCGTCGACTCGCCGGGCGGCGCGGCCGCCGGGGCGTTCGCGCTTCACGTCGACGGCCCGGCGAACGATCGCTTGGCCGCCGCGACGGTCCTGTCCGGCCAGGCGCCGACCGCGACGGTGACGACGACCGCCGCCGCGGTCGAGGGCGGCGAGCCCGAGCACGCCGGCGACGCCGGCGGCGCATCGGTCTGGTTCACGTGGACCAGCGACTCCGCCGGCCCCGCCACCGTCGACACCTGCGACAGCGACTTCGACACCCTGCTGGCCGTCTACACCGGCGGGACGCCCGCCGCGCTGACCCAGGTCGCGGCGCGCGACGACTCCGCCGGCTGCGGCGGCGGCACGCGCAGCCGCCTGATGTTCACCGCGGTCGCCGGCACCGTGTACCGGATCGCCGTCGACGGCAAGCGCGGCGCGACGGGCACCGCCGCGCTGCGGATCGCCGGCCCGGTGCCGCCGCCCCCGCCGCCGCCGCCGCCCCCGCCGCCCCCGCCGCCACCGCCGCCGCCCGCGGAGCCGACCCCGACCCCGACCCCGACGCCATCTCCCACCCCCGCTCCCGAACCGGTGGTCCCGGCGCCGGCCGTGGCCGACCCGGTGCCGGCAGCCCCCGCCGCGCCGGCGCCCGCTCCGGCCGACCGCACCGCACCCGTGGCCCGCGGCGCGCTGCCGGGCGGCGCGAAGCTCGCCGCACTGCTGGCGGGCCGGCTCGCCGCCACGGTGACGTGCGATTCGGCGTGCACCCTGGGCGTCGAGCTGCTCGTCGACGCCAAGACCGCGAAGGCGCTCGGCCTCAAGCCCGCCTCGGGCGGCACGCCGCTGGCCACCGGCAGGGCAGGGGCGAAGGGCGCCGTCCGCCTCAAGATGCGGCGCCTGAATACGCGTGCCCGCCGCCGGCTTGCCGGCATGCGGACGCTCCGCGGCACCCTGCGCACCAGCGCGACCGACGCCGCGGGCAACGTCGCCGTGACGAGCACCAAGATCCAGCTCGGAGGAAACCGAACGAAAGGCTAGGTTTTGGACGCCTAGTTCGTTCGATCCCTTGACAAATTCACTCCGGCTCGAAATCCTTTTCGCCGGATGGAGGAGGAGAGGGACCTGTGACGGGCCTGGAGTCCGTGCGCGCGCACAACCGGACGCGCGTCGTCGATGCCCTGCGCAAGCGCGGCACCGCGAGCCGCGCTGACCTCGCGCGCGACACCGGCCTGTCGCGCTCGACCGTCTCGAGCCTCGTGTCCGACCTGAACGACGGCGGGTTCGTGGTCGAGCTGCCCGACGAGGCCGGCCACGAGGCGTCCGGCAAGGCGCGCTCCAGCGGCCGCCCCGGCGTCCTGCTCGCGCTCGACCCCTCGGCCGGGGCCGTCCTCGGCGTCGACTTCGGCCACAGCCACCTGCGCGTCGCGCTCGCCGACCTCTCGTCGCGCGTGCTGGCCGAGCGCAGGCTCGAGGTCGATGTCGACCGCGCTGCGGCCTCGGCCCTCGACGGCGCCGTCGAGCTCACCCGGCTCGTCCTCGAGGACTCGGGCATCGCGCGGGGCCAGCTGCTCGCCGCCGGCATGGGGCTGCCCGGTCCGATCGACCGCGTGACCGGCGTGGTCGGCTCCTCGGTGATCCTTCCGGGGTGGGCCGGTCTGCGCGCGGCGGACGAGCTCAGCCGCAGGCTCGAGCTCTCCGTCGAGGTCGACAACGACGCCAACCTCGGCGCGCTCGCCGAGGCGTCCTACGGCGCCGGCCGCGGCGCCGACGACGTCATCTACGTGAAGATGTCCTCCGGCATCGGGGCGGGCCTGATCCTCGGCGGCCGGCTGCACCGCGGCTCCACCGGAATCGCCGGCGAGATGGGCCACGTCCTGCTCGACCCGCGCGGGCGCGTGTGCCGCTGCGGCAACCGCGGCTGCCTCGAGACCGTCGCCACCGGCCCGCCATTGCTGCGGCTGCTCCACGAGACGCACGGCGACGACATCACGGTCGCCGGGATGATCGACGCCGCGCTCGCCGGCGACCTCGGCTGCCGCCGCGTGCTCGGCGACGCCGGCCGCGCGCTGGGCCGAGCCCTCGCCGACCTCTGCAACCACCTCAACCCCAAGGTGATCGTCGTCGGCGGCGACCTCAGCCGCGCCGGCGAGTGTCTGCTGCTCGGCATCCGCGAGTCGATCGGGCGCTACGCCCTGCCGGCCGCCGCCGCCGCGGTCGACGTCCGGGCCGCCGTGCTCGGCGAGCGCGCCGAGGTGCTCGGCGCGCTGGCGCTGGTCATCCGGGCCACGAGCTCCGTCTTTCCCACCTTCGCGCCCCTCGCCACCGAGGTGCGCGCATGAGACCCATCCACCACAAGGAGGCGTACCGACCCATGCAGTCAACGCTCCACCGCCGGCCGCTCTATGCGCTCGCCGGTCTCACCGCCGCGCTGGCGCTCGCCGTCGCCGGCTGCGGTTCAGATGACGACGACGGCGGCTCCGCCGACTCCGGCGGTTCGAAGGACAAGGAGGCACAGAAAGTCGCCGTCCTGTTGCCGGACACGAAGTCCTCCGTCCGGTGGGAGACCCAGGATCGCCCGCTGCTCGAGGCAGCCTTCAAGGCGGCCGGCGTCCCGGTGGAGATCCAGAACGCCGAGAACGACAAGGCCGCCCAGCAGTCGCAGGCCGAGCAGGCGATCACCAACGGGGCCAAGATCATCCTGCTGGTCAACCTGGACTCCGGCTCGGGCGCCGCGATCCAGGCCAACGCGAAGTCCCAGGGCGTCAAGGTCATCGACTACGACCGCCTCACGCTCAAGGGCCAGGCCGACTACTACGTCTCCTTCGACAACGTCGAGGTCGGCAAGCTCCAGGGCCAGGGCCTCGTCGACTGCCTGGAGGAGAAGGGCGTCGAGAAGCCCGCCGTCGCATTGCTCAACGGCTCCCCGACCGACAACAACGCCACGCTGTTCAAGGAGGGCGCCGTCTCGGTGCTGAACCCGAAGTTCGAGGCCGGCGAGTTCACCAAGGTCGCCGACCAGGCGGTGCCCGAATGGGACAACCAGAAGGCGCTGACGATCTTCGAGCAGATGCTGCAGAAGTCCGGCAACAAGATCGACGGCGTGCTCGCCGCCAACGACGGCCTCGGCAACGCGGCCATCTCGGCGCTCAAGCAGCGCAAGCTCGAGCAGATCCCGGTCACGGGCCAGGACGCCACAGCGGAGGGCATCCAGAACATCCTCAACGGTGACCAGTGCATGACCGTGTACAAGGCGATCAAGCAGGAGGCCGACGCGGCCGCCAAGCTGGCCATCGCGCTGTCCAAGGGCGAGAAGCCGGAGGCGGGCCTGGTCAACGGCGAGACGGACGACGGGTCGCGTAAGGTCCCGTCGGTTCTGCTCAAGCCGACGTCCGTCACCAAGGAAAACATCAAGGACACGGTCATCGCGGACGGGTTCCTCAAGCGCGAGGACATCTGCTCCGGGAAGGTCGCGGCCGCGTGCGAGGAGGCAGGGATCTAGATATGGCCGACCCGGTGCTCGAGCTGCGTGGTGTCTCGAAGTCCTTCGGGGCCGTGCAGGCGCTCTATGAGGTGGACTTCCACGTGTCGCAGGGCGAGGTCATGGCCCTCGTCGGCGACAACGGCGCGGGCAAGTCCACGCTGATCAAGTGCATCGCCGGCATCCACCCGATCGACGACGGCGAGATTGTCTTCGAGGGGCAGCCCGTGGCGATCCACGGGCCCAAGGACGCTGCGCAGCTCGGCATCGAGGTCGTCTATCAGGACCTCGCGCTCGCGGACAACCTGGACGTCGTCCAGAACATGTACCTCGGGCGCGAGGTGGTCTCGTCCTTGCGCCGCCTCGACGAGACGGCGATGGAGAAGAAGGCGTCCGAGACGCTGGCGTCGCTCTCGGTGACCACCATCAGCTCCGTCCGGCAGACCGTCGCGGGTCTGTCGGGCGGCCAGCGCCAGTCGGTGGCGGTGGCCAAGGCGGTGATGTGGAACTCCCGCGTGGTGATCCTCGACGAGCCCACCGCGGCGCTCGGGGTGGCGCAGACGCGGCAGGTGCTCGACCTCGTCAAGCGCCTCGGTGAGCAGGGCCTGGCCGTGGTGCTCATCTCCCACAACCTGCACGACGTGTTCGAGGTGGCGAACTCGGTGACCGTCCTGCGGCTCGGCCAGAACGTCGCGGAGTACAAGGTGTCCGAGGTCACCCAGACCCAGGTCGTCGAGGCGATCACCGCCGGCAAGCTCACGAAGGTGCCCGGCCAGGCCGCGGAGGTCATCGCATGAGCACCGCGGCCCCCATCCAGACCCCGTCCAACGCGCCGCCGACGGCGACGCCCGCCGGCCGCAGCGTCGGCGACTACGCCCGCCGCTGGTGGAGCGACGTCCGCGCGGGCGAGCTCGGCTCGCTGCCGATCGTCATCGGCCTGCTGATCATCGCGGTCGTCTTCCAGTCCCAGAACGATCGGTTCCTGACCGCCGGCAACTTCGTCAACCTGATCGTCCAGGCGGCGGGCATCACGACGATCGCCATGGGCATCGTCTTCGTGCTGCTGCTCGGGGAGATCGACCTGTCGGTCGGCTACGTGTCGGGCGTCGCCGGCGTCGTGTGCGCGCTGCTGCTGCTGCCGGACGGCTCGCAGGTCCCGGCCCTGGTCGCCATCCTGGCCGCGCTCGCGGTCGGCGCGGCGATCGGCGCCTTCCATGGGCTGCTCATCACCAAGGTCGGGATCCCCTCGTTCGTGGTCACCCTGGCCGGCCTGCTCGGCTGGCAGGGCGTCGTGCTGATCCTGATCGGCGATCGCGGCACGATCGTCCTGCAGGACGATCTGGTCGTCGGGTTCGCCAACGACTTCCTGCCCGACGCGACGGCGTGGATCGCGGCGCTCGCGATCGTCGCCGTGTATGGCGTCGTGCTGCTGCTGCAGCGCCGGTCGCGCATCGCCGCCGGGCTTCCGACCGACCCGCCGGTGATGCTCGCCGTGCGGGCCGGCGCGCTGGCGGCGATCTGCCTGCTGGTCGTCTACGTCGCCAACCAGGACCGCGGGATCCCGTACGTCGCGGTCGTGCTCGCGGTGTTCTTCCTGTTCTGGACCTTCGTCCTGAACCGCACGCGGTTCGGGCGCCACATCTACGCGGTGGGCGGGAACACCGAGGCCGCGCGCCGGGCGGGCATCGACGTCGACCGCGTCAAGATCGCCGTGTTCGCGATCGCGTCGCTGATGGCCGCCCTCGGCGGCATCATCCTCGCGTCGCGCCTGCGCTCGGTGGATCCGGGCGCCGGCGGCGGCTCGATCCTCCTGTACTCGATCGCCGCGGCGGTGATCGGCGGCACGAGCCTGTTCGGCGGTCGCGGCCACATCAAGAGCGCGGTACTCGGCGCGCTGGTCATCGCGTCGATCGACAACGGCCTCGGCCTCCTCGGGCTGAGCTCGGGGACGAAGTTCGTCGTCACGGGTCTCGTGCTGCTGGCGGCCGTGACGGTCGACTCGGTGTCGCGCAAGGGCCGCGAATCGTCGGGGCGGGCATGACCATGCGGTGGGGTCTGCTGTCCACGGCGCGCATCAACCGCGCGCTGCTCGGGGGCGCGGCGGCGACCGACGCGGCGGACGTCGTCGCCGTCGCGTCGCGCGACCTCGCGCGCGGCGAGGCGTTCGCGGCGGAGCACGGCATCCCGCGCACGCACGGCTCCTACGAGGCGCTGCTCGAGGACCCCGAGGTCGACGCGGTCTACAACCCGCTGCCGAACTCGATGCACCTGCCGTGGTCGATCAAGGCGCTCGAGGCGGGCAAGCACGTGCTCTGCGAGAAGCCGCTGTCGCGGCGGGTCGCCGACGTCGAGGCGGCGTTCGACGTCGCCGACTCGGCGGGGCTGGTGCTGGCCGAGGCGTTCATGTGGCGCCATCACCCGCAGGTCGCGCGCCTGCGCCAGTTGCTGGACGCCGGCGCGATCGGCCGGCTGCGTCTCGTCCGTTCGGCGTTCACGTTCCCGATCGCCAGCCAGGACGACATCCGGCTCGCGGCGGCGCTCGACGGCGGATCGCTGATGGACGTCGGGTGCTACTGCATCAGCGCGTCGCGGGTCGTGGCCGGCGCGGAGCCCGAGCGTGTCCACGGCGAGCAGGTGCTCGGCGGCGATGGCGTCGACATCGCGTTCTCCGCGACGCTGCGATTCGGAGGCGACGTCCTCGCGCAGTTCGACTGCGGCTTCTCGTTGCCGCAGCGGATGGAGGTCGAGGCGGTCGGCGAGGGCGGGTCGCTGCGGCTCACCGACCCGTGGAAGGGGACCGAGCCCGTCATCGAGGTACGCGACGCCGACGGGGCGATCGAGCGCGTCGAGTGCGAGGCGGCCAACCCGTACGCGTGCGAGCTCGAGGACTTCGCGCGCGCGGCGGCCGGCGAGGGCGAGCCGCGCCTCGGCCGCGCCGACGCCGTCGGCCAGGCGCGGGTCATCGAAGCGCTGTACGAGTCCGCCGAGGCGGCGTCGTGAGCCTGAAGACGAGCCTCGGCATCTGGGCGCTGAGCGGGATGGTCACGCGCTTCGTCCCGGCCGGCTACCAGCCCGAGCACCGGGACGAGTCGACCGCCGAGCGCGTCCGGCGGGCGGTCTCCGGCCTCGGCGATGAGATGGACGACTACGAGTTCCACTATCCGCAGGAGCTCTCCGAGGACAACCTCGCCGAGGTCCGCGCGGCGCTCGACGGGCACGGGATCTACTGCCTCGCGTCGGGCCTGCACCTGGACCCGATCTTCGGCCGCGGCGGGATGGTCTCGCCCGACTCCGGGATCCGCGCCGAGGCCGTCGCGCGCACGGTCGCGGGCTGCGAGCTGGCCGGCTCGCTCGACGCGCACTTCATCGTGTGGCCGGGGATCGAGGGCTACAACTACCCCTTCCAGACGCCCTACCGCGAGAGCTGGACGTGGCTCATCGAGGGCATCGCCGCGGCGGCCGAGACGTGCGCCGAGGGCGGGGTCACGCTCTTCCTCGAGCACAAGAACTCCGAGCCCGCGATGAAGATCCACATGGGCAACATCGGGATGACGCTGTTCGTCATCCACAAGCTCCGGGCCCAGGGCCACACCAACGTCAAGGTCAACATGGACTGGCAGCACCTGATCATGAACGGCGAGCACCTCGCCGAGTACGCGGCGCTGCTGTCGATGGAGGGGCTGCTCGGCCACCAGCACGCCAACTCCGGGTGGGGGACGTTCGACGACGACAACATCGTCGGCGCGACCGCCTTCATGGAGACGCTCGAGCTCGCTCTGGAGCTCCGCCGCGCGGGCTACGGGGAGAACGGCGAGCGGCTCGGCTTCGACCTCTACCCGTACACCGAGGATCAGGTCGAGGCCGTGCGCCGCAGCGTCCTGAACTGGCGGTTCATCGACTCGATCGCCGCCCGCATCGACGAGCCGGCGCTGCGCGAGGCGCAGATGCGCAAGGACGCCATGCGCGCCAACGAGCTCGTCTACGCGGCGATGGGCGCGCCCTCGCAGTGAAGCTCGTCGGGCTCGACGTCGGCACGACGTCGGTCAAGGGCCTCGCCGTCTCGCCGGACGACGGGACGGTCCTCGCGCGCGCGGAGTCCTCCTACGCGCTCTCGACGCCCCGGCCCGGGTGGGCCGAGCAGGATCCCGAGGACTGGTGGCGCGCGACCAAGGAGGTCGTCGACGCTCTGGGAACCGGCGACGTGGCCGGGCTCGGGCTCGCCGGCCAGATGCACGGCCTGGTCGCGCTCGACGCCGACGACCGGGTCCTGCGCCCGGCGATCCTGTGGAACGACGGGCGGACCGGCGCCCAGTGCGCGGAGATCGAGTCGCGGGTGGGCCTGTCGCGGCTGATCGAGCTGACGGGCAACCGCGCGCTCACCGGCTTCACGGCGCCCAAGCTGCTGTGGCTGCGCGACAACGAGCCCGAGGTCTACGAGCGGATCGCCTCGGTGCTGCTCCCGAAGGACTACGTGCGCCTGCGGCTGACCGGCGAGCGGGCGATGGACGTCGCCGACGCGTCCGGCACGCTGCTGTTCGACGTCGCCGGCCGGCGCTGGAGCGAGGAGGTCCTGCGCGCGCTGGAGATCGACCCCGCCTGGCTGCCGCGCGTCGCGGAGTCGCCCGAGCGCGTGGGGGAGACGCCGGCGGGTGTGCCGGTGGCGGCGGGCGCCGGTGACCAGGCGGCCGGCGCTTTGGGGGTCGGCGTGCTGCGCGCGGGCGGTCCGCTCTCCGTGGTGCTGGGCACGAGCGGCGTGGTGTTCGCCGCGCTCGACGCGTTCGCCGCCGAGCCGGAGGGCCGCGTCCACGCGTTCTGCCACGCCGTCCCGGGCGGCTGGCATGCGATGGGCGTCATGCTCTCGGCGGCGGGCTCGCTGCGGTGGCTCCGCGACGTGGTCGGCGCCGGCGTCGGCTTCGAGGAGCTGGTGCGCGAAGCCGAGGCGTGGGAGGCCGGGGTGGAGGGCCTGACGTTCCTGCCGTATCTCGCGGGCGAGCGCACGCCGCACGCCGATCCCGACGCCCGCGGCGCGTTCGCCGGCCTCACCCTGCGCCACGACCGCGGAGCGCTGGTGCGCGCGGTGCTCGAGGGCGTCGCGTTCGGCCTGCGCGACTCGCTCGACCTCCTGCTCGAGTTGGGCGTGACGGCGTCGGTCGCCCGCGTGTCGGGCGGCGGCGCGCGCTCGGAGACCTGGCTGCGGATCGTCGCATCCGCCCTCGGGCTGCCGCTCGAGCGCACGGCCGCCGACGAGGGCGCCGCCTACGGCGCAGCGCTGCTCGGCGGCGTCGCGGGCGGAGTGTTCGGCAGCGTCGAGGAGGCGGTCGAGGCGTGCGTGCGGCCCGTCGGCACCGTCGAGCCAGACCCTGTCCTCGTCCGCGCCTACGACGAGGCACTCCCGCGCTACCGCGCGCTCTACCCGGCGCTGCGTGGGCTGTAGGACCCGAGAACGTGCCCAAATTGCGCGATGAATGCGCTTCGCGCCCTTGCATCGAAAACCCGGCCGCGCATACGGTTGCCCCAGACGCGGAAACCGAGTCGCAAAGAGCAGGGCCATGAGGTGTGAGGCCCAGCCGCCCCATCTGCTTGGCGCCTTCACGGGCTGCCGAATGGAGGGCTCCTCGAGCGACTCGGTCCGCGTCGACTACGTTAAGCCCTCGTGGCGTCCCCGGATCCCTTGTCCGCACCGCCGCTGACCGCGCCCGTCGAAGCGCTGGACGTGTTCGTCTCGCTCCTCGCCGAGATGGATGCCGCCGAGCCGACCGACGCGTTCTACTCGCGTCTGTGCGAGGCGACGTGCCAGCTGACCGACATGCGCCGCTCGGTCATCTTCCTCTACGACGACGACCGTCGGCAGGTGCGCGCGGTCGGCTCTCACGGCGTCCCGCTCGAGCTGTTCGCGGGCGCGCACCTCTCCCCGGCGTCGGCGGAGATCACGCGCCAGGCGCTCGAGGAGGACCGGCTCGTCGAGGTCTCCGAGCTCTTCGCGCGCGAGCTGCCCGAGCGCTTCACGCCGCTGCTGCAGGACGGCCTGCTCACGTGCACGCCGATGGCCGCGGGCGGGCGCTGGTACGGCGTGATCCTTGCCGACCGACCGCGCGAGGTCGGCGCGCTGACCGACCCGCAGCGCCACACGCTGTGGACGCTGGGGAAGATGTGCGCGCTGGCGGCGAGCGCGCGGATCGCGACGCGCCAGCACGAGCGCGCGCGGCAGCTGGCGCAGCGCCTCGACCTCGCGCGCGACGTCCACGACCAGGTGATCCAGCGGCTGTTCGGCGTGTCGATGGCGCTGTCGTCCGACGGCCTCAACGGCGACGCGCGCGAGCGCTGCCTGGCCGAGCTGCACCTCGCGCTCGGTGAGCTGCGCGCGGCGATGTCGCGGGCACCCGACCACGCCCCGCGGCGCTCCGGCGGCCTGCGCGAAGAGCTTGCCCGCCTGAAGGACCGCCACGCCGGCGACTTCGCGGTCGAGGTGGCGAGCGGCGCGGACCTCGAGATCGCGCCGGATCTCGAGCCGCTCGCGGTCGCGGTGCTGATCGAGGCGGTCCGCAACGCGAGCAAGCACGCGCGGCCGACGCGGCTCGACGTGACGCTGGCCGAAGGCGACGGTGCGTTCGTGCTCGAGGTGATCAACGACGGGGTGACGCGCCCACCGGGCCGCACCCGCACCGGGATGGGCCTGCGGCTCGCCGCGTTCGAGGCGCTCGAGCACGGCGGGATCGTGGAGTTCGGCGCCCACGGCGACAGCTGCTGGAGGGTGCGCCTGGCGGTTCCGCGGGGGGACCCGGCGTGAACGGGGACCGGCGCCTGCGGGTGCTGGTCGTCGACGACCACGACGTCGTCCATTGGGGCTTCCGGCTGATGCTGGGCGAGCAGGCGTGGGTCGAGCGGTTCCTCGCGGCGCGCAGCAGCGAGGAGGCGCTGGACATGACGCGCCGCTACGCGCCGCACGTCGCCCTCGTCGACCTCTTCCTCGGCGCGGAGTCGGGCGCCGAGGTCTGCGAGCGTCTGCGCGAGGTGTCGCCGATGACGCGCGTCCTGCTCATCTCGGGCGCCGGCAAGATCTCCGCCCACGCGGCGCGCGCGGCCGGCGCGTCGGGCTTCGTGTCCAAGGACTGGCCGGCATCGGACGTCGCCCGCGCGGTGCGGATGGTCGGCCTCGGGATGACGGTCTTCGAGCCCGGCGAGGACGGCCCCGCCGTGCTGCTGTCCGAGCGCGAGCGCGAGGTGCTCGACCTGGTGGCGACGGGCGCGACCAACCGCGAGATCGCCGACGAGCTCTTCCTCTCACCTCACACCGTCAAGGAGCACACCAGCGCGCTGTATCGCAAGCTCGAAGTTCGCAATCGTGCCGAGGCGGTCCAGCGGGCCCAGCGGCTCGGATTGCTCTCCTAGTTCCTGGTTATCGGCAGGGCGCCGCAGGAACTTGAGCGGTTACAGCAAAGCTGGCGCGTTGCCGCTCGGTTACGGAAGACCCCCCGCGGTGCGCCCGCGTCCCCCCCGACCGGGGGGTCTGCCGTCCCAGAACCCTGAGTTAAGGGACGCGTGCCACCACAGTGCGGTTCATGCGTACGGCATACCTCTTCCCCGGCCAAGCGAGCCAGACCCCGGACATGCGCGACCTCGTCGCCGACACCCGGCCCGAGCTGCTCGAGCTGGCCACCCAGATCGTGGGCGAGGACCCGTTCGCCCGCGTCGACGACGGCACCGACTTCGCCCAGCCCGCCATCTTCTGCGCGAGCCTCGCCGGCCTCGCCACCCTCGACGACGCGCCTGACGCGGTCGCCGGTCACTCGCTCGGCGAGTTCGCCGCGCTCGTCGCCGCCGGCTCGCTCCACGAGACCGACGCGCTGATCCTCGTCGCCCTGCGCGGCCGGCTCATGCAGCGCGCCGGCGAGGCGTCGGGCACGGGCAGCATGCTCGCCGTCCTCGGCGAGGGCGACGCCGCGGCGATCGCCGACCGGCACGGCGTGACGCTGGCCAACGACAACGCGCCGGGCCAGGTCGTCCTGTCGGGCGACCGCGACGCGCTCGCCGCCGCCGCCGCTGATGCCCGCGAGGCCGGGCTCAAGGCCATCGAGCTCTCGGTGGCCGGGGCCTTCCACTCCCCGCACATGGCGCCCGCGGTCGACGAGTTCAGCCGCGCGGTGATCGAGGCCGAGATCCGCGAGCCGCAGGTCCCCTTCTACTCGTGTGTGACCGCCGCCCCGCTCGCCTCCCCGCTCGAGATCCGCAAGGCTCTCGTCGACGGGC
This sequence comes from uncultured Solirubrobacterales bacterium, assembly GCA_963828075.1. Taxonomy (GTDB): domain Bacteria; phylum Actinomycetota; class Thermoleophilia; order Solirubrobacterales; family Solirubrobacteraceae; genus JACCYI01. The sequence goes on along the minus strand of CAWHDH010000021.1, from coordinate 442,363 downwards.
TCACCTCGCCGGTCCGCTGGCGCGACACCCTGGTGGCCCTCCACGCCGACGGCATCGAGCGGTTCATCGAGACCGGCCCCGGCAAGGTCCTGTCGCGGCTCGCTTCGCGCACGCTCGACGGCGTCGAGGCGACCACCGCCCAGCGCCTGGTGGGTGCCCGTGCCTGAGGTCCTCGCCACGCCGGCTCCCACGGCCCCCGCCCCCGCTCCCCGCGTGCTCTCCGGCGCGGCGATGACGCACGTCGCCGCCGCGCTGCCTGAGACGCGCATCCCCAACGCGACCATCGCGGCGCGCCTCGGCGTGGCCGACGGCTGGATCGAGTCGCGCACGGGGATCGAGGAGCGCCGCGCCGTCGCCCCGGGCGACACGCTCGCCGGGCTCGCCACCCGCGCCGGCCGCGCCGTGATCGAGCAGGCCGGCATCGACCCGCTCGACATCGACCTCGTCCTCGTGGCGACGACGACCGCCGACCACATCACCCCGAACGCCGCGCCGCTCGTGGCCCACGCCCTCGGCGCCACGCGCGCCGGCGCGCTGGACGTCGGCGCCGCCTGCACCGCGTTCCTCGCCGGCCTCGCCGTGGCCACCGCGCAGCTCGAGAGCGGCCGGTCGGACACCGTGCTGCTCGTCGGCGCCGACATCCTGACGCGCTACACCGACCCCGACGACCGCCGCACCGCCGCGCTGTTCGGCGACGGCGCCGGCGCCGCGCTGCTCACCCGCGTGCCCGGCGCCGGTCACGTCGGCCCGGTCGTGCTCGGCGCCGACGGCGCCCAGGCCGACCTCCTGTTCGCCACGCGCGAGCGCGCGGTCATCGAGATGGACGGCCAGGCGGTCTTCAAGCACGCGGTCAACCGCATGAGCGAGGCCACCGTGACCGCGTGCGAGCGCGCCGGCGTCGCCATCGACGACATCGACCTCTTCGTCTACCACCAGGCCAACTCGCGCATCCTGCGCTCCGTCGGCCAGCGGCTCGGGCTCGAGCCCGCCCGCGTCATCGACTGCATCGGCCCGCACGGCAACACGTCGGCAGCCTCCATTCCGATCGCGCTCGACGCCGCGCGCCAGGCAGGCCGCCTGGCCGAGGGCTCGCGCGTCCTGATCTCGGCGTTCGGCGCCGGGTTCACCTGGGGCGGCGTCGTCGTCGAGTGGGGGACCCCCGAGAACCCGACCGAGAGGAGCGCCGCATGAGCGCCACCGAAACCGCCGTCCGCCGTCCTGCCGCCGACACGCCGCCGACCGATCGCGGCTGCGCGCTCGTGACCGGCGGCTCCCGCGGTATCGGCGCCGCGATCGCCCGTTCACTCGCGAGCGACGGCTGGGCCGTGGGGGTCAACTACCGATCCGGCGCCGACGCCGCCCAGGCCGTCGCCGAGGAGATCGTCGCCGCCGGCGGCCGTGCCGTGGCCGTCCAGGGCGACGTGACCGACCCCGACACCGCCGCGGCGCTGCTCGGCGGCCTCGAGGAGGAGCTCGGGCTGCCCGTCCTCGTCCTCGTCAACAACGCCGGGATCACCGCCGACGGCCTGTCGCCGCAGCTCACCGACGACGACTGGTCGAGCGTCATCGACACCAACCTGACCGCTGCCTTCCGCCTCACCCGCAGCGCGCTGCGGCCGATGCTCAAGGCGCGCTTCGGCCGCATCGTCAACGTCGCGTCCGTCGTCGGGCCCGGCCGCGCCAACCCCGGCCAGGCCAACTACGCAGCGGCCAAGGCCGGCCTCGTCGGGCTGACCAAGACGGTCGCCGCCGAGGTCGCGCGCCGCGGCGTCACCGTCAACGCGGTCCTCCCCGGCCTGATCGAGACCGACATGACCGACGGCGTCGGCGAGCAGCTGCTCGCGGCCGTCCCCGCCCGCCGCGCCGGCACGCCCGACGAGGTCGCCGCGGCCGTCTCCTTCCTCACCAGCCCGGGGGCGTCCTACGTCACCGGCACGACCCTGACCGTCGATGGCGGTCTCACCGCTTAGTCCCAACCAAGGAGCAATCAAATGAGCACCCAGCAGACCACCCCCCAGCAGATCGAAGCCCGCGTCATCGAGGCCATCGCCTCCTTCGGCCCCGAGCCCGAGGACGTCACTCTTGATGCCACCTTCGAGGCCCTCGACGTCGACTCGCTCGACCTCGTCGAGCTCGGCCAGATCGTCCAGGACGAGTACGGCGTCGAGCTGAAGTCCGACGACATGCCGAAGCTCAAGACCGTCGGCGACGCCGTCGACCTGATCGTCTCCCGAGCGTCGTGAAGCGCCGCGTCGTCATCACCGGCGTCGGCGCGGTCACTCCGCTCGGCGTGGGCGCTCGTCGCCTGCACGAGCGCTGGGTCGCGGGCGAATGCGGGATCGAGGACGGCGCGGGCGCGTGCAGCGAGTTCGAGCCGACCGAGCATCTCTCGCGCAAGGAGGCTCGCCGCGCCGACCGGTTCACCCAGCTCGCGCTCGCCGCGGGCGCCGAGGCGCTGGAGCAGGCCGGCTGGCTCGGGGGCGAGGATCTGCCCTACGACCGGACCCGGATCGGCTGCGTGGTCGGCACGGGGATCGGCGGGATCGAGACGCTGACCAACGCGCAGAACGTCCTGCGCGAGCAGGGGCCTGAGAAGGTCGCGCCCCTCTCTATCCCCCTGATGATGTCCAACGCCGCCCCCGCGGCGCTGGCCATGAAGCACGGCCTCCAGGGCCAGTGCTACGGCACGGTGTCCGCCTGCGCGGCGGGCGCCCACGCCATCGGGCAGGCCGCCCGCATGATCGAGGTCGGCGACGCCGACGCGGTCGTCTGCGGCGGCTCGGAGGCATCGCTGAACCCGCTCGCCTGGGCGGCGTTCGGGGCGATGGACGCCCTCTCGAACACCGGCATCTCGCGTCCGTTCGACGCCCGTCGCGACGGGTTCGTGATGGGCGAGGGCGCCGGCGTGCTCGTGCTCGAGGACGCCGACCGCGCGAAGGCGCGCGGCGCGACCGTCCTCGGCGAGCTGCTCGGCTACGGGTCCACGGCCGACGCCCACCACCTCACGGCTCCCGAGCCGCGGGGCGAGGGCGCCGCGCGGGCGATCACGCTCGCGCTCGCCGACGCCGGGCTCGACGCGACCCAGGTCGACTACGTCAACGCCCACGGCACCTCGACCCCACTCAACGACCGCGCGGAGACCGCCGCCATCAAGGCGGCCCTCGGGGAGCGCGCGGCGGACGTCCCCGTCTCCTCCACGAAGTCGGCGATCGGGCACCTGCTCGGCGCCGCCGGCGCGGTGGAGGCGGTCGCCACGGTGCTGGCGCTGCAGGATCGCGTCGCACCGCCCACGCTGGGATACGAGCAGCCCGACGAGGGTCTCGATCTCGACTACGTCCCCGAGGGGCCCCGGCCCCTGAGCACCAACGGCCACCCACCCGTCGCCCTGTCGAACTCGTTCGGCTTCGGCGGCCACAACGTCGTTCTCTGCATCGGAGGGACACTGTCGTGAGCATTGCTGTCCGCCGCGAGGCGCTGCCGGACCTTCGTCCGGACGCCGCCACGCCACTCACCCCCATCGGCCGCCTGGAGGCGCTCTGCGACCCGGGCTCCCTCCACGTGATCCGCTCGGAGATCCATTCCCGGCGCATGGGCGAGAAAGCCCGCGCCGGGGACGGCGTCGTCGGCGCCGCAGGCTCCGTCGACGGACGGCCCGTGTTCTGCTACTCGCAGGACACGTCGTTCGCCGGCGGCTCGCTGGGCGAGGCCCACGCGGACACCATCGTCCGCGTCATGGGGCTCGCCGAGCGGGCGCAGGCGCCCGTCGTCGGCTTCATCGCCTCCGCCGGCGCCCGCATGCAGGAAGGGCTCGCAGCGCTCGGCGGCTACGGGCGGATCTTCAACCAGAACGTCCGCCTGTCGGGCAAGGTCCCGCAGATCTCGATCATCTCGGGCACGAGCGCGGGCGGCGGCTCCTACTCGCCGGCGCTCACCGACTTCGTCGTCATGACCGACGACGCCGCGATGTTCCTCACGGGCCCCGGCGTCGTGAAGGAGGTCATGGGCGAGGACGTCACCTCCGCCGACCTCGGTGGGCCGCGTGTCCACGAGCGCAACGGCGTCTGCCACGCCGTGGTGGCCGACGCCGCGGCGGGCGCGCAGTTCGCCCGCGACCTGCTGTCCTACCTGCCGTCGCACGCCGGCCGCGACCCGCTGGCCCAGCCGTCCCGCCCCGCGCTGCGCGGCGACCCCGGGCGCCTGGTGCCGGCCGAGCCGCGCCGCGTCTACGACATCCGTGACGTCGTCGGCCGGATCGTCGACCAGGGCCAGATGCTCGAGATCTCGCCGAAGTGGGCCAAGAACATGGTCGTCGGCTTCGCCCGCATCGAGGGCCGAGCGGTCGGGATCGTGGCCAACCAGCCGCGCTATCTCGGCGGCGTGCTCGACGCCGACGCCGCGCAGAAGGCCGCGCGGTTCGTGCGCACCTGCACCTCGTTCAACGTCCCGCTCGTCGTCCTCGTCGACACCCCGGGCTTCATGCCGGGCACGCGGCAGGAGGGCGCCGGCGTGATCCGCCACGGCGCCAAGCTGCTGCACGCGTTCGCCGAGTCGACCGTGCCTCGGATGACCGTCGTGCTGCGCAAGGCCTACGGCGGCGCGTACATCACGATGAACTCCAAGGACCTGGGCGCCGACTTCACGTACGCGTGGCCGGACGCCGAGCTCGGGGTCATGGGCGCCGGGCAGGCCGTGTCGATCATCCACCGGCGCGAGCTCGCGGCGGCGGACGATCCGGCGGCCGAGCGCACCCGGCTGGCCGACGAGTACGCCGGGGAGCACCTGCTCGCCGAGACGGCCGCCCGTGACGGGTTCGTCGACGAGATCATCGCGCCCGCCGACACCCGCGCGCGCCTGGCCTGGAGCCTCCACGCCCTCGCGGGCCGCGAGCGCGCCGACCAGTCCCGCGGCAACATCCCGCTCTAGAACCGAAAGGAACCTCATCGTGTTCTCGTCACCCTTCGAAGACCTGGAGGTCGGTGCCCGCCATGTCTCGCGCGGGCGCACGATCTCCGAGGCAGACGTCGTCAGTTTCGCCACCCTGACCGGCGACTTCCACCCGCAGCACACGGACGCGGTGTGGGCGGCGCAGAGCCTGTTCGGCGAGCGCATCGCCCACGGGATGCTCGTCCTGTCCTACGCGGCCGGGCTCGTCCCGCTCGACCCCGAGCGGGTGCTGGCGCTGCGCGGCGTCCGCGACGCCGTGTTCAAGCGCCCGGTGCACCTCGGCGACACGATCTCGGTCGAGACGCGGATCGCCGCGACCGAGCCGAAGACCGGCGTCGTCACCGTCGCCTGGCTGATCCGCAACCAGGACAACAAGGTCGTGGCGCGCGCGACGATCGACCTCGTGTGGCGGCGTGACGCCTCGCCGCCCGAGGCGGCCGACGACGAGATCCCCGAGATCGCCGCCACGGGCATGGTCCACGCCTTCACCTCGGTGCCGCTGTGAGTCTCGAGGGCAAGCGCTTGGTCATCACGGGCGTGGTGACGCGCGACTCGATCGCGCACCACGTCGCCGAGCGCGCGATCGACCAGGGCGCCGAGATCGTGCTCACGAGCTTCGGGCGCGTGCGCCGGATGACCGAGCGCGCCGCCGCCCGGCTCCCGCACGCGGTCGACGTCCTCGAGCTCGACGTCAACCGGCCGGAGGACTTCGAGGCGCTGACCGAGGAGCTGCGCGGCCGCTGGGGCCGCGTCGACGGCGCCCTGCACGCGATCGCGTTCGCCCCCGGCGACGCGCTGGGCGGCAACTTCCTCAACACGCCGACCGAGAGCGCGCTCACCGCGTTCGGGACGAGCGCCGTGTCGTACCGCTCGTTCGCCACGTCGCTGCTGCCGTTGATGCAGGACGGCGGGGCGCTCGTCGGCATGGACTTCGACGCCTCGCGCGCGTGGCCCGTGTACGACTGGATGGGCGTCTCCAAGGCGGCGCTCGAGGCGGTCAACCGCTACCTGGCCCGCGACCTCGGCCCGCACGGCGTGCGAGCGAACCTCGTCAGCGCCGGCCCGCTCGGCACGGTCGCCGCCCGCGGCATCCCGGGCTTCGAGGGCCTGGCCCAGGCGTGGCGCGACCAGGCGCCGCTGGGCTGGGACACCGACGACCCGACCCCGGTCGCCGACACGGTCTGCTTCCTGCTCTCGGACGCGGCCCGCGCCATCACCGGCCAGATCCTGCACGTCGACGGCGGCTTCAGCGCGATGGGCGCGTCGGAAGCCGCGGTCACGCTGCGTGAGGAGGTTCCGGCGTGAGACCCCGCGGGTCCACCGCAACCAACGGCGGCGCCCTCGGCGAGGCCGATCCGGTGAGGGCGGTGTTCCTCACCGGCGGGACCGGCTTCATCGGCATGGAGGTGCTCGCGCGCCTGCTCGAGCGCACCGACCGCGACGTCATCGCGCTCGTCCGGGCGGCGGACGCCGCGGGCGCCCAAGAGCGCATCGCCGCCGTGCTCGAGCAGCTCGGCGTCGAGGGCGAGGCGAACCGCGTTCACGCGGTCGCCGGCGACATCGCCACGCCCGGCCTCGGGCTGACCGAGGAGGAGCGCGACGAACTCGGCCGGCGGATCGGCGCGATCATCCACTGCGCCGCCTCCGTGTCGTTCGGGCTCGGGATCGAGGAGTCGCGAGCGATCAACGTCGAAGGGACGCGCCGCGTCCTCGACCTCGCCGAGCGCGCACCGGCGCTCGAGCGGCTCGTGCACGTCTCGACCGCCTACGTCGCCGGGAGCCACCACGGCCTCTTCGGCGAGGATGACCACGACATCGGCCAGGGCTTCCGCAACGCCTATGAGCAGTCAAAGCTCGAGGCCGAGGAGCTCGTCCGGGCACGCACCCACCTGCCCGCCTCGATCACCCGCCCGAGCATCGTGGTGGGCGACTCGCGGACGGGCTGGACGACCGCGTTCAACGTCCTCTACTACCCGCTGCAGGCGTACGCGCGGGGCCTCGCGACGTCGGTTCCGGCCGAGCCGGACGCCGTCGTCGACATCGTTCCCGTCGACTACGTCGCCGACGGCATCCTCGCCGTGCTCGACGCGCCCGAGACCGGGACGTTCGCGCAGGTCGCGGGGGAGAACGCCGTGCGCGTCGACGAGCTCGCCGAGCTGGCGGGCCGGTACTTCGACCGCCCGCCGCCCGAGCTCGTGCCGCCCTCCATGTTCGACGGGGTCTCACCGGCGGTCGACGGCCTACAGGTGTACTTCCCGTACTTCTCCGTGCGGGCGCGCTTCGACGACGCCCGCTCGCGGGACCTCGGGCTGCAGGCTCCGCAGCTGGCCGACTACTTCGATCGGCTGATGGACTTCGCGCTGGCGGCGAAGTGGGGCAAGCGCCTGCCGCCCCGCTTGCTGCCGGTCGGGTAGGCCGAGCGGGAAGGCGCCCGCCTACCCTCGGGTAGGCTGGGTGCCGATGTCCCCTCGCTCCCTCCGCCGCCCCCGCCGACCCGGCCGCCGCCGGCCCCAGCCGCTCCTCGCGGCGCGCCAGCGCGTGGAGTTCCGTGTCGCGCGTGCCGCGTCGGCGCTGCCGCCGGGCGCCCAGGTCCGGCTCTCGGGCCGCGCGCAGGTCGTGATCGACGGCCAGGAGCTCGACCCGGAGATCCAGCTCTCCCTCGCGCTGCTCGAGCGCCAGGGAGTCCCGCCCTACGAGACGCTGCCGCCCGACGAGGCGCGCGAGGTCGTCCGGCGCCAGGCCAGGGTCGCCGGCGGCCCGGTCGCCTCGGAGGGGCCGCCGGGCCGCGACATCACCGTGCAGGGCGCCGACGGACCGCTGCCCGCCCGCTCTTACACCTGCGACGAGCCGGGCGGCCCGCATCCGCTGCTGCTGTTCTTCCACGGCGGCGGCTTCGTCGTCGGCGACCTCGAGACCCACGACGCGGCGTGCCGGCTGCTCTGCCGCCACGCCGGGGTGCACGTCGTCGCCGTCGACTACCGGCTCGCGCCGGAGCACCCGTTCCCTGCCGCCGTCGAGGACGCCCGCGCGTCGGTCCGCTGGGCCTTCGAGCACGCCGAGTCGCTGGGCGCCGACCGGAGGAGGATCGCGGTGGGCGGCGACAGCGCGGGTGGCAACCTGGCCACGGTCGCGTCGCTTGAGGCGGCGCGTGACGGCGGTCCCGTCCCTGCCTTCCAGCTGCTCATCTATCCCGCGGTCGACTCGACCTGCCGCCGCCCGTCGCACGACCTGTTCTGCGAGGGGTTCTTCCTCACGCTCGGCCAGATCGAGTGGTTCGGTGAGCAGTACGGGCAGGGCGCCGACGACACCGATCCCCGGATCTCCCCGCTGCTCGCCGACGACCTCTCGGGGATGCCGGCGGCCCTCGTCGTCACCGCGGGCTTCGACCCGCTGCGCGACGAGGGCGAGGCCTACGCCCACGCGCTACGCGCCGCAGGCGTCCCGGTCACATTGCGCCGGTTCTCCGGGCTGATCCACGGCTTCCTCAACGCGACGGGGGTCTCGCGCGTGTCGCGCGACGCGCTCATCGAGGTTGCGGGCGCGACCCGCGCGCTGCTCGCTACAAGCCGTACTCCTCCAGCAGCCTGAGCCACAGCTCGCTGCGGGTCGGGAAGCTCGGCACCGCGTGCCACAGCCGCTCGAGCGGGACCTCGCCGACGACGGCGATCGTCGCCGCGTGCACGAAGTCCGCGACCTCGGCGCCCACGAACGTCGCGCCGACGATCACCCGGCGGTCCTCGTCGATCACCAGCCGCGTGGTGCCCGGCGCGTTGCGGCCGTAGAACGAGCCGCCGGCGTTGCCGCTCGTCTGGACGTCGACGGCGCGGACGTTCAGCCCCTTCTCGGCGGCGGTCTTGGTCGTGTGGCCGACCGCCGCGACCTGCGGGTCGGTGAAGACGACCCGCGGCGGCGGCGGCCCGTCGGCGAGCGGGTCGAGCGTGTCGGTGGGCCGGCCGAGGATGCGGTCGGCGGCGATGCGGCCCTGGTACTTGCCCATGTGGGTCAGGATCTGGCGGCCGTTGGCGTCGCCGATCGCGTAGAGCCAGGGATGGCCGGGGACCTGCAGGTGCTCGTCGACCTCGATCGGCTTGCCGCCCTGAAGGCCGAACGCCTCGATCCCGATGCCGTCGGTGTTCGGGGTGCGCCCGAGCGCCGCGAGGACGTGCCCGGCTTCGACCGTCGAGCCGTCGTCCATCGTCACCGTCACCCGCGCGCCGTCGCGCCGGACCTCGGAGACCTTGCGTCCCGTGCGGACGTCGACGCCGCGCTCGACCAGCGCGTCGGTCACCTGCGCGCAGGCGAACTCCTCCTCGTTGGGCAGCAGTCGCCGCTCACCCTCGACGACGGTGACCCGCGTCCCGAGCGAGTTCCAGGCCTGCGCCATCTCGACGCCGACGACGCCGCCACCGAGCATCACGAGATCGTCAGGCGGCGTCTTCGCCGTCGTGATCTCGATGTTCGTCCACGGCTCGGCGTCCTCGAGCCCGGGGATCCGCGGCATGCTCGCTCGCGACCCGGTGGCGACGACCACGGCCTCGGCCGCCTCGAGGACCTCGCCCGAGTCGAGCCGCACGCGCCGCTCGCCGTCGAGGGCGCCACGGCCGCGATGCAGGTCGATGCCCCGGTCCTCGAGCCACGGCAGCTGAACGGAGTCGTCGAGGTCGTGGATGACCTCATCCCGACGGGCCAGCACGGCCGCGACATCGAGCTGGCCGGTCACCGCCTCCGCGGCGCCGGGGATGCGTCGCAGCTCCGCGAGGACCTCGGCCGGGCGCAGGAGCGCCTTGGACGGCATGCAGGCCCAGTACGAGCACTCGCCGCCGACGAGCCGGCTCTCGACGATCGCGACGCGCTTGCCACCGTCCGCCACCCGGCCCGCGACGATCTCGCCCGCCGGTCCCGCGCCCAGCACGACCACGTCGTACGCCGCCATCCTGCGCTCCTTTGAGTTCGCTGGTGTGGGCCTCTACAATGACGGTGCAGGACCCCCTGGGGACGACAGGCTTCGACGTGGTCGGTTCGTGGGGGTGGTTGCGAGTCGAGGTTCCCGGTCGGCCTCGTTAAACCACCGGGAAACAAATAAGTGCGAAGTCTCACGACTTCCAGCTCGCTGCCTAGCTAACCCCTAGGTAGTGGCGTTCGGCCCCCGCAGCCCGCGGCGGGGATGTCCGGACTCAACTAGCGGGATTGCTCTCGAAAGGCCCGCCCGCGCCGATCGAGGGGACTTACAAGCGGGCTGGTCCTTCGCAACCCCGCCGGCGTGGCGAGCGGAGGACGAGAACAGAGCGCCGGATACGCTCGTAGAAGCCATCTCTTACGCGACTGCGGACGCGGGTTCAATTCCCGCCGTCTCCATCGGTACCTGAAAAGCCGCTCGGTTGAGCGGCTTTTCTTGTGCTCCGGCTCCTTCCTGCGTGTCACGCTACGGGGGTTTCCTAGAACGCCGCGGCGATCTCCGGTCCGACCAGCTGCTCGTTGGGGGCGCCCTGGGAGAAGTGCGCCTGCACGATCCGCCAGGCGCCGTCGTCGCCCGCGCGGAACACGGCGGTCAGGCGCAGCGGCACACGTGTGCCGTCGGGCACGACCAAGTGGGGCTCGTCGGCGGCCCAGCCGATCGCTCCGTCGCGGTACGCGACGGGCGCGGCGCCGGCGCTCAGCGGGAAGGCGCCGCCGAGTGCGGCCATCTGCGTCTCGGCGTTGCGCACGATCGTGGCGTGGTCGTCCCACCACTCGCCGGGGTCGGTGCCGATCATCAGCACGCCGGGCTCGTTGGCGACCGCGGTCGCGCAGGCGGGCACGTCGCCGGCGGCGCAGGCGAAATAGAAGCGGCGCAGCTCCTCGACGATCTCGGGCGATTGCTGCATGGTTGTCCTCCTAATGAGCGCGGTTGTGTGGTGGGACGCACGCTACGAGCGCGGTCCGCCGCTGCCATCGGGAAGGCTCCCTATCTTGGCGGCATTGGTGGCGACCCAGCCGGCGACCTGCGCGCGCGACCGCAGGTTCAGTGCCGCGAGGATGTGCTCGACGTGGCGCTCGGCCGTGTGCACCGAGATCGTCAGCTCCGCGGCGACCTCGCGGTTGCTCAGCCCGCGGGCGACCAGTGCGGCGACCTCGCGCTGACGCGGCGTGAGCGGCGAATCCGAGCGTTCGCGCGGGCCGCGGGCGGCACGCACCGCCCGCGCTTCCTCGACCGCCTCCTCACGCGACCAGCGCGCGCCGGCTGCGAACGCGTCGTCGTAAGCCTCGCCGCCGAGCTGGCGGCGGGCAACCGCGGCAGTCGCGTCGATGTCGCGCTGGTCGGGCGGGTCCAGGCGGCTGCCGGCCCGGCGCAGCAGGGCCGCCGCGAACCCGAAGAGGCGTGCCGCGCGCACGTGCTCGCCGCGACGCCCTGCGACCCGCCCGAGCCCGGCCAGCGGGTACGCCAGCAACCAGTCCACGCGCGCATCGAAGGCGTACTCGAGAGCCTGCGCAAACAGCGCGGCGGCGGCGGCGGCGCCGTCGTGCTCGCCTAGCCGCAGGTGGCCAAGGTTCTGGCGGACGGTGGCGAGGAAGGCGTCGTCACCGGCCGCTTCGAAGCAACTGGCGGCGAGCTCGTTGGCGGCGATCGCGCCGGCGCTGTCCCCGGTCGAGCGCAGGAACTCGGCCTCGCAGACGGCCGCGACGCCCAGTGCCGACTCCGCCTCGTCGACGCCGGCGAGCGCCGCCCGTGCGACGGCAAAGCGCGCCCGGGCCTCGCCGTCGTCCTCGCGGGCAGCGGCGACGCTCGCCAGCAGCGCGGCGATGAGGCCGACGTGCCAACGGTCGCCCTTCGCAGCGAAGCGCTCGCTGGCGGCCTGCAGCCGCGTCTCGGCGGTCTCGAGGTCGCCGCCGTCGAAGCGCAGCCAGCCCGACCACAGCAGGCAGCGGGCGTGGCCGGCAGCGGCCGCGGGGTCGGCCGGCGCCGCCATCGCGAGTGCGCGCTCGAGCCAGAATTCGGCGTCGGCGAAGCGCGAGCTGAAGCGGTACCACCACATCCCGAGCGCTCCCGCCAGGCGCACGGCGACGGGGTCGCGCTCGCGCAGCGCCCACTCGAGGGCCGCCGCGATGTCGTCGTACTCGGCGGCGATCCGGTGGTGGGACTCGAGCTGGCGGGCGCCGCGCAAGAGCGGCTCGACCTCCTCGGCGAGGTCGCGCAGCCGCTCGGCGTGGCGGCGCGCGACGGCTGCGGACTCGCCGGACGCTTCGAGCAGCTCGCGGGCGTACTGGCGGACGGGTACAAGCAGGCGGAGGCGGCCGTCGGGCTCGGGGGGCTGCACGAGCGAGCGGTCGACGAGGCTCGCGACGAGCTCGCCGACCCGGTGGCGGGACAGGCTTTCGTCGCAGGCCACGGCCGTCGCCGCGTCGACGGTGAAGGAGCTCGCGAACACCGCCAGCCGCCGCAACACGGCGCGCTCCGGCTCGTCGAGCAGCTCGTGGCTGCGGTCCAGCGTCGCACGCAGCGTGCGGTGGCGCGGCTGCGCGCCGCGCGGCGCGGCGAGCACGCCCAGCGAGGCGTCGAGCTGCGCGGCCAGAGCGTCGGGCGGTAACGCGCGCAGCCGCGCTGCGGCGAGCTCGAGCGCCAGCGGGATGCCGTCCAGGCGGGTGCAGATACGCGCGACGGCGGCGATGTCCAGCGTCAGGTCGGGCGCCGCTGCGCGGGCGCGGTCGAGGAACAGCCGGACCGAAGGGTTGCGGGCGAGTTCGTCGGGCGGCGCCTGGGCCGCCGTGTCGGGCACCGCGAGCGGCGGCACGCGCCAGGTCGTCTCGCCTCTGATGCCGAGCGGCTCGCGGCTCGTCACGAGCACGTGCGGGCCGCTGGCGTGCTCGAGCAACCGCGCGGCGAGGTCGGCGACCGCCTCGAGCACGTGCTCGGCGTTGTCGATGACGAGCACGCCGCTGCGGTCGGCCAGCGCCGCCAGGAGCTCCTGCTCATCCGCCGAGCGAATGCCGGCGGCGGCGGCCAGCGCGCTGGGCACGAGCGCCGGAGCACCGACGGGGACGAGGTCGCACCACGCCAGAGGTTGCTGTGCGACCGCCGCGGCCAGCCGCGTCTTGCCGATTCCGCCGGGGCCTGTGAGCGTCAGCAGCCGCGTTCCTGCGAGGAGTTCGTGGACGCGGTTGACCGCGTGATCGCGCCCGACGAACGACGGCGCTGCGGCCTTCGTTGACACCAGTCGCAGCCTACCCGCCGATCAGCGTCGTGCAGGTCGCGAGACGCTCGACCGAGCGGCTTTCCGGCGCTCAGGATGCCTTCGGTCTCGCGTCCGTTCCGGCTGTGATCCTGCCGACGTGCCTACGATCAGCCGCTTCTACGGCATCGTGATTCGGATGTACTTCTCCGATCACCCGCCTCCGCACTTCCATGCGGTCTACGCGGGCGAGGAGGCCGTCGTCGCGATCGAGACCGGCGAGATCATCCGCGGCGGGCTGCCGGAGCGGGCGTTGCGCTTGGTGCGAGAATGGGCTTCCGTTCATCGGGAGGAGCTGGACGTCAACTGGGAGCTGATCCAGATTCCCGATGCTCCGCTACCTGTCGCGCCCCTGCCATGACCCGCCAACGCACCACCATCACCCACGTCGAACCCCTCGCCGGACACTGGGTGCGCATCGCCTTCGCGGACGGCGCTGTGCACGAGGTGGATCTTTCGGCCGTGCTTGCCGTGGGTGGGGTCTTCAGTCGCATCCGTGACGACCGAGCGACGTTCGAGGCGGTGCGCGTCGACGAGGAGGCCGGAACGATCGCGTGGCCGGGAGACGTGGACCTCGACCCGGACGTCTTGCGCGGCGATCATGAGCCAGCCTCAGGAGCGCCCATGCCGCGGCGCGTCGTTCAGCCCGCCTGACGCCTACTAGGGCGACCCGTCGTTTCGGCCGGCGGTGGAGTCGGTCTCAGGGGCTCGATCGTCGTCGTCTAATCACCTCCATCGCTCCGGAAAAGCCGCTCTGTCGAGCAGCTTCCGTTGGCGACTCACGGTTCCGGGAGCGGGAGCGCAATCCGAAGCGCCTCCGACCCGCTGGGCTCGGTTTGATCTTCTTCCCCTTGCGTCCACTGACTCAAAGACTGGGAACGGGTCCGAATTCGTGCCGTTCGGATCGAATCCGGCTCAGGTCGGGAGGTCGGCGGAGGACTCGTCCCAGGCCTCCACCGCCAGCTGCGAAGCGATGCGGCCGCCGACCAGCTCGAGCAGGGCCACGCCGACGACGCTCGTACCGTCGGGATAGCGGCACTGCTCGGCGACTGCCGCGCGATCACCGGCAAGCAGACGGCGAGTCACGTGTCGCGTCAGGTCACGCTCGCAGATGTCATGGTGATAGGCGGCGATCGCAGAACGTCCGCGGAGCACCCGCGGCGTGGCCGGCGGGTGCTCGCGGCTGACGAGCACGAGCTCGGCTTCGTCGGCGTAGAAGCCGGTGAGCCGCTCGGCGTCCCGTTCCTCGAGCGCGCGCGCGAACCCGCCGAGATCGAAGGCGGTCACAGCGCCCCGTTCGTGTAGGCCGTCCAGGGCAGCAGGATCGCGGCGACCCCGAGCAGGGCGGCGCCGGCGACCGGCACCGCCCGCCGGCCGGCGGGCCGGGTCTTTTCGTGGACCATCAGCACGGTCATGGCGGCCATCAGGATCAGGCTCGTCATTCCGAGCGCGAACGCCACCAGCATCAGGGCCCAGCAGCAGCCGACGCAGAAGGCCCCGTGGCGAAGCCCGAGCGCGAACGCCGCGCCGGGCCCGCGGCGGTAATGGCGCGTCAGGAAGGCGCCGGGATGGCGACACTGATCGAGGCAGCGGTCCTTCAGCGCCGTGAACTGGAACGCCCCGGCGAGCGCCAGCACGCCCGGGGCGATGGCCCATTGGCGCTCCGAGAGCCACGGCCACGCGTCGACGCCTGCGTGCAGCGCCGCGTCGCCGGCGAAAGCGGCCGCGCCGAACGCGCCCCATGCGAGCGCGTAGCCGCCGAGCAGCGCGGCCAGCACCCGCCGCGGGCCGTAGGTGTGCTGCGTCGCCTGCTCGAAGAGCACGATCAGGGGCAGGCTCGACGGCAGCATCATGGCGGCCACCATCACCTGCCAGGCGACGAGGAAGAGCGCAGCGCCGAGCCACGGCGCCACGCTGCCTTCGAGCAGCGCGTCATGATGGAAGCTCGCCGCGCTCCCGCTCGCCTCGGCCGCGATCACCAGCGCCAGGCCGCGGCGATCCCGACGACGACCGGGGCGGGGACGCGTGCCACGCGCCGTGCGCTGAGCGCCCGGGCTGTCATGAGGCCTCGTGGACCAGCTTCCACTCGGACTGGATCGCGTTGCGGCCCTCGAACGACCACTGCATCCCGTGACCGGGGATGTCGACGTCGGAGTCGACGCGCGCGCTGCGCGACGAGATCCGGGCGGCGGCCGGCGCGATCGAAGGCGTCCCGCCCGCCCCGCCCGCCGGCGCCTACCCGCCCGCTGGTCGCGCGCGCGAGCTGAGCGCTCTGGTTAGCGCGTGGAGCGCCGCCCGCGGTGGCCGCGGCGCGGTCGTCGTCATCAGCGGCGAGGGGGGCATCGGGAAGACCCGGCTGACGCTGGAGCTCGCCGGCCGCGCCCACCACGAGGGGGGCACCGTCGCGACGTGCGCCCCTCTGGACCTGGGTGGCGCCGCCCCATTCGGTCTCTGGGCCGAGCTCCTGCGCGACCTCACGCGCATCCTTCCCGACGATCCGCCCCACGACACCGGCTGGCCTTCGGAGCTCGCCCGCCTGGCGCCGGAGCTGGGCCGGCGACTCGGTCGCGCGCCCAGCCCGGCGGGTGCGTCGCCGGAGCTCGAGCGCGCACGGCTGTTCGAGGCGATGGTGGAGATGGTCGAATGGGCGACGCAGGACCGCCCGCTCCTGCTCCTGCTGGAGGACGTCCATATCGCCGACCGTGCCAGCCTCGAGCTTGCGGGCTACATCGGGCGCAACGCGCGCCGGCTGCCGCTGCTCCTCACGCGCCGCGACCTGCCAAGGCGTCCGGAGCTCGACATGCTGCTGACGCGGCTGCGAGCCCATTCCGCGCTCGCGCTCGACATGGCGCTCGCGCCGCTCGACGACCGGGCGGTCGCAGCCCTCGCGCGCGCTGCCGCGGGGCTCGCCGAGGACGAGATCCAACGGGTCGTCGAGCTGGCCGACGGCAACCCGCTGCTCGCGACCGAGACGGCGCGCGCCGGTGTGCGCGGGGACCTCCCCGCGAGCTTGCGCGAGGTGGCCCGCGCCGCGCTCGCCTCGCTGGCCGAGGGCGCCCGGCGCCTGTCGGCGCTCGCCGCCGCCGCCGGCCGCGACCTCGAACGCGACGAGGTCGCGCGGCTTCCGCTGGCGGATCGCACCACAAGCGCTACAGACGCGCTCGAGTCCGGGCTGCTCGTGTCGACCGGGAGCCGTATCGGCTATCGCCACGCGCTTCTGCGCGACGCCGTCTACGCCGACCTGCCCGAGCCACGGCGCGCGGAGTTGCACCAGCAGATCGCGGCCGCTCTCTCGGGCGCCACCGTACGAGCAGCCGAGGTGGCGAGGCACCTGCGCATCGCCGGGCGGGACGCCGAGGCCGTCCGGCACCTAGTCGATGCGGCTGCGGATGCTCGCCGAGTCGGTGCGCTCGACGAGGCGGCAGAGTTCCTCGAGGAGGCGCTGCAGTTCGCGCCGCAGGACAGCGAGCTGCTTCTGGAGATCGCCGAGATCGAGGCCTGGCGGAGCCGAGTGGACGCATCACGCGCGGCGTTCGACCGGGCACTGGCCGCGATCCCCTCCGGCGACGGGCTCGCCCGGGCTCGGGCCTGGATCCGCCGCGGGCGTTCGTTCCGCGGGGCGCTCTGCTTCCCGCGCGAGTCGCGCAGGGCCTACCTCGAGGCGCTGACGGCGGTCGGGTCCTCCGATCACAAGGCGCGCGCCGAGGCGCTCGCCGGCCTCGCATGGACCGAGGCGGTGGCCGGCGACGTGGCGCGCGTCGACCCGCTGCTACGGGAGCTGCACGGATTGGTCGGCCGTGAGCAGCCTGATAGCGCACTTGCGCTCGACATCGGCCTCGCTCGCGGGCATGCGCTTATCCGGCTCGGGCAGTTCGCTCAGAGCTATCCGCCGCTGATCGCGGCCGCGGAGGCAGGGGGCAGAGCGAAACGGCCGGACCTCTCCTTCACGTGCTGGATCAACGCGTCGAGCGCCGCAGCTTGCGCGGGCCAGTTCGAGCGCTCGCTGGAGTTCGCCGATCGCTGCCGGGCGTGGATGCGGCACGCGGGGCTGCCATCGCTCGAGGCCAACGCGATCTCCGCGCGTACGCAGGTCCTCATCCGGCTGAACCGCCTGGCGGAGGCGCTCGCGTCCGCCGACGAGGCGCGCGAGCTTGCCGAACGCCTTGACAGTGCGTCGCTGCGGGCTACGGCCGCGCACGATCGCGGGATGGTCGAGCGCGCGCGCGGGAACCACGCGAGCGCCGAGGGCCTGCTCGCGGAGGCGATCGCGGGGGACGCGGTGGTCAGCCGCCCGCTCGCCCGTCTGGCGCGCGCCGAGTCGCTGGCCAGGCTCGGCCGACCGCAGGAGGCCGAGGAGGAGCTGCGCCTGACCGCGATGGAGCCGATGGGCCCGAGCGACTTCCCGGACACCCTCGTTGCCCGCCTCACGTATGTGCAGGCGCTGGTAGCGGACTGCCGCGGCGATGCCGCTCTCGCGCGCCGGCGCCTGGAGGAGGCCATCCAGGTCTGGCGGCGTCGGACGGATCGGGTCGGCGACGGAGACGACTACATGGATGTCATGGTCGACCTTGGGCGCCCGCCGGTCGCGGGGCTGGTCGAGCCGCAGCGCGAGCTCGCACGCCTCCAGAACGCCCTTGACGCGATGTCAGAGAGGATTGCCTGAGATGCCGGTGTTCGATCACCGCGCGAGCAGTTTTGCCCCGCCAGAAGAGGTCTGGAAGCTGCTGTACGACCCAGCCCGGTTCACCGAGTGGTGGGTTGGGATGAGGACTGTGGAGGTCGGCGACGGCGAGTTCGTCTTCGTGCAAGACGAAGTGCCGGACTTCCCGATCCCGCATCGGCTCCAGTCCCGGCGCGACCAGCACAGCGTGGTGATCTCCTGCCAGCTGCACGACCTCATGTTCGACTGGCGCCTTGCGCCAGGGCCCAGCGGAACGGGAACACGCACCAGCGTGCACGCCGAGGCACCCGAGACCAAAGCGGACGTCCTCGCCAGGCAAGCGCCGGCGATCCGCGCCTCCGTCGAGCGGCTCGCCGAGCTGGCGACCTCCCTTGGGAACTGATCCCGCGGATGCCCGCGAAAGTCGAGTCGGCTTCACCGTTCCGCGGCGCCACGCCTTCGGTCGGCGCGGATGGGCTCAGCAGCGGCCTGGTCTCTCGCCCGGTGCGACGCACCTCAGCACCCTGCGCGGCTTCTTCCTCTCACGCGTCGTGTAGTTGACGACCTTGCCGATCGTCGCCGGTGCTGTGACGGTGATCGTGATGAGGGTGCCCGGCGTGAGCTTGCGCCCCTTGAACAGCGGGGCGAACGCGACCTTCGAGCGGAAGCGTGGCGCGTTCGTCCGGCGCGAGGCGAATGGGCATGGGGCGGCCGCGCCCTTCGTCCTGCGGTCTCTCTTCGCCGCTTTGCACGTGATGACGACCCTGCCGCCCGCGGGCAGGCCGAACACGGTGAGCCTCGTGAGGCGCGAGAAGCCGGCGAACACGCCGAACCTCTCCGAGATCCGGGACTCGATCCGCCGTAGCGGCTGCGCGGTGGTGACGGCGGGCGGCGTCGGTGAAGGCGGCGGCGGCGTCGGCGGAGGTGACGGTGGTGGTGGTGGTGGTGGTGGTGGCGGTGGTGGCGGTGGCGGTGGTGGTGGTGGCGGCGGTGGTGGCGGTGGTGGTGGTGGCGGTGGTGGTGGTGGTGGCGGCGCCGGCTCGCAGTCGATCAGCGTGTCGATCGCGTCGAAAGCGCCCGTGTCGGTCCCCGTCGAGCAGTTGACGACGTCCGCCTCGCCCTCGTCCGCGGCGAAGGAGTCGTCGCCCGCGCCGAGCAGCATCGTGTCGCTGCCGGCCCCGCCGGCGACCGCGTCGTCCTGCGTCCCGCCGATGAGCGTGTCGGCGCCGCCGGCACCGCTCACGCTGTCCCTGCCGGCGCCGGCGTCCAGGACGTTGGCCGCGTCGTTGCCGACCAGGACGTCGTCGCCCGACCCGCCGATCGCGTGCTCGATCTCGTCGACCAGGAGGTCGCCGTCACCCCCCGTGGTCGCGCCGGCGGTCAGCGTCACCGTGACCGCGGCCGTGCGGGACGGCTCGTCGTAGGCGACGGTATCGCCGCCCGGCCCGCCGGTGAGGCGGTCGCCGCCCGCGCCGCCGCGCAGCGTGTCGGCGCCCTCGCCGCCCGCGAACGTCTCCGAGAAGACGTCGGCGCCGTCGAGGACGTCGTTGCCCGGGCCGCCCTCGAATCCCGTGATCGTGTTGGGCGCTCGCGCGCCGGTGAACGTGTCGTCGCCGCTCGTGCCGCGGACGTTCTCGATCGAGCTGAACGCGGTCACGTCGGGCAGGGCGCCGGTGCCGACGTCGATCGCGAGACCCCCGGTGCGGTCCTCGTATGAGACCGTGTCGCTCCCGTCGCCGCCGGTCACCTGGTTGGTGACGCCGGCGCCGCCGATCAGCACGTCGTCGCCGTCGTCGCCGGCGAGGTTCGCGTCGTCGCCGGTGCCGCCGTCGATCACGTCGTCCCCGAGGAACCCGTCCAGGGAGTCGGCTCCGCCGCGGCCGTCGATGTCGTTGGGCCCGGCGTCGCCGACGATCGTGTCGCCGAACGGCGTCCCGGTCACGTCCTCGAACCCCTCGTCGTCCTCGCCGCCGTCGACACCGGTGCCGCCCACGCCGAGGTTGAACGCCACGGCGCCGGGACGGCCGTCGTCGAAGGAGATCCGGTCGCGCCCGGGCCCGCCTTTCGGGACGTCGAGACCGGCGCCCGGTTCGATGAAGTCGTCGCCTGGTCCGCCGGTGAGCACATCCGCGCCGTCCTCGCCGAACTCATCGACGCCGACGGGGACCGTCGAGCCGACCGATACGGAGTCGTCGAGCGGGCCGGCGAAGACCTCCATCCGCATCGCGCGGCCGGCGACGAGGCGCGGGCAGCTCACCGACGTGGCCGACGGTTTGGTGCAGCCGAGGTCCGCCGCCCCGGCGGTGAGCGTGATGTCGCCGCCCACGACGCTGAAGAACTCGAGCGTGTCGGCGCCGATGCCCTTGTCGAGGAAGACGTCGTTCTCCGTGCTCGACGCGTCGGTGAGCCGGTAGGCGACGACGATCCCGGATCCGTTGAAGACGCGGTCGACGGTCGGGGCGGCGATCGCGTCGGTGACGAGACCGCCTGTGGCGACCAGCGTCATCCAGACAGCGACAGCAGGCCGTGCCACTACGACGAGCCTATCTCAGCTGGGCGGGCAGGTCTTGGTGCGCGGATGGCGCTATGCACGAGGTGATCCTTCGGCGTGCTTGCCGTAGGTGGGGTCTTCAGTCGAATCCGTGACGACCGAGCGACGTTCGAGGCGGCGCACGTCGACGATGCCGGAACGCTCGCGTGGCCTGGAGACGTGGACCTCGACCCGGACGTCCTGCGCGGCGATCATGAGCCAGCGTCAGAGTGCCCATGCCACGGCGCGTCGTTCAGCCCGCCTGACGCCAGGGCTACCCGTCGATTCAGCCGGCGGTTGAGTCCCGTCCGTCCGTCGTCGACTCACGGTTCCGGCATCGCGAGCGCATTCCGAAGCGCCTCGACCGCCCCGGCCCGCTGAGGTAGGTTCGGCACGGAGCGTGACGCACGTTTGTGGCTGATCGGGAGGCTGGCGGATCCGGTGGCTCGCTCGACCCAATTAAGTGACCCCCGATCGAGGAGTACCCCCATGGCGCCTTCCACCGACGGAGCTGGAAGTGCTCGGACAGACGGCGGCGATGCCGGCGACGAGACGTCCAACGGCGGTGGCGGTGGCGGCGGCGGCTTCTACGGCGGCGGCGTCGGTTCGGCCTGCCCCAGTAGCAGCGGAGGGGGCCACTCGCAGGATCGCGGCCAGGGCCCGGGGCATGCCGTGAGCCGGCGGGCCCTGGCCGCCCGGCGGTCAGCCCGGGCGGGACGATACGTGGGTGCGCTCCCCCTGCGCTCGGTCGTCTTCTTCGCGCTGCTCGTCCTCGCGCCGCTGCCGTGGGTGGTGGGAGCGCTCGCGGCGACGCAGGGCACCGAGCCCTTCTTCCAGCTGCCCGACAAGACGTTTCGCGCCGGCGCGTGTGACCTCGCGGCCGTAACGGCGAGTGGAACGTCGTGCGCCCCGCCGCCGCCGGCCGTGCCCCCGGCAACGCCCCCCTCCGGGCCGCTGGGCAACAAGGTGATTGCGTTCACGAGCGCCCTCGACCTCGTACCGGGCAACGATGGCGGCGGGGACGGGCTGCGCGGCGGGATCTACGTCGCCGGCGCGAACGGGTCGGCGCCGAGGAAGGTGGTCACCTACGACAACCTGCGCCGCAGCGCCGTCGCGCACACCTTCCAGGAGCCCGACGACCACCCGACGATCTCGCCTGACGGCAAGCGGATCGCCTGGACGTCCAACCGGGCCGACACGTCGACCGGCGTCGCCGACGGCAAGATCAACTGGGACATCTGGGTCGCCGACATCAACGGCGAGAACGCCCGGCGGCTGACCACGGGCAACGGCCTGGACACCGAGCCCACCTGGTCGCCGGACGGCGCACGGATCTACTGGGTGACCGGCACGGACCCGGTCTTCGGTCAGGGCGATCTCGACATCTGGCAGATGAGCAGCGTCGACGGCTCGGGCAAGCAACCGGTGATCGCCGGGCCGCGGCCGGAGTTCGAGCCCGACGTCTCGCCCGACGGGACGCGCGTCGTGTTCACCCGCGACTACGGCGGGGTCGGCTTCCGCGGCTACGAGATCGTGGTGCGGCGGCTCACCCCGGCGGCCGAGACGCGCCTCACCGACAACAACGACGGCGACCACGACGCCAACTGGTCCGCGACCGGAGCGCGGCTGTTCATCACCAGCGAGCACGCGAACATCAAGCAGCCATACGGCGACATCTACCGGCTCGACGCGGCCAACGGGAACGTGATCAGCCGCACGACCAACGGGGTCCTGTCGCGCGGTGACCCGTCGGTCGCGTCCGACGACACGATCATCGCCGCGATGCAGCCGCTCCTCCCGGTGTCGCGCGGACCCCACGTGATCGACGTCATCGACGTCAACGGAAACAACCTCGGGTCCGTGGGCGGGCCTGGGCTGGTCGACATCCATCCGAGCGTCGGCGCGCGCGCGGACTCCGACGGCGATGGGCTGGCCGACTACCTCGAGTCGGCCAGCGTCGGGACTCCGACGCTGCGCGTGCCTGCACGCGTCAGAGCGGGCAGAGCGTTCACGGCGACCTTCGCGTGGAAGCACCCGTCGGCCTGGAAGAAGATGGACGGGATGGAGTTGCTGCTCGTCGGCCGGGGTGGCCCGATCGCGTCGGTCCGACTGTTGATCGGGTCGTTGCGGCTCTCGGCGTGGGACAACCGGGTCGGCGGCTACGTCGACGACGGTGCGCCGGGCGACCGCCGCGTGCTGCGGTCCGGGGGACTTGCGCTCGACCTCGCGAAGTCGCGCGTCACCAAGACGTCGCGGGCGACGATCACGGTGAAGCTGCGCCTGCGGGCGAGCCGGGCGCTCGCCGGGCACCGGTACCGGATCGAGGTGCAGGCCGACGATCTCGACGGCGACCATCAGGGGGAGCGGATCGGCGGCCGGCGGATCCGCGTGCAACCCTAGAGACGCGACCGCGCTCCTTCCCCGGCCGCGTACCCGTCGGGGGCCGCGCAGAAGCGCGCTCGGCGACCTTCTCGATCGCCGCGCGAGCGGCGACCCGAGGTCGAGCAGGACGGGTGCGAAGCAGGTCGTCACTGGGCATCGGGTAGCCGCGACCGGCGCGGACGACCGACATCAAGGACGGGCCGGGACGTCCTCGCAGTCGGCGTCGTGACTGTCGAGGTCGTCGAGCAGGGCGAGGTCGACGCCCGCCCCGCAGGCCGCTCGCTCCCTGCGGCCGTCGCGCATGTCGAGGCGGTCGGCGCCCCCGAAGCCATAGAGCGTCTCCGCGAGCGCGCCGGCCGTGAGGACATCTGGACCCTCGCTGCCCCATAGCCGCTCGACGTCGGTGCGGACGCGGTCACCCTCCCCGGGCTCGCCGTCGTCGGCCGCGCCGTCGAGGTCGACCGTCACGCCGGTCGTCCGCTCGCGGTAGGAGACGGCGTCCGAGCCCGTGCCGCCGCCGAGGTCGTCGGCACCGCCGCGGCCGGACAGGTGATCGGACCCGTCGCCGCCGCGCAGCACGTCGGCGACCGGGCCGCCGGTCAGCACGTCGGCGCCAAGGCCTCCGAGCACGCGAGACGGCAACGGCGCGGAGACCGTGACGCGGTCGTCGAGCGCGTCGGCGTCGACGAAGACCTCGTCGATCGCGGCGGCCGGGCAGCGCACCTCGTGGGCGTCGATCCGCGAACACCCTGGGCCACGCAGGACGGTCGCGGTGGTGTCACGCACGCGTACCGTTCCCGCCGCGCTCGAGATCGTGAGCCGCGAGGCGGAGCGGGTGACCTCATAGACGACGAGCCGCCGGTCGATCACGCCCGCGGCGAGGTCACCGGGCGCGAAGCGCTCGGCCGGCAGGGCGGCCGCCAGACGCACGACCAGCTCGAACAGCCCGTTCGTCCACTCGTTCGTGCCGGCCTTCAGCGGGTGCTGCGGCCGCGTCGTGTCCGGTCCGGCGTAGGTGGCCAGGACGTGGTCGGGGAGCGGGTACTGCTCCGCCATCCCGGCCATCGCGTCGCGGACGCGCCAGGTCCCCGCGGCGACCCACCAGCCGAGGTGCAGCGTGCCCGACAACTCGAAGGGGCCGTAGCCGTTGTCCGCGCCGTGGGTCGCGTAGCCCCAGCGGTACACGCCGTTGCGGCCATCCATGAAGTTCCTCGCGCGCCACCCCGGGAACGACGGGGTGGGCGGGACGAGCACCGTCGCGGAGAGCTGGCGGCCGACGCCCCAGCGCAGCATCTCGTACGTTCGCTGCCGAGCGCTCCCCGCCGGCTCGGCACGCTCGAGGCTCCACAGCCAGTAGGCGAAGCGGTGCGAGTGCGAGGAGTCCCAGGCGATGCCGGGCACGGGCAGCGGGTCCATTCCGGGGACCTTCTCCGTCCGCCCGGCATAGAGGTAGTCCGGGTGCTGCCAGAGCACCCCCGGCTCGTAGAGCCACGTCCCGTCAGTCGCGTGCCGGACGTCGGCGACCAGCACCTGCTCGGCCGTGTCGAGGATCTCCTTGATCACCGGGTCGCGCTCGCCCTGCCCGCGAAGCCGCTCCTGGGCGCGCAGCTCGGCGGTGATCGCCATCAGGAAGAGCGGCTGGTCGCCGATGCTCTGCCGGTAGTCCGTCGTGGGCCGGTTCGCGAGTCGGGCGGCGACCTTCGCCCTCCAGTTCGTCGTCCACAGCCGGCGGGCCTCGGCGAGGATGAAGGGCTCCAGCCCCGCGGGGACGAGCCCGGGCCGGCCGGCTTCGCGCGCGAGCGCGACGAAGCGGACGGCGGCGTAGAGGTACTGATAGCCCGCGATGCCGGCCGGCACCGGCGAGCCGTCGGCGTGCGCGGCCGCGAAGCGGGCGAAGTGCGCGGCGAACTGATCCTGCCAGTCCGTGCGGCCGAGCGTGAACGCGGCCTCGAGCGGGACGATGAAGTCGCTCCCCGCGTCGTAGGCGTAGGTGTCGTTCCACAGCTCGTCGAGCAGGTAGTCGTGGAACGTCTGGTTCCAGAGCTGCGTGTCGCGCGGCTCGAGCTCGCGACCCGCCGCCGGCGCGGCGGCGACGGCCAGCACCACGACGACCAGCAGCAGCGGGCCTGTTCTCATCTCGAGGCGACTCTACCCCCCGCAGGGCGGCCGTCCGGGCGGCGGAGTTTTTCCCACGCGGGCGCGCCGCAGGGTTAGGCTCGCGCCCCTCGCAACCTCGCACACGACGGGGTCGTGCGCGAATCACCCAAGGGGGGGACCAGATGTTGCAGGGTTTCCGTTCGCGCCTGACCTACGCCAATGTGGCGTCGTCGCTGGCGTTGTTCATCGCAGTGGGCACCGGTGGCGCCTATGCCGCCAACACGGTCGGCAGCGGCGACATCATCGACGAGTCGATCCAGACGAACGACATCAAGGACGGCGAGGTCCGGACCGCGGACATCGGCTTCAACCAGGTGTTCGGCTCGCGGATCACCGACGACACGATCAAGAGCGCGGACATCGCCGACGGTCGCATCGAGGGCGTCGACATCAAGAACCTCGCCGTGACCAACGGCAAGCTCGCCGCCAACGCGGTCACCGAACCGAAGCTCGCCGCCGATGCGGTCAACAGCTCCAAGGTGCTCGACGACACCGTCGTCGGCGGCGGCCTCACCGCGCCGGACCTCCAAACGAACTCGGTCGGCACCAGCGAGATCGCGACCGACGCGGTCCAGGCCACTGAGATCGCCAACGACTCGATCGACTCCGGCGAGATCGTCGACTTCAGCCTCACCAACGAGGACGTCGGCGTGCTGTTCGCCCAGGTCAACACCGACGGCACGCTCGCCAACTCGAGCGGCGGCGTGACCACGGCCAATCCGGCCGGCCTCGGCTCGTACGAGGTCGACTTCGGTCGCAACGTCTCGAACTGCGCCTTCAATGCGACGCAGGGCGACGCGGGCGTCGGCAGTTCCGCCGGCGCGATCATCGGCGTGACCGATCGCAACGCGAACCTCGAGGCGGTGTTCGTGTCGGTGAGGGACCACGCCAACGCGCTCGTCGACCGCGGATTCCAGCTGATCGTCGTCTGCTGATCTGACCGATCTCGGCGCGCCGCCCTTACCGGCGGCGCGCCTCTTGCCGGTGGCAAGCAGCGTCGTCCAGATAGCGACAGCAGGCCGTACAACTACCTGGGCGGGCAGGTCTTGTGGACTCCGCGCGGGCTCGAAGCGCGAGGACGCCCAGCGCCACGCCGCACCGGTACGCTCGACGCTCGCGACGAGCTGGAGGCTTGAAGTGAGCGCTGAGCGCCCCGTGGCCGAACATCCCGTGACCGACAGCCCGGCGACGGAGGAGCCGCGTCGTGAGACGCCACTCGATCGTCTGTCCAGCAGCGAGCTCATGGAGTTGTTCGCGACGTTGCCGGCGCCGGATCTCGACGAGCTCGACGGCGAGTACACGACGCGGCTGCTCGCCCAGCCGGTGCCGCTGCTGCGGCAGGCGTACGGGATCCTCATCTACAACCCGCTCCTCGGAACGTGGCTGGGGAAGGCGTTCAACGGAGGGCACGGGGGGCGGCAGACCGGGCAGGGCTACAACTACTTCCGCCGTCACGGGCGTGTCGTGCGGGCGCTGCCGATGGTGACGTGCGTCGCGCCGTCGCGCTTCGACGGGAGGCCCGCGTTCCAGCTTGTCTACCGCGCGTTTCACTCGCTCTGCGCCGAAGTCCACATGGTCGACGAGATCCGTCGCGTCCGTCCCGGCCTGTATCTCGGTATCGGGACCGCCGGCTTCATCCGCGCCCAGCGCATGAGGCCGATGCCGTTCGAGCTCACCGGCCCCCAGTCGCCGTACACCGGCGACATCGGTCGCGCCCGCGACGGGTTCGACCTGCAGCGGGCACTGGTCCCCTGAGCGGTCAGCCGATCCGGCGCTCGTCCGGAGGGGTCGGGCCCTCCCCGTGCGCGGCAATCGCTGCGGCGATGGCCTGGGCGTTGGTCTGAAGCCGTTCGCCGCGACCGCCGGCGTGTCGCCGGCGGTCGCGTGCGGGCAGGCGGCCGGTTGGTGGCCCGTCTGGAGGTCAGGCGGTGGCGGGGGCCGCCTGGAGCTCGACGGCTCCGGCCGGGGCGCGCCGCGGCGTCAGTAGGGCGAGCACGGCGCCGGCGGCGAGCACGACGCCGGCGACCGGCAGCGCCGCGACCACGCCGTCGGTGAACGCCTGCGGGCTCTCGTCGCCGCCGTTGGCGGTGAACACCGAGGCGAGAACCGCGACTCCGAGCACGGCGCCGATCTCGCGGATCGCGTTGCTCGCTCCCGATGCCTTTCGTGAACCCTGGCGTCCGCGGCGCGGTCGCAGCGACGACCGCGCTCGGCGGCGAGGCTCGCGAGGACCACGCGCTCCCCCGGCGTGTCGCCCGGGAGATCCGCGTGGCGTTCGAGGCGCTTGGCCACCGGCCCGCGCGTTTGGACGCTCGCCCATTGCGAATGCGCCGCGAGCTGCGCCTCGAGCTGGAGCGCGCCCTCCCGGTCGACCGGCTCGAGTGCCTCGATCGCGGCTTCGAAGGCCGTGATCGCGCGATCGGCCCGGCCGGACACCGTCAACGCGCTCGCGAGGTCGCTGAGCGCCCGCGCCCGCATCGTCGGGTCGGTCAGCAGGCCGGCAGCGGTCGTGAGGTGCTCGATGGCGATCACCAGGGAGCGGCAGCGCGGATCAACCGGCAGATCGCGTCGCCTCGCCTCGGCGCAACGGTCCCTCGCGGATCACCCCGCGCACCTGATCCACCGAGACGGGCTCCCCCGGGAAGTCCACGACCCACCACGTGGCACCCGCCGCGGCATAGGGCGCGGGATCGCTGTCGGGCGGGAGCGCCGCGACGACGTCGTAGGGCTCGGTGGCGTCCTCGCCCGCCTCCTCACGCAGCACGGTGAGCTGGGCGACGATCTCGGCGATCTGTTCGGGGTGCTCGAGGTTGACGGGGAAGAACCCCTGGTGCCGCGCCGCCCGGCGCAGCGGCCTGGGCTTGCCATAGAACCCCGCGACCCAGACCGGCACGCCGGGCCGTTGGACCGGGCGCGGCAGGAAGCGCATGCCGTCGACCGTGTAGTGCTCGCCGCGGTGGTGCACGGGGTCACCCGACCATGCGGCCGCCAGGATCTCGAGCGACTCGTCGAGCATCTGCGCGCGCCGCCGGTCGTCCACCTCCTCGCCCGTCATCGAGTACTCGCGCCCGAACTTGTCGCTGCCGAGACCGACCCCGAGCGTCAGCCTGCCGCCGCTGAGATGGTCGAGCGTCGCGGTCTCTCTGGCGACCTTGACCGGTCGCCGCCGCGCGAGCGGCGTCACCATCGGCCCGAGCCGCACGCCCGCGGTCGTGGTGGCGACCGCCGCCAGCGTGATCCACGGGTCGGCCACCTCGACGACCGGCTCGCGCCAGCGCACGTGGTCCCACACGAAGACCCCGTGCCAGCCGGCCTCCTCCGCCTCGGCGGCGAGACGCGCCACCAGTGCCGGGTCGGCGAGCTGATCGAAGAGCGGCAGGAACAGGCCAGAGTGCATGCGGGCAACACTACGCAGACTCACGGCAGGGTCGGCGAGGGCAGGATCTCCACGTACCCGTCCGTTCCGTGCACGCGGATCCGCTGCCCGTCCCGGATCAGCCGGGTGGCACGCTCCACCCCCACGACGGCGGGCAAGCCGTACTCGCGCGCGATCACCGCGCCGTGGGTCATCAGGCCTCCCACCTCCGTCACCAGACCCTGGATCGCGACGAACACGGGGGACCAGCTGGGGTCCGTGTATGCGGTGACGAGGATGTCGCCCGGTTCGAGATCGGCGTCCGCCACGTCCAGGATGACGCGGGCGCGCCCCTCGATGGTCCCGGCGGAAACCGGGAGGCCCACCAGCGCACCGCCCGGCACGTCGTCGCGCCGGTACGCGCCGGCGACGATCTCGCCATCTGAGGTGATCACCCGTGGCGGTGTGAGCGCCTGATACGACCGGAACGCGTCCTTGCGCTGGGAGATGAGCCGGTCATCCACCTGGTGCGTGCGCACGACGTCGTGGAGCTCCTGGAACGTGAGGTGGAAGCTGTCCTCCCGCTCACGAAGCACGCCGGCCTGCACGAGGCGCTCGGCCTCTCCGAGTAGGGCCTGCTTGTACGCGAAGGTGCGGCTGACGATGAAGTACTTCGGATACTCCCGGTACCCGATGAAGGTCCGGACTCGGTCGATCATCCACTCGGTCTCTTCGGCCTTGCGCTCTCCGTCCGGCAGGGCTCGCAGGCGTTCCAGCAGCTCCTGTTCCTTGCTCAGCGCCTCCTGCCGGCCCTGCTCGAAGCGCCGCGCGCCGTCACCCGGCTCGAAGTTCTTGACGTTGCCGAGGATCACCGGCACCAGCGTGGTGGGGCGTTCGCTCCAGCGGGGCCGCGTGATGTCGATCTCGCCGACGCAGCGCATGCCGTACTTGTCGAGGAACGCCGCGATGGCCTCCCGCGCTTCGGGCCCGCCTGCAAGCGTGGCCAGCGCATCCAGGAACCCTTCGTCCTCGACGTCCTGCAGAGATGCCACCACCTCCGGATGCGGGCGGATCGCGTCCGCGACGTCCAGGAGCGCCAGCCCCATCTCCGACGTGACGTTGTGGGGGACGGACTGCGTGAGCGTGTCGGCCGCGTTCTTCTCACCCAGCCACGCCTGCAGCTGCTCGTTGAGCCACGCCGAGGCGTCCATCGCCCCCATGAACACCTGATGGCTTCGCGGATCGAACAGGAGCCGCTTGAGCTCCTGGATGTCCTCCAGGATGAAGTCGAGCAGCGCCGATCCGGACTTCGACCGGATGGCGCGTTCCAACGCGGCGTTGGACGCCTGGCTGCGCTCGATCAGCTCGGTGACGATGGCCGGATCGGTCTCGATCGGGGCCGGCGCGTCGCGAGGCGGCACGCCCCCGGGTCCCTCGTCCGGCGGCGACGGGAGGAAGTCGTCGCGTTCGACGATGGTCTGCAGCGCGTCCCCGATCAGCGGATCGGACGTCGCCAGCGCGAGGATGCCTCCGCGGGTCGCCGGGGCAGCGAGGAGCGGGGCGACGTCGACGAACAGCCTCCCGCCGGCCTCGTACATCCGCGGGGCGGCGATCAGCTGCCACATGGAGAGGCCCAGGGGCTTCATGGGGTCGGTCATCATCTGCTGGTGACCGACGGAGACGTAGACGTGGTTCTCCCGGTCGCCGGCGGCGGGGATGGGGAACAGCGTGGTGATCGGCCGGCTCTGGACGATCTGGAAGCCATCGTCCGCCAGGCACCATTCGATGTCCTGGGGGCGGCCGAAGTGCGCTTCGATCCGCCGGCCCAGCTGCGCGAGCCGCACGACCTGCGCATCCGTCAGCGCCGGCTGCTCCTGCTGCGCCGGGTCGATCGCTCGCTCCTCCGTCCCGCCCGCCGGCAGGGCGTGGATGGCAGCCCGCTTGGTGCCGAGCGCCTTGGCGACGACCTCCCCGTCGCGCACCGTGTAAGCGTCGGCGTTGACCAGGCCTGACACCAGGGCCTCGCCGAGACCGAAGCTGGCCTCGACGGTGCAGACCCTGCGGTTCGACGTCACGGGGTCGGCCGTGAAGAGGATGCCCGCGGCATGCGGGAAGACCATCTGCTGCACGACCACCGCCATCTGAACCTCGCGGTGGTCGAAGCCGTTGCGCAGGCGATAGGTCACGGCCCGCTCGGTGAACAGCGAGGCCCAGCACCGGCTGACGTGCTGAAGGATCGCCGCCGGCCCCATCACGTTCAGGTACGTGTCCTGCTGGCCGGCGAAGGAGGCCGTCGGCAAGTCCTCCGCCGTCGCGCTCGATCGGACCGCGCAGGCGGCTCCCTCGCCGAGACGGGCGAGCGCGGCGGTGATCGCCGCCGCCACATCGCCGGGGATGACGATCCCTTCGACGGTCCGGCGGACCTCCGCGCTGAGCGCGCGGATCGCCTCCCGGTCGTCGGCGTCCAGGCGCGACAGCCGATCGAGCCGATCGTCGACCGACGGGGCACCCGCCATGATCCGCCGGAAGGCGTCCGTCGTCACGCAAAAACCGGGCGGCACGCGGATGCCTTCGATCCGCCAAAGCTCCCCCAGGTGCGCACCCTTCCCGCCGACGACCGCGGCCTGCGTCTCGTCGATCTCTCCAAGACCCACGACGTAGCCGTCGCGCTGGACGGTGCCGCTCCCCTGTGGATCGCCTCCAGCGACCACCGCCGCCTGCTCGTCCGTACCCATGTCGCTGCTCCCTTCGTGGCTTGCGGCGAGCGAGTATGGAGCACACCGGGGGGCTTGAAACAAGCCCCCCTGGCAGCGATACTTTGGAAGTGGCGGGGCGGCGAACCCCTACGTGACGAGGAGGTTCGCGATGGCGAAGCAGACCAGGCGAGCAGCTGCCCTACCTTGGCCGATGCCGACCGTCAGCCACAATCCGGCGGCGCCGACAGCCGCGAAGCCGGCGCCGCGCGCGCGCGTGCGCGTGGAGCCCGAGGGCGACTTCGCCCGCGTGACCATGGATGTGCCGGAGCGCCGGAACGCCCTGTCGCTCGACCACATGCACGAGCTGCTCGCCGCCGTGCGCCAGGTGGCGGCGAGCGATGCCCGCGGCCTGCTGCTCGCCGCCGAGGGGCCCGTCTTCTGCGCCGGTCACGACTTCGGCGACATGGTCGAGGCCGACCTGCCCGCCATGCGGGAGTTGCTCGGGCTCTGCACGGAGCTCATGACGACGCTGCAGTCCATCCCGCAGCCTGTCCTCGCCCGGGTGCACGGCGTGGCCACGGCCGCCGGCTGCCAGCTCGTCGCCACGGCGGACCTCGCCGTCGCCTCCGAGGAGGCGGCGTTCGCGATCCCCGGCGGCAAAGGCGGCTGGTTCTGCCACACCCCGCTCGTCGCGGTCGCCCGGGCGCTTCCGCGCAAGCGCGCGCTCGAGATGGCCTTCACCGGCGACCTGATCGACGCCCGGACGGCTGCCGCGTGGGGCCTGGTGAACGCGGTCGTCCCCGCCGTGGAACTCGACGCGGCGTGCCTCGACCTCCTGCGCCGGGCCACGCGGGGCAGCCGGAGCTCGAAGGCACTGGGCAAGCAGGGCTTCTACGCCCAGGTCGACCTCGACCAGCCCAAGGCCTATGCCTACGCGATCGAGCTCATGGCCGCCTCCAGCCAGACGCCCGACGCGCGCGAGGGCATGGCGTCGTTCCTCGAGAAGCGCGCGCCGCGCTTCGACTGACCCGCGTCACTCCGTCCGAGACGGCGCGGTTGCCGCGGCTCACATCCACCCCGACTCGCGGGCGATCCGGATGGCGTCGACCCGGTTGCGTGCGCCGAGCTTGGAGATCGCGCTGGAGAGGTAGTTGCGGATCGTCGCCGGCGAGAGGAACAGCTCCCGGCCGATGTCGTCCGTCGAGCCGCCGCCGGCAGCCGCGCGCAGGACGTCGGTCTCGCGCGTGGTCAGCGGGCTCGTCCCGATCTCCAGGGCAGTCGCAACGAGGTCGGGGTCCAGGAACCGCTGCCCCTTGGCGACTCGGCGGATCGCGTCGGCCAGCTCCTCGGAGGGGGCGTCCTTGCGCATGAACCCGCCGACGTGCGCCTCCAGCGCGCGGGTCAGGTGTCCGGGCTGTCCCAGGCCGGTCAGGATCAGCACGTAGGTCTCGGGGAGCTCGTCGCGCAGCTGCGCGGCCGCCGTCAGGCCGTCGATGCCGGGGAGGTCGATGTCGAGCACCGCGACGTCGGGCCGGACTTTGCGGGCGACCGGCAGGATGCGGTCGCCCCGGTCGACCTCGCCGACGACGGTCAGGTCCTCCTCGAGGCCGATCAGCGCGAGCAGCGCTCCGCGGATCATGTGCTCGTTCTCGGCCACCAGCACGCGGATCATGCCGTCACCAGCACGGGAAGCTCGACCCGCAGCCGGAACCGTCCGCCGTCCGCCGGCCCCGCTTCGACCACCCCGCCCTGGGCAGCCAGCCGCTCGCTCAACGACGCCAGCCCGGTCCCGGTGCCCGGCACCTTCGGCGCTCCGTCGTTGACCAGCTCGAACCACACGCGTGCGTCGCTCCGCCCGCCGCGCAGGCTGCACTCCCGGGCCTCGGCGTGGCGCAGCACGTTCGTCGCCCCCTCGCGCACCGCCCAGCCCAGCGCGGCGCTCGACTCCGAGTCCAGGGGACCGACGGCGACGCTGACCGTGACGTCGACGCCGGCCGAGCGCAGGAGCTCGATCGCCGCCGCCACCTCCGCCTCGAGCTCGGGCGTGGCCGCCGCCCGCGCCACCGCCTCCAGCTCGCTGTCGGGGCGGGCGGTGAGCTCGAGGAGGTCGTCGAGTTCGCGCGTCGCCGCGCCGCGGTCGCTGTCCAGCAGGCGCCCCGCGAGGTCGGCCTTGAGCGAGATCGTCGTCAGCAGACGGCCGAGCACGTCGTGGATCTCGCTGGACATGCGCCGCCGCTCGGCCTCGACAGCCGCCTGGACGAGCGCCGAACGCGCATCGTGGAGCTCGGCGAGCACCGCCACGAGCCAGACGGAGGCGGCCAGCCCGGTCATCGCCACCGGCGAGACCGCCATGTGGTACGCGAGGACCCACGCGATCGACCAGCCGCCGGCTGCGCGCAGCTCGTCCCAGTAGAAAACGAGATCCCATCCCGCGATGAACAGCACGCACGCGAGCGGCAGGGCAACCCGCCAGCGGCCGCGCAGAACGAGCGCAGCGGCCGCGCCGGCCAGCCACACCGTGTACGGCAGCGTGTCGGCGGCGAACACGATCGAGGCCACGGCGAGCGCGAGGAGCGCGACCCACGCGAGCAGCGCGCCCCGCACCGGCCGGCGGAACGCCACGCCGTAGGCGATCCAGCCGTAAAGCGGCACGCCGATCGCGAACGCCACCAGGCCGACGGTTCGGTCGTTACCGGGCGTCAGCTGGGTCATCTGCCCGGCCAGCGACAGGAAGCAGAACACGAAGGTGACGAGATGCACGGCGGCCGGCGGCACCCAGACCACGCGGGTGGCGGCACGCACCGGCGCCCGCGCCGAGCGCGCCCCGGCGGCCAGCGCCGTTGTGGCCGACGCGGCCGGGCGGCGCGCGTCGGCCACCACTTGGCGCACCTCGCTCAGCGCGGCACGCGACGCCGCCAGCACACGGTCCAGCGCCACCCGCGCGCCGGCCAGCCCGGGCCCGTCCAGCGCAGCCCGTGCTTGCCGCGCGGCCGAGCCGATCGCGACCGTACGGGCGTGGAGCGCGCGGCGCACGTCGGTGTCGATCCGCGCCCGCTCCGCCTCCGCGGCAGTGGCCGCGAGGCTCTCGCGGCTGGCCGCCAGCTGGTGGGCGGCGGCGGCCAGCCACACCAGCGAGCACTGCAGCACGGTGCGGAACACCACCGAGTAGATGAGGTAACGGACCGGCGGGGTCGCCGGATCGGGATGCAGCTGCACCGCGACGATCGGGCCCAGCGCGCAGAGGGTCGCCACCACCAGCGCGCCTCGCAGCGGGAGGACGAGGAACGCCGAGGTCGCCAGCGCGGCGAGCATGAACGACCACGAGGGGCCGATGATCAGCAGCGCCGCGACGTGGATCGCGGCCAGCACCGCCAGCGTCGCCCCCGCGCGCGGGACCCGCTCGCTGCGCAGCCCGAAGCGCAGGTGGCGCAGGTGCAGCGGCATCCACAGAGCGGTCGCGACCACCGCCACGACAAACATGCCGGTGGTTTCCCGCGACGCGACGCGCAGCACCTCGGCGATCGCCAGCGCGACGCTGAGCGTGACCACCGCTCCGGCGGTCAGGCGTGGGATCCGTTCGGAGTCCTGCATTCGGCGCCCAGCATGCCATCGCGCGGCGCGGGCGCCAACGCATTCGTGACATTCGTCCTGGTTTCCTCGTGACAGGACGCTCTACCGCCCCCTCGGCCGCGCTGCCACGGTTCCAGGCGAAGCTCGGCGGCGTCTGGCGGCCGGGGAAGACACACCAACAAGCAAGGAGCGAGATGCCCTCCAGTACCAAGGCACCGCGCGGCGTATGGCTGGCCTTCTCGGCCGTTCTGGTTGCCGCCATCATGGATCTTCTCGACACGACGATCGCCCAGAACGCCGCGCCGGCGATCCGGGCCGATCTCGACGGCTCGCTCGCCGACCTCCAGTGGGTCTCGGCGGCCTACACGCTCGCGCTGGCGATCGGCCTGCTGACCGGCGGGCGGCTCGGCGACATCTACGGCCGCAAGCGCATGCTCATGGTCGGCGTCGCAGGCTTCACGCTCGCCTCGGTGCTCTGCGCTGCTGCGCCGACGATCGAGCTGCTCGTGGCCGGCCGCGCCATTCAGGGACTGGTCGGCGCCGTCATGCTGCCGCAGGTCCTCGGCGTGATCCGGGACCTCTTCCCGCCGAAGGAGATGGCCAAGGCCTTCGCAATCCTCGGTCCGGTCGCGGGCATGTCGGCCGTGCTCGGGCCGATCCTGTCGGGCCTGCTCATCGACCTCGACGCGTTCGGCCTGAGCTGGCGCACGATCTTCCTGATCAACGTTCCGGTCGGCATCTACGCGCTGGTGGTCGGGAGGCGTCACATCCCGGCGGTCGCGCCCGAGCCGGGCTCCACCGGGCTGGACGTCCGCGGGTCGCTGCTCGGCGGCATCGGGCTCCTCGCGCTCGTCTACCCGCTCGTGCAGGGCCGCGAGCTGGGCTGGCCGGCCTGGACGCTGGCGATGCTCGCGGGGTCGGTCGTCGTGCTCGTCGCCTTCGGCGTCTCGCAGGTGCGCCGGGCGCGGGCCGGTCGGACGCCGCTCGTCGAGCCCAGCGTCTTCCGCCATCGCTCGTACACGGCCGGGCTCGGCTTCGTCGCCTGCTTCCTGGCCAGCATGGGCGGCCTGGCGATCGCGCTCGCAGTGCTGCTGCAGGTCGGCCTGGGCTTCACCCCGATCGACGCGGCCATCGCCGGCGCGCCCTACGCGATCGGCGGGTTCGTCGGCTCCGGTCTCAGCGGCGGGCTGGCGCCCAAGCTCGGCCGCCAGATCCTGCAGGCCGGGCTCGTGCTCAAGGCCGCCGGCATGGTCTGGATGATCGTCGCGTTCGAGACCGCCGGCGGCGGGCTCTCGGCCTGGGACTTCACGGCCCCGCTCGCGGTTGCCGGCGTTGGCATGGGCATGGTCTGGGTGCCGCTGTTCGACATCGTGATCGGCGACGTGGAGGGCCGCGAGCTCGGCTCGGCCGCGAGCGTCCTCACCGCGGTCCAGCAGCTGGGCATGACCCTCGGCATCGCCGTGATCGGCACCGTGCTCTTCGAGGCGCTGGATGGCCAGGCGGCCGCCGACTTCGTCGCCGCCAGCGAGGTCGCGCTGGTGCTGGCGGTCGCGGGGTGCGTGGTCGCGTTCGTCCTTGGCTTCCTGCTCCCGCGCACGGCCTCCGCCCACCTCGTTCCGGCGGTGCCGGAGCCCGCGGCGGCCTAGGAGATCCGTGAAAAGTCCGCCACGCCCGGATGACGACGCAGACACGTCGCCGGATCGCCACCCGAACCCTAGGGAATACCACGGTATTCCCGTACGGGTCCGTGCGGCGCCGGGCTCGGTCTGCGCCGCCACCGGTCGGGCCGTCCTGTTTTCAGGGACCTCCTAGAGATGCGCGTGGCGCGGCGCCGTCCTTGCCTTCGGCGGGGGCGGCGCCGCGGTCAGGTGACGTCGTCCCGGAACGCTCTGACCGCGGCCGCCGCGCCACCTCGCGCGGCGTCGATGTATCCGTACGTTCCGCGGTCGCGCAGCTCGGTCGCGGCCTGCACCACGGCACCGAGCGCCGAGAAGGCGAACCAGCCGCCGACGGAGATGCGGCTCACTCCGGCCGCGGCGAGCTCGGGGACCGGAGGCAGCCCGGTCCAGGCGAGCACGTTCACGGGCCGGTCGACCGACTCGACGACCGACCGGATGTCCTCGATGCGGGTGAGGCGGGGTGCGTAGAGCACGTCCGCCCCGGCCTCCTGGTAGGCCTGCAGGCGGGCGATCGTGTCGGAGATGTCCTCCCGGCCGACGATGAAGTTCTCCGCGCGGGCGGTGAGGACCAGGCGTCCGGCCGCGGCCTCGGACGCTGCGGCGATGCGCTCGGCGGCATGCTCGAGTGCGTAGAGCGGGTCGTCCTTGCGCCCGGTCGAGTCCTCGATCGAGCAGCCCGCCAGCCCGGCGTCGACCGCACCCCGAACCGTCTCAGCGACGTCCTCGGCGTCGTCGGCGAACCCGTTCTCGAGATCCGCGGACACCGGCAGCGGGGTGGCCGCCACGATCGCTGCAGAGTGGGCGAGCGCCTCCTCCCGGGTGACCGAGTTGTCCACCCGCCCCAGCGTCGCGGCGAACCCGCTGCTGGTGGTGGCGAGCGCCTCGAAGCCGAGCGAGGCCAGCAGCTTCGCCGACCCCGCGTCCCACGGGTTCGGGATCAGCAGAGGATCGCCGGGGCGATGGAGGTCCAGGAAACGTTCGGCGAGTTCGTTCATGTGACCAGTCTCGCCTACCGCATGTTCTGGCGCGAGTGTCCGACGAACGCGTCACCGGTCGGGATCCCGTGGTACCAGCGCACGAGGTCGAGGCCTGTGAACGTCACCCCCAGAGCCGGGATCCGGATCCTTCCGAACCGAACGAAGGTGTCACGTGGGCCTGTGACGAACCGGCCCACGACGCCGTTCTTGATGCTGCGGTTCTGATCGGCGTCCTTGTCCCGCAGGCGGATCGCCGTTCCGCGCCCGCCGGAAGCGAACCGCCACAGGTCCCCGTCCTCGAAGGCGACGTCGCAGCGCCGGTCGCCGTCGAAGTCACCGAGGACCACGTCGTCGATCGACGCGCGGTCGTCGTTGAGCCTCATCCAGCGCGTCGTGCCGGCGGACGACCAGGACCACTCCCCGACGCGCTCGTTGAAGACGTCGGTCCGGCCGTCGCCGTTGAGATCGCAGAAGCGCAGATCGCGGGAGCGGTAGATCGAGGCGTTGATGCTGTCCCACCGGCTGGTGCCGTTCCACGAGACCTTCCAGTTCGTTCCATCCCCCCAGAAGACGTCGGTGCGGCCGTTGCCGTCGAAGTCGCCGAAGCGCAGCGCGGAGATGTAGACGCTGGACGATCGGAGGTCCTTGAACCGGCGCTCGCGCCCGGAGAAGGCGCGCCACCGGCCCCGGTTGCGGTCGAACACGTCGTCGAAGCCGTCGCCGTCGAAGTCGCCGACGGCGACCTCCGGGGGCGTGCGGGCCGATCGCGTGAGGAACTGCCACGGCGCCAGGCCACCGCTCGAGACGTACCAGCCGATGCCGGTGGCGTGGAACACGTCGTCGCGGCCGTCGCCGTCGAAGTCGCCGGCCCCGATCTCGAGCGAGTGGTCGACGTCGAAGGCGTTGCCGTCGACGTGGACGCGTTGCCCGGATCCGTGATAGTCGATGGCGTCGCCGAAGTCGTCGTGCACGAGCACGTTCTCGAGGAACCAGGCCGAGTCGCGCGGCGCGCCTCGGATCCGGAAGGCCTTGCGCACGCCGATCCCGAAGGCGATGTTCTGATCGCCGCGGATCGTGTTGTAGGCGAGCTGGACGTACTCGCCGCCGTCGCCGCCGTCTCCGCCCTCGCAACCGTGCATGTCGAAGTGCGTCGGCCAGGAGCCGATGGGCCCGGCCACGTTCTGGAAGTTCGTCGCGTGGAGGGTGTAGTTGAAGCGGGCGATGTAGCCGGTGTAGGGGGCCCCGTCGGACGCGACGGCGTGGCGGTTGTACTCGAAGGTGTTGGCCTGGATGTTCGCGTAGGCCCCACTTCCCACGACGACGCCGTAGCCGTGGTTGTGCCGGAGGTTGTGGTGGATGTGGTTTCCGGAGATCGTGATCTGCGCCGCCTGGGTCTTGGACATCACGTGCCAGGGACGCGTCGCCTGCTCTTCGGCCGGCAGGTCGTCGAAGCAGTCCTCCTCGATCGCGCCGGTGACGCTGACCGCCGCTCCGGGCCAGGCCCACAGCTCGTTACCTCGGATCACCACCTGGCGGGAGACCCCGGTCGGTGTCCGGCCGGCGGGGTAGGCCGCGCGGACGTTGATGCCGGTGACGGTGTGGGATTCCTCCTCGCTCGACGAAGGCCCCCTGATCCTCAGTCCTTCGATGCGGACGTTGGAGCCCCTGACCTCGAAGAGGTCGTACTTCCCGTCGAAGTCGGTCGTGTAGATGAGCCCGCCCTGGCGCCTGCCGCCGCGGTCGGAGCGGAGCGTCACCCCGCTCTTGATGAGCGTCTCCTTGTGGCCCGCCATGTTGATCTCGGCGTCGCCGGGGATGAAGATGACGCCCTGATAGCTCGATTCGAGGAGCGCGACCAGCGCGTCGGCGGTGGTCACCGTGCGCGTCTGGGCGGAGGCGGAGTTGGAGGCTCCGAGCGATCCGATCGCGACGCAGACGAGCGTCATCGACGATGCGAGAACACGGAGACGCCGGCCGGTCATGAGGAAGGTCCTTCGCCACGGTCAAGGTACGCCTCGCAGCGCGCCCCTGTCCAGGGGTGCGCCACTTCCCGACTACGAGCGCTCGGTGATTCCGGCGTCGGAGAGCGCGGAGCGCAGCAGCGTGCGCGCCGAGGTGCGCATCAGCTCGACCGCCTGATCAGGGGAGAGCCCGCCGACGTCGGTGAGCCACACGTGGGCTTCGATGCCGAGCGTCGCGCGGATGGCGAGCGCGAGCCGCCGCACCTCGGTCGCGGGCAGGTGCCCCGCCAGCGGGGAGAGCGCGTCCTCGATCCAGCCGAGCGCGCGGCCTTGGCGCAGCGGCAGCGCGGCCTGGTCGGGCGCCGGCAGTTCCAGCGACAGGCGCAGCATCGAGCGCAGCTCGGGCTCGTGGTCGAGGATCTGGCGCGCGAGGCTCTCCGCGACGAGCTCGAGCCGCGCGGCCGGGTCCTCCGGGGCGCCGGCGTCGAGCAGTGACGGCTTCTCGAGCTCCGGGTAGCCGGCCATCAGCAGGGAGCGCTGGTTGGGGAAGTAGCGGTAGGCGGTGGTTCGCGAGATCGCGGCCCGCTCGGCGGCCTGCTCGACCGTGGGCGTGACGCCCTCGGCGAGCAGCTCGCGGGTCGCCGCCAGCATCGCCGCGCGCGTGCGCGCTTTCTGATCGGTTCGGCCCGTCTGCTCATATGGGATTGACGTACTCATAATGGGACTGTAGTGTCCATGGGCACCAGAGTACCATCGTATCCGCGCGCCGGCGGCATCCGCCGACAGCGCAGCGAGGAGCACCGATGAGTGACGCGGTTCCGATCATCCGACAGGCCGACGAGGGCGAGCAGATGTGGTTCGCCGGCGGCGGGGTGTTCACGTGGAAGGCGACCGCCGCGGAGACCGGCGGCGCGTTCCTCCTGCTCGAGGACCACATGGTGCGCGGGAAGGTGACCCCGCTGCACCTGCATCCCAACGAGGACGAGACCATCTACGTGCTCGAGGGCGAACTGCTCGTGGACTGCGACGGCGAGCAGCACCGCGTCGGGCAGGGCGGGCTGTTCTTCGCGCCGCGCGGGGTCCCGCACGCGTTCATGGTCACCTCGGAGACGGCGCACGTCCTCGGGCTGCAGACCCCCGGGACCGGCGAGCAGTTCTACCGCGACGCCGGCGAAACCGCGGTCTCACCGCAGGACGCCACGCGTCCGGCCGACTTCACGCTCCTGCGGGAGGTCGCGGAGCGGTCGCCGAGCATCGAGCTGCTCGGCCCGCCGCCGTTCGCCGCCGCGCAACAACAGGCGGCCGGTGCGCCGTCGTAAGTGGACTCAGGCCCGGACCCCGATGCGCAGGCCCCTGATCCCGGTCAGCGCGCCGAGGCCGGCGCCGAGGACGACGAGCGCCTCGCGGCGCCGGAGGGTGGTGTGCTGACCATGACGGCAGTGAACCCGACGACCCTGGGCATCGCCTGAGAGTCGGGTGCAGTTGACCCGCCGCACCGGTGGGCGCGAGAGTGGACCCACCAGAACGTTTCGATCAGGGAGAGCCCACCCGTGTCCGACGCCACGAAGTTGACCTACATCGGCCTGCGCTTCGACGAGATGCCGGACCTCTGGGACGGCTTCGCCCGCCTCGTCCGGCCCGCCCTCGGGATCACCGCCTTCGGCGTCAACGTCATGAACCTGCCGCCTGACTACCGGACGAAGGCCCACGACGAGCGCGAGAGCGGCCAGGAGGAGCTCTACATCGCGCTCTCCGGGTCGGGCGCGGTGACGATCGGCGACGACCAGGACCATCTGCCGCTCGATCCCGAGCGCGCCGTCCGCGTCGCGTCCGGAACGCCGCGGACGCTCAGCAGTGGCCCCGACGGCATGCGCGTCCTCATCGTCGGCGGCGTGCCGGGCCGCGCGTACGAGCCGCCGGAGTGGTCGAGCGGCGGGTGAGGCCCCGCGTCAGTTGTACTGCGGGCTCGAGTCCAGGGAGGCGAGGAAACTGAGGAGGCTGGGCGAGGGGCGGTCGCGGATGCCCGCGGAGCCGTCGGGATCGTGCACGCCGATCAAGCGCCAGCCCGCCGAATCGCCGAGCTCGACGCGGACCTGCCAGACGACCGAGGTCGTGCCGCCGTTGTGCAGCGTCGGCGGGACGCCGGCGGGGACCTCGACGCTGAACGGGAGGTCGAGCCGCTCGCCGTCGGCGAGCCGCGTCGCGTGGGCGAGCTCGACCTTGGCCACCCGCTGGACCCTGCCCTTCGGCTTCTCGGGCGTGATCACCGTGGCCGCGACGGTCAGGACGACGTCGTGCCCTCCGAGCTCATGCGCGGCGACGACGATCGCCCGGCCGGTCAGCGGGGTGCCAACCGAGATCGTCTCCTCGTCGAGCTCGATCTCGATCCGCGCGTCGCCACCTTGGAGGCCGCTGCGAGGGCCGTCCGGCCAGTAGATGTCCTCGGGGCGGGCGACGACGTCGACGATCGAGGCGGCGCTCGACTCGATGCCCTTGGTGCGATGGAGCGTCGCGTAGAAGCTGTACTCCGAGTACGTGGCGCACGACGGCGCCAGCTCGGTCGGGATCTGGACCTCGATCTCGTGCAGGCCCACCCTGGGTGGCACCTCACCGAGCGGCCAGCCGCGCGGCTCGGCGCTGACTCCCGTCCTGCGCAGGACGACCTCGACGCGATCGGCGGTGCCATCGTCCTCCCCGCGGACGTCGACGGCCACCTTGGCGGTCTTTCCGGCGTACACGAGCTGATCGGACCCCTGATCGGCCATCCACACGGTGATCGGCGACCAGACGTGCCGCAGGCTGCCCTTCAACTTGGCCTTGAGTCCCATGCGCCAACCCTTCCGGTGAGACCAGGCGGCGTCAAGCGTGAAAGGGTCCCGGGATGCCGACTGCCACCGCCGCCGCCCGCCTGCTCAACCCCGCCACCTACGACGCAGCGGCGTTCGATCCCGCGACGCAGCGGCTGCTGCGGGCGACGATCGACTGGTTCGAGGCCAAGGGGAAGGCGCGGCTCACGGCGGAGGCGCGCAGCGACGTCTGGTACGCGGACTTCATCGCGTTCCTCGCGCGCGAGCGCGCGCTCGCGACGTTGCTGACCCCGGCCCGCGACGCCGGCGACGACCCGGACAAGCGCTGGGACACCGCGCGCAACGCGGTGTTCAACGAGATCCTGGGGTTCTACGGCCTGGCCTACTGGTACGCGTGGCAGGTGACCATTCTCGGGCTCGGCCCGATCTGGCAGAGCGACAATGCCGCCGCCCGCGCTCGCGCCGCCCAGCTGCTCGAGGACGGCGCGGTGTTCGCGTTCGGCCTCTCCGAGCGCGACCACGGCGCGGACATCTACTCGACCGACATGGTCCTGGACCCGGACGGCGACGGTGGTTTCCGTGCCACCGGCAGCAAGTACTACATCGGCAACGGCAACGTGGCGGGCATGGTGTCGGTCTTCGGCCGCCGCACCGACGTCGACGGCCCGGACGGCTATGTCTTCTTCGCCGCCGACAGCGCCCATCCCGCCTACAAGCTGGTCACCAACGTCGTGCACGCGCCGATGTACGTCAGCGCCTTCGACCTGGAGGACTATCCGGTTCGGCCCGAGGACGTCCTGCACACCGGGGTCGAGGCGTTCGAGGCCGCGCTCAACACGATCAACGTCGGCAAGTTCAACCTCGGCTTCTGCGCGATCGGCATGGCCGAGCACTGCTTCTACGAGACGGTCACCCAGGCCGAGGACCGAGTGCTCTTCGGCAAGCGCGTGACCGAGTTCGGCCAGGTGCGGCGGATCCTCTCGGAGGCCTACGCGCGCCTGCTGGCCGCCAAGCTCTACGGGGCCCGTGCGGTCGACTACGTGCGGAGCGCAAGCCGCGACGATCGCCGCTACCTGCTCTACACCCCGATCAACAAGCTGCAGGTCACGAGCGAGGGCGAGCGGATCGTGCGCCTGCTCGCCGAGGTGATCTCGGCCAAGGGCTTCGAGCGCGACAGCTACTTCGAGGGCGCGAAGAACATCGTCGACGGCCTCCCCAAGCTCGAGGGCACGGTGCACGTCAACCGCGCGCTGACGCTCAAGTTCCTGCCCAACTACCTGTTCGGCTCCGCGGCGCTCGCGCCCGCGCCCGCGCGCCGCGACACCGGCGACGACGCGTTCCTGTTCGCCCAGGGGCCGACGCGCGGGCTGGGGAAGATCGCCTTCCCCGACTGGCGCCCGATCTTCGACGCGTTCGCCGCGAGCCCCAACGTCGCCCGCTTCCGCGAGCAGGCCGACGCCCTCGTGGCGATGCTGGCGGAGGCTCCCCCGACGCCCGAGCAGGCGACCGCCGACCTCGACTTCCAGCAGTCGCTGGCGCAGCTGTTCACGCTCGTCCCCTACGCCCAGCTGATCCTCGAGCAGGCCCAGCTCGAGGGCACGCCCGCCGACGTCGTCGACCTGGTCTTCGAGACGCTCGTGCGCGACTTCACGACCACCGCGATCGAGCTCCACGGCAAGGCCTCCTCGACGGAGGCGCAGCAGGCGTGGGCCGTCGGTAGCGTCCGGAAGCCGGTCGTCGACGAGTCGCGCGGCGATCGCATCTACGCCGAGGTCCGCGCGCTCGCGGGCGCCTACGCGATGCCGGAGTGAGCTGGGCAAGG
Organism: uncultured Solirubrobacterales bacterium; assembly: GCA_963828075.1. Lineage (GTDB taxonomy): Bacteria > Actinomycetota > Thermoleophilia > Solirubrobacterales > Solirubrobacteraceae > JACCYI01. Next base: position 398,616 of record CAWHDH010000021.1, on the reverse strand, counting down.
CCCGCCGGGAATCATCCCCGGCAGGCCGAGCCCTCAGCGCTAGTCCTCCGTGCCGTACTTGAACGAGATCCCGAGACGGACCCGGAAGCTCACGACCCCGCCGTCCTGGATCGTCAGATCCTGGCGCAGGACCTCCGCGACGCGAAGGTCGCGCACCGTCTTTCCGGCCGTCTCGACGGCGGCGCGCGCCGCGGCCTCCCATGACTCGCTGCTGACACCGATCACCTCGGTGACGCGGTACACGCTCTCTGCCATCGGTCCTCCTGTTTGAGTGACGGACGACGGGAGTGTGTCACTGGCACGGCCGAACCACCGCGCCGGCCGGAGCCGGCGCGGTGATCGCCCTCGTCGCAGCTAGACGTCGCAGTCGTCCGCGGGGTTGACGTCGACCCCGAAGTCGCGGGTCCAGGTGTCGCCCTCGGTGCCGCAGGACACGCTGTCGATCTCGGAGTCGGCCGTGTCCACCTGGTCGCGGTCGGCGCCGGAGTTCACGAGGTCCTTGCCGGGGCCGGCGTTGATGACGTCGTCGCCGCCGCGCGTGCCGATGTTGTCGTCGCCGGGGCCGGCGTCGATGATCTCGATGCCCTCGCCGCCGCCGATCGAGTCGTTGCCGTAGCCGCCCTCGATCGTCGTGGGGCCGCTGACGACGAACGGGAACCCTCCGGTGATGCTGTCGTCGCCGTCGCCGCCGTAGAGGCTGTTGCTGCCGATGCCGCCGGAGATGCCGTCGTCTCCGGCGTCCCCGTACACCATGTCGTCGCCATCCTCGCCGCTGAGCGAGTCGTTGCCGAGGCCGCCGCGCAGCTCGTCGTTCCCCGGGCCGCCGACGTGGCTGTCGCGCCCGTCGCCGCCGAGGACCTTGTCGTTCCCGGGGCCGCCCTCGAGCCGGCTGTCGTCGCCGGCGTCGCCCTGGACGAGGTCGTCGCCGTCGCCGCCGAAGATCGTGTCGGTATCGTCGCCGCCGCGCAGGACGTCCTTGCCGGCCTCGCCGCCGATCTCGTCGAGCCCCGCGTCTCCGTCGATGAGGTCGTCGTCGGCGCCACCGTAGAGGTAGTCGTTGCCGGCCCCGCCGATGATGATGTCCGCGCCCGCGGCGCCCTGGACATGGTCGTTCCCGGCGCCGGTGTCGATGTTGTCGTTCCCCGCGCCGCCGTCGACGTTGTCCAGGTCCTCGAGGCCGGCGATGATGTCGTTGCCGTCGCCGCCGCTGAGCGAGTCGTTCCCGGCACCGCCGTTGATGGTGTCGTTGCCATCGAGGCCGGTGAGCCAGTCGTCCCCGCCGTTGCCGGTGAGCCGGTTGGCGATCTTGCCCGTCGGGGGGCCCTGCAGGAAGTCGGCCTTCGCGGTGCCGATCAGGCCCTCCACGGTCGCGCCGACGTTGTCGAACTCCTGATGCTGGCCGTCGTTGGCGAGGCCGTCGATCGCGACGTACACGCCGATCGTCCGCTGGGAGTAGTTCACGGTGTCGATGCCGGCGCCGCCGTCGAAGCTGTCGCCGCCGTTGGCTGCGGACCCCGCGTCGAACACGTCCGTGCCGCCGAGGCCGCTCTCGGTGTCGTTGCCGGGGCCGCCGCGCAGCGTGTCGTTGCCGGTGCCGCCGGTGAGCGTGTCGTTGCCGGAGCCGCCGGCTATGACCTCGATCGTCGCGAGCTGGTCGCCTTCGCCGGCCTCGCCGTCGTCGGCGACGCCGTCGAGGTCGATCGTCACCGGGGCCGTCCGCGCGCCGTAGTCGGCGGTATCGGTGCCGGCGCCGCCGGTCAGCGCGTCGCCGGCGCTGGCGGTCGTCCCCTCGTCGAGCACGTCGTTGCCGACGCCGCCGTCGGCGTTGTCGGCGCCGGCGCCGCCCGCGAGGCGGTCGTTGCCGTTCCCGCCGAGGAGCTGGTCGTCGCCGCCGTTGCCGACGAGGGCGTTGGCCGCGGTGGTGCCGGTGAGCACGTCCGGGCCCGCGCCGCCGGTGAAGTTCTCGATGGTGCGCAGGTCGTCGCCCTCGCCCGCCTCGCCGTCGTTGGCGACGAGGTCGCCGCTGGTGGTGACCGCGCCCGTGCGCTGGCCGTAGTCGGCGGTGTCGACGCCGCCCTTGCCGTCGACCAGGTCGGCGCCGTCGGGCGCCGTGCCCTGCGGGAACTCGTCGGCGGCGTTGCTGCCGGTCAGGCGGTCGGCGCCGCTGCCGCCGTCGATGACGGCGGGCGTCACTGCAAGGACCTTCCCGGTGTCGTTGCCGTCGCCGAGCTGGATCTCGAGCGAGCTGACGCCGGCCGGATCGCAGCGCACGTCGTGCGTGGTGGCCGCGACGCAGCCCGGACCCGGGGTGATCGTGGCGGTCGGATCGACGAGGCGGTACCTGCCGGTCGCCGTGTCGATCGACGCGGTGAGCGCGTTGGTCTCGCCCGCGGCGGCGGCATAGGTGAGCTTCGCGCCCGCGACCTCGGCGGTCGAGGCCTGTGCCGTGGGCACCGCGACCGCGACGGCGGTGACGGAGAGGGCGAACGCCAGCGATCCGCGCGCCGGGCGCGCGTGTGAGCGGAACATCGAGGTCCTTCCTGGAGTTGAGCGGGTTCCGCGCCGGCCCTGCCCCGGAGCTTGGCCCTTCTTCGCAGCAAGCTCGCCCGCGGATCACCACAAACTCAGAAAAACGGGCGCCCGATGGGGGCGCCCGCTTCTACGCAGTGTGGAGACGGGCGCCCGATGCGGGGCGCCCGTGCTCCGGTGTCCTACGCCGCGCAGTTGCTGACGACGAGGAACGGGTCGAAGACCACGTGCTCCGACACGGGATCGCCCATGCCCGGCCCTTCGCCGCTCGGTCCGTTCGCGGCGCCCCACCAGTTCAGCGTGGCGTCCGCGTCGGCGCCGGTTGCCTCGTTCGCACCGTGCACCTGCCAGCCCCAGGTCTTGTTCTTCGAGATGCAGTTGTTGCTCCCGTCGGCCTCGACCGGGCGACCGCCGGCCGGCGCCGAACCGTTGCGGTACATCTCGACGCCCTTGCGCCAGCCCTGGATCGTGTTGTTGGTCAGTGTGGCGTAGCTGTCGCCGTCCTCATCGCCGGTCACGGCACCGTCATCGGTGAGGAAGACGCCGGCCGAGTCGCCGGGGTTGGTCGCAGCCGTCGTCGCGCTGCGCAGGATGTTGCCGTCGAGCAGCACGGGCATGCCCGGGATCTCGTTGTGGAAGAGCCAGACGCCGGCGTCCCGCTGGTTGGCGAGGACCGTGTTCGTCTTGAGCGTCACCTGTCCGGCGACGTACTCGACGATGATCGCGATGTCGTCGACCCCTCCGCCACGCGTCACGAGGCGGTTGTTCTCGACCATGGAGTCGTGGAGCCCGCTGAGGAACAGCGGGAACGGGGTCGTGGTCACGGTGTTGCTCTTGATCTGAGCCGACGGTGAGTCCGCCGCGGTCGTGAGGTAGTTCGTCGCGATCCCGCCGACCGACGCGTTGCTGATCTTGTTCTTCTCGATCAGCGCGTCGCCGTTGAACAGGGCGATGCCGTAGCCGGCCCCGGCCAGCTCGACGTTGTTGACCGTGTTCCCGGTGATGGCGTGCCCGGTGCCGCCGACGATCTGGATCGGTCGCCGGTAGATGTTGCTCACCTTGTCCTTGTCGAAGGTGTTGTTGTCGTACGGGCCTGCCCCGTTATCCGTGATGATGCCTGCGCGGAAGTTGTTCTTGCCGGGCGTGAGGGCCGGGTTGCCCTGGCCGTTGATGACCATGTTGCGGATCGTCACGTCGCTGCTTGCGATCCGGAACGCGATCTGCGGCGCGGTTCCACCGAAGGAGCTGGGATGTTGATCGTCCTCGGCCGGCGGAACCACCGTCGCGACGCCGTTCCCCAGGATGGTCAGGGGCTTGTTGACCGTGTTGTTCTCCGGATATGTACCGGCGCAGACCTTGACCGTGTCGTTTGGCGCGGCGGCCGCGATGGCGGCGCTGATCGTGTTGAAGCCGGGCTTGGAGCAGCTCGAGTTCGCTGGTGACACCGGGAGGTCATCATTGACCCATCGGTTCGCTGCTGAGGCCGTTCCCGCGGCGGGACCTGCACATGCGAGAGCGACGCCGAGGGTTAGAGCGGCACGGAGCCTCATGGCTCAACCTTCCTGTCGTTTTACCAACCAGGGAGAGAAACGGGCCAGGCGCCTAGGACCGTCACGCCGCTGACACCCGGCGTCACCCGTGGCGCCCGCCGGCCGCGCGTGAGGTCCTGGAATTCCCAGGCGCAGGGCGGGCTCACCCGCCGAATGGCCCGAACGGGCAGACTCGTAGGCAGACACCAATTATCGGGATATCGGGTTCGCGGTCTTACATAATCGCAATTTCGTAGTGCCGTCGGTACCGCGAATATGACCGAGACGCGTCCTAACCGGAAGGTCGTGCGAGCCGCAGGGCCTTCTGCGGGAGTTCACGGTCGTCGGTGCACAGCAGATGAGCGCGCCGACGGATGGCATCGCGGGGGCCGTGGACAAGCTGCTCGATCACGACGAGGAGCGCGGATCGCGAGCCCTGAAGATGAACGCCATGGCGGGGACCGACGTGATCGACGACCTCCTCCAGCGTGCGCGTCGGCTGCACTACGACTGGGTCGATCACGCGTTCGGCGCCTGGCTCGACGCGGCTCGGGGGAGAGCCGCGCCCGGCTGCGCGCGGCGCTGATCGCCCTCTGCGACGTCGAGGCGTGGTGGATCCTGTCCCACCACCTCGGGCTCGGGCGCGCCGATGTGCGCGCGACGCTGGTTCTCGCCATCGAACGGCTCCTCGGGGAGGAGGCATGAAGATCCTGGCCTGCACCTCACCGGCCCGCGGGCACCTGTTCCCGGTCGGGCCCATCCTCGACGAGCTGGCCGGCCGGGGGGCACACGGTCGCGATCCGGACCCTCGCGTCGGAGGTCGGGCGGCTGGCCGATCGCGGCTTCGACGCCGCGCTGATCGCCCCGGCCATCGAGGCCATAGAGCACGACGACTACCGCGGGCGCACACCGCAGGCGAAGCTCAAGCGCGCCGATGGCCGTGTTCGGCGCGCCGTCCGAGCACGAGGGCGCGGACCTGCGCGCCGCGATCGAGCGCCATCGCCCCGACGCGCTCCGTCCTCTGACCGTCGGCATGCTGGAGCGCGCGGCGCTCCCCTCGCTCAACGCGATTGAGCACCTCGTCCGAGTTCCAGGACGACGGCCGCCTCGTAGCCGTGCCACACGGCCCCATCCTCGAGCGCGCCGCCTGCGCGATCACCACGGCGGCGCCGGCGCGACGCAAGGCGCTCGCCTCCGGGGTCCCTGTGTGCGTCGTGCCGTTCGGCCGCGATCAGCTCGAGATCGCTCGCCGCGTCGAGCTCGCCGATGCGGGGGACGCGACTGCCGGTGCGGCGGCTGACCGCCGATCGGCTCCGCACGAAGGTTCGCCTCGCGATGACCAAGGGCGCGCGCGCCCGCGGGTCGCCGAGGGCTATCGCGCCACCGGCGGCGCGGTCACCGCGGCCGACGCGTTCGAGGCGCTGGCAGCAGCAGGTCGCCCAGCGCGCCCGACAGCCACTCGATGAACGCGTCGTGTGACCATCCGAAGTCGACGACCAGCGACCGGTACACCGCGCCGCCGCCGAGCGTGAGCAGGAGGTCGGTGGCGGCGTTCGCGTCGAGGCCGTCGCGCAGCCCGAACCGGGTTTCGAGGTGCTCGACGACGGCGCGATAGCCGTCGCGCCGGAGTTGCTCGCTGCGCTCGCGGATCGCGACCGCGTCGGGCTCGTGGGTGGCGGAGCGGACGACGTCGTCGAGCACGGCGACCCGCGCGGCGATGGCCCCGTTGCCGGCGGCGAACCGCCGGACGGCCTCGGGCCCCGTGGCGGCGGCCAGCATCTCGGCGTACCACGGCTGGAGGGCCGGCGGAGTCGGGTCGTCCTCCCCGAGCACTGCGCGCTCGTAGCACGCCTGCAGCAGCTCCGCCTTGGTGTGGAAGGTGAAGTAGACGGTCTGGACCGCGACGCCGGCCCGGTCCGCCACGTCGGTCATGCGGGCGCCGGTATAGCCGCGCTCGACGAACAGGTCGTGCGCCGCGCCGAGGATACGTGCGCGCGTCGCGCGAGCGCGCTCGCGGCGGGTGGGTGGTTCACCCCCCAATAGAGGGTGAACCACCCCGGCCCGTTCGTACAACCGGCGCCGAATCCGTAGGGTTGCGTTGTGCCGGGAGCCGAGCACGAGCGCGAGGCCGACGCGGGCGCGCCGGAGGGCTCGGGCGCGCCCTCTGGGGCCGCCGCGGGGCGGACCGGACCGGCCCCGCATTGGACCGGATTGGCGCGGTTGGATCCGTCGGCCGCGCGATCGCCTGAGCAGCTGGCGATCCTGGCGCGGCTCGAGCAGACGGCCGGGAACGCGAGGATCGCGCGCCTCCTCGGGGAGGTCGCGCCGCCGGAGCTCCGCCTGGCACGACAGGCGGCCGGGGCCGCGGCCACCACGACACCACAGGCGCCCGGCGGGGCGCTGCTCGTCGCCGACGGCGCCGCGCCCGCCGGCGCCGGGCGGATGCCGGTGGGCGCCTTCCTCGACGCGGTCGAGGCCGCCGTCACCGAGGCCGCGGCGAAGGAGCTGGGGCCGATCTTCCAGGTGGTCGGCTGTCCGTGGGTCGCCCACTGGATCGCCTACTACCGCCAGCGCCAGCCGGGCGAGGTGGAGGATGCGCTCAAGCGCTACGCGCCCGCCGCCGCCGGCGCGGGGACGGCGCAGGAGTACGTCGCCCTGGTCGTCGGGCGGGTCCGCGAGGGGATCGCGGTGTGGCGCGCCACGGGGCAGGTCCCCGCCGTGCCGGCCGACTCGCCCGGCGCGCCCGCCGGCGCGCGGATGGCCGGCGGCGGCGGAGCCGCGGAGACCGCGGATCCGCCGGCGTTCAAGATGGACCACGACAGCCCGCGGCCGGCGGCGACGGCCGGAGCGCTGGGCGGCAAGCTCGGCGCGGGGGAGCGGATCGACGCCGCGACGAGCAGCGCGGTCGGCGCGGCCTACGGCGCCGACCTCTCGAACGTCCGCGTCCACCGCGACTCCACCGCCGCGCAGGCGGTGGGCGGCATGGGCGCTCGCGCCGTCACGGTCGGCCGCGACATCGCCTTCGCGCCCGGCCAGTATGAGCCCGGTACGCCCCTCGGCGACGCGCTGATCGCGCACGAGCTGGCGCATGTGGTCCAGCAGTCGTCGGGCGGGCCGGCGTCGGCCGACGCCCAGCAGCTCGAAGAGGACGCCGACCAGGCGGCGCTCGGGGCCGTCCTCGCGCGCTGGGCGAACGGCACGGCGCGCCGGCCCGCCGGCGCCGCCGCGGCGCTGAAGCCCCAGAGCTGCATCGATCCCAACGACGAGGGTGCGATCTTCGACCATGAGGCCGAGGAGCTCGCGAAGAAGTCCAGCATCACGCTCCATCGCGTGCCCGAGGTGGACGACAAGCCGATGCCGGTCGGGTTCAAGCCGGAGTTCTGGCTCGAGGCGCCCGCGGCGCTGAACAAGGAGGGCATGGCCGCCCAGACGCATGTCGTCAAGAGCTGGCACGTGCAGGCGCCCGGCGAGGAGCCCGAACGCAAGAGCGCGTCGGGCTCGCGGTTCTCGGTCGAGATGGACGAGGTCGGCGAGTGGATCGTCTACGCGAAGATCAAGGTCGGCGACCAGATCGCCTATCTCGTCCGCCGGCAGGAGATCGTCGCGGTCGACGAGATCGCCGACGAGGCGTTCAAGAAGGCGGGGACGGCCGACTACGTCACCTACCGGACGCTGATGAACCAGGAGCGGCTGACCCGCGCCGGCGGCGTCGCCCTGGACCAGTCGAAGGTCGGCGGCGCCTCCATCTCCAACGAGGGCCCGGGCGCCGCGAACCCGGCGGCGATCAAGAGCGTCACCAGCTTCAAGTACGCCGTGCACCCGAACCCCAAGGCACCGGCCGACAAGAAGGCAGTGAAGTTTCGCTGGTGGGCGGTCCCGCGCGAGTTCGACTCCAAGGACTTCACGGCGCGCACGGACCTCGGCCAGCGCACGAACTACAAGGGCGCGTTCGCGTTCTACCTCGGCGAGGGCGAAGCGCAGACCTTCTCGCGCGGGACACCGGGCAAGATCGAGATCGTCTGCGAGCTGATCGACGCCGGCGGCAAGCTCGTCGACACGGCGCGCTACCAGCAGCAGGTCATGCGCGAGGCGCAGCTCGAGCAGGTGCGCCAGGTCGACAAGCTGATGAAGGAGGGCGCCCAGGACTACAAGAAGATCAAGCGGGGGAGGGCGCGCGGACTCAAGGCGATGCACCTCGACGCGCGCCGCGGCAAGGCCTCCGACCTCACGCTGTTCGTCGGCCCGTCCACGGAGGACCCGGGCGCGACGATGCTCGTCGACCTCACGCCGGGCGCGGAGTACGTCGAGCACGAGGGGTCGAGCGTCGAGGACGCCATCAAGCACCTGGAGGACAACAACTCCTACGGCGAGGGCCAGATCCTCATCCACTTCGACGGCCCGCCGCGGATCGACAAGCGGCTGCACACCACGGGAGAGTCCGACCTGCGCGACGCCGCGCAGAAGACCGGCATCGGCGGGCTGGTGCTCGCCGGGCTCGGCATCATCGCCGCGTTCACGCCGCTCGCCCCGCTCGCGCCGTATCTGATCATCGGCGGGCTCGGGATGAGCGCGGCGTCCGGCGGGATCTCGATCGCCGACGAGGTGCGCAAGGCAAAGCCCAGCGGAACCAAGATCGCGCTCGACGTGGCCGGGATCGTCGGCAGCCTGGCCGGCGCCGGCGGGGTGATGCAGGCGGTCCGCATAGGCAGCGTCGAGCTCGCCATGGCCACCGCCGCCGGGCGCTTCTTCATCTACACGGGATTCGCCTTCGATGCGGCCGGAGGGATCCTGCTGGCCGCCGACACGGCCGAGCAGATCGAGCAGATCCGCAACAGCAAGATGAGCGAGGAGGAGAAGATCGACGCGATCCACCGGCTCATCCTCAACCTGATCGTGGTGGGCGGGTTGATCGCGTTCGGCGCCAAGGACGTCGGCGCCGCCCGCAAGCGCGTGCTCGACCTCGTCGGCGCCGAGCGGGTCGACACGCTGCGCCCGCACACGCTGTACACGCTGCAGGCGCTCGACGACGAGGTCCTCACGATCCTCAAGAAGGTCCCCGTCGAGGAGTTCGAGACCGTCGCCGTCGTCATGGCGAAGGACCCGCGGCGCTCGGCCGCGCTGAGCAAGGCCTTCGGGGAGAAGTTCATCGAGGAGATCCGCAACAACCCGACCCGCAGCCTCGACGAGACCGCCGAGGTCCTCGGTGCCAAGGCGGTGGGCGCGCCGACCGGCGCCGTCGGCGGGACGCGCGGCCCGGACGTGTACAAGCTCGACCCGAAGAAGGGCATCGGTGGGAAGGGCGGCAAGGAGCGCTTCACGCGCGGCGTCAACTCGACACGCGAGGGGCGGTTGCACGGCGCGAAGATCGAGAAGAGCGGGGTCACGATCGGCGACGACACGGCCAGCCTGGAGATGCTGGTCGGCGCCGACACGGTGACGGTGACGATCGACCTCAAGAAGACCGCCGACCTCTCCGGCGGTGCCCACGCGACCACCGGGGGAGCGGGATCCGGCCGGATCATCGAGCTCGTCCCGCCGCCACCGGGAGGCGGCAAGTGGACGGCGAAGATCGAGATCGACGACGCGCTGCTGCAGGAGAACGTCCCGTTCGTGCTCGGTCATGAGCTCGACGAGATCGCCGACTTCATCAAGACCAAGGGCACGGCGGGGATCGGCGAGCTCAAGGGCCAGATGGAGGCGGGGCTGTTCGTCACCTGGGCGAAGCGCGGTTCCAAGACGCCGCCCAAGGTCACCTCCCACGACCAGGCCAACGCCCGCGAGTACCTCAGCGTCGAGGCCGACATCCGCTCCATCCAGCTCGACCTCGCGAAGAAGCCCGGCGACTCGGTGCTCACCGCGAAGCTGGCGAACCGGCAGGCCACGCAGAAGGCGCTGGAGAAGAACATGGGCCTGCTCGACCCCGAGCACATCGAGCTCAAGCTCGCCGTGCTGCGCAAGTCGCTCGACACGATGGACTCCAAGCAGAAGACCCTCCTCACGACCGATCCGGCGGGCGGCACGCCGCGGTTCGACGGGATCGTCGACGCCATCCACCAGCGCGTGAGCACCAGCGTCATCAAGCCGGTCATGGCGAGCGTGACGCCGGCGACGACCGTGTTGACGCCGGAGCTCATCGCGCACGAGCTGCGGGCGAATCCCCGCTCGCGCGGCGACTTCCTCAAGTCGGGGATCAAAGGCGGCCACCACGAGGCGAGGCTCAAGGAGTTCATCGCCGCGAACCCGGAGTACGCGCTCGTGCTCCAGGGCGAGGTCACGCACGGGGGCGTGACCTATCGGCACCACGCGCAGTACCGGTGGAAGCTCGACACCACCCCGCCGCCGGCTCGCGGGACGAAGGGCCACCCCAACGGCCCGGGCCCGATCGACTCCAACTGGGAGCTGGCCGTGGATCTTCCGAAGACGACCTTCGACGACCCCCTCGCCTTCCTGACCCGCGCCGACCGCATCCTCTCCGACTGGCGGAAGGGCCTCACGGCCGCGGAGCTCGCGAGCCCCATGGCGGGCCCGAAGGTGATCGGGACGGACCCTGCGCTGTTCGTGCAGTTCAGCTACAAGCCCCCGGACCAGTGGGTGTTCAAGAGCGTCGCGATCGACGAGACCTGGATCGCGGCGGCGCAGAAGGCCGCGTCCACGCCGACCGCCCCGCCGGCGGGGGCGACGACGCCATGACGGCGCGGCCGGACACGGTGGAGGCCGGCGGCCTGCGGCTGCCGCTCATCCACACCGCGGACGGACCGCGGATCGAGCCCGACGGCGAGCTTTCGGGACTCGCCGAGTTCGTCAACGGCTTCCTCAACGGGGTGTTCGAGGGCGACGTCCGCGCGCTGGTCCGGGCCGGCGAGGGCGTGGGCCGCGGCGGCGTGTACGCCCGCTCGCTGCCCGACGGGCTCGACCCGATCGAGGAGGGCGCGCCGTGGCATCGGCTGACCGGCTCAGAGCTCGGGGACGACGCCGTGATGGCCGGCTCGTCGGTCACTGGCGCGTTCGTGCTCCCGCGCTCCGCGTTGCTCGAGATCCTCGACCGGATGCTCGACGTGCGCGCGCAGGCGGCGGAGCATGCCGACGGCGCCGCCCCGGCGGCGGCCGCGATGGCCAAGGCCTCCGAGCCGCCCTCCGAATCGATTGCGGACGAGGCGCAGGACGTGCTCGCGCGCGCGGTCGCGACCCGACCCGGCGCGCCCGGCCGCGCGGACGAGCTGGACCGGCTGGAGGCGCGCGCAGGCGAGCTCGCGGCGATGGAGGATTCCGCCGAGGCGGCGGCCCGGCGGCGGACCCTGCTGATCGAGCTCGACGTCATGGGGCTGCTTTCCGGGGCCGAGACGGCGGCCCGCGAGCTCGCGGAGCTCCGCCTCCCCGCACTCGCCGGCTACCACGCCGCCGCGCGCCGGCTGCTCGAGTACCTGGCAAACGACGAGCGGCGCGAGCTGGTGCGCGGCGCGGTCCCGGGGCCGGTGCTCGGGGCGCCGGTCTCGCTGGACTGGTTCCGCCAGGGGCCTGAAGTGCCCGACGGGTACTCGGTCGACGGCTGGACCGCGCTCGGCGAGGCGCTCCTGACCGCGGCCACGCCGTCGCCGACGCCCGAGGGTGAGTTCTTCTCGCAGTGGGCCGGCCGCTGGTACCGCGTCCGCTGGCGGCGCGACGACGGCAACACCCCGGCGCTCCTGGAGCTGGAACCGCTGTGAACCTCGATCGCGTCGCCCGCAGGCACGTCCATCTCGCCGGCCGCCCGCGGGGGGCGTTCTCCGTCGTCGGCTGGTCGGGCTTCTGGCTGGCGGTCGTCCTCGTCCTCGGACTGAGCGCCGCGCGCGGGCTGTCGGTCGGCCTGCAGGCGGCGATCGCCGTGCTGGCGGCCGGCGTCTACGTCGCGATGGCGGCGGTCGCGCGCCGGGTGCTCGGCCGCGCCGTCCTCATCTACTACCACCACATCCTCGCCTTCCTCGCGTGCACGGCGGCGCTGACCGCGCTGCTCGGCGGGCCGGTCCTCGCCCACCTCGACGTGACCGCCGCCGGCCTCGCCGTGTTCACCGCGGTGGCGCGGGTCGGGTGCCTGATGGTCGGCTGCTGCCATGGCCGGCCCGCGGCGTGGGGCATCGCCTACGGGCCCGAGCACGCCGAGAAGGAGATCCCCGGCTACCTCGTCCGCGTCCGGCTCCTCCCGGTGCCGGGATTCGAGGCGATCGCGTGCGCGGCCCTCTGCATCGCGGCGAGTGCAGCGGTCGCCCGCGGCGCGCCTGACGGGACGGCGTTCGCGATCTTCGTGGGCGGCTACGCGGTCGTCCGCTTCGGCCTCGAGTGGCTGCGCGGCGACCTGCTCCGACCGTACGCGCGACGCCTGTCGGAGGCGCAGTGGACGTCGCTGGCCCTGGCGGTGGGGGTCGCCGCCGGCGCCGCCGCGGGCGTGCTGCCGCACGGTGTGGCGGCGGCGGCTCCCGCGGCGATTCTGCTGGCGGCGGCCGGCGTCACGATCACCGGCCGAGCCCCCGGGCACGATGCCCTGCTGGCCGCGCCGCACGTCGCCGAGCTCGCCGGCCGGCTCGAGCGCCTGGCGCCGTCGCACCCCGATCGCGTGGTCACCGCACGGACGTCGCGGGGGCTGCGCCTCTCGCGTGGCGGGGTGGACGGTCTCGTCCACTACACCGTGTCCGCCGACCGCCGGCTCAGCGCGCCAGACGCGGAGCACGTGGGCCGCGCCGTCGCCTGGCTGCGCCATCCGCGGGCCGACGTGGAGCTCATCCCGGGGCCGGCCGGCGCCCTCCACGTGGTCGCCGTCGAGGCGCCGCGGGAATCGGTGGATCCGGGCTCAGGACCCGATGTTCACCAGGTCCGGGGGTCGTAGAGCGCGCCGGCGGTCGGCGCGGGGAGGGGGCGGACGACCGGGGTGACGAAGAAGCGGACGGCGGTGGCGGCGGTCTGAGGGGCGGTGGTCGGCATAGACAAATCATGCCGCTAAGAGCCTCTTTTCACATCGGGTGACCGACCCCCTATTGCCGCCCTGGATGCTTAGTTGCGACCGCCGCTCGCTTAGTGTCAGCAGCGCGCCAGCGCGCCCGCGTAGAACCGCATGTAGGCGCCGGCATGGCGCCCCCAATAGGAGCCGTCGTGGCCGCCCGGCCAGACGTGGACCCGCGGGCGCCCGCCCGCGGCGCGCAGCGCCTTGGCGAACGCCTCGATGCCCGGCCGGAAGGGGTCGGCGTCGCCCGTGTCGACCCAGACCGGAACCGACGTGAGGCCGCGCGCGCCGTCGCGGGCCGCGCCGACGACGTCGTGGCGGGCGAAGGCGCGCGCGTCGTCGAAGGCGCCCGGCGCCGCCTCGCCCGCCGTCTGCCAGAGCGCCGCCGAATGGCCGCCGACCGCGCAGAACCGGCCCGGATGCAGCCGCGCAAGGTCATACGCGCCGAAGCCGCCCATCGAGATGCCCCCGACCGCCACCCGGCGGCTGCTCGCGCCCGTCCGCCGCGCGACCTGGGGGATGACCTCGTCGACCACGTAGCGGCCCCACGCGCCGTCCTGGCGGTCGTGCCAGAAGGACTCCTCGCCGTCCGGGAACGCGACCACCGGCGCCCGGCCGCCCAGGCGGGCGAGCGCTGCGAAGACCTCGTCGTTCAGGTAGCTGCGTTCGTCGGCGCCCCGGCCGTGCAGGAAGACCAGCAGCGGGCGGCCCTTCGCTCCGCCGGCGGGGACGAGGACGTTGACCGCCAGGCGCCGCCGCACCGCCGCGCTGTCGATCGTCATGCGCTCGACGCGAGCAGCCGGCGAGGGCGTCGCACGGACGTCGGGGGCCGGTTCCGCCCCACCGCGATAGACGAGCCAGCCGGCAACCCCGAGCGCGATGAGGACGGCGAGCGCCGCGAGGCGGCGGAGGATCACCCGAGCGGACGGCCGCGGATGCAGTCCACGGCCAGCTCCGGCACGTGGTCCGGGTGCGACGCCGCGGCGTCGTGGTCCGGGAAGTCGAACACCGCGACGATCATCTGCATGGGGTAGTCCGGCGCCTCGTCGACGGTCTTGACGCGCTCGTCGTCGACGAGGATGTCGACGCGGCCAGGCCGCCATTCCGCGGCGTAGACGTGCCGGTCGGCGACGTCGATCGCGACCCGCGAGGCGACGAACTCGCCGGTGATCGCAGGATCGTTGAAGCGACGCACTCCCATCCCGACGGCGGCCGCCGGCCCGCGGCCGTCGGTCTCGAGCGCGTCGCCGAAGATCTCGAAGACGAGGAGCTCGGCGGATTCCTCGGGCTGCTCCTCCCGCCCGACCATCCACATCGCGGCCATCGAGCGAGGGCTGAGATCCATCCGCGCCCGGATCTCGAGGCGCCCGTACTGCGGCGTCCAGCCCCACCACGCCTGCTGCTCCTCGGACACGATCAGCCCTTCGCGGAACGCGTGCTGCCCGATCGAGCCGCCCGCCGGGCCCGCGAACACCCCGGACTGGATGCCCGAGACCCGCAGCGGCGGGTCGTGGACCTCGGGGCACCAGAGGCCCTGGTCCGGCGGGATGCTCAGCCGCAGCTCCGAGCCGGCCACGACGTAGGTCGCGGCACTCTCCGCGCGCGAGCTCCACTGGGGGAGGTAGTGGGGGATCCAGACGTTCGTGTCGAGGCCCGGACCGTCGAAATGGTCCTCGAACTCAGACATGCCCAGATCTTCGCACGCGGTTGTTCGCCTGACATGCCCGCCGTGATGTTCCAGATGTGGGGCGTGTCTGACGGGTGGAGGCGCTCACACCCACCAGGAGGAGCCTGACATGAGGCGCATCACCCAATCCGTGCCCGTCGTCGCGACGGCGGTCACGCTTGCATTCGCCGGCACGGCGCTGGCGGCGGTCATCACAGGGACGAACGGATCGGACTCCATCCAGGGCACGAACGCCGCGGACCAGATCTCCGCGCGCGGCGGAAACGACTTCGTCGACGGCCGCAGGGGCAACGACACCATCGACGGCGGCACCGGCGAGGACCGGCTCGAGGGCAACGACGGCGCCGACGTCGTCAACGGCGGCGACGCGCGCGACGAGCTGCGCGGCGGTGACGGCAACGACACGTTGAACGGCGACGCCGGCCGCGACAACGTCGACGGGCAGGACGGCAACGACACGCTCAACGGCGGAGCCGGCGACGACGACCTGCGCGACAACAAGGGGCACGACACGTTCACCGGCGGGACCGGCGAGGACGAGGTCGACGCGCGCGACAGCGGCGGTCAGTCGAGTTCGGCGACGAGCGACGTCGTCAACTGCGAGGGCGGCGACGAGATCCGGGTCAACCGCAACGACGTGGTCAACAACCGCGCGGAGTGCGACGAGATTCGCGTCGACTGAACGCACGAGGCAAAGCGCGAGAGGCCGCCGGCGAGCGGCCTTTCGTCATTCCGGCGCGTCGATCTCGCGCAGCGTGCCGGTCTCCGGGTCGAAGATGAAGCCGCGGATGTGGTCGCGCGCGATCAGCTCGGGGCTGGACCGCAGGCGCGCCAGGCTGTGGCGGAGCGTGTCCTCGATGTCGTCGAAGGCCCCCAGCCGCCAGCTGGGGAGGGCGCCGTCGGCGGCCAGCGCCTGGCGGAACTCGTCCTCGGAGGCGCCGTGCAGGCCGCAGCCCTCGTGCATGACCACGACGGTCTCCCGCGTCCCCAGCAGCCGCTGGGAGATGCTCAGCGAGCGGATCGCGTCGTCGGTGGCCAGTCCGCCGGCGTTGCGCACGATGTGCGCATCGCCGCGCTCGAGGCCGAGCATCGGGAACAGGTCGATGCGCGTGTCCATGCACGCCAGCACGGCGACCTGGCGCCGTGGGGACGGGTCCAGGCCCGGGGCCGCCAGTTCCTCGGCGCGGGAGGCGGCCACCGCCAGCATCTCGTCGGCGTTCTTCATGGGAGCGGGCATGGTAGGCGGCTCGCGGTCCCCAGTTCCGATGAGTTCCGCTCCGCCGACCGGTCTGAACACCATGACCACACATTCCGACACCCCCGACCGTAACCGCTGGATCGCGCTCTACGTGCTGTGCGTCGGGATGCTGATGATCGTCCTCGACGCGACCGTCGTGAACGTGGCCCTGCCCACGATCCAGGACGACCTCGGCTTCTCGAGCTCGAGCCTCGCGTGGGTCGTCAACGCTTATCTGATCGCCTTCGGCGGTCTGCTCCTGCTCGCCGGAAGGCTCGGCGACCTGATCGGCCGCAAGACCATCTTCATGACCGGCCTCGGCGTCTTCACCTTCGCTTCGCTGCTGTGCGGCGTCGCGCAGAGCCAGGAGATGCTTGTCGCGGCGCGCTTCCTCCAGGGCCTCGGCGGCGCGCTGACCTCCGCCGTCATCCTCGGCATGATCGTCACGATGTTCCCGGAGCCGCGGGAGCAGGCGAAGGCGATCGGCGTCTACGCCTTCGTCGCCTCGGCCGGCGGGTCGGTCGGCCTCCTCGCCGGCGGCGTGCTGACGCAGTCGATCAACTGGCACTGGATCTTCTTCGTGAACATCCCGATCGGGATCGCCACGGCCGTGATCGCCCAGCGCCTGCTGCACCGTGACGAGGGGATCGGCCTCCGCGCGGGCGCCGACAGCCTCGGCGCGATCCTCATCACCGGCGCGCTGATGCTCGGCGTCTACACGATCGTCGAGCCGGCGGCCGACCAGGGCTGGACCGCCACCACGACGCTGGCGCTCGGCGCCGTCTCGATCGCGCTGCTCGTCGCCTTCGTGATCCGCGAGGCGCGCACGGCCACCCCGCTGATCCCGCTGCGGATCTTCCGCTCGGCGAACGTCTCGGGCGCCAACGCGGTGCAGGCGCTCTCGATCGCCGGGATGTTCGGGATGTTCTTCCTCGGCGCGCTGTACCTCGAGCGCGTGCTCGGCTACGACGCGCTTGAGATCGGCCTGGCGTTCCTGCCGGTGACGATCGTCATGGGCGCGCTGTCGCTGCGCTACTCCGAGCGGCTGATCATGCGCTTCGGCGCCCGTTCGACGCTGCTGCCCGGGCTGGGGCTCATCGCGGCCGGCCTGCTCCTGTTCACGCAGGCGCCGGTCGACGGCTCCTACGTCCCCCACGTCCTGCCGGTGATGATCCTGATCGGCTTCGGCGCCGGCCTGTCGTTCCCGGCGCTGATGACGCTCGCGATGTCGGGTGCCACCAACGAGGACGCGGGCCTCGCGTCCGGCCTCGTCAACACCGCGGCACAGGTCGGCGCCGCGCTGGGCCTCGCGATCCTCGCCACCCTGTCGGCCACGCGCACCGGCGCACTGGCCGCCGACGGCGACGCGACCGCGGTCGCCCTGACCGGCGGGTACCACCTGGCGTTCCTGGTCGGCGCGCTGCTCGTGGTCGCGGCGATGGTCGTCGCGCTCGCCGTCCTGCGGCCCGAGAAGCAGGCCGCGGCCGAGGCGAAGCAGGCCAACGCGCCCGCCCGCAAGCCGGTCTGCGACACCGCGTAACGACTAAGGGGTCAGACCCCTGAGCTGAGGGCGCATGCCTGATGTAAAGGCGGCCCCTCAGCTCCACCATGTCCCTATGACCTTCTCCTCCATCATCTCCCTCCGCTCCGCCACCGAAGCCGACGAGCGCGTCCTGCAGGATCTCTCCGAGCTCGACTCCCGCCCGGTGCTCCACCGCCCCGCGCTGCTCGCCGTCGTCGACGGCGACCCCGTGGCGGCCCTCGGGCTCGACGACGGCCGCGTCGTCGCCGATCCGTTCACGCGGACGGCTGCGGCCGTCGAGCTGCTGCGCCTGCGCGCAGCCTGACGTGAGCGTGCCGCCGAGTCAGCGTACGTGGACGGCCAGGACGGCGTCCAGCGTGTCTGCCTCGGCGGCGGGCTTGTCGGGCCGGTGTCGCAGCACGCGTGCGAAGCGCAGTGCGACACCGCCCGGGTAGCGCGTGCTCGACTGGACGCCGTCGAACGCGATCTCGACGACCAGCTCCGGCCGCACGTGCACGACCCAGTCGTCGCGCGCGACCTCGAGCGCGAGGAGGCGCTCGGTCTGCCACGTCAGCATCGCGTCGGTGAGTCCCTTGAAGGTCTTGCCGAGCATCACGTGGCCGCTGCCCGAGGGATCGCGCGCGCCGAGGTGCAGGTTGCTCAGCCACCCGCGTCGCCGGCCGTGGCCCCACTCCGCGGCCAGCACCACCAGGTCGAGCGTGTGCCGCGGCTTGACCTTGAGCCAGCCGGCGCCGCGCCGGCCCGCTGCGTAGGGCGCGTCGAGCGACTTGACGACCAGGCCTTCGTGGCCGGCCGCCAGGGCCGCGGCGAGGAACGACCGGCCGGCGGCGGCGTCGCCGGCGATCGCCCGCGGGACGCGCCCGGCCGCCGGCACGAGCTGCGCCAGCGCCTCGGCGCGCTCGGCGCCGGGGCGGTCGAGGAGGTCGTCGCCGCCGAGGTGGAGCAGGTCGAAGAACAGCGGCGTGAGTGGAAGCGCGCCAGCCGCGTGATGTGAGCCCAGGCGCCCGGCTGTGACCTGGAACGGGTGCGGGCGCCCGTCGGCGCGCAGCGCGATCGCCTCACCGTCGAGGACGAGGTCGCCCTCTCCCAGCGCGAGCACGGCGGCGACGACCTCGGGGACGCGCGCCGTGATGTCGTCGAGGCTGCGGGTGAAGACCCGGACGTCGTCGCCGCGGCGATGCACCTGCAGGCGGGCGCCGTCGAGCTTGTACTCCACCGCGGCGGGCTGGATCCGTTCGAGGGCGGCGTCGATGTCGTCGCCCGGCGCCGCGAGCATCGGCTGGATCGGGCGGCCGACCTCGAGGCCGATCGCGGCGAGTGCCGCGGCCCCGTCGCTGAGCGCCGCCTCGGCCACCGCACCGAGGTCACCGCGGAGCATGAGCGCCCGGCGCACCGCGTCCTTCGGGACGCCCGACGCCCGCGCGACCGCCTCGACCATCACGCCCTCCTGCGCCCCCTGGCGCAGCTCCCCGGCGAGCAGGCCGCGCAGGAAGCGGTGCTCCGCGACGGTCGCGCGCGAGAACAGCGTCGCGATTGCGTCGCGGCGGGCAGCCTGGGAGCCCGGCCCCGCGAGGCCGCCGATGCGCTCGAAGGCGGCGTCGACCTCCGCCACCTCGAGCCCCGGCTCCGCGGCCGGCGCCGGGAGGTCGCGCAGCGCCGCCCAGCCGACGCCGATCTGGCGCTGGCGCAGCTCGCCGGAGAGGAAGGCCACCGCGGTCGCCACCTCGCTGGATTCCGCCGCCCGCAGCGCCCTCGCGAGCAGCTCGATCTTCGCCGTCCGGGCCGGCGTGTCGCTCACGCTCGCCGACGTCGTCGCCAGGTCGTGGAGCAGCATGGTTCTCAGCCCGCCTTCGGGAACGCTGCGATGACGTCGGCGAAGCGGACCACGGACGCGACGTCGCCGGCGTCGGCGAGCCCGACGATCGCCGTCTGGATCCCCGCCTCGGCGAGCTCGCGGTAGCGGCCGACCTGCTCCTCGGCAGTCCCGCCGGTCGTCCCTCCGCGCACCTCGTCCGCGCCGATTACAGAGGCCGGCGCGAAGTGGGTCACGGCGATTGCCGCCGGGTCGCGGCCTTCGGTCTCGCAGTGCGCGTGCAGGACGGCGAGTTTGTGGCGGACGGCGGCGGCGTCGCCGAACAGGTTGCAGGCGTCGGCGTGCCGGGCGACGATCCGCAGCGTTCGTTTTTCGCCCGAGCCGCCGACGACTATCGGGATGCGCTCCTGCAGCGGCCGCGGATAGCAGATGGCCTCCTCGACGGTCAGCGTCCGCCCCTCGAAGCGAGGCGAGCCCGGACCCCACATCAGCGGCAGCAGTTCGAGCGCGTCTTCGAGCCGGGCGTAGCGCTCGGCGAGCGGCGGGAACTCCCAGCCGTAGAGCCGGTGCTCGCGCTCGTGCCAGGCGGCGCCGATGCCGCACAGCGCGCGGCCGCCCGAGAGGACGTCGAGCGTGGCGACGAGCTTGGCGAGATGGCCGAGGCTCCGGTAGGTGATGCCGGTGACGAGCGTGCCGAGCCGGATCCGCTCGGTCACCCCCGCCAGGTAGCCGAGCGTCGTGTAGCTCTCGAGCATGTCGTCCCACTCGCGGCCGGCCTGCGGGATCTGCAGGAAGTGGTCCATCACCCACAGGCTCGTGAAGCCGGCCTGCTCGGCGGCGCGCGCGACCTCGGCGAGGGCGGAGGCCGTCGTGGCCGGGTGCCCCGGCCAGTCGAACCGCGAGATCTGCAGGCCGAAGTCGAGCGTCATCGGGTCCTCCTTCTGGCGGGCGGCGGCCTGCGGGGCGGTGAGCAACGCGGGCGGGACGAGCGTGACGGGGCCGGCGCGATGGACGCCGGCGAAGCCGTCGGCCGCGATGGCCTCCGTGACCGCCGCGGCTTCCCGCAGTTGCGCGGCGACGACTTTCGGCGGGACGGGGTCGGGGCGGGCACGATTGCGCTCCCGGACCACCGCCGCCGGCGGGTCGACGACGACGGCGTACGCGGGCACCCCGTGGCGATCGGCGAGCGACCGCCAGCCGGTGCGGCGCTTGGCGTCGAGGCCGGTCGAGTCGACCACGGTGGTCAGCTTCCGCGCCAGCCGCTTGGCGACGATCAGGTCGAGCACCTCGAAGGCGTCGCGGCTCGCGCGCTGGTCGCGCTCCCCGTGGCCGACGACCGCGCGCAGGCGGTCCGACGAGACCACCTGATCGGGCTCGAACCACGAGCGCGCCCAGTGCGACTTGCCCGCCGCGGTGGCGCCGACGAGTACGACGAGGCACGGGTCCGGGAGCCGTAGCGGCGGGGCGTCGGGCGTCGGCTCGGCCACGCCGCGGGTCCTACCACACGCTCCTTGACATATCGATTGTCGATAGTATCGTTTGTCGATATGAACGTTTCGACGACATCTCCGCGCCCGGCTCGGGCCGCGACCATCGCGTCCAACCTGGTGTCGGTCGCGCTCCTGCTGGCGGTGCTGTTCGCCGCGCTGTGGGTCGTGAGCGTCGGCGTCGGCGTTGCCCGCGGCGGCGAGTCGCTGCTCGCGGGCGACCGCGTCAGCGTCCCCGTCGAGCTGGAGGCCCGGCTTTCGCCAGGCGCGCTCGGCCCGCGCTACGCGAGGACATCGATCCCGGGCGACACGAAGGTGCACCTCGGGGTGCCCGATCCCACCACGAAGGAGATGCTGCTGTCGTCGGCGATGGATGCGGGCCCGATCGCCCTCGTGCTCGGCACGCTGTGGCTGCTCCACGGCTTGGCCTTCTCGGTAACGGTCGGCGATCCGTTCGGGGCCGCCAACGTGCGTCGTCTGCGCCGGCTCGGGTACCTCTGCATCCTCGGCGCCCTCGCCGTCGAGGTGGTCAACGCGAACCTGCGCAAGGTGCTCGTCGAGACGAGCCTCAATGAGGAGTTCGGCATCGGGATCACCGGCTTTGAGTTCCCGGGCAACGCCCTCCTCGTCGGGCTCGCCGCCCTGGTCCTGGCCGAGGTGTTCGCCCACGGCGTCCGGCTGCGCGAGGACGTCGAGGCGACCATCTGACATGCCGCCCGACGAGCACCGCATCGTCGTGCACCTCGACCGGCTGCTGGAGGCCCGCGGCATGACGCTGACCGAGCTGGCCGAGCGCGTGGAGGTGACCGTCGTCAACCTCTCCATCCTCAAGAACGGGCGCGCCCGCGCCATCCGCTTCTCCACGCTGACGGCGATCTGCGAGGCGCTCGAGTGCCAGCCCGGAGACCTGCTCGGCTACGAGGCTCCTTAGACTCGCCGGCCATGCGCGAGCTGCGAGCAGGACTCTGGCACTGGGAGGCGCCACACCCGGAGTGGACGCCGGAGGACGGCGGGCCGACGGGCTGGCCGCGCGAGGTCTCCGCCTACGCGCTCGTCACCGTCGCCGAGCTGGTGCTCATCGATCCGATCGCGCCCGGGCCGGCACTCGACCAGCTCGCCGCTGGCCGGGAGGTCGTCGTCGTCCTCACGGTCCCGTTCCACGAGCGCGACAGCGCCGAGGTGGTCGCGCGCACCGGGGCGGCCGTCCACCGGCCGCATTGGGGCGGGCCCGAGCCGCAGATCGAGGGCGTGGACTTCGGGGCGGGCGACGAGCTGCCGGGTGGCATCGCCGCCCATTCGAGCTTCTATGCGGAGGACTGCCCGCTCTGGATCCCCGCCCAGACGGCGCTGGCGGTCGGCGACGTCCTGATCGACCGCGGCGACGGCCTCGAGATCCCGGCCACCTGGAAGCCGACGCGCATCTCGCTCGAGGACAAGCGCGCCGCGCTGCGCCCGCTGCTCGACCTGCCGGTCGAGCTCGTCCTGCCGACCCACGGCCCGCCGGCCGACCGGGCCGCGCTCGAGCGCGCGCTCGCTTAGGCCCTTAGACCGGAACTGGATGAACATCGCTTGACGCGGGGCCGCGTGAGCGGGAGGGTCCGACCATGCGCGCCTCCATACTCGTCGGTCTCCTCGCCCTCGCGGCGTTCGTTCTGCCCGCCACCGCCTCCGCGGCGTCCAGCACACCGCGGACCTACCGCGTGACCGACGTGCGCAGCGCGGCCGACCGCGCGGCGGTCGCCCGGACCGGCGCGGCCATCGTCGAGGTCGATCACGGAGCGGTGATCGTGACCGCGAGCACGTCCGATCGTCGCCGGCTGCGCCGCGCGGGCTTCAAGGTGCGCACCCTCAAGCAGGCGCGCCGGGCGGTGCCCAAGCGCGGCGGGCGCCCGCGCGCCGGCACGACCGCGTTCCCGGGCGCGGACGCCAACTACCACGACTACGCGGAGATGTCGGCGCAGACGCTGGCGGTCGCCAACGCGTACCCGAGCATCGTGCAGCGGTTCTCGATCGGCACGAGCTACGAGGGCCGCACCATCTGGGCGCTCAAGATCTCCGACAACGTCGGGACCGACGAGAACGAGCCCGAGGTGCTGTTCAACGCCAACCAGCACGCCCGCGAGCACCTGACCGTGGAGATGGCGCTCTATCTGCTCGACGAGCTCACCCAGGACTACGGGTCGGATACGGCGATCACGAACGCGGTGAACGGCCGCGAGATCTGGCTCGTCCCGATGGTCAACCCGGACGGCGTCGAGTACGACATCGCCACCGGCGCGTACCGCATGTGGCGCAAGAACCGCCAGCCCAACGCCGGCTCGTCTTCGGTGGGCACCGACCTCAACCGCAACTGGGGCTGGCAGTGGGGCTGCTGCGGCGGCTCGAGCGGGTCGTTCTCGTCCGAGACCTATCGCGGTGCATCGGCGTTCTCGGCCCCGGAGACCCAGGTCCTGCGCGACTTCGTCAACTCGCGGGTGATCAACGGCACGCAGCAGATCCGCGCCGGGATCGACATCCACACCTACTCCGAGCTGATCCTGTGGCCCTACGGCTACACGTTCAACGACACCGCCCCAGGCCTGAGCGCGGACGAGCAGGCGACGTTCGCGACGCTCGGGCGGGCGATGGCCACCACCAACGGCTTCACGCCGGAGCAGTCGAGCGACCTCTACATCGCGGACGGCACGATCATCGACTGGCTCTGGGGCCAGCACAAGATCTTCGCCTACACGTTCGAGCTGTACCCGACGACGTCGAACCCGGGCTTCTATCCCCCCGACGAGGCCATCCCGGCGCAGACCTCGCGCAACCGCGCGGCGGTCCTGATGCTGCTCGACCACGCCGACTGCCCGTACAAGGCGATCGGCAAGGAGGCGCAGTACTGCGGCGGGCCCGACACCACCCCGCCGACGGTCGGGACGGTCACGCCGGCCGCCGGCGCGACCAACGTCGCCACGAACGCCAAGGTCACCGTCGCGTTCAGCGAGCCGATGAACCAGGCGTCGGCGCAGAGCGCCTTCTCGCTGGTGCGCTCGAGCGACTCGGCCGCGGTCGCCGGCAGCTTCTCGTGGAGCGGCAACACGATGACGTTCACCCCGGCGGCGGCGCTTTCCAATAGCGCCGGCTACGCGGCGTCGGTATCGACGGCGGCGGAGGACACAGCCGGGAACAACCTGGCGACGGCGACGTCGTGGTCGTTCACCACGGCGGCGGTGAGCACGACCGTCACGGCGTTCCCGAGCTCGGCGACGATCCAGTCCGGGTCGCTCTACGGCGGGAACGCGGCATCGCTGAACTCCGACAACAACGCCTACTACCAGGTGAGCTCGACCACCTCCGGAACGCGCACGACGGCGTGGTACGGGCGGGTGACGGGCGTCTCGAACGCGCTGACGAGCCTGCGCGTCGTCTACAAGGGCAAGAACACGGCGAGCTGCTCGCAGACCGTCGCGCTCTACAACTGGGACACGGCGACGTGGGTCACGCTCGACACGCGCTCGGTCAGCACGACCGAGGTGCTCATCGACCGCACCGCGTCGGGGACCCTGAACACCTACGTGTCCGGCACGGGGACCGGCGATGTCGCGGTGCGCGTGCGCTGCACGAAGACGTCGAACTTCCGCTCCCAGGGCGACCTGATGCAGATCGTCTACGCCCGCCCCTAACGGATCAGCCGCCAGACCACCCGCAGCGCGCGCGTGAACGCGCCGCGCTGCAGGCGGTCCGGGCGGTCGCACGCCGTGTGGCGGCAGCCGTCCTCGTAGACGCCGAGCTTCATCGCGGGGAGCCCCGCGAGCGCGAGCTCGCGGTGGTCGGAGTTCCCGGTCCCGTCGTCGCGGCGCCAGCGGACGTCGACGCCGGCAGCGCGGGCGGCGCGCAGGAGGGCCTCCTCGACCCCGGCCCGCGGCGCGCGCGCCGGCGAGCGCAGCAGGAAGCGGCGGTCGCGGCCGACCTCGTCGAGCGAGAGCCCGAAGCGCAGGTCGCCCGTGCGATCGAAGCGCTTGAGCCGCCGCACCACCGCCAGCGCCCCGAGGTGGTCGGGTCGCCCCGTGTAGATCCGCTCCTCCGCGCCGGTCGCGACGAGCCAGGTGTCGCACGGCGGCGCCGGCGCGCGGCCGAGCGCGCCGGCCAGCGCCACGAGCGCGCCGAGCCCGGAGGCGTTGTCGTTGGCTCCGGCCGAGGGCGGGACCGTGTCCGAGTGCGCCATCAGGACGTGGAGGCAGTGCTCGCGGCCTGCGCGGATCCCGACCACGTTGGCCGACCGGCCCTTGCCCGGGACCCGGAAGCGGTCGGTGCCGATCCGCAGACCCGCCGCCGCGAAGCGCTCGGTCACCTGCGCCTGCGCCCGCCGCTCGGCGGCCGACGCAGCCGGCCGCTGCCCGGCGGCGGCGAGCATGCGCGCGAACTCGTGGGCTTCCGCGGCGGACGGGCCGGCCGCCGCGGCGGCCGCGCAGCACGCGAGACCGGCGATCATGGCGCGGACGCTACTGGCCGGGGTCGGCGGCGACGAGCCGGGACAGCGCCAGCGGCATCATCGCGGTGAAGTCGATCGCCGGCTCGACGCTCATCCACGCCCCGACGTTGTCCTGGAACCGCGCGCCGTTGTCGCCGGTGAAGCGGAGGTAGCGGTCGACCCCGTCGGCGGGGCAGGCGCGGCCGTTGTCCGGCGTCGAGCTCGAGTCCTCGAACTGCGACTCGTCGTTCGGGCCGTTGACGACGGCGCCGCGGAGGATCTCGCCGCGGCCGTCGAGCGAGCCCGAGAGGTTCGCGACCACGTGCTGCGGGCAGTGCGGGAAGGTCGTCCCGGCGCCGATGATGAGCGAGACCCCCCACGCGTTCGCGCCCAGCGCCGCGGCGAGCTGGCGGCGCGCGAAGTCGCCGTAGGTGTCCTTGCCGCTGAGCTCGCGGTACAGGTCGGCGCTGGTGATCAGCCCGAGCAGGTGGCTCGTGACGTCGTACTGGTCCCACGAGAAGCCGGCTCCGAACGGATCTTGGCCCCCGCGCTTGACGGCGCCGTCGAGCTGCTCCTTGATCGCGGTGAGCAACTCGGTGCGCGTGACGACGAGCCCGGCCGGGTTGCCCGCGGCGGCGATCGCCCGCGAGAGCTCGTAGTGCGCGAGCGCCGAGACGTCGTAGAGGTTGAGCGTGTCTCCGCCGGCCTGGTCCGAGCGGTTCCAGGAGCGCGCCCAGCGCGCGGCGTCGGCGAGCAGCCGCGGGGCATCGGGGTCGCCGTAGGCGGCGAGCGCGCGGTGCAGCTCGGTGGCGCCGAGCTCCATGTCGTCGCGCCAGCTCTCCTCGGGATAGAAGCCGTGCGGGGAGACGCTGAGCAGGTCCTTGCCGGTCTGCTTGTCGGCGAGGGCGTAGACGTGCTGGGCGGACGCCAGGCAGCGGTCGGCGAGCGCGCGGTCGGTCTCCCGGAAGTTCTGCGCGCAGACCGAGAACGCGGCGGTCAGCCGGCCCGCCAGGTTGGGGCTGACCTTGGCGCCGGGCTTGCCGGCGCGCAGCGCCGGGCGGTTGCGCAGGAACCGGTTCTTGGAGCCCTGCAGGCTGTCGTCCAGCTCGGGCAGGCGCCAGAGGTCGTGGTCGGCGCAGGTGGTCTCGCAGCCGTCCGCGTCGCCGATTCCCACCTGGTAGTAGAGCGTCCGGGTCTCGTCGTCCCACATCTTCAGCAGCCACTCGAGCCCGAAGCGCGCCTCGGCGGCGTAGCCGCCCATCTGCGCCGGCCGGTCGCGGACGCCCACCTCCAGCAGGGTGACCGCATAGCTGTGGGTCTGGACGAACTTCACGAAGTCGCCGGCGTCGAACCAGCCACCGCTGACGTCGATGGGGCCACCCTCGACGCGCTCCAGAGGACCCACCAGCTCGTCGTCGTCGTTGTACGGAGGCGGCTTGTACGGCCGCGCCTTGGCGTCGTTGAGGTGAGAGGGCTTGCGATCGAGGACCGACGGGTCGACGTCGGGCCCGTCGCGCTGAGCGGCGAAGAACAGCCGGCCGTCGGCGATGACGCCGCTGTAGAGCGCGGCGGCGGAGTCGATCTTGAAGCGAGGCGAGGTCGCCGCGACGGGACCGGTGACGCGAATGGTGTAGGTGCCCGGCGTGGTGACCGAGGAGAGGTCCACGCGGTGGACGAACCGGAACTGGTCGCTCCAGCGGCCGGTGTTCGGGCCGACCGTGCCGGTGGCGACCTCGGAGCCGTTCGTGGCACGAACGGAGAACGTCGCGCCTGCGGCCGACGTCGGCGCGAGCACGTACGCGAGCTTCTGCCCCTTGACGAGGTAGCCGACCTGGTTGACGCGCACGTACGCCGTCGAGGGCGCGGCCTCGCTCTCGCCCTGTGCGAGGGCGACGCCCGAGCCGGTCGTGACGGCGGCCGCGAGGGCCAGCAAGTAAAGCTTCCTAACCAGGATGCGCCAAAGTGTAGACGAAAGCGGCGACGCATGCCACCTGGGGCGCGGGCGGTGCGCCGTCTTGCACACCGTGGAGGCAGACGGCAGCCGGTCCGTGAGGCCCCTATCCTTCGAGGGAAGTGACCGACGAAGCGAACCAGCCGCCCGAGCGCCCCGCCGACGACGAGGCCGCCGCACCGGAGGCGGTCGTGCCGATCGCCGCCGAGACGGCGACCGAGCCCGCCGGCGAGCCAGACCCGCCCTCCGCGCCCGAGCCGCCGGTCGCCGCCGAGGCGGAGGCGCCTGAGGCCGATCCGGTCGCGGAGTCCGCCGCGCCCGAGTCGCCGGCCGCGGTCGAGGCCGAGGCGCCTGCGCCCGATCCGGTCGCGGAGCCCCCCGCGCCCGAGTCGCCGGCCGCGGTCGAGGCGGAAGCGCCTGCGCCCGATCCGGTCGCGGCGCCCGAGTCACCGGCCGACGAGGCGACGGCCGTTCCCGAAGCACCCGTCGTCGAGGAGGCCGCGCCCGACGCGCCGCTCGCCGCGGAGGCACCGCCGGTCGAGCCTCCCGCTCCAGATCCTGCGCCGGCCGCGGAGTCGCGTGCCGAGGCACCGGCCGCCGAGGCGCCCGCGCCGGAGGTTGCGTCGGCCGCGGAGTCGCCTGCTGAGGCTCCGGCCGCCGAGGCGCCCGCGCCGGAGGCTGCGCCGGCCGCCGAGGCGCCGACGCTGGAGGCCGCGCCGACCGCCGAGGCGCCTGCGCCGGACGCTGCGCCCGCCGAAGCGCCCGTGGCCGAGCGGTCCGCGCCCGGACCCGCGCCCGATGCTCCGGCCGCAGCCCCGCAAGCGGCGGCGGCGGACACGCCGGTTCCCGCCGGACCGCCCGCGGACGCGCCGGTGACCGAAGCGCCGCCCGCGGGTGCCGCCGGTGCGGAGGCCGGGCTGACCGGCCCGGCGCCCGATGCCGCTGCCGCCGCCGCCCAGGGTGCCCCCGCGGCCGAGGTCGGCCCCAGCGGCGCGCCGGCCGATCCAGCCGCTCCCCCCGCCGCCGACGCGCCGGCCCGCCCGCCCCAGCCCGAGCGCCCGCCGCGTCCCCGCCGCCGCAAGCGCAGCCCGGCCGAGCGCCATCGCGGCGCGTTCTTCGCCAAGCTCGGCGAGCTTCGCCGGTCGGGCGATCGCCCGGGCGCCGCCGCTTCCAAGCCTCCCGGCGGCGCGGCTCCGCCCGCGCCGGACGCCCCCGCCGCCCAGGCCGCCGCACCCGAGGCCGCCGCACCCGAGGCCCCGCCGGCGCAGGCCGCCGCACCCGAGGCCCCGCCGGCGCAGGCCGCCGCACCCGAAGCTCCGGTTGCTGCTGAGGCACCCGCTGCCGAGCCCACGCCCACGCCCGAGGCCGCGCCCACCCCCGAGGCGCCCGCCGCCGCCGCCGCGCCGGCCGCTGACGACGGAGCTCCGACCCCCGCCCGGATCCAGGCCCGCCTCGCCGCCGCGATCGAGGGCGTCGGCGGCGCCGTGGTCGTCCGCGAGGCGCTGCTCCCCAAGAAGGACGAGAAGGACCAGCCGCTCAAGTGGGCGGCCGTGTGCTGCAACGCCGCCGAAGGCCTGCAGCCGGGCGACCCCGTGTTCCTCGCCTGGGTCCGCCTCGCGTCGACCCCGGTCCGCGAGATCAAGGCCCAGGTGCGCCCGCCGCGCGAGGAGCGGCCCGGCGGCCGTGGCCCGCGCCGCGAGGGCGCGGGTGCCAGGGGCGGTGGCGGGCGCCCAGGCGGTGGCGGCGGTGGCGGCCGGCCCGGCGGCGTCGGCGGTGGTCGGCCGGGCGAACGCGGTGGCGGTCGTCCCGGTGGCGAGCGCGGCGGCGGCCGCGGCGGCCGCGAGGGCGGTCGCTCGTTCCAGGAGGCCGCCCAGGACCTCCGCGACGGCTCCTTCCGGCCCAGCGTGCGCATCGTCGGCAACGACGACGAGGAGAAGCGCGAGCGCGAACGCCTCCGCAAGGAGAAGCGCGAGGCCAAGCGCCAGGCGGAGCGCGAGCGGCTCGCCAGGTTGGGATACTGACAGCCGTGACGACTCTCCAGACGCTCTACACGGCCTCCGCCCATTGCGTCGGTGGCCGCGACGGCCGTGCGACGGCGAGCGACGGCTACCCCGACGTGTCGATCAAGCCGCCGTCCCAGATGGGCGGCCCGGCCGATCAGACCGAGCACACGAACCCCGAGGAGCTCTTCGCTCTCGGCTACGGCGCCTGCTTCCTCTCGGCGATCTCGCTCGTCGCGCGCAGCCAGAAGATCAGCGCCCGCAAGTTCGAGATGGGATGCAAGGTCGACCTCCTCGCCGAGGAGGGCAGCAAGCTCAAGCTCGCGGTCGAGTTGCACGCGGTTCTCCCGGACATCGAGCCTGAGCAGGCACACGAGCTGGTCCGGACCGCTCACAAGGTCTGCCCGTACTCGCGGGCGACCCGGGGCAACATCGACGTCAGGCTCTTCGTCGGGGACGACCCCGTCGAGATGCCCCCTAGGGAATAGCCGCTCCCTCCGGCAGCCGGCGATCCAGCTCGCGGCGGATGCTGCGCTCGAGCCCCGCGACGTCGCGCTCGAAGTCGCCTTGCACGGTTCGGACCTGCCGGTCGAGCTCGGAGTCGAGCTCGTCGCCGAAGACGCCGAGCATCGCGTAGACCCCGCCCAGCACGGCCGCGGCGGTGATCAGCAGCATCACCGCGACCGCCATCAGCGGATGGCGGCGGTAGGAGCGACGGCAGTACGGACAGCGCCGCTCCGTCGTGTAGGCGAGGGTGGCGCAGTGGGGGCAGACCCGCTGCGGGGTCTCGGGAGTGGTGGCCATCGGGCCCGAGGCTACCCGGGGAGACCGAGGGTCGGCTCAGGGTCATTCCCAATGGGAAAGTGGGTCGCGAACCGCCACGGTGTGCTCCACGATCCCTTCTCCCCAGGAGCACCCTCCCATGACCGAGCCTGATCCCCCCACCACCGAGATGCCGCCGACCGAGCCACAGGCTCCGCGACGGCTGCACCGCTCGCGCAGCGACCGCATCATCGGCGGCGTCGCCGGCGGCCTCGGCCGCCACTTCGACGTCGACCCGATCGTCTTCCGCATCACCCTCGCCGCGCTCGCCTTCGCCGGCGGGATCGGCTTCGTCATCTACCTCGCCGTCCTGCTGTTCGTCCCGGCCGAGGGTTCGGAGGAAGCACCGCTGGACGGCTCGAACCTCCTCGTCGTCATCGGCGCCGGCCTCCTCGCGATCACGGCGCTGATCGTGGTCGGCTCGAGCGGGTTCATCTTCGGGCCGCTGTTCGCGCTCGCCGTCATCGCCGGCATCGGCTATGCCGGTTATCGGCTCCTGCGGCGCAGCGGCCAGCCCGGCAAAGTCACCGCGGGCCAGGTGATCGGCTGGCTCGCGCTCGGCATGGGCGCCCTGCTCGCCCTCGGCGCCCTCGCGGCCGGCTCGGCATGGGCCGCGGCCGAAGGCTCCGGCGCCGTCGTCGCCGGCATCGTGATCCTCATCGGCGCGCTGCTGGCCGCATCCGCCCTGCGCGGCCAGGGTGCCCGCTGGCTCGTGCTGCCGGCGCTCGCCATCGCCGGGCCGCTCGGGCTGATCTCGGCCGCCGACGTCGACTTCGACGGCGGCATCGGCGAGCGGATCCATCGTCCCGCCACCGTCGCCGACATCCCGCGCGACGGTTACCGGCTCGGCGCCGGGCACCTCGAGGTCGACCTCCGCAACCTCGATCTGCCGCGTGACCAGGAGACCGTGCTCGACGTGAGCATCGGCCTCGGCGCGATCGAGGTGCTGGTCCCGCGCGGCACGTGCATCCTCACCGACACGCGTGTGGGTGGCGGGTTCGTCGAGGTCGCCAACCGCACGTCGGGCGGGTTCGATGTCGACTACGAGGTCCGCGGGAGCGCCACCGACGCGCCTCGGCTGTTGGTGCGCGGCGACGTCGGCCTCGGTGGGCTCGAGATCTCCGACACCCGCAACGGCGACTTCGGGCACGGGTGGGAGGAGCGGCACGGCTCCGGTCCGGCGCCCATCACGCGCCCGGATCCGTGCGACACCCTCGAGACCGCGAGCGCCGGCTGATGCGCGGCCGCATCGACGTCGCGTCGCTCGTCTCCGGCCTGGTGATCATCGCCCTCGGCCTGCTGCTGCTGCTCGACCGCCTGGAGGTCCTCGACCTCCGGTTCGGCTGGCTCGCCCCGGCGCTCGCCGCGACCGTCGGGGCGGTGCTGCTCGCGAACGGGCTCGCGAACCGGTCACCATGACGGCGATGGCCGTCGCCGCCCGCCCCTCGCTGCGCCGCGATCCCGCCCACGGGATCGTGGGCGGCGTCTGTGCGGGGATGGGGCGCCGGCTCGGCGTCGACCCGCTGGTGCTCCGCCTCGTCTTCCTCGTCGCGACGGTCGCCGGCGGCGTCGGCTTCCTCGCCTACCTCCTCGCGTGGGTCGCGATGCCGGCCGACGAGGGCACGCCGCGGTTCAGCCGCCGCGCCGGCGCCCAGGTGGCGGCCGGATCCGGGCTGCTCGTCCTCGCCGGCCTGCTGACCATGCGTGAGCTGGGCCTGTGGTTCTCCGACGTGCTGGTCTGGCCCGCGGTGCTCGCGGGCGCCGGCGCCACGCTGCTCTGGCGCCAGACCCGGACGCCGACCGCCGCGACGCCGCAGGCGGTGGCCACCGAGCGCGCGGCGAGCCTGTACCGCGGCGGGTTCGGCGTGATGCTCGTGATCGGCGCCGGCCTGCTGTTCCTCTACTACAACGGCGCGCTCGGGGCGCTACGCGACGTCATCCTCGCGTTCGTGGTGGTCGCGCTCGGCCTGTCGCTGATCCTGGCGCCGTTCCTCTGGCGGCTCGGCCGCAACCTCGCCTCCGAGCGGGCCGAGCGCATCCGCTCGCAGGAGCGCGCGGAGATGGCGGCGCACCTGCACGACTCCGTGCTGCAGACGCTCGCGCTCGTCCAGAAGCGCGCGTCCGACCCGCGCACCGTCGCGACGCTGGCCCGGCGGCAGGAGCGCGAGCTGCGCCAGTGGCTGTGGGACTCGGGCGCCCCGGCGCCCGAGGCCAGCCTCGCCGCGTCGCTGCGAGCGGCGGCGGCGGAGGTCGAGGACGCCCACGAGGTGCCGATCGAGGTCGTGACGGTCGGCGACGCGCCGGTCAACGAGCGCACGGCGGCGCTCGTCGCCGCTGCCCGCGAGGCGATGACCAACGCCGCCAAGTTCGCCGGCGACGCCGGCCCGGTCGCGCTCTACGCCGAGGTCGAGGATGGCCGCGCGCAGGTGTTCGTCCGCGATCGCGGCCCGGGCTTCGACCCGACCGCCGTGCCTGACGACCGCCGCGGCGTGCGCGACTCGATCGTCGGGCGCATGGCGCGCCACGGCGGGCGCGCGGCGATCCACGCGGCACCGGGCGGCGGCACCGAGGTCGAGATCGTGATGGAGCGTGAGGGCGGATGACCCGCGTCGTCGTCGTCGACGACCACGCCATCTTCCGCCGCGGCGTGCGCGCCGAGCTCGAAGGGCGCGTCGAGGTCGTGGGGGAGGCCGGCACCGTCGACGACGCGGCGCGCTGCGTGCTCGAGCTGCGCCCCGACGTCGTCCTGCTCGACGTCCACATGCCGGGCGGTGGCGGGGTCGAGGTCATCCGCCAGGTCGCCGAGTCGCGACCGTCCCAGCGCTTCCTCGCCCTCTCGGTCTCCGATGCCGCCGACGACGTGATCGCGGTGATCCGCGCCGGCGCCCGCGGCTACGTCACCAAGACGATCGGCGGCGAGGAGCTCGCCGACGCCATCCGTCGCGTGCACGACGGCGACGCGGTCTTCTCACCGCGACTCGCCGGGTTCGTGCTCGATGCGTTCGCGGGGTCGATGGAGCCCGCGGCGGTCGACCCGGAGCTCGACCTGCTCACCACGCGCGAGCGAGAGGTGCTGCGCCACCTCGCCCGCGGCTATCTCTACAAGGAGATCGCCCATCGCTTGAGCATCTCGACGAAGACGGTCGAGGCGCATGTGAGCGCGGTGCTGCGCAAGCTGCAGCTCTCCAACCGCCACGAGCTGAGCCGCTGGGCGGTCGAGCGGCGACTGGTGGACTGAGAGGACGCGTCGCGAGGCTCGGTCAGGGACGCGCGCCAGGCGGACCGAGGATCTCGATCCCGTGGTGTGCCGCGAGGCGCGCGACCTCCGCGCCGTCGAGATCGGCGCCCGCGGCGACGTCGAGCACGAAGCGCTCGAACCTGGCGGACGCGGTGATCGCGAGCCAGCGGGCTCCGAGCTCGCCGCTCAGGTAGGTGTGGGGCACGCCGGCGGGCGCCAGGAAGAAGTCGCCCGCCTCGAGCGTCCACTGCTCGCCGGGCAGGTAGATGGTCACGTCGCCGTCGAGGACGTAAAAGCCCTCGTCGTCGTCGTGGTGGCGGTGGAGCGGCGGCATGTGGTCCGGAGGCACGTCCATCTCGACCACTCCGAGCTGGTGCTGTGCGCGGCAGCCGCCGGTCAGGACGCGGGCGCGCGAGCCGAGGAAGTCGAACGAGGTGGCGATGTCGAGAACGGTCAAGGTGGGCTCCGCCTGTAAGCTCGGATTCGGAGTTTTCACGATAGGTCCGATTCGGAGTTTCGTCAAGTGCGGCTCACGCCCTTTTCGTATGTGGTCATGGTGCTCGTCGGCCGCGGTGGCGCCGGCGCCCACGACCTGCGCCGGTTCTCGGACCAGGGCCGCGTGTTCTGGGACGCGGCGCCGAGCCAGTGGTACGCCGAGCCCAAGCGGCTGGCGGCTCTCGGCCTGCTCGAGGCCGAGGTCGGGCCGGGGCGCACCCGGCAGCGCACCCACTACACGCTGACCGAGGCGGGCCAGGTCGCCCTGGAGGAGTGGGTGCGCACGCCGGCGCCGCTGCCGCGCACCCAGCACGAGTCCGTCGTGCGCCTGCTCGCCGGTGATCTCGTCGACCCGGCGGCCGTGCTCGCAGGCCTCGAGTCGATGGACGGCGCGATCGACACGGTGGTCGGCCACCTCGAGCAGGCGCGGACGATCTGGGAGCCCGGCCTGCCGCACCGGGTGCGCCTGCTTCGCGTCAACTTCGACTACGCGATCCGGCTCATGGAGCTCCAGCGACAGTGGCTGGTCGAGGCGCGCGAGGTTCTCTCCACGGCGCCCCACGGCGGCGAGGAGTCCGTTAGGGCGTCGGGTCGCGGTTGAACAGGTACCTGGCCCACAGGTATCCGGCGACCCCGATGACGACGCACCAGGCGACGGCAAGGATGCCGTTGTGGCCGATCGGGGTGCCCATCAGCAGCCCGCGAAGGGTCTCCATGATCGGGGTGAACGGCTGGTTCTCGGCGAACCAGCGCGTCCCGGCCGGCATCGAGTCGGTGGGGACGAACCCGCTGGTGACCATCCCGAGCGCGACCGCCAGCCAGATGACCGCGAAGGTGATCGCTGCCAGCAGGCCGATCCAAGAACGTCGAGTCCGCGAGCAACCTGCCGCTGCCCCTGGTCCTGCTGCCCTTCCTCGGCACGGTGCCGGTTGCCGGTGAGGGCGAGGAAGACGTCGTCGAGATCCGGCGTGTGCACGGACGTCACCGGGCAGTTCTCGGCCGTCGACAACCTGCTCACCGGGCACGAGAACCTGATCCTGATGGCCGACCTGCACCATCTCGGCCGGGTGGGAGGCGGCCGGCGGGCCGCCGAGCTGCTCGACCGCTTCGACCTGACCGACGCGGCCACGCGACCGGTCGCCACCTACTCCGGCGGCATGCGGCGCCGGCTCGACCTGGCGATGACCCTGGTCGGTACCCCGCGCCTGATCTTCCTCGACGAGCCGACGACCGGCCTGGATCCGCGCAGCCGCCACACGATGTGGCGGATCATCCGCGAGCTGGTCGCCGGCGGTGTCACGGTCTTCCTGACCACGCAATACCTGGAGGAGGCCGACCAGCTCGCGGACCGGATCGCCGTGCTCGACCACGGCCGGCTGGTCGCCGAGGGGACCGCGGGCGAGCTCAAGCGCCGGGTCGGAGGCGGGCACGTCCGATGCGGGTCATGACGGGCGCCGGATCGCGATGTTGCCGGCGGACGTGCGGGCCCGGACCTCGACGGTCTCGGCCGGCTGCTCGGGAGCCTCGGCGGCCTCGAGCGCGTTGTGGACCCTGCCGGCGGTGGAGCGCACGTCGAGCCAGGCGGCGGTGCCCTGGCGGATGCCGACCTCGAGGTCGCCGAGCCGGGTCTCGAGCACGACCGACCCACGCGTGACCTCGCCGAACCGGACGTCGCCGTTGGAGGACTTGCCGACGACGCTCGCCTTCGCCACGTCGACCGCGATGCTGCCGTTGGCCGCGGTGGCCCGAAGATCGCCGCCGGCCACGCCGACCCACGTGTCGCCGTTGGAGTTCTTGATCACCGCGCTGGCGCTGAGGTCGCGCACGCGCACGTCACCCGACCCGGCCGTGACCTCGGCGTGGCCTGCCGCCGAGTCCACGCTGATGTCGCCGATGCCGCTCTTCAGGCTCAGCGCGCCGCCCCGGTCGAGTCGGATGTGACCGAGGCCGGTCTTGATCCGGCACTCGTCGAGCCGGCCGTCGCAGCTGAAGTCGGTCGCCTGCCCGGTGCCGCGCAGGTGCGAGCCGGCGGGCAGCTCGATCGTCACGTCGATCGAGTCGCCGCCGCCCTTGCTCGACCAGGTGCGCGACTTCGGCGCCTTGACCAGCAGCTGGCCGTCCGCGTACTCGACGCGGGTGAGCTTCGCGGCTCTGGCATCTCTCTCGTTGGACGCGTCGCTGGGGCGCACGTCGACGACGGTGGCGGTGCGGTCGCCGGCGGTGATCCGGACGTCGCCGACGGGGACGTCGACCGTGGCCGTGATCGGGTCGGGCGTGTTGAAGGACGGCATGGGGGGTTCCTCCTGCTTGGTCAGGGTTGAATGCATCGCTCGGGTTCGGAAGGCGCGCGGTCAGCGCACCCAGCCGGTGTAGGCCTGGCCGACGCGGCCCCCGCGCTGCCGCGGAAGGCGGTCGTCGTTCGCGAGCGCGACGGCGGCGACCCGGACCAGCCAGGAGTTGACGGACAGCCGCTCGCGGCTCGCGGCCCGCTCGATGCCGGCCTTGAGCTGCTCGGGCAGACGGAGGTTGATGCGCGCCGTTGCGGCCTCGTCGCCTTCCGGCGGCGGCGCGGCATGGGTCGGCTCCGGCGGCTCGTCGGCCGGCGCGGGCATCACCGCGAACTCGGGCTCGCCACCGCGAAGGCGCACCTCGACCGATCCGGGCGCGAGGTCGCGCGTGATCTCGTCCGCGGCGGCCGACAGCGCCTCGAGCAGCATCAGCCGGGTCGCCGACTCCAGCGGAGCGGTCAGGCGCTCGGCGAGCGCGCGGGCGTCTTCGCCGCCGGCGTCCGCGGCGACGGCCAGCTCGCGACGGAGGTTCTCGGCGTAATGGGTGAGGTCCATGGTGCCAGTATGACACCATCTTGGCGTCATTGCAAGGCCATCGTGGTGCGAACACGCTGTCACCCGCAACTTCCCTCCCGCCAGGGGCTACCGTTCGCGCGCATGGCCTCGTCACCCACCTTCGCCGGCGGCCGGCTCGACCGCGCCGGCCCGCAGCGCGGCGACGAGGCGTGGGTGGCCGCAGGCCTCGCCGACCCGCGCAGCCGGGCGGTGTTCGCGACCGCCGACGGCGTGTTCCTCGCCGGCGACCGCCCGGCGCTGCTTCCGCTCACCGGCGCGGCCGAGCCGATCCTGCTCGGGGTCACCGAGGCCGGGACAGCGCTGTTCGCCGTCGATGCGACCGGGGTGGATCCGGCCGCGCTCGCGCCCGCGGTGCTCACCGGCGTCCGCGACGCCGCCGCCCGCCTCGGCCCGGAGGACGCCGGCCTGCTCGCCTATGCCGCGGCGCTGCTCAACTGGCACCGGCGCCACCACTTCTGCGCCAACTGCGGCGCCTGGACCGAGCCGCGCCAGGCGGGCCATCTCCGCGCCTGCGACGCCTGCTCGGCTCAGCACTTCCCGCGGACCGATCCCGTGGTGATCATGCTCGTCGCCGACGGTCGTGACCGGGTCCTGCTCGGCCGCCAGGCGGCGTGGCCGCCAGGGCGCTACTCGGCGCTGGCCGGCTTCGTCGAACCGGGCGAGTCGCTCGAGAGCGCGGTCGCGCGCGAGGTGCTCGAGGAGACCGGCGTCCGCATCGCCGACCCGCGCTACGCGGAGTCGCAGCCGTGGCCGTTCCCCGCGTCGCTGATGCTCGGCTTCCACGCCCGCCACGCGGGCGGCGACCCGGTGGCGGCGGACGGCGAGCTCGAGGACGCCCGCTGGTTCACCCGCGCCGAGGTCGAGGACGCGCTCGCCAAGCGCGGCCCGCTCCGGCTGCCGCCGCCGGTGGCGATCGCCCGACGGCTGATCGACGACTGGATCGCGTCGGGCTGAAGCACCGCAAAACGGGTCGATTTTTGTGTGGTATCCCTTGCCGATGGCCACCTGGAAGCCCGATCCCACGTTCTATCCGTCGCCCGGCTCCGCGATCGAGGGCCCGCCCGAGGACCTTGCCTACGTCGTCACCCTCAACACAGGGTCCAACGGCGACGCGAAGCCGGACGCGCTGACGGTCGTCGACACCAGGCCGGGCTCGTCGACGTACGGGACGACGGTCGGCCGGCTCGACATGCCGAACGTCGGCGACGAGCTGCACCACTTCGGCTGGAACGCCTGCTCCTCGGCGCTGTGCCCGTGGGCGCCGCACCCGCACGTCGAGCGCCGCTACCTCCTGATCCCCGGCCTGCGCTCCTCTCGCATCCACGTCGTGGACGTCAAGGACGACCCGGTCAACCCGAAGGTCGTCAAGGTCATCGAGCCCGACGAGTTGGCCAAGCGGACGGGCTACTCCCGGCCGCACACCGTCCACTGCGGCCCCGACGGCCTCTACCTGTCGGCGCTGGGCGCGCCCGACGGCGACGGCCCCGGCGGCGTCTTCCTGCTCGACCACGACTCGTTCGACCCGCTCGGGCGCTGGGAGGTGGATCGCGGGCCGCAGGAGCTGGCGTACGACTTCTGGTGGAACATCGGCTACGACACCCTGCTCACCAGCGAGTGGGGGACGCCCAACATGGTCGAGGGCGGGATCGTCCCCGAGCTCCTGCTCGGCGGCAAGTACGGCCACCACCTGCACACGTGGGACATGCGCAAGCGCCGCCACAAGCAGGCGATCGACCTCGGCGCCGAGTATCAGATGGTCCTCGAGCTGCGGCCTGCGCACGACCCGACCAAGCCGTACGGGTTCGTCGGCGTCGTCATCTCGACCGCCGATCTGTCGGCGTCGGTGTTCATGTGGGAGCGCGAGGCGGACGGGACGGTCGGCGTCCGCAAGGTCATCGAGATCCCGGCCGAGCCGGCCGAGACCGAGCAGCTGCCGCCCGCGCTGCAGCCGTTCGGCGCGGTGCCGCCGCTGATCACCGACATCTCGCTATCGGTCGACGACAAGACGCTCCTCGTCTCCTGCTGGGGGACCGGGGAGCTCAAGCGCTACGACGTGAGCGACCCGGGCAATCCGCGCGAGACCGCCTCGGTGCACCTCGGCGGGATCGTCCGGCGGGCGTCGCACCCGGCGGCCGGGCCGCTGACCGGCGGGCCGCAGATGGTCGAGCTGTCGCGCGACGGCCGCCGGGTCTACCTGACCAACTCGCTCTACCGCGCGTGGGACGAGCAGTTCTACCCCGCCGGGATCGCGGGCTGGATGGTCAAGCTCGACGCGGGCGAGGACGGCTCGCTGACGCTCGACCCCGACTTCTACGTCGAGTACGACGGCGAGCGCCCCCACCAGGTCCGGCTCGCGGGCGGCGACGCGTCGTCGGACTCGTACTGCTTCCCCGGGTGACGTCGCCCAGACGATGAGCGCCAGCGAA
The DNA here is from genome assembly GCA_963828075.1 of uncultured Solirubrobacterales bacterium. Lineage (GTDB taxonomy): Bacteria > Actinomycetota > Thermoleophilia > Solirubrobacterales > Solirubrobacteraceae > JACCYI01. The sequence goes on along the minus strand of CAWHDH010000021.1, from coordinate 359,571 downwards.
ATCGGGCCGGGCGAAACCCGGGTGACGTCGCCCAGACGATGAGCGCCAGCGAAATCGGGCCGGGCGAAACCATATGAACGACTTCTCCTGGATCGCCCTGGCCGGGCTCGGTGCCTACCACGGCCTCAACCCGGCCATGGGCTGGCTGTTCGCGGTCTCCCAGGGGATGCAGCACCGCTCGCGCGGCGCCGTCCTGCGCGCGCTCGGGCCGATCGCGCTGGGCCACGAGCTCGCCATCGCGCTCGTGGCGGGGGTCGTGCTGGTGGCCGCGAGCGCGGTGGATCCGCGGGCGCTGCACCTCGTCGCCGCCGCCGCGTTGATCGCGTTCGGGATCTTCCGGTTCGCGCGGCCGCGGGCGCACCCACGCTGGACGACGATGCGCGTGACCAACCGCGAGCTCACGCTCTGGTCGTTCCTGATGTCGAGCGCGCACGGCGCGGGGCTGATGGTCGCACCGGTGCTGATCGGGGCCGGCGCCGGCTCGGCGGGGGCTTCGGCTCATGAAGACCCTCACGTCGGCCTCGCGACCGCCATGGCGGTGCCCGAGGCCGCCCTCGGCATCGCGCTGCACGTCGCCGCGATGCTCGTCGTGATGGGCGTGATCGCGGTCGTGGTCTACGAGAAGGTCGGCGTCGAGATCCTGCGCAAGGCGTGGATCAACACGGACGCGGTGTGGGCGGGGGCGTTCGTGGTGGCTGGGGTGCTGACGCTGCTGACTTGAACTGCCGGGCGCATCGATCCGTGTGGTCGACGGGGCTGACCGGGTGGAACGGCGGCGGGTGAGAGGGAGGGTTCTCGGGAATTGCGGCCGCAAGGAGGTGGTTCACCCTGCACCCCTACTCGGCCGAAGCCCGCCCCCTCACAGACCGCAGGCCGGGGTACGGCTAAAGCGGACGGCGGAGGATGAGCGGACCGTCGTCCTGCCCGGCGTGATGCGGCGGCCGGTAGCCCACCGATCGTGCGTGTAGTACTCGGCGATGACCGCGTCGATCTCCTCCGTGGGAAGGATCTCGGCGTACGTCACGCGATGACCGCTGATGCAGATGCGGCCGATGTCCTCGACATCGTCCTTCCCAGCGAACCGCGCCTGCATGGCGCGCAGGATAATCGTTCAGTCGGACCCGGCCTCGGGCTGCGTGACCTCGGGCACGAGGACGGCGCAGCCGGCGACCAGGCCGCCGAGCATCAGCACGAGCCCGACACCAAGCCCGAGACCGCCCTCTGAGGCCAGCGTGAGCGCCGCGCCGAGCAGGCCGGCGGCGAGGGAGAGAGGTCCAAGCGCGCGCGGCGCCCGCGATGCTGCCGCTGCGCCGGTCGGCGCACCCTGCTCCTCCACCGCGAGCAGCGATCCCGGCTCCTCCGGGCGCTCGTCGAACCGCCCGCGCAGCACGAGCGTGAACAGCAGAGCCAGCGACGGGCCGAGCACCAGCGCGCCCCCGGCCGCGGAGATCAGCAGCGCGACGATGACCGTGTCGCTCGCGGCGGCGTCGTGGACGGTGAGGCCCGGGAGGATCTCCGGCCGCTGGGCGGCGGCCCAGCCGCCGACGATCGCCGCCACCGCGAGCGCGGATCCGAAGCGGGCGGCTTCCCAGCGGCCGCGCAGGACCAGGGCGAGCGTGACGGCACCGGCCACGCCGGACACCGCGCCGGCGGCGAGACCGGCGCCGGAGGTGACGCCGTCGAAGATCCGCGGCGCGTCGGCGCTCAGCACCGGCAGGCCGACGAGCGCCAGGACCCCGGCGACGACTCCTGCACCGAGCGCGAGGCGCCGGAACGCCGCGACCAGGTCCTCGCGGCCGGCGCGGGCGCCGTCGGCCGCGAGCCAGACCGCCGCGAGGTACGCGCAGGTGGCGACCGACAGGGTGCCGACGAGCAGCGAGGTGGCGTTGAGCCACGAGCCGACGGCGTCGCCGGCGGCGTTGCCGACCGGCACTCGGCGCGAGGCGATCGCGCCGACCGCCGCGCCCAGCGCGAACGGCGTGACGACCGACGACGCCCCGAACAGCAGCCCGAGGATCCGCTCCTCGCGCGCGCCCGTGATCGAGCTGCGGACGGCGTACGCGGTTCCGCGCACGATGATCCCGAGCGCCGCCACGAACAGCGGCACGTAGAGCGTCGACGCGATCGACCCGAAGGCACGCGGATAGGCCGTCCACGCGATCACGAGGACGAAGATCAGCCACACGTGGTTGGCCTCCCACACCGGCCCCATCGCGTGGTAGGTGTGATCGCGCAGCGGCCGGCGGCGCTCGCCGCCGAGCGCCATGTACCAAAGCCCCGCGCCGAAATCGGCGCCGCCGAGGACGACGTACGCGGTGAGCCCGAGCAGGATCAGCACCATCGGCAGCTCGGCGAGTGTCAACCCGCCACCTCCTCGGGGGTCGAGGCCAGGCGCCGCAGCAGCCACGCGAGCGTGACCGCCAGCGCCACGTAGACGATCACCATCGCGGCGTAGCCGACGCGGATGCCGCCAGCGCCGGTGACCGCCTCCTCGGTGCGCATGTGGCCGTAGACGACCCACGGCTGGCGTCCGACCTCCGTGGTCACCCAACCGGCGATCAGCGCCACGACCGACAGCGGCCCCAGTGCGGCCACGATGGGGAGGAAGAGCCGGTGCTCGGGCAGCCGGCGGCGCTTCCACCAGAGCACCACGAACCCGAGGCCGAACGCCGCCATCAGCGTGCCGATGCCGACCATCGTCGCGAAGGCGATCCGCACGACATTGACGGGCGGGCGGTCACCCGGCGGGACCGCGTCGAGTCCCTGGACGGTCGCGTTCGGATCGTGATGGGCGAGGAGAGACAGCAGCTTCGGGATCTCGACGCCCCACTTCACCTCGCCGGTGGCGTCGTCGTACCAGCCGCCGAGGTGGATCGGCGCGCCCTTCGTCGTGTGCCCGAGGCCCTCGAACGCCGCGAGCTTGGTCGGCTGGTGCTCGGCCACGTCGCGGGCGGCCCAGTCCCCGACCACGACCTGGACCGGCGAGGCCAGCGACGCCATCACCAGCGGGACCGCGAGCGCCACGCGCACGTAGCGATCGCGGCGGCCGCGCAGCATCGCGACGGCGTACACGCTCGCGGTCACGAACCCCGCCACGATGAACGCCGCGAGGTACATGTGGACCATCTCGTGCCAGAAGTAGCCGTTGGCGAACAGCGCCTTCCACGGCTCGACGTCGACCGCCCGTCCGTCGACGAGGCGGAAACCCGACGGGTGGTTCATCCAGCCGTTGACGGTGAGGACGAACAGCGAGCCCGTGAAGCCCGCGACCGCCACGGGGATGCCGCAGAGCATGTGCGCCCGCGGCGACAGGCGGTCCCAGCCGTACACGTAGAGCGCGATGAAGATGCCCTCGGTGAAGAACGAGAAGCCCTCGAGTGCGAACGCGAGGCCGAAGACGTCGCCGTAGGTGGCCATGAACTCGGGCCACAGCAGCCCGAGCTCGAACGACAGGATCGTGCCGGTGACGACGCCCACCGCGAACAGCGCGATCATCGCCTTCGACCAGCGGCGGGCAAGCGCCATCAGGACCGCGTCGCCGCGCCGCCGCGCCAGGAACTCGATCGCGACGACGATGACCGGGAAGGCGACGCCGAAGCAGACCAGCGGGATGTGAACCGCGAACGACAGCGCCTGCATCTGCCGGGCCTCGAGCAGATAGGCCTGCTCGGTCGGGCCCAGCGTCTGCGCGAGCAGATGCAGCATTGCCCGTCGGGTTCCCCGACGTGGTCCTGCCCAACCAGGCTACGCCGCCGGCTGCGTCTCCCGTGGCTGCCCGGCGGGGAGCGGGGCCGGCGTGCCGGCGTCCTCGACCGCCGGCGGGGCGGCGGCCGCGCCCAGCGTCGCAGGCGCCGCGGTGGCCCCCGCGGTCGCGACGCCGTTGAGGAGGGGCGTGATGAGCTCGAGCGGAAGCGGGAACACGATCGTCGAGTTCTGGTTCACGCCGACCTCGGTGAGCGTCTGCAAGTAGCGCAGCTGAAGCGCGGCGGGGTTCGGACTGAGGACCTCGGCCGCGTCGCGGAGGCGCTGGGAGGCCTGGTACTCGCCCTCCGCGTGGATGACCTTGGCGCGGCGCTCGCGCTCGGCCTCCGCCTGGCGCGCCATCGCACGCTGCATCCCGCTCGGGATCTCGACATCCTTGATCTCGACGGCCGTGACCTTGACACCCCACGGGTCCGTCTGCTCGTCGATGATCTGCTGGAGGGCCTCGTTGAGCCGCTCGCGCTCGGCGAGGAGCATGTCGAGGTCGGCCTTTCCCAGCACCGAGCGCAGCGTCGTCTGGGCGATCTGGGACGTGGCGCCGAGGTAGCGCTCGACCTTGACCACCGCGCTGGTCGCGTCGACGACGCGGAAGTAGGTCACCGCGTTGACCTTGGCCGGCACGTTGTCGCGCGTGATCAGATCCTGCGGCGGGATGTCGAGCACGATCGTGCGCAGGTCGACGCGGACCATGCGATCGATCATCGGGATCAGCAGGACGAGCCCCGGGCCCTTCTGCCCGATCAGCCGGCCGAGGCGGAACACGACGGCCCGCTCGTACTCGCGCAGCACGCGAATCGATGACGCCGCCACCGTCGCCAGCACGACCAGCACCACGGCAATGAACACGAGCAAGATCACCGTTCCACCTCCCATTCCTCGGCCCGGTGGACCGACAGCGTCAGGCCGTTCACGTGGTCGACGACCACCGGCTCCCCTTCCGCGGGCGGAGGGTCGTCCTCCTCGGCCCACGAGCGCCGCGCCCGCCAGAGCTCACCGTCGACGAAGACGTGGCCCAGCGGATCGAGCGGCCGCCGGACGACGCCGACGTGACCGACGAGCCCGCCGTCGGGCCGCCGGCGCCCGGCGGCGAGCCCCTTGCGGACTGCCACGGCGCCGAGCACGATCGCCGCAGCGGCGATGGGCACGGTCACGGCAAGGGCGAGGACGACGCTGCCGCCCGACTCGGCGACGAACAGCGCGATCCCGGCGACCAAGGCGGCGACACCGGCCGCCCCCAGCGCGCCGTACGTCGGCAGGTGCGCCTCAGCCACCAGGAGCACGGGTCCCACGATCAGCAGCGCGAGGATGAGGAGGGTCATCTGAGCCTCGTTCCTTGCGCCGATTGTAGTTCGGCGTGCGAGCGGTTCGAAGCCGGTCGCTACTCCAGGCGGCCGGCGTCGCGCGCCGCGGCCTCGGCGTCCTCGAGCTGGCGCTCGACGAGATCGAGCCCGGAGTCCCAGAAGCCCGGGTCGGCCAGGTCGATCCCCACGATCTGCCCGAGCTCCTCGGGCGAGCGCGAGCCGCCGGCCGACAGCAGCTCCAGGTAGGCGGGCACGAACGCGTCGCCCTCCGCGACATAGCGGCCGTAGACCGACATCGCGAGCAGCTGCCCGTAGGCGTAGGCGTAGACGTAGCCCGGCACGTTGATGAAGTGCGGGACGTAGGACCACCAGGAGCCGTAGTTCTCAGTGACCTCGACCGCGTCGCCGAGCATCTCCTCCTGGGACTCGCGCCAGAGCGCGCCGAAGCGCTCGACCGACAGCTCGCCGACCTCGCGGCGCTCGGTATGGACGAGGTGCTCGAAGCGGTTCATCGCGACCTGGCGGAAGACCGTCGCGATCGAGCCCTCGATCGACTCGGCCAGCAGCGAGAGGCGCGAGTCCGGCGTCGGAGCCTGCTCGAGCAGCCGTCCGAACACGAGCGTCTCGCCGAACACCGACGCGGTCTCGGCCAGCGTCAGCGGCGTCGACTGATGGAAGACCCCCTGGCTCGCGCCGAGCGCGGCGTGGACGCCGTGGCCGAGCTCGTGCGCGAGCGTCAGCGCGTCCCGGCGGCGCGAGGTCCAGTTGAGCATCACGTATGGGTGCACGGACGGCACCGTGTAGGCGCAGAAGGCGCCGCCGCGCTTGCCGGGGCGGATCGGCGCGTCGATCCACTGCTCGTCGAAGAACCGGCGCGTCAGGTCGCCGAGGTCGCCGGAGAAGGAGCCGTAGGCGTCGAGGACGATCTCACGCCCCTCGCGCCAGGTCATCGGCTCGTCCTCGGCGACCACCGACGCCATGCGGTCGTAGTCGGCGAGGCGGTCGATCCCGAGCATCCCCGCCTTCAGGCGGTACCAGCGGCGGGCCAGCTCGTACCGGCCGCGGACCGCGGACAGCAGCGCCTCGACCGACTCGTCGGACGCCTCGTTGGCGAGATTGCGGCTGTGCAGCCAGTGCGGGTGGCTGCGCAGGCGGTCGTCGACCATCTTGTCCGCGAGCATCGTGTTGAAGATGAAGCCGCGGGTGCGCAGCCCCGGCTCGAGCGCCTCGGTGACCTTCTCGGCGGCGTGCCGGCGGACCTCGCGCTCCGGATGGAAGAGCCGCGACAGCGCCTGCTCGAGGGAGGTGCGCTCGGCCGCCTCGTCGAGCTCGACGGTGATCGCCGAGGCCTGCTCGGCGAACAGCCGCGCCCACGCGCTTGAGCCCGACAGGGTCTTCTCGGCGAGCACCTTCTCCTCGGCCTCGGAGAGCAGGTGGGGCCGGTACCGGCGGGCGGAGCGCAGGTGATGGCGCGCGAAGTCGAGCTCGGGCGTCTTGAGCAGCTCGTCGGCGCGAGCGTCCTCGACGGCCGCCCACTCGAGCTCGAAGAAGATCAGGCGCGTCTCGATCGCGGTGCCGCGCTCCTGCACCTTGGCCAGACGGGCGCCGGCGGCGGGATCGGCCGTGTCGATCGAGAACTCGAGCATCGCGAAGGAGCCGACCCGCCCGGCCAGCTCCTGCAGCTCGCCGAGCTCGCGCATCGCGGCGACCAGCCCGGGGCCGTCGAGCTCGGCGACCTTGCCGGCGTGGGCTTCGGCGAAGGCGTCGGCGCGGCGCTGGGCCTCGGCGAGCATCGCGTCGACGGCCTCCTCACCAGTTCCGTCGAGGAGCGGAGCCAGGTCCCAGGCGACGGCCTCGACCTCGGGGTCGGTGACTTCCGGTGCGCTCATGCGCGTCAGTCTGGCAGCCGCGACGTGACCGCCGCCGCGCGGAGGCCGTCCAGGATGACGCTCAGGTGCCGGCGCCACGACTCCAGCGCGGGATGGGGCTTGTGCGTGGCCGAGCCGACGCCGCACATCAGCATCGGGATGTCGTCGACGATGAGGTCGTCGCGCAGGACGCCTGCGCCCTGGGCGCGTTCGATGACCGCGTGCATGGCGTCGCGTAGCGCGGACTCCGTCGGCGTCCGAGCGTCCACCGGCAGGTTGACGATCGACTCGGTGAGCCCGCGGTTGGAGGCCAGGATCTCGCCGCCGCGCCACAGGACGCCGGCGAAGGCCTCCCACGGATCGGGCTCGTCGAGGGAGGCCCGCGCGTGGGCGGCGATCTGCTCGAAGGAGTCGACGAGCAGCGCCTCGGCCAGCGCCTCCTTGGTCGGGAAGTGCCGGTAGACGGTGCCCACGCCGACCTCGGCCCGGCGGGCGATCTCATCCATCTGCGCTTCGTGGCCGTACTCGGCGAACACCGCGCGAGCGGCGACGAGCACGCGTTCGCGGTTGCGGCGCGCGTCGGCGCGCATCGGCCGTTCCTCGATCGGCAGCGGGAGGCCCGCGCTCGGATCCATATGCGGAATGTAGGGCTTGACAACCGGAATCACAACTCCGTATTGTACAACCAGAACCGGAACTCCACTTCCACTTCCACCTTTCCGGAGGGACTGAATGACCGAAGCATCCACACCCAACGACCGCAGATGGCTCGCCCTCATCCTCCTCGCGGCCGCGCAGTTCGTCGTCGTCCTCGACGCCTCCATCGTCAACGTCGCCCTGCCCTCGATCGGGCGCGACCTCGAGGTCTCCCAGGAGAACCTCGCGTGGGTCGTCAACGCCTACACGCTCGTCTTCGGCGGCTTCCTGCTGCTGGGTGGTCGCATGGCCGACCTGCTCGGCCGCCGCCGCCTGTTCATGGCGGGCCTGACGGTCTTCGCCTTCGCCTCGCTGCTCGGCGGCCTTGCCCAGACCGAGGGCCAGCTGATCGCGTTCCGCGCGCTGCAGGGCCTCGGCGCCGCGATGGTCTCCCCGGCCGCGCTGTCCATCGTCACCACCACGTTCACCGAGGGCGCCGAGCGCAACAAGGCGCTCGGGGTCTGGGGCGCCGTCGCCGGTGCCGGCGGTGCCGCCGGCGTGCTGCTCGGCGGCGTGCTGACCGACGCCCTCGGGTGGGAATGGGTGCTGTTCGTCAACGTGCCGATCGGCGTCGTCGTCGCGCTCCTGACCCCGCGGCTGATCGCCGAGAGCCGCGCCGGCTCCTCGACCCGCACGTTCGACGTCGCCGGCGCCGTCTCGGTCACCGCCGGCCTGTCGCTGCTCGTCTACACGCTGGTCGACGCCAACGACGCCGGCTGGGCCTCGACGCAGACGCTCGGCCTGCTCGGTCTCACCGCGCTGCTGCTCGCCGTCTTCACCGCCGTCGAGCTCCGCTCGGCTGCGCCGCTCGTCCCGTTCCGGATCTTCCGGCTGCGGACGCTGCGGGGCGCCAACGCGATCGGCCTGCTGGTCGGGATGTCGCTGTTCTCGATGTTCTTCTTCATCTCGCTGTACATGCAGCAGGTCCTCGGCTACGGCCCACTGAAGGCCGGGTTCGCCTACCTGCCACTGGCGCTGACGATCATCGTCGCGGCGGGTGTCGCGTCGCAGCTGGTCAACCGCCTCGGGTTCAAGCCCGTGCTGATCACCGGCCTCGTGCTCGTGGCGAGCGGGCTCGTGTGGTTCTCGACGGTCTCGGTCTCGGGCAGCTACGTCGGCGACATCCTGTTCCCGTCGCTGCTGGCGGCCGCGGGCCTCGGCTTCTCGTTCGTCCCGGTGACGATCGCGGCCGTGACCGGCGTCAGCCACTCCGAGGCCGGCCTCGCGTCAGGCCTGATCAACACGTCGCAGCAGGTCGGCGGCGCGCTCGGGCTGGCGATCCTCTCCGCGGTCGCGACGGCCACGACGAGCGACGCGATGGCCGCCGCCGGCGGGGCCCGGTCGGCGCTGCCCGCCGCGCTGACCGAGGGCTTCCGCGACGCGTTCCTGGCCGGTGCCGGGTTCGCGCTGCTCGGCGCGCTGCTCGCGGCGTTCATGATCTCCGGCCGCGACTCGCGCGCCCACGTCCAGGCCGTGTCCTCGGGCGAGCCGGAGCCGCTCCCGATCGCCGCCTGATCGGGGCCCGGTTCATCCACGCGGAAGGGCCCACCGCGCGAGCGGTGGGCCCTTCCAGCCGAGGATGTGGGGGAGGGCCTAGAGGAGGAGCCGCAGCCCGTTCCGGCTCAGGGCCTCTCCGACCGGCTGGTACCAGCTGATGTTGGCGCTCCCGGTCTTGCTCAGGCACTTGCCCTTGTACACGCCGCTGATGGGGGTGCTCGCCCCGCTCGTGACGCCGAGGGCGTACGCGCCGGCGCTGATGTTGGCGCCACCGCTGTCGCCACCCTCGACGCATGCGTCATGGCGCACCAGGCCGCCGATGACCTTGCCGCCCGTGTACGTCACGGTCTGGTTCACCGCGCGGATCGTCCCGCACGTGTAGCCGGTCGTGCGACCGCTCTTGCAGACCGTCGAGCCCACCGTCGGGGTGTTCCACTGGCCGGCCAGGCGGACGTACGTGTTGTTCCACTTGTAGACCGACGGCGACGGCTGCCAGTAGGTCGGGTACGAGTTCCAGAACGTCCCGAAGTCGTCGGTCGGGTAGTTCGCCGTCCGGGTGGCGCCGATCCAGTAGCCGTTCCGGCTGACCGTGCCGCTCTGGGTCACGCAGTGTCCCGCCGTCAGCACGACGTGGCGGTTCGAGGCGTCGAGCGTGTTGAACCCGACCGAGCAGAGGTTGCCGCTCGGAATGACGATCTGGAACCCGCCCGCCAGCCACTCTGCGGGCCGCGGCGCCAGGTCGGCCGGCTTGCGCTCGATCCGGACGCTGCTCCCGAAGCTGGTCGCCAGCTTCGTCACGGCGACCGTGGTCGCGTCGGTCGCGCCCTCGGTGACCGTCACGACGACGGTGTTCGTCGGCACGTCCACGTACCAGCCCTGAACCGCACCAGCCCCGCCCTTGGCGGCTTGCCGGTCGAGCTGGGCCATGATCGCGTCGAGCTTGGCCGCGCTGTCGTCGACGCGCTGCGGCCGAGCGCCGCTCCGCTTGACGGCCGCGTCGGCCTCGGCGTCGAGCGTGGTGACGACGAGGCTGCCGGCGCTGTCGAGATAGGTCCCGCCCGAGCGGCCGGCGACCGATTTCTCGATCTTCTCCCCGAGGGCGCCCAACGTCTTCTCGCGTCCGAGCCGAGCTCGCGCCTCGGCGATCGGGATCCGCTTCTGGCCTGCCAGGGTCGCCGCCGCGTCGGGATCGACGTCCGACTGGCGGGGACCGGCCGGGTCGGGGCTGGGATCGGAGCTCGCCGGCGGGGCCACGGGCTCGCGCTCGGCTGCGTTCGCCGGCCCAGCCGTCGCGGCGAGGAGGGCGAGCACCGCCAGAAGCAGCCCAAGGTTCAGGCTGTGCCGGCTGCCGGCCCGCGAAGGAACGGCGGACTGCGGGGTGGTGGTGTCTGGGGTCACCGTGGGCTCCTTTGCCCTTGTGGACGACCTGGGTGTCGTCCTGTGCAGCGAGCGTCCCACCGGCCTGGCACGCCGTCGTTCGCCTGCGACACACTGCGTGTGTCAAGCCCGCGACACAAGCCGGAACGCGGTCAGCCGGCGCGGCGGCGCAGCGCGGCCGCGTCGAGCACGTCGATGCGTCCGCGGCCGAGCCGCAGGAGCCCGCGCCGCTCCGCTTCGCGAAGGACCCGGTTGACGGTCGCCCGCGAGGTCCCCGCCAGCTCGGCGAGCTCGTCCTGTGTCAGCGGGACCGTCACCGCGTCACCGTCGCCGGTGGCGTAACGCCCGCAGACGTCGGCGAGGCGCCGGATGACACGCCGATCGGCCGGCACGTACAGCGCGTCCACGAGTGCGTCGGACAGCCTCCGCACCTGCCCCGCGAGGGTGACGACGAGGAGCTGCGTGACCTCCGGATGGCGGTCTTGGATCGCCTCGAAGTCGATCTTGCGGATCGATCGGGTCACCGCCGGCTCGAGGGCCGAGACGGTGGCGCTGCGCAATCCGCCCGCCTGGAGCAGGGCGATCTCCCCGAACATCTCGCCCGGCCCGAGGATGGCCAGGACGGCGGTGTCGCCGAGCGGGGTGGCGATCCGCACCGCGAAGCACCCCTTGCCGATGAAGTGGATGACGTCCGCCGGATCGCCGCGGTGGAAGACCACCTCCCCGCGGCCGAACGACCGGCGCCGCGACCGCTCGAGCAGCAACTGGCCGACCTCGGGCGAGAGGCCGGCTGGCAACGGCCAGTCCACCGCTGCATCATCGCGCGTCCAGGACGCTCGCTGCGCCACGTCCGCGTGACCGCTTCAGGCCCCTCGGCGAGGGTTAGGCTCGCGCGATGGGTGTCCGGTTGCTGCTGATCTGCGCCGTGACGGCCGCGCTCGTCGCGGGGCTGGACGCCGCGGGGGTGTTCCGCCGGCCCGAGCTCGCCACGGTCGACGCGCGGTTCTCACTCAGGGGCTCGCAGGGGCCCTCCCCGCGGGTGGTCGTGGTGGCGATCGACGAGAGCGAGGACTGGCCGTTCCCGCGCTCGGAGCACGCGATGGTCATCGACCGGCTCCGCCGGGCCGGCGCCTCGGTCATCGCCTACGACGTCGAGTTCACCAAGCGCACGACCGACGAGGAGGACAACGCGCTCATCCTGGCCATCGAGCGGGCGCGCGGACGGATCGTGCTCGCCGCGAGCGCGACCGACGACGGGCAGCCGGCCACCCTCGGCGGCGGCGACATCCTCGAGCGCATCGGCGCCCGCGCGGGCAGCGTCCTCATCCCTGCCGATCCCGGCGGCGTCTACCGGCGCCTGCCCCTGGAACGCGAAGGGCTGCGCGCCATGGCGGTCGAGGCCGCGAGGCGCCGGCCCGCCGGTCCCGGACGCGCGGTCTGGATCGACTACCGCGGTGAGCCCGGGACCATCCGGACGTATCCGTTCTTCGACGTGCGCGACGGCAAGGTCCCGGCCGCGGCCTTCCGCCGGCGCGTCGTGGTGGTCGGCGCCGCCGATCCCGTCCTGCAGGACGTGCACCCGACCTCCGCCGGCGGCGGGCTCATGACCGGCCCGGAGATCCAGGCCAACGCCATCGACACCCTCCTGCGCGGCGAGCCGCTCCGCAGCCCGCCCGGCTGGATCGGAGTCGTGCTCGTGCTCGCGCTCGGGATCATGCCGGCCCTGCTCCGCCCGCTCGCGCTCGTGCCCGTCGCCGGGCTCGGCTACGCGGGGATCTCGTACGGCGCCTTCGCCGCGGGCGTGATCCTCCCCACGGTCGCTCCGCTGACCGCCCTGGCGCTCGGCGGCATCGCGGCGCTCTCGCTCCGCCTGCTCGAAGCGGTGATCGAGCGCCGGATCGTCCGCGACCGGTTCGCGCGCTTCGTCGACGAGCGCGTCGTCAGCGATGTCCTGGCCAGGACGGACGACGACCTGCGTCTCGGCGGCACCCGACTGGAGGCCACCGTCCTCTTCTGCGACCTGCGCGGCTTCACATCGTTCGCCGAGGACCGTCCCGCCGAGCAGGTGATCGACGTCCTGAACCACTACCACGAGATCATGAGCGAGGCGATCCTGGGGGAGGGCGGAACGCTCGTCGCGCTCACCGGCGACGGCATCATGGCCGTGTTCGGTGCGCCACTGCCCTCGACGGATCATGCGGAGCGCGCGCTGCGGGCCGTCCGGTCGATGCTCGCCGGGCTCGAGAGCTTCAACGGCTGGCTTCGGGGCGAGGGGCTCGGCGAAGGGCTGGCGATGGGCGTCGGCGTGCACGCCGGGGTGGTCATGAGCGGCAACGTCGGCGGGCGGCGCCGGCTCGAGTACACCGTGATCGGCGACACGACGAACACGGCGTCACGGCTCGAGTCGCTGACCAAGGAGGTCGGCCATCCGGTGCTCTTGAGCCGCGAGGTGCGCGATCGCCTGCCGCCGTCGGCGGCGGAGGGCCTGCAACTCGTCGGCGAGCTGCGCGTGCGAGGGCGTCGCGCCTCGATCGAGGGCTGGACGTTGCGCGGCGACGGCGCAGGACCCGACGCGTCAGGCGACGACCCGACCGCTGGCGCGTAGCGGCCCACCCGATTAGTGTGCGCCGATGCGCCCGAGATCGCTGGTCGCGGCGCTCCGGCTCACGCTCGCCGCCATGATCGGTTTCGCCTTCGCGCCGCCCGCGGCGGGCGCCGATTGGCCCGCCTTCCGCGGTGGCGGGGGGCAGGAAATGGTGCGCGCGACCTCTCCCGGCCGGGACCTCGATCGCCGGTGGACGAGCACGCTGACCTCCGTCGTGCGCACGCCGGCCGATCCCACCGCGCCGTTCCAGGAATGCGTCGTCGCGTCGGCCGGCCACGTCTACACCGTGTGGTCTGAGCCCGACCCGGCGGGCGCGCCCGTCTTCACGACCAAGCAGCACCTGGCGTCCGTGGATGCCGCGACGGGCGCCGTCGAGTGGTCGACGGCATCGTGGCACAGCGTGGGCGCCGAGGCCGACTGCCCGGCGGTCGACGCGCAGCGCGTCTATGTCTCCAGGAGCGAAGACGTCGCTGCCTTCGACGTCGGGGAGACGCTGAGCCCCGCGTGGTCGTCCCCGCGGACCTTCCCGGGGTCGCTGAGCGCGCCCGGCGACGGCAGGGTCTACGGCGCCCCGCTCTCCGAGCTCGGGGACGGGCCGGCCTTCGCACTCGACGCGGTCACCGGTGACGAGCTGTGGGCGGAGCCCGTCGAGGCTCCCGTACGCCGGGCGCCGTTGCTGACGCCATTGGCGGTGGTCCTCCTGGTCGCCAACAGCCAGGACCCGGAGCAGTATCTGATGTCCTACCAGCGCGACGACGGCGAGGCCTTCCCGCTCGTCCCGCCCAGGGGGATCCGCGACGTCGTCGCCCTCGGAGACGTCGCCTACTGGGCCACCAGCACCGGTGAGATCACCGCGAGCGAGACCGACACGCCCGGGCCCCCGGCGGGATGGACGGTCCAGTTGCCCGCCGCTCGCATCGGGCGCTCGCTTGCCGTGGACGCCGACCGCGTCTACGTCACCGCGACCACGACCTGTACCCGCACCTGCGACAGCGTCCCCTCGGTCGTGATGGCGCTCGACCGCACGAGCGGTGCGACGGTCTGGGGCCCGCGTCCCGTGACCACCCCAGGCGATGGCGCGTCCGCCGGCCAGACGGTCGTGCCGGGGTCGATGATGGTGCTCGGCGGCGTGCTGTTCGACGCCGGCGGCGAGGCGTTCGCCGCGGCCGACGGCACCCCGCTGGGCCCGCATGACCTCTTCCCGAACACCGGCCCGCTCGGCCCCGCGTCGGTGCCCGCCTACGACGAGGACAGCCGCACGGTCTTCACCTGGGAAGACACGGGCGATGGCAAGGCCAGCCTGGTCGCGCTGCGGGACATGACCGGGCCGCAGGTCACCCTGGACAGTCCCGCGGACGGCGGGCGGACGGCGAGCCGCCGCCCGGAGCTGACGTTCGCGGTCGGTGACGGCGCGGGATCGGGCGTCGCCTCCGCGGCGCTCCTGCTCGACGCCGACGACGCCGGCGTCGCCCTCACACCGGGGCAGACGAGCTTCAACCCGCCGGCCGACCTCGGCGAAGGGACGCACGAGTGGCGCATCCGCGCCACCGATGTCGCGGGCAACGTCACCGTGTCGCCGGCGCGCTCGCTCTTCGTCGACACGACGGACCCAGCTCCGCCGGCGCTGGTCGAGCCGGCCGACGGAGCGGGAGGCCAGCCGCTCACGCCGGCCTTCGCCTGGACGCTCGCGGCCGACGCAGGCGGCGTGGACCGCTACGAGCTCGTGGTCGACGGCACGGTCGCGGCGACGTTGCCGGCGGCCGGGTGCGCGGCCGACCGCTGCGCCGCGAGCCCCGGATCGCCGCTCGCCGAAGGGGCGCACAGCTGGCTGGTCCGCGCGGTCGACCTCGTCGGGCACACCGCCTCGTCCGCCGCCCGCTCGTTCACCGCCGGCGTCGCGCCGACCGCCGTCCTGGTCGTCAACCCGAACCCGGCGCTGACCGCGAGCACGGTGACGCTCGACGCGTCGCGCTCGACCGACGTCGGGTCCGGCATCGCCCGGTACGAGTTCGACGCCGACGGCGATGGAAGCTACGAGACCGACGCAGGCGCGACGCCCCGGACCACGCGGGCGTTCGCGCGGGCCGGCACCTTCGGAGTCGGCGTGCGGGTCACCGATCAGGGCGGACTGCAGGCCGAGGCGCGGGGGACCGTGCGGATCGTGGACCGGGGTGGCACCGCCCGCCCGCTCGGCGTGTCGATCGAGGGCGGCGCCCGCTGGACCAACGATCCGCGGGTGACGCTCACCGTGGTCGGGCCGCCGTTCGCGACGCTGGCGATCCTCAGCAACGACGGCGGGTTCGCCCGCGCGGTGACCGTCCCGCTGGCGGCGACGATCCCGTGGACGCTCGAGTCGTCGGGCCCCGAGCGCCTCCCGAAGACGGTGTACGTGCGCTTCCGCGGCGGCGAGACGACGACGCCCAACTACCAGGACGACATCATCCTCGACGAGACCGCCCCGACGGTGACCTCCGCGCAGGTGCTGGCGCCCGGCGCCGCATCGGGATCCGCCGCCACGGTCTCGGCGGCGGCACGGCGGTTCGTGGTCCGGATCCGTGCGAGCGACCGCACGTCCGGCGTCGGCAAGGTGCAGATCACCAACAACCGCCGCCGGCCCGGCACGCTGCGACGGTTCAGCCGGCGCGTCAGCTTCCGCGGGCGCGCCGCGCCGGTCTGGGTGCGGGTGCTCGACCGTGCCGGCAACCGCAGCCCGTGGCGTCGCGCGCGTCGCTCAGCGACCGCCGCGGTCTTCGCGCTCGCGTTCGCGCTCCCGGGTGCCGCCGGTGCCGACCTCGTCGCCGACGCACCGATCGGGACTCCGGGGAGCGGAGCCGGGCAGCTCGCCGCTCCGCAGGGGCTCGCCGTCGCCGGCGGGGATCTGCTCGTCGTCGACGCGGGCAACGCCCGGGTCCAGCGCCTGACCACCGGCGGCGCCTTCGTCGCCGCGTTCGGAAGCCCGGGCTCCGGGCCGGGGCAGTTCAACTCGCCCTCCGGCATCGCCGTCGGCCCGGACGGGACGATCTACGTCGCCGACACCGGGAACGACCGGGTCCAGCGCTTCGACTCCGCCGGGGCGTTCCTGAGCGCCTGGGGGACGACGGGGGCCGGGGACGGGCAGTTCCAGGGTCCGGCCGGCGTCGCCGTCGACGGGAACGGCACGGTCCTGGTGGCCGACCGGGGCAACGGGCGCGTCGAGCGCTTCACGCCCGAGGGCGCCTTCATCGACGCGATCGGCGCCGGCACCCTGACGGCCCCGCAGGGCATCGCCGCCGACGCCGCCGGCGGTGCGGTCGTGGCCGACGCCGCGACGAACCGGATCGTCCATCTCGCGGCCGACGGCACGTCGCTTGGGGCGTTCGGCGAAGGAGGAACCGGGTTCGGGCAGTTCGATCGCCCGGCGGGCGTGACGCTCGACGGCGACGAGGTCGTGTACGTCACCGACGGCAGCGGCCGGCTGCAGAAGCTCTCGTCCGGCGGCGTGTTCCTGAGCGGCGCCGGTGGTCTCCTCGCTCCGTTCGGCGTCGTCGTCCGTGACGAGCAGCGGATCTCCCTCGGGCCGGTCCGCACCGTGTACGTCGCGGAGTCCGGCGCAGGGCGCATCGCCCGGTTCACGGACACGGGCGACGCAGGCCCGCCGGCGGGCCCGCCGCCCGAGCCCGGGCGGTCGGGCACCGGCGAGCCGGCCGCGGGCGTCGTACGCGTCCGGCCACCCGGCACCGACCGCTTCCGGCCCGTGCGTGACGCCCAGCGCATTCCCGTCGGCTCGGTGATCGACGTGCGGGAGGGAACCATCCGGCTCACCACCAGCCGAGGCACGGCGGGCGGCGAGCAGTCGGCCGTCTTCTTCGACGGGATCTTCAGGCTGCGCCAGCGGCGGGCGCGCGTCGCCGTGACCCAGCTCGATCTGGTCAGCGACTACTCCGCCTGCCCGCTGCCCGGCGGCGCGACCGCCGCCGCGAAGAAGAAGCGCAAGAAGGGCAAGAAGGCCAAGATCAACTCGCTCTGGGGCGACGGCCGGGGCGAGTACCGGGTCAAGGGCAACAGCGGGGCGACGGCGGTCAAGGGCACTCGCTGGCTGACCCAGGACCGCTGTGACGGCACGTTCGTGTCCGTCCGCAGCGGGTCGGTCACCGTGCGCGACTTCGGCCGCCGCCGCACCGTCAAGCTGGAGCGGGGCCAGACGTACCTGGCGCGCCGCCGTTGAGCTTCAACGCCGGCGGATCGCGACCCGGTGGACCCAGAGGATCAGGAGCGACTGGACCGGCAGTCGCGCCCACAGCAGCGGCTCGGGGATCCTCGAGTAACGCTCGGCGTTCACCGCCATGTTGACGTTGGCGGGGAAGACGCCGATCAGGGTCGCGATCAGCCACCAGCCGCCGAGCTTCGCCGTCCGGCTCGACAGCACGGCGGCGCCGCCGGCGAGCTCCGCCGCGCCGCTCGCGTAGACGAGCTCGCGGTGCGCCGGGATCCAGAGGGGCATGATCGCCTCGTACATGCGCGGGCGCGTGAAGTGCAGCGTGCCGGCGAACAGGAAGAAGGCGCCGAGGAGGGCGCGACCGGGGGAGGGCATCCGGCGGCACCCTACTTCGCGGTCCACGGTCCAGCGCCGCCTGGCGATCGGCCGCGCGAACTTGGCGGGTGAGGAAGGTGAGCGCGCCGCCCTACCGCGATCGCGGCAGGAACAGCCGCGCATTGCGATCCGAGCCCGTCCCCGCGAACCCCTGCGGGCGGCCGCCCTGGGCGTCGAGGTAGGCGAGCTCGCGGGCGATCCCGGCGAGGCCGCGGCCGTCCTGGTCGACCATCCACGTCTCGAGTACGCGGCCGCCGCCGGTCGTCTCACGGAGCCGCAGCATCCGGGCCTGCTGCGGGAAGTCGGCGAGCGAGGAGGTCTCGATCACCCAGTAGCCGCCGGCCGGCGTGCGGTGCGGGCGGACGCGGTTTCGGTGGGCGTTGCCGGCGATGTTCGCGACCACGGTCGGAACGGAATCCAACGCGGCCACCGCGGCGGCGCCGCCTGCGACGCTGTCGAGGCGATTGTGCGAGACGACCACGACGTCGCGCCCTCCGGCGGCGGCGAGCTCGGCGCGCAGCCACGCGACCTGCTCCGGGGTGACGCGACCACGCGCGCCGCCGGTGCGATCGACGGTGTCGAGGACGACGCAGCGCAGCCGCGGGCCCACGTCTGTGACGTAGTCCAGGCGGTCGGGCGCGGCCAAGGAGCGCCCGCGCCCGAGCGCGCTCACCAGCTCGACCACGGACACAGCGGCGCGCGCCCCGTCGGCCGGCACCTCGATCGCCGTCCCGGGCGCGCCCGCGTCGAGCAGCCCATCGACCGCCGCGCGGCTGTCGGTCTTGTCCAGATCGTCGGGCAGCTCGAAGTCGCGCGGGAGCGTGGTGAGCAGCCGTCCGCCGGTGCCGACCGCATCGGTGCGGGCCGACGGGGGCAGCTCGCCCTGGCGCAGCACGTCGTGGTTGCCGAGCGCCGGGAGCCACGGGGCGTCGAGGCCCGGAGAGGTGAACGGCCGCTGCGCAGTGCCGAGCAGACCGGGATGGCGCGGCGCGTCGTGGTCGGGCCGGTAGTAGAGGGGATCGGGGTCGGCCGCCTCCTGGACGCCGCGGTACCCGCGCGCGCCGGTGTCGGGGTCGACGCGCCCCCCGTCGAGCACCGCGCGCGCCTGCACGAGCTCGTTGCGCTGGGCGTTGTCGACGATGTCGCCGGTGACCAGCACCGCGTCGGGCCGCTCGGCGTTGAGCGAGCGGACGGCGGCCGCCAGCACCTGCGTGCTCAGCGCCTCCTGCGGGCGGAACGTCGAGCCCGCCGCGCCGCCGTAGCGGTCGAGGAACGGGACACGCCCGGGGGACTCCTCGTCGCGGACATGCGTGTCGCTGAGCTGGCCGAGGGTCGCGATCACCCGCCCCGGCCGCCGGGCCGCGGCCAGGTCGGTGCGGTCGACCAGCCGCTCGCCTGGCCCCGGCGCGAGCGCACCGTCGCCGTCGGGGTCGACGAGCGTGGCGCGCAGCGTCGAGCCCGACGGGCCTCCGCCGGCCGGAGCCGGCGCGTCCGCCCCGCATCCGGCCGCCGCCATCACGCACACGATTGCCGCGACGCGCCTCACGCCGCCTCCCGCAATCCGGCGACCACCGGCTCGCGCAGCACCCGCCGCGCAACGAGCGCCGCCGCGAGCGCGGCGAGGACCAGCAGCCCGCCCGCGACGAGGGCGACCTGACCGGCGGCCGGCGCCAGCGGCAGCTGGGCGTAGCCGGCGGCCATGCGCGCGACCAGCGGCCCGAACACCGCCACCTCCAGTGCCACCCCGGCCACCGCCGCGGGGACCGCGACGGCCGCGGCGGCGCCCGCGAGCAGCACGGCGACCTCGCCGCGGCCGGCCCCGGTGGCGCGCAGGACCGCCACCGCGCCGCGGCGCTCGCGGGCGGTCACCGCAAGCGACTGGATCAACCCGTAGAGGCAGACGAGGCCGACAGCGAGCCCCACCCCGCGCAGCACCGAAGCGAGCACGGCGAGGAACGCGCCGTTGTCGGTGACCGGGCCGCGGACGCTCGTGGGCGGCGCCCCGATCCCGGTCAGCGCGCGCGACACCTCAGCCTCGTCGGCATCCGGGGCGAGCCGGACGACGACGCTGCTCGGCAGCGTCGGATCGGCGTCGAGCAGTCGATCGGCGCGCACGTAGGCCATGCGGCCGTCGTTCTCGAGCGCGCGCACCACCCCCACCACCCGGAAGCGGACGTCGGCGACGGCGTCCGGGAGCTGAACGGCGAGCGTGGCGCCGGGGCGCAGGCCGAGCGCGTCGGCGAGCCCCAGGCCGACCTCCGCCTCGCCCGGCCCGCGCACGCGGCGCCCCTCGGCGAGCGGCGGCGCCTCGAACTCCGTGTGGTCGCCGCGGTAGGCGAGCAGCCGCAGCGGTTCTCCGAGGCGGAACGCGTCCGACGCCGAGACGGCAAAGCGCTCGCCGGCCGCCTCGACGCCGTCGACCCGCAGGATCGACGGCACGAAATCGCGGTCGGCCTTCACGGTGAGGCTGTAGCGCTTGCCGACCGTGCCGGGGTCGTCGCGCAGGCGCACCAGCAGCGACGCGAGCGCGAGCATCAGCAGGACGATCCCCGCGCACACCGCGATCGTCGCCACGCCGGCCGCCCACCGGGCGCGGGCCGCGAGCGCGAACCGCGCGCCGAGCGCCGCCAGCCCGCCACCGCCCCCGCTGGCGTGGCCGCCCGCCGGAGCGAGGTCGCCGCCGCGCAGGATCTCGGCCGGCGAGCGGCGGGCGGCACGCCACGCCGGCCAGGTCGCCGCCGAAACCACCAGCGTGACGACGCCCGCCAGGCACGCGGCGAGGGGCACGACCAGCGCACCGCCCGGCGGCAGCTCGTTGAGCGTCGCCAGCAGCCCGGCAGACGGGCCGGCGACCACGACGGCGCCGAGCCCGATCCCCAGCGCTCCGGCGGGGACCGCCACGACCGCGGCCTCCGCCGCCTGGATCGCCGCGAGGCGTCCGGGGGAGAAGCCGAGCGCCCGCTGGACCCCGAACGCCGCGAGCCGTCGCTGGACCTCCGAGTGCGCCGAGGCGGCGAGCATCGTCCCCGCGGCCAGCAGGGCGACGATCGAGAACGCGACCAGCAGCGCGATCACGACGCCCGCCGCCTGGTCGAGCAGCACCTCGACGCCGGCGCGGGTCACGAACGAGAGGTCGCCGAGGCCGAACGAGACCGTCCGTGCCTGCGCGAGGGTGACGTCCGCCCGCGCCGGGTCGTTGAGCCAGAGCAGCGCGACGTTCGGCCGCACGCCGGGCCCCGCCACCGCGGCCGGGACGTACACGCGCGCGGCCTTGGCCAGCGGGTACGCGACGTTGTCGGGCGAGACGGCGACGCCGACGATGCGCGCCTCGAAGCGGCCCCGGAACATCCGCAGCGAGTCACCCGGCACGAGGTCCCACTCGCGCGCGAGACCCTGCTCGACCACCACCTCGTCGGGCGAGTCGGCGATGTCCCGGCCCGCCACGATCGCGTAGCCACGGCGACCGCCGAACACCAGCTGCAGCGCGCCCTTGGAGGTGCGCCGGCCGTTCGCCCGCAGCGAGACGTCGTTGACCTCACGCCGGTAGGAGCGCGCCTGGAGGTTCGGCAGCGCCCGCACCCGCTCGTCGACGGACCGCAGGTCCTCGCGCGCGAACCGGGCGATCACGTCGGGCAGGTCGGCACGCGCCGCCGACCGCTCGAACCCGGTGGCCAGGCCGTAGCCGACCGTCGCGGCGGTCCCGACGACGAGCGCGGCGGCGAAGACCCCTGCCGCGGCGAGCAGCGAGCGCCCTCGGCGGGCCCGCAGGCCGGCGACCGCGAGGCGCAGGACGGTCACGCCAGGAGCGCCTCGTGCTCGACCAGTCGCCCGCCCTCGAGGGCCAGGACGCGGTCGGCGACCGCGGTGGCCGCCGCGTCGTGGGTGACCAGCACGACCGCGCGGCCCTCGTCGGCGCCGGCGCGCAGCAGTCGCAGCACCTCCGCCCCCGACTCGAGGTCGAGGTTGCCGGTCGGCTCGTCGGCCAGCAGCACCGCCGGGTCGTTGACCAGCGCCCGCGCGATCGCGAAGCGCTGCTGCTCGCCGCCGGAGAGCTGCGACGGCGGCGACCCGGCGACCGGCCGCAGCCCCAGCCGGTCCACGAGATCGCGCGCGCGGGCCACGGCGTCGGGGTGGGCGCCGCGCACGCGCGCTCCAAGCAGCACGTTGCCCTCGCCGGAGAGCTCGGGCAGCAGGTGGAAGAACTGGAACACGAAGCCGATCCGCCGGGAGCGCAGCGCCGAGAGCTCGCGCTCGCTCGCCCCGGTCACGGACGTGCCGGCCACCTCGATGGTGCCGGCGTCCGGCCGGTCCAGGCCGCCGAGGAGGTGCAGCAGCGTCGACTTGCCGGTGCCCGAGCGCCCGAGCACGGCGACCACCTCGCCGCGCGCGACGTCGAGATCGGCGCCGTCGAGCAGGCGACGGGCGGCGCGCCCCTCGCCGAAGGTCTTCACGAGGCCTCGCGCGCGGATCACTGCGCCGAGCCTAGGGCCCCGGCATAAGCGCGACGCCTACTTGGCGCTCGTGTCCAACTCCAGCGCGCAGGAGTTGATGCAGAACCGCTTGCCCCCGGCCTCGCGCGGGCCGTCGTCGAAGACGTGGCCCAGGTGCCCTCCGCAGGCCTTGCAGACGACCTCGGTGCGCTTCATCAGCAGCGACCGGTCCGGGCGCGTCTCGACGTTCTCGGCGACCATCGGGTCCGTGAAGCTCGGCCAGCCCGTTCCGGAGTCGAACTTCGTGTCGGAGGAGAACAGCTCGGCGCCGCAGCCCGCGCAGCGGTAGACGCCGTCCTCCTTGGCGTTCCAGTACTCGCCCGTGAAGGCGCGCTCGGTCCCGCTGCGGCGCAGGACCTCGTACTGCTCGGGCGTCAGCGACTCGCGCCATTCCGCGTCGGACTTCTCGACCTTTGTGCTCATGCTCAAAGGGTACGCCGGGGGCGGACTTCCGGCTGGAAATGGCGCACTGCGGTTCATACACGACGCGAGGCGGGCAAGTCGGTAGCGTCACGCCCGATCTGAGAACTATGGAGAGGAACCGCCCGATGTCCGTCGCCACGGATCCCGCAACGCTCGACGAGCTCTGCGTCAACACGATCCGCACGCTGTCGATGGATGGAGTCCAGAAGGCCAACTCCGGCCACCCCGGGACGCCGATGGCCCTCGCGCCGCTCACGTACGTGCTCTACACGCGCGCGATGCGCCACTCGCCGACCGAGCCCGACTGGCCCGATCGCGACCGCTTCGTCCTGTCCGCGGGCCACGCCTCGATGCTCCTGTACTCGACGCTGTACCTGAGCGGCTACGACATGCCGCTGGACGAGCTCAAGCGCTTCCGCCAGCTCGACTCCAAGACGCCCGGCCACCCCGAGTACAACCACTCGCCCGGGATCGAGACCACCACCGGCCCGCTGGGCCAGGGCATCGCGACGGCGGTCGGCATGGCGCTCGCCGAGCGGATGCTGGCCGCGCGCTTCAACCGCGAGGGCCACGAGATCGTCGATCACTACACCTACGTGATCGCCTCCGACGGCGACCTGCAGGAGGGCATCTCGTCCGAGGCGAGCTCGCTGGCCGGCCACCTCGGCCTCGGCCGCCTGATCGCCTTCTGGGACGACAACCACATCTCGATCGAGGGCGACACCGAGCTGTCGTTCTCCGAAGACGTCGCGGCCCGCTACGAGGCGTACGGCTGGCACGTGCTGCGGCTGGGCGAGGACCTCGGGCTCGACCGCATCGAGAACGCGCTGGCCGAGGCGCGCGAGGTGACCGATCGCCCGTCGATGATCGTCGTGCGGACCCACATCGCGGTCGGCTCGCCCAACAAGCAGGACACGCACGGCGCCCACGGCGCGCCGCTCGGCGAGGACGAGGTCAAGCTCACCAAGGAGGTCTACGGCTACCCGAGCGACGAGCCGTTCTTCGTCGCCGACGAGGCGCTCGAGCACTTCCGCGCCGCAACCGTCGACCGCGGGAAGGAGAACGCGGCGGAGTGGCACGAGCGCTTCGAGGCCTATCGCTCCGAGCACCCCGACCTCGCCGCCGAGTTCGAGCGCATCACCACGCAGCGCCGCCCGCCGGAGGGCTGGGACGCCGACCGGCCGACCAAGCCGGCGGGGAAGTCGGTGGCCACGCGCAAGGCCTCCAACGAGGTGCTGCAGTGGGTGGCCGAGCGCGTCCCCGAGCTGGTGGGCGGGTCGGCCGACCTCGCGCCGAGCACGCTGACGCTGATCGAGGGCGCCGACAGCGTCGAGCGCGGCTCCTACGCCGGCCGCAACCTGCACTTCGGGATCCGCGAGCACGGGATGGGGGCGTGCGTCAACGGGCTCGTGCTGAGCGGCCTGCGCGGCTACGGCGCGACCTTCCTGATCTTCTCGGACTACATGAAGGCGTCGATCCGCATCGCGGCGATCATGCGGGTCCCGTCGATCTTCGTGTACACGCACGACTCGATCGGCGTGGGCGAGGACGGCCCGACGCACCAGCCGATCGAGCAGCTCGCGCAGCTGCGCGCGACGCCGAACGTCGACGTCGTCCGCCCGGCCGACTTCAACGAGACGGCGCTGGCGTGGCGCCACGCGGTCAACCAGACCGAGCGGCCGACCGCGCTGGCGCTCACCCGCCAGGGCCTCCCGATCATGGATCCGGACGCGATCCCCGACGACGCGGTCACGCGCGGCGCCTACGTGTATCGCGATGCCCAGGGGGGCGAGCCCGACGTGATCCTCATGGCCACGGGTTCGGAGGTCCACGTGGCGGTCGAGGCCGCCGACGTCCTCGCCGGCGAAGGCGTCAAGGCGCGCGTGGTCTCGATGCCGTGCATCGACCGCTTCGCCGAGCAGGACGACGCCTACCGCGACTCGGTCCTGCCCCCGTCCGTCCGCGCGCGGGTGGCCGTGGAGGCGGCCGCCGCCCTGGGCTGGCACCGCTGGGTCGGCGACCTCGGCGAGGTCCAGGCGATGGAGTACTTCGGCGCGTCCGCCCCGGCGGGCGAGCTGTTCCCGCACTTCGGCTTCACTGGGGAGAAGGTGGCCGAGCGGGCCCGCCGGTCGCTCGAACGTGCGAGGAGCGCCTCGTCATGAGCAGTTCAGCCACCGTGAACGAGCGCCTCGCCGCGCTGACGGCGATGGGCACGAGCGTCTGGCTCGACCAGATCCGCCGCTCGATGATCGAGGGCGGCGAGCTGCAGCGGATGGTCGACGAGTCCTCGCTGCGCGGCGTCACGTCGAACCCGGCCATCTTCGAGAAGGCCATCCTCGGCTCGCCCGACTACGACTCAGAGCTCGGGGAGGGCGCGCGCGAAGGGCTGAGCGCCCGCGAGCTCTACCGCCGGATGGCCGTCAAGGACGTCCAGCTCGCCGCCGACGTGCTGCGACCGGTCTACGAGTCCAGCGGCGGCCACGACGGGTTCGTGTCGCTCGAGGTCGCGCCGCGGCTCGCGAACGACACGGAGGGGACGCTCGAGCAGGCCCGCCAGTACTGGGGGCTGGTCGACCGGCCGAACCTGATGATCAAGATCCCGGCGACCCCGGCGGGGATCGGAGCGATCGAGCAGGCGCTCTACGAGGGCATGCACGTCAACGTCACGCTGCTGTTCGCGGTCAGTGCGTACCGCAACGTGATGGCCGCCTTCATCCGCGCGATGGAGCGCCGCCGCGCTGACGGCCGGCCGCTGGACCGCCACTCGGTCGCCTCGTTCTTCGTCTCGCGCGTCGACACCGAGGTCGACCGGCGCCTGGAGGCGATCGGCCGCCCGGAGCTCGCGGGCCGCGCCGGTCTGGCCAACGCGCGCGCCGCCTACCGCGCCTTCACCGAGGTCTTCGGCGGCGGCGGGTTCGCCGCCCTGCGCGACGCCGGCTGCCCGGTGCAGCGGCCGCTGTGGGCGTCGACCGGCGTCAAGAACCCGCACTACCCCGAGACGATGTACGTCGACGGCCTCGTCGGGCCGGACACCGTGAACACGATGCCGCTGCCGACGCTGGTGGCCGAGGCCGAGCACGGCGACCCGCAGGAGGGCTCGGCGGCGATCGACCCGGAGCCTGACCTGCGCGCGCTCGCGGACGCCGGCGTCGACCTCGACGACGTCACCGCGCAGCTGCTGCGCGAGGGCATCCAGGCGTTCGTGACGCCGATGAACAAGCTGCTCGACGGGATCGACCGCCGCCGCGAGGCGGTGGTCACCGGGCGGCCCACCGCGATCGAGGCGAACCTGCCGTCCGAGCTCGAGAAGCCGCTGGCCGAGCGCGCGGCGGCGGCCGTCAAGGACGACGTCGCCCGCCGCATCTGGCGCAAGGACCCCACGCTATGGGCGCCGGAGGGGACCCCGGAGCTGGCCGACCGGCTGGGCTGGCTGACCATCGGCGACAAGATGCTCGACGACGCCGAGGCGCTGCGCGACTTCGCGACCGAGTGCCGGGACGCGGGCCTGACCGACTGCGTGCTGCTCGGCATGGGCGGGTCGAGCCTCGCGCCCGAGGTGTTCCGCCTCTCCTACGGACAGGCCAAGAACGGGCTGCGGCTGCACGTGCTGGACTCCACCGAGCCGCTCGAGATCGCCAAGGTCCGCGACGCCGTCGACCTCGACACGACGCTGTTCCTCGTCTCGACCAAGTCGGGCGGGACGATCGAGACGCGGACGCTGTTCGAGTACTTCCACTCCCTCCAGCCCGACGGCTCGCACTTCGCGGCGATCACCGACCCGGGCTCCTCGCTGCTCGCGCTCGCCGACGAGCACGGCTTCCGCCGTGCCTTCGTCAACGACCCCGACATCGGCGGGCGCTACTCGGCGCTCTCCTACTTCGGGCTCGTGCCCGCGGCGCTGGCCGGCATCGACATCGAGGCGATCCTGCAGGCGAGCGCGGTGGCCGAGCAGGCGTGCGCCGACTACCAGCAGGCGGACGCCAACTCGGGCCTGTGGCTGGGGATCGCGCTGGGCGAGCTCTCGCGCCGCGGCCGCGACAAGCTCACGTTCGTGGTCGACCCCCCGGTCGAGTCGTTCGGCGTGTGGGTCGAGCAGCTCATCGCCGAGTCCACCGGCAAGGAGGGCAAGGGGATCCTGCCCGTCGCCGACGAGCCGCTGCTCGACCCGGAGCACTACGGGCACGACCGCGTGTTCATGCACCTGCGCAACGAGGAGGCGCCCGACGAGGGCAACGCGGAGCGCGTCGCCGCCCTGGCCGCGGCGGACCACCCGACCGTCACCGCGACCTTCCGCGGGCCCGACGACCTCGGCCGGCTGTTCTTCTTCGCCGAGTTCGCGACCGCCGTCGCGGGCTGGGTGCTCGGGATCAACCCGTTCGACCAGCCCAACGTCCAATCGGCCAAGGACGCCACCCAGCGCGTGCTCGACGAAGGTGCGCCCGACCTCGAGGACGGCGACGTCGCCGACCTCGTCGGCGACGGGCTCGAGCCGCCGCGCTACGTCGCGATCCACGGCTACCTGCCCTACGACGAGGCGATCGACGCCGCCGTCGCGCGGCTGCGGGAGTCGATCGTCGAGCGCCACGGCGTCGCCACGACGTTCGGCTACGGGCCGCGCTACCTGCACTCCACGGGCCAGCTGCACAAGGGTGGGCCGCACGTCGGCGCGTTCCTGCAGCTCGTGCACGACTCGGACGAGGATCTGGAGATCCCCGGGCGGCCCTTCGGCTTCCGCACGCTGATCTCCGCGCAGGCCGACGGCGACCTTCAGACGCTGCGCGCGACCGGGCTGCGCGCCGTCCGCGTCCGGCTCTCCGCCGCCGACCCGGCCGCCGGCATCGACGAGCTCAACGGGAGGATTTGAGAAGTGGCCCCTCCAGCGGATCGGCGCACTCTCGGACGGCCCCGGATGACCGCCATGCGGCGTCCTCAGTCGGGGCCAGGGCTCCGCCCTTGTCCCCTCCCTGCGTCCTTGCCTGGCGGCCCCCGGGACTCGCCCGAGTGCACACCGACCCACTGGAGGAACCACTGATGCAGATCGGCTTCATCGGGCTCGGGAAGATGGGCGGCAACATGGTCCATCGCATCCACCGCGATTCGGACCACCAGTGCGTCGCCTTCGACTTCAGCGCCGACGCCGTCGCCGCCGCCGAGTCCCACGGGGCCACCGGCGCGTCCTCGCTCGAGGATCTGGTGGGCAAGCTCGACGCGCCGCGCGCGGTGTGGGTGATGGTCCCCGCCGGCGACCCGACCGAGCAGACCGTCCAGAAGCTCGCCGAGCTGATGGAGCCCGGCGACCTGATCGTCGACGGCGGCAACTCGAACTTCCACGACGACATCCGCCGCGGCGAGGAGCTGAGCGCGAAAGGCCTGCACTACGTCGACGTCGGCACCAGCGGCGGCGTCTGGGGCCTCGAGGTCGGCTACTGCATGATGGTCGGCGGGCCGCAGGCGGGCGTCGACCGCCTGGCGCCGATCCTCGACGTGCTGGCGCCACCCGACGGCTGGCGGCACTTCGGCTCCCCGGGGGCCGGGCACTACGTGAAGATGGTCCACAACGGCGTCGAGTACGGCCTCATGCAGGCCTACGCCGAGGGCTTCGAGCTCATGCACAAGTCCGAGTTCGAGATCGACCTCAAGGAGGTCGCCGGGCTCTGGAACCGCGGCTCGGTGGTGCGCTCGTGGCTCTGCGAGCTCGCCGAGCGCGCCTTCGCCGAGGAGGGCAACGACCTCGCCGACCTGCGCGGGCATGTGTCCGACTCCGGCGAGGGCCGCTGGACGATCTTCGACGGCATCGACAAGGACGTCCCGACGCCGGTGATCACCGCGGCGCTCTACGCCCGCTTCTACTCGCGCGGGGAGGGCGACTACACCCACCGGATGCTCGCGGCGCTGCGCAACCAGTTCGGTGGCCACGCGGTCGAGCGCGCGGCCGGGGGAGGCTGAGTCCGATGGCGGCGCAGGCGACGCCCGCAGACGCGCCCAACCCGCTCGTCGCCGGCCTGGAGCGCTTCCCGGTCCCGCCGACGACGCTCAGCATCTTCGGCGCGAGCGGGGACCTCGCGCGCCGCAAGCTGCTGCCGGCGATCTACAACCTCGCTCACGAGGGGTCGCTGCCCGAGCGCTTCAACCTCGTCGGGATCTCGCGCCGCGACCAGTCCGACGAGGACTTCCGCGCCGCCGCCCGCGAGTCGATCGAGCAGTTCTCGCGCCGGTCACCCGACCCGACGGTGCTCGACGGGCTGCTCGAGCGGCTGTATTACATCGGCTTCCCGTTCGACGACGAGACGGGGTACCCGCGGCTCGGCGAGAAGCTCGCCGAGCTCGACGCCGAGCACGACCTGCCGCTCAACAAGGCGCACTACCTCTCCGTCGCGCCCGAGTACTTCCCGGTCATCGTCAGCCACCTCAAGGAGGCGGGCCTGCACCGCTCGAGCGAGGCCGAGGTGCGGGTGATCATCGAGAAGCCGTTCGGGACCGACCTGGCCTCCGCCCAGGAGCTCCAGGAGGTCGTGTCGAGCGCGTTCCGGGAGAAGCAGGTCTTTCGCATCGACCACTACCTGGGCAAGGAGACGGTCCAGAACATGCTGGCGTTCCGGTTCTCGAACCTCATGTTCGAGCCGGTCTGGAACCGCTCCTACATCGACCACGTCCAGATCACGGCGTCCGAGGACATCGGGATCGGCACGCGCGCCGGCTACTACGACTCCTCCGGCGCGCTGCGCGACCTCGTGCAGAACCACATGCTCCAGCTCGTGACGCTGCTGTGCATGGAGCCGCCGGCGTCGTTCGAGGCCGACAAGATCCGCGACGAGAAGGTCAAGGTGCTCTCGGCGATCCGGCCGCCGAGCCCCGAGGAGGTCGGGCAGACGACCGTCCGCGCCCAGTACACGGGCGGCATGGTGGCGGGCGAGGAGGTGCCGGGCTACCTCGACGAGGAGGGGGTGCCGGACGAGTCGCGGACCGAGACGTACGCCGCGCTGCGGCTCGAGGTCCAGAACTGGCGCTGGGCCGGCGTCCCGATCGTGCTGCGGACCGGCAAGCGGCTGGCGCGCAAGGTCACGGAGATCGCGGTGATGCTCAAGCCGGTCCCGACCCGCGCGTTCGGCGCCGACGAGGGGTCGGTCGGCGCCCAGCCCAACCAGATCGTCCTGACCATGCAGCCCAACGAGGGGGTCTCGATCTCGCTCGGGGCGAAGATCCCCGGCACGCGCATGCGGATCCGCCCGGTGAACATGGAGTTCAACTACGGCACGTCGTTCATGTCGCAGTCGCCGGAGGCCTACGAGCGGCTGATCATGGACGCGATGCGCGGCGAGGCGACGCTCTTCACCCGCAACGACGAGGCGCTCGCGCAGTGGGCGATCATCGACCCGATCCTGCAGGCGTGGCAGGGCGACGGCCAGCCGCCGCCGGCGAGCTACGAGGCGGGATCGCCCGGGCCTGAGGAGGCCGACCGCCTGCTGGGCGAGGGCCGCCACTGGCGAGGCCTCTAGGAGGCGCCGGCGTGCCCGAGATGCTCGAGGACGTCTGGGAGGAGCGCGACACGTCGCCGGCGAAGATCGAGGCGGCGCTGCGGCAGCTGCTCGCCGAGCGCCACTCCGCGTCGGAGGCCTTCGTCCCGGCGCGCGTGCTCAACCTCGTCGCGATCGTCGACGCCGAGTTCCGCGGGGAGGTCGAGAACCGCCTGCAGCGGGTGGGTCGCTACCACCCGTCGCGGGCGATCGTCTGCGCGGTGCGGCGCGGCCAGACCACGCTCGACGCCCGCGCGAGCATGACCGCCGAGGACGTCCGCGGGGCGGGCCGGCTCGCCGTCGCCCGCGAGCGCGTCGAGCTGATGATGGGGCCGCAGCACCTCTCGTCGCTCGACACGATCGTCGACCCGCTGGTGGTCACCGACCTCGTCACGCTGGCGTGGGCGCCCCACGGCCACGCCGAGGGCATCGACGCCATGCGCCGGATCGCGCAGGTCGTGCTCATCGACTCGCTCGACGAGCCCGAGGTCGACGTCAGCCTGGCCCGGGCCGAGGAGCTCGCCGACGACATGTACGTCGTCGACCTCGCGTGGCTGCGCTCGACCCCGTGGCGTGAGCGCGTCGCCGCGGCGTTCGACCCGCCGTCGCTGCGGCGCTCGCTCGGCGAGATCAGCGCGGTGACCGTCCGCCACCGCCACGACTCGGCGGCGGCCGGGATGCTGTTCCTCGGATGGCTCGCGTCGCGGCTCGGGTGGCGCCCGGCGCGCCTCGGCGAGCGCGGCGACGAGCGGTCCGGCACGGTCCGCGCGCGGCGCGGGGAGGTTCGCCTGAAGCTGCAACCGGCCGCGGAGCAGACCGCGCCGGGGCTGAGCGGCGTGACGGTCGAGATGGCGTCCGGCGAGGCGGTGTCGCTGGACCGGAGCCCCGGCGGCCTGCGCGCGATGCGGCGCGCCCGCGACGGGCGCGAGCAGAGCTGGACGGTCCTGGGCGCGTCGCGCGGGGAGGCGGGCATCCTCGGCGAGGGGGTGCGCCAGGCGCTGCTCCGCGACCCGACCTACCGCCCGGCGCTCGCCGCAGCGCGCGCGATGGCGCGGTGATGTAGGAATCGCCCCTGTGATTCACCTCGACGTCCTGCCGGACGGCGGCGCCGTCGCCGAGGCCGGCGCCCGGCGCATCGCCGAGGTCGCCGCCGCGGGCGGCCAGATCGCGCTGGCGGGCGGCTCGTCGCCCAAGCGCGCGTACGAGATCCTCGCGTCGGGCGCCGACCTGGGCGACGCGGTCCTGTGGTTCTCCGACGATCGCGCCGTCGGGCCGGACGACCCGCGCTCGAACCTCGCCATCGTGCCGGTCCCGATGCGGGCCCGGCTGCACCGCATCGAGGGCGAGCTCGGCGCCGAGGCGGCCGCCGAGCGCTACGAGGCGCTGATCCGCGAGCGCCTCGGGGACGCGCCGGCGTTCGACCTCGTCCTGCTCGGCCTCGGCCCCGACGCCCACTGCGCCTCGCTGTTTCCCGGCAAGCCGGCGGTGCAGGAGCGCGAGCGGCTGGTCGTCGCCGTGCCCGAGGCGGGGATGGAGCCCTACGTCCCGCGCGTGACGTTCACGCTGCCGCTCATCAACGCCGCGCGCGAGGTGCTGTTCATGGTCGCGGGCGCCGACAAGGCGCCCGCGGTGGCGCGGGCGTTCGGCGAGCCGGCCGATCCGTCGTCGCCGGCGGCGCACGTGCGCCCGGTCCGCGTGCTGGTCGACGAGGCCGCCGCCGCGGACCTCGGCCGATGACCGACCTGCACGGCACGGGCGAGTTCATCGGCGTCGACGTCGGCGGTACGAAGATCGCCGCCGCCGCGCTGGTCGACGGCCACCTCGGCGAGCCGCGCCTGGTGCCGACCGACACGTCGAGCTCGGACGCGCTGCTCGACCAGATCGTCGAGGCGGTCGACGCGGTCCGCACGCCCGCCGCCCAGGCCGTCGGCATCGGCGTCCCGTCGATCGTCGAGTTCGCGACGGGGCGGATCACCTACAGCGTGAACATCCCGCTGGCCGACCTGCCGCTGCGCTCGCTGCTCTCCGATCGCGTCGGGCTGCCGGTGTACATCGAGAACGACGCGAGCTGCGCCGCGCTCGCCGAGGCGTTCGACGACGGGCGGCTGACCTGCTCCGACCTCGTCCTGTTCGCCGTCGGGACGGGCGTCGGCGGCGGCCTCGTGCTCAACGGCAAGCTCTACCGCGGCGCGACCGGCGGGGCCGCGGAGTTCGGCCACACGCTGATCGGCCTCGCCATGACCGATGGGGCGCCGATGCCCGCGCACCGGCCGCCGTGGGACGGGTCGCTCGAGCATCTCGCCGCCGGCCGGGCGCTCGACCGGCTGGCGCTGGAGGCGGCGAAGAAGACCCCCGACTCGTTCCTCGGGCGCCGCCTCGCGCGCGACGGCGAGGTCACCGGCCACGACGTCGTCGACGCGGCGATCGGCGGCGACGAGCAGGCCGCGGAGCTCATGCGCATCCTCGGCGAGCGTCTCGGGATCGGCATCGCCAATGCCATCAACGTCTTCGATCCGCTCGAGGTGGTCATCGGCGGCGGCGTCTCGAACGCGGGCGAGTTGCTGCTCGAACCGGCGCGCCGCGCGGCTGCGGCCTACACCATCGAGGGCGTGGGCACGCAGACGGTCATCCGCCTGGCCCGCCACGGCGTGAAGGCCGGCCTCCTCGGGGCCGCGGTCAACGCGGCCCAGGAGCTGCAGATCGGGGCGGCGTCGTGAGGATCGCGTGCGCGTTCGACCACGCCGGCTTCCCCTTCCGCGAGCTGACCCTCGCGGCCGTCGCCGCCGAGGGCCACGAGGTGCTCGACCTCGGGACCACGACGATCGACCCCGTCGACTACCCCGACACCGCGCTCTCCGTGGCGCGGGCCCTGCGCGCGGACGAGGCCGACCGCGGCCTGCTCATCTGCGGCTCGGGCGCCGGCGTCGCCATCGCCGCCTGCAAGGTGCCCGGCATCCGCGCGGCGACGGCGCACGACACGTACACGGCCCACCAGGCGGTCGAGCACGACGACATCAACGTCCTCTGCCTGGGCGCCCGCGTCGTCGGTCCGTCCTATGCCGAGGAGATCATCCGGGCGTTCCTGCGGGCGAGTTTCTCGGGCGAGGAGCGCCACGTGCGGAGGCTCGGCAAGATCCTCGCCATCGAGCAAGAGTTCTCGGCGGAGGGCTGAGCGCGCATGGCGGTCGCCGGCGAGCACGAGGGGACCTATCTCCCGATCGCCGAGCACGGCCTCGTCGGCGACCTCCACACGGTCGCGCTCGTCGGCACCAACGGCACGATCGACTGGTACTGCTGCCCCGCGTTCGACGCGCCGAGCGTCTTCGGCGCGATCCTCGACAAGGACGACGGCGGCTTCTACGCGATCCGCCCGATGGGCGACGACTGGAGCTCCAAGCAGCTCTACCTGCCGGACACCAACGTCCTCATCACGCGCTTCTTCACCCCGGGCGGCGTCGGCGAGGTCCAGGACTTCATGCCGATCGAGGCGCCCGACACGATCGAGCTGCATCGCCACCGGCTGCTGCGACGCGTCGCGGTCGTCCGGGGCGAGATGCACTTCCAGATCGAGGTCCAGCCGCGCTTCGACTACGGCCGCGCGGAGCACGAGGTCGAGATGCACCCGCACGGTGTGCTGTTCCGCTCGCCGGAGCTCTCGCTCGCGTTCGAGGGGGCGATCTCGAAGGCGATGGGCTCGAGCCGGCGCCTCGAGCGCCGCGGCGGGGGCGTCTGGGCCCACTTCACGCTGGCCTCCGGCGAGGCCCAGACGTTCGTGCTCGAGCGGGTTCCGCAGGACCACATCTGCCGCCCCTATCCCGAGCGCGACACGCGCGAGGCGCTCGACGCCACCGTCCAGTACTGGCGCCGGTGGCTGAACCGGTCGAAGTACCGGGGCCGCTGGCGCGAGATGGTCCACCGCTCGGCGCTCACGCTGAAGCTCCTCACGTACGCGCCCACCGGCGCGCTGGTCGCCGCGCCGACCACGTCGCTGCCCGAGCAGATCGGCGGCGAGCGCAACTGGGACTACCGCTACACCTGGATGCGCGACGCCGCCTTCTCGCTCTACTCGCTGCTGCGGCTCGGGTTCACCGACGAGGCGGCGGCGTTCATGGAGTGGCTGACCGAGCGCACGCGCGAGTGGCAGCTGGGGCCGAGCGGGCCGCTGCAGATCATGTACGGCATCGACGGGCGCGCCGACCTCGAGGAGATCGAGCTGACGCACTGGGCGGGGTATCGCGATTCGGCGCCGGTGCGGATCGGCAACGGGGCCGCGAAGCAACGCCAGCTCGACATCTACGGCGAGCTGATCGACTCGGTCTACCTCTACAACAAGTACGGGACGCCGATCTTCAGCGACACGTGGGAGAACCTGCGGCGGATCGTCGACTGGCTGTGCGACAACTGGGACGCGGTCGACGAAGGCATCTGGGAGACCCGCGGGGGCCAGAAGGACTTCACCTACTCGCGGCTGATGAGCTGGGTGGCGATCGAGCGCGCGATCCGGATCAACCGCGCCCGCGGGCTGCCTGGCGACATCGTGCGCTGGCTCGCCGAGCGCGACCGCATCTACGCGCAGATCATGGCCCGGGGCTGGAGCGCGAAGCGCGGGGCCTTCATCCAGCACTACGGCTCCGAGGTGCTCGACGCCTCGATCCTGCTGATGCCACTGGTGCTCTTCATCTCGCCGACGGATCCGCGCTGGCTGTCGACCTTGGATGCGATCGGCGACGAGCTGGTGTCCGACTCGCTCGTCTACCGCTACGACATCGCGGCGTCGCCCGACGGCCTGAAGGGCGACGAGGGCACGTTCTCGATCTGCTCGTTCTGGTACGTCGAGGCGCTCACGCGCGCCGGTCGCGTCGATGACGCCCGCCTCGCCTTCGAGAAGATGCTCACCTACGCCAACCACCTGGGCCTGTACTCCGAGGAGATCGGCCCGACCGGCGAGCTGCTCGGCAACTTCCCGCAGGCGTTCACCCACCTCGCGCTCATCAGCGCCGCGTACAACCTCGACAAAGCACTCGGGTAGTACGCATATGCGCGGGACCGGACGGGGAATACACCGACCATGCGCACCCTGGACCTCGAGCACGAGACCTTGACCGCCCCCGACGACGAGGCGCTCGCCAAGGAGATCCGTCGCTACAACGCCAAGCACGGCGAGGAGATGACCGACGAGGAGATCGCCGAGCTCATCGAGGACGAGGCGTACGAGGCGATGGACAGCTAATGGCTTTCCCAAGCGATCGGACTGGTGATCGCGGCGCCGGACGGCGAACATGGGCGCATGGCCACGGCCACCGCAGACGCCACCGAAGCGCCACCTGAGGACTCCTACGCCGCCGGCGCTCGCGCCGCGCTGCCGCTGATCGTGCCGACGCTCCTGATCGGCGCGTCGTTCGGCGTCGCCGCCGCCGCGCTCGACTGGGGGATCGTCGCTCCGATCGTCATGTCGGCGGTCGTGTTCTCGGGATCCGGCCAGTTCGCGATCGCCTCCGTGCT
The DNA here is from genome assembly GCA_963828075.1 of uncultured Solirubrobacterales bacterium. GTDB lineage: Bacteria > Actinomycetota > Thermoleophilia > Solirubrobacterales > Solirubrobacteraceae > JACCYI01. The sequence goes on along the minus strand of CAWHDH010000021.1, from coordinate 323,966 downwards.
CGGCGCGGGCGGGAGCGTGGCGGCCGCGGTGCTCGCGGCGACGCTGGTCGGCGCGCGCTTCCTGGCGATGGGCCTCGCCATCGGCCCGTCGCTGCGCGGCGGCCCGGTCCGCCGCGCGCTGGAGGGCCAGGCGATCGTCGACACCTCCTTCGTGCTCGCGCGCACGGGCGCCGCGACGTTCGGGCCGAAGCGCCTGATCGGCGCCACCGCGCCGCAGTTCGTCTGCTGGCTCAGCGGAACTGCGCTCGGCGTCCTGGTCGGGGGCCAGATCCCGGACCCCAAGGCGCTCGGGCTCGACGTCCTGTTCCCAGCCTTCTTCCTCGTGCTGCTCGCCAAGGAGGTCGAGAATCCCGAGGCCCGCACGTCGGCGATCGCGGGTGGCCTGATCGCGCTCGCACTGATCCCGTTCACGCCGCCGGGCGTGCCGGTGCTCGCCGCCTGCGCCGCGGTCCTCGTGGGACGGTCGAAGCGATGACCGCCGTGTGGACGGCCATCGGCCTGTTCGCCGTGACCAACTTCGCGCTCAAGGCGGCCGGCCCGATCGCGCTCGGCGGCCGCGAGCTGCCGCAGTGGTCCGAGCGGCTGGTGGCGAGGCTGCCCGCCGCGCTGCTCACGGCGCTCGTGGTGACCCAGACATTCGCCGCCGACCGCGAGCTCGTCCTCGACGCGCGGGCCGGCGGCGTGGCCGTGGCGGTGGTGGCGATCGTCTGCCGCGCCGGGATGCTGACCGTGCTCGTGGCCGCCACCGTAGCGACCGCGCTGCTCCGGCTCGTGTGATTAGCTCCCCGGCCATGCCTCAGCCTGAGCGGAAGGGGTTCGCGGCGGTCATCGCCGTCGTGGCATGCGTCGTGATCGTCCTCGCAGGCGCCGCCGCGGCCCTGGCGGTCCGCGGCTCCAAGCACCGCCCGGCGGTCTCCACCGCCCGCGGCGGCGTCGTCGCCACCGAGTCGCTGGCCGCGTCGCGGATCGCGCGCCGCGTGCTCGCCCAGGGCGGCAACGCGGTCGACGCCGCGGTCGCGGCCACCTTCGCGGTCGGCGTCGCGCGGCCCCAGTCCTGCGGGATCGGCGGCGGCGGGTTCCTGGTCTACCGCTCCTCCGGCGGTCAGGTCGACTCGCTCGACTTCCGGGAGACGGCGCCGGCCGCCGTTCGGGCGGACACCTTCACCGGCCCCGGGCCGCACAAGCAGTTCACCGGCCATCGCACGGTCGGCGTGCCGGGCACGGTCGCCGGCATGGCGGCGGCGCTCGAGCGCTACGGGACGATCACGCTGGCCGACGCCCTCGCGCCCGCCATCGTTCTCGCGGCCGGCGGCGTCGAGGTGACGCCGTCGCTGTCGGCCGACATGGGCACGAACGCCCCACGGCTCCACCAGTTCCCGGAGAGCACGAAGACCTTCCTGGCCGAGGGCGCGGTGGCGTACCGCCGCGGCGCGACCTTCCGCCAGCCCGAGCTGGCGCGCACGCTCGACGGGATCGCGCGCAACGGCCCCGAGTACTTCTACCGCGGCCCCGTCGCGCGGGCGATCGTCGCGTCCATGCAGACCGCCGCGCAGCAGCTCGGCGGCGACGTCGGGCTGATGACCGCCGAGGACCTCGCCGGCTACGAGCCGACGTGGCGGCGGCCGCTGTCCGGCACGTACCGCGGCTTCGGCATCACCGCGATGCCGCCGCCGACCTCCGGCGGCGTGGCCGTAATCGAGATGCTCAACCTGCTCGAGGGCACGGACCTCAAGGCCTCCGGCCAGTCGTCCGCCGACACGCTGCACCTGCTCGCCGAGGCGCAGAAGCTCGCCTTCGCCGACCGCGGCGCCTACCTCGGCGACCCCGACCAGGTCGAGGTGCCGACGGCCACCCTGATCTCCAAGCAGTACGCGGAGAGCCGCCGCGCGGAGATCGACCCGGCGCGCGCGAAGACGTATCAGCCCGGCGACGTCGGCCCGCCCGCCCGCCGGGCCGGCCGCGACCTCAACCCGCGCGGCTCGACCACCCACATCTCGGTCGTCGACAGCCGCGGCAACGCGGTGGCGCTGACCTGCACGATCGAGCAGTCGTTCGGCAGCGCCGTGACCGCGCCCGGCACCGGCGTGCTGCTCAACAACGAGCTGACCGACTTCTCGGACCCGGGGACCGCGAACCAGCCGGCACCCGGCAAGACGCCGCGGTCGTCGATGAGCCCGACCATCGTCACCCGCGACGGCCGCACGGTGCTGGCGATCGGCGGGGCGGGCGGCGCGCGGATCATCGAGGGCACGCTGCTGGGGATCGTCAACTTCGTCGACTTCGGGCAGGACGTCGCCGACGCGCTCGACACCGAGCGGATCGACGCGGCGGGCGCCTCGCTGGTCATCGAGGAGGCGCGCATCCCCGCGGGGGTCCGCGACGAGCTGAGCCGCCGGGGCCACAAGCTCGCTCCGGCCGGCGAGTACGACGCGCGGCCCCGCCTGAATGCCGCCGGGTTCAACCTCGGCGACGGCCGCCTCGAGGCGGCGTCGGACTCGCGGACCGACGACGGCGCGCTGGCGTCGTCGCGCCGCGCCCGCGGCGGCCTCGTCGACCGCCGCGACCTCGTCGCTCCCGCCGTCGCGTTCACCAAGCCGCAGCCGGCGCGCGACGTGCGCCGGCGCCGCGCGGTCATCCTGCGCTGGCGCGCGGCGGACCGTGGCTCCGGCGTGGTCGCCTCGGCGCTGCAGGTCCGGCGCCGGCGCCCCGGCGGTTACGCCCCCTGGTCGACCGTGGCCATCGACCTCGGCACGCGGCGGGCGGCCGTCTCGTCGCCCCAGCGCGGCCGCATCGTGCAGTTCCGGGTCCGCGTCACCGACCGCGCGGGCAACGTCTCGGCGTTCGACACGCTGACCTACCGGTTCCGCTGATCGGTTAGTCCCGGCCGAAGCTGCGGCGCACGCCGGCGCGGGCGCCGGAGCGCCGCGCGCCGCGCAGCCGGCGCAGCTCGGCGACCGCGAACGGTGCCGCGCCGGTCACGTCGGCCGGCGGGGTGGCGAGGAACCGCGTCTCGAGCGGGTCCTCGACGACGCCGCCGGTCGGAGCGCGCGCGACGCGGTAGGCGCGGGCATGCGGGCGCGACGCGACGACTTCCACCAGCCGCGCGCCCCGGAACAGCAGGCCGGCGCCGTCGTCGGCCGCGTAGCCGGCACCGATCGCCCCTGACGCGACGGTCGCGAGGAACACCGGGCGGCGCTCGGGCTCGCCGTCGTGATGGACCGAGAACGAGCCGGGCAGGAAGCCGAGGCCGGAGCTGGGCGCCGGAGCCCCCGTCCCCGTGGTGATGCCGGCCTCGAACCAGCACATCGCCCCGGCGCTGATCCCCGCCAGGGCGACGCCCGCCTGCCACGCCTCGCGCAGGACGGCGTCGAGGCCCTGCGCGCGCCAGATCGCGAGCAGGTTGACCATCGAGCCGCCGCCGACGTAGATCGCGTCCTGGGCCAGCAGTCGCTCGCGCAGCGGCACGGGATGGGCGCCGAGCCGGAACAGCGAGATGTGGGACGGCTCGCAGTGGCGATCGCCGAACGTCGCGTAGAAGCGGCAGATCTGGTCCTCGGCATCGCCGCCGGCGGTCGGCAGCAGGCAGATGCGCGGCCGCGCGCTGCCGGCGGCCGCCGCCAGCCCGAGGACGTAGTCGTCGAGCGCGGCGTTGTCGGGCTCCATCGTGAACCCGCCGCCGCCCATCGCGAAGATGGTGGGGGCGCGCAGGCGCCGCTCAGGCAACGGCGGCCACCGGCGCGGGGGCCCCGAGGTACTGGCTCTCGAGCTCCGTCTCGACGACCCTGCCGCCGATCGTCTGCACGCGGTAGGCGCGCGAGCCCTCGCGCGAGGCGACCACGCGAGCGAGGTCGGTGCCGACGAAGTGCAGCGCCGCGCCGTCGTCGGCCGCGTAGCCCGGCGTCATCCCCGCCTCGATCGCGGCCTGATAGGCGGGCCGGCGCCCCGGCTCGCCGCCGTAGTGGACGGCGTTGGAGTGCGGCAGCAGGCCGAGCCCGCGGATCGGGCCGCCGTCGGCGTGGAATGCGGTCATGCCCTCCTCGAACCAGCACAGCGAGCCGGCGCTCAGGCCGCAGAGCACGATCCCCGCCATCCAGCACTCGCGCAGGACGTGGTCGAGCCCGTGCGCCCGCCAGACGCCCAGCATCGAGACGACGCTGCCGCCGCCGACGTAGATGAGGTCCTGGGCGAGCAGGTGCGCGCGCACGTCGGTCACCCCGCAGTCGCGGCGGAACAGCGACACGTGCGACGGCTCGCACCGGCCGGCGGAGAACGCCCGGTAGAAGCGCACGATGTAGTGGTCCGCGTCCCCGGACGCCGACGGCAGGAAGCAGACCTTCGGCCGGTCACCCCCCGCGACGTCGAGCACGTAGTCGTCGAGCAGCCGGTTTCCCGACTCCATGGAGAAGCCGCCGCCGCCGAAGGCGACGATCTGGCGCGCCGTGCGGTGCATGGCGCCGGAGGGTAGGGACGGCGCCCGCTCTGCGCAGGGATTTCAGCCTTCGGTCGAGGCGGTTTGGACCGCGAGTCCAGCGGTTGCGGCGGGACGGCCGGGGTATCACACTCACTCACATGGGGGAGGAGCGCGACTTCGATCTGCTCGTCATCGGCTCCGGGCCGAGCGGGCAGAAGGCTGCGATCCAGGCGGCGAAGCTCGGCCATCGCGCCGCCGTGGTGGAGCGGCGGGAGCGCGTCGGCGGCGTCTCCATCCACACCGGGACGATCCCGTCCAAGACGCTGCGCGAGGCCGTGCTCGAGCTGCGCAAGCGCCGGATGATCGACCTCACGGCCAGCGCGCCGCCGACCGAGGAGTGGGAGGCCGCCGGAGCCGCCTACCTGCGCGACCGCTCCGCGCGCGTCGTCGCCGCCGAGACCGCGGTCGTGCGCGAGCAGCTGCGGCGCAACCGGATCACGCTGCTCTACGGCGATGCGCGCTTCGCGAGCCCGCACGAGGTCGACGTCCTCGACGCGCGAGAGGTGCCCCACCGCTACACGGCCGCCCGGATCGTCATCGCCGTCGGGACCGTCCCCGCCCGGCAGCCCGGCGTCGACTTCGACGACCCGGGGATCATGGACTCCGACGAGATCCTCGAGAACACGGGGGTGCCGCGGACGCTGACGGTCGTCGGAGCCGGCGTCATCGGGGTCGAGTACGCGTCGATGTTCGCGGTCCTCGGCGTGCGGGTCACGCTCATCGACCAGCGCCCGCGGCTGCTCGGGTTCGCCGACGGCGAGATCGTCGAGGCGTTCCAGTACCTGCTCCGCCGCTCCGGTGTCACCTTCCGGCTCGGCGAGGAGGTGGTCGGCACCGAGCGCACCGGCGACCTGATCCTCACCACGCTCGCCTCCGGCAAGCGCATCCCCGCCGACACCGTGCTCTACGCCAACGGCCGCCAGGGCGCGACCGGCAGCCTCGGGCTCGAGCACGCGGGGCTCGAGGCCGACAAGCGCGGGCGGCTCGACGTCGACGAGTGTGGCCGGACGCCGGTCGAGCACATCTTCGCGGTCGGTGACGTCGCCAAGGGCTCACCCGGGCTGGCCGCCACCGCCTTCGAGCAGGGCCGCCTCGCCGGCCTCGTGGCCTCCGGCCAGGAGATCAACCCGATGCCGGAGCTGATCCCGACCGGCGTCTACGCGATCCCCGAGCTCGGGATGGTCGGGCGCACCGAGGAGCAGCTCACCGAGGACTCGATCCCGTACGTGACCGGCGTCGCGCGCTGGAGCGAGCTCGCCCGCGGCCTCATCTCCTCCGACGACGACGGCATGCTCAAGCTGCTCGTCTCCCCGACCGACCGCTCGCTGATCGGCGTCCACATCATCGGGACGGGAGCGGCCGACCTCGTCCACGTCGGCCAGGCGCTGCTCGGCCGCCCCGGGGGCGTCGACTTCCTCGTCTCGGCGGTGTTCAACTACCCGACCTTCGCCGAGAGCTACAAGGTCGCGGCGCTCGACGCGCTGAACCGCATGCGGGTGCTCGGGCTGGTGGACGAGCAGGAGGACGCGGCTGAGTTCAACGGCCGGCCGGTGGCGCCGGTCGCGCCGCCCGCTTCGTCCGAGGCGCGGCTGCACTGAGCTCTGGGTGGCACTGATCCGGGTGTGCTCGGGCGCCGGCGGGGTTGAACTGCGCGCTGGCACTGACCGGGGTCCCCCGCTCGGGCGCCGGCCGGGTGGAAAAGCGCGGTGAGGGAGGAGTAGGGGTGCGGGCGGGGGCGGAGAGGCGGCTCAACCCGACGATCGAGGCGGATGAACGATCGAAAGTCGGATTGAGCCGCTCCTGGCGGCACAATCCGGCGATTCCCTCGCGGAACCGATCGAGTGTCGGATTGAGCCGCCTCCCGCCCGACCCGCCACCCGCCGCCCGACCCGCGTCCCTCACCAGACCGCAGTCCAGCCCGCCCGATCCCGCCACACCCGCCGCACATGGGCGGCCAGAGCAAACGCACCACCCGGTAATTGGTCTTGACCACTTCCTTACCACTCTGTATGGTGCCGAGCCGTGAGCGTGAACGCGAGCACCAACGGCAGAGGCCGGCCCGCCGCAGGTAAGCAGGCGCTCGTGCGCGACGAGCTGCTCTCGATGCTCGACGAGCTCCAGACCGGTGACGCGATCCCGTCCGAGCGCCGCCTGGCCGCCGACTTCAGCGTGTCGCGGCCGACGCTGCGCGCGGCGGTCGACGAGCTGGTGCGGGAAGGGCTGCTGACCCGCCGGCACGGAAGCGGCACCTACGTCGCCGAGCCGAAGATCGCGCTGCCGCTGACCATGACGTCGTTCTCCGAGGACATGGGCCGGCGCGGCATGCGGCCGGGCAGCCGGGTGCTCTCGTTCGAGACCATCAGCGCCGGCGCCAAGCTCGGCCAGAAGCTCCACGTGTCCCCGGTCGACGAGGTCTACGCGATCCGCCGTCTACGGCTCGCCGACGAGGACACGATGGCCATCGAGTTCCTCTACGTCCCGAAGGCTCTGGTCCCAGGGCTCACCCGCGAGGACCTCGAGCGCCACTCCTTCTACCAGCTCCTGCAGGACCGCTTCGGCATCGTCCTCGCCTCCGGCGTGCAGACGATCGAGCCGACGGTCGTCAGCCAGGAGGAGGCGGAGATCCTCGGCGTGCCGGTGCACGCGCCCGCCTTCCTGTTCGAACGTGTCACCGAGAGCGCACGAGGGGAGGTGGTGGAGCTCGTGCGGTCCTTGTACCGGGGGGATCGGTACCGGCTGGTCACGGAGCTCCGGCCCGCGTTGCGCTAGGTCAGCCGGTCCAAGCAAAGGCCGGCGACCGCCTCGGAGGCGGCCGCCGGGGGTGTGCATCGGTGCCGCCGTTTGCGGGGCGACACCTCGGAATCATCCCACTCCCGTCCGGGGGTGGTCACGAGGAGGACGATTTCATGCGAAGCAGGTGGATGGCGGCCGTGACGGCCGTTCTGATGGCGCTCGCGCTCGGCGCGTGCGGCGGCGATGAAGACAAGCCGGCGGCGAAGTCGGATGACGGCAAGCCGGCCAAGCTCTCCGGCTCGGCGAGCGTCTGGATCATGGACCCCGGCTCGCCGGCGCTCCAGAAGGTGTTCAAGGACTACGCGTCGGAGTTCCAGACCAAGAACGCCGGCTCGACGGTGAACGTCGAGTTCGTCCCGTGGGGCCAGGCCCACGACAAGTTCACGACGGCCATCGCCGGCGGCAAGGTGCCGGACGCCGCCGAGATGGGCACGACCTGGACGCCCGAGTTCGCCGAGCAGGGCGCGTTCACCGAGGTGGACCAGGCGGCGTCGGGCAAGTACGTCTCGAGCCTCGTCGACGCGGCGACGCTCGACGGCAAGGTCTGGGGCAAGCCCTGGTACGCGGGCGCCCGCGGCCTGATCTACCGCAAGGACATCCTCGAGAAGGCCGGCGTCGAACCGCCCACGAACTGGGACGAGTTCAAGGCGGCCGCCGCGGCGATCAAGAAGTCGAACCCCGACATCTCGCCGATCGGCTTCACCGGCCTGACCGAGCACCTCTACCTGCCGATGATCTGGCAGGCCGGCGGTGAGATCGCCACGCAGGAGGGCGAGACCTGGAAGTCCGCGATCAACTCGCCGGAGGGCGTCGCGGGCATCAAGTACTACGCCGACCTCTACAAGGAGGGCTACATGCCGAAGGCGTCGGTCGGCTGGGAGGAGCCCGACGTCCAGGAGGCGTTCATCAACGGCGACATCGCGATGATGATCGGCGGCGGCTGGCAGTACACGACGATCACCGACACCAAGAAGGAGCTCAAGGACAAGATCGGCACGTCGCTCGCGCCTTCCGGTCCGGCCGGCAAGAGCATCGCGTTCGCCGGCGGCAGCCACCTGGTGGTGTTCAAGGAGTCCAAGAACACGGCGCTCGCGACCGCGTTCGTCGACTACATGCTCGAAGCCGAGAACCTCAACAAGTTCACGAGCGCGATCGGGTTCCTGCCCGGCACGGTCGACGGCATCAAGGCCTCGGGCTACCTCGAGGACGAGGTCAAGAAGCCGTTCGCCGAGCAGCTGCTCGAGAACTCGAAGGTGTACCCGCCGTCGCCCCGCTGGGGCGGGCTCGAGGGCGCGAACATCTTCGACGGCGAGATCCAGAAGGTCATGAAGGGCCAGCAGACCCCTGAGGAGGCCGCCAAGAACATGGCCACCAAGATGGACGAGGAGTTCGGCGCGTGAGCACGAGCTCCACCGTCGCCGCGGGGCGCGCACTGCGCGCCCCGCGGCGGGAGCGCCTGGCGCGCGTCGAGCGGGCGGTGAGCAAGTTCACCCTGCCGGTGCTGCTGCTGCTCCCCGCGCTCATCATCATCGCCGGGCTGATCGGCTACCCGCTGGTCAAGACGATCTGGCTGTCGTTCACCGAGACCCGCCTCGGCGACCTGATCAACGGCTCCGGCGAGTGGGTGGGCCTCGAGAACTACAAGGAGGCGTTCACCGACGAGCACCTCCGGGTGTCGCTGATCAACACCGTCGTCTTCGGCACGGCGTGCGTGATCGGCACGATGGTCGTCGGCTTCGCCGCCGCCCTGCTGCTCAACCAGCGCCTGCGCGGCACGACGTTCTGGGTCGTCGCCCTGATCCTCCCGTGGGCGGTCCCGGCCATCGCCGCCAGCGCGATCTGGCGCTGGCTGTTCGACGATCGCTACGGCTTCGTCAACTGGGTGCTGGTGAACGTCGGCTTCTCGCACTTCGAGGACTTCGCCTGGTTCGCGGACCGCAACTCGGCGTACGTCGCGATCTTCGTCACCGTCGTCTGGCAGTCGTTCCCGTTCATCGCGGTCTCGCTGCTGGCCGGCCTGCAGACGCTGCCCAAGGACACGCTCGACGCCGCCCGCGCCGACGGGGCCACGGCCTGGCAGAGCTTCCGGCTCGTCACGCTCCCGCTGCTACGGCCGATCATCGCCGTGCTCGTCGTGTTCTCGACGATCTGGGACTTCCGGATCTTCGACCAGATCTTCGTGATGGCCCAGGGGGTGCCCGGCCGCGCGGCCGACACGGCTGCCGTCACCGCCTACCGCGAGTCCTTCGCGCTCGGCCACTACGGCGTCGGCTCGGCGATCGCCGTCATCCTCTTCCTGGTCCTCCTCGTCTTCTCGATCTTCTACGTGAAGCTGATCGGGAAGGAGCAGACGGCATGACGTGGGCCCTGCGCCGCGGGTGGATGTACGTCGCCATGGTCGGCTTCGCGATCTTCGCGCTGTTCCCGGTCTACTGGGTCGTGATCACGTCGCTCAAGCCGCGGTCGGAGATCTACTCGCGGACGCCCGACCTGTGGCCGAGCGACCCGCAGTGGGGCCAGTACACGCGGGTGCTCGGCGAGGGCCACGTCGGCCGCGCGCTGATGAACTCGCTCATCGTCGCGGGCATGACCACGGTCGTCTGCCTGCTCGTCGCGACGTTCGCCGCCTACGCGCTCGCGCGCTTCGACCTGCCCGGCCGCAAGGTCCTGATGATGCTCGTGCTGATGACCCAGATGTTCCCGCTCGTCGTGCTGGTGATCCCGCTGTTCGTGATCATGCGCAAGGCGGGGATGCTCGGCACCTACTGGGCGCTCGTGACCAGCTACATGGCGTTCACGGTGCCGCTCGCGATCTGGGTGATGCGGGGCTTCTTGATATCGATACCCGCGGAGTTGGAACACGCGGCGCGCATCGACGGGGCGACGCGGGTGGGAGCGATGTTCCGGGTCATCCTCCCGCTCGCCGCGCCCGGCCTGGCCACGTGTGCCGTCCTCTGCTTCCTCGAGGCCTGGAAGGAGTTCCTCCTCGCGCTCACCTTCATCAACCAGGAGGAGCGAAAGACGGTCCCGCTGGTGCTGCAGAGCTTCGTCGGCCGCGGCGACACCGACTGGGGCGCCGTGATGGCCACGAGCGTGCTGTACACGCTGCCGGTCGCGCTCCTGTTCGTGGCGCTGCGCAAGCAGCTGATGACGACCCGGACCACCGGGGCGGTGAAGGGGTGAGGCTCGGCGTCGGCGCCGCCCTCGTCGCCGGGCGGCTCCTGCCCGGCGACGTCGAGGTCGCCGACGGCGTCGTCGCCGGCGTCGGCCTGCCGGCCAACGGCGGGGCCGCCCGCGGCATCGCTGCGCCGGGCTTCGTCGACCTGCAGGTCAATGGCTTCGCCGGCGTCGACCTGATGACCGCCGACCGCGCCGACTACGAGCGCGTCGGCGCCGCCATGCTCGCGTTCGGGACCACCGCCTACCAGCCGACCTTCGTGACCTCCCCGGAGGAGGACCTGCTCGCCGCGCTCGCCGCGATGCCGTCCGACGTCTCGGGGCCCCGCATCATCGGCGCCCACCTCGAAGGGCCGTTCCTGTCGCCGCGCCGGCTCGGCGTCCACGCCCTCGAGCACTGCCGGGCGCCCGACCTCGCGCTGCTGCGGCGGCTGCTCGACGGCGGCCGGGTCCGCCAGGTCACGCTCGCGCCCGAGCTGGCCGGCGCGTTCGACCTCATCGACGAGCTCGTCGCCCGCGAGATCACCGTCTCGGCCGGCCACACCGACGCCACCGCCGCCGAGGCGCACCTCGCCTTCGACCGCGGCATCCGCACCGTCACCCACCTGCACAACGCGATGCGGCCGGGCACGCCGCGCGACCCGAGCATCGCCGTCGCCGCGCTCACCCGGCCCGACGTCACCGTGCAGGTCATCGTCGACCATCACCACCTGGCGCCGGACACGGCGCGGATGGCGTGGCACGCGGCGGCGGGGCGCTTCGCGCTCGTCACCGACGCGGTCGCGGCCGCAGGGATGGGCGACGGGGAGTTCAGGCTCGGCTCGCAGCTCGTGCGGGCGGCCGACGGGGTCGTGCGCGGCCCCGAGGGCCAGCTCGCCGGAAGCGCGCTCACAATGATCGAGGCGGTGCGCAACCTGCATGGCCTCGGCGTCCCGCTCGAGGCGGCGCTCGGCGCGGCCTCGACGGTTCCCGCGCTGGTCGCCCGCCGTCCCGACCTCGGCCGCATCGAGGTCGGCGCCCCGGCGGACATCGTGGTACTCGACGATCAACTGAGCATCGAACGTGTGCTCGTGCAAGGAGGCACTGTTGTCGCTGGCTAGGAACGAGATCGCAGAGCAGCCCGCCGTGCTGGACCGGCTGCTGAAGGCGGAGGGCGCCGCCATCCAGGACGCCGCCGCGGAGATCGTGCGGCGCCGGCCGCGCTACGTGGTCATCGCCGCGCGCGGGTCGTCGGACAACGCGGCGCGCTACGCGCAGCACGTCCTCGGGCGCTTCTGCGGGCTGACCGTGGCGCTCGCGTCGCCGTCTCTGCACACCCTCTACGACGCCCCGCTGCGCTACGTCGACGCGCTGGTGATCGGCATCTCGCAATCGGGCAGCTCGCCCGACATCGTCACGGTGGTCGAGGAGGCGCGCCGCCAGGGCGCCATCACCATCGCGATCACCAACGACCCCAAGTCGCCGATGGCGCGCGCCGCCGCGCGGACGATCGCGCTGCACGCCGGTGCCGAGGAGTCGGTCGCGGCGACGAAGACCTACACCGCCTCGCTCGGCGCGATCGCCGCGCTCGCCGCGGCGATCTGCGGCGAGGCGTCGCTGACCGGCGAGCTGCACACGATGCCCAAGGCACTCGAGCGCCAGATCGCCGTCAGCGCCGACGGGATCCACGCCGCCGTGGCCGCCGCCGACGGCTGGCAGCGCCTCGCCGTCGTCGGGCGCGGCGCGAACTACGGCACCGCGTTCGAGGCCGCGCTGAAGATCAAGGAGCTGGCCGGCGTCGCCGCCGAGCCCTACTCCCCCGCCGACTTCATGCACGGCCCGATCGCCGTCGTCGGCCCCGGCTTCCCCGTCCTGTCGATCGCGGCGCCCGGCCCGGCGCTCGGCGTCATGCAGGAGCTCGCCGACGCGGTCCGCACCCGCGGCGGCGCGCTGACCGTGATCGGCGAAGGCGGCCTCGAGCTCGTGGAGACGCCCGAGTGGCTCAGCCCGCTCGTCGCCGTCGTGCCCGCCCAGCTGCTCGCGGTCGGACTCGCCGAGCGGCTCGGCATCGACGTCGACCGGCCGTTCGGGCTTTCGAAGATCACCCGCACCACCTGAGGAGAGAAACCAGACCGATGCCCGCCATCCGACTCGAGGGACTGACCAAGCGCTACAAGTCCGGCCCGCCCGCCGTCAACGAGGTCGACCTGACGATCCACGACGGCGAGTTCATGGTGCTGGTCGGCCCGTCGGGCTGCGGCAAGTCCACGATGATGCGGATGATCGCCGGGATCGAAGAGGTCACCGCGGGCACGATCCACATCGGCGACCGTGACGTCACCCGCCTGGACCCGCGCAAGCGCGACACCGCGATGGTGTTCCAGAGCTACGCGCTGTACCCGCACCTGACCGTCCGCGGCAACCTCGGCTTCGGGCTCAAGCTGCGCGGCCAGCCGAAGCCGGAGATCGCCAAGCGCGTCGACGAGGTGGCCCGGATCCTCGGCCTCGACGAGCTGATGGACCGCAAGCCGGGGGAGCTGTCCGGCGGGCAGCGCCAGCGCGTGGCGATGGGGCGCGCGATCGCGCGCGAGCCCGCCGCGTTCCTGATGGACGAGCCGCTCTCCAACCTCGACGCCAAGCTGCGCGTGAGCATGCGCGCGCAGCTCGGCAAGCTGCACGAGCGCCTCGGGATCACCACGATCTACGTGACCCACGACCAGGTCGAGGCGATGACGCTCGGCGATCGCGTCGCGGTCCTGCGCGGCGGCGTGCTGCAGCAGTGCGACACGCCCGAGCGCCTGTTCGAGCGGCCCGCGAACCTGTTCGTCGCCGCGTTCATCGGCTCGCCGGCGATGAACCTCGTGGAGGCGACGATCGCGGACGGCGAGGCGCGCTTCGCCGGGCTGCGGATCCCGCTGCCCGTGAAGTCGTCGCTGCGCGCGGCGGAGGGGCGCACGGTCGTCCTGGGCATCCGGCCGCACGACATCGACGTCGCGGGGCCGGGCGTCGACGAGGCCCTGCCGCGGCTGCGGGTGCGCGCCGACGTGGTCGAGCGGCTGGGGACCGAGACCCACGTCGTCTTCTCCGTCGAGGCGCCGCGGGTGGACGCCGAGGCGCTGCGCGATGCCGTCGACGCCGGCAAGGGCGACGACGTCCTGCTCGCCGACGACGACCGCGCGACCTTCACGGCGGTCATCGACGCCCACGAGCCGATCAACGGCGGCGAGATGGTCGACCTCGTCTGCGACCCCGCGCGCCTGCACGCGTTCGACCTCGCGACCGGCGCGGCGGTGGGGGAGGAGCCCCAGCCGGCGCCCGAGCCGGAGGCTGTCCCGGCGGGCTGAGGTCATAGGATCGCGGCCCCGTGGCCGCCGATGACGACACCGTCCGCGTCTCGGGCCCGGCGCTCACGCTGCGCTACGCCACCGTCGAGGACGCGCCGCGGCTGCTCGAGCTGGCCTCGGATCCGGCGGTCACGCGCTTCTTCTCGTGGGGGCCCTACACGCGCGTGGCCGAGCCGGAGGCGTACATCTCCGGGCTTCCGGCCAAGCGCGAGCGCGGCGAGCTGCTCGACTTCCTGATCGTCCACCACGAGGACGGCCCGATCGGCGTGACCGGGCTGTCCGAGCTCTCCCGCCGCGACCGCCGCGCCACTGTCGGCTCGTGGTTCGGGCACCGCTGGTGGGGGAGCGGCGCGAACTTGGAGTCCAAGGCGCTGATCGCCCGGCTGGCGTTCGACCACCTCGGCATGAACCGGCTGACGGCGTGGGCGAACACGCGCAACGGGCGCTCGCAGGTCGCGCTCGAGCGCGTCGGCTTCCGCCGCGAGGGGATCCTCGCCGGCTGGCACAAGCACGGCGACCGCATCCACGACGTCGTCGTGTTCGGGATGACACGCGCCGGCTTCGAGCGCTCCGTGCTCGCGCCGGTGCCGGTCGAGGTCACCGGCGAGCTACCGCCGGCGTTCACCGTCGGCGCGACCTAGACCACCGCCGGCCACGCCGAGCGCTCGACTGCCTCGATGAGGCGGTCGATGTGCGCGGTGTCCGGGATCTGCCACCGGCTCGGCGGCGGGCCGGGCCAGCACAGGTCCTCGAGGATCTCGGCGTCGGTGATCTCGATGCTCCAGGTCTGGGGGCTCATGCGTTCTTCTCCTCGAGGACGAGCCACGCCGCCGTCAGCGCGACGCCGAGCGTGGCGAGAGTGCAGATCGTGTAGACGCCGGCGTACGGGCCGACCTCAGTGCCGGGGTGGCCGCTGAGCAACGCGGCGAGCGCGGCGATGCCGAGGGCGCCGCCGACCTGGCGGCCGGTCTGGTTCAGCCCGACGGCCGCGGCGAAGCGCGCGGGCGCGACCGACAGCGCCGCCGCGGTGGAGATGCCCGTGGTCATGGCGCCCATGCCGGTGCCGATGAGGACGCCGACCGGGAGCCAGAACTCGAGGAAGCTCGGCTGGGACGGCAGCGCGAGCACGCACAGCAGGCCGGCCACGGCGAGCACCAGCGCACCGGCGACGATCACGGCCCGCGGCCCGCGTCGCGCGACGATGCGCCCGGCGCCGAGGGCGACCGCCGACGCGACGATCGCGCCCGGCGTCATCGCGAGCCCCGCCTCCAGCGGCGAGTAGTCCCACACGCCGATCAGGAACAGCACCCCGACGAGCATCCAGGGGAACAGCGCGGCCCCGTAGAGCAGCGACGCCAGGTTGGCCAGACGGAACGGGCGTGAGCGCCAGAGCGCGGTCTCGATCGCCGGCGCGGGATGCCGCCACGAGCGCTCCACCGCGAACACCAGGCTCGAGATCCCGCCGCTGAACGAGATCAGGGTCCGGCCGTCGCCCCAGCCCCACTCGGTGACCTGCGCGATCCCGAGCGCGATCGCGCCGAGGCCGAGCGCGAGCAACCCGATCCCGATCACGTCGGGAAGGCGGTCGCGGCTGAATCGGCGTGCCGAGGTGGCTGGGATGATCCGCGTCCCGAGCACGATCGCCAGGCCGATGGGAACGTTGACGAGGAACAGCGAGCGCCACCCGATGCTGTCGACGAGGACGCCGCCGATGGCGGGTCCGGCCGCGGCCGCCAGCGCTCCCGCCGCGCTCCAGGCGCCGATCGCCGCCGCGCGCTTCTCCGGCGGCGTGTCGGCGAGCACGACCGCCAGCGACGCGGGGATCATCATGGCCGCCGCGGCGCCCTGCAGCCCGCGCGCGACGAGCAGCACGCCGAGCGACGGCGCGACCGCGCACACCAGCGACAGCACCGAGAACGCGCCGACGCCGTAGAGCAGCAGCGCCCGTCGCCCGACCACGTCCGCGATGCGCCCGGCGGGCGCGAGGAACGCCGCGAACGCGACCGCGTAGATGGTGATGATCCACGTCGCGGCGCCGACGGTCGCGCCGGCGAAGTCGCCGCGCACGTCCGCCACGGCGAGGTTCGCGACGGTGGTGTCCAGCAGGGCGAGGAAGGCGGCGCCCGCGGCGACGAGCAACGCGCCACCCGCTCGCGTCGCCGGCAGTGGGGGCGCCAGTGTCACGGTCTGAGCCATCGGGAACCTCTCCTTCCAGAAAACAAAAAGCACGATCGGTCGTGCTTAGGTTTGTACCACATAGACGAACGGTCGTGCTACTTTCTCGGTGTGATCCCGCCCACAGAGGACCTCGAGACGCTCGCGCGGGCCGAGGCTGTCGGAGAGGGGGCCGAGGCCGACGGCCGGCGGCGGCGCGGCAATCGCACCCGCGAGTCGATCCTCCAGGCGGCCGCCGACCTGGCGTCGGTGGTCGGGCTCAAGGGCCTGACGATCGGCCTGCTCGCGCAGGACCTCGGGATCAGCAAGAGCGGGCTGTTCGCGCACTTCGGCTCCAAGGAGGAGCTGCAGCTGGCGACCATCGACGCGGCGCGCCGGCGCTTCGTCGAGCACGTCGTCAAGCCGTCACGCCACCTGCCGCGCGGCCGCGAGCGAGTCGAGCGGCTGATGCTCGACTGGCTCGACTACTACCGCGGCGAGGTCTTCAAGGGCGGCTGCTTCTTCCACACCGTCAAGGCCGAGTTCGATAGCCGCTCGTCGAGCCCGGTGCGGGACATGATCACCGATGACGCGCGCGAGTTCCTCGCCTTCCTCGGCCGCGAGATCCGCAAGGCCCAGGAGGCCGGCGACCTCGATCCCGAGGCCGACGCCGAGCAGATCGCCTTCGAGCTCGACGCACTCGGCGCCGCGTCCAACCAGCAGTTCCAGCTCATGCGCGACCCCGTGATCTTCGAGCGCGCGGCGACCGCGATCAGGTCGCGTCTCGAAACGCTGGCTGTGTGATCTCCGGCGCGCAGCGCCGGCTCGGCGCCCGGTCGACCCGCGCGCGCTGCGTGGCGACCACGCAGGCGAGCACGCCGAACGCGGCGGCCAGCGTGCCGGGCCCGACCGCCTCGCCGAGCAGGAGCGCGCTCCAGGCGATCGTGAACAGCGGCATGGTCAGCTGGAGCTGGCCGATGCGCGCGACGCCGCCGCGGGCGAGCCCGGCGTACCAGGCGAAGAAGCCGAGGAACATCGAGACGACCGAGACGTAGGCGAAGCCGCTCCAGGCGGTCGCCGGCCCGTGCGGGCCGGTGGTCGCGGCGAGCGCGATGGCGACGGGCACCGTCAGCGGCGCGGTGAGGACGAGCGCCCAGGCGATCGTTCGCGGCCCGCCGAGGTCGCGCGCCAGCGCACCGCCCTCCGCGTAGCCGAAGCCGCACAGCGCGGTGCCGACGAGCAGGAAGAGGTCGGCGCGTGCGAGGCCGCCGCCGGATTCGGCGAGGGCGAAGATGAGCACGACGAGCAGGCCGGCGCCGGCCGCCGCCCAGAACGTGGGGCTCGGCCGCTCGCCGGCGCGGGCGACGGCGGCCAGCGCGGTGGCCGCGGGGAGCAGCGCGATCACCACCGCGCCGTGGGCGGCGCCCGACGTGGTCAGCGCCAGCGTCGACATCAGCGGGAAGCCGACGATGACGCCGCCCGAGACGATCAGCAGGCCGCGCAGCTGGGTGCGGGTCGGCCGCGGGCCGGCGGTGAGCGCCAGGTAGGCCGCCGCGAGCGCCGCCGCGACCGCCGCGCGGCCGAAGGTGATCAGCCATGGGTCGATGCCCTCGAGCGCGAACCGGGTCGCCGGGAAGGTGCCGGAGAAGGCGAGGACGCCGAGAAGGCCGAGACCGACGCCCCGCAGGCCCGGGATCGTTACTGTGCCGGGTGCAGTAACGTTACTCTGGCTGCTCATGGGAAACGGTAACACACTCGCTGCCGTCATCAGCGATCTCGAGGGTCGCGCGGCGGCGGGCTCGCCCGGAGACCGGCTGCCGTCGGTGCGCGAGCTGATGGAGCGCCACCGGGCGGGACCGGGAACGATCCAGCGCGCGGTCGGAGCGCTCGCCTCCCGCGGCGTGATCGAGGCGCGCCCGGGGCGCGGGACGTTCGTCGCCGCGCGCGCTGCCCCCGCTCCACCGGCCGACCTCGCGTGGCAGACGGTGGCGCTGGGCGCCGCCGGGCCATCCGTCGACGCCAGCTCGCTCTCGGACCTGCGCGGGCCGTTCGCGCCGGGCGATCTCGTGCTCAGCACCGGCTACCTGCCGGCCGACCTGCAGCCGCTCGGCGCCCTCGCCCAGGCATTCGCGCGCGCCGGTCGCCGCCGCGACGCCTGGGATCGCGTCCCGCTCGAGGGGATCACGCCGCTGCGCGCGCACTTCGCGGCCGGGCTGGGCGGCGGCGCTGAGCCCGCCGACGTCCTCGTCTGCCCCGGGGGCCAGGCCGCGCTGAACGCCTGCCTGCGCGCGCTGGTCGCCCCAGGCTCGCCGATCGTGGTGGAGAGCCCGACCTACCACGGCATCCTGCTGCTCGCGCGCGCCGCCGGGCTGCGGATCGTCCCCGTCCCCAGCGACGAGCACGGCGTCCGGCCGGACCTGCTCGCCGACGCGCTCGAGCGGTCGGGCGCCCGCGTGGCCTACCTGCAGCCGACCTTCGCCAACCCGCACGGCACGACGCTCGCCGCCGAGCGGCGCTCCGATGTGCTCGCCGCCGCGCGCGACGCCGGCGCGTTCATCATCGACGACGACCCGTTCCGCGAGGTCGCGCTGGACCCACGCGACCCGCCACCACCGCCGCTCTGGCACGACGACCGCGACGGTCACGTCGTCTGCGTGCGGTCGCTCACGAAGTCCGCGTCCCACGCCCTGCGGGTCGCCGCCGTGATCGCCCGCGGGCCGGCCGCGGCGCGGATCCGCAGCACGCGCGTCATCGAGGACTTCCTGGTCGCGGGGCCGCTCCAGGCGGCCGCCGTCGAGCTGGTCTCGACACCCTCGTGGCCGCGCCACCTGCGCCGGCTGCGCGTCGCGCTGCGCGAGCGCCGTGACGCCCTCGCCGCCGCCGTCGAGCGCGAGCTCGGGCCGGGGCGCGCCGCCCTTCCGCGCGGCGGCTTCCATTTGTGGGTGGCGCTCGACCCGGAGCAGGATGACGCCGACGTGGCGGCGCGGGCGGCCCGCGCTGGCGTGGTCGTCTCGCCCGGCCGCTGGTTCTTCCCCGCCGAGCCGTCAGGCCCGTACCTGCGCCTCTCGTTCGCCGGAGCGCCACCGGACCGCCTGGCCGAGGGCGTCGCCCGGCTCGCCGCCGCCGCGAAGGCCTAGGCCGGCAACTGCATCGGGCGAGGGATGGCTGTGCGGTGAGGCGGGGTGGGAAGCCGCCTGCGAGCGCCCGCCGTCAGTCGACGGACGGGGTACCGTTGAGCTATGGCGACTCAAGCCGGGAACGGGAGGGTGGCGTTCGGGCTGGCGACGGTCGCCGTCATCTGGTCGGCGGTGTTCACCGGATGGGCGCTGACGGCCTCCGTCTATTCCTCCGGGCAGACGATCCTCGAGGTCAACCCGGAGGCCACGGTTCGCGTCGCCCTCGCCGCGCCGATCGTCGTCACCTGCCTGGTGTGGGGGCTGCTTCACCTCGCCTGCCGCTCGGGCGCGGGCTGGGCGAGGACCGCAGGGCTCACGGTCGCGTGGGTGCTGCTGGCGTTTCGCGGTGATCAGCGGCTTCTCGATCGGGATGTTCTTCATGCCCGCCGCGCTCGCGCTTGTCATCGGCGCGTCGCTTACGCCGGTCGCGCGCGATTCGTGAGACGACCGGCGGACGCTGCGGGGATGTGGTGTGCTGCGCCGGTGACCCGGATCCTGATCGGCTGTGCGGTCGCCGTCGTTGTGCACCTCGGCGGCGCCGCGGCGGCCGCGGCACAGGCCCCGAGCCACGCCGGCGTGGCCGATGATGTCCTCATCGTCAGCCACGGCGAGGGCGTGCGGATGTCGTTCGGCTTGGAGGGGGATCGTGCGCGCGTCGATGTCGCCGAGAGCTCGATCGACGCCGGCGCCGGCTGCGAGCAGACCGGACCGTCGTCAGTGCTGTGCCCGCGATCCGGCTTTCAGACCGTCCGCATCACCGTCGCCGGGGGCGGAAGCCTCTCGGCTGGCAGTGCCGAGCTCCCTGTCCACGTGGACGCGACGATTGCGACGGCGGGAACGACGATGCAGCTGACCCACGCCGTGGTCGACGTCCGCAACGGGCACGCCGACACCCTCACGTGCGGGGACGCCGTCGAGGCCGCGGTGGACGCGGGCGGGCTCGACGCGTGGCAGGGCTGCGAGATCGTCGCCGAGGGGCCCGATCCGCCGCCGCAGCCCGAGCCGGGGCCGGGGCCCGACCCCGAGCCGATTCCCGAGCCGATTCCCGAGTCACCGGCAGAGACGTCGCCGGAGGCGCAACCCGGCAAGCGCATCGCCGTCTCGGGCCGGCCGCGGCTTCGCGGGCGCGTGGTCTCGGTCGCGATCCGGTGCGGGCAGGAACCCTGTCGCGGCACGCTGCTCCTCCGGGCCTACGCCGGCGGGCGCCGGCTCCGGAGCGACACGCGCACGCTGGACGCGGCGGCCGACACCTCCACCACGGTCCGCTTCAGGGTCGGCCCCGTCGCCGCGCAACGGCTGCGCCGCGGCGGGTATCTCACGGCGCGCCTCGACGGCGTGCTCGTCGTCAGGCGCGCGCCGATCGCCGCCACCGCCGTCGCCCGCGCGGCGTTCACGCCGGTCAGGCGCGACGCTCCGTGGCGGGTGCTCAGCGTCGCCAAGGACAGCCGCAGCCTGCTGCTCGCCTACGAGGGCGGCGGCTGCCTGCGCGACGACGGGCGGCCGGTGGTCAAGGAGACCGCGCGCCGGGTCTCGATCCGCGTCCGCCAGACCGAGAACAAGCCCGGCGAGGGCGAGGGGTGCACGCGGGAACTCCGGCTGCTGCAGGTCCGGGCGCGCCTCGACGCGCCGATCGACGGGCGGCGCGTCGAGGGCGGGCCGGTGTTCGAGGGAGTGTTCGGGCCGGCCAAGCGGGTGCCGCGCGTCGTCGGGCTGCGCCGCCAGGACGCCATCGCGGCGCTGAACGGTCAGTCGCTCCGGGTCAGGACGGAGGGTCCGCGCGGCGGCATCGTGAAATCCCAGCGGCCGAGGGCCGGGACGGCACTCGGCGAGCAAGAGCGTCCGCCAGACATCCACCTGCGGCTAAGGTAGCCCGCGATGGCCGCCGCCCGCCAAGCCCGAGCCGACGATCTCGCCGACCTCGTGGTCCTCGATCACGACGGCGCCGAGGTGCGCGTGGGCAGCCTGTGGCAAGACCGGCCGGTGGCGATCGTCTGGCTCCGCCACTACGGCTGACTGCACTGTCGCGATCACGCGGTGCAGTTGCATCGCGCCAAGGATGACTTCGACGCCACCGGCGGGGACCTGGTGCTCATCGGCCAGGCGTCGCCGCGCCAGGCCGCGCACTTCCGGCGCCGGTACACGCCCGACCTGCCGGTGTACGCCGACAAGGATCGCGCGAGCTACGACGCCGCCGGCGCCGGCCGGATGAAGCCGACCGAGATGATCGACCCCCTCGTCGGCGTCAAGAGCCTGCGCGCGACGCTGCGCTCCGGAGCGATCCAGGGCCGCCCGGTCGGGGACATCGCCCAGCTCGGCGGCGCCATGGTCGTCCTCCCCGACGGCACGATCACCTGGTCGAAGATGGCGACGAACGTCGCCGACAACGCGGCGCCCGAGGAGATCCTCGACGCGCTGCGCGACGCTGCCGCACCCTGATCCTCCGATTTCAGGAACTTGGCGCCGCGGCGCGCGTTGGGACCACCATGCGCCGCCTCGCCGCCTTGATCCCGTTGGTCGCGTGCGCGCTGGTGGCGCCCAACGCCGGCGCGGCGATCGCGACCCTAGAGATCTTCGAGGTCGAGGGTTACAAGGGCAGCAGCGACGCGCTCGCCGAGGTCTGGATCCGAGGCTCCGCTGGGGAGGCCAACCGCCTGGTCGTGTCGTCCTTTGGGAGCGTGGTCGAGGCTCGCGACGACGGCGCGCCGCTGTCGGCGGGCCCTGGCTGCAGCGCGCAACCCGGCGGTGCCGTGCGATGCGAGGTCCCGCAGGGTGCCGGCGCGGTCGTGGCCGTGGCCGCCGGGGACGGGGACGATGAGGTGGACGCCGCTGCGATGGCCACGGCAATCAGGATGCGCGGCGACGCCGGCGCCGACCGCCTGATCGGGTCGGCGGGGAGCGACTCCATCTCCGGCGGTGCAGGAGATGACCGGATCTCCGGCGGCGCGGGGGAGGACCACCTGGACGGGAGAGAGGGCGCCGACACCCTCGAGGGCGGTGCGGGGCGCGACACGCTGGTCCCTGACGCCGGCGACGCCGATGCGGTGCCGGACTCCGTTGACGGAGGCGAGGGGGCGGACACCGTGAGCTATCGGAACCGCACCCGGGCGGTGTCGGTCGACCTGGCCGACCCAGCACCCGACGGGTTGCCCGGTGAGAGCGACGTGCTGGTCGGGATCGAGAACGTGATCGGCGGCGCGGGGGCCGACCATCTCTCCGGCGACGACGGCCCCAACACGCTGCGCGCCTCGGACTTCGGGGAACGATCGGCCGGTGACACGCTCGAGGGTCGCGGCGGCGACGATGACCTGACGGGTGGGCTCGGCGACGACGTCCTGCGCGGGGGACCGGGCAGCGACCGCCTGCGCAGCGAAGGGGGCCGGAATGATCTGCTCGAAGGTGGACCCGGCGACGACTTCGTGATCGCCGGATGGGACCCGTTCGTGCCTACATTTCCCCGTCCGACGCTGCGCCGGCTTCGCTGCGGGCCCGGCGCGGACACGCTGTGGGACGCCCCGCCGCTGGTCGCGCTGCCGCGCGACTGCGAGCGGATCGAAGTCGCCGACGTGCGCGTCGAGCTGCTCGGCGTCACCCCCCGGCGGCTGATCCTCCGGCTCGGCTTCGTCGGCCACGCCGCCCGAGCTGGCTGCCGGCTGCGACTGTCGGCCGGTCGGGGCGAGGCTAGGGTGCGCTTGGCGAGTGGCCGCCGCCCCCGGGTCGGGCTGGCCTACCGGCGGCGGGGCGGCGGCACCGCGGTCGTCCGGATCGACACCATCGACGACTGCGGACGCACGCGGCTCAGCCGGCTCCGCACGCTGCGCCTCCGCCTCGCCCGGCTGAGGCGTCAGCGCTCGTTGCCGTGCTTGAAGTTGCCGGTCACCTTGGCGAGCAGCAGCTGCACGCGCGAAGCGTCGCCGCCGGCGGCCTCGAGCTCACCCGCCAGCCGGGCGCCGCGCGCACCCGCGATCACCGACACCTGCCGGCCGTGGAACGACACGAGGACCCGGCCGTCCTTGGTCACCCGGTGCCCGAACGGTTCGTCCTCGAGGCGCCCGCGCGCATCCACCGGCGCCTCGAGCACCTTCTCGAAGCAGAGCGTCCGCGGGTCGCCGCGGTACGGGCCGTACGGCGCGATGCGGCGGTAGCCCGCGCGCTGGTAGAGCGCGACGGCCTCGGGCTGCTCCGTGCCGGTCTCGAGGCGCAGCGACGTGTACCCGCGCTCGGCCGCGGCCTGCTCGAGCCACGCCAGCACCCGCGCCGCGTGACCGCGGCGCCGGGCCTCGGGCGCCGTCCACATCCGCTTGAGCTCGGCGATCGACTTCCCGTAGCGCCGCAGCGCTCCGCCCGCGACCGTCCGGCCGTCCTCGACGACCAGCACCGTCGCGCCACCCGGTGGGTCGAAGTCGGCGAGGTCGTAGCGGGAGAGCTCGGCGACGTCGCCGTCCCCGTAGCGGCGTGCGTACTCCTCGGCCAGGCCGTCGAGCAACGGCGCCGCCGCCGGATCGGCGAGCGACGCCGAAACTAGTAGTGGACCTGTCCGCAATTTCGTCGGGTCCTGGCGGCGTCTGGACGCGCCTGACGGCCGCCGCTGCCCGCCCACGTAGGTCGACTATGCAGCCGGGCAGCGGCGACCGCCAGCCACGCCCAGCCACGGGCCAGATACCTCGCCGAACTTACGGACAGGCCCACTAGCGTCGCTGCTCCCACGAGAACCCGCGGATCGCGAGCGTCGCGCCCACCACGGTCCAGACGGCGATGACGAGCAGCGCGTTCCCGGTGGCGGCGAGGCCGTCGCCGGTGACCATCGCGCCCGACAGGCCGTCGATCACATGCTTGAGCGGGAGCGCCTCGGCGATGTCGCGCAGGACGGCCGGGACGTTGTCGACGTCGTAGAACACGCCCGAGATGAAGATGACCGGGAGGAAGACCGCGTTGACGTAGGCGGGGGCCGAGTCGAAGTTCGGGATCACGTGCGAGAGCGCGACGCCCAAGGCTGCGAAGCAGACGACGCCGGCGACGACGAAGACCACGAGCGCGACCGGGTCGCGCGGCCAGTCGACCCCGAAGAACACCTTGCCGGCGATCGTGATCAGCGCGATCTGGATCGCCGTGTTGGTCACCGCGTTGGCCGCGATGCCGCCGAAGTAGGCCGACGCCGGGAGCGGCGTCCCGCGCATCCGCTTGAGGATCCCCTGCTCGCGCAGGTAGGTGATGTTGAGCGCCAGCGCGCTGAACGTGGTCGACATGACGCTCATCCCGGCGATCCCCGGGACGAGGACGTTCAGCACGTCCTGCTCGTCGGAGAAGACCGCCCCGAACAGGGCGAGGAACAGCAGCGGCAGCAGGAAGTTGAAGAACGCCGCGCTCGGGTTGCGCCAGAACATCGTGCGCTCGAGGCGGTACTGGCGCCAGGCGGCGGCGGTGGTGCTCACGCGACGACCTCCTCGGCCACAACGGCGTCCAGGTCGGCGGTCAGCTCGAGGTAGACGTCCTCGAGCGTCGGGCGCGTCACGTGGAGGTCGACGAGCCGCTCGCCGCGCGCCAGCGCCGCGCCGGTCAGCTCGTGCAGGAACGCCGTCGGGTCGTCGGTCTCGCGCTCCTCGAGGATCCCGTCGGCCCCCCGCCAGCTCACCCGATAGCGGGCGCCGCCGCCGGCACCCAGCTCGCGCGGTGCGCCCTCGGCGAGGATCCGGCCGTCCTTGATGATGGCCACGCGGTCGGCCAGCGCCTGGGCCTCGTCGAGGTAGTGCGTCGTCAGCAGCACGGTCTTGCCGAGCTCGCGCAGCGATCGGATCGTGTCCCACGCCGCCCGGCGGGCGGCGGGGTCGAACCCGGTGGTCGGCTCGTCGAGGAAGATCAGCTCGGGGTCGCCGACCAGCGCGAGCGCCAGGTCGAGCCGCCGCGCCTGGCCGCCCGACAGCGTCCGCGTCCGCGCGGACGCCTTGTCGCCGAGCCCGACCAGCGCGACGACCTCGTCGACGTCGCGCGGCCGCGGGTAGAGGGTCGCCCAGTAGGCGACGGCCTCGCGGACGCTGAGGTGGCGGTACATGCCGGTCGACTGCAGGACGATCCCGACGCGCTCGCGCAGTCGGCGCGACCGCCGGCCGGGGTCCTGGCCGAGCACGCGGACGTCGCCGCCCGAGCGCGCGCGGTAGCCCTCGAGGATCTCCACGGTCGTCGTCTTGCCGGCGCCGTTGGGGCCGAGCAGGCCGAACACCTCGCCGCGCCGGACCACGAAGTCGATGCCCCGCACCGCCTCGTGATCGCCGTAGCGCTTGGAGAGCCCGTGGACCTCGATCGCGGCTGAGTCGCCCGTCATCGCCCTCATCATGGCAACCTAGCCGTCCTGCTCATGCGCTGTGCCTGCATCGACATCGGGTCCAACACCACGCGGGTGCTGGTCGCCGACGTCGCTGACGGAGGCCTCGAGGAGGTGCATCAGGAGAAGGCGTTCACCCGGATCGGGAAGGGCCTCGGACCCGGGGGCGAGATCAACGAGGCGAAGATCGCCGAGGTCGCCGCGGTCGTCGCGGCGCAGGCAGCGTCGGCCGCCGCGCTGGGCGCGGTGACGGTGCGGACCGTCGCCACCGCGGCCATCCGCAGCGCCGCCAACAGCGAGGCGTTCCGGGCGGCGCTCCTGGACCGGGTCAACGTCGAAGTCGACCTGATCGACGGGGAGGAGGAGGCCCGCCTCGCCTTTCTCGGCGCCACGCAGACGTTCGGCGAGCGGCTCGACGGCACGGTGGCCGTCGTCGACGTCGGCGGCGGCTCCTCGGAGATCGCCGTGGGGACGGTCGACGACGGCGTCAGCTGGTGGGCGTCGTTCGCGATCGGCTCGGGGATGCTCGCCGACGCGTACCTGCGCTCCGACCCGCCCGGCAGCGGCGACTTCGCGGCGATCCGCGAGCACGCCACCCGGGTCCTCGCGGCGTCGGAGCCGCCACAACCCGGGGCGGCGGTGGCGGTCGGCGGGTCGGCCACGTCGCTGCGCCGGCTCGTCGGGCCGGTGCTCGACGACGACACCGTGGAGCGGGCGCTCGCCACCCTCTCGGGCGACCCGTGCGAGCACGTCGCGGCCACCTTCGACCTCGACCCCGAGCGCGTCCGGCTGCTCCCCGCGGGGATGCTCGTGCTCGAGGCCGCGTCGCACGCGCTGGGGCGCCCGCTGCGGCTGGGGTGCGGCGGTCTGCGCGAAGGCGTCCTGCTCGACCTCGCGGCGCGCTCGGATCTATAGGCTGCCGCCCGTGGCCAAGGCCGCCGACATCGACGTCGCCCCCTTCGAGCTCTACGCGGCGGCCGGCGCGAGGATCGTGCGCGTGCGCGCGCGAGAGCTGTTCGCGCATGCCGAGGGCGTGCTCGACACCGACGACATCGAGCGGGTGCACGCCATGCGCGTCGCCTCGCGCCGGCTGCGCGCGGTGCTCGAGGTCTTCGCGCCGTGCTTCGACCGCGACGAGTACCGCGGCGTGCTGCGCGACGTCAAGCGGATCGCCGACGCGCTCGGCGAGCGGCGCGATCCGGACGTCCACATCGACGCCATGCAGGACTTCGCCGCCGCGGTCATCGCGACCCAGCGGCGCGGGATCCAGACGTTCATCGCCCGGATCCGCGAGCGCCAGACGACGGCCAACGCGACGCTCGCCGCCGCGCTCGAGGAGCTCGAGCGCTCCGATCTCGCCGGCCGGCTCGAGCGCCTCGCCGCCTCGGCGGTCGAAGAGGCCGAGGAAGCCGCGGAGGTCGCGGAGGCGTGAAGGCCCGCAAGGTCAAGGATCTGGATCCCGCCGGCACTCTCGGCGACAACGCCGAGCGGATCGTCCGGACGCGGCTCGACGAGCTGTGCGGGTTCATGCCGCAGGCGGCCGACGCCCGCGAGGTCGAGGCGCTGCACGACATGCGGATCGCCGCCAAGCGCCTGCGCTACGTGCTCGAGATCACCGGCCCCTGCTTCGGCCCGTACGCCGAGACGGCGGTCCGGATGACCAAGGAGCTGCAGGACCTGCTCGGCGACATCCACGACTGCGACGTGCAGCTGCCGGAGGTCGCGGCGTTCGTCGCCGACCTCGAGCGCGAGGACGCGTTCGCCGTCGCCGAGCGGACGCCCCGCGGCGCGAGCGACCTCGCGCCCAAGCTCGTCGCGCGTGCCCCGCACCGGGCCGACTACGCCGGCCTCGCCGCGCTGACGATCTACCTGCGGGCCCGCCGCGAGCTCCTCTTCGCGCGCTTCCTCGGCGTGTGGTCGGAGTACGAGCGCAAGGGATTCCGCGCCCGCCTGGAGTACGCGGTCTCAGAGCGGTCACACGCGACGCTCGACGGCCGGGGTAGCATCAGCGGCGCGTGACCGACGTCGCCGAGACCATCGCCCCGCCGGATCTCGAGGACCCCGACCTCTACTTCAACCGAGAGCTCTCGTGGCTCGAGTTCAACTCGCGCGTGCTCGAGCTCGCCGAGGACGAGTCCGTCCCGCTCCTCGAGCGCGTGAAGTTCTGCGCGATCTACGCGTCGAACCTCGACGAGTTCTTCATGGTCAGGGTGGCGGGCCTGCACGACCAGGTCGACGCCGGCCTGGACAAGCGCGGCCAGGACGGCCTGCGGCCCTTGGACGTCCTCAACCAGATCCGCGCCACGGTGCACGGGCTCAACGCGCGGCTCACCGAGTGCTTCGAGCACGCCCTTCGCCCCGCGCTGGCCGAGCACGAGATCCGCATCGCCGGCGTCGAGGAGGTCACCGACGCCGAGCGGCGCGAGCTCGCGAGCCGCTTCCGCCGCCAGATCTTCCCGGTCCTCACGCCGCTCGCGGTCGGCCTCGGGCGCCCGTTCCCCTACATCTCGAACCTGTCGCTGTCGCTCGGGATCATCGTCCGCGACCCGACCAACGAGCAAGAGACGTTCGCGCGCGTGAAGGTCCCCAAGGAGATGCTGCCGCGCTTCATGGTGCTCGGCGACGGCCGCACCTTCATCCCGCTCGAGGACGTGATCGCCAAGCACCTCGACCAGCTGTTCCCCGGGATGGAGATCGTCGACTACGACATGTTCCGGGTCACGCGCGACGCGGACTTCACCGTCTCGGACGAGGCCGACGACCTCGTGCGCGCCGTCGACGACGAGCTCCGCCGCCGGCGCTTCGGCGAGGTCGTGCGCGTCGAGGCCGGCTCCGGGATGGGCGCGCAGATGCGCGAGGGGCTGGTCGACGCGCTCGGCGCCGAGCCGGAGGACGTCTTCGAGGTCGGCGGGCTGCTGGACCTCAAGGACCTGTGGGACCTGATGAAGGTCCCGAACCACGCCGACCTGCGCGACCGGCCGTGGTCGCCGGTGACGCAGCCGCGCCTGCAGCCGCCCGACAAGGACGAGAAGGCCGACGTCATGCGGGCGATGCGCCGCGGCGACATCCTCCTGCACCACCCCTACGACTCGTTCTCGTCCTCGGTCGAGCGGCTGGTCGAGCAGGCGGTCGAGGACCCCAAGGTCCTGGCGATCAAGCAGACCGTGTACCGGACGAGCGACGACTCGCCGCTGGTTCCCGCGCTGATCCGCGCGTCGGAGCGCGGCAAGCAGGCGGTCTGCCTCGTGGAGCTCAAGGCCCGCTTCGACGAGCGCGCGAACATCGGCTGGGCGCAGGCGCTGGAGGAGGGCGGCGTCCACGTCGTCTACGGCCACCCGTCGCTCAAGACGCACGCCAAGTGCGTGCTGATCGTCCGGCGCGAGGGCGACGGCATCCGCCACTACGTGCACATCGGGACCGGCAACTACCACACGAAGACCGCCCGGCTCTACACCGACTTCGGCCTGCTCACGTGCGACGACCAGATCGGCGCCGACGTCGCCGACATGTTCAACTACCTCACCGGCTTCGCCCGGCCGCGCCGCTACCGCAAGGTCCTCGTCGCCCCGAACCACCTGCGCGACGGCATCATCGAGGAGATCGACCGGACGATCGCCGCCCACGAGTCGGGCGCCAAGGCGCGGATCACGATGAAGATGAACTCGCTGGTCGACGGCGCCTGCATCCGCGCCCTCTACCGCGCGTCGCAGGCCGGCGTCCCCGTCGACCTCAACATTCGCGGCATCTGCTGCCTGCGGCCGGGCGTCCCCGGCGTCTCGGAGAACATCCGCGTGGTCTCGATCGTCGGGCGCTTCCTCGAGCACTCGCGGATCTTCGCCTTCGAGCGCGAGGACGACTGCACCGTCTACATCGGCTCGGCCGACCTGATGCCGCGCAACCTCGACACCCGCGTCGAGCTCGTCACGCCGGTCACCGACGAGGCGCTGCGGGGCGAGCTGCTCGACACGCTCGAGCGCTGCTTCGCCGACGACGCCAACGCGTGGGTGCTGGGCGAGGACGGCGAGTGGACCCGCCGGACGCCGGGCGACGAGCCGCGGTCGGTCCAGTTCGAGCTGATGGAGCGCCACGCGGCGCGCGCGGCCGAGACGGCCACGACCGCATGAGCGAAGACCCCGGCGGCGGGGACGCGGATGATCTCGAGGACGTCGCGGCGTCCGCACCGGACCCGCCGCGCACGCCGGCCGCCGCGCTCGGCGAGATGCGGATTCGCGCCCCCACGCGCGGCAACCGCGGGCTCGCGCGGCTGATCGACGCCGTCAACGCCGACGACCAGGTCAAGGCGTGGTGGCACGTCTCCGCGGTCAACGCGACGCGCCGCCTCGGGATGTCGGACCACTCGTGGGTCCACATCCAGATCGTCTTGAACCTCGCCCTCAGACTCGCCCGGTTGCTCTTCCGCCGCGGTGTCGAGCCGAGCGTGGTCACCGACCACGGGATGTCCGAGCGCGACGCCGAGGTGGTGATCGCCGCGGCCGCGCTGTTCCACTGCGTCGGGATGTCGATCCACCGCGCCGATCACGAGGCCTACTCGCTCTTCCTGACCCACGCGAAGCTGGGTGATCTGCTCGCCGAGAGCTACGCCGAGCCGGAGCGGACGGTCATCGTCTCGGAGACCCTGCACGCGATCATCGGCCACCGCTCCAAAGGCGCGCCGCCGATCACGGTGGAGGCGGGGATCGTCCGCGTTGCCGACGCGCTCGACATGGCCCGCGGGCGCTCGCGCGTCCCCTTCGAGGCCGGCCAGCGCAACATCCACTCGCTCTCGGCCTATGCGATCGAGCAGGTCCGGATCGACGCCGGCCCGCCGGACGGCAAGGCGGTGCGTGTCGAGATCGCCATGAGCAACTCGGCCGGCATCTTCCAGGTCGACGACCTGCTGGCCACGAAGCTGCGCGGCTCCGGGCTCGAGGAGCACGTCGAGGTGGTGGCGCGGATCGACGCCGAGCACGAAGAGCGCCTTTTGCGGGTGTTTCGCATCTAACTGCGTCGGATCGCGGACGGGCCGGGAACGGACCACCGCGGCAGGGGCGCGGCGGCGGCGGTCGAAGCCGTGACGGGTGACCGCGATCGCGCGGACCGCCGTGCTCTCCCTGGCCGTGCTCGCGCTGATGGCCGGCCCCGCCGCGGCCGCAGGCCGCCCGTCCGTGGCGGCGCTGCAGGTCGCGCTGCGGGCCGAGGGGGACTATCACGGGACGGTCGACGGCATTTACGGCCCGGGCACGTTCGCCGCGGTCGCGCGGTTCCAGTTGCGGCGCGGCATCGGCGCCGACGGCGTCGCCGGCCGGCTGACCCGGCGGGCGCTCGGGCGCCGCGGGCGGCCCGGCATCGGGAGCCGGCCGATCCGGGTCGGCGCGCGCGGGTGGGACGTCGCCGCGCTGCAATTCGCGCTGGCGGCGCACGGGTTCCCCGGTGGTCCCGTCGACGGCGGGTTCGGCCCGCGCAGCGCCGCCGCGCTGCGGCGCTTCCAGACGTGGGCGGGCCTCGTCGCGGACGGGGTCGCCGGCCCCGGCACGCTGCGCGCGCTGCGCCGGCCGGCCCCGCGGTCGCCGCTGCGCTTCCTCGCCCCGGTCGGCGGGCCGGTCGGCGACCGGTTCGGCCCTCGCGGCGTCATGCTGCACTCCGGCCTGGACTATCCGGTGGCCCAGGGGACCGCCGTCCGCGCCGCGGGGCGCGGCTGCGTGACCGTCGCCGGCCCGAGCGGCGGCGGCTACGGCAACGTCGTCGTCATCCGCCACCGGTTCGGCGTGACGACGTGGTACGCCCACCTCTCCCGGGTCGACGTCCGCCGGGGCACCTGCCTGGTCGCCGGCAACCGGATCGGCGCCGTCGGGGCGACCGGCCACGCCACCGGCCCGCACCTGCACTTCGAGATCCGCGTGCGCGATGCGGTGGTCAATCCTCTGACAGGTTTGTAGGCTGGGCGCATGGCGCGGGGGTCGTCTGCCGGGCTGAGAGTGCTCGGCCGGCCCGAGGTGCTCTCCCCGCACTCGTTTCCCGGCCAGCAGATCCTCACCTTCGACATCGCCAACCACGGCGACGAGGACGCCGAGTTCGATGCGAGCGATCTCGTGCTCATCGGCGAGGACGGCGCGGTGCTGGCGGCGGTGATCGCCTTCGACCGCGAGTCGGGCGGCCCCGGCACGAAGATCGAGGCCAAGCGCGCGGCGCTCGCGCCCGGCACGACCCTGCGGGTGGTGGCGGTCTGGCGCGAGGGCGACGTCGCCCGCCTGGACTACCCGGGCGGGACGGTCGAGCTGAGCGGCGGCGCGGCTACCAATGGACCCCCCGCATGAGGTGCGCGAGCGCGACCATCTCGCCGGACGCCTTCTCCTGGCCGTCCTTGGAGCCCTTGGCCGCCGAGGAGTCCGGGAAGACGCGATAGGCCATGTGCAGGACCTGGTCGACCACCTTCGGCGCCACCGCGTAGAGCACCTCGCCGAAGGTTCCGAGCCGCGTGTTGATCTGCTTGGGCCGCGAGCGGATCGCCTCGCAGATCAGGTCGCCGGCCTCGTCGGGCGAGATCGTCGGGAACGAGTCGTAGATCTTCGTGGGGGCGATCATCGGCGTCCGCACGAGCTGCATGTGGATCGTCGTGAACGTCACGTTGTCGCCGATCGTCTCGCTTGACACGACGCGCGTCCACGCGTCGAGCGCCGCCTTCGACGCCACGTAGGCCGAGAACCGCGGCGGGCTGGTCTGCACGCCGATGGAGGAGACGTTGACGATGTGGCCGCGCTTGCGCTGGCGCATGTGCGGGAGCAGGCCCATGACCAGCTTGATCGTGCCCAGGTAGTTGAGCTGCACGGTGCGCTCGAAGTCGTGGAAGCGGTCATAGGAGAGCTCGATCGAGCGGCGGATCGAGCGCCCGGCGTTGTTGACCAGGTAGTCCACGGCGGGGTGGTCGGCCATGATCCGCTCGACGAGGTTGTCGATCGAGTCCATGTCGGCGAGGTCCGCCGAGTACGCGTACGCGGTCCCGCCCGCCGCCTCGATCTCCGCCTTGGCCTCGTCGAGCTTCTCCTGGCCGCGCGCCACCAGCAGGGGGATGCCGCCCGCGGCGGCGATCTTCAGCGCCGCCGCCCGGCCGATGCCGCTCGAGGCGCCCGTGATGACCACGGTCTTGCCGTTGACGGCGCCCTCGAACGAGCGGTCGCGGAACAGGTCCGGGTCGAGGTTGCGCTCCCAGTAGTCCCACAGCTTCCACGAGTACGTCTCGAGCGCCGGCACCTCGATGCCCGATCCCTCGAGCGCGCGCTGGGCGTCGCGGGCGTCGAACGTCGCCGTCAGCCCGACGTACTCGAGCACTGAGTCCGGGATCCCGAAGTCGGCCAGCAGCGTGCGGCGGATCTGCTTGAGCTGCGGCAGCTTCATCGCGAAGCCGAGGACGCCCGTCGGGAGCATGTCCGTGATCTTCTTGTCGACCCGCATCGCCATCTGCGGAGCGTGGCCGGCCCGCGCGAATGTGTTGATGACGTCGCCCGCGCGCTGCATCTTCGGGTTGACGAGGTGGAACGCGCGGCCGTCGAGCCCGGGCAGATGCGCGATGTGGTCGAGCGCCGCAGCGACGAAGTCGACCGGCACGATGTTGGTCTTGCCGACCTCGATCCCGACGAGCGGGAACCACTGCGGCAGCGCCTCGCGCGCCTTCTGGATCGCCTTGAAGAAGTAGTAGGGACCGTCGATCTTGTCCATCTCGCCGGTCTTGGAGTTGCCGACGACGACCGACGGCCGGTAGACGCGCCAGGCGCCCTTGGTCCGCTCGCGGGCGATCTTCTCGGACTCGAACTTCGTGCGGTGGTACGGGTGGGTGAGCTTCTGCCCCTCGTCGAACATGTCCTCGGTGAAGTGGCCCTCGTACATGCCGGCCGCCGCGATCGAGGAGACGTGGTGGAAGGTGCCCGCCTCGATGGCGTTGGCGAGGTCGACGGCGTGCTGCGTCCCGCCGACGTTGAGCAGCGCGTTGCGCGTCTCGTCGGCGGTCATGTCGTAGATCGCCGCGAGGTGGAAGAAGTGCTCGATCTTGCCGTTCAACCGTCCGCGGTCGGCGTCCGAGATCCCCAGGGACGGCTCGCCGAGGTCACCGACGACCGGCTTGATCCGGGTCGTGTCGCCGAATTGGGACCAGCCATCGGCGAGCCGGTCGAGCTTGTCGGTCGACTCCTCGCGGACGAGGACGTGGATGTCGCCTTCGCGCTCGAGCAGCCGCTCGACGAGGTGGCGGCCGATGAAGCCCGTCGCACCGGTGACGAAGTACGTCAAGTGTCTCTCCCTCCAAGGATCAGGCCCGCAATGCGCGGGAGCCTATAGCGCGACGCGTTCCGCGGCGGGCGGTACCGGCTCCGGCTCCGGGGCGCGCCCGCCCGCGGCCATCGCGCCGCCGGCCGCGCCGAGCAGCGCGCCGCCGAGCAGATGGATCGCGGACACCGAGCCCTGGTCCGGGTCGCCGTGGAACAGGCCACCCGCCAGCGAGGTCAGGATGGCCATGGCCAGGGCCCACACGGGCCCGGTCACCGCGCCCCAGGCGGCGCCGCGCGCGACGTCGGCGGCGTCCGCGACGCGCGCGGCGGTGAACCCGGCGTACAGCGCGGCGAGCACGAGCAGCGCCGCGAGGAGGACGATCGCCGGCAGCAGGACGTAGGCGGGCAGGGCGTCGTCGTAGGAGAAGATCCGCAGGGACCCGTCGGCGCCCGGGACCTCGCCGGGCTCGTCGACCGGGAAGGGGAGTCCGAGGGCCGTGCGGGCGTCGGCGGTGAACCGCGCGCCTGAGCCGAGCGCGGCGAGGTGGATGCCGTGCTCGCCGGCGAACGCGGCCTCCTCGACGAGCGCGGTGGCGGTGGTGCGCCCGGCTCGGACCTCGTCGACCTCCGAGCCGACTCCGATCAGCCAGCCGACCATGCCCAGGACCGTGCAGGCGAGGACGGCGGCGAGCAGCGGGCGCAGCGTGGTGGCGGCGACCACTGCCACGAGCGGCGGCGGCTTGTCGCCGGGCCGCGCTCGCCGCAGCACCGGCGCGGCGGCGATCAGGGCGCCGACCAGACCCCAGAGCAGGCCGAGCCCGAACGCACTGCCGGGCGAGGCCGACACACCGGTGGCCTCGGTCTCCCCGCCGATCACCGCGAAGGCGAGCATCAGGAACGCGAACGGCACGGCGACGAGCGCCGCCCAGCCGAGGCGCACGTGCGGCCGGGCGCCCGCCGTGCGCGCCACCGCGGACCGGCTGGCGAACGCGACGGCGCCGATCGGGACCGCGACCAGCAGCAGCGGGTGCAGGCGACCGCCGCCGCCGAGCGAGTCCACCAGTCCCGCGAGGAGCATGCCGACCGCGTGCCGGAAGCCGCCCGTCACGAAGTTCACGTCGCGGTCGACGAGCCCGAGGATCGACGACGAGGGCGTCGCCGCCGCGAGCGCGATGCCGACGGCGAGGACCACGCCGGCGGCGATCAACGCGGCGAGGCCGGCGCCGACGACGCCGGGCACCGTCAGGCGTTGCAGCAACGCCTCCGACAGCTCGCCCGCGGTCGGATCGACCCGGCCGATGCGCTCCTTGATCGGCGGCCGGTCGGGTGGGGGCGGCGGTGGCGGAGGCGGAGGTTCGGCGTCGGCGACGGGCTCCGGCGTGGGCGGCGCAGCGATCGGCGGCGGCGTGGGCTCGGGCGGCGGAGCGGGCTTGGGCGCCGGGGCTGCCGGCTCGGGCGCAGGCGGAGCGGGCTCGGGCGCAGGCGGAGCGGGCTCGGGCGCAGGCGGAGCGGGCTCGGGCACCGGGGGAGCCGGCGCGGGCTCGGGAGCGGCTTCCGCGGGTTCGACACGGAACTCGTCCTGGCGGGCGCCGCACGCCGGGCAGAACCGCGCCAGCGCGCTGATCCGCTCCCCGCAGCTCGCGCAGAAGATCGTGTCAGCCACGTCCGCCTCCGGCCATCCAGGTTGCACCCATCTGGCGCAATGAACTATCACTCCGCGCCGATGGGTGCCTTTGCCGATGTCTCCCGCGGGCTCCTCGCAGCGCTGGTCGTCCTGGCATCGCTGCTCGCCGTTCCCGCCGCGGCGCGAGCCCAGGACCCACCGCCCGCCGGGGCCAAGATCCTGCTCGTCTTCGACGCCTCGGGCTCCATGCGCAGCGACTCCGGGAACGGCACGCCGAAGCTCCAGGCCGCCAAGGACGCCGCCCTCGCGCTGCTGGGGGACCTGCCGGACTCCACCCACGTCGGTCTCCGGCTGTTCGGCGGGACGCTCCCGTCCCGGCCGATCGCGCGCGCCTGCCGGGACTCGAGCCTCGTGCTGCCGATCGGGCCCGCCACGCGCGGGGAGGCCAAGGAGCGGATCCAGTCGTTCAAGGCCCGCGGCCGCACCCCGATCGCGTACGCCCTCCAGCAGGCGGCGCGCGACCTGGGCACCGAGGGGTCGCGGACGATCATCCTCGTCTCCGACGGCAAGGACA
The DNA here is from genome assembly GCA_963828075.1 of uncultured Solirubrobacterales bacterium. GTDB lineage: Bacteria > Actinomycetota > Thermoleophilia > Solirubrobacterales > Solirubrobacteraceae > JACCYI01. The sequence continues at coordinate 288,100 of CAWHDH010000021.1, read as the reverse complement.
CGTGCCCGCCACCGCGGCCGTGCGACGTCGCCGCGGAGATCGCCAAGGGCGGCGTCGAGTTGCGCATCCAGGCCATCGGGTTCAACGTCGATCCGTCGTCGCGCCGGCAGCTCGAATGCATCGCCGAGGCGGGCGGCGGCGTCTACCGCGACGCCGGCGACGCCGCGTCGCTCCGCGAGGAGCTGCGAATCCTGTCGACCCGGGCGCTGCGCCGGTACGTCGTCCGCGGCAAGCCCATCAAGGGCGGGCCGAGCGCCCGCGCCGCCACCGCGGTCGCACCGGGGCGCTACGTCGACCGGACGATCACCCCGGACTCCGTGCATTGGTACGCGGTCGACCTGCGCCGCGGCGAGACTTTGAAGGCGAGCGCGTCGGTCATCCCGCCGAACCGTGAGGTCGCCGACGACACGGAGGCGACGGAGCTCAAACTCGACATCGCGACCCCGTCCTTCCAGATCCCGGACCGCCAGAACTCCTCGGCCTCCGGCGAGCCGTTCGAGCTTCGCGGCCACGTCGGCGGGATCGGCGTCGTCTCGCGGCCGATCGGCGTCGGCGCGCAGGCCGCGGCTGACGAGCCGTTCTCCCAGCCCGGTCGTTACTACCTGCGCCTCGAGCTCGATGACACCGACGACAAGGCGCTCTACAACGCCACGGGCGGTCAGCCCTACGAGGTCGAGATGGCCGTCGAGGTCCTCGGTCGCCGCGGCGGCAGCGTTCCGCCGCCCAGCGGGAAACCCGGGAAACCGGACACCGAGGGCCCGAAGCCGGCGCCCGGCCCGGCCGAGCCGCCGGCGCCCGCGCTGCTGACGCTGGTCGGCGGGGGCGTCGCCGCCCTCGGCTTCGGCGGCGGGCTGGCGGCCGTCCGGCGACGCAGAGGCGGCGCATGAGACGGCTCGCGGTCGTGCTCGCCGTCGCGCTCCTGCTGCCGGCCACCGCCGCCGCCCAGGACGGCAAGCCCATCGTCGGTGGCGGCTCCTTCAACACCGCCCCGCTTCTGGCGCCCGGCCGCTACGCCGACACCGTCGCGGCCGGCGAGACGGTGTACTGGCGGGTCAAGCTCGCCAAGGGCCAGATCCTGCAGGTCACGGCGACCGTCGACACGTCGCAGATCCAGACCGACTTCGGCGCCAACGACTTCCAGCCCGGGCTGGCCAACCTGCGCTACGAGATGCGGATCTGCACGCCGATCCGCGAGGAGCTCGACAACGAGCCTGGAGCGCAGTACGACGACGCCAGCGTCGACCTCGAGGGGGACCGGGAGGCGGGGACCAAGCGGGGAACCGCCCGGAGCTCGCGCGTCCTGGGATTCGAGCAGATCCTCGCGTCGGACTTCGGCGCGAACAAGTACCCGGCCCCCGGAGAGTGGTTCGTCTCGGTGTCCGTCGCCGACGACGACCTCTACCCGGCGGAGGTTCCCGCCGAGCTGCCGCTCGACCTCGAGATCGCCGTCGAGGGCGCCCCGCAGCCGTCCTCCGCGGACTTCGCCTCCAAGCTCCCGGGGCCCGAGGCCGAGAAGCCCGCGCCGGACGAGCCCGACCCGACCGACGCGACGCCGACGGGCGCCCTCGGCGGGAGCGCCGCGCCGGGCGATCCCGCCGTGACGATCGGGCTGATCGCCGTGCTCACACTGCTCGGGGGTGTGGGCCTCGGCGCTCTCGCCGGCCTGGTCCTGCGCGCCCGCCCGCTCCCCGGCCGCTGAGCGCCGCGTTCAGCGCACCCGCACGTTCACCGTCCTGCTGACCCCGCGCAGGTAGGGGAACCGGCCCGTCGGCAGGATCTTCGCCCGGATCCGGAAGGTCCTGCCGCGAGACGCCGACTGGACGAACCGGACGGAGGTCGTGAAGCGGCCCCGCTTGCGCGTCTCCGTCCGGTCGAAGACCCGGTACTTGCGCTCGCCGCTCGCCCGGCCCTCGAGCACGATGTCGACGTTCGACAGCCGGCGCCCGCGCAGGACGCCCCGGAGCGTCACCCGCCGGAACAGCCCGGTCGTGCCCCGGCTCGCCCGCAGCGAGGCGGAGGCGCGCACGCGCTGGGTCAGGTAGGCATTGGCGGCGTACCGCGCGTCGTTGACCCTGGCCTTCCAGGCGAACTGGATGAGGCGGCTCGCGTACGCCACCGGCCGGTATGTGAACCGGCCGTCGGCGTCCGTCGTGACGCTGCCGCGGTCGACGAACGACTCGCGGTCGGTATCGCGGGTCAGGATGCGGATCTCGGCGTTGGCGACGGGCTGGCCGGCCTCGTTGACCATCCGCCCGACCACGGTCGTCCGCCGCCCGAAGCCCACCGACTGGCGGGGCAGCGCCCGCTTGCGCGAGAAGCTGGCCGTGACCGTTCCAATCTCGCCGGCGTTCGTCCCGTTCGGCGCGCCGCGGTCCGACGGCACGGCGACGTCGATCGGATAGGTGGTGCTCTGGAGCTGGTTGCCGCCGGAGTCCGAGACGCGGACGGCCAGCAGGCGCCGCCCGGCCGGGAGCGACGTCGGCGTGATCAACTCGCCGTTGAGGTCGGGGCAGGGCTTGACGATGCGGAACGAGCAGCCGAGGCCCTGCTCGGTGCGCGTCCCGCTCGTCGAGGTGTCGTAGTCCTCGGCGCCGACCACGCGGGGCGCCGCAGCGTCGGTGACGTCGATCAGCTCCGCACGGCGGATGCCGGTGGAGTCGGCCGCCCGCACGATGCGGACCGGATCGGCGCCGTTGCGCGGGCCGCCGGCGAGCAGCCCCGAGGCCTCGATGGTCAGCTCGGAGGGATTGGTCGGATCCTCGATCGTGACCTCGGCGCCGAGCAGACGCGTCGAGACATGGCCGTTGGGACCCGTCCCGCACGGCGACCCCCGGTTGAAGCAGCCGATCCGGAGGGCGAGCGTCGTCGCGTCGCCCTTGTAACCGGCCAGGGCCGGGAAGCTCGCGCGGCTGACGACCCCGCGATCGGTGTCCACGTTGTTGGCCGGATACCCGTACCACGAGCGCTGCGCGTTGAGCCGGCTGCGCGTCGGCTCGTCGAAGTCGCCCGCTCCCGCGAACACGGTGCTGCCGAGGAGGTACAGCGCGTAGTACTGGTGCGCGCCCTCGACGGGCTGGTTTTGGAAGATGAGCTGCCGGTCGAGGCGGAAGTCGGCGATCGTGGTCCCGGCCGGGGCCCGGAAGGCGAGGGTCGCCTGCGCGCCGTTCGGGGTGCGGGCGTCGCCGTTCACGCGGAGATCGATGCGGTGGCCGGCCATCGTGCACTCCTTGTCGCTGCCGATGCCCGGCGGGATGCCGCCCTCGGTCGCCCACGAGCGGTTGTCCCACACCGTGCCGTTCCAGGTGCAGGCGTACACGGTGAACTGCCCGGCCTGCGCCGGGGACGCGGGCGCCAGGGCGCCCGCCAGCACTATGAGACCGAACAGCCACTTCGCGCGTACGCGCATCCGCACCCCTTGCCTTCGAGCCCCCTGCGTCCGAGTCATGCGGGTGTCGTATACCGGACCGGCCGGGGAAGTTGCGCCACCGTTAGAGGCCGCATCCGGACGTGCCCGTCATCTTTGACAGGCCCTTTAGACCCCTGTGCCGGCCGCGCCGCGCCCCTCGCCGGCCGCGAAGCGCCGCGCCCCCTCGGCGCCCGTCTGCACGGAGGCGAGGCCGAGCCGCGCCTCGAGCGCCAGCCCGTCGGCCAAGGGCAGCTCTGAGCCCTCGAGCAGCGCCTGGCGGTCCGAGAGCAGGGTGCGCTGCGGCAGGGCGGCGAGGCCCTCGGCGACCGCGAGCGCCCGGACGAGGTGCGCGCCCGGGCCGACCACCTCGGTCACCAGCCCGATGGCAAGCGCCTCGGCCACGCCGACGACCCGACCGGTGAGCACGAGGTCGAGCGCGCGCCCGACCCCGATCAGGCGCGGGAGCCGCTGCGTGCCGCCGTCGATCAGCGGCACGCCCCAGCGCCGTTCCGTGCAGCCGAACCGCGCCGTCTCGGTGGCGATCCGGAGGTCGCACCACAGCGCGAGCTCGAGGCCGCCGGCCAGGCACCAGCCCGAGATCGCCGCGACGGTCGGCTTCGGCGAGCTCAACCGGGTGAACCCGAGCGGTCCGCCCGGGTCGTCGAGGCGTCGCGTGAGGCCCTCGAGGTCGTGGAGGTCGGCGCCCGCGCAGAACGCCTCGTCGCCCGCGCCGGTCAGGACGAGCACCCGCGCGCCGTCGTCGCCGGCGAACCGGCCGAACCCCTCGGCGAGCGCGTCCGCGGTCGCGGCGTCGACCGCGTTGCGGCGCTCCGGGCGGTCGATGGCGAGGACCGCCGCGGCCCCGACCCGCTCGTACGTCACCACGAAAACGGTCCGTTAAACGGCACGACCCCGTGCGGGGAAGCCGGGGTCGCGCTGCGGGTCACGAGGAGGGATCTCGCATCGCGCATGCTCTCGCCGGTCGTCGGCGCGGGTGTGAACAACGGGAGAAGCCGGTCCGTCTACCAGCCGCCGCGCAGGTCGGCGCGGCCCTTGCGGGCCTTCTCGGCCGCCTTGCGGCGCTCCTTGCGCTTGTCCAGGCGCCACTGGAGCACGCTCATCACGAAGATGAAGAAGGGGAAGAAGGCGATCAGCAGGAAGCCGAAGTTCGTGACGATCTTGTCGTTCGTCTCCCCCCACCAGCCCTCTCCGCCGTCATGGCCGGTGGTCGCCTGGGCCAGGGCCGCCGGGGCGGTCAGGGAGAGGAACACGACGGTGGTCAGCAGGGTGCTCCAGACACGGCTGCGCATGGGCGCGAAGTATAGGCTCCAGCCCCGTGTCGATCCTCGTCGAGCGGCGCCCCGACGGCGTGGCGGTGCTCCGCATCGACCGGCCCGAGCGACGCAACGCCCTGGACTCCGCCGCGCTCGCGCGCTTCACCGCCGCGCTCGCCGAGCTGGCGGCCGACGACGGCGTGCGCTGCCTGGTGCTCTCCACCACGAGCGAGCGCGCGTTCTGCGCGGGCGCCGACACGGCGGAGCCGTTGACGCCCGAGGGCGGGGTGGCGCGGATGCGCGCGTTCGGCTCGCTCTACGCCGCGCTCGAGGCGTTCCCGGTTCCCGTCGTCTGCGTCTGCGTCGGCAACACGCTGGGCGCCGGGGCCGAGCTGGCCGCCGGCTCGGACCTGCGGGTGGGCGGCGACAACCTCGTGCTCGGGTGGGTGGGCGCCCGGCTCGGCGTCCCCGTCGGTCCGGCGCGGCTCGTCCCGCTCGTCGGGGTCGCGCGCGCGAAGGAGCTGATCTTCACCGGCCGCCGCCTGGGCCTCGCGGGCGCCGACGCGCTCGGCCTGCTGACGCGCACGGCGCCGGCCGGCGAGGCCGAGGCGGTCGCCCTCCAGCTCGCCACCGAGGTCGCGTCGCTCCCCGCCGACGGGCTCCGGCGGCTCAAGGCGCTCTTCCGCGAGCTCGAGGGCGCCGCCGCGCGCGTCGCGCGGGAGAACGCCGTGCTCGAGGACTGGCAGGTCCACGGGGCCGGGCTGCCCCAGGGATAATCTGGACGGCGTGGCCGTCTGCATCGCCTCCGATCTCTCCAAGGACATGGTCGGCACCCCGCTGCTCCGGGGTGTCTCCTTCAAGCTCGAGCGCCGCGAGCGCCTGACGCTGTCCGGCCGCAACGGCTCCGGCAAGACCACGCTGCTGCGGATGCTCTCCGGCGAGACGTCGATCGACGGCGGCGAGCTCGCGTTCGCCAAAGGCACGAAGGTCGCCCTGCACGACCAGCGGCCGCCGCGGGAGCGCGGCGTGTCCCTGCGCGACTACGTCCTCACCGGCTGCGCCGAGCTGCTCGACATCGAGGCGCGCCTGGCCCAGCTCGAGGAGCGCATGGCCGCCGGCGACCACGAGGAGGCGACGCTCGACGCCTACGCGCGGGCCCAGGCCCGCCTCGAGCACGCGGGCGGCTACAACTGGCGCGAGGGGGTCAAGGGCACGCTGAAGGGCCTCGGGTTCTCCGACGACGACCTCGAGCGCGACCTCGGGACCTTCTCCGGCGGCGAGCTGACCCGCGCGTCGCTGGCGCGGGCGCTGGCCGGCGATCCGGACCTGCTGCTGCTCGACGAGCCGACCAACCACCTCGACATCGCGTCGCTCGAGTGGCTCGAGCAGCGGCTGCAGACGCTCGACGCGGCGATCGTGCTCGTGGCCCACGACCGCTGGTTCCTCGAGGCGGTGGGCACCGCGGTGCTCGAGCTCGAGGGCGGCAAGGGCCGCTTCTTCCCGGGCACGTGGCACGCCTGGCGCCGCGAGCAGGCGGCGCGCGAGCTGGCGCTCGGCCGGGCGATCGAGAAGCAGCAGGAGGAGATCGCGCGGCTCGAGCGCTTCGTGACCCGGTTCCGGGCGGGCACCCGCGCCAAGCAGGCGCAGTCGCGCCAGAAGCGCTTGGACAAGGTCGATCGCATCGAGCGCGACCCGCGCGACGGCGCCTCGCTCGGATTCGCGTTCAAGCCGCCCGAGCGCAGTGGCCGGGTGATCTTCGAGGTCGAGGACGGCACGCTGAGGATCGGCGATCGGACGCTGGTCGAGGAGGCCGAGCTCTGGCTCGAGCGCGGCGAGCACGTCTCGCTGATCGGGCCGAACGGATCGGGCAAGACCACGCTGATCTCGGCCCTCACCGGCGAGCGCGACTTCGATCGCGGCAAGATCCGCCGCGGCCACAACATCAAGCTCGGCGTGCTCTCCCAGCACGCCGAGAAGCTCGATTCGACCGCGAAGGTCGTCGAGGCCTGCCAGCACGCGACCGGCCTGACCCCGGGCAAGGCGCGCGCCCTGCTCGGGCGCTTCCTGTTCTCCGGGGAGGCGGCCGAGAAGCCGGTCGACGGCCTGTCGGGCGGCGAGCGCCAGCGCCTGTCGCTGGCGATCCTCGTGCACTCCGGCGCCAACGTGCTGATCCTCGACGAGCCGACGAACCACCTCGACATCGACAGCCGCGAGGCGCTGGAGTCGGCGCTGCAGGAGTTCCAGGGCTCGATCCTGCTGATCACCCACGACCGCGCGCTGCTCGACGCGGTCGGCACCCGCACGATCGCCATCGAGGACGGGCGCCTGCGCTCCTACGATGGCGGCTGGCCGGAGTTCCTGCGGGTCCGCGAGGAGCGCGAGGCCGACGAGCGGGCCGCCAAGCAGGCCAAGCCGAAGAAGGCCGCGCCGGTGCCCGCGCCCGCCCCGGCGGCGGCCGCGAACGGCACTTCAAAGAACCAGAAGCGGCGCGCCGAGCGGCTGGAGGCCGAGATCGAGCGCGCCGAGGCCGAGTTGGCCAAGCTCGAGGAGGAGCTCGCCGACCCGAGCGCGTGGAACGACCCGCGCACCAGCGCGAAGTCGAAACAGCGCCACCGGGCGGCCAAGCTGCGCGTAGAGGAGCTCTACGCGCAGCTCGAGTCGGTTTCTGTTTAGAGCGGCCCCTTGTGCCACGGGCCGGTGACCGCGACGGTCATCCCCTCGTTGCCCTCGTACGGTGCGACGGGTCCCTCCGACTCGCCGAAGATGTTGAAGAACAGCGTCCTGCCGTCCGGGCTGAACGTCGCGCCGGCGAGCTCGGACTCGCTGAGCCGGTTGACCGCGAACTCGAACACGCCGCCCTTGCGGCTGAACCCGACCAGGCGGTTGACGTGCTCGATGCCCGGGGCCAGCGGGTGCGTGTCCACGAGCGCCGACGAGGCGTCGTCCTCGCAGATCATCAGGCCTCCGCGCGGTGTCACGCACAGGTTGTCGGGGGAGTCGAGCGCCTCGGCCCGGTCGGACTCGTAGACGAGCGTCAGCTCCTCGCCGCGGCCGTGATGGCCGCCGTTGTTCTTCCCGTGGCCGTTGCCATGTCCGTGACCGCGGGCGGGCCGGTAGCGCCAGATCTGCCCGAACCCCTCCTGGTAGCCGTCGGGGTTGACGTCGCCGTTGGGGGCGTCGCCGCCGCTGGTCGACGCGAAGTAGACGGCGCCCTTGCCGTCGGCGAAGACCCCCTCGAGGCGGTTGAACTTCGCCCCGCCCTGGCCGTAGCCCTGGCCGAAGACGCTGGCCGGGTCGAGATTGGACTCGACGTCGGGGTCGACGTCGTCGATGTCGAACCACGTGACCGGGAGGGAGCGGCCGGGGGTCTGGCCCTTGCGCAGGTCGGCCTGCGGGCGCCCGTCGACCCCGAGCATCTGGAGCTTGCCGCCCGCGCGCAGGTCGCGCGGGCGGTTCGGGATGTAGCGATAGAAGCCGGCGCCGACGCCCGAGCCCGGGTCCTCGGTCTCGTAGACGACGCCCGTGCGCTGATCGGTGGTCACGGCCTCGTGCGAGAACCGGCCCATCGGGACGATCGGATCGCCGCCCTTGCTGTCCCTCGGCCCGCGGCCGACGGGCGTGAAGAACACGTATCCGTGCCGCTGCGCGAAGGTCGTGACCATCTCCTCGCCGGTCAGCCACCCCCGGTAGCCGAGCGCGTAGCCGCCGGAGCAGTTGACGATCGTGCCCTTGAGGCTGATGAAGTCCCGCACCAGCCGGCCGCGTCGCGGGTCGAAGTCCAGGGTGCTGGTCCCGCCGCCCGCGGTCGTGTCGTAGATGCCGGTCTCACCGGGCTTGGCGGGGTTCGAGCCGGCGCCCTGCGGGTTGCGGTCCTCGTGGTTGCGGATCAGGCGGACGAGCTTGCGGTCGGACGGGTGTGGGAACGCGGCCATGCCGTCGAGCGCGAGCGGCGTGATGTTGCCGTCGCTCATCGTGGAGCCGATGAAGCCGAAGGTCACGTACTCGAAGCCCGGAGGCAGCGCGAGGATCTCTCGGCCTGACGTGCCGTCCTTCACCGGGCGCAGCGGCCCGTAGGGGTTGCGCGTCGAGCGCCGGTCCTTGGCCAGGGCGCTGCGGTTGGTCAGCGTCTCCAGCGCCGTCGATCCGAACAGCCCGGCTCCCGCGAAGGCGGCCCCGCGGCCGAGGAAGGTCCGTCGATCCATCTCCGTCATCTGTCGCTCCTCCCGCTGCGCGGCTCCATGCCGACGCCACGACGCCGCGCCTCGTCGTGACGCGCCGGGAGCGTACCCGCGACGGCCGCGGATGATGTGAGCGAACGCACGTTCGTCAGGCGGCGAGGCTGGGTAGTCGCACCGGGCTGCACCCGACCTCGACCCAGAAGGAGCACCACGTGACGAACCCAGATGCCCCCGCCCCCGTGGCCGGCGGGCTCGCCGGCAAGGTGGCCGGCAAGCTGAAGCAGGCCGCCGGCTCATTGACCGGCAACGACGATCTCGCCCGCGAGGGCCGGCTCCAGCAGGCCCAGACCGACGCCGAGCGCGACGCGCAGCGCGAGGCCGCCCAGGCCGAGCAGCGTGACGCCGAGGCCCAGCTCCAGCAGGAGCGCACCGAGGCCGAGATCGAGCGCGAGCGCCTGCGCACCGAGCTCACCGAGTCCGAGCGCGGGGAGGCCGCCGAGCGCGACCGCATCCGCGCCGAGCACCAGGCCGCAGCCGACTCGCAGCGTGCCCAGGCCGCGGCCGAGACCGGCCGCGCCGCCCAGGAGAAGGCCGCGGAGGCCGAGGAGCGCCGCGCGGAGTCTGAGCGCGTCGCCGCGGCCCAGGAGGCCACCCGGCTCGAGCAGGAGGCCCGCCGGGCCGAGGCCCGCGCCGAGTCCATCGACCCCGAGGAGCGATAGCCGATGAACGTCCGCACCCTTCCCCGCGCCGCCGTCGGCGGCTCCATCACGATCCTGCGCCTGCCGCTGGCCGGCGTGCTCAAGCTCGCCGGTCGCAACGGCACGACGCTCGACCGCGTCGACGCCTCCCTGCGCGACGTCGCGGGCACGATCCTCGTCGATCCCGAGCTGCGCGAGGAGGCCGCCCGCCGCCGCGCGGCGGCCGACGAGCGCGACCGGGCGGCCGCGCTGCGCGCGAAGGCCGACCAGCGCACGGCCGAGGCCGACGAGAAGCTCACCGACCGCACCGAGCAGGCCGCGGCGCGCAAGCGCCAGGCCGCCGAGCGCGCCGAGCGGCGCAAGCGCCCGGCCGCCAAGCAGCGCGCCGAGCGCGAGCGCAAGGCCGCCGAGGCCGAGCGCGCCCGCAAACAGACCGCCCAGCGCGCCGCCGCGCGCACCGACGAGGTCATCGAGGAGCGCGCCAAGCGCGAGCGCCTCGAGCAGCTCGATACCAAGGCCGAGGCGCTCGACGCCAAGGACGAGGCGCTGACCGCCGCCGACGAGGCGCAGCGCCTGCGCGACGAGGCCGGCCGCATCAAGGCCGAGCGCCAGAGCGACTAATCGCTTCGGCCGCCGGCGCCTCCGGGCGCCGGCGGCCACCGGTCGTTCACAACTCTTTCACCGCCGGTTCACGAGGCGGTAACCGGTGCGCGCTGCGGCGGCGCCAGCCTGGGATGGCATGAAGACCGCACAGGGCAGTGACGTACTGCGGGCCGGCGAGATCGAGGCGATGCCCGGGATCGGGCTGGCGCGGGCGGCGGGAGAGCCGCTCGTGCTGTCGGTCCGCGAGTTCGGCCTCCTGGTCGCATTGCTGCGTCGCGCGGGCGAGGTCGTATCGCGCGAGGATCTGTACACGGAGGTCTGGGGCGGCGAGATGCGCTCGGACGACCGCTCCGTGGACGTCTACGTGCACAAGCTCCGCGTGAAGCTGGGCGAGGCGCTGCCGGGCCGCAGGCTCATCCACACCCACTTCGGGTTCGGCTACCGGATGTGAAGGCGTTCACGCGCTTTTCACATCTCGCTCACAGAACGATCACAGACTGCCTCTCGAGGGATGGGAGTCTCGGCGGCACCTACCCCAGCACAGGAGAACGACCCTTGACGACATATCGCACACTCACCGCGTTCGCGCTGGCCGGGATCCTCGGCCTCGGCGTCGCTGCTTGCGGCGAGGATTCAGACACGGAGGCCCCGGGCGGTTCGGCCGAGTCGGGCGAGCTGAGCGGGACGATCGCCATCGACGGCTCCTCGACGGTCTATCCGTTCGCCCAGGCGGCTGCGGAGCTCTTCAACGAGGAGCACCCGGACGTCAAGATCACCGTCGGCCAGTCCGGCACCGGCGGCGGCTTCGAGAAGTTCTGCAATGGCGAGACCGACATCTCCGACGCCTCGCGTCCGATCAAGGACGACGAGGAGGTCCCGATCTGCGAGAAGAACAGCGTCAAGTACGCCGAGGTCCAGGTCTCCAACGACGGCATCGCGGTCGTCAGCAACAAGGCGCTGGCGGTCGACTGCCTGACCACCGCTGAGCTCAAGGAGCTCTGGGGCAAGGGCGCCAAGGCCAAGTCGCTCTCCGAGGTCAAGGACGGCGCGCCGGACACGGCGCTCTCCCTCTACGGCCCGGGGACGGACTCCGGCACGTTCGACTTCTTCACGAAGGAGATCAACGGCGAGGAGGGCGAGACGCGCGAGGACTACGAGCCTTCCGAGGACGACAACCAGCTGGTCACGGGCGTCGCCGGTGACGAGGGCGGCTTCGGCTACTTCGGCTTCTCCTATTACGAGGGCGCGCAGGACAAGCTCAACCTCGTGGGCGTCGACGCCGGCGACGGCTGCGTCAAGCCGAGCAAGGAGTCGATCCAGGACGGCACGTACAAGCCCCTGGCGCGGCCGCTCTTCATGTACCCGAGCGACAAGGCCATTGCCAAGCCGCAGGTCAAGGCGTTCATGGACTTCGTGGTCGAGAACGCCGGCCCGATCGCCGAGGCGGCCAAGATCGTGCCGATGACCTCCGAGCAGGCGGCCAAGGCCGCCGACGCTCTCAAGCAGGTGGAGGCCGGCGCCTAGCGCGCCCGGTCGCCGAGGAACTCGTGGGCGTCGAACCAGCCACCTCGGCCGGAGCGATGGGGGTGCGGACCTCGCTGGTCCGCACCCGCACGCCCCGCTCGGTCGGCGAGCGGGCCATCCGCATCGTGCTGATGGTGGCGGCGGCGGTCTCGGTCGTCACCACGATCCTGATCGTCTTCGCGCTGCTCGAGGAGGCAGTCACGTTCTTCGGCGAGGTCGGCCTGCGCGAGTTCTTCCTCGGCAAGAAGTGGTCGCCGACGCTCGCCGGTGACCAGCAGTCCTTCGGCGTCCTGCCGCTCATCTGGGGGACGCTCTACCTCACGGCGATCGCCCTGGTCGTCGCCATCCCGCTCGGTCTGCTCTCGGCGATCTACCTCTCGGAGTACGCGCCGACGCGCGTCCGCAAGGTCGTCAAGCCGGTCCTCGAGCTGCTCGCGGGCGTCCCGACGATCGTCTTCGGCTACTTCGCGCTGACCTTCTTCACCCCCGAGCTCCTGCGCGGCCTGTTCGAGCTGCCGGTCCGGCAGTTCAATGCGGTGGCCGCGGGGATCATCCTCGGGCTGCTCGTGCTGCCGACGATCGCCTCGGTCGCCGAGGACGCCATGAGCGCGGTGCCGGCGTCCCTGCGCGAGGGCGCGTTCGGCCTCGGCGCGTCCAAGCTCCAGGTCTCGCTGCGGATCGTCTTCCCGGCGGCGCTCTCCGGCATCGTCGCGGCGCTCATCCTCGGCGCCTCACGCGCAGTGGGGGAGACGGTGATCATCCTCGTCGCCGGCGGGCAGGTCGCTCGCCTCGGGCTCGACCCCGCCCAGGGCTACCAATCCATGGCCGCCTACGTGGCCGCCCAGGCCCGCGGCGACATCCCGACCGGCTCGATCGAGTACGGGACGATCTTCGCGGTCGGCCTGACGCTCTTCGTGCTGACGCTGGCGCTGAACGCCGTCTCGATCCGCCTCGTGCGGCGCTACCGGCAGGTGTACGAATGACCGGCGCGCAGATCGCGCAGCGCGCGGCCACCCGCCGCGAGCTGTTCCCGCGCGCCAGCGGCCGCCTGCGTGCGGCCGACATGCTCTTCCGCGCCGCCATGTACGCCGCGATCGGGATCGGCTTCCTCGCCCTTTCCGTGCTGCTCTACGACGTCGCGCACGACGGCGCCGGACGCCTGTCGTGGGACTTCCTGACGCGGTTCCCCTCCAAGGTGATCCCGGAGCGCTCGGGCATCCAGTCGGCGATCGTCGGCACGCTCTACCTGATGGTGCTGTGCGCGGCGTTCGTGGTGCCGCTCGGCGTCGCGACGGCGGTCTACCTCGAGGAGTTCGCGGACTCCAAACGCTGGTACAACCGGCTCATCGAGGTCAACATCCAGAACCTCGCGGCGGTCCCGTCGGTCGTCTACGGGATCCTCGGCCTCGCCTTCATCGTCCGCGGGCCGCTCGGCATGGGGCGCGTCCTGCTCGCCGGCGCGATCACCCTCGGCCTGCTGGTGCTCCCCGTCGTCATCATCGTGTCGCGGGAGGCGATCCGGGCGGTGCCGCCCTCGGTCCGCGAAGGGTCGCTGGCCCTCGGCGCCACCCAGTGGCAGACCATCTGGAAGCAGGTCCTGCCCGGCTCCATCGCCGGCATCGCGACCGGCGTCATCCTCGCGCTCTCCCGAGCGATCGGGGAAACCGCGCCGCTGCTGCTGATCGGCGCCGCCGCCTCGCCCCGGTTCAACCCGGACGGGCTGTTCGACGCCTTCACGGCGCTGCCGATCCAGATCTTCGTCTGGACCCAGGACTCCGACCGCTCGTTCGTCGCCGCCGCGGCCGGCGCGATCCTGGTCCTGATGGTGATCCTCCTGCTGATGAACTCGGTGGCGATCTATTTGCGAAACCGCTATGAACAGAAGTGGTAAGGGGACAATGTCCGAGAACATGACCGACGCACCTGAAGCCACCGGAGCCAGCCAGCCCGAGCGCACCGGCCGCTTCGTCAGTACGCACCCGGCCACGGCACCCGGCACGAGCGACGGCCGCATGCGCGAGCCGATCTTCGCGGTGCGCGACCTCAGCGTGTACTACGCCGAGAAGCGCGCGATCCGCGACGTCAATCTCCCCCTGCACTCGCGGGAGATCACGGCGCTGATCGGTCCGTCCGGCTGCGGCAAGTCGACGTTCATCCGCTGCCTGAACCGCATGAACGATCTCATCCCGAGCGCGCGGGTCGACGGCGAGATCGTCTATCACGGCGAGAACCTCTACGACGAGCGCATCGACCCGGTCGCCGTGCGCAAGCGGATCGGCATGGTCTTCCAGAAGCCCAACCCGTTCCCGAAGTCGATCTACGACAACATCGCGTTCGGCCCGCGGGTCGTCGGGATGAAGGGCGACATGGACGAGATTGTCGAGAGCGCGCTGCGCCGCGGCGCCCTGTGGGACGACGTCAAGGACCGCCTGAAGGACAACGCGTTCGGCATGTCCGGCGGCCAGCAGCAGCGGCTCTGCATCGCCCGCGCGCTGGCCACGGGCCCCGACGTCCTGCTCATGGACGAGCCGTGCTCCGCGCTGGACCCGATCTCCACGGGCCGCATCGAGGATCTGATGCTCGAGCTCAAGGAGCAGTACTCGATCGTCATCGTCACCCACAACATGCAGCAGGCCGCGCGGGTCTCGGACATGACCGCGTTCTTCACCGTGGAGCTCGACGAGGCCACGGGGCACCGGACCGGCGCGGTCGTGGAGTACGACCAGACCGAGAAGATCTTCCAGAACCCGTCCGACAAGCGCACGGAGGACTACGTAACCGGCAAGGTGGGGTAGGCCCCATGCCTGTGCCCGAATCGCTGAGGACCCGCTTCCAGGAAGATCTCCACGGGCTCGAGAAGCAGACGATGGGCGCGCTCGATCTGGTCGTGTCGCAGCTCGACCGCACGCTCGAGTCGCTCCAGCACCAGGACGTCGAGCTGGCATCGATCGTCATCGCCGACGACGACCGCATCGACGGGCGCTTCCTGGAGGTCCACCAGGGCGTGCTCTCGCTGCTCGCCCTGCAGGCACCGGTCGCCTCGGATCTGCGCACCGTCGCGGCGCTGCTGCACGTGATCAAGCACGCGGAGCGCATGGGCGACCAGTGCGTCAATGTGGCGAAGCTGATCCCGCTCTCGGGCCACGAGCCGCCACGCGACGACGAGTTGATCAAGATGGTCGAGGAGATGGGCCTGCTCGCGCGGGCCGAGGTCAAGCAGGCCAAGCAGGCCTTCGAGCTGCGCGACGTCGACGTGGCCGAGGACCTCGTTCGTCAGGACGAGCGGATCAACCGCCTGCAGCGCGATGCGTTCAAGCGCGCCGTGGTCATCGGCACCGACGAGGACACCCGCGAATGGGCGATGCACATGATGCTGGTGGCGCGGGCGCTCGAGCGGATCGGCGACAACGCCGTCGACATCGGCGAGCAGGTCGCGTTCGTGGTCACCGGGCTGTTCCGCGAGTTCTCGGATGCCTCCCGCCCCTAGCCCGCATTTTGCGGTGCGCAGGTGGCGGTGAGTTGTAACCAGCTTGTTATCAGGGGGCCGTTACGTCGGAACGACCTCCTCTCCCCGGGTTATCCTGCCCATAGATGACTCGAACCCTCGGCTCGGAAGCCCACCCGCCGATCCGGATGGCCGTGATCGATTCGGACACCGGATTCCTGCAGGTTCTCGGGAAGCGCCTCGAGGGCGCCGGCTGGCAGTCCCGCGTCCTCTCGTCGCCCGTGCCACTCGACACGATCGTCGCGATGCGGCTCAACGCGGTGGTCCTGGACCTCGCGGTGCTCGGGCCTCAGGGCTGGAACTACCTGGAGAAGCTGTGCGCCCGGCTCCCGGGTCTCGGGGTCGTCGTCTGCACGGGGCAGTCCTCCGTCGCCCAGCGGGTGCGTGGGCTGCGCCTCGGCGCCGACGACTGGCTCACCAAGCCGTGCCATCCCGAGGAGCTCATGGCCCGGGTCGAGGCGGTCGTGCGGCGCCGCAAGCGCGCCGAGGCGCGGGTTGACGCCGGGCCGGTCTCCATCGGCGAGGTCGAGATCCGGGCGGACCAGTTCCAGGCCTTCGTCGGTGGCATCTCGGTCGACCTCACCCGCCGCGAGTTCGAGCTGATCCAGTTGCTGGCGGAGTCGGAGGGGCTGGTTCTCGAGCGCGAGGAGATCTACCAGCGCGTCTGGGGCTACGCCATGGTCCACGGCGACCGGTCGGTCGACGTCTTCGTCCGCAAGCTGCGCCAGAAGCTCGAGCGGATGTCGCCGGGCTGGCGCTACATCCACACCCACTTCGGGATCGGCTACCGCTTCAGCGCCCAGCCGGCCGAGGCCGGCGAGGTGCTCGCGCCCCCCGCCGCCGCCGAAGCGCCGGTCGCCGGTGTGGAGCCCGAAACCCTGGTGCCCGCGGGGCGCTAACGTCTGCGGCGTGGGTCCCGACGCCGGCAAGCACGTCCGCAACATCCTGATCATCCTCGCGCTGGCCGCGGCCGTCTGGCTGCTGCCGGGCGGGCGGACCGGGACCAACACCATCGGCAACCTGCTGACGGTGATCCTGTTCGGCGGCTTCTGCTTCCTCGCCTACCGGCTGTACATGGAGAACCGGATCCGCCTGCTCGACCTGCCGGAGCGAACGCGGGCCGCGCTCTACGGCTCGTTCGCGCTCCTCGCCTTCGCGCTCGTCGCGACGGGGCGGTTCTGGCGCGAGAGCGGTGTGGCCGTGCTGCTGTGGTTCGTGATGATCGGCGTGGCCGTGTACGGCCTGTACTCGATCTACCGGGCCCAGCAGGAGTACTGACGAACCGCCGCGTCGATCTCGCGTCGCTTTCGCGCGTCTCTTGTAACCACTGCTCGTAGTTCCGTTCCGCCCCGCCGGCGAAGGTGTGCCCCATGCAACGGTGGCGACCAGAGGCGGGGCAGGCGAGCGTCGAGCTCGTCGGCGTTCTGCCGCTCTGCGTCGTGGTGGGCGCGATCGTCTGGCAGCTCGCGCTGGCCGGCTCGGCGGCCTGGGGCGTCAGCTCGGCCGCGCGCGCCGCGGCTCGCGCGCGGGCGGTCGGGCTCGATCCCCGCGCCGCGGCCCGGGCGGCGCTGCCTGGTGGGCTCGAGCGCCGGCTTCGTGTGGAGGAGCGTGACGGCGGCGCCGTCGTAGTGACCGTCCGCGTGCCCTCCGTGCTGCGCGGGGCACTCAGCCTGGGCACGGTGTCGGCGACGGCTCACTTCGAGCCCCAGGCGGGCTGAACGGTGCGGGTCGGCTCTCGGATGGGTCCCGCACGCGTCGACCGCGTCCCGCAGCCGCGGGTGGGGCGGAGGGTGCCGGTCGTCTCCCAGCGGGGTCAGGCGAGCGCCGATCTCGTCCCGCAGCCGCGGGTGGGGCGGAGGGTGCCGGTCGTCTCCCAGCGGGGTCAGGCGAGCGTCGAGCTCGTCGGCCTGCTGCCGCTGCTCGCCGCGGTGGCGCTCGGGGTCTTCCAGCTCCTCGCGGCCGGAGCGGCCCGCGAGGCCGCCGGCGGCGGCGCCGAGGCCGGCGCGGTCGCGCTGCTCCAAGACCGCGATCCAAAGGCGGCCGTGCGCGCCGCCCTGCCGGCCTGGTCGCGCCCCCGCGCCACGATCGGCGTCGACGGCCGCCGGATCCGCGTGCGTGTCCGCCCGCGCGGCCCGATCCCGGCCCTCGCCCGGCGGCTCGCGGCGACCGCCACCGCTCACGCCGGCCCTACTCCTTCGGACGCGACGCCATGAACGGCGTGTTCCAACGCGCCTCCGGTCTCTTCCTGGATCCTCCGGCGCCCACGCCGCTGCGCGAGACGGAGCCCGCGGCCTGGGATGCGCCGGCCGCAGCCGGTCACGTGCCGTCGGTCGCGGTGCTCGGTGCACCGCGGGACACGCTGCCGCTCGCACACGCGCTCGCCGCCGAGCTTCGCGGCCGGTCGCGCGCGGACTGCGCCCTCATCGGCGAGTGGCGTGGCGAGACCTCCGCGCTGGCGCGCCCGGGCCGGTCGACGCGCGCGGCCCGCTCGCTGGCCGTCCGCCTCGCCGCCCGCGAGCTCGAGGCGAAGCCGCGGGGCCGCGCGGTCGTCGTCGCGCTGCCCGCCGATGCCGCCACCGCCACCGCAGCGTGGCGCCGCGCGGTCGTCGCCGCGCAGCGCCCGGCGGTCCTCGCCCTCACGGGTCCGCGTCCGGCCGCGTTCGACCCGCTGCTCGACGACCACGACCTCCTCGTGCTGGTGCCGCCCGCCGGCGCGCCGCCCGCGCTGGCCGAGCTCGGGCTGGCCGGCGTCGCGGGCCTCCGTCCCCCCGTGGTCACGGCCCGGCCGCCGGCGCTCGCCGCCGCCCGTCTCGCGGGCTGCTCGTCGATCGCGGTGTCCCGAGCGCTGGGTCCGGTGCTCACCGACGCCCTGAGGCGGCTCGCATGAGCTCTCGCGGTCAGGTCGTCGTCCTGATGGTCGGCGCGCTCTGCGCGATCCTCGTCGGCGCGTTCGTGCTCGGTGCGGTGGCGCGCGGCGTCAGCGAGCGCTCAGAGCTCCAGCGCCAGGCCGACCTCGCCGCGCTTGCCGGGGCCCGCGCGCTCCACGCGGCGTATCCGCGACTCTTCGAGCCGGCCACCATCCGCGGGCGCTCGAACCCCCGCCACATCCCAAAGGCCGACTACCTCGCGCTCGGCCGCCGCGCGGCGGCCGCGACCGCCGACGCCAACGGCGCCACGGCGGCACAGGTCGCTTTCCCGGACGATGCGACGATCGCGCCGGTCCGCATCCGCGTCACCACCACCAAGCGTGTCTCCGTCGGCGACGGCGAGGCGCGCCGCGGCACCGACCTGCAGGCGACCGCCGTCGCAGAGCTCGCGCCGCCTGCCGGGATCGCCGCGACCGGAACCGGCGGTGACGAGTACGACGGGCCGCTCGCCCACCGGCAGGGCAAGCCCATGCGGCCCGACGTCGCCGCGGCGTTCGACCGGCTGGACCGCGCCGCCGCCGCCGACGGCATCGACCTGCTGATCGTCAGCGCCTTCCGCTCCAACTCGGAGCAGGCGCGCCTGTTCGCCGCCCATCCCGACCCGAAGTGGGTCGCGCCCCCGGGCCGCTCGCTCCACCGCCTCGGCACCGAGCTCGACCTCGGCCCAAGCGGCGCCTACGCCTGGCTCGCCGCCAACGCCGAGCGGTTCCACTTCACCCAGCGGTACTCGTGGGAACCTTGGCACTACGGCTACACCCTGAACCCGCGCTCGACGCCCCGCCGCGACGGCGACGACGGCGACGGCGACCACGCCGGCGGAGCGATCCCCGACTTCGTGCCCGCCCGCTTCGCCGGCCCGATCGCCCGCGCCGCGAGCCGCTGGAACGTCTCCGCGGCCCTGCTCTCCGCGCAGCTCTACGCCGAGTCCAACTTCAACCCGTTCGCGGTGTCATCGGCAGGCGCCGCCGGTCTCGCGCAGTTCATGCCCGCCACCGGCCGCGCCTACGGCCTCTCACCCGCCGAGCGCTTCGATCCTGAGAAGGCGATCGAGGCGCAGGCCCATCACATGCGCGACCTGCTGCGCCAGTTCGCCACGGTCCCGCTCGCGCTGGCGGCCTACAACGCCGGACCGGGCGCGGTCTCGCGCTGCGGCTGCATCCCGCCCTACCCCGAGACCCGCGGCTACGTCGCCCGAATCCTCGGCCTGATGGGCGGCGCCGGCGAGGGCGTCGCCGCCGGCGGCGGCCTCAAGGTCCGGCTCGTCGAATGATCGCCGCAGCGGCAGCCACAGCGAGCAATCACTTCGGTAGGTAACTGAACTGAGGTGACTTCTGTTACGATCCCGGGTTCGCGATCGAAGAGGAGGAGTCGTGGACCTGCGTCAGCTGCGATACATCGTGGCGGTCGCCGACGAGGGAGGGATCAGGAAGGCGTCGCGGCACCTGCACTTGACCCAGCCCTCGCTGTCGCAGGCGCTGCGCCAGCTCGAAGCGGAGCTCGGCGTGGAGCTGATCCGCCGGAGCGCGCGCGGGGCGGAGCTGACCGAGGCCGGAGCCGAATTCGTCGAGTACGCGCGGGAGATCCTCGATCAAGCGACCGCGGCGCGCGTCGCGATGCGCCGTCGCGCCGAGCGACGCTCTCGCACCCTGAGGATCGGGCTGCTCGCGGGCATCATCGCTGCGGGCGAGCTCACCGCACCGATCCTGAAGCGGTATCACGAGCTGCGCCCGGACGTCGAGGTGCAGCTCAGCGACATCGGCTTCTTCGACCAGGCCGGGCCGCTACTCGCCGGTGAGATCGACGTGGCGCTGATCCGCGCGCCGTTGATCGACCGGCAGATCCATCTCACGCCCATCGCGCTCGACCCGCGCCTCCTCCTCGTCGGCGGCACGCACGAGTTGGCTGGCGTCGACCGCGTCAACGTCGACGACATTCTGGAAGAGCGGATGGTCCCAGTCGTGGCGCCGAAGTACTTCTCAGCGTTCTGGCACGCGGACGACTACCGCGGCGGGCCCAACACCGATCCGACGATGGCGCCGGCGAGAACCGTGGCCGATCTCCAGTTCGCCGTTGCCACCGGCCACACGGTCATGATCGCGGCCTCCGTGACCGCCCGTGTCCTTCCGAACGACCTGCTGCGTCCGGTGGAGGTATCGGGCCTGTCGCCGAGCCTCATCGCAGCGGCGCGGCTGGCAACCGACCAGCGGCAGGTGGTCACCGATTTCATCGGCGCTGCAGTCGAAGCGGCGTCCGCTCACATCGAGCTGCTGCCCGGGGGGGCGCTCGCCGTGTAGCGGCGATAGGCATCACCTTTCACCTGCTCGCGAGGTCGGATCTAGGCGGGCATCGGGTCTGGCGACACACTGGCTGAAGTCATGTCAGTTCAGTACCACACGAGAGGCGATGCCACGCGGTCGCCGACGCCCGGCGAGTCGGTCGTCACAGCCGAGGTCGCGAGCGCCTGGCGCGAAAGCTGCCTCGCCGACGCTCCGGACGCCGTCGCAGGTGAGCTCCTGGCGGGCTCGCGACTGTTCCACGTCGCGGCCGGCCAACCGCTCCGCGGCGCGGATCGTCCACCGCGGTCGGCCCTGGGCGTGGACGGCCTGCTGCGCCAATATCGCGAGGCCCAGCCCTCGTTGTCCGGTGACGTGCTGCGGCCCGTGCGCTCAGGCGTCGCCTGCCATCTGCCGAACCTCGCCGAGCGCGAGGACCGCGATCTCACGGTGCGCGCCACGCCGCAGCACCTGGCCGCGGCGGTCGGGTCGGTCCGGGAGGTCGTCTCCCGGGGTCCTGCGGCACAGGGAGCAGGCCGGCCTCGTAAAGCGAAGCGTCGGCCAACTGGTGCCGGTCGACAGCGACGGGCTGCACCGCGTGTGGGCGGGCGAGAGCGGACTCTGAAAATCAGGACGACAGGAGGAGACGGGACATGAGCGATGGGCAGCTACGCGAGCGCAACATGGCGATCGTCAGGCGGTACATCGACGCCATCAACCGCTGGGACTTCGACACCAAGCGCGACCTGCTGGCCGAGAACGCGGTGTTCGAGATGCCCTACGCCCCGGACGGCTTCGAGCGCAGGATCACCGGCCGCGACGAGATCATCGCCTTCGTCGAGACCGTTCCCTCGATCATCGACGCCGAGAATCTCCACGACGTACGGCTCGAGACCTACCACTCGGATCCGGGCGAGATCGTCGCCGAGTACCGCAGCGACATGGTGATCAAGCCCACCAACGCCGAGTACCGCAACGAGTACGTCAGCCGCTTCACCGTGCGCGACGGCCGCATCACCCGCTTCGCCGAGTACTACGACCCGATCCGCCTCGTCCTCGCGCTCGGCGGCAGCGTGCGAACCGGCGGGATCGAGTCCGCCACCGCCTGAGCCGGACAGGAGTCCTTTGGCGGCGGCGGTGCCGCACGGACACGTCTTCTGAACTGAAGTGAACTTACGAAAACGACCAGGAGCAAATATGCGATTCGGCATCTTCCACACCCCGTTCCACCTCCCCAACACCCAGAACCCGAACCTCGCGCTGCGCCGCGACGTCGAGATGGTCAAGCTGTACGACCTCCTCGGCTATGACGAGGTGTGGTTCGGCGAGCACCACTCGGGCGGATGCGAGCTCATCGTCGACCCGCTGACGTTCATCGCCCACGTCGCCCCTCAGACCCAGCGCATCAAGCTGGGCACGGGCGTCATCTCGCTCCCCTACCACAACCCGCTCTGGATCGCCGAGCGGATCACGTTCGTCGACCACCTGACGCGCGGCCGCGCGATGTACGGGTTCGGGGTCGGCGCGCTGCCCAGCGATGCCCACATGATCGGGATGGACCCGACCGAACAGCGGCCGGCGTTCGAAGAGGCGGTCGACGTGCTGATGCACCTGCTGCGCAGCGACGAGCCCATCTCGATCTCAACCGAGCGCTACACGCTGCGCGACGCCCGCGTGATGCTCAAGCCGTACAGCGACCTCGAGCTGCTGATCGCGGCGGTCGTGTCGCCCAGCGGACCGCGGATCGCGGGCAAGCACGGTCTCGGGCTGCTGTCGATCGCGGCGACGATGGAGGGCGGCGCAGACGCCCTGGCCGGTCACTGGGACGTGGTCGAGCAGCGCTCGGCCGAGTTCGGCGTGCAGCCCGCGGGCCGCGACTCCTGGACGCTCCTCGGCCCGATGCACATCGCGGAGACCCGTGAGCAGGCGATCGAGGAGGTGCGCTACGGCATCGACGCCTGGTTCGACTACATGCAGAACGTCTCGGCCTCGCCGCAGTTCTCGCCGGCAGGCGAGACCACGGACGAGCGCATCGCTTGGGTGATCGACACGGGCGTCGGCGTCATCGGCACTCCCGACGACGCGATCCGTCAGATCACGCGGCTGCAGGAGATCACCAACGGCGGCTTCGGCAGCTACCTGCTCATGGGCAACGAGTGGGCGTCGCACAGCGCGACCCGGCGCTCGGTCGAGCTGTTCGCCGAATACGTCATGCCGGTGTTCCACAACGACTCCACCTCGCGCCTGCGTGAGAGCGAGCAGTGGTGCCGCGATCTGCGGGGCGATCTCTTCGCCCGGCAGACGACCGCTCTCGAGCAGGCTGCCGCGCGCCATCAGGCAGAGCAGACAGCCAAGCAGTCGCTCGTCGGCTGAGTCCGAATAGCCCGAGACAAGGGAGACAGAGATGAGGTCAACACACCGCTTCGCGGCGCCGGCTCTGGCCGTCGCGCTGGTCATCGCGGGATGCGGAGGCGACGACGAGAACACGTCGCAGGCCGCAGCCCCGGCGGCGAAGAAGCCGACGGTCGCGGCGCCGCCGACGAAGCCTCCGAGCGAGATCCAGGTCGCGGAGCAACTGCCCAAGACACCGCCGACGGGCAAGAAGGTGGTGTTCCTGCAGTGCGAGCTGCCCGCGTGCGCCCGCTACGTCCCCGGTGTCAAGAGTGCGGCGGAAGCGCTCGGCTGGTCGGCGAAGGTCCAGGTGTTCAAGAACGCCAATCCCGGCGCCGGCCTCCAGCAGGCGATCAACGAGCGCCCCGACTACATCGCGATCACCGGCATCCCCGCGGTCGCGCTCAAGCCGCAGCTCAAGGCCGCCGCCGAGGCCAAGATCCCCGTGATCTCGTGCGCCACCCCTGACAGGCCCGCGCCGGGTGGGTACGCGGTGCAGTGCGGCGGGACGCTGGAGACGGACGCCGACTACCTCGGCCGCTGGATGATCAACGACTCCGGTGGCGAGGCCGACGTGGTCGCGGTGACGATCCCGCAGTTCCCGGTGCTCAACACCGAGACCGACTGGTTCAAGGCGAACCTCGAGAGCCAGTGCCCGCGGTGCTCCTACGACCAGCTCGACGTCAGCGTGCAGGATGTCGGCGGCGGAGCCGTCCCTCAGAAGCTGGTCGCCTACCTGCAGTCGCACCCGGACGTCAAGTACGTGTACTTCACGTTCAACGACCTGACCCGGGGTGTCCCGGCGGTGCTGCGGACGGCAGGCCTCGACAAGAAGGTCAAGCTCGTCGGCGCGGCCGGCGACGCGTCCATCATGAAGGAGATCGGAGCCACGCAGGCGGCGTGGACGATCGCGCCCAACGCCTACTCGGCGTGGGTCGTGTTCGACGCGATGGCGCGGCTCTCGGTGGGCGAGAACGTGGCCGACGGCTACGCGAGCAAGGTGTACACCTCGCCGACCTGGGTGGTCGACAGCGCTGACTCGGCGAAGCTGCTCGAGCCCAGCGGCTACGACTGGTACGGACCTGACGGCTTCGAGGACCAGTTCAAGACGTCGTGGCAGGTGGGGACATGACACGATCGGCGGTCATGTCAAGAGAGAACGTCGAGGTGGTGGAGCAGTTCGAGCACGCCTTCGTGCGTGGAGACATGGACCAGGTGCTCTCGCTGCTCGCCGACGACATCGTCGTCCATGAGGCGGCGTCCCTTCCCTATCCCGGTGACCATCGCGGCCACGGCGGCTTCCTGAGGCTGGCGGACGCGTTCAACCGGGTGTGGCAGATCACGAGCCCGCTCGATCTGGAGTTCCTCGACTCCGGACACACGCGCGTGGTCGTCCTCGTGCGATTCGACGTCGTGGCGCGTGCGACCGGAACACCGCTCACCCTCGAGCTCGCAGAGGTCTACACGGTTCGAGACGGAAAGATCAGCGACCTCGACATCTACTATCGCGACACGGCCGCGATCGTCGAGGCGACCGGAGGGGTGAGGGTCCTATGACCAGCGACGCGATCCGCGAGATCCGTGCCGGTGGGATCGTCCTCGTGGTCGACGACGAGGACCGCGAGAACGAGGGTGACCTCATCATGGCAGCCGACGCGGCGACCCCGGACAAGGTCGGCTTCTTCCTGCGCCACACCTCGGGCGTGATCTGCGCGTCCCTGTCCGCCCGGCGCTGCGATGACCTCCAGCTCCCGCTGATGGTGGCGAACAACACGGAGGCGCAGGGGACGGCGTTCACGGTCTCCGTCGATCTGCTCCCGGGCACGACGACCGGGATCTCGGCCGCCGATCGCGCCGCGACGATCGGCGCGCTGGCGGACCCGTCGGTCGGAGCCGGCGATTTCGGCCGTCCGGGTCACGTGTTCCCCCTCCGCAGTCGCGAAGGCGGCGTGCTCAAGCGGGCCGGCCACACCGAGGCGGCGTCCGACCTCGCCCGCCTGGCGGGTCGCGCGCCGGTCGGCGTTCTGTGCGAGGTGGTGAGCGCGGACAAGTCCACGATGGCGCGCGGGCCCGAGCTGCGCCGGTTGGCGGCGGCCCACGATCTGCCGATGGTGTCGGTGGCGGACCTCGTCCGTCACCGGCTGCGGAGCGAGCGTCTGGTCGAGCAGGTGGCCGAGGCCACGATCCCGACGCGCCACGGGGAGTTCCTGTGCCGCGCGTGGCGCTCGACGCTCGACGGCATCGAGCACGTCGCGCTGACGCGCGGCGACGTGACCGGCCCCGACCCGGTGCTCGTCCGCGTCCACAGCGAGTGCCTCACGGGCGACGTGCTGGGTTCGCGACGCTGCGACTGCGGTACGCAGGTCGATGATGCGCTCGAGGCCATCGCCGCGGAAGAGCGCGGCGTGCTCGTGTACCTGCGAGGGCACGAGGGGCGGGGCATCGGCCTGGGGCACAAGCTCGCCGCCTACAACCTGCAGGACGCGGGCCACGACACAGTCGACGCCAACACGCTGCTCGGCCTGCCCGTGGACGATCGCGAGTACGGGATCGGAGCTCAGATCCTCACGGATCTCGGCGTCAGGCGCATGCGCCTCATGACCAACAACCCTGCGAAGTACGACGGGCTGCAGGGTTACGGGCTGGAGATCGTCCAGCGGGTCGCGCTCACCGCGCGCGTCACCCGCGAGAACGTGGCCTATCTCGAGACGAAGCGACGGCGCATGGGCCACATGCTCGGAGACCTGCGGGCGGGGGGTGCGTGACGATGGTGGTCGCCATCGATCTCCGCGCCACCCCGGCGACCGTCGCGCTCGTCGAGCCCGACGACTTCCGGACGTTCAAGGTCGTCGCGCGAGGGGAGGACCGCGAGCGGCTCGGGCACGCGGTCCAGCGTGTCGGGCGCACGACCGGGGACGACCACGTCTTCGTAGCGGCCGAGGCCCTACGCCGCCTGGCAGGTGAGCGCGCCGGGGCGAGCGAGTGGCTCGCGTCGCTCGACGGCATGCTCGAGTACGCCCGCGCCCACGGCTGGACCGACGAGGCCGGAGCGATCCGCGCGCACGTGCAATGGACGGTCTGACGCGAGTCGAGCCCGCGCGGTTCCGGCGGGTGCTGAGCCACCTGCCCACGGGCGTGACCGTCATCACGGCCCACGGCGGCGGCCGGCCCGTGGGCATGGCCTGCAACTCGGTCTCCTCGGTCTCGCTCGAGCCGCCCCTGATCTCCTTCTGTCCGGCCCGGACGTCGGAGACGTGGCCGGCGCTGCGGGCCGCCGGGCGCTTGTGCGTGAACGTGATGGCCAACCATCACGAAGAGGCCACGCGTGCGTTCGCGCGCAAGGGCGTCGACCGCTTCGAGGGCATCGCCCACCATCGCCGTGTCGGTGGCCCGGCGCTCGACGATGCGGTCGCGTGGCTCGACTGCGAGATCCGCGCGGAGCACGCTGCCGGGGATCACCTCATCGTCGTCGCGGAGGTCGTGGCGCTCGAGGCGCGGGCGGATACCCCGCCGCTGGTGTTCTTCCGCGGCGGCTACGGCACGTTCACGCCCCGGCTCGCCGCCGGCTGAGCGTGACCAAAAGTCCATGGCGAGCCCGCCTGGCGGGCATATCTCCCTACAACTGAGGTGAACTCATGTCAAGCATTCGCACACCCTTTTCATTGACCGACGACAGATCCCCGACGGCGCCGCGCCAGGCGCTCCGAAGGGCGCTGCGGGGGCTCGCGCCTCGCCGGATCAGCGCGGTCTACCTCTGGCTCTCGTTCGTGCTCTTTTTCGGCCTGCTCAAGCCGGACACCTACCTGTCGTCGGTGACGATGCAGCTGATTTTCAGTGAGGGAGCCGTCACGTGCCTGCTCGCGCTCGCCTTCCTCGTCCCTCTGGTGGCCGGCGCGTACGACCTGTCGATCGGCGCCCTGATGTCCACGTCGGTCGTGATCGGCGCGTGGCTGCAGCTGAACACCTCCGTGCCTCCGGCTCTCGGCGCGGTCATCAGCATCGCCGCCTGTACGGTCTTCGGGCTGATCTCCGGGTTCGTCGTCGTGCGGCTGAAGGTCAACTCCTTCATCGCGACGCTCGGAATCAGCCAGGTGTTGCTCGCAGCGGTCCTGCTGGCTTCGGGCAACCGTCAGCTCGTCGCGGAGTTCCCGGACTCCTGGTCGAACCTCGCCCTCGACAAGTTCGCCGGGATCCCGCTGGTCGTCGTGTACCTCGTGGTGGTCGCGCTGGTCCTCTGGTACGTGCTCGAACACACTCGCACCGGCCGCTATCTGTCCGCCACCGGCGGCAATCCCGAGGCCGCCCGGCTCTCGGGCGTGCCGACCGACCGCATGGTGTGGGGAGCGCTGGCCGCCTCGGGCGCCCTCGCGGGCATCGCCGGGGTCATCTACGGCGTGCGCGTCGGGACGTTCGATCAGACGGTCGGCCCGGGCTACCTCTTCCCGGCGGTTGCCGCCGTGTTCCTCGGCGCGTCCCAGCTCTCGCAGCGCCCCAACGTGTGGGGCACGCTGATCGCCTACTTCGCGCTGGCCTTCGGCATTCAGGGCTTGGCACTGACGTCTTCGTCGGCGGCGGTCTGGAGCCAGCCGCTGTTCCAGGGCGTGGCCCTCATCGTCGCCGTCGCGATGGTCAGCATGCCCGTGATCCGCCGTCGCCGTGCGGAGGCGAGCACGTCATGAGCCACGACCCCCTGCTGAGCATCACTGGACTCACGAAGCGTTTCGACGCGACGCTGGCCCTGGACCGCGTCGACCTCGACGTGCGCGCGGGCGAGGTGCACGCGCTGGTGGGACACAACGGGTCCGGCAAGTCCACCCTGATCAAGATCCTGGCCGGGTTCCACGAGCCGGAGCCTGGCTCCGCCGTCTCGCTGGGCGGCGTCCCGCTGAGCTTCGGCAGCGCGGCGGGGTCGCTGGCCGCTGGCCTGCGGTTCGTGCACCAGGACCTCGGGCTCGTCCACACGCTGAGCACTGTGGAGAACCTGGCGCTGGGCGTCGGCTTCGAGACCGGCCGGGGCGGCCGCATCCTCTGGGGCGCGGAACGCCGCTCGGCGCAGCGCAGGATGCGAGAGCTCGGCTACGACCTCGACCCTCGCCGGCCGGTGGGCGAGCTCGGTGCGGCGCAACGCACCGGGATCGCGATCGCCCGCGCGCTGCGGGACGCCGACGACGCGCGGCTCCTGGTGGTCGACGAACCCACCGCGATGCTGCCGCGCCACGAGGTGGCGACGCTCTTCGACGCGATCCGGCGCGTGCGCGAGCGCGGCATGGGCGTGATCTATGTCTCGCACCGCCTCGACGAGGTGTTCTCGATCGCGACCCGTGCGACGGTCCTGCGGGACGGACGCCGGGTCGGGACGTTCCCCGTGGCCGAACTCGACGAGCGGCGGCTCGTCGAGCTGATGACCGGCGGGGCGGATCTCGAGGCGCGAGCGGATGCGCGCACGGACGGTCTCCAGGACGGCGTGCTGGGGGTGAAGGGCCTGCGCGGCGCGGTCCTGGGTGGTGTGAGCTTCGGCGCCGCCGGCGGAGAGGTCCTCGGCGTCGCCGGGCTGACCGGCTCGGGCCGGGAGGAGTTGCTGCCGCTGCTCTTCGGCGCGCGAGAGCGCCGTGGCGGCGCCGTGCGCGTGGACGGGACCGCGCTGCCGCCGGGGCATCCTTCCGCGGCGATCACCGCCGGGATGGCGCTCGTGCCGGGCGACCGTCACGCGTCTGGGAGTGTGACCTCGCTGACGGTGAGGGAGAACCTCGTCCTTACCGATCTTCGCCGCCATGCGACGCGCCTGGGGACCCTGCGGCGCAGGGCCGAGCGGGCCGAGAGCCGGCGATGGATCACCTCGCTCGACGTTCGCCCGTCCGCACCGGACGCACCGTTCATGAGCCTCTCGGGCGGCAACCAGCAGAAGGTCGTCCTGGCGAAGTGGCTGCGGATGCGGCCACGAGTACTGCTGCTCGACGAGCCCACGCAGGGCGTCGACGTGCAGGCCAAGGCGATCATCCATAACCTGGCCCGCGAGGTCGCGGCGAGTGGCGCCGCGGTGGTCATTGCCTCCTCCGACGATGCCGAGCTGTGCGAGTGCTGCGATCGAGTGCTCGTGGTCCGCGACGGCCGCATCGCCGGTGAGCTGCGGGGGCACGGGATCAGCTCGCATGAGCTCGCGCGGCTTCAGCTCGCCTCGGCCGCTTGACGGCGGGTCGGTCGCTTGGCCCGGGCGTAGAGCAGGTCCGACCCTCTGTCCAACGTTTGGCGCTCGTTCCCGAGTATGGACGGCCGTCGGGACAAACAGAGTCAACGTGTCTCATAGCACTACGGCTACACCCTGAACCCGCGCTCGACGCCCCGCCGCGACGGCGACGACGGCGACGGCGACCACGCCGGCGGAGCGATCCCCGACTTCGTGCCCGCCCGCTTCGCCGGCCCGATCGCCCGCGCCGCGAGCCGCTGGAACGTCTCCGCGGCCCTGCTCTCCGCGCAGCTCTACGCCGAGTCCAACTTCAACCCGTTCGCGGTGTCATCGGCAGGCGCCGCCGGTCTCGCGCAGTTCATGCCCGCCACCGGCCGCGCCTACGGCCTCTCACCCGCCGAGCGCTTCGATCCTGAGAAGGCGATCGAGGCGCAGGCCCATCACATGCGCGACCTGCTGCGCCAGTTCGCCACGGTCCCGCTCGCGCTGGCGGCCTACAACGCCGGACCGGGCGCGGTCTCGCGCTGCGGCTGCATCCCGCCCTACCCCGAGACCCGCGGCTACGTCGCCCGAATCCTCGGCCTGATGGGCGGCGCCGGCGAGGGCGTCGCCGCCGGCGGCGGCCTCAAGGTCCGGCTCGTCGAGTGACCGCAGCACACCCCGCGACGCGTTCCAACGGCGCCTGCCATCGAGCAGGAATCGCCGCGCGGCGCTTCCCATCTGCTCGTGGCTGAGGACCAAGACGACCCTCACCGGCGTCTATCCGTGGTGGTGCGGGACAACCGCGCTCGCGTCTGGCACGAGCGACTCCCCGCGCTCCTGGCGGTTGAGATGGAGCCCAACTCTGTCCGGCGTTCCGCGCAGGTGGCGGATATCGAGGCGCTCGTCGCGGAACGGCGGAAGAACCTCGATGGCGTCTCGCGACGTCGCTGGACTGTCGATCGAAAGACCGAAGCCGTTGGCCAGTCTTCGCCGGTTTCGGTCGGTACACGAGCCCGTCGTGCTTTTGGGGATCGAGCCTGCCGAGTTCTTCGCGGTGGCCCTAGCGAACGCGAGCCTTCTTCGGCAGCCGGAGGCCCTGGTTGACGCCGTCCCATTCTTCGCGGTCGTAGCGGAATCCGGCACCGGCGGCCTGATATTCGAGTGGTCGTGGACCGACCCGGCAGAAGGCGAGTGGGGCGAGCTCGCGACGTGGGGCAGCTTCGAGCGGCTACCGCCTTGAGGCTTGCGACAGTGCCGCTGGCAGGCGAAAGCGGTAGCCGGTGCCTCCTTCGGGTCGCCCCGATCGTGGGCGGTGGCCGTCCAATGCGCGGGGCGCCTCGGCGGACCGGAACGGCATCATCGAGTACGGGTGGGGCCGGGCGCGGCGGCGGCGGCGCCCGGCGCGGGTCGTCGATGCCGTCAACCACCCCCGTGTCGCTCCGAGCGCCGGCACGGGGGTGGTTCACGGTCTCTGACGCCGTCAAGCACCCCCGTGTCCACCGTCGGCGCACGACGGGGGGTGGTTGACGGCGTGGCCGACGCCCACGCCGCTCGTCGGCCCGGCGGGCGCATCGTTCCCCGCGGCGGCGTCGGTGCCGAGGGGGGTCAACCACCCCCGTGTCCGTCTCCACCCTCACATGGGGGTGGTTCACCCCGAATAGTGGGGTCAATCACCCCCGTGCCGCTGACGGCGAAGCATGGGGGTGGTTCACCCCGGGATCACCGCAGTTCGCGGCCGCAGGAACCCGCAACGAGGCAAATCCCGCCGTCCTCGTTGGGGCTGGGCCGCGGGTCGGCCGGCGGGCAGGAGGTCAGGTGGGATCGCGACCGCGTGGAGGGGGAGCACGTCACACGCGAGCACCGTTTCCGGTCGTGTGCGACGTTGACCACCGCAGAGGTGCAACCGGTCACACGCGCGCCGAAACGACGCCCGCGCGTGACGGTGTCCCCCCTGATCAGCCGGTCGCCGATCTGACCGCGCGCCCGCACGGCATCGCCGCCCACTCCCACCTCCTCGATGCGGGGTGACCCGTCGACAGATCGAACGTCGCCTCGCCGCCTCCCGCGATGACAACGCAGCACGGCTGGGACCCCGCTACTGGCTCTGGGCTTCGGCGGCGGCGAATTCCGCTTCGTCGCGCCGAGCATCGCCGATTGGCGCGCCGTCAGCGCCGAAGTGCTCGAAGCGGGCCTGTGCCGGCGCCCGCGTCGCGGGCACCGTGGGGTATGACTCGGGCATGGCCGGGCATCGGATCTACAAGACGAGCGTCGCGAGCGTCTACCCGCACTACGTCAGCAAGGCCGAGAAGAAGGGCCGGAGCAAGGAGGAGGTCGACGACATCCTGTGCTGGCTGACCGGCTACGGCCCGAGCGAGCTCGGCGCGCAGCTGGAGCAGGGCACGGACTTCGAGACGTTCTTCGCCGAGGCTCCTGCGTTGAACCCCTCGCGGAGGTTCATCACGGGGGTGATTTGCGGCGTCCGCGTGGAGGACATCGAGGAACCCCTCATGCAGGAGATCCGCTACCTCGACAAGCTCGTCGACGAGCTCGCCCGGGGCAAGGCGATGGAGAAAATCTTCCGCACGCCCTAGCCGGGAGGCCGGCGCCTGCCGCACGATGCTCACGCCGCAGCGGCGGTGCACGGCGGGCGGTGGCGCCTTCTCGCGCGAATTCGGCGACGCTCTACGGCGTCATCACGACGCGACCGAAGGCCTGGCGGCTCTCGATGTACGCGTGCGCGGCGGCAGCCTCGGCGAGCGGGAAGGTTCGGTCGATCTCGACGCGCAGCCCTCCGTCCGCGACCCGCCCGAACAGGTCCGCGATCATCGCGTGGACGCGCGGGTACTCGGCCATCAGCGCCCCGCCGAGGAAGACGCCGCGCAGCGCATTGTTCTTCGCCCACAGACCCTGCGCCTCGATGTTCGAGCCGCCGCGGCCCGCCACCCCGACGCTGACGAGCGTCCCGCGATAGGCGAGCGCGCGGACGCTGTCAACCAGGTTCTGGCCGCCGACCGACTCGAGGATCACGTCGGCGCCGCGCCCGTCGGTCAGTTCGCGTGTCCGGTCGACGAAGCTCTCGCTGGCGTAGTTGATCCCATGGTCGAGCCCGAACTCCTTCAAGCGCTCGAGCTTCTCGTCGCTGGACGCGGTCGAGATCACGGTCGCGCCGGCCTGCTTCGCCAGCTGGATCGCGGCCATCCCGACGCCACCCGCGCCGGCGTGGATCAGAGCGACCTGGCCGGCCTGGAGGTCGCCGGCGGTGAACAGGCACTCCTGCCCGGTCCCGTACGCGACGGGAATGCACGCGGCGCGCGCCGCGTCCAGGCCGTCCGGGATCAGCCAGGTGGACATAGCCGGCACGGCGCGCTTGGACGCGTGCGACCCGGCCGAGTTCAGGGTGACGACGCGGTCGCCGACGGCGCGGTCCTCGACACCGGCACCGACGTCGGAGATCGTGCCCGCCGCGAGGTACCCGACGACGTGCGGCACGGACGGGGGCTCCGCCCCGGCGCGGTGAAGCAGGTCGCCGCCCTCGATGCTGATCGCCTCGACGTCGACGACCACGTGGCCTTCGGGGCACTCGGGATCGGGGACGTCCTCGTAGCGCAGAACCTCCGGACCGCCGTTCTCGTAGATCACCGCCGCTTTCATGCGGCGCGACTCTATTGGAGGCCGGTCTCCGGACTTCGACTCCTCGCGCCCCGACAAGGCCGCACAGCACAGGGCATGGGCGTGGAGCGAGCGGTCACGCCGCGAGATCCATCGCGGCGTGCGCTGGGACGAGGCTGTGGCCGGCGCCGAACAGGTTGTCGGGGTCGTATGCGCGCTTGAGCTCCAGCAGCCGCGCGAAGTCGGCGGCGGTGTACGCGTCGCGCGTGCGCGAGGTGTCCTTGAGGAAGTTCAGGAACGAGCCGCCGGTGGCGTGCGGCGCGAGCGGCGCGATGTCCTCGCCGTCGACCGTGACCGAGAACGGGATGTGGCGGTGGCCCGCCGGCGTGGTCCCGCGTGCGATCGCCCCGCCCCAGCGCTTGACCTCGACCGCGCTGGCGGTCTCGGCCGTCCGGAGGATCGCGTCGGCCGGCACGTCGCGCAGGAGCTCGAAGCGCCGCGGCGCGGTGCCGCCGATGGTGGTCGTCTCGCGGTAGGGCATCGCGCGGAACGTGTCCTCGAACGGCTCGTCGAGGAACAGCGGCGCGAGCGCGCGCCAGGCGTCGTCGGCGCCGCCGGCGTAGACGCCGCGCAGTGCGACCGCGTCGGGCGTGACCACGACGGAGACGTTCAGCTCCTCGGGCATGGCGTATTCACCGAAGCGCGCCAGCAGATGCGGGGCGAGGCCGCGGTCGAAGTGGGCGATGCCGCCGAAGACCTCGCGCACCGGGTGCAGCTTGAACTCGAGCGAGGTCGCCACGCCGAAGTTCCCGCCCGCGCCGCGGAGCGCCCAGAACAGGCCGCTGCGACGGTCCTCGCGCGCGGTCAGCGTTTCGCCGTCGGCGGTCACGAGATCGGCTCGGATGAGGTTGTCCGCGGCGAGTCCGTGCTTGCGGGACAGGTAGCCGTGGCCGCCGCCGAACGTGAAGCCGGTGACGCCGACGGTGGGGCTCGTGCCCGAGACCGGCGCGAGGCCGAACGGCGCGGCGACCTCGATCACGTCACCCCAGGTCGCGCCCGGGCCGACGCGCGCGATCCGGCGGTCGGGATCGACGAGCACCGAGGTCATGCCCGAGGTGTCGATCACCAGCGTGTCGGGCGACGGCTCGGCAAGGGTGCCGTGGCCGGTGGCGCGCACGGCGACGCGCAGGCCGCGCGCGCGGGCGGAGAGCACGGCGCGGCGAACGTCGGCTGGGGTGGCGGCGTGGACGATCGTCGTGCGATTGGCCGTCCTGTCGATGGAGTGGACCGGTGTCATGCCGGCTAAGACGGCCGGCGGCCGCGGAACTCATCGCTCGACTGCGCACGCACAGGCCGACCGACTGCGGGCACTCACGGTCAGCCGCAGGTCGGTGCGGGCGCGACCACGACTTCGTGGATCGGGTCATGGCCGAGCACGTGCGATCCAGCGACGACGACGTCCGCGCGCTCCCAAGGGCGATGCCGATCGAGGAACGGCACCTCTTCGGCTTCCCATTCGTCCCAGAACGCGACATCGCCGCCGTCTCGGGCAATGCCTCGCGTCCGGGCATCGGCGGCATCCGACTGCACCCACGCGAGCGCGTCCACGAGGTCCGCCAACTCTCGACGTCCGGCGCCGACGCCCTCGATGACAACGGCGTGACACCCAGCGGTGACCTCGACCGCGCCCGGACGCCCGCGCTCGACCCAGGCCGGCGGTCGGTAGACGACCGTCCCGCCTCGCCGGACGGGCTCGAGGACGTTGTTCCGCATGAGGTCGGCCCAGCCGAAGAACGAGTGATGCCACGCGATGTCGTCGGTGCGGATGAGCTCAATGCCGCCGACGACTTCAGCCATACGCGCCGCGAACGTCGACTTGCCCGACCCGCTGCGGCCGTCGACGGCGATGACCGGTGGCCCCTGGCCCGCCGCACGGGACGCCGCCAGCGCGAGCAGTTCGGCGCAGACGTCACGGAGCGGGCGCGACGTCCACGGCCCCGCTTCGGGCTCACCGGCGAACCGCCGCATCCGGCTCATCGCTCGCCCAGGATACGTCGATCGCGCGGGCGCTCCGGCCTCCATGTGCGCCACTCAAGCGCCGGCGATCGTCTCCCGAAGCGCGGGGGCGAACGCGTGCGGGGCCTCCAGCGGCGAGAAGTGGCCCGTGTCGGGCATCGAGGTCACGGTGACGCGGGAGAAGCAGCGCCGAGCCGGTCACCCCACGCACGTGGGAAGAGCGGGTCGAGCTCCGGCCAGAGGACTCGCGTGGGCGGGGTGATGCGGTCCTGGCGCCGGCGTGCGTTCGGCGAGGCTTGTGGCGGCCCTACCTGACGACGTCAGGAACCTAGACGAGGATCGTCGTCCTCGATCGCGTGGTGGTGTGTGTGTATGGACGGATACTTCGGGGTCGTGCGGCTGGGCATCGCGGATCATCTCGGCTGGGCCGTTGCGGTCACAGCGTCCGGTGCGCACGAGGTCGTGGACCGCCGCCGGATCGAGCTGATCGAACCCGGCATGACGGCGGCACCGATTCACTACGAGAGCCGGCGCCTCGATGTCGCGGCCACGGCAACGCTGGTCGCGGAGGCGCGAGCGTCCATCGTTCGGGCGGCGTCAGCCGCCCTCGACGAGATCGCGGCCGCGCTGCCCGCGCCGGTCCTCTCGATCTCGCTCCGCACCTGGCCGCTCGACTTCCCCGACGACATCGCGGTCCAGCGTCGCGTGCCGTATGAGGCCCGGGCCGACGCCATCATGTACCGCCAGGAGCTCGCCGAGCTCGCACACGTTCGTGGCTGGGAGGTCCACCTCTATGACGCGAAGGCGGTGGTGGATCAAGCGGCCGGCATGCTGGCCGACCGGGCCGACGAGGTCCTGCAGGGACCCCGGAGAATGCTGGGGCCGCCCTGGACCACGGACCATCGGCGGGCGCTCGCCGCAACGATCGTGGCCGGCTGAGCGCGGCGCTCGCTCAGCGCACCTGCTCCGTCGGGCGGACCAGGATCTCGTTGATCGCCACGTGTCGTGGTCGCGTGACGATGTAGAGAATCGCATCGGCGATGTCGTCCGCCGCGAGAATCTGCATCTGGTCGAGGCCGGAGGGCAGCTCGTTGCGGACCTCCTCCCGCAGGTGCGTGACGAGCTCGCTCTCGGTCGCGCCCGGCTCGATCAGCGACGAACGGACGTGGCGAGTCGTGACTTCCTGGCGCAGGGCTTCGCTGAAGGTCCCGACGCCGTGCTTGGTGAGCTGGTAGATGCCGCCGCCGGCTCCGACGCGCCGGCCCGCGACCGAGCTGACGTTGACGAGGTCCGCGACCCGGCGCGGCTCGCGCTCGGCGGCGCGCAGGAGGTGCGGGAGCGCTGCGTGCGCGATGTACAGCAGCCCCTGGAGGTTGAGCTCGATCATCCGATCCCATTCCTCGACGGGGGCGTCGACGATCGGACCGAGCAGCATCACCCCCGCGTTGTTGATCACGATGTCGAGCCGGCCGAGCTCCCGGGCGGTGCGCTCGACGGCGGCCCGCGCCTGCTCGCGGTCGGTGACATCGGTTTCGATCGCCAGGCCACCGATCTCGGCCGCAAGCGCGTCCAGCCGGTCCTTGCGGCGGGCGACAACGGACACGGTCGCCCCGTGTGCCGCGAGCATGCGCGCGGTCGCCTCACCGATCCCACTGCTCGCGCCCGTGACGAGCGCGACCGTGCCGCGGAGTTCATCGCTCATGGCGCCGAGGTATACCGCCTGTGTTACTCACCAGGGGCGGACACGGCCGCCAGCGCGAACGGACTGCCCTCGGAGTCCCGGCAGACGGCCCACCGATCGCCGGGGTGGATGATCGAGCCGCCGAGCTCGCGGACGCGCTCGAGTGTCGTGGCCAGGTCGGCGACGGTGAAGTAGGGCAGGGAGGCGGTGTCGCCCGGGCCCGGTCCACGCTCGTGGACTCCGAGGTGGAGGCCGTCCGTTTCGGTCTGCCACCCGGATCCGGCGCCGGCGTGCCGCGGCGTGAGCGTGACCCCGAGGACTCCGTGCCAGAACTGGCGGGCGCGATCGGGATCGTCGGCCGGGAACTCGATCAGAGGCGGGGGCATCGACGCAGTATGGCCGGGCTCGCGCTCGCATCTGCTCGCGGGGCTGCGGGTCCCGGAAGCAGGATCACCTGTGGTCGGGTAGCCACGCTCGGCGCGATGATAGGCACCTTCAGGCGACGGCGGACAGATCGAGAGCCGCGAGCCGCTCGCGGTCGGCGAGGATGTCGATCGCGACGATCCGGTCGCCGATGATCTCGAACGCCATGACCGAGAACGGCCGGCCGTCGCGGAAGGTGACGCAGCCGGGAGCGCCGTTGACGAGCGCGCGGCGCCGGTCGAGATCCATGTCGCGACCGAATTGTCGGGCCTGGGCGGCGACCTGTTCGCCGCCCCGCAGGATGTCGATGGCGCCGGGGCCGAGGTCCGCGCGCCGCACGACGTCGGGGTCGAGCACCGCGAGCAGCCCGGCGAAGTCGCCCTCGCGCGCCGCTGCGAGGAACGCGTCGACGATCTCCTGTCTGCGGCCGCGGTCGGCGTCGGCGCGCGGCGTGCCGCCCCGGACGCGGCGGCGGCCGCGGCTGGCGAGCTGGCGTGCCGCCTCGGGCGTGCGATCGAGAAGCGCCGCGATCTCGTCGAACGGGACGGCGAAGAGGTCGTGGAGAACGAACGACACCCGCTCGCTCGGTGAGAGCGTCTCGAGCACGACGAGCAGCGCGATGCCGACCCCGTCGGCGAGCTCGGCTTCGTGGTGCGGGTCCTCGACGGCCGCGACGACGGGATCGGGGATCTGGTCGACCAGGACCTCATGGCGAGCGTCGCGGGCGCGCAGCATGTTCAGGCACACGCGCGAGACGACCGTCGTCAGCCACGCGCCGAGGTTCTCGATCGTCGCGGTGTCGGTGCGACTCAGCCGCAGCCAGGTCTCCTG
Source organism: uncultured Solirubrobacterales bacterium (assembly GCA_963828075.1). Lineage (GTDB taxonomy): Bacteria > Actinomycetota > Thermoleophilia > Solirubrobacterales > Solirubrobacteraceae > JACCYI01. The sequence goes on along the minus strand of CAWHDH010000021.1, from coordinate 250,595 downwards.
CACGGCGTCGTCGGCCTCGGCTCGCGAGCCCAGCACACGGTGAGCGATCGCGCCCAGGCGCGCGCGGTGCTCCTCGAACGTCCGGGCCAGTTCAGGGTCGTCGATCACGGTTTGTCACATCTCGCGTCGGTGGCGGGTCATGGAGGTAGACCCCCCGACGCCGCGTCGTGTGACACGGCAGACAAGGAGCTAACCATGGAGACGACGACGACCCTCGAGCCCCGGATCGCCAACCCGGCGCTCGCCGTGCCCGGGGCGATGGATTCGCTCATGGCGATGAACAAGGCGATCAGCCGCGTCCGCATCTCGCCGCGGACGCTGGAGCTCATGCACCTGCGCGCGAGCCAGATCAACGGCTGCGGCGTCTGCGCCGTGCAGCATCCGAAGATCGCTCGCAAGCTCGGCGAGACCGACGACCGCATCTTCGCGGTGGCTGCCTGGCGAGACGCGCCGTTCTTCACCGACGCCGAGCGCGCGGCGCTGGCGCTGACCGAGGCCGTCACCCGGCTCGCCGACGTGGCCGATCCGGTCCCGGACAGCGTGTGGGACGAGGCCGCGCAGCACTACGACGAGCAGGAGCTCGCGGCGCTGGTTCTCTCGATCGCGACCGTGAACGTCTGGAATCGGGTCAACGTCGCGACGCGGCAGGTCGCCGGCCAGGAGTGGTGAGGACGGCGGGGACGCAGCTCGGTCGCCCGCCGCGGCTGACAGGATTCCGCCGATGGGGGACCCTGACCGCCGCGAGGCCTCGCTCGATCTGACCACGGAGGACCTCGGCGCCCTGCTCGCCGGCGTGCTGGATTTGGCGGAGCAGGAGATCGCCGCCGCTCGGTCAGGGCGCGTGTTCCAACGTCCGCCGGCCGCGGTGGACGTCGACCGGATGGTCGGCGCGGACCGCGCCCTGCCGGCGGACGGCGAGAACGTCGACGAGCTGCTCGCCGCGTGCGCGGCCGTCCTCGCCAACGGACGGCGGACGACGCCGGCGTTCTTCGGCTACATCCAGTCGCCGCCGGCGCCGGTCGGTGTGGCCGCGGACCTGCTGGCGTCGGCGGCCGACCAGAACCTCACGTCGTGGCGGTCGGGTCCGGCCGCGGCGGCGATCGAGCACCAGACGTTGCGCTGGCTGGGCGAGTTCGTGGGCTTCGACCCGGCGGCGTCCGGGATCCTGGTGAGCGGCGGGTCCGCCGCCAATCTGACCGCGCTGCTCGTCGCTCTGCGCGCCGTGACGGGCCCGGACGACGACCGCCGCGCGATGCGGGTCTACGCGTCGGCCGAGACGCACTTCTCGGTGGCCAAAGCGGCAGCGGCGCTCGGGGTGAGGCTCGCGCCGGTGGCGGTCGACCGCGACCGCCGGCTCGACCCGGCGGCGCTGCGGACGGCGATCGCCTCCGACCGTGCCGCCGGCCTGGTGCCGATCTGCATCGTCGCCAACGCCGGCACGACGTCCACCGGTGCCGTCGATCCGCTGGACGCGGTTGCCACCGTCGCGGCCGACGCGGGCGTCTGGCTGCACGTGGACGGCGCGTACGGGGCGCCCGCGGCGGCAGATCCCGCCTCGCGCCCGCTCTTCGCCGGCCTGCACCGCGCCGACTCCCTGTCCATCGACGCCCACAAGTGGCTCTACGCCCCGGTCGACTGCAGCGCGCTACTGGTGCACGACGCGGCGGCCACCGCGCGGGCGTTCGGCGCCGGCGCCGACGACTACGTCCGCATCCTCGCCACCCAACCGGCGGAGGCCTTCGCGTTTTGGGACCACGGGCTGGAGCTCAGCCGCCGCTTCCGGGCGCTCAAGCTGTGGGCGACGCTGCGGTTTCATGGCGGACGCCGGCTCGCGGCCGCGATCGGAGAGGACATCCGCCTCGCCGCCCACCTCGCCGAGCTCGTCGCGGCCGCGGAGGACTTCGAGCTCCTCACCGGCCCCGAGCTCAGCATCTGCTGCTTTCGGCACGCGCCGGCGCACCTCGAAGAGCCGGCGCTCGACGCGCACAACGAGCGGATCTTGCAGGCGCTGCAGCGCGACGGTCGCGTCTACCTCTCGAACGCGACCATCGACGGGCGATTCGCTTTACGCGCCTGCATCACGAACTTCCGCACCACGCAGGCCGACGTCGAGCGCGTGCTCACCGTCGTACGTGAGCTCGCCGGGCCGTGATCAACCAGGACCGCGAATCGAAAACAACGCCGCGCTCGTCGCTGTGGTGCGCCGCGAGCGTGTCGCGCAGGCGCTCGACGGCCCGGGCCGCGTCGCCGTCGCTCAGGCTCGCGAGGGCCGCGCTCGTGTCCTGAAAACCCCGGACGACCGCGAGCGCGGCGTCGAGGTCGTGTCCGTAGAACACCGGCTCGTGGACGTCCTCGAAATGCACGCCGTCGAAGCCGGCGCGCTCGAGGATGCCCGCGGTGGCGTCGGCATCGCCGAGCGAGAACGGGTCCATACCCGGCTGCGGCGGCCGCGCCGCGGCACCCAGCGCGGCGTCGATCGCCCGCGCCCATTCGTTGCGGTCGTGTGGCTGCCAGACGAGCAGCACCAGGCGCGCCCCGGGTCGAAGGGCGGCGGCGATGTTGGCGAACGCGGCCGCCGGATCGGAGAAGAACATCGTCCCGAAGCGGCTGATCGCCACGTCGAAGCCGGCGGGGTCGAAGCGATGCGTCTGAGCGTCGCCGAGCTCGTAGGAGACGTTGTCGAGTCGCTCGGCCGCCGTCAGGAGACGGGCGCGCTCGAGCATGCGCTCGGACACGTCGACGCCGAGAACGCGGCCCGGCGCCGCGGGGCGCGCCGCCTCGCGAGTCGTCAGGCCGGTTCCGCACCCGATGTCGACCACCTCGTCACCGGGGTCGATCCCGTAGGCGGCGCGAAGGTGCTCGTGGTGAGCGTGCAACTCGGCGTCGTAGAAGTCCAGGCTGTCCGGCGCGGGCACCACCGCGATGCTAATCGACTGACGCGCCGTAGCATCGGTACGTCGAGCGGGCAGCTGCATCGCCGGAGAAAGGAGCGTCAAGTGGCCGCGAGAGGCATCCATCACGTCGACCTCGCCGTGACCGACGTCGACGCGTCGCTGGCGTTCTACGTCGACCTCCTGAGGCCGCTCGGGTTGGCCGAGGAGGTCCGCTATCCCACCTACCGCGGCACCGAGGAGGTCGTCTATCTGGTCGACGCGCACGACCGCCGAGGGATCGGGCTGCGCCCGGCCGACGGCGGCGCCCACCGCTACTACGACGTCGGTATCGAGCACGTCGCCTTCGAGGTCGAGAGCCGGGACGACGTGGACGCCGCCTACGCGCGGTGCCTGGCTCGCGGCGCGCGGATTCATTTCCCACCGGAAGAGGATCGCGACGAAGAGGGTTACTACGCGTTCTTCGTCTTCGACCCGGACGGCATGCGGATCGAGGTGTTCTGCTGGCGGCGAGCCGAATCTGTCGAACCGGGCGATGAGTTCGGACCGTCGAGGCCGTCCTAGGCGCATGACCGATTCCACGCAGACCCGCACGACCGTTTCCGACATCGGCGTCGCGATGTTCACCGTCGCCGACCAGGACGCGGCGCTGGCGTTCTACACGCAGAAGCTCGGCTTCGAGGTGCGCGCAGACGTCCGCTTCGGCGAGCACGACGAGATGCGCTGGCTCGAGGTCGCGCCCCCTGGCTCTCGGGCGCGTCTGGCGCTCAACCCGCCGATGCGCGACGAGCCGGGCGGGGGCTCGATCGGCGTCGAGACGCCCGACGTGCCTGGCGAGCACGCCCGGCTGAAGGCGCTCGGCGGCGTCGACGTCGACCCCGAGCCGATGAGCTCGCCGGGCGCGCCGGCGATGTTCTCGTTGCGCGACCCCGACGGCAACCACGTCTGGGTGGTCGAAGCGGGCTCGTCCGAGTAACGCGCCGTTCCCGCGGCAGTCCTCGTTGCCGGCGCCCCGCCGGCGACGAGCTGCCGTCGGCGGACGTAGCATCGGGTCATGCGTGTCGTGATTCCGGTGCCCGATCGAGATTTCGACACGACCGAGGTGGCGGTCCCGTGGCGGGTGCTGACCGATCGGGGTCACGAGGTGGTGTTCGCCACCGAGCGCGGCGGCCGTCCCCCGGCGTGCGATCCGCGACTGCTCTCCGGCGTGCTGTTCGGTCGCCTCGGAGCCGACCCGGAGCCGATCCGGTTCTACGAGCAACTCGTCCAGGCGCCGGAGTTCCAGCGCCCGATCGCCTGGAACGAGGTCGACCCGGACGCCTTCGACGGGCTCATCCTGCCCGGAGGGCACGCTCCCGGCATGCGCCAGTACCTCGCGAGCACCGTGCTGCGCGACAAGGTGGTGGCCTACTGGCGCCTCGAGCGTCCCGTCGGCGCGATCTGCCACGGCGTCATCGTGCTCGCCCGCGCCACCGACCCGGCCACCGGGCGCAGCGTGATCGCCGAGAAGCGGACGACGTGTCTCCCGAAGTTCATGGAGCGCGGCGCGTTCTACGCCACGGCGTGGAGGCTCGGGCGCTACTACCGCACGTACCCCGCCTACGTCGAGGACGAGGTCATCGCGGGGCTCGACGACCCCCGGCAGCTCGAGCGCGGACCGCGAAGCACCAAGCGCGGCCGCGCCGGCGACCATCGCCACGCGTTCGTGGTCGAGGACGGGCGCTACGTGTCGGCGCGGTGGCCCGGCGATGCGTACCTCTTCGCCGAGCGGTTCGCGGACCTGCTCACCCGCGCCGACCGGCGACCTGCAGCGGCAACGTCTCCCCGGTAGCGTCGTCACCGTGGGTGCCCCTCAGCGCCGCAGACCCCGCCGCCGTGGCGGCCGCGCCAACAGCGACGCGGAGCGCCGCGCCCTGGCGAAGGCGAGCGGCCGGCGGACGCGACCGGCGCCGCGCGCCCCGCTGCCCGGCTATGCGGTGCTCTCGACGGATGGCGGCTCGCGCGGCAACCCAGGCCCGGCGGCGATCGGCTACGTCCTCGTCGCCGGCGACGGCACCCTGCTCGCCGAGCACGGTGAGGCCATCGGGGTCGCCGGAGCGAACGTCGCCGAGTACCGCGCGCTGCTGGCCGGCCTCGCGCACGTGCACCGCCTGGGTCTGGACCGCGTCGACACGCGATGCGACGCGCGCCTCATCGTCGAGCAGGTCACCGGACGTCGGGAGCCGGTCAACCCGCGGTTGCGCGGGCTGTGCAGCCAGGTGCGCGACGTGGCCGAGCGCATCGGCACGGTCGTCTTCACGTGGGTGCCCGCCGAGGCCAACGCGTCGGCCCATGCACTCGTCGCCGAGGCGCTGGCTCCTCGACCATGAGCGCCGATGTCGAACGCGGGGTCATCGGCCGCCTTCCCTACCTCGGACTGGGACCTGGTGCTCCGATGCTGTTCGTCGCCGGTCTCTCGCCGGAGACCGGCCTGGAGGCGGCGGGCACAGCGCGGACGAACGCCTCGTGCTGCGGCCGTTCGCCGAGCGGCGCCGCGTCATGTTCGTCAACCGCAGGGACGGCCTGCCGCGCGGGATGTCGATGGCCGACCTGGCGGAGGAGCACGCCGCTGCGATCCGCTCGCTGGGCGGCGGGCCGGTCGACGTCGCCGGCATCTCGACCGGCGGCAGCATCGCCCAGCAACTGGCCGCCGACCACCCAGACGTCGTCGACCGCCTCGTGCCGCTCAGCACCGCCTGCCGGCTCGGCCAGCAGGGGAGGGAGCTGCAGCGCCGGGTGGCCGCCCGCATCCGGCGCGGCGCCCACCGGCAGGCGATCGCGGTGATGATGGCGGGCCTCGTCCCGCCCAGGCGAGGGCAGCTCGCGGCCGGGGCCCTCGCGTGGCTCGCCGGGCCGCGCCTGCTCGCGGGCGGAGATGATCTCACCGATATGGCCACGACGATCGAGGCCGAGGACGCGTTCGATCTGGCCACCTGCGGGAGCCCGATCCGAGCACCGACGCTGATCCTCGTCGGCAGCGAGGACCGCTTCTACAGCCCGGAGCTCTTCGCCGAGACTGCCGGGTTGATACCCGGCAGCCGCCTGCGCGTGTTCGAGCGTCGCGGCGACATCACGGTCACCACGCACCGCGAGTGGTCGAGCGAGATCGAGTGCTTCATCGCCGACGGCGACCAGCCGGCGTAGTGCGACCGGCGTTCGTGACGCCGATGAAGGCGGTGCTGACCGCGGAGCGGCCGGCGGGCCCGGAGTGGGTGTTCGAGCGCAAGCTCGACGGCATCCGGTGCCTGGCGGTCAAGGATGATGGACGCACGCGGTTGTACTCGCGCAACGAGCTGTCTCTGAACGATCGCTACGCGGCGCTGGCCGCCGCGCTGGACGCGGATCCGGCCGATCGCTTCGTGCTTGACGGGGAGGCGGTCGCGTTCGTCGGCGGTCGCGACACGTTCGGTGGCGGTGAGGGCAGCGAGCTCTACTACTACGTGTTCGACGTGCTGGTCGCGGATGGCCGCGACGTGCGGTCGCTCCCGCTCGAAGAACGGCGAGCCGTCCTCGAAGGCGTGCCGGGCTGGCGGGACCCGCTGCGGATGACCGAGCAGCTGACCGGCGATGGCGCGGCGCTGCTCGCCGACGCGTGCCGGGACGGCTGGGAGGGGCTGATCGCCAAGCGCGTCGGCACGCCATACGTGTCGGCGCGCTCGCGCGACTGGCTGAAGCTCAAGTGCACGCGCGCGCAGGAGCTGGTGATCGGTGGGTTCACGGCGCCGCGCGGCTCGCGCACCGACCTCGGCGCGCTGCTGGTCGGCCACTTCGACGGCGATCGCTTTCGCTATGCCGGCAAGGTGGGGACGGGCTTTACGCGCGCGACGCTGCGGGAGCTGTCTGAGCGGCTCGCGCCGCTGGTGCGCGAGACGTCCCCGTTCGAGCCCGAGAAGAGCATCCCGCGCGCCGCGACCTGGGTCGAGCCCGAGCTCGTGGCACAGATCGCGTTCATGGAATGGACCCCCGACGGCCGCCTGCGCCATCCCTCCTTCCTCGGCGTGCGCTTCGACAAGCCCGCGCGCGAGGTCGTGCGCGAAGAACCGTAGAACCCAGCCTGGCGCGGCCGCCGCCGCTCCTGCCTCAAGGCGGTTGGACCAGCCGCCGAGAACCCAGGTAATGGGTTCGCAGCGTCTTGTGCGCACAGGAACGCCCGCCGAGGTCTCCGTCCTCGCCGTCATGGCGCTCCTCGTGGGGAGTGGCTGTCTCGCGCTGGCCGCGTTCCCCTTGGCTCAGAACGCACCGCGGGGCCTCATGGTCGGTCTCGGTCTTGTCGGCGTCTTGCTCGCCCTGACCCTCGTCCTCGTCGGTGCACGCGTCGCGCCGGTCCATCTGCACCTCACGGTCGTGCTCCACACGACGCTCATCGGCGCCATGGTCGCGGTGGCGGCCACCGAGCGGGGGCTGATGATGAGCGCGCTCGGCTACCTCTGGACGGCGGTCTACGTCGCGTTCTTCTTCCGCCGACGTGTCGCACAGCGATACGCGGTGTTCATGGTCGCCGCACTCGGGCTGAGCCTGCTGTTCGCGCGCGCGCCGACGGACGTCTCGGTCTGGATCGTCATCTCGACGATGGTCTGCGTGGCCGTCGCGATCCTGTCCAACCTCAACGAGCGGTTGCGTGCGGACGCGCACACCGACGGGCTCACGGGCCTGCTCAACCGCACCGGGTTCGCCGGCGCCGCTGCGCAGCAGCGGGCCATGGCCGGCCGCAGAGGGGAGTCGGTCGCGCTCGCGGTCATCGACCTCGATGACTTCAAGCTCGTCAATGACCGCGGCGGGCACGCTGCCGGTGACCGCTTGCTCGCCGACCTCGCCACGGTCTGGACGGCAACGCTGCGGCCGGGCGACCTGCTGGCACGATTCGGCGGCGACGAGTTCGTCCTGCTGGTCGCGGGAGAGGCGGAGGATCAGATCGACGCCGTCCTCGCGCGGCTCGCGCGGGCGCACGCGGCTCCGTGGAAGGCGGGCGCCGTGGTCTGCTCGGAGGGGGAGTCACTCGACGACGCCATCGCACGCGCCGACGCTCGTCTTTACAGCGCGAAGGAGCCTCGCCGCAACGAGACCGACCAGGATCGTCAGGCACGCGCCGTCCGGGTGTGACGCCTCCGGTCGCGCGGTCGATCGGCGCGACGCCCGACCCGAAGGGCTAGATTCCGGACGATGAGCATGAGACGTCGGGCGCTGATCGTGTCCATGACGGTCTGGTTCGCGATGCTCGCGGGAGCCGACGCACACGCGAAGTCCCCGGCCCAGTGCGGCCCGAACGACCGCCCGGAAACGGCGCTCCAGGGGCAGGTGCCGATGGCCGACCGCGCCAGCGGTCGCTCCGTCGAGGGCTACACGTGCAACCTCACGGAGGTCGGGTTCATGCCGAGCTCGTCGTTCGCGAACTTCGACACCTACGAGCACTGCGCGTACTACAGCGACACCATCGGCGCGTTCAACGCGGAGGGCGGGACCGTGGTGGTCGACGTCTCCGATCCGCGCAAGCCGGTCCAGACGGCGTACCTGACCGAACGGGCGACCGCCAACGCCGGGGAGTCGCTGCGTGTGCACCCGGAGCGGGGCCTGCTCGTGGCCGACCGCTACTTCCTCGCGCAGGGCGCCAGCAACTTCGACGATCCCGACGCCAACCGCGCGCTCGCCATCTACGACATCTCGAAGGACTGCCGCAAGCCGAAGCTGCTCGCGGACGTCGTCATGCCGTCCGCGGTCGGCCACGAGGGCTGCCTCCAGCCCGACGGGATGGTCTATTACATGGCGAGCACGGACACGATCACGCCGATCGACATCTCCGACCCGACGAAGCCGCGGCAGCTGTCCGAGCCGCAGCCGCTCGGGATCCACGGCTGCTCCACCAGCGAGGACGGCACGCGGGGGTACCTCGCCGACATCGGGATCGGCCGCCTGGTGGTCGCCGACACCAGCGAGGTGCAGGCGCGCAAGCAGAACGCCCAGATCAAGGTGATCGGCGAGCTGCCGACCCCGGGGAACGGCGGTCAGCAGTCGACGATCCCGATCTTCTACGACGGCCGCCCGCACATCTTCAACTTCGCCGAGTACGCCGAGCTCGGCCGCCCGTGCACGTCACGGCCCGACCGCGAGACGAACTTCGGGTACCCGATGATCGTCGACATCGCCGACGAGCGGAACCCCAAGGTCGTCTCGAAGATCTTCAACGAGGTGACCCTGCCGGAGAACTGCAACGCCGTCGCCGCCGACTCCGCGACGTTCCCGACGAACGGGCTGACCAAGGGTGACATCTTCGGCCTCGTCGGCTCGCGCGTCTTCCTCTACGACTCGCACTACTGCTCGACGGACCGGACGCACGACCCGACGATCGTCGCCTGCGCGAGCTTCGGCTCCGGCATCCGGGTGTACGACATCCGCAACCCGCGGGCGCCGAAGGAGCTCGCCTACTTCAACCCGGGCACGACCGACGCGCCTGCGGGAGCGGTGGCGAACGCGACCGTCGCGCGACCGGTGATCCGGAGCGATCTCGGCCAGATCTGGTTCGCCGACATCGCCAAGGGCTTCTACACGGTGCAGTTCCGCGAGGGTGTCTGGCCGTTCGCCGGCCAGGACCCGTGCCCGCACGAGGATCGGTACCTCGCGCAGTACGACCTCGGCTACCGCGACTGCCGCGCGTCGCGGCGCCAGACGATCCAGCTGCCCAGCGATCGCGTGTGCCGCAGCCGGCGAGACTTCTCGATCCGCCTGCGCCAGCCCAGGCACGGCCGGATCCGGTCGGCGCGCGTGTACGTCAACGGCAAGCGGGTGAAGGTAATCCGGTCCCGCCCACCCCGTCGGCTGCGGTCGCGCGTCAATCTCCGCGGCCTGCCCCGCGGCCGCTACACCGTCCGCGTCGTCGTCACGACCACGCGTGGACGGCGGATCGTCTCGACGCGCCGGTACCGGACGTGCGTGGCGAACCCGCGGACCAAGCCCCGGAGCTCCTCGCGGCGGGCGGTCCTGTACGCCGCCGGGGTCGATGCGCAGAAGTACCTGTACTACTGCCGGGCGCTCGGCGCGCGACGGCCGTAGTCCTCAAGGCGCGCGGTGGATGTCGTCGATCCAGTGGACCTCCTCCGGGTTGGGCTCGACGTCGGGCAGGTCGAGGTTGACGACGACCGGCTCCTGGCCGCTGCGGACGACCACGCACGACAGCGGGGCGTCCGGACTCCCGTTGATCTCCTGGTGCGGCACGAACGGCGGGACGAAGATGAAGTCGCCGGGCCCGGCCTCGGCCATGAGCTCGAGCCGCTCGCCCCATCGCATCCGTGCCCGGCCGCTGACGACGTAGATGACGCTCTCCAAGCTGCCGTGGTGGTGGGCGCCGGTCTTCGCATCGGGCCGGATCTCCACCGTCCCGGCCCACAGCTTCTCCGCGCCGGCCCGGGCGGCATCGATCGCCGCCGCCCGGGTCATGCCCGGGGTCTGCGGCGTGTTCACGTCGAGCTCGTCGGCGTGAACGACGCGAACCCCGTCGAGCCGCCAGTCGGGCATCGCCGTCAGTCCGGGTACTCGTCCTTGCGCCAGGCTCGGGGCTCGCTCGGCGGGTCCTTCGGGGTTCGCTGGAGCAGGAAGGAGTTGTACGGCGCGACGAACGGATCGGGCGCGGAGACCGTGTAGGTGTGGTACACGGTTCCGTTGTCGCGGGCGAAGGCGATGAAGCTCGGGTTCTCCCGGAGCCCGTCCTCGAGCTTGGCTCCGACCTGCTCCCCCCAGTCCTCGAGCCAGCCGGGCGGGTTCTCGATGACCTCCTTGACCTCGGGGATCTCCTGCGCCTGCTCGGGCGTGAGGGCGAGCCCGAAGTCGAACGGGAAGTCCGTCCCGTAGGTCGAGACATAGGGGAACTGCCACCCCATCCGCGCCTTGTAGGCGATCAGGCGGTCGATCGGTGCGCGCGAGAAGCAGATCAGCGTCACGTCGCGATGGCTCAGGTGCAGGCGCGGCGCGTCGAGCTCGTCGCCGAGGTTGGAGCACCCGGGGCAGGCACCGGCCTCGTAGTCGGGCCCGAACATGATGTTGTAGGCCAGGAGCTGTGAGCGCCCGTCGAAGAGCTCGGCGAGCGTCTTCTTCCCGTCCTCGGTGTCGAACTCGTACTCCTTCTCCACCGGGACCCAGGGGAGCTCACGCCGCCGCTCGGTCACCTTGCGGTCGAGTTCGGCCGCCTCGGCCTCGAGCTTGGCAAGCTCGTCGCGAGCCGCCTGCCATTCCTCGCGGGTTCCGATCTTCTGGTCGGGCATCGCCCACCTCCTGTCGCCGTCTTGCGAGTCAGGGTACGCCGGTGAGGGGGCCAGGTCGAGACGACTAACCCTCGGTCCAGGCGTCTTCGACACCCTCGCCATCACCGGGGTGGTGAGGACCGAAGGCGAGAAACTCCAGGCCCTCCGGCCCGGCCTCGAAGGCCCGCGCCGTCGCAGGCGCGAGGCGGAGGGCGTCCAGCGGGCCGACGTCGAGGAGCTGGTCGTCGAGCTTGACCCGGCCGCTCCCGCTGAGGATGACGTAGATCTCCTCGGCTTCGGCGTGGCGATGGGTGAACGGGCTGCGCTTCCCGGGGAGCAGGCGAAAGTGCGTGACGCCGGTGCTCTGGGCCTGCAGCGGCTCGCGCGCGACGCGCGCTTCCCAGCGGTCGCCGAAACCGTTCCCCGGGGCCGCGTCGTCGAGCGCGGCGAGGTTGACGATCGTGAACGGTTCGGGCATTGGGACTCCTTCGGTGGAACGACGCATCATGGCGGCGGGATCGCTCGTTACAGTCCCGGCGCCGAACCGTGCGAAAGCTCGTCTACTACATCGCCGTCACGCTGGACGGATTCATCGCCGGCCCGCAGGGTGGCGACCCCACCGGTGAGAGCTATCTCCCGCTGCCCGACGACCTCGTCGAGTTCATCGTGTCCGAGTTCCCGGAGACGCTGCCTGGGCCCGCTCGGGAGGCGATGGGGATCGAGGGCAGAGGAAAGAACTTCGACACGGTGCTGTCGGGCCGAGCCACGTACGAGATCGGGCTCGCGGCGGGGATCAGCAACGCCTACCCGCACCTGCGTCAGCTGGTGTTCTCCACCACGATGGACGCGAGCCCGGATCCGACCGTCGAGGTCGTGTCCGCCGATCCCCTCGAGGTCGCGCGGAAGCTCAAGGCCGAAGAGGGACTTGACATCTGGATCGTCGGCGGCGGCAAGCTCGCGTACGCGTTGCTGCCCGAGATCGACCGCCTGGTCGTCAAGCAGCACAACTCGGTCATCGGGTCCGGGATTCCCATGTTCGACGGCCCGTTCGCGCCGCAGATGTTCCAGACCACCGACTCCCGACAGCTCGCCTCGGGGATTCGGATCCTCACCCTCGATCGCCGCTAGGGCTGATACGGCGGCGCGACGCCCCAGCCCCAGCGCGGGACCGGCGCGTGCGGGAACGGGGTGGCGTCGGGTGCGGAGTTCCCCACCGCCAGCCGCGTGCCCCACTCGGCGTAGCCCATGATCGCGGCGCGGAACTCGGGGTCGGCGGGCAACCCGGCGACGTCGGCCGCGCGGCTGAGCAGCGTGACGAAGCGCAGGCGCCGGTCGTCCGAGATCGCCAGGCCGCGGTGCTTGGCGACCATGTGCTCGTAGCCGCCCAGCTCGGCCGTGTAGGCGTCCGGGCCGCCCATGACCTCGCACCACCACGTCGTGACGTGGTCGCGATGCTCGGCCGTGACCTTGCCGCCGAAGACCGGCGCGAGCAGCTCGTCACCCTCGACGAGGTCGTAGAACGCGTCGAGCCAGCGTGCGAAGGCCTCACGGCCACCGCCCCACTCGTAGATCGTCGGTGTCTCCGCCATCGCCCGACCCTAGCTCCGAACGGTCACAATGCGGTCATGACCGACGACGTCGTGAAGGACGAACTCCGCTCAGCGATCCAAGCGCGGACGGAGCTCGGTGCTCGCCATCGCCGCGGTCTTCACCGGCCTGGCCGGCGTCATCGTCGTCTGCGTCGCGCTCGTCATGATCGCGGTCGGCTCGACCCGAAGCTAGACGCGCTCGCCCTCGACCAGGAGCGGCTCGGCGAGTCGCAGCGGCTGTGAGCCGTCTTCGCTGAGGATCGGCTCGGCCGAGTACTGGGCCACGTAGACGCGACGCATGCCGTCGGTGGTGTTGGGGCCGCTGCGATGGAACAGCGTCGAGGAGAAGGCGGCGATGCTCCCGGCGGGCACGGTCACCGGGTCGCCCGGGTCGTCGCCGGTGTAGCCGATCAGGTCGTTGCTCTCCTCGTCGCGCGCGTGCTTGACGGCGTCTCGCGTCTCGGCGCGCGAGAAGGGCAGCAGGTACACGGTGCCGTTGGCCTCGCTCACGTCGTCGAGCGCGATCCAGCACGTGAGATACGGCCGGTGCGGGTGGTCGATGAACCCCGAGTCCTGGTGCCAGCTGAACTTCATCCCTCGCTCGGCGGCCTTCACGACGTACTGGTCGTTGAACAGGTAGACGCTGTCCCCGAGCGCCGCCTGGGCGACCTGCACCATGAGCTCCGAGGCCAGGAAGCGCTCGATCGCGGGGCTCTTGCCGTGCGCGTGCAGGAAGTAGCGGCTGCCGCGGTGATCGAGATCGATCTGGTCGACGCCGAGGCGATCCATCTCCTGGTCGCGCTCGTCGATGAAGCGCTGGCATTCGCCGCGCAGCGTGTCGAGATCGTCCGACGACAGGGCGTTCTGGAGGACGAAGAAGCCCTCCTCACGGAACTGACGTGCATACTCGGGCGTGGTGCGGGGAGCTGAAACGGCCATGTCGCCTCCTGTGATCGTTGGACGATCACATGATCTGCGGCAATGGCAGGCGTGTCTTCGCTCCAGGACGCGACTTCTTATCGTTTCTTGCGATGAGCGACGACGATCTCGGAGTTCGGGCCGGTCTCGATGGCCGCGTGGTTCGTCACAGCGTCGGCGACGTCCGCCACCGCGCCCATCGCCATGCCGAGCTCGAGGTCAATCTCGTCGTCCGTGGCACCGCCTCCTACCTGCTCGGCGACCGGCGCTACGCGCTCACCCCCGGCACGCTGACCTGGCTCTTCCCGGGCCAGGATCACGTCCTGGTCGACGAGTCCGCCGACCACGAGCTCTGGTGGGCGGTGTTCCGGCCCGCGCTCGTCAGTCGGATCGCGACGACCCGGGAGGCGCGCCCCCTGCTCCAGGCGGATCCCGTCGGGCGGTTCTCGCGCCGTCTCGACGCCGGCCGGGTTCGCCGGCTCGGCGCCCTCTTCCGTGACGTGCAGGATGCGCAGACGGCGGACGACGTTCTGGTCAACACCGGGTTGGCCTACCTGTTGAGCTTCGCCTGGCGAGCGTTCCTCGACAGCGACGACGTCGTCGAGGGCGTCGGTCTGCACCCCGCCGTGGAGACGGTCGCGCGCATGCTGCAGGCCGACCCGGACGCGGGTGATCTCGAGACCCTGGCGCGGGCTGCCGGGCTGAGCGCCTCGCATCTGAGCCGCATCTTCAAGGAGCAGACCGGCGTGTCGATCAGCCGGTTCCGCAACCAGCAGCGGCTGCAGCGGTTCCTGGTTCTCTACGGCCGCGGGCAGCGGACCACGGCGCTGGCCGCCGCGCTGGAGGCCGGCTTCGGCAGCTATGCCCAGTTCCATCGCGTGTTCCGCGAGCAGACGGGGCGGAGTCCGTCGGCGCTGCGCACTGTCGCCACCGACGATGACCTGAGCCTGGACCCCGGGAACAGATAGGGAGTCCTCCCGATGTGCGGGGCGGCCGCGCACAGGATGCTCGTCTCGATCGCAAACCGACCGATTGGAGATCGGATGGCCCTGCAAGTCGCGGACCCCCAGCTCAAGGCGCGCCATCGCGCGATGTGGGCATCGGGCGACTACCCGCTCATGGTGGAGACGTTCCTCACGCCCGTCGGGGAGAGGCTCGTCGACGCCATCGCCCTGGCCGAGGGGCTCCGCGTGCTCGACGTCGCCGCCGGCACCGGCAACGCGTCGATCCCGGCCGCGGCGCGCGGAGCGGACGTCACGGCGACCGACCTCACGCCCGAGCTGCTCGAGGCCGGCCGGCGCCGCGCCGAGGCCGAGGGGCTCGACCTGAAATGGGTGACGGCCGACGCCGAGGACCTGCCGTGCGAGGACTCCGAATACGACGTCGTCATGTCGGCGATCGGCGTGATGTTCGCGCCGCACCACCAGGTCGCCGCCGACGAGCTCGTCCGCGTCTGCCGCCCGGGCGGGACGATCGGCCTACTGAGCTGGACGCCCGACGGCATGCTCGGCGACCTGTTCCGCACGATGAAGCCGTTCATGCCGCCGCCGCCCCCGGGCGCGCAGCCCCCGCCGCTGTGGGGCAGCGAGGAGCACCTGCAGGGCCTCTTCGGTGGCCGCGTGGAGTTCCACACGCTGGAGCGCGACGCGCTCGAGATCACCGCGTTCCCACGTGCGCGCGACTACGGCGAGCACTTCAAGGCGCACTACGGGCCGACCATCGCGGCGCGGGCGAACGCCGCTCGCAACGGCCGGGAGGCGGAGTTCGACGACGCGCTGGACGCGTTCTGCGAGAAGTGGAACCGCGGGACCCCCGACCGCGCGCGGTTCGAGATGGAGTACCTCGTCGCGGTCGGGACGCGGCGCTGACGCTCGTCGTTGCGATGGAGGGCCGCCGCGTGGCGGCCCTCCTTGTTGAGCGCCGCCGCGGTTGCGATACTCGGGCGCATGGATGCGCTGCGCGGGAGCCCGGAGCTCCTGGAGGGCACACGCGCGCTTCAGCGAGCGGAGTGGGCCGTCGCCCGGACGGCGTTCGAGGCGGCGCTCGAGGCCGGCGAGTCGGCGGAGGCGTGCGACGGGCTCGGTCAGGCGCTGTGGTGGCTCGGTCACGTCGAGGACGGCATCGCCGCGCGCGAGCGGGCGTTCGCCGGCTTCGTGCGCGCGGAGCAGTGCGACGACGCCGCGCGGATGGCCGTCTGGGTGTCGCACCAGTACCTGATCAGCGGCCGCGCGTCCGCGGCGCGGGGCTGGCTGGCGCGGGCCGAACGGGCGCTGGAGAGCACGGGCGGCTGCGCCGGTCACGGCTGGGTGGCGGTCGAGCGGGCGCGCCACGCGACGAGCGTCGAGGACCAGATCACGCACGCCCGCCGGGCGATGGCGCTCGCGCGCGAGGCCGGCGCCGACGAACTCGAGGTCTTCGCGCTGAGCCTCCTCGGTCGCGCGGAGATCAGCGCCGGGCACCGGGAGCAGGGGATGGATCTGCTGGAGGAAGCGATGGCGGCCGCGGCGGCCGGCCGTGTCGAGAACGTCCACACCCTCGGCGAGGCCTACTGCAACCTCATCACGGCATGCACGAACGCCGGTGAGTGGGAGCGTGCGACGGAGTGGTGCGAGCTCGTGGACGACTTCGCGCGCACTCACGGGGCCACCCCGCTGTTCGGAGCCTGCCGAAGCATCCACGCCGACGTGCTCGTCGCCACGGGACGGTGGCCGGAGGCCGAGCGGGCGCTGGAGAGCGCGCTGGCGACCCACGCCCGCTTCATCCCGCAGATGGGCGCGCCGACCGTCGCCGCGCTGGCCGAGCTGCGCGTCCGTCAGGGGCGCCTCTCCGAGGCCGACGAGCTGCTCGCCGGGCGCGAGGAGCATCCGACGGCGCTCCGCGCGCTCGCGTTGCTGCGCCTCGCCGAGCAGCGCCCGCGGGTCGCCGTCGCGCTGCTCGAGCGCGGCCTGCACGGGACCGAGGGAGACGCCATGCGCGCGACGCAGCTGCTCGCGCCGCTCGTCGACGCCCGCCTGGCCGGCGGGGATCTCGACGGCGCGCAGGCGGCGGCCGACGAGCTGGCGCAGCTCGCCGAGGTGTCGGGCATGCGCCTCGTGTCGGCGCGCGCGCACCTCGCCGCCGCGCGCATGGCGCTCGCCTGCGGCGACGTGGATCACGCGTCCGAGCCTGCGCGCCGGGCGCTGATCGCGTTCAGCGCCCTGGCGATGCCGCTCGACGTCGGTGAGGCCCGGCTGGAGCTGGCGCGCGCCGTCGCGGTGCAGTCGCCCGAGCTGGCCGCCGACGAGGCCCGCACGGCCTACGCGGCGTTCCGCGACCTCGGGTCGCCGCGGGCGATGGACGCGGCGGCGGCGCTGCTGCGCGACCTCGGCAGCCCGACCGGCGGGCGCCCGCGAGCGGCCGGCGAGCTGACCGGGCGCGAGCAGGAGGTCCTGGCGTTGATCGCGCAGGGCATGTCGAACGCCCGCATCGCCCAGGCGCTCGTGATCAGCGAGAAGACCGCCGGCCACCACGTGAGCGCCATCCTCATGAAGCTCGGCGTGCGCAACCGCACGGAGGCCGCCGCGTACGCCGTCCGCACCGCGAGTCACGGTTAACGCGCCATGGCCTACGACGAAGATCTCGCCAACCGCATCCGGGAACTCCTGGCGGACGAACCGGGCGTGGACGAGAAGAAGATGTTCGGCGGCCTGGCCTTCCTCGTGGGCGGCAACATGTCCGTCGCGGCCAGCGGCCAGGGCGGCCTGATGGTGCGCGTGGCGCCCGAGGACACGGATGCCCTGCTCGCCAAGCCGCACGCGCGACCGTTCGAGATGCGCGGTCGCGGGATGCGGGGCTGGCTGCGGGTCGACATGGAAGGCCTGAAGACCAAGCGCCAGCTCGCACCGTGGGTCACGCGCGGCGTGGCGTACGCGCGCTCGCTTCCCGCGAAGGGAGAGCGAGATGGCTGACTCGGCGACGCTCAAGAAGGCTGCGCACGCCATGGGCCTCCATCGCATCACGACCCACCCGTGCACGCGGCACGTCCGTGTGGAACGAGACGGCCAGGTTCTCGCGACCTCCGACCGGGCCATGGCGCTCGACGAGACGGGCCTCCCGACTCGGTACTACCTGCCGCGCGACGACGTGCGGATGGATCTCCTCACCCCGAGCGAGACCACGACGCACTGCCCGTTCAAGGGCGATGCCACGTACTTCTCCGCGGCCGGCGCGAAGGATGCCTTCTGGGTCTACGAGGCACCCTCGGAACCGGAAGCGCTTCCCGTCGCGCGAATGCTCGCGCCCTGGCCGGGGCGCGTCGACGTCATCGTCGACGGCGACCGGCTCTGACCCTCGGGACGGGCGCATCGGCGGTGCAGCGGGACGGTGCGTCAGCAAGGCTCATTGCGGCGTCGAACCCAGAGATGCCGCGCCAGGACCACGGCGAGTCGGTGCGCTTCCCCGGCGCTGGGCGGGAGACCCACCGCCAACACCCCGCGGTGAGGAGGCGGGAGTCCTCCGGCGGCCGGCAGTGCCTCCGCAGCGAGGGGCAGAGCATCGCCGCGCTGTCCTGAGTGAGGGGGCTCATGGACCCCTCACGACGTCAACCACCCCCATGTGCCGCCGCGCCGCTCATGGGGGTGGTTGGGGGCGTCATAGGCCTCGAACCACCCCCGTGCCGCCGCTCGGAGGGTCACGGGGGTGTTTGACGTCGTCCACGGCCCCTCGCGCGACCCCGCCCCCGCCCCGACCACTCACTCGATGATGCAGTTCCCGGGACACCGCCGACGGTCGGGCGACCAGGCAACGGCACCGGCCGCTCCTCTCGCCTGCAAGCGACGGCCAGCAACCGACGGCGCTCGCGCCTCGAACCGGCGGTCAGAAGGCTGATTCGATTACGGTCCGTGCGTGGCGGGCGACGACGCAGATCGAGACAGCTCGCCGTGGGGCCGCCTGAGCGCGCTGCCGGTGCTCGTCGAGTCATACGAGGTCGAGCGCCTGTCGGCGCTGGTGGCCTACGGCTTCGAGCGCGTGACGACCCGGATCCGTCTGCTCGGCGGGGGCGTGGAGGGCCTCAGCGAGGACGTCTCGCCCTACGAGCGGGAGGACAACACGCTGCATGCCGCCGGGCCGGTGCTGCCGCTCGCCGGGGAGTGGACGCTCGGGTCGCTGTGCGAGCGCCTGGCGGAGCTCGATCAATGGCCGGTGCCGCCGGAGTGGGACGTCGCGCGGCGGTGGCGCCACTGGGCGTTCGAGGCGGCGGCGCTCGACCTGGCGCTCAACCAGGCGGGCCGCGCGCTGCACGAGGTGCTCGAGCGCGATCCGCGTCCGGTGCGCTTCGTCAACTCGCTCGGCCTGGGGGAGCCGCCGACGTTCGACCCGATCCGCCGCCGGCTCGAGCACCACCCCGAGCTGCGCTTCAAGCTCGACGTCACGCCCCTGTGGACGCCCGCGCTGATCGACGAGGTGGCCGCGACCGGTGCGGTCGAGATCGTCGACTTCAAGGGGCATTACGGCATGGAGATGGGCGAGCTGCCGGCGCTGCTCTCGATGTACGAGCGCGCCATCGCGGCGTTCGGAGACGCGCTGCTGGAGGATGCGCACGACCTGCCCGAGGTCGCCGCGCTGCTCGCGCCCGAGGCGCACCGGATCTCCTACGACGCGCCGATCCACTCGGTGCAGGACATCGACGCCACCCCGCTGACACCGCGGGCGGTGAACATCAAGCCGTGCCGGGTCGGCGACCTGCGATCGCTGTTCGACGTGTACGCCGTCTGCGAGGAGCGCGGCCTCGTCACCTACGGCGGCGGTATGGGGGAGCTGGATGTCGGCCGCGGGCAGATCCAGCTGCTGGCGTCGCTGTTTCACCCGGACGGCCCGAACGACGTCGCGCCGAGCGGCTTCAACGAGGACACGCCGGCGGCCGACCTGCCGGCGAGCCCGCTGCCCGCCGCCCCCGCACCCACGGGGTTCCGCCGGGCTCGATAGCTCTGGCCCGGTACCGTCCGTCCGTGGCCGGCGACGACGCTGACGTGCTCGAGCTCGACGGGCGTGAGGTCCGGCTCTCCAGTCCCGGCAAGGTGCTGTTCGCCGAGCGCGGCGAGACCAAGCGCGATCTCGTCGACTTCTACGGGCGCGTCCGTGAGCCGCTGCTGCGGACGATGGGCGGCCGCCCGGTGCTCATGCAGCGCTTCCCCAAAGGTGCGGAGGGGCCGTCGTTCTTCCAGAAGCGCGTGCCGGCGAACGCGCCGGAGTGGCTGGACACGACGACGGTGACGACGGTCAACGGCACGCCGTCGCGCGCGCTCGTGATCGCCGATCTGGCCCACGTGGTCTGGGCGATCAACCTCGGCTGTCTCGGCTTCCACGTGTGGCCGTACCGGGCGGCGGAGCCTGCGTATTGCGACGAGCTGCGCCTCGATCTCGACCCCCAGCCGGGCACGGACTTCACGCATGTCCGCCGCGCCGCCGCGGAGCTCAAGATCCTGCTCGACGAGCTCGGCGTCGTCGCCTACCCGAAGACCACGGGCAACCGCGGGTTGCACGTCTACGTCCGGCTCGAGCCTCGCTGGGACTCCTACGCGGTGCGGTCCGCCGCGGTGGCAATCGCGCGCGAGCTCGAGCGCCGGCGCCCCGACGTCATCACCGCGGCGTGGTGGAAGGAGGAGCGCGGCGCGCGGATCTTCATCGACTTCAACCAGAACGCGCCGCACAAGACCGTCTTCGGCGCCTGGGCGGTGCGTGCCCGCGCGGGCGCCCAGGTCTCCACGCCGCTGCGCTGGGAGGACGTCGACGAGTTCCACCCGGATGAGCTGACCATGGCGACGGTCGCCGACCGCCTCGACCGGCTCGGCGACCCGTGGGAGGACATCGACGAGGCCCCGCAGTCGCTCGAACCGCTGCTCGAGATGCACGAGCGCGACCGCGCGAACGGCCTGCACGACGCCCCGTGGCCGCCCGTCTATCCCAAGATGCCCGACGAGCCCCCGCGCGTGGCACCGAGCCGCGCGAAGAAGGAGTCCTGATGAAGCAGCTCGCGGACGGCGTCTTTCAGCTGCGGGGGTTCCCGCCCGGTGCCATCAACGTCTACCTCGCGGGAGATGTCCTCATCGACGCGGCGACCCGCCAGGGCACGCGGCGGATCCTGCGCCAGCTGCGCGGGCGCGTGCTGTCTGCGCACGCGCTGACGCACGCCCACCCCGACCACCAGGGCGCCAGCCACGCGGTCTGCACCGAGCTCCGGGTCCCGTACTGGGTGGGCGAGGGCGATGTCGAGGCCGCCGAGGGCGGGCCCGAAGCGGTGTCGCGCCGCCAACGCCCGGCGTGCTCAACCGCCTCCAGAAGCGCTTCTGGACCGGGCCCGGGCATCCCGTCGACCGCGTCCTGAAGGAGGGCGACACGGTGGGCGAGTTCACCGTGCTCGAGGTGCCGGGGCACTCGATCGGGCACGTCGCCTTCTGGCGGGAGCGCGATCGTGTGCTCATCCTCGGCGACGCCGTCAACACCATGAACCTGCTGACCACCAGAAAGGGGCTCCAGGAGCCGCCGGCCGCCTTCACTCCCGATCCGGTGCGCAACCGGGCGTCGATCCGCCGGCTCGCCGCGCTCGAGCCCGCGCTGGTCTGCGCCGGCCACGGACCGCCGCTGCGCGACGCCGAGGCCTTCACCGCGTTCGCCGAATCGCTGCCGCAGGCGTAGGCTGACCCTGTCAGCTGTGCGGTCGTCGAAGGGAGCGGTTCTCAGTTGCTGGTGCGCGTTCGTCTTGGTGCCGGTCTCGCCCGGCTCGCCGACGCGCCGCTGCTGAGCGTCGACCTCGACGACGGTGCGACGGTCGCCGACCTGTTCGACCGGCTGGGCAGCGTGGCCCCCGGCGTCACGCCGGCGTTGCCGTCCGTCCTGCCCGTGGTCGCGGGCGAACACGCGGAGGCCTCGCGACCGCTGCGACCTGGCGATGAGGTGGCGCTGCTGATGCCCGTATCCGGAGGCTGACCCTCGGCACAACCCCGCGGCAAGGAGATCGACATGGCGATTCAGGAGACCTCTCGACAGACCGGTGAGGCACGCCGCACCGTCTTCGTCGACACCTTCACCGACGGGCTGCTCGGCCCCGACGCGCCGATGCTCGGGCCGGTGGCGGACGGCGGTCACATCGTCTGGAACTCGACGCCCGGCTGCTGGGGGCCGATGATCACGCCCGCGATCCGCGGCGGCCACGAGGTCAGCCAGCCGGTGGCGGTCGA
Source organism: uncultured Solirubrobacterales bacterium (assembly GCA_963828075.1). Lineage (GTDB taxonomy): Bacteria > Actinomycetota > Thermoleophilia > Solirubrobacterales > Solirubrobacteraceae > JACCYI01. The sequence continues at coordinate 228,714 of CAWHDH010000021.1, read as the reverse complement.
GGGCACACGGCCCGGCGACGGGATCGCCATCCGCATCCGCGACATCAAGGTGACCTCGCTGGCCACGGCGTCGGGCAACGACCAGGTGATGGAGGGTCGCTTCAACGGCGATCCGTACTGCGCGCCCGTGTGCCCGGGCTGCGGCACCGAATGGCCGCAGACGCGCGTCGACGGGATCGGACCGGAGTCGATCCGGTGTTCGTCGTGCGGCGCCGACTGCACGCCGTTCACGTTCACCAACGGCTACACGATCGCGTTCGACGAGCTGCGGTCGGTCGGCGTGACGCTCCCGGAGGCGGCCGCCGAGACGATGGCGCGGTCGGCCAAGCGGTTCGCCGCGCTGCCCGACAACTCGATCCAGAACCCGATCCTCACGTTCGCGCCCCACGACCTCGTCGGCGTCGCGACGCGCATGCGGCCGTTCCTCGGCCAGATCGGCACGTCGCCGTCCGCGACGATGCCGGACTCCCACAACGCCGGCGACTTCGGCGCGTTCCTGATCGGCGCGCCCCACCGCTACGCGATGACCGCGCAGGACCTCGAGCTGCACAAGACGGACGGCCACATGGACATCGACGCCGTGCGCGCCGGGGCGATCCTGGTCTGCCCGGTCAAGCTCGACGGCGGCGGCGTGTACCTGGGCGACATGCACGCGCTGCAGGGCGACGGGGAGATCGCGGGGCACACGTGCGACGTCGCGGGGACGGTCACGCTCGAGGTCGAGCGCGTCCCCGAACTGGGGATCGACGGCCCGGTCCTGTTCCCGCTCGCCGAGGATCTGCCGTACCTCGCCCAGCCCCTCTCGGCGGTCGAGCGCGATCGCGCCGAGGCGCTGGCCCGCCGCCACGGCGTCACGGAGCTCGAGCACTCGTTCCCGATCTCCGTCGTCGGGTCGGGGCCGGACCTCAACTCGGCCACCGACAACGGGCTCGCCCGCGCGGCGGACCTGCTCGAGCTGACCGTGCCAGAGGTGAAGAACCGGGCCACGATCACCGGGGCGATCGAGATCGGCCGCCACCCCGGGGTGGTGCAGGTGACGTTCCGCGCGCCGGCGGAGCGCCTCGAAGCGTGCGGCCTGCTCGCGTACGCGGAGGAGCAGTACGGCAGCGAGTAGCCCTGGCCCTCAGCTCAGGTGGTGCACCTCCTGCAGGCCGTAGACGGGGGTCTCGATGCTCTCGGCGCGCGCCTTGAGCTGCAGTGCGAGGTAGAGGGAGTAGTGCCGCGACTGGTGCAGGTTGCCGCCGTGGAACCACAGAGCCTCCTGCTGGGTGGGCTTCCACATGTTGCGCTGCTCGCCCTCCCAGGGACCGGGGTCCTTGGCGGTGTCCGACCCGAGCCCCCAGACCTTGCCGACCTTGTCGGCCACCTCCTGGGAGATCAGGTCGGCCGCCCATCCGTTCATCGAGCCGTAGCCGGTGGCGTAGACGACGAGGTCGGCCTCAAGCTCGGTCCCGTCGGCCATCACCACGGCGTCCTCGGTCAGGTGGTCGACCGTGCCGGACTGCAGCTTGATCTTGCCGTCGGCGACGAGCTCGGAGGCGCCGACGTCGATGTAGTAGCCGGACCCGCGGCGCAGGTACTTCATGAACAGCCCTGACTCGTCCTCACCGAAGTCCAGGTCGAACCCGGCACGCTCGAGCCGCTCGTAGAAGTCGGCGTCGCGCTCGCGCATCTCGTTGTACAGAGGGATCTGGAACTCGTGCAGGATCCGGTAGGGGAGCGACGCGAAGATCATGTCGGCCTTCTCGGTGGTCACGCCGGAGGCGACCGCCTGCTCGGAGTACAGCGCGCCGAGCCCGATGTCCATCAGCGTGTCCGAGCGCACGATGTGCGTCGAGGACCGCTGCACCATCGTCACGTCCGCGCCGGCCTCCCACAGCGCCGCGCAGATGTCGTGCGCGGAGTTGTTCGAGCCGATGACCACGGCCCGCTTGCCCTTGTACGCGTCCGGCCCGGGGTGCTGGGAGGAGTGGTGCTGGTCTCCCTTGAAGGCGTCCATCGCGGGGATGTCGGGCAGGTTCGGCTTGCCGGACATCCCGGTCGCCATCACCAGCTGCTTGGGACGGAGCGTGTGGTCCGCGCCGTCGCGCTCGACGACGACGACCCAGTCGCCCGCCTCCGCGTCGTAGCGCGCGCTCTTGGCGGTCGTCGAGCTCCAGTAGTTGAGCTCCATGACGCGCGTGTACATCTCGAGCCAGTCGCCGATCTTGTCCTTCGGCGAGAACACCGGCCAGTTCTCGGGGAACTTGATGTAGGGGAGGTGGTCGTACCAGACGGGATCGTGGAGGCACAGCGACTTGTAGCGCTTGCGCCACGAGTCCCCCGGGCGCTCGTTGCGCTCGACGATGATCGTCGGCACCCGTAGCTGGCGCAGCCGCGCGCCGAGCGCGATGCCGCCCTGCCCGCCCCCGACGATAAGCACGAAGGGCTGCGTCTCGTAGCCGAGCTCCGCCGCCTCGCGCTCGCGCTGCTCGAGCCAGGTCTCGCGATCCGGATCGGCGCCGTGCGCGACGCCCTTCGGGCGGCCCGGCCCGGTGCTCTGCTCGTGGCCCTTGAGCTCCGCGAGGGCGGTCAGGAGCGTCCACGCCTTGCCGTCCTTGAGGCGGAGCAGCCCCTCGCCGCGGCCGGTCTCGGTCTCGAAGGAGAGCCAGGCCTCCATGACGCCCTCCGCCGCGGTGGGCGGCTCGGTGGTGCGGAAGTCGCGGGGCTTCGCGTGCCCGAGCGTGTGGTCGAGCATGTCCTTGACGCCGGCGGGGCCTTCGACGGTCGTGATGTTCCACGTGAACGCGACGAGGTCACGCCAGAAGCTCTCGGCCCCGAACAACTCCGCGGCCGCCGCGCTGTCTTCCTCGGTCAGCGCCTGCTCGAAGCGCGACAACCACTCCCCGACCTCTGCGGCCGCGGGCGCAACGGCGGTGTCAGCCATGTGTCCTCCTCCAGTGACGGGCCAGCTCGATTATCGCCTGACAATGCCCGATCGCAGCGCTTCCGCCGCCAACGCGGACCGCTTCTGGTTCTGCGGCAGACAATCGAGTCCGAAGCGCTGGAAGAGGGAGTGCAGCCGGCTCTTGACCGCGGCGACGCTCACGTGGAGCTGGGCGGCGATCTCGGCGTTCGTCGCCGGCGCGGCGTAGGGCGACTCCTCCAGCGGCCGGCAGAGTACGCCGAGCACCAGGCGCTCGGCCTCGGTCAGCGCGGGGATGGCCGGCCGGTCGCCGGCCGTCTCGGTCACCAGCGACGCGCCCGCGGACGGATCGCAGAACGCCACGACGGTGTCGCCGAAGACGAGCAGGTCGCCGTCACGCAGGCGCCGCTGGCCGCGGATCCGCTCGTCGCCGACGAACGTCCCGTTGTGCGACAGGCCGTCGTCGGAGAGCGTCCAGTCATCGCCGATGCGCTCGAGCTCGGCGTGCAGGCGCGAGACCTTGGCATCCCAGTCCAGGCGGACGTCACAGCCCGGCCGGCGACCGACCGTGAGGCGGTCGGCCTCGCCGGTCAGCTCCCGGACCACCTGGGCCTCGTCGCCGTCGCGGAACACGAGGAACGGGTGCCCGCGCCGCTGTGCGTCGAGCCGCCGGCTGAGCTCCGCGGGGCTCGACGCGTGGTGCGCGATCGGCGAGCGGATCGCCACGCTCAATTCCCGTCGACGGCGGACACGCGGCCATCATCGGGCATCGCTCCTACGTGCGCGCGGTCGTATCCTCGCCCCGCGCGGCGGCGATGTGCTTGGCGGTGTCGACGTAGTGGCGCATCGCGCAGACGCGGCCGTCGGCGTCGAAGCGCCAGAAGTGGAGCTCCTCGTCGCGCAGGCGGCCGCCGGAGGGCATCGACACGTCGATGCGGATCTCGGCGACGACCATGTCGTCGGACGCTGCGAGGCCGAGCACCTCGAAGCCGTGGAACGTCAGTGGGGCGATCACCGCGAAGAACTCCGCCGCTCCGTCGCGCCCGGTGCGCGGCTGCAGATACGAGACGCCCTCGCGCTGGGCGGTGTGGTCGTCCCAGTGCTCCCAGCGGACGTCGTCGGCCAGCGCGTCGAGGATCGCTGGGATGTCGCCGCGGCCGAACGCGGCATAGATGTCGCCGACCTTCGCGAGGTGGTCGGTCGCGGTGGAGGTGGTGGTGGAGGACATGGCCGTGAGCGTGCCGGGTGCGCACGTGCCGCACATCGGCCATTCGGCCTATCCGCCGGCTGCGGCCGCCGGCACGAGCCCGTGCTCGATGGCGAACACGGCGGCGCCGGCGCGCGTGCGCCGGCCGGTCTTGTCGTAGACGCTCGCCAGGTGGTGCTGGACGGTCCGCGCGGAGACGACGAGCTCCGCGGCGATCTCCTTGTTGCTGAGCCCGCGCGCGGTCAGGCGCAGGACCTCGACCTCGCGGTCGGTCAGCTCACTCGGCCAGGCGGTGCGCGGCCGCGGCAGGCCGGCGACCTCGACGAGCGCCGCCGCGGCCTCGGCGTCGAGCCGGCCCGCGGCGCCCTCGGCCAGCAACGCCCGAGCGGCGTCGTCGCGGGCGAGCGCGGGGCGGTGCGGGCGCTCCTCCGTGAGCGCGGAGAAGACGTCGGCGGCCGCCAGCACCCGCGCGGAGAGCTCGAGGTCGTTCGCCCGGGTGCCGCGGTGGTAGCCGCTGCCGTCGAGGCGCTCGTGGTGGGCGGCGGCGGTGGCGGCGACGCCGGCGAGCAGCGGGCACCGCGACAGGATGCGGTCGGTCCAGTACGGATGCAGACGGACCCGCTCGCGGTCGCCGGCGCCGAGCGGGCCGGGCCGGTCCCACACCGCACTCGACACGCCGACGCGACCCAGGTCGTGCAGCAGCGCCGCGACGCGCAGCCGCGCCCTTGCGTCGTCGTCGCAGCCGAGCAGGCCCGCCGCGCCGTCGGCGAGTCGCGCGACCTGCGCCGAGTGCCCCGGCAGCCAGCGGCCCTTGAGGTCGGCGACCGTCGCCAGCGCCCCGGCCACCGCCTCGATCCCGTCGCCGCCGACCGTCGTCGCGGGCGGCGGCTCGCGACCGACGACGGCGGCGAGCAGATCGGGCTCGTCGAGCGCGCCGAGGATCTCGTCAATGTGCGCGACGAACGACGCGCACAGCTCGGGGTCGAGATGGCCGCCGGCCCGCCGCGCGACCTCCTTCCGCACGCCCGCCCGCCCGCCCATCGCCTCGGCGAGGACCGCCTGCTCGGCGACGTGCACGATGCGCCCGGCGAGCGTCAGCTGCTCCCCGCGGCGCCCGCCCGGGATGCCCAGCCCGTCCCAGCGCTCGTGGACGTCCTCGAGCGCCGCGATCGCCGCGACCGGCAGCCCGATCTGCCCGCCGAGGGCCGCGGACACCTCGCACGATGCCCGCGCGGCGACCGGCCCGACGGTCGGCGCGACCGCGGCGAAGCGCGCCGCGAGGACGCCGGGCGCCTCGCGCGACGCCCACGCGCCGAAGCGCCCCATCTGGTCGGCGATCACCGCGGGGTCGCCCGGATCGAGGACCCGGAGCGTCGCGGAGAAGGCCATGTCGTCCTCGAACATCGAGGCGTTCTCCGGCGCGTGCGCCGTGCAGCCGATCCCCATCAGCAGCGCGGCGTGGTACACCGCGCGCCGGTCGGGCAGATTGAGCTCGAGCCCGTCCGCGAAGGCCGTCGCGACCGCGCACGTCCGCAGGCCCTTCTCGAGCGGCGCGCCACCCGCCAGGTCGATCGTCAGCGACAGACCGGCCAGGAGCTCGGACAGGCGCAACGCGGGCATGGCCCATCCTGACACGCGCCGCGTAAAGTCGGGCCGATGCTCCTCTACGACTCCCCGACGTCCGGCAACTGCTACAAGGTCCGGCTCCTGCTGGCCCATCTCGGTCTCCCGTTCGAGCGCCGGGAGGTCGACGTGGTGGACCGGTCGGACCGCAAGGCGATCATCGGCGACCTCAACCCGGCGCTCCGCGTCCCGACGATCGTGCTCGACGACGGCCGCCCGCTGGCCGAGTCCGACGCGATCCTCGTCTACTTCGCCGAGGGCACGCCGTTCCTGCCGGAGGACCGCTACGAGCGCGCGCAGGTCCTCCAATGGCTGTTCTTCGAGCAGTACAGCCACGAGCCGTTCGTCGCCGTCGTGCGCTTCTGGGTCGGGCACGCGAGCGACCCGCCGACCGAGGAGGAGATCGAGGCCAAGCGCGCCGGCGGATACGCCGCGCTCGACGCGATGGAGGGCCACCTCGCGTCACGGCCGTTCCTGGTCGCCGGCCGGTTCACGATCGCTGACATCGCGCTCTACGCCTACACGCACGTGGCCGACGAGGGAGGCTTCGACCTATCGCGGTATCCGGCGATCCGGGCGTGGCTGGACCGCGTCGCCGCGACGCCGGGGCACGTCCCGATCACCGCCTGACGCGCCGACCGTCGGTTATCCGTACATCGACCGCCGCCGGCCGAGGGCATGATGGAGGCAGGTGGCCATCACACTGCTCATCGTCGACGATCACGCGCCGTTCAGGCACCTGGCCCGCATGGTGCTCGAAGCCGACGGTTTCACGGTCGTCGGTGAGGCGGAGGACGGCCAGGGTGCGCTCAGCAGCGTCGACGCGCTGCGTCCGGACGTCGTCCTGCTCGACCTCGGGCTCCCCGATCTCAGCGGCTTCGAGATCGCGCGGCGGATCACGACCGATCGCGTCGACCCGCCGGCGGTCGTGCTCACCTCCACGCGTGACGGGGCGGACTTCGCGACCATGCTCGCCGACAGCGGCGCGTGCGGCTTCGTGCCGAAGAGCGAGCTCACGGGAGCATCGCTGCGCCGGCTCGTCGGTTGATCCGGTCCTGCGCGCGGAGGTAGGTTCGGGGCGCCATGGGCCCGCTCTCCGAAGCCGTTCCGCCACCGGCCCGCGTCGAGCACGCCGTCGCTCTCAGCCTCGCCGAGACCACCCGCCCGGCTGACGTCTATCCCGCCGTCCTCGCCGCCATCGGGCACTGGCTCGGCTGGGAGCTCGGCGCCGCGTGGGAGATCGCGCCGGACTCCCCGGAGGAGATCCGGTGCATCGAGGTGTGGCAGCGGCCCGGGCTCGAGGCGGACGGCTTCGCGCAGCTGACGAGATCGACGCGGTTCGCCTGTGGCGTCGGACTTCCCGGGCGGGTGTGGGAGACCGGCGAGCCGTACTGGATCGTGGATGTCCGCCGCGACCCGAACTTCCCCCGGGCGGCCGGCGCCGCGGCGTACGGCCTGCGCGCCGCGTACTGCTTCCCGGTCCGCGGCTCCAGCGGCCTGCTCGGCGCCGTCGAGTTCTTCACCACCAAGCGGCTCGAACCGGACGAGGAACTCCTGGCGACGATGACGAACCTCGGGCGCCAGATCGGCCAGTTCGTCGAGCGGCGCCGGGCGCAGGAGGCGGTCCACGAGGCCGCCGAGCTCAAGCGGGCGATGCTCAGAGCCGCGCTGGACTGCATCATCACGATGGACGACAAGGGCCGCGTCATCGACTTCAATCCCGCCGCCGAGCGCACCTTCGGGTACAGCGCGGAAGAGGCGATCGGCGCGGAGATGGCGGCGCTGATCGTGCCGCCGGCTCTACGGCGCCGGCATCGCGACGGGCTCGAGCGTTACCTGCGCGGCGGCGAGCCGGTCCTGATGGACCAGCGGATCGAGGTGAAGGCCATGCGCAAGGACGGGACGGTGTTCCCGGTCGAGCTGACGATCACGCGGCTCGACGTCCCCGGGCCGCCACGCTTCGCCGGCTACCTGCGCGACATCGCCGAGCGCCAGCGCGCCGAGGCCGAGCTGGTCGCCTCGCGGATGCGGATCGTCGACGCCGCCGACGCCGCCCGCCGGCGCCTCGAGCGCGATCTGCATGACGGCGCCCAGCAGCGGCTGGTCTCGCTGGGGCTGGCGCTGCGGCTCGGGCGTTCCAAGCTCGACGACGATCCGGCGGCGGCAGCCGTGCTGCTCGACGGTGCGATCGCCGACCTCCAGCAGGCGACCGCCGAGCTGCGCGAGCTCGCCCGGGGCATCCATCCCGCGGTCCTCACCGAGGGCGGGCTCGAGCCGGCGCTGACGAGCCTCCTTGCCCGCGCATCGGCGCGGGCGCGGCTGATCGCCGTGCCGGCCGAGCGCTACGCGGCGCCGGTCGAGGCCGCCGTCTACTTCGTCGTGGCGGAGGCGCTCACCAACGTGTCGCGCTACGCCGATGCGACCGCCGTGGACGTGGAGGTCGTCCGCGACGACGGTCACCTCCTGCTCGAGATCCGCGACGACGGGAGCGGGGGAGCGGACCCGGGGCGTGGCTCGGGACTGCGCGGGATGGCCGACCGCGTGGCTGCGCTCGGCGGCACCTTCGAGGTGGTGAGCCCGGTCGGCGGAGGCACCGCGCTGCGCGCGCGCATCCCCTGCCCGCCCTAACAACGGCGAGCGGCCGGCCCGGCTGATGCCGGACCGGCCGCGTCGCACGCTGTGGAACCTGTCGCGGTCAGCGCCGCGCGCGGAGGATCACGATGCTGCGGGCCGCCTTGCCCGCGGTCGAGGCGCTCTTCGCGACGGCCTGGACCCGCACGCCGCGCCGGCGGACGGCGGTGAGCGTGCTGCGGGAGACCTTGATGCTGACGACCGCCTTCGCGCCCGTCTGGGTCGAGAACCGCCGAGTCCCGATCGTCCGGATCCTGCCGGCGATCTTGCGGCGGATCGTGACGCTTCCGGCGCACCGCTTCGACGTGCTCGACACGCAGCGAAGCTCGAGCCGGATCCGGCCGCCGTGCGTCAGCCGGACGCGGCCCGGCCCGAGGCGCAGCGTGGAGGCCGCGGGGACCGTACCCTCGCCGCCGCCGCCGTTCTGCCCGCCGCCGTTCTGCCCGCCGCCGTTCTGGCCGCCGCCGTTCTGCCCTCCGCCGTCGACCGGGGCCGGGGGCTCGCACGCGACGAGCGTGTCGATGGCGTCGGCGGTGAACAGGTCCTGCCCGTCGCCGCAGTCGGCGATGTCCGCCGCCCCGTCCTGGCTGAGCAGCGTGTCGTCGCCGGCCTCGCCGAACAGGTGATCGGCCGCGCCGAGCCCGTCGATCGTGTCGTTACCGGGCCCGCCGCGGACCTCGTTGAGCGATGCGTTGCCGGTGAGCACGTCGGCGCCCGAGCCGCCGACGAGGGACTCGACGTCGGGAGCGATGCTGTCGCCCTCGCCGACGGGGCCGTCGTCGTAGTTGACGCCGTCGAGGTCGGCCGTGACGGGGTTCGCGGAGCCCGCGTAGCTGACGGTGTCGACGCCGTCGCCGCCTGAGAGCTTGTCCGCCCCCGCGTCGCCGATCAGCACGTCGTTCTCGCCGATGCCGAACAGGGCGTCGTCGTGCGCGCCGCCGCGCAGCTCGTCCTCGCCGGGGCCGCCGTTGAGCGTGTCCTCGCCGACGTCGCCGACGACTCGGTCCCTGCCGACCTCCCCGTAGAGCACGTCGGCGCCGCCGCCGCCCTCGACGTAGTCGTCGCCGAGACCGCCGTACTCCTTGTCGTCGCCGTCCTGGCCGTGGAGCACGTCGTCGCCCCCGTCGCCCTGCAGATGGTCGGGCCCGGCGCCGCCGTAGATCGTGTCGGCGCTGTTGCCGCCGATGAGCCGGTTGGCCGCCGCGGAGCCCGTGATCTTGTCCTTGCGGGCCGTGCCGACGACGTTCTCGACGTCGCTCTTGACGGTGTCGTGCTCGCCGATGATGCCGTCGTTGGCGAGGTTGTCGAACAGGGTCACCCTGACCGGCTTGAAGCGCTCGGCGTATGAGACGGTGTCGACGCCGGCCTCGCCGCTCACGAGGTCCGCACCCAGCCCGGGCCGGAGCTGGTCGTCGCCGTCGCCGCCCTTGAGCTCGTCGGCGCCGCTCGAGCCGATGAGCAGGTCGGGACCGTCGCCACCGTAGATGTAGTCCTTGGCCGAGCCGCCCTGCAGCGTGTCCGGGCCGGGGCCCCCGTAGAGCGTGGTGAGGGCGTTCAGATCCGTCCGGAAGCTGTTCTTCACCGCCGTCAGGCCCGAGATGTAGGTCGGGAAGCCGGTGGCCGAGTGGACCTCGTTCGTCCCGTCCTGGACGAAGATGTAGACGCCGTCCAGGTTCGCCTTGGCGCACTTCGCGGTCGTGGCGTTCACCTGCACGCACCCGCCGATGTCGGTGACCGGCACCGTGTCCTTGAAGACCACGTCGGCGCCGACGACCTTGACACCGAGGTCGTTGTTCTCCCCGGCGTCGGCCGTGAAGAAGATGTTGTTGGCCGCGGTGCGCTCGAGCGTGGCCGCGGGCGCCGGCGGTGCCGCCGCCAGCGCCGCGGCGGTCGCCGCGAGCCCTGCCAAGACGATTCTCGAACGGCCGGTGGGACGGGTTGTGCGGTGCATCGGGGTGGTGCTCCTTCGGTCGGGTGGTCGGTCTCGACACCGTCCCAGCGCAGAGGAGGCCGATCCATGGAGCAGGCACCGTCTTGGACGTCGGTTCTCCGCCACGGTCGCGTCGGTTATCCACGCGGGCCGATCGCTTGCGCCCGCCTGCGGGTCCGGTCAGGATGCGGACGTGATACGCGTCGTCATCGGCGAGGACTCGGTGCTCCTGCGAGAGGGCGTGGCCCGGCTGCTCGAGGACGCCGGCTTCGAGGTGGTGGGCCAAGCGGGCGACGCGGAGGATCTCCTGCGCAAGGTCCGCGCCCACAAGCCGGACGTGGCGATCGTCGACATCCGCATGCCTCCGCTGCAGGTCGACGACGGCCTGCGCGCGGCCCAGGTCATCCGGCGCGAGCTTCCGGCGACGGGCGTCCTGCTGCTGTCGCAGTACGTCGAGGAGCGCTACATCGTGGAGCTCCTGTCCGACGGCGCCGAAGGGGTCGGCTACCTGCTCAAGGACCGGGTCTCGGAGGTCGACCGGTTCACCGACGCCGTCCGCCGGGTCGCGACCGGCGGCTCAGCGCTCGATCCCGAGGTGGTCAGCCAGATGATGGGGCGCGGCCGCGCGCACGAGCCGCTCGCGCAGCTGAGCCCTCGCGAGAGCCAGGTGCTCGCGCTCATGGCCGAGGGCCGCACCAACCGGGCGATCTCCGAGGAGCTCTCGGTCACCGAGCGCGCCGTCGAGCGCCACGTGACCGGCATCTTCGGGAAGCTGAGCCTCCAGGCCACGGGCCAGGACCACCGCCGGGTGCTGGCGGTCCTGACCTACCTGCGCGCCTAGCGCTCCGTCTAGGTGCTGACCGCGAGGACGTTGACGATGATGTCCGGCATCGTCGAGTTCGTCTCGGTGAACACGAGCCACCGATCCGTCGGGCAGCCCGCGATCGGGTCGGCGGTCGTGTTGAAGACCACCCCGAGCGGCGTCCCCGCGAATTGGACGCCGCCGGCGCTCGTGTCCATGTGCGTGACGACCAGCATGGCGTTCGGGTCGCCGTTGACGAGCGGGTTGTCCAGCACCGAGTGCGCGTCGTTGTCCCCGCACGAGGTGCTCAGGTCCGCCTGGAACACAGGCCGATTGGTCCCGCTCACTCGGATCCCGCCGTTACTGAGATCGAGGGCGGTGCCGACGTCGCTCCCCGTGTAGGCCGCCCGCACCGCGGCCCCGCCTCCCCCGCCGCCGGCGATCTCGCCGACCACGCCGAAGCCGGTCGGCGCTTGCCCGTAGACGCCCCAGCCGGAGACCTTATGGATGCCCACCACCCCGATGCCGACGCCGCCGGTGCCGTTGTTGACACCACGCACGCCGGCCGAGAAGCCGCCTGGGTCGGTCGCCTCCACGAGGCCGAGGACGCCGGTGACCGCGTCGGCCGAGGTGTTGCCGTTGGCGGTCGAGGTCGCGGTGCCCTTCAGCGCGGCGGGGCGCACGGGGCCGAAGTCGGGCTCGTGACTCGTGTTCGTGACATCGATGACCGACGGGGCGGGCGACGAGTTCCTCACGAGCGCGAGTGGCAGCTCGAGCGAGAAGACCGTGCCGGCGAGGTCAAGGCCGGCGCCGGCACTGTAGGCCGCGGGGCCCTGCGGCCCGGTTTGGCCCTGGATGCCCTGCGGCCCCCGCTCGCCCTGGATGCCCTGCGGCCCGGTCCCGCCTTGGATGCCCTGCGGCCCGGTCGCCCCGGCGTCGCCCTTGGCCCCGGCGTCACCCGTCGCCCCGCCGTCGCCCTTGGCCCCGCCGTCGCCCTTGGCCCCGGCGTCGCCCTTGGCCCCGGGGTCGCCCTTCGGCCCCGGATCGCCCTTCGTCCCGCGCGGCACGGGCTCGGCGACGAGCCTGAACCGCCGCTCCCCGCGCCGGCACCTCACCGCGACGCGCAGCGCCCCGCCCTTCCCAGCGCAGGCGGTGAGCGTGGCGCTGGCCCTAGCCGTCGGGTCATCCTCCTTGGATGCCGCCTGCGCCTGCGCCGGCGTCAGCGTCGCGGCGGCCGCGAGGGCGAGTAGGGGAAGCCGTACGTGCACGTCTGCCTCCTCAAGGCGGGAGGCGCGAGCCTATTGGTGGCCGGCCCCCCGGGCAAGGCGGCGAGCTACGGCATCGCGGGGACTCGAACGCCCATCAGACCACAGTGGCTCTGCGTGCCGTCTCGACGTCGCCGCCGCGCCGCCGGGCGCGGACGTGCACGTCCCAGAACAGCTCGGACTCGCCCGAGGAGAACGCGGGCGTCACGTCGGATTGGCTCATGCGGTCGACGCTACGCGCGGCGTGGCGCCGCGTCTGTCGTGCAAGCTCCATGGTCGGTGGCGGAGAACCGACAGGTCCGGCAGCGCGTAGGCTCCGCCCGTGCCCTCGCACCCGATCCTCCTGCTGGGCGAGGGCGATCTCGCCGACGAGGTGCGCGGCGCGCTCGTGGCGCTCGACGCCGAGGTGGTTCGGCTCGTCGAACCGACGCAGCGCGAGGTCGCGGCGGTGTTCGAGCGCGGGTCGGTCGAGCGGGCCGTCGTCGTCTCCGGCGACGACGCGTTCGCGCTGCGCTCGGCGCTCATGGTCCGCGACGCCGATCCGGACGTCGAGCTACTCGTCACCTACTTCGACGACGCCACCGCGCCCCAGCTCTGCGACCGGATCGGGAACTGCCGGACGACCTCCATGGCCGAGATCGTCGCGCCGACGCTCGCCGGTCCCTGCCTCGACGACTCGCTCGGCGCGGTCCGCCTCGAGGACGGGCGGCCGGTCGGCATGCGCACCGACGGCGACGAGGTCGAGGACGTTCCGGTCGACATCCCCGACCCGCGCCGGACGCGGGAGTTCCTGCGCGCGCTGCTGCGGCCCTACGACCGGAGCGCGGCGCTGCTGTTCTACGGGGCCGCCGGGCTCATCACGATCCTGTTCGTGGAGACGCTGGCGGCCGCGATCATCCTGCCGCAGAACATCGTCGACGCGTTCTACGGCGCCGCGAAGACGCTCGTCACCGTCGACCCGAACGACAAGGTCGCCGACGGCTCGGCGGGGTTCAAGACGTTCGTCGCGATCCTGATGCTCGTCGCGCTGGTGTTCGAGGCGTTCTTCACCGCCGGCATCGTCAACCGCCTCATCGACCGGCGCCTGACCGGATTGGTGGGCCGCCGGGCGGTCCCGCGGCGCGACCACGTGATCGTCGTCGGGATGGGACAGGTCGGCCTCCGGCTGTGCGAGCTGCTGCGCGACGCCGGGGTCGCCGTGGTCGCCGTCGACGACCGCGAGGACGGCGAGAACGTCGGCCAGGCGCGCGAGGCAGGCCTCCCGGTGATCATCGGCCGCGGCGGCGACCCATCCGTCCTGCGCCGGCTCTCGCTCGGCCACGCGCTGGCGCTCGCGGCGGTGACCGACGACGACCTCGAGAACCTCTCGATCGGCATGGCCGCCCTGTCGCTGCACGACGACCTGCGCGTCGTGCTGCGCGTCGGCGACGGCCGCCTGGCGAACGAGACGCGCTCGCTGTTCAAGATCGGCATCGTACGCGACGTGCACCGCATTGCCGCCGGCCTGATCGCCGCCCAGGCGCTGGGCTCGCCGGCGTCGAGCGTGATCTGCGCCGACGAGCGCAACCACCTGGTCCACGACGACGGCACGGTCGAGGAGGCGGCGATCGCCGCGTCGACCTGATGACCGATCCCTCACTCACCGGCGGGTGCCTGTGCGGCGGCGTGCGCTTCGCGCTCGACGAGCCGGCGCGGGCCGCCGGCTACTGCCACTGCACGCGCTGCCAGCGCCGCACCGGGACGGGCTCGTCGGCGCAGGTCGCGATCGACGGCCGCACCTTCCGCCTCGTGCAGGGCGAGGCGCTCGTCAAGGGCTGGCGGCATCCCGACGGCGGCTTCGAGAAGTGCTTCTGCGGTGAGTGCGGGGCGCACCTGTTCAGCCGCAACCCCGACGACCCCACGCAGATGAGCGTCCGGATGGGCGCCTTCGACGGCGATCCGGGCGTGCGGCCCAGCTGGCGGGCGTACGTGGCCTACGCGGCGGACTGGGAGCCCGTCCCCGACGACGGGCTCGAACGGTTCGACGAGGGCAGGCCGCGAACCTAGTTGTCGAGCCCGGTGACCGGCGAGCACGGGACGCGACCGTCGAGCGCCCCACCGCACCCGAACGCCGACCACGCCGCTTGCCTTCACCGCCTTGCCCGCTCGCCGCCGGTCGCTCCCGCTCGCCGCGCACGCCTGCTCGCAGCGGCTCGCAGCGTGGGCTCGTCGCCGAGTGCGCCCGACGCTAACGTTCGCGGGGCGATGACCGCCAAGCAGCAACTCCGCGAACGGATCGAGACGCTCACCGAGCGCGAGGCCGAGCGCACGCTGCGTCTGCTCGACGACCTACGCGACCCGCTGACCAAGCTCCTCGACGAGGCGCCGCTCGACGACGAGCCCTCGACCCCGGATGAAGATGCTGGGGTCGCCGAGGCGCGGGCGGAGATCGAGCGCGGCGAGCTGATCTCCGCCGACGAGATCCGCCGCGAGTTCGGTTGAGCCGCGACTGACCACCGCGTTCAGAACGTCCCCGGGCACGTCACCTAGCTCAGGCCTTCGTCTTCGGACCGCGGACCGCCCGCGGGCGCGCCGCGCCGCCCTTCCCGTTCCCGCCACCCCCGCAGATCGCGGTGTGCAGGTCCTCGAGCTCCTGCGCGAGCCCGTCCATCATCGACCACACGTCGTCGACCTGGTCGCGGTCGGCGATGATCCCGAAGTCGACGTGGTCGCGGTAGCTCATCACCGTGATGTTGAGCCCGACCCCGTCGACGATCACCGACACAGGGAAGTGCGCCAGCATCTGCGCGCCGGCCATGTAGAGCGGGTCGCGCGGCCCGGGGACGTTGGAGATCACGATGTTGAGCGGCGGGCGGGTGCGGCCCAGCAGGTCCATCGTCGTGCGCGACGCCAGGGCGGCGACCGCGGGCGGGATGAAGGCGGTCGCGTCGGTGAGGAGGCTGGCCGGGACCGCCTTGTGCCCCTCCTTGGCGCTGCGCAGCCACTCGTGCGCGCGGAGCAGCCGGCGGCGCGGGTCGGCCTCGTTGGTGGGGATCGGGACGATCATCGCGCCGACCTTGTTGCCGAACGCTCCCTTCTCGTCGTCGGTGCGGACGGACACCGGGACCGCCGCCACCAGCGGCTCGTCCGGCAGCTCGGCGCGCTCGAGCAGCCATGTGCGCACCGCGCTCGCGCAGAGCGTCACGACGACGTCGTTGACCGTGACGCCGAGCTCGTTCTTGATCTCCTTCACCGTCGCCAGCGGGAGCGAGCCGAACGCGAAGCGGCGATGCGCGGAGATGCGGTTGTTGAAGCGCGTCTTGGGCGCCCGAGCGGTGGTGACCTCGAGCACGCTGTCGTCGAGCTCGGCGCCGGCCGCCCGGCGCAGCTGGGCGATGCCGCGCGCCAGCATCGGCACGGCGGGGATCGCGTTCGCGCCGGGGATGTTGGTGAGGTAGGGCAGCGAGCCCGGCAGCGACCGCAGCGCGCGGATGGGCTGGAGGGGGAGGCCGAGCAGGCCGCGGCCGAGCATCTCGATCTCGCCCGGCTTGCGCTCGGGGCGCCGCGCCTTGGGCGGCGGCGGGACCTCTGAGCCCTCCCGGCTCGGGTCCAGCAGCGTGGAGAGGATCTCGGCGCCTGAGACGCCGTCGACGACCGCGTGATGGACCTTGGTCAACATCGCGACGCGTCCCTCGGGCAGCCCGTGGATCAGGTAGATCGCCCACAGCGGGCGCGAGCGGTCGAGCGGGCGGGAGAAGATCCGCGCGACGGTCTCGCCGAGCTTGCGATCGTCGCCGGGCGGTGGCACCGCGGACTCGCGGATGTGGAAGTCGAGGTCGAAGTCGGGATCCTCGATCCAATACGGCAGGTCGATCCCGAAGGGCACGTTGACGAGCTTCCAGGTGAACGGCGGGAGCAGGTGGAGCCGCTCGCTGACCAGCCGGCACAGGTCCGTGGTCGTGATCTCGCCGCCCGGGGCGGTGGAGGGGTCATAGACGGCGAGCCCGCCGACGTGCCCGTAGGTGCGCGGGGACTCGAAGGCCAGGAACTGAGCGTCGAGGCTGGTCAGTTGTCGCATGCTCGTCTCCTCCGCGTCGGGACCTCACCCAGGCTCCTGCCCGTTCCCATGCCGCCCTAACGCTTCGGCCGGCTGGACGGTGGCGCGAGGATCTTCCCCGGGAGCGCGAGCAGGCGGTCGGGCGTGCGCTCGGCGATGCGCGTCAGCGCGATGCCCGCGCGCGAGCGCTGCTTCGTCCCGCGGCCGACCACGCGCCCGACGCGCCCGCCCGGCGAGGCGTGGTGGAGCGGCCCCTCGCCCGGCGAGTCGGCCAGCGCGCGCCCGATGACGAGCCGCTGGATCTCGCTGGTGCCCTCGAAGATCGTGTAGAGCTTCGCGTCGCGATACCACTTCTCGGGCGGGTTGTCCTTGATGTAGCCCCAGCCGCCGCACGTCTGGACGGCCTGCTCGGCGGCGCGCACGGCGACCTCGGACGCCTTGAGCTTGGACATCGAGCCCTCGGCGTAGCGGTACGGGACGCGCTGTGCGGACATCCACGCGGCCCGCCAGGTGAGCAGGCGGGCGGCGTCGAGGTCGGCGGCCAGGTCGGCGAGCGGGAACGAGACGCCCTGGTTCTCGATGATCGGCCCGCCGAACGCCTCGCGCTCGGAGGCGTAGTCGCGGGCGTACTCCAGCGCGGCGCGCGCGATGCCGAGTGCCTGGGCGGCGACCATCGGCCGCGTCTGCTCGAACGCGCCGAGCGTCGCCGAGCGGCCCTCGCGCGACCGCTCGAGCCGGCGCTCGAGCTTCGCGTCGCCGCCGAGCATGTTCTCCGCGGGCACCCGGCAGCCGTCGAAGCGCAGCTCGGCGGTGTGCGACGCCCGGCAGCCGAGCTTGTCGAGCTTGCGGACCAGCTCGAGTCCGGGCGTGCCGCCGGGGACGATGAACAGCGCCTGGCCGCGGTGGCCGAGGTCGGGGTCGACGTTCGCGTTGACGACGTGCACGTCGGCGATCCCGCCGTTGCCGATCCACATCTTGTGGCCGTCGATCACCCAGTCGTCGCCGTCGCGCCGCGCGGTGGTCCGCAGGTTGCGGACGTCGCTGCCGCCCTCGGGCTCGGAGATCGCCAGCGCGGCGAGCTTGAGCGCGCCCGGCACGCCGAAGCAGCGCGGCGCCCACCGCAACAGCTGGACGGGCGTCGCCGCCTGCGCGATCGCCGACAACGCCAGCGCCGGCATCACGATCGCGAGCCCGATCCCGGCGCAGCCCCAGAAGATCTCCTCCATGAACAGCGGCAGCGACAGGCCGGTCGGGTCGGCGATCAGGTCGCGGTAGAAGAGCGGGTTGTAGAAGCCCGCCTGCGCAGCCTGTTCGAGCACCGGCCACGGGAACTCCTGCTCGCGGTCGTAGTACGGCGCGACCGGCCGGATGACGTCCTCGGCGAAGCGGTGCGCGCGCTCGACGAGATCGTGGTGGGCGGGGGAGAGGGCGAGGTCGAACGACATCAGCGCTCGAGGATCGCGACGACGCCCTGGCCGCCGGCGGCGCAGATCGAGATCAGCCCGCGGCCGGCGCCCTTCTCGGCGAGCAGCTTGGCGAGCGTCGCGACGATCCGCCCGCCGGTCGCGGCGAACGGGTGCCCGACCGCGAGCGACGAGCCGGCGACGTTCAGGCGCGAGCGGTCGATCGCCCCGAGCGGTGCGTCGAGGCCGAGTCGCTCGGAGCAGAACGCCGCGTCCTCCCACGCTTTGAGCGTCGCCAGGACCTGCGAGGCGAACGCCTCGTGGATCTCGTAGAGGTCGAAGTCCTGGAGCGTCAGGCCGGCGCGCTCGAGCAGGCGCGGGACGGCGTACACCGGCGCCATCAGCAGCCCGTCGTCGCCGTGGACGTAGTCGACCGCCGCGGTCGCGGAGTGCGTCAGCCGCGCGAGGACCGGCAGGCTGCGCTCCGCCGCCCAGGCCTCCGAGGCGAGGAGCACCGCCGAGGCGCCGTCGGTCAGCGGCGTCGAGTTGCCCGCCGTCATGGTGGCCCCATCGCCTCCGCCGAAGACCGGGGACAGCTTCGCGAGCTTCTCCACCGACGTGTCCGGCCGCAGGTTCTGGTCGCGCGTGACGCCGAGGTACGGCGTCAGGAGGTCGTCGAAGAACCCGCGGTCGTAGGCTGCCGCCAGGTTGCGGTGGCTCGCCGCCGCCAGCTCGTCCTGCTCCTCGCGGCCAACACCGAACTCCTGCGCCGTCACCGCCGCGTGCTCGCCCATCGACATGCCCGTCCGCGGCTCGGCGTTGCGCGGGATCTCCGGGACGATCTGCCCGGGCCGCAGCTTGCCGAGCAACTTGACGCGGCCGGCGGCGCCCTTGGTCCGGTTGAACTCGAGGAGCACGTCGCGCAGGTCCTCGTTGACGGCGATCGGGGCGTCGCTGGTGGTGTCGACGCCGCCGGCGATCCCGCAGTCGGCCTGCCCGAGGGCGATCTTGTTGGCGACGACGATCGCCGCCTCGAGCCCGGTGTCGCACGCCCGCTGGATGTCGAAGGCGGGCGTGGTGGGATCCAGCGCGCTGCCGAGCACGCACTCGCGGGTGAGGTTGAAGTCGCGCGAGTGCTTGAGGACCGCGCCGGCCACGACCTCGTCGACGCGCTCCCCGGCCAGCCCGAACCGGGCGACGAGGCCGTCGAGCGCCGCGGTCAGCATGTCCTGGTTGGAGGCACGCGCGTACGGGCCGTTCGAGCGCGCGAACGGGATGCGGTTGCCGCCGACGATCGCCGTCGGTGTCGTCTCACCTGCCATCATTCGACACGAATCAATGTACCATCAGTCTGAGTCGAGATAACCCGAATCATGGCCGACACGATCCAGCGACTTGTCACGTCCACACCCGGCCGCGCGCTCGCCGGCCGGCTCGGCGTGCCGACGCCCGCGCCGCTGCGCCGCTACGAACCCGGCCAGCCGCTCCTCACCGGGCCGGCCCTGCTCGGCGAGGCGCCCGGCGGGCGGCTCGGGAAGGCGGTGGCCGCCGTGCTGGCCGAGGCCGGTGCCGAGATCCACACGGCGGCGGGCGACGACGAATACGGCGCCGTCATCTTCGACGCGACCGGCATCCGGCGGAGCGAGGACCTGCGCGCCGCCCGCGACTTCCTCTCCCCGGTGGTGCGGCGCCTCGCCGGGTCCGGCCGCCTGCTGGTGCTCGGCACCCCGCCGGAGGCGGCCGGCGATCGCCACGAGCGCGTCGCCCAGCGCGCGCTCGAGGGCCTCACGCGGTCGGCCGGCAAGGAGCTCAAGCGCGGCGCGACCGTGCAGCTCGTCCACGTCGAGCCCGGCGCCGAGGGCAACCTCGAGACCACGCTGCGCTTCCTGCTGTCGGCGAAGTCCGCCTACGTCTCGGGCCAGGTGGTCCGGGTCGGGCACGGCGACCCGCACCCGCCGGAGGACTCCGAGCGGCCGCTGGCGGGCGAAACGGCCGTCGTCACCGGCGCGGCGCGCGGCATCGGCGAGGCGATCGCCGCGACGCTGGCCCGCGACGGCGCGGACGTCGTGTGCGTCGACGTCCCCGCACAGGGCGAGGCCCTGGCCGCCGTCGCCAACCGCATCGGCGGCACCGCGCTGCAGCTCGACATCACCGCGCCCGAGGCGCCCGAGACCCTGGTCACGGCGCTGCGCGAACGCCACGGCGGCGCCGACGTCGTCGTCCACAACGCCGGCATCACCCGCGATAAGACGCTCGGCCGCATGGACGAGGACCGCTGGGACGCCGTCATCGCGGTCAACCTCATCGCGCCCGAGCGCATCACCGACGCGCTGCTGGCGGCCGACGGCGCCCTCGGGCCGCGTCCGCGGATCGTCTGCGTCTCGTCGACGAGCGGGATCGCCGGCAACGCCGGCCAGACCAACTACGCGACGAGCAAGGCCGGGATCATCGGGCTCGTCGACGCGCTGGCGCCGCAGCTGGGTGGGCGCGGCGGCTCGATCAACGCCGTGGCGCCGGGCTTCATCGAGACGCAGATGACGGCGGCGATGCCCGTGGTCACCCGTGAGGCGGGCCGGCGGCTGAACTCGCTGAGCCAGGGCGGGCTCCCGGTCGACGTCGCCGAGGCGATCGCGTGGCTGGCGAACCCCGGCTCGGTCGCGGTCAACGGGACCGTGGTCCGCGTCTGCGGCCAGAGCTTCCTCGGCGCGTGATGGCGGTCGGCGAACTGATTCCGCACCGAGCGCCTCGCCTCGCGTGAACGGGATGGCGATCGAGGAGCTGACCTCCCCGCCGGGCGCCGCGACGCTCTACCCGCGCGCCGTTGCCGGCGCGACCGTCGTGCCGCTCCTGCGCCGCCTGCCCGGCCTGTCGAAGCCCGCCGGCCTGCCCGACACCGAGCTGCGGCTCGACGCGGCGGAGATCGACCGCGAGCGGCTCGCCGCCTACGCACGGATCTGCGGTTTCCCGCTCCGCGACACGCTGCCGGCGCCCTACCCGCACCTGCTGGCGTTCCCGCTCGGCCTGCGGCTGATGACCGCCCCGGCCTTCCCGCTGCCGGCCATCGGCCTCGTGCACGTCGCCAACGCGATCACCCAGCTTCGCCCCATCGACGCGCGCGAGCGGCTCGACGTCCGCGTCCGCGCGGCCGACCTGCGCTCTCACCCGCGCGGCACCCAGTTCGAGATGGTCGCCGAGGCGCACGCCGGCGGCGAGCGCGCGTGGATCTCGGTCAGCACCTACCTGCGACGCGAGGGCGGCCACGGTTCCAAGCGCGACCGCGACACCGACCCGCCACGGCCCAGTGCGCGCTGGGAGGTCCCGGGCGACACCGGCCGCCGCTACGCCGCCGTCTCAGCGCGACCGCAACCCGATCCACCTCCACCGCTTCAGCGCGCGGCTGTTCGGGATGCCCGGGGCGATCGCGCACGGGATGTGGCTCAAGGCGCGCTGCCTGGCCGCGCTGGACCCCGCGCTCCCGGCCGCGTTCACCGCCGACGTGCGCTTCAAGCTGCCCGTCGTGCTTCCCGCGCAGCTCGCCTTCTCGACCTCCGAGGACGCGGACGGCCGGACCTTCGCGCTCCATGACGCGAAGACCGGCAGGCCACACCTCGAGGGCGACGTCAGACCGAGCTGAGTGCGCGCACCGGCGCGACGTCGACCGGGATCCCGCAGAGGACCGCGTTGCCCGACAGCGGGTCGACCACCGTCGTGCTCGAGAGCACGTTGGAGTTCGCCCCCGCGTGCGCGGCGGCGACCTCGAGCTGCGCGCCCGGCGCGTCGTGGCCCCAGCCGTGCGGGATCGAGACGACGCCGGGGCGGATCGCGTCGGTGGCCTCGACCAGCAGCTCGATCGACCCACGGTCGGTCGAGACGCGCGCCTGGGCGCCGTCCTCGAGGCCGTGCTTGGCGACGTCGTCGGGATGGATGTGCAGCGTGCACGCCTCCTTGCCCTTCACCAGCAGCGGGAGGTTGTGCATCCACGAGTTGTTGGAGCGCAGCTGCCGGCGCCCGATCAGCACCAGGTGGCCGTTGCTGTCGGCGGCGGCCTCCGCGTCGGCGTAGGCGCGGAGCCGGTCGACGTCGGCGATGAACGGCTCCGGCGCGAGCTCGACGCGCTTGCTGTCCGTCACCAGGATGTCGGGGATCTGCGGCTGCATCGGCCCGTAGTCGATGCCGTGCGGGTGCTCCTGCAGCTTGCTCAGCGTCAGGCCCTCGGGCTCCTCGCCGAACCTGTCGCCGTACGGCCCGATGCGCAGCAGGAAGTCGAGCAGCCGGTCCGGGCCGCGCCGCGGCGCCAGCGCCTCCATCAGCTCGCCGGCGTCGCGCCCGGCGATCCGCGAGTCGGGGTTGGCGATCTCGCGCCGGATCGCCTCGCCGACGACCAGGTCGTCGAAGCCGTTCAGGTCGGCGGCGGCGCCGGCGCCGCCCGCGATGGCCG
Organism: uncultured Solirubrobacterales bacterium; assembly: GCA_963828075.1. Taxonomy (GTDB): domain Bacteria; phylum Actinomycetota; class Thermoleophilia; order Solirubrobacterales; family Solirubrobacteraceae; genus JACCYI01. The sequence continues at coordinate 206,474 of CAWHDH010000021.1, read as the reverse complement.
ACAGGCGCAGCAGGACCTCCCACTCGTCCGGCATGCCGGGCTCGCGCTCGAACAGCGGCGCGGAGTAGTTGGCGACGTTGCGCATGGCGAGCCCGTAGAACGCCAGGTCGTAGTGCGAGCGCTCGAGGTGCGACGGCGGCGGCAGGATCACGTCCGCGTGGCGGCTGGTCTCGTTGATGTAGATGTCCACCGAGATCATGAAGTCGAGCGTGTCGAGCGCGGCGGCGAGGCGCTCGCCGTCGGGCGTCGAGAGCACGGGGTTGCCGGCCACGGTGATGAACGCGCGGACCTGGCCCTCGCCGGGGGTCTCGATCTCCTCGGAGAGGCAGACGACCGGGAACTCGGCCATGACCTCGGGCATGCCGCGCACGCGGCTCGCCCAGCGGCCGAAGCGGATGGGCCTGGTGCGCTTGGTGGCGTTCGCGGCCGGGTTGGGCCACATCGCCCCGCCGGGCCGGTCGAGGTTGCCGGTCAGCGTGTTGAGGACGTCGACGAGCCAGGACGCCTGCGTCCCGAACGCCTGGGTGCAGGTGCCGATCCGCCCGTAGACGACGGCGCGCTCGGCGGCCGCCAGCTCGCGGGCCAGCGTCCGGATCTCGTCGGCGGGAATCCCGCAGGCGGCCTCGACGCGCTCGGGCGTCACGTCGGCCGCCGCCGCGCGGACCTCCTCGACGCCGTTGACGGGGAGGCCGCCGCAGGTGCCGTCGACGAGGTCCTCGGCGAACAGCGTGTGGACCATCGCCATCAGCAGCAGCGCGTCCCCGCCCGGGCGGATCGCGAGATGGCGGTCGGCCGCCTCGGCGGTCCGGGTGCGGCGCGGATCCACGACGACGACCTTGCCGCCGCGCTCGCGGATCGCGCGCAGGCGGCCGCGCATGTCGGGCGCCGTCAGCAGCGACCCGTTGGACACCAGCGGGTTGGCCCCGAGGATCAGCATGTAGTCGGTGTGGTCGACGTCCGGGATCGGGATCGTGAAGCCGGCCCCGAACATGTGCCCGGAGGAGACGTGCTTGGGCATCTGGTCGACCGTCGAGGCCGAGAAGACGTTGCGCGTGCCCAGCGCCTTGAGCAGGACCCGGTTGTAGAGCATCGGCCCGACCGAGTGGACGGAGGGATTGCCGAGGTAGACGGCGACCGCGTCGCGCGTCTCGGCCAGCAGCGGCGGCAGCCGCTCGGCGATCAGGTTGAACGCCTCGTCCCACGTGGCGGCCGCGAACGAGCCGTCCGGCTGACGGATCATCGGCGAGCGCAGGCGGTCCGGGTCGTCGTGCAGGGCCTTCAGCGACGCGCCCTTCGGGCACAGGAACCCCTTCGAGAAGACGTCCTCGGCGTCGCCGCGGATGCGGCCGACGCGTCCCGTCCTCGTCGAAGTTGATCTCGAGGCCACAGGTGGCCTCGCAGAAGGGGCAGGTCCTGATTGCGGTAGCCATGACCGCAGCTTACGCGGCGGACGGCGGTGCGGTTCCAGGCGACTGCTCCGCCGCCGCCCCCTCGGCACGGCGGCGGACCGCAGTCAGCAGGATTACTTCTTGGCCCGGCGGGCGTGGGTCTTGAACACCGCGTAGCCGGCGCGCGGCCGGCCGTCAGGGGCCAGCAGGCCGGCGTCGAACTGCGCGCCGGAGTCCTGGCCGCTGAACTCGTACGGGTACAGCCGGCCGATCTTCGACCGGTGGCCGCGGCGGCGCGAGTCGTACTTCCCCGCCAGCGAGAACATGTACTTGATCGCCTTGGCGGCGGAGGCCTCCGTCGGCCGGAAGCCGTTGGCGCGGGCGAACTGCACGATCCCGCCCGTCTCGGTCAGCCAGACCTCGCCGGGGACGGTCTTGAGCATCGTCTTCACGCCGCGCGAGCGCTTGCGGTTGACGTCGGCGTAGTTGTGCAGGCCCCACAGCTTGGCGCGGCCGTTGGTGTGGCGGACCATCGCCCGCGCGTAGGAGCGCAGGTTCGACGAGTCGAGCAGGTCGCCCGCCAGCACCTTGCAGCGCTTGCAGTTCTTCTTGAGCGCCTTGTAGTACTGCGCGGCGCGCTTCGGGTTGCGGTAGATCGGCTGCGAGATGTGGTTGGCCTCGTTCCAGGCGCCGTAGACCTTGACCTGGGGGTAGCGCTTCTTGAACGCCTTGAAGGCCTTCGTGTAGGCGCTGACGCTCGGGGCGCGGCACTGCTTGGCGCGGGAGTACTTGCCTGCGTTGAAGCAGCCGCGGATCGCGGTGAAGTGCACGAGCACTTCCTGCCTGGCTGCACGCGCCGCGGCCATGTAGGCGTCGACCTCCGCGATCTGGTTCGGATCGTTCGCGGTGTTCCATGGAGTGAGGAAGCGGACCCGCTTGAGCTTGAGGTCCTTCCAGAGCCCGTTCTGGAACATGGCTGGACTCTGATCACCGATGCCGATCGTGTACTTGGCGTCCGCTGGAGACGCGGCGACCATGGCTCCGATGAGGCTGAGGAGAATGATTAGTCGTTTTGTCATCACGCCTCCAACCGTAGAAGGCCGTCTCCGGTGCGGTCCTCGGCGGGCCTAGTCTGGGGGCGGACACGCATGGCCACGCCGACGACTCCCGCGACCCGGACCGAACGCCTCTCAGAGCAGCGCCGCGCGCTGCCCGACCAGCCCGGCGTGTACCTCTTCCGCGACGGTCGCGGGCGGGTCGTCTACGTCGGCAAGGCGAAGTCGATCAAGAAGCGCGTCGCCTCGCATTTCTCCAACCGCACGGCGATGCGGGAGGCGATCGAGCACATCGAGTACCTCGTCGTCGCGACGGAGGCCGAGGCCCTGCTCACCGAGCAGAACTTCATCAAGCAGTACAAGCCGCGCTTCAACATCCGGCTGCGCGACGACAAGTCCTATCCGTACATCGCGATCTCGCTCGACGAGGACTTCCCGCGGGTCTACTTCACCCGCGAGCGCCACCGCCGCGACCGCGTCTACTTCGGGCCGTTCTCGAGCGCCAAGCGGGTGCGCGGGACGCTCGACCTGCTCGGCAAGGTCTTCCTGTTCCGCTCGTGCGACGGCGCCGAGCCGGGGCGCCGCTCGGGCTCGCCGTGCCTGGACTACTACATCAAGCGCTGCGGGGCGCCCTGCGTCGGTTACGTGTCCAAGGAGCAGTACCGCGAGGGCATCGACGGCGTGGTCGCGTTCCTCTCCGGCCGCTACAAGGAGATCGAGCGCGACCTCGAGAAGCGGATGTACTTCGCCGCCGGCGAGCAGGACTTCGAGCAGGCGACGATCGAGCGCAACCGGCTGCAGGCGGTGCGGTCGCTGCTCGAGCGCCAGCGCGTCGCGCACGAGGGCGTCGGCACGTTCGACGCGGTGGCGGTCGCCGTGGACGGGACCGAGGCCAACGCGCAGGTCTTCCAGGTCCGCGACGGCGTGCTCTCCGACCGCCAGTCGTTCTACCTCTACAACGAGGGCGAGACCCCGGTGGCGCTCGCCACCGAGGAGTTCTGCCTGCAGTACTACGCGAGCGCCCTGTCGATCCCGGGGCTGATCGTCGTCAGCGGCGAGGTCGAGGAGGGCTCCGCTTTGGATGTGCTCGGCTCGATCCTCACCGACCGCCGCGGCGGCCGGGTCGAGATCCGGGCGGCCGAGCGCGGCGGCAAGCGGCGGATCCTCGAGCTGGCCGAGCGCAACGCACGGCTCGCGCTCGATCAGGACAAGCTGAAGTCCGAGCGTCGCCGGCAGCAGCGGGTGGAGTCCTTGGATGGGCTCCAGGCCGCGCTGGGGCTCGACGCGCTGCCGGTGCGGATCGAGTGCTTCGACATCTCGAACCTGATGGGCAGCCACACCGTCGCCTCGATGGTGGTCTTCGAGGGTGGGGCGCCGAAGAAGTCGGACTACCGGCGCTTCCGGATCCGCGGGGCCGAGTCGGGCGCCCCGGACGACTTCGCGTCGATGAACGAGGTGCTCGCCCGCCGCGCCGCGCAGTTCGAGAAACAGGCCGAGAAGTCCCCCTACGACGCCGACCGCGACCCATCCTTCGCGGCACTGCCGAACCTGATCGTCATCGACGGCGGGCCCGGCCAGCTGTCGGCCGGCCTCGAGCCGCTCCAGGCCCTGCGGGCGCGCGGCGTGGTGGTGATCTCGCTGGCCAAGCGGATCGAGGAGGTCTTCCTGCCCGGCGTCCGCGAGGCGCTGCGCCTCGCCCACGAGACCCCGGAGCTCCAGCTGCTGCAGCGCGTCCGCGACGAGGCGCACCGCTTCGCGATCACCCACCACCGCGTCCGCCGCGACAAGGCCATGACCGAGTCGATCATGGACGACCTGCCGGGCATCGGCCCGACGCGAAAGCGCGCCCTCCTCAAGCACTTCGGGTCGCCGGAGAACGTCCTCGGCGCGACCCGCGAGGAGCTCGAGGCCGTCCCCGGCGTGCCGCAGAAGGTCGCCCGCGACCTCTTCGTGCACCTGAATCGCACCGGCCGCTGAACCTCGGTCATTGAGGAAGGGCGCTCTTCGCGGTCGGGGTCCGAGGGTTCGGGGGGACCCGGCCGGTACGGGCTCGACGCGCCACTCGCGATGGAAGGGGTCACGAGTGGCATACCGGCCACGGCGGGCGGGTCACCGGCTCAACCCGACACTCGACCCCGAAATCCAGCGCGGATGCCGGATTGTGCCGCCAGGCGCGGCACTATCCGACGATCGATCCGGATCAGCCGCAGAGTGTCGGGTTGAGCCGCCTGCCAGCGGCGATCGACACCAAGCACGTCGTTTCGGGGGCGGATCAGGGGCGCCGCTCGGCGGGAGGGCGCGGTCCTGCGGCGCGGTCCTAACAAGGGGGTCCTATCCCCCCTTACTCAGGACGGCGCCGGCAATTCGCCGCCCCGCCACCCCGTCTCACTCCCCCGATGATGCAGTTCGGGAGCGCAGGGCTCGGGAGATCAGTCGTCGCCGGTGCGGCTGCCATCATCCGGCCCAGTGACCGACGGCTCGGCACTCACGGACCTCGTCATCGTCTCGGGGCTCAGCGGCGCCGGCAAGTCGTCGGCGATGCAGGTGTTCGAGGACGCGGGCTACTTCTGCGTGGACAACTTGCCCGCGGAGATGATCCGCTCGCTCGCCGATCTCTTCCAGCACGAGGGGTCGAAGGTCGAGCGTGCCTGCGTCGTGTCCGACCTGCGCGGCGGCGAGTACTTCGAGGGGCTGGCCAAGGTCCTCGACGACCTGACCGCCGCGGGCGTGGCGCATCGCGTCGTCTATCTGGGCGCCGACGAGCAGACGCTGGTGACCCGCTACAAGGAGACGCGCCGGCGCCACCCGCTCGCGCCGCACGGCAGCGTGATCGACGGGATCCGCGCCGAGCTGGCGCTGCTCGACCCGATCCGCGACCGCGCCGACGTCTTCATCGACACCTCGGGGCTGAGCGCGTCGATGCTGCGCCGCAAGGTCGCGCACGAGCTGCTCGAGCCGCAGGCCCCGGGCAAGCTGGCCGTCACGTTCGCCTCGTTCGGGCACAAGCACGGCCCGCTGCGCGACGCCGACCTCGCGTTCGACGTCCGCTTCCTGCCCAACCCGCACTACGAGAGCGATCTGCGGCCGCTGACGGGGTTCGATCCGCGGGTCGTCGAGTACATCGCCCGCGACGGCCGCCTCGAGGAGTTCTACGACCGCCTGCTGCCGCTGCTCGACTACGTGCTGCCGCAGTACGTCGCCGAGGGCAAGGCGCACCTCGTCGTCGCGATCGGCTGCACCGGCGGCCGCCATCGCTCGGTCGCCATCGCCGAGCGGCTCGCCGACAACTACGGCAACGAGGGCCGCTACTTCGTCGACGTCTCGCACCGCGACGTCGACCGCGCGCCGGTCCGCCCGTGAGCGGCGTCGCCGCCCCGCCGGCGCCCGAGCGCACCCGCCTGGGTCCCGGGTTCGCCGCCGCGCGGGCCCGGCCGGTGCTGATCGCGCTGCTCTTCGCGCTCGCCGCGATCGCGTGGTGGTCGACCGGCGACCGCATGCGTGGCATGGACGAGGGGCCCGGCACCGACCTCGGGTCGCTCGGCTGGTTCGCCGGCGTGTGGGTCGTGATGATGGCGGCGATGATGTTCCCGTCGGTCTCGCCGACGGTCGCGCTCTACTCGCGCATGACCGAGCGGCGCTCGCCGGCACTCGCGCTGCTCTTCGCCGCGGGCTACCTGCTGAGCTGGCTGGCGGCCGGGCTGCTCGCCTACGCCGTGGTCGTCCTCGCGCGCGACCTCCTCGGCTCCGAGCTCGCCTGGGATGCCGGCGGGCGCTGGCTCGCCGGCGGCACGCTGGTCGTGGCGGCGGTCTACGAGCTGACGCCGCTCAAGGAGGCCTGCCTCGGCAAGTGCCGGAGCCCGCTCGGCTTCCTGCTCGGGTCGTGGCGCGACGGACCGGCGGGGGCACTCCAGATGGGTGCGCGGCACGGCGCCTGGTGCACCGGCTGCTGCTGGGCGCTGATGGCATCGCTGTTCGCGCTCGGCGTGATGAGCGTCGCCTGGATGGCGTTCGTCGCCGCCATCATCGCCGCCGAGAAGGTGCTGCCGTGGGGTCGCGCGACGACCCTCGCGACCGCGGCGATCCTGCTCGTGCTCGGCGTCCTGCTCGTCGCGGCCCCGGAGGCGATCCCGGGCCTCACGATCCCGGGCGGCGGCGAGGCGATGGGCATGCCGGACGCGATGGGCATGCCGTAACGTCGCGCCGCGTGTTCGACCACCTCGGCCTCGAGGCCTCCGACCTCGATCGCTCCGGCCGCTTCTACGACGCCGTGTTCTTCGCGCTCGGCGTGCGTCGCCTCCACGAGAACGACCACGCGATCGGCTGGGGCCGCGAGGAGCCGGTGTTCTGGCTGACCGCCCGCGGCGCCCCGGCGCCGGGCTTCGGGCACGTCGCGCTCCGCGCCGCCGGCAAGGCCGCTGTGGACGCGGCGCACGCCGCCGGCGTCGCCGCGGGCGGGGCCGACGACGGAGCGCCGGGCCCGCGCCCGCAGTACGGGCCGCGGTACTACGCTGCGTACCTCCGCGACCCTGACGGGCTGCGGATCGAAGTGGTCGCATCGGGTTGAGATAACGTTGCGCGCCGCCGCCGGGGCACCCAGTCACCCCGGCCCTGTTCTCGCATCCGCCTCCGAAAGGGCTTTCAACCATGGCCGTACGCGTGGGCATCAACGGATTCGGCCGCATCGGCCGCAACGTCTTCCGCGCCGCCCAGGAGCAGGGCGCCGACATCGAGTGGGTCGCCGTCAACGACCTCACCGACAACAAGACGCTCGCCCACCTCCTGAAGTACGACTCGATCCTCGGTCCGTACCCCGGCACCGTCGAGCTCTCCGAGAACGGCATCACCGTCGACGGGACCGAGCTGCGCGTGCTCGAGGAGAAGGACCCCGGCAAGCTGCCGTGGGGCGACCTCGGCGTCGACGTCGTCATCGAGTCGACCGGCTTCTTCACGAACCGCGACGACGCCGCCAAGCACCTCGACGGCGGCGCCAAGAAGGTCCTGATCTCGGCGCCCGCCAAGGGCCCGGACGTCACGGTCGTGCTCGGCGTCAACTTCGACCAGTACGACAAGGACGCTCACCACGTCATCTCCAACGCCTCCTGCACGACGAACTGCCTGGCGCCGGTCGCCAAGGTCGTGAACGACGGGGTCGGGATCAAGCACGGCCTGATGACGACGATCCACGCGTACACGGCCGACCAGCGCCTCCAGGACATGCCGCACTCCGACCTGCGCCGGGCGCGCGCCGCGGCGCTGAACCTCATCCCGACCTCGACCGGCGCCGCCAAGGCCGTCGGCATCGTCCTGCCCGAGCTCAACGGCAAGCTGCACGGCTTCGCGATCCGCGCCCCCGTCCCCACCGGGTCGGTCGTCGACCTGACGTTCGAGGCCGAGCGCGCGACGTCCGTGGAGGAGGTCAACGAGGTCATGCGCGCCGCCGCCGACGGGCCCTTCAAGGGGCTCCTGCAGTACACCGAGGATCCGATCGTGTCCTCGGACATCGTCAAGAACCCGCACTCGTCGATCTTCGACTCCCAGCTCACCGCGGTGATCGACGGCACGCTCGTGAAGGTCGTCTCCTGGTACGACAACGAGTGGGGCTACTCGAGCCGCTGCGTGGACCTCGTCCAGCGGCTGCTCTAGGACCGTGCGGACGCTCGACTCACTCACCGACGTCGAGGGGCGGCGCGTCTTCGTCCGCGTGGACTTCAACGTCCCGCTCGAGGACGGCCGCATCACCGACGACGCCCGGATCCGCGCCGCCCTGCCGACGCTCGAGTGGCTGCGCAAGCGCGGCGCCCGGCTCGTCGTCGCGGCGCATCTCGGGCGGCCGAAGGGCGGCCCGGACCCGAAGCTCTCCCTGCGGCCGGCCGCCGACCGGCTCGGCGAGCTGCTGGGCACCGAGGTCATCCTCGCGCCGGCGGTGGTCGGGCCGGACGTGGGGACCAAGGCGCGCGGCCTCCGTGACGGCGAGGTGCTGATGCTCGAGAACGTGCGCTTCGAGGCGGGGGAGACCGAGAACGACCCCGAGCTGGCCAAGGCGTACGCGGCGCTCGTGGACGGGATCTACGTCAACGACGCGTTCGGGGCGGCCCACCGGGCGCACGCGAGCACCGAGGGGATCGCCCATCAGGTCGAGCAGGCTGTCGCCGGCCGGCTGCTCGAGCGCGAGGTGACGGTCCTCACCGGCATCCTCGAGGATCCGGCGCGGCCGCTCGTCGCGGTCGTCGGCGGGGCGAAGGTGACCGACAAGATCGGCGTCATCGACGCGTTCCTGTCACGCGCCGACACGATCCTCATCGGCGGCGCGATGTGCTTCCCGTTCTTCAAGGCCCAGGGCCACGGGGTCGGCGACTCGCTTTGCGAGGACGAGGGCATCGATCCCGCCCGCCGCGCGCTGGAGCAGGCCGAGTCCTCGACGGGCACGCTGGAGCTGCCGGTCGACCTCGTCGTCGCGACGGAGTTCTCCGCCGACGCCGAGTCCAAGCCGCTCGACGGCGTCGACGTGCCGGACGGCTGGATGGGCCTCGACGTCGGGCCCAAGACGGCCGCCCGCTACGGCGAGGTCATCAGCCAGGCCGGCACCGTCTTCTGGAACGGGCCGATGGGGGCCTTCGAGCTCGAGCCGTTCTCGCGCGGCACGCGCGAGGTCGCCGAGGCGGTGGCGAAGTCGCCCGGCACCACGGTCGTGGGCGGCGGCGACTCCGCCGCGGCGCTCGCCGAGTTCGGGCTCGACGACCAGGTGGACCACCTCTCCACGGGCGGAGGCGCCTCATTGGAGCTGATCGAAGGCCGGGCACTGCCCGGCGTGGAGGCGCTGTCGTGAACCCCGGACGCACCCCGTTCATCGCGGGCAACTGGAAGATGAACAAGACCATCGCCGAGGCCGAGGAGTTCATCCAGGGCCTCCTGCCCCGGGTCGCGACCGCCGACGGCGTCGACGTGGCGATCTGCCCGCCCTTCCTCGCGCTGCAGGCGATGGTCGATTCCGCGCGCGGCTCGCGCGTCGCCGTCCACGCCCAGACCATGCACGAGGCGGACTCCGGTGCGTTCACCGGCGAGGTGTCGGCGCGGAATGCTCGCCGAGATCGACGTCGACGGCGTCGTCCTCGGGCACTCCGAGCGCCGCCAGAACTTCGGGGAGAACGACCGCGCGCTCCAGCTCAAGGTGCCGAGCGCGATCGCGGCGGGCCTGCAGCCGATCCTCTGCGTCGGCGAGACCGAGGAGGAGCGCGAGCGCGGCGACACCGAGCGCAAGCTGCGCCACCAGGTCCAGGAGGGGCTCGAGAAGGTCCCGCTCGAGCGGCTTGGCGAGGTCGTCGTCGCGTACGAGCCGATCTGGGCGATCGGGACGGGGCTGACCGCCAAGCCCGAGCAGGCGCAGGACGCCTGCGCGTTCGTCCGCGCGCTGGTCGAGGGCTTCGACAAGGCCGCCTCCCAGCAGGTCCGCGTGCTCTACGGCGGATCGCTGAAGCCCGAGAACGCCGAGGAGCTGTTGAGCCTGCCCGACGTCGACGGCGCGCTCGTCGGCGGGGCGTCGCTCGATCCCGCCGGCTTCGCCGAGATCGTCGAGATCGCCCGGAGGCTGGCCGCCGCGTCATGACCGTCCCGCACGTGTGCCTGGTCGTGCTCGACGGCTGGGGCCTCGCCGAACCGGGGCCCGGCAACGCCGTCTCGCAGGCGTCGACGCCGGTGTTCGACGAGCTGTGGAAGACGCTTCCACACACGACGCTGACGGCGATGGGCGAGAGCGTCGGGCTCCCGCCGGGGCAGATGGGCAACTCGGAGGTCGGCCACCTCAACCTCGGCGCGGGCGCGATCGTCCCGCAGGACCTCGCCCGCATCGACGGCGCGGTCGAGGACGGATCGCTGGCGGCGAACGAGCGGCTGCGTGAGGCGCTGGGTGGCGCCTCCCGGGTCCATCTGATCGGCCTGGTCTCCGACGGTGGCGTGCACTCGTCCGAGCGCCACGTGCGGGCGCTGATCGAGATCGCCGCCGAGTGGGGGATCGAGGACCTCGTCATTCACGCGTTCACCGACGGCCGCGACACGCTGCCGCACGGCGGCCGCCAGTACCTCGCCGACGTCGAGGGCTGGTGCCAGGAGCTCGGGACGGGCCGGCTCGGGAGCGTCATCGGCCGCTACTTCGCGATGGACCGTGACAGCCGGTGGGATCGCACGCAGAAGGCCTACGACCTGCTCGTCCACGGCCGCGGCGAGCACCACGTCTCGCGCGCTCCCGAGGCCGCCCAGGCCGCGTACGACCGCGACGAGACCGACGAGTTCATCGCCGCGACGACCGTCGGCGACGAGGCGCGGATCCGCCCCGGCGACGCCGTGCTCGCCTTCAACTTCCGCCCCGACCGCATGCGCCAGATCTCCCGCGCGCTGGCCGACCCGTCGTTCGAGGAGGTCGACCGCGGCGACGTCGAGCCGATCGAGCGCTACTCGACCCTCACGGAGTACGAGGAGGGCTGGCCGTACACGGTCATCTTCCCGCCGCACCGCCCGGAGCTCACGATCGCGATGGTCGTCGCCGACCGCGGCGAGAAGCAGCTCCATGTCGCCGAGACCGAGAAGTACCCGCACGTGACGTACTTCTTCAACGGCGGCGAGGAGGAGGCATACCCCGGCGAGGAGCGCCGGCTGGTCCCCTCCCCGCGCGATGTCCCGACCTACGACCACAAGCCGGAGATGAGCGCGCGCGAGGCGACTGACGCCTTCGTCGAGGCGTTCTCCGAGCACCGGCCGGTGTTCTCGGTCATCAACTTCGCCAACGCCGACATGGTCGGCCACACCGGCTCGATCCCGGCGGCGATCACGGCGGTGGAGACCGTCGACGAGTGCCTCGGCCGCGTGCTCGAGGCGGTCCACGGGGCCGGCGGTGCCTGCCTGGTCACCGCCGACCACGGCAACGCCGACCACATGCTCGAGCCCGACGGCTCCCCGAACACCGCCCACTCGCTGAATCCGGTGCCGTTCGTGGTCACGGGGGCCGAGGTCTCGCATCTGGCGGGCGAGGGGATCCTGGCCGACGTCGCGCCGACCGCTTTGGCGCTCCTCGGGATTGATCAACCGGAGCAGATGACGGGGCGCTCGCTGCTGGGGTAACGACGGTCGCGCCCGCCCCCGGGCACAGATGTTGCGCATGCAACCAGTCCGACGCTACCCTGTCCTTGGCCATGACGATCCCCACGCATCCCGGGACGGCGCAGGAGCTCAGCGGGACCGAGCTCGGGGCGTGGCGCGGGCTGTTGCGGGTGCATGCCGCCCTTGCTCGCGCCTTGGACGCCGATCTCGAGGCGGCGCACGGCATCCCGCTCTCGTCGTATGAGGTGCTCGTCCACCTCCACGCGGCGCCGGACCGGCGCATGCGCATGGCGGACCTGGCCGACCACGTGCTGCTCAGCCGATCCGGCATGACGCGGCTCGTCGACCGCCTCGAGCGCGACGGCCTGCTGTGCCGTGAGTCGTGCTCCGCCGATGGCCGCGGGTGCTACGCGGCGCTCACCGATCACGGGCTCCGGTTCCTCGAGGCGGCGCGGCCCACCCACCTCGCCGGCGTTCGCGACCGCTTCCTCGGTCACTTCTCCGAGATCGAGCTCGAGCAGCTCGCCGCGACCTGGGACCGCGTGCTCCCCGGCGCGTCCGAGACTTGATACGACTCGACTGAGGTTTTATACTTTCCGCTCAGTAGGAACTGTCCACCCTTTCACTGAGCGGAGGTAAGCATCATGGCCATCGTTCGCTGGGAGCCCATGCGTGAGCTGAGCTCGCTGCAGAGCGAGATGAACCGTCTCTTCAGCACCGTGTTCGACGACCAGACCAGCCGGGCGACCGGCGGCAACGGCGGTCAGTCTCCGTTGCGGCGCTGGATGCCCGCGATGGACCTGGCCGAGACCGAGGAGCACTTCATCCTGCGGGCCGACCTGCCCGGCATGTCCGAGGAGGACGTCCAGATCGAGCTCCAGGAGGGCACGCTGCTGATCTCCGGCGAGCGGCGCTCGGAGAGCGAGGTCCAGAAGGAGGGCTTCCACCGCGTGGAGCGCGCCTTCGGGTCCTTCTCGCGCGCGCTGACCCTGCCGCAGGGCATCGACGCCGACGCCGTCACCGCGGCGTTCGACCGCGGCGTCCTCGAGGTCCGGATCCCGAAGCCCGAGGAGCGCAAGCCGCGCCGGATCACGATCGCCGGCACCACCAAGCAGGAGACGATCGAGGGCTGAGCCCAACGGCGCGCCGGCCCGCAGAGGGCCGGCGCGCATAGTCTCCAGGCGTGGCGTTGTTCGAGATCCACGCCCGCGACCCGGGCTCGAGCGCACGCGCCGGCACGGTCCACCTCGCCCACGGCACCGTCCGCACGCCGGCGTTCGTCCCGCTCGCCACCAGGGCGACGGTCAAGACCCTCGAGATTCACGAGGTCTCCGCGCTCGGCTACGACATGGTGCTGGGGAACACGTTCCACCTGTTCCTGAGCCCCGGGCACGAGCTGGTCGCCGAGCTCGGCGGCCTGCACCGCTTCATGCGTTGCGACGCGCCGATCATCACCGACTCCGGGGGCTTCCAGGTCTTCTCGATGGGCCACGGCGCCGTCGCCGACGAGATCAAGGGCCGCGCGCCCGGGGTCGGCGCCGACGGCGGCCGCGCCGGCTCGATCGTGTCGATCGAGGAGGCCGGTGTCACCTTCCGCTCCTACCTCGACGGCTCGGAGCGCTTCCTGGGGCCGGAGACCTCGATGGAGGTCCAGGCCGCGCTCGGCTCCGACATCGCGCTGGTGTTCGACGAGTGCACGCCGTTCAACGTCTCGCGCGAGTACACCGCCCGCTCGACGGAGCGCACCCATCGCTGGCTCGAGCGCTGCCTGGACTGGCACGCCGGGCAGGGGCCCGCGGGCCAGGTGGTCTACGGGATCGTCCAGGGTGGCGTGCACGAGGACCTGCGGCGCGAGTCGGCCCAGGTCGTCGCCGCCTCGCGCTGCGACGGGATCGCCATCGGCGGGTCGCTCGGCCAGGACAAGGCGCAGATGTACGAGGTGGTCTCGTGGGCGGCGGACGAGCTGCCCGAGGCGCGCCCGCGCCACCTGCTCGGCATCGGCGACGTCGACGACCTGCTCCGCGGCGTCGAGCTGGGCATGGACACGTTCGACTGCGCGATGCCCACGCGCCTGGGGCGCCACGGCATGGCGATCGTGCCCGAGCCGGAGAAGCGGTGGCGCGTCGATCTGGCCAAGGCGCGCCACAAGCGCGTCGACGAGCCGCTGATGGACGGCTGCCCGTGCCCCGCCTGTGCGGCCGGCTACTCCCGCGCGTACCTGCACTACCTCGTGCACGCGCGCGAGACGACCGCGATGCGGCTGCTCACGCTGCACAACCTCGCCTACATCGCCCGGCTGATGGCGGACCTGCGCGCCGCGATCACGGCGGGGCGGCTGGCCGAGGTGACCGCGGCCCTGCGGGCGGGCGCCGCGCCCGGGGCGCTGGCGCGCGCCTAGCGCGGAAGCGGTTTGGGCGGGCTGCGCGCGCGGTCACCCCTTCGGTTCTTCGCGGCCATTGGCGCAGGGCGCCGTGCCTGCGGCGGCGGGGCGCCGCGGGAATCGGTGGATCCAGCCGCGGCAGCCACAGTGTCCGCTGCGCGCTGCCCCGTTCGGGCGCTGCAGCAGCGCCACCTGTAGCGCTCGCTCCCGCTTCTGCCTCTTTGCGGCGGCCCCGCGGTCTCAAACTGCGGTCACCGAGAGGGGGTATGGGCGTCAGCTGCGACGTCAACCACCCCCATGCGCCACCGCCGCCCCTCATGGGGGTGGTTGACCCCACTATTCGGGGTGAACCACCCCCAAGGGAGGGTGGAGGCGGACACGGGGGTGGTTGACGTCCGCCGACGGCTCCGCGCGGCGCGATCCCGCCCCCGCCGCCGACCCTCACTCGATGATGCAGTTCCCGGGACATCACCCACGGTCGGGCGACCAAGCGACGCCACCGGCCGCTCCTTCCGCCTGCAAGCGACGGCCGAGTCACGCCGACACTGCCGCACGCTGGACGCGATCGCGAGAAGCCTGCCGAGGAGCGTCGTCATCTCGGTTTCAACGCGCCTGACCGGGACTCAGCTGCGGTGGCGCTCCTAGCGGGTGTTGTCGTTGATCAGGGCGCGGAGCTCGTTGATGGCCTGGTTCGCCGTGCCCTCGACCTGCTGGCGCAGCTTGACCCGGCGCTCGGTCAGCTGCGGGACGACCACCGCGGCGGCGCCGCCGATGAGCGCGAACAGCACGATCAGCGTGACCAGCGTCCGCAGCCCGCGGCCGCGGCGCCGGGCCGGCGGCTGGGCGGCGGCGCGGGCGGGGGCGCGGCGGCGCGGCCCCGGGTCGTCGGTGAGCGGCTCGAGCCGGCGGCGCGGCGGGGGCGGCGCGGACCGGGCGGCGGTGCGCGGGCCGGTCTTCAGCATCCGCGTCGCGGACGTCGCGTCGTCGGCCGGGAGGGCGACGGTCGCGAGCGTCGACGGCGCCGGCTGGACGCCGCGCAGGCCGTCGCGCAGGGCCTGCTCCATCTCCGGCCCGTCGGCGTAGCGGCCCTCGGGATCGCGGTGCAGGGCGCGCAGGACCGCTGCCGACAGCGCCGCCGGCACGTCGGGGTTGATCCGGTCCAGCCGCTCGGGCGGCCCTGAGTCCTGCAGCCGGGCGAGCTCGGTGAGCGACGGCGCCTCGTACGGGAGGCGCCCGCTGAGCAGCTGGTAGGCGACCACGCCGAGCGAGTAGAAGTCGGCGGGCGGCCCGGCGGGCTCGCCGCGCGCCTGCTCGGGGGCGAGGTAGGCGGCCGTGCCCAGCACGGACCCGATCTTCGTGATGTCGGACTGCTCGGAGGCCTTGGCGATGCCGAAGTCCGCGAGCTTGACCCCGCCGTCGCTCGACCGCAGCAGGTTGCCGGGCTTGACGTCACGGTGCACGACGCCGTTGCGGTGGGCGTAGTCGAGCCCGCGGGTCGCCTGGGCGAGGATCTCGACGGCCTCGTGGGGCGGGAGATGGCCGCGCTCGCGGAGGATCTCCGCGCACGACTGGCCCTCGACATGCTCCATCACGATGAACTGGCGGCCGGTGGCGTCGTCGAGGCCGAAGTCGAAGACCTGCACGACGTTCGGGTGCACGAGCCGGGCGGCGGCGAGCGCCTCGCGGCGGAAGCGCTGCACGAAGCCGGCGTCCTCGGCCAGGTGCTCGGCCAGCAGCTTGACCGCGACGTAGCGCTCCAGGCGCGTGTCGAACGCGAGCTGGACGGTGGACATGCCACCGACGCCGAGGCGGCGCTCGAGTCGGTAGCGGGAGGCGAAGAGTTGGTCGGTCGGTGCCATCACGGTTGGCCGTCGTCCCCCGGAGTTACCCCACCGTTGTCGGGCGGTTGCTCGGGCGTCGTCGGGGTGGCCGTCGGCGTCGGGGTGGGGGTCTCGGTGGGTGACGGCGTTTCGGTCGGCGACGGCGTCTCGGTCGGCGACGCGGTCTCGGTCGGCGTGGGGGTCTCGGTCGGCGCCGGCGTCTCGGTCGGCGTCTCCTCCGGCCGCTCGCCGCAGTCCTGGGGCAGCCGGGTCTCGATCTGGTCGACCCACTGGGTCATATTGCTGACCAGCTTGCCGTCATAGCTCTCGGGCAGCTCGCTGATCTGGGTCCGCAGCCGGTCGAGGTCCTTCTGGGCGGTCGCGCACTTGTCGCCCTCGATGTCGCTCTCGACCCGGTCCAGGGAGCGCTGGAGCTTGTCCGCGCGGCTCTGGGCGAGCAATTTGCGCTCCTGCTCGGCGGACGTGCCGCACCCGCCCAGGGCGACGGCCAGGGCGGCGAGGAGGGCGAGCAGAGGGCGGGGGCGGACCATCGACATGGCGCCGGACAGGCTATCCGCCCGCTCACTGCCCCCGGGAGAGGCGCTCGGCGAGCGACTCGGGCAGCCGGGCCGCGCGGATGGCGGCCGCCGCGCCCGCGATGTCGTACTCCGCGCGGCGCCAGTCGGCGGTCCGGGCGGTGGTGTCGAGTGCCAGCCACGCGGCGCGAGGATCGCCGTCGCGCGGCTGGCCGACGCTGCCCGGGTTCAGCAGCCACTCGCCCGCGCTGAGATCGGCCCGCTCCCCCTCGTGGCGCACCTCGCCGGTGGCCGGCGAGCCCTCGGTCCGGTGGAAGGCCAGGGCGACGTGGGAGTGCCCGATCATCGAGATGGGCTGATCGGCCGCGTCCAGGCACAGCTCGGCCGCCAGCGCGGAGAGCACGTACTCCCACACCGGGTCGCGCGGGGACGCGTGGTAGAGCCCGATGCCCTGCGCGCCGCCGGTCGGCGACAGGGCGGCGAGCCAGTCGCGGGCCGCGGGGTCGATCGTCTCGCGCGTCCACTGGGCGGCGAGCGCCGCGCCGCGCGAGAAGTCGTCGAGCGAGAGCGCGCCCGTGACGGCGAGGTCGTGGTTGCCGGCGAGGCAGATGTCGCAGTGCTCGGCGGCCAGCGCGACGCACGCGTCGGGGTCGGCGCCGTAGCCCACGAGGTCCCCGAGGCACCAGACCTGCTCGGCGCCGTCCCGGTCGGCGGCGGCGATGACCGCCTCGAACGCGTGGCGATTTCCGTGGATGTCGGAGACGATGGCGACTCGCATGGTGTGTGTCCTTCGACGAGGCGCGGACTTCGCCGGTGCGTACGATCCGATCGTGCCGCCCCGTTTGCGCCTCCCCGCCGTCCTGCTGGCCGCGGTGGTGGTCGCTCAGGCCGCCGTGGTCGTCATGCGCCCGCGCGACCAGGGGCCCGATCCGGTCCCCGTCGAGCCCCGAGCGTACTTCACCGAGGCCGAGATCGACCGAGCGCGCGACTTCCGGCGCCCCCAGCTGGGGCTCTACGGCGCGGCCGTGATCCTCGAGCTCGGAGCGCTCGCGCTGCTCGTCCGCCGCCCGCCCCGGTGGCTCGGGAACGTCCCGCGGCGCCCGGTGCTCGCGGGCGCCGCGGCCGCCGGGGCGGTGTCGCTGGTGGCGACGCTGGCGCCCCTGCCGGTCAGCGCCATCTCACGCCAGCGGGCCATCGACGTGGGCCTGACCACGCGCAGCTGGCCGGGCTGGGCCGGCGACGTCGCCCTCTCCGCGCTGATCGGCGGCGCGATCGCGGCGGCGGGCGGCGCGCTGCTGGTCGTCGCGCTGCGGCGCTTCGGCCGGGCCTGGTGGATCCCGGGGACGGGCGTCGTGCTGGCGTTCGCGGTCGCGATCACCTTCCTGTCGCCGATCCTGATCGAGCCGCTGTTCAACCGCTTCACACCCCTGCCGGCGGGCGAGACGCGCAGCGCCGTGCTCGACCTCGCGCGCCGGGCCGGTGTCGACGTCGGGGAGGTCTACGAGATGGACGCCTCCAAGCGCACGACCGGCGCGAACGCCTACGTAGCGGGGTTGGGGCGGACGAAGCGGGTCGTGCTCTACGACACGCTGCTGCAGGACTTCACGCCCGCCGAGGTGCGCCTGGTGGTCGCCCACGAGCTCGGTCACGTCCACCACCGCGACGTCCCCAACGGGCTGCTCTGGCTCGCGATCGTCTCGCCGTTCGCGATGCTCGCCGCCGCGCGGCTGGCCGAGCGATTCGCCCCGGCGGACGTCCGCGAGCGGCCGGCGGCGGCGCTGCCCGCGGTCGCGCTGTCACTCGCGCTCGTCGTGCCGGTCGTCACGACGATCTCCAACCAGCTCTCGCGGAGCGTCGAGGCGCGCGCCGACGCCTTCGCCCTCGAGCTGACCCGTCAGCCCGACGCGCTGATCGACTTCGAGCGCCGCATCACGCTCTCCAACGTCGGCGACCCGGCGCCGCCGCGCTGGGCCTCGTTCCTCATCGGAACCCACCCCACCACGATGGAGCGGATCGGCGCGGCGCTCGCGTTCAGGCGGCTGGAGGCGGCGAGGGAGGCGGATCGCCGCCCCACTCAGGCAGGCTCTTGATCCCCTCGCGGGTCCGCCACTTGGAGTAGTTGTCCTCCATGGCATCGATCAGCTCGCGCATGAACTTGGCCGACAGGTTCACGCGGGTGACGACGACCCCCGGGATCTCGTCGCCCTCCATCTCGTGGTCGACCCGCGCGAAGGTGAGGGTGAACTCGTAGTCCGAGTGCGAGACGTTCGCGAAGTTCGCGTAGACCCCGGCCATGACCTCGGGCGACGTGTGGATGTTGATGTGGCGCTCGCGGTCGGCTTCGTCGGCCATGCGGGCCCTAGTATCCCACCCGGTGCGGATCATCGTCGTGAGCGTCGGCCGCCTGCGGCCGCCCTACGCCGATGACGTCGAGCACTACGAGCGGCTGCTGGCCAAGCACTGCCGCCTCGAGCTGATCGAGGTCCGCGAGGACGACCAGGTCGCCCGCCGCGTGCCCGATCGCGGCTACACGGTCCTGCTCGACGCGGGTGGCCGCGCGTACGACTCCGTCGGCTTCGCCGCCTGGCTCGAGGAGCGCCGGCAGTCGGGGCTCGACCTGTGCTTCGTGATCGGCGGCGCCTTCGGCCATGGGGCCGGGATCGGGCGCGTCGACCACCGTGTCTCCTTCGGGCCCGCGACGCTGCCGCACCAGCTCGCGCGCGTCGTGCTCCTCGAGCAGCTCTTCCGCGGGCACAAGATCCTGGCCAATGAGCCGTACCATCATTGACCGGATGGGAACCACCCCCCTCGACGACCTGCGCACCGCCCTGCTCGAGACGGCGGCCGAGCTGCGGGCGGACCGGCCGGCGCCCGGGAGCACGCCGACGCTCGAGCGCCCGCCGCGCGCCGAGCTGGGCGACTACTCGACGAACGCCGCGATGCTGCTCGCCCCGGTCCTCAAGGCGGCGCCGCGGGCGATCGCCGAGCAGCTCGGGTCGGCGCTCGACGCGCGGCTGGGCAGCCGGATCGACCGCGTCGAGGTGGCCGGGCCCGGCTTCCTGAACGTCTTCCTCGCCGACGACTGGTACGTGGACGCCGCCCATCGCATCCTCGCCGCCGGGGATGCCTACGGCGGCGGGTCACCGGCGAGCCCGGAGCGGGTGAACATCGAGTTCGTCAGCGCGAACCCGACCGGTCCGCTGACCGCGGCCGGCGGCCGCCACGCCGCCTACGGCGACGCGCTCGGCCGCATCCTCGAGCTGGCCGGCCACACGGTGGAGCGCGAGTACTACGTCAACGACTCGGGGTCGCAGATCCGGCGGCTCGGCGCGTCGATCAAGGCGCGGGCGCTCGGCGAGCCGGTGCCCGAGGACGGCTACGAGGGCGACTATGTCCGCGAGCTCGCGCAGGAGATCGCCGGCGCCGCCGACGCGGACCCCGATGCGCTGGCCGCCGAGGGCGTCCGGCGCATGCTCGCGCGCATCGAGGCGACGCTCGAGGCCTTCCGCGTGCACTTCGACCACTGGTTCCGCGAGAGCTCGCTGCACGAGGGCGAGCCGAATGCGGTGCAGCGGGCGATCGCGCGGCTCGAGGAGAACGCCCACGTGTACCGCCACGAGGACGCGGTGTGGCTGCGCACGACCAGCTTCGGCGACGACAAGGACCGGGTCCTCGAACGCTCGACCGGCGAGCCGACCTACTTCGCGGCGGACGTCGCGTACCTCGAGGACAAGCTGGAGCGCGGCTATGACCGGCTGATCTACGTGCTCGGCTCCGACCATCACGGCTACATCGGGCGGATGCGCGGGCTGGCGTCGGCGCTCGGCGGCGATCCCGACCGCGTCGAGATCCCCATCCTGCAGTTCGTCCACGTGATCGAGGGCGGCGAGCGGGCGTCGATGTCCAAGCGCCGTGGCGACTTTGTGTCGCTCGACGAGCTGATCGGCGAGATCGGCGTCGACGCGACGCGCTTCTTCATGCTCGGGCGCTCGCACGAGTCCACCGTCGACGTCGATCTCGACCTGGCGCGGCGCCAGTCCAACGAGAACCCCGTCTACTACGTCCAGTACGCCCACGCGCGGATCGCGTCGATGCTCGCCAAGGCCGGCGCGGAGCGCGTCGCCCAGGCGCTCGGCGCGAGCGGGGCGGGCTTCGCCGTCGCGCTCGAGCCGGCCGAGCGCGAGCTGGTCAAGAAGCTGCTGGCCTTCCCGGCCGAGGTCACGGAGGCCGCAGAGCGCCGCGCGCCGCACCGGATCGGCGCGTACGCGCTCGAGCTCGCCCAGACGTTCACGGCGTTCTATCGCGACTGTCGCGTCGTCGGGGCCGAGCCGGCGGAGACCGAGTCCTTCCGCATCGGGCTCAGCGTGGCGGCGCAGCGGGTCATCGCGCGGTCGCTGGCAGTGCTCGGGGTCGACGCCCCCGAATCGATGTAGCTGACATCGTCCCGTCGGCGTGGACGACGGCAAGCTCATCTTCATCGCCGGCGCGCTGCTGGCCGCCGGCCTGCTCGCGTCCCTCGCCGCCGGCCGCCTGCGCGTCCCCGGCCTCGTCCTCTTCCTCGCCGTGGGCATGGCCGTCGGCTCCGACGGGCTCGGGCTGATCCACTTCGACGACTACGAGCTGGCGCGGACGATCGGCGTGATCGCCCTTGCGCTGATCCTGTTCGAGGGCGGCCTCACGACGGGCATGCTCGAGATCCGCCAGGTGCTGGTCTCGTCCGTGTCGCTCGCGATCGTGGGCACGCTCACCACCGCGGCGATCGTCGGGTTCGCGGCGTCGGCGCTGTTCGGATTCAGCACGCTGGAGGGCCTGCTCGTGGGCTCGATCGTCGCCTCCACCGATGGCGCCGCGATCTTCGGCCTCCTGCGCGCTTCGACGCTCCGGCGCAAGATCGGGCGGACGCTCGAGGCCGAGGCCGGGTTCAACGACCCGGTGGCCGTCCTGCTCGTCCTCGGCTTCACCGAGTGGCTGCTGCGCGAGGACTACGGCGCGGAGGACATGCTCCTGCTGTTCGCGTCCGAGCTGGGCATCGGCCTGCTGGTCGGCGGAGCGGTCGGGTGGCTGGCGGTGCAGGGGTTCCGGCGCGCGCAACTGGAGACTGCCGGCCTCTACCCGGTCGCGACGGTCGCCACCGTCGCGCTGGCCTACGGCGGCGCCGACGTCCTCCACGGGTCGGGGTTCCTGGCCAGCTACCTTGCCGGCCTCGCGCTCGGGACGGCGCAGATTCCGGCCAAGCGCACCGTGACGACGTTCCACCAGGGGCTGGCCTGGGTCGCGCAGCTCGCCATGTTCCTCACCCTCGGCCTGCTCGTGTTCCCCGCCCAGCTCGTCGACGTGGCCATCGAGGGCACGCTGCTGGCCCTCGTGCTCGTGCTGGTCGCGCGCCCGGTCGCGACCTGGGTCTCGACCCTGCCGTTCGACTACTCGAACGCGGAACGGGTCATCCTCAGCTGGGCCGGGTTGCGCGGCGCGGTGCCCGTGGTGCTGGCCACGTTCCCGCTGATCGCCGGCGTCCCCGAGTCGCTCGAGTTCTTCAACATCGTCTTCTTCGCCGTCCTGCTCTCGACCCTGCTCCAGGGCTCGACATTCGAACCGCTGGCCCGCCGCCTCGGGATGACCACCAACGAGCCGGCGCTGCCGACGCCGCTCGCCGAGGCGGGGACGATCCGGCGCCTGGGTGCCGAGATCCTCGAGTTCCCGATCGGGCCCGAGGACGCCGTGGTCGGTCACCGCGTCCGCGACCTCGGGCTGTCGCGCGACGCGGTCGTCAACGTCATCGTCCGCGAAGGGCAGGCCATCCCACCCCGCGGGTCGACTCGGCTGATCGCGGGCGACCTGCTCTACCTGATGCTGCGCTCGGAGGCCGCGAAGGAGGTCCCCGCCCTGCTCGAGCGCTGGCGCAAGGGCCCGATCGGGCCGGTCGCGCGCCCGCGCCCCACGGTCCACGGGCGCCGGCCGATCTTCGCGGTCCGGCCGTGGAAGGACTCCGACGGCGATCCGTCACACCCGGTGGAGCTGAGCGGCATCCCTGTCGTCGAACGCCTGCGCATCCGGCGCGACGTCCCCGGCTCGCTCGCGGCGCTGCAGGACGGCCGCTACGGCATCGCGGGCCCGCTGCTGGTCATCGGCGGCCGCGAGGACCTCGAGCGCTGGGCGCGGCGCAAGCTCGGCCAGGGGATCGCGGAGTCAGAGCGCGCGTGGCTGCAGACGGTGATCGGCGCGCTCGCCGCCGACACCGCGGTCCCGCGCCTCTACAACTGGTAGAGCTTGTCGAGGCCGATGCCGCGCAGGAGTCGCTGGGCCTCGGTGTTGAGGTCGGTGAGCTGGCCCGTGAGCAGGAGGGTCCCCATCGCGATCAGGATGAGCCCCGAGACCGCGGTCACCAGGACGTAGCGGTCGCGCAGCCAGCGGAACGCGCCGGTCGCGCGGTCGAAGGCGACGGCGCAGAGCAGGAACGGGACGGCGAGGCCGGCGGAGTAGAACACCAGCAGGACCGCGCCCTGCGTGAGCGTGTCCTGGAGCGCGGCGGCGCTGAGGATCGTGCCGAGGGTGGGGCCGACGCACGGTGTCCAGGCGACCGCGAACGCCGCCCCGGCGACCAGCGGGCCGCCCGAGCCCGCGCGGGCCATCAGCGCGTCGACGCGCCATTCGCGGTTCAGTCGCGGGACGAACGGCGTCAGCACGAAGAGCAGCCCGAGGGCGACGATGGTCGCGCCGGCGATCTTCTCGAGCGTGCCGCGGTGGTCGTTGAGCGTCGAGCCGAGGCCGGTCGCGGTCATCCCGAGCGCCACGAAGACGAGCGTGAAGGCGCCGCAGAAGACGAGCGCGGGGCCGAGCACCCGCCCGACGCCCCGCTCGCGGGTGCGCAGCTCGTTCGGTGTCACGCCGGACACCGCGGACAGGTAGCCCGGCACCAGCGGCAGCACGCACGGCGAGATGAACGAGATGAAGCCGACGGCGAACGCGGCCAGGACGGTGGTGTCGACGCCGCCGCTCATCGGTCGAAGGCGGCGAGCTCGGCGTCGAGGCGGCGGGCGTCGTCGGGGTCGAGCGCCGGGCCGGCCGGCTCCGGGTCGTCCGGTCCGCGGCGGGTGCGCCAGCGGCGGGCGGCGAGCGCGACGCCCAGCAGCCCGAGGACGCCGAGGCCGGCCGGCACCAGCCAGGCGGCCGCGTCGAAGCCGCCCTGTGACGGGACGGCCAGCACCCGCGGGCCGTACTCCGCGCGCAGCGCCGCCTTGATCTCGTCCTTCGTCTTGCCCTGCTCGATCAGCGAGCGGATGAGCGCCCGCTCCCGGTCGGCCGACGGCGCCTCGGAGATGTTCAGCGGCGTCCCGCACTGCGTGCACATGACCTCGTCCTCGACGTCGGGCAGCGTCGTCTTGGGGTCGGCGCCCTGCGCCGGCGCCGCCAGTGCGAGCAGGAGCGCGAGGGTCGCGAGCAGCCGGCGCCGCATCAGGCCGCTTCCGCGAGCAGGGGCGGGAGGGTCCGGTCCAGCCAGGCCTGGTCGACCGGCCCACGCCGCTTGGCGGCGATCCGCCCGCGGCGGTCGAGCACGAAGGTCTCGGGATAGCCGGCGGTACCGTAGGCCCGCGCCAGCTCGGCGTCGGGGTCGCGCAGGCTCGGGTAGGTCAGCCCGAAGCGGCGGACGAACCCCAGCGCGTCGGAGGACACGTCGCGCAGGTTGATTCCGACGACGGTGGCGTTCTCGGTGGTCAGACGCCGGTGGGTGCGCTCGAGCAGCGGCAGCTCCTCGACGCACGGATCGCACCAGGAGGCCCAGAAGTTCAGGACGACGACCTTGCCGCGATACGCCTTCAGCGACGTCTCGCGGCCGCTCGCGCCCAGCAGGCCGAGACGGTCGTCAGGGGCCGGCAGGCGGCGGCCCTCGGCGAGCGCGGCGTCGATCGAGCGATCCTCGCCGCGCTGGGCCACGCCGTAGGAGAGCAGGCCGACGAGAGCGGCGGCGAGCAACACCACGAGGACGGCGGGGCCCTTGGCCATCGCTGGTCAGGGTACTTCGCCACTGGCTAATATCCGGGGCCTGCGGCGGTAGCTCAGTTGGTAGAGCATCAGCTTCCCAAGCTGAGGGTCGCGAGTTCGAACCTCGTCCGCCGCTCTGAAGCCTCCTGCTTAGCCTGGGCTCAGCGTGCCGCCTTGCGCGCGCTGAAGATGTCCGCCGCGTTCTCGAGGACTCTCGCCGGGACACCGCCGACCACGGCGCCGGCGGGAACGTCGTGGACGACGACCGCGCCCGCCCCGACCACGCAGTCGTCGCCGAGCGTCACCGGTCCGATGACGACGGCGTTGGCCGCGATCCGGACGCGGTCGCCGATGACCGGCGGGGCGCCGCGGTCGGAGTAGCCGACCGTCACCTGCTGGCTGAACTGGCAGTCGGTCCCGATCCGCTGCGCGGTCACCACGGTCGCGAAGCCATGCATGAACAGCAGCCCCGGCCCGATCTCGTCGCAGGAGATCTCCAGCGCGACCTCGCCGCGGTACACGCGCCGCAGCGCCTCAGCCAGCACGAGGTAGGGCGTCCCGGCGAGGCGGAGGCGGTGGTAGAGCGTCGTGCGCAGCGGCCGGTGCCGCAGCGCTCGGACGAGCTCGACGCGATCATAGCCGCGCAGCGGGAGGTCCAGGCGCGGCTGCAGGTACCGGCGGACGTCGCGGTCGACCGCGTCGCGGACCGCCGGCAGGCGCGCGACCGCCACGAGCGGCGCGGCCAGGACGAGGCGCACGAGCGAGAGGATCCGGCGCATCGGGGAACCCTACCCACGCCCGGCGCGCCAGCTTCGCCGCCTGAGGGTCGGAGCTCGCGCATCGCCAACGGTTTCGGGGCCAACCCTCCGTAATGTGGGTGGTGATCCATCTCGGCGCGGTCGTGCGCCTCTTCTCGCTCTCGCTCCTCGTCGCCCTCGGCGCCGTGCTGCTCGCCGCCGTCTGCCCTCCGCCCGCCGGCGCCGCCGCCAAGCGCTACCGGGTCGGGATGGGCGATCAGGACCCGTCGATGTTCGCCAACGCGAGCTTCCGGGCGCTGGGGATCAAGCGCGTGCGCTACATCGTCCCCTGGGACTCGGCCCTCGATCCCGACCAGGCCGAGATCGACCGCGTCTACATGGAGGCGGCGCGGGCCGAGCCGCGCGAGGTCCTGGTGGCGTTCGGCGCCCGCCGCGGCTGCTTCGACGGCGGGATCTATGCGAAGTCCGACCCGGGCTGCGTGGCGCCCACCGCGGCCCAGTTCAAGCAGGCGTTCCTGGCCTTCCGCGCGCTGTACCCGGACGTCACGACCTACTCGCCGTGGAACGAGGCCAACCACCTGTCACAGCCGACGGCCAAGAAGCCGAAGCTCGCCGCGCGCTACTTCGACATCGTCGCCGCGAACTGCCGGCGCTGCAAGATCGTCGCCCTCGACGTGCTCGACTCGAGCAACATGGTCACGTACGTCAAGGCGTTCCGGCGGGCGGCCGAGAAGCGGCCGACGATCTGGGGGATCCACAACTACGCCGACGTCAACCGGCGCCGGGTCCGCCAGACCAAGGCGCTGCTCAAAACGGTGCGCGGCGAGGTGTGGATGACCGAGACCGGCGGGATCGTCGCGTTCGGCGAGAGCTTCCCGTACGACGAGAAGCGCGCCGCCGCGCGGACCAAGGACCTGTTCCGGCTCGCCGACCGGTTCAGCCGCAAGCAGAAGGGGCTGAAGTCCCGGATCATGCGCATCTACCCGTACCAGTGGACAGGCGTGGAACCGGGCGCGCGGTTCGACGCGGGGCTCGTGAACCCCGACGGGTCGCCACGGGCCGCGTTCGACGTCTTCCTGCGGCTCGCGCGCACGCGCGGGCGGTAACCCGCTGGCGCGGACGCGCCACGTCGCTGGCTTCAGCGGCGCGGGCGGGCGGTGGTCGCCCGGATGTGGCCGGCGATCATGGTCATGCCGGCCAGCAGCGCCGGTGCGGCCAGCAGCGCCTCGTCGATGGGGATGCCTGCGAGGTGGGCGAGCACGTCAGAGCGTGTGGTCGTAGGTGTCGTGCCAGCCGCCCCAGGTGTACGGCGGGGTCTGCGGCCAGTCCTCGGGGGAGTCCTCCCACTGCTCCTGGCGGCCGTACGCGGTGATGTCGAGAAAGCTCCAGGTCGACCCGAGCGCCTCGTCGCCACGGGCGTCGATGAAGTAGGTGCGGTAGACGTCGTCGCCGTCGCGCAGGAACACGTTGGTGCCGTGCCACTCCGCGACGTCGTGGTCGGCGTCGAAGTCGTCGCGCAGCGTGTACCAGGGGAACTCCCAGCCCATCTGCTCGCGATAGCGCTGCAGGTGCTGCTGCTCGCCGCGGCTGACGGCGACGAAGCGGGTGTCGCGCTCGCGCAGGTGCAGCAGGTTGCTCAACTGGTCGGCGTACATCGAGCAGCCGGGGCAGCCACGCTCCGGGTAGACGCCCATGTCCGGATCCATGAAGAACCGGTACACGACGAGCTGGCGGCTGCCGTCAAACAGCTCGAGCAGCGTCGCGTCCCCGCCGCCCGGCGCCGTGAAGCGATAGTCCTGCTCCACGCGGATCATCGGCATGCGACGGCGCGCGGCCGCCATCGCGTCCCGCGCGCGGGTGTGCGCCTTCTCCCGCACGAGCAGCGCCTCGCGCGCGGCGCGCCACTGCTCCGGGGTGACGATGTCGGGTTTGGCGATGCTCATCGGGGCCTCCTGGTGTCGTGGGCCACGCCTGTCGAGGCCCGTTCATCTGGTGAGCGGAGCCGGCCGGCGTTTCTCGACACGGCCAGGCAGTCCGAGTCTCCGTAGTCTTTGTCGCATCGCTGTGTTCGACGGCACGCTCGAGGCGGGCGGTGCCAAGCGGGCCGAAACGCGCGAGCGTCGGCTTGTGAAGGCGGTCGCGATGCTGCGCGCGGGCGTCAAGCATCCGTAGCCGTCGGGCTCGCGCAGTTGGGGATCGAGCAGACCGACCTCGGCACCCCGTGAAGACCTCGCCGGACGAGGTCTTGTGCCGGCCGTGCGCCGGCGGCTACGTCGCGTCAGACGGCGCGGACTACCAGGCCTGGGCGGTACCGCAGTGCGGGCAGCCGACGGAGGTGGAGACCTCCGCCTTGAAGGCATAGCCGCAACCGCAGCGATACAGCGCCCGGTCCTGAGGACCACCGGAACGCCGCGCCCGCGCCTGTGCGGCGGAGACGACCTGGCGGGAGGTGGCCTGGCGCCGCTTCGGGCGCCGGAGACTGAGAGTGGTCATGGGGGTGGAAAGGTGCATCTGTCATACCTAACGTCGCAGGAGCCCAAAGGTTTCGTGCGGGCGAACGATTTCTTTATTCGACCTTTACCGCCGGATCCGAAGGCGGATCCGAACGCGCCAGACACCTCGCCATAATGGGATCCGAATGGATCCCGCCCGCAAGCGCAAGGTTCGCTTCACCGTCGCGCTGAGCGCCGCGCTGCTGCTCGCCGGAGCGCTCGTCTACACGAGCTTCGCGTCCTCCAGCGAGGCGAAGACGCCGTCGCAGCTGGCCGCCGCGGCCAAGGCGGGCGAGACCTACCAGCTCACGGGCAAGGTCGCCGACGGGTCCGTCCGGCGGTCCGGCACGACGATGACCTTCCGCGTGCGCGACCGCGAGGGCAGCGTCTCGGTCCCGGTCGCCTACACCGGCGCGGTGCCCGATCCGTTCCGCGAGGGTCGCGAGGTGATCGTCGACGTGCGCAAGCAGGGCTCGACGTTCGTGGGGGAGAGAGACTCGCTGGTCACCAAGTGCCCATCGAAGTTCTCCGCCGACGAGCAGTCCTCCTGAGTGCTGACCCTCGGCCGCGCCTGCCTGCTCCTCGCGCTCGCGACCGCCGCGTACGGGATCGCGGCCTCGCTCTACGGCGCCCGCGCCGGCCGGCGTGAGTGGGTCGCGTCGGGCCGCCGGGCCGTCTACGCGTTCGCCGGCTCGCTCGGGGTCGCCTTCGTGGTGCTCGAGGTGGCGTTCGCGCGCTCGGACTTCTCGTTCGCGCTCGTCGCCGGGCACTCCTCCACCACGACGCCCGCGTTCTACCGGCTGACGGCCATGTGGTCGTCGCAGGAGGGGTCGCTGCTGCTGTGGGCGACGCTCTTGGGCGGCTGGTCGTCGCTGATCCTCTTCCTCACGCGCCGGCGGCTGCGCGAGGTCGCGCCCTACGCGACCGCGGTGCTGCTCGGCTTCGGCATCTTCTTCGTCTCGCTGATGGTGTTCTTCGAGACGCCGTTCGCCCGCAGCCCGATCCCGGCGCCGGCCGAGGGCGTCGGGATGAACCCGCTGCTGCGCCACCCGAGCATGATGATCCACCCCCCGATGCTGTACTCGGGGTACACGCTGTTCACCGTCCCGTTCGCCTTCGCGATCGGGGCGCTGGTGACGCGGCGCCTCGGCGCGGAGTGGATCCGCTCGACGCGGCCGTTCACGCTCGCCGCGTGGTTCTTCCTCGGGATCGGCATCGTGCTCGGGGCCCGCTGGTCCTACACCGAGCTCGGCTGGGGCGGCTACTGGGCGTGGGATCCGGTCGAGAACGCGTCGCTGATGCCGTGGCTGACCGGCACCGCGTTCCTGCACTCGGTGATGATCCAGGAGAAGCGCGGGATGCTGAAGGTCTGGAACGTCTCGCTCGTCCTGGCGACGGGCGTGCTGGCGATCCTCGGGACCTTCCTGGTGCGGTCGGGGATCCTCGACTCGATCCACGCCTTCGGCGCCTCGACGCTCGGCATCCCGTTCCTGGTCCTGATCGGCCTGCTCATCGGGCTCAGCGTGCTGCTGGTGGTCACGCGGGCGGCGGACCTGCGCTCGGAGCACCGGCTGGACTCGCTGTTCTCGCGCGAGTCGGTGTTCCTGCTCAACAACCTCGTGCTGGTCGGGCTGTGCTTCGTGGTCTTCTGGGGGACGTTCTTCCCGCTGATCTCGGAGGCGGTGACGGGGACCAAGGCCTCGGTCGGCCCGCCGTGGTTCAACCGCTACATCACGCCGCTGGCGCTCCTGCTCGTGCTGTTGAGCGGTATCGGCCCGGTGATCGCCTGGCGCCGCGCGACGCTCGCCAACCTGCGCCGGACGATGCTCGGGCCGGCGACGGTGGCGGCCGCGGTCCTCGTCGCCCTGCTCGTCGCCGGGGGCGTGACCGAGAAGCCCGCCGCGCTGGCGATGTTCGTGTTCGCGGCGTTCGTCGCCGGGGTGGTCGGCCAGGAGCTCTGGCGCGGCGTTCGCGCCCGCCGCGCGATGTCCGACGACTCGCTGCCGATCGCGGTGCTGTCGTTGGTGCGGCGCAACCGGCGCCGCTACGGCGGGTACATCGTGCACCTCGGCGTCTCCCTCCTGTTCGTGGGGATCGCCGCGTCATCGGCGTTCCAGCACGCGCGCGACGCCGATCTGCGGCCGGGGCAGTCGGCGCGGGTCGGCGACTACGAGGTCACGTACGTCAAGGCCACCGGCGAGGTCGTCCCGGCCGCCAACGGGCGGCTCGAGCGGATCGACCTCGGCGCCGTCGTGCGCATCGCCAAGGACGGCGAGGAGGTGTCCACCATGCGCAGCCGCCGCTCCTTCTTCCCGTCGCAGGCGCCGATCCTCGGCCCGGTGTCGCGCTTCTTCGAGGGCGAGGCGACCAGCGAGGTGGCGCTGAAGGCCGGGTTGCGCGAGGACGTCTGGACGGTGGTGTCGCCCGACATCCGCACGCTGCTGCCGCGCGTGAAGGAGGGCGACGAGGTCTTCTCCGCGGCCGCGAAGGGCGGGGAGCTGAGCGCAGAGGCGACGTCCGCGCTGCTCGGCAAGGCGCTGCGCGGCCTGGCGTCCTCCTATGCCGCCGACCCGCCGCCCGCCACCTTCCGGCTCATCGTGTCGCCGCTGGTGACGTGGATCTGGATCGGCGCGATCGTGGTCTTCCTCGGCGGGCTGATCGCGCTCTGGCCGGCCCCGGCGGGCGCGCGTGGAGTGCGGGCCGCCTACGCCGCTCGCGTGGCGCGCGAGCTAAGCCGCGCGTAGGTGGAGCTCCTGCTCGTGCTGGTCCTGGTGGCCGTCATCGCCGTGGTGGTGAGCGCGCCGCTGCGCGCCGGCCGCGCCGCGAATCTGGAGGCCGAGGAGTCGGCGGCGCACGCCGAGCTCGCCGCCGCGCGCGACGCCAAGTACCGCGAGATCCGCGAGGCCGAGATCGACTACCGCACGGGCAAGCTCGCCGAGGCCGACTGGCGGGCGCTGGACCGTCGCCTGCGAGCCGACGCGGTGGAGATCCTGCGCCGGCTCGACCTGCTGGAGGACGGCGAGGGCGAGGCGCCGGGCTGACCACCCCGGTGCACGTGCGCCCGACGGCGGCCCGGGCTGGTTTCATTCGGGTGACATCCCAGAGATCGGAGGACTCGTGCCACGCATTCGGCTTCAGCGGCCATCGCCGGCGATGGTCGTCGCGCTCATCGCCTTGGTGGTGGCGTTGGGGGGCACGGGCTATGCGGCGGTAAAGCTTCCACGCGACAGCGTCGGGTCGCGCCAGATCAGGCCGAAGGCGGTCAGGTCATCCGATCTGGCGACCAACGCGATCACCTCGAGCAAGGTCCTGAACGGATCGCTGCTCGCCGCCGACTTCAAGCCGGGCGACCGACCGGTCGGCCCGCCCGGGCGCGATGGCCTTCGCGGGCCCCCCGGCCGCACCGGGCCGAAGGGCGACCGCGGCCTCAAGGGCGAGAAGGGCGATTTCGCCGGGAAGGGCGACAAGGGCGAGAAGGGCGACACCGGTCCCAGGGGCGCCACCGGACCGGCCGGACCGACCGGCCCGGGCGGCCCCGCCGGTCCAGGCGGCCCGGCCGGCCCCGCCGGTCCGAAGGGCGACAGAGGGGACGCGGGTCCGCCCGGCGGCCAGACGACGCTGGCGTCCGGCAGTTCGCAGTCGGGATTCTTCGCCGCCGGCGGCGGGACGTCGACGGGCGGCTACATCGCCGACCACCTGCAGTTCGTCCAGCCGCTCGCGCAGAAGATCACCGGCGCGAACATCGAGTACCACGCCCCTGGGGTCAGGACCGGGAACTGCCCCGGCCCCGGCAGCGCCGCGCCCGGGTTCCTCTGCTTCTACGAGAACGAGTCGACCCAGACGAGCGTCTGCTGCATCTACGACTTCGACCTCAACTCGTTCGCGGTCGACCGGGCGGGCGGCATCATCTACTGGTTCGTCAATGGCGACGGAAGCTTCGCGAGCGGCCAGTGGACGGTGACGGCCCCGTAGCTCACCAAACGACAGCCCACCTCCACGCGCGCAGCGGCGGGTTCACTATCCTGCGTCGTCGATGTACACGATCCTCTCCGTCGCCCAGATCTTCATCGCCGCCGTCCTGATCTTCTTGGTGCTCCTGCACTCGGGCAAGGACGCGGGGATGTCGGGCGCCTTCGGCGTCGGCGGCGGTGGCGGCAACGTCGGCGGCTCGCTGATGGAGCGCAACCTGGATCGCTGGACGATCGGCTTCGCGATCATCTTCGTCGCGAACACGATCGCCCTGCTCAAGATCGGGAGCTGATTCCCCGCCAGTAGTCGACCCAGACGCGCTCGTGGGCGATGCCCGCCTCGAGCGTGAGCGCCGCGCCGCGGTGCTCCGGGCTGTCAGGAAGCGTGGCGCGCCGGGCCTCGTACTCGGCGAGCTTGGCCTCGTGGGCGGGCAGGTTCGTCCCGATCGCGGTCTTCTCCTACGGCCTGGCGCTGCTCGCCCACGTCGCCTCGCGGCAGGGGTGGCTCCGCCGGCAGATCCACGGTCTCGGCGGCTCGTACATCGCGCTGGTCACCGCGGTCCTCGTGGTGAGCGCCGACGGCTCGGTGGTGGCGTGGGTCCTGCCGGCGCTGATCGGCGTGCCGCTCATCTCGCTGACCATCACCCGGATCGAGCGGGGCGGCGGGCCGCCACGCGTCGCCTACGCCGCCCGCTCGTAGAGCGCCAGCACCTCCGCCCGCCCGGCGCGCGGGGGCGTTCGATCGAGCTCGGGTCGCTCTGCCGCGGCGTCGGCGCAGGCCGCCAGCGCGTCGTGGTCGATACGCAGGTCCGCCAGCCGGGTCGCGCCGGTGAGCCGGCACAGCCGCGCGGCCGCCTCGGCGGGATCCTCACCGAGGGCGGCGGCCAGCGCGGCGTGCTGGCGCGGGAAGCGCCAGTGGAGCGCCTCGATCGTGTGCGGGAGCATGATCGCGTTCGCGCCCGCGTGCGAGGCGCCGGCGACGCGCACGAGCGTCTGCGCGAGCACGTGGTGCAGCCCGTAGCCGGCCGAGTCGATGGCGTACCCGGCCAGCAGGGCACCGAGGGCGAGCGCGTCGCGGTCGGGTTCCGGGCCGTCGAAGGCGCGGACCAGCTGGCGCCCGCCCTCGAGGGCGGCGAGGGTGGCGACGGGGTTCGCGCTCGGCGTGCACGGGCCCTCGACCACGTGGCCGAGGGCGTTCAATGCGCTGGCCGCGAGCTCGGGCACGGGTTGGGAGGCACAGAGCGCGGGGTCGTTGACGACCACCGAGCACCGCACATGGGCCGCCTGAACCCCGATCGGGAGGCGATGGCCGCGCGTCATCTCGGCGCCCGAGAGGGTCGTCGGGATCGCGAGGGCGCGCGACCGCTCGTACTGGCCGGGCGCCCCCGGATCCGGCGCACGCAGCCCGGCGACGACCGCCTTGGCCGTGTCGATGACCCGGCCGCCGCCCAGCGCGACCACCTGCGCGCCGAACGCCGCGGCGACCTGCGCCCGGTGCGCGTCCGCGGCCAGCTCCGCGCGCACGTCGGCGAGCAACGCCGTGGCCAGCTCGTCGACGCGGCCGTTGGGCACGTGACGCACCGACGCCGCCGCCGCGACCACGTCGGGCGCCATCGCCGCCGCTCGCTCGGTGGTGAACAGAAGGTAGCCGCCGGCCCCGCCGACGAGCTCGACCGCCTCGGCCGCGCAGCCGCGGCCGAAGCGGATCGTCCGCTCGCCGTCCTCCCAGCGGAAGCCCTCCACTACGTGATCGTCGTCGCCTCCAGCGGGGCGGCGTCCTCGCGCCACGAGAACGCGTAGCTCGGGTCGTCGAGCTCGCGCGACAGCGGCGTCAGCTTCAGCGGCTTGAACGTGTCACACATCACGGCCAGCTCCTCGGTCCGCGTCACCCCGATCGACTTCTCGACCAGCCCCGGCTGCGGGCCGTGCGGCAGGCCGGACGGGTGCAGCGTGATCGCGCCGATGTCCACGCCCTTGCGCGAGCCGAACTGCCCGTCGACGTAATAGATCATCTCCTCCGACTGCACGTTGGAGTGGTGGTACGGGAGGACGATCGCCTCGGGGTCCCAATCCAGCATCCGCGGGCAGAACGAGCAGATCACGAAGTTCGGGCCCTGGAAGTTCTGATGCGCGGGCGGCGGCTGGTGCAGGCGCCCGGCCTTGGGCTCGAAGTCGGCGATGTTGAAGGTGTACGGGTAGACGTAGCCGTCCCAGCCGACGACGTCGAACGGGTGGTAGTCGAGGACGTAGTCCTGGTAGCCGCCGCGCACGCGGACCTTCAGGTGGTGCTCGCCGCCGTCGCGGTGGGTCACCAGCTCGGTCGGCGGGATGAAGTCGCGCTGGGAGAACGGCGCGTGCTCGAGCAGCTGGCCGTAGCGGTTGCGGTAGCGCTTCGGCGTCTCGATCTCGCCCGGCGTGTGGAACGTCAGCCAGCGCTGCGGCGTGTCGAAGCGGAAGCGGTACGTCGTGCCGCGCGGGATGACGACGTAGTCCCACTTCGCGAACGGCAGCTCGCCGAAGATCGTCTCGAGCACGCCGCCGCCCTCGTGGACGAAGATGACCTCGTCGCCCTCGCCGTCGCGGTAGAAGTACTCGGCCTCGGCCTCCGGCAGGCAGATGCCGATCTCGACGTCGTTGTTGAACTGCAGCAGCCGCCGCCCCAGGATCGGGTCGCCCCATTCGCCGAGCCCGGCGGTGTTGGTCAGGCGGTGCACGTGGGTGTCCGGCACCCACTCCTCGCGCAGGATCGGGGTGAACTCGCCGACGTCGGCGATCCGGCACGGCGAGTGCAGGTGGTAGAGGATCGACTCGTTCCCCGAGAAGCCCTCGAAGCCGAGGACCTCCTCCACCAGCAGCTTGCCGGTCTCCTCGTCGCGGACCTGCACGTGCCGCTTGCGCGGCACCTCACCCAGCTGGAAGTAGCGCATTCCTAGAGGTTCCCCCTCAGCTCCTGCTCACGCTCGATGGCCTCGAACAGCGCCTTGAAGTTTCCCTCACCGAAGCCGCGGGCGCCATGGCGCTCGATGACCTCGAAGAAGACGGTCGGGCGGTCGCCGACCGGCTTGGTGAAGATCTGCAGCATGTAGCCCTCGTCGTCGCGGTCGACGAGGATGCCGAGCCGCCGCAGGTCCTCCAGGGACTCGTCGATCTCCCCGATCCGCGCCGGGACGTCCTCATAGTAGGAGTCGGGGATGGTGAGGAACTCGACGCCGCGCTCGCGCATCTCGGTGACCGTGCGGACGATGTCGCGCGTGGCGACCGCGATGTGCTGGGCGCCAGGGCCCTCGTAGAACTGGAGGTACTCGTCGATCTGCGACTTGCGCTTGCCCTCGGCGGGCTCGTTGATCGGGAACTTGACGCGGCCCTTGCCGTCGGTGACGACCTTGGACATCAGCGCGGAGTACTCCGTCGAGATCGCCTCGTCGGAGAAGTGGAGCATCTCGGTCATGCCGAAGACGCGCTCGTAGTAGCCGACCCACTCCTCCATGTGGCCGAGCTCGACGTTGCCGACGATGTGGTCGATCGCCAGCAGCCCGGTGTCGCCGGCCTCGCGGTCGCGGACCCCGAAGCCCGGCAGGAACGGGCCGGTGTACTTGCCGCGCTCGACGAACGTGTGCAGCGTCTCGCCGTAGGTGGCGATCGACGCGAGCTTGACGGAGCCGTGCTCGTCGGAGATCTCGTGGGGCTCGACGACGCCGCGGGCGCCCTTCTCGACCGCGGTCCGGTAGGCGTACTCGGTGTCCGGGACGCTCAGCGCGATGACCTTGACGCCGTCGCCGTGCGCGTGGGCATGGCGGGCGATCTCGGAGTCGCCCTGCAGGGCGCCGGTCAGGACCAGGCGGATGCGGCCCTGGGCGAGCACGTGCGACGTGCGGTCGCGGGTGCCGGTCTCGAGGCCGCGGTAGGCGATCTCCTTGAAGCCGAACGCGTGGACGTAGTAGTAGGCGGCCTGCGCGGCGTTGCCGACGTAGAGCTCGACGTGGTCCACGCCGTTGAGGGGCATGAAGTCGACTGCCGTGTGACGTCGCCCAGAGGGGGAGCTTGCGACCCCGGCCGGGCGAAATGTGTTCTCAATGGGGGCGGTGCTCACGTGTTCTCCTCGTCCTCTTTGACGTCTGGCTATACGATTGCGCTGTTTCGCGGCGCGCTCAAGGCCGATCCGTTGCGTCGCAGGCGGTTCCCACCCTCCAATGGACGACATCGACCGGCAGATCGTTGCGCTCCTCCGTCAGGACGCCCGCCGCTCGTTCCAGAGCATCGGATTGCGTGTTTCCTTGAGTGCGCCGGCGGTCAAGCGGCGGGTCGACCGGCTCGAGGCGGACGGGGTCCTGCGGGGGTACGCGGCGCAGGTCGATCCGGCCGCCTACGGGTGGACGACGCACGCGTTCGTCGCCCTGTACTGCGAGGGGCGGATGGCCG
This sequence comes from uncultured Solirubrobacterales bacterium, assembly GCA_963828075.1. Classification (GTDB taxonomy): domain Bacteria; phylum Actinomycetota; class Thermoleophilia; order Solirubrobacterales; family Solirubrobacteraceae; genus JACCYI01. Next base: position 170,588 of record CAWHDH010000021.1, on the reverse strand, counting down.
CCGGCGAGGTGCGCGCGGCGGTCGAGCACCACCCCGAGGTCGCCGCCGCCTACACGGTCGCCGGCGAGGCGAGCGCGATGCTCCACGTCCGCGCACGCGACACCGCGCACCTCGAGGCCGCGCTCGAGCGCATCCGCGATGCTCCCGGCGTGACGCGCACCCAGACCCAGATCGTCCTCTCGACCCTGTTCGAGCGCCCCTTTGCCGAGTGACGCCCGGCCCGAGCCGGAGCCGCTGCCGGGGCCCGGCGGCGAGCCGTGCGCGACGTTCCTGCGCGAGGAGCGCGACGGCCTGCCGATCGCCGACTACATCGAGCCGGTGCCGGGGACGGATCTGGCGATCGTGGTGGCGGCGGCGCTTGCGGAGCTGCCCGGCTGGCTCGCCGGGACCGCGGACATGGCGCTCGGTGAGGCGCTGGTGGCGGCGGGCGCGACGCGGCGACGCCACGCCCACTCGCTCAGCCTCCACCTGCCGACGGCCCCCGCCGCGCCGCTGGTGTCGATCCCGCTCGGCGTCGTCATCGAGCCGGTCGGCGTGCTCGCGCCCGAGCTGGCGGAGGTCAATGCGGCGGCGTACCCCGTCGGGCACCCCGACCACGTGATGTTCGTCGAAGGCGCGTCCATCCACGAGCTGGCCGCGGGCGGCGTCGTCGGGCCGATGCTGCCCTGCAGTCGCGTCGCGGTCCGAGACGGCCTTCAGGTCGGCGTGTCGCTGGTGACCGACTCGGGCGGAAGGCCGCCGCGCGGCGGCCCGTGGCTCGTCGAGCTCTTCCGGCTGCCGGGCGACGCGTTGCGGGGCCTCGGCGCCGCGCTCCTCGCCGCGACGCTCGACGCGGCGAGGAGCGACGGCCTGCGCACGATCGGGCTCGCGGTCTCCGACGGCAATCCGGCGCGCGAGCTCTACGAGGCGTTCGGCTTCGCTCTTCAGGACTCGGCGATGACGGTGCGGCTGCCCGGCTAAGCGTCAGCGCGCCGCGTCTCCAGGGTGACGACCAGTGCGACCGAGACGACGATCACCGCGGCGCCCGCGAGCGTGCTCGCGGTGATCGCCTCGTCGAGCACGATCGCTCCGAGCGCGATGGCGACCACCGGGTTGACGTACGCGTAGGTCGCCACCTTCGAGACCGGCGCGTTCTGCAGCAGCCAGCCGTAGGCGGTGAACGCGATCCAGGAGCCGAAGACGATCAGGTAGGCGAAGGCGAGCAGCGACCGGGCCGAGAACGCCTCGGGGCGCACGTCGGCGGCCTCGCCCAGCGCGAGCCCCACGAAGACGGTGATCAGCCCGCCGAGGATCATCTGCCAGGCGACCGAGGCCAGGGGGTCGCGGGGGAGCGAGACGCGCGGGGAAGCGAAGGAGCCCGACGCCCACATCGCCGCGGCGGCGAGGACGCCGACCAGCCCGAGCAGTGTGGCGTCGCCCCACGCCGGGCCCGGGCGCATCAGCAGCGCGACGCCACCGAAGCCGATCGCCACCGCCGCCACGCTGCCGCGCGACACGCGCTCGCGGGCGGAGCGGCGCAGCAGGATGACCCACAGCGGGACCGAGGCGAAGATCAGGGCGGCGAGCGAGGAGGGGACCTCCTGCTCGGCGATGGTGACGAGCCCATTTGCGCCCATCAGCAGCGTGCCGACCAGCGCGGTGCCGGCGAGCGTCGCGCGGTCGAGCTTGACGGGCCGGCGCATGACGGCCAGGACCGCGATCACCGCCGCCCCGGCGACCGCGAACCGCGCTCCGGCCGAGAGTAGCGGCGGCATCGTCTCGACCATGATCCGGATGGCCAGGTAGGTCGAGCCCCAGACGATGTAGACCGTCCACAGCGCGGCCCACGTGAGCCAGGGGGGAACGACAGCGACGGCGGGCGCCGAGGGGGCGCCCGCCGTCGCGGATGGGGAGGGAGAGGTCTGGACGCTCACGCCGCCCGGGCGCGCGCGCGCACGTGCGGGATGGCCAGGCGGCGCCGCTGACGGGCGACGGCGCTCGTGGTGCGGCTGGCCCGCAGGTCGAGCAGCGCCAGGACATCAGCGGTGGCGACGAACGGGTTGGCGATCCGGGCGCCGGACTCGACGCCGAGGGCGGCGACGATGTGGTCGTCGATCTCGGCGACCAGCGTGTTGGTGTCGGCGACGGGCTGCTTGGAGTCGAGCTCGGCGAGGTCGAGGAGCTCGAGGCGGTCGTCCGCTCGGGCGGGGCGGATCACGACGGAGGTGGTACGCGACATCTGCATGCTCCTTCAACGTTCGGGGTGGTCGGTGTGTGAGCACATGGTCCCGCTTTGGTGCCATCAGCACAAATGACGCTTTGGCGGGTCTGGTATAAGTTGCTCTGATGCTTGACGTCCGCCGAATGAAGGTCCTTCGCGAGGTCGCCGTCCGGGGTTCGTTCTCCGCCGCGGCCGAGGCGCTGTCGTTCACCCAGTCCGCCGTTTCCCAGCAGGTCGCCGCGCTCGAGCGCGAGGCCGGCGCGGTCCTCGTCGAGCGCAGCGCGCGCGGTGTGCGGCTGACCGAGGCGGGGGAGGCGGTCGTCCGCCACGCCGAGTGGATCCTCGCGCGCCTGGCCGACGCCGAGGCCGAGCTCGAGGCCATCGCCGGCCTCCGCGGCGGCCGCCTGCGGATGGCCGCGTTCGAGTCGGCGGGCGGGACGATCGTGCCGCTGGCCATCGCCAACTTCCGCGAGCGCCACCCCGGTGTCGAGCTCAGCCTGATGCTGGCGGAGGGGGAGGACGCGATCGGCAAGCTGCGCGCCGGCGAGCTCGAGCTGGCGCTCACCGCCGAGGGCTTCTACGAGCCGCGCGTCTCGCTGGAGGGCATCGACCTCGTCCACCTGCTCGACGACCCGATGTACCTGGCGCTGCCGCGCGACCATGCGCTCGCGCGCAAGCGCAACCTCAAGCTCCCCGACCTCGCCGGCGAGCCGTGGATCCAGGGCACCACGACGTGCGAGTGCACGATGCTGATGGTCCGCGCCTGCCAGGCCGCCGGATTCGAGCCGCGGATCGCCTTCGAGTCCGACGACTACACCGCTGTCCAGGGTCTCGTCGCCGCCGGCGTCGGCGTGGCGATCATCGCCGAGATGGGGACGTCGACGATCCGCGATGACATCGTCCTGCGTTCGCTCGGCCGTCAGATCGCCGAGCGCAAGGTGTACGCGGCGACGCTCGCGGGCGGCTACCGCTCGCCGGCGACCACCGAGATGGTCTCCATCCTGCAGGAGGTCTCCGCCACCTACAGCGCGGCCCGCCGGACCCCGCTGTCGCTGGTCAGCTGAGCCCGCGCGCGAGGTCGCGCGCGAGGCGCTCGATGCTCCCCGCGCCCTCCTCGGCGTGCGCGGGGTTGAGCTCGGTGACCGTCAGGGCGGCCAGCCGCGGTGTGCGGAGCAGCGCCGCCAGCGCCCGTGCGGCGGTGTCGTAGGGGAGACCCTCGTTGCGGCCGGTGTTCTCCGAGAGCGGCGTGTCGGTGAAGTCGACGACGTCGACGTCGAAGTGGACGAGGATGCGATCGGCCCGGGTTTCGAGCAACGCGAGCGCGCGGCCGGCGGCGGCGGTGGGGTCGGCCGCCACCTCGTCGACGCCGACCACGGAGATCCCCAGCCGATCGATCGCCTCGCGCTCGCGCGGCTGCGCCTGCTCGGGCCCCCAGCCGAACAGCACGACCTGATCGGGTTCGAGCAGCGGGGTGCGCGGGCCGGCCGCGACGAGCTCCGGCTCGGCGCCGTCCTCGCCGAGCATGTGCGCCATCCCCATCCAGTCCAGCGCCCCGGGGCGGACGCTCGCCGGGACGTTGAGGTCGGCGTGGGTGTCGAAGTAGACGAGCCCGACGCGCTCGTCGCTGGTCGCGTGGCCGGCGACGGTCCCGATGCCGACGGTGCAGTCGCCGCCGAGCACCAGCGTCGTCTCGCCGGCCGCGACCGCCTGTGCCACCCGGCCTGCGGTGTCCTTGACGATCCCGACGACCGCGCCGAGGTTCTGGGCGCGGCGATGCCCGCGGTCGGGCCGCCAGCGCCAGACGTCGCGATCGCCGTGGTCGCGGACGTCGGCGCCGTGCTCGCGGAGCGCCTCGAGCAGGCCGGCCTCGCGCAGCGCCGCGGGCGCGCGCTCCTGGCCGGCGCTGAACGCGCCGGCGCTGGTGGGGACGCCGATGACGCCGAGCCGCGGCATGGCGGGAGCGTAGTTACCAGGCGGGCTCGTCGTGCTCGAGGTCGACGACCTCGCGGCGGAGCTCGGTCGCGACCGGGACCTCCTCGGTGACGACCTCGATGCGGGCGCGAACCCGCTCGCGCAGCACGACGCGGGTGCCGATCACGGGCTCCTCGGCGTGCAGGACGATCTCGAGCGTGTCCTCGGCGACCGTCATCGGGCCAGGCTCGCCGGGGCTCCCGTCGTCGGGGATCTCCTCCTCGAAGACCACGAGCTCCTCGCGGCGCAGCGTCACGCGCACGTCGACCTCCTCCTCGACGATGCGCTTCTGCAGGCGCACCCGGCCGACCGTCCGCACGCGCGTCTCGATCGCGAAGATCTCCTCGTCGGAGCGCGTCATCGCACGGTCGTTGCCGGTGGCCATCGGCTCCTCCTTCCCATCCGCGGCGTGGCTTACGCGGCGAGCGTGGTGAACAGGCGTGCGAGCAGTGCCTCGGGCTCCTCGCACAGGCCGGTGTGGACGCGCGGAGAGGTGCATGATCGAGGCCACTCGTGAGGTTGCACCTTTAGACCTATTTGTCTAGACTGCCCGCGCCGCCTCCCGGCGGCCTCCCGGCCATGTCCTTCCTGCTCACGTGCCCCAACTGCGGCGCCCGCGAAGTCACGGACTTCGGGTATGGCGGCGAGATCTCCCCCCGTCCGGCGCAGCGGCCGAGCTTCCGCGAGCTCAACTCCTACAACTACTTCCGGCGCAACGTGGCCGGGGTCCAGCGCGAGTGGTGGTTCCACCGCTCGGGCTGTCGGGCCTGGTTCGTCGCCGAGCGCGACACGCGCACCAACGAGGTGCTGTTCACCGCGCTGCCCACCGACGACCCGAGCGCCGCGTGACCCGCCTCCCGGAGCAACCGGGCGAGCGGATCTCCCGTGCGACGGTCCTCAGCTTCACGTTCGACGGCAAGCCGGTGACGGCACACGAGGGCGACACGGTCGGCTCGGCCCTGTACGCCGCCGGTCAGCGGACGTTCTCGCGGAGTTTCAAGTACCACCGGCGGCGCGGCCTGATGTGCTGCGCCGGCCAGTGCCCCAACTGCCTGGTCGCCGTCGACGGGGCCCCGGGCGTGCGCGCCTGCACCGAGCCGGTGCGCGAGGGCATGCAGGTCGAGCACCTCAACGCCCGGCCCGGTCTCGACTTCGACGTCATGCGCGCGACCGACCTGGCGGGCTCGGCGCTGACCCCGCCCGGCTTCTACTACAAGACCTTCATTCGCCCGCGGCGTCTGTGGCCGTTGTACGAGAAGGTGCTCCGCAACGCCGCCGGCCTGGGGCGCCTGCGCGCGTCGCAGCCCGAGCGCGAGTGGCGCACCGAGTACCGCCGCCGTCACGCGGATGTGCTGGTCGTCGGCGGCGGCGTCGCCGGGTTGCGCGCCGCGATCGCCGCAGCGCGGCTGGGGGCCGACGTCGTCCTGGCCGACGAGGGGGCCGAGCCCGGCGGTCGCGCGCTGGTCGAGGGTCGCCGAGACGAGGTCGTGGCGCTCGTCGCCGAGGCCGAGGCCGCCGGCGTCGAGATCCTGCGCCGGGCCTCCGCGCTCGGCGCGTTCGACGGCATCGTCCCCATCTGGCAGGGCGACACGCTGCACCAGGTCCGCACCCGCCACCAGATCTACGCGACCGGCACGATCGAGCAGCCGCTGGTGTTCGCCGGCAACGACCTGCCGGGGGTGATGCTCTCCGGCGGCGCCCGGCGCCTGATCGCCCTGTACGCGGTGCGCCCCGGCTCCCGCGCCGTGGTGGCCACGACCTCCGACCAGGGAATCGAGGCGGCCGTCGCCCTCCACGAGGCGGGCGTCCGCGTCGCGGCGGTGGCCGACCTGCGCCCCGGATCGCGTCGCGGGCACGAGGCGCTGCGCCGCCTCGGCATCGAGGTGCTGGCCGGACACAACGTCATCGAGGCCCGCGGCCGCAATCACGTCACCGGCGCGGTCCTGGCACCGGTCGGCGGCGGCCCCGACAAGCCGTACGTGTGTGACCTGCTGGTGATCTCGGGCGGCGCCGTCCCGGCAACGTCGCTGCTCCTGCAGGCAGGCGCGCAGACCTCCTACGACCCGGCCCGCGGGCGCTTCGAGCTCACCGATCTGCCCGACTCGCTCCACGCCGCGGGCGAGGTCGCAGCCGCCGAGAGCCGGGAGGCCGTCGGGCTCTCAGGCGTGCTGGCCGGGACGGAGGCCGCCATCGCCCTCGGGCTCGGCGACGCCGGCACCCGCCGCGCGGCGGACGAGGCTCGCGAGCAGCTGGCCGCGCTGGCCCAGGCCCGGCCGGAGGTCGCCGTGCCGCCGCCCGCCGCAGGCACCGACCGTGGCAAGTGCTTCGCCTGCCTGTGCGAGGACGTCACGGCCAAGGACATCCATCTCAGCGTGGAGGAGGGCTACGACTCGATCGAGCTCTCCAAGCGCTACACGACGGTGACGATGGGCCCCTGTCAGGGTCGCATGTGCCAGCTGCCCGCCGTGCGCCTGATGGCCCAGGAGACCGGGCAGAGCCTCGAGCAGGTGGGGACCACCACCGCCCGGCCGCCCTGGACCACCGTGCCGATGGGCGTGCTGGCCGGGCGCCCGTTCGAGCCGGCCAAGCGCTCGGCCATCCACGGCCGCCACCGCGAGCTGGGCGCGCGCGTGCAGTGGGCCGGCGACTGGCGGCGCGCCTACGACTACGGCGAGCCGCAGGCCGAGGCCCTCAACGTCCAGCAGGCCGCCGGCCTGATCGACGTCTCGACGCTCGGCAAGCTCCTCGTCCAGGGCCCCGACGCCGGCGCCTTCCTGGATCGCCTCTACCCCAACCGCTTCGCGAACCTCGCGCCCGGCCGCATCCGCTACGGCGTCCTGAGCAGCGACGCCGGCCGGATCATGGACGATGGCACCATCTGCCGGCTCGACGACCACAGCTTTTACGTGACCACGACGTCCAGCGGTGCCGGCGCCGTGGAGGAATGGTTCTCCTGGTGGCTGGCGGACTGGCGCATGCGCGTCCACCTCACCGACGTCACGCAGGGACTGGCCGCGGTCAACCTGGCCGGCCCGCGCGCCCGCGAGATCATGGCCGAGGTCACCGGCCTCGACTGCTCGAACGCCGCGTTCAAGTACCTCGACGCCAAGCGCGCGCCGGTCGCCGGGGTGCCGAGTCTGCTGCTGCGCATCGGCTTCGTGGGCGAGGTCGGCTACGAGATCCACTTCCCGGCCGCCCAGGGCGAGCACGTGTGGGACGCACTGCTGGAGGCCGGCTCCGAGTACGGGCTGCGGCCCTTCGGCCTCGAGCCCCAGCGGATCCTGCGCCTGCAGAAGATGCACATCCTGGTCGGCCAGGACACCGACTCGGAGTCCACGCCCTACGGCGCCGCCATGCCCTGGATCGTCAAGCTCGACAAGGACGAGGACTTCATCGGCAGGTGGGCGCTCGAGCACTATGCCGAGCACGACGCCGCGACCCGGCTGGTCGGGTTCACGCTTCCCGACGGCGCCGTGCCGACCGAGGGCGCGGTCGTCGTCGATGACGGCGACAAGCCCGCCGGCCAGGTCACCAGCGCCCGCTACTCGCCGGTGCTCGAGCGGGTGATCGGCATGGCGTGGGTCCCCGCCGCGCTGGCGAGCGACGGCGCCGCGATCACCATCTCCGACGAGGGCCGCACGCTGCGCGCAGAGGTCGTCACGAAGCCCTTCTACGACCCGGACGGGGAGGTCCTGCGCTCGTGAGCTTCGAGTTCCTCGCTCCGGGCGCCGCGACGGACGCCGTGGCCCGCAGCCCGATGGAGCGCCAGGCGCGCGCCCTCGGCGCGCGCTTCGAGCGCTCCGACGGCTGGGACGTCGCCGTGGAGTACACGGGTGCCGCCCGGGAGGCCGAGACCTGCCGCCGGATCGCCGGGTGGGCCGACGTCTCGCACTGGGGCAAGCTGGAGCTCCAAGGTCCGGCGGCCGACCTCGACGAGCTGGCTCCCGAGCCCGGCCGTGCCCACCGCGGCCAGGGCGCGTGGTGGTGCCGTGTGACGCCCGAGCGCGCGCTCGTGCTCTGCGAGCCGGCCAATGTGGCGCCGCTGCGCGAGCGGCTCGACGCCGGCGGCGCGGCGACCTGGCCGTCGAGCCTGGTCGAGGTGACCACCAGCCTCGCCGCGCTGACGGTCGCCGGGCCGCAGGCGCGCGAGATCTTCGCCCGCTTCACCGCGCTGGACCTGCGCCCCCACGTGACGCCGGTCGGGGCGGTCCGCCCGGGCTCGATCGCCCGCCAGCCGGCGATCCTGCTGCGCGAGGCGCCGGATCGCTTCACGTTCCTGTTCGGCTGGGCGGTCGGCCAGTACATGTGGGACGTCGTCGCCGACGCCGCCCAGCACCTGGGCGCGGCGCCCATCGGCGCCCGCGCGCTGGCCGCCGTCGGCGAGGTGGAGGAGGCGCAGTCGCGTGCTTGACATCTTCCGCCGCCGCCGCATGTGGCGCAGGCGGCCCGAGCTCAAGGGCGCCTACGACGTCGTCATCATCGGCGGTGGGTCGCACGGCCTGGCCACCGCGTACTACCTGCGCCGGCGCGGGATCACCAACGTCGCGGTCCTCGAGAAGCGCTACATCGGCTCGGGCGCGGCCGGTCGCAACACGACCATCCTGCGCTCGAACTACAAGACCCCCGAGGGCGCGCGGTTCTACGACGCCAGCGTCAAGCTCTACGAGGGGCTCTCGCGGGAGCTGAACTTCAACCTGCTGTTCTCGCAGTGCGGCCACCTGACGCTGGCCCACTCGGACCGCGCGATGTTCGTGATGGCCAACCGCGCGGAGGTCAACCGCCTGCAGGGCATCGACTCGCGGCTGATCGAGCCCGCGGAGATCAAGCGGCTGGCGCCCGCCATGCAGGTGGACAACCCCAACGCCGTGCACCCGATCATGGGCGCGCTCTACCACCCGCCCGGCGGCATCATCCGCCACGACGCGGTGGTCTGGGGCTTCGCGCGCGGGGCCGACGCGGGCGGCGCCGAGCTGCATCAGGACACCGAGGTCACCGGCATGGATCGCTCCAACGGCCGGGTAACCGCCGTGCGAACCAACCGCGGGACCGTGAAGGCCGGCGTCGTCCTGAACTGCACGGCGGGCTGGAGCACGCTGATCAACGACATGGCCGGCGTGCCGCTGCCGATCACCACGCACATCCTGCAGGCGTGTGTGACCGAGCCGGTCAAGCCGCTGCTCGACGTGGTGATCGTCTCCTCGCAGATGCACGTGTACATCTCGCAGACCGACCGCGGCGAGTTCCTGATGGGGGCCGAGATCGAGCCGTGGACCACGTACCGCATGCAGGGGACGCTGAACTTCCTGCAGGAGGTCTGCCGCCACACGCTGGAGCTGTTCCCGCAGCTCGAGCGCGCGCGGATGCTGCGCAGCTGGGCGGGACTCTGCGACCTCAGCCCGGACTACAGCCCGATCCTCGGCAAGACCGAGGTCGAGAACTTCCACGTCAGCGCCGGGTGGGGGACCTACGGGTTCAAGGCCGCCCCGATCGTCGGCCAGACGCTGGCCGAGCTGGTCGACACCGGGCGCACCCCGGACCTCATCGCGCCGTTCGCCCTCGAGCGCTTCTACGAGGACGCCCTCGTTTCCGAGCTTGCCGCCGCCGCCGTCAGCCACTAAGGAGCCGCCCCGATGAAGAGCAGCCTCGAGATCGCCCAGGAAGCCCGGCTCCTCCCGATCGAATCGATCGCCGAGCGCATCGGGCTCGCGCCCGAGGAGATCGAGCCGTACGGCCGCCACAAGGCGAAGATCGGGCTGGGGGTCATGGAGCGGCTCAAGTCCTCCCCCGACGGCAAGCTCGTCTGCGTGGCCGGCGTGACGCCGACCAAGGCCGGCGAGGGCAAGACCACGACGGCGGTCGGCCTGACCCAGGGCCTCGGCGCCATCGGCCGCGAGCCCGTGCTCTGCCTGCGCGAGCCGTCGCTCGGCCCGGTGTTCGGCATCAAGGGCGGCGCGGCGGGCGGCGGCATGACCCAGGTGGTGCCGATGGAGGACCTCAACCTCCACTTCACCGGCGACATCCACGCGGTCGGCGCGGCCAACAACCTGCTGTCCGCCATGATCGACGCGTCGATCCTGCATGGCAACCCGCACAAGATCGACGCGCTGCGCATCTCGTGGCGCCGCGCCGTGGACATGAACGACCGCGCGCTGCGCCAGGTGGCGATCGGGCTCGGCGGCCGCGCCAACGGCTACCCGCGCGAGACGGGCTTCGACATCACCGCCGCCTCGGAGGTCATGGCGATCCTGGCGGTCTCGCGCGACCTCCAGGACCTGCGGCGGCGCCTGGGCGCGATCACCGTCGGGCACAGCTACAACGGCGCGCTCCCGGTGACGGCGGAGGATCTCGGCGCCGCCGGCGCGATGGCCGTCCTGCTCAAGGAGTCGATCAAGCCCAACCTGATCCAGACCCTCGAGGGCCAGCCCTGCCTCATGCACTGCGGACCGTTCGCCAACATCGCGCACGGCAACTCGTCGCTCATCGCCGATCTGATCGGGCTCAAGCTGGGCGAGTACGTCGTCACCGAATCGGGCTTCGGCTCGGACATGGGCATGGAGAAGTTCTTCGACATCGTCTGTCGCAACGGCGGCCTGACGCCGAACTGCGTCGTGCTCGTGTGCACGGTGCGCGCGCTCAAGCACCACGGCGGCATCGATGACGACCCCCGGATCAACGGCGGCCAGGGCATGGCGGCGCTCGAGGAGGGCTCGCAGAACCTGCGCCGCCACCTGGGCATCGTGCGCGAGTTCGGGCTGCCGTGCGTGGTGGCGGTCAACCGCCGCCCGGGCGACACCGACGAGGAGGTCGAGGTCGTCAGGAAGCTCGCGCTGGACTACGGCGCGTTCGCGGCCGAGATCAACGACGGGTTCGCCCGCGGCGGCGCGGGCGCCGCCGACCTCGCGGGCGCGGTGGTCGAGGCCTGCGAGCAGCCCTCGGAGTTCCGGTTCATGTACGAGGACTCGGACTCGATCATCGACAAGATCAACGCGGTGGCCAAGCGCGTCTACCGCGCCAAGGACATCTATCTCTATCCGGCCGCGGAGCAGAAGATCGCTCAGTACATGGCCGACGGTCTGGGCGAGCTGCCGATCTGCATGGCGAAGACCCACCTGTCGCTCTCCGCCGACCCGGAGCTGCTCAACGCGCCCCAGGACTTCACGCTCCCCGTGCGCGATCTGCGCGCCTACACCGGGGCCGGCTGGCTCGTCCCGCTGTGCGGAAACATCACGCAGATGCCCGGTCTGGGCAAGTCGCCGGCAGCGCTCAACGTCGACATCGACGCGGAGGGCCGGACGGTCGGGCTCTTCTAGGCGCCACGTAACCTCTTTGTCCATGCCCGCGCTGGCCGATCGCACCTTCAACGAGCTGCTGGCGGACGTCGCCGCCGAGAGCCCGGCGCCCGGCGGCGGCGCGTGTGCGGCGCTCGCCACGGCGCTGGCGGCGGGCCTCGTGGAGATGTCGGCCGCGTTCTCCGAGCAGGGTGACGTGCAGGCCCGCGCGAGCCAGCTGCGCGCCCAGGCGCTCGAGCTGGCCGAGCGCGACCTGAGCGCCTACGCGCCGGTCCTCGCCGCGGTGCGCCTGCCCGCCGAGGACCCGGAGCGCGCCGGTCGGTTGAAGGCCGCGCTCTCGGACGCTGCCGAGCCACCCTTGGCGGTCGCCACCGTGGCCGCCGAGCTGGCTCGCCTCGCGGCGGGCACGGCGCGCGACGGCAGCCGCTGGCTGGTCGGCGACGCGGCGGCGGGCGCCCTATTGGCCGAGGCGGCCTGCCGCGCCGCGGTCAACCTGGTGGCGATCAACCTCGCCCGGCAGCCGGCCGACGGGCGCCTCGCCGAGGCGACGGCGCTCGCCTCACAGGCCGCGGCGGCCCGGGAGGAGGCGCTGGGTTGAGCGCCGCCGAAGGCGACCTCCGCAAGCGGTCCCTGGTCGACAGCGCCGAGGAGGCGCTGCGCAACTGGCTCGCCCCCGGGCGCCACCGCCCCGGCGACCGGCTCCCGCCCGAGCACGACCTGGCCTCGATGCTGGGGATCTCGCGGGGCACGCTGCGCTCGGCGCTGCAGCGGCTCGACGACACCGGCGAGATCGTCCGCCGCCAGGGGAGCGGCACGTTCGTCGGGCGCATGCCGCAGTCGGCGGCCTTCCACGAAGGTCTCGAGAAGCTCGTCCCGTACTCGTCGCTCGCGCGCCGGCGCGGGGTCAAGCTCTCCACGCGCGACGTCGTCATCGAGGAGCGAGTCCTCGATACCGAGCTGGCCCGGCTGTTCGCGGTCCCCGAGGGTGCCACCGCGCCGCTGATCCGCCGCACGCTGCTGGCCGACGGCACTCCCACGGCGGTCATGGTCGACACCGTGCACCCCGATGTCCCGCTGCCCGCCGAGCCCAAGCTTCGGCGGGCGCTCGAGCGCGGCGACATGGTCCTCGACGTCCTGCTCGCCCAGTCGGTCCCGGTCGCCTTCTGCAACACCCACATCCGCGCACGGCTCGTCACGCCGCGCGAGCGCCTGGGCCAGGCGCTGGGCGTGACGCGCACGACCGCCGTGCTCGACCTCGAGGAGACCTTCCACCTGACGTCCGGCGGCGTCAGCCACCACTCGATGGATCTGTTCGCTCCCGGCGGCCTCGACCTCGGGGTCAGCCGCTGGCTCGACGCCGGCGTCCCGGCCGTGGGCGGCGAGGACGCCGGCAACGGCCGCACCCGCAAGGCCGGGCGCGCGCGCCGCTAGTACACCCGTCAGCTCCAGGGATACGGGCTGTTGGACACGGGGTGCAGGTCCCCGGACTCAAAGCGCTCGTAGCGGAACGGATACAGCAGCGACGACGCCTCGCCGCCGATCTCGCGGGCGATCTCGGCGCCCACCGCGATCATCTTGTAGCCGTGGTTGGAGTCCGCCGCCACGTACACGTTCGGGCGCATGCGGTCGAAGACGGGGAAGTTGTCGACGGTGAACGCGCCGACGCCGCCTGAGCGCATCTGCCGGTAGCGCGGCCGGACGCCGGCGAAGCGCTCGAGGCAGTGCGACAGCGCGGCGCACCACATGTCCGGGAAGCCCGGATCCACCGAGCCGGTCGGGTAGGGGTCGATCTCGAACGAGTGGCCGAGCCGGATCGGCGCTGCGCCGCCCTGCACGCTGTCGCGGTCGGGCTTGACGTAGATCCCCCACGGCTCGTCGGTGATCAGGCCGCCGTCGTCCGCCCGCAGCTCGGCGTGGCTGTCGACGTGCAGCACCGGGGACGGACGGCCGTCGGTGGTCACGAACTCCGCAGGGTCGACGTCGACCTCGCCCTCCTGGAGATACCAGTACGTCCACATCTCCTGGTCGCGCGACACCGTGCCGTCCGGGTGGCGCACGTCGAGCCGCGCGGGCAGGCCGAGCATGTCCCACAGCGACGCGATCCACGGCCCGACCGCCACCACGACCTGCTCGGCCGCGATCGTCCCGCCCGACGTGTGGACGCGGGTCGCCGCCCCCGAGCCGTCGAGGTCGAAGCCGGTGACCTCGACGCCGGTGAGGATCGCGGCGCCGGCGGCCTGCGCCTTGCCGGCCAGGCCGTGCATCGACTCGCGGTTGAAGGCGAAGCCGCCGGCCGTCTCGTGCAGGCACACGCTGAGCCCCGGCGCGCGCCAGTCGCCGTACAGCGACCGCATGTGGTCGCGCACGGCGCTCTCGCCCACCACCAGCTCGGAGGGGTAGCCGATGCGCTCCTGGCGCTCGAACACCGCCTGGAGGTCGGGCTCCTGCGCCGCCGGCCCCAGCGCGAGGTAGCCGCTGCCGTGGTAGTGCAGCGCCTCCGGGTCGGACTCCCACAGCTCGACGCAGGCCGTCATCAGCTCCGACATCGCCGGCTGGAAGTAGTTGTTGCGCACCACGCCGCAGGCGATCCCCGACGCGCCGGCGGCGACGCCGGTCTTGTCGACCACGAGCACCTCGGTCCCGCGCTCGGCCAGGTGCCAGGCCGTCGACAGGCCGTGGACCCCCGCCCCGATGACCAGCACCGGGACGGAGGCTGGCACCGCGGCCGTCATGCGGGAGCGGCGGCCAACGTACGGTCGGCCGCTTCGTCCTCAGGCAGCTGCGGCACCGGCTCACGCAGGTGCAGCGGCAGCTTGTCCTCCACCTTGCGCCGGTACACATAGAGGAGGAGTGAGACGCCCAGCACCGCGCAGCCGACCCACGTCTTCTCCAGGCCGTAGCCGTACTCGTTCGCGTAGATGAACCCGCCGAGGAGCACGAACGTCAGGTTCGCCAGCGCGAGGAACCCGGCGATCGGGAGCCAGATCGCCGACAGCCTGATCGGGCGCGGCCAGTTGGGCCGGTCGCGCCGCAGCAGCAGGAAGCCCGACAGGGCGAACACATGGGCGAGCATGTAGCCCAGGTTGCCGGCGGCAAGGATCTCGATCGCGGTCCCGAAGTAGACGACCAGGAAGATGTTCAGGGCGGCGTCGACGATCATGCCGCGCTCGGGTACGTTGAACCGGTTGAGCTTGCCCAGCCACCGGATCGTCATGCCGTCCTTGGCGATGCCGTAGAGCGCGCGCGACCCGTCGAGCGTGGCGGTGCTCATGGTCAGCACGAGGCCGCACACCAGGCAGACGACGAGCACGCCGCCGAGGAACGACCCGGCGAGCGTCTCGAACGCGGTCTTGTAGAAGACGATCGCCGTGGCGTCGGCCGCCACCGCCTCGGTGTTCAGCGTCCCGCCCAGCCCGAGCGGCAGCAGGGCGTATACCGCGACCGAGAACGCCGCCGACGCGCGCAGCGCCTTGGGCGTGTCGCTGGCGGTGTCGTTGTACTCGGGCGCGACGGTGGCGCACGCCTCGAAGCCGTAGGACGACCAGCCCATGAAGTACAGCCAGGTGATGGCGAGCGCGAAGCCGCCGCCGGCGCCGATGTTCCAGTCGAGGTTGTCGCTGCTGAAGTCGCCCGTGAGGTACGGCAGGAACATCAGGGCGGCGCACGGGATCAGCAGCAGCGCGCCGGTGAGGTAGCTGAACGCGACCGTCGACTTGATGCCGCGAGCGTTGGTGAAGTACACGAGCAGCAGGAACGCGATCGCCACCAGCACCGCGAAGTTCACGCTGAAGGTGCCGGGCGTCCAGGAGAAGTCGACGCTCGAGAAGAACTGCGCGTGCACCAGCGTCCCGGCGATGAGCCCGCTGATCGACAGCACGGACGACCAGGCGAACCAGTAGCCGAAGGTGGCGAGCGGGCCGATCACGGCCAGGTACTTGCGCCAGGCCTCGTGCGCGAACAGGGCGATGCCGCCGGACTTGTTGGGGAACATCGTCGCCAGCTCGGCGTAGATGTTGTTCTGCAGGGCGCCGAGCAGGACGGACACCGTCCACAGCACCAGCGCGCCCAGCGTTCCCAGTGCCCCGATCGACGCACCCAGGGCGGCCAGCAGGAAGCCCGGGTTCGCCAGGGCGATCATGAAGCCGTCCCACCAGGACATCGCCTTGACGAGTTCGCGTTGCTCGACCTGGGCAGTCGCCATCTCTCCACCCTTCTTGTGCAGGGGCACAGGCCCGAGCGGGCCACCGCCGTTGACCACGGCGACCGGCCACTTGTACCAACTTGTCTACGACAGAGTCAAGACAAACCTGTCCAGTGCACGTTCTATTCCGGGTCCAGCGTCCACTTTGGGAGATCGGCGATCGCGCGCCGGTAGCGCTTCCGATGCGAGGGGCGCACGAACACGAACCAGGTGGTCATGGCCAGGGGTAGGAGGAAGAACACGCTCCAGACGTTGCCGGTCAGCGTGAAGAAGATCGCCAGCGCGGCCACCAGCAGGCCCAGCAGGACCGGCAGCACGCGGAACCGCAGCTGCGTCCGGCGGATCGCGTCGTACTCGGCGAACGGGATCCGCTTCGTGTCCCACGTGCGGCCGCACTGCTCGCAGCGCCAGCGCTCGCCGTAGGCCAGGTCGTGCTTGGAGCCGCAGTCGCACCGCACCGCGATGGGCGGCCCGCGCAGGACCGCCCCGGGGCGCTCGCGCCGCTCCCGTGGCGGGGCAGGCGCCTCGCGCCCGACTCGCCGTGCTCGTCGTCCCATGCCGCGATCTTACTCTCCACTTGCCTCGTCTTGTACAAACTGGTACAACGCTGGCCCGGACGTCGACCAAGGGAGTGTCATGGCAAACGAGACGTACGACGGCCCCGTGGCGGCACCGGCGAAGCCCGTGGCGGTCCTCGGCGGGAGCGTCGCGACGGTGCTGGGGTCGCCGCGCATCGAGCCGCCGCCGGCGACGCTCGAGGAGGCCCGCTCGCAGCCGGGCCGGCGCGAGAAGATCGAGCAGATCACCCAGCGCATCGCGGCCGACGGGATCAAGTACGTCTTCTTCCAGCAGGTGTCGGTGACCGGCCGCGTGATGGGCAAGGGCGTCGTCGCATCCTTCTTCCCCCAGGTCGCCGAGCGCGGCTACCAGCTCGTCTACGGCGCGACCGCCAACCTCTTCACCGACCGCTACGGCAACTACATCGGGTTCGGGCCCGAGGAGTCCGAGCTGGCGGCCGTCGCCGACCTCGACACCTTCGCGCAGCTGCCCTGGGATCCCCGCGTCGCGCGCGTGTACTGCGACTGCTACGACACCGAGACCGGCGAGCTGCTGGACGCCGACCCGCGCCAGAACCTCAAACGCATCGCCGCCGAGTTCGAGCAGGAGCTGGGCTACCAGTTCCTGATCGGCATCGAGCCCGAGATGATGTGGCTCCGCAAGCCGGAGAACGGCGGCGCGCCCGAGGGCGTCACCAAGCCGTACTGCTACCACATCCACCAGTTCGAGGAGCTCCGTCCGGTGCTGCTCGACGTGGTCGAGTACGGGCAGGCGCTCGGCCTTGACATGAGCTACGGCGACCACGAGGACGCGCCCGGTCAGCTCGAGCTGAACTTCCGCTTCGACCGGCCGTCCCGGACGGCCGACAACATCACCACCTACCGGCAGATCTGCGCCGCGGTCGCGCGCAAGCACGGCCTGCTGGCGTCCTTCATGCCCAAGCCGTTCACCGGCGTCTCCGCCAACGGGCACCACCATCACTTCACGCTGTCCGACGACCAGGGCGTCAACGTCTTCCACGACCCCGACGGGCCCGCCCAGCTCTCGCAGCTCGCCCTGCACTTCCTCGGCGGCCTGCTCGAGCACTTCCCGGCGCTGATGTGCATCGGCAACCCGACGGTGAACTCCTATTGCCGCATGTGGGACACCGGCTTCTGGGCCCCGATCTACAAGAACTGGGGATGGCAGAACCGCACCACCACCGTCCGCGTCGCCTCGGGCGGCCGGTTCGAGTACCGCGGCGTGGACTCGTCGTGCAACCCGTACCTCACCGTCGCCGCGCTGCTACGCGCGGGCCTCGACGGCGTCCGCCGCGAGCTCGACCCCGGCGAGCCCCAGCAGGGGAACACCTACGACCTGCTCGAGGCCGGCCAGGAGATCGAGAAGGTCCCGGACAGCCTGGGCGCCGCGCTCGACGCGCTCGCCGCCGACGAGGTCATCCAGAGCGCGCTGCCGGGCCGTCTGTACCGGGTCTTCCAGCACTACAAGCGCGACGAGTGGGAGCGCTACCTGGCGGCGGTGACCGACTGGGAGCGGGAGGAGTACCTCGAGGTGCTGCCCTGATGTGCGGCATCGCCGGGATCATCTACCGCAGCGACGGGCCGCACGCGATCGGGCAGGACATGACGCGGATGCTGCAGTCGATGAAGCATCGCGGCCCGGACTCCAGCGGCTTCGCGCTGTACCGCCCGCCGAACGGCGCGCAGGTGATGCGGATCAAGCTGGCCGACGCCAACACGCCGCGCGACTTCGAGTTCGCCGAGCGCCAGCTCCGCCACCGGGTCGAGGTCGAGAGCCGGCTGCAGGAGCTGGGGGCGAACGTCCGCGAGTTCGACGAGAGCACCGAGTACGCGTTCGGCGTGACCTTCGACTACGACGGCGACCTGAAGGTGCTCGCCGACTACGTCGAGGACGTGCCGGGTGCCGAGGTGCTGTCGATGGGCACCTCGCTGGAGATCATCAAGGACCTCGGCGACGCCGAGACGGTGTCGGCGCAGTACGGGCTCGGCGCGTTCGTCGGCAGCCACGCGATCGGCCACGCGCGGATGGCCACCGAGTCCGAGGTCGACATCTCCGGCGCCCATCCCTACTGGGCCTATCCGTTCCCGGACGTCGCTGTCGTGCACAACGGCCAGCTCACCAACTACTTCTATTGGCGCCGGCGCCTCGAGCGCTCGGGCCATCGCTTCCAGTCCGAGTGCGACTCTGAGATCATCGCCGTCTACCTGGCCGAGCGGATGGCCGACGGCATGACGCTCGAGGAGGCCATGCACCAGAGCCTCGACGAGCTCGACGGCGTCTTCACGTACATCTGCGTGACCGACGGCGCCCTCGGCATGGCCAAGGACGAGCTGGCGGCGAAGCCGCTGGTGCTCTACGAGTCCGACGACATCGTCGCCCTGGCCTCGGAGGAGATCGCGATCCGCGCGGTCATCGACCGCGAGATCGAGACGTACGACCCGTTCGAGGGCGAGGTGATGGTGTGGACGCGGTGACCAAGATCACCTACGACGCGCGTGGTCTCGTCGAGCTCGACGACACGGTCCCGCGCGTGTCGGAGATCGAAGGCGAGCGCGCTGTGTTCGACGCGCAGGACCTCACCACGCGCCAGATCAACCTCGAGCTGCGCTGGCTGCTCTACGAGGAGGGCGTCAAGGACGTCACCGTCCTGAACCCGAAGGCGCGGCACTCGCTCGGCGCCGGCATCCTCACGCGCTGCAAGATCACCTTCGCGGGCAGCCTCGGCTACTTCGGCCTGGGCCTGATCGACGGCCCCGAGGTCCACGTCCAGGGCCGGGTGGGCTGGTCGTCGTGCGAGAACATGATGTCCGGCGTGGTCGTCATCGACGGCAACGCGGGGTCGCTCACCGCCGCGGCGCTGCGCGGGGGCGACGTCATCGTCAAGGGCCGCGTCGGCGCGCGCAGCGGCATCGACCAGAAGGGCGGCACGATCATCGTCCTCGGCGACGCCGGCTCGACCACCGGGTTCATGCTCCAGCGCGGCCGGCAGATCCTCTGCGGCAACGTCGGGCCGAGCCTCGGCGACTCGATGTACGACGGCACGATCTACGTCGGCGGGAAGGTGAAGTCGCTGGGCGTGGACTGCGTCCCGGGCGAGTGGACCGACGCCGACACCGAGTTCGTCGAGCGGAAGTTCTCCGTCCACGGCCTCGGCTCGCCGCCCGAGCTGCAGAAGTTCGTGTGCGGCAAGAAGCTCTACAACTACGACACGCTCGAGCCCTCCGAGCGGAAGCTGGTGCTCTAAATGGCGATTGCCGACGAGAACGCGCCCTCGCAGCGCACGGTGCTCGGGCGCAGCCGGATCTTCACGCCCGAGGTCATCGACGACATCCACATGAAGTCCGAGCTGGGCCGCTATCGCATGCGCGGCTTCTCGATCTTCAAGAAGATCCCGCACTGGGACGAATTGGTGTTCCTGCCCGGGACGCTGACGCGCTTCGTCATCGAGGGCTATCGCGAGAAGTGCGAGACCAAGACCGTCCTCGGGGCGCGCTTCGCCAAGAAGCCGATCGAGCTCGACATCCCCGTCTACATCACCGGCATGAGCTTCGGCGCGCTGTCGCTGGAGGCGAAGATGGCGCTGGCCAAGGGCGCCTCGATGGCCGGCACGGCGACCTGCTCGGGCGAGGGCGGCATGATCCCGCCCGAGCGCGACCTGTCGACCAAGTGGTACTACCAGGTGATCCAGAGCCGGTACGGGTTCAACCCGCACCACCTGATGCTGGCCGACGCCGCGGAGTTCTTCATCGGCCAGGGCTGCAAGGTCGGCCTCGGCGGCCACCTGATGGGGCAGAAGGTGACGGAGCAGGTGGCCGAGATGCGCTCGCTGCCGGCCGGCATCGACCAGCGCTCACCGGCGCGCCACCCGGACTGGCTGGGGCCCGACGACCTGTCGCTGAAGATCCAGGAGATCCGCGAGGCCACCAACTACCAGATCCCGATCCAGCTGAAGCTCGGCGCCGCTCGCGTGTACGACGACGTGCGCATGGCGGCGAAGTGCGGCCCCGACATCATCTACCTCGACGGTGCCGAGGGCAGCACCGGCGCGGGCCCGCACCTGGCCACCGAGGAGACCGGGATCCCGCTGATGGCGGCGATCCCCGAGGCGCGTCGCGCGCTCGAGGACGTCGGCCTGTCCGACGAGATCGACCTGGTGGTGGCGGGCGGCATCCGCAATGGCGGCGACGTGGCCAAGTGCCTGGCGCTGGGGGCGAAGGCGGTCGCGATCGGCCACTCGGCGCTGATGGCGCTGAACTGCAACAAGGAGATCCCCGGGGTCACCGACTACGAGGGCACCGTGGGGGTGCCCGCGGGCCGCTGCTACCACTGCCACACAGGCCGCTGCCCGGTCGGCATCACCACGCAGGACCCGGAGCTGCGCAAGCGCCTGGTCGTCGACGAGGCCGCGCAGCGGGTCTTCAACTTCCTGCACACGCTCACGATCGAGACCCAGATGCTCGCACGCGCCTGCGGGAAGACCGACGTCCACAGCCTGGAGCCCGAGGACCTCGCGGCCCTGACCGTGGAGGCCGCCGCGATGGCGCGGGTGCCGCTGGCCGGGACGTCGTACATCCCGGGCGTCTCGGAGCAGAAGACCCTCGACGAGATCAAGCTGCTGCTCGAGCGGTTGACCGATGCCGCGCCGGCGGAGCCCGAGCGCCGGCCCACCAACGGCGCGGGGGTGGTTCCGTGACCGAGCCGGAGAAGACCACCGGGATCGACTCCGAGACCCTGGCGGGCCGGCGCTTCCCCTACCAGGAGGACATCGCGCTCGTCGAGGACGTCGACCTGCAGGCCTCGACGCCGGGGCCGGACATCAACTGGCTGGAGGACGTGACGCTGCTCGTCGAGGAGGGCGTGCCGGCCGTGTTCGACCGTTACTCGAACTCGTTCCTGCACATCTACTTCACGATCCCGGAAGGGCGCGAGGACGAGCTCGCGCGCAAGGTGCTGATCAAGCACCTGCAATCCGGGAACTCGTACGGGATCCTGCTCAAAGAGCGCCACGCGAAGTTCCCCCAGCCCGAGCTCGGGCCGTGGGTCGAGGGCTCGCGGACCATCGGCGCCAACTGGACGCCGCCGGTGATGGAAGGCTGGGAGGCACCGCTCCATTGAGCCGGTGGACAGCCCGCAGCAAACCTTGTAGAAACGCTTTGCACCTATTTGTTCGACCGGACTAGGAGCTCTCGGTGGCGCGCGATCCCAAGTACGACATCCTCTTCGAGCCGATCCAGATCGGGCCGAAGACGCTGAAGAACCGCTTCTACCAGGTGCCGCACTGCATCGGGGCGGGCTCCGAGAAGCCCGGGTTCCAGGCCTATCACCGGGCGATCAAGGCCGAGGGCGGCTGGGGCGCCGTCTGTACCGAGTACTGCTCGATCCATCCGGAGTCCGACGACACCAGCCGGGTGTCCGCCCGGATCTGGGACGAGGGCGACGTGCGCAACCTCGCCGCCATGTGCGACCGGGTCCACCACTACGGCGCGCTGGTCGGCATCGAGCTCTGGTACGGCGGCCCGCACGCGCCGTGCATGGAGTCGCGCGCGACGCCGCGCGGGCCTTCGCAGATCCCCTCGGACTTCGAGGTCAACATCCACCCGCGCTACATGGACGGCGACGACATCCGCGAGGTCCAGCGCATGTACGTCGACGCCGCGCTGCGCGCCCGCGACGCGGGCTTCGACATCGTCTATGTCTACGGCGCCCACTCCTACCTGCCGCTGCAGTTCCTGTCGCCCTTCTACAACAAGCGCACGGACGAGTACGGCGGCAGCTTCGAGAACCGCGCGCGGTTCTGGAAGGAGTGCCTGGAGCAGGTGCGCGAGGCGGTGGGCGACGATTGCGCGATCGCGTCGCGGTTCGCCGTCGACACGCTCTACGGCGCCTCGTCGATCCAGATCGGCGAGGACGGCGTGCGCTTCGTCGAGTACGTCGACGACCTCGTCGACCTCTGGGACCTGACCGTCGGCGACATCGCCGAGTGGGGCCAGAACGCGGGCCCGTCGCGCTTCTTCGAGGAGAACCACGAGAAGCCGTTCACGGGCCAGGTCAAGGCCGGCAACCACACCGACAAGCCGGTCGTCGGGGTCGGGCGCATCACCAATCCCGACACGATGGTCGCGATCATCAACTCGGGGCAGTTCGACATCATCGGCGGCGCCCGCCCGTCGATCTCGGACCCCTTCCTGCCGCAGAAGATCGAGGAGGGCCGGCTCGAGGACATCCGCGAGTGCATCGGCTGCAACCAGTGCATCTCGCGCTGGGAGATCGGCGGCCCGCCGATGGTCTGCACGCAGAACGCGACGGCCGGCGAGGAGTACCGCCGCGGCTGGCACCCCGAGAAGTTCTCGCGCGCCGCCAACGCGGAGAAGTCGGTGCTCGTCGTCGGCGCCGGGCCGGCCGGCATGGAGTGCGCGATGGTGCTGGGCAAGCGCCAGATGGAGGCCGTCCACCTCGTCGAGGGCGACAAGGAGATCGGCGGCAGCGTCAACTGGATCTCCCAGCTCGGCCACTCCGACGGCAACGAGAACCTGTTCCGCGGCACCGCCCGGGGGCTGGGCGAGTGGGCGCGGCTGCGCAACTACCGCCAGATCCAGCTCGACAAGCTGCGCAACGTCGAGGTCCACACCAACTCGCGCCTGTCGGCGAACGACATCCTCGAGTACGGCGCCGAGATCGTCGTCATCGCCACCGGCTGCCGGTTCGCCACCGACGGCCTCGGCCCGGCCACGCACGCGCCGATCGCCGGCGCGGACACGTCGCTCGCCTGGCAGCTGACGCCCGACGAGGTCGTCAAGGGGACCAAGGAGATCGGCCACCGCGTGCTGGTGCTCGAGAACGAGGGCTACTACATGGGCGCCTCGATCGCTCAGAAGCTGGCCGGGGCCGGTCACGAGGTCCACCTGCTCACCCAGCTGGGCGACATCGCGGGCTACATGGAGTACACGCTCGAGGCGCCGATGCTCCACCGCGACCTGCACCGCCTCGGCGTCGACATCCGTCCCTACACGATGCTCGAGCGCATCGAGGAGGGCGCCTGCCACGCCGCCAACGTGTGGAACCCGGCCCACACCGAGGTCTTCGAGGTCGACACCGTGGTGCTGTGCACGCAGCGGCTCGGCAACCGCGAGATCTACGACGAGCTCAAGGCCGACCCGGCGCGCCTGGCCGCCGAGGGCATCGAGAGCCTCTACATCATCGGCGACGCGGCGGCGCCGCGGATGATCGTCGACTCGATCTTCGACGGCCACCGCCTGGCCCGCGAGATCGACAGCCCCAACCCCGCGATGCCGCTGCCCTTCATCCGCGAGCGGCGGCTGTGGGGCTCGGTGTCCAACGAGGACTACGAGGCCGAGCTGCAGTCCACGCCCGACGTGCTGCCGCTGGGGGCGTCGGCGTGAAGATCGTCGTGCCCGTCAAGCAGGTGGCGGCGCTCGACGACGAGTTCGAGCTCGACGACGCGGGCACGGCGGTGGACCCCGACTTCCTGGAGTGGGAGCTCAACGAGTGGGACACCTTCTCACTGGAGGCCGCGCTGCAACTGCGTGACGCGGCCGGCGGTGAGGTCGTCGCGGTGACGCTCGGCGACGAGGAGGCGGACGAGGGCCTGCTCGCCTGCCTCGCCAAGGGCGCCGACCGCGCGATCCGCGTCTGGGACGACGGGCTCGAAGGGGCCGACGCGCTGGCCGTGGCCCGCGTCCTGGCCGCCGCGGTCGAGCCCGAGTCGCCGGACCTGGTGCTGTGCGGCGTGCAGTCCTCCGACGCGGTCAACGGCGCCACCGGCGTGGCGCTGGCCGCCCACCTCGGTCTGCCGCGGGTCGCGGTGGTCAAGCGCCTGGAGGTCGAGGGCGGCACCGCGACCGTGGAGCGCGAGCTCGAGGGCGGCCTCGTCGAGGTGCTGCGCGTGCGCTTCCCCGCGCTGCTGACCATCCAGACCGGCATCAACGAGCCGCGCTACGCCACGCTGCGCGCCATCAAGCAGGCGCGCGAGAAGCCGCTGGCCGTCGTCGGCCTGGGCGATCTCGGGCTCGACGCCGGCGCGGTGAGCGCCGCCGCCGGCTCGCGCCTACGGAAACTCGGGCACCACGAGAAGGGCGAGGGCGCGCAGATGCTCGACGGGTCGGCCGCCGAGGTGGCGGAGCGGATCGCCGAGATCGTCAAGGACCGGATGGCGGGATGACCGTCCTCGTCATCGCCGAGTCGCGCCGCGGCGAGCTGCGCGAGGTCACGCTCGAGGTGATCGGCGCCGCGCGGAGCGTGAAGGAAGCGGCCGGCGGGAAGCTGATCGTCGCCGTGGTGGGGGAGCAGGACCCGGGCGCGGTCAACGTCGACGGCGTCGACGAGATCCTCACGATCTCGACCCCCGGCGCGCACTTCGAGGCCCACGTCGCCCAGGCGGCGCTCGAGGCGCTCATCGACGCCGAGTCGCCGGCGCTGGTGCTGCTGGGCCACACGATCGACTCGCTGGGCTTCGGGCCCGCTGTCGCCGCCCGCGGCGGGCTGGGCTTCGCCTCAGACGTCACGGCAATCGCGTGGGAGGACGGGCCGGTCGCGGTCCGCGGCGCCTACGGCGACAAGCTGCGGGCCGAGCTGGACTTCCCCGGCCGCGAGCGGACGCTGCTGATGCTACGCGCGGGCGCGTTCGAGCCCGCCGCCGGGGCGGGCACGGCGACCGTGCGCGCCGTCGAGGTCGCGGCCGAGAGCCGCACCGAGCACGTCGAGTTCCGCGAGGCCGCCGCCGGCGACGTCGACATCACCAAGGCCGACTTCCTGCTCTCGATCGGCCGTGGTATCGAGGACAAGGACAACATCCCGCAGTTCGAGGAGCTGGCCGAGAAGATGGGCGCGACGCTCAGCGTGTCGCGGCCGCTGGTCGACGCCGGCTGGATGTCCAACGCGCGTCAGGTCGGGCAGTCGGGCAAGACCGTCAAGCCGCGGCTGTACCTCGCGTTCGGCATCTCCGGTGCCGTCCAGCACCTGGCCGGGATGCAGAAGGCCGAGACGATCGTGGCGGTCAACACCGACCCTGAGGCGCCGATCTTCGGCGTCGCCCATTACGGCGCGGTGGTCGACCTGTTCGACGTCGCCGAGGAGCTCGAGCAGCACTTCGCATGATCCCGCTCGCCGCGGAGAAGACCCGCGAGGTCTTCTGGGGCCTGAGCACCGCGCTGGAGGTCCTGTGGTATGGCCTCGCGGTGATCTCGGTGCTCGTCTTCGCGTACGGCGTCGCCCGCCCGATCGCGAAGTACCGGCGCGGCCACACCGGCGCCCTGCCTCCGCGGGCCGAGCTGCCGACCCGCCTGCGCGCGGCCCTGCGCACGCTGTTCGCGCACTCGTCGATCAGGCGCCGCGACCCGTATGTGGGCTGGGCGCACCGCGGGATCTTCTACGGCTTCGTGGTCCTGTTCATCGGGACCGGCATCCTCGCCATCAACACCGACGTCACCGAGCGCTTCTTCGGCTGGCGCTTCTTCAAGGGCGACTTCTACCTGGCCTACTCGATCACGCTGGACGTGCTCGGGCTGGCCCTGATCGCCGGCCTGCTGATGATGATGGTGCGGCGGGCGTTCATCCGGCCGCGCAAGCTGGACTACGACCGGCCCGACCGCGCCCCCGGCGACCCGCAGTACGACCGCGGCATCTACCGCCGCGGCGACTGGCTGTTCCTGGGCGCGCTGCTGTATCTGGCCGTGACCGGCTATCTGCTGGAGGGCGTGAGGATCGCGATGGACGCGCCCGGCTACGACGCCTTCTCCCCGGCCGGGTGGGTGGCCGCGCAGGCCTTCGAGGGCCTCGGCCTGGGCGACGGGACGCTCGGCGGAGTGCGGCGCGCGCTGTGGTGGAGCCACGGCCTGGTGGCGATCGCCTTCGTCGCCGCGATCCCCTACACCAAGGCCGTGCACATGCTGACCAGCCTCGCGGGCCTCGTGCTGCGCGACCGGCAGGCCGGGAAGCGGCTGCCGGCGGCCCCGGAGACGGGCTACGCCACGCTCGGCGACTTCAGCGTCAACCACCTGCTGCAGCTCGACGCGTGCACCAAGTGCGGCAAGTGCCACGAGGCCTGCCCGGCGAACGCCAGCGGCATGCCGCTCTCGCCTCGTGACGTGATCCTCGAGCTGCGCGAGCAGGCCAACGCGAGCATGGCGGGCGTCGGCGTCGGCGGCGTCCTGGGGTCGCTCCTGCGCTCGCCGCCGGGCGACGGGTCGGCGGCGATCGTGCGCCCGGACGGCGTGCGGCCGGAGACCGTGTGGTCGTGCATGCAGTGCAACGCGTGCGTGGAGATCTGCCCGGTGGGGATCGAGCAGGCGCCGATCATCAACCTCATGCGCCGCCACCTGGTCGAGGAGGGCGAGTTGGACGCCAACCTGCAGTCGACGCTGCAGGTCATCCACAAGTCGGGCAACTCGTTCGGCGAGAACAAGCGCAAGCGCGGGCGCTGGACGGCGGAGCTCGACTTCGACGTGCCCGACGCGCGCAAGGAGCCCGTCGAGGTGCTCTGGTTCGTGGGCGACTACGCGTCGTTCGACCCGCGCTCGCAGCAGGTCACGCGGGCGATCGCGCGCGCCCTGCACGGCGCCGGCGTGAGCTTCGGGATCCTCTACGACGGCGAGCGCAACTCCGGCAACGACGTGCGCCGCGTGGGGGAGGAGGGCCTGTTCGAGTCGCTGGCCGAGCAGAACATCGCGACGCTCTCGGACTGCGAGTTTCAGCGGATCGTGACCAGCGATCCGCACACGCTGAACACCCTGCGGCACGAGTACCCGGCGCTCGGCGGCGGCCCCTGGGACGTCGCGCACCACACGACGCTGCTGCTGGAGCTGATCGAGGCCGGGCGGCTGGAGCCGCGCGAGCGGCTGGGGTATCGGGTGACCTACCACGACCCGTGCCACCTGGGGCGGATGAACGGCGAGTACGACGCGCCACGGCGGCTCCTGGAGCTGGCGGGCTGCGAGCTGGTCGAGATGCCGCGCAACCGCGACAACACGTTCTGCTGTGGGGCGGGCGGCGGGCGCATCTGGATCCCGGACACGCCGGGGTGCCAGCGGCCGTCGGAGAGCCGCATCCACGAAGCGCTCGCGCTCGGCGACCTCGACTACTTCGTGGTGTCGTGTCCCAAGGACGTGACGATGTACGAGGACGCGATCAAGACCACCGGCAGCGCCGAGCGCCTCGCGCTGCGCGAGGTCACCGAGCTCGTCGCCGAGGCCGTGGCGCCCGAGCCCGTGGCCGCCTGACCGCTCAGGACCGCGGGCGCGTCTTCTTCGTGTCGTAGAGCGGGAACTCGTCGACGGTCGCGGCGACGGTGCCGCCCTCCACCGCCACCTCGACGCGCTGCCCGACGACGTTGAGGTCGCGGTCGATCGTGGCCATCCCGATCACCTGGTCGAACGTCGGGCTCAGGCACGGGCTGCGCAGGATGCCGACGTCGCGGCCTTCGAGCGTGACGGCGGCGCCGTAGTCGGGAACCTGATCGCCTTCGAGGCGCAGCGTCGTGAGCAGGCGCGGCGTCCCCTGCTCGGCGATCGCCTTCAGCGCCGCCTTGCCGACGAAGTCGCCGGGCTTGTCGAGCTTGATGACGTTGTCCAGGCGGACCTCGAACGGGTCGGTGTCGTGCGGGAAGTAGTCGACGTCGGGAAACAGCAGGCCGGACTCGATCCGCAGCGTCTCGATCGCAGACAGCCCGATCGGCCGCGCGCCGTGCGGCTTTCCGGCCTCGAGGACCGCGTTCCACAGCGCGCCGGCGTCCTCGACGGAGGGGTAGAGCTCGTAGCCCAGCTCGCCCGAGTAGCCGGTGCGGGAGAACATCACCGGGACGCCGCCGACGGTCACGCCCTGGGCGAAGCGGAAGTAGCGCAGCTCGTTGACGTCGACGCCCTCGGTGATCGGCCCGAGGACCTCGCGGGCGAGTGGACCCTGCACCTGGAGGTGGGGCATGGCCGCCGTCCGGTCCTCGACCTGGACGTCGAGCCCGCGATCCTTGGCCACCTTGCGGAACCAGTCGAGATCGGAGTCGTAGCTGGTGATCGAGAGGGCGTGATCGTCGGCGTACTTGAAGATCGTGCCGTCCATGACCATCTTGCCCTGCTCGTCGCAGATCGCGCCATAGCGGACCTGGCCGACCTCGAGCGCCGCCATGTCGTTGGTGAACAGCAGGTCGGCGAGCGCGATGGCGTCGGGACCTCGGAGCTCCCACTTGCGCAGCGGCGACTCGTCCCACACGTTGCAGGCGGTGCGGGTCGCCTGGTGCTCGGCCGCCGGGTCGCCGAAGTCCGCCGCCCAGGCCCAGCCCTCCCAGTCGGTCCAGTTCGCACCGGCCTCACGCTGCACCTCGTCGAACGCCGTCCGCTGCAGCTCCGTCGTCGACACCGACGTCCCCCTCGCTCGTTCTTTGGACCTATTTGTACTGGCCGGATTCCTACCACAGCCACGCGGCGCGGGCAAGCGCGGGGCGAGCGCGGCTCTGCCTCACGCGACGAGCGTGGCGAACAGGCGTGCGAGCAGCTCTTGCGGCTCCTCGCACAGGCCGGTGTGGACGGGCGAGGCCTGGACGACGGTGCTCGAGGGTGCCACCAGCCAGTGGAAGCGCTGGGAGGGCTCGAGTGCCGCGACCGGCCCGCCCGCGGGGTCGCCCGCCGCGATCAGCTCGAGCACCCGCAGATGGCGCTCGATCGGCTCCGGGTCGGTGCCGGGCGCGAGCGCGTCGAGACGCCCGCGATCGAGCGCCGTGCGCGCCTCGAGCATCTGGCGGGTCCGGCAGAACACGACGACGCCCGCGTTGAGGAACTCGCCCCGCTCGATCCGCGGAACGACCCGGAAGAGCGCGTACTGGAACGCGTCACGCGGCTGCGCGGGCACGCTCGGCCTCCTCGGCGAAGTCGCGGGGCCCGGCGAGCCGCGCGAGCAGATGGCCGGCGTACTCCGCGGCGGGCTGGCCGTCGAGCCATCCGCCCGGCACCAGTCCGACGATCTCGCGGACGCGCTCCGGCGTCAGCCGCCCGGCCAGGTCGGCGTCCACGTCGGCCAGCGGCGCGGCGTACGGGAGCAGCACGTGGTCCGCGATCGACGGGAACGGGCGCCGGGCGAGTGCGGAGAACGGCTCGTCGCCGTGCTGCAGGTAGAGCGCGGCGCCGTGGTCGATCAGCCACAGCCGGCCGTGCCAGAGCAGCAGGTTGGGGTTGCGCGGGGTGCGGTCGACGTTCATAGCCAGGGCGTCGAGCCACACCACAGCCGCCGCTATTGCGGGATCGAGACCGGCGCCCGCCGTCGCGTCGAAGGGCAGCGAGCCGGGGAGGAAGTCCAGCGCGAGGTTGCGGCCGGCGCTCGCCCGGATGAGCTCCTGGATCTCCGGGTCAGGCTCGGCGTCGGCCAGGGTGGGGTCCACCTCCGCAAAGACGATCTCCGGGACCGGCAGCCCGAGCGCGCGCGCCAACTCGCCGACCACGAGCTCGGCGACGAGCGCCTTGGGCCCCTGGCCGGCGCCGCGAAACTTCAGGACGTAGAGCCCGTCGTCGTCGCCCTCGACCAGCCCGGGCAGCGACCCGCCCTCGCGCAGAGGCATCACGTAGCGCGTGGCCGTCACGGTTCGCATCGCCGGCGGACGCTACCGCTCTCCCCGACCCTCACTCGATGATGCAGTTCAGAGCAGGATCGCCAGCAGGAGGATCAGGAGCAGCACCGTGAGGCCGGCCGCGGCCGGCATGAGCAACCGCTGGGCGCGCCAGAACTCGGGCTTCGCGCGGTCGCGGGAGTGGCGGCCCTCGGGCGGCGTCCCGACCCAGTCGTCGTCGTCTTGGATGCGGGCCATGGCGACAGGGTGCCCGCGGGCGAGGGTCGGCAATCGAAGGGCGGCTCTGCGGGTAAGGGGCGTCGTGACCCCGAGTCAGGAGCGCCCACCGTGCCCGACACCCCCACCGCCGCCTCTCCGTTGCCCGTGCTCGCGCGACAACTCGAGCGCCTCGGTCTGCTCGACGCGCCCGCCAAGCTCATCGCCAAGCAGGTCCGCGGCGTCCAATCGCCCGGGACCGTCAAGGACACGATGAGCGGGACGTGGCTCGGCCACGCCGTGCACCCGATCCTCACCGACGTCGTCATCGGCAGCTGGACGAGCGCGAACCTGCTCGACCTGATCGGCGGCCGCGACTCCGAGGCGGCCGCCGAGCGGCTGATCGCGGTCGGCATCGCCGCCTACTTCCCGACGGCGCTGACCGGTGTCACCGACTGGGCCGACGCCGAGCCGACCGACGCCGGCGTGCGGCGGGTCGGACTCGTCCACGCGGTCTCCAACGCCACCGCACTCGGCTTCTATGCCGCCTCGCTGGCGGCGCGGCGCAAGGGCTCCCACGGCCGGGGTGTCGCGCTCGCGGCCGTCGGCGCCGGCGTCATGACCGTGGGCGGCTTTCTCGGAGGGCACCTCACCTACGCGCAGGGCGTCGGGGTCGACCGGACCGCCTTCGATCCGGGGCCGACCGAGTGGACGCCGGCGCTGCCCGCGGACGCGCTGCGCTCCGGTGCCACGACCGTCGTCAAGGCCGACCTCACGCCGGTGCTGCTCCACCGCGACGGCGCCACGGTCCTCGCCATCCACGACCGCTGTTCGCACCGCGGCTGCTCGCTGGCCGAGGGGACCGTCGTGAACCGCGTGGTCACCTGCGGGTGCCACGGCAGCCGCTTCTCGCTCGAGGACGGCAGCGTCGTGCGCGGGCCGGCGACCAGCCCGCAGCCCGCGTACGAGACGCGCGAACTGCGGGGCACGATCGAGGTCCGCCGCCGGACCGGTGCCTAACGGCAGCCGGCGAAGAACGCCGTCCCGTCGGGGGCGTACTCGGCGATCAGGCCGACGCCGCGGGCGTAGGTCTTGTGCTCGCTCTCGCCCTCGGGCTGGATGAACTCCGAGACGCGGATGACGTCGTCGACGATCCGGCCGCCGACCTCGGCGCGCAGGCCCATCTCCTCGACGCGGTTGGACTCCATGGTCACGCCCGGGACATCCTCGAGGTGGAACTGGTCGCCGACCTTCGGGCGCGCCGGCATGGCGACGCCGAGCCGGTCGGTGTCCTTGCCGTAGAGCCAGGTGCCGTCCGTGTCGACGACCTTGCCGCTGCGGATGTTCTTGACGTGCTCGCCGAGGTAGAAGACGGTGCCGTCGTCGGACTGCGCGAAGTAGTCGAGCGTCCGCTCGACGAGCTTTGAGTCCTCGTACGCATCGTCCTGGACGACCACCGCCTCGACGCGCCGGCCGCCGATCTCGAACGGCCGCGTCGCGTCCTGCACGGTCCGAACCCCGCGCGTCCTCGTGCCGTCCTCGCTCCTGCCGCGGATCTCGCAGCGCTTGAACTTCGTGATCGGCAGGTAGGGGTTGTCGATCTGGGCGGGGTGGGAGAAGACCGGGCCCGCGGCGGCCCGGGCGCCGTCGCCGGCCGCGGCGACTGCGCCGCCGGCCAGCGCGGCGGCAAGCGCCGCCGCGGCGAGCGTCGTCCCGGGCCGCCGGACCGTCATCGCTTCGGGTCCTCGGTGTCGTCGTTGTCGGAGCCCTCGTCGCTGTCGGACTCCACCTCGATGAGGCCGTAGCGACCGTTGAGGAGGACGTCGACCGTCTGGCCGTCGGGCTTGGTGACCTCGACCTCCCAGGCGGCGCCGGACTCGTCCTCGCGTTCGACCTCGTTGGCGGTGCCGCCATGGGTGACGCGCAATGCCGCCGCGCGCGCCCGGTCGGCGGCGGGGCCAGTGGCCTTGGCGTCGCCGGCCTCGTCGCCGCCGCCACCCGCGAAGGCGGCTCCGGCGCCGGCGGCGAGGACCGCCGCCGAGGCGGCGCCGGCGATGGTGAGTCGGGTTCGGGTGAAGCGCATGGTCTGTCCCTTCGTGTCGTTGGTTCGTCGGACGACCCCACCGTGGCGAAGTGACCATGAGAGACCGATGAGAGCCCCTCAGCGCGCGGGCAGGGTGATCCGCACGACGGCTCCCGGCTCGGCGTTCGCGGCGGTCGCCGACCCCCCGTGGGCCTCGGCGATGGCCCGCACGATGGCCAGGCCCAGCCCCGAGCCGCCGGCGGCCCGGCCGGCGCCCGACCGGCTGAAGCGCTCGAACGCGTGCTCCGCGAGCTCAGGGTCGAAGCCCGCCCCGTGGTCGCGGACCTCGATGATCACCTCGCCATCCCCGGCGCCGCCGCGCAGCTCGACGGGCCCGTCGCCGTGGCGCAGCGCGTTGTCGACGAGGTTGCCGAGCGCCTGCTCGAGCCGCAGCCGACCCGCCGACACGGTCAGGCCGGCGGGTGCGTCGACGACGATCTCGCGTCCCTGCGCCTCCGCCCGGCGCCGCTCGCGTCCCGCCACCCCGCTCAGCAGGTCGCGGACGTCGAGCGTCGCGAGGTCGATCGGCAGCTTGCCCTCGTCCGCCCGCGCCAGGACGAGCAGGTCCTCGGCCAGGCCGATCAGCCGCTCGGTCTCGTCGCCGATCGACGCGAGTGCCGCCTGCAGCCGCTCGACGTCGGGCTCCCCGAGCGCGGCGACCTCGATCTCGGATTTCAGGATGGTGAGCGGCGTGCGCAGCTCGTGGCTCGCGTCGGCGATGAAGCGGCGCTCGGCCCGCCGTCCGGCGTCGAGGCGGTCCAGCATGCGGTTGAGCGTCGTGCCCAGGCGTCCGAGCTCGTCGTCGACGGGCGGGACGGGCAGGCGGCGATCCGGCGCGTCGCCGATCGCCTCGGCCTGCCGGCGCATCGCCTCGACCGGCCGCAGCGCCAGTCCCGAGACCACGTACCCGACGATCGCCGCGGCCAGGAGCGCCGCGGTCAGCCCGATCACTTCGAGCACCAGGAGCGCGGCGAGCGCCTCGCGCTTCTCCTCGAGCGAGGCGCCCACGACGAGCACCCGCGGCTCGCCCTCCGCGCGGACCGGCGCGGCGCGCAACCGGGCGCTTTCGTCGAAGCGATCGTCGCCCTCCCGGTCGACCGTGATCTGCCCCTGGCGCGCGCGGGCCAACTGCTCGCCGGTGAGCAGCGGCACACCCGCATCGGGTGTCGCATCGATCACCGTCCCGTCGGCCCCGATCACCTGGGCGAAGCTCTCGTCGGCGTCGACCGCCTCGGACTGCGTGTCGAGCACCCCGGCCGGCGACCGGGCGACGAGGGCGGCGACGGCCTCGCTGCGCGTCCGCAGCCCCTGGTCCAGCGCGGTGGAGAGCTCGGCGTCGAAGCGGAGATAGAGGAACGCGCCGACCGCCAGCAGGACGACGAGCAGCGCGGCGGCGAAGGCGAGCGTCACCCGCCAGCGGATCGGCAGCCGGGTCACGTCGCGCGGATCCGGTACCCGACCCCGCGGACCGTCTCGATCGACGCCGTCGCGAACGGCCGGTCGACCTTGTCGCGCAGGTAGCGCATGTAGACGTCGATGACGTTGGAGCGGTTCTCGTACGCGTCGTCCCACGCGCGCTCGAGCAGTTCGAGGCGCGACACCGCCTCGCCCGGTCGCCGCATGAGCGCCTCGAGCAGGGCGAATTCCTTCGGCGTCAGCTCGACGGCCGTGCCCGCGCGGGTCACCTCACGGGTGGCGGGGTCGAGCCGCAGGCCACCGGCTTCGAGGACCGTCGGCCGCACGACGTCGGCGCGGCGGGCCAGCGCCCGCAGCCGCGCGAGCAGCTCGTCGAAGGAGAACGGCTTGCCCAGGTAGTCGTCGGCGCCGCCGTCGAGCCCGGCGATCCGGTCGGCCACCTCGGTCCGCGCGGTGAGCATCAGCACGGGCGTCTGCACGCCGTCGGCGCGCAGGCGGCGGCACGTCTCGTAGCCGTCGATCCCCGGCAGCATGACGTCGAGCACGATCACCGAGTAGCCGGTCGAGCCCGCCATCCACAGCGCGTCCTCGCCGGTCGCCGCCACGTCCGCACTGAGGCCGTGGGCGTGCATGCCGCGGCGGATGACCGCGGCGAGCTTCGCCTCGTCCTCGACGATCAGCACGCGCACTGCCGCGAGCGTGCCACATCGACGGTGAGAGTTCGATGAGGAGGCCGGTCAGGCGACCAGGACGTCCACACCCGCCTCGCGGATCTCCGCGACGACCGCGCCGGAGGCGTCGCTGTCGGTGACCAGGATGTCGAGGTCCGCGAGCGGGCAGGTGCGGGCGAAGGCGACCTGGCCGAGCTTGCTCGAGTCGGCGACGGCGATGCAGCGACGCGCGCTGGCGAGGGCCGCGCGCTTGAGGCTGGCGTCCTCGAGCCGGTAGTCCGTGACGCCGATGCCGACGTCCACGCCGCCGAGCGCGAGCACGAAGGTGTCGAAGGCGAGGTCGGAGAACGCGCGCTCGGCGAGCGGACCGACCAGCGAACGCTCCCCCGGCCGCACGGCACCCCCGCTGACCATCAGGGAGATCCCCGGCTCGTCGACGAGCACGTCGGCCACGCGGAGGTTGACGGCGAGGACTCGCAGCTCGCGGCCCTTGAGCGCGGCGGCGACCTCGAGCATGGTCGTCCCGGCGTCGAGGACGACGGTCTCGCCTTCCTGCAACAGGGCGGCGGCGGCCTCGCCGATGCGGCGTTTGGCGTCGAGGTTGCGCAGCAGGCGGACGCCGAACGGCGGCTCGTAGCCGCGGCTACGAGCGGGCACCGCCCCGCCGTGCACGCGGGCGAGCAGGCCTCGGTGCTCGAGCGTCTGCAGATCGCGCCGCACGGTCATCTCCGACACGCCGGTGCCGGCCGAGAACTCGGAGACCGAGATGCGCCCATCTCGCTCGAGCGCCTCGATGATCTGCTGCTGGCGCGCGGCGGCGTTCACGCCCGGATCGTAACTGCTCGAGTCGCTTGACACACCAGAACGCACACGGATAATGTGCGTTCGAACATCGCTCGAACACGCGAGCGAGGCCTGTCGAGGAGAGGGAGTGTGAGCAGATGAGCACGACGCTCGAGCCGGTCGCCCCCGACGCCGGGAGCGGGACCGCCCACGCGGACGACGAGGCGCAGCTCAACGCGCTCGGCTACCGCCAGGAGCTCCGGCGCGTCCTCGGCGGCTTCTCGAGCTTCGCGATCCAGTTCACCGGCATCGCGGTCGCCGGCGGCGTGTTCCTCGTCTTCGGCTACGGCCTGACCACGATCGGCCCCGCGGTCCTGCTGGCCTGGGTCTTCGCCGGCGGCCTGCAGATGATCGTCGGCCTCTCGGTCGCCGAGGCCGTCTCGGCCTATCCACTCGCCGGCGGCGCGTATCAGATCATCAACAAGCTCCAGGGTGTCCGGCTCGGGTGGCAGGTCGGCTGGTGGCTGCTGATGGCACACCTCGCCGCGCTCGGCGCGGAGGCGGTCGGGCTCGCACCGTTCATCGCCGGCTGGTTCGGCGCCGAGGAGCTGAGCCGCACCACGACGCTGCTCATCGGGTTCGGGCTGATCGCGGCGTGCACGGTGATCAACATCGTCGGAGTGCGTATCGCGGCGCTGGTCAACAACGCCGGCGTGGTGGCCGAGCTGTTCGCATTCTCGATCATCATCGTCGCGCTGCTGATCGCCCTGCTGATCGGGTCGCACGACTTCCACGGGCCGAGCTTCTTCGCCCAGGACGGCGGCGCGGTCGAAGGGAGCGGGTTCGTGCTGCTGCCGTTCCTGTTCGCCCTGCTCGTGCCGGCCTTCGTGATCTCCGGGTTCGACGTCAGCGGGACGGCGGGGGAGGAGACGACGCGCGCGGCACGCAACGTCCCGCGCGGGATGATGGCCGCCAACGTCTCGGCCTACGTCTACGGCACGCTCGGCATCGGCCTCCTGGTACTGGCGATCCGCGACCTGCCCGGCGCCATGGAGTCGACGAACCCCATCAACTTCATCCTGCGCGACGCGCTGAACCCGTTCCTGGCCCGCTTCTTCGAGGTGCTGGCCATCCTCGCGCTCTTCGTGAACATGGTCGTCCTGCAGCTGACTGCCGCACGGATCATCTGGGCGCAGGCGCGCGACGGCCAGATGCCGATGGCGGGCGCGCTGACCAAGCTCAACGGCAACCGCATCCCGGTGACCGCCACGCTGATCGCCGCGGCGATCGCCGTCGGCTTCACGCTGTGGTCCTCGCTGCTGACCGTGCTGATCGCCATGACCGCCGTGCTGTGGGCGGCCGGGTACGCCGTGCTGGTCGGCGTCGTGCACAAGGCCCACCGCGAGGACCGGCTGCCCGACCGGCACTGGCGCAACCGCCGGTGGAAGCTGATCGACGCGGTCGCGTTCGCCTGGTCGGCCGCCCTCGTGGTCATCCTCATCCGCCAGGACTGGGAGAAGGTCGGGCTAGGCTTTCTCGGGGTGATCGCGATCGGCGCGCTCATCTACTTCGTGGGCATCCCGGCAGGCCGCCGGGGGCAGATCGAGGCGCGCGGCGCGACGGGTGGGTCGCCCCGGTGACGGGACCCGTCCGCCTGCGATCCAGCCGCGCCGAGCAGTGCGTGATCGGCGTCGACATCGGGACCAGCAGCGTCAAGGCGGTGGCGCTCTCGCTCGCCGGCGAGCCGCTCGGGGTCGCGGCGGTCGAGCACCCGATGCACCACCCGCGGCCGGGCTGGGCCGAGAACGATCCCGACGACTGGTACGACGGGGTCGTTGCATCCGTGCGGCAGCTCGGCGTGCGGCCCGACGCCGTCGCGGCGCTGAGCCTCGTCTCCCAGCGCGACCCGATCGTCCTGCTCGACGACGCCTACCGCCCGGTGACGCCGGCGATCAGCTGGACCGACCGGCGGACGGAGGCGGAGGTCGCCGAGCTCGACGACCGGCTCGGCCGCCGCTGGCTGATCGAGCACACGGGGGTGGTGCCGATCGCCGGCCTCGGGTTGCCGATCCTCCTGTGGACGCGGCGCCACGAGCCCGGCGCGTGGGCCCGCACGCGGCATCTTCTCTTCGCCAAGGACTACGTGCTGCACCGGCTCACGGGCCTGACCGGGACGGACCTCACGATGCCGGCCCGAACCGTCCTGAACGACCTGCGCCGCGGCGGGTGGTCGGAGGAGATCTGCGCCGCGGTGGATCTGGAGCCCACGCTGCTGCCACGGATCGGCTGGCGGCCCTGGGAACCGGTCGGCGAGCTCCCAGCCGGCGCCGCGGAGCTGCTCGGCCTGCGGGCCGGGACGCTCATCGGCGCCGGCGGCGCCGACGACGCCGCGGCCGCCCTGGGGGCGGGCGCGGTGGAGCCCGGCGACCTGTGCGCGGGGACCGGGACGGCGAGCTGCTGGCGCAGCGTTCTCGCCGAGCCCGTACCGGACTCCGAGCTGGCGCGCGGCGACGTCGCGTCCCACGTCGTCGACGCCCGCTGGATCCTCGAGGTCACGATCGAGAGCACCGGGGCCTCGCTGCGCTGGTTCCGCGACGCGCTCGGCGACGGCAGCGGCGACTACACCGAGCTGCTGGCGACGGCCGACCCGATCCCGGCCGGCGCGGACGGCCTGCTCTTCTTTCCGTTCGTCGACGGGGCCGGGCGCGCGCCGCGCTACCTGCCCGACGCGACCGGCTGCTTCATCGGCGTCGTCTCGGGCCACACCCGCGCCCACTTCCTGCGCGCGATCCTCGAGGGCGTCGCGTTCCAGTACCCGGCGACCCTCGCGCTGATGGACCCGAACGACGAGCGGACCGAGCCGATCGCGCTGGTCGACGGCGAGGCGCGCAGCCCGCTGTGGAACCAGATCAAGGCCGACGTCCTCGGGGTGCCGGTGCGCACGCCGCGCGTCATCGAGTCGGCGGCGGTCGGCGCCGCCGTGCTCGCGTCGCAGGCCGCCGGGCTGTTCGGCTCGGCCGGTGAGGCCGTCGCCGGCCTCGTGCGCTTCGACCGCGTCTACGACCCCGATCCGGCCGCCCACGAGCGCTACCGGGAGCTGCACGCGGCCTACGAGGACGTGCTGCTGCCGATCCGCGAGGCCTACCAGCGTCACGCCGCGAGCCGTGCCCCTTCGTCGACCGTCCCCACCTAGGAGATCCATATATGTCAGTCCTCGGTCACCATTTGCGCCTGAGCCGGATCGTCGATCAAGCGACGCAGACCGCGATCGTCCTGCCGATGGATCACGCCATCGAGGAGGCCGGCCTGCGCGAGCTCGAACGGCCGCGGGCGCTGGTGGCCGACCTGGCCGACGCGGGCGTCGACTGCTTCCTCATGCGCCGCGGCCTCGCGCGCTTCGCCGCCGCCGAGTTCGGCGGCAAGGCGGGCTGGATCGAACGGCTGACCGGGCGGACGGGCTTCTCGCCCGACCACACCGAGCAGCTCGTGCTGGCTTCGGTCGAGCAGGCGCTGCGCAACGGCGCCGACGCTGTCGTGCCGACCTTCTTCCTCGGCCCCGACACCGAGCCCTCCCAGCTCCCGATGCTCGGCCAGATCGCCGACGAGTGCGCGCGCCTCGGCATGCCGCTGCTCGCCGAGATCTTCCCGGCGGGCGGCCCGCAGGCGGTCGCCTACGACGGGCCCTACACCGTCGACGAGCTGCGGATCGCGGTGCGCGTCGCCTCCGAGGAGGGGGCCGACCTGATCAAGACCTTCTACACCGGCGACCCGGAGTCGTTCGCCTCCGTCCTCGAGTACTCGCTGGTGCCGGTCATCGTCGCCGGAGGACCGAAGGCCGAGACCGAGCGCGAGGTCCTCGAGATGGCCCACGGCGCGATGGAGGCGGGCGCGCGCGGGATCGCCATGGGCCGCAAGGTCTGGCAGTCGAGCGACCCGGCGGCGATGGTGCGGGCTCTCGCGCGAGTGGTCCGCGAGGGCGCGAGCGTCGACGACGCGATGGCCGAGCTGCGCCCGGCGGTCGAGGTCTGATCGTGACGCTCGCCGGCAGCTACGACGTCGTCGTCGTCGGGGGCGGGGTGCTCGGGACCGCGGTCGCCCAGCGCCTCTCCCAGACGACGGCCAGCGTCTGCCTGCTCGAGCGCGAGGACGACGTGGGGGAGTGGGCGAGCAAGGGCAACGCGGGGATCGCGACGACGTTCTACGCGCCGCCCGGCACGCTCGAGGCCGAGCTGATCGCCGACTCGTTCCCGCGCTGGGAGGACATCTGCGACCGGCTCGACGTCCCCTACCGGCGCATCGGGGCGCTGATGGTGGCGCTCGACGAGGCGCAGGCCGCCCGGCTGCCGGACCTGCGCGACTCCGCCGTAGCGGCCGGTGCCACCGGCGCCTCGGTGATCGGCGGCGACGAGGCCAAGCGCCTCGAGCCGCTGCTGTCGCCCGAGGTCCGGGGCGCGCTGGTGCTGCCGGACGAGGGGATCATCGACCCGATGCGGCTCGTCTGCGGCTACGCCGAGCTGGCCGCCGCCAACGGCGCCGAGTTCTCGCTCGGCGCCCTCGTCGTCGGCTTCGACCGGACGGGCGACCGGGTGACCGCCGTCCGCACCACCCAGGGCGTCGTGGGCGCCCGCCACGTGGTCAACGCGGCCGGCGTGGGCGCGGGACTGGTCAGCGCGCTCGCGGGCGGAGAGCGCCTGAGCCCGCGGGCCCGCAAGGGGCAGTATTGGGTGCTCGACCGCGCCTTCGGCGCCCGCATGCGCCAGATCGTCCTCCCCGTCCCCGACCCCGACACCCGCGGCGTGCAGGTCGTCCCGACCACGAACGGCTCGGTCCTGCTGGGGCCGAGCGCGCTCGACATCGACGACGAGTGGGACCGCGCGACCGACGCCACGTGCCTCGAGGAGATCATGGCCATGACGCAGGCGCTGGTCCCCGAGGTCTCCCCGGAGCTGGCCATCAAGACGTTCGCGGCCAACCGCGCGGCGACCGGCGACGAGACGCTGCGGCTCCGCGTCGACCCGTTCGTCGCGAACCTCGTGCAGGTCGGCAACCGGTCGACCGGCGTGTCGTGCTCACCCGCCGTCGCCGACCATGTCCTCGGCCTGCTGCGCGCCCAGGGCCTCGAGGCGCGCGAGCGCGACGACGCCGTGCGCCGCCTGCCGCGGGTCCGCCGGCTCCTGCTCGACGAGGACCCCGAGGCGCTCGGCGACCTCGATCCCGGCTACCGGCAGGTGGTCTGCGCGTGCGAGGACGTCACGGCGGCCGAGATCACCGCGGCGCTCACCTCGCGCGTCCCGGCCACGTCGGTCGACGGCGTCCGCAAGCGCACCCGGGCGACCGGCGGACGGTGCCAGGGCTCGGTCTGCATGGCCGGGGTGGCCTTCCTCTGCTCGCTGCACACCGGGCGCCCGCCGGACCAGATCCGGATCGGCCCGCAGGACGCGACGCTGGGCGTGGGTCATGCTCGCTGAACCCGGTGTGCTGATCGTGGGCGCCGGCCTCGCCGGCCTGGCCGTGGCCGCCGAGCTGGGCGACCGCCGGCCGGTGACGGTGGTCGAGCGCCTGCCCGCTGTGGGCGGGACCGCCGGCTACGAGGATCCGGTGGTCCGCTGCCTCCAGGCCCGCGCCGACGCGGCCGGCGCGCGCTGGCTGCCGGCGACGACCGCGCTGCGCTGGCGCGGCGACTCGGCCCTCGTCGCCGGGCCCGACGGGATCCGCTGGCTGCACGCCGCCCACCTCGTCTACGCGGGCGGGCTGCGCCCCTGCACCGCGGCGGAGGCGGGCATCTTCGGGCCGCGCGTGGCGGGCCTGCTTCCCGCGACGGTCGCCCTGCACCTCCTCGAGGGAGGTGTGCTGCTCGGCCGCCGGGTCGTGGTGCTCGGCGGGGGTCACTGGGCGCGTGCCGTCGGCGCGCGGCTGCTGCGCCAGCCGTGCGAGGTGACCTCGGTCGGCGCGCCGCCGGACCGGCCGCTCGACGGCGCGTCGCGGCACCTCAGCGGCTGGCGGGCACGGGCGATCGACGGCCGCGGGCGCGTGTCGTCGGTGACCGTCGAGCGCGACGGCATGACCCAGCGGCTGCCGTGCGACGCCGTGATCGTCGCGGCGCCGACGCGGCCGCTGCGCAACGTCGACGGCGCCGTCCTGCCCGGCAGCCGCAACGTGACCTTCGTCCAACCCGGCGGCGCCGAGACGTCTCCCGCCGATCTCGTCGTGGCGGCCCGGGCGGCGGCGGCCCGCCTCCGCGTACCGAGGGTGGTTCGCCCCTCGCTCCCCGTCCCGCGATCGAGCGAGGTGTAGGCGACGTGAAGGTCTCATCCCCCGTCGGCGAGTTCCCCTTCGAGGTCCGCGGCCTGTCGCTGCGCCGTGGCGCCATTCGCGTCGACGGTGCCATGGGCGCCTGGCCGGCGCACGTCGAGATGACCCTCGCCGATCTCCCGGCGCTCGCCCGCGCAGCGCCCGTCCCGGCCGCCGTCGCCCTCGCCCTCGTCACCGCCGGCGCGTTCACGCTGCGCGCCGCCCTCCGCTCGACCCGCTGAAACCGACCAAGGAGACGCATGGCCACGCAACTCGCACTCGACCCGCAGGTGGACGCCCTCCTGGCCGCCGAAAGCACCCGGCTGCTGATCGGCGGCGAGTGGGTCGAGGCCGCCGACGGCGCGACGTTCGAGACCCTCGACCCGTCGACCGGGCGCCCGTTGACGCGCGTCGCCGCCGGCGGCGCCGAGGACGTCGACCGCGCGGTGCGCGCCGCCCGCGCCGCGCTCGACGGGCCGTGGTCGCGGATCACCCCCGCCGAGCGCGCACGGATGCTGTGGCGGGTCGCCGACCTGATCGAGCGCGATGCCGACGCGATCGCCCAGCTCGAGGTGCTCGACATGGGCAAGCCGCTGGCGCTCGCGCGCGACGACGACGTCCCGATGGCCGCCGAGCACTTCCGCTACTACGCCGGGTGGACGACCAAGCTCGAGGGCGAGACGGTGCCGGTGTCGGCGGGCGCCTACCTGAACTACACGATGCGCGAGCCGCTCGGCGTCGTCGGCCTGATCATCCCGTGGAACTACCCGTTCATGCTCGCGGCGTGGAAGCTCGCGCCGGCGCTGGCGGCCGGCGTCACCTGCGTCCTCAAGCCCGCCGAGCAGACGCCGCTGACCGCGCTCTGGCTCGGCCGCCTGCTGCAGGAGGCGGGCATCCCCGACGGGGTGGTGAACATCGTCACCGGCGACGGGGAGGGCGCCGGCGCGCCGCTGGCCGAGCACCCAGGGGTGGCGGGCGTCTCGTTCACCGGCTCGACGGAGGTCG
This sequence comes from uncultured Solirubrobacterales bacterium, assembly GCA_963828075.1. GTDB lineage: Bacteria > Actinomycetota > Thermoleophilia > Solirubrobacterales > Solirubrobacteraceae > JACCYI01. The sequence continues at coordinate 128,337 of CAWHDH010000021.1, read as the reverse complement.
GGCGCGCGATCGTGCGGGCCAGCGCCGGCAACCTCAAGCGGGTCGGGCTCGAGCTCGGCGGCAAGTCGCCCAACGTCGTCTTCGCCGACGCCGACCTCGACGCCGCCATCGAGGGCGCCTCGGGCGCGATCTTCTACAACATGGGCCAGGACTGCGCGGCCGGCTCGCGGCTGCTCGTCCAGCGCGAGGTCTACGACGACGTGGTCGCCGGGCTGGCCGAGAAGGCGGCCGCACTGCGGCTCGGCAACGGCTTTGACGACGGCGTCGACCAGGGCCCGCTGGTCTCCGCCGAGCAGCTCGGGCGCGTGACCGGGTATCTCGAGGCCGGCGCGCGCGAGGGCGCGGTCGCGGTGGTCGGCGGCGCGCGGGCGCACGGCGACGGCCTCGACGCCGGCTACTACGTCCAGCCGACCGTGTTCCGCGACGCCACCAACGACATGACGATCGCGCGCGAGGAGATCTTCGGCCCCGTCGTGACCGTGATCCCGTTCGGCGACATCGAGGAGGCCGCCACGGTCGGCAACGCCACGCTCTACGGGCTCGGCGCCGGGGTGTGGACGCGCGACATCAAGAAGGCCCACCGCACCGCCGCGGCGCTGAAGGCCGGGTCGGTGTGGATCAACTGTTACAACGTCTACGACGCCGCGTCACCGTTCGGCGGCTACAAGGAATCCGGCTTCGGACGCGAGATGGGGCGCCACAACCTCGACATGTTCACCCAGCTCAAGAGCGTGTGGGTCGATCTCTCCTGACAGCCGCCGGACACCAGCACCACGTGACCCCTCTCCAGGCGCTGGCGCTGGACGTCGACGGCACGTTGCTCACGAGCGATCACCGGCTCACCCCGGCGACTCGGGCGGCCCTCGCGGCCGCCCGGCGCGCTGGCGTCCTCGTCGTGCTCGCCTCGGCGCGCAGCCCGCTTGGGCTCCTGCCCATCCTCGGCCCGCTCGGGCTCGAGGACCAGCCGCTGATCGCGTTCGGCGGGGCGCTCGTCCGCGACGGCGAGTCGGTGATCCTCGACGACCGGATCCCCGCTGCCGACGCCGCGCGCGTCGCGGCGCACGCCGTCGAGCTGGGGCTCGAGGTCGGCTGGTACGCGGGCGACCGCTGGCTCGTGTCCGAGACCGGCCCGGGGATCGCGTTCGAGGAGGAGGTGACGCGCCAGGTCCCCGAGCTGATGGCGTCGCTCGACGGGCGCCCGGACCCGCACAAGCTCCTCTGCATCGCGTCGCGGCCCGATCGGGCGTCGGCGCTGCTCGAGCTCCGCGACGGGATGCCGGCGAGTACGCGCGGCCAGCTCTCCTACCGCCACTACCTCGAGGTGACCGCGGCGGGGGTCGACAAGGCGCACGGCTTCGCGGCGCTGCTCGACCACCTGGGGATCCCCGTCGAGCGCTCCGCCGCCATCGGCGACGGCGAGAACGACATCGGCCTGCTGCGCTTCGCAGGGCGCGGGATCGCCATGGGCCATTCGATCCGCGTGGTGGCCGAGGCGGCCGACGCGATCACCGACACCAACGACCGCGACGGGGTGGCGAAGGCCGTCGCGTCGCTGCTGGGGGCGGCCGCCGCATGACCATGGGTCGGCGGGTCGGCGTCCTGTTCCGCTCGCAGTGGCCGGCCGAGCGCCTGCCCGGGTTCGCGGCGGGCGCCGAGCGCGACGGCTTCGACGAGCTGTGGGTGGCCGAGGACTGCTTCGAGGCGGGCGGGATGACGATGGCAGCGGTGGCGCTCGCCGGGACGTCGCGGCTGCGCGTCGGCGTCGGGCTGTTGCCCACGGCGGTTCGCAACCCCGCGATCGCGGCGATGGAGATCGCGGCGCTGGCCCGCCTGTATCCCGGCCGGTTCTCGGCGGCGTTCGGGCACGGGGTCGACGCGTGGATGCGCCAGATCGACGCCCGGCCGGCGGACCGCCTCGTGGTGCTCGAGGAGGTCGTCGGCGCGGTGCGCCGGCTCCTTGCCGGGGAGGCGTTGACTGTGGACGGGCGCGCGGTGCGGCTCGACGCCGTGCGGCTCGACCATCCGCCCGACCCACCACCGCCGGTGCTGGTCGGGACGACGGGGGCGCGCGGCCTCGAGATCGCGGGCCGGGTCTCGGACGGCATCGTCCTGCCGGAGGGCGCCGGCGCCGCCGCCGTCGAGTGGGCGCGCGGCGCCGCGGGGGGCGGCGAGACGACCGTCTACGCCTGGCTCAGCCTCGAGGACTCGGCCGACGCCGCGGTCGCCGCGATCCGGCCGGACGTCGAGCACTGGGCGCGCGGCGGCATCTATCCGGTGCTGACCGAGCTCGCCGGGCTCGGCCGCGACGGCACCGGCGAGCTGAGCGACGACGTCGTGCGGTCGGTGGCCGTGGCGGGGGACGCCGCCGGGTGTGCGTCGGCGATCGAGGCGCTGTGGGCCGCGGGCGCGGATTCCGTGGTGCTGCTCGTGCGCCTCGACGACTCGGCGGAGCAGCAGCTGGCGCGGTTCGCGGCGGAAGTGCGGCCGCTCCTGCAGTCGAGTCAGCGCGGGCCGTAGGCCGCGAGGAACACGCGGACCCCGCCGTCGGCATATCGGTCGAGCTCGGCGGGCGCCGGGGTCTCCTCCTCGCCGAGGAGCATGGCGCGGTTCATCGGCGCCGACATGATCAGCCAGTTGAAGTGGGCGGCGGCGAGGGGCGGGTCCTCAAGCTCGAGCACGCCCCGCGCCGCGAGGTGCTCGAACGCCTCCGCCAGCGCGGCGACCGTGCGGCCCGGGCCTCGCTCGTAGAACGTCCGGCCCAGCTCGGGGAAGCGACCGCCCTCGGCGATGACCAGCCGGCGCAGCTGCAGGAGCCGCGGCTGCATCACCGCCGCGAGCTGCCGCCGTGCCAGGTCGCGGAGATCCGCCTCGACGTCGCCGCTGTCCTCGAGGTGGGCGACCTCGGCGTGGACCGGCGCGCTGGCCGCGTCGAGGGTGCTGCTGACGATCTCGGAGAAGAGGGATGCCTTGTCGGCGAACTGCTTGTAGACGGTCTGCTTCGAGACGCCGGCGAGCGCGGCGATCTCGTCCATGCTCGTGCCGAGATAGCCCTTGCGGAGGAAGACCGTCGTCGCCGCCTCGAGGATCGCCCGGCGCTTGCGGGCCGACTGCGTCTCTGGGGCATCGGTCGCCACGCGGCCATAGTACTGGACAGTCCAGTTCGATGACTAGTACTGTACGGTCCAGTTCTGGCCTCACGACCGAAAGGACGACCAGATGCCCAAGATCACGGTGGTCAACCACGTCACCCTCGATGGCGTCATGCAGGCGCCGGCCGACCCGGACGAGGACCGCCGTGGCGGCTTCGAACACGGCGGCTGGGCGCCTCCCTATGGCGATGAGGTCCTGCACCGCCACATGGCGGAGGGGATGAGCGACGGCGGTGGCGCCATCCTGCTTGGACGGCGGACCTACGAGCACATGGCCGCCCATTGGTCCCATGCGCCGGAGGACAACCCCTACACCGCGGTGATCAACAACGCCACGAAGTACGTCGCCTCGAGGACGCTGCGAGAGCCGCTCTCCTGGAACAACTCCACGCTCCTGGAGGGCGACGCCGCGGACGCCGTGGCCAGCCTCGAGGAGGAGCCCGGTGACGATCTCGTGATCCTCGGCAGCGGCGAGCTGATCCGGTCGCTGATGCGGCGCAACCTCATCGACTCCTTCGTGCTGACGATCCACCCGCTCGTCCTGGGATCCGGGCGCCGGCTCTTCACCGACGGCGGGGCGTTCGCCAAGCTCCGGCTCGTCGAGGTCAAGCCGACGACCACCGGCGTGCTGATCGCCACGTACGAACCCGAATGACCGACGTTCGGGTCCTGCTGGCCGGTCTGACGATCGGCGAGTCGCCGCGGTGGCACGAGGGCCGTCTGTGGGTCTCCAACTGGGGCGCGCAGGAGGTCGTGGCCGTCGGCCTCGATGGCGAATGCGGGGTGGTCGCGCGAGTCCCGACGACGATCCCGTTCTCCATCGACTGGCTGCTCGACGGGCGCCTGCTGGTCGTGTCGGGTCCCGAAGGCCAGCTGCTCCGGCGCGAGCCGGACGGCTCGCTGGTCACCCACGCGGACCTGACCGGCATCTCGAGGCACAGCTTCAACGAGATCGTCGTCGACGGCCGCGGCAACGCGTACGTCAACGGCATCGGCTTCGACCTGATGGCCGGGGAGGCGTTCACTCCGGGGCTTGTCGCGCTCGTGACGCCCGACGGCGCGGCGCGCCTCCTCGCGGACGGCCTGGCGTTCCCGAACGGCATGGCGGTGACGCCGGACAACGCGACGCTGATCGTCGCCGAGTCCTACGCCAACCGGCTCACGGCCTTCGACATCGAGGCCGACGGCGGTCTCGCCAACCGCCGGGTGTGGGCCGACCTCGACGGCGGCGTGCCGGACGGCATCTGCATGGATGCGGAGGGCGCGGTCTGGTACGCGGACGTGCCGCACCGGCGCTGCGTCCGCGTCCGCGAAGGCGGCGACGTGCTGCAGACGATCGAGCTCGACCGCGGGTGCTTCGCCTGCACGCTCGGCGGCGCCCACGGCACGACGCTGTTCATCACCGCCGCCGAGTGGCGCGGTCCCGAGAGGATGTTCGACGAGCCGCGAACCGGGCAGGTGATCATCGCCGCGGCACCCGCGCCCGGAGCGGGCTGGCCGTAGCGCGACACACCCGCGCCGAGAACGCTACGTTACCGTCCGTGAAAACGTTCTCTCGGATCCTCGGAACATGAGATCGTCGCCCGGCCGCCGGCCGACGATGAAGGATGTCGCGGGGCTCGCGGGGGTCAGCATCGCGACGGTGTCGCGCGTGGTCAACGGCGGTGAGGATGTGAAGGGCGACCTGGCGGCGAAGGTACTCGACGCGATCGACGTCCTCGGCTACCGGCGCGACCTGACGGCCAGCACGCTGCGCCGGGCCGACCGGATGTCGGCGAGCATCGGGCTCGTCTTCGAGGACATCTCCAACCCGTTCTTCGCCCCCGTGCACCGGGGCATCGAGGATGTCGCGCGCGGCCATGGGACGCTCATCTTCGCCGGGTCCTCCGACGAGGATCCCGACCGCGAGCGCGAGCTGGTGGAGGCCTTCGCCCAGCGAGGGGTGGACGGGCTCGTCATCGTGCCCTGCACCGCCGATCAGAGCTACCTGCAGCGCGAGCGGCGTGCCGGCACCGCGATCGTGTTCGTCGACCGGCCGCCGCGCTTCATCGACGCCGACGCGGTCCTGACCGACAACGTCGGCGGCGCGCGGACGGGGGTGGAGCACCTGATCGCCGCAGGTCACCGGCGGATCGCGTTCCTCGGCGACCGTGCGGGGATCTTCACCGCGAAGGAACGTCGCAGCGGCTACCGCGCGGCCCTCGCCGCCGCCGGGCTCGACCACGATCCGGCGCTCGAGCGCCTCGACCTGGCGGACAGCGAGACTGCGGGGGTGGCCGCTCGCGAACTGATGCTGGCGCCCGAGCCGCCCACGGCGATCTTCGCCGGCCAGAACCTGATCACCGTCGGCGTGGTCCGCGCGCTGCGACAGCTCGGCCGCCAGCACGAAGTCGCGCTCGTCGGGTTCGATGACGTCGTGCTCGGCGACATGGTCGATCCGGGTATCTCGGTCATCATGCAGGACCCGTACGAGCTCGGCCGCGAGGCCGCGGAGCTGCTCTTCTCCCGGCTGGGCGGCTATGACGGGGTCAGCCGTTGCGTCGAGGTGCCCACCCGGCTCGTGCCGAGGGGGTCGGGGGAGCTCGCGCCGGCGCGGGTTGCTGTATGAGCGCCGAGGACCACGTCGTGGTGGTGACCGGCGAGGCGCTCGTCGATCTCGTCCTCAGCTCCGACGGGAGCATCAGCGGCCACCCGGGCGGAGGGCCCTACAACGTCGCGCGCACGGTCGGCCGGCTCGGCCAGCCCGTCGTCTATTTGGGCCGCCTCTCGACCGACGGCTTCGGCGCGCGGCTGCGCTCGGAGCTCGCCGCCGACGGGGTCGGGATGGAGGCGGTCGTCGCGACGGACGCTCCGACGACGCTCGCCCTGGCCGAGCTCGACGACGCGGGCGTCGCCCGCTACCGCTTCTACGAGGCGGGCACGTCGGCGCCGGGGCTGACGCTCGAGGCGGCGGTCGAGGCGCTCCCCGACGTGGTCGCCACCTTCTACGTCGGGACGCTCGGCCTCGTCCTCGAGCCGATGGCCTCGACGGTCGAGGCGCTCGCCGGGCGTCTGAACGACACCACGCTGATGGCGATCGATCCGAACTGCCGCCCGACCACCATCGACGACCCCGCGGCCTACCGCGGCCGGCTCGCGCGCCTGCTCGTGCGCTCGGACATTGTGAAGGTCAGCGAGGAGGACCTCGCGTGGCTGGATCCGGGGGCCGAGCCCGTCGCCGCCGCCCGGGCGCTGCTCGTCGGCGAGCACGCCGTCGCGCTCGTCACCCTGGGCGGCGAGGGCGCGCTGGTGGTCACGGCGGGCGACGTGATCGAGGTCAAGGCGCCACGGGTCGACGTGGTCGACACGATCGGGGCGGGAGACGCCTTCATGGGCGCGTTCCTCGCGCACTGGCGCGGCCGCGGGCTCGGCCGTCACGACCTCGCCCGGGTCTACGCCGTCGCGGACGCCGCCACGTTCGCCTGCCGCGTCGCGGCGGTGACGTGCTCGCGCGCCGGCGCCGACCCGCCGCGCCTCGACGAGCTCTGAGCGCGGATCCAGGCTGAGGCGACCGGGAGACGTGTGGGGTCGAGTACGGTTACCGCGCGGATTGAAACGTTTACACGAATCTCTTGACACGGCCCTCGCCGCCGTGTACAAAGGGCATTGTAAACGTTCTCAGGACACAGTCCTGGTCTCTGGAGGAGAGGAAACGGATGAGGGCATTTTCGTTCGGGCGCAGCGTCTCGCGGCTGGCCGCTGTGGGATCCGTGCTCGCACTGAGCACCGGGCTCGCGGCCTGCGGCAGCGACGACGAGGGCAGCGGCGGCGGAGGCGGTGGTGGCGGTGACGAGGTCGTCGTGGGGCTGATCACGAAGACCGAGACCAATCCGTTCTTCGTGAAGATGAAGGAGGGCGCGGACTCCAAGGCCAAGGAGCTCGGCGCCGACCTGCAGTCGTTCGCCGGCAGGAAGGACGGCGACAACGAGAGCCAGGTGGCGGCGGTCGAGAGCCTCATCTCGGCGGGGGCGAAGGGCCTCATGATCACCCCGAACGACTCCAAGGCGATCGTGCCGGCGCTCGACAAGGCGCGCCAGGCGGGCCTGCTCGTGGTCGCGCTCGACACCCAGACCGAGCCGGCCGACGCGGCGGACGCGACGTTCGCCACCGACAACTACAAGGCCGGGCTGCTCATCGGCCAGTGGGCCAAGGCGAAGTTCGAGAAGGACGGCACGGAGGCGAAGATCGCCTTCCTCGACCTCAACCCCGAGGGCGTGTCGGTCGACTGGCAGCGCGACCAGGGCTTCATGGAGGGCTTCGGCATCGACGTCGGCGACAAGACGAAGATCGGCGACGAGAAGGACCCGCGCATCGTCGGTCACGACGTCACCGACGGCGCCGAGGAGGGCGGCCGGACGGCGATGGAGAACCTCCTGCAGAAGGACAAGGGCATCAACCTCGTGTACACGATCAACGAGCCGGCCGCGGCCGGCGCCTACGAGGCGCTGAAGGCCGCCGGCGTGGAGAAGAACGTCACGATCGTCTCGGTCGACGGTGGCTGCCCCGGCGTGGAGAACGTCAAGAAGGGCGTCATCGGCGCGACCTCGCAGCAGTACCCGCTGAAGATGGCCGAGATGGGCGTCGAGGCCGTCAGCAAGTTCGCGAAGGACGGCGCCAAGCCGAAGGCCGAGGGCGGCAAGGACTTCATCGACACCGGCGTGACCCTCGTCACGGACGACGCGCAGGACGGCGTCGAGTCCAAGGACACCGCGTTCGGCCTCGAGAACTGCTGGGGCTGATCAGATGTCGAACCCACTCCGCAAGCTCGTCCCGGCGCCGCAGGGCGCCGGGACGGCGGGATCCGTCGGGCCTGCGCGCTCCGAAGGGCTCGGGACGCGCATCCACGACATCCTCCACTCCAACGCGACGCTGGGGCCGCTGTTCGTCCTGCTTCTGACGATCATCATCTTCAGCGTCTCGGCCGACCGCTTCCTCGAGCCGGCCAACCTCTCGCTGGTCGTCCAGCAGGTGATGGTGGTCGGGACGCTGGGGATCGCCCAGACCCTGATCATCCTGACCGCCGGCATCGACCTCTCGGTCGGCGCGATCATGGTCCTCTCGTCGATCGTGATGGCGAAGCTGTCGGCCGACCAGGGGGTCCCGGGCCTGCTGGCGCTCCTGATCGGCTTCGGCGTCGGGACCACATGCGGGCTCGTCAACGGCATGCTGGTGACGCGGCTGCGGCTCCCGCCGTTCATCGTCACGCTGGGCACGCTGAACGTCTTCTTCGCGCTGAACCTGGCCTACTCGAACAGCGCGACGATCCGCGGGGCCGACATGTCGCCGCTGCTGCTCTGGACCGGCAACACGATCAACGTCGGGGACACGCGCATCACGTACGGATCGCTGCTGATGGTGGCCATGTTCGTCGTGTTCGCCTGGGTGTTGAAGAACACCGCCTGGGGCCGGCACGTGTACGCCACGGGTGACGACGCCGAGGCGGCGCGGCTGGCCGGCGTCCGGACCAACCGCGTCCTGCTGAGCGTCTACATCGTGGCCGGGCTGATCTGCGCGGTCGCCGCGTGGATGCTGATCGGGCGCATCGCGTCGGCGAGCCCGCAGGCGGGCGGCTCGGCGAACCTCGACTCGATCACCGCGGTGGTGATCGGCGGCACGAGCCTCTTCGGCGGGCGCGGCCTGGTCATCGGGACGCTGTTCGGCGCGCTGATCGTCGGCGTGCTGCGCAACGGCCTGACCCTGTCGGGCGTCGATGTCCTGTGGCAGGACTTCGCGGTCGGCATCCTCATCGTCACCGCCGTCGCGATCGACCAGTGGATCCGGAAGGTGAAGGCGTGATGAGCACGGGCACGAAGACCACCACGGCCACGCCGATCCTCGAGGCCCGGGGGCTCGTCAAGCGCTACGGCCACGTGACGGCCCTCGGCGGGTCGGACTTCGACCTGATGCCGGGCGAGATCCTGGCGGTCATCGGCGACAACGGCGCCGGCAAGTCGTCGCTGATCAAGTGCCTGTCGGGCGCCGTCATCCCCGACGAAGGGGAGATCCGCCTCGATGGCCAACCGGTCCAGATGCGCACGCCGATCGACGCGCGGGCACTGGGCATCGAGACCGTCTACCAGACGCTCGCGGTCTCGCCGTCGCTCGACATCGCGGACAACCTGTTCCTGGGCCGGGAGCCGCGCGCTCCGGGGTTCATGGGGAAGGTGTTCCGCAAGCTCGACCGCGGCAAGATGCGCGCCGAGGCCAAGAGCCAGATGACCGATCTCGGGATCATGACCATCCAGGACATCACCCAGCAGGTCGAGTCGCTCTCCGGCGGCCAGCGCCAGGGTGTCGCCGTGGCTCGCGCGGCGGCGTTCGGCAGCAAGGTGATCATCCTCGACGAGCCGACCGCGGCGCTCGGGGTCAAGGAGTCCGCCCACGTCCTCGAGCTCATCATGAAGGTGCGCGACAAGGGGATCCCGGTGATCCTCATCAGCCACAACATGCCGCACGTGTTCGAGGTCGCCGACCGGATCCACATCCACCGGCTGGGGAAGCGGATCGCGGTGGTCACGCCGAAGACCCACACGATGAATGAGGTCGTCGCGATCATGACCGGCGCGACAGAGCCGGGGGCGGTCGGGTACGACCAGGTGGTCAAGGACGCGCAGAGAAGCGATCCCGCGCACGCCGCCGAAGCCCTCAAGACGGGTAAGCAGGACTGAGCCCGCCGGCGAAGGCGGGGCGCTCCGGGCGCCCCGCCCCGCCACCAGGACTTCGAGAGAGGAGCCGCATGACCACTTCAACCCACCCGCGAGCCGGGCAGCTGCCAGAGCCCGGCGACCTCGTCGAGGTCGACGGGCTGCTCGCCGCTTACCACGACAACCACCCCGACCCGTCCGAGCCGGCGCAGCGCGTCGCGTTCGGGACGTCGGGCCACCGGGGGACCTCGCTTGCGCAGACGTTCACCGAGGACCACGTCGCCGCGATCTCGGAGGCGGTGTGCCGCTATCGCGAGGCGCAGGGGATCGACGGCCCGCTGTTCCTGGGCCGCGACACGCACGCGCTGTCCGAGCCGGCCCAGCGCACGATCGTCGAGGTGCTCGCCGCGCACGCGGTCGACGTGGTCGTCGACGTCGAGGACGGGGCGACACCGACGCCGGTCATCTCGCACGCGATCCTCGCGCACAACGGCTCGCGCGCCCGCGGGCGCGCGGACGGCATCGTCGTCACCCCGTCGCACAACCCGCCGGGCGACGGCGGCTTCAAGTACAACCCACCGCACGGCGGCCCCGCCGACACCGACGTCACCGGCTGGATCGAGCGCGAGGCCAACGGGCTGCTCGAGGCTGGGCTGCGCGGCGTGCGGCGCACCCCGTACGAGCGCGCGGCGGCGCGCCGGCGCGACTACGTGAGCGCGTATGTCGACGACCTCGGCGCCGTCGTCGACCTCGACGCGATCCGCGACTCGGGGCTGCGCCTCGGCGTCGACCCGCTCGGGGGCGCCTCACTCGCCTACTGGCAGGCGATCGGGGAACGCCACGGCCTCGACCTCACCGTGGTGTCGGACGCGCTCGACCCGACGTTCCGGTTCGTGCCGCTCGACTGGGACGGCAAGATCCGCATGGACTGCTCGTCGCCGTGGGCGATGGCGCGACTGCGCGAGATGGCCGGCGACTTCGACGTCGCCTTCGCCAACGACCCGGACGCCGACCGCCACGGTGTCGTCACGCCGGGCGCCGGCCTGCTCAACCCCAACCACATGCTGGCCGCCTGCGTCGCGTACCTGTTCGGCGGCAACCGCGACTGGGGCGCCGACGTCGGCATCGGCAAGACGCTTGTCAGCTCGAGCGTGATCGACCGCGTGGCCGCCGACCTCGGTCGCCGCCTCCAGGAGGTTCCGGTCGGCTTCAAGTGGTTCGTCGACGGGCTCCTCGCGGGGACGATCGGGTTCGGCGGCGAGGAGAGCGCGGGCGCATCGTTCCTGCGCCGCGACGGGACCGTCTGGAGCACCGACAAGGACGGGCTGATCCCGTGCCTGCTGGCTGCCGAGATGAAGGCGCGGACCGGGCAGGACCCGGGGGAGGTCTACGCGGGATTGGCCGAGCGCTTCGGCCATGCCGCCTACCGGCGGATCGACGTGGCCGCCTCCGCCGCCGAGAAGGACGTCCTGAAGCGGCTCTCGCCCGAGCAGGTGCCGAGCGCAGAGCTCGCCGGCGAGCCGATCGCCGACGTCCTCACCGAGGCGCCGGCCAACGGCGCTCCGATCGGCGGCCTCAAGGTGGTCGCCGAGCACGGGTGGTTCGCGGCGCGGCCGTCGGGCACCGAGGACGTCTACAAGGTCTACGCCGAGTCGCTGCGCGGCGAGGAGCACCTCGAGCGGATCCTCGCCGAGGCGCAGGAGATCGTGTCCGCCGCGCTGTCGACGGCCGGGGCGGGCACGCGATGAGCCGCGCCGACAACGCCAGCGTCTTCGCCATCGTCCTGGCCGGTGGAGAGGGCAAGCGGCTCGCCCCGCTCACGCTCGACCGCGCCAAGCCGGCCGTCCCGTTCGGCGGCAACTACCGGCTGGTCGACTTCGCGCTCTCGAACCTCGTCAACGCCGGCTACCGGCGGATCGTCGTCCTCACGCAGTACAAGAGCCACTCGCTCGACCGTCACATCTCGATGACGTGGCGCCTGTCACCGCTGCTCGGCAACTACGTCGCGCCGGTGCCGGCGCAGATGCGCCGCGGGCCGCACTGGTTCCAGGGGTCGGCCGACGCGATCTATCAGAACCTCAACCTGCTGCGCGACGAGCGGCCGGACATCGTCGCCGTCTTCGGCGCCGACCACATCTACCGCATGGACCCCGCGCAGATGGTGGACCAGCACATCGGGTCGGGCGCGGGCGTGACGGTCGCGGCGCTGCGCGTGCCGATCGAGCAGGCCGACCAGTTCGGGGTGATCGAGACCGCCGCGGACGGGCAGACCATCAGCGCCTTCCGCGAGAAGCCGAAGGACGCCGTCGGCCTCGCCGATGCGCCCGACCAGGTGTACGCGTCGATGGGCAACTACGTGTTCTCCACCGAGACGCTGGTCGACTCGGTGTGCGCCGACGCCGAGGCGCGCGAGTCCTCGCACGACATGGGCGGCAACATCGTCCCGATGCTCGTCGACTCCGGGCAGGCGCACGTCTACGACTTCTCGCGCAACGAGGTGCCGGGGGCGACGGACCGCGACCGCGGCTACTGGCGCGACGTGGGGACGCTCGACGCGTTCTACGACGCGCACATGGACCTCATCTCGGTCCACCCGGTCTTCAACCTCTACAACATGCGCTGGCCGATCCTCACGCTGCCCGAGCCACTGCCGCCGGCCAAGTTCATCTTCGAGGAGGAAGGGCGGATCGGGCACGCGCTGGACTCGATGGTGTGCTCCGGCGTGGTGATCTCAGGGGCGACCGTCCGCACGTCGGTGCTCGGCCCGAGCGTCCACCTGCACTCCCACGCGGACGTCGAGGGCTCGGTCCTGTTCCCCGGCGTCGAGGTCCACCGCGAGGCGATCGTGCGCAACGCCATCCTCGACAAGGACGTGGTGGTCGACCCCGGCGCGGAGATCGGGGTCGACCTCGACGCCGACCGCGAGCGCTGGACAGTCTCGGACCGCGGCATCGTCGTCGTGCCCAAGGGCGCGCGGGTGACCGCCTGATGCGCGTGGCCGTGCTCACGCGCGAGTACCCGCCCGAGGTCTACGGCGGCGCCGGGGTCCACGTCGAGTACCTCGCCCGCGAGCTCGCGCCGCTCGTCGACGTCGACGTCCATTGCTGGGGCGCCGACCGCGAGGCCGAGTCGGTCCACGCGTACCGCCCGTGGGACGCGCTCGCGGGCTCCTCGCCGCACGTTGCGGCGCTTCAGGCGGTGTCGATCGACCTCGCGATGGCCGCGGGCGTCGAAGGCGCCGACATCACCCACTCGCACACGTGGTACGCGCAGTTCGCCGGCCACCTCGCGAAGCTGCTCTACGACATCCCGCACGTCGCCACCGTGCACTCGCTCGAGCCGATGCGCCCGTGGAAGGCCGAGCAGCTCGGCGGCGGCTACGCGCTGTCGAGCTTTTGCGAGCGCACCGCGCTCGAGGGCGCCGACGCGGTCATCGCGGTCTCATACGGCTCGCGCGAGGACATCCTCACCGCGTATCCGGCGATCGACCCGGCCCGGATCGAGGTCATCTACAACGGCATCGACACGGCCGAGTACCGGCCCGACCCGGGCACGGACGTGCTCGAGCGCCTCGGGATCGACCCGGGCCGGCCGACCGTCGTCTTCGTCGGGCGGATCACACGGCAGAAGGGGGTGCCACACCTCCTGCGGGCCGCGCTCGACTTCGACCCGGCCGCGCAGCTCGTGCTGTGCGCGGGGGCACCGGACACGCCAGAGATCGGCGCCGAGGTCGAGGCGGGGGTGGAGCGGCTGCGCGCCTCGCGCGATGGCGTGTTCTGGATCGCCGAGATGCTGCCGAAGGCCGACGTCATCCAGGTGCTCTCGCACGCGACCGTGTTCGCCTGCCCGTCGATCTACGAGCCGCTGGGGATCGTCAACCTCGAGGCGATGGCGTGCGAGGCGGCCGTGGTGGCGAGCGCCACGGGTGGAATCGTCGAGGTCGTCGTCGACGGCGAGACCGGCTTCCTCGTGGAGCTCGAGCAGGCGCCGGGATCGATCGACCCGATCGACCCGGCGGGCTTCGCCGCGGCCTTCGCGGAGCGGGTGAACGCCCTGATCGCCGACCCGGCGCTGGCCCAGCGCATGGGGGAGGCCGGCCGCGCCCGCGCGGTCGAGTCGTTCGCGTGGCCGGCGATCGCGCGGCAGACGGCCTCGTTGTACGAGCGACTTGGCGTGCCCGAGTAGCCAATGCCCGAACCCCAGAGCTTCCTGAGCCTGCTGACGGGGTCCTTCGCGATGCCTGCGGCCGAGAACCCGACCGTCGCGATGGTGGAGGCCGCCTATCGTCACCACGGGCTCGACGCGCGCTACGTCAACTGCCAGGTCGCGCCGCTGGCGCTCGGGGACGCCGTGCGCGGCGCGCGGGCGATGGGCTGGGTCGGCTTCAACTGCTCGATCCCGCACAAGGTCGCGGTGATCGAGCACCTCGACGGGCTCGGAGGCTCGGCGTCGGTGATTGGAGCCGTGAACTGCGCCGTCCGCCGCAATGGCCGCCTCGTCGGCGAGAACACCGACGGCCAGGGCTTCCTCGCCTCGCTGCGGACGGTCGTCGATCCGGCCGGCCGGTCGGTGGTGATCTTCGGGGCGGGCGGCGCGGCGCGGGCGATCGCGGTCGAGGCGGCGCTTGCCGGCGCGGGCCGGATCACGGTGGTCAACCGCGACCCCGCCCGCGGCGCCGAGCTCGTCGCGCTGCTGGAGGACCGCACGCCGGCCGACGCCCGGCTCGTCCCGTGGAAGGAGACGTTCCGCGTCCCGGAGACCACCGACATCGTCGTCAACGCCACCTCGATCGGCCTCTACCCCGACGTCGATGCCCGCCTCGACCTCGACGCCGACACGCTGCGTCGGGGCATGGTCGTCGCCGACGTCATCCCGAACCCACCGACGACGTCGCTCCTGCGCGACGCGGCCGCCCGTGGCTGCACCGTCCTCGACGGCACGGGGATGCTCGTCAACCAGGGCGTCATCAGCATCCGCCACTGGACTGGCATCGACGCCGATCCGGGCGTCATGCGCCGCACCATCGACGGCATCTTCGGGGCCTGAGCTGAGTCAGTCCGGCGGGACGGGCTTGCCGTAGGCGACCTCGCGCAGCGCGGCGGCGTAGCCGATCGCGTGCAGCCGGCCGAGCGGCGCGTAGCCCGGCACGGCGGCGATCACGGGGCGTCCGGGAGCGCGATGCCCCCGAGGCCCGCGAGCGCCCCGCCGTCGACCCGGTACCCGGCTCCGGTGATGAACGAGGCGTCGTCGGAGAGCAGGAATGCGATCAGCCGCCCGACCTCCTCCGGTCGGGCGACGCGCCCGAGCGGGTGCCCCTGGCCCCACTGGGCGATGAGGTCGTCCGGGTGGTCGGGGTCGAAGCGCTCGGCTCCGGCGCGGAGCATCGGCGTGTCGACCGAGCCGGGCAGCACCGCGTTGACGCGGATGCCATCACCCGCGAAGTCCAGCGCGGTCGCGCGGGTGAGCCCGAGCACGGCCGCCTTGCTCGCCGCGTAGGCCGCGACGTTGGTCTGGCAGGCCACCGCCTGGATCGAGGAGACGTTGACGATCGACCCGCCGCCGCGCTCGAGCATCGCCGGGACCGCGTGCCGCGCCGCGAGGTACATCCCCTTGACGTTGACGTCCATGGTGCGGTCCCAGTCGGTCTCCGGCGTGTCGACGACGGTGCCGTAGGACTGGATGCCGGCCGAGCACACGAGGCCGTCGACGCCGCCGTGGGTCTCGACGGCGAGCGCGACGAGCCCGCGCATCTCGTCGTCGGCGGTGACGTCGGCGCGGCGGCCGGTCGCGTGCAGCCCCGCCGCCGCGAGCTCGCGCACCGCCCGGTCGGTCGACTCGTCGTCGACGCCGCAGAACACGACGCCGGCGCCGCGGCGCGCCAGCACCTCGACCGTGGCGCGGCCGATCCCGGTCGACCCGCCGGTGACGACGATCGTCTTCGCGCCGAGGTCCGTCACGGGGCGAATCAGCGACCGGCGCGGGCCGTGCGCTGCGGCGCGGTCTTCGGCCGCAGCGCGTCGTTGCCGAGGAAGCGAGCGACGAAGCGCAGCCGGCCGCGGCGGCCGAGCCGGTCGCGGCTGCGGAACGAGGTCGTCAGCCGGTAGCTGCAGTCGCGGCGCAGAACCGCGCGGCGCGTCGAGACGGTCGTCCTCGGCGCCTTGACCTGGACCGAGACGCGGCCACCGCGGCAGGCCTGCGCCGGATGCATCCCCGTGAACAGCAGCAGCCGCCCGCTGACCCGGAAGCGGAACGGGGCGACGCGGTCGCGCCCGGGCGTGACCGTCGCGGTCAGCCCGCGCGGCGCGCGGCGACCGCTCTGGCCGGCGTCGCCTCCCGAGCCGGCCACCGGCGGCAGCGGCGTGGAGCCCGACGGCGCGACGGTCGGCGGCAGCCCGCGCGACGTCAGCCACCCCACGACGTGGTCGACCCACGGCGCGAGCGAGCGGTGGACCATGAACAGGTGGCCGGAGGCGGCGATGCTGTACATCGTCACGTCGCAGCCGCAGTTGGCCTTGTAGTAGCTGAAGTCCCCGCGCTGGGCGGCGGGCGGCGCCGTCGTGTCGTGGTCGCCGCTCGACAGCAGCACCGCGGTCCCGCGCCCGATGGTGGCGACGTTGCGGCGGTTCTCCTCCACGGTCTGTCCCAGGCTGGCGAAATCGCCGTACGGCGTCAGCAGGAAGCCCTTGGGGTCGCACGCGATGTCGACCGCATAGCGGACCTGGCCCGGCGGGTGGACGTTGAACTTCTCGCAGTCCTCGCGGACCTGGAAGAACTCGAAGTAGTCGGGGTGCTCCTCGTTGGCGTTGGTGAAGCTGCCGCCCTCCGAGGCGCCGACGTCGTCCTCGCCCTCCTCGGTCGCCAGGGTGCCGTTGATCGCCGTCGAGATCATCGCCTCGACGTCGTGGTACTGGCCGGGGTAGCCCGTGACGATGAACCCGCCGAGGCTGTGGCCGATGATCACCACCGACCGGTTGCGCAGCGTCCCGGGCTCGCGCTTGCCCGTGCAGTCGTTGCCGGTCGTGGTCTCGTAGCTCGCGTTCTTCACGTGGTTGATGAGCTGGTGGAGCATGAACCGCTGCCCCGGCATCGTGATCCGGTGGCCGCCGCCGGGGCGGTCGTAGTACGTGCTGCGCCCGTAGCCGAGGCGGTCGTAGGCGTAGACGACGTAGCCGGCGCTCGCGAGCGCGCGCGCCACCGACCAGGTGGGGGAGAAGTCCCAGTTGTCGGTCGACGAGGCGGCGCCGTGGACGAGGACGATGGCCGGCGTGCGCGCGTCGACCGGGCCGTCGGTGTAGCGGCGGCCGTAGAGCATGCTCGTGGCGGGGTCGTCCTGGTTGTTGACCGTGAAGCACACGGTGTCGACGCGCATGCGGTCGTCGAAGACCATCTTCGGATCCTGGGCGCTCGCCGCGGGGGCGGCGACCATCAGCAGGACGGCGGTGAGCACGGCGAGGCAACCCCTGAGTCTCATAACGGGATCCTGCAACGCCGTACGGCGTCTGTCAATGTCGAACCAACGCGTCAGTCAGCCGCCAGCATCGCCTTGAGCGAGACGTCGTCGAGCGCGGCCACCTCGTCGCGCGTGGGGGCGTGCCGGTCGACGATCGAGCCGAGGTCCGGCGGGCCGTCGCCCGTGGCGCCCAGCCCGGCGCTCACCGCCTCGCCCAGCTCGCGCTTGACCGCGGTGGCGACCCGCACGGCGTCGGGCTTCGTGAGATCCGGGGAGCTGAAGATCTCCAGGAGCACCGCGTTGCGGTAGGCCGTGTAGCCGTCCTGGTTGTCGGTGAAGTTCGCCTCCAGCGCCTTGGCGATCAGGTCCTCGAACCGCCGGAAGCGCCAGTCGTCGCGCTCGGTGCGGCCCTCGATGCGCAGCAGGATGTAGTCGTGGCCTTCGAGCGGCTTCGTCCCGTTGCCGCTCGCGAGCCGCAGCCGGTCGCCTTCGACGCGCAGGTCGGCGGGCCGCACCTCGCGCTCGGTCGCGCGCACGAGCGCCCAGTACCCCGGGCGCAGGACGTGCGCGCCGCCGCCGCCGGCCGACGCGTACTGCTGGTGCAGGCCGAGCAGGACGTCGTCCTGCCCGGCGTCGAGGAGCCTCTGCACGCCGCCCGCGACCTTCTCGGCGATGCCGAGGGCCTCGCCGAGCGGCGGGCCGATCAGCGACGAGAAGTCCTGCACGACCGAGAAC
This sequence comes from uncultured Solirubrobacterales bacterium, assembly GCA_963828075.1. Taxonomy (GTDB): domain Bacteria; phylum Actinomycetota; class Thermoleophilia; order Solirubrobacterales; family Solirubrobacteraceae; genus JACCYI01. Next base: position 110,320 of record CAWHDH010000021.1, on the reverse strand, counting down.
GCCGCGCCGAGGGCGTTTGCGCCCTCGACCGCCGTCAGGCCGGCTTGCAGCTCGACCGTCCCGCCGCGGTAGGGCAGCAGGCTGGTGAGCGCGTAGTTGCCGTAGACGCCGGCGCCCAGACCCCCCTCGGGCGGGCGCGACAGGGTGGTGAACGTGGCGCCGGGCTCGCCGCCGAAGTTCAGCCGCACGCTGGCGTGGACCGCTGGATAGTGGTTGGTGAACCACTGCTTGTCCTTGGCCAGGAACGCCTCGCTGAGCCACACGCGGAAGTAGGCGTCGTGCGGCTTGAGCTCGGGCTCGGCCGCGTCCGCCGGCACCGGCGTCCAGACCAGCTGCGCCGCGTTGGACTGCACCCACCCTCGCATCCGGTCCCACAAGCTCGCCATGCGCTCCTCCTCCTAGTCGATCTCGGCGCCTGCGTACAGGCAGATGTCCAACGCGACCTGCATTCGCTCCCGCCGCGCGCGCTCGTCGGCCGCGGGGCCGTCCTCGTAGCCGTGAACCATCTCGCGCAGGGTCATCACGAGCCGGGCCAGCGCGCGCGTGGCCGGCCGCGTCCGCCAGCCGTAGGCCGCGCTCGCGATGGTCTCGAGCAGGCGCTCGACGAGCTGCGGCGGCAGCGGCGGGATGGTGAACACCGCATAGGCGCCCGCGGCGAACGCCTCGTCGGCGAACCCGCGCAGGCCGTCGGCGGCGCGGCGGTCGAGCACCGGCGACTCGCCCGCGGGCGGGGCCATGACGACGACCACCGGGGACGACTCGCGCGCGAGCTCCGGGTCGAGCAGCGGTCCCTCACCGGCGTCCCTCGCCTTCGCGGAGCCCTTGGTGGCCGGGCCGGACGGCGAGCGCGACGCGATCCGGACACGCCAGCCGCCCCCGCTCGCCACGGCCGAGCCCAGCAGCACGAGCACGCGCGAGCCGGGCTCGACCCTGGGCTCGGTCTCGAGGGTGGTCGTCCCGAGCCAGGCGCCGAGCCAGGCTCGCTGGAAGAAGGACTGCCACTCGTCGGCGCAGATGATGGTGGCGATCTGCTCCGGCGCCCAGACCCTCGTCCGGCGCCCGGTGGGCCCTCGCCGCCAGATCTGCGGGCCGCGCGCCGGGGTCCAGACGGGATCGGCCGCGGCGGGCGCCGCGATGCGAGCCTCCCACGGGCCGGCCGCGAGCTCGGGCGCGACGAGCAGCCGGAGCGGCATGCGCAGCGGCAGGTTCGGCCGCACGGCGTTGAGCACCTCGGGCGGCAGCTCCTCGGCGAACGGGTCCTCCCAGGCCCCGAGGGTCGTCGACGACGGCCGGGCGCCCGCCAGGTCCACGAGCCAGGCGAATGCCCGCGACCGGCCGCCGGCCGAGACCGTCACGCTGGCGACGCCGCCCGTCGGGCTCGCCGAGCTCCCCGAGCTCGCCGTTTCGCCAACCGACTCGATGACGATGTCGGCGGCCACCAGCGGCGCGAGGAGCCGCAGCATGAGGGGGCCTGCGAACCGTGTGATGAAGAGCATCGCGAGCAGGACGAAGGCGCCGGACAGCACCGCGATGCCGGCCTCCAGTTCCGCCCAGAGTGCGACGAGCGCCGTCACGACGGCGGCGCCGACGGCGACGGCGGCCGGCACGAGCCGGCCCGCGGTCGCGCGGGCGCGGGCAGCCATCGGGCTGGGCGGGCTTCCGGTGGCGACGCGGGCGGGGCGCAGGCGCAGCTCGGCGGCAGCCTGCGCCGCCGGCGCGGCGTCCCCGTCGGCCTCGCACCAGGCGCGGAAGGCGTCGAGGCGCCGCAGCCACCCGCGCTGCGGGTGGTCTCCGGCCGCGCCGGCGAGCGACTCCCACGGCGGGAGGGTCGGATCCGCGGCTCGCGCCTCGCCGTAGCGGATGCCGACGCGCTCGAGCCGGCGCCGCGCTTCGGTCGCCTGCCCCGCGTGGACGAGCGCGATCGCGCCGCGCAGCGCGGCCCAGCAGGCGCCCGCGCGGTCGCCCGCCGCGTCGAGGTTGCGCTCGGCGAGGCCGAGCAGTGCCTCTGCGAGGTCGGGGACGCGAAGCGCGAGCAACTCGCCCTCCTCGAAGGCCAGGCGCCCACCGAGCGCCTCCTGGCCCTCGAACGCCGGCGGCACCCTGCCGAACCCGAGCGCCCACGCCCGCAGCTCCAGGCGGCCGCGCCGCAGGCAGAAGGGGTCGGCGGGCTCCATCGGCGGCGTGCGCTGGAGCCGCGCGAGCCGCTCGCGGGCGGGCGCATCGCCGCCGAACGGGACGAGCGGACGCCCGTCGACGCGCTCGAGGACGCGATCGACCTCGGCCCGGTCGAACGCCGCCGCGATCAGGTCGGTGGCGAGCGAGTCGTCGGTCCCCTCGACGAGCAGCAGGACGTCCTCGCCCGAGGCGTCGAGCAGGTCCTGGGCCGACCAGACGGCCGCCGCAGGATTGCGTCGCCACCAGCCGGGGTCCTCCTCGCCCACCAGCACGCGGGTGGCCTGCGCCTCGAAGCGCACGACCGGGTCGTCGGCCACCGTGAGCTGGCGCAGCTGGCCGAGCCGCTGGTCGAGTCGAAGGCGGCGCACGGCCCGCAGGACGTGGACCGCCGCGTCGCCCTCGGCCGCCTGGTCCTCGCGCCGGGCCGCCGTCTCGCGCTCGCGCGACATGAGCAGCGACAGCGCCGTCTCCGGCTCGCCGGCCGCGAACAGCAGGTCGGCGACCGACGCGAACAACGGCGGCGCTGCGCGGTGGGCGGCGGCGGTCGGCCGTGGCGCCCCGAGGCGCCGTTCGAGCGCCATCAGCCGCTGGCGATCATCGTCCGAGTACGTGCTCGACGCGAGCCGGGCCTGCAAGACCAGCGACAGCAGTCGCTCCTCGTCGATGGTCGCCAGGCCCTCCACGACCGCGGCGTCGCAGCGAGCCAGCAGCGCCGGGTCCGCCTCGTCCGCGAGGATGGCGATGCGCAGCGCGTCGAGCAGCAGCCGGCCGCGGATCGAGTCGGGGACGACCCAGTCGGCGTAGCGCTGGCCCGGTGGCGGGCCGTCGAGCGCGGAATCCTCGAGCAGCGGGCGCATCGACCTCCACGCGCCGTCCCCATCCGCGCCGAGGAGCACCAGCGCCCGGGCGGCCAGGGCCTGCGCCCACAGCGCGAGGACCGGGTCCGGGCCGGTGACCACGCTCGACACGACCTTCGCGGTCGTGCGGAGACCGGCGTGCCGGTCCCGGAGCCGGGCGGGGTCCACGGGCGAGCGCTCGCCGACCCGTGGCGGCCGAAGCTCCTCCGCGTCCAGGCGCGCCTCGATGGCCGCGACGATCGCGGGTGCCACGGCCCGGTGCTGATCGTCGTCAAGCCCGGCCACCGCCGTCTCGATGAGCGCCACGTCGAACGACTCGCCGGCTTCGACCGCGGCGACCAGGCGCCCGAGCCGCGCGCGTGCGGCGAGGACCTCGCCCGCCGCGGCGTCCGGGTGGGCCTTCGCCTCGTCGCTCACCGCCGCCCAGCCCGAGGCGATCGGCGCCGTGGCCCGGCGGTGGCGCAGCGCGGCGATCCACAGCGCCCGCACCGAGCCCATCACGCCCGGTGGCAGGGGGTCCTCGCGGTCGAGCGCCAGCAGACCGCTGCAGACCGGCTCCGCCCACCACCACGCCTGCTCGGCGGCGACGCGGGCCGCCAGCCGGTCGAAGGCCGGCGCGGCCACCTCGACGGGCAGGATGCGGAGCGCCGCGTCGACCTGCTCCCCGGTCAGGACCGTCGGAGGATGCCCGAGGGCCTCCTGGAGCGCGTCGGCCAGGGCGCGCCGTGCCGCGACCAGCAGGTGGCCGCGATCCGGGTGCTCGTAGTAGCGGCGCAGCCGCGGCAGCAGCGTGCTCTCGATCGCCAGGACCATGTCGCCGTCGTGCGCGCCGGGGGACGTGTCGACCCACTCCTGCTCGCTGAGCGCCAGCAGCGTCCGGCGGGCGGCGTCGGGCTCGTCCGGCAGCGCCGGGGCGATCGTCTGCGCGTCGAAGCGCCCGAGCAGGACGGCGGCCGGGAGCGCCGCGACGACCGCGGGCTCCTTGCGCAGCCGCTCGACGATCCGCATCGTGATGTACGGGTCGACGTCGCCGGCGGCGATGCGCTCGGGGTCGAGATCGCCCTCCTCGGCGATCCAGTCGGCGTAGAGCGCGATGTCGAACGGGTTGTACCGGCGCTCGCCGGGGTCGGGCGGGAAGCCGCTGACGCGGCCCGTCTCCTGCGACGAGCCCAGCACCGCGTCCAGGAGCCTGGGCTCGACCTCGAGGTCGCGGATCCCGCGGAGGTACTTGTCGACCTCGCCGGGGGTGAAGCCGCGGACCTCGTGCACCAGCAGCCCCGGCTGGTCGCGCAGCGACATCACCGCCGGCTGCGGAAGGTCCGGATCGACCTCCCAGTTGCGCGCCTTGCGCGTCAGCATCCGCCGGCCCGCGAACACCACGCGCACGGCGCGGGCGCCGCGGGCGAGCGGCTCGAGCATCTCGAACGTGGCGTCGATGCTCGGCACGCTGTCGGCGACGGGATGGAGCTTCGCGAGCTCCTCGCAGGTGTCGAGGACGAGGACGACCGGGCGCCCGAGCGAGTCGGCGAACGCGGCGAAGGCCGCGACCGCCTGGGCCACCGCGCGGGTGCGGACGGCCGCGAGCGGGTCGCCCGTGGCCAGGAGCGTCGCGGCGACCCGGTCGGCCTCGGCGATCGCCTCGAGCAGGCTCTGCAGGAGCGAGTCCTGCAGCGAGCCGCCGGCGTAGAGCGTCAGCCCGTCGGCGAGCTCCGCGAGGAGGCGTCCCGGCTGCGCGCTGGGGTAGCGCGGGTCGACGTGGTCGAAGTCGACCCGCGCGACCGCCAGGTCCCGCTTCTCGGCGTACGGCCCGGTGAGATGACGCATCAGCATCGTCTTGCCGACGCCGCCCATCCCGACGAAGTGCAGCGCCCAGGGGGCCTCGGGCCCTTGGCCGGCCAGGAGCGCGTCGAGCGCGTCGATCTGCTCGTGGCGCTCGAGGAACCGGCGCAGCGCCCGGTCGTCGCGGCGCATCCGGTAGTGGAGGTTCACCCGTCGCTTCGCGCGCTCGAGCGCGGACGCCAGCTCCGCCCCGAGCAGCGGCGCCAGCGCCTCTCCCGCATAGATCCACTCGAGCGCCTCGGCGGTGGAGGAGCGCGCCAGGCAGTCGTCGACGGCCGCCGAGAGCGCCTGGCCGGTCATCGCCCCGGCATGAACCTCTTCGTTGGCGAGCTCCGCCCACCGGGCGACGCCGGGCTGGACATCCGCTCCTGCCGCGGCCGCGCGCTCGATCCGCTCGGCGATGTCCCCCGCCTCGTCGCGCAGCGCGTCGCCGCCCTCCCGGACGAGCTCGGGCAGCAGGCGCTCGCGCTCCTTGCGCGGCATCCAGAAGCGGACGACCTCGTCGCCCCGCGCGTCGAAGTCGGCGCGCCGCTCGCACAGGCCCGCCGCCACGGCGCGATCGATGTCCTGCTCGAGCCGCTCCGTCGACGGGAATCCGCACGACATCGCCAGCGCGTCGCTCCACTCCGGCACGATCGCCAGCCAGCGAAGCGGCGCGCGGTCGACCGAGCCCAGGCGTCGCGACCGGTTCTCGGCGAGCCGGGCGTCGATGGCCCCCTGCAGCGGGTCGGCGCTGGCGATGTCCATCACGGCTGCGGCCACCGGCGCAGCACGTCCTCGTCGTCGGCGGCGATGAGCTCCGGGTCGGCCTCGGTCGAGAGCACGTAGGCCACGGTGTAGAACACCTCGCCGTCGATCCGTCCCGGCAACCCCTTCACCGAGCGCCGCATCGTGTCGAGCCAGCGCCCGTCGGAGCGCCGCGTGGCGTACACGAGCTTGGAGTCGGGCGCCCAGCGCTCGCGCGGGTTCAGCAGCACCCACTGGTACGCGAGGCTCTCCTCGTCGCCGGTGAACGGCGCGAGCGGCAGGAAACGCCGTGAGCCTCCCACGGTCCGGCCGCGCACCTCCTCCATGTCGACGCCCTCGACGTCGCCGAACGTGCACGTGAGGGCGACCGGGACGCGCTCGTCGCTCGTGCCGAGCCCCCAGGTGCCGAGCAGCGTCGAGAACAGATCGCCGGCCACCTCCCAGCGGTCCACGCTCTCCAGCAGGACCAGCACGCGCGCATCCTCGGCGATCGACCCGTCGCCGGCCGCCCGGGCCGCGCGGGCGTCCTGCCCGAGCCGTGCGAGATCCGGCGCGAGCACTTCGCGAAGCTCGAGGGCCTCGAGGTCGCCCTCGTAGCGCTTGATGAACCGCGCCAGCCGGCCCGACCGCAGCGCCTCGGGCGCGCTCAGGATCGACGCGACGTCCTCACCGGCGCGGTCCGCGAGCGTCTCGAGCAGCGCGCTGTCGGGCAGGAACTCAAGGCCGAAGCGGCCCCGCGTCTCGTGGATCGCCCACAGCAGCTGCGCCCCGAGCTTGCCGCAGGTCGACGGCGGGTTGGCGGCGGTGTCGCCCTCGTCGCGGACGAGTACGACGACGTGCCCGTCGCGCAGCGCCCGCCGGGCGAACTCGTGGATGAGCCGCGTCTTGCCGACGCCCCCCATCGGCTCCTCGGTATAGGCGACGAGGAGGTTGGCCGGCTCGTCCCGATCCAGCAGCTGCTCGAACACCTCGAAGTGCTCGCGGCGCCCGCAGAAGACGGGCTCGTCGTCGAGGCCGTACCCGAGGATGCGATCCAGGACGGCCGGGACGGCGGTCGCGTCGACCGGGGCGTATCCGTGCGTGATCCCGGGCGACAGGAACAGCGCCGGCAGCGCCCAGCTCATGCCCTCGCCCGGGCCGCCCTTCTCACGCAGCGCCGCCCGCCGGCCGAGGCTGACCGCCTCGATCAGGGCGCCGCCCGTGGTCAGGACCTCGCCGAAGCGCTGGCTGAACAGGCGGCATGCCATGTCGGTCACGCTGCCGGTCATCCCCACGACGGCGGGGACGCCGCCGGCCACCAACTCGACGGCGAACGGCGCGGTGTGGTCCGCGGCGCCGGTACCCGTCTGGCAGGCGGTGAGGACCACCAAAGGGGGAAGCCCGTCGTCGGGATGGCGCAGGGCGAGCAGCACGGCGTCGGCGTCGACGAGCTGGCCGGGGTCCTCGCCTCCGGGCGGCACGCCCTCCTTCCAGAGCTGCAGCCGTCCGCGCCCGTCGCGGACCACGCCGTGGGTGACGAAGTGGACGACGTGGGGCCGGTGGCGGAGCACGGCCGTCTCGAGGCCCGAGAGCGTGGTCCACTGGCTCACGCGGGGGTTGATCGCCCCGCGGCCGCGCTCCACCCGCCGCATCAGCCCCATGATCTCGGCGCCGGCGCGGATGGCGGGGTCGGCGAGGTGCGAGCCGATGACGAACAGCACCCGCACCGGGGCGACCGACTTCGGCGGCTCGTCCGGGCGGCCGCCGCGCACCACCCGGCTGACCGCGATGGCGAGGTCGGGATGCCCGGCCAGGAACACCGTGCCGTCGTGCATCAGCTCCCAGTGCAGGGAGTGCAGCCGGTCGTCGGCGCGCGGCCAGTCGAGGGCCAGCTCGATGGAGCGATCGCGACGGCGCCCGGCCTCGGCGACCACCGCCGCCCACGCCACGGGGCCGATGAGGCTGTCGAACAGGTAGCGGCCCATCAGCTCCACGTCGTCGGCCTCGGGCTGCGATCGGCTGAGCCGTCCGGCGAGGGCGGCTCGCGCCGCGGCGCCGGCGTCGGTCGTCAGCGCCGCGTGAGGGGCCGTGTCCGCGGGAACGTTCGCGCCCGCCGGGCCGACGCCGGGTGCGCCCTCGGTCGCGGCCATCGGGTGGCGTGCGAGCTCGCCCGCGCCCGCGTCGAGGACCACCTCCCACCCCGGACCCGCGGCCGCGGACCCAACCGTCACCGTCACCCGCATCAGACGGCCTCCACCGCGACCTGTCGGAGCCCGGCCCCGACCTGCTCGGCGAGGCGCCCGATTCCGTCCGGCGTCGGGTCGGGCGCGGCGCGCCGGCCCTCCTCGCGCGAGTCGGCGATGAGCTTCACGACGCGCTCTGAGAGCTCGGCCCGCCGCGGCTCGCGGCGCTCGTCGTCGGCGGCGACGTCGGCCCAGGCGGCGACGGCGGCGGCCGCCGCGATCCGGGCCGCCGGGAGCTCGCGGTCCGGAACCGGCTTGCCCGGGCCGAGCAGTTGGCCCTTGAAATGGGCGACGTCCGAGACGAGCTTGTCCGCGCCCCAGCCGGCGAGGTCCGGGAGGGTCGCGTCGCCGTGGAGGCACTTGGCGACGAGGTCGTGCGCCACGGCAGGGGCGGCGGCGGCGACGGCACGTGCCCGGGCGGCGTCCCGGCCGTCCCCCGCGGGGAGAGCGGGGCCGCCGGCCGCGCCGTCCCCGAGCGCCGTGAGCACCTGCGTGCAGAACGCCCGCCGCGCCGCCCGCGGCGGGTAGGCGCCGGCGTCGGCGACCATCCGCGCCTCCGTCGCGAGCTCGATCTCCTCGAGGCACCACAGGTAGGCGGGGCCGACGCTCGCCAGCGCGAACGCGTCGGCGAACAGCTCGTGCGACCAGGCCGCCCAGCCGCGGTCCGGCTCCTCGCCGCCGGATCCACGCGCCGCCGCGGCGACGACGCGCTCGCGCACCGTCTCGAGCAGCGCACCGCCGGCCAGGTCGAACTCGACGTGGTGGCCGGTCTCGTGCGCGAGCAGCACCAGCCACCAGGGCCGGCGGACACACACCGGCGGCAGCCCCGTGACCGGCACCGGGAGCCGTGCCAGCGTGTCGCGGAGCAGGTCGTCGGTCGTCTTGACCTCCAGCGGCGGGCGCGTCCGCGGGAAGGCATGCGGAGAGAACTGCGGGTCCACGTACGGCAGCGGGGCGGGCCCGACCGGCTCGCCCAGGCGGCGGAACGCCCCGGCGTAGCAGCTCCACACCACCTCCTCCGCGGCGGCCAGCAGCTTCGCGAGCTCGGGATCCTTGCGCTGGTCCCACTTGTCGCGAAAGTACGCCCAGAAGCGGCGGACGAAGAGCACCCGTCCATCGCTGTCCCGGCAGCGCTCGTAGACCTCGCCCTCCGGAGCGTCGCACGGGATGCCGTCGATCTGCTCCCGCACGGCCGCGACGGCGGCGCCCATGACCGCCTCGATGGCGGCGAGCTGGGTCCGGTACTGCCACATCGCATCCGCCTCGCGCCGCGCGGTGAGCCAGGCACGGATGAGGCCGTCGAGGTGATCGAGCTCCTGGCGGCTCTCCTCGATGCGAATCCTGTTGCGCTGCTGGCCCATCCCGCCCCCATCCTCGGCGGCCGACCGGCCGGCCGCTCGGGCAACTCAACCAGCGCGCGGGTCCGCCAGTCAACCGGGGGAGGCCAGGCGCGCGACATCCGGCCGCCCCGTCCGTTCTCACGGTAGGTTCCGGGCCGAGGAGACTGATGCGCAGATCGGTGGCAGCGACGATGGCGATGGCGGCGATGTGGGCGGCGCCAGACACGGCGGCCGCGACCGTCGACCTGACGGCGCACCGGATCCGCGTCGGCGACCATCCTGCGTTCGTCCGGGTCGTCGTCGACTTCACCGACGGCCGGCTGGGGAGCAACGACTCCGAGGCCGCCGATCCGAATCCGTTCTCCGACGGCCGCGCCACGGTCGACGTCCGCCACCGCCGGATCCAGGCGCAGGCGGCCGCCGTCCGCGCGGCCGGGGTGCGCATCCGGATCACGCAGGCGACGAACCGGATCCGCATCCACCTCACGGGCGCGCGCGGGCGCTTCAAGCACCTGGCGCGCGCCCAGCTGACCGGCCCCGACCGCGTCGTCCTCGACCTCTATAAGAGCCGGCCGGCCGCCGGGGGCGAGATCCGGAGCGCCCGCAACGGGTGCCTGGTCATCCGCTCGAGGTCGTCCGGCCGGGGAGCGGTGCGCGCCGCCGGGACGGCGCGCGACCTCTTCGAGAGCTCGTTCGTCCTGATCGTCCGCGACGCCCGCGGGCGCGTCCGGGGAACGCGCGTGGTCACGTTCCCCGCATCCGGCCGCTGGACGCGGACCGTGCGCCACCGGGCGCCGAGCGTCCAGTCCGGCACGCTCGAGGCGGTGGCGCACTCGGCCCGCGACGGGGCGCTCGTCTGCATCGCGCAGGTCCGCGTGAGGCTGCGACCGCGTTCCCCGGCGCCCGCGGGCGCCGAGGAACGCAACGACGGAGGTCAGGAGGAGCGGCGCGCCCGGCAGGGGACGTCGGTGGTCGTCCGCACCGGGGTGCCCACGTCGGCGCCGCCGCTCAGCGCGGTGCGGCCGACGAACGTGGTGACGACCCGCCACTGACCCGACGGCGCGCAGCGGCGCGGCGTCGTCATGTACGCGCGGCCGTTGCGGACGCCCGGGCGGATGTCGGCGCTGAAGAGGGTCGGGGCGATGGCCCCGCCGGCGGTGGGCACGTCGAGCGTCAGCGTGCGGCCGGCGACGGTGCCGTAGAAGCCCTGCTTGAGCGGCTTGCCGTCCTTCTCGGCGGCGAAGTGGATGCGTCCTGGGAAGTTGTAGGCGACGAGGTCGAAGTGCACCGGCTTGCCGCCGAGGACACCCTCGGCCACGCCGGTCCCGACGCGCGAGCCCGCGGGGCAGACGGCGCGGGCGCCCTCCGCCGCCACCTCGCCGTCGGACGATGTGCACACGCGCGCGCCGCTCGTCGCGAACTTGGTGCCGGCCGGGAAGCGCACGGTCTGGCGGAGGAAGTTCGGCAGGACGGTGCCCGCCGCGGGCGCCGGCGCGGCGACCCGGAGCGTGTAGCCCGAGCTCGTGGCGGGCTTGGCGGTGGTGAAGGCGGCCTCGAACGACGGAGGGCCGCCAGGAGCCTGGGCGGCGGCCGTGCCGGCGAGCGCCAGGGACGCCGCCGCGGCGGCGGCGACGGCCACGGCGGCGGCGCGGCGGGTGAGGACGGGGCGGGGGGGAGCGGCGTGGGGTGAGCGCATGGCGCGTGTATCGCGCCAACGCGCCAACCGGATCACCCTGTGGTGGTTTTCTAGGGCTTGAGCACCACCTTCACGCACTCGTCCTGCTTGTGCTTGAACGTCTCGTAGCCGTCGGACGCCTCCTCGAGGTCGAGCGTGTGCGTCACCACGAACCCCGGGTCGATCTCGCCCCGCTCGATGCGCCCGAGCAGCGGGCGCAGGTACTTCTGCACGTGGCACTGGCCCGCCTTCAGCGTCAGCGATCGGTCAGCCGATGCGGCGGAGGATCCGGCCCTGCGGGTCGCCGATGAAGATCCCCCCGTTCTTGAAGTACGCGCCCCACACCGGGGGTCCGCCGCCAACCTCCAGCAGCGCGATGTAGTCCAGTCCGTTGGTCGAGCGCTTCAGCCGCCTCGCGGCGGCGCGGACCAGCCGCGCGCCGGCCTTCGTGTTGACGCGCGCGAACGGGATGGTCGCCGGAGCGCCGAATCCAGACCCTGAAGTGGTGCTGACGATCCCGCCCTCGTGGGTGATCTGGACGTTCTTCAACCGGCCGCCGCGGGTCAGCAGCTGCGCATTGAGCCGTTCGGGGCGGACGCTCAGCGAGCGCAGCCCGCCCTTCTCCGCGCGCAGGCGCTGGACGGCCCGCCGGAGGTTCTCGGGCCGCACGAGCGAGGCGCGCGACAGGCCGCGAGGCGGGCGGCTCGGTGGCGCCGGGGCCTCGTCCCCCTCCTCGGTGCCCGGCGGGATCGGGGCGACGGGGGTCGGGATGCTGGGCAGCGAGTCGACGGCCGTCCGCACCGTGTCGGTCACCGAGCCGACGATCTGGAATGCGCCGTAGACGATCGCCCCGACGATGGCCAGGAAGATGATGCGGCCGATCGGAAAGCGGCGGCGGCGGCCGAAGGTCGACGACGCGGACGGGGCAGGCGTCCACGCGGGCGGTGGCGCTGCCATCACGGGCGCATCGTGGGGGAGCGGGTCCGGACCGGGTGGGGTCGGCACCGTCTGGGCCAGCGGATCGCCCGTCGACGCGGGGTGCGGCTGGGGCGGCGGGACCGGGTGGCCGACGTTCCAGCCCAGTTGCTCGAGCGGATCCTCCCCGACCTTGCGCCCGAAGGCATCGAACTCGCTCACCGGTCGACTCTCCCATCCCGCGCCACTGCGGGCAAGCCCTCCCTTGACTGCGCGGGGGAGAATGTCGCCGCGATGCTCTCCCGAGGACAGCGCCAGGCGACGGCCAGCCCGATGCGGTCGTTCGACCCGCGGGCCGTCGGCAGCCTCGAATGCCGGGCGTGGGAGACGTACTACCGGCGGATGTGGGGCGCGTTCCTGCTCGCGTCGATCGGGATGGTCCGCGCGGCGTTCCGGATGAGCTGGCCGCGCACGCTCGGCGGCGCCTGGCTCGTGCTGCGCGCCAACCAGAAATGGGCGCCGTTCCCCGACAACGACCCGACCGCCGCCCGGTCGCTGATGGCGAGCTTCTACCGGCTGCTGAAGGCCAGCGAGGGCGCGGCGTTCGACCCGGTGCGCGCCGCCGAGCTCGAGGTCGAGTGGTGGCGGGTGCACCGCGAGGCGCAGCACGGAACCGGCCCCGCCGAGGCACTCACCGGCGCCCTCGCCGACCTCTACGCGTACTGCTACGCCGCCGACCCCGGCGCGGTCCGCCCGGCCGCCACGCTGCGCGCCGAGGCGATGGAGGTCTCGGACCGGTGGGTCGAGGCGGGCTGCGACCCCGAGGATCCGCTGTTGGCCGAGGAGCGGGCGCTGCTGGTCAGGTCGTACGCCGCGCTGCTGGCGGCCGTGCACCGCTGACGGCCGCAAGCGCGCTCTCGACGCACGTGGCGGCGACGTCCTCGGCGCGCATGCTGAAGAGCTGCGGGATGCCGGGGGCGAGCTGGCGGATGCCGACGCCGATCCGCGCCAGGTGCATCGTGCCCAGCACCTGCGTCCACAGCACATTGGCCAGGGCGTCGGGGTCCTCGACGTCGAACTCGCCGGCCTCCGTCCCGTCGCGGAGTACCCGGGTGAGGTGGTCGACGCAGCGGGCCATGCCCTGGCCGAGCCGCAGCCACACGGAGTCCGACACGCTCTCCTGCAGCTCGAGCGCCGGGCGGCGCATGAGCGAGAGCGAGCAGTCCAGGAACGCGGGGTAGCGGGCGCAGAAGGCGGTGTATGCCTCCGTGAGGCGGCGGAGGCGCTCGGGTGGCGACGCCACGCCGGCCTCGGCCTCGTCGAGCAGGCCGGCCAGCTCGCCGAGGTAGTCCGTGACGGTCAGGACGAACAGCTCCTCCTTGGAGGAGAAGTGGCGGTAGATCAGCCCGCGCGCGATGCCGACGGCCTTGGCGATCTCCTCGATCGGCGCGTCCTGCATCCCTCGCTCGTCGAACATGGCGCGCGTCGCCGCGACCAGGTCGCGCTCGCGGGCTCGCCGCATGGAGGTCGCCATCGCTCGTCCACTCTAGAGAGAGAACGAGTGTGTGACAAACGTTCTCACAAACGCGCTACGGTGTCGGTCGATGGCCGAGCGAGGCGCAGCCCCGAAGGTCCCGGAGCTCCGCAGGAAGGTGCTCAAGGCGGCAGGCGTCCTGTTCACGCCGCTGCTGCCCGACGACTACCTCGAGCTCATCAACCCGCTCTGGTCCACGCGCGAGCTGCGGGGCCGCGTCGAGCGCATCCACCACGAGACCGACAGCGCGGTGACGATCCTGATACGCCCGGGCTGGGAGTGGGAGGGCCACCGGCCGGGCCAGTACCTGCGCGTCGGCGTCGTCGTGGACGGGGTCCACCACTGGCGCGCCTATTCGCTGACCTCCGACCCTGGGCGCCCCGATGGCTTCATCTCGATCACGCCCAAGCTCGTCGAGGAGGGCAAGGTCACGCCGTTCCTCGTGCGGCACATGAAGCCCGGCTGCATCGTTCGCCTCGGCGGCGTCGAGGGGACGTTCGTCCTGCCCGAGCGCGTGCCGGACAAGTTGCTGTTCATCAGCGCCGGCAGCGGCATCACGCCGATCATGAGCATGATCCGCGACCTCGCCCGCCGCGACGAGCTCGACGACGTGGTCCACCTGCACTCCGCGCGGTCGCCGGGCGACATCATCTTCGGCGAGCAGCTGCGCGAGATCGCCGCGCGGCACGAGGGCTTCCGGCTCCACGAGCAGCTCACCGGCACCGCTGGGCGCATGTCGCCCGCGGACCTCGACGAGCTGTGCCCGGACTGGCGCGAGCGCGAGGTCTTCGCCTCGGGGCCAGGCGACCTGCTCGACGCCCTCACCGAGCACTTCCAGCGCCACGGCGACTGCGACAGCCTCCACATGGAGCGCTTCCAGCCGGTGATCGGCGGCGGCGACGGGTCCGAGGGGGAGGGCGGGACCATCCGCTTCATCAAGAGCGAGGCCGAGGCGGAGTCCGACGGCTCGCAGCCGATCCTGGTCGCCGGCGAGGAAGCCGGACTGGATCTGCCGTTCGGCTGCCGCATGGGCATCTGCCACACGTGTGTCGGGCGCCTGTGTTCGGGCCGGATCCGCGACCTGCGCACCGGCGACGTCTCGAGCCCCGAGGGCCAGATGGTCCGCACGTGCGTGCATGCGCCCGAGGGCGCGGTGGAGATCGAGCTGTGAACCCCCGACCCGAGGAATCCAGATGGCGACGATGATCGAGAGTCCGCTGGCCCGGCTCACCGACGAGCAGATCGAGGAGCTCGGCAAGGAGTTCGACGGGATCCACGACGAGGTCTTCGACGACCTCGGCGACCGCGATCGTCGCTACATCGTGTCGATGATCGAGATGCACCGCCGACTCGCGGTCCTCGGCCGGGTCCTGCTGTGGGGATCGCGGTACCGCCCCGCCTGGTTCGCCGGGACCACGGCCCTCTCGCTGGCCAAGATCCTCGAGAACATGGAGATCGGCCACAACGTCATGCACGGCCAGTGGGACTGGATGAACGATCCCGACATCCACTCCTCCTCCTGGGATTGGGACTCGGCGTCGACGCCGGAGGCGTGGAAACACTCCCACAACTACGTCCACCACACCTACACGAACATCCGCGGCAAGGACAAGGACCTCGGCTACGAGATCATGCGGATCGATCCGCACCAGAAGTGGCACCCGGTCTATCTGGGGCAGCCCTTCTACAACCTCGTCCTCGCGTCGTTCTTCGAGTGGGGCGTCGCCTTCCACGACCTCGACCTCGACGCGGTGCGATCCGGCGAGAAGTCCAAGAAGGAGGTCGTCGAGCAGCTCAAGGGAATGATGGGCAAGGCGGGGCGCCAGATCGCCAAGGACTACCTCGCCTACCCCGCGCTCTCCCTGCCGCTGGGGCGCAAGGGCTTCAAGGCCACCCTGAAGGCGAACTTCACCGCCAACATCGTCCGCAACGTCTGGGCCTACGCGATCATCTTCTGCGGCCACTTCCCGGACCAGACCTACACCTTCTCCGAGAAGGAGGCCGAGGACGAGACCCGCGGCGGCTTCTACGTCCGCCAGCTGCTGGGCGCCGCCAACATCGAGGGCTCGCCGCTGTTCCACGTCATCAGCGGCAACCTCGGCTACCAGGTCGAGCACCACCTCTATCCCGACATGCCGAGCACCCGCTACGCCGAGATCGCCCCGCGCGTCAAGGAGATCTGCGAACGCTACGAGCTGCCCTACAACACCGGCCCGTTCCTCAAGCAGCTCGGCATGGTGCAGCGGACGATCCTCCGCCTCGCATTCCCGGGCGGCAAACCGCGCCCCAAGCCCGGCCCGTACCGCGGCGACGCGGAGTCGGCGGCCGTGAACGGCGACGGGAACGCCGCGCAGCGCGAGCCTGGCGGCGGCCCCGAGCAGCCGTACGACGGGGTGCGGGTGGAGATGCCGTCGGCGCGGTAGAGGCCGCGTGATTTGGAGGGCCGTTCGCGGCGTTCAGCCGGTCGGCCCGAACCGCTCGGTGCGGATGCAGTGGCTGCCGAGGCCGGCGGCGAGGAGCAGGTCGCTCGCGGCCTCGACGAAGGCGTTCGAGCCGCAGACGTAGGCGGTTCGGGCATCGTGCGCCGCCTCAGCGAGCAGCGCACCGTCGATCCGGCCGCGGTGGCCCGCCCAGCCGTCGGGCGGCTCGCGCGTGTAGGTGAGGACGGTCTCGTCGCCCAGCTCGCCGGCGTAGATGACGTCGGCCGCCGATCGCACCGAGTAGACGAGTCGCATGGCGACCTCCGGGGCCGTCCGGCGGCGATGGCGCAGCATCGCCATCAGCGGGACCACGCCGGAACCGCCGCCCACCAGAACGATCGGCTCGGGCTCCTCGCCGCGCCACACGAAGTAGGACGCGAACGGGCCGCGGACCTCGACCTCGTCGCCCTCCTCGACGACGTCGTGGAAGTAGGGGGAGACCTCGCCGTCGGAGAGGCGGTCGATCGTCAGCTCGATCTCGCCCTCGTCGAGCGGCGAGGAGGCGACGGAGTAGGAGCGCTGCGCGGTGTAGCCGTCGGGCGCGGTCAGCCGGATGTCGTAGTGCTGCCCCGGCAGGTGCGGCATCCACATCGGCAGCGTGAGCCGGAACGACTTCGCGCGCGGCGTCTCGCGCCGGATCGCCGCGACCGTCGCGATCTGCCAGCGGCCCGGGGCGCGTGGCGCGACCGGTGGCGTCAGTCGTTCCAGTAGCGCTCCTCCTTCCAGGGGTCGCCGCGGTTGTGGTAGCCGTTCTCCTCCCAGAACCCCGGCTCGTCGTGGTCCATGACCCGCAGGCCGGCGAGCCACTTGGCGCTCTTCCAGAAGTAGAGGTGCGGTACGAGCAGCCGTGCGGGGCCGCCGTGCGCCCGGGCCAGGGGCAGGCCCTCGTGCTCGGTGGCGACCCACGCCTTGCCGTCGGTCAGGTCCTCGATCGCGAGATTGGTCGTGTAGCCGCCGGAGGAGTACGCCATCGCGAACGCGCCGAGCGGCTCGACCGCCCCCAGCAGCGCGTCGAGCGAGACGCCGCCGAAGCTGGTTCCGAGCTTGGACCACTTCGTCACGCAGTGGATGTCGCACGGCACCGTCTCGGATGGCAGTGCCGCGAACTCCTCGGCGCTCCACTCGCGCGCCTCGGCGACCATCCCGTCGATCCGCAGCCGCCATTCCCCGGCCTCGACGCGCGGCGTCGGGCCGGCGGTCAGCACCGGGAAGTCTGACTCGACGTATTGCCCCGGCGGCACACGGCCCGCGAGATCAGCGGGCACGCGGCGGCGCCCGCCGAAGCCCCGCGAGACGAAGCCGCTCATGACGAGACGGACGCCTAACCGCTGTCGCTGAAGCGGCCCTTGCGCTGCTTCGCGGCCGAGTCCGGCTGCTGCTCCTCGCCCTCGCTGAAGCGTCCGACGTGATCCTTCTCGGCCGAGTCGGGGAGCTGCTCCTCGCCTTCGCTGAAGCGTCCGACGTGATCCTTCTCGGCCGAGTCGGGGAG
This sequence comes from uncultured Solirubrobacterales bacterium, assembly GCA_963828075.1. Taxonomy (GTDB): domain Bacteria; phylum Actinomycetota; class Thermoleophilia; order Solirubrobacterales; family Solirubrobacteraceae; genus JACCYI01. Next base: position 93,047 of record CAWHDH010000021.1, on the reverse strand, counting down.
CTGCTCCTCGCCTTCGCTGAACCGCCCGACGTGATCCTTGGCCTCTTCGTCGCCCATGCTCGCTCCTCTCGGGGTCCCTGCCCGCTGATCTTCCTCCCGCGCGGGTGTCCGTGCAAGTCATCAATCCGGCAGCAGCGGCATCGTGATCCCCTGGTCGCGGCCGAGCAGGGCGGCTCGCACGATCGCGGTCGTCCCGAACCGGTCGCGAACCTCGTCGAGCGTGGTGTCGAGGGCGCGCCGGCGGTCGAGCGGCAGGGCGAGCTGGACCGCCCAGTCGTCGTCGAGGTTCGTCAGGGTCACGCCGATCAGGGTCAGCCCCTGGCGCTCGATCGCCGGCGTGGCCGCCGCCAGCAGCCCTCGCCCCGCCGACAGGATGGTCTGGGTGTGCGCGGTCGCCTCCGTGAGCGTGTGCGACCGCGTCGCGCGCGAGAAGTCGTCGAAGCGCAGCCGCAGGATGACCGTCCGGCACACGCGCTGGGCCGCCCGCAGCCGGCGCGCGAGGCGGTCCACGAGACCCATCAGGGCGGCGTCGAGCGCCTCGTGCGTCCGCGGGAACCGCCGCCCGAGGGCGCGCTGGGCGCCCATCGAGCGCCGGCGGCGGCCGACCCGGACGCGCCGCGGGTCGCGGTTGTGGGCGAGCGCGTGCAACTGGCGCCCCGCCGCCCGCCCGAGCATCTCCACCAGCGCCGCCTCCGAGAACCTCGCCACCTCGCCGACCGTCGCGATCCCCCGCGCGTGGAGCTTGCGCGCGGTCACCGGGCCGACGCCCCACAGCCGCTCGACCTCGAGTGGATGCAGGAACGCGAGCTCGCCGTCGGGCGGCACGACCAGCAGCCCGTCGGGTTTGGCGACGCCGCTGGCGACCTTCGCGAGGAACTTCGTCCGCGCCACCCCGACCGTGATCGGCAGGCCGACATGCTCGAGCACGTCGCGCCTCAGCTTGACCGCGATCTCCCGCGGCGTGCCCGCGATCCGCTCCATCCCGCGCACGTCGAGGAACGCCTCGTCGATCGACATCCCCTCCACCAGAGGTGTCGTGTCGCGGAACACCTCGAAGACCGCCTTGCTCGCCTCCGAGTACGCCTCGAACCGCGACGGGACGAAGATCGCGTGCGGGCACAGCCGCCGGGCCAGCGCGCCGCCCATCGCCCCGTGCACGCCATAGGCCTTGGCCTCGTAGCTCGCCGCCAGCACGACCCACGAGCCGACGATCACGGGGCGCCCGCGCAGGCGTGGATCGTCGCGCTGCTCGACCGACGCGAAGAACGAGTCGAGGTCCGCGTGGAGGATGGTGGCGCTGGTGGACATACGAACGTATGTTCGCAGGGCGCCCGGATAGGCCGGGCGTATGCCCGGCTCGTCCCTGAGGCCGAGGCCCGCGGGTCGGTGCGGCGCCCCTTCTGCGGCCGAAGCTGAGATCGCGGCGGCGGAGACGCGGCTGGGGGCGCTGCTGCCGCCGTCGTTACCGATCGTTCTTGTCGATCGCGACCGGGGCGGACGCGGCGGGCGATAGCGCCGATTACGTGACACGGCTCAACGCCAGGCAACGCGCGGCCTGCGCGGCATCGAGGACGTCGTCGCGTTGGGCGACGAGCTCGACTGGCTCGTACGACCACGATCTACGCCGCCGTCAGCAGCGCACGGCTCGGCCGGAGTCTCGCTCGAAGAGCAGAATCACGTCAGCACCTGGCCGTGCGCCTGTTTGGAGGCGTACGCCAGGCGTCGGCGCTGATGAGGTCCGCCAGAGCCGTGCCGCGCGTCGCCGATACGAACCGCTTTGGCTTCGCGCGCGTCGTGGCGCCGGACGTCGGGGTCAGCGAAGTACCCGCCGAGCGTCCCAGCCGTCGGTTGTGGCGCACTCCGAAGCGCCCACTCCTTCCTCCTCGGCGGTCACGTACACGACGAGCCCGGCGCCCTCCGTCAGGCGGCGCAGGCGCGGATGGCGATCGTACAGTCGCCGGGCGGGGTCGGCGTCCGTCGACGTCAGCAACCAGGCGGGGCTGCAGGCGTCGAGCAATGCGGTAAGGAGCTCGGTCCCGTGCCCGGCGCCGCGCGCGGTGGGGTGGATCGCGAGCTCGCTGATCTCCCACCGGCGTTCGAGCCTGTCGACGTCGACGAGCTGCGCGACCCGGTCGTAGGCGCGGCCGGTTGGAAACGGCCGGGGGGTCGGCAGGGCGTAGGCGAAGCCGAGCAGTTCGCCGTCGCGCTCGAGCCCCACGCCGCGCGCGCCGCGCTCATGCTCGTCGGCCAGGCGCCGCACGAAGGCGTCGCCCTCGGCGCCACCCTCGTTCCACGGCGGTTCGGCGAACACCGCCTGGTAGACGGTCCGCAGCTCTGCACTCCGAGTCCTCAGGTTGAGCGGCACGATGGCGGTCCTCATCGGTCGCCCTCCCGCTCGGCCAGCGTGCGCGCGAGCCTCGGCAGCGCGCGGGCGGCGGGCGCGGCGCCTTCGAGGGCTTCGAGCAGCCCGTCGTACCAAGCGAGCGTCGTCTCGAGCGTCATCACGCCCGTGCGCCATGAGACGTAGGCGCCCGGACGCGGTCCGGTGGGGTCGGGGCGCACTGCGCGGAGCGCCTCCAGGCGCTCCGCGCGATGTCCGCGTGCCGCCGTGAGGATGCGGCGTGCCTGGGCGACGGTGAGCCGGTCGCCGAAGTGCAGCTTCAGCAGCCCCTCGTCGCGTAGCTCGATACGCAGCTCGCCGTCCCCGAGGCGCCACTGGTCCAGCAGCCGCCGGCCCGCGCCGGTGAGCGTGTGGCGCTCGCGGGGCCGGCCGCCGACCGCGTCGGACTGGGTCTCGATCAGCCTCGCGTCGGCCAGGCGCCGCAGCTCCGGGTAGATCTGGTTCTGCCCGGCAGGCCAAAAGCCAGACGTGGAGCGCGTGACAGCGCGCGCGACCTCATAGCCCGTCTTGTAGCCGGCCTCGAGCATGCCGAGGACGACGACGGTCGGGGCGTTCGGTCGCGGCGTCACGTCGCCTGCCAGTCGGGCAGCGGCCGGTATACGGCGCCGCCGTCGGCGAGCAGCTCCTCGCGCATCGTCCAGTAGTCCGCGCCGAACGGGTCGCGGCCGCTGAGCACGAGCCCGGCGCGGCGGATCGTGAAGTCGTGCGGAGCGAGCTGGCCGGCCCGCTCGAGGTGGCGCGCCATTCCGACCTGGTCGCCTCGGCGCTCGAGCGCGCGCGCGATCTGCCAGTGCGCCCGCGCGAGCTGCTCGTCGGGCGTGGGCTCCCGTATGTGCTCGGCCCGCGTGGCGTCGTTGAGGCCCGCGTCGTCCGCGAGCACCCAGCGCCGCAGCCCCGCCCGGGCCGCCTCCCAGTCGAGGCCGCTGACCGCCGCGCCGGTCGGGGTGGCGAACTGCGTGTCGGGCGGCCGGACGACCCGCCCATCCTCGCCGAGCCACACGACCGTCGGGACGTTGACGATGCCGAACGCCTCGGCCACGCAGTGCTCGGGGTCCACGCACGCGAGATGCGTGACGCCGGCAGCCTCCGTCCAGGGCCGCGCGTCGGACGCGTCGCGGTCGAGCGCGACCGTCACCACCGCCAGCCCATGGTCCTCGAGCGCCCGGTGCTCGGCCTCCCAACCCTCGAGGTCGTGCCGGCACAGGCACCATGACGCCCAGGCCGCGACGAGAACCTTGCGCCCGCGCAGGTCGGACAGCCGCAGGCGGCCACCGTCGAGGAGGCCCAGCGTCAGGTCCGGCGCGCTCTCCAGGGCGGCGCGGACCTGGGCACCTGGGGCGGCGAGCGCCGCCACCTGCGCTTCGCAGTCCAGCGCCAGCCGGCGGTCGAGCAGCTGAGCTAGGACGGCGAGGTCGACCCTGCCGTCCTGCACGACGCCGGAGCCGGGGCGGAGGGGGACGCACACGTCGCCACGGCAGAGTCCGTACGGCTCGAGCCGCCAGCCAAGTGTTCGCTCTACCTCGTCGGGAGTCAGCAGAACCGTGTCAGCAGTCCCGGTGTCCTGCACGGTGGCCTCGTGGCCGTCAGCAATAAGCAGCATGACACACACAATACCTCAAATCGAGGTATTGAAGACACCGATCGGAGCACGGTCGAAACAGCGGCGACCGGCGGCGTGCCGTAGCTTGCGCGGCGGGCCGCGCGTTTGCCGTTCTCCGCGGCGTGCTAAGAGAGGCGGCAGGAGCATGACCGAGGGTCGAAGGCAACCGGGACGGGGAGCACGTTGAGCGCAGCGGACATCGATACGCAGGAGACTCGCGAGTGGGTGGAGGCGCTCGACGCGGTCGCCGTCCACGACAGCCCCACCCGCGCCACCGATCTCCTCGAACGGCTGGTCATCCACGCGCGGGCGGCGCACGGCTTCGACGGCGTGCAGGGCCCGACGCCGTACGTCAACACGATCCGGGTGGAGGACGAGCCGGCGTACCCGGGCGATCTCGCGATCGAGCACAGCCTGCGGGCGCTGATCCGGTGGAACGCGATGGCCACCGTCCTGCAGGCCAACAAGGAGTCCTCCGAGCTCGGCGGGCACATCGCCAGCTACCAGTCGGCGGCGACGCTCTACGAGGTCGGCTTCAACCACTTCTGGCGCGGCGCGGACGGTGACCAGCCCGGCGATCTCGTCTACATCCAGGGGCACTCCTCGCCCGGCGTCTACGCGCGTGCGTTCCTCGAGGGCCGCCTCAGCGAGGAGGACCTGCGCGGCTTCCGCCAGGAGATCTCGCGCGATGGCATCTCCTCCTACCCGCACCCCTGGCTGATGCCGGACTTCTGGCAGTTCCCGACGGTGTCGATGGGCCTCGGCCCGCTGATGGCGATCTACCAGGCGCGGTTCATGAAGTACCTGGAGGGCCGCGGCCTGACCGACACCGGCGACCGCAAGGTGTGGGCGTTCCTCGGCGACGGGGAGACCGACGAGCCGGAGTCGCTGGGCGCGATCTCCCTGGCCGGGCGCGAGCGGCTGGACAACCTGATCTTCGTCGTCAACTGCAACCTGCAGCGCCTCGACGGTCCGGTCCGCGGCAACGGCAAGATCATCCAGGAGCTCGAGACGGTGTTCCGCGGCGCGGGGTGGAACGTCATCAAGGTCATCTGGGGCTCGAAGTGGGACCCGCTGCTCGCCGCGGACAGCGAAGGTCACCTGCGGCGCCGGATGGACGAGTGCGTCGACGGCGAGTACCAGACGTTCAAGTCGCGCAACGGCGCCTACGTCCGCGAGAACTTCTTCGGGGCGCATCAGGAGACCGCCGCGATGGTCGCCGACTGGAGCGACGCCGAGATCTGGGCGCTCAACCGCGGCGGCCACGACCCGGTCAAGGTGCACGCCGCCTACGCCGCGGCCGTCGCGCACACCGGGCAGCCGACGGTGGTGCTCGCCAAGACCGTCAAGGGCTACGGGATGGGCGATGCGGGCGAGGGCCAGAACATCACCCACCAGCAGAAGAAGATGACCGAGAAGTCGCTGTTCGCGTTCCGCGACCGCTTCCAGCTCAAGCTCACCGACGACGAGGTCCGCGGCGGCGACTTCCATCACCCCCCCGAGGACTCGCCGGAGGTCGCCTACCTGCGCGAGCGCCGCGCCGCGTTGTCGGGCCGCCTCCCGGCGCGGCTGCCCGCCGCCGAGCCGCTCCCGATCCCCGAGCTGGCGGCGTTCAAGGGCCAGCTCGACGGGACCGGCGACCGCGAGATCTCGACGACGATGGCGTTCGTCCGCATCCTCGCCACGCTCGTCCGCGACAAGGGGCTGGGCAAGCTCGTCGTTCCGATCGTCCCCGACGAGTCGCGGACCTTCGGCATGGAGGGGATGTTCCGCCAGCTCGGGATCTTCTCCCAAGTCGGCCAGCTCTACCGGCCGGAGGACTCCGAGCAGCTGATGTTCTACCGCGAGGACAAGGGCGGCCAGATCCTGCAGGAGGGGATCAACGAGGCGGGCGCGTTCTCCTCGTGGATCGCCGCCGGCACGTCGTACGCGAACCACGCAGTGGCGACGGTGCCGTTCTACATCTACTACTCGATGTTCGGCTTCCAGCGCGTCGGCGACCTCGCCTGGGCGGCCGGCGACAGCCGCACCCGGGGCTTCCTGCTCGGCGGCACCGCGGGGCGCACGACGCTCAACGGCGAGGGCCTGCAGCACGAGGACGGCCACAGCCACGTGATGTCGGCGGTGATCCCGAACTGCGTCTCCTACGACCCGACCTACGGCTACGAGGTCGCGGTCATCGTCCGCGAAGGGCTGCGGCGGATGGTCTCCGAGCAGGAGGACGTCTTCTTCTACCTGACGCTGATGAACGAGAACTACCCGCACCCGCCGATGCCCGAAGAGGCGGCGGAGGGGATCCTGCGCGGGCTCCACCGGATCGGTACGACCGAGGCGAAGGGGCCGCGGGTCCAGCTGCTCGGTTCCGGGACGATCCTGCGCGAGGTCGAGGCCGCCGCCGAGCTGCTGCGCGACGACTTCGGGGTCGGCGCCGACGTCTGGAGCGTGACGAGCTTCACCGAGCTCGCGCGCGACGGGATGGAGACCGAGCGCTGGAACCGGCTGCACCCGACCGAGCCCGCGCGCACGGCGTACGTGGCGGGGGCGCTCGAGGGCCACGAGGGCCCGGCGGTGGCGGCGACGGACTACATCCGGACGTTCGCCGAGCAGATCCGCCCGTTCCTGGGCGCCCGCGACTACCGCGTGCTCGGGACCGACGGCTTCGGGCGCAGCGACTTTCGCAAGGTCCTGCGGCGCTTCTTCGAGGTCGACCGCCATCACGTCGTGGTCGCGGCTTTGCAATCGCTCGCGCAGGATGGGCAGATCAAGCCCGCGAAGGTGCAGGAGGCCATCGACCGGTACGAGATCGACACGGAGGCACAGGCGCCATGGCGGAGGTGAAGGAGGTCACGGTTCCCGATATCGGGGACTTCACGGAGATCCCGATCATCGAGATCCTCGTCTCGGCGGGGGACACGGTGGCGGCCGAGGATCCGCTGGTCACGCTGGAGTCCGACAAGGCGACGATGGACGTGCCGTCGCCGTTCGGCGGCGTCGTGCAGGACCTGCGCGTCGCGGTCGGCGACACCGTCTCGGAGGGGACGCCGTTGCTGTCGCTCGCGGTCGAGAACGGCGCCGGCCCGGCGCCGGCGGCGGATCTGCCGCCGACCGAGCCGAAGGGCGAGACGGCGGTGGCCGACGCGGTGGACACGGCGATCCAGGCGGAGGCGTCCGCGGACGTCGAGCCGGCGCCGCCCGCCTCGAGCGAGCCGGCGGCCGAGCAGGCGGGGCCGGTCTACGCGAGCCCGTCCGTGCGCCGGCTGGCGCGCGAGCGCGGGGTGGACCTGTCGGCGATCCGGGGCACCGGGCGCAAGGGCCGGATCACCAAGGAGGACGTCGAGCGCGGCCCGTCCGCGCCGGCCGACGCGCCCGCCGCCGCGAAGCCCGGCGCGGCGCCCGCCGGTCTGGATCTGGCCCCGTGGCCGAAGGTCGACTTCGCGAAGTTCGGCGAGATCGAGCGCCAGGAGCTGACGCGGATCCAGCGGCTCTCCGGGCCGAACCTCGCGCGCAACTGGGTGATGATCCCGCACGTCACACAGTTCGACGAGGCGGACATCACCGACCTCGAGGCGTTCCGCAAGACGATCAACGCCGAGCAGGACGTCAAGGTGACGATGGTCGCGCTGATGATGAAGGCGTGCGTGGCGTCGCTGCGCGCGTTCCCGACCGTCAACGCGTCGCTCGACGGCGACGCCCTCGATGCTCAAGCGCTACTACCACCTCGGCTTCGCGGCCGACACGCCGCAGGGCCTCGTCGTCCCGGTCATCAAGGATGCCGACAAGAAAGGCCTGCTCGACGTGGCGTCCGAGCTGCGCGAGCTCTCGGGCAAGGCACGCGAGGGTAAGCTCAAGATCCAGGAGATGCAGGGGGCGACGTTCACGATCTCGTCGCTCGGCGGGATCGGCGGGACGGGCTTCACGCCGATCGTCAACGCGCCCGAGGTCGGGATCCTCGGGGTCAGCAAGTCAGCGCAGAAGCCCGTCTGGAACGGCTCGGAGTTCGTGCCCCGGCTGATGGTCCCGCTGTCGTTCTCCTACGACCACCGGGTGATCGACGGCGCGCTCGCGGCGCGCTTCACCGCGCACCTGGCCGGCGTGCTCGGCGACTTCCGGAGGGTGCTGCTGTGAGCGATCCCGTCGAGGTCCGCGTCCCCGACATCGGCGACTTCGCCGACGTGCCCGTCATCGAGATCCTCGTCGAGCCGGGCACGACCGTGGCGCTCGAGGATCCGCTGATCACGCTCGAGTCCGACAAGGCGACGATGGAGATCCCGTCGCCGGTGGCCGGGACGGTGCGCGAGCTCGTCGTCAAGGTCGGCGACAAGGTGTCCGCCGGCACCGTGATCCTGCTCGCCGAGCCGTCGGCCGACGGCGCGGCGCCGCCGGAAGCCGCGGCACCGGCCGCCGCGCCCGAGCCGGCCGCGCCCGAGACCCCGCCGGTGCCCGACGCCGACGTGCAGGCGCAGGTCGTCGTCCTCGGCTCCGGCCCGGGCGGGTACAGCGCCGCGTTCCGCGCCGCCGACCTCGGCCTCAAGACCGTGCTCGTCGAGCGGTACGAGACGCTCGGCGGCGTGTGCCTGAACGTCGGCTGCATCCCGTCCAAGGCGCTCCTGCACGTCGCGCGGGTGATCGCCGAAGGGGAGGAGGCCGCCTCGCAGGGCGTGACGTTCAGCGAGCCGCAGATCGACCTGGACGGCGTGCGCTCGTTCAAGGACGGCTCGGTCAAGCGCCTCACCGGCGGCCTGAAGCAGATGGCCAAGGCGCGCAAGGTCGAGGTCGTCATCGGCGAGGCGCGCTTCGCCGGCCCGAACCTGCTCGAGGTGGGGGACACCACCGTCGGCTTCGAGCACTGCATCATCGCGGCGGGCTCCCAGGCGGTGAAGCTGCCCGGCATCCCCGAGGATCCGCGGATCGTGGACTCCACCGGGGCGCTCGAGTTGCCGGACGTGCCCGAGCGGCTACTGGTGATCGGCGGCGGGATCATCGGGCTCGAGATGGCCACGGTGTACGACGCGTTGGGGTCGCGTGTGACCGTCGTCGAGATGCTCGACCAGCTCATCCCCGGCGCGGACAAGGACATCGTGAAGCCGCTGCACAAGCGGATCACCGGCCGCTACGAGGCGATCCACCTCAACACCCGCGTCGAGGAGGTCAAGGCCACCGACGACGGGCTGGTCGCCCGGTTCGGCGACTCTGAGGAGACGTTCGACCGCATCCTCGTCGCGGTCGGCCGTCGCCCCAACGGCGCGTCGCTGAACGCCGAGGCCGCGGGCGTCGACGTCGACGAGCGCGGCTTCATCCGCGTCGACGAGCAGATGCGCACGAACGTCGCGCACATCTTCGCGATCGGCGACGTCGTCGGCGAGCCGATGCTCGCCCACAAGGCGTCGCACGAGGGCCATGTCGCGGCCGAGGTGATCGCCGGCCATGACGTCGTGTTCGATCCGCGCTCGATCCCCTCGGTCGCGTACACCGACCCCGAGGTGGCGTGGACGGGGCTGACCGAGACCCAGGCGAAGGCCGACGGGATCGAGGTCGAGACCGCGCTGTTCCCGTGGGCGGCGTCGGGGCGCGCGCTCGGCATGGGTCGCAGCGAGGGCATGACCAAGCTGATCGTCGAGCCGGAGACGCGCCGGCTGCTCGGCGCGGGCTTCGTCGGCGTCAACGCGGGCGAGCTCGTCGCCGAGACGGTGCTGGCGCTCGAGATGGGCGCCGACGCCGAGGACATCGGGCTGAGCATCCACCCCCATCCGACGCTCTCGGAGTCGGTCGGGCTGGCCGCCGAGGTGGCGACGGGCACGGTGACCGACCTCCCGCCCCGCCGGCCCTCGCGGCGCCGGTGACCACGCGCGGGCTCTTCGTCGAGGGGAGCGGGCCCGCGACCGGCAAGTCGGCGATCGCGCTCGGCCTGCACCAGCTCCTCGCCCGGCGGACCGGTCGCCTCGGCGTCTTTCGCCCGGTGGTGGGCGCGGCGGACGAGCGCGACCCGCTCATCGACCTCCTGCGCTCGCGCGGGGCGGACTGGCTGCCGTACGAGGCGTCGGTGGGCGTCGGCTACGAGGACGTCCGCGCCGACCAGGACCGCGCGCTGGAGGAGATCGTCGCGCGCTACCGGGCCCTCGCCGCCCAGTGCGAGGCGGTGCTCGCCGTCGGGACCGACTTCGCCGACCTCGGCGCCACCGGCGAGCTCGAGTTCAACTCGCGCGTCGCCGTCAACCTTGGGCTCCCGGTCGTGTGCGTCGTCTCGGGGCACGGGCGCTCGGTGGCCGACGTCGAGACCGCGGTGGCCGTCGCGCTCGGCTCCACGCGCGCGGAGGGATGCGCGGTGGTGGCGGTGGTCGCCAACCGCGTCGCGCCCTCCGATCAGGACGCGATCGCGAAGCGGCTGCAGCGCGGCAGCGTCCCGGCGTACGTGGTGCCCGACGTCGATCTGCTGCACGCGCCCACGGTGGGCGAGGCGGTCGCCGCCTGCGACGGCGAGCTCATCGCCGGCGATCCCGAGCTGCTCGAGCGCGAGGCGCTCGGCTTCGTCGTCGCGGCGATGACGCTCCCCAACCTGCTCGACCGGCTGACCGACGGGGCGGTGATCATCACCCCGGGCGACCGCTCCGACGTGCTGCTCGGCGTGCTGCTGGCCAGCGCGTCCGGGTCGCTGCCGGCCGTGTCCGGCGTGATCCTTACCGGCGCGCTGCGGCCGCCGGATCGCGTGCTCGAGCTCCTGGGCGGGCTCACCGAGACCCCGCCGGTCGTCCTCAGCCGGTACGACACCTACGAGACGGCGACGCTGGCCGGCGCGGTCCTCGGCCGCATCTGCGCCGGCGGCCAGCGCAAGATCGACACCGCGCTGGGCCTGTTCGAGCGCTGCATCGACGGCGAGAGCCTGCTCGACCGTGTCGCGGTGACGCGCTCGCCGGTGGTGACTCCGCTGATGTTCGAGTACGAGCTGATCGACCGGGCGCGGAGCGCGCGCCGGCACGTGGTGCTCCCCGAGGGATCGGACGACCGGATCCTCCGCGCCGCCGCGTCGCTGCTGCGCCGCGAGGTCGTCGACCTCACGATCCTGGGCGAGCCGGACGAGGTGCGCGCCGCGGCGGCTCGGCTCGGTCTGGACCTCGGGGCCGCCACCATCCTCGATCCTTGGGACGAGGCGCTCCGCGAGCGCTTCGCGCAGGAGTACACGCTGCGGCGCGCGCACAAGGGTGTGACCGTCGACGCGGCGCGCGACATCGTCACCGACGTCTCCTACTTCGGCACGCTGATGGTCGAGCTGGGGCTCGTCGACGGGATGGTGTCCGGCGCCGCGCACACGACCGCCCACACGATCCGCCCCAGCTTCGAGCTGATCAAGACGGCGAAGGGCGTCTCGGTGGTCTCGAGCGTCTTCTTCATGTGCCTGAGCGATCGGGTGCTCGTCTATGGCGACTGCGCCGTGAACCCCGAGCCGACCGCCGAGCAGCTCGCCGACATCGCGATCTCGTCGGCGGCGACCGCCGCCCGGTTCGGCGTCGAGCCGCGGATCGCGATGCTCTCCTACTCGACCGGCGCGTCGGGGACCGGCGCCGGGGTCGACCGCGTCCGCGCCGCGACGGAGCTCGTGCGCGAGCGCGCGCCCGAGCTCTCGGTGGACGGACCCATCCAGTACGACGCGGCGGTCGATGCCGGCGTCGCGGCGGCCAAGCTGCCCGACAGCGCCGTCGCAGGGCGCGCGACCGTGTTCATCTTCCCCGACCTGAACACCGGCAACAACACGTACAAGGCCGTCCAGCGCAGCGCCCGCGCGGTCGCCATCGGCCCGGTCCTGCAGGGCCTGCGCAAGCCGGTCAACGATCTCTCGCGCGGAGCGACCGTGCACGACATCGTCAACACGGTCGCCATCACCGCGATCCAGGCCCAGAGCCAGGCCGGATGAGCACGCGGGTCTTCGTCGTGAACTGCGGCTCGTCGTCGCTGAAGTACCGGCTCGTCGACGTCGACGACAGCGCGGCGCTGGCGTCGGGGGTGGTCGAGCGGATCGGCGGCGCGACCGGCCGGCTCGTGCACCGCAGCCCGGCCGGGGAGGAGATCGTCGAGGGCGCCTTCGGCGACCACGAGGCGGCGCTCCGCGCGGTGCTCGACGCGTTCGACCGCGCGGGCCCGCGCCTGGCCGACGCCGGGTTGATCGCCGTCGCGCACCGCGTGGTCCACGGCGGCGACCGCTACGCGGACCCGGTCGTGGTCGACGACGACGTCGTCGCCACGATCGAGGACCTCGCCGCGCTCGCGCCGCTGCACAACCCGGTCAACGCGGTCGGGATCGAGGTCGCCCGCCGCGTGTTCGCAGAGCTTCCGCACGTCGCCGTCTTCGATACCGCGTTCCACCAGACGCTGCCGCCGCACGCCTACACCTACGCCGTCCCGGCGACCTGGACGCGCGAGCACGGCGTGCGTCGCTACGGGTTCCACGGCACCTCGCACGCGTTCGTCGCGCGTGAGGCCGCGCGGCTCCTGGGCCGGGCGCCCGAGGAGTCGAACGTGATCGTGCTGCACCTCGGCAATGGCGCCAGCGCGACCGCGGTCGCGGGCGGCCGCAGCGTCGAGACCTCGATGGGCCTGACCCCGCTGGAAGGCCTCGTCATGGGCACGCGCAGCGGCGACGTCGACCCCGGCGTGGTATTCCACATGGGCCGAGCGGGGCTGGACGTGGCCGAGATCGATGCCGCGCTCAACCAGCACGGCGGGATGCTCGCGCTCGCGGGGGACAACGACCTGCGCGAGGTCCACCGCCGGATCGCCGCTGGGGACGCGGACGCCGCGCTCGCGCTCGACGTGTACTGCCACCGCATCCGCAAGTACGTCGGCGCCTACCTGGCGGTCCTGGGGCGCGCCGATGCGATCGTGTTCACGGCGGGGATCGGCGAGAACGACCCGGTCGTGCGCGAGCGATCCCTCGCCGGGTTGGAGGGTCTCGGCATCGCGGTCGACGAGGCGCGCAACGCGGTGCGCTCGGGGGACGCGCGGGCGGTGTCGCCGGAGGGATCGCCGGTGGCGGTGCTGGTCGTGCCGACCGATGAGGAGCTCGAGATGGCGAGGCAGGCCGCAGCGCTCGTGCGGGCCGGCTCGCCCGCGGCGCGCTGACCTGCGGTGCCGCGGGCGAAGCCTGGGGGCCGTGGCACTGATCCGGGTTGCCGCGGGCGCCGTCCGCGTTGAACTGCGCTCTGAGGGAGGAGGTTTGGGGGGCGGGGCGGGTTACAGGGCTCACCCGGGCCAGGACCACCTGAGAGAGAGACACTAGGGTTTGTCCATGCGCGGTCTCGCCGCCCGGCTGGCCCTCTGCGCGGCCTTCACCGCCGGCTGCGGCGCCGACGGACCGGGGTTGACACAACGGCCGGCCGGCGCCACGGCCTGGACCCCGCTGGCGCAAGCGACCCTCGCGCGCACCGAGGTCGCGGCCGCGCGCGTCGGGCGCTTCGTCTACGTCGTCGGCGGCTTCGAGCGCGAGAGCGGCGCGACGACCGCGGCGACCGAGCGCTACGACCTCGACGCCGATCGCTGGACGCGCGTCGCCGACATGCCGGTCGCGCTCAACCACGCTGCCGCGGTGGCCTACAACGGCGACGTCTACGTGATCGGCGGCTACCGCGCGGCGGCGGGCCTGACCGGCGAGGTCGCGACGCTCTACCGCTACGACCCGAAAGCCGACCGCTGGACCCGCCTCCCATCCGCGCCGACCAAACGCGGCGCGCTGGCGGCGGGGGTGATCGGCGACCGCCTCTACGCCGCCGGCGGCGCCCGCAACGGGGGCGAGGCCCTGACCACGCTGGAGATCTACGACTTCCGCCGCCGCCGCTGGTCCAGGGGACCCGACATGGCGGTCGCGCGCGAGCATCTCGCCGGCGCGGTGGCTCAAGGACGCTTCTACGCGCTCGCGGGCCGCACCGGTGCGCGCGGCAACTTCCGCGTCGCCGAGGCCTTCGATCCCCGGGCCCGCCGCTGGCGCCGCGTCCCCGGCATGGCGAAGGCCCGCGGGGGGATCGCGGCGGCGACGACCGGCGGGCGGATCGTCGTCGTCGGCGGCGAGGAGGGGGCGGGCACGATCCGCGAGGTCGAGCTGTTCGACCCGCGCCGCCGGCGCTGGACGCGGCTGCCCGATCTGCCCACCCCGCGCCACGGCCTCGGCGCGGTCTCCCGCGGGCGAAGGATCTACGTGATCGAGGGCGGCGACCACCCCGGCCTCTTTTACACCAACACGATTGAGGCGCTCACCGTCCCGCGGTGACGAGGCCAGGGGCTACGCGGGCGCGGTCGAGGGCCCCGTCGCGTGGATGAGGTTGCGGACCTCGCGCAGCGCGACGGGCAGCGTGGTGAGGTCGTAGGTCCCGGTCGTCCGGATGTCGTTGAGGATCCCGAGGCAACGCTCGACCGGCACGGCGTTGGCGTTCATCCAGCCGTCGAGGCGCGCGACGACATCGTCTTCGGTCCCCTGCTCCTGCAGTACGTCGGCGGTGAGCTCGCCGTGGAGGCTGAAGAGGTCGTCGCGCAGCGCGGCGCGGGCCAGCGCCTCCCAGCGGTTGTCGCGCGGGAGCGCGGCGATGCGGTCGCGCAGCCAGTGCAGGTGCAGGCGACCGCCGAGGAGGAAGTGCATCGCGGCGACCTCGTCGACCGGCTGCCCGGCTGCGTCGGCCACCTCGACGACGTCGAGGGCTGCCAGCAGCGCGCCGAGGCTCGCCACCCGGCAGGCGAGCGGCTCCGGGACCCCCGCCTCGGAGAGCTCGGCGACGCGCTCGTCCCAGTCCTCGCGGTCGCCCTCGGGGAGGATCCGCGGGAGTGCGTCAGCCAGGGCCTCGGCGCCGGACCGGAAGTGCTCGACCGTCGCCGCGATGTCGATCGGGCGGCGGCGCGTGCGCAGCAGCCAGCGGGTGGCGCGCTCGAGCAGCTTGCGCGCGTCGAGCAGCATCGACAGCTGCGTGGCGGCGTCGACGCGATTGTCGAGCACCTCGACCTGGTGCCAGTACGCGGGCATGTCGAACACCAGGCGCGCGACGGCGTACGCGCGGGCGACGTCGGATGCGACGGCGCCGGTCTCCTCCTGCAGCCGGAACGCGAACGTCGACCCGGCGCGGTTGACGAGGCTGTTCGTGACGTGCGTCGCGATGATCTCGCGCCGCAGGCGATGGCCCTCCATCGGCTCCGAGAACCGCTCGGGCAGGGGCTCGGGGAAGTAGCGGACGAGCTCGCGCGACAGGGAGGCGTCCTCCGGTAGATCGGAGTCCAGCAGCTCGACGTACAGGGTGATCTTGCTGTAGGCGAGCAGGACCGCGAGCTCGGGCTGCGTCAGCCCGGTGCGAGCGGAGCGGCGCTCGGCGACGACCTCGGCGTCGGGGAGCGCCTCGAGCGCCCGGTCGAGCTTGCCGTCGTGCTCGAGCCGGCGCATGAAGCGGTCGTGGACGTCGAGCATCTGCGGGGCCTGGGCGCGCGCCAGGCTCAGCGCCTGCGTCTGGACGTAGGAGTCGCGCAGCACGAGCTCCGCCACCGCTTCGGTCATCTCGGCGAGCAGCTCGTTGCGCTGCTTGGTGGTCAGGTCGCCGTTGGTCACGACCGCGTTGAGCAGGATCTTGATGTTGACCTCGCGGTCGGAGCAGTTGACGCCGCCCGCGTTGTCGATGGCGTCGGTGTTGATCCGGCCGCCGTCGAGCGCGTACTCGATGCGGCCCTGCTGGGTGCAGCCGAGGTTGCCGCCCTCGCCGACGACGCGGCACCGCAGCTCGGCGCCGTTGACCCGGACGGCGTCGTTGGCCTTGTCGCCCGCGTCGGCGTGCGCCTCGGCGCGTGACTTCACGTAGGTGCCGATCCCTCCGTTCCAGAGCAGGTCGACCGGTGCGCGGAGCATCGCGCGGATCAGCTCGTCGGGCGTCATGCGCTCCGCCTCGACGCCGAGCGCCTCGCGCGCCTGGGTCGACAGCGGGATCGACTTCGCCTTGCGCGGCCAGACGCCGCCGCCCCCGGAGATCAGCGACGTGTCGTAGTCCGCCCAGGAGGACCGCGGCAGCGCGAACAGGCGCCGGCGCTCCTCGATCGTCGCGGCCGGATCGGGGTCCGGGTCCAGGAACACGTGGCGGTGGTCGAACGCGCCGACCAGCTTGATGTGCTCGGACAGCAGCATGCCGTTGCCGAACACGTCGCCGGACATGTCGCCGATGCCGACCACGGTGAAGTCGGTCGTCTGCACGTCGCAGCCCAGCTCGCGGAAGTGGCGCTTGACCGACTCCCAGGCGCTGCGCGCGGTGATCCCCATCTTCTTGTGGTCGTAGCCGGCCGAGCCGCCGGACGCGAACGCGTCGCCGAGCCAGAACCCGTACTCGCCGGCGATCCCGTTGGCGAGGTCCGAGAAGGTGGCGGTCCCCTTGTCGGCCGCCACCACGAGGTAGGGGTCGTCGTCGTCGTAGCGCTTGACGTCGCGCGGCGGCACGACGCGGCCGTCGACGATGTTGTCGGTGATGTCGAGCAGCCCGCAGATGAACGTGCGATAGCAGGCCTTGACCTCGTCGAGCAGCTCCTCGCGGCCGGCCGGCGGGCGCTTGAGTACGAAGCCGCCCTTGGCCCCGACCGGGACGATCACCGCGTTCTTGACCATCTGTGCCTTCATCAGCCCGAGGACCTCGGTGCGGAAGTCCTCGCGGCGGTCCGACCAGCGCAGCCCGCCGCGGGCGACGATGCCGCCGCGCAGGTGGACGCCCTCGGTCCTGGGCGAGTAGACGAAGATCTCGAACCGCGGCCGCGGAGCCGGGACCAGCGGGACGAGCGAGGGATCGAGCTTGAACGACAGGTACGGCTTGTTCCGCCCCTCCTCGTCGACCTGGAAGTGGTTGGTACGCAGCATCGCCTGCACGACCGCGAGGAAGTTGCGCAGCATGCGGTCCTCGTCGAGGCTCTCGACCGCCTCGATCGCCTCGCCGATCCGTGCCACGAGCGCGTCGGCCGTGTCCGGGTTCGGGGGGAGGCTCGGATCGAAGCGGGCGGCGAACAGCTCGACCAGCGACCGCGCGACTCGCGGGTGCGCCATCAGGGTCTGCTCCATGTAGCGGTCCGAGAACGCGGTCCGCGCCTGGCGCAGGTAGCGGGCGATCGCCCGCAGGATCGTGATCTCCCGCCAGCTCAGTCCCGCGCGCAGCACGAGCCCGTTGAACCCGTCGTTCTCCACCTCGCCGTGCCAGACGCGCGAGAACGAGTCCTGGAAACCCTCGCGCACCTCGTCGGTCTGGAGCGTGCCGTCGCCGACGTACGTGAGGCCGAAGTCATAGATCCACACCGCGGGGCCGTCGCGCGGCTCGACCTCGTAGGGCCGTTCCTCGGCGACCTTCAAGCCCATGCTCTCGAACATCGGGAGCACGTCGGAGAGCAGGACCGCGGAGCCGCAGCGGAAGACCTTGCAGCGCAGGAACCCCTCGGGCGCCTCCAGCGGGCGATAGAGGCTCATGCCCAGCCCCTCGCTGTCGCCGTCGCCCAGCTCCTCGATGCGAGCGATGTCGGCGACCGCCGAGCGGGCCACCCAGTCGGCGCGGTACGCGGTCGGGAACGCCTGCCCGTAGCGGCGGAACAGGTCGTTGCCGCGCTCCTCGCCCCACTCCTCGATCAGCGCGTCGTAGAGGTCGTCGGTCCACGACCGCGTCGCCTGCACGATGCGCGTCTCGATCTCGTCGACGTCGAAGTCGGGCATCCGTCCGTGCGCGACCCGCGCGACGAAGTGGATGCGCACGAGCACGGACTCCGACAGCCGCAGGCCCCAGTCGACGACGTCGGCGTCGAACGCCTCGCGCAGGATCTCCTGCACGCGCTCGCGGTTCTGCGTGTTGAACCGGTCGCGGGGGAGGAAGACGAGGCAGGACAGGAAGCGCTCGTACACGTCGCGGCGCACGAAGAGGCGCACCCGCTGGCGCTCGCCGAGGCCGAGGATGCCCATCGCGATGTCGAACAGCTCGTCGCCGGACATCTGGAAGAGCTCGTCGCGCGGGTAGGTCTCGATGATCTCGAGCAGCGCCTTCTCGTCGTGGCCGCCAGGCGGGAACGCGGCGCGTGCCAGGACCGCGTCGACCTTGCGGCGCAGCAGCGGGATCTCGCGCGGGCTGACCTTGTAGGCGCGGGTCGTGTAGAGGCCGAGCAGCCGCCGCTCGCCGATCGCGTTGCCGTCGGCGTCGAACTTCTTGACGCCGATGTAGTCCAGGTAGGACGGCCGGTGGACGGTCGCGCGCGAGTTCGCCTTGGTCAGGATGAGCGGCCGCGGCGACTTGGCCAGCTCGCGGACGCGCGGCGAGAGCTTGGAGAACCCGCCCGAGGCCGGCCCGGCGAGCGGCTTCTTGCGCAGGATCCCGAGGCCCGAGCCCTCGACGCTGCGCAGCTGGTCGGCGCCGTTCTCGCGGGCCAGCTCGTACTCCCGGTAGCCGAGGAACGTGAAGTGGTGCTCGCGGACCCAGTCGAGCAGCGCCCGGATCTCTGAGACCTCCTCGGGGTCGGTCGGTGGCGGCGACTCGCCCAGCTCGTCGATCAGCTCGCCGATGCGCTCGCGCATCTGGGGCCAGTCCTCGACCGCCGCGCGCACCTCGTCGAGGACGCGGAGCAGGTGGCCGCGCAGCGCCTCGAGCTCGGCCGCCTCGCTCTGGCGGTCGACCTCGACGTGGACGATCGACTCGGCGATGGCCGCGTCGTCAGTGGCGCCGGCCGCGACCACGTCCTGGAGGTGGCCGTTGTCATCGCGGCGGACGTGGATCACCGGGTGGATGACGAGGTGGATGCCGTACGCATGCCGGTTGAGCTCCATGCTCACCGAGTCGATGAGGAACGGCATGTCATCGCCGACGATCTCGATCGCGGTGTGGGTCGACTGCCACCCGTGCTGCTCGAACTGCGGGTTGTAGACGCGGACCTTCGTCGTCCCGGGCGCTCGGTCGCGGAGGAAGTTCCAGTGCGCGAGGGCGGCGCCGTAGAGGTCGAGCTCGGAGCGGCCGACGAGGTCCTCTGGCGGGACCCAGCGGTAGTACTGCCGCACGAACTCCTCGAGCTGCGGCGCCTGCTCGTCATCGACCCGCTCGCGGACCCGCGCGCAGACCGAATCGATCAGGGCCGCCTCGAATTCCTCGACCTTGACGGTCATCGCTCCTCCTTGGTCGGGGAGCCTACTCCGGACCGCGCTGCGGCGGGAGCGATGCATCGGAGCGCCCAGAAAGGGTCGCGCGGGAAGTTGGCGCCGCCGCGGGATTCAGTTCGTTGTCGTACCGGCCGATCACCCGGCGAAGACTTTCCTTCGCCGTGTCAATACCTCGCCTCCCATCTGGAGCCCCGCCTGCCGGCGATCGCCGGCTGTGGAGCCGCGCGCGCCGCGGCGTGTCGATGGGCGCCCTGGCGGCGGTGATCGTGCTCGTCTCGGGCGCTGCGGGGATCGCGCTGGCGGCGTTCACGGCGACGACGTCGAACGGGCCGAGCTCGTTCTCGATCGCCGCCCCGGACACCACCGACCCGGTGATCGCACGCTCGACGGCGATGCTCGACGGCGGGAGCACCGCAGGGAGGATCCGCCAGGGTGGGGGCTACTACGTCTACGCGGAGGTCACCGACGCCAGCTCGATCGCGAGCGTGACGGCGGACATGACGACGGTGGACACCGGCGTGTCGGCGGCGTCGCTGGCGACCGCCGGTGGGCCGTGGACGGTGGGCGGGCTGAGCTACAACTACCGCAGCGCGCTGCTGACCGCGAACACCCCGATCACCACCGGCGCCGCGTACGCGTACTCGATCAGCGCGGCCGACACGCCGGGCAACAGCGACACGCAGAACTACTCGGTGGCCGTGGAGACCTACGAGCAGGTCGTGGAGGGCACGAGCGGCCTCATCTCGTTCTGGCGGATGGGCATCAACCCGTTCGTGGCGGACACGTTTACCACCGGCGCGGCCGGGGCGACGATCCAGAGCCGCGCCGGTGAGGTCGGCGCGACCTGGACCAAGCACGCCTGGAGCAACAAGGACGCCGTGCTCAGCGATGTCGGGCGGATGCGCAAGAGCGGCACGGGCCATTCGCTCTACTACGCGTCGGGCGTCCCGTCGAGCGCGAACTACGCGGTGGATGCCGAGCTGTTCGTCAAGACCCTCGCGACCGATGACATGGCCGGGGTGGCCGGTCGCATCTCGACCTCCGCGGACACGTTCTATCTCGCCCGCTATGAGGTGGCGTCCGGCTCGTGGAACCTGATGCGGGTCTCCGCCGGCTCGTGGACGTGGCTCGGCGGCTACACGCAGGCGCTCAGCGCCGGATCGACGTACAACATTCGGCTCGCGATGGACTCGACGCCGACGGCCACCGTCAAGTTCTTCGTCGACGGCGTCCAGCGCATCTCGGTCAACGAGAACACGATCACGGCGACCGGCCGGGGCGGCGTGCTCCTGGGCGACGACGCGATCACCGGCGCGACCGTCTCGAACACCGTCGGCATGCACATCGACAACCTCCGCGTGGTCTCGCAGACCGGCACCACGATGGCCGACAGCTTCGGGGCGAACCCGGGCACGTTCACCAACGGCCCCATGCTCAACGTCGCCGGCGCGCTGGTCGGCGACTACGACGGCGCGACCCGGCTCAACGGCACGAGCCAGTCCACGTCGACCCCGGATTCCGCCTCGCTCGGCGTCGGGGACGTGTTCACCCTGGAGGCCTGGGTCAAGCGCCACGACAGCGGGACGGGCACGCAGACGATCGCGCAGAACGGAACCAACGGCTTCCACTGGTCGTTCGTGAACAACAGGATGGGCCTGTACAAGGACAACAGCGGCAAGGTCGTCGAGACGACCACGACGCAGACCGACCAGTTGTGGCACCACTACGTGGCGACCAAGAACGGCGCGACCGTTGCGCTCTACGTCGACGGCGTCGACGTCACCGGCACCGTGACGAACCTGACGATCGCCAACCCCGTCGCGACGATGCACTGGGGCGCCAAGGGCGGGACCTGGGAGTACCTCAACGCCACGATCGACGAGGCCGCCATCTACAGCTCCGCGCTCTCCGCGGCCACCGTGCAGGCGCACTACAACGCGGGCAAGGGCACGGGCTGAGCGGCTTCTCATCGCGGGCCTGCCGAGCGCACCATCGCCTCGCACAGACCACGCGCCGGCGCGGGTTCAAGTTCCCCTGCACAACCGTCGATTACTGGCTGAGGAAGCCTTTCACAAGTGCCAGGACAACGACTCCCATCCGGGACCCCGCCTGCCGGCGATCGCCGGCTGTGGAGCCGCGCGCGCCGCGGCGTGTCGATGGGCGCCCTGGCGGCGGTGATCGTGCTCGTCTCGGGCGCTGCGGGGATCGCGCTGGCGGCGTTCACGGCGACGACGTCGAACGGGCCGAGCTCGTTCTCGATCGCCGCCCCGGACACCACCGACCCGGTGATCGCACGCTCGACGGCGATGCTCGACGGCGGGAGCACCGCAGGGAGGATCCGCCAGGGTGGGGGCTACTACGTCTACGCGGAGGTCACCGACGCCAGCTCGATCGCGAGCGTGACGGCGGACATGACGACGGTGGACACCGGCGTGTCGGCGGCGTCGCTGGCGACCGCCGGTGGGCCGTGGACGGTGGGCGGGCTGAGCTACAACTACCGCAGCGCGCTGCTGACCGCGAACACCCCGATCACCACCGGCGCCGCGTACGCGTACTCGATCAGCGCGGCCGACACGCCGGGCAACAGCGACACGCAGAACTACTCGGTGGCCGTGGAGACCTACGAGCAGGTCGTGGAGGGCACGAGCGGCCTCATCTCGTTCTGGCGGATGGGCATCAACCCGTTCGTGGCGGACACGTTTACCACCGGCGCGGCCGGGGCGACGATCCAGAGCCGCGCCGGTGAGGTCGGCGCGACCTGGACCAAGCACGCCTGGAGCAACAAGGACGCCGTGCTCAGCGATGTCGGGCGGATGCGCAAGAGCGGCACGGGCCATTCGCTCTACTACGCGTCGGGCGTCCCGTCGAGCGCGAACTACGCGGTGGATGCCGAGCTGTTCGTCAAGACCCTCGCGACCGATGACATGGCCGGGGTGGCCGGTCGCATCTCGACCTCCGCGGACACGTTCTATCTCGCCCGCTATGAGGTGGCGTCCGGCTCGTGGAACCTGATGCGGGTCTCCGCCGGCTCGTGGACGTGGCTCGGCGGCTACACGCAGGCGCTCAGCGCCGGATCGACGTACAACATTCGGCTCGCGATGGACTCGACGCCGACGGCCACCGTCAAGTTCTTCGTCGACGGCGTCCAGCGCATCTCGGTCAACGAGAACACGATCACGGCGACCGGCCGGGGCGGCGTGCTCCTGGGCGACGACGCGATCACCGGCGCGACCGTCTCGAACACCGTCGGCATGCACATCGACAACCTCCGCGTGGTCTCGCAGACCGGCACCACGATGGCCGACAGCTTCGGGGCGAACCCGGGCACGTTCACCAACGGCCCGCTCCTCAACGTCGCCGGCGCGCTCGTCGGCGACTACGACGGCGCGACCCGCTTCGACGGCACCAACGACTACGCCTCGGTCCCCGACCACGCCACGCTGGATCTCACCGACGGCCCGCTCTCGGCGGAGGCGTGGGTCAAGCGCCACGACACCCCCGCGGGATGGCACGACATCTTCCAGAAGGGCACGACGGCGTTCCAGGTCGGGTTCTTCGGGACGGACTACTCGCTGGTCAAGGACGGGACCGCGGTGATCGTCGGCGCTCCGGGGTCGGGCACCGATACCACCGGCTTCCATCACTGGGTCACGACCAAGAGCGGCACCACGTCCAAGCTCTACCGCGACGGCGTCGACGTGACGGGCACGGTGACGAACCAGGTGCTCGGCAACACCGCGACAGCCCTGTTCCTCGCCTCCAAGAGCGGCACGAGCGAGTTCCTCAACGCCACCCTCGACGAGGTCGCCCTCTACAACTCGGCACTCTCACTGGCCACGGTGCAGGAGCACTTCAACGCGGGGAGGGGCACGGGCTAGAGGTCTTCTCGTCGCGGGTGCGCTGAGCGCCCACTCCATCGTGATCAAGTCCCGGGCCGGCGCGCCGATCACTCGCGTGAGTCCCTCTTGATACCCCGCCGCCGATCCGCAGCGACGTCGGCCGCTCAGAGCTGGGTGAAAGCCCATGTTCGCCGCGGCGTGTCGACGGGCGCCCTGGTGGCGGCGATGGCGCTTCTCTCGGGCGCCGCGGGCGTCGCGCTGGCCGCCTTCTCCGCGACGACGTCGAACGGGCCCAACTCGTTCTCGGTCACGGCGGGCGCGGACACCACCGACCCGGTGATCAGCCGCGCGACGGCGATGCTCGACGGCGGGAGCACCGCAGGGACGGATCCGCCAGGGCGGCGGCTACTACGTCTACGCGGAGGTCACCGACGCCAGCTCGATCGCGAGCGTGACGGCCGACATGACGACGGTGGACACCGGCGTGTCGGCGGCCTCGCTGGCGACCGCCGGTGGGCCGTGGACGGTGGGCGGGCTGAGCTACAACTACCGCAGCGCGCTGCTGACCGCGAACACGCCGATCACCACGGGCGCGTCCTACGGGTACTCGATCTCCGCGGCCGACACGCCGGGCAACAGCGACACGCAGAACTACTCGGTGAGCGTCGAGAGCTACGAGCAGATCGTCGAGGGCACGGGCGGCCTCGTCTCGTTCTGGCGGATGGGCATCAACCCGTTCGTGGCGGACTCCTTCACCACCGGGGCCGCCGGGGCGACGCTCCAGAGCCGGGCAGGCGAGGTCGGCGCGACCTGGACGAAGCATGCCTGGAGCAACAAGGACGTCGTGATGACCGACGTCGGGCGGATCCGCAAGAGCGGTACGGGCTATTCGCTCTACTACGCGTCGGGTGTGCCGTCGAGCGCGAACTACGCGGTCGAGGCCGACCTGTTCGTCAAGACCGTCGCGGCCGACGACATGGCCGGGCTGGCCGGACGCATCTCGACCTCCGCGGACACGTTCTACCTCGTCCGCTACGAGGTGGACAACGGCGAGTGGAGCCTGTTGCGGGTCTCCGCCGGCTCGTGGACGGGGCTCGGCACATACACGCAGGCGCTCAGCGCCGGGTCGACGTACAAGATGCGGCTCTCGATGGACTCGACGCCGACGGCCACCGTCAAGGTCTTCATCGACGGCGTCCAGCGCATCACGGCCAACGAGAACTCGATCACGGCGACCGGCAGGGGCGGCGTGCTGCTGGGCGACGACGCGATCACCGGCGCGAACGTCTCGAACACCGTCGGCATGCACGTCGACAACCTCCGCGTGGTCACGAACACCGGCACGACGATGGCCGACAGCTTCGGCGCCAACCCGGGCACCTTCTTCAACACCCCGATCCTCAATACCGCGGGTGCGCTGGTCGGCGACTACGACGGGGCCACCCGCTTCGACGGCACCAACGACTACGCCTCGGTCCCCGATCACGCCACGCTCGACCTCGGTAACGGCCCGCTCACGCTCGAGGCGTGGGTCAAGCGCCACGACGCCGTCGGAGGCCAGTGGGACAACCTCTTCCACCGCGGCCCCAACGCCTGGCAGACGGGGTTCTCGGTCAACAATGACAAGATGGAGTTCTTCAACGAGGGCGTCGGCGGGGTCACGTCCGGCGGCCCGTCCAACGACCAGACTGCGTTCCATCACTGGGTCGTCACGAAGAACGGCGCGGCCGCCAAGATGTACCGCGACGGTGTCGACGTCACCGGAAGCGTCACCACCACCACGCTCGTCAACACCGCGACCGCCCTGTTCATCGCGGGCAAGGGCGGCACGACCGAGTTCCTGAACGGGACGCTCGACGAGCTCGCCGTCTACAACCAGGTCCTCTCCCTGACCGACGTGCAGGCGCACTACAACGCCGGCAGGGGCACGGGCTAGAGGGATCTGATCGGGGTGCGCTGAGCGCGGCATCGGGTACGCAGAGGCCATGGCAGCCACGAAGAAGTCCCAGCAGAAGCTCGTCGACACGCTCCGCGGCAGCGGGTTGCGCAAGAACGTCGCCGAGACCATCGCCGGCGCGGTCGGCAAGGCCCGCGGCGGTCGTAAACCGCCGAAGGCGGCCGAGCGGCTCATCGCTGATCTGCGCGCGATCACGGCCGACCTCGAGGACCGCATCCGGGGCGGCCCGGAGAAGCGCAAGGCGGCGGCGAAGAAGGCGGCCGCCACCCGCAAGCGCCAGGCCGCGAAGCGCAGCGCGGCGGCCAAGAAGGGGGCCCAGACGCGCAAGCGCAAGAAGAGCGCCGCGTAGCCCGCTCGAGAACGAGGAAGCCCCGCAGCAGCGGGGCTTCTTACTTCGTGCGATGCGCCGAAGAGGACTCGAACCTCCACGAGCTATTAGCTCACAAGGCCCTCAACCTTGCGCGTCTACCAATTCCGCCACCGGCGCTGGGGCAGGCGCGAGTATAGCCGTGGGACCCGAGTTTGAGTCCGTCCTCGCGGGGCGATACTGTACCGAACACACGTTCGCAGGACCGACTCGGAACCGCACCCCGCCAGGAGGGTCAGACCGCAATGGACATCGGCAAGGACCTCACGAAACGCCAGCAGGAGATCTTCGACTTCATCAAGAAGTACTCGGCCAAGTACGGCTATCCGCCGACGGTGCGCGACATCGGAAAGGCCGTCGGCCTCGCCTCGTCCTCGACGGTGCACGCGCACCTCGCCAACCTCGAGAAGGTCGGGCTGCTGCGGCGCGATCCGTCGAAGCCGCGGGCGATCGAGATGCTCGACAAGGCGGCCGACGCGGTGAAGTCCGTCGTGCGCCCGGCCGGGCTGCCGCTCATCGGCCACGTCGCCGCCGGCGTGCCCATCCTCGCCGAGGAGAACATCGAGGAGTACGTTCCGGTGCCCGACCTCGCGGGCGGTGCCGAGGGCGAGTACGTCCTGCGCGTGCGCGGCGAGTCGATGAAGGACGCGGGGATCCTGCCGGGCGACTACGTCGTCGTGCGCCCGCAGGACACGGCGCTCGACGGTGAGATCGTCGTCGCGCTGGTGGGTGAGGAGGCGACGGTCAAGCGGTTCTTCCGCGAGAGCGACCACGTCCGCCTGCAGCCCGAGAACGCGACGATGGAGCCGATCCGCTCGCGCGAGGTGCGCGTGCTCGGCCGGGTCGTCGGCGTCTTCCGGCAGGTGGCCTAGCCATGTCCGCCGTCGCCACCAGAGCCCGCCGCCGCCACCCGCGCGGCGCCTGCGACGATCCGCCCCGTCTGTGGGGCGAGGAGCCGTCACCCGTCGCCCGCACGGCACCGGAGTCGCCCGCCTCCCTGCCTGCCGAGGAGGAGAGCGCTGCTGCCGGCGCGCCCTCGCGGGCGCGCACGCTCGACGACCTGATCGCCGGCGCGTGGGACGGGCTGATCGCGGCCGGCCCGGTCGCCTGCCCGGTCTGCGCCGCGCCGATGACGCCGCGCTGGTCGGCGGGTGCCGGCGTGGTCGGCGGCCGCTGCGGCGGCTGCGGCTCCACGCTGGAGTAGCCCTCCGCGGTGCGCGCCCTGCTGTTCTTGCTCGTGCTGGGCGCGCTTGGCGCGGGCCTGTGGGCGTCGCGCGCGCCGGAGGAGCCGGCGCCGCGGCCGGCCCCCGCACCGACGGCCGAGCCGACAGCTGAGACGGAGCGTACGCCGGAGCCGTCGCCGCGCCGCCCGCGCGCCCCGCTGCCGGCCGCGCAGTGCCCCGCCGGGCTCGCCGGCTGCCGGGCCGTCAGCGGCCGGGTCGTCTACGTCGAGTCGGTTGATCCCGACGGCGACGGCGACCTGCACGTCGTCCTCACCGGCGGCGACGTCACCGCCCCCGGCATCACGGCCGTCGACGTCGCGCCCGCCCTGCGCCCCCGGCGCGACCCGCGCGTCGGCGACCGGGCGAGCGCTGCCGGCCAGGTACAGCCGGGATCCTTCGGTCAGTCCCAGATCCACGCCGTCGAGTTCCACGTCCGCCGGTAACCTTCGCGCGCGTGCCGACGCCTGAGGAGGATCGCGAAGAGCTCGTCCGCCTCGAGGAGGAGTGGATGACGGCGATGCAGGAGCGCGACCTCGAGCGCCTAGAGGAGCTCGTGGCCCCGGAGTTCCGCTTCACCGCGATCCACATCGACCCCGAGCCGATGAGCCGCGAGGCGTGGATGGGTGCGGCGATGGGCGGCTACCGGATCTCGTCGTTCTACTTCGTCGAGCGCGAGGCGGTCGTGGCCGGCGACACCGGGGTCGTGCACGCTCAGTACTCCCAGATCGCGAACTTCAACGGCCGCGACCTGTCGTCGATGTTCCGCCTGACGGACGTGTGGGCGCGCCGCGAAGGGCGGTGGCAGGTCGTCGTCCGCCACTCCTCGATCCTGGCCTGAGGGCCCGGGTCAGCGCTTCGAGTAGTCGTAGAAACCGCGGCCGGACTTGCGACCCAGCAGGCCCGCCTCGACCATCCGGTTGAGCAGAGCCGGCGCCACCGAGCTCGGATCGCGGAACTCCTCGTAGAGCGACTCCGAGACCGCGAGCAGCGTGTCGAGCCCGATGAGGTCAGAAAGCGCGAGCGGGCCCATCGGGTGCGCGCACCCGAGCACCATGCCGTGGTCGATGTCCTCCTTGGACGCGAAGCCCGACTCGTACATGCGCACCGCGGCGAGCAGATACGGGATGAGCAGCGCGTTGACCACGAAGCCCGCGCGGTCCTGCGAGTCGATGCACGTCTTGCCCAGCGTCTCCTCGGCGAACGACCGGGCGACCGACACCGTCTCCTCCGACGTCATGATCGAGCGGACGAGCTCGACCAGCGGGAGCACCGGCACCGGGTTGAAGAAGTGCAGGCCGAGGACGCGCTCGGGCCGGCTGGTCTGAGCGGCCAGCTTCATGATCGGCACCGATGAAGTGTTCGACGCGAGGAACGAGGCGTCGGGCAGCACCGCGTCGAGCGAGAGGAACAGCTCGCGCTTGGCGGCCTCGTCCTCGAGGATCGCCTCGATCGCGGCGTCGGCGCCCTCGAGGTCCTCGAGCCGCGTGGTGTAGGCGAGGCGCTCCGCGACCGCGCCGCGTTCGTCGGCCGCCAGCTTCCCCGACCGCGTGGCGCGGTCCAGCGAGCGCTCGATCGCCGCCCGCGCCTTCTCCGCCCGCGCGTCGTCGGCCTCCACCACCGTCACGTCCACCCCCGACCGCGCGCAGACCTCCGCGATCCCCGATCCCATCAACCCGCCGCCCACCACGCCGACCCGCATCGCGCTCCTCTCGTCCACCCGGTCGTTACCGGGCGCGCACGCTACCGAGCGGCGGGATGCGGCACGACGCACACGCAGTTCGCGAGCTTGACCGAGCCCGGGAGCACGAGCCGGCCCGCGCCGCGCTCGGCGGCGACCCGCCGCGCGAGGGCCGTCGCGTCCCCGCGATCCGTCATCGCAAGCGCCACCTCGGTCTCCGCACCCTCGGCATCGATGTAGATCACGTCGTACATGTGGGGAAGTGTGTGGTCCTGGTCGGACGGTTTCGTCATTTGTTCACAGAACGCTCACGTATCGCGATAGTTTGCTCCGGCAGGCCAAGCAGCCGCGGTATCCGCCCGAACTGGACGGATGTCGAGGAAAGTCCGGACATCGAAGGGCAGGGTGGTCGGTAACGCCGACCCGGGGAAACCCGCGGGAAAGTGCCACAGAAAAGACACCGCCGACTCGCCGCCCGCCGCAAGGCGCGGCGAGGGCAAGGGTGAAATGGTGCGGTAAGAGCGCACCGGCGCCGCGGCGACGCGGCGGCCAGGCAAACCCCACCCGATGCAAGGCCAAGCAGGACCGTTCGCAGGCTGCCCGCCGAGGTCCAGGTCGGCCGCACAGATGGATGGCTGCTCACGACAGAATCCGGCTTACCGGCCTGCTACGGAAAAGCCCCGCTCCGGCGGGGCTTTTCTATTCGGGGCGCCGCAGCGGTCGCAGACGCCTACGGTTTCCCGGGTGGACCCGTCCGAACGATTCCTGGGCCTCGCCGGCTACCGGCCACGGCACGCGCACACCGTCGACGAACTCGAGGACGATCGCGATCGCTTGAGAGCGCTTATCGGCAGGACGCTCACGCGGTCATTCGCGATGTGGGAGAGCGTCGACGACGACTGGTTCGTCGACGGGCCGTTGATCCTCGAGTTCGACGAGATCCGTCTTGAGGTAGCCGCTTTCAAGGTCCACCTCTGCATCTCGTGGAATTCCATCGATGTGGCCCGAGACATCGAGTGGGTCCCAGGCTCGACGTTCCAGCTGTCGTGGCGCGAGGGTGCGCTCGCGGCATTGGAGCCGCTCCGTGGCCGCCCGGTCGACGAGCTGAGCCTCCTTGCGTATCGCGGCGGGCTCTCCGGTCTCGCGTTCCGCGCAGGCGACGCGTATGCAGAGATCTTCAACGCGCTCGACGAACTGGGCCTTCGCGACACGGTCGCCGAAGACCCTGAAATCGTTCGGACGAGCCTGGGCGACGGCAGGGCACGGGTCGCCGGCGGCGCACGTCGATCACGCTCGAAGTGGCTCCGCCTGGCGCACCGCGTCGCGAATCGCGGCCGCGGTGAGGGTCGCGGCGACGGTGCCCAGGAGCGTGAGCGACCATGAGGCGGCGGCGCCGGGCGCAGCGGGCGGCCACCCGCCGGAGGCGAGGCAGAAGACGACGTCGCCGTCCAAGGGCGTGAAGGCCGGGTCGACCGCACGGGCGATCCCGGCGCTCGCGATCCGCGCGACGATGCCGCAGCCGCGCTTGTCGAGCGCGGCGTCGGTGCAGACGCACACGAGCGTGGTGCTCTGATCCGGGCGGATCGCCCAGTCGGGGAGCTGCGGCATGTCGGCGATCAGCTCGGCGCTTCGGAGCAGCTCGCCCCGATCGCCGTGCGGGCCACCCAGCACCTCGCCGTTCTCCCCGATCACATCGCCCGAAGCGTTGGCGACCGCGATCGCCGCGAGCGTCCCGCCGCCGGCCAGCCGCGTCGCCGCGTAGCCGACGCCGCCCGGCGTGGCCCGCTCGCGCCCGAGCACCTTGCCCACGGCGGCGCCGGTGCCCGCGCCGATCCGGCCACGCGGCGGGACGCCGGCGGCGGCCGCCTCGCAGGCGGCGTAGCCCTCCGGAGGCCCCGGCCGCCGGCGGGGGTCTCCGTCTGCGAGGTCGAACACCACCGCGGTCGGCACCAGCGGGATCACGCCCAGGGGCGTCGGCCGGCCGAGGTCGCGCTCCTCGAGCCAGCGGACCACGCCGTCGGCGGCGGCAAGCCCGAAGGCACTTCCGCCGGTGAGCAGGACGGCGGTCGGCCCCTCGGCGTTCGCGT
This sequence comes from uncultured Solirubrobacterales bacterium, assembly GCA_963828075.1. GTDB lineage: Bacteria > Actinomycetota > Thermoleophilia > Solirubrobacterales > Solirubrobacteraceae > JACCYI01. The sequence goes on along the minus strand of CAWHDH010000021.1, from coordinate 62,780 downwards.
GCGGCGACAGCGCCTCGAGCTCGCGCGTGCCCGTCCCGCCACCGCGCACCTCGACCGCGCCCCGGGTCCCCGGGGGAGCGATCACCACCGTGCAGCCGGTGCGCGCTTCGACGTCCGTCCAATGTCCGACCGCGAATCCCTCGGGCGGCGGAATCGGCTCGCTCACGGATGGCAACATAGTCGCGCCATGGAGATCAACGGTGTCGCGCACGTCGCGCTCAGCGTCAACCGCTTCGAGGCGTGCATCGCGTTCTACGACCAGCTGATGCCCCAGCTCGGGCTGCAGGCCGTCCACCGTGGCGACGACTTCGTCTACTACATCGGCGGCCGCACGGCGCTCGCGATCCGGCGCGCGGCGCCTGAGTACGCCGACGACCGGCACGTCGGGGACCGGCCGGGCCTGCACCACCTGTGCTTCCGCGCGCGCAGCCGCGAGGACATCGACGGGCTCTATCCCTTCCTCCAGAGCATCGGCACGGAGATGGTGCGCTCGCCGCAGGAAGGCCCGTGGGCGCCCGGCTACTACTCGCTGTCCTTCCTGGACCCCGACGGGATCCGGCTGGAGGTCAACCACGTCCCGGGCCGGGGGGTCTTCGCCGAGGGCGCGTCGTTCGATCCCGCGCCGGGCTATCCGGTGACCGGCACGCCGGAGTAGAGTCGGGCGGTGACGCGACTCACCGCCTCCATCGCGGCCGTCGCCGTGCTCGCCCTGGCTCCGGCCGCCGCCTCCGCCGCGACGCCGTTCGGGGCGAACCTCGAGGCGGCCGAGTCGACCTCGAGCTTCTCGTGCGCCGGCCCCGTCCCGCCGTTCGGCTTCACGAGCGGGCACGCGACCTGCACCGCGTTCACGGCGGGCCGGTTCGGGGACGGCGCCGGATCGCATCTCGTGCCGAACGGCGTCGGCGTCATCACGCGGATCGACGTCCGCATGCCCGGGGTGCCGAGCGGGCCGATGCAGGTGACGATCCTGCGGGCGCTGCGCCAGGCGCAGAGCACGACGGCGGTGTGCTGCCACTGGGCGGGCGAGAGCGAGGTGTTCACACCGCCTGCAGGCGTGATCTCGAGCCACCTCGTGCGCCTCCCCGTCAAGAGCGAGCTGACGCAGTCGAACGTGTACGAGTTCGACGCGGTCGCGCTCTCCGCGCTGACCGCCCAGACTCCGATGCCGGCCGCTCCGCTCCCCAACCAGTCCAGCGGCGCGTACTTCCCGCACGTCTCGCAGGGGCAGGAGCGCTTCGAGCAGCAGGCATCGCTCGGCGAGAACCAGATCATGCTGCGGGCGTTCTGGGAGCCCGACGCCGACGCTGACGGCTTCGGCGACGAGACGCAGGACCGCTGCCCGGGCGCCGTCGGCCGGCGCGCGCGCAGCGCCCAGTGCGGCGCAACGCCGCCCCCGCCGGGGACCCCGCCGCCGAGCGACTCACCCGGGTCGCCGGGCTCGCCGGAAGCACCTGACTCGCCACCCGGCGGGAGCGGGAGCGTCGCGCCGAGGATCGCCGCCGGATCGGCCCGCGTGCGCAGCGGGCGCGCGGAGATCCGCCTCTTCTGCGGCGACGCCGGTGCCTGCAAAGGCCTGCTGCGCCTCCAGGACCGCAAGACCGCGGGCCGGACCGCGGCCCAGCGCCGCCGCGCGCGGACCTTCGCGACATCGAGCTTCACGATTCGCGCGGGAGCGTCCAAGACTGTCCGCGCGCGCCTGAACGCCGCCGGCCGGCGCCTGCTGGCGCGCCGCCGCCGCGCCACCGTCTGGGCGAACGTCGCGCCGAGCCGGGGAGCGGCCGCGAGCTCGCGGCTCGTCATCCGGCGGTAGTCGGCGGCGCGCCCGCGGTTTAGGATCGCGGCATGAAAGCGATCGTCGTAGGGACCGACGGCTCGCCCGGCGCCGAGGCGGCCGTGGCGAAGGTCATCGAACTGGCAGGTGGATCGGGGGCCGCGGTCCACCTCGTGTGCGCGTATCCGGCCCCGAAGGCGCTGGAGCGGCTGGGCATGACCGCGAAGCAGCAGGGGATCGATCTGCGCGGTGTCGCCCACGACGTGCTCGCCCGCGACCAGCACCGGCTCAAGGAGGCCGGGTTCACCGTGGAGGGCCATGCGATCGAGGGCGATCCCGCCGACGCGCTGATCGACGTGGCCACCGAGCAGAACGCGGGCCTGCTCGTCGTCGGCGCCCGCGGGCTCACCGGGCTGCGGCGGTTCATGCTCGGGAGCGTGTCGAGCAAGCTCTCCCACCACACGCCGACCAGCCTGCTGATCGTCCGCGACGAGTAGGCCCGGGTTCGCGCCCGAGGATGATCTTCCGCCAGCTCACCCATGACGACCTCGGCTGCGCGTCGTATCTGATCGGAGACGAGCACGCCGGCGTCGTCGCGGTGGTCGATCCCAAGCTCGACATCGACGAGTACCTGCGCCTCGCCCGCTACCTCGGCGTCCGCATCGAGCACGTCCTGGAGACCCACAACCACGCCGATCACGTCTCCGGTCACGGCCGCCTCGTCGCGGCGACCGGCGCGACCATCCACGTCCACCGCGGCGCCGCGCCGGAGTACGACCACGAGCCGTTCGACGACGGCTGGGAGCTCCACCTCGGCTCGCTCACGGTGCGGGCGATGCACACGCCGGGCCACCGGCCCGAGCACACGGCGTTCACGCTGATCGATTCCGCCCGCGGCGAGGATCCGTGGGCGGTGCTCACGGGGGACAGCCTCTTCGTCGGCGACATCGCGCGTCCCGACCTCGCCGTGGACAAGCTCGAGGGCGCGCGCGACATCTTCGCGTCGCTCCATGACCGGCTGCTGACGCTGCCCGACACCTGCGAGGTCTGGCCCGGCCACCTCGGCGGCTCGCTGTGCGGCGGCCCGGGGATGGACCCGAAGATCTCGTCGACCATCGGCTTCGAGCGCAACCACCAGCCGCTGCTGCAGATCGCCGACGTCGGCGAGTTCGTGGCGCGGGCGACCGCGACGCTCGGGCCGCAGCCGCCGAACTTCGAGAACATCGTCGCGCTGAACCGCGGGCCGCTCGCCAAGGAGACCGTCGACGCGCATCCGCTCAACCCGCGGCAGGTGCAGCTCGCCCGCGAGGACGGCGCGCTGGTGGTCGACGTCCGCACCGAGCTGCAGTTCGACGAGGCGCATGTCCCCGGCGCGGTGTCGATCACCGCGCGCCGCGCGGGGTTCGGCTCCAAGCTCGCGTGGCTGGCGGATCCCGAGCAGCCGATCGTCGTGGTCGGCCGCGACGATGAGGATGCGCTCGAGGCCGCGGCGCTGGCGGCCGCCGTGGGCCTGCGCAACCTCGCCGGCTACCTCGCCGGCGGCATGACGTCCTGGCGCGAGGACCGGTTCGACGTCGAGCGGATCCCGCGGATGACGGTCCCGGAGCTGCACGATCGCTGGGCGGTCAACGGCACGCGCCCGCAAGTGCTCGATGTCCGCGAGCAGGGTGAGTGGGACGCCGGCCACATCCCCGGCTCGGTCCACGTGCCCTATCACGACGTCCGCGACGTCCCCGCGGGGCTGGACCCAGCCCGTCCGATCGCGGTGGTCTGCGGCTCCGGTCAACGCTCGGCGGTCGCCACCGGCCTGCTCCAGCGCCACGGCGCTCGGGAGGTCATCCACGTCGTCGACGGTGGGGTGCCCCACTGGGAGCGGGCGGGCTGGCCGATGCAGACCGGCTGATACAAATACCTGATTGATCGTCGTGATTTACTGGGTTTCTCGCACAGGCTGGCTCCAAGGAGAAGAACATGGCTCTGCAGATCGGTAGCACCGCGCCGGACTTCGAGGCGAACACCACGGAGGGCACGATCCGGTTCCACGACTGGATCGGGGACTCGTGGGCGGTCCTGTTCTCCCACCCGCGCGACTTCACGCCCGTATGCACGACGGAGCTCGGCTACATGGCCAGCATCAAGCCCGAGTTCGAGAGCCGCAACGTCAAGATCATCGGCCTGTCGGTCGACCCGCTCGACAACCACGAGAAGTGGGCGCAGGACATCGCCGAGACGCAGGGCACGGCGCCGAACTACCCGATCATCGGCGACGACGACTTCAACGTCTCCAAGCTCTACGGCATGCTCGGCGAGGACGTCTCGGGCGACGCGACGTCGCGCACCCCGGCCGACAACCAGACCGTCCGCAACGTCTTCGTCCTCGGCCCGGACAAGAAGATCAAGCTGATCCTCGTCTATCCGATGACGACGGGCCGCAACTTCGACGAGGTGCTCCGCGTCATCGACTCGCTGCAGCTGACCGCCAAGCACAAGGTCGCGACCCCCGTGAACTGGCAGCCGGGCGACAACGTGATCATCGCCGGGTCGGTCTCCAACGACGAGGCGAAGGAGAAGTATCCCGAGGGCTGGGAATCCCCGAAGCCGTACATCCGGATCGTGCCGCAGCCGAGCTAGGGGCCGACCTCGACGAACTGCTCCCAGGTCCCGCGGTCGAAGAAGGGGAGCGCGGGCGGCGACTGCGCTCCCTGGACCTGGATGTCGTAGAGGCGCCGCTGCTCGCGCCACCGCGCGACGTCGCCTGTCCCGTACCGCCGCGCCAGCACCGTGAAGGTCGCTCGCGCGGCGGCGCGGATCCGGGCCGGCGTGCTCGTGCGCAGGGCGTAGGCCTCGCCGTTGGTCATGTCGAACGCGTGCGAGCCGCCCGGCCTCCCGAGCAGCTCCTTGGTCCCCTCGCCGTCGGTCCGCACGCGCAGGCGCCGCAGCGCGCCCGCCTGGAGCTGCTGCTTGAGCTCCTCCCAGATGGCGACGCCGGGATCGACGGTGCCCGCCGCGTCGGTCGAGTGGTAGTCGCCGCTCCACGCCAGCAGTGCAGCGAGGACGGCGGCCGCGTCGCCGGTCGCGCCCGCCGCCGCGCGCCGGAGCCGCGCCTGCGCGAGCGGGCGCTGCTGCGCGGTCGTGCCGGCGGCGCGGATCACCGCCTTGGCGCCCTCGTAGCTGGGCTGCTTGGCGAGCGTCGCCACGAGGTGCTGGAGGTAGCGGCCGCGGTGGTAGCGCCCGGTCAGACGCTCCTGGGCCTCGCCGTCGCCGGCCGTCCACCCGTTCGCGGGCAGGTTGTTCCAGTTCGCGAGCCACCCCTGCTTCGGGTTGATCACCCGCGGTGTCTGCTTCGCGCGATCGAGCAGCCCGCGCCATTCGGCCTCGCCCGTCCCCGGATAGGGGAGCCGCTCGTCGTAGCGGCGGGGGCGCAGTGGGTGCAGGCCGGGGTGCCAGTAGCCGATCTGGCCGCGCGAGTCGGCGGCCATGACGTTCTCGTTCCAGCTCACCTCGAGCATCGCGCGGTCGACGTCCTGCACGGTCCGTGACCGGTTGAGCAGGTCCATGCCGACCAGCGACTCGATCTCGCGGCCCCAGATCGCGTAGCGCCGTGCGTAGGCGGTGTCGCCGGCGCGGATCTGGACCGGCCCGTGCACCGTCCGGCAGATGCGCTCCCGCCGGGTGCCGAGCTTCGGCGCGACCCCGGATGTGGCGTCGGTCGGCTGGCTGCGGAACTGAAACACCTCATCTCGGCACTCCATCCGCCGCTCCTCGCCGCGGAAGCGGTAGGTCTCCTCGCCGGTGAGTGCCTCGGCGTAGAGGTCGTCCTCGTCGGACAGCCCGGAGGTGATGCCCCAGGCGAGGTCGGCGTTGTGGCCGGTGCCGATGACCGGGACGCCGGCCGCGCTGACGCCGCGCAGGTCGACGCCGGGGTAGTGGAGCTCGAACTCGACGAGTAGCTCGGGCGCCGAGAAGCCGAGCTGCGGGCCGTTGAAGAGCAGGGCGGTGCCGCCCGGCGCCCGGACCGCGAACATCGACGACCCGCCGACCGCCCCGGGCAGCCCGGGCGCGACCGCGGCGCGGGCGCTTCCGGCCGCCTCGCCCGGCGGCAGGTCGAACCCTCGACTGGCCTTGCGCGACCGGCCCAGCGCGTCGCGCTCATGGCGGCGCAGGCGCCCCGGCTGGCTGGGGAACGAGCCCTCCGAGCGCGGGACGGTGTAGGTCTCGGAGGCCGGCGGCTGGCGGAGCGGCAGGAGCTCGAGGAACGCGCCGGCTCCCAGCTCGCGCAGCGCGCGCAGGTTGCGCAGCTCCGTGCCGTCCCCGCTCGGGACGGTGCGGGCCAAAAAGACGCCGATCGCCGACTGCTCGCGCTCGGTCAGCTCGCCCGGCGTGATCGCGAGCGCGGCGAACTCGCCCGGGAGGTCGCCCGGGTTGGCGCGGGCGTGGCGGACCCACGTGTTGACGCCGTCGCGATAGGCAGCGCCGCGCGCCTGCAGCCCGGGCGGCAGCGCCTGCCACATCCGCTCGAGCTCGGCGCCCGTGTAGTAGTCGCGCCGGGCGATGAGGTCGTCGTCGAGGTAGTCGGTTCCGAGGATCTCGGCCAGGCGGCCGGTGGTCGCGCGGCGGAACAGCTCGATCTGGAACAGCCGGTCCTGCGCGACGGCGTAGCCGGCACCCCACCACGCGTCGAGCTCGGAGCCCGCGTCGACGGTCGGGACCCCGAAGGCGTCGCGGGCGATGGTCACCCCCGGCCGCGGCACCTCGGTCCCACCGGCGGGCGACGGGTGGAACAGCGCGCTCTTGTATGCGAAGTCCGTGAACAGCGGCTGCTGGTCGTACAGGTGTGGGGACCCGGTACCGCTCGCGACGCCCGCGACCGACACGAACCCGCTCTGCCCGGGGGGCAGGATCGACTCGGCACGGCGCACACCGGCCACCGCGGCGGCGTCGAGCAGCAGCAACGCGGCGATGCCCACGGCGAGGGCGCGGATCATGCGGCAGACGCTAGACGTCCGGCCACGAACGAGAGCCGGTTGTCCGGCGGTACCCTGGCTCCAAGACATGCGCCGCCGACCCCTCCTCAGCGGGACGCTCTCGGCAGTCGTGCTCGCCCTCGCCGTGCCGGCGGCGGCCTCGGCCGCGGATCTCTACACCCCGAGCGCCTTCCCGCCCTCGCGCCCGGACGCCCGCCCCATGCGCGACGACGTGATCACCGTGAAGCCCGGCCGCGCGACGGCGTCGCGGGTCTCGCGGGTCGCGCGGGCCCGCGCCTCGGCGGTCACCTACTTCGCGCAGGACGGCCAGCCCGTGGCGGTCGAGGTCTCGCCCAATCTGCAGAACCAGACGCCCGAGGCCATCCAGGCGTACGTCAACCAGGTCGGTTCGAAGCTCCACGGGCAGGAGCTCCGGCGCCTGACGATGGTCATCGCCACCCTCGCCGAGATCCAGAGCAACCTGTGCTCGCCGCAGGCGCTCGCGTGCTACATCCCGAAGCACGAGGTCATGGTCATCCCGGGGGAGCAGACGCCGCCCGGGGAGGTCCCGGTCGAGTATGTCATCACCCACGAATACGGCCACCACATCGCCGCGAACCGCAGCAACGACCCGTGGCCGGCGATCGCGTGGGGACCGAAGGCGTGGGCGTCGCACCGACGGGTCTGCGCCGGGGTCGCCGAGGGGCGCTACTTCCCCGGCGACCAGGGCGACCACTATCCCTCCAACCCGGGCGAGAACTGGGCGGAGACCTACGCGCAGTTTCACTTCCGCAACCAGTTTCCGTGGCAGTTCGACCCGAGCTTCGCGCCGGACGAGCCGTCGTTCGCCGCCGTTCAGCGCGATGTCGCCGCGCCGCCCGCGAGCATCGCGGGGCGGCACTCGGGCACCCTCACCGGCGGCCGGCGGTCGAAGACCTTCCCCATCGCGACGACGCTCGACGGGCGGATCAAGCTGAGCCTCAAGGGCCCACGGCGCGCGAACTTCGACCTCCAGATCCTCGACGGCGGCAAGGTGGTCGCGCGGTCGCGGGCCAAGCGCAGCCGGGACACGCTGACCGCGACGGAATGCCAGGTGCGCGCCTTCGAGGTGCGGGTCGTGCGCCGGTCGGGCAACGGCCCCTTCTCCGTGCGCGTCCAGACCCCGGGTTAGGGTCTGTCAAAGAAGACGGGCACGTCCGGATGCGGCCTCAGACGCGGCGCTGGATCGCCACCCGCACCCTCGAAAATGCTGGCGCATTCCCTTCGGATGCGTGCGACGCCCAGCTTGGTCTGAGACCACACCGAACGGGCCCGCCCGTTCTTTGACAGACCAGCGGTTCTGACCCGGCCGGCGGTACCGGCCGGTGGTCGTGGGAACATGTGTTCGCATGATCGTCTGCCTCCAGGTCCCCCGCTTCGCGCTCACGATCGCCGTCGGCGGTCGCGCGGCGCTGGCCGAGGGACCGGCGGCGCTGGCGCCCGAGCCGGGGCGCGAGCAGTTCGTGGGGGAGGCGAGCGCGGCCGCTGAGGCGTGCGGTGTGCGGGCCGGGGTTCGGCTGGGCGAGGCGCTCGCGCGGTGCCCCGAGCTGCGGCTCATCCCGCCCGATCCGATGGGCGTCGCCGACGAGTGGGAGGCGGTCGTCGCGCGGCTCGAGGGGATCGGCGCGCTGGTGGAGTCCGAGCGCGCCGGGCAGGCGTTCTTCATCGCCGACGGGCTGCGCCGCCTGCACGGCGGCTCGGTGGAGATGGTGATCGCGGCGGCCCGGCGGGCGGTCCGCGGGTCGGCCCGCTACGGGGCCGCCCCCTCGCGCTTCGCCGCGCTCGCCGCCGCCTCGCGGGCGCGCCCGCGGCGGGCGGAGCTCGCCCCCTCGCGGCCGGAGGCGCTGCGCGCCTACCTCGCCCCGCTGCCGGTCTCCCTGCTCGAGTCGCGCGATGCCACGGCGCACCTCCCGCTCACACTCGAGCGCTTCGGCATCCGCACCCTCGGCGAGCTCGCCGCCCTGCCGCGCGCCGCGCTGGCCGACCGCTTCGGCGCCGCGGGGCCGCTCGCGCGCGACCTCGCCCGCGGGCACGACACGCCACTGCGCGTCCGCAGCGTGCTCGAGCGTCTGGAGGAGTCGCTGGAGCTGCCCGAGTCGGGCTCGGGGGAGCAGCTCGAGCGCGCGCTCGGCCTGCTGATCGACCGCCTGCTCGCCCGTCGCGAGCGGCGCGGGCGCACGCTGCGCTCCGTCGTGCTGTCGGCGCAGCTCGTGGAGGGCGGCACCTGGCGTGAGCGACTGACCTTCCGCGAGGCGCTGGCCGATCCGCGGCGCATGCGCCTGGCGCTCGTGCCCAGGCTGGCGACGCTTCCTGCGCCGGCCGACGTGCTGCGCCTGCGCGCGGAGGGCCTCGGCCCACCGGCGGCCGATCAGCGCTCGCTGCTGGCCGAGCCCGCCGCCGCGCGCGCGGCCCGTCTGCGCGAGGCGGTACGCCAGGCCCGCGCGGTGGCGGGGCCCGACGCCGCCCTGCGGGTGCTCGAGGTCGACCCCGACTCGCGCGTGCCGGAGCGCCGGCTCGTGCTCACGCCGTGGGATCCGTGACCCGCGTCCGGCCGCGAACGCTCGGGGCACCGCGCCCGGTGCGCGTCCGCATGGGCGCGGGCGGGCGCCCGGAGGCGGTGGAGGGGCGGCGCGTGGAGGCGGTCCGTGAGTCCTGGCTGATCGAGGATCGCTGGTGGACGCCCAGCCCGGTCCGCCGGCGCTACTGGGAGGTGGTCACCGCCGACGGCCGCAACCTCGTGGTCTTCCGCGAGCTCGACAAGGGGCGGTGGTACGAGCAGCGGGGGTGATCAGTCGTCCGTGCTGTGGAACTCCGTCAGCGCGGTGCGCAGCTCCTCGCGATCGTCGCGCGCGTGATCGCGGTCCTCGGCGGCGCGCAGCCGGTCATCGGCAGCCCGGCGACGGTCGTCGGCGGCGCGGACGCGAGCGATGGTGGCCAGTCCGCGCTCGTACAGGGCGGCGACCCGGTCTCGCATCGTGGCGACGAGGTCACGCGCCTCGGAGGCGACATCCCGGGACCGGGCGGCCGCGTCGCGCTCCTCGGCCACCCGGATGCGCTCGAGGGCGGTCTGCTCGCGGAGCTCGGCCGTCTGCGCCCGGCCGATGGTGGTCCTGGCCCGCTCGCTCCGGGTGAGGTCCCGTTCGTGCACCGCGTCCTCGCCGATGGTGCCGGATCGGCTTTCCCGATCGGCGGTCGCCTGATCGCGGTCCGAGGCCCGCTGATCCGCAGCCGAGAGGGCCCAGTCGCTGTCCGATCCCTCCTGGTCGCGATCGGAGAGCGCCTGGTCGGTGTCCGCCGCCGTCTGGTCGGCATCGGACGCGGTCTGGTCGGCATCGGCGCTGGTCTGCTCGGAGTCCAGAGCAGCCCGCCGCTCGTCTGCGTCGTCCGATGGTCCGTTCGCCGGGCGATCGTCGTCCATGGTCCAGTCGACTCTCCTCTGATCCGTCGCGAAGTCAAGCGGGAACGCGCCCCACCGAGTGGATCAGCCGGCGGCCGTGAGCACCAGCTTGCCGAACTCCTCGCCGGCCAGCATCCGCGCGAACGCGTCACGCGCCTCGGCGAGCGGTCGCTCGGAGTCGATCACCGGCCGGACGCCCGAGACGGCGAGGAAGCGTACGAGGGCCTCGAGCTCCTCCTTGGTGCCCATCGTCGAGCCGAGGATGTCGAGCTGGCGGAAGAACACCCGCTGCAGCTCGGCACTCGGGTTGGGCCCGCTCGTCGACCCCGCGACGACGATCTTCCCGCCTTCGCCCACCGAGCGCAGCGAGTGCTTCCAGGTCGCCTCGCCCACCGTCTCGATCACCACGTCGACCCGGTTGGGCACGCGCGCGCCGCTCTCGAGCAGATGGTGCGCGCCGAGCTCTGAAGCGCGCTCGAGCCGGTCCTCGTCGCGACTGGTCACCGTCACCTCGACGCCCGCGGCGGCGGCGAGCAGGATCGCCGCGGTCGCCACCCCGCCGCCGGCGCCCTGCACCAGCACGCGCTGCCCGGGGCGCAGGCCGCCGCGGACGAACAGCATCCGGTAGGCGGTCAGGTAGGCGGTCGGCAGGCACGCCGCCTCCGCGAACGACAGCTGGGGCGACTTGGGCAGCAGGTTGGCCGACGGCACCGCGATCCGCTCGGCGAGCGTGCCCGGGTGGCGCTCGGAGAACAGGCTCCAGCCCTGCTCGTCGTCGAGCACGGCGTGCAGGACGACCTCGCGCCCGTCGGTGGTCACGCCCGCCGCGTCGCAGCCGAGGATCATCGGCAGCCGCTCGGCGTCGAGGCCGACGCCGCGCAGCGACCACAGGTCGTGGTGGTTGAGCGCCGCGGCACGCATTTCGACGACCTCCCAGCCGTCGCGGGGGGTGGGGTCGTCGCGCTCGCCGACCTCGAGGCCGGCGAGGGGATCGTTGAAGTCCTGGGCGGCGGCGGAGACGGCGAGCATGGGCGCGAGGCTACACGCGAAGGGTTGACCGGGCCCTCGCCCGGCGAGAGGATGGGGCACCGCGGTGCGGGGGCGCCACGATCCCATCGGAGGGCTCTATGCCTGTGGCGTTCATCATGGACTTCCCTGGCGGCACGGCGGCCGACTACGACGCGGTCATGGAGGACATGGACCTGGGCGGTCGACTGCCGGCCGACGCGCTGTTCCATTCCGCCGGGGCGAGCCAGACCGGGTGGCGCGTGTATGACGTGTGGGACTCGGCTGAGGCCTTCGGGCGCTTCGCCGAGACCAAGATCGGGCCGATCACCGCCAAGCACGGCCTGCCGGAGCCGCAGATCCGCTCGTTCGAGGCGCGCACGTTCCGCCGCGGCGAGTCGGGCCCGGTCGCCGTGGTGCAGCTGGGGACGTTCGCCGGTGTCGACGCCGACCGGTTCGAGGCCCTGTCGGCGGCCGCCCTCGGCGAGAGCGGCGAGATGCCTCCCGGCAACGTGCTGCACGTCAACGGGCCGGCGGGCGCGGACTGGTGCGTCCTGAGCGCCTGGACGTCGACGGAGGCGCGGGACGCCTTCATCGGCGAGCGGCTGATCCCGGCGCTGGCCAAGGCCGGCATCGAGAGCCGGCCGGACATCGAGGCGGTCGACGTCCACAACTCGCTCACCGAGCCCGCTCGGGAGCGGCAGCAGGCGTAAGCCTGGGTCTCCGATGACCCGTGCCTGCGGCGGCGAGGCGCCGCGGGTATCGGAGATCCAGGCTTGCACAACACTGTCGGCATGACCGCCGACGACCCCCTGACTCGCGGCGCCCTGTGGGCGCTCGGCCTGTACCAGCTCGCGCTGGGCGCCTGGATGGCCGTGGCGCCGCGATCCTTCTTCGACACCGCCGGCCCGTTCGGGGTCCGCAACGACCACTACATCCGCGACATGGCGACCTGGGAGCTGACGCTGGCGGCCGTCGCCCTGGTCGCGGTGCGCCGGCCTGGCTGGCGGGTGCCGGTCCTGGGCGTCGCCGTAGTCCACTACGCGCTGCACGCCGTCAACCACCTCGTCGACGTCGGCGAGGCCGACCCCGGGTGGGTCGGCCCGTTCGCCCTCGGCGCCCTCGTGGTCGCGACGGTGGCGCTCGCAGCGCTCCTGCGGCGCGAAGCAGGCTGAGACGACGCTCAGATCGAACGACGGATCGCGGTTGATACCGTTCTTCATGGCCTTCCGGCCGCCGTATGCGTGACGCTCGCTGACATCCGCCCCGACTGACCGCCCGGTCCTCGTGACCGGCCGTCGCGGATGCCGCGTACCCCGTCCGCCCTGAGTCTTCCCGGAAGGAGCCCGCATGTCGTCGACCTTGCTCGACGCCCGCCAGATCACCCGCCGCTACGGCGACCGCACCGTCCTCGCCGGCGTCGACCTGCGCGTGGACGCCGGCAGCCGGATCGGTCTCGTCGGCGCGAACGGCGCCGGCAAGTCGACGCTGCTGGAGATCCTCGCCGGCCGCGAGACGGCCGACGAGGGGAGCGTCCGCCGGTTCGGCACCGTCGCCCATCTCCCGCAGTTCGCCGACGTCGAGGACCGGTCGATGACCGTGAGAGCGGCGATCCTCGACCGCATCGGGATGACCGCCGCGATCCGCGCGCTCGATTCCTGGGCCGCGGCGCTGGCGGCCGGCGACCTCGCAGCGGTCGAGCCGCACGCGGCCGCGCTCGAGCGCTGGCTCGCGCTCGGCGGCGCCGACGTCGATGCCCGGCTGGCCGCGGCGGTCACCGGAATGGGGCTCGAGGACGGGTTCCTCGACCGCCCGCTGGGCACGCTGTCCGGAGGGCAGGCGGCGCGGGCAGGTCGCGCCGCGCTGACGGTCGCGCGCGCCGACGTCGTGCTGCTCGACGAGCCCACCAACCATCTCGACGCCGACGGCCTGGACCGGTTGTCCGCACTGCTCGCCGCCCGGGCCGGTGGGCTCGTGCTTGTCTCCCACGACCGCGCCTTCCTCGCCGAGACCGTGTCGGACATCGTCGAGCTCGATCGCCACACGGGCCGGGCGACGCACTATCGCGGCGGCTGGGATGCGTACCGCCACGAGCGCGAGGCGGCGCGCTCGCGGGCACGCGCCGAGCGCGAGCATGCGCTCGAGCGGCGCGAGCAGCTCGTCCTCGCCGAGCGCGAGACGCGCCGGCGCGCGGAGGCGAGCCGCAGGCGGGCTCGCGCGCGCGAGCACGACAACGACAAGCACTCGCGCGAGTGGGTGACGATGCGCGCCGAGGAGATGGCCGGTCGCGCACGCAAGATGGGCGGGCGGGCGCAGCGCGTCGAGGTCCCCGACGCGCCGTGGGAGCCGTCGGCGCTCCGGCTCCAGCTCAGCGCGGCCGAGCGTCGCCGGGCCTGGGTGGTCGCGCTGGAGGGTGTTGTCGTGCGCCGGGGCGACTGGTCGCTCGGACCGGTCGAGCTCGCGGTCGCGCACGGCGAGCGGTTGCTCGTCAGCGGCCCGAACGGCAGCGGGAAGTCCACCCTGCTCGCCGCGCTCGCCGGCCGGATCCGTCCCGCCAGTGGCCGCCGCCGTGTCGCTCCCGCCGCGGTCGTCGCCGAGCTCGGCCAGGCGCGCGGGGCTCTGACAGGCTCCGAGCCGCTGACCGATCGGGTCCGGGCCCTCACCGGTCTCGACGAGACGTCGGCGCGGACGGCGCTCGCGACCTTCGGCCTCGGCGCCGACGTCGCCGAGCACGGGGTCGCGACGCTGTCGCCGGGTGAGCTCACGCGGGCGGAGCTGACGGTCATCGCCCATCGGCGCGCGACGTGCCTGCTCCTCGACGAGCCGACCAACCACCTCGACATCGAGTCGGTCGAGGTGCTCGAAGCGGCGCTGGAGGGGTGGCCGGGCGCGCTCGTGGTCGCCACCCACGACCGCCGGCTCCGCAGCGCGCTGCGCCTCGACCGCGAGGTGCGGCTCTGATTGATGCCGTCCGATCCGGATGCGAACATGTGTTCGCCATGTCGCCCCCCGCCTACGCCGAGCTGCACTGCCACTCGGCCTTCTCCTACCTCGACGGGGCCTCGCTCCCCGAGGAGCTGGCGGTCGCCGCGGCGCGGCTGGGGCACGACTGCCTGGCGCTGACCGACCACAACTCGCTGTCGGGCTCCATGGAGCTGGCCATGGCCGCGCAGACGGAGGGGATCCGGGCGATCCACGGCGCGGAGCTGGACCTCGAGGACGGCCGCCATCTCACCCTGCTGGTCGAGGACGAGCACGGCTGGCGCAACCTGTGCCGGATCGTCACCGCGGCGCATGCGCACGACCGCGACAAGGGCGATCCTCCGCCGGCCGTGTCGCTCGAGACGATCGAGGCCCACGCGCGCGGGCTCGTGTGCCTGAGCGGGTGCGCCGGTCGCGGGATCCACGACGAGGCGACGGCCCGCCGCCTGCTCGCCGCCTTCGGGCCCGACGGCTTCCGGGTCGAGCTGCAGCGGCCGTTCCAGCGCCACGACCGGGCTTTGAACGCGCGCCTGGTCGGGCTGGCGGACAGGGTCGGGGTCCCGTGCGTGGCGACGGGGAACATCCACGCGCACGCGCGCACGCGGGCACCACTGCAGGACGCGTTCGTCGCGCTCCGCCACCACCGGACGCTCGACGCCTCCGAGCCCGTCCGGCGCGGCAACACCGCGCACGTGCTCGCCACCCCCGCCGCCATGGCGGCGCGCTTCGAGGACCATCGGGCCGCGGTGGCGGAGTCGCGCGCGCTCGCGGACCGCCTGCGCTTCGACCTCACGTCCGACCTCGGCTATCGCTATCCCGGCGCCGAGGACGTCACCGCCGAAGCGACGCTGGCGCGGATCTGCCGCGAGCGCTTCGACGAGCGCTATCCGCACGGCGATCCGCGGCGCGCCGCGGCGCTCGGCCGGCTCGACGAGGAGCTGCGCGTCATCGGCGTGCTCGGGCTGGCGGGCTTCTTCCTGCTGCACCGCGACATGCTCGAGCTCGCGCGCGAGGTGGCGGCCGAGGTCCGCGGCTCGGACACCGCGCGGGCGCTGCTGCCACCCGGCCGCGGCCGCGGGTCGAGCGTCTCGTCGATCGTCTGCTACCTGACCGGGCTGTCGCACATCGACCCGATCGCCAACGAGCTGTTCCTCGGGCGGTTCCTCAACGAGGAGCTCACCGCGCTCCCCGACATCGACCTCGACTTCCCGCGCGACGTCCGCGCGGAGCTGATCCCCCGCATCCACGACCGCTACGGGCGCGAGCGCTCTGCGCTGGTGGCGGCGTTCCCGACCTTCCGCGTCCGCGGTGCGATCCGCGAGCTCGGCAAGGTCCTGGGGCTGCCGCCGGGGGAGATCGAGCGGGTCGCGCGCGGGGCCGAGCCGTTCGGCGACGGTGACGTCCGCCACGACGTCGAGGTCGGGCTCGGGGTGCAGCACCGCACGCAGCAGACCAACGCCCCGGCCTCGCGCTGGGCGTGGCTGGTGAAGCTCGCGGAGGACGCCTACGGGCTGCCGCGCCACCTCTCGCAGCACTCCGGCGGGATGATCGTCTCGACCCGGCCGCTGATCGACTGCTGCCCGGTCCTGCCCGCCGCGATGGAGGGTCGCCAGCTCTGCCAGTGGGACAAGGACTCCTGCGCCGACGCGGGCTTCCTGAAGATCGACCTGCTCGGCCTGGGGATGCTCTCGGCGGTGGAGCGCACCGTCGAGGCGATCGCGCGCACGCGCGGCGAGCGCGTGGACCTCTCGCGGATCCCGTTCGACGACGCCGCCACCTACGACGCCATCCAGACCGCCGACACGATGGGTGTCTTCCAGATCGAGAGCCGCGCGCAGATGTCCTCGCTGCGCCGCACCCGGCCGGAGTCGCTCGACGATCTGACCATCCAGGTGGCGATCGTGCGCCCCGGCCCGATCGTCGGCGGGGCGGTGAACCCGTACATCGCGCGCAAGCAGATCCTGCGCGAGAACCCCGACTACGAGGTGCCCTACGACCATCCGTCGCTCGAGCCCGTGCTGCGCGACACGCTGGGGACGATCATCTTCCAGGACCAGGTGCTCGAGGTCGCCATCGCCTTCGCGGGCTTCTCGCCCGGAGAGGCCGAAGGGCTGCGGCGGGCGATGAGCCGGAAGCGCTCGGCGGCGGCCATCGAGGCGCATCACGAGCGCTTCGTGGAGGGCGCCGCGCGCGCCCACGGTGCCGACGTTGCGACCGCGGAGCGGGTGTGGGAGATGGTCAAGGGGTTCTCGGGCTTCGGGTTCCCCAAGGCGCACGGGGCGGCGTTCGGGCTGCTGGCCTACCAGTCGACCTGGCTGCGGGTGCACTACAAGCCGGAGTTCCTGTGCGCGCTGCTCAACGAGCAGCCGATGGGCTTCTATCCCTCCGACACGCTGGCGCACGAGGCGCAGCGCGCCGAGGGGGTCGAGATGCTCGGGCCCGACGTCAACGAGAGCGCGGTCGAGTGCACGGTCGAGGTCGAGGCCGGCGGGCAGGGCCGGGTCCGGCTCGGGCTCGGCTACGTCACCAACGTGCGCGCCGAGGAGGTCGCCGCCCTGGTCGCCGAGCGCGAGCGCGCCGGGCCGTTCCGGTCGATCGCCGAGCTGGCCTCGCGGGCCGGGGCGGGGCGTCCGGCGCTCGAGTGCCTCGGCTGGGCGGGGGCGTGCGACGCGCTGGCCGGCAGCCGGCGCGCCGCGCTCTGGCAGCTGGGGGTCGCCACGCCGGGGACGCGGCTGCCCGGGGTGGGGACCCAGCTGGCGCTGGCGCTCGAGGTCCCGGCCGCGCCGGAGCTGCGGGCGCTCGAGCCGTGGGAGGCGATGGTGGCCGACTACGCGACCACCGGGCTGACCCTCGGTGCCCACCCGCTGGCGCTGTTGCGCCCGCACCTGTCCGGCCGGCGGCGCATGGCCTCATCGCGCGATCTCGAGACCCTCGCGCACGACACCCAGGTGGCGATCGGCGGGCTGGTCGTCGCGCGCCAGCGGCCGGGCACCGCAAAGGGGATCGTGTTCATGCTCCTGGAGGACGAGTTCGGGACGATCAACCTGATCGTGCCGCCCGACGTCTACGAGCGCCGCCGGCTGACGGTGCGCTCCGAGCCGCTGGTCCTGGCCGAGGGGCGCCTGGAGAAGCTGCCGATCGCGGCGGGGGCGATCAACATCCTGGTCCGCGACATCCGCGCCCTCGAGGCGCCCGGCGCGGCACGGGCGGAGGTGGTCGAGCTGGCCGAGCGGGCCCGCGCCGCCGCGGCCGCGGAGCCCGAGGCGCACCCCGAGGCGGCGGACTTCCGGGGTGTCGCGCCGGCCGTCCAGAGCTTCGCCCAGGGGCGCCGCCGGTGACGGGGTCGACCGGCCGCGCGAGCGGGTAGGGTTGCGCCCCGATGGCAGCTCTCATCTTCGTCTCCCTATTCGTCGCCCTCGGTCTCGGCGTCCTCCTGCTCGCCATGAGCGGCGGCCGCAAGCGCTCCGGGAAGCCCTCGGACGCCCGTGCCCGGCGGGTGCAACGCCTGGCCACGCTGGGCTTCGTCGTCGCCCTCCTGGTGCTCGGCGTCGGCATCCCGGCGGCGGTGATCGGCTCGGTCAACGCGCGTGATTCGATCCCCGAGCAGAACGTCGCGAACCTCAACGAGTCCGAGCAGCACGGGCGCGAGCTGTTCGGCAAGCACTGCCGCAACTGCCACACGCTGGCGGCCTCCCAGGCGGTCGCGCAGGTCGGCCCGAGCCTCGACCAGCTGCGGCCGCCCGCCTCGCTCGTCCTCGATGCGATCGACAAGGGCCGCGCGCGCGGGAACGGCCAGATGGCGGCCGACCTCGTCGAGGGCGAGGACGCCAAGGACGTCGCCGCCTACATCGCCAAGGCGGTCGGCCAGACCGGCGGCAAGTAGCTGCGCAGCGGGCCGGGCGCCCGCTACATGTCCATCCCGCCGTTGACGCCCCACACCGCGCCGGTGATGAACGACGACTGGTCGCCGACCAGGAAGTGCACGACGCGGGCGATCTCGTCCGGGTCGGCCGAGCCGGCCGACGGGGATCTTCGCCTTGATGCCGTCGAGCACCTTCTCGGGGATGTGCTCGAGCATCTCGGTGGCGATGAACCCGGGGGCGACGGTGTTGACCGTGATGCCGACGCCGTCGTCGGTCAGCTTGCCCGCCCGCTTGAGCTGGTGGGCGGCCTCGAGCGCGAGCGTCTTGGTCAGCCCGAACAGCCCTGACTTCGAAGCGGCGTAGTTGGCCTGGCCGATGTTGCCGATCTCGCCGATGATCGACGAGATGTTCACGATCCGGCCCGAGCCGCGCTCGATCATGTGCGGCAGCACGGCCTTGCTCATGAAGAACGCGCCCGACAGGTTGACCGCGATGACCTTGTACCAGTCCTCGTCGCTCATCTTCAGCACCGTCTTGTCGATCGTGATCCCCGCGTTGTTGACGAGGATGTCCAGGCGTCCGTGCTGCTCGATCACCTCGTTGACGGTGCGCCGGCAGTCGTCCGCCGAGCCGACGTTGCCCTGGTGGGCGCTGGCGTTCAGGCCCTGGTCCTCGAGCTTGCCGACGAACGCCTCAGCGGTCTCGCGGTCACGGCTGTAGCCCGCCGCCACCTCCGCGCCCTGCTCGGCGAGGCTGTGGCAGATCGCTGCCCCGATCCCCCGGGTACCGCCCGTGACGAACGCGACGCTTGCCGTGCAGACGCGGACGCCGGACCTGGGTGCTCGGGTGTGGTGCTGACTGACATGCCTCTCCCTTACCTCTCAGGGCCCGGAGCGCTCGCGCAACCAGTCGCGCGAGCTCGGGCCAGATTTCGTGCTTGGCCTTCGAGCCGGCCATCAGGCCGATGTGACCGCCCGGGCGATCGAGGTGGGTGACGTCATCGCTGGCCACCAGATCGAGGAGCGGGAGCGTGCCCTCGCGTGGAGCGATGTGATCGGCGCCCGCCGTCACCACGAGCAGGTTCTGCTCGATCCGCGCAAGGTCGACGCGCTCGCCGCGCAGCCGCACGCGCCCGTCGACCAGCCGGTTCTCCTTGTACATCCACGTGATCCACTCGCGGTACGCCTTGCGACGGGAAGGGTGGGTTGTCGGCCACCCACTTCGCCATCGGCTGGTAGCTCGGCCGCGGGTCCTTGCCGTCGAGGATGGTCTGGAACAGCCGGCGGTAGGTGGTCGTGTAGTTCGTGACCGGCTTCATCAGCTTGTTGGCCGTGTCGATCCCGGCTCCGGGGATGACCGGGTAGTGGTCGGCGACCAGGTCGACGTCGAACTCCTCGTGGCCCACCCAGCGGGCGTAGAGCGAGTCGCTCGGGTCGATCGGGGTCGTCAGCAGCACCGCGTTGCGGACGGCCCCGGCCGGATGCAGCGCGCAGTACATCGCGCTCAGCGTCCCGCCGATGCACCAGCCGAGCAGGCTCAGCTCCTCCTGGCCGGCGGCGCGCAGCGTCTCGCGCACCGCCCAGTGCAGCTCGTCGCAGACGAACTCGGCGAGGCCCATCTCCGAGTCCTCTTCGTCGGGCACGCCCCAGTCGACGAGGAAGACGTCGAACCCCTCGTCGAGCAGGAACTCGACGAACGAGCCGCCCTTCCGCAGGTCGAAGATCTCGGGGCGGTTGATCAGCGCGAACACGAGCAGGATCGGAACCGCGTGCTCACGGCGGTTGGACCGGTAGCGGTAGAGCGTCGTCCCGCGATGCGTCCAGACCACCTCGCGGGGCGTCTGTCCGATCGGGGCGTCGCGGGTCGTCAGGAGGACGTTGGCGAACTCCATGGTCGCCCGCGGAAGGTCCGCCAGCGTCCGGATCGTGCTCACGACGCCTTGCTCGAGCGCTTCGGCGTGGCGCCGGCGCGGGTGGCGGGCGCGCCGTTTGCGGAGCTCGGCCGGCCGAGCTCGTCACGAAGCGCCTCGACCTCCTGCAGCAGGCGCTCGAGCTTGTCCTCGGTCCGGTGGAGCTGACGCGCGAGCCGCGTCACGTCGGCGCGCCCCGCGATGCGCAGGTTCCGCACCGCGAGATCGGCGACGTCCGTGCCGATCCTCGCGAGCGCCGCGACGTTCTCGGCGCTGCGCGCCAGCAGCACGCCGAAGCTCGGCTTGGACACGAACTCCTCGAATGCCCGCGCCGTGCGGGTCTCCGCCTGCTCATACAGGGCACGGACGTCGGCGTCCGGGCTGGTCTTCGACGAGCTCATCCCTCCACCCCCCTCAAGGACGGCACCTGTGGCGTCGGCATCGACGCCACGACCAAAGTAGTACACGGAAGGGTGGAGGCTCGTCCCGGACCGCGGCGCGCGGACCAGGACGGCCGTTCCGGCTAACTACTCGTACACGCGTCCAGAAGTTCTGCACGCTTCTGTCAGCCACGCTCAGCCACGGGCCAGAAACGGGCCGAACTTACGGCCGCGCGCGTACTAGGCCTTGAGCAGGTCGCGCGCGACCGTGGTGTACGAGTCAGCCAGCTCGCGGGACAGCTCGGCCTGGGACTTGGCGAGCTCCGTCACGACGGGGAGCTTGGTCACCTCGGCGGCCTTGACGCCGAAGTCGGCGATCTTGTCGACCGCCTTGTCGTACGCGTCGAGGTAGTCGAGGCCGGCCTTGCGGGTCGCCTCGGTCCACCGCTCGAGGGCGCCGTCGAGGTCGAACAGGTCCTGCGTCTTGGTCTGCGTGGCCATGTCGGTCTCCTTTGGGGTGTCGATCCGGTCGTGCTTGTTAGCAAGTTAGCACAAGATTCTGCTAACGCAACTGCCGGACCGCAGATCAAGGCGCCGGGATGGGATCCCGGTCGACCGGAGACGCGGCGATCGCGCGCCGGCGTGCGCTTCCCGTGCCCTCGCCGGCCTGCGAGCGGTCGAAGAGGTCCGCGACGATCGGCGGCCACGCCTCGCGCAGGGCCTCCCGGCCCATGAACAACCCCAGGTGGCCGCCGCTGGTCGTGCGCTGGGAGATGTGCTCGGGCGGGGTCGACACGGCGCCGGCGAGGGCGAACACCTGCGCCGGCGGCGTGATGTGATCCGCCTCCCCGGCCAGCAGGTTCACCGGGCATTCGATGCGGCGGAGGTCCACGCGTTCGCCGCCGACGGTCAGCTCGCCGCGGATCAGCGCGTTGTCGCGGAAGAGGTGCTCGACGATCCACAGGTAGAAGGCACCTGGGATGTCCTGGGTGTGGGTGAACCAGTCCTCGAAGGCGCGGTGGCGCGCGACGTGCTCCGCATCGTGGATGTTGGCGAGGAGTTGCACGTGCTTGGCCACCTCGCTCTCGGGCTTGATGAGGATGAAGCCGTTGAGCATGAACTCGCCCTTCATGACGCCGCCGCCGAGGCGGACCACGTCCTGGTAGAAGCCGAGATCGGCCGGCGACAGGAGCTGCACGTAGTCGTGGATCACGGCTTCGCCGGCGTGGAAGTCGATCGGGGCGCCGGCGATCGTGAGCGTGTGGACGTGCTCCTGGCGCAGCGCGGCGTAGATCGTCGCCAGCCACCCGCCCTGGCAGTCGCCGATCAGGTTGACGGGGCCGCCGATGTGCTCGATCGCCTGCTCCAGGAACGCGACGTAGTCCTCGATCCCGGCGTCCTTGGTCGCCTGCGTAGCACCCACCCAGTCGAGCGAGTACAGGCGCGTGAGCCCGGCTGCCCGGGCGGTCTTGACCTGCGACTGCTCCGGGCTGTAGTCGACGATGCACGAGTCGTGGCCCGCCTGCGGTGGCACGAGCAGCGTCGGGACCACCCGAGTGTCGCTGCCGTCACCGAAGTCGCGCAGGCGCGCGATCGGCGACTCCAGCACGACGCGATTGGGCGTGGCCCACTCGGGCACCCGCCGGTTCGACGTCTCGTCCCACCAGCGCGACAGGTCGCCCGCGACGTCCAGTGGCGTGAGGTTGCGCTGCCAGGCGCCCTGCCAGTAGCCGAGGGTGCCGTCGAGCGTCGCTCGCCACGCGTCCAGGCCACTCATCCAGCTGCGGTGGATCATCGCGGGAGAGATCGCTGCGGGGGTGGTGAAGGGGGTGCAGGTCATGTCGGCCGGCCTTTGTCGTCGTTGACTCTGGGATCAGGCACGGAGAAATTCGCAGACGGCCCGGTCGATCCCGGGCTCGTCGGTGAAGAGGAGGTGGGCGGTGTCGTCCCACAGGCGGAGCTCAGCGGCGGGGAGGGCCTCGGCCAGCAGGCGGGCGTTGTCGGGAGGGACCATGCGATCCTCGGTGCCATGGACGACGAGCGTCGGGTGCGCGATGGCGCCGAGCCGCGCGTAGGCGTCGTGGCCGAGCGCGGCGCCGAGCTGGGCGGCGTAGGGCTCGGGCTCGATCGGGAAGCGCAGCCGCTGGGCGATGTCCTCGGCGATGCGCCGGCCGCCCTCGCGGCGCGTCCGGGCGGCGTAGTTGTAGGGGACGGACGCCCAGACGGCCTCCTCGGCGGGCATCTGGCCGCGGCGGTGGAAGAACGCCTGCGTGTCGGCGTCGGCGCCGATGGCGCGCTCGCCTCCCGGCGTCGTGGCGGCCAGGATGAGACGGAGCACGCGCTGCGGGTGCCGGAGCGCGATCTCCTGGGCGATCATCCCGCCCAGCGAGACGCCGTAGACGTGGGCGGAATCGACGCCGGCGGCGTCGAGCACGGCGACGGCGTCGTCGGCCATCTGCGCGACCGAGTACGGGCCGGCGGGCCGCCCGCTGCGGCCGGCGCCCCGGTTGTCGAAACTCAGCACGGTGAACTCGCGGGCCAGCACTCCGACGGTGCGCCACCACCCGGTCGCGTTCATGCCGAGGCCCATCACGAGCAGCACCGGCGGGCCTTCGCCGGCGCGCTCGAAGTAGATCTCGACGCCGTCTCTCTGCGCGACGCTCACCGCGCCGTCCAGCCCAGGTCCATCGTGACGGGCGCGCCTGAGAACGTGCCGCCGGCGGGGCCGAGCAGGAAGGCGACGACCTCCGCGACCTCCTCGGGCTCGATCAGGCGCTTGACGGCGTGCGGCGCGAGGATGACCTCCTCGAGGACGCGATCCTCGGGGAGCCCGTGGGCCTTGGCCTGGCTGGCGATCTGCGACTCGACGAGCGGTGTGCGCACGAAGGCCGGGCAGACCGCGGTGGCCGTGATCCCCGCCGTGGCGCCCTCGAGCGCCAGCGTCTTGACCAGCCCGAGCACGCCGTGCTTGGCCGAGACGTAGCCGGCCTTGAACGGGGAGGCGACCTGCCCGTGGACCGACGCGATGGCGACGAAGCGGCCGTGCCCGCTGGCCTCGAGCGCGCTCCACGCGTACTTCGCGAGCAGGAACGGGCTGGTCAGCAGCAGCGACATGAGCGCGTCCCAGCGGTCCTCCGGGAACTCGGCGACCGGCGCCACGTGCTGGAAGCCCGCGTTGGGGATCACGGCGTCCAGGCGCCCGAAACGCTCGACCGCCGCCGCGATCGCGGCGCGGTTGCCCTCACGCGTGGTGAGATCCGCCTCGAACGGCTCGCCGGGCCCATCGTCTTCAGGGCGAAGATCGACGGCGAGCACCTGCATCCCCGCCTGCTCGAGGCGGGCGGTGATGGCCCGGCCGATGCCGCTCGCTGCGCCCGTCACGACCGCTGCACGGCCTTCGAGATCCCCACCAGCCACCTGCACCTCCTGGTTTGCGTGAGCCGTTAGCATACCGCCTTGCTAATCTGCAAACGGTCGGACCCACGCCCCGCCGTCGAATCAGGAGCTGACCATGGCCACTGACACACCCGCCACGTCCACCCCCACCGCGAAGCCCGCTCCCGCCGCGCCGCCGAAGGTTGCCAAGCGCGCGTCCACCAAGCCCGCCCGGCGTGCCGCGACGCGGACCCGCTCCGCCGCCGCTCCGAAGGCCGCGTCCTCCACCCGGAAGCCGGACGCGCCGAAGCCGGACCGCAACCGTGCCGCCGTGCTGAGCGTCCTCGACGCCCAGGAGCGCGCGGTCGACGCGCTTGCCGCCTATCAGACGAAGGCCGCTGAGCTGTCGCGCATTCCGGGGGCCGAGACGCTCGCCAAGGCCAACGCGGAGCTGCTGCAGCGCATCACCGTCACCTACGTCACGACCACCCGCGACCTCCTCGACTGATGCTCGCCCGCGCAGCGGGCGCGCCGTATCGTGCAGCTGTGGCCGACCAGCCGTCTTCACTCGGGGAGTACATCCGCCGCCAGCGGGAGCTCAACGCGGTCTCGATGCGCCGGTTCGCCGACATGGTCGGCATCTCGAATCCCTACATGTCGCAGATCGAGCGCGGACTGCGCGAGCCGTCGGAGAAGGTGCTCGACGCGATCGCCCATAACCTCGACCTCTCGGCCGAGGCGTTGTACGAGGCGGCGGGCCTGACCGACGCGAGCGAGGAGGATGAGGAGTCGCCCGCCCGGGTGGCGATCCGCGACGATCCGCGGCTGACCGCCCGCCAGCGCCAGGCGCTGCTCGAGGTCTACGACGCCTTCGCCGGCGCCCCGGCGCCACGCCGCCGCCGTCGCCGCCCCAAGGGCGACGACGCGCAGGCCTGACTGCTTCAAGATCACCGGCGGCCGGCCGCGGTTTTTCCATCCCGCCCTGTTAACATTGCTCCCTGAACGTGCCGAGTCCCCGGAGGACACCGGGGAGCGGGGGACCCATGTAGGTGGGGCGAGTCGACCGTACGTCCGGTCGTAGCGCGACTCTTCACTGCGCGAGCCCGTCAGCTGACCCCGCAGGCCGACCGAAGAGGACGCCCCACATGCCAGCCGATCCGGTGCAGACCAGTCGCGCCGCCCTGTTCGACCATGATGAGCATGCAGGCCAGGCCCAGTCCGGGCGGGCGTCCCGCCGCCGTCCTCCGGCCCCCGACTGGGGCGGCGACGATCTCTTCGACCACGTCCCCCGGCGCCGCTTCGTCCACGCCGCCGGCGGCGAGGATCCTCGCCGCTCCGGTCCGGCGTCGGCCCATGCGCCCCGTCGTGCCGCTGCCGCCGCCGCGCCGCGGGCGTCCGCGCCGAAGTCCGGCGCCGCGCTCCCCGAACCCGTCCAGGAGCTCATCGCCGCCCGGCGCGCCGAGTACGAGCCTGCGCCCACGACCGGCCGGCGCACCGTGCGCGTCACCGGGCATCCCGGCGCGCTGACGGCTCCCCGGACCGCCGGGCCGGCCCGCGGTCGCGGGCCGCGGACGGTCGAGGAGCGCATCGGCGCCCGTCCCGACCGCGTGGCGGCCTGGGCGGTCGCGCTCGGCATGGTGTCGAGCGTCGTCGCGCTGCTCAGCTGACGGTCAGCTCCCGATCGCCACGGAAACGGGCGTGCCCGGGACCTCGACGTCGACCGCGACGTGCTGCGCCCAGCGCGCCCGCTCGAGCACCTCGGCCTCGTCGCGGCCGAGCAGGTACGGCGACAGGTAGCGGCCGGAGATCTTCGTCGGCGGCCACCACAGCGGTGACTCCGACGCCTCGCCCGTGCCCGCGCGCGCCTCGGTGACGGTCCCGCGGACCAGATAGCGGTCGGCGCCGCCGGTCAGGAGCATCCCGCGCAGGACCGGGTGGAACGGCTCGGCGTCCACGAGGGCGCCCGCGCGCTCGGCGATCGACGCGGCGACCGCGTCGGCCTGCTGCGCCGCGAGCCCGCCCTGCTTGACGGGGAAGGTGGTCGCGTCGCCGGCGGCGTAGACGGCCTCCATGCCCAGGACGCGGCCGTGACCGTCGACCGCGATGAAGCCCTCGGCGTCGGCCGGCACGCCTGCGACGGCGGGCCCGCGCAGTCGCGGGAGGCTGACGATACGGTCGACCTCCAGCCGCTCGGGGCGCGGGTCGAGGACCACGGCACCGGGCTGGACGTCGCCGTAGGTGGAGCCGACGAACACGATGCCCTCGGTGGACAGCAGCTCCCCGACCGTGGCCGCGGCGGCGGCGCCGAAGAGCGCGAGCGGTGTCTCCTCGGGGGTGACGAGCCAGAACCCGACGTCGTCGATGCCCTGGGCCCACACCTCGCGCGCCGTCATGATGGCGAGCTCGTACAGGGGCAGGGTCCAGCCGGCGGTCGGCGCGACGAACGCGACGCGCTTGCAGTAGCCCTGCTCCAGGTCGGCGAGCAGGCCGCCCATCGACGCGCGGGTTTCCTGGCCGGTGAACGTGAGCGCGTGCTGGACGGGCGTCGCCACGGTCCCGATCGCGAGGACGAGCACGTCGTAGTCGAGGGTGGTGCCGCTCGTGCAGACGACCTGCTTGCTGTCCGGCCGCACCTCCGCGAGACCGTCGGCGACGAGCCGCGCGCCCTTCTCGTGGGCGATCCGCCACAGCGGATAGCGCGTGGCGTGCCCGAGGGAGAACGGCTCGGCGACGCCGAGCGCGCGATAAACGAAGTCGGGCTCCGGGGCGAGCATGGTGACGCGGACGCGGTCGCCGGCGAGCGCGTCAAGGGCGAGGAGGGTCTCGAGGCCGGCGACGCCGCCGCCGGCGATAAGGACCTCGATGGGCTTCTTGGGCATGTGTGCACCCTCGCGCGATCCGGCCGCGGCGGCATCCGTGAACGAGCGCGGATCGGCGGCGGGGAACTACGGAACCACGACCTGCCGTCGCGTCCCGTTCCGGGTGCTTGAATGGCCCACATTGTGCCGGACCGCCTCCTCGACCGCTCGCACCTGAAACGGCTCCTGGACGCGGGTCGCGACCTGGTCGCGGAGCTCGACCTCGAGGCCGTCCTCGCGCGGCTGCTCGACGTCGCTCGCGAGTTGACGGGGGCGCGTTACGCGGCGATCGGCGTGCTCGACGAGGAACGGCGGGGCCTCGAGCGCTTCCTCACGTCGGGCATCGAGCCGGAGGCGCACCGCGCGATCGGCGACCTGCCGCGTGGCCGCGGCGTGCTCGGCGTGCTGATCGACGACCCGCGCCCGCTGCGCCTGGACGACGTCGGCTCTCACCCGCGCTCCTACGGCTTTCCGGCCGAGCACCCGCACATGGGCCCGTTCCTCGGCGTGCCGATCATCATCCGCGGGCGCGCGTGGGGGAACCTCTACCTCACCGAGAAGGAGGGCGGGCCGTTCGACGAGGCTGATGAGGAGGCGGCGATCGTCCTCTCCGGCTGGGCGGCGATCGCCATCGAGAACGCGCGGCTCTACGAGTCGTCCGACGCGCAGCGCTCGCGGCTCGAACAGGCCGTCGAGGGCCTCGAGGCGACCATCGCCATCGTGCGCGCCGTCGGATCGGAGACGGACCTGCGGCGCGTGCTCGAGCTGATCGTCAAGCGCGGGCGCGCGCTCGTCCAGGCGCGATCGCTCGTCCTGCTGCTCAGCGACGGCGACGAGCTGGAGCTCGCGGCGGCGGCCGGGCAGGTCGAGCCGAAGGCCATCGGCGCGCGCATGCCCGTCGCGGGGACCGTCGCGGGGCGCGTCGTCTCGGGCGCCGTGTCCGAGCGCATCGGCGACGTCGCCGCGCGGATGGGGCTGCCGGACGACGGCTTCGGCGTCGTCGGCGCCGAGACCGCGCTGCTCGTGCCGCTCGTCTACCGCCGCCGCTCCCTCGGCGTGCTCGCCGCTTTCGATCGGCTGGACGACGAGCCGCAGTTCGGCGACCGCGACGAGCAGCTCCTGCTGGCCTTCGCGGCGAGCGCGGCGACGGCGGTGGCGACTGCTCGGTCCGTGGAGCAGGACCGCCTGCGCCACAGCCTGCAGTCCGCCGAGCAGGAGCGGCGGCGGTGGGCGCGCGAGCTGCACGACGAGACCCTTCAGGGACTCGGCGGGTTGCAGGTCCTGCTGGCCAGCGGCCTGCGGCAGGGCGGCGAGGCGCTCGAGCGCACGACCCGAACGGCCGTCGAGCAGCTCGGCACCGAGATCGCGAACCTGCGCGCGCTGATCACGGAGCTGCGCCCCGCCGCGCTGGACGATCTCGGCCTCGCGCCGGCGATCGAGAGCCTGGTCGAGCGCATCCGGACGGTCGAAGGGCTCGAGGTGTCGCTCGACCTCGGCGACGCGGCCAACGGCGCCCGCCTGGACCCGGATCGCGAGACCGCCGCCTACCGCCTGGTCCAGGAGGCGCTCACCAACGTCGCCAAGCACGCGGGCGCCGAGCGCGTCAAGGTCCGGCTGGCCAGCGACAGGCGCGGGGTGGAGATGGCCGTGACCGACGACGGCCAGGGCTTCGATCCCGACGACCCCACCGCCGGCTTCGGCCTGGTCGGGATGCGCGAGCGCGCGGAGCTGCTGGGTGGGACGCTCAGCGTCAAGAGCTCGTCCTCGGGCACCACGGTCACGGCGTTCCTGCCCGAGCCGGTCGCCGGGTAGCCCCGCTCAGGCTCGGATCAAGGCGTGGTCGAGCGCGTAGCGGACCAGCTCGGCGCGCGTCGACCGCCGGGTCTTCTGCTGGATGTGCGCCCGGTGGGATTCCACGGTGCGGACGCTCAGGAAGAGCTGCCCGGCGATCTCGGCGTTGGTGTGGCCCAGCGCGATCAGGCGCAGCACCTCGAGCTCGCGAGCCGAGAGGTCGTCGGGAGGACCCGCCGGCTCGGCCGGCGCCGCCGCCAGGCGCGCGCCGAGCTCGGGGTTGAGGTAGGTGCCGCCGCCGGCGGCGGCGCGCACGGCGCTCACCAGCTCGGCGTCGGCGGCCTCCTTGAGCACGTACGCGCGGGCGCCCGCCTGCAGGGCCTGGCGGGCGAAGGCCGGATCGTTCTGCATCGTCAGGACGACGACCGCCGTTCCGGTCACGCTCGGGATCACCTCGAGGCTCGGCGAGCCCGGCATGTTGAGGTCGAGGACGAGGACCGTCGGGCGGTGCAGGCGGGTCAGCCGCAGGGCCTCGTCGGCGTCGCCGGCCTCGGCCACCACGTGAAAGCCGTCCTCGGCATCGAGCAGGAGTCGCAGCCCGCTGCGCACGACCACATGGTCGTCGGCGATGACGATCGAGATTCCCTCCTCGGACATGCGCCGGACGATAGCCGCGCCGGCGCGCCCGTCACGCCGCGAGCGGCGCGCCGGCCTCGAGGGCGGCGGCGATCGGCACGACGGCGACCCCGGCCTGCTCGGCCGCGAGCCGGCCTGCCACGCCGCGGTCGCGCAGCCGCGCGGAGACGGCCCGCGACGCCTCGCGGCCCAGGACGTCGAGCGGCGCCTGCTCGGCGGTGACGACGGTCAGGCGCGGAGCCCGCCCGGCCCGGCGCCCGGACACCGCGACGCCGAGGGTGAGCTCGTAGAGCAGCAGGCTCCAGCCCGTCTCCGGCGGCACGACGAACGCCACGTCCGACACCGAACCGGTGCAGAGCGCTGCGTGGAGCTCCGCGCCCGTGGCCAGGAGGAGCGCGTCGTAGTGCAAGGTCGTCCCGGATGCGAGGTCCACCGTGCGGTGGTCGGGGTCCACGGAGGCGAGGCTGTCGGCGTGGATCCGCAGGCCCCTGGCCTCCAGCGCGTCGATCGCGTAGTTGCGCGGGCGGGCCCCGGCGAACGGCTCGAGGACCGTCAGCGGGCGGAAGGACCACGTCGCCTCGGCGGCGATGATCTCGATGTCCAGGCGCGTGGAGCCGGTCGCGGTCAGCTCCGGCGCGGCCTCGATCGCGGCGGCGCCGCCGCCGGCGATCAGGACGGTCTGGGGACGGAGGTTCTGGACGGCGGACATCGGGTCAGCCCGTGACGGCGGAGCCCATCGAGCCGGCCGGACGGGTGGCCCGGGCGGCGGCGGGGCGGCGCAGCGCCGTGGCGGTGAGGACGAGGAACCCGATGCCGGTGAGCAGCATCGCGGCGCCCATGACGATCGAGAACACCGCGACCTGCTCGGCGAAGTACGACGTGTTCAGCGCAGTCGACAGAGCAGTCTCGGTGATCCACATGTTGCGCAGGCCGTTCTCGACCGGCTTGCCGGACTTCGGGTCGATCGCAGCGGCCTTCTCGTCGCTGGTGGCCTTGCCCGACGCGTCGAGAAACCGGCCCATCTCGGCGTAGGTCTGCCCGTCGGTCGCCTTGAGCGTGTGCTCGCGGATCACGTCGGCGAAGGCGCGGGCCTCGGCGCCGGTATCGACCTTCTGGCCGGGGATGGTTGAGTCGGGCGTGCCGACGATCTTCTCGGCGGCGAGGGTGTCACGGACCGTTGCACGGCCGTTGACGCCGGCGATCAGCGAACCGACGCCGAACGTGATGAGGACGATGGCGGCTGCGACTCCGCCGTACTGAAAGAGCTTGCTGCGCATGACTGGCCTCCTGGAGAAATCAAGTGAACTGATGGAGCCAGTCTTCCTCGGCAGACGATGCCCGCCATCCGTCGCGGCTACCGCTCGGAGCGCGGTGGAACGCCGATCCCCGCTCCGTGGAAACCCGCAGCGTCGATGGGCTTGCGGGCGCGCCCGGTGGCGCCTAGACTTACCTCACGTAAGCGGGATCCCCCGCCCGGCCGCCCCTCTCTCTCATCCTCCCCGGACCCTGGCTGGTACCCCATGAAGACCCAGATGAGCCGTTTCCAGATCCACGACGACCTGACCGCGCCCGAGGCCTCCCTCCCCGTCCTCAAGGGCGCGCAGTCCGGCGGCGGCCAGCTCCCGAACTTCCTCGGCGTCCTCGCCGGGTCGCCGGCGGCGGTGCGCGCGTACGCGCGGTTCCGCTCTGAGCTGCGCCACGGGACGCTCCGGCGGCCGACGCTCGAGCGGATCTCGCTGGCGGTCGCCGAGCACTACCGCTCCGCCCCCGGGCTGGCGCTGCACACCCGCACCGCGCGCCAGACGGGGCTCGGCATCGACGAGGTCGCGGCCGCCCGGCGGTGGGACTCGCGCGACGTCGCCGAGGCCACGCTGCTGCGCTACCTGCGCCCGCTGGTCGAGCAGCGCGGCGCCGCGCCTGCGCACCTGCACGAGGAGGCGCGCGAGGTGGGGTGGAGCGACGCCGAGCTGCTCGAGGCGATCGCCTATGTGGCGCTGGAGTCCTTCACCGCCATGGTCAACGTCGCGGGCGAGGTGCCCGTCGACGGCTCCGTGGAGGAGACGCGGCAGCTTCGCGCCGCCTGACCATGCCCGAGGCCGTCAGACGCCCCAGGACGGCGGTCGCGACGGCGGACCCAGACTGTGATGTGCGCTGCTGCCCGAAGCTCCACGAGGCCGTCGAGCTGGTCGGCAAGCGGTGGACCGGGGCGATCGTCTCGGTCCTGCTGGCCGGCGGGCCGATGCGCTTCTCGCAGATCGCCCAGGTGGTCCCGCAGCTCTCGGACCGCCTGCTCTCCGAGCGCATGAAGGAGCTCGAGGCGCGCGGCGTCGTCGAGCGGACCGTGCACCCCGAGTCCCCGGTCCGGGTCGAGTACTCGCTCACGACGATGGGCCGCGAGCTGGCCCCCGCACTCGACGAGCTGAAGGACTGGGCCCGTCGCTGGTTGGACTGACGGTCCAAACGCCGGCCCATCGCGGTCGTCTAGGGTTCCGCCGCGATGCCCCGGCCCGCGCGCGACACGCCCACCACGCCCGCGGACGTCCAGGCGCTCGTCCTCGACCGCGACGTCCGCTTCATCCGGCTGTGGTTCACCGACATCCTCGGCCAGCTGAAGTCGTTCTCGATCAACGCCGAGCAGCTCGAGGACGCCTTCGAGCGCGGGATGGGCTTCGACGGGTCCTCGATCACCGGCTTCAACGCGATCGAGGAGTCCGACATGATCGCGGTGCCGGACCCGTCGACGTTCGCGGTCCTGCCGTGGAGGCCCGAGGACGAAGCCGGGGTCGCGCGCATGTTCGCCGACATCCGCACCCCCGAGGGCCAGCCCTACGAGGGCGACCCGCGCCACGTCCTGCGCAAGGCCGAGCAGCGCGCCCAGGCGCTCGGGTTCGACCACTTCTTCGTCGGCCCTGAGCTCGAGTACTTCCTGTTCCGCGACAACAAGGGCACCGAGGTCCTCGACGAGGGCGGCTACTTCGACCTCACGACGCTCGACGCCGGCTCCGACGTCCGCCGCGACACCGTCCTGGCGCTCGAGCGGCTGGGCATCGACGTCGAGTACTCCCACCACGAGAGCGGCCCGTCGCAGCACGAGATCGACATGCGCTACGCCGACGCGCTGAAGATGGCCGACGACGTGATGACGTACCGCATCACCGTCAAGGAGTACGCGATGAAGTACGGCTGGCACGCGACGTTCATGCCCAAGCCGCTCTTCAACGAGAACGGCTCGGGGATGCACACGCACCAGTCGCTGTTCAAGGACGGCGCCAACGCGTTCTATGACCCCGACGACAAGTACTTCCTGTCGGACATCGGCAAGGCGTTCATCGCCGGCCAGCTGCGCCACGCGCGGGAGATCTGCTCGGTCTTCGCCCAGTGGGTGAACTCCTACAAGCGGCTCGTGCCCGGCTACGAGGCGCCCGTCTACGTCGCCTGGTCGCGCCGCAACCGCTCAGCGCTCGCCCGCGTCCCGCTCCACCACCCCGGCAAGGAGCACGCGACGCGGATGGAGCTGCGCTGCCCCGACCCCGCGTGCAACCCGTACCTCACGTTCGCGGCGCTGCTGCAGGCGGGGCTCGAGGGGATCGAGAAGGGCTACGAGCTGCCCGAGCCGATGGAGAAGAACCTGTACCACCTGTCGCCCGACGACCGCAAGCGCCTGGGGATCGAGCAGCTCCCCGAGACGCTCGGCGAGGCGATCGAGATCACCGCCGAGTCCGAGCTCGTGCTGCGGACGCTCGGCGAGCACATCTTCAACCGCTACATCGAGATCAAGCGCCAGGAGTGGGAGGACTACCGCGTCCAGGTCACGCCCTGGGAGCTGGACCGCTACCTCGGCATTCTCTAGCGCGGCCCGATCGCGAGGTCGCGCTCGGAGGCCTCCGGCGGGGGTGACACCGCCGCCGCGGCGGGCGCGCTCGTGAGCCCGCCGGCCGCGCCGGTGAGCATGTCCTGCGCGAAGCGCTCGGAGAAGCCCGCGATGAAGGCCAGGCCGGCGACGTAGTAGGCGACGTCGGCGCGGCCGGGCTCGTCGAACGGCAGCAGGCCGCCGGCCAGCAGGACGTAGAGGACCATGCCGAGCGTCGCCCCGAGCACCGGGCGGATCCCGCCGAGGATCCGGATCGTGCCCGATCCCTCCTCGGCCACCAGCCGCAGGCGCCCGCTGGTCATCCGCTGCATGACACTGACCACCGCGCCCGCCGCCCCCGCCACGGCGCCGATGGTGAGCGGCTCGCTCAGCACGTCCTGGCCCCAGAGCGCCAGGGCCCCGGCTGTGGTGGCGGCGAGCCCCGCGACGACGGCGATCGAGCCCCAGACCATCCCCACGAAGTACTCGAGCTGCGCCTGGCGCTGCATCGACCGGTCCAGGTAGCGCGCAGCGCGGTGCAGCTCGCGCTCCAGCCCGGTGACCTCGTCGGCGGCGAGCGCCGTCCCCTCTGTCGGCGGCCGGTCCGGGGCCTTGCGCGCGTCGAGCGATCCGAGGAGCGCGGTGATGACGCAGAAGATCATCCGCAGGCAGATCTTGCGCGGCTTCGGCGTGAGGAACTCGACGGCGCGGTAGTGCAGCTCGAGGCAGCTGAACAGGATCTCCTTCGCCCGCCAGTCCTCGGGGTCGCCGAAGATCGGCTCGATATGGATGGCCGAGCTCGACGCCTCCGCCGGGGGCGGGGCGACGAGGCGGCGGACCGTCCGCCGCGCGATGCCGTCCGACCCGGCGGCGGCCTCCGGTACCGGCTGCCGCCGCGACCCGTCGGAGCTCGTGGCGGCCATATGGACGTCGGTCAGGGCGGCGGCGACGCGGATGTGGCGGCAGAAGTAGGCCGTGACGATCCCGCCCCGCGGCTCGGCGAACGACTCGAGCAGCCGCGGGTGCAACTCGGCGAAGGCCTCGCGGTGCTCGTCGCCGACCCGTGGGTCGCAGATGCGGAACCACGCCGTCGCGACATCGTGGAACGTGACGTGGCCCGACACCTCGGCGGCGCGACAAGCGCGCAGCTCGGTCTCGACCACCGACGTCTCCGGGCGGTCCCGCCGGCCCGGGCGATGCGCGCGGCCGACCTGCGAGGCGGCTGGATCGGGCGGGTCGTCGAGGCCTGTATGCAGCGGGTGTGGCGTGTCTGGGGCCACCGCCGCTCGACCCTCGCACCGGCCTGACGGACTGTCAAGCGGTGAAACCTGTCGGTCGCTCAGGCCTCGACGAGCGAGGTGTACCGCGGGTCGTCGCGCAGGCTCGCGAAGTCGCTGTCGTCGCGCGCCCACTCCGCCGACTCGGCGTCCAGGCCCACCGCCTCGCGGAGGTGGTCGAGGGCGGCGTCGGCGTTGCCTTCCAGCGCCTCGAAGCAGGCGAAGTTGTAGTGCAGGCCCGCGTTGTCCGGGCTCTTGGCGAGCCCCTCGTCGTACATCGCCCGCGCCCGCTCGGGATCGCGCTTGCGGAGCGCGTCGGCCTTGAACGACCACTCCCACGCCGACACGACGTAGGCCTCGCCCTTGGGCGCGCCGAACGAGAGCACCGTGGTGCCCTCCTCCTCGGCGACCGCCTCGCGATGGACGCCCGGGTCCTCGAGGAAGACGTACGTGCCGGCGGGGGCGTCGACCGACTCGCCGTCCAGGGTGAAGCGCGCGCGGCCCCGGGCCACGAAGTAGAGCTCCTGGTGGCCGTTGCCGGTCTCGGTGTGCGGCTCGACGACGTGCGCACCGGTGCGCTCGGCGACGTACGCGTTCGTCCCGAACGCCTCGATCCCGAGGGTCGACCGGACCGGCAGCCATTGCAGCGAGAACCGGTCCCCGCCGTCGACGGGGATCCGCTCGATGTCGTCGAGCGAGGCGATGCGGAAGCGGGGCGGACTCTCCATCGGCCGGAGGGTACCGCCCCGCTTCGCGTCAGCAGTTCGTGCCGGCCGCCCCCGTCGTCGAGCCGTTCGCGTTGACCAGCTGGACGCCCGCGAACGACAGGATCTTGGTGATGCGCGTGCCCGCGAGCGTCGATCCGGGATAGGTGCCGGTGTCCACGATCAGGTGGGTGAAGTCACCCGCCGCCTGACCCGACGACGTCAGCACCGCGCTACCGGAGTCGCCCGGGGCGCCCACGCCGGTCCAGCCGAAGCCGGCGTTGTTCCAGTTGGTCGCGAGGCCGCCCTCGGGCTTGCCCGGGCCGACGGCGACGCCGTAGCCGTGGCCGTAATGCGTGACCGCCACCGGTCCGCAACCCGTGTAGATCCCGTTCGGCCCGCCCTGCGGCAGCGCGGGGTTGATCCCCCACTTGCTCGCGACCGCGGGGTCGATCTGGATCAGTGCGAAGTCGTTGCCGGGCTCACCGCCGCCGGAGGTGAACCGCGTCACCGTGCCGACGGAGACGAGCGTCGTCGTGTCGACCTGGATGATGACCTCCTGCCCGACGCTGTCGACGCAGTGGCGCGCGGTCCCGATGTACCGCGTGCCGCCGCTGGCGAAGATGAAGTTGGCGGTGCAGCCGGCGGGCGAGACGATGCAGGCGCCGGCCGAGACGCCGCGCGCCGCGTAGCCGGGGCACGCGGTGTTGAGCTGCTCCTCGCCCACACTCAGGCCCGTCGCCCCGGCGGCGATGACCTGCGCACGCTGCTGCGGGGTCAGCGAACTCGCGCGATCGAGCGTGCCGGCGAGGGCGGGTGTGGCGCCGCCGAGCGCGAAGAGGCAGGCGACGACGAGGGTGAGGGTGAGGCGGGAGCGCACGTGCGGTCCTCCTGTTTCCGGGTCTGTACGGAGGCTTCAACGCACCTCCGACCGAAAACTGGCGGTTACGCGACGCTGGGTTGGCGCTCCTCGACCTCGGGCTTCGCGTCGCCGTCCGTGGCGGCGAGCCGCGACGGCCACCAGACCTTCGGCCCGACGTCGAGCACGAGCGCCGGGACGAGGATCGACCGCACGATGAACGTGTCGAGCAGGACGCCGAACGCGACCACGAACCCGATCTCGGTCAGGAACACCAGCGGCAGGACGGCGAGCACCGAGAAGGTGCCGGCGAGCACGATGCCCGCGGAGGTGATGACGCCGCCCGTCACCGCGAGCCCGCGGATCGTGCCGCCGCGGGTGCCGTGGCGCTGCGTCTCCTCCCGGACGCGGGCCATGAGGAAGATGTTGTAGTCGATGCCCAGTGCGACCAGGAAGATGAACGCGAACAGCGGCAGCGACGGATCCGATCCCGGGAAGCCGAACACGAGGTCGAAGACGACCGCGCCGACGCCGAGCGCCGCGGCGAACGACAGGATCACCGTCCCGATCAACAGCAGCGGGGCGACGAGCGCGCGCAGCAGCACGATCAGGATGAGGAACACGACGACGATCGCGAGCGGCACGATCAGACGGGTGTCGCGCGCGGCGGCGGTCCGCAGGTCGGCCTCGACGGCGGTCGCACCGCCGACGAGCGTCCCGGGCCCGCCGGCCCGCTTGGCCGCCGCCCGGATCCCGGGGATCAGGTCGAACGCCTCCGTCGTGTAGGGCGGCTCCTCCAGCGTCGCGGCGAGCAGGACGCCCGTCGGCCCCTCGGCCATCGGCCGCACGCTCTCGACGCCGGGCGTCTCGGACAGGGTCTGGGTGACGGCGCCCACCTTCGCGGCGTCGGGCACGAAGACCTCGGTCGGGATGTTGGCCCCGGCCGGGAACGACTTGGCCAGGAGCTCCTGGCCTTCCACCGCCTCCACCTCACCGCGGAAGGAGTTGTTGGTGGTCAGCCCGTTGTCGAAGTTCAGGATGCCCAGGGAGAAGATCAACAGCAGCACAACCGCGCCCATCCACACGCGACGGGGAGCGACCGAGATGCGGTCTCCGACGCGCCGCCACGCGCCGTGGGTCTCGTCGACGCCCTCGGCTCCGAACCTGGGGATGAACGGCCAGAACGCCCGGCGGCCCGCGATGGTGAGCAGGGCCGGCAGCAGCGTCAGCATCGAGAGCATCGCGACGGCGATGCCGAGCGCGCCGATCGGGCCGATGCCCGAGGTGCCGTTGACGTCCGCGAGGGTCAGGCAGAGCAGCGCCGCGATCACCGTCAGGCCCGACGCGAAGATCGCGGGCCCGGCGGTCCGCAGGGCGAGCGCGATCGCCTCGTGCTTGTCCTCATGGCGCCGCAACTCCTCGCGATAGCGGGCGACCAGCAGCAGCGCGTAGTCGGTGCCCGCGCCGAGGACGAGGACCGACAGGATCGAGGACGCCTGCGTGTTGACCGTGACGCCCGCCTCGGTGAGGCCGTAGCCGATCGCCCGGGTGGTGATCTCGGCGAAGCCGACGGCGACCAGCGGGATCCACATGAACAGCGGGCTGCGATAGATCAGCGCCAGCAGCACGAGCACCAGCAGGAACGCCGCCGCGAAAAGCGTCCCGTTGATGTTCTCGAACACCTTGATGGCGTCGGCGGAATAGCCGGCGCCGCCGGTGATCTTGGCCTCGAGGCCACCGCCCGGATCGCTGATGATCTTGCGGGCCTCCTCGACCGGCTTGATGATCGTCTCGCCCTCGCCGTTGGCCGTGATGTTCGCGGTCACGATGGCCGCCTTGCCGTCCTTCGAGGGGGTCGGCTCGCCCAACGGGGTGGTCGAGCGGAACGCCACGCGGGTGACCGGGTCCTTCGAGGTGGTCAGCCGCTCACGCAGCGCGTTGAAGGCCGTGCGGTCCTCGGCGATGGTCTGTCGATCGGCGTCGGTGAGGCCGCTCTCGCGCCGGTAGACGACGACCATCGGCGCCAGCTCGCCCTTCGTGAGCTTCTCGGTCTCCGCGAGAGCGCGGGTGGACTCGGCGTCGCCCGGGAGGTAGGAGGTCGACTCGTTCTTCTCCGCGTCGGAGAACTTGCCGGGGAGGTTGAAGCCGAAGGCGGCGAAGACGACGGCGAGCCAGGCGATGAGCACGAGCCACTTCGCGTTGCGGCGGCCGGCGAGCATGAAGAGCGCAGACATGGCGCCGGACCCTACCGGAGTCCAGATTCCGGTTAGTTGAGATCGGTCACAGGAGCTCTACGAGCTCGGCCGGCTCGGTGACCGGCCGCCGGCAGGCGAAGTGCTCGCAGACGTAGGCGGCGGGGCGGCCGTCGATCGGCTCGCGCCCCTGCAGCAGCGGCACGCCGTCGGGTTCGCCGCCGGCGAGGACCGTCCGCGGGCGGTAGTCCGCGCGCACGACCGCGGCGAGCTCGGCGACGTCCTCTCCCACCAACGCGATCTCCTGGACCGGCCCGAGGTGGAAGGCGATCGCCTGCAGAAGGTGGCCGAACGCCTGTGGGTGCTGCGGCGCGACGCGGTGCAGCAGCCGGATGACACCGTGCGCCTCTTCCTCCCAGCGGCTCTCGCCGGTGAGCGCGGCGAGGCGGAGCAGGCCGTGGGCGGCGGCCGAGGCGCCCGAGGGGATCGGCGCGTCCTCGAGGTCCTTGCGCCGGGCGATCAGCCGGCCGTCGCCGCCGTCGGCCGCGGTCGAGTAGAAGCCGCCGTGCTCGGGGTCGCCGAAGCGGGCGACGATCGTGCCCGCGAGCTCGCGGGCGCGGGCGAACCAGCGCGGGTCGAACGTCGCCTCGTACAGGGTGAGCAGCGCCTCGAGCAGGAACGCGTGGTCCTCGAGGAAGGCACCGATCTTGGCCCGGCCGCGGTTGTAGGTGCGCAGCAGGCGCCCCGTGTCGTCACGCAGGTCGCGCTCGACGAACTCGGCGCACGCGACGGCGGCCTCGAGGTAGTCCTGGCGCCCGAGCACGGCGCCGGCGTCGGCCAGCGCCGAGATCGCGAGGGCGTTCCAGGAACACAGCCGTTTGTCGTCGAGGCCCGGCCAGACGCGCTGGGCGCGGTTCTCGTACAGCCGGGCGCGGATCTCCGCGCGCTCGGGCGGGTCGGAGGCGGCGCGGATGGGGTTCCACGCGCCCTCGTGATTGGGCGGGCGGTCGAGTCCGAAGTACCGGATCGCGACGTCGCCACGCTCGTCACCCAACACCGCGCGCATCTGATCCGGGGTCCAGACGTAGAACTTGCCCTCGACGCCCTCGGAGTCCGCGTCGAGCGCCGAGGCGAAGCCGCCCTCGTCCTGGCGCAGCTCGCGCAGCATCCAGTCGAGGGTCTCCTCGCAGACGCGGCGCAGCAGCGGCTCGTCGCTCACCTGCCAGCCGTGCAGGTACGCGCGGGCGAGCAGCGCGTTGTCGTAGAGCATCTTCTCGAAGTGGGGGATGACCCAGTCGGCGTCGACCGAGTAGCGCGCGAAGCCGCCGCCGATCTGGTCGTACATGCCGCCGTTGGCCATCGCGCGCAGCGTGTGCAGCGACATGCCGCGCTCGCCCTGGCCGAGCAGGAAGTCGATCACCGAGGCCGCCGGGAACTTGGGGGCGCCGCCCCAGCCGCCGCGGTCGGCGTCGTAGCTGCGTCGCAGCGCGGTCACCGCCTCGTCGAGCACGCCGGGGCGGAGCTCGTCGTCGGTCGGCTCGAGTGCCGCGGCGCCCTGCAGGCGCGGCACGATCCGCGCCGCGCCCTCGACGATCTCCTCCCGCCGGGTGCGCCACGCCTCCGAGACGCCGTGGAGCACGTCCGGCCAGCTCGGCATCCCGTGCCGCGGCTCCGGCGGGAAGTAGGTGCCGGCCCAGAACGGGATGCCCTCGGGGGTCAGGAACGCGTTGAGCGGCCACCCGCCGCGGCCCGTCATCGCCTGGACGGCCTCCATGTAGATCGCGTCGACGTCGGGGCGCTCCTCGCGGTCGACCTTCACGCAGACGTAGCGCTCGTTCATGAGCTGCGCGACCTGCGGCGACTCGAACGACTCGCGCTCCATGACGTGGCACCAGTGACACGCGCTGTAGCCGATCGAGACGAGGATCGGCTTGTCCTCCTCGCGGGCGCGGGTGAACGCCTCCTCGCCCCACGCGTACCAGTCGACCGGGTTGTCGGAATGCTGGAGCAGGTACGGCGACGTCTCGGCTGCCAGGCGATTCGCCATGCGAGTAGGTTGCCTGCCCATGTCCCACCATCGTGAAACGGTCACCGCCGACGGCGCTCCCGCGGCCGTCGGCCCCTACGTCCACGCCGTCCGTTCCGGCGGCATGCTCTACCTCTCCGGCCAGGTCCACCTCGACCCGGCGTCGGGCGAGCTGGTCGGCGACTCGCCGGGCGAGCAGGCCCGCCGCTGCCTCGAGAACCTGGCGATCGTGTGCGCCGCCGGCGGCGCCTCGCTGGCCGACGCCGTGCGCATCGGGATCTACGTCACCGACATGTCGACGTTCAAGGAGGTCAACGAGGTCTACGCCACGTTCTTCAAGACCGATCCGCCGGCCCGCTCGACCATCTCCGTCGTCGGGCTGCCGCTCGGTGCGAACGTGGAGATGGACGCGATCGTGGCTCTGCCGGACTGATGGTGACCGCCGACGACGTGCTCGCCGCTCGGCCCGCGGTCGAGTCGATCGCGCGCCGGACGCCCGTGCTGTCGTCGCGCACGTTCTCCGAGCGCGCGGGCGGCCTGGTGGTGCTCAAGGCCGAGAACCTGCAGCGGACCGGGTCGTTCAAGATCCGCGGCGCGGCCGCCAAGCTCGCAGCCCTCGGGGACGAGGGCTGCCGGGGCGGGGTCGTGTGCGCGTCGGCGGGCAACCACGGCCAGGGCGTCGCCGCCGCCGCTCGCGCGCGCGGGATCCCGTGCACCGTCTTCGTCCCCGCCGACGCGCCGATCGCCAAGACCGAGGCGGCGCTCGGGCAGGGCGCCGACGTGGTCGTCGGCGGCGGCGGGATCGAGGACTGCATCGCGCTGGCCAAGGAGCGCGCCGAGCGCGACGCGTCTGCGTTCGTCCACCCGTTCGACGATCCGGTCGTGGTCGCCGGGCAGGGGTCCCTGGGGCTCGAGCTGCTCGAGGACGTGCCCGACCTGGCGAAGATCGTCGTCCCGGTCGGGGGCGGCGGGCTGTGCTCGGGCATCGCCATCGCCGTGAAGTCGGCGCGCCCGGAGGTCGAGGTCGTCGGCGTCCAGGTGGCCGCGTGCGCGCCGTATCCCGAGTCGCTGCGGCGCGGCGAGGCGGTGCCCGCCGAGACCGCGCTGACGATCGCGGACGGCATCGCGGTCAAGCGGCCCGGTGAGCTCACGCTGCGGCTGATGGCCGAGTGGGTCGACGGGATGGCCGTCGTGGGGGAGGAGGAGACCGCCGAGGCGATGGTGTTGTTGCTCGAGCGGGCGAAGCTCGTCGTCGAGGGCGCGGGCGCCGTCGGCGTCGCCGCGCTGCTCGGTGGCCAGGTCGCGCCGGCGGCGTCCGGGACGACGGTGGCGGTGCTCAGCGGCGGCAACGTCGACGCGGGGCTGCTCGCATCCGTCGCCCGCCGTCACGAGACCGAGTCGGGCCGCCGGCTCGTGCTCTTCACGCGCGTGCCGGACCGCCCGGGCGCGCTCGTGGACCTGCTGACCTGCGTGGCCGACACGGCGGCCAACATCGTCGACGTCTCCCACGTGCGCGAGGGCGTCGACCTCCACGTCCGCGAGACCGGCGTCGAGCTGGTGATCGAGACGCGCGGCCGCGAGCACGCCGACCGCGTGCTGGGCGTGCTCGCCGACGCGGGCTACGCCACCCGCGTCCTGCGGTGAGCGCCGCGGTGGGCAACCTCGACCAGATCGCGAGCGCGGTCGCCTCGGTGGTCGCCGGCGGTCCGGCGGCCGGCTGCCGCGCGCTCGACCTGCGGGTCTGGGGCGGGATCGACGTGCGGCTGCTGCCCGACCGCGGCTTCGACGCCGGAGCGGCCTGGTTCCGCGGCGTTCCGCTGGCCTGGATCTCGCCGGTCGGCGAGCACGCACCGGTGGCGAACCCGCGCGAGCTCGACTGGCTCGAGGCGTTCGGCGGCGGGATGATGGTGACGTGCGGGTTGCGCAACGTCGGAGCGCCGTCGGAGGGCCACGGGCAGCACGGCGCGTTCTCGATGCAGCGGGCGCACGTGCTCGGAGTCGATCGCTCCGAGGCGGCGATCACGGCACGGGCGCGGATCGCCGAGGTCTCAGCCCTCGCCCATCACCTCGAGGTCGAGCGGACCTGGACGACGCACCTCGGCGAGGGGCGCCTCGAGCTCGTCGACGTCGTTTCCAACCGCGGCCGCGAGCCCGAGCCCGCGCCGCAGCTCTACCACGTCAACCTCGGCGCGCCGGTGTGGAGCAGCGGCGCAACGCTTTCCGTGGACGCGCGCGCGACGCGCCCGCGCGACGAGGCCGCGGCGCCGTTCGCCGACTCCTGGCACGAGGCGCCCGGCGTCGTGGAGGGCGCGGAGGAGCGCGTGTTCGAGCACGAGGTCACGGCCGGCGACGACGGCTGGGGGAGCGCGACGGTGGCGAACCCGACGGCGGGGATCGAGCTCACCGTGCGCTGGGACATGGCGACCCTCCCGCGGCTGTGGCAGTGGGTCCACCCGGCGCCGGGGATGGGTGTGCTCGGGATCGAGCCGGCGAACTGCTCGGTGCTCGGCCGAGGCGCCGACCGAGAGGCCGGCCGGCTCCCGGTGCTCGCGGCGGGTGAGTCGCGGACCACGCGACTGGAGATCCTCGCGCGGGCGATGCGGTCGTTGCCGTAGCTTGCAGGCATGGCCGAGGGCACGATCGTCGACGCGGGCGGGCGCGAGCTGCGAGTCAGCAGCCCCGACCGCGTGGTGTTCCCGAAGACCGAGCGCTCAGGCCCGGTCACCAAGCTCGACGTCGTCAGGTACTACCTCGCCGTCGAGGACGGCATCATGCGCGCGCTGGCGCAGCGGCCGACGACGCTGGAGCGGTGGCCGAAGGGGGTGCACGACGGCATCGTCGTCTCGACCCGCGAGAAGGGAGGAGGCGACGCGTTCTTCCAGAAGCGCGTCCCACGCGGCGCCCCCGACTACGTCCAGACCGCGCGGATCGAGTTCCCGTCGGGTCGTCACGCGGACGAGATCTGCCCGACGGAGGTGGCCGTGGTCGGGTGGGCGGCGCAGATGGGCACCATCACCTTCCATCCGTGGCCGGTGCGAGACGCCGACGTCGACCATCCCGACGAGCTTCGCCTCGACCTGGATCCGCAGCCGGGCACGGACTTCAGCGACGCCGTGCGCGTCGCCGCCGAGGCGCGTGTGCTCCTGGGCGACCTCGGCTACACGGGCTTCCCGAAGACCTCGGGCGGCCGGGGGGTGCACATCTACGTCCGCATCGAACCGCGCTGGACGTTCACCGAGGTCCGTCACGCCGCGATCGCCTTCGGGCGCGAGCTCGAGCGGCGTCTCCCCGGCGAGGTGACGACGAAGTGGTGGAAGGAGGAGCGCGGCGAGCGCATCTTCCTCGACTACAACCAGAACGCACGCGACCGGACCATCGCCTCGGCGTACAGCGTCCGGCCGAAGCCGGGGGCGCCGGTGTCGGCGCCGCTGCTGTGGGACGAGCTCGCGGACGTCTTGCCGGAGGACTTCACCGTCGCGACGATGCCTGCGCGCTTCGCCGAGGTCGGCGATCGCCACGCCGCGATCGACGATGCCGCCCACTCGCTGCAGCCGCTGCTCGACATGTACGAGCGCGACGAAGCCGGCGACATGCCGTACCCGCCGGACTATCCGAAGATGCCGGGGGAGCCGAAGCGCGTCCAGCCCTCGCGCGACCGCGACCGCCCGCGGGACTGACGGCGGTCAGCGCGACTGCGGGAGCTTCTTGGCGCCGCGCCTGGCGGCCGGAGCGGAGGGCGGCGGCACGACCGGCCCGATGTCCCCGTCCGGCGCCTCGTCGAGGTCGACGACGAGCGGCGCGTGATCGCTGGGCCCGCTGCCCTTGCGGGCGTGACGGTCGACCCAGACCGCCCGGACGCGGTCGGCGACCGTGGCACCGGCGAGGATCAGATCGATCCGCATCCCGAGGTCCTGGTGGAACATCCCCGCCCGGTAGTCCCAGTAGGTGAACACCCGCTCGGTCGGCCAGCGCTCGCGCGTGACATCGCGGAGCCCGACGGCCTGGAGCTCGGCCAGCGCCGCCCGCTCGGCCGGTGTGACGTGGGTCTGGCCCACGTACGCGTCGGGATCGAAGACGTCGTCGTCGGTCGGGGCGATGTTCATGTCCCCGCAGACGACCGTCGTCTCCGGGGCCTCGGCGACGAGCTCCCGCAGCGAGCTCAGCCAGGCGAGCTTGTACTGATAGTGCTCGGAGTCCGGGACCCGGCCGTTCGGCACGTAGACCGAGACCACCCGGACGCCGTCGCAGGAAGCGGACACCGCACGCGCCTCCGGATGCGGGAAGCCCGGCGCGCCGGGGAGCCCTCGAACCACGTCGTCCAGGCCCACGCGCGAGAGGATCGCCACGCCGTTCCACGTGGGCTCGCCGTGCGCCGCGACCTCATAGCCGCGGTCCGCGAGCTCGCCGGCGAGCAGGGCGGCGAACGCATCGTCGGCGAGCTTGGTCTCCTGCAGGCAGACGACGTCGGGCCGCCGCTGATCCAGCCAGGGCAGAAACCGC
This sequence comes from uncultured Solirubrobacterales bacterium, assembly GCA_963828075.1. Taxonomy (GTDB): domain Bacteria; phylum Actinomycetota; class Thermoleophilia; order Solirubrobacterales; family Solirubrobacteraceae; genus JACCYI01. Next base: position 18,402 of record CAWHDH010000021.1, on the reverse strand, counting down.
GGCACCCGCTGCTTGACCGAGTTGACGTTCCAGGTCGCGATTCGCACCGAACGCACGCTAGCGCCACCTGTCGTTTCCGGTCAGCGCGCCAGGTCGCCGGGCCTCACCGGCAGCTCCATCGCCCCCAGCACGCCGACGGACCGGGCGGCCAGCGCGCAGGCCGAATGCGCGGCGCTCAGCGCATCGGCGCCCCCGCGCACCACCACCACGAACGCCGCCGCGAACGTATCGCCCGCGCCGGTGGGGTCGACCTCCTCGACGGCGGGCGCGGCGACCGCCACGCGGTCGTGCCCGGCGCCCGACACGACGGCGCCCGCCGCGCCGCGCGTATGGCAGACCAGCGCGCCACCCCGCACGAGCTCATCCTCAACGACTTCCAGCGCCTCGAGCTCGCCCTCGGCCGGGAACACCACGTGCGCGACGCGCGCCACCGCGGCCGTGGCGGCGAGCGCCTCGGGCGACGCGCTCGGACGCAGGTTCGGATCGAGCGACACGCGACCGCCCGCCGCGAGCACCACCTGCACCGCCCGATCGATCGCCTCCGCGGTGGCGCCGCCGAACGCGAGCGTGGAACCGCAGACGTGCAGCCAGTCCGTGCGTGCGGCCAGCCGCGCCGCCGCGGCCGGATCGACGTCGACGGCGGCGGAGTCGGGCGCCGAGAACCAGAAGTCGCGGCCGCCGGCGGCGTCGTACGCGACGAACGCGACGGCGGTGCTGCGCCGGGGATCGACGCGCAGCGCCTCCGCGTCGACGCCGTGAAAGCGCATGCGCTCGCGGAACGCGTCGCCGAAGGCGTCGGCGCCGACGCTGGCCACGAGCGCCGTCTCGGCGCCGAGGCGCGCGGCGACGGACGCGAAGATCGCGGGCGCGCCGCTCGGGAACGGCCCCGCCCAGAGACCCGGGCTCGCGAGGCGCCCGTCGGCGGTCTCGCGGCGGAACTCCACGAGCGCCTCGCCGATCGCCAGGATCACGCCGCCCTCATCGTTGCGCCACGGTACCTCGGCGCGCCCGCTACAACCCACCCATGCCCCTGACGCCGACCGGTGAGATCGTCGCGCCCGCCGCCGCCGCCCGACGGGGCGCCGGCTCGTTCAACATCAACCACCTCGAGCAGGCCGAGGCGATCGTCGCCGGCGCGGAGGCGGCAGGCGCGCCCGTGATCCTGCAGATCTCCAAGAACTGCGCCCGCTACCACGGCGGGCTGCACGCGATCGGCGCGGCCGCGATCGCGGTGGCCCGGGAGGCGAGCGTGCCCGTCGCCGTCCACCTCGACCATGCGAGCGACCCCGACCTCGTCGCCGAGGCGGTCGCGCTGGGGTTCGGGTCGGTCATGTTCGACGCGTCGACCCTCGACTACGACGAGAACGTCCGCACCACCGCCGCGGTCGTCGCGTCCTGCCATCGTCACGGCGTCTGGGTCGAGGCCGAGCTCGGGGAGATCGGGGGGCGCGACGGCGTGCACGAGCCCGGGCCGGGCACGGATCCCGACGAGGCGGTGGCGTACGTCGAGGCCACCGGGATCGACGCGCTCGCCGTCGCGGTCGGCAGCTCGCACCAGATGCTCACGCGCGACGCCACGCTCGACTTCGAGCTGATCGCCGACCTGCGCGCCAAGGTGCCGGTACCACTCGTCCTGCACGGCTCCTCGGGCGTCGCGGACGCCGATCTGACGACGGCGGTCGCGCGCGGGATGACCAAAGTCAACATCGCCACCCACCTCAACCGGCTCTTCACCGAGGCGGTCCGCGCGCACCTGGCCGCCGAGCCGGCCGTCGTCGACACCCGGAAGTACCTCGGCGCCGGCCGCGAGGCGGTCGCCGCCGAGGTGACGCGACTGCTCGGCGTCCTCATGGCCGCCGGGACCGTCGCGACGACCGCTGCTTGACCCCTCCGCACGCGGGTGTTACAGTCGCGGCCGTCTGGCTAGACAACGTTGTCAGACAACGTTGTCAATCCCGGCGAGGAGGAAGCGGAACCTTATGCAATTCAGCGCGACGCAACGCCCGACGATGAAGGACGTCGCGCTCTCCGCCGGCGTGAGCCTGAAGACCGTCTCGCGTGTGATCAACGACGAGTCCGGCGTCGCGGCGCCGACCGCGGCCCGCGTCATCGAGGCGATCGCGCGCCTCGGGTTCGAGCGCAACGACCTCGCCCGCTCGCTGCGCCCCGGGCAGTCCAGCGCGACGCTCGGCCTCGTCATCGAGGACGTCGCCAACCCCTTCTACTCGGTCATCGCCCAAGCGGTCGAGACCGCGGCGCGGGCGCGCGGCCTGCTGCTGATCACCGGCTCCGCGCGCGAAGATCCCGATCGCGAGCGCGAGCTGGTCACCGCCCTGCTGCGCCGCCGCGTGGACGCGCTGCTGGTCGTCCCGGCAGGGAGCGACCACCGCTACGTCTCGGGCGGCGGCGGCCACGTGCGCGCCGTCTTCCTCGACCGCCCGCCGGGCCGGATCGAGGCCGACACCGTCCTGATCGACAACGCCGGCGGCGCGCGCCGCGGCGTCGAGCACCTGCTCGCCCAGGGGCACACCCGCATCGCGTGCGTGACCGACGACGCCGAGCTCTACACCGCCCGCGAGCGCCTCGCCGGCTATCGCGCCGCGCTCACGGCGGCGGGGCTCTCCGAGGACCGCTCGCTCGTGCGCACGGGCAACCGCGACGAGGCCGACGCGCAGGCCGCGGTCCAGGAGCTGCTCGCCCTCCCCGAGGACCGCCGGCCGACCGCCATCCTCGCGGGGAACAACCGCACCACGGGCGGCGTCCTGCGCGCGGTCGCCGGCCACCACCGCCGCCTGGCCGTCCTCGGGTTCGACGACTTCGAGTACGCCGACCTGCTCGGCGTCACGGTCGTGCGCTCCGATCCCGCCCAGATGGGCGAGCAGGGCGCGGCGCTCGCGTTCGCCCGGCTCGACGGCGACGAGCGGCCGCCGCAGACCGTGACCATCCCGACCGAGCTGGTCGTCCGCGGCAGCGGCGAGGTCGCCCCGTGAACCGAAAGGAGAACGCCGGATGACCCCCCAACCCGTGCTGGAGGCTCGCGACATCGTCAAGAGCTTCGGCCGCGTGCAGGCCTTGCGCGGCGCCAGCTTCACCGTCTACCCGCACGAGGTCGTCGCGCTGATCGGCGACAACGGCGCGGGCAAGAGCACGCTCGTCAAGACGCTGACCGGCGTCCACCCGCCCGACAGCGGCGAGATCCTCTTCGACGGCCGGCCGGTGTCGATCAACACGCCGCACGACTCGCGCGAGCTCGGGATCGAGACGGTCTACCAGGACCTCGCCCTGGCGGCCGAGATCGATCCCGCCGCGAACATGTTCCTCGGTCGCGAGATCACCCGGCCGGGGCTGCTCGGCACGCTCGGGTTCCTCGACAAGGCCGAGATGCGCCGGCGCTCGGACGAGGCGTTCAAGAACCTCGGCGTCAAGATCCAGGACACCGGCGCGCGCGTGGCCAACATGTCCGGCGGCCAGCGCCAGGGCATCGCGATCTGCCGCGCCGCGACGTGGGCGAAGAAGGTCGTCTTCATGGACGAGCCGACCGCCGCCCTCGGCGTCGTGCAGACGCGCAACGTCCTCGACCAGATCAAGAAGCTCCGCGATCACGGCCTGTCGGTGGTGCTGATCAGCCACAACATGCCCGAGGTCTTCGAGGTCGCGGACCGCATCGAGGTCCTGCGTCTCGGCGCACGGGTCGCGCGGCTCAAGCCGCAGGAAGTCTCGATGGAGGACGTCGTCGCGGCCATGACCGGAGCGTCCACCTTCCACGACGAGGAGACCGCATGAGCACTGGCGCCCAACCGGTCGACATCGTCGACGAGCCCGCCGAGGTCGAGCCCTCCCAGCTCAAGCAGCTGCTCACGAACTCCAGCGCATCGATCCTGATGATCCTGGCCGGGCTGATCGTCATCTTCAGCCTCCTGAAGCCCGCGGAGTTCTTCTCGATCTCCAACGCGCGCAACATCGCCACCGACGCGGCGGTCCTGCTCGTCCTCGCGACCGGCTTGACCTACGTGATCATCACCGCCGGCATCGACCTGTCGGTGGGGGCCGTCCTCGTCTTCTCGGGCGTGGTGTCGGCCAAGACCATGAACGGGATGGGCGGCAACGACTGGGGGGTGCTGCTCGTCGGGCTCGCCGTGGCGCTGGCGGCGGGCTGCGCGTGGGGGAGCCTGAACGGCTTCCTGGTCACCAAGGCACGGCTCCCGTCCTTCATCGTCACGCTCGGGACGCTCGGGATGGCGCTCGGCTCGGCGCTGCTCATCACCGGCGGCGTCGACGAGCGCGAGGTCCCGTTCAAGCTGATCGAGACGATCGGGTCCGGGCGCCTGATCGGGGTCCCGTACCTGGTGGTGATCGCGGCGGTGGTCGCGTTCGTCTTCGCGATCATCCTCTCCCAGACGCGGTTCGGCCGCTACACGTACGCGATCGGGTCCAACGCCGAGGGCGTCCGGCGCGCCGGTGTCAACGTCGACCGGCACCTGATCAAGGTCTACGCGCTCGGGGGCACGCTCGCCGGACTGGCCGGCTACCTGGCCCTCGCGCGCTTCGGGACCACATCCATCGGTGGGCACTCCACCGACAACCTGGACGCCATCTCGGCGATCGTCATCGGCGGCACCAGCCTGTTCGGCGGGGTCGGGACGATCGTGGGCACCGTGGTGGGCGTCTTCATCCCCGCCTTGCTGCGCAACGGCTTCGTGATCGTCGGCGTGCAGCCGTTCTGGCAGCAGGTCGCCGTCGGCGCGGTGCTGATCATCGCGGTCTACCTCGACCAGCTTCGACGCTCCCGCTACGCGCGCTGAGCACCCCGTACACCATCAAGGAGGACGACGACACATGCAGCTGACATCAATGACCGGACGGCGGATGGCCGCCGTGCTGGCCACGTTCGCGCTCGCGGGCATCACCGCGTGCGGGGAAGACGAGGAGCCCGCCACGGGCGGCGGTGGCGGGGCCGAGAAGAAGGCCTACAAGATGACGCTCGTCGCGGGCGTCAAGGGCGACGAGTTCTACATCACGATGAACTGCGGGGCCCAGGCCGAGGCCAAGAAGCTGGGCGTCACGCTCGACTTCCAGGGCCCCGACCAGTTCGACGCGACGCTGCAGACCCCGATCCTCAGCGGCGTCACCGCGAAGAAGCCCGACGCGATCCTGATCGCCCCGACGGACTCCAAGGCGATGTTCGCGCCGATCAAGCAGGCGTCAGACAACGGCTCGAAGATCGTCCTCGTCGACACCACGCTCGAGCAGGCCGACCTGGCCGTCTCGCAGATCGCGTCGGACAACGAGGGCGGCGGCCGCGAAGCCGCCAAGGCGCTCGCCGAGCAGATCGGCGGCAAGGGCAAGGTGTTCGTCGTCAACGTCAAGCCCGGCATCTCGACCACCGACGCGCGCGCCAAGGGCTTCGAGGAGGAGGCCTCCAAGCTCGGGCTCGAGTACATCGGGCAGGACTTCAGCCAGGACCAGCCCGACAAGGCCGCCGCGATCGTCAAGGCGCAGCTGGCCAAGAACCCGGACCTCAAGGGCATCTTCGCCACGAACCTGTTCTCGGCGGAGGGCTCGGCGACCGGTCTGCGCGAGGCGGGCAAGAAGGACTCGGTCAAGATCGTCTCCTTCGACGCCGGCCCCAAGCAGATCAAGGACGTCGAGGACGGCCTGATCCAAGCGCTCGTCGCTCAGAAGCCCGCCGACATCGGCGCGCAGGGCGTCCAGCAGGCGGTCGCTGCGCTCAACGGCGAGCCGACCAAGAAGACGATCGGCACGGGCTCCGTGATCATCACCAAGGACAACCTCGCAGAGAACCAGGACTCGGTCTACAAGTCCTCCTGCTGAGCTGAACGCGGATGGCGCCGGCCGCGAGGCCGGCGCCGGTTCCGCGGGCCGCCGGCCCGCACCTGACCCACGACCGCGTTCGCGCGGGGAGAGCTCACACGCCTTTGTTGCACTCACGGCTTCGCTCATCGCGGCCCGGCTGGCTCGGGCTCGTCTCGCACCGGGCCTGGCTCGAGGCCGAGACCACCCGCCTGCTCGACTTCGCGCGCCGAGCGCGGGTTGCGGACGGCTTCGGCTGGCTGGACGCCGACGGCGTTCCGGACCCGGGCCGGCCGCTCCAGCTCTGGATCACCGCGCGCATGACCCACGTGTTCGCGCTCGGGGATCTTCTCGGCCACCCCGGCTGCGGGCCGCTCGCCGACCACGGCATCGCCGCGCTGCGCGACGTCTTCGAGGACCGCGCGCACGGCGGCTGGTTCGGCGAGGTCTCGCATGGCGTCCCGGTCGACGGGGCCAAGGAGGCCTATCCGCACGCCTTCGTGCTGCTCGCGGCGGCGAGCGCCGCGATGGCGGGCCGCGACGGCGCCGGGGGGCTGCTCGACGCCGCGATCGCCGTCGTCGAGGCGCGCTTCTGGTCGGCCGAGGAGGGGGCGTGCCTGGAGGGGTGGGATCGCGCGTGGCACGCGCCCGAGGACTACCGCGGCGCCAACGCGAACATGCACATGGTCGAGGCGTTCCTCGCCGCCGCCGACGCGACCGGGAACGACGTCTGGGCCGAGCGGGCGCTGCGGATCGCCGATCGCATCGTCCGCCAGGTCGCCGGCCGCCACGGCTGGCGCGTGGTCGAGCATTTCGACGCTGCGTGGGAGCCGCTTCCCGACTACAACGCCGACAAGCCACGCCACGCCTTCCGGCCGTTCGGCGCGACGCCGGGACACGCGCTGGAGTGGTCGCGCCTGCTGCTCGGCGTCCGCGCCGCGCTCGACCCGGCGCCCGACTGGCTGCTCGACGCCGCGCGCGGGCTGTTCGACCGGGCGGTGACCGACGGTTGGGGGCCTGGCGGCGGCTTCGTCTACACCACGGACCTCGACGGGCGTACGGTCGTCGCCGAGCGGATGCACTGGGTCATCACGGAGGCGATCGGCGCCGCGGCGGCGCTGCACAAGGCGACGGGCGACGACGCCTACGAAGCGCGCTACCGCGAGTGGTGGGACTTCGCCGACCGGCACTTCCGCGACCCGGAGCGCGGCAGCTGGCGGCACGAGCTCGACGAGGCGCTCGAGCCGAGCGATCAGACGTGGAGCGGCAAGCCCGACGTCTACCACGCGCTGCAGGCGACGCTCCTGCCGCGGCTGCCGCTCGCGCCGAGCCTGGCCGGAGCCCTGCTGGCGGGGATGCCGGCATGACGCCGCCGACCACCGCCGAGCGGCGCGCCCTGCAGCAGATCACGACCTCGGCCGGCCGCTTCGCGGTGATCGCCGCCGACCACGGCCAGCCGCTCGTCGACATGCTCGACGGCCTCGGGGTCTCGAGCGCGCCCGAGGCGCAGCGGGCGTTCAAGTCCGATCTCGTCGGCACGGTCGGGCGCGAGGCGAGCGCGGTCCTGCTGGACCCCGACGTCTCGCTGCCGGACATCGTCGACCGTGGCGTGCTCGCGCGCGATGTCGGCCTGCTCGTGCGCATCGAGGCCGACGGGTTCGAGACCGCGGACGGTCTGCGCCGCTCGCAGCTGATCGAGGATCTCGGCGCCGCGGGGGCGCGGGCGCTCGGCGCCACCGCCGCCAAGGTGATGGTCTTCGTCCGCGCGGACCGTGAGGATCTCGACGGGCCGACCGCCGCCCTCGTCCGCGGCGCGCTCGAGGACTGCCGGCGCGCGGGTCTGCTGTGCGTCATGGAGCTGATGACCTACCGGCTCGACGACGAGCCGGCGGAGGCGTTCGCCTCGCGCCGCGAGGGCCTGATCCGCGACGGCGCCGTCTTCCTGCAGGCGTGCGGATCGCAGGTGCTCAAGCTCGAGTACCCCGGCAGCGCGGAGGCCTGCCGGCGGGTGACCGACGCGCTCGACGTCCCGTGGGCGGTCCTCTCGGCGGGCGTCGACCACGACGCGTTCTGCGACCAGCTGCGCCACTCCATGGACGGCGGCGCGGACGGCTTCATCGCCGGGCGCTCGCTGTGGAAGGAGGCGGTCGGCCGTTCCGCCGCCGAGCGACGTCGCTTCCTGGACGAGGTCGCGCGCACACGCCTCGAGGAGCTGCTCGCGATCGTCGACGCCGCGGCGTAGCCGTGCCGGGCCTGCTCGTCGGCATCGACGTCGGGACCACGTCCTGCAAGGCGGTGGTCCTCGACAGCGACGGCGAGGAGCTCGCGCTGGGCCGCTGCCGGACGCCGTGGACGCGGGTCCCGACGGGCGCCGAGATCGATCCGCAGGCCCTCGCCGCGGCCGCGCTGACCGCGGCCGCCGAGGCGCTCGCCGCCGCGCCACGGGGCTCGGTCGCGGCGGTCGGGGTCGCCGGGATGGCGGAGACCGGCGTCCTGATCGACGCCGCCGGCCGGCCGGTCTGCCCGGCGATCGCCTGGCACGACGCGCGCGGGGCCGCCGAGGCGGCCGAGCTCGCCGACGCCCTCGGGAGCGAGGCCTTCGCCATGCGCACGGGGCTCCCCGCGACGTTCCTGTGCACCGCCAGCAAGCTGCGCTGGCAGCTCGCCTCTGTGCCCGATGCTCGCCGCGCGGTCCGCTGGATCGGCGTGCCGGAATGGGTGGCGCGCGCGCTCGGCGCCGCCGAGGTCGCCGAGCTCTCGCTGGCGTCGCGGACCGGCCTGCTGGCGATCCACGATCGGCGCTGGTGGCCGGACGCGCTCGCCTGGCTCGGGGTGACGGAGGGCTTCATGGCCGAGCCGGTCGCTGCCGGGACGTCTGTTGGCCGGGTCGGCGACGCGCTGCCGGCCGCCCGCGGCGCCCACATCGCGATCGCCGGGCACGACCATCTCGTCGCGATGGTCGGCGCCGGCGCGGCTGCCGACGACGACGTGCTCCACTCGTCCGGGACCGCCGAGGTGTTCGTCCGGACCGTCGCCGCGCCCGTCGATCGCCGGACGGTCGCCGCCGCCGTCGCCGCCCGCGTCGCGGTCGGCTGGCACGTCATGCCCGGGCGCTGGGCGCTCATCAGCGGCACCGGCCTGAGCGGCAAGCTGGCCTCGATCCTCGAGCTCCTGGGGATCGACGGCGACGCCGAGCGCGACGCGCTGACCGCCGCCGCCGGGGATCTCGCGGCGGACGCGTCGGCGGTCCGGGTCGAGGGTCTCGGCGGGACGGCCCCGCTCACGCTCCACGGCATCGCGCCGGGCACGCGACCGGCGCACGTGTGGCGTGCGGCGCTCGAGGCCGGGGCCGAGTTGTGCGCGGCGACGCTCGCGCGCAGCGACGCCGTCGGCGGGCCGCACAAGCGGCTCGTCGCGACCGGCGGCGGTGTGCGCGGCGCGGCCGCCCGCGCGATCAAGGAGGCGCGGCTCGGGGCCATCGAGTGGTCGCCGGTGCAGGAGGCGACGGCCCGCGGCGCCGCGCTGCTGGCGGGCCGGGCGGCCGGCATCGCCTGACCGCAACCAACCCGCCCGCCCGCCGTTGTCCTCGTATGACGCGAATCGCCGCGGGCGCTGTCGTGCTACTCCTCCTGGCCTGCCCGGCGGTCGCGTCGGCGGCGGCACCGTGGTCTGAACCGGTGACTCCGGGGAGCGGCGCCCCGTTCAGCACGGCGCCGTCGCTGTCGCTCGGCGCGCTGGGCGAGGCGCACGTGCGGTGGCTCGCGTTCAGCCGAAGCCCGCGCGGCGAGGTCCGCGATGCCGCCGTGGCGCGTGACGGCAGCGTGGTGGCGGGCCGCTCCGCGCCCGTGCCGTCCACATCTGGATTTTTCGAGCTCCCGGGTGGGAGGCTGCTGCTCCTCGGCCGCCGCCTGCGATCCCGGGATGCCGACTTCAACGAGCACGTCGACCTCTCGACGTCCGTGCGGTCGCGGTCGGGAGTCGAGTCGGACCGTCGCCGGCTGGCACGGTCCGCGCGGGTCCAGGGCATCGAGGTCGCCGTCTCGCGCAGCGGGCGGCCGGCCGTCGCCTGGGTGGAGGTCGCGCGGCTGCGCCGAGGGCAGCAGTATGCGCGTGCGCGTCTCCGACTCGCGGTGGGGGATCGCCGCGGGCGGATGGGCGCGCCGCGGACCGTCGCCGACCTCGGCGAGCACGACGACACCGCAGGCCGGGCACCCGTGGCGCTCTCCTACGCGGGCGACCGCCTCGTCGTGGCGTTCCGGCGCGAGCTCCCGGGACGGCGGGGCCTGGTCCGGACCGTCGAAGCGCTCGTCGGCCCGGCCCCGGGAGACCTCGAGCGGGTCGTGCTGGGCCCGCACGCCGGCCGGGTCGACCTCGACGCGGTCGCGTCGGACTCGGGCCGGATCGCGATCGGCTGGGGGACCCAGGACGGCGGCGAGGAGGCGAACGTCCCCTATCGCGTCCGGGTGGCGGTACGCGAGCCGGGTCGAGGCGTGTTCAGCCCAGCACAGGTCGTCGACGCGGGCCTCGACGCGGCGCGCCCCTATGGAGTCCCGAAGCTCAGCGCCTCACCGACCGGGGAAGTTGGCCTGGTCTGGGTCAACGCGACCGGCGACGACGTCGTCGCGACCACCTCACCCGTCTACGCCGCGACGGCGGCGCCCGGGTCGCGGTTCGGTCCGGCGCGCAAGCTCGCCGAGTTCGGCGTGCCCGGGGAGATCGCGTTCGGCCCCGATCGAGCCGCGATCGTGACCTGGGCCTCGCTGCTCCAGGTCGACGGCAACCTCGAACCGGGCAGCCCCTTGGCCGCGCTGCGACCCGCCGGCGCGACCCGGTTCGCGGCGCCCGCCGAGGAGATCGCGCCCGACACCGGGGTCACCCGGGCGCCCGTCGCCGCCTTCGACCCGAGGTCCGGAGACGCGGTCGCCGCCTGGTCGGTCGTCGCCCCGGACGGCCGCTCGTCCACTCCGCGCGTCGCCCGGCGCGCCGCCGGCTGACACGCCGAAGGGGTCAGACCCCTTGAGTCGCGGCCACTCAAGGGGTCTGACCCCTGCGTTGCGGTTCTGACGAAGGCACCGTGGGGTAATCACGCGCCCGAGGAGGGCGCGGGAGGCGTCCTCCATCCGACACGAGGAGACACCGTGAGCAGCCGCGCCCGCTCGATAACGATCTGGTCGTTGGTCGCCGTCGTCGGCGCCGTCGCGTGGGGCGTCATCGCCCTCGTCCGCGGCGAGCAGATCTCCGCCGCGTGGCTGGTGGCCGCCGCGCTGGGCACCTACGCCATCGCCTATCGCTTCTACGCCCGGTTCATCGTCAAGACGGTGCTCGGCGTCGACGACCGCCGGGCGACGCCCGCCGAGCGCCTCGACAACGGCGTCGACTACCAGCCGACCGACCGGCGTGTGCTGTTCGGCCACCACTTCGCCGCCATCGCCGGCGCCGGTCCGCTCGTCGGCCCCGTCCTGGCCGCGCAGATGGGCTACCTGCCGGGGACGATCTGGATCATCGTCGGCGTCATCTTCGCCGGCGCGGTGCAGGACATGGTCACGCTGTTCTTCTCGATGCGCCGCGACGGCAAGTCGCTCGGCCAGATGGCGCGCGACGAGATCGGCCCGATCGGCGGCGTCGCCGCGCTGCTCGCCGTGTTCAGCATCATGATCATCCTCCTGGCCGTGCTCGCGCTGGTCGTGGTCAACGCGCTGGCGCAGTCGCCGTGGGGGATGTTCTCGATCGCGATGACGATCCCGATCGCGTTCTTCATGGGCTTCTACATGCGCGTGATCCGGCCCGGCGCGGTGCTCGAGACGACCGCCATCGGCGTCAGCCTGCTGCTCCTCGCCATCATCCTCGGCGGCGTCGTGCAGGAGAGCGACGGCGCGCTTGCTGACTTCTTCACGCTCGAGCCCAAGGCGATCGCGCTGTGCCTGATCGCGTACGGCTTCCTGGCGTCCGTGCTGCCCGTGTGGATGCTGCTGGCGCCGCGCGACTACCTGTCGACGTTCATGAAGATCGGCGTGATCGCACTGCTCGCGATCGGCATCGTGGTGACGCTCCCGGTCATGCAGAACGAGCCGGTGACGAAGTTCGCCTCGAGTGGCGAGGGGCCCGTGTTCGCCGGCGCGCTGTTCCCGTTCGTGTTCATCACCATCGCCTGCGGGGCGCTGTCGGGCTTCCACGCCCTGGTCGCCTCGGGCACGACGCCGAAGATGATCCAGAAGGAGTCGCAGGTGCGGATGATCGGCTACGGCGCGATGCTGATGGAGTCGTTCGTCGCGGTCATGGCGATCATCGCCGCGTCGATCATCGACCCGGGCCTCTACTACGCGATGAACGCTCCGGCCGGGGTCCTCGGCGACTCGGTCCAGTCCGCCTCCCAGGCGGTCGGCCAGCTCGGCTTCACGATCACGCCCGACCAGCTCGCCGCGGCCGCGCGCGACGTCGAGGAGGAGACGCTCGTGGCTCGCACCGGCGGCGCGCCGACCCTCGCCATCGGCATGGCCGAGATCTTCTCCAGCGTCACCGGAAGTGGCCTGAAGGCCTTCTGGTACCACTTCGCGATCATGTTCGAGGCCCTGTTCATCCTCACCACGGTGGACGCGGGCACGCGGGTCGGGCGCTTCATGCTGCAGGACACGCTCGGCAACGTCTGGAAGCCGATGGCGCGCGTCAGCTGGAAGCCCGGCCTCTACGCCACCAGCGCGATCGTGGTCGGCGCGTGGGGCTACTTCCTCTACACCGGCGTGACCAACCCGCTCGGCGGGATCAACCAGCTCTTCCCCCTGTTCGGCATCGCCAACCAGCTGCTGGCCGCCGTGGCGCTGACGGTCGCGACGACGCTACTCATCAAGTCGGGACGGCTGAAGTACGCCTGGGTGACCGGCGTGCCGCTCGCATTCGATCTCGCGGTGACGCTGACCGCGAGCTACCAGAAGGTGTTCTCGAGCAACCCGAGGCTCGGCTTCTTCGAGCAGCGCGCCACGTTCAAGGAGGCGCTCGACAAGGGCGAGGTGCTCGCGCCGGCCAAGTCGCTCGAGGACATGCAGGCGGTGGTCACCAACTCGACCGTCGACGGGGTCTTGGCAGCGCTGTTCGCGGTCCTTATTGTTGTCGTCGTGGTCGACGCCGCACGCATCTGGGTCAAGGCGATCCGCTCGAGCGAACCGCTGCCCGACACCGAGGCGCCGTTCGTCGAGTCCGAGATGGAGACGCCGTCCGGGTTCTTCGATCGCGCCCCGGCCGGGGTCGGGGTGGGCGCGCCGTGACCGTTCGCGACGCGGTGCACGGGATCCGCTGGTACCTGCGCGAGGTGTCGGGCGAGTCGGGCTACGACAAGTACGTCGACCACATCCGCCGCGAGCATCCCGATGCGGTCGTCATGTCACGGCGCGACTACGAGCGCTGGCGGCAGGACGACCGCAACGACAACCCGCGGGCGCGCTGCTGCTGAGCGGTCTGCGGTCCATCTGTCGTCGGGCGGCGGATCACGCGGGCTGACCCCCGCGGGTGAGGGGTAGAGCTTCCCGTGTCCGAGACGTCCATGACTCGCCGCGATGCCCTCAAGGGGGCGGTCGGCTTGGCGACGCTCGGCGCCTTGCCGGCCAGCGCCGCCGGAGGCGAACGACCTCGGTCGGGCCGTGAACGCGTGGCGATCATCGGCGCCGGTGCGGGCGGCGTGGTCTCGGCGTACCTTCTTGCCGGTCGCTTCGACGTCGATCTCTTCGAGGCCCGATCCAGGATCGGCGGCCACTGCGATTCGCGGGTGATCGAGCACCGGGGGCGGAGGATCACCGTTGATCTCGGCGCTCAGTTCTTCCATCCCGACACGCACCCGATCTACGTCACGCTGCTGGAGGAGCTGGGCCTCTACGACCCTGAGCACCCCGACGCCGACGCCACGTTGGAGGCTCCCGGGAGCCTGTGCATCTTCCGGGCTGCCGGGGGCGCGCCCATCTTCGCGTCGTCGCACCCGCTCTCGACGCGGCTGCGTGCGATCGACTTTGCGACGTTCACTCAACTCGCGCGGCAGGCGGTTCTCTCGGACATGTCATGGGAGATCACCGTCGACGCCTGGATCCGCAGCCTGCCCTTGCGGCGATCATTCAAGACGGACGTCCTGCATCCGTGGATCACGGCGCTGATCGGGTGTGGGCGGGGCGATGCGCGGCGAGCGTCGGCGCGGTCGATCCTGCAGACGTTCGCGCTGGCGTTTCCGGCCAACCTTCTCGAGGCCGCCACCACGTACACCTCGAAGATCGGCCTGCAGGGGAACCTCCAGCGGATGCTGGACCGCAGCCCGACCGCCCAGGTGCACCTCAGCTCGCCTGTGCGGGCCCTGAGTCGCACACGCGCCGGCTGGCTCCTGCGGACGCCGACGGGCCGGAAGGGGCCGTACCGGTTCGTGGTGTTGAACGCGCCACCGCGTGCTGGACGCGAACTGCTGCGTCCGCTGCCCGCATTCGCCGACGTCACAGCGCTGCTGGACGCGTATAGCTACTTCGGCTCGCGCCTTCTGGTTCACACCGACCCGGCCTACATGCCCGGCGAGCGTCGCGACTGGGGGGCCTACAACGCCGGCGTTGACGGTCTCGATTGCGAAGGCAGCGCCTGGCTCGGTGCTCTGCACGAGAGGTCTGCCTCGGGCGCGAGCGTCCAAGTGTTCAAGTCGTGGGCCCAGCGCCGGCGCGCCGACCCGAAGCACATCCTCTTGGAGCGGCGGTTCAAGCACCCGTTGATCACCCGGTCGACCATCAGGGCTGCACGCGCCTTGCGTTCGTTCCAGGGCCGGAACGGCCTGTACTTCAGCGGTCACTACACCACCGGCATGGACCTGCAGGAGTCGGCGCTCTACTCGGCCATGAAGGTGGCCGAGGCGCTGGATCCCGGCAGCCGGACCCTGGCGTCGCTCAAGACCCGTTTGAGCGCGCGTGGACGCGCCGGCATTTCATACGACCTCTGATTCAACAGATTGCAGATCTCGGGCCGGTCGACCGGGCTCGAAAAGATCAACGATTCCAGTCCCTGGGCGCCGCCACGCGCATCGGTCAGCTGCCACGCTGGAGCCGGGATCTCCGACCCGGCGTGCGCGGAGGCGGCCGACGACGACCCCGAGGACGAGGTGCGAGCGCCATCACGGGCCTTCTTGTCAGTGTCGCCTTGGACGAACGATCGGGGTCAGCCGGGCGAAGAGCTCTCCTGCACGACGACGGAGGACCCCGCCGATGATTCTCGAGGCGTCCCGGAGTCCCTACCCACATGGCGAGCAGAACGGTGGTTCTCAAGATGGTGCTGTCCCTCGACGGCTTCGCGACGAGCCTCGACGGCACGCATGACTGGATGTTCGAGTTCTTCGGCGACGACAGCGCCGAATGGAACCTTCGCGCTCTTGGCGAGGCGGGAACCCACGCGATGGGCCGGCGAAGCTACGAGATCATGGGCCCGCACTGGCAGGCCTCGGAGGGTCCGATAGCTTCATCGATGAACGAGAAGCCCAAGGCGGTCTTCTCCCACACCTTGGAGAGCGCAGACTGGGGCCCAGCCGAGGTCTTCGGGGGAGACCTCGGCGCTGCGGTCGCCGACCTGAAGGCTCGCGACGATGACGGCACGATCCTCGTCCACGGCGGACCGAACCTCGCCAAGTCCATGACCAGGCTCGGCCTCATCGACCAGTACCAGATCACCTGGGTGCCCATCGCGATCGGCACCGGCCACAGCCCCTTCGCGGATCTCGACGAGCACCTGAAGCTGGACCTGGTACGCGAGCAGCGGTTCGCGAGCGGCGCCCACGCGCAGATCCTCGTTCCGAGGTCGTGAGCTGTGCGGGGTCCTCAAGAGTCCCGGTATGCGTGACCCTGGCGCGCGAGCGCGGCCGCGCAGGCTAGTGCGACCGGTGCGAGGGCAAGCAGCGCGCCGTCGGTCCCGAGGGCGGGCTCGACGAGGCTGATGAGGAACGGGAGTACGAAGCCGATGTAGGTCATCGCGAGGTAGATGGAGATCGTCGCGGCGCGCTCGGCAGGGTCGGCGAGACGCTCGGTCTCGCGGAGGCCCGACACGAGCGCCGCGCCGTAGGCGACACCGCACAGTGGGGAGAGGAGGAGGAGCAGTGCCGCGCTGTCGGCCGTCACCGCAAGCGCACCGCCAAGAGCGACGGTGGCCCCGAGCCCGAGCCCGATGTAGGTGCCGATGACACGGTGACGGTCCTCGAGCCGCTTGATCGAAGGCTGCACGCCCGCGCCCGCTCCGAGCGTCAGCCCGTTGGCGAGGCCCGCGACGAGCAGCGCGTAGGCCGCGTCGGCCCCGACTGCGGCAGGGAGCACGATGGCGGTGATGCTGGCGAAGCCGAAGACCCACGGAGCGAGCAGCAGTGCGATCCAGCGAAACCGCGGTATCCGAAGCGCGCTGACGATCAGGGGCCGCCTCTCCTGCGCTTCCAAACGCGCGGGCTCGGGCACCGGCAGCAACAGCACGAGCGCGACGACGGCCAGCAGCAGATGCGGCAGGTAGGGGACGATCAGCGGCTCAGGCGCCCACTGCGCGACAAGCGCCGCGGCGAGCGGCCCGGCCCCGAAGCCGGCCGACAGTGCGATCGCGGCGCGCCGCGCCGCAACGCCGGGTGACTCCGCGGCCGAGATGTCCTGCACCCAGGCGCTGGCGGTGCCGAACACCACGCCGGAACACACGCCCGCGAGCAACCGGCCGGTGGCCAGCAGCGCCGGCTCGTCGCGCCCGAGGATCAGAATCAGCGTGGCCAGCGGCGACAGGGCCACGAACGGAAGCACCAGCGACCGCCGTCCGCGCCGGTCCGACGCCCGGCCGCCCCACAGCAGACCGGGGATCAGGCCAGCGGCGTACACGCCGAACAACGCCGCCCGCGTGCTCGCCGTGAGGCCGATCTCGTCGCGGTAGACGAGCAGCATCGGCGAGAACTGATTGGCGCCCCACCCGACGGCGAACATGGCGAGGCACACGCGCCCCCACGCAGGGATGGACATCGGCGGACCGTTGCAGATGACGGGGTGCGAGGCGACAACCCTTCGTCGCAAGAACGCCTGGCTCTCGCTTCAAGGCAGAAAGCGACGAGCAGTCGTTCTCGCCGGCTTCGGCAACCGCTTCTCGCGCGAAGCGGTAGCGAGCGCCGCGCCGGGTTTGTCATGGGGTCCTCAAGAGTCCCGGTATGCGTGACCTTGGCGCGCTAGCGCGGCCGCGCAGGCTAGTGCGACCGGTGCGAGGGCAAGCAGCGCGCCGTCGGTCCCGAGGGCGGGCTCGACGAGGCTGATGAGGAACGGGAGTACGAAGCCGATGTAGGTCATCGCGAGGTAGATGGAGATCGTCGCGGCGCGCTCGGCAGGGTCGGCGAGGCGCTCGGTCTCGCGGAGGCCCGACACGAGCGCCGCGCCGTAGGCGACACCGCACAGTGGGGAGAGGAGGAGGAGCAGTGCCGCGCTGTCGGCCGTCACCGCAAGCGCACCGCCAAGAGCGACGGTGGCCCCGAGCCCGAGCCCGATGTAGGTGCCGATGACACGGTGACGGTCCTCGAGCCGCTTGATCGAAGGCTGCACGCCCGCGCCCGCTCCGAGCGTCAGCCCGTTGGCGAGGCCCGCGACGAGCAGCGCGTAGGCCGCGTCGGCCCCGACTGCGGCAGGGAGCACGATGGCGGTGATGCTGGCGAAGCCGAAGACCCACGGAGCGAGCAGCAGTGCGATCCAGCGAAACCGCGGTATCCGAAGCGCGCTGACGATCAGGGGCCGCCTCTCCTGCGCTTCCAAACGCGCGGGCTCGGGCACCGGCAGCAACAGCACGAGCGCGACGACGGCCAGCAGCAGATGCGGCAGGTAGGGGACGATCAGCGGCTCAGGCGCCCACTGCGCGACAAGCGCCGCGGCGAGCGGCCCGGCCCCGAAGCCGGCCGACAGTGCGATCGCGGCGCGCCGCGCCGCAACGCCGGGTGACTCCGCGGCCGAGATGTCCTGCACCCAGGCGCTGGCGGTGCCGAACACCACGCCGGAACACACGCCCGCGAGCAACCGGCCGGTGGCCAGCAGCGCCGGCTCGTCGCGCCCGAGGATCAGAATCAGCGTGGCCAGCGGCGACAGGGCGACGAACGGAAGCACCAGCGACCGCCGTCCGCGCCGGTCGACGCCCGGCCGCCCCACAGCAGACCGGGGATCAGGCCAGCGGCGTACACGCCGAACAACGCCGCCCGCGTGCTCGCCGTGAGGCCGATCTCGTCGCGGTAGACGAGCAGCATCGGCGAGAACTGATTGGCGCCCCACCCGACGGCGAACATGGCGAGGCACACGCGCCCCCACGCAGGGATGGACATCGGCGGACCGTTGCAGATGACGGGGTGCGAGGCGACGACCCTTCGTCGCAAGAACGTCCAGCTCTCGGTTCAAGGCAGAAAGCGGCGAGCGGTCGTTCTCGCCGGGCTTCGGCAACCGCTTCTCGCGCAGAGCACTAGCGGCCTCGCAGCTCGGCGTAACTGCTCCTACTCGTCCGAAGCGAAGCAGGCTTCGATTTGGCGGTTTGGATGCAGCGCGCTCCGCTGACCGATGGGCCGCGCGGACAGATTGTGCTCACTCCTCTGCGTCACATCGA
>CAWHDH010000020.1:0-4986 GCA_963828075.1 uncultured Solirubrobacterales bacterium | reverse complement strand
AAGGACGGCGGCGTGATCCGCGAGCAGCTCCTCACGCTCTCGGACTACGACTACCAGTGCAGCTACTCGATCCTCGAAAGCCCGATGGGCGTGGAGAACTACATCGCCACCCTCAAGCTCACCCCGGTGACCGACGGCAACAAGACCTTCGCCGAATGGTGGGCCGAGTTCGACTGCCCGCCAGAGAAGGAGCGCGAGCTCGCGCAGGGCATCGGGCAGGGCGTGTTCCAGGCGGCTTTCGATTCCTTGAAGCAAAAGCTCCGCTACCCCTTTTTAGTGATCCGGGTAAGACGTTCCGCGGTCATCGACGCGCCGATCGACCGCGTCTGGGCGGTGCTGCGCGACTTCAACAGCCACAGCGCCTGGCATCCCGCGGTGGGCGACTCGCGCATCGAGCGCGATGAGCCGGCCGACCAGGTCGGCTGCGTGCGCAACTTCTTCCTCAAGGACGGCAACCACATCCGCGAGCAGCTGCTGGCGCTCTCGGACAGCGAGTACATCTCGACGTACTGCATCCTGGACGCGACGCTGCCGATGCGGAACTACGTGGCCACGGTCCAGCTGAAAAAGGTACGGACGGGGACCGAACCTTCTGGCACTGGGAATCCACCTTCGACGTGCCGAAAGGCCGCGAGCGGGAGTTCGACCAGCTGGTCGGCGGCGGCGTGTACGAGGGCGGCTTCGCGGCCTGCAGGCCTACTTGAACGGGGGCCGACCGATTTTGCCCCGGCAGCGCCGGTGGAGTCGCAGGGCGTCGTCGCGACCTCCTTCGGCGGCCCCGAGGTTCTGCAGTTCAGGAAAATCGAGGAAAAGCCCGGCGAGGTGCGCATCCGCCAAACCGCGGTGGGCGTGAACTACATCGACGTCTACATCCGCAAGGGTCTCTACAAAATGATCACGCCGCCCGCGGCGATCGGCATGGAGGCGGCGGGCGTGGTGGTGGAGAGCAATTCACCCGAGTTCCGGCCGGGCGATCGGGTCGCGTATGCCAGCGGGGCGCCGGGCGCGTACGTGACGATGCGCGCGATGCCCGCAGCGAGCTGGTCCTGCTGCCGGAGTACATCAGCGACGAAACCGCGGCGGCGCTGATGCTGAAGGGCATGACCGCCGAATACCTCCTGCACCGTACGCATCGCGTGAAGCCCGGCGACGTGGTGCTGGTCCATGCCGCCGCGGGCGGCGTCGGGCTGCTGTTATGCCAGTGGGCGAAAACACTCGGCGCGCAGGTCATCGGCACGGTCTCGAGCGAGGCGAAGGCCGAGTTGGCGCGCGTAAACGGCTGCCATGAGGCCATTGTGACGCGAGACTACCGCTTCCGTCGCACATGAAGCAGAAGGCCGACGTGATCTACGACGGCCTGGGTCAGGAAGCGGCGAAGGAGAACTTCGAGGCGCTCGCGCTGCGCGGCCATTGGGTGAGCTATGGGCAGGCGAGCGGGGCGCACGAATCGTTTCCGGACCTGACCGCGAAGTCGGGGACCCTGTCGCGGCCGGTGCTGTTCCACTACACCGCCGAGCATCTGCAGGAGATGGCGGGACGTGTCTTCGATGCGATGCGCGACGGCATGCTTAGGAGGATGCGCCATCGCTACCGCTGGCCGCAGCTGCGGACGCGCACCGCGACCTGGAGGCTCGCCGCACCAGCGGTCAGATCGTCCTCCTCCCTTACCTGCAGTAACATATCAGTCGAATATCAATGGAGGGGCGCATGGCGGCGGCGGCAGCGAGCGCAAGAAACGCACGATCACCGAGATTCGCGATTCGAAGAATGGCGAGAAGATGGTGTACACCTCGGCGCTTGATTACACCTCGGCGAATGGGGAAACGCGGGGGTCGACGTGTGCGTGGTGGGCGACTCGCTGCGATGACGTGCCATGGCCATCCGAACACCATCCGGGCGACGATGGAGATGATGGTGCTGCACTCGCAGGCGGTGCGGCGCGGCGCCCCTAATACCTTCGTGCTCGCGCACGCCTGGACCAGAGCTACAACACCGTCGACCGCGCGCTCACCAACGCGACGCCCTTCATGCAGGAAGCGGACCGCGACGCGGTGAAGCCCCAAGGCGGGAAATCGCAGGCGCACATCCTCAAGGCGCTGGTCCATGCCGGCATCCCGACCGCCTGAACATGGCCTCACGCCTCATACCGTGGCCGATGTGCGAGGCGGTCGGGATGCCGGCATCGACCAGCGCCTTGAGGATGTGCGCCTGCGATTTCCCGCCTTGGGGCTTCACCGCGTCGCATCCCGCTTCCTGCATGAAGCGCGTCGCGTTGGTGAGCGCGCGGTCGACGGTGTTGTAGCTCTGGTAAGGCATGCAGCCGAGCACGAAGGTATTGGGCGCGCCGCGCCGCACCGCCTGCGAGTGCAGCACCATCATCTCCATCGTCGCCGGGATGGTGTTCGGATGGCCATGGCACGTCATCGCGAGCGAGTCGCCCACCACGCACACGTCGACCCCCGCGGTTTCCGCCCATTTCGCCGAGGTGTAATCGAGCACCGAGGTGTACACCATCTTCTCGCCATTCTTCTTCGAATCGCGAATCTCGGTGATCGTGCGTTTCTTGCGCTCGCTGCCGGCCGCCGCCATGCGCCCCTCCATTGATATTCGACTGATATGTTACTGCAGGCTAAGGGAGGAGGATGATCTGCCCCGTGGTGCGGCGAGCCTCCAGGTCCCGATGCGCATCCGCCGCTGCTGCGAGCGGATAACGGTGGCGGATGTCCGTCCTCAGCACGCCGTCGCGCGACGCCGCGAATACGCGTCCCGCCATCTCCTGCAGGTGCACGGCGGTGTAGTGGAAGAGCACCGGCCGCGACAGCGTCCCGGATTTGGCGGTCAGGTCGGGAAACGATTCGTGCGCACCGCTCGCCTGCCCATAGCTCACCCAATGGCCGCGCAGCGCGAGCGCCTCGAAGTTCTCCTTCGCCGCCGCCTGTCCGAGGCCGTCGTAGATCACGTCGGCTTTCTGTTTCATCTGGGAAACAAACCGGTAATCCCGCGTGACAATCGCTGATCGCAGCCGTTCGCGCGCGCCAATTCCGCCTTCGTTTCGCTCGATACGGTGCCGATGACCCGCGCGCCAAGCGCTTTCGCCCACTGGCATAGAAGCAGCCCGACGCCGCCGGCGGCTGCATGGACCAGCACGACATCGCCGGGCTTCACACGATGCGTACGGTGCAGGAGATATTCGGCGGTCATGCCCTTGAGCATCAGCGCGGCTGCCATGTCCTCACTGATGTACTCGGGCAGTAGAACCAGCTCGCTCGCCGGCATCGCGCGCATCGTGACGTACGCGCCCGGCGTCCCGCTGGCATAGGCGACGCGATCGCCGGGCCTGAAGCCGGGTGAATTGCTCTCCACGACGACGCTGGCCGCTTCCATGCCGATCGGCGCGGGCGGCGTGATCATTTTGTAAAGACCCTTGCGGATGTAGACGTCGATGTAGTTCACCCCGACGGCCGTCTGCCGGACGCGCACCTCTCCCCGCTTTTCCTCGATTTTTCTGAACTGCAGAACGTCGGCGCTGCCGAATGTGGTCCCACCACGCCTTGCGATTCCACGGCGCCCAAATGAGAAAAATGGGGCCTGTCCCCATTCAAGTATTTCCTCAGGCCGCGAAGCCGCCCTCGTACACGCCGCCGCCGACCAGCCGCTCGATCCCGCTCGCGGCCTTTCGGGACGTCGAAGGTGGATTCCCAGTGCCAGAAGGTTCGGTCGCCATCCGTCACCTTCTTCAACTGGACCGTAGCGACGTAGTTCCGCATCGGCAGCGTCGCATCGAGGATGCAGTAGGTCGAGATGTGCTGGTTATCCGACAGCGCGAGGAGTTGCTCGCGGATATGGTTGCCGTCCTTGAGGAAGAAGTTGCGCACGCAGCCCACCTGGTCGGCGACTTTGTTGCGCTCGATGCGCGAGTCACCGACCGCGGGATGCCAGGCGCTGTGGCTGTTGAAGTCGCGCAGCACCGCCCAGACGCGGTCGATCGGCGCGTCGATCACGGCGGAGCGTCTGACGCGGATCATCGCAAGCGAGCAGCGACCATCTTGCGTAACGAGGAGGGTTTGAACAGCGCCAGCGCTTGCTTGCGCAACTCGGTCGCCTCTGCGCGCTCTCCGCTGCCCCGCAGGATCGCTGTCAGCAGCGCGACCTCCTGGCAGTAGATCCTGATGTGCGCTTCCCGGCTGGCGGCCTTCCACTTGCGCGTCTTGCGGTTCGACCACTCCATCCCTTCCTTGAACAGGCTTGCGTGTCGGGACAGGGACGTCTCGGGATCCTTCAGATGACGCTGCGCCCGCTTGAAACGTCGCGATGGCGCACCAGCGCCGGCATCGCCAGGCCGGCGCATTTGGCCGCCAGCGCGGGCCGCTTGCCATCCAGATTCACGAAAAGCCGGTACGTGTCGCGCTGCTTGTCGAGATGGTCATTGATCGAGACGACGTCATGGAAGGTCTCGCGGTCCCCCCGGCCGTCGCGCAGCGCCGCAGTCTTGTAACGCCGGATGCGTTCCAGGGATCGACGGGCCTTCGGATACACCTTTCCGAGCTCCACCCAGTACCAGAGCGCGAACGAAAGGCGCACGCCGTAGAGGCTCCGCTGGTGCCTCAGCGCATTGCGGTGAAACCATTCATATCCCCGCAGGGCCTCCGCATGGCGCCCTTCGATGGCAGCCTGCTGCGCTTCTCTGAGCCTTTTGTGCGCGTCCAACTCGACTAACGCAGCTTCTGCTTGAGCGAATCGAGATGCCGCCTGAAACACGCCCTGCCCGATGCCTTGGGCGAGTTCTCGGCGCTCCTTCTCCGGGGCGCAGTCGAACTCGGCCCACCATTCGGCGAAGGTCTTGTTGCCGTCGGTCACGGGGGTGAGCTTCAGGGTCGCGTTACGTAGTTCTCCACGCCCATCGGGCTTTCCAGAATCGAGTAGCTGCATTGGTAGTCGTAGTCCGAGAGCGTGAGGAGCTGCTCGCGGATCACGCCGCCGTCGCGC
>CAWHDH010000019.1:0-7036 GCA_963828075.1 uncultured Solirubrobacterales bacterium | reverse complement strand
TCGAGCAGCGGCGGCCAGCCGGATGGATGACCGGCGGGACGGCGCACCTTCTCCGGCCGCGCCGGCGGGCAGCTCGGCGCGCGAGCAGGTCGGCGTGGCGGCTCTCGCGCAGCTGCTCGGCGACGGTGCTGCTAGTGCGAGGTCGATGACCGGATTGCGATCCTTCGAGCTCATCAGGTTCGGCCCCATCGCCTCGAGGTCGGCGGCCGTCGGCTGGACCCAGGACGACGGCGGTGCCGCGCTCGCGCAGCGTCCGTGCCTCGCTGCCGAGCCGGCGTCCGGTCTGGCCGCGGAGCAGTCGGGCGCCCCACTCGAGCGGGTTCCACGCCCGGGTCGGGTGCAGCGACGACGTCGGGTTGAGGCAGATGACCAGGTCGAGCGCTCGTCGCGGACGAGGTCGAGGTTCGAGGTCGAGTACATGCCGCCGTCGACGTAGGAGCGGCCGGCGATCTCGACCGGGCGGTAGAAGGCGGGGATCGCGCACGAGGCGGCGACGGCGTCGGCGAGCTCGGCCGGCGGCGACCCGTCGCGGCCGAAGGCGACCCGGCGCCCGGTGGCGTAGTCGCAGGCGACGACCCAGAGCCCGGGGTGGGGGCCGAAGCCCTCCGGGACGACGCGGCGGACCTGAGCCTTGAGCGCTCGGTCGAGACCAGACCGCGGGGCAGCCAGCCGGCGCCGATCGCCGCCGCCGGGTAGCGGTGCGGGCGCGCGAGCGTGCGCAGCGCGAGGTTCCAGGAGCCGGGGCCGACCTTCGGCAGCCCGCGGTGGACGCGGAAGACGGCGCCGCCCGAGCGGTCGGCCTCGGCGTGCGACTCGCCGGCGTCGGTGACGCCCTCGAAGGTCTCGCCGGCCGAGTGGGCGACCATGAACCAGGGCGGGACGCCGGAGGCAACGCAGCGCGCCGATCATGGACCCGCCGAGGTGCCGACGATGCGCTCGGCGCTCGCGGGATCCCAGCCGGTCTGCTGGCGATCGCGTCGAGGCCGCCGGTCAGCCAGGCGCCCCCCTGGATGCCTCCTGCGCCGAGGACGAGCCCCACCTTCACGGGGCTGAGGCTACCCGGCGGTTCGGCTGCCAGGCGCTACCCGGAGGTGCGGCGGGCGTGCGAGAGCGTGTAGGCGTCGGGGCGGTAGTTGAGCACCGGGTCGGCCGACGCCTCGATCCCGTCGACGAGCCGCATCGGGTCCATGACGTTGCCGTCGTCGGCGTTCTCGTGACCTCGGTCGGCCTCGAGCGTGCCGACGATCACCCGCTCGCAGTCCTCGGACCAGACCGAGGAGGGATCGTCGGGGTCGTCGCCGTCGCCGGCGATCGTCACCTCGAGCTCCATCCGCACCGGCCCGCGGCCGAGCCGCTCGCGGAGGTCGTCGAAGAGGTAGTCGCGGCCGCGCTCCTTCGCCTCGGCCTTCGAGAGGTCGGGCTCGTCGACGGTCGGCAGCCAGCGGTAGCGGACGTAGCGGCTGCCGCCGTCGGCGTCGACCCAGCGGAAGGCGTGGAACGGGAAGTACTCGCGGGCGGCGAAGCCGGCGCGGCGGTTGAGGGCCTTGTTCGTCCGCGGGAGCTCCTTGACCGCCTCGCGGTAGCGGAGCGCGAACCCGGGGAACCGGAACAGGGCCGCGAGGCCCGGCTTCGAGATCCTCAGCGTCGCGAAGAAGCCCTCCTGGTCCTTGAACGGAAATCGCGGGAGGGTCTGGGCGAGGATGTCGGTGCGGGTGCCGTCGGTGAGGTGGAAG
This sequence comes from uncultured Solirubrobacterales bacterium, assembly GCA_963828075.1. Taxonomy (GTDB): domain Bacteria; phylum Actinomycetota; class Thermoleophilia; order Solirubrobacterales; family Solirubrobacteraceae; genus JACCYI01. Next base: position 5,303 of record CAWHDH010000019.1, on the reverse strand, counting down.
GCGACGGCGAGCCCGCGGACGTCGGGGGCGTAGTCGGGGACGGTCGGGTCGCCGCCGCCGTTCGAGAACCGGACGGTCGCCGGCGTCGGCGCGCCGGACATGTGGCCGGCCCGGGTCAGCTTCGAGGCCTCGGGGTCGCGGTGAAGGTGCCCTTGAGGACGATCCCCTTCGAGTGCAGCGCCCGGTGGCGCGGATGGCTGCCGAACCGCGCCTCGATCGCCGCCATCCCCTGTTCCGGGCTCGTCGCCACGGGCGAGACCCTATCGCCGCGCGGGCTTCGGAGTCCGGGCTCGGAGTGCGGCTGAGAGGATTCGAACCTCCACGCCCTTTCGGACACGAGCACCTGAAGCTCGCGCGTCTACCAGTTCCGCCACAGCCGCGTAGCGACTCAAAATAGCGGGAATGGCTACCTCTTCAGACCGACATGCTCTTCTCTAGGGCGACGCTCGGTCGCCGGTTGATCGGACGTCCCAATGCACGCCGAGCATTTCGATTGACGCGGGTCACGACACCGACGCGGTCACAGCATCCGTGAACAGGCGGACGATGTCGCCGGACATGTTCGAGAACGTGAACGGCCAGGGTGCGCGCTCGAGAAGTTCGGACTGCCAGCTCTCGAGGACGATCGGTCGTAGGTGCTTTATGCCTCTGCCCTGTTGTGGAAATTGGCACGGGAGGTGGTTGGAATAGACCGAGACATTGACCAGCCTGCCTTCGGATGAGAACGGATGACACCAACGGTGTTCGCCGGGAAAGCCCGCTCCAGGAGGGCGCGGGCGTCTTCGACGATCTCGGGGTACTTCGAGTCGAGGGCGATGCGCAGCGAGGGCAGGTTTCCGTCGCGGCGTCTACGCAGGCCGTCGCCACTCCTTCACCGTGCTCCGCGGAATCCTCAACCGGCGCGCGATCTCGCAGTCGCTCAGGCCGGCTGCGAGCAGCGCCGGTGCCGCCTGTCTGACCCCGGGTGGATGCATTCCCGCAAGTTGCGGGAAAACTCCATGCACGTGGCATGCGAAATGTGCCGAGACTTTGACGTGAGCGCACCGAGACTGGTCCCAGCCGAAAGGAGACCCGATATGCCCCCGAAGATCGTCCCGATCGCCGACCTCGCCCTGAACGAGCGCGTCGCCCGCTTCGAGGGCGCCGACCACGGCTCGCAGGTCTCCTCGTTCATCAGCCGCAACCCGCCCGGCACCGGCGCGACGCTTCATCACCATCCCTATGAGGAGACCTTCGTCGTCCTCGACGGCACGGTCACCTTCCACGTCGACGGCGAGGACCACGTCGTCGAGGGCGGCAACGTCGTCGTCGTCCCGGCCGGCGCCGTCCACGGCTTCACCGCGAGCGGCGAGGACAGGATGCTCCAGGTCTCGATCCATCCCTCCGAGCGCGTGATCCAGGAGGACGACGCCGACTAGATCGCCGCCCCGCCGCCCTCGCCTATCGTCCCAGCGGCGATGAGGAGGAGCGGGGGGCATGCGGTGATTGCGGCGCTGGCCGTCGCCTGCCTCGTGCGCGACCGCCGGTCCGCCGGCGGCCGGCGCCGAGGTGCGGATCGGCCCGAAGCGGATCGTCGTCACCGCCCGAGACGGCTCCCGGGCGACGATCGACCGCGCACCCCTCCGGCTCAGCTTCCAGGACCCCGAGCACGAGACCGTGCTCGCCCAGACCCCCGGCGACGGCGCCGCCCAGGTCGACCCGCCCACCGCTGCCGCGGCTCCAGTTCGGCGTCGCCGGGCCGCCACCGCCGACGCTCTACGCGCCGTTCGGGTTCACGGTCGGCACCCGCTCGGTGAGCCAGACCGTCTCCGGCCAGTGGCAGGGGACGCTGACCTCGGTCACCGTCGGCGGCACCGTCTACGGCGCCCGCGAGGTGCTCGCCGCGGAGCGCGCCGGTCGCGGCGTCCGGCTCCTGCTCTCGACCTCCGACCCCTCCGGCCGCCGGCTGATCGCCACGGTCGCGCCGGGGAAGGGCGGCACGCTGCGAGTCGACGCGCGGCCCGAGGACGCGAGCGGCGTCGCGACGATGCTCGACAGCTTCGCCTCCTCCGGCGGCGAGGCGTTCCACGGCTTCGGCGGCCGCCACAACGCGATCGACCAGCGCGGCAACGAGTTCTACAACTACCTCCAGCAGGAGAACATCAGCTCCGGGATCGCCGACGGCGTCACCTCGGTCCTCCCGACCGGCCCCCAGTTCCTGTTCCCGAACGGCGAGGCGGCGGCCTACTACGTCCAGTCCTCGTTCGTCTCCTCCGACGGCTACGGCTTCCTGCTCGACCGCGACGAGATCTCCGAGTGGCGGCTCGCCTCCGACCGCGCCGACGCCTGGCAGGTCGAGTCGTACGGCCCGCGACTCGAGTACGTCGTCGCGCCCGGCGACGCGCCCGACGCGATCGGCAAGCTGACCGCGCTCACCGGCCGCCATCGGCTGCCGCCGAACTGGGCGCTCGGCACGATCCTCGACCGCGCCGTCCAGTACCTCGGCGAGTCGCCGGCGGACTACGCGGCGGCGGTCGCCGACGACATCGCGCAGCATCGACCGCTACGGCCTGCCGCTCGACGCCTACCGGATCGAGGGCTGGCAGTTCATCCCGCGCGACGTCCTCGCCGGCCTGATCGCCGAGTTGAAGCAGCGCGGGATCCACCCGATGCTCTACTTCCGCGCCTTCGTCGGCCGCGACACGATCGGGACCGACAGCCCGGCCGAGTACGACGAGGCGCTCGCCAACGGGTACGTCGCCACCCACGCCGACGGCTCGCCGTACGTCTTCGGCTCGAACTTCAACGCCGACGGGGCGCAGATCGACTTCACCAACCCGGACGCGGTCCGCTGGTGGAAGCAGCCGGGTGACCGAGGCGCTCGAGCTCGGCGCCGACGGCTTCATGCAGGACTTCGGCGAGCAGGTCTTCGAGGACATGCGCTTCGCCGACGGCTCGACCGGGGCGACGATGCACAACCGCCTCCCGGTCCTCTTCCACCGCGCGACGATGGAGGCGGTGCGCAGGTTCGAGCGCCGCCACCCGGGGCGCCGGATCTTCTACTACACCCGCTCCGGCTACTCCGGAACGCCCGGCTCCGCCGGCTCCGAGTTCGCGAACTTCCCCGGCGACGAGACGACCGACTGGACGCGTTCCTCGGGGCTCGCCTCGCTCACCCCCGACATGCTGAACCGCGCGATCGGCGGCGCCTACGGCTTCACCACCGATATCGGCGGCTTCTTCGACGTCGGCCCCTACCTGCCGACCAGCAAGGAGCTCTTCCTGCGCTGGGCGGAGTGGGCGGCGCTCTCGCCGTTCTTCCGCCTCCACGGGTCGGTGCTCGGCGGCGTCCACACCCCGTGGTCCTACGACGACGAGACGGTGGCGATCTACAAGCGGCTGTCGCAACTCCACCTCGCCGCCCGGCCGCTGATCCGGCGGCTCTGGAAGCGTGCCGAGCGGACCGGGATCCCGATCACCCGCCCGCTCTGGCTCGCCTATCCGGACGACCCGGCGGCCGTCGCCGAGGACCAGGAGTGGCTGCTCGGCCCGAAGGTGCTCGTCGCCCCGGTGGTCGAGCAGGGCGCCCGCTCGCGCGAGGTCTACTTCCCGGAAGGCTGCTGGCGGAGCCCGGAGACAGGCCTGCGGGTGAGCGGTCCGGCGCGGCGGCGCGGTCGACGTCCCGGTCGATCGCCTCGCCTACTTCTTCCGCTGCGGAACGAAGCCGTTCGCGCCACCGGCGAGCGGGTAGGTTCTCGCCATCACAAGCGGGATCGAGTCCTACGAGCAGGCCTGCGCCGAGCACGAGTGGAGCGTCCCCGAGCGCTACAACATCGCCGCCGACGTCTGCGACAAGCACCCGCGCGAGAAGCGGGCGATGGTCTGGGAGCGCTTCGACGGCGCCACCCGCGAGGTCGAGTGGGGCGAGCTCCAGGACCTCTCGAACCAGGCCGCGCACCTGCTCCGCGAGCACGGCGTCGAGCGCGGCGACCGGGTCGCCGTCGTCCTCCCGCCGACGCCCGAGACCGCGGCGATCTTCTTCGGCACCTGGAAGCTCGGCGCGATCCTGCTCTCGATGTCGGTCCTCTACGGCGACGACGGCATCCGCCACCGGCTCGAGGACTCGAAGCCGCGCCTGCTGATCACCGACGCCGCGAACGCGCCGCGCTTCGACGCCTCGCTCGTCGACGAGATCCTCGTCCTCGACGAGCCCGGACGACTCGGCCTCCTCGCCGGCCGCCCGACCGACCAGATCTGCGAGGACACCTCCGCCGACGACCCCGCGCAGCTCTACTACACGTCCGGCACCACCGGGATGGCGAAGGGCATCGTCCACGCCCACCGCTACATCCTCGCCCACGAGGAGTTCGTCTACTGCCACGACGTCCGCGACGGCGAGAGCTTCCACGGCATGGGGGAGTGGGCGTGGGCGGCGGGCATCTCGCCGCTGCTCGGCCCGTGGCGGCTCGGCGCGACCCAGTACGTCTTCCAGCGCGAGGGCGGCTTCGACCCCGCCGAGCAGCTCGACTTCCTCTCCCGCCACGAGGTCACGAACGTGTTCACGACGCCGACCGCGATGCGGGCGATGATGGCGATCGAGGACGCCGGCGAGCGCTTCCCGCAGAAGTTCCGGATCGTCTGCTCGGCCGGCGAGCCGCTCAACCCGGAGGCGATCCGCTGGTTCCGCGAGCAGTACGGGATCACCGTCCTCGACTACTACGGGCTCACCGAGTCGTATCCGCTGTGCGCGAACTTCCCGTTCATGGAGGTCCGCGAGGGCTCGATGGGCCGGCCGATGCCCGGCTGGGACGTCCAGATCCTCGACGAGGACGAGAACCCGGTCGCCCAGGGCGAGCGCGGCGAGATCTGCCTCCGCGCCCGCTCGAACCCGCACTACCCGCTCGGCTACTGGAACCTGCCCGAGGAGAGCGAGGAGACGTTCGGCGGCGAGTGGTTCCACTCCAAGGACGCGGCGACGAGGACGAGGACGGCTACGTCTGGTACGCCGGCCGCGCCGACGACGTGATCATCGCCGCCGGCTACCGGATCGGCCCGTTCGAGGTCGAGTCGGCCTGCATCGAGCACCCCGCCGTCCGCGAGGCCGCCGCCGTCGCCTCGCCCGACGAGGTGAAGGGCAACGTCGTCAAGGCGTTCATCGTCCTCGCCGAGGGCCACGAGCCCTCCGACGAGCTCGCGAAGGAGATCCAGGGCTTCGTCCGCGAGCGGCTGAGCGCCTACGCCTACCCGCGCAAGATCGAGTTCACCGACGAGCTGCCGAAGACGCTGACCGGGAAGATCCGCCGGATCGAGCTCCGCGAGGCGGA
>CAWHDH010000018.1:0-4330 GCA_963828075.1 uncultured Solirubrobacterales bacterium | reverse complement strand
AGCGTCGCCGACCGAACGCCTGTGCTCGGATAGGCGCGGGAGTTACGTGTCCTCCAACACTCTTCGGCGCATGCCTGTCGTCATCGTCGGTGCAGGACCGACCGGCGTCACTGCCGCAACGCTCTTGGCGCAGTACCGTGTCGACTGCCTGATCCTGGATCGCTGGGTGAACGTCTATCCGCAGCCGCGCGCTGTTCATCTGGACGACGAGATCTACCGCATCGTTGCGCGTCTGGGCATCGCCGACGAATTCGCAGCGATCTCGCGGCCCGCTCGCGGCCTGCGGCTGCTGGATCCCACGATGCGGGTGCTGGCCGAGTTCCGGCGCGACACCGCGCGTAGCGCAAATGGCTTCCCCCAGGCCAACATGTTTGACCAACCGGAGCTTGAAGCACTGTTGCGCACAAACCTAAGCCGCTACCCGAACGCCGAACTGCGCGGGAACGTCGAAGTCACGAACGTCACAACGCAGAGCGACGGCCTCATCCGGGTCACGTACATCGATCGGGCGGACCGGGCTGAGCATCAGGTCTTAACCGATTACGTGCTTGGCTGCGACGGCGCCAACAGCCTAGTGCGCGCTCAGATCGGCGCAGCCATGCGGGATTTGAGGTTCGATCAGCGCTGGCTAGTCGTTGACGTGGCGACCGATGCCGACCTCGACCAGTGGGACGGCGTGCACCAGGTCTGCGATCCCGTCCGGGCAGGCACCTACATGCGCATCGGCCCCACCCGCTACCGCTGGGAGTTTCGGCTCCTGCCCGGTGAGGACGCCGCCGACTTCAGCAGCCTGGAGGCGCTGAAGCCGCTCATCACGCCGTGGATCTCGGGCGTCGAAGACGACGACCTCGGATTGGTTCGCGTGACGCAATACACGTTCCGCGCGCAGATGGCCGACCGGTGGCGGCGCGGAAAGGTGTTCCTTCTCGGCGACGCTGCTCACCTCACCCCACCGTTCATCGGCCAGGGCATGGGCGCCGGACTGCGCGATGCGATGAACCTGGCGTGGAAGCTTGCCGGTGTCATCGCCGGCGAGCTTCCTGTCGCCGTCCTGGACAGTTACGAGCAGGAACGGAAACCCCATACTCGGCAACTGATTCGGCTCGCGCTAAGCGTCGGATGGTCGATGACCGCCGGGGGGCGGTTCGGAAATCTGATCCGACGCCTGGTCGTCACGCGCATGCACTTCGTCCCGGGACTGAGGGGCAAAGTCCTACATAGTCGAACGCCGGCCCTGCACCGCTCGGCCTTCGTTCACCGTAGGAGCGCACGACGGCAGCTGGCCGGGACCCTCTGCCCCAACCCCCTGTGTCCCGGCGGAGGGCGTCTCGACGGCGTCCTGGGTAATGGCTTCGCACTCATCACCGATCGGCCACCAAGCCTCAAGCAGCGCACGCTGCTCGACGAACGTGGCGCCGTTGTTCACTTTGCCGAGCCCGGCAGTGAACTCGCCGAGTGGCTTCACCGCGGCCGCGCAACGGTGGCGATTGTGCGGCCCGATCGCACCGTCATGCGCACTAGTCGGGACCAACAAACGTTGTGTGACGTCGTACCCACGTTCGGAACCGGAAGAAGGCTGCGATCGAATGTCTAAGGCGCCCGCCGGTGTTCCCGTCTACCGCACGGACATCTACACGACCGACGCAATCATCGACCCATACCCCCACTACACGGCCATGCGTGAGGTCGGACCCGTCGTGTGGATGGCGCGGCATCGGGTATACGCGCTGCCGAGGTATACCGAATGCAAAGCCGTCCTGCGCGACGACGAGACGTTCATCTCCGGCAAGGGTGTCGGCCTGAACTCCCTCACCAACCGCCTATCCCGCGGCACCACTCTCAACAGCGATGGGGCCGAACATGACCAGCGCCGTAAGCTCGTCGCCCACCGGCTGCTTCCTCGCGCACTGCGCGCCATCGACGACAACGTCGCGGCGCAAGCCGACCGAGTCGTTGAAGCCGCACTGGCCCGAGGCGCAATCGACGGCGTGCAGGATCTAGCGTGCGCCTTGCCCATGGCGGTGGTACCCGACCTGGTCGGCTGGCCGCGAGAACAGCGTGACAACCTCTTGCCTTGGGGCGGCGCGACATTCGACATCCTCGGTCCGATGAACCGGCACGCGGTGAAGTCGCTGCCATCCAGCTTTCAAATGCTGCGCTTCGCGCACCGCGTCGTCCGCAGGCGGACCCTCATCGAAGGCAGCGTAGGTCACGAGGTCCTTCTTGCCGCCGACGAGGGCAAGGTTTCCCCTGCTGAACTTGCGCCCTTGATGATCGACTACATCGCCCCCTCGCTGGACACGACCATCAGCGCCATCTCCAACGCGCTGCACCTGTTCGCTACGCATCCCGAGCAGTGGCAGGTCCTCCAGAACGACCCGGCGAAGATTCCCAACGCGATCAACGAAATCGTCCGATATGAATCACCGCTCCGCGCGTTCACCCGTCTCGTCCATCGCGATACAGAGCTCGCTGGCACCTTCATCCCCGCCGAAGCGCGGGTACTGGTCATATATGCGTCCGCCAACCGCGACGAACGCGAATGGGACCGGCCCGACACGTTCGACATACGGCGCGACGCCACCCGTCAGCTGGGCTTCGGCCACGGTGCCCACGCCTGTGCCGGGCAGGGTCTCGCGCGGCTGGAAACCCAGGCCATGTTGCGCGCGCTGGTTGAACGCGTCCAGCGCATCGAATTGACGGCCGCACCCACCTGGGCGGTCAACAACATCATCCGCAGGCACGAGCGTCTACCGCTCAAGCTGATCGCGACGTGATCCCGTGAAGATCGCCGACAGCTCAAGCCGCCCGGATAACTGCCGTGCCGAAGCGCTCGATCGTCTCCAGCACGTGCCCCAGGCTGTCGCCGGGCAGCCCGACCTGTAGCCAGGTAACGCCCAGCGCCGCAAGCTTTTCCACCCCGCTGAGGTAGGCGTCGGCGTTGAACGCATCGTCGCCGGGGCTGCCACCCTCGGCGTTGGTGAAGCTGATGTCGATGCCGGAGGGATCCCGACCCGCGGTGTCCAGTCGCCGGCGCAGATCGTCAATGCCGTCGCTCAGAGTCTCCGAGTTCATCTCGGCTGTGCGAGCCGTCTTGGCCAGCATCGCGGGCGCCGGGAACGGGCACCACCCATCACCGTTGGTGGTCACTCGCCGGCGCGCGGCAGCCGTGTTGCCGCCGATCCAGATTGGTGGGTGTGGGCGACTCACCGGCCGCGGATGAGCCGTGATCCCGCTCGCAGTGAAATGCCGCCCCTCATAAGAGAAGTCGTCGGTGGTCCAGATGCCACGGATTACCTCCAACGCCTCATCAAACAAGTCTCCCCGCTCGTCGAAGTCCACCCCGAGGGCGGCGAATTCCCGTTTCAAGTAGCCCACACCGACGCCCAGCGTGAACCGACCGTCCGAAATGAGATCCAGCGTCGCGCCGGACTTGGCCACCACAAAGGGGTTGCGGTACGGCAGCACCACGATGTTCGGAATCAGCCGCAGCGTCGTCGTGTGCGCGGCCGCAAAGCCCATCGCCACAAACGGATCCAGCGCATCATGTCCGCCCGACTCCAGCCAGCGCTGAGAGGGAGCGGGATGGTCGGTGAAACCGAAACCGTCGAACCCGGCCGCTTCGGCCGCTGCCGCGACGGTGGCGATGCCCGACCCGGTCACCAGCTCCGGGTTGTACGGATGGCTGTGCATCGGGTGGGTAAACGTGAACTTCATCAACTGCTCCGCTCAGAACAAGCTTCTCGTTTTCTGAGAATGTCGTTACCATGCCAGCTGCGGAATGTACAGCTTTTGCTCCGCAGAAGGGATGCGTGATGAGCGAGCTGATGGTGGCGCCGGCGCGGCACGGCCCTTTTCCCGGTCGCCTCGCGCCAGCGGCCATCGCCGCCTATGCCGCGGCCATCGGCGATCAGACTCACGGGGTGCTCGAGGGCCTCGCAGTCCCGGCCGTGTTTCCCGTGATCCTCGTCTTCGAAGCGCAGGAGGCGGCCAGGGCCGATCTACCGGCGGCCGCGTGGGAGCGCGCCCGTGGCGGCGTGCACGGCGAGCACGACATCGTGCTGCACCGACCACTGGTCCTCGATGAGCCGCTGGATACCTCGGCGCAGATCTCCGCCGTGCGGACCTCTAGGGCGGGCACGCACGTCGTGGTGCACCTCGAACAGACCGACGCCGACGGACGGATCGCCGTTGAGCAGTGGTGGACCATGGTGCTGCTCGGCCTCACCGGCATTGCCGATCTGGGGTCGACGCCCGCCGACCACCGTTTCCCCGAAGACGCTCGGGCCAACGCCCTCGGCTCCGCGAGCCAACACCTCGATGGCGAGAT
>CAWHDH010000017.1:0-1332701 GCA_963828075.1 uncultured Solirubrobacterales bacterium | reverse complement strand
ACGGCGCGGCCGCCGCTTCCCGGCCGTCCTGCCGCTCGAACGCGCGGCCCGCGCCGTCGCCGACGCCCTGCTCGCCCTCGACGCGATCGGCGACCAGGCGCACGCGAGCCTCGCCTGGCAGCCGCGGGCCGGCGGCTACGTGCGCTGCGGCCTGCCGGCCGGCGATCCGGCGGAGAACGAGGCGTTCTGCATCGCGCTCGAGGATGCCGTCAGCCCCGCCGACGGCCACCGCTACGTCGTCTCCCGGCCGGTGGGCGGCGGTGCGCGGTGGCCGCGCTACGGCCGCGCGTGGCACCCCGTCCCGGCCGACCTCGGGCGCAATCGCGAGCGGGCCGACGCCTACCGGGCGGCGTTCAGCCGCTGGCTCGGCCCCGGCGAGCTGCGCTACACGGGCACGTCGGAGGACGGCCGCGCGGCGCTGGCCGAGGCCTCGGCGGCGCCTGAGGCCTTCGAGGCCCAACGCCGGCGCCTGTGGCTGTGAACTCACGTCGCCGCCAGCTCCGCGAAGCCCTCGCGCCAGGTCGCGTGCTCTGGAGCCCAGCGCCGCGCGGGCCTTGGCGTTCGACGCACCGCGCGACTCGCACATCATCGTCACGACGTGCGCGCCGAGCGCCCGCGCGACCCAGCGCGGGACCTGCCGCGGCGGCGGCGCGCCGATCAGCTCGGCGAGCGCCGGCAACCACTCCCGGACCGGCGCCGGCTCGTCGTCACAGACGTTGTAGATCTCGCCCGGCGTCCAGTTCTCCAGCGCGGCGACCGTGGCGCCCGCGACGTCGTCCACGTGCGCGAAGGACCACACGCCGCCGCCGTCCCCGACCACCGGGAACTTCCGCGAGTGGATCGCCTGCCACTGCTCACCGCCGGGCGCGATGCCGGTGCCGGGGCCGTAGAACCTGCCGTAGCGCAGCACCACGCCGCCGGCACCGGTGACCGCGTGTTCGAGGTGGCGGATCGCGGCGAGCGTCGTGCGCAGCTGCCGCGGCGGGTCGGGGTCCAGCGGATCGTCCTCGCTCTTGACCGCGCCGCCCGTCCGCGCGAACCGCCAGCCGGCGAAGCTCTGGGCGAGGACCCGTGGCATGCCGGCCGCCCGTGCCGCCTCGAGGAGGTGCTCGGTGCCCTCGGTCCGCAGCCGGTTCGTCGTCGCGAACCCACGCTCGAACCGGCGCAGGTCGCTGAGCCCGGACAGGGCGGTCATCTGGTGGACGATTGCGTCCGGCTTCGCGCGGGCGACCGCGTCGATGACCGCGGCGCGGTCCAGGCCGTCGACGACGACGGCTTCGCCACCGAGCGCCCGGATCGTCTCCGCCTTGGCCGGGGTGCGCGTCGTGCCGGTGACGTGATGGCCGCGTTTGACCAGGAGGGGGATGAGCGCGTGACCCGCCGCCCCGGTCGCGCCTGCGAGGAAGATGTCCATGCCCCTTCGACGGGGCACTGTGCCAGCCTGTGACAGGTGAGCTCGACCGAGGCTGTGCGGGCGCTCGCGTTCGCCGTCGCGTACCGGATGCTCGGCAGCGCGACCGAAGCCGAGGACGTCGCGCAGGAGGCCTGCTGCGGCTCCACGCGGCGGCCGGCGTCGAGAACCCCGAGGCGTTCGTCACCACGGTCGCCACGCGGCTGGCGATCGACCTCCTGCGCTGCGAGGGTCCGGCGCGAGACGTCCGTCGGCTCATAGCTGCCCGAGCCGCTCGTCGAGGACGAGGGTCTCCGGCGCGTCGAGGACGACGAGACCGTCTCGCTCGCGTTCCTGGCGCTGCTCGAGCGGCTGACGCCGGACGAGCGGGCCGTCCTCGTCCTGCGCGAGGCCTTCGACTACGCCTTCGCGGACATCGCCGGGATCGTGGGCAAGTCCGAGGTCACCTGCCGCCAGATCCTGAGCCGCGCCCGCCGGCGGATCGCCGACGAGCGGCCGCGCTTCGACCCCGATCCCGAGCAGCGCCACGCGCTCGCCGCGCGATTCCTGCGCGCCGCGCGCGAGGGCAGCATGGACGGCCTCGTCGCGCTGCTGGCCCACGACGCGGTCCTCATCGGCGACGGCGGCGGCAAGGCGCGCGCGATCCCGCGGCCGATGGTCGGCGGCCCGCAGGTCGCGCGGGCGCTGAGCGCCTTCTACGGCAAGGCCGTCGAGTGGGGCATCACGCTCGAGCCCGTCCTCGTCAACGGCCAGCCGGGCTGCCTTGCGCGCGGGCCTGACGGCCGGCCCTTGAGTCAACCCGACGCAAGGGGTCTGACCCCTTCAAATCGCCTGTCCTTTGGAAACAGTCCACGAGCTGCGGTGGAGTTCTGGGCCGCCGGGTTCACGCGCTCAGCAGCATGGGGGTGGTTCGAGGCCTATGACGCCCCCAACCACCCCCATGCGCGGCGGCGACGGCGCATGGGGGTGGCTGACGTCACCGCTGACGCCCATACCGCTTCTCGGTGACCGCAGTTCACCGCCGCGGGGACCGGCAACGAGGCTTGCGGCGTCCACGCTGTAGGAGCACCACTATGGGCCGCCGCCACTTGGTGCTGGTCGCTGGCTCGCGAACGCCGTAGAGAAGACCCGAAAAGAACTCCGCGATCCACATGCCCTCGACGTACCCGGGGAACCGCACGGGAACCTTCGGCACGTCTCGCGATTCGCCGGCGCACCCGGCCGTTCAGCGCCCCACCGCTGTCGACCTCGAGCGACGCGATTCTTTCCCTCACCCGATGATGTTCGTCCGCCGCGCCGCAACGTGCTAGTCCGCCAGGTCGCGCAGCGTCGAGACCGCCGCGTCGGTCATGTCGTCGAGCACCTCGCGGTCGACGTTGTCGAGCGTGTCGCACGCCTGGTGGTAGCAGAGGTCGTAGGGGCGGCCGGCCCCGGTGAACAGGCCGCCGACGGCGATGCCCGCCCGCATGAACGGGACGTGGTCGGAGCCCTCGTCCGTCCCCGTGCGCACCGGACGCCGGCCGGCGCGGCGGAGCGCGCGCCCGAGCGCGGCCCCGACCTCGGCGCCGCCGGCGTAGAAGAACGCCTTCGGATGCGGAGAGCCGACCATGTCGAGGTTCACGTAGGCGCGGATCGCCCGCCGCTCAGCCCGCGAGAGCTCCCGGACGTAGCGGCGCGAGCCGTACAGACCCAGCTCCTCCGCGGCCCAGAACCCGAGCCGCGCGCCTCGCACGTCGCGCAGGCGCTCGGCGGCCGCGAGCAGCGCCGCGACGCCACTCCCGTCGTCGTTGATCCCTGGTCCCTGCCCGACCGAGTCGAGGTGCGCGCCGGCCATGACGACGCGGCGCGCGGGGCGCGGGCTGTCGGCGATCAGGTTGTCGGCGGAGCGGCGCTCGGAGACGGCGTCGACCCGGACGCGCACGCGGCGGCCCGCGGCCTTTGCCAGCGCCCGGCCGGCGTCCGTGCTCAGTGCCAGCACCGGGATGTCGATGCCCGGAGCGACGAGGGTGGCCGGGATCGCGTCCCGGTGCCCGGGGCGCCCGTCGTTCGCGATCAAAGCGGCCGCCGCCCCGGCGGCTGCGGCGTGGCGTGCCTTGGTCTCGGCCCGGCAGACGCCGCGCCCGATCAGCGCCACCTCGTCGCGGCGCAGCCCGGCGAAGTCGCCGCGCCGGCAGCCCGAGTCCGTCTCCGAGCCGAAGCGCAGCCGGACCGGCCGCACGGTGCCCGTCACCGAGCCCTTGCCCGAGTACAGCATCGTGTTGATGTCGGTCCCGGCCCGGAACGTGCGGCCGCCTCGAAGCGCCAGGCGGGGCGGGGAGCGCTCGTCGAAGTACGGGAACCTCACCGGCTGGCGCCGCACCCGCCAGCCCGCTGCGCGAAGCCGCTGCTCGACGAGGTCGGTCGCCGCCGCGTAGCCCGGGCCGCCGGCGACCCGCGTCCCGCCGTGGCGCCCGGTCAGCTCGGCGAGCGCGCGGAGCTCGGCGAACGGCTCGGAGGACGACGGAGCGGGACTCTGCGCCCGAGCCGCCGGGGACGCGGCCGCCGGCGCCTTCGACGAGCGATCACACCCGCCGAGCAGAAGCAGAGCGACGACGCTGACGGCGACGGCAGCGCGCACGGCCGGCACCGCGCCGCGAGCCCGCTCAGGCGGGCTCGGCCACCCCGTTGCGCTCGGCCACCAGGGCGACGATGTCGCGCATGATCCGCGAGAGCTCGAAGTCCTTCGGCGTGTAGACGGCCGCCACGCCGGCCTCTTTGAGCGGCGCCACGTCGGCGTCCGGGATGATCCCGCCGACGACGATCGGGATGTCCTCGCCGCCGGCCTCGCGCAACGCGGCCACGACGTCGGGGATCAGCTCGCGATGGGATCCGGACAGGATGGAGAGCCCGATGACGTGGACGCCCTCGTCGACGGCCGAGCGGGCGATCTGGGAGGGCGTCAGCCGGATGCCCTCGTAGACGACCTCCATCCCGCAGTCGCGCGCGCGGACCGCGATCTGCTCGGCGCCGTTGGAGTGGCCGTCGAGGCCGGGCTTGCCGACGAGGATCTTCAGGTTGCGGCCCAGCGCCTCGCCGATGCGGCCGACCTCGTCGCGCACCTCGGCGGTGTCCTCGGTCGGCGCGGGCGCGGCGGCCTCGCCGACGCCGGTCGGGGCCCGGTAGGAGCCGAACGTGTCGCGCAGCGTCTGGGACCACTCGCCCGTCGTCGCCCCGGCGCGGGCGGCGGCGATCGTGGCGGGCATGATGTTCTCGTCGGTCTCCGCCACCCGGGCCAGCTCGGCGAGCGCCGCCGCGACCGCGCCGGCGTCCCGCGACGCCCGCCACGCGGCGAGCGCCTCCACCGCCTCCGCCTCGACGCCGGGATCGACGACCAGGATCCCGCCCTCCCCGTCGCCGGTGAGCGGGGACGGCTCGGTCTCGGTGAAGCGGTTCTGACCGACGACGATCTGCTCGCCGGCCTCGATGCGCCCGATCCGCTCGCGGTGCGACTCGACGAGCGCCGCCTTCATGTACGGGACCGCCTCGACGGCGCCGCCCTGCTCGGCGACGCGCGCGATCTCGGCGCGCGCGCCCTCGAGCAGCTCGGCGACCAGGCCGTCCATGACCTTGGAGCCCTCGAAGATGTCGGGGTACTCGAGCAGGTCGGTCTCGTAGGCGAGGACCTGCTGGATGCGCAGCGACCACTGCTGGTCCCATGGCCGCGGCAGGCCGAGCGCCTCGTTCCAGGCCGGGAGCTGGAGCGCGCGGGCGCGGGCATTGCGCCCGAGCGTCACGGCGAGCGCCTCGAGCACGATCCGCTGGACGTTGTTCTCCGGCTGGGCCTCGGTGAGCCCGAGCGAGTTCACCTGGACGCCGTAGCGGAACAGCCGGTGCTTGTCGTCGACGACCTCGTAGCGCTCGCGGCCCAGCTCGTCCCACAGGATCGACATCGCCCGCAGCTTGGCGTGCTCCTCGACGAACCGGACGCCCGCGTTGACGAAGAACGAGATGCGGCCGAACACCCGGCCCATCAGCGATTGGTCGACGCGCTCGCGCACCTCGTCGAGCACCGCGATCGCCGTCGACATCGCGTAGGCGATCTCCTGCACCGGCGTCGCGCCCGCCTCCTGCAGGTGGTACGAGCAGATGTTGACCGGGTTCCACTTCGGGACGTCGTCGACCGTGTAGGCGACCATGTCGGCGATCAGCCGCATCGACGGCGCGGGCGGGAACGCGTATGTCCCGCGCGAGAGGTACTCCTTGATGATGTCGTTCTGGGTCGTCCCCTGGAGCGCCGATGCCTCGACGCCGGCCTCCTCCGCCGCCACGACGTAGAGCGCCAGCAGCCACGCCGCCGTGGCGTTGATCGTCATCGACGTGTTCATCCGGTCGAGCGGGATGCCGTCGAGCAGCGCCGCCATGTCGCCCCGATGCGCGACCGGGACGCCCACCTTGCCGACCTCGCCGCGGGCGAGCTCGTGGTCGGCGTCATAGCCCGTCTGCGTCGGCAGGTCGAACGCGATCGAGAGCCCCGTCTGTCCCTTGGCCAGGTTGCGCCGGTACAACTCGTTGGACTTCGTGGCGGTCGAGTGGCCCGCGTAGGTGCGCATCATCCAGGGACGATCGCGCTCGGGCAGGCGAGGGGAGCTCATGGCTCTATTCTCGCACCCCCATGCGGGCCATCGACCTGGTGCACCTCGGAGTGGAGCGGATCATCGCGGCCTGGCTCCTCGATGGCGTCATCGTCGATCCGGGGCCCGAGTCGTGCCTCCCGAAGCTCCTGGAAGCGCTCGGAGGGCCGGATGCCGAGCCCCCGCGGGCGATCCTCCTCACCCACATCCACTTCGACCACGCGGGCGCCACCGGGGCGCTCCTGCGCCACTGGCCGGACGTGCCGGTCTACGTCCACGAGCGCGGCGCGCGGCACCTCGCCGACCCCGAGCGCCTCGTGTCGAGTGCCACCAGGCTCTACGGCGAGGACGGCATGCGCCGCATGTGGGGCGAGGTCGTACCGGTCCCGGAGGCCAACCTGCACGCGCTGACCGGCGGCGAGCGGCTGCTCGACGGTGCCTTCCGCGTCGCCTACACGCCCGGCCACGCCTCGCATCACGTCTCCTACCTGCACGAGCACTCGGGGCGGGCCTTCGTCGGCGACATGGCCGGCGTCCGGATCCCACCCAGCCCCGCGGTGATGGCGCCGACGCCGCCGCCCGACATCGACGTCGCCGCGTGGGAGGCCTCGCTCGACGCGATCGAGGCCTGGTGGCCGACGAGCCTGGCGCTCACCCACTTCGGTGCGGTCGACGACGTCGTCGCCCAGATCGCCGCCACCCGCGCCGCGCTGCAACGCCAGGCCGCATTCGCCGCCGAGCACGACCTCGGGGGCTTCGTCGCCGCGATGCGCGAGTGGCTGGACCACGAGGCCGGCGCCGTCGCCGACCGCTACGTCCACGCCGCGCCGCTCGACCACCAGTTCCTCGGCCTGGACCGCTGGCGTTCAAATCTCGCGCCGCGCGGTTAACCTTCTCGAACATGAGCCAGACGATCGAGCTTCCGCGGACGAGCGGCCCCGACTCGGACCTGGGCGGCACCTGGCGCGTGATCGTCCGCAACGACGACCACAACACCTTCGAGGGTGTCGCCGCCGCGCTCGCCCGCTACATCCCCGGCGTCAGCATCGACAAGGGCTTCGCGATCGCCGATCGGATCCACACGACGGGGCAGGCCATCGTGTGGTCCGGCCAGAAGGAGATCGCCGAGCTCTACTGGGATCAGCTCAAGGACGCGGGGCTCACGATGGCACCGCTTGAGCGGGACTGAGCGGCGCCCGCTCGGTGGCCGCCACCGTCGCCCGGCCCGGGACCAGCAGCGCGGCGAGCGCCCCAATTGCCAGCACCACCGCGCCGATCGGCAGGGCGGCGACGAGCCCGTCGGTGTACGCCTGCGGCGACGCGTAGGAGCCGTGGGCCGAGAACACGCTGGCCAGCACGGCCACGCCCATCACGCCGCCGAGCTCGCGGATCGCGTTGGTCGCCCCTGAGGCCTGGCCGGCCTCCTTCGGGCGGACGGAGCGCAGGACCGCGTTGGCGCTCGGGGCGAAGACGAGCGCCATGCCCGTCCCGCCGAGGATGAACGGGATGACGAGCGCCGAGTAGGCGACGTCGACCGTCGTCACCATCGCGAGCCAGCCGATCGCGACGGCCTGCAGGGCGAGGCCGGTCGCCATCAGCGGCCGCGACCCGATCCGGTCGCTCAGCGCGCCGGCGATCGGCGCGACGATCATCGGCATGCCCGTCCACGGCAGCGTCCGCAGGCCGGCCTCGAACGGGCCGTAGCCCTGGACGCTCTGGAAGAACTGGGAGAGCAGGAAGATCGCTCCGAACACGCCGAAGAACATCGAGAACGAGACGACGCTCGTCGACGCGAAGCCGCGCGAGCGGAAGAACCGCATCGGCAGCATCGGGTCGCGCGCCTTGAGCTCCCAGGCCACGAACGCGGCGATCAGGGCGAGGCCGGCGCCGAGCGATCCGAGGACCACCGGGCTCGTCCAGCCCATCGCCTCGCCGCGGACGATGCCGAACGTGAGCCCGAACAGGCCGGTGGCCGCGAGCGCCACGCCGGGGAGGTCGAGCCGCTTCGCCGGCCCGAACGACTCCGTGAGCATGCGCCCCGCGAGCGGGGCGAGGATGAGGCCGGTCGGCACGTTGAGCCAGAAGATCCACTGCCACGAGATGCCCTCGACGACCGCGCCGCCGACGAACGGCCCGAGCGCGACGCCGAGGCCGCTGACCCCCGCCCAGACGCCGAGCGCGACGCCGCGGCGCGCCTCGGGGAACGCCTCGGAGAGCAGCGTGAGCGTGAGCGGCGTCACCATCGCGGCACCAAGGCCCTGCAGCGCGCGGGCGGCGACGAGCGCCTCGATCGACGGGGCGAGCGCCGCCAGCGCGCTCGTCAGCGTGAACAGGCCGAGCCCGATCTGGAACATCCGCTTGCGGCCGAAGCGGTCGCCGAGGGCGGCGCCCAAGATCAGGAAGACGGCGAAGGAGAGGGTGTAGGCGTTGACGGTCCACTCGAGCGACTCGATCGAGCCGCCGAAGTCCGTGCGGATCGACGGGAGCGCCACGCCGACCACGAGGTTGTCGAGCGAGGTCATGAAGAGGGCGATCGAGACGATCGCGAGGGTCCACCCGGCTCGAGTCCGGGTCTCATCGGGAGCCATGGTGGCGTCCTCCGGGGTGGTGGTGTGTGATTGATTGCTCACAAGGACACGAAAAAAGAGAGGCTCAGCAGACGTCGTCGGCCTGCGCAGCGGAGAGCAGCCGGGCCCAGGGCTCGTCGAGCTCCTGCGCATCGAGCGCCCGAAGGACGTTGAGGAGCATCCCCTTGGCGAAGAACCGCTGGATCTCCTCGTCGGGCGCGCCGGACTCCTCGCGGGTGAGGGTGACCAGCCGATCGAAGCAGGCGCGCATCGCGTCGCCGATCGCCGGCACCGAGGGCGACGCGGCGTGCGCGTGCAGCTGCATGAGCGTGAGCTCACGGTCCTCGAGCAGCTCCACGTATCCCTGACCCATGGCGCTCAGCACGTCCTCGCCCGCCGCCTTCGCCCGCTTGGCAGCGTCGGCGAAGCGGGCGTAGATGCGGTCGTTGCACCGCTCCACGAGCGCGACCGCCAGGGCCTCCTTGGTGGGGAACAGGCGGAAGAGGTAGGCCTGAGAGATCCCGGCCGCGCGCGCGACCTCCATCGTCGGCGTCCCGTGGATGCCGCGCTCGGCGAACACGCGCGTGGCCGCCACGAGGACGTCCTCGCGGCGGTCCTCGGCGGTGGAAAGGGTGCGGGCGGTGGAGCTCATCCGAGAGTGAGTATGCACTCACTCACCCTCGTTGTCAAGCCGCGGACGGAGTTCGTCCCGTGGCGGCGCGAAAGTCCTGGACGAAGTGGGCCTGGTCGAAGGAGCCGAGGTCGGCGGCCAGGCGCGCGAGCTGCGCCGCATCGTCGGCGGCGAGCTGGTCGGTCGCCCGCTGAAGGCGGAAGCGCTGGAGCACCTGCTTGGGCGTGGCGCCGACGTGCACGGCGAACAGGCGCTGCAGCGTCCGCGGCACGACGGCGAAGCGCGAGGCGACCTCCGCCACGCGGGTGCCCGGAGGCGCGGCGCGCATCGCCTCGACGATCTCGGCGACGAACGCGCGCTGGGGGTCGGGCGGCGGGCGCCGGGCGCGCACGAACGCGGTGGGAGACATGAGCAACGACACCGCCGCCACATATGCCCTGGTCGACCTTCGCGAGCTGCCCGACAGCGCGTCCGATGGCGGCTTCGGCGACACCCTGGAGGCCCGGTTCGCCCGCGAGGCGCTCGGAGGCGAGGGCATCGGCCTCAGCCTCCAGCGCATCAAGCCCGGTGTCCGAGCCCCGTTCGGCCACCGCCACGCCACCGACGAGGAGGTCTACGTCGTCGTCGCCGGAAGCGGTCGCGCCGCCGTGGAGGGCACCGTGATCGAGCTGCGGCCGTGGAGCGCCCTGCGGGTCCCCGCGGGCAGCGCGCGGTCGTTCGAGGCCGACGGCGAGGGCCTCGAGTTCATCGCCTTCGGCACCCACACCGAAGGCGACAGCGGCGAGTTCGTCGACCCCTGGCCAAGCTGAAGGAAACGTCGGCTCAGAACGAGTTGCACGCCGGTTTCGCGTCGTACCGGAGTCCCGCGTGTGGATGATCGGCAGCTCACTCCGAAGTTTGCGGGCGAATGGCTGATGCGGGCGCCGACGCAGTGCCCGGCCAAGCGCGCGATCACTCGTCGTTCAAGAGGCGCGAGGCGCCAGGGAGGGCCTCTAGGACCATCCTGTCGGACACCTCGTGGCCGAGCTCCCGGGCGCTCTTAGCGGATTGCGCATTGACCTACGCTGTATACGTCGCGACTGTCGCGACACGATCGCAGCAGGGACGGGCGCGCTTTCCCTGCTGTCAGCGATAGCAGCGGCCGGTTCTGTCGCCGGCCGCCCAGGAACTGCATCATCGAGTGAGGGGGCGGGTCGTCGAGGACGTCAACCACCCCCTTGGCCCCCGAGCGGCAGCATGGGGGTGGTTCACCCCGAATAGTGGGGTCAACCACCCCCGTGCGAGGTGCGGCGGCGCATGGGGGTGGTTGACGGCGCGGCCACCCGGACCGCCCTCCTCGATGACCGCAGTTTCGGGGCCGCAGCGACCCGCAACGAGGCTTGCTGTCGTTCCTTCGCACGCTGCTGGCTTGAGACAGCCGCGACGTCCCGGCTGCCGGGAGTAGCGGACGTTCCAGGACTCTCGGTCACGGCGATTCAGCGATGCTCGAGTCATGTCACAGCAGCCCTCAGAAGCACGGCCGGCTCTCGTCGTTCGAATCGAGGATCCGCATCCAGAGGTCTTCGACGAACTGGAGCGGTTCCTCGACGCGCTCGCCGATGATGATCGCATCGGCGGGTACGACGTCGGGATTGAAGGCAGCGGCGCCGACATCCGTTGACTCGCGTTGGCGGTTGCTTTGAGGCGACACACCCCGTCCTCGAGTACGCGCGGGGCCTAGCCCATCCTCACCGTCGGGTCTAGGCGGTCGGTCACCCACTCGCAACCGGCGAAGCGCGGCTCCTCGCCGTCCGGGTTCAGGCCAGGTCGGGCTGGTCCACCAGCGCGCCGCGCGTCACCACGTCGTTGAACGCGTAGACGATCGGCACCTGGAACCAGCTCGAGTGCTCCGCGCGCCAGGTGTTGAACTCCTCGCCGTACCAGTAGCGCTCGAAGTCCGACTTGGCCTCGAAGTACGCGATCTGCAGGAACTTGTACCGGTCGTCGCGGCCGCGGTGGACCTGATACTCCGTCGCTCCGTACCGCAGCGCCACGGGCGCGATCTCCATCAGCGCAGCCTCGAAGGAGTCGCCCCGGAACACTGTCGCGTACCAGGGGATATGCACCACTCCGGCCATCAGGCACCCACCTCCGCCCGGATCGCGCCGGGCCCGTCCGCGGTCTTGCCCTGCCCTTCCTCGGTCGCGCCCACGAGGATCGCGATCTTGCCGAGGTGCTTGTTGTCGCGCAGCAGCTGGTGGGCCTCGGCGACGCCGTCGAAGCTCATCGTCCGCCACAGGACGGGCCGGATCTTGTTCTGCTCGATCAACCGGTTCGCCAGCGTCGCCTCCCAGGCGTTGGCGAAGTGCGAGCCGATGATCTGCTTCTGGCGCATCCACAGATAGCGGACGTCGAAGTCGAGCTGGTAGCCCGACGTCGCGCCGCAGATCACCACCTTGCCGAACGGCTTGACGGCCAGCACGGAGGTCGGGAAGGTCGCCTGGCCCACGTGCTCGAACACGATGTCCGGCTCGCCGCCGAGGAGCTGCGTGACGTGCTTGGAGAAGCGCTTGGACTCCTTGAAGCGCGCCTTCTCCTCCTCCGGCGACTCGCCGCCCTTGCGCATCATGCCCGCGAACTCGTTGCGGTCGACGTAGTCGACGGCGCCGAGCTGCTTGACGAGCTCGCCCTTCTCCACCGAGGACACGACGCCGACGGAGTCGGCGCCGGTCAGCGCGCACAGCTGGGTGGCGAAGACCCCGAGGCCGCCGGCGGCGCCCCAGATGAGCACCCGGTGGCCCGCCTGCAGCTTCGCCTGGTCCAGCAGCATGCGATAAGCGGTGAAGTAGGTGAGGCCGTAGGACGCGGCCTCCTCCCAGGTCAGCGCGGCCGGCTTGGGCAGCAGCTGCTGCGCCTGGACCTTGCAGAACTGGGCGAACGAGCCCCACGAGGTCTCGTAGCCCCAGATCTGCTGCGACGGCGCCGCGAGCGGGTCGAGGCCGTGCACCTCGGGGTCCTCGTAGGACGCCTGGTTGCAGTGGATGACGACCTCGTCACCCGGCTGCCAGCGCGTGACGCCCTCGCCGACCTTCCAGACGATGCCCGACGCATCCGAGCCGCCGATGTGGTGGTCCTCGTTCGGGTGGTAGCGGAAGACCGAGACCGGCTGGCCCAGCGCCGCCCACACGTTGTTGAAGTTCACCCCGGCGGCCATCACGCGGACGGTGACCTCGAACGCGCCAGGCTCCGGCACCTCGATCTCCTCGAGCTGGAACGCCTCCAGCGGCTCGCCCAGGCGCTCCTCGCGGATCACCCACGCGGCCATGGTGGCCGGCAACTCGCCCGGTTCGACGTCCAGCTGTGCGACTTGGCTGAGATCAACGGCCACGAATGGCTCCTTTATTCACACGGATCGGGTCCTGAGGCGCGGGATCCTACCGTCGAGGAGGCTGTCTCAGGTGCCGGTTGAACCACGCGGCGGCGTGCCGATCGACGGTCGCGGCGTGGGTGCCCTGCGGCGCCGGCTCGGTCCCCGGCTCCTCGGCGAGGCCGTGCTGCATGCCCGCGACGGTGACCAGCTCGGCCTCGGTCGCGTGGTCGCGAGTCAGCGTGGCGACGAGCTCCGCGGCGGGCTCGAGGATGCCGGGATCGTCCTCCTCGCCGACGACGACGAGCACCGGCGGGCCCGCGATGTCGCCGGCGCGCGCGACGAAGTCGAGACGGTCGGCGACGGCGTTCGACTCGTCCGACCAGCCGTACGTGAACCCGTACAACCGCTCGCCGGCCTCGATCTTGCGCCGTTCCTGGACGACGGGGCTGACCAGGACGGCGGCGCGGATGTCGAGATCGCTGTCGGCGAGGAGCAGCTGCGCGACGGCGGCGCCGGCCGAGCCGCCCAGCACGCCGATCGGGCCGGGGTCGATCCCGAGCTGCTCGCGCAGCTCGGCGAGCGCGGCGCCGAACTCCTCGGCCGCGCCGAACATGACCGGCCTGTCGAGGCTGAGCACCGCGTCCTCGTAGCCCAGCGCCATGACCGCGTCCATCCCGCCCGCCGGGGTCCGCGACCCGGTCAGCGGCAGGCCGAAGTAGATGCGCCAGGCGTCGAGGCCGTCGAGGGGGAGGGCGGCTGCGAACGCCGCCTCGGTGCGCGGCGCGTCGAGCATGTGCCAGGCCGCCACGACGGGCGCCGATGCCCGCGGGCCTCTGCTCGGCGGGAAGGCGATGAACGGCACGCCGGCTGCGATGCCCGTCACTGGCTCGATGGTGTTGGTCATCTCGATGCTCCTGCCCGTCGGTGAACTGTACGTCGTACAGCTTAGCTGAACGCTGTACAGTTCGCAAGGTGTCCGCACCCAGAAGTCCCGGGCAGCGCGCAGGCCTCAGCCGCGGCGGCGTGCTCGCGGCGGCGCGCGATCTGCTGGCCGAGCGCGGGCTCGACGGCTTGACCATGCGAGCGCTCGCCGAGCGACTCGGAGTCGCGCCCAACGCCCTCTACAGCCACGTGGAGAGCAAGACGGCCCTCGTCGACGACCTCCTCGACCACGTCCTCGGCGCCGTCGAGGCGCCCGGGCCGGACGCCGGCGATCCCGTGGCCGGGCTCCACAAGGTGATGGCCTCAACCTACGAGGTGCTCGTCGCCCAGCCCGACCTCGTCCCGGTGTACCTCGCCCGCCAGGGCGCGCGCGGCGCCAACGCGCAACGGCTGGGGGAGATCATGCTGGCGCTGCTCGAGCGCGCGGGCGTGACCGGCCCGCCGGCCCAGGAGGCCCTCCGGGTCCTCGTCGTCTACACGATCGGGTTCGCGGCGTTCGCCACCCGGCCGCCGATCGACCTGGCGACCGATCCCGTCGAGCGCGCCGACGAACTCGACGCGAACTTCGATCGTGGCCTGCGCTGGCTGCTCGCGGGGATCGCTTCGGCTCAGAGCCAGTCGTCGCGCTTGCGCCAGAAGTAGGCGCTCAGCGCGAGGACGGGGACGAGCAGCCCGCCGACGCCGAAGATGAGGAAGTCGGTCCGCGAGTCGATGCTCCGCACGAGCCAGCCGAAGTTCTGGCCGAAGAAGCCCGTGATCAGCGTCCCGACGACGAAGAACGTGGCGATCACGCTCAGCCGCGCCGCGGACTCGTTCAGCTTGTTGGCGTTGGCGTTGAAGAACGTCTCGGTCAGCGAGGTCAGGTCGACCGACTGGCGGCGCAGCTCGCCGGCGACCTGGGCGAGGTGGTCCGACACGTCGCGCAGATAGGTCCGCGTCCCCCGGCTCAGGCCGGGCAGCTCCATGATCGCGTCGACCGCCGAGGGGAAGTAGTCGCGCTGGGCGAGGACCCGGCGCTCGAAGAGGTGGATCTCCTGCTTGAGGCGGTAGATCCGCTCGAGGTGGCCGCGCTGTGGCCGGTGGAGCACCTCGGCCTCCAGCGCGTCGATGCGGTCCTCGGCGTCGCGGATCAGCGGGTAGTACGCGTCGGTCAGCCCGTCGAGGATCTGGTAGACGAGGTAGTCCTCCGGCTGCCCCTCAGGCGTGGGGCCGAGCTTCTCCCGGAGGAGGTCCATCTCCGCGCACTCCCCGCGGCGCGCGCTGACGACGAAGCCGCCCGAGACGTAGAGGTGGATCTCCATCGAGCGCGTGTCCGGGCCGCCCGCGGCGACGGCGGCCGTGTAGAAGACGAGGAAGACGTGGTCGCCGTAGGGCTCGACCTTCGGGCGCTGCTCCCATTCGCGCGTGTCCTCGAGCGCCAGCGGGTGCAGGCCGAGCACGTCGCCGAGCACCTCCAGGTCGGCGGGCGACGGGTCGCGGAGGTCGAGCCAGAAGAACGTGTCGGCGCGCCGCAGGGCCGTGAGGCGCTCGCGGTCGACGCCGGTGAGGACCTCCACGGTCGCCGGCTACGGCTGCAGCAGCTTGTTCTGCGCGGTCTCGCGCTCTTCGCCGACCTCGATCGAGGCCGACTGCACCGAATTGGTGCCGACGCCGATCTTGTAGGTGCCCTCGGTGACGCGGACCTTCAGCTCGGCCGTGCCGTCCGGGTTGATCGGGCTCGTCGTCTGCGTGATCCCGGCCTCGCCGTCGTCGGACTCCAGCGTGACCTCCTGGGAGCGCGCGGACTGGTTGGCGATGATGAGCACGATCGGGCCGGCGCCGAAGCGGCGCGGCGAGACGTCGACGCGCTCGTCGGAGATCAGCGCGGTGACGTTGATGGGCGCCGGCGGGCGCGCCTTGTTGGCGTAGTCGTCGTCGGCGCCGCAGCCGGCGGCGGCGAGCGCCGCGCAGGTGGCGGGGGCCACGACTCGACGGATCCGACCGGCTCGTGTGCGGGTGCGCGTCATCTCTCCTTGACCCTCTAGGGCGCCTCCCCACGCCGTGAAACGGCGCAGTACCTGCGACCGGGCCGAACCCTAACCGACTCTGCGCTCCCAGGCGGCACGCAATCGCGTGCAACGCTCGTTGCAGGCCGTCCGGACCGGGGCGTAGACCACCATGTCCGTGCTGCTCGACCCGACCTTCGCCGCCCTCCCGCTCGCGACCGCGGAGTTCCTCGCCGTCGACACGGAGACCAACGGTCTGGGCGGCGACGCGTGCGAGCTGACCGAGGTCGGCGCGGTGCTCGTCGGGGGCGGTGAGCTGCACGACCGCTGGGTGTCGCTGGTCGGCGTCGCGGCGCCGCTCTCGCGCGGGATCCAGCGGTTCACGGGCATCTCGCAGGCGATGGCCGACGCCGCCCCGCCGCCGGAGGCGGTCCTGCCGGACCTGGCGGTGCGGATGCGGGGCCGGATCCTGGTCGCCCACAACGCGCGCTTCGACGAGCGCGTGCTGCGCCAGGCCTTCGCGCGCGCCGCGCTCGACTGGCCCGCGCCGCCGGTCGTCTGCACGGTGGCGCTCGCCCGCCGCTTCGCGCCCCTGCAACGGCGGCGCGGTCTGGCTACGCTCGCCGACGCGCTGGGCATCGAGGTGGCCGAGACGCATCGAGCGCTGCCCGACGCCGAGACGTGCGCCCGGGTCTTCTGCGCGCTGTTCGGGCGTCTGTCCGCCAACGCACAGACGATCGGCGAGGCGGTGGCGCTGCTCGGGCCCAAGCGGCGTCCCGGGCGCCCGCGGACGGCGAAGCGGCGCCCGCCCGAGCGCCGTCCCGACCTCTCGCGGCTGCCGAAGGATCCCGGCGTCTACGTCTTCCGCGACGTCGACGGCCATCCGCTCTACGTCGGCAAGTCGATCTGCCTCCGCGCACGAGCGCGGGCGCACTTCACCGACGCCCAGGCCGTGTGGACGGGCCACGCCGAGCAGGTCGACTACCAGACCACCGAGTCAGAGCTGGGCGCGCTGCTGCTCGAGGGGCGGCTGATCCGGGCGCTCAAGCCGCCGGGCAACGTGCGCGGCAAGGCCGAGCCGGACGGGATGGTCTACCTGCGCTGCCGCCTGGACATCCCGTTCCCGATCCTCGAGGTGGCCCGCCAGCCCGCGGCCGGGCACGCCGTCTGCGTCGGGCCCGTGCGGGGCCGCGCGGCCGCGGCCGAGCTCGTCGAGCAGCTCAACTCGCTGTTCGGCCTGCGCCACTGCGGGCGGACGCTCCCGCGCCGCCAGCACCCCTCGGTCTACGGGCAGATGGGGCGCTGCCTGTCGCCGTGCCTCGGCGACCTCGACCCGAACCTGTACCGCGAACGGCTCGACGGGGCGCTCGGGCTGTTCACCGGCGCGGCGGACGGCCGCGCCGCCCTGCTGGCCCACATCGAGCGCCAGATGCGCGAGGCGGCCGCCGCGCAGGCCTTCGAGCGCGCCGCGTGGCTGCGCCGTCGCCACGTCCGCCTGGAGTCGCTGCTCGGCCGTCTCGGCGGGGTGCTGCGCGCCGCGCACGCCGGGGCACGGCTGCTGCTCGTGCCGCACCCCTCGGCGGTGGGCCGGCTCGACGCGTTCTGGATCGTCGGCGGGCGCGTCATGGACTGGGGCGCGCTGCCGGCCGATCGCGACGACCTGCACGCGCGCACGGACGAGGCGCTGCGGGCGGCGGGGCCGGGCGGGTCGACGGGCTGGCTACCGGCCGACGAGCTCGACGAGGTGCGGCTGGTCGGCGCGTGGACGGCGACGCACGAGGTGCGGACGCTGGAGCTGGTCCCGAGACCGTCGGACGGAAGGATCGAGAGCTTCGTGGCGGCAGCGCGGGTGTGGGAGCCCGGCGGTGCGGCGGTGGCCGCATGATGCTCTGCCCCTGTCATCGGCAGATCGCGCGACGGACTTGAGCCCTCTCGCCGAAGCTGGCGCGTTGCCGCTCTAGCGAGCGGTGAACGGGAGGTCGACCACCTGGGCCGAGCGGGCGTCGTCGCCGACCGCGAGGATGTCTCCGGGGGCCGCCTCGCGCCGCACGAGCGCGAGGGCGATGGGCCCGTGGACCGGCGACTCCGCGACCGTCGCGACCAGGCCGACCACCTTCTCGCCGAACCGCAGCTCCTCGCCGCGGGCGGCCGGCGCGCCGAGGCGCAGCCCGCGCAGATGCCGGTTGGGCCTGCCGCGGTAGTGCAGCCGCGCCACCGTCTCCTGGCCCAGGTAGCAGCCCTTGGTGAACGACACGGCGCGCTCGTTGAGGCCTGCCTCCTGCGGGATCACGGTGTCGTCGAGCTCGGCGCCGTAGCGCGGCCGGCCGCGCTCGACGCGGACGACCTCGGCGGCCGTCTCGGAGACCGGGACCGCGCCGGCGTCGCGCAGCGCGGCGGTCACGCGCGCGGTCTCCTCGCTGTCGCAGAGGACGTCGACGCCGTCGTGGTCGGTCGCGATCAGGCGGACGGCGGCGCCACCGATGGTCGCCGTCACATGGTCGTGCTCCGTTGATCCGAGGCCGGCGTCCCCGGCGCCCGCCACCGCCCGGGCCCGCGGGCCGATCAGGGAGAGCAGACCGCGCTGCAGCGTGCGCTTGTGCAGTTCGGCGTCGCGGCCGAGCGTCGTCCGGCGCAGGAGGTTGAACAGCTCCTGCAGCGCGATCCGCTCGCAGTCCAGCAGCAGCTCGTCGCCGGCGTCGAGGATCCGCAGGTCGCCGAGCATCTTGCCCTTGTGGGTGAGGAACGCGGCGTAGCAGCCGCGCCCCGGCTTGAGCGCCTCGACGTCGTTGGTGACCTGGCCCTGCAGGAAGGACGACGCCTCGCCGCCGGTCACCGCGAGCTTGCCGCGCTCGGAGCGGTCGAGCAGGCCGCAGCCCTCGGTCAGGGCGCGGTACTCGACCTGCAGCGGGGTGTCGATCGTGGTGCTCACCAGGCCGGCTCATCGTAGAAGCCGGTGGTGCGCAGGAGGCGGCGCTCGACCTCGCGCTGGAGCTCCTCCACCACCAGCTCGCGCGGCACCCCGGCTTCGAGCGCCCCCCGCACCACGGCGGCCTCCTCGGCGCCGTCGAGGCGCTCGAGCAGCCCGATCAGGCCGTGCATGGAGAGGCCGCGCGCGGCGGCGAGCGGATCGGTGTCCGGATCGATCGGGGCGGGGGGTGGCGGGGGCGTGACTCGTATGATGCCGCGCATGGGCGTCCTTGCCGACGAGTTCCAGGAGATCGTCGACTCCCTGCCGTCGGACTGGACCGACCTCGAGGTCGATCTCCGCGTGCAGGAGGACCGCTACGTCGACGCCGCGACGCTGGTGGTCAACTGCAACGCGCAGCCGTACTCCCACCACGACTGGCACTGGCGGATCCTCGTCGCCCACCAGTTCGGGCACGCCGCCGCGGCGCCCACGGTGCACGGCACGCTGAACCTCCTCGACAACGCCGGCATCAAGGGTGAGCTCGCGCTGCGCGAACTGCGCACCGGTCGCGTCGAAGTCACCCAGATGTGGGGCCGGCCGGAGTCGGTGCGCCAGGACTTCCGGCGCCTGCGGGCCCAGTAGCCCAGTGGCTCGCGTCGTCGCGCTGTTCGACGATCTCCTGCTCGGCTCGAACGTGCTCGGCTGGCTCCAGAGCGGCGGGCACGAGGCGACGCTGGTCTCCTCGCCGGCGCAGCTCGCCGTCGCCGGCGCCGAGGTCCTGGTGGTCGACCTCGGCAGTACCGGCTTCGACGGCGTCGCGCTCGTCGAAGGCCTGCGCGCGGGCGGCGAGCTCGCGGCGACCCGC
The DNA here is from genome assembly GCA_963828075.1 of uncultured Solirubrobacterales bacterium. Classification (GTDB taxonomy): domain Bacteria; phylum Actinomycetota; class Thermoleophilia; order Solirubrobacterales; family Solirubrobacteraceae; genus JACCYI01. Next base: position 1,313,433 of record CAWHDH010000017.1, on the reverse strand, counting down.
ACGCTCGGCGTCTACTCGCACGTCGACGCCGAGACCCGTTCCCGGGCGACCGACGCGGGCTTCGATCTCGTCGTCCCCCGGTCACGGTTCGCCCGCGAGGGCGGCGCGCTCGTCGACCGGCTGGCCGGCCCATGACCGATCTCCTGTTCTTCGGGAGCACCGAGCGCTCGGCGGCCATGCGCCACGAGCTCCCGGTTCCCATCGGAGACCCGTTCCTGCTCGGGATGGTCGGTGGCCGGATGCACGTCATGTCGAACTCGCTGGAACGCACCCGGATCGAGGCCGTGGCGCCCGAGGCCGTCCTGCACGACGTCGCGGACCTCGGCTTCCACGAGCTGCTGGAGAGCGGCAAGGCCTGGCACGAGGTCGACCTGGAGCTCACGTCGCGCGCCGCCGCGGCGATGGGCGTCGGCGAGGCGATCGTCGACCCGGAGATGCCGGTCGCGGTCGCCGACCGGCTCCGCGCCGACGGCCTGGTCCTGCACCTGGATCACGAGGCGGTCATGGCAAGGCGCCGCGCGAAATCGGCGGCGGAGCTCGCCGGGATCCGCAGAGCCCAGGTCGCAGCCGAGGCCGGGATGCGCGCCGCCGCGGACCTGCTGCGCCGCGCCGTGCCCGAGGGCGAGCGGCTCGTGCTCGACGGCGAGGCGCTCACGGCGGAGGCGGTGCGCGGCGTGCTTCGGGACGCCTGCCGGCGCCACGGCGCTCCGGCACCGCCGGACGTCATCGTCGCCTCGGTCTGGCAGGGATTTGGCCACGAGCCGGGCTCGGGCCCGCTGCCGGCGAACCTGCCGATCGTGATCGACGTCTGGCCGCGCGACGAGGAGTCTGGATGCTGGGCGGACATGGCCCGGACGTTCGTCGTCGGCGAGCTCCCCGAATCCGTCCGAGCGCTCGAGCGCCTCGTGGGAGAGGCGTTCGAGGGCGCGAAAGCGGCGGTGCGTCCGGGGGTCACGGGCCGCGAGCTCCACGGGCTGGTCTGCGACGTGTTCGAGGCGGCCGGGCACCGCACGCAGAGGACCGGCCCGGGGGAGGACCCCGACGAGGGCTTCCAGTTCTCGCTCGGCCACGGCGTCGGCCTCGAGGTCCACGAGGATCCGTCGCTCGGTCAGACGGGCCACGGCGAGCTCGTCGCGGGCGACGTGATCGCCATCGAGCCCGGCATCTGGCTCCGCGACATCGGTGAGGTGCGCTTCGAGGATCTCCTGCTCGTCACCGAGGACGGTTCCGAGAACCTCACGCGCTATCCGTACGACTTGACTCCGTAGGTCCGCCCACGGATCAGGGGTTTTCGACCGGCCGCACCAGCGTCGTGTCGAACGCGCGGCCCACGTCGAGCGGCTTCTTGAGGATCCCGAACTCGACGTCCCACTTCGCCCAGGCCTCGAGCCGGCGGCGATCGAGCGCGCCGTAGGTCTGCGAGCCCGCCGAGAACGCGGGGCCGACGGCGTCGAGCTGCGCGAGCAGATCGGCCCGGTCGAGGCCGCGCTCGGCGTCGAGCATCGCGCCGGCGGCCGACTCGGGGTCGCGCTGGACCTCGCCGTAGCCGCGCTGGAGCGCGCGGATCGTCGCCCGGACGACGTCCGGTGAGTCCTCGAGCGTCTGCAGGCTCACGCACAGCACGAGCTCGGGATAGCGCGGCGCGCCGAAGTCGTCGACGCGGAACTCGCGGATGGCCGGCCGGCGCGCGCGCAGCGCGACACCCTCGACGTTCCAGAACGCGGTCGCCGCGTCGACGCGCCCGGCGAGCAGCGTCTTGACCGCGGCGAAGCCGATCGTCGTGCGCCGAACGCGGTCCGGATCGCCGCCCGCGCCGCGTACGACCGAGCTGAGCACCGCGTCGTCGGACGGCAGGCCGGTCACGCCGGCACGGCGGCCCTCGAGGTCGCGCGGGGTGCGGATCGACGGCTGGGCGTAGACCGCCGCCAGCGGCCGCTGGACCACGGCCATGACGCCGACCACGTCGCGGCCGCGCTCGCGGGCGAGGCCGAGGTCGTGGATATCGAGGATCGCCAGGTCGGCGCGGCCGGTCTCCAGCAGCTTGAGGGCGTCGGTCGAGGCACCCGGCTTGCGGACCGTCAGGCGGACACCCTCGGCGCTGTCGAACCCGCGCTGGGTCGCGAGATAGATCCCGGCGTGCACGGCGTTCGGCGTGAAGTCGAGGAGCAGCGTCGCGTCCTCGTCGGGGCGGTCGGACCCCGTCTCACCGCCGCAGCCCACCACCAAGCAGAGCGTCGCGAGGGCGACGAGGCGAGTCCACGACATGGCCGCGCAGGCTAGTGTCCGCGGCCATGGCCCGCCTGCTCCTCGGCCCCCTCCTGCGCTACGTGGGGGAGACCGACGCGACGATCTGGGTCGAGACGGACGTCGCGTGCGAGGTCGAGGTCCTCGGGTGCCGCCAGCCGACGTTCACGGTCAGCGGGCACCACTACGCGCTCGTGCACTGCTCGGGACTGAAGCCGGGAGCCATCACCCCGTACGAGGTCACGCTCGACGGCGAGCGCGTCTGGCCGCTGGAGCGGTCCGACTACCCGCCGAGCGTGATCCGGACGCCCGAAGGCGACGGTCCGGTCAAGCTGATGTTCGGATCCTGCCGCGTGTCGGTGCCGCACGAGGACCCCTACACGCTCAGGAAGGACAACGACCCTCGCGGCCGTGAGGTCGACGCGCTCCGGGCGCTCTCGCTGCGGATGCGCCACACCCCGCCCGAGACCTGGCCCCACCTGCTGGTCATGCTCGGCGACCAGGTCTATGCCGACGAGGTCTCGCCCCGCACTCGCGAGGCGATCCGCGCGCGGCGCGACACCTCGATCCCGCCGTATGAGACCGTCGCGGACTTCGAGGAGTACACGCTGCTCTACCACGAGTCCTGGGGCGATCCGTACATCCGCTGGCTGCTCTCGACGGTCTCCTCGGCGATGATCTTCGACGACCACGACGTCCACGACGACTGGAACACGTCCGAGGCGTGGGTGAAGACCATGCGCGCGACGGGGTGGTGGGACGAGCGCATCGTCGGCGGGTTCGTCTCGTACTGGATCTACCAGCACATCGGGAACCTCTCGCCGTCCGACCTCGAGGAGGACGACGTCTACCAGCGCGCCTGCGAGGGTGGCGACGCCGAGGGCCTGCTGCGCGAGCACGCCTTCAAGGCCGACCGCGAGGTGCAGGGCAAGCGCTGGAGCTACTGCCGAGACATCGGCCCGGCACGTCTGGTGATGATCGACTCGCGCGCCGGCCGGGTGCTGCGCGCCGGCGAGCGGTCGATGATCGACGAGGGCGAGTTCCGCTGGATCGAGGAGCACCTCGCGGGCGACCACGACCACCTGCTGATCGGCACGTCGCTGCCGCTGCTGCTCGCCCCTGGGATGCAGTACCTCGAGTCCTGGAACGAGGCGGTCTGCGACGGCGCGTGGGGCCCGCTCGCGGCGCGCCTCGGGGAGTCGATGCGCCAGGGGGTCGATCTCGAGCACTGGGGCGCGTTCCGGGCGTCCTTCGAGCGGATGTGCGGGCTGATCGAGGAGGTCGCCGCCGGGCGCCGCGGCCAGGCGCCGGCGACGGTGGTGGCGCTGTCGGGCGACGTCCACCACGCGTACCTCGCCGAGGTCGCGTTCCCGCGCGGCAGCGGGGTGCGCGCGAACGTCTGGCAGGCGGTCTGCTCGCCGTTCCGCAACCCGCTCGACGCCGGCGAGCGTCGCGCCATCCGGTTCGGGGCGTCGCGAGTGGGCACGCTGCTGGGGCGGGCGCTGGCCCGCAGCGCGGGCGTCAGCCCTCCGCCGGTCCGCTGGCGCTTCGTGCACGACGAACCCTGGTTCGACAACCAGGTCGCCACGATCGAGCTCGACGGTCGCACCGCGCGCCTGTGGTTGGAGAAGACGCTGCCCGACGACGACGCGGAGCTCCGGCTCGAGGCGGTGTTCGAGCGCGCGCTCGCCTGATCGAGGAGGATTCCGACGACATGGTTTCGGCGCTCGGTGCATAGTTGGGTACGTGACGAGAACCGATGCCGAGCTGCTTTCCGCGGCACGGCGGGATCCGCAGGCCTTTCGTGAGTTCTACGAGCGCTACGCCGTCTGGGTGCGCGCGTGGTTCGAGCGAGAGACCGGATCCGATGCCGCGGCACTCGACCTGACGGCCGAGACGTTCGCGCAGGCGTGGCACGGGGCCCGGCGCTTCCGCGACCTGGCCTCGGGATCCGGCGCGCCGTGGCTCTTCGGCATCGCCCGCAACCTCCTGCGCCAGTACTACAAGCACCACCGGATCGAGACCGCCGCCCGCCAGCGGCTGGGGGTGGCGGCGGCGTTCGCGGAGTCCGACGAGTACGAGCAGGTGGACGAGCGCATGGAGGCGGCGCGGCTGAGGCCCGCCCTGCGCGTCGCGGTCGGTGCGCTCCCCGTCGAGCAGCGCCGGGCGCTCGAGCTCCGTGTGGTGCAGCAGCTGTCCTACGACGAGGTCGCCGGGCGCCTCGGCTGCAGCCAGAACGCGGCGCGGCTCAAGGTCTCGCGCGCGCTGAAGGCGCTGACGCTGCAGATGCGCGGGGCCGCTTGAGCATGGCCCGCTCCGCTGCCGCCACCGTCACGGTCTCCGCCGAGGACCCGCAGACCCTCGAGCGGGTCCGCTGCGCCCGCCTGGTCCGCGAGTCGATCGGGCTGCTGTCCTCGAAGTGGGCGGTCGACGTGCTCTTGGCCCTGGGGCACGGCACGCGCCGCTACCACGAGCTGCTGGGCGAGCTGCATCCGATCTCCGAGAAGGTCCTCACCCAGACGCTGCGGGCGATGGAGCGCGACGGCCTCGTCGGGCGGCGCGAGCATGCCGAGGTCCCGCCCCGGGTGGAGTACGCCCTGACGCCCCTCGGGGCGACGATGGCGACGCCGATGAAGGCGCTCGGCACGTGGTCGCTCGTGCACGGCGACCACGTCGAGGCCGCCCGCGGGCGCTTCGACGCTCGGGTCGCGTTGCGCTCCGCGAGCTAGTTGTTCTCAAGCCTGTCCGGGGGGTGACGACCACAGGGGTGTGAGCAGTACCCCCGCCTCGTTCCTCGGAACGCCGAATTGCCATGCGCCCGCGCGCTGGCTCGGCGTGGGCGCGAGCGCGCTCGACGGGGCGTGGCGCGCCGGTGCCGCCGCCACCGCGGCGGCGCTGCAGGGCCGCGACCCGGCGCTGGTCATCGTCTTCGCCTCGGTGACCTACGACCTCGCCCGGCTGCTGGACGGCGTGCGCTCCCGCGTGGGCGCCGGCGTCGACATCGTCGGATGCTCGACGTGCCACCACGTCGTGTCCGCCGGGGCGCCCGAGGACCGCGTGGCGGTCATCGCGCTCGGCGGGCCGGGCTTCCAGGTCCGGACCGCGGTGAGCCGCGGGGTGACCGGCCGCTGCCGTGAGGCCGGCGTGGAGGTCGCGGCGTCCCTCGACGGGATCGACGCCCCGCACCACGCGCTGCTGCTGCTCATGGACGGCCTGGTCGGAGCCCAGCACGAGGTCATCCGCGGTGCGTACTCGGTGGCCGGTGCCGGGACGCCGTTGGTCGGAGGCTGCGCCGGGGACGACCTCGAGCGCGTGCGCACGAGCCAGTTCTTCGGGACCGGCGCCGGGGTGGAGGTCCTCACCGACGCCGCCGTCTCCGTCGCGCTGGGCTCGGATGCGCCGATCGCCATCGCCACCGGCCACGGGTGGCGCAAGTCCGGTGAGCCGATGATCGTCACGAGCGCCGGCGGCGGGCGCCTGTACGAGCTCGACGGCGAGCCGGCCCTTGCCGCCTACCTGCGCCGGATCGGCCAGGAGGTACCCGAGGACGACGGCCGCGGGCTCCGCCGCTTCCCGATGCCATGGCCGCTCGGCCTGTCGCGACGCAGCGGCGAGGACATCCGCACGATCTACGGCTTCGACCCCGCCGACGGCTCGCTCGCGTGCCTGGCCGACATCCCGCCGGGCGCCCTCGCATGGCGGCTCGAGGCGGACGTCGACGACCTCGTGCGCGGCGCCGAGGAGGCCGTCACCGAGGCGATCGCGCTGCTCGGCGGGCGCGAGCCGCTCGGGGTTCTGCTCTTCGACTGCGGGATCCGGCAGGCGCTGCTCGGCCCCGAGGGCACGCGGCGCGAGGTCGAGCAACTCGCCCTGAGCACCGGCGCGGCCCCCTTCGCAGGCTTCTACACGTACGGCGAGATCGCGCGCACCCGCGGGTCTCGTGGCCTGCACCACCTGACGATGGTCGCCCTTGCCCTCGCGTGAGTCGCGTCCGCCGGACACCGCCCCGATGAACCTGCACTGGTCGACTCATCAGCTGACGGAGTACCTCGCCGCGGTCGGCGCCTCCGAGGGCGAATCCGGCGCGCTGTCGATCGCCGTCGAGCGCGCCGCCGAGGCGTTCGACGCGGAGATCGGCGCCGTTGTGATGCACGGCGAGGTCCACGGGCTGCTGGGCATCGCCCCCTCCGCCGGCCTCGACCTGGCGGCGTGCCGGCCCGGAGGCTCCGAGCTCATCGACGTGCCCGGGCTCGGCGAGTTCCACGCGGTGACGGTGGCCCTCGGTGGCGAGGTCGACGGCACGATGGTCATCGCCCGCGAGCACGACGACTTCGGTCCCGAGGAGCAGCAGATGCTCCAGGGCATGGCCCGGGTCCTGGGGCTCGTGGTGCGCAGCCTGCGGACCCTCGACGCCGAGCGCGGGTTGCGCGAGCAGAACGAGCTCGAGGTCCAGCGTCACCTCGAGCTGCTGCTCGCCCTCCAGACCCGCGAGCGGCTGCTCGAGACGCTGCTGGCGATCCAGCGCGCCATCTCGCAGCGCGTCCCGCTGCCGGAGGTGCTCGGGACGATCGCCGCAGGCGCCTCGTCGTTGCTCGACGGCTCCTTCGTGACCCTGCTGCAAGTCCATCCCGTCGAGCCCGACCGCCTGATCCGGCTCGCGGCCCACGGGGTGCCGACCGGGCCCGTCCGCGAGGCCGACGTCCACGCGGCGGCAGCCGACGCGATGGCCGCTGACACGGTGGTCACCGGCACCGACGGCTCGTCGGGCGACGCGCGGTCGCTCGTGCTCGCGGCGCCCGTGCACGTCGGCGGGGATCGCGTCGGCGCGATCGTCGCCCAGGTGGCCGACGACGCATCGCACGTCAAGGACCAGCGCCGCCTGCTGCGCGCGTTCGGCCAGCAGGTCAGCCTCGCGCTGACCGATGCCCGCACGGTCGAGACGATGCGCCAGGCCTTCCACGACTCGCTGACCGGGCTGCCCAACCGCGTGCTGTTCCTCGAGCGCCTGGACCACGCGCTGAGCGGGGAGGCGGGCACGCCCGCGACCGTCCTGTTCCTCGACCTCGACGGGTTCAAGGCGGTCAACGACAGCCTCGGCCATCAGGCGGGCGACCAGCTGCTCGCGCTCGTGGCGCGCCGGATCGGCGCGTGCCTGCGCGACGGCGACATGGCGGCGCGCCTCGGTGGCGACGAGTTCGCCGTCCACCTCGGCGACGGCGCCGGCAGTTCGGACGGGGTGCACGTGGCGCAGCGGATCATCGCCGCGCTGCGGTGGCCGCTCGAGGTCGGGCCGGGCGAGCGCGAGGTGATGATCTCCACGAGCGTCGGCATCGCGACGGGTGTCGCGGGCACGGACGACGCCACCGGGCTGCTCGCCAACGCCGACGTCGCGATGTACCGGGCCAAGCAACGCGGTCCGGGGCACGTCGCGGTCTTCGAGGCGCACATGCACCGCGATCTCGTCGAGCGCCTCGAGCTGCGCGCCGAGCTGCAGCGGGCGCTCGAGCGCGACGAGATCTGGCTGCAGTACCAGCCGGTGCTCGACCTGCAGACCGGCAGGCCGACCGGCGTGGAGGCGCTGATGCGCTGGACCCACCCCGTCTCCGGGCCGGTCTCGCCCGCCGACTTCATCCCGCTCGCCGAGGAGACCGGCGCCATCGTCGAGCTGGGACGCTGGGCGCTGTCCCAGAGCGTTCGGGCCGCTGTCGAGTGGCGCCGGAGCTTCCCCGATCTGACGCTCAACGTGAACGTGTCCGGCATCCAGATGCGCGACGACCGGCTCGTCGGCGACATCGACCGGATCCTGCGCGAGACCGGGCTGCCGCCGCTGGCGCTGACGCTCGAGCTGACCGAGACCGTCCTGATGCACGATGCCGAGCCGATGCTCGACGTCGTGGGGAAGCTCGCCGCGCTCGGGGTCCGGCTCTCGATCGACGACTTCGGGACGGGCTACTCGTCGCTGGCCTACCTGCGCCACCTGCCGGTCCATCAGGTCAAGATCGACCGGTCGCTGGTGGCGGGCATCGACACCGACGACGACGGCCTCGCCATCGTCGCCGCCGTGGTCGGCCTGGCGCGGGTGCTCGGCCTCGAGACCGTCGCGGAGGGCATCGAGCACGACGCCCAGATCGACGCGCTGCGGAGCGTCGGCTGCCCGCTCGGCCAGGGCTTCCACATCTCCCGTCCGCTGGCCGCGGCGGACGTCGCCGGCTTCCTGCAGGGTCACCGCCGGCTCGCGGTCGCCCGTATTACCTGAAGAGGTCCTCCGCGACGGGGCGGATGAGCGCGGCGGCGCCGGGCCCGTCCTCAGCGGACACGTGCCGCTGGAGCCCCCGGATGCGCACCGCCGGCTCGGCCGAGTCCTTGCCGCGGACGAGGTCGGCGGCGGCCGCGGCCTCGTCGGCGATCGCGATGACGGTCGCGGTCAGCGTGCGGCCGCGGGTGTCGGTCAGGCCCCGCCAGTCCTCGAGGACCACGAGGCCCGCGCAGCCGATGGCGATCTCGCACTGGCCCGTCCGCCAGGGACGCCCGAACGAATCCGTGACGACCACGGCCGGCGCGACGCCGAGCCGCTCGCGCAGCCCGGCGCGCAGCCGGCGCGCGGAGCCGTCCGGGTCCAGCGGGAGCAGGACGAGATCCTCGTGCTCGCCGGCGTTGGAGGCGTCGACGCCCGCGTTGGCGCAGACGAAGCCGTGGTGCGTGCGGCAGATCAGCCGGCCGCGGTCCGCGCGCAGGACCTCCGCCGCCTCGTCGAGCACCACCTGGACGTGCCGCGGGTCCTTCTCGTGGCCGGCGGCAAGCTCGCGGGCGCGCGCCCCGGGTTCGACGTCGGCGAGCGCGACGAGGCGGCCCTCGGCCTTGGAGACGACCTTGTGGGCGACCGCGAGGACGTCGCCGTCTGTGAGGCCACCGGGCAGCCGCGCGGCGGCGGCGGCGAGCAGCTCGGCGAGGTCATCGCCGGGCCGCACCTCGGGGACGCCGGGGAGGGCGTCGAGCGCGAGCGGGCCGGTCACCCGGCGCTGAGCGCGGGCGAGAGGCGGCCGAGCACGCTGCGCGTGCGCGCCGCCCCGCCCGGCCGCGCGTCGAGCGCCGTCCGCAGGGCCGCGAGGTCGTCCGGCGTGTCGACGTCGAGCCCGAGCGACGGCACCTCGGCCACCCGGACCACGGCGCCCGCGGCATGGGCGCGCGCCGCGTGGCGGGCGAACGAGCCCGGGCCGAACGCGGGTGCGACGGCGCCGGGCGGCGAGAGCAGGAGCGCGTTCGTGCCGTGCCCGTGGCGATCCGGGACGATGACCACGCCGGCCTCGGGGTAGGCGTCCAGGAGCCGGTCGACCTGCCCCGGGTCCAGCCACGGGCAGTCGCCGGGGACGAGCAGCGCGCGTTCCGCCCCCAGCTCGAGCGCGGCGCCGATCCCGAGCTCGGCGGCGGCCGACTGCCCGGCCTCGCGGTCGTCGTGGACGATCATCGCGCGGGCTGCGACCGCGAGCGCCTTCGCCCGCGGCTCGGCGGTGACGACGACGATGCCGTCGAAGCCGGCGACGCGCTTGAGCGCGTCGAGCACGTCGTCGACCATCGCTTCGGCCAGGATCCGGCGCCCCTCGGGATCGACCGCCTCGGCGATGCGCTGCTTGGCGCGCCCGAACGACTTGACGGGGAGGACGGCGATCGTGCGCACGCGGCGGATCTTAGGCCGCGGCCGGGACCGCGTGGCGGGCGCGGATCTCGTACAGCGTCGTGCGCTCGGCCGCCGGGCGGCCCGCGCGGTGCGCCGCGCCGATGAGGTCCTGGGGCTCGAGGCGGACGCCGTGGTAGGAGCCGGCCATCCGGGAGATCGACTCCTCCATCAGCGTCCCGCCGAGGTCGTTGACGCCCCAGCGCAGTGCCTCGGTGGCGGCGTCGAGCCCCATCTTCACCCAGCTCGCCTGGAGGTTGGTGACGGCGCGGCCGAGCGCCAGCCGGAACACGGCGGTGTGCTTGAGGTTCTCCTCGCGCGAGATCTCCTCGACGCCGTGGGTGCGCCCGAGCAGCGTGTGGAACGGGATGAAGGAGAGCGGGACGAACTCGGTGAAGCCGCCGGTGCGCGCCTGGACCTCGCGGATGACCCGCATGTGCTCGGCGAGCTCCCACGGTTCCTCGATGTGGCCGAACATCACCGTGGCGGTCGAGCGCAGGCCCTCGGCGTGGGAGGCCTCGATGATCTCGACCCAGCGCGCGACCGGCAGCTTGTTCGGCGAGATGCGCTCGCGGACGCCGTCGTGGAGGACCTCCGCCGCGGTGCCCGGGGTGGAGCCGAGCCCGGCGTCGCGCAGCCGTGCCATGACCTCGCGCGGGGCCAGGCCGGAGACGTCGCACATATGCGCGATCTCCATCGGCGAGTAGGCGTGCAGGTGCAGCTGCGGCGCGACCTCGCGGGCGAAGCGCAGCCAGCCGAGGTAGTCCTCGAGGCCCCAGTCCGGGTGGATGCCCGACTGGATGCAGACCTCCGTCGCCCCGAAGGCCACGGCCTCCTCCAGGCGCCGGGCGAACTCGGCGCGATCGTGCTCGTAGGCGTCCGGCGAGCGCTTGCCCTGGCCGAAGCCGCAGAACGCGCAGCCGACGATGCAGATGTTCGAGACGTTGACGTTGCGGTTGACGACGTAGGTGACGGTGTCGCCCGCCAGCTCGGCGCGCAGCTCGTCGGCCGCCGCGCGGATCTCCTCGATCGCCTCCGGGCGGTCCTCGGCGAACAGGGCGGTCAGCTCGTCGGCGCTCAGCATCGCGCCCTCGCGTGCGCGCTCGATCGCGTTCGGGACGAGGTCGCGGTCGATCGCGCGCTCCTCGCGACGGCCGGAGCCGCGGCGCGGGATGAAGGACCAGTAGCGCGCCCGGATCGTGTCGAGCACGCCCTGGGCGACCCACTCCGGGTCGATGTACTGCGGGTAGACGCACAGTCGCTCGGTGACCGCGACGCCGTCCTCGGCGAGGCGCCGGCGGACCTGCTTGGGGGAGGGGAAGGGGTGCTCGGGCGAGATGTGGTCGCCGTTGGCGCTCAGGCCGCCGAGGTCGGTCGCGCCGGCGGCGACGAGCTCGGGCCACCAGTCCGCGAGGTTCGGCGGCACCTGGATCCCGACATCGGGCATCAGCCGCCGCGTCTCGGCGATCAGCGTCTTCATCGACTCGATCGTCACCGGATCGCCCGCCGCCGCCCAGCCGGGAAGCGGCTCGTGCGGCCGCTCGCCGACGCCGGTGCGCCAGTAGTCCGCGGCGGCCGCGCCGGCGATCTCGGCCGGCTCGCGGCCGTAGTAGCTCTGGTGCGGGACGAAGTTCTGGAGGATGACCTCCTGCAGGTGGCCGAACTCGGCGTGCACCGCGGCGAGCGCCTCGAGCGACGCGATCCGGTCGGCCTCGCTCTCGCCGATCCCGACGAGGATGCCGCTGGTGAACGGGATGCGCAGCTCGCCGGCGGCGCGGATCGTGTCGAGGCGGCGGGCGGGGTGCTTGGTCGGCGACCCCTGGTGGGCGACGAGGTCGGGGTTGACCGACTCGAGCATCAGGCCCTGCGAGGCGGTCACCTCGCGCAGGCGGGCGAGGTCCCCGCGGCTCAGGACGCCGAGGTTCGTGTGCGGCAGCAGCCCGCGCTCGAGCGCCCGCTCGCATACCCACACCACGTATGCGGTGAAGTCGGCGTGGCCGAGCGCCTCGAGCTTCGCCTGGACGCCCGGGTGGTGGTCGGGCGCCTCGCCGGTGAGGACCAGCAGCTCCTTGATGCGACCGCCCCGGCTCGCGCGGTCGAGCATCGCCAGGACCTCGTCGGGCTCGTGGAGGTGCGGCTTGTGGGTCGCGAACGCGCAGTACTTGCAGTAGCAGCGGCACGTGCGCGAGAGCGAGAGGGTCTCGTTGCGCGAGAAGGTGACGCGGCGTCGCATGCGGCGACGGACGTTACCGAGGTGGACAGATGGGCTATGGCGCGCGGCGGATGGCGTGAGTACGCTCGCGCCCATGGCGACGACCAGCATCACCGCCGAGGCGGCGGCGAGCTGGCCGGCCGCAGCGCGTCCGCGCTACTGGATCGTGCTGTGGGCCTCGCCTCGGCGTGGGTGCTGACCGGGCTCGCCTTGATCTTGCCGTTCTGGCTGATCGAGCGCCTGGTCTATGCCGACGTGGAGGTTCCGCCCGCTTCCCATGAGTGGTCGAGCCGGCCGCTCGTGCTGTGGCTCATCGCCGCCTTCCTCATCCGCCGGCTGCCGTCGAGACCGGGCAGGCCCCTCGGGCGGCCGCGTCCCCGCGTCGTCGCCGCGGCGACCGCGGTCGCCGTCGTGCTCCTCGCCGTTCCGGCCGCCTACGCGTTCCGTCATCCGGTGTCCGCCACTGCGCCCGAGTGCTTTGGCGGCGATCAGTGCGATGCCCGCGAGGGCCGCGTCCTCCGGCCGAGGTTCGAGATCCGCAACGACGGCCGCCACCCGATCACGCTCCTCGCGGCGGACATCGAGGGCATCCCGCCTGCGTTGCGCCTCGAACGCGTCCGGCACGTGCCGTACGGGGCGTCCGCGCGCGACCACGCGCTGCCGCAGTCGATCGCTCCGGGAAGCTCGCTGACCCTGATCGCGACGATGCGGTTGTCGCCGAACGGCTGCGAGGGGTTACTCCGGGGCGACCACGAAGGTTTGGTCATCGGACCCGCCACGGGGATTCGCACTCGCTACCGGGTGCGCGGACGCGAGACCACGCAGCGGCTGCTGATCCGACCGGCGCCTCGGATCTTGCACTGCCAGGGGCCTCATGGCGGCTGGTACCCGTAGCCGCGTAGGCTCCGCCGCGTGCTCTACGGCTACAAGGCATCCGCAGAGCAGTTCGCCCCGCGCGAGCTGCTCGACTACAGCGTCCAGGCCGAGGCCCTCGGCCTCGGCTCCATCGCGATCTCCGACCACTTCCAGCCCTGGCGCCACCACGGTGGGCATGGGCCGGCGGCGCTGGCCTGGCTCGGGGCGCTCGGCGAGCGGGCGAAGACCGCGCGGCTCGGCACGAGCGTCCTGACGCCGACGCTGCGCTACCACCCGTCGGTCGTCGCCCAGCATTTCGCGACGCTCGCCTGCCTGTCGCCTGGCCGGGTCTTCCTCGGCGTGGGGACGGGGGAGGCGCTCAACGAGACCGCGCCCACCGGCCTGCCGTGGCCCGGGGGCAAGGAGCGCCGCCAGCGCCTCGCCGAGGCGGTCGAGCTCATGCGCCGCCTGTGGACCGAGGAGCGCGTCGACTTCGAGGGGCAGTTCTACCGCTGCGAGCGGGCCACGGTCTACGACCGCCCGGACGAGCCCGTCCCGATCCTGATGGCGGCGTCCGGCCCGCTGGCCGCCAAGCTCGCCGGCCGGCTCGGCGACGGCTTCATCTGCACGAGCGGCAAGGACCCGCAGCTCTACCGCGACCTGCTCGACAAGGTCCACGAGGGCGCTGAGGGCGCGGGCCGCGACAGCGCCGCGATCGAGCGGATGATCGAGATCAAGGTCTCCTACGACCACGACGAGGCCTTCGCCCGCGACGCCTGCGCCTGGTGGGCCGCGCTCGCGCTGACCCCGGAGGAGAAGCGCGACGTCGACGACCCGATCGAGATGGAGCGGCTGGCGGACGCGGCGGCCGACCGCGCCCACACCCGCTTCATCGTCTCCAGCGATCCCGACGACGTCGTCGAGCGGATCGCGCCCTACGTCGAGCTCGGGTTCACTCACCTGGTCTTCCATGGGCCCGGCCAGGACCAGTCGCGCTTCCTCGATCAGTTCGCGGCAGATGTCCTCCCGCGATTGCGTAAGCGCTTCTAGACCGAGGCGTAGGCGAGGCTGGGGATCCGCTCGGTCGCGAAGCTCGTCCGCAGGTAGACGAACCACGTGACGCCGGCGAACACGACGTAGGAGCCGAGGAAGACCCACAGGGCGGGGACCGACCAGTCGGCGTTCGCGGCGGCGATGGCCACCTTCTCGGCCGGGGTCTCGGCGGCCTTGACGGCCGCGGACACGCCGAGGCTGGCCTGCCGCAGCACGACCTGGATCATGAAGCCGCCGAAGGCGCCGATCGCGCCGGCGATGCCGATCACCGCCGCCGCCCGGCGCTTGAACTCCACCGCCGCGGCCTTCTCCTCCAGGCCTTTCTCCGCCGCCTCGTGGCGGCCGAGCACGGCGAAGATCGTCGGGATCATCTTGTACGTCGAGCCGTTCCCCATCCCCGCCAGCAGGAAGACGACCATGTAGGAGCCGAAGAACAGCGCGAAGCTGCGCTCCTGCACGCCGGCGATCGCCGCGCCGGTCGCCAGCGCCATGCCTCCGAACACGGCGAGGGTGACGCGCGCGCCGCCGACGCGGTCCGACAGCCAGCCGCCCAGCGGCCGCGCCACCGAGCCGATCAGCGCGCCGACGAAGCCGAGGCCCGCGAGGTAGGTGGCGATGAACGGGTGGCCGGCCAGGAACTCCGGGAACGTGTTCTTGATCACCAGCGGGAGCGCGAACGAGAAGCCGATGAACGAGCCGAACGTCCCGATGTAGAGGAACGACATCACCCACGTCTGCCCGTAGCGCAGCGCGGCGACGTAGGACGCCTTGTCCGCCTTGGCCTGCGTGAGGCTGTCCATGTAGCGCCACGCGCCGAGCGCGGCGATCGCGATCAGCGGCAGCCACATCAGCCCGGCGTACGCGAGGTGGACGTTGTGCGCGGGGAGCTTCACCGCGGCGGCCGGGACGCCGACGATGATCACCAGCGGCACCAGCAGCTGGGCGGAGGCGACGCCGAGGTTGCCGCCGGCCGCGTTGATCCCGAGCGCGAAGCCCTTGCGGCCCTCGGGATAGAAGAACGAGATGTTGGCCATCGAGGACGAGAAGTTCCCGCCCCCGAACCCCGCCGTCGCGGCGCACGCGATCAGCACCCACAGCTGGGTGTCGTGGCCCTGCTCCGCGAGCCAGCCGCTCGGCACGACGATCGCCAGCAGCAGCGCCGGGATGATCAGCAGCGAGGCGCTGATCGTCGTCCAGGCACGACCGCCGAAGCGCGGGACGGCGAACGTGTAGGGGATGCGCAGGATCGAGCCGACGAGGTTCGGGACCGCGACGAGCAGGAACAGCTCGGAGACCGACAGGACGATGCCGACGTTCGCGAGGTTCAACACGACGATCGTCCACAGCACCCAGATCGAGAAGCCGAGGTGCTCGGCGAAGATCGAGAGCGCGAGGTTCTTGCGCGCGATCCTGCGTCCGGTCGACTCCCAGAACGCCTCGTCCTCTGGATCCCAGTGGTCGATCCAGCGGCCCCGGCGGCCGGAGCCGGCGGCAGGGGCCTGGGCGGGTGTCGGTGCGATCGTCGTGCTCATGCGCGTCATGCTCGGGTGCGGCGGTTTCGCGTTCGTGCGCGCCGCGTTTCCAGCGCGTGAACTCAGCTCAGCGCCGCGTGGATGTCCCCGGCCTCGAAGCGGTAGCCGACGCTGCGCACGGTCTTGATCCGCGCCGCGTGCTCGGCGCCCAGCTTGGCCCGCAGCCGCCGGACGTGGACGTCGACCGTGCGGGCACCGCCGTAGTAGTCGTAGCCCCAGACCCGCGAGAGGAGCGCCTCGCGGGAGAAGACGCGCCCCGGGTGGGTGATGAGGAACTTCAGGAGCTCGTACTCCATGTAGGTGAAGTCCACGGGCCGGCCGTCGATCGTCACCTGGTAGGTGGCGAAGTCGACCTTCAACGTGCCGACGCGGATGGCCTCGTCGGCGTCGACGCCGTTGACCCGGCGGCGGGCGCGGGCGATCCGCGCGCGCAGCTCCTCGGCGACCAGCGGCGCGACGATCAGCTCGTGGCCGTCGAGCAGCTCCTCGCCACCGGCGAGCTCCCCGGGCTCGACGGCGAGCACGAGCGGGACGTCGCCGAGCTCCTCGTCGGCGTCCAGGCGCGCGCACAGCGCCGCCTCGGGCCCCATCACGAGCACGAGGCCGGGCTGGCGCGCCGGCGCGCCCTCGTCGCCGCCCTTCGGGCGCAGCGTCCCGTTGGCCTCGACGCGGCGCGGGCTGAACCCGAGCTCGGCGAGCAGGCGGGCGGCCTCGCCGGCGCGATCGGCCTCGGCCGCGTAGATCCAGGCGTCGCGGCTCACAGCAACCGCAGGTAGCGGCGGCGCTCGAGCTCGGTCACCCGCCGGGCGTGCTCGCCCCACTCGCGCCGCTTGTTGGCCACGTACCAGTCGCACAGCCGCTCCCCGAGCGCCTCGCGGGCGAGCTCGGAGGCCTCGAAGCGATCGGTCGCCTCGCGCAGGTCCTCGGGCATCCGCACGAGCCCGTCGTCACCCTCCTCGACCGTCTCGGCCCCGAGCTCGTAGCCCCGCTCGATCCCGCGCAGGCCGGCGGCCAGGACGAGCGCGAAGCAGAGATACGGGTTGGCGCCGGGATCGGGGGAGCGCAGCTCGATCCGGGCCGCCCGCGCGCGGCCCGGGCGGTTCGACGGCACCCTGACCAGCGCCGAGCTCGCGTGGCGGCTCCAGCCGACGGCCGCCGGCGCCTCGAAGCCGGTCAGGAGCCGCTTGTAGGAGTTCACCCACTGGTTGGTCACCGCGCTGAGCTCGGGCGCGTGGGCCAGCACGCCGGCCAGGAAGGCCGAGCCGGTGTCCGACAGCGGGCGCTCGCGGCCGGGAATGAAGAACGCGTTCTCGTCGCCGCGGAACAGCGACAGGTGCAGGTGCATTCCCGACCCGGGGTGGTCGTCGAGCGGCTTGGGCATGAACGTCGCGAACGTGCCGTCCTCCCGAGCGACCTCCTTGACGGCGATCCGGAACGTGGTGACGGCGTCGGCCATCGAGAGCGCGTCGGTGTGGTGGAGGTCGATCTCGTGCTGGGAGGGCGCGACCTCGTGGTGCGACGCCTTGACCGGGATGCTCATCTGCTCGAGGTGCTCGATCGTCCGGCGGCGGAAGTCCGAGGCGGCGTCGAGCGGGGTGAGGTCGTAGTACGCGCCGTCGTCGAGCGGGACGGGCGGCTCGCCGTCGCCGGGGGCGGCGAAGCAGAAGAACTCGATCTCCGCACCGACCTGGAACGTGTAGCCGAGCGCGGCGGCCTGGCTCAGCACCCGCCGCAGCGCCTCGCGCGAGTCGCCGGCGAAGCCCGAGCCGTCGGGCATCCGCACGTCGCAGAACATTCGCGCCACCAGCGAGCCGGGCCGCCACGGCAGGATCTGGAACGTGCCGGGGTCGGGGTGGGCGATGACGTCGCGCTCGGCCAGGCGGACGGAGCCCTCGAGCGCCGAGCCGTCGACGCTCACGCCCTCCTCGAGCGCCGCCTCGAGCTCGGAGACGGGGATCGCGAACGACTTCAGCAGGCCGAGGACGTCGACGAACCACAGCCGCACGAAGCGGACACCGCGCTCCTCGACCGTGCGCAGGACGTATTCCTGGTGGGGACCCATCAGTCCGGCGGACGGTAGGCGGCGCTCGGGCCGGGGCGTACCGCCCGGCGGTCGGAACCGGGTTCGCCATCCGGTCGAACATCGGTTCGTATTCCGCTGTGGGGCGCGAAAACGTCAACACCCGCGGGTGAGGAAGCGGGATGAGGCGGGGTGGCGGTCGCTGTCCTGGTTAGGGGGTCCATACGCCCTAGTCCGGACGGCGGCCGCCGCCGCGGGGTCAGACCCGTTGAGGGCGAGGGGGCGCGCGACGAGGTCGGAGTGCCTTTGCGCGAGATGGCTGGGGGTGGCTTAGCCAGGGAGTAGCCACGGCTGACCACTCTTTGAAACGACCGCACGGCGCAGCTCCTCGCGATCCCTTCCATCGCGAGTGACGTCCGGCGCAAACTCGCCCGCCCGGACCCCTGGACCGGCCGCGCCCTCCCGACACCGCCTTCCCCTAAGTGATGGGGTTCGGCCCGCCACCGGGGCGGCGTTCATCGAGCGTTCACAAAGCCGACGCGGTCGGGAAACCGCCCGGCCTGAGCATGCCTCCGCGTGACTCGGACCACGTGCCCGTACTGCGGCGTCGGCTGTGGCCTGCAGGTCACGGTCACCAACGGACGCCTGACCGGCGTGGCCGGTGACCCGCTGCATCCGGTCAATCGCGGGCGCACGTGCCGCAAGCCGCTCGAGCTGCCCGCGGCGGTCCGCGCCGAGGACCGGGCGACCACGCCGCTCCTGCGCACCGCCCGCGACGTCGCCTTCGCCCCCCACTCCTGGGACGAGACGTTCACCCATCTCGCCGGCCGGCTGCAAGCGATCATCGCCGAGTACGGGCCGGACGCGGTCGCGTTCTACATCTCCGGCCAGCTCCTGACCGAGGACTACTACGCGGTCAACAAGCTGGCGAAGGGATTCCTCGGCACTAACAACGTCGACTCGAACTCGCGGCTGTGCATGTCCTCCGCGGTCGCCGGCTACACGGGCGCGTTCGGCTCCGACGGCCCGCCGGCCGCGTACGCCGACCTCGCGCTGACCGACTGCCTGCTGCTGATCGGGACTAACACCGCGGCGTGCCATCCGATCGTCTGGTCGCGGATCCGCGACCGCCAGGCCGAGGGCGCGTTCGTGATCTGCGCCGATCCCCGCAAGACGCCGACCGCAGGCGGCGCCGACCTGCACCTCCCGGTCCGGCCGGGCACTGACCTGGCTCTGCTCAACGGCCTGCTGCACGTGATCGACCGCGACGGGCTCGCCGACGGCGACTGGATCGCGCGCCACACCACCGGCTGGGAGACGGCCCGCGAGGTCGCCGCGGCGTGGGACCCCGCCCGGGCGGCGACGGTGACGGGCGTCCCGGCCGCCGACCTCGAGGCCGCTGCGCACCGCTTCGCCGGCGCGCCGCGGGCGATGGCGCTGTGGTCGATGGGCGCCAACCAGTCGCGCGTCGGGACGCTGAAGAACCGGGCGATCATCAACCTCTGCCTCGCGACCGGCCAGGTCTCCAAGCCCGGCGCGGGACCGTTCTCGCTCACCGGCCAGCCCAACGCGATGGGCGGCCGCGAGACCGGCGGCCTGGCCCACCTCCTCCCGGGCTACCGGCGGATCGACTCGCCGGAGGACCGCGCCGCGATGGAGGCGCACTGGGGCCGGCCGGCGGGGTCGATCGCCCCCGAGCCGGGCCTCCCCGCCGTCGAGCTGTTCGACGCGCTCGCCGACGGGCGCGTCAAGGCGGTGTGGATCGCCGGGACGAATCCGCTGGTCTCGCTGCCCGACTCGTCAAAGGCGCGCGCGGCGCTCGAGCGCGCCGAGCTGGTCGTCGTGCAGGACGCGCACCACCCGACGGAGACCTCGTCGCTCGCCCACGCGGTGCTCCCCGCGGCGGCGTGGCCGGAGAAGGCGGGCACGATGACGAACTCCGAGCGCCGGGTGAGCCTGCTGCGCGCCGCGCTCGATCCGCCCGGCGACGCCCGCCCCGACTGGCGGATCTTCGCCGGGCTGGCCGCGGCGCTCGGGTTCGCCGACGACTTCGCCTGGCCCGACGCCGCGGCCGTGCACACCGAGTTCGTCGCCTGCACCGCGGGCCGCGTATGCGACCAGACCGGCATCTCGCACGAGCGCCTGCGCCTGGAGGGGAGCCTGCAGTGGCCGTGCCCCGCCGGGCCGGACGCGCCGTCCGCCGAGCGGCTGTACGCCGACGCCCGCTTCCCGACGCCCGACGGCCGGGCGCGTTTCGCGCCCACGCCGCACGCCGGCCCCGCCGAGTCGCCGGACGCCGCGTTCCCCCTGCTCGTCACGACGGGCCGGGTCGCCGACCAGTGGCACACGATGACGCGGACCGGGAAGTCCGCCGCGCTGCGCGCGACGGCGGGCGAGCCGACGGTCGAGCTGCATCCCGACGACGCGCTCGCCGCCGGGGTCCTCGACGGCGGGCTCGCCGTGCTGCGCTCGCGCCGCGGGGCGGCCCGGATGCGCGTGCGCGTCACTGACGCCGTCCCCGCCGGGGTCGCCTTCGCGCCGTTCCACTGGGGCGCGCTGCACGCGCCCGCAGGCGCCGGCGCCGTCAACGCCCTCACGCACGGCGCGACCGACCCGGTGTCGAAGCAGCCGGAGCTCAAGGCGCTGGCCGCACGGGTCGAGCCGGTCGGCGCGAAGCGCGGGCCGCAGCCGGTCGTCGCGCACGCCGACACCGTCCCGATCGGCCGGCGACGGCGCGCCGGCCGCGCCGTCGCGCGCCGACGGCTCGTCATCGTCGGCACCGGGATGGCCGGGCTCGCGGTCGCCGAGGAGGCGCTGCGCCGCCGGCCGGACTCCGAGTGGGCGATCACGATGCTCGGCGAGGAGGCAGGCCCCGCCTACAACCGCATCCTCGTCTCCAGGCTGCTGGCCCGGGCGTGCGGGCCCGGCGACCTCGAGCTGCGCCCCGCGGCCTGGTACGCCGCCCGCGGGATCGACCTGCGCGGCGAGAGCCCCGCCGCCGCGCTCGACCTCGAGGGCCGGACCGTGCTCGACGCCTCCGGCGACGCCCATCGCTTCGACGCGCTCGTCCTCGCCACCGGCTCGCGGCCGTTCGTGCCGCCGATCCCGGGCGCCGGCGCGCCCCACGTCCACGTCTTCCGCACCCCCCGCGACGTCGACGCGCTCGTCGCCGCCGCTCCGCGGCGCGCCGTCGTGCTCGGCGGCGGGCTGCTGGGACTCGAGTCCGCCGCCGGCCTGGCGGCGCGCGGCGCCGTGGTCACGGTCGTCGAGCTGGCCGCGCACCTGATGGCCCAGCAGCTCGACCCGGGCGCCGGCGCGATGCTCGCCCGCGGCGCCGCCCGCCTCGGCCTCACGGCCGAGCTCGGCCGCTCGGTGGCCACCATCGAGCCTGGCGGCGTGACGCTCGACGACGGCCGCACCCTGCCCGCCGACCTGGTGGTCATCGCTGCCGGCGTGCGACCGGAGACCACCCTCGCGCGCGACGCCGGCCTCGCCTGCAACCGCGGGATCGTGGTGGACGACGAGCTGCGCACGAGCGCGCCGTCGGTCTGGGCGGTCGGGGAGTGCGCCGAGCACCGCGGCACCGTCTACGGGCTGTGGGCGCCGCTCGCCGCACAGGCCCGCGTCGCCGGGGCGTCGGTGGCCGGCGACCCCGCCGGCTTCCACGGCACCACGACGGCGACGACGTTGAAGGTGGCCGGGGTCGACGTGTTCGCCGGCGGCTGCGCGGTCGCCGCGGAGGGGGAGGACGAGGTCGTCGCGCTCGACACCCGCGCCGGGCGCTATCGCAAGCTCGTCCTGCGCGACGAGCGTCTCGTCGGGGCGGTGCTGGTCGGCGACACGGCCGAGGCGCGGGCGCTCGGCGAGCTGCTGCGCTCGGGCGACGCGGTCCCGGAGTCGCTCACCGCGGGCCCCGGTATGGCGGCCACGATGGCTCCCGAGGACGACGACGCGCTCGTCTGCTCCTGCAATGCGGTCTCGCGCGGCGAGATCCGCGACGCCATCCGCGCCGGCGGCCTGCGCACGCTCGCCCACGTCGGGCGCGCCACCCGGGCCACGACCGGGTGTGGCGGCTGCGCCTCCGACGTCGAGGCGATCCTGCGTTCATCGAGCGGAAACATCCGCGACGCCGACGCGAAACCGGCGCGGGAGACCATGCCGGCATGACGCACGTGACGATCATCGGCGGCGGAATCGCGGGCCAGGCCCTGTGCGAGGCCGTGCTCGACCGCGACCCCGGGGCGCGCGTGACCCTGCTGTGCGGCGAGCCGCGGCTGCCGTACGACCGCGTCCGGCTCTCCGAGCTGCTCGCCGGCGAGGACACCCCGAGCCCCGACACGCTCACGCTGCGGCCGCCGGAGTGGTTCGCCGATCGCGGCGTCGACGTTCGCGTCGGCGCCTGGGTCGACGCCGTCGACCTCGACGGCCGCGAGCTCCGCCTGGCGGGAGGAGAGCGGATCGCCTACGACCGGCTCGCCCTCGCGACCGGCTCGCAGCCGCTGCTGCCGCCGATCCCCGGCATCGACCTGGCCGGCGTCCATCCGTTCCGTGGTCCCGAGGACACGACGGCGATCCGCGCCGCGGCAGCGGGCGGGGTGCGTCGCGCAGTGGTCATCGGCGGCGGCCTCCTCGGGCTCGAAGCGGCCCGCGGGATCGCCGCCCAGGGCTGCCCGGTGACCGTCGTGCACCTCATGGACCGGCTGATGGAGCGCCAGCTCGACGCTGGCGCCGCCGCCCAGCTGCTCCCCGCGCTGGCCGGCCTCGGCATCGACGTCGAGCTCGAGCGCGCGACGGAGGCGATCGTCGGCGACACCAGCGCCACCGGGCTGCGGTTCGCCGGCGGCGAAGAGCTCGAGGCCGACCTCGTCGTCGTCTCGATCGGCATCCGCGCCGAGACCGCCCTGGCCCGCTCGATGGGCCTCACGTGCGGCCGCGGCATCGTCGTCGACGACGCGATGCGGACCTCCGCGGACGGCGTCGTCGCAGTCGGCGAGTGCGCCGAGCACCGCGGCATGGTCTACGGGCTGGTCGCACCGATCATGGACCAGGCCAAGGTGGCCGCGGCCACGCTGCTGGGCGACGACGCCGCCTACGCCGGCTCGGTCATGAGCGCCAAGCTGAAGGTCGCGGGCATCGACCTGGTGACCGTCGGCGACGCGACCGGACCCGTCGAGTCCGTGGTCGCCGACGCCGACGCCGGGATCTACCGCAAGCTCGTGGTCCGCCAGGGCCGCGCCGCGGGCGCCGTCCTGCTCGGCGACACGCGGGGCTCGGAGGCGCTGCTGGCGGCGGTCCGCGGCGGCGAGCCCGTCGAGGACGCGCTCGCGCGTCTCGTCGAGGCCGCGGCGATGACCGCCGCCGAGCTGCCCGACGAGGCGCAGATCTGCGACTGCAACGGCGTCTGCAAGGGCCGGCTCGTCGCTGCGGTGACCGAGGAGGGCGCGAGCACGCCGCGCGAGGTCATGGCGATGACCCGCGCCGGCACCGGCTGTGGCTCGTGCAAGCCCGCGGTGATCCACATCGTCGCCGCTGCCGCCGGCGGCATGCACGAGGAGCCGGCCTACGCGTGCCCGTGCCGCAAGCTGACGCGCGAGCAGATCGTCGCCGAGGTCCGCGACCAGGGCCTCACCTCGGTGTCGGAGATCGCCGGCGCGTGCGGGGCGGGGCGCGACTGCGGCGCCTGCAAGCCGGCGCTCGCCTACCTGGTCTCCGAGGTCACCGCCAACCGTCACCGCGAGGAGCGCGACGCCCGCTTCATCAACGACCGCGTCCACGCGAACATCCAGAACGACGGCACGTTCTCCGTCGTCCCGCGCATGTACGGCGGCGTCACGACGCCCGACGAGCTGCGGCGGATCGCCGACGCCGCCGAGAAGTACGGCGCCCGCATGGTGAAGGTCACCGGCGGCCAGCGCATCGACCTGCTCGGCATCCGCAAGGCCGACCTCCCCGACATCTGGCGCGATCTGGGCATGCCCTCCGGCCACGCCTACGCCAAGGCGGTGCGAACGGTCAAGACGTGCGTGGGATCGGACTTCTGCCGCTTCGGGCTCGCCGACTCCGTCGGGCTCGGGATCGAGATGGAGAAGGAGTGGGAGGGGCTCCACACGCCGCACAAGGTCAAGTCGGGCGTCTCCGGCTGCGCGCGCAACTGCGCCGAGGCGACGGTCAAGGACATCGGGCTGGTCGCCGTCGGGCCGGACCACTGGCAGGTCCGCGTCGGCGGCGCCGCGGGCGGCAACGTCCGCGAGGCCGACGTGCTGTGCACCGTCGACTCGCGCGCC
Organism: uncultured Solirubrobacterales bacterium; assembly: GCA_963828075.1. Lineage (GTDB taxonomy): Bacteria > Actinomycetota > Thermoleophilia > Solirubrobacterales > Solirubrobacteraceae > JACCYI01. Next base: position 1,289,561 of record CAWHDH010000017.1, on the reverse strand, counting down.
GAGGCGCTCCGCGTCTCGACCACCTTCCTGCAGTACTACCGGGAGAACGCCGACTTCAAGGAGCGCACCTATGACTTCGTCCCGCGCGTGGGGCTCGACGTGATCCGCGAGCAGGTGCTCGGCGAGGCGTCGGGCGCGGCATTGCGCGAGCGCTTTCGGTTGGCGCGCGCCGCCGCCACCGACCCGTGGCTCGAGCGCGACCGGCCGTACCACCCCCGCCAGTTCGCCGACCTCGACGAGCCATACGCGGCGCTCGCCGTCGTCGGCCCGCCGCCCGGGGGCGAGCGATGAGCGCCCCCGTGCGCGTCTGCGGGCCCGAGGACGTCCCGCTCGGCGAGGGCCGTGCGGTGCTGCTGGGCGGCCGGCGCGTCGCCGTCTTCCGCACCGACGTGGGCTGGCACGCGATCGACGCGCGCTGCCCGCATCTCGGCGGCCCGCTCGCCGACGGGATCGTCGCGGGCGGGAAGGTGACGTGCCCGCTGCACGAGCGCCGCTTCGACCTCGCCTGCGGCACGGGGCCGGACGGGATGGCGGTGCAGGCCCACGCGGTCGAGGTGCGCGACGACGGGGTGTACGTGACGGTCGGCGTGCCCGTCCGGGAGCGGCCGGTCGCGGCGTAGCGGATCCGCCAAGCTGTCCGCGTGCGGACGCTGATCGTCTCGGACTTCCACCTCGGCATCAGCGGCGACCGCGACATCCTGCGGCGGCCGGTCGCGCTCGACGCGCTGTGCGCCGCCGTCGCCGACGTCGACCGGCTCGTCCTCCTCGGCGACATCGTCGAGCTGGCCGAGGGCCGGCCACGGCGCGCGATGACGCTCGCCCGCGAGCCGCTTGGCGCGCTCGCCGCGGCGCTCGGGCGCGGGAGCGAGATCGTCGTCATCCCCGGCAACCACGACCACGCCTTCGTCCGGCCGTTCCTGCGCGGGCTGCGCGCGTCCGGCCGGCGACTGGGCCTGGCGACCCGCGTCCCGGTCCGCTCGTCGACAGGACTGCAGACGCTCGCGACGATCCTGCGGCCGGCACGGGTCCGGGTCCAGTACCCCGGCGTCCACCTCGGCGAGGGGGTCTACGCGCACCACGGCCACTACGCCGACCGTCACCTGCTCCCGCGGGCGCGCGGCGTGCTCGCCAAGTGGCCGCTGGCGCCGGTCCCCGAGCGAGGCGCGACGGCCGGCGACTACGAGCGCGCCGGGCCGACCCGCGAGCTCCCGGAAACGGCGGATCGCGCCGCCGGCGCGCTGCGCCTCGCCGCCGCCACCGTCCTGCCGTGGGCGGGGCGCGCGCTGCGGTCGAGCACGGTCGCCCCGCTGAGCGCCGCCGCGCTCGGGGTCCAGTTCCGCCGGGCGGGGTTGCCGGCGATGGCGACCGTCGCCGCCGGCCTCGGGATCCGCGCGCGGCATGTGATCTTCGGCCACCTGCACCGCACCGGCCCGCTGCCCGACGACGACGTCGCGGAGTGGCGCGGCCACGACGGCCGCCTGTTGATGCACAACACCGGGTCATGGGTGCACGAGCCGCTGCTCCTCACCGGCGTCGAACCGCCGCATCCGTACTGGCCGGGCGGAGCCGTCCTGCTCGAGCCGGGGCTTCCGCCGCGCGTGCTGACCCTGCTCGACGACGTCGCTCCGGCGGCGCTGACATGACCCTTCGCGTCGCGCTGCTCGCCGTCCTCGCCGCGGTCGCCATGGCAGGTCCCGCCGCCGCCGCGCCGGGCGACCCGCGGCTCGCGGCCGTACGCAGCTTCGCGTTCGCCATCGGGGACGGCGCGCTGGATCGCGACATCGCCGGCTATGACCTGATCGTGGTCGACGGCGAGGAGGCCACGCGTGAGCGGGTCGCCGCCCTGGGCGCCGGCGGCGCGATCGTCCTCGCCTACCTCAGCGTCGGGACCATCGAGCGCGGCCGCAGCTGGTTCCCGCGGGCCCGCCGCTACCGGCTCGAGCGCTGGGACGACTGGGGCGAGTGGTACGCCGACGTCAACCGCCCCGGGTTCCGCCGGCTGATCGCGAGCCGGGTCGCGCCCGCCATGCTCGACAAGGGCTTCGACGGTCTCTTCCTCGACAACACCGACATGGTCGCCACGCACCGTCGCCATCGGCGCGGGATGCGGACGCTGGTCGAGCGCCTCTCACGCTTGGTCGATGCGCGGGGCGCGTATCTGTTCACCCAGAACGGCGAGGAGGAGATCGGCCCGCTGCTCGCCCACTTCGACGGCTGGAATCGCGAGGACGTCACGGCGACCTACGACTTCGACCGCCGGCGCTACGCCCGCGTCCGCCCGCGCGACACGCGCAGCGCTCAAGCGGCGCTGCGCCGCATCGCCGCGGGCGGCCTGCTGGTCACCACGACGGACTACACCCGCCGCGCGAGCGATCCGGCGGCCGTCGACGCGGTCGCGAACGCGTGCGCGGCGGGAGCGATCCCGTTCGTGTCCGACATCGGCCTGCGGCGCCTACCCGCCACGCCCTTCGCCTGCCCCTGACCGCACCCGGGCATGTCGATGAAAGGCGCAGAACGTTGGCGCTGAGCTCCCAACAGCGACTGGCTCAGGACCCTGCGTTCTGCCCTTCTTGCGGGGTCCCTGCGGCCCCGAACCGCGTCATCGATGAGAGGTCGTCGTCAACCGTGACGTCAACCACCCCCGTGCCGTCGACGAGTTGGGCGTGCGATAGACGAGACCGTGCTGGCGCTCGGCGAGGCTGGCCAGGACCCGATCAACAACCGCGACGTCACACCCGCGCCCCGTTTCGGGCGCGTGTGACCAGACGGTCGTAGAGCAACCACCTCGTCACACACGATCGAAAATCGCTCTTGAAAATCGCTCTCGCGTGTGACGTTCTGGCACCTGCACGCCGCCACGCGCCCGCCCCCCCACAGCACACAGAAGTCACACCCCGGACGGAGAGCCTCCTCTTCAACGCGCAGTTCAGGCACGAACGATGCCGCCAGTCCCGCCGCGAGCCGAGCGCACATGACAACCGGGAGGTGGCCCGATTCGGCCCACCCGCGCCGCGGCGGGCGCGCCGCTACTCGTCGAGGAAGATGTCGAGCTGGAGGTCGCCGGCGGCGGCGTCGCCGTAGCCATAGGCCGACAGATCGGTGACGCCCTCCTCGGCGAGCACCTCGTCATCGATGTAGAAGTTCCCCGTCGCCTCGCGCGCAGGCCGGGTGAGGATCGCGTGGGCGGCGTCGGCCATGATCTCCGGCCGGCGCGACCGCGCCATCGCCGCGTCGCCGCCGAGGAGGTTCTGGACCGCGGCGGTCGCGATGATCGTCCGCGGCCACAGCGCGTTGGAGGCGACGCCGCGGTCGCGGAACTCCTCCGCGATGCCGATCGCGACCATGCTCATCCCGTACTTGGCGATCGTGTACGCGACGTGCTGGGCGAACCAGCGGCGGTTCAGGTTGAGCGGGGGAGAGAGGGTGAGGACGTGCGGGTTCTCCGCCTCGAGCAGGTGCGGCAGGCAGGCCTGGGAGACCTGGAAGGTGCCGCGGGTGTTGATGTCGTGCATCAGGTCGTAGCGCTTCATCGGGAGGTCGAGGACACCCGAGAGGTTGATCGCGCTGGCGTTGTTGACGCAGACGTCGATGCCGCCGAAGCGCTCGACGGTCTGGGCCACGGCGCCGGCGACGGACGCCTCGTCGCGGATGTCGCCGACGATCGGCAGCGCGGTGCCGCCCGCCGCCTCGATCTGCTCGGCGGCGGTGTAGATGGTGCCCTCGAGCTTGGGGTGCGGCTCGGCCGTCTTGGCGATCAGCGCGACGTTCGCGCCGTCCTGGGCGGCCCGGAGGCCGATGGCGAGGCCGATGCCCCGGCTCGCGCCGGAGATGAACAGTGTCTTGCCTGCGAGGGATCGATCCATCGCCGGGACACAATCAGACTCAGGCCGCGAGCGCCCCCGCGAACTGCAGCGTCTCCTCGGCCACGCGCCGCCGGTCGGCGGGCGTCGAGAGGTCAACGTCGGTGCGCAGCGACGGCATCGCGTCGCACGGGTCGTCGCAGACGAGGCCGTCGAGCAGGCCGTCGTACGCGGCCGCGATCCCGTCGGCCGAGAGGGGGTGGCCGGCCCAGGCGAGGAACGCCGCGGTCGGGCCCTTGAGCACACGGCCGCCCACGAGCGGGGAGATCGCGAGCACCGGCGCGGGGGTCGCACGGAGCGCCTCGCGCATCCCGGGGACGGCAAGGATCGGGCCGATCGAGATGATCGGGTTCGAGGGCCCGACGATGACGGCCCGCGCGGTCGCGATCGCCTCGGCGACCTCGGGCGTCAGCGCCGCCCGCCCGGCGCCACGGAACTCGACGTCGCGGATCTCGATCCCCCCGTCCTTTCCGCCGGCGCGGATCATGAACTCCTGGAACGGCCAGGTGCGCTCCGCGGTCGTCACGAAGGTGCGGACGGGGTCGTCGCTCGGGGGCAGGATGCGCGCTCCGATGCCCAGGGCACCCGTCAGCGCGGCCAGGGCGTCGGTGAGCCGCTCGCCCGCGGCCATTCGCCGCGCGCGCTCGATGCCGACGGCGAGGTCGCGATCGCCGAGGTTGAACCAAACCTCGGCGCCGAGTGCGCGCAGGCCGTCCATCACCGCGAAGGTGTCGCCCTCGAGTCCCCACCCGCGCGCATCGATGCGGTCGGCGAGCCAGTACGCGATCAGGTCGGGGTCGGGCGCGACGTGGGCGCCGTGGATCTCGATGTCGTCGCCCGGGTTGGCCACGACGACGAGGCCCTCGCCGGCGACGTCGAGCATCCCACGCGCGAGCTTGGCTCCGCCGGTGCCCCCGGCGAGCACGACGACCGGGGACGACGGGAGGATGCCCACGCGCCAGAAGTTAGCGTCTGCCGGCTGGCAGCGGGTCTACTAGGGTCCACCGCGATGGAACCGGGTCTCGAGCACGCCTTCGACTTCACGGTCGATGGTGAGCTGCTCACCGACGTCGGCGGCGCGCTCGGCGCGCCCGTCCTGGCGACCCCGCGCATGATCGGCCTGATGGAGCGCTGCTCGATCCTCGCCGTCGCATCCGACTATCCGGAGGGCTCCGCGAGCGTCGGGTTCGAGGTCTGCGTGCGGCACGTCGCCGCGGCGCCAAGGGGCTCGCGTTGCACCGTCCGCGCCCGCCTGCGCGAGGTCGCCGACGGCCGGAAGCTGCGCTTCGACGTCGAGGTGACCGACGGCGACCGCGTCATCGGCACCGGCACGCACGAGCGCCGCCTCGTCAGCCGTACCTGATCGACGATGACGCCAACGGCGTGGCAGTCGTTACGCGAGTCGCGCACTGCGCGCGACCTAGAATCGCTCGGCGATGGCCGAGCGAGTGGAGATCCGGGAGGTCGGGCCGCGCGACGGCTTCCAGAACGAGCCCGAGATCATCCCGACGGCGGAGAAGGTCCGGCTCGTCGACGCGCTCGCCCGGACGGGGCTGCGGCGCCTGGAGGTGACGAGCTTCGTCCGCGCCGACGTCATCCCGCAGCTCGCCGACGGCCCCGAGGTCCTCGCCGCCATCGACCCGCCGCCCGGTGTCTCGCTGTCGGTGCTGATCCCCAACGAGCGCGGCCTCGAGAACGCGCTCGTCTACCGCGACCGCTTCCACGAGATCAACGTCTTCCTCAGCGCGTCCGAGAGCCACAACCGCGCGAACGTCAACCGCTCGATCGAGGAGTCGCTCGGCGGTCTCGAGCGCGTCCTCGGCCGCGCGCGGGATGCCGGGCTGCGCTGCGAGGGCGTGATCTCGGTTGCGTTCGGGTGTCCCTACGAGGGCCACGTGCCGCCCGAGCGGGTGTTCGCTATCGCGCGCCGCCTCACTGACGCGGGCGCGCAGGAGATCGGCTTCGGCGACACGACGGGCATGGCGAACCCGACCCAGGTCCGCGCATTCTTCGCCGCCGCCCGCGAAGCGCTCGGCGACGACATCGAGCTCACCGCGCACTTCCACAACACCCGTGGGCAGGGGCTCGCCAACGTCTTCGCGGCGTACGAAGCGGGCGTGCGCTCGTTCGAGTCGAGCTTCGGGGAGCTCGGCGGCTGTCCCGTTCCCAAGGGCGCGACCGGGAACGTCGCCACGGAGGACGTCGTCTCGATGCTGCACGAGATGGGCGCCGAGACCGGTATCGACCTCGGCGCGCTGCTCGAGGTCTCGCGCGCGGCGCAGGCGATCCTCGGCCGTCCGCTGGGTTCGCACCTGCTGACCGCCGGGCCGGTCGTCTGGAACGGATGAAGTTCGGAGGAATCGGCTTACAGACGTCCGGATGGCGTCAGAACCGGTGGCGCCCCGGCGTTCCTTTCCCTGAATCCGCCCCTCCCCAGGCCGGATCCGCTGTCGTAGTCGGTCCGCCCGGGTTCAGCGTCCGCTGAACTCGGGCTGCCGGCGCTCCTTGAAGGCACTCGCGCCTTCGGCGAAGTCCGCCGTCCGTGCGCACACCTCCTGCATCGTGACCTCGAGCTCGAGCGTCGCCGTCAACGCCGGCTTCGCCGCAGCGTCCAGGACCCGCTTGGCGAGCGCCACAGCGACGGGCGCGCACTGCAGCAGCTCGTCGGCGAGGGCGTCGACCGCCGCGTCGAGCTCGGCGGCCGGAGCGACGCGGTTGACCAGGCCGATCCGCTCGGCCTCCTCGGCGCCGATCATCTTGCCCGTCATGACCAGCTCCTTCGCCCGGCCGAGGCCGACGACGGCCGGCAGCCGCGACGAGCCGCCGACGTCCGGGATCAGGCCGATGCGGGTCTCGGGCATGCCGATCAGCGCGTCATCCGCCATCACCCGCAGGTCGCACGCCAGCGCGAGCTCCATGGCACCGCCGATGCAGGCGCCGTGGATCGCGCAGATCGTCGGCTTGGGCATCTCCTCGGCGAGGTTCCAGATGGCGATCAGGTCGCGGCGGTTCGCGCGCAGGCCCTCCGGCGATGCAGCCAGCGCGTTGAGCGAGGCGAGGTCCATGCCGGCCGAGAACATCGGCCCCTCGCCGCGGATCACGACGCAGTGCACCGCCTCGTCGTCGGCCGCCTCGCCGAGCGCCGCGCCGAGCGCGAGCACGAGGTCGTCGTTGAACGCGTTGCGCTTGTCGGGACGGTTCAGGATCACGTGGCGCACCGCGCCACGGTCCTCGGTCTGCACGATGGGGGCCATGGCCGGACCCTACAAGGGGTAGCCTCGCGGCCTTCTGAGCCAGAGACAGGGAGCTTCCACGTGACTGAGATCAAGCGGGTCGGCGTCCTCGGCGCCGGTCTGATGGGCCATGGCATCGCGCAGGTCGCCGCGCAGGCGGGCCTCGACGTCGTCCTGCGCGAGGTCGACGCCGACAAGCTCGCCAAGGGCGTCGGGCGGATCGACAAGCAGCTCGCCCGCGCCGTCGAGAAGGGGCGGATGGAGCAGTCCGAGGCCGATGCGGTCAAGAGCCGGATCCACGGCACGCTCGACTACGGCGACCTCGCCGACTGCGACCTCGTGCTCGAGGCGATCACCGAGAGCCTGCCCGACAAGCTGGCGATGTGGTCCGAGCTCGACGCGATCGTCAAGCCCGAGGCGCTGTTCGCGACCAACACGTCGTCGCTGCCGGTGATCGAGCAGGCGGCCGCCACCTCGCGCCCGGAGCAGTTCCTCGGGCTGCACTTCTTCAACCCGGCGCAGGTGATGAAGCTCGTCGAGGTCATCCGCGCCGTCACCACGAGTGAGGAAACCTTCCAGGCGGGCCTGGACTTCGGCGAGAAGCTGGGCAAGCTGACCGTCCAGACACGGGATTCCGCCGGCTTCATCGTCAACCGGCTGCTCGTCCCCTACATGCTCGACGCGATCCGCGCCTACGAGGAGGGCGTCGGCTCGGTCGAGGAGATCGACGCGGCGATGAAGGCCGGTGCCGCACACCCGATGGGCCCGCTCCAGCTCGCCGACTTCGTCGGGCTCGACACCATGGGCTCGATCTGCGACGCGATGTTCGAGGAGTTCCGCGAGCGCCGCTTCGCCCGGCCGCCGCTGCTACGCAAGATGCTCGCCGCCGGCTGGTACGGGCAGAAGTCCGGCAAGGGCTTCTACGACTACGCGGGCGACGCCCCGGTCGCCAACGCCGGGATCTGAGCCGTTGCGCGAGTTGCTGCGCCCGCCCGCCCACCGCGGCCCGCTGATCGCGGCGGGCGCGGTGGTCCTGGCGACCGGGATCCTGATGGCGCAGGTGCGCCTGGAGGAACCGGTCGGCGACGGGGTCCATCTGGCGTACGCGGCGCTTGCGGCGGCGCTCCTGCTCGCGCTCGGCTACCAGGCGCGGCTCGAGGACGGGGCGCCGGCCGCGTATCAGTCGGTGCTGCTCGTCACCGGCCTGGTGCTGCTCGGGGTTGCGATCGCCCGGCTCGCCGACGTGCTCGGCGCGGGCGACGACGGCTACCCGTCCGGAGCCGTCGTCTGGGGCTCGCTGCTGCTCGGCCAGGTCGCGCTCTTCGCCGGGGTGCGCCGGCACTCGGGCTTCTGCGTGTTCATCGCGGCGATCGCGGGGGTCATCGCGCTCCTGAACGCGATCGACTGGATGTTCTCGCCCGAGAGCGCGACCCCCTACCGGTGGCTGATGCTCGTGCTCGCCACCGGGATCGTGCTCGGGTCACTGCAGCTGCGCGGGCAGCGGTATCGCGCCAGCGTGCTGCTCGTCGACCTCGCGGCGCTCCTCGTCCTGGGGATCGCCGGCACGCTCATCGGTGGCGTCCCGCTGTTCACGTTCTTCGGCGGCGGCGAAGCGACCGGGACCCTCTGGGAGCTGCTCGTCCTGGTGTGCGGCTGCGGCCTCGTCGCGTTCGGTGCCGTCGACCGCCAGCCGGGCCCGGCGTACCTGGGCGTGCTCAACCTCCTGCTGTTCGTCACGCTGGCCGTCAACACCAACGACCTGGCCGACTCGCTGCTGTGGTGGCCGCTCCTCCTGCTCGGGCTCGGCGCCGGCACGATGGCGGCGGGGCTGCGCCCCCGCAGCCCGCTGCCGCCCGAGCCCGACGCCTATCCGGCCACCGACCTCCCGCTCGCCTCGCGCACCGACGAGGACGGCGACGAGACGGTCATCCGCGTGCGCGTCGATTAGGACGAGGCGATCAGCCGCATGCTCTGCTCGTCGTAGCGGGCGCCCGCCGCCTCGGGGAGGGCGTCGGCGATCGCCTGCAGCTCTCCGCCGGTGAGCTCGACGTCCACCGCCGCCACGTTCTCCTCGAGGTAGGCGACGCGCTTGGTCCCCGGGATCGGCACGGCGTGCTCCTCGCGGTGCAGGACCCAGGCCAGCGCGAGCTGCCCGGGCGTGACGCCCTTCTCGCGCGCCAGCCCCTCGACTCGGTCGACCAGCTCCAGGTTGCGGCGGAAGTTCTCCCCCTGGAAGCGGGGGTTGCGGCGGCGGAAGTCGTCGGCGTCGAGGTCGTCGATCGAGCGGATGGCGCCGGACAGGAACCCGCGGCCGAGCGGCGAGTACGGCACGAGGCCGATCCCCAGCTCGCGCAGCGTCGGGATGACGGCGTCCTCGATGTCGCGCGACCACAGCGAGTACTCGCTCTGGACGGCGGTGATCGGGTGGACGGCGTGCGCACGGCGGATGTTCTCGGCCCCGGCCTCGGAGAGCCCGAGGTGGCGCACCTTGCCCGCCTCGACGAGTTCCGCCATCGCGCCGACCGTCTCCTCGATCGGCGTCGCGGGGTCCACCCGGTGCTGGTAGTAGAGGTCGATGTGGTCGACGCCGAGCCGGCGCAGCGACGCCTCGGCGGCGGTGCGGACGTACTCCGGCCGGCTGTTGAGGCTGCGCGTGTCGCCCTCACGGACGATGCCGAACTTGGTGGCCAGGAAGACCTGGTCGCGGCGGCCGGCGATGGCGCGGCCGACGAGCTGCTCGTTGGTGTGCGGCCCGTACATGTCCGACGTATCGAGCAGCGTCACGCCGAGGTCGAGCGCGCGGTGGATGGTGCGAACGGCCTCGCCCTCGTCGCGGCCGCCGTAGAAGTCGGACATGCCCATGCAGCCGAGGCCGAGGGCGGAGACGGTGGGGCCGCCAGGGCCCAGGGTGCGGGTCTTCATGGTGAGACGACCTTACGACGCTGCGGGCCGGATATCGTGGCGCGCCGATGAGCGACGTCCTGAAGGCCAACGAGCGGGCCTACGCCGGCGGGCCGGAGCGCCACCGCGACAAGGCGCGCGAGCAGGGCAAGCTGCCGGTCCGCGAGCGCGTCGCGCGGCTGCTCGATCCGGACTCGTTCGCCGAGGACGCGCTGCTCGCCAACTGGGAGGCCGACGGGCTGGGCGCCGACGGCGTCGTCACCGGGATGGGCACGATCGCCGGCCGGCCGGTCGCGCTGATGGCCAACGACCCCACCGTCAAGGCCGGCTCGTGGGGCCCGAAGACCGTCGAGAAGATCCTGCGCGTCCAGGAGACCGCGATGACGCATCGCGTCCCGATGGTCTACCTCGTCGACTCGGCGGGTGCGCGGATCACCGACCAGGTCCAGATGTTCCCCGGCCGCCGCCACGCCGGCCGGATCTTCTACAACGAGGTCGGGCTCTCCGGCGCGGTGCCGCAGGTCTGCGTCCTGTTCGGCCCGAGCGCCGCCGGCGGGGCGTACATCCCCGCGTTCTGCGACGTGGTGATCATGCGCGAGGGCAACGCGTCGATGTACCTCGGCTCGCCGCGGATGGCCGAGATGGTGATCGGCGAAACGGTCTCGCTCGAGGAGATGGGCGGCGCCAAGATGCACACCGGCGTCTCGGGCTGCGGGCACTTCCTGGTGAAGTCCGACGAGGAGGGCATCGACCTCGCCAAGCGCTACCTCGGCTACATGCCGACGCGCTTCGACGAGCCCCCGCCGGTGGCCCCGCCCGCCGCGCCCAGCGCCGAGGCAGGCGCGATCCGGGACCTCATCCCCGCCGACGAGAACAAGCCGTGGAACATGCACGAGCTGCTCGACGCCCTGGTCGACGAGAACTCGTTCCTCGAGGTCCACAAGCGCTGGGCCAAGGAGCTGATCGTCGGCTACGCGCGGCTCGACGGGCACGTCGTCGGGATCGTCGCCAACCAGCCGAAGTTCAAGGGCGGCGTGCTGTTCGTCGACTCCGCCGACAAGGCGGCGCGGTTCATCTCCACCTGCGACGCGTTCGGCATCCCGCTGCTGTTCCTCGCCGACGTGCCCGGCTTCATGATCGGCACCGCCGTCGAGCGCCAGGGCATCATCCGCCACGGGGCGAAGATGATCTCGGCGGTGTCGGAGGCGACGGTCCCGAAGCTGTCGGTGGTCGTCCGCAAGGCCTACGGCGCCGGCCTCTACGCGATGGCCGGGCCCGCCTTCGCGCCCGACGCCTGCATCGCCCTGCCGACCGCCACGATCGCCGTCATGGGGCCGAGTGCGGCGGTGAATGCCGTCTTCTACAACCAGCTGCAAGGGATCGAGGACGCGGCGGCGCGCGACGCTCGCCGCCGCGAGCTGATGGACGAGTACGCCGAGGGCGTCGACCTCCTGCACCTCGCCTCCGAGCTGGTCATCGACGCCGTCGTCCAGCCCGAGGACCTCCGCGCGGAGGTCGTCCGGCGCTTCGCGCTCTCCGCCGGCCGCGAGCGTCCCGTGCCACGCAAGCGCCACGGCATCGTCCCCGCCTAAGGCGGCGGCGCCGCCATCAGCTCGACGCGGTGCCCGCCGGGCCCGCGGACGAACGCGCGCTCGGCGCCCCAGTGCTTCGGGCGCGCCTCGGGCTCGTAACCGGCCGCCCGGAGCCGCTCGCACGCATCGGCGAAGTCGGGCACGTGCAGCGCGACGTGGCCGTTGGGCGGCGCGACCGCGTCGTCGCGGAACATCAGGTGGATCTGCTGGCCGTCGCGAGCGACCCAGGCCGACGTCTCGGCGACCGTCGCCGGCGGCCTGACCGGCTCGAAGCCGAGGACCCGCCAGAAGTCCACGGCGGCGGGGACGTCGTCGGGGCGGACCTCGAGCGAGACGTGCTGGATCACGGGGTTCTCATAGCACGCCGCATCCAGTCGACCTGGTTCTGCTTGCGCATGATCAGGTGCTCCATGAGGTGCTCGAGTGCCTCGGAGCGCGGTTCCTGGCCGGATGGCGGGATCACCTGGTGCAGGCAGGAGATGGTCTCGTCCTCCGCCTCGATGAGCGCCGCGATCGCGGTGTGCGGGTCCGGGTCCCAGGTCAGGCCGCGGACCTCGGTGGTCGGGTCGCCGCCGAGCGCGCAGATCTTCTCCACGAGCAGCTTGGTCTCGACGAGCTCAGCTTGCGCGAACAGCCACAGCCGGTCGGTGACGCCCTGGACATCCAGGCCGAACATCGACCCCGAGGCGGCCATGAATTGCAGGATCGAGCGCTGCTGGAGGGCGAGGGCCTCGTTGAGGCGGTGCAGCACCTCGTCGACGTCCATCGGATCGGGCTTGGGTTCGTCTGCCATTCCGAGCACCCTTCCCCGGTGTGGCCGGACCACAATCAGGAGCGGCACGAACGCGCCTAGAATCGCCCCGTATGGAGCCGACGCCGCTGTGGGAGCCGCCCGACGAGCTGGTCGAGCGCGCGACGATGACCCGCTATGAGCGCTGGCTGGCCGCAGAGCGCGGCCTGGCCTTCGACGGCTACCACGAGCTGTGGCGCTGGTCGACGCAGGACGTGGACGCGTTCTGGGCCTCGATCTGGGACTTCTTCGAGGTCCGCTCGCCGACGCCGTACGCGCAGGTGCTCGCGGACCGGACGATGCCGGGCGCCCGCTGGTTCGAGGGCGCCGAGGTCAACTACGCCGAGCATGTCTTCCGCGGCAAGCCCGACGACGCGATCGCGATGATCGCCGCGTCCGAGCTGCGCGACCGCCACGAGGTGACGTGGGGCGAGCTGCGCGCGCAGGTGGCGGCGATCGCCGGCGGGCTGCGGTCGCTCGGGGTCGGCCGCGGCGATCGCGTGGTCGCCTACCTGCCGAACATCGAAGAGGCGATCGCCGCGTTCCTGGCCGTCTCGAGCATCGGCGCGGTGTGGTCGAGCTGCTCGCCGGACTTCGGCATCCGCAGCGTCGTCGACCGCTTCGCCCAGATCGAGCCGACCGTGCTGCTCGCCGTCGACGGCTACTCCTACAACGGCAAGCGCTTCGACCGCACCGAAACGGTCGCCGCACTCGCCGCGGAGATGCCGTCGCTCAAGGCGACCGTCGTGCTGCCGTACCTGGCGGACGGGCGATTGCGCGACGGCTGGACGAGCTGGGACGCACTGCTCGCCGCGGGGAAGGGCGCCGAGCTCATCTTCGAATCCGTCCCGTTCGACCACCCGCTGTGGGTCCTGTACTCGAGCGGCACGACGGGCCTGCCCAAGGCGATCGTTCAGGGCCAGGGCGGGATCCTGCTCGAGCATCTCAAGAAGCTCCACCTGCACGTCGACGCGCAGGCCGGCGACCGCATCTTCTGGTTCACCACGACCGGCTGGATGATGTGGAACTTCCTGGTCTCGGGGCTGCTCACCGAGGCGACGATCCTGCTCTACGACGGCAACCCGGCGTACCCGACCATGGACGTCCTGTGGGACTTCGCCGCCGAGACGCGGATGACGTGCTTCGGGACGAGCGCGAGCTACATCGCCTCGTGCATGAAGGCCGGGGTCGAGCCGGCGCACGGCCGCGACCTCAGCGCGCTGCGCGCGGTGGGTTCGACAGGCTCGCCGCTGGCGCCCGAGGGCTTCGAGTGGGTCTATGAGCATGTCGGGCGCGACACCTGGCTGTTCTCCACCAGCGGCGGGACCGACGTCTGCAGCGCGTTCGTCGGCGGTGTGCCGCTGCTGCCCGTCTACCGCGGCGAGTTGCAGGCCCGCGCGCTCGGCGCGGCGGTCGCCGCCTTCGACGAGGCGGGCAATGAGGTCGTCGACCAGGTCGGCGAGCTGGTGATCACCGAGCCGCTGCCGTCGATGCCGCTGTTCCTGTGGGGCGACGACAGCGGCGAGCGTTACCGCGACTCGTACTTCTCCACCTACGAGGGCGTCTGGCGCCACGGCGACTGGATCGAGATCACCTCGCGCGGCACCGCGATCATCTACGGCCGCTCGGATTCGACGATCAACCGCGGCGGCATCCGCATGGGGACGAGTGAGATCTACCGGGCGGTGCTCGCGGTCGACGAGGTCGTCGACGCGCTGGTGGTCGACGTCCCGCGGCCCGGCGAGGAGAACTGGATGCCGCTGTTCGTCGTGCTCCGCGAGGGCGCGGCGCTCGACGACGAGCTGGTCGCCCGGATCCGCACCCGCATCCGGGAGGACTGCTCGCCGCGCCACGTCCCGTCAGACGTCCGCGCGATCGCCGAGGTGCCGCGCACGCTGTCGGGCAAGGTGCTCGAGGTGCCGGTCAAGCGCATCCTCGGCGGCGCGCGGCCCGAGGATGTCGCCAGCGCGGATTCGCTGGCCAACCCGCGCTCGCTCGAGCCGTTCGTCGAGCTGGCTCACCCGGCGAGCGACTGACCTCCGGACCGGCGGGGGATCGCCAGGCCGGCGATCGCCCCCGCGACCGACAGCGCCGCCCCCGCGCCGACGGCGGCGGCGAAGCCGTCCGTGAACGCCTGGGCCGACGCGTAGCCGCCGGCGCCGGCGAACACCGCGACGGCGACGGCGATCCCGAAAACGCCGTCGGCGATCACCGCGATCCAGGCGAGGCCCGCGCCCTGGAGCGCCATGCCGCCCACGATCAGCGGCCGCTCGCCGATCCGGTCGGCCAGCAGGCCGGCGAGCGGCGCGACGACGAACAGGGTGGCGGTCCAGGGCACGAGCCGCAGGCCGGCGTCGAAGGGCCCGTAGCCAAGCCCCGTCTGCAGGAACTGCGCGAAGAAGAACACCGCGCCGAACAGCGAGGCGAAGAGGAAGAACGTCGCCGCGTTGCCGCCCGAGAACCCGCGGGAGCGGAAGAACCGCATCGGCAGCATCGGCTCCCGCGCGTGCAGCTCCCACGCGACGAACGCCGCGAGCAGGAGCCCGCCGACCGCCAGCGTCACGATGACCTCGGGGCTGTCCCAACCGGCGGAGTTGCCGCGCACGAGCGCCCACACGACACCGAGCGCCCCGGCGCTCACGAGCGCGAAGCCGCGGACGTCGATCGTCGTGTCGGCACCGAACGTCTCCTCGACGCGGGCGAGGACGAGCGGCAGCGCGACCAGACCGATCGGGACGTTGACCCAGAAGATCCACTCCCAGGACAGCCCTTCGGCGACGGCCCCGCCGATCATCGGACCGCCGATCGTCGCCAGGCCGGTCACGCCTTCGAGGATCCCGATCGCGGTCCCGCGCCGTTCGGGCGCGAAGGCCGCGCTCACGATCGCGAGCGCCAGCGAGATCACCAGCGCGGCGCCGACGCCCTGGACGGCCCTCGCGGCGATCAGCCAGTCCACGTCGGGCGCGAGCGCGCACCCGGCCGAGGTCGTCACGAACAGCCCGAGTCCGCCCGCGAAGAGTCGCCGTCGCCCGAAGCGGTCGCCGAGCGCCGCCGCCGGCAGCAGCATGACGGCGAGGCTCAGGTTGTACGCGTTGACCGTCCACTCGAGCTCCTCGACCGAGGCGGACAGGTCGTTCCTGATCGTCGTCAGCGCGGTCGACACCACCAGCGTGTCGAGCGCCACCATCAGCGACGCCACCGACGTCAGCGCCAGGATCCAGGTCGGGTTCGATGTCCGATTCGCCTTCATGGCGACTCCTCTCGGTCGTTGACCGGTACAAACCAGGAGTCGCAGGGGAATTCAGCGGTCCCCGCTCACGAGAGGCGTCACCGATGAGTTTGCGGTCAAGCGCTGGTCAGACGGGCATGACCCCCGCCGGCAACATCCTGTCGGTGATCGGGCTCACCTGAGCGCACGCGCGATGACGAGCCGCTGCACCTCCTGGGTGCCCTCGTAGATCTGGGTCACCTTGGCGTCGCGCAGCATCCGCTCGACCGGGTAGTCGCTCACATAGCCGTAGCCGCCGAGCACCTGGACGGCGTCGACGGACCGACATCGCGGTGTCGGCGGCGAACAGCTTGGCCATGGCCGAGTACTTGCCCTTGTCGGCGTCGCCGCGGTCGAGCTTGGTGCAGGCGCGGTACAGCAGCTCGCGGGCCGCGGCGGTGCGCGTCTCCATGTCGGCGAGCTTGATCTGGATCGCCTGGAACTCGTTGATCGCCCGGCCGAACTGCCGGCGCTCGCGGGCGTAGCCGGCGGCGTAGTCGGTGGCGCCCTGCGCGATGCCGACGGCCTGGGCCGCGATGCACGCGCGCGAGTGGTCGAGCGTGGCGAGCGCGACCGAGAGGCCCTGTCCGACCTCGCCGATGACGTTGGCGGGGGGGACCACGACGTCCGCGAGCGCGGGCGACCCGGTCGGCGACCCGCGGATGCCGAGCTTGTGCTCGAGCCGCCCGACCGACAGCCCCGGGCGGTCGCTCTCGACGATGAACGCCGTGCTCCGGCGCGCCTCGCGGTCGGTGATCGCGAAGACGACGTAGAAGTCGGCGATCGACGCGTTGGTGATCCAGCACTTCTCGCCGTTGAGCACCCACTCGTCGCCGTGCCGGACGGCGGTCGTGCGCATGCCGCCGGGATCGGACCCGGCGTCGGGCTCGCTCAGCGCGAACGCCGGCGTCCACTCGCCGGACGCGCACCGCGGGAGCAGGCGCTCCTTCTGCTCGGCGGTGCCGAACAGCTTGCTCGGCAGCGTCCCGAGCTCGTGCACGGCGAGCATCAGCGCGCTGGTCGCGCACCCCTTGGCGATCTCCTCGACCGCGAGGTTGAGCGTCAGCGTCCCGGTGCCCGTCCCGCCGTAGGCCTCGCCGAACGGCAGCGCGAACAGGTCGTGCTCGGCGAACAGCCGCCGGATGTCCCATGGGTAGGACGCCGTGGCGTCGATCTCGGCCGCGCGCGGCGCCACCCGCTCGCGGACCATCGCGCGGACCATGTCCCGGACCGCGACCTGCTCGGCCGAGAGGTCGTACTGCAGCTGCACGGGCTCCGAGACGAGGCTCATGCCCGGGCACCCACGGGGCCGCGGGCGCGCTCGCGCAGCGCGAACTTCTGGACCTTGCCGGTGGAGGTCTTGGGCAGCGCGTCGAGGAACTCGACGGCACTCGGCGCCTTGTAGCGCGCGATGCGCGAGCGAACGTGGTCGATGAGCTCGTGCTCGCCGGCCTCCTCGCCCGGGACCAGCACGACGAACGCCTTCGGGCGCTCTCCCCAATGGGGGTCGGGGACGCCCACGACGGCCGCCTCCAGCACGGCCTCGTGGTCGACGAGCGCCTGCTCGACCTCGACCGTCGAGATGTTCTCGCCGCCCGAGATGACGATGTCCTTGGCGCGGTCGCGCAGCTCGACGTACCCGTCGGGATGCATGACGCCGAGATCGCCGGAGTGGAACCAGCCGCCGCGCATCGCGTCCGCGGTGGCGTCCGGGTCGCGGAAGTACCCGGCCATCACCCCGTTGCCGCGCATCACGATCTCGCCGATGCTGCGGCCGTCGGCCGGGACGTCGCGCAGCCGCTCGTCGACCACCCGCAGCGCGTCGGCCTGGATCATGCCGACGCCCTGGCGGGCCAGCAGCCGCGCCCGCACCTCGACATCGAGGTCGAGCCAGCCGTCCTGGTACTCGCAGACGGCGTAGGGGCCGTAGGTCTCGGTCAGCCCGTAGACGTGGACCACCCGCGCGCCGAGGCGCTCGAGCTGCGTGATCGTCTTCGGGCTCGGGGGGGCGCCCGCGGTGGTGACGATCAGTGGGTGCGCGAGCCGGTGCGCCTCTGGCGCCATGGCGATGCTGGTGAGCACCGTCGGGGCGCCGTTGAGGTGGGTGACCGACTCGGACTCGAGCAGCTCCCAGATCCGGTCGGGCCGCACCGCCCGCAGGCAGACGTGCCGCCCGCCGACGGCGGTCACCCCCCACGTCGTGCACCACCCGTTGCAGTGGAACATCGGCAGCGTCCACAGGTACACCGACCGCTGGGTGTGCTCGGAGTGCAGGACCTCCCCGAGCGCGTTGAGGTACGCGCCGCGGTGGGTGTACATGACGCCCTTCGGCCGGCCCGTGGTGCCCGAGGTGTAGTTGATCGCGATCGTGTCGAGCTCGTCCTCGACGGTCCACGGCAGCGGGTCTTCCCCGGCGCCGGCGACGAACGCGGCGTACGAACAACCGAGGGGCGGATCGTCGTCGCCGGCGACGACGATCCGCTCCACCGACGCCAGGGCGCCCGCGACCGGCTCCACGGAGCCGGTCAGCGCGGCGTCGACCACCAGCACCCGCGCCCCCGAGTGGTCGCAGATGGCGCGGATCTCCTCGGGCGCGAGGCGGGTGTTGATGGCCACGAGCACACCGCCGGCCAGCGGGACGGCGAAGTGCGCGATCAGCAGCTCCGCGGTGTTCGGGCACAGGTAGGCGACGCGGTCGCCGCGCTCGAGGCCATCGGCGCGGAGGGCTCTCGCCATCCGCGTCGCCTCGAGCGCGAGCTCCCGGTACGACAGCCGGCGCCCGCCGTCCACGATCGCGATCCTGTCCGGGTGGACCGCCGCGGAGCGCTCCAGGAAGCGCAGCGGCGTGAGCGGGGCGTGGCTCATCACAGCCCCGCGGCGGCCTCGCCCTGGAACGGCTGGGCAAGCGGCTTGAGGAAGCCGTCGGCCTTGCGGTCGACCTGCGCGAGCTGGGTCTCCCGCGAGCTCGGCACCAGGTCCTTGGAGTACCGGACCGGCGGCACGAGCCCGCCGACGTCGATCTCGCCGATGCTGAGCTTGGCGTTGTAGATGCCCTGGCGCGTCAGGTCCTTCGACGCGATCGCCTTCTCGAGGATCGCCTGCTGGACCCGGCCCTGGACGTAGCCGTAGATGAAGTACGGGTCGGGCACCTGCTTGGGCGCGTGCGCCTGGGCGTCGGCGAGGAACTGCTTCATGCCCGGCTTGGTGTCGTCGCCCCACGTCGAGGCGATCTGCACGACCCAGGCGTTGCGCTCGAGCGCCTTGGCGACGGGCGTCGGCGCGCCGTCGGCGGTGCCGTCCTTGGTCATCAGGAACTCGATCCACGCCGGCCCCTGCAGGATCCACTTCGGGTTGTAGCCGAGCGACGCCCCGGTGCCGACGATCGGGCCGGCCGACGACGGCAGCGACGTGACGATCACGTACTGGGCCCCGGCGTTCTTGAGCTTCTGCACCTGGCTCGTGAACTCCGTGTCGCCGACCTTGTAGGTCGTCCGCGCCACGTCGTCGAAGCCGTACTCCTTCAGCGCCGCCTCGTAGCCGCGCAGGCCGTCCTGGCCGTACTCGTCGTTCTGGTAGACGATCCCGAACTTCGCGTCCTTCTCACCGCGCTCGTTGATGACGCAGTCGATCGCGTTCGCGACGTCGATCGAGTAGGGGGTGCCGACGGGGGCCAGCACGGGGTCCTTCGCCCACGCCGAGTCCCACGACAGCGGCAGCGTCACGAGCTTCTGCTGCCCGAGCATCGGCTGGATCGCCTTCGTCGTCGGGCTGCCGAACGAGCTCAGGATGGCGATGTCCTTGGAGATCTGGTTGAACGCCTCGACGTGCGGCTGCGGCTGGGAGAGCGCTCCGGCGATCCCGGCCAGCAGCGCCGAGATCGTGGACGCCGCGACCTTCGTGCGGGCGAGGCTGACGCCCATCAGCGCCGCCGCCGTCTCGCGCTCGCGCACCGCCTGCATCGCGCGCCCTGCGCGGCTGCGCATGAGGTTCGCCACGAACGCCATGGCCACGACGACGAGCGCCAGCGCGAGGTAGTAGTAGAGGCCGTCGCGGTCGAAGGTGACGGCGCCGACGCGCAGCTCCTGGCCCGGCGAGAAGTCGAACGGCCCGAGCACGACCGACGGGAAGGTCCGCCCGGCCGGACCGCCGGACACGCCCGGCGCGTTGAACAGCACGTGCTGGCCGATGAAGACCAGGCCGATCGTCACCACCGCGAGGTGCAGGCCCCGCAGCCGCAGCGCCGTCGGCCCGATCAGCGCGCCGCACAGCGCCGCGGCCAGGCCGGCCGCCGGGATCCAGAGCAGCGCGCTCGCTCCGCCGGCGCCGAGCACCGCCGCGGTGTAGGCGCCGACCGCGAGGAAGAACGCGTGGCCGAGTGAGATCTGCCCGGTGTAGCCGGTCAGCACGTTCAGGCCGACGGCGCCGATCGTGGCGATGAGGATGAACGTCGCGGTCGAGAGCTGCGACGCGTTCAGGGCGAACGGCAGCAGCACGCCGACGGCGATGAGGGCCGGCCAGCCGAGTCGGGAGGCGACGGCGCTCACAGCCGCTCCACCGGCGGCTGCCCGAAGAGCCCGTAGGGCTTCACGAGCAGGACGGCGATCATCACGATGTATGGCGCGACGGCGTAGAAGTTCGCCCCGGTCCAGTCTGGGGCGTAGCCGGCGGTCAGCGTCTGGACGACGCCGATGATGAGCCCGCCGACCACCGCGCCGACCGGTGAGCCCAGTCCACCGAGGACGACGGCCGGGAACGCCCGCAGGCCGACGTCGCCGAGGCTCGTGTTCGGCGCGTTCGGGAAGCCGGCGAGGAACAGCCCGCCGACGGTCGCGACGGCGCCGGCGATCGCCCAGCCCAGCGCGTGGACGCGGGCGGCCGGCACGCCGACGGCGAGGGCGGCCTCCTCGTCGGACGCCGTCGCGCGCATCGCCAGCCCGTAGCGCGAGCGGCGGTCGAAGACGAAGAACGCGACCAGGATCGCCAGCGCGGCGGCGATCCCCCACAGCTTCACCCAGGTGACTGTGACGCCGCCCACGTGGGTCGCCGACGCACCCCACGGATCGCCGAGCAGGCGCTGGTTGTCGCCGAACGCCGCGGAGATCCCGACCGTGAGCAGGATGCTCAGGCCGATCGTGATCATCACGATGGTGAAGACGTCGGCGGTCGGGGCGCGCCGCAGCACGCACGCCTGGAAGGCAGCGCCGCCGGCTGCGACGCACGCGACGGCGGCCACGACGGCGACCGCGAACGGCACGTGCAGATCGGCCGCCAGCCACGAGATCAGGTAGGCGCCGACCAGGACCAGCGCCCCCTGCGCGAGGTTGATCACGCCGCTGGCGCGGAAGACGACGGTGAACCCGAGCGCGACCAGCGCGTAGATGCAGCCGGTGGAGACGCCCTCGAACAGGTACTGCGCCAGGTCGGTCATGCCGCCGCTCCCACGTCCTCGCCGAGGTAGGCCCGGATCACGCGCTCGTCGCGCTGGACCGCGGCCGGGGTGCCGAGGGCGATGACCTCGCCGTGGTCGAGGACGAGGACCCGGTCGGCCGTCCGCATGACCATGCCCATGTCGTGCTCGACCAGGAGCACGGTGAGGGCGCGCTCGGCGTGCAGCCGGCGCACCGTCGCGGTCATCTCCGCGCGCTCGGTCTCGTCGAGCCCGGCCACCGGCTCGTCGAGCATCAGCAGCCGCGGCTCCATCGCCACGGCGCGGGCGAGCTCGACGCGCTTCTGGACTCCGTAGGGCAGCGTCGCCACGGTCGCGCCCGCCTGCCGGTCCAGCGCGACCAGCTCGAGCGCGGCCTGGGCTGCGGCGCGGTGGGCACGCTCCTCGCGCCGGACCCGGCCGATCCGCAGACCGCCGGCGAGCGCGCCGCTGCGCATCAGGTGGTGGCGGCCGACCAGCACGTTCTCGAGCACGGTCAGGCGCGGGAAGAGGGCGAGGTTCTGGAACGTGCGGGCGACGCCGGCGCCGGCCAGCTCGGCGGCGCGCAGCTCGAGCAGCGGCCGGCCGAACAG
The DNA here is from genome assembly GCA_963828075.1 of uncultured Solirubrobacterales bacterium. Taxonomy (GTDB): domain Bacteria; phylum Actinomycetota; class Thermoleophilia; order Solirubrobacterales; family Solirubrobacteraceae; genus JACCYI01. The sequence continues at coordinate 1,267,899 of CAWHDH010000017.1, read as the reverse complement.
CGCGGCCGTGCCCCCACTCGGCGGATACACGCGCGACAGGACGTTGAACAGCGACGTCTTGCCGGCGCCGTTCGGGCCGCCGCCGCGATCTGCGCCGAGACGAGCGGCGCGACGCCGAGCGAGGGCTCGTCGAGCATCAGCAGCCGCGGCTCGGGAAGCAGCGCCCGCGCGATCGCGAGCATCTGCTGCTCGCCGCCGCTGAGCAGCCCGCCCGGCTGGCCCAGGCGCTCGCCGAGCACGGGGAACAGGTCGAGCATCTCGCGCCGCCGCTCGGCCTCCCGGCGCCGGGCGCGGCGGGCGAAGGCGCTGACGCGGAGGTTCTCCTCGACCGTCAGGCCGGCGAAGATCCGGCGGCCCTCGAGGACGTGGCCGATGCCAAGCTCGACGAGGCGAGCCGCGTCGAGCCCGGCGATCGAGGCGCCGTCGAAGCGGATCTCTCCGGCCGCGACCCGGCCGCCGTGGAACCGCAGAAGGCCACCGATCGCCCGCAAGGTCGTCGACTTGCCGGCGCCGTTGGGCCCGACCAGCGCCACCGAGGCGCCGGCGGGCACGGCGAGGCTGAGGTCCGCGACGGCGAGGACGCCGCCGTAGCGGACGGTCACGCCTTCGAGCTCCAGCAGGTTCTCCGTCGGCATGGGCCGACTGAATCAGCGGATCGGGCCCGATCGGAGCGCCTCGAGCCAGATCACTTCCGGCGGTGGTGCCCGATTCCGTCCGAAAGGAGGAGGCGGCCTAGATGAGGCCGTGCTCGGTGGCGTGGATCACGGCCTGCAGCCGCGACGTCGCGCCGAGCTTGTCGAGCAGATTGCTCACGTAGCTCTTCACGGTGGTCTCCGCGATGAACAGGCGCTCGGCGATCAGCCGGTTCGAGCAGCCCTGGGCGAGCAGCTCGAGCACCTCGCGCTCGCGCTGCGTGAGCTGGACCTCGGGCGTCTCCCCGCGCAGCATCCGCACGCGCTCGGTGGCGAGGGTCTGGGCGATCCGGGGGTCGATCACGCGCTCGCCGCCGACGACCGCCTGCAGGGCCTTGCGGAGGTCGATCATCGAGCTGTCCTTCAGCAGGCAGGCGTCCGCGCCTGCCGCGAAGCAGCGCTTGATCGGGTCGGGCTCGTCGAAGGCGGTGATGATCGCCACGCGGGCGCGCGGCGCGGCGGCGCGCAGTTGCGTGCACAGCAGGCTCGTCTGCGGCACGCCGGGGATCCGCAGGTCGAGGAGGATCAGGCCGGGGTCCTCGCGCTTGGCAGCGATGAGGGCGTCGCGCGCGGTCTCGACCTCGATGATGCGCTCGACGCGCAGGGCGTCGCGGACGAGCGTCGCCAGTCCCTGGCGGGCGATCGGATGGTCATCGACGATCAGGACGCGCACGTCAGGACGGGACCTCCACCCGCAGTACCGCGACGTCGTCGTCGCCGAGCGCCAGCTCGAGCGCGCCGCCGAGCCGCTCGGTGCGCTCGCGCAGGAGGCTGAGGCCCGAGCCCGCCACCGTCGCCGGCTCGGGCCACGGACGCCCTGCGGCAGCGCCCAGCTCGGTCTGCAGCGAGAGCAGCACGCGCGCCTCCTCGTAGGCGAGATGCACGAGCACCACGCGCCCGTGACTGTGCTTGGCGGCGTTGGTCAGGCCCTCGCGGACGCTGTCGATCAGCCGGGCCTCGGTCGCATTGCCGAGCTCGCGCGGCTCGCCGTGACGCGTGATCCACACCCGGCGCCCGGTGCGGCGCTCGAACAGCCGCAGCTCGGCCTCGAACAGCGCCTCGAACGCGACGCCGTGGGGCGCGCGGCTCAGGCGGGCGAGGGCCTCGCGCAGCTCGGCGCGCGCGGTCGCGGCCGTGGCCTCGAGCCCATCCCGCGTAGGCCCTCGCGCGCGACGACCGGGACGTAATCGGCGGTGATCGTGGACTCCGAGAGGTAGTCGTCGACGGCGCGGCCGCGGTGCTCGGCGAGGACCTGCCCGCCGAGACCGCGACCGGGCCGGATGAGCAACTCGCGGAACCGGGGATCGGTGATCCCGTCGACGACGTCCATGTGGTAGCCGTCGCGCTGCTCCGCGAGCAGGGCCGCGAACGCGCTCTCGTACCCGAGATTCTGGCGCAGCGTGCGCACGGCGTCGGTCACGATCGTCTCGCGATCGTCGTGCAGCGCGATATGGGCGATGTCGTCGGTCATCTGGGCGTGCTCGCCGTGAGCGGCTTCCTCACTGCCCCGGCGCCAGCATGGCTGCGGCGCGGCCGGCTGTCAAAGGCCCGGTCGTCGCGGCGCGGGTCGGTGTCCATGCCCGGAGGATCGCCCGGTTCGGTCGCATCCGGGCCGACGGGCCGCACGTACCGGCTTTCGACCCCGGCCTCCTCCTCCGAAAGGAGGAGCGCGGCTCGGCGGCCGCGGCCTACAGTGAGTGAACATGGCGCGACGCGCCGCCCCGACGAACGCCGGCCGCCGGCGCCCAGAAAGGATCGAAGAGGTTCTCACCGATTCGCCGCGCCGCGATGTGGCGGTGAAGGTCGCACCGCGGCTGCCCGCGTCGAACGCGCCGTCCGTCCTGGGCCCCGGTCCGGTCGGACCATCGCTGAGCGCCCGCCTGCGCGAGATCGGGCGGCGGCGGCGCGGCCCGATCGCAGTGCTCGGCTCGCTCGCGGTTGCGGCAGGGCTGGCGTACCTGCTCTCGGGTGAGAAGGACGAGTTCGTCTCCGCGCTGTCACGGGCCGGCGTGTGGATGTTCGCCCTGACGGCGCTGCTGCAGATCGTCGCGCTGCTCGCGCGCAGCGAGGCCTGGCACCGGAGCATCCAGGCGGCGGGCGGGACGGTGGACCGGCGCATCCTCTATCGCGCGTCGAGCATGCAGGTGCTCGGCAGCGTGCTCAACGGGCAGCTCGGCGTCGCCGCGCGGATCGCGGCGCTGCGGCGCTCGTCGCCGACCGTGTCCCCCAAGGTGCCGACGTTGATCGCCGCCGAGGTCCCGATCCTCTCGGTCGAGGCGGCGCTGGCCGTTCTGGCGTCCTTCACCCTCGTCGGGCCGCTCGGGCTGCCCTGGTGGCTCCCGCTGATCGGGCTGCCGGTCATCGCGCTGGCGAGCGCCGGCCTGCGCCATCTCGCGCTGCGCAAGGGACGCGAGCTGTGGCGCGGGCTCGCGGTGCTCCGCTGCCGCCGCGGCGGCAGCCAGGTCATCGGGCTGGTGCTCCTCGCGGTGTTCGCGCAGATCTTCCGCATCTGGCTGCTGCTCCATGCCGTCGGCGTCGACGCGTCGTTCTTCGACTCCATCGCCGTGCTGATCGCCGTGGTGACCCTGGGGCAGCTCCCGGTGGGCCCGAGCGTCGGGGCGGCCGCGGCGGTGCTCATCCTCGGCAGCGACGGGGTCGCCGCGGCCGCCGCGGCCGGTGTGCTGTTGACGGTGACCGGGACGATCGGCGGGCTGTGCTTCGCGGCGTGGGCCGGTGCCGATCACCTGTGGGCCGCCAGTCGGCGCGCCGCAGCGCTCGTGCCGGACCGTCGACGATCGCCCCGTTAAACCCGGATCCACCGATCAGCCGCGCCGCGGGAACTAAGCAGTCGCCGGCTCGCCGGCCGGCGCGCGCCGCGCCGCGACGTCCTCGTCCAGCGCGTCGACGAGGTCGAGGCCCGCCTCGTAGGCGGCGTCGAGTGCCACCGGATCCAGCGCGTCGACGGTGTCTGACGGCTGGCGCGCGCGCGGCGTGATCCCGCGCTCGTCGCGGCAGGCCAGCCGGGCGGTGGGGAGGCGGAGCGTGCGGGCCGCGCGGGCGAGGCTCGGGTGGCGCAGCGGCGCGCGCGGTAGCTCGGCGGCGGCCGCGGCGGCCTTGAGCTGCGGATGGCGGGTCGAGAGCACCGGCGCTCCGGCGCCGCACGGCCCGAACTCGAGCACGACGGCGTTGGCGGGATCGGGGCGCTCGCGCTTGAGGTGCCGGCGCAGCGCGGTGGGCGGGAGGCCCTCGGAGGCGCCGACCAGGAGCAGGCAGGCCGACAGCTCGTCCGGCGGGCGCGCCACCAGCTCGTCGTGCAGCGCGAGCGCGACGGCGGCGCCGCTCGCGGGGTCGGAGGCGCCGTCCGAGACGTCGGAGAGCGCGAAGTCGGCGGCGGCGGCGAGCGCCACGAGCAGCGCCACCGTCGGGACGAACTGCACGACGCCGAGCCACAGCGCGTCGACGCCGCCCAGCCGCGCGCCCGCCGCGGCCGCGACGACCAGCGCCGCCAGCGAGAGCCACCCGAGCGCTCCGAGCCCGCCGCCGCGGGCCGCGAACCGGCGGAAGCCGTCGCGGAACAGCAGCCCGCGGCGCGGCGCGTCGTAGCCCGCGCAGAGCATCAGCGCCACGGCGTCCGGATCCTCCGGCTCGGTCACCACGACCTGCGTCGCCCGGCGACGGAACGCCAAGCGCAGCGGCGAGGTCCGTCCGCTCGCCTCGAGCGCCAGTCCCACGGCGGCGACGAGCGCCAGGCCGAGGCCGACCGCCGCCGCGGACACCGCCACGACGCTCGCGACGACCCCGAGCATCGCGTGCAGGACCAGCGAGAGCGCCCACTGCGGCCGGATCCAGACGGGCTCGACCCACGCCTCGTGGCCCCGGCGCTCGAGCTCCGCGGCGAGCCACTCGGCCGCCCGCCGCTCGGCGTCCGAGCACGGCACGCGCCGCTCGAAGGCGCACAGCGCCCGCACGGTGGCGGTCAGATCGGCCATCGTGCCCCATCGTCGCAGCCAGGTAGGCTGCGCCGCCGATGAACGCCTCCGACCTCGCCTACGCCGGCCTCGCGCGCCAGGTCGACCTCGTCGCGAGCGGCGAGGTCTCCGCCCGCGAGCTCGTCGACAGCTGCCTCGAGCGCATCGAGCGGCTCGACCCGACCATCAACGCGTTCCGCGTCGTCTTCTCCGAGCGGGCGCGGACCGAGGCCGACCAGGCCGACGCCCGCCGGCGCGGCGGGGACGAACGTTCGCTGCTGGGCGTCCCCGTCGCGATCAAGGACGAGGTCGACATCGCCGGCGAGGTCACCGCGCTCGGGACCGACGCCCACGGCGGCCCCGCGACGGCCGACGCCGAGGTCATCCGCCGCCTGCGCGAGGCGGGCGCGATCATCGTCGGCAAGACCAACGTCCCCGAGCTGACGATCCTCCCCTTCACCGAGACCGCGACGTACGGCAAGACGCGCAACCCGTGGGACCTGCAGCGCACGCCGGGCGGCTCGAGCGGCGGCAGCGGTGCGGCGGCGGCGGCCGGCTTCGTCGGCGCTGCGCTCGGCTCCGACGGCGCCGGCTCGATCCGCATCCCGGCCGGGTGCTGCGGGCTGTTCGGACTGAAGCCCCAGCGCCACCGGATCCCGCTCAAGGCGGGTGCGAGCGCGTGGCACGGGCTGACCGTCATGGGCCCGCTCACGCGCGGCGTCGCCGACGCCGCGATCTTCTACGACGCCGTCAAGGACGGCGGCCCGTCGTTCGCCGAGGCCGCCCGGCGTCCGCCGGGTCGGCTGCGGATCGCCGTCTCGACGAAGGTGCCGCCGCCTGTCGTCGTCCCGGTCGCCGCCGACCAGCGCCGTGCCGTCGAGGAGACCGCGCAGCTGCTGCGCTCGCTCGGTCACGACGTCGTCGAGCGCGACCCCGACTATGGGAAGGCGTTCCTCGGCGTCCTCGCCCGCTACCTGCGCGGCATCCACGACGCCGCCGCGTCGATGCCGCACCCCGAGCGGCTGGCTCGGCGCACGCGCGGCTACGCCCGGCTCGGCGGGCTCGTCCCCAAGGCGGCGCTCGAGCGCGCCCTCGCCGCCGAGCCGGCCGACCGCGCGCGGATCAACGCGATCTTCGACGACGGCATCGATGTCGTCCTGACGCCGGTGTTCACGCGCGAGCAGCTGCGCATCGGCGAGTACGAAGGCCGCGGGACGATGTGGACCCTCAACGGGACGGGCCGCTGGGTGCCGCACCTCGGCACGTTCAACCACACGGGCCAGCCCGCCGCCGCGGTGCCGGCCGGCTTCGGCCCGAGCGGCCTGCCGCTGTCGGTCCAGCTCGTCGGCCGCCCGGACGACGAGCCGACGCTGCTCTCGCTCGCCGCCCAGATCGAGGCCGAGCGCCCATGGGCGCAGCGCCGACCGCCGCACGCCCCGTGAGTGAGGAGCTGCTGGCGCTCGCCACGTCGGTGGCGCGCGAGGCGGGCGCGCAGCTGCTCGACTACTTCGGCGACGTCGAGCGCCGCCAGATCAGCCGGAAGAGCACGCCGACCGACCTGGTCTCCGAGGCCGACGTCGCCACGGAGGCGCTGATCCGCGAGCGTCTCACCGCCGCCCGCCCGGACGACGCGATCAAGGGCGAGGAGGACGAGGACCTGGCCGGCACGAGCGGCCTTCAATGGGTCGTCGACCCGCTCGACGGCACCGTCAACTTCCTGTTCGGCATCCCGCAGTGGAGCGTCAGCATCGCGGTCGAAGACGAGCAGGGCGGGGTCGCCGGCGTGGTCTACGACGCGCCGCGCGGCGAGCTGTGGGCGGCGACGCGCGAGGGCGACGCGACGCTCGACGGCGTGCCGGTGACGGGGTCGCCACGCGAGAACCTCGCCACGGCGCTCGTCGCCACCGGCTTCGGCTACGACGCCGAGGTGCGCGCCGTCCAGGCTGAGGTCGTGGCGCGCATGCTGCCGCGCGTGCGCGACATCCGCCGGCTCGGCTCGGCGGCGCTCGATCTCGCGTGGGTCGCCGCCGGCCGCTACGACGCGTACTTCGAGCACGGCGTCAAGCACTGGGACATCGCGGCGGGCCGCCTCATCTGCGCCCGCGCGGGGCTCGAGGTGCGGACGCTGCCCGCCACCGGCGCCGTCCCCGAGGGAATCCTGGTCGCGTCGCCCGGGCTCGTCGACCAGGTCGGCGCCCTCCTGTAGCCGACTGCCGGGCGGGCTCGTCGGGTACCCGTGGGGCACCCCACCCGCAAGGAGGCCCCGTCAGATGGTCATCGCCGGCGTCATAGGATTCTGCGTCCTTCTGCTCATCCTCGCGTTCGTCTTCCCGCGCCTCTCGCGGGGCCCCGAGCACGGCGGTCAGAAGGTGCTCGGCATGGGCAGTCGTGGCGCGTCGTTCGCGCCCGGCAAGCTCGGCGAGCTGCTCTCCAAGCCGTTCCGCAAGTCCCAGCGCGCCGTGTCCAAGAGCGGATCGGCCGGCCGCCGGGGCCGCGGCAAGATGCCGCTCTAGGAGTTGTGGGTGACCTTCTCCGGTGCGATCCGGATGGTCACCCGCTGCTCGCTCGCGGTGCGGAACGGATAGGAGTCCGCGTCCAGGTACTTCTTGGCGAGCATGTCGATGACGTCGTCGCCGTCGTGGTGCGTGCGCTCGGCGACGCGCCCCAGGATCTGGACGTACTCGTCGGGGTTCTCGAGGTTCATGACCGTGACGGTGATGCGCGGATCGCGCTCGAGGTGCCTCGGCCACACCCGTCCCTCCGCGGAGTTGATGATCACGTGCTCGCCGTCGGTGTGGACCCAGACGGGCACGACGTACGGGCGACCGTCCTTGCGGATGGTCGCCACGTGCGCGTAGTTCTTCGCCTCCAGCAGAGCGCGGACGGGTGCGTCGAGGGCCATGGAAGCTCCTAGGTGTGAGTCGAGACGGGGGCGCCGGTCGCGTCGAGGTCGGCCCGCAGCTCGCGGACCTTGGCCCGGTAGGCGGCCTCGTCGCCGCCGAGCAGGTACGTGCCCCAGCGCGTGCCGTTGTGCACGTGCGGTACCTCGTCGGCCAGCAGGTAGTCGAACACCCGCGCGACGCGCTCCTGGCCGAGGTCGCACAGCACCTTGCGGCGGTGCGAGTGGCGCCACATCGCCTTCTGCTCGCTCGTCCCGTTGAACAGCGCGAGCCGGCCGAGCAGGTCGTACGCGTAGATCGACTTGAAGTACGCGAAGCCGATCGGGTAGTCGCCCCAGCGGCAGTCGAGCTCGGAGGCCATGAGCCGGTCGTGGACCTCGGCGTGGCGGATCTCGTCCCAGCACTGGCGGGCCATGTCGACGTGGAAGTCCCACGGCAGGTCCGGGTGCTCGTGCGAGTTGCGGGCCATCAGCTCGGCGGCGCACAGCTCCGCGTCCATGAGCCCGTGGAAGAAGTGCTTCTGCTCCTCGGGATCGGTCGGGACGTGGTTCTCCTCGCCGTTGACGTAGAGCTCGTCGGTGAGGTACGGGTCGCCCTCGGGCGTGACGGTCACGTAGGCGTCGCGCGCCGGCTCGTCGAGCGGCGCCATGACGCGCAGCGCGCGGACGTCGCGCAGCCGGATCGGCAGCGCGCCGAGGTCGGCGACCGGCAGCGGGCGCGTCGCGGTCGGCGGGAGCTCCACGACGTGGCGCTCCTGGCGGTGCAGCAGCTGGGTGAGCAGTCGCAGCGACGGCTCGTCGACGACGGGGTCGAGGTGCTCGAGGTGCGTCTTGAGCGCTGCGTTCAGCGCAGGCTTGAGCTCGCCGTACGCGATCTCGAGATAGTCGGCGGAGCTGGTGGCGTCGTTCGCGCGATCGAGCAGCGCGGCGAGCTCCTCGTCCGGGGCGCCGGGGTAGTCCGACGGCGTGCGCAGCTCGTACAGGCGGCGCTTGATCTTCGCGACCGCGCGCGCGTCGTCGTGCAGGTGGTCACCGAGCGCGTACTTGACGTCGAGCCGCGGATCGAGCGGCAGCCAGCCGCAGCTGAGGTGGACCAGCTCGCGGAGCACGTGGAAGTAGTTCGAGAACCGGACCGCGTTCTCGTCCACGTCGTAGCCGAGCGGGGTGGGCGGGAAGTCATGGCTTGTGGCCATGCAGGACCTCCTCTTCTTCGTCCTCGGCGAGGAGCCGGCGCTTGTGGCGCCCGATCACGCTGGGCAGCAGTCCGCCGCCCGCGCTGACGTTGATGACGGCTCGGTCCGAGATACGGGTGATCGAGCCGGCATGACGGCCTCCGATGCCGAAGGGGTTGATGTTGAAGCGCTTGAGGCGCATCTGGACGTGCCCGTCCTCGATGACCGGGAACATCTCCTCGGGCACCGGGACGTATTCCTGAACGATGAAGTCCGCGGAGTCGGCCTGCGCGGCGATGATCGCCTCCCACTCGTCCTCGGGCGTCTCCATCCCGAGGGCGACGCCGTGGCCGCCGTAGTCCGAGGCCGGCTTGAGGACGAGCTTCTCGCGGTTGTCGGCGACGAACGGGAGCAGATCGACGGTCCAGTCGCCGTAGGTCACGCGGCCGGGGCGCAGGATGCGCGTCCACGGGATCGTGTGGGCGATGACGTCCGCCTCGTCGCTCGTGACGAGGTGGGCGAACCGCGGATCCTGGAACAGCGCGAGCAGCTTCTTGTTGTTCGCGACGCGCGAGCGGAACGGGTTGACCATCGCGATGCGCCCGTCGCGGGCGGCGGCGACGATGTCCTCGGTGCCGGTCAGCTCCTCGGCCAGGCAGCGCCGGTAAACGAGGTGGACCGGCTCGCCGTGGACCAGGAGCACCGAGCCGTCGTACTCGGTGTCCTCGAGCGTCGCGTGCATCGCCTCCAGGCCGGCGGCGCGTGCGGCGGCGCAGACGATCCGGAACTCGGGGACGCTCGGCGAGCCGGCGGAGTCGACGAGCGCGATCCGCGGCTGCTCGGGCAGGCTCGGCTGGTTCTCACGGACGTGGCCGTAGGCGTCGAGCAGCGTCGCGATGACCTCGGGCAGGATCGGCGTGTACGCGGTGTCGAACTCCGACCGCACGCGCGGCAGGTCGATCGCGGTGGCGAGCCCTTCGTGGAGGATGTCCGTGTAGCCGATCCCCGCCGGCGAGTCGGCGTTGAACTCGAGGAACTTGACCTCGTAGCCGGAGAGGAACGCGTCCAGGCGGCAGATCCGCATCGGGCGCGGGAAGCCCGGGTCGATCCGGATCAGCTCGTCCTCGATGGTCGGCACCGCGAGCTCGTCGCGCAGACGCGCGTCGGTCGGATAGGCGTCGCAGAAGCGGTCGAGCACGGAGCACAGTGCGTGCACCGCGTGGCGCACGCGCCGGACCTGGCCGGGGGAGACGAAGTGCGGCATGAGCACGAACGGGATCGTGCGCCCGCCGAAGATCACGTCGTGGTCGTGCAGCCAGTCTTCCACGCCCGATTCGAGGTCGGCGCAGGAGTCGCCGAGCTTGGAGAGCTCGACGAGATATTGGAGCTTGAGGTTGTTGACGTGGTCGATCAGGGCCCGGCCAGACTAGTACGCGCGCTGACGCGTCCTAGCGCTGGAGCCCGGGCCGCCGGGCGGGGCGTAGACCCGCGGCGATCACTGCGGCGGCCACCAGCGCAGCCAGCAGGATCAGCCAGCCGACGAAGCCGAGAGCCACCGCCGCCACCGGCCCGAGGAGCACCGCCGCGAGCGCGACGACGCCGAGATTGCGCGGCGTCAGCGCGAGGAGCGGGCGCTCGAGGACGCCGAACACGAGCAGCGAGAGCCCGAGGCCGACCGGCGCGATGGTGAGCAGGGAGAGGAGCATGTGTGCACTCCTTCTGCGCTCGCGCACGGGTTCCTGTCTCGCCGGTAGGATGCGGGTCCTCGCGGCGGTGGCGAAATTGGCGATACGCGCCGGATTCAAGTCCCGGTGTCCGAAAGGACGTGTGGGTTCGAGTCCCACCCGCCGCACTCCAGGCCGTTTTACGCAGCGATGCGCTCGAGCGAGGCGCCCGACTCGGGCGCCCGGCCGGTCGCCGCGAGCTGCGCGGCGACCGCGTCGCGCGCCTCGCCGCTGCGCCGGAAGCCGCGAACCGCCCAGCGCAGCTCTTGCTTGTCCTTGGAGTTCCGCGCGCGAACGGTCCACGGCCGCCCCAGCAGGACGCGGCCGGCGAGCCCGGCCAGGAAGAGCACGAGCAGGAGGATCAGCTCGATCGCGATCACGAGCACCGGGAAGACGACGGTCGCGAAGAAGGCCACGACGAGGAGCACGGCGCCGACCACGAGGATGATCGCGAAGAGGTCGTCGAAGGCGTCCAGGAAGCCCGAGCCACCGCCGCCGCTCGGAGTCGGGACGTCGAAGTCACCACCGTCCGGGCCGTCGTCGTCGTCCTTGTTCCGCAGCCGCGGCCGGCGCGGGAGCCACTGGCGCCCGACCCGCCACTCGGTTCCGTCCGGCGCGGTCACGCGCCGCCCCCGAAGTGCCACGGCGCTACGCCGGGGCGGCGACGGCGCCGGGGCCTGAGTCCGACCGGCCGTGCCGACGCTCCCAGTCCTCGGGCGTGTGCTCGACCTCGACGTTCCACGCCTGCTGGAAGCCGCGCATCGCGAAGGCGATGAGCAGGATCTGCAGCGGGATCATCACCACGCAGAGCATGCCGATCAGCTCGGGATCGAGCGAGGTGTCCGCGAAGCCGTCCTTCCCCCGGTCGTACCACCCGGGCGCCGACACCGCCGCGAAGATCAGCAGGATGATCGCGAACGCCGAGACGACCGGCAGCATCCCGCGCTTCCAGCGCGCCACGAAGAACGCGAAGACGAGATAGAGCACGATGTAGGCGATCTGCAGTGGCTTGGCGCCCGCGGTCTTCTCCCAGCCGCCGAGCGAGATGATCACCAGCAGGACCGCCGAGACCAGCAGCAGCAGGACGACGACGGCCTTCGTCGCCTTCGACGAGGCCTTCGCCCGGTTCGGGTGCTCGATGATGAGATCGTCGCGGCTGCGATCACGGGGCGGCATGATGGTCGCGACCTTACAATCTCAGGGCGCCGTGAGGTAGCGGTTCTCCGGCGCCGGCGGCGGGCGTGGTGAAATCGGTAGACACGCCGGCTTTAGGTGCCGGTGGCTTTCAGCCGTGGGGGTTCGAGTCCCTCCGCCCGCATTAATCCGTAGTGACGTCCGGGCGGACGGTTATAGCTCCGCCCACGCGATGCGCTGGCGATCCATCATCTGCGGGCTCGGACTCGTCGCGGCGGTCGGGGTCGTGCTGTCGCAGAGAACGGCGTCGGTCTCGGGCGGTGGCCCGGCGGCGCCGGTCGAGTGCACCGGTCCGAAGGCGGTCGACTTCAAGTGCCACGAGCAGCGGTACACGCGGCTCGTCCGCCAGGAGGGCTCGGGGCCGGCCCTCCGTGCCCTCGAGGCCGATCAGGCGCGCAACGGATACGTCCGCGCCGCCTGCCACCAGCTGACCCACCGCGTCGGCCGCGCGGCCGGTGATGAGCGCGGCATCGATGCGCTTCGCGAAGGGCGATCCGTGTGCGTGTCGGGCTTCTACCACGGCGTCCTGCAATCGGTGATGTCGAAGCTCGGCCGGCGCGGCTCGATCGAGCGGGCGGACTCGATCTGTGCCGACCTGCGCTCGCACGGGCGGCCCTCGGCGGAGCACTACAACTGCGTGCACGGCCTGGGCCACGGGTTCATGGCGGTCTACGGGAACGACGTGTTCGAGTCGCTGCACGGGTGCCGGTCGGTCCACGACCCGTGGGAGCAGGAGGAGTGCTCCGGCGGCGTCTTCATGGAGAACGTCACGGCGATCGACGACCGGATCCGCCCGTCGCGGTACCTGCGCCCGGCGGAGCCGCTGTATCCGTGCACCGAGGTGGCCGAGCGCCTCTGGGACCAGTGCTACGACTGGCAGGTCACGTACGCGCTGTACGTCAACGACAGTGACTTCGCGAAGGTGTTCCGCCTCTGCGCCGGCGGCGTTCGCGCGGCGCGGGCGCCGTGCTACCGGGGTCTCGGCGGGGACGCGCTGCAGCAGAGCAGGTTCGTCACCTCGGCCGCGGGCCGCCGGGCGACCATGCGGCGGCTCTGCGAGCTGGCCCCCGACCGCCGCGCGCAGACGAACTGCATCGAGGGGGTCGTGAAGATCATGTTCCGCGACTACGTCGACGGTGACGCCCAGGCCCGGAGCCTGTGCCGCTCCCTGACCGATGAGCTCCGGGCGGCCTGCTTGGCCGCCGAGGCGAAGGCGCGCCGAGACGTGGCACTCCCGGAGGCGGGCGGCGCGTGAACCGGCGCCTGCGGATCGCGGTCGCGGCGGTCTTTGCCGTCCTCCTGGCGGCGGGCGTCATGGTCGCCGCCGGGGACCCGGCGCCGGCGGTCGCGGAGTGCACCGGCGCCGCCGCGATCGACGCCGGCTGTCTGGAGCGCCGCTACGTCGGGCTCGCCGAGACCGCCGGGGCGGCGGCTGCGCTGCGCGAGCTCGGCGGCCGGATGAAGGACGACGGCTACCTGCGCGCCGCCTGCCACCAGCTCGCGCACCGGATCGGCCGCACTGCGGGGGCGAAGTCCGGCATCGCCGCGTTCGCGCAGGGCGATCCCGTCTGCTCGTCGGGCTTCTACCACGGGGTCACCGAGGCCGCGATGACCAAGCGCGGGGCCCGCGGTTCGGTGAGCGACGCACCCTCGGTCTGCGCTGAGGTGCGCAAGCGCCCCACCGACCACGAGACCTGCATCCACGGGATGGGTCATGGGTTCATGGGCGTCCTCGGTCGCGACCTCGGCGCGTCGCTCCGAGGCTGTGACGGGCTGCGCGATTCACGCGAGCGGCGCGGCTGTTACGACGGCGTCTTCATGGAGAACCTCGCGGCGGTCGACGCGCCCGAGCGCGGTGCCCTCCGCCCCGACGAGCCGCTGTATCCCTGCACGGCCGTGGCCACGCGTTACCGCGACGAGTGCTACGGCCGCCAGAGCACCTACGCCCTGTTCGTCAACAACGGCGACTTCGCCACGGTCTTCGCGTTGTGCGCGAAGACCGAGCGCGCCTTCCGCGGCGCCTGCGCTCGCGGGCTCGGCGGCGACGTCGCGGCGGAGACCAAGGAGGTCGTCGGCCGGACCGAGCAGGCCCGCACCCGCCGGCGGCTCTGCCTGCTCGGCGCCGGCTCCGACGCGCGCTCGAGTTGCGTGACCGGCGCGGTCCGCGTGATCCTGCAGGACCTCGACGGCGGTCCCGCCCAGCTCGACGCGTTCTGCGGGTCACTCGAGGCGGTCGCCACCCAGCCACAGCACGCGGCGTGCCTGCGCGAGAGCGAGCGCGCCTACCGCGAGCTGCTCGCACAGCAGACCGGTCCACGCCTCGACCAGGGAGCCCGGACGGCCGGCCTGGACTTCATCTGCCATCTCAAGAAACCCGGCGCCCGCCGATCGAACGAGGGGGAGTGAGGACGTGCGACAGATCAGGATCGTGATCTCAGCCGTGCTGTGCGTGGGGCTGCTGAGCGCCTGTGGGGGTGACGACAAGGCGGAGAAGGGCGAAGGCGACAGCAAGAAGACGAAGGTCTACTTCGGCTGGCTGCTCGGCAGCGAGGAGGTCGCCGCGGTGGCGATCGAGATCGATCCCGCCGACGGCAAGGGCATGAGCAAGGTGCGCGCGTATGTCTGCGACGGGCGCGGGGAGCCGGAGGGCAAGGCCGTCTGGTTCGGCGGTGCCGCCGACGTCGCTTCGACGACCGACCCGGGCACGAACGTCTCCCTCGTGTCGGCGGGCAAGAAGGAGGATCTGGTCCTCGAGTTCGTCAACGATGCGCGCATCCAGGGCTCGTTCAAGGACGAGGCAGGCAAGCGCAGCCAGTTCGTCGCCTACCCGTCGACCGACGGAGGCGGCATCTACGAGGTCACGCTCGACAAGGACCTTCACTACAAGGGCACCTCGACGGACGGCAACACCCTCGACGCCCAAGCGGAGAAGGACGGCAAGACCACTGGCACCATCAAGACCGCCGGTGGCGACGAGGTCAAGTTCGCGGTCCAGAGCCTCGCCCTGGCCACGCCGGCGCAGTTGAGCGCGCGAGGTCTCGCGACGGACTACAACAGGTACACCAAGGTCAACCAGATCCCCGGTGAGTATGTGGCGGTGATCGCGCCCGGCGGCAGCCACTGGCTGGGCCGCAGCGGCAACGTCCGAGGCGGGAGTTCGGGACTCAACATCATCGGGCTCGACAAGAAGTGCTGAAGCGGCTGGTCCTCGTCGTCGTGGCGCTCGCAGCGTGCGCCACGGCGACGGGCCTGCTGGCGACCTCGGGCTCCTCGGCCGACGGTGAGCGCGCGCGGGGCGGCGCGACCGTCCGGGGCGGCGCGCCGGTCCGGGGCAGCTCGCCCGCGCGGGGCGGCGCGCCGGTCCGGGGCAGCGCGTACGACCGGGGCGGCGCACCCGAGTGCCGGGGCACGGCCGCGATCGAGCTCCGCTGCCAGCTGCGTCGCTACGGCACGCTGACGCGGACCGCGGGTGTGGATGCGGCCTTCGCCGAGCTCAAGCGGGCGTACGAACGCGAGGGCCTCGTGCGGGCCGCCTGCCACCCGATCGTCCACGAGATCGGCCACGCCGCCGTCGAGCGCCACGGCGACGACCTCCCGCAGCTGTACGCGCGCGGGGACCCGTTCTGCTCCGCCGGGTACTTCCACGGGGTCACCGAGCGGATCGTCGCCAGCATGGGTGCCGATCGATTCGTGGCCAGGGCCGACTCGCTGTGCGCGGACCTCGGGGGGCCCGCGCGACACTCGATCTACCACCGCAACTGCGCCCACGGGATCGGCCACGGGTTCATGCTCGCCCTCGACGGGGAGTTGCCCGCGGCGCTCGAAACGTGCGATGGCCTGGCCGACCGGTGGGAGCAGCGCTCCTGCTATGGCGGCGTGTTCATGCAGAACGTCATGACGCTGTCGGATTCCAAGTACCTGCGCCCGCGGGACCCGCTCTACCCGTGCCCCGAGCTGGCCGACCGCCACCGCGCCATGTGCTACCAGAAGCAGACCGGATACGCCCTGTATGTCCGTGACGGCGACGCCGGCGACGTGTTCTCCCTGTGCGCCCGCGTCGCGGGTGGTTTCCGGGCGCCATGCCACGAAGGACTGGGCACGAGCGTCGCCGTGCACTACCTCAAGCAGGTCTTCGACGACGGCGACCGGCGCCGGCTGACCGCCGCAGCGTGCGCCCTCGGCGAGCGGCGCGCCGCGCGGGCGAGCTGCGTCGGCGGCGCCGTCAGGGCGCTGATCAACTACGACCACGACGTCGTCCAGGCGACGCGGCTGTGCGAGGTCGTGTCTGCGCGCCTGCGCGCGTCCTGCCGCGGAGCGATCAGAGCGAAGCGGGCATATCCCGAGTGAGGCGGGCGGTCGTCGTCCTCGCCGGCTCGGCGGTTGCGGCGATCCTCGCGCTGTCGACGGGCGCTGCGCGCGAGCGGCCTGATCAGCGCGGTCCGATCACCACGTGCCGCGGCGCGGCGGCGCTCGAGTTCCGCTGCTTCGAGCGGCGGTACACCGAGATGGTGCGACAGCGGGGCGCGCCGGCGGCGCTCGGCGACCTCGCCTCGCAGCGCGAGCGCAACGGATACGTCCGGGCCGCCTGCCATCAGCTCACCCACCGCATCGGGCGAGCGGCCGGGGCGATCGGCGGCATCCGCGCATTCCGCGATGGGGAGTCGCTCTGTTCCTCGGGCTACTACCACGGCGTGACCGAGGCGGTCATGGCCAAGATCGGGGCGGGCCGGGTGATCGAACGGGCGGCGAGCGTCTGCGCGGCTCCGCGGTCGGCCGGCGTCCACTCGGCCGACCACTACAACTGCGCGCACGGGATGGGGCACGGATTCATGGGCGCGTTCGGCAGCGACGTCTTCCGGTCGCTGCGCGGCTGCGACGCGCTCGCGGATGGGTGGGAGCGGCACAACTGCTACGGCGGCGTCTTCATGGAGAACCTCTCGGCGATCGACAACCCCGATCGCCCGCCAAAGGCGCTGCGACCGGAGCAGCCGCTGTACCCGTGCACCGTCGTCGCGCGTCGCTACAAGGAGCCGTGCTTCGACAAGCAGACCAGCTACGCGCTCTACGTCACCGACAGCGACTACGCCGAGGTGTTCCGGCTGTGCTCGCGTGTGGAGCGGGACTTCCGCGGCGCCTGCTATCGCGGGCTCGGCGGGGACGTCGCGGTCGAGAGCGCCAAGCACGTCATCGGCGACCGGGCCAAGGCCGACTCCCGCCTGCGACTCTGCCTGCTCGGTGGGAATCGCTCGGCTCGCCGCGACTGCGTGATCGGAGTCGTCCAGGTCATCCTCCGCGACCTGGCCGAGGGCGCCGCCCAGACCGCCGCCTACTGCCGGTCGCTCGGGCGCGCGAAGCTTCCCGAGCTGCGCCGGGCGTGCGTGCGCGCCCGGGCTGACGCGTATCGCACGCTGCCGTTGCAGCCGGGCACCTGAGCGCGTCATGTCTTCGGCCCGACGAAGGCATCGAGCGCGGCGACCGACGTGCGATGCGAGACCGAAACGTTGCGCGGGTTCGACAGCGTCCAGCGGATCCCGAGCCGCTCGCAGTACTCGCAGAACAGCCCGCGGATGTCGGCCGACTTGTTCGAGAAGAAGTACCGCGGATACTCGTACTCCGCGACCCGCCCGCTCGGCAGCTTCGTCTTGAAGCGGTTGACGGTCCGGCAGCCGTCGGAGTGGATCAGGCCGCGCAGGAACTCGTGGGGGAAGGTGTCCACGATCTCCCGCTGCCACGGCTCGAGGACGATCGGGCGGTCGTGCTTACGGCCGGGGCCGTGCTGCGGAAACAAGGGCGGCCACCGGGTGCTTGGCGCACAGACGCGGATGCACCGCGAGTTGGGCATCGCGACCTGCATCGCCGCCCAGCATTCGTCGACGAGGTCGGGGTAGATCCCGTCGCAGTAGATGTTGAGCTGCCAGCTCCTGTGGACTTCGCCGAGGCAGCCGTCCCCGAGATAGAGGCCGAGGAGGTAGCTATACGACCGGGGATCGGGCGGCGTGGGCGACACGAACGCATGTTCGCATCGGTACCGGACGGAGAGCGGGGGAACTGGGATTCGAACCCAGATTCATGGTTTTGGAGACCATGCGTGTAGCCGTTGACTCATTCCCCCTGAGGGTTCGAGAAGGGTACTAGCCGCGGCGCCCGGATTAGAGTCCGCACGCGTGCCGCTCGACGCCTCCGTGATCTTCGCACCCGGGTCGCTCGGAGGGCGCGTCGTGCTGGTCACCGGCGGCGGGACCGGGCTCGGCAAGGCGTCGGCCATCGAGCTCGCCGCGTGCGGCGCCCAGGTCGTCATCTCAGGCCGCCGCGAGGTGGTGCTCGCCGAGGCCGTCGAGGACATCGGGCACGGCGCCGGTCACGTCGCCGGCGACATCCGCGAGCCCGCTGACGCCGAGCGGATGGTCGACGCGGCGCTCGAGCGCTTCGGCCGCCTCGACGTCCTCGTCAACAACGCCGGCGGGCAGTACTTCGTCCCCGCCGAGGCGATCGAGCCCAAGGGCTGGCGCGCCGTGATGCGGCTCAACGTCGGCGGTACCGAGCTGATGACCCGCACGGCGGTCGAGCGGGCGTTCCGGCCCGGTGGGGGAGGGACGGTGATCAACGTGACGCTGTCGCCCCACCACGGGCTCGCCGGCATGACGCACTCGAGCGCGGCGCGTGCGGCGGTCGAGGGATACACCCGCGCCCACGCGGCCGAGCTGCGCGACGCCGGAATCGCGGTCATCGCCATCGCCGCCGGCCACTACGACACCGAGTCGCTGCGCAAGTACCCGGAGCCCGTGTGGCGTGCCGCCGCTCGCACCGTCCCGCTCCAGCGCCTCGGCCGTGAGGAGGAGCACGCGTGGCTCGTCGCCCTCGCGGCGTCGCGCCTCGGCGCCTCGCTGTCGGGCGCAGTGCTCACTCTCGACGGGGCGCGCGACAACTGGTTCGGACCCTGGCCGCCGGGCGAGATCACCGACGCCGGCGGCGCGGTGCCCACCGAACAACGCCGGCCACGCTGAGCGGCCTCCGGAGCGGCGGTATCATCCGGCCCGTCCGCTGCGGGCGAAGTGTTGTGGTTGCACAGGAGCCTTCCAAGCTCTTAGGGCGGGTTCGATTCCCGTCGCCCGCTTGCGAACAAGCCACGGGGAGTGGCGCAGTCTGGTAGCGCACCCGGCTGGGGGCCGGGCGGTCGCAGGTTCAAATCCTGTCTCCCCGATCACACGAAACGCCTGCATATGCTGGCAATTAACCGCTTCCAACCCGGGCCGAGGTTGGCGGGTCGGGGCACAAATGGGGCACAATTTCTCCCAGAACATGCACGCGGACTGGGGTGGCCGAAGTGTCTGCGCGAATAGCCGCCGCGGCATTGACCTACCGGCCGAGGGCATCGCGTTTGCGGTGTACTGCCCAGTGGTGACCAAGGACGTCGAGACGATCGGCGAGGTTTCGCGCCGCCGGGCATCTACGCGATGTGTGGTGGCGAGCGGATTGGCCGAGGCTGGATCGCCTATGTCGGCATCGCCGGCAATCTTCATCGGCGGCTGGAGCAGCACGTCATCCGCAGGGATTCCAGCGTCGTCACGGGAACATCTGCGGTCGGCGTCAACATCGACCAGGTCCGCTACATCGACTGGTGGATCTCCGACCTCCTCGACGGCGACGACGCCAGGCACGCAGCTGAGCTCGTCGCGTTCGACGTGCTGAACCCGGCTTTACGCTCGCGTGGCCGGCCGCGACAAGCCGCCCTTACACTCGCGGCCGATGTCGACTTCATCGAGCGGGTGCGGATGCTGCTGACGGCGCCGCCGGCAGGGCGGCTCATCTTGCCGACGCTGGCCGGCCTTTCAGAGCGCATGCGCGACCTCGAGAAGCGCCTGGCGGCGCTTGAACGGCGAGGTCCGTATCCAAGAGAGGGCGAGGGGTCGCAGCGCCGGTGGAGGACCGCGACGCGATCGCCGCGCTTGTCAGTGATCTGCATTGGCAGATCGACCAACTCGGCCCGCGGGGCATCAAGGACAAGGCCGGAAATCCCTACAACCCCGCCTACTACAAGCGCGGCTTGCAGAATGCGATCGACCGCGGGGGATTGGCCGTAGCGGAGTACGTACGGCGGTACCTGTACAAGCCTCCCAGTGACGGCTACAAGAAGCTCGAAGAAGCCGACTCTCTGGACTTGGCATGCGAGGCGCTCGTTGCCGACGAGGACAAGCCCTACGCGCACCTCTTCAGCGATGCGGATCGATCAGCAGCCCGCGCGCGACTGGCTCCCCACTTCAAGGCGATCCAAACGAGGAAGGCGGCAAGGCAAGCACGGATCGACGCTCGCCAATCAGAATTGCCGGCGGACTTGGAGGAACTTCGTCAGTCCGCGGGTCAGGCCACGAGTCCTGAGGATGCGATCGCCGTGAACATGGCCATCCTTCGGCATGCCCCCGCCGACAGTGTTGCGCTGAACCGCCTCGGCCGCGCGTACGAGGCGATCGGCTCGCTCGAGCAAGCGGAGCAGACCTTCCGGAACGCGGTCGAAACGGATCCGAGCAACGCGATCGCGAAAAAGCGGCTGGGTGAGCTCAAGCGGCGGATGCGAGAGCAGCGTCCGTGAGCATCGCACCACGCTCTGCCTGACTTTGCGAGAGCGTGCTCCGCGCTGGCACCCGCTTGGTTGGGGGTGTCGATACTGACTAGAGCTGCCGATTGCCGCGATTGCGCGGCGAGGCGCGCGAGCGTGCAGGCGGGGCAGCGGTAGGTCCCACGAGGGCTGCCGATCAGTGCTACCGCCTCGATCCCGGATGGTTGTGGTCCAGGCGGCTGCGGGTTCGAGTCCCGTCGCTCACCCCTCACGCAGAGCCAAGAAGCGGCCGTGAGGTCTTCCGGCTCACGGCCGACGGGGTCCAATTGGGGTCCAATTGTCTCGGTGACGCCGTCTGGCCGCGGCCGCGGTGCGGTCCAACGCGTACGCATGATCAGCCGCCGAGCGCGACGCGGCCCGCCGCGCTGAGGCTGTGCACGCCGGCAACCGTCCCGCCATGCGGTGTCCTCTCCCGCGCGGCACGAGATCGACACGTGTACGCCGGCCGCGACCGGGCCGACGAGGGCGCCGCCGTGCTGAAGCCCCCCAGCCAGTCGACGCGACCGAAGTTCTTTGCCTGAGGGGCGCGCTCGCGGGCCGTGCGGTCAGATGCCCGCTCGACGCGCAGACCTGAAGCCGTCGGCTGGCCGTCCTCGAGCCCACTGGATCGCCCGCGCCGGACATGTCGAGTCTGCGTGACCGCCAGGGGGTCGGGGACGACGCGGACTTGCCGACGCCCGCACTGTCGCCGACCGCGAACCCGGGGCGGCATGCCATCCGCCGCACCAGCTGCTCGTCTGCCTGCGGCGGATCGCCGGGGGCGAGCCCTTCGGGCCGGGAGCTGGCGCGTGCGTTGTCACGCACCTCGGTCGACGGCCGGCATCGACGGGACTTGTCAGTCCACCTCACCCACCACCCCCAAGGAGGTCTCGCAGCATGCTCACCGTGTTTGTTACTTGGAATGTGGGGTGTTCACCACGTTCACGGCTGTCGGTTCTCCCCGCGGGTGGCCGTCGGTTCTCCCCGCTGGCGGCCGTCGTTTCTCCCCGTGTCAGAATGGCGCGCGCGCCGATTTCCACGCCGGTGGAGTCGGCGAGGCCGGCGGCCAGCGACCCGGCGGCGAGCACGACCCAACCGGCGGTGAAGAGGCGCTTGGCCCCGAACAGGTCCGACAGCCGGCCGCCGAGCAGCAGCAGGCCGCCGAACGCGTCGGGCATCAGAGCGGTCCTGTTCGGTGACTGAGGGGTGAGCGGGGTCACGCCACTATATACCCCATGGGGGTATTGAGGCAAGCCGTGCGGTGGTCCCTGTGTGACTCGGGCTCACAGATGGCGGCCTGCGCTTGACCGCGGTCTGCCGCATTGGCCGTCGACCCCGACCACGCGGCGGGCCGCCTTATGTACGAGGGAACCGCCTAGTCATGGAGCTCCGGCCGCGGGGATGTGCTGGCCCTGGCCGCCGGGCGCGCCGGCCGCGGGTGGGGTCTGGTCTCGCTGTGCGCGGTCGGGCAGGCGCAGTCGCTTCAGGGCGACGGCGTTGAGCGCGACGATGATGCTGGAGCCGGCCATGGAGATGGCGCCGACCTCGGGGCGCAGCACGAAGCCGAGCGGCCGGCGGCGACGGGCAGCGCGAGGCTGTTGTAGCCGACCGCCCAGGCGAGGTTCTGGTGCATCTTGCGCTTGGTACCGCGGCTGATCGCGATGGCGGTGGCGACGTCGAGCGGGTCGGAGCGCATCAGCACGACGGCGGTCTCGACCGCGACGTCGGTGCACGGTGCCGATGGCGATGCCGACCTCGGACTGGGCGAGTGCGGGCGCGTCGTTGACGCCGTCGCCGACCATCGCCACCTTGCGCCCCTCGTTCTGCAGAGCAGCGACCTTGGCGGCCTTGTCGGCGGGCAGCACCTCGGCGATGACCTCGTCGATGCCCAGCTCGGCGGCAACGCGTTCCGCGGTTGCGCGGCTGTCGCCGGAGAGCATGACCGGCCGAACGCCGAGCTCGCGGAGCGCGCCGATGGCCTCGGCGGCGGTCGCGCGCCGGGCGTCGGCGATCGCGATGACGGCCGAGGCCTTGCCGTCGATGGCGACCTGCACGCTCGTGCCGGTCTTGTCGAAGACGACCGTGTCGATGGTGGCGCCGATGAGCTGGTCGCCCGCGGTCTTTTTGACCGGCAGGCTCTCGCCGGTTACCGTCGACTCATCGACCTAGCTCTCGCCCTCCTCGACGACGGCGTCGACGGGGACCTTGGAGCCGGGACGGATGGGTCGCATCGCAACCGAGGGCTGCCAGCCGGTAGAACCGTGGGCGATCTCACGCAAGCTCGACCACGGCGACGCGACGAATCGACGACTTCTCGGACGCCTCGCCAGAGGCCCGGCAGCACCGGTAGCAACACTAGTCCGGATCATTTTCGGGCCTTCAGGAGGATCGAGACGCGTTGCCGTGTGACGCCGAAGCGCTCGGCAATCTGCTCCATCGTCAGTCCCTCGGCGTAGAGCGCGTGCGCCTCGGCTCGGCGTACGTTCGCTCCACTGGTGTCGAGCGCCTTTGAGCTCTCGGTGAGTAGCTGGACGATGAGCGGCCCGTCCGTGTTGGAGACGACCTCGACGTACGACGCGCCTCTCGAGCGCAAGCGCCGGAGTTGGGCGATTCGCTTCTTGATCAGCGTTACCCGCTTTTGGTTGTCGGCGAGCGTGTGCTCAAGCGCCGTCAGGGCTTCAAGGAATTCGTCTTCAGCCATCGATCCGATTCGTAAATTGCGGTTGACAAATGCGCCGAGAGCAATGACTATTGCGGCAACCCCTATTGCGACAGCGGCTAGGCGGTATTCTACCGGCCCTCGTCCGACTTCGCCGCGTGCTTGAGCCAGGCGCGTGCGTCGGTGTTCAAGCCGTGCCACCACGAGCTGGAGACTCGCGTCAGGCGTCATGACAAACCCACCAAACCCACGTTTTATGGTGCCGAGCCTGCCATGGCCGGGCGCTCCGGTCCCCGTCGCTCCGGGCCCGGACGTTCGGTCGCGCGGCGCAGTGAACGACGACCGCCGCAACGGCGCCGGCGACGACCGGTTCGCGCGCACCCTCAAGGAGTGGCGGCTGTTCGCTTGCTATCGCGGGCGCGACGATCAGGCGGCCCGCGACGCGCTGGTGGAGCGGTTTCTCCCACTGGCCACGCGGCTGGCGCGGCGCTACCACGGTGGCGGCGAGCCGCTGGAGGACCTCGTTCAGGTCGCGTCGATGAGCCTGCTGAAGGCCGTCGACCGGTTCGACCCCGCACGCGGTACCGCCTTCTCGTCGTTCGCTGTGCCGACGATCGCGGGAGAGCTGAAGCGCCATTTCCGAGACAAGCGCTGGTCGGTGCGGGTTCCGCGCGACCTGCAGGATCTGGCGATGCGCGTCGACCGCGCGACCAATCGCCTCGTTCAGGAGCTCGGGCGCGCGCCGACTGCGGCCGAGATCGCTCAGGACGTGGGGGTCAGCATCGAGCAGGTGCTCGAAGCGCGCGAGGCGGCAGTGGTAGCGGGCCTCGGCCTTGCGGAGTTCCTGGGCGGTCACGCAGCGGGCCCTCGCTCGTTCAGAGGCCCTGCGAGAGCCGCCTACCGGGCCGAATCTCTCGATCGCTCCTTCGACGACGACCAGGACGGTACCCGGGTCGTCGACAGGCTAGGCGGCGACGACCCGGGCTACCGTCAGGCCGAGAGCTCCGCCACCGTCGAGTCCATGATGTCGATCCTCAGCGACCGCGAGCGGGAGATCCTGAGGCTGCGCTTCGTGGAGGACCTCACGCAGTCGGAGATAGGCGACCGCGTCGGCCTCTCGCAGATGCACATCTCGCGATTGCTGCGGCAAGCCGTCGCGCGGCTGCGCGAGGTCGCGGAGTCAAGCGAAGAGCCGGCATAGCTTTGGACACCATCGCTCCATTGGCCGTCGGCGAGTATGTCCACGATCGGCTGCCCGGCAGCCGGTTCGTCCTGCTGAGCGCCACTGGGCACTGCCCGAACCTGAGCGCGCCCCACGAAACGATCGCCGCGATCAAGGAGTTCCTCGCGGAATGAGCATCCCTAACGGGCTACTCGACGAGTCGGCGGACGACCTCTTCGAGACGGCACCGTGCGGCTACCTCACCACCGCGCTCGACGGCAGCATCCTTCGCGTCAACCGCAACCTTCGAGGAGCTGACCGGCCGCAAGCGCGCGGAACTCCTCGGCACGCGCTTTCAGGACCTGCTGACCCCGGGCGGTCGGATCTACCACGAAACGCATTACGCGCCGTTGCTGAGGATGCAGGGATCGGTGCGGGAGATCGCGATCGAGATCGTCCGCTCCGACGGCAGCAACGTGCCAGCATTCGTCAACGCGGTCGTTCGCCACGACAACGCAGGTCAACCGCGTGTGATCCGCACGACGGTCTTCGATGCGACTGACCGCCGCCGCTGCGAGCAGGAACTGTTGAAGGCTCGACGACGCGAACATGAAGTGGCACTCGAGCTACAGCGCGGACTCCTCGCAGGCGCCCTTCAGGAAGGCGAGGGCATCGAGGTCGGCGTCGCCTACCGCCCGGCGGAACGGGGGCTCGAGGTCGGCGGCGACTGGTACGACGCGTTCTGGCTCGAGGAAGGCGAGACCCTCGCGATCGTGGTTGGCGACGTAGTAGGGCGCGGCCTTGGCGCCGCGGCAACCATGGGGCAGCTGCGCAGCGCCTTGCGCGCGCTCGCATCTACCGGGCTCGAGCCTGGCCCCCTGCTCGAGGCGCTATCGGAGTTCTCCCGCCGGCACTCTGTCGGCCAGATGGCCACCGTGGCGTACGCGGAGCTCGACGTGCGACTTGGCTGCATGCGCTACGCCTGTGCCGGACATCCGCCTCCGGCCATCGTCGAGCCGGGCGGCGCGGCGTGGTTCGCGTCCGACGGCCGGTCCCCGCCGCTCGATGCATACAACTTCTGGAGCGACCGACCGGAGGGCGCCTGCCAGCTCTCGGCCGAAGCGATCGTCGTGCTCTACACCGACGGCCTTGTCGAGCGCCGCAACCGCCCCCTGCAGGCCGGGCTGGATGAGCTCCTCGCGAAGCTCGATCGACTCCGCGACGAAGCGTCCGACACCGTCGCGTCAACGCTCGCGCATGAGGCCACCCGCACCACCTCCCAGCCGGACGACGTGTGCGTGCTCGCGCTGAGGCTGGGTCCACGCGCCTAGGTGGCCGCTCTTGACATCAGGTGCGGGGAGTAAGGCGATGTGGACGGCGCAGTCGTTCGTGAACCTCGTCCGACCATAGGCGGAATTCAGAATGCGTAGCGGACGCGCAGCCAGGGTGTGCGTCGCTCGATCAGCGCGAGCAGGTCGCGTACGCGCGCGCCCTTCCAGCCGCGCCGGTAGCGCACGTTCCAGCCACCGGTCTGGGACCGTTTGGGCTCCTGCGTTTCGGGCGTCCAGAGCAGCTCCTCGGCGCGCGGATGCCAGCCGAGGTTGACCTCGTGGAGCCGGTCGTTGTGGGTGAGGAAGATCACCTCGGCCGCCATCTGGGCCTTTGCCGCCGGGCCGGTGCCGGCGTCGAGCTCGCCGAGCAGCTCATCCCACGCGTCAAGCCAACCGTCGGCGACGATCACCGGCGAAAGGTTGACGTGGACCTCGTAGCCGGCCTCCACGAAATCGTCGATGGCGGCGATGCGATGCTCGACCGGGTGGGTGCGCACGTCTAGGAGTCGTGACACTTCGCGCGGCATCAGCGAGAAACGCACTCGAGTCCCGCCGCGAGGGTCGTGGTGCAGCAGATCCGGGTTGACCGCCTTGGTCGCGAACGAGGCCTTCGCGCCGTCCGTGTGCGCGAACAACTCGATGAAGTCGCCCACATTGTCCGCCACCCACGCATCGACCGAGCAGTCGGAGTTCTCGCCGATGTCATAGACCCAATCGACCGGATCGCACTGGTTGGCAGTCGCCTTGCGGCCCTGCCGGGCGATGTGGCGCTCCGTGACCCGCAGCAGCTGCTCGATGTTGGCGAACACGGTGATCGGATTGGCGAAGCCCTTGCGTCGGGGGACGTAGCAGTATGCACAGCTCATTGCGCACCCGTTCGCCTGCGACGGCGCGATGAAATCGCTCGAACGGCCGTTCGGACGAATCCGCGGCGACTTCAGCGTGCCCAACACGAGATGGGTTCGCTTGATCCGGTTCCAATCCGAAACGCTCCCCCGGTTCCCGTGGAGCTCCGGGATCCGCCAGTGCGACGCGACCTCCACAAGCTCGGCGCCCGGGAATCGGGCCAGCACCTGCCGTCCGCGCTCGAGCTCAGCGGCGGCTGGCTCCACGTAGATCGTGTCGACCTGCAGCAGCCGATTCAGCGGGACATGCGGGAGGGTAGCGGGAACCACGGCCCCTTCATGATGGTCGGTCACGCCGCTAAATCCGAGCGGGCGAGCGCCCGGTTGAGACCAGACCGCAAGCCAGACAATCCGGCTCCCACCCTACCGTCGATGGAGAAGCCCACCCAACGGCGATGACGTGGCCGAGTGCGTCGGCATGCGCGTCCCTGCGCCTAGACCATATGGACGGTAGTTCCGTCCGGTCTCGGCGGTAGAAGGGGCCGGTCCCCCCACCACGGTCGTGGGGGTATTGATGTCGCGCGGCTGCCACCGCGCGGCGGCCCACAATCGCAGAGGAGGAGCCAGCCGATGGCGAAGGCTAGAACCCCTCGTCGGCTTGGACGTGCACGCCACCAAGATCGTGGCGGCGGTGCTCGACGCTGAGACCGGAGAGCTGCAGTGGTTCGGCTTGGGCGGCGACGTCGGCGAGGCGGCCGGGCTGTGTGCCGGGCTGCCGCGGCCGGTGCGCGCGACCTCTGAGGCGGGCCCGACCGGCTAGGTCCTACAGCTTGTGCACGCGCCGCAGCGACCGGTAGCTGCTCTCGACCGCCGCGGCGTAGACGCCGTGGTGCAGCAGCAGACGGCCACGGCGGCGCGGCTCCAGCGCCACGGCGGCGGCGCGGCGCCGAGCGCCGGGACCACGACGACCTCGGGCGCGAGCCCGAGGGCGAGCATGGCGGCGGCGGCCGGTGGCGGGCGCACTCCTGCGAGCTCGAGCCCGCCGCGGGCGGCGCCGAGCGCGAGGCTGGTGGCGAGGTGACCGCCGAGTGTCAGGCGTCGGCGCCGCCGCTTGCCGCGCGTGCTCACGCGCAGCAGGCGTTCGAGCGCCCGCGCGGGGGCATCGCTCGCAGGCCGTCCGCGGAGGCGCATCTCGGCGTTGGTGGACGCGGTCATGGCCAGTGCCCCGAGCCCGGCGCCAAGACCGCCGGCGATCGCGGGCACCGCGCCGCGTCGGCGGTCGCCACGCCCGTGCAGCCGCGGGTTGACGACGCTGCCGTCACCGTCCGGCGTCCGGCTCGGCGCCTCGGCTTCCTCGCCGGGCCGGGGTACTCGGCCTTCGGCGAGTCCGGCGAGCCGCTGGAGCGACCACAGGTTCCGCCAGCGCGTGATCAGGTGCACCAGGGGCTGGAAGACGAACGCCGAGGGGAGGTCGGCGGGATCCTCGATCATTGTGACGCGCGTGTCGCCGTCAACGTCCCCCGAGCTCGAGCTTCACGCGCGCGCTGCCGAAGGGCCGCGCCCTGACCTTGAGCTGCAGGACCCGCCCGGGTCGCATCTCCTCGACGAGCGACTCGTCCTTAATCCTCAGCGGGCCCACGTTGACGGTGTGCTCAAAACGACGAACGCACCGATCTCGCTCGCTCGCGTCCTAGTTCAACCGGCGGAAGCTGCTTGGCCCGGTCGGGCCCGGTTCCGGCCTGTGCCGGTCTCTTGCCAGCTTGTCCGCGAGAAAGGGCCGGCAACAGCGGACCTCTGCCGCACAGTAGGTGTGGCCGCCTGCGTCCTTGCGCGGTACCCGGATCACCGCCGTCACGCCGATCACCGCGACGACGGTTCCTTGGAATACGGCGACGTCCTCGACGAGGACCCAGTCGCCACGCTTCACGCTCGGCACGTGCCCCTCCATCACATTTGCGAGCTACCCCGCGGCGCGACCGCGCAGCGCCACTGTCCACTTCCGGACTGCGGGCGTCTGGCGCAGCGTCGTGCGAGCGACCGCCCGCAACGTAATAGGCACCGCGCGCCGCGTGCCGTCGAAGCTCGCGCGTCGCGCGGCGACGTGTCCCACACCCTCGAGGTGCCTCAAGGAAAAGGAGACAAGAAGGAGATGGCGGCGCGTACGGCCTGGTTTCTCTCCGATCATCGACGCGCCTCAAGCCCCGAGATCACAGCAGCGAAGCCGAGTTCGCCGCTTCCGACTCATACCGCGGACGTCACGACGACCACTATGCGGCCGCGTCGCAGCAATCCTCAGCGCTACGACGGCGCTGCGCTCCTTCCTCGCGGCTGGGTGAGCGGCCGCTGAACCGGGACGGCACGAGTCTCGTTCCCCCCGCACCGTGCACGAGTGGCCTAGAGGTTGGGCGGGCCGACGCCGTCGCTCAGACTGCCTCCCGGCGCGTCCGGGGGGTGGGCGAGGAGGCGAGGCCGGCGCCGATGCCGAGCGCGGCGATCGCGAGGTGCAGCACGTTGTCGGCGGCGTCGACTGGGATCAGCCCGAGGACGTCGTTGCCGTCCGCGTAGCCCCAGATCGTGACGAGCAGATAGACCGCGCCGAAGCCGAGCGCGAACAGTCGGGCGGAGTCCGCGCGGCGCAATAGGGCAATGCCGGCGATCCCGGAGGCGATGTGGACGAGGTTGTGCCAGCCGTTGACCTCGAAGATGATGAAGTCGCTGCCCTGGACGTTCGAGCCGGTGCACATGCTTGAGGGCGAAGACGCGGTCGTCGTTCTCGATCACGAGCCGGGCGCGGGCGCGCTCGGAGAGCCGCTCGAAGGCGCGCAGGAAGCGGATCTTCCCCGCCTCGTGCCGTCCCTCCCCGCTGCCGACGTGGAGGACAACCACGGCGTCTGGACCGAGCCCCATCGCGTCGAACAGCCGCGACTGCAGCTCCACGTCTCTCGCGGCCGCATCGCTCACCTTCTCGGACGCCGAGTTCAGCACGACGTACTGACCGGGATGGCTCGAGAGACGCGCGCCCAGCTCGTTCGCGTAGGAGCCCAACTCCGCGAGCTGTACGGCGCAGTCCTCGAGCTGTCCGTGGAACTCCGGCAGATCGGGATGGGTGCCGTAGGGGACGAGCGCGGACGACAGGCGATACATGCCGATCTTGACACGTGCGAGGTAGGTGAGGATGCTGCGCAGCCGCTCGAGCGAGACGCTCGGATGCGGCTTTGACTGCCAGCGGCGGGTGTCGTGCGACGCAAATCCGGGCTCACCCACCACCTTCACAGCGAACCCCAGGTTCCTGCTGGGCATCACACGCGCAATCGCCGCTTGACCGCGGTTTCCGCCGCCGCCTGGTCGTTCGCCCGTCGGGCACTTCCCCACGCGCGCTGGGACAGCGGGTAGGCGTAGTCCCGCAGGCGGTTCAGCAACCCTGTCGGCTCGAGGCCGCCACCGGCGTTCCACGGATTGAACCGCAGGGCGTCGGTCTCGGGCGGGAGCGGGTCTGCCACGCGGAGTTCGGCCACCGGCCGGAAGCGGCCCCACACCTCTGCCACGGCGAGGTCGAACACGAGGCCGCCCGTGGCCGCCGCTGCCGCGAGCCGCTCGAGCTCGTTGCCACCCTCGAATCGTGGCGACTCCGCGCGCGGAACGGCGCCGACAAGGAACGTTTCGTCGCCCGCCCGGTACGGAAGCGATGAGCTGTATGGACGCTGCTGCACGTCGCTCGCCGGCACGAACAGGTGATGCAGCACCGGAGCGTCGATCGAGGTCACCATCAGAAAGTCCTGATCGCGATCCGCGCCGTAGGCGTCGAGCACCCGAACGGACATGCCGAGCAGGTCGGGCAGCGGGCGCGGAAGCCCGAGCGAGCGCGAGAAGCGGACCAGTGCGGGGCGACGCCCAGGGGTGCCGAAGAGCTCGGTACGACCGAGCGCATCGCGGTGGCTTGGCACAACGAGCTGCGCTCTGTACACCGCTCCGTGCGGATGCACGGCCTTGCCGCGCCGAACCGCCGCCAGGCCCGCGAGCGCCAGCCCGACCGCGTAGCCGACGGCGTCGAGGGCCAGCCGCCGAGGTCCGGCCAACCCACGGTGCGCGTTGTCGCCGATCGGCACGGGTCCGTCTAGCCGCCAGAAGCGGCCAGCGCCTCCACGCCGTCGACGCCCTGGCCTCGTTGGAAGAAGTCCCATAGCTCGAGCACGTTGCCGGCCGGGTCCTCGCAGTAGAGCGACCGGTCACCGCCGGAATGCTCGACCGGCCCTTGAAACTCGACGCCGAGCTCGCGCAGGCGCACGCATGCTGCTTCCAGCCCGCCGGGTGGCACCGAGAGCGCGAAGTGGACGTGGCGGCCGCCTTCGTCGCCGAATTCCTTCTCGCCGGGCGTCCAGAGACCGAGTCGTGCCCGCGATCCGCACGCGAGCCAGGTCCGGTCGGCCTCGCGCGAGAGCACATTCAGCCCCAGCGCCGAGGTGTAGAACGCCTCCAGCGCCGACCGGTCGCTGGTCTCGAGCGTCACCTCGCAGACGCCGTCCACCAGGCACGTCGCCTGTGTCATCCCATCAGCCTTCGCGCGGAACTTCGCCGCGCCACGCGCCTGTCTCCTGGCCGCGCGACTCGACAAACTCCTTGAACCGCTCGAGGTCGCCCTTCACGCGCCGGTCGGCGAAACCGAGCGCGCCGCCGAGCTTCTCCTTGAGCCCCTCCGGCACGAAGTCCATCTGCACGGCGACCCGCGTCGTGGCGTCATCGAGCTTGTGAAAGGTCACGACGCCGGCGTTGTCCTTGCCGTCGGTGTTGCGCCAGGCGACACGCTCCTCCGGGTGCTGCTCGACGATCTCCGCATCCCACTCATGACGCTCGCCGCCGAACTCGGCGACCCAATGAAGCCGGCGATCATCCAGTTGCCTGACTTCCTCGACCCCCTCCATGAAGCGCGGGAACTCCTCGAACTGGGTCCACTGGTTGTAGGCAATCTTGATCGGCACCTGCACCTCGATCGTCTGCTCGACCGTCGCGGTCATCTGCACTCCTTGCTCGGGGGTTCGCGAAGGGCTACCCGAGGCGCCCGCGCGGAAACCGCCCGCGTCGCCGACGCACCAGAGTCGGCCGGGCCCCGCTCGGAGCGGCGTCCCCAAGCCGAACAGAGGCGGCAACGCGTACCAATTTCGAACCGTCCCACGGGCGCCACCGTGCGCCTCGAGCCGTCCCGGGACGGGTCACTCGGGTCCCGTCTCCGTGTGACAGGAGGTCGGAATTTGGACGCGGCCGAACGCATAGGTTGGCCGCGGAGGCGAGTAGCCCGTCGGCGAGGATGTGCTCGGCGTTTCCCCGCGACGGTCCGGTACATCACCCGGGATTCCCTGAGCAGTCCCGCGCCGCCTCGGTGGCGGCAGCGTCGGCCGGCACAGGCGCAGGGAGGGCAGGGACAAGGCCCAGTAGCGCGACGACCGACCCATGCCCGCTCGCTCCGCGCGTAAGTCAAGACCCACCGCAAATCAGGAGTCCCCAACATGATCAATGACACCGTGGCCAACACCACCCGCGCCCGCGCGCGATGTCGGCCTCGCCGCCTGGCTCGGCGGCGCGATGTTCGGCAAGTTCGCGCACAACCCCGCGCTGGTGAAGATCTCCAGCCACTCGGAGCGCGGCAGCGTGAGTAATGCCGCGTGGAACGGCTACGACCCGATCAACGCCGTTGGACTGGGCACTGCAGCGCTCGGCTGGATCGCCGCCCGCATGACGGAGGCGAACCGCGGCAACCTGACGGGTCGTGAGCGTGCGCTCTCGACCGCCAAGGACGGCCTGATGGCCGCGTCTGTAGTGACGGCCGCGTTGAGCGGCGTGCAGGGCGCGCGCCTGGCTCGCCAGGCACCCGACGGCGCCGTGCCCGTGGAGACGGGGACCGAGCCCGCGATCGACACGCCGCCCAAGGCCGCCAGCATCCAGCGCAGCCTCGGCCTGCTCGGCAACCTCAATATCGCCTCCGGCGTGACGCTGGTGGCCGTGAACGCGATCCTCGCTCAGACCAACCACAGCCGCCCGTCCACGAGCCGCGCACTTCGCCGTCCGTCCTCTCCCTCCGCCACCAGCCCGCTGTGGATCGGCTCAGGCGTCGCCACAGCCGCAGCGCTCGCCGACCAGCTGCGCCGCCGGCACGGCTCAGCACCGTTCGACGCCGGCCCAGCCACAGCGCCGGGCCGGCGCTCGCGCGGCGACTGACTGACCAGACATGTTCCTATTCTTCTCCAATCGCCTCGGCTGCCTCGCTCGCTGCTCGTATCGGCGCTCGCGACGATCGTGTTGCTGCTGATCCTCGGCGTGTTGTAAGGAGCAGCGATCGGCACACACTGCTGCAGCCGTGAGCGCTTGGCGAGCGCCGCTATCGGGCAGCACCGAGCGACTTGCCTGCTGGCAAACGTCCACCCATCGCGATCACCCAAGACGGCGACGTAGTCACCGCCGCGCTCGCTGGCGACTTCGACATGCGGGCAACGTTCACGGTGGAGCCCGCGCTGGAACGCGCGCTGGAAACCCCCGGTCTGCGTCGGATCGAGCTCGACCTCCGCGGGCTGGAGTTCATCGACTCCACCGGCATGGGCGTGATCTCCGCCTCAACCGCGAAGCGCGCAGCCGCGGCGTACAGCTTCGTCTGCGGCGGGCCCCGGTCGGTACACCGCGTATTCGAACTGAGCGGACTGGCCGACGCCCTGGCCTTCAATTCCCTGGATAGTTGACACCGTCTCGAGGTTCGGCCGACCCGCATCGGTCGGTCAGCTCGGGATCGATAATTCTGGTCGACGTCTTCAATCCCGGCCGGCGGCATCCGCGACCTGAGTGGTACGGGCGCCGCTGAACGGCCCACGGTCCGGACCTGTGGGCGTGGTCGCACAAGGCGCGCTACGCGCTCGTCAGAGGTACGATCTCCGATGCGCTCATCCCGCCGTCGCCGACCAGCTCGGCACGGCGGCGCGGCCTCAGGACGCGCGCGAAGGGGTTCGCGTAGCCGCGGTGAAGACCCCCGCGCGCTCTCGCTGACGCGGTGCCAGCCCCACTTTCGGCCCGGTCAGACTACCCTGACGCACCGATCGCCGCCAACAACTCCGCGAGCGGGAGACGAGGCGCACCTCATCTCCCGAACTGGCGGCAAAAGACCGCAAACTGCGAGGTTTCGGTTGCTGGGTCCGCCAGCCATGAACCCGCTGTTTTCCAGGGATTGCGGCACGGTTCGAGGCCGTCGACCGCACGACTGAAATCGTGGTGTCCCCGGTTCGAGTCCGGGTCTCGCCATTCCGAGGGCCGGAATCCCGCATGTATGCTGGATTCTCTAGTCGCTGGAGCAACGGATTCTCGAACTTTGCCGCACACGGGCAGAAATCGTGGTCGTTTCAGTTTGTCCGGAGGGCGGCCGCCGGGGAGAAGCGGGGCGGCGTGGTGCTCCTGCCGCTTGACGTCACCGACGATGGGTCGGTGGCCGGTGTGGTGCGCGAGGTGCTCGAGCGATCCGGCCGTATCGACGTCCTGGTCAACAATGCGGGCGTCGGCATTGCCGGCGCGGCAGAGGAGAGCTCGATCGAGCAGGCCCGCGCGCTGTTCGAGACCAATGTCTTCGGCTCGATCCGCATGACGCGCGCAGTACTGCCGCACATGCGCGAGCAGGGCAGCGGCCGGATCATCAACGTCAGCTCCGTCCTTGGTTTGGTGCCGGCCCCGTTCATGGCCTTGTACGCGTCGACCAAGCACGCCATCGAGGGATACTCCGAGTCGCTGGACCACGAAGTGCGCGAACACGGGGTCCGAGTGCTGCTGGTCGAGCCCGGCTACACCGACACTGCGTTCGACACGAACGCCGTCGCGGTCGATGAGCCACTTGCGCTGTATACGCGACGCCGCGAAGCTTTCGACGTGCTGACGGCCGCCGCGGTGAGGGCCGGCGACGAACCCTCCGTCGTCAGCCGGGTCATCGTCGCCGCGGCCACCGACGCACGTCCGAGGCTGCGATACCCGGCCGGAACCCTCGCTCGCCGTGTCAGCAGGCTCCGCCGCTACGTGCCCCCGGCCATCTTCGACAAGCAGATCCGCAGGACCAGTCAACTCGCCGCCTAGACCTGGTTCCGGCTCGCGTTATGACCACGTTCGACGAGGGCTCGGAAGTGATGCAGATGGCTAGAGGGACGTCGTCGCCCAAGCGCCGCTCACGTCGCCTGCGACCGCGCGCACCGCGACCTTGACGCTGGACGCGCCGGACAAGCTGCTGATGTCGATCGTGGCCGATGATTCCGCGGTGCCCGGCGGTCGCACGTCCGGCGCGTTGGTGGGCGCGGAGATCACGATCTCGTAGGTGAGCGCGATGCCGGGCGGCGCTTTGGACGGCGCCGTCCACGTGACGTCGACGGTGTGGGCCGACGGACCGAAGTGGGCGGCGAGGCTCGCCGGCGCGGAGATCAGAACGGCGGCGATGCTCGCCTCGCTGGACCAGGGGCCGATCTGGTCGCCGACGCGGAGGCGGACTGCGGCGCTGTACTCGCTGCCGGTCGTGGCGGGGATCGTGGCGGCTGGTTCGGTCAGCTTTGGCGTTGCGACGGCGCCGTTGAGGGCGACCTCGTAGTGCACGCCGGTTCCGGCGATGGGGTCCCAGCTGGCGCTCAGCGTCGGTTGCGGGTCGGCGTCGAAGCGCAGCTTCACGCCCGCGGGTGCCCCGAGCACGTCGATCGACACGGCCGCGCTCCAGGCGCTCGCGCTCGCCCCATCCAGGGTGATCGCACGCACGCGAGCCGTCCGGGTGACGATCTGCGGTCCGACGCGGAACCCGATCGATGCCGAGGTCGCCGCGACGGGGGTGGCCACCCGGGCCTCCTCGCTGAGCTCGGCTTCGTACCTCGTCCGCGTCGCCGCCGCGGACGGGTCGGCGTCCCACGCGACGATCACGAGGCCGTCCTGACGCGCGGTGACGTTCGCCGGTGCGACGGCCGGGGTGAGGCTGGCTGGGGCGCCGGGGTCGCTCGGGATCTGGCCGTCCGCGGTGGCGATTGCGGTCGCGGTCCATGTCGCGCCGGGCGCCGCCACGACCGCGACCGTTGCGTGCCTGCCGATGAACGGTGCGCTCGGCGGTGCGGTGAGCTGACCTCCGCGCGAATCGTGGAATGTCACGGAGGCGCTCTCGCCGTCGCCGGTCACATCCGCGGTGAGGTTGGTGCCGTCGAAGGAGAGCGTCGTGACCGGAGCGGCGTACTTCGTGATCGTGAGCTCGTCGGACGAGCTGTGCTGCTGGGGTGCGCCCGGATCGTCGCGCAGCGCGATGATCCGGACCGGCCAGCTGCCGGGCCGGAGCGCGCTGCCGTTCAGGGCGACCGAGCCCTCCTGCGCGTCGCCGTCGACGGTCAGCCGCGCGAGCACCTGGTCGCTGGGCCCGACCTGCAGCTCGTGGCGGCTGGCGAACGCGCCCGGCTTGAAGTGCGCGGTCACGGTCCCGTTCGCGTAGGTCGCGGCGGTCAGCGCAGGCGCGCCGACGACGATGAGCGTGACCTCCGACGACCACGGGCCGGACGAGCCGGGTGCCAGCAGGCAGACCTTGGCGTGGTACTCCGCGGCGCCCGGGATCGGGATCGTGGCCGTCGGATCGCTGACGATCTGCCTGATCGGGTTCTCGTCGTCGGCTCGCGTGATGGCGACGAGGTAGGAGACACGGTCGACGGTGGCGGGGTCCCAGCCGGCGATCACCGCCTGCTTGCCGGGGTCGAGCCGCAGGCGCAGGCCGGTCGGCGCGCCGAGGACCGGGACTCCGACCGGGTCGCTCCACGCGCTGCGGTTG
Source organism: uncultured Solirubrobacterales bacterium (assembly GCA_963828075.1). Lineage (GTDB taxonomy): Bacteria > Actinomycetota > Thermoleophilia > Solirubrobacterales > Solirubrobacteraceae > JACCYI01. The sequence continues at coordinate 1,231,861 of CAWHDH010000017.1, read as the reverse complement.
TCGGGGGCCTTGAGCGCTGCCACCTGAGCCATGCGCGTGCCGGAGGTCACGGAGTGTGGGACGGGGAGCTCCTGCGAGGTCGCCCCGGCCGGGGTGAGAACCCCGTCCATGCCCGCGACGGTGACCCAGTACCTCGTGGTCGGCGCCGCGTCCGGGTCGACCCACCGGACCTCGAGGGTTCCGCCGTCCTGGCGGCCGGTGACCTTCGCCAGATCGACCGCGGGTGCCAGGCGCGCCGGCGGGCTGGGGTCGCTCGGGGCCTGGCCCGCCGCGGTGGCGGTCGCGGTCGCGGTCCAGGTCCCGGATGGCGACGCGATGTTCAGCGTGGCCTGGGCCGACCCGCCGCTGAAGGGCACGCTCTGCGGCGGTCCCACGGCATTCCCGCTCGGATCGCGGAACGTCACGGTGGCGATCTCGCCCGCGCCGGTCACAAGCGCGGTGAGCTCGGGGCCCGCGTAGGACAGCGTCGTCGTCGGCGCGGCGAGTTTGGTGATCATGAGCGGGTCCGATGCGCTCTGCTGCTCCGCACCCGGGTCGTAGCGCCACGCGACGATCCGCACGGGCGAGTCCCCGACCGGCAGCAGGCCGGGCTCGACGTCGACCGAGCCGGTCCTCACGTCGCCGTAGCCGTGCGCGAACGGGCTGTCGCCGGGTCCCGCCTGCACCTCGTAGGAGGTCGCGAACGGGGCCGCCGTCCAGGAGGCGGTCACCCGCCCGTCGGCGTACACCGCGGCGGTCAGCACGGGCTTGCCAACCGCGAAGAGCTGGACGCTGTCCGACCACAGGGCGTGGTCACCGTGCACGCGCACCCGGACGTGGTACTCCATGCCGCCCGGTGCGTCGATCGTCGCCGTCGGCTCTGTCACGGTCGATGTCACGGCGGCGTTGCTGGAGTTGGTCAACTCCACCTCGTAGTGCACCGAGGTCCCGGCGATCGGGTCCCAGGTCGCGATCACCACCTGCCGGTCGGGCTTGAAGCGCAGGTGCAGGCCGCTGGGCGCGCCGAGCGCGATCGGCACCGGGGCGCTCCAGTCGCTGAGGTTCCCGGGGCTCAGCGCCCGCACCTGCACGCGCAGGGCGTCGGAGGCCGCTGCGTCGTCGAGGTCGATCGACGCCGAGCTCGACCCGACGCCGGTCCCGACCAGCGTGGCGTGCCGGTCGCCGGAGAGCTTGACCTGGTACCTGGTGTCCGTCGCGGCGGCCTGAGGGTCGGCGTGCCACGTCACCGTCACGGTGTTGCCGTCGCGGCGCGCGGCGACGCTCGATGGGGGGATCGCCGGGGCCAGGCTCGCCGCGGCGCTGGGCGCGCTGGGTAGCTGCCCGACCGCGATCGCGATCGCGGTCGCGGTCCAGATCCCGGCCGCCGGCTGCGGGACATCGAGCTCGGCCGTCGCCGTACGGGCGCTGAACGGCACGCTGATGGGCAGTCCGACCGGATCTCCGGTCGGGTCGCGGAACGTCACGACGGCGGTGTCCCCGTCGCCGGTCACGCTCGCTTGCAGCTTCGGGCTTTCGTAGGACAGCACGGTCGTGGGCGCGGCGTACTTCGTGATCGCGACCTCATCGGACGCGAATCGCTGCGGCGGCACACCCGGGTCGTCGCGCCGCGCTATGACCCGGACCGGCCAGCTGCCGGGCTCGAGCCCGGCAGCATCCAAGCCGATCGTGCCTTCATGCTCGCTGCCGCCGACGGTCGCGCTCGCGAGCGGCTGGCCGCTGGGCCCGATCTGCAGCTCGTGGCCGGTCGCGAACGCGCCCACCGTCCAATCGACGTGCAGCTGCCCGTCGGCGTACGTCAAGCGGTTGAGCCGTGGCTTGCCGACGGTGAAGAGCTGCACGTCGCCCGACGGCGGGCCGAGCGTGTCGCCGATGAGGACGCGAACGGTGCCGGTGTAGCTCCTGCCGCGGCCGACGCCGGCGATGGTGACCGTCGGATCGACCACGGTCTGTGTCGCGACGACGCTCGAAGGGATCGTCGTCACGTCCGTCAGGACGAACACGTACTGGACGTGCTGGGGGTCGCCGACAGCGACCGCGCTCCAGGTCGCGGTGACCGATCCGTCGGGATTGAACCCGAGCTCGAGATCGCCGGGTGCGGCGCTGTCGGTCGCCGGCGCCCTCGTGATCGCGTTCTGGATCGCGCGCTTGGCGGCGTCGGCGGTCAACGCCCCGACGATCCCGAGGAGCGCCTTGGCCGCGAGGTCGGTGAACGGCACGATTCGTGGCACCAGGTCGCGACAGGCGAAGTTCAACGCGACCTTGAGCGCGTCATCGGCGAACGTCATCGCCAGGAAGGCCGCGAAATCACCCGGGTCCTCCATGAGGGCCTTGCCGAACGTCGCGGGGGAGGCCGCGACGCCGTCCACCAGTCGCTGGCCCAGCTCGTCGATGCTCGTCGTCGGCTCGACGTCCACCGTGATCGGGGGCAGCGATTTCGTCAAGAACGGGTCGGCGGTCGGCGAACTGCCCGGGTCCGTCGGGAAGAACCGGCACGTCACCACCAGCGAGAACCTCAGCTTGTCCCCGGCGAGCGCGAGGGACGGCTTTGCCTCATAGCGCGCGTGCAGGCGCGTAGCCGTCAGATCGCCCACCTTGCTGCAGCCCGACTTGCCGCCGGCGCTCAGCGCGCTCCCGAGCACCTTGACGATGTCGACGACGTTGTCCGGAAGCTGCATCACCGGCCAGTTCTCGATCGTCAGCGTGTCCCCGCTGCGCAGGCGGACATACGACAGCTCGAGGCTCGGATCCTTGAACGGGCCGAACGCGCCGGACAGGGCCAGCGTGGCGTCGAGCCTCGTCGCGCCGCCGGTCGCACGACCGATCGTGACCGCCGTGTGCGCGATCGCCTTGCCGAACAGGTTGACGCCCGCATCGAGCCCGAAACGGGGCGTCGCCGGGGCGCCGGCGGCTGTGGCCGGAGCACGATTCGTGTCGATCGTCAGCGCCGGCCCGCCGGCGTACGTGCGCTTGTCCGTGCTCAGCTTGTCGCCGGCGAGCTCGACGCAGTACAGCTTGATCGGCTCCTCGAGACCCACCGACCCCTTGATGCCGTTGAAGGAGCGCCGGCCCGTCGTGTCCGTGGCTCCCTTGGCGGCCCTGAGCGTGAGGCGCACCGGGATGTCCTTCACGAGCTGCAGCGTCATATGTGCGTCGACGTTGAGGCCGTCCTCGTGATCGGACTTCTCGCCGCCGCCCGTCGCGGCGCCGACGCCGGCGCCCGCTGCGCTCGCCGGGTCCCCGTCGAAGTAGTAGATCCTGGTGCCCGGGTTCAGCTCGACGTCCAGCCACTCAGCCGGCCACGCATTCGGGCCGCCGATGCACTGCATGAGCAGCTGCGCGAGCGACAGCGGCTCGTGCTCGTCCGGGATGGCGGCCTCCAGGAGCACCGGTCTGCCGCCCTCGAGGCGCAGCGTGGCGCGGATCCTCGGGCGCTTGTCCTCGGTCCCGGCGCCCGGAACGGGTCCGAACGGGAAACCGCCCTGCACGGTCAGCGTGGACGTGGCGGCCTTCGCGCCCACCGCGAACGTGTACCCGAGCTCGAGCTCGGGATCCTCGACGACGAACCCCGGGATCCCGAAGGCCTCGAAGGACCGGGCTGGAGCCGGCACGTTCGCGGTCGGGTCCGGCGGCGCCATGGCGATCGTCCCCGTGACCGAGGTGTTCTTGATCGCGAGGTCGCCGTGGAAGCGGAAAGCCTGCCCGAACACGGTTGCGCCGACCTGGCAGCTCAGCCCGAGCTCGGGCGCGGAGATGCCCCTGAACCGGACGACGGGTCGTTCGATGGCGACGCCGCCGAAGCTCACGTCCGGCAGAGCGGCCGCAAAGCGGCTCTTCTCGAGGTTCGCTGCATCGATGACACCCACGAGCGTGAGATCGCCGGTGCCGGACGGCAGGAGGCCCAGCAGGCCTTCGAGCAGCTTCGGGCTGCCAAGGTCGAGCTTCGCCGCCAGCACGATCCCGCGGTTTGGGGCGAGCGTGAGACCGGCGGGGAGCCTACTCGGAAGCGGCGTCCGCAGCCGCGGATCCGCGACGAGCGCCGTCGCGGCCGAGATCAGGTCGAGCAGGCCCTTGGGGATGGGCTCCTCGGCGTCGTCCTCGACGGCGGGCTGCGGCTCGGCGGGCACGTGATAGGCGACCAGCCGCGCGTCGCGCAGTCCCACGACGTCCTGGACCGGAGGGAGCGTCACACCCGCGGGGTCCGCTCCCAGGTTCGCGGCGAACAGATACGCCGCAGCCGGCACCGGACCCCCGGGTGGAGCCGCGGGCGGCTTGGCACGACGAAGCAGGAAGGCCGGCGCCGAATCGGACGTGTCGCGCACGAGCCGGCCGTTGAAGACGATCATTCCGTCGTCGGGAGTGGAGACGGTGAGCACGACCCGCTCCAGCGACGACCCGTCCGCAACCGGGAGCGTGCCCGCCGGCAGCACCTTGTCGTCGGCGAGTCGGCTGACCGCGTAGGCCCCGATCGGAAACCGCAGCCTGCTCTCGACCTTCCCGCCCACGTCGCTGAACACGAACGTGGCGGTCGCTTGCGCACCTAGCAGGCTGCCGCGGGCGGTCATCCTCACAGACTCCGGGTCGGCTTTCGTGGCCACCGTCGCGTTGACGAGTGCCAGCTTGCCGTCCTTGACGCCGAGTGGAGCCTCCAGGATCCCCGTCAGCGATTTGAGCGCCGGCTGCTGAGCCGGGTCCAGGGTGAACGCCGAGCCCGCTGTCGCGAGGCGGTCGTACAGATCCTGTAGGGCCGCGCTCTGAAGCGGCGGGTCGGTCGGTGGCACCATTGTTCTCCTCGCGGCGAGCCACCGGCGGCCCGGTCGGCTTCGTCCGTTCGTCGGCCGCGACGCTAGCGGCCTGCACTGCGCGAGTGTGGGAACTTCTCGACGATTCGGGCACCGCGCCTCCGCGGGAGCCAGCGCGGCGCCGTCGTCCGTGCCTCCCGAATCGATGGCCCGTCCGCACGGCGGACGGGCCACCTGTGCTCGCTACTTCGTGTAGTGCCGCGCCGACTGGTTGCGCGCACCCGGCGCTGCCGGACGGCTCTTCGCGTACGTACGCGGCTTGCCGCGCCTGGCTGCGTCGGCATCGTCCCAGTCAGACCCGTCGTCCTTGCGCTGCTCGATCACCTGCTCCTGCAGCTGCGGGTTGAGGCGGTCGAGTCCGACCAGCTTCACGCGCCCGCGGAGCTTTGCGATGAACCGCTCGAAGCCGTACGCCGCCTCCGGATACCTCGGCTCGGTGGCCGTCCCGTAGTTCCGGCTCAGGCCGTCGTTCGAGTACACCGGGATGTGCTTCGAGCGTCCTGACGCCCGCGGGTACGTGTACGCCGACCACGTGTTCGTGCCGTCCATGTCGGCGAACGCGATCTCCTTGGGCCTGCGGGGGTTGTCGAAGTCGATCACCGCCGAGCCGCCGCGGTAGTACGCGTTGACCAGCAGGTAGCGGTCCTTGGCGGGAACCGGGATGCCGAGGTGCGAGGAGCAGTACTTCCCGGTGGTCGGGCTGACCTCGTCGTTGGTCGGCCGCGGGTTGCGGTACTCGGAGTACAGCTCGCCGCTGCGCGTGTTGAAGAAGAACATGTTGCCGGTCCGGAACACGCGCGGCTCGTCGCTCACGCCACCGGTCTTGGTCGTCTCGGCCGGGCAACCGTCGCCGAAGGACTCGTCGATGAAGTTGGCAATCTTGCCGTCCCAACTGAACGTGGCCGAATGCCAGAAGTCGACGTTCGGCTGGTCGTAGGCCCACCGCGGGTGCTGCGTGTCGGGCAGGCCGCTGTTCCGGTCGATGTTCCAGACCTGGGCCTGCTCGCCGCAGGCGGCCCCGACGATGCCCTTCGCCGGGAAGGCGCTCAGGTCGTGGCAGCCCAGGAAGTTGTCCAGCGGTGCGGTGATGCCGTGCTCGCTGACCGGCTTGTAGACCCCGTCCGCGTCGCCGGGATAGGTGATCGGCAACTCCGTGAGCTCGGCCGCGGCCGCCGGGTTGCTGAACGGCACCTTCACGACCTGGACGACGCCGTGGTTGACCGCGCGGCCCTGCTGTGCGCCGAGCGGACCGCAGGTCGGTCCCTCGGCCAGCGGGTAGCTCGAGTTGAGCACGTACATGGACTGCTCGTCCGGCGCGGGCAGCAGCGTGTTCGTGTGCGAGCCGCAGTCCTGGTAGACCGTGGCGATCTGCTGGGGCGCGGCCGGATTGGAGATGTCGAAGATCCGCAGGCCCTCCCACGCACCGTCCGGATAGCGACCGGTCGCCGGGTCCTTGGTCACCGGGCCGGCGCCGCAGGCCGGTCCGGCCAGCACGGAGTCCACGGACAGCACGAGCGTGTCGGCGCCGCCGTCGCCGTTAGTGTCGAACACCGACGGGTCGCCCTGCGGGCCATAGCAGCGCACGTCCGACACGAGCGAGGGCTCGGTCTCGGAGATGTCGAAGACGCGGAAGCCGCCGTAGTCGCCCACGTAGGCCAGGTCGCCCCAGAACGCGATGTCCGAGCTGGTGACGTGGGTATTGGCCGGGTTGAACGGGTTCTGGGCGGTTTGGAAGTTCTCGACGAACCAGAACTTCTTGCCGAACGGGCTGTTCAGCGGCGTTCCCGAGACTTCGGGGTCGTGCGCGAGTGCCGTACCGCCTGTGATCGCCATCCCGACCGTGCAGGCGACGGCGAACGTCCTCCAGATGCGTTTCATGTTCCCCCCTGAGGAACCGTGGTCAGGCGTGGCTTGCGCGCCCCCGGCGAGGTGTCCATACCCCGAGCCCGCGGTGCTAATCCGGTTGCTCGCCGCGTGCCAGGGCCTCGAGTCGGCGAGAGCGGGCGCCGATCACCCAGATGTTTCCGTCTACAACACCGCGCTCAGCGCGGCCACCGTCCTCGACCATTTCAAGGCCGGCGCCGGCACGGGCTAGGAGCGGCGTCAGCCGACGTTCGTCCGTCGAGCAAGGCGCGGAGGCGAAGTGAGCCGGGCTGGGATCGACGGAGACGGCTGCGGCCGTCGTCGACGCAGCTGCGAATGTTCTCCAGGGGAGTAGGCGAGACGCATCCGGACACCCGGAGTAGGGCCGGCAAGTACGCCGTGCTCGCCGCGGGCGCCTGAAGCCTGCTCCCGTCAGGGCACCTCGACGACGGTCTCGCAGTCGTTGGCGGCGGTCGTCCGGTCGCGGCCGGGGAGCGCCGGGCCGCCGTCATCGTCGCCGGCGCAGCGGTCGACGCCGCCGCCACCGGCGAGCAGGTCGCCACCGGCGCCGCCGATGAGGCCGTCCTCGCTGTCGCCGCCGTTGAGCTTGTCGTCGCCGGCGTCGCCGCGCAGCGTGTCGGCGCCCGCGCCGCCGTCGACCGCGTCCGCGCCGTCACCGCCGGACAGGCGGTCGTTGCCGGCGCCGCCCTTGACCTTATCGGCGGCGTCGCCGCCGAACAGCGCGTCGTCGCCGGCGTCGCCCTGGGCGGTGTCGAGGCCGTCGCCCGTGCAGATCGTGTCGTTGCCGGTGCCGCCGCGCACGATGTCGTTGCCCGCGCCCGTGACGATCACGTCGTCGCTCTTGGTGCCCGTCACGGTCACTCCGGTGTGGACGTGATTGAGGTCGATCGTGGCGGGCTTCCCGTCGCACGAGCCGGGCACGTCCGGCCCGTCCTCGCGGTCGAACACGGCGACCGCCTCGCTGTTCCTCGCCGCGACGTAGACGTTGTCGCCGCCAGGGGCGACCGCCACCGAGCCGGCGCCGTCCAGCCCGCGACCGTCGACGCAGCCGGAGGCGCCGGTCTCGGAGACACAGCCCGCCTGGGTGAGCGTGCCGTCGCCGGCGCGGGTGAAGGCGACGATCGAGTCGCTCTCCGCGGCGCCGGCGTAGGCGCTCCTCCCGTCCGGGCTGAGCGCCAGCGCGTCGGCGAAGTGGAGCGCGGTGCCCACGGCGCAGGTCGAGCCGGCGAGGCTGGAGATGCAGCCCGCCGCGCCCGGCTTCTGCGTCAGCGTGCCGTTGGCCGCGCGGTCGAACACCGCCACCGCACGCGAGATTTCGGCGGTCACATAGACGTTCTGGTTGTCCGAGCTGACCGCCGCTGAGGAGACGTTTTCCAGGGCGCGGCCGCTGGCGCAGCCGCCTCCACCCAAGTGGGAGACGCAGCCCGCGGTGGTGGTGGCCTGGCTGAGCGAGCCGTCGGCCGCGCGGGTGAAGACCGCGACCGCGTCGCTGATCGACGAGGTGGAATAGACGCTCATGCCGTCGCCGCTGACGGCGAGGTGGCTGACGTTGGCGATGCCATGCCCGTCCAAGCAGGGCGCGGCGCCGCTCTCGGACACGCAGCCGGCGGCGCCGGCCTTCGGCGTGAGCGCGCCGCCGGGCGCCCGGTCGAGGACCGCGATCGTCTCGCCGAAGACCGAGCCGACGTAGACCGACTGGCCATCCGGGCTGATCGTCAGCACGGTCGGCGTGTCGAGCGCCGGCGCTGCCGTGCAACCGGCGGTCCCGGTCGGCTCGACGCAGCCCGCCGCGCCCGGCTTCTGGGTGAGCGTCCCGTCCGCGGCGCGGTCGAACACCGCGATGCCCTCGAAGTTCGAGGCGGCGTACACGTTGGCGCCGTCGGGGCTGACCACCAAGGAGGTCGGCACGCGCAACGTGCGGCCGTCGGCGCAGCCGTCATCCGCCAGCTCGGCGATGCACCCGGCCACGCCCGCCTTTTGGGTGAGCGTGCCGTCCGCGGCTCGGTCGAAGATGGCGACCGCGTCGCTCTCGGCGGTCGCGGCGTAGGCGCTCGTGCCGTCGGGGCTCAACGCGACCGAGGCGGCGCCGTCGAGCCCGCGGCCGTCGAAGCACCCGCCGGCGCCGGTGTGCGACACGCAGCCGGCGAGGCCGGCCTTCTGGGTGAGGTCGCCGACCGCGGCCGCGCCGACGTCGGCGTCACCGCCCGCTGCCGGCGCCCATGCGGCGAGCAGCGCCAGACCGGCGATCACCAGAACACCACGTGCAGAGCCCATCGGCCATCCCATCCTCGAGGTCACGCACGCAACGGTCGCGCGGGTGCGTGACTGTCGAGCGCCTGTCGGTTGGATGACCGGTCAGTCGCCGAGGAGCCACTGGGCGCGAACGGTTGCTTGTCGACGGCGGGGGTGCAAAACTGACCCAGCGTCAGGGAGGCGCCGGCTCGGACGGATCGGAGACGTCGTGGCTCGGCACCGGATGACCCTCCCCGCAGTCCTGGGCGGCCTACTCCTCGGCCTGCTCGCCCCCGGCCAGGCGATGGCACTGACCGACACCCACGGTCGCGAATGGCGCCAGCTCAACGAGACGACCAACGTGAGCTGGAACCAGGCGGCCGCCGCCTGCCCGCAGAACGGCGTGACGGCGTGCACCGGCACCGCCGGCGGCAAGAATCTCGACGGCTGGGTCTGGGCCACCGACGCGCAGGTGCTCGAGCTCCTGCGCGAGTACGAACCGACGCTCGCGACCACCAGCCCGACATCGGTGTCCGGCTTTGCGTACTTCGGGACCGCGTCGACCTTCCTGAGCGTCATGCGGTACACGACGTCCGGCGGGACGAACTACTCGTACAACGAGTGGACCGGCGGCTGGACGGCGTCGAAGGACGCGAGCGGCACCCCCATCGGCGCGGGCGCCGGCTGGGGCCACGCAATGACGACCGCGAGCGGCAGCTTCGGCGTCGGCCCGCAGGGCACCGTCGACGAGCAGAGCTACGCCCGCGGCATCTGGCTGTGGCGGCCCGCCGGCGACTACTCCGCGCCCGTCATCACGCCGAACGTGGCCGGCACTCTCGGAACCAACGGCTGGTACGTCTCGAACGTCACCGTGAGCTGGAGCGCCACCGATCCGGAATCCCCGGTCAGCTCCACGACCGGCTGCGGAACGGTCACGATCACGTCCAACACCACGGGCAAGACGTTGACCTGCAAGGCGACGTCCGCAGGCGGGACCGCGACCGCCTCGACGACGATCAGGCGCGACATCGCGCCGCCGGTCGTGACGTGCCAGACCCCGGCGCCCAGCTTCACCATCGGCCAGATCGGCATCACAAAGGTCAGTGCCGACGTGACGGACGCCATCTCCGGTCCGGCGGCCTCCCCGGTCGACGGCCTGGCGGATACGCGCAAGGCCGGATCGTTCACGGCGACGGTCACCGGGCGCGACCGTGCGGGCAACACCACGGCGCGCCAATGCCCCTACAAGGTCGTCGTGCCGCCCTGCCGTGGGCTGAAGCCGACGATCGTCGGGACCGCCGGCAACGACGTCATCGCGGGCACCTCGGGCCGCGACATCATCATCGGCCTCGGCGGAGCCGATGAGATCAACGGCAGCAGCGGCAACGACGTCATCTGCGGCGGCGACGGCGACGACGAGATCGACGGCGGAAGCGGCACCGACGTCATCGACGGCGACGGTGGGAACGACGAGCTCAAGGGCGGCGACGGCGACGACACGCTCGACGGCGGCGCGGGCTCTGACGACCTGACGGGACAGAGCGGCCGCGACACCTGCACCAGCGGCGAGGTCCGCATGAACAGCTGCGAAGTGATCACGTAACGACGGGCGGCGGCTGCGTCCGCACCTCGGGCATCGGCGAGCCGGCGCGGACGCCCGGCAGCAGGCGTCCGAGCCAGCGTGGAGCCCACCAGTTGGCGTCGCCGAGGAGCGTCATTGTCGCCGGCACGAGGACCAGGCGCACGATCGTCGCGTCGACGAAGATGGCCGTGGCGAGGCCGAGGCCGAACATCTTGGTCGTCGGGTCGTCGCCCAGGACGAAGCCGAGGAAGACCGAGATCATGATCAGGGCGGCCGACGTGATGACGCGGGCCGTCCCGGCGATGCCGTCGATGACCGCTGCGGTGTTGTCGCCGGAGCGGAGGTACTCCTCGCGCACGCGGGAGAGCAGGAACACCTCGTAGTCCATCGAGAGGCCGAAGACGATGGCGAACATGAACATCGGGATGAAGGAGACGATCGGGACGGTCGACTCGAGGCCGATGAGCCCGGCGCCCCAGCCCCACTGGAACACCATGACCAACACGCCGTAGGAGGCGCCGATGCTCAGGAGGTTCATCAGCGCGGCCTTGAGGGGCACGACGACCGACCGGAAGATCACGACCAGCAGCAGGAACGACAGCAGGATCACGGCGGCGATGAACAGTCCGAGGCGGTCGGTGACCCGGTCGCTGACGTCGACGAAGTTCGCGGTCTGCCCGCCGATGTGGGCGCGCGCCGGGCTCGCGGCGAGCACGCGCGGGATCACGTCGCCGCGGAGGCGCGCGAGCGTGTCGCGCGTCGCAGCGTCCTGCGGGCCCGTGGTCGGCGTCGCCACCAGCGTCGCGGACGGTGGATCTACGGCGTCCACCTCGCCGGGAGCGACCGCCGCGATCCCCGGGTCGGCGCGGATCGCGTCGCGGAGCGGTTCGACGACGCTCGGATCCCGCGCGATGTCGACGGCCACGATCAGCGGGCCGTTGGTGCCGGGTCCGAACGCCGCGGCGGTCAGGTCGTAGGCGCGGCGCTCGGTGCGGGTCTCGGGCAGCGTGCCCTCGTCGGGATTGCCCATGCGCAGGGCCAGCACCGGCGCGGTCAGCGCCAGGAGCAGGACCGTGACGCCGACGGCGTACGCCCACGCGTGCCTGGACACGTGCCGGCCCCAGCGCCGCCAGCGGGCGCCGTCCGTTCGGCCCCGGATGCGGGGGAATCCGAGCCGGTTGATCCATCCTCCGGCGAGACCGAGGAACGCGGGCAGCAGCGTGACCGCGGCGACGACCATGATCAGCACGATGGCCGCGATCGCGATCCCGGCGGCGGTCATCATCGGGACGCCGGCGACGGCCAGGCCGAGGATGGCGATGACCACGGTCCCGCCGGCGAAGACGATGACCTGACCGGCGGTCTCGACCGCACGGCCGACCGACTCCTCGACTCCCATGCCGCGCGCGAGGTGCTCGCGGTGCCGGGTGATGAGGAACAGGGCGTAGTCGATGCCGACGCCGAGGCCGACCATGCTGCCCAGCTCGGGCGCCCAGCTGGGGATGTCGACCAGGTAGGTGACCAGCGCCATCGAGCTGATGCCGAGGGCGAGGCCGAACAGCGCGATCGCGATCGGGAGGCCCATGGCGATGACAGATCCGAACGCCACGAGCAGGATGGCGGCGGCGGCGAGCAGGCCGATGAGCTCGCCGGCCCCGGTCTCGGGCTCCTCGAACGCGAAGAACAGGTCGCCGCCCATCTCGAGCCGCAGCGGCGAGCCCGTGGCGGCCTGCACGCCGAACGCCTTGAGGGTCTCGAGGTCGTCCGCGCGCAGCTCCTCGAGCACCGGATAGCGGATGCGGATGAGCGCGACGCGACCGTCCGCGGACACCGTCGGATCGCTCGTGCCGACGACGTGCGGGAGCGCGGCGGCGCCCGCCTGGAGCTCGGCCAGCGCGGCCCGCGCGTCGGCCGAGCCGGAGAACGTCGCGCGGCCGTCGCGTGGCGTCACGACCAGCTGGGCGGTGAGGCCGGCCTGATCGGACCCGGCGACCGTCAGCAGCTCGGTCGCCCGCTGGGAGTCGACGCCCGGCGCGTCGAACGAATCCTCGAGCTCCCGGCCGAAGGCGCCCGATGCGCCGATCACGAGCACGGACACGACGAGCCAGGACCCGATCACGACGAACGGGCGGCGGGCACAGAAGCGGCCCAGGCGATACAGGCGCTGCGACATCACTGGTCTCCCTCGATCCGATTGGCCGGTCGAGCGTGACCGGACCAGGCGGCGCGCACCATCGGGCGGAAGGCTCGAATTTCCCTGGCCGATCGGGGGACGTGCAGCTCGTACTTGTGGCCGATACCGCCGTGCGCCCGGCTTCCGTACGCTGGCTCGATGCGCTCCGCCGCCCGGTCGCTGTGGGCAGAGCCCCGAGCCCCGGGGGCGCCCGCCCGGGTGTGGCGGGACTGGGTGCTCGTCGCGCTGCTGGTGCCGATCGCGGTGCTCGAAGGCGTGCTCCGCGAGGACCTCGCCTGGCCCGCGTTCGCGATCGTGCACGGTGTGGTGGTGGTCTCGACGCTGTTGTGGCGGCGGACGCGCCCGCTCCTCGTGGTCGCCGTCGTGTTCGGCTCCTTCGGTGCCGTCAGCGTCGCGGGGTTCTTCTGGGCGAACGAGCCGGTCGGGCTGTACACCGATATCTGCGTCCTGCTGCTCTCCTACACGCTCTTCCGGTGGGGGGCCGGCCGCGAGGTCGTGATCGGACTGGCGATCATGCTGGCCTGTTGTGCGGTTGTGATCGCGACCGACTTCACCGGCGTGGCCGATGCGGTGGGCGGGGTGGTGTTCCTGCTGTTCCCCGGGGCGCTCGGCGCGTCCGTGCGCTACCAGCTGACCTCCCGGCTCCGCGAGATCGATCAGATCAAGCTCCGGGAGCGCCAGCAGCTGGCCCGCGAGCTGCACGACACGGTCGCCCACCATGTCTCGGCGATCGCCATCCAGGCCCAGGCGGGCCGGACCGTCGCGGCCGACCGCCCTGACGCCGCCGTGCGCGCCCTCGAGGTCATCGAGGAGGCGGCCTCGCGCACGCTCGACGAGATGCGCACCGTGGTCGGCGTCCTGCGCGACGGCGACGAGCCCGACCGCGCGCCGCAACGGGGTGTGGCCGACATCGAGCGGCTCGCCCGCGACGCCACGCACGGGCCGTGTGTCGACGTGGCGCTCTCCGGCGAGTTCGATGCGCTGACGCCGTCGGTCGGTGCCGCGATGTATCGCCTCGCCCAGGAGGCGGTCACCAACGCGACCCAACATGCGCGCCACGCGACTCGCATCGACGTCCTCCTCGCCGGCGAGGACGACTGCGTGCGGCTGACGGTCCGCGACGACGGTGATGCGAGCTCGGCCGACGGCAGCCGACCCGGCTACGGGCTGGTCGGCATGGCCGAGCGGGCGGCGCTGCTCGGCGGCACCTTCGAGGCCGGCCCGGGGCCTGGCAAGGGATGGACCGTCAACGCGGTGGTGCCGCGCTCGTGACCATCCGCGTGATCGTCGCGGACGATCAGGAGCTCGTCCGCACCGGGCTGACCATGATCCTCGACGCCCAGCCGGGCATCGAGGTGATCGGCGCGGCCGCGGACGGGCGAGAGGCGGTGGCCCTCGCCCGCGACCTGCGGCCCGACGTGTGCCTGTTCGACATCCGCATGCCCGGGACGGACGGCATCGAGGCGACCCGCCAGCTCGCCGGACCCGAGGTCGACGAGCCGCTCGCGGTCATCGTGATCACCACCTTCGACCTCGACGAGTACGTCTACGGCGCGCTGAAGGCCGGGGCCCGGGGCTTCCTGCTCAAGGACGCCGGGCCGGCGCTCCTGGTCCAGGCGATCCATGCCGCCGCCAACGGGGACGCGCTGATCGCCCCGAGCGTCACCGCCCGACTGCTCGCCACGTTCTCCGACTCCGGCAACGGGCGCCCACCGGCCCAGCCGACCGAGGCGCTCACGGCCCGTGAGGAAGAGGTCCTGCTCACCGTGGCGCGTGGTCGAACCAACGGTGAGATCGCCGACGAGCTCCACATCAGCCTCAGCACCGTCAAGACCCACCTCGCCAGCCTGATGGCCAAACTCGGCGCCCGGAATCGCGTCGAGATCGCCATGTGGGCCCACGAGACAGACCGGATCTCCAGGACATCGTGACCAGGATCGCTCTCGCGTGCGCCGTGGCCGTGATCATCACGGCAGCCGCGCTCGGCGCCGCCGGCAGTGCGACCGCCTCGACGAAGTGGCTCTGCGGCCCGCGGGTCGCGGACGACCCCTGCCGGCCGGGCCTCAGCACGACGCTCTACCGCGGCTGGGACGCGCGGGCCGGGACCTTCACGCCGAGCCGTCGTGACGACGGCGCCGACTGCTTCTACGTCTACCCGACGGTCTCCAATCAGCCGAGCCGGCTGGCAACGAAGCGCGTCGATCCCGAGATCCGCTCGATCGCGCTCTATCAGGCCGCGCGCTTCTCGCAGGTCTGCCGCGTCTACGCGCCGGTCTACCGGCAGGCCACCGTCGCGGCGCTGCAGGCCGGGACGACGACCCGGAGCGACTACCTCAAGGCCTACGGCGACGTCGAGGAGGCGTTCGATGCGTTCCTGCGCCGGATCGGCCCCAAGCGCGGATTCGTGCTGATCGGCCACTCGCAGGGGACCTTCCACTTGCAGCGGCTCGTCCGCCGGCGCATCGACGACGATGCGTCCCTGCGCCGTCGGATGGTCTCAGCGCTGCTGATCGGTGGCGACGTCACCGTCCGCAAGGGGTCCGACCGCGGTGGCGTGTTCCGCCGGGTGCCCATCTGCCGGAGAGCGCCCCAGCTCTCCTGCGTGATCGCCTTCAGCGCGTTCAACCAGACGCCGCCCGACCCGTCGCTCTTCGGGCGCGGCGCGCCGCGCGTCGCCGGCTTCCTCGGGCTTCCGGCGCGATCCACGCTCGAGACGGCGTGCACGAATCCCGCGGCCCTCGGACGCAACCGCTCTGCCCGGTTGACCTCGGTTGCGCCGACCGAGCCGTTCGCCCCCGGGACGTTGATCGCCGCGGGCATCTCGCTGCTGGGGCTCCAGTTCCCGGCGGCGTCGACGACCTTCGTGCAGAGCGACGGAGCGTTCACCGGGCGCTGTTCGCGCGCGGGCGGAGCCCACGTGCTCCGGATCGCCTCCGCCCCGGGGACACCGATTCCGAAGGCCTCCCCGACGCCGCAATGGGGCCTGCACCTCGCCGACGTCAACATCGCCCAGGGCGACCTGGTGACCGTCCTGCGGCGCCAGATCGGCACCTACGCGAACACCTGCTCCACTATGTCCATGAGCCGGACGTCATCGCGGGCGCAACGGTGCGACCTGAGGGGTTAGGAGCCGGTCGGCCTGGAGAGAGCGGAGCCATGACCGAGACCTGGGTGGTGAGGGCCGAGCCGGTCGCGGCGCGTGAGCTTCGCGAACGGGTCAAGGCGTTCGCGGCTGCGGCGGAGATCCCGGATCCGCCGCTCAGCGATGCCTGCCTCGCCGTGTCCGAGGCGGTCAGCAACGTCGTCATGCACAGCTACGCCGACTTCGACGAACCGGGGCCGGTCGAGGTCACCGCGACGCTGGTGGAGCGGGAGCTGCGCCTGGTGGTCGCAGACAACGGGTCAGGCATGCGTCCGCGGCCCGGCAGCCCAGGCGCCGGGATCGGCCTGCCCCTCATCGTGGCCATCGCCCACGGTTGCGAGATCCACGAGCGCGACCCGCACGGCACCGAGGTGCACCTGAGCTTCAAGCTGCCAGGACCGGCGTGAGCCGAGCCGCCGTCACTCGGGCTTTCGCGCGGCGAGATAGGCGACCACAGAGCGCCGGACGATGTCGCCCTCGGCGATCGAGCGTCCGAGGTGTGCGAGGAACCGGTCCTGCTCTGACGGAGTCAACGCCGCGCTGAGGCTCTCGCGGATGGTCGGGGCCAGCGGGTTGGGGGCGGCGTCGAGCAGGGCGTCGAGGCTCGTCGCGCGGATCGGCGAGCCGGGCTCGACGTCGATGTGGCATTCGAGGTGGATGCGATCGAAGCCGGCGGCCTCGGCGAGATCGGCGAGGTCGCGATCGTCGAAGTCGATCATCGGGGCGGTGGCGGGGCCCTCGAGCTCGGCGAACGCCGCCTTGACCTTCCTGCCGACGTCCAGCAGGGTCGCCCCGTCGAGCGGCTCGGCGTGGCCGAGCACGCGGTCGCGGATGGGGAGGAGGTGGCCGAGGTTGACCGAGCGCTGGCGCTCGTCCCCGGCGTCGCGGCGCTCGAGCAGCCAGCGTGACCAGCGATCGCCCTCGCCGGTCATGGGGGCGGCGCGATGATCCGCACGCTCCGCACGACGTCGCGCTCGCCGAGGCGCCGGACGACCCCCGCGGGGATGGACACGCCGGGCACCGCGTCGCCGGAGGCAGGACCGTCGAGATACGCCTCCAGCTCCCAGGGCCCCACGCGGAGATCGGCCGTGCCCGCACCGGCCACGGTGGCGATCCTCCACTCGCTCATGTGGACGCCGACGGTGCGGGCGACCGGGTCCGGGACGCCGAGCGCGCGGGCGAAGTCGGTCGCCGGCATCGGCGGCTCGAACTCGAGCCCGCGGTCGATGGTGCGGATGCCCACGTCGCCCGCCCGTGCGGCGATCGCAGCCTCAGTCCCGGCGCCCCGTAGGACCGCTGCGATGTCGGCGACGGCCTGGATCCGGGCTCCGGCGTCGACCGCCGGCTTCGCCCAGTCCGGCTCGGCGTCGTACCACTCGAGGACGAAGTCGTCGCCGTCGCCGACGCTGACGAAGAACGGTCCGTACTGGTGCAGCCCACGAGATCCCGGGCGCTGGTTCGCGAGCGGTGGACCGTGTTGGGCGCGCAACGCCGCCTCGCACGCCGCCCGCCCGCGCCTGAACATCACGAGATAGGACGTGAGCTGCCGGTCCGCCAGCGCGCCCGCCGACGTCACCGGATGCTCGTGGTGGATGTCCCACCGGTACCGGCCGGAGAGCGTCGCGACGTCCCCGGACAGCGGGGCCGGGCCGGCAGCCCCGGGCGCCGTCGGAGGCGCCGCCGCGATGGTGCCCATCGAGTGCCCGCCGTCGCGGATGAGATCGGCCACCCGCACGCTCAGGGCGGCCGCGAGGTCGCCGACCCGAGTCGGGGGCTCGGCGACGAAGGCGAACCTCAGGCCCACCCGTCAGTCCTCGAGCATGCGCTCGTGGCCCTCCGGGCAGCGCCCCCGGATGGAGTCGTGGTGCGCCGGCGCGTCCTCGTCGAAGACGTCCTCGCGCGCCCAGTGCTCGCCGCAGTAACAGGCCGCGCACTCGGGGCACCACCACGGCGCGAGCTCCTCGTCGACGGCGAACAGCGCTGCCGCGTCGCCCGCGGCGATCGCATCCCACAAGCGGCCGAACCGCCCGGGGTCCTCGACGCGTTCGGAGAGCACACTGGTGAAGCTCTTGCGCCGCAGATCGCCGTTCTCGCGCAGTTCGATCGATCCCGCGTCGGAGTCGCAGATCCGGCACGACCAGGTGTCGGCGGCCACCATCTCGATGGCGTCGAAGCGGTTTGCCAGGTCGAGGAAGGCCTGACCCCAGCCGCTGGAGACGGCCACCTCCTGCATCGGGCCGGTCGGCAGGAACAGGATGTCCATGTCGCGCTTGCGCACCGGGCGCAGCTCCAGCTCGTCGATGAAGCGTTCGATCTCCCAGACGGCGTCCTCCGCGTCCTCCCACGAGGACCAGTCGAAGCTGTTGTCGGGCCGTGAGACGAGGGCTCTGGCCTCGCGCAGGACGCCGATCATCCGCTCCTGCGGCGTCACCGAGAACTCGACGGTGAGCGTCCGCGGCTCCGGCCCGGTGAAGGTCGCGACGCCCTGGAGCAGATGCTCGCGCCCGGACGCGTCACCGACCAGCAGCTCGATGCGCAACCGGAGCGACACCGCCGTCACCGCTCCCGACTCCGGGCGCACGCGGGACTCGAGTTGCGGCGGCTCCCCGCAGTTGATGGCCGACATCGTGGTCCCGGGGTCCTGCTTGCGCAGCTCGGTGAGCAGCGCCAGCGCCACGTGGCGCACCCAGTCCTCGCCCATCCAGGCGAGCAGCGGGTGGCCGTCCAGGTCGCGCGGGAAGCCGTGGGCTTTGAGGTCGTGCTGCATCGGGCGGACGACGACGTTACGCGTCGCCCGGTCATCGCGTCGCGACTCAGTCCGCGGACGTCCGCGATGTTCCCGGGGTGTCGTGGTGGTCATCGGTGTCACCCGTCCGGATCCACCGCTCCAGCACCTCGCGGAGCGCCTCCGGCTCGACCGGCTTGGACACGTAGTCGTCCATGCCGGCGGCCAGGCACTTCTCCCGCTCGCCCGGTGTCGCCGCCGCCGTCATGGCGATGACGGGGAGGTGCGTCGTCGCGTCCTCACGCTCGCGGATCGCGGCGGTCGCGGTGTAGCCGTCCATCTCGGGCATCTGGCAGTCCATCAGCACCGCCCCGTACTCGAACCGGGCGACCGCGTCCAGGGCCTCGAGGCCGTTCTCGGCGACGTCCGAGCGGTAGCCGAGCATGCCGAGCATCCCGACCGCGACCTTCTGGTTGACGGCGTTGTCCTCGACGACCAGGAGACGGGGCCGGGTTCGCGCCTTGTCCTGGGAGAGGGTGTGCCGGGTCACCAGCCCGCCGGTCGGCTGGCTGCTCATCACCGTCACGAGCACGTCGTAGAGCTGGGACTGCCGCACGGGCTTGGTGAGGAAGGCTGAGATGCCGGCCCGCCGGGCGGCGTCGGCCGAGCCCTGGACCGCCCAGGAGGTGAGGAGCACGAGTGGAAGGGCAGCCAGGGTCGGATCGCCACGGACTGCGCTCGCGAGGGCGAGGCCGTCCATGCCGGGCATGTTCATGTCGAGCAGGGCGACGTCGTAGGGGGCCCCGCTGGTGTGCGCGCCACGCAGCATCTCGAGCGCCGCCGCTCCGCGGTCCGCCGATGCGCACAACATGCCCCAGGAGGCGACCTGGTGCTCGAGGATCTCGCGGTTCGTCGCGTTGTCGTCGATCACGAGCACTCGCAGGCCCGCCAGTTCCGCCCGCGGGCCCACCGGCTCGGGCGTCGGGTCGAGCTGCTTGCCGAGCGGGATCGTGAAGCGGAAGGTGCTCCCTCGCCCCGGTTCGCTCTCGAGCTCGAACCGCCCGCCCATGCGCTCGACGAGCTGCTTGGAGATCGACAGCCCCAAGCCGGTGCCCCCGTGGCTGCGGGTGGTCGAGGAGTCGGCCTGCGCGAACGGCTCGAGGATCTTGGCCTGCGCCGACTCCTCGATGCCGATGCCGGTGTCGACCACCTCGAAACGGATCGTGAGCATGGCGTCCATCTCGTCGACGACCTCGGCCCGCACGATGATCTCGCCCGCGTCGGTGAACTTGACCGCGTTCCCGACGAGGTTCGTGAGGACCTGGCGGAGCCGGCCGGGGTCGCCCCGCACCGCCGTCGGGATCTCCGGCGCGATGAGGGTCACGAGCTCGAGCGTCTTGGCGTGCGCCGTCTCGGCCATCAGGTCCCCGACGTCCTCCACCACGATGCGCAGGTCGAAGTCGATCGTCTCGAGGTCCATCCGGCCGGCCTCGATCTTCGAGAAGTCGAGGATGTCGTTGATGATCGACAGCAGGGCCTCCCCCGAGCTGCGCACCGCCTCGGCGTAGCCCCGCTGCTGGCGGTCGAGGTCGGTGTCGAGCAGCAGGCCGGTCATGCCGATCACGCCGTTCATCGGCGTCCGGATCTCGTGGCTCATCGTGGCCAGGAACTCCGACTTCAGCATCGAGGCCTCGAGTGCCTGCGTGCGGGCCACCTCGAGCTCCGCCTCGGTCTTCTTTCGCTCGGTGATGTCGCGGGCCGCCGCGTAGAGCAGCCGTTCGGACGCCACCGAACGGGTGCTCCACTCGATCCACCGATAGGACCCGTCCTTGGCGCGGTAGCGGTTCTGGATGACGCTGTCGGCGCCGGTCTCCCTCAGCCGCGCGGCCGAGGCCGCGGTGCGCTCGCGGTCGTCCGGATGGATGAAGTCGAGGAACGGACGGGAGCAGAGCTCCTCCGCGCTGTAGCCCAGCGTCTTCACGAAGGCGGGGTTGACGCGCTTGAAGTAGCCGTCGAACCCGGCGACGCCAAGCATGTCGAGCGAGAGCTCGAACTGCCGGGTGTGCTGCTCCTCGACCGCCCGGCGCCGGTCGGTGGTCCACCCGATGAACCCGCCGACGAGCAGGAAGGTCACCACGCGGGCCACGTAGCCCGCCACTCCGACGGTCTGCGCCTCGCTCTCGGCCCACACGCCGACCAGGATGAAGCAGACGAGTGCGCCCGCGAGGCCGCCCCGCAGCCCGAACTCCGATGCCAACAGGGCGGTCGGCACCGCGCACAGCAACAGGATCGCGGCGTCGGGATCGTCGATCACCAGGCGCATCACGAGGATGACCGCGAACAGCGCGCCCGCCCCGGCGATCACGAGGATCCTGCGCCTGTCGTCGGCCCCGGTTCCCAAGCTCATGCGCAGCCCGTCCTCCGTTCCTCGTGCCGTGCCGGGTCCTTCCCCCCTCACACGGTAGACGGCCGCGACCGTTCAGCGCACGTCGCTGCGCGCGAAGCGCCAGAACCCGACCGCGATCGGCAGCACCAGCCACAGCGCCAGCGACGTGGCCAGCCGCCCCCACTGCGTCGCGCTGAGCGCCTCCTCGAACAGCGGCGCCATCGTCCGGGACTGATCGAGCCAGCGGGCGGCACCTTCGAGCGCGGGGATCGAGCCGAGCGCGGCCCAGGCGGTCGGGAGCACGAAGTACAGGACGATCGCGGGGGCCGAGGCGAGCAGGACGGCGCCGAAGGCGATGCCGGCAAGCACCGAGACGACGACGGCGAACGCGGCCTGGCCGATGAGCGCGGCCGGCAGCGACCAGGTGGAGTCGCCGTCCGCGCCGGCGACCGCCGTCGCCAGCAGCGCCACGGCGATGCAGAGCGCGAACGCCGCCACGGCGAGCGCGAGCCCCGCGAGGAGCTTGGCGATCAGCACGCGGGAGCGCTGCGGCACGAGCGCGAACGTGATCATCGCGGTCCGCTGCGACCACTCCGAGGTGACGAGCAGGATCCCGACGATCGGCATCAGGATGCTGGCCGGTTGCACGATGACCGCCAGGAACGTGAGCAGGTTGCTGTCGCGGTCTCCGAGCACGAGGCACGCGGCGACGGCGACGGCGACCGTCAGCGCGGCGGTGGCGAGCAGGAGCCAGAAGCCCGCGCGCGTGTCGATCATCTTGCGCAGCTCGACGACGGTGAGCCGGCCGAGCCCAGGGCGGCGGTCGGCGCGGAGCGCGGGTGCGGCGAGGGTGGCTGCGGTCATCGGATGGCCTCCACGAGGTCGGCGCTCTCGGCGCCGCTGGTCAGGTCGAAGAACAGCTGTTCCAGCCCGGCGCGCTCCGACGGGCCCAGGTGGGTGAGCGCGACGCCGGCCTCCAGCGCCGCGCGGCCGACTGCCGCGGCATCGGCGTCGACGACGAACCCGCCGTCCGGCGCGCCGGCGGCCTCGAGACCGTCGGCGTCGAGCGCGGCGAGCAGCGCGGCCTCGTCGACCGCCCGGACGAGCGTGCCGGACCCGGTCAGCAGGTCGGCGGGCGACCCCTGGGCGACGATGCGGCCGTTGCCGATGATCACGAGCCGATCGGCGACCGCCTCGACCTCGTAGAGCAGGTGCGAGGAGAGCAGGACCGTGCCGCCGCGGTCCGCGAAGTCGCGGAGGAGCTCGCGCATCCAGCGCATGCCCTCGGGATCGAGCCCGTTGGCCGGCTCGTCGAGGATCAGCACCTCAGGGTCGCCGAGCAGCGCGTGGGCGAGCCCGAGTCGCTGGCGCATCCCCAGCGAGTACTGCTTGAGCCGCTTGCGGGCGGCGGCGCGGTCGAGGCCGACCTGCTCGAACAGCCCGTCGACGCGCCGCTCGTCCACGCCCATGGTCCGGGCGGAGAGGGCGAGCGCCTCGCGGCCGCGCCGGCCACCATGCTGCGCCGACGCGTCGAGCAGGATGCCGACGCGGCGACCCGGGTTGGGCAGGGTGCGGTACGCCCCGCCGAGGACCTGGGCCGATCCCGCGTCGGGATCCAGCAGGCCGCACAGCATCCGCATCGTCGTCGTCTTGCCGGCGCCGTTCGGCCCGAGGAATCCCGTGATCGTCCCGGGCTCGCACTCGAACGTCACGTCGTCGGCGACGGCCCGCCCGCCCAGCCGCTTGGTCAATCCTTGCGTTTCGATCATGGCCGGAAGCATCGAGAGCGTGGCCGCCGGTGCCCACGGCCGCCGGGACATCGCCGGACCGCCGCGGGTCGGGCCGGGCATCGACTTCGGTAGGGGGTCGCCGTCGTTCGCCGGACGTACGCTGTGGCGCGATGACGAGCACGCCGCGCTGGCACCACCCGCTGCTTCCGGGAGAGTTCCGGGACGACGCGGACGGCCGCCGCTCGGCCCGCGACTGGATCGTCGACGTACTGATGTACGTCGTCGCCATCGCCGTCGGGGGCCTCATCCTCGCTGAGACGTGGCCCGAGCACGGCGACGCGATGGCCGCCGTCGACATCGCGCTCGGCGTCGTCGTGTTCGTGGCGCTGTGGTGGCGCCGGTCGCGACCGGACGCGGTGGGCGTGGTGGCGTCCGCGGCGGCGATCGCCTCCGGGCTCGCGGCCGGGCCGGCCGTCATGGCCGGGTTCAACGTGGCCATGCGAGGGTCGCGCCGCGGGATCCTGATCGTGGTCGCGATCAGCATCGTCGGGGCCTTGACGTTCCCGCTGATCTACCCGCCGCGCGACGGATATCTGCTCAACGTCGTGATCGGCGCGTTGATCACCGCCGTCGTGTTCGGCTGGGGCATGTTCGCCCGCGCCCGCCGCGAGCAGCTGCTCACGCTGCGCGATCGTGCCGCGCGGTTCGAGGCCGAGCAGCGCCAGCGCGTCGAGCAGGCCCGCGACGCCGAGCGGCGCCGCATCGCCGGCGAGATGCACGACGTGCTGGCGCATCGCGTGTCCCTGCTGTCGCTCCATGCCGGCGCGCTCGAGTTCCGCCCCGACGCGCCGCCGGAGGAGATCGCGGAAGCCGCCGGCGTCATCCGGGCGAGCGCGCGCGCCGCGCTCGAAGAGCTGCGCGAGGTGATCGGCGTGCTGCGCGACGGCGGCGACGGCAGCGCGCCCGAGCCTCCCCAGCCGACCCTGGCCGAGATCCCCGCGCTCGTCGAGGAGTCGCGGACGGCCGGCATGCGGGTGACGTGCCGGATCGACGTCGCCGGCGCCGCGACGGCGCCGGCCGCCCTCGGGCGGACCGCCTACCGGATCGTGCAGGAGGGCCTGACCAACGCGCGCAAGCACGCGCCCGCCGCCGCGGTCGACGTCGCCGTCACGGGCGGCGCTGGCGAGCTCGTCGTCGCGGTCGTCAGCCGGCGGCCGGTCGGGGTGGCGGTCGCGGCCGACGCGCTGCCCGGCGCGGGCAGCGGGCTGATCGGGCTCAACGAGCGCGTCGCGCTGGCGGGCGGCGTGCTGCACCACGGGACCGATGTCGCCGGCGACTTCGTCCTGCGCGCGACCCTCCCATGGACCCCATGAGCATCCGCGTCCTGCTCGTCGACGACGACCCGCTCGTGCGGTCGGGGCTGCGCATGATGCTCGCAGGCGCCGACCAGGTGGAGGTGGTGGGGGAGGCCGCCGACGGGCGCGAGGTGCTCGCCGCCGTGGACCTGCACCGGCCCGACGTCGTGCTCATGGACATCCGGATGCCGCAGCTCGACGGGATCGCCGCCACCCGCCTCGTGCGCGCGCAGCCGAGCCCGCCCGCGGTCGTCGTGCTCACGACGTTCGACGCCGACGAGTACGTCCTGCGGGCCCTGCGCGCCGGGGCGGCTGGATTCCTGCTCAAGGACACCCCGCCGGCCGAGATCGTGCGCGCGATCGAGCTCGTCCACGCCGGGGACGGGATGCTCTCCCCCGGCGTCACTCGCCAGCTGATCGCGATCGCCGCCGGCAACGACGAGGCGGCCACCCGCGGCGAGCAGGCGCGCGACCGGCTCGCGACCCTGACCCCGCGCGAGCGCGAGGTGGCGGTCGCGGTTGGGGAGGGCCGCGCGAACGCCGACATCGCTGCGGAGCTCTACATGAGCGTCCCGACCGTCAAGGCCCACGTCTCGCGGCTGCTGACCAAGCTCGACGTCGAGAATCGCATCCAGGTCGCGCTCCTGGTCCAGGACGCGACCCGCGATCGCTGAGACGCCCGGGCGGACGCTCGCTCGGCGCTCACCGCCTAAACCCGGATCCACCGATACCCGCGGCGCCTCGCCGCCGCAGGCACGGCGCCATGGGCCATCGGGCCGCGAACCGAAGGGGTCACCCTGCGGATACGCGGCCGATGACCCCTGGCTTGGCCTGCGACGCCGAGGCATCCACGGATCATCGGTGGATCCGGGCTAAACGCTGCGCCGCGCCCTGAACTGCGATCAGTGAGAAAGGGTGGTTCGGGGCGGGTGGGGAGGACGTCAACCACCCCCGTGACCCTCCGAACCCTCACACGGGGGTGGTTCACCCCCAAATAGAGGGTGAAGCACCCCCTTGCACCGCTCGCCGCGGCAAGGGGGTGGTTGACGTCCTCGGAGCTCGCCTCACACCCTCCCCCTCGATGCCGGGGTAGACGTCTCAAAGCCCAGCGCGTCCGATGGGGATCCGCGTTCGAGACTTAAGCAGGGGGCGATCGCAGACCTGCGTCCGATGGCGCGGCGGCCCGCCCGGCCGATCCTGTCCGCATGACCAACGCAGATCAGCGCTCCGCCCAGTCCGTCGCGAAGGGCGTCGCCGCCTTCCTCGTCGCCGTCATCGCCATCAACGTGCTGGTCCGGGTGGTGCCGCTGCCCGACATCGACCTCCCGTCGATCTCGTTCCCGGACCTCCCGGGCTGGGTGCACACGGTCCTCCAGGTGAAGAACTGGGTGCTGATCGGCCTCGTCGTCGTCGTGGTCGTGGTCGGCGTGGTCGCCGACCGGCGCAAGCGTTGAGGGGCCTGTCAAAGAAGACGGGCACGTCCGGATGCGGCCTCAGACGCTGCGCTGGATCGCCACCCGCACCCTCGAAAACGCTGGCGCATTCCCTTCGGATGCGTGCGGCGCCCAGCTTGGTCTGAGACCACACCGAACGGGCCCGCCTGTTCTTTGACAGGCCCTACGCCTGCAGGTTGTAGCGGTGCTCGGGGCGCCCGGTGGCGCCGTAGCGCAGCGTCAGCTCGACCCGGCCGGCCTCGCCGAGCAGGACCAGATAACGCTGGGCGGTGGCGCGGCTGACGCCGACGCGCTCGGCGAGCTCGCCGGCCGACAGCGGGCCCTCCGCGTCGGCCAGCGCGTTGACGAGCAGGCTCGCCGTCGCCGCCGAGTGGCCCTTCGGGAGCGCCGTCGTGACCTCCGAGCCCCGCCGCATCAGCGAGAACAGCCGGTCGACCTCGGCCTGGTCGGTCTCGCGGTCGCCGGCCCGCAACCGGTGCAGTTCCCGGTACGCGGCCAGCCGGCCGCGCAGCGCCTCGGAGTCGAACGGCTTGATCAGGTAGGAGAGCGCGCCGCCGCGCATCGCGGTCCGCACGCTCGCCATGTCCCGCGCGGCTGTGAGCACGATCACGTCGGGCGGCTCGTCGTGCGCGTTGACGCGGCGCAGCAGCTCGAGGCCGCCCATGTCCGGGAGGTAGAGGTCGAGCAGG
Organism: uncultured Solirubrobacterales bacterium; assembly: GCA_963828075.1. Classification (GTDB taxonomy): domain Bacteria; phylum Actinomycetota; class Thermoleophilia; order Solirubrobacterales; family Solirubrobacteraceae; genus JACCYI01. Next base: position 1,205,689 of record CAWHDH010000017.1, on the reverse strand, counting down.
ACGAGGTCGGGTGTCACGCGACCGATGGCGTCGAGGGCCGCGGCCGCGGTGTGGGCGAGCCCCGAGACCTCGTAACCGCCGGCCTTCTCGGTGAAGCCGGCGTGCACCTTCGCCACGCGGAAGTCGTCCTCGACGATGAGCGTGCGGATCACGGATGGACCCCCGGGGCGATCGCCGACGCGGGGCGCACGGGCAGCCGGACGCAGAACATCGCGCCGCCACCCGGGCCGTCCTCGACGCGCACGGCGCCGCCGCGGCGCTCGGCCAGCCGCCGGACGAGCGAGAGCCCCATCCCGCGCGTGCCGATGCCACGGGCCGGCTTCGTCGAGTAGCCGCTCTCGAAGATCCGCTCCCGCGCCTCGGGCGGCACGCCGGGGCCCGAGTCGGCGACGCAGACGTCGAGGAACCCGTCGTCCGACACCTGCAGCGAGACCTCGACCCAGGGCGGGTCGGCGGTGCCCGCGCGGGCGGCATCGATCGCGTTGTCGATCAGGTTGCCGAGCACGGTCAGCGGGGCGCGCGCGTCGACGAGCTCGTCGCCGAGGCGCGTGTCCTCGGTCAGCCGCAGCGAGACGCCCCGCTCGGACGCCACCGCCGCCTTGGCGAGCAGCAGCGCCGCGATCACCGGGTCGCGCACGCGGGTGCCGAGCGCGGTGCGGAATTCGGCGTCGGCGTGCGTGATCTCCTTGACGAAGCCGATCGCCTCCTCGTGGTGGCCGAGCTCGAGCAGGCCGGAGACCGTGTGCATCCGGTTGGAGAACTCGTGCGCCTGCGCGCGCATGGCGTCGGTGAGGCTGCGCACGCTGTCGAGCTCGCGAACGAGCGACTCGAGCTCGGTCCGGTCGCGCACCGTGAGCACCGCCCCGAGGTCGCGGCCGTCGCGGCGCACCGCGTTGCGGTTCGCGACCAGCACCCGGTCGCCGCGCACGACGAGCAGGTCGCGGCCGTCGAGCCGCCCCTCGAGCAGATCCGCGAGGCGGCCGGGGCCGGCGACGTCGGTGCCGGTACGCCCGATCGCGTCGGGCGGGAGGTCGAGCAGCCGGCGCGCCTCGTCGTTGACCACGCGGATCCGGTCCTCCGGGTCGACCGCGACGACGCCCTCGCGGACGCCGTGGAGCATCGCCTCGCGCTCCTGCAGCAGGTCGGCGATCTCGCGCAGCTCGAGCCCGTAGGTCTGGCGCTTGAGCCGGCGGGCGAGCAGGAGCGAGGCGACCAGGCCGACGGTGAGCACGATCCCGACGTAGAGCGCGATGCCCGGCGCGATGGACGTGAGCTTCTCGCGGATCGAGCTCTCGAGCACGCCGACCGACACCTGGCCGATGATGCGCCCGTCGGCAGCCCGCAGCGGGACCTTCGCCCGCGCCGAGCGCCCGAGCGTCCCCGTCTCGACGGCGAGCACCGTCCGGCCCGCGAGCGCCTCGGACGGGTCCGTGCTCACCCGTTCGCCGATCCGCGCGGGGTTCGTGTGCGAGTAGCGGATCCCGTCCACGTCGGCGACGACGACGAACGCCGTCCGCGTCGCCCGCCGGATCGCCTCGGCGCGCCGCTGGACCACGCCGCTGCGGTCCTGCGCGGCGATCGCCTGCGCGATCTCCGGCGTCGCCGCCACGCTGCGGGCGACGCCGAGCGCCCGCTGCTCGTACTCGTCGTCCAGGCGCTGCTGGGCGGCGCTGAGCGCGAGCAGGAAGCCGACGATCATCGTCGCCGAGAGGATCAGCAGCTGGTACAGGAGGATCTGGCTCGAGAGCCGCCGGCCGAACCTGGCCACCCCCGCATCATCGCACTGAGCAGAACGCGCAGAACGCGGCTTATGCGCAGTTCTGCGGGCAACGCGCAGAAGCATTGCCCGCCGGGGGTCCCTCCACCTACGGTCGCCGCCACCGCGCCTTCTGAGGGAGGGCGCCCCGTTGAAGGAGGAGAGATGTCCGCGACTTCGCGCCGCCGGCCGGCGGTCCTGATGGTGCTCGTCCTGTGTGTGCTCGGGCTGGCCGCGTGCGGTTCCGCGGAGGAGTCCGGCGGCGGTGGTGGCGGTGAAGCGGCGACCTACCCGAAGGGCCGGCTCTCGCTGATGGCGCCCGCTGATCCCGGCGGCGGGTGGGACGAGACGGCGCGGGCGCTGCAGGACACGGTCCGCAAGGCGAAGCTGGCCAAGGGCGTCGAGGTCTACAACGTGCCCGGCGCGGGCGGCACCATCGGCCTCTCCCAGCTCGCGTCCAAGCGCTCCGGCGACCCGAACCAGCTGATGGTCATGGGGCTCGTGATGGTCGGGGCGATCGAGCAGAACAAGGCGCCGGTGAACCTGACCAAGGTGACGCCGATCGCGTCGCTGACCAGCGAGGCCGAGGTCATCGTCGTGCCCGCCAAGTCGGAGTACAAGACGCTGCAGGACCTGGTCGACGACCTCAAGGCGAACCCCAAAACGGTTTCGTTCGCAGGCGGCTCAGCTGGCGGCTCGGATCATCTTCTGGTCGGGCTGCTCGGCCAGGCCGCCGGCGTCGAGGGCTCCAAGCTCAAGTACGTCGCCTACTCCGGCGGCGGCGAGGCCAAGGCGGCGATCCTGTCCGGCAGCGTCGACGCCGGCGTCTCCGGGGTCAGCGAGTTCGCCGACCAGGTCGAGGCGGGCAAGATGCGCGCGCTGGCGGTCTCGGGCGCCGAGCCGCTCGACGTCGGCGGCAAGCAGACCGAGACGATCAAGGCCGCGGGCTTCGACGTCGAGATGACCAACTGGCGCGGCATCGTGGCGCCGCCCGGGATCAGCGACGACCAGCGTGGGGCGATCACCAAGTGGGTCGAGAAGCTGCACGCGAGCCCGGAGTGGAAGGCGAGCCTCGAGCGCTTCGGGTGGACCGACTTCTTCAAGAGCGGCCCCGAGTTCGAGCAGTTCGTCAAGAGCGAGACGACTCGCGTCAAGGCGATCGTCTCGGACCTCGGCCTGGTGGGGAGCTGAGGGATCGTGGAGGCTCCATCCCGGGAGCGGGACCCCGTAGGAGCGGAGGTCCCGCTCACCTGGGCCGGCCCGCGGGTCACGGCCGCCGCGATGCTGGCGATCGGGATCGTGGCGCTGGTGGCCACGTTCTCGATCCCCGGGGGCAAGGACCCCTGGGCGCTGAGCGGGCCGCGCGTGTTCCCGCTCGTCGCCGCGATCGGGCTGATCCTCTGCGCGCTGGCGCAGCTGGTCCGGGCGACGCTCTGGCGCGACGCCGACCTCGGGGCGCACGCGGCGCGCGAGGCGAGCGAGACCGAGTGGCGCGTGCCGGCGCTCGTCGGCGGAGGGCTGATCGCGTACGTCTTCGTGCTCGAGCCGCTCGGCTACGTCCTCGCCACCGCGCTGTTCTTCCCGTTCGCGGCCTGGGCGCTCGGCAGCCGGGCGCCGCTGCGCGACGCGGTGTCGGGGATCGTCCTCGCGGTCGGCGTCTATCTGCTGTTCACGCAGATGCTCGCGGTCGCGCTGCCGTCCGGGCTGCTCGGGTTCTGAGGCCATGGACGTCCTGTCGGACCTCCTGAACGGCTTCGGCGCGGTCCTCGAGCCGCAGAACCTGCTGCTGGCCGCGCTCGGCGTGACGCTCGGTACGTTCGTCGGTGTGCTGCCGGGCATCGGCCCGGCGCTGACGATCGCGCTGCTGCTGCCGCTGACCTTCAACTTCAGCGACCCGACGGGCGCGTTCATCATGTTCGCGGGGATCTACGCGGGCGGGATGTACGGCGGATCGACGACCTCGATCCTCCTCAACACGCCGGGTGAGAGCTCGTCGGTGGCGACCGCCATCGAGGGCTTCCAGATGGCCAAGCGCGGCCGGGCCCGCGCGGCGCTCGCGACCGCGGCGATCGGCTCCTTCGTCGCCGGGACGATCTCGATCATCCTGCTGACGCTGGTCGCCGAGCCGATGGCCGACCTCGCGGTCTCCTTCCAGCCGCCCGACTACTTCGCGCTGACCGTGCTCGCGTTCGCGTCGGTGACCGCGCTGGTCGGCAAGTCGCTGGTGCGCGGCTTCTCGTCGCTGTTCCTCGGCCTGCTCATCGGCTTCGTGGGGATCGAGCAGGTGACCGGCCAGTCGCGCCTGACCGTCGGCGTCGACCAGCTCAACAACGGCATCGACATCGTCCTCGTCGCAGTCGGGCTGTTCGCGGTCGGCGAGGCGCTGCACGTCGCCGCGCGCCTGCGCCACCGCGGCGACGAGGAACTGCTGACGCCGGAGGACGAGGGCGGCCGCGGCTGGCGCTGGCTGAGCCCGCAGGACTGGCGGCGCTCCTGGAAGCCGTGGCTGCGCGGCGCGGCGGTCGGGTTCCCGTTCGGGGCGATGCCCGCGGGCGGCGCCGAGGTCCCGACCTTCCTGTCGTACTCGATCGAGAAGCGCGTGAGCAAGCACCCCGAGGAGTTCGGCAGCGGCGCCATCGAGGGCGTTGCCGGCCCGGAGGCGGCGAACAACGCGTCGTTCTCGGGGACGCTCGTGCCGCTGCTCACCCTCGGCATCCCGACGTCGGCGACGGCGGCGATCATGCTGTCGGCCTTCCAGATCTTCAACCTCCAGCCGGGGCCGCAGCTGTTCGAGAAGCAGTCGGCGCTGGTGTGGGCGCTGATCGCGTCGCTCTACGTCGCGAACGTGATGCTCCTGATTCTCAACCTGCCGCTGATCAAGATCTGGATCAAGGTCCTCGAGATCCCGCGGCCGGCGCTCTACAGCGGGATCCTGATGTTCGGGACGCTCGGCGTGTACTCGCTGTCGGGCAGCGTCACCGAGGTGCTGATCATGTACGTCATCGGCCTGCTCGGCTTCGCGATGCGGCGCGCCGACTTCCCGATTGCCCCGGTGATCCTCGGCGTCATCCTCGGGCCGCTGATGGAGGCGCAGTTCCGGCGCACGCTGATCGTCTCGGACGGCGACCTCGGCGCGCTGGTGAGCCGGCCGCTCTCGATCGGGCTGCTCGTCGCGGCCGCGCTGGCGGTGCTGCTGCCCTACCTGCCGGCGCTCATCCGGCGCGCCCGCGGCGGCTCGAACGGAGGGGGTCGGCTCTCCTTCGGCGACGAGTCCTGAGCCTCGGGCCCGGGCATTAGGGCACCCTAACTCCGGTCTTGTTAGGGTGCCCTAACTATGACTTCGAGCGCCACACCGGTCCACGTCTGCGACGCCTGCGACGCAGAGTGGTGGGGAGCCAGCAAACGCGACGTCCTCGACGAGGGCTGGAAGTTCCACGACGCCAAGCGAGGGCGCCTGTTCGTCATGTGCGGCGAGTGCGAGCATCGCTTCCTCGAGCTCCGCCGAGGTCTGCGCCGGTTGATGGCCCCGGCGATCGGGTGGGTGCCGCGCTGAGCGGGGCTTGACGCTACTGTCGGTCCATGCGCGCAGGGGTCGCGATCGGTCTGGCGATGGTCGTTGGCGCGGCCGGCGTGCCGGCGGTCGCCTCGGCGCAGGCGAAGGTCTGCGCCGACCACCCGTCGGACCCGAGCGTCGTCTGCGTGCGCAACGAGGCTCGGACCGTCGACATCTGCGATCGCCATGCCGATGGCCACCGTGTCTTCGCGCGCGTCGTGACCCAGGAGTCCTATCCGGCCTTCCTGTCGCCCTACTACGACGCCAACAACAGCAAGGAGGGCTGCTCGAACCTGCACTTCCCGAGCAAGGTGGTGAGCGTCTCGGTCTGCGTGCGGGACGAGGGCTGCAGTGCGATGAAGTCGACCGGCGTGCCACCGCCCCCGCCCCCGCCTGGCCCCACGCCGACCCCGACCCCGACTCCGGCTCCGACCCCCGCACCGGCGCCGCCCCCGGCGCCGCCTGCACCGCCCGCGCCCGGCGGCTCGGTGGGGATCGACGTGGGGCTCGGATGCACGCCGCGCGGCGAGCGGATGCCGGTCTCGCTCGAGGTCCACAAGCGGCCGGGACGGGCCAAGCCGCGCGTCCGCCGGGTGCTCTTCTTCTACCGTACCCCCAAGGGCCCGAACGGGCGGCGGGGGATCGTCGCGCGCAGTGACCGCCAGGCTCCGTATCGCCGCCGGCTCCGTGTCACGCTCGCCGCGGGCACCCATCGGGTCTACGCCCGCGTCTACTTCAAGCGCCCGGGCCGCTCGAAGACGGCCCGTAAGACGGTCTCACGCCGGTTCGCGGTCTGCTCCTGAGGCGCTTAGCCCGTCCGACGCGGCGATCCCCAGGTTGGCCTCGAGCCGCTCCTCCCAGGAGAGGCGGCGGCGGCGGAGGGAGCCGCCGTCCTCGAGCAGGTACGCGCCCATCGCCACGATCGGCGGCGAGTAGGCGTGGATCGTGACGGCGGGGGCGTCGGTCGCATCGACCATCCGGTGGATCTCGTCCTCCTCGAACGTGAACGACGTCCCGGCGACCGCGTCGTTGCGCCGCGGCGGGCCGCCCCAGACGGGCCGCTCCTCGCGGATGACGCCCTCGGCCACCGCGACCGCCCCGCGGGCGCCGCCGTGATCGTGGAAGCCGGTGTCCTGGCCGGGCATCCAGCAGATCACCCAGACGCCGACGATCTCGTCGACGTAGAGCGAGTCGTACTGGCGGATCGCGGCGTCGTGGCGCACGAGCGGGCGCCACAGCGACTCGCGCTCGGCGATCGTGAGCGCCAGCTTCGTGAGCTCATCGATCTCGAGCGGGCGGCCGCGGTTCTCGAACAGCAGGGCGACGGCCGGGTCGCCCAGAAAGACGGGCAGATCGCCCGGTTCAGGCAACGCGGGAAGGGACGAACAGTTCCATACGAATGTCATACCACGAAGCGAACCGGGCGACTACGCGGAAACGGCGGCACGGCGGCCGTCCGGGAGAGCGCGATACTGGCCGCGCATGGCCTTCGTCCCGCCCGCCCGCCATCTGCTGCGCGCCAAGGACCTCGCCGACGCGCGCTACTTCGAGCCGCTCGGCGTGGACGACCTGGCCGGCGCCGCAGGGCTCTCGCGCGCTCACTTCAGCCGCGAGTTCCGCCGCGCCTTCGGGGAGTCGCCCTACGCCTACCTGCTCACGCGGCGCCTCGAGCGCGCCGCGGCGATGCTGCGGACGACAGATCGCTCCATCGCCGACATCTGCTTCTCGGTGGGGCTGCAGAGCCTCGGGTCGTTCACCAGCAGCTTCACGCGCACGTTCGGGATGTCGCCGGCGGCCTACCGCGCGGCGTTCCCTCCGGCGGTCGACCACGCACTGATCCCGGCCTGCGTGCTGCGCGCGTATGGGCGACCGCAACGCCGCACGTTTGGAGAAGACAGCCCGCGCGGCGGCACTTAGCTTGGGTCGCGACCTAGCCACCGCCGATCCGGGGAGGACCCGATGATCAGAATCGCCACCGCCCAGCTGTGGGTGCACGACCAGGAAGAGGCGCTCGCCTTCTACGTCGACAAGCTCGGCATGGAGGTGCGCAGCGACGTCACCGTGGCCGAGATGGGGAACTTCCGCTGGCTGGCCGTCGGGCCGGCAGCGCAGCCCGACGTCGCGATCGTCCTGATGGCCATCCCCGGACCGCCGGTGATGGATCCGGAGACCGCCGATCAGGTCCGCGACCTCATGGGCAAGGGGTTCGCCGGCACGGTCTTCCTCACCACCGACGACTGCCGGCGCTCCTACGAGGAGTTCCGGAGCCGCGGCGTCGAGTTCGTGGAGGAGCCCGAGGAGCGCCCGTACGGGATCGACGCGGGGTTCCGCGACCCGTCCGGCAACAGCTTCCGGCTCACGCAGCTCGGCGGCGTGGCCGCGGTCTGAGCGCACGTCCCGCCGCGCGGTCGCCCTCGACGAGGGCGGCCGCCGGCCGTCGGCGTCATGCCGTCAATGCCCGTCGGGCAGGTCGAGAATCGAACATCTGTCCACTTCCTGCGAATTCATCTCCAGCTAATACGTTGCCTGATCCGCCGCTGACGTCCCCCACATAGGTTCCTCCGGACAGCGAAGGACGCCTGGGGAGGCGATTGACGTGAGCAGCACCTTGACGAGCGGTATGCGGGATGAGGTTCGCCGTGAGGCGGATCGGATCGAGACGTCGGTGGGGCGTGGGCGGTTTCGGCGGCGTCGGTCGTTGGAGCACACGACGGAGTCCGAAGCGTTGGTGCTCGATGCGGTGTGTCGCGCCAAGCTCGGCGATGACGACGCGATCCGGTTTCTGTATCTGCGTTACGCCGACAACGTGTACGGCTACGTGTGCTCGATCGTGCGTGATGAGCATGAGGCGGAGGACGTGACGCAGCAGATCTTCGCGAAGCTGCTGACGGCGTTGCCGAAGTATGAGCCGCGGGTGGTGCCGTTCTCGGCGTGGATCTTGCGGGTGGCGCATAACGCGGCGATCGATCACGTCCGGGCCAGGCGGTCGGTGCCGTTCGCCGAGGTCCGCTCGCCGGATGTCGAGGATCACGATCTGTCGTGGGAGCGTGGGCATGACCTGCGTTTGGCGTTGGAGGCGTTGCCGATCGAGCAGCGTGAGGTGATCGTGATGCGGTTCATCTACGGCTTGTCGCCGGGGGAGATCGCGGAGCGCATCGGGCGCTCGGAGGATGCGGTGCACGGGTTGCAGCATCGGGGCCGGCGCACCCTGCGGGCCGAGCTCACCCGCCTGAAGTCCGCCCCCGCCGCCATGCGCGCGGCGTCAGCCTGACGCGAGGACGTCGGAGATTCGGACGACGTCGCGGGCGGTCGACGGAACGTCGGACGACTGGCCGTTGTGTCGACATCCAGGGCGCGATCCGAAGCGCGTCAGGGAAGTCAGCTCGGGCACCGTCGCTTCCCCAGGCACGCGCCCGCGCCTGACGGGGCAGATCGACGGGCGGTCCCCTCCGGCGCGTGGCCGGAGGGTGGAGCCGCCCGTCGATTCCCAGCCGTGACCGCGCCCGTTGACAGCGCCGCGGCCGCGCCCTAGTTTCCCGCGCTCAAGGGCGGCCGGCCGACCGGCAGGACCGCGGGGGTCTAGGGGGTCTTGCGATGTCGTTTCGTTCTCGTGCCGTGCTCGTGGGCCTGGTCGCCGCGCTCGCCGTGGCTCCGCCGGCCGGCGCGCAAACGCCGCCCGCCCAGTTCCGGCTGGCGAGCCTCGGCTCGACGCCGGCCTCGGTCGAGGCGGGCTCGTCGTTCACGGTGCGCGGACGGGTCGCCAACCGTCGCGCGCGCCGCGCGGGAACCGGGCGACTGACCTTCACCCTGCGCCGGACCGCCAACGCGCGGACCGGGCTGCGGCTCCGCGGCGCCTGGGTGCGGCGCACCTCGGCCGGCCGCAGCCGCGCGTTCGCCGTCCGGGTCACGGTTCCGGCGTTCACGACCCCGGGGTCGTACTTCCTGCGCGCGTGCGTCGTGCGCACCGGCTCGATCCGCGGCAGGAGTTGCCGGTCGGCCAAGATCTCGGTGACGCGCAAGGGCGCCCCGGCGCCGACCCCGGTCCCGGCCCCGGTCCCGGCGCCCGCCCCGGCGCCCGCCCCCGCCCCGCCGCCGGCACCGCCCGCCGGTCCCGCGAGCGAGGCGACGCACAGCCTGCGCTCGCCGGTCACCGGCGAGAACTTCTACTTCGTCATGGCCGACCGCTTCGAGAACGGCCGCAACGACAACGACCACGGCGGGCTCGCGCCGGGGGCCTCCGGCTTTGACCCGACCGCCCGCGGCTACTACCACGGCGGCGACCTCAAGGGCATCCTCGACCGCATCGACTACATCCAGGGCCTCGGCACCACCGCGATCTGGCTGACGCCGAGCTTCAAGAACAAGGCGGTCCAGCCGCAGGACAACTCGGCCGGCTACCACGGCTACTGGATCACCGACTTCACCCAGATCGACCCGCACCTCGGGACCAACGCCGAGCTCAAGGCGCTGGTCGACGCCTCCCACGCGCGCGGCATGAAGGTCTACTTCGACATCATCACCAACCACACGGCGGACGTCATCGACTACGAGGAGGGCACCCGGCCCGCCTACGTCTCCAAGGACCGCGATCCGTTCCGCACCGCGGCCGGCACGCCGTTCGACGACCTCGACCACGCCGGCAAGACCGGCTTCCCGGCGCTCGACGCCGCCACGAGCTTCCCGTTCACACCGTTCAACCCGGCCGGCAGCGAGAACCTCAAGGTGCCGGCGTGGCTCAACGACGTCACGCTCTACCACAACCGCGGCAACACGACCTTTGTCGGCGAGAACTCGCTGTACGGCGACTTCTTCGGCCTCGACGACCTGTTCACGGAGCATCCGCGGGTCGTCAGCGGGATGACGGACATCTACAAGGCCTGGATCGCCGACTTCGGCATCGACGGCTTCCGCATCGACACGATGAAGCACGTCAACGACGAGTTCTGGGTCGAGTTCGCGCCCGCGATCCTCGACTTCGCCCGCGCGAACGGCAAGAAGGAGTTCTTCCTGTTCGGCGAGGTCTTCGACACGACGAAGTCCTTCACGTCGCACTTCACCACGCACGACCGCGTACAGGCGGTCCTCGACTTCCCGTTCCAGGCGGCCGCCCAGCGGTTCGCGGCCGACTCGGGGCCGACCGAGGCGCTGCGAGACTTCTTCGTCGGCGACGACTGGTACACCGACGCGGACTCCAACGCCTACCAGCTGCCGACGTTCCTCGGCAACCACGACATGGGGCGGATCGGGCTGTTCATCCGCAACGCCAACCCGGGGGCGACCGACGCCGAGATCCTCGCCCGCGACCGGCTCGCGCACGAGCTCATGTACTTCTCGCGCGGCAACCCCGTCATCTACTACGGCGACGAGCAGGGCTTCGTCGGCGACGGCGGCGACCAGCTCGCGCGCCAGGACATGTTCCCGAGCCAGGTGGCCGAGTACAACGACGACGACCTGATCGGGACCGACGCGACGACCGCCGACTCGAACTTCGACGCGTCGCACCCGCTGTTCCGCGGCATCGCCGGGCTCGCGGCGGTCACGAAGTCGCATCCGGCGCTGCGCTCCGGCGCCCATCAGCACCGCCTCTCGACCGGCGCGCCGGGGATCTACGCGTTCTCGCGGATCGACCGCGACGCGCGCGCCGAGTATGTGGTCGCGCTGAACAACGCCGAGGAGCCAAAGACGGCGTCGGTGCCCACGTTCATCGCCTCGGGCGGCTTCGGCAAGGTCTACGGGGACGGCGTCGGCGAGCTCACCTCGAACGCCGCCGGGCGCCTGACCGTCACCGTGCCGCCGCTCTCGGCCGTCGTCTATGAGTCGGCGGGGCAGATACCCGCGAGCGAGGCCGCCCCGTCGATCTCGCTCACCTCACCGCCCGAGACCGAGGCCGGCCCCGGCCGCGTCGAGGTTCGCGCGGACGTCGCCGGGACGTCGTTCTACGAGGTCACGTTCCAGGCCCGCAGCGGGTCGGGCGCGTGGCAGGCGATCGGCACCGACGACAACGCGCCGTACCGCGTCTTCCACGATGTCGCCGACCTGCCGGCCGGCTCGCCCGTGCAGTACCGGGCGATCGTGCTCGACAACGCGGGCCACGAGCGGATGAGCGGTGCCCGCGCGACCAAGGTGGCCGCGCCGGAGCTCGCGCTCGAGGCGCCGACCGCCGGGGCCAAGGTCCGGGGGGAGACGGAGGTCCGCGCCGTCGCGACGCCGGACCACAGCGCCAACGTGGTGACCTTCCAGCGCCGCGTCGCCGGCGGTGACTGGACGACGATCGGCACCGACGACTCGTCGCCCGTCTACACCGTGTTCGATGACGTCGCGGCGCTCGGGGCGCCGACCGGCACGGAGATCGGGTACCGGGCGATCCTCGACCACGGCGCCGGAACGGTGACCACGACGGCGCGGACCGTCGAGGTCGCGCCGCCGCCGATCGACACGGCGGTCGTGCACTACAAGCGCACGGCGTCGGACTACGCCGACTGGGGCCTGCACCTGTGGGGTGACGCGATCGCCGACGGGGTGGCGACGACCTGGGACGCGCCGCGCCAGCGCGCCGGGACCGATGCCTTCGGGGCGGTCTACAACGTCCCGCTCAAGGACGACACCAAGCCGGTGAACTTCATCCTGCACCGTCCGAGCGGCGACCAGGTGCCGACGACGCGGGAGCCGGGTGGCGACCGGTCGTTCACGCCGATCGACCATCCCGAGATCTGGCTGCTGCAGGGCGACCCGGAGGTCTACTTCTCGCCGCCGCCGCCATGACTGCGGCGGGGGCCCGATCCGGGTCCTACGGCAGCGGCGCCTCGCCGCTGCCGCTGCTGGGCGAGACGATCGGCGAGAACCTCGAGCGGACGGTCGCGCGGTTCGGCGAGCGCGACGCGCTCGTGGTCCGCGACCAGGGCGTCCGGCTGACCTACGCCGAGCTCGGCGAGCGCGTCGACGAGGTCGCCAGGGCGCTGCTGGCCGCCGGGCTACGCGCCGGCGACCGGCTCGGGATCTGGGCGCCGAACCGCGCCGAGTGGGTCCTCGTCCAGTTCGCCTCGGCGAAGGTCGGCGCCATCCTCGTCAACATCAACCCGGCCTACCGGACCTCCGAGCTCGAGTACGCGCTGCGCCAGTCGGGCTGCCGCATGCTGGTCTCAGCCCCTGCCTTCAAGACGTCCGACTTCGCCGCGATGGTCGAGGAGGTCCGCGGCTCGCTGCCCGGTCTCGAGCGCGTGGTCTACCTCGACTCACCTGACTGGGACGAGCTGCTCGCCGCCGGCAGCGGCGTCGAGCCGGCGGCACTGCGCGAGCGGATGGCGCAGCTCGAGTTCGACGACCCGATCAACATCCAGTACACGAGCGGCACGACCGGCTTCCCGAAGGGCGCGACGCTCAGCCACCACAACATCCTCAACAACGCCCACTTCGTCGCCGAGGGCTGCCGCTACACCGAGGCGGACCGCGTGTGCATCCCGGTGCCCTTCTACCACTGCTTCGGGATGGTGATGGGCAACCTCGGGTGCACGACGCACGGCGCGTGCATGGTGGTCCCGGCCGCCGCGTTCGAGCCCGCCAGCGTGCTCGCCGCCGTCGAGGAGGAGCGCTGCACCAGCCTCTACGGCGTGCCCACGATGTTCATCGCCGAGCTGGGCGATCCGAGCTTCGCCGACCGCGACCTGAGCTCCCTGCGCACGGGGATCATGGCCGGCTCCCCGTGCCCGATCGAGGTCATGCGGCGGGTGATCGCCGAGATGCACATGGAGCAGGTGACGATTTGCTACGGCATGACGGAGACCTCGCCGGTCTCGACGCAGACGAGCGTCGACGATCCGCTCGAGAAGCGCGTGACGACGGTCGGCCGGGTGCATCCCCACGTCGAGGTCAAGGTCGTCGACCCCGAGACGGGCCGGACGGTGCCGCGCGGCGAGCCCGGCGAGCTGTGCACGCGCGGCTACTCGGTGATGACCGGCTACTGGGAGGAGCCGGAGCGCACCGCCGACGCGATCGACGCCAGCCGGTGGATGCACACCGGCGACCTCGCGACCATGGACGCCGACGGCTACCTCAACATCGTCGGGCGGATCAAGGACATGGTCATCCGCGGCGGCGAGAACATCTACCCGCGCGAGATCGAGGAGTTCCTGTACGGCCACCCGGACGTCGCCGACGTCTCGGTCATCGGCGTACCCGACGCGCGCTACGGCGAGGCGCTGATGGCGTGGATCGTGCCCCGGGCCGGCTCCGAGCTCTCCGAGGCGGACGTCCGCGCCCACTGCGAGGGGCGGATCGCGCACTTCAAGGTCCCGCGGTACATCCGGCTGACCGACGCCTTCCCGATGACGGTGACCGGGAAGGTGCAGAAGTTCAAGATGCGAGAGCAGGCGATCGCGGAGCTCGGTCTGGACGTCGAGGCGACCGCCTGACGTGTCGCCGGGCGGCGGAGCCCGCGGACGATGCTCCCAGGGCCGCCCACAGGTGCTGCATGGCGTACGCGCGATAGGGCCGCCAGCGCTCGGCGGCGCCCAGCGCGGCGGCCGGGCTCGAGGGGTGCCCGAGGCGGTCGAGCGCGTGGCGAATGCCGAGGTCGGTCGGCAGGAAGGCGTCGGGGTCGCGCAGCGCGCGCATCGCGATGTACTCGGCCGTCCACGGGCCGATCCCGGGAAGCGCGAGCAGGTGCGCCCGCGCCTCGGCGCGGTCCGCGCCCGGATCGAGGCGCACCGTGCCGTCGGCGAGCGCTGCGGCCAGCCCCATCAGCGCGCGGCGGCGGGCGGCCGGCATCGCGAGCGCGGCCGGGTCGATCGCGGCCAGGACCTCCGCCGGCGGGAACAGATGGGTGACGCCGCCGACCGGCCGCGCGACCGGCGCGCCGTGCGTGCGAACCAGCCGCGCCGCGAGCGTCGACGCTCCGGTGACCGAGACCTGCTGGCCGAGGACGGCGCGGATCGCGAGCTCGTGGCCGTCGACGTGCCCGGGGACGCGCAGGCCCGGCGCCTCGCGCACGAGCGGCCCGAGCAGCGGGTCGGCGCCGAGCGCGTCCACGACGGCGAGTGGGTCGGAGTCGAGGTCGAGCAGCACGCGGCAGCGCTGGACCGCCGCGGCGAGGTCGCGCAGGTCGTCGAGCCACAGCCGCGCGCGCACGCCCCCGTCGACGGGAGTGAGCTCGGCGACCCCTGCGCCGTGCGCCAGGCCCAGGCTGCGCCGGTACGCGCTCCCGGCGGCCTCCTCGACGCCGTCGACGGCGCGGCGGGCGAGGAACCCGACGAGCGCGCCGCCGTCGAACGGCGCGCGGTGGGGGAGGCGCAGGACGACCGCGCCCTCCGGCGCGTTCCCGGGCGAAGGCCGGGCGGCGCGGCGTCGCAGCTCGCCGGGCGTCGAGGCGAAGACCTCGCGGATCGTCGCGTTGAACTGCCGGACGCTCGCGAAGCCGGCGGCGAACGCCACGTCGGTCATCGCGAGGCCGGTCGACTCGAGCAGCGTGCGCGCCGTCTGCGCGCGCTGCGCCCGCGCCAGCGCGAGCGGCCCGGCGCCCGCGACCTCCACGAGCCGCCGGTGGACGTGGCGCTCGGCGTAGCCCAGGCGCGCGGCCAGCCCGCCGACGCCCTCGCGGTCGACGACGCCGTCGGCGATCAGCCGCATGGCCCGCCCGACGAGGTCCGCACGACGGTCCCACTCGGGCGAGCCCGGCACGGCGTCGGGCCGGCAGCGCTTGCACGCGCGCAGTCCCGCCGCCTGGGCGGCCGCGGAGGACGCGAAGAACCGGACGTTCTCGCGCTTGGGCATCCGCGCCGGGCAGCTCGGCCGGCAGTAGATGCCGGTCGACGTCACGCCGCAGAAGAACCAGCCGTCCATGCGCTCGTCCTTCGTGACGGTGGCTTGCCAGCAGCGCTCGAAGTCGAGGTCCATGGCCGCACCATGGCACGCCCCGCCCGCCGTGTCTGGCGGGAATCGGACACGACGAGACCTGGCGGCTTTACCCGGAGTCCCGGTAGCGGCGGCGTGGCGGGTCTGGGAACACGTTGCTGACGACCTGGTCGCGACCGTTGTGCTTCGCGGTGTAGTGATTGCGGTCGGCCTCGGCGAGCAGGGAGCTCTGGCTGGCGGCGGCGGTCGTGGTGATGGAGCCGATGCTGACGGTGACCGGCACGTCCCCGATCAGCTGCCAGGGGTGTGAACTGACGGCGGTCCGCAGGTCGTCGAGGTGCGCCGTGGCGTCGGCGAGGCCGGTGTCCGGAAACACGACGAGGAATTCCTCGCCGCCGAGACGGGCCGCGAGTCCCCGCTCCGCCGACGCCGCCGACAATAGGCCGGCGACGCCGACCAGGACCCTGTCACCGACGTCGTGGGAGAGGGTGTCGTTGATCCGCTTGAAGTGGTCGAGGTCGATCAGGGCAATGGTGAGTGGCGCACCGGTGGCGGCGGCGTGCGTGATCAGATCGGGCAGTGACTCGTCGACGTAGCGGCGGTTGTGCAGGCCGGTGAGCGGGTCGCGGCGGGCCTGTTCGCGGAAGCGTTCGGCGTCCTGGCGAGCTTCGGTGGTCTCGAACATGGCGTGCCGGATGTGCGCTCGGGCCTCGCCCTGCGCCGAGCGCAACTCCTCGGCAGCGCGGTGGAATGCCTGGTGCGTCTCGAACGCGGCCCGGAAGTCGCCTGCGGCGGCGTGCATCTCGGCCTGCTCCTCCTGCACCCGTACCGCGATCTCGGCGAGGTCTCCCGCGGCGCAGATGGCGCGGCAACTGTCGAGGCTCGCCTGGGCCCGATCGCTCGCGCCCAGGACGCGCTGGGCCACGGCCAGGGTGAGCATGAATTCGGCCTCGTCGGCAGCGACCTCGTAACCACGGGCGACGTAGTGCTCGATGGCGAGGTTGATCGTCTGCTCGGCTTCGGCGTAGCGGCCGAGTGCGATGTGGGTCCGGGCGATGGTGTCGGTCACCGGCGGGTCGAGCGGTAGGCCGTTGACGCGAGCCGGTATCTCCTGTACTCATATATCGGATGCCGGTTCCCACCACGACGCGCGCGATCGCTCGCACACTCCTGCGCGAGGACGCCCACGCCGCCCTGCGCGAGGCGATTCTCGACGGCACGCTCGCGCCGGGCGAGCGGCTGCGCGACCAGGAGCTGTGCGCGTGGCTGGGGCTCAGCCGCACGCCCGTCCGCGAGGCGCTCGCCCGCTTGGAGGACGACGGGCTCGTCGAGACCGCGCCGCACCGCTACACGCGCGTCACGCCGCTCGACCG
This sequence comes from uncultured Solirubrobacterales bacterium, assembly GCA_963828075.1. GTDB lineage: Bacteria > Actinomycetota > Thermoleophilia > Solirubrobacterales > Solirubrobacteraceae > JACCYI01. Next base: position 1,189,161 of record CAWHDH010000017.1, on the reverse strand, counting down.
GCGCCAGGCGCGCGACGCGTTCGAGCTCGTCGCCGCCCTGCACGCGCTGGCCGCCGAGCTCGCGGTGCCGCGCATCGGCCCGGCCGGGGCGGCGCGCATGCGCGAGGCCAACGACGCGTTCGCCGCCGCGCTGCGCGGCGGCGACGTCGACGCTGCCATCGCGGCCGACGACGCGTTCCACGCCGTCCTCGTCGACGGGTCCGGCAACGGCGAGATCGCTCCGGCGCTCGAGCGGCTGATGCCGCGCCTGCGCCGGCTCGAGCGCCTGCGGTTCGGCACCCTCGCCGGGCGCGGGTCGGTGCGCCAGCACGCTCGCATCGCCGACCTCGCCGAGTCGGGACAGGCCGCGGAGGCCGCCGCGGCGGCGCGCGAGAACTGGCTGTCGCTCGGCGCCCTGGTCGACCGTGCCTTCGAGGAGGACGAGGGATGACCGCCGCGCTCGAGGCCTTCCCGCGGTTCGAGCTGCTGCACGGCCCGTCCACCGTCCATCCGCTCCCGCGGCTGACCGCGCACCTCGGAGGGCCGGCGATCTGGGCCAAGCGCGAGGACACCAACACCGGCATCGGGCTCGGCGGCAACAAGCTGCGCAAGCTCGAGTACCTGGTCGCCGACGCGCTCGAGCAGGGCTGCGACACCCTGGTCTCGATCGGCGGCGTGCAGTCCAACCACACCCGCCAGGTGGCGGCCGCGGCCGCCGTCGCCGGCCTGAAGGCGCGGCTCGTGCAGGAGAGCTGGGTGCCGTGGCCCGACGCCGTCTATGACCGGGTCGGGAACATCCTGCTCAGCCGGATCATGGGCGCCGAGGTCGAGCTGGTCGAGTCGGACTTCGCGATCGGCGTCAAGTCGAGCTGGGAGGGGGCGCTGGCCGACGTGCGCGCCCGCGGCGGCACCCCCTACGCGATTCCGGCGGGCGCCTCCGACCATCCACTCGGGGGCCTCGGATTCGCCCGCTTCGCCGCCGAGCTGGCCGCGCAGGAGCGCGAGCTGGGCGTGTTCTTCGACACGATCGTGACGTGCACGGTCACGGGCTCGACGCAGGCAGGGATGATCGCCGGGTTCGCCGCGCAAGAGCGTCCTCGGCGGGTGATCGGGATCGACGGGTCCTTCCGCCTCGCCGAGACGCGGGACGCGGTCGAGCGCATCGCGCGCGGCACCGCCCGGCGTATCGGCCTCGGCCGCGAGTTGCGCGACGACGAGATCGTCGTGCTCGACGGCTACGCGCACCCCCGCTACGGCATCCCCAACGACGACACCCTCGCCGCGATCCGCCTCGCCGGCAGCCTCGAGGCCATGGTCATCGACCCGGTGTACGAGGGCAAGTCGATGCACGGCCTGATCGACCTCGTCGCGCGCGGCGAGATCGCTCCGGAGGCGACCGTCCTGTACGTCCATCTCGGCGGCACGCCGGCGCTCAATGGCTACAGCGCCCTGTTCCGATGATGTGATGATCGACCGGAATCGTGGCAAGAGTGCCGTGAACCCGGCAAACTGCACCATCGTGACCGGCGACGGCAAAGTCAGGGTCCTGATCTGCGACGACGCGGTGATGTACGCGACCCTGCTTTCGCACTGGTTCGCGGACGATCCGCAGATCGAGGTGATCGGCACCGTTGCCAGCGCGCCGCAGGCGCTCGAGCAGGCCCAGGAGCTCCAGCCCGACGTGATCCTCCTCGATCACCGCCTCCGGGACGTGCTGTCGACCGAGCTGGCGCCGCAGCTGCTGGAGCGGGTGCCGGACGCGGGCATCGTGCTCGTGTCCGGCCTGCCACCTGGCGCCCTGGCGGAGGTCGCGGAGGAGATCGGCGCCCCGGCGTGGGTCAGCAAGGCCTCCACGCAGGCCGCCGTGCGCGAGGGGATCCTCGCCGCTTCGGTCGTCTAATCCAGCGCGCCGGGCAGCGAGAACATGATCGACAGCTCGGTCCCGAGCCCACTCTCGGGCGTCCCGATCTCGAGGCCGTCGGCGACGGTGGCGATCAGCGGCAGGCCAAGCCCGAGACCCGGCGAGTCCGGCCGCGGCACCATGCCGGTGCCGTTGTCGGTCACGATGATGTGCATCTCCCGGCGGGCCCAGTCGACCGTGACGGTGACGTCGACGTGGCCTCGCCGGCCGTTGCTGAACCCGTGCACGACCGCGTTGGTGACCGCCTCGGAGACCGCGAGGGCCACGTCGGCGAGCGGCGGATTCCCGACCTGCTGCGCGACGACGAACGAGGTGACCGCGGAGCGGATCCGGGGGACCTCGCAGGCGTTGGCGGGGATGGTCCAGGTGTATGTCGGCATGGCACGACCTCCGGCGTCTATGCCGGTCGCATGAGGTCTACCCGTTCTCGGGCCGGAATACGGACCGATGATCGCGGTTTCCGACTTTGCCACGATCCATGCGATGACGGCAAGGCAGCCGGCGGGCGCGGGAAGAAGTTCATCGGTGGCCGCAGTTACCGGATCCACCGGGCCCCGGGGCTGTCCATCTCCTGCTGGCGCTCGGCGGGCCGACGCGCAAAGATCGTGGGCATGCCCGACGCCGCCCCCGCCGCCCTGCTGGTCATCGACGTCCAACGTGCCTTCGAGGACACGGAGTACTGGGGGCGGCGCAACAACCCCGACTGCGAGGCGAACGTCGCGGCGCTGGTCGGCGCGTGGGGTGAGCGCGGCCATCCGGTCATCCTCGTCCGCCACGACTCCACCGAGCCCGCGTCGCCCCTGCGGCGCGGCACGCCGGGCAACGAGTTCCAGTCGGTGCTCGACGGCGTGCGGCCCGCGCTGCTCGTCGCCAAGAGCACGAACTCCGCGTTCTACGGCTCGCCCGACCTGCGCGACTGGCTGACCCGCCGGGGGATCTCCGATCTCGTGCTGTGCGGAATCACGACCAACCACTGCGTCGAGACGACCGCCCGCATGGCCGGGAACCTCGGCTACGACGTCACGTTCGTCCTCGATGCCACCCACACGTTCGACCGGGTCGGCCCGGACGGCCGCACCGTGTCGGCCGAGGACCTGACCCGGGCCACCGCGGCCAGCCTCCACGGGGAGTTCGCCACCGTCGTCTCGACCGCCGCCATCATCGGCGAGCGGGTCGCGGCGTGACCGCGCAGGCCGCGCTCGCCGAGCGCCTCCGCGAGCTCCACCAACCCGGCCGGCCGCTCGGCTCGTCAACGCCTGGGACGCGGCGAGCGCGCGCGTCGTGGCGGCCGCCGTCGCGCTGCCGGTGACCGCCGATCTCGAGGCTGGGTACGGCACGACGCCCGAGGAGGTGTCCGAGACGGTCGCGGCCGCGCTCGCCGCGGGCGCGGTGGGCTGCAACCTCGAGGACGCGACAGGCGATGGGGCCGCGCCGCTGCGACCGGCCGCCGAGCACGCCGCACGCGTGGCCGCGGCGGTCGCCGCCGGCGAGCGCGCCGGGGTCGGGATGGTGGTCAACGCACGCACGGACGTCTTCCTCGCCGGCGGCGGCGACGTCGAGGAGGCGATCGATCGCGGGCGCGCCTACGCGCAGGCGGGCGCGGCGTGCGTGTTCGTGCCGGGGGTCCACGACGCCGCCACGATCGGCCGCCTGGTGGAGGCGATGGGCGCTCCGGTCAGCGTGCTCGCCGGCGCCGGCTCGCCGTCGCTGGCCGAGCTGGCGGAGCTGGGGGTCGCCCGCGTGAGCATCGGCCCCGGGGGGATGGGGCTCGCGCTGGCGGCGCTGCAGCGCGGCGCCGCCGCGCTGCTGGCCGGCGAGGCCTGGCCGGCGGACCTCGCGTTCCGCCCGTAGCCATTCAAGGCCTCGCCCGCCGGCGCCGATTCAGCGTGTGCGAGTTCATGCCAGCCCATCGCCGCCACCACCGGATCGTTGCGCCTGAGCCTCCCCTATTGAGTTCTGGCGCGGGCGGCCGATAAGGAACCAATGAGCTCGTCGACCCTGGACCCGGAGGCCATCGCGGCCCTCTTCGCCGCCGCGAACGACGGCTCGCTGCCATCCCTGGGTACGGGCGACGATCGCGCCGGCGCCCCGTCGGTCCGCGCCGTCGACTTCCGCCGGCCGCGCCAGTTCGTCTCCGAGGCCCAGCGCAAACTGCGCCGGGCGCTCGACACCTTCTGCCGGACCGCCTCCAGCCGCCTGTCCGCCGAGCTGCGCTGCGCCGTCGACCTCGAGGTCATCAACGTCGACCAGTTCAACTGGTCCGACGCCCACGCTCAGCTCACGAGCAGCTCGCTGACCGCGGTCCTCCTCGCGGAACCGCTCGGGACCCGCATGATCCTCTCGGCCGAGCAACCGCTGCTCGTCGCGGCCATCGAGCGCATGCTCGGCGGGACCGGCGAGCAGGCGCCGCCGCAGCGCCGGCTCAGCGACATCGACATGATGCTCGCCGGTCAGCTCTTCGAGGCGCTGGTCGAGCAGCTTTCGATCATCTGGAACGAGCTGCTGGGCTCCACGCTCGAGGTCGACGTCCTCGTCTCGCCACAGCAGAGCGCCCAGCTCGCGCCGACGAGCGAGCCGACCATCTCGTTCACGATCGAGGCCAAGCTGCTGGGCGCGTCGACGGCGCTCGTCCTGCTCCTGCCCTACCGAGCCATCTCGGCGGAAGTCGACCGGCTGCTGGCTCGCGACGACATGGCGGTCGACTCAGACTCGGCGCAGGCACTGGATCGCCGAGTCCGCAAGGTCCAGATGGAGGTGCGCGCCGAGGTGGGCGCGATCGACCTCCCGATCGACCAGGTGCTGGACCTGAAGGCCGGCGACCTGATCAACCTTCACGTGCACTCGACCGCCGGCGTCACCTTGTTCGTCGACGGGACGCCGTTCGAGCGCGCCAAGCCCGGGCGCTCCGGCTCCCGGCGTGCCGTGCAGGTGCTGGCGCCCGGAGAGCTCGCGCGGTGAAGCCCGAGGAGGCACTGCGCCGGCTGGCCGAGTCGACGGCCGCGGCGATGACGGGCGTCCTCGAGGTGCTGTGTCCCGGTGCCGCGACCCACAAGCCGTCCGAGGTCGCTCCGAACGCGCGCAAGGCGCTGGAGAACCCGCCGGTCCCCGGCCTCGCGACCAGCGTCGCCTACGTCAACGGCGTCAACGGCGGCAACGTCCTCCTGCTGCCGCTCGAGGCCGCGCAGCGCCTCGCGGCCGCGATGATGGGCGGCTCGGCCGACGATCCGGTCCAGCCCGGCGACCTCACCGACCTCGAGCAGTCGGCGATCGGCGAGGCGATGGACCAGATGATGTCCGGCGCCGCGGCGGCCACGAGCAAGCTGCTCGGCTACGAGGTGGAGATCGGCCCGCCCGAGACGCTGCCGACCGGCACCGGCGATCTCGCTGACGCCTTCGACGAGAACGCGCACGCGACGACCACCGAGTTCCAGCTGTGCGGCTCGCCGTGCCGGTTCGTCCAGCTGATTCCCCAGACGTTCGTCGTCCGCATCTGCGACGCGCTCGCGGAGATCGCCGTCGACCCGCCCAGGATCGGCGAGCTCGACGTCGCCACCCGCGCGTCGCTGCACCGGTCGATCCGGACGACCACGGTGCGGGTCTCGGCCGAGGTCGGCCGCACCCGGCTTCCTGTGGAGAGCCTGGTCGGCGTGCCGGCCGGCACGGTGATCGAGCTCGACCGCGAGGCCGACGACCCGATCGACGTGTACGTCAACGGCCGGCGCTTTGCGACCGCTCGGCTCGTGCTCACCGACTCCGGTGAATGGGCGGTGCGAATCGAGCAGGTCCTGAGCGCGGCCGACCACGTGACGAACGGACGGCGCTGACGATGGCCCGCGTGCTGGTCGTCGACGACGCCCTGTTCATGCGCAAGATGGTCTCGGACGCCCTCATCGAAGGCGGGCACGAGGTGATCGGCGAGGCGGCCAACGGCACCGAGGCGGTCGAGCAGTTCCAGTCGCTCTCCCCCGAGCTGATGACGCTCGACATCACGATGCCCGAGAAGGACGGCCTGCAGGCCCTGCGCGAGATCATCGCCCTGGACCCTTCGGCCCTCGTGGTCATGTGCTCGGCGCTCGGCCAGGAGGCCAAGATCATCGAATCGATCAAGGCCGGCGCCAAGGACTTCGTGGTCAAGCCGTTCAAGGCCGCCCGCATGCTGGACGCGGTCGCCAACGCGCTGCGCTAACGCCGCGGCCCGGGAGGCAGCGGCGGCGGGTGCGGCAGCGGCGGGTCGCTCGAGCGGCGCTGGGCCGCCTTGGCGAGGATCCGCGCCCGTTCCTCCGGCGACGCGGTGCGCAGGCGCCGCGTGTCCTCGCGCGTGGTGAACCAGTCGATCCCGACGGCGACCCCCCAGCCGAGGAACGGGAAGATCGGCCAGAAGTAGCCCGCGCCGGTCGCGGCCCAGATGCCGACCAGCAGGACGTTGACCATCAGGAAGGTCACGAGGTGCTCGCGGAATCCGCTGCGCAGCTCCTCCTCCTCGGCGACCGGCGACGCGGGCGTCGCGACCTCCGGCAGGTCGTCGAGGAGCCGGTCGAGCTCGCCGAGCGTCCGCGCGGCGTAGGCGGCGTCCGTCCGCTCGGAGAGCTCCTCCACGGTCAGCCGACCCTCGCCCGCGTGATGGCTCAGCGCGGTCACGATGCGCTCGCGGTCGGCGTCGGAGGCGCGGAGTGCCGGCTGGGGATGCTCGGGCATCCCCGGGAGTGTGCCAATCGCGAGGGCTCGGCGGCAAGACCCGTAGCCTGAGGCCAGCGCCATGCCCACGACCGCGACGCCGCCCCACCGGCCGGGCCGCCTGACCGTCGACCGGCTGGCCGGCCCGGGCGACCCCGTCGAGGTCCTGCGCTTCGACGGCATCGAGTTGGGTGGCGAGCGCGCCCGCGAGCCGCACCGCCACGACTACCACGAGCTGATGTGGATCCGTGCGGGGGCCGGTCACCACCGCCTCGACGGCGAGGTGGTCGGAGTGGTGGCCGGCACCGTCACGCTGATCGGCCGCGGGCAGGTCCATGTCTTCGAGCGCGGCGAGCGGATCCACGGCGCGGTCGTGCGCTTCGGCGACGAGCTCGTGCTGGGAGGCCCCGAGCGGGCGGCTCCCGCATGGCTGCTGGCGGGTCGTGGTGGACGCACCGTGCCGGTCCCGGCCGGCGATCGGCCGGCGTTGGAGTCCATCATCGACGCACTCGCGGCCGAATCGACGCGGCCGGCGGACGCGCGGACCGCGCACCTGCAGCGCCACCTCGTGGCGGTCCTCCTGCTGTGGGTCGAGCGCTGGTACGACGCGGTGCGGACCGAGGCGCGCTCCGCCGACGACGCCGAGGTCCAGCTGCACCGCCGGTTCTCGCGCCGGCTCGAGGACGACTACGCCCGCCACCACGACGCGGCGCACTACGCCGACGCGCTCGGCGTGCCGGCCGCGACCCTGTCGCGCGCGCTGGCCCAAGTCACGGGTCGGCCGACCAAGGAGCTCGTGACCGACCGCGTGATGCTCGAGGCGGCGCGGCTGCTGCGGTTCACCGATGACACGGTGCAGGAGGTCGCGCACCGCGTCGGCTTCGCCGATCCCCTGTACTTCTCGCGCGCGTTCAAGCGGCGCCATGGCGAGTCCCCGATGGCATATCGCGAGCGTGCGCGGGGAAAGTCCATGGATCGGTGAGGTCCTGCCATTCCGCAGACGCGGTCGGCGCCCGACACTGATGGCATGACTTCGACTTCCTCCAGCTCAGCGGTTTCAGCTCGCGGGACCCTGACCGCCGGCGTGCGCCTCGGCGCCGTCCACCTCACCGTCACCGACCTCGACCGCTCGATCGCCTTCTACCAGGACGCGATCGGCCTGCGCCTGCTCCGGCGCTCCGATGATGCCCCGATGGCCGCGCTCGGCGCGGGCGGTGACGACCTCGTCGTGCTGACCGAGGAGCCGGCCGCGCGCCCGGCGGGCCGGCACGCGGGCCTCTACCACTTCGCGCTCCTGCATCCGTCGCGGCTCGAGCTCGCGCGAGCCGTCCAACGGCTGGTCGCGACGCGTACCGCGATCGACGGGGCGTCGGACCACGGCGTCTCGGAGGCGATCTACCTCCCGGACCCGGACGGCAACGGCATCGAGCTCTACGCCGACCGCCCGCGCGAGGACTGGCCGCGGGAGGCCGACGGCACCATGGCGATGTTCACCAGGCCGCTCGACGTCCACGGCCTGCTCGCCGCCGCCGAGGGCGACGCCGGCGTCCAGCGCCATGCCGATCCTGGTCTCGTCCTCGGCCACATGCACCTCCACGTCGGCGACCTCGATCTCGGCCGGGCGTTCTACGTCGACGTCCTCGGCTTCGAGCTGATGGCCGAGATGCCGTCGGCCGCGTTCGTCGCCGCCGGCGGCTATCACCACCACCTGGGGTTCAACACCTGGCGCGGCGAGGGCGTCGGCCCGGCGCCGGCGGGCACCGTCGGCCTGCGGGAGTGGGAGATCCTGCTGCCTGACACGGCGGCGGTGGAGGGCGTGCGGGCGCGCGTCGCGGGCGCGGGCATCGCGTTCGAGGAGCGCGACGGCGGCCTGCTCGTCCGTGATCCGTGGGCCAGCGCGGTGCTGCTGCGGACCGCGTAGCCGGCCGCCTGTGCCCCACAGCTATCGGGGCCTGGGGGCGCTACGGTTCCCGTGTGCGCGTGCGTGCCCTGACGGCAGCCTGCGTCGGACTGCTCCTGCTGCCAGCCGGCGCATCCGCCGCACAGGTGGACCTCACGTTCTCGGGCGGGACCCTGACGATCCGGCTCGACGGAGCCGGCAGCGATCGCCTGCGCCTCAGCATGGTCTCCGTCCTCGTCGACGGCCCGGACCCGATCAAGCTGGACATCCCCTTCGAGGACGACGATGCGTTCGACGATCTCCCTCAGGGGTGCTCGGCCAGCGGCGGGAGGAGGAGAACCGTGTTCTGTCGGGATCCCGTCACAAGCTCCTTGCAGCGCATCGAGGTGCTCCTCGGTCCCGGCGACGACGAGTTGGCCGCCAACGTGCCCTTCCCGTTCATCGTGCAGGCCAGGGGCGGCGCGGACCGAATCAGCGTCGGCCCCGAGGACGACGTCGTCGACGTCGGGGAGGCCTCGGCGGCGGGGGGCGACGTAGCCTTCGGTAACGACGGGGACGACGTGCTGCGCCAGACGTTCTCGCTGTCGCCCGTGCGCGTGTTCCAGGCCGGCGCGCGGCTGGACGGCGGCGCCGGGAGTGATCGGATCACCGCGTTTCCGGCGAGCTTCGACCGCAACCACTTCGCCGACGGCTACGAGAACGAGCTCTTCGGCGGGCCGGGCAACGACGCCATCACCGGAAGTGCCGGGGAGGATCGCATCACCGGGTTCAACGACGACGACGTCATCACCGCGGGCAACGGCGCCGACGAGATCACCGCCGGCTTCGGCACGGACCTCCTCGACGCCGGCGCCGGCAACGACCGGATCGTCGAGATCGCCGGACCGTTCAGCTTTGGCGTCGACGCCCACGACGGCGGCGATCTGCTGTCCGGCGGCGCGGGCAATGATGTCGTCGAGTACAGCTCGCGCGCCGAACCGGTCAACGTGTTCCACAACGACCAGATCGCGAACGACGGCCAGGGCGACGAGCACGACAAGATCGTCCTCGTCGAGAGGGTCCGAGGCGGTCGGGCGAGCGACGTCCTCTCAGGCATCGTCTCGCTGAGCGACGACAACCCGGACGACCTGTTCGGAGGAGCCGGCAACGACCGCCTGCTGGGCGGCGACGGAAACGACCGGCTCGAGGGCGGCGAGGGCGCCGACACGCTGATCGGCGGGACCGACGAGGACACGCTCCTGACCCGCGAGGGGACCGCCGATGCGGAGATCTCGTGCGGCGGCGGGGAGGACCATGCATTCGTCGACCTGCCCGATCCGGCGCCTACCAACTGCGAGACGGTCGTGCGGCAGGCCATTCGGGAGGAGCCCAACGTCGAGATCGCCGTCGCGCGGACGCTACGCCGTTCGCGCGGTCGTGTGCGTGTGGCGCTGCGCTGCCCGCCGGCTGCGCGGTCGGGCTGTCGCGGGCGCCTCGCCCTGCGCGGCGTCTCGCGGCCCTACCGTCTGCGCCGGGGCGCGCGGACGACCGTGACGCTCCGCTCGCGGGTCGCCGGGCCCGCGCGGCTGGTGGCGACGCAACGCGGGCATCGCGGGGCCAAGACCACGACCGTTCGCGTGCGGCTGCGCTGACCGGTCCCTCGGAATGCGGCTGAGAGGACTCGAACCTCCACGGGGTTGCCCCCACAGGCACCTGAAGCCTGCGCGTATACCAATTTCGCCACAGCCGCGAGACCGGGCAGATTAGCGCCTCGCGGCACCCCTGAGGGGCCGGGCCGTGGGATGGCCGTTTGCTACCCTCGACGCCCGTCCGCGCCGCTATCGTCTAGGGGACTAGGACGCCGCCCTCTCACGGCGGAAACCGGGGTTCGAATCCCCGTAGCGGTACCTCAGAAACCCGCCTGCCCGGCGGGTTTCTTCCTTTCGAGGGCTCCGCGCGACACCGTGCGCGACAATGACTTTCCGGCGGGGACTCCCCGACACGGCGGCGACGGGGTACCATCGCGGCGACCTAACAAAGTTGCCCCCGCACCTGTTTGCGCAGGCCGGGGGGCGTGGCACCGAAGGGGACGCCTTCGGCGCGACCGGCACGCTATCCGTTGGGATGGCGGGCCGCTACGCCGTGAGTGCCTTCGGGGCCACCTACAGAAGGGGGCTCCATGAGCAGCACCACCGCACTGCACCTTGACGATTGGGTCAAGGTCACGCTGACGTACGAGCAAGCCGCCGCGGTCACGACCAGGCTCCTCGGAATGGCAACACCCGGCGATTTCGACTTCGGTGACATCAGCACCCGTGACGACCTGGTCACCCTCAGCACGGAGACACAGGCAGCGCTCGGCGCGTCTTGACCGGCTCGGCTGGGACGACTACCGCGGTACGCCGCGAGTACGAGGAGAAGGCCGAGATCCTCACTTCGGGTCGCGAACAGCCTCGTCCACGAGTCCGGGGACTGCCTCTGCCACTGGAGGCCGGGGCAGGACCAGCTCACTCGCGCCGGTCGCTTCATGCGGGATCTGGCGCCGCTCTTCATCGGCCTCGCTATTTTCGAGCAGGTCGGCGTTCGAGCCGCTGCCGGACGAACCGTCTACCGACGAGGAGGGCTGAAGCCATGTCGGCCAAAGTCACCCAAGTCACGCTCACGCCCGCACAGAAGAAGTTCCTCGCCTACTCGATCGAAGTCTCAACCTCATCGGGGTCGGTGAGGCGTTCGAGGAAGCCGACACGCCCGAGAAGGTCGACGCGGCCCTCGAGCGAGCGCACTTGCACGCGAACCTCGTCCACGCGGTCAAGGACGGCGAGCCGGTGCTCATCCCGGCGCTGTGCTCCGTCCTGAACTCGTGGCGGGACGACATCCTCAAGCAGATCCCGTACGAACTCGAGGCGATGGCCAACCTGCGAGCCGGCGACATGGACTACTGCCCGAGCGGGGCGTCGGGCTCGCGGGCGGAAGGGCTCGCGCAGATCGCCGAGCGACTCAAGGGTCTCGTGGACGAGCTGGCGGCGTGCGACAGCCTCCTGGTCGAGGCCGAGTCCGCGGCGCCAGAACCGGTCGGGAGGTAGCTTCTCGGCCCCTGTGACCGACTCGCTGGATGCTCCACATGATCACGCGAGTCCCGAGCCCGAGCCCTACGTGGACGCAAAGAAGCTGGCGGCCCTGATGGGCATATCCGAGCGCAGCATCCGCACCATGAGAAGCCAGGGCATGCCGCATCAGCACTGGGGGATTCGCCGGGTCGTGTTCAGGCCGTCGGAGGCCATGCAGTGGGCACGCGAGCGCGGAGCCGCCGAGTCACAGGATCGGTGAGGGCGGGCGGCGCTCAGGCCGCCCTCACCGTCCCGGCAGCGATAGCCGGACACTCTGTCTAGCCCGCACTGGCGGAACCTCGCTCTGCCTCTGCCAACCACCGGTCGGATGCGATGTAGCGAAGGCGCCTCCGTGGTGTCTACAGTGGCGACATGGCCACTGTCCACGACGTAGCTGCCTACATCTTGTCCCAGCAGGGGGCTATGTCGACGTGGAAACTTCAGAAGCTCGTCTACTACTCGCAGGCGTGGCATCTCGTCTGGGACGAGGAGCCGCTCTTCGAGGAACGGATCAAGGCTTGGGCAAACGGGCCGGTGGTCCCTGCCCTGTACCGAACGTATCGAGGACAGTTCAAAGTCGAGGTCCCGCGCACGGGCGATCCCTCGAACCTCACGCAGTCGGAGATCGACTCCATCGACTCTGTGCTTGGGTTCTACGGCAAGAAGACCGGCCACTGGCTCAGCGAGTCTGACGCATCAGGAGCGTCCATGGAAGTCAGCCCGCAAGGGGCTCGCTCCGGGCGAACGCGGTAATCGCGAGATCACTCACGAGTCGATGGCGGAGTACTACGGTTCACTCTAGGGCGTGCCTTGGCTAAGGGTCCCCCCAAGTTCGGGGCTACACCGAAGCCGAAGAAGCAGCCGAAGACGGGAATGGACCCTGATCGGGAAACCGATCTGACAGTCGCCTGGCGCTTCGAGTTCGTGGACATGGAAGGTCATTGGGCCTGGAGCGATTGCCGAGCCGAGGACATACCCCGTTTGCTGGGGCTGCTCATCGACTACGAGAAGCAGCCGCGCCGCGTACTCCAACTGAGGCGGTTGATCAAGGACGTCGAGCTTGCGGACCTCAAGCCGCCGGCCAAAGCTCGCCTGCGGGAGATCGACCACGACGACGAGGAAGTCCTGTGGGAACTTCGGTTCGGGTACCGCGACTGGCGAGCCTGGGTGTCTTCCGCGGTCACATCTTCTTACTTGATCTGGTGGGACCCAGAACACACGGTGTGCGGACCGCCGCCCAAGGGTGCCCGCCGGCGATAGAACGGGCATCGGCAATCTGGTTCGTACGCACTCGCGCGTGAAGCCTCGACCAGCCGGAAGCCTGCCTGGACCAGCCGAAGCCAACTGCCCCGCGGCGGAAACGTCAACGCGCCGCCGTTGCGTGGGGAGAACAATCGCGGTGAGGGGCAGTGATGGGACCAGCTCGACCGTGAGGAGCGCGGCGACGGCGATGGCCGTGGCCGCGGCGATGTGGGCTACAGGCTGCGGCGGCACCGTGGACTCAACGCCGGAGAGGCTCGACGGGTCGGAGTCACACGAGTTCGAGCAAGACGACCTCGACCGAGCGGCCGGGGCCAGTGACGCCGTCAAGGAGTACTGCGCCGGCGCGGTGTCCGAGGCGCAGCGCCTCGGGTGCGAATCCCACGTCACCGACGACGAAGTCCCGTAACCCCTTCGTCGGTGAGTCCGACGCGATCGATCCGGGTAGCCGCCGCAGAATCTTGCCGCCGCCCCCTCGTCTAAAGTCCCGTCCAAGGTCTGCTGCTCGCAAGCCTTCGCGCCCGTCTCGGTCTGCTGCCCGAGGCGGGCGCTTCGGGTTTGTACGCGGGTTCCGCCGCCTCGCCACCTAACCTTGGTGTGCGCCCCTACGGGTGCCCCGAAGGTGCATTGCGAGCGAGGAAAGGATCAGGCCGAAGTGCAGCAGTCGAAGACAGCCCCTACCGGCTCGGAGGTGCGGGAGCCAGGGCGTGAGGGCCCGGTGCGTCCCGGCCCCACGGAGCGAGGCGTACTTGCACAGATACTCCACGAGATGCAGCGCCCCCAGCGCGAGCGGGAACGAGCCGAGCGCGAACAGCGACGTGCCGATGACAAGGTGGAACAGGCCCTTTGTTGTCTTGACCGCGTCCACCCTGTGCCAGATGGCGGTCACCCGGGCGCTTGCAGCGCGAGCTCGCGATCCGAAGACCGAAGGCACTCTGATCGCGGCAGCACTCGAAGACCTCGCGCTGGCTCAGTTCTACCTCAGCATGGCGATGATGTCTGATCCCGCCGACGAGGACTCCGCGGGGCCGACCTCACGAGACTGCGAACGGCGAATCCGCGCGATCGAGGAGCACAAGGAAGCCGCACACCGGGCCGTCCGGCGTCTGTTCAGGATCCGGCGCGCCCATCGGCAGCACGTCGCGCAGATCAGATCGGCGCCCGTCCGCGAAAGGACGCAGACGCGCAAGGTCGCTGACCGCCGGGGAGCCACAATCAGGCGTCGTCACGCGCGGCCCCGCGGTCGACGCAGCTGCAGCCGTACCGCGACCAAGCGCTCGGACGGCATCCGGTCCGGTAGCGACCCGGGAGGCGACGGACCAGAACCACCGTCACGCCCGAGACGCGGCCTCGGGCTGATCGCATGGCTTGAGCGTCCTACGCTCGCCCGCCGCGGCATCCATCGGGGGTGGGACTGATGAGCGGCGTGACCATCGCGATCACGCCGATCGCGCTCCAGAAGCCGCAAGCCGCGGCTTCGCTCGGAATGTCCGTGACGAGCTTCGAGCGCCACGTCATGGCCAAGGTCCGCTGTATCCGGTGCGGACGCCTCCGCCTCTATCCGGTGGCCGACCTTCAGAGGTGGGCGACAGAGAACGCTGAGTCCGGTGCTGGGCGGTGATCGGGCGTGAGCATCGTCACCTACCGCCAGCTCCTGGAAGACCTGGAGCGCAACGGCGCTCACATCACCGGCGACAACGGGCACCGCGAAACGCTCTGCCCGGTCTGCCGGCAGATGCTTCACCCTGACGCTCCGCGATGACGGCGGCGTCGACCGAGGGGGCGACTGCGACTGCGAGATGTCGCGGATACACGACGCCCTCTACTTCGGCCTGCCGCCGGAAGCGCGCGGACCCGACGTGCCTCCCGAGACCCCGACGCCGGACCGCGAGACGAGTTGGGTCCCGGTGGCGCTCGGCCCGATCCTCGACGGCACCGAAACAGATCCGCCGCCGTCGATCCTCTGCCGCTCAGACGGCCAGGCGCTGCTCTACCCGGGCCGTGTCCACGCCCTCTCCGGTGAGCCGGAGGCGTGCAAGGGCTGGAACGGCCGTCGCGGCGGTCGCCGAGGAGTTGCGCCGAGGCGAGAAGGTTCTCTACGTCGACTTCGAGGACACCCCCGCGAGTCTCGTCGGGAGGCTGCGATCGTCCGGCGTTCCGTCTGACGTGATCGCAGAACGGTTCATCTACGTCAGGCCGGATGAACCCCTCGATCCCCTCGGCAGGGTCGCCCTCGAGCTCGCTGCCGAGGGGGCGTCGCTCGCAGTCCTGGACGGCATCACGGAAGCCCTCGCGCTGCATGGCCTCGACCTCGCCGAGCAATATCGACGTTGCGAAGTGGCTGGATCTCCTACCGCGCCCCTTGCGAGAGCCACGCGCCGCGGTGCTGACCATCGATCACGTAGTGAAGGACAAGGAGGCGCGCGGGCGCTACGCGATCGGCGCGCAGCACAAGCTCGCCGGCGTCGATTGCGCGTACACGGCGACAGTTCTGGAGCCGTTCGGTCGCGGTCGCGACGGCAAGGTGAAGCTGACCGTCATGAAGGACCGGCCGGGGCACGTCCGCGGCTATGCCGACGAGGGCACAGCCGCGATCGTCCACCTGACATCAAGAGCCGACGGCGCGGTGGTCATCAGCCTCGAGCCGCCCGACGCTGGGCCGTTCCGCCCGACCGCACTCATGGAGCGGGTGTCGCGGGTGATCGAAGAGACGCCGGGGATCTCGAAGCGCGGCATCCGCGACGTCAAGGGCCAACACGCCGCGAAAGACCTGGCCGTCGAACTGCTGCTGTCCGAGGGCTACATCCGGCGCGAGCAGGAAGGACAGGCGACCAAGCACTACTCCACCCGTCCCTACCGCGAAGAAGAGGACCGTGCCCCCGTGCCCGAACCGTGCCCCGACCGTGCCCCGGCACACCCTGAGAGCAACCGTGCCCCCGTGCCCCCTCCTTTAAGGCACGGGGCGCAGGGCGCAGTCGACGTCGACACCCTGAATGACGACGACCGTGCCCGAGCCGAACGCCGCCGAGTACCCGGAGGGGAGCCCTCATGAACCTCTTCGGAACCTGTTCGACCTGCGGCCGAGGCCCGCTCCTCTGGGCTGACGGCGTCCTGATCTGTCCCCGGCCGGCATGCCCTGGTCACGGACACGCTCAAGGCGCTCCGCCGCACCGGCCCGACTCGAAGGAGAAGCGATTGAGCAGCCCGACCTCGTGCCGTGTCCGATGCCGGGCTGTGCCAGCTACATCGCTCCCGACCTCGGCGTCTGCCTTCGCTGCCGCCTCGGCGAGAGCGCCGCAGATCCCCTACTGAACGGGCGCCGTCCGTCGCCCGCCACAACCACCACGGACCCGACCGCGACAACCCTGAAAGGGGCACACGATGGAAGCAAGTGACGGCTACGACAGCGGACAGGACGGCGGCGCCGATGGCTACGACGACGCGGTGCAGGACGGCGTGATCGCGGCCCAGGGCGCGGACGACTTGGGGCAGGAGGGGGAAGTCTTCGATGACGAGGGCGCCGAGTTCTTCGATGAAGACGACGACGACTCAGGCGGGCTGTTCACCTTCGGTGAGGAAGACGAGAACCCATTCGAGGCGCTCCGGCCGGTAATCGACCAGGAGATCACGCGGGCGCTCGCCGCTCAGTACGGCATTGACCCGGCCGTGGCCGAGCTCGCCGCGGATGAGATGTCCGAGGAGATCGAGGCCGAGGCGAACGCAGAGCGTCTCTATGTGCGGCTCGGCGACCTCGAGCGCCGGCACCCGGAGTTGACCGACCCGGACGTCGGCCAGGCGGTCATCGACGAGACGCTGCGCCTGTGCCAGCAGCACGGTCGGGAGGAGATCGTCGGCACGCCGGCCTTCGCCGATGTGCTCCTACGCGTCTTCAAGAGCCGACGCCCGGAGCAGTGGGCCAGCGACAAGATCCAGGAGCGGGTCGCACGGGCCGGCGGCGCAACCAACCTGCTCTGAGTGAGGAGAGGACCCCCCCATGACCACAGACACAACGCGTCCGAGCGCAGCAACTCCGCGGCGAGATCAGCGGCACGACCCTCACCGCGCTCTCCCCGACAGGCGAGCCGTTCAACGTCTTCAGCCCCAACATCGCCAGCTACCGCATCGACCCTGGCCAGATCGACTACGGCAGACCCGCGCTCGTCGGCTCCATCACCTGCGAGCACATGCCGGCAGGCGGAAGGTACGGACACGACTACGACCCAGCGACAGCGCCACACCGCATCGAAGTCATCATCTCCGAGGCCCACAACGACGAACGCGTCTACAAGGCCGCGCGACAACTCGGGGAACTGGCAGAACTCCGGTTCGCGTACACGCGACCACGTCCGGTCGAGACGAGCCAGGGGTAGCGCGATGCCGGCTCGAGGCGATCTCCAGCGGTGTACGGGGCTACAGACCCCGCACGAACAGGCTCATTTGCAGCGGGATCCGCGCTACAACGCGACATTCCTGCCACCCGGCGCGACAGTGCGCTACAGTCGACACGTCGCGGGAGTGCCCGGACCGAGCGCCTGCCGGCCTGGCCCCGGCCCGATTCTCGGCCGCCGCTCGCGTGACCGGTCGGCCCCCCGCCCCACCCCCTCCGCGAGCGATCGGGAGTCCCGGCGTCTGGGACGCCGACTTCCTCGCACGCTCCCAACACCCTGCGGTCCGAAGGTCGTGGCAGACTTCTGCCATGAATCGAAGTACACACGGGCGCAGAAGGCCGCAATCGTGAAGTTGATCAACGAGGAGGGCCTCTCGCCGGCGAACGCGGTCAGGCGGGCTGCCGCGGAGCCTGGGGTGTTCGGGGCTCGATCCGTTCGTGATGAACAAGGAGACGGCTCGGGTCGAGGCGAGTGCTGCGCGTCGCCGAATCGCGACTCAGGCCGAGTTGGAGTATCTCGAGCGGCTGAAGGACGAGCTTGGGATGGGCGCTGCGCTGCTGGAGCTCGAGTTCCGGATGGCCGAGGTGATGTCGACGTGGCTGGGCGGACGAACCGGCGCCTTCTGAATGACGAGGTGGTGGACAGCGAGGAGATTGCGCTGATGGTCCGTTCGTCTGTGCAGTCTCTTCGAAGTGGATCGGCGATCAGCCGCGGCCGAAGCTTCCGGAGCGTGAGAAGGCTGCTGACTCAACCGTGGTGAATCTCCGCGAGCGTCTCGTCTCTCGCGCGTTCGGCAACGGCTCCGAGTTCGGGGAGGGGGCGTGACGAACGTGGCGAACATCTGGCCGGCGGGTGCTGAGGTCGGTGTCTATCCGCGGGTGTTCGATCACCGGCCTGGTCCCGGGAAGCCGCCGTTGAAGTCGGTGACGGTTGGGCCCACCGGTGAAGTGTCGGTCGGGGGGATTCCGGGCGCGCCGTACTGGCTGGCTGGGTTCGATCCGAATGGGGAGTGGCGGGCGCTCGGGTACACGATGCCGGGGTCTGCCGCAGCCGCACGACCCGATCAGTGGTCTGCCGAGGTCTGACCCGGCGGCGATCCGGGCGGCGCGGCGACAGTTGTGGCGGGAAGCCGCGGGCGGGGAGTCGGAGTGATGCCGGCGGGTCTGCACAGCCACGCGGGGGATGAGCGGCCTGTTCGTCCTCGACTACACGGCAGGGGGTAGCCCATGGTGTCCTTCAACCTCACGAGCGGGCGGTTCCCGGAGGGAACGGTCGTCGAGGTCTATCCGGGTGTAGGCGTGATGCGCTCCGGACCACCGTCCGGAGCGCTGGTCGACACCGCGACCATGACCAACGACCCGACCCGGGGCTACGCGCGGGCGACGTTCCAAAGCCTCGAGCCGGACACCCTCTACTTCGCGTATGCACTGGTGGGCTCGGAGCACCGGTATGTGCAGTTCTCGACCCCGCCACGAGGGTCGGCGTGATGACCGCGTACGGACAGGCCGAGTTCGAGGAGGCCGGCCTCGAGCTTGCTGCGGTTTTGTCTGAGTGGGCCGGTGACGAGGAGGGCTTCCTTCAGAAGGTGCTCGAGTCCGCCGGGTTCGACATGGCCGCGGTTTTTCGAAGCGCCGAGCAACAGCTCACGTATCGGGAATCGGGCCCTGAGTGCGCCGGAGAGGGTCATGGATGCCTTCCTGATCGGCCTGTTGATGGGCGACAGGCTCGCGGCGTTGAAGGCGCGTTACGAGGAAAACGATGCCGAGACGTAGACGACGGCCGAACTCCGGGCTCGCTGGTGCCGTGACTCGCACGACCGGGGGGTTCGGGTCCGGCCCGGTGCGACGGTACGTCCCGCCGATTCGACACGCCCGCCGTACGGAACCTATGACCCGTCGCTCGATCAGGGCGAGCGGTCCGCGCAGCGCGGCTATGACGATCTGATCGATGACCTCGGGAAGGCGGGGGAGCGGGACCTGTTCGACTACGGGTTCGGCAACAACGCCATCGACCGCGACTACAGCCGGGGAAGCCAAGACCTCGGGTTCGCCCGCGACGACTACGAGAAGGGCTACGGACGCAATCTCGCCGACCTCCTCCGTGACCGTGGACGCGGCACCGAGGACTACGGGCGAAGCATCGAAGGGCTGGAGCGGAACTATCAACGGCTCGGCGGGCAGCAGTCCCAGGGAGCGAACCGGGCCGGTGTCTCCAGGGGCGGCGCGCTCGCCCAGGCGTTGGCGAAGCGAACCGCGAACAAGGCCCTGGACCGCGCCCCGATCGACACCGGCTACCAACGGGACTCCTGCAGCCGACTCCACCACCGGGGAGCACGCGGATGGGCGAGGACCGCACCACCGCGCTCGGCCGGTTCGACGTCGCAGGAACACGGCTCGGTGAGGACCGTGACGTCGGGAAGGGCTCACTGATCGAGCAGTTGCGCCGAGCGACGGAGGACCGCGAAACAACAGGCGTGCGCGCCGGGCGTGAGAACATCGAGTACGGCAAGGACGTCAACGAGATTCGGATGGCTCAGGCTCAGGGGCAACTCCCGCCGCTTCCCGGGCGTCCGCGGTACGCGCAGCCGTTCACGTATGGCTCCCAGCACCCGTCCGCCCCGCCGACGAGACGCCGTCGCTACGCCAACCCGACCGCGCAGGGCAAGAGAGGACGGATCTGATGGAGCCGACCAGGCGTTCCCAGCCCCACAGACGCGGTGCACGCGAGCCCTCATCTGTCCTCGCCGCGATGCTGGAGGGTGGGACCGCGTTCGGGATGAACCCGGCCGACCATGACCGTCTGAGACGCAAGATCGCCGAGATCGCGGCACTTCAGAGCCGATTGGGGATGCAGCTCACGGCGATCCGTGAGGCGGGCAGGGGCTCCCGTCGCCGCAACCAACGCGCTCCGGGGAGGGCCTGATGCCGGCAACTCGCAAGCGGCGGATTCAGGATGAGGTCGCGCAGCGTGCGCTTCAGGCGGCTGAGCTGCGCTACGGCGGTCAGCGTGGCGCGCTCGCGGCGCTGCTCGCGTCGACTGAGGCACAAGCCAAGACCGACGCCGAGCAGGCGTTCATTGCCGGCCGGATGCTCCAGGCGGACGCGAAGCAGGCCGTCCCCCGGATGCAGGGCATCTACGGGGACGCGCAGCGGCAGGCCGGGGAGGCGAACTCGTTTCTCGTGTCCGAGTTGGCCAAGCTCGGGCCGGCGGCCGACCCGTATCGACTGGCGGCGAAGGTCGGATCGACCGGCGCCACGACCCGGCTTGCCGGCGCAGGTGCCCGCGCGTCGGCGGATCTCGTCCAGCGTCAGCTTGACGCCGGCCTCGGCAGCGTCCAGCAGCGCCGATCCATCCGCGGTCAGACTCCGCGCGGACAAGCAGAAGATCTTCGAGCAGACTCGGCGCGAACGAACGTGACGCGGCCCTGTTCGCCCAGACCGAGTTCGGGAACCTCAGCGACGACGCGGCGGAGCGGAAGATCAAGCGTGACGCGGCGCGCCAGACGCAAGAGAACTGGGAGGCCGAGCAAGGGCGCAAGGTGGCGAAGGACCGTGGGCTGGACCCGGTCACCGGGGAGCCGCTGCCGAAGGCGACCAAGCCGAAGACCACCACGAGGAAGTGGGCGACACCCGCGCAGCAGCTCAAGGCGGCCGACCAGATCGCCGAGGCTCAGTCCCAGGCAAAGCGGCTGCAACGCGAGGGGTTGAAGCGCGCGCGGAGATCGCCGAACTCCTCATCCGGGGACGCCCGCGATTCAAGGGCAAGAAGACCACGGGCGAGGCGTACGACATTCCCGAGGTTCCGAAGCTTCCCGAGCGGTACGCGTCCGCCGCGCTCGATCTCGTGTTCAACGACGCGATCGGCCGCGACAACGTCCGCAAGCTCCATGAGCGGGGAATCAAGATCAAGCCGCTCGGCTACCCGATCGCGGAGAACCCCGCCGCGTTCGACAAGAACCGCGGGCGAGCGAAGCACCAGAACTGATGCCCGCCGCCCGGGACCAGATCGGGGTCGAAGCCGAAGAAGCGCCAAGAAGCCGAAGCCCAAGCTCGGGCCGCCGAGCCCCCGGCCGTCGCCGTTCGCCCCGAGCGCGCCGTTCGCGAAGCCACGCAAGGAGGCGGCGAAGAAGGTCCGCGAGGCCGAGTCGCGACTCCCTGAGCGTCCAACCCCGAAGGTCCCGGTCATCAAGAACCCGACGCGCCGGCAGACCCAGGCGGCACGGAAGCTCGTCACCCGTTCGATCAACCAGGCGGTCGGCCCGGGCGGTACTGGCCGGCAGCGGCTCGCGCGTCGCGATGCGATCGAACGCGAGCTCGAAGGCCGACCCGCGGCAGCGTCGAGTTTCTCGCAGCGTCCCGTCACTACACGAAGGCTGAGGCTGATCGTCTCGCCGAGAGGACCGCCCGGGCGCTCGGGGTCAAGGGCTCGCGGGCGCAGCGGGTTGCGGCGGGTCGGGCGATCCTTGTCGCTGGGCGCGATGTGGTGCGTCCGGGGAAGGGGCCGACCCGGTTGCAAATTCCGGGGACGGCCGCGGCGATCAACTTGCAGCCGGTGTCCAACGCGTTGGCGCAGGCCGTGGCGCAGACGACGCTCGGGCGGTCCGGGTTGGCGGAGACTGCGGTTCGTGAAGAACATTGGCGGGGACGTCAAGGCGATCGCGACGTCACCGTTCGTAGGCGGCTACGAGCTCTCGGCCGGCGCCTACAAGCTGCCGCGAAGGGAGACACGCAGCGACTCGAGCGACTCGGCAAGGGCGTGGCGAAGGGCGTCGCGGAGTCGGTGCCGGGTCGCGTGGTGCAGGGTGACTTCAAGGGCGCGGCGGAGGAGTTCGTGCGGCATCCGTTGCTCGCGGCGCTCGACGTGTCGGCGGCCGGCGCGGTCGCGGGTCGTACCGCGGGCGGCGTGGCGCGCACGGTCGGCAAGCGCGGCGGCGGGCGGCTGCGCCAGCGCGCCGCGGACTTCGGGTCGACGGTCCGGCCGCCGCTGGCGATGGGCAGCGACTGCGGATGCGCCGATCGTGCAGCGGTCCTACTCCAAGGACTCGTTCGCAAGGGCGCCCAGGCCGGGTGGGACGCGACTCGGGACCCGGGTTCTTACGGGCGGATGGCACGCCAGTGACGGTGATGGCCCGTGGCCGGCGGGTGCCGGTGCTCAAGGCGACGGTAGCTGAGCAGGAGCGGTTTGCGCGTCGGCGTGCCGACATGATCGCGGGTCGCGCGAACGCGGATGAGCGGATGGCCCGCGAGCAGCCCGAGCTCAGGGTGCGGACCCCCCGGGGAGGCCCGTCGCGCGCGGGTCGCTGCGCGGGTTCGTCGGTTGCCTGCGGATCCGATGCCGGGTGTCCGAGGCCGGTTCGCGCGTGACGTCGTCGCGATGGTCACGGAGGGCACGATCACCACTGCGAAGCACTTCAAGGCCGATGTCGGCGCGGCGCGCGCCCGTCTCGCGAAGCGGCTTGCCGATCACGACGCAGTGCAAGAGCTCGACCTGCACCGGCACTCCGCGGAAGTCCACGGCAGCCCGTCAGCGGCTTGCGACGTACGACCGGATCTCTCGAGCCCGAAGGTGCTGGCGCAGGCCGAGAAGATCGCCGCGGCTGGCATCGAGCACGGCCGGCGGCTGACCCGCGCGGATGTCGAAAACGTCAAGGCCGGGGTCGTCGCGTCGCCGGAGGCAGCGCACAGGTCGCGGTTGACGGTGCCGATGGTCGAGCACCTCGGGGGCCGACACGTTTCGGTGGAGGAGCACGGACGGCTTGAGGCGGCGGGCCTCAAGGTTGAGCGTGACGCTCGTTCGCGGCTTGAGGCGGTGAAGACCCCGGCCGCACGACGCGCCGCACAGGCCGATGTCAAGGCGGCGCGGGACCGACGCGTAGCGGTGTCCGGCCGTGACCCGCGGGAGGTCAACCGGTATGAGTTCGCGCAGCGCGCCTCGGCGAGCGCAGTGCAGCGAGAGCGCCGACTGGCCGAGGAGATCGCGTCGCTTGAGCGGCGCCGCGCGCGCGTCGTGGGTGAGCAGCGGGTGACGCGTGGCCGTGAAGTTGCGGCGCGTGGCCCGGTCCGCACGTATGCGGTCGGGTCGCGGCGGTTCGGGACGCGCCGCGATGCGCAGGCGTACGCGAAGCGGTCGGGCGGCCATGTCCGGGTGCTCGCGACAACGGCCGGCGAGGCTAGGCGGATGGGTGAGATGGCCGGCATCGACAGGGTTCTGAAGGCGAAGCGCGGGGAGTATGCGCAGGCTGCGGTGGCGGCGCGCAAGGCGGCGGACTCCGCGAAGGGGGTGAAGAAGCCGCCGATCCGCGAGGGGATCCGCAAGGACGACGGCACCTTCCTCTCAAACCGGGAGGTCGAGGACTTCCTGCGGTCTCGTGGCCGTGACCCCGAGACGGTCGGTTATCTGCCGCATCGCGCCCCGGGTGGCCGTGCGTTCCACGCGCAGTTCCGGCCGGGCTCCCCGGCCTGTCCTGGACGCTGGGGAGACACGGACAGGGCAGGCGTACCGGAAGGGCGCTACGGAGGCGTCGGCGGAGCTCCTACGCGTTCAGGGCGTCCGCCAGAAGGTCCACCTCACGAAGGCGCAGCACCTCGACAAGACGATCGGCGAGCATGGGCTCAAGCACCCGGCCGCCGCGAAGGCCGAGCAGCGAGCGCGCTGTCCAAGACCGAGGCGAAGATCGCGGCCCGGGGTGGCTTTTTCACCGCCCGTGAGGCGCTCGAGCATGCCGAGCGGGTCTACTCCGACACGGGCGAGCGGCTGATGCCGGTGCGCGCCTACGCCGCGCGCCTGGACGACGAGACGAAGCGGATCATCCGTGAGGAGCTCCAAGGGCCTGGCGCGATGGACGGACTCGGGCAGCGGCTGCTCGCCGATCGCATCGTCCGCGATGCCACGGGCCGTGAGCGCAACGTGGTGCTGATGCCCCCGGCGGCGATGATCGAGCGGCTCGAGAAGCACCTCCGCCCGGCCGGGTCGATCGAGCGCGCGTTCCAACTCCTCAACCGGCCGTTCCGCATGGCCGTGCTCCCGCAGCCGCGGTGGCTCACCGGCAACATCGTGGAGCTGTACCTCATCCGCCTGCCCGGCGTCGGGTCGGGTATCAACGTGTTCGGCCTGGCCGCCGACCTCCGCGCGATGAGCAAGGTCATGAAGACGATGCAGCGGTCCGGGGATCCGGGGATGCGCGAGGCGGCGCGCATGATCGAGGCGCAGCAGTTCGGCGGGCTCTTCATCGGCCGGCGTGGCGCGACGAACCGCCGAACGCTCGAGGACGTGCTCGGCCCGGCACGGTACGCGCGGCTCGTCAAGA
The DNA here is from genome assembly GCA_963828075.1 of uncultured Solirubrobacterales bacterium. GTDB lineage: Bacteria > Actinomycetota > Thermoleophilia > Solirubrobacterales > Solirubrobacteraceae > JACCYI01. The sequence goes on along the minus strand of CAWHDH010000017.1, from coordinate 1,164,647 downwards.
AGCTGCCCGCGGTGTCGCAGATGGCCGAGCTCGGCGGGACGATCCTCTCCAAGCTCCTCCTGCCGCTTGAGCAGTTCTTCCGCGTCAACCGGACCATGATCGAGGGGCCGGCGCAGCGGACCGCGTTCGGTCATCAGGTCCGCGCCGACGTCCGCGACTTCACGGGCTCGTGGATCGACACCATCCGGCTCGGGCAGAGCGCCGTCGATGAGGTCGCGCGCGGGCTCACGAACACGCCGACGCAGGAGCGGTTCCTCCGGATGCAGCACGAGCTCCTCGGGAAGTACGACGGGTTCAGCCCGACGCTCCGCCCCGTGGATTCAGGGGCCGATGCCGTTCCTTCCGTGGGCACTGAACGCGGCGCGGTTCGTGCTCTGGACGATGCCGGCGCACCGCTCGATCCAGACCGCGCTCCTCATCAAGACGAGCGAGGTCGTCGCGAAGGAATGGGAGGCCGCGCACGCCGACCTCCCCGAGGGGTCACTGCGGTACGGCATCCGCCGCAAGGACGGCGGCGTGGTCGACGTCGCCCGCTACACGCCGTGGGGCCTATTCCACGGATGTCGCCGGCGGCGGGAGCTTCACGGCGGCGACGTCGCAGTTCACTCCGCAGTCGGCGGCACGATGAAGGCGGCGTCCGGCAAGGACCCGTTCGGCCGTGATCTCAAGCTCAGGCCGACCGCGGAGAACCCGACTGGCAGCCACGAGGGGCGCCTGCCGGGCATCGTCGCGAACACCGCGCTTGAGTCCGTGACGCCGTACCTCGCGACCGTGCGGCGACTGCTTGAGGATGGCGGCACCGGCTATGCCGACTCCAACGTGCTGAGCCCGAAGGTGAAGCCCGGATCGGAGACGATGAGCGGCCCGCGGCGGGTGTTCGACCCGTTCCAGGCCGACCTACCTCATCTCGCCGCAGGGCAAGAGCGCGAGCGGCGCCATCCCGGACACTGAGGTTGATCGGATGCTCAAGGGCGCTGAAGCAGCCGCGCCGTCGCTGTCAGACAAGGAGATCGACCGGATGCTCCGCGGCCTCAACTCGGGTCCGTGAGCAGCGGCTCGCTGTCCAGCGCCGCCAGTCGCACGCTCGTCGTCGCACGCGTCAGGTAGGAGTCGAGCAGGGCGGCCCCCTAGCCTCGCCCCCGGGCATCATGTGCCCGTACCTGTCGAACGTGATGGTCACCGAGGCGTGACCCATCCACGTGCTGATCGCCTTCGCGTTGACCCCGGCGTGGATCATGAAGCTGGCGAAAGTGTGGCGGCACTCGTGGAGCCCGATCGGATTGAGCCCCGCCCGCTTCCATGCCGCGAGAGCGCGTGCGCGGACCGTGGAGCGATAGAACGGCGTCGTCGGGGTGGCACCGAACACAAGCGCGGTATCCGGCCAGTTCTGGCGCATGCGGTGTTCCACGAGCACATCCCTCAGGGCGGCCGCGATCGGAACGCTGCGCCGCGCCGCTCTGGTCTTGCCTTCGCTGTTCGCCCTCGACGTCGTCCCACCCGCGCTCGACCCGGATAACGCCGCCGGCGAGATCGACGTCCGTCCACTTGAGGGCGCGCAGCTCGCCTGCAGCGAAGGCCGGCGTACATCGCGGTAGCCCAAACGGGGCGATCCTCAGGCGGTAGCGCGGCGAGCAGTTGCGCTGCTTCGTCGGGGTCGGCGATCCGGTCGCGCTTCTTGCCGCTCGCGCGGTAGCTCTACGTCAGCGGTCGGGTTCGTGTCCACGACGTTGCGCCGGACCGCGCGTCGGTAGATCGCCTGCAACGGGTTGAGCGTGTTCTGGATCGTCGAGCGCGTGAGCCCCTGCGCCGCCATCTCGTCGGCCAGGTCTTGGACGTCGTTGCGCGTGATCTCGTCGAGTCGCAGGTGCCCCAGCTTCGGCAGGACGCGAAGTCTCAGCGCACGCTCATAGCCTCGGAGCGCGGAGGGCTTGTAGCGCTCCCCGCGGTTGTTGGCGATCGTCCCATCCTGCGCGCCCGTCAGCCACGATGGGGCGTACACCGCCAGCGTGGGCTTAGTAGGGCGCGCGGTGAAGCCCCCATTGCGGAGAACTATCAGCGCATCCTGTCGCCACGTGCGGGCCGCGGCCTGCGTGGGGAACGTCTTGCGGATCCGCTTCTTGTGGGCGTCGTCCCAGACATGCGCCTGATAGGTCGGCGTGCAGTTGCAGCGCCCTCCTTCACGCGATCGGCACTTCTTCGAGTGACGTACATCGATGCCTTCGGCCATATGGACAGCCTACGCTCTCGCGCGCGACAATGCGCGACAATGAACCTCCGTTTCTAGACCCCTTTGGGACCCCCGTCCGACGTGCAATCGCAAGGGCTAGAGCCAAACTTGGCGCGGTAGAGCCACGATGTGTCGGCTTCGAATCCCCGTAGCGGTACCTCAGAAACCCGCCTGCCCGGCGGGTTTCTTCCTTTCGGCTAGTACCAGGCGTAGCGGAACTTGACGCCGTCGCAGAACCGCCTGAGCTTGATGCCCAGCCGGGAACCGTGGGAGCGGTTCTCCGAGCGATCGACGTACGCGACATCGGCCTTCCAGCCGATCGGGTCCGAGCCCTTCGTGAGCCCCTTCCCGACACCACGGCCGACAGCCGGCGGGTACTCGTCCCGGTCGCTGCCCTCGCGCGTGGGCATGTCCCGGAGGAGCCGATCGCGCCGCGGGTCGGCGCCGGGCCGGTTGACGACCAGCGTCCGTGGCCAGCCCTTGCGGATCGCCGCCAGGGCGTGCGCCTTGATCCGCGGATACTTCGTCGCGCTGAAGCCGATGTTCTGGACCTTGCTCGGGCTGCTGCAACTCGAGCGCGCCGGCTCGTCGTTCGGCGCCGGCGCCGGCGGCGGTCCCGCCTGGGCGGCGGAGTCACCTGCCGGCGAGCCGACGGCCAACGCGAGCCCGGCAGCGATCCCCAGCCAACGACGCTTCACCACGGCCGACCCCTGAATAGGTCCTGCACGGATCGGCAGGCCGGATCCTTCACCGGGCCCGGATCATCCAGATGGCATCGTCATCGGCTCGCGATGACCGTCGTGATCGCCGGGAGACTGGACGGATGTTCGTCGGAGCGACCGTACGGCTCGTGAAGGCGGGTCCGGGAGCGCACCGCCGTATGGCATTCGCCGGCGGCTTCTGGTTGTATCGCCCGCCATGCGCAGGATCGTGCTCGGCCTCCTCCTGGTGACCTTCGCGGTGGTCCCTTCGGCGTCCGGGCAGTCGCGCCCGAAGGTCAAGGAGTTCACGCCGCCGCCCGGCACGCCGGCCTCGATCACGCCCGGCCCCGACGGCAACATGTGGTTCGTCGCCGAGGGCGCGGGCAACTACGTCGGGCGCATCACGCCGACCGGAAAGATCACGACGTTCGGCGTGCCGACGCCCGCCGCCGCGCCCGACACGATCACCACCGGGCCCGACCGGGCGCTGTGGTTCACCGAGCGCGACGGCGACAAGATCGCGCGCGTCACCACGCAGGGCGCCATCACCGAGTTCGCCACACCCGCCGGCAGCGAGCCGCGGGGCATCGTTTCCGGCCCGGACGGAGCGCTGTGGTTCACCGAGTTCGGGCTCGGGCGCATCGGGCGGATCTCGCCGGCCGGGTCGATCACCGAGTTCCCTATCCCGGGCGGGGGCAATCCGGTGAGCATCGTCGCCGCGCGCGACGGCAATCTGTGGTTCACCGTCCCGGTGCAAGACTCGGTGGGGCGCATCACGCCGGCGGGCATCATCTCCCTGTTCGGGGCGTCCAACGACAGCGGGCCGGAGGGCATCGCGCTCGGCCCCGACGACGCCCTGTGGTTCACCGAGGACGACGGCGACCGGGTCGGGCGCGTAACGACCGCGGGCCGCGTGACGGAGTTCCAGAGCGGCATCACGCCCGGCGGCACGCCCTCGCGCATCACCGCCGGATCCGACGGCTCGATGTGGTTCACCGAGCTGATCGGGGGGCGGATCGCGCGCGTGACCACGACCGGCGAGGTGACCGAGTTCAGCGTCGGCGCCACGAGCAAACCGTGGGGGATCGCCGCCGGCCCGGGCCGCACGGTCTGGTTCGTCAAGGCGGCCGCCAACCGCATCGCGCGCTTCACACCACCCGACCTGCCCGGCGCCGACGGCTCGGTCGACTTCGTGTGGCGGCGGGTCGCGGGCCGGACGCAGTTCACCAGCCTCGTCGTGAACGACCTCGCGGCGCGCACGCGGGTGGAGTCGCGCTGCGTCGGCGGGGGATGCCCGAAGGGCAAGTCGGTGGTGCGCAACAAGCGTCGCGTCAACCTCCGCCGCTACGGCAGGCCGCTCGCCAACGGCGCGCGCATCGAGGTCAAGCTGTTCGCCGAGGGTGCGAGCACCAAGCTGATCACGCTGAAGATGCGGGCGTCGGGCGCTCCGACGGACAGCACGCGCTGCCTGCCGCCCGGCATCCGCAAGCCGCGCCGCTGCGTGCGCTGACCCGCGCCGGCGAGGGCCGGGCGCCCCGGCGTCGAACCCCTGCGACGTGAACGCGCGCGCGCAGGCCATGGAACGCCGGCTGCAGGGTCCGATCCTGCTCGCCGCGCTGCTGACGATCCCGATCATCGCGATCGAGGAGAGCGCTGCCGGCCGGTCGTGGGATGCCATCGCCGCGACCCTCAACTGGGTGGTGTGGACCGCCTTCCTGGTCGAGATCGTGCTGATGCTCCGCGTCGTCGACGACCGTTGGGAATGGATTCGCGAGCACCCGCTCGAGGTGGCGATCGTGCTCCTCACGCCGCCGTTCCTCCCGGCGTCGATGCAGGCCGCGCGCGCCTTCCGCCTCCTGCGCCTCCTGCGCCTGCTGCGCCTCGGGCTGCTGACCAGGCGGTTCCTCTCGACCGAGGGCATCCGCGACGCCGCCGTGTTCGCGACGATGACGGTGCTCGGCGGCGGCGCCGCCTACGCGGCGGTCGAGGAGTCGCAGGACCTCTCGGCGTGGGACGGCGTCTGGTGGGCGATCGTCACGGTGACCACCGTGGGGTACGGCGACACGTTCCCGGAGACCGACGAGGGCCGCATCATCGCGATCGCGGTGATGTTCGTGGGGATCGGCTTCATCGCCACGATGACCGCCGCGGCCGCGGAGCGGCTGATGCGCTCCCAGCGCGCGCAGCAGCGCGAGTGGGAGGGCGTCGAGCGGCGCCTGGACGAGATCGCCGCGCGGCTCGACGCCATGCAGCGGGATTAGGTGTCCAGGAGGGTGGTGTGGTCGCCCGGCATGACGAGCAGGATCTGCCGGCGCGCGACCATGATGAAGTCCATCTGCTCGACCATGTCCGGTGCGTCGAGGCGGGCGAGGGTCGCGTCGGTGATCGCGAAGAACTCGCGCTCAGGGTCGTTCGCGTAGTCCGACAGCCGGTTGCGGCCGACGGTCGGGACCGCGACCGTCCCGGTGATGCGGTACCGGTCGGTCTGGATGATCAGCGGCTCGAACTTGACGGTGGCCATACCGGATTATCGGCAGGTTCGCCTGCCGGCGTGAAACTCCTACTGGTAGCGGCCGGGTTCCCAGAGGGGCTCGGCCGGGCCGTTGGCCCCGCGGGAGAGGATGAACAGCAGGTCGGAAAGCCGGTTGAGGTACTTCACGCACTCGGCGTTGATCTCGCCGCCGCAGTCGATCGTGCGGCGCTCGGCGCGCCGGCAGACGGTGCGGCAGACGTGCAGCTGCGCCGCCGCCGCCGTCCCGCCCGGCAGCACGAACGAGCGCAGCGGCGCGAGCGTCGCGTTGACCTCGTCGCACGCCGCCTCGAGCCACGCGGTCTGCTCGGGCCGGACCCGCAGCCGCTCGCGGTCGCCGCCGTGGGGGACCGAGATGTCGGCGCCGACGTCGAAGAGGTCGTTCTGGATCCGCGCGAGCCAGTCCGTGTAGCCGTCCGGCAGGCCGCCCTGCGCAAGCGCGACGCCGAGCTGGGCGTTGAGCTCGTCGACCGTCCCGTAGGCCTCGATGCGCGGGTGCGTCTTGGGCACGCGGCTCATGTCGCCGAGATGCGTCTCGCCGTCGTCGCCGAGCCGGGTGTAGATGCGTGTGAGATTGACCGTCATCGCGCTCGACGGACGGTAACATGACCTTTCGTTCAGGTCGGTGGACAGGGAAGCCGGTGAGAATCCGGCGCGGACCCGCCACTGTCACCGGGGACGCTCTCACGCATGGTGCTCTCGACCCAGGGAGCCCGGCCACTGCACCGCCGACGGGGCGCGGGAAGGCGCGGAGAGTTCGGCCCGGAAGCCAGGAGACCTCCCTCCGACCGCGTCCACCACACGAAGCCCTCGCGGAAAGGGGCCTTTCCTGATGCATCCACGACTCTCCGGCACGGCGGCTGGACTGCTGGCCGTCCTCGTCTTCGCGGCGCCGGCCGCGGCGGCGCCGACCGTCACCGTGCGCGTCGAAGGCCAGGACGGCACGCTGCTCGAGCGCACGCGCGTGACCCTCGGCCCCGACCCTGCGCCCGGCAACGGCTGCCCCGGCGACAGCGCCGCGGCGGCGATCGAGGCGGCGACCCGGGGCAACTGGGATCGCCAGACGTTCACGAGCACGATCCTCGGCGAGACCCATACGTTCGAGGATTCCGACTACTGGGCCGAGTGGCTCGACAAGGGAACGGGTGGCTACAAGCGCGGCGGCGGCATCTGCGACGACCGGCTCTCCGAGAACGACGAGGTGCTGATGCTCGTCGACCGCTCACCCGCGCCGTCGTACGCTCCGACGGTGTTCCCGCTCGACGTCGAAGGGCTGCCCGCGACGGCGGAGCGCGGCTCGCCGGTCACGGTGACCGTCGTCGAATACCGCTCCGCGACCGGCGGCGCCGGCGAGGGCGACCGGACGCCCGTCGCGGGCGCCACGGTCAGCGGCGGCGGGGCGACCGCGACGACCGCGGCCGACGGGACCGCGACGCTCCGCTTCGACCAGGCCGGCAGCTTCTCCGTGAAGGCATCCAAGGCGCCGGACGCCCCCTCGGCGGGCGAGCCGATCACCGTCACCGCGCCGCCGGCCGGCCAGCCTCCGGCGCCCGCGGCGCCGCCGGCCCAGGGGGCGGCCAAGGACACGTACCTCCCCGTCGGCCGCATCGCCGGCATCGCCGAGGGAGCGCGCTTCGCCGCCGGCAACGGCCCGCGCGAGCTCAAGATCAACGCGAGCGATCCCTCCGGCATCGCCTTCGTCAAGCTGCGCCTGACCCACAGCGACCACGGCCGGTGCGCGTACTTCTCCGGCCGCCGGGAGACCTTCCGCCGGATGCGGTGCGGCCGCGCCGTCGCCGCGTTCAACGCCGGCGAGGCCGCCGACTTCACGTACCTGCTGCCCGAGGCGCTCGGCCGCGGCCGCTACGTCCTGGACGTCATCGCGGTCGACCGGGCCGGGAACCGCGACCTCCTCGCGCGCGGCCGCAGCCGGGTGGTGTTCACCGTCCGATGAGGCGCGCCGCGCTCAGCCTGCTGGTGGCGGTCGCCGTCCTCGGCGCTCCCGCGGCGGCGTCCGCCGCCTCGGTCGACGTGCTCGTCGTCGGGCGGCTGGGCACCCTCGTCGGCCCGCAGGAGGTCGAGCTGCGCAAGCAGCGGCCGAAGGTCGGCGGCCACCGCTGTGCCGTCTCCGCACGGACCCCGCTGGCGGCGCTGCTCGGCCTCCGAGCCCGCATCGTGCTCAAGGACTACGGCTCGTGCGGGCGCTCGGTGCGCGACGCGGGCGGGCTGTTCGTCCAGCAGGTCGGTCCCGACCGCAACCGCGGGCAGAACGGCTGGGTGTACAAGGTCGGCCGCAGGGCGGGAACCGCGCCGGCCGCCGATCTCTCCGGGGCGTTCGGGGACGGCAAGCGGTTGCGCGACGGCCAGCGGGTCACCTGGTACTGGTGCGTCCTCTCGTCCAGCGACGCGTGCCAGCGGACCCTCGAGGCATCCCCCGCCGAGCGCACCGTCGACGCGGACGGCGATCTGCGCGTCACGGTCCGCGGCTTCGACGACGCCGGCCGCGGCGTGCTCGTCGAGGGGGCGACGGTCCACCTCGGCTCCGAGATGGCGACGACGGGCGAGGACGGGGTCGCGGAGGTCCGCGTGCCGTCGGCGGCTCGCGGCGAGCTGGCGGTGTGGGCCGAGAAGACCGGCACCGTCCGCTCGTTCGGGCGCCACGTCACGGTGCGATGACCCGCGTCGCCGCGCTCCTGGCCACCCTGCTGGTCGCGCTGGGCGCGGTGGGCTGCGGCCTGGGCGGCGGCGCTTCGGAGGATGCGAGCGTCGAGTTGCGGGTCACCGAGAGCTTCGGCGATCAGCCGGTGGCCGACGGGAGGCAACGCTCGCTGCGGCGCGACGACACGGTCATGCGACTGCTCCAGCGCAAGGCCGACATCGGCAGCCGCTACGGCGGCACGTTCGTGCAATCGATCGAGGGCCGGGCGGGCGGGCGGCAGGGCAGCCGGCCGGTCGACTGGTTCTACTACGTCAACGGCATCGAGTCCGACGTCGGAGCCGCGGAGTTCAAGCTCTCGGCCGGCGATCGCGTCTGGTGGGACCTGCACGACTGGGGGGCGGCGATGCGGATCCCGGCCGTCGTCGGGTCCTTCCCCGAGCCGTTCCTCTCGGGCTCGCGCGGCAAGCGGATCCCGGTGCGGCTGGAGTGCGTCGACGCCGCAAAGCGCGAATGCGACGAGGTCGCCGAGCGGCTCGAGCGGGCCGATGTCAAGGCGACGTCGCGCGCGGCGCTCTCCCAGCGCGACGAGGGCGGCGTGCTGCGCGTGCTCGTCGGCCGCTGGAGCGACCTGCGCCTCGATCCGACCGCGCTCACGCTCGAGCGCGGACCCGAGGCGTCCGGGGTCTACGTCCGGCCCGCCAAGGACGGCCGCACGCTCGAGGTCCTCGATCCGCGCGGGCGCGTCGCGCGCACGATCGGCGCCGGGGCCGGGCTCGTCGCCGCCACCCGCAAGGGCGAGTCGCGGCCCGTGTGGCTGGTGACCGGGACCGACGAGGTCGGGCTCGCGGCCGCGGCGGCCGCGCTCGAGGAGGGCGTGCTCGGCGGTCGCTTCGCGCTCGCCATCGAGGACGGCCGCGCGGTGCCCGCGCCGGCGGTGGATCCCGACGCCGTGGCGAGCCCGGAGGCGACCGGCTGATGACCTACCGGCGGCGCGCGAGCCCGCTGCACGCGGCGCGTGCCGGGATCGGAGCGGCGTTCTGCCTCGTCCTGGCCGCCGCCACGCTGAGCGTTGAGCACCCCCTCGTCCTGCTCGCGCTGCTCGGCGCGCTCCTGGCCGCCGCGGCGGGGGCCGGCGTCGCGCGCGAGGTCACGTGGATGGTGACGGTCGTCGGCGTGCCGTTCGGCCTGTTCATCGCGGTCGTCAACGCGCTCGTGGTCCGCGAAGGGCTGACGGTGCTCGTACGCGGATGGTCGGTGCCGCCGTTCGGGAAGCTCGACGTGACGCTCGAGGCGACCGCGTACGGCGCCATGCTCGGCCTGCGGGCGGCGATCGCGCTCGGCTGCGGGGCGCTCCTGAGCGCTGCCGTCGATCCCGACGAGCTGCTGCGCTCCTTCCGCCGGCTCGGGCTCCGGTCGGCGCTCACCGCCGCGATCGCCACGCGGCTGGTGCCCGTGCTCGCGCGCGACGCCCGGCGCCTGCGCGACGCGCAGCGCTGCCGCGGCGGCGCGCCGGCCCCGCGGCTCGCGCTCGTCCGCGCGGTCACCACCGGGGCGCTCGACCGCGCCGTCGACGTGGCGGCGACGCTCGAGGTGCGCGGCTACGGGGGGATGGTCAGGCCGCCGCACGTGCGGCGGGCGTGGTCGCGCCACGACGTCGGCTTCGCCGCCGCGACCCTCGGTCTCGCCGCGCTGGCGGTCGGCTCGCTGGCCGGCGACTGGGAGGGCTTCGCCGCCTACCCGCGGCTCGAGGTGCCCGTGGACGCGAGCGTGCTCGGCCTCGCCGCCGCGCTGGCGGTGGCGGCGCTGCTGCCGTTCGCCGACCGCCGGGGGATCGCGCGATGACCGCCCTGCTGTCCTTCGAGCGCGTCACCTACACCTATCCCGCCGACCCGGTCCAGGCGCTGCGCGACGTGTCGCTCGACATCGCGCCGGGGGAGTTCGTCGTCCTCGCCGGCGCGTCCGGATCGGGCAAGTCGACGCTGCTGCGCGCCGCCGCCGGCCTCGTCCCGCACTTCCACGGCGGCGAGTTCGCCGGGCGCCTGCGGGTCGGCGGGCTCGACGTCCGCGTCCACGGGCCCGCGGACCTGGCCGCGGTCGCCGGCACGCTGTTCCAGGACCCCGAGACGCAGGTCGTCCTCGGCACGGTCCGCTCCGAGCTCGCCTTCCCGCTCGAGAACCGCGGGTGGGCGGCGCCCGCCGTCGCGCGCGGTGTCGAGGAGGCGGCGCTCGCGCTCGGCATCGCCGGCCTGCTCGACCGGCCGACCCACGAGCTCTCGGGCGGCGAGCTGCAGCGCGTCGCACTCGGGGCCGCGCTCGCCGGCCGCCCGCGGCTGCTGCTGCTCGACGAGCCGACGTCGCAACTCGACCCGGTCGCGGGCGACGAGCTGCTCGGGGTGCTGCGCCGGCTCAACGAGGAGTGGGGGACGGCGGTCGTCCTCGCCGAGCACCGCCTCGACCGCTGCCTCGCGGCCGCCGACCGCGTGATCGCGATGGCGGGCGGCGCCGTCGTCTGCGACGCCGACCCGCACGGGTTCCTGGCCTGGGCCGATCGCGAGGCACCGGGGCTGCGGACGCCGGCGGCCGAGCTGTTCTCGCGCGCCGGGCTCGCGCCGCTGCCGGTCTCGGTCAAACAGGCGCGGGCGGCGCTCGGCCCGCTCGCCGTGCGGGTGCCGGCGGGCGTGCCGGCGTCGCGCGACACGCCGGCCCCGGCGCTCCGGTTCGACGGCGTCTGGCACGAGATCAAACGCGGTCCGGCCGTCCTGCGCGACGTCTCGCTGGCGGTCGCGCCCGGCGAGCGCGTCGCGCTGATGGGCCGCAACGGGGCCGGCAAGTCGACGCTCCTGCGCCACGCCGCCGGCCTGCTGCGCCCGACCCGCGGCCGCCTGCACACCGCGGGCCGGGTCGCGCTGCTGATGCAGCACCCGGGTGACTACTTCGTCCGCGACCGCGTCGGCGACGAGCTCTCCCCCGAGGCGCTCGCCGCCACGGGGCTCGCCCATCTCGCGGGCCGCCATCCGCGCGACCTCTCCGGCGGCGAGCGACAGCGCCTCGCGCTGGCCGTCGTCCTCGCGGGCGGCGAGCCGCCCGCGGTCGTCTGCCTCGACGAGCCGACCCGCGGGATGGACCGCGCGCACCGCGACGAGCTCGTCGCGGCGATCTCCAGGCTCGCCGGCGGCGGCGCCGCCGTCCTCGTGGCGACGCACGATGTCGAGTTCGCCGCCGCCTTCGCGGAGCGGGTGATCCTGCTCGGCGACGGGGTGCCGGTGGCCGACGCGCCGGCGGCCGAGATCCTCGCCGGCGGCTGGTACTTCGCCACCCAGACCGCCCGCGTCCTCGGCGGCGCCGGCGGCGCGCTGCTGCCGGCGCAGGGCGCCGCGGTGCTCGCCGCCGACCGCGAGGGGGTGCCCGCATGAGCTGGCTGCTCGCGTCGCTGGTCGTGCTGGTCTTCGCCCTCGTGACGGGGTTCGCCTGGTACGAGCGCTCGCACCCGAGCGCGCGCGTGCTGGCGCTCGTCGCCGCGCTCGCCGCGCTCGCCGCGCTCGGGCGGATCGCCTTCGCGCCGCTGCCCTCGATCAAGCCGACGACCGACATCGTGTTCCTGACGGGCTTCGTGCTCGGCGGCGCGCCGGGATTCGCGGTCGGCGCCGTCGGTGCGCTCGCATCGAACCTGTTCTTCGGCCAGGGCCCGTGGACGCCGTGGCAGATGGGCGCCTGGGGCGGTGTCGGCGTGGCCGGCGCGGCGCTCGCGCACGTCACCCGCCGCCGCTATCCGGAGCTCGGCCGGATCCCCCTCGCCGCCGCGTGCGCCGCGGCCGGCCTCTTCTACGGAGCGATCATGGACCTCTCGACCTGGCTCACCTTCTCGGGGGACCTCACCAGCGCCAAGCTGGCCACGCAGTTCGCGGCCGGCGTCCCGTTCAACATCGCCCATGCGACCGGCAACGTGCTGTTCTGCCTCGCCTTCGGGCCGGCGCTGGTCGGCGCGCTGCGCCGGTACCGGACGCGCTTCGAGGTCACGTGGCGGCCGGCCGCTCCGGCCGTCGCCGCCGCGATCGCGCTGGTCGCCGTGCTCGGCCCGGCGCTGATGCCGCCGGCGCCCGCCGGCGCGGCCGTGCCCGCCAAGACGATCGACTACCTCCGCGGCGCCCAGAACTCCGATGGCGGCTTCGCGGGCGCGCCCGGCCAGGCCTCGACCCAGCTGCACACGGGCTGGGCGGGCCTCGGGCTCGCCGCGGCCGGCCGGAACCCGCTCGACGTCCGCAAGGGCGGTCGGTCGGTCCTGGACTACGTCGCCGCGCACGGCCGCGACCTCACCGACCTCGGGGCGCTCGAGCGCACGATCATGCTGCAGGCGGCGGCCGGCCGGCCGCCGCGTGTCGGCTCCCGCGACCTCGTCGCCGACCTCGTCGCCAAGCGGCGGGCGAACGGCTCGTTCGCCGGGCGCGTCAACACGACCGCGTTCGCCATCCTCGCCCTGCGCGCCGCCGGGCGCCCGACGACCGACCGCAACGTCCGCGCCGCGGCGCGCTGGATCGCGCGCCAGGCGAATCCCGACGGCGGCTTCAACTTCGGCGGCCGGGGCGGGCCGTCGGGCGTCGACGACACCGGCGCCGCCCTGCAGGGGCTGGTCGCCGCCGGGCGGCGCGGGACCACGACGGTCAAGCGCGCAGCCTCCTTCCTCGTCCGCCGGCAGAACGCGGACGGCGGCTTCCCGCTGCAGCCGGGCTCGGCGTCGAACGCTCAGTCGACGGCCTGGGCGGTACAGGGGCTGCTCGCTGCGGGGCGCGATCCGGCGGCCGTACGGCGCAACGGCTCGCGCTCGCCGCTCGCGTACCTCGAGTCGCTCGTCGGGCCCGACGGCTCGGTCCGCTATTCCCGCACGAGCCGCCAGACGCCGGTGTGGGTGACCGCCCAGGCCGTCATGGCGATGGCGCGCAAGCCGTTCCCGTTCGCGGCGGTCCGGCGCGCCGCGCGGCGGCCGGCGCGGCGCAGCGTGGCGCCGAAGCCCACTGCCACGCCGCGGCCCGTCAAGCCGCATCGCCGCTCACGGCGGGCCGCCCGCCCGGCCAAGCCCGAGCCGAGCCCCGACTCCGTCAGGCCGGGAGCGCCCTCGCACGCCGACGTCTCCGCGCTCGCCCACGACACCGGTGTCCTCATAGCGGTCGCCGCGAACGCCATCTGGTGACCGCGGTGACGCGAACACACGTCCGTATCGGGTAGGTTCCCCGCCCCGTGAGGATCGGAGTCCCTAAAGAGACGGCCGATGGCGAGCGCCGCGTCGCGCTGGTCCCCGACATCGTGCGCAAGCTGGCCGCGGCCGGCCACGAGGTCGTGCTCGAGGCCGGCGCCGGCCTGAGCGCCGATCTGCCCGACACCGCCTACACCGACGCGGGCGCCACGGTCGGCGATCCGTGGGCCGCCGAGGTCGTCGTCAAGGTCGCGCGGCCCAGCCTCGAGGAGATCGGGCGCATCGGTGCCGACTCGGTGCTCGTGGGCTTCCTCGCGCCGCTGACCGCCGGCGACACCGTCCGCGCCCTCGCCCAGCAGGGCACCACGGCGTTCGCGATGGAGGCGATCCCGCGCATCTCGCGCGCCCAGTCGATGGACGCGCTGTCCTCTCAGGCCAACGTCGGCGGCTACCGCGCCGCGCTGCTGGCGTCGCACGAGTTGGGCCGGTTCTTCCCGATGCTGATGACCGCCGCGGGCACGATCCCGCCCGCCCAGGTGCTGGTGTTGGGCGCGGGTGTCGCGGGGCTGCAGGCGATCGCCACCGCCAAGCGCCTCGGTGCGCAGGTGACGGCGTTCGACGTCCGCGCCGCGGTCAAGGAGCAGGTGCAGTCCTTGGGCGCGAAGTTCCTCGAGATCGAAGGTGCGGCCGACGCCGAGGCCGCCGGCGGCTATGCCCGCGAGCTGACCGAGGAGGAACAGGCCCAGCAGCGCGAGCTGCTCGCCGCGACCGTCGCGAAGTCAGACGTGGTGATCACCACCGCGCTGATCCCCGGCCGCCCGGCGCCGATCCTGGTCACGGCGGACGCGGCCCGCAAGATGAAGCCCGGCTCGGTGATCGTGGACCTGGCCGGCGAGGCCGGCGGCAACTGCGAGCTCACGCAGCCGGGGGAGACGATCCGCACGGAGACCGGCCAGATCATCGCCGCGCCGCTCAACCTGCCGTCGACGATGCCCCAGCACTCCTCCCAGCTCTACGCGCGGAACGTCCAGTCGCTGATCGAGCTGTTCGCGCCCGGCGACGAGGGTGCGCTGGATCTCAACTTCGACGACGAGGTGATCAGCGGCGCCTGCATCACGCGCGGCGGCGAGATCGTCCACGAGGGCGCCAAGCGCGCGGCGGAGGCCTAGGCCATGGACCTGCTGACCGAGCTCGCGATCCTGTTGCTGGCGGCGTTCGTCGGGTTCGAGGTGATCTCGAAGGTGCCGAACACGTTGCACACGCCGCTGATGTCGGGCACGAACGCGATCCACGGCATCGTGGTGTTGGGCGGGTTGATCCTCGTCGGGCCTGCGGACGGGTTCCTGGAGGACGTGCTGCTGGTGATCGCGATCGCGTTCGGGACGATCAACGTGATCGGCGGCTTCTTGGTGACGGATCGGATGCTCGGCATGTTCAAGGGCAAGAAACCGGAACCGAAGGGCTGAGCGCGGTGGATCGCGACGTCATCACTGCGCTGTACATCGTGGCCTTCGCCATGTTCATCATCGGCCTGCGGATGCTGCGCGGGCCGCGCACCGCGGTGCAGGGCAACCAGGTCGCCGCGGTCGGCATGGCCATCGCGGTGATCGCGACGCTGTTGCAGGACGGCGTGGGTGACTGGGGCCTGATCGTGGTCGGGCTCGCGATCGGCACCGCGGTCGGGATCCCGAGCGCGCGCTCGGTGAAGATGACGGCGATGCCGCAGATGGTGGCGCTGTTCAACGGCGTCGGCGGCGGGGCGGTTGCGCTGATCTCGTTCGTCGAGTATCGCGAGGCGGTCGAGGAGGGCCACCAGTTGCCGCTCGACGCGCTGATCCCGATCCTGTTCGCGGCGATCATCGGCTCGATCTCCTTCTGGGGCTCGAACGTCGCGTTCGTCAAGCTCCAGGAGCTGACCAAGGCGCGGCCGCGGATCCCGTCGCTCGTCAACGCCGGGCTGCTCGCGGTCGCCTCCGGGTTCGCCGTGGCCATCGCCGCGGGCACCGACTCGCAACTCGTCTTCGCCGGCGTCTTGTTGGCCGCCGGGCTTCTCGGCGTCCTCGCGGTTCTGCCGATCGGCGGCGCCGACATGCCCGTCGTCATCTCGACGCTGAACGCGTTCACCGGCCTGAGTGCGGCGGCGGCCGGGATCGCGCTGGACAACGTGGTGCTGATCGTGGCGGGCATGTTGGTCGGTGCGTCGGGTTCGATCCTGACCAAGCAGATGGCCGAGGCGATGAACCGGTCGATCGGCAATGTGTTCTTCGGCTCCTTCGGCGCGGCGCCGGCGGGTGGAGCGGCGGCGGCCGATGACGTGGACCGCACGGTGCGCTCGACCAGCGCGGCGGATGTCGCTATCCAGCTGTCCTACGCCCAGCGCGTCGTCATCGTCCCCGGCTATGGCATGGCGGTCGCCCAGGCCCAGCGCGCGGTCGCCGACCTGGCGGCGGAGCTCCAGAAGCGCGGGATCGAGGTCTCCTACGCGATCCACCCGGTCGCGGGGCGGATGCCGGGGCACATGAACGTGCTGCTGGCGGAGGCCGACGTCCCGTATGACCAGCTCAAGGAGATGGAGGAGGCCAACGCGGAGTTCGCGCGCACCGACGTGTCGCTCGTGATCGGCGCCAACGACGTGACGAACCCGGCGGCGCGCACGGTCACGGACTCCCCGATCTACGGGATGCCGATCCTCGACGTCGACAAGTCGAGCTCGATCATCGTCCTGAAGCGCTCGATGTCGGCGGGGTTCGCCGGGATCGACAACCCGCTGTTCTACGACGAGAAGACCGCGCTGCTGTTCGGCGACGCCAAGGCCTCGGTGAGCGAAGTGCTCTCCGAAGTGCACAACCTCTGATCCGTAGAGTTCGTCGCCGATGGACGACGGCGGTCATCCCATCTCCTACAAGATGCTCGCGGCCGGCACGCCCATCGTGTCCTCCGACGGGGTCGAGCTGGGTGTGGCCGAGCGGGCGATCGAGAACCTCAAGGAGCACATCTTCGACGGCATCGTCATGCGCGCCGGCGAGCGGTTCGTGTGGGTCGACGCGCCGGAGGTCTCCCGCATCTTTGAGCGGCGGGTCGAGCTGACCATCGACGCAGCCGCGGCTGAGGCGCTCGGCGACTACGAGCCGGGTGCGCCTGAGTTCAAGGCGAACGTGCGGGCGGGGCGGATCGGGCGGTTTCTGGGCGGTGGGTGGAAGCGGAGCTAGGCGGGTCCCTATCGCGCGTGCTGAGTTTGGGACGCGTACCCCAGCATTGAGGACGAGGGTGTGGGGTGAGCCCTGTGGGGTCAACCACCCCCATGCGCGCCGAGGACCCGCAAGGGGGTGATTCACCCTCTATTTGGGGGTGAATCACCCCCATGGTGCCCTCGAGGGGGCCAAGGGGGTGGTTGACGTCCTTGCCGCCCGCCTCGACCCCTGCCACCCTCCTCACCCGACGCCGTTCTCGAGCCCTCAGCGACGCACGACGAGCCGCTCCCCGGCCCGCACCACACCCGGCACCTCCACCCGCGCGTTGATCCCGAACGAGGTCTCGTGCTCCCGGGCCAGGTGCTTGAGCAGCCCCGGCCAGCGGCCCACCGAGCCGTCGGCGGCCGGCCAGCGGGTCGGGATCACGCAGCGCTCGCACGGGTGCAGCAGGCGCAGCACGACGCCGCCCTCGAGTTCGACACCCAGCCCTTCCCACCCGAGCTCCGCCCACGCCGGAGCGTCGAGGTCCAGGTGCAGGTTGGGGCGGAAGCGGCGGCTGTCCACCGGCGCGGCGAGCTCCGCCTCGAGCGCCCGGCGCGACGCCTCGGTGGTGAGCAGGAGCGAGCCTTCGAGATCCTGCTGCCCGTCGAGGTCGCGGACCAAGGTCACCGGGCGGCCGAGGTCGTGCTCGAGCGCGCCACCGAGGCCGTCCTCGCCCCAGGTGTAGGCGCGACCGTCGGGCGCCGTCAGCGTGGCGGGCGGAGGCTTGTGCGGGCTGACGTCGGCGCCGCCGTAGCTCGCATGCCAGCGGAGCATCCGCGGTGCCTCGCGGATCGTCAGCTGTCGCAGCTCGCCCTTGCGATCCGAGTGCAGCGCGTGGGTGCGGTCGCCGCCGGCACCCCGCCAGTCGACCTGCAGGGCGTCGACGCGCTCGCCGACCATCGACTTCACCGGGAAGCGCCAGAGCTCGGAGACGGTGCCCGCGTGGGTCATCGGCGTGAGGCTGAGCCTCTGGGCGGACGTGGTCTTCGACGAGCTCATCCGCACCCGCCGCACACACAAGGCCTACCAACCGGCGCCCGTCCCGCCCGAGACGCTGGACGAGCTGTTCGAGCTCGCCCGCTGGGCCCCGAACCACCATCTGACCAACCCGTGGCGCTTCCGTGTGCTCGGCCCCCGCGCGCTCGCGGCGCTCAAGGAGGCCGCCGGGCCGGAGAGCGCCGCGAAGCTCGACCGCGCCCCGACCCTGATCGCCGCGAGCGTCGTGCAGTGCGGCGATCCGGTCACCGACGAGGAGGACTTCGCCGCCGGCGCGGCGGCCGTGTTCATCGTGCTGCTCGGCGCCCATGCCCGCGGTCTCGGCGGCTACTGGCGCACGCCGGGGGTGCTGCACACGCCGGCCGGGCGCGCGGCCTGCGGGTTCGAGGAAGGCGAGCGCCTCCTCGGCCTCATCCACCTCGGCGAGGCGCGCGGTCCTGAGAAGGCGGCACCCGAGCGCGCCCCGATCGAGGACTTCCGCACCTACCTCGAGTAGTTAGTCGGCGAACCGGCTGGCGAGGCCCTCCAGCGTGACGCCCCAGGCGGTGTTGGAGAACGCGAACCACCTCGACTCCGGCGTCCACCCGGTGTGGCTGAACCTGAGGATGGTGCCCCCGTCGACGCCCAGCCTGGGCCCCATCCAGGCCAGGGCGGGGTCGTCCGCGGCGCTCTTTAGGTCGAACCCGAGGCGGTGGCCCAGCCACTCGGAGGCGGGGTTCCCCGGGTCGCTGAAGTCCGAGACGCATCTCCAGGTCAGCCTCGCGCCGGGGTCCAGGTCGGTGATGCGCATCCTCAGCGGATCCCCGAGCCCGTGGTCGAACTCGATCACGCACCCGACCCCCGGCTCGGCGCTCAGGGCCTTGCCCCACCAGGAGTCGAGGCCCTCGCGGCTGCTGATCGCCTCGAACACCGCCTGGGAGTCCGCGTTGATCCAGACCTCGTGCCGGATGGCCTCCATTGCCTCTCCTCCTTCGTGGGTGCTCAACTCGCGGCCGCGGCGAGGAGGCGCAACATCCGGTTCCAGCCTGCACCGTGGCCGTCGCGGTGGGGCACCGGCAGGTTCCGATGCACGAGGCGCACGCGGGTGCCGTCGTCCTCGGGCTCGAGCGTGACCTCGACCGCCGTGGACCCAGGGGGCACGCCGACGGAGGGGTTCGCGAAGCCCCAGGTGAACACCACGCGGACGGGAGGCGAGACCTCCACGAACTCTCCGCGCATGTAGTACGGCCCGTCCGGGTTGTTGTCGTCTCCGGGGTGCGTCTGGTGGTTGACGCCGCCGGGGCGGGGATTGACGGTGGCCTCGTCGCACAGCCACCGCGTGAGCTTGTCGGGCTCGACGAAGAAGGCGAAGACCGTCTCGGGTCTCGCGGCGATCCAGATCTCCCGCACGACGGGATCAGTTCCGAGTGCCTTGGTCATCCTGTTTCCTCCGCTCCTCGCGCTCGGCCTCGAGTCGCAGCACGCCGAGCCGTTCGTCCCAGAACTGCGCCAGGAAATCATGCACGCCGACGAGGCCCTGTGCGCGGGCGCGGTACAGGCGGCGCGTGCCCTCGCGCCGCTCCTCGATCAGCCCGGCCTCCCGCAGCGTCCGGAGGTGCTGCGAGATCGCCGGCCTCGTGACGTCCGCGAAGTGCGCGGCGATCGCTCCGGCCGGGAGCTCCGCGGTGCGCACCAGCCGCAGGATCTCGCGACGGCGAGGGTCGGCTATGGCATCGAAGGCGGGCTGCACGCGACATAGGTTAGCAAGAGCTTACGAAAGGCAGACCTAACGCGATTCGGTCAGAACCCGCGGTGCCGTCGGCGTCGCGGCGTAACTTTCCGGGGCCCCGCCGGTTGCAGCGTTTCGCCTGACCCCCTCTCGAGAGCCCGGAGCCACACCGACCCATGCCGATCCGCCGTCCCGCCCTCGCCGCCGCGCTCAGCGCGCTGGCGGGGCTCGCGCCCGTCCTGCTCGCCCCCGCCGCCGATGCCGCATGGTTCCCGGGCGAGTCCATCGACGGCCCGAACCCGGAGATCGTGTCGGTGGGGGACGTCGACCTCGCGCGCGACGGCACCGGCGGCGTCGTCTACCTCAAGCGCGAGGCGGGCATCGCCCACGCGTACCTGTCGCGGATCATCGACGGCGCCTGGCGCCCCCCGGAGCGCGTCGACGCCGGTCTCGGCGAGCCGGTGACCGCCGTGACGATCGCCGCCGGCGACGGCCGCCGGCTGGCCATCGGCTTCGTCTCGGGCGGCAAGCTCTACGGCACCTTCGCGGCCGGCGGCGGCCAGTTGTCGCCGCTGTCGCCGCCGGCGTCGCTCGTCGACGGCTCCGTGGCCAGTCCGGTCACCGATCCGCACTCGGACCTCGGGATCAACGGCACCGCGTACTTCGTCGCCGCGGCCGCCGGCGACGTCCGCGCCGTGCGGCTGCAGGACTCGACGTGGGAGGGCATCCCCCCGCTCGACGTCGACCTCGGCCAAGCGGCCGGCGACGGCTCCGGCCGCCCGCGCATCGCGGTGTCCGCCGAGGGCAACGCCGTGGCGACCTGGGCGGAGAACCACACGGACGGCCGGCGGCGCGTCTACGGCCGCCGCATCACCGGCCTGACCCCCTCGTCGGCCCCGCAGGAGATCTCGCTCGCGGACCTCGGCGGCGTTGGTGGCGGCGCGGCCGACTCGCCCGACATCGACATCGAGGACGACGGCTCCTTCGCCTGGGTCGCCTTCCGCCAGGACTTCGGCGGCGGCTCGCGCACCGTCGCCCGGCGCCTGGTCGGCTCGCTGTTCGAAGCCCCGGCCATCCTCGACGCCGGCCAGACGTCCTACGCCCCGCGGTTCGAGATGAACGGCCGCGGCATCGGTGCGTCGGTGGTGGCGGGGCCCGGCGGAGCCATCTACACCACGTCGCTCGAGAAGACCGACGCCTTCACCACCTCGTCGCGGATCGACACGGCCGGCAGCACCGAGGCGCCGGCGCCGGTCGTCGCGGTGTCCGAGCGCCGGCAGACCGCCATCGCCTGGCGCGCGCAGCAGGGGACCGCGGCGGCGACCATCCAGGCCCGCTTCCGGCCCGACGAGCTGCCGTGGGAGCCCGAGACGACGCTGTCGGTGCCCGACTTCGGGCCCGTGGTCGGCGGGCCGGAGATCGCCACCGACCGCAACGGCGACTTCGCCGCCGCCTTCGTGCAGGGAACGGCCGAGGCGCGCCGCGTGGTCGTCGCCGTCCACGACAAGTCTCCCGCCGTCCCCGTCGGCCAGAGCACGACTCGCTGGCAGCGCCGCCGCCAGCCGCGGCTGGCGTGGTCGCCGCCCACCGAGCTGTGGGGCACGCCGCAGTACAAGGTGTTCGTCGACGGTGTCGAGGTCGGCACCACCGAGCGCCGCGAGCACATCCTCGGCGCCCCGCTGCCGGACGGGCCGCACCGCTGGAACGTGCTGGCCATCGACCGCCGCGGGCAGACGACACGCAGCAAGGACCGCGCGCTGCGCATCGACACGACGCCGCCCGCGGTCAAGATCCGCGTCACCGGCACGCGCAAGCGCAGGCGGACGCTCAAGGTGATCGTCACGCCGACGGACCCGAACGGCTCCGGGGTCAGGGCGGTCACCGTGGACTACGGCGACGGCTCTCCGACCAGCGAGCTGCGCACCACCTCACACCGCTACGCCCGCAACCGCACGTTCACCCTCCGCGTCCGCGTCAGCGACCGCGCCAAGAACGTCACCCGCGAGACGATGCGGCTGCGGATCAAGAAGTGATCCTGCGCGCCGCGGGGCGCGAGCTGGACGTCAGCACGCCCCTGCTCATGGGGATCGTCAACGCGACGCCCGACTCGTTCTCCGACGCGGGCGAGCTGCGCGACCTCGACGGGCGGGTCGCGCGCGCGGCGCAGCTGGCGGCGGCGGGGGCGGCGATCATCGACATCGGCGGCGAGTCCGGGATCACCACCCGGCCGCCGATCCCGGCGCCGGAGGAGATCGAGCGGGTGCTTCCGCTGATCGAGCGGGTGGTCGCCGAGGTCGGCGTCCCCGTGTCGGTCGACACCTACAAGCCGGAGGTCGCCGCCGCGGCGGTGGCCGCCGGCGCGTGCATGGTCAACGACGTGTCGGGCCTGCGCGACCCGGCGCTCGCCGACGTCTGCGCGCGCAGCGGCGCGGCGCTCGTGATCATGCACACTCGCGTCGAGCCCAAGCGCAAGCTCCTCGACCCGGCGCTCTACGACGGCGACGTGGTGGGCGACGTCGCCGCGTTCCTGGCCGAGCGCATCGCGCTCGCCCACGGCCGGGGGGTGGGGGAGGAGCAGATCGTGCTGGACCCCGGGCCGGACTTCGCCAAGACGCCGGCCCAGACGGTCGCCGCGCTGCGCGGGCTGGACCGCGTCCACGCCTTCGGGCGCCCGGTGCTGCTGGCGATCTCGCGCAAGGACTTCGTCGGCGCCATCACCGGCCGCGGACCGCGCGAGCGGCTGGCCGGCACGCTCGCGGCGCTCGGCTGGGGTGTCGACGCCGGGGCGCACATCTTCCGCGTCCACGACGTCGCCGACGCGGCCGACTACCTGCGGGTCCGCGCCGTGCTCCGCGGGGAGGCGGAGATCACCGCGGACGCGATCCTTCCGGAGGACCTGCGCCGCGTCTAGGGCCTGACTGCGGCGAGACCGGTGTCCGCGCTACCGTTCGTGGCGCATTCGTCGCCGGCCGCTGAGCACAACGCGGCCGGGCGCCCACCGACCGACCCAGGAGGTACCCCATGTCGTCCGTCCTCGATCCCGCCGAGCTGACCGCCAGCCCGCTCGCCGATCTCCACCTTCTCGCCAACGAGCTGGGGGTGGACGGGTTCCGCCGCCTGCGCAAGGGCGAGCTCATCGACGCCATCCTCGTCGCCCAGGGCGGCGAGCCCGTCGCGCCGTCCGCCGATGCCGGCGCCGACACGGACGCCGACGCCGAGGAGAAGCCCGCCCGCCGGCCGCGGTCGCGCTCCGGTGGCCGGTCGCGCTCGCGACGCGCCGAGGAGGAGACCGAGGTGGCCACCGCCGCCGGCGACGAGGCCGACGCGGCCGAGCCCGAGGACGAGGAGCGTCCGCGCCGCCGCTCGCGCGGCGCCCGCGCCGGCCGTGGCCGCGGTCGCGACGAGGACCGCAACGGCGACGCCGAGGACGCCGGCGACGAGAAGGTCGTCGAGGGCGTCGTCGAGCTCCTCGCCAACGGCTCCGGGTTCATCCGGCTCTCGCCGCCCGAGACCACCGACGACGACGTCTACGTGTCCGCCGCCCAGGTCAAGCGCTGCGAGCTCGTCTCCGGCGACACGGTCGCGGGCCCGGTGCGCCGGCCGCGGCGCTCGGAGCGCCATCCGTCGCTGGTCCGCGTCGACACGATCAACGGCCGCCCGGCCGACGAGGTCGCCGAGGGCACCCGCTTCGACGAGCTCGGCGCGGCGTTCCCCGACCAGCGCTTCGAGCTCGGCACCGACGACGCCACCGTCAAGGCGATCGAGTGGCTGACGCCGTTCGGCCGCGGCTCCCGCGTGACCGTCACCGGTCCCTCGCGCGCCGGCAAGACCGAGACGCTGCTGCGGCTCGCGGGGGCGCTGTCGGCCATCGAGGGGGTCGAGGTCTCCGTCGTCCTCGCCGGCGCCCGGCCCGAGGAGGTCGGGCTGTGGAAGGAGGCCGGCACGGAGCCCGCCGCCAACGCCACGCTCGGCGCGTCATCCGACGCCCAGACGCAGGCCCTCGAGCAGGCGGTGGAGCAGGCCAAGCGCCTGGCCGCCCGCGGCGAGCACGCGCTCGTCGTGATCGACGGGCTCGACGGCGTCGCGCCGACGGCCGCCCGCCGCCTCCTCGCCGCCGCGCGCAACATCCCCGACGGGGGCTCGCTGACCATCGTCGCCACGGCGCCCGCGCCGGTCGGCGGCGAGACGACCGTCATCGCGTTGGACCCGGTCCTCACCGCCGCGCGGCGCTTCCCGGCGCTCGACCTCTCGCTGAGCGGGACGCTGCGTCCCGAGCTGCTGGTCGGCGAGGCGGGCGCCGAGGCGATCGCCAAGGCTCGGGCGGCGGTCTAAGCATCGCGGTCATGCCGTTCACGCTCAGGAACCTCAGAGAGGATCTGGCGGACGTCGGGTCCAACTTCGACGGCGCGCCGGACCTGGAGTTCCGTCTCGCGAGCAAGGCGCTCGAGCTCGAGCAGTCCGGCCTGAGCTATCAGCGCATCCCGCCCGGCTACCGGTTCCCGTACGGCCACACGCACAGGGAGCAGGAGGAGCTGTTCGCGGTCGTGGGCGGGAGCGGGCGGATGAAGCTCGACGACGAGATCGTCGAGGTCAAGAAGTGGGACGTCGTGCGCGTTCCGCCCGGTACCTGGCGAGGGTACGAGGCCGGGCCGGAGGGCCTCGAGCTCCTCGTGTTCGGCGCACCCAACCTCGGCGACAACCCGCGGGACGACGTGGAGGGTCAGCGCGACTGGTGGGCTGACTGAGCGCCGCTCCTATTCCGCAGCGCCCGGCTCAGGACGACGAGCGCGACGGCGGCGAGCGGGACGGCGAGGAGGCCGACGCGCAGGCTCGAGGCGTCGGCCACCAGCCCGATGGCCGGCGGCACGGCCAGGCTCCCGACCCGCGAGACGGTGCCGACGAGCGTGAGCCCCACGCCCGGCGCCAGGCCGGGGAGGCCGTCGGCGCCGCGCATCGCCGCCGGGATGAGCGTGGCGATGCCGAGCCCCGCGACGCCGAAGGCGGCGATGGTGACCGCGGGCGAGTGGAGGGCCAGCGCCGCGGCCATCGCCACGCCCGCGAGCGCGGCCCCGCACCGGCCGACGGTCCGGTCGCCGTAGCGGGTCACGACGCGGTCGCCCAGAAGCCGTCCGACCGTCTGCATGGACTGCAGCGCGACGAACCCCGCGCCCGCCACGGCGGCGGTCGCCCCGAGCTCGGTGCGGAGGTAGACCGCGCTCCACGTCGCGCCGGTGTCCTCGATGGCCTGGGCGAGGGTGGCGACGAGGCCGAGCGCGGCGACGACGCCGACGGCGCCGAGCGGCAGGCGGGTGCGCCCGGGGCGGGCTGCAGCAGGAGGGGTGTCGCGCTCCGGACCGTCGAGCAGGAACCGCGACGCCGCGAGCGCGAGGACGGCGAGGACCGCTCCGGCGATCGACAGGTGCAACGCCAGCCCGACGTCGGCGCCCGCGGCCGCCGCGCCCGCCGCGCCACCGGCGACCGCGCCGATGCTCCACACACCGTGGAGCGAGTTCAGGATGGACCGGCGATAGAGCCGCTCCACGCGCAGGGCGTGGGCGTTCTCGGCCACGTCGGCGAGGGTGTCGACCGAGCCCGCCACGGCCAGCGCGCCGGCCAGCGCCACCCAGGACGGCGCGGAACCGATGAGGGCGAGGTTCGCCGCCGCGATCACCGTCACCACGGTCGCCACGCGCGCCGAGCCCCACCGCGTGATCAGCGCGCCGCCGGCGAGGCCCACCACCAGCGCGCCCAGCCAGAACGCCGAGACCGCCGACCCCAGGGCCGCGTTGGACAGCTCGAGATTCGCCTTGAGGTCCGGGTAGCGGGGGACGACGCTGGCGAAGATCGCCCCGTTGGTGAAGAACAGCGTCGCGACCGCCGCCCGCGCCCGTCGCGCCGCGAGCGGTGGAGCCTCAGCGCCGGGCGTCACCGGAACCGGGGGCTACCGGGGCATGTAGGCGACCCGGCCCCAGTTGGGCTCGGGGGACAGCTCGATCGGCTCGTGGTCGCGCTCGGGCTGCACGTAGCGGAACGAGCTCGCGTCCTCGTCGAAGGCGACGTCGAGCTCGCCCTCTTTGACGCGCTGGTCGAGCCAGGCGGAACGGAAGACGAGCCGGCGCAGCCAGTGCACCAGGGAGCGCTCGGCCGGCCCGACGAGCTCCGGCCAGCAGTCGTTGACGTGCTCGCCGAGACCGCTCGCGGGATCCTGGACCTCGCCGTTGACCGCGAGGTTCACGAGGTCCTCGAGCTCGGTGCCGTCGAGGCGGCTGGCGACGAAGCCGAGCTTGAGCGCCGCCTGCTCGACGCGCTCGGCGAAGTCCAGCTCGTTGAACGTGAACCGGAGCTCGCCGTACTCGAGGACGTAGTCGGAGCCGGAGGAGTAGTTGCCGCGTCGGGTGGAATCCATGGTCAGGTCCCGGGCCTGACCGGGCGTCGGCATCTTAGGCGCAAATCCTCCGCGCGCTCAGCCCCTGAAACGAAACTGTCACTCCTGAGTGAGCCCGGCGCGCAGGTCGAACGCGCGCAGCGCGTCCGGGCCCGTGTCCGGGGCGTCGAAGAAGCGCCGGTTGACGCAGCGGTCGCCACTGTCGGGCTCGACCGCCGCGTACGCACGCTCAACCTCGAACGCGCATCGGCGCAGTGGCGCCCGGGAGAGCTTCACGGCGCCGAATCCGGCACGTGTCCGCTCGGCGGCGGCGAACAGCTCGACGTCGATCTCCGCCTCGAAGATCTTCTGCACGCAGCCCATGTACCGGCGGCCAGAGAGGGGATCGTCGTACTGGTAGAGGAACGCGCAGTTCGCGGCGACGCAGGTGGCGGGCGAGATGACCCGGTCGCAGAAAGTCGAGCACCGCCGGCACTCGTTGCTCTCGGTCGTCCGCGCCGTGCGCGCCATCGCGGAATCCTAACCCGGGGCGAAGTCTTCCGCTGGCGGCCTATGCCTTGCATGACCGAGCCCTTCGCCACGATCCTGGTCGTCGAGGACGACCCCGCGGTCCGCACGTTCCTCGCCGACAACCTGACGGCCGACGGCTACGAGCTGCACGTGGCCGAGACGGTCCGCGACGCCCTGCGCGTCCTCGAGTACAAGCAACCCGACCTCGCGGTGCTGGACCTGGGCCTCCCGGACGGGACGGGCCTCGATCTGCTGCGTCGGATCCGCACCGCGGACGCCGCGGCCTCGCGGCTGGACGCCGGCCTCCCGGTGCTGGTGCTGACCGGTCGCTCCGGTGAGCTGGACCGGATCCGCGCGTTCGAGCGCGGGGCGGACGACTTCCTGGCCAAGCCGTTCTCCTACGGCGAGTTGCGCGGCCGGCTCGCCGCGCTTCTGCGCCGCTGCCGCGTCCGCGGGGCGGGCGGGCGGATCCGCATCGGCGATCTGGAGGTCGATCCGCTGTCGCGCGTGGTGCTGCTGCGCGACCGGCGCGTCGAGCTGTCCCAGAAGGAGTTCGCGCTGCTGCGGTTGCTGGCGTCCGAGCCCGCCCGGGTGTGGACCAAGCAGGAGTTGCTGCGCGACATCTGGGGCTTCCGCACCATGGGCTCGACGCGGACGCTGGACTCGCACGCCTGCCGCCTGCGGCGCAAGCTGGCCGTCGACGGCGACTGCTTCGTCTTCAACGTGTGGGGCGTCGGCTACCGGCTGATCGAAGGGCGGGTGGCGGCGTGAGCGGCGCCGGCGCACTGCTCGCCTGGGAGCTCGCGGGATGGGCGTGCACGGCCGGGTCCGTCGCCACACTGGCGCTGGTGCGCCGGAACGTCGGGGCGCGGATGGCGCTCGTCGCCGAGGCGAGCCACGAGCTCCGGGGGCCGCTGACGGCGGTCCAGCTGGGCCTGGCGGGGCTGGCGCGCGACGCCGAGCCCGAGCGCGCCCGCCGTGCCGCCGCGCTGGATCTCGAACTGCGGCGCGCCGGGCTGGCGCTCGAGGACCTCGCCGCCGCTCCCGCCGGGCGGCGCGCGCCGGACCGGCCGGGCTGCGTGGACGTCGCCGATCTGCTCGAGGAGGCGCTCGACGCGTGGGCTCCCGTCGCGGCCGCGTTCGGCGCGACGGTGACGCTCGCGCCGTGTGCCGAGTGGTGGGTCGTGCGCGCCGATCGCGTCCGCCTGGCGCAGGCGCTGGGCAACCTGATCGCCAACGCGATCGAGCACGGCCGCGCGCCGGTGCGGCTCGGCGCCCGGCGGGTGGACGGCAGGGTCCGGCTCGAGGTCGCCGACGCGGGGACGGGGCCGCCGCTCCCGCGCGAGCCGATCCGTGCCCACGCCGGTCGTCGCGGGCACGGCCTCGCGGTCGCCGCCCGCGTCGCCGCCCGAGCCGGCGGGCGCCTGGTGTCGCAGTCCTCCGCGGACGGTCTCGTGATGGCGATCGAGCTGCCGCTCGTCCCGACCACGCCCGCCCGCCTCGCTCCGGCCCACCGGCGCCGCCGTCGCGCGGGTCGCTCGCGCCGCCCGGAGGTCGCGCGGTGACCGGTCGCCGGCGGCGCGGCGCCGCGCTTCTCGGCCTGGCCCTCCTGCTCGGCGGTCTCGCGGCTTCGGACGTCGCCCGTCGCGAGGCGGCGGTCGATGCGCGACTGGCGCCGCTCGTGGATGTCGTCGTCGCCCGGGACGACCTGGCCACCGGGACCCGCCTCGGACTCGGTCACCTCGCGGTGCGCCGGATGCCGCTGCGCTTCGCGCCGGCGGGCGCAGCCGCGCAGCCGGCCGAGCTGGTCGGCGAAGAGGTCGCCGTGCCCGTGCCGGCGGGCGGCTACCTGACGGCCGGCCAGCTCGCGCTCGACGCGGGGCCCGCCGGGGCCGCCGGCGTCCGGCGCGGCGAGCGGGCCGCGGACGTCCTCGCGCTCGGCTCGGCGGAGCTGATCCGGCCCGGCGCGCGCGTCGACGTGCTGGTCACGCGAGGCGGTGAGGGTGAGGCGCCGGGCACCGCGCAGCTGGCGCTCGAGGACGTCGAGGTGCTCGCCGCCACCCGCGCGCCCGCCGCCGAGGGCCAGGACGGCGGGTTCCCGCGCGTGTTGGCCAGCCTGCGGGTCACCGTCCGCCAGGCCGTCTTCCTCGCCGCCGCGCAGTCCTTCGCGCGCGAGCTCCGGCTGCTCCCGCGGGCTCCCGGCGATCGCCGGCGCAGCGGCGGCATCGCCATCGGGGCGTCCTCGGGGTAAGCGGGCGCACACCAACTGGCAGCCGGCGAGCGACGGCGTACCAAGCACTGGGGCGTCACGGACGCGCTGACAGCTCGGCGCGATCCCGGCGCCGACCGCGGGCCGACGGATTCCTCGGAGGGTGGGGCGAACTTCTCGCGCCTCGCCCTCTAGGAGGTGTGACCCACTTCCCCGAGTCCGGAGACGGCGATGCGCTCGAGGCGGTCGCGACCGTGCTGCGCGAGCGCCTGCTGCAGGAGCCGGCCGCCGGGGCGCCGAGCGGGCGTGACGGGGCGATCCGCGCGCTCGTGGATCGCGAGGCCGGGCTGTTGCACCCCGATCAGCGCGAGGAGCTCGTGCGCCGGATCGCCGAGCGCTCCTTCGGGCTCGGGCCGCTCGAGGCGCTGCTCGCGGATCCCGAGGTCGACGAGATCATGGTCTGCGGGACCGCCCCGGTGTGGATCGAGCGGCACGGGCGCCTCGAGGCGACCGCGGTGGCGTTCGAGTCCGACGAGGCGCTGGGTCACACGATCGAGCGGATCCTGGCGCCGCTCGGCCGGCGGGTGGACGAAGCACAGCCGCTCGTCGACGCGCGGCTGCCGGACGGCTCGCGCGTCAACGTCGTCGTGCCGCCGCTCGCGCTCGACGGCCCGGCGCTGACGATCCGCCGGTTCCGGCGCCGCGGCTTCTCGCCGGACGACCTCGTCGCCCACGGGACGCTGCCGGCGCCGCTGCGCGACCTCCTCTCGCGCGCCGTCCGCGCCCGTTGCAACATCCTCGTCTGCGGCGGCACGGGGTCGGGGAAGACGACCACGCTGAACGCCCTGTCGGCGTTCATCGGCGCGGACGAGCGCGTCGTCACGATCGAGGACGCCGCCGAGCTGCGCCTGCGCCAGCCCCACGTCATCCGGCTCGAGGCGCGGCCGCCGAACCTCGAGGGTCGGGGCGAGGTGACGATCCGGCGGCTCGTGCGCAACGCGCTGCGCATGCGTCCCGACCGGATCGTCGTCGGGGAGGTCCGAGGGCCCGAGGCACTCGACATGCTGACCGCGCTCTCGACCGGTCACGACGGGTCGCTGTGCACCGTCCACGCGGGCTCACCCGCCGAGGCGCTGCGGCGTGTGGAGACGCTGGCGTTGATGGCCGAGCTCGGGCTGCCGCACGCGGCGGTCCGCGAGCAGGTCGCCGACGCGCTCGACCTGGTGGTGTGCCAGGCCCGTACCGGCGACGGCGCCCGCGTGGTGACCGAGGTCGCCGAGGTGGTGCGCATCGCCGGCGGCGCCGGCGTCCGGGCGCTGTACACGCTGCGCGACGGCCGGCCGTGCTGGCGCGCCGCGCTGTCAGACGGGCTCGCCGCACGGCTGGACGCCGCGTGAGGGCTTTCGCTCAGCCGAACGTCACCACCCGGACCGGGAGGTTGGTCAGGGCGGGCGAGGTCGCGCCGGTGAGGTTGCACACCTTGATGGCGACCTCGTTGCTCGCCGTGACGCCTTGGGCGCTGACGGTCATGCCCGCCGGCAGCGCCGTCGAGCCTCTGACCGAGAGAACGACGGCCTGGCCCACCGTCGCGCCGCTGACGCTGCCCGGGATCGTCACGCAGCGGCTGGCGGAGATCGCACCGACATCGATCTCGCCGCTCTTGTTCGCGCCGACGATGTCGGCGAGGGTGAGGGACTCCGAGGCGACGTCCGCGCTGGTCAACCCGCCGTCGGCGACCTCGTCGCCGTCGATGGCATTGGCAGCGACCTCGCTCGCCCCTACGGCGTCGCCCAGGATCTCCAAGGACCCCACCGAGCCGCTGGCGAGGTCGGCTGACCCGAGGCTGTCGGAAGCGACCTCGTCGGAGCCCACGGCGGCCGTGGAGATCTCGCTGGAGCCCACGGCGGCCGTCGAGATCTCGCTGGAGCCCACGGCACCAGTCGCGATGTCGTCGGCGATGATGGTGTCGTTGTCGATCTTGGCGCTGCTGACCGCGCCCCCGGCGATCTTCGAGGCGGTGACGGCACTCGAGTCCAGGTCGACGGACTTGACCTCACCGTCGACGATGTCAACCGAGAACACCGTGTCGACGGCATATGCGCTGCCCGTGCCGAGCGCGATGGTGAGCGCAAGGAACGAGCAGACGTTGGCGAATGTGGCATTGCGGCGGATCCGTCCCAGCATGGTGCCCTCCTGACTGATGAACGGAGAGCCCACTCTCTATGACCCGGACCTCCAGTGCTAGTGCGTCTGACGGCCCGAGGTGAGGACGGGGGCGAATCGCGGACGGGCGTGCCTAGGACAGGCATGACGAGCCATGTACTGGCGGCCGCGGGGGTGGGATCGTGACGCGCTCGGCGCTCCTCGCCTTCGCCGCGGGCGCCGCCGGCGTGCTCGCCGCCTGGGAGGCCCTCGCGGCCGTCGAGGCGTCGCGGGTCGCGGACGCGGTACGCCGGCTGCTCGCGCCGCTCTCGCGGGCCGCGCAGGAGGGGCGGTCGCCGTCGGCCGACGAGCGGCGGCGGCTCGGCGTCGTGGCCGCCGGCTGCCTGCTGGCCGGCGGCTGGATCCTGAGCGGCCCTGCGGCCGGAGGGCTCGCGGCGCTCACCGGTCCGTCGATCGCCTTTGCGCTGATCCGCTCGCGCCGGCGGCGCTACGCGGCGGGGCTCGAGCGCGGGGCGCCCGCCGCCGCACGAGCGCTGGCCGACGCGATCGGCGGCGGTCACTCGGTCCGCGGCGCGATCGTGGCCGCATCGGCCGGGGTCGAGGGGTCCGCGGGTCACGAGCTGCGCATCGCCGGCCGGGCGCTGAGCCTCGGCGAGCCGACGCCGCAGGTGCTCGAAGCCCTGCGCGAGCGCGCCGGCTCGCGGGCATGGGACACCATGGTCGCGGCGATCCTCCTGCAGCGGGAGGCGGGCGGCGACCTCGCCGCGCTGCTCCGCGAGCTGGCCGCGTCGATCGAGGCGGCCCAGCGGACCGAGCGCGACGCGGAGACCGGCACCGCGCAGGCGCGCTTCACGGCCTGGCTCGTCCTCGCGCTGCCGCTCGGCGCCACGGGGCTCGTCGAGCTCGCCTCACCCGGCTTCACGGTCGGCCTGCTCAGGCATCCCATCGCGGGTTGGCTGGCCGGCCTCGCGTTCGTCCTGCAGGCCGTCGCCGCCCTCTGCGTCCGCCGGCTCGCCCGCGCCCGGCAACCGGCGTGACCGTCGCGATCTTCGCGCGGTCCGCGGCCGCCATCCGCGCGCACCGGCTCGCCGACACCCGGGAGTCGGCGTGACCGCCGCGGCCGGCCTGGCGGGGCTCGCGGGCGTCCTGGCTGCGGTCGGCGTCGCCGACCTGGTGGCCGCGCGCCGGCCGCGCCGTCCCCGCCGCGCCGGCTGGCGGGTCGTGGGCGTCGCGCTGCTGCGCCGCCTCGGCCGTGGCGTCGGTCCTCGCGCCGGGCCGCGCGACCTCGAGGCCCGCCTCGCGGCGTCCGGACTGGCGCTGCCCGTCGGCGACTTCCTGGCGGTCAAGGGGGGTGCCGCGCTGGCCACCTTGCTGGCGGTCCTTCCGGCGGCGCCGGGGCTGCCGGGCCGCCTGCCGATCGTGGTTCCGCTCGCCCTACCGGCCGCCGCGTTCCTGGTCCCGGACGCGTGGCTGCGGCGGCGCATCCGCGCCCGTGTCGCGGCGATGGAGCGCGAGTTGCCGGATGTCCTGGACCTGATCCGCGTCGCGGTCGGCGCCGGGCTGCCCGCGAACCGCGCGCTCGCGCAGGTCGGCCTCCGCCACCCGGGCCTGCTCGCCGCGGAGCTGCGTCACGCCACCCGCGCCCTCGAGCTTGGCGTGCCCACCGCGGCGGCCTACGCCCAGCTCGCCCGGCGCGCCCCGCTCCCGGGCGTGGCCGTCCTCGTCGGCGCGCTCGGGCGTGCGGGGCGCCACGGCGCCCCGCTCGACGGCGCGCTCGCCGCCCAGGCCGCCGAGGCCCGCTCCGCCCGCGCCCGCGAGACCGCCGAGCGGGCGGCCCGCGCCGCGCCGAAGATCCAGCTCGTCGTCGCCCTGCTCCTGGTGCCCTCCGTGCTCCTGCTCGTCGCGGCGGCGCTCATCCCGGCCGTGCTCGGCGCCTGACGAAGGCGGGCGGAGCGGGCAGGCGCCCGCTCCGCGCTGCCGTGGCGCGCTACGGTCAGCGGCCGAGGCCGCCGCCGAACCGGTCGCCGGCCTCGCCGTCGCTGGAGATCCCGCTGGAGTCCTGGCGCCAGTACTGCGAGCCGGTCCCGGTGGTCCCGGATGCGGAGCCGAGCAGGACGTGCGCGACGCCGACATCGACCACGGCGCCGTTGTCCTCGCCGGGGGCGCCGATGGCGAGGTCGCCGTGGATGCTGCCGCCGAAGTTCGCGATCGCCACGCTGGTCCCGAACGCGTCCCCCGGTTCGGCCGAGTCGGTGACGGCGGTGGCGTCCTGGGACCACACGGCGTCCCCGGTCGCGGTCAGGCCGGACGCCGTGCCGAGGAGCGTGTGGACCACGCCCGCCCCGGCGTTCTCGCCGGGCGCGCCGATGGCCAGGTCGCTGACCGTGGTCGAGCCGACGTCGCCCCCGGCCAGCGAGGCGCCGAACCGGTCTCCGGCCTCCCTCACGTCGAGGATGCCGGTGACGTCCTGGTTCCAGAACTGGGCGCCGGTCCCGGTCGGCCCGGACGCCGAGCCGGGCAGGACGTGCACGACGCCGGCGTCAACCGCCGCGCCCGCGTCCTCGTTCGGGACGCCGATGGCCAGCTCACCATGCGTGCTGCCGCCCAGGTTCGCGATTGCGAGGCTCGCGCCGAACCCGTCACCCGCCTCCGGGTCGTCGGCGATGCCGCCCGAGGCCTGGGTCCACCGCTGGTTGCCCGTGGAGGCGAGCCCGGAGGCGGTGCCGAGCAGCACGTGCACCGCACCCGCCCCGGCGTTCTCCCCCGCCGCCCCGATGGCCAGGTCCGCGAGGGTCGTCGAGCCGACGTCCCCGGCGGCCAGCGACGCGCCGAACTGGTCACCCGTCTCGTTCAGGTCGAGGATCCCGGACGAGTTCTGGTCCCAGTACTGCGAGCCGGTCGCGGTCGTCCCGGACGCCGAGCCGGGCAGGACGTGCACGACGCCGGCGTCGGCCGCCGCGCCGACGTCCTCGTGCGGCGCGCCGATCGCCAGGTCACCGTGCGAGCTGCCGCCGTAGTTGCCGATCGCCAGCGTCGCGCCGAGGTGGTCGTTGGGCTCCTCGGCATCGAGGATGCCCGAGGTGTCCTGGCTGAGGAGGCGGCTCCCCGTCGAGACGACCCCAGATGCCGAGCCGAGCAGCACATGGACCGCGCCGGCGCCGAAGTCCTCTCCGGGGACGCCGATCGCGAGGTCCGCACGGCCATCGCCGTTGACGTCGCCCGCCGCGACCGATGAGCCGAAGCCGTCACCCGCCTCGGTGGAACCCGCCACGCCCGCGCTGTCCTGGCTCCAGTACTGCGAGCCCGTGGCCGTGAGGCCCGCGGCAGAGCCACGGATGACGTGCACCACGCCGGCGCCGTTGTTCTCACCCGGCGCGCCGATCGCCAGATCGGCGAACCCGTCGCCGTCGAAATCGCCCTTCACGGGGGCCGGCGCCGACCAGCTCGCCAGCCCGGCGGCCGTCGGGGGCGGCGGCGGCGAGCACGTGACGGTCGGCCGCGTCAGGCTCCAGGAGTTCAGCGTCCCGACGTCCTGGCCGATGGAGTCGACCACCTTGAGCGTCCAGGTGCCGGCCAGCGACTGACCGTCGAATGCGCTCAGCGCTGCCTCGGGCTGGAACGAGCCGGTGAACGGCGGCGTGCCCGTCGAGATCGCGGTCGCCGCCTCGTCGTCGAAGACGGTGTTCGTGAAGTTGTCACCGCTTCCGCCGCGCCTCTGGACGAGCGTGACCGTGGTCCCCGACGGGCTCGTCAAGGTGACGGTCAGATCCTCGACCCACGTGTGGGTGATGTTGATGCCGACGTTCAAATCGGTGACGACGCCTCCGCCGCTGAGAGCGATCGTCGAGGTGACGCCGGCCGGGGTGCCGTCCGGGATCGCCACCGGCGTGGAGTTGGTGGACGTCGCCGGCGCTCCTGTGA
Organism: uncultured Solirubrobacterales bacterium; assembly: GCA_963828075.1. Taxonomy (GTDB): domain Bacteria; phylum Actinomycetota; class Thermoleophilia; order Solirubrobacterales; family Solirubrobacteraceae; genus JACCYI01. Next base: position 1,130,217 of record CAWHDH010000017.1, on the reverse strand, counting down.
CGCCGGTCGGGATCGAGACCGGGACGGTGAACGGCCCTTGCGTCGTGTTGGCCTGGAGCGTCAGCGAGAGCGGGGTGCCGCACGGCGCCGTGGCGGAGAGCGAGCCGGCGAACAGCGTGCTGTTGGGATGCGTCGCCCCTGCAGCGATGTTGGGGTACGCGGACGACGTCTGCGTGAGCGCGAGGTTGGGCTCGGACTCGGTGAGGGTAGACGTCACGCTGTTGGCCGCCGCCGCGCCGGCGTTGCGCAGCGGCTGGGTGAGCCGGAAGGACTCGCCCGGCTCGAGGCGGCCGTCGCCGTCGCCGCCGGCCGAGTCGTTGACGGTGGGCGTCTCGGCGACCAGGCTCGGGGCCGCTTCGACGAACGTGAACGCCTCCCCGTCGAGCCCGCCGCGCTTGTCCGACCACACCGGATACGCGATGCCCTGGGTGGCGTCGATGCCGGTGTAGTCGCCGTAGTCGTTGCCGAACCCGCAGCACGGGTTGGTGCTGTAGTCCGACGGCTGACCCGACACCTGGTTGAGTGCCCCGAGCGTGTGCGCCCCGCCGGCCGGCGTGACCGTGCGGACGTAGAAGTGCGTCTGCCGCCGCGTCGCATCGTGGCGCGTCGAGTAGAAGTCCGCCCACGCCTGGCCCGTCGTCTGGTCGACCGCGAGCCACGCGAACCAGTCGTCGGATGAGGCCTGGCCGCCGGATTCGCCGTCGGTGAGCAGCCGCGTCGCCACGGTGGGCGAGGGGTTCGCGCTGCCGGGCAGCGCCCCGGCGGCGGACGCGACGAACGAGTCGAAGCTCAGGTGCGTGGCGGCCGGGGTCAGGCCGTCGTCGCAGCGGGTCGTGCCGCTGCCCGTCCGCAGGTCGCTCCACGTCACGTACACGCGGTTGTTGTTGGCTCCGCCCGACCGGTCGACGTCGACCTGCGGCGAGGTCGACGCCCGCCCGCCGGGCTGCGCCACGATCGGGCACGCGAACGGGATCGGCGCGCCGCCGGTGGCGTCGAGCGTGGCGATCGTCTGCGGGGTACCCCAGGACGCCACGTTCGCGCAGTCCTGCGACGCGGGATCACAGACGTCGCCGCGGATCGCGTTGGTGGCGGTGTAGTCCCACCACACGACGTAGACCTTTCCGTCGGGGCCCGTGGCCACGTCGGCGTAGATGTAGCCGCTCGTCGCCGGGGTCACCGAGACCGGCACGCTCCAGTTGTCGGCGTTGTCGCAGCGCGCCGCGTCCAGGCTGCCCGCCACGCGCGTGTTGCACTGGGAGATCACGATGTTGACGCCGCCGCCGGCCGGCTCGTCCCACACGACGTACAGCCGCCCGAAGGCCGGGCTCGTCGGCGAGTTGTCGATGGTCATCATCGGTTTGTCCTGCGTGCCGGCGGTCCGCGCCGGCAGGCCCACCGTCTCGGGCTGGAAGGTGGTCGTCCCGGCCGCGATCCGGTTGACGACGATGCGGCTCGGGTTCGCCGCCCCGTTGGCCAGCGACAGGCCGCCGTACCACATGTTCCCGGCCGCGTCGGCCGCCGACATCGGGTCGCAGCAGAGGTTGCTGGACTCCGGCCCCGGCTCGCCGGGCGCGTCGGTCGCCGTCGGCATCGAGCGCTTGACGAACGTGTTGCCGCCGTCGGTCGTGACCCAGGCGTTGTACCCGCCGCCGCCGTTGGCGCCGACCACGAACCGCCGCTTGTCGCCCGGCACCACGGTGAGGAACGTCTCGGACTCGGTCGTGTCGTCGTTGGTCGCGTTGACCTCGAAGCCAGGGTTCGCCAGCCGCGGGAACGACGGCGCAGGCTCCTCGCTCGACTCCCGCACCGGCGCGTAGAAGATCACTGTCGCGACGCCGCTACCGCCGCCGCGGCCGGCCTCGCGCCAGCGATAGGGCAGCTCGTAGGTGCCGGGCGGGATGCCGTTGTCGGTGAGGCTGAACTCCGCGGAGTCGCCCGACGCACCACTGCCGAAGTCGAACGTGACGACGCGACCGCTCCGGTCGGCGCGGCCGCCCGATCCGCGGCCTGCGGCCGGCACGCGGGCGTACTCGAGCCCGCTCACACCGGAGCGCCGGAGCCACGAGTCGGGCAGCGACAGTGCGAGGCTTCCGTCGCGCACCGCCCGGTCGAGCGTCACGGTGAACGTCAGCTTCTGCCGGGTGGTGGCCAGCAACTCCGAGGCGGACAGACGCAGCTCACCGGCGGGCAGCTCGTGGCGCGACGGCGGGCGGTCCTTGACCGCGTTCTCCTCGCGCGCGGCCGCGAGCGGCGTCTCGGGCGGCTTGCCCTTCTTTCCCTGCTGCTTGACCTGGGCGTCGGCCGCCGATCCGACACCGCCGGCGAGCACCGAGAGCACGACGAGCGCACCAAAGGCGCGGAAAGCTCTGCGAATCGATGCTGCCGGTCGTGCGAGCGCGGGCATTCGGCGTCTTTCTCGAGCGTATGGAGTGGTCAACAAACGGATGACCCTCCGCGGTTCTTGCGGTTCCAGCCGAGAGGTAGGTCAGCGGCCGAGGCCACGGCCGAACCGATCGCCGGACTCCGGCGAGTCCGCGACCAGCGCCGGAGCCGGATGTCGGGCGGCGAGAGCTCGAGCGCCCCCTCGTTCTCCAGGTCGTTGTTGACATGTAACGACACTGACGAGCGCTTCAGACGCTCGATCAGCCGAGGGACAGCCGTCCGCGCCGCAGAGGGCGGAGCGCGAGCAGCACCACGACCGCCGTCAGCGCGAGCGAGACGACGGTGATCGCGGCGGCGTAGCCGTAGCGGCCGTACTCGAAGGCGTTGCGATAGATCAGGAGCGGAAGGAACGTCGTCGCGCGATCCGGGCCCCCGCCGGTGACCAGGAGGATCGGCACGAACGCGAACTGCAGGCTGAGCGCGACGTCGCGGCAAGCAAGCAGCGCGAGCGTCGGGCTCATCAGCGGCAGGGTCACGCGACGGAAGGCGAAGACCGGCGACGCGCCCTCGGCGCGAGCGACCTCATGCAGCTCCTCGGGGAGCTCGCGCCGCACGGCCAGCGCGATCACGAAGCCCTCGCCGACCGCGAACGCCGACATCAGCACCACGAGCACGAGCGCCCCGGTCGAGCTCGTGAGCAGGTCGGGCGTGGGCAGGCCGAGCGACCCGAGCACGATCGCGATCGGCCCGTACAGCGGGTTGGCGAGGAAGAGCCAGAGGACGGCGAGCGCGACGTCGGGGACGACGGTCGGCAGGTAGACGGCCGCGCGGTGCGCCGACGCGAAGCGGAAGGAGCGGTGCAGGAGCAGCGCGAGCCCGAGCGCGCCGGCCACGCGCAGGGGCACCGCGAGCGCGAGGAAGGCGACGGTGGCGAGGAGGGCGTCGGCGAACGCCGGGTCGTCGAGCAGCTCGGCGAAGTTCGCCGTCCCCGCCCACGCAGGGGAGCCGATGAGGTCGTACTCGGTGAGCGACAGGGCGAGCGTGACCGCCGCGGGTGCGAAGACCAGGACGACCAGCCCGATCGCGTACGGCAGGGCCATCAGCCGCGCGCCGTTCACGGCTCCCCCGCCTCGAACAGCCGGACGGCATCCGGCGGGACAGAGACACGGACGACCTCACCCGGCGCCGGCCGGCGATCGTCGGCGGGCCGGATGACGAGCGGATGCCCGCCGGCGCGCAGCCGCCAGATCCGGTCGTGGCCCGCGCGCTCGATGGCTTCAACCTCCGCGGTGAACCCTTCGCCGGGCGGGGCGGGGGAGACGGCGTGCTCGGCGCGAAAGCCGGCCAGGACGCGCGGACTCCCCGCCGGCAGCGCCATGCCCTCGGGCAGCGGGAGCACGATCCCGCCCGGGCCGCGTACGCACCCGCCGTCGACCTCAGCGGCGATGAGGTTCATCGCCGGCCGCCCGACGAACCGCGCGACCATCGCGTCGGCGGGATGGTCGTACACCGTGTCGGGATCGGCGAGCTGGCGGATCCTCCCCGCATCGAGGATCGCGACGCGCTGGCCGAGGGACAGCGCCTCGTCCTGGTCGTGGGTGACGTAGACGATCGTGGCGCCGGTCTCGGTGTGCAGCCGGCGGATCTCCGCGCGGGCGCGCTCGCGCAGGGGCGCATCGAGGTTCGAGAGCGGCTCGTCCATCAGCAGGACCTTCGGCCGGCTCGCCAGCGCCCTGGCCAGCGCGACCCGCTGGCGCTCACCGCCCGACAGCGCCGCGGGCCGCCGCGCCAGCAGGTCGCCCAGGCCGAGCACCTCGGCCGCTTCGCGCGTGCGGGCCTCGCGCTCGACCGCGGGCGCCCGCCGCGCGGCCAGGCCGAAGCCGATGTTCTCGGCGACCGTCAGGTGCGGGAACAGCGCGAACGACTGAAACACCATCGCCACGTCGCGGCGGCCCGCGGGCTCGGCCGTCACATCCCGCCCGGCGACCAGGACGCGCCCGGCGTCGGCGCGCTCGAGCCCGGCGACCACGCGCAGCGCCGTCGACTTGCCGGAGCCGGAGGGACCGAGCACGGCGAGGAGCTCTCCCGGTGGTACCTCCAGGCTCAGGCCGGCCAGCGCGCAGGTGGAGCCGAAGCGCTTCTCGACCGCGTCAAGGACCAGCATCGCGAGCGCGCGCCCACAGCGGCCCGGTCTCCCTGTCGATGCGCGCGAGCGCCTCGTCGACCGACAGCTCGGTGTAGTAGGCCCGCTTGATCGCCAGGTCGGCGGCGTCCTCGATCTCCGGCCAGGTCGAGGCCACCGGGAGCCGGCGGACGGTGGGGATGGCGTCGAGGAAGACCTGGCTCGAGAGCGGCGGCTTGGCCGGATCGAGGAAGTCGGGCGACTCGGCGACCGCCTTGTGCGAGGGCACGATCCGGCCCGAGCGGGCGAGGATCCGCTGCCCCGCCTCACCGGCGGCGAACTCGACGAACCGCCAGGCGGCGTCGGCGTGCTCGCCCTTCGCGACGCAGTAGGCGTCGGAGTGCAGCATGCTCGCGGGCCGCTCGATCACCGGGAACGGCGCGACGTCCCACTCGAATCCCTTGATCGTGCGGAAGGTCGGCACCTCCCGCCGCGAGGACAGGAACATGCCGAGCTCGCCGTCCAGGAAGCGCGCGTCGAGCCCCTTGGCCTCCGCCTCGGCCTCGTGCGGCGCCGCCCGGTCGCCGCCCTGGAGGTCGAGGAACGCCTGCAGCCCGGCGCGGGCCTGCGGCGTGTCCAGGGTGAACCGGGTCGGGTTGGCCGGATCGTCGACGAGATCGCCGCCGGCCGACCAGACGAACGCGCCGAGCCGCACGATCCCCGGTTCCAGGCCGATCCCGTAGCGGCGGACCCCGGTGCGCTTGACCGGCGGCTCGGTCAGCGCGCGCGCTGCGGCCCGCATGTCCTCGAACGTCCATCCCGCCTTGGGCAGCGGCACCTTGAAGCGCTCGAAGAGGTCGCGGTTGTAGTAGACGACGAGGCTCGAGAGGTTCTGCGGCATGCACTGCAAGGCCCCGCGATACGTGAACGCCTCGAGCGGCTGCGGGTAGTAGTCGCCCACGGAGAGCGCCGTGGAGCGCCGCAACCGCGGGCCCGCGGGATCGATCCCGCTGCGGGCCGCGAACGGCGCGAAGTTGCGGTAGTTGACCAGGAAGACGTCCGGCGGGCGTTTGGCCGCGAAGCCGGTGGTGATCTTCTGGATGTGCGCGTCGCGGTCGGGGACCTCGATCAGCGTCGCCTTGCGTCCCGTCTGCTCGCCGTACACCGCGACGAGCTCGCGGTAGGCGGCGATCTCCTCGGCGTCGCCGAAGACCTGGAGGGAGACCGGCCGGCCGGCACCGCCCCCCGACGTGCCCGAGCCGCCGCAGCCGGCCGCCACGAGCGCCAGTGCCAGGATCAGCGCCCGAGCCATCCCGCCGCCCTGGTGTCGGAGAGGAATCGTCGCTGCACCGCCAGGAAGGCCAGCACCGCGGGCAGGGTCACGGCGAGCGCCGCGGCGAGCAGCACGCCGAAGTCGGTGGCACCGAGGTCCTTGAGCTGGCGCAGGCCGAGCGGTGCGGTGAACAGCGAGGGATCGTTGAGGTAGAGGAGCGGATCGACGAAGTTGCTCCAGTGGAACACGAAGCTCAGCGCGGCGACCGCGAACGTCGTCGGCCGCACGAGCGGCGCGGCCACCCGCCGCCAGGTCGCGAAGGTGCCCATGCCCTCCACTTGCGCGGCGTCGACGAGGTCGCGCGGGAGCCGGGAGTAGCTCCAGTAGAACAGCAGCACGAACAGCGGCGAGGTCGCCATCAGCGCCGGCGCGATCAGCGGCACATAGGTGTCGACGAGCTCGACGCGGCTGAACAGCACGAAGCGCGGGACCCACATCGCCGTCGGCGGCACCAGCAGCGCCGCGAGCGACGCGCCGACGATGAGCCGCCGCCCGGTCGGACCCAGGCGGGTGGCGGCGAAGCCGGCCCATGACGCGACGAGGACGCTGAGCGGCACCGCGATCAGCGCGACCAGCGCCGAGTTGAGCAGCTGGCGCCCGAGCGGCACCAGGTCGAACGCGCGCGCGAACGCCGCCGTCACCGGCTCGGGGATCAGCACCTCGAGCCCGGTGGGCGGCGGCTCGCCGGGCGCGCGCAGCGCGCCCAGGACGAGAAACGCCAGCGGCGCCAGGAAGAGCGCGCTGATCAGCGTCGCGATGACCTGGCGCCGGTGCATGCGCCGGTCGCGCTACTTCAGCCGCACCGCGATCCGCGAGCGCAGCCGGTCGCCCTTCTTCTCGCCGCCGGAGACGACCGAGTCGATCGTCGCCAGGTAGGGCTTGGCCTTGCCGAAGTCGGGATCGGCGGTCACGTCCGGGGTCGCTTCGAGGATCTTGATCACCGGGTCCATCGCGACATAGAAGGACGGGTCGGCGTCGCCGCCGAGCGCGTCCTTGGCGCGCTTGAAGCCCTCGGCGTCGCCCAGCTTGCTGGCTCCCGCATCCAGCCCGTCGGTCGCCGCCTTCTCGCCGTAGGCGATGACGACCCGGCCCTTGCCGACGGCGATCACCGCCGGCCGCGGGGTTCCGGGCACCGCGACGCTGAACGCGGTCTCAGCGCCGTCGAGCTTGGTCGGCTTAGGCGCGAGCTGGGGCGCCTGCTGGCTGATGACACCGACGATCTTCGTGACGGCCGCCTTGGCCTTGGCGGCATCGGTGGCCTGGATGACGACGGCGCCGTCGATCGCCGCGAGGTCGACGCCGCGCGCGTAGACCGCGGTGTCGCCGATCCAGGAGAGGACGTCCTCCTTGAGGTCGAGACCGGTCTGCTGCTTGATCTGGCCCGACAGGGCGGCGCCGCCGAGTGCCCCCGCGAACGCGTCGTAGAGCGACTCAACCGTCGCGCCGAGCTTCGGCACGCCGTAGGCAAGCCAGCTGTCGCCGGGCAGCTCGGCGACCAGCGGTGTGGTGTCGCCCGAGAGCAGCAGGAGCTGATTGAAGAACTTGCCGGCGCCCTCAGACGACACGCTCGACTCGATCGCGACCCGCTCGCCGTCGGCCAGCAGTGCCATGCCGATCGGCTTCATCTTCTCGAGGTTGAAGACGCCCTTGAACTGCTCGAGCTGCTCGCGGGCGGCCGGATCGGCCTTCAGCCCGGCGTCGACGAGCGTCTTGACGTCAACGTAGGCGGTCCCGATCCGCGCGTCGTCGAGACTGTCGAGCGTCGCCTTGAACTGCTTGTTGTCGGCCAGCGACTTGCCGTCCTTGGACGTGTCGACCGCCCGCTTGAACAGCTTCTCATGCCCGGCGCCGAGGAAGTCGTCGATGATCCCGAAGGCGACCCCCTCGTCGTCGATCTTGTAGTCGACGCCCTCGTAGGAGGCCTCGCGCGTCTTCTCCTTGTCGCGCTTCATCGCCGCGTCGACCGCGGCCATCGCCTTCTCGGTGTCCGATGCGGCGATGGCGCCGAAGAACTCCGACTCTTCGGCCTCGATGTTCGTCACGTACAGCCCGGCCCGCTCACCGAGCCAGGGCTTGAGATCGCGGTCGTAGTCGAAGTTGTCGCTGCCGTCCTGTACCGCCTTGTCCAACAGCTCGCGGATCTTCTTCTCGGGATCCGGCGTGCGCAGGACCTTGCCGGCGGCCGCCAGCATCCCATCCTTCTGCTCACCCTCGGGCCGCACCACGGCCTCGACGTACAGGGCCGCCGTCGGCGGCATGAGGGTCGCCGGATCCGCGTCGGCGCTCCCGCCGCCGGAGCTCGCGCCGCACGCGGCCAGCACGGCCAGCAGGCAGCTCATCAGGAGGAGGCGGGCGGCGCGGGTCATCGGTAGGCGTTTCCTTGCTCGGCGATAGACGGTCGTGACGGCCAAGCCTACGGATCGTGGCTGCTCGCCGCGGAAATGCGCCTGGTCGCGCTCGGCCGACCGCTACTTCAGCAGCACCGCTGTCCGCGAGCGCAGCCGGTCGCCCTTCTTCTCGGCGCCCTCCACCACCGATTCGATCGTCTCCAGGTACGGCTTGGCCTTGCCGACGGCGGGATGGGAGGTCACGTCCGGCGTCGCCTCGAGGAGCTTGATGACCGGGCCCGCGGATAGATGAGAGGCCGGGTCGGCCTTGCCGCCGAGTGCTTCCTTGGCGCGCTTGAAGCCTTCGGTGTCGCCCAGTTTGTCGCCGGCCTCGAGCCCGTCGGTCGCCGCCTTCTCGCCGTAGGCGATGACGACGCGGCCCTTGCCGACGGCGATCACCACCGGCCGCGGGGTGCCGGGTATGGCGGCGGAGTACGCGACCTCGGCGCCGTCGAGCGTGGTCGGCTCAAAAGGCGCGAACCCGGACGCCTGCCGGTCGATCACGCCGACGATCTTCGTGACGGCTGCCTTGGCCTTGGCAGCATCGGTGGCCTGGATGACGACGGCGCCGTCGAGCGCCGCGAGGTCGGAGCCGCGCACGTAGACCGCCGTGTCGCCGATCCAAGAGAAGATGTCCTGCTGGAGGTCGAGGCCGGTCTCCTGCTTGAACTGGCTCGACAGGGTCGCGCCGAAGAACGCGCCGGCGAGCGCGTCGTAGATGCTCTTCACCGACGCGCCGAGCTTCGGGATGCCCCACGCCAGCCAGGTGTCGCCGCACCACGCCCTCGAGGAGGTGGGCAGCGCGGGTCATGGGCGGCGTGGTCCTTGCTCGGCGATAGACCGTCGTCCGGACGGATGGACGGCCAAGCCTACGGATTGGCACGGCAGCTCGCAATCGGCGGTGCAGCGGCCCGATCCGCAACGGATCCTGCGCGTTCGGGCGGTTCAAGCCACACTCTGTCCCACCGACAATTGTGGCTGTTTTGCAGGAGTTTCTGTCCACCGACACGCGCGGCCCGGATCCTCGTGGGACGAAAGGTGCGAAGTGTGTTGCAAGGTGGGACGTTGTGGGGTACCTTGGCCACGTCAGCCGGTCCGGGGTGGCGGGGCTCCTCCCACTCCGCCACCTCGGATCGACTCGCCTGTCTGATGCGAAAGCTCATGACCCATGGCCTTTCACGGAACCTTCGAACACAGCCTCGACGCCAAGAACCGGCTGACGGTCCCGTCGCGGTTCCGGTCGCAGCTGTCGGGACCGGTTTTCCTCGTCCGCGGGGCGGAGCCCTGCATCAGCGTCTATCCCGAGGCCGTGTACGCCCAGCTCGCCGAGCAGGCGCTGGCCGGGCTGAACCCGCTGGGCGCGGACTACAAGCGCCTGAGCCGGCTCTTCTACGCGAAGGCCGACGACGTCGAGCTCGACGGCGCCGGCCGGATCACGCTGCACTCCCAGCACCTCGACCACGCCGGCATCAAGGGTCGCGAGGCCGTGATCACCGGCACGGGCACGTCCCTGGAGATCTGGGACCGGGCCGCGTGGGAGACCTACGACGCCGAACTGACCGCCCAGGCCCCTGAGCTGACCGCCTCCCTTGGCCATCCTGCTTGACATGCCCTCCACGCACGTCCCGGTCCTCGCCGGCGAGCTGATCGAAGCACTCGATCCGCAGCCCGGCCAGATCGCGGTCGACTGCACCTTCGGCGGCGGTGGCCACGCTCGCCTCGTCGCCGACCGCCTCGGCCCCGGCGGCCTGCTCATCGCCATCGACCGCGACCCGCTGGCGGAGGAGACCTTCGCCGAGCTGTCCGCCGACGTAACGTGCCGTACTCGCTTCATCCGGGCCGACTTCGCCGCCGGGCTGCGCCTCCTGCTCGAGGAGGGCGTCCGCCCCGACCTCGTCTATCTGGACCTCGGCATGAGCTCGATGCAGGTCGACACCCGGGCGCGCGGGTTCTCCTACGCGTATGACGCGCCGCTCGACATGCGGATGGATCCCGACCAGGCGCTCACCGCGCACGAGATCGTCAACACCTGGGACCGGCGCCGGATCTCGCAAGCGCTGCGCCAGTACGGCGAGGAGCGCTACGCCGACCGGATCGCCGGCGAGATCGTCCGGCGACGGGCCGCCGCCCCACTTGACACCACCTTCGAGCTCGTCGAAGCGATCAGCGCCGCGATCCCGGCGCCCGCGCGCTTCGGCGGCGGCCATCCGGCCAAGCGCACGTTCCAGGGCATCCGGATCGCCGTCAACGACGAGCTCTCCCAGCTCGACGACGCGCTCCCGGTCGCCTGGGAACTGCTGGCGACGGGCGGCCGCCTGGCCGCCGTCTCGTTCCACTCGCTCGAGGACCGCCGCGTCAAGCGCTTCCTCGCCGAGCGCACCCGCGGCTGCATCTGCCCGCCCGACTTTCCGGTCTGCGCCTGCGGGCGCACGCCCGAGGCGGAGCTGGTGTTCCGGCGCTCCGTCGTGCCGACGCCGGGGGAGGTCGCCGCCAACCCGCGGGCGAAGTCCGCGCGGTTGCGCGCGGCCCGCAAGCTCGATCCGTCCGCTCCCGGAGGGAACCTGGAGGTCCGCGCATGAGCCAGTCCGCATCCGCCCGCGCGCGCTCGGCGCGCCACCGGCCGGCGGCGCGCCACACGGCGCCGCGGGGTCCACGCCGGGTCAGCGGCCCGGTTCGCCGTCCGGTCCATGCCGCGGGCGCGGTCGCGCTGCCGGCACCGACCCGCCGCCGGACCACCACTGCGTTCGACCACATCCGCGCGCTGCCGGACAACCGGCTGCTCGTCCGCCTCTTGCACTCGCAGGCGTGGATCTGGCTCATCGGGATCGGCCTCGGCGGGATCGTCGCGATGCAGGTCTCGCTGCTCAAGCTCAACGCCGGGATCGGCCGTGCCGTGGAGACCTCGAGCACGCTCGAGCGCCAGAACGCCGCGCTGGAGCTGAGCGTTGCCCGACTCTCGGCGGGCGACCGGATCGGCGAGTTCGCGGCCGGCGCCGGGATGGTCATGCCCGCGGCCGGCACGGTCGAGTACCTCCGCGTCCGCCCGGGCTCGGACCCCCGGTGGGCCCTCAAGCGCATGGAGGCACCGACCGACGCCGCGCGGGCCCTGATGGCCAACGGCGGCGTGGTGCCGGGCTCGCTCGCGGAGGCATCCGCGGGTGGCGCGGCCGCGACGGGCGTCGCGGGAGCGCCCGCGACCGCCACGACGGCGGGGGCGACCACGGCGCCGCCGGCCACCACGCCGCCGCCGCCGGTTACCCCCGCGACGACCCAGACGCCCGCGACCACCCAGCAGGCACCCCCGACCACCCAGCAGGTACCCCCGACCACCCAGCAGCCCGCGACCACCACCGCGCCGCCCACCGCCCCCGCCGCCAACGGCGCGGCCGCGGCGCCGACCGACGGGCCGTGAGCGGCATCGAGCGCCGCATCGGATTCCTCTTCGCCGTCTTTCTCGGTCTCCTCGCCCTCGGTGCCGCCAAGGCGACCTGGATGGGCGTGGTCCGCGCCTCCGATCTCAAGCGCGCCGCAGTCACCCAGCAGGAGGCCACGATCACGGTGCCGGCCCGGCGCGGCGCGATCACCGACCGCCGCGGCGTCGAGCTCGCGGTGTCCGAGCCGGCCGCCGGCATCGCCGCGAACCCCTACCTGATCAAGGACCCGCAGAAGGTCGCCGGCCGGCTCGCGCCGATCCTTCGAGTGGACGAGGACGTCCTGCTGCGCAAGCTGACGCTGCGCGGCACCGGCTTCGTCTACCTCGCCCGCAAGGTCCCCGCCGTGCGCGCGCAGAAGGCCGAGAAGCTCGCGATCGAAGGCCTCGAGTTCGTGCCCGACGCCCGCCGGAGCTACCCACGCGCTTGGCTGGCGTCCCAGTTGCTGGGCATGACCGGGACCGACAATCAGGGGCTCGCCGGCCTCGAGCAGTCCGAGGACGCCAACCTGCGCGGCCGTGACGGCGAGCGCCGGCTGGTCAAGGACGCGCTCGGCGACGCGATCTCGCTGCGCGAGACCAAGCCCGCCCGCCAGGGTGCCGCGGTGAAGCTGACGATCGACGCCAACATCCAGGACCGCGCGGAGTCGGTGCTCGCGGAGCTCGGGGAGAAGTGGAAGCCAAAGGGCGCCACCGCCATCGTCATGGACCCGCGCGACGGCGCGGTGATGGCGCTGGCGAACTGGCCGCGGGTCGACGCCAACGACGTCGCGGGCGCCCCCGACTACGCCAAGCAGAACCGCGCGGTCGGCTCGTCGTATGAGCCTGGGTCGACCTTCAAGGCGTTCACGGTGGCCGGCGCGCTCGAGGACGGCAAGGTCACGCCGGACACCGAGTTCAGTCTGGCGCCGACGATCAAGGTGGCCGACCGCGAGATCGGCGAGTCGCACCCGCGCCCCCACGTGACCCTCACGACGGCGAAGATCCTGCAGCAGTCGAGCAACGTCGGCGCGATCACGATCGGGCAGCGGTCGGGCCCCGACCGGTTCGACTACTGGGTCCGGCGCTTCGGCTTCGGCAAGCCCACCGGGGCTGATCTTCCCGGCGAGGAGGCCGGGATCATCCTCCCGCGCGAGCAGTACTCGGGCTCATCGATGGGCAACCTGCCGATCGGCCAGGGCCTAGCCGTGACGCCGATGCAGATGGCGGTCGCGTACGCGGCGATCGCGAACGGCGGGATCCTGCGCCCGCCGCACGTCGTCGGCGCGGTCGGCGGGCGCCCGACGCACAAGCCGCGCGGCCGGCGCGTCCTCTCCGCCGCCACGGCGGCGTCGGTGCGCCGGATGCTCGAGGGCGTCGTCGGGCCGGGCGGCACGGCGACGGGCGCCAACATCCCCGGCTACGTGCTGGCCGGCAAGACGGGCACAGCGAACAAGCCCGACCCGATCTACGGCGGCTACTCCGACACCAAGTACGTCGCCTCGTTCGTCGGCTTCGCGCCGGCCGACCGGCCGCGCCTGCTCGTCACCGTCATGGTCGACGAGCCGCAGGGTGAGATCTACGGCGGGCTGATCGCGGCGCCGGCGTGGAAGGCGATCACCTCCTCGACGCTCAACTACCTGCGGATCGCGCCCAAGTAGTACGCGTGGCCGTGAGGTCGGCCCGGTTCTGACGGCGTCAGAAGCGTGCAGAACTCGCGGCCACGTGTACTAGGGCAGTCAGCGCCGCCGCCGGGCCTTCTCCGGCGGCGGGTCGAAGCGATCGGCATCGGTGACGTGCCGGATCTCCGTCCGCTCGGCGAGGTCGCCGTCCACCGGCGGGAACACGGCGAGTGGGACGTCGTCGTTCCAGACGACGAGGTGCGTGCGCTCCGACCCGACGAAGACCGCCTCCGACAGCCGGCCGTGGACCTGGCGGGCCAGCTTGTAGGCGAGCGCGCGCTGCCGGCGGTCGGCCTGCCACTCCCCGACCCGGCCGCCGCCGCTCTTGGCGACGAGCCCCGCGGCCGCCGTCGCGGCGCTCCGGATCACGCGCCGCCCGGCGGGCGACTTCGCCGCCTCGATCACCGTGCGCGCCAGCGGGTTCACGTGTGCAGACGGTACCGGGAGCCGGTCACGGATCGGTCGGCAGGCGCGACCAGATCTCGGCGTCGATGCGGATCTCCTGCTTGAGATGCAGGGATCGCAGGACGCCCTCGAGGACGTAGCCGCAGCGCCGCGCGACGCGCGCCGACGGCTGGTTCTCGCGGTCGATTATGAGATAGGCGCGCAGGACGCCGAGCTCCTCGAACGCCCAGCGGGTCAGCCACCGGAGCGTCGCGGTCGCCACGCCTTGCCCGCGCGCGGAAGGAGCGATGATGTATCCGAGCTCGACCTGGCGCCCCGCGCGATCGATGTCCGGTGCGAGGGCGAGTCCGGCGAACGCCCCATCGGCGGTGACGACGGCGAACCCCTCGGTGGTTCCGTCGCGCCGGCCCTGTTCGTAGCGGGCGACCCAGCCCTCGGCGAAGCCGGCGGGCACGGGGTCGGGCAGCCGCGTGAACCGGATCGCCTCCGCGTCGGTCAGGATCGACTCCAACGCGTCGGTGTGCTGCCGGCCGAACGGCTCGAATCGCAGGGTCGTTTGCACCCCTTCAAGGCTAGTCCGGGGCGTGGCGAGGGTGGTTGGCCGCGGGTGTGAGCTCACGTGCAGACGTCGCTCGTGCTGGTCCAGTGGCCGTGCCACTCGACGCCGACCGGCCTGCCCGACGCGTCGGGCCGGACGGTCAGCGTGTACGGGTTGCCGCCGCCGCACTCGTCGCCTTCGCCGGGCAGCTCCTTGTAGCGCATGGAGCGTGCGAGTGCCGTGGCGCCGGTGCCGGGAAAGCGGCCGACGAGCAGCAGATTGCGGACGACCGTCAGCGGGCCAGGCGGCGCGCCGATCGGCGTCGGCTCGCTCGCGGGCTCTCTCATCGCCATCACGACGTCTCCCGTCCGCGTGATCCACGCGACGCTCTGATCCCGCAATGAGAGCTTCTGGATCCGGGCCTCGTGCTCCGGCTCGGCGGCGGCCGCGGGGACCGCCTTGCGGCCGACCAGCCAGCGGCGGCCGTCGTCGACGTTGGCCGCGAACACGCGGTCGACGCGCTTGCCATCGCGGACGCGCGAGACCGTGAAGGCCACGTTGGCGCCGTCGAAGGCGACCTTCGCGCCGGTCGTGTACGGGCCCAGGCGCCGCCGGTTGGCGGGTTCGCCGTAGACGGTGGTGCACCCGTAGATCGACCCGCGCCGGTGCCAGATCCGGCCGATGGAGTTCTTGGCCAGCGTGCCCTTGCGCGCGGGGCAGTCGCCCTTGGCCGCTGTGGCGGCCGTCGACGCCGAGGCCGGCGCGGAGCAGGCACCCAGCGCGACCAGGGCGGTGACGGCGAGGACGGTGCGGTTCATGTGGTCTCCATTGTGGGCGAACCGGCGGATTCTCGCTTGCGCGAAGAAGTGAACGGTGGTTCACTAACCGTGTGCCCTACCGCCCGACCGACCGGACCCGCGCCCGCGCGGCCGACACCCGCGAGCGGATCGTGACCGCCGCGCTCGACCAGCTCGCCGAGGGCGGCTACGCGTCCGCCGGGGTCCAGGCCGTCGCCCGCCGAGCCGGCGTCGCCACCGGGAGCGTCTACCGCCACTTCGGATCCAAGGCCGAGTTGTTCGCCGAGGTGTTCCGCCGCGCCTCCCAGCGTGAGGTCGACGTCCTCGCCGCGATCGAGGCGACAAGCGCGAGGGACCGGATCTCCGCGTGCGTCGAGGCCTTCGCCCGCCGCGCGCTCGCCGAGCCCACGCGCGCCTACGCGCTGCTCGCCGAGCCGGTCGACCCGGCCATCGAGGCCGAGCGCCTCGCCTTCCGCCGCGCCTACGCCGACCTGTTCGCCCAGGCGCTGCGCCAGGGCGTCGAGACCGGCGAGCTCGCGCCCCATGACGCAGACCTCGTCGCTGCCGCCCTCGTGGGCGCGCTGGGCGAGGCCCTCGTCGGGCCGCTCGCCCGCCGCGATTCTCACACCGACGCGCTGATCGCCGGCCTCGTCGCCTTCTGCACCAACGCCATCACCCCGATCCGGGAGCCCACCCGTGCCTGACCTCGACACCCCCGCCCGCTTCGCCCCCACCCACGAGGTCGTCAACCAGGCCGCCCCGTACGAGGACGTCAACCTGCTCGACGACGACGCCGCGCTGGCCGAGGCGCTCGCGCGCGAGGGTGGCGGGTGGGCGGTCGACCGCGTCCGCGACGCGGCCGGCGTCGCCGGGTCGGCCGAGGCGATGGAGCACGGCCGCCGCGCCGAGCGCCACGACCCGCGGCTGATCACCCACGACCGCTTCGGCCACCGGGTCGACCGCATCGACTACGACCCGAGCTGGCACTGGCTGCTGCGCGGCGCGGTCGAGCGCGAGATCCACGCGCTGCCGTGGCGCGACCCGCGGGCCGGCGCGCACGTCGCCCGCGCCGCGCTCGAGTACGTCTGGATCCAGCCCAACGCCGGCGTGCTGTGCCCGGTCTCGATGACCTACTCGGTCATTCCCGCGCTGCGCAAAGACCCTGCAATTGCGGCCGAATGGGAGCCGCGCCTGACCCGGCCGGTCTATGACCCCGACCGGCCGCAGCTGGCCGGGATGGCGATGACCGAGAAGCAGGGCGGCTCGGACGTCCGCGCCAACACCACGCAGGCCCATCTGGCGGGGGACGGGCTCTACGAGCTCGTCGGGCACAAGTGGTTCTGCTCGCACCCGTCCGGCGCCGTCTTCCTCGTCCTCGCGCAGGCGCCCGGCGGGCTGTCGTGCTTCGTGGTCGAGCGCGGGCCCGGCTTCGAGATCCAGCGGCTCAAGGACAAGCTCGGGACGCGGTCGCTGGCGTCGAGCGAGGTCGAGTTCCGCGGGGCGCCCGCGCGCATGCTGGGGGAGGAGGGCCGCGGCGTGGCGACGATCATCGACATGGTCACCCACACCCGCCTGGACTGCGTGATCGGGAGCGCGGCGGGCATGCGCCGCGGCGTCGCCGAGGCGGTCAACCACGCGCGCCGGCGGGCCGCGTTCGGTGCCCGCCTGGCCGACCAGCCGCTGATGATCAACGTGCTCGCCGACCTGGCGATCGAGTCCGAGGCGGCGACGGCGTCGGCGCTCCGGCTCGCCCGCGCCTACGACGAGGCCGACACGCCGCTGCGCCGGTTCGGCACCGCGGTCATGAAGTACTGGATCTGCAAGCGCGCCACACCGCACGCGGCGGAGGCGCTCGAGTGCCATGGCGGCAACGGCTTCGTCGAGGAGGGCCCGATGGCGCGGCTGCTCCGCGACGCGCCGCTCAACGGGATCTGGGAGGGCTCCGGCAACGTGATGTCGCTCGACGTCCTGCGCGCGATGGCCCGCGAGCCGGAGGGCCTGCCGGCCTTCCTCGCCGAGTGCGAGCTCGCCCGCGGCGCCGACGCGCGGCTCGACGTCCACCTCGACGCGCTGCCGGCCACGCTGGGCGAGCTCGGAGGGGCCGACGCGCAGTGGATCGCGCGCCGCGTCGTCGAGGACCTCGCGCTGGCCCTCCAGGCGTCGCTGCTGGTCCGCCACGCGCCCGCGGCGGTCGCCGACGCGTTCTGCGCCGGGCGGCTGGGTGGCGGCGGCGGCCGCGCGTTCGGGACGCTGCCGCGCGGCGTCGACGGCCGCGCGATCGTCGAGCGCGCGTTGCCGCTGTAACGACTCATAGACTCCGCGGCCATGTTCCTTCGCGATCTCCTCGGCGAAGCGGCCGGGGACGTGGAGATCCGCGGCCTGGCCTACGACAACCGCCGTGTCGAGCCGGGGACCCTGTTCTTCTGCGTGCCGGGGTTCACCCGCGATGGGCACGAGTTCGCGCAGGACGCGATCGATCGCGGAGCGGCCGCGCTCGTGGTCGACCGCCCGCTCGGGCTGGGTGTCCCGGAGGTCCTCGTCGAGGACGTCCGCGCCGCGATGGCGACCGCCGCCGCGCGCTTCTGCGGCGATCCCAGCGCCAGGCTGCCGGTCGTCGGCATCACCGGGACCAACGGCAAGACCACGACCGCGTTCCTGGTCCGGGCGCTGCTCGAGGCGGCGGGTCGTCCGTGCGGGTTGCTGGGCACGGTGAAGTCGGTGATCGGCGGCGTCGAGACCGAGACGGAGCGGACCACGCCGGAGGCGATCGACCTGCAGCCGGTCCTGTGCGCGATGCTCGACGCGGGCGACCAGGCGTGCGCCATGGAGGTGTCCTCGCACGCCCTCGACCTGCGCCGGGTCGACGGCATCCACTTCGCCGTCGCGCTGTTCACGAACCTCACGCAGGACCATCTCGACTTCCATCCGACGATGGAGGACTACTTCCAGGCCAAGCGGCGCCTGTTCACCGGCACGCCCGGGCCCCCCGGGGTGCGGATCGCCAACGCCGACGATGCGTACGGGCGCCGCCTCGCCGAGGAACTGCCCGGAACGGTCACGTTCGCGCTCGACGCCGACGCCGACTACGTCGCCAGCCACGTCCGGACCGGCTTCGCCGGCTCGGAGTTCCGCGTGCGCACGCCCGAGGGTGCCCGCCTGGACGTCCGCTCCCCGCTGCCGGGCCGCTTCAACGTCGCCAACGTGCTCGGGGCGGTCGCCGCCGTCCGGGCCCTCGGCGTCGAGGACGACGTGATCGTCCGCGCGCTGCCCGAGGCCGGGCGGGTCCCCGGTCGCTTCGAGCCGGTCGAGGAGGGGCTCGAGTTCGCCGTCCTGGTGGACTACGCGCACACCCCCGACTCGCTCGAGAACGTACTGCTGGCGGCGCGCGAGCTGGCGGGCGACCGCTCCGGGCGCGTGATCTGCGTCTTCGGCTGCGGCGGGGACCGCGACCGCGGCAAGCGCCCGCTCATGGGCGCGATCGCGGTCCGCCTTGCCGACCGCACCATCGTCACGTCGGACAACCCGCGCTCCGAGCCGCCCGAGCGGATCATCGCCGAGATCCTCGCCGGGGTCGGCCCGCACGCCGACGACGCGCTCGAGAGCGACGCCGACCGGCGCCGCGCCATCGCCCGGGCCGTCGAGCTCGCCGAGCCGGGCGACGTGGTGATCGTCGCCGGCAAGGGCCACGAGCAGGGGCAGGAGTTCGCCGGCGGCCGCAAGGAGCCCTTCGACGACGTCACCGTCGCCCGCGAGGCGCTGCGCGCGGTGCGCGCCTGATCCGAGATGCGCGACTGGGACGCCCAGCGGGTCGCGGCCGCAGCCGGTGCAGAGCTCGTGCGCTCCGGGCCGGACGGAGGGCCGGTCCGCGCGGTCATCGACTCGCGATCGGCGGGTCCCGGCGACCTCTTCATCGGGCTGCGCGGCGAGAACACCGACGGCGGGGCGTTCGCGGCGGCGGCGCTCGAGGGCGGCGCGTGGGGGGCGCTCGTCGCGCCGGAGTGGGCGGGCAAGGTGCTGGGCGACGGCGCCCTGCTGACCGCGGGCGATCCGCTGCTCGCCCTGCACGCGCTGGCGCGCGCCTGGCGCCGGGAGCTCGGGGCGGCGGTGATCGGCGTGACCGGCTCGGTCGGCAAGACCTCGACGAAGGACCTGATCGCGGCGATGGTCGGCCCGTCGCGCTCGGTGGCGGCCAGCCGCGCGAACTTCAACACGGAGATCGGGCTGCCGCTCGAGCTGCTCGCCGCGCCGGCGGGCACCGAGGTCCTCGTCCTCGAGCTGGCGATGCGCGGCGCCGGGCAGATCGCCGAGCTGACCGAGATCTGCGAGCCGGACGTCGGCGTCATCACCAACATCGGCCCGGTCCACCTCGAGCAGCTCGGCTCACTGGAGGGGATCGCGCGCGCCAAGGGCGAGCTGCTCGAGGGCATGCGCGACGGCGCGACGGCCGTGCTGCCGCACGACGAGCCGCTGCTCGCGCCGCTGATCCGGGACGGGCTGCGGGTCGTCACCTTCGGCGGCTCGGCCGCCGACGTCGCCTGGGAGCAGCCCGGCCGGCTTGCGCGCGTGGGCGACGAGACGGTCGAGCTCGAGCTGCCGTTCACGACCGGGCCGCAGCTCATGAACGCGCTCGCGGCGCTCGCCGCGGCGCGCGCCGTCGGGGTGCGGCCGTCGGGGCGGATCGAGGTCGCGTTCTCGCCGCTGCGCGGCCAGCGCGTGACCCTCCCTGGCGGGGCGGTCGTCATCAACGACTGCTACAACGCCAGCCCGCCGTCCATGCGCGCCGCCCTCGACGAACTCGCCACGGAAGCTCCTGCCGGTCGCCGCGTGGCGGTCCTCGGCGACATGCTCGAGCTCGGGCCCGCCGAGCTCGACCTGCACCGCGAGATCGGCGCCTATGCAGCGGATTCGGGCGTCGAGCTGCTGGTGACGGTCGGCCCGCGGGCGGCGGCGATGCTCGACACGTTCACCTCCGGCGACGCCCACGCGGTCGCCGACGCCGCCGAGGCCGCCGCGCTCGCCGGCGAGCTGGTCGAGCCGGGGGACGTCGTGCTCGTCAAGGCCTCCAACGGCGTCGGCCTGTGGGCGGTCGCCG
This sequence comes from uncultured Solirubrobacterales bacterium, assembly GCA_963828075.1. Classification (GTDB taxonomy): domain Bacteria; phylum Actinomycetota; class Thermoleophilia; order Solirubrobacterales; family Solirubrobacteraceae; genus JACCYI01. The sequence continues at coordinate 1,110,070 of CAWHDH010000017.1, read as the reverse complement.
ACGCGCTGACCGCGGCGGCGTCGGAGTCCGAGCCCGACGGCGAGGGCCGGCACTGATGGGGGAGGTCCTCATCGCGGGCACGGCCTCGCTGCTCATCTGCGTGTTCCTGTCGCCCAAGTTCATCTCCTTCCTGCGCGACCGCGAGTTCGGCCAGCACATCCGCGAGGACGGCCCGCAGGAGCACCACGCCAAGGCGGGCACGCCGACGATGGGCGGGATCATCATCTTCGCCGCCATCGCCGTCCCGTTCCTGCTGCTCTGGAACGGCGACGAGCGCGCCATGGGCGTGTTCGTCGTCGCGCTGGCGTGCGCGCTGCTCGGCTTCGCCGACGACTACACGAAGCTCGTCAAGAAGCGGTCGCTCGGGCTCCGCGGCCGGACCAAGCTGGTGGTGACGATGGGGATCTCGGTCGGGCTGTGGCTCGTGGCCACGCGGATGGCCGAGCTGCCCGACACGCTGAAGCTGCGCATCGTCGACGCCCAGATCGACCTGGGCTACCTCTATCCCGTCTTCATCTACCTCGTGGTGGCGGGGACGACGTCGGCGGTGAACCTGACCGACGGCCTCGACGGGCTCGCGGCCGGCTCGGTCGCGATCGTCCTGCTCGCGTACATCGGGATCACGTTCACGACGGGGCAGGACGCGCTGGCGCTCGTGGCGGCGTGCTTCGTCGGCGGGTGCGTCGGCTTCCTGTGGTTCAACTCGTTCCCGGCGTCGATCTTCATGGGCGACACCGGATCGCTCGGCCTCGGCGGCGCGGTCGCCGCGCTGGCGGTGATGACCAAGACCGAGGCGCTGCTGATCGTGCTCGGCGGCATCTTCGTGATCGAGGCGCTCTCCGTGCTCATCCAGGTCTTCTCGTTCCAGACCTTCCGCAAGCGCGTGTTCCTGATGGCCCCGATCCACCACCACTTCGAGCTGCAGGCGTGGTCGGAGACCAAGATCATCCTGCGGTTCTGGATCGTCGCCGCGGTCTGCAGCGCGATCGGGTTCACGATCTACCAGTCGACGCTGCCGAACTGAGTACGGGGACGCCGGCTCTGTGCCGGCTCTGTGAATTCTCTGTACGGATTCACGCGCGCCGGCCGTGCGGGCGACTGATTGGGCATAGCGTCGCGGGCTCCATCCACCGCGTGTCCCTCAGGAGGACCTCATGGACCCCGAAAAGCTCCCCGACATCCTCGCCGCCGTTCCACCCGGGAGCTGGGCGAGCTACGGCGACGTCGCCCGCGCGGCCGGCGGGACCGACATCCACGCCCGCACGCTCAACCAGCGGTTCATCCGCACACCGATGGACGGCGTGCACCGCGTCCTGAAGTCCGACGGGACGGTCGGCGGCACCGCCCTCGGGGACCCGGCCGAGGTCCGCCGCCGGCTCGAGGAGGAGGGGCTCGAGTTCGACGGCGGCAAGGCGAACCCGGAGGCGCGGGTGCGGTTCGGCGCGCCGGTCGCGGCCTGAGCCGCGTGCGCGCCAGGGCGGCCGCCGTCCGGCGAGTCCCGTTCAATGCGCAGATGGACCCCCTCGGCCGCGCCGTGCCCGATCGCCCGCCGCTCCCGGCGGGCCCGTGCCTGATCGTCGGCCTGGCGCGCTCGGGCGTCGCCGCCGCCGTCGCGCTGCGGGCCCGCGGGATCGAGGTGGTCGGTTGCGATGCCGGCGCGGTCGCGGACGAGGCTCGTGCGACGCTCGAGGCCGCCGGCGTCGCCGTCTGGCCGCAGACCGACGGTCTGGACCTGCTGGCGGGCGCCGGCTGGCTGGGCAAGAGCCCGGGGGTTCCCAAGGAGGCGCCCGTCGTCGCCGCGGCGCGTGACCAGCGGGTGCCCGTGCTCGGCGAGATCGAGGTGGGGTGGCGCCTGCTGGCCAACCCGTGCATCGCGGTCACGGGCTCGAACGGGAAGACGACCACCACCGAGCTCATCGGCCACGTGCACCGCGTGGCGGGGCTGCCGGTGGCGGTGGCCGGCAACGTCGGGACGGCGCTGACCTCGCTCGCCGGCGAGGTGGATCCGGCCGCCGTGGTGGTGTGCGAGGCATCGTCGTTCCAGCTCGAGGACACCGAGTCGTTCGCCCCCGACGCGGCGGTGCTGCTCAACGTCACCGAGGACCACCTCGACCGCCACGGAACGCTCGAGGCCTACCGCGCGGCCAAGCTGCGCGTCTTCGCACGGCAGCCGGCGCGCGCGATCGCCGTGGCGCCGGCGGGGCCGGGATTCGAGGACCTCGGCGGCGCGGCCCGGCGCGTGCGCTTCGGCCGCGCGCCGGACGCCGACCTCCAGGACCGCGACGGCCGCCTGTGGTGGCGCGGAACGGAGCTGGTCAGGACCGACGCGATCCGCCTCCGCGGCGTGCACAACCGCGAGAACGCCATGGCCGCGGCCGCCGCGTGCCTGGCCCGGGGGGTCGAAGCCGACGCCGTGCAGGCCGGTCTCGAGAGCTTCGCGGGCGTCCCGCACCGGCTCGAGGAGGTCGCCACGGTCGACGGGGTGCTCTACGTCAACGACTCCAAGGCCACCAACGTCGCCTCGGCCGTCGTCGGCATCTCCTCGTTCGCCGGTGGCGTCCACGCGATCCTCGGCGGCCGCGGCAAGGGCTCGGACTACGGACCGCTCGAGGCACCCGTCGGCGGGCGCTGCCGCGCCGTCTACCTGATCGGCGAGGACGCGCCCGCCATCGCGGCAGCGCTCGCGCCCACCGGCGTGGCGCTGCACGAGTCCGGCGACCTCGAGCGCGCGGTCGCCCACGCCCGCGCGGCGGCGCGCCCCGGCGACGTCGTGCTGCTCTCGCCGGCGTGCGCCTCCTATGACCAGTACGCGTCCTTCGAGGAGCGCGGCGCGCACTTCCGCGACCTCGTGACCAGGGGCGCGGCCTGAGACGTCGAAAGCCCGTCTGATGGCCTCCGACGCACCACCGAGCCCGCGGTCGCGGCGCTCCAAGTCCCAGCCCCTCGAGCACCGCCTCCTGCTGACCGCGACGTTCTGCCTGCTCGCGGGCGGCGCCGTGATGGTCTACTCGGCGTCGTCGGCGCGGACCCTGCTCGAGGGCCAGGGCGACGGGACCGCCTACCTCGTGAAGTACCTCGTGTACGGCGGCGCCGGCCTTGTCCTCATGCAGCTGCTCGCGCGCCGCGGCCTCCAGCTGGTCCGGAACATGACGCCGCTGCTGCTGCTGACGGCGTTCGCGATGCTGGTCGTGGTCCTGATCCCGGGCATCGGCGTCGAGATCAACGGCGCCCGGCGCTGGATCGGCGCCGGCCCACTCCAGTTCCAGCCCTCCGAGGTCATGAAGCTCGCCCTCGTCCTGCACGTCGCGGCGGTCATCGCCGCGCGGCCGCGGATGGCCCGCCATCTCAAGGGGGTTCTCGGCCCGGTGATCGGGGTGGGCGGCGCGGCGATCCTGCTGATCTTCCTGCAGCCCGACCTCGGGACCTCGCTGGTCATCTGCTTCACGATGGCGGCGATGCTCGTGGCGGCCGGCGTGCCGCTGCGCCAGCTTGCCCTCGTCGCCGCGGCCGGCGCGGTGGTCGTCCTGGTCTTCGCGCTGCTGGAGCCCTACCGCCGGGAGCGGCTGACCGCGTTCCTGAACCCGTGGGAGGACGCCGGCGGGTCCGGCTTCCAGGCCGTGCAGGGACAGATCGCGCTCGGCTCGGGGGGCCTGCTCGGGCTCGGCCCGGGCCAGTCGGTGCAGAAGATCTTCTACCTGCCCGAGGCGCACACGGACTTCATCCTGGCCGTCATCGGCGAGGAGCTCGGCGTGGTCGGGGTGTGCTGCCTGCTCTCGCTCTACGGCATGATCGCGTACGCCGGGCTGCGGACCGCGAAGGCGGCGAAGGGCGCCTACGCGAAGCTCCTGGCGACCGGCCTCACGTCCCTGATCCTGTGTCAAGCGCTGCTCAACGTCTACGCCGTCCTCGGCCTCGCCCCGCTCACCGGGGTGCCGCTGCCGTTCATCTCGTCGGGCTCGACGTCGCTGATCGTGCTGCTGTGCTCGATGGGGATCCTGCTCAACATCGCGGGCGGCGGGTCGGCGCACCTGCGCGCGGTCTCGAGGCCGCGCGGTGACCGCGGCCGGCGCGACCGCGCCGCGGATCGTGATCGCGGCGGGCGGGACGGCGGGGCACGTGGTCCCGGCGATCGCGGTCGCCGACGCGCTGCGGGCTGAGGGCGCCGAGGTCTCCTTCGTCGGCGGCGAGCGGGCCGAGGCGGAGCTGGTGCCCGCCGCGGGCTACCCGCTGGACCCGATCCGCGTCGAGGGCATCAGCCGCACCAACCCGCTCAAGGCGGCCCGGGCGGTGCTGCGAGCCGCGGGCGCGGTGGCCGAGGCGCGGCGGATCCTGGCGCGCCGGCGCGCCGACGCCGTCCTGGGCGGCGGCGGCTACGTGGCCGGGGTGGTCGGGGCGGCGGCGGTCATACGGCGCATCCCGATCGTCCTGACCGAGGCCGACTCGCACCTCGGCCTCTCCAACCGGCTGCTCGCGCGGCGGGCGGCCCGGGTGTGCCTGGCGTTCCCGATCGCCGGTCGCGAGGGACCGGGCTACGTCGTCACCGGCCGCCCGGTCCCGCCGGTCGAGATCGATCGCGCCGCCGCGCGCGCCGAGTTCGGCCTCCGCGATGACGACGTCTGCGTGCTGGTGTTCGGCGGCTCGCTGGGCGCCCGCTCGATCAACCGGGCCGCCGTGAAAGCCTTTGCGGGCGCGGGGATGCGCATCCTGCACCTCTCAGGGCACCGCGACTTCGCCGATCTCGTCGCGCCCGGCTCCCACTACGACCTGCGGCCGTACTACGAGCCGTTCGGCCGCGCCCTGCTCGCCGCCGACCTCGTCGTCGCGCGCGCCGGCGGGTCGATCTTCGAGGTCGCCGCGTACGAACGCCCGGCCGTGCTCGTCCCCTATCCGCACGCATCGGCCGACCACCAGACCGCCAACGCGCGCTGGATGGAGCGCGCGGGCGCCGCCGTGGTGATCCCCGACGCCGAGCTCACGCCGGACCGGCTCGCCCGCGAGGTCGGGGGGCTGCTGGCGGATCGCAGCCGGCTCGGGGCGATGGCCGGCGCGTCCGCCCGGCTGGCCCGGCCCGATGCCGCCGCGGCGGTCGCGCGGGAGGTGCTCGCTCAAGTCCGGTGACCACCGGCCGATGACTGAGAGATGCGCCGCCAGGAGGGGTTCACGCTCATCGAGATGCTTGTCGTGGTGCTGATCATCGGGATCCTGTCCGCCTTCGCGATCCCCGCCTTTCTCGGCCAGCAGGCCAAGGGCCACGACGTCGTGGCCAAGGAGGCCGTCTCCGCCGCCTACCGCGCGATCGAGGTCCACGAGCTCGAGACCGGGAACTACGACGCGACCCCGGCCCGACTGGCGCTGATCGACGAGTCGCTGCTCGATGCCTTCGATCTGGAGGTCGACGACGAGCTGCTCGATCTCGACGTGAAGTACGCCGTGTCCGTGCGCAGCCGGTCCGCGGACGGCGGTCTGCGCTATTGGCACGCCCGCGGGACCGACGACCGGATCTACCGGGTCTGCAGCGTGCCGGGCAAGGGCTCGTGCCTCGCCCCGAAGCCGTGGTCCGGTGCCCGCGGCACCTGGTGATCGCGGCGCGTCCTAGACCTCGCTGAGCAGCCGGCGTTCGACGACCACGGCCGTCGCCAGCGTCTTGTAGCCCACGTCGTCGAACAGGACGGCGACCGCCTCGTCGTCGTAGCGCTGGACGACGCCCTCGCCCCACTCGGCGTGGCGCACCCGCGCACCGATCGGGAACGGCACGTCGAGCGGCGGCGCCTCGGCCCGGCCGGTCTCGCAGTTGTCGCACAGGCCGCACGGCGGCTCGAACGGCTCGCCGAAGTAGGAGAGCACGAACGCCCGGCGACAGGAGTCGGTCTCGGCGTACCCCTGCATCATCTCCACGCGCGAGCGGTCGAAGGCGCGCCGCTGCTCCTCGATCTCGAGCGCCTGGGCGACCGCCTCGGCGCGATCGGGTCCGTCGTCGGTCTCGGCGACCTCGCCGGTGGGGAGGATCTCGAGGGCGCCCGCGTCCTCCAGCCGGGAGACGGCCGTCGTCAGCTTGGACTGCGACAGATCGGTCTCGGCCTGCAGCGCGCTGGGCTCGACGGGCCGGCCGGCGGCCTCGACGATGAACGCGACGCGCTCGAGCTCGTCGGCGCCGACCTGCCCCGATCCGGCGAAGAAGCGCCGCAGCCCGAGGTGCTCGGGCCGGTAGTAGAGCACCGACTCGGCGGGCAGGCCGTCGCGCCCGGCGCGCCCGAGCTCCTGGTAGAAGGAGTCCACCGAGTCGGCAGGGGTGGCGTGGAAGACCCAGCGGACGTTGGCCTTGTCGACGCCCATCCCGAACGCGGTCGTCGCGACGACGCAGTCGAGCTCGTCGGTCATGAAGCGCTCCTGGACGTCGTCGCGCCGCTTCGCCGGCAGGCCGCCGTGGTAGGCGCCGGCGCGGACGCCGAGCTCGCCGAGCTCCTCGGCGAGCCGTTCGGTCTCCTTGCGGGTCGCGGCATAGAGGATGCCCGGCGGTGGCGCCGCGGCGACCCGCTCGAGCAGCGCGCGCCGGTGGTGGGCGTCGTCGTGGAAGCGCTCCACCGACAGCCGGATGTTGGGCCGGTCGAACCCGCGCACGACGATCTCGGGATCGCGCAGGCCGAGACGCTCGACGATCTCCTCGCGGACGGGCGGCGACGCGGTCGCGGTCAGCCCGAGGATCGTCGGGCGCCCGAGCGCCTCCGCCGCCGCGCCGAGCCGCAGGTACTCCGGCCGGAAGTCGTGGCCCCACTCCGAGATGCAGTGCGCCTCGTCGATGACCATGAGCGACGGCCGCGCCGCGACCAGCTCGTCGAGCACGTCGGGGTTGGCGAGCTGCTCAGGCGCGAGGAACAGGAACTCCAGCGCGTCCTCGGCGAGCTCGGCGAACGCCCGCTCGCGGTCAGAGCTCGAGATCGTCGAGTTCAGCTGCGCCGCCCCGAGGTCCGAATCCGCGCGCGCCCGCAGGTCCTCCACCTGGTCGCGCTGAAGCGCGATCAGCGGGCTGACGACGACCGTCGCGCCCTCGATCAAGAGGCCGGCGATCTGGTAGATCGCCGACTTCCCCGACCCGGTCGACATCACCGCCAGGGTGTCGCGCCCGGCGAGGACCGACTCGATCGCCTCGAGCTGCCCGGGACGCAGCGCCTCGAAGCCGAACGCATCCTTGGCGACGCGGCGGATGCGGTCGGCGGACGGGGGCATCCGGCTTCCATTCCCCGCCGGGGCGATCTCTAGCCTCACCGGCCATGGACTGGGTCGGGCGCAAGCTGCACTTCGTCGGCATCGGCGGTGCCGGGATGAGCGGCCTGGCGCTGGTCGCGCGCACCCTCGGCGCGCAGGTGACCGGCTCGGACCGCGCCACCGGCTCGTCGAACGCGCCGCGCCTGCGGTCGGCGGGCATCGAGCCGGCGGTCGGCCACGACGCTGCCAACGTGCCCGCAGACGCGGAGGTCGTCGTCTCCACCGCGATCCCGCCGGACAACCCTGAGCGGGCCGTCGCGCGCGACCGCGGCCAGCGCGAGCTGCACCGCGCCCAGCTGCTCGGCGAGCTCACGCGGCTGCGGCGCACGGTGGCGGTCAGCGGGACGCACGGGAAGACGACGACGTCGAGCATGGTCGTCCACTCGCTGCGCGGCGCGGGGATGGATCCGTCCTACCTGGTCGGCGGCGAGGTCCGCTCGACCGGGACCAACGCCGCGTGGGGGACGGGCGAGTGGCTCGTCGTCGAGGCCGACGAGTCCGACCGGTCGCTGCTCGAGCTCTCGCCCGACATCGCCGTCCTCACCAACGCCGAGCTCGACCATCACGCCACCTACGCCTCCCAGCGCGACGTCGACGCCGTCTTTCGGTCCTTCCTGGAGCTTGCCGAGCAGCTCGTCGTGTGGGACCGTCCGGCGCTCGTGGCGCTGGCCGGCGGGCGGCCGGTCGCCACCTACGACGTGCCCGCGCCCGACCTGGTGGTCGGCGGCTCCCGGTTCGTCCTCGACGGGGTGCCGGTCACGCTGACCGTTCCCGGGGCTCACAACGCGCTCAACGCCGCCGCCGCGCTGACCGCCTGCCGGCTCATGGGCGCCGACGTCGGCGCCGCCGCCGCCGCCCTCGCGAGCTTCACCGGGGCAGGCCGGCGCTTCGAGCGGCTGGGCACGACGGCCGCGGGGGCGACGGTGGTCGACGACTACGCCCACCATCCGACCGAGGTCCGCGCGACGCTCGAGGCCGCGCGGACGATGGGCGCCCGCCGCGTCGTCGCCGCATTCCAGCCGCACCTGTTCTCGCGGACCGAGCGCCACGCGCGGGAGTTCGGGGCGGCACTCGCGCTCGCCGACCTGGTCGTGGTGCTCGACGTGTACGCCGCCCGCGAGCGCGCCGAGGACCATCCCGGAGTGTCCGGCCGGCTGGTCGCCCAGGCCGCCGCCGACGCCGCCGGGGGGCGGCCGGTCGCCTGGCTGCCAGGCTTCGACGAGGCCGAGCGCTTCCTGCGAAGCCAGTTGCGCGCCGGCGACCTGTGCCTGACCCTCGGGGCCGGAGACGTCGACGCGCTCGGACGCCGACTGCTCGAGAGGTAGGGAACGCGCTGCGGAGGTCGAACGTCCTGATGATGGATGGCTTCGCCCCAACGTTCGGCGCTCGTCTGCGCGCCCGGCGGCTGTCGCGTCCGAGCCCGCTGGGCCTCCGCATCCTCGTCGCGGCCGCCGCGATCGCCTGCGTGCTGGCCGCGGGCTTCATGTGGCTGCGCGACTCCTCCCTGGTCCGCGTGCGCGAGGTGTTCGTCAGCGGCGTCTCCTCGAGCCAGGAGGCGCACGTCCGCCAGGCGCTGCAGACGGCCGCGCTCGACATGACGACCCTCCACGTCCGCGAGGATGCGCTCCGGCGCGCGGTCCAGGCCTACGCGTCGGTGGCCGACCTGCGGGTGGACGCCGAGTTCCCGCACAAGCTCTCGATCGAGGTGGTCGAGCGGACGCCGGCCGCGCTCGCGATCGCGGGCGGCGAGCGCGTCCCCGTCACCGCGGGCGGGGTGCTGCTGCGCGGGGTCCGACCCGATGCCGGTCTCCCCGTCGTCCGTCTCGACCGGGTGCCCACCGGCACGCGGATCGCCGAGCGCGACGCGCTGGCGGCAGTCGCGGTCGTCGGCGCCGCACCGCCGGCGCTGCGGGCTCGCGTCGCCCGCGTCCGGTCCGGCGGGCGCGGACTGGTGCTCGATCTGCGCAACGGGCCGGACCTCGTCTTCGGATCCGCGACGCGGGTCCGCGCGAAGTGGGCCGCGGCGGCGCGCGTGATGGCCGACTCGGACGCCGCCGGGGCCACCTATCTCGACGTCCGGGTGCCAGAGTGGACCGCCGCCGGCGGCCGCGGCCCGATCGAGGACGACGGCCCCGCAGTGCCCGGCCCGACCGACCCGACGATGCCCGACCCGACCGCTCCGGCAACCCCTCAACCTTAGCTAGAGAATAGGCCAACTCTCGATCCGAAGTCGAGAGTTGTCATACTGCAAGCGCTGTTGCCGTGCTTGACTGTCTTTGACACCGGGAACAGAAAGTCCCTAACGTGCAGGGTCTCCGCGTCCCTGCGCAGCGTTGCAAAACGCTCAACCCTATCTAGAGGTCCGGACAGAAACTTCACCATGGAAGCTGGCAGCTATCTCGCAGTCATCAAGGTCGTCGGCGTCGGCGGCGGTGGCACCAATGCCGTGAACCGCATGATCGATGCCGGGCTCTCCGGCGTGGAGTTCATCGCGGCGAACACCGACTCCCAGGCGCTCCAGATGACGGACGCCGACATCAAGCTCAACATCGGCCACGACCTGACCAAGGGTCTGGGCGCGGGGGCCAACCCGCAGATCGGCCAGGGCGCCGCCGCCGAGTCGCGCGACGAGATCAAGGAGGCGCTCAAGGGCGCCGACATGGTCTTCGTCACCGCCGGCGAGGGTGGCGGCACGGGAACCGGCGCCGCGCCCGTGATCGCCGAGATCGCCAAGAACGAGATCGGTGCGCTCACCGTCGGCGTCGTCACGCGGCCGTTCGAGTTCGAGGGATCCCAGCGCGGCCGCCAGGCCCAGGAGGGCATCGACCGCCTGCGCGAGAACGTCGACACGCTGATCGTCATCCCGAACGAGAAGCTGCTGTCGATCGTCGAGCGGCGCACGAGCATCCTCGACGCGTTCCGCGAGGCCGACAACGTCCTGCGCCAGGGCGTCCAGGGCATCACCGACCTGATCACGATCCCCGGCCTGATCAACCTCGACTTCGCCGACGTCCGCACGATCATGATGGACGCCGGCTCCGCGCTCATGGGCATCGGCTCGGCGTCGGGCGAGTCGCGCGCGTCGGAGGCGGCCAAGGCGGCCATCTCCTCGCCGCTGCTCGAGGAGTCCGTCGAGGGCGCCACCGGCATCCTGCTCAACATCACGGGCGGCAACGACCTCGGCCTGTTCGAGGTCAACGAGGCGGCGGAGATCATCCACTCGGCGGCCGACGCGAACGCGAACATCATCTTCGGCGCCGTGATCGACCCGGGCCTCGGCGACGACATCCGCGTCACGCTGATCGCCACGGGCTTCGACCACGGGCGCGCCCGGCCGCGGTCCGCCCGCGAGGAGGCCCGCGTTTCGCGCCGCGACCGCGACGTGACGATGGACGATCGCCAGCGCTCCTCGCTGGAGATCACCGACGACGACATCGACATCCCGCCGTTCCTGCGGTAGCTCCCCGGGCTAAACCCCATTGCGCTGGGGCCGATGTACGAGCATGAGTGCCGTTCCCCGGCCAGTTCGCTACCTCTTCGCCGCGCTCGGCGCCTGGCTCGCGATGGCCGCGGTTCGGAACCTCGCCTTCCCGGGCTTCGACGCAGGCCCGCTGTTCGGGCGCTACGTGCACGACGTCGCCCTCCTGGCCGCGGGGCTGCTCTGTCTGTTCCGCGCCCTCTCGCGCCGCGGCGAGCGCCTCGCCTGGGCGCTCATCAGCGTCGGCGTGCTCGCCTGGACCTTCGGCGAGATCTACTACACAACGGTGCTGTGGACGGTCGAAATCGTTCCCGTGCCCTCGCCGGCCGACGCCGGCTACCTGCTGATGCCGCCCTTCGTGCTCGCCGGCCTCGCGCTCCTCCTTCGGGCGCGGACCGCAGACGTGCCCGACACCCTTCGAGCCGACGGCCTCACCGCCGCTCTGGCGGTCGGCGCGGTGAGCGCGGCGATCGTCGTTGACGCGGTGGTCGGCGCAGCACCGGGAGATCCGCTGAGCATCGCGACGACGCTCGCGTATCCGCTGCTCGATCTCATACTCGGCGGCTTCGTCGTGGGAGCCCTCGCCGGCACCGGGTGGCGCCTCGATCGCACCTGGCTCCTGCTCGGGACCGGCATCTTCACGTTCTGGCTGGCGGATTCCATCTACCTCGTCAAGATCGCCGCCGGGACGTACGAGTCAGAGGGCTGGGCGCACGCCGGCTGGTGGATCGGGCTCGCCCTCATCTCCGCCGCCGCGTGGCAGCCCGCCCCCAATGCCGATCTCGACCGCGAGACCCGTCCGGAAGGCGTCCGCCTCATCGTCATGCCGCTGCTGTTCGCGACGGTCGGGCTCGGGCTCCTCATCTACGGCTGCTTCGCCCGGATCAACGCCCTCGCCGTCGGCCTGGCCGCGGCGGCGCTGGTCGCGGTCATGGTTCGCCTGATCCTCACCTTCCGCGAGAACCGGCGGATGCTCGAGGCCTCACGCGACGAGGCGCTCACCGACGCCCTGACCGGGATGCCCAACCGCCGGGCGCTCGCCCGGCGCCTGGAGCGCGTCATCCCGCTGGCGACGATGGAGCGCCCGCTCGTCCTCACGCTGTTCGACCTCGACGGGTTCAAGCTCTACAACGACACCTTCGGCCACCCGGCCGGCGACGCGCTGCTGGTGCGGCTCGGCGCCAGCCTCCGCGGCTACGTCGATGGCCGCGGGGACGCGTTCCGCATGGGCGGGGACGAGTTCTGCGCGCTCTTCGAGCCGGGCGACGAGGTCATCGAGCCCATCGTCACCGGCGCGGCCGCGGCCCTGTCCGAGCACGGAGAGGGCTTCGCCGTCGGCTGCTCGCACGGGTCCATCCTCCTTCCGGTCGAGGCGGCCGACGCCGCCTCGGCGCTACGGATCGCCGATCAGCGCATGTACGCCCAGAAGAACGCCGGCCGCACCTCCGCGAGCCGCCAGAGCAAGGACGTCCTGGTGCGCGCGCTCGCCGAGCGCGACCAGGGGCTGTCCGATCTGCTCGACGACGTCGCGCGGCTCTCCGAGGCCGTCGCCCGTCGCCTCGGGATGCCCGACGAGCTGGTCGACCAGGTCCGTCACGCGGCCGAGCTGCACGACGTCGGGAAGGTCGCGATCCCCGACGAGATCCTCGCCAACCCGACGGCGCTCAACGCGAGCGAGTGGGAGTTCGTCCGTCGCCACACCCTCATCGGCCAGCGGATCATCGGCGCGGCACCCGACCTGCTGCCGGTCGCCCACCTCGTGCGCTCGACCCACGAGCGCTGGGACGGCGGCGGCTACCCGAACCGGCTCGCGGGCCAGGACATCCCGCTCGGCGCGCGGATCGTCGCCGTGGCCGACGCCTTCCGCGCGATGGTCTCCGAACGCCCCTACCGCGCCGCGCGCACGACGGCCGCCGCCCTCGCCGAGCTGCGCCGATGCGCGGGCACGCAGTTCGATCCGATGGTGGTCGACGCGTTCCGAGCTGAGCTGGCCGCGGGCCGCGCGCCGGCCGCGACCGTTGACGCCTCCTGAGAGCCCCGCTCAGCGAACGCGCACCACGACGCGCTGCGAGTAGCCGAAGTCGAACGGGAACGCGCCCTCGCGCCGGATGCGAAGGCGGATCGGGTAGCGGCCCGGGCGGTTGCCGAAGCGATACGAGGCCTGCCAGCGCGCCTTCTTGCCTTGGGCGCGGGCCGTGTCGAAGGTCCGCCAGCGGCCGCGGTCGAACGCCTGCAGGTCGACCAGCTTCCCGCCGTCGGGGACGGGATGGCCCGCCGTCCTCAGCCGACCGCTGAATCGGACGCGGCCGCCCGGGCGAACTCGGCGCGGCGACGCCTTGATCGTGCTCGATGCCGGGACGCGGAGTGCGATCCGGCGCGCCGATGGGAGAGCGCCACCTCCGCCGTCGAAGGCGAGGCGGACGATGCGGCTCGCGCCTGCCGGTACCTTCGCCGAGAACTTGCCACTGGCGCTGGTGGTTGCCGTCCCGACCGTCTCCGTTCCCGCCCCCGTTCGTCGCAGCGTCGAGGTGATCCGCACCGTCCGTCCGCTCAGCGGTTGCCCGGCGCGGCTGCGCAGCGTTCCTCGTAACGTCACCGCGCGGCCGACGGATGACGTGACGCGCCCGCCGCGGATCGGCCGGTTCCGGCGTCCGACGACCGCCCGCGTCACCGCGAGTGTCGACGGGATGCCCTCGACCACGGTCGAATGGCCGGCGGCGTCGCCGGCCGTCACGCGCAGGGCGAGCCTCGAGGCGCTCCCCGACGCCAGCTGGCCCACGATCCTCCCCGGCTCGATGCGCGTCGGGACGGCGGCGTACGCGCCGTCGGGGAGCGACTTCGTCTCGATCTGCGCCGCGGCGAGCCCGGACCCGCGATCGGTCGCGTCAACCACGATCGTGCGACCGGATGGAGGCCGGACCGAGAGCTCGGGCCCGTTTTCGTCGATCTTGAGCGGGCGCTCGATCGCGGTCGAGTTGCCGGCCGGATCGGTAACGGTGACGGCGAGCATGTGCGTCCCGTCGCCCACCAGCGTCCGGGCGAAGCTCAGGTCGTACGGCGACGTCGCCAGATCCCGGCACGGGCGGGGGTCGCGGAAGTCGCACGGCTCCTGGCTCTCCGAGAGGGGGCGGTCGTTGACTTTGAACGACACCGCCCGGATGCCCGTGGCGTCGCGGGCCGAGACCTCGAGCCCGTCGGTCCAGCTGCGCCAGCCGTCGGCGGTGATGGGGCCGCTGGTTGCTGCCGCTGCCGGCGGTTGACCGTCCTCGATCGTGGCCACCGACCCCCAGATGGTCAGGCTCGCTCGCGGCGGGTGAGGCGGCCGCTGGTCGGCGGTTTGGCAGCTCTGGAAGACCTGTGGGCTGCATCCGACCCCCCACCGGAGCTTGGACGTGTTGACCGGGTACTCGACTCGCGAGGCGGCCGACATCGGGGCCGGGCTCCCGGTCTGACACTCGTTTGCGCCGTTTGGGAGGAAACACTGTTCTAGGGCGACGTCGCCCTGGTCGGTTCTGGCGACGATGTCCCAGTCGTCGGTGGGGTCGTTGGCGTCGGCGCCATCTGTTCGCACCGTCTGCCCCCATCGCCAGAGCACGATCTTGCGGATCGCCGTGCCCGCCGGCGCCTGCAGCTCCCAGAAGGCGCTGTGTGACCAGTGGGCCACCACTCCGGGCGCCTGCTTGCTCTGGGCGACGAGGGACGTACCGGTGCCCGGGCACTCGGCGATGAAGTCGAACGCTGCTGCCATCTGTGTTCCGTTGAGAGAGTCAAGCCCGGGCGTCCACGCCTTGTTCACCCCAGCCGCCCCCGGCGCGCCGCAGCTCACCACGTCATACGTCCCCGCCCACGCCGCCGGAGCGCCGACGACCAGCACCAGCAGCGCCGCCAACCCGGCCATCCCCGCCACCCGCCGCATTCGCTCCTCCGCTGCTCGTCGCATCTGAGTTCGGCGGTTGTAGCACCCGCCACGGGCGGGGGTTGCGGTGGGCCTCCGTTGCTAGGGTCCGACGCTCGTGGCCGCCGCTCCGGACACTCTCAAGCGCACCCCGCTGTTCGACCGCCACGCCGCCGCGGGAGCCAAGCTGGTTCCGTTCGCGGGCTGGGAGATGCCAGTCCAGTACGGCAACATCCGCGAGGAGCATCACGCGGTGCGCCAGGACGTCGGGGTGTTCGACGTCAGCCACATGGGGGAGATCGAGACGACGGGGCCGGACGCCGAGGCGTTCCTGCAGCGGATCCTCTCCAACGACGTCACGAAGATCGCCGAGAACGGCGCGCAGTACTCCGTCCTCAGCAAGGACGACGGCGGCGTGCTCGACGACCTCTTCACCTACCGGCTCGACGGCGCCACCCACTTCCTCACCGTCACCAACGCGTCGAACCACGAGAAGGATCTCGCCTGGTTCCAGAAGCACGCCGCCGGCTTCGACGTCACCCTGCTCGACCGCCTCCACGACTACGCGATGCTCGCGGTCCAGGGCCCCAACGCGCGCGCCCTCGTCGAGAAGCTCGCCGACGGCGAGCTGCCGCCGCGCTTCCGCACCGCCCGGCGGACGGTCGCCGGCGCCCCCGACACGCTGATCGCCGGGACCGGCTACACCGGCGAGGACGGGGTCGAGCTCCTGATCGCGCCCGAGCACGCACCCGACGTCTGGGACGCGCTGCTGGCCGAAGGCGCCGAGCCGATCGGCCTCGCCGCCCGCGACACCCTGCGCCTGGAGGTCTGCTTCCACCTCTACGGCAACGACCTCATGGAGGAGCGCGGCCCGATCGAGGCCGGCCTCGGCTGGTGCTGCAAGGAGGCCACGGGCTTCATCGGCTCCGAGTCCATCGCCAGAGCGCGAGAGCAGGGCCCGGCCGAGACGCTCGTGCCCTTCATGATCGACGGTCCCGGGATCGCCCGCCAGGGCAACCCGGTCGCCGGCGGGGGAGAGGTGACGAGCGGGACGCTCTCGCCGAGCCTGGACGTCGGGATCGGCATGGCCTACGTGCCGGCCGACCGCGCCGAGCCGGGCACGTCCATCGAGATCGACGTCCGCGGCAAGGTCCGCCGCGCGACGGTCAAGTCCAAGCCGCTGTACATCAAGGAGAGCGACTGAATGGCCGAAGCGAGCTACCCCGAGGACCTCAAGTACCACCCCGAGCACGACTGGGCTCGCATCGACGGCGACACCGCGACGTTCGGCGTCACCTGGTTCGCGCAGGACGCGCTCGGCGAGGTCGTCTTCTTCGACCCGCCGGAGGTCGGCAAGGAGATCTCCAAGGACGAGCCGTACGCGGAGGTCGAGTCGGTCAAGGCCGTCTCGGACGTGATCGCACCGCTGTCGGGCGAGGTCATCGAGGTCAACGAGGCGCTCTCCGACTCGCCGGAGACCATCAACGAGGATCCGTATGAGGGCGGCTGGATGATCAAGGTCCGGCTCACGGATCCCTCCGAGGTCGACACCCTGCTCGACGTCGGGGCCTATCAGGAGATCCTGAGCACGTCATGAGCCGCTACACCTCCGCCACCGACGACGACCGGCGGGAGATGCTCGACGCGATCGGCGTCGCCTCCATCGAGGAGCTCTTCGCCGACATCCCGGCCGCCGTCCGCCTGGACCGGCCGCTCGACATCGCGCCCGGCCGCTCGGAGCCGGAGGTGTACACATACCTGCGCGACCTGGCGTCGCGCAACGTGTCGACGGAGGACGAGGTCTCGTTCCTCGGTGCCGGGATGTACGACCACTACGTTCCGGCGCTGGTCGACCACATCACCACCCGCTCGGAGTTCCTGACGCCGTACACGCCCTACCAGCCCGAGATCTCCCAGGGCGGGCTGCAGGTCATGTTCGAGTACCAGACCGCGATCTCCGAGCTGACCGGCTTGCCGGTCTCCAACGCGTCGGTCTACGAGGGCCCGAGCGCGGTCGCGGCGGCCGGCTACCTGGCCAAGCTGCAGAACGGCCGCAAGCGCTTCCTGGCGTCTCGCGCCCTGCACCCGCACGCCCGCGAGACGCTCGAGACCACCGCGCGGGGGTTCGGCGCGACGGTCGAGGAACTGCCGCTGGCCGACGGCGTCACCGACGTCGCGGCGCTCGAGGAGGCGATCGGCGACGACGTCGCAGCCGTGTTCCTCGCCCAGCCGAACTTCCTCGGCGCGGTCGAGGATCTCGAGGCGCTCGCCCCGGTCGCCAAGTCGACGGGCGCGCTGCTGATCGTGGCGGCAGACCCGCTGACCCTCGGCGTCCTCCGGGCGCCGGGCGAGTTCGGCGTCGACGTGTGCGTCGGCGAGGGCCAGACGCTCGGCAACCGGCTCGACTTCGGCGGCCCCTCGTTCGGCTTCTTCGCCGCCCAGCAGGCCTACATCCGCAAGATGCCCGGCCGCATCGCCGGCGAGACGACCGACGTCGACGGCCGCCGCGGGTTCGTGCTGACGCTGCAGACCCGCGAGCAGCACATCCGCCGCGAGAAGGCGACCTCGAACATCTGCACCGCGCAGGCGCTCAACGCGCTGGCCGGCGTCATCTACCTCAGCTGGCTCGGCCGGCGGGGGATCGTCGAGCTCGGCGAGCTGATGCTCCAGCGCACCGCCTATGCCCGGCGCGAGCTGGCCGCGGTCGACGGCATCGAGCTGCTCCACGACCAGCCGGTGGTCCGCGAGTTCGCGGTCACGCTCGACGCGCCGGTCGCCAAGGTCATCGAGCGCTGCGCCGCGGACGGCGTGAACCCAGGACACCCGCTCGGCACCGACTTCGACGAGTACCCGAACGGCCTGCTGGTGGCGATCACCGAGCAGCGCTCGCGCGCCGACATCGACCGCCTGGTCGAGGTCCTCGGCGCCGCGGTCGCCGCCGAGCGCACGGGGGTGACGGCGTGAGTGACAACCGCCTCCACGCCGACCCCGGCATCGCTCGCTCCGAGCCCGACTCCGAGCGAAGCGTGACGATCACCGAGACGCCGATGCAGCGCGATCGCGCCGTGACGATCTACGAGAAGTCCAAGCCGGGCCGCCGCGCGTTCGTGCCGCCGCCGCTCGACGTCGAGGAGCAGCCGCTCGACGATCTGCTTCCCGCCCGCTTCCGGCGCAGCGAGCCGCCGAAGCTGCCCGAGATCTCCGAGCCGGAGATCAACCGCCACTACAACCGGCTGTCCAAGCGCAACTTCGACCTCGACCAGGGCTTCTATCCGCTCGGCTCGTGCACGATGAAGCACAACCCGAAGCTGCACGAGCGCGTCGCGGCGATGAAGGGCAACGCCCGGCTGCACCCGCTTCAGGACCCCATGCGCGCCCAGGGCGCGCTGCAGCTGATGTACGAGCTGCAGGAGGCGCTGGCCGAGATCGCCGGCCTGCCGCACGTGCACCTCCAGCCGAGCGCCGGATCGCATGGCGAGCTCGCCGGCGTCCTGCTCACCCGCGCCTACCACGAGGATCGCGGCGATCACCGCACCAAGGTGCTGACGCCCGACACCGCCCACGGGACCAACCCGGCGACGGTGACGATGGCCGGCTACGAGGTGGTCAAGGTCGGGACCAACGCCGACGGCGGCGTCGACGTCGACGACCTGCGCGCGAAGGCCGACGACCAGGTCGCCTGCCTGATGCTCACGAACCCGAGCACGCTCGGCCTGTTCGACCGCAACATCTCGGAGATCGCCGAGATCGTCCACGGCGTCGGCGCGACCCTCTACTACGACGGGGCGAACCTCAACGCCGTCATGGGCATCTCGCGCCCTGGCGACATGGGTTTCGACATCGTCCACTACAACCTGCACAAGACCTTCACCCAGCCGCACGGCGGCGGCGGGCCGGGTGCGGGGCCGATCGCGGTGTCCGACCGTATCGAGCCGTACCTGCCGCGGCCCCAGGTCGTCAAGAGGGAGTCGACCAACGGGACCCCCGGGCCCGTGTTCGATTTGGACTTCGACCGTCCGAAATCCATCGGTCGCCTGCGGGGATTCCAGGGCAACTACGGCGTCTTCGTCCGCTCCTACGCCTACATCCTGTCGCTCGGCGGCGACGGCCTGCGCGAGGCCTCGGAGACCGCGGTGCTCAACGCGAACTACCTGCTCGCCCGGCTCAAGGAGGAGGGCATCGCCGAGTACCTGCCCGTCGCCTACGACCGGCTCTGCATGCACGAGTTCGTGCTCAGCGGCGCGGCGATGAAGCGCGAGCTGGGGCTCAAGACGCTCGACCTGGCCAAGCGGCTGCTCGACTACGGCTTCCACCCGCCGACCGTCTACTTCCCGCTGCTCGTCGACGAGGCGCTGCTCGTAGAGCCGACCGAGACGGAGACGAAGGAGACGCTCGACGCGTTCGCCGACGCCATCGCCGCGATCCTGCGCGAGGCCAAGGAGGACCCGGAGATCGCCCGCAACGCGCCGTACACGACGCCCGTGCGGCGGCTGGACGAGGCGGGGGCGGCCAAGCGGCCGGTCATCCGCCAGCCCCTCTGACCGAGAGCCTGCTCGATCTCGCCGCCGCGAACTCCGCGCGGCGGTACGCGACCATCGCCGAGCGGACCGGGGGCGAGATCCTGCACGGCCCCGGCGTGCTCGGCGTGCGCGGGCCGGCGGGCGAGCGGGCGTTCACGCTGGCCGGTGCCGACGGTCCTGCCGCGTCCGCGTGGATCGCCGCGAGCTACGACGGGCTACCCCGCGTACGGGTCGAGGATGCGTACTCCATCGTCGAGCTGACCCGCCACGGGCTCGAGGTGGACCTGCGCATGGCGGTCATGGCGCGGGCCGGTGGCGAGCCGCCCGACCCCGGCGCCGGCACGATCGACGTGACGGCCGTCCGCGAACCCGAGGCGCTGCGGGAGGCCGAGATCGCCATCGCGCAGGGGTTCCCGTCGCCCGACCGCAGCGAGGCACCAGGCGCGATCCTCGCGCCCGCGATGCTCGACGTCCCCGGCCACCAGGTGTGGCTCGCGCACCGCGACGGCGAGCCCGCGGGGGCGGTGACCACATACGACGACGGCGCCTCGCTCGGCGTCTACCTCCTCGCGACCCTGCGAGCCCACCGCCGCCGCGGCGTGGGGCGCGCGCTCATGGCGGCCGCGCTGGCCGCCGCGCCCGCCCGCCCGGCGGTGTTGACCGCCACCGCCGCCGGCGAGCCGCTCTACGCGGCCCTCGGCTTCGAGATCGTCGGTCGCCCCACGTGGTGGCGGCGGCCTCAGCCCGGAGCCGCGGCCTCGTAGGCGCCGTGGGCCCCCTGTTGCACGCCTTGGAAGTAGGCATACGCGTGGGAAGCGCAGAGGTCGCGTGTCTTCCACCAGCGGCCCTTGCAGTCGTCGAGCATGTCCCTGAGGAACAGGTGGTCGCAGAGGTCCTTGCCGCGCTGCTGCTTGTAGCACGCGTCGTGGGCGTCGCAGGCGGCGCCGAAATCGAAGTATGGGCCCGAGTCCACGACCACCGTGTTTCCCGCGTCGTTCCCAGCAGGCCCGCATCCGTTGGGCTCCCAGCCCTCTGGAAGCGGCAGCGGCTGACCCGGCCTGACCGGCTCCGCTGGCTCGTCCGGCTCGTCGGCCTCAGCGGTCGCGCCCCCGGCGTCGCACGGCGAGGCAGCGTCGCCGCTGATCGTGGCCACCGCCCCCTGCACGCCACAGGCGACTCGCTCGGGGATCCCGGCGCTCATCAACATGCCGATGACGGCCGCGACCACGACCAGGAGGCCCATGCACTCGGCGGCAGTCTGTCCACGTTCGCTCGCGAATCGCTGCATGCACGGCAGGATCGCCGCCGCGCGAAGCCATGTCATGAGGACCGGGACCCAACTTCATGCCGTCCGGCGGCCTGTATGTCTCCTGGGCCGGTCCTGGGCCTCCGTCCGCGCGGCGCCGATAATCCGCAGCGTGACCAGACGTGTCCGCTCCCTGATCGCCGCCGCGCTCGCCGCCCTCGCGGTGCTCGCCCCGCCGGCCGCCGCCCATCCCGGCGACGTGCTCCCCGATCTCGACCAGGTGGCGCCGACAGGACTGCAGGTCTCGACGCTGAAGCTCGGCCCGCGCCGCGTCTTCCGGCTCGGGTTCGAATCGGCGGCGGCCAACGTCGGCCCAGGGCCCCTGACCATCCACGGCCACCGCCCGAACCGCACGCAGACGACGATGGCGGTCGACCAGCTCGTCAGCCGGATGCTGGGCGGGCCGCGACTCGTGCGAGATGTGGGCACGATGAGCTACGTCGTCCACCCCGACCACCGCCACTGGCATCTGCTGGGCTTCGAGCGCTATGAGCTGCGCGGGCCGGGCAGCGACACGGCGGCGGTCCGCCACGACCGCAAGACCGGCTTCTGCCTCGGCGACCGGTACGCGATCCCGCACGCGCGGCGCGTGCCGAACTTCAACTCCACGCCGACGTATCCCTACCGCTGCGGCCTCGGGCGCCCGAACCTGCTCAGCTTCGTCTCGGGGATCTCACCCGGGTGGGCGGACAACTACCGGGCGCAGGTCGAGGGCCAGTTCATCGACATCACCGATGCCCCGTCCGGGACGCACGTGCTCGTGCACACCGTCAATCCGGATCGCCGGATATCAGAGCGCGACTACAGCAACAACTCCTCCTCGATCCGCTTCGCGCTGAGCTGGCGCACCGGGCGCGACAAGCCGCGGATCCGGGTCCTGCGTCGCTGCCCGGCGTCGGAATCCTGCCCCGGTTCGATCAGCGCCGGCGGGCGCGCACCGTGAGGACGCCGCTGCGCAGGCTGCGCCCGCCCGCGGCGTCGACCGCACGGACGTTGATCCGGTAGCGGCCGCGGCCGAGCCGGCGCGCCATCCGGACGGTGCGCTTGCCGGCGGGTGCGTCGAGGCTCTTGCTGAAGACGACCTTGCGGCCGCGCTTGACCTCCACAGACACCTTGGCGGGCTCCGACAGCGAGAAGGAGATCGTCCGGCCCTTGGCCTTCACCGCGCCGATTCGCGGCGGCGGGTCGGCGCAGGGGCCGACGGTGACGGGCGCGTCCACGTTGACCTGCTCGCCCTTCTGCGACGTGAGCTCCGCCTTGAAGATGTACTCGCCGCAGTCGCGCGCGGTCTTGACGAGCGAGCGGGGCGGGCCGTCGAGCGCCAGCTCGAACGTGGTGGTGGGCACGTCGGGCAGGCCGTCGAACGTGGTCGTGAAGCCGGTGGGGGTGACGCCGATGATGCCCTCGAGCGTCTGGTCGAGCGGCGCGACGCCGTTGGAGAGGAAGACGAAGATGCGGATGCCCCCGGGCCCGACCGGGCCGTAGTTCACGGTCCCCGTGAACGGCCCGAACAGCGTCTGGGCGCGCGCGCTGCCCATGCGGCTCGCCTCCGGGCACGCCCGCGCGGCCTTCTGCTCCTCCGAGCACGGCGAGAGCTGCGCGCCGAAGGCCGGGCCGAAGCGCGAGGGGAGCGCGAGCTTGACCCGCTTGGTCGATGTCTCGCCGCTCGCCTGCGAGAGCGTCGTGGTGAGGGCGGTGGCGGAGTTCGGCGTCGCCGGATCGAGCTTGACGGCGAACGTGGGGGCGTAGGCGGCGCCGGCGGCGGCCGGAACGGCGAGCGCCGCGACGAGGGCCGCGGCGCACAGGCTGGGGAGGCGGGGCATCCCTCATTATGCTCACCCGCCCAATGCGCATCTTCTCCGGCATCCAGCCGACGGGCACAAAGCACCTCGGCAACTACATCGGCGCGATCCGCCAGTACGTGGCCGGCCAGGACTACGGCGACCCGGCGATCTACTGCATCGTCGACCTCCACGCGGTCACCGTGCCCTACGACCCGTCGGAGCTGCGCGATCGCACGTATGACACCGCGGCCGTCCTGCTCGCGGCGGGGCTGGACGCCGACCGCTGCCTGCTGTTCCGCCAGGGGGACGTCGCCGAGCACACGGAGCTGTCGTGGCTGCTGTCGTCGGTGACCCCGCTCGGCGAGCTCAACCGGATGCACCAGTTCCGCGACAAGTCGGTCGCGCAGCGCGAGCTGGTGTCCGCCGGTCTGCTGTTCTATCCGGTGCTGCAGGCCGCCGACGTGCTCGCGTACCGCGCCGGCGAGGTGCCGGTCGGGGAGGACCAGCGCGAGCACCTCGAGCTGATGCGCGACGTCGCGCAGCGCTTCAATGCGCGCTTCGGCGAGCTCCTCGTCGTCCCGGAGCACCGGATCCCGGCCGTCGGGGCGCGGATCATGGACCTGCAGGACCCGACGCGCAAGATGTCGACGACCGGCGGTACGGCCGAGGGCACGGTCTACGTGCTGGATGAGCCGGCCGCCATCGACAAGAAGTTCCGCCGCGCCGTGACCGACTCGGGGACCGAGGTCCGCCGCGGCGAGGGCAAGCCGGGGATCTCGAACCTGATCGACATCCTGGCGGCGATCACCGACCGCTCGCCCGAGGCGGTCGAGGCCGAGCACGCCGAGTCGCGCTACGGCGACTTCAAGAAGGCGGTGGCCCAGGCGGTGGCCGAGCATCTGGCGCCGGTGCGCGAGCGCTACGCCGCGCTGCGCGACGACGAGGACGCCATCGAGGCCGTCTTCGCGGCCGGTGCCGAGCGCGCGCGGGCGATGGCGGGCGAGACGCTCGCCGAGGTGCGCGACGTCATGGGCGTCGGCGTGCCCCGCACGCACCAAGCCGTCGGGCGCCCCCGCTCAGCGTCCCCGCGGATGCCCGCCGTGCGCCTCGACTCGCTCGAGCTCGATCTCGACGTCTTCGCGGGCCCGTTCGACCTGCTGTGCTCGCTGATCCTGCGCGAGGAGCTCGACCTGCTGGAGGTCGACCTCGCCGACGTGGTCCTCACCTACCTCGACCACCTCGAGGGCCAGGGTGGCCTGGACCTCGAGGCGGCGACGGAGTTCCTGCTCCTGATCGCGGCGCTGCTCGAGCTCAAGTCGCGGCTGATGCTCCCCGGCTCGGAGATCGAGGAGCTCGACGAGCTCGCGCCCGCCGAGGCCGCCGACGAGCTGCTCGCCCGGATGCTCGCCTACCTGCGCCACCGCGGCGGCGCGAGCTGGCTCGCCGAGGCCCACGAGGCCGGGCAGGGGTTCCTGGACCGCCGGGCCCCGCTGCCGGCCGGCCTGCGGCGCGCGAGCCTGGCGCGGGCGGAGGCGGTCTATGACCCCGACGTGCTGGGCGCGGCGCTCGGCGGCCTGCTGCGCCGGCCGGCGCCGATGGACCTCACGCACATCGCCGATCCGCGGGTCGCGCTGTCCGAGCGCCTGGGCCTGCTTCGCCGCCTGCTGCGCCGCGGGCGCTTCTCGTTCGACGAAGCGGTGCGCGGCGCTGACCGCATGACCGTGGCGATCACCCTCTTCGCCCTGCTCGAGCTCTACAAGGCCGGCGAGGCGGAGTGGGAGCAGACTGAGCCCTTCGGCCCGATCGCCGTGTCGGCGAACGCGAGCGCGGCCGCCGGCCCGCGGGCGGTGGCCTCGTGACCGGTCTGGCCCGCACGCTGGAGGCCCTGCTCTTCCTGGCTCCGGAACCGGTCTCCGCGCGCGACCTGGCCGTCGCCGTCGAGGCCCCGGAGGCCGATGTCGTCGAGGCCCTCGGCGAGCTGCGCCACGCGCTGCAAGGACGCGGGGTGCTCCTGCGCGAGGTCGCCGGAGGCTGGGCGCTCGCATCGCACCCGGACGCCGAGGAGGCCGCGCGGCGGCTGCTGGCCCGCCCGCGCACCCCGCCGCTCACGCCCGCGCAGGCCGAGACGCTGTCGATCGTCGCCTACCTCCAGCCCGTCTCGCGGCCCGAGGTGGCCCGCATCCGCGGCGTCGCCTCGGAGTCGGCGACGCTCGCGCTCGTGGAGCGGGGTGTGATCGAGGAGGCCGGCCGCTCGCAGTTCGGCGCCGTCCTGTACCGGACGACGCCGCTCTTCCTCAAGCTCTTCGGGCTGCGCTCGGTCGAAGAGCTGCCCGATCCCGGGCGCTGGGACCCGTCGCCGGAGGACGAGGCGGCGCTGCGCGACCGGCTGCTGCAGGCGGGCGACGCCCGCTCGGGAGGCGAGGCTGCGCCCTAGGTCGAGCGGATCCCTTGCGCGAGCACCTGGTCGTGCTTGCCGGCGGTCATCTCCTCCGGCGGCGTGTCGAGCAGCAGCCAGCTGCGATCGGGGCGCCGCTGGACGAGCTCGCGCTCACCGAGCTGCTTGAGGGCGAGCGTCACCGTCGGGCGCTGCGCGCCGATCAGGGCGCCGAGCATCTCGTGCGAGAGGTTGAGCGGCAGCACGACCCCGTCGGGCGTGACGCGCCCCCAGCGGTCGGCCAGATGCCAGAACAGGACGAGCAGCCGTTCGTCGACGCGCGGCATCTGCGCGAGGACCAGATGCCCGGCCAGCGCGCGCGAGCGGTTCATCACCCGGCCGATGAGCATCGCCATCACTTCCGGCCAGCGCCCGATCCGGGCCGCGGCGCGCTGGTCGAGGATCGCGAGGCGGACGGGCTCGTGCACCTGGTAGGCGGACTCGAACGGCGCGACGAAGTGGTCGCCGTCGTCCTGCCACGGCCGCAGCAGGTCGCCCACGCCGAGCAGCTCGAGGCAGCGGCGGCCGGCGACGGCGACGCGGCGGCTGATCAGCCCGTCGAGCACCAGCAGGCCGAGGGCGCCTTCGGTGCGGTCGAGCCCTGGTGATTCGCTGAGGACGCCGCGGCTGCATTCGAAGACCTCGCAGATGAGGTCGCGGCGAGCCGCGGCGAGCCGATCCCCGGACAGGCCTCCGGCGAGATCAGGATCGGCGTCGAGCAGAGGGACCGGGCGATGGGCCATAAAGATGCCCCTGTCCTACCCAAATGACGCGAAGGCAATTGCCGGGTTCGGCGGCTGCGCGACGAGGGAGCGTCGCCCCTAGACCGCCGCAGCCTCGCGGGCCGCGAGCTGCCCGCAGGCGGCGTCGATGTCGCGGCCGCGCGTGAGCCGCACCGTGGCGCGCAGGCCGTGCTCCTCGAGGACGGCCCGGAAGGCGTCGATCGCGCCCCGGGAGGATCCCTCGAAGCGGGAGCCCGTCGGGTTGTACGGGATCAGGTTGACCTTGTAGATCCGCGGGTCGAGCAGACCGGCGAGCGCCCGCGCCTGGGCGTGGGTGTCGTTGACGCCCGCCAGCATCAGGTACTCGACAAAGACCTGGCGCCGGCGCCGGGCGTAGTAGGCCTCGCAGGCGTCGAGGACGTCGCGGACCGAGTAGCGGTCGTTGACCGGCATGATCTGCGACCGCAGGGCGTCCTCGGGCGCGTGCAGCGACAGGGCGAGGCGGATCGGCATGTCGGACTCGGTCAGCCGCTGGATGCCGGGCACCCAGCCGACCGTCGAGATGCCGGTCCGTCGGTGGGTGATGCCGACGTCGGGCAGCCGCCGCGCCGAGGCGAGCACATGGTCCAGATTCATCATGGGCTCGCCCATTCCCATGAAAACGAGGTGATCGACCGGCTCGATCCGGCGGAAGTGCAGGACCTGGTCGAGGATCTCCGACGCCGTCAGGTTGCGGCCGAACTTCATCGTCCCCGTCGCGCAGAACGTGCAGGTCAGCGGGCAACCGGACTGCGAGGAGACGCAGATCGAACGCCGGCCGTCGCGGTAGCGCATCATGACCGCCTCGACGGCGCGGCCGTCGTGGGTGTGGAACAGCGCCTTGACGGTGCCGTCGGAGGCGTGGGCCTCGCGCGCCAGGGCGAGCGAGGAGAACGGCACCTCCGCGGCCAGCCGCGCGCGCAGCGCGGCGGGGACGTCGGTCATCGCATCGTAGGACGCGGCGCCCCGCGCCGCCCAGCTCCACACCTGGCGGGCGCGGAAGGCGGGCTCGCCGGCGGCATCGAGCGTGGCATCGAGCAGGTCGAGATCCATCGCGGCACCTATGGTGGCAGCCGCATGCGACTGGCCAAGCACCTCGCCCACGCGGGCATCGCGTCCCGCCGGCACGCGGAGACGCTGATCGCCGCCGGCCGGGTGACCGTGGCCGGCGCGGTGGTCCGCGACCCCGCCCGCGACGTCGACGACGCCTCAGATGTGCGCGTCGACGGGCGGCCCGCGCGGGTCGGCGGCCATGCGCGGGTCGTCTACGCGGTCCACAAGCCGGCGGGCGTCGTCTCGACCGCGCGCGACCCGGGCGGCCGCCCGACCGTGGTCGAGCTCGTGGACTCCGGGGAGCGGCTGTATCCGGTCGGCCGGCTCGACGCCGACTCCACCGGGCTGATCCTCCTCACCAACGACGGCGAGCTCGCCCACGCGCTGACCCACCCGTCGTTCGAGGTGCCCAAGACCTACCGCGCCACGCTGCGCAACCCGCCGATCAAGGAGCGCGTGCTCAAGGCGCTGCGCGAAGGCGTCGTCCTCGACGACGGCCCGACCGCGCCGGCCAAGGTGCGCAAGATCTCCGGCGAGGAGATCGAGCTGACCATCCACGAGGGACGAAAGCGCCAGGTCAAGCGGATGTGCGAGGCGGTCGGTCACCGCGTCAAGCGCCTCGAACGCGTCGCCTTCGGGAACCTGCGCCTCGGCGGCCTCGCCGAGGGCGGCTACCGCCGCCTCTCCGACGCCGAGGTCGAGCGCCTGCGCGGCGCGGGCCGCGGCAGCGCGCGCGCTGATTGAATGGCGCCCCCGATGCGGCTCTACGCGCTCAGGGGCGCCACGACCGTCGAGGTCAACGACGCCCCCTCGATTCTCGACGCCACCGAGGAGCTCATGGTCGAGCTGCTCGGGCGCAACGGCCTCAAGCCGCAGGACCTCGTCTCCTGCATCTTCACGCTCACCGACGATCTCGACGCGGAGTTCCCCGCCGTGGCCGCGCGCCGGCTGGGGCTCAGCGCCGTGCCGCTGCTGTGCGCGCGCGAGGTCAACGTGCCCGGATCGCTGCCGCGGGTGATCCGCGTGATGCTGCACTGCTACGGCGCCGAGGGGCACACGCCGCGCCACGTCTACCTCGGGGAGGCGCGGACGCTGCGCCTCGACCTCGAGGGCGCGCAGTAGCCTGCACGAGCGCGATGGCCCTCGAATTCGCCCAGAAGCTCCGCCGCATCCCGATCTACCCGGCCGCCGACGGCTACGCCGCGACGGGTGAGCTCGCCAAGCTCGCCTCCAACGAGTCGCCGTACGGCCCCGTGCCCGAGGTGGTCGAGGCGGCCGCGCGGGCGGTCGCCGGCGCCAACCGCTATCCCGACCCCACGAACCGCGCGCTGCGCCAGGCGCTGTCGGACCGCCACGGCGTGCCGGCCGCGAGGATCGCCATCGGCAACGGGTCCTGCGACGTCCTGCTCGCCGCCGGCGACGCCCTGCTCGAGCCGGGCGCCGAGATCGTCTACGCGTGGCCGTCGTTCTCGGTCTATCCGCACCTGGCGGCGGCCTCCGGCGCGCGGGCGATCGAGGTTCCGGTCGATGACGCGCACCGGCACGACCTCGCCGCGATGCGGACGGAGATCACCGTGGCGACGCGGATGGTGATCGTCTGCAACCCCAACAACCCGACGTCGACCGCCCTGTCGTTCGCCGAGATCGCAGCGTTCGTGGCCGACGTGCCGCGCCACGTCGCCGTGGTGATCGACGAGGCCTACTGCGAGTTCAACCTGCTCCAGGATCCCGACGAGTCGATCGAGCTGCTGCGCCGCCATACGAACCTGGTGCTGTTGCGGACGTTCTCGAAGGTCTACGGCCTGGCCGCGCTGCGGGTCGGCTACGCCCTGTGCGGCTCCGAGGACCTGCCCAAGGCCGTCGACGCGGTCCGCCAGCCGTTCTTCTGCAACGCCGCCGCCCAGGCCGCGGCCGTCGAGGCGCTGCGCCACCAGGACGAGGTCGCGCGTCGCGTCGAGCGCAACGTCGCCGAGCGCCTCGGGCTCGAGGACGGGCTGCGGGCGCTGGGCCTCGACCCCGCCCAGTCGCAGGCCAACTTCGTCTGGTTCGACCTGCCCGAGTCGGTCGAGGAGCCGGCGGTGATCCGCGGCCTCGCCGAGCGCGGCGTGATCGTGCGCGCCGGCGGCTCGCTCGGCCGCGAGGGGGCGCTGCGCGTGACGGTCGGCACCGAGGACGACAACGAGCGCTTCCTCGCCGCGCTGGGCGAGCTCCTGCTGTAGAGCACCGGTCGGCCGCAGGATGAGACTGCCGCCCGCCCACGTCGGCACCGTCCTGCGGCTCCTCGCGACCAACGATCTCGGCGCGTCGCTCGTGCCGGTGCGGACGAGCTTCGGTGAGAGCGGGACCTGCGCCGCGGTCGCCGCGCTGCTGGAGGAGGAGCGCGCGCGGCAGCCGACGCTCTGGCTCGACTCCGGCGATCTGACCTTCGGGCCGCTCAATCGCCTGCTGGGTGAACGGCCGTGGTCAGAGGTCGCGACGCTCCCGATCGCGGCGGCAGCGGCCGGCAACCACGAGTTCGACGACGGCGTCGAGGCGCTGCTCGACGGGGCGTCGCGGCTGGGCTACCCGCTGCTGTGTGCCAACGTCGACGTCGGGCTGCCGCCGAGCGTCGTCGTGGAGAGCGGAGCCGGGCCGCTCGGGGTGATCGGGCTCACCCACCCGCGGGTCGACCGCTTCTGCCGCGCCCCGGCCCCGGCGGAGGACTGGCCGGCGCGGGTCGCCGACCTCGCCGCCGACCTGCGCGGCCAGGGCGCCCGCTGGGTCGTCGCCCTGCTGCACGACGGCGCGGACTGGTGGCCGGGTGGGCCGGCGACCGGGACGCGCGTCGACCGGCTGGAGCGGGTCGTCGCGCCGTGGGCGGCGCACGTCGACCTGATCCTCGGCGCCCACACCCTCGTCGCCTGGACCGGCGCCCTCGCCGGGACGCCGGCGGGCCACGGCCATTCGCACGCCGCGTCGGTGCTGGTGGCCGATCTGTCGGCGCCTCCGGCCCGCCCGGTCGTGCGCGGCTGCTTCCCGCTGGCCGCCGTCCGGCCATCCGACGCGACGCCCGGCGTCGCGGCGCTCGACGCCGCCGCGGCGAACGTGGTGGGGGAGAGCCGGGGGACCTGGCGCTCGCGCACCGGCGCCGAGCGCTACCTGCCGGGCCTCGTGGCGGGAGCCATGCGGCGGGCGACCGGCGCCGACGCCGCCGTCTTCCTGCCCGGCTCGCACGCGACGCAGGCGCCGGTCGACGGCGCGCACGCTGCGCTGCTCGCCGGGCCGGTCTCCGAGCTCGATCTGCTGCGGCTGTTCGACGGCCCCGACGACCGCCCCCGGATCGTCGCGCTGCGGCCCGGCGAGCTCGAGGCGTTCGTGAACGGATATGGCGCGATCGCCGACCCGCACAACCGCGCGGCGGACGCCCAATGGTGGAACTGGTGCCGCATGCCCGTCGCCGTCAGCGCCGGCGCCGAGCGCCCGGAGAGCGTGGCGATGCTGTCCTGGAACCTCCCGCGCATCGCCGAGGTCCTCGG
This sequence comes from uncultured Solirubrobacterales bacterium, assembly GCA_963828075.1. Lineage (GTDB taxonomy): Bacteria > Actinomycetota > Thermoleophilia > Solirubrobacterales > Solirubrobacteraceae > JACCYI01. Next base: position 1,080,061 of record CAWHDH010000017.1, on the reverse strand, counting down.
CCGCGAGCTCGACGGCGAGCCCGCGGCCGTCGGCGTGCGCGACGCTCTGCTCGCCGCGCTCGCCGCTCAGGACACGCCGTAGGTCAGTCGGCGCCGCCGGTCTGCAGCCCGTGGCCGTAAGGGAACAGCGGGTCGTAGCTCGCGTCGCCGACGTTGATCGGCTCCTGCTCGATGGTGCGCGGCCACGTCACCGGCAGCTTCCCGGTGAACGGCCGGGCCCCGAACAGGGTGTCGGCGACGCCGATGCCCTCGCTGCCGGGCAGCCAGGCCGCGACCAGGCTGTCGATCCGGCCGAGCCGCGCGGGCTCGATGATCAGCGGCCGGCCGGAGACCACGACGACCGCGCAGCGCTTCGCCGCAGCGCAGACCTTGTCGACCGCCACCTTGTCGGCCGCCGAGAGCTGCATGTCCTTGACCGGTCGCGGGACTCCGTTGTCGCCGGGGTCGAATGCCCAGCGCGGCCCCCCGACGTCGCCGAAGCCCTCGGAGTACGGGGTCTCGCCGACCACGACGATGCCAAGCGCGTTGCTGGAGATCGGTGCCGAGGCCCTCCTGCTGAACGTGACGCGCCCTTCGGTGTGCTGGCGGATCCCGTCGAGGATCGTCGTCCCCGGGATCTGGTTCGTCGAGCCGCCCTGCCAGGTGAGCGTCCAGCCGCCGGCCTGGTTGCCGATGTTGTGGGCGTTGCTCCCGGCGACGTAGATCTCCTTGGAGTCCGTGATGGGGAGCGTCTTATGGGCGTTCTTGAGCAGGACCTGCGACTGGGCCGCCGCGCGGCGGGCCAGCGCGTGGTGGGCGGGCGAGCCGATCTCGTCGATGTGGCGGCGGTCGGTGAGCGGGTGCTCGAACAGCCCGAGCTCGAACTTCTTGGTGAGGATCCGCCGCACCGCGTCGTTGATCCGGGCGCGCGGCACGCGCCCGGCCTGCACCTCGGCGGTGAGCGTCGCGATGAACTCCTTGTAGATCGACGGCTCCATCATCATGTCGATGCCGGCGTTGACGCCGGTGCGGACCTGCGTCGGCCAGTCGCCCGGGATCTGATGGATGCCCTCCCAGTCGCTGATGACGAAGCCGTCGAAGCCCATCTGGCCCTTGAGCACGTCGCGGATGAGTTCGCGGTGGGCGTGCATCTTGAGTGGGTTGCCGACCCCGTCCCCGGTCCAGTCGACGCTCGAGAACGACGGCATGACGCTGCCTACGCCGTGCTTCTGGACTGCCGGCACGTACTGCCGCAGCGAGTTGCTCCAGAAGTCCTCGCGGTTGGTGATGGCGACGCCCTGGTCGATCTTGTAGCCGCCGACGGCGGTCCCGTACTCCGTGTCGCCGTCGCCGGCGTAGTGCTTGGCCGTGGCCAGCATCCGGTCCGGCTCGTCGAGCTGCCCCGGTCCGCCCTGGAGGCCGTCGATCGCGGTCTCCATCTGGATGACCAGCCCCGGGTCCTCGCTGAAGCTCTCGTACGTCCGGCCCCAGCGGTCATCGCGGGCGGCGCAGATGCACGGCGAGAAGTTCCACTGCGGCCCGGTGGCGCGGGTCTCCTTCGCGGTGACGCGGGCGATGTCGTGGACGAGCCCAGGATCACGGGAGGCACCGAGGCCGATGTTGTGCGGGAAGACCGTCGCGCCGAACTGGTTGCCGTTGCCGTGCACGGCGTCGATGCCATAGACCAGCGGGATGCCGAGGCGGGTGTCGAGCGCCGCGCGCTGGAAGCGGTCGACCATGTCGGCCCATGCTTCGGGGGTGTTCTCGGTCGGCGTCGAGCCGCCGCCTGAGAGGATCGAGCCAAGGCCGTAGGTGGTGATCGGTGTCTCGTCGGCGAAGACCTGGCCGCGCTCGGTCTGGGTCATCTGGCCGACCTTCTCGGCCAGGGTCATGCGCGAGAGCAGATCCTCGACGCGTTCGTTGATCGGGCGACTCGCGTCGCGGTACGGCAGGGTCTCGTTGGCCTCGGCGCCGGCGCTGGCCGCCCCGGTCGGCACCACGAGCGCTCCGACGGCGACGACCGCCGCCAGGAACCGGTTCCTTCTCGACACGGCTGCTCCTTCCAGTTTGTGACGCACGGATGCGCAGCCGAACCCGGCCCGCTCCTCACCCTTGCCAGTTCCTGGAGTCCTACCGAAATCGATTTCGCACGTCAAGAGGAAATTTGTACGTGGCATTCATCCGGTGGGAGGATGAATGGAGTATCGTCGCGCCGATGAGCGAGCCCGGCACGCTGTCGCCCCGCCGGCGTCGATCGCGCGAGCAGCTGCTGGCGGCCGTCCGCGACCGCGGCGCCGTCACCCGTGCCGAGCTCTCACGGCTGACCGGGCTGTCGCGCAGCGCGGTGGCCGAAGGCGTCGGCGCGCTGCTGGCCGACGGCCTGATCGTCGAGGAGCGGGCCGCTCCGCCCGGGCGCGGAGCGGCCGGGCGGCCATCGGCGGTCCTGCATCCCGCCGGGCCCGACGGGATGGTCGTCGGCGTGGACTTCGGCCACGCCCACGTGTCGGTCGCGCTCGCCGAGACCACCGGCCGGATCGTCGCCGAGCAGCGGCTGGCGCTCGATGTCGACGAGCAGGCCACGCCGGCTCTCGACACCGTGGCCGGGCTCGTCGAGCGGCTGCTGGCGGACACGGACACGCCGCTCTCGCGCGTGCTCGCCGTCGCGGCGGGGATCCCGGGCCCGCTGGACCTCGAGACGAACCGCGTCCGGTCGCCGACGATCCTCTCGGGCTGGGTCGACGTCGCGCCGGACGACGAGCTGTCGCGCCGGATCGGGCGCCCCGTGCAGGTGCTCAACGACGCCGACATGGGCGCGCGCGGCGAGCTGCGCTCCGGCGCCGCGCGCGGGTGCCGCGACTTCATCTACGTGAAGGCGTCGCACGGGATCGGCGCCGGCCTCGTCCTCAACGGTGAGCCGTATCGCGGCGCCATCGGCGTAACCGGCGAGATCGGCCACACGCAGGTCGGCACGGCGGGCACCGGGACCTGGTGCCGCTGCGGCAACCAGGGGTGCCTCGAGACCATCGTGTCGATCACCGAGATCCACCGGCAGCTCGCGGAGACCCGCATCGAGGCCGCCGCGGGCCCGGAGCCCGACCTCTCCCTGACGGCCATCAGCGCCGACCCGGTCGCCGCGCGCCTGCTCGCCGAGGCCGGGCGGACGCTCGGCCGGGTGCTCGCCGACCTCTGCAACTGCCTGAACCCCGCGGTCATCGTCCTCGGCGGCGAGCTGGGGACGGCTGGGGAGCCGCTCGCGCGCGGCGTCCGCGAGGCGATCGACCGCCGCGCGCAGCCCGCCATCGCGCAGGCCGTCGACATCCGGACCGCGGAGCTGGGCCTGCGGTCGGAGCTCGTGGGGGCGGTGTCCGTCGCGGCCCAGGCCGCGTCTGAGCGAGTGGGCGGGTGAGTGGCACTCAATGAGTGATTCCATGTCGAGAAGCGCCGGCCGGCTCCGCTCACCACGGTGAAGGGCCTCGACAGCGCGGCCCTCGACACCAGGAGACCACGATGCCGAAGTACCTGCTGCACGACGAGGACACGCCGCAGGCGCTGGCCGGAGGCCGTTCATGACCGTCCAGCGCCTGGAGCACATCGGCATCGTCGTCGACGATCTCGCGGCGGCGTCGGCGTTCTTCGTCGCGCTCGGCCTGGAAGTGGAGGGCGAGGCCTCGGTCGAGGGCCGCCTGGTGGACCGCATCAACGGCCTGGAGGGTGTGCAGGCGGACGTCGTGATCCTGCGGACCCCGGACGACAGCAGCAAGCTCGAGCTCGCCAAGTACCGCCTGCCCGCATACGAGGGCGACAACAGGGCGGCGCCGCCCAACGCCCCGGGCATCCGCCACATCCTGTTCCTCGTCGACGACGTCGAGGCGTCCCTTGCGGCCCTTCGAGCGCACGGCGGCGAGCTGGTCGGCGAGCTGGTGAACTACGAGGACAGCTACTGGCTCTGCTACGTGCGCGGGCCGGCGGGGATCATCGTCGAGCTGGCGGAGAAGATCGGCTGATGGTGGCGGCGATCCACCCGCGGAGGTATCGCGCGCTACTCGCCGGTGGTGTCTCGCAGTTCCGTCGCCCAGGTCTGGGACCACGCCAGCAGCGGTTGCATGCTCGTGACGAGGTCACTCCCGAGGTCGCTGAGGCCGTAGCCGTCATCGTTTCGCGCGACCAGTCGCGCGTCGCGTAGCTCGGCGACGCGGCGGGTGAGCACGCTGGAGGACATGTCGGCGCAGCGTGACTTGAGCTCGCGGAAGGTGAGCGGCTCGCCGGCCTCGGACAGTTCCCAGAGGACGCGTAGGGTCCAGCGCCGGCCCGCGAGGTCGAACAGGGCCATGATCGGCCGGCCCGTGTCCGACCCGCGGACGCGTGTGCCGGGCCGACTGCGGGGCCGTGGTTCAGCCGGCACCGGGGAGCGGCGCGGCTTCCATGCGCGCCTGCATCGCCTTCATGGCCGCGCGCAGTCCGGCGTAAGGGCGGATCGTGAGGGTGGCGTCGACGAGACGGCCGGCGTTGTCGTCCTGCTCGAACAGCAAGCCCTGCACGTTCTCTTCTGCGACGCGCGCCTCGAAGAGGCTGATGGTTGTCGCCTGCTCGTGGAGCCGGTGCACGAGCTCCAAGTCGACGAGCACGCCGCGGATCAGGCCCACGAGATGCGCGACGTCGGCGCGGCCCGCGTAGTCGGCGTAAGGGCTGCGGAAACGGACTTCGTCCGCGAACGTCTTCTCCACCCCGGCGGACGATGGATCGGCGAGGGCGTCGATGAGGTGGATGTCGCGTGTGATCGGAGTCGTCATGCCTCTATTATAGAGGCATGGCTCGCCTCGATGCTCACCTCCGGCCACCACGCCACCAGCCGCTCACCGAGCGCGGCCGCCGCGGCATCCAGCGCGCCGAGCGGCATGGGCTCGACACGCTCCAGCACGAACAGGGCGCGCCTGGTGCCGAGGGTCAGACGCGTCCGCTCGCCCTGGCGCCAGCTCCAGCGGCGGCAGGTGATCCCGGCGTCGTCGGCCCAGACGGGTTCGCCGGGCAGCGCCGCCTCTGTCGCGCCGTCGCCGTTGCGGACGTCGCACGGCTCGTCGCCGGTGGCGAGCCGCAGCACGTTGGTCCCGCGCAGCGCGTCGCGGTCCTCGCCGCCGACCGGCAGGACGTGCAGCACCGAGATCGCGTTGTAGAGGTCGACGAGCGCGTTGATGCGCGGGAGGCCGGCGGGCGTCCGCGCCCGGCGCACGAGGGCCTCCGCTGAGCAAGGATGGCGCTTGGCCTTGATGCCGTTGGCGGCGAAGGCGGCGCGCCAGGCCGCGAGGTGGGGGTGGGCGGCGACGGGCTCGAGCAGCGTGGCCGCGAACGCCTCGGCCTCACGCAGCAGCGCGTCGGCGGCCGCGTCGGTCGGGCGGTTGGCGACGTTGTCGGCGAGCACGACGACGGCCGCGTAGTCCGGGTGGCGCCCGGCGACCGCGGCGTCGACCCGGGCGGCGATCGACTCAGCGGTCCGCGCCTCGCTCACTCCGCCGTCTCCGCCTGCCGGCGCAGGAGCTCGGCGACCGCCTCGCCGAGCCGCAGGAAGCTCCCCTCGACCAGCGCGGCCGCCTCGTCGGCAGCACCGCGGGCACAGGCGTCGATGATCGCGAGGCTGTCGTCGGGCGCCTCGTCGCGGCTCAGCGCGCGGAAGTGCAGGAGGTCGAGCCGGCGGATCTGGGGCATCAGCCGGTCGAGGCTGCGACGCAGCTCGTGGTTGCCGGCCGCCTCGATCAGCACATCGTGGAAGGCGTCGTCGGCGGCGATCGCGGCGGGGATGTCGCCGGCGCGCAGCGCCCGCGCCCGCTCGGCGTCGTGGCGGCGCATCCGGTCGAGCGCCCGGCGGGTCAGGCCCGGGACGCCGAGCCGCGTCGCGAGCGCCTGCAGCGCGGCGACGACCGGGAACGCGTGCGCGGCGCGGTCGAGGTCGACCGGGGCGACGCGCGTCGCCGCCTGGGGGACCACCTCGACCAAGCCCTCGTCCGCCAGCCGGCGCAGCGCCTCGCGGACGGGGGTGCGACTCGTGCCGAGGCGCTCGGCGAGCTCCTGATCGCGCAGCCGCGCGCCGGGCGGAAGCTCGCCGGTGACGATCGCGTCGAGCAGCGCGGCGTACGCGCCGTCGGACAGCGTGGTGCGTGGAAGCGGCCGCATTCGTGCATCTGGTATATCAAATGGCATGTCCATCTTCCTCGCCATCGCGTCGGCCGCGCTCTGGGGCGGCGCCGACTATCTCGGCGGCGTCGCCGCCCGCCGGCTGGCGATCCTCATCGTCGCGGGCCTGAGCCAGCTCGCCGGGCTGGTCACGGTCGGGCTGCTCGTCCTGCTCACCGACTCGCCGCTGAGCACGGAGGGTGCGCTGTGGGGCGTGGCTTCCGGCGTCACCGGCGCGCTGGCGCTGGCGATTTTCTACAAGGCGCTCGCCGAGGGCGCGATGAGCCTGGTGGCGCCGTTGTCGGCGTGCGGCGCCGTCGTCCCCGTGGCCGTCGCGGTGGCCGGCGGCGACACGCCCGGGCCGATCGCGGTCGCCGGCATGGTCGTCGCGCTCGTCGGCGTCGTGCTCATCGCGCGCCGCGAGGACGCCGCCCTGGCGCTGACGCCGCGCGTCATCGGCCTCGCCGCCGCTGCGGCGCTGGGCATCGGGACCGTCCTGACGCTGCTGCAGCAGGGCGCCGCCGCGCCCGGTTCCTCCGGGCTCGGCGTCGTCGCCGCCGCCCGTGGTGCCTCGGTGATCGCGGTCTTCGCGGCCATCCTGCTCACGCGCACCCGGCCGGCCGGCGATGCCCGCTCGCTGGCGCCGGTCCTGGCCGTCGGCGCGGCCGACACCGGCGCCAACGCGCTGTTTGCCATCGCCTCCGAGGAGGGCTCGCACGCCGTCGTCGCCGTGCTCGGATCGCTCTATCCCGTCACCACGGTGCTGCTCGCGCGGGCGCTGCTCGGCGAGCGGCTCAGCTCGCGCCAGGGTCTCGGGGTCGCGCTCGCGCTCGGCGGCGCGGCGATGCTCACCGCGGGCTGAGCCTCAAGTCCCGGGCAACATTCGCCGATCCACCCCCTGTACTTCTGCTAGAAATCCCCCAGACGCCACATGGCCGAACGCACTTTCCAGCCCCGCATCACCCCCGTCGACTCCGTCGACGCGCCGGCTGCCGCGTACGCCTACGCCGTCTATTCCGCCTGGCGATTTAGCTAGGCGCTCGGCCGGCGCACCCTCGCGCGCCGTCCATCTCAGGGCCCTTGAGGCCGAGCGCCGCCCACAGCGGGCATCCAACGCCCACCCCCGCTCCGTATCGTTCCCAGGCGACTCCTTGAAAGGCCCACCCAGATGATGATCGTGATGAAGGCCACGGCCACCGAAGCAGAGATCCAGGCCGTGTTGGACCGAATCGAATCCTGCGGCGCCCGCGCGCACCCCTCGCGCGGCGACGAGGTGACCGTGATCGGCGCCATCGGCGACCGCGAGCACGTGGCCCGGCTGGGCCTCGAGGGCGCCCCGGGCGTCTCCCAGGTCGTGCCGATCCTCAAGCCGTACAAGCTCGCGTCCAGCCAGTTCCGCGGCGGTGACCGGACGGTCGTCGAGATCGACGGCCGCAAGATCGGCGGCGGCCACTTCTCGATGATCGCCGGCCCGTGCACGGTCGAGTCGCGCGAGCAGGTCCTCGAGACCGCCCGCATCGTCCGCGACGGCGGCGGCTCGCTGTTCCGCGGCGGCGCCTACAAGCCGCGCTCGTCGCCGTACTCCTTCCAGGGGCTCGGGCAGGAGGGCCTGCGGCTGCTGGCCGAGGCCAAGGAGGAGACCGGCCTGCCGATCGTCACCGAGCTGCTCGACGCCCGCGACGTCGAGCTCGTGCTCGAGGTCGCCGACGTCATCCAGGTCGGCGCCCGCAACATGCAGAACTACGGGCTGCTCACCGAGATCGGCCGCTCCGGCCGCCCCGTGCTGATCAAGCGCGGCGCCTCGGCCACGCTCGAGGAGCTGCTGATGGCGGCGGAGTACGTGCTCAAGGAGGGCAACCCGAACGTGCTGCTCTGCGAGCGCGGGATCCGCACATTCGAGACCGCGTACCGCTACACGCTCGACCTGACCGCCGTCCCCGTCCTGCAGGAGCTCTCGCACCTGCCGGTGATCGTCGACCCGTCGCACGCGGCGGGCCGGCGCGACCTCGTCGGGCCGCTGTCGCTGGCGGCCGCCGCGGCGGGCGCCGACGGGCTCATCACTGAGATCCACCCGCACCCGGAGGCCGCCGTCTGCGACGGCCCCCAGGCGCTCTACGCCGACGGCTTCGCGGAGTACGTCGAGCTCGTGGAGCGCGCCGCGGCGGTCGCCGGCAGGGCGATCTCGGCCGGCGTGTGAAGGTCGCGGTCCTCGGCGTCGGGCTGATCGGCGGCTCGATCGGCCTGGCGGCGCGCGAGCGCCTCGGCGCCGAGGTCCGTGGCTTTGACCCGGGCGGCGGGGTGCTCGACGCGGCGCTCGCGCACGGGGCGATCGATCGCGCGTGCGATTCGATCGCCCACGCCGTGGCGGGCGCCGAGGCGGTGTTCGTGGCCGCGCCGGTCCGGGTGCTCCCGGCCGTGCTCGGCGAGGCGCTGGGCGCCGCCGGGGGCGAGTGCGTGGTCACCGACGTGGGCTCGACCAAACGGGGCGTGGTCGCCGCGATCCGCGATCCGCGCTTCGTCGGCGGGCACCCGCTGGCGGGCGCGGAGACGGCGGGGGTCGAGCACGCCCGCGCCGACCTCTTCGACGGCGCGACCTGGTATCTGACCCCGACCCCGCAGACGACCGGCGTCCTCTACGAGCGCCTGCACCGACTCCTGCGCGGGCTGGGCGCGCGCCCGGCCGCACTCGACGCCGAGACCCACGACCGCCTGCTCGCGACGGTCTCGCACCTGCCGCACGTCCTCGCCAACGTACTCGTCGCGCAGGCGGCCCGCGCGCTGGACCGCGACGGCGAGCGGCTGCCGGCGACCGGCCCGAGCTTCCGCGACGCCACCCGCGTGGCGGGCGCGTCGACGGCGATCTGGGCGGACATCTACCTCTCGAACGCCGAGGGGCTCGTCGCCGCCATCGACGAGGCGGTCCTCCAGCTCGAGCACGTGCGCGCCGCCCTCGCCGACCACGACACGGCGGCGGTGGCGAACTGGAACGATGCCGCCCGCGCGGACCGGCGCCGGTTGCTGGAGGCCGATCTCGCCGGCGGCCCGGTCCACGAGCTGCGGGCCACTGTGCCGAACCGGCCCGGCGTAATCGCGGAGCTGGCGCTGGCCCTGGGGCGTGCCTCCGTCAACATCCTCGACATGGCGCTGCACCCGGCCGCCGACAACTCGACCGGTGTCGTCGCCCTGTGGATCGTCGGTGACGAGGCGGCGCGGGAGGCGGAAGTGCTGCTCGCGGGTCTCGACCTCTCGGTGGCGCGGGCGTGAACGCGCGGTTCGGCCCGGGTGGCCGGCTGCGCGGCACGTACGTCCCGCCCCCCGACAAGTCGATCTCGCACCGTTCGGCGCTGCTCGCGGCGATGACCGCCGAGCCCGTCCGGATCGAGAACTACCTCGACGCGGCGGACACCCGCTCGACGCTGGCCGCGATCCACGCGCTCGGCGCGCTCGTCGAGGAGCGCGAGGACGGGCTGCTCGTCCGCGGGGCGGGCCTGCGGGCGGCCGCCCAGCCCGAGGGTCCGATCGACGTCGGCAACGCCGGCACGCTCATGCGGCTGCTGCCGGGCTGGCTGGCGGGCCAGAGCACCGGCGCCTGGGTCATCGACGGCGACGAGTCGATCCGGCGGCGCCCGGTCGACCGCGTCGCCGACCCGCTCCGGCAGATGGGCGCGTTCATCGACGCCCGCGACGGGCGCTTCGCCCCGTTCACCGTGGCCGGGAGCGACCTGCACGGCATCGAGTACGAGCTGCCGGTCGCCTCCGCGCAGGTCAAGTCCTGCGTGCTGCTGGCCGGCCTGCTCGCCACCGGGACGACGACGGTGATCGAGCCCGAGCCGAGCCGCGACCACACCGAGCGGATGCTGCTCGGCGCGGGCGCCCAGATCGCCCGCGACGGCGACCGGGTGACCGTCGGCGCGCAGGACGAGCTCGAGCTCGAGGCGATCCGCGTGCCCGGCGACCCCTCCTCGGCGGCGTTCATGATCGCCGCGGCGGTCCTCGTGCCCGGCTCGCGCCTCGTGGTCGCCGACATGGGCGCGAACTGGACCCGCGTCGGCTTCCTGCGCATCCTCGAGCGGATGGGCGGCGTCCTCGTCGGGCCGCTCGAGGAGGCGGGAGCGCCGCTGTCGGCCGAGGAGCCGGTGTGCGAGCTCGACGTGACCGCCGGCCCGTTGACCGCGACGACGGTGGAGGCGGCCGAGGTGCCGCTGGCGATCGACGAGCTTCCGCTCGTCGCCCTGCTCGGGTGCTTCGCCGACGGCGAGACGGTCGTCCGCGGCGCCGGCGAGCTGCGCCTCAAGGAGTCCGACCGCATCGCCACGGTCGTCGACGGCCTCCGCGGGCTCGGCGGTGATCTGGAGGCGACGGAGGACGGCTTCGTCGTCCGCGGCGGCGACGGGCTGCGCGGCGGCTCGATCGATGCGCATGGCGATCACCGCCTCGCGATGCTCGGCGCGGTCGCCGGGCTTGCGTCCTCCGAGGGGGTCGAGGTGATCGGGATGGAGGCCGCCGACGTGTCCTATCCCGGCTTCGCCGACGACCTCGCCGCCCTGCTTTCCTAACGGGCCATGGTCATCGCCATCGACGGTCCCGCGGGGGCCGGGAAGAGCTCGGTCGCCCGTGCCGTCGCACAGGCGCTCGGCTTCACGTACCTCGACACGGGGGCGATGTACCGCGCCGTCGGCCTGCTCGCCGACGAGCGTGGAGCGCCGCCCGCCGACGTCGCCGCCGCCCTCGACATCGAGCTGGGCGAGCGGATCGTCGCCGGCGGGCGCGACGTGACCGAGGCGATCCGCACGCCCGAGGTCTCCGCGGCGGCGTCGCGGGTGGCGATCGACCCCGCGGTGCGGGTCGCCCTCGTGGCCCGCCAGCAGGCCCTGATGGCCGAGGGCGACTGGGTCGCCGAGGGCCGCGACATCGCGCTCGTCGTCGCGCCGGACGCCGCGGTGAAGGTCTTCCTGTTCGCCTCCGAGGAGGAGCGCGCGCGGCGCCGGGCCGACCAGATCGGGGCGAGCGTCGAGACGGTGCTGTCCGAGCAGCGCGACCGCGACCGGCGCGACGCGATCGGCGAACGCTCCGTCACCCAGCCCGCGCCGGACGCCGTGCCGGTCGACACCACGGGCCTCACCCTCGATGAGGTCGTGGAGCAGATCGTCACGCTGGCCGTCGAGGCCAAGGAGATCGGAGCGCCATGAAGGTCGCCGTCGTCGGCTATCCCAACGTCGGGAAGTCCTCCCTCGTCAACCGCCTCACGCAATCGCGCGAGGCGGTCGTCCACGAGCGCCCGGGCATCACGCGCGACCGCAAGGAGCTCCAGACCGAGTGGAACGGTCGCCGGCTCACGCTGATCGACACGGGCGGCGTCGACCTCGACGACGAGGATCCGCTGGCCGTCTCGATCCAGGACCAGGCGCGCGCGGCGCTCGCCGACGCCGAGGTCGCGCTGTTCGTCGTCGACGCCCGCGCGGGGCTGCGGCCCGGCGACGAGGAGATCGCCGACATCCTGCGGCGCGCGGGCAAGCCGGTCGTCCTCGCCGCCAACAAGATCGACTCGGCGACCGACATCCCGCTCTCGGCCGAGTTCCACCGCCTCGGGCTCGGCGACCCGCAGCCCGTCTCGGCGTCGCAGGGGCTGGGGACCGGCGACCTGCTCGACCGCCTCGTCGAGCTCGCGCCCGACGAGCCGCTCGAGGAGGAGGACGACGACACCGTCCGCCTCGCCGTGATCGGCCGGCCGAACGTCGGCAAGTCCTCGCTGGTCAACGCGTTCCTCGGCCGCGAGCGGGTGATCGTCTCGGAGGTCGCCGGGACGACGCGCGACGCGATCGACACCCCGATCGAGGTCGACGGGCGCAGCCTGATCCTCGTCGACACCGCGGGCATCCGGCGCGCCGCGAAGGTCTCGGAGTCGGTCGAGTACTACACGACGCTGCGCTCGCAGCGGGCGGCCGAGCGCGCCGACGTCGCGCTCGTCGTCTGCGACGCCAACGACGGCGTGACCTCGCAGGACCTGCGGATCGCCGACCTCGCGATGCGCTCGGGCTGCGCGACGGCGATCGTCCTGAACAAGTGGGACACCACCAGCGGCGACGAGTTCGACCTCGACCACGAGCGCGCGCGCGTGCACCAGAAGCTGCGGCTGCGCCCGAAGGTGATGACCACCTCGGCGCTGACCGGCCGCCACATCAACCGCCTGCTCGTCGAGGCGCTGTCGCTGGCCGACCGCTACAGCCACCGGATCGCCACGCCCGAGCTCAACAAGTTCCTCGGGGACGTCATCGCGTCGCGGTCGCCGCCGGCCAAGCAGGGCCACCGCCTGAAGATGCTCTACATGGCGCAGATCGGGACCAAGCCGCCGCGCTACGCGATCCAGGTCAACTCGCGCCAGCGGGTGACCCGCGACTACGCGTACTTCGTCGAGAACCGGCTGCGCGAGCGCTACGGCCTCGAGGGGATCCCCCTCATCATCGACTTCGCCGAGCGCAAGCGCCGGCCGCGCGCCGGCCAGGCGGAGTGAGGCAGGGCCGCCCGCGGCTCGCCGCTGCGGCGGCGCTCGCGGCGGTCGCCGCGCTGGCCGGGGCATGGGTGGGCGCGCGGGCGGGGCCGCACGAGGACCGGCTGGCCGCGCTCGTCCCGGCGGGGGCGCTGGTCTACCTGCACGCGGGAACGGACGACGGGCGCGGTGAGGACGTCGCGCTGGCCCGGCTGCTGCAGCGGCTGCCAACGGTGCGCCGGGCGCGCGACGGCCTGCTCGGCCAGATCCGGGCGCGCTCGGCGCGGTTCTCCTTCGCCCGCGACGTGCGGCCGTGGCTCGGCGACGAGGTCGCGTTCGCCGTGCTGCGTGCTCCGTCCGATGGGAGGGGGACGGAGGTGCTCGCGCTCGCCCACGTGCGCGACCGCGACGTCGCCCGCGTGTTCGTGTCGCGGGCCGGCGGCCGGATCGGAGCGCGCTATCGCGGTGTGGACCTCGCGCGGGCGGGGCGGGTCACGGCCGCGGTGACCGGCGACGTCCTGATCGCCGGGCAGGACCGGTGGGTGCGCGCGGCGATCGACCGCGCCGAGGATGGCGGCGCCTCGCTGGCCGAGGACCCGCGGTACCTCGCCGCCGCGGTCGAGCGCCCCGAGGGTCGCGCGCTCGAGCTCTACGCGACGGACGCCGGCCTGCGCGAGGTGCTCGCCACCCGGGCGGGACCGTTGCGCGGCCTGCTCGCCGCGTGGCCGCGGACGCGCGCGCTGCTCGTCGCCGCCGCCGCGCAGGGCGACCGGATCCGCCTGCGGCTGCGCGCGACCGGGGCGGGGGCCGCGACGTTCGCGCCGCGCGCGTTCCGGACCGCACCGCGCGACGCCGCCGGCGTGCTCGCGATCCCGGGTGCCGACCGGCTGATCGGCCGGCTGTTCGTCGCCGCGCCGTGGCTGGAGGCCGCCGCGCGCGCCGCCGGGGTCGACGTCGAGCGCGACCTGCTCGCCCCGCTGCACGGCGGCGAGGCCGTGCTGTGGGCGCGCGCCGGCGCGGGCGCCCCCGAGGCGGCGCTCGTCGCCCACACGCGCGACCCGGCGCGCACGCTCGAGACGCTGGGCCGCCTGCAGGCGCCGCTCGCCGCCGCGCTCGCGCCGGTCGATCCCGAGGTCGGCCAGGTGCCGCAGTTCGAGCAGCGCCAGGTAGGTGGCGTCGACGCGTTCGTGCTCCCGCTGGCCGGCGGGGTCACGATCGCCTACGCGGTCGCCGGCGACCGCGTCGTGCTCGCCACCGCCGAGTCGGCGGTGGCGCGCATCCGCCGCCCGGCGCGCCTCCCCGCCGAAGCGTCCGTCGTGCAAAACGGGATCGAGATTCCGGGCAATGGAGTGGAGGCGATACTCTTGTCGGTCCCAGGCCAGCTCCTTGCGCTTGGCGACCAGCTCGGCGTCACCGCCGATTCCGCCCTGCAGGCGGTGCGCGACGACCTGTTGAGAGTTCGCGCGATCAGCGCCGTCGCCCGACGCGAGGAGACCGACACGACCGCGGAGCTTCTCTTCCACATCCCATGACTCCCTTGAGCGACAACGAGTATCTCTTCACGTCTGAGTCCGTCACGGAGGGTCACCCCGACAAGGTGGCCGACCAGATCTCCGACGGCGTGCTCGACGCCGTGCTGCGCGACGACCCCATGGGCCGCGTGGCCTGCGAGACGCTGGTGAACACCGGCCTCGTCGTCGTGTCCGGCGAGATCAGCACGTCGACGTACGTCGACATCCAGGCGGTCGTCCGCGAGACGATCCGCAAGATCGGCTACACGGACGCCGACCTCGGCTTCTCGGCCGACTCGTGCGCCGTCCTGAACGCGATCGACAAGCAGTCGCCGGACATCGCCCAGGGCGTCGACTCCGCGTACGAGACCCGCACCGACCCGTCCGACGACGATGCGCTCGACATCGCCGGCGCCGGCGACCAGGGGATGATGTTCGGCTACGCGTCCAACGAGACCGATTCGCTGATGCCGCTCCCGATCTCGCTCGCGCACAAGCTGGCCAAGCGACTGGCCGACGTCCGCAAGGCCGAGGTCGTCCCGTACCTGCGCCCCGACGGCAAGACCCAGGTCACCGTCCGCTACCGCGACGGCAGGCCGGTCGAGATCGAGAAGCTCCTGATCTCGACCCAGCACCGCGAGGGTGCCGAGTCGCTGATCCCGGACGACCTGTGGGAGCACGTCGTCGTGCCGATCCTTCCCAGGGATCTCTACGACGGCAAGAAGCTGCGCAAGAACTTCCTCGTCAACCCGACGGGGCGGTTCGTCATCGGCGGCCCGGTCGGCGACGCGGGTCTCACCGGCCGCAAGATCATCGTCGACACCTACGGCGGCATGGCCCGCCACGGCGGCGGCGCGTTCTCGGGCAAGGACCCGTCGAAGGTCGACCGCTCGGCCGCCTACGCGGCGCGCTATGTGGCCAAGAACCTCGTCGCCGCCGGCCTGGCCGAGCGCGCCGAGGTCCAGGTCGCCTACGCCATCGGCGTGGCGCACCCCGTCTCGGTGATGGTCGAGACGTTCGGCACCGAGAAGGTCAGTCGCAGCCGGATCGCCGAGCTCGTCGCCGAGCACTTCGACCTGCGCCCGGGCGCCTTCCGCCAGTACCTCAAGCTCCACCGACCGATCTACCAGAAGACCGCCGCCTACGGCCACTTCGGGCGCGAGGACCACGACTTCACGTGGGAGCGCACCGACAAGGCCGAGCTGCTGCGCGAGGCCGCGGGCATCGGCACCGCCACCGTCGGCGGCTGAGCTCGGCGTTCGCTCGTTGTTCGAAGGGCCCGCCATGTGCGGGCCCTTCGCGTGTCTGGCCCTGAACTGCCTCGATGAGGGACAGGAACAGGGAGCCCCAGTAGCCTCGGGCCACCCATGAGCGACCTCGCCGCCCTCGCCGCCAAGTACGCCCCAAAGCGGCCCGCCGGCATCGTCATCGCGCGCCTCCACGAGGGGACCGTCGAGACGGCCGCAGCCGGGCCGGTCGGCGCCGACGGCGTCTTCGCGCCGCGGGCCGGCAACCGGATGATGGAATCCGGCCTCGGCTGGATGCGCTCGCCCGCCCACCGCGGCGCGCGCATGTGGTGGCACAACGGCGGCACCAACGGCTCGCGCTCGTTCACCGCGTTCATCCCGGAGACGGGCGAGGCGGTGGCGGCGGTCACGAACTCGCCGAAGCCCGTGGAGAATGCGGCGAAGCGGGCATGGGCAGGCACTCCTGCGCCAGCCGTTGCCGCATGACCCGGACCGACTCGGGGTTGGAGTCCATCAGCAGGTACCGGCGCCCGAGCTTCTCCGCGACCGCGCCGAGCGTGCCAGAGCCCGCGAACGGGTCGAGGCAGAGGTCACCGGGGCGCGTCGAGGCTTGGACCATCCGGCGCACGAGGCCCTCGGGCTTCTGCGTCGGGTAGCCCGTCTTCTCGCGTCCGGTGGGGGAGACGATCGTGTGCCAGATGACGTCGGTCCCGCGCTTGCCGCGCGCCGCCTTCTCCGCCGTCACGAGCCCGGGGGCCATGTACGGCTCGCGGTCGACCGCCTCGCCGTCGAAGAAGTACGCGCCCGCGTCGCGCACGTACACCAGGATGGTGTCGTGCTTGGCCGGCCAGCGGCGGGTGCTCTTGGCGCCGTAGTCGTACGCCCAGATCAGCTCGTTGAGGAAGCACTCGCGGCCGAATAGCTCGTCGAGGGCGACCTTGACGTAGTGGGCCTCCCTGTAGTCGAGGTGCAGGTAGAGGGTTCCGGTCGGGTGCAGGACGCGCCGCAGCTCGGCCAGGCGGGGCGCGAGGAAGCCGAGGTAGTCGTCGAACGTGTCGGCATAGGACGACGCGGCGATCTGGCGCGTCGCGTAGCGGCGGCCGCCGAAGCCGGTCCGGTCGCCCTCCTCGCTGGCCACCGTGGCCAGCGTCCGGCGCGTCTGCGCGCGGCCCGTGTTGAACGGGGGGTCGGCGTAGACCATCTGCACCGAGGCGTCCGGGATCTCCGCGAGGAGCTCGAGGTTGTCGCCGAGGAGGATCTCGTTCACGACTGGGTGTCGCGCCACTGCACGAGCTCGCGCAGCGGCCCCAGGTCGTAGCCCGAGTTCTCGCCGCCGATGCCGACGATGAAGTGGCTGACCCCGACGGCCCGCAGCGCCTCGGCCTTCTCGATCTGGCCGGCCTGGACGCCCCACGTGCGCTCGATCTCCGCCGGGTCGCGCCCGACGCGCTCGCAGTGGCCGACGAGGATGCCGTTCTTGTGCTCGAACGTGGCCGGGTCGCCGAACGAGTGCCACATGTCCGCGTGCTCGGCGACCAGCCGCAGGGTGACCTTCTCACCACCGCCGCCGATGAGGATCGGCATCGGGCCCGCGAGCGGCGGGTTGACCTTCCCGAGACGCTCCTTCATCCGCGGCAGCGCGGCGCGCAGCGCGCGCAGCCGGTCCGGCGCCGTGCCGAACTCGTAGCCGAACTCGTCGTAGTCGCGCTCGAACCAGCCCGCCCCGATGCCGAGGATCACCCGGCCGCCCGAGAGCTGGTCGATCGTCGCGTGGGCGTACGCGAGGTACTCGGGGTTGCGGTAGGAGTTGCAGAAGACGAGTGCGCCGATCTGCGCCCGCTCGGTGTTCTCCGCCATCGCCGCCAGGCTGGTGAGACCCTCGTGGTGCAGGCCGTCCGGGTCGCCGCGCAGGGGATAGAAGTGATCCCAGGTGAAGATGGTGTCCGCGCCGATCTCGTCCGCCTCGCGCCAGGCACGGCGCATGGCGTCGATCGTCGCGTGCTGTGGCTGGAGTTGCAGACCGATGCGAATGGGCACGGCGCGGACCCTACCGGCGGGCGCAGCGGCATCGCAGCGATGATTCGGGCGGGCGCCCGTGGTCTAACCCTTGAGTGCCCCTACACATCGAGAGGAGCGCAGGATGAGCCTTCCTGACGTCGTCACACGAGATCGGTGGCTGGCCGCGCGCAAGGAGCTGCTGGCCCGGGAGAAGGAGATGACGCGGCAGCGCGACGCGCTGAACGCCGACCGCCGCCGCCTGCCGATGGTCGAGATCGACAAGGAGTACGTGTTCGAGGGTCCTGACGGGCCGGCGACGCTGCTGGACTTGTTCGAGGGCCGGCGCCAGCTGATCGTCGGCCACTTCATGTTCGACCCCGAGTGGGAGGACGGCTGCCCGAGCTGCTCCGCCGGCGCCGACGAGGTCTCCGACGGCCTGATGAAGCACCTCGCGGTCCGCGACACGACGCTCGCGTACGTCTCGCGGGCGCGGCTCGCGACGATCGAGGATTACAAGCGGCGCAAGGGCTGGACGTTCCCGTGGTACTCGTCCTACGGAAGCGACTTCAACTACGACTTCCACGTCACCATCGACGAGTCGGTCACCCCGCTGGTCTACAACTTCCGCACCCGCGAGGAGTGGGTCCGGGCCGGCAAGGGCCACGTCGTCGAGGGTGACCAGCCCTACGAGATGCCCGGCACGAGCTTCTTCCTGCGCGACGGCGACCGCATCTTCCACACGTACTCCTCCTACGGCCGCGGCGCCGAGGCGACCGGCGGCTCCTACTACTTCCTCGACCTCACCGCCCTCGGGCGCCAGGAGGACTGGGAGGAGCCGAAGGGCCGCTCCGACAACGCGCGCGGCGTCGTGCCGGACATGGCCACGTAGCACCAGAGTGCTCCGGCCGGACCACTAGCGTGGTCCGGCCGTGCCACCCGTCGCCCGCGTCGAGCCCCTGACCACCACGCGCCGCGTGAGCGGCCCGTTCGACTACGCGCTGCCCGAGGCGCCGGTGGAGGTGGGCTCCGTGGTCCGCATCCCCTTCGGCCACCAACGCCTGCTCGGCGTCGTCACCGGTCTCGCGGAGGAGAGCGAGGTGCCCGAGGAGCGGCTCGTCGCGCCGACCGAGGTGGTGCCGGAGTCGATCCCACCCGACCTCGTCGAGCTCGCGCTGTGGATGGCGGACGAGTACTGCTCCACGCCGGCCCGGGCGCTGTCGCTCGTGCTGCCGCCGCCTGGGCGCCCGCGCACCGCGTTGTGGGCGCACACGACGGCCGCCCCGCTCGACGGCGAGCGGCTGACCGACCGCCAGCGGGCCGCCCTGGCGCGGCTCCCGGCACCGGCGGGGGACGACCTGCCCGTGCTCCGGCGCCTGGAGGCGCGCGGGTTCGTCGCGCTGGCGCCCCGCGCGCAGCGCCGCGCGCCGCGGACCAACGACGCCGCCGACCGGCCGGTCGAGCTCAACCCCGACCAGCGCGCAGCGCTCGAGGCGATCGAGGCGGGGGAGGGGGCCGCGCACCTGCTGCACGGTGTGACCGGCTCCGGCAAGACCGAGGTCTACCTGCGCGCGGCGGCCGCGACCCTCGCGCGCGGGCGCGGGGTCATCGCCCTCGTCCCCGAGATCGCGCTGACGCCGCAGACCGTGTCGCGGTTCCGCGCGCGCTTCGGCGACACCGTCGCGCTGCTGCACTCCTCGCTCTCGGAGGGCGAGCGCCACGACGAGTGGCGGCGGCTGCGCTCGGGCGAGGCGCGGATCGCGGTCGGCCCGCGCTCGGCCGTCTTCGCCCCGGTCGCCGACCTCGGCCTCGTGGTCGTCGACGAGGAGCACGACGCCTCCTACAAGCACGAGGGCGATCCCCGCTACGACGCCCGCCGCCTCGCGGCGTGGCGGGCGCGCTACTTCGGCGCGACGCTGGTCGCCGGCACCGCCACCCCGCGGCCCGAGAGCTGGCGGGCGCTGCCGCGGCTGACGCTCCCACGGCGGGTCGACGGCGGCCGCCTGCCGCCGGTCGAGGTCCTCGACATGCGCAACGCTCGCCATCCACTGCACCCTGAGACTCACCGCGCACTGTCCGCGGCGCGCAAGGCGATCGTGCTACTCAACCGCCGGGGGTGGTCGAACTTCCTGACCTGCCGCAGCTGCGGCAAGGTCTGGGAGTGTCCCAACTGCGACGTGGCGCTGGTCCTGCACCGTGCCGCGGGCCGGGTGACCTGCCACCACTGCGGCCACGCCGAGGCGGTGCCCGGCCGCTGCGACGCCTGCGGCTCGCTCGCCGTCGCCCGCTACGGGGCCGGCACCGAGCGGATCGAGCACGAGCTGACCGATCAGCTCGACGTGCCGGTGTTCCGCCTCGACGCCGACACCGCCGCGGTCAAGGACGCCGTGCCCGCCCTGCTCGCGCGCTTCGACGCGGCGCCGAGCGGGCTGCTGCTCGGGACCCAGATGGTCGCCAAGGGCCACGACTTCGCCGACGTCACGCTCGCCGTAGTCCTCGACGCCGACTCGACGCTGCGCTTCCCCGACTTCCGTGCCGAGGAGCGCACCTTCGCGCTGATCGCGCAGCTCGCCGGCCGCGCGGGCCGCGGCCGTGCCGGCGGGCGGGTGCTGGTCCAGACGCTGGACCCGGACGCCTCGGCGATCGCCCACGCCGCCCGCCACGACGCGCCCGGCTTCTTGCGCGAGGAGCTCGAGCGCCGCGCCGCCCTGGACTATCCGCCGTTCGCGAGCCTGGTCCGGATCACCACCTCGGCGCCCGCCGACCCCGCCGCCGCGGCCGCGGCGGCGGACCTGGTCGGGCGGCTGCAGGGGGCGCCCGCCGCCGTCCTCGGGCCGGCGCCGCTGTTCCGCCTGCGCGGGCGCGACCGGCGCCAGATCGTCGTCAAGACCCACGAGCGGCGGGCCACCATCGCGGCCATCCGCGCGGCGGTCGACGCGGTCGCCAACGACCGGGCGCACCGCTCCGTCGCGCTCTCGGTCGACGTGGACCCGCAATAGACTCCCGCGCCGAGCCATGGCCGACGACCCCATCGCACCCGAGGCGGAGGCAGAGGCGCCGGTCGACCGCCTGGACCCGGAGGTCCGGGCGCGCCGCGACGCCGCGCTGCGCCTGGTGCGTATCTGGGGCGACCCGGTCCTCAAGAGCCGCGCACGGCCCGTCGAGCGCTTCGACGACGCGCTCGTGAGCGAGGTCCGGCGCATGGGCCAGGTCATGCACGACTCGCTCGGTATCGGCCTGGCGGCGACCCAGGTCGGCGTCATGCACCGGGTGCTCGTCTACCGCGTGGAGCACGACGGCCCGATCGCCGCCGTGGTCAACCCGGAGATCGAGTGGTCGAGCCGTGAGAGCGAACCGCTCGACGAGGGCTGCCTCTCGCTCCCCGGCGTCCTCGTGGAGGTCGAACGCCCAGTTCACGTGCGCGTACGCGGGCGCGACGAGCGCGGCGACGGCCTGCTGATCGAGGCATCGGGCCTCGAGGCGCGCGTGCTGCAGCACGAGATCGACCATCTCGACGGCGTGCTCATCCTCGATCGCACGTCGCGCGACGAGCGCAAGCAGGCCATCCGGGCCCTGCGCGAGCGCGAGCGCGAGGGCGAGGCCGGCGCCGCGTAGGTCCACTCGGTGCGGACGGTCTACCTCGGCACCTCCGAGTTCGCCGCCACGGTGCTCGACCGGCTGGCGGTGAGCCCGCACCGGCCGGCCCTCGTGGTCACGCGGCCCGACCGCCCGCGCGGCCGCGGCCGCCGGCTGCAGTCGCCGCCGGTCGCCGACCGCGCCCGCGATCTGGGCATCGACGTCATCCAGCCGGAGCAGCTGCACGAGCCGGAGATCATCGAACGGATCGCGGCGGCCGACCCCGAGGTGCTGTGCGTGTGCGCGTACGGCGTGCTGCTCAAGGAGCCGCTGCTCTCCCTGCGGGAGATGCTCAACGTCCATCCGTCGCTGTTGCCGCGGTGGCGCGGGGCGGCGCCGGTCGAGCGCGCCATCCTGGCGGGGGACGCCGAGACGGGTGTCTCGATCATGCGGGTGACCGAGGGTTGGGACTCCGGGCCGGTCTGCGCGCAGGAACACGAGCCGATCCATGCGGACGACGACTACGGCACGCTGGCGTCGCGGCTCGAGCGGCTCGGTGGTGCGCTGCTCGTCCGGGCACTCGACGAGCGGCCGGCGTTCGTGGAGCAGGACGAGGCGGCCGTCACCTACGCCCACAAGATCGAGGCGCACGATCGGGAGCTGGTCGCCGACGAGCCGCCGGACGCGCTCGAGCGCCGGGTCCGGGCGCTGCGGCCCCACATCGGCGCGCGCCTCGCGCTCGGCGGCGACGACGGGTTCCTCGGCGTACGGGTGGCCCGGCCCGCGGCCGGCGACGCTGCCGGCGGGCACGCCCCCGGCCGGCTGCGTGCCGACGGCTCCAGGCTGCTGTTCGACTGTCGCGACGGGGCGCTCGAGCTGCTGGAGATCCAGCCCCCGGGCGGACGTCCGATGGCGGCGGCGGACTGGCTGCGCGGGCGCCCCGCCTTCTCGACCTGAAGCCGCTCGCACCCCGGCCGGAATTCCCGATTCTGCAGGCGCTTTCTGCGGGCTCGCTCAAGAACTGCGTGCTGACGCCGAGTAAGTGAGCTAACAGGGCCAATTCAGGTCCACACCATGGCCCATAGGGGGCAGACGGGGTAACCAATGCTCTCTCGTATCAAGAACGCACGGCGCCGTACGCTCGTGCTCACAATTGTGGCCTTGCTGGGCCTTGCCGGCGGTGCCTACGCGTTCTGGACCGCTGCCGGCACGGGGTCGGTCAGCGGCGACGCCAACGACGGCGGCACGATCACGCTCTCCGGCACGATCGAGGCCGACACGTCCGCGCCCGGAGTCGACGCCAACGTCGAGTTCACGGCCAGCAACCCCACGACCTCGGCCATCACGGTCGGCACCGTGAAGCTCAGGGTCCTGATCCCCATCACCGTCGACGCCGGTCACGCGGCCTGCGATCTCGATGACTTCAGCATGGCCGACGTGGTCCAGGGCGAGGTCGTCGCCGCGGGCGCCGTCGCTCACTCGCTCGACGACGACGGCACGCTCGTGTTCGACGACACCGGCGTCAATCAGGACGCCTGCAAGGGCGCGACGCTCACCCTGCACCTGATCAGCACCTAACAGCAGCAAGTCGGACGAGTACAGCGAGGGACGTCGACGCGAGTCGCCGTCCCTCGCGCTCGTAGGAGGCCCGACGGCCTCGACCGACGAGAGCGATCGCACACACCATGCCCCCCGAAGAAACCAAAACCAAGATCAAAGCCAGGGGCGCGATCCTCCTGCTGCTGCTCTTCGTCCCGGTTTCCCTCGGCGCCGTCGTCTTCCACCACCACGACGCCGAGCGCCCGGGCACGCCACACGCCGGCAGTCAGCGCCACGGCGGCACCGTGGACGTCGCGGTCATGGCCTCGGTCCACCAGACGCTGGATCGCGAGCTCATGCCCGGCTTTTCTCAGCCGGTCGACCTGGACCTCAGGAACCCGAGCGACCGCCCCCTCACCGTCAGGAACCTCACGCTTCGCGTACGCGACGTGCGCGCGCCGCGCGCCGACGCCGCGCATCCCTGCAGTGCCGCCGACTTCTCGGCCGTCGGATTCTCCGGGCCCTACGGGTTCACGGTGCCTGCGTCCACGACGCGCAGCCTCGCCGAGCTCGGGATCCCGCGCGACCACTGGCCGCGGGTCGGGATGCACAACACGGTCCGCAACCAGGACGGCTGCAAGGGCGCGAGGCTGCGGTTCTCCTTCGAGGTCTCCGACCACCGGGCTGCAGCCCCGGTCGCTGGGGACGCGTGAGCGTGATGAACCGCCGACGCGCCACGACGCGCAGGTTCATCACCCGCATCCGTGACCGGATGCTGCTTCGCCTCGTCGTCACACTCGTCCTCTTCGCCTCCCTGACCGGGACCGCCGTCGCGTTCTGGACTGCCGCGGGCACCGGGACCGGCGCCGGCGATGCCGACACCGCGGTCGCCCTCACCATCGCCCCGGCCGCCCCGACGAGCGTGCTTCGCCCGGGCGGTACGGCGTCGGTCTCGATGACCGTCTCGAACTCCAACCTCGTCCCGGTCCTGCTCGAGTCGCTGACGCTCGATACCGCCCAGGGCACCAGCGGATTCGCCGTCGACGCGGGCCACGCAGCTTGCTCCACCGCGGTCCTCGGCTTCGCCGACCAGGACAACGGCGGCTCCGGCTGGACGATCCCGGCGAGCGGGTCGGCCGGCGTCGAGGTGGCGGGCGCCCTCAGCATGACCGCCGCCGCCGCGACCGCCTGCCAGGGCGCCACCTTCACCGTCTACGTCAAGGACGGCCCTTGATGTCGACGGTGGCCGCGGTCCTGCGCATCCGGGGGGCCCGCCGCGCGATGTTCCTCGCCGTGCTGCTCGGCGGCCTCGGCGGGGTCGCGTGGGGGCACTGGACGGCTCCGACCACGGCCGGCGGCAACGGCCGCGGCGTCGCGGCGACCGTCAACCAGGGCGACTCGCCGACCGTGACGGCGCCGACCGGCGTGGACGTCATCGTCGACTGGGACGCCACCACGCTGTCCGACGGCGGCGCCGTCGCCGGCTACCGCATCAAGCGCTACCACGCCGGCACCGACGTCCTGCAGACGATCCTCGCCTCCTGCACCGGCGTCGTCGCGGCCACATCCTGCACGGAGACCAGCGTCCCGACGGGCTCGTGGAAGTACACGGTCACGCCGGTGATCGGAACCAACTGGGTGGGTGCGGAAAGCGTCAAGAGCAGCGCAATCGCCACCTCCCCCGACACGACGGACCCGACCGTGTGGGCGGATCTGACCCCGGCTGCGAACGGCGCCGGCTGGAACAACACGTCGCCCGTCTCGGTCACCCTCACCGCCGACGACGGCGCCGGATCCGGCGTGGACGAGATCATCTACACGACCGACGGCAGCGATCCGACGATCTCGGGCACCGCGCTCGTCTACTCGACGGCGCTCTCGATCGCGGCGACGACCACGGTCAAGTTCTTCGCCACCGACCTCGCCGCCAACGCCTCGTCGGTCCAGACCCAGCTCGTGAAGATCGACACCGTCGCGCCGGCCAACGCCATCACCCTCTCGGGCATCACCGGAGGCGCGTACAAGAGCGGCTCGACCGTCTTCTACCGCGGTGCGGCGGTCGGCTCCTTCACCCTCGACAACGCGGTCACCGACGCCAACTCGGGTCCGGCGTCGAGCGCGACCGCCGCGCTGGGCGGCGTCACGACGGGGTGGACGCACACGCCGTCGACGGTCACCACCCCCGCCGGCGGGCCCTACACGTCCAACGCCTTCTCGTGGGGCGTGGCGACCACCACCTCGCCGACCGAGTCCGTCACGGGCGCCGACGTGGCGGGCAAGACCGCGGCGACGGCGCTGACGTTCACCGACGACTCGGTGGTCCCCACGGGCGGCGTGCCCGCCGCGAGCGGCCTCGTGGGCACCGGCAGCGCCTATTCGACCGGGCTGTCGCTGAACATCACGCTGACCGCGGTGGCCGACACCGGCGGGTCGGGCATCGCGACCGGCGCGCAGCTGGCGCGCGCCACCGGCGCGCTCACCAGCGGCGTCTGCTCTGGGTACAGCGGCTACGTCCAGGTCGGCGCCGACGACCCGGCTTTCCCCTACACCAGCGCGGTCTCCAACGACACGTGCTACCGCTACCAGTACAGCGTCTACGACCGGGTTGGAAATCTCCGGCAGGTCCAGAGCGGGGACATCAAGATCGACACGAGCGCGCCGAGCGCGCCGACCTTCGGGTTCACGGCGATGAGCAACGCGTACTGGAGCGGCGCCGGAAGCAACGTCTACTACAAGCGCGACGCGGCGAGCGGCTCGTTCACGGCCACCGCGACCGCGACCGACGCCGAGTCGGGGATCGCCACCTACGCCATGCCGAACCTCGGGACCGGGTGGACGGTCCCGTCGGGCACGACCGGGGTGCAGACCTACGCGTGGAGCGCACCGAATCCGACCGCGCCGGCCGGCGCGCAGAACGCCACCGCGAACAACAACGCGGCGGCCACGTCCTCGGCAGCCGGTTTCACCATGATCAGCGACATCACGGCGCCGGCCACCGGCTCGGTCACCTACGCCGACGGGTACGCGACCGCGGGGACGGTGGCACTGACGCTCGCGCCGGGCACCGACGGCGGCTCCGGGATCAACACCACCGCGGGCCTCCTGCACCGGGCGTCGGCGACGCTTCTCGCCAACGGCACCTGCTCCGGGTGGACCGCCTTCGCCACCCTGCCCGCCGGGACGAACCCCGCCCTGTCGTTCACCGACGACACGGTCGTCACCGCCAAGTGCTACCAGTACAAGTACCTCGCGTCGGACCTCGTCGGCAACCAGGTCACCTACACCAACGCGAACGTCGTCAAGGTCGACTACGCGAACATCGTGCAGGCCACCGCCAGCCTGAGGGGCCACTGGCGCCTCGGTGAGTCGACGCTGGCGTACGACCTGATGACCGGCGCCGAGAACACGCTGCTGGACGCCCACACCCCGAGCAGCGGCGGCACGTGGACGAAGTGGACGCATGACAGCACGACCGCCACCATCTTCATCACCAACAACAACGCGATCCGCCGGTCGGGGAACGCCGACGGCGTGCACTACTACCACTCCGTGGTGCCGGCGTCGGCGGACTACCGGGTCGAGGCCGACCTGGTGGTCAAGACGCGCCTCGCCAACGACGTCATGGGCGTCATCGGGCGCATGGACCCGACGAACACGACCGGCATCGGCACCCACTACATGCTGCGCTATCAGACGGACGGGAGCAACAACGGCCTCTGGGTGATCCACAAGCGCGTCGGTAACACGCTGACGGTGATCGGCAGCTCGGCGGCCCAGAACGTCGCCAACGCGACCACGTACAGGATGGCGCTGGACATGAACGGCACGTTGATCCGCGGGTTCGTCGACGGCGAGCTGAAGGTGTCGGCGACCGACGCCGCGATCGCCGGCGCCGGGCGCGCCGGGATCCGCTTGGGCGCCGGCAGCATGACGACGTCGCAGTCGAACACCGCGGGCATGCACCTGGACAACTTCCACGTGACCCCGACGATGGTCGACTCGAGCGCCGCGTCGCCGAACAACACCGGCGACTACCTCGAGGGCCCGACGCTGGGCCTCGCCGCCGCGGCGCTCATCAGCGGGAACACGGCCGTGACCTTCGGCACCGGGCCGACGACGTACGGGCTCGTCGAGGATTCGACCTCCCTGGACGTCGTGGACGCCTTCTCGCTCGAGGCCTGGGTCAAGCGGGCCGACGCGACCGACAGCGCCACCATGAAGACCATCGCCTACAAGGGCGACACGGAGTTCCGCTGGGGCATCGTCAACAACAAGATGACCTTGTACAAGGGCGCCACCCTGATCGCCCAGAGCAGCACCACCGAGACCGACATGGCCTACCACCACTACGTCGCGACGAAGAACGGCGCCACCACGAACCTCTACGTCGACGGGGTCGACCGCACGGTCGCCGGCACGAACGCCGCGATGACCGCCAACGCCGACGAGTTCACCGTCGGCGCGAAGGCCCTCGGGGTCGCCAACGACGCGATCGATCCGCTCAACGGGACCATCGACGAGCTCGCGCTCTACAACGCGGCACTGAGCGCCCCGGTCGTCCAGATGCACTACCGCGTGGCCGGCGGCACCTGATCTCGGCGGGTCCGGCGACGCTCGACGGCGTCGCTGGACGAATGGCCGATGCGCCGAACGGCTAGACCGGACCGATTCTCTCAAGATGCGGGGGGTTCCGGCCGAGTAACTCACTTGCAGAGCCGGAATGGGCCAACTACCCCACCTGCTCTGCGTCCTGTCAATCACCCTTACTCGCCCCCACGAGGGCAAGGAGCAGAGCATGGAGACCATGAGCAGAGGGCGTAAGCTCTTCCTGACCGTCTCGGTCGTCGCCCTCGTTTCGGGCATGACCGTTTTCGGCACCTTCGCGGCTTTCTCCGCGAGCACCACCAACGTCGGCAACCAGATCACCTCGGGTACTGTCGTCATCACCGACAGCGATGGTGGCACTGGCAAGCTGGCGCTCTTCACCGGCGACAACGCGCCGCTGGCCACGCAGTCCAAGTGCATCCGGGTCACGTACTCGGGCACGCTGACCGCCTCGGCGGTCAAGCTGTACCGCAGCTCCATCAACGCCGGCTCGAACGGCGACTACACGCTGCACGTCGAGCGCGGCTCGGGCCTCTCGGCTCCCGCCGCTGACATGAACTGCACCGACTTCGTCGCGGCGACGGACGCATTCGCGTCCGCCGACCTGGACACGCTCGGCACGACGTACGGCACGGGCGTCGACGGCAAGGCCGCCGCCGCCACGTGGTCGGCCGGCAACACGGTCGACTACCGCTTCACGGTCACCGTCAAGGACGGCACCCTGAACGGCAACACCACGAGCAACGACACCGGTCTCTTCGACTTCACGTGGGAAGCGCGGAGCGCCTAAGCACTCCTGACCGGATCTGGGAAACCGGGGCCGCCGCGAGGCGGCCCCTTTCCCGTTTCACCACCCCCGCCATGCACGCCACCAGCAGACACCTCATGAGGTGGATCGGCTTCGCCGCCGGTCTGGTGCTGGCCGTGGCGATTCTGCAGGCCGGCCGTCTGCCGGCCGAAGGCCGCGCCACCGGCGCCGCCGTCTCGATGCTGACCCAGCCGCCGGACGAGCTGGCGATCACGCCGGTCGGGATCGGCTTCCTCAAGGCCTCCAACCTGAAGCCCGGGAGCTCGGCCCTGGGCAAGGTCGAAGTCCGCAACCTGCACGAGCACCGCGTGTGGGTGAGCCTGCGCGGCCGTCCGGCGAATCACGACCTCGATACCGCCCTGCGCGTCGAGATCCGCGAGTCCGATCGCACCGTCTTCACCGGCACGCTGGCCGAGCTGCGGGTCTGGACCGCAGCGTTCAGGCTCGGCGGCCGGCAGACGAAGACCGTGCACTTCCGGGCGTTCGTCCCCGTGGGCGCCGCCCACGGCTATGAGGGGCGCTCGACGCCGATCGAGATCGCCTGGCTGGCGAAACGGAAGGCGACCTGATGGCCACCGCTGCCGTGGATCGCTCGCTCGCCGAGCAGGCGCTGGACGCCGCGCTCCAGGCGCCGACCCTCGTCCACACGGTCGTCGCACCGGCGCGTCGCCGCCGCCGGGGCCGGGCTGCCGTCGTCAGGGCGACGACCTTCGTGTGCTGGCTCGCCGGCGGTCTCGTGATCGGCCTGGCGCTGCTCCTCAGCGCGCCAACCATCGCCGGGTACCGCACCCTCACGGTCCTGTCCGGCAGCATGGCCCCGACGCTGCCCGTCGGCTCGATCGTGCTCAGTGACGCGATCCCGGCGGCGCACGCCCAGCCCGGTCAGATCATCACGTTCTCGGACCCCACCCGCGGCGGTGAGCTGGTCAGCCACCGCCTGCTGCGGATGAGCGTGCACAAGAACACGGCCCACATGGTCACCCGCGGCGACGCCAACGGGGCGTCGGAGGAGTGGAGCGTCCCGGCCAACGGCATCATCGGCCGGGTCGAATACCGGGTCCCGTTCGTCGGCTACGTCAAGGCGAAGCTCGATATGACGGCCGTCCGGCTCGCCGTCCTGGCGATGCTCGGCATCTCCGCCCTCGTGGTCTTGATCGAGATCTGGCGCCCCAAGCGGCGCCGCAGCGACTAGAACGCCAATTTCTGCGTCCTCCATCCAGCACCGACTCCCACGGCAAGGGCTCCGGCTGAGCGATGCCGCCGCGGTTGTCTCTCGTCGCCGTCGTACTCACTGTCATGCTCAGCGTGTCGGCTGGCGTCGCCTTGGCGGCGTTCAGCGCGACGAGTTCGAACGGGGCGAACACGTTCTCGGTCACGTCCGGCCCGGACGGCACCCCGCCGACGATCAGCCGGGCGGTCGCGGCCAAGACGACCGGGGCGACGCCCGGGACGATCCGTCAGGGCGGCGCGTACTACGTGTACGCGGAGGTCACCGACAACGGCGCGATCTCGAGCGTCACGGCGAACACGAGCACGTTCGACACCGGCGTGACCGCGGCGGCGCTCACGACGGCGGGCGGGCCGTGGACGGTGGGCGGCCTGAGCTACAACTACCGCAGCGCGTCGCTGACCTCCAACACCCCGATCACGACCGGCGCGTCGTACTCCTACAGCGTGTTGGCGACCGACGCGTCGACGAACACCGACTCGGAGAACTACAA
Source organism: uncultured Solirubrobacterales bacterium (assembly GCA_963828075.1). Taxonomy (GTDB): domain Bacteria; phylum Actinomycetota; class Thermoleophilia; order Solirubrobacterales; family Solirubrobacteraceae; genus JACCYI01. Next base: position 1,050,428 of record CAWHDH010000017.1, on the reverse strand, counting down.
CGCCGCCATCGAGAGCTACGCGGCGACCATCCTCGCCACCGGCGGGCTCGTCAGCCAGTGGCGCCTGGGTGACGGCGTGTACGGCGCCGACGACCTCGACGACTCCGACGGGGTGCTGCTCCACAACCACACCAGCAACACCGGCGCAACCTGGACGAAGCACGCCGCACTGATCCGCAACGCCGAGTTCACGCCCGAGGGGCGCATCCGCAAGTCGGGCGACGACGGCGCGCTGTACTACACGTCCACCGTGCCGGGCAGCGCGGACTACGTCGTCGAGGGCGACGTCCACGTCAAGAGCGCCATCGCCAACGACACCGGCGGGATCATCGGCCGGATGGACCACACCAACGGCAACGGGACCTTCTACCAGCTCCGCTACAACGTCGGGAACGGCAGCAACGGCAACTTCAGCCTCTGGCGGCAGGTCGACGGAACCTCCGCCACGATCGCTTCGTACGCCGACAACCTCGCCGCCGGGACGACACGGCAGATGAAGCTCGAGTTCATCGGCACCACGATCAAGGCGTACATCGACGGCGTCGAGCGGCTGAGCGTGACCGACGCCAACATCGCCGGGCCGGGGCGCGGCGGCTTCCGCATCGGCGGGCCGAGCCAGGCGCCGGTGGCCACCGACAGCGCCGGCCTGCACTTCGACAACTTCCGCATCTCGTCGCGGACCACGACCGCGGTCGACGATCCCGGCGTCAACGACGGGACCTACACGAACGGCGTCCGCCTCAACGAGCCCGGTGCGCTGGTCGGCGACATCAACCGCGCCGCTCGCTTCGACGGCGTCAACGACTACGTCACGGTGCCCGACGCCGGCACGCTGGATCTCACCAACGGCCCGATGAGCGCGGAGGCGTGGGTCAAGCGCCACGACGCCGTCGGCGCCACATGGGACACCATCTTCCACAAGGGCACAGCCGCCTACCAGATCGCGTTCAACGGCTCCGACTACTCGTTGCTCAAGGACGGCACGGCGACGATCGTCGGCGCGGCCGGCACCGCCGGCGACCTGACCGCCTTCCACCACTGGGTGGCCACCAAGAACGGCACGACGTCCAAGCTCTACAAGGACGGGGTCGACGTGACCGGGACCGTGACCAACCAGACGCTCGCCAACACGTCGACAGCCCTGTTCATCGCCGCGAAGAGCGGGACCAGCGAGTTCCTCAACGCGACGCTCGACGAGCTCGCGCTCTACAACTCGGAGCTCTCGGTCACCGACGCGCTGGATCACTACAACGCAGGCAGAGGCACCGGCTAAGGGGCGGCCTCGGGTTCCGTCGCCGGCTCGGGGACGGGGAGTGCCGGCGGCGTCAGCTCGGGTGCGGGAGCAGGCGGTGGCTGATCGCCCTCGGGGACGGTCTCGCCGCCTGCCTGCGGCTTCGACGGGTCGGTCGCGAGGGCCTGCTCGACGACGTTGGGCAGGCCGTCGTCGTCGGCGTCCGCGGCGGCGTCCGAGATGCCGTCGCCGCCGGTGTCCGGCCTCGCCGGGTCGGTGGCGATCACCTGCTCGACGAGGTTGGTCAAGCCTTCGCCGTCGGCGTCCTCCTCGCCGTCGAGCCGGCCGTTCGCGTCGCTGTCGCGGGCGTCGGGCTCGGTCCCGGCATGGAACTCCGTCCGATTCTCCAGGCCGTCGCCATCGGCATCCTCGTGCGCGTCGCCGGCGCGGCGGGGATCGAGGCCGAAGCGCCGTTCCCAGCGGTCCGGCATCCCGTCGGCGTCGGTGTCCCGGCTGGCCAGGACCGCCGGCCGGCGGCTGGGCGGTGTCTGGGCGCGGCGGCGGGCACGCGCGCGGGGTCTGCGGGTGCGCTCGGGCGCGCTCGCTCGGGGCGTCGCGGTCGGCGTCGGCGCGGGGGCCACGACCGTCGGCTTCGCGGCCGGCCTTCGCGGACGCCTCGGCTCGGGGCGGCCCTCTTTCGGGTCCGCCAGCGTGATCACGCCCTCGCCGCTGCCGGCCTCGCCCTCCGGTGCTCGCGGCGGGCGCCCGACGAGCGGGGACAGCAGCGCGCCGATCGCGATCACCAGCCCGACGAGCGCCAGCGAGATCGCGACCGCCCGCCGGATCTCGTGCGGTGCCTTGGTCCGACGGGGGGTGGCGGGCGGGTGGGCCATTGGTGCGTCCTTGCCCGGCTCGTTCTAGCCATTCGGACCGGGGTTCCATACCGCAGCCGGACCGGCCTGGACGAACGTACGACTCCGCTTTCCGCCTGGAAACCGGTGCTTTCAACGAGCGCGCGATGCACCCGGCGTTAGGCTGTCATGGTGTCCGCCGCCCCCGCCGCCGGTCGCGGCGCCCGGTCGGCGCCGCGCCCCGGAGTCACTCCCGCCCGGGAGTGCGCCTTCGCCGTCCTGCGGCGAGTCTTCGAGGAGGGCGCGTGGGCCGATCGCGCGCTGCACGCCGAGGCGGCGCGGCTTCGGCTCGACGCCCGCGAGCGCGCGCTGGCCATGCGCCTGTCGTTCGGGGCGGTCCAGCGGCGCGCGACGCTCGACCACCTCGCCGAAGTCCTGGCCGGCCGGCCGGTCGCCGCGCTCGATCCCGGCGTCATCGCCGCGCTCCGGCTCGGCCTGCTGCAGCTCGTCTTCCTGGATCGCGTGCCCGCCCACGCCGCGGTTGGCGAGTCCGTCGAGCTGGCCAAGCGCAGCTCCCCCGGCGGCGCCGGCCTGGTCAACGCCGTTCTGCGCCGCGCGACGCGCGAGGCGCCCGGCCTCGTGGCGGCGCTCGGCGACGCGACGCCCCACGACGCGGCACTGCGGCACTCGCACCCGGCGTGGATCGCCGAGCTGTGGTGGGAGACCCTGGGCGCCGCCGCCGCTCGCGCCCTGCTCGCCGCCGACAACGAGCCGGCCGAGGCGGCGCTGCGTGTCAACGCCCTGCGGGCGCAGGCGGTCGACGTGCTCGCCGACATCGCCCTTCCCGGCCGGATCGGCGCGGCCGCCGGCCCACCCGGGCTCCCGGAGTCGATCGTCCTCGACGCCGCGTTCGACGCCCACGGCAGCCCTGGCTGGGAGCGCGGGACCTTCATGCCGCAGTCGCGCGCGGCGATGGCGGTGGCCCACCTGCTCGGGCCGCGCCCCGGGGACCGGGTGCTCGACCTGTGCGCGGCGCCGGGCGGCAAGACCACCCACCTCGCCGCGCTGATGGAGGACCGCGGCGAGGTGGTCGCGGTCGAGCGCCATCCCGGCCGCGCCGCCGCGCTCGAGCGCACCGCCGCGCGCATGGGCGCCGCGTCCGTCCGCGTCCGGGTGGGCGACGCCGCCGGGCCGCACGAGCCCGGCGCCTATGACCGCGTGCTCGTCGACCCGCCCTGCTCGGACCTCGGGACGCTCCGCTCGCGCCCCGACGCCCGCTGGCGCAAGACCGCGGACCAGCCGGCGCGGCTCGCCGGGACGCAGGGCGCGATCCTGCGGGCCGGGGCCGACGCGCTGCGGCCCGGCGGGGTGCTCGTCTACTCGACCTGCACGGTCTCGCCCCGCGAGAACGAGGACGTGATCGCCGCGCTGCTCGCCGAGCGCCGCGACCTCGAGCTCGACGACCTGACCGCCGACCTCCCCGTCTGGAAGCATCCAAGCGTGCCCCGCTTCCTGCAGACCCTGCCGCACCGCGACGGGACCGACGGCTTCTTCATCGCCCGGCTGCGGCGCCGGGAGGCCGCATGAGCAAGCCCGCCGTCGATCTCGGCCCCATCTGCCCCGGCTGCAACGAGCCGTGGCTCCGGCCGACGACGAACCTGCCGGGGCGCTTCCGCTGCGTCAACTGCCTGCGGCGCTACGAGCTGACATCGGTCTGCCCGAACTGCGGGGAGCACTCGACCATCGTGCGGATGTCGAACACCGCCCTGTATGTGTGTGGTTCATGCCGCTCCTCGATGTTGCAGGCGATCTGAGCATGGCGCTCTCCGGCATCGCCCCCTCCATCCTCGCCGCCGATTTCGCGCGGCTCGGCGCCCAGGTCGACGAGGTGCTGGCCGCCGGCGCCCGGGTGATCCACGTCGACGTGATGGACGGGCACTTCGTCCCGCCGATCACGATGGGCCCGATCGTCGTCTCGGCGCTCGCCGAGGCGGTGCACGGGGCTGGGGCGGCCCTGGACATCCACCTCATGATCGAGCGCCCCGAGCGCCAGATCGCCGAGTTCGCCAAGGCGGGGGCCGATTCCATCACCATCCACGTCGAGGCCACGCCGAACGTGCACTACGCCCTCGGCGCGATCCGCGAAGCCGGCTGCGGCGCCGGCCTCGCCGTCAACCCGGCGACACCGGCCGACGCGATGGCGGAGGTCGCCCGCGAGGTCGACGTCGCGCTCTGCATGACCGTGAACCCGGGATGGGGAGGCCAGCCGTTCATCGCGTCGTCACCCGGCAAGATCGCCCGGCTGCGCGCCCTCTGCGGCGACGGGCCGGCGGTCGAGGTCGACGGCGGCGTCGACGTCCGGACGGCGAGTGTCTGCGCCTCGGCAGGGGCGACGCTGTTCGTGGCGGGCTCCGCTATCTTCGGCGCGCCGGACCCCGCGACCGCTTTTCAGGAGATCACGGCAGCGGCCGGGGTGCGGGCAGCCGTATAGGGAATCGGAGACCCCGCGTTCACAATGGCTCGGATGCCTCCAACCGTCCTCATCGTCGACGACCACCCGTCCTTCCGGGCGACGGCGCGGGTGCTGCTCGAGGCGGAGGGATTCGAGGTCGTGGGGGAGGCGGCCGACGGCGAAAGCGCGGTCACCGAGGCGGGGCGGCTGAAGCCCCAGCTCGTCCTCCTTGACGTGCAGCTGCCCGACATCGACGGCTTCCGAGTCGCAGAGCGGATCACCGCCTCCGGGAACGGGGCGCCGGCGGTCGTGCTCATCTCGAGCCGCGACTCCGCCGACTACGGGCCCCTGGTCATGCGCTCGGGCGCCCGCGGGTTCATCCCGAAGGCCGAGCTGTCCGGGGCGCGGCTGACGGAGCTCCTGTAGGTGGCGGGCCTCCGCCGGGCGCTCTTGGCGATCGGGCTGGCCGGGCTCGCCGCCGGGCTGGTGGGCGTCGCCATGACCTTGAGCAGCGATCACGCCGAGGACCCGTGGCTCGACGCCACGCTGGGCGTGTTCGTCGGGTGGTCGTTCATCGGGACCGGGCTGTTCGCGTGGTGGCGCCGGTCCTCGAGCCGCTTCGGCGCGCTGATGGTGGGCGTCGGCTTCGCGTGGTTCGCGGTCGCGATGACCACCTCGAACCTGCCGGCCGTGTTCACGCTCGGCGTCCTGCTCTCCAATCTGTACTTCGGGATCTGCGCCCACATGCTGGTCTCCTTCCCGAGCGGACGGCTGCAGACCCGCGGCGAGCGGTGGCTGATCGGCGTCATCTACGCCCTGTGCGCCATCGGTCCCCTGCCGGTGATGCTGGCGGGGGACATCGGTGGCTGGGGCTGTGAGGACTGCCCGCGCTCGATCATCCACGTCACGGACGCCAACGCGTTCGCCGAGACCGCCGACGCGGTGCTGAGCGTCCTGGCCGTGGTATCGATCCTGCTCGTCGCGGCCCGGCTCGTGACCGGCTGGCGCCGCGCCTCGGCGCCGCAGCGGCGCGCGCTCGCCCCTGTCCTGTGGTCGGGCGTGGCGCTCACGCTGCTCCTCGGCGGCGTCCTGTCCGCCGACGTGCTCGGGCTCGACGCGCTCACCGAAGCCCTCGACATCGCCGGTCTCGTCACCTTCGCCTCGGTGCCGTACGTGTTCCTGCTCGGTCTCGTCCGCTCGCGCGTATCGCGGGCGGGGACGGTGGCCGAGCTGCTGACCGCCCTGCGCGACGAGGTCGGGTCGGGGGACATGCGCGACCTTCTGGCGAGCGCGCTCGGCGACCCCTCGCTGGAGCTCGCCTATCAGCTCGAGTCCGATCACCGGGTCGTCGACGCCCAGGGCGACCCGCTCGAGCTGCCGGCCCCCGACGACCCGCTGCGGGCGGCGACCGACGTCGAGCTCGACGGTGCCCGTGTCGGCGCGATCGTCCACGACCGCTCGCTGTGCGAGGAGCCCGAGCTGCTCGGGTCCGTCGCCACGGCCGCCGGTCTGGCCATGCGCAACGGGCGCCTGCAGGCCGAGCTCCGGGCCCGCGTGGCAGAGCTGAGCGCCAGCCGCGCCCGGCTGATCGAGGCGGGGGTCGTCGAGCGCCGGCGTCTGGAGCGCAACCTCCACGACGGCGCGCAGCAGCGCCTCGTCGCCCTCTCGCTGACGCTCCGGCTCGCCCACGGGCGGCTCCGCGAGGATCCGGACGCCGCCGAGGCGCTGATGTGGAGCGCGCAGGAGGAGCTCACGCTTGCCCTCGCCGAGCTGCGCGAGCTGGCCCGCGGGATCCATCCGGCGGTGCTCTCGGACCGCGGGCTGGCGTGCGCGCTCGAGGCGCTCGCCGGGCGGTCCCCGATCCCGGTCGAGCTCGACGTGCAGCCCGAGGTCCGTCCGTCAGAGGCGGTCGAGGCGGCCGTCTACTTCGTCGTCGCCGAAGGGCTCACGAACGTCGCCAAGTACGCCCACGCGACCAGCGCCACGGTGCGGGTCCGCTGCGCGGACGGCATCGCGGTGGTCGAGGTGCACGACGACGGCATCGGCGGCGCCGACGCCACCCGCGGCTCCGGCCTGCGCGGCCTGAGCGACCGCATCGCCGCCCTCGACGGCCATCTCGCCGTCGTCTCGCCGCCCGGGCGGGGTACGCGTCTGCGCGCGGAGATACCGTGCCAGGCAGTGAATGCCTCGAGCGCCGTCCCGACGTGACCGCCGCCAGCGAGCCCGGCGCCGGCATCCGCGTGGTCATCGCGGACGACTCCGTCCTGCTCCGCGAGGGTTTGGTGCGGCTGCTCGAGGAGTCGGGCTTCGAGGTCGCCGGCCAGGCCGGCGACGCCGAGGACCTGCTCCGCAAGGTCGGCGCCCACAAGCCTGACGTGGCCGTCGTCGACGTCCGGATGCCGCCGACGCACACCGACGAAGGGCTTCGCGCGGCCCGGCGGATCCGGGCCGAGCACCCGGGCACGGCGGTGCTCGTGCTCTCGCAGTACGTCGAGGAGGCCTACGCGCTGGACCTGCTGTCCGAGACCACCGAGCGCACGGGATACCTGCTCAAGGACCGGATCGCCGATCTCGACACGTTCACCGACGCGGTGCGCCGCGTTGCGTCAGGCGGCTCGGCGCTGGATCCCGAGGTGGTCGCGCTCCTGCTCGGCCGCCGCCGTCGCGAGGACCCGCTCGACGCGCTGACCGCGCGCGAGCGCGAGGTGATGGGCCTGATGGCCGAGGGGCGGTCCAACGCGGCGATCGCCGAGGCCCTGGTGGTCACCGAGCGCGCGATCGAGAAGCACGTCACCTCGATCTTCTCCAAGCTCGACCTGACGCCCGCGCAGGAGGACCACCGGCGCGTGCTGGCCGTCCTCGCGTACCTGCGCTCCGCGGGGTAGCCCGGCAGGGCGGGCGGTACCTTCGAGGGGCCGTGCGCCGCCACCTACCCCTCCTGCTGCTCGCCGCCGTCCTGGCCGGATCCTTCGCGTTCCACGCCTACCGCGCCGACCATCCGACGACGAGCTACCAGTCCGCCGACGAGCGCTCCTACGGCAAGCTCGCCGTGCTGCTCACCGACGAGCACCGCTACGGCGACAAGACGATGAAGGACCCGCTGCACTGGCCGCCCGGCGCGCCGGCGTTGTTCGCCGCCGGGCACGCGCTGTTCGGGAGTCCGGAGAGCGTCGAGACCCGGGACATCCCGGCCGCGTACTGGCTGCAGGCGCTCGTCTCGCTGGTCTCCGCCCTGGCGGCGTTCGGCCTGGTCGCGCTGCTCGCCGGCCGCTGGGCGGGCGTGGGTGCGGCGGCGGTGATCGGCTTCTATCCGCCGTTGATCCTGGCCACGGGCGAGCAGCTCTCCGAACCGCTGGGCGCGTGCCTCGTGGTCGTCGCGTTCCTGGCGCTCGCGTTCGCCGTGCGGCGTGACGCCGTGTGGGCGTACGCGCCGGCCGGGCTCGCGTTCGGCGCCGCCGTGCTGACCCGTGCGGACCTCCTGCTGATGCCGCTGGCCGTCGGCGCCGTCGTCGCGCTCGGGCTGTGGCTGCGGACGCGGGCGCCCGGCCGGTCGCTCGCCGCCGGCGCCGTCCTCGTCGCCGGCGCGCTCGCCGCCATCGCGCCGTGGAGCGCGTACGCGTCGAACCGGAGCGGCGGCTTCGTGCCGGTCACGCGTGGCTCGTCGTCGGCGCTGTTCGTGGGCACGTACCTACCCGGCAACGGGACCACCGTGGGAATGAAGCGCGCGCTCGGCGCCGAGGCCAAGCGCCGCTATCCGAAGCTGCGCGGGACCCCCGACTTCGAGCTCGACGCGGCGGCGGTTCTGCGGGTCATCGCCGACCGCCATCCTGACCTCAGCTTCAACGACGCGATCGCCCGCGAGGGCCGCAAGAACATCGTGCGCTACGTCAAGAGCGACCCGGTCGGGTTCGCGGGCATGATGCTCAACAAGGTCCAGCGCATGTGGTCGCGCTACGCGCGCGGCGGCGCGCGCCACACCTCGCCGGTGATCCGCGTCTGGCACATCCTGCTCGTGCTCTTCTCGGTCGCCGGCCTCGCCGCCGGGATCCTCCGCGGCCGGTCGGTCGTGCTCGGCGCGATCGCCCTGACGATCCTCTACTCGACCGCCGTGCACATGCTCGTGGTCTCCCAGGCCCGCTACAACCTGCCGCTGATGCCGGCGCTGCTGGCCGGCGGCGTGGCGGGGTGGGCATTGTGGCTGCAGGCGCGCCGGCGCCGACCGGAGGGCGAGGTCGCCGTGGCGGCGGCCTTGCCGGTGCCCGAGCGGGCGGCCGCGTAGGTCGGGATGGTCTTTGGACCATCGCGACGGTCTACCTCGCGACGGGGAGTTGTGTGAAATGAACGGGCGCGTGCCCGGCACTACGAAGCGGACGGCGTCCGCGGATCGAGGAGCACCGAGCCATGAGGATCGTGCAGCTGCTCCGAGGTCTGGGACCCGTCGCCGCCGTCGTCGTCGCCGTGCTGTGCGCCGCGGCCCCGGCGAGTGCCGGAAGCTGGGTGCCGCAGACCGTGCCGGGCAAGCAGGGGTCCAACGGGCGTTCGGCGGCGGTGTCGTGCGTGGGCTCGACCGCGTGCATGGCGGTCGGCGCCTCCATGGTCTCCACCGGTCAGCAGCGGGCGCTGGCCCAGGCGTGGGACGGCTCGACCTGGACGGCGCACGCCGTGCCCAAGCCGACGAGTGCGACGCGCACCCGTCTGGCTGCCGTCTCGTGCACGGCGGCGGACGCGTGCACGGCGGTGGGGACGTACTCCCTGCCTCCGGGGCCGGATGGCGGTGCCCGGGACCTGAATCCGCTTGTCGTGCGCTGGGATGGGACTGCATGGACGCTGCAGACCGTCCCGTTGCCGGCGGGCACGATCAAGGCCTACTTCAACGGCGTGTCGTGTACGACGGCCACAGCGTGCAAGGCGGTCGGCGGCTACCGCACCGCTTCCGTGAAGAGCGGGACGCTGATCGAGCACTGGAACGGCAGTGCCTGGGCGGTGCGCGGCTCGCCGAACCCGGCGGGCGCGACGTTCAGCTCGCTCAACGGCGTGTCCTGCGTCGGCACGACCTGCATGGCGGTCGGCAGCTACACCGAGGCGGCCGGCGGAGTGGGGAACAAGACCTTCGCCATGCAGCTGTACGGGAACGTGTGGACGCTGAAGTCCCTGCCCGGCCCGGCGGGTGCCGCGGCCGCCGGTATGAACGGCGTGTCGTGCACATCGACGGCGGCCTGCACCGCGGTCGGCGGATACTCGATGACCAACCCCCAGTTCCACGACAACCCGCTGGCCGCGCGCTGGAACGGCACGAGCTGGACGCAGCAGTCCACGCCCCCCAAGCCGGGCTCGGTGCTCAAGCGCGAGCTCACCGCGGTGTCGTGCACGAGCACGACGAAGTGCACCGCGGTCGGGCCCGAGCAGGACACCAGCGGAGCCAACCTGCCGCTCGTCGAGCGGTGGGACGGCGCCAGCTGGGCGGTGCAGACGGCGCCGAAGCCGGCGGCGACCGACCTCTACTTCGCGTGGTTCACCGGCGTGTCGTGCACCTCGGGCGGCTGCACGGCGGTCGGCGGCTCGGGCGCATCCGGCGACACGGGTGAGGCGGGGACCACGCTCGCCGAACGGCAGACCGCGACCGGGACGACCTGGGCGATCCAGACCACGCGAAACGGCACCGGAGCCCATCGGACGGATCTGCATGACGTGTCGTGCAGCAGCGCGACGTCGTGCGTCGCGGTCGGCGTCTACATCAGCAGCAGGGTCGCCGGCGCCGCGTTCGCCCACTGGAACGGGACGAGTTGGACGCAGAAGGCCGCCGGCGCCCCGTTCGGCTACGGACGCGGCGGCGACGGCGTGAACGGGGTCTCATGCCCGGCGGCGGACGCGTGCATGGCCATCGGCAACTTCAGCGAGCGCAAGCAGGACGACCCGAGGTTCACTGTGTCTCGGCCGCTGGCTCAGCGGTGGAACGGCACCAACTGGACCTCCATGAAGATGGCGGTGCCCGCGGATGCGCTCTGGCACGTGGTGGTCCACGGGGTGACGTGCACGTCGGCAACGGCATGCATCGCCGTCGGCCAGTACGAGAACACCGCCAACAAGTACCTGGCGTTCATCGAGCACTGGAACGGAACGGGCTGGACACTCAAGACGGTCCCCGAGCCGGCCGGCGCGGCCCGGCTCGGCCTCCGCGACGTCGATTGCACGGCGGCCAACGCATGCACGGCCGTCGGCGGATACACCACCCACCCGACCTCCTCGTCGGACAAGTCGATGGTTCTCCGGTGGAACGGCACAGCATGGGCGCAGCAGACCGCAGCCACCCCCGCGGGAGCGACGAACGCGGACCTCCTGGGCGTGGCGTGCACGCCGCCCAAGCCGTGCACCGCGGTGGGCACGTACTCGACCACCGGCGGACAGTCCGCGCTCGCCGAGCGATGGACCGGAACCACTTGGACGCTCCAGTCCGCCGGCAACCTGGCGCTGTCGGACGTTTCCTGCGCGACGCTCACCAGTTGCATGGCCGTCGGTGGATCCGGTTCCTCCCAGGGCTGGGACGGCGCGAGCTGGGCGTCCAAGGGCGTCTCGGGAGGGTGGTGGAACGGCGTCTCGTGTACCGCTGCGACCGCGTGCGCCTCAGTCGGGGTCGCGGAGCGCAGCCAGATGGTCGTGCGCATCATCTTCGCCGGCCTGCAATACGCCAATGGCACCAACATCCCGACCGCGTCGCGCTACTCCGAGACGACGGCCGGTGCTCCCTCACCGGCGACCGGCGACGTGGCGCCGCCGCCCGACAGCTCCGGGACGATCTCCCCCGAGCCGGCGAGCGTCGACTAGTGCGAGCGACAGTCGTTCGCGTGGGCGTAGGAATGGTTTGTGGACCATCGTGACGGTTTGGCGGCCGAGCGGAGTTGAGTGAGATGAACGGGCACCGCGCGGAGCGGCTGCGGGACGTACCCGGCATGCGGAGCGGACTGGCGTCCGCAGACCGAGGAGAAGCGAGCCATGAGGACCGTGCACCTGCTCCGAGGACTGGGACCCGTCGCGGTTGTCGCCGCCGTGCTGCTCGCAGCGACCCCTGCGAGCGCCGGGAGCTGGGTGCCGCAGACGGTGCCCGCCAAGCAGGGGTACAACGGGCGTTCGGCGGCGGTGTCGTGCGTGGGCTCGACCGCGTGCATGGCGGTGGGCGCCTCCATGGTCTCCACCGCTCAGCAGCGGGCGCTGGCCCAGGCGTGGGACGGCTCGACCTGGACGGCGCACGCCGTGCCCAAGCCGACGGGTGCGACGCGCACCCGTCTGGCTGCCGTCTCGTGCACGGCGGCGAACGCGTGCACGGCGGTCGGGTCGTACTCCCTGCCTCCGGGGCCTGATGGCGGTTCCCGGGACATGAATCCGTTCGTCGTGCGGTGGAATGGGACCGCGTGGACGACGCAGACCGTTCCGCTGCCGGCGGGCACGCAGAAGGCATACTTCAACGGCGTGTCGTGCACCACGGCGACCGCGTGCAAGGCGGTCGGCGGCTACAGCACCGCGTCCGTGAAGAGCGGGACGCTGATCGAGCACTGGAACGGCAGCGCCTGGGCGGTGCGCGGCTCGCCGAACCCGGCGGGCGCGACGTTCAGCTCGCTGAACGGCGTGTCCTGCGTCGGCTCGACCTGCATGGCGGTCGGCAGCTACACCCAGGCGGCCGGCGGTGTGGGCAAGCAGACGTTCGCCATGCAGTTCTACGGGAACGTGTGGTCGCTGAAGTCCCTCCCCACCCCGGCGGGTGCCGTGGCTGCCGGTATGAACGGCGTGTCGTGCACGTCGACGGCGGCCTGCACGGCGGTCGGCGGGTACTCGATGACGGACCCCCAGTTCCACGACAGGCCGCTGGCCACGCGCTGGAACGGCACGAGCTGGACGGAGCAGGCCACGCCTGCCCAGCCGAGCACGGTGTTCTCGCGCGAGTTCACGGGGGTGTCGTGCTCGAGCGCGACGAAGTGCACCGCGGTCGGGCCCGAGAAGGACACGTCCTTCGACGGCGGCAACCCGCTCGTCGAGCGGTGGAACGGCACCAGTTGGGCGGTGCAGACGGCGCCGAAGCCGGTGGCGAGCGGGATCTACATGGCGTGGTTCACCGGCGTGTCGTGCACCTCGGGCGGCTGCACCGCGGTCGGCGGCTCGTCCGCCTACGGCGATTCGGGTGAGGAGGGGAGCACGCTCGCCGAGCGGCAGACTGCGACGGGCACGGCGTGGGCGATCCAGACCACGCGAAACGGCACCGGGGCGTTGCGGACGGATTTCTTGGACGTGTCGTGCAGCAGCGCGACGTCGTGCGCGGGCGTCGGCGTCTACATCGGCAGTAAGGCCTCGGGTCCCGCGGTCTTCCACTGGAATGGGACGACCTGGGCGCAGAAGGTCGCCGGCGCCGCGTTCGGCAGCGGCCGCGGCGGCGACCGGCTGACCGCGATCTCGTGCCCGGCGCCGACCGCCTGCATGGGCATCGGCACCTTCGCAGAGCCGAAGCAGGACGATCCGAGGTTCGAGGTCGCGCGGCCTGTGGCTCAGCGGTGGAACGGCACGACTTGGACGTCCATGAAGCTGGCCGTCCCCGCGGACGCGGTCTGGCACGTCAACATCAGTGGGGTGGCGTGCACGTCGGCGACGGCATGCATCGCGGTCGGCGAGTACGAGAACACCACCAACAAGCACCTGGGGTTCATCGAGCACTTCAACGGGACGAGCTGGACCCTCAAGACGGTCCCCGTGCCGGCCGGCGCGATCCGCATCATCCTCCGCGACGTCGCCTGCACCGCCGCCAACGCGTGCACGGCGGTCGGTGGATACGCCACCGATCCGACCCACCTGTCGGACAAACCGCTGGTTCTCCGGTGGAACGGCACGGCGTGGACGCAGCAGACGGCAGCCGTCCCCGCGGGCGCGACGTTCGCGGAGCTCACGGACGTGTCGTGCACGCCGCCCAAGCCGTGCACCGCGGTGGGCACGTACTCGACGACCAGCTTCTTCAGCGGGAACTCCCCGCTCGTCGAGCGGTGGACCGGAACCAGCTGGGCGCTCCAGAACGGCGGCCCGGCGCTGCTGAGAGACGTCTCCTGCCCCACCCTCACCAGCTGCACCGCGATCGGCACCGGCTTTGCCCAAGGCTGGGACGGCACCAGCTGGGCCAACAAGGGGTTCATGGCCGGCTTCCACCACGGCGTCTCATGCACCGCTGCGTCCGCGTGCACCAGCGTCGGCGTCGAGCCGCGGATCGAGATGGTCTCCCGCGTCATCTTCGCCGGGCTGGTGTACGCCCATCGCAGCAACCGACCGTCCGCGTCGCGCTACTCGGAGACGACCGCCGGTGCCGAGACGTTGACGCAGCCGCCGCCCGACAGCTCCGGGACGATCTCCCCCGAGCTGGTGAACTAGCGCTTGCGAGCGAGCATGATCCCGTCGGCCAGCGGCACCAGGACGGTGTCGACGCGCTCGTCGTTCGAGACCGCCACGTTGAGCTCGTGCATGGTGCGGGCGGTCTTGGAGTGGTCGGGGTCGAGCACCCTGCCGTCGTAGAGCACGTTGTCGATCGCGATCAGGCCGCCGGGCTCGAGGCGCGCGAGCACGAGCTCGTAGTAGAGAGGGTTGGAGTCCTTGTCGGCGTCGAGGAACGCGAAGTCGAACCGCGGCTCCTCCGGCATCGCGCGCAGCGCGTTCGCGGCCGGCCCCACCCGGATCTCAACGCGGTCGCCGACGCCCGCGTCGTCGACGTTGCGCCGGGCGACCCGCGCGTAGTCCTCGGAGTACTCGAGGCAGAGCAGGGAGCCGCCGTCGGCGAGACCGCGGGCGATGCAGATCGCGCCGTAGCCGGTGAACGTCCCGATCTCGAGCGCGCGACTCGCCCCGGACAGGCGGACGAGCATCGTCATCAGCGCGCCCTGATCGGCCGACATCAGCATGCCGGAGTGCGGCATCTCGTTGGTCTCGCGCTCGACGCGCGCGAGCACGTCGTCCTGGCGGGCGCCGTTGGCGACGGCGTAGTCGAGCAACTCGGTCGTGATCTGCAGCTTCAGCGTGTGCACGCCGCGGATCATGTCAGTGCCCCCTCAGTGCCGGGGTTGACGTCCGCCGAGCCGATAGATCACCGTCAGCAGCGCGCACAGCAGCCCCGCCGCACCCAGATACCCCAGCTCCGTGCGCAGCAGCTGGTTCTCCACCACCGGCGAGACCATCCACACGACGAACACCGTCGCGCTGAACAGCCACGCCGCCGCCGCCTGGCCGGCGCGGTCGCGCGCGAGTGCCGCCTGATTCAACGTTCCCGCGATCAGGTGCGCGCCCATCCCGCAGGCGATCGCCGCCAGGCCGATGCGGTCGTACTCGTGGGTGTCGTCGAACAACAGGTCCATCGCGAACGGACCGAGCACGAGCAGGCCGACCGCGACCGCCCCGGCGAAGCCCGCGATGGCCAGCACGGTGATCCGGATCGCGCGCGCGAACTCGTCGCGCCCGGCGGTCGCCTCGAGGCCGGCCAGATGCGGCAGCAATGACCCTTGGATCGCCTGGAAGAGCTGCAGTGGCGCCCGCGCGATCAGCAGCACGTTGAACGCGTAGCCGGCGGCGCGCGCGTCGTCGGAGGTGAGGTGGACGGTGAGGACCGCCGCGTTCAGGAGGGTCTGCTCGGCGAGCATGACCGCGAACACCGCCAACGCGAACCGCCCGCCCTTGCCGAGCGCCATGTCGTCCTTGCGCCCGCGCTCGCCCGTCGCCGGCTGCTGCGCGCGATGCCGGAACGCCGCCGGGACGACCACGAGCGACACGAACGGCGCGGCGGCCATGCCGAGCGCCACCGCCGTCTGCCCGGACGCGAGGCCGACCAGCACCGCGAGCGCGAAGCAGATCCGGGAGCACGCCTCGAGGAAGACCAGGCCGCCGTAGAGCCCGAACTGCTGGTGGCCGGCGAGGTAGCCGCGGGCGAAGTAGGACGCCGCGTAGGCGAGCACCCCGGTGACGAGGATCCAGTACAGCGCGCTCGAGCCGGCGAACAGCCCGTCCTCGATCGGCCCGCGCAGCAGCAGCGCCAGCACCAGGAACAACGAGGCGAACGCGCCCTGGATGAGCAGCGGCGTCCGGATCGGGTGGTCGTGCTCGAGGCCGCGCGCGCGGCGGTCGGCGATCGTCCGCGAGAGCAGCTGCTCGATCGGCCGGTAGATCACCGAGACGATCACGAACATCACCGCCCACAGCAGCGTGATCTGCTTGTAGGCGACCTCGTCGTCGAGCGCGTAGGACGCGGCCGAGAAGTACGCGAAGGTGACCAGGCCGGTCGACGCGATGCCGATCGACAGCAGCCGGGCGCCGCGCCCGTAGCCGCCCGGCGCGTCCTCCGGGGGCGCCGGTGGGGCGGAGCTCACCTCTAGAGGCGGACGAGCAGCATGGTCCACGGGAACGGCGAGCGCGCCTCGACGACCTCGCCGTGCTGCGACAGCAGCGAGACGAAGCTGCGCTTGGACCAGTGGTTCAGGTGCCCGGGCGTGTTGCCGAAGTCCTTCACGTATGCGCCGCGGGCCATGTTCAGGCCGCGCCACAGCGGCTCGCGGGGGACCGAGACGAGCAGGTGGCCGGAGGCGACGCGCGCCATCTCGGCGACCGTGTGCTCGGCGTCCGGGACGTGCTCGAGCACCTCGATGGCGGTCGCGAGGTCGAACTCGCCGTCGGCGAACGGGAGGTTCTCGGCCTTCATGATCCTGTACTCGAGGTTGGGGGCCTGGCGGTTGACCCACTCGGCCTGGATGGCCGGGTCCTCGAGGTCGATGCCGACGACGCGGCTCGGTGCCAGGCGCTGCGCCCACTTGTGGATCAGGACGCCCTCGCCGCAGCCCACGTCGAGCAGCGACTTCGCGTCGGCCTGGGTGAACAGCTCCTCGAGCGTGCGCTCGAAGCCCGCCATCAGGCGGCGGACGACCGGGTTGGTCGAGCCGTACTTGTCGTAGGTGTTGCCGGTGACCGTGCCCTCGGCGTCGCGCGTGACCGTCGTGCTCATAGCTTGAGTGCCTCCCGCTCCTCGGTGCGGCCGGTGTGCGGCGCGGATGCGGCGCCCGTCGTGCGCAGCTGCCCCGTGGCGTGCGCGCCCGGCTCGTAGTGCGAGGGGGCGACGCCGAGCTCGAGCTCGACGCGGCGCACCCGCTCGAAGGTTCGTTGCAACATGATCCGCTGGCCGCTCAGCAGGTCGCCGATCACGCCCAGCGCCGCGAGCAGCATCGCGGCGTTGAAGAGCATCGCCCCGAGCACGAGCGACTGGATGTGGCCCGCGCCCTCGCCGGAGAGGTAGAAGTAGCCGAAGCGGCCCCAGACGACGAGCGCGACGAAGCCGATCAGGATCGCGCCGGTCATGAACACGCGCAGCGGCTCGTACATCGAGTAGATGCGGAAGATCGACAGGCCGTTGCGGCGGATGTACGTCCACATCGACGGGAACAGCCGCGACTCGCGCAGCTTCTCGTTCGTCCGGATCGGGACGTGGTCGACCGCGACGGTCATCTTGCCCGCCTGGATGATCGTCTCGAGCGTGTAGGTGAACTTCGAGACGACCTGCAGCGCGAGCGCGGCCTCGCGGTTGTACGCGCGGAAGCCCGACGTCGTGTCCGGCACGCCGGTGTCCGACGCCCGCCGCACGACCCAGGAGCCGAGGCGCTGGAGCAGCTTCTTGGCCGGCGAGAAGTGCTCGATCGTCATGACCTGGCGGTCGCCGACCACCATGTCGGCGTCGCCGCGCAGGACCGGCTCGACGAGCTTCGCGATGTCCGGGCCGTAGTACTGGTTGTCGGCGTCGGTGTTGACGATGACGTCGGCGCCGAGCTTCAGGCACGCGTCGAGGCCGGCCTGGAAGCCGGAGGCGAGGCCCTTGTTGTTCGTCAGGCGGACGACGTGGTCGACCCCGTTCTTGCGCGCGACCTCGATGGTCCGGTCGGTGGAGCCGTCATCGATGACGAGCCACTCGACGACGTCGAAACCGGCGACCTCGCGGGGGAGGTCGGCCAGCGTGACGGGGAGTGTCTCCTCCTCGTTGAAACAGGGGATTTGGATGATGAGCTTCATGGCAAGGGGGCTTCGCGGTCGTCCGCAGAAGTCGTCCAAGGTACCGCGATACCCCGCCATCGTTACTTTCAGTGGCTCCATGGCAAGCCCCACGCTGACCCGGCAACGGCCGGAGCCCCACCCGCGTGGCGCCCGCGCTGACTTCGATGCGGACCGGCTCGCGCGGGTCGCGTTCGGCGTGTTGTGTGCCGGCTTCGCGATCGGCTTCTTCGTCTTCCCGACGTATCCGAACTACGACTCGTACTACTCGCTGCTGTGGGGCCGCGAGGCGCTCGACGGGACGACACCGTTCTTCGAGGGCTTCCGCGTCCCGACCGAACATCCGCTGGCGATCTTCGTCGGCGCGCTGCTCGGCCTCGTGGGCGACAGCGCCGACCGCCTGTGGGTCGCGCTCGTCTTCGTGACGTTCCTCGGGCTCGTGTGGGCGATCTACCGGCTGGGGCGCGTCGCGTTCACCCCGCTCGTCGGCCTGATCGCGGCTGCGCTGCTGGTCACGCGCTTCGACTTCGCGTTCCTCGCCGCGCGCGGCTACATCGACGTGCCCTACATGGCGCTGGTCGTATGGGCCGCGGTGCTCGAGGCGGAGCGCCCGCGGCGCGGCCGTGCGGTCTTCGTGCTGCTCGCGCTCGCCGGGATGCTGCGCCCCGAGGCGTGGGTGCTGGCCGGCGTCTACTTCCTGTGGATGGCGTGGAAGGCGACGTGGGCCGAGCGCGCCGGCTACGCCGCGCTGACGGCGATCGGCCCGCTGACGTGGTGCGCGGTCGACTTCGTGGTGACCGGCAATCCGCTGTTCTCGCTGCTCTACACGAGCGGGTCGGCCGAGGACCTCGGCCGCCAGCGCACGCTGTCGGAGATCCCGAGCGCGGTGCCGTACTTCCTCTCGAGCCTGGTCAAGCTGCCGGTCTGGCTCGCGGCGCTCGCGGGCCTCGTGCTCGCCGTGGCGATGAGCCCGCGCCGGATGGTGATGCCGTTCGTGCTGTTGCTCTCAGGCCTCGGGACGTTCGTGCTGATCGGGATCGCCGGGCTGAGCGTGATCGAGCGCTACCTCATCGTCGCCGCGCTGGCGCTGCTGGTGTTCGCCGCGGTGACGCTCGGCGGCTGGACGATGCTCGAGCCCGGGACGCGTCTGCGGAAGCTCTGGGCGGTCGGCGCGCTGCTCGTCGTCGTGCTCGGGACGCTCTACACGGCGACGCGCGTGAACGTCACGCGCTTCGAGAACGAGCTGCAGTTCCGCGGCGACGCGCACGCGTCGCTCGAGCGCGTGCTCGGCGCGCCGGAGGTCCGCGAAGGGCTGCGCTGTGGCCCGCTCACCGTGCCCAACCACAAGCTCGTCCCGGACTCGCGCTGGATCGCCGGTCTCGGCGCCGATCGCGTGTTCGCCCGCGCCGACGACGGGACCCCGCGTGGCAAGCGCGGCTTCGACCGGGCGGACAACGGCAAGGGCTCGCGCGCCGACCGCGGCGTCGCGATCTACGTCACCGGCCGCTTCGCGATCTTCAAGCACGCGCTCACGGACCCGGCCGACTCGGCCCTGATCGAGGTGCCGCCCGCGGGCTGGCGCCGCGCCGTAGTGACGAGGTTCTACGCCGCCTATGTCCGCTGCTAGAGCGCGCGTAGCGGTTGGCGCGCTGCTCCTGCTCGCCCTCGGCCTGCGGCTGTGGGGCCTCAAGACCGGCCTGCCGTACGTCTACAACGCCGACGAGAACGCGCATTTCGTGCCGCGGGCGATCGGCATGTTCGGGCACACCTACAACCCGGGCTACTTCATCAATCCGCCGGCGTTCACGTACCTGCTGCACGTCGTCTTCGCGGTGCGCTGGGGCGGGGAGGGGGTGCAGGCCGCCTATGCCGCCGACGTCGGCGACGTCTTCACCGTGGCGCGCGTCTGCAGCGCCGTGCTGGGCACGGCCGGCGTGGGCCTGCTCTACGCCGCCGGCGTACGGCTGTTCGGCGATCGCCGCGTCGGCTTCCTCGCCGCCGCGCTGCTCGCCGTCGCGTTCCTGCCCGTCTTCTACGCGCACTTCGCGCTCAACGACGTGCCGGCGCTCGCGCCGCTGTGCCTCGCGCTGGTGGGGATCGGCGGCGTGCTGCGGCGCGGCTCGGCGGCGGACTACGCGGTCGCGGGGCTCGGCATCGGGCTGGCGTGCGCGACGAAGTACACGTCGGGGATCGTCGTGCTCTGCCTGCTCGCGGCGGCCTGGCTGTCGGTCGCCGAGCGCGCCCGCCTCCGCGGGCTACTGGTCGCGGCCGTCGTCGGACTCGTCGCGTTCGTCGTCGCGAACCCGTACGCGCTCATCGACTTCGACACGTTCATGGATGGGCTCAACCAGCAGTCGAGCGCGTCCAGCGACGGCGGCGGCAAGCTCGGCCTCACCGACGAGAACGGGCTGCGCTACTACGTCTCGACGCTCGCGTGGGGCTTCGGCTGGATCCCCGCGCTGGCGGCGCTCGGCGGCGCCGTGGCCCTGGCGGTGCGCGATCGCCGGCGCGCACTCGTGCTCGTCCCGGCGGTCATCGTCTTCGTGCTGTTCATGGGCGGTCTCCAGGATCGCTTCTTCGCCCGCTGGCTGCTGCCGGTGTTCCCGCTGCTGTGCCTGCTGGCGGCCGCGGGGGCGATCCGGCTCGCCGACGCGGTGGGCGCCCGGCGTGAGCGGCTCCGTCCAGTGCTGCTCACCGCCGTCGGGCTCGCGCTCTGCGGGCAGGGCCTCGTCTACAGCGTCCACAACGACCTGGTGCTCGCCCGCGAGGACACCCGGATGCAGGTGCGCAAGTGGATGGTCGAGAACATCCCGCCGCGCGGCAAGGTCGTCGTCGAGCCCGTCTTCCCGGACCAGTGGGCGACCGACCCGGGGGCGGGGGCGCCCCGCTGGAACAAGTGGGCGACGTCGCGCTCGAAGGTCAACAACGACGGCACGATCCGGCGGGGGCGCGGGCGCCTGGTGAAGCTCGAGGACTACGAGCGCACGACGCGCCCGCAGCTCGTGGACTCCTACGCGAACGGCGGTTTCTGCTGGGTGGTCACCGGCTCGACCCAGTACGGCCGCGCCTACGCCGAGCCCGAGGAGGTCCCGAACGCGCTGCGCTACTACGACGAGCTGAACCGCCGCGGCGACGTCGTCTTCCGTGCGACGCCGTATGGCAACGGCGCGAAGCCCGTGCCGTTCTCGTTCGACGACTCGTTCAACTACCGCCCGCTCGCCTACGAGCGCCCCGGGCCCGAGATCGTCGTGTACCGCCTCGATGGCGGCGTCTGCTGATCGGGCCTTAGACTGAACGGCAACGTGTCCGCGATCCTCGCCACCGATCACGCCTGGCTGGCCCGGTCGATCGAGCTGGCGCAGGAGGGTCGCGCGAAGGTCAGCCCGAATCCGATGGTCGGCGCGGTCGTCGTCCGCGACGGCGAGGTGCTCGGCGAGGGGTTCCACGGCGCCTTCGGCGGGCCGCACGCCGAGCGCGAGGCGATCGCGGCATGCACCGACGACCCGGCCGGCGCGACGCTCTACGTGTCGCTCGAGCCCTGCTGCCACCACGGCCAGACGCCGCCGTGCACCGACGCGATCGTCGAGGCGGGGATCACCCGCGTGGTGGTCGCGTCCGACGACCCGAGCGAGAAGGCCTCCGGCCGCGGGCTCGGCATCCTGCGCGACGAGGGCATCGACGTCGCGGTCGCCGGCGGCGAGCTCGCCGTGCGCGCCCGCCGCCTCAACCAGTCCTTCCGCAAGCACGCGCGGACCGGCCGGCCGTGGGTGCTCTTCAAGTCGGCGATGACGCTCGACGGCAAGGTCGCGACGCGCACCGGCGACTCGAAGTGGATCTCGGGCGAGGACTCCCGCCACCGCGCGCACCAGTGGCGCGCGGAGTGCGACGCCGTGGCCGTCGGCATCGGCACGGCGCTGGCCGACGACCCGCTGCTGACCGCCCGCGTGGACGGGGTCGCGCGCCAGCCGCGGCGCATCATCTTCGACTCCGAGGGCCGGCTGCCGCTCGACTCCCAGCTCGTGCGCGGCGCGCTCGAGGTGCCGCTGACCGTGGTCGTCTCCCGCGCCGCTTCGCGCCACGCCACCGACGCGCTCGAGCTCGCGGGCGTCGACGTCGTGGTGGCCGTCGGCGAGAACGAGCCGGCCCGTATCCGCTCGGCGCTCGACCAGCTCGGCGCGTCGGGCGTCACCTCGATCCTGCTCGAGGGCGGGCCGCACCTGGCCGGGGCGTTCCTCGACGCCGGAGAGGTCGACGACATCCGGCTCTTCCTCGCTCCGGTGGTGCTCGGCGGCGCCTCGGCGCGCGACCCGCTGGAGGGCGAGGGCCCCGAGCGCATCGCCGACGCGACGCGCGCCCTGTCGCTCGACGTCGAGCGCGTGGGGGAGGACGTGCTGGTGCTCGCCCGGCTGCGCGAGTGGTGAGCGCGAGCCCGCTCCGTATCCTCTGAATCCGTGTTCACCGGGCTCGTCCAGGACCTCGGCGAGGTCGCGGCCGTCGACTCCACGCCCGACGGGGTGCGCCTCACCGTCCGCACCCGCCTCGCCGGCGAGCTGTCCGAGGGCGACTCCGTCGCGGTCAACGGCGTCTGCCTGACCGCCATGGCGATCGCCGACGGGTCGTTCGCCGCCGACGTGATGCACGAGACGCTGCGGCGCTCCTCGCTGGCCGAGATCGCCGGCGGCGGTCGCGTGAACCTCGAGCTGCCGCTGCGGGCGGCCGACCGGCTGGGCGGCCACGTGGTCCAGGGCCACGTCGACGGCCTCGGCTCGATCCGCGAGGTTCGCGAGGATGGCTTCGCCCGTGTGGTGACGATCGATGCGCCGCCCGCGCTCCTGCGCTACGTGGTCGAGAAGGGCTCGATCGCCGTCGACGGCATCTCGCTCACCGTGTCGGCCATCGACGACGACGCGTTCTCCGTTTCGCTCATCCCCGAGACGCTGGAGCGGACGAGCCTCGGCTCGGCCGCGCCCGGCTCCCCCGTCAACCTGGAGGTCGACGTGCTGGCCAAGTACGTGGAGAAGCTGATCGGGGCGCGCGCGTGAGCCGGCCGCCGTTCGCCACCATCGAGGAGGCCATCGAGGAGATCCGCGAGGGTCGGATGGTCGTCGTCTGCGACGACGAGGACCGCGAGAACGAGGGCGACCTGACGATGGCCGCCCAGTTCGTGACGCCCGAGGCGATCAACTTCATGGCCATGCACGGCCGCGGGCTCATCTGCCTGTCGCTGACCCCGGAGCGCTGCGACGAGCTCGGCCTCGACCTCATGGCGGCCAAGAACGAGTCGCCGTTCCAGACGCCCTTCACGGTGTCGATCGAGGCCCGCGAGGGCGTGACCACCGGGATCTCGGCGGCCGACCGGGCGCGCACGATCCAGGTCGCCATCGACCCCGAGACCCGGCCGCGCGACCTCGTCCAGCCCGGCCACATCTTCCCGCTGAAGTCCAAGCCCGGCGGCGTCCTCGAGCGCACGGGCCAGACCGAGGCGGCGGTCGACCTCTCCCGGCTCGCGGGCCTGAACCCGTCGGGCGTGATCTGCGAGGTCATGAACGACGACGGGACGATGGCGCGCGTCGACGACCTCGTCCCCTATTGCGAGCGCCACGGCCTCAGGATGGTCACCGTCGCCGACCTGATCGCGTACCGGCGCAAGCACGACAAGCTGGTCGAGCGCGTGGTGGAGACGCGGATGCCGACGCAGTACGGCGAGTTCAACGCGATCGGTTACCGGTCGCTCGTCGATGACAAGCACCACGTCGCGATGGTCAAGGGCGAGGTCGAGGGCGTCGACGACGTGCTCGTCCGCGTGCACTCCGAGTGCCTGACCGGCGACGTCTTCCACTCGCTGCGCTGCGACTGCGGCGAGCAGCTCGAGTCCGCGCTGGCGCAGATCGAGCGCGAAGGCCGCGGCGTGCTGCTCTACCTGGCCCAGGAGGGGCGCGGCATCGGCCTGCTCAACAAGCTCAAGGCCTACCGGCTGCAGGACGGCGGCCTGGACACCGTCGACGCGAACCTCGAGCTCGGCCTCCCCGTCGACCTGCGCGACTACGGGATCGGCGCGCAGATCCTCGTCGACCTCGGCCTCGGGTCGATCCGGATCCTCACCAACAACCCGAAGAAGATCGTCGGCTTGGAGGGCTACGGCCTGTCCGTCAGCGAGCAGGTCCCGATCCAGCACGCGTCGAATCCGCACAACGAGCGCTATCTGGCCGCCAAGCGCGACCGCCTCGGCCACACGCTGCACCACCAGGGCCTCCCGCTCGACGAGGAGATGCTGCACTCCGAGCACACCCACGACCGCGACGTGGCCGGCGCCGAGCGCCCGGGCCGCAACCCGAGCTCCGGAGCCGGGGCGTGAGTGCCGAGGGCGAGCGGTACGCGATCGCGGTCGGGCGCTTCTACGCCCAACTCGCGGAGCGGCTGGTCGCGGGGGCACAGGAGGGCTTCGCCGAGCAGGAGGCCGGCGAGGCGGAGGTCTTCGACGTCCCCGGCGCCTTCGAGCTGCCACTCGCGGCCTCCTATCTCGCCGACTCCGGCCGCTTCGCCGGGGTCGCCTGCCTCGGGGCGGTGATCCGCGGGGAGACCGACCACTACGACTTCGTCTGCGCCGAGGCCGCCCGCGGCATCCAGGACGTCCAGCTGCGCACCGGCGTCCCGTGCGCGTTCGGCGTGCTCACCGTCGCGAACATGGACCAGGCGCTCGCCCGCACCGGCGGCGGCAAGCGCGACCAGGGGCGCAACGCCGCGGTCGCCGTGGTCACCATGGCCCGCATGCGCGCCGCGCTCGGCTGAGCGGTGCGCTTCGCCGAACGCTCAGTCGTTCTTGTCCTCGTCCTTCTTCGGCTTCTTGCCGCCGTCCTGCCCCGTCGCCTCCTTGGCGGCGGCGAGCTCGGCCTCGACGACGTCACGCTTGTAGGAGAACCCGGCGAGCCGGCGCTCGAGCAGCGGGATCGCCTCCGCCGAGCGCCCGGCGCGGTGCAGCGCGGAGCCGAGGTTGTAGATGGCGTAGCCGCACGGGTCGAGGTCAGTCGAGTCGCCGCAGAGCTCGACGGCGCGCTGCAGCGGCGGGATCGCACCGGCGAAGTCGCCCTTCTGGTAGAGCGAGAAGCCACGCGCGTTGAGGCTGTTGGCGTCGCCGGCGGGCTGCTCGCCCGACGGTGTCTTGGTCGGCGTCGCCGTCGCGGTGGGTGTCGCGGTCTCGGTCGGCGTCGCCGTCGGCTCGGCCGTCTTCTCAGCGGTCGCGGTCGCGGTCGCCGTGGCCTCCGGCGTGCGCTCGGCGCGCTGGTCGGAGCCGCCGCCGTCGCCGCCGGACAACGCCGCGGCGATGCCGCCGAGCACGAGGACGAGCAACACCGCGAGCACCGCGATCAGGCGACCGGGTCCACGCCGCCGGGCCGGGGCGCTCGGGGCGGCGGCGGCCGCCACGCGGCGCCGCGGCGGCGTGGGCGGGGCGGAGAGGGGCATGCGCCGGGTCGTGTCCGGGTCGGGCGCCGGCGCGGAGGGCTGCGAGGGCGCTGGAGCGTCCAGCGCGTGCTCGAGTGCGTCGACGAACGCCGTCGCGCTCGGCCACCGGTCCGCCGGGC
This sequence comes from uncultured Solirubrobacterales bacterium, assembly GCA_963828075.1. GTDB lineage: Bacteria > Actinomycetota > Thermoleophilia > Solirubrobacterales > Solirubrobacteraceae > JACCYI01. The sequence continues at coordinate 1,025,273 of CAWHDH010000017.1, read as the reverse complement.
CCTTCGCGAGCCCGCGCTCGATCACCGCGTCGACGGCGGGCGGGAGCTCCGGCCGCACCGACGAGGCCGGCGGCGGGTCCTCCTCGATGTGCGCGCGCGCCTGGGCCGCGAAGTGCTCCGCGGTGAACGGCCGCTCGCCGGTGAGCAGCTGGAACGCGAGGACGGCGAGGGCGTAGCGGTCAGAGGCGGCGGTGGCCGGCTCGCCGAGCGCCTGCTCGGGCGACAGGTAGGCCGCGGTACCGAGCACCTGCCCGGTCATCGTGACCTGGTCCTCCTGAGCGATGCGGGCGATCCCGAAGTCCGCGATGGCCACGCCGCCGCGCTCGTTCAGGAGCAGGTTGGCGGGCTTGACGTCGCGGTGCACGATGCCGGCGGCGTGGGCGGCGTCGAGCGCCGACGCGGCGTCGCGAAGCCAGCGCACGGCGGTCGCACGGTCGATCGGCCGCCCCGGCTTGAGCACGGCGGCGAGCGAACCGCCGGGCAGCAGCTCCATGACGATGAAGGAGCGGCCGTTGTGCTCGCCGACGTCGTAGATCGTGACCACGTGGGGATGCGACGACAACCCCGCCGCGGCGCGGGCCTCGCGCTGGAAGCGCAGGTGCGCCTTGGGGTCGGCGCCGAGGTGCTCGGCGAGCACCTTCACGGCGACGTCGCGCCCCAGCAGCTCGTCGTGGGCGGCGTAGACAGCGGCCATCCCCCCGGAGGCCACGTGGCCGTGCAGGCGGTACCGATCCGGCAGGCTGATTCTGACTCCGGTCAACTCACGTCACGGTAGCGGCGCCTGTACCCGGCTCCGCGCCTCCTATACTCCCTCGCCGTCATGGCTCGCGTCTGCGTCTCATGCGGCAAGCGCCCCGCCTTCGGGCAAAGCCGCTCCCACTCGATGGTCGCCACCAAGCGCCGTTTCGACGCGAACCTCCAGAAGGTCAGGATCAGCGTCGGCGGTGCCCCTCAGCGTGCCTACGTCTGCACCCGCTGCCTGAAGGCCGGCAAGGTCACGAAGGCCTAAGGCGGCCCCGCGGTTGCGCGTGGTCGATCCCAGTCTCATCAGATTCCGCGGCGTCGTCGAAGGCGCGCTCGCCGCGCTCGAGGCGCGGCGGACCGAGGTCAACGACCTCAACGTCTTCCCGGTCGCCGACGGCGACACCGGCGACAACATGGTGCTCACGCTGCGCGCCGTGCTCGAGGAGCTCGACCGGCTGTCGGACGGCGGGGCGATCGACGAGATCGGTCGCGACGAGATCGTCAACTCCGTCGCCCGCGCCGCATTGCTCGGAGCGCGCGGCAACTCCGGGGTGATCCTCTCGCAGCTCATCCGCGGCGCGGCCGAGGAGCTGATCTCGCGGCCCGGGGAGCTGGTCGACCCGGTCCTGATCGGCGCCGCCATGGCCCGCGCGGCCGACCGCGCCTATTACTCCGTCCGCGAGCCGGCGGAGGGGACGATCCTCACGGTGGTGCGGGAGATGGCCCATCGCATCGCCACCGAGCTCGCGCACATGCCCGAGACGCGGCTGGGCCGCACCGGCGACGCCGCGCACCAGGACAGCCTGATCGCCGACGTGCTCGAGCGCGCGCTCGACGCCGGCCAAGCGTCGGTCCGGCGCACCCAGGACCTGCTCCCGGTCCTGCGCAAGGCGGGCGTCGTGGACGCCGGGGGCCACGGGCTGACCATCATCTTCTCCGGCGTCGTCGCGGCGCTTCGCGGCGTCGAGCCGCCGGAGCTCGAGCATCACGCGCCGGCCCGCGTGACGCACCCGGAGCACGTCTCGGAGACCTACCGGTACTGCACGAACTTCGCGGTCATCGGATTGGCGCTCGAGGCCTCGTCGTTCATCGACGCGCTCGAGGAGATCGGCGACTCCGTGCTCGTCGTCGGCGACCACCACACGCTCAAGGTCCACGTCCACACCGACGAGCCCGAGCACGCGACCGCGATCTTCGCCGGCGCCGGGTCGGTCTCCCGCCTCGACGTGGCCGACATGCACGTGCAGATCGCCGAGCGCACCGAGCGCCTCGAATCGCCGCTCCCGGCCTGCGGCGCGCTCGCCGTCGTCGCCGGCCCCGGCATGGCCGCGCTGTTCGAGAGCCTCGGCGTCGTGCCGCTCGACGGTGGCCCGACGCTGAACCCCTCGACGTACGAGCTGCTCGCCGGCATCCACGACGTGCCGGCCGAGACCGTCGTCGTGCTGCCGAACTCGAGCAACGTGTTCATGGCCGCCGAGCACGCCGCCGAGCTGTCGGAGAAGCAGGTCTGCGTCGTTCGCACCCGCTCCCAGCAGGCGGGGCTCGCCGCCGCGGTCGCGCTCGATCCATCCGCCGGTCTCGAGGAGAACGCGGCGGCGATCGACGACGCGCTCAGCGGTATCCGCACCGGCGCGGTCGCCGAGGCGGCGCGCGACGACGGCGAGGCGCGCTTCGCCCGCGGCGAGGCGGTCGGCTTCGTCGGCGAGGACCTCGTCGCCTGGGGCGACCCCGAGGCGACGCTGCGCCAGGTGCTGGCCGACCTCGGCGAGGAGGCCGAGCTCGTCACGGTGATCGAGGGCGCCGACGCGCCGCTCGACGGGGCCGCCGTCGCGGGGCTGATGCCCGCCGGCGTCGACGTCGAGCTCGAGCACGGCGGCCAACCGAGCTACTGGTGGCTGATCGCGGCTGAGTGACGTCCGGCACCGCCGGGCGCCGCTGCACAATTGAGTCCTCGATGCCGCCCGCGGCCCCGTCCTCGTTCGCCTCGGCGGATCCCCTGCCGGCCGGCCCTGCGCCGGTCCACACGCCGCGCGCCGTGTCGGTCCTCGGGGCGCCACTCGAAGTCAAGCCGGCGAAGTCGGCCAAGGGCGCCGAAGTGCTCGGCCTGCACACGGTCGGCGACCTGCTCGAGCATCTCCCGCGCGACCGGCGCGAGGCCCGCACCGTGGCCGAGCTGGTCGCCGGCGAGGTGGCGACCGTGGTCGTCGAGGTGCGCTCGATCAGCTCGCGCCCCGTGCGCCGGCGGGGGATGAAGCCGCTCGTCGAGGCGACCGTCGCCGACGAGACCGGCGTGATGAAGGTGACGTTCTTCAACCAGCCGTGGCTCGAGGGCAAGTACCGGCCGGGCTCGCGGCTCGTGCTGCACGGCAAGTACGAGGCGCGCAACCGCTTCCGCGTCCAGCAGCACGCGCCGACCGACGAGGCGGCGGGCGGGGAGGGTGGCACCGACGTCGCGCACTACCCCGCGACCGAGGGGCTGACCTCGACGCAGATCCTCTCGCTCGTCCGCGCCCACGCCGGCGCGGTGCGCGAGACGGTCGAGCCGCTGCCCACGCGGCTGCGCGTGCTCGAGCGGCTCCCGCAGCGCTCAGACGCGCTGTGGGACGCGCACTTCGGCGGCCACGAGGGCGGCCGCCGGCGGCTCGCGTTCGAGGAGCTGCTGCTGCTCCAGCTCGCGCTGCTGCGCCGCCGTGCACTGCGGCGCGAGTCCGCGCGCGCCCGCGAGCTCGAGCCGCCCGGCGAGCTGACACGCGCGTGGCTGGCCGACAGCCTCCCGTTCACGCCGACCGACGACCAGCGCCGGGCGATGGCGGCGATCGACGACGACCTCGCACGCGATCGCCCGATGCAGCGGCTGCTGATGGGGGAGGTCGGGTCCGGCAAGACCGTCGTCGCCGTCTACGCGATGCTCCGCGCGGTCGAGTCCGGGGCCCAGGCCGCGCTCATGGCGCCGACCGAGACGCTCGCCGAGCAGCACTTCGCGACGCTGCAGAAGCTGATGCCGGGCTCGCTGCTGCAGGCGGCGCTGCTGACCGGGGCGACGCCGGCCGCGCGGCGCACGGACCTGCTCGGCAAGCTCGCCACCGGCGAGCTGAAGCTCCTGGTCGGGACCCACGCGCTGATCGAGGGCCCCGTCGAGTTCGACCGGCTCGCCGTCGCGGTCGTCGACGAGCAGCACCGCTTCGGCGTCAACCAGCGCCGCGCGCTGGACCGCAAGGCGCCGGCGGGCCTCGCGCCCCACGTCCTGCACATGACGGCGACGCCGATCCCGCGCACGCTCGCGCTCACCGCGTACGGCGACCTCGACGTCACCGTCCTGCGCGAGCTGCCGGCCGGCCGCCACCCGATCCGCACCTTCGTCGCCGGCGGGGAGCGCGAGCGCGCCCGTGCGTACGACCGGATGCGCGAGGAGCTACGCGCCGGCCGCCAGGCGTTCGTCGTCTGCCCGCTGGTCGAGGAGTCCGAGGCGCTCGCCGCGCGTGCAGCCACCGCGGAGTACGAGCGTCTGCGGACCGGCGAGCTGCGCGACTTCCGCGTCGTGCTCATGCACGGCCAGCTCAAGACGCGCGAGAAGCAGGAGGCGATGGCCGACTTCGCGGCCGGCGGCGCCGACGTCCTGGTCGCCACCACCGTGATCGAGGTCGGCATCGACGTCCCGAACGCATCGGTGATGCTCGTCGAGAACGCCGAGCGCTACGGGATCTCGCAGCTGCACCAGCTGCGCGGGCGGATCGGCCGCGGCGCGCACGAGTCGGTCTGCCTGCTGTTCGGCCCCAAGGAGTCGGCCCGGCTGCGCGCCCTGGCCGAGCACACCGACGGCTTCTCGCTCGCCGAGATCGACCTCGAGCTGCGGGGGGAGGGGGAGATGCTCGGCGTGCGCCAGTCCGGGCTGGCCCAGTTCAAGGTCGCCCGGTTGCCCGAGGACGCCGAGCTGCTCGAGCGCGCCCGGATGCGCGCGCAGGCCCTGCTCGACGCCGATCCCGACCTCGCCGAGCCCGAGCACGCGCTGCTCGCCGACGCCATCGTCGCGGCGTATGGCGCCGATGCGCTCGAGCCGATCCCGGCGTGAGGGCTCGGGTGGGTGGGTGGCACTGGCGAATGGTCGGCGGTTGCGCCGGCCGGGTGGAAGGGCGGTCACTGAGGGAGGAGTGTCGGGCGTGGGCGGGGCGTCGGGCGCCCTTCGGCGCACATGGGGGTGGTTGACGCCGACCCCTTCTCCCCTCGATGCCCGCCGGACGAGCGGCCTAGCATCCAGTGACGTGAGGGTCATCGCGGGCACCTACGGCGGCCGGCGCCTGGTCGCGCCGCCCGGCGCCGCCACGCGCCCGACCTCCGACCGAGTTCGCGAGGCGCTGTTCTCCGTGCTCGGCGACCGGGTCGCGGGCGCGCGCGTGCTCGACCTGTTCGCGGGCTCGGGCGCGCTGGGCATCGAGGCCCTCTCGCGAGGGGCGCGCGAGGCGACGTTCGTGGACTCCGCGCCCGCCGCCATCCGGGTGCTGAAGGCCAACCTCGCGGCGCTCGAGATCGACGCGATCGTCCAGCGATCCGACGCCCTCGCGGCCCTGCGCGCCGCACGCGCCGCCGTCCGCCAATACGATCTGGTCTTCCTCGATCCGCCCTACCGGCTCGCCGAGCGCCTCGCGCCCGGCCTGAAGGAGGGGATCGACGGGCTGCTGGCCCCCGGTGGGAGCGTCGTCTCAGAGAGCGACCGGCGGGCGCCGCTATCCCTGGACCTGCCCCTTCGAGACGAACGCCGCTACGGCGACACCCTGATCCGCATCCATGGCGCCTGACCCCCGCATCGCCGTCTGCCCCGGCAGCTACGACCCGATCACCAACGGGCATCTCGACGTGATCGGCCGCGCGGCGGGGATGTTCGACGAGGTGATCGTCGCCGTCGTCAACGCCTCCACGCGTAAGGACCGGGCGCTGTTCGGCGCCGAGGATCGGGTGGCGTTCATCGAGCACGCGACGGCCCATCTGCCCAACGTGACGGTGGAGACCTTCGACACCCTCGTGGTCGAGTTCGCGCGCCGCCGCGGGGCCAAGGCGATCGTCAAAGGACTGCGCGCGATCTCGGACTTCGAGTACGAGTTCGAGATGAACCAGCTCAACCGCAGGCTGGCCCCGGACGTCGAGTCGGTGTTCGTGATGGCCAGCCCGCAGTACAGTTTCCTCTCCTCGAGCGGCATCAAGGAGATGGCGACCTTCGGTGGCGACATCCGCGACCTGGTCCCAGAAGAGGTGGCGAACCGCTTGCAGGAAGCGCTCGCCCGCTGAAGAAAGAGCCCACCGGAACTTATGGACGTCCTCGTTCTCATCGACAAGCTGGACGATCTCGTCCACAACGCGCGGCCCATCCCGTTCTCGGATTCCGTGCGCGTGGACAAGGAGGAGATCTACGACATCCTCGACCAGATGCGGGCCACGATCCCTGAGGAGATCAAGCAGGCCCGCTGGATCGTCAAGGAGCGCCAGGAGATGCTGGCGGAGGCCAAGCGCGAGGCCGAGCGGATCGTCACCGAGGCGCGCGAGCGCCAGGACCAGCTGGTCTCCGAGCAGGAGGTCACCAAGCAGGCCGAGCGCGCGGCGGAGGACATCATCGAGGACGCCCGCGCCCGCGAGCGCGAGATCCGGCTGGGCGCGGAGGACTACGCCGACGAGATCCTCAACACGCTCGAGGTGAACCTCTCGAAGTTCATCGCCGCCGTGCAACGCGGCCGCGACCGCCTGCAGGGCAAGGAAGAGGCCGAAGTCACCTAGCTCTCGTCACCGGCGGCGGTTATCGTCGCGCGGTGAGCTCGGGTCCAGGTCCCGCGCAGGAGGCGGCTCCCGCCGCGGCCGCGCCCGAGGCCGCGCCCGCCGGCCCGGAGGGTGCATCCGGCGCGTTCGGAGCCACGGCCCGCCGCCGGCCGCGGCTGATGACCCCCGCGCACGCCCTCGCGATGCAAGGGGCCGTCGGCAACGCGGCGGTCGGCCGGGCCCTGCAGCGCCAGCCCAAGACCGCGCCGAAGCCGGGCGACAAGCCCGACGAGGACGAGCCGCACCTGCCCCCGGGCCGGGCGTGGGTCGTCCCGTTGACCGGCAACAAGGACAAGATCCTGGCCGACGCGATGGCCGCCGTCGGGGACATGACCCTGGGCGAGGCCAACCAGAAGGAGCTCATCGGCTCGGCGATGTACTTCGTCATCACCGACAAGCTCTATCGCTACGACCACCAGGGCGTGGCCAAGGAGTCCTGGGCGCTCAAGCGCGGCGCCAAGACCCCGCCGCCCGGGTTCTTCCTCTCCACGCCCGGCATTCCGGCCTGGCGGCGCATGTACGCGTCGGATGACCCGTTCCGCCCGGTCGGGTTCGAGCAGTGGACGACCAAGAGCAACTACAACATGGACCAGTGGCTCGCCGACGGGGAGAAGGGCCGCGACCAGGTCGCCGCGGCGATGAGCGGCGCCCAAGCGGTGATCCTGGCGGTCGGCCCGCTCGGCGGCACGAAGCCCGGCCCGCCGCCCGAGTGGGCGCAGAAGCTGGTCAAGTCGGTCCAGGAGAAGATCGGCACCCTCAAGGGCGGCAAGAAGCCGAACGACCCGACCAAGCCGCCCGGTGAGCCGCCGAAGCCCGGCGATCCGCCGCCGCCGCCCGCGCCGCCGCCCCCGCGCGACCTCCCCGACGGGCTGATCCCGTTCAGCCTCGGCGACGAGGTCAAGCTCCAGATCAACGCCGACCAGGCGTCCAAGACGATCCCGCTCAATCCGAAGCTCACGCCGGAGGAGCTGCTCGAGCTCATCAAGAAGCAGGTCGAGCAGCTCAAGAAGGAGCGCGACCCCGAGTCCAGCCAGACGCTCGTCAAGCCGACCGACAAGGAGGGCTTCACCACCGATCCCAAGAAGGAGCTCAAGCTCGAGAGCACGGGGCCGCGGCTGCGCGACCCCAGCGACCCCGACGCCCCCGCCGGGACCGGCAAGGGCAACGCGAACTACCCGCCCTACCCGGCGTCGATGATCATGGTCGGCGCCAGCCCGCAGGACTCCGCCGAGGGCATCACGGTGATGGGCGCGACCAACCGGTTCTCGATGCAGCTGCTGTTCTCGGCCGGCGGCATGAACTCGATCAACCTGATCACCAATCAGGCCCAGCGGATCCAGTACTACTGGGAGCTGCTCGAGGTGACCGGCGTCGAGGGCGACGAGCAGGCGCGCGTCAAGGCGGCCCGCGAGAAGGCGAAGGGGATGGCCGCCGGCGACGAGGCCAACAAGGCGTCGCACGGCGAGCTGAACGACGTCAAGCGCAAGCGCCAGCAGACGCTCGAGGACACCGAGAAGAACCTCGCCGAGCTCGGCGAGACGCCCTGGCCGATGCGCGCGCAGCAGCTCCAGTTGATCGGGCTGAGCGTCGGGATCCGCGAGCTCGCCGGCTGGAAGGACGCGTTCATCTCGCGCGTCGCCTCCCCGCTGAACGACAAGACGATCGGCTTCCCGAAGGAGGGCGAGTACGTCGTCCGCTGCGTCGCCACGCCGCAGACCGCGCCGGACGATCCGGTCCGCCGCGCGTCGAGCATCGCCGTTCGCGCGGTCCGGGTCATGTCGGTCCGCGCCCGGGCGCAGGAGGCCGACAAGGAGGAGGACACCCGGCTCTCGGAGCTCGAGGGTCAGAAGGAGAAGCCGCCCGCCTGGACGACCAAGGCGCAGGTCGAGGAGGAGATCGCCGAGCTCAAGAAGCTCCAGGCCGGCGGCCATACCGAGAACACCGAGTTCCTGCTCGAGAAGGCGTCCAAGCAGATCGCCATCGCCAACGAGCTCAAGGACGCCGACGCCCAGCGGCTGCCGAAGACCCAGCGCAGCGCCGAGGCGCGGTGGCTCAAGGTGCGCCTGGACTCGCGCAACGTCCTCATCGACGACTACATCGCGGAGACGCAGCGGCGCCAGAAGCAGCTGATCGAGATGCGCGGCCGGCTGCAGGGCTTCGGCAGCAAGCGCAAGTCCGGCGAGCCGCTCTACAGCCCGCGGGTGACGCTCGCCTCCGAGGAGAACGGCGTCGCCTACAAGCTGATCATGACCTTGGCCCAGACGAAGTCCAAGGCCGAGGACAAGAAGTGCGAGTTCCGGCTCGCCGACGTGACGATGAAGGACTCCCAGCAGGAGTACCTCGGCTTCAGCGAGAAGGACGGCATCGAGGGCGAGCGCGAGGCGGCCCGCAACGCGTTCGTGCGCTTCCGCGAGGCCAACGAGTACGGCCGCGGCACGATCGTCATCCGGCTGCCGGAGGACCTCAAGAAGCGCCTCGGCGCCGACGCGATCGAGTCCGAGATGCGCTCGGCGAAGGGCAGGCACGAGCGCGCGATCCAGCTGCTCACCGACCTCGCGACGGCGGCGGAGATCGCGGGCATGATCGTCGGCGGGCCGGCCGGCATGGCCATCGGGATCGCGGGCGGCATCGCGGGCGCCGCGGTGGCGGTCGACTCGATGGCCAAGCGCTCGAGCGGCGACCGGCTGCACGCGGACTTCGAGACGACGATGGACATCATCTCGGTGGCGGCGGGCGCCATCGCGGTGGTCGGCGGTGTCGCCACGGTCGTCGGCGAGGCCGCGCAGATGGCCGGCGCGGCGGGCAAGGCGGCGCAGTCGGCGACGCGGGTGGCGAACGCCGAGGCGTGGGCCAAACGGGCCAAGATCGTTGGCGACACCGTCCACATCATCGGCAAGGGCCAGCTGCTCGGCCAGGTCGTGATCGTCCCGTATGCGTACCTGCACGCGCTGGCGAAGATCGAGGAGGCGGCCGCCAAGGAGGTCCCTCCGCCGACCGAGGGCGAGCTCGCGCTGCGCCGCGCCGAGGCGTTCAGCCAGTTCGCCTGGGGCGTCTTCACGACGTCGGTCTCCGCCGCGCAGATGATGGGGATGAAGTCGCTCGTCGGCGAGAACGAGCCCGGCCCCGCGAAGCAGGGCAAGACCGAGGAGAAGCCGTCCGGCCAGCCCGACGTCGCGCCCCAGGCGCCCAAGAAGCTCGACGTCCCCGACGTGAAGGCGCCGCCACCGGCCGCGAAGCAGGGCCCGACGGCCCCGGCCGAGGCGCCGGGCGCCGGAAAGGCCGGCACCCCGCCGCCCCCGGGCGCGCCGCCGCCGACCGGAGCTGCGCCGCCGCCGACCGGCGGCCCGCAGCCTGCGCACCGGGTCATCAAGGCCAACGAGTTCGGCATGGCCGTCGACATGGCGGTCGGCAAGCGCGGCGAGGGGACGCCGCGCGCCGGGCGCCTCTCGCTCGTCGACGGCGCGATCCTCGACGACGTCCACATGCAGGTCACCGGCAAGCCGACGCCCGAGGGGGCGATCGGGCTGTTCGACCCGGCGACCGGGACCTTCTACCTGCGCTCGGACGCGCTGACCCCCGAGCGCCAGGCGTCGCTCGCCAAGCTCGTCGACCAGCGGATGAGCCGCTTCGCGATGGAGCAGCTCGGCCCGAGCCTGTCCGCCGGCTTCCGCGAGCACATGGTCCGCGTGGTGCTCGAGGGCATCGCGCTGCCCGAGCCCGCCGGCCGGGCGCCGCGGCGGGTGACGGGCCGGCTGATCGAGCTGATCGGCCCCGAGACGATCGCCCGCGCGCTGTTCGAGAACGACATCAAGGGCGTGCGCAACGCGCTCGAGGACCGCTTCGGCCCGGCGCGCGCGAAGGCGATCGAGCAGGCGCTGCGGGCGGGGCGCGACTTCGACGCGATCCTCCTGCTCGACGACCCCAACCACGCGCTCGCCAACACGCTCGGCAGCTACTTCGCCGACGGCGTGGTCGACCTGATCTCCCAGAGCCGCGGCGGCCAGCCCACCAACCCAGAGCGAGCGCGCATCGCGGCCAAGATCGCCGAGAAGGTCGGGCTCGACGTCATGCGCGCGGCGCTGCTGCAGGGCGAGGTGGCGCCGCTGCAGGAGGCGCTCGCCCGCGCGATGGGTCCCGAGCCGGCCAACGCGCTGTCGCTCGCGCTCACGCACGGCGACATCCCGGCGGTCAAGAAGGCGCTCGGCGAGCCGGTGAAGACGCCGGCCGCCGAGGCCGCCAAGCCGGCAGCGGCGCCGGCGAAGGGCGCGCCTGAGCCCAACGTGCCCGCCAAGCGGGCGCTGCCCGAGCCGCGCCCGCCCGAGCAGGCGCTCGCCACCGCGCTGAAGGCGGGCGGCAAACCCGAGGCGCACGTCGACGCCGCCACCGCCTACATCAAGGACGCGGGCAACTTCAAGGACATCCGCGCGGCGGTCGAGTCGGGCCGGCTGGGCGACCCCAAGGCGGCCGAGGCGGCGGTCCAGCACGCGCGCCGGGTCATCACCGATCAGGCACTCGAGGGCGTCGTCGCCAAGCTCAAGGAGGAGCACCCCGACCTCAACGTCAAGCTCTCGGATCTCGGCACGCCGGGCTTCGGCTCCGACCGCGACGTGACCATCAAGGTCGAGCCCAAGCCCGGCACGAAGGCGACGACGACCGACGCGGTGGCCCGCAGCGTCGAGGCGGTCCGCGACACCTACGCGGCGCTCGAGAAGGCCGGCTACCCGCCCGACGCGGCCCTGGACTCGAACTTCTACACCGAGCTGCACGAGGGCAGGATCGAGCCGCGCAGCGCGCAGGAGCGGTCGGCGATCTCGGCCGACCAGAGCGTGGTCTCGATGGCCGAGATGCGGATGAACATGTCCGACGACCAGTGGAACGCGTACAAGCAGAAGCAGCTGGAGTCCGCCGGCCCCGCCGAGCGCGGACCGGGGGCAGCCGGGGAGCTCGGCGCCGAGGCGCGCGCCCGGATCGCCGCGCAGCTTGGCGCCGCCGAGGCGCTCTCGGGCCAGCTCAAGGCCGGCAAGCCGGCCGAGGTCCGTGCGAAGGTCGAGGGCGACCTGCTCGCCGCGTTGAAGAAGGAGCCGATCGACCCGCGCGAGGTCCGCAGCCTCATGGGCAAGCTCAAGCTGCTCGAGCCCGACGCGTACGGAACGCGGGCGGCGGTCGAGGACGTCGTCGACTTCCAGCAGGCGCTCGCCCGCGCCGAGAGCGACGCGGGCACCGGCCCGATCCTCAAGGGCAAGCCGGGGCGGCTCGGCGAGCGCGGCGTCCCGATCCACGAGGAGCTCGCGACGGTCACCCAGGTCGCGTCGGCTTCGAACGCCAAGCTGAGCCACGTCCACGGCGACACCCCGGCTCATGCCGCGTCGGCGTCGAAGTACCTCGCGCGCGTGCTGCAGGCGTTCCGCGAGGCGGGCCTCTCGATCAACGACCCGCTGATCGCCAAGACGGGCCAGGTCGTCGGCTCGAAGGCCGAGGGGTCGACGGGGATCATGCGCGAGCTGCGCTCGTGGGCGGACGCGACCGGCCGCACCCAGCTCAAGACCGACGCCGAGTTGGTCACCGCGTACGTCAAGGCGTGCCAGGACCTCGGCATCGACATCACCGTGCGGCTGCGGACGGCGGAGGCGACGGCGGCGGCCCAGCACTCGCTGATGGGCGGGGACACGCCGACCGGCGGGCGCTCCGATCCCGACGCGGCGCTCGCCGCGGCGATGAAGGATCCGCCGCCGCCCGGTGGTCCGGCTCAGGGCACCGCCGGTCCAACCCCGGCGGGCGGCCCGCCCCCGGCGACGGCTGGTCCGGCGACCCCCGCGACCACGCACACACCGGCGGCGCCCGCCGCGCCGCTGACCCCGGCGCAGGTCCGGCAGAAGGCGGCCGACCGCGCGGACGCGTTCCGCACCCGGTACTCGAAGGTCGACGGGTCGGCGACATCGATGGCTGCGCTGACCGAGCTGTTCGAGCGCGCCGGTGGTCTGACCCAGACGGCGGCGACGGCGCCGACGCCCGGGCAGTACGTCCCGATGCACACCCGCACCGCGTCGGCCGAGCTCAAGACGATCATCGCCCACGCGGAGCGCCCCGAGGTCGTCCGGGTCGAGCTGATCCCGCACTCGAGCGCGGGCCGCACGTGCGACCTCGTGCTCCACGAGCGGCAGCCCGACGGCACGACCGTCCCGGTTCGGGTCGAGATCACCACGGTCACGGGGACGCAGGTCGGCCGGGCGGACATCGGTGCCGGCGGCATGCGTGAGACCCGCGTCGCCGACATCACCCGCGTGGTGCGCGAGAAGGCGGCGCCCAAGGGCAAGGTGAGCCAGCTCGCCGCGCCGATGCCCGGCGTCCCCGTCGGCGGCGACCTCGCGATCCATCTGCCCCACGTCGGCGACGGCCCGGCCGACGTGGCCGCCGCCATGGGACGCATCGCGGCCGAGGCGACGGCTTGGACGCACGTGCGGGCGATCGACTTCTTCCTCCCCGGCGGTGAGGTCATCCGCTACGAGCGCGGGCCGCTCGGCACATACACCCGCGTGCCGTAATTCCGGAGCATCGGTCGGCCGTCGCGCGATGGGCCGAGGGGATAGCTTGGGGCCGGTGCTCGAGCTGATCGGCCTCTCGCGCTCCTACGGCGCCACGGTGGCCCTCGATGATCTCTCCTTCTCGGTCGAGTCGGGCCAGATGTTCGGGTTCGTGGGGCCGAACGGCGCCGGCAAGACGACGGCGATGCGGATCGTCCTCGGCGTGCTCGAGCCCGACCGGGGCGAGGTGCGCTGGCGCGGGGCAGCGGTCGACGCCGCCGTCCGGCGCCGGTTCGGCTACATGCCGGAGGAGCGGGGCCTGTATCCGAAGATGCGCGTCCGCGACCACCTCGTGCACCTCGCCCGGCTCCACGGTCTCGACCGGGCGGCCGCCGGGAGCGCGGCCGACGAGTGGCTCGAGCGCCTCGGGATCGCCGACCGCGGAGGCGATCGCGTCGAGGAGCTCTCGCTCGGGAACCAGCAGCGCGTCCAGCTGGCCGCCGCGCTCGTCCACGCACCGGAGCTCCTCGTCCTCGACGAGCCGTTCTCGGGTCTCGACCCCGTCGGCGTCGACGTGCTCAGCGGCGTGCTCGGCGGCCTGGCCGAGGGTGGCGTTCCCGTGGTCTTCTCGAGCCACCAGCTCGAGCTCGTCGAGCGGCTGTGCGAGGCGGTGGCGATCGTCAAGGACGGGCGCCTCGTCGCCCACGGGCGCGTCGACGAGCTGCGCGACCGCGAGCGGCGCGGCGTGCAGGTGCGCGTCGCGGTGGCGACCGGGGCGGATGGGTGGCTCGACGCCCTCGACGGGCGCGTCGCGGTGATCGAGCGCGACCGCCGGGCGGGCGTCCTGCTCGACCTGCTGGACGGCACGACGCCCGACGCCGTGCTCGACGCCGCGCGCGCGGCCGGCTCGGTGACGCACTTCTCGCTCGAGCGCCCAACGCTCACGCAGCTCTTCCGTGCGGTCGTGCAGGACGAGCCGGAGGTGGTGGCGTGACCGCGCGGGAAACGGTCTCGATCGTCGCCCGGCGCGAGATGTCCGAGCGCCTGCGCCAGAAGTCGTTCCTCGTCTCCACCGGTATCACGGTCCTCATCGTGCTCGCCGTGGCCACCGTGCCCAGCCTCTTCGGCGGCGGCGACGACCCGTTCCGGCTGGCCGCTGCCGACGACGGCGGGAGCGAGGTGGTCCGAGCTGCCACCCGGCTCGCCCCGCAGTTCGACGCCGAGGTGGAGGTCGTGCGCCCGAAGGGCCCTGCCGCCGCGCGCCGCGCGCTCGCCGACGACGAGCTCGACGCGCTGGTCGGCGCCCGCACGATCGATTCGCGCGAGGAGCCCGAGAGCGATCTGCTCGAGCTGCTCCAGGTCGCGAATCGCCAGGTGGCCGGCGACCGCGCGCTCGAGACCGCCGGGGTCGACGAGAGCGCCCGCCGGGCGGCGCTCGACCCGCCGCCGCTCGAGGTGCGCGCGCAGGAGCCGACCGATCCTCGCAAGGAGGAGCGCAGCGGGCTCGCGTTCGCCGCGATCATGCTGCTCTACGGCCAGCTGCTGACGTTCGGGTACTGGGTCGCGTCGGGCGTGGTGGAGGAGAAGGCGTCGCGCGTGGTCGAGGTCATCCTCGCCGCGATCCGGCCGTCGCATCTGCTCGCGGGCAAGGTGATCGGCCTCGGCCTCCTCGGTTTCGCGCAGCTCGTCCTGGTCGCCGTGCTGGGGGTCGCGGCCGCCCACTTCGCGGACACCCTCGAGGTCGACGGCGACGTCATCGCCGCGGCCGCCCTCGCGCTGGTCTGGTTCGTCCTCGGCTACGCGTTCTACGCGTGCGCCTTCGCGTGCGCCGGCGCCATCGTCCCGCGCCAGGAGGAGCTGCAGTCCTCGACCGCGCCGCTGACGATGATCATCCTCGTGTCGTTCTTCATCGCGTTCAGCGTGCTGCAGAACCCCGACGGCACGCTCGCGACCGTCTCCTCGTTCATCCCGACCACTGCGCCCATGACCATGCCGCCGCGGATCGCCCTGGGGGAGGCGCCGGCGTGGCAGATCGTGGTCGCGATCCTGGTGACCGCAGGGTCGGCCGCGCTGCTGATCCCGCTGGCGGCCCGGATCTACAGCGGCGCGGTGCTGCGGACGGGGTCGGCGATCAAGCTGCGCGACGCGTGGCGGGCTGCGGCTCGTTGAACGGCATCATCGAGGGTGAGCCCGAGTGGCCGGTGGCGGGGCGGGTGTGGCGCGGGCGGGATCCTGGGCGCGTCCCCGCAAAACCCGACCATCGAGACCCCGTTCGAAACGAAGGTCGGGTTGTACGGGCAGGAGCCGTAGAACCCGAACATCGATCCTCGGGCGACCTCGAAGTCCGGGTTGTGCGGGCTGCTCCGCCGGCCGACTCGCCAGTCCCAGCCGACTTCACGCTCGATGATCGGGGTTCGGACCCGCCTCCTCCTGCTCGCTCTCACCCTCGATGATCGGGGTTCGGACCCGCCGCCAGTCGCCCGGGCCTGCCCGCGATGACCGGGGTTCGCGCCCTCAGAGATCGAGCCGCAGATGCCCGGCGAGCTCGGCCGCGCCGGCCGCCGTTGCGGGTGCGGGTGGGGCGACCCGCCGTGCCGGCTCCGGTGCGGCGAGCGCCGCCACCCGGGGAGCCGGAGCCGCCTCGGCGTCGTCATCCTCGGAGTCCTCACCCTCCGCGGCATCGAGCAGCGCCTCGATGTGCGCGAGCTGCGCGCGCACCCCCGAGGCCATCGCGTCGAGGATCTTCGCCGCGTTGTCGATCGACGTCTTGGCGCCCGTGAGCTGGCCCTTGACCCGCTGCACCTCGCCCATCGCCACCGTCGCGCGCTCGACCGCCTCGCGGACGCCGGCCGCGTCGACGCCTTCGGCCTCGCCGCGGGCCATCAGCACCCGTGCGCGGGCCAGCGAGTACGCGACCTCGAGCGCCAGCGTCGAGCCGTCCTCGGGGTCGAAGCAGACGACCAGCTTGTCGCCGTTGAGCTCGCGCAGCGTCTGCATCCGCGCGGGCACCCGGTCCTCGTTCGGAACCACGAGCACGGCGTAGTCGGCGTTGCGCTCCTCGAGCGCGCGGTCAAGCTCTTCCAACGCCTTGCGCCTCGGGAGTCGCGCCGTCTTGGCCTCGAAGACCACACGCCCTCGGGCCGGACCGCGGCAGGCCTCCAAGGACACGACGATGTCGCCCGTCCGCCGGGTGGCGCCCTTGAAGTCGCCGACCGCGTCGCAGTCGTCGCCCTGGGCGACCGCGATCCGGTCGAGCGCCTCGTAGACGGCCTCCTCGAACGTCCGACCCTTCGCCGTCCCGCGCTCGGCCTCGGCGGCGACCTCCTCGGCGGCGCTCTTGTCGCCGCGCAGGCGCTCGACCTCGAGCCGCAGCGCGGTGATCGTCTCGGTCATCTGGGTGAGCCGCTCGGCCTGCTGGTCGGAGCTCTGCTTCATGACCGCGAGCGACGCGCGCTGGAACCCGGCGAGCGGGTTGTGCTCGGAGTCCGAGGAGAACTGCTTGCGCAGGTCCTCGCGCATGCCGACGCTCGCGTCGGCCAGCAGCGCCTTGACGCGGTTCTGCACGGCGACCGAGGACTCGTCGCCGAAATGACGCTCGAGCGCCCGGGTGACGTGCCCGTGCTCGGCGCCGAAGACCTCGTCGACCTTCTGGTCGAGCCGCTCGGCCACCTTGCGCGCGCGCTCGACGAACTCGGCGTCCAGCGCGCGGGCGGCGCGCTCGAACTCCGCCTTGACGAACTCGGCGTTGGCGCCGGTCTGCTCGCGATCCAGGACCCGGGCGCCGATCTCGATCGCGTCGACGACGAGGGCGGCCGGATCGTCGCCGGCCTCCTCGCGGGCGCGGACCAGCGCCGCCGTCGTCTCGTCCTCGACCACCAGGCCGTCGACGATCACGCGGTTCGCGAGGACCGTGACACGGGCGGGACGCAGTGCGGTGGCGGCTTCCATGACTGAGGGGTCGCACCCTGTCAGGCCGACCTGACGGAACCGCTGCAAACCGGCCGGATGCGCCTGGATCAGCGGATCGAGAAGCCGCTGAGCCCCTCGGGCTCCTCCTCGGTCACGTCGAGCTGGGAGACCCGGGAATTGCCAGGCCCGTCCCGGCAGAACTGCACCAGGCGCTCGACGCCGTCCGGCTCGCCCTCGAAGACGGCCACGACGGTGCCGTCGCCCGCGTTGCCGGCCCAGCCGGCCACGCCCGCCGCTTCGGCCTCCCGGCGCGTCGAGTCACGGAAGAAGACACCCTGCACACGCCCGTGGGCCACGATCCTTCGGCGCACCGCCATCGGGGTACCGTAGTTGGCATGGCGAGCATCGAGGTCCTCGACGCGGACATCACGACCCTGGAGGTCGAGGCGATCGCCAACGCGGCGAACACCGAGCTACGTCACGGCGGTGGTGTGGCCGCCGCCATCGCGCGCGCCGGGGGGCCCGATCTCGACCGCGAATCGCGCGAGCGGGCGCCGATCGGGCTCGGCGACGCGGTCGAGACGACGGCCGGGCACATGCCCTCTCGCTGGGTCATCCACGCCGCGACGATGGAGCTCGGCGGCCCGACGAGCGCGGAGATCATCGGACGTGCCACCGCGTCGACGCTCGAGCGCGCGGACACGCTCGGCGCCCGCACGCTCGGGCTCGTCGCGTTCGGCACCGGCGTCGGCGGGTTCCCGGTCGACGAGGCCGCGCAGATCGAGGTCCGCGAGGTGCGGCGCCACCTCGCCGGCGGGTCCGGCCTGGACCGGATCGTCTTCGCGGTCCACGGCGAGCGCGCCCGGCAGGCATTCCAGGCCGCCGTCGACGCCGAGCGATGACCCCGCTCGCCGCCGCGCTCGCGGATGTCGGCGGCGCCGCGGCGCCGGGCTCCGCCACCGCGCACCTGAGGCGCGAGCTCGCCGCCGCGCTCGCGCGCGGGCGCACGGAGCTGACCGAGAAGCGGTCCGGCTACGGGACCCCCGTGAGCGTGGCCATCGCCGACGTCGACGGCCTCCTGCTCGCCGCCCTCCCGCTCGACGCCGCGTTCCGCGCCGACCCCGCGGTCGCGCCCGAGCGAGGGTGGCTGCTGGCCGCGGCGGTCGTCGCGGCGCTCCTCGATCTCGCCGACGCGCTCGTCCCCGCCGAGCCGTCGATCCGCGCCGGTGAGCACGAGGGATTCCTCGTGCTCGGACTCGCCGCCGACCCGCTGCGCCCGGACGAGCTCGACGAGCTCGTCCCGCTCGCGTTCGCCGAGCGCATCCGCGTGATCGACCGGCTGCGCGCCGAGGCCGTGGCGGTGCCGTCCTGCCTGCTCGCGGACGCCGCGTCCGGGCTCCGCGAGCCGATCGGCGCCGGGCACCCCCTGCGCGTCGCGGAGGCGGTCGCGCGGCTCGGCGGCCAGCCCGGCGACCCGCGCTCCGTCGACGCGCACGAGGAGGCGGTCCTCGGCCTGCTCGCGATGGGCGACGCCGCGGCGGCGCGACCGCACGAGGACCCCGACCCCGCCCGGCGCATCGCGCGGCGGATCCTGCAGCGCCTCAACGGGATGGGCAAGTGGGGCGGCTACCACACCGACTTCGCGCACCTGGCGCGCGGCTTCGCCGGCAACGACCGCGCGCTGGCGCAGGACGTCGGCGAGGCGTTGATCGAGGCCGGCCTGCTCGCCGAGAAGCCGTCCGTCGGCCAGCGCCACGTCTTCCTGAACTCGAGGCGGGCGGCGGACATCCACGCCTTCATCGAGACGGGCGCTCCACCGGCGGGCCTCGCCTTGCCTGGCCCATAACATCCCGCGCCATGTCCCAGCTCACCACGCAGGTCTCGACGAAGCTGCACACGCTGGCCACGCTCGCGCACGCGGGGATCATCCGGCCGACGCGGCCCGATCGCCTGGTGGGTCTGGTCGGCGCGCTGGTGCGCTGGGGTCCGACGCCCGCCGCCGGCTACACGATGTCGTCGCTGCGCTACCCGAACGAGCTGGCGATCGTCGACGAGCTCGGGACGCTGACCTTCCGCGAGGTGCACGAGCGCACCAACGCGCTCGCCGATGCCCTCTCCGAGGACGGCGTGCTGGAGGGCGACAGCGTCGCGATCATGTGCCGCAACCACCGCGGTTTCATCGAGGCCTTGACCGCCTGCTCGAAGCTCGGGGCCAACGCGCTCTTCCTGAACACCTCGTTCTCGGGGCCGCAGCTCGCCGATGTCGCCAAGCGCGAGAAGCCCAAGGCGCTGATCTTCGACCAGGAGTTCACCGAGGTCCTGTCCGAGGCGGGCAAGCGCCGCAAGCGCTACATCGCCTGGTCGGAGCCAGATATCGCGTCCAAGGACATCCTCGTCGAGGAGCTGATCGCGCGGGGGAGCCGGGAGGACCGCAAGCCGCCGTCGGCGCCGGGCAAGGCGATCATCCTCACCAGCGGGACCACCGGCACCCCGAAGGGCGCGTCGCGCGGCCAGCCGAAGTCACTCGACCCGGCCGCCGCGCTGCTCTCGCGCATCCCGCTCAAGGCGCGCGAGAAGACGATGATCGCCGCGCCGCTGTTCCACGCGTGGGGGTTCGCGCACTTCACGCTCGGCCTGTCGCTGAGCACGACGTATGTGCTGCGCCGCAAGTTCGACCCGGAGGCGACCCTGTCGCTGACCGCCCAGCACGAGTGCACGGCGCTGGTCGTCGTCCCGGTGATGCTCCAGCGGATCCTCGAGCTCGACGACGAGGTCCTCGACCGCTACGACCTCTCCAGGGTCAAGGCGGTGCCGGTCTCGGGCTCCGCGCTGCCCGGCCCGATCTCCGAGCGCTGGATGGACCACTTCGGCGAGAACCTCTACAACCTCTACGGCTCGACCGAGGTCGCCTGGGCGACGATCGCCACCCCCACCGACCTGCGCGAGGCGCCCGGGACCGCCGGCAAGCCGCCGCGCGGGACCGTGGTCAAGCTCTACGACGACGACGGCAAACCGGCCGCGGAGGGCGAGACCGGGCGCATCTTCGTCGGCAACGACCTGCAGTTCGAGGGCTACACCGGCGGCGGCAACAAGGACGTCATCGACGGCCTGATGTCCTCCGGCGACGTCGGGCACTTCGACGAGAAGGGCCGCCTGTTCATCGACGGCCGCGACGACGACATGATCGTCTCGGGCGGCGAGAACGTGTTCCCGGCGGAGGTCGAGGAGCTGCTCGCCGGCCACGACGCGGTCAACGAGGTGGCGGTCTTCGGGGTCGACGACGAGGAGTTCGGCCAGCGGCTGAAGGCGGTCGTCGTGACCAAGAAGGGCGCCGAGCTCACCGAGGCCGAGGTCAAGAAGTACGTCAAGGCGAACCTGGCCGGCTACAAGGTCCCGCGCGAGGTCGAGTTCATCGACGAGCTTCCGCGGACGTCGACCGGCAAGGTGCTCAAGCGCGAGCTTCAGGACACGGGCGACGGGGAAGGGGAGGAAACGCCCGACAACTAACGTGGAGGCCGTCATGGCGCTGCGTACCGACACCTTCGACCTCCCACAGCTCCGGCTCAGCTCGGGCGAGGGCCGGCGGCTGGACCTGAGCGTCCACATCGATCCGTTCCACTTCGGCGGGCAGGACTACACGATCGTCGAGGACCTGGTCGACGTGCGGCTCGACATCTCGCGCACGACCGGCAACGGCTACGCGCTGCGGCTGCGCTTCGAGGCCGGCGTCGAGGGTCCGTGCGCCCGCTGCCTCCAGCCCGCGCGGCCGCGCTACGCGGTCGACGCCCGCGAGGTCCACATCCCGGGCGGCGGCGAGGAGCTGACCTCGCCGTACATGGGCGCCGAGGACGAGCTCGACCTCGAGTCCTGGACCCGCGACGCCTTCGCGCTCGCGCTGCCGGTGAGCATCGTGTGCCGGCCCGACTGCGCCGGCCTGTGCCCCGAGTGCGGCGTCAACCTCAACGACGAGCCGGAGCACGCGCACGAGACCGGCCCGGACCCGCGGTGGGCGAAGCTGTCGGAGTTCCGCTTCGAATAGCTAGACTGCTGCGCCTTATGGCCGTCCCGAAGCAGAAGCAGTCGCACGCCCGCACCGCCCAGCGCCGCGCGCAGCACAAGATCACGGCGCCGACGGTGAACAGCTGCCCCCAGTGCCACAAGCCCCGCCGGCCGCACCGGGTCTGCCCGAGCTGTGGCTTCTACGGCGGGCGTGAGGTCGTGCACAGCCACGACCACGATCACGACCACGACCACTAGGACCTAGTCCGGCGTGGCGGTCGTCACCGTCGCGGTCGACGCGGGGGGCGCGGACCTGGGCCCGGCTGAGGTCGCGCGCGGCGCCGCGCTCGCGGTCGAGCAGCGCGACGTGCGCGTCCTGCTGTTCGGCGACGCCCGCGTGCTCGAGCCGTCTCCGAACGTCGAGGTCGTCGACGCGCCCCGGTCGATCGCCAAGGACCCGGACCCCGCCCGCGCGGTCCGCAGGCACCCCGACGCGAGCGTCGTGCAGGCCGTGCAGGCGGTCGCCGACGGCCGCGCCGACGCGCTCGTCGCCGGCGGCTCCACCGGCGCCGCGCTCGCGGCCGGCCTGTTCCGGATCAAGCGCGCAGCGGGTGTCCATCGCCCCGCCTTGGCGATGCCGGTGCCCGTCCCGCGCCACCCGTTCCTCATGCTCGACGTCGGCGCCAACGTCGAGGTCCGCCCCGACCACCTCGTGCAGTTCGCCCACATGGGCGCCGCGTACGCCGAGCTGGTCCTCGGCGTGGCGCGCCCGCGGGTGGCGCTGCTGTCCAACGGCGAGGAGGCCACGAAGGGCTCCGAGGACGTGATCGCGGCCCACGCGCTGCTGGCCGATGGCGGCGGTGGTCTGAACTTCATCGGCAACGTCGAGGGGTTCGCGATCGGCACCGGCGCCGCCGACGTCATCGTCTGCGACGGGTTCACCGGCAACATCGCGCTGAAGGTGATGGAGGGGGCGTCGGCCGCGCTGTTGGGCGCGGTCCGCGAGGCGGCGCTCTCGAGCGCTCGCGCCAAGGCCGGCGGGCTGCTCCTGCGTCCCGCGCTGCGCGGCGTCCGCGACGGCGTCGACCCGGAGGCGCACGGGGGCGCGGTCCTGCTCGGCCTGCGCCGGCTGGTCGTCGTGCCGCACGGCTCGTTCGGCGCCCGGGGCATCGCCGCCGCCATCGGGGTCGCCGCGCGCGGCGTGCGCGATGACCTGGTCGGGTGCACCCACGCCGCGCTCGAGGCCGGTGGCGCGCTGCGGCGGCGCCCCGAGGCGCCGTCCGAGACCCTCGGTAGCGTGGCGGATCGTCCATGACCCGCGACGAGGTCCTGCAGATGATCCGTGCCCACCTGGCGGACGAGCTCGCGCTCGATCCGGGGCGGATCGACGAGTCGACGCACTTCAAGAACGATCTGGAGGCCGACTCGCTCGACCTCTACACGCTCGTGCAGGAGCTCGAGGACTCCTACGGCGTGGTGATGACCGACGAGCAGGCCGCGCGCATCCAGACCGTCGCGCAGGCCGTGGACTTCGTGCTCGCCCACGCTCCCTCCCAGACCTCCTGAGCCCATTTGCGACAGCTGCACGAGCTGCTCGATGCCCTGCCCGAGGACCTGGCCCGGCAGGCGGTGACGCACGCGTCGTGGACGAGCCGGCGCGCGGACTCCTACGAGCGCCTGGCGTTCCTCGGCGATTCCGTGCTCGCGCTGGCGGTCACGACGCACCTCTATCCGCTCCTGGACCCGGACCAGCACGGTGCCGGGCAGCTCACGAAGATCCGCGCCCAGGCCGTGTCGGGCCGCTCGTGCCGGGAGGTCGCCGATCGGCTCGCCTTGCCGGAGCGGCTGCGGATCGCGGCACCCGCGGACGCGTCGCCGGCGGCCACCGAGTCGCTCGCGAGGACCGAGCGCGTCCTCGCCTCGGTCATCGAGGCGGTGATCGGCGCGTGCTACCTGGCGTTCGGGATCGAGCGCACGTCCGCCGCGGTGGTCGAGGCGTTCTCCCCGGAGATCGAGGAGGCGCTGGCCCGGCCCGGGGACTTCAAGTCCGCGCTGCAGGAGCGGCTCGCCCGGCGCGGCGAGCTCGTCGCCTACGAGGTCACCTCGGAGGACGGCCCGCCCCACGACCGGACCTTCGAGGTGGCGGCGGTCGTCGGCGGCGAGGAGCTCGCGCGCGGCTCCGGGCGCTCGAAGAAGGACGCCGAGCAGGCCGCGGCCGAGACGGCGATCACGCGGTTGACGGGGTGAGGTGATGCACCTCCGGTCGATCACGCTCAAGGGCTTCAAGTCGTTCCCCGAGCGCACGCGGCTCGAGTTCGCGCCGGGGGTCTCGGTCATCGTCGGCCCGAACGGCTCCGGCAAGTCGAACGTGACCGACGCGGTGCTGTGGGCGCTCGGCGAGCAGTCGCCGGTCGCGGTCCGCGGGCAGTCGATGCAGGACGTGATCTTCGCCGGCGCCCACGGCGTGCGGGCCAGCAGCGGCGCCGAGGTCGAGGTCGTCATCGACAACGCCGACGGGCGGATCGACCTGCCGCTGTCGGAGATCGCGATCCGGCGGCGCCTGGACCGGGCCGGGGAGGGCGGCTACGAGATCAACGGCGCGCGCTGCCGGCTGACGGATGTGTTGGAGGTCCTGTCCGACACCGGCCTCGGCAAGGAGATGCACTCGGTGGTCTCCCAGGGCCGGGTCGCGGAGATCGTGACCTCCAAGCCGCGCGACCGCCGGCTGCTGATCGAGGAGGCGGCCGGGCTCGGCAAGCACCGCAAGCGCCGCCGGCGCGCCCAGCTCAAGCTGGACCGCACCCAGGACAACCTGGATCGCGCGCTGGACGTCGAGCGGGAGGCGCGCACGCGCCTGCGGCCGCTCAAGCGCCAGGCGGAGGCCGCCGAGCTGCACGAGCGGCTCGAGCGCCAGACCGACGAGGCGCGCTGGACGCTGGCGCGCGACGCCGTCCGCGCCGGGCGGGCGTCGCTCGCCGACGCCGAGGCGACGGTGGCGGCGGCGCGGGCCGCGGCGGCAGAGACCGAGGCGGCGCTGGCCGAGGTCGCGGCGCGGCGCGAGCGGGCCGAGGCGGCGCTGGCCTCGCGCGGCTCCGAGCGCGAATCGCTGTCGAGCCGGTACTACGCCGCCCGCTCGGCCGGCGAGCGGATCGGCCTGCGCCACGAGGCGGCGCGCGAGGCCGCGATCCGCGTCGCGGCGCGCGCCGAGCGGCGCCGGGCGCTGCTGACGGCGCTCGAGGCCGAGGCCGCCGAGGACCGCCCGGACGAGGCGGCCGCCGAGCGCATCGCCGGGCTCGGGGCCGAGCTCGGGCGGCTGGCCGAGGACCGCGCGCAGCGCCTCGAGGAGGAGCTCGAGCGCCTCGAGGCCTTGCGGATCGAGGCCGCCGAGCGCGCCGCTGCGGTGGCGGCGGAGGCGCAGGGAGCGTTCGAGCGCCGTGCGGCGGCCGACACCGCCGCCGAAGCGTCCCGCCGCGAGCGCCGCGAGCGCGAGGGCGTCGCCGAGAAGGCACGCCGCGAGGCGGCCCGAGCCGGCGCCGAGCTCGCCAAGGTCAACCAGTTCCTGCGCGCGCACGCGGGCGCTCCGGGCGGGGCCCCGGCCCTCGCCGACACCTTGAGCGCCGCGCCGGGCTACGAGCTCGCGCTCGCCGCCGCCCTCGGGCCGCGGCTGCGCGCCGCGGTGGCCGGCGACCTCGCCGAGGGCACCGCCCTGCTCGAACGCGCCGGCCGCGACGGCGGCGCCGCACTCGTGCTGCCCGGCGAGCCCGCGGCGGGTGAAGCCGCGCCCCCGCCGCCGCCCAATCCCGGCGCCGAGCGGCTGGTCGATCACGTCCGCGGCGAGGGGTCGGCCCCCGCATTCGCGCTTGCCCGCCGGCTGCTCGCCGGCGTCTGGGTCGTCGAGTCGCTCGAAGCGCTCCCCGAGGACTTCGACGGCGTGGCCGTCACGCGGACCGGCCGCGTCTGGTCGGCCGCAGCGCGCGAGCTGCGCCAGGTGCCCGCGGGCGGCGAGGACCGGGTGCTCGCCGAGCGCAACCGCCGGGACGGGCTCGTCGCCGCCGTCGAGGCCGCCGCCCAGGCCGAGCAGGCCGCCGGCGCCGAGGTCGAGCGGGCCTCCGAGGCGGTCGCCGCCGCCGACGCCGCCCGCGACGACGCCGATCGCGCCGCCCGAGCCGCCGCTCGCGCTCGCGACGAGGCGGTCGAAGCCGAGCGCCACGCCGGCTGGCTCATCGCCCAGCGCCGCCGCGCGCCCGACGAAGGCCCGACCGCCGAGCGCCGCGCGCAGCTCGAGG
This sequence comes from uncultured Solirubrobacterales bacterium, assembly GCA_963828075.1. Lineage (GTDB taxonomy): Bacteria > Actinomycetota > Thermoleophilia > Solirubrobacterales > Solirubrobacteraceae > JACCYI01. The sequence goes on along the minus strand of CAWHDH010000017.1, from coordinate 1,000,012 downwards.
CCGCGGTCGCGACCGAGCGCCGCCTCGCCGACCGCGCCGAGCGGGAGCGGGCCGAGCGCCTGCGCCGCACCGAGCACGAGCGCGGTCGTCTGGCCGCCGACGAGGCGCTCGCGCCCGCGGTCGTCCGCCTGGCCGCCGCGCTCGAGCAGGCCGCGGCCGCCGTGGCCACGCGCGTCGAGGTCCTGAAGGCCGAGCTCGACGCCGACCGCGAGGCCGGCGACCGCCTGGCCGCGGAGCTGCGCGCCTGCGCCGGGCGGGAGAACGAGGTCCAGGGCGTGCTCAAACGCCGCGGCGAGGACGTCACGCGCGCCGAGGTCCGCGCCCAGCAGGTACGCGACCACGCCGCCGACGCCGAGGCGCAGCTCGCGGCGCTGGCCGTGAAGCTGGGGCTGGAGGCCGAGCCGGCCGAGGAGCCGCTCCCCGAGGAGGAGCGCGCGGCGCTCGACGGGCGGATCGAGCGCTTGGCCCGCCGTCGCGAGCAGCTCGGGCCCGTGAACCCGCTGGCGCAGGCCGAGTACGCCGAGGCGGTCGCCCACGTCGAGGAGCTCGAGAACCAGCGCGAGGACCTCGAGTCCGCGATGCGGGAGCTCAAAGGCCTGATCCGCGACACCGACCGCCGGATCCGCGAGGCCTTCGAGGAGACCTTCACCGCCGCCGCGAGGAACTTCGAGGAGGTCGTCGAGCAGCTCTTCCCGGGTGGCCGGGGCCGTTTGCGGCTCGTCCGCGAGGACGCGGGGCCGCGGCCGGTGCTCGGCGGCGGCGAGGCCGACGCCGAGGCCGACCTCGAAGCCGACGACGCCGACGCGACCGGCCGCGACCCTGACGAGCGCCCGCCCGACGACGAGCCCGGCGTCGAGATCGAGATCACACCGGCCGGCAAGGCCACCAAGCGCCTGTCGCTGCTGTCGGGCGGCGAGAAGTCGATGACCGCGCTCGCCTTCCTGTTCGCGGTCTTCCTCGCCCGACCGTGCCCGTTCTACATCCTCGACGAGGTCGAGGCCGCGCTCGACGACCTCAACATCGACCGCTTCCTCACCGTCCTGCACCGCTTCTCCGACCGCGCGCAGTTCATCGTCGTCACCCACCAGAAGCGCACGATGGAGGCCGCCGACTGCCTCTACGGCGTCTCGATGGCCGGCAACGGCGTCTCGAAGGTCGTGTCGCGGCGCCTGCCGCCGCGCGCGGCTGCGTAAGGGCTTGGCTCGCTGGCACTGTCGCGTCGTCCGCTGAGGGCGCTTGCCGGGTTGAAAAGCGCAGCGAGGGAAAGGCAGCGGGAGGGGTGGCGGTGGACCGGCACGATCCGACATCCATCGTCGGATTCGCCTCGAGTGTCGGGTTGAGTCGGTCGCAGCGTGTTCAACCCGAGCCGCGGCGCCGTTCTTCACGCGACCCTCGGATCGAACACGCAGGACGTGCCCAACCCGAGCCGCGGCCACGAACACGGCGCCAAGCTCGGGTTGAACACGCCAGGGCACGCTTTCCATCGCTCGCCGACGACGGAAGACAAGCCTCGGACCGGACCCCCGGACCCGCCGCCCCGCCCACCGGACGCACCTCCCTCAGAGATGGGGTTCCCGCGCTACAGCGCCTTCTCGAACCAGTGCGCCGCGTAGGGGTTGCCGTTGAAGTCGGCGACCTCGTAGTACCCCGAGCCGCGGTAGAGCGCGATCGCGTGCGGCTGCCGGGCTCCCGTGTCGAGGCGAACCCGCGCGTATCCCAATGAGCGGGCCGCCTCCTCGAGCCCGTCGAGCAGCCGCCGGGCGTAGCCGCGCGAGCGGACCTCGGGCACGACGTACATCCGCTTGATCTCGCCCGTCGAGGGATCCAACCGCTTGACGCCGCCGCACCCGATCGCGACCCCGTCCTCCCAGAGGATCCGGAACGCGCCGGACGGCGGCAACAGGTCGTCCGTCGCGACCGCGAACCCCGGTTGCTCGACGTTGCCGGCCCCGTACATGACCTCGATCTCCGCGACCATCGCGGACAGCAGGCCGGCGGCCGGGTCGGCGGCGGGGTCGGCGGTCCGGATCTCGATCGGCACGCGGCTATTCTGCCCGACTCCCATGGCACGCGACTGGCACGAGCTCTTCCTCACCACCGACGGCGTCGGCCGTCCCGTCGCGCCCCAGGAGGCCGAGGCGGAGCGCAAGGGCTTCTTCCGGCGGCTGCGCCAGAACATGCGCAAGACGCGCGAGGCGCTGCAGGCCGAGGTCCAGGCGACGCTGTTCGAGAACCTCGAGGAGGAGACCTGGGAGCGCCTGGAGGAGGCGCTGATCTACGCGGACGTCGGGGCGCGCACGACCGCCGAGGTCGTCGAAAAGCTGGAGGCCGAGGCCACCGCGGGCGACATCACCGGCGGCGAGGCGCTCTCGAGCCGGCTGGCCGAGCTGCTGGCGGCGATGGCCCGCACCGGGACCGACACGATCGACCTGCGCCACGACCCCACGGTCATCCTCATGGTCGGGGTCAACGGCACCGGCAAGACGACGACGATCGGCAAGCTCGCGTGGCACCTGCGCTCCGAGCTCGGGCTGAAGGTCGTGCTCGGCGCCGCCGACACGTTCCGCGCGGCGGCCGTCGAGCAGCTCGAGCGCTGGGCGGAACGCTCGGACTGCGAGTTCGTCCGCGGCCCCGACGGCTCGGACCCGGGCGCCGTCGCCTTCGATGCCGTCTCACGCGGCCGCGAGATCGGCGCCGACGTGGTCATCGTCGACACCGCCGGGCGCCTGCACACGCAGTCCGACCTCATGGCCGAGCTCACGAAGGTGCGGCGCGTGATCTCCAAGCAGCTGCCCGACGCGCCGCACGAGACGCTGATGACCGTCGACGCCACCACGGGCCAGAACGGCGTCCGTCAGGCGAAGCTCTTCGGCGAGGCGGTCGGGGTCGACGGCATCGTGCTCACCAAGCTCGACGGCACGGCGAAAGGCGGCATCGCGCTGGCCATCGCCAACGAGCTGGGGATTCCGGTCAAGCTGATCGGGATCGGGGAGCAGCTCGAGGACCTGCGGCCGTTCGACGCCGACGACTTCGCCAAGGCCCTGTTGACGTAGCCGCCTCCCGGTACGCTCCGCCTCATGGAGCCCTGGGTGATCTGGATCGTCGTCGCGGCGCTGTTCGCGGTCGGGGAGATCTTCACGCTGAGCTTCTTCCTCGCGCCGTTTGCCGGCGGCGCCCTGCTCGCGGCGCTGGTGGCGGGGCTCGGCCTCGGCCTGCCGCTCTCGATCGTCGCCTTCCTGGCGGCGTCGTCCGGCCTGCTGCTCGGCCTGCGTCCGATCGCGGCCGCGCATCTGCGCCCCTCGCTGACCAGCCGCACCGGCACGGCGGCGCTGATCGGGCGTGAGGCGGTCGTGCTCGAGCCCGTGGGCCCTGAGGAAGGGAGCGTGAAGCTCGAGGGCGAGGTGTGGACGGCCCGGCCGTATGACGGCGAGGAGGTCATCCCGTCGGGCAAGCACGTGACCGTGGTTGAGATTCGGGGCGCGACCGCGCTCGTGAGCGAGTAGGAGAGAGAGGGCTCGGGCCTATGGAAGCTGGAATCGTGGTGCTCGCCGTACTGGCGGTGTTCCTGTTCATCGTGGCGGCGGCGGGCGTGCGGATCGTCCCGCAGGCGCGGGCGGGGATCGTGGAGCGCCTCGGGCGCTACAACCGCACGCTGCTGCCCGGGCTGACGCTGATCATCCCGTTCGTCGACCGGGTCAAGCCGCTGATCGACCTCCGCGAGCAGGTCGTCTCGTTCCCGCCACAGCCCGTCATCACGGAGGACAACCTCGTGGTCGGGATCGACACCGTCATCTACTTCACGGTGACCGACGCGAAGTCCGCCACGTACGAGATCGCCAACCCGCTGCAGGCGATCGAGCAGCTCACCGTCACGACGCTGCGCAACCTGATCGGCGGCCTGACGCTCGAGGAGACGCTGACCTCGCGTGACCAGATCAACTCGCAGCTGCGCGTCGTGCTCGACGAGGCGACCGGCAAGTGGGGGATCCGCGTCAACCGGGTCGAGCTCAAGTCCGTCGAGCCGCCGCGCACCGTGCAGGAGACGATGGAGAAGCAGATGCGCGCCGAGCGCGAGCGCCGAGCCGCGATCCTCACCGCCGAGGGCGTCAAGCAGTCGGCGATCCTCACCGCGGAGGGCGACAAGCAGGCCGCGGTCCTGAAGGCCGAGGGTGCCCGCACGGCGGCGATCCTGCGCGCCGAGGGCGAGTCCAAGGCGATCGAGACGGTCTTCCGGGCGATCCACGACGGTGCCCCCGACCAGGAGCTCCTCTCGTACCAGTACCTGCAGATGCTGCCCGAGCTGGCCAAGGGCCAGGCGAACAAGATCTTCGTGATCCCGAGCGAGTTCTCCCAGGCGCTCGGCGGCCTGGCCACGACGCTCGGCGGCGGCGGCGGCGCGCCGCGCAAGCCGCGGGAGCCCGCGCCCCCGACGGCCGAGCAGAACGAGGCCGCCGAGCGTGCCGCGGCGGACGCCGCCGAGGCCGCGCGCGCGTCGCGCGAGGCCTCCGAGGCGGCCACCGCCGCCGCGTCGCCGGGCGCCACCGGCGTGCCGGCCGAGCTGCCGCCAGGCCCGCCGCCGCAGGGCTCGTAGAGTCAGACGGACGATGTTCGACTCCCTCTCCGACAAGCTGCAGAGCACGCTCTCGGGCGTGCGCCAGCGTGGCGCGCTGACGGAGGACGACATCGCCAAGGCGATGCGCGAGATCCGGCTCGCGCTGCTCGAGGCCGACGTGAACTTCCGGGTCGTCAAGGAGTTCACGAAGACGGTCAAGGAGCGCTGCGCCGGGGTCGAGGTCGCCAAGCAGCTCAACCCCGGCCAGCAGGTCATCAAGATCGTCAACGAGGAGCTGACCGCGCTGATGGGCGGCGCGGCCGCCGGGCTGACGTTCTCGCCCCGGCCGCCGACGGTCATCCTGATGGCCGGCCTGCAGGGCTCGGGCAAGACCACCGCCACCGGGAAGCTCGCGCGCTGGCTCAAGAGCGAGCACGGGTCCTCGGTCGCCGTCGCCGCGTGCGACGTCTACCGGCCCGCGGCGGTCGAGCAGCTCATCAAGGTCGGTACGCAGGCGGGCGCGACGGTCTACGAGCAGGGCACGGACAAGAACCCCGTGGACATCGCCGGCTGGGCGCTCGACCAGGCCAAGCGCGACGGCAAGGACGTCCTGATCATCGACACGTCGGGCCGCCTGCACGTCGACAAGGAGCTCATGGAGGAGCTCGCCAACATCAAGAAGCGGGTGCGCCCGACCGACGTGCTGCTCGTCGTCGACGCGATGACCGGCCAGGACGCCGTCAACGTCGCCGAGCAGTTCGCCGAGGTCGCCCAGTTCGACGGCGTGATCCTCTCCAAGCTCGACGGCGACGCCCGCGGCGGCGCGGCGCTGTCGGTCAAGGCGGTCACCGGCAAGCCGATCATGTTCGCGTCGACCGGCGAGAAGCTCGACGCCTTCGAGCGCTTCCACCCCGATCGCATGGCCCAGCGCATCCTCGGCATGGGCGACGTCCTGTCGTTCATCGAGAAGGCCGGCAAGGAGACCGACGAGGACGAGGCCAAGGAGCTCGAGCGCAAGCTGCGCCGCAACGAGTTCACCCTCGACGACTTCCTCTCCCAGCTGTCGAAGATCCGCAAGATGGGGTCGCTGACGTCGCTGCTCGGGATGATCCCCGGCCTCGCCGGCCACAAGCTGTCCAAGATGGACATCGACGAGCGGGAGTTCGATCGCATCGAGGCGATCATCCGCTCGATGACCCCGCTCGAGCGGCGCCGGCCGGAGCTGATCAAGGGCTCGCGGCGGCTGCGCATCGCCAAGGGCTCGGGCACGAGCGTCCAGCAGGTCAACCAGCTCGTCAAGCAGTTCGGCGAGATGCGCAAGATGATGCGGGGCCTGCAGCAGGGCAAGATGCCGGACCTCGGGGCGCTGACGCGGGGCCGTTAGACTCTTGCGTCGCTTTCGAACCAAGAGGAGTAGACGTCTGTGGCCGTAGCAATGAGGCTCACCCGTGTGGGCGGCAAGAAGGATCCGGTGTGGCGCGTCGTCATCGCCGACTCGCGCTCGCCCCGCGACGGTCGCTCGATCGAGACCGTGGGCCGCTACAACGCCCAGACCGAGCCCTCGACGATCGTCATCAACGAGGAGCGCGCGCGCTTCTGGCTCGAGCGCGGCGCCCAGCCGTCCGACGCCGTGCGCAAGCTGCTCAAGACCCAGGGCATCAGCTAGGTGCGCGACCTCCTCGAGTACCTGGCGCGGGCGATCGTCGACGAGCCCGACAAGGTCAAGGTCGAGGAGCTCGAGGAGGACGACGGCACCATCGTGCTCGAGCTGTCGGTGGGCGAGGATGACTACGGCAAGGTCATCGGGCGAGGAGGACGCACCGCCCAGGCGCTCCGCGCCGTCATCAAGGCGGCCGCCGTCCGTGAGAAGCAGCGAGTCCTCGTCGACATCGTCGACTGACGCCGGGCGCGTCGGCCGGCCGCACGGCCTCGACGGCTCGTTCTACGTCACGCGCCCGCTGCCGGCCCTGCTGGAGGTGGGCCGCGCGCTGACCGTCGCCGGGCGCGAGCGCGAGATCGTCCGCCGGTCCGGCACCGCGGCCAAGCCCATCCTGCGGCTCGACGGATCCGCCACGCGCGAGGAGGCCGAGGCGCTGCGGGGGGAGCCGCTGCTCGTCGCGAACGCCGAGCTGCCGGCGCTCGGCCAGGGCGAGTACTGGGCGCACGAGCTCGAGGGCTGCCTGGTCGTCGATGGCGACCGCGAGGTCGGGCTCGTCGCGCGGCTGGTGCCGCTGCCGTCGTGCGAGGCGCTCGAGGTCGGCGACCGGCTGATCCCGCTGGTGGGCGACGCGGTGCGCTCGATCGACGTCGCGGCGCGGCGCATCGAGGTCGACCTCGGGTTCCTCGGGGAGGCCTGACGTGGAGATCGACGTCTTCACCCTGTTCCCGCCCTGGTTCGACTGGTTCCGCACCCAGCGCCACGTCCGCAACGCCCTGGAGGCGGGGCACGAGCTGCACTGCGTCGACCCCCGCGAGAGCTCGACGCTGTCGGGCCGCTCGGTCGACGACACGCCGTTCGGCGGGGGTGCGGGCATGGTCCTGCGGGTCGACGTCATGGAGGCGGCGCTGCGCGAGCACTACGGCTGCGACCCGGTCGAGCTGCGCGAGCGCCGGCGGGTGATCGCGCTGACCCCGGGCGGCCGTGAGCTCGACGACGCCTGGGTCTCAGAGCTGGCCGCCGAGCCGGCGCTCACGCTGCTGTGCGGGCGCTACGAGGGCTTCGACGAGCGGATCGTCGAGCACTTCTGCACCGACCGCCTGTCGATCGGGCGCTACGTCATCGCCGGCGGCGAGCTCGCCGCGATGGTGGTCGCCGACGCCGTGCTGCGCAAGCTCCCCGGGACGCTCGGCCACGCGGACTCCGCGGTGGAGGAGTCGTTCTCCGAGGCGCTGGAAGGACTGCCCGAATATCCGCACTACACGCGGCCGGCGGAGTGGCGCGGCTGGCGCGTCCCGGACGTGCTGCTGTCGGGCCATCACGAGGAGATCCGGCGGTGGCGTCTGGAGCAGGCCCGCGCGCGAGGACGTCCGCTACCATAGGCGGCGCCCCGCGGAAGCCCCTCGGCTCTGCGGTTTTTCTTCGCCATGAGCACCGTCATCGACTCACTCGAACGCGCGCAGTTGCGCCGGGTCCCGCGCTTCGCCGCCGGTGACCGCGTGAAGGTCCACTTCCAGGTCGTCGAGGGCACGCGCCGCCGGACGCAGGTCTTCGAGGGCGTCGTGATCAAGCGCCAGGGCGAAGGTGTGCGCGAGACCTTCACGGTCCGCAAGCAGTCCTTCGGCGTCGGCGTCGAGCGCACGTTCCCCGTGCACTCGCCGAAGATCGAGCGCATCGAGGTCTCGGCCCGCGGCGACGTCCGCCGCGCGAAGCTCTACTACCTGCGCGGCCGGGTCGGCAAGCGCGCCCGCGTGCGCGAGCGCCGCTACACCGGTCCGGAGGAAGTCGTGGAGGCGGGTCTGCTCCACGACGCCGTCGAGACCGACGCCGCTGCCGCCGCCGACCCGGAGGTCCCCGGCGACGCAGTCGACCAGGCGGCACTCGACGCGCCCGCCGAGGGTGCCGCGGCGTCCTCCGACACCGACACCTAGCCTCGTGGAGAGCAAGGGATCGAGTCCGGGCGGCTCGCTGCTCGAGCTCGTGCTCATCGTCGCCGTGGCGCTCGGGCTCGCGCTGGGCATCCAGGCGTTCCTGGTCAAGCCGTACCGGATCCCGAGCCCGTCGATGGTCCCGACCCTGTCGGTCGGCCAGCGCGTGCTGGTCAACCGGATCGGTGACCGCTTCGGCGACCCCCAGGTCGGCGACATCCTCGTCTTCCATCCTCCGACCGGCGCGGAGCAGTCGCAGGACATGTGCGGGGCACCCAAGCCCGAGAACGAGGTCTGCACCAAGCCGACGGCGCGCAAGGCGGACGTCAACTTCATCAAGCGCGTCGTGGCGGGCCCGGGCGACAAGATCTCGATCGACCGAGGCCATGTGATCCTGAACGGCAAGCGCCAGGAGGAGACGTTCACCGAGCCGTGCGGCGGCGGCGATGGATGCACCTTTTCGGGCACCGTGACGATTCCCGCCGGGCACTACTTCATGATGGGCGACAATCGTGGCTCTTCAGACGACAGCCGCTTCTGGGGACCCGTCCCCAGAGACTGGATCATCGGCGGCGCCTTCGCCACCTACTGGCCGCCGAAGCGCGTCGGCCTCCTCTAAGAAGCGCCGCTCCGGCCGCCGGCTCTTCGCCTGGGACCGGGCGCTCGGCGTGCGCTTCGTGGCGGGCGCCGATGAGGCCGGGCGCGGCTGCCTGGCCGGCCCGCTGGTCGCCGCCGGGGTCCTCTTCGACTACGAGCGCCTGAGCCTGCGCGACCTGCGCTCGCTCTCACAGCTCAACGACTCCAAGCAGCACACCGAGCAGATGCGGGAGGAGCTCTACCCCCGGGTCCTGCGGGCGGCGAGCTGTGTGGCCGTCACGTCGCGCTGCGCCCGCGGCATCGACGAGCGCGGGCTCCACGTCACCAACCTGCGGGCGCTGTCGGACATGTTGCGACGCGTCGGGCGCGAGGGCTGCATCTGCCTGAGTGACGGGTTCGCCGTCCCGCCAACCGGCTTCGAGCAGCGGCCGGTCGTCGGCGGGGACGCGACGAGCGCGGCGATCGCGGCGGCTTCGGTCATCGCCAAGGTCACCCGCGATCGCTTCATGCGCCGCGCAGCCGAGCAGTTCCCTGGCTGGGAGTTCGAGACCCATGTCGGCTACTCGACCCCCGAGCACCGGGCCGCGATCGAGCGTCTCGGTGTCTCGCCGCTGCACCGGATGTCTTTCCAGTCGATGGCCTATCAGCAGTTGGTGCTCTAACCGCCTGGGTGGGGTACGCGCCCTCGCATGAACTCAAGGACATTGGGACGGACCGGCATCGAGGTGTCGGAGATCGGCTACGGCTCCTGGGGCATCGGCGGCAGCGGATGGCTCGGCGCGGATGACGAGGAGTCGCTGCGGGCGCTGCGCCGCGCCATCGAGCTCGGGGTGACGTTCATCGACACCGCGCTGCAGTACGGGATGGGGCACTCCGAGGAGCTCGTCGGCCAGGTCGTCCGCGAGCACGAGCAGCACATCGCCGTCGCGTCGAAGGTGCCTCCCAAGAACCAGATCTGGCCCGCGCCGGGCGGGGTCGACCCCGAGGACGCGTTCCCCGCCGACTGGGTCCGCGAGTGCACCGAGCGCAGCCTCTCGAATCTCGGGCTCGACGTCATCGACGTGCAGCAGTTCCACGTCTGGCACGACGAATGGGTCGGTCGCGGCTCCTGGCTCGAGGGGGTCGAAGCCTGCAAGTCCGAGGGCCTGATCCGCGCGTTCGGCGTCTCGATCAACGACCACCAGCCCGCCAACGCCATCCGTCTGATCGAGACCGGCGTCGTCGACACCGTCCAGGTCATCTACAACGTCTTCGACCAGTCGCCGGAGGACGAGCTGCTCGCCGCCTGCTCGGATCACGGCGTCGGCGTGATCGTGCGGGTGCCGTTCGACGAGGGCGCGCTGACCGGCGTCATCGGGCCCGACTCGACGTTCCCGGAGGGCGACTTCCGCAACCACTACTTCCGCGGCGACCGCCTGGCGGAGGTGGACGAGCGCGTGCGCGCGCTGGTCTCCGATCTCGGCATCGAGCGCTCGGAGCTGGCCGAGGTCGCGCTGCGGTTCGTGCTCTCGCAGGCGGCCGTGTCGACGGTGATCCCGGGGATGAGATCGGTGCGCAACGCCGAGCGCAACTGCGCCGTCGGCGACGGGGAGGGCCTGGCGCCCGACGTGGTCGAAAAGCTGCGGGCGCATCGCTGGGACCGCAACTTCTACGCGTGAGGCCGTTGGCCAGGATCGAAGGCGATGGGTTCCTCGCGACTTCGGCGGCCCGCGATCCTCCTGGCGGCCGGGGTGGCGCCGGCCCCCTCGACCGCCGAGGCGGGCATCGGCGTGTTCCGCACGTCGACGAGCGAGTGGCTGCTCCGCGACTCGGTCAGCGGCGGCGATCCCGAGCTGAAGTTCAGCTTCGGCGCCCCGCGGGAGCCGTACAACGACCTCCCGGTCACCGGCGACTGGGATGGCAATGGATCGCTGACGATCGGGGTGTACCGGCGCCAGACCGCGCAGTGGCTCCTGCGCAATCGCAACAGCGGCGGCACACCGGACATCGACGTCAGCTTTGGCACCGCGGGGAGTGACGACGTGCCGGTGACGGGCGACTGGGACGGCAACGGGACCACGACGATCGGCGTGTTCCGGCGCATCAACGGGCGGTGGCTTCTGCGCAACAGCAACAGCGGGGGCGACGCGGAGATCGTCGTGGCCTACGGCGCCAAGCGGGACGAGCCGTCCGGCGACGTTCCGCTCACCAACCTCTCGCGCCGGTTCTCCGAGGGCGGGGCGCCGACGCCGACGCCCGAACCACCCCCGACCCCCGGACCCTCGCCGCCGCCGGCGACACCGGTGGGCGGCGGTTCCGTCGAGGTCGAGGCCGGCCTCGACTGCACTCCGCGCGGCCGGCGGATGCCGGTCTCGCTCACCGTCCGCAAGCGCCCGGGCCGCGCCAAGCCGCAGGTCCGGCGCGTCGTCTTCTTCTATCGCACGCCCTCCGGCCGCCACCGCGCGGTCTCGCGGACGGATCGCCGCGCGCCGTACCGCCGCAGCCTCCCGATCCAGCTCGCCCCCGGGCGGCACCGCGTGTCCGCCCGGATCTACTACCGGCGTCCGGGTCAGAAGCGGCAGGCGATCAAGATCGTGTCCCGGCGCTTCGTCGTCTGCGCGTAGGGGCCTTATTTCACACTTGCGCGGGCGTTTTGTGACCACCGCGTGCTGATCCGTGCGCCCGGCGTCCATAGCGTCGCCGGGCGTGACCACCGACTCCCGACATACCCTCGGCCGGCTCGGCGAGCGGCTCGCCGCCGAGCACTTCGAGCGCCTTGGCTACCGCGTCCTCGCGCGCAACCACCGCACCCGCTTCGGCGAGCTCGACCTCGTGGCCGAGGGCGACGGCGAGCTCGTCTTCTGCGAGGTCAAGACCCGACGCGCGGGGTCGGGCAGCCCGTGGGACGCGCTGCACGACCGCAAGCGTGGCCAGGTCCGCAAGATGGCCGCCGCGTACCTCGTCGATGTCCGCGACCGCCCGTGGTCCGCGGAGCTGCGCTTCGACGCCGTCGGCGTCACCGTCGACGGCCAGGGCCGGCTGGTGTCGCTGGATCACCTCGAGGGGGCGTTCTGAGCCGTGCTCGCACGCGTGACCACCTTCGCGCTCGACGGGGTCCAGAGCCGGCGGGTCTGGGTCGAGGCCGACCTGCGCTCGGGGCTGCCGGCGTTCACGGTCGTCGGCCTGGCCGACAAGGCGGTCCGCGAGGCACGTGAGCGCGTCCGGGCGGCGCTGGTGAACTCGGGGTTCGAGTTCCCGCTCAAGCGCATCACCGTCAACCTGGCGCCGGCGTCGCTGCACAAGGTGGGGCCGGGGTTCGATCTGCCACTCGCCATCGCGGTCCTGGTGGCGAGCGGCCAGCTGGCACCCGAGACGGTGGAGCGCGCCGGCGTCTGCGGCGAGCTCTCGCTGGCCGGCGAGGTGCGCCCGGTGCGCGGGATCCTGGCGATCGCCGAAGGGGCGCACAGGCACGGGCTCGCCCGGATCGTCGTGCCGCGGTCGCGGGCGCGGGAGGCCGGGCTCGTCGCGGGGCTGGAGGTCTGCGGGGTGGAGTCGCTCGTCGAGGCGGTGGCGGCGCTGCGGGGCGAGCCAGCACCGACCCGAGCGCTCCCGGACCCCGGGGAGCCGCCGGCGTCCCCCGCGGACGGTCTGGACCTCGCCGACGTCCGCGGGCACAACGCGCTGATCCCGGCGCTCCGGGTCGCCGCCGCCGGCGGGCACAACCTGTTCCTCCACGGGCCGCCCGGCACGGGCAAGACGATGCTGGCGCGCCGGATCCCGTCGATCCTGCCGCCGCTCAACGATGCCGAGGCGATCGGCGTGACCCGGATCCACTCGATCGCCGGGCTGCACTCGGGCGGCGGGCTGGTGCGCGAGCGGCCGTTCCGGGCGCCGCATCACACGATCTCGCCGGCGGGCCTGGTCGGCGGCGGCAGCACCCCGATGCCCGGAGAGGTGACGCTCGCACACCACGGCGTCCTCTTCCTCGACGAGCTGCCCGAGTTCCCGCGCTCGAGCCTCGAGGCGCTCCGCCAGCCGCTCGAGGACGGGCGGGTCGCGATCGTCCGCGGCCAGCGGCTCGTCGTCTACCCGAGCCGCTGCATGCTCGTCGCGGCCGCCAACCCCTGCCCCTGTGGGAAGGGCGACGCGGCGTGCCACTGCAGCGGAGCCGACATCTCGCGCCACGAGCGGCGTCTGAGCGGGCCGCTGCTCGACCGGATCGACGTCACCGTCAAGGTGGGGCGGCCGTCGGGCGTCGCACTGCGCGAGCAGGTCGCGCCGCCGTCGGACGCGATCCGGGGCGAGGTGATCGTGGCGCGCGAGCGCCAGGAGCATCGCTTCGCCGGGCTCGGCATCGCCTGCAACGCGGAGATGACCCCGCGGATGCTGACCGAGCTGAGCCTGGCCACGCCCGCGGCCACCCGCCGCCTCTACGAGCTGCACGACCGCGACGGGCTGAGCGCGCGCGGCCACGCACGGGTCCTGCGCGTCGCGCGGACGGTCGCCGACCTGCGTGGCTCGGAGCGCGTCGAGCCCGACGACATCGCCGAGGCGGCGGGGCTGCGGACGCAGGCGTCGGGGCAGGTGGCGGCATGAGTGTCGACGCCTGCGACGCGTGCCTGCGCCGCACCGACCTGATCGCCGCGCTCGGTGGGGTGATCGACCTGCAATGGCGTACCCGGGGCGCTCGGGCCAGGATGCTCGCCCTCGCCGACGCGGACCTCCTCGCGCTCGCGCGCTCCGACGCCCCGCAGCGCCGCTACGCCGGTTTCGAGCCGGCGCCGGCTCGCGCGCGGATCGTCGAGGCCGGCCTGTCGGCGGCCTGCCGCTGCGTCGCCGGCTACCCGGAGCGCCTGCGCGACCTGCCCGATCCGCCGGCCGTCCTGCACATCGGCGGGTCGGCGACGGGCTCGCTCCACGACCCCGACGCGGTGGCGATCGTCGGTGCGCGCAAGGCGTCGGCCTACGGGCTGGAGGTGGCGCGCTCGCTCGGGCGGGAGCTGTCGGCGGCCGGAGTGCCGGTGGTCTCGGGCATGGCGCTGGGAGTCGACTCGGCCGCCCACACCGGGGCGCTCGAGGCGTCGACCCCGACCGTGGCGGTGCTGGCCGGCGGCGCCGACCTGCCCTATCCCGCGAGCAAGCGCCGCCTGCACGCCGACCTGCTGGCGCGCGGCTGCGTCATCTCCGAGCTGCCGCCCGGGTTCGGGGCGTTCCGCTGGTGCTTCCCGGCCCGCAACCGCCTCATCGCGGCGCTGGCGCGCGTGACCATCGTCGTGGAGGGCGCCGAGCGGTCGGGCTCGCTGATCACCGCCGACCTGGCCGCCGAGCTGGGCCGGACGGTCGCGGCCGTCCCGGGTCACATCACGTCGCGTCTGGCTGCGGGCGCCAACGGGCTCCTGCAGGCCGGCGCGGCGCTCGTGCGCGGCGGCGAGGACGTCCTGGACCTCCTGGCCGCCGACGGGAGCCCGCGGCGAGTGGTGGCCGGCGGCGCCGAGGCGGTGGTGGCGCTCGAGCCGCACCTGCGCCGGCTGCTCGACGCGGTGGAGCAGGGCGCCGGCGGCGTCGAGGCGCTGGCGGCGACGCCCGAGGAGGCGCAGGACGCGATGCGCGGGCTGACCGAGCTCGAGCTCCGCGGGCTGATCCGGCGCGACTTCGGCGGGGGCTACGTCCGGATCCCGGGTGGGTGGCCGTGACGGTGGCGGTACTACCCTGCCTCGCCGTGACCCGTGACCGCCCGGTTCCCTGCGTGCTCTCGATCGCCGGCTCGGACTCGGGCGGTGGCGCCGGGATCCAGGCCGACCTCAAGGCGTTCGCCCGCTGCGGTGTCCACGGGGCGACGGCGATCACCGCGCTGACCGCGCAGAACACCGTCGAGGTGACTGCGGTGCACACGGTGCCGCCGGCGTTCATCGAGGAGCAGGTCGCGGTCGTGGCGGCCGACCTCGGCGTCGACGCCGTCAAGACGGGGATGCTCGGGGACGCCGCGACGGTGGCGGCGGTGGCCCGCGCCTACGACCGGCTGCCCGGCCGGCCGCCGCTGGTGGTCGATCCGGTGATGATCGCCGAGTCCGGCGCGGTGCTGCTCGCCGAGGACGCTCGTGCCGCCGTGGTCGAGTTGCTGCTGCCGCGCGCCACCGTGATCACGCCGAACCTCCCCGAGGCGCGGGTGCTGGCGGGGGACAGGGTGGACCCGGATGACGCGGAGGCGCTCGCCCGCGCGCTGCACGCCCTGGGCCCCGCCGTGGTCGTCGTCACCGGCGGCCACCGCGAGGAGATCGTCGACACGTACTTCGATGGCCGGCGCGTCGAGCGGATCGCCGGCGAGCGCCATCCCGACGGCGCCGCGCACGGCTCAGGGTGCACGCACGCGTCGGCGCTCGCCGCGCATCTGGCGCTGGGCTTCCCGCCGCTCGATGCGGCCCGGGCGGCGCGCGTGGTCGCGTCGGAGGCGGTCCGCGACGGGCTGCGCGACCTCGGGGCCGGCGCCGGGCCCGTCGACGCGCTGGGGATCTCGCGCCGTGGACCGGCAACGGACAATTGGCGCGCGACCTCAACTGAACTCAACGACCAGGTGGCATAATCCCCCGATGCAGTTCCTGCGCATGCGACCGGGCTTTGGCGAGCAGCTGATCGCCGAGGGTGACCTCGACGTCCCCGCCGAGCACGAGGCCCTGGTCGACGAGTTTCGCCGGCAGCTCGACAGCGGGATGTGGGCGGCCGTGCCGACGACCGGCCTCCACGGCCGCCGCGAGGCGGAGATGGTGCAGAGGTTCGAGGAGATCCCGACCGGAACCGCGCGCGTGATCTTCTTCCCGCGCGCCGCCGGCGGCAGGTAGGACCGCAGCCACATGACCGTCGCGCTGTGCGCCACCGCGATCGTCGTCCTCGCCCTGCTCTGGGAGATCTCGATGCCGTGGATCGATCGCCGGCTCGACGCCCGGCGCGAGCGGCGACGGCTGCGCGGCGCGGGCGTCCCGGGCTACGACCCCGGCCGTGAGCGCCGGGCCGAGCAGAAGGCCCGCGAGCTGCTGCGCTCCTGCGTGAACGAGGAGGAGTGGGCGATGTACCGCGACCTCGGCTTCCTGCGGGTCTGGGGCGGCCGGTCCGGCGGGCCGGAGACCGGGCGCGACCTGCGCGGCGCGCCCTACGCCTACCTGATCTACCCGCACAAGCCGATCGTCGCCTACCTCCCGCAGACGCGCGAGCTCCTCAACGAGTACTGCGTCGAGTTCCCGGACGAGACGCGGCCTTACGGCTCGTCGCGCCTTCCGGACTCCGATGACGTGCTCGCCAAGTGGATGGCGCTCAAGGCCGACGAGGGGCGCCTGATCTCGGCGGCGAACATGCACCTCCCCGGCCGTCAGGTGGATCCCAAGCACGCGGGGCGCGACCTCTGGCGCCTGAGCCAGTGGGAGCGCGAGCGGCTGGCGCGGGAGCGGCGCCGTGCGGCGGCCGGCGGGTCCGGCGGCATCGTTCCGACCCCGTAGGCTCTGGCGCCATGTCCCAGGGAAATGGCCGGCTCGATCCGAAGCACAACTCGCGGGCGCTGACCGAGGGTCCCGAGCGAGCCGCCGCGCGCTCCTACCTGCACGGGATCGGCTACGACGCCGAGGCCCTCGCCAAGCCGATCATCGGCGTCGCCAATACGTGGATCGAGACGATGCCCTGCAACTTCCACCTCCGCGCGCTGGCCGCGAAGGTCAAGGAGGGCATCCGCGAGGCCGGCGGGACGCCGATGGAGTTCAACACCATCGCGATCTCCGACGGCATCACGATGGGCACCAGCGGGATGAAGACGAGCCTGGTGTCGCGCGAGGTGATCGCCGACTCGATCGAGCTCGTCACCCTCGGCCACCTGTTCGACGCGGTGATCGGCCTCGCCGGCTGCGACAAGACCATCCCCGGTGTGGTCATGGGCCTCGCTCGGCTCGACGTCCCCGGGCTGATGCTCTACGGCGGCTCGATCGCGCCAGGCCGCTACCAGGGGCAGGACATCACGATCCAGGAGGTCTTCGAGGCGGTCGGCGCGCACGCGTCCGGCCGCATCACCCGCGAGCAGCTGACCGAGATCGAGGAGGCCGCCTCGCCGGGCGCCGGCGCGTGCGGCGGCCAGTTCACCGCCAACACGATGGCGATGGCGTTCGAGGTCATGGGGATCTCGCCGATCGGGTCGAGCATGGTGCCGGCCGAGAACGCGAGCAAGGCCGACGTCGCCCGCGAGGCGGGCCGCCAGATCATGGACGTGCTCGCCCGCGGCCAGCGCCCGAGCGACATCATCACCCGCGAGTCGCTGGAGAACGCGATCGCCGCGATCGCCACGTCCGGGGGGTCGACCAACGGCGTCCTGCACCTCCTGGCGGTCGCCCGTGAGGCCGGCGTCGCGCTCGACATCGACGACTTCGACCGGATCGCCTCGCGCACGCCGCTGCTCTGCGACCTCAAGCCGGGCGGCCGCTACGTCGCGGTCGACCTCTACGCGGCGGGCGGCGTCCCGGTCGTCGCCAAGCGGCTGGCCGAGGCAGGGCTGCTCCACGAGGGCGCCCAGACGGTGACCGGGCGCAGCATCGGCGAGCTCGCCCGCGAGGCCGTCGAACCTGACGACGGCCCGCCGGTCGTGCGTCCGCTCGACGACCCGATCAAGGCCACCGGCGGGCTGGCGATCCTGCGCGGCAACCTCGCGCCGGAGGGCTGCGTGGTCAAGCTCTCGGGCCACGAGCGCGTCCACCATCGCGGCCCCGCCCGCGTGTTCGAGTCCGAGGAGGACGCCATGAAGGCGGTCACCACCGGCTCGATCGTGCCCGGCGACGTCCTCGTGATCCGCAACGAGGGGCCCGCCGGCGGGCCGGGCATGCGCGAGATGCTGGCGGTGACCGCGGCGCTCGTGGGGGAGGGGCTCGGCGAGGAGGTCGCGCTGCTCACCGACGGGCGCTTCTCGGGCGCCACCCACGGCTTCATGGCCGGCCACGTCGCCCCCGAGGCGTTCCGCGGCGGGCCGATCGCCGCCGTCGCCGACGGCGACGCGATCACCATCGACGTCGCCGCCCGGCGGCTCGACGTGGAGCTCTCCGACGACGAGATCGCCGCCCGCGTCGCGGTCTACCAGCCGCCGCCGCGGCAGTACGAGACCGGCGTGCTGGCCAAGTACGCGAGGCTCGTCTCGAGCGCCTCGGAAGGCGCGATCACCGGCTGAGCGCGGTCAGGAGGCCGCATCCGGACGTGCCCGTCTTCTTTCGCAGGGCCCGACCCTAGGCCGTCGCGACGCCGGGGATGCCGGCCTCGGGCGCGGTCTCGCCCTCGATGAACCCGCGCAACAGCGCCTCGAAGCGGGTCGGCCGCTCGATCATCGGCACGTGGCCGGTGTCCTCGAAGATCTCCTTGCGTGCGTTGGCGCCGATGAGCTGCTCGAAGCGCTCGGCGTCGCCGATGGGGACGAGCATGTCGTTGCGGCCCCAGACGATCAGCACCGGCACCTCGATCTCCTTGAGCCGCTCGCGGAACGAGTAGCTCATCAGCGCGTCCATCGCGTCGACGAACCCGGGCTTGCCCTGCCCGGCGAGCATCTCCCAGGTCAGCGGGACCGAGAGCTTCTCGGGGTAGCGAACGACGCCCTGCAACGCGGCGCGGCGGAGCCGTGGCCGGCGGACGATGACATCGCGCCGGGCGACGACGAAGCGGGCGGTCGAGGCCATCAGGCGCGCGCTGGTCAGCATCGGCTCGCGGCGCTGGTGCTCGATCGAGAGCCCGGCGGCCGAGACGAGCACGAGCCTCTCGACGCGCGTCGCGAACGACAGCGCGAGCTCGGCGCTCACGAAGCCGCCCATCGAGTTCCCGACGAACACCGCCGACTCGATCCCGAGCGTCTGGCACAGCGCGTCGACGGCCCGCGCGTAGCCCTGGATCGAGATCTTCTCGGCGGGCATCTCCGACGAGCCGAAGCCCGGGAGGTCCATCGCCACCACGCGGTGGGTCGCCATGAACGGCGGGATGCTCAGCAGCCAGTTCTGCCAGCGGCCGCCGAGCCCGTGGACGAAGACGATCGCCGGCTTGTCCTCCCCGCCGGTGTCGATCACCGTCATCGGGCGGCCGAGGACGTCGATCCGCCGGGTCAGCGAGGGCCAGTCGACCCGCAGCCAGCTGTCGTCGTCACCATCGGCGTAGGTGTCGTCGGGGCCGGGTCGGATCAGGCCGTTCTGCACCGTGGCGGCGATCTGGCGGCGCACGGACGGCATGGGTTCTACGGTATCGAAGCCATGCGCATCGCCATCGACATCGATTCGACGCTGCACCACTACTGGGACGAGCTCGCGGCCGCCGCCAAGCGGCGGTTCGGCGTCGATCTCCCGTACGAGGACCAGGTCACGTGGGAGATCCCGATCCTGCGCCCCGAGCAGCTGAAGGCGTGCGTCGCCGAGACCCACCGCGAGGCCGCCGTCGCCCGCGCCGTGCCCTACCACAAGGCCGTCGAGACGGTGCGCCGGTGGAAGGCGGACGGCCACTTCATCCACGTGACTTCCCACCGCAGCACGGAAGCGGCGGGCTGCACGGCCGCGTGGCTCGAGCGCATCGGGCTGCCGTACGACGACCTGCACTGCTCGTGGGACAAGATCGCGCGCTGTGTCGAGCTGGACATCGACCTGCTGATCGACGACTCCCCGGTCAACCTCGAGCGCGCGCTGGAGGCCGGCATCCGGGTCGCGACGCTCAACCATCCCTGGAACCGGGACCTGTGCGAGGTGGAGGACGTCATCTGCGCGGACGACTGGCCTGGCTTGGCCGCCGCGCTCGAGCCCGTCCTGGCGCACGGCCGGGCCCCGGCATGAAGGAGCTCTCGGCGTCGACCGGCGGCGACCGGCGGGAGTACCTGCCGGCCATCGAGCCGGACCGCGAGGTCACCGACTGGGGGCGCTCCGAGCGCATCGAAGGTCTGGTCGACCGCACGCTCTATGAGTTCATGTACCACTACTGGTTCCGCTGCGAGGTGGAGGGGATCGAGCACGTCCCGGCGACCGGGGGCGCCCTGCTCGTCTCAAACCACGCCGGCGCGCTCCCGCCGGACGCGGCGATGATCACCAAGGCGATCTCCGAGGAGCACCCCCGCCCGCGGCCGCTGCACCTCACGGTCGAGCACTTCTTCAAGGGCTATCCCGGGTTCTCGATGCTCGTCTCCAAGATCGGCGGCGTGCCGGCGCATCCGGCCAACGTCCAGCGCCTGCTCGACGACGAGGGGCAGCTCGTGCTCGTGTTCCCCGAGGGCCGCAAGGGCACCGAGAAGCTCTACAAGGACCGCTACCGGCTGCGGCGGTTCGGGCGCGGCGGCTTCGTCGAGGCGGCGATGCGCGCCCGCGTCCCGATCGTGCCGATCGCGGTCGTCGGCGCCGAGGAGGCGATGCCGGCCTTCGCGCAGCTCCCGCTGCTGCAGCGCCTCACCGGCCTCATCTACTTCCCCGTCACCCCGACGTTCCCGCACTTCGGCCTCTTCGGGATGCTCGCCTACCTGCCCGCCAAGTTCCGGATCCGCTTCCTCGAGCCGATCCCGACGGACCAGTGGGGCGACGAGCCGTGGGAGGACCGCGGGCTCGTCCAGACGATCGCCGAGGAGATCCGCTCGCGGATCCAGGACGAGCTGTTCGACATCCTCGCCCACCGCGAGTCGGCCTGGTTCTAGTGGACCTGTCTCGCCGAACGTACGGACAGGCCCATTAGCCCATGCGCTCCCGCCGGATCCTGGTCACCGGGCTGTCGCACACGTGGGGCGGTCGGCTCGCGCGCGAGCTCGAGCGCGACCCCGAGGTCGAGGTGATCGTCGGCGTCGACCCGCACGAGCCCAACGTCGAGCTCGAGCGCACCGAGTTCGTCCGCGTCGGCGCCCAGCACGCCCTGCTGCGGCGCATCGTCGCGGCGGCCGAGATCGACACGGTGGTCGACAGCCGCCTGGTCGTCGACTCCGCCTCCACCTCGCCGCGCAAGGCACACGAGAACAACGTGATCGGGACGATGAACATCCTGGCCGCGTGCACGGGGACCGACTCCCCGGTGCGCAAGGTCGTCTTCAAGTCGAGCGCGCACTACTACGGCGCCGAGCGCGACGACCCGGCGTTCTTCACCGAGCGCATGCAGCGCCCGCACGCGCCCAGCTCGCTGATCGAGCGGGACATCGTCGAGGCCGAGCGCGCGGTGCGCGCGTTCGCCGATCAGCACCCCGAGGTCACGACGACGGTCCTGCGCTACGTCAACGGCCTCGGCCCGGGCCTGCAGACGGCGCACACGCGGCTGTTCTCGCTCCCGGCCGTGCCGTGCATCCTCGGTTTCGACCCCCGCTACCAGTTCGTGCACGAGGAGGACATCGTCGCCTCGCTGGCCCACGCCGTCCGCGAGGACCTCGACGGGATCTACAACGTCGCCGGCGACGGCGTCCTCGTGCTCTCGGAGGTCGCCTCGCTGCTCGGCAAGCCGCTGGCCCCGATCCTGCCGCCGTGGGGGACCGGCCTGGCCGCGGCGCCGCTGCGGCGCCTCGGGCTCCGGCTGCCCGACGAGGTCCTCCAGCAGCTCCGCTACGGCCGCGGGGTCGACAACCGCAAGCTCAAGGCGGCGGGCTACCCCCTGCGCTATACGTCACGCGAGGCGGTGGCCCGGTTTGCAGAGCATTTGAGAGTGGCGCCGTTGAAGGCCGGCCAGGACGAGCCATACCGTTACGAGCGCGAGGTCGAGGAGTTCCTGCGCTGGAGCCCGAGCGTCCGTCACCGGCCGGCAGGTTCTGAGCGCCGAAACGCGGGTGGCTAACCTAAGCGGTCGTCCGGCGGGCGCAAGAGGGCTGCCAGCCTTCTTGCAGGACTGGTCGCACCGTCGGCGACCGCGTACATTTTCCCCCTTCCTCATTTCTCCAGTTGCGTACACGAACTTTCGCCCTCGTCGCCGGCCTCGTCGCCGTGATGCTCGCCACCGCGGGTGGCGTCTACGCGTTCGACTCGAGCCGGCGCCAGACCATCGCCGAGGGCGTCACCGTCTCCGGCATCGACGTGGGGGGCCTCCAGCGCTCCGCGGCCCGCGAGAAGCTGCGGTCGGCGCTGCTCGATCCGCTCAATGAGCCGGTCCTGGTTCGCTACAAGAAGCATCGCTTCCGGCTCACGCCGAACCAGGCCAAGATCGGGATCGACCTCGACGGGTCCGTCCAGGAGGCGCTGAACCGCTCGCGACGGGGCAACGTCCTCACCCGCGTGGTGCGCGAGATCAAGGGCGACCGGGTGCACGCCGACGTGCCGGTCGAGGTCTCGCACTCCAAGGCCGCCATCCGCCGCCTGGTCAAGCGCGTCGCCGAGACGATCAACACCGAGCCCAAGGACGCCGACGTGTCGTTCGAGGGCGGCCAGATCAACCCCAAGCCGTCACGCGAGGGACGCAAGGTCCGGACCGCGCGGCTCGCCCGCGATCTCGAGGAGACGCTGCTGTCGACCGACAGCGAGCGGATGGTCCGCGTCCGCACCCGGGTCATCAAGCCGAAGGTGACGACCGAGGAGGTCGGCAAGAAGTATCCGGCCGTCCTGTTCGTGAACCGCGGGGCCTTCAAGCTGACGCTCTACAAGAACCTCAAGCCGGCCAAGTCCTACGGGATCGCGGTCGGTCAGGTGGGCCTCGACACGCCGGCCGGCCTCTACAAGATCCAGAACAAGGCGATCAACCCCGCCTGGAGCGTGCCGAACTCGGCGTGGGCGGGCTCGCTCGCCGGCAAGGTCATCCCTGGCGGCACGCCCGAGAACCCGCTCAAGGCGCGCTGGCTGGGCGTCTACGACGGCGTCGGGATCCACGGGACGTCCGCCTCGGGCTCGATCGGGTCCAACGCCTCGCACGGCTGCATCCGCATGCTGATCCCCGACGTCATCGAGCTGTACGACCAGGTGCCGGTCGGGGCGCCGATCTACATCTCGTAACGTCGTCCAGAGCCCGAGCGCCAGCGAAGGGCGGCCGGACGAAATCCCGATCGCGGCGGCTCAGGCCGCGAAGGCCTTGATCTCCGCCACGTCGACCTCCTGCCAGCCCTGTTGCAGGAGCAGGGCATGGTGATCGGTGTGGCGAAGGCAGAGGGCGCCGATGTACACGCCCTTCGTCTGCTTGCGCATCACCGCGTACCACATGGTGATCGCGTCGCCCGTCCCCTGGATGCGGAACCACGGCCGCGGCGGCGGGTCGCCGTTCTCGGGAGCGATGTGCGCCTGCACGAGCTGCTTCTGCGTCGCGACCTGACCGGTGTCCGTGTCGATGAAGAAGACGGCCATCCCGGCTCAGGCTCAGCGAGGGCTGGCGCGCGTCCCTCGCCCGCTTCGACGGCGACCTGCGGCGGCGCGGCGCCGCCGAGCGCACCCGGATGGCGTACGGCTCGGACCTCGACCTGTTCGCCCGCTGGGCGACGGGCCACGGCCTCGCGCCGGACCAGATCAGCTACCAAGTCCTGCGGCGCTACGCGGCATGGATCTCCGAGCGCGGTGCCGAGCCGGCCACCCTCGCGCGCAAGCTGGCGTCGCTGCGGGCGTTCTTCCGCACCCTGGTCGAGCACGGCGAGCTGCACGCCAACCCGGCCGACCTGCTCCCGGGTCCCAAACGCCCCCGTCACCTCCCCGACGTCCTCAAGCCGGGTGAGATCGCGCTGCTGCTGGACCGCATCCCGGCGACCACCCCGCTCGAGCTGCGCGACCGCGCGCTGTTCGAGCTCGCCTATGCGTGCGGGCTGCGCGCCGAGGAGCTCGTCAACCTCGACGTCGGCTCGATCGACTTCGACGCCGAGCAGGTCCGCGTCGAGGGCAAGGGCGGGCGGACGCGGTTCGTGCCGGCCGGGGAGCCCGCGCTGCGGGCGGTGGCGCGCTATGCCGAGCGCGCCCGCGGCGCCCTCGCCAGCGGCGACGACGAGCCAGCGCTGTTCCTCTCGAAGTCGGGCCGGCGCCTCTCGACGTCGGACATCCGCCGCCGCCTGCGCGTCTGGGCGCGGCACGCCGCCGCCCAAGGCGCCGTGCACCCGCACGCGCTGCGCCACTCGTTCGCGACGCACCTGCTGGAAGGCGGCGCCGATCTGCGCGCCATCCAGGAGCTGTTGGGCCACGCCTCGATCTCCACCACCCAGATCTACACTCGGGTAGAGTCAGCGCGGCTGAGATCCGCGTACGCACGCAGTCACCCGCGGGCCTAGAACGCACGCCGAGGAGCAGTTCTGGAAACCAACGTCAAGGCAATCGAGCTCAAAGACCTGTGGCGCCGGTACAAGGGCTCCGGCTCCACGGCCGCCCGCGAGCAGCTCGTCGTTGCCTATTCGCCTCTCGTCAAGTACGTGGCCGGCCGCATGAGCAGCGGTCTGCCCGCGCACGTCGAGGAGGCCGACCTCATCTCGTACGGCCTCATCGGGCTGATCAACGCGATCGAGCGCTTCGACCTCGAGCGCGAGATCAAGTTCGAGACCTACGCGATCACCCGCATCAAGGGCGCGATCATCGACGAGCTGCGCGCCCTGGACTGGGTGCCGCGCTCCGTCCGGGCACGGGCGCGCGAGATCGAGCGGGCGCACGCCAAGCTCGAGCACAAGCTGCACCGGACCCCGTCGGACGAGGAGATGGCCATCGAGCTCGACCTCACGGTCGACGAGTTCCAGGAATGGCTGATGAAGATCTCCAACTCGACCGTCGTCGCGCTCGACGAGCTGTGGTCGGTGTCCGACGCCTCCGGCGATCAGGTCTCGCTGCTGGACACGCTGCACGACCCGGACGCTCCGGACCCTCAGCAGCTGCTCGACGCCTCCGAGCTCAAGGACCGCCTGGCCGACGCGATCGCGGCCCTGCCCGAGCGCGAGAAGCTCGTGATCGCGCTCTACTACTACGAGAACCTGACCCTCCGCGAGATCGGCGAGGTCCTCGGCGTGACCGAGTCCCGGGTCTCGCAGCTGCACACGAAGGCCGTGCTGCGGCTCAAGTCCCGGTTGCAGGCCGACAACCTCCGCGACTAGTCGCGCGTCTACTAGCCTCCCGCGTTCATAGCGCGCGTTTGAGGGACGCGGGCACGACGGAAGGAGAGGTCAGGCATGCCCCACGCAGCCGCCGACAGGATCCGCAACGTCGCCCTGGTGGGCCACCGGGGGAGCGGGAAGACCTCGTTGCACGAGGCCCTGCTGTTCGAGGCGGGCGCGATCTCCCGGCTGGGCACGGTCGGCGACGGGACGACGATGTCGGATTCCGATCCCGACGAGAAGGCGCGCGGGATGTCGATCTCCGCTTCGCTCGCCTCGTTCGAGTGGAGCGGGGTCAAGGTCAACCTCATCGACACGCCCGGCGAGCCCTCCTTCATCGCCGACGCGCTCGGCGCGCTGCGCGTCTGCGAGTCCGCCGTGTTCGTCGTCAACGCGGTCATGGGCGTCGAGGTCTCGACGCAGCGCCTGTGGGCGCGCGCCTCCGAGCTCGGGGTCGCCCGGCTCGTCTACGTGAACATGCTCGACCGCGAACGCGCCGACTTCTTCCGCGCGCTGAACTCGCTCAAGGACGCCTTCGGCCCGCACGTGGTGGCGACGGAGATCCCGATCGGCTCCGAGCACGAGGTCCGCGGCCTGATCGACCTCGTCGACATGAAGGCCTACGCCTACGACGGCTCCGGCAAGGACAACTGCTCTGAGATCCCCATCCCCGACGACCTCGCCGACCTCGCGCAGGAGTACCGCGAGAAGCTCATGGACGAGGTCGCCGAGAACTCCGAGGCGCTGATGGAGCGCTACCTCGAGGGCGAGGAGATCTCCCACGACGAGATCGTGCACGCGCTCGAGGAGGGCACCGATCGCGGCCTGATCTTCCCCGTCACCTGCGGTGTGGCGACGTCGCACCTCGGCACCAACCGCCTGCTCGACGCGTTCGTCGAGGACCTGCCCTCGCCGGTCCAGCACGGCCCGCTCGACACTGGCGACGTGGTGCTCGAGCCCAACGAGGACGGCGAGATGTTCGCCTACGTCTTCAAGACGCGCGCGGACCCGTTCGCGGGCCGGATCAACCTCTTCCGCGTCTATCAGGGCGTCGTGCACCACGACTCCCAGGTGCTCAACACCCGCGCCCACGCCAAGGAGCGCATCGGCCAGCTGCTGATGCCCCAGGGCAAGG
The DNA here is from genome assembly GCA_963828075.1 of uncultured Solirubrobacterales bacterium. Taxonomy (GTDB): domain Bacteria; phylum Actinomycetota; class Thermoleophilia; order Solirubrobacterales; family Solirubrobacteraceae; genus JACCYI01. Next base: position 974,182 of record CAWHDH010000017.1, on the reverse strand, counting down.
AGCTCTCCCAGACCGACTCGTTCGGGCCCGGCGACATCGGCGCCGTGGCCAAGCTCAAGGAGACCCGGGCGGGCGACTGGCTGGCCGACCGCGACCAGCCGATCTCGATGCCGACGATCGCCCTGCCGGCGCCGGTGATGGCCTTCCACATCGAGCCGAAGGCCAAAGGCGACGAGGACAAGGTCTTCACGGCGCTGCGGCGGCTGCAGGAGGAGGACCCGACGATCGACATGCACCGCGACCCGCAGACCGGCGAGCAGATCGTCGCCGGCCTGTCGCAGATCCACGTCGAGGTGATCGTCGACCGGCTCCGCTCGCGCTTCGGCGCCGAGGTCGATCTGATGCCGCCGAAGGTGCCCTACCAGGAGACGATCCGCGGGAGCGCGAAGGCGCACGGCCGGCACAAGAAGCAGTCCGGCGGCCGCGGCCAGTTCGGCGACTGCCACATCGAGGTCGAGCCGCTCCCAGACGGCGCCGAGTCCGACTTCGAGTTCGTCAACAAGATCAAGGGCGGGGTGATCCCCCACTCGTTCATCCCGGCGGTGGAGAAGGGGGTCCGGGAGGCGATGGAGCACGGCATCGTGGCCGGCTATCCGGTCAAGGGCGTCCGCGTGACGGTGTTCGACGGCTCCTACCACACCGTCGACTCCTCCGAGATGGCGTTCAAGATCGCCGGCTCGATCGCCATGAAGGACGCGCTCTCGAAGTCGTCCCCGGTCCTGCTCGAGCCGATCATGCGTGTCACCGCGTCGGTGCCGGAGGAGTCGGTGGGCGACGTGATGGGCGACCTGTCCTCCCGGCGCGGGCGGCCGATGGGGACCGACGTGGTGGGCGGGATGACCGAGGTCACGGCCGAGGTGCCGATGTCCGAGATGCTGTCCTACGCCCCCGACCTGCGGTCGATCACCGGCGGCCAGGGCGAGTTCACCATGGAGTTCGAGCGCTACGAGGAGGTGCCGGCGCACCTCGCGACCAAGCTCGTCGGCGAGCTCACCCAGGACGAGGCCGCCGTTCGCGCATAGGAGCCGGTCGAAGAACGGGCGGACCTTCTTCTTCGACCGGCTCCCAGCTCGCCTGGTGCAGGCGGGATTGCAGGTCGATCCGGCGCCATGAATCCTGACCCGGCGGGCGAGGGGCGTTGCTACCCTCGCCCGCCGTGGCAAAGTTCCGCGACATCCGCACGAACCAGTCCGACGTGTCGTGCGACGTGTGCGGCCGGACGCTGCTGCGCGGCGAGGTCGCGGTGCCGTTCCTGGCCGGCGGTGCGCGCCGGCAGGTCTGCGAGCTGTGCACCGCGCGCGCGGCCCACGAGGGCTGGATCCGGGAGGCCGGCGGCGACGAGCTCGGCGTCGGCGGCGCCGGCCTGGACCGCGGCCGCTCGCTCATCGGCCGGCTGCGCGCCCGGCGCGACCGCACGCCGTCCGCGCGCCCCGCCGCCGTCGATCCCGCCGAGATCGATCCCGCGATCGCCGCCGAGCTCGCGGCCGGCGAGCATCCGGTGCTCGGGCCGGAGCCGACCGCGCCGCCGCCGCCGCGCCGGCGCCGGGTCACCGTCCGCGAGCCCGAGCCCGAGGACAGCCGCGGGACGGGTGAGTACGAGCCGCCCCGCGAGCCGCGCCACGTGCGGGCGGTGCCGACCAACGCCGAGCTCAAGATGACGCGCGCGCTCGAGGTCTTCAACGGCTCCGAGCACGTGCGCACGGTCGGAGGCGTCGCGCGCTCGCTGGGGCCCCCGGCGGTCTCGGTCCGCCCGCTTCCCGAGCGGCCGAGCGTCGTCGGCATCACCGTGATGTGGGAGCTCTCGTGGTACCGCTACGAGGTCGACCTCTCGGACGAGGCGGGCGGCGTGCTGCGCGCCGGTCAGGGGGCCGAGCTCTCCGAGCTGACCGCCGAGGAGCAGGCCCGCGTCAACGCCGCGGCCGACGAGCGCGGCGCGCTGGTCCTCGCGAGCTGACCGCCGGTCGGCAAACTGGACGAATGGCCAGTTGTAGCTTGGTGACGAACCGTTAGCATCAACCCCGTGATCTATTGCGTCGTTCCAGAGGCCCTCGGCGATGAGCTCTACGACAAGCTCTTGCACTACTACGACGACGATCCCAACGTCACCGTGATCGTCGACCGCCGCAAGAGCGAGCGCCGCCTGCCCGGCCACACCGGGGGCGGCCAGCGCGAGATCCGTGACCGCCGCCGGGCGCGGGTCGCCGGCGAGTTCCCGGCCATCGAGGCTGGGGCTGAGTAGCTCCCGGGTGGGTGGCAGTGATCCGGGTGCCGCGATGGCGCGTGCCGGGTTGAACTGCGCACCGAGGGAAAGGAAGTGGGCCGCCCGGCCCGGGGAAGCGTGCATGACCACAGGCTCGCCATAGCGTGCACAGCGTCACATTCGGCGCCGAAAACGAGGCGAGTGTGACGACAGGCTCGTTCGGAGTCCGTCCCTCGCCTCCTCATCGCACCCCTCCCCTTCATCGCGGGGGTGAAGTGGAGTGCGCTACGCGCAGCGACGCCACAATCCGCGCCCGGCCGCCCTCGCCTCACGCCCCAGCCGCCGGAACCGCGCGGCGTGGCGGACGTTGGGTGGGACGGTCAGTGGCTTCGCGAAGCCCCGGCGGACGAGCTCGGCGTTGACGAAGCGGCCGTCGTCGACGCGGTAGACGTAGGCAAGCCGGCGGCCGTAGCGGTCGCGCGCCTCGACGTCGGCGACGAGGCGGACGCGCCGGTCGGCGACCAGCCGCTCGTTGGCCGCCGAGGCGGCGCGGGCGAAGCACTGCACTCCCGTCCCCGGCCGGTGGGTCTCGGGGGTGTCGATGCCGATGTAGCGGACCTTCTCGCGGACGCCGCCGATCTGGACGTGGATCGTGTCGCCGTCGACCACGCGCACGACGCGACCGCTGTCGGGCGCACCGGCGTCCTGCTGGGCGGGCAGCGCCTCGCAGCCCAGCACGAGCAGGGCGACGACGGCGAGGACGAGCGGTGCGCGAGGCATGGCGCTCCACGCTACGCCGGGGCCACGACGCCGTGCACGCGGCGTTGCACGATCGGCACGGCCTCGCGCATCCTCCGGCACACATCGCGCGCCCGTTGCGAGAAATCCGGGCTTGACGCGCCGCCGCTCGTCCGCCACTATCCGTTTCGGGAGCGGTTGACAACGTTGTCAACCGTTGGCGGGTCCAGCTCACGGCGGGAGGACGAGGCATGCGTGCAGGGGTGTGCGGGTTCATGGGGCGGGCGACCGGTGGGATGCTGGCGGCGGCCCTGGCGCTGCTCGTCGTGGCGTCTCCAGGGCTCGCGGCGACGAGTTTCTCGACGTCGTTCGAGGCCGACGAGCCGGCCCCCGACTGGGCCGACACCGCCGAGACCAACGCGGCCGGCAACAAGAAGATGTCCGGGGTCACCGGCACCACGAGCAGCGGGCTGTCGGGAAGCATCCGCGACAAGGTCGAAGAGGTCACCGCCAGCGGCACGAGTCCGGCGAACGAGTCGCCGCCCAACCTCAACGACGGCAACGCCAACTCCAAGTGGCTGGCCTTCCAGTCCACGGGGTGGGCGCAGTACCGCCTGTCCGAGCCGATCGCCGTGATGCGCTACGCGCTCACGTCGGCCAACGACGCGTCGGACCGCGACCCGCGCGACTGGTCGCTGCAGGGCTCCGACGACGGCTCGACCTGGACGACGCTCGATCGCCGCACCGACGAGTCCTTCGCCGACCGGTTCGAGACGCGCGAGTTCGCCGTCGAGAACGAGACCGCGTACGAGTACTACCGGCTCGACGTCGACGCCAACAGCGGCGATGACGCCCTCCAGCTCGCCGAGCTCGAGCTCTCCGACGGCGACACCACGCCGCCGCCGGTGACGGACATGAAGAGCTTCGTGTCCACAGGCCCGGTCAACGGCGCGACCATGAAACCCAACGCCGGGTTCACCGGCCTCGGCGCGCTGCAGTACGGCGGCGGCCACACCGTCGAGGGGCACGGCTACGCCTACAACAAGGTCTTCAACGTCGACGTCGAGGTGACGTCCCAGACCGAGCTCTCCTATCTGATCTTCCCCGAATTCACCACGAACGACCTGGGCTACCCGAGCACGTACGCGGCCGTCGACCTCGCGTTCACCGACGGCACCTACCTGTCAGAGCTCGGCGTCCGCGACCACCACGGCTTCGAGCTGAGCCCGCAGGGCCAGGGCCGGTCGCGCTCGGTGTATCCCGACCAGTGGAACTTCCGGCGCGCGCGGATCGGCGACGTCGCCGCGGGCAAGACGATCACCCGCATCCTCGTCGCGTACGACAAGCCCGCCGGGCCCGGCCTGTTCAACGGCTGGGTCGACGACATCGTCATCGCGCCGGCAGCGACGCCGGAGCCCAAGGAGCACCCGACCGACCACGTGCTCACCACGCGCGGCACGCATTCCTCCGGCGGCTTCTCGCGCGGCAACAACATCCCGGCCACGGCGGTGCCCAACGGCTTCAACTTCTGGACGCCGGTGACCGACGCCGGCTCGACCAGCTGGCTCTACGAGTACCACGCCGACAACAACGACGCGAACCTGCCGGAGATCGAGGCGTTCTCGGTGAGTCACGAGCCGAGCCCGTGGATGGGCGACCGCCAGACCTTCCAGGTGATGCCGTCGGCGTCGGAGACGCCCGACGCCCGCCGCGAGGCCCGCGCGCTCGCCTTCCGGCACGCGAACGAGGTGGCCAAGCCACACCGCTACGGCGTCGAGTTCGAGAACGGCATCCGCACCGATCTCGCGCCGACCGACCACGCCGCGATCTTCCGCTTCGAGTTCACCGGCGACGCCTCGAGCCTCGTCTTCGACAACGTCAGCGACGCCGGCGGGCTCACGGTCGACGAGGCGGCGGGCACGGTCAGCGGCTACTCCGACGTCCGCAGCGGCCTGTCCGAGGGCGCGACCCGCCTCTTCGTCCACGCCACCTTCGACCGCCCGGTCACCGCCGGCGGCAGTCTGGACGGCGACCCCGGCGGCGACGTCACCGGCTACGTCGGCTTCGACACGAGCGCGGAGAAGGTCGTGACGATGCGGATCGCGACGTCGCTGATCAGCGTCGACCAGGCCAAGAAGAACCTGGCGCTCGAGCTCGCGCCCACCGACACCTTCGCCACCGTGGCCGAGCGCGCCCGGCAGAAGTGGGACGAGCGGCTCGGCGTCGTCGAGGTCGAGGGCGCGACCGAGGACCAGCTCACGACGCTCTACTCGAGCCTGTACCGGCTCCACCTGTATCCGAACGCCGGCCACGAGAACACCGGCAGCGCCGAGCACCCGACCTACGCCTACGCGAGCCCGTTCTCGAAGAGTGAGGGCGCCAGCACCGCGACGCAGACGGGCGCGAAGATCGTCGAGGGCAAGGTCTTCGTGAACAACGGGTTCTGGGACACCTACCGCACGACATGGCCGGCCTACTCGCTGTTCGCGCCGGAGGTCGCCGGCGAGCTCGTCGACGGCTTCGTGCAGCAGTACCGCGACGGCGGCTGGCTGACGCGCTGGTCGTCGCCCGGCTACGCGGACCTGATGACGGGGACGAGCTCGGACGTCGCGTTCGCCGACGCCTACGTCAAGGGCGTCACCGGCTTCGACGCCGAGGCGGGCTACGACGCCGCGCTCAAGAACGCGACGGTCAACCCGCTCGGCGAGCCGGACGGGGTGGGCCGCAAGGGGATCGAGAGCTCGATCTTCCTCGGCTACACGCCGTCCTCGACCGACGAGTCGGCGTCGTGGGGCCTCGAGGGCTTCATCAACGACTTCGGGATCGCCAACATGGCCAAGGCGCTCGCCGACCGGCCCGGCATCGCCGAGGCCACCCGCCGGCGCTACGCCGAGGAGCACGAGTACTTCCTCGACCGCGCCCGCAACTACGCGAACATGTTCGACCCGTCGATCGGCTTCTTCCAGGCCAAGACGGGGGCGGGCGCGTGGAACACGACCTCCGAGGAGTTCGACGCGCGCGTGTGGGGCCACGAGTTCACCGAGACCAACGGCTGGAACTTCGCGTTCCACGCCCCGCAGGATGGCCAGGGCCTCGCGAACCTGCTCGGCGGCCGCGACAAGCTCGCGGCGAAGCTCGACGAGTTCTTCTCGACGCCCGAGACCGCCCGCTTCCCCGGCTCCTACGGCGGGACCATCCACGAGATGGTCGAGGCGCGCGACGTGCGGATGGGCCAGTACGGCCACTCCAACCAGGTCTCGCACCACATCCCGTACATGTACGACTACACCGGGCAGCCGGCCAAGGCCCAGGAGAAGGTCCGCGACGTGCTCGCCCGGCTCTACACGGGGTCGGAGATCGGCCAGGGCTACCCCGGCGACGAGGACAACGGCGAGATGTCGGCGTGGTACGTCTTCAGCGCGCTGGGCTTCTATCCGCTGCAGGTCGGCTCGCCGTACTACGCGATCGGCTCGCCGCTGTTCCGCAAGGCGACGGTCCATCTCCCGGGCGGCGACCTGGTCATCGAGGCCCCGGAGAACAGCGATCGCAACGTCTACGTGCAGGGGGTCAAGCTCAACGGCGCCGAGCACTCCAAAACGTTCCTGACGCACGCCGACCTGGCGCGCGGCGGGCGGCTGGAGTTCGCGATGGGCCCCGAGCCGTCGGCGTGGGGAACCGGTGAGGCCGACGCGCCACCGTCACTGACCAAGCCGGGCGCGCGGCCCGATCCGCTGCGCGACATCACCGGCCCGGAGCGCGGCGTCGCGACCGCCGAGGGCGGCGTCGACGTCGCGCGCCTGTTCGACAACACCTCGGGGTCTCGCGTCTCGTTCGCGTCACAGACGCCGTGGGTGCAGTACGCGTTCGGCGGGTCCGAGCGCCGCCGGGTGACGTTCTACACGCTGACCTCCGGGCGCGCCGCGACGAAGGACACCGAGGCGCCGGGCGATCCGCGCAGCTGGGTGCTCAAGGGCTCCGACGACGGCGAGACGTGGACGGTCGTCGACGAGCGCTCGGGCGAGGAGTTCCGCTGGCGGCTGCAGACCCGCGCGTTCAAGATCGCCCACCCCGGCGCGTTCCGCCAGTACCGGCTCGAGGTGACGGGCACGACGGGGGAGCCGAAGACCTCGCTGGCCGAGATCGAGCTGCTCGCCCGCCCCGGCGACGCCGAGGGCGAGGCCACCACCCCGACGAAGCCGGGCGCCGGCGCCGACACCCCGGGGCAGCCGGCCGCCCCCGCCGCACCGCCGGCCGGCAAGCCCGCGATCGTCCGGATCGCGCGGCGGGTGCTGCGCGTCGGCCGCGACCGGAGGGTGCGGGTCGCCGTCCGCTGCCCGTCGAGCACCGCGAACCGCTGCTCCGGCGTGCTCACGCTGCTGTCCGGGCGGCTGGTGGTCGGCCGCGCGACCATCTCGGTGGCGCCGGACGCGTCGCGCACGGTGACCCTGCGCGTGAGCCGCAGCGCCTTGGAGGCGCTCCAGCGGCGCCGCGGCGGCCCGCCGCGCCGGGTCAGCGTCGAGCTGCTCACCCGCGGCGCCGACGGCGTGCTGCGGCGTGCCGCCGCCCGGCTCCCGCTCCGGCTCGCACCACGTCGGGCGACGGGGGCGGCGGCTCGGTAGGAGCGCCGGCCGCCCACGCGGGGCGTTTCCATGACACCGCCGCTGAGCGTCGTCCCGCTCCGTCTGTAGTGTCGAGTCGTGAAGGTCCGGTGGAGGCGCCGTTGGATCGCCGCTCCGTGTTACGCGCCGTCGCCCGGCGGCGTGATCGTGGCGGCGCGTTCGTGCGCGGGCGTCGCCCGGATCGCCGACAAGAGCGGCGGACGGATCATGATCGCCCCGGCGCGGAAGGTGCGGGTCTTCCTCGTCCTCGAGGGGCCGGCGCGGACCTGGAGCAAGGTCCGCGCGAAGGTCGAGCAGCGCCACTACCTCGGCCATTGGCACGTGACGCTCGTCTATGGACGCTGTCGCGGCGACGGCAGGTGGGTGCTCGCGCTGGCGCCGTGCGCGCCCGCCGCCGCGAGCCACTTCCTCGTCCCCGGCACCCTGGTACGTCCGCTCGCCGGACCGCTCGGCAGCCAGGCGTTCGCCGAGGCGGCCGACCGACTTCGCGAGCAGGCCGCGACGCTCGAGCGCCACGGGCACGAGCGCTACCTGTACTCCGGCAACCCGGTCCCCGAGGAGCTCGTCGACGCACTGGAGGGTGCGCTCGCCGGGGTCCGCGTCGCCGTCACGGACGGCGCTGGGATCCGCGAGGCGCGGCCGGCACCTGCGTCCGGCGAAGAGTCGACGATGCAGCAGGTCGGCCGCGTCCGGCCGCGTCCCCGCGGCACCCCGCTGGCCTTGCTGGGCGCCGGCGACTACGCGCGGATCGAGACCCTCGCGGCGCTGTCCCGGTGCGCTTCGCTGGCGCCGTTGGTGCTGGCCGACCGCGAGCCGCACATCGCCATCGGCGCCGCACGGCGCTCCGGGTTCCGGATCGCGACGACCGACCCGTACGAGGCGGTGGACGCGCTCCCCGCCGGTGGCGCGGTCATCGTGGCCACCGCGCACGACTCGCACGCGAGCCTCGCCGCGTACGCGAGCCGCGCCGGGCACTCGGTGTTCGTCGAGAAGCCGGCGATCGTCACCGCCGAGGACCTCACGACGCTCGTCTCGGCGTGGCACGAGGCGCCCGGACGCATCGAGGTCGGATTCAACCGTCGCCGCGCGCCGCTCATGCCCCAGGTGCGGGCGGCGCTCCGGGAGGGCGAAGGACCGCTGACCATCTCGTGCATCGTTCGCGAGCTTCCGATGCGCGACACCCACTGGTTCCTGTGGCCCAACCAGGGCACCCGCGTGGCCGGCAACCTCTGCCACTGGCTCGATCTTGGCGTCCACCTGGTGGGAACCGGGGTGGATCCGGTCGAGGTCCGCATCTCGCCGCCGCTGGCCAGCGACCGCAGTATCCCGTCGGCCGAGGAGCGGTCGATCAGCGTCGCCTTCGCCGACGGCTCGTTGCTCACCATCCTCGGCACCGTGCGGGGCGACGCCACGCGCGGCGTCCAGGAGTGGATCGACGTGCGCCGGGACGGCCTGACCCTGACGATCGACGACTTCCGCACGTTGACCGTGCTCGAGGCCGGGCGCCGTCGCGTGCGCCGCCGGCTGGTTCGCGACAAGGGTCACACCGCGATGTACAGGGACTGGGCGGCGAGCCTGCAGTCGCCGGCGCCCGAGCGGTACCCGCTCAGCGACCTGCTCAGCGTGTGCGTGCTGCAGCTCGCGGTGACCGACATGATCCGCTCGGGCACCGAACGCCGCAACGTGCTCGAGGAGATCGAGGCATGGCGCGAGGCTCCGGGCGACGGCCTTGGTCCGTCGCTGCGCGCCGGCGCGGCGGCCGCGCCTTGGCACGGGCGATAGTCTTCCCAGCGTGCTCGACCGCCGCCTGATCGCTGAAGTGCCCGGCTGCCTCCGCAGCCTTGGCGGCGCGTCGATTCTCGTCATTGCCACCTGAGCCTGCGCAGCAGTCCGTGCGCAGGCCGACCGTCCCGGAACCGGGCGGCGGTGGTGTGCACGACCACTTGACGCGATCGGACGGGACCCACGAAAGGCCCGTCCATGCCCCACCGCCATCACCTCGAGCTCCGCGTCACCGACGGCTTCGCCGTGCTCGAACGCATCGTCTCGACCTGCCGTGCGCGCCAGTGCACCGTCGTCGCGCTCGAGTTCCGCGCCGGCGACCGCCACCGCCCCGGCCGCGTGCTCCTGACGCTGGACGGCGCCGGGCGCATGGCGGAGCTGGCGGCCCAGCGCCTCGCCCAGCTCGTCGACGTCCTCGCCGTCGAGGCGCCGACCATGACGATTCCAAGGGAGCCCGCCGGGCGAGGGATAGAGTCGGCGGCATGGAGCCATCGCTCACCGACCTGCAGATCCTCGCCAAGGACGCCTCGGATCGGCTCGCTCGCTACCGCCGGCTGACCTACCTCGGGCGCGGGGAGCCGCAGCGGCTCGCCGAGCTCGAGCGGATCTCGGCGGGCGCCGCCAACCGCGTCCGCCGCGCCAAGCGCGAGCAGCCGGCCGTCTAGCTCGTCGCGGCGCGCGGGACGAACTGCGTCGGGTGAGAGGAGGGGGGTCCGGGCGGGCGGGGAGGGTGCACAACCTGGCAATCAACGCTCTTCGTCAATCGAATGTCGGGTTCGGCACCTCCTGTGTGCTCAATCCGACGATGGATTCGGAGTCCGCGCCGAGTGTCGGGTTGTGCACCATCCGCGACTCTCGGACCGACCACCTCCCTCACCCGCGGAAGTTCGTTTCGAAGCGTGAGCGAGCGCCGAGTCCCAGCGTCGCCCCGAGCCAGTCGACCGCGGCCGGGAGGTGCGCCGGGTCGATGTGGTGGGCGGCGTCGGACTCGTGGTAGTCAACCTCGAGGCCCGCCTCCTCGAGCAGCGCGCGTGCCCGCCGGGCGAAGCCGACCTCCATCACCGGGTCGCGGCGGCCGTGGGCGATGAAGGCGCGCAGGCCCGGCCGGCTGGCGGGATCCGGCGCCCAGCCCTCGACGACCGGGACGAAGCCCGAGAGCGCGAGGATCCCCGCCGGGGCCGGCCGGTCGGCCCCGAGGCCGAGGGCGTAGCTCATCACCGAGCCCATCGAGAACCCGCCGAAGACGGTCTGTGCGGGCGCAAGCCCGGTCCGCTCCCACAGTGCGTCGTGGAAGCGGGCGAGGGCGGCAAAGGCGGCGTGGAAGGTGTCGGGGTCGGGATAGCCGACGCGCGGCACGACGTACCAGTGGTTCCCCGGCCAGCCCGGCAGCGTCAGCGGCGCTCGCGGCGTGACGACGCGCAGGCGGCGCTCGGGATCGAGGACGTCGGCGAGGCCGAGCAGGTCGTGCTCGTCGGCGCCGCGGCCGTGGTGCAGGACGAGCAGCCCTTCCGGGTCGCCGGCGGCCGGGCGCTCGCGGAAGACGAGTTCGCTCATGACACGGCCTCGCGTGCGGCCGTGCGCGGGTTCACGACCGGTGCCAGCGTCCGCTCGAGCCGGTCGCGCAGGTGGGCATGCATCGCCGGCACCCGCAGCTCCTCGCCGAGGCGCGCCTGGTCCTCGTCGACCGCGAAACCCGGCGACAGGGTCGCGATCTCGAACAGGATCCCGCGCGGCTCGCGGAAGTAGATCGAGCGGAAGTAGTCGCGGTCGCGCACGTCGGTGACGAAGCCGCCGGCCTCGCGCACGCGCGCCTGCCAGGCGAGGTGGTCCTCGTCGCGCGACGCCCAGGCGATGTGGTGGACCGTGCCGGCGCCCGGCCGGCCGACGCCGCCGGCCTGGTCATACGCCCAGCGGAATCGGCGCCGCTCGCCGTCGAGCCGGTACTCGCCGCCGCCGAGATGGGTGAACCCGAGGCTCTGGGTGAGCAGCGGCGCTTCGGCGTCCACGCCACGGCCGTACGCCCGGGCGCCCTCGAGCCCCGCGATCGCGTGCTCGGCGGGGATCTCCGGATGCTCGGCGCGCAGCGGCGGGTTGGCCTCGTCGGCGATCACCAGCTCGAGCCCGAGCCCGTCGTAGTCGGCGAAGCGCAGCGACCGCTCGCCGCGCTCGCTTGGATAGCCCTTCGCGCGCAGGCGCTCGGCCCAGAACGCCAGCGCGTCCTCGGAGCCGACGCCGAGCTGGAGCGTGTGGATCATCCCGAGCCCGGGCGATCCGGGCGCGGCGCCCGCGAACTCGAACCAGGTGAGGATCGAGCCGGGCGTGCCCTGCTCGTCGCCGAAATACAGGTGATAGGCGTCGGGCTGGTCGAAGTTGACCGTCTTCTTCACCAGCCGAAGCCCGAGCACGTCCGCGTAGAACTCGACGTTCCGGCGGGCGTCGGACGTGATCGTCGTGATGTGGTGGAGCCCTTGGAGCCTCATCTCGAGGTCCTCGCTTTCTGGAAGGTTGTCATAGCAAGCATAGCGTGTCATTGCTTGTGCAACTACCGTGTCAGTACTATCCTGCAACCGGCGATCATGTCAGCGGCCGAACCCTCTCCCGACACGTCCTCCTGCCTCTACGTCGTCGGTGACGACGGACTCGCGCGGTGGTCGGACGCCCACGCGGACGCGTGGATCGGGATGCTCGAGGCGCACAAGACCCTCACCCGGGCGATGGACGCCGAACTGGAGGCGGGCCACGGGCTGGGGCTCAGCGGCGTCGAGTGCCTCGGCCGCCTCGCCGCGGCCGATGGCCGCCGGCTGCGCCTGTCGGCGCTCGCCTCCGCGGCCGGGCTCAGCCTCAGCCGCGTGTCGCGGATCGTCGACACGCTGGAGCGCCGCGGGCTCGTCGAGCGGCGCCCCTCGCCGGGCGACGCGCGGGCGGTCGAGGCGCACCTGACAAAGGACGGCCTGGCCCTGGCCCGCGAGGCGCAGGCGACGCACTTCGCTTCGGTCCAGCGGCGGTTCTTCGACCAGCTGAGCCCCGGCGAGCTGGCGACGCTCGCCGAGGTCTTCGGCCGGTTCGCGCCGCAGGCCGCCGAGGCCTGCGACGCGGACTCCACTACGCCTGCTTGACCGCCGAGATGTCGAGGGCGAGCGTGACCTTGTCGGCGACGAGCATGTTGCCGCTGCCGAGGGCCTGGTTGAACTTCATCCCGTAGTCGCCGCGGGAGAGCCGGCCGGTGATCTCGATGCCGACGCGCTCGTTGCCCCAGGGGTCGATGTCGGTGCCCTGGACGACGGCCGTGAGCTCGACCTCGTTGGTCACGCCGTGCAGCGTCAGGTCGCCGGCGATCTCGAAGGTGTCGTCGTCGAGGGCCCGGATGCGGGTGGCCTCGAAGCGGAGCTCCGGGTACTTCGCGGCGTCGAAGAAGTCGGCCGAGCGCAGGTGGGCGTCGCGCTGCGGCTCGTTCGTGTCGACGGAGTCGACCTCGACGATGCCGGAGGCCGTGGCGGAGGCGAGGTCGTCGCCGACCGCGAGGGTCCCGCTGAAGCGCGTGAACTCGCCGCGGACGGTGGCGATGCCCATGTGCTTGACCGCGAAGCCGACCTTCGAGTGGGCGTTGTCGACGGTCCAGGTGCCGGTGGGAAGGGGAGTGGTGGTGACGGTCGTGCTCATGAGGACTCCGGTGTCTCGTGGGTTAGTTGCTAGAGCAAGTATAGCAGGTACTTGCGCCAGCAACTACCCCCCTCGGCGATCCGGTGGTTCCTCGCCGGGCCAGTAGCCGTGCTCGGTGTAGTACGCCCGCGCGGCGTCCTCGGTCTGGCGCTCCTCGTCGCCCTTCGCGCCGATGCGGAAGACCACGTTCATGAAGGCGACCGACAGTCCGGCGCCGACGCACATCGCCCAGCCGTCCCAGCGTTCGCTCCCCTCGACCACGACGAGGATCACGAAGCCCGCCACGATGAGGGCGACGGGCAGCCCATACCGGAGACCGGACAGCAGGAACGACCGGCGCCGTGGATTCATGCCGCCACGATAGGGCCGCACCGCAGGACCTCGCGTTAGTCCACAAATCTGCAGCAGTCAGCGCGGTTACCCGAGGTTGACGGGGGGTTGCGAAACCGGATACGGCTACGCAGCAGATGGATCGCATTACCCGCCGCCGGGGGTCACGGGCGCTCTCGTTGGTGGGGTGCGGACTCATCGCAGGCGCGCTGGCCCCGGGTGCCGCCGAGGCCGCCAGAGCGGCACCCGATCTGTCGGTGAGAAAGCTCACCGTCAGCGGGCCGCTCTATCCCGGCGCGACCCTGCAGGCGACCGTCACCGTGCGCAACGGCGGGCGCCGGACCGCCAAGGCCAGCCGGACGACGTTCCTGCTCTCCAGGGACTCCAAGAGCAGCCGCGACGACGTCCGGCTCGCCGTCGGGAAGGTCAAGTCGCTCAAGCGGCGCAAGGGCCTGACCGCCAAGGTGCGGCTCAAGGCACCGGCGAAGCTGCCCGCGAAGGCCTACCGCGTGCTCGCCTGCGCCGACGGGGCGCGCAAGGTCCGCGAGTCCAGCGAGCGCAACAACTGCCGGGCATCGAAGGCGCTCACCGTCGGCACGGCGCCGCTGACCACCCCGCCGATCCCGGGCCTGCCGCCGATCGGCATCCCGCCGCCCGGCGGCGAGCCGCCGCCTCCGCCCGGCCCCCCGCCGCCGCCCCCACCCCCACCACCGCCGCCAGGGCCGCCGCCACCACCGCCGCCGCCACCACCAGGACCGTTCCCGGAGCCGCCGCTGCCGCCCGCCCCCGACCCGGTGGATGTCGCGCCGGACCTGGACCCGACCGATCCCACGTCGATCGGCGACGGGACCGGGTTCCTGTACACCGGTGACGACCCGATCCAGAAGGGGGTCGAGCCCGGCACGATCGAGCCGACGCGCGTCGCCGTCATGCGGGGTCGGGTGCTCGGCCCCGACGGCGCGGACGCCGGCGCGGACCCTGACCCGATCGCGGGCGCGCGGGTCACGATCCTCGGCCACGAGGAGTTCGGCTACACCGCCACGCGCCCCGACGGCGGCTACGACATCGCGGTCAACGGCGGCGGGCCGCTCGTGGTCCACGTCGAGCAGGCGGGCTTCGCGAGCGTCCAGCGCGACGAGGAGATCCCGTGGCAGGACTACGTCGACGTCGAGGACATCGTGATGACGCCCTACGACGACAAGGTCACCACGATCGACGACGCGGCGACCGATCTGCAGGTGGCGACCAGCGACCCGTCGACCGACGGCGACGGCTCCCGCAAGGCGACGCTGATGTTCGAGCCCGGCACCGAGGCGGTCATGGAGCTGCCCGGTGGTGGGACACGGCCGCTCGGCGACCTGGCGGTCCGGGCGACGGAGTACACGGTCGGTGAGAACGGCCAGCAGGCGATGCCGGGCGAGCTGCCTCCGACCAGCGCGTACACCTACGCCGTCGAGTTCAGCGTCGACGAGGCCATCGAGTCGCGTGCCACCGACGTGAGCTTCAGCAAGCCGGTCGCGACCTACGTCGACAACTTCCTCGGCTTCCCCGCCGGCTCGCCCGTCCCGGCTGCCTTCTACGACAAGGAGCAGGGTGCCTGGGTGCCATCCGAGGACGGCATCGTCATCAACATCGTGGGGGAGAGCGACGGGGCCGCGCTCGTCGACGCGGACGGCGACGGGGACGCCGACACCGAGGCCGAGCTCGCGCCGCTGGGCATCGACGCGGCCGAGCGCGTCAAGCTCGCCGAGCAGTACGACGCCGGCGCCTCGCTGTGGCGGGTCCAGGTCCGCCACTTCACGCCGTGGGACTACAACTGGCCCTACGGCTGCGAGGCGAGCTGCCCGCCGCCCGACGAGCCGCCCCCGCCTCCGCCGCCGTGCCCGGAGTGCGAGGGCGCCGGCTCGATCATCGGCTACCTCAACCAGACGCTCGGCGAGCGCCTGGACGTCACCGGCACGCCGTTCGGCCTGCACTACAACAGCGGCCGCGTGCCGGGGTACAAGCAGGCCTACCGCCTGAAGATCCCGCTGATCGACAGCGTCCCCGGGAGCCTCTCGCGCATCGACCTCAAGGTCACGGTGGGCGGCAAGGACTTCACGAGAAGCTTCAGCAGCCCTGCGCCCGGTGAGTCCTTCCTGTTCGAGTGGGACGGCAAGGACGCCTACGGCCGCGACGTGACCGGCGCCCAGACCGCAACGGTCCAGATCGGCTACGTCTACCCGGCGGTCTACCTCGAGCCGGTCCGGTTCGCGTCGTCGTTCGCGCAGTTCGGCGGGGCCCCGCTGACCGGCGACCGCACGCGCAGGGAGATCACCGTCTACCAGTCGTGGCAGCGGCCGATCGGCGTCCTCGGCCCCGGCTCGGACGCGCTCGGGGGCTGGACGCTCGACGTCCACCACTCCTACGACCCGCAGGCGCGCACGCTGCACCTCGGCGACGGCACGCGCCTGACCTCCGAGGCGATCCGCTCCGAGATCCACACGGTCGCCGGGCTCGCGTCCTTCGGGTCGGGGACGCCGGCGACGGGGACCGCACTCGGCTTCATGCGCGGGATCGCGATCGGGCCGGACGGCTCGATCTACATCGCCGACACCGAGCGCGACATCGTGCGCAAGGTCACCCCGGAGGGCGGCATCGCCACCGTCGCCGGCGGCGGCGACCCGGCGGACGGCCTCGGAGACGGCCTGCCCGCGACCGAGGCCGCGCTGGTCGCGCCGAGCGACGTCGCGATCGGCACCGACGGTGCGCTCTACGTCTCGGACGCCGGCAATGGCCGGATCCGCCGGGTCGGGACCGACGGCAAGATCGCCACCTTCGCCGGTGGCGGGAACCCCGACGCGTTGGGCGACGACGGGCCGGCGACGAGCGCGAGCCTGCACAACCCGCGCGGCATCTTCATGACGTCCGACGACACCCTCTACATCGCCGACGCCTCGCACGATCGCGTCCGGCGGGTGACGCCCGACGGGCGGATCTCGACGGCCGCCGGCGGCGGCGGTGGCGGGCTCGGCGACGGCGGGCGGGCCGTGGACGCCACGCTCGAGCTGCCGGTCGACGTGGCCGTGGACGCGTCCGGCACGCTGCTCGTCGCCGACGCCGCCCAGCACCGCGTGCGGTCCATCACGCCGGACGGGATCATCACGACGGCGGCCGGGTCGGGCGGGGCGGGCGCGTCGGGCGACGGCGGCCCCGCGACCGACGCGGCGATCGGCCAGCCGCAGGGCATCGCCGTCGCCGCGGACGGCGCGCTGTACATCGCGGACCGGATCCATCACCGCGTCCGCCGGGTCAGCCGGGAGGGGACGATCAGCGGGTTCGCCGGCTCGGGCGCCAACGGCACCCAGTTCGCCTTCGACGAGAACGGCGACGGCGGGGCCCCGCTCCAGGCGCGGCTCTCCTTCCCGCAGGCGCTCGCCGTCGGCCCCGACGGAGCGGTGTACATCGCCGACGGCGGTGCCGGACGGGTGCGCCGCGCGGCGGTCGCGCTGCCGGGGTTCAGCGACGCCGAGTTCGCGCTGCCCTCCGAGGACGGCGAGGACGTCTTCCTGTTCGGCGCGGACGGCCGCCACCAGAAGACACTCGACGCCCTCACCGGCGCGACGCGCTGGACGTTCGCGTACACGCCGGCCGGCCGCCTGGCGAGCGTGACCGACCAGTACGACAACGAGACGGTGATCGAGCGCGACGCGAACGGCGCGGCCACCGCGATCGTCGCACCGGGCGCCCGCCGGACCACGCTCGGGATCCGCAGCGACGGCTACCTCGGGACGGTGACGAGCCCGGAGGGCAACGCCGTCACGCTCGACTACGCGCCCGGTGGCCTGCTCGAGAGTCTCACCGACCCGCTGGGCGAAGTCGCCGACTTCGGCTACGACAGCGCGGGCCGGCTCGTGTCCGACGAGGACAAGGCCGGTGCCGTCACGACGCTCACGCGCGTGGACCTCGCCGACGGCCTGCGGGTCACGCGCCGGTCCGAGCTCGGCCGCGAGACGGTCCTCGAGAGCCGCAGCCTGCCCACCGGCGACCAGGAAACGACCACGACCGACCCCTCCGGCGCGCGCTCGGTGATCCGCTACGGGGAGGACGGCGTGACCGAGATCACCGCCCCCGACGGCACGGTCGCCACCGCGACCTTCGGTCCGGACCCCCGCTGGGGGATGCGGGCGCCGGTCCTGACGCGGCACACGACGACCACGCCGAGCGGTCGTGCGCGCACCGTCACGCGCGAGCGCACCGCCACGCTCACCGACCAGGCGGACCCGTTCGCCATCGACACGCTGACCGAGGACATGCGGGTCAACGACGAGAGCTTCACGTCGACCTACACGGGTGAGACGCGCACGTTCACGGTCGAGTCGCCCGAGCAGCGGACGCTCACGACCGTCTTCGACGCGAACGGCCGACCGGTCGAGAAGAACGCCACAGGGCTCGATCCGATGGAGATCGACTGGGACAGCCGCGGCCGCCCGACCACCGTCACCCGGGGCGCCGACGAGGCGACCTACACCTACGGCACCGAGCACCCGTTCAGGCCCGAGACCGTCACCGACGGCGCCGGCCGCACGGCCACGTATAGCTACGACGAGGACGGGCGCGTCACGGCGGTGGAGCTGCCGAGCGGCCGCGCCTACGGATTCACCTACGACGACAACGGCAACCGCACCGGCGTGCGGATGCCGAACGCCAAGCTGCACGGCTTCGGCTTCAGCGCGCTCGGCCAGGCGACCAGCTACACGCCGCCCGGTGGCGCAGCCTCCCGCCGGACGTTCGACGCCGACCGCGGCCTCTCGAGCCAGACGATGCCCGGCGACGGCTCCGTGGCCACCACGCGCGACGCCGGCGGGCGCCTCACGAAGCTCACGTACGCCCACGGGACGACGGCGGAGGGCGACACCGCGCTCACCTACGCGGGGGATACCGGGCGGGTCGCCCAGTCGGCGCGCACGGCGCCGGGGGGCCGCGTCGACGTCCAGCGCGCCCAGTACGACGGCGCGCTGAAGACGTCGCTCGAGTCGCGCACGGCGACCGCCGCCTACGCGAAGCACACCTACGGCTACGCCGAGGACCTGCGGCTCGGCTCGATCGGCGTGGTCGCCGGCGGCGACGAGGTGGAGACAGAGTTCACCCGCGACGGCGACGGCCTGGTCACCAAGGCCGGGCGCTACGACATGACGCGCGACGGCCCGCTCGGGCTCCCGACCGCGATCGGCGACGGCACCCTCGCGCTCGCGCTCGCTTACGACGCGACGGGTCGCCCGACGACCCAGACGACGACCGTGGCCGGCGCCCAGAAGCACCGGGCGGTGCTCTCCTATGACGCCGGGAACCGCCTGACCGGGAGGGTCGAGACCGTCGCCGGGACGACGCGCACCGACGCGTACGCCTACGACGACGACGGGCAGCTGCTCACGGTGCGGCGCAACGGTGCGGTCGTCGAGACCTACACCTACGACGCAAACGGCAACCGCACGTCGCGCAAGCTCGGCTCCGCGGCGACCGAGACGGCGACCTACGACGACCAGGATCGACTGCTCACCCGCGGCGCCACCGACTACGACTTCGATGCCGCGGGCTTCCTCACCGGGCGCGGCGCCGACAGCTTCTCCTACAGCGCCGCCGGCGAGCTGCTGGAGGCGACCGCCGGGGGCGAGACGGTCACCTACACGTACGACGGCAGCGGCCGCCGGGTCGCCCGGACGGACGCCGCCGGGCGCTACGAGTACCTCTACGGCAATCCCGAGGACCCGTATCGGGTCACCGGCTCGCGCAGCCCTGGCGGTGCACTCACCACGTACTACCACGGGCCCGACGGCCGGCTCTTCGCGATGCAGCGCGGCGGCTCGCGGTTCTACATCGCGACCGACCAGGTCGGATCGCCGCGCGTGGTCACCGACAGCGACGGCGCGGTCGTCAAGACGCTCGAGTACGACGCCTTCGGGAACCGCGTCGCTGACTCCGCGCCCACCTTCGACCTGCCGATCGGCTTCGCGGGCGGCCTCGAGGACCGGGCCACCGGCCTCGTGCGCTTCGGCCTGCGCGACTACGACCCCGCGGCGGGGCGCTGGACCGCGCGCGACCCGATCTCCCACGCGGGCGGGCTCAACCTGTACGCCTACACCGACAACCGGCCGGTGAGCCACCGCGACCCGAGCGGCCTGGAAGGCCCTGGCCTCCTCTCGCGGATCGGCACGGCGATCAGCGACTTCTTCACCTCCGACACCGGCGGGACCGCGGTGGACGTCGTGAGCTCGCTGGACTCCGACAGCCCGATCGTTGACGGCGCCGGGAAGCTCTCGGAGGGCATGGACGCGATCGAGACGATCACGGACGTCGCGGAAACCGCCCAGCAGATCGACGAGGCGCTCGACCAGGAGCGCGAGCCCGAGCAGGCGGTGGGGATCATCAAGGCCTGCCTGAAGTGGCTCGAGAAGATCCAGCCGATCCCGATCACCCCGGCCGAGGTGGTCGAGGAGGCGCTCGACCGGGGCCTCGGGCCGACCCGCGACATGTACAAGACCGGCAGCGGCTACCAGCAATCGCGGTGGAGCGAGGTCGAGGGGTTCCGGTGACGCGCCGACTGTCCGCCATCCTCGCCCTGCTCGTCTGCGCCGGCGCCTTCGCCGCCGTCCGCGTGGACGCGGCGCCGGCCTGCGACGTGACCTGGGACGGGCCCGCGGCCGGCGGCACGTGGGGGACGCCCGCCAACTGGGACACCGACACGCTGCCCGGCCCCGCCGATCACGCCTGCATCCCGGCGACGGCGTCCGTGCTGCATAGCTCCGGCACGACGCAGGTGCTCACCGTCCAGGTCGACGGGACGCTGCGCGTGACGGCCGGGACGCTCGAGACGACGAGCACGGCGGACGACTCGGAGGTCGCGGCCCTCGAGCTCGCCGGCGGCACGCTGCTCGGCGCCGGGGACGTGCTCATCGGCGCCACGATGGAGTGGACCGGCGGTTCGATGAGCGGCGCCGGGACGACGTCCGTGCTCCCGGGCGCGACCCTGGACAAGGGCGGCTTCACGTCGCTCGCCGAGGGCCGCACGCTCGCGATCGGCGGCCTGATGGAGGTCACCGCGGACCAGCCGATCATCGACGGCGGCGGGGCCGACCCGCTCGTCGGAGTGCTCGCCGGCGGCATCGTGCGCAAGACCGCCGGGGCGGGGGTCAGCCGCATCGACACGCCGGTCCGCAACGACGGCACGATCGAGTCCGCCGCCGGGACGTTGAACCTCGACGGCGGCGGCGCCCCGGCCGCCCCGTCGACCGGGACCTACGGGGGCGGCGCCGGCACGGGCACGGTCCAGTTCGCGGGCGGGACCCACCTGCTCGGCGCCGGCTCGGAGCTGGCCGGCCGAACCCTGCTGTCGTCAGGAGTCGTCGCGCCGGACGGCGCGGCCACGACGACCGTCTCGGGGGCCGGCAACCGGATCACCGGCGGCTCGGTCGCCGGCACCGGCACGCTCGCGGTCGCGGGCGGCCTCGCCTGGGACGGCGGCGCGATGACGGCCGCGGGGACCACCCGCGTGCTCGCGGGCGCGACGCTCGCGCACGGGGGGTTCACGTCGCTCGCCGAAGGGCGCCTGCTGGAGATCGCCGGGCTGATGACGATGGACGCCGCCCAGCCGATCATCGACGGCGGCGGCGTCGATCCTCTCGTCCACGTCGACGACGGCGGCACGATCCGCCGGGCGACCACGACCGGCACCGCGCGTATCGACGCGCCCGTAGAAAACGACGGTACCGTTGCGGCGACGACCGGCCTACTGCGGATCGACGGCGGCGGAGGCGCGGGAACCGCCGACGGGACGTTCGGGGCGGCGGCCGCGACCGGCACGGTCGAGTTCGGCGGGGGAACCTTCACGCTCGCCGACGGGGCGGTGCTGGCGGGCGGCACGCATCTGATCAGCGGCACGGTCGCGGTGGCCGGCGGCGCGACCGCCACCGCCTCCGGGGCCAACGAGGTCTCCGGCGGGGTCGTGGGCGGGACCGGCACGCTCGCCGTGACCGGCACGCTGGTGTGGGACGGCGGCACGATGACCGCGGCCGGGATCACGCGCGTCCCCGCCGGCGGGACCCTCGTCCACGCTGGGTTCACCTCGCTCGCCGACGGCCGCACCCTCGAGATCGGCGGCCTGCTGCGCATGGACGCCGACCAGCCGATCGTCGACGGCGGCGGCGCCGACCCGGCGCTGCGCGTCCTCGGGACGGGCACCGTGCGCAAGGCCGCCGGGGCGGGGACGGCGCGGATCGACGTCCCGTTCCGCAACGACGGCGCGGTCGAGTCGGCCGCGGGGACGCTGAACCTCGACGGCGGCGGCGGGGTGACGCCGGCCGGCGGCACCTTCGGTGACGCCGGCGCTGCGGGCACCGTCCAGTTCGGCGGCGGCACCTTCCCGCTCGCCGACGGCGCCGAGCTCGCCGGGGGCACGGTCCTGACCTCGGGCTCGGTGCAGGTGGTGGAGGACGCCACGGCCACCGCGACGGACACGAACCGCGTCGCCGGCGGCATCGTCGGCGGGGCGGGCCAGCTCGAGATCGCCGGCATCCTGCGCTGGAGCGGCGGCACGATGGGCGACGCCGGCGTCACCCGGGTCCTCACGGGCGGTGAGCTCCTCCACGAGGGCTTCACGGCGCTGGCCGGCGGGCGGACGCTCGAGGTCGCCGGGCTGCTGCGCTCCGACGTCGACCAGCCGATCGTCGACGGCGGTGGCGACGACCCCTTCGTCCACGTGCCGGCCGGCGGCACCGTCCGCAAGGCGGCCGGAACGGGCACGACGCGGATCGATCCGCCGCTGCGCAACGACGGCGCGCTGCGCGCCTCGACCGGCACGCTGAGCCTCGCCGGCGGCGGCGGCCCCGATCCGGCGGCCGGCAGCTTCGGCGTCGCCGGCGCGGGTGGCACGGTCCGCTTCGGCACCGGCACCTTCCTCCTCTCGGGCGCGACCCTGGGGGGCGGGGTGGCGCTCGAGGGCGGCGCCCTCGAGGTGCCGGCGGGAGCGAGCGCCACGACGTCGGGCGACAACCGCATGACGGGCGGCGTGGTGCGCGGGGCCGGCACCGTGCTCGTCGGCGGCACGCTGCACTGGACCGGCGGGGTGATGGCCGACGCCGGGACCACCGAGGTCGTGGCCGGCGGCATCCTCGCACACGAGGGGTTCACCCAGCTGCAGACCGGCCGCGTCATCGAGGTCGGCGGGCTGCTCGACGTGCGCGGCGACCACACGATGATCGGCTCCTCGCTCCCCCGGCCGCAGATCCACGTCCTCTCCGTCGGCACCCTCCGCAAGAGCGCAGGCACGGGGACGGCGAGCCTCGGGCCGGCGCTGCGCAACGACGGCGACGTCGAGTCCACGGCTGGCGCACTGAGCCTCTCCGGCGACGACACGAGCGTGCACACCGGCACGTTCACCGGCGCGAGCGAGACGGCGCTGCCGGTCTTCGGGCAGGGCGAGCACGTCCTCGACGGCTCCGCCGACCTCGACGGCTGGACCCGGATCTCCCAGGGCACCGTCGCGGTCGGCGCGGGCGAGACCGTCACCGTCGACGACAACCTCGTGCACGCCGGCGGCACCCTCGCCGGCCCCGGCACCCTGTCGGTGACCGGCCTGCTGCGCTGGACGGGTGGCGCCCAGTCCGGCCCGGGCACCACGCTGGTCCAGCCGGCCGGCGAGCTCGAGGTTGCGGCGGGCGACTTCGGCTGCTTCGTGAGCCTCGAGAGCGGCCGGCTGCTGGACAACCGCGGGACGATGACCGTCCTGCGCGGGAGCGGCATCGACACGTCCGACGACCCACGTCCCACGATCGAGAACAGCGGCACGCTGCGGTTCGCGGAGGCGACGCCGGCCTCGTGCGCGAGCGTCCATTCCATCTCCGGCACGGGACCCCTCCACAACACCGGGACGATCGAGAAGCTCGGCGGCGACGGCGTCGCGACGATCGGCGACGTCCTCGACAACGACGGCGAGATCGTGGTGACCCAGGGCGAACTGCGACTCGAAAGCAGCTCCGCGGTCACGCAGACCGGCGCGTTCCGCGGCACGGGCGGCCCGGTGACCTTCGCGTTCGGCGACTTCGACATCGGGCCGGGGGCGAGCATCGGGGGCGACGTCACCGTCGAGTCGGCCGAGCTGCAGCTGCCCGACGGCCTCGTGCTCACCGTCGAGGCGGGCGACACGCTGCGGATGACCAACGGCGGAGCGATCGCCGGCGGCGACCTGCGGGTGCTCGGCGCGTTCGCCTGGGCCGACGGCCGGCGCACCGGCGCGGGCACCACGGTGGTCGAGCCCGGCGGCACGCTGACGGTCGGGACCGATGACCCGAACGACCCCGGTTTCTCGCAGCTCGTCGGCCACGCGCTGGTCAACCGGGGGGCGGCCGAGCTGCGCCAGGAAGGGTTCCTGAGCGTCGGGGACGGCGCGTCGATCACCAACGCGGGAACCTTCACGGTCGCCGGCGGCGAGCTCAGCGGCGACGCGGGCTTCGGATCCGGCTTCGGCTCGCTCCTCCACAACACCGGCACGCTGCGCAAGACCGGCGCCGACTTCGTGCGGGTCAGCGCGGCGCTGGACAACGACGGCGTCGTCGAGGTGACCGGCGGCACCGTCCAGTTCGTGGGCCTGCTCAACTGGTCGGCGGACGGCTTCGGCTCCGAGGGAGCCCTGACCGGTGGCGACTTCCTGATCCGCGACGGGGCGGGGATGTGGCTCCCCGGTCCGATGCGCACGAACGCGGCCCGGCTCGTTCTCGACGGGCCGGGCGCCCGGGTCCAGTATCAGAACCCGAGCCAGCCGGGCAGCATCATCAACGCGCTCGCGGGGCTCGATCGCAACGCCGCCGGCGGCCGGCTCGAGCTGCTCGGTGGGCACCAGCTCGGCATCACCGGGACGTTGCGGAACGCCGGCGTGCTCCGGGTCGGGGCCGGCAGCACCCTCACCGCGACCGACGGCTACGTGCAGGAGGGCGCCAACGCCGTCCTGCGCACGGTCCTCGTCAGCCCGTCCTCGCACGGCCGCGTCGAGACGCCCGGGCCGGCGACGCTCGGCGGCCGGCTCGACGCCGAGAAGGGCGCCGGGTTCGCGCCGGTCTCCGGACAGGAGTTCGGGGTGCTCTCCGCGGGCTCCGTCACCGGCACGTTCGCCGAGGTCTCCGGCCGCGACGCCGGCGGCGGCCTGGTGCTCGACCCGCGCTACACGGCTACCGGCGTGACGCTCGCCGTGCAGCCCCCGGGGGGCCTGGCGCAGGCGCCCGGCGACGGTGGAGCAGCGGCTGCCAAGCCCGCCGCCCCGGCGGCGCCTGCGGCCGCGAAGCCGACCACGCTCGACGACCGGGCTCTGCGGATCCTCGCCGGACCGTGGTCGCGGACGAGGCTTGGCGGCACGACCGTGACGGTCGCCACCCGGCGCGCCGCGAGCCTCGGCCGCTCCCGCATCAGCTTCCGCGACCTGGCCCTGCTGGCCCGGACGTGCCGCCGCTGCGGCAGCGTCGACGTCTACTTCCGCGGCCGGTTGCTCAAGCGCGTCTCGCTGCGCTCCCGGCGGCAGGGTCGGCGCCTGATCCCGATCGTGGCGTTCGCCTCCGCCCGGACCGGCGCGCTGCGCTTGCGCACCACCTCGGCTCGCCGCGTCGCCATCGACGGGCTCGTGCTCGACCGCCGGCGCTGACCGGTCAGTCGGCGAAGAACTTCGCGGTGAGCTGGTCGATCGTCCCCTTGGTCCGCCGGGTGTCGACCCCGACGAGCGCCTGGATCGCCTCGAGGTCGAGCGCCGACTCGAGCATGCCGCCGCTCGGCAGCCAGTAGAGCTCGCGCGGCCCGAACGCGAGCCGGTCCTCGTCGGTGGCCAGCTCGAGCACCGCCGCCCGCGCGGCCTCGGTCGGCGGCTCCGAGAGCAGCGACACCTGCAGCTTGCCGTTCGACGCGGCCACGACATCGGCTTCGAACGGCTCGTCGGCGGCCATCGCGCGCATCTGTGCGGCCGTGCGCAGGAAGACGGCGACGTCGTAGCCGAGCGCGGCGGCGAGCGCGGTCTCGATCCGCCCGGTCAGCTCGTCCACCGGCTCGCGCTCGGCGTCGAAGAGCACGTTGCCGCTGGCCCGAAACGTCGCCACGTTCTCCAGCCCCAGCGCCTCGAACGGCGCGCACAGCGCGTCCTTCTTGACCCGTCGCCGACCCAGGTTGATCCCGCGCAGGAAGGCGGCGTATCCGGCCATCGGCCCCGGACCCTATCCGCGCCACTCGCGGTCGAGCAGCGCGTAGACGACCTCGCTCTGCCACTCGCCCTTGACGTACTCGTTCTCCACGAGGTGCGCCTCACGGCGCATGCCGAGCCGCTCGAGCACCCCCGCCGAGGCCGCGTTGCGGGCCTCGAGCCGGCCGGTCACGCGGTGCGCGAGGAGGCCCTCGAACGCCAGGCGCAGCAGCACGGCCGCCGCCTCGGTCGCATACCCCCGCCGCTGGTGGCGCGGATGGACGATGAACCCGATCTCGCACTGGCGGTGCTCGCGGCTCTGCAGGAAGAGGCTGAAGTCGCCGACCACCTCGCCGGTGTCCTTGCGCTCGGCGGCCAGCCCGAGGTTGTCGCCTTCGGCCGCGATGACCGTCCTGGACAGCTTGCCTGCCAGCGTCGCTTCGGAGTCGGCGAGCGTGTGCGGCTCCCAGTACATGTAGCGCGCCACGTCGGGGCTCGAGCGCATGGCGTGGATCGCCTCGAGGTCGTCCGGCGTGAACGGGCGCAGCAGCAGCCGTTCGGTGGTCAGCGGGTAGGCCGGCTCGAGCACGGCGTCGGCTCCTGGAGGCACGCGCGAAGCCTGTCAGCTTGCCACGACGGCTCGTTGCGCGGATCATGCACGAGTGGACCCCGACGCGCCACGGCCGGCGCTCCCGGATCCGGCAGCAGGACCGGACGGCATCGACTCCGTGCGGGGCGCCATCACCGCCGGCGACTACGCGGCGGCGTGCGAGGACGCCCGCCGGCTGGTCGCCTCGGCGCAGGCCCAAGCCGATGACCGGCTGCTGGCCGAGGCGCTCGAGGTGCTCTCGTTCGCCCTGTCGCACTGCGGCGAGGCGCTTCAGGCGCTGGCGGCGGGCCTCGAGGGCGCCGCGCTGGCGGCGCGCGAGCTCGACGCCCGCCTGGAGGCGGCGTGTCGCTTCTCGGTCGGCTACGCCTATCTCGCGCTCGGCGAGCGCGCGGATGCGCTCGCCGCTTTCGAGCAGGCGCTCGCCCTGCTGGCCGGCGAGGACGAGCCGGCGCTCGAGGCAC
Organism: uncultured Solirubrobacterales bacterium; assembly: GCA_963828075.1. Taxonomy (GTDB): domain Bacteria; phylum Actinomycetota; class Thermoleophilia; order Solirubrobacterales; family Solirubrobacteraceae; genus JACCYI01. The sequence continues at coordinate 947,592 of CAWHDH010000017.1, read as the reverse complement.
GGGTCCTGCACGTCGCCGGCTGGACGCTGAAGGAGATCGGGCGCCCGGACGAGGGCCGCGACTTCGCCGTGCGCGGGCTGGCCCGGGCGCGGGCGGTCGACGTTCCGCCGGTCGCGATCGACGCGATGGTCAGCCTCGGCGACATCGAGCTCACGATCGCCGCGGGCATGCCGGAGTCACCCGAGCGTGAGGTGGTCCTCGCGCGCGCGGACGCGGTGCTCGAGCAGGCGGTCGAGGAGGCGCAGGCGGCGGGCTGCACGAACCTCGAGGCACGCGCGGCCGGCAACCGCGCCCAGATCGCCGGGTTGCGCGGCGACCACGAGGCCTGCCGCGTCTACCACGCGCGCGTCCTCGAGACGTTCCTGAAGCTCGGCGACGTCAGCGGGGCGATCGAGACCCTCCTGCACCTCGCCGAGAGCGATCACGCGCTGGGGCACCATGGCGTCGCCGCGGTGCACCTGCGCCGCTGCCTGGGAATGTGCGAGCAGCACGGGACGCGGGGCTACGCGATCCGCGCGCACGACGGGCTGGCGGCGATCGCCGAGGCCGACCGCGACCTCGCCGCGGCGCTGCACCACGTCACCGCCGCCCGGCGGCTCGAGCGCGAGGAGTCCGGCGACCGCGCGGTGCGCAGCGGCGAGCTGCTGCGGCTGCGGGCGATGGCGGAGGAGGCCGGCCGTGAGGCGGCTCGCCTGCGCGAGCACACCCAGACGCTGGCCCGGCTGAGCGACGAGTTGCAGCGCGAGCGCGAGATGTTCGCCACCCAGGCCCTGCTCGACCCGCTGACCACCCTCGCCAACCGCCGCGCGCTCGAGCGTGCCGTGGCGGCCCTCGAGCACGAGGATCCCGCGGTCATGAACGCCGTGGCGATGGCCGACATCGACGGCTTCAAGGCGATCAACGACCGCTTCGGCCACGCGGTGGGCGACGAGGTGCTGCGGCGCCTGGCGAGGCTGCTCGAGGACTTCTCGCGCGACGCCGACCTCGTCTGCCGCTTCGGCGGGGAGGAGTTCGTGCTGCTTCTGCCGGCCGGCGGCGCGCGCGCGGCGCCCGCGGTCATGGAGCGCATCCGCCAGGCGGTGGAGCGCTCACGCTGGGACGAGGTCGCCGACGGCCTGACCGTGACGGTCTCGATCGGGGTCGCCATCGGGCCCGCGGCGGAGACCGCCTGCCTGCTCGAGCGCGCCGACGCGCGCCTCTATGAGGCCAAGCGCGCGGGCCGTAATCGGGTCGTCGACGAGGGCGGTTCCGACTGACCGCGGTAAAGAACCGGGCCGATCGTCCGAATCACCGGATTGATTCCTATGCCCGTCCGCTACGTCATCTTCGATCTCGACGACACGCTGGTGCACTCCGACGCGGTGCGCCACGCGTTCTGTGACGTGGCGGCGCGCCTCGGCATCGTCGCGGACGCGGTCAACGAGGCCTGCGACGCGCTCCCCGGGCAACCCGCCCTCGCGATCTTCGAGGCGCTCGGCCTCTGCCGGGACGACGCCGCCGACGCGGCCGTCGCGTTCCTCGCCTGCCTCGAGGAGTTCAACCGCGACCTGCCGGCCATCCCCTACTGCGACGCCGACGAGACGCTGCGCGCGATGCGCCGCGCCGGCGCGCAGCTGATCCTCTCCACCGGCTCCTCGGAGGTGCGCGCCCGGCGTGTCCTGGACGAGACCGGCTGGCAGGACTTCGAGCTCGTCCTCGGGACCGGGCCCTCGGGTCGCAAGGGCTGCGAGCACTTCGAGCTGATGTCCGCCCACCTGACCGGCAAGCCCTGGACAGGCGAGGCGGCCACCGTCGGCGACAGCCCGGAGGACATGCGCCTCGGCGTCCAGCACGGCGTCCCGGTCCGGATCGGTCTTGACCGCGGGACCGACGCGCAGGCGCTGCGCGACGCCGGAGCCACGCACGTCGTCCGCCAGCTGTCGGACATCCTGGCGATCATCGCCGCCGCCGCCTGATTCAGGCAGCGACCACGCGGAGGGGCGGGGCGGCAGAGAGCTCGGGCAGCACGAGCGTCCCGGCGAGCGCGCGGTAGACCGCGCGATTCCAGGCCAGGCCGACGTGCGAGCCGGTGACCTCGACGTTGTCTGCGTAGTCGGCGAGGCAGGACTCCCAGCGGACCATCCCGTCGCCGCGCGAGTAGATGCTCGTGAGCCGGACGTCCTCGGGGAACGCGCAGGTGTAAGCGGCCGTGAACCCGCACGCGCAGGTCTCGGTCAGGCAGCCGCGGCGCTGGTGGCGGTCGAACACCCGGTCCTGGAGCGCGCGGGCGACCGCCACGGCCGCGAGCGCCGGCGCCGCGACGTCGAACTGGCGGGTCAGCCCGGCGCCCATCGCGACGACGTGGGAGACGCGGTCGGGCATCCGGGCGCCGACGGCGCGGGCGAGGAAGCCGCCGCGCGAGTGCCCGACGACGGCGACGCGGCGGCCGGACTGCTCGGACTTCTGTAACACCCGGCGCTCGACGCGGGCCAGCGCCTTCTCGGCGCAGCCGGCGTTGACCATGAAGTTGCAGGTGGCGGCGTCGTAGCCCGTCCGGTGGAGCCAGAAGGCGAGGTGCGCGAGCGTCCAGTCGCCGCCGCCGAAGCCCGGCACGAGGACGACGGGGCGCCCGTCGCCACGCGGCTCGCCACCGCGCACGAAGCGCGGGTCGAGGCAGAGCCGCACCAACTCGGCCTGCCACCGCATCTCCGCGGCTGGCCGGCCCCACCAGCGGGCGGCCTCGGCGGGCAGGTCAGGGACCTCGGCGGGGGGCATCGAGCGATCCTACTTCGGCCGCGGCTACGATCGCGGCATGAGCGCCGACGTCGAGGAAGCCATCGCCGCGCTGCGGGCCCTGCTCGGCGACCGGATCACGACCTCCCCGTCGGCGCTCGACATCCACGGGCGCGACGAGTCCTCCTTTCCGCCCGCGCTGCCCGACGCCGTCGCGTTCCCGCAGTCGACCGAGGAGGTCGCGGCGATCGTGCGCGCCTGCGCCGAGCACGCCGTCCCGGTGATCGCGTTCGGCACCGGCTCGTCGCTCGAGGGCCATGTCCTCGCCACCCATGGCGGCGTCTCGATCGACACCAGCCAGATGGACCGGATCCTGCGCGTCGGCATCGAGGACCTCGACGCGACCGTCCAGGCCGGCGTGCGGCGCACGGTGCTGGAGAAGCGACTCGGGGGAGAGGGGCTGTTCTTCTCGGTCGACCCGGGCGCGGACGCGTCGCTGGGCGGCATGGCGGCGACCAGCGCGTCGGGGACCAACACCGTGCGCTACGGGACCATGCGCGACAACGTCCTGTCGCTGGAGGTGGTGCTCGCCGACGGCCGCGTGATCACCACCGGGACGCGGGCGCGGAAGTCGTCCGCCGGCTACGACCTCACCCACCTGTTCATCGGGTCGGAGGGGACGCTCGGGATCATCACGGAGCTGACGCTGCGGCTGCGGCCGATCCCCGAGGCGATCTCGGCCGCCGTCTGCTCGTTCCCGAGTACGCACGACGCGGTCGCGACGGCGATCGCGATCGTCCAGTCGGGCGTGCCGATCGCGCGCTGCGAGCTGCTCGACACGACCGCCATGCGCGCCGTCAACGCGCATTCGCAGCTCGCGCATGCCGAGGCGCCGACGCTGTTCTTCGAGTTCCACGGCTCGCCCGGCGGCGTCGAGGAGGATGCGCGCTACGTCGCCGAGCTCGCGACCGAGAACGGCGGCGGCGACTTCGAGTGGGCCGTGCGCGCCGAGGACCGCAACCGGCTGTGGCGCGCCCGCCACAACACGTACTTCGCGGCCATCGGGCTGCGCCCCGGCTGCCGCTCCATCTCGACCGACGTCTGCGTGCCGGTCTCCGCCCTCGCGGAGTCGATCGATGCGACGGTCGAGGACCTGGCGACGCTGCCGTTCCCGGCCCCGCTGCTCGGTCACGTCGCGGACGGCAACTACCACGTGATGCTGCTGATCGACCCCGACAGCGCGGATGATCGCCGCGCCGCCGAGGCGGTCTACGGCCGCATGGTCGAGCGCGCGGTCGCCGCGGGCGGCACCTGCACCGGCGAGCACGGGGTCGGGCTCGGCAAGCGCCGGGCACTGGCCGCGGAGGCAGGCCCCGCGATCGACGTCATGCACGCGCTCAAGCGCACGCTGGACCCGCGCGGGCTGATGAACCCGGGCAAGATCCTGCTCGACGAGACGGACGGCGAGGCGCCGCCCGTCCCGCCGCGCGATCAGTTCGCGAGCACGTAGCGGCCCGGGGCCGCGTCGAGGACCTTGAAGCGGCGCCCCTTGCCGAGGCTTTTCGGGGCCGGCCGCTCACCGCCGGAGCGCTCGCCCAGGAAGTCGGCCCAGTCGGCCCACCAGGTGCCCTTGCGCTCCTCGGCGTTCTCGGCCCAGTCCTGCGCGGACGGCGGGTTCTCGCCGGCCGCCGCGGTGCGGTAGCGCGCCTTCGGGTTGTTCGGGGGATTGACCAGGGCGGCGACATGGCCGGCGCTCGAGAGCACGAAGCGCGTGTCGCCGCCGAGCAGCTGCGTGGTGGCGTAGCAGTTCTCCCACGGCGTGATGTGGTCGGCCACGCCGGCGACGACGTAGCCGTCACAGGTCACGCGGCTCAGGTCGATCGGCGTGCCCAGGAGCTCCATCGCGTCGGGCTCGGCCAGAGCGTTGGAGACGGCCATCTCGGCGAGGTCGCGCAGCAGGCCTGCGGCCATCCGCGTCGTGTCGGCGTTCCAGAACAGGATGTCGAACGCCGGCGGGGTGCGGCCGAGCAGGTAGTTGTTCGCCACGTAGCCCCAGATGAGGTCGTTCGGCCGCAGCCAGGCGAAGAACGTCTGCAGCGCGGACCCGTCGAGGTATCCGCGGCGCTCGACGCCTGAGACGGCGAGCTGGGCGATCTCGGGGCCCATGAACGCGCTCGCGGTGCCGGCACGGTAGGAGTCGAGCACGGAGACGCCGGTCATGATCGAGGCGACGTCGTCGATCTCGCCGCGCGCCGCCATCCGGGCGGCCAGCATGCTGACGAGCGCGCCGCCGGAGCAGTTGCCTGCGAGGTGGAGGCGCTCGACGCCGGTGATCGCGCGGACGGCGTCGATCGCCTCGAGCGCGCCGTCGGCGTAGGTGTCGAGGCCCCAGTCGCGGTGCTCGGCCTCCGGGTTGCGCCACGAGAGGGTGAAGACCTGCTGGCCCTGGCGCAGGAGGAACTCGACCATGCTGCGCTCGGGCGCGAGGTCGACCAGGTAGTGCTTGTTGACCATCGGCGGGATGATCAGCAGCGGCTCGTCGCGCACCATCTCGGTCTGCGGGGCGTACTGGATGAGCTCGAAGAGCTCGGTGCGCAGGACGACGGCGCCGGGCGTGGCGGCCACGTCGACGCCGACCTCGAAGCGCTCGGTGTCGACGCTCGCGGGCAGCCGCGGTGAGGACGCCATGTCGCGGGCCAGGTTCTTCGCCCCGCGGACGAGGTTGGCGCCGCGCTCGTCGACCGTGGTGCGCAGGGCGGCCGGGTTGGTCAGCAGGTAGTTCGTCGGCGCGAGCGCGTCGTGCACGTTCTCGAGCGCGAAGCGCACGCGGCGCTCGTCCTGCACGTCGAGCTTGGCGTCGTCGAGCAGGCCGTCGATGGTCTCGCCGGCGGCGAGGTAGCCGCCCAGCAGCCGCGAGAAGACCGGGTTCTGGTCCCAGGCCTCGTCGCCGAAGCGCCGGTCGCCGGGCTCCGGGGCGGTCTCGCCGCGGCCGGCGGCGACGCGGACGAGCTCGGCGGACAGGCCGGCGACGCGCTTGGCGACGCGGTCGGGCCGCCGGGCCAGCGCCGTCCCGAAGGCGACGCCGGCGCGGCCGGGGATGAAGCGCTCGGCGATCATCAGACCGCCGCCAGCTCGCGCAGCGCGGCGGGCGCCGCGTCGATCAGGCGCTGGGCGGCCTCGGCCGTCAGCGTCCGCAGGTCCTTGAGCGCGGCCTCGGACACCCACGCGACGTGCGGCGTGAGGATGACGTTGGGCGCGTCGAGCAGCGGGCTGTCCAGCGGCAGCGGCTCGATCTCGGTGACGTCGAGCGCCGCGCCGGCGAGGTGGCCGGAGCGCAGCGCCTCGACGAGCGCGGTCTCGTCGACGAGACCGCCGCGGCCGATGTTGACGACCGTCGCGCCCGGCTTGAGCAGCCCGAGCTCGCGGGCGCCGATCAGGTGGCGGGTCTCGGCGGTCAGCGGCACGTGCAGCGACACGCAGTCGGCGGTCTGCAGCAGTTCGTCGAGCTCGACCAGCTTCACCTCGGCCGCCTCGGCGACCGCCGGGTTCGCGTACGGGTCATACGCGACGACGGTCAGCCCGAACGCCTTGGCCTTGCGGGCGACGTGGCGGCCGATCCGGCCGAAGCCGACGAGGCCGAGCGTGGCGTGCGACAGGCGCGTCACCTCGTGCGGCGCGGGCGCGCCGGCGCCGCCGCGGCGCACCGCGCCGTCGAACTCGAACAGCTTGCGGTAGAGCGCCAGCAGCAGCGCGATCGCGTGGTTGGAGATCTCCTCGTGGCCGTACTCGGGCACGTTGGTGACGCCGATGCCGAGCTCGTTGGCGACGGGGACGTCGACGTTGTCGAGCCCGACGCCGTAGCGCACGACGGCGCGGCAGACGGTCAGCCGCTCGAGGTGGTCGCGGTCGAGCGGGATGATCGGCCCGGCGAGGATCGCGACGGCGTCGCGCTCGACGGCGAGATCGAAGCCCTGCTCGGCGGTGAGGCCGAGCTCCTGGGTGTCGATGACCTCATAGCCGAACGGCTCGAGGACGGAGCGCTCGGTGGCGCGGTCGCCGACGACGCCGTGGACGCCGTGGTCGATGATGACGATGGTGCTCATCGGATCGTCTCCTTCTGCGCGGCGAGGCCGGCGTGGATGGTGCGCAGCTCGCGCTTGAGGACCTTGCCGGTCGGGTTCTTGGGAAGCTCGTCGGCGATGACGACGTAGCGGGGGGTCTTGAAGCCGGCCAGGCGGTCGCGGCAGAACGCCGTGACCTCCTCCGGCGTCAGCGTGTGGCCGTCGCGCGGGACGACGACGGCGGCGACGGCCTCGATCCAGCGCGGGTGCGGGATGCCGAACGCGGCGGCCTCGGCGACGGCCGGGTGCTCGTGCATGACCTCCTCGACCTCGCGCGACGCGACGTTCTCGCCGCCCGACTTGATCATGTCCTTCTTGCGGTCGACGACGTAGAGGAAGCCCTCGTCGTCGATGATCCCGAGGTCGCCGGTGTGCAGCCAGCCGTCGCGGAACGTCTCGGCGGTCTTCGCCTCGTCGTCCCAGTAGCCGAGCATCGCCTGCGGGGAGCGGTGCACGATCTCGCCGACCTCGCCGGCGGGGACCGGGACGCCGGAGTCGTCGACCACGCGGGTCTCGACGTTGAGCGCCGGGCGCCCCGCCGATCCCGCCTTGCGGACCTGGTCGTCGGGGCCGAGCACGGTCGCGACGGGCGACATCTCGGTCTGGCCGTAGAAGTTGAACAGCCGGACACCCGGGAGCCGCTGGCCGAGCTCGGCGAGCACCTCGACCGGCATGATCGACGCGCCGTAGTAGCCCTTGCGCAGCGAGGACAGGTCACGGCGGTCGAAGTCGGGGTGGTTGAGCAGCGAGATCCACACCGTCGGCGGGCAGAACAGCTTCGTCGCGCCCTCGGCCTCGACGGCCGCGAGCATCGCGGCCGGGTCGGCCTTTCCGAGCAGGACGTTGACCGCGCCGAGGTGGATGCTCGGGGTGAAGAAGCAGTGCAGCTGTGCCGAGTGGAACAGCGGCAGCGCGTGGATCTCGACGTCGCCGGGCGTCATCTCGCCGTCGACGAAGCAGCTCACGTGCTGGGCGATCAGGCTGCGGCTCGTGAGCATCGTGCCCTTCGGGCGCGACTCGGTCCCGCTCGTGTAGAGCAGCTCGACCGGGTCGTCGTCGGTCAGCTCGACCGCCGGCTCCGTCGCGTCGATGTGCTTCGCCCAGTAGGAGACCGGCTCCCAGCCGGGCTCGAGCGCGTCGCCGATGACGCCGCGGACCGTGACGAGGTCCTCGCGATCGGCGGCCGCGATGCCGGCCTCGGCCAGCGGCAGCAGCATGTCCTCGGCGACCATCGCGGTGGCGCCGGCGTGGTCGAGGATGTAGGCGAGCTCGGTGGCGGTGAGCATGTAGTTCACCGGCACGCAGATGAGGCCGAGGCGCGCGCAGGCGAAGTACGTGGTCACGAAGCCGAGCGAGTTGTGGCCGAGCAGCGCCAGCCGGTCGCCCTTCTCGAGGCCGCGGTCGGCGAGCGCACGGGCGGTGCGGTTCACGGTGGCGTCGAGCTCGGCGTAGGTGAGCCGGATGTCGCCGTCGACGATCGCGGTGCGCGACGGGTGGCGGGCGGCGGAGCGGCGCAGCAGGTCGCCCATCGTCTGGCGGCGGGCGGTGGCGACCGTCTCGATGGTGGCGGAGGTCATGCCGGCACCTCCTCGGAGGTCGGAGCGGAGAGCCGCTCGGCGGCGAGCTCGTAGGCGGCGGCGAGCGGAGTGATGTCGCGCTCGCCGGCCGCGGTCAGGATCGTGTCGACGACCCCGCCGATGCCGCGGATGGCGGCGCGGGCGCCGTCCGGGTCGGCGCCGCCGAGCTCGGCGTTGACGAGGACCAGGCCGCCGCTGTTGGCGACGAAGTCGGGCGTGTAGAGGATGCCGCGGCGGGCGAGGTCGACCGCGAGCGCGTCGTGGGCGAGCTGGTTGTTGGCGGCGCCGCAGACGATGCGGGCGCGCAGCTGCGGCACGGTGGTCTCGTCGAGGACGCCGCCGAGCGCGCAGGGCGCGAGGACGTCGACGTCGGCGAGCATGGCCTCGTCGGGCGTCATCCAGGTGGTGCCGTCGAGCTGGTCGACCAGCGCGCGCTTGGACTCGTCGACGTCCGAGACGACGACGTGCGCGCCGTCGGCGACGAGCATGCGGATCAGGTGCGCGCCGACGTGGCCGGCGCCCACGACCGCGACGGTGCGGCCGGCGAGATCGTCGGAGCCGAAGCGGTGCGCGACGGAGGCGCGGATGGCCGAGTGGACGCCGAGCGCGGTGTACGGGCTCGGGTCGCCGAGGCCGCCGAGGCTCTCGGGCAGGCCGACGACCTGGTCGGTGCGCGAGGCGATCAGGCGCATGTCGGTCGGCGCGGTGCCGACGTCCTCGGCCGTGATGTACCGGCCGCCGAGCAGCTCGACGGCGTCGGCGAAGTCGAGCAGCATCGCGTCGCGGAGCTCGTGCGTGAGCTCGGTGCCGGGCTCGACGCAGATGACGCCCTTGCCGCCACCGAGGTCGACGCCGGCGACCGCGGCCTTGAAGGTCATGCCCGCCGACAGCCGCAGCGCGTCGGTCACGGCCTCGCCCGGGTGGGCGTAGGTGGTCATCCGGCACCCGCCGAGCGCGGGGCCCAGGGTGGTCGAATGCACCGCGATGATCGTGTACGCGCCGCTGCGCGGGCCGCGGCTGATGTGCAGCAGCTCGTGGTCGAGGCCGGAAAGACCCATGTGTGTTTGCTCCCTGATCCGCATCGAAACCTTGTGCGATCAGGTTCGCGGGCGGGGGTCGTGGCTTCCTCCGACAGATGTATGAAGCTCGGTGGGCCGCGTGCGACAGGCGCCTCGAACCCCATCACTGAGAGAGGTGAGGGGTCGGGAGGGGGAGGAGGGCGCAGCCGCCCTTCACCCCTCACCTCCTTCAGCGATGCAGTTCTACGCACTACCGCAACCCAGCCAACCGAGCGAGCCGCAACCCGAGGTGCAACGCGAGCCGATCCTCGCCGGTCTTGAGGCGCGCGCCCGTGATCTCCTCGATGCGGTTGATGCGGTAGTAGAGCGTCGCGCGGTGCAGCGTGAGCGCCTCGGCGGTCGCCTTCACGTCGCCCGCCAGGTCGAGGTAGGTCTCGAGCGTCTCGACGAGCGGCGCGTGCGCCGGGTCGCCGAGCAGCGTGACGAGGCCCGGGTGCAGCGCGCCGTCGGCAGCGTCGGCAGGGAAGCGCGCGAGCGTGCGATAGGCGCCGAGCTCGTCCCAGGTGGCGATGCGTCCGAAGCGCTCGACGCGCTCGGCGACGGTGATGGCGTCGCACGCCTCGCGGTAGGAGCGGCGGGCGTCGCCGAGGTCGTACGGGCCGCCGACGCCGATCCGCGTCGTCACCTCGAGCCCTTCGGCGCTGGTCTCCTCGTCGGCGATGGCGACGAGCCGCTCGGCGAGCGCGCGCGGGGAGATCGTCGCCGAGTCGTCGAGGGCGACGAGGAACACGCCGTGGTCGCCCTTGCGCAGCTCGAGGCCGCCGCGCCCCACGACCGCCCGCCGCAGCCGGTCGAGCGCGGCGCCGACGGCGAGCTCGACCGGCTCGCGCTCCTGCGTGGCCGGGTCGGCGGCGCGGATCACGAGCACCGCGATCCGGCGCGCGTCGAGGAAGCCCTCGTCGACGAGCGCGCGCCCCGCCGCCTCGGCGTCCTCGCCGTCGGCCAGCAGGTGCGTCAGCAGCCAGCGCTCGCGGCCTCGCTCGAGCTCGCGCAGCCGCTGCTCGCGGTAGAGCACCTCGGCCGCCTGGTCGGCCGCCTCCTGCGCCTGGGCGATCTCGGCCTCGGTGAGCGACTCGTCCGGATCGACGATGAACAGGAAGCCGAGCAGCACGTCGCGCGAGCGCAGCGCGATGCAGAGCCGCGACTCCGCGCCGATCTGCTCGTCGGCGGGCAGCCGCACGGGCTCGCGCGCCTCCTCGATGCCGAACGAGAAGGCCCATTCCGCCGCTTCCTCGGACACGCGGCGCTCGAGGATCGACTGGAGCCTCGCCGGGTCGGGGTCGCCGTAGTGCGGGCCGTGGACGATCCAGCGGATCTGGCGGTCGTCGATCGCGACGTCGCGGCGGATGTCGGCCGCCAGGGCGTCGACGATCGTCTGCAGCGGGCCGGTCGCGGTCACACGCCCATTCTCGCGGCTCACGACGCGCGAGGCCGACGGCTGGCACACTCCGCCGGCGTGTCGGCGGCCCGCTTGGCGTTTTTCCTCTCCGCGTTCGGCCTGCTCGCGGCCGCGCCGCCCGCGAGCGCCGCGCCCGCCTCGCCGCTGCGCGTGGCGTCGGTCGGCGGCGCCCCGGCATCGCTCGCGCCGGGCGAGCGGTTCACGCTCACCGGCCGCATCACCAACCGCTCCCGGCGCGCGGTGCCCGCCTATGTGACCTTGTCGCTGCGGACCCAGGCCCGCTCGCGCATCGCCCATCGCGTCGCCATCGTCCAGCTCGCGTCGGTGCCGGCGCGCGGTGGCCGGCGCTACACCGTGGTCGCCCGGGTCCCTGCGGGGATCGCGGACAGCCGTGCGCGCAGCTACTACGTCGTGGCCTGCGCCCGTGTGCGGGCGCGCGGGAGCGCCGGGGGCTGCCGGACGGCGGTCAACCGCCTGACGGTCACCGCGACGCCCGCGCCGGACGGGCCGCCCGGTGGCACCGGCGGGCCAGGACCGCCCGGGCCTGCCGGTGCTCCCGGACCCGCCGGCCCGCCCGGCCCGCCCGGCCCCGCGCCGACGCCCGACCCGGACGATCCCCCGCCGGCGTCCGACTTCCGCCCCGGGGCGCGCGCGCTGGGCGACCGCCTCTACCCGCTGCTCGGCAACGGCGGCTACGACGCGCGCCACTACGACCTCGACCTCGTGTCGGACCCTGCCGGCACGTCACTCGCGGGCACGACGACCATGACGGCGGTCGCCACGCAGGACCTCTCCGAGCTGAGCCTCGACCTCCAGGGCTACACGGTCTCGGCGGTCACCGTCGACGGTCGCGGCGCCTCGTTCACGCGCGAGGCCAACAAGCTCGTCGTCACGCCGCCGGCGGGGATCCGCCGCGACACCGCGTTCGCGGTCGCCGTCACCTACGCGGGCGCGCCGGAGCCCGTCCAGGATCCGGACGGGTCGTTCGAGGGCTGGATGCCGACCGAGGACGGCGCGTTCGTGGTCGGCGAGCCGCAGGGCTCGATGGGATGGTTCCCCAACAACAATCATCCCTCCGACAAGGCGACCTACGACATCCGGGTCCGCGTGCCGGCGGGCAAGACGGTGCTCGGCAACGGCGTCCTCGTCTCGAGCAGCACGTTCGGAGGCCAGACCGACTGGCACTGGCGCGAGGACTCGCCGATGGCCACGTACCTGGCGACCGCCACGCTGGGCGACTTCAACGTCACCCAGAGGGCGGGCACCGGCGGCCTGCCGATCTACACCGGGATCGACGCGGCCTACGCGCCCACGGACCGCCTGTCCACCGAGGCGGTGTTCGATCGCCTGCCCGACGTCATCGACTACTTCAGCTCGATCTACGGGCCGTACCCGTTCGACGCCGCGGGCGGCATCGCCGACACCTCGGACGCCGGGTACGCGCTTGAATCCCAGACCAAGCCGAACTACTCCTCTCCGCCCGACGACGCGACCCAGGCGCACGAGATCGCCCATCAGTGGTTCGGCGACAGCGTGACGCCCACGTCGTGGTCCGACCTCTGGCTCAACGAGGGCTTCGCGACGTTCTCGGAGTGGCTGTGGGACGAGCGCGAGAACGGCGCGGAGGACACCACGGCGGAGCTCTTCGACAGCTACTACGCGACGCCCGCCAGCGATGCGTTCTGGGCGATGCCCCCGGGCCGCCCGCCCACCGCCGCCGAGCTCTTCAACTACGAGTCCGTGTACCTGCGCGGGGCGATGACCCTCGAAGGCCTGCGCCAGATCGTGGGGGAGCCGGTCTTCCTCGACATCCTGCGCACCTGGGCCTCCGAGCGCCGGCACGGGTCGGCGGCCACGGCCGACTTCGTCGCGCTCGCCGAGCGCGTCAGCGGCGTCGAGCTCAGCGCCTACTTCGACGACTGGATCTACAAGGCCGGCAAGCCCACGCTCACGCCGGAGGACTTCCCGGCGCCGTAAGTTCCGATGAGTCTCGGGCCGGTTCCGAGTCTCAGCTGCATGGACCCGGCGTGCAGCGCGATCGAGGAGGTACGGGCAACCCCACCCCCCGGACACGGGGTGTCCGGTGTATATGCGGGGCCCCGGTTCCGGACACTTCATGGAGACATGAAGGCATCCGATTCGACCCCCGCTGCGAACACCGTGGCAATGACCCAGACGCAAGGCATCGCCGGCGATCTCGAGCTGCCCGCGCTCGACCTCCGGGCGCTCGCTCGCCGCGCCGCGCTGCCGGTCGTGCTGGTCCTGGTCGCCGTCGGAGCCTTCATCGCGGCGGACGGGCCGCTGCAGACCTTCGCCGACGCACTCGGTCGCGCGGTGCACGCCGACCCGCGCTGGGTCGCCGCCGCCGCCATCTTCGAGGCTCTCTCCTTCCTCGGCTATGTCGCCCTGCTCTGGCATGTCGGGCAACGCGCGACACCGCGCCTCGACCTGAAGGCCAGCGCCCAGGTCACGCTCGGCGGCGCCGCCGCGACGCGCCTGCTCCCGACGGGCGGCGTCGGCGGCGTGGCGCTCACCGTCTGGGCGTTCCGGCGGACGGGGCTCGACGGCCGCGCCGCGACCCGCGCGCTGCTTGCCTTCCTGTCCGTCCTGTACTCGATCTTCCTCGGGGCGATCGCCGTCGCCGGCGGGCTGCTCGCCCTCGGCCTCGTGCCCGGCGGCGGGCCGCTCGCGCTGAGCGCCATCCCCGCGGCGGCCGCCGCGTTCGCCATCGTGGCCGGCCTCGTTCTCGCCGCCCGCCCCGCCAGTGACAGCCGCGCCGGCGTCATCGGCGCCGGCGTGCGCGACGCCCTCTCGGTCGTCCGCGGCGGCGACGCCCGCCTGCTCGGGGCGCCCATGTGGTGGGTCTTCGACGCCGCCGTGCTGTGGGCGATGCTCAGCGCGCTCGGCGAGCCGCCGCCCCTCGCGGTCGTCGCGATCGGCTACTTCGTCGGCCAGCTTGCCAACACGATCCCGATCCCCGGCGCCGTGAGCGGCGGCATGGTCGGCGTCCTGCTGGCGTTCGGCGTCGCGCCCGACCTCGCCCTCGCGTCCGTGCTCGCCTACCGCGCCATCGCGATCTGGCTCCCCGCGCCGTTCGGCCTCGCCGCGCTCGCCGGCCTGCGCCGGACGGTGGCGCGGTGGGGCGGCGAGACCGCGCCGGCCCTCGCGGCCCGCCCGCGGACGCGGCAGCGCTGCGAGCCCGCGCTGGGCGTGGCGGCATGACCGCGACGTCGTCGCTGCCCCGCTGGCCGCTGGTGGCCGCAGGCGTGCTCGCCGCCGCCGCGTTCGCTGCGGTCACCGGTGGGCTCCTCGAGCTGCCCGACCTCGAGGGCGCGCTGACCGACCTGTCGGAGTCGCTGGGCACCTGGACCTACCTCCTCGTCGCCGGGCTCGCCTTCCTCGAGACCGGCGCCTTCGTCGGGCTCGTGGCGCCCGGCGAGACGGCGATCGTGCTCGGCGGCGTGGTCGCCGCCCAGGGCCAGGTCACGCTCGCCACGATGATCCTGATCGCCTGGGCCGCCGCCGCGCTCGGCGACGTTGCCAGCTTCGGGCTCGGCCGCCGCCTCGGCCGGCGCTTCCTGCTGACGCGCGGCCCGCGACTGGGCGTGACACGGCCGCGGCTCGAGCGGGTCGAGGCGTTCTTCGACCGCCATGGCGCCAAGGCGATCCTCGTCGGGCGCTTCGTCGGCATCGTCCGCGCGGTCGCCCCGTTCCTGGCCGGCTCGTCGGGCATGCGCGTGCGCTCGTTCGTTCCCTGGAGCCTGCTCGGGACTGCGGTCTGGGCGACGACGTTCACGCTCGTCGGCTACGCGTTCAGCCAGTCCTTCGGCGCCGCTGCGGACGTCCTGACGCACGGCGCGCTCGGCGTCGCCGTCGTGGCGGCCGGCGTGCTCGCCTGGCGCCACCACCGCCATGCCGTAGCGTCGACTGCGTGAGCTCACTGGAATGGGTCGGCGCCGACCATGGCGCCGGCATCACCCTCATCCTCGTCGATGCCGCCCCCGGGGAGCGGCCCCTCACTGCACCAGCACCCCTATGAGGAGGTGTTCATCGTCCAGGAGGGCCGCGCCACCTACGTCCTCGGCGACGAGGAGCGCGTGGTCGAGGCGGGCGAGATCGTCGTCGCTCCGGCGAACACGCCTCACCGCTTCGTGAACTCGGGCGACGGGCCGCTGCGCCAGGTCGACATCCACGCGAGCCCCCGCTTCATCGCGGAGTGGCTCGAGGAGTAGATGTATCTGGGGCCGCGGCCCCGGCTCTGGTCGCCCGAAAGGCCCGCCAGCGGGGCGGGTCGTGATTCGCACGAGGTGACCGAATGTTCCTATCCCATGGCAACGCCCGCATGGTTCCCCAGCTCCTGCTGGTGGCCGTGCTGTCGCTGCTCGTGCTGGCCGTCTCGGCCGTGTCCGCATCCGCGGAGGCCGTGCCGGGCCAGTACATCGTGACGCTCAAGCCGGGGCAAGACGGCAAGCGCTCGGCCGAGAAGGTCAAGGTCAAGCCCAAGAAGGTCTATACGCACGCGCTCAACGGCTTTGCCGCCAAGCTCAGCGACGATCAGCTCAAGGCGCTGAAGACGGACCCGAGCGTCGAGTCGATCGAGCAGGACCAGGTGGTCAGCGCCACCACGACGCAGAACATGGACGCTGCCGGCGACCCGTGGGGGCTCGACCGGATCGACCAGCGCCCGCTCCCGCTGTCCAAGACGTTCAGCTACAACAAGGACGGCACGACCGTCCGCGCTTACATCCTCGACACCGGCCTGCAGGCCAACCACCCGGAGTTCGGGGGTCGCGCGGCGAACATGTTCAACGCGACGAGCGGCGGCGCCGCTGACTGCAATGGCCACGGCACGCACGTCGCCGGCACCGTCGGCGCGCGCACCTACGGCGTGGCGAAGAACGTCTACCTGCGCGGGGTCAAGGTCCTGAGCGCTGACTGCTCGAAGAACGGCACCTGGTCCGACGTCATCCAGGGCCTCGACTGGGTGCGCGCGAACGCGATCAAGCCCGCCGTGGTCAACATGTCGCTCGGCGGCCCGAAGACCACGGCGGTCAACACCGCGGTCCGCAACGTCGTCAACAGCGGCATCTTCGTGGCGGTCTCGGCCGGCAACGACGCCGTCGATGCCTGCACCGCGTCGCCGGCGAGCGAGCCGGCCGTGTTCACGACCGCGGCCTCGGCCAAGACCGACGCCCGCGCGGCGTTCTCCAACAGGGGCGCCTGCGTCGACGGCTACGCCCCCGGCGTGGCGGTCAAGTCGACGTACATCAACAGCTCGACCGCGTCCCTGAACGGGACGTCCATGGCGAGCCCGCACGTCGCCGGCGTCGGGGCGCTCCTCTGCGCCTACGGCCCGAACTCGTGCACGCCGTCGTTCGTCAACCAGTGGATCACCCAGTGGTCGACGGCCAACGTGATCACCGGCAACCCGGCCGGGACCCCGAACCGGCTGCTGTGGAAGGGCACCCTCTAAGGCCCTCTTCTCCTCATCGCGGCAGTGACGAGCGCCCCGGCCACCGCCGGGGCGCTCGTCTGCGTGCTCGGGGCGTATCAGGGAGCGGGCGGGCGGCTCTGTCCGGATGTACCCCAGCGTCCGACCGAACAGGAGCAAGTCAGATGGAGCCGTTCACGCAGCACCTCGACCTCGCCGTCCTCTTCATGGGCCCCGCCCCGACGGCCGACCCCGACGTCGAGCTCGTCTTCGACGCCTGGGTCGCCGCGTGCGACGAGGCCCACGAGGCCTACGATGCCTGGCGCGACGCGCAGCGTGAGGACCAGGCCGACGCCTACGCGGTCTACGTCGCCGCCGCGGACCGTGAGAGCGCCGCGGCGGCCGCGCTCGCCGCCAGCGCCGCCTGATCCATCTGCGTCGCGGCGACGCCTTCGTGCCCTGTACGGCTCGCATTGAGGACCAACTCGTACCGGGGTGTGCCAAGTGTGTGACGTCTGGGGTGGACGGGCGGGGCGGGGTGGGATCTTCGGCGGATGGCGGCACAACCCGACAATCAAGGAACTTCTCGAGAGAGATGTCGGGTTGAGCCGCCAGGAGCGGCACGATCCGACCCCTCACCCGATGAAGTTCGTCCCTCGCGGCGGCCTCACCCAGACGACCCACGGCGGCGGATCGCGGCTCAGCCGGCGCCGAAGCAGACGAAGCCGGCCCAGCGGGCGACGTCGAGCGGGTCGCCGACCAGCCCGGTCTGGGCGCGGGCGAGCGCTTCGGCGGGCGCGGTCCCTGCGGCGAGCTCGCGGTGCAGGGCGAGCATGAGGTCGCGCGTGTCGGCGTCGGGGACCGGTGCGACGCTCGCGACCAGCGTCGTCGTGCCGAGCCCGAGCAGCGCCCCGGCGAGCCCGACGAGCTCGTCGCCGGCGCGCACGGCGGAGCGGCCGGAGTCGCAGGCCGAGAGCACGAGCTGGCGGGGGACGCGGGGGAGCGCCTCGAGGTCGTAGACGGTCAGCGGGCCGTCGGCGAGCTGCAGGCAGGAGAACAGCGGGTTGTCGCCGCGGAAGGTGCCGTGGGCGGCGACGTGCGCGCAGTCCGCCCGGGCGAGCGCCGTGCCCGTGGCGGCCGCGCTCGCCGCGGCGCCGGTCAGGCACGCCGCGCCGGGGTATCCGCGCAGCAGCGCGTCGATCTCCTCGACGGCCCCGGGCAGCTCGGGGCCGGCGACGAGCGCCACCCGCTCCGGCTCCGCCCAGCCGCTGCCGGCCGCCTGCTGGGCGCGGTGCCAGAGCGCGGCGGAGGCGGCGACGGTGACCGACCGGCCGCGGCAGGACGGCAGTAGCGACCACGGCAACGCGTGGAGCACGCCGGTCGGGACGGCGACGAGCGGCCGGTCGCCGACCTCGTGGCGCACCGGGGCGAGGAGCTGGTCGTCGAGCCGGCGAGCCGCGATCTCGGAGGCCTCGGCGAGCGCCGCCAGCGACCGCGGGGTCCCGTGCCGGCTCGCGAGCCGCCGCAGCCCGAAGCGCAGGCTTTCGAGCTCGCGCACGACGGCGTCCACGGGCGCGAGCGCTCGCAGGCGGCAGCGCCCACCGGCGAGGACGATGGCGTGCAGGCGCCCCTCGACCGCGATCAGCTCGACCATCGCCCGGTCCTCGAGCGCGTCGAGCAGGGCGCCGTGTGACGGCAGCTTCGGGGGATCGAGGCGGTCGCCGCCGGCGGCGTGCAGCGAGCGCCGGCGAACCTCCTGCTCGAGCGCCGCCTGCCGGCGCACCAGCGGCCCCGAGTGACCGCCTTCGAGCACCGCCTCGCCGATGGCGGCGGCGATCCGCCGCAGCTCCTGCAGCGCGGCGGCGAGGATCGGGTCGTCGGGCGGGCGGGTCCGCGGCAGCCGCAGGGCGCTCGCGCGCCAGCGCTCCGCCGCCGCGAGCACCCGGGCGGGACGGCCGGAGTCCAGCGCCAGGCGCAGGCCGAGGAGGGCCAGGTCGTTGCCGTGCGCCGAGGCCTGGGCCCGCAGCTCGCTGGCCCCGAGCGTCGCGCGGTGCGTCTCGAGCGCGCGCAGGCCGGCGGCGATCGCCGCCTGCGCCGCCCGGCGCTCGCCGCGCGCGAGCCGCCGTAGCGCCTCGGCGTGCCAGGCGTGCATCCGCAGCTCGACCGGCCCGCGGCGCCGCGCCCGGCCCGCCAGCGCCAGGATCTGCTCGGCGGCTGCGAGCCGCCCGACGGCGAGGGCGGTGCGCCCGGCGATGAGGCGAGCGTCGAGCGCAGCGACCTGCCAGCCCGCCGCCTCGAGCTCGTCGGCCACCGAGTCCGCGGTCGCGGCGCCGCGCGCCGAGCGCTCGCCGCCGAGCCATGCCGCCCGCAACCCGGCGTACCGGGCGAGGACGGCCCACTCGTCGCGCTGCTGGCGGACGAACGCGGCCCGCGCCCGTTCGGCCTCCGCACGGCCCGCCTGCGGGTCGCCGGCAAGGACCGCGGCGTGCGCGAGCATCAGGCGTGCCTCGGCGGCGTCGGCGCCCGAGCCGCCGGACTCGAGCTCGGCAACTGCCTGCTCGGCGGCGGCGCGCGCCTCGTCGGCCAGCCGCGCGGCGACGAGCACCTCGCAGCGGTCCAGCAGCAGCAGCCCCCGGGGCACGCCGAGGCGCCGGTACTCCGCGTCGACGCGGTCGTAGAACGCGAGCGCGGCGGGCAGGTCCCCGCGGCGCGCGGCCAGCCATGCGAGGTTGTGGTGGACCTGGGTGACCGCGAGCTCGTTGCCGAGCTCGGAGTGCAGCGCCTCCGCGCGGCGCAGATCGGTCTCCGCCGCGCCGAGCACCCCGCGGTAGACCTGCAGCACCCCGCGGTTGCACAGCAGCCGAGCCTCCCACAGGCGGTCGCCGTGCCGGCGCAGCGCGGTGAGCGCGCGCCGGTACCCGTCGAGCGCCGGGTCGGTGCGACCGGCCTTCTGGAGCAGCAGCGCCCGCTGCATCTGCGCCCGCGCGCCGGCCGGCCCGCGCAGGACCGCGACGGCGCGGTCCGCCTCGGCGAGTGCCCGGTCGGTCCGGCCCTCGAGCGAGAGCGCCCGCGAGAGGCTCATCCGCGCCTCGGCCGCGCAGGTGGCGAGCTCGGCGCGCTCCGCGAGTCGCACCGCGGTCCGAAGGTGCCCGACCGCCGCGTCGATCTCACCGAACTCGATCGCGGCCAGCCCGAGCGCCCGCTCGGCCATCGACGCGGCCCGCGGGTTGCCGGTGGCCGACGCCTCGTCGAGCGCCCGCGCGGCCAGCTCGCGCGAGGCGCGCGCGTCCACCTGGGCGAGGCGGATGGCCTCCGCGGCGGCTTCGATCGTGGCGTTCTGCTGGCTGGCGGTCGGCGGCCCCGCGACGGCGACGCCCATCGTGTCTCCTCGCTACGTGCAGCGAACCTACCGGGGCTCCCGGCGCATCGCAATCGCAGGTACGCGTCCTAGCCCGCGGACTCCCAGTCTGGGCGCACCAGTGGGTCGACGCGCAGGTCGTCGAGGACCGCCCACGCCTCTCGGCGGGTCTCCGGTGGAGCCTCCGGGCCGAAGGCCACGTCGACGTGGAAGTGACGCCCGGCGTCGGTGAACCCGAACCAGTGATCGGCGAAGCGCGCGGCCGGCAGGCACGCCGAGGCCTCCGACGGCCCGCCCAGCTCAGGCCCGAAGTGCGCCGGACGCTCCGGGAAGTCACGCCACTGCGATCCCGGCTCGAGGCCGCGCTCCTGCAGGGTCACGAACGCGTCGCGCGGCCCGAGGTCCTCCAACGCGCTGCCCGCGACGTGCGCGCACGCGGTCTCCCGATGCCGCAGCGCGAACGTCGCGACCGCGAGGACCTCGCGGGGATCGGAGAGATACGGCGTCAGCGACTCGGTGGCGGCCTGCCAGCCCGGGGGCAGCTCGACGGCCAGGCCGCGCGCGCGGTGGGTGAGCGGGGCGGGGGCGGCGTCGTCCTCGCCGCAGGCAGTCGCGGCGGCGAGGGAGCAGACGAGGACTGCGAGCGTGCCGGTCCGCACGCCCTCCCTACGGGTCCGACCCGCCGAGCGGTCCGCTACAAGGCCGCCCACTGCGTCTCGACCGGCGCCCGGCCGGCGAGCGTGACGCGCAGGCGGACAGGCCCGGCCGCCACGCCCTCGACCGTGAAGCGGCCGTCGGCGTCGGCGTCGGCGATCAGGTCGCCGCCCGCGTGCTGGACGACCATCTCGGCGGCCTGCGGCGGGAGCAGCTGGCCGCGCAGCCGGCGCTCGGCGCCCTCCTCCTCGACCTCGACCTCGATCGTAAGATCGGAGGTCTCGAACGTCAGCAGCCGCGCCTGACCCGCGCTGCGGACCAGCACCCCCGCTGCGGCGGCGAGCTCCGGCTCGGCGGAATCGAGCACGAGCTCGGCGAGCTCGGCGTCGAGCGTCCGCCAGTCGAAGGCGGCCCGGGCGAGCTCGACGACGTGCGACGGAATCGGGTCCGTCGCCTTCGCCATGCGGCGCAGGCTCGCGAGTAGCTGCTCGTCGTCGAGTGAGGGATCGTGGGGCATGGTGCTCTTAGGAGCCGGAAGGTCCGCCGCTGATACCAGAAGTCCACGCCGTCTCGATCGGCGGGCGGCCCGCCAAGGTCGCGCGGATCCGGACCGGGCCCGCCGAGACGCCGTCCAGCGCGAAGCGGCCGTCCGCGTCGGCCGATGCCTCGACCGCGCCGGCGGCGTGCTGGACGACGAGCACGGCCGCCTGGGGCGGGAGCAGCTGGCCGCGCAGCCGGCGCTCGTCGTGCTCGATCTCGATCGTGACGTCCGACGTTTCGAAGGTCAGCAGACGCGGCTGGCCGGTGCCGCGCACGAGTGCCCCGGCCGGCGCGGCGAGATCGGGCCGCTCGGAGTCGAGCACCAGCGCCGCCAGCTCCGCGTCGAGCGTCCGCATGTCGAATGCCGCGCGCCCCAGCTCGACGAGGTTGGCCGGCACAGGGTCGACGGCCCGCGCCACGCCGCGCAGCCGCGCAAGCAGGTGCCGGTCGTCGTCCTCGTCGTTGAAGGGGCGTTCGTGCACGTCTCAGAACTCGCCGTGCCCGCTCGTGATCCCGACCTTCTGCGCCTCGCGGCGCAGGCGCTCCAGGCAGCGGCCGCGCGTGGGCCCGATCGAGCCGATCGGCCGGCCGAGCGCCGCCGCGACGTCCTCGTAGGCCGGGGGCGGATCGCTCATCAGGATCCGCAGCAGCTCCTGGCAGGCGTCGCTCAGCCGCTGGAAGGCCAGCCACAACGCGGCGTCGCGCTCCTGGACGAACAGCCGCGCGTCGGTATCGAACTCCACCGGCTCGACGTCGAGGAACTCGTCCTCGGTCGGTCGCATGCGCGCGCCGCGGCTCAGGACCTTCAGGCACTCGCGGCGCGCGGTCGTGGCCAGCCAGGCGCCGACCCGCTCGGGCTCCTGCAACCGGTCCAGGTGCTCGACGAGGCGCAGCCACGTCGTCTGGACGACGTCGCCGGCGTCGGCGTCGGAGAGACGGTGGCCGCGGGCGACCGCCCAGATCAGGCCGGTGAACTGATCGACCAGCCCGTTCCACGCCTCCCGGTCTCCATCCGCGGCCGCAAGGACCAGTTCACCTGGATTCACCGCTTGTCTCCCTTCAAACGTTCCGCGAAGCTACCAGACGGCGCGGCGCCCGCCGCGCCGTGGGGCAGACCGAGGAGGATGGGGATGGAAGGTCGTGGGAACGGGGACGGGAAGCTGCCGGCCCCCTGGGGCAAGTACTGGCGTGACGTCGCGCTCGCCGAGTCCGGCGCGCATAGCTTCCTCATGCGTCCGGGGCAGCTGCTCGCGGCGCCCGAGGACGCCGGGGAGGTCGACAAGGCACTCGACAACTGGTCGCCGGACAAACGCGATCCCGACGACCGCATCGAGCGCGACCCGGTCCGCTTCCGTATGGACCCTGGAAACAACCAGGACCCGGTCGCCGCCGTCCTCGAGGCCTCCAAGCGCCTGCGGGGGGCCGGCCTGAAGGTCGGGCCGAACCACGTCTTCGCCGGCTCGGCGGGGTCGATGACGTTCACCGGCGCGCCGCGGCTTCAGGGCGGCCCGGGCAGCCGCGTCAAGCCGGCCGACGGCCCGCGCGACGCGCCGGAGCTCGGCTCCGGCGACGGCAAGGGCGTCCACGTCGCCGTGCTCGACACGGGCATCCGCACCGACAACGAGTGGCTCGCCTCCTACGTGCCGGTCGCCGAGGGCGACCCGGACTGGGAGGAGCTCGACGTCGAGGGCGACCAGATCCTCGACACCGAGGCCGGCCACGGCACGTTCATCACGGGGCTCATCCTGCAGGTCGCGCCCGGCGCCCGGGTGAGCGCGCTGAAGGTGCTCAACAGCCACGGCGTCGCCGACGACCTCGAGGTCGCCGAGGGCATCGACCGCGTGCCGAAGGACGTCGACATCCTCAACCTGTCGCTCGGCGGCTACACCGAGGAGGATCTGCCGCCGCTCGCGCTCTCGGCGAAGCTCGACCGCCTGCGGCGCCGCGGAACCGTGGTGGTGGCGGCGGCGGGCAACGAGGGCAAGCGCCGCCTGTTCTGGCCCGCGGCGCTCAAGGGGGTCGTCGCCGTCGGCGCGGTCGACCGGGCGGGGGAGGCTGCCGACTTCTCCAACCACGGCTGGTGGGTCGACGCCTGCGCGCCGGGGATCGACATCCGCAGCGCCTTCGTGCGCTTCACCACGCAGGTGGCACCGGTGGGCAGCGAGCCTCCGGTGACGTTCAAGGAGTGGGCGCGCTGGAGCGGGACGTCGTTCGCGGCGCCGATGGTGGCGGCGGCCCTCGCGGTGGTCCAGTCGTCGCAGGGCGTCTCGGCGGCGGAGGCGCTCAGTGTGCTGTTCGATCGCTACGGCAATCCCGCGCCGGCGCGCTTCCCGCTGGCCCGCGGGATCGACTTCGATCGCCTCGCGGCCGACAAGCAGGTGCCGATGCCGGCCGAGCTCGTCGGCTGACCGCCTGCCGGTGCGTCGCCTCGGAGGCGGCGCACCGGCTCGCTCAAACCGGGTCCGTCCGGCGCGCAGAGCCACCGCTCAGCGACCGTGCGCCACCGTTGGTCGATGCGCGCATTGCGAACAGCCGCGGAGGAAAGGCTCCTTACCGTGCCTATGAACGGCTCGATCGAGCCGCACACGGAGACCGAGCGGCGCCTCCTCGCCCGCATCGCCGAACTCGAGCTTGCGCTCGAGCAGGCGCAGCGGCTGGCGATGAGCGACGTCCTCACCGACTGCCTCAACCGCCGCGGCTGGGAGCGCATGCTCGATCAGGAGGACCAGCGCTGCAAGCGCCATGATCTCGACGCCGTCGTCGTGGCCATCGACGTCGACGGGCTCAAGGCGGTCAACGACGCGGCCGGCCACGCCGCGGGCGACCAGCTGCTGCGCGACTGCGCCGACGCGATCCGCACCGCGGTCCGGGCCGAGGACACGATCGCGCGCCCTGGCGGCGACGAGTTCGCGGTGCTCGCCGTCCACGCGGTGCCCGACGCGGGCAACCGCATGATCTCGCGGCTCAAGGAGTCCCTCGCGGCCGCCGGTGTGAAGGCGACGCACGGCTGCACGCGCCTGCTCGAGGGCTCCCGCGACCTGCGGGCCGCCTGGCAGCTCGCCGATCAGCGGCTCGTCATGGCCAAGCGCGAGCGCCGCGTCCCGCGCGACTGACCCAGCCGGCGCCGGCAGCCCCGATCCCGGCAGGATGGTGGTCGATGGCCGCGCCTCGCAACCTGGTCAACCTCAAGGAGGTCGCCAAGGGCTACGGCAGCCGGTCCGTCCTCGGCGACGTCACCCTCGGTGTCTCGGCCAGTGAGCGCATCGGCATCGTCGGTCGCAACGGCGACGGCAAGTCGACCCTGCTGCGGTTGATCGCCGGCCTCGAGGCGCCGGACGCGGGCGCGGTCACGCGGGTCGGCGGGCTCGGGCTCGCGTTGCTCGGCCAGGGCGACGACCTCGACGACCGGCGGACGGTTCGCGAGGAGCTCATCGGCGGCCGTGCCGATCACGAGTGGGCGGGCGACGCCGGGTTCCGGGCCGTCCTCGACGGCCTGCTCGGCGGCGTCGAGGTGCGGAGCTTCCCGCGCGGCCTCGACACGCCGATCGCGCCGCTGTCGGGCGGCGAGCGGCGGCGGATCGCGCTCGCCCGTCTGCTGCTCGACGGCCCCGAGCTGCTCCTGCTCGACGAGCCGACCAACCACCTCGACGTCGAGGCGGTCGACTGGCTCGCCCGCCACCTCGCCGCCCGGCCTGGATCGCTGCTGGTCGTCACCCACGACCGCTGGTTCCTGGACGCCGTCTGCACGGCCACGTGGGAGGTCTCCGACGGTGCGGTCCACCAGTACGAGGGCGGCTATGCGGCCTACGTCCTCGCGCGGGCCGAGCGCGACCGGGTCGACGCCGCCCGCGACGACCGCCGGCGCCAGCTGCTGCGCAAGGAGCTCGCCTGGCTGCGCCGGGGGCCGCCGGCGCGCACCGCGAAGCCGAAGTTCCGCATCGAGGCGGCGAACGCGCTGATCGCCGGCGAACCGGAGGTCCGCGACCGCGCCGAGCTGCTGCGCTTCGCGGCGGCGCGCCTGGGCGACAAGGTGCTCGAGGCGGTCGACGTCTCGGTGGCGTTCGGCGAGCTCGAGCTGCTGCGCGACGTGACCTGGCGCCTGGGGCCGGGCGACCGCGTCGCGCTCGTCGGCGTCAACGGGTCGGGGAAGACGACGCTTGTCGACGTGCTGGCCGGCGAGACGCGGCCGTCGTCCGGGGTCGTCGAGCGCGGCGCCACCGTCCGCCTGGCGCACCTCTCGCAGGATACGGTCGAGATCCCCGGCCATCAGCGAGTCCTCGAGTCGCTCGAGTCGGTCCGCGGGACCGCCACCCTGAGCGACGGGCGCGAGATCACCGCCGGCCTGCTGTGCGACCGCTTCGGCTTCCGCGGCGACCGGGCGCGGACGCTGGTGCGCGACCTGTCGGGCGGCGAGCGCCGGCGCCTGCAGCTGATGCGCCTGCTGATGGACGAGCCGAACGTGCTGCTGCTCGACGAGCCGACCAACGACCTCGACGTCGACACGCTGACCGCGCTCGAGGACCTCCTCGACGCCTGGCCCGGCACATTGCTCGTCGTCAGCCACGACCGCTATTTCGTCGAGCGCGTCTGCGACGACGTCCACGCCCTCACCGGCGACGGCGGCCTGCGCCACCTCCCGGGCGGGATCGAGCAGTACCTCGAGCAGCGGCGGGAGGCGGCGCCCGCGCCCGTAACGGCGCCCCGCACCTCCCGGCGGGCCGAGGCACCCAGTGGCGCGAGGGTCCACGCGGCGCGCAAGGAGATCGGCCGCCTCGAGCGCGCGATCGAGCGGCTCGCCGACCGCGAGGCGGCGCTGCACGAGGAGATGGCCGCGAGCGCCACCGACCACGCCCGCCTCGCCGCGTTGCAGGCCGAGCTCGACGCCCACGCCGCCGAGCGGGAGCGGCTCGAGTCCGCCTGGCTCGAGACGGCCGAGCTGCTCGAATCCTGACCGGCGCGGCCGGCGGCCACGGGTACGCTCGATGTGTGCCACCGGTCCTCGCCTGCCTGCATCACCTCGACCGGCCGTTCCTCGGACTCGCCGAACGCCCGCTCAGAGACGCCGGCATCGCCCTCGACGAGCGCCTGCTCGTCGGCGGCCACGCGCTACCAGAGCTCGACGACGTCGACGGTCTCCTCGCGTTCGGAGGCACCCAGTCGGCCCGCGACCTCGACACCGATCCCGTGCTGCGCGCCGAGGCCGAGCTCCTGCGCGACGCCGTCGACGCCGGCGTCCCCGTCCTCGGCGTCTGCCTCGGCGGTCAGGTGCTCGCCCGGGCGCTCGGAGCGGAGGTCCGCCGGGCGTCGGTGCGGACGATCGCATGGCGGGAGCTCGAGCCGCTGCCGGCCGGCCGCGAGGACCCGCTCGTCGGCGCGCTCGCCGCGCCCGTGCCCGCGCTGCACTGGAACGACGACGTCTTCGATCTCCCGTCCGGGGCCACCGAGTTGTTCGCCCGCCGGGGCGAGGGGGTCGAGGCGTTCCGCGCCGGCGCGTGCGCGTGGGGCCTGCAGTTCCACCCGGAGGTCGACGCGGCCGCGCTGGACGGCTGGTACGCCCGCTACGGCGACTGGTTCGGCGAGGTGGGCATCACGATCGAGGACGCCCGTGCCGCCGACACCCGCCACATGGCCGCGCAGGCCGACCTCGCCGAGCGGCTGTTCGGCGCGTTCGCGCGGGTGGTCGCCGAGCACGCCTCGGTCCGGCGAGCCTGACGCGAATGGCTGCATCGCCGACGTTCGGCGTCCTCCAGGACTTCCGCCAGGCGCTGCCGTTCGACCGTCCGTACGACCAGTACTACGGCGAGTGCCTGGCCACGGTGCGCGCCGCCGAGGACCTCGGGTACTCCGCCGTCTGGCTCTCCGAGCACCACTTCACCGACGACGGGTTCCTGCCCTCGCCGCTCGTCATGGCGGTTGCGATCGCACGCGAGACGACCCGGATTCAGATCGGGACCAACATCCTGATCCTCCCGCTCCACCATCCGCTCCGGGTCGCCGAGGACGCCGCCGTCGCCGATCTGCTGAGCGGCGGCCGGCTGGTGCTCGGCGTCGGGCAGGGCTACACCCCGGGCGAGATCGCCGGCTACGGCGGCGGGGCGGACACCGCCCCCGCGCTCGAGCGAGATGACTTCCTGGTGGGGACGCCCGAGCAGGTCGCCGATCGCCTGCGCGAGCTGCATCGCGTCTGCGGCTTCGATCACTACGCGTTCTGGGCCAGGCTGCCCGGGCTGCCACTCGAGCAGGCGCTCGCCTCGCTCCGCGTGTTCGCGCTCCAGGTCGCGCCGCACGTCCGCGGCGAGATCCCCGCCCGCTGACCGTCAGTCCTGCAGCGTCACCGGAAGCCGCGCGCGGAACACGGTCCGGCCTGGCTCGGATTCGACGGTCAGCGAGCCATCGTGGCGGTCGACCACGATCCGGCGGGCGGTCGCCAGTCCGAGGCCCGTGCCGAGCCCGACGTCCTTGGTGGTGACGAAAGGGTCGAAGATGCGCTCGCGGACGTCCGCCGGGATCCCGGGACCGTCGTCGCCGATCTCGACCACCGCGCAGTCGCCGTCGGCGCGCGTGGCCACGGTGATCGTGCCGTGCTCGCCGACGGCGTCGATCGCGTTGTCGAGCAGGTTCGTCCACACCTGGTTGAGCTCGGAGCCGCGCACCGTCAGCCGCGGCAGGTCGCGGTCGTAGTCGCGCTCGACGGCGATGGAGGCGTGCTTGAGCTTGTGGCCGAGCACGACGAGCGTGGTCTCGAGTCCTTCGTGCAGGTCGACCTCGACCAGGCCGCCGCGGTCCATGTACGCGTAGGTCTTCACGGCGCCGACCAGCGCCGACATCCGCGCCGTCGACTCCTCGAGCTCGGCGGCCAGCCGGCCCGCGGTCAGGGTGGCCGCGACCCAGCGCAACGCGGCGTCGGTGGCGGGGCCGGCCAGCGCGGCGACGCGGTCGAGCCAGTCCTGGTCGATCCCGGCCGCCGCCAGCGGCTCGGCCAGGCGCCACGCCTCGGCGATGCCGAGCGCCTCGAGGCGCTCGAGCAGCTCGTCCTCGGCATCGGCGGCGTCGAGCGTGTCGAGCGCGGTCGCCGCTCCGGCGCGCGCGAGCGCCTCCCGTTGCAGCGCGATCAGCTCCTGAGCCTCCTCGCGCTCGATCCCCAACTCGACGAAGCGCGCCATCGTCGAGGAGACCACCTCGATCATCTCCGCCAGGTCGGCGGCCGCCCGGCGCGCCGCGGCGGCCGGGTTGTTGAGCTCGTGGGCGAGCCCGGCGGCCATCGTCCCGAGCGAGGCCAGCCGCTCGCGGTTCTGCTCGACGGCGGTGACGCGGGTGAACACCGGCCCGACCTGCTGCATCACGCGGTCGTGCACGGCCGGATGGGCGAAGACCAGCCGCCGGAAGTCGTCGGGCGCGATGACCGCGGTCCGGCACGCCGTCTCGGCCTGCAGGCGCACCCCCAGCGAGCTGCGGATGAGGACGGCGATGGCGCCCATCCAGGTCGGGGCCTCGTGGCGCTCCATCAGCTCAGCGCGGTCGCCCTCGACTCGCAGCGTCGCGATGCGGCCTTCGAGCAGGAGCAGCAGCCCCTGCGGGTCCTGACCCTGCTCGGCGACCAGGTCGCGCGGCGCGTCGTCGCGCACGCGGGCGACGGCGACCCACTGGGAGAGCTGCGCGTCGTCGAGGTCGTCGAACAGGTCGATCGCCCGCAGCTCGGCGAGCGTGACCGCGGAGGCGCTCATGCGTCGAGCAGGTACTGGTGGATGAGCGAGACGGCCATCGAGCCCTCGCCGACCGCGCTGGCCACGCGCTTGATCGAGCGCGCGCGGACGTCGCCGGCGACGAACACGCCCGGGACGCTCGTCTCCAGCGGGTACGGGTCGCGCTTGAGCGCCCAGCCGTCGCCGGCGACGTCGGGGCCGGCGAGGATGAAGCCCCGATCGTCGCGCGCGACGACGCCCTCGAGCCAGTCGGTCCGCGGCGACGCGCCGATGAACACGAAGCAGGCGTCGGCATCGATGACCTCCTCGGCGCCGTCGGCGCCGCGGATGCGCAGGCGCCGCAGCCGCCCGTCCGGCCCCTCCGCGGCGACCGCCGTGCTCCGGGTCCGGACCTCGACCTGCTCGAGCGCGGCCAGCTGCTCGATCAGGTAGTGCGACATCGACTTCGCGAGCGAGTCACCGCGCACGAGGATCGTCACCCGGGCGGCGTACTTCGAGAACTCGACGGCGGCCTGGCCTGCGGAGTTCGCGCCGCCGATCACCACGACGTGCTGCTCGGCGCACGAGCGCGCCTCGGTCATGGCGGCGCCGTAGTAGATGCCGGCCCCGGTCAGCTCGGCGAACCCAGGCGTGTCGAGCTGGCGGTAGGAGACGCCCGACGCCACCAGCACGCAGCTCGCGCTCAGCACGCCGCCGCCACCGCCGAGCTCGACCAGCCGCCCGGCGCCCTCGACGCGCAGGCGGACGACGTCATGGACCGTGAGCAGCTCGGCGCCGAGGCGGCGCGCCTGGTCGGTCGCCCGGCGCGCGAGATCGGACCCGCTCAACCCCTTCGGAAAGCCCAGATAGTTCTCGATCCGGCTCGATTGCCCGGCCTGGCCGCCGGGCGCCTCGCGTTCGACCATCACCGTGCGCAGCCCTTCCGACGCGCCGTACACCGCGGCGCCCAGGCCGGCGGGGCCGCCGCCGACGATCACCAGGTCGTAGTGCTCGCGGGCCGGCCGCCCGGCCACGCCGAGGCGCTGGGCGAGCTCGAGGACGGTCGGGCGCTCGAGGACCGAGCCGTCCTCGAGCAGGGCCACCGGCAGGCGCTCGGCGTCCACGTCGGCGACGCGCAGGAGCTCGCGCGCCTCGGCGTCGCGCTCGACGTCGAGCCAGCGCGCCGGCACGCCGTTGCGGGCGAGGAAGTCGCGCAGCTCGTGGGACTCCTTGGAGAACCGGTGCCCGACGATCCGCACGCCGCCGGCCTCGAGCGCCGCGCCGGCCTCCCACGTCGTGAGCAGGTCCTCCACCACCGGGAACAGCCGCTCCTGCGGCGGGTCCCACGGCTTGAGCAGGTAGTAGTCGAGGTCGACCTCGTTGATCGCAGCGATCGCCGCCTCGGTGTCCGCGTACGCGGTCAGCAGGACGCGCTTGGCGTCGGGGACGAGGCCGCGTGCCTGAACCAGGTACTCGGTGCCGGGCATCCCCGGCATCCGCTGGTCGGCGATCAGCATCGCCACCTGGTCGCCGCGGATGCGCAGCTGGCGCAGGAGGTCGAGCGCCTCGGCACCGGTGGTGGCGCGCAGCACGCGGTAGCGCTCGCCGAAGCCGCGGCGCAGGTCGCGCGCCACCGCCGCCAGCACGGCCGGCTCGTCGTCGACCGCGACGATCGCGGGGCGGCGCTCGGGCGAGGGAGGGTCGGCCATCGACACCGCCAACCGTATGCCTCCGCGCGTCTCGGCGTCTACGCGGCCGCCCGTCGCAGCTCGGCCAGCGCCCGCTCGATGCCCCGCTCCCCGACCCACAGCGGCGGGCCGGCGCGCACGTACTCGGTCGCGTACGGGGCGACGCTGAGGTGCACGCCGCGGTCGCGCAGCCGCGAGACGACCTCCGGCGGGCGCATGCCCGCGAGCTCGAAGCAGACGATCCCCGACGAGACCTTCGCGTCGTGCGGCGTGTGCAGCGTCGCGCCGCGGATCCGGCCGATGCCCTGCTCGAGCTGGGCGGCGAGCGCGTGGATGCGCGCCTCGATGCGCCCGGCGCCGATGCGGCGATGGAAGTCGAACGCCTCGGCGAGCGCCCACCGGTGCTCGAAGGAGTGAAAGCCGCCCGGGGTCATCGCCGGCCCGCGCGTCGGCGGCGGCTGATCGCCCTCGATCCATGCCACGTAGGTGTCGTCGGCGAAGCTCGGGATCACCGGGGAGAGCGCCTTCCATCCGGCGTCGGTGCCCCACAGGAGCCCGGTGCCCCGCGGGCCGTAGAGCCACTTGTGGCAGCCGCTGGGGAACAGGTCGCAGCCGAGCTTGGACACCCGCGTCGCCTCGACGCCGAAGCCGTGCACGCCGTCGACGGCGAGCAGCGCCCGGCGCTCCGGCGGCCGGTCGCGGTTGATCTCCTCGAGGCGGTCGGCGATCGCGCGGACGGGGACTTTGACGCCGGTGCTCGAGTGGACCCACGTCACGGCGACGAGCCGGGTGGCGGGGGTGACCGCCGCGATCAGCCGCTCGGCCATCTCGTCGGCCGAGGCCCGCGCGGGCGCGTCGTAGAGGCGGACGCGGCGCATCGTCGAGTCGGTGAGCGCGATCTGCTCCGGGTCGGCGCCGAGGTGGCGCGCGGCGGCCTCGGCGACCGCCGTCTCGGCCGCCGCCTGGTGCTCGTGGAGGTAGGCGACGCCCTCGCGGCCGAGCCCTCGGCGATGCTCCTCGACCGCCCGGCGCACCGGCGCCGGCGGCACGGCGAGGACGAAGCCGTCGAGGTGGACCTCGTCGGTCGGCGCCGCGAACTGGGCGCGGATCGCCGGCCACGAGCCGTACCCGGGCCGTGGCCCACCGCCGGGCGGCGCGGGTGGAGTTCCGGCGCCGGTCCTGGCATTCGCGGTGCTGCGCCCGGCGAGGAAGCCGGTGCCGGTGAGCGCGGCGGCGCCCCCGGTGATGAACGCCCGCCGGCCGATCCCCGCGCCGTCGTCCTCGTCGCCCGTCACGCGCCGCATCTTCGCGGTGGGGCCGCCCGGTCTCAAGGGGACGGCCCCACCAGCGGGTAAGGCTCAGTTCGGCGAGACCACCACCTGCATCAGGAGGTCGTAGCCCTCGTGCGTCCGTGGCGTCCAGACGAACCCGGGGTCCTGCGACGGGGCGCCGGCCTGGTCCGGCGGGTTCGTGTACGAGAACGTGGTGAACCCGGGCTTGCGGGCGAACCAGACGTACGGGTCCGGCGTCTGGTCGGCGCCCGAGTTGTCGATCGTGACGATGTCGCCCTTCTGGGCGAACCGATTGAAGCCCGTGCTGCGGACGGGGAACTCGTAGGTGCCCGGCTTGCCGCCGGGCATCTCGTAGGGCGGGTCGGTGGTGGTGATCACCATCACGCGGCCGTCCGGCTGCGGGCGCACGCGCGAGAAGCGGATCGGCAGCGTCCGCGGGTTGCTGCCAACGCGCACGCGGATGGTCTTGAGCTCCCCGGTCACCGGCACGGTGAGCCCCTGGGTCCAGAACTCCGTGTCCTCGGGGTACGTGCCGGGCATCGCCACCGGATCGCCGGTGAGGTCGCTGCCGAAGGTGACCGGCGGGCCTGACGGCTCGTCGCTGGTGCCGCCCTGGCTCGGCGGGAGCTGCGCGCGGACCTGGCGGATGAGGTGCCTCGCGCACGCCCCGGCGCCGCTCACCTTGCCGGCCTCGACCTTGACGTCGATGCACTCGAAGTCCGCATAGGCGGCGCCGATCCGGACGCCGGCGATGCCGGGCATGCTGAAGTGCCGCCGGACGAAGCTGACGGCCGCCTTGCGCGCCGCCGTGGCCAGGACGCCGAACGCCCGGCCCTCCTTGATCCGCGCCTCGACGCGCTTGAGCGCCGTCCCGACGCCCTTGAGGCCGTTGCGCATCGCGGCCGACGCCTTGCCACCGGCCTTCACCTTCCTGGTCAGCGCGGCATGGCAGCGCTTGGCCTTCTTCACGGCCACCTTGGCGCCCCGCTTGTTCGACTTGGCGCGCTGCAGGTTCGTGGCGACGCAGTCGAGGTTCGTGATCACGTCGGCGAACGAGACGCCGTGCGCCGAGTCCGTGTAGTGGGTGGCGATCAGCTTGAACTTGTCACCGTGGATGGTCGCCCGGGCGGTCGGCGACAGGGAGCCCTTGAGCTTGGACTCGAGCGAGTTGAGCGAGTTGAGAAGTGCTTCCCCCGGTGTCTCTTGGGCGGAGGCGGCTGCCGGCGACAGGGCGAGGAGCGTGACGATGCACGCGAGGAGGACGATGGGGTGCGGGCGCATGGCCCATCCTCCACCCGGCCGGAAACGAACGCAAGCGCCGTGGTCAGGCTGCGGCCGGGCGCGCCCCGACCAGCGCGACCGCCTCGGCTGCCAGCGCGGCGCCGCGCCGGAGCGCCGCCTCCGGGTCTCCCGGCCAGGCCGAGAGCACACCGGCGGTGAACGCGTCGCCGGCGCCGGTGGTGTCGACGACCTCGGCCGCGACGGCGGGCACCGTGACGGTCCGCGACCCGTCGGACCAGGTGGCGCCGTCGGCGCCGCGCGTGACGATCAACTCGGCTGCGAACTCCCACATGCGGTCCCCGAGCAGGGCGGCCTCCGCCGCGTTGGGCAGCAGCAGGTCGACGCGACCCGCGGCGTCGAGGAAGCCGGGCATCCGCGCGAGCGGCGCGGCCGACGCCGGGTCCAGCGATGTGCGCATGCCGCGCTCGCGGGCGAGGGCCAGCGCCGCACGCGCAGCCTCGCGGGTCTCGGTCCGCAGCAGCGCGTAACCCGAGACGTGCAGGGCGGCGCCCTCGACCGCGACGTCGGCGGGGGAGAGGGCCAGGTTCGCGCCGGGGTCCGGGAGCATGGTCCGCTCCCCGTCGAGGCCGACGAGCACGACGCACGCGCCGGTGCGGGCGCCGGCCACCCGGCGCACCCGCGTCGCGTCGAGACCGGCGAGCGCCACCTCGGCGAGCGGGTCGTCGCCCACGCAGCCGATCAGCACCGGGCGGGCACCGGCATGCGCGAGCCACGCCGCGACGTTGCCGGCCGCCCCGCCGCCATACAGCGCGACGGTCGCCGGCGTGTCGGAGCCGTGCGCGAGCGGCTCGTCGTGCCGCGCGACGACGTCGGCCATCAGGTCGCCCAGGACGACGATCGTCACAGGGTCGCGGCGATCTGCGCCGCGAGCGCGACGTTGCGCTTCACGAGCGCCACGTTCGCGCGCAGGCTGTCACCGCCGGTCTCCCGATGGAAGCGCTCGAGCAGGAACGGCGTCACCGCCTTGCCGCGGATACCCGCCTCCGACGCCGCCGCGAGGCCCTCGCCCAGCACGCGGTCGTGGACGGCCGGGTCGAGCTGCTCGGAGGCCGGCAGCGGGTTGGCGACGAGGATCGTGCCGGTCGCCTGAAGGCGGTCGCGCTCGCGGACGACCGCGGCGGCCGCCGCCGGCGAGTCGACCCGCCACGGCACGGGGTAGCCGGAGTCGGTGAGGTAGAACCCCGCGAAGGCGCCGGTGCCATAGCCGAGGACGGTCACGCTGAGGGCCTCGAGCCGCTCGAGCGTGGCGCCGATGTCGAGGATCGACTTCACCCCGGCGCAGACCACGCAGATCGGCGTGTGCGCGAGTGCCTCGAGGTCCGCGGACTCGTCCCACGAGTCACGCGCCTCGCGGTGCACGCCGCCGATGCCGCCGGTCGCGAACACACGGATCCCGGCCCGGTGGGCCAGCGTGGAGGTCGACGCCACCGTGGTCGCGCCGTCGCCGCCGGTCGCGCACACGACCGGCAGGTCGCGCACCCCGCACTTCGCCATCCTGGCTGTGGCGAGCCGCTCGAGCCCGTCGTCGTCGAGGCCGACGCGCACCTCACCGTCGAGGATCGCGATGGTGGCCGGCACCGCACCGCCTTCCCGCACGCCCGCCTCGAGCTCCCGCGCCACGCGCAGGTTGTCCGGCCGCGGAAGCCCGTGGGCGATGAGCGTGCTCTCGAGGGCGACGACGGGCCGCCCGGCCGCGAGCGCCTCGGCCACTTCAGGGTGGAGTCGCATACGCCGCGCAACTTAACCTCCGGGATGGATGCTCCGCCCGCTCGTGCTGCTGGTCGCCGTCCTCGCCGCACCGGGGCTCGCCGAGGCAGCCGGCCCGCCCCCGTGCTTCGGCGCTTCCGCGCGCGCCCCCGGGCACCGCTGTGCCGATCCCGGCGCCTCGGTGCGGCCCGTGCCCGACGACGCGCTCCTCGAGCCGAGCGCCCCCTGCACGCCGGCGCGGCCGGCCGCGCCGGCGGTGTGCACGTTCGGCGTGCCCGGGAGCGTGGCCGTCGCGAGGGTTGCGCTGGTGGGCGACAGCCACGCCGAGCACTGGCGGGCCGCCCTGGCGGTCGTCGCCGGCGCGCGGCGGTGGCGCGGATTCTCGGTGACGCGCGGCCGGTGTCCCTTCACGATGGCGCGCACTCGGCGCGGGCGCTGCACGGGCTGGACCGCCAGCGTCGTGCGCTGGCTGCGCGCCCATCGCGACGTCCACACGCTGATCGTCTCCGCGAACTCCGGCTCCGGGGTGGTGGCACGGCCGGGGGAGACCAGGGCGGCCACGAAGATCGACGGCTACGTCCGCGCGTGGAAGGCCGTCCCGGCGTCCGTCCGCCGGATCGTGGTGATCCGCGACGTGCCCCACATGCGCACGGGGACGCACGACTGCATCACCCGCGCAGTCGCCCGCCGCCGCCATCCCGGACCGCTGTGCGCGATTCCCCGCAGCGAGGCCCTGCGACGGGACCTTCAGGTCGCGGCGGCCGAGCTGTTCGGGGGCCGCGTCTCGGTCATCGACCTCAGCTCGTTCGTGTGCGACGCCGAGAAATGCTTCCCGGTCGTCGGCGGCGCCCTCGTGATCAAGGACATCGGTCATCTCACCCGCACGTTCTCGGAGACGCTCGGGCGGTTCCTGGGCCGAGACTTGCGGCGGTTGATGGTGCGCCGCCCGCCGGGTTAGGGTGCGCGCGTGTCCCTCTTCGAGTTCCTCAAGACGATCCACGTCCTCTCGATCGCGACCTGGTTCGGGTCCGGCCTCGCGATCAACATCATCGGCATGCGCCTGCTCGCGACGGGCGCCGGGCCGTTCTCGTCGTTCGTCCTGAACGCGGGCTGGTGGGCCGGCCGGGCCCACCCTGCGGCCGGCGTGCTGCTCCTGCTGACCGGCTTCGGAATGGTCGCCGACGCGGACATCTCGATCGGCAAGCCGTGGATCATCATTGGGATCGTCGGTCTCTTCGCCGCGATGGGCATCGGCGGCGGGATGATCGGGAAGGCGTCCGAGAGCCTGATGAAGGGCATCGAGGCGTCGGGCGGGACGATGACCGCAGAGCACCGGCCGCTCGCCGAGCGGTTGTTCCTGGGCAGCCGGATCGAGGCCGGCATCCTCCTGCTCGTCATCGTCGACATGGTCATCAAGCCGGGCGCCTAGCGTAGGAGTAGGCTCCGTACCGCATCGCAGCGGAGGGAGCATCCATGACGTTCCAAGAGGGAGACCGTGTCGTCGCCGAGGCCGAGTCGACGCAGCGTCGGCCGCGGGCGGGCACCGTGCGCGAGGTCGTCCGCGAGCGCCCGGCGCGCTACCGGATCGAGTGGGACGACGGTCACGAGTCGATCTACACGCCGGCGGCCGGTGCGCTGAAGGCCGAGCACGGCCGCGTGGGCGCCGCCTCCTGAGCGGCGCCACACACCGTTGACGGATCGACCGCCTCGGCGGCCCGTCAACGGGGCTGGCTGAGCTGCCGGTCGGACTTCTTCGCAGTGACGACGGTGACCGGGATGCCGAGTCGCTGCACGCGGGCGGGAAGGTCGACGTGCAGCCAGTGCGAGACCCGGGCCGGGAGCGTGGAGATGATGACCTCGTCGTAACCGCCGCCGGCCAGCGTCTCCGACACGGCGTGGAACGGATCGGTGGCGCCGACGATGCCCTCGACGTGCCCGCCGGCGGCCTCGTCGAGCAGCGGGATCGCCAGCTCGAGGGTGACGGCGGACTCCTCGGTGTCGGCGTCCCACAGCGGCCGCGGCACGAGCAGCGTGAACCGGCACGGGCCCGCCGCCGCCCGCGACCGCACCTCGTCGAGCAGCCCCGGTGTCGCGGCGGTGCGGTGGGCGACGATGAGCACGCTTGTGGCGGGGCCGGACGACGACATGCCCTCGTCCTACTCCTTGGCGCGTCAGAGGTCAAGGGAAGGCTGTTGCCTTGGCGCGGTCGTGCCGATAGAGGGGACAACGGTTGCTCCCTGCCGGCCCAGCCTCTCGCGCTGAGCCGAAGCCCCACGAGCCCCGCCTTGTCCGGCCTTCGACCGGATCCGGGACCGACGACCCCCCAACCGGTCCCAGAAAGCAGGTCCCATGTTCGGTGCTCGATGCAAGCGGCTCCTGCTGCTTGCCACGACTTCAACTGCAGTGCTCGCGCCGGCCGGCCTGGCCATCGCCGCGTGTCCCACACGCCCGCTCCCGCCGTGCAATCCGGCGGCGTTCACCGGCAGCCTCCATGCGCACGCCTCGCGCTGCGTCCCCAAGGGGACCCCTCCGTGCCGCGCGACGCCGACGAAGCCCCGCACCCCGGGCAAGCGCGGCGTCCCCGGGAAGACCGGCGCCCCCGGGCGCACGGGCCTGACCGGCGCCACCGGGACGACCGGCTCGACCGGTTCGAACGGCGTGCCGGGCATGACCGGCCTGACCGGTTCCACTGGCTTGACCGGCGTGACGGGTTCGACTGGCGCGACGGGTTCGACGGGCGCGACTGGCCTGACGGGTTCGACGGGCGCGACTGGCGTGACGGGCGCGACGGGCGCGACGGGCGCGACGGGCGCGACGGGCGTGACTGGCGTGACGGGTTCGACTGGTTCGACTGGCTCGACTGGCTCGACTGGCTCGACTGGTTCGACGGGTTCCACGGGCGCCTCGGGCTCCGACGGGGCCACCGGCTCCACCGGATCGACCGGCGCGACGGGATCCCAGGGTCTGCAGGGCGTCCAGGGCGTCACCGGAGCGACAGGGTCCAATGGCGCGACCGGGGCTACGGGCTCCACCGGAGCCACAGGGTCCAACGGCGCGACCGGCTCGACCGGCGCGACGGGTTCACAGGGCTCGCAGGGTGCCACCGGCGCTGATGGCGCCACGGGAGCCGACGGCACCGCGGGCGCCACCGGCGCGACGGGATCCCAGGGAGTGCAGGGCGTCACCGGAGCCACAGGTGCCACCGGCGCGAACGGTTCTGACGGCGCGACTGGAGCAACGGGTGCGATCGGTGCAACGGGCTCCACCGGCTCGACCGGTGCGACGGGCTCACAGGGCTTGCAGGGCGATGACGGTGCCGACGGTGCTGCGGGCGTCGACGGTGCCGATGGCGCCGCGGGCGTCGACGGCGTCGATGGTGTCGATGGCGCGACCGGTGCGAACGGTGCTGCGGGCGTCGACGGTGCCGATGGCGCCGCGGGCGTCGACGGCGTCGATGGTGTGGATGGCGCGACCGGTGCGAACGGTGCTGCGGGCGCCGACGGTGTCGATGGCGCGACCGGTGCGAACGGTGCTGCGGGCGCCGACGGTGTCGATGGCGCGACCGGTGCGAACGGTGCCGCGGGCGCCGATGGTGTCGATGGCGCGACGGGTGCAAACGGCGCCGCCGGCGCGACGGGTGCCAACGGTGCCGCGGGCGCCGACGGTGTCGATGGCGCGACGGGCGCGAACGGCGCGGTTGGCGCGACGGGTGCGAACGGCGCCGCCGGCTCGACGGGTGCCAACGGCGCAGACGGTGTCGATGGTGCCGCAGGAGCACAGGGACTTCAGGGTGTCCAGGGCAACGTCGGCGCCCAAGGGGTCGCGGGCGCGCAGGGCTCGCAAGGTCTGGCGGGTGCGGCCGGCACCGACGGTGTCGACGGCGGCGCGGGCGCGGATGGTGCCGATGGCGCGGACGGTGTCGACGGTAGCCCCGGCGCGGTTGGCGCGGCCGGCGCGGACGGTGTCGACGGGAACCCCGGCGCGGCCGGCGCGGATGGCACCGACGGTGTCGACGGGAACCCCGGCGCGGCCGGCGCGGATGGCACCGACGGTGTCGACGGCAACCCCGGCGCGGACGGCGCGGACGGCGCGGACGGCGCGGATGGCGCAGACGGCGCGCAGGGTCCCGCCGGCTCGAACGGCCTGGCCGAGTACGCCTACATCTACAACGAGGGCGCGCAGACCGTGGCCATCGAAGACCCTGTCACCTTCGACACGAACGGAGTGATGAGCGCCGGGATCACCCACGGCCCCGGCAACGCCGGCATCAACATCTCCAGCCCCGGCGTCTACAAGATCGCGTTCTCGACCACGCATGTCGAGCCGAGCCAGTGGGCGCTGTTCGTCAACGGAGCGGACGTCGCGGGCACGATCTACGGCTCCGGCGCCGGCACGCAGCAGAACTCCGGGCAGACGATCCTCACGCTCGCCGCCAACGACGTGCTCACCCTCCGGAACCACACCTCGAACGCCGCCGTGGGGCTCCAGACCCTCGCCGGCGGCACGCAGACGAACGTGAACGCCTCGATCCTCATCGAGAAGCTCGCATGAGCCGCTCGCTGATCGCGACGGTCCTCGGGGCGGCAGGCCTCGCGGCCGCCGGGTGCGGCGGCTCCGACGCCCCGACGATCCTCAACACCGAGAAGGTCGAGCGGGCGATCGAGCAGAGCAGCATGGCGCAGCGCGGCAAGCTGCCCCGGGTGAGCTGCCCGTCGGGCGTGCACCAGAAGAAGGGGCTCGGCTTCACGTGCATGGCGGTCCTCGACCGCAAGACCACGCGGTTCACGATCTCCCAGCTCGACGCATCCGGTCGCGTCCACTACGAAGCACGCTGATGGCCTCGCGGCGGAAGCGCGTCGCCATCGCCGCCGTCCTCATCGCCCTCGGCGCGCCGGCGACCGGGATCGCCAAGCCGCCGGTCGTCAGGCCGAGCCAGGAGCTCGCGACCCTGCTGCAGGCGCATCGGGTGGTCTCCATGCCCCGGGCCCACCCGAGGACCATCGGCACCGTCCCGGCCTGGGCGCCGATCACGGGGGGTGCGACCGTCCTGCCCGTGGTCGACCACCGGACCACCGCGGATGGGGTGCGCTGGCTGCGGGTCAGGCTTCCCGGCCGCCCGAACAGCCATAAGGGCTGGATCGTCAAGAGCGCCACCCGGCGGACGACGACCAGCTGGCACCTCGTCGTCAGGACATCGCTTCGCCGCCTCGACGTGTACCGCCACGGTCGCCGCGTCCGGTCGTTCGCGCTCAGCGTCGGCACGCCGTCGACGCCGACGCCCCACGGCTTGTTCTTCGTCGAGGAGAGCGTCCAGATGCTCCCCGGCGCCGCCGGTGGCCCGTACGCCCTCGCGCTCAGCGCCCGCTCGAACGTCCTGCAGGTGTTCAACGGCGGCCCCGGCCAGATCGCCCTGCACGGTGTCGCGAACCTCGGTGGCCCGATCGGGGCCGCGGTCTCGCACGGCTGCCTGCGGCTCCGCAACGTCAGCATCCGCTGGCTCGCCTTCCGCATCGGGCCGGGCGTGCCGGTCACGATCCGGCCGTAGGGCCCAGCGGCTGCCGGCCGCGAAACGCGCGGCCGGCAGCCCTCGGGCTCACCAGGTCGCGACCGCCGAGCGGATCGCGGACCGGTACTTCTCCATCGCCGCCTTGGTGTAGGCGTCCTTGGCGGCCTCGTCGTCCGGGCAGGCCGCGCAGTTGTAGAAGTGCCCGTAGGTGAACGCCCGCTGGACGATCACCCCGCCCGACTTGAACGGGATCAGCATGCGCCCGAACGCGGCCTGGACGTCGCTCAGGCTCCCGCCCTTTCCGCGGCGGACGATGTTGTCGACGAACTCGTCGACGATCGCGGACTTGCCGACGCGCGCGGCCTCCTCGGCGACGAGCTCCGCCATGCCGTCCGGAACCCCGTTCTGCTGGACCAGCGTGTCGAAGAAGCGGTTGCGCACGCTCGCCGTCGGCAGCAGCGATCCGTTCTCGGCACCCTCGATCAGCTTCGAGAGGTCCGCGAGCGTGGTGTCGCTCGCGGGCGTCCCGCAGCCGAACGTGTGGTTGATCGCCGTGCTCGTCGCGCCGATCGATGCCGCGAACGCCTCGAGCGTGGCCCGTCCGTAGCGCTGCTCGATCGCGTAGGCGGCGCTGTTGCTCGACTGCGCCATCATCGCGCGGTCGGCGGCGTCGAGGGTCGTCGCCGTGGTCGCCGCGTCGGCGGCCGGATTCGGGCAGGTGATCGCATTCGGCACCTGGACGATGGCGCTCAGGTTCTCAGCCGGCTGCGCCTGCAGACGGGTGTGCAGGTAGAGATGGTGCAGCGTCTTGAGGACGCTGGCCGGCTCGAAGATGCGGTCGCCGCCGAGGCTCACGCTCACCGGGCCGCCGACCTGCTTGACCCACATCCCGAAGCGAGCTGACCGCAGCGTCGGCGACTGCCGCGCCAGGTCGCGCACCCGTGCGTTGAACGCGTCGGCGTTGTCGTTGATGACGACCGTATAGCGGCGCTCACCGTCGATCGTGTACGTGTCGAGGTCGACGATCCGCCCCGCGTTCTGGGACACGAAGTCGCCCGCCCGGCGCGCGTCGACGCCGATCTCGTACGCCGAGAACTCGCCGGCGCGCTTGACCTGGATCGCGTTGTAGCGGCCGTTCGGCAGCCGGTCGAGGCTGAACGTGCGGGCGCCCTTGGCCGCCGCGTTGTCCTGCACGGTGGAGAGCGGCACGTTGCGCCACCACCACCAGGCCTTCTGGTCGACGCCGCTGTTGCGGATCATGATCGCGGCGTACTTGGTCGTGCCGTCGACGCTGTAGCTCTCGAGGTCGATGAGCCGCGACGAGTGCTCGCTCAGGCGGGCCTTCAGCGTGTCGGCGCTGACGCCCTGGTACCAGTGCCAGTTCTTCGCGGCGGCGCCCGTGTTCTTCACCATCACGACGGCGTAGCGCCGCGACCCGCCGGAGACGTAGGTCTCGAGGTCGATCAGGCGGCCGTCCTTCTCGTCGATCTTCGTGCGCAGCTGCTCGACGGTCAGCCCGTGGTACCAGAACCAGGTGCGCCCGTAGACGCCCTGGTTGCGGACGGTCGCGACCGCGAAGCGCATCGGCGACGTGGTCTCCACCTCGAGGTCGATGATGCGGTCGCCGTGCTGGCGGTAGCGGTCCTTGACCTGCTCGCTGGTGAGCCCGTGGTACCAGTGCCAGCCGGTCTGTGCGGTCGAGTTGCGCTCGGGGTCGGGCGCGGCGGCGTTTGCCGGCGACGCCGCCGCGCCGAGGCAGACGGCGGTGGTCGCGAGCGCGGCGGCGATGCGGCGGTGGGTCAGTCTCATGGGGGTTCGCTTTCGGAAGGGGTTCGGAAGGGCTACGGGACGTTGGCCACGAGCTCGCAGGCGACCTGGGTGTCGCCGAACGCGGGCGGTCCGCCGTCGGCGCTGTCGAAGCCCGGGCCGCAGTCGTGGTGGTCCAGGCCGAGCTCGCCGCGGAGGCGGTCGTCGCCGGTCGCGCCGAACATGCGGTCGCGGCCCGCGTCCCCGCTCACGAGGTCGTTGCCGATGTCGGCGAAGATCACGTCGTGGCCGTCGCCGCCGCAGATGCGGTCGTCGCCGCGCAGGCCGTAGATCCGGTCGTCGCCGCCGAGGCCGACGATGACGTCCGGGCCGACCGTGCCGACGATCACGTCGGGGCCGGCGGTCCCGACGAGCGTCGCGTTCTGGCCGAGGCAGGGGAGGGTTCCGGCGATCCGGCCGGGGCCGCCGGGGATCTGGGCGCCGGCCTGGGTCGCGAAGCCGGTGGCGATGGTGGCCGTGAGGCCGAGTGCGAGGAGCCTGCGGTGCATGGGGGTCCGTCCTTTCGGGTGGTGTGCGAGCTGCCCGGTGGCAGCGAGGACGGCGGTAGGACCCGTGAGCCGCCGGTTCCTTACGGCGGCCGGAGAAAAGTTCTTTGAGCCCGTAAGGAACCGGGCACGCGCGGGTTTTCCCCGCATGAGCGATCACGGGGCTTTCCTTCGCCCACCCGGACACCTAGAGTGCGATCGTGGCGGCGTCTCCCATGCCTGACGCGGTCCTCAGCCGGCGCCTGCGCGACCGCGACCACGCCGCCTGGGAGGAGCTGTACGCGGCCTACGGCGGGCGGCTGCGCGCGTTCGCGCTGCGCCTCACGCGGGACCCGCACGAGGCCGACGACCTCGTGCAGGAGACGTTCGTCCGCGCCCTGCCGCGGCTGGACCGGATGGACGCCGACGAGGTCGACCTGCGCGCCTACCTGTTCACGACGCTCCGCAACACCTTCTACAAGAGCTGCGAGCGCGGGCGGCGCGTCGCGCCGGTGGAGGACGTCCCCGAGCCGGACACGCCCGGCGCCATCGAGGACGACCCCGAGCGCAGCCTCCTGCTGCGCCGGCAGATCGAGGAGGTCCGTGCCGCGACGGCGATGCTGGCTCCGCGCCAGCGCCTCGCGCTCGCTCTGCGCGAGCTCGAGGACTGCAGCTATGCGGAGATCGGGACGATCGTCGGGATCAAGGAGAACGCGGTCGCGCAGCTGATCTCCCGAGCCCGCGAGAGCCTGCGCAGCTCGCTCCGCCTCGCCCAGGTCGACCCGGAGGAGCTGCCCGACGAGTGCCGCACCTTCCTGCCGCAGCTCTCGCGACACATCGACGGCCAGTTGCGCGGCGAGCAGCAGGAGCGGACGCTCGACCATCTCCTGACCTGCGAGCGCTGCCAGGACACGCTGGCCTCGATGCGTGAGGCCTCCCGGCGCTACCGCAGCTTCGTCCCTCCGTTGCTCCCGACCGAGGACGCGCACGCGGCCGCCATCGACGCGCAGCTGACCGCGGCCGGCTACTGGGAGCCGAGACGGCGCCCCCGTGTCTCCCGCCACGGCGGGCTCGTCGCGGCGGGTGTCCTGGTCCTGGTCGGGCTCGGCGCGCTGGTGCTCGCCGCCGCGTCAGAGGCGCCGGATCGCCCGGCGACGCCACGCTCGGCGGTTGCCCCGGCGGCGGTCGCGGCGGTGGCCACGGCCACGCCGGCGCCCACCCGGCGCTCGTCGCCGACCCGGCCCGCGAGCGCTCCCGCCACGAGCGAGGCCGAGGTCAAGCCGAGCGCCCCGGCGCGCGCCCGCGCGAAGAAGCGGCCGGCCACCCGCCGGCCCGCGGCCGTGGCGCCGGCGCGGAAGCCCCGCCGCCGCACGCGCGCGAGCGAGGGCGGCCGGTCGACCGCCGGCGGGAGCCCGGCCGCAGATCCGGCCCCCGACGCCGATCCCGGAGGGGACCCCGGGGGGTCGCCCGACCCCGAGCCCGTCGCGGACACGTCGCCACCGACGGTCCAGATCACGTCGATCTCGACGCCCGGCGACACCGCCACCTTCGGCTTCACCTCGGAGCGCGACGCCACGTTCGCCTGCGCGCTCGACGACGGCGCCTTCGCGCCCTGCCGGAGCGAGAAGCGCTACGGCGGGCTGGCGGCGGGCGCACACAGCTTCGCGGTCCGCGCGACGGACGAAGCCGGCAACACGAGCGCGCCGGCGACGCACGCGTGGCAAGTCGCCGAGCCCCGGCCGGACCTCGTCATCACGTCCCTCACCGAGCGCGGCTTCACGGTCGCGAACACGGGGACCGTGCCGGCGGGGTCGTTCGTCCTGACGGTCACGCTCGTGGGCAGCTTCACGTTCGCCGGCCTCGGCGCCGGCGAGGAGGCGACGCGGACGTGGACGTGCCGCCGCGGGACGCTCGACGCCATCGCCGACCGCAGCGACACCGTGGCGGAGTCCGACGAGGCCAACAACCGCCGCTCGCTCGGCAGCAGCTGCTGAAACACGTGCCAGGTGGTCGACTCGCGCGCCTCGACGCCGCCACACCCGCCGGCTACGGCTGCGACGGCGGCATCAGAGGGGCGAGCTCGTCCCGCTCGTCGGGCGCTTGATCCGCCGGCGCTGGCTGCGGACCAGAACTGCACATTGGATGACGCACCTGTCGCGGAGTGGGCGGGTCCGGGCGGGGGTGATCAGCACGCCGTCAACCACCCCTTGGGTCCGGGGTCGGCACATGGGGGTGGTGGGGGGCGTAATGCACCCCCAACCACCCCCATGCCGCGCGCGCGGTCTACTGGGTGGCGACCGTAAGGATCGCCGCGCGAGCGGGTCTCACTCGAAAGCAACTTCGAGGAGGCACCCGCCGTGATCATGCCCAAGGTAACCGAGATCCACCGTCCGCTCGAGGCGGTGACGCCGGATCCGTTCCTCGCCTGGCAACCGCCCTCGAGCGTGCCGGACGGTCGGCCGGCGAAGACCTCCGAGACGCCCGGCCGCAGGTCAAGGGCGAGCGTTTGCGCGCCGATACGACGCGTGTGGCATCGACCTTGACCGCTGAGAACCGCGAAACCGCCCTGCCCCGCTGGCAACGCCGC
Organism: uncultured Solirubrobacterales bacterium; assembly: GCA_963828075.1. GTDB lineage: Bacteria > Actinomycetota > Thermoleophilia > Solirubrobacterales > Solirubrobacteraceae > JACCYI01. The sequence goes on along the minus strand of CAWHDH010000017.1, from coordinate 902,666 downwards.
CGCGTCGTGTCGGCGTGCGCGGGTGTTGCGATCGTCACCGGGCTGCTCGTGGTGGTGGTCGGCTGGGCGCTCGACGTCGCCGCGATGCGCTCGCTCATCCCCGGCACCGTCGGCATGAAGCCGAGCACCGCGACCATGTTCGTGCTGTCCGGCATCGCCCTCGCGCTGGTGGCCGGAGCGCCGTCCCGTCGCCGCCGGGCCCTCGCCGCGGGGTGCGCGCTGTCGTGCATCGTGCTGTCCGCCGCGTTCCTCAGCGAGTACGTGCTCGGGTGGGACCTGGGGATCGACGAGTTTCCGTTCCGCGACACGGCGGGCCACGCCGCCGCAATCGCCTATCCCGGCCGCCTCGCTCCGACGACGGCGGCGTGCTTCATCCTGATGGGGCTCGCGCTGCTCGCGATCGACGCGCGGCGGCGGGTCGTGGAGCTGCTGGCGGCGCCGGTCGCCGCGATCGCCGCGCTGTGCCTGATCGGCTACGCCTACTCGATTCCGCTGTTCTACGGGCCTGCGGCGGCCGCGAAGATGGCGATCAACACCGCGCTGGTGTTCCTGCTGCTGGCGGTCGGCGTCACCCTCGTCCGCCCGCGCGGACGGCTGTTGGCGCTCCTGACGACGCGCAACCCCGGCGGCGTGATGGCCCGCCGGCTGCTCCCGCTCGCCCTGGGCGTGCCGCTCGTGCTGGGGTGGGCGCGGCTGGTCGGTCAGGACGCGGGTCTGTTCAGCGAGCGCGTCGGGACTTGGCTGCTGACGGCGACCACGATCGCCGCGCTCGTGGCGATCATCGCCGGCGCCGCGGTCAAGCTGAGTCGCGCCGAGGAGCTCAAGAACGACATCGTCGGCGTGATCGCCCACGACCTGCGCAGCCCACTGCAGGTCATCAAGGGCTACGCCCAGCTGCTCGAGCGCCTCGGCGAGCGCGCCACGCCGGAGATGAGGACGGAGGCGCTCCAGGCGATCGAAGTCAGTGCCGACATGATGGCCGGCCTCGTCTCCGACGTCCTCGACCTCGCGCAGTTCGAGACCACGTTTGCCTATGACGTCCCGGCCGCGCCCACGGCGGCGGCTTGCGCGAAGGCCCCCGGCTCGCGAGGATCCGCGAGAGCGACCGCCGCTGCATAACGCGCATCGAGGGGACCATGGCCGGGACGGACTCGCCGTATCACGAGGGCGCACGGCGCCTGCAGGACGACTTCGACACCCGCCGGCTCGCCGACCGGCTCGACGAGCGGTTCCTGCGCGACGCGGCGATCGGCGACGCGGATCGCGCGTTCATCGAGCGGATGGACATGTTCTTCCTGGCGACGGCGGACGCCGACGGCCGGCCGCAGTGCTCGTACAAGGGCGGCGAGCCGGGGTTCGTCCGGGTCCTCGACGAGCGCACCGTCGCGTTCCCCAACTACGACGGAAACGGGATGTACCTCTCGATGGGCAACCTCGCGGTCAATCCCCACGTCGGGATGCTGTTCATCGACTTCGTCTCGCCGCGTCCGTCCCGGCTGCGACTCAACGGAACCGCGACGGTCGACGAGCACGATGCGCTGCTCGACCTCTATCCCGAGGCGCAGTTCGTCGTCCGGGTTCAGGCGACGCAGGTCTTCCCGAACTGCCCGCGCTACATCCACCGGCTGGCGCTCGTCGAGCGCTCGCGCTTCGTCCCCGGCGTCGACCACGAGACCCCGATCCCGGAGTGGAAGCGCTCGGACTGGGCGTGCGACGTCCTGCCGGAGCACGACCCGGCACGGCGCGGCTGACGCCGCTCGGTCAGGTCTGCGCGGATTTGACCAAGCGGACGATCGTGCCCACCACGTAGACGAGGGCGAGCAGGAAGAAGCCCGCGCCGATCGCGGCGCGCACCTGCTGCTCGGACACGGGGGCGTGGTCCGCGGCCCGCGGGGCCACGGTGTCGGCGACGGCCTTGCGCCAGCCCACGAGGCCGGCCTGGGCGATGGTCTGGGTCTCTGGCATGGACCCCGTCTACCCGAATATCCGGCGCCGCGACGCGCCGGTTGCGGGTTAGACTCGACCTTGCCACCGGAGGGAGGACCATGTCGCATCAGCTCTCTGACCATTCGCGCGAGACGGCGCTGGCCGCGGCTCGGGTGATGTTCCCGCACGACACGCTGCCGGACGAGGCCTACGCCAAGGTCGTCCGGCAACTCGAGGTCGTCGCCGCCGGCGACGGCGACGCGGAGGCGAGCATCGAGCAGGGGGTCGCGCAGCTCGACGACCCGCAGCCGTTCCTCGACCTCGACCCCGAGGCCCGGCTCGAGGCGCTCACCCGCAGCGAGGGGTCGCCGTTCTTCGAGCTGCTGAAGGCCACCGCCGTCGTCGAGCTCTACGACAACCCGCTCGTCTGGAACGCCTTCGGCTACGAAGGCCCCTCCGTGCACCTCGGCGGGTACGTCAATCGCGGCTTCGACGATCTCGACTGGCTGCCGGACCCGCCGATCGAGCTCGACCCCGCCGCCCAGTCCCACCACCGCTGAGGAGGACGAGATGCCGCGCTACCGCTTCGACGACGAGGACGTCGTCGTCATCGTCGGCTCCGGGGCCGGGGGCGGGACCCTCGCCAACGAGCTCTGCCAGAAGGGCGTGCGGGTCGTCGTGCTCGAGGCCGGCCGCCACCACACGCCGGACGACTTCGTCAACGACGAGTGGCGCTCGTTCAGCCAGCTCGCCTGGCTCGACAAGCGCACGACCTCGGGCTCGTTCCGCGTCGCCAAGGACTTCCCCAACCTCCCCGCCTGGACGTGCAAGACGGTCGGCGGAACCACCGTGCACTGGGCCGGCTGCTGCCCGCGCTTCATGGAGCACGAGTTCAAGGCCTCGACGTACTACGGCGGCCTGGACGGCGTGAACGCGCTGGACTGGCCGATCGGCCTCGCGGACGTCGCGCCGTACTACGAGCGCGCTGAGGCCAAGCTGGGGATCACCAGCACCAACGGCATCCCTCAGCTGCCGGCCAACAACAACTACAAGGTGTTCGCCAACGGCGCCCAGCGGGTCGGCTACACGCGGTTCCACACCGGGCGCTACGCGAGCAGCCCGGTGCCGTACCAGGGGCGCCCCGCGTCGATCCAGGACGGCTTCAACTTCCAGGGCGTCAAGAACCGCTCGAAGTGGTCGACGCTGACCTACGAGCTGCCGCAGGCCGAGGCGACGGGCAAGCTCGACCTGCGCTCCGAGGCGCACGTCATCCGGATCGAGCACGACGAGCAGGGCCTCGTCACCGGCGTGACGTACATCGACGGCGACGGGCTCGAGCAGTTCCAGCGCGCGCGCCTGGTCGCCGTGGCGGCCAACTCGATCGAGACCGCGCGCCTGCTGCTGAACTCCGAGTCGAGCCAGTTCCCGGACGGCCTCGCGAACTCCTCCGGCCAGGTCGGCCGCAACTACATGCGCCACCTGACCGCGTCGGTCTACGCGATCTTCGACAAGCCCGTGCGCATGTACCGCGGCGAGACGATGGCCGGGCACATCGAGGACGAGGCGCCCAACGACCCGTCACGCGGCTTCGTCGGCGGCTACTACATGCAGCTGCTCGCGCTCGGCGTGCCGTTCATGGCGGCGTTCCTCAATCCCGGGGCGTGGGGCCGTGAGTTCACGTCGGCGCTCGAGGGCTACGAGAACACGGCGGGCATGTGGCTCGTCGGCGAGGACATGCCGCAGGAGTCCAACCGCGTCACGCTCAACCGCGACGAGCTCGACGACTTCGGGCAGCCGGTCCCGAACGTGCACTTCGACGACCACCCCAACGACCTGGCGATGCGCGAGCACGCCTGGAGCGCAGGCGAGGCGCTCTACCAGTCGGTCGGCGCCGTTCGCACCATCCGCACGCCGCCGTACCCGGCGACGCACAACATCGGGACGGCGCGCATGAGCGAGCGCCCCGAGGACGGGGTCGTCAACCGCTTCGGCCAGGCCCACGACGTGCCCAACCTGTTCGTCTCGGACGCCAGCCAGTTCACGACGGGCGCGGCGGCCAACCCGACGCTGACGATCGTCGCGCTCGCCATCCGGCAGGCCGAGTACATCGCCGACCAGCTGCGGACGAACGCCATCCCGACCGGCCACGCGGTCTGGGACGGGCGCGATCCCGGCGGCTCGGCGCCCGCGCCCGAGCAGGCCGCGGCGGCCGCGCGTACGGTGTGACCATGAGCTGCCAGTACGCCCACACCTGCGTCCGCGTCCACGACCCTGAGGCGTCCGTCCGCTTCTACGGCGCGCTCGGCTTCGAGCCGCGCGGGCGCCTGAACTTCAGCTCCGCCTACAACATCTACATGGGCCTCCCCGGCGGCGGCGACGTCCTCGAGCTGACGGTCAACGTTGGCCAGGAGGAGCCGTACGACCTCGGAACGGGCTACAACCACCTGGCGATCACGGTCGACGACATCCACACCGCGCTCGCCGACCTCGAGCCGCTCGGCGTGACGCCCGAGAAGCCGCCGTATCACCCCGGCGACCGTGAGGAGCTGCCGCTCATCGCGTTCGTCGCCGACCCGGACGGCTACCGCATCGAGCTGATCGACGGCGGGGTGTTCCCCACGCCGCAGGATCCGCCCGGCTGAACCGCTCGGATCGCCATGGACGGCCTCGACGAGCTGACCTCCCTCGTGCCGCCGCCGGAGCACCCGCCTCCGGCGGTCGACTGGTGGCGGCTGGCCGGTCGTCGCGAACGAGGCGCGCCGGGAGGACTGGCAGCGCTACGACGGGGGCGCGGTGGCGTTCCTGGTGGCGATCCTCTCCGGCGGGGAGGCGACGGACTTCCTGGTGAGCGAAGGTGACGACTTCGGACCCGTGCTTTGCGCCGGAACTGCGCATCGAGTGAAACCTGGGGCGGGCGGGGTGATCGGATGGCGGGATGGCACGACGTCAACCACCCCCATCGCCGGAACTGGGTCACACGGGGGTGGTTCGCCCCCAAATAGAGGGTCAACCACCCCCTTGCGGCTCCGCCACGCCCACGGGGGTGGTTGACGTCATCATCGAGGCGATCGTCGGGAGCCTCGCGGCCGCCCTCGCCCGCTAGGCGACGGCGGCGAGGGGCGCGCGAAGCGCCGCGGGATCGTCGGTCGTCACGGCGTCGACGCCGAACGTCTCGACGCGCTCCAGCAGCGCCGGGTCATCGATCGTTCCCGTCGTGACGCTCAGCCCGCCCCGCCGCAGGGCCGCGACCAGCGGGCGCGAGAGCAGGAAGTGCTCCACGCACACGCCCTGGACGTGGTGGACCAGCGCCCAGCTCGTCAGGGCCTGGGGCCGGTAGTCGGCCCACAGCACGAGCCGCGCCGGGAGCCCGAGCGCCGCGGCGCGGGCGCATGCGCCGGAGGCGAACGAGAGCACCTCGACGGGCCGCGCGGGAGCGCCCGCCAGTGTCGCGGCGAGCACCTCGACGGTCCGTGCGCCCAGCTCGGGGTCGGCGTGGGACTTGACGTCGAACTGGAGCAGCACATCGCGCGGCGCGACCGCCAACAGCTCGTCGACGAAGAGCGGCGCCCGGCCGCCGGTGACCCGCGCGCGGCGCAGGTCGGTGCTCGTGCGCTCGTGCACCCAGCCCTCGAGGTCCGTTCCCAGCGGCAGCCACGGGTCGTGCAGCAGCACGAGCTCCTCGTCCGCGGTCAGGCAGACGTCGCACTCCAGCCCGTCGGCGCCCGCGTCGAGCGCGCCCGCCAGTGCCGCCAGCGAGTTGTCGGGCCCGTATGCACGGCCGAGGCGGTGCGCGTAGAGGGGGAGCACGACGCCATTGAAGGTCCTGCGTACGGTCAGCGCGTGAAGATGCCGAGAACCTGCCGGCGAGGCTGCCGGGCCGGCACGATCCCCTGCGGCCGCAGCAGCATCGCCACCACGAGGATCAGGCCGTAGATGCCGGAGCTGACCGCCGACAGATCGAACGCCAGCCCGAACTTCGCTGGGAGGTCGAACAGGACGTCGGGCAGCAGGTAGCTGTTGAACACCGAGAGGGCGATCGCGCCGACCACCACGCCCGAGATCGATCCGACGCCGCCCAGCACGACCATCGCGAAGATGAAGATCGAGAACGAGAACTCGAACTGGGACGCGCTGACGACGCCCTGGTACGAGGCGAGGAACGCGCCCGAGATCCCGCCGAACGCGGCGCCCGTCCCATAGGCGAGGAGCTTGGTGCGCACGATCGGGATGCCGGCGCAGGCGGCCGCCGGCTCGTCCTCGCGCATCGCGATCCACGCGCGGCCGATGCGCGAGTCGCGCACGTTGACGTTGACGACGAGCACGAGCGCGACCAGCGCGAGCGCGAACCAGCACCAGGCGCGCAGGTCCAGCGCTCCGAAGCGGCCGATCACCGGCAGCTCGATGCGGTCGATCGGCCCGATGCCGATCGGGCCGGAGGTGAGCGTGCCGCCGAACAGCTCGATGTCGCGGCCATTGGTCGCGATCTGCCCGACGATCTCGCCGAACGCGAGCGTGACGATCGCGATGTAGTCGCCGCGCAGCCGGAGCGTGGGCACGCCGATCAGGGCGCCGGCGAGGGCCGTCGCCGCGACGGCGAGCGCGAGGATGAGCAGGAAGTTGACGTGGATGTCCCAGTAGCCCGAGCCGAAGTAGGCGGCCGTGTACGCGCCGATCGCGTAGAAGGCCACGTAGCCGAGGTCGAGCAGGCCGGCCAGGCCCACGACGATGTTGAGCCCGAGTGCCATCACCACGTACGCGCCGGCCAGGACCATGTTGTGGAGGACGTCGACGCTCGCGCTGAAGAACAGCGGCGCGACCGCGGCGAGCACGAACACGGCCGCGACGCGCGGGAGCGCTGCGCCGCGAGCCTGGATCACGCACGAAGGATGCCACTACCGTGAATCGACGCATGCGCCTCCTCGACGCCCTCCCAACCGATGCGAGCGCCGACGCGCTGTACGACGCGTTCGCGGCGTGGACGGCCGAGCTGGGGCTGGAGCTCTACCCGCATCAGGAGGAGGCGGCGATCGAGCTCTTCGATCGCAAGAACGTCGTCCTCTCCACGCCGACCGGGTCGGGCAAGTCGCTGGTGGCGGTCGCCGCCCATTTCGCCGCGATGGCGGAGGGGCGCCGGACGTTCTACACGGCGCCGATCAAGGCGCTCGTCTCCGAGAAGTTCTTCACGCTGTGCGGGATCTTCGGCGCGGCGAACGTCGGGATGCTCACCGGCGACGCATCGGTCAACGCCGGAGCGCCGGTCGTCTGCTGCACCGCCGAGGTCCTCGCGAACATCGCGCTGCGCGAGGGTGCGCGGGCGGATGTCGGGCAGGTGGTGATGGACGAGTTCCACTTCTACGCCGACGGGCAGCGCGGCTGGGCGTGGCAGGTGCCGCTGCTGTGCCTGCCGCACGCCCAGTTCCTGCTCATGTCGGCGACGCTCGGTGACATGACGAAGATCACCGAGGACCTGACGCGCCGGACGGGGCGCGAGACGGCGGTCATCGACGACGCGGAGCGCCCGGTGCCGCTGACGTACTCCTGGTCGGTCGACCCGCTGCACGAGCTGCTCGAGGAGCTCGCCGCGACGGATCAGGCGCCGATCTACGTCGTGCACTTCACGCAGGCGTCGGCGATGGAGCGCGCGCAGTCGCTGATGTCGGCGAAGCTCTGCACACGCGAGGAGCGCGACGCGATCGCCGAGACGATCGGCGGCTTCCGGTTCACGGCCGGGTTCGGCCGGCCGCTCTCGCGGCTGGTGCGCAGCGGCATCGGCGTCCACCACGCGGGCATGCTCCCGCGCTACCGGCGGCTGATCGAGCAGCTCGCGCAGACAGGGCTCTTGAAGGTCATCTGCGGCACCGACACGCTCGGCGTCGGGATCAACGTCCCGATCCGGACCGTCGTGTTCACGGGCCTGGCGAAGTTCGACGGCACCCGGCACCGGCTCCTCAAGGCGCGCGAGTTCCATCAGATCGCCGGCCGCGCCGGGCGGGCCGGGTTCGACACGTCGGGCGCCGTCGTCGTGCAGGCGCCCGAAGACGCCATCGAGCGCGCGCGGGCGCTGGCCAAGGCCGGCGACGACCCGAAGAAGCGCCGCAAGCTCCAGACCAAGAAGCCGCCCGAGGGGACGGTGAGCTGGACCAAGGAGACGTTCGAGCGCCTCCGCGACGCGGTGCCCGAGCCGCTCGTCTCGCGGATGCGCGTCGACCACTCGACGATCCTCAACGTCGTCAACCAGCCGGGCGACGCGGTGGAGATCATGCGCGCCCTCACGCAGGACAACCACGAGGATGATCGGAATCGTCGCCGCCTGTTCGAGCAGGCGCAGGCGCTCGGCGACGAGCTCGTCAACGCCGGCGTGCTGGAGTGGCTGCACGAGCCCGACCCCGACGGGCGGGTCCTCGGGCTCGCGCTCGAACTGCAGGAGAACTTCGCGCTCAACCAGCCGCTCGCGTCGTTCGCGGTGCTCGCGTTGAGCCGGCTCGACCCGGAGTCCGAGGACTACGCGCTCGACGTCCTCTCGGTCGTCGAGGCGATCCTCGACGATCCGTCCCCCGTGCTCAGGGCCCAGGCCCACAAGGCCAAGGGGGAGGCGGTCGCGCTGATGAAGGCCGAGGGCATCGAGTACGACGAGCGCATGGAGCTGCTCGAGGAGGTCACCTATCCGCAGCCGCTCGGCGAGGAGCTGCAGCTCGCGTTCCACGCCTACCGCGAGACGCACCCATGGGTCCGCGAGTCCGACCTGTCACCGAAGTCGGTCGTGCGCGACATGTACGAGGAGGGGCGCACGTTCACCGAGTTCGTCGCGCACTACGGGCTCGCCCGGTCGGAGGGGCTCGTCCTGCGGTACCTGAGCGACGCCTTCCGGGCGCTGCGCCAGACCGTCCCCGAGCAGCTCCGGACCGACGAGCTCGACGAGATCATCGACTGGCTCGGCGAGACCGTCCGCCAGACCGACTCGAGCCTGCTCGACGAATGGGATGCGCTGACCGACCCGGAGGCCGTCGAGCGTGCGACGGCCGGCGAGCCGCCGCCGCCTCCGCGGCCGGTCACCGGCAACGCGCGGGCGTTCCGGGTGATGATCCGCAACGCGATGTTCCAGCGGGTCCAGCTGGCCGCCCGCGACCGCTTCGTGGACCTGGGCGAGCTCGAGGCCGCCACGGCCGCCCTCACCGACCCGCCCGGCCGTCCCACGATGACCGCCGACGACTGGGAGCAGGCGCTCGGCGCCTACTGGGAGGAGCACGAGACGATGAGCACCGGACCGCAGGCGCGCTCGCCGCACCTGCTCATCGTCGACCGCGACGCGCCCGGCGTCTGGAAGGTCCGCCAGATCATCGACGACCCCGAAGGCGCCCACGACTTCGCGATCGTGGCGACGGTCGACCTCGACGCCTCGGACGCCGCCGGCGAGCCGGTCATCCGGACCGAGTCATTCGCCGCGGCCGGCATCGGCTCCTGAATCACCCCCGGGACGTGACGACCTGGGCGGCGCCGTAGACGGCGACCGCGCGCAGCCGGCGGTCGCCGGTGGCGACCCAGCGGTGCGGGACGCCGGCGGGAACCCGGACGACCTCGCCGGGGCGCACGATGCGCGCCTGCTGTGCGCCGAGGAAGTAGGTCGCCGCTCCGTCGTGCACGACGGCGACCTCCTCGACCGGGTGCGCGTGGGGCGGCTGCTCCTCGCCCGGCGCGGCGTCGATGAGCACGACGCTGACGGCGGCGCCGTGCTCGGCGCCGGCGAACACGCGGCCGCCGTCGCCGTCCGGCAGCGCCTCACGGGCGCGCACGCGCAGGTAGTTCCCGGTCTCCTGCAGCTCGTCCTCGACCGCCTGGCCGTCAAACCATGCCTCGGCGGCCGACGGGATGCCGTGCGCGCGCAGCGCGGCCAGCACTGCGCGGTCCTCGCCGTGGCGGGCGGCGAGGTCGAGCACGAGGTCGGGCCCGATCCCGAGCCGGGCCATGCACGTGTGGTCGACGGGGCAGCCGAACAGGTAACGGCCCGCCGTTCCCGCGAGCGTGGCTCGGGCCTTGTCGAGCATCCGCGGCACCCAGGCGTAGCCCTCGAGCTCCGAGTCGAGCCCGTGAGGCGCCTCCGCCGTCAGGTCCTTGGCCTTCACGGCGTTCTGGTCGATGGTCATTTCCCCAGTGTCGATGAGTCTTGCCATAGTCGGCGGTCTCGTTCGCCATGAGAGATCTGGTCATCACCGAGAACATCACGCTGGACGGCGTCATCGATGCGACCGAGGGCTGGTTCAGCGCCGCCAGCGGCGACGCGGACACCTCGGACCTCGAGGCGGCGCTTCTGCAGCAGCGCGAAGCCGCCGATGCGCTGCTGCTCGGGCGGGTGACGTTCGAGCAGATGCGCGGCTACTGGCCGCTCCAGACCGACGACACGACGGGCATCTCCAACTACCTCAACGAGGTGTCGAAGTACGTCGTCTCCGCCAAGCTGCAGGATCCGGAATGGGAGCACACCACCGTGCTGCGGGGCACCCTCGTCGATGAGGTCCGAGCGCTGAAGTCCGCGCCGGGCCACGACATCGTGACCACCGGCAGCATGACCCTCGTGCGCGATCTCATCGCCGGCGGGCTGGTCGACGAGTACCGCCTGTTCGTCTATCCGGTCGTGCTGGGGCGCGGCGGGCGCCTGTTCGCCGACGCGACTGCCGTCCCGCGGCTGCGTCTGGTGGAGACCCAGCCGTTTCGCTCAGGCGTCGTGCTCCTGCGCTACCGCGCCATCGAGGCGCCCGATCGCGTCTGATAGGCGACGGCGAAACCACCAGGTGCCGCCGGCTGCGAGGAGTGCGCGGTCGCTCCAGGAGCCGGGCAGGACCTCCAGCTCGACGCGGACGGCGGTGGTCGTGTCGCCGTCGGTCAGGTGCCAGCGGATGGCCGCTCGGGCGTTGGAGTGCGTCCGCGCGGTGCCTTCGAGCGTGTGGGGATAGCTCGTCCCGGTGACGTGCGTGGTCGCCTCGCGGGTGAGGCCGAGCGGGCCGCGGAGGCGGACCCGGCCTCCGGTGCGCGCGCCACGCCGGCCGTGCAGCTCGACGATGCGCATGCGGCGATCGGTCAGCGCCTCGTGCGTGTCGAGATCGGCGAGGGCGCTGAAGACGTGGTGGCGCCGCGCGGCGACGCGTCCGTGGGCGCTGATCACGCGCGTGGCGGGGTGGCGCGCGGTCATGCGACCTCGAGCTGGCGCGCGGCCCAGCTCGCCTCAGACGACCGGTCGGGAAGCTCGAGTGCTGCGGCGACCGTGAGGCTGAGGCCGACGGCGAAGAACGTCCGCACTCGATCAGGCGGCGCGCCGGAGATCTCCTGGACGGCATCTCGCAGCGCGCGGACACGCTCTCGGATCGGGGGCCCGACGTCGCTGTCCGAGGCCACCGCGTACGCGTGGAACTGAAGATTCAGGTCATCGTGACGGTCGAGCAGCTCCACATAGGCCTCGCCCATGGCCAGGAGGGGATCGCCCTCGGCGGCGTCGGCGGCAGCTCGGAAGGCCCGTTCGATACGGTCGAACGCGGCGTCGACCGCGGCCACGAACAACGACCGCTTGTTGGAGAACAGGCGCAACAGGTAGGGATGCGAGATGCCGGCGCGGCCGGCGATCGCCTCGATGCGCGCGCCGTGGAAGCCGTGCTTCGCGAACTCGGCGATGGCGGCGTCGAGGATCTGCGCGCGCCGTTCGGGCGCGGACAGCCGGGGGTGTTTTGTCAGCGGGGAAGGCATAGTTACGGACAAGTCTGTACCTTAGCAACCTGACATGCTGCAGCAACGGCAGGGTTCAGCGCCGGGGTGACCGGAACGTGACCGTCGTGGTGCGGGTGGCGGGGGCGCCGCCGGCGGGCCGGAAGGTGACGCGCACGGAGGCCTTCAGCCGCGTCACGCGGCGCAGCATGGCGCGGGCGGCGCGCGACGGCCGCAGCGTGACGGTGACGCGCCCAGCGCGGCGGGCGGACGCGCGGGCGCGGGCGACGGTGATCGTGCGTCGCTTGCGGATGCTGCCGCGGGCGGTGGCCGCGGCGTCGATCCGGCCGGGCCCGGGCACGGCGATGGTGATCTGCACGCTGCCGTCGCGCCGGCGGCGCACCGCGCGGGCGATCGTGAAGCGGTTGCTCGGGACCGTCGGCGCGCCCTGCGGCGACGGCGGACCGCTGACGGCCGGGGGCGGATCAGCGGGTGGAGTCCCGGGCGGGGTCGAGGGCCCGGGGTCCTCCGGCGGGGTCTTGAGCGCATGCTCGGCGGCGAGGACCTCCTGCAGCGTCGGTTCGTCGCTGGTCGTGGTGGTCGGCAGCGGCGCGGCGTTGAGCGCGCCGATCGCCCCGCCCGTGAACCGCAGGCCGGCCCAGTCGTCGTAGGGCTCGAGGCGGGTGAGCTGGCCATCGCGGTTGACGTCGGCCGCGACCAGCGGCTCGATCGCTCGGTCGCAGTCGAAGTCGAGCGGAGTCTCTGGGAGGAGGTAGAGCCGCGGGCCGCCGGATCCGCAGTAGAAGACCGCGCTGAACTGTGCGGCCGGGCTCCGGGGATCGACGCCGAAGCCCGCGGTCTCGTTCAGCGCCCGCTCGTCGATCGTCACTGCGCCGAAGCGGTCGTAGTCGAGCCTCCGCGTCTGGAAGTCCTGGAGCAGCAGCCCGTACACGAAGCTGTAGTTCATGACCGACAGGTAGGTGGGCTTGTAGTTGACGTCGTCGCCACCGCCGTGGCGGAGGCCGAGGTTGTGGCCGAGCTCGTGCATGAGGTTGCCGGCCTGCTCACGATCCACGGTCTCGCAGTGGGGGCACATGCCGTTCGTCGTGAGCACGAGATCGCTCGCCGGTGCCCCGCGCGACTCGCCGAGCGTGCCCTCCGCGGGATGGTCGTGTGCGGAGACCACGTAGTGGAACGCGGGCTTGCGGTTGTCGGAGAAGTGGGCGGCCTTGATCGCGTCGAACTCGGTCCAGTCGAGGTCGTCGCCGGTCAGCGTGCCCAGGACGTCGTCGTGGCGGAGGAGGTCGGCGTCGCTGAGCGCCCCCCAGGTCGTGCCCGTGCGCGGGTCCATGATCGAGCCGGGTCCGTTGTCGAGATGCAGGGCGATCCCCGTCGTCCCGTCCGGATTGGGCACGGGCGCGACCTGGAACGCCACGCTCATGAGGGTCGCGGCCCCCGGGGGAAACGCGTGCTGCTCCATAGCGTCGACCTCGATGAAGATGTCCTTGTGGCGCGGGTCGGCGCCCATCGCGGGCAGGTCCAGATCGATCTGGTCGTCGCCGTCGACGTCGACCCCGTCGCGCTCCCACGCGTCGATCAGGCCGTCACCGTCCTCGTCGCCGAGGGCGAAGTCGACGTCACGCCGGTGGGCCGTGAGGTTGACGGAGCGTGACGGCGGGTCCGCGCCGTCGGCCTGCGGCGTGACGGTGTAGGTGCCCGCGGCGAGGACGATGCCGTACTCGCCCTCGGTGTTGGTGGCGACGGTGCGCGGCGTCGGAGGCGAGCCGCCGTCGATCGTCAGCTCGACCGGCGCGTCTGGCGGCTCGCCCGCGACGCGAACCCGTGCCCGACAGCTCGAACCGGTCGGCGGGCAGGATGGCGTTGGTAGTCGTGATCCTGGTCGCCCTCGAAGCGGTCATAGACGAGGTAGCCCGGGCCGCTGGGACTGCCGGGTTCCTGGAAGTTCGTCGGCCCCGTGGCGCGGTAGACGCACGTGACGGTGTCGGTGCCGGCACCATGACTGCGGACGAAGTCGGCGAACGGGATGAAGCCCTGGCAGCTCGTCGAGTTCGGGTTGGCGGTGATCATCACGGTGATCTCCTCCCCGACGCTCACCACGTGTGGGTCGAGGATGCGCACCTCGTGGGTGGCGGCGTTGGCCATCGTCCGCTGCTCGGTGCCCGTGCCGTCGACGAACGGACAGGGTGCCGGCCCGCACTTCACCGGCGGAGGCGCGAGCCTGGACCGATGTAGCGCGACCGCTCGGCTTCAAGCACCGGTACCAAGCTTCTCGATTGGCGGTGCGAGTTCGGCGTCATGCCGGCCTCCGAGGAAAGCCTCGTTCAGTCTGCGCGACGTTTCCCGGTGGCGGTCGGACAGCTCGCCGAACGATCCTTGCGAGGCGATGCCGACCCGTAGCTGGTACAGCGCGAGCGGAGAGGCCACGCGGATCGGGATCCCGTCGATCTCGACGGGCGGATGGTCGTAGGTGTCGTCGGGGAGAACGACCTGGTAGCCGGCCGGCGCCTCCCGGCCGGCGATGTCGAACGCAAGCCGATGCACTCTGATCACGTGTTTGCCGTCTGCCTCGTCGGTGATCCCCAGGTCGATCTTCAGGTCACCGTCTTGGGCGAACAGGTAGAACGGCTCGCCGGGCGCGGCTTCGCCCCAGGTCTCGAACTCCGCGAAGCCCAGCGCGCGTGCCTGTGCCACGCGCAGCTCGAGCTCGCGTCGCGGGAACAGCCAGTCGACGTCGCCGTGTGGGCGGGTGACGGTGCCGGCGAGCAGCGCGTCCTCGGCGTAGCCCCCCATCACGCATGGAGCGGGCGTCAGCTGCGCCATCCGTCGGAGCAGTTCGAGCTGTCGGGCGGTGATCCCGACTGCGACTTCGACGGCGGTCGTCATACCTCGACCCCCGCAGCCCGGAGGTTGCCGAGGATCACGCCGACGGTCTCGTCGAGACCGTCAGACGGGCTGAACTCGACGATCTCTGTGCCGGCGAAGAAGACCGGCGTGTGCCCCGGCGGCGCGAAGTATGCATCACCGGCCTCATAGGTCTCCTCGCGGTCGGCGAACTTGAAATCGACGCGTCCGCTCAGCACGTAGCCCCAGTGCGGGCATTGGCAGCTGTCATCGGGAAGACCTTGGAACAGGGGCGCGGCGTCGGCGTCCGTGGTGTAGGTCTCAAAACCGACGGTGTAGCCACCCGGGAGCTTCTCGTAGCGCCCCTCGAAGCCCTCCATCGTCAGCCTCTCAGACGCTCCGTGCTTCGAAACTCTCGGCATGACAACTCCTCTCCGCATCGTCTTGACGTGCGACTGAGGCTGTCAGCGCGGGGCGCGGCGCGCATCGGCGCCGGTACCCAACTTCCCGACCCGCGCTACGTAATTCCGTGCCTGTGTGCCCACGCGGTCGCGATTGCCCGAGCGGTGCGCCCCGAGGCGCCGACCTTCGCGTACACGTTCGCCGCGTGGCGCTCGACCGTCCGGACGCTCAGGACCAGTTGGCGGGCGATGTCGTCGTTGGACAACCCGCGGGCGACGAGACGCAGGACCTCGGTCTCGCGGGCGGAAAGCCCACCGGCGCGTGGCTCGGGCCGGCGCGCACCAAGCGTCGCGAGTTCGCGCTGGGCATGGGTCTCCGCTTCAGACGCTGCCTCGACGCGTCCGACGAGGCGCAGCACCGAGGCGAGCTCTAGCCGTGCCAACGCGGCGTCGTACTTCGCACCGGCGAGCGCGTACAGATCGGCCGCCTCACCGAGCAGTTCTTGCGCGACGACGGCATCACCCCTCGCAGCGGCGACTCTTCCATCCGCCAGCCGGGCCGCCGCGCGCAGCGGGACGGTCGGGGTGGCATCCGCGATCGCGCCGAGTTCGAGCACCGCGGCCGTCGCGGACTCGTCACCGGAGGCGACTGCCGCGCGCACCATGAGCTCGAGGCCCGCCACGCGCTCGAAGCGATCGCTTGCGCCGACGAGCCGCAGGAAACGTCGCGATGCGTCGAGCGCCGTCGCGGCGTCGCCGCGGTCGAGGGCCAGGCGCCCCTCGACGAGCACCTGGAACCGATGCGGGGCCGCGGCGGCGACGAGCTCGCCGGCCTCGGTCGTGCGTCCCTGCCGCCGCCGCAATTCGGCGAGGCGAGCGAGCGCGTCGACCTCGCGCCCCGGCCGCATCGACGCCAGCTCGCGGGCCGCCGCGGTCAGCTCCGCATCGGCGAGGTCCCAGTCTCCCTGCCACATGAGCACGTCCGCGTGGTACGTGCGGCAGACCGAGAACATCTGGCGATCGCCGTAGCGCGTCGCCACCTCTCGGACCCGCTCGCACCACTCGCGTGCGCGTTCGAGATCGCGCACGCGACGGCAGGCGTCGATGACGAAACAGCAGACGGTCTCGATCGCATCGACGTCGCTCATCTCGCCACCGAGCGCCGCCGCGGCGGCCGCATCGAGGCGCCGCATCCCGGGACCGACCTCGCCGAGGCTGACGTGCGCGAGGCCGTTGATTGCCAGCGCGAGCATCTCGACGTCGACCGCACCGATCTCGCGTGCCAGCGCGACGGCGTGGCCGGAGAGCACGAGCGCGGACTCCGGGTCGTGGTTGGCGAGCAACGCGAGATGCGCCTGCATCATCGGAACGAACGCGGAGGCGAGACTCGGGGGCTGCGCCTCGACCAGCATCGCGGCGCGCTCCACCCAGCCCTGCGCCTCGGCCGGCCCGCGGAACGCGTAGGCGTCGTAGCCGAGCTGGACCGCGAGTCGCGCGGCCGTCGCCACATCAGCGTGCGACCGCGCAAGTCGAAAGCCGCGCTCGTGAGCCTCGAACGCTGCATCGCCATCGAGCTCGTAACGCGCCGCGATGCCGAGCCCTTCATAGGCCTCTGGCACCTCCTCATCCGCCAGGGCCTCAGCGAAGCACTTCCGCGCGAGCGACCAAGCGCCACGCGCGAGCGCCGCTCGCCCCTGTTCGATCACTGCACCGTACGCGTCCGGCGGCATCGCCTCGCATTGTGGCGAGCGCACGACGCCCGCGAGCAGACCGCCGCAAGGCGCAAGGTGATCGAACCAGGCGTTTGTGGCACGGACTACGACTCGGGCGTTCAGTGCCGGTCAACTGACTGAGCCGGCAGGTCGATGCGCACGCGCAGGCCGCCGAGCGCGGCGTCCTCGAGCGCGATCGAGCCGCCGTGGCGGGCCGCCTCGGCGGCGACGATCGCGAGCCCGAGGCCGGTGCCGGCGGCCCGTGGCGTCGAGCCGCGGGTGAAGCGCTCCAGGACCCGGTCGCGCTCGCCGGCGGGGATCCCGGGCCCGTCGTCATCGACGGTCAGCACTGCGGCTCCGCCGTCGGCCGCATCGGCCTGAACGACGACCCGCCCCTCCGGGCGGCCGTGCCCTGCGGCGTTCTCGAGGAGGTTGTCGAGGATCCGCCGCAGACCGTCGCGATCGCCGTCGACACACGGGCCGGCTTCCGGGACGCGCAGCTCGATCTCGAGGTGCGGATGCCGCGTGCGCGCGGCAGCGACGGCCTGGTCGGCGAGCTCGCCCAGGTCCACGGCGTGGGAGGCGGCGAGGCCGGCCTCCCCGCGGGCCAGCGCCTGGAGCCCGTCGACGAGCCGTCCCATGCGGTCCGAATCCTCGGCTGCGGCGTGGACGGCGCTTGTGCGGTCGCCATCGACCGCGCGACCGTCGGCGGCCAGGCTGAGATTGGCGCGCAGGCTGGTCAGCGGCGCCCGCAGCTCGTGGCCGGCGTCGGCGGCGAAGCGCCGGGCGGCGTGCAGCGCGGCCTCGCGCTCGCCGCCGGCGCGCTCGAGCCGGGTGAGCATCGCGTCCAGGTCGCCGGCCAGCGCGGCGACCTCCTCGGGCGCGCCGTCTCGGGACACGCGCGCGCCGAGGTCGCCCGTATCGCGCACGTATGCCGCGGTGCCGCGCAGGTCGGCGAGCGGGCGCAGCGCCACGCGGGCCAGCCACCGTGCCAGCAGCCCCGCCGCGGCCAAGGCGGCCAGGAGGGTTCCGCCCACCAACTGGCGCAGCCGCGCCGCCCGCCGCTCGATCGGCCGGAGCGGCGCGGCGACCTCGAGCCGCGCGCGGTCGCCCAGCGCGATCGTCTCGACGCGCCAGCGCTCACCCGCTGCCTCGACGGTGCGCAGGCCGCGACGGCCGTCGTCGGGGAACCCCGTCGGGACCTCGCCACCGGTGAGGAAGCCGTATCCGTCCGCCCGCAGCGCGCGCGCGAAGCGCCCTTCCCCGGGGTCCAGCGCGGCCCCGGACAGCTCCGTCGGCCGGCTGCCGGGCAGCAGCACCGCGGGCGCGCGGAGGCTCTCCGGGAGCTCCGACGTCCCGAGCCCTGGCCTGGACCCGACGCCGAGCGAGGCGGCGGCCGTCTCACGTAGGCGCAGGGCGCTGTCGCGGAGGTCGCGGTCCAGCGCCCGCCGATCCGCGCGCTCGGACGCGAAGAGGATGGGGACCGCCGCCGCGATGAGCGCCAGGCAGACGGCGACCGACGCGGCGACCGCGACGCGCCCGGTCAGCGTGCGCGGGACCGGCGCGGTCATGGCGCGCGCAGGACGAAGCCGACGCCGCGGACGGTGGCGATCAGGCCAGGAGCGCCGGCCGCCTCGAGCTTGCGCCGGACGTAGCTGACGAAGACGTCGACGACGTTGGTGTCGGCCGCGAACTCGTAGCCCCACACGAGCTCGAGCAGCCGGTCGCGCGTCAGCACCATGCCGCGGTTGCGCGCCAGCGCCTCGAGCAGGTCGAGCTCGCGGCGGGTGAGCCCCAGATCGCGGCCGTCCCAGGTGGCCTGCCGCGCGGCGGGATCAAGGAGCAGCCGGCCGATCCGCAGCGGCGGCTCGATCGCCGCCGGGTCCGCCGGCCCTTCGGTCGCGCGGCCGGCGCCCCGCCGCAGCAGCGCGCGCAACCGCGCCACCAGCTCGCCCATCTCGAACGGCTTGACCAGATAGTCGTCGGCGCCCGCCTCCAGTCCGGCGATGCGGTCGTCGACCTCGTCGCGGGCCGAGAGGATGAGGATCGGCGTCGCGATCCCACCCGCCCGCAGCCGCGCGCACACGGCCCGCCCGCTGAGATCCGGCAGCCCGACGTCGAGGACGACCGCGCTCGGCGGACTCGCCGCCACGGCGCGCAGCGCGCCGCCGCCGTCAGCCGCCACTTCGACGGCGAACCCCTCGAGGCGCAGGCTCCGCCGGAGCGCGTCGCACAGTGCCCGGTCGTCGTCGACCACGAGGATCCGCGGGCTCGCCGTCATGCCGGACATGATCGCGTCCCGACGGCGGGGATCAGGGGGTGCGCGCGCGGGGTCGCGGCCGGCTCGGTGCCGGGTGCGGGCCGACATCCCAGGCGAAGCCCAGCTGCGGCACGACCGCGAACGGGAACAGCTGGATCGGCACGCCCAATGGGACGCCGTCCGGGTCCGCGGCCGGCCCGCTCGGTGCGTCGCCGGCAAGCGCGCGCATCGTGCCGCGCATCGCCGCCGCGACCTTCTCCTCCGGCAGCGAGAGCTCCTTGGCGAGGGCGGTGGCCTGCCCCGGGAACAGCGGCACGGCGCACCGAAGGGCGCGGCGGCTGCGTGCGGGGCGACGCGAGACCGGATCGCACAGGCCCGCGCGAGACCGGGGGGGAGGGGCCGGCACGGGAATCGCGCGAGGTGGTGCGGGAATCGCGGGCCGCGGGCCGCCCGCGGGGGGCGCGCCGACGATGACGGGAAGGGGGACGCCACCGGGCGGCAGGCCGCCGCCCAGCACCGGGAGCGCCCCGCGATCGCACGCCTTCGGGGCGTCGAAGCAGGCGAGAAGCGCGTCGCGCTGGTCCGGGCTCAGGACCTGATGATCGACCGCCTCGGCGAGCTGGCGGGCGACGATCGCACGCTCGGCGGCGAGGAGGCGATCGGCCGGGACGCCGAGCCGGCGCCCCAGCTCGCCGTTGGCGCGGTCGCGCAACGCGGCGGCGGCCTCGATCGCCTGTGCTCGAGTCGGCGCGATCAGGACGGGCTTGGCGCGAGCGGCGACGGCGCGGCTCGCGCTGTCGCTCGTGTCTCCGATCGCCGTCGCGGCGACGACGGCGCCGGCGGCCAGTGCGGCCGCGAGGGCCGAGTTCAGTGCGCTGGGCATGGCACCGATCTTCGATCCGGTCCCTAAGAGTTCTCTGAGAACCGCCTGATCGCGGCACACCGCACAGACCAGCTCCGGTCGTTGCGCTGACGTTGCACGTCCCCTGGGAGACTCGCCGCGCCGCCACGCAGGGGGACGGCTCAACCCCCTTCATCCGTGGCCACAACCTCCCTCTCGAACCGCTGGCGGTGAGCGATGTGGCGGAGCTCGCCGGCCCGGGCCACGACGAGGTCGCCGCCGGGGTGTGGCACCAATCCGTTCCTGGCGACCGAGCTGCTCCGCTGGCCGAACGGGAGGAAGGGCGACGGCCACCGGCGGCCCGTCCGCGTGCTCGGGTTCGTGCGCGAGCGCCTCGCCGCGCTGCCCGCGGGCGCCGAGCGTGTGCTCGCGACGGCGGCGTCCGCCGGGGTCGAGTTCGACCCGCGCCTCGTCGTCGCCCGGGCCTCCGCCCGGCCGGCCGAAGCGCGCAGAGCGCTGGCGGCGGCGCAGGCGGCCGGTCTCATCGTGCCCGCGCGCGACCGTCCCGACCGGCTCGTCTTCCGCCACGGCGTCGTCCACTCCATCCTCCTCGAGACGCTCGACCCAGCCCCGCGGCGGCTGAACCCGCTCAGCTCGACTCCGCAGGCGATGAGTATCGAGGGTTCCCTGCGTCATACCGGTTGAACTGTCCCGATAGACGAGGAGGAACGCAGATGCCGATACCAACCACCACCGCGGCGGTCGGTACACGATGAACGCCCCCGCCTCAGTCACCATCACGCCAATCCTCGTTGCCGACCTGCACGTCGAAGGCGAGGTGATGCCGGTCTACGTGCACGTCATCGACCATCCCGACGCGCGCGTGCTGGTCGACACCGGCATGACGGAGCGGCACCCGGCGCTGGCCGACATGGATCCCCGCCTGCAGCCGCTGAGCGAGCAGGACTTCGATCTCGCCGGCATCGACATCGTCGTCAACACACACCTGCACGCCGACCACTGCGGCGGCAACCACCTCTTCGCCGGCAGGCCGATCTACGTCCAGCGTCGGGAGCTCGACGACGCGCGCAGCGAGGACGGCTACACCATTCGCGAGTGGGTCGAGGCGCCCGGCGTGCAGTACGTGCCGGTCGACGGCGAGCACGAGCTGCTGCCCGGGCTCCGACTCGTCCCGGCGCCGGGCCACACACCTGGCATGCAGATGGTCGTCGTCGAGACTGGCGGGCGGCCGCTCATCGTCGGCGGCGACGTGGCGGTGTGGTTCGGCGAGTTCGACGAGCCGCCCACAGAAGGCCGGCAGCGGGTCCTTGCGCTCGACCCCGAGCTCGTGTGGCTCACCCACGAGCACGAGCCATGGCGACCCCCCACCGCCTGAGGCATCACGCTGGTGCCCGCGTGTTGGCCTACCGCAACACGCGCGCCCGATCCAGGCCTCAGCGCCCCCGGATCGGCCCGGTGTCGACGACCTCGAACGCACTCCCGGGGACGCGCTTGAGCTGGTCGATGTCGTCGTCGTCCCAGCCGGGATCGGCGGTGCCGGAGATGAACCAGTCGCTGCCGTTGTCGGCCACGATCATCCCGTACGTGCGAAGCGCCTCGAGGATCGCCCGCGCCTGCCCGCGGTAGGCGCCGATGTTGTAGTCCGCCCGCAGCCGCACGCGCAGGCCCATCGGCGGCAGCGACGGATCGGTGGAGCTCGACGCGAAGTGCGTGGCGGGGTGGATGTAGCCGCGCTGCGACCGGCTCACGGTGAAGCGCAGCGCGTGCCGGATGCGATTCGCCGACGCCTCGTCGGCCTTCGCCAGGCCTGGCAGGATCGGCAGCCCGGCCGCATCCGCTGAGGTCCAGCCCTCCTTGCGCAGCCGGTTGGAGCTCAGGTCCCAGACCGCGCCCGACGCCGCCTCCCAGCCGTCCCCCGCGCGGCGCGCGCCGTAGAGCTCGTAGAGCCGGCACTCGCCCTGGCGCAGGACCAGGACGTGACGATCGCCGGTGCTCTCCTCACCGCCCTCGATGCGCGCATCGGGCGGGATCGGGTAGGGGCCAGGATCGCTCTCGTCGCCGTAGTCCGTGAAGCGGATCGGCACCGAAGGCTGGTTGGCCGACACCACCGCGTAGGGGATGCCGTAGTCGCCGTAACGTCCGGATCCGAAGTCGGGGTGCAGGTGGTCGTCCACGCCGATCGCGGCGATGAAGCGCGCCGAGTCGGGGTGGACGGGGAGGCCGGACACGTCCTGGTTCCATGGGTTGTCGGGCGGGAACACCGAGCAGCCGGCGAGGCCGGTGCCCGGCGCCGGCCCGGGCTGCGGTAGTGGGCCGGGCCCCGGCTGCGGGATGCCCCCGCCGGGCGCCGGCACCGACGCCCGCGTCCTCGCGCGCACCCGGACGGCGCGGCCGCAGGTCCGCCGCCGGCAGGCGCGGATCTTGAAGCGGTAGCGCGTTCCCGGCCGCAGCCCGCGCACCAGGTAGGTGCGCGCGCCGCGCTTCAGGCGCACCTTCCGGGTGGCCCACAGGACCTCCCAGCGCGTCTCGCTCCGCGCGCGGGCGTGCCAGCGCAGCCGGACCGCCGTGTCCGAGCGCGCCTTCGCCGTCGTCGCCGTCGGCCGCGCGAGCCGCTGCGCGCTACTTGCCGGCACCGCGACCGAGGCGACGACCGCGACCGCCCCAGCGGCGGCGATGAGCCTCCAGCGCATGACACCGAGGGTACGCCGCGGACGCCCAGCCCGCCACCGTCAGCGCGTGGCACTTCCGCCGACACCCAGCCCGCCACCGTCAGCGCGTGGCGCTTCCGCCGACACTTTGCTGGTGCTGGCGCGTTGGAGCCGGGGTATGTCACAGCGCTCCGACCCTCGTCGCGGTCGCCATGCCCTCGTCCTCGCCTTCCTGTGTGCCGGTGGTGTGGCTCGCCGAGCAACCCCAGCGCACGTCCACCGCGGCCGCGGCCTCGACGAGCGCCGCCGCCTGGCGCACGGTCGCGACCGCCCCGAAAGGCTCCCGGCTTCATGCGCGTCCTCGCTGCGACCGAGGGTGGGACGGCGGTCCTGGTCTCGGCGACGGATGAGATCTACGACGGTCCCGGCGATCTGACGATCGATGTCGTCCGGCCTGGCGAGCCCAACCGTCGCTGGATCGGGCGTCGGACGCTTCTGGTCGACTCCGCGGTCACCGACGGCGGAGGGGCGGACCTGCTGGTCCGCGACCACGGCCGCGACGACCGGCCGGTTTCGCTGTCGCTCCTGCGCGTCGAACGGAACGGGTCGGTTCGCCGCCTGTGGCGAGTTGTCGAGGCCGGCGGGCAGGCCGCGCTGGCGCGCTCCGGATCTTGGACCGCGATCGCCTGGCTGGCCGACGCCGGTCTTTCGGATCGACCCCCCGTTCTGCGGCTGGCGACGGTCCGTGGGTCCCGGATCCGGACTCATCGGGTCGCGGGTGTTCTCCCGGCGTGGCTCGGCCGCAGCGATCCCTTGTATCTCGCGGACCTCGATATCGCGGTCGACCCAGACGGCCGCGTCACGTTCGCAATGACGGTTGGGGGCCGACCGCGGTCTGTTCTGGTGCTGGCGTCGACCGAACGCGACGGCCGGGTTCTGCAGCGCCAACCGGCCCCTCGCGTCGAAGGCCTCGTCAGCCTCCACGTGGCCCCCGGAGGCCGTACCGCTGTGGTGGCCGAGGACACCGGAATCGAGGGGGAGGTCGGAGAGTGTGTGAGAGACCACGAGCCGCGGATGATTCGCGTCGCGGTACGGGAGCCGGCTGCGGAGCGGTTTCAGCCGACACGCATGCTCGACCAGCTCGACCTGGCCTGCGGCGCTTCAGGAGCCCGCCTGGTTTCCGGGCCGGCCGGTCGGCTCGCCGTGCTGTGGGGAGCGGCGCCAGAAGGCACCCCACCGAGCGCGACGCGCGTGCGGATCGCGTTGGCGGTGCCGGGTGAACTGTTCGGGCGCCGGGTCGGTCCCCGGCGAGGGGCGCGTCTCCAAGGAGCGGTGTTCGACTCGATCGGCGACCTGCACGTGTTCGGAACGCAACTCGAGGCTGGGGTCGAGCCGTTCGCCGGGCCTCTCGTGGTGCAGCGCCGCAGGCCCGACGGGTCCGTGCAACCCGCTGAGGTGCTCGACCGCGCCGGGGGCGAGGGCGGCGTGCTGGCGGCGCACGGACCCGGCGGGACCCTCGTCGCCGCGTGGACGCGCGCCGACGGTTCGCGGCAACTCGCGGTCGCACCCTAAGACGCGCCTGCGCGGGCCACCTCACGGGGCGTTGCGACGGATCGCGAGCAGCTCGGCTTGGGCGCCCGGCGATGGCAGCGTCCCGATCTGCACGCCGGCGCTGTCGCGGACCGCGATCGTTCCGTCGGGCTCGACGGTGTAGGTGCGCGCGCCGTCCGGGCTCGACACCGCCAGGTTGGGCAGCGTCGCGCTCGGCGGGGCCTGGGTCAGCTCGCCGCTCGTGGGGTCGATGACGTAATGCGCGCCGAGGTCGCGGTTCAGCGCGTGCAACCTGTCGCGCCGGGAGTCCAGCGCCAGCCGCCAGTCGGGGCCGGCGCGTTTGGAGTCCGGCAGGAACATGCACAGCGCGGTGCCCCGCTGGGTGTTCAGCGAGTGCACGAAGGCGCCGGCAGGGCCACCGCGATAAAGCGTGTGGACCGGCGAGCCGCTCGGGTCGACGGCCCGCGTGACGGGCGCGCCCTGCATGAGCACCCCGAGTGATGTCTTCTCAACGACGACCTGGGGCCGCAGCGCACCGCGTTTGACGTCATAGGCTCGCACGCGGTAGCGACCGTCGGCCCGGATCTCGCTCAGATACAGCGCCGAGCCGTCCGGCGACATCGCGTCGAACTCGTAGCGGCCGCGCAGAGCGAAGCGTTGTGGCTGCGACTTCAGCTCGGTGCCGAGCAGCGCGAAGCGGCTCCGACGTTGACTGCTCGGACCGGCGAGGGCGAGCACCTCGCCGTCGCCCGACACCGCACCATCGGGAGTCGAGCCCGCCGCCACGGGGATGATCCACCGTCCCGGCACCTCGGTCGACCGCAGCCGCCGGCCGCTCACCGGGTCGGCGGCGACGACCGTCGTCCTGGCGGCGTCGCTCGCTGCTGTGTAGACGGCATCGAGCGACGCGTCGTGCGCGCCGAGCGTCACGTCCTGGAGCGTGCGTCCCGTGCGGGCGTCGACGCTGACCAGCGAGCTACCGACGCGAGCAAGCACCGTCTCGCGCGCAGAGACCGGTTCGGGGGCACTTGGCGCGGGCTCCGCCCCGCAGGCGACGAACGCCGGAACGAGCATCAGGACGGCCAAGGCGGTGCGGTACACGACGGGCTCCTCTCTTCCTTTGCACCTCTAGTACGTCCCGTCGCGGCGAATAGGTTCCGCGAGAGGTCGCCGGATGCTTCCGGAGCGGCACTGCTAAGCGACGATTCCGCCCTGCGTTTGGGACCCGCAAACTGGTAGCCGAATCACGGCCGTGACCCTCGAGTCCACACACTGCCCGAGCCGTCGGGTACGTTCGCATCATGGAGTCGGCGCTCGACGATGTCCTGGGCGCGCGAAAGTGCCCGCACCTCGCGATGCTCCTGCGCAGCATGCAGGAGGTCCACATCGCGCAGGCATCGTTTTACGGGCTTGGCCTGCGGCGCAACGGCTGGATCCTGCACCGGTCGATCCCTGGACTGCTCGAGACCGACCGCGAAGGCCTGCGAAGTGCCGGGCTCGATGTCGACGCGCTTGTCCGCGAGGGACGCATGGTGATCGACGAGACGCCGATCCACGAGGCGCCGGAGGACTGGGCGCACCGCTGGGCCGCCGTCGCCGAGGGGGCGCTGCTGCGTGGCTTCGACGCGGTCTGGTGGACTGGGCCGCCGATCCCGTCCACGACGGACGTCTACAACTTCGCGATCGCCTACGACCGAGCGTGGGAGCAGTGCATCCATGGCCGGCCGGCCGTGTCGCTCTGTCTCTACATCGTCGGTGACCTGAGCGAGGACGAGCGCAGGGCCCGCGCCGAGGAGCTCGGTGAGTTCCACGACGCGCTGCTCATGTCCGGGCCGGGTGGCGTCTCGGTGCTCGAGACGCTCCTGGGGATGGGCGCGCACGAGCCACCGGCCGCGCCGGAGCGGCCGCGCGACAGCCCGGTGATCGACCTGTCCGCTCGCGAGTGCGAGGTGCTGCAGCTCATGGGTCGCGGTTTGCGCAACCGCGAGATCTCAGCGCAGCTGTTCATCTCCGAGGCGACCGTCAAGACACATGTGCGGCACGTGCTCGAGAAGCTGCGGATCCGAAACCGAACCGAGGCCGCCGCCTTCGCGGCACGCTGGCTTCCGGCGGCGTCGGCGCCACCGGTCGCGGCGTCGCCAGCATCTGCAGGCCGGCCGTCAGCCTCCGCTTGACGGTCGTCGGGTCCTCGCCGGTCAGAGCGGCGACCTCCGCGACACCCATGCCCGCCAGACGCACCAGCGCCAGCGTCTCGCGCTCCCGCGGTGGAAGACGGTCGAACGGCGCGGCCGGCGTCGCGCTGGCGACGCCGAGGCGCACGGCCTCGGCGACGAGCGCACGCCGCGGCGTTCCGGGACGGGCGTCGCGCACGACGCGCTCGGTCACCTGGCGCGCGGCCGCCTCGTCGGCGACCGTTTGGCAGGCCGCCCCGTAGATCCATGGGAGGTCCTCGATGACGCCCATACCACGGGAAGGTACGGACCCCGGCGCCGCCTGCCATCAACCGAATGGATGATTTTATCTAGGCCTGGATCTCCGATTCCCGCGGCATCCACGGATGATCGGTGGATCCAGGCTAGGGCCGGCCGTACGTCCGCGCCTGGGTCGGGCGCTACCTCGACGCCGCCGCGAGCCGCCGCAGCAGGCGTCCTTGCTCACGCAGTTGGCGGTCCTGCCGCGCGTTGGCGGCCGCCTGGCCGCGCAGCGCGCCCCGCAGCCGAGCGATCGTCGCCGCCTGGTCGGCGAGCCGGCGCTCGTGGCGCTGGGCCTGGGCCAGGAGCAGCGGTGAGAGCTGGTCGTAGTGGATGCCCGTCGGCCGGCCGCGATCGTTGCGCGTCACGAGCGTCGGCAGCGCGCGGGCGACGTCCTCCGCCAGCAGCCCGAACTGACGCGTCCCGTCGCCGGCGCGGTAGCGGTAGCTGACCGGCTCGAGCGCCATCAGCCGGTCGAGCACGCTGCCACCCAGCGGCTCGATCCCGGTCTTGAGCGCCGCCGAGCTGAGCGTGGCGGTGCCCAGCCGGCCGGAGGCGTTGACGAGCACCGGCTGGGTCGGCCCGCTGACCGCGACGTTGTTGACGGCCGCGAGGTAGGCCCCGGTGTGCGTGGGGCTTCCGATGCGGATCGTGTTGGTCTGCCCGGCGACGCCCTTGTTCGCGATCGTGACGTTGTTGTTGCCCGTGGTCAGGGCCGAGCCGGCGTCGATCCCGATGGCGACGTTGGACTGTCCGGTCGTGTTGGATTCGAGCGCTCGCTGACCGCTGGCGACGTTCCCGGTGCCGGTCGTGTTGGAGACCAGCGCGCCGCTGCCCGTGGCGACGTTGCCCGACGCGGTCGTGCTGGCCCGCAGCGCCCCCGCGCCGACCGCGACGTTGTCCTGACCGGTGGTGTTCTTCTCCAGGGCGGTGATGCCGGTGGCGACGTTGTTGCTGCCGGCCGTGTTGGAGTAGAGCGCGTGCGACCCGTAGGCGGCGTTGTAGCGCCCCTCGGTGTTGGAGAGCAGCGCCCGGTAGCCGCTGGCGACGTTGAAGTCGCCCGTGGTGTTCGTGAAGAGCGCGCGGTAGCCGGAGGCGACGTTGTAGGCGCCGGTGGTGTTCGCGCGCAGCGCCTCGGTGCCGCTGGCCACGTTGTCGTAGCCGCTGGAATTGGACCGCAGCGCCCCGGTGCCGTGGGCGACGTTGCCCGAGCCGGTCGCGTTCGAGTAGAGCGCCTCGCGGCCGGCGGCGACGTTGTTGTCGCCCCCGCGGTTCGAACGCAGGGCGTCGACGCCGGCGGCGACGTTGCCCGTGCCGTCGACGTTGGCGGAGAGCGCACGAATCCCGGTCGCGACGTTGTCGCTGCCGGTGGTGTTCGCGCGCAGCGCGTCGCGTCCCGTGGCGACGTTCCCGTCGCCGGAGATGTTCGCGTGCAGGGCGCTGGTGCCCGTGGCGACGTTGTCGTCGCCGCCCCGGTTCGAGCGCAGCGCATCGGTGCCGCCGGCCACGTTGCGGCTGCCGGTGGTGTTGTCGAACATCGCGCCGGCGCCCGCCGCGACGTTCTCGTTGCCTGACGTGTTGGCGTACAGCGCGTTGGCGCCGCCGGCGACGTTGTCCGAGCCGATGGTGTTGAAGCGCAGGGCGTTGTAGCCGTTGGCCACGTTGTAGTTGCCCGTCGTGTTGTGGCGCAGGGCGTCAGAGCCGGTGGCGACGAGGTTGGTGCCGGTCGTGTTGGACAGCAGGGCTTCGGTGCCGGTGGCCACGTTGTCGTGACCGGTGGTGTTGGCGTACAGCGCATCCGAGCCGGTGGCGGTGTTGAACAGGCCGCGGTTGGAGTACAGCGCCTGGTGGCCCGTGGCGACGTTGTCGTGCGCGGTCGTGTTCGAGTACAGCGCGCTGTAGCCGGTGGCGACGTTCTCGTAGCCCGTCGTGTTCTCTGACAGCGCCCGACTACCGAGGGCGACGTTGTGGTGACCGGTCGTGTTGTAGTAGAGCGCGGCCGTCCCCGCGCCGAGGTTGCTGCTCCCGGTCGTCGTCCCGAACAGCGCGTCCGTGCCGAGCGCGATGTTGGAGCTACCGCTCGTGTTTCGGTACAGCGCGCGGTAGCCGCCGGCGAAGTTGTGACTTCCCGTCGAGGTCAGCCGCAACGCGAAGGTACCCAGCGAGACGTTGCCGTCGCCGCTCGTCAGGTTGACCATCGGAAAGTGACCGAGCGCGACGTTGTCCGTCGCGCCATCGGCCTCGAGGTCCTGCCCTTCGAAGCAGTTCGTGCCGGCGCAGATGTTGCGATTGTCGTCTTCGTAGTCGATCGCGAGGACGGGACCGGCGCCCCACACGAGCGTCCCGCCGAGGACGGCGACCAACACGAGCGCCCTCCGTGCGCGAGCGGTGACCGGGCCAGCGGCGGCAGACATGAGCGGTCCTCCTCGATGGGCTCTCGGGGCCGTACGGCCCGAGGGGCACGGTACCCGCAGGTGGGACGGGCGACCACCAGACCCCAGAAAACGGCCGCTCAGACCAAAGAAAAGGCCCCGATTACCGGGGCTTTCCTCACAAGCGGATGAAGGGACTCGAACCCTCGACCTTCTGCATGGCAAGCAGACAATGAGGGGCGATTTGGCTCTGAAACGGGAAGGCTAGATCGCGGTTTTATGGCTTTGGAGCGTTGAATCGGGGTCGTTTGGTACCCAAAGTGGTACCCGCGGAGGAGTTGGTACCCTCGCCGAAATCGGTGGTACCCTCGCCGAAATGGCGGCCTCGTACAACCTCGTCGTGCGGGTCGGGAAGGGCGGGGTTCCGTACTACGAGGTCAAGTGGCGAGCCGGTGGTCAGCAGCTCAAGCGACGCCTCGGTCCGGCCTGGTTGACGGCGGCTGATGGGGGATGGGCGCGGCGCGCGGGCCGCGTCCGTGATGGCTGGTTGGACGAGCGGGGCGCCCACGCGGCGGCGGTTGCGACGATCGCGGCGGTGGGGGAGGAGCGGGTTGAGCGCGAGCGGCTGGCGCGTGAAGCGGCGAACCGGCCGGTCCTCGTCCGCGACCTCGCGCGCGACTGGCTGGAGTGGCAGCGAGACGTCAAGCAGAGCAAGCCGTCGACGCTGCGCGACTACGAGGCGCTGCTGCGCGAGCCGGGGACGCCGTTCAAGCGCGGCAGGCGGTCGAGCGCCGGCCGCATCCTCGCCGCCCTCGGCGACCGGCCGATCGAGTCGGTGACCACCCGCGACATCTCGAGGTTCCTCCGGACGCTCGACGCCGAGGGCCTGACGCCGCGCAACGTCAACAAGCACCGCCAGGTCCTCGCCGCGATGTTCCAGTACGCCTGTCGCGAGGACGCGCACAACCTCCCGGCCAACCCGGTCCTCGGCACCGACAAGCGCCCGGAGGACCCGCCGGCCGCGCTCGACTACTACGAGCCCCATGAGATCGAGGCGCTCGCCCTGGTGACGGCCGCCGGGGAGCATCGGCGGCGCGTCCGCGACGCCCTCGACATCCGCATCGATGAGCAGGACGCCGAGCTGTTCCGGCTGTTGTTCTTCACCGGCCTCCGGCTCGGCGAGGCGCTGACGCTCCGCTGGGACGACGTCGACCTCGAGCTCCGGACGCTGCTCGTCCGCCGCGGCCTCTCAGCCGACGTCGAAGGAATCCCGAAGGGCCGCCGCTTCCGCATCGCCCCGCTCGCTCAGCCGGCCGTCGACGTGCTGCAGCGCCTCCGTGGGCGAGGCGAGTTCCTCTCACCCGACGACTACGTCTTCGCGAACGTGTGGGGGAGGCGCCTCGACGGCTCTGCCGTCCGCCGCCGCTACAAGGCCGCCTGCGCCGCCGCCGGCCTCCGCCCACTCAGGCTCCACGCCCTCCGCCACGCCGCCGGCAGCATCGTCGCCCGCACCGCCGACCCGGTCTTCGTCCGCGACATGCTCGGCCACGCGAAGCTCACGACGACCGACCGCTACGTCTCGGCCAAGTACCGCCCTGAGGAGTACGCGCGCCTCGACGCCGCCTTTGCCACCGGCTCCAAGGGTACGGCGCAGGGGCTCGCGGTTGCCGCGGATTAGCATGAGCGCAGTGGCCCAGCTCGTCCACGCCACCGCTTTCGAGGTCATCGCCGACCATCGGCTCCGCGTGTCGTTCGACGATGGCTCCGAGGGAGAGGTGGCGTTCTCGCAGGCCGAGTGGTCCGGCGTCTTCGAACCGCTCCGTGATCCCTCCTACTTCCGTCGCGCGACCCTCGACGAGGAGCTCGGCACGATCGTCTGGCCCAACGGAGCCGACATCGCCCCGGAGACCCTCCATAGGTGGGCGACCAGCGGACGCGAACGCCAGCCCGCGTAGCTCAGCTCGCGAGCAGCCACTGCTCGATCTCCTGCCGGACGAACCGCCACGCCCGCCCGATCCTGTGCGCGGGAATCAGCCCGCGACGCGCGAGATCGTAGACGGTCGACCGAGGGATCTTCACGAGCTCGGCGACCTCGCCGGCTGTCATGACGTCCTCGCGAGTGAGCGGCTGAGTAGGAAGCGCGAGTTGCACGGTCTGCTCTGTAGACGGACACCAGTAGCCGTTTGGCTGCGGTCGTCCCGAACCCTGAGCGCCAGCTAGCGCATCCACGCGAAAGCGAGAGCCTGCAGGCCCCGAGAGCATTTCAACGGATGAGGCACTACGGACGACTTGTGGGAGAGTTGCCAGCGATCCACGGCTTCCATGCCCGGCGACCTCGGCTTCGACAACCTCGACTACGACGACCTCTTACGGTGGGTTCCCACCTGGGTGATGCTCGAGCAGGCGAAGCTCATGCTGGCCCACCTCTCGGATTCGCCGACCCAGTGGCCGGACAACGCGGTCTACACCCACAGCGCCATCTCGGCGATACGCAGCTTCACGCTCTTCCTCCAGAAGGAGTTCAAGCACGACACTGGCTTCGATGAGTGGTACGCGGATGTGCGGAGGCAACTCGCCGCGGACCCCGAGTTCGCCTACCTGCTGCAAGCCCGCAACTACGTCCTGCACGAGGGTGCGCTCATGATCCACAGCCAGGTAGGAATCACCCGGCCCGAACTGCGGATCAGGCCGGCCCGAAGCGGGAGTAACCCACGGCTTGCCGAGCCGCCGGACCGTGACCTCAGGCAGATGCTCCGCGAGAAGATCGAGGTGCTCGAGCGCATCCTCGACGACGCCAAAGAGCGCTTCCCCGAAGCCGACGAATGGGACTGGGACCCAGACCTTGAGGCAAAGATCGAGCGGCTGACCGATAAGCAAGGCTGAAATCGATACGCCATCGTGTCGTTTGTTGCCCTAAGCCGGGACAGCGCAGAGGTCTGCGTACGTCGGGACGCGAACTACGTTCCAGCTCATGCGGCCGGAGAACTTCATTGAGGAGACGGTTGAGCCCTCTGGGTTCGGGTTCGACTCAACAGTTCGTCGATTCCGTCGAGACGTCGCGCGACGGCTCCGACAAGGGCCGCTGAGCAACGCGCCCGACGTGGAAACTGCGGTGGGACTCGCGCGCTTGATCCACGACGAGCTTGAGGCGTTCGGCACGGGTGGCGGCGAGATTATGGACGACGCCGACATGCGCGACGCGCTTCTGGCATTACGAGCGGTGTGCACGCGTCTCGGCGCGGACGTCCCCGACGTTCGGTTTCGGGATTTCACGACGTTTCGCAGCTACTGGATACGTACCGGCGCCAGCGGCGCGGGCGGTTGGCAAGCGCGCCGCGACATCCTGGGCGGCATCTTCGATGCCCTGCATGATCAGCTGGCCGACCTGGAATCGCAATCGCTCACGTCGTCCCTGGCCGAAGCTGTTAGTCCTCGCGGCCGCACCGGGTGGACCAAGGTCGACGCAGAGGTTGCCGAATTACGTCGCCACTTCCAAAGCGCAACTACTCCCCAGGACTACAGGAACGTCGGTAACGATTGCGTCATCGTCATCGAAGCGATTAGCGCCGCTGCCTACGACGCCGCACGCCACTCGCGAGCGAACGAATCCGAGCCGCCCGTCGCTAGGACCAAGGACCGCTTGGACCGCATCGTCGAGGTCGAACTGCCCGGACCGGAGAACGCTGAGCTACGGAAGCTCGCGCGGGCGACGATCGAGGCAGCCCAGGCGATTAAGCACCGCACGACGCCAAGCCGCCGCGACGCCGGGCTTGCGGCCGACGCGACCATCATGCTCGCGAACTTGATCCGCAGGCTTAGAAGCTGATCAGAGCCAACCTCACCGGTGGTCAAAGAGTTCCCGGGCGATGGAATTGCAAGAGACGCTCACTAGGGGCTGGGTCATGACCCTTTGCTCCGCTTTTCTATCTGGTGTTGGCCGGCTCCGGCTGATCCGCGGCGAGGGCTGCTTTGCGCGAATTGCGCTTCTCGTCCACAGCGACAGCGGCGCGCCAGCGAGATCGCGCTACCGCTCCTGGCGTCATAGTGGAAGCGGGTCCTGGCCTTCCTGCTCGATTTGCTTCGCGAACGTTTCCAGCCCGTCGGCGAACGGTTCGCCGTCTTGGGCGTAAGTGAGAATGTCAGACAGCCAGATGGATCCGTCGCTGCTCGCGATGAAGAATTGCTTGCGGCTGCCGTCGTCGGCGAACAGAACAAAATCTGGGCTCCATCCGTAGCTCAGCTGCTCGTTGCGAATCTCGAGCGCCAAGCCTGGGTGCACGAGGCAGAGGTAGTACGAGCCGACCCAGCCCCTGATCGCTCCTTCGTCTAGCAGCAGGGTCCGCAGTGCGTCGGGGAGGCGCATACCCACTGCCTCCTCGTAATGGGGAGAGCGCGTCTGGTTCGACCGCGGGATACCGCTCGACTTCGGTCCAGAGGGATCGGTTTAGAAACGAGATCGGGCCGGTCACGCCGATGAGCATGACAACCGAGTGGCCCCGCGGCGCAGCCGCTTCGCATGGCGGCACTAGTGGGCTGCGCGCGCACGCGACCACCCTTTCCATGCGGAGTGGGAGCGAGTGCTTGCCTGGCAGCGGGGTGGCTGAGCTGGGATCCGTCGAGGCTGCGTCGATGACCACTCTCGTGCTTCTCGACGCCGCTGGTCGGCGTCGCTCGCCGGCGACCTTGCCCGGCTATCACTGTGGCCGCGCGCCGCGCAACAAGGGTCTGCGCTATCCGGCCGATCCGCCGACCGTCGAGGAAATCGTCGCCGTCATGCGCTCGGCCGGCGATGGCCCGCATGGGCTGCGAGCGCGTGCCCTTGTGGTCTTGCTCTGGCGAGCGGGTCTTCGGATCAGCGAAGCGCTCGATCTCGCCGAGAGCGACCTTGACCGACGGCGCGGCGCAGTCCTCGTCCGCCACGGCAAAGGTGACAAACGTCGAGAGGTCGGCATGGACCCGTGGGGCTGGGAGCAGCTCTCGCCGTGGCTCGAGCGGCGCGTCGAGCTGCCAGTCGGCTCCCTGATCTGCGTGCTCACGGGGTCGACCCGTGGCCGGCCATGGTCAGCCGCCGCGGCTCGAGCGACCCTCCGGCGCCTCGCGTTCGACGCGGGAGTGCGTCGGCGGTTCGCGCCGCATCAACTCCGTCACGCGCATGCGGTCGAGATGGCTCGCGAAGGCGTGCCGCTGAACGTCATCCAACGCCAGCTCGGCCACGCGAACCTCGGCGTGACGTCCGTTTACCTACAGGGCATCGACAACGCCGAGATCATCGACACCGTCTACGCCCGCCGGGCGCCGATGCTCCCCGCGAGCGCTGGCTTGTCCTGGCCGCGGTGACGCTCGCGCATGGAAACCAGCAGTCACCGCCTGCTGCTTGCTGGTGCTGAGAGTGCGAGCGGTCGCCGCTGCCACGGGACCGTGCTGGACTTGCTTCGGTACACGATTTAGTTGGGATTAGGGCTGGCGGGCATGTACGGCACCGACTCGCCGCTGACGTCGCCGCCCCAGTCGCGTGCGACTAGCTCCTGAGCTGCGCTCGGAGCGCTTCGGCGAGGCGCACCGAGGCTTCGATCTCCACGCGACGGATCGAGACGCTCTCGACGTTGATGCCGAAGGGAACGTCGAGCGTGCGGCAGTACGCGATCAACTCGGTGGCTGTCGTGAGCGCCTGTTGGTAGGAGGCTTCGAGTGGGTCAGCGGCGTGTCGAAGGTCGTTCTCGATCCACCGCGGCACGTCGACGCCGAGCCACCGCAGGAAGGCCAACGTCTTCATCGACCCGCAGACCGAGAACGTGAAGACGAGCGGGACCCGTGACACGCCGCGCGACCGGCACTCATAGTGGTAGTCGGACACGAAGTTTTTCGCTGCGTTCAGGTCGTAGACGACCTGCGTGACGAAGAACCGGCAACCCGCCTCCTGCTTGGCCAGCAGGCGCAGATGCTCATCCTCGCGCCGGCTGTGGCGCTCGGGGATCGCGACGCCGCCTAGCTTGAGCGCCGCGTTGGCGTCCCGGCGCAGCGCTTGGGCGTCGGCGAGCGACGTTCGAGTGGCCGCGGTGCTCGAGGCCGCTCCGACGAGGACCGTCATAACCCGTGCTGGATCCTGCGCCGTCAGCCACGCCCGAAGCTCATCGGGCGTGTACTTGCCCACCGCGCGATACACGATCACCGGCGTTGGCCAGGTGTTGAGGTGATCGGCGAGGTAGTCAGCAGGATCCAGCGTCGGCATGAACGGGAACGGGCGCTCGGCCTGGTTGCGCTCCGCTTCGTCGGCGATGTCGTAGAGGATCAGGCCGTCCAGGCCGAGCGGGCGCAGACGCGCGGTGGTCACGTCGGCGATCTCCCGCACCTGCCCGGGTTCCGTCGCTAGACGCGGTGGGGTGAGGGAGAAGAGCAGGAACTCGCCGTGACAGGCCTCAATGCGGCGGATGAGATTCACGGGCGAAACCGTACCGGCGGGGTCAGGGCTCGATCGAGGCTCGTCGGCCGGGAGCCGACCGCCCGCAGGTGGTCGCGCACCGGATCCATGGTGTCCGTCAGCACGCCCTCGCGCTACTGCTTCGGACGACTTGCGCAAGTCGCGCGATGCGCTAGCGGCGCGAGATGGGCAGAGCGCTTGAGAGTGGACTGCTCCTGCTCGTCCAACGCGCAAGGCTCCCACTCGCGGAAGGGTGCGGCGTAGGGCGCTGGATCTGCGGTCCGGCCGAGCCAAGAGTTCCGCTCAGCGCTGCCCGGATGGCCGGAGGAGTTTGGGCAGCCTCGGATGTGCGCGTACCGTCGGCGTGGGTGGCGGAAGGCGCGAAGCGACTACTTCGTGCGCTTGGCGAACATAGGCCACACGCGTGCGGCGGAGCTCCGCTCTGAGCGCCGCCCAACGGTCGGGTTCAAGGATCGGATCCGGAGGGTTCTTGAGCGGCATCTGGCGCGCCGCCTGCTTACAGCCGTGGTGGAACTCTTGGAACGCGGTGTACACGGGGTGTTGTTCCGTCAGCCGGAGCGCTAGGCGGGCTGCCATGTTCTCCATCGGCCATATCACCACGAATGCTTCGTGGCGCGCTGCGGCGGCGGCCACGGCTTCCTTGACGCCGGACTGCCCAGCGATAGCCCAATCCTCCGCGGCTGCCATCGCGTCCGTGAGCTTGTCGAGCGCCGTATAGGTCAGGGCGGCCGCCTCATCCACGACGGTGCGCAGCTCGCCGAGGTCGTGCAGCTCGCGGTCGTGATCGAGCTGGACTCGGAGACGCTTCTGCGCGGTCCAAGCGGCTACGAGGATGCCAACGAGCGCAACACAAGCCGCGATGATTGCCGGGGTGTAGTCGGTCGGGGCCGGCTGCTGCTGGGCGAAGATCGCCGCGGTGTGCACCGGCTATAGCCAACCCGATGAACCGGACGCGTTGCCGGAGACATAGCGCGCCGTCGGCGGCGGCGCGGCGGGACGGTCCGGCGGCGCCCACATGCCGATCCTCTTCCAGACTTCCCCTCGACAAGCGACGGTCGACAACCGTCGAAAGGAGCATGACCTCGACGCGGAGCTACGGGGTCTGTTGCGCAGGACTTCGTCTGTTGCTTTGCATGGTGGCTGTTGCGCAAAGGGGTTGGCCACGATGCCCCTGTGGTGTCTAAGCGGCATCCTGTACCGATGCCGCCCGAACCAGCGTTCAGCCCGGTTGTGAGGCGCATGTTCAGTCGCCACCTACCGGGCGTTGAGGACTTGCCCGACGACCCGACCAACTGCCAGGTCGAGGTGACGGTCGCAATCGGGGATGCCCGATCCGAGGGCGCGGACGACTTCGACCTTCGGTTCGTGACGCCCCAGTGGTTGGCGGAACATGGCGACGAGCCGGTGGTGCCCGAGTACACGGTGGTGATCAACGCGTTCACATGGGGCGCTGTCGAGACCGCCGTCCAGCGCCTGATCCGAACCGTGCCCGCCGCCGACTGGGATGAGTTCACGGCGGAGTTCGGACGCTACGCCTACTGGGAGTTCTCACATAGGCAGCCGCGCTTCTAGCGGCTTCCGCTTTCGCGCGTGGATGCGGTCGTCGCTACCTGCTGGCTGGCAGGAACGGATGGGATCGGGGAGCTCGCATTCGATGACGGCGCACGAGCTGGCGCGCTGGCGGTTGGGTGTTGTGATTGGGCGCCGGCCGACTTCAAGCATCGGCTGATTGGCGAGCGAGAGATCCAGCCCAACAGCACCACACCCCTCAAAGCCCAAGTCCTCAAGACAAGCAGCCAAGTCAGAACGAACGGCAAGCACAGCAAGTCAACGCACGAACCCAACGACCAGAGAGCGAAACCAGCAACCAAGACGATCGCCATGAGCAGCAGGCCGAGGAAGGCCAAGCCGGGGAAGGCCAACCCGTCCCGACACCTCCCAACAACGGGGACGCACTTGCATCGCTGATGCGCCGTCTACGCGTATACGATCCGCACGATGGCTCGAAAGAAGCGCCCGCGCCGCACCCAGGCTCCATCGACCGCCGCCGAGAAACCCGCGCCGCCCGCGAAACGTGACCGGATGGCCAGAGTCCAGGTGTCAGACGAGGTCTGGGCGGACTTCCGCGCCCTCGCCGGCTACCGACCGCTCAGCGAGCTCCTCGGGGAGCTGGTGACGAAGGAGGTCGAGCGCTACCGCTCGCGCCGGCTCCGCGAGGCTCAGCTCGAGCCTGACGAACTCATCGAGGCGATCGATCGGGCGCGGCAGCAGCAGACCGACCTCGAAGCCATCGTCGCGCGCCTCGAAGCGTTTCGTGAGCCGGCTCGCTGAGCGAACTACCGGCGATGGCTGACGCACACTCGGCGCGAAGCTCGAGGGTTCTTGCGAAAGGCTGTAGGACTATCGTTTCGCACCTCAGGCTATGAGCAAGCTTAGTCAAGCGCAAGCATACTGTATTATCCTTGCGTATGGAATCGCCGACGAAAGGAACTCGCTACGAGCTGCTTGAAGAGGTGTGGCAGCCATCGCTGGAGGCCGTAACTGGGATTCCAAAGCGCGCCCGGCGGTCGGTACGCGTGCAGGCATACGTGCCGGCACCGCTGTCGGAGCTCCAGCTCAAGCTCGACGAAACCACGGTGCAGGCGATTCTCGATGCCCAGGAAGCGGTCGCTGATGCTCAGCGACATACGGACACTGTCGGCGTCAACACGATCGCCCAGCAACTTCTGCGCTCTGAGGCGATCGCCTCGAGTCAGATTGAAGGCATCGATGTGCCGTCGCACCGAGCGCTCGCCAAGGCGCTTGCCGGCGGCCAGCACAAACCCAGCGCCCAGGCCGCCGTGGCCAACATCGACGCAGTTCGCTGGGTGTACCGGTGGGCAGCCGCCAGCGGTGATCCGTTCAGCGCCGACGTGATTCGTGATGTTCACAAGCGCCTTGCTGCTGCCGATCGCTTCCTGGCGGCGCATGGAGGCAAGATCCGCACAGGCCAGAACTGGATCGGACATGATCCGTACACGCCCGCTGGGGCAGACTTCATTCCCCCTCCTGCTCGGCATGTCGAGGGGCTGCTCGAGGACTTGTGCGACTACGCCAACCGGTGGGACGTCCCGCCCCTTGTCCAAGCCGCCGTGGTGCACGCGCAATTCGAGACTGTGCACCCGTTCGTGGATGGCAACGGCCGCGTCGGACGTTCGCTGATCGGAGCGATCCTGGCTCGGCGGGAGGTCTGTCGCGACGTAATTCCGCCGATCAGCCTCGTACTGGCGCGCGAGCGGGAGCGGTACGTCGAAGCATTGACGGCATGGCGGTTTGAAGAGGACGGCGCCCAGCAGTGGATCGTCTTGCTGGCGCGCGCCGCTGAGGATGCTGCTTTGGCCTCCGGTCGTCTGGCGGGTCAGGTCGCCGCTCTCCAGCAACGCTGGCGCGAACAGGCGGGCAATCCGCGCAAGGATTCCGCCGCTGCGGCCATCATCGATGCGCTTCCTGAGTACCCGATGCTCGATGCCGCGAAGGCCGCTGCACTGACCCGCCGCAGCGAGGTCGCCGCTCGCAATGCGCTCAACCACCTAGAGGAAAAGGGCGTTCTTGCACTGGTGACGGTCGGGAAGCGGAACCGGATCTGGGAGTCCACAGGCCTCTTCGCACTCATCGATGAGATGGAGCGCGAACTCAGCGCCGGTCAGCGCGGGCCGGCGCGCACGCAGTAGTGGCGTCGAGACCACGACTTCCGCGCTGGGCGCGTTACGGCTGGCCGGCGATCCACCTGCGCCGGAGCGCTAAGCCCCGTTGACGGGCGACAGAGCGACCGGCGTTTGGTACCCACGGGTGGTACCCACGACCACCAGAATCCAGCAAATCCACCCGCTCAACCCAAAGAAAAAGCCCTGACTAGCAGGGCTTTCGCTTCAAGCGGATGAAGGGACTCGAACCCTCGACCTTCTGCATGGCAAGCAGACGCTCTAGCCAACTGAGCTACATCCGCGCGAGCGGCGGATTATACAGCGGCCTCGGCCGACGACCCGAACGGACCGGGCCTGAGCCCTGATCCACCGATACCCGCGGCGCCTCGCCGCCGCAGGCACTGCGCCATGCGCCATCGGCCGCGAACCGAAAGGGTCACCCTGCAGATACGCGGCCGATGACCCCTGGCTTGGCCTGCGACGCCGAGGCATCCACGGATCATCGGTGGATCAGGGCTTAACCTCCCGAAACCATGCCCGCCGCCGCCGTGGTCCGCGACGTCCTGCTGCGCGACGGCACCACGCTGCGGCTGCGCTCGCCCACGCCCGACGACGTCGACGCGATCGGGGCGTTCTTCGACGGCTTGGATGACGAGAGCCGGTACCTGCGCTTCCACGGCTACGGGGCGACGGCGGCGATCGCGCGCTACTACGCCGAGTCCGACGGCGACACGCGCGTCGCGCTCCTCGCGCACCACCAGGACCACATCGTCGCCGTGGCGGGCTATGACCGGCTGCGCGAGCCGGGGGTGGCGGAGGTCGCGTTCGCGGTCTCGCAGGAGTACCAGGGCCGGGGGACCGGGACGCGCCTGCTCGAGCAGCTCGCCGGGATCGCGGCCGAGCACGGCATCCACCGGTTCGACGCCGAGGTGCTCACGGACAACATGCGCATGCTCGGGGTCTTCCGCTCGGCGGGGTTCGGGGTGCGGCGGTCCGGGTTCGGCGGCGAGGTGAAGCTGACGCTGGACATCCGCCCGACCGAGACGCTGGCCGAGCGGATCGCCGAGCGCGACCACCAGGCGACGGTCGCGTCGCTGCAGCCGATGCTCAACCCGCGGTCGGTCGCGGTGGTCGGTGCGTCCGACGCGCCGGGCAGCGTCGGCGGGGCGATCGTGGCGAACATCGTCGACGGCGGCTTCGACGGCGTCGTCCATCCCGTCAACCGCGGTCAGCCGGTGGTGCGCTCGATCCGCGCCGTCGAGTCCATCGCAGCCCTCCAAGAGCCGCCCGACCTGGTGGTGATCGCGGTGCCGGCGGAGGAGGTGCAGGGCGTGGCCGAGGAGGCGGCCGCGGCCGCCGTCAAGGCGCTCGTCGTCGTGTCGGCAGGCTTCAGCGACGCGAGCCCGGAGGGAGCACGGCGCGAGGCGACGCTGCTCGCCACCGTCCGCAGCCACGGCCTGCGGATGCTCGGCCCGAACTCGCTCGGCCTCCTCAGAACCACCGGTGGCCGCCGGCTCGACGCGACGATCTCGCGCGCCCAGACCCCCGCCGGCCCGGTGGCGATCTCGTCGCAGTCCGGCGCGCTGGGGATCGCGCTGCTCGGCCATGCGGCCCGTCGCGGGCTCGGCGTCGCGGCGTTCGTCGCGCTCGGCAACCGCGCCGACGTCTCCACCAACGACCTGCTGGAGCTGTGGGAGGAGGACGCGGAGGTCTCGCTCGTGCTGCTCTACATGGAGTCGTTCGGCAACCCCGCCCGGTTCGCGCAGATCTCGCGGCGGGTCTCCCGGTCAAAGCCGGTGCTGGTCGTCAAGGGTCGCCGCTCGCGCGAGCCGGAGACCGGCTCGAGCTCGCACACCGCCGCCGCGTTCCGGACCGAGGCGGGCGTCGACGCGCTGTTCCGCCAGGCCGGCGTGCTGCCGGTGTCGGGAACGCAGGAGCTGTTCGACGCCGCCGCGCTGCTGGCCTCCCAGCCGCTGCCGCCCGGGCGGCGGGTCGCGATCCTCACCAACTCGGGTGGTCTGGGGACGGTCGCCGCGGACGCCTGCTTGAGCCGGGGCCTCGAGCTGGCCGAGTTCGCGCGGAACACGTACACGCTGCTCCGCGAGAAGCTCCCGGCCGCCGACCGGACCGGCAACCCGATCGACATGGGCATCGACGCCGGCCCCGACGAGTACGCGACCGCGCTGCGGATGCTGCTCTCCGACGACGGGGTCGACGCGGCGGTCGCGCTGCACGTCGACATCTCCGGCCGCCCGCCCGACGAGATCCTGCGGGCGCTCGCGACCGAGGGGCGCCGGCACGAGAAGCCGGTCGCCGCCTCGGTGCTCGCCGCGGATGGCCGCGTCGCCGACGCCGGCGCCGACACGGCGAAGACGCTGCCCAACTACCGGTTCCCCGAGGCGTGCGCGGGCGTGCTGGCGCTCGCCGCCGACCGGCGCGAATGGCTCTCGCGCCCGCTCGGCCAGGCGCCGCCGGTCGAGGGCGCCGACCCTGAGGCCGCCCGCGCGCTCGTGGCCCACCAGCTCGATCAGCACGGGCCGGGGTGGATCTCGCCGGACGCCGCGCGCGAGCTGCTCGCCACCCACGGGATCGAGCTGCTCGCGTCCGCCGCGTGCGCGGATCCCGACGCCGCCGTGAGCGCCGCCGCCGGCTTTGGTGGCCCGGTCGTCGTCAAGGCCGACTTCGCGCCCCCCGCGCACGCCTCCGACATCGACGCGATCCTGCTCGGCATCGAAGGCGAGGATGCGATCCGCACCGGCTGGCGCGAGCTCGAGCGCCGCGTCCGCGAAGCGGGCCGCGAGTGGCCGGGCGCGCTCGTCCAGCCGCTGGCGGGTGCGGGCGGCGACGTGCTGGTCGGCTCGGTCACCGACCCCGACCTCGGGCCGCTGCTCGCCCTCGGCATGGGCGGCCGCCTCGCCGGGATGCTGGGCGACACCGCCTTCCGGCTGCTACCGCTCACCGACCTCGACGTCGACGACCTGATCGCCGGCTCGCCCGGGGTCGCCGCCCTGGTCCGCGGATTCCGCGGCGCGCCGGCGCTCGACGGCCGCGCGCTGGCGGACGTCCTCGGCCGCCTCGCCGCGCTCGCGGGCGCGCTGCCCGAGCTGCGCGAGTGCGACCTGAACCCGGTCCGGCTGCTGCCGGAGGGCGCCGTGGTTCTCGACGCGCGGATCCGCCTGGCGCCGCCGCCGGCGTCCGAGCGGCTGAAGACCTGGTGACTAGCGAGCGTGCGCGGCGGGCGCGTCCAGCTTGCCCGCCGGCGGCACCGGATCCTCGGGCGCGAACGTCGCGCCGGGAGCGCAGATGGCGATGACGACCGCGATGAGGTCCGTCCGTCCGGTGGTGTTGGTCACGAACGCTGCGCCGCCCGTCACGTTGGGGAAGGAGCCCGTCGGGTATGCGCCCGCGACACCCTCCTTGGTGCTCTCGTCGTAGACGTCGACGCCGCTCGAGATCGGGGCACTCCCGCCCGGGCAGTCGACGGCGAGCGCCTGGTTCGGGGTCCGCGGGTCCAGGCGGTAGGCCTTGCTGACCCGCCGGAGCCCCTCGAACCCCTTGCCGGCAGGGCCCGCCGGGCCGGCCGGGCCGATCGGTCCGGGCTCGCCGGTGCGTCCCGCCGGGCCGGGCTGGCCGGTCACCGACCCGCGGAAGTCACGCGGAGAGAGCGAGCGGTTGCGGATGTCGGCGCCGGTCAGTGAGCTGTTGCGCACGTCGCGCCCGGTGATGAGGTCGCGCGCAGCCGTCGCGGTCCCGACGCCCGCGAGGACGACCGCGATCATCGCGACGATCAGCCCGGGCGAGCGGAGGCGACGCACGAGGCGCACCGGGTTCAGCGCGGGCTCCCGTTCTCGTCGAGGTGGTCGCGCCAGGAGCGGCGCGGGTCGTAGCCCAGCAGCCGCCGCGCCTTCTCGATCGAGATCCCGCCCGCGTCCGGGCGCGAGAGCGGCCGGACCTCGATCGCGTCGCCGTGATGCCGGCGCACGAGCTCGGGCAGGGTGAGCGTCGACGCGACGTCCGGGGAGGCGATGTAGACGACCTCATGCCCCGGCAGGTCGGACTCGGCGGCCAGCAGGAGTGCGTCGGCGAGGTCATAGGCGTCGATGTAGGACCAGTACCCGCCGCTCGGCTCGTCGGGGTCGCGGATGTTGGGGCCCAGGTTGCGCGCGTAGTTGCCCTCCCACTGCACCCACGACGGCCGGATCGACAGGCAGCGGATGTCGGAGCGGCGCACGGCGGCGTCGCAGAGCTGCTCGGAGAAGTGCTTGGCCAGCGCGTAGGGGTCCTGCGGGCGGATCGGGTGCTCCTCGTCCATCGGCAGGTAGTCGGGCAGGAACGGCCGCTCCGGGAAGAAGTAGCCCGGGACGGTCTCGCTCGAGACGTTCGCGAAGCGCGGCACGCCGAGCCGCACCGCGGCCTCGAGCAGGTTGAAGACGCCCATCAGGTTGTTGC
This sequence comes from uncultured Solirubrobacterales bacterium, assembly GCA_963828075.1. Taxonomy (GTDB): domain Bacteria; phylum Actinomycetota; class Thermoleophilia; order Solirubrobacterales; family Solirubrobacteraceae; genus JACCYI01. The sequence goes on along the minus strand of CAWHDH010000017.1, from coordinate 859,340 downwards.
GGAAGACGACGTGCGGCGCGTTCTGCGTCGGCTCCGGGATCGCGGCGGCGTGGATGATCGCGTCCTGGCCGCGCGCGACCGCGAACGCGCTGCCGGGATCGGTCAGGTCGGCCTGGATGTACCGAGCCTCACCGGGCTCGGCGCGCTCGAATGTGGGGGGGAGGAGGTCGACGCCGGTGACGTCGTGCCCGGCGCCGACGGCCGCGCCGACCGCCATCCGCCCCACCTTGCCGCGGGAGCCTGTGACGAGGATGCGCATCGGCTCAGTCGTCCCAGTCGGGCGCCCACGCCGGGCTGAAGTCCCGTTGGTCCTTGGGCAACGCGTCGATCCGCGCGCGCTCGTCGTCGGTCAGCTCGAAGTCGAAGACGTCGAAGTTCTCCGCCCGCCGGTCGTGGCTCGACGCCTTCGGGATCGCCACCACCCGCGGCTGGTCGATCAGCCAGCGCAGCGAGACCTGGCCGGCCGTCTTGCCGTGTGCCTCGCCGATCTCCCCCAGGACCGGGTGGTCCGGGACCTTTCCGTGGGCGAGCGGCGCGTAGGCGGTGAGCATGAGGTCGGTCTCCTCGGCGATCTCGAACAGCTCGGGCCAGCCGAGGAACGGGTGCATCTCGACCTGGTCGGTGAACACGGGGGCGACCGCCAGCGCGCGCCGCAGGTGGCCCTGCGGGAAGTTCGAGACGCCGAGCTCGCGGATCTTGCCCTCCTCGCGCAGCTCGACCATCGCGCCCAGGGTGTCCTCGAGCGGGACCGCGGGATTCGGCCAGTGGAGCAGCAGCAGGTCCAGGAAGTCGGTCTGCAGCGAGCGCAGCGAGTCCTCGGCGCAGGCCTTCAGGCTCTCGGGCTCGAAGTCCTCGATCCAGATCTTCGTGGTCAGCCAGATCTCCTCGCGGGCGACGCCGCTCGCCTTGATGCCGCGACCCACCTCGCGCTCGTTCTCGTAGCCGCGGGCGGTGTCGATGTGCCGGTAGCCGATCTCCAGCGCGTCGCGGACGCCGTCCTCGCATGCGTCGCCGGTGATCTGCCAGGTGCCGAAGCCGATGCGCGGCACGGCCACGCCGCGGACGCTCAGGGTCCGGGGGCTGGTGTCGGTGATTGCCATGGGCGAACACGTACCCGATCGGTCGCCGGTGACACAGTCGCCTGCCACCATCTGAGGAGATGCGCAGGCCCCGCTTCCTCGGCGGCGACGACGATGACGACCCGGATCGGCTGCCCGCCCCGCTGGCCGTCAACGCCGACGGCCTCCCGACGCGCCCCGACAAGCTCTCGATCTGGCCGGTCGAGGAGGAGAGCTTCGGGATCGACGTGCTCTACCTGGGGCCGCAGGGCAAGCGGCGCGCGCAGGTCGTGCACCGGCAGATCGTCGACGCGGGCCACCTGGCGGTGCTCAAGCGTGAGGGGGAGGACGGCTGGATCGTGCGCTTCGGCCCCGTCGAGCGCGAGGACATGCTCACCGTTCTGAACGGCTACGTGTGGTGACGCTCGGCGGGGGCCCGGTCCGCTCGGCGCGAGCGCGGTGGGCGCGCACGCCGGTCGTGATCGCGATCGCGTAGAGCAGCAGGCCGAGCGCCGGCACGTCCTGGGACGCGAGCGTGCTCGTCGCCTCGGCGGTGAACCCGCCGGGCGCCGCGTAGGACTCGATCATCACCGCCGAGAGCTCCGCGACCAGCAGCGTCATCGCCACCTGCGCGAACCGCTGGGGCAGCCCGAGCACGGGGAACAGCAGGAACGCCGCCCCCAGGAGCCAGATCGTGGCCGTGTAGACGACGACCATGGCGTGACATCTTGCGGCACGGCGGCGCTCACGTCGAGCAAGAGGGCGCGCCGCCGCCGGAGCACAGCCTGGAGGACCACGCACGCGGCCTCGGCCTGCAGCCCGCCTCATTCGGGCGGCGAACCTGCCGATTACCCCGGAGGCAACCCAAAGGGACGACACGGAGTCGTTCCGGCCTACCCACTCAAATCATCAAGGAGAGATGATCATGGGCCTTCGTATTCAGAACAACGTTGAAGCTTTCAACGCGCACCGCAACCTCGGCGCCACGGCCGCCAAGGCGTCCAAGGCGATGGAGAAGCTGTCGTCCGGCTATCGCATCAACCGCGCGGCCGATGACGCCGCCGGCCTCGCCATCAGCGAGAAGATGCGTTCGCAGATCGGCGGCCTGTCCCAGGCGTCGCGGAACGCGCAGGACGGCGTTTCGCTCGTGCAGACGGCGGAAGGCGCCCTCAACACGGTCACCTCGATGCTGCAGCGGGTCCGTGACCTGCGTGTGCAGTTCGACAACGGCACGCTGTCCTCGTCGGACAAGGACGCCATCGCGGTCGAGGTCGGCCAGCTCGCGACCGAGATCACGAACATCGGTTCGCAGACCAAGTTCAACGGCACCAACCTGCTGACCGGCAGCGCGGCGATCAGCTTCCAGGTGGGCGCGATGTCCGGCGAGACGATCGCCACCAACGCGTTCGACCTGGCGGGGACCAGCGCCACCGGCGCCAAGGAGGTCACCGACATGGCGGCCGTCACGACGTCCGGCGCGATGTCCGGTCTGACGCTGACCGACATCGACGGTGCCCTGGCCAACGTCTCGACGGCGCGCGCCACGTTCGGCGCGGTGCAGAACCGCCTCGAGAACCGGATCAACAACCTCGCGAGCTATCAGGAGAACCTGGTCGCGTCCGAGAGCCGCATCCGCGACGTGGACATGGCTTCCGAGATGGTCAACTTCTCGAAGCTGCAGATCCTCCAGCAGGCCGGCACGAGCATGCTCGCGCAGGCCAACCAGAGCTCGCAGGGCGTTCTTTCCCTGCTGCAGTAGTTCCTCTCACGAGGACGGATCGTGGACGGGCGGCCATCTGGCCGCCCGTTTGCGTTCCCGACTCCGCCCAGCCGCCGTCGTACCAAGAACGGACCATCTTTGGCGGAATCCAGAGGGCCCCGGCGTTGCTTTGACAGTCGAGTTGCGCGCGCAGCACCGCGGCGCGCCAGCGACGGTCGAGACGGATCTTTGCCACAACCGGGAGGAACGATGGTCGGACGGTCGGACGGTCGCAGGGGGAGTCGGGAACGGAATCTCGGGCGCAGGGGACGTCTCGCAGCGGTGGTGATCTGTGGCGGCGTCTGCGTGGGCGGCGTGAGCGCCGTGGGCACGGCGGCGACGCCGCGGGCGGTGACGGATGAGGCGCTCGGGAAGCGCTCGGTCGTCGAACGGCAGGCCAAGAGGGGCCAGGAGGTCCGGACGGCGGCGACGACGAGCGCGATCCGCCGATCCGCCCGCGCGGAGAAGGGCGAGGAGATCTCGCAGACGGTTCCCCCACAGCCGAACATCGTCGGCGGCACGATCGCGCCGGCCGGTGCGTATCCGTTCTTCGTCTCGGTGAAGCGCGCGTCGGACAGCTTCGCGTTCTGCGGCGCCACGCTGGTTTCGTCGATCTGGGTCCTCACCGCGGCGCACTGCGTCGACGCCGGTGTCACGGCGGCGAGCCTGAAGCTCGTGATCGGCGCCAACCAGCTCAACAACGAGGCTCCGGGTGACGTACGAAGCGTGACGGCGATCCATCTGCATCCGTCGTGGAACGCGACGACGTTCGACAACGACGTCGCGATGCTGCGCCTGAACACGGCGTCGACGAAAGCCTGGGCGCGCATGGCGGAGGCGGCCGTGGACCCGGTGGCCCCGGGCAACACGGTCCGCGCGATCGGCCATGGCCACACGTCGCAGGGCGGCGTGGCCTCCAACGACCTTCGCCAGGTGGATCTCCCGATCCAGTCCGACGCGACGATGTCGGATCCCGCCCAGTACGGAGCGAGCTTCCACGGTGCCGTCATGCTGGGCGCCGGCCCGCTCGCCGGTGGCATGGACACCTGCCAGGGCGACAGCGGTGGTCCGCTGTTCATCGCCGGTGGCCAGGTTCGCCTGGTGGGCGACACGAGCTGGGGCTCCGGTTGCGCCCAGGCGACCAAGCCGGGCATCTACGGCGAGGTCTACCAGGGCGCGCTGCGGACGTTCGTCAACGGCTTCGTGGGCCGTCCCGCGAACGACAACTTCGCCGGGTCGGCCATCTCCGGCGCGGATGGAACCGTCTCTGGCACCAACACCGACGCGACGGGTCAGACCGGCGAGCCCAACATCTCGGGCAGCCCGGCCGACACGTCGGTCTGGTACACGTGGATCGCTCCGGAGAGCGGGCCGACAACGTTCAACACGCGTGATGCGGCGTTCGACACGACGCTGCACGTGTTCACGGGGAGCACCTTCGGAACGCTGGCGTCGGTCGCGAACAACGACGACACCAACGGCACGCTGCAGTCCAAGGTGACGTTCAACGCCACGGCCGGCACCGTCTACCGGATCGCCGTCGACGGCTTCTCCGCGGCACACGGTTCGTTCTCGCTGCAGTACGCGCAGAACTCACCGGCGCACGACAACTTCGCCACCCCGAAGACGCTCACGGGGGCGACCGGCAAGGACTCCTCGAACAACAACCGCTCAACCGGTGAGCCGGGTGAGCCCAACCACGGGTCGATCCCGGACCGTTCCGTCTGGTACACGTGGACGGCACCCGAGACGGGCACCGCGAGCTTCAACACGCGTGAGTCCAGCTTCGACACCGTGGTCGCCGCCTACACCGGCACGGCCGTCGCGTCGCTCACGCAGCTCGCGTCCAACGACCAGTTCAATGGCACCAACCAGTCCAAGATCACGTTCCCAGTGGTCTCGGGCACGGTGTACCGGATCGCCGTCGACGGGTTTGGCTCCACGACCGGGAACATCGGGCTGCAGTGGACGATCGCCGCGCCGGCCAACGACAACTTCTCCGCGCCGCGGACGCTGTCAGGCCCGATCGGGACGGCCGCGGCGACGACGGTCCGCTCGACCGGGGAGCCGGGCGAGCTCGACTTCCACGGCGGCGCGATCGCCGACAACTCGGTGTGGTTCACCTGGACCCCGACCGAGGGCGGCCCCGCCACGCTGCGGCTGCTCGACGTCGCGGGCTTCGCCCCCGGCATCGGTGTGTACACGGGAACCAGCCTCGGCGCGCTCACCTCAGTCGCAGCCGGGCCCGCCACCGCGGCGTTCACCGCGGTCGCCGGAACGCAGTACCGCATCGCGGTCGACGGTAACGGTGGCACGACGGGCACCTTCACGCTCGAGCACGTGCTCGGCGGCATCGAGGGCGTGCTCGGCTCGGGATGGTCGACGCCGGCGCCGGCGAAGGGTGACTTCAACGGCGACGGGTTCGCGGATCTCGCCGTGGCGTCGCCGGGCGAGAATTCGGGTGCTGGATCGGTTCACGTGCTGCCAGGCTCTGCGAGCGGCCTGACGGCGACGGGTTCGCAGCTCTGGTCGCAGAGCTCGGGTGGGGTCGCCGACTCCCCGGAGCCCGGGGACTGGTTCGGGGCATCGGTAGCGGCCGGGGATGTCACCGGCGACGGCTTCGACGACCTGGTCGTGGGCGTGCCGGGCGAGAACGTCGGGGCGGGAGCCGCGCACGTGCTGCTGGGCTCGGCGTCGGGGTTGACCTCGGCCGGCTCTGAGTTCTGGTCGCAGGAGTCGCCCAATATTCCGAGCGGTGAGGAGGCGCGCGATCACTTCGGCGCCTCGGTGGCGATCGGCAACTTCGGTGGCTCGTCGCATCGCGATCTGGCGATCGGGGTGCCGGATGAGGATTCGTCGCTGGCCGACGTCGGCGGGGTTCACATCTTGCCGGGCTCGGCGTCGGGGCTCACGGCGACCGGCAACCAGTGGTGGGCCCAGGCGACCGCGGGCATCGCGGACAACGAGGAGGCCGGCGACCGCTTCGGAGCGACGCTGGCGGCCGGGAACACGGGTAAGACTGGGCAGGCCGATCTCGCGGTCGGTGCGATAGGTGAGGACGCCGGTGCCGGGGTCGTGCATACGATCTACGGCTCGGCGACGGGGCTGACCGCGACCGGCTCCCAGCTCTGGTCCCAGGCATCCGCGGGGATCCCGGGCAGTCCGGTGGCGGGCGATCACTTCGGCGCCTCCCTGGCGATCGCCGACTTCGGCGGCTCGGCGTACAGCGACCTCGCGATCGGGATCCCGGACGAGGACGGTGCGGTGGCCAACGTGGGTGGCGTCGAGGTTCTGCCTGGTTCGGCGGCGGGGCTCACGGCGACCGGTCAGCAGTATTGGGACCAGGGGACCGCGGGCATCGCTTCCTCGCCGGAGGCGGGGGATCGGTTCGGCGTGACCCTGGCGGCCGGGAACCTGGGCGACGGCGCGCAGGCCGATCTGGCGATCGGCGTGACAGGTGAGAACATCGGTGCCGGGGCCGTGCACGCGATCTATGGCACCGCGACCGGGCTGGCGGCGGCGGGCTCGCAGCTGTGGTTGCAAGCCTCCGGCGGGCTCGGCGATTCCCCGGAAACCGGTGATCACTTCGGCGCATCACTGGCGATCGCGAACTTCGGCGACAGCGCCGAGAGCGATCTGGCGATCGGCGTCCCCGAGGAGGACTCCGGCACGCTTGACGACACCGGGTTGCTGCACGTTCTGAGCGGCTCGGGAGCCGGGCTCACGGGAGCCGGTTCGCAGTCCTGGAGCCAGGCGACCGACGGCATCGCTTCCTCGCGGGAGGCGGGCGACCGCTTCGGCGGCGGGGCGGGCCGCTGATCGCCGAGCAGTCCTGAACGCCTTCATCGCCGGTGGCCTCCGGGCCACCGGCGACGGAGGTCAGCGGCTCAGCGTGGCCTCTTCGTCCAGCCGAGCGAGCTTGTGCGGGTTGCGGATCGCGTAGATGTGGGTGATGCGGCCGTCCGCGACCACGACGCTGACCGCCGTGTCGAGCTCGCCGGCGAGATCGATCCGGCCGGCGGGCGCGCCGTTGAGCCACATGGTCCCGACCATGGCGTCCTGCGCGATCGTCCTGAAGCGCGAGAGGAGGGTCGCCACCCGGTCGCGGCCAACCACCGGGCGCCGGACAGCAGCCACCTCGCCGCCGCCGTCGGCGACCAGCACCACGTCGGGCGCGAGCACGTCGAGCAGGACCTGGAGATCACCGGTCCGCAGCGCCGCCAGGAACCGGTCGACCACCTCCCGCTGCTCGGCGCGATCGACCTGTATCCGCGGCCGCCGAGCAGCGACGTGCTCCCGGGCCCGGTGAGCGATCTGCCGGACCGCGGCCTGCGTCTTGTCGACGGCCGCGGCGATGTCGGCGTAGGGCACATCGAAGACCTCGCGCAGGACGAACACCGCGCGTTCGGCGGGCGCGAGGGTCTCGAGCACCGTCAGCATCGCGATCGAGACGCTCTCGGCGAACTCGACGTCTTCGGCCACGTCGGGACTGGTCAGCAGCGGCTCGGGCAGCCACTCCCCGACGTACTCCTCGCGCCGTCGCGCCACCGTCCGCAGCCGGTTGAGCGCCTGCCGGGTGACGATCCGGACCAGATAGGCCCGCGGGTCGCGCACCTCGTCGCGGTCGACGCCGGCCCACCGCAGCCAGGACTCCTGGACCACGTCCTCGGCGTCGGCGCCAGAGCCGAGCATCTCGTACGCGACGGTGAACAGCAGGCTGCGATGGGTGACGAACGGGTCCTCGGTCATGCCGCCGCGGAGAGGGCGAGCGGCTTGAGGTCACACGCCGCCGAGAACCCCTGGGACTCGATCCCGAACGCGGTGTTGGTCCGCGCGTACAGGTTCGCCAGCCCGATGAACGCGGTGAGCTCCACCAGCGCCGGCGCGCCGATCTGATCGAGCAGCCGGGCCGACAACTCGTCGGTCACCGCCGGCGGGGTCAGCGACATCGCCTCGGCGTACTCCATGACGTCGCGCTCCAGCGGCGTGAAGACGGCAGACTCCCGCCACCGGGGCACCTCACGCGCCTTGGCCTCGTCCAGCCCTTCGTTATGGGCCTGGAAGTAGCCGAGATCCAGGCAGAAGCCGCACCCGATCAGGCTGGCCACCGCCATATGGGCGAACGACTTCAGGTTCTCGTCACAGCGGTCCCACTTCTGCGCCTTGCGACCCACGGTGAAGCTGAAGTTCATCACCTTCCGGTTGTGCCAGGCCACCTCGACCGGCTCGGCCACGTCGCCGAGCATCTTGCGGGACATCCACTTGACCATCGCGCCGTAGACGCCGGTCAGCTCAGCCTTCGGGATCCGCGTGTTGCTCGCCATGACGCCTCCTGGGTTCGCTTGCCTCGTGACATGGAGACACCGGCCGCGAATCGCGTGTGACACATCGGGCTGGTAGGAGCGTCCGAGGAGCGCGAGGCGGAGCGGCCCGGCTGGTCGTCCATCCAGCCGGACCGAATCCGCTTCCCCCTCGGCGCGGCTCTGTTAGGCGCTCCGTGCCTCCCAGACGAAGTCGAAGAGCCCGGTGTCGTTGCTCGTCGTGTTGCCGTTCAGCACGCCGTCCTTGACGGTGACCGTGAAGCGGTAGTCCTGCGTGTTGCCAGAGGTCCACGTCGCGGCGGCGGCCTTGCCGTCGACCCCCGTGCCGTAGGTCGTCCCGAGGGAGTCCAGGTCGGCGGTCGCGTAGGCGTCCGGACACCTGGCTGAAGCTCGTGCAGTTCATGTCGGCGGCGGGAGCGCTGAGGCTGGTGCCGCCGCGCTCGATGCGCAGCGAGTACTTGCCGTTGGCGCCCGCGTTGATCGACGTGCGGTAGATCTTGACCGCGGCCGCCGTCAGCGAGCCGCTGTAGGTGACCCGGACGCACTTCGACTGCGTGGCGGTCGGCGCGTTGTCGCCGGTGAACAGCGCCAGCTTGCCGGTGCCGCCGTCGCTGTCGGTCAGGATGACCGTTCCCGACGTGACCTGGTTGCCCGTATTGGTCGTGCTCGCCGAGAAGGCGGCATGGGTTCCGAGCACGCCGAGGCCCGAGACGAGTGCGATGACCGAGATGGTCAGAAAGACCTTGCGCTTGATGCTGGTGCTGCTCACTGCATTGCCCCCTGTTCCGGCATTACGTGTCATACGAGCGGCTCCGTGCCAATTCGTGACCCCACTTTCGGCCGGTGACGCCCAGACCTTTAGCGGTGGTTCGGTCCCGTCGACGGTTGTGTCCTGGACACTGGCTCGGTGGAGAACGCCTGGATCGCCGACCGCCTGGAGGCGTTCGCGTCGCTGCTCGACCTGGGCGACGCGAACCCCTACATGCCGCGCGCCTATCGTCGCGCCGCCGAGACGATCCGCAGCGCGCCGGTCCCGGTCGCCGGGCTGGTGCGGTCCGGGCGGGTGCGCGAGCTGCGCGGGATCGGCCCGGGGATCGAGGGCCGGCTGCGGGAGCTGGTGGAGACCGGCGAGATCGCCGAGCTCGCAGAGCTCGAGCGCGAGCTCTCGCCGGAGCTCGTCGGCCTCGGTCGCTACCTCGGGCTCGGGGCGGCCCGCTCGCTCGAGATCGCGCGCGCACTCGGCGTGCGGACGGCCGGCGAGCTGCGCGAGGCGGCGGCCGCCGGGCGGCTGCGGACCGTGCCGGGCATCGGGCCGAAGCGCGAGGCGCAGCTGCTCGAGGCGCTCGCCCGCGAGGGCGACCCGCGCCCGCGCGCGCTCCTGCTGAACCGCGGCTGGGAGCTGGTCGGAGGCGTCGCGGCCGCCCTCGGCGGCGAGGCGGCCGGCGACGTGCGGCGCTGGCGCGACTCGTGCGAGCACCTCGCGGTCGTCTGCGCCGCCCCGGATCCCGCGTCCGTGCTGGCGCGCTTCGCCGCGCTCCCCCAGATCGTCGCGGTGGTGGAGCAGGACGAGCGGCGTGCGGTCGGGGTGACGGTCGAGGGCGTGCCGATCGAGCTCGTCGCCGCCGAGCCGGAGCGGTTCGGGACCGCCCTGGTGCGGGCGACGGGCTCATCCGCGTACGTGGCGGCGCTCGAGCCGCTGCCGGACGCGGTGGACGAGGCGTCCGTCTACTCCGCGCTCGGCCTCCCGTGGTGCCCGCCGGAGCTGCGCGAGGACGCGTTCCGCGGCGAGCCGCCGGCCCTCGTCTCCTTGGCCGACGTCCGCGGCGACCTCCACTGCCACACGAGGTGGTCGGACGGCCGCGCGAGCGTCGAGGAGATGGGCCGCGCCGCGCGCGAGCGCGGCTACGACTACGTCGCGATCTGCGACCACACCCCGGCCGTCGGCGCCGTCCCTGGCCTGAGCCCGGACGACGTCCGCCGGCAGGCCGACGAGATCGCGGTGGCGAACGAGGCGCTGGCGCCGTTCCGCGTCCTGCGCGGGATCGAGTGCGACATCCTCGGAGACGGGCGGCTCGACCTCCCCGACGACGTGCTCGCGGAGCTCGACTGGGTGCAGGCCAGCGTCCACGGCGGGCAGCGGATGCCGCGGCGGGAGATGACCGACCGCGTCGAGGCGGCGCTGCGCAACCCGCACGTGCGCTGCCTGAGCCATCCGACGGGCCGGATCATCGGCCGGCGCCCGGAGAACGCGCTCGACCTCGAGCGGGTGTTCGCGGTCGCGATCGAGGAGGGCGTCGCGATCGAGGTCAACGGGCTCGCGCCGCGGCTCGACCTCAGCGGCGAGCACGTCCGCGACGCGATCCGCGCCGGCGTGCGGATCGTCTGCTCGACCGACGCGCACTCGGTCCGCGGCCTCGAGAACATGGAGCTCGCGGTCCGGACCGCGCGCCGCGGGTGGGCGACGGCCGCCGACGTCGTCAACACCGGCCCGCTCGCGTCGATCCTCAGGCGCTGATTCCCCAGGATCCTGGGATGGTCGCCCGAGCGAGGATCACCCACGATGGCGGCATGACCATCAGGGCGACAGGAGGAACCATGCATCACGCCATCACACGTCCGCGCGGCGCCGTCGCGCTGACGTTCGTCGTCGCGCTGCTCGGCGCGGCGACGCTGCTCGCCGTCCACCCCGGCACGGCGCCGGCGTCCGGACGGGCCTGCCAACCGACGATTCACAACTGCGTCGAGGTGCTCGGTGGCGGTCTGCGGGTCGACAAGGTGAAGGGCCGCACGGCGATGATCTATCCGAACACGACGAAGATCTACCACTTCGAAGTGTGGGCCGGCGGTTGGCACTACAACACCCCGGACCAGGTCTGGGAGGCCACGATCTGGCCGGGCTACGTCGATTCCGGATGGGTCTCGGTGAATCGGAGCTTCCCGAACGGCACCGGTGTGTGCTCCCGGCTCTGGGTCAAGCTCGACGGTCGGTGGATGAGCGAGTACGGCATGACCTGCCTCAAGCTCACCCGCTGACGACCGCCGCGTGGTGCGTCAAGCGGCAGAAGCACGACGACTTGATCGGGACGTCGGCGCGCGCGAGCGCGACGTCGAGCTGCTGCTTGACGATGCGCGCCGGCTCGGGCTTCCCCAGCCGGACGAGGCACTCGTGGTAGCCGTGCAGGCTCCACACGTTCCCAGGGTGCCAGGACGAACGCGGGATCGACGGGTCGTAGCCCAGGTCCTCGGCGTAGACGGCCCCGGCCTCCTCGACGCGACCCTGCTCGAGCAGCAGCGCGCCGTACGCGTGGCGCGTCGGCTGCATCCAGCCCCACGGCTCGTCGTACGGCAACGCGTCGTCGAGCGCGATCGCCCGGCGCAGGTGCTCGAACGCCGCGTCGAACTCGCCGCGCCGGTACGCGAGCTCCCCGTCGAGCATCGCGCCGGCGACGGCGAGGATGTCCTGACACGTGTTGTTGAACAGGTAGCGCGAGTCGGGGACGCGCGCGACGGCGGCGACGAACGCTTCGCGCGCTTTCTCGGCTTCCTCGATCCGCCCGGTCGCCGCGTACGCGACCCCCTGAGCGTAGTGCAGCATCGCCGTCGTGGTGCAGTAGAGCCCGGGGTCGCCGGGCAGCGGCAGCGCGAGGATGTCCTCCCACAACCCGAAGCGGATGAGCACGTGCAGGCGCATGGGAACGAACGCCTCGAGGTAGTCGGCCATCGGCGGCTGCTCGATCCGCAGCAGCTCCTCGGGCAGCGAGGCCTCGAGGTCGGCGGCGACGTCCAGCGCGATCTGCGACCGGCCGAGGAACATCGCCCCGTAGATCGCGAAGTGGCGGTCGTGCGCGTGATAGAGCGCGTAGAACCCGACCCGGCCCTCGCGCGCGACGTACTTCTCGTTGACCTCGATCGCGCGCAGGTTCCACTCGAGCGTGCTCTTGTAATCGCCGCAGAGCACGTCGATGTGCGTCGGCATGTGCACGAGATGGCCGGCGTCGGGGACGAGCGGGCGCAGCTCGTCGGCGACCGACAGCGCCTGCTCAGGGAACGGCGACATCTCCATCAGGTGCACGTACAGGTGTAGGAGTCCCGGGTGCGCGCGGCCGCCGGGCTGCTCGAGCGCGCGCTCGAGCACGTCCTTGGCCTCGAGCGTCGCCGCACCGTCGGACGGCGCGCCCGTGTAGCGATCCCACAGCGACCACGGGGTGAGGTTCATCAGCGCGTCGGCGAAGAGCGCCGCGACGTCGGGCTCGTCCGGATGGGCGCGATACACGGCACGCATCGCCTCGGCGTAGTCACCGTTCCACGCGACGAGGTCGGCCGACGGGTCGTTGGCCTGGTACCGGCTCCCGAGCGCCTCGACGAGCGCCTTCTCGACCGGCGCGGCGCGGTCCGCGCACGCGCGCGCCGCCGCGACCTCGTCGCACGCCTTCTCGAGCGACGCCGCGAGGTCGACCGGGTCGAACGCCTCCCACTGCTTGTTGTAGTTCGGCCCGATCGCGTAGGCGATGCCCCAGTGGGCCGGCGCGAAGCCGGGGTCGTGCTCGACCGCGCGCTCGAAGCACCGAATCGCCTCCTCGTGGTGGAACGCGTACGACCACACGAGTCCGCGGTCGAACCACGTCTGGGCGCTCGACGAGGCGGTCGACGTCCCGCGCGTGTAGGTGCCGAGATCGAAGTAGGGCTCCATCGCTGCCGCTCCCGTCCTGGATTCCCCTACGTTTTCTAATGCATCGCGCGAGTTGCGGGTACGGGGAGGACCCGTGGCGAGGAACTCGAGGGCTCAAGCAGTGGCGCTCCTGGCGCTCGCCGCTGTGGTGGCGGCGGTCGCCGGAGCGGGGTCCGGGACTGGGTCCGCGGGCGCGCAGACACCGCCGTACAAACTGCCGAGCAAGCCGAACATCCTGCTGATCCAGACCGATGACATGCGCGTCTCCGACCTGGCGCGGATGCCGGCCACCAGGCGGCTGATCGGCGCCGCCGGGACGACGTTCACTCGGTCGTACGTCTCGTTCCCGCTGTGCTGTCCGTCGCGCGCGACGCTCAACAGCGGCCAGTACTCGCGCAACAACGGCGTGCGCGGGAATCGCCCGCCGCAGGGCGGTTTCCGCCGCCTGGCCGACCGCGGCAACCTGCTGGCCGGCTGGCTGCAGGCGGCGGGCTATCACACCGTCCACATCGGCAAGTACCTCAACGGCTTCGGCAACTCCGAGCCGGCGACGCCGCAGCCCGGCTGGTCGGACTGGCGCGGATCGGTCGATCCGACGACGTACCGGATGTGGGGGTACACGCTGCTCGAGGACGGCCAGTCGGTGACCTACGGCACCCCCGCCGTCGAGGACCCGGCTCTGTACCAGACCGATGTCTACCGCGACAAGGCGGAGGCGCTGATCCGGGCGCGGGCGACGACCGGTCAGCCGTTCTACCTCGATCTCGCGTTCCTGGCTCCGCACGGCGAGAACAACCGCGGCCGTCCCAGTGGCCCCGGCGCCCCGACGGTGCGCTCGGCGCCGCGCCATCGCGGTCGTCTCGCCAACGCGCGGCTACCGCGCCCGCAGGCGTTCGACGAGCGCGACATCAGCGACAAGCCACGCTGGCTGCGTGACGGCGCGGCCAGGCTCAGGCCCGCCCAGATCGCCAGGATCACGAACGCGTACCGCAGCCGGCAGGAGGCGCTGCTGGCCGTGGACGAGGCCGTCGCGCGCCTCCTCGCGGTGCTGACAGAGACCGGCCAGCTCGCCGACACCTACGTCGTCTTCACGTCCGACAACGGCTTCTTCCTCGGGGAGCACCGGATCCCCAACGGCAAGACGCTCGCCTACGAGCCCTCGGCGCGCGTGCCGTTGCTGATCCGGGGTCCGGGGATCCCCGCCGGCGGCAGCTCGCGCGAGCTGGTCGCCAACGTGGACCTGGCGCCGACGTTCGCCGCCATCGCCGGCGCGAGTCCGCGACGCACACTCGACGGGCGCTCTCTGCTGCCGTACGCGACAGACACGCGGCGCAGCTCGAGCCGGTCACTGCTGCTCGAGTCGGGCCCCGGGCGCTCGAGCGCCGATCTCGAGCAGGACGGGGCCCACAACCAGCCGCCCATGCCACGCCGGAACCGGCCTCCCGCGCCCAGCTACAGCGGCATCCGTGTCGGCGACTTGAAGTACATCGCCTACGCCGACGGGTCGCGCGAGCTCTATGACCTCGCGCGTGACCCGCAGGAACTCCGCAACCGAGCCGGCGACCGCCGCTACGGCGCCGCGCAACGCAAGCTGGCCCGCCGGCTCGCCGGCCTGCGCCGCTGTCGTGGAGCGTCCTGCCGACGCCCCTTCGGCCGGGTCCCGCGGCTCTCGCGCTAGGCCGCGCGCATCACCTCTGCGCCGGCCGGTTCGGCGTCCTGGGAGCCGCGGCTTCGAGCGCGGAACGAGGGATCGCCTGCACGGTGCGCGAGCCGTAGTTCGCGACCAGCAGATCCTCGCCGGGTGTCGTCGCGATCGCGCGCGGGAAGCGGCCGACGCGCATCGCGGCGACGGGCGCGCCCCGCCCGGACAGCGTCGTGCGCACGTCGACGAGGTCGAGTCTCGCGCGCCGTCCTGGCGACCGAAGCGGTCCGAGCTCGCGACGGCGAGCGCCCGCCCGCCGGCGACGAGCGCCATGTCGACCGGCGACGGCCCGAGTGCGACCACCGCTCTCAGCGACCGCTCGGGCCGCTGCGCGAGGTCTGCTGCCGCGAACGCCAGCACGGCATGGCTTTCGCGTGCGCTCACCCAGACGACGTCGCGTTCGGCGTCATGGAGGACGCGGACGGGATGGCAGCCCGCGGGCACACTCGCGCGAACCGCGCCCCCGGCCCCGTCGAGCGCACGCCGCACGTCCACGACGGAGAGCACGCCTCGGTCGTGCCACTCGGAGTCGAACTCGCTCGCCACGAAGAGGTGGCGCTGGTCGCCCGAGAGGGCGAGGCCCACCGGCGCGGGCGGCAGCGGAACGCGCGCCACGCGCGGCGCCCCTGCGCGGGTGCGGACGGCGACGAGCTCGTGTCGGGACTCGTCGGTCGCGAAGGCGGCGCTCCCGTCCGCGGTCGCGGGTCACGCCGATCAGGCCGCCGCCCGGAGCGAGCCGCCGGACCTCGACGTCTCGGCCCTCCACCAGGGCGCGCACGTCGACGGCGACCAGGGCGGCTCCGGCCGCGACCAGCAGGCGGCCGCCGGGCGCGAGGTGCAGACCGAACGGCTGCAGGTCCGGCGCGAAGCGGAGCACCCGGGTGAGCCGCAGCCGGCCGTGGGCGCGGTCGAGCACCGCGAGGGCCGGCCGGCCGGCGGTCGACGGCACGCGACGCGACCGCCCAGCGGCCGGCGACCACCAGGTCGAACGGCCGGCCCGGCAGCCGCAGACTCCTCACCGGGGTGCGCGGTGAGTCGGCGTGGCTGCGCGTCGCAGCCTGGCGCGCGGAGCGCCGGCGCCGAGGCTTCGCGGGAACCCACCACGCCCACGGCGGCGCCCAAGACAGCGATGCCGGCGGCCGACCGCCGAAGGAGACGCCACATCGTCACGGTGTCGCTCAGGATCCGGCATTGTCGGCATCAGATCCGGTCTCCGGAATGCGGCGGTCGCCGTCCCCAGGCGACGACCTTGACCGGGCCGTGGAACCAGCGCGCCGGATCCTCGATCACCGCGCGGCCCGCGTCGATGATCTCGCCCGGGATGCCCAAGGCGACGGCGCGTTCGCGCGCCTGGAGCCAGGTGAGGGCCCAGAACTGCGCCGGCACCGATCCGCCCGGGAACAGCTGGCCGTCCAGCTCGGACTCGACGTCCACGAGGCCCAGGGCGCCGAGCCGCTCCGGCAGCCCGCGGGCCCATTCCGGGTCCGTTCCCGCCTCGTGCGTCACCCGCAGCATCGCCTGCCACGCCTCGCGGCAGGGGCCCTCGGCGGTCGCCAGCACGGGATGGATGTCGTCCTCCTCGAGGAACAGGATCCCGCCTGGGCGCAGCGCCGCGGCCAGGCGCGGGAGGAGGTCGTCGCGCGCGGGCACGTGGATCAGCACGAGCCTGGTGATCGTGTTCGGCCTCGGGTCGACGTCCAAGGTGGCGTTCGGTTTCTCGGAGGCGCTGGTCCCGGTGCTGCTCGCGACCGCCGCCGGGACGTCGCAGGTCGACCCCCGGCTCGTGTGGTCGGCGGCCGCGCTGGGAACGCCGCGCCGGGCCACGCTGCGCAAGGTCGTGATTCCCGCGGCGCTCCAGCGATCCTCACGGGCGCTCGCATCGCCCCGGTGACGTTGTCCCCTGCACGACCCCCGCCCTCGGCGCGCCGGGCACAGAACATCGCCACGCTGTCCTGAGTAAGGGGCTCATAGACCCTTAGACAGGACGGCGGACGCGGAACCGCCCTCCCGGACCGGTCCCGCCCGTGCTCGGATCGCGGCGCTCAATGTCGCACGCCGTCAACCACCCCCGTGGTCAGGCGGGGCCACCACGGGGGTGGTTGGGGGTGTCATAGACCGTGAACCACCCCCGTGTCGGGCACCGCGACGGCTCGGGGGTGGTTGACGTCCTTCACGGGCGCGCGCACCCCTCCGATCACCGGCGCGAAAGCGGCGACCCGCCGCTCCCCTGCGGTTGCCTCGATGACGCCGCTGCGGGCTGGCGAGCGCCGCTGCCTCCGCCTGAGCCCGAGGACGCCGGGTTTGCCTCTTTGCGGCGGCCCCGCGGTCTCAGACTGCGGTCACCGAGAGGGGGTATGGGCGTCAGCTGCGACGTCAACCACCCCCATGCGCCACCGCCGCCCCTCATGGGGGTGGTTGACCCCACTATTCGGGGTGAACCACCCCCAAGGGAGGGTGGAGGCGGACACGGGGGTGGTTGACGTCCGCCGACGGCTCCGCGCGGCGCGATCCCGCCCCCGCCGCCGACCCTCACTCGATGATGCAGTTCCCGGGACATCACCCACGGTCGGGCGACCAAGCGACGCCACCGGCCGCTCCTTCCGCCTGATTGCGGCGTCCGGTCGAAAGGGGGCGAGCCTCGGCACGACCGGACACGTTCGCCGGTGGCAACCACGGCTGCACCTGGCCCATGGGCAAGGAAGGCGACGACCGGAATCGAACCGGTGTACACGGCTTTGCAGGCCGCTGCGTAGCCACTCCGCCACGTCGCCGTCGGCTCGACAGGCTACCGCGCATCCAGGCTCAGGCCGGGGTGCTCGGCGCCGCGGAGCGCCGGCGCCGGGCGAGGATCCACTTGTCGAGCGTCGTGACGGCGCCGCACTCCTCGAAGAACAGCCGGACGCGCTCCATCACCTCGGCGCGGTGCTCGCCCGGCTGCGGGCGGACCGGCGTGCCGAAGCGGACCTCGATCGGCCGCCTCGCCCCGTTCGGACGTCGCATCCACTTGCGTCCCGGAGGCATCACGGCGTGGGTCCCGGCCACGTGGACCGGCACGATCGGGAGGTCGTGCTCGGCGGCGAGGACCGCGGCGCCGGGGCGCAGGCGCCCGATCGTGCCGTCGCGCGAGCGGGTGCCCTCGGCGTAGATGATCAGGTTCCAGCCGTCGTCGATGAGCCGGGTGATGTCGGAGGTCGCGGTCGGCACCACGGCGGCCCCGGTGCGCTGCACGGGGACGGTGTTGAAGGCCAATGACACCACCTGGGCGAGCAGCGGCTTGCGGTAGAAGTAATCGGCCGCCGCGGCCACGGCCGTCCGCCGGCGCCAGCGGCGGGGGAGCGCCGCGAGGACCGTCGGCGTGTCCATGTGGCTCGAGTGGTTGGCGATGAACAGGACCGGTCCCTCGAGCGCCCGCAACCGGTCGCGGCCGAACACGCGGCGGCGGGTGTGCAGCGCCATGAGCGGCGCGAGACATCCCCACAGGATCAGCTCGCGCAGCGCGCCCGCGGCGCCGCTGTGCACCCAGCCGACGTCGAGGCGGCGGGCCTCGGGGCTCATACGATCTTCCCCGGGTTGAGGTTGGCGCCCGGGTCCATGCCGTCGAACAGCGAGCGGACCATCGCGACGCCGGGCGCCGAGATGTCCTGCTCGAGCCACTCGGCGTGCTCGGTGCCGACCGCGTGGTGGTGCGAGAGCGTCGCCCCCGAGTCGATGAAGGACTGCTGGATCGCCGACTTCACGAGCGTGTACTGGTCGAGGTCCTCGCCGTGGTCGGCGGACGGCTTGAACGCGAATGTGAAGTAGAGGCACGCGCCGCCGTGGTAGGAGTGCGACAGGTGGCACATGACGTAGCCGCGGACGCCGAGCTCGGCGAACGCGCCGCGCGCAGCGCCGACGCCGGCGTCATAGACCGCCTGCAGCCGGCTCCATGGCGCCGCGGTCTCCGACACGTCGCCCAGCGCGCCACGGTCGAGCAGGAAGTCGCGGATGTAGGGCGTGTCGAACTTCTTCTGGTCATACAGCTCGCCGGGCCCGCTTCCGATGCACAGCCCCCCGTGACGGCTGACGATCTGACCGACCAGCTTGCGCTGGCCGCGGACGTGTCGTTCGCCTCCCTCATACCCGATGAAGGACAGGCACATGGCCTGCAGATCGAAGCCGCGCCGGCGCTCCAGGAACTCCTGGAGCGCCTTGGACTTGAGCCTGTCCACGACCGTCGGCGCCTTCTTGGTGGCGAACGAGAAGCGGGTCTCGGCGGCGTCGGAGACGCGCGTGACCGAGGGCGCCGCCTCGCTGGCGGCGATGTCGCGCATGGCCGCCAGGCCGGCCTCCCAGGTCGGGAACAGGTAGCCGAGGATCGCTCGCTCGCCGGGCAGGCGGCGGACGTGCACGGTCGCCTCGGTGATGACCCCCAGGCGCCCTTCGCTGCCGAGGACCATCTCGCGGACGCTCGGGCCGGTCGACGTCGCCGGGACCGGGCGGGTGACGAGCAGGCCGGCCGGTGTGACGACCCGGACAGCGCGCGTGAGCTCGGCGATGTCGCCGTAGCGATCGGACTGCATGCCCGAGGACCGGGTGGCGATCCATCCGCCGAGCGTCGAGTGGGCGAAGCTGTCCGGGAAGTGGCCGAACGTCCAGCCCTGGTCGTTGAGCTGGCGCTCGAGGTCCGGGCCGAGCGCGCCCGCCTGCACGCGGGCGAGGCGCGAGATCGCGTCGATCGAGAGCACCCGGTCGAGCCGTCCGAGATCCACCGAGATCACCGTGCGGGCCTCCTCGGTGCGCGGCTCGAGGCTCCCCGAGATGCTCGTCCCGCCGCCGAAGGGGATGACGACGGCATCCGCGTCGAGGGCGGCCCGCATGACGGCTTCGGTCTGTGCCTCGTCGGCCGGGCGCGCGACGACGTCGGGCAGCCGGCCGAGGTTGCCGCGCCGCGTCCGGACGAGGTCGCGCAGGCTCTTGCCGCGCGCGTGGACGAGGCGATCGAGGGGGTCGGTCGAGACGGAGTCGGCGCCGATCGCCGCCTCGAGCGCCTGTTTGAGCTCCTCTCCGAGCGACGGATCGGGGATCGCGAGGTCTCCGAGGTCGAGCGGGCGCGCCGTCACCCGGTCGACGTCGAGCTCGATCTCGTGCTTCAGGAACGGGCCGAGCTCCGGCTTGTCCTCGTGCGTGAACGCGACACCCTCATCCCCCCAGCCCCACCAGCGCATAGCCATTCGGAGTCTCCCCTCGACGAGTCGGGGCGACCCGGCAAGCCCCATCAGCAACCGGCGCACGACCTTATCGGGGTTTCAGTCGTCTCCGCGCGCAAGCACCGGCTTGAGGTCGACGATCGGCGTCCCGTCCACGGCCTCCAGCGGGCGGACGTCGACGATCAGGCCGTCGACGGCCAGCACCTCGACCTCGTGGAGGCCGATCGGATTCGGCCGGTCGGCCGAGCGGGTGCTGAAGACGCCCGTTTCCGGGTTGTTCGGGTCGTCGCGGGGATGGACGCGGAGCACGTCGCGGCGGGCCTGGTGCAGCCAGGTGAGGACGATCACGCGGTCTCCGGGCCGGATGTTCGCGAGGCCGTCCAGCACGCCCGGCTCGAACACGAGTCGGGCTTGCGGCGCGCCTTCGGGTCCCTGCTTCGGTGCCGCCTCCAGATCGGTCAGCGGCGATTCGATCCTGCCGATGGGCCTCAGCTCGATCACGCATGCGGAGGGTCCCAGATGCCGGTCGCGGCCGCAGCGCGGGCGGAGTCGCGGAAGCCGCGGGCCGGTGCGGTTGTCGCGCTCCCGGCCGCGGTGTACCGTCGCGTTCAGATTAGGTCTTGCGAGCGGCGTGGGGCCGTGGTGCGCGGAGGTGTGTGATGCGGCGGATTCCCCTGATCGGCGTCGCGGCTGTCGTAATGCTGGCGTGGGCGGGGCCGGCCTCTGCAGCGCCGGTCTATCTGTGCGTGCCGGCGGCGGCGGGGGCGGCGGTGGTGTCGGGTGGAAGCGCGGGGACGTGCGCGTCGGGGACGTCGAAGGTGGCGATGCCGTCGAGCAGTGCCCAGCAGCAGACGCTCATCTCGATCCTGCCACACATCGCGTACACCGCCAGCGGCGTGGGAGGGAAGCCGACGATCCGCTTCTCGGGGGTCAACGTTCAGATGCTGTCGGGGTCGGGCGCGACCAACGGCGCGGTGAACGGTCTGGGCAACCTGGTCGTCGGCTATGACGAGGGCACGGGGGCACAGACGGGCTCGCACAACCTCGTCGTGGGGCCAGACCACTCGTTCACGAGCTACGGCGGGGTCCTGGGCGGGCGGGCGAACCAGGTGACGGGGGCCTACGCCTCGGCGCTCGGATACCAGAACACCGCGTCGGCCAGCTATACCGCGATCACCGGTGGGCGTGCCAACACGGCCACTGCCTTGTTTGCCGCGGCGTCAGGCGGCTTTCGCAATCGCGCGAGCAGCAACTACGCGTGGACGGGCGGCGGTTGCCGCAACCTCGCGGGTGCCGGCACGGCCAGCGCCATCGACGACGCCTGCCTGGCGGAAGGCTCGTTCCCCGCGGTGAGCGCCGGCTACCGGAACGTCGCGAGCGGCACCGTGTCGTCGGTGAGCGGGGGTGAGGACAACGACGCGACCGATCGCTCCTCGTCGGTCAGCGGCGGCTCCATCAACGCCGCGACCGGGTGGTGGTCGTCGGTCAGCGGCGGCTCTGAGAACACCGCGGCTGCCAACGACTCGTCGGTCAGCGGCGGGCGGGGCAACGACACCATCAACACGTCGCGGTGGTCATGGGCCGCCGGCGGCGTGTCGAACACCGCGAGCGGCTACTACGCGTCGGTCACCGGCGGCTCGCAGAACACCGCCAGCGGCGGCGAGTCCTCGGTCACCGGCGGTCGGTACAACACGGCGAGCGGCGGCAACGCCTCGGTCACCGGCGGCTGCGGCAACCTCGCAGGCCCCGGCACGGTGTTCAACGACACGGGGGGCTCCTGCAGCACCTCGACCTACACTGTCGGGTTCTTCCCGTCGATCAGCGGGGGCCAGCAGAATCACGCGAACGAGCGCAACGCCTCGATCAGCGGCGGCGCGTTGAATGTCGCCACCGGCACCTACTCGTCGATTCTCGGCGGGCGCTCCAACACTGCCTCTCAGGAGGGCGCGTCGGTGAGCGGTGGTCAGACCAACAGCGCGAACGGGTACACCGCGTCGATCCTCGGGGGGCTCAGCCACACATTGACCGGCAACTGGACCACATATCCCGCCGGTCCCTGAGCGAGGGTCGGACCACTCGATTGCCTTCGCCCGAGACTGGCCACCGGCGGCTGCGCGCGTACCCTGACGCTCCGGGACTGGGACCCCGGTCGCCACCACGTCACCTCGATCCTGATCGGAGCACCATGAGCAGCCCCGTCGACGGCACTGTCCAGACCTACCGGGCTGTTCAGGCCATCGAACCCGGGAGGCTCGCGCAGGCCGAGCTCCCCGAGCCGACCGCCGGCCCGGGACAGGTCCGGGTCCGCGTCGAGGCGTGCGGCGTCTGCCACACCGATTCGGTCACCGTCGAGGCCAAGCTGCCGATCGAGTTCCCGCGCGTGCCGGGGCACGAGGCGGTGGGCCGGATCGACGCCGTGGGTGACGGCGTCACGGACTGGGCGGTCGGCCGGCGCGTCGGCATCGGCTTCCTCGGCGGACACTGCGGCCAGTGCTCGCCGTGCCGCCGCGGCGACCTCGTGAACTGCCGGGCCCAGCCGATCACCGGCGTGCACGTCGACGGCGGGTACGCCGAGGTGCTCGTCGCCCGCCAGACCGGCCTCGTCGCGATCCCGGACGAGCTGGACGCGGTCGAGGCGGCGCCGTTGCTGTGCGCCGGCATCACGACGTTCAACGCGTTGCGCAACTCCGTCGCGCGCGCCGGCGATCTCGTCGCGGTCCTCGGGATCGGCGGGCTCGGGCACCTCGGCGTCCAGTACGCGCGGCGCATGGGATTCCGCGTCGTGGCGATCGCGCGTGGCGCCGAGAAGGAGCCGCTGGCCCGCGAGCTCGGCGCCCACGAGTACCTCGACAGCGTCGCGCAGGACGCGGCCGCCGAGCTGTTGCGGCTCGGCGGGGCCCGGGTGATCCTGGCGACCGCGTCCAACGCCGCCGCCATGTCGGCGCTGATCCCCGGCCTCGCGCCCGGCGGCGAACTCCTCGCCGTGGGCGCCGACGCCGACCCGATCCGGGTCTCCACGTCCGCCTTGATCTTCGGCGAGCGCGCGGTCGCCGGGCGGCTCACCGGCTCGGCGGCCGACAACGAGGACACGCTCGCGTTCAGCGTGCTCCAGGACATCCGCGCCCGGATCGAGGTCGTCCCGCTCGCCGAGGCGCCCGAGGCGTACGCCCGCATGATGCGCAACGAGGCCCGCTTCCGGATGGTGCTCGACATGACGCGGTAGCGGCGTGTTCAGCTCGACTCCAGCCGTTCCAGATCAGCCAGATCTGTGGCCGAACCACGAGCGCGCGGAGCCGCGTCGCGCAGCCGCAGCGCGGAGAGCTGCCCGCACAGCACGTGAACTCGCTCGAGGCGCTCGCGCGGCGAGAGGGCGGCGTCGCGCGCGGCCCGCGCGCGACGGGCGGCCTCGGCCTCCCGGACTCGTTCGGCGCCGCTCTGCTGCACGACGGAATCGTGCTTACGCCGTCGCTCTGGGTCTCACCCCACCTAGCGAGCCTCCGAGCCCGTGCGCGTCCTACAGCGTGTACGTGGTGAGGCCTTTGCGCGAGGACCGGCCCATGCGCGGGATCATCTCCGTGAAGGACATCGCCTCGGCGCGGACGCGGTTGAAGTTCACCTTGTCCGTCGTGGTGATCCCCCAGTTGAGGAGGTAGGTCGGCCCGGTGATGTACTTCGCGACGGGCATGCCGCCGTCGGCGAACAGGTACTGACCTTCTCCCGGGAAGGCAGGGTCGTTCGGCGCCTCGGCGCCGACGGTTCCGGTCCCACCCACGATTGCGCTCCTCATTCCTGGTTCCATGCGGCGAGCATCCTCCGGTGCGGCTCCGCGCTCAGCGCCTGCCCGCCGTGCAGTCGCAGCTCCCAGGCCCGCAAGCGCGGCCAGCATCGCGGCGACGATCACGCTGACAACAAGCGCGCTGACCTGGGCGCCAATCGGCACGAGGAGGATGAGAAGCGCAGCGACCGCCATGCGCGTCACGTCCGGCCTACCGGTCATCCGCCAACGGAAGAGACTCTCGCCGATCAGGTAGAGCGCAGGGCCGCCGAGCATCATCGCTGGACCGATGCCGTGCAACGGGTGGTGCGGCTCGGCGATGAGGAGATCGTTGCCGACCGCGGTCGCGATGATGCCTGCGACGATCGGCAGGTGGAGGTAGGTGTAGGCGTCGCGGGCGAGGCGACCGGGGTCGTCGCAGATGCTCAGCGTGATGCGCGCCTGCTCGGCCGTCGCGCCGAAGTAGAGCCACCACAGCGCCGCGGTCTCGACGAACGCGATGATGAGGCAGACCACGACGTTCGACGTGAGACCTGCCGCGGATGCCATCGCGCCAGTCACCACGATCGATTCGCCGAGCGCGATGATGATGAACAGGTGGCAACGTTCGGCGAAGTGGGCTCCCTCGATGTCCCAGTCGGTAGTGACGGCGCGGCCGCGGCCCGGCAGCCAGTAGCCGACAGCGGGCGCGGTGAGTTCGAGCGCGAGCGCCGGGATCCACAGCATGAGCCGCTGGTCGCTGTCGAGAGCCGCGCCGGCCAACCACAGCACAGCCGCCGCGGCGCTCCAGGCGACCAGCCGCTCGAACACGTCGCGGAGCGGGTGGCGGCGCGTGAGAAGCCACGCGGCCGCCGCGTTACGTCCGACCTGCAGCGCGACGTAGCTTGTCGCGAACAAGAGCCCATGCTCACCGAACGCCTCAGGCAGCGCGGCGGCCATGAGCAGGCTGCCAAGCATGACGGCGGTGAGCACCCCGCGGACCGCAGGGGAGGCCGGGTCGAACCAGTTGGCCATCCACGTGGTGTAGATCCATGCCCACCAGACGATGAGGAGCAGGAACGCTGCCTGCGCCACGCCGGCGACGGAGAGGTCGTCGAGGATCCGGTGTGACAGCTGGGTGACCGCGAAGACGTAGACGAGGTCGAAGAACAGCTCGACGGTGGTCGTCTTCTGCGTTGCGCCGTTGCCGCGTGGCCGCAGGTGGCGGATCGGCGTGGTGACTGTGCGGGTCACTGGCCCGGGTGGATCTTGCGGGCGTCGGCGATGATTCGGTGGGGCGCGAGATCGGAGAGCGCTCGGCCGGCGTGGCGGAGGCGATGCGCGACCAGCGCTGCGTGGCCTCCCGGTTGCCCGCGGAAATGGTGGATGAGCAGGTACGGCGTCGAGACGACGGCAGCGAGGAGCGCGAGGACGAGCGCCGCCGCGAGCAGGGGGATGACGACGACGAAGACGAGGATCGCCAGCGGCGGGCAGACCAGCAGCCCGAGGAGCACAACGATCGCCACCTCGACGGCGGAGAGCGCTTCGCTGGCAACGACACCTGCCAGCGACACGTCCTCTTCGAGCTCCTCGGCGGATGTGATGGGCTTGGAAATGGTCATGTCGTATCTCCGGTCAGGCGGCCGTGTGCAGCGCGGCGGCCTCGAGGATCAAATGAGCGGTCGCGGCGGGGTGGGCGACGCAGAGCGCGTGCGACGCGCCCGGGATCTCAATCGTGCGGCGGGCGTGGGCGCGCTCAGCCATGAAGTGCTGCAGAGCGCTGGGGATGCAGCGGTCCTCCTCGCCGAAGAGGAACCATGAGGGCAGCTCCTGCCACAGCGGGCGCTCCCCGGACGGCTCGACCAGTGCCTCCTGAGTGATCGGCCGCTGCGTGGCCGCCATCCGCGCCGCCTGTGATGGTGGGACATCCGCGGCGAACTGCTCGTGAAAGCGCTCCTGGACGATCATCAGGTCGGTCGTGCCGTCGCTGCGCGGAACCGCCTGCAGCGCGTCGCCGATCCTGCTGCCGGGGAAGACCGCCGACAGCTCGAAGCAGCTGTCGCCGGGCAACGGGGCGAAAGCGGCGACGTAGACGAGCCCGGCGATCTCGCCGGCGTCGGGGTCGACGTTGGAGATGACGGCGCCGCCATAGGAGTGGCCAACGAGCACGATCGGCCCCTCGACGGAGCGGAGGTGGTCGCTGACGCAGGCTGCGTCGGCGGCGAGCCCCCGCAGCGGGTTGGCGACGGCGATCACCCGATGTCCGGTGTCCAGCAGGTGATCGGTCACCTGATCCCAGCTGGAGGAATCGGCGAAGGCACCGTGCACGAGCACGATGGTGGGGCGCATGAGAGGTTTCCCTTCGGTCGTGGCGGACGGTCCCGTCCACGGTGCCGCTTTGAGTCCTCCCGCCGCCTCCGTGTGAGGCCCTAGTCCATGCCCTAGACCGGTGCGACGCCCTCTTCGGCATCCGCAAGCGCCGTCCGCAGTTCCTTGCGGGATCGGATGCCGAGCTTGGTGAACACCTTGTGCAGGTGGTACTCGACGGTGCGCGGGCTGATGAACAGCTCGGCGCCGATCTCGGGGTTCGTGCGCCCGTCTAGGGCGAGCCGGGCCACTTGCGCCTCCTGCGAGGTGAGTAGGTCACGCGTCTCGACCGTGAGCCTGCGCACCGTCTCACCCGTGGCCGTTAGCTCACGTCGGGCGCGCTCGGCGAACCCTTGGGCGCCGAAACGGCTGAACATCTCGTGTGCGGTGCGCAGCTGTTCGCGCGCATCCACTCGCCGGTGCTCGCGGCGCAGCCACTCGCCGTAGAGCAGGCGGGCGCGGGCTGAGCTCGACGCGGATCCGGGTGCGCTCAAGCCGCTCGATCGCCTCACGGTAGAAGGCGTCCGCGTCTTCTCCCTGGCTCATCAGCGCCCGTGAGCGTGCCAGGACTCCGAGGGCCCAATCCGTGCCCGCGGCACGTGTCCGCTCTTCCAGCCGGGCCAGCGCGGCGGCAGCGACCTCGGGCCTGCCAGAACGCGTGGCCGCCTCGACGAGTTCTGGCAGCGACGCACCGCCGTACCCCCAGTCGCTTCCGTCGCTGCCGAGCCTGGCGCCGTCCATGGCCGCTTCGTAGTGACCCAAGCCGTTGTTGAGAATGGCGGTCGCATAGCCGGCCAGTGCCGGCACCCTTCCTTCGCCACCCGGCGTCGAGTCCTGGAGGCCGGCGAGGATGAGCACCATGGCTTCGGCCTCGACGCCGCGCCAGGCGTCGAGTACGAGCCGGGCGTACGTGAGGCCTGTGTTGCCGGTTGCCACCGCAATCGCGTCCGCCTCCTGAATCAGCGCCGAGGCCGCGGCGAACTCTCCGCCGAACACGTGCACGCCTGATCGGTAGACGAGTGCGACGGGAACCATGGCGAGCGCGCCGGTATCCCGAGCCAGCTGCACCGCGCGAGTGGCGAGCGCGTGGAACGCCTCGTCGTCCCACAGCTCGAACACCGTCATCGACTGGACGACCGGGGAAAGCAAGAGCCAGCGCATGATCTCTTCGTGACCGTCGAGAGTGTCGTTCCCGACCGCTTGGAGCGCGAGCCTGAGCGACGGCACACCCGCACCGGGCCCCTCCGTGCACCGGCGTGCCAGGCCGTCGAGGACGAGGTCGATCGATCGCGACGGCGGTAACGCCGCGGGCGCGGCTCGGGCCGCCTGGGCCGCCATCGAGGCACCGGAGTCGGCGTCGAGGCGTCCGGCATACATGGCCGCTCCGAGGGCCTCGAGGTATGTCTCACGCGCCAACGCGGGATCGAGCACTTCGAGTCGTTTGGCGGCATCGAGAAGGAGGGGGGGAGCGTCGCTACCGCGCCCGAAGATGAACGCGATCTGTGCGCGCAGCCGCCACAGCACCGCGCGCTGAAGCTCGTCGAGCGGCGTGAGCTCCGCGGTTGCGAGCAGCTCTTCCGCGGCCTCGCGGCTTCCCGCCTGCAGCTTGGCCAGTGCGGCGGCGAGCGCTCGCGCTCCTCGTCTTCGCGGGTCCGGGGTCAGCTCGGCCGCTCGCTGCAGGAACGCGGCCGCGGCTGCAACGCCGCCCCGGCGCTGGGCGCGGTCGGCCGAGCGTTCCAGCTCCTCGGCGACCGCCTCGTCAAGACCGGCTGCCGCGTGCGCGCGATGCCATGCGCGGCGATCCGGATCCACCTCGGGATCCGTCGCTTCGGCCAGCGCGCGGTGCACCTCCTGGCGTTCATGCACGGGTGCCGCCCGGTAGACCGCCGAGCGCACCAGCGGATGGCGGAAGCGCACCCGGGGGCCCAGCGCGATCAGGTCCGTCGCCTGGGCTGGTCCGACCGCTTCAGCCCCGATCCCGAGTCGCTCAGCCGCCCGCCATAACAACGTGACGTCGCCCACCGGCTCGGCCGCCGCCGTGAGCACTAGCTGCTGAGACTCGGGCGGGAGCGTTTCGAATCGCCGAAGGAAGCTGCGTTCGATGCGGTTCGCGAGCGGCACCGCGCTGGCAAGCCCGAACCCTCCCGCGAGCTCCGCCGGCGTCGATCCGTGCGGCAGCTCGAGCAGCGCGAGCGGGTTGCCGCGTGTCTCGGCTATGAGGCGGTCCCGGACGCGGTCGTCCAGCCTTCCGCGGATCGCCCAGTCCAGCAGGGCGCGGGCATCTCGGTCGTCCAGCCCGGTGACGACCAGGCCCGGAAGGCCCGCGACCGCGTCCAGCTCGTTCGGCTCGCGCACCGCGAAGACCAGCGCGACGCGCTCCGCGAGCAGTCGGCGCGCAACGAACCCCAGCGTCTGCGCGGACTCGCGATCCAGCCATTGGGCATCATCGATCGCGCAGACGAGCGGGCGGTCCTCAGCCACCTCAGACAACAGGCCGAGCACGGCCAGGCCGACGAGAAAGCGATCGGGCGCCGGCCCCGCACTCAGGCCAAACGCGGCGCCGAGCGCATCGCGGTGCGCACCGGGTAGGCCCTCGACGCGGTCGAGCATCGGCGCACACAGCTGGTGCAGACCGGCGAACGCGAGCTCCATTTCGGACTGCACGCCGGCGGCCCGCGCGATGCGGCAATGCGATGCCTGCTCGACGACGTACTCCAGCAGCGCGGTCTTGCCGATCCCGGCCTCGCCGCGCAGGACAAGCACCCGGCTCTGACCCAACCGCACGCTGCGCAGCAGCCGATCCAGCGTCTCGCACTCGCTGCTTCGGCCGAGCAGTCCGCGCGGAGCGTCGGGGTTCGTCATTGCCAAGGCAAACCGTACTAGGGGCCCGACTGGGGTCCCCACGGACGCGACGTGGCGCGCCGTGGGCAATCGTCGATGTCGTCAACAACGACTGAAGGGAGCGTCATGAAGATCGTGGTCATCGGTGGAAGCGGGCGGGTCGGCAGCAACGTCGTCCGCCGACTGGACTCGCAGGGGCACGATCCGGTGGCGGCCTCGCCCGACTCGGGCGTCGACACGATCACGGGCGTCGGCCTGGCCGAGGTGATGGCGGGCGCCGACGTCGTGGTCGACGTGTCCAACGCGCCGGCGTGGGACGACGATGCGGTGCTCGATTTCTTCACCGCGTCGACGCGCAACCTGCTGGCGGCTGAAGGCGACGCCGGCGTGCGCCACCACCTCGCGGTGTCGATCGTCGGCGCAGATCGCCTGCCCGACAGCGGCTACCTGCGCGCGAAGGTCGCGCAGGAGGCCGAGATCGAAGCGGGGACCGTCCCGTACACGATCCTGCGGTCCACGCAGTTCTTCGAGTTCCTCCCCCAGATCGCTGAGTTCGGCGCCGAGGGCGACACCGTCCGGCTCTCGACCGGGCTGATGCAGCTCGTGGCCGTCGACGACGTGGCCGCGACCGTGGCCGAGCTGGCGACCGGCGCACCGGTCGGTGGCTGCATGGAACTCGGCGGGCCTGAGGCCATGGGCATCGACGCCTGGGCGCGTCGGCTGTTCGCCGCCACTGGCGACGACCGGACGGTCGTCTCCGCCGCGCACGCGCGCTATTTCGGCACCGAGCTCAAGGCCGGCGAGCTGACGCCGGGCGACGGCGCCCGCATCGGCGCGATCGACTTCGACTCGTGGTTCGCTTCCCGGCCGCAGGGAGCCGCACGATGACCGAGATCGAGGTGGTCGTCACGGGCCCGGAGGAGGCCTATGACAACGAAGCGGAGTTCTGGCGCGGGCAAGAGCTGATGGGGGTGACCGTCCTGCATGAGGGGCGTCTGCACCTGCGCATCGACCCCCGGAGCGACGGTTCCCCGTGGCTGGCGGACGTCGGCAGCCTGGCGCGCTCGCTGGCCGAGGCCGAGCAGCGGCTCGCGGCGTACTGAAGGCGGCAGCACATTGCTGTCGTCGGGGGAGCGGGAAGCGGCCGTTGACGCACAGCGACGCACAGCGGAATTCCACCGCCCAGAGCGGGATCGGGACCACATCGGCCCCGCCGCACCGCTACAATGCCGCCTCCCAGGGCGATTAGCTCAGCTGGGAGAGCGCCTGCTCGACAAGCAGCAGGTTCCGGTCACATCACCGGTGCCGCCCACTTCCGAAAACCCCGCAAATGTGGGGTTTTCGACTTTCCGGAGCCGGTCGCGATTGGGAGTTGCGGTGCCCGAGGTCAAGCAAAGGTCAAGCACTTCGGGAAGCGTACCGGCAGCATCGACCTACCGCGCCTGGCGTCAGCGGGAAAGGGGCGGCCGCCGCCGGCGGCCGCCCCTTCACCTCTACGCAGCGTTCGCTGCGGGCTCGAGGCGCAGCAGCCGCGCAGCTCGGGTGGGCATCCACCAGTTCCAGCGGCCGAGGAGCGCGACGGCCGCCGGGGCGAGGATCCCGCGGATGATGGTCGCGTCGATCAGGATGCCGCCGCCGAGTGCGGTGGCGAACATCTTGGCCTCGGTGCCGGGAGTGGCGCTGAAGGCCACGAAGGCCAGGCCCAGGATCAGGGCGGCGCTGGTGACCAGCCGGCCGGTGCGGCCGACGCCCTCGATCACGGCGGTGTCGGTGTCGCCGGTGCGGTCGTAGGCCTCGCGCATGCGGCTGATGATGAACACCTGGTAGTCCATCGAGACGCCGAACAGGAAGGCGAACACGACCACGGGCATCTCCACGTTGATCGCTTGTGTTGCCTCGATGCCCCAGATCTGCTCGGAGCCCCAGCCGTGCTGGAAGACGATGACCATGAGCCCCCAGGCGGCGGCGACGGAGAGGATGTTCAGCAGCACGGCCTTCAGCGGCAGGATCAGCGAGCGGAAGGCGCGGGCGAGCAGCAGGAACGTCAGGCCGGCGATCAGCGCGATCAGCAGCGGGAAGTTGCCGTAGACGGCGTCGATGAAGTCGGCGCTTTGCGCGGCCTCGCCGCCGATCGGCGTGTCGCTCGCCGCGCGCAGGCGCTCGAGCGTCTCGCGGCCGGCGGCGGAGTTGCCGTCGCCGGCCGGGATGACCGTCACCAGGCGATCGTCGACGGCGATGGCGCTGCGGACGCCCTCCACATGGGCGAGCTCGCCGGCGACGACCGCGGCGTCTGCCCCGTCGACCAGTGCCTCGAAGGGTGACAGCGGGCCGGTACCGACACCGGAGTCCTTGAGCTGCTCGAGGCCGGCCCGGGCAGGACCGGCGTTTCCGAGCGACTCGGCCTGCGGGCTGCCAAGCTGGATCGTGGCGGCGCCGACCACCAGCGCGGCGAGCGCGGCAATCGAGGCCACGGCAGCGAGCGCCCGGTGCCGCACGATCATGCGCGCCCATGCGGTCCACGCGCGGCTGGCGCGCTCCTCGCGCAGCGTGTGGCGGCGGTCAAGCCGTGGGCCGACCTTCGCGAGCACGACGGGCAGCAGCGTGATCGCGACCGCGACGCTGACGAGGGCGATCATCAGACCGGCGATGCCGATGCTGCGCAGGACCGGCACGGGCAGCGCGACCAGGGCCATCAGCGAGATGGCGACGGTCGTTCCGCTGAAGACGACCGCGGTGCCGGCGTGCTGCATGGCGTTGCGCACCGCCTCGTCGTTGTCGACGTCCGCACGCTGGCGCTCCTCGCGCCAGCGGACCACGACCAGCAGCGCGTAGTCGATCGCGATCCCGAGCCCGATCAGCGCCACCAGGAACTGCACGATCATGGAGACGTCGGTGACGGCCGCGAGGGGCCAGATCAGCAGGAACGTCGTCGGGATGGCGACGACCGCCATCAGCACCGGCACCAATGCCATGAAGGAGCGGAACACGAGCGCGAGCACGAGCAGCGCGCCGAGGCCGGCCACCAGAACCTCGATCAGCGCGCCTGCGCCGCCCTTCTCGTTCTGGCCGGCGGAAGCGCGCAGCGCGTCGAGCCCCGTCACGTGCACGGGCCCGCCGCTGACGACGACGCCCTCGATCGCCGCCTGGGCGTCGCGTGCCTCGGCCTGGCCGGGTGTCGTCCCGCCCTTGTTCGGGATGTCCACGAGCGCGAACGCGGTGCGGCGATCATGCGAGGTGAATGTGGGGTCCTGCGTCACGCGCGAGCCCGGCACGGCCTGCTGCACGCGCTCGAGCGCGGCGGCAAACCGGCGGGCGTCGACCCGCTGGCCGGCCGGGACGGTGACGACGGGGACGAGCGGGGCGATGTCGCCGCCGTTGCCGTACTGCTCGACCAGCTCGCGGTTGACCTCGTAGGCCTCTTGACCGGGCAGCGGAAACTCTTGCGACAGGGCGTCACTGGCTGGCTTCATGGCCGCGAACGCGACCACCGTGACCGCGAGCCAGAGCCCGACGACCGTGCGCTTGTGATCGAGAACCCAGCGGGTGAGGGTGACCATATCGAGCCTTTCGTCCGGTGTATGCGGCCCGACTGAGGGTGCTCCGCCCGGCACGGGGAGGGCAAGCGTTGTTGCGATTTCCGGGAATCGCGGCGAGCGATTCGACTCACGGCCGGCCAGGACCGGGGTCGCGAGGTGCGTCAGGCGGCTTCCGGATTGCCGCGCGGCGCAGCGCGCACGTGCATCCGCTGACCGTGGCTGCCGTGGACACTGAGGATCTCGACCGGCTCGTCACCGGTCGGTCCGAACCAGTGCGGCACGCGGGTGTCGAATTCGGCGACCTCGCCGGGGCACATCGTGATGTCGTGCTCACCGAGGATCAGCCGCATCTCCCCTGAGAGCACGTACAGCCACTCATGGCCCGTGTGGGTCCGCAGCTTTCGCTCCCGCTCGGGTGGGATCACGACTTTCCACACGGCCATGCCGCTGGACTGCTGGGTGAGCGGATAGACGAGCCGCCCGTTGCGGGTGCGGGCCCTGGTGCGGACACGCGGGTCGCCGATCCGCGGCGCTCCGACGAGCTCATCGAGCGGCAGGTGGTGGGCCTCGGCCAGCGGCAGCAGCAGCTCCAGGCTCGGCCTGCGCTGACCGCTCTCCAGACGGGACAGCGTGCTCTTCGAGATCCCGGTCGTCGCGGCCAGCGCCGTGAGCGTCACGCCGCGGCGCTCACGGAGACGCCTGAGGCGCGGGCCCACCTCGGCCAGCACATCCGGGATCGCCGACGAGTCGTCCATGGCGCGACGCTACCTGCGGTTCCCGGAAACAGCAACGAAAGGTGAGATCCACCGCGCTGACGTGCACGCTGGAGCACATGAACAACGAAACCTATGACGTCGCGATCATCGGAGGGGGGCCGGCCGGGCTGAGCGCCGCGCTCGTGCTCGGCCGGGCGCGGCGCCGGACCGTCGTCATTGACGCCGGAACGCCGCGCAACGCTCCCGCCGAACTCATGCAGGGCTTCCTTTCTCGCGACGGGACGCCGCCGGCCGACCTGCTCAGGACCGGTCGCGATGAAGTCCGCCACTACGGCGTCGAGATCGTGGAAGACCGCGTCGTGGGCGCGACCGCCGGCTTTGTCCTCCGCCTCGCGTCCGGCCGGGCCGTCGAGGCCCGGCGGGTGCTGGCCGCGACGGGCGCGGTCGACGAGCTACCCGACGTGGTCAACGCTCGTGAGCGCTGGGGCCGTGACCTTTTGCACTGCCCGTATTGCCACGGCTGGGAAGTGCGCGACCGGCGGATCGGCGTGCTCGGATCCGCCGAGCATGCTCACCTCCTGCGCCAGTGGTCGGACGACGTGGTGCTCTTCACACACACATATTCCGTCACGGGCGATGAGGCCGCGACGCTCGACGCCCGCGGCATCGGCGTGGTCGACGGGCCGGTCGAGCGCCTCGTCGTGACCGACGACCGGCTGACGGCGATCCAGCTCGCAGACGGCCGGACCGTTCCGCGCGACGTGCTCTTCATCCGGCCAACGCTCCGCGCGCAGCCGGACGCGCTCGCCGCCGACCTCGGCTGCGAGCAGGGCGCCGATGGACTCGTCCAGACGGACGGCGACGGCCGCACCAGCGTTCCGGGTGTCTGGGCGGCCGGCAACGCGACCAACCCTCGAGCCCAGGTCATCACCGCCGCGGGCGAGGGGTCCGCGGTCGCCATCGCCATCAACACCGAGCTCGTCCATGAGGACGTCGCCACCACCATCGCTGCGGCAATCGCGGCCTGATCACCGGAGAAGACCATGAACAACATCGTCGCCCCACCCACCCGACACCAGCTCGCCGCGATGATCTGGCTTTGCGTCTTCCCGACGCTGACGGCGCTCAACCTGGCCTTCGGCGACCGACTCGCCGACATGTCGCCGGTCGTCCGAACCTTCGTCCTCGCGACGATCGCCGTCCCGATCGTGATCTACGGGTTGATGCCGCACCTGCACCGCGCCCGCGCTCGCCTGTTGTCGCAAGGAAGCAGCTGATCCGAAGCGGCTCAGCTGAACCGCCCGCGCTGTCGCTTCGGGGGCGCGCGAAGCGTCATACAACTCTTGAGTGGTACAGTTGTGCGCGTGACCGAGCCAGTCTCCGTTCCTCATCCGCTTCCGGAGGCGCTTGTCGAGCTCATCGCCCAGCGCTTTCGGGTCATCGGCGAGCCCATGCGGATCCGCCTGCTCGACGCGCTGCGCGACGGGCCCATGACCATCAACGAGCTCTCCGAGGCGCTCGGCGCCTCGCAGCAGAACGTCTCCAAGCACATCGGCGTGCTCGCCCAAGCCGCAATCGTGGCCCGGGAGAAGGACGGCAACCGCGTCCGCTGCTCCATCGCCGACCAGACCATCTTCGAGCTCTGCGAACTCGTCTGCGGCGGCCTTCGCCAGCAGGTCGCCGAGCTGGACCAGCTGCTCGCCGGAGGCACGGCATGAGCCGCGCCTGCGCAACCTCCCGCCGCGGCTGGGCGCTGGAGCGCGTGCTGTTCGCGCTCGCCGGCACCGCGACCCTGCTCAGCGCGGCGCTGGCCATGCTGGTCTCGCCCTGGTTTCTGCTGCTGACCGCGTTCGTCGGCGTCAACCAGTGGCTCTACGTCGGCGCTGGCGTCTGTCCCGCGTCGCTGATTCTCACGCGGTTCTTCGGCTTACGAGCCGCCGCCGACACCCCGCCCAACTCCTAGCCGGGAGCACGCCGATGCCTTCGACTCACTCCGACGGACCCGTCGGCCGCCTCGGCCGCTGGACCGCCACCCACTTCAAGCTCGTCGCCCTCGCGTGGGCGCTCATCGCCATCGGCCTCGGCGTCTTCGCTCCCAAGGTCGAGCACGCCCTCTCGGGCGCCGGCTGGGAAGCCACCGGTTCTGAATCGCTTCAGGTCCGCGAAACCGTCGACCGCGAGTTCGGCGGTCTCTCCTCGTCCTCGCTCATGGTCGTCGTGCACTCCGCCGAGAAGTCCGCGACCGACCCGGCGTTCAAGGCCGTCGTCGCCGACGCCCAGCGCGCGCTCGAGGGGGACCCGCGCGTGACCGAGGTCGTCCCGCCGCAGCCGGGGCAGTCCATCTCGCGTGACGGCCACACCGCCGTCATCCAGGCCGGCGCCGCCGCCAGTTCGAACGAGATGGTCCGCGCCGCCGACGACCTCAAGGAGGAGCTTGCCGCGCTTCCGGCCGACGGTGTGCAGGTCTCGCTGACCGGCGCGTCGGGCATGTGGTCGGACTTCAACGAAGCGAACAAGACGGCGATGCTGAAGTCCGAGCTCATCTCCTGGCCGATCACGCTCGGTATCCTGCTGCTCGCCTTCGGGTCGCTTGTCGCCGCCGGGCTGCCGCTCATGCTGACGATCCTCGGCCTGGTCGCGTCCGCCGGATCGCTGTACCTGGGCACGCAGGTGCTGGACATCTCCATCTGGGCGATGAACTTCGCGCTGATGTTCGCGCTCGCGCTGGGCATCGACTACGCGCTGTTCATCGTGATGCGCTTCCGCGGCGCCTTCTTCGGGACGAAGCTGTCGTCCGAGGACGCCGTCGCCGAGACCATGGACACCGCCGGCAAGGCCGTCCTGTTCTCAGGGGTGACCGTCCTCATCTCCCTCAGCGCGGTGATGCTCGTGCCGTCGCCCGCATTCCGGTCGATGGCGCTCGGCATCATGCTCTCGGTCGTCTTCATCCTCGCGGCGACGCTCACGCTGCTGCCTGCCGTGCTGGCCAGGCTCGGCCCGCGCGTGGACAAGCTCTCGCTGCCGTGGGTGCACTCCGGTGAGCATCGCTCTCCCAAGTTCGCCGCCTGGGCCGAGCGCCTGTGGCGCCGGCCGCTGGCCTACGGCGCCGTGGCCGTTGCGGTCCTCGTGGCGCTCAGCATCCCCGTCTTCGGGTTGCAGACCGGCATGCCGTCCATCAAGGTCGTGCCCGAGGGCGACGGCTCGCGCACCGCCTACACGCAGGTGCAGGATGCGTTCGGCAAGGGCGCGCCCGGGGCGCTGCAGGTCGTCGCACCGAAGGCCGACGCCGCGCAGGTCGCCGCGACCGCCGAGGCCGACGCGGGCGTCGCCCGGGTCATGCCCGCCATGCCAGGCGGCGCCGGCGACGTGATGGTGCAGGTCGTCCCCAGACACGACCCGTCCGACAAGGCCGTCGGCGCGACCATCGACCGCCTGCGGAACGACCTTCCGCAGGGCGCGCTCGTTGGTGGCTCGGTCGCCGAGAATCACGACCTTGAAGCGGCGCTCAACGCGAAGACGCCGCTGGTCATCGGCGTGGTGCTCGCGCTCGGCTTTCTGCTGCTGCTCGTCGCGCTGCAGGCCCCCATCCTCGCCGCAGTCGGCGTGGTCACCAACCTGCTCGCGGTCGGCGCCGCGTTCGGCGTCGCCCGGCTCATCTTCCAGGAGGGCAACCTCGCCGACCTGCTCGGCCTTGACCCGCAGGGCTTTCTGAACGCGTGGGCGCCTGTCTTCTTCTTCGCGATGGTCTTCGCCATCTCGATGGACTACACGGTGTTCCTGCTCTCGTCGGCGAAGGAGCACTGGGACCGCACTAAGGACCCGCGCGAGGCCATGGTCGGCGGCGTCGCGCACTCCGGGAGGGTCGTGTTCGCGGCCGCGGCGGTGATGGTCGCCGTGTTCTTCACGTTCGCGCTGTCCGGCCCGCTGCCGCCCAAGGAGATGGGTGTCATCCTCGGCATCGCCGTCCTGCTCGACGCCGCCCTGGTCCGCCTCCTGCTCGTGCCGGTCGCGCTGCGGCTGCTCGGCAAGTGGGCATGGTGGCTGCCCAAGCCGCTGGACCGCGTCCTGCCCGACGTCCGCTTCGGCCACGCGTGAGAGCCATGGTCTTCAACGGCTTCATGCGCAAGCACACAATGGACGTCGTCGAGGCCCTGACCAGTCAGGAGGCCGGTCGGCTGGTCCTCGTCGACGTGCGCGAGGACTCCGAGCGGACGCGCGGCTTCGCGCCCGGCTCGCGGCACCTGCCGCTCGGCCAGCTCAAGGAGCGCCTCGGCGAGCTGCCGACTGACCGCCCCGTCGCGTTCATCTGCCAGAGCGGCCGCCGCTCGGCGATGGCCGTGACCGCGGCGCGCCGCGCCGGCCTGGACGCCCACAACGTCTCCGGCGGCATGACCGCCTGGACGCGCCAGGGCCTTGACACCGACTCCAACGGAAGGACCACATGATTTTCCGCCAGCTCACGCACGACGACCTCGGCTGCGCCAGCTACCTCATCGGCGACGAGAACGAAGGCGTCGCCGCGGTCGTCGACCCCAAGCTCGACATCGACGAGTACCTGCGACTCGCGCGCTATCTGGGCGTCCGCATCGAGCACGTCCTGGAGACCCACAACCACGCCGACCACGTCTCCGGCCACGGCCGCCTCGTCGCCGCCACCGGCGCGACGATCCACATCCATCGCGACGCCGAGCCCGACTACGACCACGAGCCCTTCACCGACGGCTGGGAGCTGAGGCTCGGAGCCGTGACGGTCCGCGCGCTGCACACCCCCGGGCACCGCCCCGAGCACACTGCGTTCGCGCTCATCGACACCGCCCGCTCGAACGAGTCGTGGGCGGTCCTGAGCGGCGACACGCTGTTCGTCGGCGACATCGCCCGCCCCGACCTCGCGGTCGACAAGCAGGAGGGCGCGCGCGGCAT
The DNA here is from genome assembly GCA_963828075.1 of uncultured Solirubrobacterales bacterium. Classification (GTDB taxonomy): domain Bacteria; phylum Actinomycetota; class Thermoleophilia; order Solirubrobacterales; family Solirubrobacteraceae; genus JACCYI01. Next base: position 821,511 of record CAWHDH010000017.1, on the reverse strand, counting down.
CTTCCACTCGCTCAACGACAAGCTCATGGGCCTGCCGGACACGGTCGAGGTCTGGCCGGGGCACCTCGGCGGCTCGCTGTGCGGCGGACCCGGGATGGACCTGAAGGTCTCTTCGACCATCGGGTTCGAGCGGGTCAACCAGGCGCTGCTGCAGGTCACCGACGAGGACGAGTTCGTCGAAAAGATCACCTCGACGCTGGGACCCCAACCGCCGAACTTCAAGAACATCGTCGCGCTCAACCGCGGGCCGCTGGTCAAGGAGACCGTCGACGCGCACCCGCTCAGCCCGCGGCAGGTCCAGCAGGCTCAGCACGGCGGGGCACTCGTCGTGGACGTGCGCACCGAGCTGCAGTTCGACGAGGCCCACATCCCCGGCGCGTTGAGCATCACCGCGCGCCGTGCGGGCTTCGGCTCCAAGCTCGCGTGGCTCGCCAAGCCCGAGCAGCCCATCGTGCTCGTCGGCCGTGACGACGAGGACGCCATCGACGCCGCGGTGCTCGCCGCCGCTGTCGGCCTGCGCAACATTGGTGGCTTCCTCGCGGGCGGCATGACCTCCTGGCGCGAGGACAAGCTCGACGTCGACCGCGTCGAGCGGATGACGGTCCCCGACGTACATGAGCTCTGGGCCGACGAGGCTCGCCGTCCACAGGTCCTCGACGTCCGAGAGGACGCCGAATGGAAAGCCGGGCATATCCCCGGCTCCGTGCATCAGCCCTACCACGACATCCATGCCATCCCGGACGGCATCGACCCCGCCCAGCCGGTCGCGGTGATGTGCGGCTCCGGCCAGCGCGCCGCCGTCGCCGCAAGCCTCCTGCAGCGCTACGGCGCGAAGCAGGTCATCCACGTCGTCGAAGGCGGCGTGCCGAAGTGGACGCGCGACGGCTGGCCCACCGAGCAGCCCGAAACCGCCAAGGCGTAACGGTCGGTGCTGCTGCTGGCCATCCCGTTCGGGCTCGTCATCGGGCTGGCCGTCGGCACCCTCGGTGGCGGCGGGTCCGTGCTCGCCGTCCCCATCCTCGTCTACGTCCTCGACCAGACCGTCCCAGAAGCCACGACCGCATCGCTGGTGGTCGTCGCCGCCGGGGCGGTCGCCGGCGGGCTCAGCCACGCGCGCGCCGGGCGCGTCTGCTGGCGCCACGCCGCCTCGTTCACCGCCGCCGCGCTGCCCGGCATCGCCCTCGGCACGCTCGCGGCCGAGGCTGTTGGCGGCGAGCTGCTGCTGGCCGGCTTCGCACTGGTGATGCTCGCCGCCGCGCACGCCACCTGGCGCAAGGCCAACGACCCCGCGTCCGAATCCGACGGCAGCTGGGAGGACGGCGGGGCCTGCCCACCGCTGAGACTCCCGCGCGACCTCCTCGCTGGCGCGGCCGTCGGGCTCATCACCGGCTTCTTCGGCGTCGGTGGCGGCTTCCTCATCGTCCCCACGCTCGCCATCGCCCTCGCCTTCACCATGCGGACCGCCGTCGGCACGTCGCTGGTCATCATCACCGCCACCTCGCTCCTCGGACTGACCGCGCACCTGGCGGCTGGGCGCTCGCTCGACGCAGGCGTGACCGCGACCATGACGGCCGCATGCGTCGCCGGCGCACTCGCCGGCGCGGCTCTCGCCAGCCGCATCCCTCAGCGGCAGCTCGGCCGCGGCTTCGCGCTGCTCGTCGTCGCCGTCGCCGCGTACTTGCTCATCTCCGTCGCGTTTCTGGGCGGCCCGCCCGGGGAGAGCTGAACCCGCACTGGCGACGCGGTTAGACCGTTGCCATGCCCGCCGACAGCGACCAAAGTCCGGCGACGGTGAGCATCACCGCTGGGGATCGCGTTCGCGCTTCGCTCCGCGACCGCCGAGCGCCGCGCCGGGCTGTTCGTCGTCCTGGCGATCTTCGTGTCGGCCTGCGTCGCCGGCTACGAGGTGGTCATCCGTCTCGTCGACCCACGCGACCCACAGGCGCTCGGCGCTCTGGCCGCCGCAGGCGCGCTCGGTTTCATCGGCAACTGGATCGCCGCCAAGATCCGCACCCGCGCCGGGCAACGGCTCGAAAGCCCCGCCTTGATCGCCGACGGCGCCCACGCCCGCGCGGACGCCTACGTCTCACTCGCTGTCATCGCCTCTGCCGCCGTCGTCGCGCTCGGTCTCGGGATCGCCGACCCGCTCATCGGCCTCGCGATCACCATCGTGATCCTCCGCATCACGCTCGACTCGTGGTGACGGCTCGCCAGGCGATGGCGCCGCAGGATGGACGCGAGCGCGTCCATGAGCACGACGTCGCGGCGGCCGGCGCTCGTCTTGAGTTTCACGCGCCGGCCCTTGCGGTCGAGCTGGTGGCGGACGCGGAGGTGCCCGGTGGCGAGGTCGACGTCGTCCCAGACCAACCCGAGGGCCTCCGAGATCCGCAGGCCGCCGAACAGCCAGACGGCTACCAGGAGGCGGTAGCGGCCGGCCGCCGCGTCGATCAGGCAGGTCATCTCCACCTCGGTCAGGAAGCGCTTGCTCGACGTCCCCGACTTGGGTCGTTCGCGCGAGGTCAGCGCGTCCGCCGGGTTCGCGTCGAGCCAGCCGTGCCGGGCGGCGTGCGCGAGGACGGAGCGCAGCGCGACCAGCGCGCCTTGATCGACCAGGTGGCGGCGCCGGCGCGCCGCTGCGCGCCATGCCAGGCGACGAGGTCGTTGGGGGAGATGCTGCGGATCGCTCTGCCGCCGAACATCGGCTTGAGATGCCGGCGGACAGCGAGATGAAGGGACTGGAGGCCGACCTCTGCTGCTGATCTCATGTCCTGATGACGGACGCTCCGCCGCGCCTGGCTGCGCTCCAACCCTCGACCACCGCTTGAGGTCAGGCAGAGGTCAAGCACTTTCGGAACGCGATGAGCGTTTCGGGGCACTCCCGGGAGAGCGGGAAGCGCCCATTGACGCACAGTGACGCACAGCGGAATTCCACCGCCCAGAGCGGCATCGGGACCACATCGGGCCCGCCGCACCGCTACAATGCCGCCTCCCAGGGCGATTAGCTCAGCTGGGAGAGCGCCTGCTCGACAAGCAGGAGGTCACTGGTTCGAGCCCAGTATCGCCCACCTCTCGAAAGCCCCGCGTTTGCGGGGCTTTCGTCGTTTGGGAGGCGGCTCTAGGTAGCGATGCGGTAGCAAGGGAGCCGATGGTGTGGCAGGCGGCGCGGTCCCCACCCGTTGTGTTCACAGTTGCGCCGGACCCGGCGCATCGAATGGCAAGAACGGGGGGCTTGAATGCGGGCGAGGTGTCGGAACGCCGGCGAGGCGGTATTGATCTCGATCGCCCTCGCGTGCATCGCCGCAACGCCGGCCGCAGCGGCAGAGGTCGTTTCAACCGCGCCAGCGAACGGCGCCACCGTGGCAGCAGAGTTTGGCGCCGGTCCGCAGATGTTCAACGTGACGTTCCGCGAGACGCCGAATTCGGGCGCCTTGATCGTCGAAGTGTCCTCGCGCAACGTGCCGGGACAAGACGGAACCCTTGCCGACGACTTCTTGGTCGGAAGTGGCTCGCTCGCTCGGAGCGACGCTACCCCCACGTCCTATTCAGGGAACGTTCGTTGGCGGGGCGAACGTCTTCCGGCCGGCACGTACTACTGGCAGGCGAGCTACGGCAGCCCGCAGACACCTGTCTACAGCTTCATCATCCCGGCTGGCGCGCCCACCCCGCCTCCTGCCCTTTCGGTGAGAGAGGCAAAGGCACATGTCCGCAGGTCGATCGTGGACAACACCCGCCGGGTGCCTCGGAGACTGACTCGCGACTGCATCGCAGTCACCTCAAGGCTGGTCGACTGCGACGTGACCTGGCTCGATTCGCGTTTCCTATGGGCGGGTGTCATGCACGTTGAGGCGGACGAGAGGGAGATTTGGGGCTCGTTCCGCGGCCTTCGCGCTAGGAGATCCTGTGTACGGACCCGAAGTGTCAAGCGCTGCGCGAAACGGGCGAACTTCGCGGACTAGCGGCACGTCGGCCCCCTACCGTGATGGCGCGCCCAGGTCGGCCTGCGACACGCTCGCGAAGGCGGTGGCGACGAGCTCGGCCTCGCGCGTGCTCGGCGCATAGTCGGCGTACCGCTGGGTCGTCGCGATATCGCGGTGCCCCATCCATTCCTGCAGCATCCGCATCGGCGTCCCGACCGCTGCCATCCGCGTCCCGAACGTATGCCGCAGGTTGTGGATGCGGTGCGTCGAGTCGAGCCGCGCCGTGTTGAGCGCGCGGTGGAAGCGGCGGTTGTTCGCCGCCTTGCTCAGCGGCCCGCCAGCGTGCGGGTCGGCGAACACGAGGTCATCGTCGCCCTGCCAGCGCGACCGCTGGAACAGACGCTCCAACTCCCCGCCCACCTCCGCGGCCATCGGCACGCTGCGCGTCGAACGCCGGCTCTTCGGCGTGCCGAACTCGCCGAGCACGTAGTTCTGGCGTACGCGCACGCGCATCGCCGCCCAGTCGACGTCGCGCCAGCGCAGCGCGATCAACTCGCCGTGCCGCAGCCCCGTCATCGCCGCGGTGAGGTAGAAGGCGCGGTCGATCGCCGCGTATGGCCCATCGACGGCGGCATCGGCGAGCGCCTGCACCTCGACCGGATCGAGGAACCGTATGTCCTCGTCACCCTCGAGCTCGGGCAGGTCAACGTCCGCAACCGGGTTGACGGTCGCCCAGCGGCGGCGGGAGTGCATGGCGTAGTGGTAGATCGCCGAGAGCGTGCCGACGTAGTTGCGGATCGTCTTCGGCCCGCACGGCTTGGATAGCGGGTGGCCCGGGCGATCCCCGGCCTCCATGCGCCGCATGAGGTCGTCCACGTCCTCGCCGCGGATCGAGTCGAGCGTGCGATCCCCAAGCGCCGGGAGCAGCCATACGCGCAGGCAGCTCTCGGCGGCCACGAGCGTCGACCGCTTGCGCCCACGGGCCTCGAGATGGCGCAGGTATTGCCCAGACACCTCGCTCAACGTCATCCGCTCGGACGTCGGGCGGGCCGCGGGCGCCTCGCCCATCAGGCGACGCAGTTCGGCCTCGGCCTGCCGACGGGTCAGGCCGTCGCGGGCGCCGTCGCACCGCTTGGAGCCGATGCGTCGCTTGACCTGGCGGCCGTTGCTACGCCAGTGCCCGTACCACGTATCGCGGCCGGCGCTATCGGTCCGCACGTACAGCGAGCCGGTGCCGTAGGACCGCCGCGGCGTGCGCGGCGTAGCCTTCTCGGTACTCATGGAGATATCTCCTCCGTGGGTCACGGGGCCGGTCGTTGGCGCGACGCGGCCCCACTTAGGTTGGGCACCCATTCTGTGCGCCCGCGCCGGGTTCTGTGCGGTTTCTTTGCCGGCGGAGTCGGTCGGCCAGGGTGCGGAATCCGTCCGGCTCCTGGCCGGCGACGATGCGCCGCAGGCGGCTCGCCTCCGCGCGGCAGGCGCCCGAGCAGTAGCGGGCGTGGGCGCGGCGGCCGTCGAGCGAAGCGCCGCAGATCGCGCATAGCCGGCCGGGCGCCGGCGCGGCGTCGCGGTTCTCGGCGTCGCCCAGGTTTCCCTTGCCGCGCAGCAGCACCCGGCGGCGGTCCTCGGCGTCTTCGGGATCGTCCGGGTGGTAGGCGAAGAGCAGGCCGATTCGGGGGATCGCCGAGAACGCCTGCGACGCCTGCACGAGGTCGCGGTAGTCCGCGCTCTTGCCTTTCGGCGGGTGCATGCTGAACAGCACCGGTATGTCGTGGTCCCGGGCCAGGCGCTTCAGGGGGCCGAGCGCGGCGCGTACGAACGTCGCGCTGTTGACGCCCTCGCCCGCCTTCGGGTTCGGCATGTGGTCGAGCGCGGCGTCGATGTAGATGAGTTGGGCGTCCACCTCGCGCACGGCGGCGCGAAGTTGCTCGATCCCGTCGCGCAGGTTCCAGTCCGGACCCAGCTCATCGAGGTTCAGGAAGCCGACGCGATCGAGATCCGCGCCGGCGAGCTCGAGGCGCGGGCGCCAGGTGTCGGCGATCCCGTCCTCACCGGCGACGACTAGGCACGTGATCGGCGCGCCCCGCCATTGGCCCTCGAGCTCGCCCCGCGTCAACCTGGCGATGACCCACGCGGCGAACACCGACTTGCCCAACCCTTCGACGCCCGTCCAGACGGCCAGATAGCCCCGCGCGAGCCGCCCCGACCATGCCCACCGGATTGACCGCGACGTCACCTCGGAGGCGCGGATCACGAGCCGATCGGCCGGCGGCGGGGCGCTGGATGACGTCACCGCTCCACCTCGGCTGTTCCTTCGGCGAGCCGCCGCGCCTCGGAGATGAGCGCTTCCGCTTCCGCTCCGTGTCGCGCGATCGACAGCAGCAGGGCGCGCAGGCGCTCGAGTTGCCGCGGCGCGGTGCCGTCGAGCTCGAGGCGGCGCAGCGTCAGGGCGCTGTACGCGCCGACGTCGACTGACTCCTGGGCAAGCCGGCTCCAAAGGCGCGAGCGAGCGCACCAGGCGAACGATTCGCCGTAGTCCTCAGCGCCCGCGTCGAGCCGCGCGGCAACGGCCGCGGCGTACTCCCAACCGCCCGCTTCGGTCAGCATCCGGAGCTCTCGGGCGAGGTCGCGCCCAGCACGCGCCCCGGTCATCGTTCGGCCCCCCGGCGGAAGCGGCAGGCGGCGCGGCGCGGCGGTGGTTCAGGGTCGCCGCCGGCGCCGCTGTCGCCGCTGCGCGACGAGCTGCGACGAGCGGTCCTCGGTCGGCGCGGCGAGCGGCTCCGCGCCCGCGGAGCGCATGAGAGGAGCATCGTCGGGGCCGCCGGCCCGTGCTCGGCGAGGCGGCGGCGGACGGTGCTGCGGGCCTGCGCGATGCGTGCCGGGCGCCGGCGCCGGAGGTCCGCCTCTCGCGCGCTGACGATCGACCCCATCGCGCGGCGCAGGCTCGCGGGCAGGTCGCCGCGTTCGGCGTCGGCGCGAACGCGATCCAGGCACCGCTTCGGGCCGGCCTCTCGCCGCTCGAGCTCGGCGGCGACGAGAGCGCGCTCATAGCGCATCCGGTAGTAGGGGCCACGGGCGGCACGCGCCCTGTCGAGAAACGCCTCGACGCAGAGTGCCCGCTCGTACTCGCAGTACGCCGCCTCCTCCGCGTCCAGCTCGCGCCTGAGTCCGTCGTCTGGGACGGACGGATCGACCGAGAGACGATCGGCGCGCGCCCGCGCGCCTTCAGCGTTGGCCCGTGCGCGGGCCATCATGGCGCGGCTCATCGCGCGCCCGCCTTGCGCCGCCGGCGTCGCGCACGCCTGCAGCAGGCACGCCGGGCAGAGAGGCTCGCGCACTGCGGCGCGGCGGTCGCGCCCACAAGCGGCGCAGGGCCTGAAATGCTGGCTAGTCTTCGATGACATGGCCGCTGACCTCGGCCGTCAACGATGCCCTCGGCCGGCAAGCCGGGGGCATCTCTTTGCCAGGACGTGGAGCGACAGGAAGGCGAGTCACCGTGTCATGCCCTCTCGCTCACGCTCGACGAAACCCACGACGGCGAGCCTCAGAGCGCTGGCGATGCTGCGGTCGTCGCGGGCGGCGGCAGCGCGCAGTTCCTCCGCCAGCGGAGCTGGAAGGCGGGTGACGACGCGAACGCCGTGGTGGTCACTGCGGCCCGCGCCGACGGGCGGTGCAGAGGGGGTGTCGGTGGCCATGGCTCAAGTTTGGGCCATGGCGGTACAGAATGGGGGCAATACGGAATGGGGCAAAGCCTGGCGCGTAGCCGCTAGAGCGGGACAATAGTCGCCGGGGTATCCATCCCTCAGACAGCACAACGGTAGGGCGAGGATGAGCTGCGAAGAGCACGAGCGCCGGTCGTCCGAATGAAGATCGTCAAGTGGATCGGCGCATTGGTGGGCGGCTTCGTCCTGCTTTCGATCGTCCTCGGACTGCTCTTCGGGCAGGACCCCAACGCACCGGTGGGCGTCAACGACGAGCCGACTCCGAACGCAACCGCAACCGCCTCTCCTAGTGCCGCTGCAACGGCGGCTCCGACGACCCCGGAAGCGGCTGCCCCTGACCGCAACGACAAGACCGCCTCGCCGCGGAGCGACGCCGACGTTGGTCTTGCCCGCCGCGTGAGGCAGGGCCTCCGAGAGAACTTCACACCCGGCGCGCCGAGTTGGTACCGGCTCATCCGAACGGTGCGTGCCGACGCCGGCCACGTTGAGATCGTCACCGAGATCGGCGATGACAGCGACGCCGAAGGCCCGGTGACTGCGATCTGCGGGGCGGTTGGCCCGGGGCTAGGAGACATCGACGGCGTCGAGTCGATGGAGGTCTACGGCGTGGATCGCTCCGGCAACCAGTCGAGCATCGGCGATTGCAACGGGTAGTCAGGCTGCGTTGCTCGACGGGCTTGACGCCAGCGATCGGAATCTTTCGCCGATTGGCGTCCGCCGCTAGGCTGGCGCAAGAGCGGGGGCCGCCTCGCTACACCGGAGAAAGTGCTCTGCGAGGCGGCCCCTTGCTTGCCATGCACATCAGTCATACACGTCCCGAGGCGGGAATCGGGGTCGTTCCCGCTACTTGCGGGAAATGGCGTTCCGCAAAATGCGCGAATCGGCAAATGGAAAGTCGCCGCACAGGATCGCTTTTCGGCCGGTGCGGCCACTGGGGGGCCGAAGCGCCGTACGAACCCGCCTACAGCGCGTGGTGCGTTAGCAACGCCAGGCGCATGTATTTGCGGTGATCGCGGCTGTGGTTCTCCCCGTGGTAGCGATCGGGGTAGCGATCTGAGCAAAGCTTGCGTGATCTGAGAGCAGCGAACGTCAGCCGCCATGCGGGATAAGACCCCAGCGCATCGGCCGGCTGGAGTTCGAGCCCAGTATCGCCCACTCTGGAAAGCCCTGCAGACGCTTGGTTTTCAGTAACCCCGCTCGTACGCACTCCGGGCCTCGTCCATGGTGGGGAACGCCGAGTCCGAGAGGACGCGCCCGTCGCGGAGCAGCAGCACCCAGCAGACGTCGCGGTCCGGCAACGGGCCGCGGATCGTCGACAGCGACAGCGTGCCCGTGACGAGCATCCGGTCCTCGGACGCCTCGACGACCGTCCCGCTGAGCCTCACGCTCTTGCAGCGGCGGGTGTCGTGCAACCACTCCCGCATCCCGTCGCGGCCGCGGTACGACTCGGTCCGGACCGTCGCCAGGGGGTGCAGCTCGACGTCGGGGTGGGCGATCTCCTTGAGCGGAGCGAACGCGCGAGCGTTGATCGCCTGCTCCCAGCGGTCATAGAACTCCTGGGCATCGCGAACGCGCCCTGATTCGGATCCTACGAGCAGTAGCGGCAAGTGTGCAGGCCTCCCTGACGCGAAGGCGAGAACGCCCCGAACGCCGACCGGGTAGGACGAAGCCACCGGCCGGTGGGATATCGCCACAGAGGTACGACACCGACTCGCGGGCCAGGTGCGTCGTTCGACCCTACTCCGAATGCGGACGTCGCTGTTCTCATGCGACCGGCCGCAGGCGCAGGCGCGCGATGCCCGGCATCGGAAGCTCGACGGACAGCTGCGTGGTCCCGTCCGCGGCGTCGATCTCCCCCAGCGCCTCCTCGTCGAGGCGGTCGCCGGCATGCAGCCGTTCCCACTCCCCGCCGTCCGGCCAGTCGGCATCCCCCGGCCGGCGCGACGCGACGTTCGAGTGCGTCTCGTCGACTCGGGCCAGCGTGGCCTGGTAGCGGCCCGGCGCGAGGCCCTCCAGCCCGAGGCCGACCGTCCGGTCGAGCAGCGGGTCGCCCGCCGCCTTGGACTGGTCGAGCGTCCCGTTCCAGAGCAGCACGTCGAGGCGGCCGTCCGAGCCGCGGGCGGCCCAGGCGTCGACGAGCGAGCCCGCGCCGTCGCCGCGCAGCTCGTGCGCCACGAGGTCGGGACCGAGCTGCTCGGCGAGCGCGAGCGCCCAGAAGCGCGGCTTGCGCAGGTTGCCGACGGTCAGCAGCCCGAACCCGCCGTGCAGCAGGCGCGGCGCACGGCCGAGCTCCTCGAAGTGATCGGAGACGACCCAGTAGGCGAGGGCGTCGGCCCGCTCCTGCACGCTGCGCATGCCGTGCAGCAGGAACACGGCGCTGAACACGGAGTCGTTGATCGGGTTGAAGTGCGTCGGGGTGACGCCCCACTCCGTCCACCACACCTCGACCCCCGCGAGCCCGCGGACGCGCAGCGCCTCGCCCACGTCGAGCGGCAGGTTGCCGTAGGTGTGCGTGGTGAGGAAGTCCAGCGGCGCGCCGGTCTCGCCGACGTGGTCGAGGAACGAGGTGATCCAGCCCGCGGCCGCGGTGCTCGGCCCTCCGACGGGCAGTTCGGAGTCGACCTGCTTGACGGCGGCGACGGCAACGTCATAGAGGCGCAGGTAGTCCGCCTCGGTCCCGGTCCAGAACACCTCGAGGTTGGCCTCGTTCCAGACCTCGAAGCCCCAGGTGCGGACCTCGTCGATGCCGTAGCGCTCGACGAGGTGGGCGGTGAGGCGGCCGATCAGCTCGCCCCAGCGTTCCCAGTCGCGCGGCGGGGAGATGATCGCGCTGTATTCGAACACGGTCGCCTCCGGGTCCGACGCGAGGTCGCGCGGCATGAACGACAGCTCGACGATCGGCCGCAGCCCGATCTCCAGGACCCGGTCGTACACGCGGTCGACCGCGCTGAAGTCGTACACCGCCTGGCCTTCGTGCTCGCGGTAGACGCCGAGGTCGTCGTGCAGGATCGCGTGGGCGCGGACGCGGTCGGCGCCGAGCTCGTCGCGCGCGATCACGAGCGCCGCGTCGAACTCCGCCGCGATGTCGCTGCCACCGGGGCCCGCGCCTCGCTCGGCCAGCTGCGACAGCCGCTCGGAGCCGATCATGTGCCACGCCGGCCGCAGCGGGCGGGCGGGCTCGCCGGCCCGTACCGTCAGCTCGAGCGGCGGAGCGGGATCGGTCCCGGGCCGCGCCGGGACGGGCTCGGACATGGCGCCGGGCGCCGCCTCGATGCCCGCGATCGCCGCGACCGCGTAGAAGCACGGCTCCCCGCGCGCCCCGGTCGTGTCGGCGTAGGCCGGGCCGGGGTGGTGCAGCACGTCGCCGGACCCGTGGTCGACGAGCGTCCACGGACCCTCGGCCGACGGTGCCCGGTAGATCCCGTAGCCCGCCGCCCCTTCGACGGGCTCCCACCTCAGGGTCACCTGCCCGGCGCCGGAGTCCGCCCGCAGCCCGGCGGGCGCCGCCAACTCGGGACCGCTGAGCGTGGTGGCGCCGCGACGCCGGCCGATGCGGGAATCCCAGTCCTCGCGGGCGCCGGTCATCGGCCCCTGCCCGCGGTGAACTCCTCCTGGGCGAGCAGCGGGCGGACCTCCGCCTCGACCGCGCCGGCGGAGAAGTAGCGCTGCAGCCGGTCGTTCGTCAGCTCGTTGACGAGCGCGGCCATGATCATGCCCTGGTCGAGCGAGAGGTGGTAGCGCGACACCTTGCCGGTCTGCACGTTGACCGCGTCGTAGAAGCCGCCCTTGCCGTACACGCCGAAGCGCCTGCGCAGGCCGGCGAGGTTGGAGAGCGCGGCCTCGCGGTCGTAGTCGAGGGCGAGGAACGACGCGTGCGGGGTGACGACGCCGTTGGTGTAGGCGCTGCGCGGCGGATCGGGCTTTCCCGGGCGGCAGTCGCCGAAGCCGCGGTCGACGAGCGTCCTGTCGTTGTTGGACGCGTAGCCGTCGGGGTTGAGCCCGATGGCGTCGACGCCGTACTCGCTGTAGCCGCCCTCTGGCTTGTTCGACGGCGAGAAGCCCCAGAAGCCGTAGCCGGCCTCCTTCGTGCCGTGCTCGATCTGCGCCTGGACGTAGAGCGGGTGGTTGACGCCCCACGAGCGCGGTCCCCACTGCTCCTCGGGGACCAGCAGCGGCACCATCAGCGCCTCGAACATGCTGCCGCCCCAGCTGGGGACGATGTTCTTGCCGCGGTAGCTGTAGTGCCCCTCGTAGACCGCGACGCCCTCATAGGTGCGGGTGACGCCGGCCGGCCGCTGCTCCTGCCAGCTCCAGTCGCACGTGCTCGGGAATGTGCGGAAGAGCTTGAAGTAGTGCTCCTTGGGCACCTGCCCGCGCGCGATGCCGATGTAGGACGCGATGCGCGGCTCGGTGTTGAGCGAGCCGTAGTGGTGGCAGGTGAAGAAGTCGCCGTCCTTGGGCACGCTGCACTGCGGCGCCGGGTCGTCGTCCCACGCCCCGCCCCGCAGCTGGCCCACCGCCGGGTCGTAGTAGAAGCCGAAGTCCATCGGGTCGTAGAGCCTGCGCGCGTCGGCGGCGAGCGAGGGCTCGGCGCGCTCGACCATCATCAACGCGGCCGAGAGCCAGCCGTTGTCGACCGAGGACAGGAACGGGTACACGCGGGAGCCGTCGACCGGCCAGACCGTGAGCTTGGCGCCCGTCTTCGGCGAGTACCAGTTGAAGTACTGCCCGCTGGCGGCGTGGCGCTCCATGCGGCCGAGCGTCGCCAGCGTCCGGGCCAGCCGCCGGTGTGCCTCATGCCGCCCGATGATCCCGGTGTCGCGCGCGCCGATCGTGCTCCACAGGTACGCGCCGATGTTGGTCGGCGACGTGTACTCGCTGCGGGCGCCCGCAGCGGAGACGTTGTCGGCGGGCAGGCCGGTCCCTTCATCGGTCATGGCCTCGAACGAGCGCCAGGTGTCGGCCGCGTAGCCGCGCAGGGTCCGTTCGGTGGCGCCGTCGCCCGCCGCGGGCGCGGCGAACGCGAGACCGAGCGCGATGACCAGCACTGGGAGGAGGTGGCGATGCATGGGTGCGAACCCCTTTCGATCTCAGCCCTTGAGGCCGGTCATAGCGATGCTCTGGGTGAACTGGCGCTGCAGCACGACGAACACGGCGATCACCGGGAAGACGAGCGCGACGGAGCCCGCCATCAGCAGGCCGTAGTCGGACTTGTTCTGGCCGATCGCGACGGTCGCCAGCGCAACCGGCAGCGTGTACTTGCTCTCGTCCGTCAACGCGACGAGCGGCCACAGGAAGTTGTTCCAGCTGGCCAGGAACTGGATGATCCCCAGCGCCGCGAGCGCCGGCTTGACCAGCGGGATGACGATGCTGCGGAAGATCCGCCACTCCGACGCGCCGTCGATGCGCGCGGCGTCGAGCAGCTCGTCGGGAAGCCCCATGATGAACTGGCGCATCAGGAAGACGCCGAACGCTCCGGCTGCGAACGGCAGGATCACCGCCGCATAGGAGTTGATGAGGCCGAGCTTGCTCATCAGCACGAACAGCGGGACGAGCGTCACGCTGCCCGGCACCATCAGCGTCGCCACGACCAGGCCGAGGACACCGCGCTTGCCGGCGAAGTCCAGCTTGGCCAGCGCGTAGCCGGCCATCGAGCAGAACAGCAGGTTGGCGAGCGTCACGACCACGGCGACGAACGCCGAGTTGAAGAAGAACTGCGCGAAGTCCAGCCGCTCGAACATGCGGCTGAAGTTGTCGAGGGTCGGTGCCTCAGGCAGCAGGGTCGGCGGGGAGGCCAGCAGCTCGCGCTGGGTCTTGAGCGACCCGAGGAGCATCCACAGGAACGGCCCGATCATGACCAGGAGGCCGAGCGAGAGCCCGACGTAGAGGCCCCACGGGCGACGCTCGCCGACGGCGGTGCCCACCGGCGTGTCGCGTGTCGTCACCCGGGCGGCGCGGCTTATCGTGCTCACGTCTGCGGCCTCAGGAAGCGGAACTGCAGCACCGCGAGCACGGCGATGATCACGAACAGCACGTAGGCGATCGCGCTCGCGTAACCGAGGTTGAAGAAGCGGAAGCCCTGCTCGTAGATGAGCATCGACGTGGTCAGGGTCGAGTCCACCGGCCCGCCGTTGGTCATCACGAACGGCTCCTCGAAGACCTGCAGGTAGCCGATCGAGGTGATGACGGCGACGAACAGCGTCGCGGGCCGCAGCAGCGGCAGCGTGATGTAGCGGAACAGCGACCAGCCCTTGGCGCCGTCGACCTTGGCGGCGTCATACAGCGCCGGGTCGACGGTCTGCAGGGCGGCGAGGAAGATGACCATCGAGAACCCGACGTTGCGCCAGATCCCGAGCGCGATGACCGACGGCATCGCCGTCTTGGTGTCGCCGAGCCAGTTGGGCCCCTCGATGCCGACCTGCCCCAGAACGCTGTTGACCAGCCCGACGTCCGGGGCCAGCAGGTAGCGCCAGATCACGGCGATGGCGACGATGCTCGTCACCACCGGCAGGTAGTAGCCGACGCGGAACACCGTCTTCATCCGCCCGACGACGCGGTTGAGCGCGACGGCCACGGCGAGCGCGCAGACGATCGTCCCGGGCACGCCGACGACGACGAAGTAGGCGGTGTTGCGCAGCGACTTCAGGAAGCGCTCGTCACCGAACGCCTTCGTGTAGTTCTCGAACCCGACGAACTCGGCGGACGTCCAGCTCTGGATGTTGCCGATGTTGAAGGAGGTGAAGCTGATGACGAACGATGCGACGATCGGGATGGCCATGAACACGGCGAACAGCGCGACGAAGGGCGAGCTGAAGCCCCATCCGATGAAGTGGCCTCGCAGCCGGGACCGGGCGCGCGGCGCCCGGCCCCGGTCGGGGGCTGCTTTCACGGCTCCCACGGTCAGGAGGTCCCGATCGACTCGGCCTTCTGCTGGATGGCCTTCGTGGACTCCGCCGGCGGGGTGTCGCCCGAGAACGCCTTCTCGAGCTCGGTGTTGAGCGTCTCGCCGACCTCGTCCCAGCGCGGGATCGCGGGCGGAGCCTTGGAGTCCTCGAGCTGCTCGCCGAACAGCGCGACGTTCTCGTCCTCCTCGAGCGCGGGCTCATCCCACGCGGCCTGGACGGCCGGCAGCGCCGCCGCCGCCTCGTAGAACTTCGCCTGCTGCGCGGGCTCGGAGAGCCAGTCCACGAACTTCCACGCGGCCGCCTTGTTCTTGGACTGCTTGAAGACGACCATGTTGCCGCCGCCGACGAACGAGGTGCCCGAGTCCTTGACCGGCATCTTGGCGACGGCCCACTTGCCCTCGATGTCCTTGCCGCCGGCCTCCTTGATCAGGCCGAGGTGCCACGGGCCGCTGAAGAACATCGGGTGCGTGCCGCGCACGAAGGCGGGCGTGATGTCGAAGCCGGCCGGCGTGGTGGTGGGCGCCAGGCCCTCGTCGAAGAACGACTTGTAGAACGCGGTGGCCTCGGTGGCCTCGGGCGAGTTGAACGTGAACTTGTCGTCCTTGTAGACCTCGCCGCCCTCCTGCCAGACGAACGGCAGCCACTCCTGCCAGTTGTTGGTCGACAGGCCGATCCCGTACTTCGCGCCGCTCTTCTCCTTGAGCGCCTTGGCCATCGCCTTGAGCTCGTCCCAGTCCTTCGGCGCCTCGGTGATGCCGGCCTTCTCGGCCAGGTCGGTGCGGTAGTACAGGACGCGCGTCTCGACGTACCACGGCACGCCGAGCCGCTCGCCGTCGATCTCCGTGGTCGACTGGGCCGACGGGAAGAACTTGCCGCCGTCGATCGAGGAGGGGACCTCCTCCAGCGCGCCCGCCTTCGCGAACTCGGCGTTCCAGGTGGTGCCGATGTGCCCGACGTCGGGTGTCTGGGCGCCGGCGATCGACGTGAGGTACTTGTCGTGCGCCGCGTCCTGGGCGATCGGCGTGACCTTGACCTTCAGGCCCGGGTTCTCGCTCTCGAACTGCTTGGCGAGCTCGCCGAGCTTCTCCCCTTCCACGCCCGACGCCCAGACCGTCAGGTTCCCCGTCACCTTCCCGCTGGGCACCGCCGCCTTCTCCTCGTCGCCGCCGCAGGCTCCGAGGGCGAGGGCGAGGCACAGCGTCAGCAGGGCCGTCCTCATCGTGCCGTTCCTGGTGTTCTTGGTGTTCATCGAACACCACCTCCCGTGTTGGTTGATGCGTCGGTGGTCGCGCAGCCGCAGCTCGCCCGCACGACCAGCTCGGTCGGAAGGACCTCGCCGGGCGGCGTGACGCCGGTTTGAATGCGCTGCAAGAGCAGTTCGACCGCGCAGGCGCCGAGCCGGCGCATCGGCTGGCGCACGGTCGTGAGCGCCGGCGTGATGTAGCGGGCGACCTGGATGTCGTCCCAGCCCGTCACGGCGACGTCGCCGGGGACCCGCAGGCCCAGCTCGTGGGCGGCGGCGAGGGCGCCGAGTGCGATCTCGTCGCTGGCGCACATCAGCGCGGTCGGGCGCGCGGGCGTGTCGAGCAGTCGCAGCGCAGCCTCGTGGCCATGGTCCTCGTCGAAGAGCACCGCGACCGGCTCGGCCGGCGCCGGGCGGCCGGCGGCATCGTGTGCGTTCAGGTAGCCCTGCCGGCGCTCGGCGGCGTCGGGGGAGGAGGCGGGGTCACCGAGGAACGCGATCGCCTCGTGCCCATGGCCGAGCAGGTGGGCGGTCATCGCCTCGGCCTGGGCGAGGTTCTCGGCCCGCACCGCCGGGATCTCGCCCGACCCGGCGCGCGCCAGCAGGACGATCGGGACGCCGTATCCGTCGAGCGTGCGCACGACCTCGTCGGGCACGGTCCGGCCCATCACCATCAGGCCGTCGACCTGACCGGCGAGGTCGAAGACGAGCTCGGCGGCGCGCTCGCGCCCGTGGGTCCCGAGGATCAGCAGGCTCAGGCCCGCGGCGACGACCCGCTCCTCGCAGCCGCCGATCACCTCGGAGTAGTAGGGGCCCGAGAGGTCCGGGAAGACGATCCCGATCGCGTCGCTGCGCCGCTCGGCGAGCGCCCGGCCGGCGCCGCTCGGGCGGTAGCCGAGCTCCTCGATCGCCCGGAGCACGCGGTCGCGGGTCTCGGGGGCCACCACCGCCGTCCCGCGCTGGACGCGCGAGACGGTGGCGATCGACACGTTTGCATGGGCTGCGACGGCGTAGATGTTCGGGCGAGGGTCCCGTTGCGGGGGCATGTAAGCGCTTACAGTATCCCCGCGAAGCCGGATGTCAAACGCGCGCGCCGATTGACCGCCGGGGTGCCGCGGCGCACGATGCCCGGCCCAGGCTTGCGGTGTCGGCGCCGGCCGCTGAGCGTGGCCGGTCATGGCGCACCGCGTCGGCCTGACGATCGCGCTCACCCTCGACGGCGACCCCGTCGGCTCGGACACCCGCTACACCTCGGTCGGAGCCGCCATCGTGGTCGTCCAGACGACGATCCCTCGCCCCGACGTCGCGGTGTCGCTGCACTCCGCCTATAGCGGGCACCCCGGGATCGAGACGACCGCGACCCACCTGTGGCTCGCGCGCCACCGCCCGCCGACCTCCACGACCGAACACCACGACGACGAGCACCTCGGCCTGTGGGGGCCACGGACCCCCCTGGTGCTCGACCACCTGCTCGTCCTTCAGAGCCGTCTCGCCGACGCCGGCCACAGACTCCGCGCCAGAACCTTCGCGCTCGAGCTCCCGGCCGTCGACGCCTGACCCACGTGAGGGCCTTGATCCATGCGGTCACGAGCTCTGCGAACGATGCGGCGCGCACCTTGGAGAACTCCTCGTCAGATCCCTCGACGACTCGGATGGGCGTCGGTGCACCGTCGGGCACCGAGCAGTCACACGCAGTCGTCTGCGTATCGGCGAAGGTGATCGGAAACCACGTCGGGTGCCACCAGAAGTCGGGATACGATCGCTTGGATCGCCACGACGATGAGTTCTCGTCTCGCGATGGGTCACGAGCTCGTGGCAGAGCAGACCCCGGAACGAAGGAGCGCCCGATGTCGAGCTCGATGGTGAACCTCGTGCGACGAGCTGCGCCTGTTCCGCTATCCGGTCGTCGTCGGTGGCGGCACGCCGGTCCTGCCACCCGTCACCGACCACATCGCGCTGGACCTGGTCGAGACCAGGACGTTCGGCTCGCGCGTGATCTACGAGCGCTACGGGCGCGCAACTCGCGATGAGTCGGACTGACACCGCCGGCCGAGTCATCAGCGCCCCGCCGGACAGGGTGTACGCCGCGCTGACCGACCCCGACGCGCTCGCCGTGTGGCTACCGCCCGACGGGATGACCGGCCGGTTCGAGCACTTCGATGCGCGTCCCGGCGGGTCCTACCGACTGGTCCTGACCTACGCGGACGCGTCGGCCGCGCGCGGGAAGTCCGCCGCCGACTCCGACGTGGTCGACGCGCGGTTCGTCGAGATCGTCCCGGGTGTGCGGGTCGTGCAGCAGATCGAGTTCGTGTCCGAGGACCCCGCGTTTCACGGCACGATGACCATGACATGGGAGGTCACCGCCGTCGACGCCGGATCACGCGTCGACATCAGGGCCGAGGATGTGCCCGACGGGATCACCGCTGCAGATCACGCGGCGGGATTGTCGTCCTCGCTGGACAATCTCGCCGCTTACGTCGAACGCTGAGCACAGGCTTCCTCACAGCCAGAGTGCCTCGCCGGAGGTCGCGATCACGCGCCGCCGGAGCGGCCCTCGCCGCGTCGCCGGCGTCAGTAGAGCTGCAGGTACCGGTCGAGCTCCCACTGGGTGATCTGCTCGTGGGCCTGCTGCCACTCGCGCCGCTTGCAGCGCACGAAGTAGTCGAGGTAGTCACCGTCGCGGGTCTTGCCGAGCGCGGCGCGCAGCACGTCGTCGCGCTCGAGCTCGCGCGTCGCGTCCAGCAGGTTGGCCGGGAGCACGTCGATGCCGAGGCGCTCGCGCTGCGCCTCGTCGGTCTCGTACAGGTTCAGCGAGTTGGGCTCGCCCGGGTCGAGTCCGCGCTCGATGCCGTCGAGGCCCGCCGCGAGCACCACGGTGGCGGCCAGGTAGGGGTTGCACGAGCCGTCGACGGTCCTGTCCTCGATGCGGCCCGGCCCGGGGATCCGCAGCATCTGCGTGCGGTTGTTGTAGCCGTAGCTGACGTAGGCGGGGGCCCACGTCGCGCCGCTGGTCGGAGCACCGACCACCAGCCGCTTGTAGGACGTGACGGTCGGCGCCGTCACGGCGATGTAGGCCCGGGCATGGGCTTTCAGGCCGCCGACGAACCCGTAGGCGGTCTCGGAGAGCCCGAGGCCGCGCGGGTCGTCGGACGGGTCGGCCGCGAAGACGTTCTCGCCGTCCTTCCAGAGGCTCATGTGGAAGTGACAGCCGTTGCCCGTCAGGTGCGGGAACGGCTTGGGCATGAACGTCGCGATCAGCCCCCGCTCCTGCGCCATCGCCTCGACCATGAAGCGGAAGAAGATCGCCCGGTCGCAGGTGACCAGCGCGTCGTCGAAGTCGAAGTTCTGCTCGAACTGCCCGTTGGCGTCCTCGTGGTCGGTCGCGTAGTTGTCCCAGCCCAGCGCGGTGACGTTGCGCGACACCTGCGAGACGAAGTCGAGGTTGCGCGTCAGCGCGCGCATGTCGTAACAGGGCTGCTCGAGCGTGTCGAGCGCGTCGGCGACCTCGATCGTCCCGTCCTCGCGCCTGCGGACCAGGAAGTACTCGAGCTCGGCGCCGATCTTGAACTCGTAGCCGAGCGCGCTCGCGCGCTCGAGCTGGTGGCGCAGGATCGTGCGCGGGCAGTAGTTCCACTCCTCGCCCTCGACCGTCACGTCGCAGGCGAGGCGCGCGACGCCCGGCCGCCACGGCAGCGGCGTGAAGCTGCGCACGTCGGGGATCGCGATCAGGTCGGGATCGTGCGGGCCCTGGCCGATGTCGCCGGCGGCGAAGCCCGCGAACCCGGCGCCGTCGGAGAGCAGGTCGTCGAGGTGGTGCGCCGGCACGAGCTTCGCGTTCGGCTTGCCGTGCATGTCGACGAACTGGGCGAACAGGAACTCGACCTCCCGGTCGGAGACGAGCTTGCGGACGTCGTCCGCCGTCTGCGGAGCCGTGAGCGGCTCACCCGCGTTCGCTGCACTCATGGCGCCCGCTCCTTTGCCGTGTCGTTGAGGGAGACGAGCTTCCCCGTGTTCGCATCGACGCGCGCGGTGGCGATGCGCTGGAACCCGTCGCCCTTCGGGTGGGTGATCGAGAGCGACACCGCCCAGTAGGGATGGGCGGTCAGGCCCTGGCGCACGAGCCTGACCTGGGCGCGCTCGGCCTTGAAGTCGACCGCCTTCGTGACGGTGTCGACCGCCGCCGTCTTGGTGACGCGGATCTGGCGCTTCTGGCAGCTGTTGGCGGCCAACAGGGTCACCGCGAAGAGACACACGACCAGCACCGTGGGCCGGAGCCACGCCGGGCGTCGCCGCCCGGCGCTCGCGTCAGACGGTCGGACGGAAGTCGTTGCCAATACCGGTCCCGAGGACGATGATCAGAACGACGATCACACAGATGATCGACAGGGCGATCATCGCGACCTCGAAGTTCCGGTTGTGAGTCTGCGGTGGTGGGAACTCGATCTGCTTGCGGCGCTCGTCAGCCATGGTGGTCTCCCCTTCTCGCTAGTCCGTCACGCCGGCAGCGGGACTGGTCGTCCCGGCTTCCGGACCGCCGGTTCCTCGGCCGCGAATCCGCGCTACGTGGCCCCACAGCCGCCGATCCTCGTACACGACCCAGGCGACGATGACCGCCACCATGACGAGGATCCCGATCCACGTCAGGACCATATAGGAGCCCGCGGCCCCGGCTCCCTCCTCGCCGTAGGTGGTCCCGGGGCCGAATGTCATGAACCCGGCGCACTTCTCGTAGGCGGCCTGGATGATGAAGTCGGCCGAGTCGTCCGCCGGCTTGGCGCCGGAGATGTTCTGGATGCAGTCGGGCGCGCTATCGATGATCGCGGGCACTGCCGAGCACCTCCTCGATTCCGTCGAACTCGCTCGCGGCGGCTCGCCGTTGCTCCTCGCGCTTGGCGAACGTCACGAGCGAGCCCACTACCGCGAACATGATGGCCACGCTGATCAGGAAGCTGAGCATCTAGTCGGCCCTCCGGTCGCCGCCGGTCATCTCCGCCAGCTCCCGCAGCAGCAGCCTGTCGGCGGGAACGAGCGTGCCGTCGGGCTCTACGATCATCTCGGGCGCCCAGGCGTGCTCGGGGTGGACGTCGGTCTCGTACTCGGCCAGGTCCAGGCCCTCGAGCTCGACCTCCACGGGCACACGCAGGACGTTCAGCTTCTTGAGCACCCAGGAGGCGAGATAGCCCGAGAGGAAGCCCAGCGGCAGGAACGTCGCCATGCCCATCAACTGACCGCCGATCGAGCTGTCGACGTTGTTGATCCCAGTCGGGTATCCGGCAGCGAAGACCCCGACCCAGAACATCCCGAGGAACCCCGCGACGCCGTGCACGGCGACGGCGCCGACGGCATCGTCGACTCGCTGCCGGAGCTCGATGAACTGGCCGGCGTAGAAGGCGAGGACGGCGGTCAGCATCGCGATCAGGTACGCGAGCGTGGGGGCGTAGACGTCCGCTCCCGCCGACACGCCGATCACGCCGGCGAGCCCTCCGGAGATCGTCCAGAACGGATCGCCGCGGCTCGCGAAGTAGCCGCCGGTGAAGCCGCCGGCGAATCCCATCGTGATCACCATCGTGATCGAGCCGAGGGTGGTCGGGCTCAGGTAGATGTTCGCCCAGCCCGGGAACGAAGTCGACGCGATCACCAGGCACGCGGCGTAGAACGCGTAGAACCCGGTGAAGATCAGCATCAGGCCGAGGGCGGTGATGTGCAGGTTGTGAGGTCTGAACTTCCGCGCCAACCCGTCACGCGTGAACTTGCCGATCCGGGGTCCGAGGTTGAAGAGGACCCCGAGCGTGAACGCGCCCGCGACGCCATGCACGACGCCCGAGGCGATCGAGTCGTGGAAGCCGTAACGCATCGTCAGCCAGCCGCCGGCACTCCAGCCCCACGCGGCGTCGATGATCCACACGCCCGAGCCGAGGATGACCGCGAGCACGAGGTAGGCCGAGATCCGCGCCCGCTCGATGATTGCGCCCGACATGATCGAGGCGGTCGTCCACGAGAACAGGAGGAACGCCAGGAAGAAGATCAGGTTGATGTTGTTGGTCAGGTTCGGCCCGAAGGCGTCGCTCCACGGGATGCCGCCCTGACACGCGGCGGAGGTGAAGTCAGAGTCGTTGGGCCCGATCGGCGGGCCCTTCTGGTTGCAGTTGTAGATCCACCAGCCGAAGAAGTAGAAGGTCGGCGTCACGACCGCGATCGTGAGGATGTTCTTCATCGCCGTCGCCATCACGTTCTTGCGGCGGGCGATGCCGGCTTCATAGGACATGAAGCCCGCGTGGATCAGCCACATCAGGACGACGGTGAAGAAGTAGAACTGCTCCGCGAGGATGGCGGAGTCGCGCGTCAGAGCCTCAACGCCGGCGGCATCTTCGAGCGATTCGACCTGGGCGAAGATGAACGACAGCATCCGGTCCCCTCTCGACGGCCACCCATGTCCCCGAGCCCCAGGGGTCGACTAGTTCTATCCAGTGCCCTACGCACCGGGCAATGTGGCTCGCGGCCACCATTTCCCGCCGGGTCATGTACCGCGCGTACATACACGGCAGGTAGCATCGCGCCGTGGAGGGCCGCGCCGACCTCGCAGCGCAACTCGAGCGGGTCCGGCTCGAGAGCGACACGCTGTACGCGATCATCAGCGCGGTCGGCTCGTCGGTCGACCTCACGCGCGTGCTCGACGGCATCGTCGAGCTCGTCACCGAGGCGACCGAGTGCCACGCCTGCTTCGTCTACATCCGCGACGGGGAGCGCCTGCGCATGCGCGCCGCCTCGCGCGTCTACGCGCACGTCGTCGGCCGGGTCGAGTTCGCGCTCGACGAAGGGCTGACGGGCTGGGTCGCCCGCACCGGCGAGCCCGCCTTCATCCGCGAGGACGCGCTGTCGGACCCGCGCATGCGGTACGTGCCCGAGCTCGAGGAGGAGCGCTTCCAGTCGATGGTGGCCGTGCCGGTCCCCGCCCGCTCGGGCGAGGTCCTGGGCGTCGTCGTCCTGCACACCGTCGCGCCGCGGGAGTTCGACGAGGGCGTCCTGAACTTCCTCGTGCACACCGCATCGCTGGTGGCCGGCGCGATCGAGAACGCCCGCCTCTACGAGGAGCAGCGGAGGCGCATCGACGCGCTCACCAACCTCGCGGAGCTCAGCCAGCGCATCGTCGCGGTGAGCGGCCGGGAGGAGCTCTACCGGGTGGTCACGGCCGGCGTGCGGCGGCTGCTCGGCTGCGATGCCTGCCAGCTGCGCCTGCGCAACGGCGAGGACGGCCGGCTCGAGACGGTGGCCTCCGATCCCACCGGCGACCTCGGCGAGCCCCAGGTCGAGGCACGCGCCCCGCTGCGCGACGACCGCGAGGAGCTCGGCGCGCTCGTGGCCCTCCGCTCAGGCGACCGCGCCTTCCCCGCCGAGCTCGTGGAGCTGCTCCAGGCGGTCGCCAACCAGGTCGCGCTGGCCCTGCGCAACGCCGAGCACATCGAGCGGCTGACCGCAGAGAACCTCGTGCGCGCGCTCTTCGAGACGCTCGCGGACGGGGCGCTCGACGTCGCCGAGGCCCGCGCGCGTGCCGCGGGCTGCGACCTCGGCCGCCCGCATGTCTTGATCCATGCCCGGCCCGTGTCGAACGGCAAGGGGGCGCGGGCGTGGCCCGAGGTCGCCGCGCGCGTCGAGACGCGGCTGCGCAACCTCGACGCGGGCGCGCTCGTCGATCCTGGCCGCGACGCCCTGCGCGGCCTGCTGCCGCTGCCGCCGGGCGCCGAGGCGGGCGAGGTCGCCGCGCTGCGGCCGGCGCTGCAGGAGCTCGGGGCGGCCGAGGGCGTCGTCATCGGCATGAGCGCGCTGCGGTCGGGGGCCGAGGGAGCGAGCCGGAGCATGCGCGAGGCCCACGACGCCGGGACGATCGCCCGCGCGCTCAGTCCCGCGGGCGGTGCGCTCGCCTACGACGGCCTCGGCGCGTACCGCTACCTCGTCCACCTCGCGCTCGACACCGCGCCCCACGACCGGCTCTGCGAGGCGGTCGAGCGCGTGCTGGACTACGACGCCCGCCGCGGGACGCAGCTGCTCCCGACGCTCGAGCAGTACCTCGGGGATCGTCGCGTCGGCGCCACGACGGCGCGCAAGCTCTACATCCACGCCAACACGCTGCGCCAGCGCCTCGACCGGATCGAGAAGGTCACCGGGCTCGCGCTCGCCGTCGAGGACCTGCTGTCGCTCGAGCTCGCGGTCAAGCTCGTGCGGCTGCGGCGCGCCGTCGCCGCCGAACCGCGACCCAGATCCTGAGCGCGATGTAGGCCGGAACGTTCAGCAGCAGGGTGAGCAGGCACCACCAGATCTTCCATTGCGGCGTCAGGCCGGGCTCGCTGCGGACCTCGATCCAGGCGAGGTAGACGAGGCCCACGAGCGACAGCCAGAGGATGTCGGGGACCGCGTCGAGGAGGAAGAAGGGCAGCATCCCGACCTGGCGGGCGAGGATACTCGCCGCGTGACGATCCGCTCCATGAGTGCGGGTCCGCGGGCTTCTGGACATGGACTGAGACCACATACCGCTGCTCGGAATTATGGGATTCGGACCCACTGCGAGTGGTTGTGGGCGACATTACACTCGCGGCCATGTGCGGCATCGTCGGCCTGTTCGCCAAGTCCCCCGCGGTCTCGGAGCGCCTCGGCGAGCATCTCGGCGCGATGCTCTCTCAGCTCAACGACCGCGGGCCCGACAGCGCGGGAGTGGCGATCTACCGCGACCCCGCGCCGCCCGGAGCCAGCAAGGTCTCGCTCTTCTCCCCGGATCCCGACTACGGGTGGGTGCGGGTGCGCGACGGCCTGGCCGCGGCCTTCGGCGGCGACCCCGAGCCCGAGGTGCGCGCCAGCCACGCCGTCTTCGTCGTGGACGCCGGCCCGGAGCGCGCGCAGGAGTGGTTTCACGCGCGCCATCCCGAGCTGCGGGTCATGAGCGTCGGCGAGAGCATCGAGATCTTCAAGGAGGCCGGCCTCCCCTCCGACTTCGTCGCCCGCTTCGCCCTGGAGGACGTGCAGGGCAGCCACGCGCTCGGCCACACCCGCATGGCGACCGAGAGCCGGGTGACGACCCAGCACTCGCACCCGTTCTCGACCGGACTCGACCTCTGCCTGGTCCACAACGGGTCGCTCTCGAACCACAACCGGCTGCGCCGCGAGCTGCGCCGCGAGGGCGTCGGGTTCCAGACCGACAACGACACCGAGGTGGCGGCCGGCTACCTGACCTGGCGGCTGCGCGAGGGCGCGAGCCTGCGCGAGGCGCTCGAGGGCTGCCTGCGCGACCTCGACGGCTTCTACACCTTCGCGGTCGGGACGGCCGACGGGTTCGCCGTCCTGCGCGATCCGATCGCGTGCAAGCCCGCCGTCCTCGCGGAGACGGCCGACTGGGTGGCGATGGCGTCCGAGTACCGGGCGATCGCGGTGCTGCCCGGCGCCGAGGCCGCCAGCGTCTGGGAGCCCGCCCCCGCGACGCTCTACGTGTGGGAGCGAGCTCTCGTCGGATGACGACTCCGACCGCGCCGGCCGTCGAGATCGTCGACCTGTCGCAGACGCCGCTGCGCGAGCTCAACGCGCGCCTCCACGCTCCGGACCTCGAGGCGCGGCGTTGGCGGGTGGTCAACCCGGGTGGCCGGCACTCGATCGCGGTCGGCCTCGACGCGCCGGTCGAGGTCGACGTCGACGGCCACGTCGGCTACTACTGCGCGGGCATGAACCAGCGGGCCGCGGTCCGCGTGCACGGCAACTGCGGCGTCGGCGTCGCGGAGAACATCATGTCGGGCTCGGTGGTCGTGGACGGCAACGCCAGCCAGTCGGCCGGGGCGACGGGCCGGGGCGGGCTGGTGGTCATCCACGGCGACGCCTCCTCGCGCTGCGGCATCTCGATGAAGGGCGTCGACATCGTCGTGCGCGGATCGGTCGGGCACATGAGCGCGTTCATGGCGCAGAAGGGCTGCCTGCTGGTGTGCGGCGACGCGGGCGACGCGCTCGGCGACTCGATCTACGAGGCGCGGCTCTACGTCCGCGGGACGGTCGCCGGCCTCGGCGCCGACTGCGTCGAGAAGGAGCTGCGCGAGGAGCACGGCGCCGAGGTCCGGGCGCTGCTCGAACGGGCCGGGATCGAGGGCGTGGATCCCGCCGGGTTCCGCCGCTACGGGTCCGCGCGCCGGCTCTACAGCTTCAACGTCGACAACGCCGGGGACTTCTGAGATGACCCTGCGGGAGTCGGCGCTGTTCAGCCGCGAGGTGATCGGCGAGATCCAGCGCGCCGCGCGCGAAGGCGTCTACGACATCCGCGGCTTCGGCGCCAAGCGCCGCCTCCCGCACTTCGACGACCTCCTGCTCCTGGGCGCGAGCGTCTCGCGCTACCCGCTCGAGGGCTACCGCGAGCGCTGCGACACGGACGTCGTGCTCGGCACCCGGCACGCCACGCGCCCGCTCGAGCTCGCGATCCCGATCACGATCGCCGGCATGAGCTTCGGCGCGCTCTCGGCGCCGGCCAAGGAGGCCCTGGGCCGCGGCGCGACCGCGATGGGCACCTCGACGACGACCGGCGACGGCGGCATGACGCCCGAGGAGCGCGCGGCGTCCGAGAAGCTCGTCTACCAGCTCCTGCCCTCCCGCTACGGGATGAACCCCGACGACCTGCGCCGCGCGGACGCGATCGAGATCGTGGTCGGGCAGGGCGCCAAGCCCGGCGGCGGCGGCATCCTGCTCGGCCAGAAGATCTCCGATCGCGTCGCGGAGATGCGCGACCTGCCCACGGGCATCGACCAGCGCAGCGCCTGCCGTCACCCGGACTGGACGGGTCCCGACGACCTCATGATCAAGATCGAGGAGCTGCGCGAGATCACCGAGTGGGAGAAGCCGATCTTCGTCAAGATCGGCGCCTCGCGCACGTACTTCGACGTCGCGCTCGCCGTCAAGGCGGGCGCGGACGTGATCGTCCTCGACGGCATGCAGGGCGGCACCGCGGCGACCCAGGACGTCTTCATCGAGCACGTCGGGATCCCGACCCTGCCGGCGGTCCGCCTCGCCGTGGACGCGCTCCAGGAGCTCGGCATGCATCGCCGGGTCCAGCTCGTCGTCTCCGGCGGGATCCGCTCCGGCGCCGACGTCGCCAAGGCGCTGGCGCTCGGGGCCGACGCCGTCTCGATCGGGGTCGCGGCGCTGATCGCCCTCGGCGACAACTCGCCGGCCTTCGCCTCGGACTACGAGCGCATCGGCAGCGCGGCGGGCTTCTACGACGACTGGCACGAGGGCCGCGACCCGGTCGGGATCTCGACCCAGGACGACGAGCTCGCGGCGCGCTTCGACCCCGAGCTCGGTGGCCGCCGGCTCGCCAACTACCTGCGCACGATGGTGCTCGAGGCGCAGACCCTGGCGCGCGCGTGCGGCAAGTCGCACGTCCAGAACCTCGAGCCCGAGGACCTCGTCGCGCTCACCGTCGAAGCGGCCGCGATGGCCCGCGTGCCGCTCGCGGGGACGGACTGGATCCCGGGCGCATGAGGGGGGTCTGGTCTTCCTGCTTGACGATGGTGAAGAGGATGTCGTCGCCAAGCCATGCGCCCGGTCCCTGACCGGACCGGACCGGTCAGGAATCGAGAAGCGCCGGGCTCGGAGCCGTTCTAGCTTGCTTGCCATGACCTCCATCGAGTCCGTCACCCTCGAAGTGTCCGATCCCACGGCCGCCTCGGCCTTCTACACCGCCGCGTTCGGTCTGGGCCCCCAGCTTGGCGTCCGGGCAGGGGAGCCACCGACGAACGGCTTTCGTGGCTTCGCGATGTCGCTCGTGGTGTCGCAGCCGAGCACCGTCGACAGCCTCATCGGCAGCGCGCTGGAGGGCGGCGCCACGCCGCTGAAGCCGGTGTCGAAGAACTTCTGGGGCGTCGGCGGCGTCGTGCAGGCTCCGGACGGGACGATCTGGAAGATCGCGACGTCGTCGAAGAAGGACACCGGCCCGGCCACCCGCGAGATCGACGACATCGTGCTGTTGCTGGGCGTGGCGGATGTCAAGGCGAGCAAGCGGTTCTACGTCGAACGCGGCCTGTCCGTCAAGCGGAGCTTCGGCGGCAAGTACGTCGAGTTCGACGCCCCCGCGTCGCAGGTCAAGCTGGTGCTCTACGGGCGACCCGCCCTCGCCAAGGACGTCGGCGTCGCCGCGGACGGCAACGGAGCCCACGGGATCGTCATTGGCAGCGATGCCGGGTCCTACACCGACCCTGACGGGTTCGCGTGGGAGGCTGCGTCGGCCTGAGCGTCCATAAGAAACGGTGATGGGTTCTCGAATCCCATTATTGGAAATGCACTGCCGGGTGCGCTTTGCTGGGCCGCATGTTCCAACGCGACTTCGGCACTCGGACGGGAATGCAGGTCAGTGCCCTCGGCCTCGGCTGCTGGGCGATCGGTGGCCCGTGGATGTTCAACGGACAGCCCGCGGGCTGGGGCGAGGTGGACGACGACGAGTCCATCCGCGCGATCCGGCGCGCGCTCGAGCTCGGCGTCACGCTGTTCGACACCGCTGACGTCTACGGCTGTGGCCACAGCGAGCGCGTGCTCGGGAGGGCGCTCGCCGGGCGGCGCGACGACGTCGTGATCGTCACCAAGGTCGGCAACCGCTTCGACGAGCAGACCCGGACCGGCGGCGGCAACGACGTCAGCCCCGCCTATCTGCGGAGCGCCTGCGACGCGAGCCTGCGCCGCCTCGACACCGACCGCATCGACGTGTACCTGATCCACGACGGGCTCGCCGGGCCGGAGGACGTCCCGGCCGTCATCGACGTGCTCGAGGAGCTCGTGGCGGCCGGCAAGCTGCGCTGGTACGGCTCGAGCGTGTCCGACCCCGCGATCGTGCGCGCCATGGCCGAGGGGCCGCACATGGTCGCCGTGCAGCATGAGCTCAACGTGCTGCGCGGCGAGCTCGAGACGCTCGGTGTCGCGGAGGACCTCGGGCTGGCGAGCCTCAATCGCACGCCCCTGGCGATGGGTCTCCTGAGCGGCCGCTATCGCCCGGATGCGTTGCCGGCCGCCGACGACGTGCGCCGCAACGCCCCGTGGTGGGACTTCTTCGACGAAGGCGCGATGGAGCGCTGGCTCGAGCGCATCGCCGACGCGCGCGGCGAGCTGACCGCGGACGGGCGCTCGCTCGTCCAGGGCGCGCTCGGCTGGAACTGGGGGCGCAGCCCGGCGACGATCCCACTCCCGGGATTCCGCACGGTCGCCCAGGTGGAGGAGAACGTCGGCGCCGCCGAGCACGGACCGCTTCCCGCCGAGCGCATGGAGCGCATCCAGGCGATCCTTGGAGCGCCACTGCCGGCGTGACGCGCCGCACGCGGAGCCACTCGCCGAACCGAAACACCCGGGAAATCCCCGGGGTGTCCCACGGGTGCGAAGCAGGGTCGGGCGAACGTAGCGTCGCCGGTGTCAGCTCACCGACCCAGGAGGACTCAGCAGCATGCGACGCACCGTTCGTTTCCCCCGTACCCGCCACGCGACCGTCGTGGCCTACCTCGCGCTGTTCAGCGGCATCGGCGGCACCTCGTTCGCCGCGGCCACGATCACCGGCGCTGTCGGCGCGCGCCGGCGAGCTCGAGCGCCATTTCCCCCGCGGTGCTCGAGCGCTCCGGCGCACGCCTCGAGTACGCCCGCGCGCTCGTTGATCTCGGCGCCCTCATCCGCCGCGGCGGCCGCCGGTCCAAGGCGCGCGACGTCCTGCGGACCGGTCTCGAGCTGGCGGTGCGCTGCGGTGCGGAGCGGCTCGGCGCGCGCGGGCGCGAGGAGCTGCTCGCCACCGGGTCGCGGCCGCGGCGGATCGCGCTGTCGGGCGTCGAGGCGCTGACGCCGAGCGAGCGGCGGGTGGCCGAGCTCGCCGCCGACGGCCTGACCAACCGGGCGATCGCCCAGGCGCTGTTCGTCACCGAGAAGACGGTCGAGGGCCACCTCGGGCATGCCTTCGACAAGCTCGGCGTCCGCTCCCGGACGCAGCTGCCCGACGCCTTCGGCAAGGCGGTCCCCGCTTAGGCGCGCGCCCGGGCGACCGCGGCGCGCAGCGCGGGCGCGACTTCGACCCCGAAGCGCTCGATCGTCCCGGGATCGTCGGTCGCGAGGATGAACGTGCTGAAGCCGTGCTCGATGACGAGCGGGAGCAGGTCGGCGACCCACTGCTCCGGCGGCCCCTGCAGGAATCCGAGCGCCGACGGCTCGAACGATCCCTGCACGTTCAGCAGCCGGCGGATCTCGCGTGGGTCGCGTGACACGGCTCGCGCGGCGTCGTCGATGGCAGAGTTGGCCGGGCCGATCGCTTCCCGGGGCAGGTTCATGAGCGAGGGCAGCCAGCCGTCCGCCTTGCGTCCGGTCAGGCGGAGCATGCGCGGCTTGTAGGCCCCCAGCCAGAGGGAGATGGCGTGCGCGGGCGCCGGGCCGCGCTTGGCGCCGCGAACCCGATGGTGCTCCCCGTCGACGCGGACCCCACCCGCCGCGGAGACGTCCCAGATGGCGCGGATCACGTC
Source organism: uncultured Solirubrobacterales bacterium (assembly GCA_963828075.1). Lineage (GTDB taxonomy): Bacteria > Actinomycetota > Thermoleophilia > Solirubrobacterales > Solirubrobacteraceae > JACCYI01. The sequence continues at coordinate 791,223 of CAWHDH010000017.1, read as the reverse complement.
GATGGCCTCGTTCAGCGCGTCGACGCCTTGCCCCGGCGTGAGGCGCTTGCCGCCCATCGCCTCGATCCCGTCCCAGAACGCGCCGGCGCCGAGGCCGAGCTCGACGCGCCCGCCGGACAGCAGGTCGAGGCTCGCGGCGGCCCGCGCGACGACGGCAGGCGGGCGCAGCGGCAGGTTGAGCACGTTGGGTGCGATCCGCAGCGTGCCGGTTTGCGCGGCGACCCATGCCAGCAGCGTCCAGGTGTCGAGGAACGCGGGCTGGTACGGATGGTCCTGGAACGTGGCAAGGTCGAGACCGGCCTGCTCGGTCCGCCTGGCGAGGTCGACAACGGCCGCGGGGCTCTGGTTCCGGGGCGTGATGAACGTGCCGAACGCGAGGTCGTGACCGTAGTCGGGCATCTCAGGACTCCTGGATCGTAGCTGCGGCGCCGAGCTCGATCGTGCGGTCCAGCGCGACGGCGTCGAGCAGCTGGCGGTCGTGGGTGACGAGCAGCAGCGTGCCGTCGTAAGCGTTCAGCGCGGTCTCGAGCTGCTCGATGGCCGGGAGGTCGAGGTGGTTGGTCGGCTCGTCGAGCACGAGGAAGTTCGCGCCGGACGCCATCAGCAGGGCGAGGCTCGCGCGGGTGCGCTCGCCGGGGGAGAGGCTGTGCGCCGGGCGGGCGACGGCGTCGCGTTCGAGGCCGAACTTGGCGAGCAGCGACCGGGCCTCCTGCTGCGGCAACCCGCTCTGGGTGACGAAGGCGTCGAGCAGGGCGGTCGCGCCGTCGAAGCCGAGGCGCGCCTGGTCGAGCACGCCGATGCGTACGGCGGAGCCGATCCAGCGGGTGCCGGCGGCAAGGGGCAGCCGCCCGAGGAGCCCGTCGACCAGCGTCGTCTTCCCGCAGCCGTTCGGGCCGACGAGGGCGACGCGCTCCCCCCAGGCCAGTTCGAGGTCGAGCGGGCCGAGGACGAAGCTCCCGCGCCGCAGCGTCGCGCCGTCGAGGCGGACGGTGATGTCGCCGGAGCGCTCGCCGCCGCCGAAGCGCAGCTGCAGCTCCCAGCGCCGCCACGGCTTCTCCACGGTCTCCAGCCGGTCGATCGCCTTCTCCGTCGCCCGGACCTTCGCGGCCTGCTTCTCGGAGCGCTCGGCGCGCTTGGAGCGACCGATCTTGTCGGGGTCGTCGCCGGCCGAGGCCTTGGCCCGGCGCACGCCGGTCTCGGACCACTGGCGCTGGCGGGCGGCGCGGTCGGTGAGGCGATCGCGCTGGGTCGAGTAGGTCTCGAAACGCTCCTCGGCGTGGCGGGCGGCGGTCGCGCGCAGCTCGAGATAGCCGGCCCAGCCGCCCCCGTACTCCGCCGCGGTGTGGGCGATCTCGTCGAGCTCGACGACCCGCGTGACCGTGCGCGCGAGGAAGGCGCGGTCGTGCGAGACGATCACGGCGCCGCCGGGCCGCTCGTCGACGAACCGCTCCAGCCGGGCCAGGCCGTCGAAGTCGAGGTCGTTGGTCGGCTCGTCGAGCAAGAGGACGTCGAAGCGGGAGAGGAGGATGGCCGCGAGCGCCGCCCGCGCGGCCTGGCCGCCGGAGAGCGCCACGGTCGGCAGGTCGAGCAGGGCGGGATCCAGCCCGAGGTCGCGCAGCACCGCCTCAGAGCGCGGCTCGAGGTCGGCGCCCCCGACCGCGAGCCAGGCCTCGAATGCGTCGGCATACCGGTCGCCCGCGCCGGGAGCGTGCGCGGCCATGTCGGTCGCGGCGGCGTGCACGCGCGCATCGGCGTCAGCGACCCCGGTCCGCCGCGCGAGGTAGTCGTGCAACCGCTCACCGGGCGCGCGGTCGGGCTCCTGCGGGAGGTAGCCGGCGGTCCCCGCCGTCAGCCGGACCGCTCCGCGATCGGGGCGGTCGAGCCCGCCCAGGAGCCGCAGCAGCGTCGACTTCCCGGCGCCGTTGGGTCCGACGACGCCGACGACGTCGCCGGGAGCGACGGTGACCGAGACGCCGGCGAGGATCGTGGCCGCCCCGTGCGCCTTGTGCAGATCGCGCGCGATCAGGGTTCCGGCCATGGCGAGCAGCCTACGAACCCGCGGTTGACGCCCCGCACACGACGGGGGTAGGTTCGCGCTGACCGTCCGTCCCAGCACCGAGGCTCGGGATGTCGCACCGATGGGCACAGATCGTGCCGGTCCTCGCGATCCTGTTCGTGGCGGCGCTCGGCGCGCCCAGCGCGATCGGGCAGGGCGAGGACGTCGAGCACCCGCCGGCCGACTTCGCCGCCAAGGTCAAGGCCAGGCTGGATCTCGTGTCGCGCGGCGTGCCCGAGCATCCCACCTGGGCCGACCTGCGCGGCGAGGTCGAGTACATGGTCTCGGTCCGCCACTGGGTCAATCCGGACACCGCGCAGCCGTGGACGGTCGGAGAGCTCATCAGGACGGCGTCGGGTGAGAACGACTGGATACCCGATGGCGCCGGCAACGGCCCGCTCCAGCGCACGCAGATGGCGCAGGTGCTCGACGCGCTGGTCTGGCGTCGCGCGTATGTCTCGGCGCCCAACGGGATCGACATCCCGTTCCAGGTCGTCGGCGGCCACGCCGGTCGCAGCGTGTCCGGCCCGGCGATGTGCCCGACCGACAGCGACGGGTTCACGCAGCCGTCATCGGCGCTCGTCGAGGCCTGGCACGAGCTGTATCCGACGGCGCTCGCGTCGCCCGGCCGGCGCACCGGCGGCGTGGCGTCGCTGGGCATCGGCTCGGCCGCGCTCTACGGCTACTCGCCGTCAGCCACGACCAACGCCATCGACGTCGACATCGAGCGGACGTTCCTGGTGACGCCGCTCGGCGGCGGCGCGATCCCGATCCCGGGCGTGGCGATCGACCGGGCGCGCGTCGAGGTCGGGCGCCTCTACCGCACCGGGCCGTTCCAGCGGATCTCGCTCGATGCGGCGCCGAGCCCCGCGGACTGGAGGGCGACCGAGGCGGACTTCCTCACCGCGGGCACGGACTTCGGCGCGGTCGCGCCGGTGGAGGTCGAGCCGCCCGTCCCCCCGAACGAGACGGGCCCGCACCGGGCGCTGTTCGAGGTCGACCCGGCGCTCCTGCTCGAGCGCGGAAACCCGCCGGACCAACCCGCCTTCGTCGAGGCGGTGCGCCTGCGCTGGCGCGGCGAGGAACCGCCGCCCGGCTACCCGACCGCGGGGCGCCCGTTCCGGACCTCCTGCGACTGGCGCGCCTCGTGGTCGCCCAACGAGGTCAGCGTGATCTACCGGGAGGCGCTCCCGCCGGTCGACGGCACGGCGCCCCCGCCGACGGCGTCGATCGGCGGTCAGGTGGTCGACGCCAAGGGGATCGGGATCGAGGGCGCGGTCATCCACGCCGACGGGCCGGATGGGACCGTGTCGTCGGCCACGACGGGGGCCGGCGGCAGCTACCGGATCGAGCAGCTCGAGGCGGGCCGCTACAGCGTCCAGGCGGCGCCGCCCGACCGGCTGCCGGCGGGGGGTGAGATGGTCCGCGAAACCTGCGTCGCGCCGGTGACGGACACGAGCGTCGCCGGCGTCTGCGGCGTCGAGCTCGCGGCCGGCGACACGGCGAAGGCCGACTTCGCCTACCTGCTCGACGACGTGCTGATCGAGGCGGTCGAGGTCACGCAGGGGATCCAGGACGAGGTCTGGGGCACCCCCGGCTCGTTCGCGATCCCCGGCTTCGCGGCTCCGGTCCCGGGCGCCACCTACACCGGGGTGCCGCTGGCCGAGCGCGTCGACACGATCGTGCGCGTGCACGCCAGCGCCGTCCGCGGCCGGGGGTCGCGCCCGGCGCCCGAGCTCCCCGCCCGGCTGCACGGGTACCGGCCGCTGCCCGGCGGCGGCCTTCAGACGCTGCCAGGCAGCCCGCTCACGCGCGAGGCGGGCCCCGCCGGCAGCGCCCGCAGGCTCCGGTTCGGGCCGGTGATGCCCGCCGCCCGGCGTGCGCCCGGCGGCGCGTACACGTATCGGCTCCCGCCCGAGTGGACCGCGGCGTGGGCGCTGACGCTGGTCGCCGAGATCAACGCACCGGTCGCCGGCGGGCGGCCGATCGCCGAGTGTGTCGGCTGCGAGCGCGACGACGCGTACGCGCTCGGGCCGATCCCGTTCCGCACGGTGCGCCCGATCCGCCTCACGCCGGTCGAGATCGACTACAGCTTCCCCGGCCGCGCCCAGAAACATCGCGGCCCGGACCTCACGCGCCACCTGGACCGCTCGCGCGACGTGCTCCCGATCGCCCGGGACCAGCTGACGTCGGATCCCTGGCCGGGAGCGGTGGTGGACGTGTCGGCGACGATCGCCGACCTCGCGGAGCGATACGACCTGACCGACCCCGACATGGTCAAGTGCCGGGACATCCCGGCCTGCCGCGTGCAGTACCAGAACGCCATCGCCGCGGCGATCGAGCGGGCGGTCCGGCCGGCCGGACGCGGCCACTATGCGCTGGGCTTCGCCTCGCCGCTCGACGACGGGGCGGCGCTCAAGGACATCGCGACGGGCTGGGTCGGCGCCGCGGAGAGCCGGCCGCTGAGCTCGGTGACCCACGAGTTCATGCACCTGCTCGGCTACAACCACGGCAGCCCGGGCTGCGGGGGCGGCGGCTGGGCGTACGACGACTGGCCGCCCGACCAGCGCGGCCTCATCCAGGGCGTCGGGTTCGATCGCCGGCTCGCGGCGAGCGGGGACACCGGCCCGAACCCCCTCGTCGCCGACGGGATCGGCCAGCCGCAGTGGTTCGACATCATGTCGTACTGCAACCTCGGGTCGGACTCCATCACCTGGATCTCCACCCGCACGTGGCGGCGCTGGTTCGAGCTCAACGGGGCGGTCGCGAAGACCGCGCGGGCGACGGCGAGCGGAGCGCCGGCCGCGGTCTCGCGGCTGGGCGTCGACGCCTCCGTCGGGCCCGACGGCAAGGTGACGCTGCTCGGCGTGGCCCCCGACCCTCGAGCCGCGACCGCCTCGCGCCCGGGCGGCTCGCACACGATCGTGATGCGCGACGCGCGCGGCCGGCCGATCTCGCGGACCACGGTCGCACCGGCGCAGGTCAGCGACGCGCCGGGCTCGCTGATTTCGGTGAACGTCCTGGCCGGCGCCCGCGCCGCCAGCGTCGAGATCGTCAGCCGCGGCAAGGTGCTCGCGCGCCGCACCGCCTCCCGGCGCGCGCCGCGAGTCCGGCTGGTCGCGCCGCGACGCCGCGCGGTACTGCGTCGCACCGCCGCACTGAGGCTCCGCTGGCGGATCCGCGGCGCCGCCCGGGCGAAGCTGCTCACGACGTCGGTCCAGTTCGCCCGCGGCCCGCGCGGCCGCTGGCGCACGGTGGCCGCCGGGCTCCCCGGCACCCGCGCGACGCTCCCGGGCGTGCTGCTGGCCGCGACCCGGCGCGGACGCCTGCGGCTCGTCGTCAACGACGGCTTCCGCGACGTGGCCACCAGGGCGCTGGCGGTGCGGGTGCGGTGATCGATACGCCGCCGCGCCCGTCATCATCTGCGGCCATGGCCGACCTGAGCGGACGCGAGCTACTGCGCGAGTGGGAGAAGGGGATGCGGTCGGTGGTGGGAGCGGCGGCGTCCGTGGCCGGGCGCGCCGAGATGCCGCCGCAGCTGCTCGAGCCGCTGCAGCGCCAGTTCGAGCTGGTGCAGGACATCCTCGAGCGCGAGCGCAAGCTGCAGCGGGACTTGGCGGGCCGCCTGCTCGCTCCCGTCGACGCGGTGTTCGACCTGCTCGAGCAGAGCGCCGGGATGCTCCGCAGCCAGGCGGAGGCGCTCGAGACGGCGGGCAAGGCGATCCAGGAGAGCGCGGGGATCATGAAGGCCCAGGCCGAGCTCTTCGAGAAGACGCTCGGGACCGCGCGCAAGCCGTCCGAGCTGGCCAAGTCGGTCGCCGGCGTCGAGAAGAAGCGCCCGCGCAAGCGCTGAAGCGGCGGAGCGCCTGCAGGACACGCCGGGGTGAGTATCTCACCTTTCCCTGCACTGGGGCACAAACTGACACGTTGGTCAGTCGACCAGTAAATCGACGACAGTTCGTGCTGCGGGTCAAGTGTGTAAGTTGCATGTCGCCGCGCGGCAGGTGCACACGAAACGCACCGCCGGAACGCGATGGTGCGTCGCGGCCTGACTTACCAGGAGGTAGCAGTGAAGAAGACCTTGATTCGCGGTGTGATTGTCGCCGCGCTGACGCTGAGCGGATCGGCCGCCATGGCCACGACGGCCTCGGCCGCGCGGTCGGATTGCCCCGCCGGATATGCGTGTGCCTGGCAGCACGAGAATTTCACGGGGCGCATGATCGCCATGAGGAGCGGAGCCGGGAACTTCGTCACGGACTTCAGCTCCAACTTCAACGACCAGGCTACATCCGTGCTCAACCGCACGAACACGACGTTCTGTTTCTTCACCGATATCAATGGCCGCGGGACCAAGTACAGCGTTCCCGCGGGCTACGAACGGCACAACCTCGGGAGTCTGAACGATACGTTCTCCTCGGGCTACAGTCACCGGTACTTCCCAGGCAAGTGCTGAGCTGAGCGGCGGCCGGCCGGAGATGGCGCTGCGGCGCCACCCGGCCGGCTCCGCTCACCCGGGTGTGATCGGCGCCTTCGCCGATATGAGTGAATCGGCCAGCCGGGCGGCGACCGCGTCTGACCGGCCGAGCGGCGCGCCGTCGAGGGCGGCGACAGGCTCGGCACCGCGCAGCGCGCCGGTCAGCAGCACGGCATCGGCGGCGGCGAGGCGCTCGAGCGCGACCGGCGCCTCCTCGACGAGGCCGGCCGCGAGCAGGCGCGCGCGGGTGACGCCCGGCAGGATCCGGCCGTCGGCAGGCGGCGTCAGCGCCCGCGGGCCCTCGACGATGACGACGTTGGCCCGCGACGCCTCGAGCACGAACCCGTCGAGGTCGACGAGCAGCGGCACGGCGCCGGTGAGCGAGGCGGCGAGCGCGTCGAGCAGTCGCCGGTCGCGCCACTTGTGGGCGCCGAGCCCGCCGGGCACGGTCACCGATTGCAGCGCCGTCGGGCCGGCCGTGTCCGGGAGTGGGCCGCGCTCGAACTCGATCCGCACGCCGCCGGGGGACGGCACGGCGCTGACCCGCACGCGCGCCGGATCGCCCGCCGCCGCCGCGGCCAGCCGCTCCGCGGTATCGCCCAGGAGCGCGGCGCTGTAGAGCGCCTGGACGCTCGCGGCCAGCCGGGCGAGGTGGCGCTCGCCGGCGACGGCGCGGCCGCCGGCGCACAGCACGGTCTCGAACACGCCGAGCGCGGGATCCGGCCGGGTGAGGGGGCGCGGGCCGAGGCGCGGCGGCGGCGCCGCGCCGGCGCCCACGGCGAACGGAGCCATGTCCGCGCCGATCGCCGCGAGCAGGGGCGCCGCCTTGGTCCGGCACTCGGCGGCCTCGGCGGCCGGGTCGGAGTCCGCGACCACGCCGCCGCCGACCCCGAGCCACACGCGCCCGCCGGCGGCCTCGAACGTGCGGATGGCGACGTTCAGCTCGAGGCCGGCCACCGGGCTGGCCATCCCGATCGCGCCCGTGTAGGCCTCCCGCGCGGTGCTCTCGAGCTCGGAGATGACGTCGAGCGCCGCCGGCTTGGGCGCCCCGGTCACCGAGCCGGGCGGGAACGCGGCGCGCACGAGCGCCGCGTCGCCGATCCCCGGCCGCAGCGTCCCGGCGACCTCGGAGACGAGGTGCCAGACGCCGGTGTGGGCGCGCACGTCCCAGAGCACGGGCACCCGCACGGAGCCGGGCTCGCAGACGCGGCCGAGGTCGTTGCGGACCAGGTCGACGATCATCACGTTCTCCGCCCGGTCCTTCTCCGCGGCCGCGAGCTCCAGCCGAGCGCGCTCGTCGGCGGCGGGGTCGGCCGGCCGGCGGCGCGTCCCCTTGATCGGCTCGCTGCGCACCTCGCGCCCGCGCCGCGCGAGGAACAGCTCCGGCGAGAGGCTGGCGACGGCGCCCCACGGCCCGGCGACGTACGCTGCGCGCGCCGGCCGCAGCGCCGACACGCCGGCGCAGAAGAGGTCGAGCGGATCGCCGTCCAGGGCCGACCCGAGGCGCACGCACACGTTGGCCTGGAACAGGTCGCCGGCGTGGATGCGCTCGCGGCAGGCGGCGACGGCGGCGGCGTGCCCGGACCAGCCGGGGACGGGCGCCCACGGCCCCGTCGAGAACGGCGCCGGTCCGCGACCGTCTGCCGCCCGGCGCTCGAATTCGGCCAGCCGCGAGCGCAGAGCGTCCACGCGCGCGGGCGTGGACAGCGACTCGAACCACCAGCGGCCGTCCGCATCGAGGCGCAGCACGTGGTCGTAGTACGCGAGCGCGAACTCCGGCAGGGCGACCGGCCGTGGCGGCGCCGCCATCAGCCGCTCGAGGCGGCGGCCGAGGCCGAAGCCGAGCATCCCCAGCCAGCCGCCGCCGACCCCGCCCGCACCCTCCACCGGCGGCTGCTCGTCGAGCAGCGCGAACGGGTCCTCATCCGGCCGGGCGATCCGCACGGGCTCCGCCGCGATCACCGCCCCGCCGCCGGCCCAGTCGCCCGCGAGCACCACGGGATGCGCGTCGCCGCGCACGAGCACGGCGGCGTCCGGTGGCGCGAGCGTCCAGTCCAGCGCGACGCGATCCAGGCGGGCGGTCATCGCCGATCAGCCTGCCGGGTCGGGCGCGCCGGCGTTTTCCGGCCGTGCCCGCCTGGGCATGCTCGACCCGACCCCATGACAAGGAGCAGGCATGCGCGCTGATAGGACGACGCTGGCGATCCTCATGAGCGCCGGGCTGATCGGGCTCGGCGGCTGCGGCGCCGAGGACGCCGGCCGCGAGGTCGACGACGCCGCAGGGAAGGCGGGCAAGGAGGCCGAGAAGATCGGCAAGGACGCGAAGAAGGAGGCCGAGAAGCTGAAGGACAAGGCCAAGGACGACAGCGGCTACTGAGCTGAGCTGTCCGGCGGCTCAGACGGGCGGGGGCGGCTCGAAGCGGATCGTCACGCGCTCGAAGCCGAGCCCGCGGAGCAGCCCGGTCAGCGTGTCGCGGGTGTTGCGCTCGGCGGACGTGAGCAGCGAGCCGTCGGCCCGCGCCGCCTCGAGCAGCTTGCGCTCGGCGAGCAGGAACAGGTCGCGCTCGCCGGTCGGCGAGTCCTCGAACACGGACTCGGCGCGGTCGATCAGGCCGCGGCGGCGGTCGTAGACGCGCGAGCGCTTGGGGTCCACCCGCGCCTCGGACAGCTGCGGCGCGGGCAGCGTGATCGTCGCCGAGCGCCGGTCCTCGGAGACCTTGATCGCCGCGCCCTTCAGCTTGCGGAAGTCGACGCTCGCGTCGACGTTGCCGGCGGCGACGAACAGCGTCCGCTCGCCCTTGATGAAGCCGGGCAGGTACTTGGCGTCGCGCTCGATGTCGATGACCACCTGGAGGTTGGCCGTGGCGGCGCGGAACTCGTGCAGCCGCGCGATCGACTTCAGGACCACGGGCCCGGAGCGGTCCTTGTCCTCGGTCGCGAACGGGTTCAGGCTGGGGAAGCCGGGCAGTGCGCCGACGATGAACGCGATGACGACGACGCCGGCCGCCAGCGCAGCGAGCAGGCGCAGCGTCGCGCGGCGGGCGACCGAGGCCGAGCGGCGGTCGGCGAGGTCCGCCACTAGAGAGCCGCGAGGACGCGGTCGAGGTCGCCGTCGCTCGTCCACGCGCCGACCGACGCCCGCAACAGCGACGTGCCCGGCAGGTTGCGGATCACGATCCCGGCCTCGCCGAAGCGGTCGCGCGTCGCCACCGGGTCGCCGTCCTCCCACGAGACGAGCGTCGTGTCGCCGCGCGGGGCGACGGCGCGGCCGGCCTCGGCGAGCCGGCCCGCCAGCGACCGCGCGCCCGCCGCGGCCGCGGCGTGCACGTCGGCCCACCCGCAGCCGGCGAGGACCCGGAAGGCGGCGGCGCTGAACGCCAGGATCTCCGCCGACAGCGCCGGGGTGTCGTGGCGGAGCGCCCCGGGCCTGAGCTCGGCGTCGATGCCGCCGTTGGCGTCGACGAACGACATGTAGCTCGGGCCGACGCAGCGCACGCGCTCGCCGAACCCGGGCTCGAGATAGAGGAAGCCGGTGCCGTCGGCGCCGCACAGCCACTTCTGGCCCGCCGCCGAGTAGGCGGCGCAGCCGAGCGCGGTGACGTCGACCGGCACGGCGCCGGCGCCCTGGGCGCCGTCGTAGACGACCGGGACGCCGGTGTCGGCGAGCTCGGCGGGGGCGAGGCGGCCGGAGACCCAGCCGACGTGTGAGCACGCCACGATCGTCGTGCTCGGCGTGACCGCCTCGTGCAGCGTGGCCAGCGGCGCCATCCGGACCGTCACGCCGGCGCGGCGCGCGGCGCCGAGCGGTCCCAGCAGGCCCGGATGCTCCTCGTCGGAGGTGAGGATCTCGTCGCCCGGCCCGAGGCCCAGGCCGGCGAGAACGCGGCCGAGGCCCTCCGACGTGGAGGTGGCGAGCGCGACGTCGCCGGGGTCGGCGCTGATCAGCGACGCGTAGCCGGCGCGCAGCTCGTCCTGCAGCGCGAACCGGCGCTCGAAGTGCGCGGCCGCCCGGCCCTCGGCGAGCTGGCGATCGACCTCGGAGCGGGCTGCCTCGGCGGCCGCGAGCGGGACCGGGCCGTCCGTCCCCGCGTTCAGATAGGCGACGCGCTCGAGGACCGGGAACTGGGCACGGAGGGCGGCGGCGTCCACGGCAGCCGAGCATAGTGCCCGCCCGCCGCGTGAATCCTCATTGGCCGCACACCGGCCAGGGTGCGGCGCCGGCACGCGCATAGAGCATCGCGGCGCGCGCGTCCTGCTCGGCCGGGGGAGCCTCGGAGGGCAGGCCATCGCCGCCGACGCTCGCCCATGTCCCTTGATCGAACTGATAGGCGCCGTAGAACCCGTTGCCGGTGTTCGTCGAGTAGTCGCCGCCCGACTCGCACGCGGCGATCGCCTTCAGCGCCGCGGGCTTGCGCACCGAGGGGACCGACTCCAGCTTCGCGCGCAGGCGCCGCCGGCGGCTCGCGAGCTCGCGGATGGAGTCGTCGCGCAGCCGGACGCGGTAGCCGGCGGGAAGATCGACGAGGTCGCGGCGCTCGGCGCGGCGGGCGAGCCGCAGGGTCCGGCGGCGGTCGCGGTCACGGCGGATCTCTCGGCGCGTGGAGATGGCCAGCTCGCGCAGCGTGCCCTGACCGGAGACGGGCGCGAGCACATCGGGGTCGGGCGCAGGCGCGGCGGCGGCGCCGGCGGGCAGGGCGAGGGCGGACGCGCCGGCGAGGGCCAGCGCGACATGGGTGGGACGTCGCATGGGCGATTTCCGTCCTTTCGGTCGCGGCAGTGCGCGAGCTCGTCGGGTGCGGGTTCGATTCCGGCGGCCGGGCTCCAGCTGCGGACCTCGCGGGGTGCTGCGCCTGGCTTCAAGGCCGGGGGCGGGTCCGCGGCGGGCTCCTCCAACCGCCGGTGCATTCACCGTAGCAGCCCGAACAGAACAGACGTTCGATCGCATCGGCGGATAGCATCCGCCGCCGCATGCACGTCGAGCTCCCCGACGGCTCCCGCAAGGAGCTCCCCGACGGCGCCACCGGCGCCGATCTCGCCGCCGCCATCGGCGCCGGTCTCGCGCGCGCGGCACTCGCGATCAAGGTCGACGGCGAGGTGCGCGATCTGGCTCGTCCGCTCTACGACGGCGCGAAGGTCGACATCATCACCGCGCGCTCGACCGAGTCGCTCGAGCTGATCCGCCACGACACCGCCCACGTCCTCGCGGCGGCGATCCTCGACCTCTATCCGGGCACGAAGATCTCCATCGGCCCACCGATCGACGACGGCTTCTATTACGACTTCGAGTTCCCCGAAGGCGTGACCGTCTCCGATCACGACTTCGAGGCGATCGAGGCCAAGATGCGCGAGCACGTCAAGGCCGACGAGGTCTTCGAGCGCGAGGACATCAGCGTCGCGCAGGCGCTCGAGCGCTTCCGCGCCGAGGACCAGCCGTACAAGGTCGAGCTGATCGAGGACCTCGTCACCAACACCGGCGTCGAGTCCGTCTCGCTCTACACCAACGGGCCGTTCACCGACCTCTGCCGCGGCCCGCACGCGCCGTCGACCAAGCGGATCAAGACCTTCAAGCTGCTCTCCACCGCGGGCGCGTACTGGCGCGGCGACGCCACCCGCACGATGCTCACCCGGATCTACGGGACGGCGTTTCATTCCAGGGAGGACCTCGCCGCCCACCTCGAGCGCCTCGAGCAGGCCCGCGCGCGCGACCACCGCAAGCTCGGCAAGGAGCTCGACCTCTTCCTGTTCTCCGAGCTGTCACCGGGCTCGCCGTTCTGGCAGCCCAACGGGATGGTCATCTGGAACGCCCTGACCGAGCTGTGGCGCTCGGAGAACGGGGCGCGCGGCTACCGCGAGGTCAAGACGCCGATCCTCTACGACGTCGAGCTGTTCAAGACCTCCGGCCACTGGCACGTCTACCGCGAGAACATGTACTTCACGGACGTCGAGGACCGGCCGATGGGCCTCAAGCCCATGAACTGCCCGGCCCACGCGCAGATCTACAAGGCCGAGCGGCGCTCGTACCGCGACCTGCCGATCCGCTACTCCGAGGCCGGCCTCGTCCACCGCCACGAACCGAGCGGGACGCTGCACGGGCTCATGCGCGTCCGCCACATCACCCAGGACGACGCCCATATCTTCTGCACCGAGGAGCAGATCCCCGACGAGGTCAACCGCTGCCTGGACTTCGGGTTCGCGATCTACGACCTCTTCGGCTTCAAGCCGCGGCTCGAGCTCTCGACGCGGCCCGACAAGCGGATCGGCTCCGAGGACATGTGGGACCGGGCGGAGGCCGCGCTGCAGAGCGCGCTGGACGCCCGCGGCGTCGCCTACGAGCTCAACCCCGGCGACGGCGCCTTCTACGGCCCGAAGATCGACCTGCACATGACCGACTCGATCGGGCGCTCGTGGCAGCTGGGCACCGTGCAGCTCGACTACTCGATGCCCGAGCGCTTCGACCTGCACTACACGGGCGCCGACAACGCCGACCACCGGCCGGTGATGATCCACCGGGCGCTGCTCGGCTCCTTCGAGCGGTTCATCGGGATCCTCATCGAGCACTACGCGGGCGAGTTCCCGCTCTGGCTCGCTCCGCTGCAGGCGCTCGTGCTCCCGGTCGCCGATCGGCACAACGACTACGGCGAGACGGTGGCCGCGCGCCTGCGCGACGCCGGCCTGCGCGCCGAGCTCGACGACCGCTCGGAGTCGGTCGGTCGCAAGATCCGCGAGGCCGAGCTGCGCAAGGTGCCGTACATGCTCGTGGTGGGCGACCGCGACGTCGATGCCGGCGCGGCCGCGCTGCGCCGCCACGGCAGAGGCGATCTCGGCACCCTGCCGGTGACCGAGGCGGTCGAGCGCCTGGCCGCCGAGGTCGCCGGGCGATCCTGACGATGCGCGGTCCCGCTCGTCTGGCGGGCCTGCTGCTCCTGGTCGCGCCGGCGCCGGCGCACGCCGCGGAGGTCGAACTCCGGGTGCGACCGAACTGCCAGGACTCCGAATGCAAGTACACGGCCGGCGAGTTGGTCGAGATCGCGTACGTCGCCGCCCCGGACGAGACCAACTCCGTGACTGTCACCAAGCAGGGCGGCGTCGTGACCCTCCGCGAGACGTCGGCGCCGATGAGCGCCGCGCCCCCGTGCTCGATCCCTCAGCCGGGGACGGTCGCCTGCCCCGACGACGACCCGCCGAGGACGTACGCCACTACCCTGCGCGTGGTGCTCGGCGACGGGCACGACGCGGCCTCGGTGACGAGCGACTTCGGGCTCGGGTTCGCGCAGGTGTCCGGCGGCCCGGGCGACGATCGGCTGCACGGTGGGCCAGGCCGCGACGTCATGCTCCCGGGCAGCGGCCGGGACACCGTCGAGACGGGGCTCGGGAGGGACACGCTCAGCTACGCTGACCGCTCCGGGCCGATCCGCGTGGATGTGCCGGCGGGCATTGCTGGGTGGGGCCTTGAGCGCGACGCGTTCAGCGGGATCGACGCGGTGATCGGCGGCTCCGGCGCCGACGTCCTGCGCGGCGGCCCTGGCGACGACATCCTCGACGGAGGGCCGGGCGACGACCGGCTGGATGGAGCGGCGGGCGCGGACCAGTTGACCGACGGCATTGGCGACGATCGGCTCCTCGGAGGGCCCGGCGAGGACCGCCTGACAGGGATCGCCGGCCCGATCGACGAATTCGGCGACGAGGAGGTCAGCGGCGGCGAGGATCGGCTGGCCGGCGGGTCTGGCGACGACCGGCTCTCAGACCACAGCGGCTCAGGCGAGCTCGACGGGGGGCCGGGCGACGACGAGATGGCGGGGACCGGGCGGCTCACAGGCGGCCCCGGGGATGACCATCTGCGGGGGTACGGCGACCCGGACGTTCTCGCCGGCGGCTCCGGGGCGGACCGGCTCGAGGGTGCGGCCGGCCGCGACCGCTACGACGGGGGGCCGGGCGACGATCGCCTCCTGACCCGCGACGGCGTCCGCGAGGCGGTTGACTGCGGGGCCGGCCGCGACTCCATCGACCCCGACCGCGCCGACCGGCGTCGAGCCTGCGAGCTGAGACGGCAACGCCGCTGAGGTTGAACCGCGCCGCGCCCGCGCCGCTATAGTTCCCCGGGTTGATATCGCGCCTCCACATAGCGGCTGCTTGAACCTTCGCCGCCACCACGCATAAGTGCCGGTCCCTCGCAGATTCGACCGGCAGCCGCCGGAGCGCGACACGACCCGCATCAACGAGCGGATCCGCGTGCCCGAGGTGCGCCTGATCGGCGACGACGGTGAGCAGGTCGGCGTGATGAAGACCGCCGACGCCCTGCGCTACGCCCAGGACCGTGAGCTCGACCTCGTCGAGGTCGCGCCCGACGCCCGGCCGCCCGTCTGCCGCGTCCTGGACTACTCGAAGTACAAGTACGAGAAGGCCCAGCGCGAGAAGCAGGCCCGCAAGCACCAGCAGCAGATCACGGTGCGCGAGATCAAGTTCCGCCCGAAGATCGCCGAGCACGACTACGCGACCAAGAAGGGCCACGTCGAGCGGTTCCTCAACCACCGCGACAAGGTCAAGGTCACGATCATGTTCCGCGGCCGCGAGGTCGCGCATCCGGAGCGCGGCGAGATCATCCTCAACCGCCTCGCCGAGGAGCTCCAGGACCTCGCGATCGTCGAGCAGCGCCCCCAGCAGGACGGGCGCAACATGACCATGATGCTCGGGCCGTCCAAGACGGCCGGCGGCGGCGTGCCGCAGAACCCGCCGTCCTCCTAGTCCTCCGAGCGAACGCGCGTGCCCAGTCGTTCGCCGGCGGGACGAACTGCATCGGGTGAGGAGAGAGGGGTCCGGGCGGGCGGGGTTCGCCGTCAACCACCCCCTTGGTCTGGGACCGGTCGCATGGGGGTGCTTGGGGGCGTCATAGGCCCGTACTAGCCTGCCCTGGGTGACCCCGGAGGCCGCACCCCGCGTCGGACGCTGGCTGATCGTCCGCGCCGCCATCGCCGCCGTGGTCGTCGTCCTGTGCACCGCCGGGTCGGTGACCGCGCTGACGCTCGGCGAGATCGGGAGCCTGCAGTGCGAGTTCTTCGGCGGCTGCGACGACGCCGCGAGCCCCGACCGCGGGCTCAACATCCCCGAGGTCACGCCGGCCGAGGCGGGCGGGGCGCGCACGGTGCTGGTGATCGGCTCCGACCGGCGCTACGCCGACCGCGGCAAGGGCAACTCGGACACGATGCTGCTGCTGCGGGCCGACCCCGACAAGCCCGCGATCACGGTCACGTCGATCCCGCGTGACCTCAAGGTCACGATCCCCGGCCATGGCCGCGACAAGGTCAATGCGGCCTATGCGATCGGGGGCGAGCGCCTGACCCTCAGGACGATCAAGCACCTGCTCTCGCGCCCCGGCGACCCCTTCGAGATCACCAACGTCATCAACGTGAACTTCGGCGGCTTCCGGCGCGCGATCGACTACATCGGCGGCGTCTACGTCGACGTCGACCGCACGTACTTCAACGACAACGCGCCGCCGACCGACTCGGCCGTCAACTACGCGGCGATCGACGTCAAGGCGGGCTACCAGAAGCTCAAGGGCCAGGACGCGCTGGACTACGTTCGCTATCGCCACGCCGACAACGACCTCGTCCGCGCCGCCCGCCAGCAGGACTTCCTGCGCCAGCTCAAGGCACAGCCGGGCGCCCGCAAGCTGCTCGAGGTCGGCGAGCGCGACCGCCTCGCGAGGATCTTCTCGCGCTACATCCGCGCGGACCGCAGTCTGCGCTCGAGCAAGGCCATCCTGTCGATGATCAAGCTGGCGATCTTCGTGCGCGACCGGCCGGTTCGCCAGGTGCCGTTCCGGGTGTCCGAGAGCGGCGAGTACTTGACCGCCTCGTCGCGCCAGCTCGGCCAGACCCTCGACGACTTCATGAACCCGAAGGTCGCGGGCAAGAGCGACGGCAAGGAGCGCCGCACGACCCGGCCGCGCCGCCGCAGCAGCAGCCGGACGCGCCGCCGCGCAGCCCGCCGGGCGCTGCCGAAGGGCCTCGTCCGCGACCGCAAGTCGGGGGAGGACATGGCGATCGTCCACACGACCCGGGCCGGGCTGCCGTTCTACTTCCCGACGGTCAAGACGGCGAACGCCCGCTACGCGGACGCCCCGATCCCGGCCGACCGCGTCCCGGTGCCGCGCCTCTACAGGCTCCGCGACCAGGAGGGCAAGCTCCATCGGGCGTACCGGATCGTGATCGTCAAGAACCCGGTCCTCGGCCAGTATTACGGCGTCCAGGGGACCACCTGGAAGAACCCGCCGCTGCTGGCCAACCCGTCCGAGAAGCGTCGCATGGCCGGGCGGACGCTCGAGCTCTTCTACGACGGCCGCGAGCTGCGCGTGGTCGCGTGGCGCACGCCCCGCGCGGTGTACTGGGTGACCAACACGCTCGCCAACTCGCTCACCAACCAGCAGATGCTCGCGATCGCCGCGTCGCTCGGCCGGCTGCGGGGCTGAGCACCTCGTATACTGCCCCGCTCGCCATGCCAAAGATGAAGTCCCACTCCGGCGCGTCCAAGCGCTTCAAGAAGACCGGCTCCGGCAAGCTCAAGTCGCGGCCGGCGTTCTCGAGCCACATCCTCGAGAAGAAGTCGCCGAAGAAGAAGCGCGCGCTCGGCCTCGAGAAGACCGTCGCCAAGGCGGATCGCAAGACCGTCACCAAGCTGCTCGGAGGCCAGGGCCGATGACCCGCGTCAAGCGCTCGGTCCACGCGCGCAAGAAGCGCCGCGCGACCCTCGAGCTGACCAAGGGCTTCCGCGGCGAGGCCCACTCGAACTACAAGCGGGCCAAGGAAGCCCTGATGAAGGCGGACTCCTACGCCTATCGGGACCGCCGCAACCGCAAGCGCGACTTCCGCCGCCTCTGGGTCACCCGCATCAACGCGGCCGCCCGCCAGGAGGGCATGACCTACGGCACCTTCATCCACGGGCTCAAGCTCGCCGGCATCGAGCTGGACCGCAAGGTCCTGGCCGACATCGCCGTGCGCGATCCCGAGACGTTCCGCCGATTCGCCGACAGCGCCCGCGAGGCGTCTGAGTCGGCGGCGGCTGCCTAGCTGAAACCACCGAGCCAGACCACTCTCACCGGGCGCCCCTCCTCTCAGGACGGGCGCCTTTTTTGTGCCCCATGACCATCACCAGCCCCCACAACGAGCGCCTCAAGGAGATCCGCCGCCTCGCATCGCGGCGGCGCGACCGCGAGCGCGCGGGGCGGTTCGTGGCCGAGGGGGAGGACCTGCTCGCCGCCGCCGACGCCGCCGGCTGGCCGGCGCTCGAGCGCTTCTGCGCCGCCGGCTCCGGGCTGCCGGGAACCGAGGTCGAGCCCGCCGTGCTCGCGCGGGTGTCGGGGCTCGGCTCGGGGACGCGGGCGATCGGCGTCTACGAGGCGCGCTGGGCGCCGCCCGAGGGCCCGCGCTGCGTCTATCTGCACGGCGTCGGGGACCCGGGCAACGTCGGCACCGTCCTGCGCAGCGCTCTGGCGTTCGGGTCGGGCTCGGTGGCGCTCGGGCCGGGGTGCGCGGACCCGTTCGCGCCCAAGGCGGTGCGCGCGTCGATGGGGGCGATCTTCGCGGTCCCGGTGGCGCGCGTCGACGGCATCGAGGACCTGCCGCGCCCGCGGGTGGCGCTGGTCGCCCACGCGGGCACGCCGCTGCCGGCCGCCGGCCTGCCCGCCGACGCGACGATCGTGGTCGGCGCCGAGCGCGACGGCCTGCCCGACGACGTGGTGGCGGCGTGCGAGCACGTGGCCCACATCCCGATCGAGTCGGAGTCCCTCAACGCCGCGATGGCGGCGACCGTTGCCCTCTACGACCTCCATAGGATGGCTCGCCCATGATCGACCGGATCGCCGAGCTGCGCACCGAGGCGGAGGCCGCGGTCGCCGCCGCCGCGGACACCGACGCCCTCGAGCAGGCGCGCGTCGCCCACCTCGGCCGCAAGGCCGAGCTGCCCAACCTGCTGCGCGGGGTCGCCGGCCTCCCGCCCGAGGAGCGCGGGACGGTGGGGCGCGCGGCCAACGAGGCGCGCAAGGCGCTCGAGGCCGCCATCGCCGCCCGCGCCGAGGCGCTCGAGCGCTCGGAGCTCGACGCCCGGCTCGCGGCCGACCGCGTCGACGTCACGCTGCCCGGCTCGCCGGCGATCGGAGTCGGCCGGCTGCACCTGCTGACCGCCACGCGCCGCGAGATCGAGGACGTCTTCATGGGGCTCGGCTTCCGCATCGCCGAGGGGCCCGAGGTCGAGTACGTCTACTACAACTTCGACACCCTCAACCACGACGTCACCCACCCCGCGCGGCTGCACTCGGACACGTTCTACGTCGCCGACGACGTCGTGCTGCGCACCCACACGTCGCCGATGCAGACGCGGGCGATGGAGCTCCAGCCGCCGCCGCTCTACATCGTCATCCCGGGCCGCACCTACCGGCGCGACAACGACGCCACCCACACCCCCCAGTTCCACCAGGTCGAGGGCCTCGCGGTCGACACGGACATCACGCTGGCCGACCTCAAGGGCACGCTGCTCGCGTTCGCCCGGGCGATCTTCGGCGACGATCGCGACTTGCGCCTGCGCCCGCACTTCTTCCCGTTCACCGAGCCGAGCGTCGAGGTGGACGTCTCCTGCTTCAACTGCCGCGAGGGCTTCCTGAAGGACGGCTCGCGCTGCGGGCTGTGCAAGGGGACGGCGTGGATCGAGATCCTCGGCTCCGGCATGGTCGACCCGAACGTGTTCGAGTACGTGCGCGAGCACGGCTACGACCCCGACGTCGTGCAGGGCTTCGCGTTCGGGATGGGGATCGAGCGGATCGCCCAGCTCAAGCACGGCGTGCCGGACCTGCGGCTGTTCTACGACAACGACCTGCGCTTCCTGGAGCAGTTCGGATGAGGGTGCCGCTGACCTGGCTGGCCGCGTTCTGCGACCCGGGCCTCGATGCCCGCGCCGTCGCGACGCGCCTGGCGATGACCGGGACCGAGGTCGACCGCATCCACGCGCACGGCGTCGACGCGCTCGAGCGCTTCCTCGTCGGCCGTGTGCTCACCGCCGAGCGCCACCCCGACGCCGACCGCCTGACCGTCTGCACGGTCGCGACCGGCGAGGGCGACGTGGCGACGATCGTCTGCGGCGCGCCGAACGTCGCGCAGGGCCAGACGGTCGCGGTCGCCCAGCCCGGCGCGATCATGCCCGACGGCACCAAGCTCAAGAAGGCCAAGCTCCGCGGCGTCGCGTCCGAGGGGATGATCCTCGCCGAGGACGAGGTCGGCATCGGCGCCGACCACGACGGGATCATGGTGCTGTCCGACGACCTGCTCCCGGGCACGCCGCTGGCCGACGTCCTGCCGCTGTTCACCGACGTCCTCGAGCTCGAGATCACGCCGAACCGGCCGGACTGCCTGGCGGTCTACGGGGTCGCCCGCGAGGTCCACGCCGCCACCGGCGCGCCGCTCGCGCCGCCGCCGTGGGACCACGATCCCGGCACCCCCGGGGACATCGCGGGGGTCGAGGTGGTCGTCGAGGCGCCCGACCTGTGCCCGCGCTTCACCGCGCGGCTGTTCGAGGACGTGACGATCGGCCCGTCGCCCGCCTGGCTGAAGGCGCGGCTGATGGCCGCCGGGCAGCGCCCGATCTCCAACGTCGTCGACATCACCAACTACGTGATGCTCGAAACCGGCCAGCCGCTGCACGCGTTCGACTTCGACCGCGTCGCCGGCGGCCGGCTGGTCGTGCGGAGAGCCGGCGCGGGGGAGACGATGACGACGCTCGACGACGCCGAGCGCACGCTGGATCCCGACGTCTGCCTGATCGCCGACGACGAGGGCCCGACGAGCATCGCCGGCCTGATGGGCGGCGCGCGGTCGGAGGTCTCGGCGACGACGACGCGGGTGCTGATGGAGGCGGCGACGTGGAACGGGCCGAACCTCCAGCGCACCTCGACGCGGCTGAACCTCCGCACCGAGGCCTCGGGGCGCTTCGAGAAGGGCCTCGCGCCCGAGCAGGGCATGTACGGCCAGGCGCTGGCCGCGAGGCTGATGATCGAGCTGTGCGGCGCGCGGCTCGTCGACGGGACGATCGACGTCGGCGGCCCGGGGCCGGACCCGCAGGTGATCCGCCTCCGCGATGCGCGGGTCACCGGGCTGCTCGGCATCTCCGTGGAGCGCGCCGAGAGCGCCCGGATCCTCGAGGCGCTGGGCTTCATGGTGGGCGAGGGGGACGACGGGCTCGACGTCACCGTGCCGCCGCATCGGCGCAACGACGTCACCCGCGAGGCCGACCTGATCGAGGAGGTCGCCCGCCTCGGCGTGCTCGAGCACCTGCCCGCCACGCTGCCTTCGCGCCGCGGCGCGTCCGGCCGGCTCTCGGTCGCCCAGCGCGCCCGCCGGCGCGCCGAGGACGCGCTGACCGGCGCCGGGCTCTCCGAGGCCGTGGGCTGGAGCTTCGCGAGCCCCGCGCACGCCGAGCGCCTCGGCCTCGCGCCCGGCCTCGCGCTCGAGAACCCGATGAGCGACGAGCAGTCGGTCATGCGCACGACGCTGGCCGGCTCGCTGCTCGACGCGGCCCGCAACAACCGCTCGCGCGGCGCCACCGACGTGCGGCTGTTCGAGGTCGGCGCCGTCTACCTCCCCGGCCCGCCGCCGGCCGGCCCGCGGCTCACGCTGGGGGCGGGCACGCATCTCGCGACCTCCGATGGAGCGTCGCGGCCCGAGCCGCCGTCGGCATCCGTGCTGCCCGACGAGCGCCTGCACGTCGCCGCGCTGATGACCGGCGCCGTCCGGCCGGCGTCGTGGCGCGAAGCAGAGCCCCCGGCCGCCGACTTCTTCACCGCGAAGGCCGCGCTCGCGGCGCTGCTCGACGCGCTCCGCGTGCCGTGGTCGGTGCAGGCCGGATCGACGGAGCCGTTCCTGCACCCGGGCCGCTCGGCGGTCGTGCTCGTCGACGGCGAACCCGCCGGGTGGCTCGGCGAGCTGCATCCCGCCGTCGCCGCGCGCTGGGACCTCGAGCGGACCGCCGGCTTCGAGCTCGACCTCGACGCGGTCACCGCGGCGGCCGAGGTCGCGCCCGCCTACCGCGACATGACGTCGTTCCCGTCGGTGCGCCAGGACCTCGCCGTCGTGGTCGCCGACGACGTCGGAGCCGACCGGGTGCTGGCGACGGTACGCAAGGCGGGCGGCGCGCTGCTCGCCGGCGTCGACGTGTTCGACGTCTACCGCGGCGCGCAGGTCGGCGAGGGCCGCGCCTCGCTCGCGCTGCGGCTCGAGTTCCGGGCGCCCGACCGGACGCTGACCGACGAGGAGGTCGCCGGGCGGCGCGAGAAGATCGTCGCCGCGCTGCGCGACCAGCTGGGCGGCGAGCTGCGTGGCTGACGCGCCGGCGATCGCCGTGCTCGGCGCGGCCGGGTACGCGGGCGCGATCGCGTCCACGCTCCTGCACCGCCACCCGGGCTTCGCGCTCGCGCACGTGACCGCGCGCGCCGACGCCGGGCGCCGGCTCGACGAGGTCCACCCCCGCACGCGCGTGCCGCTCGTGCTCGTCGAGTTCGACCCCGACCGCCACGGCACGGTCGACGGGGCGCTGGTGTGCTATCCGCACGGCGCCTCGGCGCCGGCGGTCGCGGCGCTGCGCGAGCGCGGCGCGAAGGTCGTCGACCTCTCGGCCGACTTCCGGCTGCACGACCGCGAGACCTACGAGGCGTGGTACGGCGCCCACAAGGCGCCCGAGCGCTTCGGCGAGGGCGTCTACGGGCTGCCGGAGCTGCACCGCGACGCGATCGCCGGCGCCGACCTGGTCGCCAACCCCGGCTGCTATCCGACCGCGGCGCTGCTCGGCCTCGCGCCGCTCGCCCGCGCAGGGCTGATCGAGGGCGTGGTGATCGACGCGAAGTCGGGCGTGAGCGGGGCCGGGCGCGAGCCGTCGGCGGCCACCCACTTCGTCTCCGCCGACGAGAACATGACCCCGTACAAGGTCGGCGCGCACCGCCACACGCCGGAGATCGAGCAGGAGCTCGCCGGCCAGGGCGCCGACGTCGCGGTCACGTTCACGCCCCATCTGGTCCCGCTCGCCCAGGGCGAGCTCGTCTCCGCGTACGTGACCCTCGCGCGCGAGACCCCCGAATCCGAGCTCCACCGGCTCTACGCGCGGGCCTACGCGGACGAGCCGTGGGTCGAGGTCGTCGACGCGCCGCCCGGGGTGCTCGACGTGCGCGACACGAACTTCTGCCGCATCTCGGTCCATCCCGACCCGCGCACGGGCCGCGTCATCGTGTTCGCGGCGATCGACAACCTGTGGAAGGGCGCCGCGTCGCAGGCGGTGCAGAACCTCAACCTGATGTTCGGCCGGCCGGAGGGGGAGGGGCTCGAATGACCGGGTTCTTCGCCTCGCGCTGGGTCGACGCGCCGCCGTACGCCCGCGAGGCCACCGGCCTGCCCGCCGGGTTCCGCGCGGCCGGCGTCGCCTGCGGGATCAAGCCGTCGGGCGGCCCGGACCTCGGCCTGCTCGTCTCGAGCTCGCCGCGGACGACGAGCGCGGCGCGGTTCACGCGCTCCGGCGTGCTCGCCGCCCCGGTCCTCGTCTGCCAGGAGCGCTGCCGGCTCGACGCGCTGCGCGCCCTGGTCGTGAACTCGGGCAACGCCAACGCCGCGACGGGCGGCCGCGGGCTCGACGAGGCCGCGCGCATGCAGGGCGCCGGCGCGATGGTCGCCGGGGTGAAGGAGGACCAGGTCGGCGTGGCGTCGACGGGCGTGATCGGCGTCCAGCTCGACGGGCGCAAGATCGTCAAGGGCCTCGTCGGCGCCTCCAGCGCCCTGGCCGCCGACGGCGACGTCGCGTTCGCCGACGCCATCCGCACCACCGACAAGTTCGCCAAGCGGGCGTCGCTCGAGGTGGATCTGCCGTCGGGCACCGTCCGCCTCGCCGCCCAGGCCAAGGGCGCCGGGATGATCTCGCCGCACTTCGCCACGCTGCTGGTCTTCGTCGAGACCGACGCGGCGCTCACCGCCGACACCGCCGACCTGCTGCTCGGCGTGTGCGTCAAGCGGTCGTTCGACCGCATCTCGGTCGACGGCCAGCTCTCGACCAACGACTCGGTGTTCCTGCTGGCGAGCGGCGAGAGCGGCGTCGAGGTGGTCCCGGAGTCCGAGGACGAGCTGCGCTTCGGCGAGGCGCTCGACGCGATCATGCGCCAGCTCGCGATGCTCGTCGTCGGCGACGGCGAGGGGGCGGTCCGGGTCGGTCGCGTCCACGTCGCCGGCGGGCATCAGGAGGGTGTCGAGCGCGCCGCCCGCGCGGTCGCCAACTCGCCGCTGGTCAAGGCGGCGCTGCACGGCGGCGATCCCAACTGGGGGCGGATCGCCCAGTCGGTCGGGATGGCGCTGCCGGGTACCGCTCCGCTGCCGCTCGACATCTGGATCGAGGGCGTCCAGGTCTGCGCGCGCGGGACGGCGATCCCGTTCGACGGCGGCGCGCTGTCCGAGGCGGTCGCCAGGGAGGAGGTCGAGTACGCGATCGGCCTGCCCGGCGAGGGCGCCGAGACCGAGGTGTTCTTCTCCGACCTCTCGCACGAGTACGTGACGATCAACGCGGAGTACACGACGTGAACCTCCGGCGCTCGAGCGAGGAGCGGATCGGGACCCTCCTCGAGGCGCTCCCGTACATCCGCGAGTTCCACGGCCGCACCGTCGTCATCAAGTACGGCGGCGCGGCGATGAGCGACCCCGAGCTGCGCGAGGAGTTCGCCCGCGACGTCGTCCTGCTCAAGTACGTCGGCCTGAACCCGATCGTGGTCCACGGCGGCGGGCCCGACATCACCCGCTACATGCAGCGGCTGTCGATGCCGGTCGAGTTCGTCGGCGGGCTGCGGGTGTCGGACGCCGACACCGTCGAGATCGCCAAGATGGTCCTGGTCGGCAAGGTCAACAAGGACATCGTGATGCGGCTGAACCGCCACGGCCAGTCGGCGGTCGGGCTCTCGGGCGACGACGGCCAGCTCTTCCGGGTGACGCGGATGACGGCGCCGGGCGGCGAGGACATCGGGTTCGTCGGGCAGATCGAGAAGGTCGACACCGGCGTGCTGCTCCACATCGCCGAGGACTACATCCCGGTGATCGCCTCGGTCGGCGCCGATCGCGACGGGGCGTCGCACAACGTGAACGCCGACGAGGCGGCGGGCGCGGTCGCCCGCGCGCTCGGCGCGTACAAGGTCATCTTCCTCACCGACGTGGCCGGCTGGCTCAGCGACCCGGCGGATCCCGAATCGGTGGTCTCCGAGGCGACCGCCGACGAGGTCGAGGCGGCGCTCGCGCACATCGCCGGCGGCATGCGCCCCAAGCTGCAGGCGTGCCTCGACGCGCTCTACGGCGGCGTCACGTTCGCGCACATCGTCGACGGCCGCATCCCGCACTCGCTGCTGCTCGAGCTGTTCACCGACGCCGGGATCGGCACCAAGATCCGCCCGGCTCGGTGAGACCCCGCGGGTCCTCCGCACACCCCGTTCGTCCCTCTTGGGCGGTCCTCGCGTGAGCGCGCTCCTGCCCACCTACGCCCGCTACGACGTCGAGTTCGTGCGCGGCGAGGGGATGCGCCTGTGGGATTCCGAGGGCGCGGAGTACCTCGACTTCCTGGCCGGGATCTCGGTCAACAACCTCGGCCACTGCCACCCGGCGGTCGTCGCGGCGATCCGCGAGCAGGCGGGGCGGCTGATGCACGTCTCGAACCTGTTCACCACCGAGCCGATGGTGCGGCTCGCCGAGCGCCTGGTCGCCGGGTCGCTGGGCGGCGGGGTGTTCTTCACGAACTCGGGCGCCGAGGCCAACGAGGCCGCGCTCAAGCTCGCGCGCAAGCGGCGGCCGGGCGGCACGTTCGTGGTCGTCCAGGGTGGCTTCCACGGCCGCACCTTCGGGGCCCTGTCGGCGACCCCGCAGGAGTCCAAGCAGGCGCCGTTCGCCCCGCTCGTCCCCGGGTTCCGCGCGGTCGGCTGGGACGGGATCGCCGCCGCCGTCGACGCGGACACCGCGGCGGTCGTGATGGAGCCGATCCAGGGCGAGTCGGGCGTGCACCCGGTCCCCGAGGGGCTGGCCCGGGAGGTCCGCGCCGCCTGCGACGCCCACGGGGCGCTGCTGATCTTCGACGAGGTCCAGACCGGGATGGGGCGGACCGGCACGCTGTGGGCCTACGAGCAGCTGGGGGTCCGGCCCGACGCCATGACCGTCGCCAAGGCGCTCGGCGGCGGCCTGCCGATGGGCGCGCTGATCACCGCGCCCGAGCACGCGGGCGTCTTCGCGCCGGGCGACCACGGCTCGACGTTCGCCGGCGGGCCGGTCGCGGCCGCGGCGGCGCACGCGGTGCTCGACGCGCTCGGGGCGCCGGGCTTCCTCGCCGGCGTGCGCGATCGCGGCGAGCTGCTCGCCGAGGGGCTGCGCGAGCTGCCGGGGGTGCTCGAGGTCCGCGGGCGCGGGCTGATGGTCGCCGCCGACGTCGGCGCCGACGCCCCGTCGCTCGCGCGCCGCGCCCTCACCGAGGAGCACCTCGTCATCAACGCGACGGGGCCGCGCACCCTGCGCTTCCTGCCGCCGCTCATCGTCACCGACGAGGAGATCGGCGACGCGCTCGCCCGTCTCGGCCGCCTCCTGGGCGACTAGCGCGAGACGCCGCCGAGCACCCCGGCGGCGACGGTGTCGAGCGCGTCGGACACCGGGCCGCCCCCGCGCTTGCCCGCCAGCGCCGGCTCGGCGTCGCGATCGCACCGCGAGCTCGAGCAGCAGGTACAGCCGGATGGCGTGCTCGCTCGCCGAGGGCTCGGCCACCAGGTCGCGGTGGCTGCGGGCGTGGTGGCGCATCTCGGCGTCGAGCCAGGCGGCGACCTGCGCTTGCAAGCCGGGGTCGTGCGGCAGCTCGGGCGGGCCGGCGAAGGCCGCAATCGCGCTGACGATCGGCTTGCGGTCGGTGAAGTACTCGTGGTAGCCGGCGAACAGCCGCCGCGTCCCCGTGGTGTGCGCGAGCGCCGCCGCCGTGTAGCGATCCCACAGCGCGAGGCCCTGCTCGACGGTCAGGCCGTCGCGGCGCTCGAGCGACGCGGCGACCTCGAGCGGGTGGCGGTGGCAGACCACGTAATCCGCCTCGCCGAGCAGCGGCCGCCAGAACGGCAGCGTGAGCGAGGTCCGTGGGTCCTTGAGGCCCCAGACCGGCGCGTGGCCGAAGTCGGCGGCGATCAGCCGGCGGGCCTGCTCGCGGAGGTCGTCGAGGCTCGGGCTGAGCTCCCAGCCGGGGAGAGGTCGGGCAGCGCCTTCCACGAGCCGCCGAGCACCCGACGCCGTCGACGGCCACGCTCTCGCCCGTCCGGCGTCGCGGTCCGGGTCAGCGCGAGGATCCGCTGGCCGCGAGGGTGCCCCCAGTCGCCGATCGCCTCGACCGTCCACGGCAGCCCGGCCGCGCAGAACTCGATGCCGGGCGGCATCCCCGAGCAGCTCCACCATTGGCGGCCCAGGCTCGGCGCGCGGTGTTCCGAACGGCATCATCGAGGGAGAGGTGCGGGGAGAGCTCAGGAGGATCGCCTTTCACCCGCTGCGACATCCCGGGGGCCGGCGGGATCGATCGGGGGATGGAATGCCGTCAACCACCCCCATCGTGGAGAACCGGTGACATGGGGGTGATTGGGGGCGTAATAGACCGTGAACCACCCCCGTGCGGGGTCCTTGAGGGTCGCGGGGGTGGTTGACGTCCTGATCGCTCGCCTGCCGCGCCCGCCCGACCGCCCGGACGCTTTCCTCATCGCCGCAGTTCGCGGCCCGCCGCGGCGTCACGCCCAGGCCCGCGAGACCCGTCGCCGACTACCCTCGATGGCGTGCTGCGAGCGCCTACCCGCATCCCGCCGCCCCGCGCCACGGACGCCGATCGCGAGGCGGCGCTCGACCGGCTGAGCGCCGCCGCCGCCGACGGCCGCCTCGGCTTCGACGAGCTCGAGCAGCGCGCCGAACGGGCCGGCCGCGCGACCACCCGCGCCGAGCTCGCCCGCGTCACGAGCGACCTCGGGCCGCCGCGCGCGCCGCGCGAGCGCCACCGCAGCGTCCTGTCCACCGACCGGCGCAGCGGCCGCTGGGCCGTCGCCCCGTCGAGCCGGTTCGCGACGGTGCTGGGGACGGTGGTCCTCGACCTGCGGCGGGCCGAGTTCGCGAGCGCGGAGGTCGACGTCGAGATCGCCCCGGTGTTCGGCACGGTCCGCGTCGAGGTCCCGCCCGGCGTCGAGGTCGAGGTCCACGCCGGCGGGGTGCTCACCGGCTGTCGCGTGCGGCTCGACGCGCCCGCCGCGGCGCCGGGGTCGCCGGTGGTGCGCATCCACGTGCGCGGGTTCTGCGGATCAGCGGTGGTCCGGTCCCGGGCGCGGCTGAGCGACCACGTCCGCGACCACGTCCGCCACTGGCTCGAGCGCCACGGCGTGGAGCCGGCGCCGTGAGGATCGGCTCCGCGCTCGCCCTCATCACCGTCGGGCTGATCCTCAGTTACGCCGTCGACTTCACCGTCCCCGGGATCGACGTGGGGACGCTCGGGGCGATCCTGTTCTTCGTCGGGCTGCTCGGGCTGGCGGTCACGCTCGGCCTCGAGGTGGCGCGCACCCGCGCGCAGCACCCGCGCCCGCCGCGCCGACCCGCGCCGTCCGTCCCGCCACGCGGACACCCGGATCCCTACGACCCCGTGCTGCCGCGGCGCGACCGGTCGGCCGACCCGACCAGCGTGCTCGCCGACCCTGCCGACGAGCGGACCCGTAGGCTTCCGCGGCGATGACCGACGAGCCTTCCCACGACCCCACCGTCCACACCGAGGTCCACCGCGTCGCGGACCCGAAGCGCACCCGCGTCGCCGGCTACCTCGCCGAGCCCGACGAGGTCTTCCGCGTCCTGCTGCTCTACTCGGGCGGCCTCGACACGAGCGTCATGCTCAAGTGGATCCAGGACGAGTACGAGGCCGAGGTCGTGGCGCTCACGGTCAACCTCGGCCAGCCCGGCGAGGACTACGACGTCGTCAAGGGCAAGGCGATCCAGCTGGGCGCGCTCGACTGCCACGTCGTCGACGCGCGCGAGGAGTTCGCCGAGGAGTACATCAAGCCGGCGATCCTCGCCAACGCCAACTACGGCGACGGCTACCCGCTGTTCACCGCGCTCGGCCGGCCGCTGATCGCCAAGCTCGCCGTCGAGTACGCCCGCAGGACGGGGTGCGACACGATCGCCCACGGCTGCACCGGGAAGGGCAACGACCAGGTCCGCATCGAGTCGACCATCGCCACGCTCGCGCCCGAGCTCAAGGTGATCGCGCCCGTCCGCTCGTGGCAGATGGGCCGCGACGAGGAGATCGCCTACGCCCGCGAGCACGGCATCCCGGTCAAGGGCGGCACCGAGGCGGCGCCCTACTCGATCGACGACAACCTGTGGGGTCGCTCCTCGGAGGGCAAGTGGATCGAGGATCTCTCCCACGCACCCGACGACGACGTCTTCCAGCTCGTCACCCGCCCGGAGCTCGCGCCTGACGAGCCCGAGACGGTCCACATCACCTTCGAGAAGGGCGTCCCCGTGGCCATCGACGGCGAGCGGATGGAGCTCGTCGCGCTGCTCGATCGCGCCGCGGAGCTCGGCTGCCGGCACGGCATCGGGATCGTCGACCACATCGAGGACCGGATCGTCGGGCTGAAGGTGCGCGACATCTACGAGGTCCCCGCCGCCGCCCTCATCCTGCCCGCCCACCGCGAGCTCGAGCGGCTGTGCGGGACGATCCACCAGAACCAGTTCAAGCCGCGGCTCGATCAGCAGTGGGCCTACCTGGTCTACGCCGGCCTGTGGTGGGAGCCGCTGCGCACCGACCTCGAGGCGTACATGCGCCACGTCAACGAGCGCGTCAGCGGGACGATCGGCCTCAAGCTGTTCAAGGGCCTCGCCCGCGTGGTCACCCGCGAGAGCCCGAACGCCGTCTACGACGCGCAGCTCGCGACGTTCGCCGAGTCGGGCGGGCTGTTCTCCCAGAACGCCTCGCCGGGCTTCATCGAGATCTGGTCGCTGCAGTCCCGGATGGCCCATCGGTTGCGGGCGTCCGAGGACGGGTAAGGGCCTCGCATGCTCTACAAGCTCCTCGGAATGGTGGTCTGGCGGCTCGCCAAGACCTTCCTGCGCCGCAAGTACGGCCCCACCTACGTCCCCAAGCCGGTGGTCGCCGGCGCGCTCCTCGCGGCGACGATCGGGTTGGTCCTGTTCCTCGGCCGGCGTGACAGCGAACCTGCATAGTTAACGGAGCGCCCCGCGCTCTGCGACCATCGGGGTGATGGAGTCCATGCCTGCCGAGCCCGACGGCCTGACGATCGAGGCGGTGGAGTGGCTGCCCTCCGGTGGCGGCACGGGTCTCGTCCGCGTCCGCGGCCGCTGGGCGTCGCCGGATCACCGGCCGGGCGAGCTCCCGGTCCTGATCGCCAAGCGCGAAGGCGAGGCGTTCCGCCACGCGTCGCTGCCCGACCCTCGGGCCGGCCGGGACTGGGGCGTCTGGCGTGGCGCGTACATCGTGCGCGCGGAGCTGATCGACTCGGGCGAGGGGCTCGAGCTCGAGTTCGACGACGGCGCGCTCGTTGCCCTCCCCTCGCCGGAGCGCGGCGTCGCCGCGCCGCGGCCGGTCGAGCGCCGGCGCCCCGACGAGGAGGACACCGGCGGCGAGGTCATCGACCGCGCGGTGCTCGCCGAGCGGCGGGCCCGGCGCGCCGAGGCGGCCGAGAAGGCGCAGGCGCGGATCGCCGCCGAGGCGCTCAAGGCCGTCGAGGTCCTCGAGTTGCGCGGCGCGGAGCTCGAGCAGCGCCTGCAGCTGACGGCGGAGCGCGACGAGCTGGGCGGCGGCGAGTCGCTGGAGATGATGCGGGAGCGCATCGGGGCGGCCGAGCGCCGCGCCGTCGGCCTGCGGGCGGACCTGTCTGGCGCTCGCGAGGCGGCGCAGGCGGCCGAGGCACGGGCGGCCGAGCTGGCCGCCGAGGTCGAGCGGCTCACGCAGCTGGGCGGCGAGCAGCTGCAGCAGGCCATGGCGGCCGCGCAGGAGGAGGGCCGGCAGGCGGCGGAGGCGGCGGCGACCGCGGCGGCCGAGGTGACCACCCTGCGCGAGGCGCTGGACGCCGAGCGCTCGCGCGCCGAGCAGGAGCTGGCCGACGCCCGCGCGTCCTACGCGCTGGTGGCCGCGCAGATGGAGCATCTCGAGGAAGAGGTGCGGACGGTCCGCGCCGAGGGCGACGCGCGCGTCGAAGCGGCGATCATGGAGGCCGAAGCCCGCGCCGAGCGCCAGCAGGCGGCGCTGGCGGCCGCGCTGGACTCCGCGGCGGCCCTGCGCGACATCGTGCGGCTGTGGACGGTGCGGATGCGCTCGGCGGAGATCGCGAGGACGAGCGACGCGGTCCGGCTCGCCGTGCTCGAGACGCGCCGCGGTGACAACGAGCGCGAGGTGAGCGCGGCTCGCGCGGCGCTGGGCGACCACGACGCCGAGCTGGCGACGCTCCGGTCCGCAGCGGACGCCGACCGCGCCGCGCTCGAGGACGCCCGGCGCGAGGCGACCGAGGCGCGCGACGCCCTCGGCGCCACCAACGCGCGGCTGACCGAGTTCGAGGGCGTCGCCGAGGCGCTCGCGGCCGAGCACGCCGCCCATCAGGAGGCCGAGCGCCTGCTCGCCGAGACCAGCGCCGAGCGCGATCACATCGCCGCCGCGCTGGCGGCCGCGACGTCGGAGGCCGACGGCCTGACCGCCGAGCTCGCGAGCGAGCGCCAGTCGGCGCAGGCGCGCGCCGGAGAGATCGACGGGCTGCGGGCGGAGCTCGACGGGGCGCAGCGGCGGGCGGCGGAGCTCGACGCGGTGCGGGCGGAGCTCGGCGGCGCGCGGTCCGAGCTCGCGGCGGCGCAGGCGCGGGCCGGCGATCTCGAGGGCCGGACGGCCGCGCTGCAGGCCGATCTCGACCAGGCCCACGCGCGCCTCGAGCAGCTCGGCACGGAGTCCGCCGCCGCGTACGCCGGTGGCGAGAGCGCTCGGGCGGAGACCGAGGAGCTCCGTGGCCGGCTCACCGCCGCCGTCGAGGAGTTGGAGCGGACGCGCGCCGATGCCGAGGCGGCCGCGGCCCAGGCGCGCTCGGTCGAGGAGCGCTGGATCGCCGCCGAGCACGAGATCGAGGTGGCGCACGCCCAGACCTCGGCGGCCGAGAGCACCCGCGCCGCGGCGGAGCGCCAGGCCGCCGCCGCGGTCGACGCCCGGACGGCGCTCGAGCAGGTGCTCGACGACGTGCGCGCGGAGTTCACCGCGGCGGTCGAGGCTCGCACGGGGGCCGATGAGACCGTCGAGTCGCTCACCCGGCGCGCGGCCGCCGCGGAGGCCGCGACTGCGGCCCTGCAGGCGGAGCTGACCGCGCTGCACGATGAGCTGGCGAGCCGGGAGGCCGTCCGCGAGGACCTCGAGGCGAGACTGCGCGAGCGTGAGCAGGAGCGCGCCGCGGACGCCATGTCGCTGCGGGAGCTGCACCTGGCGGGGGAGTCGACCCGCGAAGTGCTCCAGGCCGACCTCGACGCCGCCTACTCCGAACTTGCCGCCGTCCGCGCCGCCTACGCGGATGCGCGCGCCGACAGCGAGCGCCTGATGGAGGTCCTCGGCACCGCGGAGGCCGACCGGGCCGCGGCAGGGGCCGAGGTGGACGCGCTGCGCTCGCAGGCGCAGGCCGCCGCGGCACAGGCCGCCGTGCTCGACGACGACCTGGCCGCCGCTCGCCTCCAGGCCGCCGCGCTGCGCGGCGAGCTCGACGAGGGCGAGCAGCGGGCGTCCGCGGCGCACGCCGCCACGGAGGAGCTCCGGACGCGGCTCGAGGAGCTGGAGTCCGCCGGCGTCCGGACCGGGTCCGACGCCGACCGCCTGGCCGAGCTCGAGCGCGAGCGCGACGCGGCGCTCGCCGATGTCGAGGCCCTGCGGGCCCTCGCGTCGGCGGCCGAGGAGACTCGCGCGCACATGGAGGTCGAGCTCGAGGCGCTGCGCACGAGCGCCGCCGAGCCCGCGACCCCGGCCGACCCCGCCGACCTCGGCCGGCGGGCGCTCGAGCTCGCCGCACCGGCGCCGGCCGCGGAGCCGTCGCGCCGCCTGGTGGCCGATCTCGACGCCGCGGCCAGCGCGCTGCGCGCCCGGACACCGGAGCCCCAGGTCATCACCTCGCCGGCCGCGCCGCCCGCCCGCGCCGACGTCACCGGCGCCTCGCAGCGCGACTATCCGTGGCTCCGGGGCGCCCTGGTCAAGCTCGCCCACGACGATCCGGCCACCGCGGCGCGGCTCATCGCGGGCCTGCTTCCCGCCCAGGGGGCGGACGAGCCCGTCGAGTACGACGTCACCGTCGCCGAGCTGGGCACCTTCGCCGTCTCGGTCGAGGACGGGGTCACGACCGTCCGGCACGTCGAGGCGCCGAGGCCGCGGGGCGAGGTCCATTTCCGCATCATCGGCTCCGCGTTGCCCCTCGCCGAGACGCTCGCCGGCCACGGGCCGCGCCCGCGCTGGCTGGGCGGCCCGATCCGCGTCACCGGCCGCCACCGCAAGATCGCGCGCGCGCTCGACATCGTCCCGCCGGCCTCGCCGACGCTCGCCGACGCCGCGCGTCGCGGCGCCCGGCTGCAGCCCGGCGACGTCCTCCGGGCCTTGCCGTACGCCATCCATCCGTCGTGGACCCGCGGGCATGCGTTCAGCGTGCTGCAGGAGGTCGAGGGCTCGGGCGCCTGGCGGATCACCGTCGCCGACGGGGCGGCGATCCGGGTCGAGCCGGCCGATCCCGACGCCCCGCCCCCGGACGCGCGCGTCACGCTCACCCGGGGCGCGTACGACGCCCTGCTGCGGCGCGAGCCGCCGCCGGCCGGGGAGCGCCCGCACGTCCGCGGCGACCGCGCGGCGGTGGCACTCCTGAAGGCCTGGACGGACCGGGCGCAGGGCGATCCCGCGCCGGATCCGCCGGCCACGGCCTGAGCCTGGATCCGCCGATCATCCGCGGCGAGGCGCCGCGGGAATCGGTGGATCCAGGCGCGATCGCCGCAACGAGCGGGCAGCCTTGCCCGCGGACCGGCCAGGCGTCCGGCCCGGCACCTACGCTTCCGAATCCGTGAGCACGCCCACCTGCGCCCATCTCCACGTCCATTCGGAGTACTCGCTGCTCGACGGCGCATGCAAGATCGACAAGCTCGCGGCCCGGGCGGCGGAGTTCGGCCAGCCTGCGCTGGGGCTCACCGATCACGGCGTCATGAACGGCGCCGTCGAGCTCCAGAAGGCCTGCGCGAAGCACGGCATCAAGCCCGTGCTCGGGTGCGAGGTCTACTTCGTCGACGACCGGACGGTCCGCGAAGGGAAGATCGAGCGCAACCATCTGACGCTGCTCGCGCAGTCCAACGAGGGGCTGCGCAACCTGGTCAAGCTCTCCTCCAAGGGCTTCCTCGAAGGGCTGCACTACGGCAAGCCGGGTGTGGACCTCGAGGTGCTCGCCCAGCACGCCGAGGGGGTGATCTGCCTCACGGGCTGCCTCGCGAGCCGGACGAGCCGGCGCATCGTCGACGGGCAGCCCACGGCGGCCCGCGCCCACCTGGATGAGCTCGTGCAGGTCTTCGGGCCCGAGGACGTGTACTTCGAGATCCAGCGCAACGGCATCGCGGAGCAGGAGCAGGTCAACGAGCAGATCGCGAAGTTCGCCGCCGAGATGGGCCGCCCGCTGGTCGCCACGGCCGACGTCCACTACCTGCGCCGCGAGGACTACCACCACCATGCCGCGCTGCTCTGCGTGCAGACCAAGTCGACGCTCGCGAATCCGACGATGTCGTTCGACACGAACGAGTTCTTCCTGAAGTCGTCGGACGAGATGGTGGCCGCCTTCCCGGAGTGGCCGGAGGCCGTCGCGACGACGCTCGAGATCGCCGAGCGCTGCGACACGGAGATCGAGCTCGGCAAGCAGCTGATCCCGAGCTACCCGTGCCCGGAGGGCAAGGAGGAGACCGCCTACCTGCGCGAGCTGGTCGAGCAGGGCCTGCGCCTGCGCTACGGCGACCCGGTGCCCGCGGCCGCCCGCGAGCGCGCGGAGATGGAGCTCGGGGTCATCGGGAGGATGGGCTTCAACGCCTACTTCCTGATCGTGTGGGACTTCGTCGCCTTCGCGAAGGACAACGGGATCGCCGTCGGCCCCGGGCGCGGCTCGGCGGCGGGCTCGATCGTCGCGTACTCGCTGGCGATCACCGACGTCGATCCCCTGCGCTACGACCTGCTGTTCGAGCGCTTCCTCAACGCCGAGCGCGTCTCGATGCCGGACATCGACATCGACTTCTCCGTCCGCGGCCGCGAGCGCGTGATCCGTTACGTGACCGAGAAGTACGGCTCGGAGTCGGTCGCGCAGATCATCACGTTCGGCAAGATGTTCCCGCGCGCCGCCACGCGCGACGCGGCGCGCGTGCTCGGCCACGACTACGCGATCGGCGACAAGCTGGCCAAGCTGATCCCCGACCCGATCATGGGCCGGCCGCCGAGCTTCGACGACTGCCTCGCCCCGGGCGCCGACCTCGCCGCCGAGTACGAGCGCGACCCCACCGCCAAGCAGATCGTCGACGTCGCCCGCGGCCTCGAGGGCATCGTCCGCAACGCCTCGATCCACGCGGCGGCCGTCGTGATCGCCGACCGCCCGCTCACGGAGATCGTGCCTCTTCAGCTCGCCGACGCCGGCGTGGGGGAGGACGGCAAGAAGGTCTTCCGCACCGTCACCCAGTTCTCGATGAAGCCGATCGAGGAGCTCGGCCTCCTGAAGATGGACTTCCTGGGCCTGCGCAACCTCGACGTGATCGAGGACGCGCTGGACATCATCGAGCGCTCGACCGGCGCGCGGCCGGACATGACGACGCTGCCGCTCGACGACGCCGGCACCTACGAGATGATGGCCCGCGGCGACGCGATCGGGGTGTTCCAGTTCGAGTCCGAGGGCATGCGCGAGGCGCTCAAGAAGGTCCGCCCGTCGGAGTTCGAGGACCTCGTCGCGCTCGTGGCGCTCTACCGGCCGGGCGCCATGGACCAGATCCCGGCCTACGCCCGCGGCAAGCACAACCCCGCGTCGATCGCGTTCATCGACGAGCGGCTGCGCCCGATCACCCAGTCGACCAAGGGCGTGATCCTCTACCAGGAGCAGTCGATGCAGATCGCCAAGTCCCTGGGCGGCTTCACCGGCCCCCAGGCCGACGACCTGCGCAAGGCGATCGGCAAGAAGAACCGCGAGGCGATGGGCAAGCTCAAGCCGAAGTTCGTCGAGGGCTGCCGCGCCTCGGGAACGGCGCCCGACGTCATCGAGTCGCTGTGGCTCACCAACGAGCGGTCAGCCGACTACAGCTTCAACAAGTGCGCGTCTGGTGACACCCGCGTGATCCTGCCCGACGGCACGCGAATCCGGTTGTCAGAGGCCTTCCGCTCCCAGCCGGCCGAGATCATGTCGATGTGGGAGGACGGCGAGGTCCGCCCGCACAAGGTGGCGAAGATCGTCAAGACCGGTCGCAAGGCGGTTGTCCGCGTGCGATGCGAGAGCGGTCGCCAGATCAAGGCAACGCTCGACCATCGCCTCCTCACCACCGCCGGCTACGTGGAGATCGGCGCCATGAAGGTCGGCGAGACCGAGCTCATCACCATGCCGATGATCTCGGACCGCCAGCGCGAGGCGCGTCGCGCGACGATGCGCCGGTTGGCGCGTAGTCCGGAGCGGCGCGAGTGGGATCGGAATGCGGCCGAACGGACGCGCGCGTGGCAGGCAGGTCGGACCGCTGAGGAGAAGGCAACCCACATGAGGCGGGTGCATGCGCTGCATCCCGACATGACCCGAGCGGCCGTCGCCGCGATGCACGAGCGCATCAAGTGGCTCCACGCGAACGATCCGGTGTGGCGCGAGCAGTTCATGAGCCGCAGCCTTGCCCAGGTGCGGGCCGCGTACGACACAGGTCCGGGTTACGGGCACTGCTCGATCGCATCCAACGGCATGTGGTGCGCCTCGACCCCTGAGCGCGCGATGTGCGAGTGGCTCATCGAGCAGAACGTCGAATTCGAGATGCACAAAGTCCTGCCGAACGGGCGGATGTGCGACTTCTACTTCGACGGTCGCTACTGGGAGATGGACGGCATGGACCGCTCGCGCGAGTTCTTCGCCGAGAAGTACGGCGAGCTGCCGTTCGTCGTCGTCACGCCCGAGGACTTCAGGCAGGTCATCGAGAACCACCGGGAGGTCGCGCACATCGAGAACGGCGATCGGATTGTGTCGATCGAGCCCGTCCGCGAGGTCATGACCTACGACGTCGAGATGGCGCCAGACGGCCCACTGAACTTCCTCGCCAACGGCATCGTCTCCCACAACTCCCACGCCGCGTGCTACGCGCTGATCTCCTACCGGACGGCGTGGCTGAAGGCCAACTACCCAGCCGAGTACATGGCCGCGCTGATCTCCTCGGTGATGGACACGAAGGACAAGGTCCCGTTCTTCGTCAACCAGACCGAGGCGATGGGGATCGAGATCCTGCCGCCCGACGTCAACCTGTCCGACCACGAGTTCGTCGTCGTCGAGGGCAACATCCGTTTCGGGCTAGACGCCGTGAAGGGCGTCGGCTTCGCGGCGGTTGAGGCGATCAAGCGCGCTCGCGAGGAGGGCGGGCCGTTCGCGTCGCTGTGGGACTTCTGCGAGCGCGTGGACTGCCGCACGGTGAACCGCAAGTCGATCGAGGCGCTCATCAAGTGCGGGGCGTTCGGGTCCACGGGCGCGTCGCGCAAGGGGATGCTCGAGGTGCTCGAGGCAGCGCAGGGCGCGGGGCAGAAGGCGCAGCTCGACGCGCAGATCGGCCAGGGCTCGATCTTCGACCTCGGCGGCTTCGGCGGTGCCGACGACGGGGCGAGCCCGTTCTCGAAGCCCTCGCACCCCCCGATCCCGCTCGAGGAGTTCGAGCGCTCCGAGCTGCTCGCGGTCGAGAAGGAGTCGATCGGCATCTTCATCACCGAGCACCCGCTCAAGGAGGTCCGCGAGGCGCTGCGGGTCAAGGCGGACTGCACGTGCGCGGAGGTCATGGACCGCCGCGACGGCGAATGGATCAAGATCGGCGGCATGGTCACCGAGTGCAAGAAGATCCGCACCCGGACGGGCTCGCAGATGATGTTCGCCACCGTCGACGACCTCGACGGCTCCGTCGAGGTGGTGGTCTTCGAGAAGGCGCTCGCCGGCAATGAGGCGGCGATGGCGCTCGACGAGATCGTTCTCATCAAGGGCCGGGTCGATCACAAGGAGGCCGGCAAGGTCTGCGTGATCGTCAACGAGGTCTCGCCGTTCAAGCCGACCGAGAACGAGATCGCCAAGGCCAAGGCGATCGCGGCCGAGCGCGCCGCGGCCGTCCCGCCGTCGCTGAACCTGCGCCTGGACGCCGCGCGCCTGCCGGCCACCGTGATCGACGACCTGCGGCGGCTGCTCGAGGACTACCCGGGCGACTGCGAGGTCGTCCTGGAGATGCACACGCGGACCGGCCCGCGGCGCCTGCGGCTGGGGGACGGGTACCGGGTGGCGGGCCGCCACGCGGGGCTCAAGGCCGAGCTCTCGCGCCTGCTCGGCCCGGCGCTGCCGCCGGCCGAGCCCGTGGCCGCCGCTTAGCCTGGATCCACCGATCATCCGTGGCGCCGCGGGAACCGGAGATCCAGGCTTAGATCAGCGGTTCTCGACGCGGGTGACGACTCGCAGACCCGACCAGATGTCGGAGATCGCGCACACCTTCGTGTCGACCATCCCGAGCGGGAACGCCACCTCGCGGACCGTGTCCTCGGTGATGTCGGTCGGGACCTTCGCCGCCTTCTTCGGCCACGCGACCCAGACCATCCCGTCGGGGAAGGTCGCCTTCTTGGCCGCCGGGAGCCGCTCGCGCAGCCGCGCCGCCTCGACCACGAACAGCACCACCACCTCGCACCCGCCACGCAGGTCGGCGCGCAGCGTCACGCCGTCCGGCAGCGCGCCGAGGTGCTCGGCGGCGCCCGCGGGCGCGTCGAGCAGCGCGACGCGGTCGCCCGCCGCGATCCCGAGCTTGCGGACCAGCGGCGTGCCGGAGTACCCCGTTGCGGCGGCGCCCTCCCGGGCGATCGGCAGGTCGGCGGCGGCGCCCATCGGCGCCCGCCCTACTTCGAGACCGCGCGCTTGAACATGAACGCCGCGCCGACGGTGATGATCGCCAGCAGCAGCACGATGCCGAAGCTGATCACGCCGATGATCGACAGCACGAAGGTCACGGCGGTCGCGAGCGCGCCGGTGCCGGCGACGATCCCGGAGAGGTACGCGCGCTGCTCGCGCTGCCGGCGGGTGAGACGGGTATCGGCCATGCGCGAAGGATAGGTCAGCCGCGCGCGGCGAGGCCTTCGGCGCGCAGCTCGCGGGCCAGGTCGAGGTCGGCGACCTCCGGGCCGTTGCCGCCGATGCCCTCGGTCTCCATCACGCACGGGAGGCCGTCGAAGCGCGGCTCCGACAGCCACGCGGCGCAGCCCTCGCGGCCGAGCTCGCCCTCGGCGATGTTGGCGTGGCGATCGCGGTTGGAGCCGAGCGGCGTCTGGGAGTCGTTGAGGTGCAGCGAGCCGAGCCGGTCGAGGCCGACGACCTCGTCGAAGTCGTCGAGCACGGCGGCGAGCGACCCGGCGGTGCGGACGTCGTAGCCCGAGGCGAGCAGGTGGCAGGAGTCCAGGCAGACGCCGAGCCGCTCGTCGCCGCCGGCGCGCTCGAGCAGCGTCGCGAGCTCCTTGAACGACCGCCCGAGCGTCCCGCCGGTGCCGGCGGTGTTCTCGAGGTGCAGCGCGCAGTCCTCGGACTCCGCCAGCGCCTCGGCGATCGTCGCCGACGCCCGCGTCATCGCCTCGTCGACCGAGCCGCCGTCCTTGAGCGCCGAGCCGGGGTGCAGGACGACGGCGTCGGCCCCTAGAGCGGCGCCGGCGCGGAGCGACGCGATCAGCGATCGCAGCGACTTCGCGTGGAGCTCGGCGTCGTCGGACGCGCAGTTGAGCAGGTACACGGCGTGGATGAGCAACGCGTCGACGTCTGAGTCCGCCATGGCCGTGCGGAAGTCGGCGACCTCGTCGGCCGAGTACTCGCGCGGCTTCCAGGCCCGGGGGCTCTGGTTGAAGATCTGGATCGAGCGGCAGGTGCGCTCGACCCCGCGCGCGATCGCCTTGGCGGGCCCGCCGGCGGGGGAGACGTGCGCGCCGATCAGCATCCGCGCACCGCCCGGGCCCTGTTTGCCATGCTGGTCCTCATGCGCGTGCGCTTCGCTCCTTCGCCGACCGGCCCCCTCCACATCGGGGGCGCGAGGACGGCACTGTACAACTGGCTCCTGGCCCGCGGCCCGGCTGACGCCGAGCTCGTCCTCCGCATCGAGGACACCGATCGCGAGCGCTCGACGCCCGAGAACGTGGGCCAGATCCTCGAGGCGCTCGAGTGGCTGGAGATCGACTGGGACGAGGGCCCGGTGATGCAGTCCGAGCGCGCCCCGCGCCACGCCGCGGCGGTCGAGCAGCTCCTGGCCGGGGGCCACGCCTACCGCTCCACGGCCGGCCCCGACGCGGTCAAGGCGTTCAAGGCGGAGCACGGCAACCGCGGCTACCGCGGCGAGGACGAGGGCGAGGGCGCCGTCCGGCTCCGGATCCCCGACGACGGCGCCACCGTCGTCCACGACGTCATCCGCGGTGAGTCGAGCTTCGAGAACGCGCTGCTCGACGACCTGGTGATCGCCCGTGCGGACGGCACGCCCGTCTACCACCTGGCCGTCGTCGTCGACGACCTCGACGCGCAGATCACCCACGTCGTCCGCGGCGCCGACCACTACTCCAACACGCCCAAGCAGATCCGCATCCTCGAGGCGCTCGGCGCCCCGGTGCCCGTCTACGCGCACGTGCCGCTGCTCCACGGCCCCGACGGAAAGAAGCTCTCCAAGCGCCATGGCGCCGCCTCGGTGCAGGAGCTGCGCGACGCCGGCTACCTCCCTGAGGCCGTCCGCAACTACCTGGCGCTGCTCGGCTGGGGCTACGACGACACGACGACGTTCTTCTCGACGGAGGATCTCAAGGCGAAGTTCTCGCTCGAGCGCGTCTCGCGCAACCCGGCGATCTTCGACGAGCAGAAGCTGCGCCACATCAACGGCCGCTACCTGCGCGAGCTGCCGCTCGACGAGCTGACCGCGCGGCTCGAAGGGCTGACCGGCCGGAGCGGGCTGCGGGATGCGGCCGCGATCTCGCAGGAGAAGATCTCGACGCTCGCCGAGTTCTGGCCGCTGTCGGGCTTCTTCTTCGACGGCCCGGTCGACGACCCCAAGGCGCGGTCCAAGGTCCTCGGCTCCGAGCGCACCCGCGAGGCGCTGGCCGCGGCGCGCGAGGCGCTGGCCGGAGTGGAGGAGCCGTGGAGCCCGGAGTCGATCGAGACGGCCCTCGGCCCGGTCCTCGAGACCGGCGCCTACAAGCCGCGCGAGGTCTACCAGCCGATCCGCGTCGCGCTCGCCGGCACGACGATCTCACCCGGGATCTTCGAGACGGTCGCGCTGATGGGCCGGGGCGAGACGCTGGCGCGGATCGACGCCGCGCTCGCCCGCGTACCCAGCGCTTGACCTGACGACGGCGCCGTGACAGCGTGCCGTCGGGGCTGTACGTCAATCTCCGTCTGCGAGAGCCGTCGAGTCACGCCTGCCAAACTGGACGGCCCAACCTGCTCAGCTTCTGCGTCCAGTGTCCGATGACCCGACCATGACCCCGCCCGCCGTCGCACGGCTCCCTACGCGCCCGGCCGCTCAGCGCGCGCCGCATGCCGCCATGGGCGGCCGCCGCAATGAAGGCCATGGCAAGCGCCTGACCGCCGCCTTCGAGGCGCTCGAGGTGTTCCCCGCCCTCGCCGAGTCGCGCAACCGCGTCCTGCAGCTCGTCTCCGACGAGCGGCCCTCCACCGGTGCCGTCGTGGCCGCGATCGAGTCCGACGTCGCGCTGGTCATCTCCGTCCTGCGCCTCGCCAACAGCCTGGATGGTGCGCGCAAGGGCAAGGTCGAGTCCGTCGTCAGCGCCGTCGAGGTCCTCTCGCCCGAGGCCGTCCAGGGCCTGGCGCACAAGACCGAGGTCTTCGAGTTCTTCGAGCGCGGCAAGACGTGGGACGCGGCGCCCGAGCGCTTCCGCCTGCACGCCGTCACCTCCCAGCGCGCCGCCGACCGGCTGGCCGCGCAGGCCGAGTACCCCCACCGCGACCGCCTGCTGGTCACCGCGCTGCTGCACGACGTCGGCAAGCTCGTCCTCATGCACGCGTATCCGGGCTATCCGCGCCAGGTCCACGGCCCCGCCCGCACCCCGGAGGAGCGCCTGCACCACGAGCGCCGCGAGCTGGGCGTCGACCACGCGCTGGTCGGCGGCGTCCTCGCCCGCCGCTGGAACCTCCCGAACGCCATCGCCTCCGCGATCGAGCGTCACCACGCCGACGACGCCACCGGCGACGCCGCCTTCGTCCGCCTCGCCGACATGGTCGCCCACTACTCGCAGGGCGGGCCCGTCTCCTCGAGCGAGCTGCTGCGCGCCGCGCGCAACGTCGGGTTCGGCCCGTCGGACCTGCGCACGGTCCTCTACGACCTTCCGTACCCGACGACCGAGCGCCCCCGCGCGATCGAGCCGTCGCCGCTCTCGGGCCGCGAGCTCGAGGTCCTCAAGCGCCTCGCGCAGGGCATGGTCTACAAGCAGATCGCCCACGAGCTGTCGCTCTCCACGAGCACGGTGCGCACGCACCTGCACAACATCTACGGCAAGCTCGGCGCCGTGGATCGCGCTCAGGCGGTCCTCATGGCCACCGAGCGCGGCTGGCTGTAACACCCAGCGCGACGCCCACGGCGTCGATGCACCA
The DNA here is from genome assembly GCA_963828075.1 of uncultured Solirubrobacterales bacterium. Taxonomy (GTDB): domain Bacteria; phylum Actinomycetota; class Thermoleophilia; order Solirubrobacterales; family Solirubrobacteraceae; genus JACCYI01. The sequence goes on along the minus strand of CAWHDH010000017.1, from coordinate 748,791 downwards.
GTCGACCGGCGAGCCGACGCGCCCGTCGACGAACGACTGGTGCAGCTCGTCGGTCGCGGCGTAGAGCAGCGCGACGGCGACCGCCGGCCGCGGGTCGCCCCGCCCGAGCGCCCGCCACCACAGGAACCACAGCGCGCCGTACTCGACCATGTGCGCGAGTTTGCGCAGCACCGTGTCCCAGCCGCCGAGCCCCGAGTTCAGGTCGGGCTGCGCCGAGAGGAAGAAGATCAGGCCCATCAGGGCCAGCGGGGGCCCGAACCGGCCGACGACTGCCATACGATCCGATCGTCGCATGATCTCGATCACCACCAAGTCGCCCTACGCGCTGCGCGCGCTGGCCGAGCTGGCGCGCATCGGCGGGGCCGGCCCCGTCCCGATCGGCGAGCTCGCGCGTCGCCGCGACATCCCGGTCCAGTTCCTCGAGCAGCTGTTCGCGGTCCTGCGCCGCGCCGGCGTCCTGCGCTCCCAGCGCGGCGTCAAGGGCGGCTACGGGTTCGCCCGCGAGCCCGCGTCGGTCACCGTGCTCGAGATCGTCGAGCTGCTCGACGGGCCCGTCGGCGCCGGCGCCGAGGGGATCTTCTCGGAGGCCGCCGCCGCGGCGCGCGCCGTCCTGGCCAACGCGACGATCGCCGACGTCGTCGAGCGCGAGAACCAGGCCGCCGGCGCGTCGATGTACTACATCTAGCTCGGCGCGACGAGCGGGCGCAGCAGCGCGTCGGCCGTCGCTCGTGCGGCGGCGGCGGCGCCGCGGATGACGTCGCCGTCGCGCTCGAGCCGGGAGGGTTGCGGTGCGTCGGCGTCCGGCCACAGGCCGAGGATCTCCGGCTCGCCGCCGCCCGGTTGCGCGGAGCGCTGCGCGACCCGCTCGACCGTCTCCATGTACACCTGCGGGCGGCGGCGCAGGAGCGGGACGAGGGCCGGGTTCAGACGGCGCAGGTGGCGCTCGACGAGCTTGACGCCGAGCCCGCCCGAGAGGCCCTCGAAGGTGCCCTTGGGGCGCGTGAGCATGACGAGGACGTGGGTCGCGCCGGCGTCGAGCGCGGTGGGGAGCGCGACCGGCTCGGAGATGCCGCCGTCGATCAGCCGGCGGCCCTGGAACTCGACCGGGTCCCCGCCGATCCACGGGAGGCGGCTGGTGGCGAGCAGCGCGGTGCGCAACTCGTCGTAGGTGCGCAGGTCGGTGAACCGCCGGGCGGCCGCCTGCTCGACGTCGGTGGCGACGCAGTGCAGCTCGATCGGGCTCTCCAGCGTGCGGACGTGGCGGTCGCCGTCGAGCCGCGCCGACGCGTAGTCCAGGACGTAGCCGACGTCGATGATCGGCCGGCCGAGGAGCAGCCGCGCCGGGTTCATGAACTTGCGGTTCGCGAAGCCCTCCGCGTACTCGTCGGCCGAGGCGTCGGCGACCTCGGCGAGCAGGGCGGCGCCGTTGAGCGCCCCGGCGGACGTGCCGGCGACGAGGTCGAACGCGGGCAGCAGGCCGGTGCGCTGCAGCGTCGCGCACATCGCCACGGAGACGACGCCGCGCATGCCGCCGCCCTCGATGACGAGCGCCACGCGATGCGGATCGCTCCGCTCGGCGGGACGGCTGCCGGCCCGGGCGCGCTCGCGCAGGACCTCCATGACGGGATGCTCGCTCACGCCGGGCAGCCTAGACTGGACGCAATGGGTCGGATCCCGATCAACATTGCCGAGCACGTCGGCCGGACCCCCATGGTGCAGCTCACGCGGATGATCGGCGAGGACGCGGGCGCCGACATCTTCGCCAAGCTCGAGATGCTCAACCCGGGCGGCTCGGTCAAGGACCGGATCGGCGTCGCGATGATCGAGGCGGCCGAGAAGGAGGGCCGGATCGAGCCCGGGCGGACGACGGTGGTGGAGGCGACGAGCGGCAACACGGGGATCGCGCTGGCGTTCGTCTGCGCGGCGAAGGGCTACGACCTGGTGCTGACGCTGCCGCAGGGGATGAGCCGCGAGCGCGAGGGCCTGCTGAGCCTCTACGGCGCCCGCTTCCACATCACGGAGTCGCTCGGCGGGATGAACGAGGCGGTCGCCGCGGCGCAGGCGATGGCGCGCGACGGCGAGGTCTGGCTCGCGGAGCAGTTCTCCAACCCGGCGAATCCCGCCGCCCACCGCGCGACCACGGGGCCCGAGATCTGGGAGGCGCTGGACGGCGACGTCGACTGCCTCGTCTGCGGCGTCGGGACGGGCGGCACGATCACCGGCGCGGGTGGCTTCCTCAAGGACCGCAACCCGCGCGTTCGCCTGGTCGCCGTCGAGCCCGCCTCCTCGCCCGTGCTCAGCGGCGGCCGCCCCGGCCCGCACCGCATCCAGGGCATCGGCGCCGGCTTCGTCCCGCCGGTGCTCGACCGCAGCCTGGTCGACGAGGTGATCGCCGTCGAGGACGAGGACGCGCTCGAGACCGCCCGCCAGGCGGCGAGCCGCGAGGGCGTGCTCGTCGGGCTGTCGGCCGGCGCGGCGCTGTGGGCGGCGCTGCAGGTCGCCCAGCGCGAGGAGTCGGCGGGGCAGCGGATCGCCGTCGTGCTCCCCGACTCCGGCGAGCGCTACGTCTCGACGCCGTTCTTCGCGCCCGAGGCGGAGGCCGCGGGCGCCCGTTCGGCGACGGCGGCGCGCTCGCCGCGCGCCCACGCCTCGACGACCGGCCACGGCCCGTAGCCGGACTCCGGGTTCAGGTGCCCGGCCCCGGGGATGACGTCGATGGGGATCTCGAGGCGCTGGCCGTAGGCCACGACGGCGCCCTCGGGGCAGTAGGGGTCGCCGTCGGAGCACACCAGGCGCGTCTCGCCCGCCGCGGCGGCGACGGCGGCGGGGTCGCGCGGCACCGGGAAGAACTCGGCGATCTCGTCGACGTGGCAGCAGGCGCACGGCGGGGCGACGAGCAGCACGCGCGACGCATGCGGCCCGTCGTCGGGCCGGGACGCCGTGTGGTGCAGCCAGAGCACGCACCCGAGCGAATGGCAGAGGACGACCGGCTCCTGCAGGCGCTCGAGCTCGGCCCGCAGGGCGGCGAGCCACGGCTCGAGATTCGGCAGGTCGGGATCGGGCAGTGCGGGGTAGGCGGCGCCCTCGAGCCGGCGCGCCAGCCAGGTCTGCCAGTGGTCGAGGCCGGACCCCTGCCAGCCGTGGAGGATGAGGTGTCCGGGCGCGGTCATGCGGCCGCTACGGTACCCCGCGGATGGCGACCGCGACGCTGGATATCACCGGCGTGACCTGCCCGGTGACCTGGGTCAAGACCAAGCTCGCGCTCGAGCGGCTGGCTCCCGGCGAGGTGCTGATCGTGCGCTGCACGCCGGGCGAGGCGCTCGAGAACGTGCCGCGCTCGGCTCGCGAGGCCGGCCACGAGGTGACGGTCGACGGCGAGACGTTGCGGATCGTGCGCCGGTGAGCGAGGGGTCGAGCCGCCGCGGCTTCCTGCGCGAGATCGCGTCCGCCGCGCGCGAGGTCCGCGGCGCCGGTCGCGACGCGTACGTCGACGCCGAGGCGGCACTGCTCGCGGGGGAGGCCCCCGAGGTGAGCGTCCCGCCGCGCATCCCCGACGTGCTCAGCGGAGAGGAGGTCCTGCGCTACTCGCGCCAGCTCGTGCTCGACGACTGGAGCGAGGCGGCGCAGCTCGCGCTTCGGGCGGCCAGCGTCCTCGTGGTCGGCACCGGGGCGCTCGGCTCGCCGGTCGCCCTCTACCTCGCCGGCGCGGGCGTCGGGCGGATCGGGATCCTCGACGCCGACGTCGTGGAGCTGTCGAACCTGCACCGCCAGCTCCTGCACTTCACACCGGACGTCGGCGGCCCCAAGGTCCAGAGCGCCGCCGCCAAGCTGCGCTTCCTGAACCCCGAGGTCGAGATCGCGCCCTACGAGGTGCGTCTCGAGCCCGCGAACGCCGCCGGGCTGCTCGAGGGTCACGACCTCGTGGTCGACTGCTCGGATTCGTTCGAGACCCGCTACGCCGTCAACGCCGCGTGTTGCGCGGCGCGCATCCCGCTCGTCGAGGGCGGCGTCCTCGGCCTGTCCGGCCTGGTGATGGCGATCGTCCCCGGCCAGAGCGCCTGTTACCGGTGCGCGTTCCCCGACCCGCCGCCCGCCGGCGCGCAGGCCACCTGCGCCCAGGCCGGGGTCCTCGGTCCGGCGGCCGGCGTGGTCGGATCGCTGCAGGCGCTCGAGGCGCTCAAGCTCCTGACCGGCTTCGCCCCCGCCCTCACCGACGCCTTCCTGCAGGTCGAGCTCTCCGACCTCACCCAGATCCGCGTGGCCGCGGCGCCGCGGCTCGATTGCCCGGACTGCGGCGGTCTGTAGCCTCCGAGACCCATGTTCGGGATCGGCACCGTCACCCGGGTGGCCGGCGAGCTGCGGCGCGACATCGCCGCGGTCCGCGATCGGGATCCCGCGGCCACGTCGGCGTCGTCGGTCGAGATCGTCGCCACCTGGCCGGGCGTGCACGCGCTGCTCACGCACCGGGTCGCCCACGCCCTCGACGCGGCCGGGCTGCCGATCGTCCCGCGCGCGCTCGCGCACGTCGCCCGCATGGCCACCGGGATCGAGATCCATCCCGCGGCCGAGGTCGGCGACGGGCTGTTCGTCGACCACGGATCGGGCGTCGTGATCGGCGAGACGGCGGAGATCGGCAACGACGTCACGATCTACCAGGGTGTGACCCTCGGCGGCACCGGCTTCGCCACGGGCAAGCGCCACCCGACCGTGGAGGACAACGTGACGATCGGCGCCGGCGCGCAGCTGCTCGGCCCGATCAGGGTGGGGCACGGGGCGAAGATCGGCGCCAACGCCGTCGTCATCCACGACGTGCCGCCGAACTCGACGGTGGTCGGCAACCCGGGCCATCCCGTCCGCGTCGAAGGCCGCCGGCCCGAGGGCCCCGACGCCGACTGGGTGCACCTGCCCGACCCGATCGCCGACGCGCTGAAGGCGATGGCGCGGCGGGTCGCCGAGCTCGAGCAGACGGTCGCCGAACTGCGCGGGGAGGACGCCGAGCCGCAGGGCGACGTCGTCCCGCTGCGGCCGGTCCGGGGACCGAACCCCGCCGGCGGCTGACCCCTCAATAGGCGGTCGTCCGCGCCCGGTGGCGCGGGACGGCCTTGTAGCGCGGGCCGGCGCCGCGGTTCCAGAGGACGTTGTCCACAGCGGTCGCGGTGGTGGCCCCGTGCGCCGCGACGAGCCGCTCGACCGCGTGAAGCGCGCACGCCCGGAGTTCGACCTCCTCGGCGGAGCCGTGCTCGAGCAGCTCGCCCCGGCCGATGCGCTCCGCCAGCCCAGGGTCGACCTCGAGCACGCCGTCCAGGCGCAGGACGTGCGGAACCAGGTTGTCGGCGAACAGGGTGAGCCGCCCGATGTCGCCGGCCGGCGCGATGCCCTGCAGGTGGAGGTCGGCGGCGGCGATCTGCGCGCGCTTGAAGAACGGGACCGCCTCGCCGTCGTAGCTCGACACGTCGTGCCAGGTCGGCCAGCTCGCCAGTCGCTCGGCCAGCCGCACCGCCGAGCCTTCGCCTGAGCGCGCCAGCACCAGGAATGCCCCGTCATGGTCCTCCCCGACGCGCTGCCCCAGCTCGCGCAGGGCGCGGGAGAAGAGCGCCATCAGCTCGTGCCCGGGGTCCTGGCCCAGCACCGCCGCCACCTCCGCCGTCCCGATCTCCACCAGCTCGGCCGCCGTCCAGGGCCCGTGGGCGCGGAGCCCCGCCTCGACGGTCCGGAAGCCCGAGAGGCCGGGCGGCTTGCGCAGCGTCGGGAACCAGCCCGAGCCGAAGTTGATCGCGTTGAGCGTCAGCGAGAACGCGGCACGCGCCTCGAGGTCGCCTCCGCCCAGGTCGGGTGCCGGCGGCGAAGCGGCCGGCAGCGTGCGCGCGTAGGGCGCGATCGCGTCGTCCACGACGCGCACGGAGCGCGCCGCGGCCGCCACACCGGCCGCCGCGCGGCGGATGTCGTCGGGGAGACCCATGCCCCGATTGTCGTCGGCCGCGGGCGATACCGTGGTTCGCGATGCCCGAGGCCCCAGCACGCGACGTCGAGACGCTGCTCGCCGGCCTCAACGAGCCGCAGCGCGACGCCGTCACCCACGGCGAGGGCCCGCTGCTCATCCTCGCCGGCGCGGGCTCGGGCAAGACCCGCGTGCTCGCGCACCGGATCGCCCACCTGATGCACACCAAGCAGGCCCGCGCGGACGAGATCCTGGCCATCACGTTCACCAACAAGGCCGCCCAGGAGATGCGCGAGCGCGTCGAGCTGCTCGTCGGCCGCGCGACCCGCGCGATGTGGGTGATGACCTTCCACTCCGCCTGCGCGCGCATGCTGCGCGCCGACGCCCACCGCCTCGGCTACACGCGCCAGTTCACGATCTACGACTCGGCCGACCAGCGCCGGCTGATCAAGCGCTGCCTCGACGAGCTCGACATCGACGCCAAGCGCTTCACCCCGCGCGCGATGCAGGCGCAGATCTCCGACGCCAAGAACAAGCTGCGCTCCCACGACGAGTACCGCCAGCTGGTCGGCTCCTACTTCGAGCAGACGGTCGCCGACGTCTACGAGGAGTACGAGCGCCAGCTGCACCGCATGAACGCGATGGACTTCGACGACCTGCTCGTGCGCGCGGTCAACGTCCTCGAGCTCTTCCAGGAGGTCCGCGACCGCTACGCGGGGGCCTTCCGCTGGGTCCTCGTCGACGAATACCAGGACACCAACCACGCCCAGTACCGCTGGCTGCAGCTCCTGGCCTCCGAGCACCGCAACCTGGCGGTGGTCGGGGATGACGACCAGTGCCTCGTGGAGGGGACGTCGGTGACCATGGCCGATGGCTCCGTTCGTCCCATCGAGTTGGTTTCGGTGGGTGACCGGGTGCTGTCGTGCTGGGGAGATCGGTCGTTCCGGGCGTCGCCGGTGCTCCGGGTACAGCGGTCATTGAGGGAGGAGGGAGTGTGCGTGGTGACCGAGAGCGGGCGGCGGCTCGTCTCCACGCCCGAGCACGTGCACTTCGCGGCGGACGGCACTGCCTTCGCGGAAGTGCGAGCAGATGCTACGCACGGGCTGAGCATCTGCTCGCACTTTCCCGGAGGACACCCCGACGCTCCTCCTCTGCGCCGCGGCGACGGCCACCCACCCCCTTCACCAGCTGGGTTCAACGCTGGTCGAGGATCTCGCCGGCGTGAGAGCGGTACGTGCGGAGGCCTGGTTGGGCGGCGCCAGGGTCCCGTTCTGCCAGGCGAAGAATGTCCGCCCGGGTATGCGCGTGTTCACCGAACGGGGCGAGTTCGAGCGTGTCGTGTCGGTCGACGACGTGGCCCTAACTGCGCCGGTCTACGACCTCGACATCCAGCACACGCACAACTTCATCGCCAACGGCGTCGTCACCCACAACTCGATCTACGGCTTCCGCGGCGCCGACGTCGCGAACATCCTGAACTTCCAGGACGACTTCCCGGACGCCCACGTGGTCAAGCTCGAGCAGAACTACCGCTCGACGCAGACCATCCTGAGCGCGGCCAACGCCGTCGTGGCCAACAACCGCGGCCGGATGCACAAGGCGCTGTGGACCGATCTGGGGGAGGGCGACCGGGTCAAGTTCCGCGAGCTCGACGACGAGCACGCCGAGGCGCGCTACGTCGCCGCCGAGATCGAGCGGCTCGTCGACGAAGGGGTCTCACGCGCCGAGATCGCGGTGTTCTACCGGACCAACGCGCAGTCCCGGGTGCTCGAGGACATGCTCGTCCGGGCGCAGATCGGCTACCAGGTGATCGGCGGGACGAAGTTCTACGAGCGGGCGGAGATCCGCGACGCCATCTCCTACCTGACGCTGCTCGGCAACCCGCAGGACGTCGGCGCGTTCACCCGCGTCGCCAACTCGCCCAAGCGCGGCCTCGGCCAGACCTCGCTCGGCCGGGTGATCGCCCACGCGAACACGATGGACCTCCCGGTGTGGGACGCGGCGGCCGAGCCGTCCGCCGTGCCCGGGCTCGGCCCGGCGGCGCAGAAGGCGCTCGGGCGGTTCATGTCGGTCATGCAGCGGCTGCGCGAGCGCGCCGAGGCCGACGCGCCGGTCGGCGAGCTCCTGACCGAGCTGCTGAGCGAGACCGGCTACACCGAGGCGCTCGAGGCCGAGCGGACGATCGAGGCCCAGGGGCGCCTCGAGAACCTCGAGGAGCTCGTCCAGGTCGCCCGCGAGTACGACGCGAACAACGCCGGCGGCTCGGTCGGCGAGTTCCTGCAGCAGATCGCGCTGCTCTCGGACGCCGACTCGATCCGCGACGACGAGGGCCTCGTCACGCTGATGACGCTGCACACGGCCAAGGGCCTCGAGTTCCCGATCGTCTTCATCATCGGGATGGAGGACGGCGTGTTCCCGCACTCGCGGGCGCTCGACGACGGCAGCCTGGAGGAGGAGCGCCGGCTCGCCTACGTGGGGATCACGCGCGCCATGCGCGACCTCTACCTCACGTGCGCGCGGCGCCGCAACTCGTTCGGCGGCGCCAACTCGTTCGGGGTCCGGTCGCGCTTCATCGACGAGATCCCGCGCGAGCTGACCGACCAGCCCGAGCGCCTGGCGGTCGGGGCGGGCTGGTCGCCGAACCGCGGCCGGGTGACGACGTGGGCGAGCGCGTCCTCCGGGTCCGAAGCGCCCGGGGCGGTCTTCCGGATGGGCGACGACGTGATCCACGCCGCGTTCGGCGAGGGCGTCGTCACCGGGGTGGAGCCCGGGGGCGTGGTCACCGTCCGCTTCGCCGGCGACGGCTCGGAGCGCAAGCTGATGGCCGACTACGCACCCATTCGCAAGCGGTAGCCCGGAGCCGGTACGCTCGGCCCGTGACCGCCATTCTCGTGATCCTCTTCGTGGTGCTCGTCGTCGCCGGCGTCGTCGTCTACCTTCGCGGGCGCGAGCAGGTCAATGCTCCGGCGAGCCCGGCCGGCCTCGGCGCGGGGAGCGCCCCGGCGGCGCCGCGCTCCGACGTCCGCGCCCTGCGACTCGGCGACGTCGTCAACCACGACGGCGGCGACTTCATCGTCGAGGGCACCCTGCGGCTCGAGCAGGACGGGTTCCGCTGGGCCGAGCACCGGCTCGTCGACGGGCCCCGCAGCATCTGGATCTCCGTCGAGGACGACGAGGGCCTCGAGGTCGTCATCTGGGATCGCGGCCGCGGCATCGAGCTCGAGCCAGGCCCGAAGACCCTGACCTACGACGGCGTGAGCTACGAGCTCGAGGAGCGCGGGAAGGCCAGCTACACCTCCGAGGGCTCGACCGGGACGGGCGGCGGCGGGCGCCTGGAGTTCGTCGACTACGCCGCCGGCGAGCAGCGCCTGTCCTTCGAGCGCTACGGCGAGGACGCGGGGTGGGAGATCGGCGTCGGCGTCGTCGTCTCCGAGCACGCGCTCGACATCTACCCGGGGCGCGACGCATGAGCACCACCGATCTCGCCGCCGCCGAGGCCACCGATCACGCGCTGCGCGAGCAGATCGCCGACCTCGTCCGCGCCCGCGCCCGCGCCGAGGACGAGGTCCGGCGCCTCGCCGGCCGCGCCTCGGTCCCGGGCACCGACGCGTCGCTCGACGGCATCCGCGAGCGCTACGCCGAGCAGGCCACCCGGCTGGCCGCCGATGTCGAGGCGCTGCGAGCCGACCTGCGGGCGCACGAGCCGGTGCTCGAGCGGCTGCGCGCCGAGGCAGCGGGCGCGTAGGGAGCCCCGTGCTCGTCGAGCTCGCGGTCCCCTACGCCGACGTCCGCGCGGGCGACCTGTCCCTCGCGTTCGACGCGGCGCCGGAGCGCGCGCTCGAGGTGCTCGAGCGGACCATCGGCGGCGTCGCCGTCGAGCTGCGGCTGCTCGGCTGCTCGCACCAGGCGCTCGTCGACGGCGGCGCGACGCTGAGCGAGACCGTCGCGTGCCGGCCCGGTGTCCCGCCCGGCCTGCCCGCCAGCCACGCCGCAGGCGCCTACGGGTTCCGGGCGCGGGTCGAGCGGCTGGCCCCCGACGCCTACGCGCAGCGCGCCGGGGAGCTGACCGCGGCCGCCGCGGCCGATCCGTGCGGGCTCGTCGGCGTCTTCCCGGGCCCGGCGCTCGCGTTCACGGCCATGCGGCTGCGCGAGGGCCCCGGCGGGCGCGGCGCGGCGTGGACGACATGGCACGGCTATCCCCAGACCGGTGAGCTCGTGGTCACCGAGAGCGTCCTGGGCGTGGCCTGATGCGGGGTCCCACCATCATCGCCGTCGTGCTCGTCGGCCTCGGCGTGCTCTGCCTGGGCGCGGCGTTCGCGTCGGCGACGTCGATCCGCGAGCACGTCGCCAAGACCTACAAGTCGGCGGGCACGCGCAACGAGGGCGGTGGGAAGTCGCTGCTCTACGACTCCAAGAAGACGCCGTCGGCCACCGCCAAGGACATCGCCGAAGCGGTCAAGCCGGCCGACCGGCGGCTGACCCCGTCGGGCGTGTTCCTGCGCTACCAGAAGGACATCGTGTCGGTCATCCCGCGCGGTCCGCGGGCGTCGCGGGTGATCGTCGAGGACGAGCGGACGGGCTACCGCCACGGCTTCCTCTACCTCGGCGGCTTCTGGGGGACCTACTCGGGGCGTGGGGAGTCCTTCCGCGGCGGCGGCCCGGGAGCCGGCAAGTGAGGCGGGCGCTCGTGGCCGTGCTGGCCGCGGCGATGCTCGCGACGGCAGCGCCGGCCGAGGCGGCCGAGATCCTCGCGCCGGCGGACGCCACCGAACTGGCCCAGACGCTCGCCGAGGCCCAGGAGGAGCAGGACATCTGCTACGGCTGGAACGTCACCGGCGACGCCTCGTCCACCGGCTCCTCGATCGGCGGTCCCGGGGCGATGCTCATCCCGAGCGTCAACTGCGAGAAGGGGTTCGTGCTGTTCCGCGCGTCGGTCATCTACGAGTGCGGCTCCTGCGACAGCGGCGACACGGTGACCGCGGTGATCGAGTCCTCGTTCCCCAACGCGCCGCGCGTCAACCAGCTCGAGGACCTCGGCTATGACCTGGGCGACCTCGCCGGCGACGACGACGACAAGGCGCTGACCGAGATGGTCAGCGCGCTCCCGCTGCTGGTCGCAGAGCGCGGCCTCGCGCCGTTCGTCGAGTTCGAGCAGCCCGCGGCGGCCGACGTCCCGGCCTCGGACCGGCCGACGAACTCGCCGGGCAGCGACAAGCTCCGCGCGATGCTGGCGCCCGGCGCCCTCGGCCTGCTGCTGATCCTCTGCGGCATCGGCTGGTGGCTCTACAAGCGCGGCCAGCACAAGGTGCGGACCGCCGCCCGGACGACGACACCCCGACCCACGCCAACCGAGAGCTGAGCCAATGGACTACTTCACCGACCTCGCCGAGAACCTCGCCTCCGCCGGCCTCTTCGGGCTGGTCGGCATCGTGCTGCTCGCGGTCGGCTACGTCGTGATCGACCTCCTGACCCCCGGGAACCTCGGCCGGCAGCTCGCCGAGGACCGCAATCGCAACGCCGGCGTGATCGTCGCGAGCGGCCTGCTCTCGATCGGGATCATCCTGACCACCGCCATCCACGCCGCCGACGGCGACCTGCTCGAAGGGCTCGGCCAGGCGGCCGGCTACGGCGTGGTCGGCATCATCCTGCTCGCCGTGGCGTTCATGGTCATCGACGTCATCACGCCCGGCAAGCTCGGCGACTCGGTCATGGGCGAGGAAGGCCATGAGCCGATGGTCTGGGTGACCTCGGCCGCGCTGCTCGCCGTCGGCGGGATCGTGGCAGCCGCCATCTCGTGACGGTCGGCCCGCGCGCTGCCCGCGGGCTCCTGCTCGCGACGGTCCTGGTCGTCGCGGTCTGCGGTTTCGTCTATGAGCTCGAGATCGTCGCGCTCGGGACGTACCTGTTCGGGAACTCGATCTTCCAGGTCTCGATCGTCCTGGCGGCGTTCGTGTCGTCGATGGGGCTCGGGTCGCTGGCCGCCAAGCCGCTCCTGCGCCGGCCCGTGGTCGCCTTCGTCGCGGTCGAGTGCGCCGTCGCGCTCCTGGGCGGGCTCTCGGCGATGGGCCTCTACGCGGCGTTCGCGTGGGCCGACCTCTATCAGCCGGCGATGATCGTGTGGGCGGGCGCGATCGGCCTGCTGGTCGGCTGCGAGATCCCGATCCTGCTCACGCTCATGCAGCGGGTCCGCCCGCGCGACGCCGGGACCTCGGTCGCCGACCTGCTGGCCGCCGACTACCTCGGGGCGGTCGTCGCCGGCGTGGGCTTCCCGTTCCTGCTGCTGCCGCTGCTCGGGACGATCCAGGGCGCGCTGGCGGTCGGCGCGCTCAACGCGCTGGCCGGGCTCGGCGTGGTGTGGATGCTCGGCGGTCGCTCGCGCGGGCTGCTCGCGCTGCCGCTCGTCGCGGTGATCGCGGTGCTCGGGGTCGCGGCCGCCGCGTCCGGGCGCTTCGAGGTCACCGCGCGCCAGCGGCTCTTCGACGACCCGATCGTCCACGCCGAGCGCTCGCACTACCAGGAGATCGTGCTCACCCGCAGCCTCACCGGCGACGACCTGCGGCTGTTTCTCAACGGCGACCTGCAGTTCTCCTCGATCGACGAGTACCGCTACCACGAGTCGCTCGTGCACCCCGCGATGGCCGGCCCGCACGCGCGTGTCCTCGTGCTCGGCGGCGGTGACGGGCTGGCGCTGCGCGAGGTGCTCCGCTACCCGGGGGTCCGGCGCGCCGTCGAGGTGGAGCTCGACCCGCGCATGCTCGAGCTCGCCCGCCGCCATCCGCGGCTCAGCCGCCTGAACCGCGGCGCGCTGAGCGACCCGCGCGTCGAGCTCGTCGAGGCCGACGCGTTCGCCTGGCTGCGGCGCCAGAGCGAGCAGTTCGACGTGGTCATCGCCGACTTCCCCGACCCCGACGACGCCGCGACCGCCAAGCTCTACTCCGTCGAGCTCTACGCGGGACTCCGGCGGCGGGCGCTCGCGCCGGGCGGCCGGCTCGTCGTCCAGGCCGGCTCGCCCTACTTCGCCCGCGAGGCGTTCTGGTCGATCGAGCGGTCGGTCGCGGCGGCGGGCTTCGCCACGCGGCCCTACCACGTCGACGTCCCGAGCTTTGGCGACTGGGGGTTCGTGCTCGCCGGGGTCGGAGCCGGCCGCGCGGCGCCGCCGCTCGCCCTCGAGCCGCCGCCCGGCGCGCCGCTGCGGTTCCTCGATCACGACGTGCTGGCCGCCGCGGCCGTCTTCCCGCCCGACCGCCGCCGCGTCCCGGTGGCCGCCAACACGCTCAACCGGCCGCGCCTGCTCGACTACGAGCGCCGCGGCTACCGCGACTACTGAGCGACCTCCACGCGGTCGCGGCCTTTCTCCTTCGCGCGGTAGAGCGCCGCGTCGGCGCGCTCGAGCAGGTCGTCGACCTCGGGGAGCATGCCGTCCGTCGCCGTCACGACGCCGACGCTGATGGTCGCGCCGCAGCCGGGTGGCAGGCCGTTCCAGTCGCCTTTGCGCACCGCTTCGCAGAGCCGCTCTGAGAGCGCGACCGCCGCGTGGGCGGGAGCGCCGGGGAGGGCGATCAGGAACTCCTCGCCGCCGATCCGGGCGAGCAGGTCGGTCGGGCGCATGTGCGTGCGGAGAATGCCGGCGATGCGCCGCAGGACCTCGTCGCCGACGAGATGGCCCCAGCGGTCGTTGACCGTCTTGAAGCGGTCGGCGTCGAGCAGCGCGACGCTGAGCGGCTCGACGCGCAGCCGGGCCTCCTCGATCAGCCGCGGCAGCTCGCCGTCGACGTAGTGCCGGTTCCACAGGCCGGTGAGACCATCCTCGTGGGCGCGCCGCTTGAGCACCATCCCCTGGCGCTGGAGCGCGACGTTGGCCGCTTCGAGCTCGTTGTTGCGGACGCGCTGCAGCGTGGCCTCCAGCCGCGCGCGCTCGGCTTCGAGGCGCGCGTTGTCGAGCTCGAGGCGGTCCCACAGCAGGCGCGCCCGCGTCTCGGCCACCTGCGAGCGGAAGTGGCGGTCGAGGGCGAGGTGGCGCTCGTGATGCTCGAGGGCCTCCCGGTACTGACCGGCGCGCTTGTAGGTCTCGTAGAGCGAGACGTGCAGCTCGTGCTCGACCGGGCCGTCGCCGCCGCGCTCGGCTTCGGCGAGGAGGTCGCGATAGCACTCGATCGCTCCCCGCAGGTCGCCGCGGTCGGCCATGGCCGCGGCGATGCCCTGCCGGCTGCCGAACTCCAGGGGCCGGAAGCCCTGGCGTTCGGAGATCGCCTTGGACCCGTACAGGAGCTCCAGCGCACGGTCCCCCTCGCCGGACGCGGCGAGGGCGGCGGCGTAGTTGAGAAGGATGATCGCCTCGCGGTGGTGGTTGCCGGCGGACCGCGCGAGGCCGAGCCCCTCCTCGGCGCACTCGGCGGCCAGCGCGAGGTTCGCCTCGGCGTCCGCGCGCTCCCCCGCCGCCAGCTGGTCGCGGGCGAAGATGGTGAGCTGGTCGCACAGGTTGTTGAGCGCCGCGAACTGGGCCTCGTCGTCGCCCACCTCGCGGGCCAGCCCGAGCGCGAACGTGAGCGAGGAGACGGCCTCGGACATGTCGCCGAGGCCGCCGTGGACGATCCCGGCGCGGTTGTAGGCCCACGCCAGCGTCAGGGTGTCCCCTGACCGCTTGGCCGCGTCGAGGCTGTGCTCGGAGTGCGCGACCGCCTCCTCGTGCAGGCCGAGATCCTCGAAGACCATGACCAGCGTGTTGAGCGTCGCCGACAGGCCGAGCTGGTCGTCGAGGTCCTCGAACAGCGGGACCGCCTCCTGCAGCGAGGCCATGGCTGCCTCGAACTCGCCGAGGCGGAACTCCTGGACACCGAGCAGGAACAGGGCGTGCGCGAGGTGCGATCGAGCGTCGAGCCGGCGGGCGAGCTCCACCGCCTCGAGCGCCTGGGGCTTGCCGTCCGCGTGCTGCCCGGCGTCGGTGGCGGCCTCGCACCCGAGCAGCAGCTGCTCGAGCCGGCGGACCTCCTCGGGGTTGGGCTGGACGGGCGTCATCTTGAACAACAACGCATGAGGGGCACCCAAGTCGTCGTCCCGCGACCCCGCCGTTCGTCCACCCGCCGACTAGAGTGCCGCGCGACATGGCAGCGGAGCTCATCGACGGCAAGGCGATCGCGGCGCGCGTGCGGGCCGAGGTGGCCGACGATGTGGCCGAGTGGGTCACGGCGGGCAACGCCCCGCCCGGGCTCGCCACGGTGCTCGTGGGCGACGATCCTGCCTCCGCCATCTATGTGGGCGGTAAGCAACGCGCGTGCGCGGAGGTGGGGATCCGGGGCTTCGACCACCGGTTGGCCCACGATACGCCGCAGAGCGACGTCCAGGCGTTGCTCGCGCGCCTGAACGCCGACCCCGAGGTCTCCGGGATCCTGCTCCAGCTCCCGACCCCCCACCACATCGACGGCTCGGCGATGTCGGGCCTGATCGCCGCGGAGAAGGACGTCGACGGCCTGACGGCGGTGTCCGCCGGGCTGTTGCAGAAGGGCGCGCCGGGCCTGCGGCCCTGCACTCCCGCCGGGGTGATGGAGCTGCTGCGACGCCACGACGTCACGCTCGAGGGCACCGAGGCCGTCGTCGTGGGGCGCTCCGAGCTGGTCGGCAAGCCGGTCAGCGCGCTCCTGCTCGCCGCCAACGCGACGGTCACCACCTGCCACTCGCGCACCCGCGACCTGCCGGCGGTCTGCCGGCGTGCCGACGTGCTCGTCGTGGCCGTCGGCCGGCCGGAGATGGTGCGCGCCGACTGGATCAAGCCGGGTGCCACGGTGATCGACGTCGGCCAGCACCGCACCGAGGCCGGGCTGGTCGGCGACGTCGACTTCGCCGGCGCGCGCGAGGTGGCCGGTCTGATCACGCCCGTCCCGGGCGGCGTGGGGCCGATGACCATCGCGATGCTGCTGCGCAACACGCTCGCCGCCGCACGGCTGCAGCAGCCGATCGCCGCCAACGCGCTGGGCTAGGCGGATGGACGTCAAGCGACTGCGCCTGGGTGAGTGGATGGCCGCGTTCGGCGCCGTCGCGCTGATCGGTGTCACCCGCGTCAACTGGTACTTCGACGCCGCCCGCCAGCAGGTCGACGACGGGATCGTGACCACCGGCGCGTTCCTCACCGCGTGGGAGGCGTTCACCGTCGTCGACCTGCTGCTCGGCCTGCTGATCGTCGCGGGCCTCGCCGTCGCGGGGCTCTGCGCGACCCGCCGCAGCCCCGCCATGCCGGTCGCCGCCGCGATCGTCACCACCGGCTTCGGGTTCGTCGTGACGCTGCTGGTGCTCTACCGGCTCGTCAACCAGCCCGGCCCCAACGACGTCGTCGGCGTGCGCCCCGGCGCCTGGCTCGGGCTCGCCGCGGCGCTCGCGGTGACCGCGGGCGCCTGGATCGTCCTGGCCGACGAGCGCACCGGCGCGTCTGAGCCGCCGGATGTCCCCGCGCGCCCGGCGCCGCCGGAGACCGCCGAGGTCGGATCGGACGTCGCGCGCGGCGTCGCCCCCGAGGCGGCGCGCCCGAGCCCCTCATAGACTCAGCGACCGCATGCTGACCCGCGACCAGGTCCTCCACGTCGCCCGCCTCGCGCGGCTCGAGCTGACCGAGGCCGAGGTCGAGCGGATGGCGGGCGAGCTGTCGAAGGTGCTCGACCACATCGAGATGATCGAGCAGCTCGACGACCTCGACGGCGTGGCGCCGACCTCGCACGTCGTCGACGTCGAGAACGCCCTGCGCCCCGACGAGCCGCGCCCGTCCCTGCCGCCCGAGGTCGCGCTCGCGGCCGCCCCCGACCCCGCCCGCGGCGGCTTCCGGGTGCCGAGCCCGAGCGCCGGGGCGAACCCCACGCAGTGAGCGCCGAGGACCTGATCCGCGTCACCGCCGCCGAGGCCGGCGCGCGGATCCGCGCCGGGGAGCTCGACGCCGCGGAGCTGTGGGACGCGTACCGCGCCCGCGCCGCCGCCGACGACCTCAACGCCTACACCTGGGTGGCCGACGGCGACGCGCCGCAGGCACCCGCCGGCGCCGCGCTGGGCGGCGTCCCGGTCGCGGTGAAGGACCTCTTCTGCACCGAGGGCGTGCCGAGCCAGGCCGGGTCGAAGATCCTCGAGGGCTACCGGCCGCCGTACACCGCCACGGCGGTCCGCCGGCTGCAGGACGCCGGCGCGCCGGTGCTCGGCAAGACCAACCAGGACGAGTTCGCGATGGGCTCCTCCACGGAGCACTCGGCGTACGGCCCGACGCTCAACCCCTGGGACCGCACGCGCGTGCCCGGCGGCTCGAGCGGGGGGTCGGCGGCGGCCGTCGCCGCCGGGACGGCGCCGTGGGCGATCGGCACCGACACCGGCGGCTCGATCCGCCAGCCCGCCGCGCTGTGCGGGATCGTCGGGCTCAAGCCGACGTACGGGGCGGTCAGCCGTTACGGCATGATCGCGTTCGCCTCGTCGCTCGACCAGGCCGGCCCGTTCACGCGCGACGTCACCGACGCCGCGCTGCTGTTCGGCGCGATGACCGGCCCGGACGCGTGCGACTCGACCTGCCTGGGCTCGCCCGAGCCGGTGCGGCTGCCCAGCGCGACCGACCTGAAGGGCATCCGTCTCGGCGTCCCCGAGGAGCTCGCCGGCGAGGGCATCGACGCCGGCGTGCTCGCCGCCTTCGAGCAGAGCCTGGACCTCGCGCGCGAGCTGGGCGCGACGGTCGAGCCGACCAAGCTGCCGCACGCGCCGCACGGGCTCGCCGCGTACTACATCCTCGCCCCGGCCGAGGCGTCGAGCAACCTCGCGCGCTTCGACGGGGTCCGCTACGGCCATCGCGCCGAGCGGACGGGCGACCTGCTCTCCATGTACACCGAGACCCGCGCGGAGGGCTTCGGCCCCGAGGTCAAGCGGCGGATCATGCTCGGGACCTACGCGCTGTCCTCTGGCTACTACGACGCCTACTACGGGCGCGCCCAGAAGGTCCGGACCAAGATCGCCGAGGACTTCAAGGCGGCGTTCGAGCGCTTCGACTTCGTCGTCACGCCGACCAGCCCGACCGCCGCCTTCGAGCTCGGCGCCAAGCTCGACGACCCGCTGGCGATGTACCTCAACGACTTCTGCGCCGTCCCGATGAGCCTGGCGGGGATCCCGGCGATCTCGATCCCGAACGGGCTGGCCGACGGCCTGCCGACCGGCCTGCAGATCGCCGGGCCGGCGTTCTCGGAGAGCCGGATCCTCGACGCCGCGCACGCGTTCGAGCGGGCGATCGGCTTCGACACGACGAGGGCGTTCGCATGAGCGTCGCGTACGAGCCCGTCATCGGCCTCGAGATCCACGTCCAGCTCGCGACGCGGACGAAGATGTTCTGCTCGTGCGAGCTGTCGTTCGGGGAGGAGCCCAACACCCGCACCTGCCCGGTCTGCCTCGGCCTGCCGGGGAGCCTGCCGGTCATCAACGCCCAGGCGATCCAGTTCGGGCTGATGATGGGGCTCGCGTTCGGCGCCGACATCGCGCCGCGGTCGATCTTCGCCCGCAAGAACTACTTCTATCCCGACCTCCCGAAGGGCTACCAGATCTCCCAGTACGACCTGCCGCTGTGCACCGGCGGGCGGCTGGGCGACGTCGAGCTCACCCGGATCCACCTCGAGGAGGACGCGGCCAAGCTCGTGCACGTCGGGGAGTCGGGGCGGATCCACGGCGCCGACGCGAGCGTCGTGGACTTCAACCGCGGCGGCACGCCGCTGGCCGAGATGGTCACCGAGCCCGACCTGCGCTCGGCCGAGCAGGCCCGCGACTGGCTGAACCTGCTGCGCGTCACGCTGCGCCAGCTCGGCGTCTCGGACGTGAACATGGAGGAGGGCTCGCTGCGCTGCGATGCCAACGTCTCGGTGCGCCCGGTCGGGACGACGGAGCTGGGGACCAAGACCGAGCTCAAGAACATGAACTCCTTCCGCTTCCTCGAGCGCGGGATCAACGCCGAGATCGCCCGCCAGGTCGCGCTGCTCGAAGCGGGGGACGTCGTGGTCCAGGAGACGCTGCACTTCGACCCGCGCACGGAGCGGATCTCGTCGCTGCGCTCCAAGGAGGAGGCGCACGACTACCGCTACTTCCCCGAGCCGGACCTCGTCCCGGTGGCGCCGACCCCGGAGATGCTCGAGTCGGCGCGCGCCGGGCTCCCCGAGCTGCCCGCCGCCCGCGCGGAGCGCTACGAGCGCGACCTCGGCCTCAGCGCCGACGACGCCCGGCTGTTCGCGTTCCGCGCGGACCTCGGGGACTGGCTGGAGGCCGCCGTCGCCGCGGCCGACGGCGCCGACGCCCGGACGGTGGCCAACTGGACGCGCGGCGAGCTGATCGCGCGGCTCGGCGCCGACGCCGACCCCGCCGAGTCCAAGGTCAGCCCGGCCGCGCTCGCCCGCCTGGTCGGCCTCGTCGAGGCCAGGACGGTCAACGCCGGCGCGGCGAAGCGCGTGCTCGACATCCTCGTCGCCGAGGGCGGCGACCCCGAGGCGATCGTCGAGCGCGAGGGCCTCGCGGCGATCGGCGGCGGCGACGAGCTGTCGGCGGCCGTCGACCGCGCGATCGCCGACAACCCGGACGTGGTCGAGCGGATCCGGGGCGGCAACGCGAAGGCGATCGGCGCGCTCATGGGCCCGGTCATGCGCGAGACCAAGGGCCGCGCCGACGGCGGCGAGGTCCAGCGGCTGATCCGCGAGAAGCTCGGGCTCTAGGACGCGAGCTGGGCGGCTCGCGCGGCGAGCAGCTCCGCCAGCTCGTGTGGCGGGACCGGGCGCGAGAACAGGTAGCCCTGCCCGACCTCGCAGCCGAGCCGGCCGAGCGCCGCCTGCTGCTCGCGGGTCTCGATCCCCTCGGCCAGCGTGGTCATCCCGAGCGCCTCGCCGAGGCGGACGATCGTCGTCGCGAGATCGTGGTGGCGATGGTCCGTGCAGATGCCCGACACGAACGAGCGGTCGATCTTCAGGACGTCCGCGGGGAAGTGCGAGAGCGCCGAGAGCGACGAGTACCCCGTGCCGAAGTCGTCGATCGCGACCCGGACGCCGAGCGTCTTGAGCGACGTCAGGCGGGCGGCGGTGGCCTCGAGGTCGTCGACGAGCACGCTCTCGGTGATCTCGAGCGTGAGGCGGGCCGGGTCCAGCGACGTGTCGGCAAGGACGCGGCGCACGTCGTCGACGATGCCCGGGGTGGCCAGCTGGCGCCCTGAGAGGTTGACGCTGATTCCGACCGGCACGGGCCAGCGGCAGGCCTCGGCGCACGCCTGCTCGAGCACCCAGCGGCCGATCTCGACGATCAGCCCGGTGTCCTCGGCGATCGGGACGAACTCGACCGGCGACACGAAGCCCATCTGGCCGTGGGTCCAGCGCAGCAGCGCCTCGGCTCCGATCAGCGTCCCTTCGCCGAGCTCGACGATGGGCTGGTACTGCAGCGAGAGCTCCTCGCGCTCGAGCGCGTGGCGCAGCCCGGAGTGCAGGGCGAGACGCCGGGCGGCGGCGTCGTGCAGGTCGGCGTGGTAGCGGGAGATCGTCCGCTTGCCGCTGGCCTTCGCCTCGTAGAGGGCGAGGTCGGCGTTGCGCAGCAGCTCGTCGACGGTGGCGGCGTGGTGCTCGGTGCTCGCGATGCCGATGCTCGCCTCGACGGCGAGCTCGGCGGCGTCGATCCGGCACGGCTCGCGCAGCGACGCGAGGATGCGCTCGGAGACCTCGCCGCTGACCTGCTCGTCGGCGGGGTCGAGCAGCACGGCGAACTCGTCGCCGCCGAGGCGGGCCACGGTGTCGCCCAGCCTGACCGCGCTGAGCAGGCGGGTGGCGACCTCGCGCAGCAGGTCGTCGCCGGCGGCGTGGCCGAGCGAGTCGTTGACGGCCTTGAAGTCGTCGAGGTCGACCGCCAGCACGGCGAGCGGCGAGGCGGTGCGCCCGGCCCGGTTCAGCGCGTGCTCGAGGCGGTCGGCGAACAGCGACCGGTTCGCGAGGCCGGTCAGGGGGTCGTGGAAGGCCTGGTGCGTCAGCGCCGCCTGGAGCTCGTGCTGGGGCGTGACGTCGCGGGTGTTGAGGATCCAGCCCTGCCGGGGAGCTTCGGCGGGCAGCCGCGTGACCGCCGTCTCGGTGTGGCGCGTGACCCCATCGCGCATGTCGAAGTCGACCTCGACCATCACGGGCGTGCCACGCTGTCCACTGGCGCCGCGCATCGCGGCGCAGATCGGATGCCGGTGGCCGCCGGGGAGGACGTCGAGGATGCAGCGGGCGACGTGGCGGTCCGGCGCCCAGCCGAGCACCCGCTGGGCGGATTCGCTCTGCCAGCGGACGATGAGGTCGCGGTCGACGAAGGTGGTGACGTCGGACGAGTGCTGGATGAGGGCGCGGAAGTGCGCCTCGGCGGCCGAGAGCTCGGCCGTCCGCGTGGCCACGATCGCCTCGAGCCCGCGCTCGCGGTCGGCGATGCTGGCGCGCGCGCCGAGCGCCTCGCGCGACGCGCGGATCGACAGGCCCGCGCAGGCCACGGCGACCGGGAGGATCGCGGCATCGGAGATCCAGCCCGGTCCGGTCAGCCCCGTCGCCTTGGACGCCGCGTACGCGAGCACGTAGACGCCGAGCGCGAAGGCCCACCAGCGGATGGAATACCGACCCATTGGAGTAGTAGTCGGCGCGAGCAGGCCCTGGCTTGAAGGCTCCGTGCGGCGTAGCATCCGGTGGGAGACGCATCCCTTGAGTCCGGAGGCACCGATGGCAAGGCTCATCCGCATGGACCGCACGGGGCACACGACGCTCGCGGAGTGGACCGCGGGCGACGACGCCGCCGTCGAGGCGGCGGTCCGCGCCTTCCGCGAGCAGCTCGACGAGGGCTACTACGCGGTGGTCAGCGAGGGCGAGGGGCACGCCCGCCAGGTCGCCGAGCTGCCGATGGACGCCGAGCTCGTCATCCTGCGGCGCCCCATTGCCGGGGGGTGACGTCGTCCAGAGCCCGAGCGCCAGCGAAGGGTGGCCGGACGAAACCCGTATCCCGAGCTTGCGAGGGCGGCCGGACGAAACCATCGTTACCGGAAGTCGAGGCCGTCTACTGGCGCCCACGCGTCAATGAGCGGCGCCTGCGCTCGGCCGGCCGGCTGTGGTCGCTGACCACCGCCGCGCACACGATCCCGTTCCTCACCGCCGGCGGCCTGCTGCTGGCGATCGAGCCCCTGAGCTTCCCCGTCGCGATCATGGGCGCCGCGCACGCCTGGGCGATCCCAGAGCTCTATGCCAAGCGGGGCGCCAACGTGCTCCGCGCCCGGCCGCCGCGCGGCGAGGCCGCCGAGGGCCGCGCCGCCGGGCTGCTCGGCGACCTGGTGTCCCACGAGCCGCGCGCGCTGCACGCACGCACCGGTCTCGTCCCCGAGCGCGGGCGGTTCGGGGTCTGGCTGGTGGGGGAGGCCGGTGCGGTGCTGGTGGTCGCGGGCGGCCGGCGCGTGCACTGCTTCTGCGTCCGCGCCGAGGACCCGGATCTGCCGGCCGGCGACCGGATCGCGCACCTGCTGCTGGCGCTGCGCGAGGACGAGGCCGGCTTCGCCACCGTGGCCAACCTCGCGTTCAGCGGTGCTCCTTGGCGGGTCCGCCGCAGGCTGCCGGCGGAGATCCGCCCCGCGCTGGACGAGGCGGTGGCACTCGCCCGCCGGTCCAGCCCGCGGCCGTGAACGTTCGGCAATCGGTCCATGGCCGCGGGGGCGATCCAGGCGCATGATGCTGGTCATGACCGCCACCACCGCCCGCTCGTCCGCCGCGGCGACCTCCGCCCGGCGCCGCCTCACGCTCGTGCCCGCCGATGCGCGGCGCACCGAGGCCCCGCTGCGCCGCTACCGCCTCGCCCGCGTCCAGCTCGAGGGCGGGAGCATCTCCAACCGCGATCGATTCGCGCATCTCCGCCGTTCCTACGACTGAGTGCACTACCCTCGGGGCATGGCCCAAGTCCCCGAACACCGCAGCGCCATGGCCCTCGGCGACGTCGGTAAGCGCCTCGTCGCCGGCATCGTCCTGCTGGCCGCGGGACTGCTCGCGCTGAAGATCATCGCCGGCGTCGTGATCGGCCTCGTGACGAGCGTGATCACGATCGTGATGATCCTGGTCGTCGTCGTCGCCGTGATCTGGGCGGCCCGCCGCCTCTAAGGGCCTGCCGAAGAAGACGGGCACCTCCGGATGCGGCCTCAGACACGGCGCTGGATCGCCACGCGCAACCTCGAGAATGCTGGCGCATTCCCTTCGGATGCGTGCGACGCCCAGCTTGGTCTGAGACCACACCGAACGGGCCCGCCCGTTCTTTGACAGGCCCTAGGCGGTGGTCTACCTCTTCATCTGCGCGTTCTTCGGCCTCGCCGGCGGGTTCGTCGGGAAGGCCAAGGGCTCGTCGTTCTGGCTCTGGTTCATGATCTCGGCGGTCCTCCCGGGCATCGGGCTGGTCGCCGCCCTGCTCTATCGCGTGGACCGCGACGAGCTGCGCCGCGAGTGCCCGGGCTGCGGCCGCGTGGTGAAGCTCCACGACGCCCTCTGCACCCGCTGCGGCACCGAGCTCGAGTTCCCCGAGACGGCGATCGTGCCCGAGTCCCAGGCCCGCGGTAGCCTCTCTGGCTCCTGAAAGCCCCGCCAGACGCAGGAAGGAGTTGGACCGCATGCGCGCAGTCGATGCCGTGATGGAGTGCCTCAAGGCCGAGGGCGTCGACGTCGTATTCGGCTACCCCGGAGGGGCCAACCTCCCGACCTACGACGCGTTCTACGACGCCGACATCAAGCACGTCCTCGTCCGCCACGAGGCCGGCGGCGGCCACGCCGCCGAGGGCTACGCCAAGGCCACGGGCAAGGTCGGGGTCTGCTTCGCGACGTCCGGGCCGGGCGCGACGAACATCGTCACGCCGCTGACCGACGCGCTGATGGACTCCGTCCCGGTGGTCTTCTTCACGGGCCAGGTCCGCACCGATCTGCTCGGGACCGACGGCTTCCAGGAGGCGGACACGTTCGGCATCACCATGCCAATCGTCAAGCACTCGTTCATCATCCAGCACCCGAACGAGATCCCGCGGGTCATCCACGAGGCGTTCCACATCGCCCGCACCGGGCGGCCGGGCCCCGTGCTGATCGACATGCCGACCGACCTCACGCGGGCCGAGATCGACTACGAGCCGGTCGGCGACGTCCGCCTGCCCGGCTACCAGCCGACCACCGAGGGCAACCAGAAGCAGATCCGGCTGGCCGCCAAGGCGATGGCCAACGCCCGCCGGCCCGTCCTCTACGCCGGCGGCGGCGTCGTCAACGCCAACGCGGCGGCCGAGCTCACCGAGCTCGCGCTCTCCGACCGCTTCCCGGTCACCTGCACGCTGATGGGGCTCGGGACGTTCCCGGCGCCGCACCCGCAGTGGCTCGGCATGCTCGGGATGCACGGCACGCGGACCGCCAACTACGCGATGGACGAGGCCGACCTGATCGTGGCGATCGGCGCCCGCTTCGACGACCGGATCACCGGCAAGCTCTCGGAGTTCGCGCCGCGGGCGAAGTTCATCCACATCGACGTCGACCCCGCCGAGATCGGCAAGAACGTGCCGGCCCACATCCCGATCGTCGGCGACGCCAAGAACATCGTCGCCCGGCTGGTCACCGAGTACCGCGCCCAGACGGCGGACCCCGCGCGGCTGAGCGCCTGGTGGGAGCGCATCGACGGCTGGCGGGCGCAGCATCCGCTCCGCTACGACGACTCGACGGACACCGAGATCAAGCCGCAGTACCTGATCGAGGCGCTTTACGAGGCGACCGGCGGCGACTGCATCCTGGCGTCCGACGTCGGCCAGCACCAGATGTGGACGGCGCAGTACTTCCACTTCAACCGGCCGCGCCGCTGGATCAACTCCGGTGGGCTGGGGACCATGGGGTTCGGCCTCCCGGCGGCCATGGGCGCCGCCGTCGGGTGCCCGGACGAGCTGACGTGCGTCGTCTCGGGCGACGCGTCGATCCAGATGAACAGCCAGGAGCTCGCCACCCTCAGCGAGTACGGGATCCCGGTGAAGGTGTTCATCATGAACAACGGCTACCTGGGCATGGTCCGCCAGTGGCAGGAGCTGTTCTGGGATCGCCGCTACTCGCACGTGGATCCCGGCCGGTTCCCGGACTTCGTGAAGCTCGCGGAGGCCTACGGGATGACGGGCCTGCGCTTCGAGGACAAGACGACGCTGCTCGCCGACATCAAGCAGGCGATCGCCACGCCGGGGCCCGTCCTCGTCGACGTGCGCGTCACCCGCGAGGAGAACACGTATCCGATGATCGCCCCGGGCGCCGCCGCCCGGGACATGGTGGGGTGACGGTGATGGGCGAGCCCGGCACCAAGGAGATGCTGAGCCTGGAGGAGCTCGAGGCGTCCGTCTCGATGCGCTCGGGGCGAAAGCACATCGTCTCGATCCTCGTGGAGAACAAGCCCGGTGTCCTGACCCGGATCTCGGGCCTGTTCGCAAGGCGGGGCTTCAACATCGACACGCTCGTCGTCGGGCCGACCGACGACGAGGCGTTCTCGCGGATCACCCTGACCCTCGACGGAGCGGCGCACCCGATCGACCAGGTGACCAAGCAGCTGCACAAGCTGGTCAACGTCCTGAAGATCCGCGACCTCGACCCGTCCGAGACCGTCTCGCGGGAGCTGGCGATGTTCAAGATCGCCGCCGACGGCGCCGCGCGGTCGGAGATCCTGCAGATCGCCGACATCTTCCGCGGCAAGGTGATCGACGTCACCCGCCGCTCGGTGATCGTCGAGATCGCGGGAACGGCGGAGAAGATCGAGGCGTTCGAGCGGATGATCCGCCCCTTCGGCCTCGTCGAGATGGCGCGCACCGGCGAGATCGCCATCTCGCGCGGGCGCGGCGAGACCTAGAAGACCCGCAGCGCTAGAAGACCCGCAGCGGCCGGGCGGGCTCCCACGGGCGCTCGCTCGGCTCGCGCACCAGGCGACCCTGGTTGCGGGCCTCCCAGGCCCGGAGGCGGACCGCCGTGAGGGCGGCGACCAGGCCGAGGCCGCCGGCGACCGCCAGCCCGATGACGAGCAGGCCCACGACGCTGGTCACCGCGGCCAGGGCGAATAGCGCGAGCGCCTTGAGCCCGGCGCGCCCGGCGGTGCGGGCGAGGGATTCGACGCGGGCGTCGGTGGGCGCGGGCTTCGGATCGGCCAGCTGGGCGGGCAGCTCGCGCCGCGCTCCGGCCACCCAGACGACCGCCGCGTAGATCACCGCCGCGGCCAGCACGATCCCTGAGGTGAGCAGGCCGGCGTCGCCCTCGAGCGCCACGAACCCGAGCACCCCGGCCACCGGAAGCAGCAGCAGCCCGGCCAGGATCGAGCGCTCGAGCACGGCGGGTACGAGATTCATGACGCGTCGACCGTATCCACCCTCACAGCGCGGAAGCTCTCCGGGTCCTACCGTGTAGGAGCCGTGGCCGTCGACGTCCGCTCTCGCGCCCCGCTCGTCGCGCTCGACGAGCACTCGCGCGCGATCCTGCTCGCGCGCCTGGAGAGCGGCGTCCGCCGTGCCCGGCACGGCGAGGGCGAGGTCCTGGTCGGGATCACCCGGCCCGCGGCGCATCTGGATCCGAGCGCGGTGGCGTTCGCCTCGCGCCGCGCCGGCGAGCCGTGGTTCTGCTTCGAGCAGCCCGACCGCGACGGCGCGGCGCTGGCCACGCTCGGCGAGCTGCGCCGGATCGAGGCGGGCGGCCCCGGCCGCTTCGGGCGCGCGGCCGCCGCGTGGCGCGACCTCGCCGGCCGCGCCATCGCCGACAGCCCCGACGGCCCGGCGGGCGCCGGGCTGGTGGCCACCGGCGGCTTCGCGTTCGCGCCCGACGGCGGCGCCGCCCCGCACTGGAGCGGCTTCGACGCCGGCGCGCTGATCGTCCCCGAGGTCGCGCTCGCGCGCCGCGACGGCGACGTGCGGCTGACCGTGGCGGCCCTCGCGACGCCGGACGACGTCCCCGAGCAGCTGCTCGCGCGGATCGAACACCGCCTCGCCGAGCTGCGTCAACCTGCGCTGCCCCTGCTGGACCCGGCGCCGACCGGCCAGTGGCGGATCGCCTCCGCGGCGCCGCCGGAGCACTACGAGGCCGCCGTCGCCCGCGCGGTCGAGCGGATCCACGCCGGCGACTTCGAGAAGATCGTGCTCGCCCGCGAGGTCGCCGTCCACGCGCCGGCCGACCACGACGTGGCCGCGGTCTTCGGCGTGCTGCGCGCGGCGTTCACCTCCTGCTACGTCTTCTGCGCCGGTATCGGCGAAGCCGCGTTCATCGCCGCCTCGCCCGAGCTGCTCGTGCGGCGCGAGGGATCGCGCGCCCAGACGGTCGCCCTCGCCGGCTCGACCCGCCGCTCGGCGGACCCCGGCGTCGACGCCCACCTCGGCGAGCAGCTGCTGCGCTCGGAGAAGGACCGCGAGGAGCAGGCCATCGTCGCGCGGCGGATCTCGCGTGCGCTGCGCCCGCACGCCGTCTGGGTCGCCGCTCCCGACGAGCCGCAGATCGTGCGCGTCGCGAACATCCAGCACCTCGCGACGCCGATCCGCGCGCAGCTGCGCTCGCCGGTCTCGGCGGTCGAGCTCGCCGGGCTGCTGCACCCGACGCCCGCCGTCGGCGGCGAGCCGCACGCCGCCGCCGCGCCGGCCATCCCGGCGCTCGAGGGCCTGGACCGCGGGTGGTACGCAGGGCCGGTGGGGTGGACCGACGCCAACGAGGACGGCGAGTTCTGCGTCGCGCTGCGCTGCGGCCTGGTCCGCGGCCGCGAGGCGCGGCTGTACGCGGGCGTAGGCGTGGTGCGCGACTCCGACCCCGCCGCCGAGCTGGCCGAGACCGAGGTCAAGCTCGGCGCGCTGCTGCCGGTCCTGTCGGGTTAGAGCCGCTCCGCGACGGCCGCCCAGACCTGTCGGTGCAGCACGACGTTGGCCTCGCGGTCCGTGCGGACCTCGATCAGCGTGCTGCCGTCGGAGCCCATCGCCCAGGTGAGCGCGTCGCGGAACGCCTCGACGGTCTCGACGTGCTCGTGGGCGCAGCCGAACAGCTTCGCGGCGATGTCGAAGGGCACGCCATGGGGGGTCGCCACGTGCTCCTCGAACGCCGCACCGGCGCCGCCGACCGGCAGGAAGTGGAAGATCCCGCCGCCGTCGTTGTCGAGCAGCACGATCGTCAGCCGGCTCCCGAGCCGCCGGACGGCGAGCAGGCCGCCGAGGTCGTGCAGCAGCGCGACGTCGCCGGTGAGCAGCACGACCGGGCCCTCGGTCGCCGCGGCGACGCCGAGCGCGGTCGAGGCCGTCCCGTCGATCCCGTTCGCGCCGCGGTTCGACAGCACGCGCGGGGGGTCGGGCCGCGACGGGAAGAAGGTCTCGACGTCGCGGACCGGCATCGAGGAGGCCACCACGAGCGTCGCACCGGCGGGCAGGCGGACGCCGAGCTCGGCGGCGACCCGCGGTTCGGAGAGCCCGCCGCCGCCGAGCACCTCCGCGATCCCCGCCGCCGCCGCGCCGTCGGCGCGCCGCCAGCCGTCGAGCCACGACGGGTCCGCCGGCTGCGCCGGCAGGCGCCCGGCCAGTGCGTCGAGCGCCGTCCGCGGGTCGGCGCTCAGAACGGTCCCCAACATGGCGGCCGGATCCTGCCACGCCGACTCCGGGTCGAACGAGAGCTGGAGCGCGTCGCCGAGCCCGGCCAGCCACTGGCGCAGCGGCTTGGAGGTCGGCAGGTCGCCGACCCGCAGCACCAGGTCGGGGGCGTGGGCGGCGGCGAAGCCGGGGTCGCGCAGCAGCGCGTCGTAGTGGGCGAGCGCGGCGGCGCCGCGCCGGGCGCCGGAGAGCGGCTCGGCGAGCAGCGGGATGCCCGCGCGGGCCGCGAAATCGGCGAGCGCGGCGCCGAGGCCCGGGTCGCGCTCGGCCCGGCCCGCGACGAGCACCGCGCGCGGGCGCTCGCGCAGCTCGTGCTCGAGCGCGTCGAGCAGCGCCGGCGCCGGGGGCGCGACCAGCCGCGGCCGGGTCACCCACGGGCGGCCCCCGGCACGCCCCGGCACCGGGTCCTCGGCGGGGAGCGGCGCGTCGAGCACCAGCGGCTCGCGCAGCGCGAAGTTCAGGTGGACCGGCCCCGGCCGGCCGTCCTGCGCGGTCCAGTACGCCCGGCACGCGAGCTGGCGCAGCCAGCGCAGGCGCTCGGGCGTCGCCGCGTGGTCGTCGACGTCGACGAACCACTTCGCGGCGCTCCCGTAGAGCTTGAGCTGGTCGATGGTCTGCCCGGCGCCGACGTCGCGCAGCTCGGGCGGCCGGTCGGCGGTGAGGACGATCAGCGGCACGCGCGCCTCGTGGGCCTCGATCACGGCGGGGGCGTAGTTGGCCGCCGCCGTCCCCGACGTGCAGGCGAGGGCGACCGGACGCCCGGACGCCTTGGCGAGTCCGAGCGCGAAGAACGATCCCGAACGCTCGTCGATGTGCGAGGTCGCGCGGAGGCGCTCGTCGGCGACCAGGGAGAGGACGAGCGGCGTGGAGCGCGAACCGGGCGAGGTGCAGACCTCCCGCAGGCCGCAGCGGGCGAGCTCGTCGACGAACGCGCGCAGGCCGAGGTAGGTGTCCGAAGCGGCGGCGCGGGGTGTCATGGTGTCGGGCGATGACCGCCGCGCTCGTCCTGCTCCACGGCTTCACCCAGACCGGGCGCAGCTGGGACCCGGTGCGGCAGCGGGTGGGCGCAGAACGGTACCGCCACGCGGCGCCCGACCTCCGTGGGCACGGTACCGCCACCGACCGCCGGCCAGTCTCCTTCGACACGATCGCCCGCGACCTCGACGCGGTTGTCGCCGACGGCGCCGTCCTCAGCGGATACTCGATGGGCGGCCGCATCGCGCTGCACTACGCGCTCGCGCGCCCCGGCCGGGTGGCGCGGCTGGTCCTCGTCGGGGCGAGCCCGGGGCTGGCCGACCCCGCCGAGCGGACCGAGCGGCGCGCCGCCGACGATGCGCTCGCCGACCGCATCGAGCGCATCGGGCTCGAGCGCTTCGCCGACGAGTGGGGCGCCCTGCCGCTGTGGGCGGGCCAGCCGCGCGACGTCGCCGCCGCCGCCCGCGCCGACCGGATGCGAAACACCGCCGCCGGCCTGGCGGCGGCGCTCCGCGGCCTCGGGACCGGCACGATGGAGCCCTTGTGGGACCGCCTGGAGGAGCTGGCGATCCCGGTGACGCTCGTCGCCGGCGAGCGCGACGCGAAGTTCCGCGCGATCGCGGAGCGGATGGCCGAGCGGCTGGCGCAGCCGCGCCTGGTGGTCGTGCCGGCGGCGGGCCACGCGGCGCAGCTGGAAGCGCCGGGCGCGGTGGCGGCGGCGATCGAGGCGGCCTAACCGCGCTCGTCCGGCGCCGCGACCCCCAGCCCCGGCCCCTGCGGCACCCGGATGGCGCCGCGCACCGCCCGCGGCCCGACGGGGTCGCCCGCGAAGGCGTCGAGCGTCGCGAGCCCGTGCGCCGGCAGGTAGCCGCCGGCCGTGAGCGCCGCCGCCACGTGGACGCCGGCGGCGATCCCGACGGGGCCGTCGAACGTCGAGGCCAGGTACACCGTCGAGGATGCCGCGCGGGCGAAGGCGGCGTCGCGCAGGACGCCGGTGATGCCGCCGCAGCGGCTGATCTTCAGGCACACCGCGTCGACCGCGCCGCTGCCGGCGGCGCCCTCGTGCGCGGCGGTCTCGTCCATGGCGATCGGGACGTCGACCTCCGCGCGCACCGCCCGCAGCTGCTCGACCCCATGGACGGGCTCCTCGGCCAGCTCGATCCCCACCGGTGCCAGCGCGCGCAGGTGGGCGACGGCCTCGTCGACGCTCCACGCGCCGTTCGCGTCGACCCGGATCGCCACCTGCGGCCCCACGGCCGCGCGCACCGCCGCGAGCCGGCCGGCGTCGTCGCCCAGCCCGACCTTGACCTTGACCGTGTCGAACTGCGCGGCCGCCGCCGCCGCGGCCGCCGCAGCGGCGCCCGCGCGGTCCTCGGCGCCGATCGTCGCGTTGACGGGGATGGAGCGCGCCGCCTCGATCGAGAGCAGCTCGGCGACGGGCCGGCCGGCGCGCTTGCCGGCGAGGTCCCAGAGCGCCAGGTCGACGCCGGCGAGGGCCTGGGGGAGGTCGCGCTCCGCGCGGCACTCGGCCAGCGCGTGCTCAGGCTCGACGCCACCGCCGAGGTCCGCGAGCACCCGCGCGTAGGCATCGAGCGCGGCGCGGACCGCGGCCATGGCGACGCCGTCGTAGGGCTCGAGCGGCGCGGCCTCGCCGACCCCGACGAGCCCGTCGCCGTCGTCGAGCGTCACGATCAGCAGCTCGCGCTCGGCCAGCTCGCCCCATGCCGTCCGCAGCGGCGTTCGCAGGGACAGGCGCAGGGGCGAGACGGCGAGGCGCATGGTCAGCTGGCGAGGATCCCCGCCGAGAGCAGCAGGCAGAACGCGAGCTGGAGCTGCCCGGTCGCTGCGAGTGCGCCGTTGAGCGACGGGCCGTCGGTCCGGGTGCGGACCGTCCGCACGATCGGGACGGCGAGCGGCACCGCGAGCAGGGCGAGGCAGAGCCAGGCCTCCAGCGAGTCCGAGCCGAGGATCCAGGGCAGCGGCGCGGACGCGAACGCCCCGGCGACCATCGCCACATACAGGGCCCGCGCGCGCTCGCGGCCGAGCCGCACGGCGAGCGTCCGCTTGCGGGCCCGGCGGTCGGTCTCGAGGTCGCGCACGTTGTTGACCACGAGGATCGCCGACGCGAGGAGGCCGACCGGGATCGCCAGCAGGACCGCCTCCCATTCGAGCCGCTCGACCTGCGCGAAGTAGGACCCGGCCACGGCGACGAGCCCGAAGAAGATGAAGACGAACACCTCGCCGAGCCCTTCGTAGCCGTACGGTCGCGGGCCGCCGGTGTAGAGGACGCCGGCGAGGATCGAGGCGGCGCCCGCCGCGAGCAGCTCCCACCCGGCGGTGGCGATGAGGTAGGAGCCGGCGAGCACGGCGAGCGCGAAGGAGACGTAGGTCGCCACGAGCACCTGGCGCGGCGGCACCAGGCCACCGGCCGTCACCCGCACCGGCCCGAGCCGGTCCTCGGTGTCGGCGCCGCGGCGGGCGTCGGAGTAGTCGTTGGAGAGGTTCGTCCCGATCTGGATGAACAGCGCGCCGATCATCGCCGCCAGGAAGGTGAGCGTCTTGAAGGTGTCCTCGGTGGCGGCCAGCGCCGTGCCCACGAGGACAGGCGCGACGGCGGCCGGAAGGGTGCGCGGCCGCGCCGCCATGAGCCAGATGCGCATGGCTAAGGACGCTTCGGGAAGCGCGAGAAGTCCGGCTTGCGCTTCGCCTTGTACGCCTCGCGGCCCTCGCGGGCCTCCTCGGAGGCGTAGAACAGGAGGTTGGCGTCGTGCGCGAGCTGCTGGATGCCCGACAGCCCGTCCTCGGCGGCGTGGAAGCTCGCCTTCAGCAGGCGCAGCGAGAAGGGGGAGAGCGCGAGCATCTCCGAGCACCACTGGACGGTCTCGGCCTCGAGGCGCTCGAGCGGCACGACGGTGTTCACGAGCCCCATGTCGAGCGCCTGCTGGGCGTCGTACTGGCGGCACAGGAACCAGATCTCCTTCGCCTTCTTGGGCCCGACCAGGTTGGAGAGCAGGCCGGCGCCGAAGCCGCCGTCGAACGAGCCGACCTTCGGCCCGGTCTGGCCGAAGCGGGCGTTGTCGGCCGCGATGGTCAGGTCGCAGACGAGGTGGAGCACGTGGCCGCCGCCGACCGCGTAGCCGGCCACCATCGCCACCACCGGCTTGGGCAGTCGCCGGATCTGGACGTGCAGGTCGGTGACGTGGAAGCGCCCCATGCCCGAGCCCGGCTCGGTCTCGTACCCCTGGTCGCCACGCACGCGCTGGTCGCCGCCCGAGCAGAACGCCAGCGGCCCCTCGCCGGTGAGGACGACGACGCCGACCGACGTGTCCTCCCGCGCGCGCTCCAGCGCGTCCGAGATCTCGATGATCGTCTGCGGCCGGAAGGCGTTGCGGACCTCGGGGCGGTCGATGGTGATCTTGGCGATGCCCGCGGGCTCGTCGGAGACCTCGTAGCGGATGTCCTCGTACTCGCCGGGGCCGGCGTTCCAGATCGTCATAGGCGACCCGAGGTTAGCCTCTGCCCGATGCAGGTCGACCCCTGGCTCGAACGCGCCGCGGCGCTGCGACCGGATCGCCTGGCGCTCGAGGCGCCGGGCGTCGCGTGGACCTACGCCGAGCTGCTCGAGCGCGCCCGCGCTGTGCCCGTGGGGGAGGCGGGGGAGCGCGTCGGGCTGGCCATGGCGCCCGGCCCGGACTTCGTCGTCGCGCTCCACGCCTGCCTCCTGCGCGGGGCGGTGGTGGTCCCGATCGACCCGCGCCTGGCGCCGCCGGAGCGCGCCGCCCGCGCCGCGATCGCCGGCGTCGTCCTCGACGCGCTGCCACCGCAGGGGTCAGACCCCTTGAGTCGGGTCGGCTCAGATCTGCACGACCCGCTGATGGTCGTCCACACATCGGGCACCACCGGGGCACCCCGGCCCGTGGAGCTGACCTACGGCAACGTGCTCGCGAACGCCCTCGGGTCGGCGGTGGCGCTCGGCCTCGATGCCGCCGAGCGCTGGCTGTGCCCGCTGCCGCTCTCGCACGTCGGCGGCCTGATGGTGCTCCTGCGCTCGGTCATCTACGCGACCACGGTCGTCCTGCGCTCGCTCGAGGGTGCCGAGCTGCACGGCGCCACGCTCGCCTCGCTCGTGCCGACCCAGCTCGCCCGCGCGCTCGACGCCGGCCTCGTGCACCCGCCCGGCGTGCGCGCCATCCTGCTCGGCGGCGCCGGCGCCCCGGCCTCGCTGCTGCGGCGCGCTGCGGCGGCGGGCGTCCCGGTCGCGCAGACCTACGGGCTCACGCAGGCCTGCTCGGCGGTCACCGTCTCCGAGCCGGGCGACCTCGCCACGCAGGGCCGGCCGCTGCCGGGCACCCGCGTCGAGATCGCGCCTGACGGCGAGATCCTGGTGAGCGGGCCGACGGTGGCGGGCGGCGGGACGCTGCACACGGGCGACCTCGGGCGCCTGGACGAGCGCGGGCGCCTGATCATCACCGGGCGCCGCGCCGACACGATCGTCACCGGCGGCGAGAACGTCGCGCCGGCCGAGGTCGAGGAGGTCCTGCTCGAGCATCCCGCCGTCGCCGACGCCGGCGTCTTCGGCCGGCCCGACCCGGAGTGGGGGGAGGCGGTCACCGCGCACGTGGTGCTCCGGGCTCCGGTCGAGCCCGACGCGCTGCGCGGCTTCGCCCGCGAGCGCCTGGCCGGCTTCAAGGTGCCCAAGGCGATCGAGATCGTCGACGCGCTCCCGCGCACCGGCTCCGGCAAGCTCCTGCGCCGCCGACTATCTTCGCGACCGTGACCGACCCGACCGAGTACCGCAAGACCAGCCGCGAGCGCTGGGAGAAATCCGCCGAGGGCTGGAGCGCCCACCGGGAGCAGCTGGCGCGCGCCGCCATGCCCGTCTCGCTGCGCATGATCGAGGCCATCGCGCCCCAGCCCGGCCACCATCTGCTCGAGCTGGCGGCGGGGATCGGCGACACCGGCTTCCTGGCCGCCGAGCTCGTCGCCCCGGGCGGGACGCTGATCTGCTCGGACTTCTCACCCGGGATGCTGACCGGCGCCCAGGAGCGCGCCGCCGAGCTCGGCCTGACCAACGTGCGCTTCAAGCAGATCGACGCCGAGTCGATCGACCTCGAGGCCGGCAGCCTCGACGGCGTGCTGTGCCGCTGGGGCTTCATGCTCATGGCGGACCCGGAGGCCGCGCTGCGCGAGACCCGGCGGGTGCTCAAGCCGGGCGGCCGCGTCGCCCTGGCCGCGTGGGCGCCGCCCGAGCTCAACCCGTGGATGGTCCTGCCGCGGCGCGTGCTGATCGACCGCGGCCTCGGCGAGGCCCCCGACCCGGATGCGCCCGGTCCGTTCAGCTGGGCCGACCCGGCGCTCATCGAGGCGATGCTGGCCGGCGCGGGGT
Organism: uncultured Solirubrobacterales bacterium; assembly: GCA_963828075.1. GTDB lineage: Bacteria > Actinomycetota > Thermoleophilia > Solirubrobacterales > Solirubrobacteraceae > JACCYI01. The sequence goes on along the minus strand of CAWHDH010000017.1, from coordinate 713,877 downwards.
TCGTGGAGGACGTCGAGATCGCCCGCGTCGAGTTCGTCCAGCCGTACGACTCGTTCGAGGACTGGTGGGAGACGCAGTCCCAGCTGTCGCCCACCTTCGCCGATCAGATCGCCCCGCTCGACGCGGCGACCATCGAATCGGTGCAGGCCGACCTGCGCGGAGCGGCGGCCCCGTTCGCCGGCGAGGGCGGCGCACTCGCCTTCCCCGCGGCGACATGGGTGGCGGCCGCCACCGCATAGGATCGCCGCCATGTACTACGACGACGACGCTGACCTCTCAGTCCTCGACGGCAAGACCGTCGCCATCATCGGCTTCGGCTCCCAGGGCCACGCGCACGCACAGAACCTCAAGGACTCCGGCGTCAGCGTCGTCGTCGGCCTGCGTCCCGACTCCGCCTCGGTCGAGCCGGCCCGCGGGGCCGGCCTCGAGGTGCTCGAGATCGCCGACGCCGCCTCGCGCGGCGACATCGTGATGGTGCTGCTGCCCGACGAGAAGCACGGCGAGGTCTACGGCGCGGAGATCGCCGACGGCATCGCCCAGGGCGACCACCTGATGTTCGGCCACGGGTTCTCGATCCACTACGGCGAGATCGCGCCGCCCGCCGGCGTCGACGTCTCGCTCGCCGCCCCCAAGGGCCCGGGCCACCTCGTCCGCCGGCAGTACCTCGAGGGCAGCGGCGTCCCCGGCCTGATCGCCATCCACCAGGACGCCACCGGCACCGCCAAGGAGACCGCGCTGGCCTACGCGAAGGGGATCGGCTGCACGCGCGGCGGCGTCATCGAGACGTCCTTCCGCGAGGAGACCGAGACCGACCTGTTCGGCGAGCAGGCCGTGTTGTGCGGCGGCGCCTCCGAGCTCGTCCAGGCCGGCTTCGAGACGCTGGTCGAGGCCGGCTACGACCCGCAGATGGCGTACTTCGAGTGCCTCCACGAGCTCAAGCTGATCGTCGACCTGATGTACGAGAAGGGCCTCGCGGGGATGCGCTACTCGATCTCCAACACGGCCGAGTACGGCGACTACACGCGCGGCAAGCGCGTCATCACCGACGAGACGCGCGCCAACATGCGCAAGATCCTGCAGGAGATCCAGTCCGGCGACTTCGCCCGCGAGTGGATCGCCGAGAACCGCGCGGGGCAGGAGAACTTCCTGCGCATGCGCGAGGAGCAGGCCCGCGGCGAGATCGAGACGACGGGCCAGGAACTGCGCGCCAAGATGGACTGGATCCAGACGGAGTTCTGAGCGCGTTCACCGCCAGCCCTCGACCCCGGGGGCGGGGCCGAGGGCGCGCGGCGCGCGCAGGACGCTGACGCGCGGCGCCCCCTCGGCACGGACGAGCAGCCACTGCCGCGGTCCGGGCCAGTCGGCCAGCAGCCAGCGGCCGTCCGGTGACCACTCGACGCCGGCGAGCAGGATCGGCCAGCGCAGCCGCTCGGCGGCCGCGAACGCGTCGGCCCTGCCTCGCCGCAGCGCCGCGCCCGTCAGCACCGCGATCTGGCTGAGCCGCCCGCTCGGGCTGCGCAGGACGACCGCGAGCGCCGCCCGTCGCGGCGACCAGGCGACGTCGGCGGCGCGCCAGCCGGCAGGCAGTCGCGGGCGCGCGGGGAGCCCGCCGCCGAAGTCGAGGAGCACCAGCCGCTGGGCGCGGGCGACCGCGAGCCGGCGGCCGTCCGCCGACCATGCGAGGGCCCGGACGCCGCGCCCGATCGGAGCGCCGGTCAGCAGGATGAGTTCGCCGGTGTCGACGTCGCGTACGTCGATGCGCCCGCGCCGGTCGACCGTCGCGAGCGTGTGCGGCCAGCCCGGTCGCCAGGCGACCAGCGGCGAGGTCGCCCGCAGCCCGTACGGGTGGTCACCGGTGCCGTCGCCGGCCACCACCCGCACGCCCGCCCCGTCGGCGAAGTAGGCGATGCGGAAGCCGTCCGGCGACCAGGCGGCCGAGCGGATCGTGCCTGGCGCCTGCAGGCGCCAGCGGACGCGGCCGTGGAGGTCGAGCGCCGTGAGCGTCCGCCCGCGGAAGGCGACGACGAAGCGCCCGCGCGGCGAGAACGCTGCGGCGGTGTAACGCCCGAGCCCGCGCGCCTTGCCGCCGCGCCCGAGCAGGACCGTCCCGGCGCGCCCCGTCGCGAGCACGGCGCCCCCGCCGGGCAGCCCGGCGCGGGCCGCCGGAACCGGCGCCGGCCGCGCGGGCGGGGGCGCGATCGTCCGGCGCACCCAGTCGGCCACGGCCTCGCCGGGCCGGCCGGCGGCGGCCGCGCCGACCGCCGCGAGCAGCACGGCCGCGGCCGCCAGCGCCATCCAGCGGGCGGGCCGGCGGCGGGGGCGGGGCGGCGGGACCGCCGTCCGGACCAGCGCCCACGCCCGCTGCTCGGCGCCCTCGGCGTCGGGCGGCGCGGCCTCCGTGAGCCGGTCCTGAAGGCTCACTCGTCGTCCTCCAGCCACCCGGCCAGCGCGTCGAGCGCCCGCCGCAGCCGCGAGTTGACCGTCCCGCGCGGCAGGTCGAGGATGCCCGCGATCTCCGTGGGCGTGTAGCCGAGCAGGTGCCGGAGCACGACCACGGCCCGCTGCTCCGGGCCGAGGCGCTGCAACGCGGCGAGGAGGTCGTCGCGCGGGCGCACCGCTTCCTCGTCGGTGGGGGCCGCCCACACCGCCGGTTCCAGGTCGGCGATCTCGCGCCGGGCGGTCCGCGCCCGGGTGTGGTCGATGGCGCGGTTGACGACGATGCGGTGCAGCCACGGCGCGAACGGCCGGCGGCGATCGAAGCGGTCGAGCCGGCGGAACGCGGCGAGGAACGCCTCCTGCGCGACGTCCTCGGCCGCCTGCGCGTCGTGCGTGATCAGCCACGCGGCATGGTGCGCACGGCCCCAGTGGCGGCGGAAGAGCTCGGCCTGCGCCGCCTCCGAGCCGCCGAGAGCCGCTCGCACCAGCGCCGCGTCGGTCCGCGGCCGGGCCCACGGGCGGGCTCCGGGCCTCACCAGCGGCAGTGCGGACGCCAGGTCACCGTCCATACCAGGCCGACGCTACTCCTGAAGTCCGCGGGCCGCGCACATATCGTGAGTTACGGTCGCCGGGCCCGTCCGAGTCCCCGGCGCGCCAGAATTCCCGTAACGACATGAACGACGAACACGACGCCCAGACCCGCTGGCTCCCGCCCGAGCCACCCCCGCCGCCCGAGCGGCCCACGGCGACCCCGACGGCGCCGCCCGCGGCGCCGACCTTCGTCCGCCCCGCTCCCGGCGTCCCCCGCGGCGCGCAGCCGGGGACCGAGCCGCTGGCGGTGACCTCGCTGGTCACCGCGCTCGCCGGCCTCATCGTGCTGACCATCTCGCTCGGGCTCGGGTTCATGTTCTCGCTGGTGTTCTCGGTCATGGCCTGGCTGACCGGCGCGCGGGCCAAGCGGCGGATCGGCGAGGGCAGCGGCCGCGGCGGGGAGGGCATCGCCCAGGCGGGCGTCGCCATCGGCCTGATCGGGGTCGCGCTCGGCGTGGTCGCGATGGTCGTCTGGTCCGTGCTCGCCCTGAGCGGGTTCACGCCGGCTGACCTGCAGGAGAGCCTCGAGAAGGAGCTCGAGCGCCGCCGCGACGTGGCCCGTTGATACCCTGCTTCGCCGCCGTCGCGACTGGCGTTGTCTAGGTGAAAAGGAGTCGCATGACCGTCACCCAGGCACTTCAGATTCCGAACGACCTCAAGCCCGCGGACGGCCGCTTCGGCGCCGGCCCGTCCAAGGTCCGCCCCGAGCAGCTCGCCCACATCGCGGCCAGCGCCGACCTCATGGGCACCTCGCACCGCCAGGCGCCGGTCAAGCGCGTGGTCGGCCAGATCCGCGCCGGCCTGCGCGACCTGTTCGCCCTGCCCGACGGCTACGAGGTCGCTCTGGGCAACGGCGGCACCACCGCGTTCTGGGACGCGGCGACGTTCGGGCTGGTCCGCGAGCGCGCGCTGCACCTGACCTACGGCGAGTTCTCCGCGAAGTTCGCGAAATGCACCGGCGGCGCGCCGTTCCTCGCCGATCCGATCGTGCGCTCCGCCGATCCCGGCGACGCCCCCGAGCCGGGCGGCGATCCCTCGGCCGACCTGATCGCGTGGGCCCACAACGAGACCTCGACCGGCGTGATGGTGCCGGTCACGCGGCCCGCCGACGCGGGCGACGCCCTGGTCGCCATCGACGCCACCTCCGGCGCCGGCGGCCTCCCGCTCGACGCGTCGCAGGCCGACGTCTACTACTTCGCCCCGCAGAAGTCGTTCGCGTCCGACGGCGGTCTCTGGCTCGCGCTGCTGAGCCCGGCCGCGCTCGGGCGGATCGCCGAGCTCGACGCGGCCGACCGCTGGATCCCCGAGTTCCTGTCGCTGGCGACGGCGCTGGACAACTCCCGCAAGGACCAGACCTACAACACGCCCGCGCTGGCCACCCTGCTGATGCTCGCCGACCAGGTCGAGTGGATGAACGCCAACGGCGGGCTGGACTTCTGCGTCGGGCGCACCACCGCGTCGAGCCAGCACCTCTACGGCTGGGCCGAGGCCTCGCCCTACGCGACCCCGTTCGTCACGGACGCCGCCAAGCGCTCGCTCGTGGTCGGCACCATCGACTTCGCCGAGACGGTCGACGCCGCCGCGGTCGCCGCGACGCTGCGCGCCAACGGCATCGTCGACGTCGAGCCGTACCGCAAGCTCGGCCGCAACCAGCTGCGCGTGGCGATGTTCCCGGCCGTCGACCCCACCGACGTCCAGGCGCTGACCGCCTGCATCGACTGGGTCGTCGAACGCCACGGAGCGGGCGCGTGACCCGCGTCCTCGTGGCCGAGAAGATCGGCGACTCCGGCATCGACCTTCTGCGCGAGCACTTCGACGTCGACGTGCGGACCGACTGGGCCGACGGCGGGCTCGAGGAGGCGATCGGCGACTACGACGGCATCCTCATCCGGTCGGCGACCAAGCTGACCGCCGAGGTGCTCGCGCACGCCTCGCGCCTGAAGGCGATCGGCCGCGCCGGGGTCGGCGTCGACAACGTCGATGTGCCGGCGGCGACCAAGCGCGGGATCATCGTCGCCAACGCCCCGCAGTCCAACGTCGTCACCGCCGCCGAGCACACGCTCGCGCTGCTGCTGGCGCTCGCGCGCAACGTGCCCCAGGCGCACGCCGCGCTGGTGGCCGGCCGCTGGGACCGCTCGAAGTACTCCGGCGTCGAGCTGATGGACAAGACGCTGGGCATCCTCGGCTTCGGGCGCATCGGCCAGCTCGTCGCGCACCGCGCGCAGGGCTTCGGCATGCACGTCATCGCGTTCGACCCGTTCGTGAGCGGCGAGCGCTATCGCGAGATGGGCGTCGAGAAGGCGGAGTCCTCCGACGACGTCTACGCGGCGGCGGACTTCCTCACCCTGCATCTCCCCAAGACGCCCGAGACCGAGGGCTGGCTCGACGCCGAGGCGCTCGCGAAGTGCAAGGACGGCGTGCGGATCCTCAATGTCGCCCGCGGCCCGCTGATCGTCGACGAGGACCTCAAGGCGGCGCTGGACTCGGGCAAGGTCGGCGGCGCGGCGCTCGACGTCTTCCGCGCCGAGCCGATCACCGAGCACCCGCTGTTCGGCTACCCCAACGTCGTCGTCACGCCGCACCTGGGCGCCTCGACCGCCGAGGCCACCGACCGCGCGGGGTTCCAGGCCGCCGAGCAGGTGGTCGCCGCGCTCACGGGCGGCAGCGTCACCACGGCGGTCAACGTGCCGGCGGTGGCGGCCGAGGATCTCGAGGTGCTCGGGCCGTTCCTCGGGCTCTGCCGGTCGCTCGGCAAACTCGGGATGGCGCTGGTGGAGGGAAGCTCGGTCGATCGCGTCGAGGTCGAGTACCTGGGCCGCCTGGCCGAGCGCGACGTTCGCCCGCTCGGCGTCGAGGTGCTGCTCGGCGTCCTGCACGGCAAGACCGAGGAGGAGCTCAACGCGGTCAACGTCCCGGCGGTCGCCGTCGAGCGCGGGATCGAGCTCGTCGAGAGCAAGCGCACGAGCGCCCGCGACTTCGCCGATCTCGTCCGCGTCACGGTCGTCGGCGGGGAGGAACGCGCGCGGGTCGTCGGCACGCTGGTCGGCCGCCGCCACCGCCCGCATCTGCTGGAGGCGTGGGGGCAGCGCTTCAACCTCCAGCTCTCAGACCACGTGGCGCTGTTCCGCTACCGCGACCGGCCGGGCATGATCGGCCGCGTCGGCACGGTGTTCGGCGAGCACGGCGTGAACATCGCCGCCGCCGCCGTCGGGCAGCTGCCCGAGGACGCGACCGACGACGGCGCGACGCACGCGGTGATGGTGGTGACCCTCGACCGCCCCGCGCCCCAGACGCTCATCGACGCGATCGCAGGCGTCGACGGGTTCACGCGCGGCGTCGCCGTCGATCTGTAGCTCAGATCATCTGGTAGACGATGATGGCGACGGCGAAGAGGACGATGAGGATCGCGATGGCTCGCATGGTGGGTCTCCGGGGTCCAGCGCGCACCGGTTGCGCACATTTCCCGCTGGTCTTACCAGTCCTCAGGTAGGTTCGCTCAGCAAACCATTTCGACCGGAGGTTCGTCGCCGTGCCGGAAGTCGCCCCACCTTCGCCGCGCACGGCGGATGCCGAAGCGCCGCTCGAGCTCAAGCACGGCGTCCTCGGCTTCATCTCGTCGCTGATCATCGGGGTGTCCGCGGTGGCGCCGGCCTACTCGCTGGCGGCGATCCTCGGGCTGCTGGTCGCCACCGCGGGCGTGCAGGCGCCGGCCGTGGTGATCGTCTCGTTCGTCCCGATGCTGCTCGTCGCGACGGCCTACTACTGGATGAACCGCGCCGACCCGGACTGCGGGACGACGTTCGCGTGGGCGACCAAGGCGCTCGGCCCGGTGGCCGGGTGGCTCGCCGGGTGGGCCATCCTCACCGCCGGGGTCATCGTCATCGGGCTGCTGGCCAATACCGCCGCGACGTACACCTTCACGCTGGTCGGCTGGGACGCCGCCGCGGAGTCCAAGTGGGGCGTGATCGCGCTGGCCAGCCTCATCGTCCTGGCGGCGACCTACGTCACGGTGCGCGGCATCGACGTCTCGGCCCGGACACAGTACGTCCTCATCTCCCTCCAGCTCGGCGGGCTGATCCTGTTCGCCCTCGTCGCCCTCGGCCGGGTCGTGTTCGGCGACGGCGGCCCGACGTCGATCGACCCCGAGCTGTCGTGGTTCTCGCCGTTCGCGATCGACAGCACGACCGTGCTCATCGCCGGCCTCCTGCTCGGCGTCTTCGCGTACTGGGGCTGGGACGCCGCGGTCGCGGTCAACGAGGAGAGTGCGGACGCCGAGCACGGGCCCGGCAAGGCCGCCGTGATCAGCACGATCGTGCTGCTCGGCCTGTACCTCCTCGTCACCGTCGCGTCGCTCGCCTGGCTGGGAACGGAGGAGCTCGGCGCGTTCGAGGACGAGACGGCGGTGTCGACCATCGCCGAGCAGATCTTCGCCTCGCCGCTCGACAAGATCGTGATCATCGCCGTCCTCACCTCGGCGATGGCGTCGACCCAGACGACCGTCCTGCCGTCGTCGCGGACGCTGCTGTCGATGGGCCGCGTCGGCGCGGTGCCGCGCGTGCTCGCCACGATCCACCCGAAGTTCCAGACGCCGGCCATCGCCACGTGGGCGGTCGGCGGACTTGCGCTCGTGTTCTACGTCCTGTTCGCGGGGTTCGTCGGGTCGTTCTACGAGAACTCGCTGCTCGCGCTCGGTCTGCTCATCTGCCTCAACTACGGGCTCAACGCGCTCGCCTGCGTCGTGTACTACCGGAGCCAGATGCTGCACAGCGCCAAGACGGCGCTGACGATGGGCGTCCTCCCGGTCCTCGGCTTCGCCATCTTCGGCTACGTGTTCGTCCGGTCGATCTACGACTACATCAACTCGACCGAGGAGGACTACACGTTCTGGCTCGGGATCGCCGCGCCGCTGCTGATCGGGATCGGGCTGATGGTGCTGGCGATCGCGATCATGGCCTTCCTGCGGTCCAGCTCGGGGCGCGAGTTCTTCGCCCGCAAGCGCGAGAAGGCCGACTCGATCCCCACCGAGCCGGCCCCCCCGGATCCGTTCGCGGTCTAGGCCTTAGTACGAGTAGTCGCTCGACGGGGCCGCCGGCTTGGGCGCGGCGGCCTTGGCGTCGCCGCCCGAGCCGACCGTGAGCGTGCCCTCCATGCCGGCGCCGCGGTGGCCGGGAACCGGGCAGTAGAAGGTGTAGGTCCCGGGCTTCAGCGTCGCGGTGACCGACGTGGTGGCGCCGCCCGCGACGGTGTCTGAGAGCTTGTCCACGCCGTTGCCCTCGATCCCGATGGCGTGCGGCGCGGCGCCGTCCGGGTTCTCGAAGTTGATGGTCACGGTCCCGGGCTTGGCCTTCAGCTCGGTCCGGTCGAACGCCAGCCCGTTCTTCTCGACCGCCTTGACGCTGAGCGCCTGGGCCGAGGCCTCCACCGGCTTGGCGTTGCTCTTCGGTTCAGCGGTCGAGCCGTAGTCGCCGCCGCATGCGGTGAGGCCGCCGGCGACGAGGGCGATGGCGATGGCGCGGCGGACGATCGTGGGCTTCATTGGTTTCTCCTGAAGGGTCGATTGCACCCCCCAGGACGCCTGCGGGCCGGATCTATTCCCGATACATTTCGCGGCAACCAGCCTGAGGAGAGTCACATGGCGTCGGAGTCCTCCCCCGCACGTGTTCTGGTCGTCGCGAACCGCACGGCTGCGACGCCGCCCCTGCTCGACGCGGTGCGCGAGCGTGCGCAGCGCTCGCCCTGCACGTTCACGCTGCTCGTCCCGAGCATCACGCACGGGCTGCACACCGTCGTCGATCCGGAGGATCAGAGCGCCTCGGAGTCCGAGGACGTCATCCAGCTCGCCGTCCCGCTGCTCGAGGAGGCTGCGGGCGGGCCCGTGGACAGCATGATCGGCGTCCCGGAGCCGCTCGCCGCGATCCAGGACGCCGTCAACATCCACGGCTTCGACGAGATCATCCTCTCGACGCTGCCCAAGCGGGTCTCGCGCTGGCTGAAGCTCGACCTGCCCTCGAAGGTCGGCGGGCTCGGCCTGCCCCTGACGGTCATCACCGCCAAGGGCCGCGAGCAGGTCGGCGCCTGACGGGCTAACGCCAGGTCGCCAGCCGCACCAGCTCCCCGGTTGTGAGCGTCCGCGAGGCGAGCACGCAGGTGTGCCCGCCTCGCTGCCATGTGACGACGGCGGCGCCGCGCTCGCGCAGGATCGCGATCCGAAGGCCGTCCTCGCGCACCCAACGGGCGCCGGCGGGAACCGTCAGCGGGTCGCCGTCGACGATCGTGTAGTGGACGCCGCGGTCACCGCGGCGGTAGATCACGGTGGTGGTCGGGCGGCCGGCGACCTCATCGGTGCGCGAGCCGACTGCCTTCCACCCCCATCGGTCTGCGTAGTCGGGGAATGGGACGCCGCCGACACGCACGGCGATGTAGCGGTCGTCGCCGGGATCGTGGGCGGGCGCGGGGCGGGTCGGGGCGTTCAGCGCGGCGGCGGCGACGTTCGGGATCGACGGGTTGCCCCCCGTGGTGAGCAGCACGATGGCGGCGAGCGCCGCCGCCAGGACGGCGGCGCCAACCAGCCGCGGCGCTCGCCTCGGCCGCCGGGAGTGACGCCGGGCGATCTCGGCCTGCAGCCGCGCGGGCGCTCGGACCGACGCCGCGCTCTCGCGGACCGCCTCGCCGATCGCCTGGTCGCGGTCGTCGCCGGTCATCGGCGGCTCGCCTCGGCGTCAGGGGCCAGGGTGCGGGCGAGGACCCGCCGGGCGCGATGCAGCCGGGTGGTCAGCGTCGCCTCCTTGACGCGCAGCGTGGCGGCGGCCTCGCGGTAGCTCAGGCCCACGACGTCGACGGCGACGACCGCCTCGCGGGCGTCGGGCGGCAGCGCGGCGATCGCCCGGAACAGCTCTCCGACCTCGAACGCCAGCTCCAGACGGCTCACGTCGCCCTCACCTTCGGCCCCGGTGACGAGCTCCTCATCGAGCGGCAGCTCGCCGACCCGGCGCCGCAGCCGGCGCAGGCGGCTCACGTGGGTGTTGCGAAGGACGCGCAAGAGGTAGCCGACGTCGTCGTCGTGGCGGAGGAAGCGGGGCTTGGCGAGCACCCGGGCGTAGGTCTCCTGCACGAGGTCCTCCGCGTCGTGCGGGTCGCCGCACAGCGCCCACGCGGCGCGGAAGAGCCGGTCGACGTGGTCGCCGAGCCGGTCGGGATCGAGCCGGCGGGCCGCCGCTGCGGACACCCCGCCGACTCTACTCGCGTGCAGGACCCTGGTCACTCGACGGTGAGCGTTCCCTCCATCCCGCCCTGGCGGTGCTGGCCCACCGGGCAGTAGTAGACGTACTCACCGGCCTTCAGGTCGGCGCTGACTTCGGCTTCGGCCCCGCCCTGGATCGTGTCGGACTTCTCCTCGACGCCGTTGCCCTCGACCTCGACGGCGTGGGGCAGGGCGTTGCCGTCGGGGCTCGTCAGCTTGATCGTCACCGTGCCGGCCTTGGCGGTCAGCTCCTTGGGATCGAACGACAGCCCGCCATCCTCGCCCGCGGTGACCTCGAGCGCTTCGCCGCCGCCGCCCTCGGCCTCGGCGGTCGCGGCGGGCGTCTCGGTCGCGGTGGCGGTGGCGGTCGCCTCGGGGGTCGACTCGGCCGCGGTCGAGCCCTCGTCGTCGTCGCCGCCACAGCCGCCCAGCGCGGTCAGCCCGACGATGAGGGCGAGCGCGCTCGCTCGCCTGAGTCCCTGCCTCATGGGTCCCTCCTGGGGATCGCTTGCACCCCCTCAGACGCCCGTGACGCGGATTCCTTCCCTCGATCCCCTCGGCGCGGGCGCCGGCGGGTCGGTGAGCACGACGAGGTCGCGCATGCCGGTCTCGATCCCCGCGGTCAGGATGTCGATGTCGGGCGCACCGTCGGCGTCGCCGGTGACGCCGAAGTACAGCCCGCCGTCGTACGAGAAGATCGCGACGACGATCCGCACCGACCCGACGACGGGGATGTACGGATAGGACTCGAGCATCCGGCGGCCCATCGTCTGGACCGGGTGCTGCGGCCCGGGCACGTTGGTCGTCGCGGTGTGGACGTTCATCCGCGGGGCACGCGCGACGACGCGGCTGCCGAGCGCGAGCAGGAGCGGGGGCGCGAACCCGGACAACGAGACGAGGGTGCCGCCGGCCACCGCCTGCTTGGACTCCTTGATCCCGTCCATCTCGCCGCGGATGGCCGCGAGGCGCTCCAGGGGGCCGTCGAGCCCGACCGGCATGCCCGCGAACACCGCCGAGACCTGGTTGTTGTAGACGCCCGTCTCGCCCTTCTTGCGCACGGACACGGGGACCAGGGTCCGGACGACGCGGTCCTCCGGGATCTCCTCGCCGCGGGCTTCGAGCAGCTCGCGGAAGCCGTGCGTGATGACCGTCAGCACGACGTCGTTGACCGTTCCCCCGAGCGTCGCGCGCACACGCTTGACGTCGCTGAAGCGCACGTCCGCCCAGCTCCACACGCGGTTGGGCCCGGTCGGCCCGGTGAGCGACGACGAGCCGACGGGTCGCAGGCTGCGCCCGGCCGACGCCATCGCCCGCGCGAGCTCTCCGGCCGAACGCAACGTCTCGCGCGGCGCGGCCAGGGCCTCGCGCAGGGGCGCCAGCGGCGCGGCGGGCGTCGGCACGCGCCGGGCCAGCGTGCGCAGCAGGACCTCGGTGCCGGACGGCTCGGGCGCGGCGGCCCACGGACCGCCGGGCACCGCCTCCGTGGTGTCCGAGAACATGACCGACATGAGGTCGGTGGCCGCGACGCCGTCGACCATGCAGTGGTGGACCTTGGAGAGCAGCGCCCAGCGCCCCTCGTCGAGGCCCTCGATCATCCACACCTCCCACAGCGGCTTCATCCGGTCGAGGTGCTGGGTGAAGATGCGGCCGGCCATCCGCCGCAGCTGCTCCTCGGAGCCCGGCGACGGGATCGCCGTGTGGCGCAGGTGGTAGTCGAGATTGAAGTGGGGGTCGTCGACCCACGCCGGTGTGCCGGCCGCGAACGGGACGAAGCGGACCTTCTGGCGGTAGCGCGGGACGAGCCCGAGCTTGCTCTCAACCATCTCACGCAGCTGCGCGAAGGGTGGCGGCGGCCCCTCGAACAGGCTCACGCCACCGATGTGCATCGGGGTCGTGTCGTCCTCGACGTGCAGGAACGACGAGTCCATCGGGCTCATCCACTCCATGCGGCCTCCTTCGTGGTCATGGTCGGGATAGAAGCAGCGCGTTGGCCCACAGCGCGGTGAGGGTGGCGACCAGCGCGTCGAACGGGATGTCCTCCCCGTGTACGTACACCAGGTTGGCCATGCGGCTCACCATGGCGTTGAGCGCATGCGCGGTGGGAAGGGGGTCGAGCGTCGAATCGGCGAGTCCGGCCGCCTGCAGCCGGCGGATGGCCTTGGCGTTGCGCTCGGCGAACGCGGCGGCGCGCTCGAGGCGCAGGCGGCGGAAGTCGTCGTCGACGAGCGAGACCTGCTCGAGCAGCCGCATCAGCCGGGCGTTGCGCCGGTACGCGTGCAGGTACTCGCGGTGCGCGGCCTCGATCACCGCGACGGGGTCGGCGACCGCGCGGTCGACCTCCAGCCGCGGGTGCAGCGCCTCCTCGTTGAGCTCGCCGATGACGGCGGCGAACGCGGCCTCCTTGCCGGCGAAGTGGGTGTAGAACGACCCGGTCGCCACGCCCGCCTCGGCGGCGATGTCGGCGATGCGGGCGTCGACGAAGCCGTCGCGCTCGAAGATCCGGCGCGCCGCGGCGACCAGCGCCTCGCGGGTCCTGGCGCCGCGGATGGCGGTCGGGGGAGAGCTCACGTGCCCGCACCGTACCACTCGGATGAATCTGAATTCAAATTCAGCTACGCTAGGCGGCATGGAACTCGAAGACAAACACGTCGTCGTCACCGGCGCCGGCAGCGGCATCGGGCGTGCGCTGGCCCGCGCGTTCGCCGCGGAAGGGGCGCGCGCCGTCGTGGTCGCCGACCTCGACGCCGACGCCGCCCGCACCGTCGCCGAGGAGATCGGCGGGCTCGCCGTCGCCTTCGACGCGGGCCGTGAGGACGGCATCCGGGGGCTCATCGACACCGCCACCGACGCCCACGGCCCGATCGACCTCTTCTTCTCGAACGCCGGCGTCCCCGGTGCCATGGGCGGTCCCGCCGAGCCCGACGAAGCCTGGGATCTCGCCTGGCGGGTCAACGTCATGTCCCACGTCTGGGCCGCCCGCGCGCTGGTGCCCGGCATGGTCGAGCGCGGCGAGGGCTACATCGCGAGCACCGCGTCGGCGGCCGGGCTGCTCACGCAGGTCTCCTCGCTCACCTACAGCGCCACCAAGCACGCCGCCGTCTCGGTGGCCGAGTGGCTCGCGATCGAGTACGGCGACGCCGGCATCCGCGTCTCCTGCCTGTGCCCCCAGGGCGTCCGGACGCCGATGCTCGACCTCGCCATGGCCGCGGACGATCGCGCCGGCGCCGCCGCGCTGGCGGCGGGCGGTTTCCTGGATCCCGAGGAGGTCGCCGAGGTGACCGTCGCCGGCATCCGCGACGAGCGTTTCCTGATCCTTCCGCACACCGACGTCGCCGGCTTCCTGGCGCTCAAGGGGTCGAACCCCGAGCGCTGGCTGAAGGGCATGCGTCGCATGGTGCGCGAGGCCCGCCAAACCCCTGCCGACTCCGGGAGCCGCTGATATGAACTTCGCCCTGACCGACCGCTGTCTCGAGTTCCAGGAGCGCCTCACGGCCTTCATGGACGAGCACGTCTATCCCGCCGAGCGCGTCTACGAGGAGCAGCTGCTCGAGGCGGGCGACCCGCACGCGCAGCCGGCGATCATGGAGGAGCTCAAGGAGGAGGCCCGCCGCCGCGGCCTCTGGAACATGTTCCACCCGGACGAGCGTTTCGGCGCGGGGCTCACCAACGCCGACTACGCGCCGCTCGCGGAGATCCTCGGCCGCAGCCACATCGCGTCGGAGGCGTGCAACTGCTCGGCACCGGACACCGGCAACATGGAGGTCCTCACGCAGTTCGGGACGCCTGAGCAGCAGGACCAGTGGCTGCGCCCGCTGCTCGACGGCGAGATCCGCTCCGCGTTCGCCATGACCGAGCCCGACGTCGCCAGCTCGGACGCGACGAACATCGCGCTGCGGATCGAGCGCGACGGCGATGAGTACGTCCTCAACGGCCGCAAGTGGTGGACCTCGGGCGCGCTGCACCCGCACTGCCGGATCCTGATCGTGATGGGCAAGACCAACCCGGACGGCCCGCCGCACCAGCAGCAGAGCATGATCCTCGTCCCGATCGACACGCCCGGCGTGGAGATGGTCCGCGGCCTGCCGGTCTTCGGCTACCAGGACCAGGAGGGCCACGCGGAGCTGCGCTTCACCGACGTCCGCGTTCCGGCCGACAACCTCCTCGCCGGCGAGGGGCAGGGGTTCCTGATCAGCCAGGCCCGCCTCGGGCCGGGTCGCATCCACCACTGCATGCGGGCGATCGGCACCGCCGAGCGCGCGCTCGAGCTCATGTGCCGCCGCGCCTCGGAGCGCGAGACATTCGGCCAGCCCGTGGCGTCGCGCTCCAACGTCCAGGACTGGATCGCCGAGTCGCGGATCGAGATCGAGATGGTCCGCCTGCTCACGATGAAGACGGCGTGGCTGATGGACACCGTCGGCAACAAGCATGCCCGGACCGAGATCGCCGCGATCAAGGTCGCCGCCCCGAACGTCGCGCTGAAGGTCATCGACCGGGCGATCCAGGTCCACGGCGGCGGCGGCGTCTCCGACGACTTCCCGCTCGCGTGGATGTACGCCCACATGCGCACCCTGCGGCTCGCCGACGGCCCGGACGAGGTGCACAAGATGACCATCGCCCGGCGCGAGCTGCGACACCGCGCGGAGGTGCCGACGCCCGCCTGACCGAGCGCTGAGCGCTCGAACTGCGGGCAGCGAGGGGGTGGCGGACGGGCGGCAGCGGCGGATCGGGGCACCCCTTTCGCGAAGGTGGGAGCAGATGGAGCAGCGGTGCTCCCATCTGCTCCCGATTCCGCGTCGGACCGCGCCGCGTCGGGTGGGCGTCCGCGAAACCGCTCAGCAGTGGCTACTCCCTGGCTGAGCCTCTGCTACCAACTTCGCGAACGCAGTGCCACACGCCGCGGGCCCGCCGGACCCGCACCCCGACGACGGCACTCCCCACTCCCTCACCCGCGGGGGTCAGCGTTGGAAGCTCCCCGGGCGACCACGGGAGCGAAGACCCGACACGCGTCAGCGCACGATGTGCATCCCCAGGACCCGCGGCAGGGCGGTCACGCCGCGGGTGACCGGATCCACCCACCCCGCGCGCTCCTCGACACCCTCGCGGCGCACCAAGGCCCGCCGGATCAGCGCCGCCCCCGCCACGCGCAGGGGCTCGGGGGGAACGCGCACCGGCGAGGGATCGACGATCGGCAGCCGCGAGAGCGCGTCGCGCCGGTCCAGCGCGAGCGACGCGAGCACGCGCCCGAACAGGTGCGACGGGCCGACGCCGTTGCCGGTGAACCCGAACGCGGCGAACGCGCGGCCACCCGGCAGCGTCACGACCTCCGGCGTATGGGTGGGGGAGACGTCGATCGGGCCGCCCCAGGCATGCTCGATGCGCCGGCCGGCCAGCGCGGGGAAGAAGCGGACGAGGTCGGCTGCGGCTTGCGCCACGACCGCGGGGTCGACCTCCATCCGGCCGCCGGCGCGGGCGCCGCACGCCATCCGGCCGCCGGCCCACCCGAACAGGATCCGCCCGTCCGGCGTCGGACGGAAGTAGTGCAGCAGCGCGCGGCCGTCGGTGATCGGCTCCCCGCCCGTCCAGCCGAGCGCCTCCACGACGTCAACGACCGGCTCGGTCAGCACGATGTGGCTCGAGGAGACCGTCAGCCGGTTGCGCAGCGGCGCCACCAGGCCCGCTCGCGCGTTGACGGCGACCACCGCCGCCCGCGCGCGGACGACGCCATCGTCGGTCTCGGCGATCGCGCCGCGCAGCGCGCGCACCCGTGACCCCTCGAAGATCCGGACGCCGCGGTCCAGGAGCCGCGCGCGCAGCCCGAACGCGAGCCGCGCGGGGTGGACCGTCGCCGCCGGCGACAGCACGACGCCGCCGCGGAACACCGGCGAGGCGCAGATCGCCTGGGCCTGGGCGCGGTCGACCGCCACCACCTCGTCGCCGTCGACCGCCGCCGCGCTCACCCCGTCCTGTGCCGGCGCCGCGCTGAGCACCGGGTGGCGGGTCGCGTGGTACCAGGCGTCGACCTCCTGCTCGGCGCACCAGGCGCCGATGCCCAGCACGCTGTCGCGAGACGCATCGACCAGTGCTCGCGCGGGGCCGTCGCCGAACCGCGACCGCAGCGCCGGCAAGGAGAGCCGCAGCGAGTTGACGAACCCACCGTTGCGGCCGCTCGGCCCGAAGCCGCAGCGGTCCGCCTCCAGGACCACGACCCGCGCGTCCGGTTCGGCGGCGACGACGTGCCACGCCGCCCACAGGCCGCAGTAGCCGCCGCCCACGACCACCACGTCGGCGTCGATCGCCTCGCGCAGCGGAGCCAGCGGCGCCGGGGCGCCCGCCTCGGCGATCCACCAGCCGTGGGCGTCGTGGATCACGCCGTGACGATGCCGGCGTCGCGCCGCGCCAGGCGTCGCTGCAGGAGCACGTTGAGTCCCATCAGCAGCAGCACCACGAACAGGAAGGCGCTGCCGAGCACGTTGACCTCGGGCGGGACCCCCTGGCGGGTGGCGCCGAAGATGAACAGCGGGAACGTCTGCGTCTGGCCCGCGTTGAAGCTCGTGATCACGAAGTCGTCGACAGAGATCGCCGCCGCCAGCAGCGCGCCCGCACCGACCCCCGGCGCGATCAGCGGCAGCGTCACCTTGCGGAACGCCGTCCACTCCGTGGCGCCGAGGTCCTGCGCCGCCTCCTCGATGTGGCGGTCCATGCCCTCCAGGCGCGCCTTCACGGTCACCACGACGTAGGAGATCGTGAACATCACGTGGGCGATCACGATCGTCGCGAAGCCCGTGTTGACGCCCGCGGTGAGAAACAGGGCCAGCAGGGCCGCGCCGAGCACCACCTCGGGTGTGGCCAGCGGCAGGAACGTGAACATGTCGGCGCTCGCCCGGCCGCGGAACCGGTAGCGGACCAGGGCCACCGCCATCAGCGTCCCGAGGATCGTCGCGATGACCGTGGAGAAGGCGGCGATCAGCAGCGAGTTCTTCAGCGCGATGGCGAGGTCGGGATCGGCGAACGGGTGCAGCCAGTGATCGAGCGTGAACCCCTGCCACGTGAAGTTGAAGCGGCCCCGGTTCGCGTTGAACGAGAACAGGACGATCACGAACACCGGCACGAACAGGTACAGCAGGGCCAGCCCGGACCAGACCGCCAGAGCCGCCGAGCGGACGCGGTCGGCCCCCATCAGATCGCCGCCTCGGTGAGCGTCCGCGAGCCGAGGATGCGGGCGTAGAGGAAGACCCCGAT
The DNA here is from genome assembly GCA_963828075.1 of uncultured Solirubrobacterales bacterium. Lineage (GTDB taxonomy): Bacteria > Actinomycetota > Thermoleophilia > Solirubrobacterales > Solirubrobacteraceae > JACCYI01. Next base: position 696,371 of record CAWHDH010000017.1, on the reverse strand, counting down.
GAGGATGAAGCTCATGAGGATGAAGGAGAGCGCCGCGGCCTCCGGGTAGTCCAGGATGTTCAGGAACTTCGACTGGATGACGTTGCCGACCATGAACTGGCGCGGGGTGCCGAGCAGCGCCGCGTTGATGAAGTCACCGCACGCGGGGATGAACGTCAGCAGCGAGCCGGCGAAGATCCCCGGGAGCGCCAGCGGCAGCGTCACCTTGCGGAACGCGGTGGCCCGCGACGCGTAGAGGTCCGACGCCGCCTCGATCAGCCGCCGGTCGATCTTCTCGAGCGACACGTAGAGCGGCAGCACCATGAAGGGCAGGAAGTTGTAGGTGATGCCCGCGACCACGGCGACGCTCGACGCGAGCAGGCGCCCGTCGTCGGCCAGCAGCCCGACGTCGCGCAACCGCGCGACCACCCACCCCTCGTCGGACAGGATCAGCTGCCACGCCACCGTCCGCAGGACGTAGGACATGAAGAACGGCAGGATGATCAGCAGGAGCATCGCGTTCTTGAAGCGCCCGGACTTGAACGCGATGAAGTACGCGAGCGGGAACCCGATCGCGAAGCACAGCAGCGTCGCCGTCGCCGCGTAGCCGAGGGAGCGCAGGAACTGCTCGTCGTACTGCGCGATGGCGTCCGTGTAGGTCTCGAACGCCCAGGAGAAGACGTAGCCCGTCTCGGGATCGCCGGACTGCAGCGAGACGTTCGCCTGGTTGACGAGCGGGATCGCGAAGAACACGATCAGCCACAGCAGGCCGGGGCCGAGGAACAGCCACGGGGTCAGCCGTCGGCGCGTGCGCAGGCCGAGCCGCAGCACCGTCGGTCCCTCAGGCCCCCGTGACCGTGGCCATCGCCTGCTGCATCTCGCGCTCGTCCTCGGGCGAGAGCGCCGGCTGGGCCCGGAGCTTCGCGCGCACGTCCTCGGGCGGGAAGATCAGCTCGTTCTCGGCGATCTCGGGATCGGACTTCGCGAGGATGTCCTGGATCCCGGCCACCGGCGAGAGGTAGTTGACGTACGCCGCGATCCGCGCCGCCACCTCGGGCTCGTAGACGTAGTTCATCATCGTCTCGGCCGCGTAGGGGTGCTCGACCTTGGCCGGCATCATCATGTTGTCCGTCCAGAGCACCGCGCCCTCCTCCGGATAGGCGAAGCGCAGGTTCGCGTTGTCGGCCTGCAGCTGGATGAGGTCCCCCGAGTAGGCGACGGCGATCCAGACGTTCCCCTTGGCGAGGTCGGTCGTGTAGTCGTTGCCCGTGAAGCGGCGGAACTGCCCGGCCTTGTTCGCCTTGTCGATCTTCTCGATGGCGCCGAGCAGCTGGTCGAGCGTCGCCTTCGACGGGTCGACCCCGTCGCCGATCAGCACGAGGCACGCGGAGTCGTACGGCTCGGCGAGCATGGTCACGCGGCCCTTGAACTTCGGGTCGAAGATGTCCTTGACGCTCTTGATCTCGCCACCGGTGCGCTTGATGTCGTAGCCCAGCCCGGTCGCGCCCGACTGCCAGGGCAGCGTGTACTCGCGCTTGGGGTCGTAGTTGATCGACTTGAGGTTGTCGACCAGGTTGCCCATGTTCGGCACGTTCTTCTTGTCGATCGGCTCGACGAAGCGGTTGCGCACCCAACGGGAGGCCATGGGGTCGGTGAGGACGACGAGGTCGCGGCCGATCGGCTTGCCCTGCTCGAGCTGCTGCCGGACCTTCCCGAAGAACTCGTTGTTGTCGTTGATGTCCTCGACGTACTTGACCGTGCCGCCGTGCGCCTTGTCGAAGCGCCTGAGCTCCTTCTTGTCGATGTAGAGCGGCCAGTTCGAGAACGTCCAGTCGGCGATCTCCGTCTGGGGGTGCGAGACGGCGACGGCCTTCGGCGCGGACTTCTTGGCCTTCTCGGCGGTGCCCTCGACGCCGCCGCAGGCGGCGAGCAGGCCGGCGAGCCCGAGGCTTCCGGCGCGGCCGAGGAACCGGCGGCGGGACAGCTCGGCCTCGAGGAGCTCCTCGATGGCGCGTTCGAAGCGGGGATCGGTCACGCGGTTGCCTCCTTGGCGACGACGAAGGTATGGCGAGGATCCCACGTCAGCTGGACCTCGCGGCCCGGTCCGAGCGACGACGGCTCCGCGCCGTCGGCGTTCTGAGCGATCGCGGTGAGCTCCTCGCCGCCGGCGGCGCGCACGAGGTACTGGATCGAGACCCCGAGGAACGAGGACACCACGACCGTCCCGCGCAGCACGTTGGCGCCGGCAGGCGGCTCGGTACCGGCGGGGGAGAGGGTGAGCTTCTCGGGGCGTACGCCGACGCGCACGGCACCCCCGCTGACTCCCTCGCCGACGCGGTCGGTGGGGGCTCGCAGGCGCGCGCCGTCGTGGGTCTCGAACTCGGTGACGTCGCCGGCGCGCGACTGCAGCGTCGCGTCGACGAGGTTCGACACGCCGAGGAAGTTGGCGACGAACTCGGTGCGCGGGTGCTCGTAGAGCTCGGCGGCGCCGCCCGCCTGCTCGATGCGCCCCTGGTTCATCACCGCGATCTCGTCGGCGAGGCTCATCGCCTCCTCCTGGTCATGGGTCACGTGCACGAACGTGATCCCGACGTCCTGCTGGATGCGCTTGAGCTCGATCTGCAGCTGCCGGCGCAGCCGCAGGTCCAGCGCGCCGAGCGGCTCGTCGAGCAGGAGCGCCCGCGGCCGGTTGACGAGCGCCCGCGCGAGCGCGACGCGCTGCTGCTGGCCGCCGGAGAGCTGCGCGGGCTTGCGCTTGCCGAGGCCGTGCAGCTGGACGAGCTCGAGCGTCTCGGCGACCCGCCGCCGCGCCTCGCCCTTCTCGACGCCGCGGCGCTCGAGGCCGAAGGAGACGTTGCGCTCGACGTCGAGATGGGGGAACAGGGCGTAGGACTGGAACACCGTGTTGACGTCGCGGCGGAACGGCGGGCGGTCGGTGACCTCGTCGCCGCCGAGGAAGACGCGCCCCTCCGTGGGGTCCTCGAAGCCCCCGATCATCCTCAGCGTCGTCGTCTTGCCGCACCCCGACGGGCCGAGCATCGCGTAGAACGCGCCCCGCTCGATGGCCAGGTCGAGACGGTCGACGGCGACGGTGTCGGCGAAGCGCTTGGTGACCTGCTCCAGGCGGATGTCCGGCTCGCCGTCCGCCGGCGTGGTGCTCGCCGCGGGTGCTGTGGTGGTCGTCCGTCCCAGAGCCGAGTGTTTATCAGTCCGTGAGGCGCTACCGCACCCGCACCCGCCTCCCGTTGTCGTGGACCCGGACCGGCTCGCGGTTGCGCGCGGTGTCGAACGCGCGGACGAAGACGAGGTGCGAGCCCCGGCGCAGGCGCCAGGAGCGCTCGAACGACCAGCGCGACGTGCCCTTGGCGACCTGGTAGAGCGGGTGCGCGCAGCGCCGGATGGTCGAGTAGCGGCCGTTCGGCAGCAGGAAGTGGCACCGCTTGCGGTCCACCTGCCTGGCGACGGCGACGACGACCCGGTCGAGCGTGGCGCAGCCCGTGTCACGGGAGGTGCCCCGCACCGACACCTTCGTCCTCGTGAGCCGGATGCGCGCGAACGTCGAGCGCGGCGCCACCGTGTCGCGACACTCGGCCGGCTGAGGCGGCGTCGGACCGGGGGTCGCGGGCGTCGTGGGCGGGGCCGGCGTCGTCGGCGTCGGCGGTGTCGTCGGCGGCGGGTCGTCGACCTCGCGCAGCGAGTAGAAGCCGCCCACCATGTCGGCGGCGAGCAGGTGGCCGTTGACGTAGGTCATGTCCCAGATCAGCGGCCGGTAATGGAGGAACGCCGTGAAGAACGGCGCGAAGAGCGGCGTCGTCCCGCCGGCCTCGGGGTGGATCGGCCGCGTCGGCTCGGCGCTCGGGACGTGCAGCGCGACCTCCTTGGGCCGGATGTTCTCGCCGCGGAATGCGGCCGAGGCGTCGAGCACCGTCACCCCGGAGTGGTAGCCCGAGAGGTAGATGCGGTCGCCGACGATCTGCTGGTTGTGCGGTGAGAACGTCAGCTCGCCGCCCGCACGGTTGGCGGCGTTGCTCCACGTGGCGGTCAGCACGTCCTCTGACGCCGCCTTGAGCTTCGCGGTGTCCTCCGCGGTGTTGCCGGAGTTGCCGGTCGGGTCGGCCGGGCCGAGCTCCGAGAGGTCGGTGGCGTCGACGATCCACAGCGGGCCCGACATGTCACCGTTGCCCTGCAGCGTGCCGCAGCCCTCGGCCTGGTCCTCCTCGTCCTGCTCGCCGAAGAAGTCGATCAGCTCGACCGGCAGCGTCACGTAGCGCCGGCCGCCGCGGATCGCGACGTCGATGGTGTGCGAGTACCAGTCGTTCTTGCACTCGGGCGTGAGGTCCCACTCGGCCAGCAGCACCGGCGCCGACGGGGCCGTGACGTCATAGACGTAGAACCCGGTGTCGAAGCCGGCGGCGATGTACAGCAGCGTCCGGCCGGTCAGCGGGTCGTTCTGGATGAAGGTGTCGTGCAGCTCCGCGAGCTCGATCGTGGTCACCGGCTCCAGGCCGAGCGCGTTGGCCTTCATGATCGTGGCGCCGACGCTGTTCGCCACCGAGACCGTGTAGGAGCCGGGCTCGCGCGGGGCATCGGCGCTGCTCGGCCCCTCCGGGACGTCGAAGGACCGCGTGGTGTGCACACCGCCGACCGACTCGACCGGCAGCTTCTGCAGCAGCGACGGGGTCTCAGGATCGGAGATGTCGATCACGTCGACGCCCGGATAGGCGAGCGTCGGCTGCGTGCCCACCCCCGGGGGGCCCGGGATCACCGTGATCTGCTGGACCGAGATGTAGACGCGCTGAAGGTCCGGGGAGAGGTCGACGAACGCGCCGCAGTCCACGTCCATGATCAGGCCCTCGCACTCGTCGCCCTCGTAGTGGCTCAGCAGCTTGGGCTTCGACGCGTCGGAGATGTCGTAGAGCAGGAAGCCCGACTGCGGGTAGGCGATCGCCACCACCGCGAGGTGACCCTTCACGTCCATCTCCCCGAGGCTCACGTCGGGCCGGTCGGCGAAGGTCTCCGTCAGCGAGTCGAACGCCACCTGCTCCATCCGGCAGGAGAAGCGGTGCTGCTCGATCGCGAGATGGTTGTGTCCCTCGTCGACCGGCATCGACCGGCGAGCGGCCTCGGTGCACGGGCCCTCCTCGAACCGCGATTCCTCGAGGTTCTTCATCGCCGGCGTGTACGCCGGCGCGAACGCGGTGCCCCACTTGAACGTCCCCGTGGGCTTGCCGCCGACGTGCGCCGAGGCGGCGACGGGAGTGGCGATCAGGGCGAGGAGGGCGAGCAGGGTGAGACGGCGCACGGTGACCATGCCCGCTCAAACGACGCGGGCCCGCACAACTGGCGGTCATCGTTCGGTACGCTTCGCACCGACGTGTCGGATCGCTCGCTCCTCCTGCTTCTCCTCCTCCCCCCTCGGGGGGAATAGCGCGTGGCGGCCGCGTAGCCGCAAACCCACTGGAGACCGAGGAGTTCGAGCCGAAAGAGAGTCCATGTCCGACCGCGTCATCATCTTCGACACCACGCTGCGCGACGGCGAGCAGTCGCCCGGCATCTCACTGAACACGAGCGAGAAGCTCGAGATCGCCCACCAGCTCGCGCGCCTCGGCGTCGACGTGATCGAGGCCGGGTTCCCGATCTCCTCGCCCGGCGACTTCGACGCCGTGCGCGCGATCGCCCGCGAGGTCCAGGGCCCGGTGATCGCCGGGCTCGCGCGCGCGCAGGCGCCCGACATCGAGCGCGCCGCTGAGGCCGTGCGCGACGCCGAGCGACCTCGCATCCACACGTTCATCTCGACCTCCGACATCCACATCGAGCACCAGCTGCGCTCGACCCGGGCGGACGTCAAGGAGGGCACCCGCGCCGCGGTCGCCCACGCCCGCTCGTTCGTCGAGGACGTGGAGTTCTCGCCGATGGACGCCACCCGCGCCGACGTCGAGTTCACCGCCGAGGTGCTGCAGATCGCGCTCGACGAGGGCGCGACGACGATCAACGTCCCCGACACCGTCGGCTACGCGCTGCCGCTGGAGTACGCGGCGTTCCTGACCCGCCTCTACGAGCTCGTCCCGGGCCTGCGCGACGTGACGCTGTCGGTGCACTGCCACGACGACCTCGGCCTCGCGGTGGCCAACACCTTCGCCGGCCTGCAGGCCGGCGCGCGCCAGGTGGAGTGCGCGATCAACGGCATCGGCGAGCGCGCCGGCAACGCGTCGCTCGAGGAGATCGTGATGCTGCTGCACACCCGCGCCGCGGACGTCGGCGGGCTGCACACCGGCATCGAGACGCGCGAGATCGCCCGCACCTCGCGGCTGGTCTCCCGCCTCACCGGCTACGCCGTCCAGCCCAACAAGGCGATCGTCGGGCGCAACGCGTTCGCCCACGAGTCGGGCATCCACCAGGACGGGATCCTCAAGGACCGCTCGACGTTCGAGATCATGGACGCGACGACGGTCGGCCTGAACGCGAACTCGCTCGTCCTCGGCAAGCACTCCGGCCGCCACGCGCTGAAGTCCGCGCTGCAGGAGCTCGGCTTCGCGGTCGAGGGCCAGGCGCTCAACACCGCGTTCAAGCGGTTCAAGGACATCGCGGACAAGAAGAAGCAGGTCACCGCGATGGACCTCGAGGCGCTCGTCACCGACGAGCTTCGTGACCAGGTCGACGCCTACACGCTCGAGTGGTTCGACGTCGAGGCGTCCTCGCGCCGCCCGCCGCACGCCACCGTGTCGCTGCGCACGCCGTCCGGCGAGATCGTCCAGGGCGACTTCCACGGCGACGGCCCCGTCGACGCGATCTTCCGCTCGATCAACGCGGCCACCCACCGCGAGGCGCGCCTGCGCGAGTTCCGGGTGGACTCGGTGACGGGCGGGCAGGACGCGCTCGGCGAGGCGTCGGTGGTGCTCGAGCTCGAGGGGCAGTCGGCCGCGGGCCAGGGCGTCTCCACCGACATCATCGAGGCGGCCGCGCTGGCCTACGTCCGGGCGCTGTCGAACGCGGAGCGGCGGGTGCGGATCGCGCCCGAGGTCGAGCTCACCCCGACGACGCCGTGATCGACCCCGCGCGGATCGAGCGCGCCGCGGCCGCCATCGACCCGGTCTTCACCCACACGCCGCAGTACGCGTGCGAGCCGCTCGGCGACCGGCTCGGGTGCGCGGTCGTGCTCAAGGTCGAGACGGTCAACCCGATCCGCTCGTTCAAGGGCCGCGGCACCGACTGGCTGGCGCACGCGGCGCGGGCGGGGGAGACGCTGGCGTGCGCGTCGGCGGGCAACTTCGGCCAGGGTCTCGCCTACGCCGGCCGGGCCCGCGGGCTGGCGGTCCACGTGCACGTCGCCGCGACCGCGAACCCGCGCAAGGTCGAGCGCATGCGGGCGATGGGCGCGACGGTCGAGCTGGTGGACGGCGACGTCGACGACGCCAAGGACCTCGCCGGAGCGGAGGCCGAGCGCCACGGCCGGCGCATGGTCGTCGACGGGCGGGAGTCCGAGATCGCCGAGGGTGCCGGGACGATCGCACGCGAGCTGACCCAGGGCGGCCATGTCCCGGACGTGGTCCTCGTCCCGGTCGGCAACGGCTCGCTGATCTCCGGCGTCGCGGCGTGGCTGAAGGCGGTGGCGCCCGCGACGCGCGTGATCGCCGTCGGCCCCGCCGGCTCGCCGGTCATGGAGCGCGCCTGGCGGACCGGCGAGCTCGATCCCGCCGGGCCGACCGACACGATCGCCGACGGCCTCGCCGCGCGGGTGCCCGTCGCCGAGGCGGTTGCCGCGATGCGCGCGACCGTCGACGACTTCGTGCTCGTCGAGGACGAACGGCTGCTCGAGGCGGTCGACCTGCTGCGCGACACCGCCGGCCTGATCGCCGAGCCCTCGGGCGTCGCCGGGCTCGCCGGAGCGCTCGCGCTCGCCGACCAGTTGCGCGGGGCTACGATCGCCACGCCGGTGTGCGGCTCCAACGTATAGTTGCGTCGGCAACCACCCTGCTATCGTCGCAGGCCATGGAACTCGGCCTCGCCACCTTCGCCGACCTCTCCTCCGGCGTCAGCCCGGAGCAGCGGATGCGCGACCTCATCGAGGAGGTCGAGCTCGCCGACCAGCTCGGCCTCGACGTCTTCGGCATCGGCGAGCACCACCGCCCCGACTTCGCGGTCTCCTCGCCGGCCGTCGCGCTGGCCGCGGCCGCGGTGCGGACGGAGCGCATCCGCCTGACCAGCGCGGTCACCGTGCTGAGCTCGGCCGACCCCGTCCGCGTGTTCCAGGACTTCGCGACGCTCGACCTGCTGTCGGGCGGGCGCGCCGAGATCATGGCCGGCCGCGGCTCGTTCATCGAGTCCTTTCCGCTGTTCGGCTACGACCTCGACGACTACGACGATCTGTTCGCCGAGCACCTCGACCTCCTCCTGCGCCTCCGCGAGGGCGAGCGGGTGACGTGGACGGGCCGCCATCGCCCCGCGGTCGATGATGCCGGCGTCTACCCGCGCCCGATCCAGGACCCACTGCCGGTCTGGATCGCCGTCGGCGGCTCGCCGGCGTCGGTCGTCCGGGCGGGGTCGCTCGGCCTGCCGCTGACCGTCGCGATCATCGGCGGCGAGCCGGAGCGCTTCGTCGGGCTGGTCGAGCTCTACCGCGAGTCGGCCGCCCGCGCCGGCCACGACCCGGCCGCGCTGCCGGTGGCGATCAACACGCACGCGTTCGTCGCCGAGCGCTCGCGCGACGCCGACGCCGCCTTCGCGCCGTCCTACGTCGCGATGATGACCCGCATCGGCCGCGAGCGCGGCTGGCCGCCGATGGGCAAACCCCAGTACGAGGCGCTGCGCTCGCCGCGCGGCGCGCTGGCGGTCGGAGACCCGGGCGAGGTCGCCGAGAAGCTGCTCTACGAGCACGAGCTGTTCGGCCACCAGCGCTACCTGGCGCAGATGAGCGTCGGCGCCGTCGCCCATCGCGACGTCCTGCGGTCGATCGAGCTGTTCGGCACCGAGGTCGCGCCCGTCGTCCGCGCCGAGGTTGCCCGCCGCGAGGGCGTCCCGGCGTGACCGCGCTCGAGATCACCGACCTCGTCAAGCGCTACCCGACGGGAACCGAGGCGCTGCGCGGCGTCTCGCTGTCGATCGAGGCGGGCGAGATCTTCGGGTTGCTGGGACCCAACGGGGCCGGGAAGTCGACCCTGATCCACTGCACGACCGGCCTCGCCCAGCCGACCTCGGGGTCGATCCGCGTGTTCGGCCATGACGCGATCGACCACTACGAGGAGGCACGCCTGGCCGTCGGCCTCGCGCCCCAGGAGCTCAACCTCGACTGGTTCCTCACGCTCGAGGAGACGCTCGACTACCACGGCGGCTATTTCGGGATGCCGCGCAAAGAACGCCGGGAGCGCGCCAAGGAACTGCTCGACACCTTCTCGCTGCGCGAGAAGAAGGACGACCGGACGCGGACGCTCTCGGGCGGCATGAAGCGCCGCCTCATCCTCGCCCGCGCGCTGATGCACCGCCCGCGGCTGCTGATCCTGGACGAGCCGACCGCCGGCGTCGACGTCGAGCTGCGCCTCGAGCTGTGGCATTACGTCCAGCGCATCAACGCCGAGGGCACCACGATCCTCCTGACGACGCACTACCTCGAGGAGGCCGAGCAGCTCTGCGACCGGATCGCCTTCATCAACGACGGGCAGATCGTCGCGCGGGGGACCAGCGCCGAGCTCGCCGAGCAGTACGGCGTCACCAGCCTCGAGGACTCCTACCTCGCGCTGGTCGGGCGCAAGGAGCTCTCGCGGGCGCACATCGCAGATGAGGCGCCGTGACCGGGTCGCAGATCCGCTTCTTCACCCTCGTGCGCCGCGAGGTCAACCGCTTTCTGAAGATCAAGCGCCAGACCGTCGGCGCCCCGCTGCTCGAGACGTTCCTCTACATCTCCGTCTTCGGCGCCGCGCTGGGCTCGCGGATCGACACGCTCCACGGGGTCGACTACGTCGTCTTCATCATCCCCGGGCTGATCATGATGTCGTGGGCGATGAACGCGTTCTCGAACAACTCGTCGTCGATCCTCCAGCAGAAGTTCCAGCGCTCGATCGACGAGCAGCTCTCGTCGCCGGCGTCGCCGCTTCAGCTCCTCGTCGCGCTCTCGCTCGGCGGCTTCCTGCGCGGGATGATCGTCGCCACGCTGACCTTCACCGCGGCGTCGTTCCTCGTCGACATCCCCATCGCCCATCCGCTCGTGTTGCTCCCGTCGCTCTTCCTGGTCGGCTTCTTCTTCTCTCAGCTCGGGGTCCTCGTCGGCGTCCGCGCCGAGCAGTTCGACGACGTCTCGTTTGCCCAGACGTTCGTCCTGCAGCCGCTGATCTTCCTCGGCGGCGTCTTCTACTCGGCGTCGCTGCTGCCCGAGCCGTTCCAGACGCTCACCCACTTCGACCCCGTCTACTACATGATCAACCTGGTCCGGTATGGGTTCCTGGGCTTCTCGGAGGCGAACGTCGCCCTGTCGCTCGGTCTGCTCTCGCTGGCCGTCGCGGCGCTGTTCACGCTCAACCACCGGCTGTTCGTCCGCGGCTACAAGCTGCGCGCCTGACGTTGCACCGGATCGGCGTTCTTTGCCGGTCCATCGCGCTACCGTCGGATCATGCGCCGCCCACTCCTGCTCGTGCTCGCCCTGACCGCCATCGCCGCCACGGTCCCGCTTCAGGCCGCCGGCCACGAGAAGACCTCGAGCTGGAGTGCGGCAGCGACGCTCTTCGGGGGCGACCGGGCGCTCGGCGTGTTCCGCGCCACGGCGGTCCCCGACCCCCATCCACTCGAGGGGACGGGCGAGAACATGCGCATCGTCGCCAACGTCCCGATGGCGGGCTCGGTGGCCGCGTCCGACCTCGAGCTGGCCGGTGACTACGCGTACGTCGGCTCCTACGGCGAGGGCATGGTCATCGTGGACATCAGCGACCCGCGCAACCCGAAGCGCGCCGGCGTCTTCCGCTGCCCCGGCGGTCAGAACGACGTCCAACTGCAGCCCGGCTCGAACCCGCGCTACGCCGTGCTGGCCATCGAGTCGACCGCGAACGAGTGCGGTCCCGTGGTCAACGGGGAGCCCGCGTACGCCGGCAACGAGGGCTTCATCGTCATCGACATCTCCGACAAGGCGAACCCGACGGAGGTCGCGTTCATCGGGCAGGGCCCCGACGAGGGCGGGGTCGAGGACGGCGCGCACAACACGACGATGGACTGGCCGTACCTGTTCGTCGACCAGTACCAGCCGACGCACGGCGACGAGGGCAAGGTCGACGTGTTCGACCTGCGCAGGGTGATCGCGGGCGACAAGGACCCGGTTGCGGTCCTGCCCGCGCAGGGCGGCGGCTTCCACGACATGCAGGTCGACCATCGCCCCGACGGCAAGGTGATCGCCTACGCCGCCTCCATCGGCTTCACCGACGAGCTCGACTTCTCCGATCCCGACCCGACGAAGTGGACGTTCCTCAAGCGCTACACCGCCGCCGAGCACGGCGTGGGCATCTCGCACGGCATCGAGCCCAACCACGATCGGACGTTGGTCATCGAGTCCGACGAGTACGGCGGCGGGTCGGGCGTCGGCGCCTGCGGCGGCGGCGACGCGACCGGGCCGCTGCCGATCGGGGCGATCAACGTGCGGTCACCCGGCGCACTGCACTTCCTCGAGCTCGAGACGGAGGGCGAGAACGCCGGGCGGCTCAAGACGCTGCCGGGCGGCCAGAAGCTCGCCGAGGCGGGCGCGTTCAACCTCCCGGCGCAGACGAACCCGTCCCCCAACGAGGGCTGCACCGCGCACGTCTTCTGGCAGGCCCCGGACGAGAACCGCCTGGTGGTCGCCTGGTACGGCCGCGGGACACGGATCGTCGACTTCTCCGATCCGGCGAACCCGAGGGAGCTCGGGCACTTCATCCCGACTCAGACCGAGACCTGGTCGGCCAAGCCCCACAAGGGCTACATCTTCGCGGGCGACACCGTGCGCGGGCTCGACGTCCTCGAGTACACCGGCGAGGACTGCGCACGCTGGCCGACCACGTCGGGCGCCGCCGAGGTGCAGCGGGCGCGCTATCAGGGAACCGCGCCGCCCCCGGATCCCGAGTCGCCGCGCTCCACCCCCGCCGGGTGCGGCCCGCCGCCGGCCACCCCGCCCGCGCCCGGACCCGGCACCGGTGGCACCACCGGCCAGCCGCCGGCCGAGCCACCGGCGCCGGCGTCGACCCAGCCGAGCGGCGGCGCGGGAGCGGCCGTCGGCGGCTACCGGTTCGTGCGCACGGTCCGGGTGCCCCGCTCGAGCGCGCGGCGGCGGACCGTCCGGCTGCAGATCCTGTCGGCCCCGGGCAGGAAGGTCCTCGCGTCCAGGCGCTACCGCGTGCGGACGGGGCATCGCGCTCGCATCCGGGCGGCGGTCGGCGGCGCGCCGGCCCTCTACTCCTGGCGCATCCGCCTCGGTCGCCGGACCCTGAGCCGGGGCGTCTTCGCCGTCAAGACGGCGTCGCGGGTCCGGGTCCCGGGCGCGACGCCGCTCAAGCTGCGGATCGGCCGGCTGACCCGCTGAGCGCCCGGCCCTGCGCGTAGGCGGCGTCGAGCACGGCGTCGACGCGGCTCGGGTCCATCAGGTTCGCGCCCATCGCCTCGGCGCACGCGGCGTCGGGCCCGATCACCCGGACGCGGGCGCCGCGCCGGCGCAGCACGAGGGTCTCGGCGGCGACCGCTGCGCGGGAGACCACCCGGACGGCCGGGATCGAATGCGTGGGGTTCAGGCAGAGGACGTCGTCGCCGCGGCCCGCCGGCGCGGCGTCCATGTTGCTCGGGCTCCAGGCGCCGCCGTCGACGTACTCGCGGCCGCCGATGGTGATCGGGGCGAAGACCCAGGGGATCGAGCACGAGGCCAGGACGGCGTCGCGGACCGAGGCCTCGGGGGCGCCGCGGCTGCCGAACATGACGCGCTTGCCCGTCGCGCGGTCGACGGCCGAGATGCGCAGGCGGCCGTCGAAGCTGGCGCCCAGGCGGTCGATGTGGTGGCCGAGCCCGCGCAGGCTGCGCCGCGGCTCGGGGCCGCGCGACAGCGCGGCGGCGCGGACGACGGCGCCGCCGGGCGCCGCGGCGGCGAGCGCGAGCGGGGCGACGGGGCTGAGCGCGGCCTGCAGCATCTGCCCGGCGCCGACCAGGCGACGGTCGCGGGCGGGTGGCGGCGATCCGGCGGCGGACGCGTAGGCGCGCTCGGCGTCCCGGCCGGCGTCCGGCCGGCGGCCGGCGGCGAGCGTCGCAGAGACGATCGAGCCGGCGGAGGTCCCGACGAAGTGCCTGCACTCGCGGAAGTCGAGGCCGGGCGAGGCCGCCTCGGCGCCGGCCAGCAGGCCGCGCATCCACGCCTCTCCGAGCGTGCCCCCACCGGCGAGGACGAGGACGTCTGGGCGCTTCAGAGGTTCGGGCATGTCTTGGAACTACCCGGTACCGGGGTTCCGGTTTCGTGAAACGCGCCACACTGCCGGGCGTGATGTCAAGAATTCTGGTCCTGCCCGCGCTGCTCCTCGCGGCGCTGCTGGCTCCGTCCCCGGCCGCGGCGCAGACCAGCGTCTTCGGCGGCGCCGTCGCCTGCGCTCCGAGCGAGGGCGTCCTGTTCTGCCCGGGCACCGCGGCCACCCGCGTCCGCACGTTCGACGACGTCCCGCTCGACGTCAACGTCACCCTGCCCGCTGCGGGCGGAAGCGCCCTGCCGCTGGTCGTCCTGCTCCACGGCTGGGGCGGTAAAAAGGAGGGCCTCTCGGGGTCGAAGGCCTGGGCGCAGCGCGGCTACGCCGTCCTCTCGTTCACCGCGCGCGGGTTCAACGAGTCCTGCGGCATGCCGCAGTTCCGCGACGACCCGGTCTGCCCGGCCAAGGGCTGGATCCGGCTGGCCGACACGCGCTTCGAGGTCCGCGACAGCCAGCACCTCGCGGGGCTCCTGGTCGACGAGGGCATCGCCGATCCGGTGCGCATCGGCGCCACCGGCGGCTCCTACGGCGGCGGCCAGTCGCTCGCGCTGGCGATGCTCAAGGACCGCGTGATGAAGGCCGACGGCACCTTCGAGGCGTGGCGCAGCCACAAGGGCACGCCGATGCGCCTGGCCGCGGCGGCGCCGTGGATCCCCTGGTCCGATCTCGTCTACTCGCTCACGCCGAACGGGCGGAGCCTCGACTACGTCGTCCACGAGCCCGCAGACTTCACGACGGTGCCCGGCGTCGCCAAGCAGTCGTTCAACGCCGGACTGTTCGCCTTGGGGGCGGCCAGTGGGCACTACGCGGCCCCCGGCGTCGACCCGCAGGCCGATCTGCCGTCGTGGTTCGCGCGCGTCAATGCCGGGGAGCCGTACTCGGACCCGAACGCGCAGAGCATCTTCGCGGAGATCTCCGCGCATCACGAGGCGTTCTCCCTCCCGCTGCCGGCCGGTGGCCCGGCGCCGCTGCTGATCTCCAACGGCTGGACCGACGACCTGTTCCCGGTCGACGAGGCGCTGCGGATGGTCAACCGCCTGCGAGCGGAGTCACCGGCGACGCCGATCACGCAGCTCTACATGGACTACGGCCACCAGCGCGGCAAGACCACCGCCGCCGAGCGCGACCGCCTGGACGCGTGGATCGCCGCGTGGTTCGACCACTACGTCAAGGGCGGCGGGGCCGCGCCGCCGCAGCAGGTCGAGGCCGTGACGCAGACCTGCCCCAAGGCGGCCGGCACGGTGCTGTCGGCGCCGACGTGGGGCGAGCTGCACCCGGGCGAGGTGCGCCTGAAGGATCCCGCCACGAAGACGCTGAGCTCAGCGGGCGGCGACGAGGCGGTCTCGCGGGCGGTCGACCCGATCGCCGGCGGCGGTGACGCGTGCGCGACGACCGCGTCGGGCGACGTGCCGCAGACCGCCACCTACCGCTTCGACGCCGCCACCGGTGACGGGTTCACGCTCGCCGGCTCGGCGACCGTGATCGCCGACGTGACGACGAGCGGAGTCCATCCGCAGATCGCCGCCCGGCTGTGGGACGTCGGGCCCGACGGCCGCCAGAACCTGGTGGCGCGCGGCGTCTATCGCCCCGAGGCCGGCGGCCGCCAGGTGTTCCAGCTGCACCCGAACGCGTACCGCTTCGCGCGCGGGCACGTCGCCAAGCTCGAGCTCCTGGGCCGCGATGCTCCGTACGCGCGCGCCTCCAACGGCGCGTTCACCGTCACCGTCACCGGGGCGGAGATCCGGCTGCCCGTGGCCGAGAAGCCCGGGACCGGACCGGTGCAGGTCCCGTCGGCCCCGCTGCTGCCGGCCGGCGCCGTGCTCGCGCGCGACGCCGTCATGCCGGGAGCGCCGGCCGCCCGGCCGATCGCCGCCTCGCGCCCGCCGCGGCGGGTGAGGGGGCGCATCCGGTATCCCGCCGGCCGCCGCGGGCGCTGCGGCGGTGCGCGGATCCGCCTCGGCGGCCCCGGCGTCGCCGGTGCGCGGTACATCGACGTTCGGGCCGGCTCGCGCCGGCTCGCCCGGGACCGGAGCGCTCCGTTCGCCTTCCGGCTGCGCGGCTCGAGGCTCACGCGCGTCTCCCGGATCTCGCTGCGGATCGTCCGTGCGGACGCGTCGCAGCGCACGGTGGTCCGTCGGCTGCGCCGCTGCCGCGTGTAGGCCCGATACGAACGTACGTGATAACGTACAGCGCGGGATGGCGACGGCGACCCGAACCCCTGAGCCCGCCGTCGGCGCCATCGGCCCGCGGGTCAAGGCGCTGCGCGAGGCGATGGACCTGTCCCTGCGCGACCTCGCCGAGCGCTCGGGCGTCTCGGCGCCGATGCTCTCCCAGGTCGAGCGGGGCGAGACGAGCCCGACGCTGCAGATCGCCGCGCGCATCGCGGCCGGCCTCGAGCTGCGCCTCTCCCAGCTGCTGCGCCTCGACGAGGGCGCCGACCACGTCCACGTCGTCCGTGCCTCCGAGCGCCGCGCCGGCGGCGCCGGCGGGCACGCCTACGAGGTGCTCACCCCGCCGCTGCCCGGCCAGCGCGCCGAGCTCACCCGCCATACGCTCGCGCCGGGCGCGCAGACCGGCGGGCCGGGCGATCCCCCGCGCCACGAGCCCGGCTCGCGCGAGACCGCGCTCGTGCAGTCCGGCACGGTGACGCTCGTGATCGACGGCGCGCCCCATCCGCTCGCCGAGGGCGACTGCGTGACCTTCGACGCCGACCTGCCGCACCACTTCCTCAACGACGGAAAGGAGGAGGCCGCCCTGCTCGCCGTCGTGTCGGCGGGGCTCCGCCGGTCATGACCCCGACGACCCTCTTCGACAAGCTCTGGGCGTCCCACGAGGTCGCGCCCGGGTTGATCTACATCGACCTGCACCTCGTCCACGAGGTGACCAGCCCGCAGGCCTTCGACGGGCTGCGGCTCGCGGGCCGCCGCGTCCGCCGGCCCGATCGCACGCTGGCCACCGCCGACCACAACGTGCCCACCGACGGGACGCCGATCGCCGCCCGCATCAAGGACCAGCTCTCGCGCGTCCAGGTCGAGACGCTGGAGCGCAACTGCGCGGAGTTCGGCATCCCCGTCTACTCGATCGGGTCCGACCGCCAGGGGATCGTGCACGTGATCGGCCCCGAGCTGGGCGTCACGCAGCCGGGGATGACGATCGTCTGCGGCGACTCGCACACCGCCACCCACGGCGCGTTCGGGGCGCTGGCGTTCGGGATCGGCACCAGCGAGGTCGAGCACGTCCTGGCGACGCAGTGCCTCGGCCAGCCCAAGCCGAAGGCGATGCGGATCCGCTACGAGGGCGAGCTGGGCTTCGGCGTGACGGCCAAGGACCTCATCCTGGCGACGATCGGGCAGCTCGGCACCGGCGGCATGGCCGGCCACGCGGTCGAGTTCGCCGGCCCGGTCATCGAGGGGCTCTCGATGGAGGGCCGCATGACGATCTGCAACATGACGATCGAGGGCGGCGGCCGCGCGGGCATGATCGCGCCGGACGAGACGACGTTCGAGTGGGTCCGCGGCCGGCCGGCGGCGCCCGAGGACTTCGACGCCGCCGTCGAGCGCTGGTCGCACCTGCACACCGACGCGGGCGCCGTCTTCGACCGCGAGGTCGTGATTCGCGCTGACGAGATCTCGCCCGTGGTGACGTGGGGCACGACCCCGGCCATGGTCGCCTCCGTCACCGACTCGGTCCCCGAGCCCGCCTCCGAGGGCGACGTGCGCGCGCTGGCGTACATGGGGCTCGAGGCCGGTACGCCGATCCAGGACATCCGGCTCGACCGCGTGTTCATCGGCTCCTGCACGAACTCGCGCATCGGCGACCTGCGCGCCGCCGCGAAGGTCGTCAAGGGCCGCACGGTCGCCGCGACGCTCACGGCGATGGTCGTCCCCGGCTCCCAGCAGGTCGCCAAGCAGGCCGAGGCCGAGGGGCTCGACGAGGTCTTCCGCGCCGCCGGCTTCGACTGGCGGACCGCGGGCTGCTCGATGTGCTTGGGCATGAACCCCGACACGCTGTCTCCTCAGGAGCGCTGCGCGTCGACCTCGAACCGCAACTTCGAGGGCCGCCAGGGCCGCGGCGGGCGCACCCACCTGGTCTCGCCGGAGATGGCCGCCGCCGCCGCCATCGAGGGCCACTTCGTCGACATCAGGACCTGGTCGTAATGGACCCGATTCGGATTGTTTCCGGCGACGTCACCGTGCTCGACCGCGCGAGCGTCGACACCGACCAGATCATGCCCGCGCGCTACCTCAAGCGGGTCGAGCGCACCGGCTTCGGCCAGTTCCTGTTCGCCGAGTGGCGCGAGCAGCCCGGCTGGGACCTGCCGGTCAACCCGATCCTCGTGACCGGGCCGGACTTCGGCTGCGGCTCGAGCCGCGAGCACGCGCCGTGGGGCCTGCAGGACTACGGCTTCAAGGCGATCGTCGCCCCGAGCTTCGCCGACATCTTCTTCTCGAACTGCACGAAGATCGGGCTCCTGCCAGTACGGCTGCCCGAGGCCGACGTGCGGGCCCTGATCGAGGCCGCGCCTGGGCCCGCGGAGGTCGACCTCGAGGCGCTCGAGGTCCGCTTCGCCGGCCGCAGCGTGCCCTTCGAGCTCGACGGCGAGATCCGCCACCGCCTGCTCAACGGCCTCGACGACATCGCGCTGACGCTCCAGCAGACCGATGCGATCGACGCCTACGAGGCCCAGACCCCGCCGCTGCCGGCCACCACCGCGCTATGAGCGCCCACATCGTCACGCTGCCCGGCGACGGGATCGGGCCGGAGATCATGGCCGAGGCGATCCGCGTCCTCGACGTGGTGGCGCCCGGGCTCGAGTACGAGCCGCACGTCTTCGGCGGCGCCGCCATCGACACCCACGGCACCGCGCTGACCGACGCGACGCTCGCCGCGGCGCACCAGGCCGACGCCGTGCTGCTCGCCGCCGTCGGCGGGCCCAAGTGGGACACCACCGACCCGGCCGCCCCGCGCCCCGAGCAGGGCCTGCTCGGCCTGCGAAAGGCCCTCGGCCTGTTCGCCAACCTGCGGCCGGTCCGCCCGGTCCCGGCGCTCTACGACGCGAGCCCGCTCAAGCGCGAGCTGATCGAGGGCACCGACCTGCTGGTGGTCCGCGAGCTCACGGGCGGGATCTACTTCGGCGCCTCCGGCCGTGACGGCGACACCGCCTACGACACCTGCACCTACTCCGTCGGCGAGATCGAGCGGATCGCCCGCCGCGGCTTCGCCTCCGCGCGCAGCCGGGTGACCAGCGTCGACAAGGCCAACGTCATGGAGTCCAGCCGCCTGTGGCGCGAGGTCGTCGTGCGCGTGCATTCCGAGGAGTTCCCCAGCATCGAGCTCGAGCACCTGCTCGTCGACAACGCCGCGATGAAGCTCATCGCCGCCCCGCGCCACTTCGACGTCATCCTCACCGAGAACCTGTTCGGGGACATCCTCTCCGACGAGGCCGCGATGCTCTCGGGCTCGATCGGGATGCTCCCCAGCGCGTCGCTCGGCGAGGCCGGGACGCCCGGGCTGTTCGAGCCCGTCCACGGCTCGGCGCCTGACATCGCGGGCCGCGGGATCGCCAACCCGCTGGCCATGTTCCTCTCCGCCGCGCTCATGCTCCGGCATGGACTTCAGATGGAGTCCGAGGCCGCTGCCGTAGAATCGGCGGTCGACCGGGCCCTCGCGGCCGGACTGCGCACCGCCGACCTCGGCGGCTCGGCGACCACCGCCGAGGCTACGCAGGCCGTGCTGGCCGAACTCTGACTACCAGCAGGAGTACGACCAAGTGCAGAACGCCGCGGACCTCATCTGGATGAACGGGGAGCTCGTCGCCTGGGAGGACGCGAAGGTGCACGTACTCACCCACGGCCTGCACTACGGGACCGGCGTGTTCGAGGGCGTCCGGGCCTATGACACCCCGCGCGGGACGGCGATCTTCCGCCACCAGGACCACATCGACCGGCTCTTCAAGTCCTCAGAGCTCTACTACATGCCGGTCCCCTACACGCGCGAGGAGATCCGCTCGGCGACGCACGAGACGATCGCCCGCAACGGCCTGGCCTCCTGCTACATCCGCCCGATCGTCTTTCGCGGCTACGGGACCATGGGGCTGTTCCCGCTCGAGGCGCGCGTCGACGTGGCGATCGCCTGCTGGAGCTGGGGCGCCTACCTCGGCGAGGACTCCAAGAACGTCGGCGTGCGCGCGAAGGTCTCGTCCTGGCGGCGCATCGGCCCCGACGCGCTGATCCCGCAGGCCAAGGCCTCGGGCCAGTACCTGAACTCGGTGCTGGCCAAGATCGAGTCGCACAAGGCCGGCTACGAGGAGGCGATCCTGCTCGACCACCTCGGGCACGTCTGCGAGGGCTCGGGGGAGAACCTGTTCATCGTCCGCGACGGCGTCATCTACACGCCGCCGCAGACCGCTTCGATCCTCGACGGGATCTCGCGCAAGTCGGTCATCCAGATCGCCCGCGACCTCGGTTACGACGTCGTCGAGCGTGACATCGCGCGCGCCGAGCTCTATCTGGCCGACGAGGTCTTCATGTGCGGGACCGCCGCCGAGCTCGTCCCCGTGCGCGAGGTCGACGACCACGCGGTCGCCGACGGTCGCCCGGGTGAGATCACCCTGGTCGTCCAGCGGGCCTACGAGGACGCGCTGCACGGCCGCTCCGAGCGCTACGCCGAGTGGCTCGACGTCGTGCAAAGCCCGGCCCCGGCGCCCACCACGCCGTGATCCTCGCCTATGACTGCACCCTGCGCGACGGGATGCAGGGGGAGGGCATGTCGCTCTCGGCGGAGGAGAAGGTGCGGGTCGCGCACGCGCTCGACGGGCTCGGGATCCACATGATCGAGGCCGGGTTCCCGGCCTCGAACCCGAAGGAGGCCGAGCTCTTCGAGCGCCTGGCGGGCGAGTCCTTCCGCGCCGATGTCGCGGCCTTCGGCATGACCCGCCGGCGCGACGTGTCGGCGGATCGCGACCCGTCGCTGCGGATCCTGGCCGAGAGCTTCGCGCCGGTGTGCACGATCGTCGGCAAGACCTGGAGCCTGCACCTCGAGAAGGTCACGCGCGTCACGCCCGAGGAGAACCTCGCGATGATCGCCGACTCCGTCGCCTTCCTGGTCGCCGCCGGCAAGCGCGTGGTCTACGACGCCGAGCACTTCTTCGACGGCTGGCGCGCCGATCGCGACTACGCCATGGCCTGCCTGCGCGCCGCCGCCGGCGCCGGCGCCGAGTACGTAACGCTCTGCGACACCAACGGCGCGACGCTCCCGCACGACGTGGGGGCGGTGACCGCCGAGGTCGTCGCGGCGCTCGACGTCGCCGTCGCCATCCACGCCCACAACGACGCCGAGTGCGGCGTGGCCAACTCGATCGCCGCCGTGCAGGCCGGCGCCACGATGGTCCAGGGCACGCTCAACGGGTACGGCGAGCGCTGCGGGAACGCCAACCTGACCTCGATCCTCCCCAACCTCGAGCTCAAGCTCGGCCTCGAGTGCCTGGGCCCCGACCGGCTGCCCCACCTCACCGCCACCGCGCACTACGTCGACGAGCTCCTGAACTTCACGCCGGATCCCGACCAGCCGTACGTCGGGTCCAACGCCTTCGCCCACAAGGGCGGGATGCACGTCGCCGGCGTGAACGCCGACCCCGCCACCTTCGAACACGTCGAGCCGGCGGCGGTCGGGAACGCGCGCGAGCTGCTGATCTCCGAGCTCGCCGGCAAGGGCACCGTGCTGTCGCGGGCGGCGGCCCGCGGCGTCGACCTCGACGACGCGACGGCGGCGCGGGTCATCGAGCGCGTCAAGGAGCTCGAGCACGCCGGCTTCCAGTTCGAGGCCGCGGACGGGTCCTTCGACCTCCTGATCCGGCGCGAGACGGGCGACTACGAGCCGCTCTTCCGCCTCGAGTCCTGGCGCGTGATCGCGGAGAAGCGCGAGGACGGCCGCGTTCAGACCGAGGCGACGATCAAGATCTGGGTACAAGGGGAACGCTACGTCCACACCGCCGAGGGCAACGGCCCCGTCAACGCGCTCGACCAGGCGCTTCGCGGGGCGATCGGGGCGACTTATCCGCATCTGCGCGACATCAAGCTGGTCAACTACAAGGTCCGCATCCTCGACGAGTGGAAGGCGACGGGGGCGGTGACGCGCGTCCTGCTCGACGCGAGCGACGGCACCGACTCCTGGGGCGCGATCGGCGTGCACGAGAACGTCATCGAGGCCTCCTGGGACGCGCTCGTGGACTCGCTGGAGGCCGGCATGCTGCCCGGCCGCGTCCAGCACGACCGCACGGCCCGCCACCTCGAGGTCGAGGGACCGCGCCTGACCTCCTCGCCGCCGACCGGAGGACTAGGCTGATGGCACTCGTGAATACGCCGTTGACACCGACCGAGCTGGAGGTCCTCCCGCTGGCCCGACCGGTGATCGGGATCGAGGAGGAGGTCGCGGTCCTCGAGGTCCTGCGCTCGGGCCAGCTCTCCCTCGGCCCCCGGGTCCCCGCGTTCGAGGCCGCCTTCGCCGCCCGCGTCGGCGCCCGCCACGGGAGCGCGGTGTCCTCCGGCACGGCGGGGCTGCACCTCGGCCTGCGCGCGGTCGGCGTGGGCGAGGGCGACGAGGTCGTGACGTCGCCGTTCTCCTTCGTGGCGTCGGCCAACGCGATCCTCTACGAGCACGCCCGGCCGGTGTTCGCCGACATCGACCCCGTGTCGCTGAACCTCGATCCCGCCGCGGCCGCGGCCGCGATCACCCCGCGTACGTCGGCGATCCTCCCGGTCCACATCTTCGGCTACCCGGCCGACGTGCCGGCGCTCGAGGTCCACGGGCTGCCGATCGTCGAGGACGCGTGCGAGGCGCTCGGCGCCCGCTATGCCGACGGGACGCCGGTGGGCGGGCGCGGGCACCCGGCCGCGTTCGGCTTCTACGCCAACAAGCAGCTCACCACCGGCGAGGGCGGCATGGTCGTCACCGGGTCCGACGACCACAAGGTCCGCGTCGACTCCGAGCGCAACCAGGGCCGCGCTCCCGACATGGGGTGGCTGGACCACGACCGCCTCGGCTTCAACTACCGGCTCTCGGACATCGCGTGCGCGATCGGCCTCGTCCAGCTCGAGCGGCTCGACGGGCTGCTCGAGGGCCGCGCGCGGGTCGCCGCCTGCTATCGCGAGGCGCTCGCGCCGCTGGCCGCCGAGCGCGGCCTGTCGCTGCCATGCGAGGACCTGGGAGGCAACGAGCGCGGCTGGTTCGTGTGGGTCGTCCAGCTTCCCCACGACGTGGACCGCGACCAGACCATCCTCGGCCTGCGTCAGCTCGGGGTCCAGTCCAAGCCCTACCTGCCGGCCATCCACCTGATGTCGTTCTACCGCGAGCGCTTCGGGCACCGCCCGGGCGAGTTCCCGATCTGCGAGGACGTCGCCGAGCGCTCGGTCGCGCTGCCGTTCTTCCCCGAGATGACCGAGGGTCAGGTCACCCGCGTGGCCGAGGCGCTCGAGCGCGTCATCTGAGCACCGGCACCGCCCGGAAGTAGGAGACGAAGCCGGGCCCGCCGATGGCGCGCTCGGTGCGCGCGTCCGGCGCCGGGCGGATCTCGACCTCCTCGAACCCGGCGGCGGCGTAGAGCGCGCGCGCCCCCGCGTTGGCGATCCCCGTGTCCAGCGCGATCCCCGACGCCCCGTGCTCCACGGCCAGGCGCGTCGCCTCGTCGAGCAGCGCCGTCGCCACCCCGCGCCGCCGGGCGCGCGCCGCGACCGCGAGGCCGTCGACGTAGAAGGCGTCGACCGGCGGGCGCGGCGTCACGCGCCCGGCCGCCCGCAGGTGACGGGCCACGCCGGGCCAGCGCCACGGCGGCAGGCGTCGCACCGACAGCGCCACGAAGCGGTTGGCGAGCTCGCCGCCCTGGCGCAGCGGGAAGCCGGCCAGCACGCCGAGGACCTCCCCGTCGGCCACGGCGACCTGGCTGACCGAGAAGCTCGCCGTGTGGCCGGGCTGCGGCCACATCCGGTCGAGGAGCCGCCGCGCGCGGCGCTCGCCGCCGGCGTAGGCGTCGTAGTACGGCGCGGCCGACGCGTACAGCAGGCCGGCGGCCGCGTCGTCCTCGCGCCAGGCGGGGCGCACGTCGAGCTCCATCCCCGGCATCATGCCCGACCATGTCCCGCTTCTCCGAGCCCCAGGACCCGGTCTTCCAGCAGCTCAACGCGTCGATCGGGTTCGATTGGCGGCTCGCTCCCTACGACGTCGAGCAGTCCCGCGCCCACGCGACGATGCTGGCCGCCTCGCAGATCATCTCCGACGCCGACCGCGACGCGCTGCTGGCCGGCCTGGACCGCGTCGCCGAGGAGCTGGATGCGGGGACCTTCCCCTTCCACGAGGACGACGAGGACGTCCACATGGCGATCGAGCGCCGGCTCACCGAGCTGGTCGGGCCGGTCGGCGGCAAGCTGCACACCGCCCGCTCGCGCAACGACCAGGTCGCCACCGACGTCGCCATGTACACGCGCGCGCACGCCCTGCGGACGGTCGGGCGGCTCGCGGCGCTGCAGAGCGCGCTCCTGCTGTGCGCCGAGCGCCACCTGGACTGGCCGATGCCCGGCTACACCCACCTGCAGCGCGCCCAGCCGGTCTACCTGTCGCACCATCTGCTCGCCTACTTCTGGATGTTCCGGCGCGACGGGCGGCGCTTCGAGACGGTCCTCGGCGGCACGGACGAGCTCCCGCTCGGCGCGGGCGCGCTCGCCGGCGTGAACTTCGACACCGACCGCGGGATGCTGGCCCGCGAGCTCGGCTTCGCGTCGGTGGCGCGCAACTCGATCGACGCCGTCTCCAATCGCGACTTCGTCCTGGACTACCTGTCGGCCGCCGCAACGTGCGCGACGCACCTGTCGCGCCTCGGGGCCGAGATCGTCCTGTGGTCGAGCGAGGAGTTCGGCTTCTGCCGGGTCTCGGACGCGTGGTCGTCTGGCTCGTCGATCATGCCGCAGAAGAAGAACCCGGACGCCGCCGAGCTGCTGCGCGCCAAGGCGCCGCGCGTCTCGGCGCATCTGGTCGCGCTCCACGGCGTCCTGCACGGCCTCCCGCTCACCTACAACAAGGACATGCAGGAGGACAAGGAGCACCTGTTCGACGCCGCCGACACGCTCGACCTCTGCCTGGCGGCGGCCCGCGGGATGCTCGAGACGATCACCTTCGACCGCGAGCGGCTCGCCGCCGCCGCCGGCGACGAGCTCATCGCCGCGACCGACATCGCCGACCTGCTGGTCCGCCGCGGCCTCCCGTTCCGCCAGGCACACGGGGTCGTCGCCGGGCTCGTGCGGACCGCGGTGGACTCCGGGCGCCCGCTGTCGGCGCTGACCCGCGAGGAGCTCGCCGAGCACTCCGACGTGCTCGACGACGAGTACTACGCGGTGCTCGAGCAGGGCGCGTGGCTCGAGTCCAAGGTGTCCGAGGGCGGCACCGCGCTGGTCCGCGTGCGCGAGCAGCTCGCCCACGCGCGCGCCGAGCTCGAGGACCAGCCGGTCTGACACGCCTTGCCGTGGCGCCGGCGCCCGTGCTCCCGGCCGCGTTCTACGCGCGCCCCGTCCTCGCGGTCGCGCGCGATCTGGTCGGCTGCGTCGTGCGCCACGGCGGCTGCGCGGGCGCGATCGTCGAGACCGAGGCCTACCACGAGTCAGAGCCCGCCTGCCACGCGTTCGTGGGCCTGACGCCGCGGACCCGCGTCCTGTTCGGGCCGCCGGGCCGCGCGTACGTGTATCGCTCCTACGGGATCCACGCCATGCTCAACGCGGTCTGCGAGCCGGCCGGGACCGGCGCCGCCGTGCTCATCCGCGCGCTCGAGCCGCTCGCCGGCCTCGGCGAGATGGGCGCCCGGCGCGGCCGGGAGCGGCCGGAGGAGCTCTGCTCAGGCCCCGGCAAGCTCTGCCAGGCGCTCGGCATCGAGCTGACCGAGAACGGCACGGACCTCATGACCGGCCCGATCACGATCGGCCCCCGCCCGACCGGCACCGAGCCGCCGCGGCTGGTCGTGAGCGAGCGGATCGGGATCACCAAGGCGACCGAGCTGCCGTGGCGCTTCTGCGCCGCGGGGTCGCGCTCGGTCTCGCGCCCCTGGCCGACGGCCCTGCTCCGCTAGTCCGGAGGCGCTGCGCCGCCGCCCGGCGGGGCCGCCCCGCCGCCTCCGTCCGCGGGCGGGACCACGGGCGCGGGCGTCGGCGCCGCGGGCGGCTGCGCGGGTGGCTGCTCGGGCTGGTTCGGGGCGGTGGGTGCGGCGCCGCCGCCCGTCGGGGGCGCTTGCGGCGTCGACGGGGCGGCGGTCGCCGCCGGCCCGGCCGGCGGCGCCGTCGAGTCCTCGGCTCCCGGGGCGACGCCGTCGGGCTTCTTCTCGTCCTTGCCGGCGGTCAACGCGATGGCGGCCTTCATGAAGTCGGCCCAGATCGCGGCGGGATAGGTGCCGCCCGCGACCGGCTCGCCGCGCCACTCGGTCTTCATCGGCTTGAACCCGTCCGGGTAGCCGACCCAGACGGCCATCGTGTAGCGCTGCGACCAGCCGACGAACCACGCGTCCGAGTAGTTCTCGGTCGTCCCCGTCTTGCCCGCCGCCAGCTGCTCGGGGCCGAGCGAAGCCCGCTTCCCCGTGCCGTCCTTGACCACGGTGGCGAGGATCGCCCGCGTCTGGGCGGCGACGGCCTCGGGCAGGACGCGGCGCTCGCGCGTGCGGTTGCGGGCCTTCTCGCCGCCCGGGAGCCTGACGTGCTCGGCGTCCCCCTTCTTGCCGCGCAGGATCGACTCGATCCCGGGCGGGCCCGGTACGTGGCGCAGCCCGCCCTTGTAACGGTCGGCGCCGGCGCTCAGCGACCCGTACGTGAGCTTGCCACCGCGGACGAACGTCAGGTAGGAGTGCGCGAGGTCGAGCGGCGTCACCCCTTCCCGCAGACCGCCGAGCGTCATCGCGTAGTTGCTCGACACCGGCGTGCGGATCCCCATCTTGCGCGCCAGCCGGGCGATCTTGCGCGTCCCGACGCGGATGCCGACCTGCGCGTAGACCGTGTTGTCGGAGAACGTGGTGGCGTGCGCGAGCGTCGACGCGCCGGAGTACGCGTTCTCGTAGTTGTTGACGACGAACTTCTCCGACGAGTTCGGGACCTTGATCGTCAGCTTGCGCGAGGCCCAGGTCGAGCTGGGCGAGATGCCGTCGGACAGCGCCTGGGCGAGCACGAACGGCTTGAACGCCGAGCCGGGCTGGCGCTGGCCCTGCGTGGCGAGGTTGAACGGACGCTGGTTGTACTCGTCCTTCGGGCCGCCGATCATCGCCCGCACCTCGCCGGTGCGGTTGTCGAGGACCACAACGGCCGCCTCCGGGCCGGGCGGCCCGCCCAGCCACTTGTCGACCGACGCCTGGGCGGCCTCCTGGAGCTTGGAGTCGATCGTGGTCCGGATCCGCAGCCCGCCCTCGAACGCACGCCGCGCGCCGATCTGCCCGCCGCCGAGCTCGTCGACCACCTGCTGCTTGACCCACGACGTGAAGTACGGGTACTTCGTCTCCTCCTTGGGCGGCTCGACCTGCAGCTCGTCCGGGATCGGCGCCCGCAGGGCGTCCTGGTACTGGACCGGGTTCAGGTAGCCCTGCTCGCGCATCCGCTGCAGGACGAGGTCGCGGCGCTTCTGGGCGGCGACGGGATGGGCGAGCGGGTCATAGCCGCTCGGCGAGGCGACCACCCCGGCGATCAGGGCGGCCTCCTCGGGCAGCAGCTTGGAGACGCAGCGGGGCTTGTTGCGCAGGCCGCAGCCGGGGTGGTTCCACCCGAAGTAGGTCCGCGCGGCCGCCTCGACGCCGTACGCGCCGTTGCCGAAGTAGATCGAGTTGAGGTAGTTGCGGAGGATCCGCTCCTTGTCCCACTTGCGCGTGACGTGGAAGGCCAGCGCCGCCTCGCGGACCTTGTTGAGCAGCGTCCGCTCGTTCTGGGTGGCCGTGGCGTTCTTGACGTACTGCTGGGTGATGGTCGAGCCGCCCTGCACCGCCTTGCCGGCCAGCACGTCCTGGTACAGGGCGCGCACAGTGCCTCGCAGGTCGACGCCCTCGTTGGTGTAGAAGCGCCGGTCCTCGACCGCGATGATCGCGTGCTCCATCAGCGTCGGGACCTGTCCCTTGGCGAGCAGGAGGCGGTTCTGGTTGCCGGTCAGCACGCCGAGCGGCTTCCCCGCCCGGTCCTCGAGGGTCGAGTTCTGGTCAGGGACGTCGAGGCGCTCGAGGGACGGCAGGTCGGCGGCGACCGCCATCAGCATCCCGAAGGCGGCCGACACGCCGGCGAGGACCCCGAGCCCGCTCAGCAGCGCCAGCAGGCGCAGCTTCTTGAGCTTCGGCCGGGTGCGGAGGACCTCGTCATCACCCGGGCGCAGCGGGATGACGTCGGCCCCGGGGTGTCGGTGGATCCTGGTCATAGGAGGGTCGCGGCCGGCGCCCGAGGCGGGCGAACGCGGTGTGCTCGGGCCGCTCGCAGACCTCCGGCACACGACTGCCGCCGGGGTCGAGAGCCTAGCATTGGACCGGATGGAGACCCCACCCCCCGAGGCCGCCGAAGCCGCCGCCTTCCTGGCCCGAAACGCCGTCGACTGCCTGCCAGAGGGGGCGCTCGCGCAGCGGCTCGCCGAGGGCCGCCCGCTGCGCGTCAAGCTCGGGCTCGACCCCACGGCCCCCGACGTCCACCTCGGCCACACCGTCGTGCTGCAGAAGCTGCGCGAGTTCCAGGACGCCGGCCACACCGTCGTGCTGATCATCGGCGACTACACCGCTCGGGTCGGCGACCCCAGCGGCCGCTCGGCCACCCGCCCGCTGCTGTCGGGCGAGGAGATCGACGCGAACGCGCGTACGTACGTGGACCAGGCGAGCCACGTCCTGCGTACCGACGAGCGCCTCGAGATCCGCCACAATGCCGAGTGGCTCGACATGTCGATGGAGGAGCTGTTCCGGCTGGTGCGGACGGTCACCGTCGCCCAGATCCTCGAGCGCGAGGACTTCTCCAGGCGGTGGGCGGCGTCCGAGCCGATCTCGATGCTCGAGCTGCTCTATCCCGTCCTGCAGGGCTACGACTCGGTCGCCGTGCGCGCCGACGTCGAGCTCGGGGGGACCGACCAGAAGTTCAACCTGCTGATGGGCCGCTCGATCCAGCAGGCCTATGGCCAGGCGCCGCAGGTCGTGCTGACGACGCCGCTGCTGGTGGGGATCGACGGCGAGCGCAAGATGTCCAAGTCGCTGGCCAACCACGTCGGGGTGTCCGACGCGCCTGAGGAGATGTTCGGGCGGATCCTGTCGCTCCCCGACGCCGCCATGCCGGCGTGGTACGACCTGCTCCTCGGCGGCGTGCCTCCCGAAGGGGTGGGGCCGCGCGACGCCAAGCGCGCGCTCGCCCGGGCGCTGGTCGAGCGGTTCGCCGGCGAGGCGGCCGTCCGCGGCGCCGAGGCCCACTTCGACCGTGTGTTCGTGTCCCGCGAGGTCCCCGACGACGTGGAGGAGACCGTCATCGCGTGCGCCGACGGTGCCGCGCACCTGCCCGAGGTCATCGTCACGGCGTTCGGCGGCTCGCGCTCGGACGCCCGCCGCGCGCTTGCGCAGGGCGGCGTGCGCCTCGACGGGGAGCCGCTGGCGGCCGACGCGCTCGACCTGCCGTGCGAGCGGCTCGACGGCGCGGTGCTCCAGCTCGGCAAGCGGCGGTTTCGCCGTCTGCGGGCCACGCCGTCAGGCGACTGACGCCCCGAGATGACCGTCAGCGGGCGCCACTGCTACATTCCCCCGTCGCTGCAGGAGGCCCTCGGGCCGGGGCCCGGAGAGGTTGTTCGGGGCCGGAATCGTGCGCTACACTGCAGAGCCCGCTCGAATGAGCGCCGGACGAGTCCCGTCTGGCCCGGAGAGCACCGGTCTTTGAAAACTCAACAGCATGCGCACCCGGCCGAGAGGCCGAGTGTGCGTCCAGGTTCGACCTGCCCCGACGGGCTTTGTCCGTCGCGAGGCAGCTAAGAGTCAGCAGTACAGCAGTACCTCGTCATGGAACCCGCGCCGCTACTTGTGTACCGGCGGCGCCTCGTGTGGTTCATGTCGGCTTTCTGTGAGCAGTTCTTCACGGAGAGTTTGATCCTGGCTCAGGACGAACGCTGGCGGCGTGCTTAACACATGCAAGTGGAGCGACGAACCGGGGCTTGCCCCGGGGCAGAGCCGCGAACGGGTGAGTAACACGTGGGTAACCCACCCCGATGACCGGGACAACCCGAGGAAACTCGGGCTAATACCGGATGTGGTCCCTCATCACCAGATGAGTGACTAAAGATAGCTTCGGCCTTCGCATCGGGACGGGCCCGCGGCCCATTAGCTTGTTGGTGGGGTAACGGCCTACCAAGGCGACGATGGGTAGCTGGTCTGAGAGGACGATCAGCCACACTGGGACTGAGACACGGCCCAGACTCCTACGGGAGGCAGCAGTGGGGAATCTTGCACAATGCGCGAAAGCGTGATGCAGCAACGCCGCGTGAGGGAAGACGGCCTTCGGGTTGTAAACCTCTTTCAGTTGGGACGAAGCTTCGCCGGTTAATAGCCGGCTGGAGTGACGGTACCTTCACAAGAAGCCCCGGCTAACTACGTGCCAGCAGCCGCGGTAATACGTAGGGGGCTAGCGTTGTCCGGAATCATTGGGCGTAAAGCGCGTGTAGGCGGTTCGGTAAGTCCGCTGTGAAAGTCGAGGGCTCAACCCTCGAATGCCGGTGGATACTGTCGGGCTAGAGTGCGGAAGAGGCGAGTGGAATTCCTGGTGTAGCGGTGAAATGCGCAGATATCAGGAGGAACACCAATTGCGAAGGCAGCTCGCTGGGACGTTACTGACGCTGAGACGCGAAAGCGTGGGGAGCAAACAGGATTAGATACCCTGGTAGTCCACGCTGTAAACGATGGGCACTAGGTGTGGGGGGTGTCGACTCCCTCCGTGCCGAAGCTAACGCATTAAGTGCCCCGCCTGGGGAGTACGGCCGCAAGGCTAAAACTCAAAGGAATTGACGGGGGCCCGCACAAGCAGCGGAGCATGTGGTTTAATTCGACGCAACGCGAAGAACCTTACCTGGGCTTGACATGTGCCTGACCGCTCTGGAAACAGGGCTTCCCTTCGGGGCAGGTTCACAGGTGGTGCATGGCTGTCGTCAGCTCGTGTCGTGAGATGTTGGGTTAAGTCCCGCAACGAGCGCAACCCCCGTCGCATGTTGCCAGCATTAAGTTGGGGACTCATGCGAGACTGCCGGTGACAAACCGGAGGAAGGTGGGGATGACGTCAAGTCATCATGCCCCTTATGTTCAGGGCTACACACGTGCTACATTGGCGCGTACAGAGGGCTGCGATACCGCGAGGTGGAGCGAATCCCTTAAAGCGCGTCTCGGTTCGGATTGTAGGCTGAAACTCGCCTACATGAAGGCGGAGTTGCTAGTAATCGTGGATCAGCACTGCCACGGTGAATACGTTCCCGGGCCTTGTACACACCGCCCGTCACACCACGGAAGCAAGCAACACCCGAAGCCGGTGGCCTAACCCGCAAGGGAGGGAGCCGTCGAAGGTGGGGCTCGTGACTGGGGTGAAGTCGTAACAAGGTAGCCGTACCGGAAGGTGCGGCTGGATCACCTCCTTTCTAGGGAGCTCCAGGAGTGGAGCGGCCGAGCCGGCCGATGAGCGCATTCCGCGTTCTTCGAAGCCGGACGGCTCCTAGCACGTCGACCGAACCTGGCGGCCACCTCTCGAGGTGGCCGCATGCTGTTGAGTTTTGAGAGACCAGCGCCCAGTCCGGGCGTGCCTCTCCGCGGACCTTGAAAACTGCACAGTTTTGCCAACATTTACGGGTATCACCGGATCGGCTTCGGCCGATCTGATCACCGTCAAGATAGGAAGGGCACACGGTGGATGCCTAGGCACCAGGAGTCGATGAAGGGCGTGAACGGCTGCGATAAGCCGCGGGTAGGCGCTGAATAGCCTGTGATCCGCGGATTCCCGAATGGGGAAACCCAGCGCTGGTAATGCGGCGTTATCCCATGCTGAATACATAGGCATGCGGAGGGCAAGCGGGGGAACTGAAACATCTCAGTACCCCGAGGAAAGGAAATCAACCGAGACTCCCCGAGTAGTGGCGAGCGAAAGGGGATCCAGCCCAAACCGAGTACGTGCAAGCGGCCACGCGTTGCGTACTGGGGGTTGTAGGGCGTCTGTTCCGAGCCGTGGCCGGCTCGGCGGAAGTTACAAAATCGTGTGGTAGTCGAAGCGCATGGAACTGCGCACCACAGAGGGCAATCGTCCCGTAGACGAAACTGCACGATCTTCCGTCAGGCGTTCCTGAGTAGGTCCGCTCCCGTGAAACGCGGACTGAATCTGGGGGGACCACCCTCCAAGGCTAAGTACTACCTGGTGACCGATAGCGGACTAGTACCGTGAGGGAAAGGTGAAAAGTACCCCGGAAGGGGAGTGAAATAGTACCTGAAACCGCGTGCCTACAAGCGGTGGGAGCAGACTTGTTCTGTGACCGCGTGCTTTTTGCATAACGAGCCGGCGAGTTACTCGTCTGCGGCAAGGTTAAGCGATGAGCGGAGCCGTAGCGAAAGCGAGTCCTAATAGGGCGATTCAGTCGTAGGCGGTAGACCCGAAACTGAGCGAGCTACCCATGGGCAGGTTGAAGCGGGGGTAAGACCCCGTGGAGGACCGAACCGACCTAGGTTGAAAACTGGGCGGATGACCTGTGGGTCGGAGTGAAAGGCTAATCAAGCTCAGAGATATCTGGTTCTCTCCGAAATATATTTAGGTATAGCCTCGGATCAATTCCGTGGCGGCCGTAGAGCACTGTTTGGCCTAGGGGCCCTACCAGGTTACCGAAGTCAGGCAAACTCCGAAGACCGTCACGGCTACTCCGGGAGTCAGTTGCTGGGGGATAAACTTCAGCGTCGAAAGGGAAACAGCCCAGACCGCCAGCTAAGGTCCCTAAGTGCTAGCTAAGTGGCAAACGATGTTCGAGTGCATAGACAACCAGGAGGTTGGCTTAGAGGCAGCCATCCTTGAAAGAGTGCGTAACAGCTCACTGGTCAAGTGTTCGGGCGCGGATAATGTAACGGGGCTCAAGCTAGTCACCGAAGCTGCGGGTGTGATCTTCACGGATCACGCGGTAGGAGAGCGTTCCCAGGGCAGTGAAGCGGCGGCGGAAGCCAGCCGTGGAGGCCTGGGAAGTGAGAATGCCGGCATGAGTAACGAAAGAGAGGTGAGAATCCTCTCCACCGATTGCGCAAGGATTCCTGAGTAAAGTTCGTCTGCTCAGGGTTAGTCGGGACCTAAGGCGAGGCCGAAAGGCGTAGTCGATGGCCAACAGGTTGATATTCCTGTACCACGTCGTTGTCATTTGACCGATGGGGGGACGAGGAAGGCTAAGGGAACCCAGGCGATGGTCGTCCTGGGGTAAGCGTGTAGGGGTGGCCCAAGTGAAATGCGGGGCCGCATAACCTGAGGCGCGATGCCAGCTGGCTCTAAGCCGGCGAGTCCCTGACGCCATGCCTCCAAGAAAAGCCTCTAGGGAGACAACGCGTGCCCGTACCAAAACCGACACAGGTGCGCAAGTAGAGAATACTAAGGTGATCGAGATAACCCTCGTTAAGGAACTCGGCAAAATCGCTCCGTAACTTCGGGATAAGGAGCGCCCTAGTAGGGTGAAGCCGCTTGCCGGCGGAGCCCGAGGGGGCCGCAGTGAATAGGTTCAACCGACTGTTTACCAAAAACACAGGTCTCTGCTAAGTCGCAAGACGACGTATAGGGGCTGACGCCTGCCCGGTGCCGGAAGGTTACGTGGAGATGTTAGGCGCAAGCCGAAGCATTGAAACTAAGCCCCGGTAAACGGCGGCGGTAACTATAACCGTCCTAAGGTAGCGAAATTCCTTGTCGGGTAAGTTCCGACCTGCACGAATGGCGTAACGAGTTGAACGCTGTCTCAACGAGGGGCTCGGTGAAATTGCAGTCTCGGTGAAGATGCCGAGTACCCGTGGCTAGACGGAAAGACCCCGTGAACCTTTACTACACCCTGGTATTGGAGTTCGGTCCATTTCGCTCAGGATAGGTGGGAGGCTGAGAAGCCATGGCTGCGGCTGTGGTGGAGCCAACCTTGAGATACCACCCTTGGTGTATTGGGCTTCTAACAGCGTGCCTTGAATCAGGGCGCTGAACAGTGCCAGGTGGGTAGTTTGACTGGGGCGGTCGCCTCCCAAAATGTAACGGAGGCGCACAAAGGTTCCCTCAGCACGGTTGGAAATCGTGCGTAGAGTGCAAAGGCAGCAAGGGAGCTTGACTGCGAGACCGACAGGTCGAGCAGGTGCGAAAGCAGGTCTTAGTGATCCGGCGGTAGCAAGTGGAAGTGCCGTCGCTCAACGGATAAAAGGTACTCCGGGGATAACAGGCTTATCGAGTCCAAGAGTCCACATCGACGACTCGGTTTGGCACCTCGATGTCGGCTCGTCGCATCCTGGGGCTGAAGTAGGTCCCAAGGGTTGGGCTGTTCGCCCATTAAAGCGGTACGCGAGCTGGGTTCAGAACGTCGTGAGACAGTTCGGTCCCTATCTGCCATGGGCGTTGGAGAATTGAGAGGAGTCGTCCCTAGTACGAGAGGACCGGGATGAACGCACCTCTGGTGTATCTGTTGTCCTGCCAAGGGCATCGCAGGTTAGCTACGTGCGGATCGGATAACCGCTGAAGGCATCTAAGCGGGAAGCCGACCTCGAGATGAATTCTCCCATCCCCTTGAGGGAGTAAGACCCCTGGTAGACCACCAGGTTGATAGGCCGGATCTGGAAGGCTGGTGACAGCTGCAGGAGACCGGTACTAATGGGTCGAGGGCTTGACGGATATTTTGTTCGTGGTGCCCGTATGTTGGCGAGCTGTGCAGTTTTCAGGGCCCGCGGACGGCGCGGTCTCGCTTGATTTCCGGTGGCTTTGGCGTGGGGGAAACACCTCTTCCCATTCCGAACAGAGCAGTTAAGCCCCACAGCGCCGATGGTACTTGGCTCGCAAGGGCCCGGGAGAGTAGGTCGCCGCCGGTTTCTTCTACGAGCCGCCCTTGCTGGGGCGGCTCGTGTTCGTTGGGAGCGGAGCTCACGCACCCCGACCGGCACACCCGTCCTCCCAGACCGGGCGCCGGTGGGGCGTGAGCGGTCAGCGGTGCGGCGCCCTGGAAACAGAGCCCAGTGGCGACGTGCAGACCTGGGCGCGCGGGCGGACCGTTCCGGCCCTCCGCGCGTGGGGACGACGACCGATGTGTCGGCGGTGCGGATGCTGCGTCACGGCCGGGGGCGTGGTGGCCCGCGGGTGCGGTGCCGACCGAGGTGCCTCTCCCAGCGTGGCGAGCTCGAGGGCCGAGTCCATGGCGCTGCGCACCAGCTCGCGGAGCGAGCGCTTGTTCGGGCGACGGGTCGTCGAAGGCGGGAACATGTGTTCGCAAAGCTACGGTCGCGGTCGGACGGAATCGGTCGCCGCGCGGCCCTCGGCAGACCCGTTTTGGCTCTAGTGCGCCGAACGTCCCCGGGGCGGCTGCACGCGATCTTGCAGCGGGCTACAGTCGCGCCCGTGCCCGCCCGTCACGTCCACCGCCTGCGGGTGCGCTACGCCGAGTGCGACGCCCAGGGCGTGCTGTTCAACGCCCACTATCTCGCCTACTTCGACATCTCGCTGACCGAGCTGTTCCGGGCCGGTCTGGGCTCCTATGGGGCGATGCTCGACGGCGGGGTCGACCTGGTCGTCGTCGAGGCGACGATCCGCTACCGCAGCCCTGCGCGGTTCGACGACGAGCTCGACCTGACCATCGAGGTGGAGCGGTTCGGGACGAGCTCGATGCTCACCGCGCATCGCATCGTCCGAGCCGGCGAGCTCCTGGCCGAGGGGACCATGGCGTACGTCTTCGTCGACGGCGCGACCGGCGCCAAGACGCCGGTGCCACAGTGGATCCGCGACGGACTGTCGGACCCGGAGGTCGCGGACTAGGCTGCGCGGATGGTCCACCTGCGGATCGTCGTGCCGTCGGACCGGACGCAGCGGGCTCACCTCGACGGCGTCGGTCTGCAACGTGATTCTGCTCGAGGGCGTCGCCCGGCGCCCGGAGGGCGACGTCATCCTCTGCGACGTCGCGCGCGAGGACACGAGCGTCGTGCTCTCGGACCTCAAGGAGCTCCGCATCCATGAGGACGGGTCGATCGCGCTGGAGGTCATCGACACCGAGCTGTCGCGATACGCCCGGCGCGCCGAGGAGGAGGCGCGGGGCGCGGTGGCCGACTCGGTGGTGTGGGAGGAGGTCGAGGAGCGCAGCGAGGAGAACGTCGAGCTCTCGGCGGTGTTCTGCATCTTCATGGTGCTCGCCGCGCTGATCGCGGCGGTCGGCATCTACCTGGACTCGCCGATCCTGATCGTCGGCGCGATGGTCGTGGGGCCGGAGTTCGGCCCGATCGCGGGCGTGTGTGTCGCGCTGGTCCAGTCGCAGCGCTCGCTGCCGGTCCCGTCGTTCATCGCGCTCGCGGTCGGGCTCCCGCTCGCGATCACGGTCGTGTTCCTCGCGACGCTCGTGTTCAAGGCGACCGGGCTGACGCCGGAGGTCTTCGACCAGAAGTCGCACCAGATGGCCTCACTGATCGCCAACCCCGACTTCTTCGCGTTCTTCGTCGCCTGCTGTGCCGGCGCGGCGGGGATGCTCTCGCTCTCGACGGCCAAGTCGGGAGCGCTGATCGGGGTGCTCATCTCGGTCACGACGATCCCGGCGGCGGCGAACATCAACGGCGATGCCGCGGCGTGGCGTGGCTCGATGGCCCAGCTCGCGCTCAACATGGGGCGATCCTGCTCGCGGGGACCGCGACGCTCTACCTCCAGCGGCTCAGCTACATCCGCCGCCGGCGACGCCACCTCTTCGACCTGGACGCGGTGCCGCCGGTCTCCCGATCGGGCGGTCGGAGCGCTCGCGCCGCCTCATGGCCGAACCCGACCCCGGCGACGGGACATACGCAGCTCGATCCGACCACCGGGAGGTATGATCGCTGAGCGGCGGCGCGGCCGATGGGACGGACCGCCGTACGCGCTGTACGCGTAGCGACGTTCGGGATCACGGACGCTCGGTCCCCGGCGGATCTCCGCTCACCTGCCGAGAGTGACGGAAGGAGCCGCGATGTCCCATCCGCAGTCACGTCGCACCCGCGGCGCCCGGCTGGTCATCGACGCGCCCCGGCGACACGAGCGTCGGGGCTGCCCCGACCGCTCGGTCGCCGCCGCGCCCGACGCGCCGGGCCGCCGCTTCGGCGTCGAGCTCGAGCGGCTTAGCGACGACGCCTGCGCCCTTCGCGTCTGCGGCGAGCTCGATCTCGCCGCTCTGCCCGCGCTCGACTCCGCTCTGCGCCGCGCCGAGCGATGGGGCGCCGGCTCGATGGTGGTCGACGCTTCTGAGGTGGACTTCATCGATCTCAGCGCGGTGGGCCGGCTCGCCGGCGCGCACCGGTCCCTCTCCCGGGTGGGCGGCGGCCTCCTCGTCATCCATCCGCCCGACTGCCTGCTTCGCGTGCTCGACCTCACGCGGGAGCTCGACCTGCCGGTGCTCCGCTCAGCGGCTAGCGCCCCAGCGACGACCAGATGTCGATCTTCGTGCGGGTCTTCTCGACCACCGCGGCGGAGAACTCCGACGTGGTCGCGTGCCCGCCGAGGTCGATCGTCTTGGTGCCCGTGGCGACCGTCTCGAGCACCGACTCGTAGATCGCGCGCGAGGCGCGCTCGGCGCCCGGATGGCCCTTCTGCGCCGCGTAGTGCAGGACGGCGCCGCAGGCGAGGATCATCGCCATCGGGTTGGCCAGGTCCTTGCCGAAGAGCGACGGGGCGGTGCCGTGGGGAGCCTCGGCCATCGCCACGTCGACCTCGTGATCGTCGTCGAAGGCGAGCAGGACGGACTCCGCGCCGGCGATCGACCCGAACATCGGGAGGACCATGTCCGACAGGCAGTCGCCGTCGCGGTTGAGCGCCGGGATGACCAGGGGGTTCTCCGTGGCGCCGGTGAGCAGCCCCGCGTAGGTGGCGTCGATCAGCACCGGGCGGTACACGACGTCCGGATGGCGCTCGGCGGCCGCGTCCATCTCCTCCTTGAGCATGCCCTCGTAGACCGGCGAGACGGTCCACTTGGGGCCGCCGTAGACGTGCGCGTCGCTGCGCTCGGCGGTCCTGAACGCGTACTCGGCGACCGCGCGGCAGGTCGAGCGCGTGACCTTCTCGGTCCGGTAGGCGACCTCGTCGTCGGCGCCCTCCTCGCCCTCGCGCCACTGCTTGGCGCCGTAGGCGTCCTCGACCGCCATCCGGACCACCGAGATCGGGTGGTAGACGCCGGAGACGGGACCGACGACGCCCGGGATCCGGCGGCCGGTGCGGATGATCACCTTGCCGCCGACGCCCTCGCGGACGATCCGGTTGGGCGAGCCGACGTCGTCCTTGCCCTCCGGCGTGATGGTGGCGGCCTTGATCCCGTAGCCGGCCGCCTTCATGGCGCGCGCGGCGTCCTCCACCACGGCGTTGTTGGTCTCTCGCCGGTGCTCGAGCGAGAGGTCGTAGTGCTCGAGGTCGATGTCGAACGCGATGACCCCGGGGTCCAGGACGCCGAGGGCCGCGTCGAGCAGCTCCTGGCCGGTCTCGTCCCCGCCGAGGACGGCGATCTTGAGCGGATCGGGCATAGGCGCGGGACTGTAACGCGGCTCAGGCCGCCGACGCCGAGCCGTGCAGCTCGAGCTCGTCCGCGCGCTCATCGAGCGCCGCGATGAGGAGCGCGACGTGCTCGTCGAAGTCGACCCCGAGGTCCTCGGCGCCGCGCCGCATGTCCTCGCGCGAGACCGCCGCCGCGAAGGCCGGGGTCTTCAGCTTCTTCTTGACCGACTTGGGCGTCATGCCGTGGATGCCCTCCGGGCGCACGTACGCGCACGCCATCACGAAGCCCGACAGCTCGTCGACGGCGTAGAGCGTCTTCTCCATCAGCGTCTCGCGCGGCACCTCGAGGTAGTCGGCGTGCGAGGCGATCGCCCGGATCAGCTCGGGCGGCTGGCCCATCTCCCCGAGGTGGCGCATGGCGATCCGCGGGTGCCCGTCCTCGGGGGACGGATGCTTCTCGTAGTCGAGGTCGTGCAGGAGGCCGACGACCGCCCAGAGCTCCTCGTCCTCGCCGAACCGGCGGGCGTAGGCGCGCATCCCGGCCTCGACGGCGAGCACGTGCTTGCGGAGGGAGGGAGATTCGGTCCAGGCGCAGAACTCAGCCCATGCCTCCTCGCGTGAAAGGGCTTGCGACATGACTGTTACCCTAGCCCAGCCCTCGGCCCGGACCCCTGCTGTCCAGACGTCTGAACGGGGGACCCCACCCATGGAGAAGTTCGTCATCGAAGGCGGCGTGCCGCTCTCGGGCACCGTCGTGCCCGCCGGCAACAAGAACGCTGCCCTGCCCCTGCTCGCCGCCTCCCTGCTCACCGAGGCGGAGGTCGTGCTGCACAACGTGCCGCAGATCCGCGACGTCCAGGCCATGCTCGAGCTGCTCCAGGGCCTCGGCGTGACCTGCGAGCGCCGCAACGAGAACTCGGTCGCGCTGCAGGCGGCCGGGGTGCACACCACCGAGGTCGACCCGACGCTCGCCGAGCGCATCCGCGCGTCGTTCCTGGTGGCCGGCCCGCTCCTCGCCCGCTTCGGCGAGGCGCTGCTGCCCCCGCCCGGCGGCGACGTGATCGGCCGCCGCCGCCTGGACCCGCACCTCGACGCCTTCCGGGCACTCGGCGCTGAGGTCGAGCACGGCCGCGACATCCGCCTGAGCGCCACCGACGGTGGCCTGCGGGCGTGCGACTTCTTCATGGACGAGCCGTCCGTCATGGGCACGGAGAACGCCCTGATGGCGGCGGCGCTGACCCCCGGCACGACCGTCATCCAGAACGCGGCGTCCGAGCCGCACGTGCAGGACCTCGCGCGCATGCTCGTGCGCATGGGCGCGGCGATCGAGGGGATCGGCTCGAACGTCATGTCGGTCCACGGCGTCGCGGAGCTCGGTGGCTGCGAGCACACGGTCGGTCCCGACCACATCGAGATCGGCTCGTTCATGGCGCTCGCCGGGGTGACCGGCGGCGAGCTGCGGATCAAGAACGTCGTCGCCGACGACCTGCGGATGATCCGGCTGGTGTTCAGCCGCCTCGGCCTGCACTCGGAGCTCGACGACGGCGACGTGCTCGTGCCCGGCGACCAGAAGCTCGTCGTCCAGCGCGACGCCGGCGGCTATCAGTCCAAGGTCGAGGACGGCCCGTGGCCGGCGTTTCCCGCCGACCTCACGTCGATCGCCCTCGCGCTCGCCACGCAGTCCGACGGGACGGTCCTGATCTTCGAGAAGATGTTCGAGAACCGCCTGGTCTTCACGGACAAGCTGGTCCTCATGGGTGCGAACATCATCCTCTGCGACCCGCACCGGGCGGTGATCGCCGGCCCCGCGCCGCTGCGCGGCCAGCGCGTCGAGTCGCCCGACATCCGCGCCGGGATGGCGATGCTGATCGCGGCGCTGTGCGCCGAGGGGACGTCGGAGATCGGCAACATCCGGCAGATCGACCGCGGTTACGAGCGGATCGATGAGCGCCTGCGCGCGCTCGGCGCGCGCATCGAGCGCGTCACGGTGTGATCAGCCCCACGCCTTCCGGCACCCGCGACGTCCTGCCGGACGAGATGCGGGAGCTGAGGGCGATCACCGAGGCCGTCCGCGGGGTGTTCGAGCACGCCTCCTACGGCGAGGTCGCGACGCCGGCGCTCGAGTACGAGTCCGTCCTCGCCCGCGGCGACAGCGCCGCCGCCGAGCCCGCCTACCGGCTGTTCGACGAGATGGGCAACGTCCTCGTCCTGCGCTCGGACATGACGATCCCGATCGCGCGGGTGGTCGCGGCGCGCTACCAGCACGCCGAGCCGCCCCTGCGCTTCTGCTACTTCGCCCACGCCTACCGCTCGGTGCGGCCGGCCCGCGGGCAGGCGCGCGAGATGCTGCAGGCGGGGATCGAGCTCGTCGGCGCCCCGGCGCCGCAGGGCACCGCCGAGGCGGTCACCGTGCTGTGCCGCGCACTCGACGTCGCCGGCCTCGAGGGCTACCGGATCGGCATCGGCGACGCCGCGCTTTACCCGGCCCTGCTCGACGGGTTCGGCGTGGGGCAGGCGGCGCGCCGGCAGCTCCTGCACGAGCTGGTCACGCGCGACTTCGTCGGGGTCGAGCGCGAGGTGGAGCTGCTGCGCCTGCCGCGCAACGAGGCCGACCTGCTGCTGCGGATCCCGCAGCTGCGCGGCGGCCCGGAGGTGCTCGACGTCCCCGCCGGGCCTGCCTCCGAGGCGGTCACCGGCCTGCGCGAGATGCACGAGCAGCTCGAGCCGGCGGTGGCGGCGCGCGTGATCTTCGACCTCGGCCTGTCGCGCTCACTGGGCTACTACACCGGCGCGGTCTTCGAGGTCTACGACCAGGCGCTCGGCTCCCCCATCGGCGGCGGCGGGCGCTACGACGACCTGCTCGGCCGCTTCGGTCGCGAGCTGCCGGCGGTGGGGTGGGCGCTCAACGTCGAGCGGCTGCACATCGCGCTCGTGGGGGAGCGGCGCCAGGCGGCGGCGCGATGAGTGCCCCGCGACTGACGATCGCGGTCCCGCGCGGGGCGCTGATGCGCGAGACCCTCGACGCGCTCGCCGGGCTCGGCATCGACACCTCCGAGGTGCGCGCGAACGACCGCAAGCTGCTCTTCGAGGACGTCGGGATCGTCACCATGCGGCCCTCCGACGTGCCGACCTACGTCGAGGCGGGCGCCGCCGACATCGGCTTCACCGGCAAGGACGTGCTCATGGAGCAGTCCGAGCGCGACGTCTACGAGCTGCTCGACCTCGGCTACGGGCGCTGCCTGATCGTAATGGCGACCGTCGACGGCGAGGACCCCGCCCAGGAGGCGCTGCGCCGCCTCGGGGTCATGCGGATCGCCACCAAGTACCCGAAGATCGCCGCGCGCCACTTCCACCGGACCGGGCGCCAGGCGGAGATCGTCGAGGTCAAGGGGTCGGTCGAGCTCGCGCCGCTCACCGGCCTGGTCGAGGGGATCGTCGACCTCACCGCGACCGGGACGACGCTGCGCGAGAACGGCCTCGTCATCCGCGAGGAGATCGCGGTGGTGACGGCGCGGCTGATCGCCAACCCGGTCGCCCACAAGCTCAAGGCCGAGGCGATCGACGACGTCGTGCGGCGGTTGCGTGCGCGCTGAGTGGGTGGAGTGCCCGGCCGGCGGCGGTGCTGCGGCCGCGGCCCGGGTGCGCGCGATGGTGCCGCCGGGCGCGTCGGTGGCGGCGGCGGTCCGCGAGATCGTCGAGAGCGTCCGGGCGCGCGGCGACGCCGCGGTCCTGGAGCTCGAGCGGCGCTTCGGGGCGCCCCCGGACGTCGGGCTGCGCGTGCCGGCGTCAGAGCTTGCCGCGGCGCTCGAGGCGCTCGACCCGGAGGTGCGCGCCGGGCTCGAGGTGGCCCGGGCCAACGTGGCGGCAGTCGCGGCGGCGGGCTTATCCGAAGAGCGCGAGTTGACGCTCCCTGAGGGCCAGACCGTCCGGCTGCGCGAGCTGCCCGTCCGCCGCGCCGCGGTCTACGCGCCGGGCGGGCGTGCGCCGTACCCGTCGTCGGTGGTCATGGGCGCCGTCACCGCGCGGGTGGCCGGGGTCGACGAGGTCGTCGTCTGCGCGCCCGGGCACCCGGTCATCCTCGCCGCGTGCGCGCTGTGCGAGGTCGACGAGGTCTACCGGATGGGCGGCGCCCAGGCGATCGCCGCGCTCGCGTACGGCACCGCGTCGGTGCGGCGGGTCGACGTCATCGTCGGTCCTGGGAACCTCTACGTGCAGGAGGCCAAGCGGCTCGTGTCGGGGAACGTCGGCATCGACGGCTTCGCCGGGCCGAGCGACCTCGTCGTCCTCGCCAGCGAGGGGTCTGACCCCGCCCTCGTCGCGCTCGATCTGCTGGCCCAGGCGGAGCACGGCGACGACACGCTGGTCGCGGTGGTCTCGACCGAAGACGGGCTGCTCGACGACGTCGCGGTCGAGATCGGGGCGCGGCTGCGCGACCGCCAGACCGTCGCGCAGGCACCGTGCGCGCTCGTGCACGCCGCCGACCTCGAGGCCGCGCTCGCGTTCTGCGAGGCGCTCGCCCCCGAGCACCTCGAGCTCGTCGGCGCCGATGCGGAGGCGCTCGCGCCGCGCGTGCGCTCCGCCGGCTGCCTGTTCGTCGGCGCGGCGGGCGCGACCGCGTTCGGCGACTACGTCGCGGGCTCGAACCACACGCTGCCCACCGGCGGCGCCGCGCGCTTCGCCTCCGGGCTCTCGGTCCGCCACTTCACGCGGCGCATGAGCGAGGTCCGCGTGACGCCGGCCGCGGCGGCCGCTCTGGCGCCGCACGGCGCGGCCATCGCCCGCGCCGAGGGCTTCCTCGTGCACGCCGAGTCGATGGAGGCACGCGCGATGCGTGACAATGCGCCGTCGTGACCGAGCGCACCGCCGAGATCACCCGCAGCACCAAGGAGACCGCCGTCGCCATCCGGCTCGCGCTGGGCGGGACCGGGCAGGGGACCCGTGTCACCGGCGTCGGCTTCCTCGACCACATGCTCGACCTGGTGGCCCGCCACGGCCGGATGGACCTGCAGGTCGACGTCACCGGCGACCTGCACACGGGCGCGCACCACACCGTCGAGGACACGGGCATCGTGCTCGGCCAGGCGCTCGACCGGGCGCTGGG
Organism: uncultured Solirubrobacterales bacterium; assembly: GCA_963828075.1. Lineage (GTDB taxonomy): Bacteria > Actinomycetota > Thermoleophilia > Solirubrobacterales > Solirubrobacteraceae > JACCYI01. The sequence continues at coordinate 653,166 of CAWHDH010000017.1, read as the reverse complement.
CGACCGCGCCGGCATCCGCCGGTATGGCCACGCCGTCGTACCGATGGACGAGGCGCGCGCGGCGTGCTCGATCGACGTCTCCGGTCGCCCGTTCTGCCGCTTCGGTGGGCTCGCGCTGCCGCCCGGGGACATCGCCGGCTTCGAGCACGAGGCCGCCGAGGAGTTCTTCCGCGCGGTGGCGAGCGCGGCGCGGCTGACCCTGCACCTCGAGGTCGAGGCGGGCACCAACGCCCACCACATGATCGAGGCGTGCTTCAAGGCCTTCGCGCGGGCGCTGCGCGGCGCCGTCGAGATCGATCCGAGCGAGCTCGGCGTGCCGTCGACCAAGGGCACGCTCACGTCGTGATCGCCGTCGTCGACTACGGGATGGGCAACCGGCGCAGCGTCGAGAAGGCGCTCGAGCACGTCGGCGCCCGAGCGGTCATCACCCGCGACCACGCCGCCATCGCCGGCGCCGACGGGATCGTGCTGCCCGGCGTCGGCGCGTTCCCGCGGGCGATGCGCAACCTGCGCGAGCTGGGGCTCGAACCGCTGCTGCGCGACCGCGCGGCGGCCGGGGCGCCGCTGCTCGGCGTGTGCCTGGGGATGCAGCTGCTGTTCGACTCCTCGACCGAGCACGAGGGCGCCACGGGGCTGGGACTGCTGCCGGGCGACGTGACCGCGCTCGCACCGGGCCCCGCCCGCAAGCTGCCCCACATCGGCTGGAACCTCGTGACGCTGCGGCGCCCGTCGCGGCTGACCGCCGGCCTCGGCGGGGCGGCGGCCTTCTACCACGTGCACTCCTTCGCCTGCCGGCCCGCCGACGAGCAGGACACCGTCGGCACCAGCGAGTACGGGGAGGTCTTCACCTCGATCGTCGAGCATGGGACCGTCGCCGGGGTGCAGTTCCATCCGGAGAAGTCCTCGCGCGACGGCCTGGCGCTGCTGCGCAACTTCGTGGCGGCCTGCGTGCCGGCCGGGGCCGCGCCGTGATCCTCTACCCCGCGATCGATATCTACGAGGGGCGAGCCGTGCGGCTCGTCCAGGGCGACTTCGAGGACCGCACGGTCTATGAGGACGACCCGCTCGCCGCCGCGCGGGCCTGGGTCCGGGCCGGCGCCCGCTACCTGCACGTCGTCGACCTCGACGGGGCCAAACAGGGCGAGCCCGCGAGCATCGCCCACCTCGAGCGCATCACCCGGGAGCTCGCGGTCCCCGTCCAGTACGGCGGCGGGCTGCGGTCGCTGCCCGCCGTCCGCGAGGCGCTGCGCGCCGGCGCGGCACGCGTGATCGTCGGCACCGCCGCGTTCCGCGACGTCGACTTCCTCGATGACGTCATCGCCGCCTACCCCGACCGCGTGATGGTCGCCGTCGACGTGCGCGGCGGGTTCATCTCGACCGCGGGCTGGACCCAGACCACCCAGATGCCGGCCCCCGACGCCATCCGCCACCTCAGCGACCGCGGCGTGCACTCGTTCGTCTACACGAACGTCGATCGCGACGGCAAGCTCGAGGGCCCCGACCTCGAGGAGGTCCGCGCGGTCGCCCAGATCGTTCGCGGGCGCTTCCAGTACTCGGGGGGCATCGGGTCGCTCGACGACCTGCTCGGGCTCGCGAAGCTGCGCCAGGTGAACCTGCGCGGCGTGATCGTCGGCAAGGCGCTCTACGAGGGGCGCTTCACGATCGCCGAGGCCCAGGCAGCGCTCGAAAGCTGAGATGCACTTCCAGCGGGTCATCCCGTGCATGGACGTCGACGGCGGGCGCGTGGTCAAGGGCACGAAGTTCCTGGACATCCGCGATGCCGGGGATCCAGTCGAGCTCGCCGCGTTCTACGACGCGCAGGGCGCCGACGAGCTCGTCTTCCTCGACATCACGGCGACCTCGGACAAGCGCGCGACGGTGGTCGAGCTCGCCCGCCGGGCCGCCGACGAGGTCTTCGTCCCGTTCACCATCGGCGGCGGGATCGCCGGCGTCGAGGACGCGCAGGCGGTGCTCGACGCGGGCGCCGACAAGGTCTCGGTGAACTCGGCCGCGGTGCGCCGGCCGGAGCTGCTCGACGAGATGGCCGCAGTGTTCGGCGCCCAGTGCGTCGTCCTTGCCGTCGACGCCAAGCGGTCGGGGGAGGGCTGGGAGGTGTTCGTCGCCGGCGGGCGCACGCCGACCGGCCTCGACGCGGTCGAGTGGGTGCGCGAGGGCGTGGGCCGTGGGGCGGGGGAGATCCTGCTCACCTCGATGGACCGCGACGGCACGCAGGACGGCTACGACCTCGAGCTGCTGCGGGCGGTCTCCGGCGCGGTCGACGTGCCGGTCATCGCCTCAGGGGGCGCCGGCGAGCCCGCCCACCTGGTCGACGGCCTGCGCGCGGGCGCCGACGCGGTGCTCTGTGCGTCGATCTTCCATTACGGGCGCTACTCGGTGGCCGAGGTCAAGGCGCACCTGGCCGACGCCGGCATCCCCGTGCGCCCGATCGCGCCCTAACGCTTCTTCGGGACGAGCGCGTAGAGCGACGAGTACCCGGTCAGGTACAGCCGCCGGCCGTCCGAGACGGCGGGGTTGTACGCGCCGCGGCCGAACTGGAACACCTTGCGGCCGGTGCGGGCGCCGAGCCCGATCGTCGACTTCTTGCGGATGTTCGAGAAGTAGACGACGTCGCCGATCACGGTGGCGCCGCCCGAGATCTTGCCGCCGGCCTTGTAGGACCAGCGGACGCGGCCGGTGCGGGCGTCGAGCGCGTAGAACCGGCCGCTGTAGGACCCGGCGTAGACGCTCGGCTTGCCGCCGGGCACGTGGGCGACGGCGGGCGACGCGTAGACGAAGCCGCCGGTCGACTTCGACCAGGCGAGCTTGCCGTTGTTCGACGCGAACGAGTAGATCCTCCCGTCGGTGTTGCCGAGGTAGACGCGGCCGAAGGCGACCGCCGGCGTGGAGTAGAACTGCCCCGACGAAAGCCCGAACTTCGCCCCGCTGGTTCCGACGCGCCAGACCGGGCGCCCGTCGGCCTGCCGGATGGCGTGGACGCGGCCCTTGTAGTCGCCGAAGTAGAGCTTTCCGTCGGCCAGCGCGAGGGCAGCCTTGACCGCGCCGCCGGCGCGGTAGCGCCAGCGCACGTCGCCGTCGGTGGTGCGCATGGAGTACACCGTCCCGTTCTCCGAGCCGAAGTAGAGGCGGTCGCCGTCGACCAGCGGCGAGGACTCGCTGCGGCTGGCCAGCCGCTTGGACCACAGCGTCCGGCCGGTGCGGGCGCTCAGCGCGACCACGCGGCCGCCCTTGATGCCCTTGCCGCGCTGGAGGACCGTCACGAAGATCCGGCCCTGGCCGGCGCCCGGCGACGCGGCGGCAAGGTACCCGAGCTTGCGCTTCCAGCGGATCCGGCCGGTGCGCTTGGAGATCGCGTAGAGCGCCGCGTTGTTCTTGAGCAGGTAGAGCGAGCGCCCGGCGATGATCGGGCTGAACTCGAGCAGGATCGAGCCGGTCACCGACCAGGCGCGGCGGAACGGCGGCCGCATCGAGGCGCTGGCCGGGAAGTAGCGGCGCCGGTCTTTGGAGTAGCCGTAGTGCGCCCAGGTGAACGGCTGCTCGCCGTGGGCGTCGGGCGTGGCGGAGGGCTGCGGCGGCGGCGTGGCGGTCGGCTCGGGCCGGAACTCGACGTTCTCGTTGGAGACGTCGCCTTCGCGGAGCAGGAGGAAAGCGGCGCCGCCGCCCATCAGGAGGAGCGCGAGCGCCGCGCCGAGTACCACCACGAGCCGCCGCCGGGGACGCGGGGCGTCGGGCGACATGGGATGAAAGGGTATCGGCCCGCATGGCGACGCCCGACCTCCTCGACCGGCTGCAGGCCCTGCCCGGGGTGGCCGCCGTCGCCGGCGAGCCGGGTGTCCACGCGGTCGGCGGCGCGGTGCGCGACCTGCTGCTCGGGCGCGAGCCGCACGAGGTCGACCTGGTGGTCGAGGGCGATGCGGTCGCGCTCGCCCGCCGACTCGGCGGCGCGGTCACCGCGCACCCGCGGTTCGGCACCGCGACCGTGCGGCTCGGCGAGGACGTGTTCGACCTGACGTCGGCGCGGCGCGAGCGCTACCCGCGGCCGGGCGCGCTGCCCGAGGTCGAGCTCGGCGCGACGATCGACGACGACCTGCGGCGGCGGGACTTCAGCGTCAACGCGCTCGCCGTGTCGCTGGCCGACGGATCTTTGACGGCCGTCCCCGGCGCGCTGGACGACCTGCAGGCGGGCCGGCTGCGCGTGCTGCACGGCGGGTCCTTCCCCGACGACCCGACCCGGCTGCTGCGCCTGGCGCGCTACGCCGGCCGGCTCGGGTTCGCGCCCGAAGGGCGGACCGCCCGGCTCGCCGCCGAGGCGGTGCGCGGGGGCGCGGTGGGCACGATCACGCCCGAGCGCATGGGCGCCGAGCTGCGCCGGCTGCTGCGCGAGCCGCAGCCCGCCGCGCTGCTGGCGCTGCCCGCCGGCCTCGGCGAGGCCCTCCTCGGGGCGGGCTTTCGCGTCGACGCAGAGCTGGTGCGGGCGGCGGAGACGCTCTGCCCGCCCGACGCGCGAGCCGACCTCGCGGCCCTCGGCGCCTGCGTCGGGGAGGTGGACGAGGTCGGCGGGCGGCTGCGCAGGCTCGGGTTCGAGGCGCACGACGCGGGAGTCGTCGGCGCGGTCTCGCGGTGGGGCGCGGTGCGCCTCCCGGCCACGCCCGGGGAGGCGGACGCGATCCTCGGGCGCCGGCCGGTCGAGGTCGCGGTGGTCGCGGCGGCGCGCGGGGACGACGCCGCCCGGCGGTGGCTCGAGACCGATCGGCACCGCGCGCTGGCGATCGACGGGGACGATCTGGTTGCCGCCGGGCTCGCCGGCCGCGCCGTCGGCGTGGCGCTCCGCGCGGCTCGGGTGGCCATGCTCGACGGGTCGGCGCCCGATCGCTCGGAGCAGCTTTCGGCCGCGCTGGCGGCCGGGCGCGCGCTGAACGGCGATCATTGAGAGAGCGGGATGGGGGGTGGGTGGCGGTCTCGGGCGCCGCTGGTGGCCGGGCGCGCGCTGAACGGCGGTCATTGAGAGAGTGGGATGGGAGCGGGCCGCGGAATCGAGTTCGAAGTTCGACACCTATTTGGTGCTCAAGGTCGAACTCGATCTGAACGGACCCTGCTTGCTCACCCCGCCCCCTGCCTCGATGATCGCCGTTCAGAGCACGCCCGCCTAGCATGGGCGGTCATGGCCACCGCCGTCGCCGACCCGCCGCTCCCCGCACCCTTCCGCTGGGAGGGCGGCCACGTGCGCGTCGACCTCCCCGGCGCCCGCGGGCTGTTCTCCACGCGCCGCGGAGGCGTCTCCACCGGTCCGTTCGCGTCGCTGAACCTGGGCCGGCTCACCGACGATGACGACGCGAGCGTGGACGAGAACCGCGTGCGGCTGGCGGCGGCCGTCGGCATTCCGCGCGAGCGCTTCCTCTACGGCCGTCAGGTCCACGGTGCGCTCGTGAGGCGGGCCACCGAGCCGCCCGGCCAGGGGCGGACGCACGCGGAGGAGGACGGCCAGGCCACGGCGCTGCGTGACGCCGCCGCGCTCGTCTTCGTTGCCGACTGCCTGCCGGTCCTGCTGGCCGCCGACGGCGCCGTCGCGGCGATCCACGGCGGCTGGCGCGGGCTCGCAGAAGGCATCCTCGAGGAGGGTGTGCGGGCCATGCGCGAGCTGGGCGCATCCGGACCGGTCGCGGCGGCGCTCGGGCCCGGGGCGGGCGGCTGCTGCTACGAGGTCGGCGAGGAGGTCCACGCCGCGTTCGCGGGGCACGACGCCAGGGTCGGCGAGCGCAACCTCGACCTCAAGCGGATCGCGCGTGAGCGCCTGCAGGCCGCGGGAGTCGAAGCGATCCATGACACGGGGCTGTGCACGATGTGCTCGGACCCGTCGCTCTTCTTCTCACACCGGCGCGACGCCGGGGTCACCGGTCGCCAGGCGGGGGTCGTATGGCGCGCGTGATCGAGAGCCTGGACGCCGAGCGTGTCCGCGCCAACACCGCCCGGGTGCTCGAGGAGATCGCCGATGCGGCCGGCCGCGCCGGGCGCGATCGCAGCACCGTCGCGCTGCTGGCGGCGGTGAAGTACGTGCCGCTCGAGGAGCTCGGCGCGCTTGCCGAGGCGGGGATCGACCTCGTCGGGGAGAACCGCGCGCAGGACCTCGAGGCCAAGGCGGCGGGCCCGCACGGCGGCGCCTTCCGCTGGCACTTCATCGGCCAGCTGCAGAGCCGCAAGGTCCGCCAGGTGATCGCGCACGCCGAGCTCGTGCACTCCGTCGCGTCGGAGTCCGCGCTCGAGCAGCTCGTCCGCCACGGGACCGCGGAGACGCGGGTGCTGGTGCAGGTCAACGTGGCGAGGGAGGAGGGCAAGGCCGGCGTCGCGCCCGCCGATCTGCCGGCGTTCCTGGAACGGGCGGCCGCCGGGTCGTTCGCCGTCAGCGGGCTGATGACGATGCCCCCGTTCGCCACCGACCCCGAGGACAACCGCCGCCACTTCGCCGCGCTGCGCGACCTCGCCGCCGCGAACGGGCTCGAGGAGCTCTCGATGGGCACCTCGCAGGACTACCGCGTGGCGGTCGAGGAGGGGGCGACGATCGTCCGCGTCGGCTCCGAGCTCTACGCCTGATTTGCAACAAGCCCTGCGGCGCTGCGCGGGGCGGCGTTAGACTGGCGGATGCAGGAAGTTCGTCCCGCCGGGCGAACCCCCTCACCGATCCCATGGCCTTCAGCGACTCCTGGCACCGCACCCTCGTCTACTTCGGCCTCGCCGAGGACCGCTACGACGACGACGAGGAGGACCTTCCGCCCGCCCGCGAGCCGGAGGCCGAGCTCGAGGACCGCTACCGCGAGCGCCCCAACGTGCGCCGGCTGTCGAGCCGCCGCCGGCGGGACGAGATCGACGACATCTTCGCCGACGACTCGCCGTCCGAGCGGCGCACCACGGTGCTGCGGCCGGTCGGCGGCCGCGGGAACAACGGTCGGGGGGACGTCCGCGTGCACCTGGTGATCCCGAAGTCCTTCAACGACGCGCAGGACGTCGCCGACAAGTTCAAGGACTCGATCCCGGTGATCCTCAACCTGCAGAGCTCGGACACCGACCTCTCCAAACGCCTGATCGACTTCGCGTCCGGGCTCACCTACGCGCTCGACGGCGGGATGCAGCGAATCGCCGACAAGGTCTTCATGCTCACGCCGCGCAACGTCGAGATCTCCGCCGAGGAGCGCGCGCGGCTGATCGAGAAGGGCTTCTTCAACCAGTCCTGATGGTCGGCCTCATCGGTTCGGGCAACATGGCCCGCGCGCTCGCCCGGGGCTGGGGCGAGCCCATCCTCTGCACCGATTCCGGCTCCGGCCGCGCGGCGGCGCTGGCGCAGGAGCTCGGGGGCGAGGCGCTGTCGAGCAACGCCGAGCTCGCCGAGCGCGCCGACATCGTCGTGCTGGCGCACAAGCCGGCTCAGCTGGAGCAGGTGGCCGCCGAGCTGGCGGGCTGCACGACGCCGGTGGTCTCGCTGCTGGCGAAGACGTCGCTCGAGGCGGTCGCGAACGCCTATCCCGACGCCCCGGCCTTCCGGGTGCAGCCCAACACGCCCGTCGAGGTCCGCCGGGGCGTGACCGTGTTCGCCGAGCCCGACGCGCCGGTCGACCCGGAGGTGCATCGCGCGGTCCACGAGCTGTTCGAGCGCGTCGGCGTGGTCGTCGACCTGCCGGAGCGGTTGATCGACGTGGCGGGCGCGACGTCAGGCGTCGGGCCGGCCTACGTCGCGCTCGTGGCCGAGGCGATGACCGAGGCCGCGATCCGCAAGGGCCTGCCGCCCGGTCCCGCCGCGCAGCTGGTCGCCGGCTGCCTGGCGGGGACGGCCGAGCTTCTCGCCCATCGCGGCCACGACACGCTCGGCCTGCGGCGCGAAGTGACCTCGCCCGGCGGCACCACCAGCCGCGGGCTGGCGGCCCTCGAGCGGGGCGGACTTCGGGGCGCGTTCCATAATGCGATGGACGACGTCATGGGAGACCGATGAGCACCCGCCTCCAGATCGCCGAGTTCCTCGACGCGCTCCTGCTCGTCTACATCCTCTGCATCATCGGCTGGATCGTCGCCTCGCTGGTCTTCTCGCTCGGCGTCCGCGTGCCGTACTCGCGGTGGTCCAACGCGATCCTCGACTTCCTGCGCGACGTCACGACGCCGTTCCTGCGGCTGTTCCGCTGGGTGCCCCGGATCGGGCCGCTCGACCTGAGCCCGATGGTGGCGATCATCGCCCTGCAGATCGTGGGCAACATCGTCGTGAACGCCGTCGCCGGGTGAGCGCGGCCGGCCGGCGGGCGGTGGGCCGGGCCGCGGGCGTCTTCGGGGCGGTCCTCGCGCTCGACCAGCTCACCAAGGCGCTCGTGCGCTCCGGCGTCGAGCTGGGGTCGCGGGACCCCATCTTCCCGGGCGTCGACCTCGTCCACACGCGCAACACCGGCGTGGCGTTCAGCCTGTTCCAGGGCGGTGGCACGCTGCTGATCGTGTTCACGGCGGTGGCCATCGCCGCCGTGCTCGCGTGGTTCGCCCGCAACCCCGGGCGGCGCGGCGCATGGGTGCCGGTCGGGCTGCTGGTCGGCGGCGCGGTCGGGAACCTGGTCGACCGGATCGGGCGCGGCGCGGTCACCGACTTCATCGATCTGCCGCTGTGGCCGGCCTTCAACGTCGCCGACATCGCCATCACGTTCGGGGTGGCCGTGCTGCTGTACGTACTCGAGGGACGCGATGAGGCGTGAGCTCGACGTGCCCGCCGACGCGACCGGCGCGCGGCTCGACGTGTTCCTCGCCGGCCACCTCGCGTCCAGGAGCGTCGCGCAGGCGCTGATCGAGCGGGGCCACGTCCTGGTCGACGGCGTCCGGCGCCCCAAGCGCCATCCGCTCGCCGGCGGCGAGCGCGTCACCGTCGAGGAGCCCGAGACCACGGAGGAGCCCGCGGCGGAGCCGGCCCGCTTCGCGGTCGCGTACGAGGACGAGGACATCTTCGTCATCGACAAGCCCGCCGGGGTGGTCGTCCACCCCGCGCAGGGGCACCGCTCGGGGACGCTCGCGCAGGCGCTCGCCGGCCGGGCCGCGGGCGGTGAGGACCCCGATCGCGCCGGGATCGTCCACCGCCTGGACCGCGACACCTCGGGGCTGCTGGTCGTCGCGCGCACCGAGGCGGCGCACGCCGCGCTCAAGGACCAGATGCGCGAGCGGCGGATCACGCGCGAGTACCTGGCTCTGGTCGAGGGGCGGCCCGCCGCCCGCACCGGCACCATCGACGCGCCGCTCGGGCGCGACCGGCGGGTCCGGACGCGGATCTCGACCGAGACCGACGACCCGCGCGAGGCCCGCACCCACTTCGCCATCGAGCGCGCGCTGCCGGCGACGACGCTGCTGCGCGTCACGCTCGAGACCGGGCGTACGCACCAGATCCGCGCGCACCTGAAGGCCATCGAGCATCCGGTGTGCGGGGATCCCGACTACGGCACCCCGGAGCGCCTCGGGCTGACCCGCCAGTTCCTGCACGCGGACCGCCTCGCCTTCGCCCATCCACGGTCGGGAGCGCCGCTCGAGCTGCGCTCCCCGCTCCCGGATGATCTCGCCGCGGCCCTCGCTGCGGCGGAGTCCGAGCCGCCGGGCTGAAGGTGATGCGGGCCGGACCACCGGAGGTAGGGGAAGGGAGGGCCGGCCCGCATCTCTGACAACGCCGAGCCGCGACAGAACTTGCGTCTATCCTGTCCGGCAACCAGACACACGACCCCGCGCGGCCACCCTCGAGGCCGCGGCCCTGCCCGCGCTCCATATGAGCCCGGGTCCGCCGCCTCGATTCGCGCGGGAGCAGGACCAAATCGAACAAGGGAGCAAGACGTGGCTTCAGTTGGAATCCAGGAGCTGCTGGAGGCCGGTGTGCACTTCGGCCACCAGACGCGCCGCTGGAACCCCAAGATGCGCCGGTTCATCTTCGGCGAGCGCCAGGGGATCTACATCATCGACCTGCTCAAGACCGAGCGGCTGCTCGCCAACGCGCAGGAGTTCGCCAGCGGGATCGCCCACCGCGGCGGCAACGTCCTGTTCGTCGGGACCAAGAAGCAGGCGCGCGACGCCGTCAAGGAGGTCGCCGAGGGCGCCGGCATGCCCTACGTCAACCATCGCTGGCTCGGCGGGCTGCTGACCAACTTCCAGACGATCTCGCTGCGCATCAAGCGCCTGCACGACCTCGAGCGCTACGAGGCCGACGGTCAGCTGGCGCTGCTGCCGACACGCGAGCGGCTCTCCGCCGAGGCGGACCTCGAGAAGCTGCGCGCGAACCTCGGCGGCGTAAAGCACATGCAGCGCCCGCCCGACGCGCTGTTCGTCGTCGACCTCAAGACCGAGGCGATCGCCGTCCGCGAGGCCCAGCGCCTGCGCATCCCGATCATCGGCCTGGTCGACACCAACTGCGACCCCGACGGCATCGACTTCGTCATCCCGGGCAACGACGACGCGATGAAGGCCTGCCGGGTCATCACCGCGGCGATCGGCGACGTCGTCCAGCGCGGCCGCCAGACCTTCCGTGAGGAGGAGGAGCGCGCGCGCCAGGAGGCCGAGGCTGCGGCCCGCCGCGAGGCCGAGGAGAAGGCCCGCCGCGAGGCCGAGGAGGAGGCCCGCAAGGCCGCCGAGGCCGCGGCCGCCGAAGAGGCGCTCACCCAGGGCGGCGAGGGGCTGCCGCGCCAGGAGGCCGAGCCGGCGGTCGCCACCGCACCGGCGCCCGCCGCCGAACCGGCCGCGCCCGCCGCCGCCGAACCGGCCGCGCCCGCCGCCGCCGAACCGGCAGCGCCCGCCGCCGCCGAACCGGCCGCCGCCCCGCCCGCCCGCAAGCCGCGCCAGTCGGCCCGCAAGCCGAAGGCCCCTGCCAAGCCCGAGGCCCCGGCCCCCGAGCCGGGCCCGAGCGAGGTCGCCAAGGACGCCGCCGAGGGTGACGAAGGGATCGTCGAGCGCGTCCAGGACGCCGCGGCAGGTGCCGCGGAGACTGCCGCCGACACCGCCGAGGCGGTCGCCGAGCGCGCGCCCGGCCCGCTGAAGGGGGTCGCCAAGGCGGCCGCCGGTGCCGTCGAGGCCGCCGCCGACGCGGTGACGCCCGACGCCGCCCCTGACAAGGACAAGGCCGAGAAGAACGAGGAGTCCAAGTGAGCAACCCGATCTCCGCCGCGCAGGTCAAGGAGCTGCGTGACAAGACCGGCGCCGGGATGATGGACTGCAAGAAGGCGCTGACCGAGACCGGCGGCGACATCGAGGCGGCCACCGAGCTGCTGCGCGTCCGCCTCGGCGACAAGGCGCTGAAGGTCGGCGGCCGTGAGGCCACCGAGGGCACGGTGCAGTCCTACATCCACGCCAACGGGAAGGTCGGCGTCCTCGTCGAGGTCGACTGCAACACCGACTTCGTGGCGCGCAACGACGACTTCGTGCGCTTCGCGCGCGAGATCGCGATGCACATCGCCGCCGTCCCGAGCGTCGCCTACGTCACCGAGGAGGAGGTTCCGGAGGACGTCAAGGCCGCCGAGGTGCGCGTCTACGAGCAGCAGGCCGCCGACAAGCCCGAGAACATCCGCCCGAAGATCGCGGAGGGCAAGTGGCGCAAGAAGCTCGAGGAGCTCGTGCTGCTCAAGCAGGAGCACATCAACGCCGACCGCTACGACGGCAAGACGATCGAGGAGCTGCGCGCCGAGCTCGCCGGCCAGATGGGCGAGAACGTCGTCATCCGGCGGTTCTCGCGCTTCGCCGTCGGGGCCTGACGCGAGCGCCGTGCCCGAGCCGAAGCCCGTCTTCGAGCGGATCCTGATCAAGCTGTCCGGCGAGGCCCTGATGGGCTCGCTGGACTACGGGATCGACGGCGAGAAGGTCGCCGAGATCGCCGAGCAGATCAAGCGCGTGCACGACCGGGGCGTCCAGGTCTCGATCGTGCTCGGCGCCGGCAACATCTACCGCGGGATGGCCGGCGCCGCCGCGGGCATGGACCGCGCGACCGGCGACTACATGGGCATGCTCGCGATCGTCCTCAACGCGCTGACGCTGCAGGACGCCCTGGAGAAGCTGGGCGTCCACACCCGCGTGCAGTCGGCGATCACGATCTCCGAGGTCGCCGAGCCGTACATCCGCCGCCGTGCCATGCGCCACCTCGAGAAGGGCCGCGTGGTGATCTTCGCCGCGGGCACCGGCAACCCGTTCTTCACCTCGGACACGGCGGCGGCGCTGCGCGCGCTCGAGGTCCACGCCGAGGCGATCCTGATGGCCAAGAACGGGGTCGAGGGCGTCTACTCCGGCGATCCCAAGACCGACCCCGACGCCGAGTTCATCGCCGAGCTCACCCACATGGACGCGCTGCAGCGCGGCCTGAAGGTGATGGACTCGACCGCGCTGTCGCTCTGCATGGACAACAAGCTGCCGCTCCACGTGTTCAACATGGATGACGATTCGAACATCGATCGGATAGTTTCCGGCGAGCGTGTGGGCACCCTCGTGAGAACGCCATGACGATCATCGACGACCTCCTGACCGACGCGCGCGAGCACATGGAGAAGTCCGTTGAGGCGACGCGGCACAAGTTCGGGTCGGTCCGGACCGGCCGGGCGAGCCCGGCGCTGCTCGATCGCATCTTCGTCGAGTACTACGGCGCGCCCACTCCGCTCAAGCAGCTCGCCACGGTCAACGCGCCGGAGGCGCGGATGCTGACCATCCAGCCCTACGACAAGTCGTCGATCAAGATGATCGAGAAGTCGATCCTCGAGTCCGACATCGGGCTGACGCCGTCCAACGACGGCGCGATCATCCGCCTCAACATCCCCGAGCTCAACGAGGAGCGCCGCAAGCAGCTCGTCAAGGTCGTGCGCGGGATCGCCGAGGAGGGTCGCGTCGCCATCCGGAGCATCCGCCGCGAGACGATGAACGACCTCCGCGAGCTGAAGGAGGCCGGCGAGGCCGGTGCCGACGACGAGCACCGCGCCGAGGAGGCGCTGCAGAAGCTGACCGACGAGAAGGTCCGCGAGCTCGACCACACCCTGAAGGGCAAAGAAGAAGAGATCCTCGAGGTGTGAGCAGCGCCCGGGGCGCGTCCTACGTCGCCATCATCACCGACGGGAACGGTCGCTGGGCCCAGCGGCGCGGCCTGCCGGTCGCGGAGGGCCACAAGGCCGGCGCCGACACCGTCAAGGCCCGGCTGCGCGATGCCGTCGACCTCGGCATCCGCGAGCTGACCGTCTACTCGTTCTCGACCGAGAACTGGTCGCGCCCCGCCGAGGAGGTCGCGGGGCTGATGGCGATGTTCTCGCAGCGGATCCTGGGGGAGACCCCGGAGCTGGACTCCGAGGGCGTGCGGATGCGGTTCGTCGGGCGCCGCGAGGGCGTCGACGAGCGCCTGCTCGAGCAGATGCGCTGGGCCGAGGAGACGACCGCGGGCAACGACCGGATCACGTTGTTCGTCGCCTTCAACTACGGCGGCCGGGCGGAGATCGTCGACGCGGCCCGAACCTTCTCCGGGACGACCGAGGAGGAGTTCCGCCGCCACCTCTACGTCCCCGAGATGCACGACCCGGACCTGATCATCCGCACGAGCGGCGAGCAGCGCCTCTCCAACTACCTGCTCTGGCAGTCGGCCTACTCCGAGCTGCACTTCACCGACGTGCTGTGGCCCGACTTCGCGCGCGCGGACCTCGAGCTCGCGCTCGCCCAATACGCCAATCGCGAGCGCCGGTACGGGGGGCGCTAGGTCATGGGCGCACGCGCGAGGCCGCCGGCCCGGAGGCGGGGCGGCGGCTCGGATCTCGTCCCGCGGCTGCTCGCCGCCATCCCGGCGGCGGCGTTCGCGATCTTCATCGTCCAGCAGGGCGGCCTCGTGTTCGCCGGCGGGGTGCTGGCGCTCGGGCTCGTCTGCCTGCACGAGCTGTTCACGATGTACGCGCGCGTCCGACCGATTCGGCTCGCCGCGTTCCTTGGGCTGATCGGCCTCGTCGCCGCGGCCATCTTCGGCGGCGAGCGCCAGGTCCTGCTCGCCGCGGTGGCGTTCTTCCCGCTGATGTTCCTGCTGGCGCTGGTCACGCCGCCGCGCGACAGCGGCCCGACGCTGACCGCCTCGATGTCGATCACCTCGCTCGGGCTGTTCTGGATCGGGCTGGCGGTCGCCCACGCCGTGCTGCTGCGCGAGCTCGACCACGGCGGCGGCCTGGTCGTCGCCGTCCTGCTGGGGACGTTCATCGGCGACACGGCCGCTTACCTCGGGGGCCGGCTGATCGGCACCCGCAAGCTGGCGCCGCGGGTGTCGCCCAACAAGACCGTCGAGGGCCTTGCGATCGGTGTCCTGATCGGGACGTTCACCGTCTGGTGGTATGGGCTGAGCTCGGACTGGATGGGCGGGGAGAAGGGCATCCTGCTCGGCCTCGCGGTCGCGATCAGCGCGCCGCTCGGCGACCTGTTCGAGTCCAAGGTCAAGCGCGACGCCGGGACGAAGGACGCGGGGTCGCTGTTCGGCCCCCACGGCGGCGCGCTCGACCGGCTCGACGCCGCCCTGTTCAGCCTCACGGCGTCCTATTACGTCTGGCTCGCGCTCGCGTGACGGGTATTGAGCCAGCGATGAGCACCGCCGCCACCCCGCACCGCGAGGACGCCGACGCGGAGACCCGGAAGCGCGACCGCCAGATGATCGAGCTGCTCAACGAGCTGCGAGTGGCGCTGCCGGGTGTCCAGATCCTGTTCGCGTTCCTGCTGACCGTCCCGTTCACCCAGCGCTTCGGGCGGCTCACGCTGTTCCAGCGCGACGTCTTCTATGTGACGCTGATCGCGACCGCGCTGTCGACCGCCTGCCTGATCGCGCCGACCGCGGCGCACCGCCTGCGCTTCCACAAGGGCGACCGCACGTGGATCATCGAGACGGCCCACACCCTCCTGATCGCGGGTCTCGCCTTCCTCGCGCTCGCGATCGCCGGCGCCGTCCTGCTGATCACCGACATCATGTTCGACGGGACCCGGGTGTGGCTCTACACCGGTGGCGTCGCGCTCGTGTTCGTCGCGCTGTGGTTCGTCCGGCCGGCGCTCCGCGCGGTCCGCGACGAGTCTTCCGGACCTTGAGTCTGGAGCCACCGATTCCCGCGGCGCCTCGCCGCCGCATGCCGGCGCATCCACGGATGATCGGTGGCTCCAGACTAGGCCGCCGCCGGGACGGTGTGGCGCGTGGCGTGGTGCATGATGAGCTCCTCGGTCGCCTCGGCGCGCGAGAGCTCGGCCATAACGCGGCCCTCGCGCATGACCATGATCCGGTCGCTCATGCCGAGCACCTCGGGCAGCTCGGAGGAGACCATGACGACGGCGACCCCGCGCGCCGCGATGTCGGCCAGGAGCCCGTAGATCTCGCGCTTGGCGCCGACGTCGACGCCGCGGGTCGGCTCGTCGACGAGCAGGATCCGGCAGTTGGCGTTCAGCCATCGCGCGAGGACGCACTTCTGCTGGTTGCCGCCGCTCAGGTGGCGGATCCACGCGTTCGGACCGGGCGCGCGGACCGAGAGCCGCTTGCGGTGCTCCTCGAAGGCGCGCCGCTCGGCGCCGCGCGAGAGCACGCCGCGCCGCCGGATCGCGTCGAGGCGGGCGATCGTCACGTTGAACGCGACCGACTGCTTCATCAGCAGGCCGTCGCCCTTGCGGTCCTCGGTCAGGAGGCCGATGCCGAGGTCGATGGCGTCGCGCGGGCCCTTGATCGCCGCCGGCTGGCCGAACACCTCGATCTCGCCGGCGTCGATCGGGTCGGCGCCCATGATCGCCCGCAGCACCTCGGTGCGGCCTGAGCCGGCCAGCCCGGCGATGCCCAGGATCTCGCCCTCGCGCAGCGTCAGATCGACGTCGTGGAGCAGACCGCGCACGCCGAGCCCGCGCACGGTGAGCGCCTGGCGGCCGGGCGCCGGCGTGCGTTGCGGGTAGAGCTCGGTGAGCTCGCGGCCGACCATCAGCCGCACCAGCCGGTCGATGTCGAGCGCGGAGGTCGCCTCGCACGCGACGACCGCGCCGTCCTTCATGACCGTCACGCGATCGGTGATCTCGAACACCTCGTTGAGGCGGTGCGAGATGTAGACGAAGGCGACGCCCTGGCCGGCGAGGCGCCGGATCACCGCGAAGAGCCCGCGCAGCTCGGAGTCCCCGAGGACCGCGGACGGCTCGTCGAGCACGATGACGCGGGCGTCGCGGGTCAGCGCCTTGGCGATCTCGACCATCTGGCGCTGCGCGACGCTCAGGCGCCCGACGCGGGCGCGCGGGTCGATCGCCAGCCCCAGGGTCTCCGACACGGCGCGGGTGTCGCGGCTCAGGCGGTCCCAGTCGACCATGCCCCGCGATGTTGGCAGCCGGCCCATGAAGATGTTCTCGGCCGCCGTGAGGTGCGCGGCCAGGCTCGGCTCCTGGTAGATGACCGCCACGCCGCGCTCGATCATGTCGCGCGGCCCGGTGGCGTCGACCGGCTCGCCGGCGAGGCGGACCTCGCCGGCGTCGCGGTGGTAGGCCCCCGAGAGGACCTTCATCAGGGTGGACTTGCCGGCGCCGTTCTCGCCCACCAGTCCCATCACCTCACCCGCGGCGACCGCCAGGTCGACCGAGCGCAGCGCGTGGGCCCCGGGGAAGGACTTGTCGATCCCCGTCATCTCGAGGACCGGCTGCCGCGGGGCACGGCGGCCGGTACCGCCGTGCCCCGTCGCCATCAGAAGCCCTTGCCGATCCACTCTTCGACGTTGGCCTCGTCGACCTTGGTCGTGTCGAGCGTGATCTTCGGCGGGACCTCCTCGCCATCGAGCAGCTTGAGCGCCGTCTCAACGCCCTCCTTGCCGCCGTTCGGGTAGGTGAATGTGGCCATCATCTCGCCGGCCTTGATCGCCTCGAACGCCTCGTTGGCGCCGTCGATGCCGACGACCTTGATCTCCTCGAGCCGCTTGGCGGACTTCAGGGCCTGGATCGCACCGAAGGCCATGTCGTCGTTGTGGCAGTAGATGACGTCGATCTTGCCCGGCCCGAATCGCTGGAGCATGTCCTCGGTCACCTTGACGGCGGCCTCGCGCTCGTACTCGGCGGTCTGGCTGGCGATGATCTTCACTCCGGGCGCGCTCGCCTTGAGCTCCTTGACGAACTCGTCGTGGCGGTCGATCGTCGCCGAGGCCCCGAGCGTGCCCTGGAGCTCGACGACCGTGCCCTTGCCCTTGAGCAGGTCGGTGCCGACGTACGTCGCCGCCGACTTGCCGATCGCCTTGTTGTCGGCGCCGATGTGCACGGTGACCGGCGTCTCGACCTCGCGGTCGAGCGTGATCACCGGGATCTTCGCGTCCATCGCCCGCTTGGTCACCGGCGACAGCGCGTCGGCGGTCAGCGGCGTCAGGATCAGCGCGTTGATGTTGCGCGCGATCATGTCGTCGACGTCGGCCGTCTGCTTGTCGGCCTTGTCCTGGCCGTCGGTCGAGATCAGCTCGCCGCGGTCGGCCGCCGTGTCCTTCCACGTGCCCTCGACCGCCCCCGTCTGCGCGACGCGCCACGGGTGGCCGTTGTTGGCCTGCGACCAGCCGACGACCACCTTCTCCTTCTTGGGCGCCGCGTCGTCACCGGCGGCCGACGCCTTCTCCTCGTCGTCGCCGCCACAAGCACCCAGCATCAATGCGGCCAGCCCAACAGCCGCGAGACTCAGTCCCCGCTTCATGGATCCTCCTCCGTGGGTCATGAGCCGCCCTCCTTCGCGCCCCGCCGCCACGGCGCGCTGTCGAGGAGGACGGCCCCGATGATGATCAGGCCCTTGACGATCTGCTGCGTGAACGGCGAGACGCCAAGGAGATTGAGCAGGTTGGCCAGCACCGCGATGATCCCGGCCCCGATCAGGGTCCCCCGAACCCCACCTTCGCCCCCGAACAGGCTCGTCCCGCCGATCACGACGATCGCGATCGCGTCGAGCTCGAAGCCCGTGCCCTGCGTCGGCTCACCGGTGGATAGCCGGGAGACGAGGATGAGCGCCGCGACCGAGGCGAGCACGCCGCTGATCACGTAGACGCTGAAGATGACCCGGTTGGTCTTGATGCCGGAGAGGCGCGCGGCCTCCAGGTTGTCGCCGACGGCGTACACCTGGCGCCCGAACGGCGTGTAGGTCAGGACCAGGCCGGCGACCGAGGCGATGAACAGCAGGATCCACACCGGCACGGGGATGCCGAGCAGGTCGCCGTTGCCGAGCCACGAGAAGCTCTCCCAGGCGTCGCCGATGCCGATCGGGCGCCCCTCGGAATAGGTCATCGTCACCCCGCGGGCGACGACCAGCATGCCCAGGGTCATGATGAACGGCTGGACCAGCCCCTTGGTGATACCGAGGCCGGTCAGCGCGCCGCAGGTGGCGCCGACCGCGAGGCCGGCGACCACGGCCACCGGCCAGGGAGCGCCGTGCGCGAGGACGTCGGCGCTGACCACGGCGGTCAGCCCGACGATCGAGCCGACCGAGAGGTCGATCCCCGCGGTCAGGATGACAAAGGTCATCCCGACGCCGATGATCCCGATGATCGCGACCTGCCGGATGACGTTGATCAGGTTGTTGACCTGCAGGAAGTGCGGCGACAGCGCGGAGCCGATCACGATCAGCAGGACGAGCGCCATGAAGATCCCGAAGCCGCGGGCGCGCGCGGCGCCGGCGATCCGCTCGAGGATCTCGCGCGGCGAGTGCGGCGGCGCGGCGGCGCCGTCGGGCTCGAGCCCGGGCGGCGTGTGGCTCGCGTCAGGCGCCGTCGTGCTCACCGCGCCGTCCAGCCGCCGTCGATGAGGATCGTCTCGCCGGTGATCAGCGACGCGGCGGGCGACGCGAGGAAGATGACCGCGCCGGCGACGTCGACGGGCCGGCCGACGCGGTGCAGCCCGGCGATGCGCTCGAGCACGTCGGCGCGGAACGCCGGATCGTCGAGCGCGGGCGCGGTGCCCGGCGTCGCGATGAAGGTCGGGGCGACCGCGTTGACGGTGATGCCGTGGCGGCCCCACTCGACGGCCAGGCATTTCGTGAGGTGCGAGATGGCCGCCTTGCTCATGCAGTAGACGGACTCCTCGGGCAGCGCGACGAAGCCCGCCTGGGAGCTGAGATTCACGATCCGGCCGTAGCCCTGCGCGATCATCAGGCGCCCGGCGGCCTGGCTCGCGAAGAACGTCCCCTTGACGTTGACGTTCATCGTGAGGTCGAAGTCCGCCTCGGTGACGTCCTCCGCCGGGTTCTCCGGGCCGAGCCCCGCGTTGTTGACGAGGATGTCCAGGCGGCCGAAGCGCTGGACCATCGTGTCGATCGCCGGCCCGATCTGGTCGAGGCGCGTGACGTCCAGTTGCAGTGGCAGCGCGCGGCGACCCATCCGCTCGATCTCGTCGGCCAGGTCGTCCGCGCTCGAGCCGTCGCGCAGCCCGAGGGCCACGTCGGCGCCGGCGTCGGCGAGCGACAGGGCGATCGTGCGGCCGAGCCCGCGGGCGGCGCCGGTGACGAGCGCGACCTGGCCGTCGAGCCGGAAGCTCGGGAAGCCGTTCGCCGCGGCGTCGTCCGCCGTCTCGAGCTCGACATCGGCCACAGGAATCCCTTTCGCGAGAGTGCAAACGTTACCGCTTATCGATGAGGCTTAGCGATAAGCGTGGTGTACTATAACCGCCATGCCGACCGCGTCAAGGGGTCAAGCGCGCCGATCACCGCTCGGGCCGGGGGCTCGGTGAGGGACGGCCAGTCGGTCACCCTGCGCGATGTCGCGCGGGCCGCAGGCGTCTCCGTGACGACCGTCTCGCGCATCCTCAACGGGCGCGAGACCGGGGTCCCAGTCCGCGAGGAGACGCGCCAGCGGATCCTCTCGAGCGCCGAAACCCTCGGCTACCGGCCGAACCTGCTCGCGCGCGGGCTACGCGGGAGCCGCAGCTCGCTGGTGGGCGTCATCGCGCGCGACATCTCCGACCCGTTCCACATCCAGATCCTGCGCGGCATCAACGAGGTGGCCCGCTCGCGCGACTACCGCCTGTTCCTCGGCCACGCGGACTACCGCGCCGACGTCGCCGTCACCTACGGCTCGATGTTCGAGCGCTCACACGCCGACGGGATCATCGTGATCGGCGACATCGAGGGCGGCGACGCGGCGCTCGCGGTGCTCGCCGAGCAGCACCAGTGGATCATCGGCGTGACCGACCGGACCGACCGCCGGCGCGTCCCCGGCGTCTACGGCGACAGCGTCGCCGGCGTCCGGCTCGCGCTCGACCACCTGTGGGAGCGCGGGCACCGGCGGATCATGTGCGTGTCCGATCTCCAGACCTACGACGGGCGGCTGCGGATCGAGGTCTACGAGCGTTACATGCGCGAGCGCGACGCCGCCGACCACATCCGCGTCCTCGTCGTCGAGAGCCCCGGCTCGCCGGGGCCCAGCCACAAGCTCGGCCAGGACGCGTTCGCCGACTTCGGTCGGCCCTCGGACCCGACCGCGATCTGGGCGACATCGGACACCATCGCGATCGGCCTGATGCAGGCCGCGTTCCAGGCCGGCGTGCGGATTCCCGAGGAGCTCTCGATCGTCGGCCTCGACGACATCGACATCTCGGCGTTCACGATCCCCCCGCTGACCACGGTCAGCCAGGACGGCGTCGAGATGGGCCGGATCGCCGCGAACCTGCTGCTCGACATGATCGGGAAGGGCCTGCAGACGGTGGACGTGGACGACGTCGTCATGGAGCCGCAGCTCCTCGTCCGCCAGTCGACCGCCGCGCTCACGGTTAGCTCGTGCTGACGGCGGGGGCATACCATGGGCCCGCATGACGCGGCTGCTCATCCTCGGCTCGACAGGGTCCATCGGGACCCAGGCGCTCGACATCGTCGAGCGCTCGCGAGGAGAGCTCGAGCTGGTCGGCCTGTCGGCGGGCCGGTCGTGGGAGCCGCTGGTCGAGCAGGCGCGCGCCCACGGCGTGCGGCGCCTCGCGCTGACCGATCCGGACGCCGCCGCGCGGGCCTCGGAGGCGTGGACGGACGGGGAGGTCCTCGCCGGCGCCGAAGGGCTCATTAAGCTCGTCGCCGAGTCCGGCGCCGACCTCGTCCTCAACGCGATCGTGGGTTCGGCCGGGCTCGGCCCGACCGTGGTTGCGCTCTCGGAGGGCATCGACCTCGCGCTCGCCAACAAGGAGTCGCTGGTGGTCGGCGGGGAGCTCGTGATGGCGCTCGCCGAGGCCACCGGGGCGCAGCTGCTGCCGGTCGACTCAGAGCACACGGCCATGCACCACCTCCTCTCGGGCGAGCCGGCCGGCACGCTCGAGCGCCTGGTGGTGACGGCGTCGGGGGGCCCGTTCCGCGGGCGCTCGCGCGCCGAGCTGGCCGACGTGACCGTCGAGCAGGCCCTCGCGCATCCGACCTGGACGATGGGTGGCAAGATCACCATCGACTCGGCGACGCTGATGAACAAGGGGCTCGAGGTCATCGAGGCCCACCACCTGTTCGGCACCCCGTACGACCGGATCGACGTCGTCGTGCACCCGCAGTCGATCGTCCACGCGCTGGTGTCGCTCTGCGACGGCTCGACGCTCGCCCACATGGGCCACCCGGACATGCGCGTGGCGATCGCCTACGCGCTGCACCACCCGGACCGCGCCGTCCTGCCGCTGCCCGCGCTGGACCTCACCCAGGTCGGATCGCTGACCTTCGAGCCGCCCGACCTCGACGCGTTTCCCTGCCTGCGGCTCGCCCGCGAGGTCGCCGCGGCCGGCGGGACCGCCCCGTGCGCGCTCAACGCCGCCAACGAGGTCGCCGTCCACGCCTTCCTGGCCGGCCGGCTGCCGTTCCTCGGCATCCCCGCGGTGATCGAGAGCGTCCTCGACCAGCTCGGGTCCGGCCGCGTGCACTCCTTCGACACGCTGTACGCGGCGGATGCCGACGCGCGCGCGCTGGCGGCGGCGTCCGTGGAGCGCGAAGGGGCCCGCGCGTGAGCTGGTTCGTCGCGTTCGTGGGCTTCGCGCTGCTGGTGATCCTCCACGAGGCCGGCCACTTCGCCGCGGCCAAGGCGGTCGGGATGCGGGTGGAGAAGTTCTCGCTGTTCTTCGGGCCGATGCTCGCGAAGTTCACCCGCGGCGAGACGACCTACGGGATCGGGCCGATCCCGCTCGGCGGCTACGTGAAGATCACGGGGATGAACCCGGCGGAGGAGATCCCGCCGGAGCACGCGCACCGGGCGTACTACCGCCAGCCGGTGTGGAAGCGGATCGTCGTGATCCTCGCCGGCCCGGTGGTCAACATCGTCCTCGCGTTCCTGATCCTGTGGGTGCTCTTCATGAGCATCGCGCAGTTCGAGGCGACACCCACCGTGCGCGAGACGGCGAAGGACTCGCCGGCCGCGGCGGTCCTGCGGCCGGGCGACCGGATCGTTGCGGTCGATGGCGAACGCGGGATCCCGGAGGTCCTGGCCGCACAGATCTCGTCGCACCGCTGCGCGGGCGAGCCGGTCGACGGCTGCCGCGCGGCCAACCCCGCGCGCATCACGGTCGTCCGGGCCGGCGCAGAGCGGACCTTCTCGGTGAGGCCCGTGTTCGACGCCGAGCTCGGCCGCACGCTGGCGGGCATCTCGTTCGACCAGCGCCGGCGGCCCGAAGCGGCGGGGCCGGGGGAGGCGGCGGGGATGAGCGTCGACCAAATGTGGGCGGTGGCCGAGGGCACCGCGAGGGTGCTGGGCGGCCTGTTCAAGGCCGAGGAGCGCAAGAAGCTGTCCGGCGTGGTGGGCAGCTACGAGGTCACGCGGCAGTCGGTCGAGGTGTCCGCCGCGCAGACGTTCTTCATCCTGGCGCTGATCTCGCTGTCGCTCGGGCTGATCAACCTGCTGCCGTTCCTGCCGCTCGACGGCGGCCACATCTTCTGGGCGCTCGGCGAGAAGCTGCGGGGCAGGCCGATCCCGTTCCGGGTCATGGAGCGCGCCAGCGTGCTCGGGATCGCCCTGGTCGGCATCCTCTTCTTCATCGGTCTGCAAAACGACATCGGCCGGTTGATGGGCGAGGGCTTCAACGTGCGGTAGCGTCCCCCGGGTTCATCGAGATCCTGGGGAGGACGAGAGATGGAGTCGAGGACCGCGGTGCAGGCCGACGGCGGCGAGCAGCCGACCGGCGAGGCGCAGACGATCGCCGAGGCGTTCCGGCTGACGGTCGAGCGCTGCCCGGACCGGGTCGCGGTGCGGACGAGGGACGACTCGGTCTCGCTGACCTGGGCGCAGCTGCGCGACCGCGCCGACGCGCTCTCCGGCGGGCTCGCCAAGCTCGGCGTGACCGCCGGCGACAACGTCGCGCTGATGCTCGGCAACCGGCCCGAGTTCAACATCGCCGACCTCGCGGTGATGACGCTCGGCGCGACGCCGTTCTCGATCTACGCCACGTCGTCGCCGCAGCAGATCGCCTACGTCGTCGGGGACGCCGAGGCGCGCCTGGCGATCGTGGAGGAGGCCCTGCTGCCGGCGTTCGCCGCCGCGCGGACGGAGCTGCCCGGGCTCGAGCACGTGATCGTGCTCGAGGGCGAGCGCGGGGAGGGGACCACCGCCTGGGCCGACGTCGAGGGCGCCGATCCCGACTTCGACCCGGAGCCGCACTGGCGCGCCGTCGGGCCGGAGGACCTGCTGACGCTCATCTACACGTCGGGGACCACCGGCCCGCCCAAGGGCGTCCAGCTGGTGCACAAGAACCTGCTCGCCTCGACGCGCGGGGTCCGCGAGATGATCCAGTTCCCGGATGGCTCGCGGGTGATCTCGTGGCTGCCGAACGCCCACGTTGCGGAGCGCGTGGCGCACCACTACCTGCCGATCGTCTTCGGGCTCTCGATCACCACCTGCGAGGACCCGCGGCGCATCGCGGAATACCTGCCGGCGGTCCGGCCGCAGTGGTTCTTCGCCGTGCCGCGGATCTGGGAGAAGCTCAAGTCGGGCCTCGAGGCGATGCTCTCCGGGCTGCCCGACGAGGCGGGCGTCAAGGCACGGGCCGCGGTCGACGCGGCGATCAAGAAGGTCGAGCTCGAGCAGGCCGGCGAGCCGGTGCCCGAGGCGCTCGCGGCGGCGGTCGCCCAGGCCGACGAGCAGATGTTCGGCCCGCTGCGCCACAAGCTCGGGCTCGACGAGGCGGTCGCCGTCAACGTCGGCGCGGCGCCGACGCCGCGCGAGGTGCTCGTCTTCTTCCACGCCATCGGCATCGAGGTCGCCGAGCTGTGGGGGATGTCGGAGACCTGCGGCGCGGGCTGCTGCAACCCGCCCGGCAAGGTCAAGATCGGCACGGTCGGCCCGCCGTCGCCGGGGGTCGAGGTCAAGCTGGCCGAGGACGGCGAGCTGCTGGTCCGCTCCGACGTCGTGATGCTCGGCTACCGCAACGCCCCGGACAAGACCGCCGAGGCGCTCGACGACGAGGGCTGGCTGCACACCGGCGACATCGCCGAGATCGACGAGGACGGCTACGTCAAGATCGTCGACCGCAAGAAGGAGCTGATCATCTCCGCCGCCGGCAAGAACATGTCGCCGGCGAACATCGAGTCAGAGCTCAAGGGCGCCTCTCCGCTGATCGGGCAGGCCTGCTGCATCGGCGACGCGCGCAAGTTCAACTCGGCGCTGATCGTCCTCGACGCCGACTTCGCCCCCGCGTGGGCGGCGAAGAACGGCCTGGAGGGCACATCGCTCGAGGAGCTCGCCGACGAGCCGGCGATGCGCGAGGCCATCCAGGCCGGGGTGAACGCCGCCAACGCGCGCCTCGCCCGCGTCGAGCAGATCAAGAAGTTCACCCTCATCCACGGCGACTGGGCGCCGGGCGGCGACGAGCTCACACCGACGATGAAGCTCAAGCGCAAGCCGATCGGCGCGAAGTACACCGACGAGATCGAGGCGATGTACGCGGACTGACGGTGGCTACGTGACCGGGTCGAGCGACTCGACCCGGTTGCGGCCGTTCGCCTTGGCGCGGTAGAGCGCGCGGTCGGCGACGCGGAGCAGCTCGGCGCCGTCGGCGGCGTCCTCGGGGATCGCGGCGACGCCGAAGGAGGCGGTGACGCTCATGGCGGCGTCGCCGACGATCACCGACGCGATGGTCAGGCGGAGCTTCTCGGCGACCAGGAGCGCGCCCTCGCGGGTCGTGCCGGGCAGCAGCGCCAGGAACTCCTCGCCGCCGAAGCGGCCGGCGAGGTCGGAGGCGCGCAGGGCGGAGGGGATCGCGGCGCCCACGGCGGCGAGGACCTCGTCGCCGGCCTCGTGGCCCTGGCGGTCGTTGACGAGCTTGAAGTGGTCGAGGTCGAACAGGATCCCGGCGAGCGGCTGGTCGTGGCGCACGGCCTGAGCCACCATGCGCTTGAGCGCCTCGTCGAGCGAGCGCTTGTTCGGCAGGCCGGTCAGCGCGTCGGTCATCGCGCGGGCCTCGGCGAACTCGAGGTTGCGGAGGTTGGCGATGATCGGGGCCGCCTCGGCGACCGCGGTCCGCAGGCGCTCCTCCTCGCCCGCGCGCGGCGCGGCGGCATGCTGCACGAGCACCGATCCGATGACCTCGCCGCCGACCAGCGACGGGGCGCAGGTGACGTTCTCGCCGACCGCGCCGCAGACTTCGCAGCTGAGCAGCTCGGGCTCGCCGGCCCGGCGGCGGTGGAGGGTGCCGCGGCGGACCGCGAGGCAGTCGTCGGGGCTGGCGCCCTCGAGCGCCTCGGCGAGCGGCGTTCCCGGCTCGACGGGCGTGCGCGGCTCGAGGCGGTCGGAGCTGTTGTTGCGGTTGAGCACGACCGCCGTGCCCTTGACGAGCGTGATGTCGAGATGCCGGCGCAGGACCTCGTAGGCGTCGTCCTGGGTCCGAGCGAACTGGATGGCCTCGCCGAAGCGCTCGTCGTCGCCGGCGCGGCGGGCGCCGCGGTGCGCGCTGCGCTCGACGATCAGATAGGCCGGCAGACCGAGCAGCAGGACGAGCGCGGCCAGCACGCCGGCGGAGAGCCGCTGCGCGTCCTTCTGGGCGCTGAGCCGCTCGGCGCGGACCTCGGCGAGCGTCGCGCGGTTGGCCTCGCGATAGCCGTCGAGGGCGTGCTCGCGCGCCTCCTCGTTCTCCTCGGCGTCATCCGGGGCGGCGAGGACGGCGTCGGCGAGCTCCTGCCAGTGACCGATGGCGACGGCCTCGCGGTCGAGCCGGTCGCGCATCCGGCGGGACAGGTCGGTGCCGTTGAGGCCGGCGCGGAGGATCTCGCGCTCGACGACGGTGCTGCCCCTGCGCACCTGTGCGAGCTCGTCGGCGTCGCGGTGCTCGAGGTAGTGGAACAGCCCGTCGCTCTGGTCGAGCATCCCGCCCAGGCGCCGCTCGGCGGCCTCCGTCTGGGCGAAAGAGCGCTCGGAGACCCGGCGCTGGGTCTCCGTCGCCACCCCGAGGGCGGCGACGATCAACAGCAGCGCGAGGACCAGCAACAGCCGGATGCGGACGTGGACGGGCATTTCCTCCGCACAGTCATCGGCAGCAACCCTCCTAGACTCAAGGCAATGGCCTCAGAGCGACACGTGACCGTGGGCGGCGTGCAGATCGGCGGCGGCGCGCCCGTCGTCGTGCAGACGATGACCAAGACCGAGACCGCCAACCTCACGGCGACCATGGACCAGATCCGCAAGGTCGCCGACGCGGGGGCGGACATCGTGCGGGTGGCGGTGCCGCGCGACAAGGACGTCGAGGCGCTCAAGACGATCGTCGCCGAGTCGCCGATCCCGATCATCGCCGACATCCACTTCAACCACACGCTCGCGCTCAAGGCGATCGACGCCGGCGCGCACTGCATCCGCCTGAACCCGGGCAACATCGGCGGCCCGGAGAAGGTCGCCGAGGTGGCCGACCGCGCCCGCGCCGCCGGCACGCCGATGCGCATCGGCGTGAACTCGGGGTCGCTGCCCAAGCATCTGCACGCGCTCGAGCGCGAGAACCCGGTCGAGGCACTGGTGGCCGCCGCCGTCGAGTTCGTCGCGCTGATGGAGCGCCTGGACTTCACCGACTTCAAGGTCTCGATCAAGTCGACGAACGTGCCCTACACGATCGCCGCCAACCGGTTGCTCTCCGAGCGGATCCCGTACCCGCTGCACCTCGGGATCACCGAGGCCGGGACCAAGTGGTCGGGCTCGCTGAAGTCGGCCGTCGGCCTCGGCACGCTGCTCGCCGACGGCATCGGCGACACCATCCGCATCTCGCTCTCCACCTTCCACGCGGAGGAGGAGGTCAAGGTCGCCTGGGAGATCCTCAAGGCGCTCAAGCTGCGCGAGCGCGGGCCGGTGCTCATCGCCTGCCCGACCTGCGGGCGGCTGCAGTTCGACATGGACACGGTGGTCGCCGACATCGAGCGCCGCCTCGAGGCCTACGAGGACCCGATCGAGGTCGCGGTGCTCGGCTGTGCGGTCAACGGGATCGGCGAGGCGTCCCACGCGGACTTCGGCATCACCGGCGCGAAGAACGAGGGCCTGATCTTCTCGCGCGGCAAGGCCATGAAGAAGGTTCCGCAGGAGCGCCTGGTCGACGAGCTGTTTGCCGAGATCGACAAGTACACCCAGACCAAGCACATCGAGATCGACGCCGCCGAGCAGGCCGCGGGCGCCGAGTGGCTCCAGCGCATCGAGGAGGAGAATGCCGGCGAGCTGACGCCCGAGCGGCTCGCCAAGCTCGAGGCCGAGCGCCAGCGGGCCGAGGCCGACTCGATGGACGAGGTCCTGCGCCTAGACGAGGAGGCCTCCCCGGTCTCCGGCCGGCGCTTCAGCCGCGCCTGACGCCCGCCCGGCGCCGCCCTCAGGCGGCGGGTGCGAGCAGCTCGACGCCGGCGTCGAGCGACAGCGTCGGCCAGAGATCCTCGGCCGGCATCGGGCGGCCGAACAGGTAGCCCTGGACCGCGTCGCACTCGAGCTCGCAGAGGTGGGCCAGCACCGCGCTGGTCTCGACCCCTTCGGCCACGACCCGCAGCCCGAGGTCGTGGGCGAGCTTGATCGTCGAGCGCACGATGGCCACCTCGGCCGTCCCGTCCGCGAGGCCCGCGACGAAGGAGCGGTCGATCTTGAGCTCGTCGACCGGCAGGTCCTTGATGTGCGACAGCGAGGAGTACCCCGTGCCGAAGTCGTCGATCGCCACGCCGACGCCGAGATCGCGGAGCCGGCCCAGCACGTTGCCGGCGGCGTCGAGGTCGGCCACGAGCGAATCCTCGGTGAGCTCGAGCTGGAGCAGATGCCCCGGCAGTTCGTGGCGCTCCAGCAGCTCCCGCACCTCCTCCACGATCCGGTCGTCCCGCAGCGATGCCGCGGAGAGGTTGACGGCCACGCTCACGTCGAGCCCGCCGGCGAGCCATGCCTTGCACTCGCGCAGCGCGGCCTCGAGGGCGAACGACGTCAGCGCCGGCATGAGCCCGGCGTGCTCGGCGAGCCGGAGGAACTCGCCCGGGGGGAGCATCCCGAGACGCGGGTGCGGCCAGCGGACGAGCGCCTCGAGCCCTTCGATCCGCCCCGTGTGCAGGGAGACCTTGGGCTGGAAGTGCATGACGAGGCGACCGTCGGCGATCGCCTGGCGCAGCTCGGACGCCATCCGCAGCTTGTCGGGCGAACGGTCGTCCTGGTCGGCGGCGTAGAGCGCCTCGCCTCCGCCGGCCGCCTTGGCGCGGTACATCGCGGCGTCGGCGTGGCGCATGAGCGTCTCCGAATCGACGCCGTGCGCCGGGGAGACGGCGACGCCGACGCTCGCCCGAACGTGCAGCACGAGCTCGTCGGTGGTGGGGAAGGGGGTCTCGACGACCTCACACAGCAGCCGTGCCGCGTGCTGCGCGGCCTCCAGGCTCGTGTCCGGGAGGACGATCGCGAACTCGTCGCCGCCGAGTCGCGCCACCGTGTCGGACTCGCGGAGGTGGGCGCGGAGGCGACACGAGAGCACCTCGAGGACCTGGTCGCCCTTCTGATGGCCGAGGGTGTCGTTGATGTCCTTGAACTTGTCGAGGTCGAGGAACATGACCGCGACCATCGTTCCCTCGCGGCGGGCGCGGACGAGCGCCTGCTCGAGGCGATCGCCCAACAGCACGCGGTTGGGCAGCCCGGTGAGCCGGTCGTGCAGCGCGTCCTTCTGGTGCAGGATCGCCCGCCGGCCGGCGCGGTGCAGCGCGACGAGCGGCAGCCCGAGCAGCGGCACGGCCAGCAGGGAGAACTCGCTCGTGATGACGAGGATCGGCCCGAGCCCGAGCAGGATGCCGACCGTCGACGTCTGGAACTCGAGGTCCGTGCGCAGGTAGCGCCAGAACCGGGCGCCCTCGAACAGCGAGACGGCGCGCGCGACGAGGACCGCGTTGATGAAGAAGAAGACCGCCGCCGCTCCGACGGCGCCGGCGAGGTCGTCCGGACCGAAGGCATCGGCCGTCGGGTGGTCGAGGTCCGAGAGCAGTGCCAGCGTCAGGGCCGCGCCGCCCAGGGCCAGCGAGTACTGGCCGACGTTGAAGAGGGTCCGGCTGACCGTCTTGTGCTGGCGCAGATCGGCGACGACGGCGGCCAGCGCCAGCGCGACCATGGTCACCTCGAGGCCCGTCGTCAGGAGCAGGGCGAGGGCGAAGGTCGCCGAGGTCGTGATCTCCCCCTCGGACCCGTGGTGCACGATGCGCATGGGCAGGCACTCGCCGACGAGGAGTCCGACCAGCAGGAGACCGAGCGTGATGTCGAGCTGGAGGGCGCTGAGGTCACCGGTCGCGAGGACGGCCGCCATGAGCCCGATCCCGAGTGCCGTGACGAGCGTGACGTAGCGATTGAGTGAGAGCACGGGGTGTCGGACGGATGGATCGGTCGTCGTGATGGGCGAGCGACGCGGGCGCCCCACCGTCATCGGTGAGACGCCCGTGGCTCGATGCAACGGGAGCGCCTAGAACTTCTGACCCTCGATCAGCGCCATTTGCGCCCGGCGCCGAGCGCCTCGACGATCAACAGGAGCGACGTGGCGCTGAACGCCAGGCGGTAGATGCTTCCCTGCAGGTTGGTCTTCATGCCGTGCCATCCTTGGATTGGCTATACGAGTGCTGCTTCAGAGTGATCGGCGCAAGGGGTCGAACCTAAAGGCGCGATTCCGGTTTGCCGATGCATTCGTAATGCTGATCGGCGTTCTGACGCTTCTCGGGCTCGCGTGCGTCCCGCTCGCGGGCGGCCGCCTGCGGCGGCTTGCCGACCTGCGGCTGCGATGGCTGCCGGTCGTGGTCTGCGCGTTCGCCGTCCAGCTCCTGATCGTCAACGTCCTGCCCGCCGGCGACGAAGGCCTGCGCGCGGCGATCCACAGCGGGACCTACGTGGTGCTGATCGTCGTCCTGCTGCGCAACCTGCGTCTGCCCGGTCTGCCGCTGATCGCGCTGGGCGGCCTGTGCAACGCGGCGGCGATCGTGGCCAACGGCGGCGTCATGCCGGCCCGAGTGCAGGCGCTGCAGGCCGCCGGGATGACCGCCGACTCCGAGGTCTTCACGAACTCCGCGGTGGTCGCGGACGCGAACCTGTGGTTCCTGGGGGACGTCTTCGCGATCCCGGCGTGGGTGCCGGCGGCGAACGTCTTCAGCGTCGGGGACCTCTTGCTGGTCGCCGGCGCCTGGGTGCTCATGCACTCGATCTGCGAGAGCCGGCTACTCCGCCGCCGGCGCACCGCCCTCGTGGCCTAGCGGCCGCGGATCGTCACGTCGCCCGCCGTCGTGCGGGCGGTGATCGCGTGGCCGGCCGCCGGATCGTCGATCACGCCGCTGACGGTGTCGTCGCCGGCGCCGGTGTCGACCTCGACGGAGTAGGTGCCGGCGGGAACGACGAGCTTCACGTCGCCCGCGGTCGTCCGCGCCTGGAGCCGATCGGGCACCCGGCGCACGCCGATGGTCACCTCGCCCGCGGTCGACTTGGCGCGCGTCTTGCGCGAGCGCAGCCCGCTCATCTCGATGTCCCCGCTCGTGGTGCGGACGTCGATGTCGCCCTCGACGCCGGTGATCAGGACGTCGCCGGCGATGCTCCTGGTGTGGACGGAGACGCCCGGCGGCACTTCGACGCGGTAGTTCGTCTCGCAGGTGCCGATGAAGCCGAGGTCGCAGCGGGCGCGCAGGTGCAGGACGCCGCCGTGGAGCTCCTCGGTCACGGTCGCCGACCCGAGGAACGACTTCGTCTCCCGCGAGGTGCGGACGGCGCGCTGCCGGGGGCGGGCGAGCACCTCGACGTCGCCGCCGATGACGTCGATCTCCACCCGCTCGACCGGCGCGGGGAACGAGCGCTCGCGGTGCTCGGTCGACGCGAACGCGGATCCCAGCCCGTTGAGCACGAGCACGACACCGAGCAGGAGGGTGAGGGCGGCCGCGAATGCGACGGCGACGATGGCGAGGCGGCGGCGGACTGGCATGTGTTTGTCAGTCTGCCGTCCGGGGGCGCCGCGGGCCATCGCGCTGCCAGGCTTCGGCGGGGTGCGGGCAGCCGCACCGCGAGGGTCTCGGCTACCGTTTGCCACCATGCCTCATCTCCCCTCGCCCGATCGTTACGACGCCATCGAATATCGCCGCAGCGGACGCTCCGGCCTCGAGCTCCCCGCCGTCTCCCTCGGCCTCTGGAACAACTTCGGCGACGACAAGCCGTACGAGGTGCAGCGCGCAATCGTGCTGCGCGCCTTCGACCTCGGCGTCACCCATATCGATCTCGCCAACAACTACGGCCCGCCGTACGGCGGGGCGGAGAAGAACTTCGGCCGGATGATGCGAGAGGACCTGCGGCCGTTCCGCGACGAGCTCGTCATCTCCACCAAGGCCGGCTACGACATGTGGCCCGGGCCGTACGGGGAGTGGGGCTCGCGCAAGTACATGCTCGCGAGCCTGGATCAGAGCCTCGCGCGCATGGGCCTCGAGTACGTCGACATCTTCTACTCGCACCGCCCCGACCCGGACACGCCGCTCGAGGAGACGATGGGCGCGCTCGACACGGCGGTCCGCCAGGGCAAGGCACTCTACGTCGGGATCTCGAGCTACACGAGTGAGCGCACGGCCGAGGCCGCGGGGATCCTGCGCGAGCTCGGGACGCCGCTGCTCATCCACCAGCCGTCCTATTCGATGGTCAACCGCTGGACCGAGGACGACCGCCTGCTCGACACGCTCGAGGCCGAGGGCGCGGGCTGCATCGCGTTCTCCCCGCTCGCCCAGGGGCTGCTCACGAACCGCTACCTCGAGGGCGTCCCGGAGGACTCACGGGCGGCGGCCGGCAAGTCATTCGACCCGGGGTGGCTGACCGAGGAGAACCTCTCCCACGTCCGCGCGCTCAACGAGATCGCCGGGGCCCGCGGCCAGACGCTCGCCCAGATGGCGATCGCCTGGGTCCTGCGCGACCCACGGATGACCTCGGCGCTGATCGGCGCCTCGAGCGTCCGCCAGCTCGAGGACAACGTCGGCGCGCTCGGCGGCCCGGTGTTCACCGACGACGAGCTGTCCGCGATCGACGAGCACGCCGTGGACACCGGCATCAACCTCTGGGCGAAGGCGCTCGAGGTCTAGGCCTGGATCCAGGCCAGCGCCCCTACGGCTCGTCGCCGGCCTCGATCCGCAGCAGCGCCTCGTAGGCCGGGAGGGTGAGGAAGTCGGCGAGCTCGTCGGCGAGGGCGACCTCCTCGAACAGCCGCTTGGCGAGCTTCGGCCGGCCCTCGCGCTCGAACCACTCGTCGTCGCCGATCTCGCCGCGGATCGTCTCGAGCTCCTCGTCCTCCAACCGCTGCACGAGCTCGCGGGTGACCGGCTCCCCGGATGAGAGCTTCGCGCCGTGGGTGATCCACTGCCACACCTGCGAGCGCGAGATCTCGGCGGTGGCCGCGTCCTCCATCAGGCCGTAGATCCCGGCGGCGCCGTTGCCGCGCAGCCAGGCGGAGAGGTACTGGATCCCGATGTTGACGTTGGCGCGCAGACCCGCCTCGGTGATCTCGCCGGGCGTCTGGTCGACCGCGAGGAGGTCGTCGCGGCCCACCGACACGTCCGGGCGCTGGCGGTCGATCTGGTTCGGCTTGTCGCCGAGCACCGCGTCGAACTGCTCGAGCGCGGGCGCCACGAAATCCGGGTGCGCCACCCAGGTGCCGTCGAAGCCCGCCTCGGCCTCGCGCTGCTTGTCCTCGCGGACCTTCTGCATCGACGCCTGGTTCTGCTCCTCGTCGGTGCGCGACGGCAGGAACGCCGACATGCCGCCCATGGCGAACGCGCCGCGCTTGTGGCACGTCGCCACCAGCAGCTCCGTGTAGGCGCGCATGAACGGCACGGTCATGGACACGGCCGTGCGGTCCGGGAGGATCGCGTCGGGGCGCGTGCGCTGCGACTTGATCGTCGAGAAGATGTAGTCCCAGCGCCCGGCGTTGAGGCCCGCCGAGTGGTCGCGCAGCTCGTAGAGGATCTCGTCCATCTCGAACGCGGCGGGGAGGGTCTCGATCAGCACGGTGGCGCGGATCGAGCCGTGCGGCACGCCGGCGTGGCGCTCGGCGAGCGTGAAGACGTCGTTCCACAGCCGCGCCTCGCGGTGCGACTGCAGCTTCGGGAGATAGAAGAACGGGCCCGAGCCGCGGTCGAGCAGCTCCTGCGCGTTGTGCAGGAAGTAGAGCCCGAAGTCCATCAGCGCGCCGGCCATCGGCTCGCCGTCGATGTGGACGTGGCGCTCGGGGAGATGCCAGCCGCGCGGGCGCACGAGCAGCGTCGCCACCTCGTCGTCCAGGCGGTACTCCTTGCCCTCAGGCGAGTCGAACTCGAGCCGGTGGCGGACGGCGTCGGCGAGGTTGACCTGGCCGCCGATCATGTTCGACCAGTACGGCGAGTTTGAGTCCTCGAAGTCGGCCATGAACCCGGGGGCGCCCGAGTTCAGCGCGTTGATCACCATCTTGGCGGTGGTCGGGCCGGTGATCTCGACGCGGCGGTTCTGCAGGCCGGCCGGGGGTGGCGCGACCGTCCAGACGCCGGCGCGGACGCCGGCGGTCTCGGACAGGAAGTCGAGCGTCGCGCCCGCGTCGAGCTCCGCCTGGCGCTGCGTGCGCAGCTCCAGCAGCCGCCGGCGCTCGCCGTCGAACGTCCGGTGCAGCAGCGCAAGGAACTCGATCGCCTCGGGCGTGAGGATCTCGGCGTGGCGGCCCTCGATCGGAGCGGAGATCTCGACTCCCTGCGTTTCAATCGTCACCGGGACGTCCCTTCGTCATCGACATGTGCAACAGCTCCATCGGGTGGTAGACCGGCAGGGGCCGGCCGAGCTTTGCGAGGTGCGAGGAGATCTGCAGGAGGCACCCCGGGTTCGCGGCGGCGATCGCCTCGGCGCCGGTGGCGAGCAGCGCCTCGGCCTTGCGCCGGCCGAGCTCGGCGGCCGGCTCGGGCTTGACCAGGTTGTAGATGCCCGCCGAGCCGCAGCAGATCTCCCAGCCGTCGGGCTCGACAAGCTCGAGGCCGGGGATCGCGCGCAGCAGGTTGCGCGGCTCGGAGCGCACGCCCTGGGCGTGGGCGAGGTGGCAGGCGTCGTGGTAGGCGACCTTCATCGGCAGCGGATGGCGGACGACGCGCTCGGACAGGCCGTCGAGGATCTCGGTGACGTCCTTGACCCGCGCGCTGAACGCCTCGGCGCGCTCGGCCCACTCCGGGTCGTCGCGCAGGATGTGCCCGTACTCCTTCATCGCCGAGCCGCAGCCCGCCGCGTTGACGGCGACGGTGTCGAACCCCTCGAAGCGCTCGATCGTCTCGCGGGCGAGCGCCCGCGCGGGCTCGTCCTCGCCGGTGTGGCCCATCAGCGCGCCGCAGCAGCGCGGCTTGGCGGGCGCATGGACCTCGAAGCCCTCGGCGGCGAGCACGCGCACGGTCGCGTCGTTGACGTCGCCGAAGTAGACGCGCTGGACGCAGCCCTGCAGGAAGCCGATGCGCCCTCGCGGCGCGCCCCGCGCCTCGTGGTGCTCGGGCAGCCGTCGGAAGGCGTCGCGCAGGTTGACCGGCGGCGCGATGCCCAGCGCCGCGGCGAACGTCTGCAGCGGGGCGATGTGCCCGACCCGAGCGGCGAGCTTCGGCATCCCGAGCTTCTGACCGGCGACGAGAAGCGGCACGGTGGCCCGCAGGCGGGCGGGGTGGGGGAACAGCTCGAAGATCGCCCGGCGCAGCGCGCCCTTGGCCGGCGAGCGCGGATGGTTGCGCTCGATCTGCTGGCGGGTGTCGGTGATCAGCTTGTCGTACTGGACGCCCGAGGGGCAGGCGGTCACGCAGGCCATGCAGCCCAGGCAGTTGTCGAAGTGGGTGACCATCTCGTCGGAGAGGTCCGTGCCCTCGTCGTGGCCGTGGCGCATCAGCACGATCCGCCCGCGCGGCGAATCCATCTCCTCGCCCCACAGCACGTAGGTCGGGCACGTCGGCAGGCAGAAGCCGCAGTGCACGCAGTCGTCGATGAGATCAGGCTCCGGAGGCCGGATGTCGTCCCAGGCGCCGGTCGAGGTCGAGGTGGCCATGGCGGGTCAGATCCCTCCGATGAAGATGCCGGGGTTGCAGACCCGCGCGGGGTCGAAGCGCTCCTTGACGCGCCGCGCCAGCGCGAGGGCGCCGTCGTCGGCCGCGCCCCACGGGTCGATCGCCTCGCGCAGTGCTGCGGGGGCGTCGAGGATCGTGCACGTCGCGGGGGCCAGATCCGCCCGCAGGCGCTCCACCGCGTCGGCCGCGTCCGGGCCGAGGGTGAGATAGCTCACGCCGACGCCGGCGCGCCCGACCACTGAGGCGCCGGTGGCGTCGGCGGCGCGCAGGACGTCGGGCAGCTCGGTCGGGAGCGCGGAGACGCGGACGACGGTGCCGTCCGTGGAGCGCTGGCCGGCGCGCTGTGCGACCCACAGGGCCTCGTCGTCCTCGACCACGGCGGTCTCGGGCGCCAGGCCCTCGTCGCACAGGGCACCCGCGCGCTCGGCGGCGGTGGTCCCCGCGAAGCGCGCAAGGATCGCGCCCTCGCCGCCGCCGTAGCGGACGTCGAGCGCGTCGAGCTCGAGCGGCCGGTGCGCGAGCTCGGATGCGATGCGCGCGAGCCCGTCCGGGTCGTCTGACGCGAAGCGCGCGGTGGCGGTGCCCTGCGGCAGCGGGTGCAGCCGGACGGCCACGCGGACGATGACGCCGAGCGTCCCGAACGCCCCGGACATCACCTTCGAGAGGTCGTAGCCGGCGACGTTCTTGATCACCTTGCCGCCGGCCTTGGCCAGGGTGCCGTCGGGCAGGGCGACGGTGACGCCGATGACGAGGTCGCGCGCGGCGTTGTAGCGATGGCGGCGCGGGCCGGAGTCCGCCGTCGCGATCAGCCCGCCGATCGTCGCCTCCGGCGCCGAGGGCGGGTCCAGCGCGAGCATCTGCCCCGCCTCGCGGAACGTGGCCTGCGCGCGCTCGAACGGCACGCCGGCTCCGAGGATCGCGGTGAAGTCGCCCTCGGAGTGCTCGGCGATCTCGTCGAGGCGCGCCGTCGAGAGCACCTCGCCGGCCTCGACGGGCCGGCCCCAGCGCGAGCGGGTGCCGCCGCCCGCGATCCGTACCGAGCGGCCCTCCGCCGCACAGGCGGCGAGGCGCTCGGCGATCTCGGCGGGGGGTGTCGTGGCGGCGGGCATCTGCGTCCTTAGAACCGCTCCGCGAGACCCTCGCGCTCGAGCGGATGCTGCCGGTAGGGGCCTGGGACCTCGCCGCACAGCCGCGGCGTCGGCATGACCTTCCCGGGGTTCGCGAGCCCGTGGGGATCGAACGCGCAGCGCAGCTTCTGGAACGCGGCGAGATCGGGCTCGTCGAACATCCGCGGCATGTAGCGCTTCTTGTCGACCCCGACGCCGTGCTCCCCGGTGATCGAGCCGCCGGCCTCGACGCACGCCATCAGGATCTTCCCGGACAGCTCCTCGGCGCGCGCGGCCTCCTCGTCGGAGTCGTAGCAGACGAGCGGGTGCAGGTTGCCGTCCCCGGCGTGGAAGACGTTGGCGACCCGCATGCCGTACTCCTTCCCCAACTCGGAGATGCGGTGCAGGACCTCGGGCAGCTTGGTCCGCGGGATGACACCATCCTGGACGTAGTAGGAGCGGGCGATCCGGCCCATCGCCGGGAACGCCGCCTTGCGCGCCTTCCAGAACAGCGCGGCCTCGGCGGCGTCGGCCGCCACCCGGATCTCGGTGGCGCCGGCCTCGTTGCAGAAGCCCTCGACGTCGGCGAAGCGGGCCTGCACCTCGGCCTCCGAGCCGTCGATCTCGATGACCAGCGCCGCGCCGGCGTCGGTCGGCCAGCCGGCGTGCGCCATCAGCTCGGCGGCCTGGATCGAGAGCGTGTCCATCATCTCGATCGCGCCCGGGACGACGCCCGCCTGCACGATCGCCGACACCGCCTCGCCGGCCGCCTCGGTCGACTCGAAGAACGCAGCGAGCGTCTTGACCGTCTCGGGCACCGGCATCACCCGCAGCCAGATTCGAGTGACCACGCCGAGCGTGCCCTCCGAGCCGACGAGCGCCCCGAGCAGGTCGTAGCCCGGGCCGTCGAGCCGCTTGCCGCCGATCCGCACGATCTCGCCGTCGGAGAGCACCGCCTCCAGCCCGCACACGTAGTTCGTCGTGAAGCCGTATTTGAAGCAGTGCGCGCCGCCCGAGTTCTCGGCGACGTTGCCGCCGATCGAGCAGACGATCTGGCTCGACGGGTCGGGGGGATAGAAGTGCGTCGGGCCGACCGCCTTGGACACCTCGGTGTTGGTGACGCCCGGCTCGACGACGATCCGCTGGTTGGGCAGATCGACCTCGAGGACCCGCCGCAGGCGCGAGAGGGCGATGACGAGCCCGTGCTCGACCGGCAGCGCGCCGCCGCTCAGGCCGGAGCCCGACCCGCGCGCGACCCACGGGACGCCGGCCTCGAAGCACGCGCGGACGATCGCCGCGACCTCCTCCGCGGTGTCGGGCAGCGCCACTGCGCCGGGCGACACGTGGTACTGCAGCAGCCCGTCGGACTCGTAGGTGCGCAGCTGGTCGCGGCCGGTGATCACCCGCTCGTCGCCGCAGATCGCGCGCAGGCGCGGGATCAGCCCGGCGATCGCGGTGGGGGCGGTCATTCGCCGACCACCATCCATTCCAGGACGGGCGTCGACTGGAGGTAGACGAGCACGCACATCAACAGCAGCAGCACCAGGCTCCAGCCGATGACCTTGCGGAACAGCTCGCCCTCCTGGCCGGCCATGCCGACGGCGGCCGCGCCGATCGCCAGGTTCTGCGGCGAGATCATCTTACCGAGCACGCCGCCGCTCGAGTTCGCCGCCGCGAGCAGGGTGGGCGAGAGGCCCGAGTCCTTGGCGGCGGCGACCTGCAGGGCGCCGAACAGCGAGTTCGAGGAGGTGTCCGAGCCCGTCACGGCGACGCCGAGCCAGCCGATGATCCCGCTCAGGAACGCGAAGAACCCGCCGGCGCCCGCCGCCCACAGGCCGAGCGTGATCGTCTGCCCGGACTGGTTCATCACGTACGCCAGACCCAGCACGGCGGCGACGGTGAGGATCGCCCACTTGAGCTGGTCGAGCGTCTTGCCGTAGACCCGCGCGGCGGCCCCGGGCCCGAGGCGTAGGACGGCCATCGTCACCAGGCCGGAGATCAGCACCAGCGTGCCCGGCGCGGCCAGCCAGTTGAGCTTGAACGTCGCCGACGAGAGCGCCTCGCCGTCGGGATTCTGGACGTCCAGGCCTGGCCACGCGAACTCCTGCGTCGGGCCGGCCAGCGCGTCCTTGATCGGGCCGAGCTGGGCAAGGCTGAAGATCACGATGATGATGAAATAGGGCGCGTAGGCGCGCACGATGTCGCTGCCCGTGTCGTTCGCGTTGCGATCGGCGACGGCCGCCTCGTGGGCGTGGTCCGCTCCCGCCGCGCCGGCCATCGCCGGGCGCTTGGCGCGGTGCTCGCCGAGGAGCGGCTCGGACGGTTGCCAGACGCGCAGCAGGGCGACGATCGCGCCCGTGCCGAGCAGCGCGGCGACGATGTCGGTCAGCTCGACCGAGATGTAGTTCGAGCACAGGAACTGCCCGATCGCGAACACGACGCCGCCGAGCACGGCCGCCGGCCAGGTCTGGCGAACGCCGCGCATGCCGTCGACCATGCCGACCAGGATCAGCGGGACGAACAGCGCCAGCACCGGGGTCTGGCGGCCGACCATCGCGCCGAGGTCCTCCTTGGGCATCCCGGTGATCTCGGCGAGCGTGACGATCGGGGTCGCCATCGCGCCGAATGCGACCGGGGCGGTGTTGGCGACCAGCGCGAGCGCCGCCGACTTGATCGGCGAGAACCCCATCGCCATCAGCATCACCGTGCAGATCGCCACGGGCGTGCCGAAGCCGGCGAGCGCCTCGAGCAGCGCGCCGAAGCAGAACGCGATGATGACGGCCTGGATGCGCTGGTCGTCGGAGACCGTCGCGAACGAGCGGCGCAGCACCGCGAAGTGGCCGCTCTCGACCGTCAGGTTGTAGACCCAGACCGCGTTGACGACGATCCACATGATCGGGAACAGGCCGAAGACGGCGCCGAGCACCGCCGAGTCGAGCGCCTGGCCGACCGGCATCCCGTAGACGACGATCGCCACCAGCAGGGCGACCGCGAGCGAGATCAGCGCCGCCCACTGGGCCTTCATCTTCAGGCCGCCGAGCAGCACGAACAGCGTGAGCAGCGGCAGCGCCGCGAAGATCGAGGACAGGGCGAGCGAGTCGCTCACCGGGTCGAATACCTGCTGGTACATCTCCGCTCCTCCCGCTGGTCAGCAAGGCCTCACGCGGGAACTTCCCCGTGAATCGGGTATGGCACGCCTGGGAATCGTGCGGATCGCCCTGTTCATCACCTGCTTCAACGACACGCTGTTCCCGCGGACCGGCCGGGCGGTGGTCGAGCTGCTGGAGCGGCTCGGGCACGAGGTCGTGTTCCCGGCGGAGCAGACGTGCTGCGGGCAGATGCACTTCAACACCGGATACGTCGACGAGGCGACGGCACTCGTCCGGCGGTTCGCGCGGGTGTTCGCCGGCGAGGAGGTCATCGTCTGCCCGTCGGGCTCGTGCGCCGGCATGGTGCGCGACGCCTACCCGCGGGTCGCCGAGCTGGCCCGGGACGAGGAGCTGGCCCGCGACGTGCGCGCGCTCGGCGAGCGGGTGTTCGAGCTCTCCGAGTTGCTCGTCGACGTGCTCGGCGTCGAGGACGTCGGCGCCTACTACCCCCACCGCGTCACCTACCACCCGACGTGTCATTCGCTGCGGCTGCTCGAGGTCGGCGACAAGCCGCTGCGGCTCCTGCGCGCCGTGCGGGGACTCGAGCTAATCGAGCTCGGCGAGCCGTTCGAGTGCTGCGGGTTCGGCGGCACCTTCGCGGTCAAGAACGCCGACGTCTCGACCGCCATGCTCGCCGACAAGGTCCGCCATGTGCTCGACACGCGCGCCGAGGTCTGCGCGGCCGCCGACAACTCCTGCCTGATGCACATCGGCGGCGGTCTTGCCCGGCTGCGGACCGGGACGCGGACCGTCCACCTCGCCGAGATCCTGGCGGCGACGGAGTGAGCCGGACCGAGCGCGTCGGCTTCCCCGCCGCGGCGCGCCCGGCGCTGGCCAACACGCAGCTGCGGCGCAACATCGGCAAGGCGACGCAGGCCATCCGCGCCAAGCGCGCGCGGACCGTCGGCGAGCTCGACGACTGGGAGGCGCTGCGGGAGGCCGGACGCGCGATCAAGGAGCGCACGCTGCGCCACCTGCCCGAGCACCTCGAGCGGCTGGAGACCGAGGTCGTGCGCGCGGGCGGCCACGTCCACTGGGCGCGCGACGGCGCCGAGGCCGGCGAGATCGTCGCGAAGATCGCGCGCGACCACGGCTCCGACGAGGTCATCAAGGTCAAGTCGCTGGCCACGGACGAGATCGGGCTCAACGACGCGCTCGCCGAGCGGGGGATCTCGGCGTGGGAGACCGACCTCGCCGAGCTGATCGTCCAGCTCGATCCCACCGACGAGCAGTCGCACATCCTGGTGCCGGCGATCCACCGCAACCGGGCGGAGATCCGCACGCTGTTCATGCGCACGCTCGAGGGCACGGAGGAGCTGACCGACGAGCCGGCGGCGCTCGCCGAGGTCGCGCGCCGGCACCTGCGGCGCAAGTTCCTGTCGGTGCCGGTCGGCATCTCGGGCGCCAACTTCTGCATCGCCGAGACGGGGTCGGTCTGCGTCGTCGAGTCCGAGGGCAACGGCCGCATGTGCACGACGCTGCCGAAGGTGCTGGTGACCATCGCGGGGATCGAGAAGACGATTCCGACGTGGCAGGACCTCGAGGTGTTCCTGGCGCTGCTGCCGCGCTCCTCGACCGCCGAGCGGATGAACCCGTACACCTCGCTCTGGCGCGGCGCGCACACGGCGGACGGTCCATCGGAGTTCCACCTCGTCCTGCTCGACAACGGCCGCTCGCGCGTGCTCGCCGACGAGTTCGGCCGCCAGACCCTCAACTGCATCCGCTGCTCGGCGTGCCTGAACGTGTGCCCGGTCTACGAGCGCACGGGCGGCCACGCCTACGAGTCCGTCTATCCGGGCCCGATCGGGGCGATCCTCACGCCGCTGCTCGAGGGGGTCGAGCAGGCGCCGACGCTGGCGTACGCGAGCTCGCTGTGCGGCGCGTGCTACGAGGTCTGCCCGGTGAAGATCGACATCCCCGCCGTGCTGGTGCACCTGCGCGGCGAGGTCGTGCGCCGCAAGCGGGCCAAGCGGCTGGATCCTGAGGTGGCGGCGATGAAGGCGGCGGCGTTCGCGTTCGCGACCCGCGGGCGCTACGAGCGCGCGCAGCAGCTCGCGCGCCGCGGCAGCCCGCTCGCGCGCGCCCCGCTGCCGCCGCCGCTGTCGGGCTGGACGACCGCGCGCGAGCTGCCCGACGTGCCCGACCAGACCTTCCGGGAGTGGTGGCATGAGCGCGGCGCGTGAGGAGATCCTCGGCCGGCTGCGCGCGGCGCTGGCCGACGTCCCGGCGGCCGAGACGCCCGAGGACGTCCCGGTCGCGCGCGACTACGACCGGTCGCTCTCGCTCGACCACGCGGCCCGGCTCGACCTGTTCGCCGAGCGCGTGGCCGAGTACCGGGCGACCGTTCACCGCGTGGGCGCCGATGAGTTGCGTGCCGCCCTCGCCGGCGCCTGCGGACGCCATGGGGCGCGACGGCTGATCGTGGCACCCGGCATCCCGGAGGAATGGCGGCCGGAGGGCGTCGAGCTCGTCGCCGACGACGGGCTCGACCACGCCGCGCTCGACGCGTCCGACGGTGTCCTCACGGGCTGCGCCGCCGGCGTGGCGCTGACCGGTACGTTCGTCCTCGACGGCGGCCCGCGCTCCGGCCGGCGGGCGATCACCCTGCTCCCCGACCTGCACCTCTGCGTGATCGAGGCCGAGCAGGTCGTCGGCACCCTCGCCGAGCTGTTCGAGCGCGTCGGGCCGGACCGTCCGGTCACCATGATCTCGGGGCCGTCGGCGACGTCCGACATCGAGCTCAACCGCGTCGAGGGGGTTCATGGTCCGCGGCGGCTCGAGGTGTTCCTCGTCGCCTGACCGCCGAGCGATGACTGCGGGGGCGGTCGCCCGTCTCAGTACCGCTCTGGTGGGAGGACGGCTTCTGCCGCACGCTCGCCGAGGGCGGACGGTTCGTGGTCCGCTACGACCACCGGGACACCGGCCGGTCGGTGACCTCCGAGGCGGGACG
This sequence comes from uncultured Solirubrobacterales bacterium, assembly GCA_963828075.1. Classification (GTDB taxonomy): domain Bacteria; phylum Actinomycetota; class Thermoleophilia; order Solirubrobacterales; family Solirubrobacteraceae; genus JACCYI01. The sequence goes on along the minus strand of CAWHDH010000017.1, from coordinate 610,524 downwards.
CCCGGGATACACTGGCGCGGACCTCGTGGCGGACGCGGCCGGCGTCCTCGATGCCTACGGGATCGGAGCCGCGCACGTGGTCGGACTGGTCGGACGCGAACTCGGTCGTCGAGTACCTCGTCGGGTTCTCGCGCGTGGTCGCCGGCGACCGGCGTCCGTCGACGAGGAGGGCCTCCGCGCGCTTGCGCGTCGCGACGTCGAGCGTGCCCGCGACTTCGCAGGCCTCGCAGGGTCATGGGGGTGGTTGACGTCGTCGACAGCGCCGCGACCCGCTCCCGCCCCCCGATCCCCTCACTGCCGCGCTTCGCCACGAGAGCGTGGCGCCGTCGAGGGTCAGTGATGCTCGTTCGATGTCGGCACGAGACACTCGTCATCGGCGCGTGATCCAACGCCGACAACCGACGAAGAACCGCCGCCATGAAGCTCCGAGGTCACATCTCAGGGATCGCCGTTGCGGCGGGCCAGCGCGGCATAGTGGACCGTGAACAGCCGCTCGGCGCCGCGAGGCGAGACCTGCCAGGCCGCCCGCCGGACCGCCCACTTGACCGCCGCCGCCACCCGTGCCTTGGCCGAGTCCGCAAAGTACGCGTGATGCTCGCGCGGGAGCGGATCGCTGAGCTCCTCGACCACGGTCAGGCCGGCGCCCGCCAGCAGCGCTCCGATCGCCGCGCGGTCGAACGCCTGGATGTGCCCGATCCGTGCCGCCTCCTCGCGCTTGGCCGGCCGGCGGGCCGACCGGTTCGCCTCGAGCGGGACCTCGACGAGGACCCATTCGGCCACGCGGGCGGCCTCGGCCAGGAGCGCCGGCGGCTCGGGGACGTGCTCGAGGACGTGCGAGACCACCGCCAGGTCGTAGCTCGCGTCGCCGGCCGGCACGCGGACGCCGTCGAACGCCTCGATCCGGCGTGTGCGGGGGATATCGCGGCCGCGGGCGATCGCGGCGGCCGGCTCGGAGAGCTCGAAGCCGTCGAGCTCGCGACCCAGCGCCCGCTGACCCAGCTCGGCGAGCAGGGCCCCGTCGCCGCAGCCGATCTCGACCACGGTGTCCGGCCGCAGACCGGCGCGCTCGCACAGGATCGCCGCGTGGCCGGCCTTGCCGCGGGCCCCGAGCGCGCGCCAGCGGCCGAGGAACTCGGCCGTGGCCGGATCCTCCTGGCTGTAGCCCTCGGCGTAGAAGTCCGCCAGCTGGGCGTTTGCGCCTTCGTCCGGGCCGGTCATGGAGACTCGGCGACGATCCGCCCGGCGGCGGCCGGGCTGACGAGCACGACGCCCGTGCGGTGCAGCCCACCCGCCGCATCGGCCCACAGGCCCGCCCAGCGCCCGGCGCCGCTGAGCGGCAACGTGAGGGTCCAGACCCCGTCTGGGCCGGTCGGCACGGTGCCGGCCACCACGAGGGGCCCGCCGCCGGGCTCGCCGCGCAGGAGCGTGACGACGTGCGCCGCGCCCGGCCGGACCTGACCCCACAGCCGCATCGACGACCCGCGGGGCGCCACGTCGATGACGAACGGCGACGTGAAGGCGGCCAGCGCCGGCTTCGGGCGCCCGTCGAGGAAGCGCAGGCCGCCCTGCCAGCCGGCGAACCGGCGGCTCCCCTTGCCCTTGTTGCGGACCAGCTCGTCGTCCCACTGGTACTGCGTGAGGTTGCGGACGCGTGGGTTGCGCCAGGCGATGTACGCCGCCTGCTGCTGGTAGACGGCCTGGCGCCGGAGCGTGATCCCGACCGCGCGGTCCGGCGGTCTGGTCTGGTAGCTGAACTCGGTCAGGTAGAGGTCGAGCGGGCGGCCGCCGGGGGACCGGATGCGCCGGCGGGCGGTGAGGCGGTCGATCACCCGCTCGAGGCGCGGCAGGTCCGCGATCTGGGCCGCGTTGGGGTCGGGGTTCGAGCGGTCCGGCGCGTTGAGGACGCCGTGGGGGTGATAGCCGAGCGCGTCGGTGGCGACCGGCCGGAAGCGGCGGCACAGCCCGCTGCGCAGGGTGCGGTAGCGCTCGTCGACGCAGCCGAAGGCGCGCAGGAACGGAAGGGGGGCGAGGGGAGTGCTGTTGGCGTTCCCGGCCCGCCCGATCGGGGCGAGCTCACCGGCGACCACCTGGGCGCCGCGATCGGCCTTCTTGATCGCGGCGCCGGCCGCGCGGACCAGCTCGCGGTAGACGTGCGGGGCGACGGGGGTGCACCGGCGCCGCGAGCCGCGCCCGCGGCAGTCGGACTGCGGCTGCAGCCAGCCCGTCTGGTTGGGCTCGTTCCAGATCAGGTACCGGTCGACATCGGAGCGGTAGCGCGACGCGACCGCGCGGGCGAAGCGGCCGAACTCCTTCGGGTTCGGCTTGTAGCGGGGATTGCCGCGACGCGGCGAGGTGCTCGTCCAGACCGGCCCCGGCCCGGTGACCGTGAGCATCACGCGCATGTCGTTGCCGCGGACCGCGGCGACCGCTGCGTCGAGCGCCGCCCAGTCGTAGCGCCGGTCGTGGTGGTTGCCGGCGTCGAAGAACGTCGGGCGCTTGACGGCCTCCTGCGCCGGCGCGATCTCGAACCAGCGCGCATGGATGCGGACGACGTCGACGCCCAGGGCGGCCCACTCGGCCGCCGACGCGGGCGCCCGATGGGGCTCGGACAGCATCAGGCGCTCATCCTCGATGCCGACCTCGACACCGTCGGCGGCGCCCGCCGACGCGGGCGCCAGGGTGGCGAGGACCAGCGCGATGGTGGCTATGCGCCGCCTCACTGGCGGACGACGACCTCGCGGCTGACCGTCGCCGCGCCCGTCGCCGGATCCCGCCACAGCGCCCTCCAGGCCCCCGGCCCCGGGGCCGGAGGCCGCGCCTCGAAGAAGCCGAGCGGGTTGGTGACCGCCACCGGCGCGCCGGCGGTGACGAACTCGCCGCCGGCCTGGGGCCGGAACTGGATCTCGACCTGTGTGGGTGTCGCGTTGCGCAGGAACCGCAGCTGCCCCCACACGCTCACGGTGTCGCCCGCCGGCGTCACGGTGATCGGCAGCTTGTAGGCGTCGGCGGCCGGCTTGGGCTGGCCGTTCGCGAAGTAGAGGCCGGACTGGTAGGTGAACCAGCGGCGCTTGGACTTCGAGGACACGCCCTTGACCGGTGGCACGTCCTTGAACAGGAACTGCGTCTGGCCGAAGATCCGCGGGTCCCGGTAGGCGAGGTGGTCGCCCTCGTTGATGAACGCGGCCTGCTGGGAGAGCGAGACGCCGCTGAACCGGTCGGGCGGATCGGTCTCGAAGCCGAACTCGGTCATGATCGTGGCCATCCCGGGATTGATCCGCTTCGTCCGCGCCGCCATCTGGTCGAGCAGCGCGCCGAGCTCGGAGATGTTGGCCATCGAGATCGAGTCGCGCGCGCGGTCGCGCCGGCCCGGCGGCACGTTCTTCGTGTAGGGATGGTGCGCCCACGCGGAGGCGCGGAACCGGTCGATCTTCTCCAGCGTCGAGCACCGGCGCGCCTTGGCCGCGCGGCCCGTGTAGCGACGGCCGTTGGCCTTCAGGCAGAAGAGCTCGCGGATGAACTTCTTCGGGCGGATCGGCGACTCCGAGCTGGTGCCGCCGGATCCGAGGGGCGCGGTCTCCCCGATCAGCACGACGTCGCCGCGGTCCTCGCCGTGACCCGTGTCGTCCAGCGCGCGGCGCCCGTAGTACCAGAGGTCGCGGTACATGACCGGCGTCCACGGGATGACCTTGCCGCCGCGGCGCTCGTACTGGGGCGTCAGCCAGCCACCCTGGTTGGGCTCGTTGTAGATCGACCAGAAGCCGACGCGCGGCAGCGGCGCACCGGTGTCGTTCTCGTCCGGGTAGATCCCGGAGTAGCGCGTGGCGACCGCCGCGACGAACTTGCCGAACTCCCGCGCGTCCGGCTTCCAGGTCGCGCGGTTCTCGCGCTCGCGCTTGGGTGCCTTGGCGTGCGCCCACGACGGGCCGGGCCCGGTCACGTTGAGATAGACACCGATGCCGACGTCCCGCGCGGCGAGGACGAGGCGGTCGTAGCGATCCCAGTTGCCGTGGGGATAGGTGCTCGGGTCCTCGCTGCGGAACTGACGGCGCCGCGCCCTCCCGCGGCGGGCGTTCTCCGCCGCCACCGACCACAGGACGCTGACGCGGACGTAGTCGACCCCGAGCTCCTTCATCCGCCCCAGCGCGAAGTCCCGCGCGGCGTCGCCGCGATAGAGCAGCTGGTCGTCGTCGAGCATGATCGAGATCTGCCCGGGCCCGGCCTGCGCCGGCCCGGCGGTGGCGCCGGCGGCAACGAGGGCGAGCAGGAGGACCAGCAGCAGGCGGGGGAGGGGCATTCGGGACCTTCTCAAGCAGCAGGGCGGGACGGGCTCGAGGGGGGCGGCATCCTGCCGCCCCCGACGTTCGAACCCGAGGGTAGTGCGGAAGTCGCGCTCGCCGTCGCGGTACTAGGACACGGCGTCGAAGCGCTCGGCGACCTTCGCCCAGTTAACGGTGTTGAACCACGCCTCGATGTAGTCCGGGCGCTTGTTCTGGTACTTGAGGTAGTAGGCGTGCTCCCAGACGTCGACACCGAGCAGCGGCGTCTGGCCCGAGCTGATCGGATTGTCCTGGTTCGCCGTGCTGGTGATCGCGAGCCCCGAGCCGTCGTGCACGAGCCAGGCCCAGCCCGAGCCGAACTGACCGACGCCGGTCTCCTTGACCTTCGCCTTGAAATCGTCGAAGGAGCCGAACGCCGAGTTGATCGCCTCGGCCAGCGCGCCGGTCGGCTCGCCCCCGCCGTCGGGTGACATCCACTCCCAGAAGAGCGAGTGGTTGTAGTGGCCACCGCCGTTGTTGCGGACGGCCTTCTGCTTGTCGGCGGGCAGCGAGTCGAGGTTGCGCAGGACCTCCTCGATCGGCTTGTCGGCCCACTCCGTGCCCTCGAGCGCGGCGTTCGCCTTGTCGACGTAGGCCTGGTGGTGCTTGTCGTGGTGCACCTTCATCGTGGCCTCGTCGACGTGGGGCTCCAGCGCGTTGTAGTCGTACGGAAGATCGGGGACCGAGTAGGGCATTGGCATCACTCCTGGGAAGGTTGTCGCGTGGGTTCTATCACTAGGCTTGCGCCCTCTTAGATGACGCGCCTGTCCGCCTACCTGCTGCCGACCGAGAAGGAGGCGCCCGCCGACGCCGAGGCGCTCTCGCACAAGCTGATGGTGCGCGCCGGGCTCGTCCGCCAGGTCGGCGCCGGGCTCTGGACCTATCTGCCCGCGGGCTGGCGCGTGCACGAGAAGGCGGTGCAGATCGTCCGCGAGGAGATCAACGCGATCGGCGGCCACGAAGTGCTGATGCCGGTGCTCACCCCGGCGGAGCTGTGGAAGCGCTCGGGCCGCTACGACATCGACGAGGTCTTCAAGCTCAAGGACCGCAAGGGCGCCGACATGGTGCTGGCCATGACCCACGAGGAGACGGTCACCACGCACGTCGCCGGCCTCGTGCGCTCCTACCGCGACCTGCCGCTGATCCTCTACCACTTCCAGACCAAGGAGCGCGACGAGCCGCGCCCGCGCGCCGGCGTCCTGCGCACGCGCGAGTTCATCATGAAGGACTCCTACACCTTCGATCGCGATCTCGAGGGCCTGGAGGTGGGCTACGAGAAGCACGCCCGCGCGTACGACCGGATCTTCGATCGCTGCGGGCTGGAGTGGTATTCCGTCGAGTCCGACGTGGGGATGATGGGCGGCGTCGGCGCCCACGAGTACATGGCGCCGTGCCCCGCGGGTGAGGACGACGTCGCGCTCGCTCCCGGCTACGCGGCCAACGTCCAGGTCGCGAGTGCGGACGCGCAGCCCGTCGAGCTGCCGCCCGACCTCGACGCGCCCGAGCCGGTCGAGACGCCCGGCCAGACCACCGTGCAGCAGGTCGCCGCCGCCTTCGGCGTCCCGGCGGGCGCGCTGCTGAAGGCCTACCCGGTGATGGTCGAGGAGCGCGGGCTCGTCGTCGTGGTGGTGCGCGGCGACCACCGGGTCAACGAGGTGAAGCTCGGCAACGCGCTGAAGGCGCCGTTCCGCTCCGCGCGCGAGGAGGAGTTCGCCGAGGCGCTCGGGCCGGCGGGCTACATCGGCCCGGTCGGCGCCCAGGCCCCGATCCTGCTCGACGACGGCGTCCCCGACGCGGGCGGCTTCATCTGCGGCGCCAACCGCGCGGACGCCCACCTGCGCGGGGTGCGCCCGGGGCGGGACTTCCCCTTCGAGCGCGCGGACGTCCGCAACGTCGAGCCGGGGGACACCGTCGGCGGGAACCCGATCCGCATCGAGCCGGCGATCGAGATCGGCAACATCTTCAAGCTCGGCACCCGCTACTCCGAGGCCTTCGGCGCGACCTACCTCGACGTTCAGGGCAAGCCGCAGCCCATCTGGATGGGCTCGTACGGGATCGGGCCGGCGCGCATCGCCGCCGCTGCCGTCGAGCAGTTCGCCGACGAGAAGGGCATCTCATGGCCGCGGTCGCTGTCGCCGTTCGACGCCGAGCTCGTCGGGCTCGGCAAGGCCGGGACCGAGGAGCGCGCGCTCGCCGACCGGCTGTACGGCGAACTGCGCGAGGCCGGGCTCGACGTCCTCTATGACGACCGCGACCTCGGCCCCGGCGGCAAGTTCGCCGATGCCGAGCTGCTGGGCTGCCCGCTGCGGTTGACGGTGGGCCGGCGAACGCTCGACGGCGGCGAGCTCGAGGCGCAGGTGCGCCGCGGTCGCGAGAGCCGGTCGCTCCCGCTCGAGGGCGCCGCGGAGGCGGCGGCGGAGCTGTGGCGGACTCTCCCGTAGACGAGCCGCTTCCCAGCGCCTTCGCCGCCGGCCAGACCCCCCGGGAGCGCGTCGAGGCCGGTGCGGAGCGGACGCGACTGACGTTCCGGCGCCTGTCGGGGCTCGACCGCTCGGGCCCCCCGCCGCCCCAGACGCTCTCCGACCAGCCGTGGCACCCGTGGACGATCCCGAACGCGATCGGCTTCGTCCGGCTCGCGCTGATCCCTGCGTTCCTGCGCTCGGCCTGGTCCGGCGACGGGCTCGGCCGGCGGCCAGCGGCGCTGTTCGCGATCATCGCCTGGAGCGACTACGCCGACGGCATGGCCGCGCGGGTGACCGGCCAGTACTCGCGCCTCGGGCGCCTGCTCGACCCGCTCGTCGACCGGCTCCTGATCCTCTCTGGCGTCCTCGTCTCGTGGCGCTTCCGGCTGCTCCCGCGCCCGGCGCTCGGGCTGCTGCTCGTGCGCGAGCTGAGCATGATGTGGCTCGTGCGCTTCGGCCTGCGCCGCGGCCTCGACGTCGAGGTCAACTGGCTCGGTCGCGCCGGCGTCTGGCCGGTCATGGCGGCGCCGTACTTCGCGATGCGCGGCGCGCGCCGGACCGCGCACGCGTTCCTGTTCAGCGGGCTCCCGCTCGCGCTCGGGGCGAGCTGGCGGTACATCGTCGACACCCGCCGCCAGCTTCGCGAGCAGCGACCCTCAAGCTCAGGTTGATGGCCCGGTCACCGGTGCTATGCTCGCGCACGCCCCCCGGCACCGCTGTCTCTAAGGAGAGGACCGCACACCCATGATGGACACCTTCCCCGACCTGGGCTCCCTCTCGGACCAGGAGCTCAAGGACCTCATCCAGCAGCTCACGGACGAGGAGCAGGAGGTGTCCTACCGGCGTCGCATCCTCCACGGCAAGATCGACATCCTGCGGGCCGAGCTCGTCAACCGTCTCCGCAAGAAGCATGAAGGCGGCGAGGACGTGATCTCGGGCGCTGACGTCCAGCGGCTCACGGACATCCTCGCCGGCCGCGCCGGGGGCGCGACGGACGAGGTCTAGGCGGCCTCGCGGGTCGGTCCGTGGCGCGTCACTGCCCCGAGTGCGGCTTCGTCGTCACCGAGGGCGCGAACTACTGCGGGAAGTGCGGGGCCTTCGTGGGCTCGCCGGAGGGAGCCGCCGACGCGACGACCGCCACGTACGTCATCGACGCCACGACCGGCGAGCTGCGCCCGGTCGACGTCGAGGAGGTGGCCGCCCACGGCGGCGCGCTGGTCATCCGCTCGGGCGGAGGGCGCGTCGGGCAGTCCTTCCCGCTCGCGGGTGAGCGCATGACCGTCGGGCGCTCCCCGGAGGCCGACGTCTTCCTCGACGACGTCACCGTGTCGCGCGACCACGCCGTGCTCGTCCACCGGCACGACGCGTGGTACCTCGACGACTCGGGGTCGCTCAACGGCACCTACGTCAACCGGAAGCGGATCGACTCGCACCGGCTCGAGGACGCCGACGAGCTGCAGATCGGCAAGTACAAGCTCACCTACCTCGCGCGGTAGCGGTGAGCTCGGCGTCCGACCCGGGCGGGGTGCTCTCCGATGGGGCCGATGGCGACGGATTGCCCGAGCCCCTGGCGATGGAGCCCGAGTCCCAGACGGAGCTCCCCGGCGCGCACATGGGCGCGCCGTCGGGCGCGAAGTCGCTGACCATCGGCGCGGTCGTCAAGTCGCTGTCGCCCGAGTTCCCCGACATCTCGATCTCGAAGATCCGCTACCTCGAGGACCAGAAGCTGCTCGCGCCGCGCCGGACACCCGGCGGCTATCGCCTGTACTCGGCCGGCGACGTGTCGAGGCTGCGGACGATCCTGCGCCTGCAGCGCGACGAGTTCCTCCCGCTCCGCGTGATCCGCCAGGAGCTCGCCGCGGGGCGCACGGAGTCCGACATCGCGTCGCCGGCGCCGGCGGCCGCGCCCGCGGCGGGCCGGGCCCCGGGCTCGATGCGCCGGGCGACGTTCTCGCTGCGCGAGTCGGGCGCGCTGTACTCGCTCGACGACGTCATCGAGGAGACCGGCGCCGAGCGCAAGCTGGTCGCCGAGCTCGAGGACTACGGGATCATCGCCGGCCAGGCGCGCGCCGGGACGCGCTACTACGACGAGACCGAGCGCGAGATCGTCCGGGCGGTCGCCGAGCTCGCCCGCTACGGCGTCGCCGGGCGCAACCTGCGCGTCTTCCGGACGAGCGCGGACCGCGAGTCCCAGCTGCTGCAGCAGATCCTCGCCCCGGCGCTGAAGTCGCGCAACCCCGAGCGGCGCAAGGAGGCGATCGAGGCGCTCGAGAACCTCGCCGCGGTCGCCTCGCACCTCAAGCACCTGCTGCTGGTCCGCGACCTGCGGCGGGTCGCGAAGTGACCGTCGACCTGCGCGCGGCGATCCGCGACATCCCCGACTTCCCGACGCCGGGGATCCTGTTCAAGGACATCACGCCGCTGCTGCTCGACCCCGAGGCGATCGACGCGGCGGTGACCGGCCTGGCGGAGTGGGCGCGGGCCTTGAATGTCGAGTTCGTGGTGGCGGCCGAGGCGCGCGGGTTCATCCTCGGCGCGGCGATCGCCCGCGAGCTGCGCGCCGGCTTCGTGCCGGCCCGCAAGCCGGGCAAGCTGCCGCACCAGACCGTCTCGGCCGAGTACATCCTCGAGTACGGCGTCGACGCGCTCGAGGTCCACGCCGACGCGATCGCCCACGGCGCACGGGTGCTGATCCACGACGACCTGCTCGCCACCGGCGGCACGGCGCGGGCGCTGGCCGATCTCGTGGAGCAGATCGGTGGCGAGGTGGTCGGCTGCGCGTTCCTGGTCGAGCTCGGATTCCTCGGCGGGCGCGAGAAGCTCGCGGGGTTCGACGTCCACGCCCTGATCACCTACGACGAGTGACCCCGGCGTGGTGACCCGCCGCTCGCGCACGGTGGATGCGCCGGCCGACGCGGTGTGGCGCCTGGCGACCGATCCCTACATGCTTCCCCGCTGGTGGCCGGCCACCCAGCGCGTCGAGACGGTGTCGCCCGCCGGCTGGACGTCGGTGCTCGTCACGCCGCGCGGGCGGACCGTCCGCGCCGACTACTCGGTGGCCACCACGGAACCGCCGCGGATGGCGCGCTGGCGGCAGGACCTCGCCGGGACGCCGTTCGAGCGGCTGTTCTCCCAGATGGAGTACGTCCTCGAGCTCGCGCCCGCCGGCGCCGGCGCCGGCGCGACGGCGGTCTCGCTGGCCGTCGAGCAGACGCCGCGCGGCTGGGCGCGGCTCGCGCCTTGGCAGATCCGCCGCGCCGCCAAGCGCCAGCTCGACACCGCGCTCGCCCAGCTCGCGGAGTCCGTCGAAGGGCATGACGGATGACCGGTCGCCGCGAGCAGGTGTTCTGGGGGTGGGGGGAGCCCGGCGCCGGGCCTTCGTTGCCCGAGCACGCGGGCGCCGTCCTGCGCGAGGAGCTCGGTGTCGAGGGCGTCGTCGTCTCCTCGCCGCCGGCACTCGCCGACGTCACGGTGCCGCCGTCGCGGCTCGACGCCGCGGTGGGCGAGCGCCTCGCCGGCATCGTCGGCGCCGAGCACGTCCGCTCGGACCTCGAGGCGCGGGTGCTGCGCGCCGCCGGGAAGTCCTACCTCGACCTGCTCGCGCAGCGGTCGGGGACGCTCGCGGCCGCGCCGGACGCCGTCGTGGCGCCCGGGAGCCCGGCGGAGGTGCAGGCCGTCCTGTACGGGTGCTCGGAGGCGGGCGTCGCCGTCGTGCCGTTCGCGGGGGGCACCAGCGTCGTGGGCGGCGTGGCGCCGGACGACGGCGGCCTGGGCTCGGTGATCTCGCTCGACCTGGGGCGGCTCGCCGGCGTGCTGGACGTCGACGCCCGGTCCCGGACGGCGCGCGTGTCGCCCGGCACGCGGCTCCCGGAGGCCGACCATGCGCTCGCCGCGCACGGCCTCACCCTCGGCCACCAGCCGCAGAGCTACGAGTGGGCGACCGTCGGCGGCTGCGTCGCCACGCGGTCCTCCGGCCAGTCCTCGACCGGATTCGGGCGGATCGAGGACAACGTCCTGGGCCTGCGCTGCGCGACCCCGGCGGGCGAGCTGGCGACGCTCGTGACGCCGGCGACGGCGGCCGGACCGGCGCTGCGCGAGCTGGTCGTCGGCTCGGAGGGCACGCTCGGCGTGATCACCGAGGTCACGCTGGCGGTCCGGCCGGTCCCGGCCGCGAGCCGCTTCGAGGCATGGTTCGTGCACTCGTTCGCCGAGGGGCGCGAGGCGCTGCGCGAGCTCGTCCAGGCCGACCTGGCGCCCGACGTCTCGCGCCTCTCCGACGAGGCCGAGACCCGGATGTCGCTGATGCTCTCGGGCGGGCAGGGGTTCAAGGCGCGGGCCGGCGGGGCGCTGCTGCGGGTCCGCGGCTACGAGGAGGGCTGCGTGCTGATCGCGGGGTGGGAGGGCGAGGCCGAGGACGTCGCACGCCGGCGGGCGCCGGCGGTCCGGCGCCTCCGCGCCGCGGGAGCGCTGTCCGTCGGCTCCGGCCCTGGGGAGGCCTGGCGCGCCGGCCGCTTCGCGGGGCCGCACCTGCGCGACGGACTGCTCGACCTTGGAGTGCTCGTGGAGACGCTCGAGACGGCGACGACCTGGTCGAATGTCGAGAATCTCTATGCGCAGGTCGGCGACGCGCTGCGCGGAGCACTCGGCGAGCGCGCGCTGGTCTCCTGCCACGTCTCGCATCTCTACGACACCGGCGCCTCGCTCTACTTCACCGCCCTCGCCCGGCAGGACCCGGACGATCCCGTCGGCCAGTGGACGGCGGCCAAGGACGCGGCCTGCGGCGCGATCGTCACTGCGGGCGGGACGATCACGCACCACCACGCGGTGGGCCGCGACCACGCGCCGTACCTGGGCGCCGAGGTCGGGAGCCTCGGGCTCGAGCTGCTGCGGGTCGTGCGCGAGCGCTGCGACCCGGCGGGAGTCATGAATCCCGGAAAGCTGCTGCCGACGAACTAGCCGGACCCTTCGCCGCCCTTGAGATCGCGCAGCGAGCCGCGCAAGAGGGCCTTCGTCGGCTCCTTGACGTCGGTGGTCTCGCGGGACACGATGATCTGGCTGTAGGTGCTGAGCCCGTCGGTGAAGACCTTCTGATCAAGCTGCGGCTCGGGACCCTCGACGGCGAGGACGCCCTCGTCGGCCGCGGGCAGCGCGCGGAACCCGAGCCGGATCGCGGGCTTGTCCTTGCCCACCAGCCAGATGCCGTACGCCGCCTTGCCCGCCTCGGCGGTGGGCATGTTGCGGGCCACGAGCGTGAAGTTGACCTGGTTCTGCGGCGTGGCGTTGATCTGGACGAGGCCCTCGCCCTTGGACCCGTTGTCGGGCCTGAGCTCGATCTGGGCGAGCGGCGTCGCGGTCGGCGTGGAGGTCGCCGTCGCGGTTGCCGTCGCGGTGGAGGTCGGCTCCTCGCTGTCGCCCCGGCCGTTGAAGTAGGCGAACATCGCGATGAGCAGGGCGGCCAGCCCGACCAGCAGCACGACGCCGCCGAGGCGCGACGGGGCGGTCTCCGCCGGGGTTGCGGGCTTGGCCGGCTTCCCGCGCTTGGCGGCGCGCGGCGCGGCCGCGGGCTTGGCCGTCTCGCGGCGCGGGCGGCGGCGCTCGCGGCGGGTGCGCGCGGCGGCGAGTGGCAGGAGAACGACGGCTTCCTCGGGCTCGGCCACCGGCTCGGCGGCCGCCTTGGGGCGGTCCCGGCGGCGACGCGGCTCTTCGGCAGCGGGCTCGGGTTCCGGCTCTGGTTGCGGTTCGGGCTCGGGCCCTGCTTCGGCCTCGGCCTCGGGCTCTGGTTCGCGCTCGGCCTCGGGCTCGGGCTCCGGTTCGGGCTCGGGCTCGGGCTCGGGCTCGGGCTCTGGTTCGGGCTCGGGCTCGGGCTCTGGTTCGGGCTCGGGCTCGGGCTCCGGCTCCGGCTCGGGTCCCGGCTCCGGTTCGGGTTCGGGCTCGGGCTCGGGTTCCGGCTCGGGCTCGGGCTCAAGGACGGCCTCGGGCTCCGATGGCTCCGGCTCCGGCTCCGGCTCGGCCTCGCCGGCCTCCGGCAGCTCGGGAAGCCCGTGACGCGCCACCGGGCGCAGGTGCTCGGCGAGCCCGGCCGTCCACGCGCGCACCTCCGGCGAACCCGCGATGAGCCGTTCGGTCGCCGAGCGGTCCACGCCCTCCTGCTGGCCCAGCAGGAAGTCGACGATCCCGCCCTTCTCGGCGGCGTCGAGCCCGACGTCGCCCCCCAGCCCGATGACCCCGGCGTGCGCGCGCTGGCGCACCGCGTCCTCGGAGATGCCCAGCAGCCCAGCGAGCGCCGCGTATGAGCGCCCCTGCTGCAGAACCAGCTGCACGACCGCGCGCTGGTCGGGAGCGAGGGAATCGAGGGGCATCCGCGCGCAAGGGTAGTAAACGCCGACGACGCCTCGCGCCGGGCGGCCACTATCGTCTGCGCGCGATGACCGACGACATCGACTCTGGCCACCTCACCGGCTTCGACCGCCTCTACGGCCTCGAGTTCCTCGCGGCCTCTTCGGAGGAGGTCCGCGCGCAGGTCGTGGTGACCGAGGATCACTTGCAGCCCGCCGGGCTCGTCCACGGCGGCCTGTTCGCCGCGATGGCCGAGTCGATCGCCTCGATCGGGACGTGGCTGGGCGTCCGCGACCAGGGCAAGGCCTCGATGGGTCTCTCCAACCAGACGAGCTTTCTCCGCCCGATCCTCGCCGGCACGGTGCACGCCGTCGCGCGCCGGCGCCACGCCGGCCGCTCCACGTGGGTCTGGGAGGTCGACATCACCGACGACGAGGGTCGTCTCTGCGCGATCGTCCGCATGACGATCGCGGTCCGCGACCTCCGAGGCTGAGCGCTCAGCGCGGGCGGTAGCCGTTGGTGATCGGCATCCGCCGGTCGCGGCCGAACGCCCGCGGCGTGATCTTGATCCCGGGCGGCGCCTGGCGGCGCTTGTACTCGGCGCGGTCGACGAGCTTGAAGACCTTGTCGATGGCGTCGGGCGGCAGCCCCGCCAGCTCGAGCTGCTCGCGGTCGGCGTCCTCCTCGACGTAGGCGGTGAGGATCGCGTCGAGGATGTCGTAGTCCGGGAGGGAGTCCGAGTCCTTCTGGTCTGGGCGCAGCTCGGCGCTCGGCGGCCGGGTGACGATCGACTCGGGCACCGGGTGCTCGGCGTCCTTCTCGTTGCGGTGGTCGACGAGCTTGTAGACGAGCGTCTTGGGCACGTCCTTGATCACCGCGAACCCGCCGGCGGAGTCGCCGTAGAGCGTCGAGTAGCCGACCGAGTTCTCCGACTTGTTCCCCGTCGTGAGCACGAGCCAGCCGAACTTGTTCGAGAGCGCCATCAGCAGGTTGCCGCGGATGCGCGCCTGGATGTTCTCCTCGGTCAGGTCGGCCTCGCGGCCGGCGAAGATCTCGGCGAGCATCTCGTCGTAGACGTCCATGGCGGGCGCGATCGGGATGTCGAGGCACTGGACGCCCAGGCTCGCGGCCAGGTCGCGCGCGTCGGACTGCGTGCCCTCCGACGAGTAGCGCGAGGGCATGACCACGGCGGTCACGCGGTCGGCGCCGAGGGCGTCGGCCGCGACGAGCACGACCAGCGTCGAGTCGATCCCGCCGGAGAGCCCGAGCACGGCGTGCTCGAAGCCGTTCTTGGCCACGTAGTCGCGCACGCCCAGCACCAGCGCGCCGTAGACCTCGGCGACGGGATCCAGCAGCGGCGCCACGTCGCCGCCCAGCTCGCGCGGGCGCTCGTGCTCGGGGCGCTCGATCGCGGGCAGCCGGGCGACCTGGGGGAGGGCGCGCCGGACCGGCGGGCGCAGTCGGGCGTCGCGCAGCCGCGCGGTGATCGCCGCCTGCGGATCCACCGTCCCCACCAGCAGCGACTCGGCGAACTGCGGCGCGCGGGCGAGGACCTCGCCGTTGTGGTCGAGCAGCAGCGAGTGGCCGTCGAAGATCAGCTCGTCCTGGCCGCCGACCAGGTTGCAGAAGGCAACCACGCACAGGTTGTCGCGCGCCCGCTGGACCAGCATCCGCTCGCGCTGCACGCCCTTGCCCGCGTGGTACGGCGACGCCGACGCGTTGAACAGCAGCGCGGCGCCGGCCAGGGCCTCGTCGGAGCCCGGCGGCCCGGGCGTCCAGATGTCCTCGCAGATCGTCAGCCCGACGCGCAGGTCGCCGAACTCCATGACCGCGCCGCCCTCGCCGGCCTGGAAGTAGCGCTCCTCGTCAAAGACGCCGTAGTTCGGCAGCACCGACTTGCGGTAGCGCGCGACGACCGCTCCGTCCGCGCAGACCGCCAAGGCGTTGTAAACGTCGTCGGCGCGCTCGGGCGTCCCGACCAGCGCGACGATGCCCTCGGCCTCGGCGGCGACCGCCACCAGCGCCTCCTCCGCCGCGCGCAGGAAGTGCTCCTTGAGCAGGAGGTCCTCCGGGGGATAGCCCGAGATCGCCAGCTCGGGGAAGAGCACGATCTCGGCGCCCGCGTCGCGCGCCCGGACGATGTGCTCGCGGATCCGCTCGGCGTTGCCCTCGAGGTCGCCGACGCGCGCGTTGATCTGGGCGAGGGCCAGGCGGATGGGCTCGACGCGACCGGGCATCGCCGAGATTCAATCAGCGAGCGCCGGCGAGCCCCTTGCCGAGCCAGCGCTCGGCGAACGCGCGCAGCGCCGGGTCGCTCGCGTCGGCGGTCTTCTCGCGCCGGCGCCAGGCGAGCGCCTGCACGCCTTCGAGGCCCGGGCTGCGGGCGAGGACGATCGCCTGGCCGGCGGCGGCCAGCTCGGCGTCGAACGGTCCGGCGACCTCCTCCTGCAGGGCGATGAGCTCGGCCGGCGCCCGGTCGCCACCGTAGGCGAGCACGACGTCGCCGAGCTCGAGCGCGTGGAGCAGCTGGTCGGCCGACAGCACGCGGGCGTCGCCGCCGACGAGGTCGGGCTGGTGCGGCCCGCTGGTGGGCGGCTCGCCCGTCACCGGCCCGGCCGCCTTGCCATGGGCGGCGCCCCCATCGGGCTCCACGTCGGCCGGGTCCTGCGAGGCGACGCCCGCGTCGTCGCGCGAGGAGACGACGGTGCGGACGCCGTAGAGGCCGGCGACGAGCACGACGAGGCCGAGCAGGACGGCCAGCCCGCGGCCCACGTCAGGTCGTCTTCGCCCGCGGCCGCGGCTTGGCCCGCGGCTTGCGGGGTGCCTTGCCGCCGTCGGCGGCCAGGGCGGCGAGCTCGTCGATCCCGTCGTGCAGCGCCGCGGCGATGTCGTCGAGGTCGGGCACCGAGTCGTAGTCGGCCAGCAGCCCGAAGTTGATCGTCCCGTTGTACGACATGATCGCGATCCCCAGCATGGTGTTCGCGGTCAGCGGCACCTGCGGGAAGATCCGCTCGAGGCGGCGGCCGAGCAGGTAGAGCGGGAACTGCGGACCGGGGACGTTCGTCACCGTCAGGTTGAACATCCGCTGGCGGGACTGCAGCCGCGCCGCCTGCGAGAGGATCGTCGGCGGGGCGAACCCGGACAGCTTCGTGATGACCTCGGCGCCGACCGCCTGGCCGGACTCCTTGAGCCCGGCCATCGCCTCGCGCACGATCCCGTAGCGTCGCTTGAGGTCGGCCTCGAAGACCGGGAGCGGCGCGTACATGGTCGTGACGCGGTTCCCCAAGGCACCGCGCTCCGCCTCGGCGCGGACCGACATCGGGACCATCGCGCTCAGCGTCATGTCGGAGATGTCGGCGCCGCGCGCGAGCAGGTTGGTGCGCAGGGCGCTGGTGACCGCGGTGAGGACGACGTCGTTGACCGTGCCGCCGAGCGACCCTTTGATCTCCTTGAGGCGCGCGAGGTCCTCCTCCACCCACGCGAAGCGCCGGTGCGGCCCGATCTCGCCGTTGTACGGGCTCGACGGCGCGTTGAGGCCGGCCATGGCGATGGAGCCCAGCCCGGCCAGCAGGGTGCCGGCCTGCGCGACCGCGTCGGCGGGCCGCGTGACCGTCCCCAGCACCGCGCGACCGATGTCCAGCGGGGCGGACGCGCGCTCCGCGACCACCTGTGCGGTGAGCTCGGCGGCCGACGGCTCCGGGCGCGGCACCCAGCGGGCGCGCGGGGGGAGCTTGGGCGGCTCGGGCTCGAGGTCGAACAGGACGGTCGAGAGGTCGACGCCCGAGACCCCGTCGACGAGGCAGTGGTGCGTCTTGTTGATCAGCGCGAAGCGGCCGTCGCCGACGCGCTCGACCAGCCACGTCTCCCACAGCGGCTTGGAGCGGTCCAGCCGCTGGGACAGGACCCGTCCCGACAGCGCCCGCAGCTGATCGAGCGTGGCCGGCTCGGGGAGCGCGGTGTGGCGGATGTGGTAGCGCGGGTTGAAGTGCGGGTCGTCGATCCACACGGGGCGCGCCTGGGCGAGCGGCGGGAAGGCGAGCTTCTGCCGGTAGCGGGGCACGAGGTCGAGGCGGCGCACGAGGTGCTCGACGAAGTCGTCGTACGCGGGTGCCTCGCCCTCGAACAGGATGCAGGAGCCCACGTGCATGTGGGCGCCTCCGTGATCCTCGAGGTGCAGGAAGGAGGCGTCGAGGCCGGTCAGGCGGTCGGGATTGCTCACCGGCTCATTGTCACGACTCGGACGCGGTTTGGAAAGCTTCAACAACGTGTATAAGGTTGCTGCACAGCCCGTCCCGCTTCATCGCCGCCCCGAAAGGCCCCCGCATGCCCCTCGATCTCAGCGATCCCCAGGTCTTCCAGCGCGCCTATGACGAGCACGCGCGCGCCGTCTACACCACCGCCTACCGGGTCTCGGGCAACGCCGCCCAGGCCCAGGACGTCGTACAGGACGTCTTCCTCCGGCTCTGGCGCCGGCCGGGCTCCTTCGACGCGCGTCGGGGCGAGCTCGGTTCCTACCTGCGGCTGATCGCCCGCTCGCGCGCGCTCGATCTCTGGCGCGAGGCGCAGGCGGCCGGCCGCGCCGGGGACCGTCTCAAGGTGGTGGCGGCGCGCGAGGAGGAGCGGCCGGAAACCCGGCCGTCGCTGGTGGCCGAGCGCGGAGCCGAGCGCGAAGCGGTCCGCGAGGCCCTGCGCGAGCTGCCCGACGCCCAGCGCGAGGCGCTCGTGCTCGCCTACTGGGGCGGCCTCACGGCCGACCAGATCGCCCGGCGCGCGCAGGTCCCGGTCGGCACGGCGAAGAGCCGGATCCGCCTCGGCCTCGCCCGCCTGCGCCTCCAGTGCGGGCCGGGACTCGAGCTGGGCTCGCTCGCCTCCGCTGCGTGACGGTGCGCACAGAGGCCCGAATCGGGCCTTCTACAATCGAACAGCTGTTCTGAACCCGAAGGCCGAGCCGCGTGCGCCCTGAAGCGCGAGCGGGCGGGGGAACCATTGCCGCGCGGACCCATGCGCGGCCGGGGCGAATCGGCGGCTGATGCCGCCGTAGCGACGAATCTTCTTCGCCGCGAGCCCGTCAGCTCACCTCGTAGGCCGCATCCAAGGAGGTCCTCGCCTTGAGGCCTATGAACACCGCGCGCGCGGGCGGCATCGCCGGCGCGCTTCTCATCGCTTCTCTGAGCACCGGGGCCGTGCCCGCCCAGGCGCAGTCCGATACCCAGGGCACGCCCGTCCCGTTCGAGCTTCGCGACGCGCAGCTCTCCTTCGGTCAGCGCGCGACGGCCACCGGTGACGTCGACCGCACGCTCGCCGGCCGCACGGCGACGCTCGAGCTGCGCCCCGCCGGCCAGAGCGCCTGGAGCGCTCTCGGCCAGGCGACCGTCGGCTCCGACGGTCGCTTCCGCGTGAGCGCCCCCGTCCCGCGGTCCGGCGCCTTGCGCGTCCGGGTTGCCGGTGACGGCGCGCCAGTCGCCACGGCGGCTTCGTCGTCCGAGCGGCCGGTGCGCGTGTCGGCGCGCCTCGACGTCTCCCAGCGGCGCCTGGCTGTCACGTCGGGCGGCCGAGCGACCGTCGCCGGTGCCGTGGCCCCGGCGCGAGCCGGGCTCCCGGTCCAGCTGCAGGTCAACCGCCGCGGCCGCTGGACGACGCTCGGCACCGCGCGCACGGGCGCCGGCGGGCGCTACCGCATCGCCGATCGCCGCGGCTCGACCATGAGCGCCCCGGCGCGGGTGCGGGTCGGCGGCGCGGCCGGTCTGGCCGGCGCCGTCCGCGGCGTCGGCCGCCTTGAGGTCTTCCGGCGCGCGCACGCGTCGTGGTACGGCCCGGGGCTCTACGGCAACAAGCTCGGCTGCGGCGGCACGCTGTCGCCCGGGACCTTGGGCGTGGCCCACAAGACCCTCCCGTGCGGTACCGAGGTGACGTTCAAGAAGGGCTCGCGCAGCGTGCGCGTCCGCGTCATCGACCGGGGCCCGTACGTGGGCGGTCGCGAGTACGACCTGACCGCCGCGACCGCCGGCCGGCTGGGCTTCCGCGGCCACGGGCCGGTGCTCGTCACCCGCTAAGCGCCGCCCCGGCCCCTACCCTCCGTCGGGTGAGCGAACGTACGATCGCGCATCTCGACTGCGACGCGTTCTACTTCTCGGTCGAGCTGCTGCGCCGCCCCGAGCTGCGCGGCAAGCCCGTGGTCATCGCCGGCTCCGGCCCGCGCGCCGTTGTCACGACCGCGTCCTACGAGGCGCGCAGGTTCGGGATCGGCTCGGCGATCCCCGCGTCGCGGGCTCGTCGGCTGTGCCCGGACGCGATCTTCGTCCCGCCCGACTTCGAAGCCTACCGGCGCGTCTCGCGCGAGATCATGGACCGCGTCCGCGCGCAGGTCGACGTCGTCGAGGTCGTCGGTTTGGACGAGGCCTACCTCGACCTCAGCGGGCTCATGGCCCCGCGCGCGGCGATGCGCCGGCTCATCTCCGAGATCCGGGCCGCGACCGGGATCACGTGCTCGATCGGGATCGGCCCGAACAAGCTCGTTGCGAAGGTCGCGTCGGACGCGGAGAAGCCGGCCGGCTTCGTCGTCCTCTCGCGCGAGGCCGCGTGCGAGCGCTTCGCCGCGCACCCGCCGCGGCTGCTGCCCGGGATCGGCGCCAAGACCGCCGAGCGCCTCGAGGCGATGGGCATCACCACGATCGCTGCGCTGGCCGAGGCTCCCGGTGAGCTGCTGGCCGAGCGCTTCGGCCCCCGCACCGGGCCCTACTTGCGAGGTCGGGCGCGCTTCGAGGACGGCTCGCCGGTGTCGCCGGACCGCGTCGCCGTGTCCGAGTCGCGCGAGACGACCTTCGACACCGACATCGCCGACCGCGCCGAGCAGGAGGCTGTCCTCGTCCGCCTGGCCGGCGAGCTCTGCGCCGGCCTCGCGAAGCACGGCAGGCGAGGGCGGACGATCGCCATCAAGGTCCGCCTCGACGACTTCACCACCGTCACCCGCGCCCGGACGCTGGCGGGGGCGACGCATGACGAGGCGGTCGTGGCGGAGGTTGCGCGCGTCCTGCTGCGCGAGTACGCACCGCCGCGCCCCGTGCGGCTGCTCGGCGTCCGCGTGGCCGCGTTCGAGCACGAGGAGGGGGAGGCGGGCGTGGTCTCGTCTGAGGAGGACGAGGCGGGGCAGCTGGCCTTGCCGCTGTAGTCGGGGCGGTCGAACGGCAACCGCGGCGGGTGAGGAAGGTGGCTGGGAGGGCGCGGGCGGAGGGCGCTGGGCGAACGGCCAACTGCGCGGGTGAGAAGGGCGGCTGGGTCGGACGCGGGCGGTGGGACGCTGGCGCGTGTGGTTGACCACCTCCCGCGTGGTCAACCCGAGGATCGTTCCGGGCCCAGCCACGATCGTCGGGTTGTGCACCCTCGCCGCCCTCCGGCCCTCGTTCTCACCGATGCCGTTGACCCCAGCCCGGCCAAGGCCCCCGCCGCCGAGGACCCCGACCCGCCGTCCACGCCCCCGAGCCTTCCTCGATGATGCAGTTGACCTACAGCGACGCCACGAACCCGACCGCAGGATCCGCCCGCCCCGCGAGCAGATCGCCGTACACGCGCACGAGCCCGTCACCGTCAACCACTCGCGAGATCCGCATGGCACGCGCCGCGACCGGCGCGAACCCCTCCCACGCCGCGGCGTAGGCGGTGCCGAGGTCGCGCCCGCGGCGGACCATCTCGTCGGGCGCGAAGAACAGCTCGGGCGCCGGGCCCGGGAGCGGCGCTTCACCGGGCGCGGCCTCCCAGTGCGTGACGCCGACGCGGATCGAGCGCGTCAGCGCGGCGTCGAGGTGCCGGTGGAGCGCGTGCAGGACGGCGGCGTCACCGGCGAAGTCGACGATGACCGCGCCGCCGGCCGGGAACACCGAGCGAATCTCGTCGTAGCCCAGGACGGTGTCGTAGAGCCCGAGTCCGTCGACCCACTCGACACGCTCCGGCGACGTGAGCCCGACCGTCTGCACCGGCCGCGAGGCCAGCAGGTGCGCGAGGCCGTAGGCGGTCTTGCTCGACGCGCTGGTGAGTACGACCGTCTCCGCGCCCGCGAGGCCGTCGTCGGCGAGCGTGAGGTCGAGCAGCAGCGAGGTGCCGAACAGCGGCCGCATCACGAGCGCCGCGTCGTCGCCCTCGCCCGCCACCGGCAGGTAGTGGTTGTAGACCGGCGCGAACCGCTCGCGGTGCGGCGAGGCGTCGGCGAACCCACTGCGCCCGGTCGCCGGCCGCACCGTGAAGTGGGTGCCCATCGGGACGAGGCCGAACACCCGATCGCCCTCCGCCAGATCCGGCGAGCGGGACGCCACAACGCGCGAATACCCCCAGGCCGGGATGCGGCCCCAGCCCTCGTCCGCCGGGAAGATCCCCCAGTAGCCGAAGGCGTCGCCGAGGACCGCGTACGTGATGTTGTTGGAACTGAGCGCGAAGCGCTCGACGCGCAGCTGCGCCTCGCCGTCGGCGAGGTCGGTGCGGGGACCTTCGCCCTCGGCCAGCTCGAACGTGGCGAGGTCGTCCCGGCGGACGCGAAGCTCGGGCATCCCGGCCACCCTCAGTAGAGCGCGGCGGCGAGCTTGCGCCGCGACTCGCGGGACACGGGGTGATCGACGCCGAGGGCATCCAACACCCCGACGACGGCGCGGCGCAGATCGTCGCGGCGCGTGGCATCACCGGCTTCGGCGATCGCGTGGATGAGCCGGTCGAGGCCCTCCTCGGTCCGCCCGGAGCCGAGCGCGCCGAACGCCGGGGCGAGCGCCGGGTCGGACTCCAGCCGGATCCGCGCCGCCAGCCCTTCGGCGGCGAATCCCGGACGGCCGTCGAGCAGCGCGAGCGCCTCCTCGGTCTCGCCGCGGGCGTGCAGGATCTCGGCGAGCGCGACGGCGGCGTCGTTGCGCGCCGGCTCGAGCTCGAGCGCGCGGCGCAGCTCCGCCTCGCCACCGGCGGCCACCAGCGCCTCGGCCTCGGACGGCACGACGCCGTCGAGGAAGCGCTCGACCATCGCCGGCGGCTGCGCGCCGACGAACTCGTCGACGACCTTGCCGTCCCGGAACGCCTTGACCGCCGGGATCCCCTGGATGCCGAACTCGCGCGAGATGTTGGGGTTCGCGTCCGTGTCGAGCTTCGCGAGCACGACCTTGCCCTCCCGGGCCCCGACGGCCTTCTCGAGGACGGGCGTCAGCGCGCGACAGGGGCCGCACCACGCGGCCCAGAAGTCGACGACGACGGGAACACGGTGGGAGCGCTCGACGACCTCGTGCTGGAAGTCGGCCTCGGAGACGTCGATCACGGTCATGGCCCGCGGAAGGATACGGCGACGACGGTTCCCGGCCGCTTCGGGTAGGACTCCCACTCGATGGGCGACTTCTCGATCGACTCCGCCGGCGCGCGGCTCGACGGCGAGGAGGCGGGGGAGGGCATCCCCGTCGTCCTGCTGCACGGGCTGACCGCGACGCGCCGCTACGTGGTGATGGGCTCACGGGCGCTCGAGCGCTCGGGGCACCGCGTGGTCGCCTACGACGCGCGCGGCCACGGCGCCTCGGGACCCGCGCCCGATCCGGACGCGTACGGATACGAGGACCTGGCCGGCGACCTCGGAGCGGTGCTCGACGACCGCGGCATCGAGCGGGCGGTGCTGGCCGGCGCCTCGATGGGCGCCCACACGCTGCTGGCCTTCGCCCTCGCGCATCCCGACCGGGTCTCGGGCGTGGTCGTCATCACTCCGGCGTTCGACCCCGAGGACGAGGGCCATCGGGACCTCCAGCGCTGGGACGCGCTGTCGGAGGGTCTGCGCTCAGGCGGCGTCGAGGGCTTCGTCGCGGCGTACGGCGTCGAGGACGCACCCGAGAAGTGGCGCGCCACCATCGAACGCGTCCTGCACCAGCGGCTCGGCGCGCACGAGCACCCCGACGCCGTCGCCGATGCCCTGCGCGCGGTGCCCCGCTCGCGCCCGTTCGAGGCGTGGAGCGACCTCGCCGACGTCGAGGTCCCGGCGATCGTCGTCGCGAGCCGCGACGAGGCGGACCCCGGCCACCCGTTCGCGATCGGGGAGCGCTTCGCGCACGCCATCCCGGGCGCCGAGCTGCGCACCGAGGAGCCTGGCGCCTCCCCGCTCGCGTGGCAGGGACTGCAGCTCTCAAGGGTGATCGCGGAGCTGGCCGCCAAAGCGCAGTAGCCTCGGTCCATGAGCGAACCCCTGCCCGACGACCAGCGACTGCGGAGCATCTCCCCGAAGGCCTACGAGCACCCCGCCGATCGCGCCGCGACGGCCGCCCTGGCGTCGGTGCCGATGCTCGACACCGTGGTGCGCAAGCTGATCGAGCTCGGCTACGAGCGCGCGCTGCGCCAGCAGTTCCTCGCCGCCTCGCTGCGGCTCGGCCCTGACCAGCTGCCGAAGACGTGGGCGGACCACACGGCGGCGGCCACCCGGCTCGACCTTCCCGAGATCTCCGACCTCTACCTCACCCAGTTCCCGATCGCCAACGCCATGGCGATCGGCTCGGGCAAGCCGATGGTCGTCGTCAACTCGCGCACGATCGAGCTCCTCGACGTCCACGAGGTGCGCACCGTGCTCGGCCACGAGGCCGGCCACATCCTCTCCGACCACGTCCTGTACCGCACGGCGCTGATGATCCTGCTGTCGCTGACCGGCGTGGCCCGGATGCCGGTGCTCGCCGGGCTGCCGCTGCTGGCGGTCAAGTACGCGCTGCTCGAGTGGTTCCGCGCCGCCGAGCTGTCCTGCGACCGCGCGGCGACGCTGGTCAACCGCGACCCGCGCGTGACCTGCCGCACGATGATGGTCCTGGCGGCCGGCATGCCGTCCAAGAAGCTCGACCTCGACGCGTTCATGCGCCAGGCGCGCGACTATGAGGACTGGGACTCCGGCTGGGACAAGCTGTCGCGGATCCCGACCGAGTTGCGGCTCACGCACTCCTACCCGGTCAAGCGCGCCCGCGAGGTCATGGTGTGGGTCCAGTCCGGGGACTTCGACCGGATCATGGGCGGCGACTTCCGGACCCGCGAGCAGGAGGCGGCCAGCCCGCGCGAGGAGGCCTCGGACATGGTCGACTTCTATTCCGAGCGGTTCCGCAAGACGTTCCGCGAGGTGGGGGAGAGCGTCGAGAAGGCGGGCGGGTCGCTGGCCGAGGCGGGCGAGCGTTTCGGGGACTGGATCCGCAAGCCGCGTTAGCTGCGCGTGATGCGGACGCGCAGGCGCTTGGTCGCTCCCGGCGTGGTGATCGTGACGCGGTAGAGGCCGGCCCGGCGCGGGCGGACCTTGGTGTCGAAGCCGCCGTTGCGGACGTTGATGCGCTTGCGCTGGGCGGTCACCCAGCGTGAGCCGGCCTGGCGCTCGAGCCGGCACTCGACGCGCCCGTCGGGCGGCGGCGGCGACAGCGTCCCGGTCACCCGGACCGCTCGGCCGTTCCGGAGGCGGCGGGCACTGAGGGCGAGCGTCAACCGCGGCAGGACCGTCACCGACACGGGCGCCGCCTGGAGCGGCGGGCGGCCGGCGTCGCCGTTGAAGGCGGCGCGCACGAGCCCGGACGTGGGCACCGAGACCTCGGCGGTCCAGCGGCCGTCGGGGCCGCAGGCGGTCGAGCCGATCGGCTGCCAGGCGCCGCCCGGGGGCTGGTACTGCAACTCGACCGGTGCGCCCGACGCCGGCGAGCCGTCAGCAAAGCGCAGCTCGCCGCTCGTCGCCACCGTCGTCGGGAAGCGGACGCGGCGTGTGGCGACGCGCACGGTGAGCGCCGACGCGCTGCCCGTGCGCCGCATCACCTGCTCGCGCAGGCCTTGCAATTGCAGGTAGAGGCCGTCGCCCGGGCAGGTGGTCTCGTCGCCGTCGCGGTGC
Organism: uncultured Solirubrobacterales bacterium; assembly: GCA_963828075.1. Classification (GTDB taxonomy): domain Bacteria; phylum Actinomycetota; class Thermoleophilia; order Solirubrobacterales; family Solirubrobacteraceae; genus JACCYI01. Next base: position 585,565 of record CAWHDH010000017.1, on the reverse strand, counting down.
CCCGCGATGCGCTCGAAGACCACCGGCGTGCCGGCGGGGTAGCGGTTGCTCGGGCCGCCCTGCGATGTGACCGTGACCTGGCCCTGGGCGGGGGCGCCGTGCATTGCGAGCTTCCACGCGATCAGCTGTGCCAGGGCGTCGATCCCGGGCTGGGGATCGGGGATGGCGCGGTAGTCGCCGAGGACGGCGATCCCGGTCGACACGGAGTTGTAGCCCTGGGCCTGGGCGCCGACCACCGCCAGCTCCATGCCGCCCGCGCGACCCTCGAACACCTGGCCGTACTTGTCGACGAGGAAGTTGTAGCCAATGTCGTTCCACCCGTTGGAGTCGCGGTGGTAGCGGGCGATGCCGAGCACGATCGCCGGCGAGTCCTCGGGGTTGTAGTCGTTGGCTGTGACGGTGTGATGGACGAACGCGAGGTGGACCTCGCCGTAGGACGGGGGATTCTTCGGCGGGACCGAGTCGGCGCCCCATTCCGTTCGCGTGATGATCCGCGGCGGCGGCGTCGACCCGGCCGGCGGCGGCTGCGTCTGGCTGCGGCGGGAGGCGGTGGCGCGGCGGCGCAGGCGGCCGGTGATGCCGGCGGCGAGCGCGGCGGTCGGCTTGGCGCGCACGAAGCGCGCCCGCAGCCCGCGCGGGCGGCCGCGCAGGCGCAGCTGGAAGACGTCGGCCGAGTCCGTCCACGCGGGCTCGGTCCCGGACGGGCGGCGCCGGTCGCCGTCGGGCGCGTGGTCGCCGGCGGCGTGCAGCGCCAGCCACGGGCTCCACGGGCCGCGCCCGCGGCGCGCGCGCACCTGCGCCTCGACCCCCGTCCCGCGCGTCCACCGCAGGCCGATGAGATCGAACGTCCGCGGGGCGCGCAGCACCGGCGTCGTGCGCCAGCCGGCCCCAGCGGCGACGGCCCCACCGCCGTCGAGGTCTGAGAGGTCGAGCTCGAAGAGCGCGGGCCGCCGCGCCAGCGCGGAGGAGGGGGCCAGCGCGCCGGCCGCGATCGTGGCCGCGCCGGCGCCGAGCGCCCGCCGTCGGGTGATGCGGTCAGGGGCCATTGATCTCCACGGAACACGCCAGGTCCATCGAAGGACCGGTTCGCTGCCGAACCGCGCGTGCCTTCCTAGGCCCTTCAGACGCTGCCGCCGGTCGGAATGCAGTCCGGGCAGGCGCCGTGCAAGACGATGTCGTGGGCGTCGACGTCGTAGCCCAGCCGCCGGCCGACCTCGTCGATCACCCGCTCGAGCTTGGGGTCCTCGAACGCGCTCATCTTGCCGCAGCGGTTGCAGATCGCATGGTGATGGTGGACGCCGCTGGGGTCGGCCGGCTCGAAGCACGCGGTGCCGTCGACGTCGACGCGGTGCACGAGCTTCAGGCCCGCCAGCAGGTCGAGCGCCCGGTAGACCGACGCGAGTCCGACGCCGCGGTCGGTCTGGCGCAACTGGTCGTGGATCGCCTGGGCGCTGAGCACGCAGCGCTGGTCGGCCAGCAGGCCGAGGACCTCGGCGCGCGCGCCGCCCGAGCGGTGCCCGGCGCGCGCGAGCTCGCGCTTGGCGTGCTCGACCCAGGCCTCCGAGTGGCTGACCGTCTCCATCGCTTCATGGTATCGCCGGGCGGCGCCTAAACGAGAACGGATTTCAGTATCGTAAGCCGGGTGGTTCGCCTGACCCGCCATCTGGGCCTGCTCGCGATCGCGCTCGCGACGGCTGCCTGCGGCACCACCGACGCCGGCGCGGGAGGGCGCGTCCAGGTCGTCGCGACCACCACGCAGCTCGCCGATCTGGCCCGCAACGTCGCCGGCGATCGCGCCCGCGTCCGCGGCCTGCTGACCGCGAACGCCGACCCCCACGGCTACGAGGTCCGGCCCTCCGACCTCGAGGCGATGTCCGGTGCGGCGGTCGTCCTGAAGTCCGGCGGCGATCTCGACGAGTGGCTCGGCGAGGCGATCGAGAGCGCCGGCGGCGACCCCGCGGTCGTCGAGCTGCTGCCGGCCATGCGACCCCTGCCCGGCGATCCGCACTGGTGGCAGGACCCGCGAAACGCGGTGATCGCCGTGGGCCGGATCCGCGACGCGCTGACGAAGGCCGACCCCGACGGCGCGGCGGCCTACCGCGCCAACGCCGCCGCCTACACCCGCACCCTGCGAGACCTGGATCGCGCGGTCGCGGCCTGCATCGCGGAGGTGCCGGCCTCCGCCCGCAAGCTGGTCACGACCCACGACGCGCTGGGCTACTACGCGCGCCGCTACGGCATCCGCGTCATCGGCGCCGTCATCCCGTCGCGCTCGACGCGCGGCCAGGCGTCGGCGGGGGAGACCCACGCGCTGGTGGAGACGATCCGCCGCGAGCGGGTGCGCGCGATCTTCGCCGAGAGCTCGGTGGCCCCGAAGGTCGAGGCGGCGATCGCCCGCGAGTCCGGGGCGCGCGTAGGGCGGGCGCTCTACGCCGACACCCTCGGGCCGGAGGGCTCGGAGGGCGCGACCTACGCGGGGTCGATCCGGGCCAACACCCGCGCGCTCGTCGACGGCTTCACGGGCGGCCGCGGCTCCTGCTCGTAGGTATGTACGAGATCTTCGTACAGCCGTTCAGCGCGCCGTTCATGCAGCGGGCGCTGATCGAGGTCCTGCTGCTGTCGGTCCTCGGCGGCCTGCTCGGGAGCTGGATCGTGCTGCGCCGTCTCGCGTTCTTCACCCACGCCGTCGGCACCGCGTCCTTTCCGGGCCTGGTGGTGGCGGGCCCGTGGGGCGTGCCCCCGCAGCTCGCGGCGCTCGCCTGCGGCCTCGGGCTGGCCGGTGGGATCGAACGGCTGACGCGGGCGCGGGGCGTCGACCACGACGTCGCCACCGGCGTCGGGCTCGTCGCGGCGCTGGCCGTCGGCACGGTGCTCGCCTCCGACGTCTACGGATCGGGCGCCGGAGTCGATCGCCTCCTCTTCGGCACCTTGATCGGGCTGCGGCCGAGCGATCTCTGGATCACCGCCGGGCTCGTCGCGCTGGTCGTGGCCGCCAGCGCCGCGCTGCGCCGGCCGTGGCTGGCGAGCGGCTTCGATCCCGCCGCGGCGCAGGCGCTCGGGGTGCGAGCGGCGCTCGGTGACTGGCTGCTGCTCGCGCTGGTCGCGGTGGCGGTCGTCGCCTCGCTCGACGCCGTCGGCGCGCTGCTGGTCTCAGTGGTGTTCGTCGTCCCGGCCGCCACAGCCCGCCTCGTCACCCGCCGCCTGACGTCGCTGCAGCTCGCGAGCGTCGGGATCGCGGCGGGTGAGGGAATCGCGGGCCTCTGGCTCGCGCAGCGGCTCGACGTCGGCCCCGGGCCTGCGATCGCCATGGTCGGCGGCACGGTGTTCGCGGTCGTGGCCGGCGCGCGGGCGCTGCGGGCGGTCGCGGCATGACCGCGCCGCTCGTCCGCGTCGAGGGGCTGAACGGCGGCTACGCGCCGGGCGACGGCGCGCTGAAGGACGTGAGCTTCGCCGTCGTGCCGGGGTCGCTGGTGGCGGTCCTCGGCGCCAACGGCGGCGGCAAGACCACGCTCTTCCGTGCCCTGCTGAGCGAGCTGCCGATCCGCACGGGCGCCGTCGAGGTCGCCGGCCGGCCCGCCTACGTGCCCCAGACCGAGCGCTCGCGGCTCGACTTCCCGGTCAGTGCGCTCGACGTCGTGCTGATGGGCGCCTACGCGCGCACGCCGTGGTGGCGGCGCGTGTCTCCCAGCGACCGCGCGGCGGGCCTCGCTGCGCTCGAACGCGTGGGGCTCGGCGACCGCCGGCGCGAGCCGTTCGGGACGCTCTCCGGCGGGCAGCGCCAGCGGGTCCTGATCGCGCGGGCGCTCGTTCAGGACGCGCCGGTGCTGCTCCTCGACGAGCCACTCAGCGGGGTCGACGTGGTGAGCGCGGCGGCCATCGAGGCGCTGCTCGGCGAGCTGCGCGCGGAGGGCCACGCGCTGCTCGTGGCCACCCACGATGTCCAGCAGGCCCGCAGCTATGACCAGGTGCTCTGCATCGCCCGCCGGCAGATCGCCTACGGCCCGCCGGCCGAGACGCTGTCCACCGACGTCGTCCGCGCCACCTACGGCGCCGAGCTGATCGTCCTCGACGACGGCGCCGCCGCCATCTCCGTCGACCACCACGCACATTGATCATCGACGCGCTGATCGACCCGTTCCGCGCCGGCATCGGCCTGCGCGCGATGCTCGAGCTGCTGATCGTCGCGGTGGCCTGCGGGCCGCTCGGCGTCTGGGTCCTGCTCTACCGTCAGGCCTACGCGGCCGAGTCGATGAGCCACGGCATGCTCCCCGGACTGGTCGTCGCGGCGGTGGCGGGCGCGCCGCTCGTCCTCGGGGCCGCCGGCGGGGTGCTGGTGGCGGCGGCGGCCATCGCGCTCGCCGGCCGCGACGAGCGCGTCGGCGCCGACGTGGCGGTGGCGGTGGCGATCACCGCCCTGTTCGGCCTCGGCGCGACCCTCGCGCTGTCGCCGGACGCACCCCCGCGGCTCGGCGAGCTGCTGTTCGGCGACCTGCTCGGCGTCCGTGCCGTCGATCTCGCCACCACCGGGGCGCTCGCCGCCGGCGTGGCGCTCGCGCTCGCCGCCGCCCACCGCCCCCTGGCGCTGGCGATCTTCGATCCGTCCTCGGCGCGGGCGCTCGGCGCTCGGCCGGGCGCGACGACCCTGCTGCTGCTCGTGCTGCTGGGCGCGACCACGGTCGCGGCGGTCCAGGCGCTCGGCAACCTGCTGGTCGTCGCGCTCATCATCGCCCCGGCGGCGGCGGCGCTCAACCTCGCCGGTCGTCTGCTTGCGACGCTCGCCCTCGCGGCGGCGCTGACTGCGCTCTCCGGGATCGCCGGGCTGTATCTCTCCTTCTACCTCGACGTCGCAGCCGGCGCCTCGGTGGCGCTGTGCGCGATCGCACTGTTCGCGCTCTCGCTCGCCCGCGCGCCGCACCGAGGCCGGCGGCAGACACACACGCGATCGCCGATCGACGCCCTCGGCGCATAGGCTCCGCCGCCGTGCTCGCCTCCATCCCCAGCCCCGCGACCGACTCGCTCTCGCTCGGCCCGTTCGAGATCCACTACTACGGGCTCTGCTACGTCCTCGCCGTGATCGCGGCGGTGATCATCACCGGGCGCCGGTGGGAGGCGCAGGGGGGAGAGCGGCGGCTGCCCGAGGACATCGCGCTCTGGGGCTTCCCGGCCGGCCTCATCGGCGGGCGCCTCTACTTCGTCGTCACCAGCTGGAACGAGGTCCCGGACGAGTGGTGGGGTGTCTTCGCGGTCTGGAAGGGCGGGCTCGGGCTCCCCGGCGGGATCGCCGGTGGCGTGCTCGTGGGGATCTGGCGGCTACGGCGGCTCGGCATCGACGTCCCGCCCTTCCTCGACGCCGCCGCTCCGGGCCTGCTCGTCGCCCAGGCGATCGGGCGGGTCGGCAACTGGTTCAACCAGGAGCTGTTCGGCGGGCCGACCAGCCTGCCGTGGGCGGTGGAGATCGACCGCGACCACCGCCCCGACCGCTTCGCGGACGATCCGACCTTCCACCCGACGTTCCTCTACGAGATCGTCTGGGACCTCGGCCTCGCGGCGGTGCTCGTCTGGCTGGGGCGCACCGGGCGCCTCCGGGCGCCGGGCCTGTTCGCGCTCTACGTCGCCGGCTACGCGATCTTCCGCGTGTTCATCGAGACCCTGCGCGTGGATCCCGCGAAGGAACTGCTCGGGCTGCGGCTGAACTTCTGGGTCATGGGCGTGGTGTTCCTGGCCGCGGCAGCCTGGTTCGTCCGCACCCAGCGGCGTTCGGTCGAGTACACGCGTCCGTAAGTTCTGCACGTCTCTGGCGGCGTCTGGACGCGCCCGGTGGCCGCCGCTGCCCGCCCACGTAGGTCAACTATGCAGGCGGGCAGCGGCGACCCCCAGCCACGCCCAGCCACTCGCCAGAGTCGGGCCGAACTTACGACCGCGCGTACTAGCATCGCGAACGTGCCGCCCTGGCTCACCATCCAGCGCATGTTCGGGGTCGCCGCGCTCGCCGCGCTGTTCGCGGTCGCGGCGATCTCGATCTCGATGATCACGGACGTCTCCGACGGCTCCGACGACGACGGCGACGAACCGAGCGCGGCGGCCACGGCCACGCCGACGCGCACCCCGAAGCCGACCCCGACGCCCAAGCCGAAACCGACGCCGGTCCCGCTGACCGCAGAGGAGAGGGCTCAGCGCCGGCAGGCCGCCGAGCAGGTGCGCGGCCAGGGGTTCGATCCGGTCAACCTGCGCGCCTATCACCCGACGCAGGCGCTGCGGGTGCTGCTGGGCGAGAGCCCGGTCGGGCGGCGGGCGTTCTTCTTCGTCGGCGACACCTACATCGGGACCGACGCCACCGATTCGAGCGCGAAGCTGCGGATCGCGCGCCAGACGAAGAACACCGTGACGCTCGAGTACGGCCTCGCGAGCGGCGGGAAGGCGAACGTCCGCTTCCGCTGGAACGGCACCGCGCTCGCCCCCGATGCCCCGATCCCGCCGCCCGGCGAGCGGCAGGGTTGACCCCAATACCCTCGATCCGGATGTTCTCCGCCACCGCTCTCCCCACGCTCCTCGCCGCCGCCACGGAGACCGTGAACAGCGTCTGCGACAAGAAGGATCGCGGCTGGGCGTGCCGTGAGGCGTTCGAGGCCACGAACTCGAAGCCGGCGGCGCTGGCCGCCGAGTTCCTGGTCGGCAAGCCGCTGAAGATCCTGGCGATCCTGATCGTGGCGATGATCGTCAACCGGCTCGCCCGGCGCGCGGTCAAGCGCACGCTGCGCGGCCTGTCCTCAGGTGGCGTGAAGGAGCGCCTCGGCGCCGTCCGCCGGCGGGCGCCCTCGGCGCTGCTCGAGACGGGCGAGATCTCGCTGCGCGCCACCCAGCGGATCGAGGCGCTGGCGACCGTCCTGCGCTCGATCGTCACCGCGGTCATCTACGGCGTCGCCCTGCTGCTGATCCTCGGGGAGGTCGGCATCCAGCTCGGGCCGCTGCTGGCCGGCGCCGGGATCATCGGCGTCGCGCTCGGCTTCGGGTCCCAGTCCTTGGTCAAGGACTTCCTGTCCGGCCTGTTCATCCTCGTCGAGGACCAGTTCGGGGTCGGGGACATCGTGGATCTCGATCCCGAGGTGTCGGGAACCGTGGAGGCGGTCTCGCTGCGCACGACGCGTCTTCGGTCTGTCGACGGCACCGTCTGGCACGTCCCCAACGGCGAGATCCGCCGGGTCGGCAACAAGAGCCAGCTGTGGTCGCGGGCGCTGCTCGACATCGAGATCGCCTACGACGCCGACATCGAGCAGGCAAGCGCAGTGATCAAGCGCGAGGCCGACGCGGTGTGGAAGGAGCATGACGAGGTGCTCGAGGAGCCCGAGCTGTGGGGCGTCGAGCGGCTCGGGCCCAACGGCGTGGTGCTGCGGCTCGTGCTCAAGACCAGGCCCTCGGACCAGTGGACGGTCGCCCGCGAGCTTCGCCAGCGGATCAAGCTCGCGTTCGACCGTGAGGGCATCGCAATCCCGGCGTATTGGCCGTCACCGTCACCCACCGGCGGCGCTCCGAGCGGGTAGACATCACCCATGGAGTCCACCCGCGGCCAGCTCCTGATCGCGTCGCCGACGCTGATCGACCCGAACTTCCATCGCACGGTGATCCTCATCACCGAGCACGCGGACGAGGGGGCGATGGGCGTCGTCCTGAACCGCCCGTCCGAGGCGGTGGTGGGCGACGCCGTGCCCGAGCTGGCCGAGCTGGCGGGGGAGGACGCGATCGTGTTCGTGGGCGGGCCGGTCCAGACCGAGGCGCTGCTCGTGCTCGCGGACTTCCGCGACCGCGAGGCGGCGGCGGCGATCGTCGTGGCCGACGTCGGCCTGGTGTCCGCGGAGATCGAGACGACGGCGCTCCTCGCCGCCACCCGCCAGGTGCGGGTCTACGCCGGGTATGCCGGCTGGGGGCCCGGCCAGCTCGAGGCGGAGATCGACGAGGAGGCATGGATCCTGGAGCCGCCGGTCCCGACCGAGCTGTTCGCCGACGACCCGGAGCATCTGTGGAGCGCCGTCCTCGCGCGCAAGGGCGGCCACTACACGCTCATCTCCCGCATGCCGCTCGACCCGAGCCTGAACTGATGTGCGGCCGCTACACGTTGACGGCCGGGCAGCGCTCGGCCCTGGAGCAGCGCTTCGGTGCCAGCCTGCCCGACGGCGGGCTCGAGCGCTTCAACGTCGCGCCGACCGAGTCGGTCCTGGCGGTGACCGAAGGCCGCAAGGGACGCCTGCTGCGCTGGGGGCTGGTCCCGTTCTGGGCCAAGGACCTCAAGGCCGGCGCGCGGATGATCAACTGCCGCTCCGAGACCGCGGGCTCCAAGCCGCCGTTCGCCGAGCTGATCGACGGGTCCCGCGGGCGCTGCCTCGTGCTCGCCGACGGCTTCTATGAGTGGCTGCGGCCGGAGGACAAGCGCCAGCCGCGCGTCCCGTTCCACTTCACCGTCGACGGCGGCACGCCGTTCGCGTTCGCCGGGCTGTGGACCGTGGCGCGGATCGACGGCGAGAAGGTGGCGACCGCCACGATCCTGACGACGACGCCGAACTCCGTGGTGGCGCGCCTGCACGACCGCATGCCGGTGATCCTGCCGGACCCCGACGCCGAGGCGGCGTGGCTCTCGGACGACCTCAAGGCGGCCGAGGCGCTCGAGCTGTGCCGGCCGATCGCGGCCGAGCGGATGCGCGCGGCGCCGGCGAACCCGCTGGTCAACAAGCCCGATCCCGACGGCGAGGGGCCACACCTGCTGGTCGCGCCGGACGAGCCGCCGCAGACGCCGGCGACGCTGTTCTAGGGAATGGCCCGCATCTCCGTCACCCACTTCACCGACCCCGGCTGCCCCTGGGCGTACTCGGCCGCTCCGGCGCACGCGGCGCTGCGCTGGCGCTACGGCGACCAGCTCGACTGGCGGCTGGTCACCATCGGGCTCACGGAGCGCGCGCAGCAGTACGTCGATCGCGGCTACACGCCCGGCAGCCAGGCCCGCGGCTACCTGAAGTACCGCCGCTTCGGCATGCCGTTCGGCGCCGCTCCGCGCCGGCGGGTGCCGGCGACCGCGCGCATGTGCCGCGCGATCCACGCCGCCCGGCTGCAGGAGCCCGAGCGCGAGTGGGCGGTGTTCCGGGCACTGCAGTTCGGGCACTTCACGACGACGCTCGTCCTCGACGAGGACGCCGACGTGGCGCAGGCCCTCGCGGACGTCGACGTCGACGCCGGCGCGATCGTCGCCGGGCTCGACTCGCCGGCGGTCACCGCCGCGTACGAGGCCGACCGCGGCGAGTCGCGCACCGCGGCCGGCACCCCCACGGAGCTCCAGGGCAAGACCGCGCAGACCGACGGCCCGGTCCGCTACACGGCGCCGTCGCTCGCCTTCGGCCACGAGGCTGGCGGCCGGCTCGAGGCCGGCGGGTTCCAGACGGTCGAGGCCTACGACGTCTGCATCGCGAACCTCGACCCGCAGCTCGAGCGCAGGCCGCCGCCGGACTCGCCGCTGCCCGCGCTGCAGGCCGAGCCCGACGGCCTCACCACCGCCGAGGTCACCGCCATCCTCACGCGCGGCAACGACGCTCCGGACGCCGGCGCGGCCGAGCTCGCGCTGATCGACCTCGCGGCCGAGGGCGCCGCCCGGCGCGTGGCGGTCGGCGACGGGGCGCTCTGGTTCGCGGCGTGACCGGGGCGATCGAGGTCGCCGAGCGCGGGCGGCGCATCGTGTACTCGTTCGCGGACCTCATGAAGTACCACGGCCCCGGCTCGCCGGGCGGTGTCGCGCAGGCGTTCAAGGTGCTCGAGCGCGCGCTTCCGCTGCTCGACCCCGACGCTCCGTGCGAGCGGCGGGAGATCGTCGTGGAGACGGCGTTCGGCGGGCCTGGCGCGCGCGACGCGTTCGAGATGGTCACGCGAGCGGTGACCGGCGACCGGTACCGGATCCTCGGAGAGCTCGCCCGCCCCGAGCGCGGCCGGGCGCTCGAGCGCTTCGTCTTCCGGCTCACGTATCGCGGGCGCACCGTGACGCTGACGCTGCGCGAGGGCTTCGTGAGCGACGAGTTCATCGACCTCGCGCGGACCGAGCAGCGCACTGCCACTCAGGAGGCGCGCCTGGACCTCCTCAAGCGCGAGCTGGCCGAGCGCACGATGGCGCGGCCGGCGGCCGACGTCTACGACGTGGCCTGAGCGAGAACCGTGGCGCACCTCGCGGCCGTCACCGTGCTCGTCCCGGATTACGACGAGGGCATCGCGTACTTCTGCGGCGTCCTCGGCTTCGACCTGGTTGAGGACACGCGGCTCGGGGACGGGAAGCGGTGGGTGCGGGTCCGGCCGGCGGGCGCGCCCGGCACCGCGCTGCTGCTCGCCCGCGCCGCCGGCGCGGCGCAGCGGGGCCACGTCGGCGACCAGGCCGGCGGCCGGGTCTTCCTGTTCCTGCACACCGACGACTTCGCGCGCGACCACGCCCGCTTCGAGGCCGCCGGCGTCCGCTTCACCGAGGCGCCGCGGGCCGAGCCCTACGGGACCGTGGCCGTCTTCGCGGATCCCTTCGGCAACCGCTGGGACCTCGTCGAGCCCGCCTGATCGAGCAGCGCCTCGCGCCAGGCGTCGGGCACGGGCCCGGGGCACTCCACCCGCTCGGCGCCCTGCCAGGCGGCGAGCCGGGCGAGTGCGCGGCGCACGGCTTGCCCGGCTCGCTGGGCTCGGGCGCCGGGCTCCGCATGTACGGCGAGGGCGCGCAGCGCGCCGGCCTTGCGATCCATCGCCAGGTCGGCGCGACCGATCAGCGCGTCACCGTGCAGGATCGGCAGCACGTAGTACCCCCAGCGGCGCTTGGCCTTGGGCGTGTAGATCTCCAGCCGGTGGGAGAAGCCGAACAGCAGCTCGGTGCGCGCGCGGTCGCACAGCAGGTTGTCGAAGGGCGAGAGGAGCACCGTGCGCGGCTTGAACGGGTGCTCGCGACCGGCGAGGGCGCGCAGCGTGCCGGCGTCCTCGGCGTGGACCCACCAGCGGTTCTCCAGCCCCGCGATCTCGACCGGCTCGATGGCGCCCTCCGCGGCCAGGCTGTGCAGGACCGGCTCGAGCTCCGGATAGCGGTAGCGAGTGAAGTGCAGCCGGATGTGCGCGGGCCGCGCGACGCCGAGTGCCCGCAGCGCGCGCAGTGCCGCGCGCCGGACCGCCTGCTCGTCGGTGAGGTCCTCGATCGTGGCCCCGGCCGGCAGGCAGCGCTCGCGCAGGTCCCAGATGCGGCGCCCACCGTCCCGCCGGGCAACGAGCAGCTCGCCGGCCATCCACAGGACGTCGAGCATCCGGGACACGTCGCTGCGGTTCGGCCAGCCCGTGGTCGGCGGCACCGGGCCGGTCCGCTCGTCCAGGTCGCCGGCGGCGAGCGGGCCCTCGGCGCGGATGCGGCCGAGCACGCGGTCGCGCAGCTCCGCGTTGGCCTGGATCCAGCCCATCTCCCGCCGGCCCCACGAGCGGTGGAAGCGGGGGAACTGGCTCCACGTCCAGGCATGCAGCGCGAGGTCGTCCGTGCAGACGTAGGACGCCTCGTGCGCCCAGTACTCGAACAGCGACCGCTCCTCGTAGGCGAGGCGGTCGAGCAGCGCAGGGTCGACGTTCCCGAGCCGGGCGTGCAGGACGAGCAGCTGCGACCTCGCGACCGGGGCGACCGGATCGAGCTGCAGGCACCCGATCCGCTCGGTGAGCGCCCGCACCGCCGCGACGTCCGGCCGCCCGCGCGGCACCGGCCCGGCGAGGCCCTGCGCGAGCACGGCGAGGCGGCGGGCGGCACGGACGGGGACGCGGAGGGCGGCGGGCACGGGCGGGCAAGGCTAGGGCCCCGTGCGGACACGGCACAATGGGCGTGGAGATGGATCCGTTCGCCGTCCTCGGCGTCGACCCCGGCGCCCCGCCCGATGTGCTCACCGCGGCGTACCGGCGGGCGGCGAAGCGCTGGCATCCGGACCGCGGCGGGGGAGAGGCGGCGGCGAAGCGGATGGCGGAGATCAACGCCGCCTACGACCTGCTGCGCGACGGCGGCTGGCGCACGGCGATGGCCGCCTCGATGCAGGCCAGCGCCGCCCGCGCCGCGCCGGCGGCGCCGCGGCCACGACCCAAGGGCGCGTGGCTGTCGGCCGATATGCGCCAGGCGCTCGGCGGCGAGCTGATCGCCAAGCTGCAGGACGGCGAGGACGTCCGGCTGGTGACGCCGGCGTCGACGTGGGCGAGCCCGACCACGGTCCTCGCCGTCACCGACCGGCGCCTCATCTGGCTGCTCGACGACACCATCGGCGAGCGCGTGCAATCGATCGCGTTCCGTGACATCGCCGAGCTCGAGGTGACCCAGCGGCGCCTGCGCCGGCACGTCGCCTCGGTGCGGATCCGGACCAGGCAGGGCCGCCGCCACACGTTCGCCGAGCTGCGCCCGGCGACCGCGGTGGACATCGCGCGCCGGGTCGGGCGGGCGCGCTCCGATGCCGCGTAGGCGCTGGCGCCGCCTCACGACGCCGCCGCAGGGGTGGGGCATGGTGGAGACGGTCGCCCTCGGGCTGTTCGTCGTGCACGTGGCCCTCTACGCGCTGGCCGTTGCCGTCGGGCTCGTTCTCGTCGTGCTACGTCTCGTCGGGGTCGAGGACGATTCCCCGGTGCCGTTCTGGCTGCCGATCGTCGGCGCGCTGATCGTGCCGGCACTGTTCAAGCTGGCGCGGCGCTGGGTCGCCGACTGGGTGCGCCGACGGCCGGCCGAGCCGTACCGACCTCGATGACCTCGCGGAGGCCTCCGTGGGAAGATGCGCCAGAACCTGCCTGCGCGATCGTGGCCGACCCCGCCGGTCACACATAGCGCGCGGCGGTGCGGGCCGCCGCGGCGCCGTAGCTCCCGCCGAACAGGACGGCATGGACGAGCAGCGGCTGCAGCTGCCAGAGCGCGACGCGCTCGGCGTGGCCGTCGGTGAGCGGGGCCGCCTCTGCGTAGGCGGCGAAGCAGCGCTCCGACGGCCCGCCGAACAGCCGCAGCATCGCGAGGTCGGTCTCCCGGTGGCCGCCGTGCGCGGCGGGATCGACGAGCGCCGGCCGGCCGTCGGCGGTGGTCATGACGTTGCCCGACCACAGGTCGCCGTGCAGCCGCGCCGGCGGCTCGGGCGGGCCGGCCAGAGCCTCCATGCGATCGCAGACGCGCTCGATCGTCCCCGCCGCGCCGGCGGGCAGTGCACCGCGGTCCGCCGCCATCGCGACCAGCGGTGCCAGGCGCCGCTCGGCGTAGAAGCGCGCCCACGTCGGCGCCGGGTCGCCGGGGAGGACCACCGGCCCGATGCGCAGGGGCGGCGCCGCATGGCCGGGCGCGGGCGGCGTGCCGGGCGCCGCGGCGCCGTGCGCCTCTGCGCCGGCGGCGTGCAGTGCCGCGAGACCGGCGCCGAGCGCCTCGTCGTGCCCGGCGGCCGGGCGGCCGGCGTCGACCCACGCGAGCGCGAGCCAGCGCTCGCCCGCGGCGAGGACCTCCGGGAGGTGCAGGGCGCCCGGCTCGGCGAGCCACCGCAGGCCTGCGGCCTCGGCCGCGAACGTGCCGGGCGGCGGGTCATGGTGCGCCTTGACGAACACGCGGGTGCCGTCGTCGAGGTGCGCGGCGAAGGCGTCGTTGAGGTCGCCACCGGCGATCGCGTCGAGGCGCGCGACCGGCTGCCCGAGCGCCTCGCCGACCTCCTCGGCCAGCGTCACAGGCGGCCGTCGGCGCGCAGCGTGTCGATCAATCCGCGGCAGCCGGCCTCGACCACGTCGAGCACGCGCCCGAACCCGTCCTCGCCGCCGTAGTACGGGTCGGGGACGTCGAGGTCGCCCACGGCGGCCGACAGCGGGTCGAAGTCGCGCAGCCGGTGGACCTTGGCGCGCGCGGCGCCGTCGGGCGCGAGCCGCCGCAGCGCCCGGTCGTTCTCGGCGTCCATGGCGACGATCAGGTCGAACGCGGCGAAGTCGTCCGGCGTCACCTGGCGGGCGGCGCCCTCGAGCACGATCCCGCGCTCCTTCGCCGCGGCGGTGGACCGCGGGTCGGGTGCCGCGCCGACGTGCCAGCCGCCGGTGCCGGCGCTGTCGAGCTCGACGCGGCCGTCGAGCCCTTCGGCCTCGAGCAGGTGGCGCATCACGCCCTCGGCGGTGGGCGAGCGGCAGATGTTGCCGAGGCAGACGAAGAGCACGCGCATGCCCCCCAGGCTACGTCCGCGGGCCGGACGCCATACTGGCCGACGTGACCGAGAACCCAGACGACCTGCTCGCCGAGGCGCCGATCAACGCCGCCGTCGCCGCCCTCGCCGAACGCAACCGCCACCACTTCGAGGGCATGACCGACCAGGAGCGTGGCGACGCGATCGCCAACTGGCGCGAGATCGCCGTCACGGTCCTGACCGCGGCAGGCGCGGCGTCGGGCGCCCCGGCCCCCGGAGGCGCGGCGGGACCGGGCCGCGCGATCATCGTCTTCGAGGACGCCGGCGGCGATCAGGTCGCCGTCCACGCGAGCTTCCACCCGCAGCTCGAGGACCTCGGCGGCGGCGAGGTGTCCGGCACCCCGGCGCAGGCCACCGCACTCGAGATGCTCCAGGTGATGGCCGAGGGAGACGACGAGCCGGAGGAGTAGGGCGCACGCTGACGCGCCGGTTTCCGGAGCTCGTGCCATGGGCACACCATCGATCTACCGCTACATTGGATAGGTAACACGTATCTATCCAGCAGAGGTGAGGCGACCGTGAGCAGCACAACGACGTGGGACGTAGTGGTGATCGGATCGGGCCTCGGCGGCCTCAGCACGGCGGCGTACCTGGCAGCCAACGGCCGGCGTGTGCTCGTGTGCGAGCAGTACGACGTGGCCGGCGGATGCAGCCAGACGTTCCGCCGCAAGCGCCAGTGGCAGTTCGACGTCGGGCTGCACTACGTCGGCGGCGTCCACACCGGCGACATCGGCTCGGTGCTGCGCGGCGTCGGGCTCGAGGGCCGCATGGACTGGATCGAGATGGATCCCGACGGCTTCGACACGCTGCGCTTCCCCGGCCGCGAGATGCGCGTCCCGAAGGGCTGGGACCGCTACGGCGAGCGGCTGCGCGCGGCGCTGCCGGGCGAGGGCGACGGCCTGGCCCGCTGTCTGCGCGTGCTCGAGGGCGTCGCGCGCGACCTGCGGACCGTCGACATGCCGACCTCCAAGCTCGACTACCTCCGCTTCCCGTTCCGCGCCCGGTCGCTCGTCGCCTGGGGCATGCGCCCGCTCGGCGACCTGTTCGACGCCTGCAAGCTCAGCGTCGAGGCGCGCGGGCTGATCGCCGCCGAGTCCGGTGACTACGCCGCGCCGCCCTCGCGCACGCCGGTGGCGATGCACGCCGGCCTGCTCGACCACTACATGCTCGAGGGCGCCTACTACCTCGGCGGCGGTGGCCAGACGCTCGCCGCCCATCTGCTCGACGTCATCCACACGCACGGCGGGCGCGTGCGCACCCATGCGCGCGTCGACCACGTCGCCGTCGAGGACGGCCATGTCCGCGGCGTGCGCCTCGACAGCGGCGAGCAGATCCGGACGCCCGTCGTGATCTCGACGGCCGACATCAAGCAGACGTTCCTCTCGCTGCTGGACCCGGCCGCCGTCTCGCCGCGCTTCCGCGCCCGCGTCGATCGGTTCCGCATGGCGACGCCGCTGTTCTGCGTCTACCTCGGGCTCGACCGCGACCTCCGCGAGACGATGCCGAACACGAACTACTGGTGCCACCCCACCTACGACCCGGAGGCCGCCTACGCCGACGCCGCGGCCGGCACCTTCGCCGACGACCCGCCCGTCTACATCACCTCGGCCACGGTGAAGGACCCGGAGGGCACGGACCACGCCCCGCCCGGCTGCTCGACGCTCGAGCTCATGACGTGGGCGACGCCGTCGCCCGCCGCCTGGGGACTCGACCCGGACGGACCGGCGGCCGCGGACGGCCACTACCGCCGCGACGACCGCTACCGGGCGCGCAAGGCGGCGCTCACCGAGCGCCTGATCGACCGCGCCGAGGAGGTCGTCGGCGACGTACGTCCGCACATCCGCTGGCAGGAGGCCGCGACGCCGCTCACGCACGAGCGCTACACGCTCTCGACCGACGGATCGAGCTACGGGATCGAGCTGGCGACCGACCAGACCGGGCCACGCCGGCCGGCGCCGACGACCCCGATCGGCGGCCTTTTCCTCGCCGGCGCGAGCGCGCGCCGCGGCCACGGCATCGTCGGCGCGCTCGCCGGCGGCCGCGACGCCGCCGGCGCGGTCCTCGGCCGCGACCTCGCGCACGAGGTCGCGCGTGGGGCCGTGTTCGCCGACGTCGACCGGCTCACCGCCGGCGGGCCCGGCTTCGACGCGCTCGCCGCCTGCCGTCGCCTCCAGGACAAGACGGCACGCGCGCCGCGCCGGCGCACGGCGGCCGCGGTATGAGCACGGCCGTGGCCGCCCTGACCAACACCTCCGCCGCGGTCCTCGGCATGGTGTCGCTCGGGCAGCGCTCGGGTTACCAGATCCGCCGCGCCAGCGAGCTGTCGGTGCGGTTCTTCTGGGCGCTCGGCCCGCCGCAGATCTACTCAGAGCTCAAGCGGCTCGAAGCGGCCGGGCTGCTCAGCGGCGCCGAGGACGCGCGCGGCGAGCGCGCCCGCCGGGTCTACGAGGTCACCGACGCCGGCCGCGCCGCGCTGCGCGACTGGCTCGCCGCCGACGAGCCGTCGCCGATGGAGCTGCGCGACGGCGAGATCCTGCGCCTGTTCTTCTCCGATGCGACGACGCCGGAGCAGGCGCAGGAGCGGATCGCGGTGCTGCGCGAGCGCTCGGCGAGCGCCCTGCGGCGGTTCGAGCGCGAGATCCTGCCCGAGGCCGCGGCGCTGGCCGAGGCCGTCGACGCCGCGTACCCGGCGCACGCCGCGCGGTTCGGCCGCGACCTGCACCGGTTCATCGTCGACTGGTGCGACGACTTCACCGCCGACCCGGCGGAATAGTCTGGGCGGCCGCGCTCGCGACCGCCCAGATGGCACTCGCCTACGCCGGCTGAGGCGCGGCCTCGGTCGGCGCAGCCGACGGCTCGACGCGCAGGAGGCGCGCGGGCCGGCTCGGGAGCCACCAGTTCCAGCGTCCGAGGAGGACGACCGCGGCCGGCGCCAGGACGCCGCGGATGAGCGTGGCGTCGAGCAGGATCCCGCCGCCGAGCGCCGTGGCGAACATCTTGGCCTCGGTGCCCGGACCGGCGCTCATGGCGACGAAGGCGAGCCCGAGGATCAGCGCGGCGCTGGTCACGAGCCGTCCCGTGCGACCGATGCCCTCGACGACCGCGACCTCGGTCGAGCCGGTCTGGTCGTACGCCTCGCGCATCCGGCTGATGATGAAGACCTGGTAGTCCATCGAGATGCCGAACAGGAACGCGAAGACGATGATCGGCATCGCCACGTTGATCGCCTGGGTCGCCTCGATGCCCCAGATCGCGTCGGATCCCAAGCCGTGCTGCCAGACGAGGACCATGAGTCCCCACGCGGCCGCCACCGAGAGCAGGTTCAGCAGGACGGCCTTGAGCGGCAGGACCAGCGAGCGGAACGCGCGGGCGAGCAGGACGAAGGTCAGGCCGCAGATCACCGCGATCACGAGCGGGAAGTTCCCGTAGACGCTGTCGAGGAAGTCGGCGCTCTGCGCGGCCTGGCCGCCGGTCACGACGTCGGCATCCAGCTCGCGCTCCGCGGCACGGACGCGGTCGAGCGTCGCCCGTCCCGCGGGCGAGTTGCCGTCCTGGGTCGGGATGACGGCGACCAGTGCGGTCCCGTCGCGGCGCCAGTCCGCCGGGGCGACCGCGCCACGGACGCCGTCGACGCGGGCGAGGGCATCGGCGACCTGCTCGGGGTCGCCTGAGCGAACGAGCGCGTCGAACGGCGAGAGCGGGCCGGTGCCGATGCCGGAGTCGGTCAGCCGGTCGAGTGCCGCGCGTGCCGGGCCCGACTGGGCGAGCGAGTCCGCGCGCGGGTTCCCGAGCTGGATCGTGGAGGCGGCGAAGGCGAGGGCGCCAAGGACGGCGATGGACGACACGGCGGCGGCCCAGGGATGGTGCACGACGATGCGAGCCCAGGCGGCCCACCCACGGCTCGCGCGGTCTTCCCGCCGCCGGCGGGGCCAGTCGAGCTTCGGGCCGATGGTCGCCAGGACGACGGGCAGCAGCGTGATCGCGACCGCGACGCTCACCAGCGGGATGAGCATGCCCGCGATGCCGATGCTGCGCAGGAACGGCACGGGCAGGACCACCAGCGCCAGCAGGGAGATGGCGACGGTGCTGCCGCTGAAGACGACCGCCCGACCGGCATGCTGCATCGCGCTGACGATGGCCTCCTCGTTGGACACGGCGCCGCGCTGGCGCTCCTCGCGCCAGCGGACCACGACCAGCAGCGCGTAGTCGATGGCGATGGCCAGGCCGACCAGCGCGATCAGGACCTTCACGATGACCGACACGTCGGTGACGGTCGCGAGCGGCCAGACCAGCAGGAAGGTCGTCGGGATCGCGACGAGCGCCATCAGGAACGGGACGATCGCCATGAACGACGCGAAGACGAAGGCGAGGACGACGAGGGCGCCGACGCCGGCGATCAGGACCTCCAGGAGCATGCCCGAGCCCCCCTCCTCGACCCGGTCGACGGCGGCGGCGCGCAGCGCATCCAGGCCGGTGATCTCGACCGGCGATCCACCCACGGTGGCGCCGGCGAGCGCCGCCTGTGCGGCGCGGGCCTCGGTTTGACCGGGGTCGATCCCGCCCTTCGCCGGGATCGAGATGAGGGCGAACGTGGTGCGGCCGTCAGCGGAGACGAAGTCGCGGTCGCGCGTGGACGCGTAGGAGGCCAGACGCGCATCCGGCAATGCCGCCTGGACCTTTGCGAGCGCCGCGTCCAACTCGGCGGTGACGCCGGGAGAGTCGACCGACGTGCCCTTCGGGAGGGTCACGACCGGCACGAGCGGCGCGCTGTCGCCGCCGTTGCCGTAGATCGCCGTCACGCGGCTGTTGGCGATGAACGCCTCGCCGCCCGGGACGCTGAACTGGTCCGAGAGTGCATCGTTCGACGGCCGCATCGCCACCAGCCCGACGAGGGTGATCGACACCCACAGCACCAGCACCAGTCGCTTGTGGGCGAGCACCCATCGCGTGAGGGTCGCCATCGCATTGCGTTCGGACATCTGGTCCATCCTTTCGCGCTGTGGACATACGGTGTATGCTTACGCCGTAAGTCCTACACGTACAGCGTAAGTCTGTCAACCCTCGCCGGACGACGACTTACGCTGTGACGCGAAGTCGAGAGGCGGATCCAGATGGCCACACGAACGCCACAAACCACCAAGCGCCGCGTTCCCCTGAGCCGGGAGCGGGTCCTCCGAGCGGCGATCGCCCTGGCCGACGAAGGAGGCTTCGAGTCGCTGAGCATGCGCAAGCTCGCGAAGGAGCTCGGCGTCGAGGCGATGTCCCTCTACAACCACGTCGCGAGCAAGGAGGATCTCCTCGACGGCATGATCGACCTCGTCTTCGGCGAGGTCGAGCTGCCCACGACGGACGTCGACTGGAAGACGGCCATGCGTCGCCGGGCCATCTCGACGCGCGAGGCGCTCGGGCGGCACCGCTGGGCGATCGGCCGCATGGAGGGCCGGACGAACCACGGGCCGGCGAACCTCAGCCTCCACGATGCAGCGCTCGGGTGCCTGCGCGCGGCGGGCTTCTCGCTGGAGATGACCGTCCACGCGTACTCGGTCCAGGACGCGTACATCTACGGATTCGCCCTTCAGGAGCGGGACATGTCATCCGTGAGCCCTGACGACTTCGCGGCGGAGGCGCAGCGCCAGATGCACGAGTATCACGCCGTGCTGGCCGAGTATCCCCACCTCGTCGAGGTGGTCGGTGGCCACGTCGCGACGGCCGGCTACGACTACGCGACCGAGTTCGTGTTCGGGCTCGACCTGATCCTCGACGCCCTGGACAGGCTCCGCGACGCGTGACCAGCTAGGCGCCGGTTCGGCCCACCGCGCACCTTTCACGGGGACGATCGCGAGGGCTGCGATCAAGGCGCATGCCGCGGCCACCCCGTACAGCGCGCCGTAGCTGCCGCCGCCGATCGCCAAGATGGCCGGCGCGATCGCCGGCGCGAGGGCGAAAGGGAGAGCGCCGGCGAGGTCGACGGCGACGTACATGCCGAAGCCAAGGCCGCTGATGGCCATGCCGATCACGAAACCACTGAAGTCGCCGGCCGTGGCGACCACGATCAACGCCAGCCCATAGATGATCGCCGCTGCGAGGACAAAGATCTTCCGCCGGCCCGCCCGGTCGGAGAGCTTGCCGCTGATGAGGGAAGCGGCGATGACGACGCCCGACTGGGTGAGCGTGCCCAGGAAGATCTGTTGCGGCACGTCGGCCTCGGCGCTGCCGATCTTCTCCAGCAGGTAGTAGGCCTGGTCGGTGATCAGAAAGGCGTACGCCAGAACGAACATGAAGCGACTGGCGAAGACCCAGGCGAAATCAGGGCTCTTCCGCGGCCTGAAGTAGAACGTGCCCGCCAATTCCGACCGCGACCAGCTGGGCTTGTCCGCCTCGGCGAGCCGGCGATCGTCCAGCGTCACCGCGAAGAGCAGGATGAAAAAGCCGCCGATCGCGCACGGGGCGAGGAACATCGCGAGCTGGCTGCCGGCGAACAGCTCGACCAGAAAGGTTCCGCTCACCGACGCGACCGGCAGGCACACCATGCCAGCCGCGACGAAGTGCGATCGCTCATCCGGCCGAGGAACGGATTGCTGACCATCGCCACCACGGCGCCGATTCCGGCGACGAGCGCCAAGCTGCCGGGTGCCCGTTCGTTGCCGACCAGCGAGTTGACCTTCAACGCCAACGTGACCAGGAGAGGCGCGATGAGCACCAGGCAGGTGCTCATGAAGGCCAAGGCGTACAGCGAGACGAAACCCCATCCGACCCTGTCAGGCGGGGGAGACTCGTGGTTCAGCGCGATACCTGCGACCTGCGCGCGACTGCCCGGCCCGGCCCACCACACGGCGCGACGAGCAGGTTCGACGTCTCCATGCGCCGATCATGGCACGCGGGTACGCTCCGCCGGTGAGCGAGGGCAACGTCCGCAGCATCTTCGACTTCGGCTGAGCCGGCGGTATGGAGCGCGCCTCCTCGACACCCGCCACCGCCGCCGACGCGGCGGCGGTGACCGAGATCGTCGCGGCCCTCGAGTCGTCGTTCTACGGCCTGACCACGTTCTCGCAGGCCGATCTGGAGGACGAGTGGTCGGACATCGACGTCGAGCGGGACGCGCGCGTCATCCGCGTCGGCGACCGCATCGTCGGCTACGGCGTGGTGCGCGAGCGCGGCGAGCCCTGGCGCGTCGAGGGGTACGTCCACCCCGACGTGCTCAGGCGCGGGATCGGGATGCTGATCGCGACCGGGCTCGAGGAGGACGCGGCCCGAGCCGGCGCACGCAGGATCCAGAACGGCGTCCTCGAGGCCGACTCCGGTGCCCGCGGGCTGCTCGAGTCGCTCGGCTACCGCGCCGTGCGCGTGTTCCGCGAGATGCGCATCGACCTCGCGGAACCGCCGCCCGCACCTGAGTGGCCGGACGGGCTGCGCGTCGGCACGTTCGACCCGGAGCGGGACGCGCGCGAGTTCCACGCCGCGCACCAGGAGGCGTTCGAGGACCACTGGGAGAACACGCCGCGCGACTTCGAGTCGTGGTCGAGGCTCCATCTCGGGAGCGAGCGCTTCGACCCGAGACTCTGGTGCGTCGTCCGCGCCGGCCAGGAGATCGCCGCCGGGACGATCTCCACCGGCGAGACGTACGGCGGCGGCTTCGTCCACGCGCTGTTCACGCGTCGCCCGTGGCGCAAGCAAGGCGTGGGCGCAGCGCTGCTCCGTGACTCGTTCGGGCGGCTCTGGGAGCGCGGCGAGCGCAGCGTCGGGCTCGGCGTCGACGCGGCGAGCGACACCGGTGCGTTCCGCCTCTACGAGCGCGCCGGGATGGCGCCCGCGCTCGGCTGGGTGATGTACGAGAAGGAGCTCGGCTCCTAGACACACGAAAGCCCCGCAATGCGGGGCTTTCACGCCGGTCATGGATCACCACTGAACTACTACGTCCCAGGACTTGTGTCTTGCCTGGGCGGCGTGACACTCCCGACCGCCGGGACTGGCCGCCGGCCGCGAGGGCCGGCGCGGTGCCCGACTGGCCACCGCGGAGGGTGGCCTGGCCGAGTGGGCGATCCGCCGGACCTTCAGGCTAGTACACGCCGCAGTACAGTCGCTCTGTGACGCTCGACGTCCAGCGGCACGAGTCAGAGCTCGGACGCTGGGCGATGGTGACCCGGCCTCCGCCGCCTGCACTGCGCGGGATCGTGGCGTCGTACTGCAACTACACGGAGTCCACGCCCGGGTTCACGCGCCGTCGCGAGATCGCCGCCGACATCGTTCCGGTGATCATCGGACTGGGGCCGCCGATCGGCGTCGGCGGGGTCGACGACGAGGGGCCGCTCGCGCCGCATCGCGTGTTCGTCGCCGGGATGGGGGACAACTGCTCGCTGGTCGAGTCGCCGGGCCACCAGCACGGGGTCGAGATCTACTTCACGCCGACCGGCGCTCGCCGGTTCCTCGGGTGCTCGATGGACGAGCTCACGGGGCAGGTGTTCGAGCTCGAGGACGTCATCGGTGCGCCGGCGCGGCGGTTGGCCGAGGCGCTCGACGGCATCGACGACCCGGCCGCCCGCTTCGACCTGCTCGACGCGGCGATCTGGCGGCGCGTGGCGCCCGCGGCGCCGGTGCCGGCGGCGATCGAGTGGGCATGGCGCTCGCTCGTGGTGGCGGGAGGGCGGATCCCCGTCCGGCGGCTCACCGAGGAGATCGGGTGGAGCCATCGTCATCTCGTCGCGCAGTTCCGCACGCACGTCGGGCTCGCGCCGAAGCTCGCGGGGCGGGTGCTCCGCTTCCGCCGCGCGGTCGACCTGCTCCAGCGCGACGACGGTCGCCGGCTCGCCGAGATCGCGTACGAGTGCGGCTACGCCGACCAGGCGCACCTGAACCGCGACTTCCGCCAGTTCGCGGGCGGCGCGCCCACGGACTTCCTCGCCCGCCGGCTGCCCGACGGCGGCGGCGTGCAGGGCCACTAGGGGCGCGGAGCCGGAAAGCGCAGGTCGAGGCCCTCGCCGGCCACGCCCGCGCGCGTCCCGCCGAGCCCGAGCCCCGCGAACGGGCTCGACGCCGGGACATCGAGCGAAGCCAGCACGGGCGCCCCGCGCCGCAGCACGCCGGTCCCCACCGCCAGCAGCGCCCGGCCTCCGCGCGCCCCGAACGCCGGCGCGAGCAGCGGCACCGGCACGCGGCCGCCGCGGCGGCGCAGGCGCGCGCGCACGAGTCGCCGCCCGTCCTGCTCCACGACCACCTCGCGTGCGGACCAGCGGAACGCCGCGAGCTCCTTGGGCAGGCCCCAGATCTCCCGGCCGCCCTGCATCGACGCCTCCGAGTCGACGTAGATGTGCGACACGACGAAGCCGGCCCGCCCGCCGGCCGTCGCCAGCCCCGAGAACACGATCAGCTCGTGGTAGGGCAGCGTTGCTTGAACGCCGTAGCGGGCGAGCAGCAGCCCGCCGAGCGTCCAGCCGCCGATCGCGCGGACCGTCGCGCCGCCGGGGGCGCCGGGACGGTCCGCCCGGACGGGCGCGCCCACGAGCGCGACGTCACCGCGTAGGCGCCACGGGGGCGGGGGATAGAGCGGCACGGCGGCCACCGTAGCCACCGACGGGGTAACGTCGGAGCCATGACGCAGCGGCGCGAGATCCACTCCTGGCTGATGGACATGGACGGCGTGCTCGTGCGCGAGGAGGAGGCGATCCCCGGCGCCGACCGCTTCATCGCCGCGCTGCGCGAGCGGCAGGTCCCGTTCCTGGTCCTCACCAACAACTCGATCTACACCCGCCGCGACCTCTCCGCGCGCCTGGCGGCGAGCGGCCTCGACGTCCCCGAGGAGTCGATCTGGACCTCCGCGCTGGCCACCGCCAACTTCCTCGAGGACCAGCGCCCCGGCGGCTCGGCCTTCGTCATCGGCGAGGCCGGACTCACCACCGCGCTGCACCACTCGGGGTACACGCTGACCGAGCGCGCGCCCGACTACGTCGTCCTGGGTGAGACGCGGACCTACTCGTTCGAGCGGATCACGCTGGCCATCCGCCTGATCCTCAACGGCGCCCGCTTCATCGCCACCAACCCAGATGCCACGGGCCCGAGCGTCGACGGCCCGATGCCGGCGACGGGCTCGGTGGCCGCGCTCATCTCGCGCTCGACGGGCGTGGACCCGTACTACGTCGGCAAGCCGAACCCGCTGATGATGCGCTCGGCGCTCAACGCGATCGACGCCCACTCCGAGACGACCGCGATGATCGGCGACCGGATGGACACCGACATCGTCTCCGGGATCGAGGCCGGGCTCGAGACGATCCTCGTCCTCACCGGCCTGACCACGCGCGAGGAGGCGGAGCGGTTCCCGTATCGGGCGTCGCGGACGCTGGAGTCGGTCGCCGACCTGGCCGACGAGCTCGGCTGACCCGGTGTCGCGGCTCGACGAGATCGGCGCGGCGCTGCGCGCGGTCGCCGAGCCGGAGCGCGCCGTGTTCATGGCGCGCTATCTCCGCGCCGAGCCGGGCGGGTACGGCGAGGGCGACGTCCTGATCGGCGTGCGCAATCCGGAGGCGCGCAAGGTGGCGCGGGCCTTCCGCGACCTCGGCCTCGACGAGATCCGCGAGCTGCTCGACAGCCCGGTGCACGAGGAGCGCCTCGTCGCGCTGGTCGTGCTCGTCGAGCGCGTCCGTCGCGCCGACGAGACGACGCGCACGGCTGCCTTCGACCTCTACCTCTCAGCGACCGACCGCATCAACAACTGGGACCTCGTCGACCTCTCCGCGCCGCACGTCGTCGGGGCCCACCTGCGCGACCGCCCGCGAGACGTGCTCGACCGGCTCGCGACGTCCGAGTCGCTGTGGGAGCGGCGGATCGCGATCCTCGCCACGTTCGCGTTCATCCGCGACGGCGATCTCGACGACACCTTCCGGCTCGCCGAGACGCTGCTCACCGACCGTCACGACCTCATCCACAAGGCGGTCGGCTGGATGCTGCGCGAGGCCGGGCTGCGCGACGAGGCGCGGCTCGTCGCCTTTCTGCGTCGCCACGCCGCCGTGATGCCGCGCACGATGCTGCGCTACGCGCTCGAGAAGATCGACGAACCGGTGCGCGGCGAGCTGATGCGCGCCGGCAAGCTTGTCAGAGGTCGATGACGGCGAGGCCGGGAATCCGCACTTCGAGCCGCTCGGCGAGCACGCGCCGGTGGCAGACCGCGGGGTCTGACTCGAGGCAGAGCAGCGCGGTGGGCGGCGCGGACGCCAGCTCCGCGGCGAGCTCGTCGAGCGCGTCCGGCGCCGTCGCCTCGACGTGCGCGCGAAACGCCGCCCGCGCCTCCTCGATCCGGTTGGCCCGGAACAGCACGCGGATGTCCGGCGGCGTCCCGAGCTCGCGGCGGTGCTCATAGCTCATCCCGTGCTCGGCGAGCCACGCCGCGAGCCGGGTCTTGGACATCCCGGGGCGCCGTGACTGCGCCCGGAAGCGAACGTCGAGCACCCTCCGGACGCCGGCCGACGAGAGCTCCGCCGCGAGCGGGCCGGGCTGCAGCACCTCGTAGCCGATGGTCCAGAGCGTCGGCACGCGGCCGACCCTACGCTCAGCCCCGGATCGACAGGAGCTGGCCGACCGTCTGGTCGTGCGTGCGCAGGACCGACAGGTTGGCCGCGTACATCAGGGCGATCTGCGAGGAGGCGACCATCTCGCTGCCGACGTCGGCGCCCGAGAGCTCCGGCGGTGGTGCGGGTGCGCTGTGGGCGACGCCCACGGCGGTGACCGCCACGCCGCTGATCGGTGCGACCGCGGCGAGGTCGACTCGCAGCGGCTTGTAGTCGGGGGTGTTCACGTTCGCCACGTTGTGCGCAGCGGCCGAGAACATGGTGTCTGCGGCCCGTAGGCCGGACATCGCGCTTTCCATCATGCCTCTCTCATCGTCGCCGCCATAACCACCGGCGAGGAAGAGGCCCTGCAAATAGACGAATGTCAGCGGGGCCGGCGCGGGACCCAGCCCGGCACCGCACGGCGGTAGTCGTCGTAGCGGGGACCGAACTGCCGGCGCAGCGTCGGCTCCTCGTAGAAGTGCACGAACAGCCCGAAGAGCACGCAGAGGCCGGCCGCGTAGAGCAGCAGCTCGGTCTGCGCGAGCAGCAGCGCCTGGCCGACGACCGCCGAGACGACGGCGATGTACATCGGGTTGCGCACGTAGCGGTAGAGCCCGCCGACGACGAGCTCCTCGGTCGGCGCGACCGGCGCCGGCGTGCCGATGCCCTCGACGACGAACCGCGCGAACGCGTGGACCAGCACGCCCGCGCCCGCGACGAGGATCACCAGCCCGAGCACCGCCACGACGGGCACCGGGTCCCGCGACTCCCACCCGGTCATCAACCACGGCATGACCCCGGCGACCACGCCGGGCGCCAGGACGAAGAACAGCGCGCTGCCGGCCGCCGCCATGCGCTTGCCCATAGAGCTCGGAAGCTACCGGGGGACTGCGCCACCGCAGCGTGCGACGTGTCACGCTCCGATCCGGTGTGTTTCGCCAGAGCCTGATCGTCGCCGCCGTTGCCGGTGCGCTCCTCGCACCCGCCGCCGGCGCGGCCGGCCGCTGCGGCGACCCGGCCCAGCGGCCGTGGTGCGTCACGGGCCGCTCGGCCGACGAGCGCGCCGGGTTGCTGCTCGACGCGCTGACCCGCGACGAGCGGATCGGTCTGCTCGCCGGCGACGAGCTCACCGGCGTCGCCGGCGCCGACGACGCCCACACGGGCACGAGCGACGGCGTCCCGCGGGTCGGGCTGCCGCCGGTCTACTTCTCCGACGGGCCGGTGGGGCCACGCCAGGGCCAGGCCACCGCGATGCCGTCACCGATGACGCTCGCCGCCACCTTCGGCCGCGAGCTCGCCGCGCGCCACGCCGGCGTCGTCGGCGACGAGGTGCGCCGCAAGGGCAACGACGTCGTCTTCGCGCCTGCGGTGAACATGCTGCGCACCCCGCTCAACGGCCGCACGTTCGAGTACTTCGGCGAGGACCCGTTCCTCGCCGCCGCGATGGCGGTGGGATGGACCAAGGGCGTGCAGGCCCAAGGCGTCATCGGCAACGTCAAGCACTACGCGGTCAACAACCAGGAGGGCATCGGCGTCGTGGTGGAGGGCGCGCCGATCGGGGCGGGAGCCGTCGGGTCGCGGGTGACGGTCGACGCCCGCGTCGACGAGCGCACCCTGCGCGAGATCTACCTGCCGCAGTTCGAGGCGGCCGTCCGCGACGGCGGCGTCGGCTCGGTCATGTGCGCCTACAACCGGGTCAACGGCCAGTACGCGTGCGAGAACCGCCACCTGCTCGAGGACGTGCTCAAGCGCGAGTGGGGCTTCGACGGCTTCGTGCTCACCGACTACGGGGCCGCGAAGACGACCGCCGCCTCGCTCAACAACGGGCTCGACCTCGACATCTGGCCGGCCATCGTCTACCGCCCGGAGCTGGTCAAGGCGGCGCTCGCCGCCCAGCAGGCGACGGACGGGCAGGTTGACGAGCACGTCCGGCGGATCCTGCGCACGCTGTTCCTGCACGGATTCTTCGATCGCGACGCCTACGTCAATGACTCGAGCACGATCGACAAGCGCGCCCATCACGCCGAGGCCGCCGAGCTCGAGCAGGCCGGCATCGTGCTGCTCGAGAACGACGGGGCGATCCTTCCGGTCGACGCGGCGGGCCTCAAGACGCTCGCGCTGATCGGGCCGGAGGCCGAGACGCTCAAGAACGGTGGCGGCTCCTCGGCGATCCGGCCGTTCCTCACCACGACGCCGCGCCAGGCGATCGAGGAGCGCCTGGGCGCCGGGCGGGTCGTCGTCGACGACGGCTCGGACGCCGATCGCGCCGCGGCCGTCGCGAAGGCTGCTGACGTCGCCGTGGTCGTGGTCGGCGATCGCATGACCGAGGGCGCCGACAAGCCGTGCATGGGGCTGAACTGCGGCGCCGATGACGACATCGACCGCGACGCGCTGATCGACGGGGTCGTCGCCGCGCAGCCCCGCACCGTCGTCGTGCTGCAGACCGGGGGCCCGGTGCTGACGCCGTGGCGCGATCGCGTCCCGGGCCTGCTCGAGGTGTGGTACCCGGGTCAGAACGGCGGCACGGCGATCGCCCGCGTGCTGTTCGGCGACGCCGAGCCGGGCGGGCGCCTGCCGGCCACCTTCCCGCTGCGCGAGGCCGACGAGCCGGCGAGCGGCGATCCCGAGAAGTACCCGGGCGTGGGGGAGCGGGTGACCTACAAGGAGGGCGTGCTCGTCGGCTACCGATGGTTCGACGAGCGCGGCCTCGGCGTCGCCTATCCGTTCGGCCACGGGCTCTCCTACACGACGTTCGCCTTCCGCGACCTGCGTCTCGAGGCCTCGAGCGATGCCAATGCCTCCGTGAGCGCGGCGGTGACGAACACCGGCAGGCGGACCGGCACGGCCGTGCCCCAGCTCTACGTCGGCATGCCCGACCCGCGGCCGGGCGTCGTCCAGCCGCCGCGCCAGCTCAAGGGCTTCGACCGGGTCCGCCTGAAGCCCGGCCAGACGCGGCGCGTGCGCTTCGAGCTCGACGAGCGCGCGTTCTCCCACTGGGACACGCCGGCCGATCGCTGGCAGGTGGCCCGCGGCTGCTACCGGATCATGGTCGGCCCGTCCTCGCGCGAGCTGCCACTGCAGGGCACGATCGGCCGCGGCGCGGTGTGCGACGGCGCGCTCACCCTCCCGCGCGACGCCCGCGCGTGCACCAGCCGGCGCACCTTCACCATCCGCCTGCGCCGCGGGCTGCGCACCGCCCGCGTGACGTACGCCGGCCGGCGCGCCAAGGTGCTGCGAGGGCGGCGGCTGCGGGCGCGCATCAACCTGCGCGGCCTGCCGAAGGGCACGGTCCGCGTCCGCGTCGTCGGGCGGACGCGCGGCGGGCGCGTCGTGCGCGGGACGCGGGTCTACCGGCTCTGCGCGCGCCGCCTCCGGTAGCGCGGCGTTTCCCGTTTCCCGCTCGGGGCAGCCGGGCGGCGAACGGCGAACGAGAGGACCACGCATGAAGGCAGTCACCTGGCACGGCAAGCGCGACGTCCGCGTCGACACCGTCCCCGACCCGACCATCCAGGAGCCGACGGACGCGATCATCCGGATCACGACGACCGCGATCTGCGGCTCGGACCTGCACCTGTACGAGGTCCTCGGCCCGTTCATCGACGAGGGGATGGTCCTCGGCCACGAGCCGATGGGCATCGTCGAGGAGGTCGGCTCCGAGGTGACGAACCTCGCCAAGGGCGACCGCGTGGTGATCCCGTTCCAGGTCGCGTGCGGCAGCTGCTTCATGTGCGACCAGGGGCTGCAGACGCAGTGCGAGACGACCCAGGTCCGCGAGGAGGGCATGGGGGCGATGCTGTTCGGCTACACGCGGCTCTACGGCAACCAGGACGGCGGCCAGGCCGAGCTCCTGCGCGTCCCTCAGGCGCAGTACACGCACATCAAGGTCCCCGACGGGCCGCCCGACGAGCGCTTCGTCTATCTCTCCGACGTCCTGCCGACCGCGTGGCAGGCGGTCGAGTACGCCGGCATCCCGGACGGTGGCTCGGTCTGCGTGCTCGGCCTCGGGCCGATCGGCGACATGGCCGCGCGCATCGCCCTACACCGCGGGCACCGCGTCATCGGCGTCGACCTCGTGCCCGAACGCATCGAGCGCGTACGCGGCCACGGCGCCGAGGTGCTCGACCTGCGCGAGCACGCGAAGGAACTCGCCGAGGCGATCCGCGAGATGACCGACGGGCGCGGGCCGGACTCCGTCATCGACGCGGTGGGGATGGAGGCGCACGGGTCGCCGAGGGCGAGGCTCGCCCACCAGATGGTCGGCTTCCTGCCCGACGCGATCGGTGCGCAGGTGATGCAGAAGGGCGGGATCGACCGCCTGCACGCGTTCTATCTGGCGATCGACATCGTCCGCCGGGGCGGGACGATCTCGCTGGTCGGCGTCTACGGCGGGATGGCCGACCCGCTGCCGATGCTGACGATCTTCGACAAGCAGATCCAGCTGCGGATGGGACAGGCGAACGTCAAGCGCTGGGCGGACGACATCCTGCCGCTGCTCACCGACGCCGACCCGCTCGGCGTCGAGGGATTCCACACCCACCGCCTCGGCCTCGACGAGGCCCCGCACGGCTACGAGATCTTCCAGAAGAAGCAGGACGGCGCGGTCAAGATCCTGCTGTCGCCCTGACCGTCCACTCGCCGGCGTCGGCCACCCGGCGGTAGCCCACCGCCTGGTAGATGGCGTTGGCGGTCGGGTTGGCCAGGTCGGTGTGCAGCATGCAGCGCCGCGCGCCACGGCGCAGCATCGACTCGCTCCCCCACGCGACCAGCGACGTCGCGTAGCCACGACCGCGCAACGCTTCGGGGGTGTAGACGAGGCTGATCCGCATGACGCCTTCGACGAGCTCGGCCTGCCCGAGCACGGAGACCGGCACGCCGTCGACCTCCCACACCCACAGCAGCTCCCCGCCGAGCCGGCGATCGACGTACTCCTGGCCGTGCGGCGGCACCCCGGCCTCGCGCGCCATCGCGTTCGCCCACCGGACGAGCAGGTCGCGCTCCGCAGGCCGGGCCACGCGGCCGGAGCCGGAAGCCGGCCGCTCCGGCGACCGCACCGCCTCGAGCGCGAAGGTCCCCATGCGCATCCGCGGGCGCGCGTCGGGATCGAGCGTGTGCGCGACGACCGAGGCGGCAGGCTCGGGGCCGGTCACCGCGGAGGGCTCGACACCGGCGCCGCGCAGCGCCTCGGCGAGGGCCGCGGCGGCCGCATCGTCGGTCAGCGTGGACACGAGGAGCGGCATCGCGGGGACCCGCACCGCCACGGCGGCGACGGCGCCGTCGCCGTCCTCGACGTAGGCACGGAGCGTGTCGGGGCCCGCGCCAGCGAGGACGGTCGCCATCACGTTGTGCTCGACCGGCTGCGTGCGCAGGAACGGCAGCACACGCTCGGCGAACGCCTCGGGATCGGTCTCGAGCCGGCCGCGCATGCCGCAACCCTAACCTGGGACCCTGGTGGGTGGACGAGCGCGACCTGACCCTGCGGCGGCGGATCTTCGCGGCGTTCGCCGAGACCGACGAGGTCGGGCTCACCGGCCTGTTCTGGCAACTCTGAAGAACGCGCGCAGCTCGCGCGCCACAACCTCCGGGCGGCCGCGCCGGTCGGCGTTGCCCGTGGCGCCGTGGTCGAGCCCGGGCAGCTCGACGCGCCGCGCCCGCGGCAGGACGCCCTCCAGCATGTCCAGCGCCCGCTTCAAGTACGCGGCGCTCTTGCCGCCGCCGAGCAGGAGGACGTCGGCGGGCATGTCGCGGAAGCGCTCGGGGTTGCCGCTCATCTCGGCGACGAGCTGAAAGTCGTAGTGAAGCGTCGGGGCGAGCGCGCGCATCGGGACGTACCCCGGCGTCGCCTTCCTGTCGTCGTGCGCCATTTCGAGGCTCGTCAGCCGCTGGAGCAGCCGGCGCGGGACGACGTTGAAGATCGCCGGCCCCATCTGCGCGCCCTTCATGCCGGTGACGAGCGCGGCGGCCAAGCGCCCCTCCGCCAGCTCCCGGTCGAAGCGGTCCACCAGCGCGGCCGGCGTGGCGGCGTCGGGGAAGAGCGGCGGCTCGAAGATCGCGGCCTTGTGGATGGAGGGGAGCGTGAGCGCCGCCCGGAGCCAGACGATGGCGCCGGAACTGCCGCCGAAGACGTTCTGCGCGCCGGTCTCGCGGAGCCGGGCGTCCATGTCCTCGACGTCGCGCTGGACGCTGTACGGGTCGCCGTACGGACCGCTCAGGCCCCGGCCGCGGCGGTCGGGCGGGTAGACGGTGAACGTGTCGGCCAGCGCCTCGGCCAGCTCGCTGTGACTCTCCGCCGACTGCATGGCGCCATGCAGCAGCACCAGACCCGGCCCGCGGCCGAGCCGGCGGTAGCCGATCGTCGTGCCGTCGTCCGAGGTGACGGACCCGGTCGCTGCGACCGTCGTGCTCATGACGCCTCGCCTCCGCCGTGGAACTGCGCCCACTCGGGGCCCCAGCCGGTTTCGGGATCGGTGATCCGCTCGACCAGTCGCTCGCAGAACGTGACCTCGGCGTCGAGCAGCGCCAGGCGGTAGTCCTCCTCCACGAGGAACAGGGGGTGCACGCCCTTGGCCAGGGTGGCGTCGATCTCGGCGCGGGTGTCGGCCCGCCGATCCGCGAGCCGGCCCAGCCGCCGCCCGAGCATCTCGACGGCCTCGTCCGGCAGCAGCCCACCGATCAGCGATAGCGCCGCGACGAAGTGCGGGTACTCGTGATGCGGCTCGACCACCAGCTCGCGCATCCAGTCGCGCAGCTCGTCGCGGCCCGCGTCGGTGAGCGCGTAGACCGTCCGCTCTGGGCGCCGGCCGTCGCGCACCGTCTCCTGCGGGGCGATGAACCCCGCCTTCGCCAGCTGCCCGACGACCATGTAGAGCGAGCCGTGGTTGAACTTGATGCTGCGCGCGTCGCCGTTGTCGCGCAGGGTCCGGCTCAGCTCGTACGGATGCATCGGGCGCTGCGTGAGGTAGGAGAGCACCGCCAGGCCGAGCAGGTTGCCCACCTTCCGCCGCGTCGCATCGGTGTTCATCGGCATAGTCAGGACTGACTATCCAGGAACAACTAGCTCGTGTCAAGAGCTCGGATGAGGTATCACCCTGGCCGTGAGCTGCGCTCAGCGCATCGAGATCGACGGCCGCCCCGCCGAGGGCGACGAGCTGTGGCACGCCGCGATGGCGGTGTCGGACTACGGGCACTTCACCGCGATGCAGGTCCGCGAGCGGCGGACCCGCGGCCTCGACCTCCACCTCCGGCGCCTCGACGAGGCGACGCGGGAGTTGTTCGGGACGCCCATGGACGGCGCGCGGATCCGCTCGTACATCCGGCACGCCCTCGGCGACGACGTGCAGGACGCCTCGGTCCGCGTCTACGTGTTCAGCTTGGGCGACGAGCCGTCGGCCATGGTCACGGTCCGGCCGCCCGGCGATCCGCCGCCGTCGCCGCAGCGGCTGCGCTCCGTCGCCTACCAGCGCCCGTTCGCGCACCTCAAGCACCTCGGCGGCTTCGGCCAGGCCCATCATGGCCGCTTGGCGCGCCATGACGGGTTCGACGACGCGCTGCTCTGCGCGCCGGACGGCGCGATCTGCGAGGCGGCGATCGCCAACGTCGGGTTCCTCGACGGCCAGGCGGTGGTGTGGCCGGACGGGCCCGCGCTGCGCGGCATCACGATGCAGGTGCTCGAGCGCCGGCTGTCCGAGCTCGGCGTGCGGTCGCGGCGCGAGACCATCCGGGCCTCGGACATGCGCTTCTTTGACGGAGCGTTCGCCACCAACGCGCGCGGCATCGCGGCCATCGGCGCGATCGACGACGTCACCTTCCCGGCGGATCCCGAGGCCCTGGTGCCACTCCAGGACGCCTATGAGTCGGTCGAGTGGGACACGTTGTGATCGCGCAACCCGCGCACGAGCAGCTGGACCGTGTTCTCGTCGGTGGCGGGGGCCATGACCACGAGGCGCAGGTACCGCTCGCCGGCGATGACGGTCGAGCTGACGTGGAGGCGCCCGTCGTTTAGCAACCGATCCCGGAGCGCGAGTTGGTCGCCGTCCCCCGCGCGGAAGCACAGGATGTTGCTCTCGGGAACGTACGGGCAGGTCACGCCGGGGACGTTCGCGAGCGCGTCGTGGAACCTTCGGGTCATGTCGTAGCGCGAGGTGACGTACTCGCCGAGCCCGCGCTCCCCGCACCAGGCCAGCGAGAGGAACAGCTTCAGGCCGAGCGTCGCCTTCGTGCACTCCACCGTGCGGTCGATGAGGTCGAAGCCGGCGCTCTCGTGATCGTGGAAGAGATAGTCGGCGCGTTGGTGGAACGCGCCGGCCAGGTCGGAGCCACGGCGCACGAGCACCGCCGCGCATAGGCCGGCGGTGCGCAACATCTTGTGGGCGTCCCACACCACAGAGTCGGCCAACTCGATGCCGTCGAGCAGATGGCGATGGCGCGGCGCCAGCAGCGCCGACGCACCATGGGCACCATCGACGTGCAGCCAGATCCCGTGCCGGTGGCAGAACGAACCGATCGCGCGCAGGTCGTCGTGCAGGCCAGGTGGTGGACGCGCACGGTGGCGTCGAGGTAGCCCGGCAGCCAGCGGCGGAGGGCGCGATGGTCCATCCCTCCGTCGCGGATCCAGCGGTCCAGCTCGAGGTCGGCGGCCAGCGCGTCGGGATCGGGCCGGGCGGTCACGCGGGCGCTCGTGTCGCCGAGGTATCCGACGAGGACGTCGACGGCGGCCTGGGCGGTGATCCCGTAGTCCTCCATCTACAGCAGTATGTCGCTGTTCGGGAGGCATATGGTGGCAAAGTCTGTGCGCGCGACCGCTTAGGACGCAATGATATGCCAATGGACACGATCGACCACGCGATCCTGCGCGAGCTTCAGGCCGACGGCCGCCTGCCCAACGCCACGCTGGCGGAGCGGGTCCACCTGTCCCCGTCGCCTTGCCTGCGGCGGCTCAAGCGCCTGGAGCAGGACGGCACGATCACGGGCTACCGCGCGATCCTCGACCGCCGGCGCGTGGGGCTCGGCCTGACCGTGTTCGTCGAGCTCAAGGTGAGCGGCCATTCCCAGCGGATCGCGCTGGAGGTCGAGCGCGCGGTCAAGGAGATCGATGCGATCGTCGCCTGTCACATCGTGGCAGGCATGGCCGATTTCCTCCTGGAGGTCGTCGTCCCGGATCTGGCGGCCTACGAGCGCCTGTTGCTCGACACGCTGCTCGAGCTTCCCGGCGTGATCGACGCCCGCAGCAACATCGCCATCCGCACGATCAAGGAGGCAGGCCCGCTCCCGCTCCCCTGAGCTCACGCCACCGGCGTTGCTTCGACCCCGTATAATACGAGCATGAACAGAAGTGTGGTGTGCGTGGGCGAGGTGCGGGTCGCCGGGCCGCCGGACGAGGCCGTCGCGCTGTTCACGCCGGAGGGCGAGCGGGCCTGGGTGCCGGGCTGGGATCCGGCGTACCCCGCGGGGGAGAGCGACGGCGAGGCGCCGGGAACAGTGTTCGTCACACACGCCGGCGACCACCCGACCACGTGGGTGATCGTGTCGCGGGGCGAGCGCATCGTGCGCTACGCGCGGGTCACGCCCGGGGTGCTGGCCGGCACGGTGACCGTCCGGTGCCGGGCCGAGGGCGAGGCGACGGTCGCCACGGTCCGCTACTGCCTCACCGCGCTCAGCGACGCGGGCGCCCATGTCCTCGCGGGCTTCGCTGCCGGCTACCGCGCCATGATGGCCGACTGGGAGCGCCAGATCGCCGCCGCGCTCGCCGCCCGTGGCTGACCACCTGCCGCTGCTCGCGGAGTGGCAGCGCGTAACGCACCAGCTGCTCCGCGCGCTGGACGAGGCGCTCGCGGGCCTCGATCTCTCGCCGGGGGAGGTCAACGCGCTCGCCTGCTTCGGCGATCGCGACGCCATCGCCGTGCGCGACCTCGTGGCGGCGACCGGTCAGCGACCGTCGACGATGACCGGCGTGCTCGACCGGCTCGAGCGGCGAGGCCTCGCGGCGCGCAGGCCGCACCCGGATGACCGGCGCTCGCTCGAGGTCGCGCTCACGCCTGCGGGCCGCAGGGCGTCGGCGGCGGTGGGCCAGGCGTTCGCCGACGCCGAGCGGCGCCTGCCGTCCAGGCGAGTGCTGCGGCGCACGCTGGCTGACGTCGACGCGGCCCTCAGCGTCCGGCCGGCCGCGCCCGCGCCCGGCTGAATCGTCAGCGGTCCTGGAGGAACGCGAGGACTGCGGCCACGCGCCGGTGCATGCCCTCCTCGCCGGGTCGGCCGAGCTTGGTGAGGATCGAGCTGACGTGCTTCTCGACCGCCGAGTCCGACAGCACCAGCGCCGCCGCGATGCCCGCGTTGCTCTTGCCCTGCGCCATCTCGTGCAGGACGTCGCGCTCGCGCGGCGTGAGCTCTTCGAGCCCGGACTGCTCGCGCCGCGCGCGGCGCGAGACGAGCGCGTCGACGACGCGGGCGTCGATCGCCGAGCGCCCGGCGCAGACGGCGCGCAGGGCGCGCAGCAGCTCGTCGAGGTCGGAGACCGCGTCCTTGAGCAGGTAGGCGAGACCGGTCGTGCCGTGCTTGAGCAGCTCGTAGGCGTAGGACTCGTCGGCGTGCTGCGACAGCACCACGACGCCGATGTCCGGGTGCTCGGCGCGGATCCGGTGCGCCGCGACGATCCCCTCCATGTGGTGGCCCGGGGGCATGCGGATGTCGGTCATCACCGCGTCGGGCTCGAGTTCCGCGACGCGCCGGCGCAGCTCGGTGGCGGTGCCGACCGCGTCGAGGACCTCGACCTCGCCCGAGTCCTCGAGCAGGCGGCGCACGCCCTCGCGCACGAGGTAGTGGTCGTCGGCGATCACGACGCGCAGGCGGCGCTCAGACGACAGCGCGGTCCCCGATCGGCAGTCGCGCGACCAGCCGGGTGCCGCGACCGGGGGAGGAGTCGACCTCGACGCTCCCGCCCAGTGCCTCGACGCGGTCGGCCAGCCCGCGCAGCCCCGACCCCGCGGCGGCCTCGGCGTCGAACCCGGTCCCGTCGTCGGTCACCTCGATCTCGAGTTCCTGCTCGGAGCGGACGATCCGCACCCGCGCGCGTTCGGCGCCGGCGTGCTTGAGCGTGTTCGCGAGCCCTTCGCTGACGAAGAAGTACGCCGCGCCCTCGATCTCGTCGCCGAACCGCGTGTCGCGCAGCTCGGAGTCGCACTCGATCGTGACCCCGAGCGGCAGCCGCGCCGAGCGGATCTCGATCGCCTCCACCAGGCCGTGGTCGGTGAGCACGGCGGGGTGGATCCCGGCGGCGAGCCGGCGCAGGTTCTCGAGCGCCTGGCGGGCCTCGGAGGCGAGGTCGTCGAGCGTCTCGCCGAGCCGGTCGGGATCGCGACCGACCTGCCGCCGGGCCAGCGTGATGCGCGCGATCAGCGCGACGAGCTCCTGCTGGGCGCCGTCGTGGATGTCGCGCTCGATCTGGCGGCGGGCGGACTCGTGCGCCGCGACGATCCGCGAGCGCGACGCCGCGAGCTCGCCCGCCTGGACCTCGATCTCCTCGAGCCGCCGCGCCAGCTCGGACGCGAGCCGGGCGTTGTGGATCGCGAGGGCGGCCTGGCGGGCCAGGGTCCCGAGCAGCTCGGTGTCGGAGGATCCGCGGCGCCCGCGGACCCGCGGACCGCACTCGATCTCGCCGAGCCGCTCGCCGGCGTGGACCAGCGCCGCCGACAGCGCCGGGGCCTCACCCTCGGGCCGCTCGCCGTCGATCGCATCCGGCACGCCCGCGACCCGCAGCCGCGCCCAGCCCACGCCCAGCCCGTCGCGCACGATCGCGGTGATCGCCGTCAACAGCTGCTCGAGGTCGAGGGTGTGCTCGAGCGCGCTGCCGAGCCGGCGGACCATCTCCTCGCCGCTCAGCGACTCGCCGTACGCCCACCGCGACACCCGCCCGACGAGATGCCGGCGCGCCGGCTCGAACAGCACGGTGGCGAGGATCGTGACCAGGATCGCCAGCTGCAGCCCGGCGGCCGAAGCGGCGAGGCCGACCGCCGCCGCGACGCCCACGTAGGCCCCGGCGATGGCGATCCACAGCGGCGCGTAGACGAGCGAGCGGCGCAGTGCACGGTCGAGGTCGAACAGGTCGGGCTTGACCAGGCCGACGAGGACCGACGCGGGCAACGCCGCCAGGACGGCGATGACGATCGAGTCGGCGGCGACGCCGGAGAGGATGCCCGCCGCCTTGAGCACCTCCGCGACCGGCGCGAGCAGGATCGCCAGCACGCCGTAGACCGGCCAGCGGATCTGCAGCCGCTGGCGCGCGGGCAGGCGGCGGTAGCGCAGCGCGACGACGACGGCGGAGGTGGCCGGCGCGAGCGCCAGGGCGGCATCGACGTAGCCGCGCAGCGGCGCCCCCAGGAAGCCGAGCCAGCCGACGTGGACGGGGCTCGGGATGTCCGGGAAGACCGGGGTGCCCGGATCGGGGTTCTCGGCCTCCCACGCGAACACCCAGGCCGGATGCAGGGTGGGGGAGACGAGCAGCAGAACGAGAGGCACGGTGACGGCCAGTGCCGCCACCGCGCAGACGAGCCGGCGCTCGAAGCGGTGGCCGTAGGCCCCGTCCGGATAGACGGCGAGCGACGCGATCATCGCCGCGCCCATCGCGAGTCCCACGATCTGCACGGCGACGTTCGCCGGGCCGAGCCACCAGTCCCGGCCGGCGTGCTCGAAGCCCACCGCGATCGCGACCGTCGCGGTGATCCAGATCGTCCCGACGACGCCGAAGGCGAGCAGCCGCCGGGCGGCGACGTGATCCGGGCGAGCCCGGACGGCCACGAGCCCGGCCGTGAAGGTGCCCACGAACGGGGCGGCCCAGGCGAACCCCGGGGGATCGCTCGCAAACGCGACGGTGAAGACCACCACCGCGGCCAGCGCGCCGAGGGCACCCGCGACCACCAGGAGCGGGGTCAGCCGGCGGGAGGGGAAGGTCGCGAGCACCCGCCGATGTTCGCGCAGTCGCGCGCCGCCGTCGAGGGGAGCCGCCGCAGGGTGAGGGTGGGGAAAAGCCACCGATCGACTCGGGGCAGCGGCGCGCCCCGATCGGTGCCCAGCCCCGTTCCGGTGGCCGGTCGGCGCGCCTAGCGTCCCGGCAGTGGCGTCGATCGGTCGCCACGAACCCCACAAACACCCGGAGGGACGCACCATGAGCACCACCACCGAACGACCGCGCAGCGCTCAGATCGGCGCCGGTCACGTCGCCGTCGCGGCCCTCGCCGCCTGGGCCATCTTCGTCCTCGTCGGAGGGCTCGACGGGATCGGACGGCACTTCGTGATCCTCGGAGCGCTCCGGATCGTCCTCTTCGGCGCGTTGCTCGCTTTCGCCGTCTCGGTCGGCGCCCACACCCACCGCCTCGGCCGCGCAGGCCTCATCGTCGCAGGGGTCGGCGCGGTGGCCTACCTCGCCGGCGGCGTCGGCTCCGTGGTGACCGACGGCTGGTCCTACGACGTGTTCGCCAGCGACAGCGCGGTCGAGACGCCTTGGTACGCCTACGTGATGGGGCTGACCGGCATCATCTTCGCGCTCGGCACGCTGCTCGTCGGGATCGCCGGCCGGCGCTCGGGCGGCGGTCGTCTCGCCGTGGCGGTCATCCTGGCCGGCGCCCTGTTCCCGGCGCTCTTCGTGCTGCAGCCGCTCGGGCACACCGTCGGCCACATGGTGTACTTCGCGCCGTGGATGGCGCTGGCGATCGGGCTCACCGCGAACGGCAGCCCGATGACGGCGGCGCCGCGAGCGCTAAGGACCGCCGCTCACGGCTGACGGCGGGCGGGCCGCACTACTACACGTTGCGGCCCGACTCGTCGGTCGGCGGTGAGGTCTATGAGCGCATGCTGCTCGAGCACCTGCCCGGGCACGGGATCGATCTCGTGCTCGGGCTTCCGCGCGACCACCGCGTCGAGGACCCGCCGCCCGGCTGGCGGATCGACGTCCTCCGGCATCGCCTCGGCCTGCACTGGGTGCTCGCGCCGCTCGTCTTCACCCCGTACGCGATCCGCCTGCTGCGCACCCGGCGGGTCGACGTGCTCCGCGGGCACTCCGTCCGCCACACGGGCCCGGCGCTCCTGCTCGCGCGCGCGCTGATGCGATCGCGGGTCCCGGTGGTGCTCCACCACCACCACCTCTATCCCCGCTGGGCCCGGCTGGAGGCGGCCATCGCCCGGCGCGCCGACGCGGTCGTGACGGTCTCCGACCACTCGCGCGACGAGCTGCTGGCGGCGGGCGTGCCGCTGGCGCGGATCCACGTCGTGCACGAGGGGGTCGCGCGCCCCGGACCGACCTCCGGCTGGCCGGACGCATGGCCCGGCGATGGCCTGCGCCTGCTGCACCTCGGGCGGCTCGAGGCGCGCAAGCGGCCGGCGGTGGCCATCGACGCGTTGGCCGCGCTGCGGCGCTCGGGCGTCGCGGCGTCGCTGGTGATCGCCGGCGACGGCCCGCAGCGCGGAGAGCTGGCCGAGCGCGCCCGTGCCGCGGGGATCGGCGACGCGGTGCGGTTCGCCGGGCGCGTGTCGGACGCGGACAAGTGGCGTCTGTACGACAGCGCCGACGTCCTGCTGTTCGCCTCGACGCTCGAGGGCTTCGGCCTGGTGGTCGCCGAGGCACAGTCACGCGGGGTCCCGGTCGTCGCCGCCGCCGGCACCGCGACCGCCGAGGCGCTCGACCCGGATCGCAGCGGCTTGCTGGTGGCGCCGGACGGCGACGCGTTCGCCGCCGCCGTCGCCGAGCTGGCCGACGGGCCGCGGCGCGAGGCGATGGCCGCGCGCGCCGTCGAGTTCGCCCGGCGGTTCGACTGGGACGCGTGCGCCGCCGGCGTCGCCGGGGTCTATCGGGCAGCGATGACTTCGCGGCCCGGTCCGGGTCGTACGGGGTGACGGCACGCGACCAGGAGGGCTTCAGCATGGACACGGCGACCTCGGCCGACGGCACCCCGATCGCCTTCGAGCGGCTCGGGGACGGACCGCCGCTCATCCTCGTCGGTGGCGCGCTCTGTGACCGGGCCTCGACCCGCCCGCTCGCCGAGCGGCTCGAGCGGCGATTCACGGTCATCAACTACGACCGCCGCGGCCGTGGCGACAGCGGTGACACGGCCCCGTACGCGGCCGCGCGCGAGGTCGAGGATGTCGGCGCGCTCGTCGCCGAGGCGGGCGGCACGGCCGCGGTCTACGGCCACTCCTCCGGCGCCGCGATCGCCCTGCGGGCGGCGGCGCACGGTCTGGCGATCGACCGGCTCATCCTGCACGAGCCGCCGTACGCCGCGAGCGTCGAGGAGCAGCGCGAGTCGCGGCGGTTCGCGGAGGACCTGCACCGACTGCTGGAGGACGACCGTCGCAGCGACGCGCTCGAGCTGTTCCTGAGCATCGTGGGGATGCCGCCCGAGGCGCTCCGGCAGATGAAGGCGGATCCGTGGTGGGCCGACGCCGAGGCCCTCGCGCCGACGCTCGCCTACGACTCGGCGGTCATGGGCGACAGCGGCGGCGGCACGATCCCGACCGACCTGCTCGGCCGGGTGACGGCGCCGACGCTCGTCGTCTGCGGCGGGGCGAGCCCGGCGTCGATGATCGACGCCGGCCGGCGGGTCGCCGAGGGCGTCCCGGACGGGCGGGTCAGCATGCTGGAGGGCCAGGAGCACGTCGTGGCGCCGGAGCTGCTCGCGCCGGTGCTGGAGGAGTTCCTGGCGGGCTAGTAGCGCTTCTCGCCGGCCTCGAGCATGGCGACGAACTTCGCGAGCCGCCGCGCGCGGGTCTCCGGCCGCTTGGCGTCGTCGAGCCCGTAGAGGATCGCGTAGCGGTTGCTGCTGTTGAGCCCGGCGAAGAACGCTTTGGCCTCCGGCCGGGCGTCCAGCTCGCGCTGGAGATCGTCGGGCACGGCGATCCGCTTCGGGCTGTCGTACGCCGCGTCCCAGCGGCCGTCCGCCTTGGCGCGCTCGATCTCGGCGAGGCCCGCCGGCCGCATCCTGCCGTCGGCGATGAGCCGCTCGACCTTCTCCCGATTGATCTTCGACCACTTGCTGCGCGCCCGCCGCGGCTGGTAGCGCTGCAGGAAGAACTGCTCGTCGAGCGCCTCGCGCCGCCCGTCGATCCAGCCGAAGCAGAGCGCGCCGTCGAGCGCCTCGGGGATGGTGACGCTCGCGATCCCGCTCGCCTTCTTGGCGGCCTTGACCCACACGCCGGCGGCGACGGCGTGGTTCTCCTCCAGCCATGCCTCCCACTCGGCGGCCGAGGCGA
This sequence comes from uncultured Solirubrobacterales bacterium, assembly GCA_963828075.1. GTDB lineage: Bacteria > Actinomycetota > Thermoleophilia > Solirubrobacterales > Solirubrobacteraceae > JACCYI01. The sequence continues at coordinate 543,594 of CAWHDH010000017.1, read as the reverse complement.
AATGGATCTTCGGCAGCCCGTCGTCGGCACCCACGGGTCCCTCTCTATCACGCGACGCCCGATAATGCCGCCAGCGATGGCCACGAACGCATTCGCCGAGGCCGAGCGGCAGCTCTTCGCCGCGTGCGGGGCGACGGTCGCCACGCGGCGCGTCCGGCTGGCGGATCCGCCGCTCGACGTCCGCGTGATCGAGGCGGGGGAGGGGCCGCCGCTGCTGCTCGTCCACGGCAGCGGGATGTCGGCGTCGACCTGGGCCCCGCTGATGCCGTTCCTCCCGGATCGCCGCCTGATCGCGTTCGACCTGCCGGGATTCGGGCTCAGCGACACACACGACTACTCCGGGCGATCGCTGCGCGCACACGCGGTGGCGCAGCTCACCTCGCTGCTCGATGTCCTGGAGCTCGAGCGGGTCCCGATCGTCGGCACGTCGCTCGGCGGCATGTGGGCGCTCTCTCTCGCCGTCGACGCGCCGCAGCGGGTCACCGCGGTCGCCTCACTCGGCGTCCCCGCGATCGCGCTGCCGGGGATGCACGGCGATCCGTTCTTCACGGCGCTCTCGACGCCCGGGCTGCGGCACGTGGTCGCGCGGCTGGGCTCGCCCAGCGTCGCCATGACCCGCCGGTCGATGGCGTCGGGCGTGGTGGGGCCGCGGGGCGCCGAGCGGGCGCCCGACGGCTTCTTCGCCACCGTCCACGCGGGGATGCGCCAACCGGGGTTCCGCACGGCGATGATGAGCCACATGTGGCTCGCGATGCGTCGGGGAAAGCCACGGCCCGAGAACTTCCTCTCCGACGCCGAGCTGCGCGGGATCGCCGCGCCCGTGCTGATGATCTGGGGCGACGAGGACCCGTACGGCGGCCCGGAGATCGGCCGCCGGGCAGCGGCGCTGATGCCCAACGCGCAGCTCGAGGTCATCCCGGGGCGCCACGCGCCGTTCCTCGACGACCCCGAGCGCTGCGGTCAGTTGATCGTCGAGCTGCTTGACAAACCAGACCACAAGTAGTTTCCTCTTCGTCAAGTACTTTCCAAGCAGAGAGAGGACGTGGTCAGATGGGACCGACGAAGCAAGAGGCCCAGGCGATGCTGGCGGACGCCGGACACGCGCGGCAGGCGGTGCACGCCCGCACCCCGAAGGAACACGCACCGTTCTTCGCATGGGGCGCGTTCCTGGCGCTCATGATCCCGGGCTTCGACATCTTCGACCGCTCGGTCTGGGGATGGATCACGCTGGCGGTGGCGCTCGCCCTGCTCGTGGCGACCGGCGCCTACCATCTCGCCCGGTCGCGGGACGTACGAGTCGCAGAGCGGACGCCGTCGTGGACATGGTTCGCGCTCACGGTCGGCACCCTCCTCGGTGGCGTCATCGCGGAAGGGCTCGACGACACCATCGCGTTCTCGTACGTCCTTGGCGGCGTGCTCAGCGCGATGCCGCTGCTCGTCTGGGGTCAGCGACTGCGTACGCACTCATGAGCACCCATCCCCGAACGCGGCTCGACGACCTCATCCACCAACCCGTGCGGTTCTCGTTGCTCGCAGGTCTCGCCCAGGCCGACGAGCTCGAGTTCCGATTCCTGCGGGACACCCTCGAGGTCAGCGACTCCGTTCTGTCACGCCAGGCATCGACCCTCGAGCAGGCCGGCTACGTCGCCATCCGCAAGGGCCACGTGGGCAAGTGGCCTCGCACGTGGCTCACGCTCACACCCGAGGGTCGCGCCGCATTTGACAACCACCTCGACACGCTGCGAGAGATCGCGGGGGTGTAGCACACGCGTCCGTAAGTTCTGCACGAAACTTACGGCCACGCGCACTAGACGCGCACGGACCGCCCCGCCGTCGCGCCGACGAAGAACGCCGCCAGCAGCCCGCCGACCGCGTCCGGCGCCTCCTCCTGCAGGAAGTGGCCGCAGTCCGGGAGCGCGGTGACCTCGGCGTGGGGGAGATCCCCGGACAGGCGGGCGACCGTCTCGGCGATGTCGGGCAGGATCCGGTCACGCTCGCCGTAGACGATCCGCACCGGCATCCGCAGGGACTCAAGGCGCCGCGCGATCTCGGCGAAGCCGTCGGCTCGGAGCCCGACGCCGGCCGCCGCCAGCGCGAGGCGGGCGTCCTCGCTTGCGAACGGAGCCTGCACCGCGGCCACCACCTCGCCGGTCAGCTTCGCCTCGTCGGCCAGCCCCAGGCCCATCACGAACTTCAGACCCTCCGGGCTCGTGAGCCGCGCGCGGAGATCGGGAGTGGTGCAGGCCTTCATGAACTTCTTCACGGCGTCGGAGAACTCGGGATAGACCAGCGTGTTGAGCAGCTCGCCGGGGAGCGGACGCTCGCCACCTTGCTCGACCGGTTGTTCGCCCAGAGCTGACGAGATTGCGCGTCGCAGCGAATACCGAGGTCATCAACGCTCGATAATGAGCGTTATGTATAGCCATATGTGGGGCGTCGGTGACGTCAACGACGAGGCACCAAATCCGTCCGGGCGGTGATTACGTTCAGGACGTCGTGCACGTCGGCGACGTCAACGATGTTTTGGGCGTAGCTGACGGACGTGGAGCGCTCGGCCGAACACCGTCGAGGCGTGCGCGCGTGACCGAGGCGTTCTCGGGCTTGCTGTACGCGTTCCGCTCGAGGCATGACGCCGTCCCCGCGTTCAGTCGTAACGGCGGTCCAGAGGTGGTCTGCCGCTCTACTGACGCGTGGCGTGGGAGACGAGGGCCGCGACCGCTCCAACGAGGCGTTCAGCACGCTGCTCGATGGTGCCGACGTCGAACGCACAGAGTCCCGCTTCCTCGCCGACGAGGACGTTCATGGCGGTTGCGTGGGCGGAGAACTGCGTCACCAACTGGCCGTCTTCGGTGCGAACGGTTCCCATGAGCGCCATGGGCGTAGACGGCTCTACGAGCTCCAACACCGCTCGCGGCTGCGTTTCGATCCAGTGTTGCTGCAGCCCCGCTGTGACCAGCGAGCGAGCCCGCTCAGATTCCCTTACGAAGTCGTCAGCCATGCAGGATGTCTACAGCGCGCGAGGCGTCCGCGTCCTTGCTTGCCAGGCGAAACCGCCGTCGGCTTGCCGCGGGCACGCGGCCCCTCCGCACTGCTGTCTGAAAGCAGGCCGACTCGCTCCCACCCTGCCGTCAGGCGGTGTCCTCCACAACATGGTTGCGAGCGCGTTGCGCGTTTAGCCAAAGACCCCATGCAAGAAGAGCGACACCGACACCCAGAATGATTCCGAGCGGAACTCGAAGCAGGTCGAGCGCACCCAGCGTGGCGAGCGCTCCGCCGCCGAAGACTTGGTCCTGAGGCGGAACGAGTGCAGCCCTAAACGGGGGTTCACGCCGCGAGGCGAGCATCCACCGAGCCGAGCCAATCAGCAGAACTGCGATGCCGCCGATCAGGAGAATCATGGGCGTCCCGCATGCTCTGGACCAAGCATTGTCAAAGGCTACACCGCCCCCACGGCGTCACCCGCACCGAAGTCCGCGACCTCTTCTCCCGCAACAAGAAGGCCCGCGAGATCGACCGCGCCCTCACCGTCCTCGAAGACGCCGGCCGCCTGCAGCGCACCACCGCATCCGACGGCCGCGGCCGCCCCGCCGAGACCTGGCGACCCGCCCAAGCCGCCTGACGTCCGCGACGCTCGCACCGCCGACCACCACGAGATCCAACGGTCGTTTCGGTCGTGCACGCTTACGACGTCCCTCTGACCTCGCTCAAGGCCCACGTCGAAGACATGTCAACCACGGAAGTCGCCCGCCCCGTCGGGGCATACGCCCTACGACTGGACTTAGTGTGGATTATGTATAGCCATGGACTTAGTTAAGTAAGTGTCGCGTGTGTGGACGCGTAACCAAAGCGTCGGTGACGTTCGCGACGGAACTACGTCACGAACGGGCTCGGTGATCCAGGCGGGCGGGAGTGGCGTAGACACGGTCAATCTCGGGGTCACCCGGGCCTTCCAAACCCGACCATGTGAGGTTCTCCGGATGTTCAACAAGTCACGTCGTGCTGCCGTCGCCCTGCTCGTCGCCGCAAGTGGCCTCGGCGCGTCGGTGCTCGTCCCCGGGGCGGCCGAGGCGCGCATCCCCGCCGGCGGCACCGCCAAATACCAGAAGGGCCTGGACGAGTTCCCGATCTACCAGCTCAACGACGACCAGCACTTCGCCGTGTGCGGAGAGTTCCAGGGCACGATCACCTACTCCGACGGCCACAGCGTCGACTGCGGGAGCGGCAATGTCTACTACGACGAGCCGGACGCCTCGTAGATCCCACGGTGCTCAGCCCCAGTAGCTCGTCGGCCTGCACGACGACCGCGAGCTACTCCCGCTCCGGTGGATTCGTCCTGCACCCGCGTTATGACGACTCGATGGGGAACGAGTGGTGCTCGTGCGCGACCACCCAGCTCGCTCCCGGCGCTGGCGAGCTGCTCGAACGCCCCGACCTCGATGTCGACCGCGCGGCCGCGGTGATCGGGATCCCCGCCGACGAGCTGCGCGTCGCGATCGCCGAACACCACGACCGCTGCCGAGCCGAGGCGGCCCAGACGTAGAACCCACCCGCCGGGTCACGTCGCGAACCGGGCACCGGTCACGCGACGCGGCGCGAACGCCTCAAGACGCCACGGGCGACGGCAGGGCCGCCAGCGCGCCCGCGGCTACCTGCAGTCTGCCGCGTGCCGCCCAGCGCCGCACCGGCGACACCGTAGGGGCGGCCGCGGATCCGCGAGTCCGGGCGGCGCGGGTGCGACGATCCGTCGCGCTGACCGATTCACGCGACCTCCCGACTTTTTGCCGAGATCTGGTCTGACGTACGAGCAGCTCGGCGGCGCCGAGGACACTCTCGGCTCAGACTGGCGGCCTGGCGCGGGCCCGACGCCCGCGCAGGGGATCGACGAGGCACACCAGTACCGCCGCCGCGAAAGCGGGATGAACTCTGCCGTGCTCTGAGGCCATCGAAACGCTATTCCCGCGCCGCACGCACGCCTACGAGGACTGTCGAGTTCACGGCTGGCCGGCGAGCGAGCGGCTTAGCCCGGAGGGTTCGTTTGCGGTCACGCCGAGCAGGGCTGCCGCGCACGCGGGGTCGAACTGGGTACCGGATCCGCGGACGATCTCCTCGCGCGCTGACTCGGGTGCCATCGCGGTGCGGTACGCGCGGTCGGTGCGCATGGCGTTCCAGGTGTCGCAGACGGCGATGATGCGCGCCTCGATCGGGATCGACGCGCCGTACAGCCGGTCGGGATACCCGTCGCCGTCCCAGCGCTCGTGGTGGGCGCGGACGATCACGCCGACCTCCGACATGAAGCCGCCGATCCGGTCGAGCAGTTGCTGGCCTTCGATCGTGTGGGTCTTGATGAGCTGCCATTCGTCGGGGTCGAGCGGGCCGGGTTTGTTGATGATCGACTTCGGGATCGCGACCTTCCCGACGTCGTGCAGGAGCGCGCCGAACTCGAGGTTGCGCAGCTGGCGGTCATCGAGCCCGAGTTGGCGCCCGACCGCGGTGCAGAGGGCGACGACGCCGCGGGTGTGCTCGCCGGTGTAGCCATCGTCGGCTTCGACGACGTCGCCGAGGGCGAGCGCGGTGCCGCGGTAGGCGTTGTTGAGCTCGAGCATCTGCTCGAGCCGACCCCGTCGCTCGCGGGCGAAGACGGAGAGCAGCCCGAGCAGCGGGACGAGCGCGAGCACCGCCCACGGCTGGCGCTCGAACGCCAGCGCAGCGAGCAGGCCGATCGGCGCGAGCGTCAGGTCGACCCCGTACACGGGAAGCGCGAGCCGTAGTTCCTCGATCACGCTGACCTCGCGTACCATCTTCTCGCGCAGCACGGACACGACGAAGTCCACGAGGATCTGGGCGGCGAGGGCGATCGCCACGACACCGAGGGCGGATGACGCGGCGGGATCGTCCGCGATAGCGAGGACGACGGCGGGGCCAACGGCGAACCACGCGTTGTTGAGCGTGTAGACGAGCCGAGCCGGGCGGATGTCTCCGCGTACGACCTCGGGGACGCGGGAGGCGATCAGCGCGGCGGCGGTCGCCAGCGGGACCATGGCGATCGGCATCGCGAACAGCAGCGGCACGAACGCGAGCTGCGTCGGCGGGGTGAAGCCCGACCCGAAGTCAAAGCGGGCATGCATGGCGAGCGCCATTGCCGCCAGCGCGGAGATCGCCGGGAGCGGATGCCAGCCGCCGACGTCGCCGAACCAGATCAGCAGCGTCGTCGAGACGACGAGAAACGCCAGGACGGCGGCGGTCTCGGCTCGCCGCTCGCTCCTAGACGGACATGAGCGATCGCGACCGAAGGCGGCCTGCAACAGCGCGTCGTCCGGAGCCGGTGCGTCGAGCATCGCCCTCACCTAGATCGGCGCACCGCGGCCACAAGTTGAGCGAGGTCGGCAGCAGTTCTCTTTGACGTCCGGGAGCCTGGTCGACAAACGTCCGCTCGCGGAACGGCGGATCGGTGTGGAGGCGGCCCGCTGGCGCCGCCTCCACACGTCTCCCCGCGCTGCTCGTCCTAGCGCATCCGCGGGTCGATGAACACGTCATCGACGTGGTACTCGGCCGGCGTCTTGGACTTCTGGACGGCGGTGAAGCGCAGCGCGACGTCGCGCGCGCCCCAGAGCTTGCCGCCAAGCTGCGGCTTGAGGTCGACGTCCGGCGAGATCCGCCGCCCCGACTGAACCGCGTCACCCTTCTTGCCGTCGAAATGCTTGACCTCCACCCACTCGGGCTGCGCCAGCTGCGGGTAGACAACTTCGACCCGGATCTCCATATCGCTCGCCTTGGCGCCGACCACCTGGTGCGCGAAGCGAAGGTGCGGGTAGTCGAGATCGACACACATCCCGGGCGAGATCGCCGAGGCGCCCGCGGGCAGAACGAGCGAGCCGCCGTCGACGCGAGCCCCGCCCGCCAGCTGCCAGCTCGGCGCCGACGCGTCGGCGAAGGCTCCGCCCGGAGCCAGCACGTACGTCCGGCTGTCGTCGATCCCCGTGTAGGGGTTCACGTAGCTGGGCTGCTCACAGGTCGAGCGCGACGCGTCCGAGTACTGGATCACGGTGCTGCCGAGTGGGGTCGTGCCCGCGTGCGCGGGCGCTGCGAACGTGAGCGCGGCGCCGAGCGCGCATAGCGCGACCCAGATCCGGCCCTTCGGGAATGCTGCTGTCATCCGTGCTCTCCTGTTACGGGTCAAGTACGCATGACATCGACCCAACCGACCGGAAGCTGAGGCGCCAACACCCGCCGCTGGCCGATCGTACGAGACGGCCCGCCGGTAGTAATGGAACAGGAACGTACGCTAAGCCGCTTGGCCGAGCTCCGGTAGCTGCCGCCGCGCGCCGGCGATGAGGTCTTGGGGCAGGGTCTTCTTGGCCGTCGCGGTAGGGCTGGCGCAACTGGCCTTCGTTGCCGTGGAAGATGACCCTGCCGACGGAGTGTCGGCTCTCGTGGCGGTTGAGCCCGACGCCGGTCTCGCGGCGGAGTTCCTCACTGTCGATCCAGCCCAGCAGGTGCAGGGTCTTGGCGATCCGGCCGAGCTCGGCGATCGCTCGGCCGAGGCGGCTGGGGCGTCCTGCGCCTTCCAGCTCGCGCAGCAACTCGGAAGCGCGGACGGTGCCGGTCGAGAGCGAGCCGGCGACACGCAGGATGTCCTCCCACTGCTCGCAGATCAACTCGACGTTGATGCGGTTGCGGGCGAGGCCGTCGAGCGGGCCGTAGTTGGCGTGGCGGTCGATGCGCCAGAAGCCCTGGTCGGGCAGGCCGGCGGGGCGGGGGCTGAACTGGTAGCCCAGCAGCCAGAAGAGCCCGAAGATCTGGTCGGAGTAGGACGCTTGGTCGGTGATGATCACCGTCGGGCCGCCTCGCCCGGCCGGTGCCAGCTCGAGCAGCCCGTCGAGGATCATCAGCGAGTCGCGCAGGGTGCCGGGCACGACGATCGCGTGCAGGCCGGCGAACTGATCTGTGAGGTAGGTCAGCCACGTGACCCCGCGGCCGCGGGCGAAGTAGCGCGGGTTCGGGCCGGTGTGGATCGAGCGGACCGGCACCCGGAAGGGCATCCCGTCGACGGTGGCGATGTGCCCGTCGCCCAGAGCCTGGACGAGCGGGATGCGTCGGTAGACGTCAAGCAGCAGCTCGTTGGCCGCGGCGATCGTCCCAGCGCGCACGTAGTTCTGGCTGACCCAGGACAGTCGATTGGGCGCCAGCGCGGGGATGCCGGGGTTGGCGACCTCGGCGAGGCTGATGTTGCACGCCTCGGCGAGCAGGATGGCGCAGATGCTGACGACGCCGCCGTCCACGCCGAGCGCTCAACAGCCCGGCGCGCGGGTCGGTGAACCGCCCCGAGCGCGTGAGGAACACGTCGCGCCCGAGCCCGGGCCAAGGATCTGGGACCCACTCCCTCGAACCATGCGTGCCCCGCTTCTGCTCCGCCGTCGCGAGCCTGAGCTCGCAAGCAGCGCCGAGTGCCGCAAGCAAGGCGATTGCGGTAGTCGGTGCCACCCCCGCTGGCGCTCGCGCGAATCGTCCGACGCGAGTGTGGTGCTGGTGCGCAGAGGTCGCCGGCTTCAGCGCCCGGGTTCGTCCTATGGGTGGTCGACAGCGAGGTCAACCCGGTTCGATCGTCACGCTGCGTCGGCCTCGCGGGCGGCTGTCGCTGAAGGGGGCAGTTCGCGAACGCGCTCGCGAATGCGCTGTACGGCTTGACGGGCGCGCGCCGGTTCGCTCAGCCTGGGCCACTCGTCCAGCGCCGCATGGGTGGCCTGCGCCCAGCGGAGCATCCCGGTTGCCTGCGTGGTGAGGTAGTCGAACACGAACACCCGCACGTGCACATGATCTTGGAATGGAGCGGTGCCGGCCTCGTATTCCGCGGCGACGGTGCGCGCGACTGCGAGGATCTCGTGGGCGTCACGCTCCACTTGGTCGACCGCGCGCCGGATCGCATCGGTTGAGGAGAGGTCGCCGAGCAGGACGCGCAGCAGCGGCTCCGACTCGAGCGTGGTCGCCCGCGGCGGCGCCTCAAGCCACGCGTCGAGGTGGCGGCGGCCCTTCGCGGTGATCGTGTAGACCGTACGTGGTCGACGCCCGACCGCCTCCTTTCGCGCGCGGGCCAGACCGTTGTCATCGAGTCGCTTGAGCTCGGCCAGGATCCGACTCTCGGCCCTTGGCCAGAAGAAGCGCAGGTTGCGCCTCAGTTGGGTCGTGAGCTCCCATGTCGTCCACTCTCGCCGCAACGCGAGCAGCCCGAGCAGGGCATTGGCGGTAGTCGCGGTTCGTGCCATCGGTTGACTATACCCCTACCAGGAGTATAGTACGGCCCGACGTCGAAACCTCTACTAGGAGTAACGAGCATGAAGATCGCCGTTGCCGACGGTCAGCTCGAAGTAACCGAGCGTGGCCGCGGACCCGCGGTCGTGCTGATTCATGGCACCGCGCCCGCCGCCTGGGGCGAGCTTCCTGCCCTGCTGAGCGACGAGCACCGTGTCATCGCTTATGACCGCAGATCGTTCGGTGCCGCCCGCAGCGTGCCGTCGCACGGACTCAGCGCGCATGCGGCCGACGCCGCCGCGGTGGTCCGCGGCGTGGGCGCGCCGGCGACCCTGGTGGCGTGGAGCATCGGCGGGGTGATCGCGCTCGAGGTGGCCGCAACCCACCCGGAGCTGATCAGCGGCCTGGTTCTGCTGGAGCCGCCCCTCCACGCAAAGCGCCACCCCCGTCCCCGAATGGTCTCCGCGCTCTTAGGCGCGACGCTGCTCGGCAAGCTCGGCCGGCCCGAAGCCGGCGCGCGTCGGTTCCTGCGCTGGGCGCTCTGGCGCAACGACGGCGGCAGCGATTTCGATGCGATGCCGGCCGACTGGCACGACCGACTCGCCAGCGGCGACGCGGTGGCCGTCGTCCGCGAGCTCGCGGCCGGGACCGGAGAACACCTCGACATTGACCTGCTCGGCCAGATCAGGACGCCAACCGTAGTGCTGCGCGGCGACCGAAGCGATGCCGTGTTCGTCCACGCCGCGGCCCGCGCTGCGCAAATCATTCCCGGAGCCAAGCTCATCGAAGCAACCGGCAGCGGGCACGCGATCCAACTCAACGCTCCGCACCTTGTCGCGAGCAGCGTCAGGGCCGCACTCACGCCCCCGACGCCGGCGCACGAACATCCACTCGCGCACCCCAGCTGACAGATCGACGCCCATCCCCCGACACGCGACGTCCTCGGCCCGAGTCACAGGCGAAGGAGAAGCGGGCAGCGAAACGGCTGCTCCCGCTCCGGATGACGCGCAGGAGTCTCGACAAGCCCGGCGCTCGCTACCGCTTCGAACGCAGAAGCAGCCGGCGCCGCACGAACGGGGCGGCGCCGCCGCGGCAGACGACAAGGAGCAGCAGGGCTCGACCGTGCGGGGGACTCCGGCTTCCGCCCGGCGATGCAGGTGATGGGTCGCTGTGCCGACTGTTGTCCAGCACGAGCCCACGAACCCGGCAAGCCGAGAGGGCGCCGCGCTGGTGGTTATCAGGCTTAGCGTACGTTCCTGTTCCGTTGCTACCGGGAGGCCCACCCGCACCTGGTTCTTTCTCTCCGACGCGCTCGAGGCCACAGCCGACGACAGTCACCGCGAGACTTTGGCGCGCTCGTTCGAGTCGATCGGATCTGAACCCGATGCCCGTAGCTCGGTGCCATCTCGCGCCTGCGTCGTGGTGGTCGTCAGCGCGGTCAGACACGTCCGGCCCGAGCTCGCGACCGTCGCTGCGCTGCTGCGCGATGACCGGGCATCGGTGCGCGGCGTCGCCGCTGCCCACCGGCTCATGACGACAGGCGGGTCGTCTCTGTTCGGTCGGGACCATGAGATCCTCCGGCAGGACCTTCGCCGGATCGCCAGCCTGCTGCGGGGCTAGTCCGCTTCCCGTTGTGTCGTCGCGAGGACCCGGCGCAGGAGCGGTGGCACGAGGAGCGTGGTCAGGACCGACATGCCGACGATGACGGCGAACAGCTGGCCTTCGACGACGCCGGCGGTGGCGCCGATGCCGGCGACGATGATCCCGACCTCGCCGCGCGGGACCATGCCGAGGGCGACGACCTTGGCGTCGTGGGCCGGCAGGCCACGGGCGCCGAGACGAGCCCCGGCGTACTTGGTGACGATCGCCAGCCCGGTGACAGCGGCGAGGAGGCCGAGGGTCTCGGCGTCGGCGAACTCGTCGAGGTCGACCTGCATCCCGATGAAGGCGAAGAAGAACGGCGGAAAGAAGGCGTAGAGCGGGGCGACCTCCGCCTCGATCGGGTGCTGCTCCTTGGTCTCGGCCACGATCAGGCCGGCGAGGAACGCGCCGATGATGGCGGCGAGGCCGATGTGCGCGGCGAACGCGGCCAGGCCGAGGCAGAGGACGATCGCGGGGAGCAGCGGCGACTCCGAGAAGCGCGGCGCGTGCAGCACGCGGGGCCATCGGGCGGTCAGGCGGGTGCCGCCGAGGGCGAAGAAGGCGAGGAAGGCGAGTGCCAGCGCGATCGTGGTGGTGAGCGACGCGATGTCCAGGCCGCCGTCGTCGCCGAGTCCGACGGCCACCGCGAGCAGGAGCATGGCGAGGATGTCGTCGATCACCGCCGCGCCGAGGATGGTGCGGGCGGCGGGCGTGTCGAGCGCGCCGAGCTCGATCAGCACCGCGGAGGTGATCCCGACGCTGGTGGCCACGAGGGCGACGCCGACGAAGATCGCCGTCGCGGTGGGTTCACCGGTCGCGAACGCGAAGGCCGCGCCACCGGCGAACGGGAACACGACGCCGAGCGCCCCGACGGCGGCCGCCGAGCGGCCGACCTCGCGCATCTCGGAGAGCCGGGTCTCGAGCCCGACCCAGAAGAGCAGGAAGACGACGCCGAGCTCCGCGAACACCTCGAGGACCTCGCCGGGCTCGACGAGGCCGAGGGCCGCGGGACCGATCGCGACGCCGGCGAGGATCTCGCCGACGAGCCCCGGTTGGCGCAGGCGCTTGAAGAGCTCGTCGCCGATCTTGGCGGCGAGCAGGACGACGAAGAGGCCGGTGAGCAGCTCGGCGACGTGCGTGGTCGCCGCGAGCAGGACAGGGAGGGGCACAGCCTGCCTATGTACCCATTGAAGAAGCGCTCGGCGAGGGCGCGGAAGAAGTCGATGAGGCGGTTTCGGGCCGCTGGGTGAGCGCGACGCGGAACGCGCGCCGGTCGTCTTGGTCGCGCTCTTGGTGCACAAGGCCGTCGCGCTCGCACCTGGGGACGAGCACGCTGAGCCTTTGTTTGGATAGCGCCGCCCGTTGGGCGAGTTCTGTCATTCGCAGCCGGTCGTGCTCGAACAGCGGCAGTAGCACGGCGACGTAGGAGGGGCGCATTTCCGGGAACCCGGCGGCGGTGAAGCGCTCGGTGTGGCGCGCGTTGCATGGCTCGGCGGCCTTGGAGAGCAGGAACCCCAGGTTCGTGGTCGCGGGGGTCATCAGCGGCTATGCGCTCAGGAAGCGTTCGGCGAGGGCGCGGAAGAAGTCGCTGCGGGTGACGACGCCGGCGACCTGTTTGGACTCCAGGACGGGGACGATGAGCACGCGGTGGTGCAGGAAGACCTCGGCGACCTGGACGTCGGAGAATTCTTCGCCGACGGCGACGCGTTCGTCGTTCATGTGCTGCTCGACGCGTTCGGATGCGCAGGCGCTGCGTTTCTCGAGGACGTCGTCCATGGAGCGCCCGACGAAGCCGGCGCCTTTGAGGCTTCCGACGTAGCCGGGGAACAGGGCCTGCATGAACTCGCGTTCGCCGAACAGTCCGGCGAAGCCGGTCCCGGGGCCGACGACGGGGAGCGCTGGAAGGCCGGAGGCCACGACCTTCTCGACGCCGTAGCGGACCGGGTCGCGGCGGTGCAGCAGCGGCACGTCGCGGATGATCAGGTCGGTGATGGCGCGCGGCATCAGAGGTACCTCACGGCGATGTAGGCGGTGGAGATGAGCATGGTGAGCACGGTGACCGGCACGCCGATCTTCAGGAACTGCACGAATCCGATCGGCCGGCCGGAGCGGGCCGCCATCCCCGCCGCGGCGACGTTGGCGGCGGCGGCGACGAGGGTCGCGTTGCCGCCGAAGCAGGCGCCGATGGCCAGTGCCCACCAGTAGGCGTCGTCGCCGCCGGCGGATCCCTGCAGCTGCTCGACGACCGGGATCATGGTGGCGGTGAAGGGGATGTTGTCGACGATCCCGGATCCGATCGCCGACGCCCAGGCGATGCCGAGCAGCTCGGCGCTGCGGTCGCCGCCGGTGACGGCGGCGATGGCGTCGGCGACCTCGCGGATCGCGCCGCGCTCCTCGAGCGCCCCGACCATGACGAACAGCCCCAGGAAGAAGAACAGGGTCGGCCATTCGATCCCGGCCAGGGCCTTCTCCACCGGTTGGCGGGTGAGGAACAGCAGTGCGGTGGCGCCGGCGAGCGCGACGGTCGCGGGCTCGAGGTGCAGCGGCTTGTGGACGAAGAAGATGAGGATCGTGAGCACGAGGACGGGGCCGGCGCGGCGCAGCTCGTCGGGGTCCTCGATCGCTTTGGCGGCGTCGAGCTCCATCACCCGGGCACGCGCCTCGGGGGCGGCGGTGAGCCGCCCACGGTAGATCGCGTAGAGCACGCCGGTGGTCGCCACCAGGCAGACGAGCGAGAGCGGCGCGAGGTTGACGACGAACTCGGTGAAGGTGAGACCGGTGGCTCCGGCGATCATGATGTTCGGCGGGTCGCCGATGAGCGTCGCGGCGCCGCCGATGTTCGAGGCGATGATCTCGATGATCACCAGCGGGATCGGATCGATGTCCAGTGCGTCGGCCAGCAGGAAAGTGATCGGCACCATCAACAGGACCGTCGTGAGGTTGTCCAAGAACGCCGACAGGACCGCCGTCGCGGCGACCAGCGCGACGGTGAGGACGAACGGCCGGCCCTGGGAGAGCTGGCCGGCACGGATCGCCAGGTAGGTGTAGACGCCCGTTTCCTCGGTGAGCCGGACGATGAGCATCATCCCGGCGAGCAGCCCGATCGTGTTCCAGTCGACCGACTCGATCGCCCGCTCCTGATCGATCGTCTGGGTGATCAGGACGAGGATCGCGCCGAGCAGCGCGACTTTCGTGCGGTCGACGCGCTCGCTGGCGATGACCGCCAGGGCGCCGACGAAGATCGCGACCGCCAGCGTCATGTCGCCGCGCCCGCGGTCAGCACCACACGGGGAGCCGTCCCGAGGAGCCGCAGGTCGAGCAGCAGATCGCGACACGCGGTGTCGCGGAGGAGCCGCTCCGCCGCGCCCAGCGTGTCGGTGGTGATCTCCAGAAGCCAGTCCCAGTGGCGTGCGAAGTTCCGAGGAGGAGGCGCGAGCGGAGAGATTGCGACGGACACCACGCCCGGCGCCGTGCGGAACGGCGCCGCGATCCCGCTCGCCCAGGCGTCGCCGTCCTCGAGCGCGAGGCCGTTCGGGTGCAGGAAGAGGATGAGGACGCGCGCCACACCCACACGCTCGCGGGGAACGCTGCCGCGGACCATCGGGGCGGACACCCATCCGGCGTGGGGGCCGACCCCCACGCCCGGGTCAGGGCTCGACGAGTCCGCGGCGGATCGCGTAACGCGTGAGCTCGACGCGGTCGCGCATGCCGAGCTTGGCCAGGATGTTCGTCCGGTGGCGCTCGACGGTCTTCGGACTGATGCCGAGCTCGGCGGCGATCTCATCCCCGGTCCAGGACTCGGCGATCAGCTTGACCACCTGCACCTCGCGGAGCGTCAACGGGTCGCGTGGCTCCATCTCACCGGCCCGCGTGCGATCGACGAAGTCGCGGATCAGCGCCGCGATCCCCGACGGGTAGATGAACGGCTCGCCGCGCATCGCCGCGCGGATCGCCTCGACCAGGTCGCGGTCGGCGGCGGACTTCAGGACATAGCCGGCGGCGCCGTGGCGCAGCGCCTCGAACAGGTACTCCTCGTCGTCGTGCATCGACAGCATCAGCACCCGGAGCTCAGGGCGCAGCCGCTGCAGCTCGGCGGCCGCCTGCAACCCCGTCCGCCGAGGCATCGAGACATCCAGGACGGCCAGATGGACCTCAGGGTCCAGCGACCGCTGGACCGCGTCGGCGCCGTCGCCCGCCTCGGCGACGACGCGCAGGTCCGGCTCGCGATCGATCACCAGCCGCAACCCCCGGCGAACCATCGCGTGATCGTCCGCGATGAGGACGTTCGTGACCAGCGGCACCGTCATCGCAGCGGGATCTCCGCGACGACCTCGGTGCCCCCACCCTTGACGGTCCGGACGTCCAGGGCCCCGCCGGCGAGCAACGCACGCTCACGCATCCCACGCAGACCGGCACCCTCATCGCCGCCGAAGCCCCGACCGTCGTCACACACCCGCAGGACAGCGCGACCGTCGGCATGACGCAGCTCGACGACGACGTCGGAGGCGCCGGCATGGCGGACCGCGTTGGTGAGCGCCTCCTGCGCGATCCGATAGATCGTCAGCTCGGCCTCTGCCGGCGCCGCCAGATCGCCGGCCGCCCGCACCTGGACGCTCAACCCGTTGCGTGCCGCCGACACGTCAGCACCCAGCGCCCGCAGGGCTGCCAAGAGCCCGAGGTCCTCGAGCGCCGCGGGCCGCTGGCGTCGAGCGATGGCCCGCACCGTCTCGAGGTTCGCGCGCACCGTCTCGCGGGCCTCCGCGATCTCCTCGCGCAGGCCATCCGGCGCCTGGTGCGCGACCAAGTCGAGTTGCAGCAGCGCCGCGGTGAGCCCCTGGCCGACCTCGTCGTGCAGCTCCCTGGCGATCCGCCTGCGCTCGGCCTCCTGGGTCGAGACGAGCAGCCGGGAGGTCTCGGCCCGCTCGTGCTCCAGGCGGGACGCCATCGCGTTGAACGCGTCGGCCAGCGCGCCCACCTCCGTCCCCGCGTCCACCGACTCCACCCGGCGCCCCGGCCGCAGCGGATCCAGCTCCCCCATCCCCGCCGCCAGGCGGCGAAGCGGATCGAGCGTCCGGCGCAACAGCACATAGTTGAGCGCCAGCATCACCACCAGACCGACCACCAGGATCACCGCCTCGCCCAGCGCCACCGGGAAGCTGACCGTCAGCGGCGTGAACGCGAGCGCCGCCGTCGCCGCCGCCAGCACCGCGGCGTTGACCAGGAAGACACGCGGCAGCAAGCCCACCCAGCAAGCCTATGGCCGCACGCCCCTCCCGCACGAATGGGCGAAAGCGCCCATTGAGCACGCGCCCCGGCGCCGCCACCATGACGACAAGCTTCCACCCAGCGGTCCGACGGACGAAAGGAACCCTGCGATGAGCCATCCACACGGCTGGCGCGCGCCGATGGATCGTCAATACGGCGCGGTTACCGAGGACGACTCGAGCCCGGCCGACGCATCTCCGTGGGAGCCGGAAGCCGCCCCGATGGCACGCGCCTCCGCGCGTGCCGCACGGATCGTGCTCATCGTGGCGTTTCTCATCATGATCGCCGTCGTGATCGCGGCCGCTCTGTGATGGAGATCGGCGTCTCCCTTCTCCTCATGGCGCTCGGCGCCATCCTCCTGTTCGGCCCGACGCCCAACGGTGTCGGGATCTCGTTCGACGTCCTCGGCGCGATCCTGCTCGTCATCGGCATCGGCGGACTGCTCGCGAGCTTCAGCGCCCGCGGGCGCGCGGGTAGCCGGGACGACCACGTCGCGAGCGGTCGATGACGGGCTCGGCCGCCGGCGACGGCGACGCGCCGCTGATCTGCGCGGTCGACGAGACGCCTCGTGGCGTCGAGGCCGCCGCGGTCGCGATGGACCTGTCGCGGCGCCTCGGCGCGCGGCTCGTGCTCACCCGCATCGTCCACGAGCCGAGCGGAGTGCCGTTCGGCGACGGGCGAGTGCTCCAGCGCGCCCGCGGGGCCGGCTACGCCGCCGCCCTGGAGGATGTCCGCGAGCTCGCCATGATGCTGGACCTGCCGTCGGAGACCGAGTTGCATGTCGATATCGGCCGGCCCGCGCCGCTGCTGGGCACGCTGGCCGCAGAACGTTCGGCGTCGCTTGTGGTCGTCGGATCGCGCGGACGAGGAAGGCTCCGGTCGGCGTTGTTCGGCAGCGTGACGAGGGAGCTCGCCGAAGGACTCTCGTGCCCGCTCGTCGTCGTGCCTCCCGGCGCGGCCGCCGAGTACTCGTTCGCCGCAGCCGAACCTGACGCGACGGTGCTCTGCGGAATCGACGACCTCCCGACGTCGCCCGTGACCCTCGCAGTGGCCGACCACCTCGCTGCGCGCCTGGACGCGCGGCTGCACGTCGTGTTCGTCGACTCGCCCGCGGCGCTCGGCGGCCGGCGAGGGCTCACACGGCCGCTCCTGGAGCCGGCCGGCGTGGTGCACCAACACGACCGCATCGCCCAAGCGCTGTTCGAACGCGCGGAGAGCTCCCACAGGACGGTCGAGCTCAGCTTCGAGCTCGGTGACCCGGCGCAGACGATCTCCGACGTCGCGGGTCGAGGTGCCGTGCAGCTCGTCGTCGTCGACCACCAGTCCTCGTGGCAGCGGCTGGCCTCGCGGTCCGGTGTTCCGGTGGCCGTCGTCGGGCCGCGGTGAGCCCCCCGGGCGCGTTCCGATGATCCCCTGGCGTGGGAGGCTTCGTCCCATGTCGCTGTACTGGCGGGTGTTCACCATCAACACCGGGCTGCTGGTGGCGGCGACGGCGACCTTGGCCCTGTCGCCGGCGACGGTCAGCTCGGACCTCCAGCTCCGCGAGGTGCTCGTCTTGACGATCGGCGTGGTGCTCGTCCTGGTCCTCAACTTCCTGCTCGTCCGGCGCAGCCTCGATCCGCTCGAACGCCTCACCAAGCTGATGCGCCGCGTCGATCTCCTTCGGCCGGGATCGCGAATCCCGGTGACCGGGGGCGGCCTCGAAGTCGTCGAGCTGACCCGTACCTTCAACCAGATGCTCGACCGGCTCGAGGCCGAACGGCGGCTGAGCGGTCGCCGCGCGATCCAGGCGCAGGAGCACGAGCGCCACCGCATCGCGCTCGAGCTCCACGACGAGGTCGGCCAGCTCCTGACCGGCGTGATCCTGGCGCTCGACGGCGTGGCGGCCGTCGTTCCTCTGGACGTCCGCGGGCGCGTCACCGACACGCAGGGCCTGGTCCGCGAGGGTGCTGAGCAGGTCCGCGAGATCGCGCGCGGGCTGCGCCCGGAGTCCCTGCAGGAACTCGGCCTGCGCAGCGCACTGATCGGACTGACCGCCTCGGTCGGGACCCGTTCCGAGGTCAAGCTCGAGCGGCGTATCGCGCCGCGCCTGCCACGCCTCTCACCCGACGTCGAGCTGGTCGTCTACCGCGTCGCCCAGGAGAGCCTGACCAACGTCCTGCGCCACGCCGACGCCCGGACCGTGCAGGTCAGCCTCGACAAGCTCGACGGAGCGCTCGAGATGCGGGTGCGCGACGACGGCCGCGGGATCGAGACGAGCGACCTGCGCGCCGGCCGAGGACTCGCCGGCATGCTCGAACGAGCGCTCTACGTCAACGGCGAGCTGGAGATCCGGCGAGCCGAGCCCTCGGGCACGGAGGTCTCGCTCCGCGTCCCCCTGCACGAGGCCGCGGAGTGACCGTTCCCCTGAAGGCAGGGGTGCTGCTCGCCGACGATCACCGGCTGGTTCGAGACGGCTTGCGGATGCTGATCGACGCCGCGCCGGATCTCGAGGTCGTCGCCGTCGCGGGCGACGGCGTCACCGCCGTCCGGCTGGCGCTCGACACCAGGATCGATCTCGCGATCCTCGACGTCGCGATGCCCAAGCGAACTGGCCTTCAGGCCGCCCGCGAGCTGTCGCGCCAGCGCCCCGAGCTGCGGATCCTCATGCTCTCGATGCACGACATCGACGACTACTTCCTCGAAGCGGTCAAAGCGGGCGCCTCCGGCTACGTCCTGAAGACGATCGCCGACCGCGACCTCGTCGAAGCGTGCCGGGCCGCGCTTCGGGGCGAGACCTTCATCTACCCCGCCACCGTCCGAGGTCTCCTGCGCGAGCACCTCGAAGACCACGGCGCCGGCGGCACCGCCGACGTCCTGACGCCTCGCGAGCACGAGGTCGTCAAGCTCGTCGCCGAGGGTCACACCACCGACGAGATCGCGCGCGATCTGCTCATCAGCCCCCGCACCGTGGACCGCCACCGCGAGAACGTGCTCGCCAAGCTCGGCCTGCGCAACCGCGTCGAGCTGACCCGCTACGCGATCCGCCAAGGGCTGGTGGAACCGTGAGGCGCTCTATGGGAGGAACCGCCCATGGCGCCGACGCCTGCCGCGGGGGAAGCTGTGACCCATGATCCGGATCGCCGTCGTCGACGACCATCACGCGGTACGTCTGGGTCTCGAGGCGATGCTCTCGGTCGAGCCCGACATGGAGCCCGTCGGCGCCGCGGCGACCGGCGGAGAGGCCTGGCCGCTTCTCTACCGAACCGCCCCGGACGTCGTCATCGTCGACCACCGGCTTCCCGACACCGACGGGGTGACGCTCTGCCAGCGAATCAAGAGCGAGACGCCCGCTCCCGCCGTCGTGCTGCACTCGGCCTTCGCCGACGACGCGCTCTGCGTTGCCGCGCTGTTCGCCGGCGCCGATGGCGTCGTGAACAAGAGCGCCCCAGGACGCGAGCTCGCCGAGGTGATCCGCACCGTCGTCGCCGGCCGGCGCGCCCTCCCGCCGATCGACGACGACATCGTGCGCGCGGGAGCCGAGGTGCTCGACCCCGACGACCTGCCGATCATGGGGCTGCTGATCCACGGCAGATCCCGCGACGACATCGCCGAGGTGCTCGACCTCGAGCCCGGCGAACTCCGAGCGCGCCTCGACCGGATGCTCGCCGCGGTCCGCGGCTAACGCACGTCTCGATCCTCCACGCCGAGATGGCTCCCAGCGTACGCCCCGTGGAAGGCCTCACGAAGATCCCACCCACACGCGCCGCACGTGACCTCCCTGGCCGGCGCCGGCGTCCCACAGCGCGGGCACGGCGCGTCCTCCGGCTCCTCCGCGACGTGAAGCATGCGCTTGATCAGACCCATTCGTCCTCCCTTGACTCGACGCGTCGGACGCTAGAGCCAGCACCCACCCCGAGGAATGGGTGAATCCAGCCATCTCCCCAGTGCCGCGCGCTGTCCTTAGGTCGCGGATCTTCGACAAGCTCCACGTGCGCCGCCGGAGCGCTCTCGCCGCGTTGCTCGAACGGGACACCGGCGGGGAGCCGTGAACTCCGCCCTATTAGGCGGCGATCCCACGTTCCGCCCGGCCCACACTCATCGCTCCGCTCGGTGTGACGACCGGGCGCCGGCCCGGCAGCCTCAAGGCCGCGGCGACGAGCGCCGATAGCCAAATGAGTGGCGTCGTGACACCTTCACCTCCACCCTCCGTTGGCTCCGAGCACCTGCAGAGTCGTCCGCGCGGAAGGTGGGCGTACGCCCGCGCCCGCCGGCTGCTCGCACGGTTGAGCGGGCGTCGCGCGCCCGTCGTCGAGCCCGACCGGAGCGGCATCCTCGACCTGTTCGAGGAGCTCGTGTACGCGGGCGAGGTGACCGCCGCCGGCAACTACGTCAGCCATTCGGTCGGCCCGACGCTGGAGCGCTTCATCGGCGGTCGCTGGCCCGACGGCGAGGAGCCGGGGCACCTGTGGGAGTCGCGTGTCCATCCGGAGGACTGGGGCGACTACGAGCAGTTCAACCGCCGACTGCTGCGCGGCGAGGACGCCGAGGCCACCTACCGGCTGCTTGGGCTCGACGGAGTCACCAGGATCCTGTGGGACCGCGCCCGCCCGCAGCCCAGCTCCGACGGCGGCGTGCTCATCCAGGGCATCATCTCCGACGTCACCACGCGCCGGGAGGCCGATGCACTGCTCGCCGAGGCGAGCGAGCGGTTCACCCGCCTGCTCGACGTCACCGGCGAGCACGTGTATCTCGCCCTCTCGCATCCTGACGGGAGATTCGAGGAGATCTTCCAGGGCCCCGGTGCGGACCGCCTGCTCGGCGGCGCCAAGGCCGATCCCGAGATGGAGAACTGGGACAAGGCCCTGCATCCCGACGACCGAGTGGCCTACGACGCGTTCAACGCCACGCTCGGCCGCGGCGAGGACTCAGACCTCGAGTACCGGCTGATCGGCCTCGACGGCATCACGCGCTGGGTCCACGACCGCGCTGCCACTCGCCCCAGGCCCGACGGCACGATCGAGATCAGCGGCATCGTGTCCGACGTCACGGATCGCCGGCGGATGCGCGCCGAGCTGGCTCGCGCGCACGCGGCGCTGTCGCGCGTGGTCGCGGCGATGGACGGTCATCTCTTCACGATCCGGGTCGACCCCGCCGGCGGGTACGGCACCGACTATCGCGGACCGAACCGCGAGGTCCTGTTCGGCGGACCACTCACAGGCGGCAGCGAGGACGACCGGGTGTGGGAGTCGCTCGTGCACCCCGACGATCGCGAGCACCGACGATCGGCGCTGGCGGCCCTGTCCGACGCGAAGCCGATCGAGCTCGAGTACCGCGTCGTCGGCCTCGACGGCCGCGAGCGCATCGTCCTCGACTCGCTGCGCCCGCGCCGCGAGCCGGACGGCACGCTCTTCTACGACGGCGTCACGCGCGACGTCACCGAGCGCCAGCGGCTCGAGCGAGAGCTGCACCGCGCCCACGGTGCCGCGGAGCTGCTCGCCCGGACCGACGAGCTCACCGGGGCGTTCAACCGCCGTCACTTCGCCGAGAGCTTCGCAGATGCGCTCTCCGACGATCCGACCGGCTGTGCCCTGCTGATGCTCGATGCCGACCACTTCAAGCAGGTCAACGACGTGCACGGCCACGTCGTCGGAGACGCGGTTCTCGTCGAGCTCGCCCGCCGGCTCACGGGCTGCCTCAGGCCCACGGACTGCCTGGCTCGCTGGGGCGGAGAGGAGTTCGCGGTCCTGCTGAAGGGCGTCTCCAGCGACGCGGAGCTCGATCGCCTCGCCGAGCGGCTACGGAGCACGGTCGCGCGGACGCCGATGGTGCTCGAGGGCGTCACGATCAGGCTGACCATCTCGATCGGTGCCGCCCTGGCGGGAGACGGGCTCGACAACCTCGACGCGCTCGTCGAGGCAGCCGATCGCTGCCTCTACGTCGCCAAGCGTCACGGACGCGACCGCGTCTCGCTCATCCCGGACCTCGTCGCCGCGGACACGCCGGAGAACGAGTCGGAGGCTGTGCATCTCGCCCGCGCGCTCGCGATCACCGCCGGCCGTCGCGAGAACGCCACCGAGGAGCATGTCGAGCAGGTGGCGGTGCTCGCGACGCGGATCGCCGCGCAGATGGCCCTGCCCGTGGCCGTGATCGAGCGCTGCCGGCTGGGGGGCTGGCTGCACGACGTCGGCAAGGTGGCGGTCCCCGAGCGGATCCTCAACAAGCCGGGGCCGCTCGACGCCGACGAACGGGCCTTCATGCGGACGCATCCGGTCGTCGGCGAGGACATCGTGCGCGAGGTCGCCGCGCTGCAGCACGCAGCCTCTACGGTGCGCCACCACCACGAGTCGTTCGACGGCACCGGCTATCCGGACCGGCTCGCCGGCATCGCGATCCCGATCGAGGCGCGCGTCGTCGCCGCCGCGGATGCCTTCTCCGCGATGACGTCGAACCGCACCTACTCGATGGCCCGTGCCCCGGAGGAGGCCGCCGTCGAGCTGCGCCGAATGGCCGGGTCACAGCTCGACCCGGACGTCGTCGCGGTGCTGCTCGAGGTGCTCGGCCTCGGCGAGCTGCCCGCGCTCAAGGCCGCCTGAGCTCGCCGCGCGCGATGCCTGCGGTACTCCCGGACCGCCAGCACGAGGCCCGCGAGGATCGGGCCCCAGATCTTCGCCGTCGCGACGATCGCGGCGATCCAGCCAGGCACGGCGGGCAGGTCGGGCAGGTCCGGCCACGGGATCTCCGGCAGGTCGATGGACGGCAACGGAATGCGGGGAAGATCCGGCAACGGGATGGCAGGCAGGAACCGGAGGACGACCCCGATGCCGATCAGGGCGAGCACCGCCTTGCCGACGCCCTTGCCGACGTGACGGGCGGCGAACAGGCCCGGCTTCTCGAGCTCGAGCTGCCGGCGCCGGGCGCCGTGCCAGGCCGTGTGCACCTTCACCTCGACCCCGCACCGCTCAGGACGACGCGCCCGCCGGACTTCGCACCCGCGACCTGGACCTCGGAGCCCCGACCTTCAGCGCGGAGGAGGCGGTCGCCGTCCTCGACGCCTACCTCGATCGCGCGCTCTAGGCGGCGCGCCGGCGGTGCTCGGCCGGGCTCAGGCCGCGGATCCGCTTGAACGCGGCGCTGAGCGCGAACGGGCTGCCGTAGCCGACCTGCTCGGCGACCGACCCGATCGTCGCGCCCGGCTCGAGGAGCAGGTCGGCGGCGAGCGCGAGACGCCACTCGGTGAGGAAGGCCATCGGCGGCTGGCCGACCAGCTCGTTGAAGCGGCGGGCCAGCGCGGCCCGCGAGATCCCGCAGGCGTCGGCGAGCGTCGCGACCGTCCAGGGCCGCGCGGGGTCGTGCTGCAGCAGCCGCAGTGCCGTGCCGACGACCGGGTCGCCGTGGGCGCGATACCAGCCGGGCGCCTCGGCCTCCGGGCGGGCGAACCAGGCCCGCATCGTGGCGATGAGCAGCAGATCGAGGAGCCGATCGAGCACCGCCTCCTGGCCCGGCTCGTCCTTGACGATCTCGTCGGCGAGCAGCGGCACCAGCGGGCTGTCCCACGACGCGCGCGGCAGCACCAGCATCGCGGGCAGGGCGCGGAGCAGGCGCAGGCTGATCTCGCCGACGAGCTGGTACGTGCCGGTGAGCAGGATGGTCGCTCCGTCGGGGCGTGTCCCCCACGTCCGCACGCCCAGCTCGCGCATCCGCTCGACCGGCGCGCCGTCCGGCGTCGTGCACGTCTGTCCCGGGTGGATGACGACCTGCGGCGCCGTCGCCGGGTCGTCGGCCACGGTGTAGGGGTCCGGCCCGCGGAGGATCGCGACGTCGCCTGGGCCGAGCCGCGTCGCCGCGGACGCGTCGGGCACCACCCAGGCATCGCCGCGGACGACCGCGACGATGGTCAGGGGCGCCTCGTCCTGGATGCGCAGCGACCAGGGTGGGTCGAGCACCGAGCGGAGCAGGAACGCCCCGCGTGCGCGAGGTCCGTCGAGCAGGCCGGCGACCGCGTCCACGATCGGAAGCGTAGACGATCGCGCATGGACGCGCGCGATTCGCCTATGGACAGTCTCTCACCATGGCGATTTGATGTCGCTCATGACCGATCACACACAGCAGACCATCCTCGTCGTCGGCGCCGGCGGCAAGACCGGGCGCCGGGTCGCCGAGCGCCTCACGGCACGCGGCATCGCCGTGCGCGCCGCCTCCCGTTCCGGCTCGACGACGTTCGACTGGGACGCGCCGGCGACCTGGGCGCCCGCGCTCGACGGCGCGACGGCCGCGTACCTCACCTTCGCGCCCGACCTCGCCGTCCCGGGCTCGGCTGACGCCATCTCCGCCTTCACCAAGCAGGCGGTGGCCGCCGGCGTCGGGCGCATCGTCCTGCTCTCGGGGCGCGGCGAGGAGGAGGCCCAGAACGCCGAGTCGGCGCTGCAGGCGGCCGCCGGCGACGCCGACTGGACTGTCGTGCGCGCCAGCTGGTTCGCCCAGAACTTCAACGAGAGCTTCTTCCTGGACCCGGTGCTGGCCGGCGAGGTCGCGCTCCCGGTCGGCGATGTGCCCGAGCCGTTCATCGACGCCGACGACGTCGCCGACGTCGCGGTCGCCGCCCTCACCGGCGACGGCCACGCCGGTCAGGTCTATGAGGTCACAGGCCCGCGCGCACTGACCTTCGCCGAGGCCGTCGCCGAGATCGGCCGGGCGACCGGCCGCGACGTGCGGTTCGCGACGGTGCCGCTCGACGCCTGGATGCACGAGCTGCGCGAGGCCGGCGTCCCGGATGACGTGGCCGGGCTGTTGCGCTACCTGTTCTCCGAGGTCCTCGACGGTCGCAACGTGCAGCCGACGGACGGCGTCCAGCGAGCCCTCGGCCGGGCGCCGCGCGACTTCGCCGAGTTCGCGCGCCGCACCGCCGCGACCGGGGTGTGGAGGTAGACGCAGGGGGTCGGCCGCAGCGAAGATGAGGGGTGTCCCCTCATGCGCTGCGCGAGCTCGAGCCGGGCGGGGGACTCCTCGAGCACTTCGTCACCCCCAAGACGGTCGAGAACCACCTCGGCCGCGTCTACATGAAGGTCGGCATCGCCGGTCGTCGCGACCTCGCGACGACGCTCGGCTGACCGCTACGCCTCCCGCGTGAGCAGCATCGTCCAGTTCGGACGCCAGCTCGCACCGCCGTCGAACGAGAACGCCTGCTCCCAGCGCGCCGAGTCGCCGGTGATCTCCGACCAGTCGAACCCGAGGCGGATGGGCACGCCTTCGAGCACGTCGTCGCACTCGAAGCGGGCGCGGTCGGGAGCGCTGAAGCGCCCTTCGACCGGCGGGTCGAGGCGGCCAGGGCGCGAGGTCGTCGCCTCGAACTCCTGCCACTCGGTGCACTCCGCGTCCAGCGTGTCGGTCAGCTTGCGGTTGGCGACGCGCCAGCGGCCGGGCAGGAAGTCGAAGTCGGTGACGGGCATCAGAGCTCGACCTCCGGCAGCGCGGCGGCGAGGTAGCGCTCGACGTCGTCGCCGATGAGCACGTGCTCGAGCCAGGCGCGGCGCTCGAAGTCGACGACCTCGAGCTCCCAGACACAAGCCATCCCGGTGCCGTCGGCCGGCTCGAGCGCGCCCGGATCGTCGAGCGGCGCGGCGAAGATCCGGTGGTGCAGCTCGTTGTCGTTCGCCCACCAGTGGACGAGCCCGAGCGCCGCTGTCGCGGCGTCGTCGGCGATCGTGAAGCCGACCTGATCGTCGGTGACCACTTCCTACGCCGCTAACAGGGCAGGATGTGCCCTCTATGACGAAGGCGGGACGCGTCCTCGCGCTGCTCGAGGCCCTGCAGGACCAGCCGTCGGCGACCGGGCCGCAGCTCGCCGACCGGCTCGGCGTCGACGTCCGCACGGTGCGCCGCGACGTCGTCTCGCTGCAGGACCTCGGCATCCCCGTCGAAGCCGAGCGCGGTCCGGCCGGCGGCTACCGCCTGCGCCCCGGCTACCGGATGCCGCCGCTGATGCTGACCGCGACCGAGGCCACGGTCATCACGCTGGGACTGGTCGCCGCCCGGCGCGACGGCCTCGACGCCGACGGCGCGCTGGCGAAGATCCGGCGCGTGCTCCCGGATCGCGCGCGTCTGCAGGTCGAGGCGCTCGAGCAGATGCTCCGCTTCACCGCACCCCCGGCGCGCGACGCCGCACCACCTGACGTCGACCGCCTCGTCGTGCTGGCCGAGGCGGCGCTGCGCGGCCGCAGGGTCACCGCGCGCTACCGGACCTCCGACGGCGACGAGTCCGAGCGCGAGCTCAGCCCGTTCGGCGTCGTCGCGCACGGCGGTCGCTGGTACGTGCCGGCCCACGATCACCGCCGCGACCAGCCGCGGGCACTGCGGGCCGACCGGTTCGGCGACGTGCGCCTGGACGGCCGCGGGATCCCTCCGCCACCCGGCTTCGATGCGGTGGCGTTCGTCAGCCGCACGCTGGCCCGCGTGCCGTGGACGCACGAGATCGAGGTGCTGCTCGACGCCGATCCGCGAGCGGCCGCCGAGTGGTTCCCGGCGACCCTCGCGGAGCTCGAGGCCGGTCCGGACGGCGGCACGCTGCTGCGCATGCGCGCCGAGTCGCTGGACTGGGTCGCCGGCCTGCTCGCGGGGTCGGGCTTCGGCTTCACCGTCCGCCGCCCGGACGAGCTACGCGCCAGCCTCCATGCCCTGGCGGACCGGCTGCTCGCGACATGAAAGCCGATGGCAGGCTTGACTCTCCACTCGGTGGAGGCCTCAAGGTGGCGGACATGACGATCGGCCAGCTCGCATCGCGCACCGGACTTTCGGTACGGACGCTGCGGTTCTACTCGGACGCCGGCGTGCTCCCCGAGGCCGGCCGCACCGAGGCGGGCTACCGGCAATTCGGGCCGGACGCCGTCGCGCGGGCGCGGCTGATCCGGACGCTGAGGGAGCTCGGTGTCGGGCTGGCCGACGTCAAGCGTGTCCTGACCGCCGAGGCGTCGCTCGCCGACGTCGCCGCGGCGCACGCGCTCGCCATCGACGCCCAGATCCGGACGCTGCGCCTGCAGCGTGCCGTGCTGCGCGCCGTCGCCCGATCCACCGACCCAAAGGAGTTGGAGCGCATGACCGACTTGACGACCCTGACCGCGGCCGAGCGCCGCCGCATCGTCGACGACTACCTCGACGCCGTCTTCGGGGATCACGACAACCCCGTCGCCGAAAAGCTGCGGATCGGAGCGCCCGAGCTGCCCGACGATCCGACCGCCGACCAGGTCGCCGCGTGGGTCGAGGTCGCCGAGCTGCTGCGCGACCCCGACTACATCGCGACCAGCCGGCGGATGGCCGAGCGTGCCCTCGCCGAAGCACCCGAGCCCGACGTCGCGCAGTTCGACGTCGGCAAGGCTGTCGGCGAGCACGCGGGTGCCGCCGTCCGCGCTGGGATCGCGCCCGACTCGCCCGAGGCGCTGGCCGTGGTCGAGCGCCTCGAAGCCATGGCCACGGGCGCGCCGGAGGACCGAGCCGTGGTGGCCGAGCGAATCGAGGCGTTCAGCGACCGTCGCGTCGCCCGCTACTGGACCCTCGTCGGCATCATCAACGACTGGCCGCAGGCCCAGATGCCGGCCCCCGACGACCTCATGGACGCCTGGGAGTGGTACGCCCGGGCGCTCCGAGCGCACGCGTGAGGCCCTGACAACGGATCGCCTGATCCGCGGCCCCGGTGGATCGGGGAACTGCGGTCATCGAGGGCGAGACCGGGTCGGAGTGCCGGGACGGAAGCGAGGGTGCACAACCCGACGCTCGAGTCCTTGCGCCGATCGAACGTCGGATTGAGCCCCTCCTGTGTGCTCAAGCCGACGATCGATCCGCAACCGCCGTCGAGTGTCGGATTGTGCACCCTCCCCGTCCGCCCGGATCCCCCTCCCCGTCCGCCCGGATCCCCCTCCCTTCACCCGATGAAGTTCGTCTTCGCGCGCCGCTCGCGGATCCGGTCGAGCGCGTCTGGACCGCACTCACGGACCCCGATCGGATCGTCGAATGGCTCGCCGAGGCGGAGCTCGAGCTCGTCGAGGGCGGCCGCGTGGAGCTGCGCTGGCTCAACACCGACGAGGAGGGCAACTCCGCGGTCGCCCGCGGGACGGTCTCGAAGCTCGAGCCCCCGCGGGTGCTCGAACTCGACACCGACATCCACGGGATCCTGCGCTGGGTGCTCGACCCGGCGGACGGTGGCTGCCGCCTGACCTTCACCGCCAACCTGCAGGCGCCCGACGACTGGCCGAACTGGCCGATGGACCGCTGGCGGTTCCTCCACGACCACTACGAGCGCACGCCGGCTTGACATTGTCCTGATCGCGGTCGGCTCGTTCGTCCTATAGATGAGTGGGGCGACGAGGCCCCGGATCCGCGACCGAGGAGCACCGTCATGGCGCAGTACCTGGCTCTCACCTACACCGCCGACGTCGACTGGTGGGCACCCGAGCAGGCGGCCGAGCTGGCCGAGTACCGGCAATTCGCCGTCGAGCACGCCGACAGCATCCTGGCCAGCGTCGTGCTGCATCCGACCAGCACCGCCACCGTGGTGCGGGTCACGGGCGCGCGCGGCGGCGACGTGGTCACCGCGGACGGGCCGTACGCGGAGACCAAGGAGGCGCTCACCGGCTACTACCTGATCGAGGCGGACGACCTCGACGCCGCCCTCGCCGTCGCCGCGCGGATTCCCGCCGCGTGGGGTGGCGCGGTGGAGGTGCGGCCGGTCATCGCCTCGAAGTGACGTCTGTGGCCGGGGCCCGCGATGAGCTCGCCGCCACCGTCCGGGTCGAGGGTGCGCGCATCCTCGCCACTCTCGTCCGGACGGCCGGCAGCCTGCAGGTGGCTGAGGACGCGGTGCAGGAGGCGGTCGTGGCCGCCCTGCGGTCCTGGCCGCGGACCGGCGTGCCGGCCGAGCCGCGGGCGTGGCTCACGGTCGCGGCGCAGCGCAAGGCGATCGACATCCTGCGCCGGGAGGGCATCCGCGCGGGCAAGGAACGGGATGCGAGGGAGCTGATGGACCTTCTCACCCCCGACCCGCCGCCCGAGAGCATCGTCCGTGACGACCAGCTGCGCCTGATCTTCACCTGCTGCCACCCCACCTTGGCGCCGGAGGCGCGGGTGGCGCTGGCGCTGCGCACGCTGTGCGGGTTGTTGCCCGCGCAGATCGCCGCCGTGCTGCTGACCACCGAGCCGGCGATGGCCAAGCGCCTGACGCGCACCCGGCAGAAGATCGCCGCGGCCCGGATCCCGTACCGGGTGCCCTCCGACGAGGAGCTGCCGGGTCGGCTCGCCGCCGTGTGCGGTGTGATCCATGCCCTGTACACGGCCGGCCATGCGCCGCTGGGTGGTGAGGCGCTGCTCGATGTCGACGTCTGCGCGGAGGCGGTGCGCCTGGGCCGGCTCCTGCACGACCTGCTGCCCGACGAGGCGATGCCGGCCGCCGTTCTGGCGTTGCTGCTGCTCACCGACGCCCGGCGAGAGGCGCGGGTGGACGAGGCCGGCGACGTCGTCGCGCTGGCCGAGCAGGATCGCTCGCGGTGGGACGCGGCGCGTATCACCGAGGGATGCGCGCTGCTCGACGCGTCGCTGCGCCGGACCGACGGCGTCGCCGACCCGTACCAGCTCCAGGCGGCGATCGCCGCCGAACACGCCCGCGCGCCGGTGTATGCCGAGACCGACTGGGCCGAGATCGTCCGGCTCTACGACCTGCTGCTGTCGGTCGCGCCGAGTCCGGCGGCGGCGCTCAGCCGCGCCGTCGCGGTCGCGGAGGCGACCGGCGCCGCCGCAGGACTCGCCGCGCTCGAGGACATCCCGGCGAGCCCGCGCCGGCACGCGGTCCGCGCCGAGCTGCTCGCTCGCGAGGGCCGCTACGCCGAGGCGGTGGAGGCGATCACCGCCTCGCTGGCCGGTCCACTGACCGCGCCCGAGCGGCGCCACCGGGAACGCAGCCGATCGAGCTGGGCCGCCCGGCTGTGAGGGCCTGTCAAAGGACAGGCGGGCCGCCCGGACGTGCCCGTCTTCTTGGACAGGCCCTAGTTCAGACGACCGGGCGGAACAGCCGCTGCCAGCCGTCGTGGTCGCACACCGTGGCCAGCGCGTCGCTCACACGGGCGCGGAGCATGAAGTCGCCCGTCGCGCAGCGGAAGATCAGCAGGTCACGGTCCCGCCGCATCTCGATCGCCGGCTCGCCCTGGGTGGCGAGCACCGCTTCGAGGCGGGTGAGCAGGCGGGCGGCCGGGTCGGCGAACGTCACGCAGTACACGGCTCGGTCCATTGGACCCAGCGTACACGAACATATGTTCGATCAGAAGAGCAGTTGCGCGATCGCCGCGAGACCGACCACGACGATGATCGCGCGCAGCACGGCTGGCGAGAAGCGGCGGCCGATGCGCGCGCCGACCACGCCGCCGACCATCGCCCCCACGGCGATCAGCGCCGCCGGCGCCCACGCCACGTCGGCGACCACGATGAAGAGGACGGCCGCGACGGCGTTCACCAATCCCGCGAGGACGTTCTTCAGCGCGTTGAGCCGCTGGAGGTCGTCGGTGAGCGAGATGCCCATCAGCCCGAGCAGAATGATCCCCTGCGCTGCGCCGAAGTAGCCGCCGTAGATCCCCGTGCCGAAGATGCCGGCCAGCAGCAGGCGCCCGCCGTGCGGCCGCGGCCGCTCGCGCCGCGCCTGCAGGTAGGCCGCCAGGCGCGGCTGGATGACGACGAGGACGAGCGCGACGGCGATCAGCACCGGGACGATGGCCTCGAACGCCGATTTCGGCAGGGAGAGCAGCAGGATGCCGCCGACCAGGCCGCCGAGCATCGACGCACCGCAGAAGCGCAGCAGCCGCCCGCCCTGGCCCTCGAGCTCCCGGCGGTAGCCGATGGCGCCCGCCACGGATCCGGGCACGAGGCCGAGAGTGTTGGAGACGTTCGCGACGACGGGGCCGTAACCGACCGCGAGCAGGACGGGGAAGGTGATCAGCGTCCCCGAGCCGACCACGACGTTGATCGTCCCGGCCGCGAAGCCGGCGACGAGCACCGCGAGCGCCTCGACCAGCGTCATCGCCCGTGCTGGCGGCGCGGGCGCTTGAGCGCCTGGCGCCGGGCGATGACCTCGAACTCCTCGAGCGCCTGGCCGGCGCCCTCGGCCACGCAGGTCAGCGCGGAATGCGCGACGTAGGTCGGCATGTGGGTCTCCTCGTGCAGCCGCTCGGCCAGGCCGTGCAGGAGCGCCCCGCCGCCGGCGAGCAGGATGCCGGTGGTGAGGATGTCGGATGCCAGCTCCGGCGGCGTGCGGTCGAGCGTCTCGCGGACCGCGTCGACGATCGACTGCACCGGCTCGGCGAGCGCCTCGCGCGCCTCGGTGGAGTCCAGCCGGATCTCGCGCGGCAGGCCGGAGACCAGCTCACGGCCGCGGACCTCGACGTGGAGCTCGTGCTCGAGCGGCCCCGCCGACCCGATGGCGAGCTTGATCTCCTCCGCCGTCGGCTGCCCGATGGCGAGGCCGTGCTCGCGGCGCACGTAGGCCATGATCGCCTCGTCGAGGTCGTAGCCGCCGAGCCGCAGGGAGGACTCGACGACGATCTCCCCCATCGACAGCACCGCCACCTCGCTGGTACCGCCGCCGATGTCGACCACCATGTGGCCGCGCGGCTGGGCGATCTCCAGGCCGGCGCCGATCGCCGCGGCGATCGGCTCCTCGATCAGCGCCACCTGCTTGGCACCGGCCGACAGGCAGGCCTCCTGCACCGCCCGGCTCTCGACGTCGGTGACCCCCGACGGCACGCACATGACCACGCGCTGGCGCGTCCAGCGGCTGCGGTGCGCCTTGCGCAGGAAGTAGCGGAGCATCTGCTCGGTGACCTCGAAGTCGGCGATGACGCCGTGGCGCAGCGGCCGCGTGGCCGAGATGTTGGCCGGCGTGCGGCCGATCATCCGGTGCGCCTCCTCCCCCACCGCGTAGACCTCGCCGCGCTCGGCATCCATCGCCACCACGGAGGGCTCGGAGACCACGATGCCGCGCCCGCGCTCGTAGACGAGGGTGTTCGCCGTCCCGAGGTCGACGGCCAGGTCGCGCTGGCTCACGGCGTTCGGGCGGGCATCGGCACCCGGCGATCCTAGAGGCCCTCCGTTGTCGAGCGCCCGGAGAGCGGGTATTGATTCGTCATGCGCTCGCCCCGATCCCTGTTCCCGCCCCGGGTCTCCGACCACGTCCCCGAGCCGCCCGCCGGGCTTCCCGAGGGCCGGGTCGTCCACGTCCCCGGCCGTGGGGAGTTCTTCGTCCGTGACACCGGCGGAAACGGGCCGGCGGTGCTGCTGCTGCACGGCTGGATGTTCGCGTCGGACATGAACTGGGCCCCCGTGTTCGGCCCGCTGCGCCGCGAGGGGCTGCGCGTGCTGGCCATGGACCACCGTGGCCACGGCCGCGGGCTACGCACGCGCGAGCCGTTCTCCCTGCAGGCCTGCGCCGGCGACGCCGCCGCGCTCGTCGAGCACCTCGGCTGCGGTCCGGTGACGGCGGTCGGGTACTCGATGGGCGGCCCGGTCGCCCAGCTCATGGCCCACGAGCACCCGTCGACGGTGGCGGGCCTGGTGCTCTGCGCGACGACCCACGACTGGAGCGGACCGCGGATGAAGTGGGTCTGGCGCTCGATGGGCCTGCTGCGGCTGGGGCTCGGGCTGTTCCCGCTCCGCGCCTGGGATCTGCTGCTCGCGCCGGTCGGGGTCCCCGAGGGCCCGCGCCGCAGCTGGTTGGCCTCCGAGCTCTCGCGCGGCTCGAGCATGGACATCGCCGAGGCCGGCCGCGAGCTGGGCCGCTACGACGCCCAGGACTGGATCGGGGACCTGAAGGTCCCCAGCGCGGTGGTGATCACGTCGCGCGATCGCAGCGTGCCGCCCGAGCTGCAGCGCGCGCTCGCCGCCGCCCTTGGCGCGCCGACCTTCGAGGTCGGAGCCGATCACCTCGCGGTCGTGTCGCACCGGGCGCAGTTCCTGGCGGCGCTGCTCGAGGCGCTGGCGGCGGTGCACGCCTGGGACCGCGAGAGCTTGTTCGCCTGAGCTACGCCCGCAGCGGGGCGTGGGCGAACTCGCGCATGCCGTCCTCGAAGTCGGTCTCGGCCTCGAAGCCGAGCACGTCGCGCGCCCGTCCGGTGGCGGCGAAGACGTGGCGGACGTCGCCGCCTCGCCAGGCGCCGGTGATCTCGGGCGCGGGTCCGCCCATCGCGCGTGACAGCGCCGCGGCCATCTCCCCCACCGTCCGAGGCCGGCCGGTCGCGACGTTGAGCGCGCCGTGGCCGGGCCCGTCGGCGTCGAGGGCGAGGAGGTTGGCCCGGGCGACGTCGCGCACGTGGACGAAGTCGCGGCGCTGGCCGCCGTCCTCGAACACCACCGGGGGCCCGCCGGCCTCCAGCTGGGACCGGAAGATCGCGGCCACCCCGGCGTAGGGCGTGTCCCGCGGCATCCGCGGCCCATAGACGTTGTGGTAGCGCAGCGCCGTGACGCTCGCCCCGGTCTCGCGGGCGAAGGCGGTACACAAGTGCTCCTGGTGCAGCTTGGTGGCCGCGTAGACGTTCCGTGGATCGGCGGGCGCGTCCTCGGGCACCGGCTCGGCCTCGAGCGGCCGGTGACATCGCGGGCAGGCCGGCTCGAAGCGCCCCGCCTCGAGCTCCTCGGCGGCGCGCGGCGGGCACGGGATCAGTCCGTGGCCGGAGCAGCGGTAGCGCCCCTCGCCGTAGACGACCATGCTCGACGCCAGCACCAGCCGCCCGCGGAAGCCGCGCCGAGCGAGGGCCTGCAGCAGCACCGCGGTGCCGAGGTCGTTGTGGCTCGCGTAGTCGGCGATGTCGTCGAGGTCGACGCCCAGCCCGACCATCGCGGCGTGATGCGAGACGGCGGTGACGCCGTCGAGCGCACGCTCCACGGCAGCGGGGTCGCGGATGTCGCCGCGCACCCACTCGGCCGCCGGATGCAGGTAGCCCGGGTTTTCGCTGTGGGCCGCCGGATGGAGGTGGTCGAGGATCCGCACGCAGTCCCCTCGGGCGGCCAGGAGGTCCACGACGTGGGAGCCGATGAAGCCGGCCCCTCCGGTGACCAGGGTGACGCCTTGGGGCATGAAGCCAGGCGAAGGCTACCGATCGAGAGTCAACCGAATCCGTTCTTCGTACGTAAGGACCCGGTGGTACTCAAGAACCACCGATCCGATGCCCGACGTCATCCTCCCAGTCCTCGACGAACGCGAAGCCCTCCCCTGGGTCCTCGAGCGCATGCCCGCGGGCTACACGCCGATCGTGGTCGACAACGGCTCGACCGACGGCTCCGGAGCGCTCGCCGCGCGGCTCGGCGCCCAGGTCGTCCACGAGCCCATCCCCGGGTTCGGGGCCGCCTGCTTCGCCGGCCTCAGCGCCGCGTCGGACCCGCTCGTCTGCTTCATGGACTGCGACGCGACGTTCGACCCCGGCGAGCTGCCGCGGGTGGTCGCCCCGGTCGCCGCCGGGCGCGCAGACCTCGTCCTCGGTGCGCGCACCGGCGCATGGACGGGGCACCCGCTCCATGCCCGCGTCGCCAACCACGCGCTGGCGCTCGAGTTGCGGCGGCGCGCCAACGTCCGGGTCTCAGACCTCGGGCCGATGCGCGCGGCCGAGCGCGAGCGGCTGCTGGCGCTGGGGATCCGCGACCGCCGCTTCGGGTGGCCGCTCGAGATGGTCCTGCGCGCGGCGAAGGCCGGCTGGCGGATCGACGAGGTCGCGATCACCCACCATCCGCGCGCCGGTCGCTCCAAGGTGACCGGGACGGTCCGCGGCACGGCGCGCGCCGTGCGCGACATGGCGGCGGCGCTGCGATGAGCGCCGCGGCCCTCCTGCTGATCGCCAAAGCACCGGTCCCGGGCCGGGTCAAGACGCGCCTCATGCCGCCGTGCACCGCGGACCAGGCGGCGGCGCTGGCGGCGGCCGCGCTGGCCGACACGGTCGCCGCGATGGCGGCGGTGGGCGGGCCGCGCCGGCGCGTCGTCGTCCTCGACGGGGAGCCCGACGGGTGGATCCCGGAGGCCTTCGAGGTCGTCGCGCAGCGCGGTGGCGGCCTGGCCGAGCGGCTGGCCGGCGCGTTCGAGGACGTCGGCGGCCCGGCGCTGTTGATCGGCATGGACACGCCCCAGGTCACCGGGCCCCTGCTCGAGGCCGGCCTGCTGGCGCTCGACGCGGGCGCGGACGCCGTGCTCGGCCTGGCGCCCGACGGTGGGTACTGGGCGATCGGGCTCCGCGAGCCCGACGCGCGGGTGTTCGCCGGCGTCCCGATGAGCGAGCCCGCGACCGGCGCCGTCCAGCAGAGCCGGCTCGAGACGCTCGGGCTCTCGCCCGCCAGACTCCCGGCGCTGCGCGACGTCGACACCATCGAGGACGCTCGGACGGTCGCGGCGACGACGCCCGGGAGCCGCTTCGCCGCGGCGCTCGCCGAGCTGGAGCCGGCCGCGTGACCGCGGTCCGCGAGCCGTCGCGGCTCCCCGCCGACCAGCTGTACGCCCGGCTGCTCGCCACCGCGGTGCAGCACGCGGCGGGCGGCCCGCCGGCGCCGCTCGTCCGCCTGCGCAGCGCCGACGGGCGCTGCGAGGCGCTCCCGCTCGAACGCTGGCTGGCACCGACCAGCGTCGCCGACGACCGGATCGTCGCCTGCGCCGCGGCGCCGGTGCTCGACATCGGCTGCGGCCCGGGCCGCCTGCTCGAGGCGTTCGCCGCCGCGGGCAAGGACGCGTTGGGGATCGATCTCGTCGGCACGGCGGTCGGGATCGCCAACGCCCGCGGTGGCCACGCGATCGAGGGTTCGATCTTCGCCGCGGTCCCGGCCCCCGGCCGCTGGGCCAGCGCGCTGCTGCTCGACGGCAACATCGGGATCGGTGGGGCGCCGGCGCTGCTGCTCGCGCGCGTCGCCGCGCTGCTCGCGCCCCACGGCGAGGCGATCGTCGAGGTCGAGCCGCCAGGCTCGCCGAGCGGCACCACCCGGGTGCGGATCGAGTCCGCCGGCGCGGTCAGCGAGTGGTTCGCGTGGGCGCGGGTGGCGGTCGACGCCATCGAACCGCTCGCTAGGATCGCTCGCCTCGACACCGTCGACGTCCTCGTCGACGAAGGGCGCTGGTTCGTCCGGCTGGTCCGGTCGTCATGAGGCTCTTCCCCGCCACCCCGCCCCCCGGCCCGTTCCGCCCTGGATTCTGGCGCAGCCCGATCCGTGGGCCCTGGCTGACCTCCGTCCTCGGCTCGATCCTGCTGGTGCTGCTGACGATCGTGAGCCTCACCGGCTTCCTCTCGCACGCCGCCTACAACCCGGACCTCGGGATGAACGCGATCATCAACCCCGCCCGCGACCTGCCGTGGCTGACCTTCGACTGGCCGTCGAGCCCTTCCTGGCTCTACGCGCTCAACCAGGGCCTGCACGTGAACGTCGGGCTGATGGCGATCCCGGTCGTGCTCTTCAAGCTCTGGTCGGTCATCCCGCGCCTGTTCGCCTGGCCGCCGTTCGCGTCGCCCGCTCAGGCGATCGAGCGCGTCTCGCTCGCCCTGCTGGTGTCCAGCGCCGTCTTCGAGCTCGCGACGGGCGTGCTCAACACGCAGTACTTCTACGTGTTCAAGTTCAACTTCGTGGTCGCGCACTACTACGGCGCGATCGTCTTCGTCGCGTCGCTCGTGCTGCACGTGGGGATCAAGGTGCCGGTCATGCGCCGCGCCTACCGGGAGCGCGGGGTGCTCCAGCCGCTGCGGGACGACCTCGCCCATACCCGCCCCGAGCCGCCCGACCCCGACGGCCTGGTCTCCGCCGACCCGGCCGCCCCGACCATCTCGCGCCGCGGGCTGCTCGCATTCGCCGGCGCGGGGTCGCTGACGCTGCTGGTGGCCAACGCCGGCTCGACGATCGGCGGGCCGCTCCGCTCGCTCGCCTTCCTGTCACCTCGCCGCGACGTCCCCGGCGACGGACCCAACGCCTTCCCGGTCAACAAGACGGCGAGCGCCGCCCGCGTCACGCCGCAGATGGTGCTGCCGGACGCCTACGCCCTCGAGCTGCGCGGGGGCGCGGAGGACGCGGAGCTCACGCGGGAGGAGCTGCTCGCCCTGCCCCAGCGCACGGCGACGCTGCCGATCGCCTGCGTGGAGGGCTGGTCGGCGACGCGCGACTGGACCGGCGTGCCGATCGCCGACCTGGCGAAGCTGGCCGGCGTCCCGGACGCCCGCGAGGTGTTCGTCGAGTCCCTGCAGCCGAAGGGCATCCTGCGCGAGGCGACCCTCAGCCGCGACCAGCTGATGGCGCCCGACGCGATGCTCGCGCTCAAGGTGAACGGCGCCGACCTGTCGCTGGACCACGGCTATCCGGCGCGGCTGATCGTCCCGGCGCTCCCGGGAGTGCACAACACGAAGTGGGTCGGGCGGCTCACGTTCCGGGCATGATCCGCCGCCTCTACGGGACGACCCCGATCCACCTGCTCGCCCACGGCGCGGCGTTCGCGCTGGCGGGGTTCGCGATCCTGCGTCTCGCCGACGTGCGCCCGCACCTCTACGTGCTCGGCTGGTTCGTCGGCGCCGTGGTCCTCCACGACTTCGTCCTGCTGCCGTTCTACGCGGTGCTCGACCGCCTCGCCGCGGTCAAGTTGCGCGGCGCTGTGAACTACGTGCGCGTGCCGGTCGCCCTCAGCGGCCTGCTGCTGCTCGTCTACTTCCCGGTCATCCTCGGCAAGGGCGAGCGGACCTACACGCGCGTCTCGGGCCTCGAGTGGGAGGGCTACGCCGAGCGCTGGCTGCTGGTCACCGCCGCGCTGTTCGCCGCCTCGGCGCTGCTCTACGGCGTGCGCGGCCGGCGGTCGGCGGGGTCGAGGAGCTGAAGCACGCCGTCGGCCCGGCCGGTGACGAAGGCGCGGCCGGTCGCCTCGTCGACGGCGACCGAGTCGGGCTGGCGGACCGAGGCGACGTTCGCCACCGTGCGCGGGCCCTTGGTCCACAGCTTCACGACGCGGTTGGTGCCGGTGAGCGTGACCCAGAGCCGCTTGAGACGGCGGTCGAGGGCGATGCCGTAGGGCGCGCTGCGCAGCGCGAGGCGGCGGGTCAGGACCAGCTTCGGCGCGGTGCGGAAGACGAGCAGCGCGTCGCCCGCCGTGTCGGTCACGTAGAGGGTCGAGCGCCCGTCGGAGACGACGTGGGTGGGCCCGACGCCGGCGTTGGCGCGGGCGACCCGCCGCAGCGTCCGGGCGTCGTAGAGCTCGACGACCCGGTCGCGGACGGCCACGACCGCCACCTGGCGGCCGCCGGCGTGGGAGGCGAGGCCGCCGGGCTGGCGCGCGGCCGGCACCCGCGCCACGCGCCGGGAGCCGTCGATGACGGAGAGCGTGTTCCCGCGTTCGTCGCCCACGAAGAGGCGGCCGGCTGCGGCGGTGGCGTCATGCGGCTGGGCGCCGACCGGCGTCTGGACCGGCCCGTCGCCGCTCGCGAAGGGGACCTGGACCAGGGCGTCGGCGGGTTCGGCGGGGACGAGCACCTTTCCGCCGGCGGCCTGCAGGTGGCGGGCGGGGCCGGGAAGCGCGACCTCGCGAAGGCGGCGGCCCGTCCGCCCGTCGAGGATCGCCAGGCGATCGGGGTCGCGCAGCGCGACGGCGACGCTGCCCGACCCGCGGTCGTCGACCGCGACCCCCTCCGACCCTGTCCCGACGGCGACGACGCGCCCCGCCGGCGCCTCGGTCAGCGGCGGCGAGCGCGCCGGCTCGGCGGCCTTCGGGGTGCGCTCAGGCGGCAGCGATCCGCAGGCGGCGGTGCCGAGCGCACCGAACAGGAGGAGGGCGGCGGAACGGCGAATCCGGCGAGGATGCCACACGCCGTGCGCCCCTCCCCCGCCTCCGGCCCGAGTGCCGCAGCCGCCGGCGCGGGTCGCGCTCGATGACTGCCGCGGGGCGCCACGCGCCGGGCGTCGCCTTCGCCGTCGTCAGCGCGGCGACCATCGTGGCGGGGACGCTCCTGGCGCGCGGCGGCACGCGCCTCTCGGTGCCGTCGCCGCCGTTCCTCTGGCGCCTGGACCCGCAGATCGAGCCGGTCTGGGCGATCGCCGCGGTCGTCGTGCTCGCGGCCGCGGTCTGGGCCGCGCCGCGGCTGCTCGCGCTGCGCCCAGGCGTCTTCGCGCTCGCCGCCCTCGCCCTCACGCTCGCGGCCCGGCTGACCGTCGCGGCCGCGCGCGGCGGCGCAGACGCCTGGGATCGGGTGTTCGACCCGGCGCGCTCGTTCGAGGCCGCCAACGAGTACCTGCCGGCGCTGCCCGCGCTGCGCTACGGCCCGCACATCTTCCTCGACCGCTTCTCGGAGGTCGTGCCGTCGCTCCCCGTCCACGCGGCCGGGCACCCACCCGGGCTGCTGCTGGTCATGGACGCGCTCGGCATCGGGACGCCGGCCGCTCTAGCGGCGCTCTGCATCGCCGGCGGCGCGCTGGCGACC
This sequence comes from uncultured Solirubrobacterales bacterium, assembly GCA_963828075.1. Taxonomy (GTDB): domain Bacteria; phylum Actinomycetota; class Thermoleophilia; order Solirubrobacterales; family Solirubrobacteraceae; genus JACCYI01. The sequence goes on along the minus strand of CAWHDH010000017.1, from coordinate 504,022 downwards.
CCGGCGCTCTATGCCCTCGGCCGGCGGGTGCTCGACGACGACCGCGCCGCCCGCGTCGCCGCGCTGCTGCTCGCGCTGTCGCCGGGTGCCGCGATGTTCGGGGTGACCTCGGCGGACGGCCTGTTCATGACGCTCGGCGTGATCGCCGGCCTCGGGCTCGTCGCCGCCCCGCGACTGCTCGGCCCGCCGGCACTGGCGGTCTCGTCGCTGTTCGCCTGGTCGCTGCTCGCGGTCGGTGCCTGGGCGGCCGTCCTGCGCTGGCGCCGCGACGGGCTCAGGCCGGCGATCGGGCTGGCGGCGGCGTGTGGAATCGCGCTGCTCGGGTTCTACGCGCTCCTGCACGCCGCAACCGGCTTCGACCCGATCGGAACGCTGCGTGGCACCGAGCAGGTCTATCGCGAGGGAATCGCGCGGGGGCGGCCGTACTGGTTCTGGCTCTTCGGTTCGCCCGTCGCCTTTCTGGTCACGCTCGGGCTGCCGATCACGTGGTCCGCGCTGCGGGCGCTCGGCGACGGCCGCTCCGTCGCGCTCGCGATCTTCGCGGTGCTGGCGATCGCCGCGGTCCTCGGCTTCACGAAGGCCGAGACCGAGCGCATCTGGCTCTTCTTCGCCCCGTTCCTGTGCCTGGCCGCCGCCGGGGCGCTCCCGCACGACCGGACGCGGCTCGTCCTCACCCTGCTCGCGGCGCAGGCGCTGCTCCTCGAGCTGCGGTTCGACGCGGTCTGGTGAGCGCTCAGCCGCCGCCGTGCTGGGCCCAATAGGCCTCGACGGCCGCCTTGGCGGCGGCCAGGTCGGTGTCGTTCTGCTCGCGGTAGAGCTTGATCGCCCCGATCGTGTTGCCCTCGCGCAGCGCCTGGACCACCTCGGGCGACAGCCCGCGATCGCCGAGTTGGGGCTCGGCGATGTCGAGGTGCTCATAGAGACGGCTGACCTTCCGCTCGAGCTCCGAGAGGCGTATGAGGACCTGTCCGTCGTTCATCGGCCGACCCTACACCGCGCAATGAGGTCGATTCGTGTCGGCCGAGAGCTGACCGCCCGGCGTCGGCGGCCCTCTCCCGGGGTAGACCTCCGGTGATGTCGCAGCCGAACCACGGAATCGAGGTCCGCTCCCACACCGAGGGCGGCGTGGCGCGGCTGGCGGTGGTCGGCGAGCTCGACCTCGCGACCGCCCCCGAGCTCGGCGAGGCGGTCGGCGCCGCCCTGGAGACCGGCGTCCCGGAGGTCCTGCTCGACCTCACCCCGACCTCGTTCATCGACTCGACCGGCCTCTCCGCGCTGATGCAGGCGCAGTCGCGCTGCAGGGCCGCCGGCCGATTGCTGCGCATCCTCGCCCCGCCGGGGTCCGAGGCGCGCGTCGTCGTCCAGCTCGCCGGATTGGACTCGCAGCTCGGCCTGAAGTAGCCGTCAGCCCCGGACAACATCCGTCCAGCTCTTGACGCCGCGTCGAAAGGGAACCGCGATCCGGGCCGTTGCGTGAGGGTGCACACCCTCAGACTTCTCCTTCCGCTCGCCGGTCTCCTCGCCTCGCTCGCCCTCGCCCCGCAGGCGATGGCCGGCCAGATCGTCTACGCCCGCGACGGCGACGTCTGGACGATGGACGACGACGGCTCGAATCAGCAGCTCTTCATCTCGAAGGCCGACACGCCGACGTTCGTCGACACGGGGCAGGGAACGATCGAGCAGGTCGAGTCGCTCAGCGAGCCGTCGGTGGACGAGCCCTCGGGCACGATCCTGTTCGACGGCTACTACGACTCCAACCCAGATCCCTATCCGGACTTCTCCTGCGGCCTGCACTGCACCGGCCTCTACACGTGGCAGGCCGGCGTGATCACTCGGATCAGCCTGGACCCCGCGAACTTCCCGGACATCATCAACTTCGAGTCCGAGCCCGAGCCCTTCGGCGATGGCACGTTCGCGTTCGCGAACACGATCTGCGACACGAGCGGCTACGGATGCGCCTCGGTCGAGATCGAGACTCTGTCCCAGGGCGATACGCCCGAGGGCGGACATCCGACGCGCACGCAGTGGAACACGAAGTGCGACGACACGCTGTACGTGGAGTCACCCAGCCCGAATCCGGTCAACCCCGCGCAGATCGCCTACACGGGGTGCGACCACTACGACTCGACCGCTGGCCGGACGATCTACGAGATGCTCGTCTCCGGCCGCGACCGCGCCGGCGAGATCGTCGTCTCCTCCGACGACTACAACCAGCGCGACCCGAGCTGGCGGGCCGACGGGCAGAAGCTCGTGGCCGTCGAGGAGGGCACGAACCCGGGCATCTATGAGTTCAACCCGGCCGCCACCAACTCCAAGCGGCTGGTCGTCGCCGCGCCCACCAACTACGTGCTCGAGTCCCCGCGCTACACCGGCGACGGGCGGATCGTCTTCCAGGGCAAGACCGGCGCGAGCTACGACTCGAACATCTACGCCGTGAGCGCCGCCTGCAACGCCTGCGCGTTCCCGGGCGGCGTGACCCAGCTGACCTTCGACAACGACAGCCGCACGCCCGACTGGACCGGTCTCGCCGGCTTCGACGTGGCCGGCCAGGCCGCCGTCGCCGCCGGCGTCCTCGGTCTCGACGCCCGCGACGGCGAGGCCAACCAGATCGTCGTCGGCCCGCCCGTGGCCGGTCGCGCCACCAACAGCGTCCAGATCAGCGACGCCCGCGGCATCGAGCCCGGCGCGGGCTGCACCGAGGTCTCCGCGACGGCGGTGTCGTGCGCCGACGTCGACTCCGTCGCGATCGACGGCAAGGACGGCAACGACTCGATCGCCGTTCAGGGCGCCACGCCGGCGACCCTGACCGGCGGGTCGGGCAACGACACGCTGAGCCCGGGCACCGCCGCCGACACCGTGGACGGCGGCCCCGGCACCGACACCATCAGCTACGCGTCGCGCACCGCCGCCGTGGCGGTCAAGCTCGACGGCGGCCGGAACGACGGCGCGGACCCGAACGCCAGCGGCGGCTCGACCGCCGCCGAGGAGGGCGACCGCGACATCGGCATCGAGCACGCGATCGGCGGCACCGCCGGCGACCGGTTCGTCGGCTCCTCCGCCGTCAACGTCCTGACGGGCGGCGGGGGCGACGACCTGCTCGACGGCGGCCTCGGTGGCGACACGCTCGACGGCGGCACCGGGACGGACACGATCACCTACGCCTCGCGCACCGCCGGGATCGCGGTCAAGCTCGACCAGGCGCGCAACGACGGCGCGGACCCCGACGCCAGCGGCGTCTCCTCGGCGACCGAGGAGGGCGACCGCGACATCGGCATCGAGCACGCGATCGGCGGCACCGCCGGCGACCGGTTCGTCGGCTCCTCCGCCGTCAACGTCCTGACGGGCGGCGGGGGCGACGACCTGCTCGACGGCGGCCTCGGTGGCGACACGCTCGACGGCGGCACCGGGACGGACACGATCACCTACGCCTCGCGCACCGCCGGGGTCGCGGTCAAGCTCGACCAGGCGCGCAACGACGGCGCGGACCCCGACGCCAGCGGCGTCTCCTCGGCGACCGAGGAGGGCGACCGCGACATCGGCATCGAGCACGCGATCGGCGGCACCGCCGGCGACCGGTTCGTCGGCTCCTCCGCCGTCAACGTCCTGACGGGCGGCGGGGGCGACGACCTGCTCGACGGCGGCCTCGGTGGCGACACGCTCGACGGCGGCACCGGGACGGACACGATCACCTACGCCTCGCGCACCGCCGGGATCGCGGTCAAGCTCGACCAGGCGCGCAACGACGGCGCGGACCCCGACGCCAGCGGCGTCTCGACGACGACCGAGGAGGGCGACCGCGACATCGCCATCGAGAACGCCACCGGCGGCTCGGCGGCCGACCGTCTGTTCGCAATCGCCGCGAACGCGACCGTCAACCGGCTCACCGGCGGGTCCGGCAACGACTGGCTCTACCTCCGCGAGGGGACGGGCACGGTCGACGTCGCGATCTGCGGCATCGGGACCGACCGCTACCGCGTCGACCCGAGCGACACCCGATCGTCCTGCGAGACCGCGTTGCCGTAGGGCGGGCCCTCTACCCCGGTGCTGGGGGCAGGGCCTCCTCCTTCCAGACGCCGTCCTCCTGCTTCCACATCGGCACCTCGACCTTCAGGCGGTCGATGATCGCCCGGGCGCCCGCGAACGCCTCGCCGCGGTGTGGTGCCGAGGCGGCGACGATGACGCTGGCCTCGCCGAGCCCGACGCGGCCGATCCGGTGCTCGACGGCCACGGCGCAGAGCCCGTGGCGCTCGGCCTCCTCGCCGGCGATGGCGGCCAGCTTCGGCTCCGCCATCTCTGCGTACGCCTCGTACTCGAGGAAGTCGACCTCGCGCGTGACGCCCTCGAACAGCACGACCGCGCCCGCCCGCGGGTCCCGGACGCCGTCGGCCAGCTCGCCGAGGGCCAGCGGGCCGTCGACGATCCGCGCCCGCCGGACCGGGCCGCCCCCGCCGCTGACCGGCGGGATCAGCGCGACCTCGTCGCCCGGGGCGATCGGCTCGGAGGCCGCGGCGTACTCCCGGTTGACCGCCACGATGCAGGCCCGCGGCCCCAGGCGGCCGACCGGCGTGGCGGCCACGGCTTCGAGCAGCGAGGCGACGGTGGCGGGCTCGGCGAGCTCGACGTCGACGTGTGAGGTGCCCGCGCGCTGGCGCAGGCCCGCGAAGAGACGGACGGAGATCACCATGCCGGCCATACAGTACGGCGCGTCTATGATCGGACCGGTGGAAGGAGCGCAGCTCACGCACCTCGATCCGGCCGGCCGGGCCCGGATGGTGGACGTCAGCGCCAAGTCGGCGACCGCGCGCACCGCGATCGCCCGCGCCATCGTGCGCATGTCCCCGCAGACCGCGGCGCGTGTGGCCGCCGGGGACGCGCCGAAGGGCGATGTCGTCGCCGTGGCCCGCATCGCCGCCATCCAGGCGGCCAAGCGGACCGACGAGCTGATCCCGCTCTGCCACTCCATCGCGCTCACCCAGATCGACCCTGAGGTCGAGGTCGATCCGAACGCCGGCACGGTGACGATCACCGCCACCGCGCGCACGACCGACCGCACCGGCGTCGAGATGGAGGCGCTGACCGCCTGCGCGGTCGGCGCGCTGACCGTCTATGACATGGTCAAGGGCATCGAGAAGGGCGTCGTGATCGAGCGCATCGAGCTCGTCGAGAAGACCGGCGGGCGCTCGGGCGACTGGCGGCGCGGCACATGAGCCACCGCCTCGACCCCCTCGTCGACGGGCACGGCCGGACGATCGGCGACGTCCGCATCTCCGTCACCGACCGCTGCAACTTCCGCTGCCAGTACTGCATGCCCGCCGAGGGCCTGCCGTGGCTCGAGCGCGCGGCGGTGCTCAGCTACGAGGAGATCGAGCGCGTGGTCGCGCTGCTGGCCGCGATGGGCGTCCACGACGTCCGCCTCACCGGCGGCGAGCCGCTGGTGCGCCGCGAGCTGTGGCGCCTGGTCGCCCGCCTGAGCGCGCTGCCCGACGTCCACGACCTCTCGCTGACCACCAACGGCTACCTGCTCGAGCGCCAGGTCGCCCAGCTCGTCGCCGCCGGCCTGCGGCGCGTCAACGTCTCGCTGGACTCGCTGGCCCCCGACCGCTTCTTCGAGATGACCCGCCGCGACTCGCTCGCCCAGGTCCTCGCCGGGCTCGAGGCGGCCGAGCGCTACGAGGAGCTGCGGCCGATCAAGGTCAACGCCGTCGCGCTGCGCGGCTTCACCGAGGACGAGGTCGTCGCCTTCGCCGAGCTCGCCCGCCGCAAGCCCTACGAGGTTCGCTTCATCGAGTTCATGCCGCTCGACGGCGACCGGGCCTGGGACATGGACAAGGTCCTCCCGAACGAGGAGGTCCGGCGCCTGATCCACGCGGCCTACCCGCTCGAGCCGCTCGGACGCCAGCGGTCCGGGACCGCGCGGCGCTGGCGCTTCGCCGACGGGCAGGGCGAGATCGGCTTCATCTCCCCCGTCACCGAGCCGTTCTGCGGCGACTGCAACCGCATCCGCCTGACCGCCGACGGCCGCCTGCGGACGTGCCTGTTCTCCGAGTCCGAGACCGACCTGCGCGAGCCGCTGCGCGCAGGCGCGTCCGAGGCCGAGCTGGAGCGGATCGTCCGCGACGCGGTCTGGCACAAGGAGCTCAAGCACCGCGTCAACGAGCCGGGCTTCGTCCCGCCGGCGCGATCGATGTCGCAGATCGGTGGCTGACTACCGCGTCGGCGTGCTCTGCGTGTCCGACACGCGCTCGAGCGGGGAGCGGGTCGACACGACGAGCGGGCTGATCGTCGACACGCTCGTGCACGCCGGCGACTTCATGGTCGTCCAGGTGGCCAAGGTCCCCGACGAGCAGACCGAGATCGAGGAGGCGCTCGTCCGGCTCTGCGACACCGAGTACTGCGACCTCGTCCTCACCACGGGCGGCACCGGCCTCGGGCCGCGCGACGTCACGCCGGAGGCGACGCGCGCCGTGGCGCCGATCGACGTGCCCGGGCTGCCCGACGCGATCCGCGTGCAGACCGCGCCGAAGTTCCCGCACGCGTGGCTGTCGCGCGCCGTCGCCGGGCTGCGCGGGCCGACGCTGATCGTCAACCTGCCGGGGTCGCCGGGCGGCGTCCGCGACGCCCTGACCGTGCTGCTCCCCCTCCTCCCCCACGCGCTCGCCGTCCGGGCCGGCGGCAGCCACGACGGGTGATCGAGCTCTCCGAGGCATGGGAGCGGATCGCGGCGGCCGCGCGGCCGCTGCCGTCCGAGGTCGTCCCGCTCCGCGACGCCGCGGGGCGGATCGCCGCCGAGCCGGTCCGCTCGCCGTTGGACCTCCCGGGCTTCGATCGGTCGGCGATGGACGGCTACGCGGTCCGCGCCGCCGACACCGGTGGCGGGACGCCACTACGGTTGATCGGTGCGGTGGCGGCGGGCGAGGACCCGTCGGTGGCGGTCGGCCCCGGCGAGGCGGCTCGGATCACCACCGGCGCTGCGCTGCCGCCGGGCGCCGACGCGATCCTGCGCTCCGAGCTGGCCTCGGAGACCGACGACGGCCACGTGATCGCCGCCGAGCCGCTCGAGACCGGGCGCTTCGTTCGCTTCCGCGGCGAGGACGTCCGCGCTGGCGACGTGCTGCTCGACAGCGGCCAGGCGGTGACCGTCGGGAAGCTGGCGGCGCTCGCCTCCGCCGGCGTAGCCGGGCTGACCGTCCGGCGGGCGGCCCGGGTGCACCTGCTGACCACCGGCGACGAGCTCGTCCCCGCCGGCACGCCGCTGGGCGCCGGGCAGATCCACGACTCCAACGGCCCGGTGCTGCGCGAGCTGGCGGTCCGCGCGGGTGCCGATGTTGTGGACCACGGGGCGGCCGCCGACGACGCCGAGGCGATCGCGGCGCGCGTCCGCGCGGCGCTCGGCGAGGCCGACGTCCTGCTCATCTCCGGCGGCGTGTCGGTCGGCGAGCACGACCACGTCAAGGCCGTCCTCGCCGCCGAGGGCGTCGACGAGCTGTTCTGGCGCGTCCGCCTGAAGCCCGGCAAGCCGGTGTTCTGCGGCACCCGCGGTGACACGTTCGTGTTCGGACTGCCCGGCAACCCGCTGTCGGTCGTCGTCTGCTTCCTCGCGCTGGTCGAGCCCCTGCTGCGCCGGCTGCACGGCGACCCGGACGCCGCACTCCAGCTCCAGCCGGGCCGCCTCGCCGCGCCGGCCGCCCCCGACGACGGCCGTACGACGTTCCTCACCGCCCGGCTCGAGCGAGCGCCCGACGGCGTGCTCGAGGCAACGCCGACGACCCGCCAGGGCTCTCACATGACCGGCGCGCTGGCCGAGGCCGACGGGTTCGTCGTCGCGCCCCACGACGCCGGCCCGCTCGAGCCCGGCGCCCGCGTTGAGATCCTGGTCCTCTAGCCTCGCGCGGGGACGAAACGATCGCACGTGGGGCTGCCGTGCTGATCGCGCGGACGATTCAGTCTCCGTTGGGATCGACTGGAAGGAGCCGCGCTCGACGCGCGGCTGATGCGGGAGGCGTTGGTCGAGCGGCGGTGCCGGAGACGTGGATCGCGCCGACGCGCATCCTCGACCGGGTGCGGCTGCGCCAGGCGCTGGTCGATCAGCGCACCGAGTGGCTGCAGCGCATCCACTGTCGCCGAGTCACAGCGGGCTCGGGCGCCGAGAGAAGGCTGGGCGCCCCGCTCGCGGCCGCCTGGCTCGGCTCAGCCGCGCCTGCCGGTTCTGCCTCGGTGCGGGGTCCCCACGGGGTCATCGAGGACGGGTGTGGGGCGTCAGCTGCGACGTCAACCACCCCCCATGTGCCGCCGCGCCGCTCATGGGGGTAGTTGGGGGCGTCATAGGCCTCGAACCACCCCCGTGCCGGCGCTCGGAGGGTCACGAGGGTGGTTGACGTCGTCGACGGCCCCGCGCGCGACCCCGCCCCCGCCCCGACCACTCACTCGATGATGCAGGTCCCGGGACACGCCGACGGTCGGGCGACCAGGCAACGGCACCGGCCGCTCCTCTCGCTGAATGCAGCGGCGTTGCGGTCTCGGCTTGGGCGGCGCGGTTCCGGTTCACACACCTAACAAGGCGCCACACACACCGCCAGCTCGCCACCCTGGGATCCAGGCAGCGACCGCTTGACGGGGGCATTGCCCACACAGAGGTGATCCGGGCCGGCGGGGAGGGTGCACAGCCCGCCGCGTTCGCCGACCCGCCCACGAAGCGCTCGCTCGGACTCCTCACTCGAGGATGCCGTTCAACGCCCGCCGACCAGCAGTCTGGCGCCGAGCTCTGCCTCCTCAAGCTCCAGCAGCGCGCGGTTGCGCTCAACCCACGCGCCGCTGTCCAGGTCGTCGGCGAGCGCCGCGACCGCGCGCGCCTCGACCGCCGGGCCGACCTGTGCCCACACCGAGCTGCAGCGGCGGACCGCCGCGTCCAGGTAGGCCGCCGGCCGGCGCCAGTACGCGTGGAAGAAGCCGTCGGTGCAGTCGTGCGGGATCGGGACGGGCTCCATCCGGGCGCCGAGCACGGCGGCGCGGGCGGCGAGCGACGGGCGGTCCGCCGCGCGGGCGATCATCTCCGGCAGGTAGTCGCGGATCAGCCAGAAGCCGCGGTAGACCGCGGGATCCCATTGGAAGACGACCACGCGCCGCGCGACCCGCCGCAGCTCGCGCAGCCCGGCCAGCGGGTCGCGCCAGTGGTGATCGGACAGGATCGCCATCGCCGCGTCGAAGGAGCCGTCGGCGAACGGCAGCGCCTCCGCCCAGGCGTCGATGCACGGCGCGGCGCCGGCCGGCCGCTGCGCGCGCATGGTGGCTGACGGCTCGACCGCGGTCACGCTCCGGTCCGCCGGCTCGTAGGAACCCGTCCCGGCCCCCACGTTCAGCACCGTTTCCGCGTCCCCCAGCGCCGCCCAGATCCGTGCGGCGATCCGCGGGTCGGTGCGGCGACCGGCCGCGTAGCCGCGGCCGATGACCTCGTAGTCGACCCCGTAGGCTCCGGGCATGGCCAACTACGAGTACACCACCGACGTCCTCACCCACGGCTTCCTGGGCCGCAGCAAGGAGGAACTCAACCGCAAGTCGCTCGTCGAGCACCTCAACGCCAAGGGCGCCGAGGGCTGGGAGCTCGTGAAGGTGCTGACCGACATGGCCTTCGAGAACGAGAAGGACGGCCACCTCATGATCTTCAAGCGCGCCCTCTAGAGCCTGAACGAGGCGCCGCCGAGGCGGATCTCGTCGCCCGCCACGACCTCGGCGTCGTGCACGCGGCGGCCGTTGACCCAGGTGCCGTTGCTCGAGCCGACGTCGCGCAGGTACCAGCGGCCGTCCTCGAGTCGAAGCTCGGCGTGGCGCCGCGAGACCGTGTCGTCGGAGAACACGAGCTGACAGTCGGACGCGCGCCCGAGGGTCAGCCGCCCGACGCGTAGGCCGGCATCCAAGAGCGACGGTGGGCGCGGCGTCCCGACCACGGAGCGCAGGATGCGGCGGGCGCGTCCGGCGCGGCCGGTGGCCGCCGGGATGTCGCGGGTGAGCCCGCGCAGCTCCTCGCGATCGGAGGCGCGCAGGGCGCGGTCGACCCGGTAGCCGAACGTGTCGGTGTGCAGCTCGCCGCACGCGTAGCCGTCGCGCAGCTGCGCCAGGGTCCGCTCGCGCGTGTGGTGGGTGGCTCGCATCCCTCGAGCGCGATCCTAATCGCGCTCGAGGACCCGGGCCAGCGCCTGGACGATCTCGGGGGAGAACTGCTGGCCCGCGAGCGCCACGCACTCGGCGAGCGCGACGTCGGGCGCCTTGGCCGCGCTGTAGGACCGCTCGCTGGTCATGACGTCCCACGAGTCGGCCAGGGCGAGGATGCGCGCCCCGTCGGGGATCGCCTCGCCGGCCAGCCCGCCGGGGTAGCCGCGGCCGTCGTAGCACTCGTGGTGATGGCGGACCCAGGCGACCTGCTCAGGGTCCATGGCGTCGGCGACGATCTGGGCGCCGAGCGTGGCGTGCTCCTGGACGACCGCGAACTCCTCAGCGTCCAGGCGGCCGGGCTTCAGCAGCACGCGATCGGGGATCCCGATCTTGCCGACGTCGTGGATGAGTGCCGCCTCGGCGAGCCGGGACAGGCGGTCCTCCGGCCAGCCGCACTCGGCGGCGAGCCGGCGTGCGAGCGTGGCGACGCGCTCGGAGTGCTGCAGCGTCGAGTGGTCCTTCGCGTCGACGGCCCGCGCGAGCGCGCGGATCGCCGTCAGCGCCTGGCTGCGTGCCAAACGCTCGGCGCGCTCGTGGTCGGACAGCTCGCGGACGACATCGGGCGCATAGGCGACGCAGGCGTCGCGTCCCTGCGACTTGGCCCAGTACAGGGCGCCGTCGGCGAGCCGCACCAGCTCCTCGGCACCGGAGGCCAGGTCGAGGTCGCAGACCCCGGCCGAGATGGTGAGCTCGGCGCCGAGTTCAGCCTGCGTCACCTGCACCGCGGCGCGGCAGCGCTCGGCCAGCTCGACCGCAGCGGTCCCGTGTGCCTCCACCGCGATGACCGCGAACTCGTCGCCGCCGATGCGGGCCACGACGTCCGACAGCCGGACCGAGTCGCGCAGCGCCTTGGCGACCGCGACAAGCGCGCCGTCGCCCGCCTGATGGCCCCGGTGGTCGTTGATGACCTTGAAGCCGTCGACGTCGAGCAGGATGAGGGAGAGCCCGGTCGGATGCCGGCGGGCGCGCTCGACCTCCTCGCCGAGCCGTTCCTGGAACGCCCGGTGGTTGAGCAGGCCGGTCAGCGAATCCGTGAGCGCGCGGGTCGTGAGCTGCTCCAGCGCCTCCGCGTTGGCGATCGCCATCCCGAGCAGCTCCGCGAAGGCGAGGAGGCGGTCCTCGAGGCGGGGGGCGAAGACCTCGTCGGACTCCGCGATGACGGCCACAGCCCCCCAAAGCCGGCCGGCGACGTGGACCGGGACGGCCAGTCCGTGCGTGGCGCCGTGGGCGTGCGCGATCGCCGCGGTGTCACCGGTCTTCCGGCGTAGGTCCACCCGCGCCGGCCGCCCGGTTCGGTAGACCGTGGGGACCGCGGTGTCGCCGGAGAGGCTGAGGCTCGTGCCCTCGTAGCGCTCGATGTCGGGGTGACGCAGGTTCTCGGCGCCCATGACCATCCAGGTGTCGTCGGTGCCGAAGCGCCCGACGGCCGAGCCGCCGACGCCCGCCAGCCGGGCGGCCTGCGCCGCGACGACCCGGAAGATCGCACGCGGCTCACGTTCGGAGGCGACGGACTTCGCGACCTCGCGGAGCGCCGCGTGCTCCTCCTCGAGTTCGCCGAGCCGCTGCTCGAGATCTTGCCTCGACACCGCGCTCACGGCGTCGGACACCCTTCGTGCCGTGACGGGTCCACCGGCAGATCATGCACACCTCGGCACCTGCCGTAAACCAGTCACCGACACGGCGTCAAAGTCGGTCGCGCCAGCGGATGGCTGCCGAGGCGACCTCGCCGAGCGCCCGCGCCAGCCCCGCGCGGTCACCGCTCGCCCGCGCCTTGGCCAGCGAGCGCAGCGCACCGGCGAGTACGGCGGGCCCCGAGGGGCCGCCCGCCCGCAGTCGCGCGATCTCCTCGGTCCCGAGCACGCGCCGGTCGCCGTCGACCGCCGCAGCCCGGCGCTCGGCCGCCGCCGCGCGCGCCTCGGCCTCGCGGGCACGGGCGCGGTCGGCGGCGGCGTCGCGGAACGCGGCCTCGGCCTGGTCGGTCGCGGCGCGCACGCGTGCGTCGGCATCCTCGATCGCCCGCTCGGCCTCGTCGATCGCGGCGTCGCGGACGCCGGCGCCGTGACTGCGCGCGCGATCGCGTGCGCGCCGGGCGCGGCCGGCCTGCTCGACGGCCAGCCGCGCGCGCCGGCGAGCGGTGCCGACCGCCGCCTCGGCCCGCTCGGCGCGCCGCTCGATCGTGGCCAGGCGGCGCTCGAGCTTCGCCGCCCGGGCCTCGGCACGCGCGGCCCGCTCCGCCGCCACGGCCAGTTCAGCCTCGACGGCGACAGGGGCGAGCGGCGCCCGCTGATCGATGTCGGGGGCGGCGGCCAGGGCGGCACGACGGCGCGGGCCAGGGCGATGCGGCACGAGGCCGGCCGCCCGGACGGCGGCGTCGAACGACCCGTCGAACGGGCGCTTGGCGGCGTTGGTGGACGGCCAGATCCCCTCGCGGTAGCGCTCGGCACGCCACTCCTGGGCGCGCCAGCGCGCGAGCGAGGGGTTCCAGTCGGCCGAGCACGGCGGCTCGCCGTACCGGTCGTTCCACTCGACGATCTTGGCGATGATGGTCTCGCGGGTCCAGCGCGTCACACGACGCCCGCCCGCGGTCTGCGCGGACGGAGTCATGGTGGGACTCGTCCGCTAGTAGGCCGGCTTGCGGTTCGGCTGACCGCCGGCGGCCACGACCGCGTCACGCGCCGACCCGGCCGCGAAGGCGGCCGTGGGCGTGGACAGCATGATCGTGGTGGGCCAGAGGTCCATTGGGGCGAAACGCTACAAGGTCGGCCGCGGATCGTCCAGCGGTTCGCCGGCGCCGGCCACGCGAACCGGGTTCGAATCCCGTTCGTGCGGGGTCATCAGCGCCACCGGCAGACCGAGGCCGGCCTCGCGGCGGACGGTCGCGATGCGCCGGCCGGGCTGGACCGCGTCGCGCACCGGGCCGAGCGCGGGACCGAGGCGCTCGGCGGCCCGATCGAGGTCCGCGACGACGACGGTGAGGCCCCAGAACCGCGCCCCCGGGCGCTTCGGCTCGGCCGGCTGGACCACCTCGAGGATGACGTCGCCGAGCCACAGGAACGCCTGGCGGACGCCGCCGGCCTCGCGCGTGCGCCGCACGTCGGCGCCGACCGCCGCGAACGCGCCGGTCGTCCGCTCCAGGGCGTCGGTGAGGACGACGACGTGGTCGAGCTTCACGGCGCCGTTGGGGTGCGGGGTCGAAGGACCGGCCGGGCTCGCGGCCCACCTGGTCGGCAGGCCGTCGACCTCGCCGCCGGCGCCTTCGAGCGTCCACCCCTGGATGCCGCCGCCGGCACCGGTCAGCTCGAGCGCCACGCTCCCGATCCGGCAGGTCCGGCCCTGCACGGCGAACCCGGCCGCCGCCCACGGCTCCGGCGCGGCGCCGAGGCGCAGATGGCGCAGAAGGGGGCCTCCGGGCATGTGCGAATGCTATGGATCGGGTAGCTCATGCGGACCGAACCCCAGCCGAAAGGACCCCAGCCATGGACGACGAGACCGAGCGCGAGGCCGCGGAGGATCAGCCCGGCGAGCCGGGCGCCGAGGGCGGCACCGGCGGCGACCAGGACACCCTGCCCGCCGCCCCGTCCGACAACGACGACACCGCGGCCGGCGACACCGACCAGCACTCCAGCGCGGACGCCTAGTCCACGCGCCGCCCGCATGAGGGCGCGCCGGCCGTGACCCGCCCGGCCGGCGCGGCCCCGCCCGCCCCCTCCCCCGCCGAAGGCGACGCGGCCGTGCCCCCGGCCGGGCCTGGCCGCGCGTCGCGCGCCGGGTCGCGCGCATCCGCCGTCGGCCTGCTCGTCTCGCTCGTCGCCGTTGCCGGCGTGGTCTGGTGGGCGCTGAAGCAGGAGCCGCCCCAGCTCCCGTCCACCGCGGGGCAGCTCGGTGCGCTCGCGGGGGCGATCGGGCTCTACGCGCTGGCGACGCTCGTGCGCGCCGAGCGCTGGGAGCGCCTGCTCGCACGCGACGGCGCCCACCCGCCACGCGCGGACGTCTATGCCCTCACGGTGGTCGGCTATGCGGTCAACAACGTCCTGCCGGCCCGCGCCGGGGACGCGGTCCGCGTGCTGCTGCTCGCCCCGCGGACCGACGTGAGCCGGCGCACGATCCTCGGCACGCTGCTGGCCGAGCGGCTGCTCGACGTGGCGGTCGTCGTCGGGCTGTTCCTGATCGTTGGCTACGCGCTGCTCGACGAGATCGGCGGTGGCTCGCTCGGGATCGTCGCCCTGGCGACCGTGGCCGCGATCGTGATCGGCGTCGCCTCCGTGCTGCTCATCCGGCGCCACGAGCGCCTGCATGCGCTGCTCGAGCCGGTCCTGTCCTCGACGCTCAACCTGCGCGGGCGCCACGGGGCCTGCCTGCTCGCGCTGACCGTCGTCGTGTGGGGGATCGAGACGGGCGTCTGGATGTCGGTGGGCGCCGCGGTCGGCTTCGGCATGGACCCGATCGAGGGCGCCTACCTGGTCGCGCTGGCCAGCGTCTTCGCGCTCATCCCGTCGGGCCCCGGCTACGCCGGCACCCAGGACGCGGCGGCGGTCATCGGCATCAAGGCGGTCGGCGGGACGGGTGCGATCGCCGTCTCCTACATCGTGATGCTGCGGTTCGTGCTCGTCGTCCCGATCACGCTGCTCGGGTTCGTCTTCATCGCGACGCGCTACGGCGGGATCTCGCGGCTCCGCGCAGTCCGGCGACAGGCCGGCGCCGCCTAGCCCCGTGCGCGCCCGGCTCGCGACACTCCCGCGCGGCGAGACGGCCGCCTACGCCGCGCTGGTGGCGCTGGCGCTCGTCCTGCGCCTGCTCGACCTCGGCGACCGGCCGTTCCACCACGACGAGAGCCAGGACGCGTATTTCTCCTACGTCCACGCGTTCGAGTACAACCCGCTCCTCCACGGGCCCTTCCGCTTCTACCTGACGGCCGGGCTCTACGAGCTGCTCGGCGCGAGCGACTTCACCGCGCGCCTCGCCCCGGCGCTGATGGGCACGATCATCGTCGCGCTGCCGGCGCTGCTGCGAGCGCAGCTCGGCCGCATCGGCGCCTTCGTCGCCGCGGCGCTGCTGGCGGTCGGGCCGTCGTACCTGTACTTCTCGCGCTTCGCCCGCGAGGACATCTACATCGCCTGCATCACGCTCGGCATGCTCGTCGTCGTCCTGCGCATGCTCGACGAGCCGCGGCGCCACCATCCGGCAATCCTCGGCGCGCTGCTCGCCAGCAGCTTCGCGACGAAGGAGTCGACGTTCATCACCGGCTTCGTCGGCGCCACCTACCTCGGGCCGCTGCTGGTGTGGGAGGTCTGGCGCCACGGCTGGCGCGACGCACCGCTGGTGCGCACGGTGGCGGCGGTCGGCTGGGAGGCGTGGGTGTGGGGTGCGGCGAGCTTCGCGTTCGTGTTCACGCTGCTGTTCACCGTCTTCTTCACCTATCCCGCGGGGCTGTGGTCGGGGATGTACGACGGCCTGGACTACTGGCTCGGCCAGCAGCCGGTGGGTCGCGGCGGCGAGCCGGCGGGGTTCTACGTCTTCCTGCTGTTCGGCGAGGAGTGGCCGGTACTGCTCCTCAGCCTGGTCGGGGTGGTCGCCGTCGTGCGCGAGCCGAGCACCGGGCGCTGGCTCCTCGTCTGGGGCTTCCTGTGCTCGATCGCCGTCTACTCGTGGGCGAGCGAGAAGTTCGCATGGCTGGTCCTGCATCCGCTGCTGCCGCTGATCCTGCTGGCCGGGCTCGGCGCGCAGACGGCCTGGCGGGCGCGCACCCGGCTCACCGGCAGGATCGGGCTGGCCGCGGCGGTCGTGGGCGCCGCCTACCTGCTGTCCGCCTCCTACACCGTCAACGCCGTCCACTCGGCCGATCCGCGCGAGATCCTCGTGTCCACGCAGTCCTCGACCGACGTGCTGGGCGTCCGCGACGAGGTTCTGGCGCTCGACCGCCGCGCCGCCGGGAGGCTGTCGATCACCGTCGACGCCGCCGACGGCGCCACCTTCCCGTGGGCCTGGTACTTCCGCGATCTCGGCGCGGGCTACGTCGACCTCACGAAGACCGCCCCGCCGCCGGCGGCTCAGGTCCTCCTGCTCACCGACGCCTCGCGGCTCCGGTTGCTCCCCGACCTCGCCGCCTACGAGGGCCGCCGCTTCCGCCTGCGCGTGTGGTGGGTCAAGCGGTACGACAAGGCGCTCGATGCCGGGGCCTGGTGGCGGTGGATGACCCGGCGCGAGCCGTGGAACGAGACCGGCGCCATGACCGAGTGGCTCTACGTCCGCCGCGACCTCACCGGCGGCCCCTGAGCCGCCAGACCGTCGTGCCGTCGCGCTCGAACACGCGACGGCCGAGGCCGTCGAACTTCGCGAGCCCGTCGACGCCGTAGTCGGTGCGCTCGAGCGGCCCCGCGACGACGTAGGCGATGCGGTAGCGCACCAGCAGCGCGCCGATCTCGCCGGCCGTGGCGGCGCGGTAGATCTGGGCGACCTGCTCGCGACGGGTCCCCGGATCGTGACCCCATTGCAGCTCGTGGCCGGTCCACCCCATCACCGTCGGGCGGCCCGAGAACGTCGAGATGCGCGCGTGGCCGAACGCCGAGTAGTCGTCGCCGACCGCCTCGAGCACCACGGCATCCGACGCCGCGTGCTCGCGCAGCCACTCGATCGCAGCGACGTCACCGGGCGCCTCGCGCTCGAGCCAGCGCAGCCCGTCGAGCGACGGTCCCTCGCGGAAGCCACCGGTCCGCGCGTACGTGCCGGCCGGGAGGTAGACCGCGGCGGCCGCCAGGCCGATCGCCGCGACGGGCGCCCATACGCGCCACACGGCCTCCGGCAGCCACAGACGCCCCCACGGAAGCACCGCGGCCGCCATCACCGCGAGCAGGATCCACGCCTGGTAGCCGAGCTTGAAGACGGTGTTCATGCGGTACAGCGCCGAGCCGTCGAACTCGTCGCGCACGTAGACGAGCTCCGGCCCGAGGATGCACGCGAGGCCGGCCGCGATCAGCAGCCAGCCGAACCGCTCCGCCGCCAGCCGCCGCGTCACCGCGGTCCACGTCGCCCAGGCCGTGGCCCCGGCCACCAGCATCGCGCCGGCGAGGTCGGACGGCGCGAGCAGCGAGCCCACCACCACGCCCGCCACGCCCACCCAGGCCGCCGTCCGCCCCGGGTGGTGCAGATCCAGCAGGCGCTGCGCGAACGACGCGGCGAGGATCCACGCGACGGCACCGTAGATCAGCGTCTGGTCGCTGAGGAAGAGCGCCAGGCCCCGCCGGTCGCCGACCAGCCCGATCCCGCGGGCGGCCGGGTCGAAGCCGAGCCAGAACGGCAGGAAGGCGAGCATCGAGATCCACAGCACGCCGACCGCCCACTCCCCCGCGCGCCGGTACGACGTGACGCGCGCCGGATCGCGCAGCCACAGGACGCCGGCGGCCACCACGATCCCGGCCACGACGGGATAGGACCACGAGTTGATCGCGTAGAGCGCGCCGACGGCGATGCCCGCCGGGACGAGGTCGCGGCGGCGCGGCCCGGTGAGCGCGACCTGCAGCGCGAAGCCGAGCGCGAGCAGCGTGAACGGGATCGCGACCACGTGGGCGTGCAGGTCCCCGAGCAGGAACGAGAACGCCGGGAACTCGGTGATCGTGTCGGGGATCACGCGCGACGGCCCGAACCAGTCGTAGGCGCTCAGCCCGCCGCCGCCGGCGAGCAGGCGCTGGGCCCCGTCCATGTTGCCGGCGACGCAGACGAACAGCGCGGCGCCGACCCCGACCAGCACCGGCCGCCGCCCCCCGGCCGCGGCGGTCAGGCTCGACGCCAGCGCGTACGCCGCGACGGCCGACAGCGCGAAGGTCAGCGCGAGGGCGAGGTTGTAGCCCACCGCCGGCTCGACCCCGGCCAGCCGGACGACGAACGCCATCACGTACTGCCCGAAGTAGTAGTAGTTCAGCGTCTCGCCCGCGAACCACGGGTCGTGCGGCGGGAAGCCGGCGCTCGCGTTGATCGCAGTCATGAACGCCATGTCCATCGGCTTCTCGGTCCCGCGGACGTCACCGGCGAAGGAGACCGCGAGCGCGGCGACGGCGAACGCCACGACGAACAGCACCTCGGCGCCGGCGAGCAGCCGGCGGTCCTGGAGGCGCCAGGGCCCGCCGCGGCGCCGCCACACCGCCGCGCCGCCCGCGCACAGGACCAGCACGCCGGCGACGGCCGTGCCCGTCCCGTACGGCACGATCGGCCCGAGGCTGGCGAGCAGCCACACCGGGTAGGCGGCCGCGAGGAGCCCGAGCGGCTTGGCGAAGGCAAACCCGCCGCCCGGAAGCCGGCCGAGGAGGAACCCGGCCAGCGGCACGGCGGCCAGGCCGATCAGCTCGACCACCAGGAGCACGCGCAGCGCCTCGAACACGGCGCCAGGCTACGCGCCCGCCCGGCGCGGACTCCTAGACTCGCCGGCCATGGCCACCTACGACGACATCGCCGACCTCGCGCTCCGGATCGACGGCTACACCCTCGAGAGCCACGCCGCGCAGGTGTCGAGCGGCTTCGAGCGGCACTCCACCGTGATCCGTCTCCACGGCGTCGGCGAGGACGGCGTCGGCGAGGACGTCACCTACGACGCCGACGACCAGCGCCGCCAGCAGGCCCTCGGGCCGGTCCTGCCGCTGGCCGGGGACTGGACGGTCGGCTCGTTCGCCGACCACCTCGAGGCGCTCGACCTCTTCCCCGCACAGGCGCCGGAGTCCGAGGTCTTCCGCCGCTACCGCCGCTGGGCGTTCGAGAGCGCGGCGCTCGACCTGGCGCTGCGCCAGGCGGGGCGCTCGCTCGCCGCCGTGCTCGGCCGCGAGCCGCGGCCGGTGCGCTTCGTGGTCTCCTCGCGCCTCGGCTCGCCGCCGAGCTTCGGCCCGGTGGAGCGCCGCCTCGCCGTCTACCCGGACCTGCGCTTCAAGCTCGACGCGACGCCTGACTGGGACGACGCGCTGATCGCCCGGCTCGTCGAGACCGGCGCCGTCGACTCGATCGACTTCAAGGGCGCCTACCGCGGCACGGCGGTGGACGTGGAGACCGACCCGGACCTGTACCGCCGCGTCGCCGCGGCGTTCCCCGACGCCTGGCTGGAGGACCCCGACCTGACGCTCCCCGAGGCCGACGAGGCGCTCGCGCCCCACCGCGACCGGATCACCTGGGACGCGCCGATCCACGACGTCGCCGACATCCTCGCGCTGCCGTTCCAGCCGCGGACGGTCAACCTCAAGCCGTCGCGCTTCGGGTCGCTGCGCGGGCTGTTCGCCGGCTACGACTTCTGCGCCGAGCGCGGCATGGGCGCCTACGGCGGCGGACAGTACGAGCTGTCCGAGGGCCGCGGCCAGATCCAGTACCTGGCATCGCTGTTCCATCCCGACGGGCCGAACGACATCGCGCCCGGCGGCTACGACGCGCTCGACCCCGCGCCGGGCCTCCCGGCCGACCCGCTCGAGCCGCGGATCGCCGCCACCGGGTTCCGCTGGGGCTGACGGGGCTACGCCGAGGGGTCGGGCCGCGGTGCGGCCGTCGACCCGCGCAGCACGAGCGACGGCTCCATGACCACGTCCTGAACGTCGCCGGCCTCGAGGCTCCGCTCGATCATGTCGAGCAGGAGCCTCGCGGCCGTGCGGCCCATCTCGAGTCCGTCCTGGCTGACCGTCGTCAGCGGCGGGATGGTGAAGGCGGCGATGTCGATGTCGTCGAGCCCCACGATCGACAGCTCGCCGGGGATCCCCACGCCGGCCTGGAATGCGGCCTGCATGAGCCCGATGGCGATGGTGTCCGACGTCGCCCAGATCGCTGTCGGCCCGCTGGCGCGGTCGAAGTCGCGGAACACCTCGCGGCCGAGCGCGTAGCTCGGGTGAAAGGAGCCCGGGCTCTCGACGACGTGGACCTGGATGTGCTCGGATGCGCCGCGCTCGCGCATGTAGCTCTCGTAGACCTCGATCCGCAGCCGTCCGTCGTAGGTCTGGTGATCCGAGACGCAGGCGATGCGGCGATGGCCGAGCTCCCAGAGGTGGTCGAGCGCGAGCCGGACGCCGGTCACGCTGTCGCCGTAGACGCCGGGGATCCGCCGGCGGCCCGTGCGGTCGGTGACGCCGACGAGCGAGCGGTGCTGCTCGGCGAGCACCCCGAGGGCCTCGTCGCCGCCCTCGATGTCCCCGATCACGAGGATGCCGTCGGCGTGGGAGCGCTCGAACATCGATCCGTACGTGACGGCGACGTCGGCGCGGTAGTCGGCGTGCCCGAGGAAGACGCGGTAGTCGCCGCCGCGCGCGACCTCGTTGATGCCGCGCAGGATGAGGATGTGGAACGGGTCCGAGATGTCGCGCGCGATCACGCCGACCAGCGAGCTGCGGCTCCCGCGCAGTCCGCGGGCCAGCAGGTTCGGCCGGTAGCCCAGCTTGGCGGCCGAGTCCAGGATGCGCTGGCGCGTCTCCTCGCGGACGGGCACGCCGGTGTCGCGACCGTTCAGGATCCGCGAGACGGTGGTGATCGACACCCCCGACGCCTTCGCGACGTCGCGGAGCGTCACCGACTGCGTGGCCTTCATCTCGGTGGGCGCCGGTTCGGTCCCATGCGGGTGCGAGCCTACCTCCTCCCCACCGCGGAGCCGGAACTGCAAATAGACTCACCCGCACATGCCTCCCAAGCCGCGTCAGGTTCGTGTCGAGCAGAAGTCCGCGCTCGCCGCCATGCAGAAGCTCGAGACCCGCTCCGACGAGGAGCTCGAGGCCGAGACGCGCTACCGGTCGGCCGCCCAGGCGCTGCTCGGCGCCCGCGCCGCCGAGCGCTACGACGCCAAGCGCGCCCGCGAGCACTTCCGTGCGGCGATCGCCTCGGCGCGGCCGCAGGAGCGCCTGCAGCTGCGGCGCATGGCCGAGGCCTCGCTCGCGCTCGCCGAGCGCCGCGCCGGCGATCTCAAGATCGCCGCCGAGCGCCTCGGGCAGACCCCGCCCACCAACCGCCAGCTCATGCTGCTGCGGTTCATGGGGCTGATCGCTCCCCCGGCCAGCGCCGGCACGCTCGCGCGGGTCCGCGGCG
This sequence comes from uncultured Solirubrobacterales bacterium, assembly GCA_963828075.1. Lineage (GTDB taxonomy): Bacteria > Actinomycetota > Thermoleophilia > Solirubrobacterales > Solirubrobacteraceae > JACCYI01. Next base: position 482,785 of record CAWHDH010000017.1, on the reverse strand, counting down.
TGTTCATCGTCCTGCTGCTGGTCGTCGCCCTGCTCGCGCTCGGCTGGGGCATCATCCAGCTCGTCGCGCTGCCGTTCGGCGGCATTGGCGCCGGCGTGAGCATCTTCTGGGGCTTCCTGCTGGTGCTGGTGGCGCTCCTCGTGCTCGTGCTCGTCGGACGGCGCCGGCAGAAGGCGGCGCGTGAGAAGGCCGCCGCCGCCCGCGCAGGTTGACGCGGGTCAATCCGCTCTGACGGCGCTGCGCACACCGCGCGCCTGCGCGGCGTCCATCCACATCTCCCAGCGTCCGGACGCCGACTGGCGCTCGCCGAGGAAGTGGTACGGGCGCCGGCCGCCGAACTGGGTGTGGCGAAACCGGGACGCGCCGCCGAGCACCGAGGCGATCCGGCGGCGCGGCCAACCCATCGCGTCCTCGATCTGCGGGAACGGCCGTGGGCGGTCGGGCGCGGCGGCCAGCGCGTCGAGCAGCTCGCGCATCAGGTCGCTGCAGCCGTCGTAGAACCGCGCGATCTCGCCGGGATCCTCCATGGCGTTGTGCGGCGCGTGCTCGGCGAGTGCCGACGGTCTCCCGCTGCGCGGCGGCATGCGCCGACGCTAGCCGACGCGACCGGTGACCGCCCAGGCTCTGGCCGACAGCCCGAACGGCTCGTCGCCGACGGCGAGACGGCGGCGCAGCTCGGCCTTGACGTCCGAGCGGCGACGGTCGTCGAGCGCCACGACGTAGGCGCCCGCCGGGCCGACACCGTGCTCCAGCGGCTCCCACAGGTCCTCGAAGCCCGTGTAGGCGGCACTCACCACGACCGGTGCGACGTCGACCGCCTCGAGCCCCGCTTGCGCCCACAGCGCGGCGAGCTCGTCGGGCGTGCAGTACGGCATGCTGCGGCCCTCGTCGCGCTCGCCCGCCGCCGGGTCGAGCGCGACCGCCGCGTCCCAGAAGCGGCGCAGGAGCGTCATCTCCCCGGTGTAGTCCCATACGGCCGCGGCCACCGTGCCGCCATGTCTGGTCACCCGCCGCATCTCGCAGACCCCCGCCGGGGCATCGGTCATGAAATTCACGACGAGCTGGGCGAGCGCGGCGTCGAACTCCGCGTCGGCGAACGGGAGCCGCTCCGCCGGCGCCACCTCGACGCGGACGCCGGGCAGCCGCCGGCGGCAGGCCTCCGCGAACGGTGCCGACGGGTCCACCGCGGCCACCTGCTCTGCCCCCAGCCGCTCGGCCAGCTCGGCGGTCAGCCCTCCCGGCCCGCAGCCGACGTCGATCGCCCGGCCGCCTGGAGCCACGCCCGCGAGGTCGCACAGCGCCCGCGCCAGATCGCGGCTGTAGCGGCCGATGTACCGGTCGTACGCGTCCGCCGACGTGCGGAACATCGCGTCGTTCACGGCAGGCCGGTGCGAAGCTCGGCGACGATCTCGGCCGCGGGCTGGATCGCGGTGACCGCGCCCGCCGACTGCCCGGCGTAGAACGGCATCGCGGCGACGTTCCCGGTCGACTCCCGGGTGGGCGGCTGGGGCGCGAAGCGCACGACCGGGATCTCGGCCCCGGCCAGCCGCACGACGCCCACGGCGGCGTCCTCGTCCAGGGCCCCGGCCGCGGCGATCGAGCTGCGCAGCACCCGATGCGGACCGGGCTGCGGCATGCCGGCGTTGAACGCCGTACTGACGACGGCGTCCTCGGCCGACGCCCCGATCACGGCGCGGACCCAGTCGGGGTGGGCATCGGACTCCGTCGCGGCGATGAACCGCGTGCCGATCCGCGCGCCGTCGGCGCCGGCCGCGAGCACCGCGGCCACCCCACGCGCCGTCGCGATGCCGCCGGCCGCGACGACCGGCAGCGAGACGGTCTCGAGCACCGCGTCGAGCAACGGCAGCAGCGTCGCGCCCTCGATCCGCTTACGCCCGCCCGACTCCCAGGCCTTGGCGATCACGACATCGCAGCCGGACGCCTCCGCGGCGCGGGCCTCCTCCGCCGACTCCACCTGCCAGCCGCACACCGCGCCGCCCTCGTGCACGACGCCCACGAGCGCCGGGTCGGGATCCGCCAGGAAGAAGTCGACATAGGGAGCCCGCCCGGCGGCGAGCTCCAGGGACTCGCGGTCCATCATCGGAGCGAGGAAGTTGACCCCGAACGCGTGTGTCTGCCCGGCCAGCTCGTCGATCACCGGGCCGAGCGCCTGCGGAGGCAGCCCCAGCGCCGGATACACGGCGTGGCCGCCTGCGCGGGCCACGGCGAGCGGCAGTGCGGCGGTGGCCGACGCGCCTCCCATCGGGGCGAGCTGGAGCGGGAGCTCGCAGCGCAGCAGCGCGGTCAGGCGGGCCGTCATCACGCCGCCTCGCGCTCTGCGGAGATGGCGCCGATCCACGCGTCGAGGTCCCGGACCTCCCACGCCATGGCGTCCTCACCCCCGTCCGGCGTCTGCCAGCGGACGCAGAGCAGGCGGCGGCCGACCCACTTGCCGAGCCACGTCTTCTCGCTGCCCACGGAGGTCACCGAGGCGAGGGAGATCACCGTCGTGCGGTCCGGGATCAGCTGGCGGAAGTGCAGCTCGTCGGCGGTGAGGACGAGCCGCCCGTTGCCGCGCACCTGTCCCTTGCCGCGAGAGAGCAGGCCCATGCCGCGGACGTTCTCGCTCCGCGGCCCGTCATCACCTAGCTCCACCGCCATCTCGCGCTCCACCCGCCTCGAGCGACGGACGATCGGGATCATGACCAGCACGAGGATGAGCGCGACGAGGACGAGGATCCCGAGGACCAGGCCGACGACTTCGAGCGCGGACACCCCGCAGATTCAACCGCTCCTGGAGCGGATGCGCCATCAGCCGCCCATCTCTCAGAAGCCCGTCCCCCCGGCGATGCCGCCGAGGCCGTCCTGCACCTCCTCGCCGGCGAGCGCATAGATGGCCGTGCCGATAAGCCCGAGGAGGGCCACGAGCAGGATCACTCCGGCCGCGACGCCATGGAGGACGAACAGCCCCAGCCCGGCGAGGGCGGCGTCGGCCAGGAACAGCGGCCAGGTCCTCCGGGAATGCGTGCGCATGGTGCGTCCTCTCGTAGGGTTTGGCCGGTCCTTCGGACGGGCCGCCGCCGGTGTGACCGGAGATTTCGGTCACAGGCGACCGATTCCGGCGAACTGGCTCGTGAATGCACGTGACGCTCGTGACCGATGAGGAGCTGTTGAGCGCGCGCGACGCCGCGTCGTTCGAGCGGTTCTACACCCGCCACGTCGAGTCGCTGCTCGGCTACTTCGCCCGCCGCACCCGTGACCCGGAGCTGGCCGCGGACCTGTGTGCCGAGACGTTCGCCGCGGCGCTGACCGGTCGCCACCGGTACCGGCCCGAGGCGGGCGCGGCCACCGCGTGGCTGTACGGGATCGGATCGAAGAAGCTCGCCGACGCCCAGCGCCGTGGCTACGCCGAGCAGCGCGCGCGGCGCAAGCTGGGCATGGAGCGGATCGAGCTGACGGACGACGACGTCGCGCGTATCGAGCGCCTCGGCGAGGCGGACGAGGCGCGCGTGCTGTTGGGGCGCCTGGCGCCGGAGCAGCGCGACGCGATCACCGCGCACATCATCGAGGACCGTCCGTACGACGAGATCGCCGCGGAGCTCGACACCTCGCAGGCGGTGGTGCGCAAGCGGGTCAGCCGCGGGCTCGCCGCCATACGACAGCGGATGGGAGTTCGACGATGACCGAGGACTTCGTGACCCAGCTCCGGCTCCAGCTTCGCGAGGCGGCGCTGCGCGAGGAGCGCCGCGCGCCCGTCGCGCGCCAGGCCGTGCGCGCCCGCCGGCGCCTCCCCGGCCCCGCGCCGATGGCCGCGGCGCTGGCCATGGCGCTGCTCGCGCTCGCCGTGGCGCTCGGCGCCGCGGCCCTCCGCGACGACCCCGAGCCGGCGCGGCCGCGCGTGATCGCAACGTTCAGCCTGGCCTCCGGCCTATCGCCGCTGGCGCCGGGGTTCGGCGCCGTCTGGACCGCCGACCCGATCCGCGGCGAGATCCTGCGGATCGACCCCGCCACCCGCCGGGTCGCAAAGCGGATCGCGGTCGACGGTGACGCGCGCGTGGCCACCGGCGCCGGCGCCGTCTGGGCGCTCGCCGGCGACCTGCTGTACGCGGGCGACGACGCGCCGGTGCGGCTGCTGCGGATCGACCCGGAGACCAACCGCGTCGTCGCCCGGATCGCGATGCGCACACCGGCCGGCAAGCCGTTCGCGCCGCTCGAGCTGCAGATCGACGGGAACGTGGTCTGGGTCGTCGGGGTCGACGGGGCGCTGCGGATCGATCCCGGCAGCAACGTCCCCGACCGCTACGTGCCGCTGACCGCCGAGAGCGGCGGGACGACCCGGGGCGTCGTCACCGCCGGTGACAGCGTCTGGGTTCTGACGGTGGACGGTCGCCTGCGCCGGTTCGACGCGCGCACCCGGCGGGTCGTGCGCGAGGTACGCGTGGCCGCGCCGGCGCGCTCGCGCCTGACCTGGGGCCGCCCGGGCACGCTGACGCTGACTTCAACGAACGAGATCGCGGCGCTGAACCGGGCCACCGGACGCCCGCTCTGGCGGGCCACGCTCCCCGGCGACATCCGCTTCTGGATCGCCGACGGCGACGCGCTCTGGGCGCACGTCGCCCGCGAGCCCGCCCACCCCGACCTGCTCGTCCGGCTCGACGCCGACTCCGGCCGCCGGCTCGGTCAGGCGGGTCTGCCCGAGGCCGGCGTCGCCGGGATGGCCAAGGTCGGCCGCGACCTCTGGATCGCCACCCCCGGCGGCCGGATCGTCATCGTGCGCTGACCTTCCGCTCACAGAAGGGCGTCATGCTGCGTTTCACCATCGTGGCGTCCGCCGTCGTCCTCCCCCCGTTCTGGTCGCTCGTCGAGACCCACGGCGACGAGCTGCTCGTCCACGCCCGGCGCATCGCCGGAGAGACCGACGCCGAGGACGTCCTGCAGGAGGCGCTGCTGCGGGCGCTGCGCGCCTATCCGCGGTTGCGCCACGCCGACCACCTGCGCGCGTGGCTCTACCGCGTCACCACCACCACCGCCTACGACGCGCACCGCAGCCGCCGCACGCGCCGCGAGCGGCTCACCGACGACCCTCCGGCCGTCGCGGTCGAGCCCGAGCACTACGACGGCGCGTTCGAGGCCCTGATCGCTCCGCTGCCCGAGCCGGCCCGTGACGCGCTGCGCCTGCGGTTCGTCGAGGACCTCGACTACGACGGCGTCGCCGAGGCGCTGGGCTGTTCCCCCGTCGCCGCGCGCCAGCGCGTCTCCACCGCCGTCCGCACCCTCCGAAAGCAGGTGGCCGCATGAGCCCCCTCCCCGCGTCGCTGCTCGACGCCCTCGCCTCCGCCGCGGTCCGCGAGGGCCTCGCCGACGCCGTCTTCACCCGCCTGCGCACGCCGATCGGCCGGCTGCTGATCGTCCAGGGCGCCGCCGGGATCTGCCGGATCGGCTTCGAGGAGGAGCCCGAGGACCACGCGCTCGCCGGAGTCGCGGCGCGGCTCGGGCCGCGGATCGTCGCCTCCGACGCCGAGCTGGCCACCGTCCGCGACGCGCTCGAGGCCTACTTCGAGGGCGAGGCCGAAGGCCTCGCCGGGCTCCCGGTCGACCTCTCGCTCGTCGCCTCGCCGTTCCGGCGCGAGGTGCTCGAGACGCTGCGGCCGCGAGGTCGGGCCCGGCGCCACGACCGCCTACGGGGCGCTGGCGGCACGCGCCGGCCGGCCGCGGGCGGCGCGCGCGGTGGGCACCGCGATGGCGCGCAACCCGGTGCCGATCGTCGTCCCCTGCCACCGAGTGCTCCCCGGCTCGGGGGCGCTCGGCAGCTATGGCGGGGGTCCCGAGCGCAAGCGGGCCCTGCTCACGCTCGAAGGCGTTACGACTCGCGGATCTCGATCTTGTCCATGACGACCGGTTCCGTGGGCCGGTCCTCCGGGCCGACCGGAACCGCCCCGATCGCCTCGGCCACCTCGAGGCCCTTGGTGACCTTGCCGAGCAGCGCGTAGTCGGGTGGGAGCTGGACGGCGTCGCCGGTCACCACGAAGAACTGGCTGCCCGAGGTCCCGGCGGCCTCGGCGCCGGTCTTGGCCATGGCGACGAGCCCCTTCTCGTAGACGAGGTCCTGCGGCGGCGCCTCGACGACCGAGAAGCCCGGGCCGCCCTCGCCGGTGCCCTGCGGGTCGCCGCCCTGGATCACGAAGCCGGGGACGATCCGGTGGAAGATCAGGCCGTCGAAGTACCCGTCGCGAGCGAGCGTCACGAACGACCCGCCGGTCTTGGGCGCCCGCTTGGCGTCGAGCGTGATCTCGAACGCCCCGCAGTTGGTGGTCACGGCGGCGACGTAGGTCTTTGACTTGTCGAGCGAAAGCTTCGGCTTGGCGATCTTGCCGACGTCCTTGGGCTTGGGCTCGGAGACCTTCTTGCACTCGCCCGCGGCGGCCTCCTCGGTCGCCTCCGGCGCCGGGGTCGACGTGGCGGTCTCCTTGGCATCCGAGCCGCCGGAGGACGGCTCGTCGTCCTCGCCGCAGGCGGCGAGGAAGAGGCTGCAGAGGACGATGGTCAGGAGGGAGAGGAGGCGGCGCATGGCGGCCGAGGATAATCGACCGCCGTGGCGCTCTCCGCGGCCGTCCGGCCCTACGACCACCTGTTGCTCGACCTCGACGGCTGCCTGTGGGTCGGCGACGAGCCGACCGAGCGCGCTCCCGCGGCGGTCGCCGCGCTGCGCGAGGCCGGCAAGCGGCTGCTGTTCCTCACCAACGACCCGCGCCACTCGGGCGAGGAGTTCGTCCGCAAGCTCTGGCGCCTCGGCTTCCAGGCCTCGCTCGACGAGATCGCGTCGGTCGGCGGCGCCCTGCAGCACCTGCTGGCGGGCCGGGGGACCGGCGGCTCGGCGTTCGTGATCGGCTCCCAAGCGCTGGTCGACCACGTCGCCGCGGGTGGGCTGCGGATCGTGAACAACACCGAGTTCGCCTCGCGTGCGGACGTCGTCGTCGTGGCGGCGCACGACGAGTTCCACTACCGCGAGCTGCGGACCGCCACCCAGGCGGTGCTGCGCGGCGCCGAGCTCATCGGGGCCGGGCGCGACGCGAACTTCCCGATGCCCGACGGACCGTGGCCCGGCTCGGGCAGCGTGCTGGCGGCGATCGAGACCGCGACCGGCGCGGCGGCGCGGGTGGTGGTCGGCAAGCCGGAGCTCGCGTTCTACGCCGCGGCGCTCGACCGCCTCGGCCCTGGCCGGCCGCTCGCCGTCGGGGACTCCCTGGCCAGCGACGTGCTCGGCGCGCACACGGCGGGGATCGACTCGGCGCTCGTCCTCACCGGGCCGAGCACCCGCGCGCAGGCCGTGGCCTTCCCCACGCCGCCGACGATGGTCGCGGCCAGCCTCGCCGAACTGGTGCTGGGCGCCGGATAGCCTGCGCCCCTTCGTGCGCCGCGTCTGTCTCATCGTCAATCCCAGCGCCGGCGGCGGCCGCGCCGCTCGGCGCCTCCCGATCGTCGAGGCGGCGCTGCGCTCGCGCGGGATCCCGTTCCGGGTCGAGCGCACCACGAGCATGGAGCACGCCCGCGAGCTGGCCCGCGGGACGCTCGAGACCGGCGAGGTGGCGACCGCCATGGGCGGCGACGGGCTCACCGGCGCGGTCGCCGGCGAGCTGTGTGACTCCGGCGGGGTGCTGGGGATCGTCCCGGGCGGACGCGGCAACGACTTCGCCCGCAAGCTCGGCATCCCGAGCGACCCGGCCGGCGCCTGCGAGGTGCTGGCGAGCGCCGCCGAACGGGCCGTCGACGCCGCCGAGATCGGGGGCCGCGTGTACCTCGGCATCGCCTCGGCCGGGCTCGACTCCGACTGCCAGGAGATCGCCAACACCACGCGCCTGCGCCGCCTCGGGACGCTCGTGTACGTCTACGGGACGCTGCGCGCGCTCGCCCGGTGGGCGCCAGCGAACTGGGAGGTGACCGTCGACGGCGAGCGCCATGCCTTCCGCGGCTATTCGGTCGCCGTCGCCAACACCGGCGTCTTCGGCGGCGGGATGAAGCTGGTCCCCGACGCCAGCATCACCGACGGCCAGCTCGACGTCGTGCTCTCGGGCGACCTGCCGAAGCGGCGCTACCTGCGCAACCTCGTGCGGGTCTTCGACGGGACGCACGTCGACGAGCCGGAGCTGACGATCCTGCGCGGGCGTGAGGTCACCTTCCAGGCCGACCGCCCGTTCACCGCCTACGCCGACGGCGACCCGGTCGCCGCGCTGCCGGCCACCGTCCGCGTCCTGCCCGCCGCGCTGCGCGTCCTGGCCCCGGAGGCCCCGTGAGCCTGCTCGCACCGAAGGTCGTGGCCGCCAAGGCGGTCGGCGCGCTCGTCCGCCGGGCCGGCCGCGGCGGCGGGACGAGCCTGCCCGGCAAGATCCTCATGCGCGTCGAGCCGCAGGCCATCGGCCTGCTCGCGCGGCGCCTGGCCCACGGCAACGTGGTCGTGTCGGCCACCAACGGCAAGACGACGACGGCGGCGATGATCGCCTCGATCATGGAGCGCCGCGGCCATCGCCTGGTCCACAACCGGGCGGGCGCGAACATGGCGGGCGGCGTCGCCTCCGCCCTCGCGGACGCCGCCCGCCGCGGCGGCCGCACGATGGATGGCGACCTCGGGCTCTTCGAGGTCGACGAGTTCTGGCTCGGGCCGCTGGTCGAGCAGCTCGAGCCGCGCGTGCTGCTGCTCGCCAACCTGTTCCGCGACCAGCTCGACCGCTACGGCGAGCTCGACACGATCGCCGACCGCTGGGCCGCGGTGGTCGCCGCCCGCGGCCGCACCCGGCTCGTGCTCAACGCCGACGACCCGCTCGTCGCCGACCTCGCCCGCGCCGGCGCGCCCGCCGACACGCCGGCGCCCCCGACCGCCGCCGCGCTCGACGACGACCCGGCGCTGCCGCTGCACTTCGGCGTCGAGGACGACGCGATGGCCCACGCCGAGCTGCAGCATGCGTCGGACTCCAAGCACTGCCGCCGCTGCGGCCACGCGTACGTGTACGAGGTCGCCTATCTCGGTCACCTGGGCCGCTACCACTGCCCCCAGTGCGGCGCCCGGCGGCCGCAGCCGGCGATCGTCGCGCGTGAGATCGAGCTCCGCGGCATCCGCGCCTCGGCGTTCACGCTCGGCACGCCGGTCGGCGAGGCCCGCGTCGAGCTCCCGCTCCCCGGCCTCTACAACATCTACAACGCGCTGGGGGCCGCGGCGCTGTGCCTGGCGCTGGGCGCCGGGCTCGACGACGTGGTCGCGGGCCTGGGCGCGGTGGCGCCGGCCTTCGGGCGTGCCGAGACGATCGAGCTGGGCGGCCGCCCGACGTCGATCCTGCTGATCAAGAACCCCGCGGGCGCCAACGAGGTCCTGCGCACGCTGGCGCTCGAGGGCACAGAGCTCGACCTCTTCGGCGTGCTCAACGACCGCGTCGCCGACGGCCGCGACGTGTCGTGGGTGTGGGACGCCGACTGGGAGCTGCTCGCACCGCGGGTGCGGCGGATGACCTGCTCGGGCACCCGCGCCGCCGAGCTGGCGCTGCGCCTGAAGTACGCGGGGGTCGACGCGACCCGGCTGCACGTCGTCGAGGGGCTGCCGGCCGGCCTCGACGACGCGCTCGCGGCGGGCGACGGCCCGCTCTACGCGCTGCCCACGTACACCGCCCTGCTCGAGCTGCGCGACCTGCTCGCCGACCGCGGCGCCGCCCGGGAGTACTGGCGACGATGAGGGCGACGCTCCCGCCGGCCGCGGTGATCTGGCACGACGCCGAGTGCGGCGGCTACGTCGCCGACCTGCCGCTCTGGCGCGCGCTGGCGGCCGCCGAACGCGGGCCGGTCCTCGATGTCGGTGCGGGCACCGGCCGCGTCGCGCTCGACCTGGCGGCGCGGGGCCACGCGGTCACCGCGCTCGACCACGAGCCGCAGCTCCTCGCCGCACTGGCCCAGCGCGCCCGTCAGGCCGGTGTGGACGTGGCCACCGCCGTCGCCGATGCCACGGACTTCCGGCTCGGCGGCGCGAGGTTCGGCCTCGTCGTCGTCCCCATGCAGACGATCCAGCTGCTGGGAGACCGCGCGGCGTTCCTGGCGGCGGCGCGCCGGCACCTCGCGCCCGGCGGGCTGCTCGCCGCCGCGCTCGCCGACGCGCTCGAGGGCTGGGACCCCGAGACCGTCCTGCTCCCCGCCCCCGACGTCGCCGAGCATGCCGGCTGGCGCTTCAGCTCCCAGCCCGTCGCCGTGCGCGAGCTGCCCGACCGCTCGACGATCGAGCGCATCCGCACCTCCCTCGCTCCCGACGGCGCCCGCACCGCGGAGCCCGACCGCATCGACCTGCTGCACGTGACCGCCGAGATGCTGGAGGCCGAGGGGCGCGCCGCCGGGCTCGAGCCCGAGCCGTCGCACCGGATCGAGGCGACCGAGGAGCACGTCGGCTCCGAGGTGGTGCTGCTGCGTGGCTGAGGCTGGGCGGCCGTTGCGGGTGTGCGCGCTGTACCCCGACCTGATGAACATCTACGCCGACCGCGGGAACCTGTCCGTGCTCGAGCGGCGCTGCGCCTGGCGCGGCATCGGCTTCGAGCTGCACGGCGCCGGCCTCGGCGAGGAGCTCGACCCCGACGCCCACGACCTGTTCTACATGGGCGGCGGGCAGGACCGCGACCAGGCGCTGTGCGCCCAGGACCTCGCGACGGTCAAGCGCGACGCGCTGCACGCCGCCGCCGACCGCGGCGCCGTCGTGCTCGCCGTCTGCGGCGGCTACCAGCTGCTCGGCCACCACTACGAGCTCGGGACCGAGCGGCTCCCCGGGGCGGGCCTGGTCGACCTCATGACCGTCCGCGAGGAGGGCCCGCGGCTGATCGGCAACATCGCGATCGAGGTGAAGCTGGAGGGCATGGAGGCGCCGGAGGTGCTCGCCGGGTTCGAGAACCACGGCGGCCGCACGCACCTCGGGGTGAGCGAGCGGCCGCTCGGCCGCGTGCTCCGCGGGCACGGCAACAACGGCGCCGATCCGCACGAGGGCGTCCAGCACGGGCGGGTGATCGGGACCTACATCCACGGGCCGCTGCTGCCCAAGAACACGTGGTTCGCCGACTGGCTGATCGCCGCCGCCACCGCTCGCGAGCCTGGCGAGCTGGCCCCGCTCGACGACGCGCTCGAGGCCGGCGCCCACGCAGCGGCCCGGCGCGCCGCCGGGCTGTAGGCCTTCTCCTCCATCCCCCATTCGGGGTAGGGTTGCCCGACCAGCCGACCCGCGACCGGTGCGTCGGCCCGCCCCTCGGAGCCCTCAGTGACCACAACGTCCACCGCCCCGACCGAGCGATCCACCGGAGTCGAGGCCGCCTCGCTGGAGTTCCGGGAGGCCACCAAGCGGTATCCGGGCGCCCAGTCATCGGCGGTCGACAGCCTCTCGCTCGAGGTCCCGGCCGGGGAGATCTGCGTGCTCGTCGGGCCGTCCGGCTGCGGCAAGACCACCGCGATGCGGATGGTCAACCGGATGATCGAGATCTCCGACGGCGACATCCTGGTCGGCGGGCGCAGCGTCCGCGACCGCAAGCCGGCCGAGCTGCGGCGCGAGATCGGCTACGTCATCCAGCACATCGGCCTGTTCCCGCACAAGACGATCGGCGACAACATCGCCACCGTCCCGCACCTGCTGGGCTGGGACAAGCGCCGCACCGACGATCGGGTGGAGGAGCTGCTCGGCATCATCGGGCTGCCGGCCGACTTCGCGCGCCGCTATCCCGCGCAGCTCTCAGGCGGCCAGCGCCAGCGCGTCGGGGTCGCCCGCGCCCTGGCCGCCGACCCGCCGCTGATGCTGATGGACGAGCCGTTCGGCGCCATCGACCCGATCAACCGCGAGCGCCTGCAGAACGAGTTCCTGCGCCTGCAGGCCGAGCTGCGCAAGACGATCGTCTTCGTCACCCACGACATCGACGAGGCGATCAAGATGGGCGACAAGATCGCGATCCTCAAGGAGGGCGGGCACCTCGCGCAGTTCGCCCCGCCGGTCGAGCTGCTCATGTACCCGGCCGACCCGTTCGTCGAGGACTTCGTCGGCGCCGACCGCGCGCTCAAGCGGCTCTCGCTGCAGCGGGTGCGGGACATCGACCTGTGGAAGGTCGCGCAGGTCCGCGCGGGCGAGTCCGTGACCGACGCGCGCACCAAGCTCGCCGATGCCGACCTCGACATCCCGCTGCTGGTCGACGACCAGGACCGCCCCGTCGGCTGGCTGTCGGAGCGGGCGCTCCAGGGCGAGCGCGTCCGCGAGGAGCTGTTCTCGGGCAAGCCGTCGATCGTGGAGCTCGACGACATCCTGCGCGACGCGCTGTCGGACCTGCTGGCGACGGGCTCGCAGTACGGCCCGGTGGTCGACGAGCACGGGCGCGCCGTCGGCGTCCTGTCGATGGAGGTGTTGGCCCAGACGCTCGCGGCGCCGCCGCAGCACCTGCCCACCTCCGCCGAGCTCGTGGCCGACTCCGATCCCGTCGAGGACGCGCCCGAGGCCTGACCCGGTGACCGGGGTGCACCCCATCCTCGCACAGCTCGGCGACGACTTCTTCGGCGACCGCGAGGGCGCCGCCGAGAAGTGCCCGGGCAACAACGGGCTCTGTCCGGGGTGGATCGCCGAGCACTTCGACGAGTACCTCACGCCGCTGTGGGAGCACGTGCTGCTGAGCGTCGTGCCGCTGGTCATCGGCTTCGTGATCGCCACCGGCCTCGCACTGCTCGCCCACCGCTACAAGTTCCTCGGCCCGCCGTTCCTGGCGTTCGCGAGCATCCTCTTCACCGTCCCGTCGATCGCGTTCTATCTGATCCTCCTCAACGTCACCGGGCGCGGGTTCGCCACGGCCGTCGTTGCGTTGGCCGCCTACACGCAGGTGCTGATCTTCCGCAACGTCCAGACCGGGCTGCGCGAGGTGCCACGCGAGACGGTCGAGGCCGCCGAGGGCATGGGCATGTCCCAACGCCAGATCCTGTTCGGCGTCGAGATCCCGATGGCGCTGCCGACGATCTTCGCCGGGCTGCGGATCGCCGCGTCGTCGACGGTCGGGATCGCCGGGTTCGCGTTCTTCGCCGGCGCCGGCGGCCTGGGCGATGAGATCTTCTCCGATCCCCGCTTCCGCGGGAACGTGGTCACCGCCTCGGTCCTGATGATCCTGCTGGCGGCGGCGCTCGAGCTCGCCGTGCTGGGCGTGCAGCGCATGCTGACCCCCTGGACCCGGGCGAGGGCGACATGACGTTCGCGGCCCTCGGTCCCTTCGGCGACGCCATCGAGTGGATCTTCCAGGAACGGGTGTCCCAGGCCGGGACGGTCCGGATCGGCGGCCTCGGCGAGGTCGGTCAGCTCACCTTCACCCACCTCCAGCTCTCGATCGCGGCGACGCTCATCGCGACGGCCGTGGCGCTGCCGCTCGGGCTGTGGCTCGGCCACATCGGACGCTTCCAGTTCCTCGCCACGAGCATCTCGAACATCGGCCGCGCCGTCCCCGCGCTGGGCATCATCGTCTTCTTCATCGCGTTCCTCGGCGTCGGCTTCGTCAACGTCTGCTTCGCGCTCGTGCTGCTGGCGATCCCGCCGATCCTGACCAACACGTACGTCGCGGTCCGGGGGGTCGACCCCGAGACGGTCGACGCCGCCACGGGCGTCGGGCTCACCGGTCGCGACGTGGCGCTCAAGGTCGAGCTGCCGATGGCCCTGCCGACGATCATGAACGGCATCCGCATCTCGCTCGTGTCCGTGATCGCGACCGCCACGATCGCGCCGCTCGCCAACGTCGACACGCTCGGGCGCCCCATCATCAGCCCCAACGTCTACGGCACGGCCGGCCAGCTCGGCTCGTGCATCGTCGTCGCGCTCCTGACGCTGGGCGCCGACGGCATCTTCGCCCTGCTGCAACGCACGGTCACCCCGCGCGGGCTCAAAGTCGAAGGGGCGCACAAGGCACCGCGTCGGTTCGGCATCCCCATCCCGAAGAGGAGCATCGAGGCATCGTGAGAACTCACAGCACCATCGGCGCGCTGGTCGCGCTCATCCTGGCCCTCGCCCTGGCCGCGTGCGGCTCGGACGACGACAACGGTGGCGGCTCCGCCGAGAAGCCGGCCACCGGCGGCAGCGAGGCGCCGGCGAGCACCACCATCCAGAAGCTCGACGGCGCAGAGGGCAAGTCGATCATCGTCGGCTCGAAGAACTTCACCGAGCAGTTCGTGCTGGGAGAGATCTACGCACAGACGCTCGAGGCGGCCGGCTTCACGGTCAAGCGCCAGCTCAACCTCGGCTCCGAGCTCATCGCCCACAAGGCGCTGCAGGCCGGCAAGGTCGACGCGTATCCCGAGTACACCGGCACCGCGCTGACGTCGTTCTTCGACGTCAAGACCGCCGACGTCCCGCGCGACGCCCAGGAGGCCTATGAGGCGACCAAGGAGGGCTTCGCGAAGGAGAAGATCACCGCGATGGCCCCGACGCCGTTCGAGAACACCTACCGCCTCGGGATGACCAAGGAGAAGGCGGCGGAGGTCGGCAACCCGACCAACATCTCCGATCTCGCGGACAAGGCGGCCGACCTCAGCATCACCGGCTTCCCGGAGTGCAAGCAGCGCCAGGACTGCCTGCTGGGCGTCCAGGACGCGTACGGCCTGAAGTTCGGCAAGTTCGTCGCCAGCGAGCAGAAGTACCAGGTGCTCGACTCCGGCGACGCGGACGTCGCGTTCATCTTCACGACCGACGGCGACCTGGCCAGCGGCAAGTACGTGATCCTCGAGGACGACAAGAAGTTCTTCCCGCCCTACAACGTCACGTTCAACATCCGCGACGAGAAGCTCCAGGAGCTCGGGCCCGAGGTCCAGAAGGTGATCGAGAAGGTCCAGGAGCCGCTGAACGAGAAGGTCATGCAGGAGCTCAACGCCCGCATCGACGTCGACAAGGAGAAGCCGGCCGACGCGGCCAAGGACTACCTCCAGAAGGCCGGGTTCGTCGAGGGCTGACGCAGCGCGGAATTTGCGGGAAGCCGGGCGGCGCTGTCGGCGCCGCCCGGTACGGTCGTCGGCGATGAGGCTCTCCGACTACCAGACGCGCTCGCGGGCGACCGCCGTCTACCCCGACGCCGGCGCCAACCTCCTCTACCCCACGCTCGGCCTGTGCGGCGAGGCGGGCGAGGTCGCCGAGAAGATCAAGAAGATGATCCGCGACGACGCCGGCGTGCTCTCCGAGGACCGCCGGGCGGCGCTGTCGAAGGAGCTCGGCGACGTCCTCTGGTACCTCGCACAGCTCGCCACCGAGTCCGATCTCGACCTCGACGCGATCGCCGAGGCGAACATCGCGAAGCTCGAGTCGCGGCGGGAGCGCAACGTGCTGCAGGGCAGCGGCGACGACCGCTGAGTTGTTCAAAGCAAGTTCGCCATGACCAAGCGCGACCTGAAGAGAGAGCTCAAGACTCTCTACTCGGCGCCTGCGAACGTGGTGGTTCAGGTCGAGGTGCCACCGCTGAGCTACCTGATGATCGATGGCCAGGGCGACCCGAACACGTCCGCCGCGTACGCGAACGCCGTTGAGTCGCTGTTCTCCGTCTCCTACGCGGTCAAGTTCGCGGTCAAGCGCGGCCCGCGCGCCGTCGATTACGGCGTGATGCCCCTGGAGGGCCTGTGGTGGGCCGATGACATGTCGGCGTTCTCCGTCGACGCGAAGGCGCAGTGGAAGTGGACGATGATGATCATGCAACCCGACCTGGTCACGCCAGAGCTTGTCGAGGACGCAACCAGCGCGGTCCGGCGGAAGAAGGACCTCGCCGCCCTGGAGCACGTCCGGTTCGAGGTCCTCGAAGAGGGTGTCTGTGCCCAGACCCTGCACATGGGGAACTTCTCCGAGGAGGGCCCCACGGTCGCCCGCGTCCACGCGTTCGTCGGCGAGCATGGAGCTCCGCGCGGGCGCCACCATGAGATCTACCTGAGCGACATCCGCAAGGCGGACCCGCGTAAGTGGAGGACCGTCGTCCGGCAACCGATGACGGAGCGCTGAACCGCAGTCGTCGGCCGGCCGCTGGCGCGACGTCAAGGCCGCCTCCCCGGCGGGAGCGCTGCTGCCCGCTGGTCGAACACGCCGAGGACGGTCGTGCACCACCGGACGTTCAGCTGCTCGTACATCCGCCGCCCATGAGCGTGAGGTACGGGCCGACGCGCTCGGCGTCGCGCAGGTAGGCGTCCTCGCTGCGGCCGTCGAGGAGGCCGTCGCGCAGGCGGTCGTAGGCCATGAACGCCCGGCTCACTGGCGCCGACAGGCCGGTCCGCGCCTGACTGCGATCCTGTTGGCGATGGAGCCGATCAGGATCGACGCAGATCGGGTGCTGCGGCCGGTCACCGACGGCGACGTCGACGAGCTGAACGCCCTCATCGAGCGCAACCGCGAGCACCTGGCGCCGTGGATGCCGTGGGCGGCGAAGAGCACCCGGGCGTCGGTCGCCGCGTTCGTCACCTCGGCCCAGGAGCAGGCGGCGCGCGACGACGGGGACCATCTGGCCATCGTCGTCGACGGGCGGATCGCCGGGGTCGCCGGCTTCCACAAGGTCGATCGCGACGATCGCCAGACCAACGTGGGCTACTGGCTCGCCGCCGACGCGCAGGGTCGCGGCACGATGACGCTCGCCGTGGCCGCGCTGGTCAGCCACGCCTTCGACACGTGGGATATGCACCGGGTCGAGCTCCACGCGGCGCTGGACAACCGCCGCAGCCGCGCGCTCGCGGAGCGGCTCGGCTTCGTCCAGGAGGGCGTGCTGCGGGAGGCCGAGCGCTTCGACGACCGGTTCGTCGACCTGGCCCTCTACTCGGTACTGGTGACCGAGTGGCGCGCTCAGGAAGGGCTCGGCGCGGGCGCGAAGCGCGAGTAGCGCTCGGCGATCACCCTGGGCAGGCGAACGTTGACCTGCACGCCGTCGTCCGTGTCCTTGCGATCCAGGTCGCCCGCGACCTCGTGCAGCTCGGAGAGGATCCCGCCCTCCGAGTAGGGCACGTGCAGCTCGACGTCGACGAGCGCGCGCTCGAAGTCGGCGGCGACGGCCGCGCGCAGCTCGTCGAGCCCTTCGCCGGTCAGCGCGGAGACGAGGACCGCGTCGGGATGGCGGAACGACAGCTCGCGGCGGCGTTCGTCGTCGATCGCGTCGGCCTTGTTGAGCACGAGGAGGCGGGTCTGATCCCGCACGCCGATCTCCTCGAGCACGTCGTCGACCGCGCGGGTCATCTCGACGAGCTCCTCCTCGGGGGCGCTCGCGTCGACGATGTGGAGCAGCAGGTCTGCCCGGGTCGTCTCCTCCAGGGTGGCGCCGAACGCCTCGACGAGCTGGTGGGGGAGCTTGCGGATGAAGCCGACGGTGTCGGTCACCAGGTAGGTGCGGCCGTCGAGGCGCATCATGCGGGTGCTCGGGTCCAGCGTGTGGAACAGGCGGTCGCGGACGCCGACCTCCGAGCCGGTGAGGGCGTTCAGGAGCGTCGACTTGCCGGCGTTCGTGTAGCCGGCGAGCGCGATCGTCGGCAGGTGCGCGCGCTCGCGCTCGGCGCGCATCACCGCGCGCGTCGCCTTGACCTGCTCGAGCTTGCGCTTGAGCGCCGAGATGCGGTCGCGCGCCAGCCGGCGGTCCGTCTCGATCTGGGACTCGCCGGGGCCGCGGGTGCCGATGCCGGCGCCGAGGCGCTCGAGGTGGGTCCACAGCCCTCGCATGCGCGCGAGGTTGTACTCGAGCTGCGCGAGCTCGACCTGCAGCTTGCCCTCCGCCGAGCTCGCGTGCCCGGCGAAGATGTCGAGGATCACCGTCGTGCGGTCGATGACCGGCACGCCGAGCTCCTTCTCCAGGTTGCGCTCCTGGCGGGGGGTCAGCTCGTCGTCGGTGACGACGACGTTGGCGTCGGCCGCCTTGAGCAGCGGCTTGAGCTCCTCGACCTTGCCGGGCCCGAGGTAGAGGTTGGGATGCGGGCGCTCGCGGTGCTGGACCATCGCGCCGACGGTGGCGACACCGGCGGTGCGCAGCAGCTCCTTGAGCTCGGAGAGATCCTCGCCCTCGGGCATGGCGGCGATCGCGTACGCCCGCTGGCGTGCGCGACCCTCACCCGCCTTGGGGGCGTAGCGGGACTCCGAGACTCGACCGTTGCGACTGCGTTGCACGGAGTCCAGTCTACCCGCGGCCCTCCGGGCTCCCCTGGGCGCTCGGGTAGTGTGGCGCGCCGTGCTCTGGGAGCTGACCGACGAGCAGCTCGGCGACCGCCTGGCCGCGCGGACGCTCGAGCTCGTCGACATCGCGTCCGAGTCGCGCGAGGAGGCGGCGCTGGCGGCGCACGTCGCGGCGCTGCTCGCCGCCGGTGGCGTGGCCGTCGAGGACCTCGGCGACACCGGCGTGCTCGCGGGCGACGGCGGCGGCGCGCAGGTCTTGCTGGCGGGCCACCTGGACACCGTCCCGGCGCAGGACAACCGCCCGGGCCAGCGGACCGACGATCGTGTGGTCGGGCTTGGCGCCAGCGACATGAAGGGCGCGCTCGCCGTGATGATCGAGCTCGCGCTCGCCGGCTCGCCCTACGCCGCGCTGTTCTTCGGCCGCGAGGAGCTGCCGGTCGCCGAGAGCGCGCTGACGCCGCTGCTGGAGCGCCGCCGCCTCGGCGCGGAGCTCGTGGTGATGATGGAGCCGACCGACAACGCGATCCACGCGGGCTGTCTGGGCAACATCAACGCCGACTGGCGGTTCCACGGACGCTCCGGGCACTCGGCGCGCCCGTGGCTCGCCGACAACGCGATCGAGCGCGCCGCGAAGGGGATCACGGCCCTCGCCGCACACGGCCCCGAGGACCACGAGTTCGGCGGCCTCGTGTTCCGCGAGGTGGCGACGGTCACGCGCGTTGCCGGCGGGATCGCCGGCAACGTCATCCCCGACCTCGTCACCTGCCATCTGAACTTCCGCTCGGCGCCCGGGCGGACGCCGGAGGAGGCCGAGGCGCGCCTCGCCGAGCTGTGCGGCGGCCACGGCGAGCTGCGCGTCAACTCCAACGCCCCGTCGGGCGCGGTCCCGCGCGAGAACCCGCTGCTCGACGCACTGATCTTGGCGGGCGGCCTCGAGGTGGCGCCCAAGCAGGCCTGGACGCCGGTCGCCGAGTTCGCCCTCGCCGGCTACGACGCCGTCAACTTCGGCCCCGGCGCGCCGGCGCAGGCGCACCGCCGCGACGAGTCGATCGAGATCGCCGCGCTCGTCCGCTGTGCCCGCGTCCTCGAGATACTCGCGGAGCGGCTGTGACGGTCCGGCTCTCCCCCACCCTCACCGGCATGCGGAGCTATCCGTTCCTGCGCCTCACCGAGGCCAAGCGCGCGCTCGTCGCCCGCGGGGTGCCGGTGATCGACTTCGGGATCGGCGAGCCGCGCGAGGAGACCCCTCTGTTCATCCGCGAGGCGCTGGCGGCGGCGGTCGAGCCGCAGTCGGCCTATCCGCTCGCCGACGGCCTGCCCGAGCTGCGCGCGGCGGTCGCGGCGTGGTGCGAGCGGCGGTTCGGCGTCGTCCTCGATGCCGAGCGCGAGGTGATCCCGACGCTCGGCTCCAAGGAGGCGATCTTCCACCTCGCCCAGCTGCTGGCCGGCGACCTCGTGGCGGTGACCCACCCGGGCTACCCGGTCGCCGAGCGGGGCGCCGCCTTCGCCGGCAAGGCCGTCGTCGAGCTGCCGCTGCGCGCCGAGGAGAGCTTCCTCCCCGACCTCGACGCCGTACCGGCGGAGACGTGGGACCGGGTCGCGGTCCTCTGGCTCAACTACCCGAACAACCCGACCGCGGCGACCGCCCCGCTCGACCTCTACGAGCGCGCGGCGGCGCTGGCCCGGCGCCACGGGTTCGTCCTGGCCTCCGACGAGGCGTACTCCGAGCTCTACTTCGGCGACACGCCGCCCGTGTCGGCGCTGCAGGTCGCCGACCGCTCGCACGTCTGCGTCCTCAACACGCTCTCCAAGCGGTCCTCGATGCCGGGCTACCGCTCGGGCTTCGTCGCGGGCGACCCCGACCTCGTCGCCGCCCTGAAGCGCTACCGGCCGAACGTCGGCGTCGCGCCGCAGAGCTTCGTCCAGCGCGCGGCGGTGGCCGCCTGGGGCGACGAGACGCACGTCGAGGACGTCCGCGGGCTCTACCGCGCCAAGCGCGACGCGCTGCTGCCCGCGCTGCAGGCGGCCGGCCTGCACCACGTCGGCGGCGACGCCACGTTCTTCCTCTGGCTCGCGGACGCCGAGGCGGCGGCCGCCGAGCTGCTCGAGCACGGCGTCGTCCTCGCCCCGGGCTCGATGTTCGGCGAGGTCGCCGCCGGCTACGCGCGGCTGGCGCTCGTGCCGACGCTCGACGAGTGCCGGCGGGCGGCCGAGCTGATCAGTCGTTGGCGTGCAGCGCCGCGTTGAGCCCCGCCCAGGTGCCGGTCCGGGGCATCGCCTCGACCGCGCCGGTCTGGGAGTGACGGCGGAACAGCAGGCCGCTCGCGCCTGAGAGCGCGAGCGCCTTGACGACCTCGCCGTCCGGCAGCCGCACGCGCGTCCCGGCGGTCAGGTAGAGGCCGGCCTCGACGATGCAGTCGTCGCCGAGCGAGATCCCCAGCCCGGCGTTGGCCCCGAGCAGGCAGCGCTCGCCGATCGAGATGACCTGCGTGCCGCCGCCCGACAGCGTCCCCATGATCGAGGAGCCACCACCGATGTCCGAGCCGTCGCCGACCACGACGCCCGCCGAGATCCGCCCCTCGACCATCGAGGTGCCGAGCGTGCCCGCGTTGAAGTTGACGAAGCCCTCGTGCATCACCGTCGTGCCCTCGGCGAGATGGGCGCCGAGGCGGACGCGGTCGGCGTCGGCGATCCGGACGCCGGGCGGGACCACGTAGTCGGTCATGCGCGGGAACTTGTCGACCGAGGTCACGCTGAACGGCAGACGCGCGGTGCGGAAGCGCAGCGCCGCCGCCGTGACGTCGGCGGGGTCGACGGCGCCGTGGCTCGTCCACGCGATGTTGGGCAGGACGCCGAAGACGCCGTCGAGGCTCAGCTCGTGCGGGCGGACGAGGCGGTGGGAGAGCAGATGCAGCCGCAGGTAGGCGTCCTGCGCGTCGGCGGGAGGCGAGGCCAGGTCGTCGATGACGGTCAGCACGGCGTCGGTGCGCACCCCGCGCAGCGGGTCCTCGCCCTGAGCGGCGGCCAGCTCGGCGGGCAGCTCCGCGAGCCCTTCGGGGGGAGCCGCCCCGAGCTGCGGATCCGCGAAGAAGGTGTCGAGGGCCCGGGCGCCCTCCATGGTGGTGGTGGCCAGCCCGAAGCCCCAGGCGCCTGTCGTCTCGCTCATCGCCGGGGAACGGTAACGGGGACGGCTAACCGGCGGTCCGCAGGCGCTCGAGCAGCTCGGCGCTGGCCTCGCCGCGGTACACCGGCTCGGCCCAGCCGGTGAGGTCGACGTGGAGGTCCTCGCCGACATCCACGGTCAGCTCGCCGCCGTCGAGCACCACGGTGACCGGCGAGTCGCCCCCGCGCAGGACCGAGGCGACCGCCGCCCCGCACGCCCCGGTGCCCGACGACATCGTCTCCCCCACCCCGCGCTCGAAGATTCGCGCGCGGATCCGCCCCGGGCTGACCTCGGTCCAGAACGAGACGTTGGTCCGCTGCGGGAAGAGCGGCGCGTGCTCGATGTCCGGGCCGATGGCGGTGACGTCGAGCGCGTCGAGCTCCTCGCGGTCGGGGATCCGGATCGCGCACTGCGGGTTGCCGATCGACACGTGCTGGAAGCGCCAGTCGCGGCGGCCGGCGGCGACGACGCCGTGCCCCTCCGCCCCGCCCGACGGGTAGGCGGGCGACTGCAGGCTGGCGCGCCCCATGTCGACGCGGCAGGTCGTCTCGCCGGTGATCGTCGGGCGGATCTCGCCGGCGGCGGTCTGGATCGAGAAGGTCGTCGCGTCCGTCCAGCCCGCGCGCCGCAGGTAGAGGATCGCCTCGCGCGCGCCGTTGCCCGACAGCTCGGCCTCCGAGCCGTCGGGGTTGAAGATCCGCAGGCGCGCGACGAAGCCGGGCGCGTCGGGGGGCGAGAGCTCGAGGACGCCGTCGCCGCCCGGCCCGAAGTGCGGCGAGCAGAGCAGGCGGACGCGGGCGGCGGTCAGGGCGACCGGGAGATCCGCGCGCTCGACGACCAGGTAGTCGTTGCCGAGCGCCTGCCACTTCTCGAACCTCATCGGCCCATCATGCCCTCGATCGCCTCCGCGGCGGCGGCCGGGTCGGTGTCGGTGACGTCGAGCAGATGGACGCCCGGCAGCTTGCGCATCCACGTCAGCTGGCGGCGGGCGTACGCGCGGGTGCGCTGCTTCATCGCCCCGACGTCGCCGTTCAGCAGCTCCTCGAAGCCGAGCGCCTTGCGCGCGGTCGCCGACGCCCCGGCGGCGGCGGCGCTGCGCACCTCGACGGCGGCACCCGCGGCGACCATCGCATCCACCCGCTCGTCGATCCGCTGCGCCAGCGCGGCGCGGTCCATCGTCAGCCCGACCAGGAGTGTCGGATGGCGCGTATCGGAGGTCCACAGCTGCCCGCCGGCCGGCGGCGGGCGGCCGGCATCGAGCAGCTCGTGGGCGCGCACGAGCCGGTGGGCGTCGGTCGGGGCCGTGCGGGCCGCGGCCTCCGGGTCGCGCGCCCGCAGCCGCGCGTGCAGCGCCGCGGGGCCGTCCTGCGCGAGCGCCGCCAGCCAGCGCTCGCGGACGCTGGGAGACGGCGGGGGGCGCAGGTCGAGCTCGCCGAGCGCCGCGCGCAGGTACAGGCCGGTGCCGCCGACCACGATCGGCCGGCGCCCCGCCGCCAGCAGCGCGTCGATCTCGGCGTGGGCCCGCTGCGCGTACGCGCCGGCGCTCGAGGTCGCGGTCACCGGCAGGTGGCCGAGCAGCCGGTGCTCGAGCCGCTCGCGCTCGGCCGCCGTCGCCGCCCCGGTGAGGATCTCGAGCCCGGCGTAGACCTGCAGCGCGTCCGCCGACACCGCCACGGGGTCCTCGCCGCGAGCGCGCAGGCGCTCGGCGAGCGCGATGGCCACCGCCGTCTTGCCGATCGCGGTCGGGCCGAACAGGGCGATGACCTCGGGGCGCGCCACGCGCCGCAGTATGGCCGCGCCCCGGGGTGCCCGCTGTACGCGTGGCCGTGAGTTCGGCCCGAACTTACGGGCGCGTGTACTGGGCTTTCAGGGGTATCGTCCGGTGCCCAATGACCGTCCGCATCGGCACCGGCCTCTCCACGAAGTTCGATCCGGTCGCCGGCGCGGCCGAGGCGGCCGCCGTGGCGCGCGACGGGCTGGACGGCCGGCCCTGCGATCTCGTCGTCCTGTTCGCCTCCGGCGCGCACCTCGAGGCGCCCGAGGCGACCCTCGCGGCGGTCCAGGACATCCTCGCCCCCGACCAGCTGATCGGCTGCGGCGCGGGCGGCGTCCTCGGCCGCACCCGCGAGATCGAGACCGGCACCGGCGTCGCGGTCTGGGCGGCCTCGCTGGGGGAAGGGCTGGCGCGCGCGTTCCACGCCACGGTCGAGCCGGTCGACGGCGGCGGCGCGCTGGCCGGCATGCCCGACCTCGACGGCGCCGCGGGCGTGATCCTGCTCGCCGATCCGTTCTCGTTCCCGACCGACCCGGTCCTGCGCTTCCTGTCGGAGATGGTGCCGATGGTGCCGCTCGTCGGCGGCGTCGCGTCGGCGGGGACGACCGAGGACGCGGGCGCGCTGTTCTACGGCGACGAGGTGCTCACCGAGGGCGCGGTCGGCGTTCGCTTCGACGGTGTCGAGGTGCTGCCGTGCGTCTCGCAGGGCGCGACGCCGGTCGGCCCCGAGCTGACCATCACGGCGGCCGAGGGCAACGTCATCTCCGAGCTCGCGGGCCGCCCGGCGCTCGACAAGCTGCGCGACACCATCGAAGGGCTGTCCGACGACGACAAGCGACTCATCTCCGGCGGGCTGCTGATGGGCATCGTCGTCGACGTCAACAAGCCCGACTACGTCCAGGGCGACTTCCTCGTGCGCGGCCTGGCCGGCGCCGACCCGGAGACCGGCACGATCGCGGTCGGCAGCGACGTGCGCCCGGGTCAGGTCATCCGGCTGCACGCCCGCGACGCCGACAGCGCCGATCGCGACCTCGCGGCGGCGCTCGAGGTGCGGATGGAGGCGCTCGGCGGGCGCCCGCCGGCCGGCGCGCTCGTCTTCGCCTGCAACGGCCGCGGCCGCGGCATGTTCGGCTCGGCCGATCACGATGCGCTGACGGTGACGCGCGTGCTCGGCAGCGCTCCGTCGGCCGGCTTCTTTGCCGCCGGTGAGATCGGGCCCGTCGGCGGCGAGTACTTCCTGCACGCGTTCACGGCGACCGTGGCGGTGTTCGCGCCGTGAACGTGGCGGGCCGCAAGGTGCTGGTCACCGGGGCGACCGGTGGCCTGGGACAGGCGATCGCCCGGGCGTTCGCGGCGCGCGGCGCGCGGCTCGTCCTCACCGGCCGCCGCGCCGATGTCCTCGAGCCGCTCGCCGCCGAGGTCGGCGGCCAGGCGGTGGCCTGCGACCTGGGCGACCACGCCGACCTCGAGCGCCTGATGGCGGACGCCGGTGACGCGGACATCCTGGTCGCCAACGCCGCTCTGCCGGCGAGCGGTGGCATCGACCGGCTGACGGTCGAGGACATCGACGCCGCCCTCGCCGTCAACCTCCGCGCTCCGATGATCCTGGGCAAGTGGATGGGCGCGCGAATGGCCGAGCGCGGCGACGGGCACCTCGTCTTCGTCTCCTCGCTGGCCGGCCGCGCCGCCAGCCCCCGCGGCAGCCTGTACTCGGCGACGAAGTTCGGGCTGCGGGGCTTCGCGTTCGGCCTCCGGGAGGACCTGCGCCAGCACGGCGTCGGCGTCTCGGTCGTCTCCCCGGGCTTCATCCGCGACGCCGGGATGTTCCACGAGACCGGCGCCAAGCTGCCGCCGGGCGTCGGGACCCGGAAGCCCGAGGACGTCGCCGCGGCCGTGGTCGCCGCGGTCGAGCGCAACCGGACCGAGGTCGTCGTCGCCCCGACGGTGCTCCGGGCCGGAACCGCGATCGCCGCGATGCTCCCCGGCTTCGCGTCCGAGGTCCAGCGGCGGCTGGGCGGAGACGGCGTGTCGAACGCGATCGACGCCGGGCACCGCGCGCACGGCGAATGATCCCGAGGTTGCCTCGGGGCCGGTCGCGGGATTAGGGTCGTCCCAAGCTGGACACCAACGCCTTCTTCGACTACGACGGATCCGCCGCGCGGGGGCAGGCCGCATCGCGCGCGGAGCTGCTGCCGGACGCCCCCGAGGCCGACTGGGCGGTGCTGCTCGGCTACTGCGAGACGCTGCGCTTCCGGCCCGGCGAGACGGTGCTCGCCGCCGGCGAGGACGACCGCGCCCTCTACATCCTCGCCGACGGCCGGCTCGACACCGCGGCCGCGCCGGCGGTCCTCGGCGAGGCCGAGTTCTTCTCGGGGCTCCCCCGGCGGACGAGCGCCACCGCCGAGACCGACGGCGAGCTGCTGCGCATGAGCTTTGAGGCCTTCGAGGCCATGGCGGCTCGCGAGCCGCGCCTGGCGCGCGAGCTGCTGGTCGACCTCGGGCGGCTGATGGCGCTGCGGTTGCGCGCATGAACGCGGCGGCGTTCCCTAACTACACGCAGATCCCGTCGCGGGTCCCGCTCCGCGCCTGGCAGGCGGGGCGGATCGCCTCGATCACCGGCGCGGTGCTCCTCGCCGGCCTGATGATCGCCGACGAGAAGGCGGGCCTCTTCGTCCTGTGGAAGATCCTCATCCCGCTGCTGCCGCTGCTGTTCCTGGTGGCCCCGGGCCTGTGGCGCAACCTCTGCCCGCTGGCGGCCTCCAACCAGACGCCGCGCGCGCTCGGCCTCACCCGCGCCGCGACCGCTCCGGCGTGGCTGAAGGAGTACGGCTACGTCATCGGCGTGGCGCTGTTCGTGGCGTTCGTGGTGGGCCGCAAGTTCGGGCTCGACGACTCCGGCCCCGCCAGCGCGCTGCTGCTGCTGGGCGCGATGACCGCGGCGTTCACCGGCGGCATGCTGCTCAAGGGCAAGAGCGGCTGGTGCTCGACCATCTGCCCGCTGCTGCCGGTGCAGCGGCTCTACGGGCAGACGCCGTTCAAGCTCGTGGGCAACAACCACTGCCAGCCGTGCGTCGGCTGCACGAAGAACTGCTACGACTTCAACCCGCGCGTCGCCTACCTGGCCGACCTCGAGGAGGACCGCCACTGGAGCGGCTACCGCCGGCTGTTCGCGGGCGCGTTCCCGGGGCTGGTGCTCGCCTTCTTCACGGTCGACGAGGCGCTCGCCGCCGGCGAGAAGCTCGGTCGCATCGCCCTCTACGTCGGCGCCTCGGTGGCGCTGTTCTTCGCCATCGAGACGCTCGCCAAGGTCACCGTCCACAAGGTCACGACGCTGTTCGCCGCGACGGCGTTCGCGATCTTCTACTGGCACGCCGGCCCGTCGTTCGCCGACGCGGTGAGCGACGGCGCGGCACCCGACGCCGTCGGCTGGGCGATCCGCGCGGCGGCGATCGCGCTCGCCGCGGCGTGGGTCCTGCGCACGTACCGCAAGGAGGCGGTGTTCCGGGCGCCCGAGGAGCCGCTCGGCGGGCTCTCCGGCCTGTCCGTCGCCGGCTCGCGCTCGCTCACCGCCCGCCGCGCCTCCGGGATCGGCAATCCCGAGGTCGAGTTCAAGGGCCACGACAAGCGGGTCGTCGCCAAGCCGGGCCAGACGGTGCTCGAGCTCGCCGAGGCGCAGGGCCTCCCGATCGAGGCGGGCTGCCGGATGGGCGTCTGCGGCGCCGACCCCGTCGCGATCGTCGCCGGCATGGAGCACCTCGCGAAGGTCGGCGGCGACGAGCGCAACACGCTCGAGCGGCTCGGTCTCGCCGACAACACCCGGATGGCGTGTTGCGCGCGGGTCAAGGGCGGGCCGGTCTGCGTCTCGCTGACGCCGGAAGAGCCTGCGCGGCCGACGACGAGCCAGATCCGCGGCTTCGCCTTTGACCGCTCGATCGAGCGCGTCGTCATCGTCGGCAACGGGATCGCCGGCGTCACCGCCGCCGACCACGTCCGCCGGCGCCACCCGCTGTGCGAGATCCACCTGGTCACCGAGGAGGCCCACCCGCTCTACAACCGCATGGCGATCTCGCGCCTCATCTACGGGCGCTCGGCCATGAATGGCCTCTACCTCAACCCCGAGAAGTGGTACGAGGACCGGTCGATCACGTCGTGGCTGAACACCCAGGCCGCGGGGCTGGACGTCGACCGCCAGACCGTCGCCCTGGCCACCGGCGACGCACTCGAGTACGACCGGCTGGTCCTCGCGATGGGCTCCTCGGCCACGGTGCCGGCGATCGAGGGCTTCGGCACGCCCGGCACGTTCGTCATGCGCAACGCGGCCGACGCCCTCGAGCTGCGCGGGTTCGCCCAGAAGGTCCGCGCCAAGCACGCCGCGGTCGCCGGCGGCGGGCTGCTCGGCCTCGAGGCGGCGTTCGCGCTGTCCAAGCTCGGCCTCCGTGTCGCGGTGCTCGAGCGCGGCGGCCGGCTCCTGCGCCGCCAGCTCGACGAGGCCGCCGCGAACATCCTGCGCGCCTACCTGGAGGGGCTGGGGATCGAGATCGTGACGCAGGCCGAGACCGCGGCGGTCAGCGCCAACGGCCGGCTGCGCGAGGTCACCCTGCGCGGCGGGCGGACGCTCGAGAGCGACCTGCTGCTCATCGCGGCGGGCATCACCCCGAACGTCGAGCTCGCCCGGGAGGCGGGGCTCGCGGTTCGGGGCGGCGTCGTCGTCGACGACCACATGGCCGCGTCGCGCCCGCACGTCTTCGCCGCCGGCGACGTCGCCGAGCACTCCGGGCGGGTGCTCGGGCTGTGGCCGGCGGCGGTCGAGCAGGCCGAGGTCGCCGCCGACAACGCCGCCGGCGGCGCGAAGACCTACGCGGGCACCGTTCCCGTCACCGCGCTGAAGGTGGCGGGCATCGACCTCACATCGGCCGGGCGCTTCGAGCCCGACGACGGCGACGAGGCGATCGCCTTCACGGAGGACGCGGGCCAGCGCTACCGCAAGCTCGTCGTCGATCGCTCGGGCCGAGTGGCCGGCGCGATCCTCATCGGTCACGCGTCCCTGGGCGCGGGCATCATCGCCGCCGTGCGCGATCGCGCGGAGGTGGGCGCCGTGCTCGAGCCGCTGCGCCGCGGCGAGTGGTCGGCGCTCGCGGCCGACGACTGAGCGGCTGGGGCTACTTCGCGAGCGCAGCTCCTGGATCGAGCTTCGTGACCGTTCCGTCGCCCGAGTTCGCGACCCAGACTCCGCCCAGGCCCGCCGCGATCCCGACCGGACGGGTGCCGACCGGCAGGGGGCGCCCGGCGACGCGGAACGTCTTCGGGTCGATCTGGCTCACGGTGTCGTCGCCGCGGTTGCTGACCCACACCGCGCCTTCGCCCGCCGCGATCTTGACCGGCTGCTTCCCGACCTTGATCGGCGAGCCGACGACCTTCGCGGTCTTGAGGTCGAGGCGCACGACGGCGCTGTCGCCGGCGAGCACCACCCACGCGAAGCCGAAGGCCTCGACGACGTCTCGCGGATCCTCGCCCACGCGGGTCGGCAGCCCGATCGGCTCCGCGGTCGCCGAGTCGATGAGCGAGATCGTCCCGTCCTCGGCGTTGGTCACCCACACGCGCCCGTCGCCGACGTGGATGCCGGTCGGCCTGCCGCCGACGCCGATCGCCCCGCCGAGGAGCTCGATGGAGGCGCGGTCGACGCGCTGCACGGTGCCGTCGCCGGACAGCGCGACCCACACCAGCTGCTTGCCGAGTGACACGCTCTCCGGTACGCGCCCGACGTTGACAGTGCCGCTCGGCACCGGGTCGGGGCGGGCCTCGAAGCGCCGCAGCTGGTCGTCCTTCTGGCTGGTCACGTAGACGATCCCCTTGTCGGCGGTGACGCTGTCGGGCGCCTCGCCCGCCGCGACGGGCTCGCCGGTGACCTTGTTGCTCTTCGCGTCGATGCGGACGAGCTGCCCCGCCTTGGACGTGACCACCCAGATGACGTCGGCGCCGACGGCGATGCCGTCCGGCCCATCGCCCACGGGGATCGACGCGACCGGTCGCGGCGCGGCCCCGGACGGCGCGCCGCCGTCGTCGGCGGTCGGCTCAGCCGACGCCGTGGCGGCGGGCGTCTCCGCCGGCTTTGCGGTGGGGGCCGCGGCCTCTGGCTCCTTCGGGTCGTCCGAGCCGCCGAACACGCCGAAGGCGGCGAGCGCCGCCGCGACCAGCCCGCAGACCAGCACCAGCGGCAGCGCGACCCCGAGCGCCATGCGCGTCCGCGGCGACATGCCCGGCGCGGTCGCGCCCGCCGCGGCGGAGCGGCTCGTGCGCTTGTCAGGAGCCGGGCCGCCGTTCGCGGCCGCGCCGCCGGTGAGCGCCGCGGCGCACGCGGCGGCGAACTCGCCGGCGCTCGCGAAGCGATCGCTTGGCGCCTTGGCCATGCCCTGCTGGATCACCGCGCTCAGCGGCGGCGGGCCCGCGGGCAGGTCCGGCGGCGGGTCGTTGAGATGGGCGAGCATGCGCGCCGTGTCGCCGGCCCGCTCGAACGGCGGGGCACCCGCGAGCAGGTGGTAGGTCATGCAGGCGAGGGCGTAGACGTCGGACCGCGCGTCGGTCGCCTCGCCGCGCAGCTGCTCGGGCGGCGCGTAGTCGAGCGTCCCGAGCACGACGCCCGTGCGCGTGAGGCCCGCGGAGGAGGTGGTCTTCGTCAGCCCGAAGTCGGTGAGGTAGGCGTGGTCGCCCGCCATGAGGACGTTGTGCGGCTTGACGTCGCGGTGGACGAGCCCGCGGGCGTGCGCGGCGTCCAGCGCGCCGGCGATCTGCGTGACGAGCGCGATCGCTCGCTCCGGCGGCAGCGCGCCGTCGCGCTCGACCACCGAGGCCAGATCCGTGCCGTCGACGAAACGCATCGCGATGAACAGCGCGCCGTCGTGCTGGCCGGCCTCGTAGACCGGCACGACGTTCGGGTGGTCGAGGCTCGCCGCGAGCTTCGCCTCGCGCTCGAACCGCGCCCGGAAGTCGTGGTCCTGCGCGAGGTCCTCGGTGATGACCTTCAGCGCGACCGACCGTTCGAGGTCCTCCTGGAACGCGCGGTAGACGACGCCCATGCCACCACGGCCGGCCACGCCGTCGATGCGGTAGCGGCCCAGGTGCGTCCCGGCGGCGAGGTCGCTCATCGGCTCAGCATCTCCGGTCGCACGGACGTGCGCAAGACCACATCAGGGCGCCGACCCCGCCGGAAACCTACGGCCGCGTGGTACTCAGCCGCGCTTCTGGCGGGTCGCGCCCTGGCGGTGCGAGCTCGAGCGCGGGTTCATACGCGCAGCGGGCGGTGCCGACTGCGACGCCCGCCGTTGCTCGAGCGACCGCTGCAGCTTCTCCGGCAGGACCGGGCGCTGCGGCTTGCGCGGCGTCTTCTCGCTCTTGTCCATGCGCCCATCTTCGCACGTACCGCAGTACGCCGAGCGGAAATGTCAGATCGTGGGAACGGCCTTTCAGAACAGCACCTCCTGACGCGGCGCCGCTGCGGCCGCCCGTTCGCGCGCAGCACGCGCCGCTGCATCGATGCGTCGTCGCTCTGCGCGACGGTGCGCGAAGCGCTCCGCCGACGGCGAGGACCGCCGCTTCGAGCTCCGCAGCATCCCCTCGATCCGCTTGCGCTCCTTCACCGGCAGGTAGGCGCCACGGGCGTAGAGCTTCTCGTAGCGGGCGACCAGGTCCGGCCGCTGCGCCCGCAGCCACTCCATGAACACATCCCGCGTCGAGCCACGCAGGAACAGCGGCTGGCCGCCGATGCTCGTCGCGCCGGCCTCGTCGGCGAGCGCGAGGATCCGCTCGACCTGGCGCGGGTCGTCGTTGATCCCGGGCATCAGCGGCGCGACCAGCACGCCAGTCGGGATGCCGAGGCGGTTGAGCTCGGCCACCGCCTCCATCCGCGCCTTCGGGTGCGGGGTGTGCGGCTCGGTCTCCCGCCAGGCCTTCTCCTCCATCGTCGGGATCGACAGGCACGCGGTCACCGACGTGCGCTCCGCGATCTCGAGCAGCAGGTCGGCGTCGCGCAGCACGAGCGGCGACTTGGTCAGGACGGAGCACGGGTTCTCGGCGTCACGGAACGCCTCCCAGATCCCGCGCATGAGCTTGTAGCGGCCCTCGACCCACTGGTACGGGTCGGTGTTCGTGCCGAGGGCGACGTGGTGCTTGCCCCACGACGGCCGCGCCAGCTCGGCGCGCAGCACCTCGGGCACGTTGACCTTGACGATGATCTCGCGCTCGAAGTCGCGGCCGGCGTTGAGGTCGAGGTACTCGTGCGTCGGGCGGGCGAAGCAGTTGTGGCTGACCACGCCGTTGGAGATGAAGTCGCCGGTGCCGGTGGTGATGTCGTAGAGCCGCATGGCGACGCCGAGCGGCTCGACGGACACCACGCGGGTCTTCGCGTCGGACTTCAGCGCAGAGCCTTGGACCGTGCGCTTGCGGGTGATCGCCGGATCGGTCATGTGGAAGAAGCGCAGTCGTTCGCGCAGGCCGCCGCGGATGCGGACGAACGTGACGCCGTTCTCGCGCTTCGTCGGCTCCTGGACCGTGTCGAACGCGAAGTGCCTCAGGCACGCCGCCGTCCAGTCGAGGATCGCTCGGTCGCCGTTGGAGATCCGCAGTGCCTCACGCCCGCACGAACCCTCGGCATCGAAGATCCCGGCGAGAAAGCCCTTGCGCCAGTCGTCACTCGGCGAGAGCGGCCACCCGATGAGCGTGCGCACTTGTTCGACGCTTGATGCCGATCCCGCCCGGATCGCGCGCATCTCGCGCCGGGCGCCCACCGCCGCCTGAAACAGGAACTCCCGGGTACCTACACCGGCCTCGAGGAGGTACTCCTGAACACGGGCGAGTGCCTCCCCATCGGTAAGCGCGAGCCTGAAAGAGTGAGCGACGTACGGGCGTCCATTCGCGCGAAGGTAGGGCCGCGACGCCACGTGCCCGTCCCCTCGGATCATTCCGCAGAGGTATCCACGTCGGTAGTCAGGACACTCCTCGGGCGGCGCGGCAAAGCCGCCGGTTCCCAAGAGCGTGTTGTTCGTCGTGAGGTGAGGCCGCCGACCACGCCCGCACTCGGTGCCCGTCACGTGCCTCCATCCTCGACGAGTGAGGAACCGGTGATCGCCGCTCGTGACGAGTTCGGTCCCGTCCTCCAGCGTCACCCGGTACGCCGGCTTGACCGTCGACCAGTGGTCGAGCACCTGCGTGGTCACGTAACGCCGGTAAACGCCCCTGACCTCGGTTCCGACGATCGCATCGCCGGGCCGAAGTTCCGCCATCGTCCGGGTGCGCCCGTCCGCGAGGAGGATCGGCGTGTCACCCCAGCAGCAATAGGAGCAAGCATGGGTGCATCCCCTGTACGGATTGACCGTCCATTCGAACGGGACCCGCGACATCTTGGGGACGCGGTTGAGGGCGGACTTCGCGCGGATCTCGTGGAAGCGGATGTCCATCGCCTCCGGTGCGTCGAAGCGGCGGACGATGACGTCGCCATCAGAGCCAGGGAGCCGGGGCTGGGCCTCTTCGCCGATCTGCTGTTCGTCCCATCGCACGAACGTATGTTCGCATGAGGTCCGGACGGACGCAAGTAGGCCCTGGACTCCCGAAGCTGTCCTGAGAGGACAAGGGCTGGGTGCGGGACGAGTGGTCGCCGGAGGAGTTGGTCGGGTCGTTACGGCAAGCGCCGCTACTACGGCTCGGAGGCACGCGTGCCGCTCGACGGCGTCGTCCCGCCGGCATGGCGCGACGCCGTCGTCGACGAGCACGGCCGGGTCGAGCGTGTCCCGTATGAGCTATGCGTGCTGGTCGCGCTGCGCGACGTGATCCGCCGCCGCGAGATCCACGTCGACGGCGCCACGCGCTGGCGCGATCCCGAGGACGACCTGCCGGGCGCCTTCGAGGCCAGCCGCGACGTGCACTACGCCGTACTGCGCCAGCCCATCGACCCGAGCGACTTCATCGACTCCCTCCGCGAGCGCATGACGGCGGCGCTCTATGGACTCGACGGGGCGCTGCGTGGCGATGCTGCGGGTGGCGTGCTGATCGTCGCTCGCCGCGGCGATCCGTGGATTGCGGTTCCGCGGCTCGAGGCGTTGCCCGAGCCGGCGATGCTCGACGCGCTCAAGGGCGAGGTCGCGCGCCGCTGGGGCACCCTGGACCTGCTCAATGTCCTCAAGGAGACCGAGTTCCTGACGGACTTCACGCGCGAGTTTGTGTCGGTCGCCTCGCGCGAGGTCATCGAGCGCGACACGCTGCGCCGGCGACTGCTGCTGTGTCTGTTCGCGCTGGGCACGAACATGGGGATCCGGGGGATCGTGGCGACCGGCGAGCACGGCGAGAGCGAGGCCGCGCTGCGGCACGTGCGCCGCCACTACATCAACCGCGACAACCTGCGCCGCGCCATCGCCCGCGTCGCGAACGCGACGTTCGCCGCACGCGACCCCGAGTGGTGGGGCGACGGCACGGCGTGCGCGTCGGACTCCCGCCAGTTCGGGTCCTGGGAGTCCAACCTGATGACCGAATGGCACCAGCGCTACGGCGGGCCGGGGGTGATGATCTACTGGCACGTCGAGCGCGACAGCGTCTGCATCTACAGCCAGCTGAAGACCTGCTCCTCCTCTGAGGTCGCCGCCCGACGACCCCCCGCCGGCTGGCCAGGCCTGCAGGCGGTGCTGACGCGTCCGATCCGTTGGGAGCTGATCGCCCGCCAGTACGACCAGATGGTCAAGTACGCCACCGCGCTGCGACTCGGCACGGCGGAGGCGGAGTCGATTCTGCGGCGCTTTACCCGCGGCGGGCCGAAGCACCCGACCTACCAGGCGCTGGAGGAGCTTGGCCGCGCGGTGCGCACAATCTTCGCGTGCGAGTACCTCGCCTCCCCGGAACTGCGGCGCGAGATCCACGCCGGGCTGCAGGTCGTCGAGACCTGGAACTCGGGCAATCGCGTCGTCTTCTACGGCAAGAACGCCGACCTCGCCGGTCCCGACCGCGAGACGGCGGAGATCTCGATGCTCGCCCTGCATCTGTTGCAGTCTGCCGTCGTGCACGTCAACACGCTGCTGCTGCAGGACGTGCTCGCTGACCCCGCGTGGGCGGCGCGGATGAGCGACGAGGATCGCCGCGCGCTGACGTCGCTGTTCTGGAGCCACATCAACCCCTACGGCACCTTCCGCCTCGACATGGACACGCGCCTCGAGCTCGCGCTCGCGGGCGCGCCGGCCGATCAGGAGCCGCCGGCGGCGGCCGTGGCCAGGCTCCGGTAGATCGTGGCACGGCTGACGCCGAGGGTGGCGGCGATCGCCGCGACGGTGTGCTGGCGCGAGTCGTACATCTCGCGCGCGACGCGCAGCTTCTCGGGCGTCATCGCCGGCGGGCGCCCGCCGTTGCGTCCGCGCGCCCGCGCCGCGGCCAGCCCGGCGTTCGTGCGCTCACGGATGAGGTCGCGCTCAAACTCCGCAAGGGCGGCGAAGACGTGGAAGACGAGCCGGCCGCGGGCGTGGTGGTGTCGATGTGCTCCTGGAGGCTGCGGAACCCGACGCCGCGTTCCTCGAGCGCGCGGACGGTGTCGATCAGGTGGCGCAGCGATCGGCCGAGTCGGTCGAGCTTCCACACCATCAGCGTGTCGCCGGCGCGCAGGTGGTCGAGCGCGCGGGTGAGCTCGGGCCGCTCGGCGAGCGCGCCGCCCGCGTGGTCGGTGAACACGCGCGCGGCGCCGGCGGCCTGGAGCGCGTCGAGCTGCAGCGCCGGGACCTGCTCGGTGGTGGAGACGCGCGCGTAGCCGATCAGGTCATCCATCGCCGCGGCAGCGTCGCAGAACCGTCGGACGACGCCGGCGCTGAGACGTTGATTGCGGGCATGGGTTCTGAACGTCCGTCGGCGCTGTGGAGGATGCGCCGACGCGGGTGTCACAGAATCGCTCGATTGAGAGACGCCTTCGGGCGGTCCTCGCCGGCGGCCGAGCTGTGCTGCCTGGATGCCAGGGATCGCACGGCGCCGATGACTGCGATCACAAGCTCGCATTGGGCCGATGCGAGGCTGCCGGAACGTGGGAGTTTCTACCCATCATCAACCGACCCGATTGCCACCCATGCGCTCTCCCGAGCGCCCGAGTCGATTGTCGAGGATCCGGTTCTTGCGCTGCCCGGCCTAGCGGCCGGGCTTGCGCACCTGGCGGCCAGTGCGCAGGTAGCGCGTCAGCTCACGCCGCAGCGCCCCGCGTGATTGCACGTACAGCGACTGGTAGATCGTCTCCGTGGACACCCACATCTCCGGGTCATCAGGGAACTGGCGGCGCAGCCGGCCGGCGATCTGCTCGGGCGAGTAGCGCCGAACCAGATCGTCCTGCACCAGCGCGCGCAGCACGAGGTTGGTGGCCAGCTTGGCCGGCTTGGGGCGACTCGTGCGCTCGTAGGCCAGCGCGTGCGCGGTCGTCGCGCGGTAGCCGCTGCCGCGGTCGGCGTTGCGTCCGAGCTCGCGCGAGACCGTCGACGGCGCGCGACCCAGGCGCCGGGCGATCACGCGGATCGTCTCCCCGCGCGCCCGGGCCAGCGCGATCTCCTCGCGCTCTGAGAAGGACAGGCAGCGGCCCCTCAGATCGCGTCCGCGGCGGGGGCGCACACCGCCGCAGGCGGCCACCCAACGGGTGCCCTGCTTGCGATACGTGCCGGCCTCCAGCGCCGCGTCGGGGATGAACTCGCCGCGCTGCAGCGCAGCCCAGAACGGCTGGATCGCCTCGGCGACCTGCGCGTTGGAGCGGCGGAGCATCGACACCCCCAGGAACCTCGGTAGCAGGATCCACGCCGCCCCCCGACACCCACCTCGCCGAGAGGGGCCCCAGCGGCGCGCACGCGTCGATTGCCGCTCCGGCTTCGCCCTACGGGCTCGCCTCCGCGCCGATCGACGCGCACCACCACCAGCGTCGGACGACCCTTCAGCGCGCTCCCAGCCAGCCCCGTGTTGCGATCACCGCGCGAACCCAAGGATCCCCTTACGGGACAAGCGAGGCACGGGCCAAGGGGCGGCGGCAGGTGCGCGCAGGCCCTGGTTGCCGGCGCGGAAGTCTTCGATCACTCGTTGCCAGGAAGCGCGGCGATGACTGCGATCGCGAGCCCAGGTGCTCCGTGGGTTCCGCAGGCTGCTTGTCAGAACCTGCCTATCGGCGTTGCATCACGAGCTCGCCGGCGGAAGCACCGTGTTGCTTTGCTGTACCTCCGCCGATGCCTTGGCTGGGAACTCTGACGCGGCGGACCTCAAGTTGTGCTCCGCGCAGGTGGCTGCCGCGGGCTCTCTTCACGCCCGGATCTCAGCGTGTGGGTGTGGGCGCGACACGCAACCTGATGTACCGCCCGCGGCCGATCGTGGAGTACCACAGTCCGGTCAGCGGATTTGCGGCCGGCGCGCAGCGAAGCCTGGCGGTTTCCCCGTCGCCAACATCGACGTTGAGCTTTTGGCTACGTGCCCAGTCGATTTTCAGCATCACCGTATGCCGGCCGGGGGCGACGTCGAGCGTGAGCGTCTGGCCACGCCCGATCGTCCCTCGATGCTCATCGTCGATGAGGACCTTGTACGCGCGGAGGCGGTCGACGTAGCCGACATCGCGCCGCTGAATCTCGATGCTTGCCATGAGTCAGTCCCTTGTGAGCGTAGTGACGCTCACAACGCTAGTGCTGACGCGAAGCGCGCCAATTCAACTCAGCGACAGCGCGCGACATGGGACGCGATTGGCGGCGTTGGGGGTGGACGCCACACTCTGCACTGGATGGTTGAGATACTGATCGGCGCGATCGCGTTTCCAGCGATCGGTGTGGGCGGCCGCTGGTGGCTGAAGCGCCGCCTCGCCGGCGCACGGGCGATTCGAATCGAACTCGCAACGCTCGAAGCCGCAGACGGCGAGTCGCACTTCGAGACCGAAGCGCTCGAGGCCGAGGCACAGCAACTGGTTCGGAGCGTATTGATGGCGTCCGCGGCCCGCGATGAGGATCGGCTGCGCCGGCTTGTGGCTCCAGGTCATGTCGCGGAGGTGCGGCGCGAGCCCGGGTTCCTGGACGACGTCCAACGGCTGCCGTACGTCGAGATTCTCGACGGACCGACGCTCGAGCTGGTCAACGTCATCAACCGAGAGGGCGAAGCCGGGGATCGTGTCGTGATCCGCTGCAGGGCGCAGGTCAACTACCCGTGGCTGATGACCGGCATGCCGGTCGACTACGTGCTCAACCTGGACGAGTACTGGACACTGAGTCGACACCACGAGCGCTGGGTGGTGCGCCTGCGTGAGCGCGCGGCCGATGGCGCGCGCCACACGAAGGCGGCACCACTCGCCAACCCGGCGGATGATCCACGGCTCACCGACGGCGCGATCCTGGAACTCGCGGCGGCCGACGCCCCCGACGATATGCGAGCCACCGAGCTGGTCGACCCAGATCTCCCGGACGCCCACGCCGCCGTCCTCGACCTCTCACTCGTGGACTCTCGGTTCTCTCCGGTCGTACTGCAGGCGGCGGTGCGCGAGCTGATCGCCGCGTGGGTGGAAGGCATCGACGGCAACGACAAGTCATTGCGCGACGTCGCCTCGCCGACCGCAGTCCAGACGCTGCTCTTCGACGGACGCGGGCGCCGTCGCACGCGCCGCATCGTCCGCGACGTCCGACTGGAGCGGCTTCGCATCGTCCGCTTCGACGCGGACGCCGACCCACCCCGACTCTGGCTCCAGCTGGGACTTCACGGCACCCAGCGCTGGACCGAGGAACGCACGATGGAGCGCGTCCGAGAACGCGAGCGAGCGTTCGAGACGTCCTGGCAGCTCGAACTCGGCGGCCCCCCACATGCCCCATGGCGGCTCGTTTCGACGAGCCGCCGAGCGCCTCGTCCCGAGAAGCGCCTCTCGAACGGAGCCGGCCGCGCGCTCCGGTCCCGCCACAGGGCCTGATACGCAAGTCGATGGCCGTGCACTCCCAGCTGATCTCCTGCAGCGCCTCTGAGGTCGCCGCGATGATCGAGGGCGCGATCCGCCACGATCCACGATGGACGGGCAGGCAAACTACACCGACTCCCACGGCCAGTCAGAGATCGGGTTCGCGATCACGCGGCTCCGCTATGAGCAACCCCAGCCCCCCTCGTCCGAGGGGGGCTCGATCCTAGACCGCGGCACCCCACGACGAACCACGGTCCTGCGGCCACCCGGATCCGCGAATATCAGCCTGACCCGCGTCGCGCATCAAGCCCGCCGGACCGCCACCCGCCCAGCCGACCACAAGCACCCCGGGTCACGCCCAGAGCGCGAACGCGCCAGATCAACACACCCCGGTTGACAAACGACTCTCTCGATTCAGCGCAGCGTGAGCCTCGGCGCGCTCTCGAACACCAGCCCGTCGAGGCGGTGCAGCTCGAGCGACGCCGTGTCATCCACCGGGCCGGTGTCGAGCACGTAGTAGCTGACGTCGCCGTCCTGCGCAAAGCGCACGAAGGGAGCGCCGATCCGCGTGGTCGCGTGCTCCATCCGGCGAGTGCGCACGTCCTGGCGCCACACCTCGCCGTAATCCGGATCGATTGAGGTAAGGCCCCAATAGACGGTATGCGCATCAGCGAAGCTGGGATGCAGCGTCGAGTAGGCCTGGGCGGCCGCGCCGCTGCCCGGCGTCGAGAGGAGCAGCCGAGCGCGACGGCCGGGCATGGCCAGCCGGACATCGTCGCTGTACTCGACGCCCCAACGCACAGCGGCGGTGCGAGGCCGCAGATCCAGGTCGCGGGGCTCGCCGTGGTCGGACCCGCCGCGCAGTTGCCGGGTGTGCCCGCCCGGGCGCAGGCTGCGGACATACATCTGTTCGAGCACCCGCTGGCGGCCGCGACGCGGCGGATAGGCACGGATGAACGCGATGCGCGAACCCCAGAGCGTCGGCTCGTACTCGTCGAAGTGCGGGCTGTCGATCGCGTCGACCTTGGCCTCGCGGGCGGTCGCGAAGTCGTACCGAAACACGTCACAGCCACGACTCCCAACGTTGCGGCTGTCCTCGCGGAGCGGCTTGCGGCAGCGGCTGTACACGGCGACGAGCCCGCCCCGCGGATCGCGACCGAGGTCGACATCGAACGGGGCCGACGACGGCGCCACCGGCAGCTTGTGCTGCACACCGTCCGAGTAGTCGATCAGCCTCCAGCGCGTGGCGGCATCGTCTCGCACGCTCCACAGCACATGACCACCCAGCGCGTCGATCGGCGTCTGCGGCGGCAGCGTCGCGATCACGGTGTCGGCAGCGGAGGCCGGGCCGGCGGCCCCGAACGGCGCGACCACGGCCGCCATGAACGCGCTCAACACGAATCGACCTCTCACGATCAAACCCTTCGTTGCACTCCTACCGAGGGCGCGGGTCGCGGTCGGTCAACCCGAATCTCCACAGCGAACTCGGATGCGATACGCACGCAGGCTACGTCCGCTCACGCGCAGTTTGCCGCTGCACACGCCGGACTTGTAGACGACGCGGCACGAGAAGGTTCTGGTTCCTTGCGCGGTCTCGACGATGCGGCCGTCGCGGTACACGTAACGACAGGTGGCGCGCCAAAGTCGCAGGTACTCGGCGGTCTGAGTGCTTCGGGCGGCGGCCCGTTTGGCGATCGGCTCCGCCTCGCGGGGCGTGAGGCCAACCGACGCGGCGGCAATCGGGGCGAGGAGCAGAAGGCCGACGATCGGCCCGATGGCGAGGATGGATCGACTGAGTACGACGGGTCCGTGTCTCATGGTCGCCCTATTCTTGGGACGCCACCGTCCCCTTGCAACGCGCCTTGCTGCTCGGACCTATTACCGAGGATCATCGGCAGTCGAGTGGTCCTCGGGCGGCCGGTCGCGGGTTGCCAGGCCGGCCCCGCGTGGACGGCGACGTCGATCCGCGCCCGTAGAATCGCAGCCCATGTTGCGCCTTGAAGGCTGGATCAGGCCAGCGTTGGGGGAGAGTCCCGTCCGGGTAGGTGTCGCAGCGCCCGGTAGCAGTCCCCGTTTCGTCGGAGAGACCCTGCGGGGTAGGGGGACTTGCACGCGCGCACGGTCTGATCACGGAACAAGGAAGGCCCGTCTGCCCGGCCTTGTCAGCGAAGATCGCTCGTTTAAGCCTCAATCTCAGCGGCGGTGCGGTGACGGGTGTGTTCGCGTCGCCGGTGGGTGGTGGAGCTGGTCGCGTCACACCGGCATCTCGCTGGGTGCTCCCCACACCGGGGAGCGTCCAGCGGCCGGGTGTCTGCCAACGCAGGCGCGTCGACAGCGGAGCGCGGGCGGCGCGGCGCGCGGAGTCCCAGGCGCCGCGCTGGCGGCACGCTGCGACCGCGGCCCGCGCCCATCCAAGCGATCCACTTGTCGCCTGGGGACAGCTTTAGGAGCACGGGGCCAAGTACGCGTGGCCGTGAGTTCGGCCCGGTTCTGACGAGTGGCTGGGCGTGGCTGGTGGTCGCCGCTGCCCGACTGCATAGTTGGTCGATCCTACGTGGGCGGGCAGCGGCGGCCGCCAGGCGCGTCCAGACGCCGTCAGAAACGTGCAGAAATCGCGGCCACGTGTACTAAGCGGGGGTGTCAGATCGCGCGGGCGAGCAGGCGCTCGTGGCCGGTGAGCGTCTGGCTCGAGGCGGCCTCGACGTCGACCCACACCAGCTCGCCGGGCGCGCCGACGCCGGCGAAGTTGACCGCCTTGTTGTGCCTCGTGCGGCCGCGCAGGCGCGTCGGGTCGGTGCGCGACGGCCCTTCGACGAGCACCTCCATCGAGCGCCCGACGAAGCGCTGCGCGCGCTCGCGCGCCCGGCGCTGCACGACCTCGACGAGCCGCTCCATTCGCTCGACCTTGACCTCGTGCGGGACCTGATCGGGAAGGTCGGCGGCGGTGGTGCCGCGCCGCGGCGAGTAGATGAACGTGAACGCGCCGTCGTACCCGACCTCCTCGACGACCTCGAGCGTCTCGGCGAAGTCGGCCTCGGTCTCCCCCGGGAAGCCGACGATGACGTCGGTGGTCAGCGCGACGTCGGGGACGTGGCGGCGGATGAGCTCGACGCGGTCCTCGTAGCGCTCGCGGCCGTAGGTGCGGCGCATCGCCTTGAGGATGCGCGTGGAGCCGGACTGCAGCGGCAGGTGGATGTGCTCGCAGACCGACTCGAGCTCGGCGTGGGCAAGGATGACGTCCTCGCGCATGTCCTTCGGGTGCGGGCTCGTGTAGCGGATCCGGTCAATGCCGTCGACGCCGTCCAAAGCGTGCAGCAGCTCGGCGAAGGTGACCCGCTCGGGCCGGAGGTCGCGCCCGTAGGAGTTCACGTTCTGGCCCAGCAGCGTCAGCTCGCGCACCCCGTCGCCGGCGAGCCGGTGGGCCTCGGCGATCAACTCGTCAGCCGGGCGAGACACCTCGCGACCGCGCGTCGAGGGCACGATGCAATACGAGCAGTGACAGTTGCATCCGACCGAGATCTGCATCCACGCCTGGAACTCGCGGGCGCGCTTGTCGGGCAGATGGCCGGTGAAGCCCTCGAACTCGAAGAAGCCCTGGGCGGTGATCGAGTCCGACGTCAGGAACTCCGCGAGCTTGTGGACCTGGCCGGGACCGAACGCCACGTCGACGAACGGGAACTGCGCGAAGACCTCCTCCTTGACCGACTGCGCCCAGCAGCCGCCGACGCCGACGATCCGCTCCGGGTCCGCGCGCTTGAGCCCCTTGGCGTGGTGCAGGTGGGCGACGAACCGCTCGTCGGCCTTCTCGCGGATCGAGCAGGTGTTGAACAGGATCAGCTGCGCGTCCTCGCGCCGGTCCACCTCCGTGTAGCCGAGCGACTCGAGCATGCCCTTCATCCGCTCGGAGTCGTGCTCGTTCATCTGGCACCCGAAGGTGGTGACGTGGAAGGACCTCATGCGGTCGAGGAACCTAGCGGGCGTAGTCCGTGGCGCGCGACTCCCGGATGACCGTGACCTTGATCTGGCCCGGGTACTCGAGCTGCTGCTCGATCTCGCGCGCGATCTCGTGCGAGAGCAACACGGCTCCGTCGTCGTCGAGCGAGCCGGGCAGCACCATGACGCGGATCTCGCGACCGGCCTGCATCGCGTAGACCTTGTCGACCCCCTCGTGGCGCGTGGCGATCTTCTCGAGGTCGCGCAGCCGCTTGACGTACTGCTCGAGCGACTCGCCGCGGGCGCCGGGACGGGCCCCCGAGAGCGCGTCGGCGGCCTGGACGATGACCGCCTCCACCGTCTGCGGCTCGACCTCGTTGTGGTGGGCCTCCATCGCGTGCGCGACCGCCTCGGATTCGCCGTGCTTGCGCGCGAGGTCGCCGCCGACGAGCGCGTGCGGGCCCTCGATCTCGTGCGAGACCGCCTTGCCGATGTCGTGCAGGAGCGCCGCGCGCCGCGCGGTCTTCGGGCTGGCGCCGAGCTCGTGCGCCATCATCGCGGCCAGGTGGGCGCACTCGATCGAGTGGGCGAGCACGTTCTGGCCGTAGCTCGTGCGGTACTTGAGCCGGCCGAGCACGGCGGCCAGCTCCGGGTCGACGCCCTGGACGTTGGCTTCGAAGCAGGCCTGCTCGCCGGCCTCGGCGATGTGCGCCTCGAGCTCGGACTTCGCCTGGTAGTAGGTCTCCTCGATGCGCGCCGGGTGGATCCGGCCGTCCTGGAGCAGCTTCTCCAGCGTCATGCGCGCGATCTCGCGCCGCACGCCGTCGAAGCCGGAGAGGATCACCGCGTTGGGCGTGTCGTCGATGATGAAGTCGACGCCGGTGAGATGCTCGAGGGCGCGGATGTTGCGACCCTCGCGGCCGATGATGCGGCCCTTCATGTCGTCGGCGGAGAGCTGGACGACCGACACCGTGGTCTCGGCCGCGTGGCCGGCGGCCATGCGCTGCATACAGACCGAGAGGATGTTGCGGACGCGGCGGTCGGCGTCGCGTTTGGTCTCCTCCTCGATCTGGCGCACGAGCCGCGCGGAGTCGTGGCGGATCTGGTCGCCGAGCTCCTTGAGCAGGATCGCCTTGGCCTGCGAGGCGGTCAGCCCCGCGACGCGCTCGAGCTCGCGGATGTGGCGCTCGCGCACCTCGTCGATCTCGCGCGCGCGCTCCTCGAGCGCCTGCTCGCGAGCCGCGATCTTGTCGAGCTTCGCGTCGAGGCTCTCCTCACGATTGAGCAGGCGCTCCTCGAGCCGGACGACCTGCGCGCCGTGTGCGCTCGGCGTCTCGGCGGTCGCCGCCGTCGCCGCGGTGAGCGACACCGTGGAATCGCGCGGCGTCGAGCCGGCAGGCCCGCCGACGACTGCCGGCGATCGCCGGGACAGCAGCGCGGCGGCGCCGACGATCCCGAGCGCCAGCACGATCGCGCCTATCAGAATGTCCATTTCGTTCCTCTCCCGCAGGAGTCGGACCACGAGGGGCCCGACCCCACTCAGTTACCGAGTGTGGTGAGCGGCAGAGCGGTCGTGCACGGGCACGCGCGAAATGGACCAGCATCCAGGCGGCAGGAGCGCCGCCTCCTCGAGGGTTATGGAGATCTGTTGGGGTCCCGGAGGGTCAAGTAGTCGCAGATTGCGTGGATTTGCTGGGATTCTCGCGGCCCGAAGACCGGTTCTGTCGCTTCCCCCATCGTAGTACCGCACCGGTCAGCACGCAAACGAACGCGGGTTCGCCGCCGCGCCATAAGCGCGGCTCAGTCGAGCGCCTCGACGCCGGCGTGCCGGCGCAGCGCGTCGTAGGCCAGTTCGAGCTCGTAGCCCTTGCGGACCAGCATCCCGAGCGCACGGTCGCGCTCGCGGATCGTCTCCGGTGCTCTGGGGAAGCGACGCTCGAGCAGCGCCACCGCGGCGGCCAGCTCGACCTCCGCCGGCTGCTCGCCGATCGCCGCGGCGACGTGCTCCGGGTCCACGCCGAGCGAGCGCAGGCGCCGCTCGATGCGCTCGGAGCCCCAGCCGTCGAGGCGCCGCCGGTCCTCGGCGAAGCGCTGCGCGTAGCCGGCGTCGTCGAGATAGCCGCCTTCGCGGAGCTCCTCGACCACCTGCTCGATCGCGCCCGGCTCAGCGCGCTTGTCGGCGAGCACCGCGCGCAGCTCGCCCTCCGTGCGGTCGCGCCGGTTCAGCGCCCGCCAGGCGATCTCGCGGGCGTGCTGCAGCCGCGCCTCGGGATCCAGCGCGCGCCCACCCTGCGCGGCGGCCACCGGGCCTAGGCCGCGGCCGCGCCCGCCACGACCGGCTCGGCGGGCACCTCGGCGTCGCGATCGATGGGCTTCACCAGGTCCTGCCCGATGCCGAGCGCCGCGTAGATCTTGCTCTCGATCTCCTTGGCCGTCTCGGGGTGCTCGTTGAGGAACCCCTTGGCGTTGTTGCGCCCCTGCCCGAGCCGCTCGTCGGCGTAGGAGAAGAACGACCCGGACTTGGTGATGATGTTGTGCTCGATCCCGAGGTCCAGGATGCAGCCCGCCGTCGAGATACCGGTGCCGAACTCGATGTCGAACTCGGCCTGGCGGAACGGCGCGGCGACCTTGTTCTTGACCACCTTGACGCGGACCTTGTTGCCGACCGCCTCCGTGCCGTCCTTGATCGTCTCGATACGCCGGATGTCCAGCCGCT
Organism: uncultured Solirubrobacterales bacterium; assembly: GCA_963828075.1. Classification (GTDB taxonomy): domain Bacteria; phylum Actinomycetota; class Thermoleophilia; order Solirubrobacterales; family Solirubrobacteraceae; genus JACCYI01. The sequence goes on along the minus strand of CAWHDH010000017.1, from coordinate 438,158 downwards.
GGGACGAGTAGAACTTCAGCGCGCGGCCGCCGGGCTGGGTCTCGGGCGACCCGAACATCACGCCGACCTTCTCGCGGATCTGGTTGACGAACAGGCACAGCGTCTGCGTCCGGTTCAGGTTGCCGGCCAGCTTGCGCATCGCCTGCGACATCATCCGGGCCTGCAGGCCGACGGTCTGGTCGCCCATCTGCCCCTCGAGCTCGGCCCGCGGCGTGAGCGCCGCCACCGAGTCCACCGCCACCACGTCGACCGCGCCGGAGCGCACCAGCATGTCCGCGATCTCGAGCGCCTGCTCGCCGTAGTCGGGCTGGGAGACCAGCAGCTCGTCGATGTCCACGCCGATGCGCTGCGCGTACAGCGGGTCCATGGCGTGCTCGGCGTCGATGAACGCGCAGACCCCGCCGAGCTTCTGCGCCTCGGCGATCACGTGGTAGACCAGCGTCGTCTTGCCCGAGGACTCCGGCCCGTAGACCTCGACGATCCGCCCGCGTGGCATGCCCCCGATGCCGAGCGCGAGGTCCAGCGACAAGGCGCCGGTGGGGATGGCGTCGACCTCCACGCGGGCGCCCTCGTCACCCATCCGCATGACGCTCCCCTTCCCGAACTGACGCTCGATCTGGGTGAGGGCACCGTTCAGTGCGGCGTCGCGCGCCTTCGCGTTCTGGTCGTTGCTCATGTGGGGCTCCTCGAAGGCTCTCGACTCGGGTTCTGACCGGCACGCTAGGGCGGCGGTCGGACGGAACCCCAGGCTGTCAGGGGAGCCTGCGCACAGGCAACGCGCGGCGGTGACGAAAGACGCGCGGAAGCGTGACAACCGACGCGTGGGCCCGGGCGGCCGACGCCTCGGGCGGCCCGCCGCCGAGCGCGACCACGACGCGGCGGCCGCCCAGCCGCCCGCGCAGGACGCCGCCGCGCGACAGCGTCACCTGGCCGTGCGCGGCGGCGCGGCCCGACACCCGGAGCCGCAGCGCCCCGCCGCGCGTCCGCGCACCCGAGATCCGCACGCCGGGCACCCAGCTGACCCCGCGCATGTGCAGGCCGCTGCGCGCGCTGAAGCGGAACGTCCCGCCGCGCAGCCCGGCGCCCTCGGACTCGAACGTCGCGCCGAGGACGAAGATCACGTCGTCGAGGGTGCGATCGATCGCCGTCACGGTGCGGGAGACCTTCCTCGAGCGGCCGATGCCGGCGGCCGGCTCGAGCTGGGAGAGCGAGCGCGGCGGGACCCCGGAGGCGGGCGCGCCGGTCTCGACGCGCGGGCACGTCGGAGCGACGGCCGCATCGCGCAGCCACGCCCGCAGCGCCCGCGCGGCGCAGCGCGAGGTGTCCGAGGCGAGCACGGCGTGGCCGACGCCTCCGACCGACACGCGGGTCGGGCGCGACAGCGTCGACGCGACGCGCAGCGACGTCTCGGGCGGCGTCCGCAGGTCCTCCTCGCCCTGCAGCAGCAGCGCCGGGACGTCCGGATAGGTCGCCGGGGCGAGCACCGGCGCCTCGGCCGCCTCGGGCCAGTGCAGGCAGAGGTCGATCTCATCCGCCCTCGCCGTCGCGTAGTCGAGCGGGAAGAAGGCGGCCGCGCCGACCGCGTCGGCACGACGCTGGGCCTCGGCGGCGCGCTGCTCGAACGGCGTGCCGCGCGCCCACGGCAGCGCCGCCTCCTCGCAGAGCGTCGCGTAGCGGCCCGCCGCGAACGAGTGGGGCTCGGGGAGCTCGGCCAGCGGCCGGGCGAGCTCCTGCAGGCGCAGCAGCGGCGTCGCGTCGCCGGTGGCGGCCGCGCGGACCGCCGCGGGCACCGCGGCGCGCAGGGCGGGCGCGTAGTCGGCGTCGAAGAGCAGGTCCGAGACGTCGAGCGCACTGACCGATCGGCGGCGGCGCGTGCCGTCGGCGCGCCAGACGTCGCCGCGCAGCGGCTTGGCGTGCAGGGCGGGGACGAGCCCGGCGAGATCGGAGGCCGGGTCGGCGGAGATGCCGGCGCACGCGTCCGGGCACAGGGCGCGCAGGCTGGGCGCGATCGCCCGGTAGGAGTCCATGGAGAACGGATCGGCGTCGTCGGGGTCGACGATCGAGTCGAGGATCAGCCGCTCGACGCGATCCGGGTGCGCGCGGGCGTAGGCGAGCGCGACCTTGGTCCCGTAGGAGACGCCGTAGAGCAGCAGCTGGTCGGCCTGGACCGCCTCGCGGATCGCCTCGAGGTCCTCCACCGACGTCCGGGTGGTGTAGAGCGCCCGGCGCGGGCCGATCCGGGCGGCGCACGCCTCGCCGGCGCGGACCGAGCGCAGGCGTGGGTCGCGCTCGAGCGCGGGGCAGCGCAGCAGCCCGGAGTCGCCCGTCCCGCGCTGGTCGAACGCGACGAGGTCGTGGTCCGCTCGGACCGAGCGCAGGTCGGCGAGCCCGAACCGCGCCTCCTCCAGGCCCGCGCCGCCCGGGCCGCCCGAGAGGTAGACGGCGGCGCGGCGCGGCCCCGCGCCACGCTTGCGGGCGTCAAGTCGCATGGTCCTCAGGCCCACCGTGCCTCCGATCGCGCCCGACCGGTCGAGCGGGACGACGACGTCCGCGCACGTCGCGCCGCGCCCTTCCTCGGGGCACGAGCGGAAGCGCGCCGCGGCGGCGGCCGGCGCGGTCGACCCCACGGCGGCAAGGAGCCCCAGGGCGAGCGCGCGGCGGATCATCCGGCCGAGCGTAGCGTCATGGACGCCAACGCGGTGTATTGCGATCCACCAAGCCCGGGGCGGGACTCGAACAGCGTCACGGCCGGGGCCTCGAGGTCGCACGACGGCGGCTCCGGCAGCGCCGCGCCGCGCGCCGGGGGCGTGGCACGGCGAGCCCGCGCGACGGTCACGTGCGCGAGGAACCGCCGGTCCTCGGGGACGTAGAGCCCGGCCGCCGCCAGTCCGCCGGAGACCGCCGCCTGCAACCGCGCCAGCACGTCGCCCGGCGAGTCCAGCCGCAGCGCGAGCACGCGCGGGCGCCGCAGTGGCAACGCCACGACCCCCGCGCACGTCATCCGCGGCGCGACGTCAGGACACGCCTCGAGCACCGCAGCGATACCCGCGACATCCTCCGCCGGCCGCGACCCCAGGAACGCCAGCGTCACGTGCAGGTTCGCCTCGGGCACGCGCCGCCACCCGCCCTCGTCGAGCGCCGCCGACCACGCCCACAGCCGCGCGCGGACCGCCTCGGGCAGCTCGAGGGCGACGAAGAGGCGCAACGTCAGCGAGCCAGCAGGCGGCGCAGCAGGTGCATGGCGACCGTCGTCGTGCGCTCGCGGACCGCCGCGCGGTCCCCGGGCAGCCGCACGGCGCGGTCGATCCGCTCGCCATCGGACCGGGCGACCGACAAGCAGACGGTCCCGACCGGCTTCTCCGCGGTGCCGCCGCCGGGCCCAGCGATGCCCGTGATCCCGACGCCGAGCTCGGCCGCGAACGCCGCGATCGCGCCGTCGGCGAGCGCCGCGGCGACCTCGGGCGAGACCGCGCCGTGCGCCGCGATCAGCTCCGCGGGCACGCGAGCCAGGGCAGCCTTGGCGTCGTCGGAGTAGGCGACCACCCCGCCGAGCGCCCACGCCGACGAGCCGCCGCGATCGGTGAGCCGGGCGGCCATCAGCCCGCCGGTGCAGGACTCCGCCACCGCGATCGTCCGCGCCGGCGGCCCGGCCAGGGCCGCGGTGACGATGTCGTCGATCGTCGCGCCGTCGACCGAGAACACCGCCCGCCCGTGGCGCTCGAGCACCCCGGCCTCGAAGGCCGCGTAGGCGGCCGCCGCCTCCGGCGCGAACACCGTGGCGATCTCGATCTCCCCGCGGCGCAGGCAGGTGGTGATCTCGAGCCCGGACAGCGGGACTCCCTCGCGCTCGAGCACGCGCAGGGTCTCGGCGATCTCGGACTCCGGGAGCGGGAAGAGGCGCATGATGCGCTGCTCGTAGGCCCCGGCGCCGGCGAGCGCGGCCTGCAGCGCCTCGGTCTCGAGCGCGGCGGCCCACATCGGCTGCAGCTCCCCCGGCGGCCCGGGCAGCACGAGCACGGTCGGGGCGGCGGAGCCGTCGGACGCCGGGACGACGAGGCCCGGCGCCGTGCCGACCGGCTCGAGCACCGTCGCGCCCGCCGGGACGAGCGCCTGCTTGCGGTTCCCGGCCCGCACCGCCTCGCGGTCGAGGTCCGGCCAGCGGGCCATCAGACGCTCGAGGATCGTCGCGATGCGGCCCTCGAGCGCCTGGTCGAGGACGATCTCGCGGCCGGCGAAGGCGGCGACGACCTCGGCCGTGAGGTCGTCGGCGGTCGGCCCCAGTCCGCCGCTCGTGATGATCAGGTCGACGCCCGTGGCGGCCAGGAAGTCGAGCGCCGACCGGACATCATCCGGCCGGTCGCCGACGACGACGGTGTGCGCGAGCCCGACCCCGCGCTCGCGCAGCCGCTCCGCCAGCCACGGGCCGTTGCGGTCGGCGATGATCCCGCTGAGGACCTCGGTGCCGGTGATCAGGATGCCGGCGCGGGCGCTCACGTGCAGGTGGGGCGCTGCCCGTCGGACAGGCGCCGCGGCGAGCGTCCGGGCCGGATCTCGTAGCCCAGCGGGACCCGCGTCTCGGGGACGGGATAGGACCGTTTCCCGACCCGCATCCGCACTTGGCCGTTGCCGAACGTGACCCGGAAGCGGCGGCCCGTGAAGCGGCGCGACGGCCGCCCGGCCTGCAGCGTCGCCTTGTTGATCAGGGGCTTGCCGGCCGCCGACTCCAGGCAGACGTAGACCGGGCCCTCGGGCACGATCTGCACCCGGACGTTCTTCGGCGTGGCCGCCCGCTTGCGCTTGCGCGTGCTCTGCTTCTTCTTCTTGGACGCCGTGGGTGTCGCCGTCGCGGTCGGCGTCGGCTCGTTCGCGGCGCGCTCGCCGTCGTCGGTCGGCCACAACACGCCGAGCGCCGTGAGCGAGGCCAGGAGCAGCAGCACGCTGATCGCGATGACCGCCCCGGGCGAGACGACCGGCCCGCGCGCGCGCCGGCGCTCGCGGCGCGACCCGAGGTTGGTCGAGAAGGGCGTCAGCTCCTGCGGCGTGGGCCGCTCGTAGCGCTGCTTGTACTCCTCGACGAGCAGCTTGGCGTCGAGCCCGAGGTACTCCGCGTAGGTGCGCAGGAACGACTTGACGTAGGTCGGGCCGGGGAGGACGTCGAACGCCTCCTCCTCCAGGGCGGCCAGATACCGGGCGCGAATCTTCGTGTCGCCCTCGACGGCCATGAGATCGACCTTGCGCCGCTGGCGCGCCTCGCGAAGGGTGGCTCCGATCTCGGGCATGAGCAGGCGCGAAGGCTACTCGGCGCCCGGGGGGTCCTCCCCGGCGTCGGCCTCGACGTCCGGTGGCCGACCCGGCTCGGCGAGCGCCGTGAGCATCCGCGGCACGTCGGCCTCGGAGATGAGGACCTGCCGGGGCTTCGAGCCCTCGTAGCCCGAGATCACGCCACGGCGCTCGAGCATGTCGATCAGCCGGCCGGCGCGGGTGTAGCCGAGCCGCAGGCGGCGCTGGAGCATCGACGTCGACGCGGTCTGCATCTCGGCGACGAGCCGGATCGCGTCCTCGAGCAGCGGGTCCTCGTCGGGGTCGAAGTCAGGCTCCTCCCCGCTCCCCTCGGCCGCCTCGTCCTCGACCTCCACGAGCAGCTCCTCGCGGAACTCGGGCTCGCCCTGGCGCCGCCAGGCGGTCGTGAGCTCGGCGATCTCGGACTCGTCGATGAACGCGCCCTGGATGCGCTGCAGCCGCGACGAGCCGACGGGCGCGAACAGCATGTCGCCCATCCCGAGCAGCGTCTCGGCGCCGTTCTGGTCGAGGATCACGCGCGAGTCGGTCTGCGAGGAGACGGCGAACGCGATCCGCGAGGGGACGTTGGCCTTGATCATGCCCGTGATGACGTCGACCCGCGGCGACTGCGTCGCCAGCACGAGGTGGATCCCGACCGCGCGCGCCTTCTGGGCGAGGCGGATGATCGAGTCCTCGACGTCGGCGGGCGCGACCATCATCAGGTCGGCGAGCTCGTCGATCACGCACAGGATGTAGGGCAGCGGCGCCTCGCCGCGCGATTCGCGCACGCGGTTCATCTCGATCAGCGACCGCGTCCGCGCCAGCGACATGTACGTGTAGCGCTGCTCCATCTCGCGCACGAGGTTCTGCAGCGCCGTGGCCGCCTTCTTGGGGTTGGTGATGACCGGCGTGAGCAGATGCGGGATCGACTCGTAGTGGTTGAGCTCGACCTGCTTGGGGTCGACGAGCACGAGCCGGACCTCGTGCGGCGTCGCGCGCAGCAGCACCGAGGAGAGCATCGCGTTGACGCAGCCGGACTTGCCGGCGCCGGTCGTGCCCGCGACGAGCAGGTGCGGCATCTTGGCCAGGTCGCAGCCGATCGCGCGGCCGGCGACGTCCTTGCCGAGCCAGACGGTGAGCGGCGACCAGTCCGGCGGCGGCTCCTGCATCACGTCGCCGAGGTGGACGATCTGGCGGCGGACGTTGGGCACCTCGACGCCGACCGCCTGCTTGCCGGGGATCGGGGCGAGGATGCGGATGTCGGCGGCGGCCAGCGCGTAGGCGAGGTCGTCCTTGAGCTGGGCGACCTTGGCGACCTTCGTCCCCGGGGCCAGGCGCAGCTCGTAGCGGGTGATGTGCGGGCCGGCGACCATCCCGATGACCTGCGCCTTGACGCCGAAGTGCCCGAGCGCCTCGAGCAGCTGGGCGGCGACCTTCTCCTGGCCGACGGTGTCAGGGCGCGACGCCTGCGCCGAGGAGCGCTTGAGGAAGCTCGTGCCGGGGACGACCCACACGAAGTCCGGCGCGTCGGTGACCTCGGCGCGCAGGCGCCCCTGCGGCGTCAGCTGTGCCTTGGTGGGTGAGGTCGTGCGGGTGACGCCGGGCTCGTCGACGTCGGGGTCCTCGGCCAGGCGGGGCTCCTTCGGCTCGGGCTCGGGCGGCTCGGGCTCCGGGTCGGGCGCGACCGGCGGCGGCGCGCCGTAGAGGTCCGGGAAGCGCTCGTCCCCCGACCAGAAGCTCGCGGGGATCTCGTCGGTCTCCGGCGCCGGAGCGCGCATCACCGCCGTCCGCTCGGTCGCCTCGAGCGCCGCCAGCTCCTCGGCCGCCGCCCGCCGGCGCGCCACGACGGCGCCGACCTCGGTGGTCGTCTCGCGGACGCGCCGGTGCGTCGCCTGCAACACGCCGGCCACGGATGCGCCGGTCAGCAGCAGGGCTCCGGCGACGAACAGGAACACAGCGATGATGTGCGCCCCGAGCGCCGAGAACAGCGTCGAGGCGAGCCAGTAGAGCGCCTCGCCCGCCATCCCGCCATGGGCCTCGGCGTAGGGGACGTCCCATGCGGCGGGCCGCTCACCGCCCGGTCCGGCGCCGAGCGTCCCGGCCGCCAGTCCCAGCACGATCGCCGTCGACAGGCAGATCGCCCCCGACCGGAAGGGCCGGACCGCCGGCAGGACCGGTCGCAGGACGATCACCGCGCCGGCCGCCGCGAGCGCCGCCGGCATGACGTAGTGGCCGCCGCCGACGAGCCAGCGCAGGCCCTCGACCAGCCCCTCCCCCGCCTGGCCGCCGTCCCAGCCGAGATAGACGACGAAACCGAGGAACACCGCGGCGGCGACCAGCCCGAGGCCGACGAGGTCGAGCTGAGGCTGCTGGAGCTGCGGCAACCGCGCCGGCCAGGCGTGGCTGGCGCGCCGGGCGCGTGACTTCGACGTGGCGGGCGGCATGGAGGCCGTCCCCCCTTCGACGCGCCGGGACCGAACCCTTGCCGCGGCGCCGAGGCTAAATGTCGCTAAATGGTGCGTTCGGTGCGCCTAGGATGGGTGCATGGAGGCATCCGCACGGCCCGCCCGCGTCCTCGTCGTCGAGGACGACGACGACATCGCCCAGGTTCTGCAACGCTCGCTGCGTCTGGAGGGCTACGAGGTCCGCACCGCCCACGACGGCGTCCAGGCACTGGACGAGACCCAGGCGTTCCTGCCCGACCTGATCGTGCTGGACCTCGGGCTGCCGCGCATGGACGGCATCGACGTCGCCCGAACGCTGCGCGCCTCGAAGGACGACACGCCGATCCTCATGCTCACCGCGCGCGACGCACTGGACTCGCGCGTCGAAGGGCTCGACGTCGGCGGCGACGACTACCTGGTCAAGCCGTTCGAGCGCCAGGAGCTCCTGGCGCGCCTGCGCGCGCTGCTGCGCCGCCGCCCGCCGCGCGGGATGGCGCCGCTCGTGGTCGGCGACCTGACGCTCAACCCCGACACCCACGAGGTCTTCCGTGGCGAGCGCTCGATCGAGCTCACCCAGCGCGAGTTCGAGCTGCTCGAGTACCTGATGCGCAACGAGCGGCTGGTGATCTCCCGCCAGAAGCTGCTCGACGAGGTCTGGGGCTATGACCCCTTCTCGATCACCAACACGATCGAGGTCTTCGTCTCGAACCTGCGGCGCAAGCTCGAGGCCGGCGGCGAGCCGCGGCTCCTGCACACCGTCCGCGGCGCCGGGTACGTCCTGCGCGTGTAGATGGAGCCCGTCATGCAGGTCGCGGCCGTGTTCGCGGCCGTCGGCCTCTTTCTCGTGTTCGCCGGGATCCGCTCCCGGCGCGCCGGGAGCGCCTTCGCGGGGCGAGCGCAGCGCGCGCCCGGCGTCGTGACCGGCCTGCACAGCCGCGTCGCCACCCGGTCGAGCACCGGCACCACGCTCTTCCCGGTGGTGCGGTTCACGCTGCCCGACGGCCGGGTGGTGGAGGCGGAGTCGAGCATCGGCTCCACCCCGCCGGCTGCCCGAGAAGGCGACTCGGTCACCGTCCTCTACGACCCTGATGAACCGACGGTCGTCCTTCTCGAGCGCCAGGTCGGGACCGGCCGGGTCGTCTCGGGGTGCGTCACCGCGTTCGGCGCGGCGTTCGCCGTCCTCGGCGTGCTGGTCGCCGTCGCCGCACTGGTGATCTGAGTCAACGGACCGGCGGCACCCGCCGCGCGCGCACGGCCTCCATCCCGCCGCTCGCCTCGAGCGCGTCGAGCAACGACCGGCGCAGCACCGCGACCCGGCGGCGGCCGAGGGTGTCCTCGAGCTCGGCGGCGACCTCGGTCCGGGCCGCGCGTGCGTCGGCGACCGCCTGCTCGCCGCGCGCGGTGAGCCCGACGAGGCGGACGCGACCGTCGGCGGGGTCCGCGACGCGCTCGGCGTACCCCAGCCCCTCCAGCTCACCCGCGGCCTTCGACGCCGCCTGCTGGCTGACGCCGAGACGGCCCGCGAGGTCGCCGACGCGGACGGGCCCGTCGACCAGGTGCTGGACGACGAAGCCGTGACTGAACCGCAGCGCGTTGTGCCCGCGTGCCGCCAGCCGGCGCACCACCTCCTCGTTGAGCGCGAGGCCGCAGAGCAGCGCGGCCACCACGACGTCGAGCTCGCGATCTTCAACCATAGTTGTACAATAGTGGTTGTGGAACTCGCCGACCACTTCGTCGCCATCGCCCACCGCGTCGTGTGGTGCTCCGTCGCCACGGTCGACCGGCGCGGCCGGCCGCGCAGCCGCGTGCTGCACCCGGTGTGGGAGCGCACCGCCGACGGCCTCGTGGGCTGGGTGGGGACGCGGGCGACGCCACTCAAGCGCGCGCACCTGGCCACGACGCCGTACGTCTCCTGCTCGTACTGGGATCCGCGGCAGGACATCGCCGTCGCCGAGTGCGCCGCGGCCTGGGTGCCCGACGAGGCGGGCCGCCGCGCCGCGTGGGAGCGCTTCCTCGAGGCGCCCGAGCCGGTCCGCTTCGACTTCTCGGCGATCTTCCCGGACGGTCCGGGCAGCGAGGCGTTCGCGGTTCTGCGGCTCGAGCCCTGGCGGCTGCGGGTCCACACGCTCGAGGAGCTGACCGCGGGCCGGCCGGCCACCTCGTGGCGCGCCGGGACGACGTGACTCCCTAAACCGCCGGTGAAAATCGGCTGGAATCGGCGCGGTGCGACGTACGATCAGACCGTGGCCCCAGTCTCCAAGGTGTCCGGTGAGATCTCGGCCGCCTATCGCCGTCTGCCGATCCGGTGGCGGCTCGCGGGCGGATCCGCGGCGCTGACCGGCGTGATCCTGCTCGGGTTCGCGACCATCGTCGGCGTCCTCAGCACCCAGCGGATCGAGCAGGACTTCAACGACGACGTGGCCCGCAGGGCCGAGGACCTCGCCCGCCGCGTCGAGGTCAAGGTCACGCCGAGTGGGCGCTTCAGGACGGTCAGCGACATCCGCCTGCGCGACTACGCCGAGGCGGGCGACGCGGTGATCCGGCTCGTGCTGCGCAGCAACGACCTGCTCGACGCGTCGTCGGAGGACACGCCCGAGTTCCCCGGCCCCGGCTACGCGCGGACGCTCGAGTCCTATCGCGGATACCGCGTCGAGATGCGGCCGATCATCATCACCCTGCCCGACGGCCGGCAGTCTTCGACCGGCGCCTTCGTCCAGTATGGGCGGCCGATCTCGGACGTCAAGGCCACCGCGCGCCGCGTCCGCGTCCTGCTCGGCCTCGGCGTGCTCGGCGGTATCGGGCTGGCGCTGCTCGCCGGCCTGGCGACCGCCCGGCGCGCGATGGCGCCGATCACCGAGCTGACCGAGGCCGCCCGCCGGATCGAGCGCACCCGCGACACGACGGTTCAGATCCCGCACCCCGAGTCAAACGACGAGGTCGCCGAGCTCGCCAACACACTCGAGGGCATGCTCGCCGCGCTCGACAGCTCGCGCGCGGAGACCGAGTCCGCGCTCTCACGCCAGCGCGAGTTCGTCGCCGACGCCTCGCACGAGCTGCGAACCCCGCTGACCTCGGTGCTCGCGAACCTCGAGCTGCTCGAGGAGTCGCTCGAAGGCGAGCAGCGCGAGGCGGCCGCGTCGGCCCTGCGCTCCTCGCGGCGCATGCGGCGCCTGGTCGCCGACCTGCTGCTGCTCGCTCGCGCCGACGCCGGCCGCGTCGCGCGCCACGAGCCCATCGACGTGTCGAAGATCGTCGTCGAGGCGGCCGGCGAGCTCGAGCCCGTGGCCGGCGACCACGAGCTGCGCGTCGACGCCGAGCCGGGCGCCGTCGTCGACGGCGCGCGCGACGAGCTGCACCGGCTGGTCCTGAACCTGATGGAGAACGCGCTGCGCCACACCGATCCCGCCACGGCGGTCGAGGCGTCGGTCCGCGTCGAGGGCGGCCACGTCGTCATCGCGGTCGAGGACGACGGCCCCGGCGTGCCGCCCGAGTTCGCCGACAAGGTCTTCGAGCGGTTCTTCCGCGGCGCCTCGGATCGCGGCGGCTCGTCCGGCCTCGGGCTCTCGATCGTTCGTGCGGTCGCCGACTCGCACCAGGGCACGGTGACCCTCGAACCCCCACTCGACGGCCGCGGCGCGCGGTTCGTCGTGCGCCTCCCGGCGCTCGCGCGGGCACGGCGTTCAGAGGCACCGGCGTCGGCCTGAAAAGCGGCTCGACGATGAACGCCTCCGCCTCTGGACGAATGTCCATAGACGGATGTCCGATTTAGCTTTCTACGCAGCCCACGTACATTGCCCCTTGTCAGTCGTCGTCAAACGGGAACCGGCCAAAGGTGTTAGAGCACCAAGGGCCGGAGGAGGGGGCAAGACAATGGGCTTCTCGCGCTGAGTACCAACAACGCAGGATTCAGTGACACGGGCGCCTTCAGGCGCCCTTTGTCATTCTGAGCATTTCTTCGGCGCGAACCGCGCTGGCCTTGAGTCGAACAAGCGTCCAGCGGCTCAGGCCACCATCTCACGCGGCCGCGCGTAGTCGGTCACGCGGCGCTCGAAACTGAGCTCGGCCTCGAAGTCCGCATCGTCGCCGTGTCGGAACTGGACACCGCGGCTCTGGAGGAGGTGGATGAACACCTCGACGATCGTTCCGTCGAGCTGCGTACCGGAGACCCGGCGAAGCTCCGCGATCGCCACGTCCGAACTCACCGTGCTCCGATACGAGTCACGGGACGTCATCACGTCGTAGGTGTCGGCGATCGAGATGATTCGTGACGCCAAAGGGATCTGGTGGTGCACCAGGCGCCGCGGATAGCCCTGGCCGTCCACCCGCTCGTGATGCGCACGGATGATCTCCGCTACAGGCCCGTAGCCCTCGATCCGCTCGACGAGCCGCGCGCCCTGCTCGGGATGCTTGCGGACGATGTTGAACTCGTCGTCGGTGAGGCCGCGTGCTGCGAACAGGATCGAGTCCGGGAAGATGAACTTGCCGATGTCGTGCAGGAGCCCGGCAGTGTGGACGAGGTCCTGCTCGATATCCGAGAGGCCGAGTTCCTTGGCCATCTCGCGCGAATAGCGTGCCACAGCAGCAGAATGCCGCGCGGTCATCGCGTCGCGGAGCGACAGAGTCTGCAGCACGGTCGTCAGGAGCCCCACCTGCAGCGACGACAGCTCACGTGTACGTCGCTGCAGCGCCTCCTCGCGCTGCACGGACTCCCAAACGATGCGGATCAGGTACTGGAAGGTGAGGGCGATCACGGCGAGCAGCGCGATCGCGCCCGCGCCCAGCAGGTAGTAGCCAAGTACCACCACCGCGGCGAGCAGGCTCACCGCGAACTCGACGGGCGCGACGGCGAGATACACCTCGCGGAACATCGCCCCCACCCGGTGGCCGTCGGTGACACGCACGTCGATCGCCACGAGTAGGAAGTTCAGCGCGTTCGTGAGCATGAACACCACGACGACCAGCGGGACGACGAGCGCATCCTCGGCCGCTGCCATCGCGGGGGCGTCGACGGCCTGGCAGAGGAGGCTGCCGACCAGCGGGAACGCGGCGAACGTCGCGATGTTCGAGAGCGCCGTGCCGAGCCCGCGCCAGCGGCTGACGGCATCGGAGCACGCCGTCAGGATGCCGATGGCCACGGCTGGAGCCGGGCCGAGCAGAATCGTGGCGACGACGATCGCCAGGAAGGAGCCGGTGATCCACATCTGCTTCACGCGGATCCGGAACAGATCGCTGAGCACCGCGACGGCGAGGAGCGAGATGAAGAGCGGAAGCGGTCGCCACTGATCCGCCGACGAGAGCGTGGCCGCGGCCGCAACCGACGCAGCGAGCGTCGCTGCCTGCCCGATCCTCAGTATGCGTTCTGCCCCGAACAACATTCTCCCGCGTGATCGGCACTGCTGACGTAATACCTTAATGGGGTACGCAAATTGCGTACTTGCGGTGCCTTGCACGGCCGACGCCTGCACTAGCCTCTTGCCAATCCGCAACGCGCTCGCACCGCTGCGCGTCCGCCCGTTCGGGCGCTTGCTGTCCTCGTACACCGTCAATTCGATCGGCGACTCGATCGGCCTGGTGGCGCTTGCGGTGCTCGTCTACGCCGAGACGCGCGACCCCCTCGCAACGGCCGCGCTCTTCGTCGCGGCGGAGTTCCTCCCGGCGTTCCTCGCTCCGCTCGTCACCGCGCGTTTCGACCAGAGTTCACTGCGCCGGATCCTGCCCGCGATCTACGTGATCGAGGCGGCGCTGTTCGGATTGATGGCGCTCGTCGCGACCTCGTTCCTCCTACCGCTCGTCCTTCTGCTCACGTTCGCCGACGGCGTGTTCATGCTCACGGCGCGCGGCCTGACCCGTAGCGCGCTCAACGACGTGCTCACGCCGCGCGGGCTGCTGCGCGAGGGCAACGGGCTGGTCAATGTCGGCTTCGCCGTCTCGCGGGTCGGAGGTGCGGCGATCGGCGGCGTGCTCGTCGAGGTCCTCGGGGTGTCGATGGCGCTCGCCGTCGACGCGGCGACCTTCGCGCTGATCGCCGTCCTGCTCGTGACCGCGTCCGACCTGCCCGCGGCGCACGAGGAGCGCGAGCCGTTCCTGCCGCGGCTCCGCGAGGCGCTGCGGTTCGCGCGGCGGGAGCGCTTCACCCGGACTCTCCTGGGGGGTCAGGCGCTCGCCCTCGTCTGCTTCACGCTGGTCGTGCCGATCGAGATCGTCTACGCGAAGGAGACGCTCGAGACGACCGACGCGGGCTACGGCGGGCTACTCGCCGCGTGGGGTGCCGGCATCGTTCTCGGGAGCCTCGCGTTCATCGCCGTGAAGCGCCACTCCCCGTCGGCGCTCGTGCTGCTCTCGTCGGCCGCGATCGGCTTCGCGTACCTCGGGATGGCCTCCACTTCCTCGCTCGCGGTCGCGTGCGCGTTCTCGGTGCTCGGCGGCGTGGGCAACGGGATCCAGTGGGTCTCGGTGATGACCGCGCTGCAGGAGGCGACGCCGCGCGACCTGCAGGCGCGCATCACCGGCCTGCTCGAGTCGATCGCCTCGGCTGCGACCGGGGTCGGCTACCTGCTCGGCGGGGTGATCGTCGCGCTGGCGTCGCCGCCGGTCGCGTTCCTCGCCGCGGGCACGGGTGTGCTCGCGCTGGTCGTCGGTGCGCTCCTGCTCATGGTGAGTGGCTTCGGCCGGTCAGACCTCGACGACGACCGGCAGGACCATCGGCCGGCGTCTGAGCCGGTCGTAGATGAAGGCCGCGAGGTCGTCGTGCAGGAGTGACTGCAGGACGTCGGTCTCGGTGATCTTCTGCTCGGCGGCGCGCTCGAGCGAGGCCTCGACCGCCGAGCGCAGTTCGTCGATCACCGCGCCGTCGTCGTCGAGGAACGGCACGCCGCGCGCGAGCACCTCGGGCGGGACGACGGAGCTTCCGTCCTGCTCGGAGATCGTCGCGACGACGATGAAGATGCCGTCGCCGGAGAGCATCCGGCGGTCGCGCAGCGCGACGTCGGCCACGTCGCCGATGTCGACGCCGTCGACGAAGATCATCCCCGCGCGCTCGCGGTCGCCGAACGCGGCGCCGGCGGCGTCGATCTCGAGCGGTCGGCCGTTCTCGCCCTTGAAGATCGCCTCGGGTGCCACGCCGACCGCCTCGGCCAGCGCGGAGTGCAGCAGGATCCGCTTGTAGTCGCCGTGGAACGGCATCACGTAGCGCGGCTGGATGAGGTTGAGCATCAGCTTCATCTCCTCCTCGTAGCCGTGCCCGGAGGCGTGGATCTGCGCGTCGCGGGTCGTCACGACGTCGCAGCCGATGTGGTACAGCCGGTCGATCGTCTCGTTGACGGCGCGCTCGTTGCCGGGGATCGGCGTCGCGCTGAAGACGACCGTGTCGCCAGGCTTGAGCTCGACCTGCGGGTGGTCGCGATACGCCATGCGCCGCAGCGCCGACAGCGGCTCGCCCTGGGAGCCGGTCGAGATGACGACGAGCGACTCGTCGGGGAACTGATCGATCTCGCGAGCCTGGACGAGGATGCCCTCGGGGATCGTGATGTGCCCGAGCTGGCGGCCGATGTTGACGTTCTTGCGCATCGAGCGCCCGACCAGCGCGACCTTGCGTCCGAGCGCCTCGGCGGCGTCGACGACCTGCTGGACGCGGTGGATGTTCGAGGCGAAGCTGGTCACCACGATCCGGCCGGGGGCGCGTGAGAAGACGGCCTCGAGTTGCGGCCCTGCGACGGACTCCGAGGGGCTCCAGCCCTGGCGGTCGGCGTTCGTCGAGTCGCCGCACAGCAGCAGCACACCCTCGCGCCCGAGCTCGGCGAGGCGCGCGACATCGGCGGGCTTGCCGTCGACCGGCGTCTGGTCGAACTTGTAGTCGCCCGTGACGAGGATCGTCCCGAGGTCGGTGGTCAGCGCGACCGCCCGCATGTCCGGGATCGAGTGCGTCATGTGGACCAGCTCGATGTCGAACGGCCCCGCCTCGGCCACCTCGCCGGCCGGCAGCACCTCGAGCGGCGTCTCGCGCAGCTTGTGCTCGTCGAGCTTGGAGCGCGCCATTGCCATGGTCAGCTGGCCGCCGTAGACGACCGGGATCTTGTCCTCCCCCAGCTCGCGCAGGACCCACGGCAGGGCGCCGATGTGGTCCTCGTGGCCGTGCGTGATCACGATCGCCTCGATGTCGTCGGCGCGCTCGCGGAGGTAGTGGAAGTCGGGCAGGACGAGGTCGATGCCCATCTGCTCGGCCGTCGGGAAGCGCAGGCCGCAGTCGACGACGACGATCCGGTCCTCGTACTCGAAGACCGTCATGTTCTTGCCGATCTCGCCGAGGCCCCCCAGGGGGAGGACGCGCAGCGTGGAGCTCACCGGGCGGGCGCCCCCTCCAGCAACCCGATCGCGGCGAGCGACTCGCGGACGGCGGCGGCCTCCGCCTCGTCGCACTCCACCAAGGGCAGCCGCAGGCCGCCGACGTCATGCCCGAGCATGTTGAGCGCCGCCTTGACGGGCGCCGGGCTCGCGGTGATGAAGAGCGTGGCGAACAGGTCCTGGAGCGACGCGTCGATCTCGGCGCGCTGATCGGGCTCGTCGAACATCCGCTTCATGTGCGGGCCGACGACGTGCGAGGCGACGCAGATCCCGCCGGCGCCGCCGAAGTCGAGCACGCGGGCGAGGACGCCGTCGTTGCCGGCCAGGACGGCGAGCCCGTCGATCGGCCCGAGGTCGGCGTCGTTGGCCTGCTTGACCGCCTCGATCCCGTCGATCTGCGCGAGCTCGGCGAGGAAGTCGGGCGGCAGGTTGATCGCCGTGCGGCCCGGGATGTTGTAGAGGATCACCGGCGTGTCGCCGGCGGCGCGGGCGACCTCCTCGTAGTGGCGCTTGACGCCGCGGAGGTTGGGCTTGTTGTAGTAGCCGGTGACCGACAGGACCGCCTGGGCGCCCGCCTCGATCGCCTTCTCGGTGAGCTCGATGGCATGGCGGGTGTCGTTGGATCCCGTGCCCGCGACGATCGCGCCCTCGTCGCCGAACTCGCGCGCGATCAGCTCGATCATGCCGATGTGCTCGGCGTCGGTGAGCGTCGAGGCCTCGCCGGTCGTCCCGCAGACCACCAGGCCGTCGGAGCCATTGGCGAGGAGATGGCGCCCGAGCGCCACGGCCGCTTCCTCGTTGACGCGGCCGTCGTCGTGGAACGGCGTGACCATGGCCGTGAGCAGGCCTTCGTAGGGGCGCATGGGGCGTAGTCTGGCAGGTGGGCCCGCCGGAGCGGGCCATGAATGTCAGCCTGCGAGCGGGTCCCCGCTCGACATCTTGGGCGGCGCCGTGTCCTCGCGGTCCGGGGTCTGGAGCCCGCCGCTGGGCGGCGGGGCGGGCGGGCCGGCGGACTCGGCCGTGGCCTCGGGCTCGGGTTCGAACCCGGGCTCCGTCGCGGATTCGAAGCCTGGCGGCGGGGCGCTCGCGGCGGGCGCGGGGGTCGGCCCAGGCGGGGAGACCGGCGCGGGCGGCGGCGGCGCGCTCGCGGCCGGCATCGGGGTCGTCGGCGCGGTCGGCGACGCCGGCGCGGGCGGGGGCGGCGGCGCGGCGGACTCGCCGATCGGGCGGCCGTGCTGGTCGTACTCGACGACGGGCCCGGACGGCGCGCCGGAGCTCCCGCCCTGGCGCTCGTTGAACTGCTTCTGCACCTCGTCGGCCTTCGCCTGGGCCTGCTCGGCGAGCTTCTTCGCCTTGTCCATGAACCCCATCGCGATCCCTTCGTCGGCTTGCCAACAGAGGATAGGTGTTTCGCCCGGCCGGACTTCGCTGGCGCTCGTCCTCTGGGCGACGTTACCGCCCGGCCGGACTTCGCTGGCGCTCGTCCTCTGGGCGACGTTACCGCCCGGCCGGACTTCGCTGGCGCTCGTCCTCTGGGCGACGTTACCGCCCGGCCGGACTTCGCTGGCGCTCGTCCTCTGGGCGACGTTACCGCCCGGCCGGACTTCGCTGGCGCTCGTCCTCTGGGCGACGTCACCGGGCGCGCCGCCGGTCGCGGATCGCATCCGTAAAGAGGCGGGGCACCTCGGGCGCCTCGCCCTCCTCCCACAGCGTGATGACGACGAGCTCGCCGCGCGGCCGGTCGTGCAGGCAGACGTACACGATCCGACCATCGCGGACGTAGACCGACCCGCGCTGCGCCGCCGCGCCCGTCGGCGGCTCGGTCGAGACCTCGCCGGCGGCCCACGCCGCGCTCACGCGGCCGGCGATCTCCGGGCGGGGGTCCAGCGCACCGCGCACGCGCTGGCGGTAGCGCTCGACCGCATGGTCGGTGACGGCGACGAGCGGGGGCGGCGCGGTCAAGCGTCCAGCAGGTGCTCGAGCCCGACCGTCAGGCGGTCGGGCAGCGTCGCGACGCGCCGGACGGCGAGCAGGACGCCCGGGGTGAAGGCCGCCCGGTCGGTGGTACGGTGCTCGATCGTCAGCGTCTGCCCGACGTCGCCGAGGATCACCTGCTGGTCGGCGACCACGCCGGTCAGGCGGACGGAGTGGATCGGGACGTCGCCCTCCATCAGCGCGGCCGTGCGCGCGGCGGTGCCCGAGGGGGCATCGAGCTTGGCCGGGTTGTGCGCCTCGATGATCTCGGCGTGTGCCATGTGGCGCGACGCCTCGGCGGCGAAGCGCATCATCAGCACGGCGCCGATCGCGAAGTTGGGCGCGACGAAGGCGTTGGCCGAGGCGCGCTCGGCGACGTCGCGGAGCGCGTCGACGTCGAAGCCCGTCGTCCCGATCACCACGTGGACCCCAGCTTCCAGGCAGGCCTGCGCGTTGGCGAGCGCCTGATCGGGGCGGGTGAAGTCGACGACGACGTCGGCGTCGGCGAGCACCTCCTCGAGCCCGACGCCGAGCGTCGGGTCGGCGCGCCCGCTGAGCACGAGGTCGTCCGCGGCCTCGACGGCCGCGCAGACCGCGCGGCCGACCTTGCCCGCCGCGCCGGCGACGGCGACGTTCATGCCGCCGAGGGGCAGGCGCGCGCGACGGCGGCGCGGAAGGCCTGCTCGTCCGGCCCGATGCCGGCGGCGCTCAGGCGCTCGGCGGGCCACAGCTCCGCGGCCAGTTCGCGCAGATCGTCCAGCGTGACCGCGTCGACGCGGGCCATCAGCTCGTCGGTCTCGAGCAGTGGGAGGCCGAACAGGACCGAGCCGCCGAGGCGGTTCATCCGCGCGCCGGAGGACTCGAGGCCGAGCACGACGCGCGCCTTGACGTTCTCCTTGGTGCGCGCGAGCTCCTCGGGCGTCGCAGGCTCCTCGCGCAACCGCTCGAGCTCGACCGCGACGACCTCCATCGCCTCGTCGAGGTTCTCCGGGCGCGTGCCGACGTAGAGGCCGACCTGGCCCGTGTCGGCGTACTGGCCGGTGAACGAGTAGACGGCGTAGGCGAGGCCGCGGTCCTCGCGCACCGCCTGGAACAGCCGCGACGACGACAGCCCGCCGAAGATCGCGTCGAGGACCCGGGCGGCGTAGCGGCGGTCGTCGGCCCGCGGCAATCCGGGCCCGCCGATGCAGACGTGGCACTGCTCGGTGTCCTTGCGCTGGAAGCGCAGGGTCGGCGGCGGGTCGGTCGGCGCCACCTCGACCGCCGGCGCGGCGGCGCCGGCGCGCAGCTCGCCGAGCGTGCGCTCGGCCAGCTCGACGACGGCGTCGTGATCGACCGAGCCGGCTGCCGCCACGACCACCGCGCTCGGCACGTAGCGCCGCGCGTGGAAGGCGGCGATCTCCTCGACCGGCGTTCCCGCGATCACCGGCGCGTGGCCGATGATCGCGCGGCCGAGCGGGTGGGCGCCGAAGACGGCCTCTCCGAGCGCGTCGAAGACGGACTCCTGCGGCTCGTCCTCGTACATCGCGATCTCCTCGAGCACCACGGCGCGCTCGGGGTCGACATCGCGGAACACCGGCCGCCACACCATGTCGGCCATCACGTCGAACGCGCGCGGGAGGTGCTGGTCGAGCATGCGCGCGTAGACCGTGGTGGTCTCCTTGTCGGTGCCGGCGTTGAGCTCGGCGCCCATCCCGTCGAACAGCTCGTCGATCTCCGCGGAGCCGAAGCGCTCGGTGCCGCGGAACAGCATGTGCTCGAGGAAGTGCGAGAGCCCCGCCTCGGAATCCGTCTCACCGCGCGAGCCGGCCCCGACGAAGAAGCCGAGGGCTGCGGACCGCACGGAGGGCATTCGCTCCGTGACGATCCGCAGCCCCGAGCCGAGCTCGGTGAGCTGGTGGTCGGCCAACTACCCGCGATCCGGGTCGCGGTCGCCGCGCGGCCGGCGCGGCCCGCGGTCGCCACGGTCGCCGCCGCGGCCGCCGCCGCCGCCGCCGTTGCGGCGCGGGCCCCGGTCGCCACGCCCGCCGCCACCGCCGCCGCCGCCGCCGCCCACGGTGGCGAGCTCGGCGGCCGACTTGCCGGCCACGTCGGGGTCCTCGGCGAGGCGCAGGCCGATGCGGCCGCGCTCGCGGTCGACCTCGACCACGCGGACGGCGATCTCGTCGCCCTTGTTGAGGACGTCCTCGACCGTGTCGACGCGCTCGCCGGGCTTGACGTTGGAGATGTGCAGCAGCCCGTCGGTGCCCTTGGCGAGCTCGACGAAGGCGCCGAAGGTCGTCGTCTTGACGACCTTGCCGGTGAATTCGTCGCCGACCTCGACCTCCTTGGTCATCGACCGGATGCGGTCGACCAGCGCGTCGCCCTGGATGCCCGACTGGGCGTAGACGAGGATCGTCCCGTCGTCCTGGACGTCGATCTGGGACTCGAACTCGTCCTGCAGCGAGCGGATCGTCTCGCCGCCCTTGCCGATGACCAGGCCGATCTTGTCCGTGTCGATCTGGATGGACGAGATGCGCGGCGCGAACTGCGACAGCTCCGGCGACGGCGCGGCGATGACCTCGGCCATCTTGCCGAGGATGTGCGTCCGCCCCTCCTTGGCCTGCGTGAGCGCGTCGCGCAGGATGTCGAAGGTGACGCCGGTGATCTTGATGTCCATCTGCAGCGCGGTGATCCCGCGCTCGGTGCCGGCGACCTTGAAGTCCATGTCGCCCAGGTGGTCCTCAACCCCGGCGATGTCGGACAGCACGATGTAGTCGTCGCCCTCCTTGATCAAGCCCATGGCGATGCCGGCGACGGGCCGCTTGAGCGGCACACCGGCCTGCATGAGCGAGAGCGAGGAGCCGCAGACCGACGCCATCGAGCTCGAGCCGTTGGACTCGAGGATGTCGGACACCACGCGCATCGTGTAGGGGAACTCCTCCACCGGCGGCACCATCGGGACCAGGGCGCGCTCGGCGAGGGCGCCGTGGCCGATGTCGCGGCGCTTCGGGCCGCGCATGAAGCCCGCCTCCCCGACGCTGAACGGCGGGAAGTTGTAGTGGTGGAAGTAGCGCTTGCTCGTCTCCAGGCCGAGCGTGTCGAGCCGCATCTCCTCACGGCTCGTGCCGAGTGCGGCGACCGACAGCGCCTGCGTCTGACCGCGCGTGAACAGCGCGGAGCCGTGGGCGCGCGGCAGCAGGCCGACCTCGATCGTGATGTCGCGGATCTCGTTCGCCGAGCGGCCGTCCGGGCGGACCTTCTGCACGGCGATGCGCTGGCGGATGATCTCCTTCTCGAGCTTGTCGAACGCCAGCTGCGCGTTCTGGCGCGCGAGCGCGTACATCTCGGCGCTCGGGTCGCCCGAGTAGCGCTCGAGCACCTCGGCCTCGACGCCCTTCGTGGCGTCCTGGCGGGCGAGCTTGTCCTGCACGGAGGTCGCCTGGTCGAGCGCCTGGCCGTGGGACTCGCGGATCTGGTCGACGAGGTCCTGCGGGATCGTCGGGACCTCGATCTCCTGCTTGGGCTTGCCGACCTTCTCGGCGAGCTCGCGCTGCATCGCGCACAGCTTCTTGATCTCGCCGTGGGCGATGTCGAGCGCGTCGAGGATCTCGGCCTCGGGGATCTCGTTCGCCCCCGCCTCGACCATGAGGATGGCCTCCTCGGAGCCCGAGACGACCAGGTCGAGGTCGGCGGTCAGCAGCGCTTCCTCGTCCGGGTTGACGACGAAGTTCCCCTCGATCTTGCCGATGCGCACGGCACCGACCGGCATCGGGAACGGGATGTCGGAGATCATCAGCGCCGCCGACGCGCCGTTCATCGCGAGCACGTCGTACGGGTTGACGTGATCGATCGACAGCGGGATGCCGACCAGCTGCGTCTCGCGCCGCCAGCCCTTGGGGAACAGCGGGCGCAGCGGGCGGTCGATCATGCGCGCGGTCAGCGTGCCCTTCTCGCCGGCACGGCCCTCGCGCTTGAAGAACGAGCCGGGGATCTTGCCCGCGGCGTACATCCGCTCCTCGATGTCCACGGTGAGCGGGAGGAAGTCCACGTCGCGGAGGTTGCCCGCGGTGGCGGTGGACAGGACCATCGTGTCGCCCGCCTGGACGACCACGGCGCCGGAGGCCTGCTTGGCCATCCGTCCGGTCTCGAAGGAGATCTCCTTGCCGCCGATCTCGACAGAGACCCGGGTCACTTCTGCCATATGTTCCTTTCTGGCCTGCCGCTTCGTCTGGCGAGGCCACTTCTGCTTCGACTGCTTCGGTAATCGTTGGCGCGGAGTCTAGCGCTGAGGGCTTGCGCGCCTGGCCACCCAGAAGGTCAGTCGAACGGGCCGACGAAACGGCCGGGCGAGGGGCGCGATGAATAGCCTGGTGGCCCGACAGTGATGCCGTCCCGCCCCGACACCCGCCTGCGAGCGGTCGCGATCACCGCAATCGTATGGGCATTGAGCTTTGCGGCGATCCATGTCGCGTGGGCGCTGGGCTCGACCGTCGGGCTCGGCGGCCGCCGCGTCACCGGCGTGCTGCTGGCGATCAACATCGTCGCGATCCCGCTGTGCCTGCTGGCCGCATGGGTCGCCTGGCGGCTCGGCACCGAGCGCCGCTCCGCGACCGCGACACGCGTGGTGCACAGGATGGCGTGGGCGGCGTGCGTGGTGCTCGGTCTGCGCGGGCTGGGCACGATCCAGGCCCTCGTAGCGCCCGCTGACGATGCCACCACCCTCACCCGGCTCGTGGATCCGTTCTTCCTCCTCGGCGGGGTGCTCTTCGGGCTGGTCGCCTACTGGGCGTCTGCGCACGATCGACGGGCGGGTGCGACCACCCCGGTTGGCGCAGAGGTCTAGCGCCGCGGGCGCTCCCGCAGCTGCCCGCGAACGCCAGAAACCTGGCTCCGAGGGCGGCACTCCACCGCGAGACAACCTCGTTGAGCACCACGTCGCACGGCGCGTCGCCGGGGGCGCCAGCATCGATTCTGCGGCCTGGCACCTCGACGAGCGGGACCGACGCGGGTCAGTTGAGGTCAACCACCCCCGTCGTCGGACGCCGGTTGCAAGGGGGTGGTTCACCCCGACATAGAGGGTGAACCACCCCCGTGCGGCGGCTCAGCGGTCACGGGGGTGGTTGACCCCTCCGTCCGTCGCGACTGGCGTCCCTGGCCGACCGGCTGCCGTCGTCTCTCCCTGATCCCGCGCCGCCTCGCCCGCCGCAAAGGATCAGCCCCTCACCGGATTTCCATTCAATGATTCAGTTCATTGCGCCGCAGCGCTGGATCACCCGAGTGGCGCGCGCCAGCCGCGTCGGCGGGACGCGGCCCGGGTAGGGTCGCCCGCCGATGGCCGACTCCCGCATCGTCCTCTTCGGCGCGACCGGATACACCGGGCGGCTCGTGGCCGAGCGCCTGGTGGCCGACGGGGTCCGGCCCGTGCTGGCGGGGCGCTCGCCTGAGCGGCTCGAGGCGCTGGCGGAGCGGCTCGGCGGGCTCGAGAGCGTGCACGCCGACGTGCTGCGCCAGAACTCCGTCTTCGCGATGGTCGGCGAGCGCGACGTGCTGGTCTCGACGGTCGGGCCGTTCTCCAAGTGGGGGCTGCCGGCGGTGCGGGCGGCGATCGCGGCCGGCGGCATCTACCTCGACTGCACCGGCGAGCCGCCGTTCATCCGGCGCGTCTTCGAGGAGCTCGGCGCGCCGGCGCGCCGGGCGGGCGCGACCCTGCTGACGGCGATGGGCCACGACTTCGTCCCGGGCGCGCTGGCCGGGGCGCTGGCGCTCGAGGACGCCGGGAACGCGGCGGTGCGGGTGGACATCGGCTACTTCGCGACGGGCGGCGGCGGCGCCATGAGCGCGGGGACGCGCGAGTCGCTGGTCGGCTCTGCGCTCCAGGAGAGCTTCGTCTATCGGAACGGAGGCATCGTGGCTGCCCGCGCCGCCGCGCGCGTGCGCTCGTTCCGCGTCGGCGAAGCGGAACGCGCGGCGGTCTCGGTCGGCGGCGCCGAGCACTTCACGCTGCCGCGCGCCTACCCGCGGCTGCGCGAGGTCAACGTCTATCTCGCGCCTCCGACGAGCGCCGCCATCGTCGCCCGGGCGGTCCAGGCGGGCACGCTGGCCGGGTCGCTGGCCACCCGCGTGCCCGGCGTCGGCGGCGCGCTGCGCTTCGCAGGTGGGCGGGCGGCCGGGCTGCTCCCCGCGACCGAGGCGGGAACCACGCCAGGCGGGCGCAGCTACGTCGTCGCCGTGGCGTACGACGCCGGCGACAACGCGCTCGCCGAGGTGCGTCTCGAAGGCCCCGACGGCTACGCCTTCACGGCCGGCTTCCTGGCGTGGGCGGCGCGCCGGGCGGCGTCGGCGGGCGTGACCGGCACCGGCGCGCTTGGACCGATCGACGCGTTTGGCCTCGACGCATTCGTGCAGGGCTGCGGTGAGGCGGGGCTCGTCCGCGCGTCCGCGTCCACTTAGGAGAAACGGGTGAAACGTCAACCCCGCGCAGTGAGGTGGGTGGACGTCGGGATGGAGCGCGAGGGACGTGCATCGCGCCGTGCACGCTGCGAGCTGCCGCCCCCCACGCGGAGCGCGCGGCGCCGGTCAACCCAGTCGCGGCCAGTTGCTCACAGAGTCGTGCGAGACGACGATCTTCCAGTCGCCGTTCTCCGGCACCCAGACGTAGAAGAACCGGTACGGCGCGACGAGCGAGAAGATGATGTCGATGTGCGCTGCCAGCCAGGCGGCGGAGCCATCGGGTGTGATGCCTCCGCGCATCCCGCCGCGCACCTCGAATCGGGGATCGAGATCCATGAACTTCTCCCACGCCGCCTTGCCTGCGGGGCCCGGGAAGATCTCGTCGGTGACGCTTCCGATCGTTATCGCCTCGTCGCGCACCGAGTAGAGCTCAGGGATCGGCGCGTCCCCGTTCACAGCGTGCCGCAGCCGGTCGGCCAGCAAGCCTACCTCTGGCGGAACGAACTCCTCCAGCCGAGCGCCGCCCTGTAGCTTCCCGGCCGACCGCAGCTCCTGCTGCTTCGCGTTCGATGGCAGTGGGATCGACCAGTGGGCTGCGCGGACGCGCCAGCCCTGATCGTCATCCAGGAGCGCCGTGAGACGCGCCGGCACCGGCCCCGAGAGCAGGTCGTCGCCCGGAACGTCGACCTCGATCTGGTCGAAGACCCAACTGCTGCGGCCGGAGTCGCTCGCGCCGCTGCGCATCTCGGTCGAGCGGATGTGCAGACCCTTCAGGGCGGCCACCACCGCTTCGCGACCCTCGGTGGCCGCGGCGGCCGAACCCGGCAGCACGAAGACCCCCGGTGTGAGGAGTCCTCCGATCGCGGAGACGTCGCCGCGTTCGATCGCGGCATAGAGATCACGGATCGCGTCCTCGGCGCCCAACCCTAGTCACACACGATCAGGAACACCCGACGGCGCTGCGGGACAGGTGACGAGACAAGCTCACCTGACGATCGTGAAGGAGAGCCGCTTTGGCTTGGACCGGTTGCCCGCGGCGTCGGTGGCCACGATCTCGGCTCGATGCCGGCCGCGCGCGAGGGCCTTGCGGCCGATCCTTCCGCTGAACGTCACGTCGTTGCGTCCCAGCTTCGCCGTGCGACGGGTCAGCGTGCCATCGACGACCAGGCGCGTGCAGCGGCGCAGGCGCCGGCCCTTCGGCGGCTTGCGCGGGCGCTTGACGCACTTGGCGCCCCGCCGGACGCCGGACGTGACGCGGCTCATCCGGATACGGATTGCCGCCGGCTCGGACAGCGTGACCCGGAAGGTCGTCCCGATCGGCGCCCGCCTGCGCCGCTGTGCCGCGACCGCCGGCGTGCGCGTGCGCCCGATGCGGAAGCGTGAACGGGTGAGCCGAGCGGTGACGGTCGGCGCGACCCGGTCGCTCACGACCGCCGGTCCGGGCATGGGTTGCGCCGGCGCCGGCGCGGGCGCCGCGGGGCAGCCCGCGACCGCCTGGACCACGTCCGGAGCCCCGGGCGCTGCCTCGCTGTTGCCCGCAGCGTCTCGGGCCACCGTGTGGATCCGGTACGTGTGCCCCGCCGCGCCGCGGATCGTCGCGGCGTCGCCCGCGTCAGCGCTGTGCGCGAGCTGGTACGGCCCGCCGTCGTCGGAGATGCGCACGTCGACCCGCTTGACCCCCGAGCCCAGGTCCGAGGCGCTCCACCGTACCTGCAGGTCGCTGCACGACGGACCGCCGGTGGAGACCGACGTGGCCTCGCTGGACGGGGCGTCGACGTCGATCGTGGTGCTCCATTCAGGCGTCTCGATCGCCGCGTTCTCATCGAACACGATCGAGGCGCGGTTGCGGATCTCCGTCCCGGTCGGGAGTCCGGCTCGTGCCTTCACGCTGAAGAGCACACTTCCCTGGCCGTCTGGCGGATTGACGTTGGGCGGCAGGAATCCGGCCAGCGGGTCGTCCGTCGGCAGGCCCGTGGCCGGGTCGAGCGACGTGAACCTCCACGTGACCACGCCAGTCGTCTCGTTGAGACCCGCCTCCACGCGCACGATCAGATCGTTGGCGGGTCGCAGGTCGACCTCGGTCACCCAGTCCTTGAGGCCCGCCGGCGGCGACAGCACCTCGTCGCCGAAGCTGATCGGGCCGAGGCTGAAGGTCGAGAGGTCGAGCTTCGAGGCGTCGAGCTGGTCGGTGACGCGCACCTCCTGCGCCGGGGCCGAGGCCGTCTCGAGGTTCTCGAAGTTGACGACGTACGAGAGCTGAGGGTCGCCGGAGATGAACCGCGCTTCGCCCACCCCCGCGGGACCGACCTTGTCGTTGGGGTCGACCGACGTGACGCGGCGGATCGGGGCCGGCTGCACCTCGGGGAGCAGGCAGAAGTTGCCACCCGGATCCTGGGCGCTCCCGGGGGACGGGGTGAACGTGGCGTCGGTCCCACCGATGTACCGCGGGTTCTCGTTGTTGATCATGAAGCCCAGCAGCAGCGTGTAGTCGGGGTTGGCCAGGGCCGACAGCGGATCCGGGATGTACACGCCTCCGACCTCCGTGACCGGGATGAGCGCGCCTCGCCAGTAGGTGTCGATCACATATGCCCGGGAGCGGTCGGGGGAGATGATCATGTTCATGTAGTGCAGCGTGGTCGTCGAGCCGACCGTCACGATCTCCCAGCCCTTGAGCGCGGAGTCGGGATGCCTCGACGATTCGAAGATCGCGTCGCCGCGGCTCTTGGCCGCGTCGACGCAGTTGCTGCCGCCGGGCTCGCCGCCCTCGCCGCCCTCGCCGACCACGCGGGTGTACCAGTTGTCCGAGCCGTCACGGCCGAGCGCAACGTTGTACGCCTCGTTCACGGCGGGCCCGTCCTCCGCGGGCAGTCTCCGGCGCGCGTTCGCGGCGGCCGGGACGGCCTGCCCCGCGGCGCCGACCGGAGACGGCTGCTCCACGACCTCCAAGTCGAACGCCAGCAACTCGAATGAGTCCGGCGGAGGGCTGAGCCTGAAGCGGACGAGCTGCGGCGTGCCGCCGGCCGGGACGTCGACCACGAGCGGCACGTAGATCCCACCTGGCGTCGTGATGAAGCGCCGCGGCGTCGCGTTGACGTTCTCGGGCACTGTGGGGAGGAGAAGGTCGGGGCTCATCTCGATCGTGGTGCCGGCGGGGATCCCCGCCACACCCACCACCGCGCCCTTGGCGTCGACGTTGCCCACGTTGCTGTAGGTCAGGAAGAACTCGTACGGCCGGCCCGCCCGGAAGGCGGTTCGCCCCGCGATCGCGACCCGCACGTCGGCCGCGCGGGTCTCCACGATCGTGAACGCGCCGGGCAGGGTCGCCGACCCGCGACCGTCGGGGAGCGAGACCGTGACGTCCCAGACGCCGCGCACGGCGGCGGTGAGGTTGAGCACGGCGGTGAGGCTGCGGCCGTCGGGTGCGGGTCGGACGGCGCCGGCGACGATGTCCGGCTGCCCCGACCGTGAGAGCCGGACCGACGCGCCGGCGCTCAGGCCGGCACCGTGGACGGTCAGCGTGACCGAGCCGCCGTCGCCGCCCTCGTCCGGAGAGCTGCCGGACACCGACAGGTCGTCGTTGAGGATCGTGCCGAGCGCCTCGGCGTCGGCGAACCGCGCGCCCTCGGCATCGTCGAGCGCGACCGCGAAGGTCTCGTCAGGCTCCGGCGCCGTGTCGCCGGCCGCCGTCACGGTCACCGGCCGCTCGACCTGGCCCGGCGCGAACGTGACCGTCCCGGAGGCCGGCGCGTAGTCGCCGGGCGCCCGCGCGGTCCGGTTCGCGGTTGCGAAGTCCACGGTCACCGTCGAGGTCGCGGCGGCGGAGAGACGGGCCGCGAACGTCGCCGTGGACGTTCCGGCCTGACCCTCGGCGACCGACGCGTCGTCGATCGAGAGCGTCGGGAGATCGGCGCCCGACGTGGTCACGAGCGTCACGCCGTCGGCGTCGTAGCGCACCGCGTAGGGGCCCGACGAGGTGCCGGTCGTGGACGCGAACGTCCCGGTCCGCGAGGCGGCGTCGAGGACCTGGAAGGTCTGTCCCTCGGTTGGCGCAGCGCCGGTGGAGACCGCCAGGAGCCCGTCGAGCGAGGCCGCCCCGCCGACGTCGAGCACGTCGCGGGCGGGCGCGTCGACCCGCACCGACAGCCGGCCCGCCGCGGTCTGGGCGTAGGCGCCGGTGACGGCCAGCGACGCGACGCCCGGCCCGGGTGAGACCTCGCCCGCGTTGCGCAGGTCGCCCTGCACCGTCCCGCTCCCCTGCAGCACGCCGCCGTCGACGTCGGTGGTCGCCGGCGCGAGCGTCCCGTCCACGGTGGTGGTGCCAGCGGTCTGGGTGAACGCGGCGTTGGACGACGCGGTTCGGCCCGCGGCGACGGTGAACGTTTCCTCGTTGGTGACGGCGCCGTCGAACGCGACGTTGCTCTCCAGGTCCACGGTGCCCTCGTTGGTCAACGTCCCTCCCACCACGCGCCCCCCGCCGTCCGCCGAGACGGATTCGATGGTCCCCGCGTTGGTGACCGTCGTCCCGCGCAGCGCGGCGGAGGATCCGAGCAGCGCGATCCTCCCGTGGTTGGTGAAGGGGGCGGTGGCGGCGAGCGTCGCCGAGGTGTCGATCGTGAGGGAGATCCCGGCCGGGACGTCGCCGCTGAGCGTGTGCTGGCTCGAATCGCTGACGACGTCGATGGTGCCCTCCGCACCCGCGGCCGACACGAACGACAGATCCGCGCTGGACACCACGTTGACGTCGCCGCTCGAGGCGATCTGCCCGCCGCGGACCTCGAACACGGCCTCGGGTGACCCGCCGATGACGTCGATCGGGCCAGGCCCGCTGATGGTGCCGCCGCCGTCCTGCACGAGGGTGCTGTCGAGGACGCGGAGCGCGGCGGGGACGGTCAACGTCCCCCGGTTGATGAGCGTGGGGTTGCGGCTCTCCCGCGTCGCCTGGAAGCTGGCGTCGCCGTTCGCGGCCGAGATCGTGCCCTCGTTGAGCACGTTCCCCCCGATCTGGCGGATGCCGGCGGGCCCGCCGGCGGGAAAGGCGATCGTGCCGGTGCTCGCGTTGGTCAGGGTCTCGGCGTCGGCCGCGTCGCCGTCGGCTGCGGCGAGCACGGCGCTGGGGCCGTTGAGGGTGATCGTGCCCTCGTTCGTCGCTCCGTCCGGGGCGATCAGTCCCGCCGCGTTGCCCGGTACCGAGTCGATGTCGACCGTCATCCCGGCCGTCACCGGCCCCGACAGCGTCGAATCGCCGCCGGCCACGTCGACGTTGCCGGTCGCCCCGGATCCCGCCACCCCCTCCAGAACCGCATGAACGACGTTGACGTCCGCGCCGGACTCGATCGCGCCGCCCGCCAGCCGCAGCCGGCCGTCTATGTTGACCACGTTCACCGTGCCCGACCCGCTGATCGTGCCGCCGGTGTCCTGCACCAGCACGGCGTTGAGCACCCGCTGCGCGCCACCGGCCGCGACCGTGAGCGTCCCTCGGTTCGTCAACGTCGGCCGCCGGTTCTCGGCGCCCGACTGGAACGTGGCGTCCGGCCGCGCCACCGAGATCGTCCCCTCGTTCACCAGATCCCCGGCGAGATACGGGCTCGTGCCCCCGCCGACGTCCGGGATCGAGATCGTCCCCGTGTTGACCAGCGTCTCGGTGTCGGCGGGGTTCCCGTTCTCGGTCCACAGAGAGGCGTCCGGCCCGTTGAGGTTGATCCTCCCCGCGTTCGTCGCCCCGCCGGGAACCCGGAGGATCGCTCGGTTGCCCGGCACCGAGTCGATGTCCACCGTCACCCCGGCCGTCACCGGCCCCGACAGCGTCGACTCGCCGCCGGCGACATCGACGTTGCCGGTCGCCGCCGACCCCGCCACCCCCTCCAGAACCGCACGAACCACGTTGACGTCCGCGCCGGACTCGATCGCGCCGCCCGCCAGCCGCAGCCGGGCGGTCGTGTTGACCACGTTCACCGTGCCCGACCCCTCGATCGTGCCGCCGGTGTCCTGCACCAGCACCGCGTCGAGCACCCGCTGCGCCCCACCCGACGCCACCGTCAGCGACCCCCGGTTCGTCAACGTCGGACTCCGGCCCTCGGCCGCCTGCTGGAACGTCGCCTCCGGATGAGCGACCGAGACCGTGCCCCGATTGTCCAGATCACCGGCGACATGCCGGCCACCAGCCCCACCGACGTCCGGGATCGCAATCGTCCCGGTATTGACGAGCGTCTCCGCACCGGCCGCATCCCCGTCCTCGGTGAGCAACTGGGAGCCGTTCTCGATCAGCCGGATCGTGCCCGCGTTCGTCGAGTCCGTCGTCGCGCGGAAGACGACGCCGGTGACGGCCAGCGTCGCGCCGGCCTGGATCGTGTAGTGGTCGACCGTCGCGTTCGCGCCCAGCGTGACGGAGTAGGGAGCGCCGAGGGTGTTCAGGCAGACGTGGTCCCCGGCGCCCGGGAGCGTGTCGTCATCCCAGTTGGTGTCCGACGGACCGT
The DNA here is from genome assembly GCA_963828075.1 of uncultured Solirubrobacterales bacterium. GTDB lineage: Bacteria > Actinomycetota > Thermoleophilia > Solirubrobacterales > Solirubrobacteraceae > JACCYI01. Next base: position 407,215 of record CAWHDH010000017.1, on the reverse strand, counting down.
CCGAGCCGTGCCAGTTGCCGTCGACGTCGCCCACCCACGTGATCGTGCAGCCGCTGGCGCGCGAGGACGCCGCGAACGCCACCGCCGCCAGGAGCGCCATTGCGAGAAGCACAGCAGACCTGACCCGGCTGAGACCGGAAATCGGCACGTCCCACACTCCCACCCACTCGGACCGCCGTCAACCTCCTCGGGCGAGCCGGCGCAGCGCGTCGTCGGTCGGGCGTCCGGGCAGCAGGTGGCCGTCGACGAACAGCGCCGGGGTCGAGACGACGCCCGCGCGCAGGCCGCCGGTGAAGTCGGCCTTGATGCGGGCGAGGACCGCGTCGGAGCGGCGGTCGGCGTCGAAGCGCGACACGTCGAGCCCGAGCCGCTCCGCCCGCGCCCACAGGTGGGGATCCTCGAGCCGGCCCTGGTCGGCGTACAGGGCGTCGTGCATCGGCCAGAAGGCCCCCTGGAGCGCCGCGGCCTCCGCCGCCGCCGACGCCGGCCACGCGCGGGGGTGTTTGGAGCGGACGGGGAAGTGGCGGAAGACCAGCCGGACTCGGAGCTCGCCGAGCCGGGCGTCGATCGCCGCGCAGTACGGGCACTCGAAGTCCGCATACGCGATCACCAGCCGCCCGCCCTCCGGCCCGCGCACGTGGTCGGTGGGTCCGACGGGCGGCAGCGGCGCGGAGGAGAGCTCGGTCAGACGCCGACCTGCTCGAGCCCGTCGAAGATCAGGTTCGCGCCCGGCAGGTCGTCCGGGGTCGGCGCCTCGTAGCTCCAGCGCACGACCGCGTCCGGGCCGACGATCACGAGCGCGCGCTGCGGGAAGCCGCCCGGGTGCAGGGCGCCGAAGGCGGCGCAGGTCGCGCCCTTGGGCTCGAAGTCCGAGAGCTGCTCGATCGAGATCCCGAGGTGCTCCTTGAACGCCCGCTGCGCGTGGATGGAGTCGCACGAGACGGCGTAGAGCGTCGCGCCGCGGGCGGCGAACTCGTCGAGGACCTCCTCGTAGACGTTCAGCTGGTCGGAGCAGACCTCGGAGAACGCGAACGGGTAGAAGACCAGGACGCTCGTCCGCCCCAGCAGGTCCTCGCGCGTGAAGGCGGTGCGATCGTGCCGGATGAGGGTGAACTCGGGCGCGGGTTCCCCCGCTCCGAGCACCGCCATCAGCGGCGCAGGCCGAGCTCGCGAATCAGCGCGCGGTACCCCTCCAGGTCCTTCTTCTGGAGGTAGTTGAGGAACCGGCGCCGGCGGCCGACGAGCATGAGCAGCCCGCGGCGGGAGTGGTGGTCGTGCTTGTGCTCGCGCAGGTGCCCGGTCAGCTCGTTGATGCGCTGGGTGAGCATCGCGATCTGCACCTCGGTGGCCCCCGTGTCCTGCGGGGACTTGCCGTACTTGGCGGTGATCTCCTGCTTCTGTTCTGCGGTCAGGCTCATACGCGACGGCGCAGAGTAGCAGCCCCGCGCGTGGTGTTGCGACCCGCGCGCTTGGCCGCGTAGAGCGCGTCGTCGGCCCGCCGCAGCACCTGGTCGGGGCTCTCGTCGCCCTCGAGGGTCGCCCAGCCGACGCTGACCGTCGGCCGCAGGACCTGGTCGCCGTGGCGCACGCCGATGTGCTCGACCGCGTGCCGGAGCCCTTCGGCCACGGTGGCCGCGCCCTCGGCGTCGTCGTCGGGCAGCAGGGCCAGGAACTCCTCGCCGCCCAGGCGCCCGATCCAGTCCTCCGCGCGCAGGCGCTCGCGCAGCGTGGTGGCGATCGCCGCGAGGACGGCGTCACCCACCGCGTGCCCGTGCTCGTCGTTGACGTTCTTGAAGTGGTCGATGTCGATCATCACCACCGACATCGGGCGCCCGTGACGGCGCGACCCCGACACCAGCGCCGACAGCTGCGTGAGCAGGAAGCGGCGGTTGAACAGCCCGGTCAGCTCGTCGCCGTAGATCAGGCTCTCGAGCCGCGCGCTCTGCGCGGTCAGCTCCTCCTGGAGGACCTTGGTGCGCTCGGCCGAGCGGATCCTCGCGAGCAGCTCGGCCCGCACCACCGGGATCCGCAGGACGTCATGGGCGCCGCGCTGCATGAGGTCGAGCACCCGCTCGACCTCGGAGTCGGGAGCCAGGATGACCACCGACGTGCGGAACAGCTCGATGTCGCGCTTGATCGAGTCGAGCAGATCGCGGCCCTCGGACGCGTTCAGGCCGTCCTGGACGAGAGCGACGTCAGGATGTTCCGCGCGGCAGCACTCCAGCGCCGCGGCAGCCGTTGCGGCCTCGAGGACCTGGTGGTCCTGAGTCTCGACATCGCTCCGAATCCGCCGGCGCAGCTCCACGTCCGTGTGGGCGACCAGGACCTTCATTCGAACGAGGGTACCCTCAGGAGCGATTGCTGACGCCCTCCGCGTCGTCGACGTCGCGGCGCATCTGCTCGACGAGGCCGTCGACGGCGTCGAAGCGGCGCTCGCCGCGCAGGCGGGCGAGGAACGCGAGCCGGAGCTCCTGCCCGTAGATGTCGCCGTCGAACCCGATCAGGTACGCCTCGATGAGCACGCCGCGGCCGGTCACGAAGGTGGGCCGCACACCGACGTTGGTCGCCGCCGGCCACCAGTCCCATTCCCCGGTCCCGTCGTCGCCCCGGCGCACCGCCGCGCGGCACGCGTAGACACCGTGGCCCGGATAGCAGAGGGCGTTGTCGGGGATGAGGTTGGCGGTCGGGTAGCCGAGCTCGCGCCCCCGCTTGTCGCCGTGCACGACGATGCCGCGCAGCTGGTACGGGGAGCCGAGGAAACGGTTGGCCTGCGCGAGGTCGCCCGCGACGACGAGCCCGCGGATATGGGTCGAGGACACGATCTCGCCCTCGACCTCGACGAGCGGGACCACGCGGGTCGCGAACGCCGGCTGCTCGCGCAGCAGCGCGGCGTCGCCGCGCGCCTGGGCGCCGAAGCGGAAGTTGTCACCGACCGAGACGTTCGTCGCCCCCAGCTTCCGCACCAGGACGGCGTCGACGAAGTCCTGCGGTTCCTGGGCGGCGAACTGCGCGTCGAAGGGGACGACCACCAGCTCCTCGACGCCGAGGCCGGCGATCAGATCGGCCTTGACCTCGAGCGGCGTCAGGAGCTTGGGGGCGGCGTCGGGGGCGACGACGGCCCGCGGATGCGGCTCGAAGGTCAGGACGGTGTCGGCCCCGCGGATCACCTCGCGGTGGCCCAGGTGGACGCCGTCGAACTCCCCCACGGCGACGTGGCGGGGGCGCGACTCGGCGTCGGCGAGCATTGTGATCTTCACCCGCGGAACCCTACGACGGGCTTCAGCGTTCCGTCCGGCCGCGGCTCGGCCAGCGCGATCAGACCGTCGTCGTCGAGCAACCTGGCGACACCGGGGGCCTCGCCGGCGATCGCCACGCCGTGCGCGGCCCGGCCGGCAGCCTCCGCGCCGAGCCGGACGGCGGGCAGGTGCGCGAGCGCGTCGTCGATTCCGATCAGTCGCGACGGGTCGGCGTCGCGGACGTCGAACGCGCCGATCCGCGTGCGTCGCAGCTCGAGGCAGTAGGCATCGCCCAGGTCGGCGACGAGCGAGCGCACGTAGGTCCCGGCGGAGCACTCGATGACGAACGATGCCCGATCGCCCCCGCGCCCGACCAGGTCGAAGCGCGCCACCTCGACCTCGCGCTCGGGCAGGTCGAGGGTCTCCCCGCGGCGCGCCGCCGCGTAGGAGCGCACCCCGCCGACCTGGACCGCGGAGTAGGCGGGCGGGCGCTGGAGGATGCGGCCGGTCGGCAGCGCGAGCGGCTCGGGCGGGTCGGTCCCCCGCTCGACCGTCCCCTCGGGATCGCCGGTCGTCGAGCGCCAGCCGAGCCGAGCCACGACCTCGTACGTCTTCGGCAGCGCCATCAGGAACCGCTGCACGCGCGTGGCGCGCCCGACGAGGACGAGCAGCAGCCCGGTCGCGAACGGGTCCAGCGTGCCGGCGTGGCCGACCTTGACGCCCCGGCCGAGCTCCCGCCGCACGGCCGCGACCACGTCGTGCGACGTCTTGGAGGGCGGCTTGTCGACGAGGAGGACGCCGTCGGAGCCGTCAGCCATGGACCGGCGCAAGCGCCGTCGCCACGGCCCCGCGGAGGAACTCGACGAGCTCCTCCCACTCCATCTCGGTCGAGAAGCCCGCGGCCCGGCGGTGCCCGCCGCCACCCTGCGCACGCGCGATCGCCGAGACGTCGACGCGATCGTCGGCCGCGCGCAGCGACACCTTGCGCGCTGCGCCGGCACCGACCGTCAGCCGGTCGCGGACGAGGCCCGCCACCGCGGTTCCCTCGACCGCGCGCAGGTGGTCGATCAGCCCTTCGGAGTAGGCCTCCTCGGCGCCGGTCGCCTCGTAGTCCTCGCGCGAGAGCCGGGTGAGCGTGAGCAGGCCGTCCTCGAAGCGGTGCACGTTCGCGAGGCCGCGGGCCAGAAGGCCGAGCTTGGCCTCCGGAACCCCCTCGAACAGCCGCCGGTAGATCGTGTGCACGTCGATGCCGGCCTCGATCAGCGCCGCCGCCATCACGTGCGCGCGGGGGCCGGTGTTCTCGTACATGAACTTGCCGGTGTCGGTGACCAGGCCGACGTACAGCGCCTCGGCCATCTCGAGCGACGGGCTGAGCCCCAGCGCGCCCATCAGGTCCCAGATGATCTCCGCCGTGCACGACGCGTCGGGCAGCACGAGATTCACCGTGCCGAAGCGCGTGTTGTCGTGATGGTGGTCGACGTTGAGGATACGGGCGCCCGGACGCTTCAGCGCGTCGGCGGGGTTGCGGTCGATGTTGCCGCAGTCCAGGAACACGATCGTCCGCTCGTCGAGGTCGGCGGGCGGCTCGGTGACGAGCCCGTCGAGCTCGATGAAGCGGTACTCGTACGGCAGCGGGAACTCGTGCGGGGCCATGAACATCAGCGAGTCCTTGCCGAGGGCGCGCAGCACGCGGTGCATGCCGACGAGCGAGCCGAGGGCATCGCCGTCGGGGTTCTCGTGCGTGGCGAGCAGGAAGCGCTCGTCGCTGCGCAGCGCGTGGAGGATCCCGGCCCGGGCGCCGTCCGCGTCCACGCTCACGTGCCCGGTCCCTCCTCGAGCAGCTCGTTGATGCGCAGGCTGCGGTCGAGCGAGTCGTCGTAGGCGAACTCGAGCGTCGGGGTGTGCTTGATGCGCAGCTCGCTCGCGACGCGACGCTGCAGGAAGCCATGCGCCGAGCGCAGGCCGGCGAGCGAACGCTCGCGGACCGGATCGTCGCCGAGCACGGAGACGAACACGCGGGCGTGGCGCAGGTCGGAAGATGTCTGTACGGCGGTCACGGTGACGAAGCCGACTCTGGGGTCCTTGATGTCGGAGGCGATCACGTCGGAGAGCACTTCACGGACCGCCTCGTCCACCCGGCGCATGCGGTCCGCGCTCATCCTAGAGCCTCCAGGTCGCTCCAGGAGGTGAGGATCCGCTCCACGCGCACGCCCTGGGGCAGGCGCGCGTCGAGGTAGCGCCCGACGTCGTCGGCGCGCTCGGTGGCCGTGGTGGCCGAGCGGCCGACCACCGCGACGGCGAGCGTCGAGCGCTGCCAGCTGTCCTGATGCGCGACCTCGGCCACCGACGCGCCGTGGCGCTGGCGCAGGTGGGCCTTGATCGAGTTGAGATCGGACCGCTTCGCCTTCAGCGAACCCGAGTCGGGGAAGTGCAGGTGCACGCGCAGGATCGCGACGAACAATGGCCCTAGGCCAGCGTGCGCTCGACCTGCTTGGTCTGGTAGGCCTCGAGCACGTCGCCCTCCTTGACGTCCATGAAGTCCTTGAGCACGATGCCGCACTCGAAGCCGGAGGCGACCTCGCGCACGTCCTCGTTGAAGCGCCGCAGCGAGGCGATCTCGCCGTCATAGACGACGGTGCCGTCGCGCACCAGCCGGGCCCGCGCGCCGCGGGTGACCTTGCCGTCGGTGACGTAGGAGCCCGCGATGACGCCGACCTTCGAGGCGCGGAACGTCGCGCGGATCTCGACGGTGCCGAGCATCTCCTCGACCTCCTCGGGCGCGAGCAGGCCCTCCATCGCGTCGCGCAGCTCGTCGATGGCGCGGTAGATGACCGCGTAGGTGCGGATCTCGACGCCCTCGCGGTCGGCCACGGCGCGGGACTCGCCGACCGGGCGGACGTTGAACCCGAGGACGACGGCGTCGGACGCCGAGGCGAGCATGACGTCGGACTCGCTGATGCCGCCGACACCGGTGTGGATGATGTTGACGGTCACCTCCTCCTGCGGGAGCTTGGCGATCTCGTCCTCGAAGGCCTCGAGCGAGCCGGACACGTCCGCCTTGAGCACGAGGTTGAGCTCGGGGATGAGCGCGGCGCCGCGGGCGCGGTCGAAGATCGAGTCGAGCGAGACCTTCTTGCCGGAGCGGCGCGCGAGCGACTCGGTCTTGATCCGGTGGGCCTTCTCCCCCGCGAGCTGGCGCGCCTTGCGATCGTTCTCGACGACCTGCACGAACTCGCCGGCCTCGGGGACGGTGTCGAAGCCGAGGATCTCGACGGGCTCGCCGGGGCGGGCGCGCTTGACCTTCTCGCCCTTGTAGTCGTTCATCGCGCGGACGCGGCCCCAGTGGGCGCCGGCGACGACCGCGTCGCTGACCTTCAGCGTGCCGCGGTTGACGAGGATCGTGACGACGGCGCCGCGGCCGGGATCGAGCTTGGACTCGACGACGTAGCCCGAGGCGTCGGTGTTCGGATTGGCCTTGAGCTCCTCGACCTCGGCGAGCAGGACGATCGACTCGAGCAGCTCCTCGAGGTTCGTCCTGGCCTTCGCGGAGACGTCGACGAACATCGTGTCGCCGCCCCACTCCTCGGGCTGCAGGCCGAGGCCCACGAGCTCGGTGCGGACGCGCTCGGGCTGCGCGCCCTCCTTGTCGATCTTGTTGACCGCGACCAGCATCGGGACGTCGGCCGCCTTCGCGTGGTCGATCGCCTCGCGGGTCTGCGGCATCACGCCGTCGTCGGCGGCGACCACGATCACGACGATGTCGGTGACCTGGGCGCCGCGGGCGCGCATGGCGGTGAACGCCTCGTGGCCCGGCGTGTCGAGGAACGTGATCGTCTTGTCGCCGTGGTGGACCTGGTAGGCGCCGATGTGCTGGGTGATGCCGCCGGCCTCGCCGGCGACGACGTCGGCCTGGCGGATGGCGTCGAGCAGCGACGTCTTGCCGTGGTCGACGTGGCCCATGATCGTGACGACCGGCGGGCGGTCGACGAGGTCCTCGTCGGCGTCGTCGAACGTCGGCTCCGCGTCGACGTCGTCGGCCGCGTGGACGATCTCGATGTCCTTCTCGAACTCGGCTGCGATGACCTGGATCGCGTCGTCGGAGAGCGTCTGGGTGAGGGTGGCCATCTCCCCCAGCTGCATGAGCTTCTTGATGATCTCGGGGACCGGGACGCCGAGGTACTCGCCGACGTCCTTGACGGTCGAGCCGGAGTTGACCCGGATCGTGCCGACCTCGAGCGTTGACTTGTCCTGGGCCTCGGGCTCGACGTAGGTCCCGCGACGGCGGCGCCCGCGGCGCGGCGGACGACGCGGCGGGCCGCCACCGGGGCCGCCGGGGCCACCCGGGCCGCCGGGGCCGCGCCGGGCGGCCTGCGAGTCGATGACGACGCGGCGCATGCCGCCGGTCGTGCCCGGGGCGCGCTCGCCCTGCAGAGAGGAGCGGGTCGGCCGCGCGCGGCCGGCCACGGGCTCCGTGGCCTTGTCCTTGTTGCCGTTGGCGACGGCGCGCTTCAGCGCCTCCTGCTCGGCCTGCTGCTGGGCCATCAGGCGGCTCGGGCGGATCGGCTTGGCCGGCTCCGCCGGGGTCTCGACCTCCTTGGCCTTGCCGTTGGTCGCGGCGGGCAGCGGCTTGCCCTTGATCGCGGCCTCTGCGACGTGCTCGTCCACGGCGGAGGCGGCGGCCTTGACCTCGATCCCGGCAGCCGTCAGCCGCGACAGGACCTCCTTGGAGGGCAGGTCGTACAGCTTGGCTAGCTCGTGGACGCGCTTCTTGGCCATGTGTATGTGAAGTCTACGGTGTCCTGAGGGATCTGAACCGGGCCTTTGAGGGCCCGCTGGAAGCCGCGGCGGGTAACCGCGGCGGTGAAGCATTCTTGTGTCTCGTGCACCCACGCGCCCCGCCCGGGGAGCACGGCGGCGGGATCGGGCACGAGCCGCCCTTCCAATCTAGCGAAGCGGTGAAGGACCGCCCTCGGGGCACGCCGGCCACAGCCGGCGCACCTGCGGATCGGGAGGTGCGCCAGGCTCAGGCCGCTCCGACGACGTCGGAGTCCTGGTTGGCGAGCGCCTGGTGCGGGTCCAGGCCGCAGTAGCGCGAGTTGGGCAGCGCGGCGTTCGGGCAGCGGCGCCCGTTCGACATGATCGCCGCACAGCGACCGCCCAGCTCCTCCTCGCCCTCGCCGTAGCCCGTGTCGGCCTCCTCCTTGGCGAACTCCGTCTCGGACCGGATGTCGACGCGCCAGCCGGTCAGCCGCGCGGCGAGCCGCGCGTTCTGGCCTTCGCGGCCGATCGCCAGCGAGAGCTGGTCGTCGGGCACGACGACGGTCGCACGCTTGTTCTCGTCGTCGACCAGGACCTCGCGCACGCGCGCCGGGCTGAGTGCCTTGGCGACGAAGCGGGCGGGCTCCTCGTTGTAGGGGATGATGTCGATCTTCTCGCCGCGCAGCTCGGAGACGACCATGCGCACGCGCGAGCCGCGCGGGCCGACGCACGCGCCCACCGGATCGACGCCGTCGGCGTAGGAGACGACCGCGATCTTCGAGCGGTAGCCGGGCTCGCGCGCGACGTTGGTGATCTCCACCAGGCCGTCGGCGATCTCCGGCACCTCGAGCTCGAACAGCTTCTTGATCAGCTCGGGGTCGCGGCGCGACACGATGATGCTCGGTCCGCGCGTCGAAGAGGAGACCTCCTTGATGACGGCCTTGATCCGCTGCGAGTGGTCGTAGCGCTCGCCGTCGACCTGCTCGGACTTCGGCAGCAGCGCCTCGACGCGCTCGCGCAGCTGCACGAGCGTGTACCGGGAGTCGGACTGCTGGACGATGCCGGTGATCAGCTCGCCGATGCGATCCTGGTACTCCTCGAGCGTCATGTCGCGCTCGGCCTCGCGGATGCGCTGCAGGATGACCTGCTTGGCGGTCTGCGCGGCGATCCGGCCGAAGTCGTGCGGGGTGACGTCGCGCGTCGGGATCTGGTCCTGGTACTGCGCGAGCTTCTCGAGGTCGAGCTCGGGCTCCTCGGGTTCGCGACGCTCGCCGGTCTCGGGGTCGATCTCGGCCTGCTCGGCGGCCATCTCGCGCCACGCCTCGGAGATCAGCGTCTCCTCGAGCTCCTCGGGGACCTGGAGCTCCCACACGATGAAGTCGGCGGTCTCGCGATCGATCTCGACCTTCGCGTACTTCGCCGAGCCCGGCTGCTTCTTGTACGCCGACAGCAGCGCGTCCTCGAGGGCGACCATCAGCTTCTCCTCGGCGATCCCCTTCTCAGCTCCGAGCGCCTTGACGGCTTCGACGATCTCTTGGCTCATGAGGGTCAGTCTCCCAGCAGGTTGGATCGGTCGATGTCGGCGTACGGGATCGTCACCACGCCGGTGTCGGCGGCGACGGTCACCTCGGCCTCGGAGGCGTCGAGCAGCTCGCCGGTGAAGTTGCGGCGCGGGGCCTGCGTGCCGATCGCGCCGCGGGTGCGGACGCGGGCGCGCCGGCCGACGAAGCGGCGGAAGTGCTCGGGCTTGCTCAGCGGTCGTTCGATACCGGGCGAGGACACCTCGAGTGCGTAGCGCTCGCGCAGCGCGACGAGGTGGCCGGTGACGCGCTCGCACAGGGCGAGCGTGACGCCGTCGGGGTGGTCGATGAACAGGCGCACCAGCCGGCCGCCGACGACCTCGGCGAGCAGCACCTCGACGTCGGGCTCCGCCTCCGCGAGGCGGGCCTCGATGTCGGCCTGGATCGTGCTCATCTGTTCCTCCTTCCCCATGAAAAAAGCGGGCACTCGCCCGCTTCCGAAAACAACGGCCGGAGCCGCGAAAGCTGTGCCGCAAGGGTAGCACCGGAGCGCCTCACCGAGGCGGCTTGGGGCCGGTCAGCCGGCGGCGCGGGCGCGGTCGCGGTAGATGCGGTAGTCGCGTCGCTCGGGGCGCAGGCAGGCGGCCAGCGCGAGCGGATGGCGCGCCTCGGAGTGACGACCCAGCTCCTGCAGCGAGCGGCCGAGACAGAAGAGCGCGTAGTCGTCGGTCGGCGCCCTCTCGACGACCGCCGCGAACTCGGCGGCGGCGGCCTCGAACTGCGCCGAGCGGAAGTACGCGCGGCCGAGCGCCTCGCGGATCGATGCCTTGTCGGGATCGCGGTCGCGCGCCTGGGCGAGCGGCACGGTCGCCGCGTTGTAGTCGCCGGACTGCAGCAGTTCCGTGCCGCGCTGGAAGAGCTCGTAGACCTCGCTCATTGGCGACCCAATACTAGGGAGGATCAGACGCGTGGCGGCAGCGCCCACCAGGCGCGCAGCCGCCCGCCCAGCCCCATGCCGCGGGCGAGCTCGGAGCGCAGGCGGCGGCGCTGCCCGGCCGTCGGGCCTTCGGTGCCACCGCGGTAGCGCTGCTCGCGCAGCGCCCGGACGTAGCCCGCCGCGCCGGGGTTGGAGGAGAACGCCTTCTCGAGCGCGTTGAGCGTGAGGCCGGGCGGCGGGTGCCAGCCCGCCCGGCGCAGCGCGCGCTCGAGCTCGGCGACCGACGCGCGCCACGGCTCGCCGTCGACGGACGGACGCCGCCGGTGCAGCGACACGGCGAGCGCGAGCGCCGCGAGGCCGAGCACGAGGGCGTTCCACGGCGGGCCGGAGCTGCCGCCGGCGAGCGGCTCGACGGCGCCGGTCTCGCCGAGCGGCGCACCGAGGTCCGGATGCTGGGCGGCGGCGGCCGCCGCCGCCTCACCGACGACGTCGTCGGACTGGTTGCGCGGCGGGGCCGCCGACGGCGTGGGGTCGAACGTCACCCAGCCGTAGCCGGGGAACCACGCCTCGACCCACGAGTGCGCGTCGAGGTCGCGGACCACGTACTCGTTCGTCTTGCGGTCCAGCGAACCCGACGTGAAGCCCGCCGACACGCGGGCGGGCACACCGCCCATCCGCAGCAGCAGCGCCATCGCGCCGGAGTACTGCTGGCAGAAGCCCTGCTTGGCGTCGAACAGGAAGCCGTCCAGCGTCTCGGCCGAGCGCGGGGGGCGCTCGGTGTAGCTGAACCCGAGACGCAGGTAGTTCTCGACCTGGCGGACGTAGCGGTAGGGCGTCTCGGAGTCCGCCTTGAGCCTCTGCGCGAGCTCCCAGGTGCGCGCCAGCGGCGACGCCTCGAGCTCCCTCGCCGCGGACTCCGGGAAGTTCGGCTCGCGGACCTCCATGATCACCGGGTCGCCGACGTCGGGGAACGCCTGGAAGCGGACCTTGGTCAGGCCCCCTGGCACGCCGCGCCCGCCGCCGATCCCAACCGTCAGGTACTCGTCGTGCCAGTCCTCGTAGTCCGCCGAGGCCAGCCGCATCTGCTGCGGCGACGGGTCCGGCGCGTAGACCTCCGCCGTGTAGACGTCGCCGCGGCGCAACGGCCGACCGGCGGTGACGAACACGCCGGGCGCCGCCGTCAGCGTCCCGCGGGGCGGCACGTCGACGGCGGTCGCCACGCCGGCGGTGATGACCTCGCGGGAGCGCAGGTTGCGGACGCTCACGCGGATCTTCTGCGACCACTTGCGCGCGCTGGCGGGGTCCGCGCTCGCGCCGGGGGTCTGCCTCTCGGGCGAGTCGGAGAAGTAAGTCCGCCGCCACGCCTGCCCGTCGAACACGTCGAGGTTCTCTGCCTTCCAGTAGGCGGCGACCCCCTTCTGGGGGCGGACGCGCAGCAGCTCGCGGCCGTCGCGCGGCCAGTCGAGCGGGCCGTAGTCGTGATCCCAGGAGAACGCCGTGGTCTTGGACGTCGCCGCCGACAGCGCCCACGTCTCGTAGTCCCACCACGGCGACGGCCCGTCGAGCACGGGGGCCACGCCGAGGGCGAGCACCGCGACGCCCAGCCCGGCGACCCCGGCGCTGCGCGCGTCGCGCGGGTGCACGCGCTCGAGCCGCAGGAAGGCGAGCATCAGCAGCACGAGCAGCGCCCCGCGCAGGAACTCGCGATCGAACACCAGCGCGACCGTGGGGACGACGTAGAGCGCCACCAGCGCGACCAGCGCGCCGCCCCGGAACCCCGTCCGCCCGCGCGAGCGCGGCCAGAACGCCAGGCAGGCGGCGAGCACGACGAGCAGCGTGCCGCCGGAGGCGATGACCACGCGCGTCCACTCGTCGACGCCGCGGAACGGCACCCGTGCGCCCGGGAGTGTCTCCAGACCGCGCCCGACGCCCGCGAGCAGCGAGCCCCAGCGGTCGGGCCGCAGGTACTCGTCGGCCATGCCGGCGGCCAGCAACGCCAGCAACGTCGCCACCGCCGCGGTCGCACCGGCCACCGCCCAGCGCGCCCAGCGCTGCTCGAGCCGGCCGGCCCACACCAGCGTGACCATCGCCGGCAGCGCCAGCCCGACCGCCTCCCAGGCGCGGAACGGGGCGGCCGGCTCGAGCAGCCGCATCCAGTGCAGCGAGCCGAAGACGGCGAGCGCGACGAGCGCGGCGCCGCGCGCGAGCGGCATCGGCGCCAGCACGCTGCGCGGCGGCAGCGGGCCCGGCGTGGGGATCGGCGGCGCCAGCGGCGACTGGAACGCGGCGATGCTCACGCCTGGCCTCCCACCGCCGCGACCGCGGCCGCCGCGCCGGTGCGGGCGCCGACGTAGCCGTGGCAGCCGGCGACCTCGAGCACCGACCGGCGCCCGGGCAGCTGACCCGGGAGGACGAGCAGGCACCCGCCCGGCGTGCGGCCGAGCATCCGCGGCGGCCGGTCGACGACGCGCGCCGACACGAAGACGATAAGGCCGCGCCGGTTCTGCGCCGCGGTCAGCCCTGGCCCCGAGTGGTCCTCGAGCAGCGCGAGGCGCACGTGCGCCGCCGGCCACGCCAGCCGGTCGTGCTCGATGACGACCGCCCGCCGATCGCCCGGCAGCAGCAGCGCGCAGCCGCCGCCGCGCGCGAAGTGCAGGACCAGCGAGCCGGCGGCGCGGATCGAGGCGTCGAGGTCGTCGCGGCTCGCGGCGCCGCGCGGGTCGACCACCACGATCGGTCGCGAATCGGACTCCGACCGCAGGTTGCGCTCCATCAGCCCCGCGCCGCGGGCGTAGGCCGGCCAGTGGATGCGCGACGCCGGCGCGCCTTCCCGGTGCGGGCGCAGGCCGTCGATCTCGGTCTCCGCCGCGGCGGTCAGCATGGCTCGGGCGTGCGCCGGCATCCCCTCCCCGCCGCCGCCGGTCGTCACGACCGGGAACGTCCGCGGCAGCACGAGGAGCTCGTCGGGGCCCGAGCCCTCGATCACGCGGTGGGCGAGGCCGAGCGGGTCGCGCAGCACGAGCGCCGGCGGCGCCAGCCAGCGGCGCCCCCGCCGCGAGAAGCTCGCCTCGACGCGAACCTTCGAGATCCGGTGGCCCGCGTGCAGCGGCGCCGGCTCGGGCAGGAGCGGCTCGTCGATGTAGCCGGGCGGCAGTGGCAGACGCCCGGCCCGGGCCTCGATGCGAACCTCGAGCGGGGCGTCCTCGACCACGCTGCGCACACCGACGTGGCGGACGATCGTCGCGCCCCACGAGCCGGCGCCGATCCACAACAGCGCCCCGCCGCCCAGCAGCATGAGCGCCGACCCGGTGACGTAGAGCGGCTCGGCGTCGAAGGTGCCCGCGACGAGCAGCAGCAGGATTCCGAGACCGACGCACCCGATCGCCGAGCGCATTGGTCCAGAGCCCCCTAGAGCGCCGGGACCGCCGCGACCGCGTCGGCGACGATCTCGTTCCGCTCGGTGCCCGCCGCCTCGGGGACCAGCATCAGTCGGTGGGCGAGCACGGGATGCGCCAGCGCCTGGACGTCGTCGGGCAGGGCGTGGTCGCGGCCTTCGAGCAGCGCGAAGGCCTTGGCGGCGCGCAGGAGCATCAGGCCGGACCGCGGCGACGCGCCGAGCTCGACGCGCGGATCCGAGCGGGTGTGGCGCAGCAGCGCGACGATGTAGTCGCGCAGCGCCTGCGAGGCGTGGACGCGCTGGGCGGCCTGCTGGGCGGTCAGCAGCTCGGCGACGTCGGTCACCGCTCCGAGCTCGAGCACGCGGTCGCCGCCCTCGTGGCGCGCGAGCATCGCCGACTCGTCCGCGGGGTCGGGGTAGCCGAGGCTGAGGCGCACCATGAAGCGGTCGACCTGCGCCTCGGGCAGCGGATAGGTCCCCTCGTACTCGACCGGGTTCTGGGTCGCGAACACCAGGAACGGCCGGGCGAGCTCGTGCGAGTGCACGTCGACGGTGACGTGACGCTCCTGCATGCACTCGAGCAAGCCCGACTGCGTCTTGGGCGACGCGCGGTTGACCTCGTCGACGATGACGATGTTCGCGAAGATCGGCCCGGGCCGGAACTCGAAGCGCGACTCGCGCTGGTTGTAGACGTTGGTGCCCACCACGTCGGCCGGCAGCAGGTCGGCGGTGCACTGCACGCGCGCGAACTGGCAGTCGATCGAGCGCGACAGGGCGCGCGCGAGCGCGGTCTTGCCGACCCCCGGGTAGTCCTCGACGAGGATGTGGCCCTCGGCGAGCAGCGCGACGAGGACGTGGTCGAGCGCCCGGTCACGGACCTTGACCGCGCGGCGGATGTTCTCCTGGATGCGGCGAGCGACGGCGGCGGCGGCGGCGACCTCGCCCTCGCGCAGCGCTTCGGAGGGGGGCTCGATCGGCTCCACTAGGTGGCCACCCTGACCTTGCTTTGTGAACGGATCCTCAAGACGGCGTCGAGGATGACGCGCGCGACCTCGGCCTTCGCCGCCTGCGCGACCGCGACCTCGTCGGTGCGGGTCAGGATCGTGACCGCGTTCTCGGGCGTGTCGAAGCCGATTCCCGGCTGCGAGACGTCGTTGACCACGACGGCGTCGAGGCCCTTGCGCTCGAGCTTGCCGCGGCCGTAGGCGATCGCACCCTCGCCGTGCTCGGCGGCGAACCCGACCAGCGTCTGGTCGGCGCGCCGCGACGCGGCAAGGCCGGAGAGGACGTCGTCGGTGCGCTCGAGGTCGAGCCGCAGCACGTCCCCCGTGGCGTCCTTCTTGATCTTCCCGGCGCGCGACGCGGCGGGGCGGAAGTCGGCGACGGCGGCGGCCATCAGCAGGACGTCGGCGGCGCCGAACCGCTCCGCGCAGGCGGCGCCGAGCTCCGCCGCGGTCGTCACGTCGACGTACTCGACCGCCGGGTCGCGCGGCAGCGCGACGTTCGCTGCGACCACGGTCACGTGCGCGCCGCGTCGCGCCGCCTCGGACGCCAGCGCGAGGCCCATGCGCCCGGAGGAGCGGTTGCCGAGGAACCGCACCGCGTCGATCGGTTCGCGCGTGCCCCCGGCCGTCACGAGTATGCGCAGCCCGTCGAGCTCGCCGCCGGCGCGTGCGGTCCCGGGCATCCGCTCCTCGCACGCGGCGAGCAGCTCGGGCGGCTCGGGCAGGCGGCCGACGCCCCACTCCCCGAGCGAGCCGAGCGCGCCCGTCCCCGGGTCGAGCACCTCGACGCCGCGCTCGCGCAGCGTCGCCAGGTTCGCCTGCGTCGCCGGGTGCTCGTACATCGCGTCGTTCATGGCGGGCGCGACGATCAGCGGCCGCCGGCAGGCGAGCGCCGCCGACGTCAGCAGGTTGTCGGCGTGCCCGTGGGCGAGCTTGGCCAGCGTGTTGGCCGACGCCGGCGCGATCAGGAACACGTCGGCGTTGGCGACCAGCTCGAGGTGCGAGAGCGGGTCGTGGTCGGGCGGCCGCTGGTCTCCGAACGCGCCCCGCGCCGGGTCGCGCTCGAACTCCGTGCGCAGCACCGGCGCGCCCGTGATGGCGGCGAACGTGGCCGGCCCGACGAAGCGCTCGGCGGCGGCCGTCTGGATGACCCGGACGGCGTGCCCCGCCTTGACCGCGAGGCGCGCGAGCTCGACGGCCTTGTAGCCCGCTATCCCCCCGGTGACGCCCAGCAGGAGGCGGCCCATCTCCGGCCTTCTACAACTGGGTGCGGTAGCGGTAGTTGATCTTGCCCGCCGCCGTCTCCTCCAGCGCGATCGTCAGGTAGTTCTTGGACCCCGTGTCGATCATCGGCGGCGTGAACTCCTCGAACGTCCCCTCGCCGAGGTTGTGGTAGTACGAGTTGATCTGGCGCGCGCGCTTGGCGGCGACGATCACGCTGGCGTAGGGGGAGTCGACCTGCTCGAGCAGGCGGTCGACGCGGGGAGAGATCATGCGGAGAGTGTAGCTGTGCGCACGATCCGCTCGACCGCATCGACGGCGTCGTCGAGGCGGTCGTTGACGACCACGTAGGGGAATTCCCTCAGCGCGGCCAGCTCGCGCCGCGCGGTGGCCAGCCGCGCCTCGACCTGCTCGGGCGCGTCGGTGCCGCGACCCACGAGCCGGTCGCGCAGCGCCTCCTCCGACGGCGGGGCGATGAAGATGCGCACCGCCTCGGGCATCGCGCTCGCGACCTGGCGCGCTCCCTGGACCTCGATCTCGAGCACCACGGGCCGGCCCGCGCCGGTGCGCGCCTCGAGCTCGGAGCGCAGCGTCCCGTACCGCCGGCCCGAGTAGCTCGCGTGCTCGACGAACTCGCCGGCCTCGACCCGGTGGTCGAACTCCTGATCGGAGATGAAGTGGTAGTCGACGCCGTCGCCCTCCCCCGGCCGCGGGCGTCGCGTGGTCGCCGAGACCGCGAGCTCGAGCTCGGGCATCCGCTCGAGCAGCGTGCGGATCAGCGTGCCCTTGCCGACCCCGGACGGGCCCGTGATGACGAAGACCTTCGACAACTATCGCCGGAGCATGGAGACGAGCTCCGTGCGCTGGCGCTGCGAGAGGCCGCCGATGGTCTTGCTCGGTGAGATCCGGCAGGAGACGAGCACCTTGTTGACCTTCACGCGCCCGTACTTCGGAACGGCGAGCAGCATGTCGAAGACCTTCGCCGTCTCGACGTAGGCCGGAGGCTCGAGCAGGATGTCGTGGATGCTCGAGCGGCCACCCTTGAGATCGCGCTTGAGCTGCGCGCGTTTGGTCCGAATCTCATTCGCCCGATTGAGGGCGTCCATGCGCTGTACGAGAGAGCGCTCGGGCGCCGCCACCGCGGGCTTGGTGGGCGACTTGGTGGCTGGCGGCATGGGCGGCGAGTCTACATAGCCAGACGGGGCGATCAACCGGAATGGTCCCAATTCGGGTGAACCTCAAGTTGAGGTCGAGCCGCCTGGAGCCTGCTTGACGCTTTTGAGCCTCTTTGCAGGAGTTTTCATCCGGGATGTGCTATGGCGCGACCGAGACCGTGCTCTGTGCGGGGATTTCCCCGCGCAGCGCCGCAAGTTCGGCCGCGATCCTCGTACCGGCGAGCGGATCGCGGAAGGATTCAGTGCCCACGGCCACGATATCCGCACCGGCGCGCAGAAGGTCAAGCGCATGACGCCCGGTCTGCACGCCGCCCATCCCGACGATCGGCAATGCGACCCGTGCGCGGACGTCCGCGACCTGCGCGAGCGCGACCGCGCGGACCGCCGGGCCGGACACGCCGCCGGTGCCTCCGCCCAGCCACGCGCCCTCGCCGCGCGGGTGCGGCGCCATCCCCCGGATCGTGTTGATCAGCGAGACCGCGTCGGCGCCATGCTCCTCGGCGGCGGCGGCGACGTCGGCGGGCGCCGCGGTGTTCGGCGTCAGCTTCACGATCAGCGGCTTGTCAGTGCGCGAACGCACCGCGTCGAGCAGCGCGGCGGTCTCCGCCGGGTCGGCGCCGACGAGCGTTCCGGTCTCGACGTTCGGGCACGAGACGTTGAGCTCGAGCGCCGCGACCTCGTCGCGCTCGGCGAACGCCGAGACGAGCCGCGCGACCTCGTCGCGCGTGAAGCCCATGACGTTGACGATCAGCGGGACCGGCAGCTCGGCGAGCTTCGGGAGGTCCTCCGCGAGATAACCGTCGACCCCCTTGTTGGGGAGCCCGATCGAGTTCAGCATCCCGCCGGGCAGCTCGAACAGCCGCGGCGGCGGGTTGCCCTCGCGTGGCGCGACGGTGACCGTCTTCGAGACGAACGCGGCGAAGGGGAACGACTCGAGCAGCGCGTCGCCGAACGCGCGGCGGGCGGCGATCGCGTCGAACGTGCCGGACGCGTTGACGATCGGGTGGGCGAGCTCGATGCCGCAGAACGTCGTCGCCATCGTCAGTGGCCGGTCCCCGGGATCAGGCAGGTCTCGAGCTGCTCGCCGTCGAGCACCGGGCCGTCGACGCACAGGCGGACGTAGCCGTCACGCGTCGGGACGACGCAGCCGAAGCAGGCGCCGTAGCCGCAGGCCATGCCCGACTCGAGCGCGAGCTGGACCGGCACCGACTCGGCTTCGCACAGCGCCCGCACCGCCTCGAGCATCGGCGGGGGTCCACACGCGTACACGGTCGCGCCCGCCCCCAACTCTGCGCGCAGGAGGTCGGTGACGAGGCCGTGGTGGCCGACCGAGCCGTCGTCCGTCGCGACGTGGGCTCCGTCGATCAGCTGCGCGCCCTCGGCGTGCTCCGCGTCGCGAAAGCCGAGCAGCACGGTGGCGTCCAGGCCCAGCTCGTCGGCGAGGATGGCGAGCGGCGCGATGCCGACGCCGCCGCCGGCGAGCAGCGCGCGTCGCGACGCGTCGGGCGCGAAGCCGTTGCCGAGCGGGCCGAGGATGTGCAGGCCGTCGCCGGCCTCGAGCTCGCACAGGCGGTTGGTGCCCGGGCCGACGTCCTCGAGCAGGAAGTCCAGCCGGCCGTCGTCGTGCGCCCGGAGCACCGAGAAGGCGCGCGGCAGAAAGGGGCGCTCGTCGGCGCCGCCGCCCCACCGCTCGGCGGCGGCGAGCATGTAGAACTGCCCGGCCGCCGGATGCGGTCCGTCCGGGTCGGCGGCGGTGAGGACGACGTAGGCGCCGTAGCGCTCGGCCGCGACAAGCTCGATGGTCCGCCGGCCCAGGGGCGCCAGCACCCGGCTCACGGGCTGACGGGCTCCCGGCGGCCACCCGATCGGCCGCCCACCGGGATGGAAGCGTCTTTGGGGTGAACCCGCGGGGCTCGGTGGAGCTCCTGCAGCGAGTGCACGGGCGGCGAGCCGACCCGCGCGGCGGCGATTGCGCGGGCGGCGGCCATCCCGCCCGAGATGGTCGTGATGCACGCGATCCCGCGGGCGACGGCGGCGCCGCGGATCTCGTAGCCGTCCGAGCGCGCGGCGGTGCCGGTCGGGGTGTTGATGACGAGGTTGACGTCGCCGCTCTCGATCAGGTCCAGGACGTGCGGCGAGCCCTCGGCGATCTTGTTCACCCGGTCGACCGGGATCCCCATCCGTGCGATCCACTGGGCCGTGCCCCGCGTGGCGGCGATCGAGAACCCGAGGTCGTGCAGCTGGGCGGCGATGCCCACCGCCGCGGACTTGTCGGAGTCGGTGACGGTGAGGAAGACCGTGCCCGACTGCGGCAGCCGCGCGCCGGCCGCCGCCTGGGCCTTGGCGAACGCGGCCGGGAAGTCGGCGGCGATGCCCATCACCTCGCCGGTCGAGCGCATCTCGGGGCCGAGCAGCGCGTCGGAGCCGGTGAAGCGGTCGAACGGGAGCACCGCCTCCTTGACCGAGACGTGATCGCCGCCCGGCTCGTCGGGCAGCTCCATGTCGGCGAGGCGCTCGCCGAGCATCACCCGGCAGGCGACCTTGGCGAGCGGCACGCCGGTCGCCTTGGAGACGAACGGGACCGTGCGCGACGCGCGCGGGTTGGCCTCGATCACGTAGACCGTGTCCCCCGCGATGCCGTACTGGACGTTGAGCAGGCCGACGACGCCGAGCGCGAGCGCGATGTCGCGCGTGTGCCGCCGGATGTCGCGCAGCATGTCGGCGTTGAGCGAGTGCGGCGGCAGCACGCAGGCCGAGTCGCCGGAGTGGATCCCGGCCTCCTCGACGTGCTGCATGATCCCGCCGATCCAGACGTCCTCGCCGTCGCAGATGGCGTCGACGTCGACCTCGATCGCGTTCTCGAGGAAGCGGTCCAGGAAAATCTCCTTGCCCGCCGGAGCCCCGACCCGCTCGAGGTAATCGGCGAGGCCCTCGAGCGAGTAGACGATCTCCATCGCCCGGCCGCCGAGCACGTAGCTCGGGCGCACCAGCAGCGGGAAGCCGACGTCGGGCGCGACCTGCAGCGCCTCCTCGCCCGAGCAGGCGGTGGCGAACGGCGGCGCCTTGCAGTCGATCTGCCCGAGCAGCTCACCGAAGCGCCCGCGGTCCTCGGCGAGGTCGATCGCGTCGACGCTGGTGCCGAGCAGCGGGACGCCGGCCTGCTCGAGCTCGGCGGCGAGGCGCAGCGGCGTCTGGCCGCCGAACTGGACGATCACGCCCTCGGGCTGCTCGACCTCGACGATCCCGAGCACGTCGTCGAGCGTGAGCGGCTCGAAGTACAGACGGTCCGAGGTGTCGTAATCGGTCGACACCGTCTCCGGGTTGCAGTTGACCATCACCGCGTCGCGGCCGGACTCGCGGACGGTCATCGCCGCGTGCACGCAGCAGTAGTCGAACTCGATGCCCTGGCCGATCCGGTTCGGCCCCGAGCCGAGGATGATCACGCTCGGCCTGTCGCCGCGGACCACCTCTCCGACCGTCCCCGGCCTCTCCCACGCCGAGTAGAAGTACGGGGTCTCGGCCTCGAACTCGGCGGCGCAGGTGTCGACCGCGCGGTAGGTGCGCTCGAGGCCGCGGAACGGCGCGTCGGGGTCGAGCGCGAGCGTCCGCAGCTGCCGCAGGTACCACGGGTCGATGCACGTGATCTCGTGCAGCGCCTCGACCCCGTGGCCCTGGCGGAACGCCTCGAGCAGGAGGTCGTAGCGGTCGGCGGACGGGTCGGCGAGGCGGGTGAGCAGGGCGCCGCCGAGGTCGGGCTGCTCGTCGAGCTCGCGCGAGCGCATCGCCTTCGTGAACGCCTGGCCGAACGTCCGCCCAATGGCCATCACCTCGCCGACCGACTTCATGTGCGTCGAGAGCCCGGCGTCGACGCCCGGGAACTTCTCGAACGCGAAGCGCGGCCACTTGACGACGACGTAGTCGATCGCGGGCTCGAAGGAGGCGGGCGTGCGCTTGGTGATGTCGTTGTCGATCTCGTCGAGGCGGTAGCCGACCGCGAGGCGGGCGGCGATCTTGGCGATCGGGAAGCCGGTCGCCTTGGAGGCCAGGGCACTCGAGCGCGAGACCCGCGGGTTCATCTCGATCACGACGATCTCGTCGGTCGCCGGGTTGACCGCAAACTGGACGTTGGAGCCCCCGGTCTCGACGCCGACGGCCCGGATGACCGCGATCGCCTGGTCGCGCAGCTTCTGGTACTGGCGGTCGGTCAGCGTCTGCTGCGGCGCCACCGTCACCGAGTCGCCGGTGTGGACGCCCATCGGGTCGATGTTCTCGATCGAGCAGACGATGACCACGTTGTCCGCGCCGTCGCGCATGACCTCGAGCTCGAACTCGCCCCATCCGAGCACGGACTCGTCGATCAGGATCTGGCCGATCGGCGACGCCGCCAGCCCGCGCTCGACGATCCGCTCGAAGTCGGCCTCCGTGCGCGCGATGCCGCCGCCACGACCGCCGAGCGTGAACGCCGGGCGGATGATCAGCGGGAGCCCGAACGTCGTGCGGGCGGCACGCGCCTCGGCCAGCGAGGTGGCGATCGTGTTGCGCGCCGTCCGCAGGCCGGCGGCCTGCATGGTCGCGTCGAACAGCTCGCGGTCCTCGGCGCGGTTGATCGCGTCGTAGTTCGCGCCGATCAGCTCGACGTCGTAGCGCGCGAGCGTGCCGTCCTCGTAGAGCGTCTTGGCGAGGTTGAGCGCGGTCTGGCCGCCGAGCGTCGGCAGCAGTGCGTCGGGGCGCTCGCGCTCGATGACCTGGGTGACCGGGCCGGGGAGCAGCGGCTCGACGTAGGTCGCCGTCGCGAACTCCGGGTCGGTCATGATCGTCGCCGGGTTCGAGTTGACGAGGACGACCTCGTAGCCCTCCTCGAGCAGCACCTTGCACGCCTGGGCGCCGGAGTAGTCGAACTCGGCGGCCTGCCCGATGACGATCGGCCCCGAGCCGAGCACCAGGATCTTGGCGATGTCGTCGCGTCTAGGCATGACTACTGGTCTCCCCCGGCAGGCATCCAGCCCGCCGGTCTGATGGAGAGCTCGGCATCCGGCCTCACTTGACCGCTTCGCTCTTGAAATGGGCGATGAACTCGTCGAACAGCCCCAGCGAGTCGTTGGGGCCGGGGCCTGCCTCGGGGTGGTACTGCACACAGCCGGCGGGCGCGTCGAGGAACCGCAGGCCCTCGACGGTGCCGTCGTAGAGGTTGACGTGGGTGATCTCGGCCTCCCCGAGGTCGGAGGAGATCCGCCGGCCCGGCTCGCCGGCGACCGCGAACCCGTGGTTCTGCGAGGTGATCGCGATCGAGCCGTCGCGCAGGTCCTTGACCGGGTGGTTGGCGCCGCGGTGCCCGAACGGCAGCTTGAACGTCTCGAGCCCGACGGCACGCGACAGCAGCTGGTGGCCGAGGCAGATGCCGAACACCGGCCGGTCGCGGGCCAGCACCTCGCGGATCGTGTCGACGATGTAGCCGAGGGCGGCGGGGTCGCCGGGGCCGGGCACGAGAAACAGCCCGTCGGGGTCGCTGGCCAGCAGGGCGTCGGCGCTCGCGGTGCACGGGTGCAGCTCGAGCGTGGCGCCGCGCGAGGTGAAGTTGCGCACGATCGAGTGCTTGATGCCGGTGTCGAGCGCGGCGATCCGCGGACCGCGGCCGTCGCCGATCACCGTCAGCTCGGGCACGGTGACCTCGCGGGCCAGGTCGCGCCCGACCATGCTCGGCTCGGCGGCGATCCGCTCGCGCGCCTCGGAGACCGGGACGTCGGCGGCGAAGATCCCGCCGCGCATCGCGCCCGCGCTGCGGATGTGGCGCACGAGCGAGCGCGTGTCGACGCCCGAGATCCCCGGGATGCGGTTGGCCGCGAGCCAGTCGAGCCAGCCGTGTTCGGCGGCCGGCGCGTCGGCGTCGTTGACCGCCTCGCGCATGATCGCCCCGGCGGCATGGATCCGGTGCGACTCGTTCCCCGCGGGACTGACGCCGTAGTTGCCGACGTGCGGCACGGTGAACGTGATGATCTGGCGCGCGAACGACGGGTCGGTCATCGACTCCTGGTAGCCCGACATGCCGGTGGTGAAGACGACCTCGGCGGTCACCGAGCCCGGGGCGCCGACGGCCTCGCCGTCGAAGCGGGTGCCGTCTTCGAGGAGGACATAGCTCATAGAATCAACTTCTGGACGGCCTTGAACTGGGGCGTGCCGGCCCGCCCGCAGAGCTCGAGCAGCGCGGTCTCGACGCTCGAGAGCACCGCCCCGGCACGCTCCATCTTGCGGATCCCGACCTCCTTGTCGGTCGCGTGGCGGGAGGTGACGGCGTCGACCGGCACGTGGACCTCGACCCCCTGGTCGAGCAGGTCGTGGACGGTCTGCGATACGCACACGTGCGCCTCGATCCCGCACACGAGCGCCTGGGTGCGCCCGCCGAGGTCGAAGCCGTCGGCGCGCACGGCCGAGAACACCGTCTTCTCGATCGTCTTCTCGACATCGACGCCGACGACCGCCGCCGTGTGGCCGAGGCCCTTCGGATACTGCTCGGTGACGCGGATCGGCACGCCGAGGATGCGGGCGCCGGCGACCAGCGTCCCGGCCTTGGCGGCGACGTCGTCGAACTCCTCGTAGGGCCGGAAGCCCTCCTGGAGGTCGACGACGACGAGGGCGGTCTTGTTCGCGTCGAGCAGCACTAGGCGGCGCTCAGCGCGAACGCGCGATCCCGGTAGGCGACCGACCCGGCCGCGACGGTGACGAGCACCCGCCCGTGGAACGTGCGGCCCGCGAAGCAGCAGTTCTCCGAGCGGCTCTCGTAGCCCGCCTCGCCGACCTCCCAGGTCGCCTCGAGGTCGATCAGGCAGAGGTTCGCCGGCTCGCCGACGGCGATCCGCGGGGTCGGCAGGTCCATCAGCGAGGCGCCGGCCGAGAGCTTCTCGACGACGAGGTCGAGCGGCAGGATCCCGGGCAGCACCAGCTCCGAGTAGACCGCGGCGAACGCCGACTCGAGGCCCGTCGTGCCCATCGGCGCCTCCTCGAACGGCACCTCCTTCTCCTCGCGGGCGTGCGGCGCGTGGTCCGTCGCGATGCAGTCGATCGTCCCGTCGCGCAGGCCGTCGATCAGCGCCCGGCGGTCGGCCTCGGTGCGCAGCGGCGGGTTCATCTTCATCCGCGTGTCGAGGCTCTCGAGCACCGCCTGGTCGGTCAGCGTCAGGTGGTGCGGGCTCGCCTCGCAGGTGATCGCCACGCCCCGCGCCTTGGCCTCGGCGATCACCTCGACGGACTCCGAGGCGCTCAGGTGCTGCGCGTGGATGCGGCCGCCCTCGTAGCGGGCGATCGCGGCGTCGCGGGCGATCATCGTCGACTCGGAGATCGAGGGGATGCCGGCGAGCCCGAGCCGCGCGGAGACCTCGCCCTCGTGCATGACGCCGGTCCCGCTCAGCGACGGGTCCTCCTCGTGCAGGGCGACGACGCCGCCGCACAGCCGCTGGTACTGGAGCGCCTTGCGCAGCATCGACCCGCGCCACACCGGCTTGCCGTCGTCGGTGAACCCGATCGCCCCGAGCGAGCGCAGCTCGGCCATCTCGGTCAGCGCGTCACCCGCCAGCCCGCGCGTCACCGCGGCCATGAACCCGGTGGGCACGCGGGCCTCGCGGCGCGCCGCGTCGCAGAGCGCGCGCAGGACGGACGCGTCGTCGATCGGCGGCGACGTGTTCGGCATCGCGACGACGGCGACGAAGCCACCGGCCGCGGCCGCACGGGTCCCGGAGTCGAGGTCCTCCTTGTGCTCCTGGCCCGGCGTGCGCAGGTGCACGTGCGGGTCGACGAAGCCGGGGAACAGGTGGCGGCCCGCGCCGTCGAGGACCTCGGTGCCCTGCGGTGCCTGGAGCGAGTCCGGTCCGCCGAGCTCGGCGATCGCGCCGTCGCGGACCAGCACGTCGTGGTGGCCGTCGATGCCCGTCCGCGGGTCGAGCACGTGCGCGCCGCGGACCAGCAGCTCGGCCGGCGGGGTGACGCGGTGGAACAGCCGCTCGGCGCTCACGCGTACTGCGGGGTCGTGGGGGTCCGGTCGCCGGCCGACCGGCCGGCGAGCAGCTCGTAGAGCACCGCCATCCGCACCACGACCCCGGCGGCGACCTGCTGGCCGATGAGCGCCTGCGGGGAGTCGATGACCTCCGCCGCGAGCTCGACGCCGCGGTTGACCGGGCCCGGATGCATGAGGACCTGGCGGGCGCCGAGCCGGCGTCCGTCGATCTGGTAGACGGCCGCGTACTCGCGCAACGACGGGATGAAGGAGTCGGTCATTCGCTCGTGCTGCATCCGCAGCGCGTAGACGACGTCGGCCTCGCCAAGGCGGTCGAGCGTGTACTCGACCGAGCAGCCGAGCGACTCGAAGCCGCGGGGGATCAGCGTCGGCGGCCCGCAGACCGTGACCTCGGCCCCCATCCTGGTGAAGGCCATCACGTTCGAGCGCGCGACGCGCGAGTGCAGGACGTCGCCGACGATCCAGATGTTCGCTCCGTCGAGCGCGCCGAGCCGCTCGCGCAGCGTGTGCACGTCGAGCAGCGCCTGGGTCGGGTGCTCGTGCTTGCCGTCGCCGGCGTTGACGACCGCGGCGGGCGTCCAGCCGGCCACGAGCCGGGCGGCGCCGACGTGCGGCGTGCGGACCACGATCAGGTCGGGCCGGTAGGCCGAGAGCGTCTGGACGGTGTCCTTGAGCGACTCCCCCTTCTCGACGCTCGAGCCCGAGGAGACGAAGTTGATGATCTCGGCCGAGAGCGTCTTGGCGGCGAGCTCGAAGCTCGAGCGCGTGCGCGTCGAGGCCTCGTAGAACAGGTTCAGGACCCGCCGGCCGCGCAGCGCCGGGACCTTCTTGATCTCGCGCTCGGACACCTCGGTGAAGGCGCGCGCGCGGTCGAGGATGCGCTCGATGTCGGAGCGATCGAGGTCCTCGATGGAGAGCAAGTGGCGCATCAGGCGAGAGCCCCTTCCAGCGCGGTGATCGAGACCTCGTCGTAGCCGTCGGTCTCCTGCAGCGAGACGTTCACGCGCTCCGAGCGGGCCGTCGGCAGGTTCTTGCCGACGAAGTCGGGGCGGATCGGGAGCTCGCGGTGGCCGCGGTCGGCCAGCACGGCGAGCTGGACGCGGGCCGGGCGGCCGTAGTCGAACAGTGCGTCGATCGCGGCCCGGACCGTGCGGCCTGTGTAGAGGACGTCGTCGACGACCACCACCGTCCGCGGCTCGAGCGCGAACGGCAACTCGGTGGCGTGAACGACCGGCGTGTCCCCCCGGGTCGCGAGGTCGTCGCGGTACAGGGCGATGTCGAGGTCGCCGAGCGGGATCTCCGCGTCGACCAACTCGGCGACGAGGCGGTGCAGACGCGCGGCGAGGACGGCGCCGCGGGTGTGGATGCCGACGATGGCCATGTCGCCGTCGGGGTTCTTCTCCACGATCTCGTGCGCGATGCGCACCAGCGTACGGCGGATGTCGTCCGCATCGAGGACGACCTTCTCGGACATCGGCTTCGTGCTCCTTCCTGGCCTCGCGGGACCGGGTTAAAGGGCGATGGCGGAGAACCTAGCAGCGGATCAGGACGAAGCCGCCGGCTCCTTGAGCAGCTCCGGGACGCCGCGCTCCGGGAACGGGATCTCGATCGCGTCGAAGTCGCGCGGCACCACCGCGCCCGGGAAGATCGCGGTCGCCTCCTCACGCACCTCGCGCGGGAAGTAGCGCGTCGAGAGATGGGTCAGCGCGAGCAGCCGGACGCCGGCGTCGCGGGCGATCTCGGCGGCCTGGGCGGCGGTCGAGTGGCCCGTCTCGCGGGCGCGAATGACCTCGTCGGTCAGGAACGTCGCCTCGTGGACGAGGACGTCGGCGTCGTGGGCGAACGCCTCGACGCCCTGGCACGGCGCCGTGTCGCCCGACAGGACGATGCGCCGGCCCGGCCGATCCTCCCCGATCACCTGCTCGGGCCGCACGCCGTCGACCACCTCCCCGCGCTGCAGGCGGCCGAAATCCGGGCCGGGCTCGACGCCCAGGCGCTCGGCCTCGACGGCGTCGAAGCGGCCGGGGCGATCGTCCTCGACGAACGCGTAGCCGTACGCCGGGATCCGGTGCTCGACCGGGAACGGCGAGACGAGGTAGCCGTCGAAGCGGACCTCGTCGTGGCGGCCGAGCTCCTCGAGGCGCAGCGGGTAGGAGACGCGCCCGTACGCCGGCCGCATGGCGTCGAAGATGGCGCGCAGGCCGGGCGGTCCGTAGACGGTCAGCGGCGCCTCGCGGCCCCGCAGGTCGAAGGTCTTGAGCATCCCCGGCAGGCCGAGCCAGTGATCGGCGTGGTAGTGGGTCAGGAAGACCGCGTCGAGCTCCGGCAGCCCGACGCTCTGCAGCAGCTGGCGCTGGGTCCCCTCCCCGCAGTCGAACAGCACGCGGTCGCCGCCCGCGCGCAAGAGGATGGCGGGGAGGCCGCGGCGGGCGGTGGGCACGGAACCGCCCGTCCCGGCGAAGAACAGCGAGAGGTCCATCCGCGCTCAGGCTATCCGGCGTGGTCTGGATCGAGGCGCTCGTCGAGGTCGATCAGCTTCAGCAGGATCCGTCCCTCGCGGACCTCGCCCTCCCCCATCGTGTGCCGCGGCGACCGGCGCCGCTCGGTCGGCGACCCCGGATTGAAGATCTGGAAGCCATCGGCGTCCTGCTCGTGCAGCGGGATGTGCGAGTGGCCGAAGACGACGACATCCGCTCGCGGGAAGGCGCGCCGCATCCGCTGCAGCCGGCCCACCGCGGGGCCGGCGTCGTGGATCATCGCCAGGCGGGTCCCGCCCGGCAGCTCGACCTCGAGCCGCTCGGGCAGCACGGCGCGCACCGCGGCGGAGTCGACGTTGCCGTGGATCGCCTGCACCGGCGGCCCGATCGACTCGAGCATCCGCAGCACCTCGAGCGAGGCGAGATCGCCCGCGTGGAGGATCAGGTGGGCCTCGAGCAGACGGCGCACGCACTCGTCCGGCAGCCGCCGGGCGCCCCTCGGCATGTGGGTGTCGGAGATGATCGCCAGTCGCACGGGGCGTGCGTACCCGTCACGGTAAGCTGCCCACCCCGGCGCCCGTAGCTCAGTGGATAGAGCGCCCGCCTCCGGAGCGGGAGGTCGCAGGTTCGAATCCTGCCGGGCGCGTCGTCCGAGGCCGGGCGTACGGTGCCGCCATCGTGGCCGCCGTCGACGCCTGTCCGAGCTGCGGCTCGGTGCTGTTGCAGCCGCTTCGCTGGACGCGAACCGGGGCGGTCGAGCTCCGCTGCCCCGAGTGCGAGTCGTGCTTTCGCGCGCTGTGCTCGCCCGCCGACCTGCGGCGGCTGGAGACGCGGAGCGCCGCCGCGCGCGAGGAGCTGCTCGCGGCGTGCGAGCAGCTGGCGGCGGAGAGCATCGAGGCCCTCGCCTGCCGGTGGGGCGACGCGCTGGCCCGCGACCTCCTGGGCGCGGACGACTTCTAGCCTCGTTTCCTCCCGACGCCGGTGAGGCTGGAGGAGAGTCCCGGCTGGGCGCCGTCGGAGCGGGCCACGCGCAACGTGCCCGACTGAGGCCCGAGGATCCCGGGCTTGAACTGCACGACGAACGTCTTGGTCTGCTGGCCCGCCAGCTGGAAGAAGAGACGCGCCGGGCGCGCTCCCACCAGCGAGAACGGAGCGCCGGAGATCGAGATGATCCCGGAGACGGGTGCCGCCGATCTCGGGCCGACGTTACGCAGACGGAACACCCGATTCACGCGGCCGCCGAGCCGCATGGTCCCGAAGCTCTGCGTGGTCGGCGAGAGCCGGAGCAGCGCCGCGGGCGGGGCCGCGGCGGCGACGGTGAAGTCACCCGCGTCGATCGAGTCCGACTGGCCGACGTCGTCTGTCGCGGTGATCCCGACCCCATAGGTCGCGGGGGTGGCGCCGGCGTTGGCGGGAGCTGTGTAGACCCCCTCGAACCGGGTGGAGCTGATCGCGTCGAGCGTCACCGTCGCGAACCCGCCGCCGGGCAGCGTGATCGCGGCGTAGACCTCGGAGATGCTCTGGTCGTCCGTCGCCGTCGCGGCGATCGTCACCGGACCGCCGGCCGCAGGCAGGGAAAGCGGCGTCACCGACGGATCGGAGACCGCCGGCGGCTCGTCGAACTGCGGCTGCGCAGCGACCTCGGGCCCGCCTGCCCCCTCGACCCACGAGCGGCCGGTCTTGTCCTCCGCAGTGATCAGCACCGTGTAGGGCACGGACTCGTCGGTGAAGTTCGCCGGGATGTCCAGGGTCGCGCTGTAGGTGTCGCCGCTGCCCGTCGGCAGCAGTTCGACGGTCAGGTAGACACCGTTGGATCCGCTCGCGTCAGCGCCGACCGATTGGATGCCATCCTCGTCCACGACGTCGGCGCTGATGGTCACCGTGCCACCGGTATAGGGAAGGAAGCCCGGGGTGGTGCTCGGGTTCGTGACGGACGGAGGCTCCTCGTCCGCCCGCGCGGGGGCGGCCGTGAACAGGAGTGAGGCGACCATCGCCGTTAGCACCGTCGCTCCTGCTCGTCTCATCGGGTTCCCTCCTCGAGTTGGAGCAACCCAACCACAGCGGACGGGACCGGCGCAAGGCCGGAATTAGGACAGCGCGCGCACCGGGCGGGCAGGGATGCCGGCGTGCAGAGTCGCGCCCGCGTGCGCACCGCCGCGCAGCACCGCTCCGGCGGCGATGACCGCGTTGTCGCCGACCTCCGCGCCGCGCAGGATCACGACGTTCGCCGAGACGAGGACGTTGCGACCGATCCGGACGGGCGTCGTCTGCAGCGGGCGGCGCAGGTAGTGGGCGTCGGTCCCGTCCGGGCTGTGGTCGGAGTCGGTGACGCTGACGCGCTCGCCGAGCCCCGAGCGGTCGCCGATCTCCACGCGCTCGGTGCACGCGAGCACGCAGCCGTAGCCGACCGTCACCTCCTCGCCCACGGTCAGCCGCCCGTCGGCCTTCAGGACCGCTCCGTCGCGGACGTGGGCGTGCGGGCCGAGCACGATGGTCCCGCCTCGCAACTGGATCCGCGGCGCGTGGCCGAACCACGCGCCGTCGCCGACGGTGAGCTCCGACCGCCCGCGGAGGTCGAGCACGAGCGACCGGCCCAACGACACGTCGCGTCCGAGCCGGAGCGTCAGGTGCGCGCCGACGCCCGGGTCGATCTCGACCCGGGGCGGCGACTGGAAGCGGGCGCCGTGGGGAGCATCGAGGGAGAGCCGCCCGCCGTGCCGGCGCAGCCGCAGCCGCAGGCCCGCCACCCACAGCGCGAACCGCAGCCTCCGTCGCGCGAGGAGGAGCCGCTCGATCACGGCCGGGTGGGATCGCCGTTGGCCTTCAGGCGCCCGAAGTCGACGGCCCAGCGCGAGGCGAACTCGACCGGGTCGCGCGCGAGCAGACGGAACCGATCCGCCAGCTCGTTCGGCCGGGGCAGCGGGAACGCGCCGGGGTAGCGGCGGTCGAGCCACTGCATGCCCGAGCCCTGGCGGTGCAGCTGCGCGAAGGTCGGGCGGTCGCGCCGGCCGCACCTCGCCGCGGGGCGCTCCTCCAGCTCGTGTCCGGCGGCCGCGAGGCGCCAGCACAGGTCCACGTCGGCGCCGGATCGGACCGGATCGGGGAAGCCGCCCACCGCCGCGAACGCGCTCCGCCGGACCGCGCAATTGGCGATCCGCGCGTACGGGGCGCGCGGGTGGTCCACGATGGCGCCGGCGAGGATCGCCGTCGTGGCGGCCGGTACCGGGTCGAACAGCGCGTCGAGGAGACCGGCATCCGCGTCGGCGTCGACGAACACGAGCCACTCGCCGCCGGCGCGGGCGGCCGCCTGCTGGCGGGCGAAGTACGGCGACGCCGGGCCGGGGGCGGGGATCACGTGCGTTCGCCCGTGCGTCCGGGCTTCGGCCTGCGGGCGGTTGTCGGCGACCAGCACCTCGTCGGTGTCGGAGCTCGAGATCGGCGAGGGCGGCCAGGCAGCGCTCGAGGTCGGCCTGCGCTCCGGCGAACGGCACGATCACAGCGCAGGTCGGGCGCGCTGGACGGTCGGGCGGGTCGACTGCCATCGCGGGGACCGTACGTCACCTTCGAGCCGATCGCGTGATGCCACCGGGATCAGCGGCGGCCGCTGACCCTCCCGCGGGCTTCAGAGCGGCGGCGACGCCTGCCCGGAACCCGCCCCTGGGCGTGGACGCCGCGGCTCGAGTACGCCGTCGGCGTCGAAGGCGTCGCCATCGTCTCGAGGCCCCGTGAACGGTTCCCGCCGCGGGCCGAGCAGCTTGACCCAGAGTCGCTTGTCGAGGCGCACATCGAAGAAGCCGCGACGACGCCGGAATGGCTCACGCAAGACCGGGCACACGCCATCAATCGTACGGCCCGAACCGCGGCCAGTTCGTCGACATGGCTGGTCAGCGCACCCAGCGCACCTCGGCCTCGCCGACCACGTCGCCGTCCTTGGCGGAAGCGCTTGCCTCCGCGCGGGCCACGAGCGCACGCACGGCCTGTGCCTCCTCCCCGCCGCGGCGAGTCTGAGACCTCACGCCGTGCCGGCCAGCAGCTCGAGCCGGTTGCCCCACGGATCGTCGGTGTAGAACCGGCGCACGCCCGGGAGGGCGTCGTCGCAGGTGACCGCGGCCCCGCTCTCGGCCAGCCGTCCGGCGAGCTCGTCGAGCGAGTCCGGCGCGACCCTCAGCGCCGGATGGGCTTTGCGCGCCGGCGCGAAGCCCTCCTCGACCCCGATGTGCAGCTGGTGCGAGTCGCCCACCGCGAACCACACGCCGCCGCGCGAGCGCAGCGGCTCCGGCTTCTCGACCTCGGCGAGGCCGAGCACCGCGCCGTAGAACCGGCGGGCCTCGACCTCGCAGCCGCGGGGGGCCGCGAGCTGGACGTGGTCGAGGCCCAGGATGCTCACCCGCCGGCGACCGCCGGCAGGATCGTGACCTCGGCCCCGTCGGGTACCGCGGTGGCGAGGCCGTCGAGGTAGCGGATGTCCTCGCCGCCGAGGTAGACGTTGACGAACCGGCGCGGCTCGCCGTCCTCGCCGGCGATCCGGTTGCGCAGCTCGCCGTGGTCGGCGTACAGGGCGTTGAGGACCTCGCCGATGGTGGCGCCCTCCACGGGAACGGCGGCCTGGCCGCCGGCGGCGTCGCGCAGCTGGGTCGGGAGCTTGATCGTGACGGCCATGGCTATGCCCCCACCGGCTCGGCGACGTTGGCCTCGAAGGAGGCGACCGTCGGATCGATCTCGGCGACCTCGAACGTCCCGCGCACGACGTCGATCGTCTTGAGGCCGTCGCCGGTGATGTAGACGACCACCCGCTCGCCCGGGTCGATCTCGCCGCGCTCGGCGAGCTTGGCGAGGACCGCGGTGGTCACCCCGCCGGCGGTCTCGGTGAAGATGCCCGTCGTCTCGGCCAGCAGGCGGATGCCGGCGCGGATCTCGTCGTCGGTCACCGCCTCGACGCTCCCGCTCGTCGCCCGCGCCAGCTCGACCGCATACGGGCCGTCGGCCGGGTTGCCGATCGCCAGCGACTTGGCGATGGTGTCCGGCTTGACCGGCTTGCAGACGTCGTGGCCCTCGGCGAATGCGGTCGCCACCGGCGAGCAGCCGGTCGCCTGGGCGCCGTGCATGATCGGCACCGTCCCCTCGATCAGGCCGGCCTCGATCCACTCCTCGAAACCGCGGGCGACCTTCGTGAACAGCGAGCCGGACGCCACCGGCGCGACCACGCGGTCGGGGAGCTGCCAGCCGAGCTGCTCGGCGGTCTCGTAGGCGAGCGTCTTGGAGCCCTCGGCGTAGTAGGGGCGCACGTTGACGTTGACGAACGCCCAGTCGCGGTCGCCCGACAGCTCGGTGCAGAGCCGGTTGACGGCGTCGTAGTTGCCGCGGACGCCGACAACCTGCGCGCCGTAGGCCCCCGTCGCGAGGATCTTGGGCTCCTCGAGGTCGGCGGGGATGAACACGTACGACGGCAGGCCGGCGAAGGCGGCGTGGGCGGCCACCGCGTTGGCCAGGTTCCCGGTCGAGGCGCACGCGACGGTCTCGAACCCGAGCTCCCGCGCGCGGGCCAGGGCGACGGAGACGACGCGGTCCTTGAACGAGTGGGTCGGGTTGGCCGTCTCGTTCTTGACCCACACCTCGCCGAGGCCGAGGCGCTCAGCGAGGCGGTCGGCCCGCACCAGCGGCGTCCAGCCCGTGGGCAGCGTGTTGCCCGGGGGGCCGGCGAGCGGCAGGAAGTCCGCGTAGCGCCACAGCGTGTGTGGACCCGCCTGGATCCGCCGCCTGAGCTCGCCGGGCGACGCGTCGAGCGGCGTGTAGGCCACCTCGAGCGGGCCGAAGCAGCGGTCGCACACGTACCGCGCCTCGAGGGGGTACTCGGTCTTGCACTCCTTGCACTTCAGGGCATCTGCCGGCATGTGATTCCTCCGCCCAGGGTGTGTGGCGAAGGTTCAGTCCCCTGCTTGCCGCGTCGGCGAACCCCGTTCACACATCTCCCAGGCTGTCGTTTGGAGCCTGTTGGAATTGCCACCGTTTCCGCAGCGGACTGCGGAATGGTTGGCGGGGTTTCATCGGGCCATTCCCTCCACCCCTCTGGATGCGTCCAGCTATGTGGTCTGGATCGTACTGCATAGAATCATCGGCATGATGGCCCCGATCGATGAGCCCAGCAGTCCCGGCTATGCCGAGCCTGCCCAAGCCACGCCTCGGTCGGCGCGTCCGCAACGGCCGGCCTGAGTCCTCCGTCGAGCGCGACGGACCGCGCGCGGAGATCATCGAATCCCCCGGTCTGCGGTGGATCAACATCGAGCGCCCGCGGACGGCTGACCAGGCCTGGCTGGAGGAGCGCTTCGACTTCCACCCCCTCGACTACGAGGACGTCCTGTCGCGCAACCAGCGTCCGAAGGTCGACGAGTACGACGGCTACCTGTTCATCGTCCTGCACTTCCCGCGCTACGACAAGACGGTCAAGCGCCTGAACGCCGCCGAGCTCGACCTGTTCGTCGGCCCCGACTTCCTGATCACGCTCCCCAACGAGCCGCTCCAGCCGGTCGAGTACCTGTTCGAGCGCTGCCGCACAAGCGAGGAGGCCCGCGAGGGGCTGTTCTCCAAGGGTCCCGGCTACCTGCTCTACCGGATCGTCGACTCCTGCGTGGACGCCTCGTTTCCGATGCTGCGCAAGATGGGCAACAAGCTCGAGCGCCTCGAGGACGACATCTTCGAGGGCCGGGCCGCCGAGGTCGTGCGCGACATCTCCAACGTCAAGCAGGAGATCATCAACTTCCGCAAGATCGTCCGCCCCCAGCGCGCGGCGTTCCGCGACCTCGAGCGCACCAAGCAGCGCTACATGGCCGACGACCTCGACATCTACTTCGACGACATCAACGACGCCTCCGAGCGCGTCTGGGACCTGCTCGAGAACTACAAGGAGGTCGTCGAGGCGCTCGAGTCGACCAACGAGTCGGTGCTCTCGCACCGCGTCAACGACGTGCTGCGAGTGCTCACCGCGTTCAGCGTGATCATGCTGCCGATGACGCTCATCGCCTCCATCTTCGGGATGAACGTCCACGTGCCCGGCCAGGACTCGATCACGGCGTTCTGGTTGATCATCGCCGTGATGTTCGGAGTCCTCGGGGGCATGCTCGGCTTCTTCCGCTATCGCGGCTGGCTCTAAGGGCCTGTCAAAGAAGACGGGCACGTCCGGATGCGGCCTCAGACACTGCGCTGGATCGCCACCCACACCCTCGAAAATGCTGGCGCATTCCCTTCGGATGCGTGCGACGCCCAGCTTGGTCTGAGACCACACCGAACGGGCCCGCCATTTCTTTGACAGGCCCTTTCGTGGACGAGGCGATCCAGGCGTACCTGCGGGGCTCGGCGTCCCGCGGGCGCGAGGTCGAGCGCGTCGGGCCGTTCCTGGCGACGTTCGACCCGACGACCGACCACCCGTACCTCAGCTACGCCATCCCGGACACGGGCGCCGAGCCCACCGGCGGCGACGTCGGCGCGCTCGTGGCGGCCTACCGGCGGCGCGACCGCAAGCCGCGGCTCGAGTACCTGCCGCGCGTGGCGCCCGCGGTCGAGGCGGTGCTGCTGGCCGCCGGGTTCGCGGTCGAGCTCCGACCGCCGGTCCTCGCCTGCGCCGCAGGCGCGGCGGCCGAGCCCGCGCCGCCGGCGGGCGTCGAGCTCGTCACGCCGCGGACGGAGGACGAGGTGCGCGGGGTGCTCGAGGCGCAGAGCGAGAGCTTCGGCGAGCCGCCGCCCAGCGCGGAGGCCGTCGACCGGGCGCGCGCGCGATCAAAGGCCGGCGGCATCGCGATCCTCGCCCGGGACGCGGCAACCGGAGAGGCGTTCGGCGGCGGCGGCTGCACCGCGCCGGGCGACGGCGTCGCCGAGCTGGTGGGCATCAGCGTCCGCCCGGCGCACCGCCGGCGCGGGATCGCCGCCGCGATCACCGCGCGGCTGGCGCAGGAGGCGTTCGCCGCCGGGGTCCGGACCGCCTTCATGACGCCGGGCGACGACGATGCCGGTCGCGTCTACGCGCGGGCCGGGTTCACACCGCTTACAGAGATGCTTCACATCTCGTTGCCCGAGGGCACGTAACGCCGTCCGTCCGGCGGTGTTCACTCGCGAGATGCCCGTCACCTCCCTCGAGCGGCTCGCCGACGCGCTCGCCGTCTCCCCCGCAGCGCGCTCGAAGCGGATGCTGATGATCGTCAACCCGTACGCGACGACGATGTCGGACCGGCTCAAGCACCTCGTCGTCTACGCGCTCCAGGGGCGTTACGAGGTCGAGGCGCTCGACACCCAGCGCCGCGGCCACGCGATCGAGCTGTGCCGCGAGGCGGCCGGCGAGGGCTACGACGTCGTGGTGGCGTTCGGCGGCGACGGCACGGTCAACGAGGCGGCCAACGGGCTCGCCGGCTCGGGCACGCCGCTCACGGTCCTGCCCGGCGGGGCCACCAACGTCTACTGCCGGATGCTCGGCATCCCGAACGACGTCGTGGACGCGACCGAGCATCTCCTGCGCCTCGCCGACGACTTCACCCCGCGCCAGGTCGACCTCGCGCGGGTCAACGGGCGCGCGTTCACCTTCTCCTCCGGGGTCGGGCTCGACGCGAGCGTCGTCCGCCGCGTCGACGGCCACCCGCTGCTCAAGGCGCGGCTCGGCGCCTGGTACTTCTCCGAGGCCGCGGTGACGACGTTCCTGCGCCGCTACGTCGTCCGCCCGCCGCAGCTCGAAGTCGAGGTCGACGGGCAGCGCCTCCCGGGCGTCAGCGCGTTCGTGCAGAACGCCAGCCCCTACACGTACTTCCGCAAGCGCCCGATTCATCTCGTCGAAGGCGCCGGGCTCGAGAGCGGCGCCCTCGGCGGCGTCGTCCTGGACCGCGCCAGCCCCGTCGACGTCCCGACCGTCATGTGGCGCGCGCTCGCGCACCGCCCGCGGATCGCCGGCCATCGCCGGGTCCACGCGTTCAACGGCGTCCGCGAGTTCGTGGTGCGGACGGCCGACGAGCGGCCGCTGCCCGTGCAGGTCGACGGCGACTACATCGGCGACCACGCCGAGGCCGCTTTCTCGATCACGCCCGGCGGCCTGACCGTCGTCGCCTAAGGGCCTTAGGGCTCGCGGCCCAGCAGGTCGCGCATGTAGTTGCCCGCCGGCTTGCGCGTGCCGTCGGTGCGCACGAGGCCGAACCACATCTCCTGGTCGCGGCCGCCCGGGTCGGGGCGGTCCTCCCACGCGTAGTGCACGTAGCCGTCGATGAACGGCAGGGTCACGCGGCTCGACTCGATCGCCCGCGCGGTCACGCACACGTGGCTGCGGTCGGCGCTCGAGGCGCACGGCGCTCCGCCGGTGGCGTAGCTGCCCTCCGGCACGCAGAGGGTCGGAGCGTTCGGGCAGGTCGAGGCGCCGTTCTCGGTGATCCAGAGCTGCTTCGCCAGGCCGCCGCCGCCCGTGATGCCCTCGAGCTCCCAGCGGATCTGACGGATGTCCTGGAAGCACCACCTCACGGCCGCCGGGTCGCAGGTCGCCGGGTCCTGCCCCGCGTTCGTGTACGGATGCACGGCGCCCGCGTCGAAGTAGTCGGCGATGTTCGGCACGGTCCTGCGCAGGTCGGTGAGCCACGTGTCCGAGGCCCGGGTGCTCGAGCTCACGTGGCCGCGATACACGAGCTCGGCGAGCACGGTGATCGACGGCCGCGCCGCCTTGACCTTGAGGTAGCTGGCCCGCAACAGGCGGGCGTAGTCCTGCGGGAAGTAGCCCTGGTGCAGCGGTCCGTACCACGGCTCGTTGAAGATCTCGATCGCGCGCGACGCCATCGTCGCCGGGAGGTCGGGGTTGTCCCTCCAGAACGCACCGCCCGGCCCGTAGCGCCCGGCGTACTGCGCGGCGACGCTCGCGGCCTTCGCCTGCACGGCGGGATCCGACGGCACCCTGGTGCTCTCGTCCGGGAGGATCACCGGCAGGATCGAGAAGCCCCGCTGCGCCGCGTTGCGCCAGTACGGGTCCCACCGCGACGGGTCCAGATCCACCTCGCTGGGGATGACCTCGCGCAGCATGCGCGGGCGTGAGAGGTCGGCGCCCATGATCCCGCTGGCGCGGAGCTTGTCCATCTGCCCGACCGCCCAGACCTGGTTCGGCGGGGTGTCCTTGCGCACGGAGTAGTTCGTGTTGGCGCTGATGCCCCACCGGAACGGAATGCGGGCGGCGACGTGCCGCCGCAGGGTGTCGACGCTCAGCGCGCTCCCGTAGACCGCCGGTTCGTCGATGCCGCCACGGAAGTGCTGCCCGCCGCCGCTCGCGCGACCGATGGTCAGGGGCGCCGGCGTCACCGGCAGCGACACGGTGCTCACCGTGCTGCGCGCGCGCTGCCCGTCGACGTACATCCGCAGCGTCGTGGCGTCGTAGGTGACGATGACGTGGTGCCAGACGCCGTCCTCGAGCACCATGTCTGCGCCCACGCGATCCGACCTCGCCGCGCTCCGCCGCTGGAACTCCAGCCGGCCGCCGGTCACCACCGAAAGGGCCCAGCCGCCGTCGGCCGCCGTCTCCTTGGACATGATCCGGGCACCGGCGTCGGGCGGCCCGCCGGTGCGCCGGACCCATGCCTCCACCGAGAACGCAGCACGCCCGGGGAAGCCGTAGGCGTCGCCGGCGCTGACCGCGTCGTCGACGCCGTCGAACGCGGCACTGGCGTCGGGGTCGTCCTGGAGCGCATCGGCGAGGCCCTTGACCGGGCCACCGAGGTACGACCCGGGCCGGGCGCCGCGCGCGTCGACCGCCGTGGCGCCGCTGCGTTCGCCGAGCCGCCAGTAGCTCAGGGGCGCGACGTCGCCGCCCAGCACCGCGTCCGCGTAGGCCCCCTGCGTGGTGCCCGCACGGTGGTGGGCCACGGCCTCGGCCGCGGTCAAGGGCCGCGAGTAGAAGGAGACATCGTCGATGGTCCCGTCGAAGAACGCCGTCTGCCCGTCAGCCGAGCCGATGTCCAGCCGCCCCGAGACCGGCGGGACGCCCCGGCGCGTCGCGGACGCCACCTGCACGCCGTCGACGGAGAGCCGCATCGTCCCGGCCGAGGCGTCGTAGGTGCCGACGGCGTGGACCCATCGCCCGGCCTGCGCCGCGCCGCCCTGGACGGTCACCCACGTGCCATCCGCCCGGATCTGGAAGACGACGGCGCCGCTCGACAGCACCCGGAGCGCGAACGCCCCGTTCTTCTGCGCGATCGTCATGTGCTGTGCGCGGAGTGAGGCCGGCTTGGCCCACGCCTCGACCGTGAAGGCACCGGTGGTGGCCGCGACGGCGCGCGTCCCCAAGGCCACGGTGCCCGACGAGAGCCGCACCGCGTGGTTGGCGTCGCTGATCGCGCCGGGCTGGCCCGCCGTCCGCCCGGTGCCCGTGTAGGTCCCGTTGGTCGCGCCCGTCGCCGAGGCGGTGTCGATCGCGACGCTGCTGCCGGCCGTGTCCGCCAACCGGTAGTAGCCCGCGAGACCGGGTGTGCCGAGCACCGCGCCCGAGTAGCCGGCCGCGTGCGCGGCCGGCGCGGTGAGGGCCGCGGACGCAACGACGAGCGCGAGGAGCGCGCGCCGCACGGTCAGCCGCTGGGCGTCACGCGATAGGCGTCGAACACCGCATCGATCGACCGCAGCCGGTTGATCGCGTTCTTGAGCGACCCGGTGTCGCCGACCTCGACGACGAAGCGGTTGCGGACCATCGGGTGCGACACGATGCAGCGCGCCTCGATGATGTTGATGCCCGCCTCGGCGAACGTGCGCGAGAGATCCTCGAGCAGCCGGTGGCGGTCCCACGCGTCGATCTGCAGCTCGACCTTGAACGACGTCTCGTTGTCGCCCTCCCACGAGACGCCGACGAAGCGCTCGGGGTCCTTGCGCAGGGCGACGGCGTTGGGGCAGTCCTCGCGGTGGATGGTGATGCCGCGGCCGAGCGAGACGTAGCCGACGATCGGGTCGCCCGAGACCGGCCGGCAGCACTTGGCCAGTCGCAGCGGGACGTCGTCGATGCCCTCGACACGGATGCCGTAGGACGAGGACGAGGAGTCCGGGCGGCGCGGCGCGCGGCGCTGGGAGATGAGCTCGTCGGCCGCCGTCGCGATCGTGTCGTTCTCGACGCCCTCGCCCTGCTTGAGGCGCTGCATGACCTTGTTGACGACGATCTTCGGCGAGATCTTGGCTCCGCCGAGCGCGATGTAGAAGTCCTCGGCCTTGCGGAAGCCCATCTCGCGGATGACGTCGGCGAGCAGCGGTGAGCCGGTGATCCGCTGGGCTGGGAGCCCCTGCTTCTTGAGGTGCTCCTGCAGCAGCTCGCGGCCGGTGTGCTCGGAGTCCTCACGCGACTCGGCCTTGAACCACGCCTTGATCTTGTTGCGGGCGCGGGTCGTGCGGACCATCGCGAGCCAGTCGCGCGACGGGCCGCGCTCGCGCTTGGAGGTCAGGACCTCGACGATGTCGCCCGACTTGAGCTCGTAGTGCAGCGGCACGATCTTGCCGTTGACCTTCGCGCCGACGCAGCGGTGCCCGACGTCGGTGTGGACCTCGTAGGCGAAGTCCAGCGGCGTCGCGCCCGCGGCCAGCGACTTGACCTCGCCCTTGGGCGTGAACACGAAGACCTCGTCCTCGACGAGCTCCGAGCGCAACTGGTCGGTGAACTCGCTCGGGTCGTCGGTGACCTCCTGTTGCCAGTCGAGCAGCGACTTGAGCCACTTGAGCTTGGCGTCGGCGGAGTCGGGGCCGGCGTTCTTGCCGCCCGTCTCCTTGTAGGTCCAGTGCGCCGCGACGCCGAACTCGGCCGTCTCGTGCATGTCGCGCGTCCGGATCTGGATCTCGAGCGGCCGCCCCTCGGGCCCGATCACCGTCGTGTGGAGCGCCTGGTACATGTTGAACTTGGGCATCGCCACCATGTCCTTGAAGCGACCGGGCAGCGGCTTCCAGAGCGAATGGATGACCCCGACGGCGCCGTAGCAGTCCTTCACCGAGTCGACGATCACGCGCATCGCGGTGAGGTCGTAGATCTCGTTGAACTCCTTGGCCTTCTTGGTCATCTTCGAGTAGATCGAGTAGAAGTGCTTGGCCCGCCCGGAGATCTCCGCGCGGATGCCGAGCGCCTCGAGCTCCTTGGCCAGGTAGCCGCCCGCCTTGGTGACGTAGCGCTCGCGCTCGTCGCGCTGCTGGTTGACCAGCGCCTTGATCTCCTGGTACTTGCGCGGGTGCAGCGACGCGAACGCGAGGTCCTCGAGCTCCCACTTGATCGCGTGGATGCCGAGGCGGTGGGCCAGCGGCGCGTAGATCTCGAGGGTCTCCTTGGCCTTCTCGATCTGCTTCTGCTTGGGCATCGCGCCGAGCGTGCGCATGTTGTGCAGGCGGTCGGCGAGCTTGATGAGGATGACCCGGATGTCCGTGGCCATCGCCACCATCATCTTGCGGTAGTTCTCGGCCTGCGCCTCGTCGCGCGACTGGAACGTGATGCCGGTCAGCTTGGTCACGCCGTCGACGAGGCTCGAGACCTCCTCGCCGAACTGCGCCTCGACCTCCTCCAGCGAGGCGCTCGTGTCCTCGACGGTGTCGTGGAGCAGGGCGGCGCACAGCGTCTCGGTGTCGAGCCGCATGCCGGCGCAGATCTTCGCCACCCCGACCGGGTGGGTGATGAAGTCCTCGCCGGACTTCCGGCGCTGGTCGGCGTGGTGCTCGCACGCGAAGACGAACGCGTCGATGACGCGGCCGCGGTCGATCGTCGCCGCCGTCTCGTCAGCGTGCTCCTCGACGATCGCGAACAGGTCGGCGAGCAGCTCGCGCTCGAGCGGCGTGAGGTCGGCGGGCGCCTCGGCCGGGGGCTCGTGGCGGTGCCCGTGGTCGTCGTCGACCGGCAGCCGCCCGGCGATCGCGGCGGGCGCGTCGCCGTCGCCGTTGGCCGCGGCGAGCTCGCCCGCTCGGCTGTCGATGGGCTCGCCTACGCCGCCAGGGCGCTGATGTCGGTCGTCAGGTATCGCAGTCCGTCCTCGAGCGTCGCGTGGTAGGCCCGGAAGGCGGCCGAACGCTCAAGCGCGGTGCGCGCCGGTGCGTGGGCAACCGTGAGGGCCGGCCCCACGCGATCGAGGACGACGAGGTCCAGCTCGGCGAGCACTCGCACCAGGCGGCCGGCCAATGCGGCGGACCTGGGTTGCGGGCCGTCCCCGCGGAGCAGTGCCTCGAGGGCCTCCCCGGTCCCGCCACCGACCGCGCGCAGGGCGCGGTAGATGAGGATGAGAGGGCCGCGCAGGGCGTAGTTCCATTCATGTATGCGTCGCGCAAAGCGTAGCTCAGGCTCGCCCCAGGCCAGGTGGGTGTGCCCGCAGCCCGCGGCGGCCACCGGGCGGGGCGGCGGGTCGAGCACGACGACGTGCGAAAACGGCTCGGCGAGCGTGGGCTGATCGGCGAGCGCGGCGTGGCTCGCGACGGCGAATCCGCCGATCCGGCCCGCGAGCGCCCGCGCCCGCTGCGGGGCGTGCGCGGCGACCACGAGCACGCCGTCGCCTGTGGCGACCAGGTCGGCGACGAGCCCCACGACGCCGCCGCCGCGGCGGTCATGCACCTCGCGGTCGTCGCGCTCGCCGACCGTGGCCGGCGGCGCGGCGTCAAGGAGCGTGGCCTGCGGCGCGGCGTCGGGCAGCGTCGGCGGTGGCGCGGCGTCAAGCATGCGGTCGATCTCCGCGAGGACGCCGGCGGCGAAGCTCGCCGGTTCGCCGAGGATCTCGATCGGTCCGGCCGTGGGCGCGGCGGCGTGGCGCAGGACCAGCCGCGGCTCGACCGCGCCGTTGTACCGGTTGACCTCGAGGCGCACGGCGGTGTCGACGGGGCAGCCGGGCTCCGCGGGCAGCGCCGACCCACGCCCGAACGACACGCAGCGCGACCGGGCGCCGCCGGCGCGCAGCGTGAACGCGAGGTGGCGCCCCTCCCCCATCGGCCGCGGGTCGTCGCAGAGCGCGGCGGGGACGAGCAGCGAGACCGGCGGGTTGCCGGCGCCGAACGGCTCGAGGCGCGTGATCTCCTCGGCGAGGGTGAGGTCGAGCGCGTCGCCGGACGCGACGGCGTCGATGCGCTCGCGGCGGATCAGGTCCTCCGGGCGCAGCGTGGCGGCGGCGTGCCGGCAGAACGCTGCCCGGAACTGGTCGACGCGGTTGCGGGCGATCGTCAGCCCGGCCGCGGCGCGGTGGCCGCCGTAGCGTTTGAGCTCGTCGGCCGCCGCGTTCAGCCCGCCCAGGAGGTCGAACCCGGGGATCGAGCGCCCCGAGCCCGTGCCCTCCTCGCCGTCGAGCGCGATCAGCACCGCGGGGCGGTGGTAGCGCTCGGCGATCCGCGAGGCGACGATCCCGATCACGCCGGGGTGCCAACCCTCCGCCGCGAGCACGAACGCCGGCGCGCCGGGGGCGATCTCGCGGGCCATCGCCTCGGCCTCGAAGCGCATCCGCGTCTCGACGTCGCGGCGCTCGTGGTTGACCGCGTCGAGCTCGGCGGCGATCGCCTGCGCCCGCTCGGGGTCGGTGGTGAGCAGCAACTCGAGGCCGGCGTCGGCGCGATAGAGGCGCCCGGCGGCGTTGATGCGAGGCGCGAGGCGGAAGCCGATGGACTGGGTGTCGACGCCGCTCGGGTCGACGTGCGAGACCTCCATCAGCGCGCGCAGGCCCGGCTTGGTCGTCGCCGCGAGCGCGCGCAGCCCCTGGTGGACGAGCCGGCGGTTCTCTCCGAGCAGCGGCACGACGTCGGCGACCGTGGCCAGCGCGACGAGGTCGAGGTCCTCGTCGGCGAGCGCGGCGTCGTGCCCGGCGGCGGCGAGCAGCGCGGCCGCGAGCTTGTGGGCGACGCCCGCGGCGCAGAGGTCCTCGCATGGATAGCCGCCGACCCGCGGGTGGACGATCGGCGCGTCGGGCAGCGCGCCGTCGGCGCGGGGCGCGTGGTGGTCGGTGACGACGACCTCGATCCCCGCCGCGCGGGCGGCGGCGACCTCCTCGACCGCCGTGATCGCGCAGTCGGCGGTGACCAGCAGCTCGGTGCCGCGCGCCGCGAGCTTCTCGACCGTGGCGGCGGCGAGCCCGTACCCGTCCTCGGTGCGGCTCGGCAGGTACCAGTCGACGTCGGCACCCAGCGTGCGCAGCGCGCGGATCAGGATCGCCGACGAGCACACCCCGTCGACGTCGTAGTCGCCGTGCACGGTGATGCGCGACCGCCGCGCGACGTGCCCGAGGATCAGGGTGGCCGCGGGTTGGAGGCCGCCGAAGGCGTGGAGGGGATGCTCGTCGGCGGCGGCAAGGAAGCGCCGGGCTTCGTCGGGATCGGCGAACCCCCGCCGGACCAGCACCTGGGCGAGCACCCGGCTGACGCCGAGCGCGGCGGCGAGCCGCTCGGCCGCGGCGAAGTCGTACGGGGCGACGTCGAAGGCGACGGGGGGCGGCGGCACGTGCGGGACCGTACGGGCCGGGGCCGACGGAACGTGGTGCGTGGGCGCTGTTGCGTCGCTCCATTGCGGCACGGTCGAGGTGCGATGCGAGCCCTGAACTGCGGCTCTAGGGGAGAGGGTCCGGGGGAGCGTTGGCGACGCCGCCAACCACCCCCATGCGCTTCGAAGAGCCGCGCGGGGGTGGTTGGGGGCCTCTGACACCCCCAACCACCCCCATGGAGGCCCAGCGGTCGCATGGGGGTGGTTGGCGCCATCGAACCGCCACCCCCCACCCCGTCCCTTCTTCCTCAATGCCGCCGTACCGCGCACGCCGGCGCCCAGGATCAACGCCCGCGCAAGTCAGCGGCGCGGCGCCCGGTCCAGCGCCCGCGCGGCCGGCACGGGCGCGGTCACGACCACCCCCGCGCCGTCGGAGATCGTCAGCCGGTAGCG
Source organism: uncultured Solirubrobacterales bacterium (assembly GCA_963828075.1). GTDB lineage: Bacteria > Actinomycetota > Thermoleophilia > Solirubrobacterales > Solirubrobacteraceae > JACCYI01. Next base: position 362,633 of record CAWHDH010000017.1, on the reverse strand, counting down.
CACGTCGCGACCGCGCGGGGCGCGCGCGCGGCGGTCGAGGAGGCCGCGACCGTCGAGGTGGACCGCGGGCGCGGTGCGACCGCCTCGCGGGCCGCTCGTGCGCAGCGTCCGCCAGCTGCGGCCGCGCCGAACCTCGACCACGACCTTCCGCGCCCCGGACCCGAGCCGCAGCCGTCCCCACAGCCGGAGCCGGGCGCCGCGCAGCCGCTGCGGGAACAGGCCGGCGCGGAACGCGTCGGTGGCCGGCTTCGGGCGTCCGTCGGCGAACTCGAGCCCGGAGAACCACTCGCCGAACGGGCGCCGCAGGGACGTGCCGGTGCGCTCGGTGCCCGGCGGCAGGTCGCGCAACAGGAACTGGGCGAACGAGCGCACCTGCGGCACGCGCCAGGCCAGGAACTCCCCCCACGGCAGGAAGCGGGCCTGGTCGTCGGGGGCGAAGTGCGACAGCGTCGAGGGTGGGTTCGTCTCGTAGCCGTACTCGGTGAGCCAGATCCCGCGCAGGCCGGGCGCGACGCGGCCGGCGTCGGCGAGCCGGTCGAGCGTCCGCGCCAGGCGGGGAAGCTCGGAGATCGGGAGGTCGTCGGGCCGGAAGCGCGAGTTGCGAGCGGCCGGCGTGCCCTTCATCGAATAGGGGTGATGCGACCACCCGTCGCCGGGGACGGCCTCGAAGCCCGCGCACGCCGGCGTGCGGAGCGGGCGCAGGCGGTCGTCGACGCAGGCCAGCTCGCGCAGGAAGCGCAGCGGCGGGACGCCGGCCGTGCCCTTGTTCCGGTAGGCGCCGCTGCTGGAGGTGGCGCCGACCAGGACGGTGGCGCCCGGCGCGACCGCCTTGACCGCCGGATAGGCCCGGGCCACCATGGCGCGGTAGAGCTCGGCCGACCGAGCGCGGTGCCCCCTTCCCTCGCGCACCCACTGGGGGCGCAGGAACCCGGTGTGGTTCGGCTCGTTCCACAGCGTGTAGACGTCGACGCGTGGCAGGGGATCGTCGGGCGGCGGCAGCGGCGACGGCTCGGAGCCCGGCGTGGCGTCGCCGAACAGATCCTCGAGCGCGAGCGCGTCCTCGTTCGGGGCGACGGGCGTGGGATCGGCAGGCACCACGAACCCGCCCGAGTAGCGGCGCGCGATCGCGGCGGAGAACGCCGCGAAGTCGTCGGGATTGACCTCGGTCCGCCCGCGCTCGCCCTCGGGGTCCGCCGACGCCCAGCGGGGAGCCCAGAAGGCCACGTCGATCATCACGCCGACGCCCTCCTCGGTGGCCAGGCGGACGACCTGGTCGAGCTCCCGCCAGCGTGCCTGCTCGTACGCCGCGGGGTCGGCGGCGTCGAAGCCGGCGGGGCGCGCGGCGGCGCCCGCGTCGCGGGTCAGCACCGACCAGTTGGCCGTGACCCGCACCCGATCGACCCCGAACGCCCGAAGCCGCGCCAGCGTGGCACGGACCTGGTCGGCCGGACGGTGCAGCAGCTGCGCGTCGTCCTGCAGGACGGTCGGGAGCGGCGGTGCGGCGGCGGTGGCGGCCGCCGGCGCCACGGCGCCGAGCACGGCGAGGCTCAGCAAGCAGAGGCGGACGAGCACGATGCACCGGAACCATGCCAGGGCCGCGCCGGCCCGGTGGAGGTTCCGAGGGGGCGAGTACGCGTGGCCGTAAGTTCGGCCCGGTTCTGGCGAGTGGCTGGGCGTGGCTGGGGGGTCGCCGCTGCCCGACTGCATAGTTGACCTACGTGGGCGGGCAGCGGCGGCCGCCAGGCGCGTCCAGACGCCGCCAGAATCGCGGCGAAATTGCGGCCACGTGTACTACTGCGCCGGGTTCTCGCGGCGCGCGCCGAACGCGTACACCGCGGCGATGCCGAGGATGGCCCCGGGGACGGCCTCGAACGCCGACGCCAGGTTCGTGTCGTCCTGCCCGGGGACATGGAAGCCGTGGACGACGAACCCGAAGAGGATCGCACCGAACAGCGCCCCCAGGAAGGCACCGACGATGCCACCCCAGAACCGGTCGGGCAGGAAGATCGTGAAGTGCCAGATGGCCAGGCCGACCATCGTCCAGACGAGCGCGGCCATCAGCGCGACCGCCCGTGCTTGCGGGTCGTCTTGCGGGCGGCGGGCGCCTTCGGCTTGGGCTCGGGCTTCGGCCCGGCGTCTCCGTCGCCCTCCCCCGCCGCGCGGCGGGCCCGCCGACCCCCAGGGACCGAGCTGCGCGGCGCCGCGGCCGCCTTCGCGTCCTCGACGCCGAGCTGAGCGACCATCTCGTCGAACTCCTCACGCGAGACGTTCCCTGGGTCGGTCGGCGCCGTGATGCGGTCGCGCCGGCCCGCCCGGGTGGGCGGCGCCACGTCGACCGGGAGCCCCGAGGCCGCCACCGCGTAGGCGGGAACCGCCCCGAACTGCTGTTTGATCCGGGCCTCGCGAGTGGCATAGACGGGCTCGCGCTGCTTCCAGTGCGACAGCACCGGCGACGCGATGAACACCGACGAGTACGTGCCCGAGAACGTGCCGACGATCAGCGCGAAGGCGAAGTCGCGCAGCGTCTCGCCGCCGAAGAAGAACAGCGCAAGCACGGGGAGCAGCGAGCAGAAGCTGGTCGCCAGCGAGCGGACGATCACCTCGGACATCGAGCGGTTGACGATCTGGGAGAAGGCGGCGCTCGGCATCCGCGGCACGTTCTCGCGCACGCGGTCGAACACGATGATGGTGTCGTAGAGGGAGAAGCCCAAGATGGTGAGCAGCGCCGCGACCGTCGACGTCGTCACCTCCCGGCCGGTGAGGGAGTAGACGCCCGCCGTGATCAGCAGGTCGTGCATGAGCGCGATCAGGACCGGGACCGCGTACTTCCACTCGAACCGCAGCGTGATGTAGACGCCGATGATCAACAGCGACGCGATGACGGCGATCAGCGCCGAACGGGCGACGGTCGCGCCGAAGCTCGGGCCGATCGCGGTGGCGCTCGGCTGCTCGACGAGCCCGAACTGGTTGCCGAGGCGCTCGTTGACCGCGTTGACGCCCTGCTCGGGATCCAGCTTCTCGGCGGAGATCTGCACGACGTTGCGGCCGAGCTCGGGGTTGTCGATCGTCTGGATCTTCGCCTCCTCGAGACCGAGGGGCGCGAGCGCCGTCCGGACCTGCTCCGGGGTGGCCGCCCGCTCGAGCGGCGCGGTGATGCGGGTGCCGGACTCGAAGTCGATGCCGAAGTTCAGCCCGTTGCCGGCGATCGCGAAGCCGCCGATCAGCAGGATCACGCCCGACGCCGAGAAGAAGTAGCGCGACGCGCCCATGTAGTCGAAGCGCCGGGTGCTGCGCTTCTCCTGCGCGCCGAGTGCCGCCCGGCTGGAGATCACCCGCGAGTTCGCCAGCGTCAGGAGGATCGCCTGGGTCGCGAGCACCGCCGTGAACAGCGAGACGATGACGCCGATCCCCAGCGTGAACGCGAAGCCGCGAACGCCGGCGGTGGCCAGCAGGAAGAGGATGAACGCGACCAGCAGCGTGACGATGTTCGCGTCCATGATCGTCCCGATCGCCTTCTTGTAGCCCGTGGCGATGCTCACCGCGATCGACCGGCCCGCGCGGATCTCCTCCTTGATCCGCTCGAAGATCACGATGTTCGCGTCGGCCGCGACGCCGAGCGTGAGGATCAGGCCGGCGATGCCCGGGAGGGTCAGCGTGATCGGGACCAGCTTGACCAGCGCGTAGAAGTAGAGCGCGTAGACGGCCAGCGCGCCCGTCGCGATGAGGCCGAGGACGCGGTAGAACGTCAGCAGGAACAGAGCGACGATGACGAAGCCGCCGATGCCCGCGACGAGGCCCTGGTTGAGCGCCTGCTTGCCCAGCGTCGAGGAGACCTGCGAGCGCGACACGAGCTCGAGCCGCAGCGGCAGCGCGCCGATCTTCAGCAGCTGGGCGAGGTTCTGCGCGCTGTCGATCGTGAAGCTGCCGGAGATCTGGGCGCCGTTCTCGCCGTCGATCCCGTCGGGGTTCTCGCGCCAGTTGATCAACGGCTTCGAGACCAGCTCGTCGTCGAGGGCGATCGCGAACTTGTGCGACGACGACTCGGGATCGGCGCCGGGCGGCCGGTTGTCCGACCCGCGCTGGGCGATCGCGCGCGTGGTGTCGTGGAACGCCTTGCGGCCCTTGTCGGTGAAGTCGAACGTGACGATGGGCAGGTTGCCGGACCGCTCGTCGAAGTCCTGCTCGGGGTTGCGGATGTCCGCGCCGCCGAGCGACGGGTCGTCCGTGATGACCCACCAGCGGTCGGGCGCAGGCGGGGCGACGCCGTCTTCGTTGGGATCCCCCCGCTCGTCGCGCAGGACGAGGATGCCCTGGGGGACGGTCAGGAACTTCGCGCCGGTCAGCTCCTTCTCGGACAGCGAATCGCGGGCATCGGCCTCGGACTCGAAGGCCTGGGTGCCGGCGATCGGCTTGTTGACGCTGTTGAAGGCGTAGACGCGCGGGCGATCGGCGGCGACGCTGTTGCTGTCGCGGTCGGCCGGGCACTTGGAGGCGCGCTCGACGGCGTTGAAGAGCCCGGAGATCGCGGTCTGGCCGCCGTCGACCTCGGTCTTGTTGGGCTTGCAGTCGGACCCGAGGACGTTCGGCTCCCAGTCGTAGAGGAACAGCTGGGCGGTCGAGCCGACCTGGTCGGCGGCGGCGTCGGCGTCAGCGAGGCCGGGGAGGTTGACCTCGAGCTGTTCCCTGCCGGCGATGCGGATCTCCGGCTCGGCGACGCCGAACGCGTCGACCCGCTTGCGCAGGAGATCGAGCGAGCGGTCCATCGCCTCGGTCGTGACGTTCGGCTGGGCCCTGGTCGGCTTGGCCTCGTAGATGAGCTGGACGCCACCCTGGAGGTCCAGGCCGAGCTGGGTCTTCTTGGTCGCCACCACCGCCGCCGAGCCGGCGATGAGGCCGAGAACGAGGAGCAGGACGAAGAGGTTGCGACGGCGGACAGACATGCAGGAGCGACGAAGGGTACTTCGCTACTTCGACGGTGTGAGGACGATCAGCAGTCCGCCGTCCTCGTCGTACGCGGGGAAGAGGTCCGCGACGGCCTTGGCCGGCAGGTCGCCCTCCGCCCTGACGGTCACCGGCTTGCCGAGCTGGCGCACCCCCCACTCGAGCACGGTGCCGACCGCGTCGGCGCCGCCGTCGAAGTCCAGGCCGAGCACCTCGGTGGCGTTGCGCCCGATCACCTTCTCGTCCGAGAGGCCCGTCAGCTCCTTGGACCCGCGGCCGCAGCCGATGATCCGGCCCTGCTGATCGCAGACGAAGAACGCGGCGTTGGGCGCCGGGTAATAGTCGTCGAGCAGCTCGAACAGGAAGCCGAACCCGCACTTCGAGCAGCCCTTGGGCATGTTGCGGAAGCCGGCGGTCCGATCGGTCTGGGACGAGCGGTGCCCGCACTTCGGGCAGATGAACAGGTGCGCCATGACGGGTGGGAGACTAGACCGGACGGCTAAACCGCCGTTCAGCGGCTAGTCGAACAGCGGCTCGGCGACCGCCGGCGGCCGCAGGCTGAGATGGGCAAAGGCGCGGCGGGTCGCGCAGCGCCCGCGCGGGGTGCGCTGCAGGAAGCCGCGCTGGAGCAGGTACGGCTCGTAGACGTCCTCGATCGTGTCGGCCTCCTCCCCCACCGCGACGGCGAGCGTGGAGAGGCCGACCGGGCCGCCGCCGAAGCCGTCGCAGATCGCCGCGAGGATCTCGCGGTCCAGCCGGTCCAGACCCTCGTGGTCGACGCCGAGCAGGTCGAGTGCCGCGTCGGCGACCTCGGCGTCGATGCGCCCGCCGCTGCGGACCTCGGCGAAGTCGCGCACCCGCTTGAGCAGCCGGTTGGCGACCCGCGGGGTGCCGCGGGCACGGGCGGCGATGGCGCGGGCGCCGGCGGGGACGATCTCGACGCCGAGGACCCCGGCCGAGCGCACGACGATCCTGGCGAGGTCCTCGGGGCCGTAGTGCTCGAGGCGGTGCTGGATCCCGAAGCGGTCGCGCAGCGGCGTGGTCAGCAGCCCGGAGCGGGTGGTCGCGCCGATCAGCGTGAACGGCGGCAGGTCGAGCGTGACGATCCGCGCCCCGGCCCCCGCGCCGACGGTGATCGGCAGCTGGAAGTCCTCCATCGCGGGATAGAACGTCTCCTCGAGCGCCCGCGGCAGGCGGTGGATCTCGTCGACGAAGAACACCGAGCGCGGCTCGAGCGCCGTGAGCATGGCGGCGATGTCGGCCTTGCGCTCGAGCGCCGGACCAGCGGTGGACTCGAAGCGCACGCCGAGCTCCTGGGCGACGATCCGGGCCAGCGACGTCTTGCCCAGGCCGGGCGGGCCGGCGAGCAGGACGTGGTCCAGCGCCTCGCCGCGCGAGCGGGTCGCCTCGATCGAGACCGCGATCTGGTCCTTGAGCGCCTCCTGGCCGACGAACTCCTCGAGCCGGCGGGGGCGCAGGCTGCGCTCGGTGTCGTCCTCCGGCGTCGCGTGGGCGGTGTGGACGAGGTCGGCGGCGATGACGCCGGGGGTGCGGATCGGCTCAGGCACCGGAGGGGCGCGCCTCCCGCAGCGCGTGGGCGATCAGGGCCTCGGGGGTGTCGCCGGGGGCGCCGTCGAGCAGCGCGTCGGCCTCGACGGGCGTGAACCCGAGGCCGAGCAGCCCTTCACGCGCCAGGGCGCGCGGGTCGTCGCCGCGGCTGACGGTGATCGCGTCGTCCGGCGTGGCGGCGCCGACCTTCTCGCGCAGCTCGACGATGATCCGCTCCGCCGTGCGCTTGCCGATGCCCGGCACGGCCTGGAAGCGCGCGGCGTCCCCCGCCGCGAGCGCCGCCAGCAGATCGCGCGGCGTCCCGCCCGACAGCACCGCCAGCGCGACCTTCGGGCCGACGGACTGCACGCCGATCAGCAGCAGGAAGAGGTCGCGCTCCTCCTCGGTGGCGAAGCCGCAGAGCTGCAGCGCGTCGTCGCGGACGATCAGATGGGCGTGCAGGGTCACGGGCCGCCCGATGGCCGGCACGTGGCGCAGGGTCTCGGCGGAGACCGCGAGCCGGTAGCCGACGCCGCCGCTCGTCGCGACGACGACGTGATCGGCGCGGCGGACCGCGACCTCGCCGGCGACGAGCGCGATCACCGCGACCCCGCCAGTGCGGCCTGCAGCGGCGCGCCGTTGGCGTGGCAGATGGCGACTGCGAGCGCGTCGGCCGCATGGTCGGGGCGCGGCAGCTCGGCCAGCGACAGCAGCGTCTGGACCATCCGCTGGACCTGCGCCTTGTCCGCCCGCCCAGAACCGCAGACCGCGCCCTTGACCTGCTGGGGGGTGTAGGAGCGGCACGGGATCCCGCGCTGGCCGGCGGCGAGGATGACGACCCCGCGGGCTTGGCCGACGGCGAACGCCGAGTGGGCGTTGGCGCCGAAGTAGAGGTCCTCGACCGCGACCGCCTCGGGGGCGTACTCGTCCATCAGCTCGCCGACCCGCGCGTGGATGGCGGCCAGCCGCACCCCCGCATCCGCGCCCGGCGGGGTCTGGACCACCCCGCCGTCGAGCGCGACGAGCCGGCCGTCGCGACGGCCCACCACGCCGTAGCCGGTGTTGGCGGTCCCCGGATCGATGCCCAAGACGATCATGCGCACCGGCCGGATTCTGCGCGGCGGGTCGGACGCCTCCTCTCAGGACGGCAGGCTGGACCCGGCGAACCCGAAGAACCAGATCGCCATGACCACCAGGCAGATGCCGACCGAGGTGACCATGACGACGTCCAGCGCGGTCGTCTTGCGCGTCGACCCGCGCTCGCCGCGCATCGACTTCATCCACGTGGGCTGGACCCGGCGCCCGTCCGCGGTCCCGGTGACGCGCGCGTAGAGCCGGTCGACCGCGCCGAGGGCCTTGCCGATGATCACCATCCCCACCGGCAAGCCGATGAGGATGATCAGGTACGGCCCCATGCTCGCCTGGGGCGAGTCGGCCACGCGCGAGGCGAGGTAGACGAGCCCGGCGGGCAGGCCGATCCACATCATCACGCTGCCGATCGCCATCAGGGCGATCAGGCCGAGGGCTAGTGGTGAGAACGGTGAGCGTGAGTGGTCCATCGGGATTTCGGTTTCGCCCGGCCCGACTTCGCTGGCGCTCGTCGTCTGGGCGACGTTACCCGGCGACGCGTTCCAGCACCTCGGCGTCGACGTCGAAGTTCGCGTGCACCTCGTCGACATCGTCGAGGTCCTCGAAGGCGTCGATCAGCCGCATGAGCTTGCCCGCACCGTCTTCGTCGAGCGGGACGCGGGTCTTCGGCTGCTGGGCGACCTCGGCGGTCTCGATCTCGATGCCGGCCGCCGTCAGCGCCTCGCGGACCGCGGTGAGGTCGGACGGGTCGGTCACGATCTCCCAGACGTCGTCGTCGAGGGCGATGTCCTCCGCGCCGGCGTCGATCGCGACCATCAGGTCGTCCTCGGAGTAGCGCTCGGCGTCGATGACGACGATGCCCTTCTTGTCGAACAGGTAGGCGACCGAGCCAGGCTCGCCGAGGCTGCCGCCGTGCTTGCCGAAGGTGTGGCGGACGTCGGCGCCCGTGCGGTTGCGGTTCTCGGTCGTCGCCTCGACCAGGAGGGCGACGCCGCCCGGTCCGTAGCCCTCGTACATCACGGTCTCGAGCGCGGCGGTGTCGGCGCCCTCGCCCGTGCCCTTGGCGATCGCGCGCTCGATGTTGTCCTTGGGCATCGAGGCGTCCTTGGCCTTCTGGACGGCGAGGGCGAGGCGCGGGTTGCCCTCGATGTCGCCGCCGCCCTCCTTGGCCGCGACGGTGATCGCCCGTGCGAGCTTCGTGAAGAGCTTGCCGCGGCGCGCGTCGACGATCGCCTTCTTGTGCTTGATCCCCGCCCACTTGGAATGCCCGGCCATGGACGGGCAGTGTACTTTCGCCCCGGAGATGGACCGCGCACAACGCGCCCTGCGCGCGTACGCCTACGAGAACCCGCGGCCCGAGGTGGCCGCGCTCGTGCCGCCCGACGCGCGCCGGATCCTCGACCTCGGGTGCGCCTCCGGGGCGCTCGGGGCCGCGCTCAAGGAACGCGGCGCCATCGAGGTCGTCGGCGTGGAGCGCGAGCCGGACTACGCGCGCGATGCGGCCGCGCGACTCGACCACGTGGTCGCGGCCGACCTCGAGGCCCTCGCCGCTGACCAACCGGCGCTCGAGGCACTCGGGCGGTTCGATTGTCTGGTCGCGGCGGACGTCCTCGAGCACCTGGTCGATCCCTGGACCGTCCTGCACCGCTTCGCCGAGCTGCTCGACGCGGGCGCGAGCGCCGTCGTCTCGCTCCCCAACGTCCGGCACTGGGAGACGTTCTGGCAGCTCGGTCGGCACGGCACCTGGCCCCGACGGAACGAGGGCATCTTCGACCGCACGCACCTTCGGTGGTTCACGCTCGCCGACGCGCACGCCCTTCTCGTCGGCGCCGGGCTCGAGCCGGTGTCCGTCGTCCGGCGGTTCCGGGTACGCCGGTCACCGTCGCGCTGGGACGCGACGGCGGTGCGGCTCGTGCCGCGCGTCCCCGCCGTCCGGACGCTGCTGACCTTCCAGCACCTGATCCTCGCCCGGCGCCGGTCGGCGCGGTGAGGATCCGCCGCGGCCTGCGCGTCGCCGTGCCCGCGGGCCTCCTGGGCGGCCGGTCGAGCGGCGGCCACGGCCGCGTCTGGCGCGAGGCGCTGAGTGGCCTCGAGACCGAAGGCGTGCGTCTCGTCCCCGCCGGCCCGCGCGGGCGCGTCCGCGCCGACGTCTGGCTCGCCGACGGCCACGCGGGCGCGGACGGCGCCGGCGCGCCGCTCGTCGTACAGATCCACGAGGCGCCGTGGGGGGACCCGCTGCTCGAGCCCGAGTTCGCAGCGTTGATGGCGCAACGGGTGCACGCGGCCGCCGGCGCCGCCGCCCGCGTGATCACTGCGAGCCACAGCGCTCGCGCCGAGATCGAGGCGGCCCACCGCCCGGCGGCGGTCGACGTCGTCCCGCACGGCGTCGACGCCGCGACCTACCGGCCGGCTGCCCGCGGTGCGCCCGAGGTCCCGTACGTCCTGTTCGTCGGCACGGTTCACCCGCGCAAGAACCTGCCGGCGCTGCGGGACGCCATGGCCGGCCTCGCGGCGGACGGGCTCCCGCACCGGCTGTTCCTGGTCCTGTCCCCCGCTCCCGACCGCCCGGACTCGCGGCCGCTGCTCGAGGCCGCGGGTGCCGAGCTCCCCGGTGCCCCCGGTCGTGTCCGCGTCTTCACGCGCCTGAGCGACCCCGAGGTGGCCGGGTTGATGGCCGGCGCCTCGGCCGTGTGCGTGCCGAGCCTGTCCGAGGGCTTCGGGCTGGCGGCACTCGAGGCGATGGCGTGCGCCACGCCGGTGGTGGCCGCCGACCGCGGCGCGCTTCCCGAGGTCACCGGCGGGGCGGCGCTGCTCGTCGAGCCGGCGGCGCCCGCGATCCAGGCGGGCCTCGAGCGGGTGCTGACGGACGCGCCGATGGCGCGCGAGCTCGCCGCGGCCGGCCTCGCCCGCGCCCGCACGCTGACCTGGGCGGCCACCGCCACGGGCTGGCGGCAATCGCTCGAACGCGCCGCGCAGGGAACCTCGTAGTAGATGCGGATCCTCGAGCTCACGCGCTGCCCGGTCTGCGGCGAGGAGCGCTCGACGCCCGTCCCGGTCGGCGCGGCCGACGTGCTGGAGCGCTGCCTGGCCTGCGGGACGGTGCGCGCCGCGCGCTATGCGGATCCCGACGACGTCTTCTCCGAGGACTACTTCGCCGGCGCGGCGGGCGGCTTCGGGATCGACCTGTCGCACCCGCGGTTCCGCGCCTACCTCCTCGAGGTCGGCGATCAGCGGATCCGCGCGATCGAGCGCGCGGGCGCCCGGCGGCCCGGGACGCTGCTCGACGTCGGCTGCGGGCAGGGGGAGCTGCTCGAGGCGGCGCGCGCCCGTGGCTGGACGGTCCAGGGGGTCGAGCCGCTGGCGGCGGCGGCCGAGGTCGCCCGCGGCCGCGGCTTCGACGTACTCACCGCGACGCTCGCCGAGTCAGGGCTGCCCGAGCGCGCCTACGACGTCGTCAGCGCGTTCCACGTCCTCGAGCACGTCCCCGACGCGCCGGCCTTCCTCGCCGAGCTCGCCCGCTGGGTCAGGCCTGGCGGACTCGTCGTCGTCGAGAGCCCGAACTGGGACTCGGTCCTGCGCCGCGCCTCGGGCGCCGGCTGGATGCACCTGCGCCCGCTCGAGCACCTGGTGCACCTCTCCCCCGCCGGTCTCGCCCTCGCGTTCCGGCGCGCGGGGCTCGAGCCGGTCGCGGTCCTGACCGCGTCGCATCTCGCCCGCCTGCACACCCTGCACGAGCTGCTCGAGGCGCTCGGCCGGTTCGCCTGGGAGCCACGCCTCGCCCGGCTGGCCGACCCGGCCGCGCGGCCGCCGCTCCCGCTCCGGCTCCTGCTGCGCGGCGTCGCCGCGCTCCAGGACCGGCTCGGCGCCGGCATGGTCGTGCTCGGGATGGCGCGGCCGGTCAGCGACGCCTGAGGTGTTCGCGCAGCAGCCGCGGGGCGGCTCGGGCGAGCGCCCAGGCGACCTCCCGCGGGGGGTGGTTGTGGACGCCGACCCGGACGGTGCCCGCGCCCTCCTCCCACCGCGCCTGGGCGGCCTCGAGCGACGCGAAGGAGCCGCGACGCAACCCGAGCTCGCGGCCGTGCGCGGCGACACCGACGACCTGCGTCGGAATGTCCGGATGGCCCAGCCCGCAGACCCAGACGTCGTCGAAGCCGCCGAGCACCGCTCGCACCCCCTCGGGCGTGAAGCGGAAGTAGTCGTGGGGGTAGCCGTGCAGGCCGAACAGCATCACCGACGAGACGACGCAGACGCCGCCCGGGGCGGTGACGCGCGCCAGCTCGCGCCCCGCCCGCGGTGGGTCGGCGCAGTGCTCGAGCGTGTCGAGACACAGCGCGGTGCCGACCGAACCGTCGGCGAGGCTCAGCCCGCGGAGGTCCTCGATGCGGTCCACGCCCGGCCCCGGGCGCATGTCGGTGCCGACGAACTCCCGGCCCGCGAACAGCGGGCGCAGGTCGCCCTCCTGGTCGGGCTCGACCTGCAGGGCGCCGAACTCGACCACGGGTTCCGGGAGGTCCATCAGCGCCGTCAGCTCGGCCACGAAGGCTCGGATGATCGGCTGCGCCATGACGGCCGACCATAATCCAGCGGCTGATACCGTCGCAGCAAGGCCGACCGTGAGCGACCGCTTCGAGTTCGAGGACCGCAGCCTGCGTCGCCACGCCGCCCGAGGCGCGGTGGTCAACGCCGTCTTCACGATCGGTGTCAGCGCGCTCACGCTCGTCCGTGGCTTCCTGCTCGCCCTGTTCCTGACACGGGCGGACTACGGGGTGTGGGGGATCCTCGTCGTGACGCTGGGCACGATCGCGATGCTCAAGCAGATCGGGATCGGCGACCGGTTCGTCCAGCAGGACGCGGACGATCAGGACGACGCGTTCGCGACCGCCTTCACGCTCGAGGTGCTGCTGACCGCGGCGATGATGGTGCTGCTGGTCGCCCTGGTCCCGCTCATCGTCCTCGTCTACGGCCGCGACGACCTCGCCGCGCCGGCGCTCGCGCTCGTCGCGATCCTGCCTGCGGGCGCGCTGCAGGCGCCGCTGTGGATCCACTACCGGCGGATGGCCTTCGTCCGCCAGCGCGTCATCCAGGCCATCGATCCCGTCGTCAGCCTCATCGTCGGCGTCGGCCTCGCCGCCGCCGGCGCCGGCTACTGGGCCATCCTCGCGGCCGTGGTCACCGGCGCGTGGGCGACGGCGGCGGCGGCGGTCTGGACGTCGCCGTACCGGCTGCGGCTGCGCTGGGAGCCGGGCGCCGCGAGGCGGTACTCGAGCTTCTCGTGGCCGATCCTCGTCGCGACCGCCGCGGCACTGGTCATCGCGCAAGGCGCGGTGCTCTCCACCGAGGCGGCGGTGGGCGTGGCCGGGGTCGGGGCGCTCACGCTGGCGTTCCAGGTGTCGCAGTTCGCCGATCGGGTGGGCTCCGTGGTGTCGGGCACCCTCTATCCGGCCATCTGCGCGGCCCGCGACCGTTCCGACGTCCTGTTCGAGTCCTTCGTGAAGTCCAACCGCTTCGCCCTCGTCTGGGCCATGCCGTTCGGTGCCGGGCTCGCGCTGTTCGCCTCAGACCTCGTCGAGTTCGGCATCGGTGAGGAATGGCGACCGGCGGTGCTCTTGATCCAGGTGTGCGCGCTGACGGCGGCGTTCAACCAGGTCGGGTTCAACTGGTCGGCGTACTACCGGGCGCGCGGCGAGACGCGACCGCTGGCGGTGACCGCGATCAGCGCCGCAGCGGTATTCCTCGCCCTCGGCGTCCCGCTCGTCTTCGAGCTCGGGCTGACCGGGCTGGCGGCGGGGATCGCCGCCCAGACCGCGGCCACCCTGATCGTGCGCGGCATCTACCTGGCGCGACTGTTCGCCGGCCAGGCGCCGATGCGCCGCATCGCCGGGGCACTCGCGCCGACGGTTCCCGCGGCGGCGGCCGTCGGGCTCGTGCGGCTCCTCGAACCGGCGCAGCGCACCGCCGGGGTGGCGGTCGCGGAAGGGCTGCTGTTCTTGGCCGTCGCCGCCGCCGCGACCTGGACGCTCGAGCGGCGCCTGCTGCGCGAGGCGGCCGGCTATCTCGTCGACACCGCACCTGCCGCAGCGTGGCACGACCGCCCGGCGACCAGCCAGTAGCCTCGCCGCCCCGTGCCCGCCGATTACACCGCGCAGGACCGCGCGCTCGTCGCGCAGCAGCGCTGGTACCACACGATCGACCTCGGCGACGGGCTGGTCACCGACGGCTGGTTCGACCTGCGCCCGTACGTCGCGGCCTACGGGCTGCCGGAGCGTCTCGACGGCCTGCGGGTCCTCGACGTCGGGACCTGGGACGGCTTCTGGGCGTTCGAGTTCGAGCGCCGCGGCGCCGACGTCGTCGCCCTCGACGTCGAGTTCGAGCATGAGCACGACATCCCGCCGCGCCGGCGCCCGGAGACGTTCCGGGACACGCGGCGCGGCGACGGCTTCCGCCTGGCGCACCGGCTGCTCGGCTCAGCGGTCGAGCGCGTGCACCGCAACGTGTATGACACCCGGCCGGACGAGCTCGGCACGTTCGACCTGGTGTTCTGCGGCGCCGTGCTCACCCATCTGCGCGACCAGCTGCTGGCGCTCGAGCGCCTGGCCGGCCTCTGCCGCGGGCGGCTGATCCTCGCCGAGGAGCACGACCGCCTCAGCGGCCTGGTCCCGTTTCCGGTCAGCCGGTACCGACCGGGCCGATCGCGACAAGGCCGTGGTGTTCTGGCTGCCCTCCGCGCGGACGTGGCGGCGGATGGTGTGGACCGCCGGGTTCGACGACGTCCGCGAGCACGGCCGCTTCACCCTGCGGCTCGGGCGCCGAGCGGTCGTGCCGCACGTGGTCATTCACGCCAGCAGGTCGCGGTAGAGCGCCTCGTGGGCGGCGGCGCAGCGCGCGGTGGAGAAGGGCTCGGCGCGGGCGCGGCATGCGATCCGCAGCTTGGCGCCACCGCCCGCCGCGAGGGCGATCGCCTCGAGCAGCGCCCGCGCCAGGGCCGCCGCGTCGTCCGGCGGGAACAGGAAGCCCGTCGCCCCGTCCCGCCCGACCACCTCCGGGATCCCGCCGTCGTCGGCGCCGACCACCGGCGTCCCGCACGCGAGCGCCTCGGCGAGCACGAGCCCGAATGCCTCGCCGACCGCGGGCAGGGCGGCGACCCACGCCGATCCCAGCAGCGCAGCCAGCTCCGCGCGGTCGTCCATCGCCGCGAGCTCCACGCCGGGGGCGTCGACTGGCCCGCCACGGGCGTCGAGCACGAGCCGGGCGCCTGGATCAACCGCGCGCACCCGGGCGAACGCCTCCACGAGCTGGGCCACCCGCTTGCGCGGCTCGCCCGCCGCCGCGGCGCAGACGATCACCGGCGCGGGCGCGCGGTGCGTTCCGACCACGAACGCGTCGAGGTCGACGCCCGGGGCGATCACCCGCGGCTCGACCCCCAGCGTCCGGCGGCACGCGTCCGCGGCGGTCTCCGACAGCACGGTCACCGCCGCGCAGCGCCGGGCGGCGAGGCGCACGAGCCGCGCGCGGCCGCGGCGCCCGCCGAGCGTCGCCTCGTCGGGGATGCCCATCATCGAGAAGACGGCGGGCCGGCCGGTCCGGCGCGCCCACGCCGCCGCCGCGAGCGCGTCGCCGACCTGCAGCGCCTCGACCACGTCGTCGTGGCCCCGCAGCAGCTCGCGAAGCGTCGCGGGCGCCTGGAGCAGGTGGGCGTCGACGCCCCGGCGCTCGAGCCGCGCGCCACCCGGCGGGCGCCGGGCCCGCACCACCTCCACCCCGCCCTCGACCGATCGCGATCCGCGCCCCGGGTGCGTCGTCACGATCCGCGCGGCGTGCCCGCGGGCGGCGAGCCCGGCGGCGAGCTCGTGCAGCAGCCGCTCCGCCCCGCGCCGGACCTCGGGCCAGTAGGTCGGATGGGCGAGCGCGACCCGCAGCGCGCCCGGCTCTATTTCCAGCGGCGCCACGGCGCGCGGCCGGCGGACCACAGGTCGTTGAGCTGGATGGCGTCCTTGTAGGTGTCCATGCACTCCCAGAAGCCGTCGTGCCGGTAGGCGGTCAGCTCGCCCGCCGCCGCGAGCCGCTCGAGCGGCTCGCGCTCGAGCACGAGGTCGTCGGCGAGGACGTCGAAGACCGCGGGCTCGAAGACGAAGAAGCCGCCGTTGACCCAGCTGGTGGCCTTCGGCTTCTCCTCGAAGCGCGCGACGCGGTCCTCGTCGAGCACCGCCACGCCGAACGGCAGCTCGGGCCGGACCACGGTGACGGTGGCCGTCCGCCGGCCACCGGTGTGATGCTCCACCAGCGCGCGCAGGTCGAGGTCGGCGAGGCCGTCGGCGTAGGTGGCGCAGAACGTCGCGCCGTCGAGCAGCTCGCGGGCGCGGTGGATCCGGCCGCCGGTCGGCGTGTCGAGCCCGGTGTCCAGGCAGCGGACCACGACGCCCGCCGGCCACTCGACGGCCTCGGCGAACGCCTCGACCACCTCGGACTTGTAGCCCGTGAGCAGCAGGAACGTGTCGAAGCCGGCCGACGCGTAGAGCTGGACGACATGCCAGAGGATCGGCCGTCCCCCGATCTCGACGAGCGGCTTGGGGATCGCCTGGGCGTGCTCCTGTAGGCGCGTCCCGCGGCCACCGCAGAGGATCGCGACCGGTGGCGTCACGGCATGTACTTGCGCGACGGCAGCACGCGGGCGCGATGCAGCCGGAAGCGGCTCGCCGCCCACAGCGTCTTGAACCCGTAGATCGCCGCCGGCTTGAACGTGATCGAGGAGGCGTCGTCGAAGTAGATCGTGCGGCAGGGGACCTCGTGGATGCGGAAGCCGAAGTGCACCGCCTGCATCAGCAGCTCGGAGTCGAACGAGAAGTCCAGGGCGTTGCGCAGGAACGGCACGTCGAGCAGCAGCTGGCGCGAGAAGGCGCGGTAGCCGGTGTGCATCTCGGAGAGATGGGTCCCGAGCACGAGGTTCTCGGCGGTCGTCAGCCCGCGGTTGGCGATCACCTTCCACCAGGGCATGCCGCCCGCGCGCGGGCCGCCCGGCGTCAAAAAGCGCGAGCCGAGCACGAGATCGGCCTCGCCGGCGACGATCGGCTCGACCAGCTTGGGGATGATCCCCGGCTCGTACTGGCCGTCGGGGTGCAGCATGATCACGACGTCGGCGTCGCGCTGGAGGGCCTCGAGGTAGCACGTCTTCTGGTTGCCGCCGTAGCCGACGTTGTGCGGGTGCCAGACCACGTGGAGGTTCTGCGGCAGGCGGCGCGCGATCTCGATCGTGTCGTCGGACGACTTGTCGTCGACCAGGATGATCTCGTCGACCCAGCCGTCGGGAATGCCCGACACGGTCCGCTCGAGCGTCCGCGCCGCGTTGCGCGCGGGCATGACCACGATGACCTTGGCTCCGGCATGCTCGGACACGGCGCGGCAGGATAGGCGTCAGGGGCGAGTGATGCGCGTGGCGTCGGCCTCGAGGGCCGCGACGATGCCGCTGACGAACGCCGCCTCGGTGTGGTGCGCGGCGGTCACCCGCCCGCCGCCGACCAGGCGTCGGCGCAGGCCTTCGTCGGCCGCGAGCCGGCGCACGGCGCCGGCGAGCGAGCGCGCGTCCCCGGGCTGAATGAGCACGCAGTTGTCGCCGTTGGAGAGGTACTCGGCCGACCCTCCGGTCCCCGTCGCGACGACCGGGCGCCCGACGCTCATCGCCTCGAGCGGGACCAGACCCCACGGCTCGGCCCAGGTGACGGGGAACAGGATCGCGTCGGCCGCCGCGTAGGCCTCGACGACCGGTCCGGCGGCCGCGGGCTCGAAGGCGACCCGCTCGGCGACCTCGAGGCGGCTCGCGAGGGCCTCGAGCTCGGCGCGATGGCCGGCGTCGGCATCGCCGCGGACGGTCAGCGTGGCCGCGGGAAGCAGGGCCAGGGCCTCGATCGCGGTCGCGATGCCCTTCTGCGGCACGATCCGCCCGACGCATGCGAGCCGCCATGTCCAGTCGTGCGGCGGCGCCGGCGCGAACACCTCCGGGTCGACGCCCGGCGAGATCACGCTGCTGCGCGTCAGCCCGAGCGCCGCCCGCGCCCGCCGCTCGAGCCAGGCGGAGGCAAACGTCCAGTGCGCGGCGGCCGCAAACTCGACCCGTGCCGGCACGCCCGCGACGCGCTCGACGACCCCGGCCGCCGGGCCGACTCGCCGCCAGGCCGCGGTCCATGCGTCGGCGCGCCGGCCGTAGGCCATCCACTCGTCCCCCACCGCGCCGACCGCCGGAATCCCGGCCCGCCGCACGCGCTCGATCAGGCCGAGCGACATCCCGCCCATCCCCCACCAGGCGACGACGTGCGGCCGGAACTCGCCGAGCTGGGCGTCGAGCACGCGCGCGTTGTGGCGCTCGAGCGCGATCCGCTCGCGCAGGCGTGGGCGAACGAAGGCGGAGTCGCGCCAGTACCAGCGCAGCTCGCGGCGGACGTACGGCGGGTCGGTGCCGGGCGCCACCGGGCGGCCCGCGACCGGGGCGGTCGTCAGCACGCGCACCCCGTGCCCGGCGGCGAGCAGGCCGCGCACCGCCGCCGACCACGTGCGCTCGTAGCCGCCGTTCGCCGCCGGCGGGAACAGGTTGCCGACGCACAGGACGCGCACGTCAGTCGAGGTCGCTGAGGATCCGGTCGACGTCGAGCGTGAACTCGAACGGAAGCTCGGGCGCCGGGTCGGGCGGGGACGGGTCGTCGGGCAGCCCGCCGAGCCATTCGAGCACCCGCGCGGCGTCGCCCGCCCGGTCGGCCAGCGCGGGGACCAGCGCCTCGATCGAGCGCATGATCTCGGCGACCCGCCCGCGCACCTCTGCCGGAAGGTCGTGCGCCCGGAGGTCGACCGTGTCGATCAGGGAATCGAGCAGTGAGAGCTGGCGCGCCGGGAAGCCGTAGTCGACGAGCCGGCCGGGAGCGTGGCGATCCAGCACGCCCGCCAGCGAGAGCCAGTCGGCGAGGCGGTCGAGCTGCTCGGGCTGGCCGAGCGCCACCGGTCCGGCCGGCAGCAGGGCGACCCACGTGCGCCGCGGATCCGGCGCCGGCCGCGGCGGGGGCACGAGGTCGGCGGCGAGCGCGTGCCAGGCGGCCAGCGCCGTGACCGGGACCTCGGCGCGGTCCCAGCACGACCGTGTGACGACGAGCGCGCGGAACGCGAGCGCGGCGAGCTCGGCGACGGCCGGGCCGTCCTGGGCCGTTTCGAACGCCACGCAGAGCCCGTGCAGCACCCTGGTGCGATCGCGGTCGTCGGCCTCCCGCAGCAGCGGGCCGAAGCGGGCGCCCAGCTCGTCGTAGTCGGCGTCGTCGCGCAGCAGGGGCCGGACCCGTTCGCCGGCCGGGCCGCCGCCGGTCGACACCGCCAGCAGGACGCCGTCGACCCCGCAGCCGGAGAGAAACCCGCGGCGGTCCTGCCCGTGCTCGGCCAGATGGTCGATGACGACGTCGCGCCAGCTCGGGTGCACCCAGTCGAGCCGGTGGCCGTGGGGACGCAGGAAGTGGTCGTGCAGCCGGTCGGCGAGGCCGTGCGGCTCGGGGTGCGCGCCGGGGTCGATCTCCCGCATGCTGGCCACGAGATCCCGCTCGGCGACCGGGCCGGGCGGCTGGTCGAGCATGGCCAGCAGCAGCGCCCGGTGCGCGCGCCCGAGCGCCGCGAACGACGCGCGCATCGCCTCGGTCGGCCGCCCGAGCGCGGCGCGGACCACCAGGTCGGCCTCCTTGCGGCCCGCCAGCAGGCCCGCGGCGGCGGCGTCGGGCAACCCGCCGACGAACCGGCGGATCCGCTCGGGCGTGAAGTGCCGGTGGGCGACCATCGTGGCGCCGTGGGCCTGGACGAAGTGCCGGGCGACGATCGACAGCGGCGCGGCGCGCGCGTGGCGAAAGAGCACGAGCGCCTTCTCCTGCGGCGAGAACCGGGCGGCGTCGACCTGTACTTGGGAGGGCACCGGGAACCGCTCGAGGCCGCGCTCGCGCTGCAGGCGCGCCAGCCCCGCGTGCAGGGGTGTCGGCCGCGACGTCCACAGCAGCCAGTGCGTGTCGTCGAGGCGGCGCAGCAGGTGCGGGAGCTCGCTCGCCCAGCGCTCGGCGGTGTCCGGGCGGTACTCCGTCGAGCCGAACGCGTCGTCGGCGACGAAGATCTGCGGGCGGCTCGCGTCGAAGGCGCGGGCGAGGTGGTCCGGCGAGGAGCACTCGTGCGCCTCCCAGCCGTCCGCGAGCCTGGCGAGCGCGACCATCCGCGCGATCGCCGTCTTGCCCATCTCGGGCGGGCCGGTGAGGACGGCGAAGCGCCGGCGTCGTAGGACGTCGACCGTCGCGGCGTGGGCCTGCGTCGGGGCGAACACGCACGCCAGCGCCTGCGCGGCGGCCACGTCGAGCGTCGACCGGCGCATCACGTCGGGGTCGATCCACCCGTCGAGCGTGCGCAGGCCGAGGACGGACGGGAACCGCATCCGCAGGTCCGGCCGGCGGTCGAGCAGGTCGCTGAGCGCCGCGCCGTCGAGCACCGCCACGCGGCTCCCGGCGCGCTCGGCGACATGCCCGCGGCCGAGCTCGGTCAGCGGCGCGTTGGTGAGCAGCAGGACGGAGTACTCGGCCGCGCGCGCCGGCCCGGCGACCCGCTCGACGACCGCCGCGGGGGCGACCGAGTCGCGCACGAAGACCGATCCGACGACGACCGGCGGCGGCAGCGTGAGGCCCCCGACCGTCACCTCGGACTCCACCACCGTCTCGCGCCGGCGGTCGGCCTCGCCGGTCCACGCGGCGGGCGGCACGCCGGTCTCGGTCTCGACGATCACGTCGCAGAGCTGCTGGAACTGAAACCAGCCGAGGCGGACCAGGTCGTAGCGCATGCGGCCCGTATCCTCCCGCACCTCATGTCCATCACCGCCCCGTCCGCGATCTTCAAGGCCTACGACATCCGCGGCCTCTATGGGGAGCAGATCGACGGCGACGTCGCCGAGGCGGTCGGCCGGGCGTTCGCGCGGGTCCTCGCCGCGGGGGCCGGCAGGCCCGCGAGCGAGCTGCGGATCGGCCTCGGCCGCGACATGCGGCTCACCGCCCCCGAGCTCGCCGCTCGCTACCGCGAGGGCATGACGGCCGAGGGCGCGCACGTCCTCGACGCCGGGATGGTGGGGACCGAGATGCTCTATTACCTCGTCGGCTCGCGCGGGCTGGACGGCGGGCTGATGTGCACCGCCTCGCACAACCCGAAGGCCTACACGGGGGCCAAGCTCGTCAAGGAGGGCGCGATCGCCCTGTCCGGGGACGCGGGGATCGGCGACATCCGGCGCGAGATCGAGGCGGGGCTGGGCGAATCTCCGGGTGGGGGCTCGTCCGAGGAGGTCGACATCGCCCCGGAGTTCCGCGAGGCGGCACTGCGGTTCATCGACCCGAGCGCGATCCGCCCGCTGAAGGTCGTCCTCGACGGCGGCAACGGGATGGCGGGGCCGATGGTCGGCCCGGTGCTCGAGCGCCTCGAGGGCCTCGACCTGGTCGCGACCTACTGGGAGCCCGACGGCGAGTTCCCCGACCACGAGCCCAACCCACTGCTCCCGGAGAACCGCGAGTTCATCATGCGCAAGGTGGTCGAGGAGGGCGCCGACCTCGGCATCGCGTGGGACGGCGACGCCGACCGCTGCTTCTTCATCGACGACCGCGGCGCGTTCGTCGACGGCGACTTCCTGACCGCGCTGCTCGCCGAATCCGTGCTGCGCAAGCGCCCGGGCGCGGACATCCTCTACGACGTGCGCGCGTCGCGGGCGGTGCCCGACACGGTGCACGCGGCCGGCGGCCGCGCGCTGATGAACCGCGTCGGGCACGCGTTCTTCAAGACCCGGATGCGCGACGAGGGCGGCGTCTTCGGCGGCGAGGTCTCGGGCCACTACTACTTCGCCGACTTCTACAACGCGGACTCCGGCACGATCCCGGCGCTGCTCATCCTCGAGCTGCTCGGGCAGGAGGGCCGGCCCCTGTCCGAGCTGCTGGACCGCTACCGGTCGAAGTACTTCATCTCGGGCGAGATCAACTCCGAGGTCGAGGACGCGGACGGCCGGATGCGGGCGATCGAGGAGGAGTTCGGCGACGCCGACATCACGCACCTGGACGGTGTCTCGGTCGACTACGACGACTGGCACTTCAACGTCCGCTCCTCCAACACCGAGCCGCTGCTGCGCCTGTGCCTCGAGAGCCTCGTGTCCGTCGAGGACATGGAGGCCAAGCGCGACCGGGTGCTCGAGATCATCCGGTCGTGACCGAGGTGGCGGAGGCCGCCGGGATTCATCGCCTGGCCATCCCGACGCCCTTCGCGGTCGGCCGCGTCAACTGCTACCTGATCGAGGACGACCCGCTCACGCTGCTCGACACGGGGCCGAACTCGGGCAAGGCGCTCGACGAGCTCGAGGGCGCCCTCGCCGGCCGCGGGCACCGGATCGAGGACCTCGGCCGGATCGTCGTCTCCCACCAGCACATCGACCACCTCGGGCTGGTGTCGATCCTCGCGCGGCGGTCCGGCGCCGAGGTCTGCGCGCTGGACCTGCTGGCGCCGGTCATCGAGGACTACGGCGCCGCCGCCGACCGCGACGACGAGCTCGCCACCGAGCTGATGCTGCGCCACGGGCTCCCCGCCGATGTCGTCACCGCCCTGCGCGCCGTCTCGCGCTCGTTCCGAGGCTGGGGCGGCAGCGCCCGGGTCGACCGGACGCTGGCCGACGGCTCGGCGCTCGAGTTCCGCGACCGGACGCTCGAGGTGATGCACCGCCCGGGCCACTCGCCCTCGGATACCGTGTTCTGGGACGCCGAGCGCCGGATCCTGCTGGCCGCGGACCACCTGATCGCGCACATCTCGTCGAACCCGCTGATCTCCCGGCCGCTCGGCGGCCGCTCCGGCGAGCCGGGCCCCGAGCGCCCGCGGGCGCTGCTCACCTACATGGCGTCGCTGCGCGAGACCCGCGCGCTCGACGCGCAGGTCGTCCTCCCCGGGCACGGCGAGCCGATCTTCGACCACGCCGCCCTCATCGACGAGCGCTTCGCGCTGCACGAGCGCCGCGCGCGCAAGATCCTGGCGCTGATCGCCGACGAGCCGCGCTCGGCGTACGCGATCGCCCAGGCGCTGTGGGGTAACGTCGCGGTCACCCAGGCCTTCCTCACGCTCAGCGAGGTGCTCGGGCACGTGGACCTGCTGCTCGAGCGCGACGCCGTCCGCGAGACCGAGCGCGACGACGGCGTCGTCGTGTTTGCAGCGGTCTGACCGTGCGGGATCGGAGCCTCGTCAACGTCCTCGAGACCGCGCTCTACCACGACGCCGGCGGTCGCGAGGCGATCGAGCGCTTCTACGGCGACGTCCTCGGTCTTCGCGCGGTCGCCGGCTGGGAGGACGGCGTGGCGTTCCGTGCCGGGAGCAGCGTCCTGCTGCTGTTCGACCGCGACCGGCTCGCGCAGCGGGGCGGGCCGATCGCCGACCACGGGACGCACGGTCCGGGGCACGCGTGCCTCCGCGTCGACGCCGGCGACTACGACCGCCGGCGCGAGGACCTCGCGGCGGCCGGGGTCGAGATCGTCCACGACACGGTCTGGGGCGGCGGCGGGCGGTCGTTCTACTTCAAGGACCCCGCCGGGAACCTGCTCGAGATCGCCGACCGCGACATCTGGCCGCAGCCGGCCTGACCGTTTGCCCGCGCTCGCCCAGCTCTCCGCCGGCGGCTCGACCTACGAGGTGCGGCGCGCGGTGGCGGGCGACGTCGAGGCGATCGTGGAACTCATCGCCGCCGACCAGATCGGCGCGACGCGCGACGGCGGCGACCTCGCCCCGTACGAGCGGGCGTTCGCCGCGATCGACGCCGACCCGGCCCAGCTCCTGGTGGTGGCGACCGATCCTTCGGACGCCGTCGTGGCCACGCTGCAGCTGACCTTCATCCCGGGGCTGGCGCGGCGTGGCGCCGCGCGGGCGCAGATGGAGGCGGTCCGCGTGCGCGACGATCTCCGTGGTCACGGCCTCGGCCGGGCGCTCGTCGCCTGGTCGATCGAGGAGGCGCGCCGCCGCGGCTGCGCGCTCGTGCAGTTCACGAGCGACAAGCGCCGCGAGGACGCGCACCGCTTCTACCGCCGGTTCGGCTTCGTCGCGTCGCACGAAGGCTTCAAGCTGCGCCTGGATCCGTGACGCTCGAGCCGTGCTGTCGACGAACTTCCGCGGGTGAAGGAGGTGGTGGGTCGCGGCGGCGGGGGAGCGCAGGCGGCCAAACCCGACACTCGACGCCTGATCGGAATCGATTGTCGGATCGTGCCGCTCCTGGCGGCACAATCCGGCATCCGTCGCTGAGATCCGTCTCGATCGTCGGGTTGTGCCGGTCACCCGCCTCGCCACTCGCGATCCCTTCCATCGCGAGCGGCGCCTCGAGCCCCCTCCCGGCCGGCGCCCCCGAACCCACAGACCCTGACCGGGAACGCGCCTCCTCAATGCCCGGTGTTCAGGGCACCGGCGGTCGCGACCTCCATCTCGGCCAGGTGGGCGACGTTGGCGGCGTCGTCGGGGTCGCGCGACGGCGCGGCGGCGAACCAGGCGTCGAGGATCTCGTCGAGCACCGCCGGCGACGTCGTGCGCAGCGACAGGGCGAGGACGTTCGCGTCGTTCCAGCGGCGGGCGCCCTCGGCCGTGGCGGCGTCGCCGCACAGCGCGGCGCGGATGCCGGGGACCTTGTTGGCGGCGATCGAGGCGCCGGTCCCGGTCCAGCAGCAGACGACGCCCTGCTCGGCGCGGCCCTCGGCGACGTCGCGCGCGGCGGCCTCCGACGCCCACGCCCAGTCCGGGCGGTCGCCGTCGGCGAGCGCGCCGTGGGCGACCGGTTCGTGGCCGCGGGCGCGGAGCGCCTCGACGACCGCGCGGGCGACGCCCGTCTCCTCGTCGGCGGCGACGGCGATGCGCATGCCCGGAGGGTAGTTCAGAGCACCGGGGTGCGGGCCTCGACGCTGCCGCGGGCGAGCGCGACGAACCCGACCGCGTCGGCGGCGACGAGCACGGTACGCTCGCAGGTCCCACCGGCCGCGCGACGGACCCGCAGCGCATACGGCACGGCGGCGACCAGCGGGAGCGGCGTGCGAGCGACCGCCGCGGCGAGCGTCCCGACCAGCGCGAGATCGAAGGCCGCCGTACGCGGCGACAGGAAGAACCGGCGGTGGAACGCGTGGTCGCGCAGCTCGGGGACGCGGGCGGCGAGCGCCGGGAAGTGGGCCAGCCGCCGGCGCTCGGCGAGCAGCGTGGCCGGACCACCGTCGAAGACCGCGTGGCGGACGACGGCCTGTGCGCAGAAGGCGCTGCGCGCGCCGGCGCGGCGGACGCGCCAGCCGAAGTCGGTGTCCTCGCCGAACGGCCGGCCGGTGCCGGCGACGTCGTCGCGAAAGCCTCCCGCGCGCTCCCACCAGGCACGCTCGACGAACAGGTTCGCGGTTGCGTAGAGCCCGTTCTCGTGCTCGACGGCGAGGGTGCGGTCGAACGGGCCCGGCGGCCTGGCCGGCACGACGCGCCCCTGCACGAGACCGGTGCCGCCGGTCACGGCGCCGAGCCCCGCGCGCAGCCACCCGGGGTCCGGCACGCAGTCGGCGTCGGTGAACGCAAGGACGGGGGCGCGGGCGGCGGCTGCCCCGTCATTGCGCGCGGCGCCGGAATCACCCCCGCCGCCACGGCGCAGCAGGCGCGTGGCCAGGCGATGCCCCCCGGCGAGGGCGCGGGTTCCGTCGACCGAGCCGTCGTCGACGACGATCACCTCGTACTCGCCGTCGAGGTCCTGGGTGGCGAGCCCGTCGAGCGTCGCGGCGAGCGTCGCCTCGGCGTCACGCGCCGGGACGATGACACTGACGAGCACTCACCGGACGATACCCTCGCGACCGCCCGTGGCCCCCGCCGTCGCCGTCGCCGTCGTCTCCTGGAACACGCGCGAGCACCTGCGGGCGTGCCTGGAGTCGCTGGCGGGCGAGGCCGCCGCCGGCCGGGCGGAGGTCTGGGTCGTCGACGGCGGGTCGCGCGACGGGTCGCCGGCGCTCGTGCGCGACGCCTTCGGCTGGGCGCACCTGGTCGAGCGCCCCGAGAACCCGGGCTTCGGCGCCGCCGTCAACGCCGTCGCCGAACTCGCCACCGGCCATGCGTGGATCGCGGCCGCCAACGCGGACGTCGCGCTCGAGCCGGGAGCGCTGCAGACGTTGGTGGCCGCCGGACACAGGGATCCCGCCGCCGGCGCGATCGCGCCGCGCCTGATCGCGCCCGACGGCTCGACGCAGCACTCGGTGTTCCCGTTCCCCACGCTGGGCTTCACCGTGCTGTTCAACCTCGGCGTCGGCCGCCGCCGGCGTGCCTGGGCGGACGAGCGCTGCCTCGAGGGGGCGTGGGATGCCGAGCGCGCCCGGCGGGTGCCGTGGGCGGTCGGGGCGTTCCTGCTCGTCCGGCGCGAGGCATGGGACGCCGTCGGCGGCTTCGATCCGGGTCAATGGCTCTACGCCGAGGACCTCGACCTCGGCTGGCGGCTGGCCCGGGCGGGCTGGGCGACGCGCTACGAGCCCGCCGCCCGGGTCCGCCACGCCGGGTCGGCGGCGACCGCGCAAGCGTTCGGCGACGCTCGCACCGAGCGCTGGATGCGCGCGACATATGACTGGATGGAGCGGCGGCGAGGCCGTGCGCTGACGCGGGCGGTGGCGCTGGTCAACGTGCTCGGCGCGCTCGGCCGGTGGGTCGCGCGCGTCGACCCCGTCGAGGTGCACCTGGGCTGGGCGCGGTTGCATGCGCTCGGGCTGCGCCGCCGGTCATGAGCTTCGGCGCGTACGCCGGCGGCGTGGTCTTCCTGATCGCCGTCGTCGGCGCCTGCGGCGTGGCCGCCGCGGCGCTCGTCCACCCCGCCTTCGGGCGCCCCCGCGAGGCCGTCGCCGCCCTCGCCCTCGGAACGGTGTGGTCGGGCCTCGTGGCCGGCGTCCATCTGGTCCCGCTGGCGCTCGGCGCGCTCTCGCGCCCCGCGGTCCTCGCCACCGCGGCGCTCGTGCTCGGGCTCGCGCTCGCGGTGACCCGCGGACGGGACGGCAGACCGGTCGACGATGACGACGACGATGCCCCGACCGGACGGCTCCCGGCGGTCGTCGCGGTGGTCATCGCCGGATGCGCGCTGGCGTCGCTCGAGGCGACCGCCGGCCGGCCGTTCACCGGCCTCGACGCCCAGAACTTCCAGGTCCCGATCCCCGCGCGCTGGCTCCAGGAGCAGACGCTGTGGCGGCTCGACCAGTACATCGTCGACTACTCCAACGCGACCTACCCGCACACCGGGAACCTGCTCATCCTCGCCGGGATCCTGCCATGGCGCAGCGCGTTCGCGGCCGGCCTGGTGACCGTGCCGTTCTACGCCCTCGGCGCGCTGGGCGTCCACGCGCTGGGCCGCGAGCTCGGGGCGCCTCGCCGCGCCGCCGCGCTCGCCGCGTGCCTGTTCGCCGCCCTGCCGGTCGTCCTCCGGACCGGTCTGCAGGGTGCGATGAGCGACGCCCCGCTGGTCGCCTGGCTCGCGGCCGGCGCGCTGTTCCTGCTGCGCCACGCGCGCACCGGCGAGCGGCGCGACCTGGTGCTCGCCGGCCTCGGGCTCGGCCTCGCGCTGGGGGCCAAGTGGTACGCGCTCACCGCGGTGCCGATCCTGCTGGCCGCGTGGGCGCTCGGCCGCCGCCGGCTCGGCCGCGACGCCGCGCTGCTCGCCGGCCTCGTCGCAGTCACCGGCGGGATCTGGCTCGTCCGCAACTGGGTCGAGACCGGCAACCCGCTGTTCCCGCAGCCGCTGCTCGGGCTGTTCGGAGCGCCGCCGGACCCGGTGCGCGAGCGCGCCGGGTTCTCGCTGGCCCACTACGCGTTCGACTTCGACGTCTGGCGGACGTACCTGCGCCCGGCGATGGCCGCGTTCCTCGGCCTGCCCGCGGTCGCGCTGGCCGTCGGCGTCCTCGGCGCGCTCGCCGTGGCGGCGCGTGCGGGGGAGCGGCGCGTGCTGGTCGCCGGCGTCGCGGGCGTGGCGCTCGCGGCCGTCTACGTCGTCACCCCGTACAGCGCCCTCGGCCTGGAGGGCGCCCCGGCCGGCGCCGGGGTGAGCACGCGCTACGCGCTGCCGGCGCTGATCGCCGCCGCCGCGGTGACCGCCTGGTGGCTGGGGCGCCTGGCGCCGCCGGCGCGCCGGGTCGCGGAGATGGTCGCCGTGGTCGCTGTCGTCGACGGCCTGCGCCGCGGGTTCGACGGCATCTCGCTCGGCGCGATCTTGGCCGGGTGCGCCGCCGCCGCCGTCGCGCTCGTCGCGGCCTGCCGCGCCGCCACTCGGCCGGCCCTGGTGGCCGGCCTGGCCGTCGCGGTCGCGGTGGCAGGGGTGGTCACCGGTGACGCGATGCGACGCCGCGCGGCCGGCTCGGGCTACGGCGGGACCGAACCGGCGCTCGCCGTCATCGAGGCCGAGGCCCCCGCCGGCGCGCGGATCGGGATCGTGGGGACCTGGACGAACGAGGGCGTGTCGCCGGTCCTGGCCGCCTTCGGGCCCCGCCTGGACAACGAGGTCGCCTACGTCGGCCGCTTCGAGCAGGGCATGCTCCGCGCCCATCGCGACTCGGCGAGCTTCCGTGCGGCGCTCGCCCGCGGGGGCTACGACCTGCTGATCGTCGGCAGGGCGGCGTCGGACGGCCGCCCGGCGCCCCAGGAGGCGTGGGCGGGCGCCGCCGGGTGGCGCCCGGTGGCCGCGTCGGGACGGCTGGCGCTGATGCGATCGCCCGGCGGGGATACCCTGCGGTCGGGATGACGCTGACCACGCACGCCACCGCCGCCCGCAGTCCGGACGCGGCGCTCGCCGCCACGATCGACGCCCACGGCGCCGTCGTGGTCGCGTACGCGGAGGCCGTCGTGCCGGGCCAGGCGCACGAGGTGGCAGCCCAGGCCGTGCGCGCCGCTCGCGCCCAGCTCCCGGCCGCCGGCCGGGCCGCCGAGTCCGAGCCCGTGGCCCGCGCCGCGGTCTACCACCACTTGCGCGCGGCCGCCGGTGCGGCGGTCGCCCACGTCACGCCCGGGACCTGCGCGGCCGTCCCCCCGGCCATCGCGCGGCTCGCCAACGGCGAGCTGTCGGCTCAGGACGAGGGCCGCCTGCGCGCGCACGTCGGCACGTGCAAGACCTGCGAGGGGATCGCCCAGCGCTTCACGGCCGGAGAGCGCCTGCTGGCGAGCCCGCGCGGCGGGCCGGTGCCGCTCTGGCTCTACGAGGCGGCGAGCGACGGACCGCCCGGCCGTCTGGCCGGCCTCACTGCGGGGCCGCGCGCCGGGGGACGGGCGCTCGGTCGCGGCGCGTTGGGCGGGATCGCGCTCATCGTCCTCGTCCTCGGGGCGGCCTTCGCGGCCTCGGGGCTCCTCGGCGACACCGACGACAAGCGCGCGAGCCGGCTGCCGGCCGGCCCGTCGCGGACGCCCGCGGCCACCGCGTCGGCGACCGCGACGGCGGCGGCCACCGCGACCCCGACGCCGGCCACGTCGCCCACCGCCGAGCTGACCGGCGCGGAGCGCGCCGCGACCAGCGCCGCGGCTCGCGACCGCCAGGTGAACCTCGCACGCGAGCGCCGTGCGCTCACTCGCGAGCGCCAGGCGGCGCGTCGCGCCGCCGCCGAACGCCGCGAGCGGATCGAGGCCCGCCGCCGCGCCGCGCAGGCACCCGCTCCCACGCCCGTCCCGACCGCCGTCCCGACACCCGTGCCCGTCGTGCCTCCTCCCCCACCCCCGCCTGCGCCGCGGGCGACGCCCACGCCGAAGCCCAAGCCGAAGCCCACGCCGACCCCCCGCCCGCGCCCGACGGCCACGCCGTCGCCCGACCCGCCGGGCCGCGTCCCGCCCCCCTCGGGATGATCCGCCGCACATCCGTCCTGGCCGCGGTCGTGCTGGCCGCGCTCGCGGCCGCCGCGCCCGCGTCGGCGACCAGCCTCCCCGAGCGCACCGCCCGCGTCTCGGCGACTCCGGGCGCGCTCCCCGGTGCCGGGGACAGCACCCGGCCCGCGATCTCGCCCGCAGGCCGCCTCGTGGCCTTCGACTCGACCGCGCCCGACCTCACCGCCGACCCGAACGGCACGGTCCGCGACGTGTTCCTGCGCGACGCCGCGAAGGGCACCACACGCCTCGTCTCGGCACCGCTCGAGGGCGGCGCGGACGGCCCCTCGGACTCCGCCGCCATCGCGGGCGCCGGCGACCTGATCGCGTTCGTGTCGGCCGCGACGAACCTCGTCGCGGGGGACCAGAACGGGCGTCGCGACATCTTCGTGCGGGCAGGCCTCGAGCCGCCGGTCCGGATCAGCGCGCTGGTCGACGGTGGCGAGGCGAACGGCGACTCGACGCAGCCCGACATCTCGCGCTCCGGGCAGACCGTCGTCTTCACCTCGGCCGCGGACAACCTGGTGCCCGGCGACCGCAACGGCGTGACCGACGTGTTCGCCGTGGAGATCGCCACCAAGGCGGTGCGGCGGATCTCGCAGCCCCGCGGGGGCGACGCCAACGGCGCGTCGCAGAACCCGGCGATCTCGCCGGACGGGCGCTACGTGTCCTTCTCGTCGGAGGCCTCGAACCTGGTCCGCGGCGACCGCAACCGGCTGCCCGACGTCTTTCTCGCCGACCGGCGGACGGGGCGCATCGAGCGCGTGTCGGTCTCGAGCCGCGAGACCGCCCAGAACCTGGCGGTCGTGCGGCCGTTCGTCCAGGTCTCCGACGTGTCGGCGGGCGGGCGCTACGTGGTCTTCGACTCCGACGCCACCAACCTCGTCGCGCGCGACCGCAACCAGGACACCGACGTGTTCCTCCGCGACCGCCGCCGGGGCACCACGACACGGATCTCGCTGTCGTCCGCGGGCGAGGAGGCGACCAACGACTCGTTCGCTCCGTCGATCGGCGCGACCGGGAAGTACGTCGCATTCGAGTCGTTCGCCGAGGACCTGGCGCCCGGCGACTCGCCGCGCGAGAACGTCTTCATCCACGATGTGAAGCGGGGGATCACCGTCGTCGCCGACGTGACCTCGCGAGGCTCGGCCCCCCGCGGCCCCGAGCTCGTCCCGCAGCACCTCCAGCGCCCGGTCCTGTCCGACGACGGGCTGGCCGTCGCCTTCAGCTCCACCGCCGCCAACCTCGCCGGCCCGGACTCCAACGGCGCCGAGGACGTCTTCGTCCGGTCGCTGGCCGCGCCGAGCGGCGGCTTCGCGCGAGCGCCGGCCCGCGTCCAGCGCACGCGCCAGCCGACGATCCGCCTGGTCGCCGACGATCCCGCGGCGACGCTGTTCCTCTGCTCGATCGACGGGCGCCGCCGCATCTGCGGACTGCGCTCGCGGCTGCCGCGCCTGGCCCCCGGCCGCCACGTCCTGCGGGTCAGCGCCGGCGGTCCCGGCATGCTCTACTCGTCGCACGTGAGCAGCAGGACCTTCCGGGTCCAGCCGCGGCGGTAATCTGAGCCGCGGGATGGAGGAGCAGGCACTCGAACGCGAGCTGTTCGCCGTCGGCAAGGAGCTGGCGGCCGCGACGCCGTCGCCGTCGCGGCATCCGATCAAGGCGCTCGACACCAAGGCGATGGACCTCGCGTCCTCGGACGCCGACCTCAAGGCGGCGCTGTTCCGGTTCGTCGACGTCGTCCCCGCCTGCCGGTCGCTCGACGACCTCGCACGCCACCTGACCGGCTTCCTCGGGGAGATCGACGACCACCCGCCGCCGATCGCCGCCGCCATGAAGATGGGCAACTCCAAGACCGGGCGCCGGGCGCTCGGCATGGCGGCGACCGCCGGCGTGCGCCACATGGCCCAGCGCTTCATCGTCGGCGAGAGTCCCGACGCCGCGCTCGGCGACCTGCGAGGGCTGTGGAAGGGCGGCGTCGCCACGTCGGTCGACCTGCTCGGCGAGGCGACGGTCACCCAGGCCGAGGCCGATCGCTACGCGGCGCGCTGCTCCGAGGCGCTCGACACGATCGCCGCGGCGGCGGCCGAATGGCCCGCGCGGCCCCGGCTGGAGTCCGATCCGCTCGGGCCGATCCCGCGCGCCAACCTGTCGGTCAAGGTCTCCGCGCTCACCCCCCTGCTGCGACCCGACGCGCCCGAGCGGGGCCAGCGCGACGCCGCCATCCGGTTGCGCGGGCTCCTGCGTCACGCCGATCGCGTCGGCGCCCATCTCCACATCGACATGGAGTCGCTGGACTCGCGCGACGCGATCCTGGAGCTGGTGCTCGAATTGCTCTCCGAGCCGGAGTTCCGCGACGGCCCGTCGGCGGGGATGGTCCTGCAGGCCTACCTGCGCGACTCGCCGCAGTCGCTGGACACGATCCTCGCCTGGGCCGACCATCGCGGCGCCGGGCGCGGCCACCCGCTCACGGTCCGGCTCGTCAAGGGCGCCTACTGGGACCACGAGGTCGTCGACGCCCAGCAGCACGGCTGGGATGTCCCGGTCTTCGAGGTCAAGGCCGACTGCGACCGCAACTTCGAGGCCCTCACGCAACGGTTGATCGACGCCCAGCGCGCTGGTGCGCTGCGGGTGGCGATCGCCTCGCACAACCTGCGCTCGGTCTCGCACGCGCTGGCCTACAACCGGCTCGCCGGCGGGCAGGACCCCGACCTCGAGCTGCAGATCCTGCGCGGGCTCGGCGACCCGCTGCAGGCGGCACTCGCGGCGTGCGGGATGCGCGTCCGCGCCTACTGCCCGGTGGGCGATCTCGTGGCGGGGATGGCCTACCTGGTGCGCAGGCTGCTCGAGAACACCAGCAACGACAGCTTCCTCGCCGACCAGGCGAAGGGCGTGGCGGTCGAGAAGCTGCTCGCCCCGCCCGGCACCGAGTCGGCCGCCGTCTAGTGGAAACTTTCCGCAACGAGCCGGTCCTCGAGCTGCGCCGCGCCCCGGTGCGCGAGGGCCTGGCCGCCGCGCTCGCCGCCCTCGACGCCGAACTGCCGCTCTCCGCGCCGGTCCGCATCGGCGACTCCGAGCGCCACGGCGACGAGCTGATCTCGACGGACCCCGGCGCGCCTGACCGCGTGGTCGCGCGCGCCGCCGCCGCCACCCCGGCTGAGGTCGACGCGGCGCTCGACGCCGCCACGGCGGCCGCGCCGGCGTGGCGCGACACGCCGGCCTCCGAGCGCGCGGCGATCCTCGTGCGCGCCGCTGCGATCCTGCGCGAGGACCGCCTGCGGATCGCCGCGCTGATCCTGCGCGAGGCGGCCAAGCCGTGGCCGGAGGCCGACGCTGACGTCTGCGAGGCGATCGACTTCCTCGAGTACTACGCGCGCGGCGCGATCGAGCTCGAGCAGGGATCCGCGCTCCTGCAGATGCCGGGCGAGCGCAACGAGCTGCGCTGGGCCGGGCGCGGCGTCGTCGCCGTCATCTCCCCCTGGAACTTCCCGGTGGCGATCCCGTGCGGGATGGCCGCCGCCGGTCTGGCGACCGGCAACGCCGTCGTGCTCAAGCCCGCCGAGCAGACGCCGGGCTGCGCCGCGGTGCTCGTCGACGCGCTGCGCCGGGCCGGGGTCCCCGCCGGCGCGCTGGCGCTGCTGCCCGGCGAGGGCGACGTCGGCGCGCGGCTCGTGGCCGACCGCCGCGTCCACACGATCGCCTTCACCGGCTCGGGCGCCGTCGGCCTCGAGATCGTCAAGAGCGCCGCCGAGGTCCGCGACGGCCAGAAGCACCTCAAGCGGGTGATCGCGGAGATGGGCGGCAAGAACTGCGTGATCGTCGACGCCGACGCCGACCTCGACGAGGTCGTGCCCGCGCTGGTCAAGTCGGCGTTCGGCTACGCCGGCCAGAAGTGCTCCGCCGCCGCCCGGGTGCTCGTGCACGAGGCGGTCCACGACGGCCTCGTCGAGCGTCTCGCCGGCGCCGTCGAGGTCCTCGACGTCGGGCAGGCATCGGTGCTCGGCATCGACGTGCCGCCGGTGATCGAGCGCGAGTCCCAGGAGCGGGTGGCCCGCTACGCCGCCGCCGCCGAGCGCGACGGGCGGATCGCCGCCCGCGCGCCGCACGTCCCCGGCGAGGGATGGTTCGCGGCGCCCACCGTCGCCGTCGACCTCCCGGCGGGCCACGAGGTGCTCACCGAGGAGATCTTCGGGCCGCTGCTCGCCGTCGAGCGGGTGGCGTCGATGGAGGAGGCGTGCGACCGCGTCGACGCGTCGCCGTTCGGCCTGACCGGCGGCCTGTTCGCGCGCAACCCCGACACCGTCGACTACGTGGTCGGCCGCTCGCCCGTCGGCAACCTCTACGTCAACCGCGAGATCACCGGCGCGATGGTCGGCCGGCAGCCGTTCGGCGGCAACCGCCTGTCGGGAACCGGGACCAAAGCGGGTGGCCCGGGGTACCTGCTGCAGTTCGTCGAGCCCCGCGTCGTGACGGAGAACACCGTCCGGCACGGCCTCGTCGTCTGACGGGCGTACGTTTCCGTCGTACCGTCATGTACGATGATGTCGTACATGCTTCCCGGCGGCAATCCCTTCGCCTACCAGGGCCCGGTGACCCCGGACGCCCTGATCGACCGTCGCGCCGAGCTCGACGCGCTCCAGCGCGCGGCGGCCAACCGCGTCGCCATCCGGCTCGTCGCGCCGCGCCGCTTCGGCAAGACGAGTGTGCTCGACGCCCACGTCGAGGCGATGCGGGCGGTCGGCCACCGCGCCCTGCGGGTCGACCTCTCGCGCGTCGGGACGGTGGCCGACGTGGCCGCGCGGGTGGCCGCAGTCTACGCGGCGCTGCCGCCGGACCCGTCGCGCGCCGTGCGCCGCTGGGCCGGGCGCCTCGGCGTCGAGATCGGGGTCGGCGGCGCCAAGGTCGTGCTCGGCCCGGCGGCCCGGCAGGTCGCGGCCGACGACGCGCGCGCCGCGCTGCTCGACCTGCTCGACGTGCCCGCGCGCCTGCACGCCGCCGACAGCGACCTGACCGTCGTCTGCTTCGACGAGTTCCAGGACCTGCTGGTCGCCGACGACGGGCTCGACGGCCTGATCCGCTCGGTGATCCAGCACCACGGCGACGCGGTCGCCTACGTCTACGCCGGCAGCCAGCCGTCGATGATGCGGGCGCTGTTCTCGGACCGCGAGCGCCCGTTCTACGGCCAGGCGCGGCCCCTCACCCTCCCGACACTCCCGTCCGACGAGGCCGCCGCGGACGTCGAGCGCCTCATCGAGGCCGCCGGCCTCGACGCGGGCGACGCCGTCGATCGCATCCTTACGTTTACGGGCGGGCATCCTCAGCGAACGATGCTGCTCGCCCATCACCTGTTCGAGCTCTTAGACGGGGGGACGCCGGTCGACGACCCGGCCGCCGCGGCGCTCGATGCCGCAGTGGCGGAGACCGCCGACGCCCACCAGGCGGTCTGGGACGGCCTCCCCCGGCCGGAGCGGATCGTCGCGCTCGGCCTCGCCGACTCGATCCCGCCGACCAGCCCGCGGCTGGCGGACGAGCACCGGATCTCGCGCTCGACGCTCCAGGCGGCGCTCCGTCGTCTCGAGGACGCCGAGCAGCACGTCGTCCGCGACGAGTCGGGCCACTCCGTCCTGCTGGATCCGCTGTTCGGGGAGTGGCTGCGCCGGCGCTGAGCGCCCGCGCATCCCAGCTACGGTGGAGCCGGTGGAGATCCCGAGCACGGGCGTGGGCCGCGAGCGGCGCCGGAAGCAGCAGCTCGAGCTGTTCGTCTCCAGCGTCGAGGACTACGCGATCTTCCTGCTCGACGTCGACGGGCACGTGCTCACGTGGAATCCCGGTGCCGAGCGCATCAAGGGCTACACCGCGGAGGAGATCGTCGGGCAGCACTTCCGTCGCTTCTATCCAGCGGAGGCGCGGGCCCGGCTCCACCCGGAGGAGGAGCTCGAGGTGGCAGCGCGCGAGGGGCGCTTCGAAGAGGAGGGCTGGCGCGTGCGCCGCGACGGCTCCATGTTCTGGGCCAACGTGGTCATCACCGCGATTCGCGACGAGACCGGGGCGCTGACCGGGTACGGGAAGGTGACGCGCGACCTGACGAACCGTCGCGCCCAGGAGGAGCGGCTGCGCGCCGCCAATGGGGAGCTGGTCCAGTTCCGGCGGCTGGTCGAAAGCGTCCAGGACTACGCGATCTTCATGCTCGACCCCAAGGGCCACGTCACGACGTGGAATTCCGGGGCGCGGCGCATCAAGGGATACGCCGACCACGAGATCCTCGGCCGCCACTTCTCTGCGTTCTATCCCGAGGACGAGCGCAACCCCGAGCGGATCGCCGAGCGCCTGAGGATCGCCACGCGCGAGGGTCGCTTCGAGCAGGAGGGTTGGCGCGTCCGCAAGGACGGCACGCGGTTCTGGTGCCACGTCACGATCACCCCCGTCCGCGACGACGACGGCACGCTGCTCGGCTTCGCGAAGGTCACCCGCGACCTGACGACCCAGCGCGCCGCCGAGGAGGAGCTGCTGCACGCGCAGCGCGAGCTGGCGCAGTCGAACGCCGAGCTGGACCAGTTCGCGGCCGTGGCGGCCCACGACCTGCGCCAGCCGCTGGTCACGGTCGCCGGGTTCGTCGATCTGCTCGCGCGCCGCGAGGGGAAGCGGCTATCACCGGAGGGCCGCGAGATGCTCCGGTACGTGACGAGTGCCGCGGGCGGGATGCTCGCCCTCATCGACAACCTCCTCGCGTACGCGAGCCTCGGTGAGCCCGCACCGGCCGCCCAGCGCGTCGACCTCCGCGACGCGGTGGCGAACGTCGCCACCGGACTGCAGAGCGAGATCGAGGCGCGCGGCGCCGTCCTCGAGGTGGAGATCGCGCCTCGGGCGGCGGTGCTCGGGGACGCCATGGCCGTGCACGCGCTGGTGCAGAACCTCGTTTCCAACGCGGTCAAGTACGGCTCCGCCGAGGGGCCGCGGGTCACGATCCGCGTGGAGGCGACCGACGACCGCTGGCGATTGGTCGTGGCCGACAACGGCCCGGGCATCGATCCCGTCGATCAGGCGCGCATCTTCGACGCCTTCCAGCGTCTCCCGGAGTCCGGCGACCGCTCCGGGAACGGCCTCGGCCTGGCGATCTGCGCGCGCGCCGTGCAGCGCCTCGGCGGCGAGGTCGGCGTGGACTCCACGCCCGGCGCGGGCAGCCAGTTCTGGGCGTTGCTGCCGGCGGCGCCGGCAAGCTGACGGCTCACCGGTCAGGCGCCCGACGGTTGACTCCCCCCGATCGGGGGGAATGGCGCGCCCCGCCGTGTTCGCCGCGGGGGCGAGGGTGACACTGATCACTCGAAGGAATCGACCGAGGAGAGACGACGATGCCCGAGACGCATCAGATCGCCGACGGCGTGCGTGCCACACCGCGAGCCGCCGGGAACGTCGGCGCCAGCCTGCGCGTGCCGCTGACCGGCGCGCCGAGCCCGCGCTGGTCGCGCGCCCTGACGGCCCATCTGGCCACAGACCTGACCGGCCACGCCGCCGTCGGGCACCTGCGCATCAAGGACGTCGTGCAGGGCTCCGAGCTGGTGCTCGACGGCGTCGAGGAGCGTGAGGCGCCCGCGCTCGGGCGCTGCCTGCGCGTCGCGGTCGACGCCGCCAACCGGGCGTGCGCCGCCGACGAGGCCCGGCCGAACCCGTGCAACATGGACCAGTCCAAGGCGGACTCGATCGCCCGCGAGGTCGTCGCGCCGTTGCAGTGATCCGGGAGTAGTCGACCTCAGCCGGGGTACCGAGACCGGCCATGGAACTCAGCGTGATGATCGAGGGCCAGGAGGGCGTCACCTGGCCGCAGTGGCAGGCCGTCGCCGCGGCCTGCGAGGAGCACGGCGTCGGCAGCCTGTTCCGCTCGGACCACTACCTGCCGCTCGACGGCGAGCGGCGCGACGTGCTCGACGCGTGGGGAACGATCTGCGCGCTCGCGGCGACCACGACGACGCTGCGGCTCGGCACGCTCGTCTCCCCCGCGACGTTCCGCCACCCGTCGGTCCTCGCCAAGCTCGCGGCCACCGCCGATCAGATCTCCGGCGGGCGCGTGTCGCTCGGGCTCGGCGCCGGCTGGCACGAGGGCGAGCACGCCGCGTTCGGCTTCCCGTTCGCCGCCACGCGCGAGCGGATGGACGTGTTCGCCGAGCAGCTCGAGATCGTCCACGGCCTCTGGCAGGACGGGCCGTTCTCGTTCGCGGGCGAGCACTACCGGCTGGTGGAGGTCGACGCGCAGCCCAAGCCGGCGCGGCCGTGGTTCATCGTCGGCGGGAACGCCGGGCCGCGCAGCGTCGCCATCGCCGCTCGGTTCGCCGACGAGTACAACACCGTCTACGCGACCGCCGAGCAGTGCCGCGAGCGGCGCGCTGCGGTCGACGCCGCGTGGGCGCGGGCCGGTCGCCCGCGGCCGCGGTTCTCGGTGATGCTGGGCGCCGTCATCGGGCGCGACCGCGCCGAGATCGCGGAGCGGCGGCGCGCGATCGGCGAGCGGCGCGGCGACCCCGGGTTCGAGCCGCCGCCGGCCTGGATCCAGGGCACGCCCGACGAGGCGCGCGAGCAGCTCGCCGCGCTCGCCGCCGTCGGCGTCGATGGGGTCATGCTGCAGCTCCTGCTCCACGAGGACGTGGAGCAGGTCGGGTTGATCGGCCGGGCTCAGGCGGCGTAGCGGGCCGCCGCGCGGGCTCTCGCCTTGGCCGCCTCGATCTCGCGGTCCTTGGGCGGTGCGGAGATCGTCAGCTCGCCGAGCAGCTGCGTCGACGCGGCGGTGACCGCCTGGACGGCGCGCTCGAAGGCCTCCTCGTTGGCCTTCGACGGCTTCGTGAAGCCGCTGATCTTGCGCACGTACTGCAGCGCGGCGTTGTTGATCTCCTCGTCGGTGGCGGGAGGCTCAAAGTTCGAGAGGGTGCGTATGTTGCGGCACATGCCGCACAGCGTACGCGAGCCGTGGTGGAAGACCTCCGTCGTCTACCAGGTGTATCCCCGCAGCTTCGCCGACTCCGACGGCGACGGCGTCGGCGACCTCCCCGGGATCGCCGCGCGGCTCGATCACCTGGTGCAGCTGGGCATCGACGTGGTCTGGCTCTCCCCCGTCTATCCCTCGCCGCAGGACGACAACGGCTACGACATCAGCGACTACCAGGACATCGACCCGGTGTTCGGGACGCTGGCGGACTTCGACGCGCTGCTGACCGCCGCTCACGGACGCGGCATCAAGGTCGTGATGGACCTGGTCGTCAACCACACGTCCGACGAGCACCCGTGGTTCGTGGAGTCGCGATCCTCGAAGGACAACCCGAAGCGCGACTGGTACTGGTGGCGGCCGCCGCGCGAGGGGTTGGGCGCCGGCGACCCGGGCGCCGAGCCGACGAACTGGGAGTCGTGGTTCTCCGGGCCGGCCTGGGAGCTCGACGCCGCGACCGGCGAGTACTACCTGCATCTCTTCTCGCGCAAGCAGCCCGACCTCAACTGGGAGAACCCGGAGGTCCGCCAGGCGATCTACACGATGATGCGCTGGTGGCTCGACCGCGGGGTCGACGGGTTCCGGATGGACGTCATCAACATGATCTCCAAAGATCCCGAGCTGCCGGACGGCCCGGTCCTCGGCGGCGGCGTCCTCGGCGACGCCAGCTCACACATCCTGAGCGGGCCGCGCATCCACGAGTTCCTCCAGGAGATGCATCGCGAGGTCTTCGCCGACCGCGAGGGGGAGTTCCTGACCGTCGGCGAGATGCCGGGCGTGACGGTCGACCAGGCGCGGCGATTCACCGATCCGGCGGGCGGCGAGGTCGACATGGTCTTCCAGTTCGAGCACGTCCAGCTCGACCAGGGGGCGACCAAGTTCGACGTCCACCCGCTCGCCCTGCGCGACCTCAAGGCGTCGCTCGGCCGCTGGCAGGCCGAGCTCGCCGGCGTCGGCTGGAACAGCCTCTACTGGAACAACCACGACCAGCCGCGCGCCGTCTCGCGCTTCGGCGACGACGGCGAGTACCGCGAGCGCTCGGCGAAGCTGCTCGCCACGGTCCTGCACCTGCACCGCGGGACGCCCTACGTCTACCAGGGCGAGGAACTCGGCATGACCAACGCTCCGTTCGCCTCGCTCGAGGACTTCCGCGACATCGAGTCGCTCAACCACTACAACGCGGCGGTCGTCGCCGGAGGCGCCGACCCCGACGAGGCCCTGGCCGGCCTGCGGGCGATGGGTCGCGACAACGCGCGGACGCCGATGCAGTGGGACGACTCCGAGCACGCGGGCTTCACCACCGGCACGCCGTGGCTGCCCGTCAACCCGAACCACGCCACGATCAACGCCCGCGCCGCCCGTCAGGATCCCGGCTCGGTGTTCCACCACTACCGGCGGCTGATCGAGCTCCGCCGCTCCGAGCCCGCCGTCGCCCACGGCGACTTCACCATGCTGCTGCCGGACGACGAGCGCGTCTACGCGTTCACGCGGCGTCTCGGCTCCGTCGATCTGCTCGTCGTCGCCAACTTCTCGAGCGAGCCGGCGACCGCCGAGGTGGACGAGGCTTGGGCGGGCGCCGAGCTGGTCCTGGGGAACGTGGAGCCGGCGGGTGGCGGGTTGGAGCTCGCAGCGTGGGAGGCGCGGATCTACCGCCGCGAGGTGTGAGCCGGGCTGAACGGCGGCTTTGAGGGGGAGGGTTCGGAGGGAGCCTGGGAGGACGTCAACCACCCCCGTGCCCTTCCCGCGCGGTGCATGGGGGTGGTTCACCCTCTATTTGGGGGTGAACCACCCCCATGCGAGCCTTGATGACGACAAGGGGGTGGTTGACGACCTGCCCTGCCCTCTCCCCCCGAGCCACCCTCAATGCGGGGGTTCAGCAGTTCAGACCGGCAGCCTCAAAGGTGCGCGCGGTCGTTCCACGTGGTGAGCAGCCAGCCGTCGAAGTCGACCCCGTCCATCCGCCGCGCCCGGCGCTCGAAGATCGAGATGCCCGTGTTGGCGTGGCCGGCGGCGTAGAGCGGGAGGACGTGCTGAGGGCCGAAGTCGTCGCCGAACAGCACGGCGCCGAGGAAGAAGTGCAGGAAGCCGTGGTGACTGACGGCGAGGACCCGGCGCTCGGCGGCACGTTGGGCCAGCGCCTCCTGCACCGTCCGGACGCGGCCGACGATGTCGTTGAACGACTCCGCCCCCGCCTCCGCGAAGTCGGGCGGGGAGTTCGGCATCCAGTTCAGCGTGCCGGTGTCGCCGAAGTCGGGCGTGCTGGCGTAGAAGGCGTCGGACTGGCGGACCTCGTGCAGCTCGGGCAGGGTCTCGATCGGGAGGTCGAGAACGTCGGCGATGCCCTGGGCGGTCTCCTGGGCGCGGCGCATGTCGGACGCGACGATCAGCTCGAGCCCGGAGTCCTGCAGGCGCTCCCCGACTCCGCGGGCCTGCTCCCAGCCGAGGTCCGACAGCCGGTCCCAGTCCTTCGGACGGGGGACGCCGTCGCGGTCGCTCGAGTTCGCCAGCGACTCGCCGTGGCGGGTGAAGTACAGCGTCAGCTCGGGGTCCGGCACAGGGTCCTCAGGAAGAGCTCGTGGATCCGGGACTCGCCCGCGATCTCCGGGTGGAACGAGATGACCAGCAGGTTGCCCTGGCGGGCGGCGACGGGGTGGCCGTCGACGGCGGCGAGGATCTCGACCGCATCGCCGTGCGACTCGATCCACGGGGCCCGGATGAACACCGCGCGGACCGGCTCGCCCTCGATCCCGGGGATCTCGAGGTCCTCTTCGAAGGAGTGCAGCTGGCGGCCGAACGCGTTGCGCCGGCAGGTGTAGTCGGCGAGGGCGAGGTGCTCGCGGTCGAGCATGATCATCCCCGCGCAGGTGCCGAGGATCGGCGTGCCGGAGCGGGCCAGCTCGCGCAGCGGATCGGCGAGCCCCTCGCGCGCGATGCCGAGCGTCATCGTCGTCGACTCGCCGCCCGGCATCACCAGCCCGTCGAGCCCTCCGAGGTCGGCCGGGACGCGGACCTCGCGCACGCGGGCGCCGAGGTCGCGCAGCATCCGCCCGTGCGCCTCGAAGTCGCCCTGGAGGGCGAGCACGCCGATCAGCGGGCCGTCGCCCGCGGCGCCGGCCTCGCCCTGCCCCGTGAACACGCCGCGCTACCAGCCGCGGTTGGCGAGGAGCTGGCGCTCCTCGAGCTTGCGCGTCTCGAGGGACGCCATCGCAGTGCCGAGACCCTCGGAGGCTCGTGCGACGCGCTCGGCGTCGGCGAAGTGCGTCGTCGCCTCGACGATCGCCCGGGCCCGGCTCGGCGGGTCCTCGCTCTTGAAGATCCCCGAGCCGACGAACACGCCCTCGGCGCCGAGCTGCATCATCAGCGACGCGTCGGCCGGGGTGGCGATGCCGCCGGCGCAGAACAGCACGACCGGGAGCTTGCCGGCGCGCGCGACCTCGCGGACGAGGTCCAGCGGCGCCTGGTGCTGCTTGGCGGCGGTCGCCAGCTCGGCGTCGTCCATGACGCTCAGCGCGCGGATCTCTGAGTTGATGCGGCGCATGTGACGGACGGCCTCGACGATGTCGCCGGTCCCGGCCTCGCCCTTGGAGCGGATCATCGCGGCGCCCTCGCCGATGCGCCGCAGCGCCTCGCCGAGGTTCGTCGCGCCGCAGACGAACGGGACCTTGAACGCCCACTTGTCGATGTGGTTGGCCTCGTCGGCCGGCGTGAGGACCTCGGACTCGTCGACGTAGTCGACCTCGAGCGCCTCGAGCACCTGCGCCTCGGCGAAGTGGCCGATGCGGGCCTTGGCCATCACCGGGATGGTCACGACTTCCTGGATGCCGTGGATCATCGACGGGTCCGACATGCGGGCGACGCCCCCGTCGCGGCGGATGTCGGCGGGGACGCGCTCGAGCGCCATGACGGCGACCGCGCCGGCGTCCTCGGCGATCTTCGCCTCGTCGGGCGTGACGACGTCCATGATCACGCCGCCCTTGAGCATCTCGGCCAGGCCGGCCTTCACACGGAACGTGGCTTCATCGCGCATGCCCACCACTCTAGCTATGCGAGGGCCGCGTCCAACACCTCCGCAGCGGCGCGTTCGCCGGTCTCGACTGCGCCGTTCAGGTAGCCCTGGAAGTCCTGCGTGGTGTGCTCGCCCGCGAAGTGGCAGGCGCCCTCGATCTCGCTCTCGGCGCCGCCGAACGCCGTGTACTGGCCCGGGCGGTAGTAGGAGTAGGACCCCTTGGACCACGGGTTGGTCGTCCAGTTGTCGATCGTCGCACGCCCGTCCCAGCGGCTCGTGATCCCCGGCAGCACCGGCTCGAGCTGGGCGAGGAAGGTCCGGGCGAGCGCCTGCGGGTCGCCCGCCGCGGCCGCCGCGATCGCGCCGCCGGTGTAGTCGACGAGGATGCCCGACGTGCCGGCCTGCGCGCGCGAGACCTCCCACGTCGCCTGGTAGCCGGTGTCGGCGTAGGTGTCGCCGTTGTTGCCGCGGGTCCGCCAGTGGCGGCTCGAGAAGCCGACGTTGAGCTTCGAGTTGTCGCCCATGCCGAGCTCGCGGATCGCGCGCGTCTTGACCGCGGAGAATCCGGCCTGCGAGAAGTCGACCGAGGAACGCAGGATCGAGAACGGCAGCGTGAGGATCACCCGGTCGGCGGGGACCACGCGGGTGGTCGCGCCCTCCTTGAAGGTGAGGTTGTACGCACCGCCGCTCGTGCGGGCGATCTTCGTGAGCACCGAGTTGGTGCGGATCTGCCCGGGGAGCTGCGCCGCCAGCTTCGTGACGATCTGGTCGTTGCCGCCGCGCACGTGGTACTTCTCGTTCGACGGGCCGAACAGCCGCAGCTTGCCCTGGCCGCTATAGCCGAGCAGGTAGATCAGGTTCAGCGAGCTCTGCTCGGACGACTCGGCGCCGTACTCGATGATGTAGGCGACCTCGAGCAGCTGGCCGAACTTCGACGCCCGCCCGCCGGGCACGCTCTCGTCGATCCACGCCGCGATGCTCATGTTGTCGAGCTGGCGGCCGCGCTCGGTGCTCGACGTGTAGGTGGTCGGATACGACGCGTCCGAGAGATCGCGGTGGACCTTCTGGTAGACGCCGTTGTAGTCGGCGGCCGCCTGCGCGTACGTGTA
This sequence comes from uncultured Solirubrobacterales bacterium, assembly GCA_963828075.1. Lineage (GTDB taxonomy): Bacteria > Actinomycetota > Thermoleophilia > Solirubrobacterales > Solirubrobacteraceae > JACCYI01. The sequence goes on along the minus strand of CAWHDH010000017.1, from coordinate 319,093 downwards.
CGGGGCGCCGTCGAAGTAGTAGAGCGGGTCGGTGCCGTTCTGCTCGCCCTGCACGAGGTTGTCGAGCGGCAGCCGCAGCTGCTGGCACAGGTGCTTGAGGGCCGTGTGGGCGGAGTCGATGAGCTCGCCGCCGTGCTCGGCGACCTGGCCGTTGGCGAACGCGCCGCGGATCGTCCAGCAGCGGCCGCCGAGCCGGTTCGACGCCTCGTGGACGGGGGCGGTGAGGCCGCCCTGGCGCAGGCGGTGCGCCGCGGTCAGCCCGGCGAGGCCGGCGCCGACGACGACCACCCTCGGTGGCGGAGCGCCCCAGGCGCGCGAGACGAGCGGACCGGCGGCGAACGTAGCCGCGGCGGCGAACGACGCCCCGAGGAACTGGCGCCGGGAGTGCTCCCGAGCGGCGATGTCGGACAGGGCTGAGGCGAGAGGCGTGCGCGGCATTGCGCCACCTTAGGTGGCGCGGCGGCGCTCTCCGCGCAACATTCGTCCAGAAAGGCGTGGCCCGGCTCGGGCTGTGGCTACTTCAGTTTGAAGGCGCGGATGCGATCGTCGTACTGCGCCGCGTCACGCGCGTAGACCCCGTAGGCGAGCGCCTGCAGCAGGGAGAGCAGGCCGACGTGCGAGCGCACGTAGGCCGGTGAGTTCGACGAGTAGTAGAGCGAGCGCTCGGCCAGGCGCGAGACCTCCGAGAGCGTCGCGTCGACGATCGCGAGGGTCGGCGCCTTGCGGTGGCGGGCGATCTTCATGGCCCGGACGACCAGCGGATGCGGGCGCCCGGCGCTCAGCCCGACGACGAGCGTGCGCTCGTCGATCCGGCCGAGCCGCGACAGCGCCTCCTGCGACGGCGACGCGGCGATCTCGGCGCGGACGTCGAGCAGCATCAGCAGGTGGCGCAAATAGGACGCGAAGAAGGCCATCTGGTCGGTGCCGCAGATCAGCACGCGCTCGGCGGTCGCGACCGCCTCGACGGCGGCGTCGACCTGCGAGCGCGAGATCTTGCGCGCGGTCTCCTCGACGTTGACGTGGTCGGCGGCGACGGCGGACTCGAACGGGCTCTGGTCGAGCGAGAACAGCGGCGAGACGGTCTCCATCCCGTGCGCGCCGTTGGGCCGGCGGCGGTACTCGTCGCGGGCGGCGGCCTGCAGCTCGGGGAAGCCCTCGAAGCCGAGCGCCTGCGAGAAGCGCACGACGGTCGAGGACGACGTCGAGGCCCGCCGCGCGAGCTCCTCCGCCGTGTGGAAGGCGACCTCGTCGAGATGATCGACGACGTACTGGGCGACGTCCTTCTGCGAGCGCGAGAACTCGTCGAAGCGCGACGTGATGTAGGTCGAGAGGTTCTGGTGGCCCTGGGCGGCGGGCGGCATCGTGGCGGTCCTCGGCATGGCGAGGAGGTCTTTCGACGGTGCCCGCCGCGATCCCTTCCCGGCGTACCCTCAACGGCGCGCATGCCCCTCAACTTCGACGGCCGCTACGCCCCCAGCCCCACGGGCGACCTCCATCTCGGCAACCTGCGCACGGCGCTGCTGGCCTGGATGTTCGCCCGCTCCGCCGGCGCGCGCTTCCTCGTCCGCTTGGAGGACCTCGACACCGGCCGCGTGCGGTCGGACATCGCCGAGCATCAGCTCGCGGACCTCGCCGCCCTCGGCCTCGACTGGGACGGCGAGGTCGCCGTGCAGTCGGAGCGGCGCGAGCGCTACGAAGCGGCCCTCGACGCACTGCAGGCGGCCGGGCACCTCTATGAGTGCTTCTGCACCCGGGCGGAGATCCGCGAGGCCGCCTCGGCGCCGCACGGGCCGCTGCCCGAGGGCGCCTACCCGGGGACGTGCCTGCGGCTCAACCCCGCCCAGCGGGAGCGCAAGCGCTCCGGCGGTCGACCGCCGGCCCTGCGGCTGCGCGCCGGCGGGATCCGCGTGGAGTTCGATGACCGGCTGCTGGGCAAGCGCAGCGGCGTGGTCGACGACTTCGTCGTGTCCCGCAACGACGGCGCGCCGGCCTACAACCTCGCCGTCGTCGTCGACGACGACGCCCAGGGCATCGGCGAGGTGGTGCGCGGGGCGGACCTCGTCGACTCGACCCCGCGCCAGCTCCTGCTCGCCGAGCTCCTCGGCCTGGCCTCCCCCAGCTTCGCGCACGTGCCGCTCGTGCTCGGCCCCGACCGCGCCCGCCTGGCCAAGCGCCACGGCGCCGTGACGCTGCGCGAGGTCGAGCCGCGCGCGGCGCTCGCCTGGATGGCCCGCAGCCTCGGCCTCCCGCCGGCGCCGAGCCCTCGCGCGCTGCTCGAGCACTTCGATCCCGCGGCGCTGCCGGTCGAGCCGACGGTGCTCAAGCCCGGCGCGCTCGGCGGGCCCTAGCGGGCGAGCGCGCCCGCCACGGTGGCGACGACCGCTTCTGGCTCGCGTGTCAGCTGGCGCCAGGTGACGCGAACGGTGCGGCACCCCGCGGCGGTGCGCTGCTGGTCGATCCGGCGGTCGCGCTCGAAGGCATGGCGGGAGCCGTGGCTGGCGTAGCCGTCGACCTCGATGACCAGGCGCTGATCCGGCCAGACGGCGTCGGCGTGGTGGCATTCGACCGGCGCGTTGAGGTGTGGCCGGGGCAACTGCGCCTTGAGGATGAGTGAGCGCAGGCGGCGCTCAGCCTCCTCGCGGGTGTAGCCGGGGACGTCCGGATCACGTCGCGGATGGCGGCGCTTCCGCGGCGGCCGGACGCGGCCAGCTGCTCGAGCTCGACGTGGGTGACGAGCTTGAGCGCCTGCGCCTCGTTGACGGCCAGATCCAGACCAGGGGCGCGGATGGCGGCGAGGTCGAGGAGGGTGCGCACGCGGATCGCGGCGCTTTGAACCCCCGCATCGAGGCGGTCCCGAGGCGTGACGAGCCCGTGCTGAGGCTCCGAGAGGCGAGCGATGAGGACGTCAACCACCCCCATGACCTCCCGACCGAGCCCACGGGGTGCTTGGGGGCATATGACGCCCCCAATCACCCCCGTGCAACGCGCGGCAGACGACGGGGGTGGTTGACGTCGTCCCATCCCGCCATCCGATCACCCCGCCCGCCCCGAACCACCCTCACCGCACCAGTTTGTTCCACTGAATGCGCAGTTCTGAAGGAGAACGAGCGTCGGAGGAGACGAAACGACCGCGCTACGGCGTCTTCGCGGGTGTCTCGGCCAGCGTCTTGGCGCCCGGCTTGGGCTCGCCGGTGGCCGGCTTCTTCACGGGCCGCTTCACGGTGACGGTGCTCGTCTCCGGCGGCTTGCCCTTCAGGGTCACCTTCAGCGAACCGGAGATCCCCTCGGCGCCGGCGAGCAGCTTGCGCTCGGCGGCCTTGAGCTTGAGCTTGAACCGGCGGCTCTTCTCCGGCTTGAGCTTGAAGGAGACGCGGCGCTTGAGACCCTTGGCCTGGAACGCCAGCTTCCCGGCGCAGGCTTCCGTGCCCATGGGGCATTTGACCCGCAGGATCAGGTACCGCCCCTTGGCGTCGGTGGTCGCCGACGCGAGCCTCGGGGCGGTCGCGCCCGGCTTCGGAACCGGAGTCGCGGCCGGCTTCGGTGCCGGCTTCGGTGCCGGCTTGGCCGCGGGCTTGGGTGCCGGCTTGGGCGCCGGCGTCGCCGCGGGCTTCGGGACCGGAGCGGGCTTTGGAGCGGGGACCTCGAGCGTCCACGCCAGCGCCTCGCTGGTCGCGCTCACGCTGGAGCCCGGGTTGCTTGCGGTCACGACGACGCGCACCGTGCCCGAGTCGCCAGGCGCGCCGAGGTCGGCGGCCAGCAGGACGTAGGCGCTGGTGGTCGCCGTTGCGATCGGCCGGCAGCCGGCGCCGGCGGCGTCGCACCGCAGCCACTGGTAGGCGTAGACGGTCGGCTTGGATCCGGTCCAGGTGCCGGACGTCCCGAGCAGCCGTGTCCCGGCGCGGATGGCTCCCGCCGGGTGCCCGATCGCCGGCAGGACCGTCGCCTCGGGCGGGATGCCGTTGATGACGTCGGTGGGAGGGCTCTCGGCATCCGCGGTGCCGGCGGTGCTCTCGGCCACGACGGACACCGACAGCTTGGAGCCGACGTCGGCGCCCGTGGCGGTGTAGGTGGGGGTGGTCGCCCCCGGTATCGGGGTGCACGCGCCACCCCCGGCCGGGCACCGCCGCCACTGGTAGCGCAGATCGATCGGCCCCGTGCCGGTCCAGGTGCCGCCCTCTGCGCTCAGCACGACCCCCTCGCGCAGCGGGACGCCGGGGGGCACCACGACCGCGGGCGGTGTGGTCGCCGCCGGAGGCGTGCCCGCGACGACGGCGGTCGGGACACTGGCCGCGGACACCGGGCCGACCGCGTTGTGGGCGGTCGCGACGAACCGCAGGCGACGGCCGGCGTCGGCCTCGGTCATGGTGTGCCGCGGGCCGGTCGCACCGGCGATGTCGGCGCAATCCGACGTCGAGGCGCAGCGCTGCCACTGGTAGGTGTAGGTGATGGGGCCTGTGCCCGTCCAGGTCCCGCGGTCGCCGACGGCCTCGACCCCGACGCGCGGCTCGATCCCATCCGGGCCCACGAGGGTGATGGAGACCTCGGTGGAGAGCGCGGGCGGGAGCGGGTTGACGGTCGCGGTCGGCTCGGAGTCCGCGATGGTGGACGTCGTCGAGTTGGTGGCGGTGACCCGCACGCGGATGGTCCGGCCGATGTCGTCGTCGACCAGCACGTACCGGCTCGACCCGGCGCCGGGGATCGTCGCGCAGTCGGTCCCCGCGGCGTCCGTGCAGCGCAGCCACGTGTAACCGAAGGTCAGCGGGAGGCCGCCGGTCCAGGTCCCGTCGGCCGCGGTCAGCTCGGCGCCGGGGACGAGCGCCGCGCCGGTGCGGAGCGTCGGCGCGACGGTGTTGACGGGCGGGGCCGGCTTGACGGGCCCGACCGACGCGCTCGTCGCGCTCGTCGCGCCGATGCCGTTGTCGATCGACACCGTGACCCGCAGCCGGAGGCCGAGGTCCGCCGCGCCGGGGGTGTAGTTCCGTGTGGTGGCGCCGGCGATGTCCTCGCAGGCGTCGCCCGCCGCGGAGCACCGTCGCCACTGCAGGTTCCGCGTCATCGGGCTGGCGCCCGTCCACGCCCCGGCCCTGGCGGTCAAGGCCACGCCCTGGGCGACCGGCGAGGCCTCGATCTGGGGGGCGGCCGTGTTGACCGGCCGGGCATCGGACACGACCAGGGTGCCATAGGAGTTCGCGGACGTGCCGTCCCCGGGGGCATCGTTGTCGGCGAGCACGCGCACGCGGATCCGATGGCCGAGGTCGGCGGCGCTGAGCCGGTAGGTGGGGGCGGTGGCCGCCGCGATGGCCACGCACGCGCCGGCCGCGGTGTCGCAGCGGAGCCACTGGCGCGTGAAGCGCAGGGGCGCCGAGCCCATCCAGGTGCCGTCGCCGGCGGTGAGGGTCTCGCCCACGCCTCGGCGGCCGGCGATCGTCGGCCGGGTCAGCATGACGGGCGGGGCCGCCGTGGCGACCCGGGTGAGGGCCGAGACCGCTGACGCGCTGCCGCCGGCGTTGCGGGCGATGACCTCGACGCGCATCCGGTAGCCGACCTCAGCCGGCGTGATCCGGAAGGTCGAGCCTGTGGCGCCCGAGACGAAGCCGCAGGTGGCGCCGGCCGCGTCGCAGCGGTACCACCGGAAGTCGTGCGTGAAGGCGATGACACCGGTCCAGTCACCGTGGCCGGCCGTGAGGGTCTCCCCGTCGAGCGGCACGCCGGTGATGACCGGGGGCTGCACGTTGACCGGCGGGTTGGGAAGAACGACGGTCGTCGGCGGCGAGTGCGCCGTCTCGCTGCCGGCGTCGTTGACGGCGGTGACCTCGACGCGGATCAGGAACCCGACGTCGGGCGTGCGCAGGTCGTAGGCCGGGCCGTCGGCGCCCGCGATCGGCGTGCAGTCGGGCGCCGGGCCCGTGGTGCACCGCTCCCAGCGGTAGGTGAAGGAGATGGCCGGCGTGCCCGTCCAGTCGCCGGGCTCGGCGTTCAGCGTCCGGCCGTCGCGCGGGAGGCCGAGCACGGCGGGCGCCGTGAGGTTGGCGGGGAAGGACGGCAGGATCGTCGCGGTGCGCGCCGACTGCGCCGTGACCGGTACGTGCGCCGCGTTGGTCGAGGTCACGCGGATCCGGAACGTGTGCGCGACGTCCGCGCCGGACAGGCGGTAGGTGTTCTGCGCGGCACCGGGGATCGCCACGCAGCCGTTGCCCGCCGCGTTGCAGCGCAGCCACTGGTACGCGCGGTGCTGTGGCAGCGTTCCCGACCAGTCCCCGGGCAGACCCGTGAGCAGCTGGCCGTCGCGCGCGCTGCCGGTCACCGTGGGGAGCGCGGTGACGGCCGGCTCGACCGGCACGACGTCGTAGGCGTCCGGGCTGAAGGCCACGACCGGACGGCCGGCGGGGTTGTTCGCGGTGACCCGGACGCGCAGGCTCTGCCCCACGTCGGCGCCGCTGAGGACATACGTCCCCGCCGTCGCGCCGGTCACGGCGCGCCATTCGTCGAGGAGCGCGTCGAAGCGCTGCCATTCGTAGGCGAAGGTGAGCGGCCCGGTGCCCAGCCAGACGCCGGGGACGGCGGTCAGCGTCGCGCCGTCGGCGCGCACGCCCGTGACGCTCGGCCGGACGACCATCGACAGTGGCATCGCGACGACCCGGGCGGTGAGCGCCGAGTCGGCGCCCAGAGATCCGAATCCGTTGGTGGCGGTGACCCGCAGGCGGATCGTCCGGTCGTAGTCGTCGGTCGTGAGCCGGTAGGTCGCGCTCGTGGCGGCCGGGATCGGCACGCAGGCCGCGCCCGAGCTGCCGCAGCGCTGCCACTGGTAGCTGTGATTGAGCACCGCGGTGCCCGTCCAGGCGCCGGCGGTCCCGGTGAGGACCTCGCCGTCGCGGGGCACTCCGGTGACAACGGGCAAGGTGGAGTTGACCGGCGGGTTGCCGGTGACGGCGGTGCTCGCGGCGGACTCGACCGTGAGCGAGCCGCCCGCGTTCGAGCCGGTCACCCGCACGCGGATGCGCCTGGCGACGTCGAGCCCGCTGAGCACGTAGGTGGAGGCGTTCGCGCCCGCGATGGCGGTGCACGCGGCGCCGGTGGCGTCGCAGCGGCGCCAGGCGTACGCGAACTCGACGGGCTGGCTGCCGCCCCAGGTTCCGGGCGTCACGGTCAGCGTCTCTCCGTCGCGGGTGACGCCGGTGAGCGCCGGCTCGCGCGTCGTCGTCGGGGGGATCGCCGCGACGACAGGACTGGGCGTGCTGAGCACGCCGCGCTCGCCGTCCGCGTTGGCCGCGGTCACGCGGACGCGGACCGTCGCGCCCACGTCGTTGACGCTGAAGCGATAGCTCGCGCTCGTCGCGCCCGGGATGAGGAGACAGCCGTCGACCGTGCAGCGCTCCCAGTCGTAGGAGAACAGCATCGGGGTCACGCCGGACCATGCGCCGGTCGACACGGTGGCCATGCCGTTCTCGCGGAAGCTGCCGCTGACGCTCGGGAGCGCCGTGTTGACCGGCGGCGCCGGCGGGCCGATCGTCGCGGTCGCGGCCGAGTCGGCCGCGACGGCGCCGGCGGCGTTCTCGCCGATGACCCGCAGGACGATCGCGGCCCCGACGTCGCCGGCGGTCAGCGTGTAGGTCAGGCCGGTGGCGCCGGGGATCGCCGTACAGGCTGGGGTGCAGCGCCGCCACGCGTACGTGAAGCCGATCGTCGGGGTGCCGACCCAGGTCCCGTCGGCGCCGCGCAGGACCTGCCCGGCGCGCAGCGGCCCGGTCACGACGGGAAGCACGGTGGCGCGCGGCGGCTCGACGGTGACGGCCGTCGACTCGGCCGTCGATGCGGTGACGACGGCGTCGGGGTTGGTCGCGACGACCTCGGCGCGCATCCTGAAGCCGACGTCAGAGGGGGTCAAGGTGTAGGCGACCGTGGTGGCCGGCAGCAGCAGCTGCGTGCAGCCGGTGAGCGCAGAGCAGCGCAGCCACCGGAACGCGTAGGTGAGGGGCGTCGCGCCGGTCCAGCTCCCGGTGTGGACGGTCAGGACCTGGCCGTCGCGGGCGTCGCCGGTCAGGGTCGGCGCCTCGGTGTTCACCGGCGGCGCGGCCGGAGCGACGGCCGCGGTGGAGTCGCTGAAGGTGGCGGTGTCCGAGACCGGATTGGTGGCGGTCACGCGGACCTTCAGTCGCAGTCCCTCGTCCGCGGGGGCGATCGCGTAGGTCGCGGCGGTCGCGCCGGTGATCGGGGTGCAGACGACGTCCGCGACGTCGCAGCGCAGCCACTGGTACGCGAAGGTCAGCGGCGTCGTCCCCAGCCAGGTCCCCACCGTGGTGCCCACGGTCAGGCCCGTCCTCAGGGCGCCGGTGATGACGGGCGGGCCGGTGTTGGACGGCGCGAACCCTGTGATGGGGTCGGTGGCGCCGGTTCGCGCGGTCCCAGCCCCGTCGGCGCTCGTCGCGGTCACCTCGGCCCGGATCGTCCGGTTCACGTCGGCCGACGTCGTGACGTACGTGACGCGGCTCTGGCCCGCGATCGTCGTGCAGGTGTCGCCCGCGAGGTCACAGCGCTGCCAGCGGTACGCGTAGGTCGGGGTCGCGCCCGGCCAGGTGCCCGGTTCGATCGTCAGCGTGGCGCCCTCGCTCGCGGTTCCGCTCACACTGGGCGGCGTGGTCGGAACGAGCACGGCGGCCGACGCGATGCCAGGGGCGACGACAGAGGCCAGGGCCGCGAAGGCGACGATCTGCGCAAGGCGCAGTCGAGCGCGGGCGCGGGCAGGGGTTCGCGGCGTCACACGGTCGTATCGGCCGCGCGGACCGGCTTGCTTAGCCCCGCGATATTCGCCCGGCGCCGAGCGGTCAGAGCAGGACGACGACCAGGACGACCAGCGCGATGATGAGCGCGAGGGTGAGGACGGCGGCGATCAGACGCAGCGCGGGCGACTCGTTCGGCGGCTGCTCCGGCAGCCGCCGGGAAGCCGCCGCCGAGCGGTGCGGCGGCACGATCGGCCCGCGCGAGCGGCGGGGCCGCTTGACGGGGTGCGTCGGCGCCCGCAGCAGCGGCTCGACGTCCGTGTCGAGGGCCGGATCGAAGGACGGGGCGCGGTCACCGTCGAGCGGGCCGGCCTCACCGTTGAGGGCACCCGGGCGCGCCTCGACGGTGGGTTCGGGCTCGTGCGGCCATGACGGCGGCGCCACCACGGTCGGATCCTCGTCCCGGGACCGCCAGGGGCGCGTTGCGGCGACCGTGGGCTCCCCGGCGGTCGTGGCGACCCGGCGCGCCGTGATCTCCGCCTCGGCGGGCGGGGGCTCGAGCGGCGGTTCACGATCCGGCTCGGCCGGCGGTTCTGCGGCCGGCGGCGCTTGGGGCTCGGCCGGCGCTTCGACGACCGGCGGCGCTTGCGGCTCGGCCGGCGGCTCGTCCGCCGGCGGCGCCGGCGGCTCGTCCTCCACCACGACGAGCGTCGTGTCGCCGGCCTCCTCCTCGCCCCCGCTCTCGGCGGCCGGCGGCGCGGCAACCGCGCTCAGCCGTTCGACCTCGGACTGGAGCCGCTGGGCCTCGGCGCGCGCCGCCTCGCGCTCCTCGAGCAGCCGGCGCTCGCGCTCGCGCGCCTCGGCACGCTCCGTCTCGTGCTCGGCGAGGAGTGCACGCTCGCGCTCCGCGGTCTGCGCCCGCGCCTGCTCGAGCACCGCGCGCTCGGCCGCGGCGGCCTCCCCGGCCTCGCCGATGCGCTCCTGCGCCTCGGCCGCGGCGACGGCCGCCGCCTCGCCCGCCCGGCGGTCGGCGTCGGCGAGCGCCGCGGCCGCCTCGCGATCGCGTGCCTCGGCGGCCGAGCGGGCCGCGGCGAGCTCCTCGCGGGCCTCGCGCGCCGCCTGCGCTTCGCTCTCGGCCCGGGCCTGAGCGCCGTCGGCCTCCGCCGCGCGGCTCTTGGCGGGCGCGAGCTCCTCGCGCAGCCGGTCGGCCTCTGCGCGATCGGCCTCCGCCTGCCGGCGGGCTGCCGCGAGCTCGAGGCGCAGCAGGTCGGTCTCCGACGGCTCGGCCGCCGGTGCCAAGGATCCGGCGGGCGGGGCGCCGTCGGGCGCGGGCAGTTCGATCACCAGGCCGGCGCCGACCTCGAGCTCCGCCGACGCGACGCGGCCGCCCGTCCAGTGGAACTCCGCCCGCCACAGCTCAGGGTCCGGGTCGGCGCGCGCGTCACCGGTGGTGGCGGTCGGCAGCACGCGGCTCGGGCCGCCCGCCTGGACGACCAGCGCTGCGGGGCCGAGCCGCCGGGGCCGCGGCGCGCGCCAGCGCCCCGCGACCTCGAGCAGCGGCGCGCCGGCGATCCAGCCGAAGCGCTCGAGCTCGAACGTGACGCCGCCGCGGGTCATCGCTCAGGCTTCGCGCGGTGGGCGCGACGGTCCGGGGGACGACGGCGCCGACCGCGCGGCATCGCCGGCGGAGGGCTCGACGGCGCCGATCGGCTGGGTGACCTCGGGGTCGTCGGCCGGGCCGGGGCGGCGCCGGGCGTCGACCGCCGCCACCCGCCGGCGCGGGTCGCGGCCCTCCACGGTGACCGCCAGGCGGATCCGCGAGAAGCTCAGCAGTGCGCCCGCCGTCATCAGCAGGGCCCCGCCGAGCGCGAGCCACGCGCCCGACTCCAGCTCGGCCTCGGTGGCGGCGGGCGGCGGGCTGATCAGCTGCGAGGCGACGATCACCAGCGCGGCGAACGCCACGGGTGCCAGCCACCGCCGGTCCAGGCCGCCGACCTCGGGCGCGATCAGGCCGGCGGTCGCGAGCAGAGCGGCGAGCGCCACGCCCGCCAGCACCAGATCGAGCGCCTCGAACGCCGTCCAGGCGCTCGTCGCGGGGCTGAACCAGTCCAGGAACAGCGAGACGAGCAGCAGGATCGCGCCCGCTGCCGCCACCAGGGGTCCAGCTTCGATCCTGCGGGCCATCTGCGCTGCTCGCCTCCTCGTTCGCCGACGACGCCAGAGGCTAGTGGCCCTTTCGGATGCTCGCGGGGGCGCGGGTTCGTAGGGCGACCGCGACCGCCGGGCCGACCAGGAGCGCGAACGCGACCGTCCCGATGCCCACCGTGCCGCCCAGCAGGGCGCCGCCCACGAGCGCCGAGACCTCGATGGCGCCCCGCAGCAGCGAGACCGGGCGGCCCGTCCGCCGGTGCAGGCCCATCATCAGGCCGTCGCGCGGGCCGGGCCCGAGCGCCGCGCCGAGATACAGCCCGCTCCCGATCCCGACCAGCGCGATTCCTCCCAACAGCTCGGCCACCCGCACGCCGAGCGGCGCCTGGTCGAGCACGGCGAGCGTCGCGTCCATCGCGACGCCGATCAGGAGCGCGTTCAGCACGGTGCCGAGGCCGGGTCGCTCGCCGAGCGGGATCCACGCCACGAGCACCGCGACGCTGGTGGCGATCGTCGCCGTCCCCACCGTGAGCGGCGTGTGGTTCGAGAGCCCCTCGGCGAACACCGTCCACGGCGAGTTGCCGAGCTCGGAGGCGACCACCAGCGCCTCCCCCACGCCGAAGATCCACAGGCCGATCAGCAGCCGGGCGAACCGGCGCGGGCTGGGGCGCCACAGCGTCGCGGGTGAGCGGGGAGGGCTCATGTCGCGCGGGCGAGGATCTGCGCGACGTAGCCCTCGAGGCGGACGCGGGCGAGTGTCGGATCGAGGTCGCCGCGACCGCTCTCGCGCCAGGGCCGCGCGACCTTCTCGGGGTCAGGGAGATAGCCGACCGCGTCGAGGAGCTCCCAGTAGGCGCGCTCGGCGGGGTCGGTCGCGAGTCGACCGCCGGCAGCCCCGTAGCCGGCACGCATGCGTTCGCAGGCAGCGGGGCCGGAGAGCAGCGCGAGCGCCGTGCAGCAGTGCGCCACGTCGAGATCCGGCGGTCCCCAGGAGGTCTCCACCCAGTCCACGACGCCCGTCACCGTGACCCCGCTGAAGAGGACGTTGCCGGGGTGGAAGTCGCGGTGCAGGAAGCAGCCGTGATATGGCGGGGGGTCGGCGGCGATGCGCGAGAACGCGTCCTGCCAGACGTGTGAATCCTGGGCCCAGGCGGGAACGATGCGCCGCTCGGGCACCGCCCACGATTCATAGGTCCGCGGCCGGTCACGCTCGCGGAGGCCGATGCGATGGATCGTCGCGAGCATGCGGGCGAGCGCATCGAGCAGGTGGGGCTGCACGACAGCCCGGAGCCGCAGTCGCCCGGGCAGCCGGCTCATCAGGAGCGCCGGCTCGTCGGTCGCCTCCGCCTGCGCGTCGACCGCGACCAGCCTCGGGGCCGGGACGGCCGTCGCCTCCAGCAGCTTCAGGATCGCGGCCTCGCGACCGAGCAGGCCCACCGCGTGGGTCTTCCAGGGCTCGCGGAACATCCTGCGCAGGACCAACGATCGCTCGCGGTTTCGCTGACGTACGACCACGCCATGGATCGCCGAGGTCCAGCCTCCGCGCAGCCGCTCGACGGAGACCACTTCGTCGGCTCCCACGCGCGCAAGCACCCATCCCAGTGTGGCGGCCGGGGGAGCGGTCGGATCGCGCGGCATCCCCCCAGCCTGCCAGTCGGTCCCGGTCAGCGGCGCTCGATGCGGGCTTCGATCAGCGTTCTGATGACTTCGATCGCGCGGTCGACGTCGGCCTCGTCGCCGATGGCGTAGGCGGCGGAGACGAGCGCGGAGCCGACCTGCACGACGAGTTCGGCGAGGTGATCGCGGGCGTCGGGGTCGAGGTCGGCGACGGCCTGGTCCAGGAGGGCGGCGACGCCTTCCGCGGTGTGCTGGAACAGCGGGCTGCGACGCGACATGATCAGGCGCAGCGCGACTTCGGGCTCGCGGGCGAGGAACGTCTGGAACGGATGCGCGCCGATGCACAGCTCCAGATAGGCGCGGATGCTTTCCAGGAAGCGGTCCAATCCGGTTCCCGAAGCGCGGGCGGCCGTGTCGGCGAGCAGGCCGTTGGCGATGCCGGAGAGCATCTCGCCGAGCAACTGCTCGCGATCGCCGACCCACCGATACAGCGTGGTGCGCCCGACGCTCAGCCGCGCGGCCAGCATCTGCATGTCCACCCGCTCACCCGCGAGGAACTGCGATCGGGCCAGGGCGACGGCGTCGGCGCGGCCAGGACGGCGGAACAGCGGCTCGACAGCGGGTGCGGTGGGCTGGGTCGGCATGCGGCCCCAACCGTAGCAGCACACAGACCTAATACGTACCGACAGGAACATTCTTGATATCTGTTCCATGTGTGCCTATAGTGGTCCCAGCGAGTCACCCGAACACGAGAAACCAAAGGACATCCATGAACCACATGCCGCCGCTCCTGACCGATCGCCCCGCCCTCCTGCAGGCCATCCTCGCCCTCATCGTCCCGGCGCTGTTCGGCGTCGTCGCCGGCGTCATGCTCGGCGTTTCTCAGCCCGTCTACCTCGTCTTCGCCCTGCTCGGCATCGCCGGCGGCTACCTCGCCGGGCTCGAGCACGACGGCGCCCGCGCCGGATTTCTCCGCGGCATCGTCGGCGGCTCGCTGTTCGGCATGTGGATCCTCATCTCGCACGGCCTGTTCTTCGACGCCGCGCCCAAGGCCCACATCCCCGAGCCGGCCATCGTGCACGTCGCCATCACGACCGCGTTCGGCGCGGTCTTCGGCGCCCTCGGCGGCCGCCGCCGCGCCAAGCACGAGCACCGCACAGCCGTCGCGACCGCCGCGCCGCGCGCCACCGCCCCCGCCCCCGCCTGACCACACTCCCGTCGTCTTCGCATCCGGCCCGCCTCGGCGGGCCGGATGTCGTTAACGGGCGTCCGGCCAGGCGTACAGGTGCTCCGGCCGGCCCGTGCCGCCGTAGCGCATCGTCAGCGTCACGCGCCCGTCGACCGCGAGGTGCTCGAGGTAACGGCGGGCCGTGACCCGCGACAGGCCGCACCGGGCGCCGACGTCGGACGCCGTCACCGGTCCGCCGGCCTCCTTCAGGGCGGTGCGGACGTGGCCAAGCGTCGTCGCGTTCAGGCCCTTGGGCAGCGTCCTGGCGGGCGACCCGCGCAGGGTTCCGAGCAACTCGTCGACTCCGGCCTGGTCGGCCTCGCGGGCGCTCTCGACCTTCGCGCGATACTCGGCGTACCGCCCCAGCTTGTCCGCGAAGGCCGGGAACGCGAACGGCTTGACGAGGTACTGGACGACGCCGTTGGCGATCGCCCGGCGGATGCTCTCGGGATCGCGCGCGGCGGTGACGGCGATGACGTCGACCGGCTGCGCTCGGGCGCGGAGCACCCGCAGGAGCTCGAGACCCTGGGCGTCGGGCAGGTGGAAGTCGAGCAGCACGAGGTCGACGGGCCGTTCGGCGAGCAGTTCGAGCGCCTCGGTGGCCCGGTGCGCGACCCCGGCGACGCAGAAGCCCGGCACCCGCTCGACGTAGGAGACGTGCACCTCCGCGACGAGAGCGTCGTCCTCGACCACGAGCGTCCTGATCACGACGCCACCGGCTCGCGTTCTCCGAGCGGCAGGCGGACGGTGAGCACCGCGCCGGTATCGTTGTGGGCCACCGCCGTGCCGCCCAGCCGCGCGGTCGCCGTGGCGACGAGCGCGAGCCCGAGGCCGCGCTGCACCGTCGCCGAGCTCGCCTTCGTCGACCAGCCCGCCTCGAACACGCGGTCCACCGCCTCGGGCGGGATCCCCGGGCCGTCGTCGCGGACGCAGAGCACCACCTCGCCGTCCTCGACGGTCGCCCGGACGTCGATACGCCCGCCGCGGCCGCCGGCGAGCGCCTCGAGCGCGTTGTCGACGAGGTTGCCGACGATGGTCACGAGATCCTCCTCAGGGACGAGGCCCGCGGGCAGCGCGCTCTCAGGGTTCAGCACGAGCTGGACGCCGCGCTCCCGGCACGCCGCCGCCTTGGCGATCAGCAGGGCCGTGAGCGCGGGATCGGCGATCCGCTCGCCGACGAGGTCGACCTCGTCCTGGGTCACGCTGATCCGGCGGGTCGCGAAGGCGATCGCATCGTCGTAGCGCCCGAGCTGGACCAGGCCCACGACGGTGTGCAGCTCGTTGGCCGACTCGTGCGCCTGGGCCCGCAGCGCGTCGGCGAGCCCGCGGACGGTGGCGAGCTCGCGGACCAGGCTCTCGAGCTCCGTGCGGTCACGCAAGGTGGTCACCGTCCCCACCCGGCGGCCGTCGACCTCCGCCGGCCGCGCCGCGCTCAGGAGCACCCGCCCGCCGACGACGTGCAGCCCCGCGGCCTCCGGCACCGCGCCGGCGAGCGTGGCGGCGAGCGACTCGGCGGCCACCAGCTCTCCGACCGGGCGGCCGACCGCCCCGTCCGGGAGGCCGAGCAGCCGCTCCGCCTCCTCGTTGGCCAGCAGCAGCCGGCCGTCGGGCGCCACGACGACGACGCCCTCGCGGATCGAGTGCAGGACCGCGTCGTGATGCTCGTAGAGCGCCGCCAGCTCGTCGGGATCCATGCCACGCGTCTGGCGGCGGACGCGCCGGGCGAGCAGGAGCGAGAGGCCGGCGCCGAGGCCCAGCGCCAGGACGAGCGACAGCAGCAGCCCGGGGAGCTGGTCGCGCAGCTGCTCGGCGATCGCCTCCTGCAGGACGCCGACCGACACCAGCCCGCGGATGCGCCCGCCGTCGCGGATCGGCACGACCGCGCGGACGGAGGGGCCGAGCGTCCCCGTCGTCTCCTCGACGACCTCGCCGCCGCGGACCGCGGGGCCGATCGTCCCGACGAAGCGCCCCCCGATCCGCTCCGGATCCGGATGCGAGAACCGCTTGCCCTCGGTCGACATGAAGACGACGAACCCCAGCCCGCCCTGCCGCCGGATCTCGGAGGCCAGCGGCTGCAGGACGCGCGACGGGTCGGGCGTGGCCAGCGCCCCGCGGACCTCGCCCGAAGCCGCGAGGATCCGCGCGACCGAGAGCACCCGCCTCCGCTCGTCCTTGCGCGTGCTCTCCTGCGCCGAGCGGACGGCGAACGCGCCCACGGCGGCGACCGTCAGCGCGATCACGACGAGCTGCAGGAGCAGCAGCTGGCGCGCGAGGCTCAACCGACGCACGAGCGGATGCTCCCACGGACCCCGCCCGCCCGCCACCGCGAGCGGGGCGGAGTCCTTTGGAGTCATGTGTAGGCCGGGAGCGGGGTCGCCGGGATGGGCGGATGCAGCGCCGCCGGTACGGCCGGCTCCGCCTCCTCGATGACGTCGGGGTCGGCGAGCGACGGGTCCGCGAGGACCGCCTGGAAGCGCTCCTCGTCGAGCTCGCCGTGCCACTTGGCGATCACCATCGTCGCCACGCCGTTGCCGATGCAGTTGGTCAGCGCGCGGCCCTCGGACATGACGCGGTCGATGCCGACCACCAGCGCGATGCCGACCGCGATCGACTCCGCCGAGAAGAACGTGCCGCCGAACGCCTGCAGCGAGGCGGTCAGCGTCACGAGCCCCGCCCCGGTGATCCCCGCGGCGCCCTTGGAGGTCAGCACCATCAGCGCGGCGAGCGCCAGTTGCTCGCCGATCGCCATGTCCTGCCCCGTCGCCTGGAGGATGAACAGCGCCCCCAGCGTCAGGTAGATGCAGGTGCCGTCGAGGTTGAACGAGTACCCCGTCGGCAACACGACGCCGACGCTCTGGCGCGACGCCCCGGCCCGCTCGAGCTTGACGAGCAGGCGCGGCAGCACCGTCTCGGACGACGACGTGCCGACGATGATCAGCAGCTCGTCCTTGAGCAGCCGGATGAAGCGCAGGATCGAGAAGCCGTTGAGCCGAGCCACGAGCCCGAGGACGACGAAGACGAAGAACGCCGCGGTCCCCCAGAACGTGAGCATCAGCTTGGCGAGGTTCTCGAGCGCGCCGCCGCCGAACTGGGCGACGGTGAACGCCATGCCGCCGAAGGCGCCCAGCGGCGCCGTCCACATCACGAGGCGGATGACGCCGAAGACGATCTTCGACGCGGTCTCGAAGCCCTCGACCACACGCTCGCGGACCGGCGCCGCGAGCGCGCTGATCGCCGCCGCGGTGAGGATCGCCAGCACGAGGACCTTGAGGACCTCGTTCTCGACGAACGGCGCGGCGAAGCTGGTCGGGATCAGCGAGTCGGTGATGAAGCCGACGATGCCGTGGCCGGCGTCGCCCGCCTCGGCGATCTTCTCCTTCGCCGCCGCCGCCGCGTCGGCGGTCGGTCCACCGGAGAACCCGGCGCCCGGCTTGAACAGGTTCGCCGCCAGGAGCCCGAGGCCGAGCGCGACGAGCGTCGCGCAGAAGAAGTACCCGAGCGCGCGGAACGCGAGCCCGCCGGCGCGGGCCATGTTCCCGAGCGACGCGATGCCGATGACGACGGTGAGGAAGATCACCGGCGCGGTGATCGTCTTGACGAGCTGGAGGAACGCGTCCGCCAGCCACTTGGCCTCCTTGCCCGCGTCGGGTGCCACGAACCCGAACGTGGCGCCCGCCACGATCGCCACGACCACCCAGAACCACAGCTGCCGCAGGACTCCAGCACGCCCACGGCGCGGACGCTCGCTCATACGTACGACCCCTCCTCGGTGAGATCAACGTCGTGCGGTCTCGCACGATCCGGCGGCGACGCTACGTCCGCGCCGGCGCCTTGTCGCGCTTACGGTCGCAACGGTCGTTGTGGTCGTTTCGGTCGCTACGCAGCTTCGGCGCGCTCGCCGCGGGCGTCGACCGCGGCGGCGCTCGGTCGCGCGCGCAGGGCGTCGAGCCAGGCGGCGACCCGCGGGTACTCGCCGGCGTCGGGCTGCAGCGGCGCGTTCCACTCCGGCAGGCGGACCGCGACCGGCATCGCCGCCACGTCGGCGAGGGAGAACTCGGCCCCGGTCAGCCACGGGCCGTCCGGATGGCGGCCGAGCGCGCCCTCGAGGACGAGCCAGCGGCGGGCCAGACGGCCGAGCGAGCGCTCGACGACGTCCTCCGGGTCGTCGTCCGCGCGCCCGAACGCGAGCTTGCGCATCCCGTTGAAGAAGTCGATGGTGATCGTGTCGTCGATGTAGCGCGCCCATCCACGGGCCCACGCCCGCAGCGTCGGGTCGGCCGGCCACAGCGGCGGGTCGGGATGGGTGTCCTCGAGCCACTCGCAGATCACCGAGGACTCGCGGAGCGCCACGTCGCCGACCTCGAGCGCGGGCACTCGGTTGGTCGGGTTGAGCTCGCGCAGCCGCTCGGGCCGGCGGGCGGGGTGGATCTCCACGAGCTCGACGTCGACCCCCTTCTCGACGAACGCGATCCGCGCCTTCCCGGCGAACGGCGAGGTCCGGAACGTCCAGAGGCGGAGGGGCTGCGGCATGGAAGGCTCCTTGCGGACTCGGCTGATCGGGGAGGGCGAGGGACGCTATAGGGTCCGCGCCGCATGCCCACCTTCGTCCTGCACGAGCACGCCGTCGGGCTCAGCTGGGTGGCCGAGGAGTTCATGGCGCGGGGCTCGCACGCGGTCCTCGCCGACGGGCGCGTGTGGCTGATCGACCCGGTCGACGAGCCGGCCGCGATCGAGCGCGCCGAGGCGCTCGGCGAGGTCGCCGGCGTCGTGCAGCTCCTCGACCGCCACGACCGCGACTGCGCGCCCCTCGCCGAGCGCTTCGCCGTGCCGCATCACAAGGTCCCCGACGAGGTGCCGGGATCGCCGTTCGAGGCGCTGCCGGTCTGGCGCACGCCCGGCTGGCGGGAGTCGGCGCTCTGGTGGCCCGCCGAGCGCGTGCTCGTCGTCGCCGAGGTCGTCGGCACGAACAACTCCTACACGACCGGCAGGGGCCTGGCCGGCGTCCACGCCATGCTGCGGCTGCTGGCGCCGAGTGCGCTGCGCGGCTATCAGCCGCGGCACCTGCTCGTCGGCCACGGCGACCCGATCCACGGCCCCGAGGCGACCCACGCGCTCGAGTACGCGCTCGACCGCTCGCGCGCCGACCTCCCCCGCGTGATCACGCAGCTGCCGACGATGCTGCGCGGCGGCCGGTAGTAGTCAGCGCGGGGGCGCCAACCGCCGGACCTGGCGGACGAGCTCGGCCATGTCGACCGGCTTGAGCAGGTAGCCGTCGGCCGCCTCCAGCGCGGGCTCGGACCACTCGAGCGACGTCCCGGTCACGACCAGGATGCTGCACTTCGGGCAGACCTCGCGGACCGCCGCCACCATGCCGGTCCCGCGCGAGCGCGGCATCGCCAGGTCGAGCACCACGACGGACGGCGACGTGCGCGCGATGCCGGCGAGCGCTTCGTCGCCGGTCCCGGCCTCGCCCACCACGTGCAGGCCCTCGTCCATGTCCAGCCAGCGGCGCATCAACTGGCGCAGCTCGCTTGCGTCCTCGGCGATGAAGACGCTGTGCGTCTCTGCGTCTCCCACGGTCACCTGGCCCGGATCCTATTCAAGGCCCGACAACGCCGGCGGCCCCCAGGGCATAGCGGCCGCCGGCGCGTCCGATCCTGGATCTGAGCCGGGTCGGTCTGGCATCCGTTCCAGTCAGTCGGAACGCGCGAGCTCCCGGCGGGTTGGAAAGTTGTCATCAGCCGCCCTCGCCGTCCCAGTAGCTGACGCGCGACGAGCGCCGCACGAGCGTGTCGTCCTCGCGGTTGCCGGTCCAGATCCCGATCTTGTCGCTGTCGGGATAGACGCTCGCCCCCGGGTGCTTGATGTCGGAGAACATGAGCACCCGCGCCGTCTCCTCGGTCTCGTTGCGCACGCCGTGGGCGCCCTCGGGGCCGGGCGGGAAGAAGACGAGATCCCACGGCTCGAGCTGGTGGGTGCCGTCCGGATCGCGCAACGTCGGGCGGCCCTGAAGGACGAGCAGCCACTCCTCCTCGCCGTACTCGTAGTGGTAGGGGCAGACCGCCTGACCGGGAGGGAGCTCGTACACGCTCGCGCCGGTGTGCGACGCGCCCAGCCCCGGCCCGGGGCGCACCATGCCGAGGCGAAAGCCATCCGGCGTCTCGGCCACGTCGTCGTACTCGAACGAGGGTGCGGCGATGTTGATGCGTTGCATGGCGCGGATCCTCTCAGCCGGTGTTCGGCGACGTCATGCCGCGCGCGGGCGGAGACCTGCGGCGCGCGTAGGAGCGGACACTACGATTCCCCCGGATGCGGGCCGTTTTCGTCCTCGAGCGCTTTGCACGCGTGGACGCCTCGGCCAGCACCTCGCTGCTGCGGGTCAGCGGGCGCTGGAGCGGCGTCGACGCACCCGTCGGCGTCGAGCTGCTCATCGGCGACCGTGCGTTCCCGCCGCTCCCCGATCCGCCGCGCCCCGGCGGCGAGTGGCGGGCCGCGTACCCGGTCCCCGTCGCCCTGCTCGACGCGCGCGGCGCGCGCTTCGGCCTGCGCGGGCCGGTCGGCACCGTCGCGCTCCCGGCGCCCGTCGGTCCGGGCGCCCTGGTCGAGGCGGAGGAGGACGAGGACGCCCGTGAGGTCGCGACCGCCCGGGAGGAGCTGGCCGAGGCGCAGCGCCGGATCCGGGCGCTCGAGCAGCGTGCCGATGCCCAGCAGGCCGAGCTCGAGGCCCGCCTCGCGGCGGCCGAGGCGCGGTCGGCCGAGGTGGACGACGAGCGGCAGCGCAGTGATGCGGCGCGCGCGGTGCTCGAGGCCGAGTTGGCGGCGGCGACCGACCGCGCCGAGCGGGCCGACGCGGCGCGCGACGAGCTCGAGGCCGGGCTCGCCTCGGCGCAGGAGCGGGCGGCCGCGCTCGACCAGGAGGTTCAGGCGGCGGCTGTGCGGGCGGCGGAGCTCGAGGCCGCGGCGGCGGCCCTCGAGTCCGACGCCGCCGCCGGGCAGGCCGAGCGCGCGCGCCTCGAGGCCGACCTGCGGGCGGCCACCGAGCGGTTCGCGGAGGTCGAGTCCGAGGCACGCGAGGAGCTCGACCGGGTTCGGACCGATCTCGAACGCCGCCTCTCGGCGTCCGAGCAGCGGGCGGGCGAGGCGGAGCTCGCCGGGACCGAGCTGCAGGGACGCCTGGCCGACGCGGATCGCCGGTCGCAGGAGCTCGACGACCGGATCCGTGCACGCAGCGACGAGCTGGCCGGAGCACAGGTGCGTGCCGAGGAGCTCCAAGCGCTGTCCGGCGAGCGCGAGCGTGCCCTCCTCGAGTCCCGCGCAGCCCTGGAGGCGGAGGTCGGGGCCGCCGATGCGCGGCGGCGGGAGCTCGAAGACCACGTCGCCGCGGTCGACGAGCGGTCGAGCGAGCTCGAGGTGCAGCTCGCGGCCCTCCGCGACGAGCTGCGCTCGACGGACCAGCGCCGCTCGGACGCGGAGGCAGCGCGTGCAGACGTCCAGAACGCTGCGGCCGAGCTCTCCGGCCGGCTCGCCGCAGCCGAGAGCCGCGCGCAGGAGCTCGACGACCGCCTGAGCACGCTGGCCACCGAGCGCGACAGCGCAAGTGAGGAGGCGCGGGCCCTGGCCTCCGAGCTCGAGGCGGCGCAGTCTCGCAGCTCGCAGGTGGAGGATCGGTCGGCCGAGCTCGAAGTGCTGCTTGCGGCCCTGCGTGACTCCACCGAGGAACGCGGCGTGGCGGCCGAGTCGGCGCGAGCCGACCTCGACGCTGCGGCGGCCGAGCTCTCCGCCCGGCTCGCGGCAGCCGAGGGACGCGCCGAGGAGCTCGACGACCGGCTGAACGCGCTGACCGCCGAGCGCGAGGAGGCCGACGAGCAGGCGCAGGCACTGGCCTCCAAGTTCGAGGCGGCGCAGTCACGCACCTCGGAGCTCGAGTCCGCCCTGGCCGACGCGACCCGCGAGCGTCATGAACTCGACGAGCGACTCGCCGCCGCCGTTGGAGACGCGACGCTCGAGCGCCATGAACTCGATGAACGGCTCGGGGTCGCCGAGCGGCGCACGGAGGAGCTCGACGAGCGCGTGAACGCGCTGACCGCCGATCGCGAGCGCCTCCTCGCCGCCGCCGAGGAGGCACGCGCCGACCACGAGCGCCTCGCGGCCGACCTCGGCGCCGCCGCTGCCGAGACCGAGGCCGCCCGCCGTGCGCTCGAGGACCGCGTCACGGCGGCCGACGAGCGGTCACGCGAGCTCGAGCTGAACCTCGCCGCCGTTCGCGAAGAGCTTCGTGCCGCACACGCGAGCCGGACCGAGGCCGAAGCCACGCGCGGGCAATTGATGGCCACCGTCGAGGAGCACACCCGCGAGCGCCACGGACTCGCCGACCGGCTGGCGATCGCCGAGGGACGCACGGAGGAACTCGACGAACGCGTGAGCGCGCTGACCGCCGAGCGCGACCGCGCCATCGCCGCCCGCGTAGCGGCCGACGAGCAGGCGCAGACCGCCCACGCGAGCCTCGCCTCCGAGCTCCGGGCGGCCCAAATCCGCGGCTCGGAGCTCGAGGACGCCCGGCGCGACCTCGTGGCCCGCGTCACCGCCTCCGAGGACCGGTCGGCCGAGCTCGAGCTGCTGCTCGCGGTGCTCCGTGACGAGCTCCGTTCTACGGAGGAGCGCCGGGCGGAGACCGACGTCGCGCTCGCGGACGCGGTGCGCGAGCGCCGGGAACTCGACGAGCGCGTGAGCGCGCTGGCCGCCGACCGCGATCGCGCGAACGCCGCGCGAGAGGAGGCCGACACCACCGCCGAGCGACTCCGGGCGGAGCTCGACGCCACCGTCGCGACCAGCACCGACGCGGAGGCGTCCCGTCGCGACCTCGAGAGCCGGGTCGCCGCGGCCGAAAACCGGACGCACGAGCTCGACGTCCAGCTCGCCGCGCTCGGCGACGAGCTGCACTCGACCCAGGCGAGCCGAACCGAGCTCGAGACCACGTTCGAGGAGGCGCTCCGCGAGCGCCGGCACCTCGAGGAGCAGCTCGGAGCGGCCGCGCAACGCGCGGAGGAACTCGACGAACGCCTGAGCGAGCTGACCACCGAGCGCGACGGCGCCCTCGCCGCCCGCGAAGCGGCCGACGAGCAGGCGCTGACCGCGCAGCAGAACCTCGCATCCGAGCTCCAGGCGGCCCAGGACCGAACCTCTGAGCTGGAGAGAGCGCGGCGCGACCTCGAGGAACGCGTGATCGCTGCCGAGGACCGGTCGGCCGAGCTCGAGTTGCTGCTCGCGGTGCTGCGGGACGAGCTGCAGTCCACGGAGGAGCGCCGGGCCGAGACTGACGCCGCGCGCGCGGAGCTCGAGGGCGCGCTCGCGGACGCAGCGCACGAGCGCCGGGAACTCGACGAACGCGTGAGCGCGCTGGCCGCCGACCGCGATCGCGCGACCGCCGCACGCGAGGAGGCCGACACCACCGCCGAGCGACTCCGGACGGAGCTCGACGCCACCGTCGCGACCAGCACCGACGCGGACGCGTCCCGTCGCGAGCTCGAGAGTCGGGTCACCGCGGCCGAAAACCGGACGCGCGAACTCGATGTCCAGCTTGCGGCGCTCGGCACCGAGCTGGAATCGACGCAGGCGAGCCGGACCGAGCTCGAGACCACGCTCGAGGAGGCCATCGGCGAGCGCCGGCGACTCGAGGCGCAGCTCGCAGCGGCCGCGCAGCGCGCGGAGGAAGTTGTCGAACAACTTCAGTCGCTGGCCGACGAACGCGACCGCGCCAGCGCCGCCCACCAGGAGGCCATCGCGCGCGGCGCCGAAGCGGAAACGCTCCGCCGCGAGCTCGACGAGCGCCTGACCACCGCCGAGGACCGGTCGAGCGAGCTCGAGCTGCTGCTCACCGTCCTGCGCGCCGAGGTGCAAGCCACCGATGCCGCGCGCACCGAGCTCGAGGCCGCGCTCGCGGACGCAACTCGCGAACGTCAGGTGCTCCACGATCAGCTCGACGCGGCGGATCAGCACTCGCGCGACCTCACCGCGGAGATCGAGGCGCTCGGCGCGGCGCGCGATGACCTCAACTCGCGACTCGCCGCGGCCGAGCACCGCTCCGGCGAGCTCGAGGCTCAACTGGCCACCCACGCGGCCGCGCAGGAAGCCGCCGAGCTCGAGCGGTCCGCCGCGCACGAGGAGCTGCGGGCCGCGCAGCGCCGGCAGGCGGAGCTCGAAACCACCGGTAGTGACCTCGCCGGCCGGCTGGCGCGCACAGAGCAGCGATCGAGCGGGGTCGAGGCGCGGCTCGAAGCACTCTCTTCGGACCTCCAGGCCGCCCAGGAGGAGCGGGCGCGACTGGAGGAGTCGCTCGCGTCCGCGGACGGAGCGCGCGTCCGGCTCCAGCGCGAGCTCGCGACGGCCATCGCACTGGCCTCCGACGCCCAGGCCGAGGCGACGCGGCGCGAGGCCGACCTCGCCGCCGCCATGGAGCTCGGCGCCGAGGCCGAACGCGCCGGCGGCGAGCTCACGGAGCGGCTCGCCGCGGCCGAGCAGCGCGCGGGCGAGCTCGAGGCCCGCGCGGCAGCCCTCGACGCCGAGCTGGTGGCGTCGGGCGACGCGCGGCGAGCGCTCGACCAGCGGATCGACGCCCTGGCCGGCGACCTTGCAGCGGCGAACGAATCGCGGGCCGCGCTCGACATCGAGGTCAGCACTCTCCGCTCAGACCTGACGGCAGCGAACGACGCGCGGGCCGCGCTCGACATCGAGGTCACCACCCTCCGCTCAGACCTGAGCGCAACCGACGCCGACAGGGCCACGCTCGATGCGCGGGTCGGCGAGCTCACCGCGGAGCTGGCGGCGGGGCGCGCCGCCTTCGAGGACGAGGTCGCGGAGACCGCCCGCGCCCGCGAGGCGCTGGACGCGCAGACGCACACGCTCGCCGCCGAGCTCGAGGCGGCCGGCGACGCGCGCGCGCACCTCGAGGCCGAGCTGCAGGCGGAGCGCACGCGCCTCCAGGCCGAGCTCGACCAGGCGAGGAGCGACCTCGACGACGCCGAGCAGCGAGCGCACGCGCTCGACGAGCGCGTCAGAGAGCTCACCGCGACGCTCGCCGACACCGAGGGCGATGCGGGCGCGGCGCACGAGGCCCGCCACGCGGTCGAGACGCGGCTCGCCGACCTCACCGCACGACTCGACGCCGCCCGCCGCTCGACCGAGGCGGAGCTCGCGCGGACGACCGCAGAACTCCAGGCCGCCCGCACCGAGACCGCCGCGGCACGGGACGCCGCTCGCCGGTTCGAGGCCGAACTCGGCAACGCCCGCGACGACGCACAAGCGGCAGATGCAGCCCGAGAAGCACTGGAGGCCGAGTTCGCGAACGCCCGCGTCCGGGCCGGGGCGGACCGCGAGCGGCTGGAAGCCGAGATCGCCGCTCTCGCGGCCGACCACGAGACGGCGATCGAAGCCCATGAGGTCGAACGGTCGGGGCTCGCCGAGCAGCTCGCGGCCGTGTCGGCGCGGCTGGAGGCGACCAACGACGACGATGCCCGCTGGCGGGAGGAGATCTCCGCTCTCGCCGCGCAAGTGGAGGCCGCCCAGGCGGCGCGCACCGCTCTGCAGGCCGGGGCCGACGAGGAGCGCGAGCGACTCGAAGGCGAGCTCGCGGCAGCCGTCGCCCGCGGCGCCGACGCCGACGCCCGGTCCGAGGCCGCCGCGCACCACGCCAGGGAGCTCGAGCGCAGGCTCTCCGACGAGCTCGCCGCCGCGACCGCGCTCGCCGACGAGGCGCAGATCCGGCGCACCGCCCTCGAAGCGGAGCTCGACCGGGTGCGGAGCGAGCTCACGGCCCGACTCGACACGTCGGAGATCCGGTCGCGCGAGCTCGACGGCCACGTCCGCGAGCTGACCGCCGCGCTCGCCGAGCGCGAGGAAGCCGTCCGAGCGTCCACGGAGGCCCGCCGGACCCTCGAGGATCGGCTCGCGAGACTCGACGAGGAACTCGACGCCGCCCGGTCGGAGGCCGCGGAGGCCCACGACGCGCGGCGCCGATCCGAGGCAGATCTCGACCGCCTGACGAGCGAGCTGGAGGTCGCCCTCCAGGCCCGCAGCCGGGTCGCCGCCGAGCTCGAGTCGGCACAGGCGACCTTCGCCGCGTTCGACGCCGAGACGGACGCTGAGCGCTCGGAACTGCGCGACGCCGTTGCCGCCCTCACCGCCGACCTCGGGCGAGCAAACCAGGCCCGCGCCGCGGCCGACGTCGAGCAGGCCCGGCTCGAGGACCGGATCGCTGCGCTGTCGACCTCGCTCGAAGCGGCCACGCGATCCACCACGCGGCTCGAAGCCGAGTCCGAGGAGCAGCGGCTGCGGCTGCAGGAGCAGATCGCCGAGCTCACCGGACGGCTGGACCGCGCCGGCGCCGCCCGCGACGAGCTCGACGCCGAGGGGCAGGCCGAGCGGTCGGCGCTGCAGGACGAGGTCGCCGCGCTCACCGCACGGCTCGACGACGCGAACGAGGCCCGCGCCGAGACCGAGGCCGACGCCCAGGCCGACCGCCGCCGTCTCGAGGCGGAGATCGCCGCCGCCACCACGGCCCGCGACGCGACCGACGCCGAGCGCGAGCGTCACGAAGAGCAGATCGCCGCGCTGACCGCGCACGTCGCCGACGCCACCGCCGCCCGCGCCACGCTGGAGACCGAGCGGACCCGTCTTCAGGAGCAGATCGCCTCGATCACGACGGAGCTGGAGGGCGCCACCCGAGGACAGGCCGATGCGCTCGCCGAACGGTCGCGGCTCGAGGCCGAGCTCGCGACCTCCGTCGAGACGCACGCCGCGCGCGAGGCGGACCTCCAACGGACACGCAGCGAGCTGTCAGACAGTCTCGCCGCGGCCGAGGATCGCGGCCGAGCGCTGGACGCGCAGGTCCGCGAGCTCGCCGCCGCCCGTGACGAGCGGCACGCCGAAGCGCGCGCTGTCGCCGCCGCTCGCGCGGAACTCGCGCAGCAGGTCGTCGCGCTCCAGGCCGCGCGGGACGCCGGCGAAACGGCGGAGGCCGAGACGCGGGCGGAGATCGGGCGGCTCGAGGCAGCGCTTGACGGCGCGAACCGGGACCACGAACACGCCGAGGCGGAGATCGGGCGGCTCGAGGCAGCGCTTGACGGCGCGAACCGGGACCGCGAACACGCCGAGGCGGAGATCGTCCGGGTCCGCGCGGAGCTCGAGGATCGGCTGGCTTCGGCGGAGCAGCGCTCCGCCGCTCTCGAAGAGCGAGCGCGGGTCCTCGCGGCCGAGCTCGAGGGCGCGCAGGAGACGAGCGCCGGCCGCTCCACCGAGCTGACCGCCATGCGCGCCCGCCTCGAGGACCAGCTCGCCGCCGCGCAGGAGCGCGAGCACCAGCTCGAGGCGCGCGTCTCCGCCGTCACCGCCGAGCTCGCCTCGGCGGAGCAGGGGCGGGTGGAGGTGACCGCGGAGGTCGAGGCGGCGGAGCTGGCGCGTGGCGAGCTGGCTGCGGAGCTCGACCGGACCCGCGAGGAGCTCGACGTCCGCATCGCCGCCGCCGACACCCGCGCAGCGGAGCTCGACGAGCGGCTGAGAGCGCTGGCGGCACAGGGCGAGGCCGATCGAGCGCAGCGGCAGGCGCAGGCCGAGTCCGCCGACCGGCGCGCACGCGATCTCGAGGCCGATCTCGACTCGGCCCACGAACGAACCCGCGCGCTCCAGACCGAGGTCGACACCGCCCAGGAGCGCGCCCGCGCTCTCGAGACCGAGGTCGACGCCGCGGATCGGCGCATACGCGCCCTCCAGGCCGAAGTCGAGACTGCGGGCGAGGAGCGCGAGCACATCCGGCAACAGCTCGACGGGGCGGGTGAGGAGCGCCTTGCGGAGGCCGCACGGGCGCGCGAGCTCGACGAACGCATCGGCTCCCTCACCATCGAGCTGGACGCCGCGCGGGCCGACCTCGCCGGTCTCCGGGCGGACGCGCGCACCGCGCTCCAGGAACGCGATCGGGTCGCGGCGCAGCTCGAGGGCGCCCGCGGCGAACGGACCGAGATCGCGGCCAAGCTCGCGGCCGCCGAGGCCGCCCACCAAGCGGTCGCCGCCGACCTCACGACGCTCCAGGCGCGTCTCGACGCCGCGCTCACACAACACGCCGCGACGCAGGAGGAACAGGACCGTCTCCGTTCGCAGTTCGAATCCGCCCAAGCTCACCACGACGCCGTCGCGACAGAACGCGAACGCCTCCACGCAGAGCTCGAGTCCGCGCAAGCTCACCACGACGCCCTCGCGACAGAACGCGAACGCCTCCGGGCACAGCTCGAGTCCACGCAAGCCGACCACGAGGCCGGCGAGCAGGACCAGGTGCGGCTTCGCGAACAGCTCTACGCCGCCCGTTCGGAGTACGCCGCTGTCGAGGCGGAGCGCGAGCGGTTGCAGGACCAGCTCGAAGCGGCTCGCGCCCAGGAAGGGACCTCCGAGGCGGAGCGAGAGCGGCTCGCCGGCGAGGTCGACGCTGCCCGTTCGCGCCTCGACGCGCTGGAGGCCGAGCTCGAGGCGCGGACCGACGCCGCCGAGTGCGAGCGCGCGCGACTCGAAGCTGAGATCCGGTCCGCGCGCGAGACATCGCACTCGCTGGCCGGGGAGCGTGACGCCGCGCGGGCGCGGGTGACGGCACTCGACGCGGAGCGAGCCACCCTCGATCGCGCACGCGCGGAAGCCGAGGCGCGCGCGGAGGACCTGCAGGCGGCACTGGCCGCCGCCCGCGACGAAGCCATGCAGGCCGCCGAGCGTGCGCAGGCCCTCGACGCCCAGCTGCGGGAGGAGGCCGAGCGGTCGCGGAGTGGACTCTCGGAGCTCGAGCGGCAGGTCGCCGAGGCGTACGACCGGAGCGCCACCGCCGAGCAGCGCGCCGCCGCGCTCGGCGAGCAGCTCGACGCGACGCGCGATGAGCGCGACGCGGAGGCCGGTCGTGTCGCGGACCTCGTCGCCGGCCTCGACCAGGAGCGTGCGACCTCGGCGGCGGAGGCAGAGGTCGTGGCCGCCGACCGCGCGACCCTCCAGGCGCGGCTTGCCCAGGCCGAGTCGGCGGCCGCCGACGCCGCCGCGCTGCGTGCCGGGCTGGCGAGCATCGGGGACGAACGTGACTCGGCGGCCGATCGCGTCGACGCCCTCACCGCGGAGCTCGACGCCGCGCGAGCCGAGCACGATCGGTCGAACGCCGCGCTCGAATCCCTGCGCGCCGAGCTCGATGGCGCCCGCGTCGAGCTGGAAGCCGGCGAGCGGCGCGCCGCCGGCCTGGAAGCCGAGCTTCAGGAGGCGCGGGGAACGCGCACCGACGTCGAGACGAGCGAACGCCGCGCCCGCGAGCTGGAGACCGAACTGGAGCGCACCCGCGCCGCCGGCGCCGGTCTGTCGGAGCGCGTGGAGCACCTGGCCGCCGCCCTCGACGCCGCCGCCGAGCAGGAGTCGCGGGCCGACCGCGTTCGTGCGGAGTTGGGCGAGCGCCACGCAGGGGAGCTGGCGGCCGGCGCGGAACGGCTTCGTGAGGCGCGCGAGCGAGTCGCGGACCTCGAACGGCACGTCGCCGACGCGGAGGAGCGCGAACGGCGAACCCAGGCAGCGCTCTCGGCCGAGCGCGACGCGGCGCTGGCGGCGCAGGGCGAGCGCGACGCCGCGCACGCCGCCGAGGCCGAACGAGCCGCCGAACGCGACGCCGCGCACGCCGCCCAGGCCGAACGCACCGCCGAACGCGACGCCGCGCACGCCGCCGAGGCCGAACGCACCGCCGAACGCGACGCCGCGCACGCCGCCGAGGCCGAACGCACCGCCGAACGCGACGCCGCCCTCGCGGCCGAGGCGCAGGTCACGGCCGACCGCGACGCCGCCCTCGCGCGCGCCGCTGATCTCGAGGCTGCGCTCGAGCACGCGCGCGCGGAGACCGACCGCCTGCAGGCCGAGCGCGAGCGCGCCGCCCAGGAGCTCGACGAGGCCGAAAGCACCGCCGTGGCGATCCGCGAGAGCCGGCCCTCCGTCGCCGAGCTCGAGGCGCTCGCGCATCACCTGTCCGAGCGCGAGCACCGCATCGCGCAGCTGGAGACCGCGCTCGCCGACGTGCTCGCCAACGAGGAGTCCTGGGCCGCGGAGCGCGAGCGGCTCGAGGACCGGATCGCGCGCGCCGAGACGGAGGTCGCCCAGGCACGCGGCGTCGTCGGACGCCTGCAAAACGAGCTGACGAACCTGCGCGCCGAGCCGGCGCCTCCCCCCTCCCTCCCCGCCCCGCAGCCGCGGGCACCCGACCCCGAGGTCGAGTCGGCGCTCGCCGAGCATGCGGCCGCCGAGCAGTCCGCGCGTGCTGAGCTCGACCAGATCCAGGCGCGGATGCGCGAGCTCGACCGCATGCGGACCTGGCTCGACGACGCGGTCCGCCAGGTCCGGACCGGCGGCGACGGGCCCGGGGTGCCGATCGCCGCCCTCGACTCCGGGTCCGACGCGGCACCGCGCCGCCGCCGCTTCCCTCGCCGCTCCCGGGAGGAACAACCCTCCGAGCTCGACCGGCTCTTCGGCGAGATCGACCGCGTCCGCGCCGACATCGAGGCGCTTCGCCCGGAGGCCGAGCGCGCGGCGAGCGAGCTGCAGGCCGCCGAGCAGCGCCTCGCCGAGGCGCGCGAGCGGCTCAATCGCGGTCGCTGAGCCAGAACAGCAACGCGACGCCGAACAGCCCGGCGCCGAGCGCCGACGTGCCGTCCCATCCCCACCGGTCGAAGGCAAGCGCGCCGAGCGCCGACCCGGTCGCGCCCCCGGCGAAGTACATCGTCATGTAGGCGGTGGTCAGGCGCGAGCGGGCGTCCCCACGCAGCGCGTAGACCGTCGCCTGGTTGAGGATCTGCGTGGCCTGGACGGCAAGGTCCATGAGCACGATCCCGGCGAGCAGCGCCACCAGGTCGGTGCGCCCGAGCCAGATGAGTCCGAACCCGACGACGCCCACAGCCAGCGCCGCGCCCGTGCTGACCCTGCCGAGGCCGCGGTCGTGCAGCCGCCCCGCGACCGAGGCCGCAAGCGCGCCCGCCACACCGGCCAGCCCGAACAGCCCGATGACCGCCTCCGAGTAGCCGTACGGCGCCTCCGACAGCAGGAACGCGAGCGTCGTCCACAGCGCGCCGAACGCCCCGAACGTCAGCGCGCCGTAGGCGCCGCGCCGCCGCAGCGCCGGCTCCTCGACGAACAGCCGCCACACCGAGCCCAGCAGCGCCGGATACGTCATGCGGGTGTCGTCCCGCCACGACGGCAGCCGCCGCCAGAGCACGACGCCGAGCACCAGCATCCCGCCCGACGCCACGGCGTAGACGGCGCGCCAGCCGCCGACCTCGGCGATCAGCCCCGAGACGGTGCGGGCGGCGAGGATGCCGAGCAGCAGCCCGCTCATGACCGTCCCGATGACCCGCCCGCGCTCCTCCTCGGAGGCCAGAGTGGCAGCGAACGGCACGAGGATCTGCGCGACCACGGACGTCGCGCTGGCCAGCGCCGCAGCCGCACCGAGCCACAGCAATGATGGCGACGCCGCCGCCGCCGCGAGCGCCACCGCACACACGGCGAGCAGCACGCCGACCAGCCGGCGGCGCTCGAGCAGGTCGCCCAGAGGCACCAGCAGGATCAGGCCGGCCGCGTAGCCGACCTGCGACGCGGTGACGATGAGCCCGGCCGCCGCCGTCCCGACGCCGAACTCGGCCGAGATCGAGTCCAGCAGCGGCTGGGCCCAGTAGTTGTTGGCCACCGTCGCGCCGCACGCCACGGCGAACAGCAGCGTCAGGCCGCGCGTCATCACCGGCCCGCCCGCTGCGGGCGCCGGAGCGGCGCCCACTGTCACGAGCCGGCCGCGACCTCGGCCAGCCGGCGTCCCGCCGCGCGCATGCGCTCCTCGTCGCCCGCCTCGAGCACCGTGCGGATCCCGAGCTCGGCCTGCTCCTCGTCGGACAGCGCGTTGCGCCCGACGACGGCGTCGCACGCCAACCCCGCCGCCGCGGTCCGCCGCGCCACCTCCCCCACCGCCTTGCCGGCCAGCGTCTGGCCGTCGATCTGCCCTTCGCCGGTGACGACGAACGCCGCGCCGCGGATCGCCTCGTCGAAGCGCACGGCGTCCAACACCAGCGCCGCCCCCGGCACGAGCTCGGCGCCAAAGTACGCCCACATCGCCCCCGAGAACCCGCCCGCCGCGCCGGTGGCGGGGACGCCGCGGGGATCGCGGGGGGCCGCCGCAGCCTGCTCGTCCATCCGCGCCGCCAGCCCCATCACATCGTCCTCCGAAGCCCCCTTCTGCGGCCCGAAGATCCGCGCGGAGTCCTCCCACGGCGTCGTCACGTCGCACGCCACCACGATCCGCGGCCGCGAGGGCAGCCCGTGCAGCACCTCGACCGCCCCCGACCCGCCGTCGGCCGTCCCGCTCCCGCCCGCCGCGACGATGACCTCCTCCGCGCCCGCCGCCAGCGCGGCCGCGATCAGCTCACCGGTCCCCCGTGTCGAGGCGCGCCACGGGTCGAGCTCGTCCTGAGACAGCCGCCACAGCCCGCTGGCCTCGGCCACGTCGACCACCGCGGTCCGGCCGCCCTCCAGGAGCGCGAAGCCGGCCTCGACCGGCCGGCCGAACGGGTCGCCCGCAGTCACCGGCCGCCATTCCCCGCCGCGCGCCTGCAGCATCGCCCGCGCCGTCCCGTCGCCGCCGTCGGCCACCGGCAACTCGGCGGCCTCGATCCCGCCCTCCCGCAGCCCGGCGGCGACCGCCGCGGCGACCTCCGCCGCGGAGAACGTGCCCTTGAACTTGTCGGGCGCGACGACCGCCCGCATCTTAATCCCCGCGGAACGCGGCGTCGAACGCGACGTCCGACGGCGAGAAGTCGGTGCGCCGCACGAACGCGAGCGCCTCCTGCGCTCCCCAGTCGCGGTCCATCCCCGCGTCCTCCCACTCGATCGACAGCGGGCCGGTGTACCCGATCCGGTGCAGTGCGCGGAACAGCGCGTCGAAGTCGACGTCGCCGCGGCCCGGCGAGACGAACTCCCACCCGCGCTCGGCCTCGCCGAAGTTCAGGTGCGAGCCGAGGATCGACCGCCGGCCGTCGAGCCGGCGCTTGGAGTCCTTGACGTGGACGTGGTAGATGCGGTCGGCGAACGCCTCGACGAACGCCGCCGAGTCCAGGAACTG
This sequence comes from uncultured Solirubrobacterales bacterium, assembly GCA_963828075.1. Taxonomy (GTDB): domain Bacteria; phylum Actinomycetota; class Thermoleophilia; order Solirubrobacterales; family Solirubrobacteraceae; genus JACCYI01. Next base: position 286,233 of record CAWHDH010000017.1, on the reverse strand, counting down.
GTGCTCGAAGTGGCTCGGGTCGAAGTTGATGCCGAAGCCGGCGCGGTGGCCGATCGCGTCGAGGGTCCGCCGCGTCGTCGCGAAGTCGTAGGCGATCTCGGTCGGATGGACCTCGAGCGCGAACCGCACGCCCTCGGCGTCGAAGACGTCGACGATCGGGCCCCAGCGCTCGGCGAACTCCTCGTAGCCGCGATCCAGCACGGCGAAGTCGTTGGGCGGGAACGAGTAGAGGAGATGCCAGATGCTCGACCCGGTGAACCCCGTCACCGTCTCCACCCCGAACGCGGCCGCCGCCCGGGCGACGTCCTTCATCCGCTCCGCCGCCCGCCCGCGCACGCCCTCGGGGTCCCCGTCGCCCCAGACGTCGTCCGGGAGGATCGCCCGGTGCCGGTCGTCGATCCGATCGCACACGGCCTGGCCGATCAGGTGCGACGCGATCGCCCAGCAGCCGAGGCCGTGACCCTCCAAAAGCGCCCGGTGCGACTTCAGATACCCCGGCTCAGCCACAGCGCGCGGCACGTCGAAGTGATCGCCCCAGCACGCCAGCTCGAGCCCGTCGAACCCCCACTCGCCCGTCTTGCGCGCCACCTCGGCGACGGGCAGGTCGGCCCACTGCCCGGTGATGAGCGTGACCGGTCGTGCCATGCGCCGGAGCCTACGGCGTCGGCCGGTAGACCGGCCCCCGGGAGATGACCGAGTCCAGCAGCCCGTCCTCGAGCCAGTCCTCGACGTCGGGGTCGATCGGGCGCGCCTCGAGCCCGGGGTAGCCGATCGCCTCGCGCATCGCCGGGTTCATGAAGTACGCGCCCGGCACGACCGCGGTGAGCACCGCCCACCCCGGGTCGTCGGTGTCGCGCAGCCGGGCGACCGCGTCGGCCGCCGGCTCGTCGCCGGTCGCCTCGAGCGTGGCCGCCAGCGGCTCGGCGTAGTCCGGGCGGGCGCGCAGCACCTCGTCGAGGTACCCGCCCGCCACACCGGCCGCCGAGGCGGACGGCATGCCGCCGCCCTCCGGGATCAGCTGATCGGCGAGCTCGGCGAGCCGGGTGCGGTGGGCGTCGGTGATCTCTGTCATGGCTCTCCCTAGGCCGCGACGCGCTGCTCGCGGCGCGACTCGATGAGCTGCTCGGTCCACCGCAGCGACAGCGCGGCGATCGTCGCCGTCGGGTTCATCCCCGCCGACGTCGGCCACACGCTGCCGTCGAACACGTACAGGTTCGGGACGTCGTGGGCGCGACCGTGCTCGTTCACCACCGAGCTGGCCGGGTCTGTCCCCATCACCGCCGTGCCGAGCAGGTGCCAGCCGGTCGCGCGGATGAACGGTGCCACGACCACCTCGTAGGCGCCCGCCGCCTCCAGCGACTCGCGCGCCCGCGCCTGATGGAATGCCACCAGGTCCCGGGAGTTCTGCGAGAGCTCGTACTGGATCTTCGCGCCGGGGATGCCCTGCGCGTCGGTCGCCACCGGATCGAGGATGACCCGGTTGGACTCCTCGGGCAGGTCCTCGGCGATGATGCCCCACATCGTCGAGTGGCCCAGCCGGCGGCGGACCGCGTCCTGGAAGCCGTCGCCGAAGATCGAGTTCTCGGCGCCCCACGGGTACGCGCGAGTCATCGAGAACGGCCCGCCGACCGGCTGCAGGCCCCACTTCGCGCCGCGCACGAAGCCGCGCGACTCGTCGGTCTCGTAGAACTCGAGCGAGTGGATGTACTGGCCCCACGGGCCTTGCCACGAGCGCAGCTCCTCCTCGAAGACGCCCGTCACGGTCCCGAACGGGTGCATCATCAGCCGCCGGCCGACCAGGCCGGACGAGTTGGCGAGGCCGTCGGGATGAGTCTCGTCGGCCGACAGCAGGAGCAACCGCGGCGTCCCGATCCCGTTGGCGCAGAGGATCGTCACGCCGGCGCGGACGTCGTGCTCGTTGCCGTCGGCGTCGAGGTAGATCGCGCCGGCGACGAGGCCGTCGGGCCGCATCGTGAGTTTGCGCGCCTTGGCGCGCGTCCGCAGCTCGACGCCCAGCTCGATCGCGGTCGGCCAGTGGGTGATGTCGGCCGTCCCCTTGGCGCCGTCGGCGCACGCCTGCAGGCAGGTGCCGCGCTGCACGCAGGGCTTGAGCCGGCCGTGGTGGCGCGTCGCGATGGCGAGCGGCGCCGGCCACCAGTGCCACCCCAGCTCGTTGTGGGCGCGCGCGACGCGCCGGCCGGGCCGCCCGATCGGGACCGGCGGCAGCGGCGGCCCCTCCCCGGGGGGGAACGCGGTGTCGTTGGCCAGGCCGGAGATCCCGAAGTCCTGCTCCACGCGCACGTAGTACGGCTCGAGGTCCTCGTAGGTCAGCGGCCAGTCGTTCGCGACGCCGTCGAGCGTCCTGACCCGGAAGTCGGACGGCATGTTGCGCTGCCACTGCGCCGCGTAGACGACCGTGCCGCCCCCGACGCCGTTCCACATCAGCGCGGTGATGTCGGACTCCGAGTCGTCGATCGGGTAGTCGCCCGGGAACCGGCGGACGTTCGGATCCCAGCCCCAGTCGCGGTCCGACGTGAGCGGGAAGTCGGGCTGGGTGACGGTCGCCTTGGAGTAGTCGGGCCAGTCGCCCTGCTCGAGGACGACGACGCTGAAGCCGTCCTCGGCCAGGCGCTTGGCGGCGACGGCGCCGGACGGGCCGGCGCCGATGATCAGGACGTCTGGGTCGGCCATGCCAGGCGGCCTAGTACGGGTACTGGGCCGGGGCGCGCTGGACGCTCACCCAGCGCCGCTCGGTGAACTCCTCCAGGTTGGACTCGCCGCCCTGGCGCCCGCCGTACCCGGAGTCGCCGACGCCGCCGAACGGGACGTGCGCCTCGTCGAGGCACGTGGCGTCGTTGACGTGGGCCATGCCCGACCGGACGCGGTCGGTGAGCGCGAGCCCGCGGTCCGGATCGCCGGTGAGGATGGAGTTGACGAGCCCGTACGGGCTCTCGTTGGTGACCTCGATCGCCTCGTCGTCGGAATCGACGGCCATGACCGGCGCGATCGGCGCGAAGATCTCCTCCTGCCAGAGGCGGGACTCGCGCGGCACGTCGACGACGACGGTCGGGCGGTAGAACAGCCCCTCGTAGGTGCCGCCCTCGACCACGCTGGCGCCCTGCTCGATCGCCTCCTGGAGCATGGCGTGCCCACGGTCGCGCTGGCGCTCGTTGATCATCGGCCCGAGCCCGACCTCGCCCGTGGCGGGGTCGCCGACGGAGATGTTGCGCGCCCGCTCGGCCAGCTTCTCGACATAGGCGTCGACCAGTGGCCTCGCGACGATGTGGCGGCCGGCGGTGATGCACGTCTGGCCCTGGTAGTGGAACGACGACCAGGCCCCGATCATCGACGCCTGGTCGAGGTCGGCGTCGTCGAGCACGATCAGCGCGTTGTTGCCGCCGAGCTCGAGCGAGCACTTCTTCAGCCGGCGCCCGCAGACCTCGGCGATCTCGCGGCCCACCGCAGTCGAGCCCGTGAAGTGGATCATCTGGACGCCCGCGTGGGCGACGAGCTGCTTGCCGACCTCGACGCCGCCCGGCACGACCTGCAGGACGCCCGCCGGCAGCCCCGCGTCGCGCAGCAGCTCGGCGATCATCAGCCCGCCGACGATCGGCGTCTCCGGCGACGGCTTGAGCACGACGGTGTTGCCGAGCGCGAGCGCCGGCGCAATCACGCGCATACCGAGCACGAGCGGGAAGTTCCACGGCGTCAGGCAGCCGACCACGCCGACGGGAACGCGCTGGGCGATGCTCAGCCGCGTCGTGCTGTGCGACGGCAGGACCTCGGCGACCGGGCGCGACGTGAGCGCCGCACCTTCGAACAGCTCGTTGGCGGCGGCGCCGACCTCGTACTCGGCCTTGCCGGCGATGGCGCCCGTCTCGCGGACGATCTGCTCGACGAACTCCTCCTTGCGCGCCTGCAGCGCGAAGGCGGCGCCGCGCAGGATCCCGGCGCGGACGTCGTAGCCCTCGGCGGCCCAGGCGGCCTGCGCCGCGCCCGCGCGGGCGATCGCCTCCTCGACGTCCGCCGACGACGCGTTGCCGGCGGTCCCGAGCGGCTCACCGAGCGCCTTGTCGAGCACGGTCTCGACCCCGCCGCCGGCCGGCGTCCGGAAGTCGCCGTCGACGAAGATCTTGCCGTCCCAGGGTCGCTGCTCGGTGCTGACCGCCATGTTCTCCTCCGTGCCGACAAACGTTTTCCGCAGCTTAGCCACGGCTGCGCGGGACCGTCAACCACCCCTGTGCAAGATGCCTGACCAACATGGCAAAATATTGCCAGGGCCCTCGACGGTCCGTACTGTCACTACCCAGATCGGCGGTCATGGCCTCGCTCAGCGACATCTCCAAGCACGCCGGCGTGTCGATCGCCACCTGCTCGCGGGTCCTGAACGGGTCGTCGCACCCGGTGTCGGCCGAGACGCGCGAGCGCGTGCTGAAGGTCGCCGAGGAGCTCGGCTACGCGCGCTCGGCGCTCGCGCGGGCGCTCGTCACGCAGGACAGCCGGATCTTCGGCGTCGTGGTCTCGGACATCGTGGACCCGTACTTCGCGGAGATCGCCCGCGGGATCGAGGACGTGGCCGCGAGCCAGGGCTACCTGACGATGGTCTGCAGCGCCGACCGGGGCACGGTCACCGAGCTCGAGCACCTGCGCGTGCTGCGCGACTACCGGGCCGCGGCGATCATCTTCGCGGGCAGCGGCGTCGCGGGTGACCCGGCCGCCGAGGAGCTCTCGGCGGCGGTGACCCTCGCCCGGGAGCGCGGGTCATCGGTCGTCGCCCTCGCCCAGCGCGACTTCGACGCGCCGAAGATCTGCTTCGACAACTTCGCGGCGGCCTACGACATCACCGACTACGTGATCTCGCTCGGTCACCGCCGGATCGCGTTCGTGGAGGGGCCTGAGGGTCTCTACACCAGCAGCCAGCGCCTGGCCGGCTTCCAGCGGGCGATGCGCGACCGCGGCCTCGATCCCGACGTCCGCGTCCCGGGCGGCTTCAGCTACGAGTCCGGCTGCAACGCGGCGGTGCGGATCGCCCACCTCGCGGAGATGCCGGAGGCCGTTGTGGCGGTCAACGACGAGGCGGCGATCGGGGTGCTGATGACCCTGCGCCAGGCCGGGATCGACATCCCCGGCGACGTGTCGGTGGCCGGCATCGACGACACGCGGCCGGCCCGGTTCGTGGAGCTCACGACGGTCGCCGTCCCGCTCTACGAGCTGGGGGCCGTCGCCGCCCGCGAGATCCTCGCCGAGCGCCGCAACGGCGAGACGCTCCAGGACTCGATCCTCCCCCACCGCCTCACGCCGCGCGGCACCACGGCGCGGCGGTTGCGCTGACGGCGGCCGACATGGAGGCTCGCGTGTGCCCGTTCTGCGGCGAGCCCCCGGGCGAGGGCGTGTTCTGCGCGGCGTGCGGCCGCAACCTCGCGGCGGTCGAGCGGCTGCCCACGCGCGCGGAGTGGCAGGCCGGGGACGCCGGGCCGGCCGAGGACGCCGGCGCGCTCGCCGAGCGCTGCGCGGCGGCGACGTCGTCGTTCCTCGAGAAGATGCACGCGGCCGGCGATCCCGGCGCCGAGGCGTTCGCGTCGGCGCAGCGGTCGATGTTCCGCCGCGGGACCGACGTGCGGGGTTGGGTGGTCCGGCCCGTCGACCGCCAGGACTTCGACGGGCCCCGCCGCTATGAGCCCGGGCTCGTGCTGAGCGTGGAGGGCGCGTTTCACCAGCTCGACTCAGAGCTGCGGGGCTGGGGGCAGCGGGACTTCCCCCGCTACCACCAGACCGTGTCGCCCAAGCCGGTCGACGCGCCGGCCGAGGGGCGGCTGATCGGCGAGCTGGCCGCCGTCCTGCGCGCGAACGCCTAGAGAACCCGCGAGAGGATGAAGATCACGATCAGGATCACGATGATCGTGCCGATGAGGCCCATCCCGAGAGCGGCCATGGGGGGTGCTGCGAGCAGGAGCGGCATGGTTGATCCTCCAGTGCGGTCGATGGCGACGTGCTCCTTCCAACGTGCCCACTGGGCGCAGGTTGGGAACTACCGCAGCACCGGCCCCTCCGCGGTGTGGCGATAGCGCGGCAGTGAGAGCAGGTTGTCGCGCGTGTCGCCGTCGGCGCGGTCGCGGTAGTAGAGGAGCGGCTCGCCGGGCGGGTGGCCTTTGCGCAGCCGGATCATGACGAGGCCGGTGAGCTCGAGGATCCCGAGCTGCTGCAGCTCGGCGAGCTTCTCCGGCGGCAGCTCGAAGCGCAGCAGCGGGTCGATGGCCGCCTTGAGCCGGCGGTGGAACTCGCGCGTGCCCTCGAAGGCCGTCTCCTCCTCGGCGACCAGCGCGTCGATCCGGGCGCCGACCTCGGCCTGGATCTCCTCCTCGGTCGGCGTCGCGCCGCCGGCGCTGAGGTCGGTGATCACCTGTTGGCGGATCGTCGGCCCCTGGTCGGCCACGATCCGCGTGCGGGTCTCCTCCCGGAACGTGAACAGCACGCCGCCGGTCTGCTCGTTGAGCTCGCGCTTGCTGATGGCGAGGATGTGGTCGATCCCGCCCCGCTGCTCCTGGACATAGCGGGGGACGTACGGGATGTTCGGGAGCAGGAGCATCTGCTTGGCGTCCTCGAACTCCTTGAAGCGGGCGAGGATCTGGTCGATCGACAGCGCGAACAGGTTCGGCTCCGCGTCGACCGGCTCGCTCCATTCGCGGCGGTCGGTCCCGGGCTCCTGCGCCTCCAGCAGCCCGCGGAAGTCGGGGGCGTCGTCGACCCGGTAGAGCAGGTGCGTGATGTTTCCGTCGGTGTCGAGCACCGTGTCGCGGATCACGACGTTGTCGGCGTAGCGACTCGAGCGCGAGAGGATCGCCGTACCCGCCAGCGTCATCTGCTCCTCGCCGATGACCACGCTGTCGGGCTTGAGCGCCACCTCGTGGATCGTGGTGAAGAACGGGTCCCAGCGCCGGCGGGCGATCGGGAGGCGGTCGGGGAACACCTCGGTGAGCGTGAGGTCGACCTTGCGCTCGATCTTCTCCGAGCGGTAGCTCGCGTAGATCCCGACGGCGATGCCGCCGATGAACAGCAGCCCGACGATGATCCCGCCGGCGATCAGCGCGCCGCCGGGCGGGAACAGGATGAACAGCGTGTAGACGATCGCGAACGGCAGGATCTCGAACAGCAGGTCGACCGAGATCGACTTGTCGATGTGCCAGTCGATCACGCCCTGCGCATCGGTCGTCGGGGTGATGAAGACGGCGACGCGGACGTCGGGGTCGAAGAAGTCCTCCACCTCGTACTCGGCCCTGACGACGACCTCCAGCGTGTTGGCGGGCGGGAACGAGCGGCGCCCGACCGAGACGCTGTTGAAGTGCCCGTACTTCTTGCTCTTCGGGTCCGACGCGCGCTCGCGCCACGGGTGCTCGAACGAGCCGGTCTCGGGGTTCTTCTCGGCGAGGCGGTGGAAGGCGTCGGCGCCGGCGTGGCCATAGAGCCCGCGCCGCGTGCCGAAGGCGATGTGCTGACCGGTCGGCAGGAAGTTCAGGGCGGCCGCCACGTCGCCGCGCGGGTCGCGGATCTGATGGTCGAGCGGGCCCGTGCGCAGGCGCAGGTTCAGGAACAGGCCGATGGCCGGATCGTGGTCGGCGTCGCCCTCGAGCTTGCGCATCTCCAGCGCCTGGACGCGCTTGAACCGCGTGGCCCCGCCGGCGTCGATCGTGCGGTCGATCTCGGGCTTGAGCCGGTCCATGACCTCCTGCTTGGTGATGCCGTGGTCGTTCTCGAGGATCGGCAGCAGGTCGCTCGCGACGTCGACGAGCACGATGTCGATGCTGCCGCCGTCGATCGCCCCGTCGGCGTCGGCGTCGGGCGTCCGCAGATCGAGGGTCACGAAGAGGTCGACGAACGGCACCAGGGCGTTCTGAGTCCCGGTGGCCAGATCAATGACGACCGGGAACAGCCTGAGCCGGGCGTCGGCGTCGAGCGGGTGGCCGAACAGGATCTCGACCTCGAACGCCCCCGGTGCCTCGAACGGGAGCTCGAGCGCGGGGTTGCGCGGGTACGTCCGCTTGAGGTCGCGCGGTTCCTTGAACTCGATGGCCAGAGCCGGGTCCGCGATCTCGATCCGGGACGGGATGGTCCCGGACTCCCGCGCCGCCAGCAGCAGGTGGGTGAGGTACTCGCCACCGAGCAGCATCTCCACGTCGAAGCCTGACTTGACGCGCGCCTGGTCGACCATCCTGTCTGCCCCTTCCCGTGAGCTCCCGCGCCCCTTCGGCGCGGATGGCCGACTCTCTCAGGCCGGCGCGGTCTTTGCCAGTGCGGCGACCGCCTCGGCGAAGACCTCGGTGTGGCGGTCGACGTCGGCGGCGGTGGTGGCCGGCGACATGAGCGCCATGTTGTGGAACGGCGTGATCAGCACGCCGCGGTTGAGCAGGTACAGGTGCAGGAAGTCCTCGAGCTCTGAGTCGTGCAGGGCGGCGCTCGCGCCGCCGAACCGCGGCGGCTCGGGCGCGAACGCGAGCTCGGCGCGGGCGCCCAGCTGGACGATCGACCACCCGACGCCGTGCTCGGCGATCACCTGGCGCACGCCGGCGACGAACCGGTCGCACAGCGCCGCCATGCCGGCGAACGCCGCGGGGGTCAGCACGTGCTCGAGGGTGGCGCGGGCGGCGGCGAGCGACAGCGGGTTGCCGGCGAGCGTCCCGCCGACCCCGCCGACGTCGATCAGGTCGGCGCCGTCGAGCGCCTCGATCCGGGCGCCGAGCTCGGCGGTCACGCCGTACGCGCCGATCGGGATCCCGCCGGCGATCGCCTTGCCGATCGTCACCAGGTCGGGCGCGAGGCCCCACGCGCCCGTGCACCCGCCGGGCCCGGCGCTGAGCGTGTGCGTCTCGTCGGCGATGAGCAGGGTCCCGGTGCGGTCGCATGCCGCCCGCAGCCCGTCGAGGAAGCCGGGCTCCGGGAGCACGATGCCGATGTTCGTCAGCGCCGGCTCGGCCAGCACGCACGCGACCTGTCCGTCCGCGAGCAGCGCCTCGACCGCGCCGGAGTCGTTGAACTCGCAGACCCGCGTGGTCACGGTCGGGTCGACCGCCGGCCCGACGTTCCCCTCGCGCGAGCGTGGCCGGGCGGCGCCGTCGAGCGTGACGAGCGTCTCGTCGACCGAGCCGTGGTAGGAGTAGTTGAAGACGAGCACGAACGGGCGCCGGGTGACGGCGCGGCAGAGCCGCAGCGCCCACCGGTTCGCGTCCGTCGCGGTCAGCGCAAAGCTCCACAGCGGCAGACCGAAGCGGCGCCCGAGCTCCTCCCCCACCCACGCGGCGTCCTCGGTCGGCAGCATCAGCGTCGCGCCGCCGAGGTCGCGCAGCCGCCGCTCGACCGCGGCGACCGTCGCCGGCGGCGAGTGGCCCGCCATCGCGCCGGTGTCGCCGAGCGAGAAGTCGACGTACCGGTGACCGTCGACGTCCTCGACCGTCGCGCCGCGCGCCGACGCGGCGTAGACCGGGTGGCCGCCGACCCACTTGTTCATCCACGTCATCGGGACCCCGCCCACGAGCGAGCCGCGGGCACGCGCAAAGAGCTCGCGCGAGCGCGGATGGGCATCGGTGAAGCGCACGAGCTCGGCGGCGTGGAGCGCGCTCAATCCGTGGCGATCGACGTCCATCCGCCGGGACCCTATGCGTAGAGTCAACGGGGTGACGACCGTCATGTACGTCAAGCCGGGCTGCCCCTACTGCGAGGCGGCGCGCGACCACCTCACCGAGACCGGCGAGCCGTTCACCGAGCTCGACGCGACCGCGGACCCGTTCCACAAGAGGAAGCTCATGCGCTACACGCGCAACACCGGCATGGTGCCGACGATCGTGCGCGGCGACGACGTGCAGGTCGGCTTCCCGCCCGGCAAGGGCTGACGGGTGCGCTGAGCGGCGGTCGGTCGCTGCGCAGTTCCGGAGCAAAGCGCGCGTCGGCAGCCGGCCGGTGGCTATCGCGCGGATCGCGGCGGCCGCACGGTCTGCCGCGTGGTCTCGGGCCGGTAGACGGCGTCGCCGCCGTAGCGGACGGTGAGACGCACGGCCCGGCGGCGGGCGCGGGCGGGCAGTGCCAGGCGCAGAGCGAAGCGCCCGGACGACGCGGTCACCCGCCGGCGCCACGTGCGGCCGCCGGCGCGAAGGGTCATCGTGAGGCGGACGGTGTCCCTGACCGCCAGCACCCCCTGCACCGCGAGCCTCCCGCCGCTCACCCGGGCGAGCGTGAGGCGGATCCCGACGCAGTCCACCGCCTCCGGGGTCGCCGCCCCGCTCGAGAGATGGATGGTCGACCCGCCACCGCACCGCGTCAGCGCGTACGCGGCGGTGCCGGCCCGGTAGTCCAGGCTCCCGGCCAGCGCCCGGCCCGTGCCCAGCCAGGCGAGGTCGCGGCGCGTCTCGTCGGGTGCGACCTCGGCGACCACGTGGCCGCCCGGCACCTCGGCCACCACCGCGGCGCGCCCGCCGTCGACGGCCACGTCGGCCGTGCAGGGGGCGGCCGGCAGGACGACCCCGGCCGGCGCCGCCGGGGTGTGCCAGGTCAGCGGCGCGCCGCCGCACTTCGGGGTCTGCGCGAAGACGGCGAGCGCGAGGGCGCCGTCGTCCTGGACGTCGAACGCGAGCGCCTTCGGCGAGCCGGTGACCGGCACCCGGTAGGCCTCGGCGCCCGCCTGCCAGTCGCGCACGACGATCGCCGGCCCGTCCGCGTAGGCGAGGGAGCGCCCGGCCAGCGCCAGCTTGTCGATCAGCTGCGGGAACTCGGCGAGCTTCGCGCCCGTCGCGGCGTCGAAGAGCTTGGTGATCCGGCACTGGCTGACCGCGATCGTGCGGCCGTCGGTGGCGGTCGCCGCGGACACCGCGGGGTTGGCGCCGAAGGTGTCGGCCGTCTCGGAGCACGACACGAGCGGGGGCGCGCCACCGCCTGCCTCGAGCCGCACGCGGCGGACGTCGGACGTCGTGTTGAACTGACGGGCCTTCGTGTTCCCGCCGCTCGAGAGCAGCTCGAGCGTCGCCACCCGCCCGGCCGCGGCGAAGCCGCCGGGCAGGCCCGCCGTGCTGATGTCGTCGTCACTCTCGTCGGTCTCGAGGTCCTCCACCGGGACGCCACCCTTCGCCGCGGTCACGGCCTCGCCCCCGCGCGTGGCGCGGACCGCCCAGCGCGCGACGTCGTACTCGAGCCACGCGACGCCGCCGTCGACGATCCGCGGCCCCTCCCACAGCGAGTCCGCGTCAGCGACCGCCGCGGCCTGCGCCGGCCCCGGGGCGAGCAGAACGATCACCACGGCGAGGAGCAGCGCGCGGCCCATGCGTCGCCACGCTACCGCTCACGCGCAGGTCGAGAATCGGTCCTTGACCGTGGTCATCAGCGTCTCGCGGGGCAGGTCCCAGATCGCCGGGTTGATGATCTCGACCTCGATCGGGCCGTCGTGGCCGGCCCGCTCGACCCAGGCGCGGATGCCGCGGATGTCGATGATCCCGTCGCCCATCATCCCGCGCTGCTGGAGCGTGTCCTTGGTGTCGCGCAGCCAGTCGCAGACGTGGAAGCCGACGATGCGACCCTGCGCGCGGGCGATCTCCCGCTCGAGCCGCGGGTCCCAGAAGACGTGGTAGACGTCGACGACGACGCCGAGATGATCGGAGTCCAGCGCCTCGCAGACGTCGTTGGCCTCGCCGAGCGTCACGATCGCCGACCGCTCGCCGATCGTCATCGGGTGCAGCGGCTCGATCCCCAGCCGGACACCGCAGGACTCGGCGTGCGGCAGCAGCCGCTCGATCCCCGACGCGATCATCGCGCGCGCCTCCGCCAGGTCGCGCGCCGGCGGCGGTCCGCAGACGAGGACGAGCACCGGCGCCCCCAGCGCCGCGGCCTCCTCGACCGCGCGGCGATTGTCGTCGTCCGCCTCGCGGATGCCGGCCGCGGTCGGGGCCGGGAAGAACCCCCCGCGGCACAGGCTCGACAGCGTCAGGCCGGCGTCGGCGATCCGGGTCGCGGCCTCGGACACGCCGATCTCAGCGACCTTGTGGCGCCACGGCGCGATCGTCTGGATGCCGTGCTCGGCGCAGGCGTCGATGACCTCTGGAAGCGACCAGCGGTCGGCGGTGATCTGGTTGAAGCTCAGCCGCGAGAGCGGCAGACCGGCGCTCACTCGACGCCCGCGACGGCCAGCAGGTGGCGCATGCGCGCGCAGGCCAGCTCGGGGTCGCGCAGCAGGCCGGCGCCGTCGGCGAGCACCAGCACCTCCGACAGGTGGACGATCGACCGCGCGCTCTCGAGGCCGCCGACCATCCGGAAATGCGACTGGTGGCCGTTGAGCCAGGCGAGGAAGACGACGCCGGTCTTGTAGTGGAAGGTGGGCGCGTCGAAGATGTGCCGCGAGAGCGCGACGGTCGGCTCGAGCAACGCGCAGAAGCGGTCGCCGTCGCCGTCGTCGAGCGCGGCCAGCGCCGCGGCGGCGACCGGGGCGATCGCGTCGAAGATCCCGAGCAGCGCGTGGCTGTGGCCCTCCTCGTCGCCGCGGATCAGCGACGGGTAGTTGAAGTCGTCTCCCGTGTACATCCGGACGTCCTCGGGCAGGCGCCGGCGCAGCGCGATTTCACGGGCGGAGTCGAGCAGCGAGATCTTGATCCCCTCGACCTTCTCGTGGTGCTCCTCGATGATCCCGACCACGACGTCGGTCGCCGCATCGAGGTCCTCCGAGCCCCAGTAGCCGGCCAGCGCCGGGTCGAAGGCGTCGCCGAGCCAGTGCAGGATGGCCGGGCGCTCGAGCCCTCCGAGCACGCGGGCGTAGAGCGCGCGGTAGTCGTCGGCGGACGTCGCCGCACGCGCGAGCGCGCGGCTGGCCATGAGGATCACCGGCGCGCCCTCGCCCTCCACGAACGCGCACTGCTCCTCATACGCATAAGCGATCTCCTCGAGCGAGGCGCCGGCACCCGCGCCGTCCGGCAGCTGGTCGGTGCCGGCGCCGCACGCCAGCCGGCCGCCGACGGCGCGCGCCTCGGCGGCCGAGCGGCGGATCAGCTCCCGAGTGGCGTCCCAGTCGAGGCCCATCCCGCGCTGGGCGGTGTCCATCGCCTCGGCGATCCGGAACCCGTGCGCCCACAGATGGCGGCGGAACGCGAGGGTCGCCTCCCAGTCGAGCTGCGCGGGGCCGAGCGGCGAGCCGAGCGCCAGCGGGTCCGCGACGACGTGCGCGGCGGCGTAGCAGGTGCGGGTTCGCGGCTCGGAGGCGGGGCGCTCGAGCGCCGGCGGCGCGCTCGGCGAGAACCACTCGATCCGCCCGTCGGCCCGGGGCAGCCGCACCGATCGCGCCGTCGTGGTCGCGGTGCTCATAGGGTCAGCTCCGGGACGTCGAGCCAGCGGCGTTCCTTCCACGACCGCATCCCCAGCTCGGCGAGCTGCACGCCCCTGGCCGCCTCCAGGAAGTCCCACGGGAACGGCTCGTCGAGCGCGACGTGGCGCAGGAACAGCTCCCACTGGGCCTTGAAGCCGTTGTCGTAGTCCTCGGTGGCGGGGACCTCGAGCCAGTTCGCGCGGTGGTCGATCGGGTCGGGCAGGTCCGGGTTCCACGTCGACTTCGGGGTGTTCACCGCCGGCTGGGCCACGCAGTGGAGCAGGCCGGCCACGGCGCTGCCCTCGGTCCCGTCGACCTGCAGCTCGAACAGCTCGTCGCGATGGACGCGCACGCACCACGAGGAGTTCATCTGCACGAGCACGCCGCCGTCGAGCTCGAAGATCGCGTACGCGGCGTCTTCGGCGGTGGCGGCGTACGGGTTGCCCTCCTCGTCGATCCGCTCGGGGTTGTGCGTGGCGCCGTGGTTGAGCACCGCGCGGACCTCGCCGAAGATGTCGCCGATCACGTACTGCCAGTGCGGGAACATGTCCGAGACGATCCCGCCGCCGTCCTCGGCGCGGTAGTTCCAGGACGGCCGCTGGGGGGCCGGGTCGGGCCCGGGGTAGACCCAGTAGCCGAACTCGCCGCGGACGCTCAGGATGCGCCCGAAGAAGCCGGCGTCGACCAGGCGCTTGAGCTTGACCAGGCCCGGGAGGAAGAGCTTGTCCTGCACGATGCCGTTCTTGACGCCGGCGTCGGCCGCGAGGCGGGCGAGCTCGAGCGAGGACTCGACGTCCTCGGACAGCGGCTTCTCGGAGTAGATGTGCTTGCCCGCGGCGATGGCCGCCTTGAGCGACGGGAGGCGGACGGCGGTCAGCTGGGCATCGAAGTAGACGGGGTAGTCGGCGTTGGCGAGGGCCTCGTCGAGATCGGTCGTCCAGTGCTCGAGCGAGTGCTCGTCGGCGAGCCGGCTGAGCTTGTCCGCGCTGCGGCCCACGAGCAGCGGCTCGGGCCAGATGGTCAGGTCGGGGCGGACGCGGACGCCGCCCTGCGCCCGGATGGCCAGGATCGAGCGGACGAGGTGCTGGTTCGTCCCCATCCGGCCGGTGACCCCGTTCATGACGATCCCCACGGTGCGCCGGCCGGTGGCCTGCTCCTCCGTCTGGACCTGTTCGCTGAGCGTCATCCCCCCGCCTCTCGGAAATCGTTTGCCGCGCCGCCGGAATCGTAGCTCATACGGCAAGCACTCGTCGGAGGAATGTCAGCCCGTCGACGGCGAGCGCGTCCTGGCTCTCGGCGAGCGGCCGCCAGATCGACGCGGCGGTCGCGATCGTCTCGTTCTCGGCCGTGAACGACTCGATGACGACGTTGCCGTCGTAGGCCACGTCGCGCAGCGCGCGGGCGATCTCCGGCCAGTCGAGGTGGTCGTCCTCGCCCGGCGCGCCGCGGTCGTTGCCGCACGCGTGCACGTGGGCGAGGCGGTCGCCGCAGAGCCGGATCGCGTCGGCGACGCCGCGCTCCTCGACGTTGCCGTGGTAGGTGTCGAACAGGATCCCGCACGCCTCCAGGGGCAGCGGATCGATGGCCTCGAGCGCCTGCTCCACGGTGTTCAGGACGCTCGTCTCGTAGCGGACGAGCGGCTCGACCGCGAGCCGCACCCCCCGCTCCCCCGCGTGCTCGACCACCGGCGCGAGGCTCTCGCGCAGCTGCGCGTAGACCGCGCGGCGCTCGTCGGGCTCCAGGCGCCAGAGCCGCCCGACCGACGCGTACGCCGGGCCGCCCACCGCCGGCGCTCCCACCTCCGCGGCGGCGTCGATGACGCCGCACAGGTAGCCCTGCGCCTCGGCGATGGTCTGCGCGCCGGCCGCCACGAGCTCGCGCCCCGGTGGCATGACGAGGCAGACCGACGCCGCGAGCCTGTGCTCGGCGAGCAGCTCCGCGGTGCGCGCCGGATCCCACTGGCCGGGCTGCTCGACGGCGATCTCCAGCACGTCGAACCCCATCCCGGCCACGCGCGGCGCGAGCTCGGCCAGCCGCTCGTCGGTCGGCGGGGAGACCCAGATCCAGGCGTTGGCGCCGATCGGGTTCATGTGCGTCCCGGACACGCGAGGGGCCGCGGACGCCTGGTCCGCGGCCCCGAGCGCATCACCGGATTACTTGCCGCCCCAGACCTTCGGGAACCCGGGCATCTCCTCGCACCCGCACAGCGCGTAGTGCAGCGGCGGCATGTTCGGCCGCAGGTAGGTGTCGAGGTTCGAGTCGTCCACGGTCGGCTGCGGCAGGATCCACTCCTTCGGGACCTCCTCGCCGTCGAGGATCTTCGCCGCCGCGATGACCGCCGTCCGCCACTGGAACGTCGGATAGGTCGGGGCAATCGCCTTCAGGCCGTCGTCCTTCCACTTGGCGAGGAAGTCCTGCTGGTCCTCGCCGGTGATCGGCGGCACGTCCTGGCCGGCGTCCTCGAACGCCTCGATCGCCGCGACCGACGTCGCGCCCGCGTCCATCCAGACGCCGTCGAGCTTGCCCTCGCGCTGAAGGTAGTCGCTCACGATCGACTTCGTCTTGGCGGGGTCGCCGTCGGTGAACTCGACGCCGACGACCTCGAGCTTCGCCTTGTCGAAGATCTGCTTGCCGCCCGACCAGCGGGTCTCGAGCACGTCGACGCCCGGCAGGATGCGCAAGGCGAGGACCTTCGCACCCGGCTTGAGCTGCTCGGTGAGGAACTCGGCCGCCGTCGCGCCGTACGCGTAGCCGCCGATCGGGTGGATGAAGGTGACGGGGCAGTCCGTCGTCACGCCGCGGTCGAACACGATGACCGGGACCTTCTCGCACGCCGCCTCGACGGCCGGGGTCAGGGTCTTGGTCGTGTTCGGCGACACGATGAGCACGTCGCACTTGCCGCCGGCGAGCTCCTCGACGTCGGAGATCTGCTTGTCGTCCTTGGCCTCCGCGTCGACGACGCGGAAGTTCTTGATGTTGTCGTGCAGCTTGACCTCGGCCTGCATGGTCTTGTAGCCGACCTGGCGCCACGGGTTGTCGACCGCCGCGTTGGAGAAGCAGACGTTGCCGCCGCCATCCTTCTTGTACTCCGACGTGTCGTTCATCTCCGGCTCGATCATCTGCTCCCACGGCTTGTCCTCGGGACCCTCCGCGGTCGCCGTGCGCTGCGCGAGCTGCTTGTCCATCTGCGCCTGGTCGAAGAACTCGGCGTTGTTCTCGCCGGTGCCCTTGTCCGCTTCCTCGGTCGCGGCGGGCGTGCTGGCACCGTCGTCGGCGCCGCCTGACTTCTCATCGGTCGTGCCGCACGCGGCAAACGACAGCGCCAGCGCGAACAGCGCGGCGAGCCAACAGATCCTTCGCATGGGTGGAGTCCTCCTCAGGACAGGGATTGGGACAGCAGAGATGCCGCGGCGGTCGCTCATCGGGCCCCGCGCAGGCGGTAGGAGGCGAACGAGACCGCGGCGATGATGATCAGGCCCTGGACGGTGTCCTCCAGCGCGCCGGAGACCCCCTGCAGGTTGAGCAGCGTGAACAGCGCCTCGAGCGTCAGGGCGCCGGCCATCGCCGCGACGACGCTTCCCCGCCCGCCGCCGAGCGCGACGCCGCCGAGCACGACGGCGGTGATCGCCTCGAACTCCATGCCGAGCCCGACCTGCGCCGAGACGCCGGCGAAGCCGCCGAGCAGGATGCCGGCGATCGCCGCCGACAGGCCCGAGAGCACGAACGCGATCGTCCGCATGCGAGCGACCGGGATGCCCGACAGGTGGGCCGCGCGGTCGTTGTCGCCGACCGCGAGCAGCTTGCGGCCGAAGTCCCCTCGCATCAGCGCCACGCAGACCGCGCCGAGGGCGATGAGCAGCAGCACGGAGTACGGCAGCTGCCCGATCACCGGCACGCCCTCGATCCCGCCGCGGCCGATGGTGCGGAAGCCGTCCGACAGCGCGCCCTTGGGCGAGCCGCTCGTCCACAGGAACACCGCGCCCTGCAGGATCAGCAGCATCCCCAAGGTGGTGATGAACGAGGGGACGCGCAGCCGCGTCGTCACCGTGCCGTTGAACAGGCCGACCGCGACGCCCATGGCCAGCAGCAGCGCGATGACCGGGATGTTGAGCGTGTCGTCGGCGTCGAGCAGCCGGGCCGCGACGACGACGACCACCGTGACCAGCGATCCCACCGAGAGGTCGAAGCCACCGGCGACGATGACGAAGTACTGGCCGGCGGCGAGGATCGCCAGCGGCGCCGCGCGCTTGAGGAAGGCGAGGAACGGGCCTGGTTCGAGGAAGCTCGGCTGGATCGCGGTGATCCACGCGATCAGCAGGAAGAGCACGAGGAAGATCGGCGCCGTGCCCTTGATGGAGCTCAGCGCCCGCCGGCCCCGGGACTCCTCGGCGACGGCAGTCGTCGCGTCGACGTCGGCGGTGCT
Source organism: uncultured Solirubrobacterales bacterium (assembly GCA_963828075.1). GTDB lineage: Bacteria > Actinomycetota > Thermoleophilia > Solirubrobacterales > Solirubrobacteraceae > JACCYI01. Next base: position 268,483 of record CAWHDH010000017.1, on the reverse strand, counting down.
CATGCGACGTGCTCCCCGTGGCGGACGGTGCGCCGGGCGTACGCCGCCACGGCGGCGATCAGGATGAAGCCGCGGATGACGTCCTTGAGGAAGGCGTTGACCTCGAGCTGGTTGAACGCGTTGTCGAGGACCGCGAGGAGGAAGACCCCGCCGATCGTGCCGAGGACGCCGCCGCGGCCGCCGGCCAGCGCCGTGCCGCCGAGGACGACCGCCGCGATCGACTCGAGGTCGTAGCCGCCGCCGGAGCCGACCACCGGCGTCCCGGTCCCCAGGCGGCTGGCCAGGAACAGGCCGGTCAGCGCCGCCAGCGTGGCGCACAGCACGTGCACCACGATCAGCGTGCGGTGGGTGCGCAGCCCCGACAGGCGCGAGACGTCCTCGTCGCCGCCGACCGCGTACAGGTGATGGCCGAAGCGCGTGAAGCGCAGGAGGAACCACGCGCCGAGGACGACCGCCGCGAGCAGGAACAGGGAGAGCGGGATCGGCCCGAACCGGGTGTAGCCGAGGTTCTGGAAGGAGTCGGGGACGGCGCCCGAAGGCCCGTCCCACTGGCTCTCGATGTAGCCGCGCAGGATCAGCGCCATCCCGAGCGTCGCGATGAACGCGTTGACGCGGAGCTTCGTGATGACGAGGCCGTTGGCGAGGCCGACGGCGACGCCCATCCCGAGCGTCAGCGCGATGCCGAGCGGCACGTTGGCCGACTCGCCGTCCATCGTGGTCGCGGCGATCAGCGACGCGAGGCTGATGACCTGGCCGACCGAGAGGTCGAGCGACCCGGCGAGGATGGCGAGCGTCTGGCCGACGCTGACGATGCCCAGCGCGACCGAGCGCTGGAGCATGTTCACGATGTTGCCGACCGTCAGGAACGACTCGCCCTTGGCGGTCAGGACGATCAGAACGAGGACGAAGACGACGAGCAGCGCGGCGAACACGGGCGCCGCGGGCGACGAGCCGATGGCGCGCCGCAGCACGGCCTTGCGCCCGGTGCCGCGAGCGGCGGCGGGGCGCGCGTCGACGTCGAGACTCACGCGACCGCCTCCGTCTCATGGCCGCCGGTGGCGAGGTGCATGATGTCCTCCTCGCCCGCGCCGGCCGGCAGCTCGCCGGTGATCCGCCCGTCGCGCATCACCAGGATGCGGTCGCTCATCCCGATGAGCTCGGGCAGCTCCGACGAGATCATCAGGATCGCCACGCCGTCCTTCGCAAGACCGCGCATGAGGTCGTGGATGCCGGCCTTGGCGCCGACGTCGATGCCGCGGGTCGGCTCGTCGAAGATGACGACCTTCGGGCGCGTCGCCAGCCACTTGCCCAGGACGACCTTCTGCTGGTTGCCGCCGCTCAGGAAGCGGACCTCCTGCTCGAGGCTGCGGGCGCGCAGGTCGGTCGACTGCGTGAGCTCCTCGACGCTCGCGATCCCGCCGTCGGCGCGGCGCTGGCGGCCAGTCATCATGCCGCGCAACGCGAGCAGCGTGTTGTCGCGGACGTCCTGGGCGAGCGCCAGGCCCTCGGCCTTGCGGTCCTCGGTGATGAAGCCCAGGCCCGTGCGGATCGCCTGACGCGGGCTGCCGATGGTCGTCGGCTTGCCGTCGATCTCGAGCGTCCCGCGGGTGAACGGGTCCGACCCGAAGATCGCGCGCGCCAGCGCCGTGCGCCCCGAGCCCTGCAGGCCGGCGAGGCCGACGATCTCCCCCGCGTGCACCTCGAGGTCGATGTCCTTGAGCTTGAGCGACCCGCCGCCGGCGATGCGCAGCCGGACGTCGCCCTCGGCCGGCGTCTCGTTGCGGGACGGGAAGTAGTGGTCGAGGTCGCGGCCGACCATCATCGAGACGAGCTTGCGGTTGTCCAGCTCGGCGGCGGGCGCCGTGCCGACGCGCGCGCCGTCCTTGAGCACCGTCACGCGGTCGGCGAGCGCGAACACCTCGCGCAGGCGGTGCGAGACGTAGAGCACCCCGATCCCGCGCTCCTGCAGGCGGCGGATCGTCGCGCCCAGCAGCTCGGCCTCGCTCTCGGCGAGCGCGGCGGTCGGCTCGTCCATGACCAGGATCCGCGCGTCGAGCGACAGCGCCTTGACGATCTCGACCATCTGCTGCTGCGCGACCGACAGCCGGCCGACGAGCGATCGCGGGCCGAAGGAGACCTCCGCGAGGTCGTGCAGCAAAGTGTCGGTGTCCTTCTCCATCTTGCGGCGGTCGACGAGGCCGCGGCGCGCCGGCTCGCGGCCGACGAAGACGTTCTCGGCGACGGAGCGATGCGGGAGGAGGTTGAACTCCTGGTAGATGATCCCGACGCCCGCCGCCTGCGCCTGGGAGGGGTGATGGAACGTCTGCTCCTCGCCGTCGATCCGGATCGTGCCGGCGTCGGGCGGGTGGACGCCGGCGAGGACCTTCATCAGCGTCGACTTGCCGGCGCCGTTCTCGCCGACGAGCGCGTGAACCTCGCCGGCGCGGAGGTCGAGGTCGACCCCGTGCAGCACGTTGACCCCGAGGAAGGACTTCTCGATGCCCCGCATCTCGAGCAGCGGCGCGCGGGCGGCCTCGGCGGTCACGCGGCGGGCACCTCCGTCCAGGCCGCGGCGGCGGCCGACCGGAGGACGGCGTCGACGACGTCGGCCGACCGAGCGCCGTCGGCGAAGCGCGGCAGCCCCGCCGGCTCCTCGCCGGCGATCGCCGCGTAGGAGTCGGCCACGAAGGCGTCGAAGGCGTCGCTGTAGCCCTGCGGATGACCGACCGGGATGCTCCCCAGGCGCGCGGCGTCGGGCGCGAGCAGCGACGGGTCGCGCCACAGCTCGCGGTTGCCGGCGCGCTCGCCGATCCACAGCGTCTCGGGGCGCTCCTGCTCGAAGCGCGCGCTCGCCCGCTCGCAGGCGATCTCGACGTGCAGGTGGTTCTTGCGGCCCGGTGAGATCTGGCTGACGAGCATCGTGCCGCCGACCCCGCCGGCGGTCCGGAACATGACCGTCGCCGCGTCCTCCGTCGTCACCTTGCGGCCGCCGCGCTCGTCGGCGACCCGCAGCGTCTGGGCGCACACGGCGGCCACGCGATCGCCGGTCATGAACTCCATGAGGTCGAACCAGTGCGAGCCGATGTCGGCGAACGCGCGCGACGCGCCGCTGAGCGCCGGGTCCACGCGCCAGTTGTCGTCCTCGGGGTTCGACAGCCAGTCCTGCAGATAGCCGCCGTGGATCAGCCGCACGCGGCCGAGCTCGCCGGCGGCGATCCGGGCCCGGGCCTCGCGGACCATCGCGTGGTAGCGGTAGACGAACGGCACCGTGGCCACCTGGCCACTCTGGTCGGCCACAGCGGTGACCGCCTCGGCCTCGGCAGCGTCCATCGCCAGCGGCTTCTCGCAGACGACGTGCTTGCCGGCCCGCAGGGCGGCCTCGGCGAGCGGCGCGTGGAGGTGGTTCGGCGTGCAGAGGTGGACGACGTCGAGATCGTCGGCGGCGACGAGCGCCTCGGCGCTCTCGGCCGCGCGCTCGGCCCCGAGGCGGGCGGCGGCGTCGGCGGATCGCGCGGGCGTCGAGGCGGCGACGGCGACGATGCGCGCGCCGGCGAGACGGGCCGACCGCGCGTGGACCGCGCCGATGAACCCGGTGCCGGCGATCCCGACGCGCAGCGGCTCGTGTGACGGCGCGACGGCCCCGCCCTCCGGCGCGGCGTGAAGACCCTGATCCCTCATCCGGGCTGGACGGTAGCCGCATCTTTGACCGGATGTCAAGAGAACGGCAAAGGGTTACTACAGCAAGTTCTGCGTGATGTTCGACAAAAGACGCCGCCTTTTGCTTGACAACCGCCGCCGGCGAGGCTTCACTACGCCCCGCATGCCGATTCCCACCCGAGCCGGCCGCACTGGGATGCGCGGCGCCGGCGCGATGCTGCAGCTGATCCGCGAGGGGCAGGCGACGACGCGCGCGGAGCTCGCCGAGGTGACCGGGCTCGGCCGCTCGACCGTCGCCCAGCGGCTCGAGGCCCTCGCCGCCCACAGGTTCCTGATCTCCACCGCCGAGGGGTCGTCGACCGGCGGCCGGCCGGCGACCGTCCTGGCGTTCAACCGGGTGGCGGGCGTCGTGCTCGCCGCGGATCTCGGCGCCACCCACTCCCGCATCGCGGTCTGCGACCTGGGCGGCGACGTCCTCGCCGAGCGCAGCCACGTGATCGCCATCGCCGAGGGCCCGGAGGCGGTCCTCGACTGGCTCGAGGCGACGTTCGACGCGCTGCTGGCCGAGACGGGACGGCCACCCTCCGACGTCCGCGGGGTCGGCGTCGGCGTGCCGGGACCGGTCGAGTTCCTTACCGGTCGACCCGTGGCGCCGCCGATCATGCCCGGCTGGGACGACTATCCGGTCGGTGAGCGGCTGTCGGCACGGTTCGGGGTCCCGGCCCTCGTCGACAACGACGTCAACGTCATGGCCCGCGGCGAGCAGGCGGTCGCGTGGCGCGACGCCGAGGACCTGCTGTTCGTCAAGGTCGGGACCGGGATCGGCGCCGGCATCGTCGCGGGCGGGCGGATCCAGCGCGGCAGCCACGGCGCCGCCGGCGACATGGGCCACATCCACGTCTCCGGGCGCGACGACGTCGTCTGCGCGTGCGGCAACACCGGCTGCCTGGAGGCGGTCGCCGGCGGGCGGGCGCTGGCGGGGCGGCTGCGCGAGCTCGGCCTGCAGGCGGAGACCAGCGCAGACGTCGTCCGCTACGTGCGGGCCGGGCAGCCGGACGCCGTCCAGCTCGTCCGCCAGGCCGGGCGCACCCTCGGGGAGGTCCTCGCCGCGTCGGTGAACCTGCTCAACCCGACCGTGATCGTGATCGGCGGCGACGTCGCCGAGGCCCACGAGCAGCTGCTGGCCGGCGTCCGCGAGATCGTCTACCAGCGCTCGCTGCCGCTGGCGACGCGGAGCCTGCGCATCGTGCGCAGCCAGCTCGGCGACCGGGCCGGCGTCATCGGCGCGGCCACCACGGTGATCGAGCACGTGCTCTCGCCGGAGGCCGTCGACGACGCCCTCGCCGCGCCGGCCTGACGCGCCGGCCCCCGTCCCGGCCTGGCGGTCGGATCGGACTCGACGAACGTTCGACCGGCCGGCGCTTGCGCGCAGAGCGCCGACCCGCCACATTCGCCTTATGCCCGTGCACGCGCTCGCCGCCGTCGCGGCGCCCTTCGGGCGCGACCTCGACGCAGGGCTCGCCCGCGTCGAGCGCACGCTCGCCGCCTGCCGGGCCCGCGGCGCGCGCCTGGTGGTGTTCCCGGAGTCCGCGCTCGGCGGCTACATCCTCGAGAGCGACGGAGCCCCCGACCTCCCGCCGGCGCTCGATCCGGACGGGCCTGAGATCGCGCGCCTCATCGCCCTGGCCGGCGACACCGTGGTCTGCATCGGCTACACCGAGACGGCGCCGTCAGGGCGGTACTCCTCCGCCGTGTGCGTGAGCGGCGACGGCGTCCTCGGGCGCCATCGCAAGGTGCACCTCCCGCCCGCCGAGCGGTTCGCCTACACGTCCGGCGAGGGCTTCTCCACGTTCGACACGCCCGTCGGCCGGGTGGGGATGCTGCTCTGCTACGACAAGCTCTTCCCCGAGGCGGCGCGGGCGCTCGCCGTCGGCGGGGCCGAGATCGTCGCGGCGCTGTCCGCGTGGCCGGTGGACCGCCACCATCCCGCCGCCCGGATCCGGAACGACCGCCAGACGCTGCATTTCGACGTCGTGGATCGTGCGCGGGCGATCGAGAGCCAGGTCGTCTGGGTGTCGTCGAATCTCACCGGCCGCTGGGGACGCCTGCGATTCCTCGGGCACGCGAAGGTCGTCGACCCCGACGGCCGGATCCTCTCCAGCACGGGACATCGGGCGGATGTGGCGCTGGCCACGGTCGACCCCGCGGCCGCGAGCGCGGCCTCGCGCGGCTTCGTCGACCACCTGGCCGACCGGCGCCCCGCGGCCTACGGCGCCGCCGGCGGCGAGGAACCGCTCGGCGCGGTCCTCTCCTAGAGGGGACCGACGTGATCGCTCCAGGCGACGCGCGCGGCGTCGGAGCGGCTGTGAACGCCCATCTTGCGGTAGGCGTGCTCGAGGTGCTTGTACAGGGTCCGGGTGGTGACGCCGAGCTGGTCGGCGATCTCGCGGTTCGAGTGCCCGGAGGCGACCCGGCGGACGATCTCGGTCTCGCGCGGGGTGAGGCCATAGCCGAAGAGGTCCGCAGGCGGCTCGATCGGCGCCTCGGCCAGCCGGGTGAGCAGGCTGGTGTACGCGACGGCGTTGCGGTACGCCCGGACGAGGTGGGGGCGCGCGCGTTCGAGCAGCGCGCATTCCGCGTCGGTGAAGTCCTTGCGGCGCCGGCTCAGCGCCACGACGAGGTGGCCGCCCGGGCCGCCGAGCGCGAACGCCACCTCGTGGGCGAGGCCGAGCTCCCGGTAGACGTCGCGGTAGATCGGGAGCGCGCGGAACGCCCGGCGGTCGATGACGTCGGAAATCCTGCGGGGTCCGGAGTCCGACGAGCGCTCGAGCTCGACGATGAGCGGATGCTCGTGCGCGTGCCGGGCGAAGCGCTCGGCGATGTTGGCGGGGATGGCGGGGGCCGACAGCGAGACGGCCTCCCCGGGCGCCGACCCGAGCGAGTTGAGCGAGACCTGGTCCACCGGGACCGCTCGCGCCAGGGCTTGAAGCAACGCCGGCCGGAAGTCCTGCAGATCGAGGTGGGTGTGGACGTCGCCCAGCAGCGCCACGAGCGTCTCGTCGCGGGGACCAATGTCGGCGTTCATGGGCAGGGAGGGCTTCACCACGCGTTGACACAACGTCCCGGAGCGTCACTTGGTTGCAAGGTGAGACCGCGAACCGGTTCGTCACCGAACCAACACGCCGTCAAATGCACCGAAGCGCGCCGCGCGGGCGCGTCCGCCGCCGCGCACGCCGCCGCCCGCAGGATCGCGGTCACGGGGCACGAAGGACTCCGAGACGCGCCGCCGGCACCGGCGGCACCACCGCCCGTCCTGGAGGTCCCCGTGCGCCGAGCTCTGCCCATCCTCGTCCTGGCGATCGCCCTGGCGACTGTCGCTACGCCCGCGGCCGCGCAGGACGGGACGATCGTCGAGTGCGCCGACTTCTCCCCCGACAGCGTCCGCGACGCCTGCGACAAGGCCGTCCCGGGCGACTGCCGCGGTCGCGCGTTCAGCGGGACGGAGTTCGACGACTGCCTGCGGGAGAACGGCACGACCCCAGAGGCGGTGCGCGCGGCGATCGACGCCGCCTACCGGGCGGCCGGCATCCCGGTCGGCGGCGTGGACACGGGCCTCGGCGGCCTCGCAGCCACCACCGCCGCGCCGGGCCGGCAGGCCAGCCTCCCGGGGCTCCTGCTCCTCGGTGGCCTCGCGGTCGGAGCCCTGTGCGCGGGCCTGCGCCGGCGGCGACGCGAGATCCGCTGACCCGCTCGGCGCCGGCGGCGCTGCTCGCCTGCGCGCTGCTCGCGGGCTGCGGCGGTGGTGAGCCGGCGACGAGCGCCGAGCCCTCAAGCTCGCCGGCGCGGGCGGTCCTGGCGAGCGACGAGCGGCCGTCCGCCGCGGCAGCCAAGTCGGTCCGGCCGCGCGCCGCGGCCCGGCCGCCGCGACCCGGCCGTCCTGTCTCGATCGCCATCCCCGCGATCGGCGTGTCCGCCCGGATCGTCGGTCTCGGCGTCGACCGCGCCGGCCGCCTCGAAGCACCGGCCGACCCGGCGCAGGTCGGCTGGTGGGCAGCCGGGCCGCGCCCCGGAGCGCCGGGAGCCGCCGTCCTCGCCGGGCATCTCGACGACCGCGACGGCCCCGCCGTGTTCGCGCGGCTGCGGACGCTTCGGCGCGGCAGCCGGATCGTGGTCGCCGACCGCCTCGGCCACCGCCACGTCTTCGCGGTCCAGCGGGTGGCGTCCTATCCCAAAGCTGACTTCCCGACGTCCCGGGTCTACCGCACCGTGCGCGGACCGGCGCTGCGGCTGATCACCTGCGGCGGGAAGTTCGACCGAGCCGGCGGTCATTACGAGAACAACGTGGTGGTCTACGCCGTACCCGATCAGCCGTCCGGTCGATCAAGGTCGGCTGGGGTGGACCCGCAGGGTCGCACAGCGGTTAGTGTCGATCCATGAAGCGCCTGATCGCCGTCGCCGCCCTGGTCGCGGCGTTGACCGGCACGGCCTCGGCGAGCGCCCAGCTGCAGCTTCCCGCCAAGCCGCAGTCGGCGTCGCTGGACTCCGAGGCCCCGAACGGCGCGCCTCCGCACTGGCTGCCCAACGAGCGCTGGGTGATGCAGCACTGGCTCCCGTACGACGAGCGCCGGCTCCACGCGCTGCTCGGCGTCAAGCGCGGCGACGTCTGGCGCTGGCTGCGCGACGACACCCGCAGCCTGGCCGACCTCGCGCGCACGCGCGGAAAGGACCCCGAGGAGCTGGCGGCCGCGCTCGTCGAGCCGTGGCGTGGCCGGCTGCGCGAGCCACACCGGCTCGCGATGCTGCAGCGCCGGGCGCTGCGCACGCTGACCCAGGGCCACCTCGCCCAGCACATCTTCTTCCACTCGCTGCACCAGAACGCGATCCCGGATCACGCTCCGGCGATCTTCGGCGTGACGAGCCGCGAGGAGTTCCAGGCGCTGCGCCGCGCCGAGCTCTCCCCCGTCCAGATCTGCCGGCTCAATGGCCTCTCGCGATCGCACGCCGAGCGCGAGGCGGTGGCGACGCTGCGCGCCGAGCTGCGCCGGGGCGTCGAGGGTCAGGCGATCCCGGCCGGGCAGGCGCGGCTGCTGCTCCGCCGCCAGCTGCGCCAGGTCCCGCGCTGGCTGCATCAGACCCGCTACAACGGCCCGCCGCCGCTGCGGCTGCCGCGCGCGTCGGTCGCGACCGCGTCGAACTACTCGAACAACGCGGCCTTCGCGGCGGGCGGCTCGCGCGTCGTCTTCGAGCGCTACGAGGCCGCGCTGGCCGGGGCCAAGACGCGCGGGGAGATCGGCGTCTTCGGCGTCGCGGCGGACGGGCGAAGCGCCCCGAAGGCGGTCGCCGAGCCCGAGCGCGGGATCCGCCGCACGCCGCGCTCGGCCTACAACCCGTCGGTGTCGGCCGACGGCCGCGTGGTCGCGTTCGAGTCGGCCGAGGGGAACCTGAACTTCGCCAAGCGCTACGGGCAGATGCAGGTCTTCGTGCGCGACGCCCGGCGCGGGCGCACCCGGCTCGCGTCGCGCACGGCGCTCGACCTCGGGGCGACCGAGCGCCGCCCGATTGCGCGATCGGCCTACAACCCCACCGTCTCGGCTGACGGCCGCGTCGTCGCGTACGAGTCCTCGGAGGCCGAGCGCGGTCGCCTGGACATCTATGTGCGCGACCTGCGCCGCGCGGTCGCCCGCCGCGTGCCGGCGCCGCGCGGCACCCGCTCGCTGTCGGAGCCCGCGCTGTCCGGCGACGGCCGCCGGCTCGCCTTCTCCGCACTCGAGGACGGGCGCTCGGTCGTCTACGTCCGGCGGCTGCCCGACGGCGCCGCACGGCGCGTGAGCGCTCTTGGGACCGAGGCGTACGAGCCCGCCATCTCGGCCGACGGTCGGGTCGTCGCCTACACGGTGTCCGAGCACGGGCGCCACTCGCACATCGAGCGCGCCGACCTGGGGACGGGGCGCCGCGAGGTCGTGGCGCCGGCGCCGGGCGACGGACTCGCGCCGGCCGCCTCGGCGTCCGAGCCGGCGCTGTCGGCGGACGGGTCCCGCGTGGCGTTCACCCTCCGGCTGGTCGGCGCGAGGCGCTCGGCCATCTTCGTCGCCGATCGCGAGACCGGCGTCACCCTCCTCGCCTCGCGCGCGACCGGCCTGCTCGGCGCCGGCGCCACCGGCCAGAGCTCGCACCCGACGATCTCCGGCGACGGGCGCCGGGTCGCGTTCACCTCCGACGCGCCAAACCTCGCGTTCGCGAAGTGCAACTCCGCCCGCGGCATATTCGTCCGAGACCTCGACGCCGCGACGACCACACTCGTCAGCCGCGGCGACGGCGCCAACCGCTACGCGGGCCCGACCAAGGGTTCGAGCACCGCCGCGGACTTCCAGGTCGCGCTCATGTGCGCGTAGCCGCCCGTGCTGAGACTCGGATCGTGCCGTGATAGGCCAGCCGCGCGAACCCCCGCGGGTGAAGGAGGTGGAGGGGTCGAGCGCGGCGTGCATCCCGTCACACTCGCGGCGTTTTTCCGCGCCGAGTGTGACGTCAGGCCCGCCCTGGCGAGCCCAGCGTCACACGTCCGGCAATTTTCGCGCCGAGTGTGACGCGATGCACGCTCTCAGCGCCGGCCACGAGACCCAACCCCCTCACCCGATGCCGTCCAACGCCGGCCCCGCCACTTCCCACCGCCCCCACGAACCGGCCCCACCCCCAGGACCCGCTTCCCTCACCGATGCCGTTCGCCCGAAGTCACCGCCCCGGGAGGCGCCGTCGATTCGCGCTCGACGAGCGTCGTCACCAGCTCGACCTGCCGCATGGCGAGCTCCTCGCCGGCGATCAGCTGCATCAACATGCCCGCCGCCACGCGCCCCATCTCGACGAGCGGCTGGCGGACCGTGGTCAGCGGCGGCGCGGTCAGCGCGGCGAACGGGATGTCGTCGAACCCGACGACGCTGATGTCGTCGGGCGCGTGCAGGCCGCGCTCGCGCAGCGCCTGCAGCGTCCCGAGTGCCTGCTCGTCGCTCCCCGCGAAGATCGCCGTGGGCGGGCGCTCGAGGTCGAGCAGCGCGAGCGTCTCGGAGTAGCCGGTGGGGGCGCGGTAGGCGCCCGGGCGGCTGAGGTCCGGGTCGGGCGTCAGGCCGGCCTGCTCGAGCGCCGCGCGGTAGCCGGCGAGACGGGCGTGGGCGCTCGGCGCGTGGGGGTCGCCGCCGATGATCGCGATGCGCTGGTGCCCGAGCGAGAGCAGGTGTTCCGTCGCGTCGCGGGCACCCGCCCAGTTCGTCGCCCCGACCGACGGGATGCCGGGATCGGCCTGGCCCCAGTGGTCGAGCAGGACGAACGGGATGTCCATCGCGCGCAGCTCGGCCATCTGCTCCGGCTGCGCGCCCGACAGGACGAGCACGGCGCCGTCCGACGAGCGGTTGCGAACACCCTCGAGCCACCGCCGGGCGCGCTTGCGCTCGCCGTGGACGGCGGAGAGGACGACGCCGACGTCCTGATCCTCGAACCCCTCCTCGACCCCGCGGATGATCTCGAGGTGGTAGGGGCTCTCGAGGTCGTGGACCACGAGGTCGACGAGCCCGGAGCGCGCCGAGCGCAGCGCCCGGGCGGCGTGGTTGCGCACGAAGCCGTGCTCGGAGATGACGCGCTCGACCCGTGTCCTGGTCGCGGCGGCAACGTCGGGCCGGCCGTTGAGGACCTTCGAGACCGTGGGCACGGAGACGCCGGCGAGCGTCGCGACGTCGGCCATCGTCATCGGCGTGGAGGGCATCGAGGGGCGCGCGGTCCGGTCGGTCATATGACCTCCATTATCCGGCGCGGCGGCAACACGCCGGAACGGAAACGCGCACGCCCGCGATCCGGTCGACGGCTTGCAGGCGGTGCACATGGCCGGTTGCGGGTACTGAAGTTCATGTGAACCGTTTCGCGGGTCGATACGTTCTATGGACATGGTGAACGCACGCATCGACATCTCGACAGGACTGGACGGCGAATCGCTCGTCCTCGCCTGCCTGGATCTCGCCGACCGCGAGATCCGCGCGTCGGCGCACGCCATCGCCATCACGTCCGCCGAGCGTTTCCGCAACGTCGAGATGTCGGTCGACGACGTGCTCGAGCTTCGCGAGCTGACGGCGCTCGGCGACGAGCTCGCCGACCTCGCGCTGCGTCCCGGCATGCAGACGATCGTCCTTCGCCCCGCGCGCCTGAGCGCGTACCGCCACGCGGTCGCGCTGTTCGTCGAGTCGCGCGACAACGCGGACTGGATGCGCGACGAGGACCGCGAGCCGCTCGCGCTCGTCCGTGCGCTGCTCCTCGGGCTCGAGGATCTCTGCGGCGACGCCATGCGCGCGGCGCTGGCGCCGCCGGCGCCTCGCGTCTTCTGACAGCCGTCACGGCGTCAATAGGGCGCCTTCGTGGGTAGGCTCGCCGCACAGGCAGGGCCATGACCGACCACCCCAGCCAATCCGGGCTCACGAACACCCGCCTCGCTGCCGGGCAGCGGCGAGCGCTCGAGCTCATCGCCACCGGAGCGCCACTGAAGGAGGTCCTCGACCACATCGTCGAGATGGTCGAGGAGCAGGCGCCCGGGATGCGCGGATCCGTCCTAGTCATCCCCGACGGCCTGCACCTCCGGCACGCCTCGGCGCCGCGCCTGCCGGCGGCCTACACGGCCGCGATCGAGGGCTATCCCATCGGCCCGACCGCGGGTTCCTGCGGGACCGCCATGTGGCACGACCACCGCGTCATCGTCTCGGACATCGCCACCGATCCGCTGTGGGAGGGCTACCGGGAGCTGACGCTGCCGTTCGGCCTGCGGGCGTGCTGGTCGACACCGATCCACTCGCGCACCGGAGAGGTGATCGGAAGCTTCGCGATGTACTACGACGAGCCCCGCGAGCCCACCACGGGCGAGCTCGAGCTGGCCGACCTCGCCTCGCTGCTGGCGGCGATCGTGATCGAGCACGAACAGGCCGTCGCCAAGCTGCGCGACTCCGAGAAGCGCTACCGCGGCTTCGTCGAGACCGCCAACGAAGGCGTCTGGATGACCGATCCGGACGGCATCACGACGTTCGCCAACCGGCGCGTCGCGGAGTTGCTCGGCCATCCGATGGAGGACATCGTCGGCGTCAGCTGCCTGAAGTTCATGGATGAGCCGACGCAGCGACTGGCCGTCCAGGAGTACGCCCAGCGTCGCAAGGGCCTGGCCGGCCGCCACGACGCCTGCCTGATCCGCGCCGACGGCACCCGGGTCTGGGTGCTGGTCAGCGCTTCCCCCGTCTTCGACGACGACGGCGCGTTCGCCGGCGGCCTCGCGATGATCACCGACATCACCGACCGGGTGGCCGCGGAGCGCCAGCTGCGCCATCTCGCCCTCCACGACCAGGTCACCAGCCTCCCCAACCGGGCGGTCATCACGAGCGTCGTCGAGCACGCGCTCGCGACCCAGCGGCGCGGCGGCGGCCTGCTCGCCGTGCTGCTCGTCGACCTCGACGGCTTCAAGCGCATCAACGACACGCTCGGGCACCAGATCGGCGACGAGCTGCTCTGCTCGTTCGCCGCCCGGCTGCGCGACGCGGTCCGCGCGAGCGACACCGTGGCGCGACTCTCCGGCGACGAGTTCGTCGTCGTCGCCGACGTGCTCGAGCACGACCTCGACGTCGTCGCCATCGCGCAGCGCGTGCAGTCGGCGCTCGACGAGCCGTTCGAGCTCGCGGACGGCCGCCACTCCCTGTCGGCGAGCATCGGCATCGCGCTCGCCCGCGACGGCGATGGGTCGGTCGAGGCGCTCCTGCGCGACGCCGACGCCGCCATGTACCGGGCCAAGCAGGCGGGCGGCGGGCGCCACGAGCTCTTCGACGAGGCGATGCGCCGGCGCGCCGCCGCGCGACGGCAGGTGGTGCAGGCACTGGGCGGCGCCATCGCCAACGCCGAGCTGCAGGTCCTCTATCAGCCGATCGTCTCGCTTCGGACCCACCAGCCCGTGGCCGTCGAGGCGCTGCTGCGCTGGGAGAACCCCGACGTCGGGCCGATCGGACCCGGCCGGTTCATCCCGATCGCGGAGGAGTGCGGGCTGATCGGCGACATCGGGGCCTGGGTGCTCTTCCAGAGTTGCGAGCAGGCGAGGCGCTGGTCCGCGAACGGCGCCGGGCCGGCGGGGTTGTCGGTCAACCTCTCGGCGCGCCAGCTCACCGAGCGCCGGCTCGTGCAGGACGTCGAGCTGATCCTGCGCACGAGCGGCCTGCCCCCGGAGCAGCTGTGGCTCGAGGTGACCGAGAGCGCGGTCCTCACCTCGCTCGAGCAGGCGACGGCGGTGCTCGGCCAGCTGCGCCGGCTCGGTGTCCGGATCGTGCTCGACGACTTCGGCACCGGATACTCGTCGCTGCGCTACGTGCTCGAGCTGCCGATCGACACGATCAAGATCGACCGCTCGTTCGCGTTGGCCCTCGACACGGCGTCGCCGGCCCGCGAGATCATCAGCGCGGTGACGGACATGGGCCACGCGCTGGGCAAACAGGTGGTCGCCGAGGGGATCGAGACCGAGCGCCAGCTCGAGGTCGTCCGCGAGCTCGGCTGCGACCTCGCCCAGGGCTACCTGTTCAGCCGCCCCGTGCCGCCGGAGCTGCTGTCGGGCGCGTTCTCGACGGCGCTCGGGCCGCGACCGCCGTCAGCCGGCTGATCGGAGCGGGAGCAGCTCGGATGCCGGCCGGCACGCGATCCTGCGCCCCTCGGCCAGCCGCTCGAGCATCAGCGCGGTGTCGGCGATCGCGACGCCGGTGAGGTGCGCGGTGCGACCTTCGAAGTCGGCGACGATCGCCCGCACCGCGGTCGCGTACGCCGCGGCGTCGCCGCGGGCCAGCGCGATGACGGCGTCGGCGGCGCGGACGAACGCGGGCGACCCCGCGCGCATGCCGGCCGCCGCCGCTTCGGCTCCGGCGTCGTCACCGAGGACGAGCGCCGCGACGGCCACGGCATAGCGGGCGGGCGGAGATCCGGCGTCGTCGGGGATCTCGGTGCGCGCGTAAGTCGCCGCGGCGGCGGCCGCGTCGTCGTCGGCGATGACGGCCGCCTTGAGCATCCCGATCAGCCGGCCGAAGCTCGCCGGCCCCGCCGCATCCCACGAGGCGCGGTAGAGCCGCGACGCACGCAGGAGCCGGTCGCGCGCGGTCGCGTCGTCCCCCGCCAGCAGCGCGCGCTGGGCGCCGGCCTCGGTGGCCATCGCCTCGCGGAGCAGGTCGGCGTCCAGGCCCTCTGCGAGCGGCATCGGAGCGAGCATACGCCCGCCGCGACCGGCACACTGGCCCCGATGCCCGCGGTTCGCATCGCCTCTGTCGAGGCGCCCGACACGTGCGACCTCGCCGTCGTCGGCGCGGGGATCGTCGGGCTGGCCGTCGCCCGTGAGCTGCTGGCCCGGCGACCGGGCCTGCGCGTCGTCGTGCTCGAGCGCGGCGAGGCGCTCGCGCCCCACCAGACCAGCCACAACTCCGGCGTGATCCACGCCGGCATCTACTACGCGCCCGGCTCGCTGAAGGCGCGCCTCGCGGTGGCGGGCGCGCGCGCCCTCTATGCGTACTGCGCCGAGCGCGGCATCGCGCATGAGCGCTGCGGCAAGGTGATCGTCGCCACGCACGCGCGCGAGGTCGCCTCGCTCGACGAGCTCGAGCGGCGCGGCCGGGCCAACGGCGTGCAGGGCCTGCGGCGGGTCGGCCCCGACGGCCTGGCCGAGCTCGAGCCGTACTGCCGCGGCGTCGCGGCGCTGCACTCGCCGGAGACGGGCGTCGTCGACTTCGCGGCGGTCGCCGCGGAGCTGGCGGGCGATGTCGCCGCAGCGGACGGGCGGATCGTCTTGCGCGCCGCGGTGCGGGCGGCCGCCACGCAGCCGGACGGGCGCGTGGCACTGGACCACGCGCGGGGCCGGACGGTCGCCCGCCGGGCCGTCTTCTGCGCCGGCGCGTGGGCGGACGTGTTCGCCGGCCGCGGGCGCCCGGGCGAGGAGGACGTGCGGATCATCCCGTTCCGCGGGGCCTACCGGGTGGTGCGGCCGCAGCGAGCGCACCTCGTGCGGGCGCTGATCTACCCCGTGCCCGATCCCCGCCTCCCGTTCCTCGGCGTCCATCTCACGCGTGGGATCGACGGCGAGGTCCACGCGGGTCCGACCGCCCTGATGGTCGCCGCCCGCGATGCCTACCGGCTGACCCGGGTGGTGCCCCGCGACCTCGCCCACACCCTGGCCTGGCCGGGGACCTGGCGGATGGCGCGGCGCTGGTGGCGCACGGGCGCAGCGGAGATCCACCGCGCGGTGAGCGTGCGGGCGCTGGCCGCCGACGTCGCCCGCTTCGTCCCCGACCTGGGGCCCGACGATTTGCTGCCCGGCCCGGCCGGGGTGCGCGGCCAGGCCGTGCGGCGCGACGGGGCGCTCCTCGACGACTTCCTGGTCTCGGCCGGCGAGGCGACGCTGCACGTGCGCAACGCCCCCTCCCCCGCCGCGACCGCGGCACTGGCGCTCGGGCCGCTGATCGCCGATCGCGCCGAGGGGGCGTTCGGGCTCGAGCCGGTGGCGCGGTAGCTCAGCGCGGCGCGGCGCGGGCGCACTCGATGCAGAGCACGCTCTCGGGCGCTGCCCGCAGGCGGGCCGGCGCGATCGGGCCGCCGCAGCCGTCGCAGATGCCGTAGGTACCCTCGGCGAGCTTGGCGAGCGCGCGGCCGATCCGCGCCTCGGAGACCTCGAGGCTGCCCCCGACCTGCGCCTCGGTCATCCGGCTCACCGCCTCGATGGTGCCGTCGCCGATGCGCTTGCCGAAGCTCACCCCGGAGCCGCGCTCCGGGGCGCGGGCGAAGCCGCCGAGCTTCTCCTGGAGCCCGGCGCGGCGCGCGAGCAGGTCGCGCTCGACCGCCTCGAGATCGAGCGGTTCGCCGTCCTCGTGTCGCCTCGTGCGGGTCACGCCCCCATGCTCGCAGGGGCGCGCAACTCCCACGTCACCGGTACGTTCACGATCTCATGCTCGCGCGTCTGAAGCCGCTCCTCGTCGCCGTCGCGACGCTCGCCCTCCCCGCCACCGCCTCCGCGGCCGATCGCGTCGTCGCCCCCGATCCCGCCGCGCGCGCGGTGACCGCGCTCGACGGCAACCTCGTCTGGGTGAGCGGCGGCGCGCGGAACCACGTCCTCATGCGGCGGACCCCCGGCGGGCGGATCTTCCGCGTCGAGACCGCGCCGCGCGCGCCGTTCTACCGGTCCATCGACCTCGGCCGCGACCGGCGAAACCGGCTCGTCCTGACATACCTGCGCTGCTTCACGCCGTCGCGGTGCCGGGTGGTGCGCGACGACCTCCACGGGCGCCGCGCGGCGATCCGTGGCCTGCCGGGCACGCGCTGCGAGCTGACCACCGCGCCGGCGCTCTGGCGGAGCCGCGCCGTGTTCGGCCAGTTCTGCCGGACGCGCGGTGGTCGCGCCGACAACCGGCGCTCCGGGCTGTATCTCAAGACCGGTGACCGAAGCCCGCGACGCCTCCCGCTGCCGCGGGACGCCGTCCGTTTCGGGAGCACCACGATCGGCGACGTCGACGTCCGCGGAGATCGCATCGGAGCCACCGCGGTCGACATCTTCGGCTACGCCTTCACGCTCCGGGCCGGGCGCGGGCGGCTCGACTCGTTCCTCGGGGCGGCCTCGGAGGGCGAGAGCGACGAGCACATCGCGGGTCTGTCGCTGGCGCCCGGCGGGACGCTGTGGGCGCTCACCGACTCCGCCCACGCCGGGGACCCGAACATCGCCGTGATCTACCGGCTGGTCAGGGGCTGCCTGGCCTTCGAGCCGCTCGTCAATCCGGAGGGACCCGACCAGACGACCGGCTTCCGGGCCACCGACCTCGCGTTCGACGCGCGGACGCTGTACCTCCTCGCGCCCGGCACGGGGATCGTCGCGCACGACTTCGCGCCCGCGGGCCCCTGCCGGCGGTAGCTCAGTCGGCCACGGCGCGGCCGCAGGCGAGCGGCTGCGAGGGATCGCGCTCGTCGACCGCGTGGGGCGCGCCGAGGTCGGCGAGGCGGTCGAGGAACGGGACCGCGTCGAACGCCTCGGGGCCGAGCACGCCCGTCCCGCTCCACGTGCCCTCCGCCAGCAGTTCCATCGCCGCGACCGGGTTCACCGCGGTCTGCCACACGACCGCCTGGGATCCGTCCTCGCGCATCGTCGTCTCGTTGTCGGCGACGTGGTAAAGGTAGGTCGCGCGCGGCTCGCCGTCGACCCCGGTGCCGGTGACGAGCGTGCCCGCGCACGTGCGGCCGGTCATGCGGTCGCCGAGCGTCGCCGGGTCGGGTAGCGCAGCGGCGACCACGTCGCGGGGCGCCACGCGGACGCCACCGACGTCGAGCGGCTCGGTCGAGTCGAGCCCCAGCATGTGCAGCGTGCGCAGCACGTCGATGAACTCCTGGCCGAGCCCGTACTTGAACGTCACCCGCCGGCACTCGACCCACCGCGGGATCAGCACGACCTCCTCGTGCTCGACGTTGACGCACTCGACCAGCCCGATCCCCTCCGGGAACTCGAAGAGCTCGGGCTCGGAGAAGGGCTCGGTCGTGTAGAAGCCGCGGTCGCGCTCCCAGATCACCGGCGGGTTCAGGCACTCCTCGATCGTCGTCCAGATCGAGAACGTCGGCGCGAACGCGTAGCCCTCGACGGCGAGGTCCGCCCCGTCGCGCACCCCGATCTCGTCGATCTCGGAGAACAGATGGTCCGCCGCGTAGCGGGCGAAGACGTCGGCGAGGCCCGGCTCCACGCCGATTCCGACCATCGCCAGCAACCCGGCGCGCTCCCACTCCTCCGACGCCGCGAACTGCACGTCGCCGAGCATGACGCCGGGCTTGGAGTAGGGATCCTCGGGGTGGGCCTCGGCGAGCGTCATCGCCATGTCGAGGTAGGTGCAGCGGGCCTCGAGCGCCGCCTCGAAGATCGGCGGGTTGAGCCGCGGGTCGCACGCGTTGAGGATCAGGTCCGCGCGCTCGGCGCGGGCCAGCTCCACCACCGCGGCGCGGTCGCTTGCGTCGATCCCCGTCGACGCGAAGCGGCCGTCGTCGAGGCCGGCGATCGCGCGCTCGGCACGGGCCGCGTCGATATCCGCGAGCACCATGCGATCGAAGAAGTCCCGGCGGCGAGCGATCGCGGCGGTGGCGGCGCCGACGCCCCCCGACCCAAGGATGAGGATCCGCATTTCGCGAGCAACCTACACGCCGGGGGTGTCGCCCCGGGCGAGACGGGTACGTACCCCGGCGTGGCCATGGACTGCACCTACCGGCTGCGGATCCCGCACAAGCCGGGGCAGCTTGCCAAGGTGGCGACGGCCATCGCTGAGCACGGCGGCCTGATCGGCGACGTGACCACCATCAACGTCGGTCGCAACGAGGCGCTGCGCGAGGTGACGGTCGAGCTGCGCGACAAGCCCCACGGCGAGGAGCTCGCGGCCGTGCTGGGCGCGCTGCCCGGCATCCGCGTGATCTGGTTCCACGACCGCGCCTTCATCGCCCACGACGGCGGCAAGCTCGAGGTCGTCGCCCGCCAGCAGATCCGCACCAACCAGGACGTGCGCGACGTCTACACGCCCGGGGTCGCGCGGGTGTCGCTCGCGATCGCCGAGTTCCCGCAGCTCGCGCGGCGGTTCACGATGATCGGGCGCAGCGTCGCCATCTGCACGAACGGCACGCGGGTCCTCGGCCTCGGCGACATCGGCCCGGTGGCGAGCATGCCGGTGATGGAGGGCAAGGCGATCTTCTACGCGCAGCTCGCCGGGGTCAGCGCCGTCCCCATCCTCGTCGACACCAAGGACGTCGACGAGTTCGTCGAGACCGTCGTGCGCATCGCCCCCGGGTTCGGCGGCATCCACCTCGAGGACATCTCGGCCCCCGAGTGCTTCGAGATCGAGCGCCGGCTGATCGAGGCCCTCCCCCAGCCGGTCATGCACGACGACGTCCACGGCACCGCCGTGGTCACCTTCAGCGCGGCGATCGCGGCGTGCCGGCACGTCGGCAAGCGGCTCGACGAGGCGGTGGTCGGCCAGATCGGCCTCGGTGCCGCCGGCTTCGGGATCGCCACGCTCATCCACGACGCCGGCGTGCGCCGCGTGCTGGCGAGCGACCCGAACCCGGTCGCGCAGGACCGTGCCCGCGACCGCGGCATCGAGATCGGCGACCTCGAGAGCGTGATGCGCGATGCCGACGTCGTCGTCGCCACCAGCGGCCGGCCCGGTCTCATCACGCCCGAGATGGTCCAGCCGGGCCAGGTCATCCTCGCGCTCACGAACCCCGAGCCGGAGATCGATCCCGACGTCGCGCTCGCCGCCGGCGCCGCGTTCGCCGCCGACGGGACGAGCGTCAACAACGTGCTCGGCTACCCGGGCATCTTCCGCGGCGCGCTGCTGGCCGGCGCCAGCGCGATCAACCTCGAGATGAAGCGCGCCGCGGCCTGGACGCTGGCGGGGCTCACCGTCGAGTCAGAGCTCGTCCCGAGCGTGCTCGACCGCGAGGTGCACGAGGCCGTCGCGCAGGCGGTCAAGCAGGCGGCGCTCGACAGCGGGGTCGGCGACCTCGAGCGCGCGCCGACCCACCTGTGAGCTTCTGATCCGCCTACGGCACGTGCGACGGCTCCGGACGGTCCAGGATGGCGTTAAACACCGTCGCCGGCGCACGCAGCCGATCGTCGGTCTCGTAGCGCGCGCGCAGGTCGTCGAACGAGTCGTCCGGCGTGCTCGCAAATCCGCCGCGACGATGAACTGGTCGCGCGGTACGTCGAGGTGGTCGTGCTCGATGCCGAGCCGCTCGCGGAACACCTCGTCGAACTGCGGATCGACGAGCACCCAGCGCCGGCCGCTCGCGTCCCAGACCTCACAGAGCACGTGGTCCTCGAAGGAGTCGGGGCCGAAGTACGCGCCGAAGCCGCCGCGCACACGGGCGGGGACGCCCTTGGCCCGCACGACCGCGACGAGCAGGCGCGCGAAGTGGTGACACCGCGCGGCGAGCCGCTTCTCCGGCGGCCGCGGTGTCGATAGCGGGCGCCCGTCGAGGGCGAAAATGGCGTCGAGCAGCTCCTCGACGGGCCTGAGGTGGATCGCGCCTTGGCGCTCCGGGGACAGGTCGCACCCGTAGAACTCGCTCGCGACGGCGTCGTAGATGAACACGCCCTGCATGACGCGGGCGAGCTCGCCCACGTCGTCAGGCAGCCCCTCGACGCGCTCGGCGTGCCTCCCGAGCGCGGTGATCGCCGCCGGGCGGGCGTAGTACTCGAGTACGCGGCCGTTCGTGTTCGCAGCTCCGGTGCTGGATGACACGGTGTCCTCCTTCGTCCGTTCGCGAGCGTCTGTCCTAGTGACCGCGCGGCCACGGGAGAATCATCGGCCAAGCCGACATCGATCCGACCTTGGAACTATTTTGTGCCGACACGCACTTAGGGGACGAGCATGTACTTCAAAGTCGGGGCCGCGCCGTCTGGCGACTACACGTGGCGGCTCTACGGCAACACCAACGAGGTGGCGGCCTGGGCGGGCGAATCGTTCCCCAGCCTGCCGTTTGCGACGCGCGCATGTAAGGCGTTCAAAGTGAGCGCGTACACGGCCCGCTTCGAGATCTACGAGGGCACCGGCGCAAAATGGCGCTGGCGCGCCTGGGAGTCGAGCAACAAGGTCGCGGCGTCGGGCACGGCGTTCCCCAGCAAGGCCGACGCGGAACGCGCCGCCGAGAACGTCAGGCGCAACGCGGACGAAGCAACCGGCCCCTAGCGCTCCGTTCGAGCCGAGGTCGAGAAGCATGCCTGGCGCTGCTTGAGCCTTGCGGCTACTCGCGGCCGTCCCTCATCAGCCCTGTCCGGGGACGGCCCTTATCGGCTGACGGCCAGGACGACCGACGATAGCGACGTGCGCGCGCTCTTATCGCGCCGGCACCGACAAGAGCGTGGCGAGGAAGCGCAGGCGCTCCAGATGCCCTGACTGATCGACCGGCCTGGCGACGCAGCACCCGAGCAGGTGCGCGCCGTCCTCGAACGCGACGTCGAGGACCAGGCGATCGCGGCCCTCGAGCTCGACGTCGCCGGCGCTGTCCACGAGCTCCGTCAGGCGGTCGCGCAGGCCGGCGTCGTGGATCTCCTCGAACACGACGTAGCTCTGGCCCGGACCGGAGGCGTCCTTGTAGCCGCCGGCGCCTGCGGTCCGCACGAAGCGCCGGTGGAACTGCTCGATGACCACGACGTCGGCCGCGGGCACGCCGCTGTCGCCGAAGAACGCCCGGCCGGGCGTCTGACGCTGGCTCATCGCGCCAGGGTCGCACCCACTCCGGACGGCACCGCGCAAGCGCGAATGTGGGCCGCCACGGCCGCGAGGAGGCCGAACTGCATCGACGTCGCGAGCACGATGCGGATGGTGAAGCTGCCCGCGTCGGGCAGAGCACTGAGGAGGAAGACCACGAGGGTGGCGACGCACGCGCGGGCCCAACCGCGCTGCCCGAGCGCGGCGACGTGAGAGCGGAACACCAGGCAAGCGGCGCTCCACGACAGCATGACGACGACGTAGCCGGCATCGTGCAGCGTGCCGTGCCAGCTCATCTCGGGCGTGCCGGCAGGTGCGCCGGCGGGGAAGCCGGCGCCGGGGTCGGTGACGAAGATCCCCGCGAGCGCCAGCCCTGCGCCCATGGCGGCGATCAGCCGGGGTCCCCAGGTGTCGCCACGGCCGGGATGCATGGAGCGCCGCAGGCCGACGGCGAGCGCGATGAACAGCACGCCGGTCGCGACGAAGTTGGCGATCTGGATCCACCCGAGGTCTCCGAGGCTCAGCAGGCTGATCGGGTGCGGCCCACGTCGAAGCCGTCCCGGGTGAACGCCTGGAGCGCCCACACGGCGAGGAACAGCGCGCCGGCGACGATGCCACCGCTCAGGAGTCGTGCCGTCTGCGGCGACGCTGCTGGGATGACCTGCTTCGAGGTGATCGTCTGGGTGGACATGCGCTCTCCCGTCGGAGCTCGCCGTCCGAACCGGACACCTGACTTCAGCGCCGCACCTGCGACCCGCCGACGATGCCGTCCTCGCCGCTGTCGGCGAAGCGGATCCAGGCCTTGTTCGTGCCGTCGTAGTCGGGCGCCCACAGCACGAGCGTCGCCTCGCGGTCCCACACCGAGCAGCTCTCCGACCCCTCGGGGTCGACGCCGCGCCAGATCCGGACGAACGGGTTCGACTCGGCCTCGGCGCCCGCGGTCGTCGGCTCGCGGTGGCCGGGGTGCACGACCGTCTCGGCCGGCAGGTCGACGAGCCGCAGGACGGACGCCTTGAGGTCGTCGTAGCCCGTGGCTCCGGGCGCGAACGTGCCGCCGACCGTGCCCTTGAACAGCACGTCGGCGGTGAAGCAGTCCGTCCCGTTCACGAGCAGCGCGACGTGCCCCGCGGCGTGGCCCGGCGTGAACAGCACCTCGATCCGCAGGTCACCGAATTCGAGGACGTCGCCCTCGTCCATCGTGCGATCGATCCCGTCGACCTGCTCGGCGGTCCACGGGTGCGCGTGGACGGGCGCATCCGGGAAGGCCTCGCGGTAGCGGTCCAGTCCGGCCCAGTGGTCCTGGTGGTGATGGGTGAGCAGGATCGCGTCGACCGTCACGCCGAGGCGCCCGGCGGCCTCGATCAGCGGCTCGACGACGTCGTTGCCGTCGATCAGCACCGCGTGGCCGCCCTCGCGGTCGGCGACCAGGTAGGCGTTGGAGAGCCAGCTGGGGTTCTCGGTGCGCTCGATGATCATGAGTAGGCGATCACGCTCCTGATTCCGTCCTGGTTGTGCATCAGCTCGAAGCCGCGGTCGACCTCGTCGAGCGAGATCCGGTGCGAGACGAAGGACTCGGCGTCGATGTCGCCGGCGAGGTAGCGGTCGACGAGCCGTGGGACCTGCTCGCGCCCCTTGACCCCGCCGAACGACGCGCCCATGACCCGGCGGCCGGTGATCAGGTAGCGCGGGACGACGTCGAGCGTCTCGCCGCGCGCCGCGACGCCGGTCACGCAGCACGTCCCCCACCCCATGCGGGCCGACTCGACCGCCTGGCGCATCACGCCGACGTTGCCGGTCGCCTCGAACGTGAAGTCGGCGCCGTAGCCGCCGGTCTCCTCGAGCACGCGGTCGACGGTGTCCGGCCCGGCGGTCCACGCGTCGGTCGCGCCGTGGTGGCGGGCGAGCGCGAGGCGGTCCTCGGAGAGGTCGACGGCGATGATCCGCTCCGCGCCCTGCAGCCGGCAGCCGGCCACCGCGCCGAGCCCGACCATGCCGGCGCCGAACACGACGCACACCGAGCCCGCCTCGACCTGCGCGCGGTACATCGCGGCGCCGAGGCCGGTCGAGAGGCCGCAGGCGAACAGGCAGGCGGCCTCGAACGGCGCGTCGGGCGACACCTTGGCGAGCGAGATCTCGGGCATGACCGTCGCCTCGGCGAACGTCGAGCAGCCCATGAAGTGGCGGAGCGGCTCGCCGTCACGGGACAGGCGCGTCGTGCCGTCCGGGAGGTAGCCAGAGTTCTGCTGCTCGCGGATGGCGACGCAGATGTTGGTCTTGCCGGAGCGGCAGTTGACGCACTCCCCGCACTGGGGGCTGAACAGGGTGACGACGTGGTCGCCGGGCGCGAGCGAGGTCACGCCCTCCCCCACTGCCTCGACGACGCCGGCGCCCTCGTGGCCGAGCACGCACGGCGCGTAGCCCGACGGGTCGGCGCCCGAGGCCGAGTACATGTCCGTGTGGCAGACGCCACACGCGTGCAAGCGCACCAGCGCCTCGCCCCGACCGGGGGCGGCGAGCTCGACATCCTGCACCACGAGCGGCTCGCCGAAGCGCTCGAGGACCGCGGCACGGATCTGCAATGGCCGTCCTTCTCTTGAGTCTGGACCGAAGGCGCGATCCTACGGGGCGAGGCGCACGGTCGCGCGCCGCGGGCCCGGACCCGACACCCGGACCCGGCCGGCGCCGCCCGCGGTCACCGTCCCGCTCACCCGGACGCCCGGCACGTACTCGACCCCGCGCAGCGTCAGCCGCCGGAGCGTGGACACGATGGTGCCGCGCCGCAGACCGCCGAACCGGAACGCCG
The DNA here is from genome assembly GCA_963828075.1 of uncultured Solirubrobacterales bacterium. Taxonomy (GTDB): domain Bacteria; phylum Actinomycetota; class Thermoleophilia; order Solirubrobacterales; family Solirubrobacteraceae; genus JACCYI01. The sequence goes on along the minus strand of CAWHDH010000017.1, from coordinate 243,763 downwards.
CCCTGGTGTCGCCCAGCTCGTCGCGCCGCAGTTCGGCGTGCCGTACGGCGTTCTCGACGGTGAGGCGGGCGTCGATCAGCGGCGACGCGCGCCGCCGCGGCGCGAGCGGCGCCGGGTCGAACGGCTGGCGGCGGCACTCGGGAACCGCCCGATCGGAGAGGAACGCGTCGACCGCGCGGCCCGCGCAGCCGGTGCGATCGTCGCGGAGGATCCCGTGGCCGGCGTTCGGGAACACCCGGAGCACCGACCGCGGCAGCTCGGCGGCCACCGACCTCGCCGCGGAGACCGGCGTCCGCAGGTCGGCCCCGCCCGACAGAACCAGCGCGGGGACGTCGGGCAGCGGCGCGTCGGTCACCGGCCGCTCGCCTGTGTGCGGCCAGGCGGCGCAGTCGAAGGCGAGCGTGGTCAGCAGCGCCGCCTCACGTGGGAACGGCGCGAAGGTGTCGGCCGGTAGCGCGGTCAGCCGCCGGATGGCCTCCGGGATCCGCTGGTCCATCGGCGTCGTGCGGTCCCACGGCACCGCCTGCTCCTCGCATGCGGTGGCGAGGAAGAGACCGTGGGAGTCCTGGTCCGGAGGCGGCGGCGACGACGCGTTCACCGCGTCGAGAAGTCGCAGCACAGGCGCGGCGTCGCCCCGGCCGGCGGCCACGAACGCGGCCGGGAGCTCGGCGCGCAGGTCGGGGTTGACGTCGGCCACCAGGAGCACGGTGCCCACGGCTTCGAGGTCCATCGTCCGCGTGCGCCGGCGGCCGGCGCGGTCGACGACCAGCCCTGTGCGCGGCGCCGCGCGCACCGCGCGGGCGAGATCGGCCAGCGGGTCGCGCGTGAGGCCACGGCAGGCGCCGCCGAAGCAGATCGAGCCCACGACGTCCGGCAGCGCGCGGCCGGCGAAGACGTCGAACGGATCGTCGACGTAGGAGCGGTCGACGGCCGAGTCGAGGATCAGCCGCTCGACCCGGCCTGGGTGGCGGCGCGCGTAGACCTGGGCCACCCAGGCGCCGTACGAGAGGCCGTAGATCGACCAGCGCTCGAGGCCCAGAGCGGCGCGGACGAGCTCGAGGTCGGCGACGGTGTCAGGCGTCGTGTACCGGCCGCGCGCGGCGCCGAGGGCCGCGGCGCACGCGGCCGCGTCCTGGCACGTGAGCGCGCCCGAGCGCCCCGTCCCGCGCGTGTCGACGATGACCAGGTCCTGGGTCTTGCGCAGCCCGTCGAGGTCGTGCTCGTGCCCGGGTTTCGTGTAGAACGAGATCGCGGCCGAGCCGGGCCCGCCGGCCAGGACGAGCATCGTTCCGCGCCTGGTCCCGGTGGCCGGTGCACGCGCGTAGGTCAGCGTCAGCGATGGGCCCCCGGGTGGCGCCGCGTGGTCGACCGGGACGGTGACCGTGCCGCAGGTCAGGCCCTTCGGGCACTCCTGCGCGCGCGCCGCCGACGGGAACAGCGCGAGCGCGAGGACGCCGAAGACGACGGCCGAGCGGGGCATCGCGCGACCTTACGGGACCGGAGCGCCCGTGTCACTCAGCCGGGTGAGCGCCGGCTCCGCCGGCCACCACCACGGCTCGGCGGCGGCGTCCACCGGAAGCGCAGGCTGCCGTCGGCGCGGAGGTCCGCCCAGCGCTCGCCCGCCTCGCGGAGCCGGCCGAAGGACCGGACGAGCGCCTCTTCGCTGGCGGTGCTCGACCACCAGCGAGCGCCCGTGGCCGCCCGCAGCGCCCGCAGGTCCGCCCTCCCGGTCACGGCGAGGTCGCAGACCCCCCGGGTCAGGACCTCCGCCTGGTTGAGCTGCTCGACGGAGGCAGCGAGGATCTCTCGCGCGCGCCGGGCCGCATGTGGCCGCTGGCGGCCGGCCCGGATCGATGCGCCGCGGAACAGGCCGCCGGCTGCGAGCACGCCCCAGACACCCAGCGCCAGGCCGAGCTCGTCCTCGACGACGAGGTGGGCGATGTCGTGCGGCACCTCGCCCGCGCGGCCGCCGACGTCGTTGTAGGCGCCTCCGTCGAGCTGGACGTCGACCCCGTCCACTCGGTGCAGCACCGAGTGGTACCGCCGCGTTGGGCCCTTGAAGAACTCGACCTCGAGCGCCGGCACCTACGGGTTCGTGATCCGGCAGCTGATCCCGACGCCAGAGTGGATCGTGGCTGTCAGGTAGCGACCGCCACGGACTCGGAAGGAGCCTCGGCACCTGTTGCTCGGCGGATCGAGCATCCCGCAGGTCCCCGAACACGACTGGGTCCACGACGCGACGCGGTAGAAGCCGGCGGGCAGCACCACACGCTCGGACAGTCCTGTCCCGCTGCGCTTGCGGAACATCAACCGATCGTCCCGCGTGCGTCGGACCTCGACGTACTGGTATGCGCCCTCGATGTAGACCGCACCGGTGTCGATCACGTGCTCCCGGATCCGCAGATCGCCGCGCAGCGGATCCGCACCGACCGCCGACGCCGCCCCCGTCGCAGCACCGACCGCAACCGCTGCGATGACCGCACCCCACCGCCTCATGGGCCGGAGCGTACTCCGCGGCATCGGCGTGTAGGGTTCGTGGCGGAGTCGATCGTGCCCGACCAGGGTCAGGGAATCCGGTTCGAAATCCGGAGCTGACGCGCAGCGGTAGGGACGCGCGAGACGACAGAACGCCACTGGACCCGCCTGGGTCTGGGAAGGCAGTCGCCTCGACCGCGTCCGAGCCCGAAGACCTGTCGACTCTGTCCCGCGTGGCGCGTGCGCCGCCCGGGTCACCGACAACCGCGGCCTCGCGACCAAGGGCCGCACGGAGATCAAGGAGTAGGAACTGATGGCACGCACTGCCGTCCTCGGGCTTCCCCGCATCGGCCCCGACCGCGAGTTGAAGGGCGCGCTGGAGGCGTTCTGGGCCGGGCGCACCGGCGCCGCAGAGCTGCAGGAGACCGCGCGCACCCTGCGGGCCAACACCTGGCGGCGCGCCGCGGATGCCGGGATCGACGTGATCCCGAGCGGGGACTTCAGCCTGTACGACCACGTCCTCGACACGGCGTGGGCGCTGGGGGCGATCCCCGCCCGCTTCGGCCACCTCGACCGCGACTGGGTCGACGGCTACTTCGCGCTCGCGCGCGGCACCGCCGAACAGCGGCCGCTCGAGATGACCAAGTGGTTCGACACCAACTACCACTACCTGGTGCCCGAGCTCGAGGCCGGGCAGCGGTTCGAGGTGCGGGCCGAGCACTGGACGGAGCCGCTCGGCGAGGCCCGCGAGCTCGGGATCGCGACCCGCCCGGTCGTCCTCGGGCCGGTGAGCTTCCTGCTGCTGTCCAAGGGGCTCGATCGCCCGCTCGACGCGCTCGGCGAGCTGGTGCCGGCGTACGCGACCCTCCTGCAGGAGCTGGCGGCGGCCGGCGCGACGGAGGTGCAGATCGACGAGCCGTGCCTGGCCCTCGACCTGGCGCCGGCCACGCTCGACGCGTTCACCGACGCGTGGACGTCGCTCGCCGCGGCGGCGGAGCTCGAGCTGTGCCTGGCGACCTACTTCGCCGGGCTGGACGAGGGCGGGACGCTCGACCGGGTGCTCGCGCTGCCGGTTTCCGAGATCCATCTCGACCTCGTCCGCGCGCCCGGGCAGCTCGGCCCGGCACTCGCCGGGCTCGCCGACTCGCAGACGAGCCTGTCGCTGGGCGTGCTCGACGGGCGCAACGTGTGGGCCGCCGACCTCGACTGGGCGCTCGATCAGATCGACGCCGCGACCACTGCGCTCGGCGGCGAGCGGGTGACGATCGCGCCGTCGTGCTCGCTGCTGCACGTGCCGTACTCGGCCGCGCGCGAAACCGGGATCGCCGCGGAGGTCCGCCCCTGGCTGGCGTTCTGCGACGAGAAGCTCGCCGAGTTGCACGTGCTCGGCGAGGCCTCGGACGCGAACGTCCCGCGGCGCGACGAGTTGCTGGCGGATCCCCGCGCCACGAGCCGGGCACGTCGCACGTCGGCCCTGACGAACGACGCCGCCGTGCGCGAACGCGTCGGGGCGCTGGCCGCCGAGGACTACGACCGCGCGGCGGAGGCGAGCGCCCGGCGGGAGGCACAGCAGGCGCGGGTCGCGCTGCCCGAGTTGCCGACCACCACGATCGGCTCGTTCCCCCAGACCGACGAGATCCGCGCCGCGCGGCGCGACCTGCGGGAGGGCCGGCTCGACCGGGCCGCCTACGAGCGGTTCCTGGAGGGCGAGATCGCGCGCGTCGTCGAGGTCCAGGAGCGCCTCGGCTTCGACGTGCTCGTCCACGGCGAGCCGGAGCGCAACGACATGGTCGAGTACTTCGGCCAGCAGCTCGCCGGGTTCGCGTTCACGACCCACGGCTGGGTGCAGTCCTACGGGAGCCGCTGCGTCAAGCCGCCGATCCTCTTCGGCGACGTCTCGCGGCCGGAGCCGATGACGGTGCGCTGGTGGCGGTACGCGCAGTCGCTGACGGACCGTCCGATGAAGGCGATGCTCACCGGCCCGGTGACGATCCTGCAGTGGTCGTTCGTCCGCGACGACCAGCCGCGGCGCGAGACCTGCACGCAGATCGCCCTCGCGATCCAGGACGAGGTCGTCGATCTCGAGGCGGCCGGGGCGTTCGCGATCCAGGTCGACGAGGCGGCCCTGCGCGAGGGCCTGCCGCTGCAGCGCCGCGCCCAGGACGACTACGTGCGCTGGGCGGTCGACTGCTTCCGGCTGACGGTGGCGCCGGCGCGCGAGGAGACCCAGATCCACACGCACATGTGCTACTCGGAGTTCAACGACATGATGGAGCACATCGTCCGCCTGGACGCCGACGTGCTCTCGATCGAGGCATCGCGCTCGGACATGGAGGTGCTCGACGCGTTCGCCGGCGAGCTGAGCTACCCGAACGACATCGGGCCCGGCGTGTACGACATCCACTCGCCGCGGATCCCGTCGGTCGAGGAGATCGAGCGGCTCCTCGAGCTGGCCGAGGCGCGCGTCGGCCGCGAGCGGCTGTGGGTCAACCCCGACTGCGGACTCAAGACCCGCCGCTGGGAGGAGACGCTGCCGGCGCTCGAGAACATGCTGGCGGCCACCCAGCGCCGGCGCGCGGCGACGACGGTCGGGGCATAGTGGGCGTCCTCGACCGCATCCCGGAGTGGGCGACGACCGGCGTCGGGAGCCTCCCGCACGACGACCCGGGCCGGGCGGTCGAGCACGTGACCGCGGCCTACGACGTCCCGTTCTGCCCGCAGCTGCCGTGTCTCGACGGCGACATGATCGTCGAGTGGCTGGGCGACGACCCGCGGCGCTGCGGGTGGTCGCCCCAGCGCGATCGCGAGCAGCCGGCCGCCTGGGGCGCGCTGCTCACGGCGCTCGACCGCGAGGCGCCGCCCCACCGGGTGGTCAAGCTCCAGGTCACCGGGCCGGCGACGCTGGCCTGCGCCCTGGAACGGGCGAGCGGCGGCGCGCCGTCGCGCCGCGCGTCGGCGGCGCTCGCCGGCGAGCTCGCGACGTGGCTCGCCGCGAACGCCGGCCACCAGATCCAGGCGCTCGCGGCCCGCGGGCTCGACGCGCTGCTGGTCGTCGACGAGCCGGCGCTCCATCTCTTCGGCGCCGCCGGGCTGGAGACCGTCTGGGACCCGCTGCGGACGGTCGCTCCGACGTGGGGCCTGCATCTGTGCGGCCCGGTGCCGTGGGACCTCGTCGAACGCGCGGAGCCCGACGTCGTGTCGTTCGACCTCGGCCTCGCCGGGGTCACGAGCGACGGCGCCGTTGCGCTGCGGGGTGTGCTCGCCCGCGGCGGCAGGATCGCCTGGGGCGCGCTGGCCGCGCACCGCGCCGAGCCCGCGTCCGTCGCCACGACGCGTCTCCAGGCCGCCGCCGCGGTCGGCGCGGGCGGCGAGCACAGCCTGCTCACGCCGTCCTGCGGCACCGCCCGCATGTCCGAGCGCCGAGAGGCCGACGTCGCCCGCGCCCTGCGGGACATCGCGCGCACGATGGCAGCGCCCGCGCGTGGCGACTTCGTGGGAGGTCCGCGGCACCACGGATCTTGAGGACGCCGCGTCAGATCGGAAGGTGACGACCCGTTGCGTGGGTGATCTCTCGACCTTCCAGACAACAGGAGTCGTCCATGTCCCGCTCAGTGCAGACCCTGGCGGTTGCCTTGACGACGCTCCTGATCGGTCTGGTCGCGGCGACGGCCGCGCCGGCTCATCCGGGTCACCCGCACGCCGGTGGCAAGGGGTTCTTCGGTTCCGCGCCGATCGATCCGGCCGCCTATGCCGGCCTGACCCAGAACCCGTCGGGCCCCTGTGGGAGCGGGTACGAGGTCCGCTCCAAGGGTCCCGACGGCAAGGAGCACATCAGCTGCACGCACGGCCCGGACGCTCCGCCCCCAGGGGCGTATTCGTCGAAGCAGAACCGCTCGGTCAACGAGCTGCGCGCCAGCGCCGACAGCCTGCCGTCGACGCCCGAGGCCGTCATGTGCGACGGCGCGAACTCGACCGGGAAGCGCGTCGTCGCGATCTACGCGTTCGCCGCCGGCCAGCCGGACCGCTCGGCGCAGCTCACCCCGGTCATCCGCCAGCTCGCCGGGGTCATGGACGACATCTACTACGAGAGCGCGCGGGAGACCGCCGGGAGCCGGCGGATCCGGTGGCTGACCGAGGCGTCGCCCGACGGCGCGTGCCGGGTGAAGGTCGAGAAGCTCGCGCTCTCGGCCACCGGCGACGACAACTTCTCCAACACGCTGACCGAGGCCCACAACGCGGGCTTCACCTCGTTCGACCGGCGCTTCGTCATCTGGATGGACGGCGTCAACCCGTCCGGGATCTGCGGCATCGGCGAGCTCTGGCCCGACGACAGCCCGGGCCAGGACAACCAGAACAACGGTGGCGTCAACACGGGGTACTTCGGTCTCGTCTCGCGCATCGACCAGAACTGCTGGGCGAACGCGAGCCAGTCCGTCGAAGGGCATGAGCTGGGGCACAACCTCGGCGCGGTCCAGAACTCGGCGCCCCACGCCTCCGGCGGCAGCCACTGCGTCGACGAGTGGGACATCATGTGCTACTCGGACACACCGAACTTCCCCGCGATGACCTACGTCTGCGGGACCCAGGGCGGCGACAGATCGCACGACAACCGCCTCGACTGCAACCACGACGACTACTTCCACACCAACCCGGCCGCGGGCAGCTATCTCGCGACCCACTGGAACGTCCCGCGGAACAACCTCTTGCGCGAGGCCGGGCTGGCGCACAGCCTGACGACGGTCGTGAGCACCGGCGACGGCGACAGTGCCGTCGAGCCGGGTGAGACGTTCACGCTCAACGAGCGGGTCGTCAACCAGGGAACGACGACGGCGACCGGGATCAGCGGCGCGCTGTCAAGCCCGTCCGGGCACGTGACCGCGCCAGGCACGCGGACCTACCCCAACGCCGCGAACCTCGGCACGTCAACCAACACGTCGCCGTTCTCCGTCACGCTCGCCGCGGCGGCGCCGTGCGGCTCCCCGGTGCCGCTCACCCTGCGGCTGACGACCGACCAGGGCATCATCGACGTCCCCGTCAGCGTGCCGACCGGGGGCGAGAGCGCCAGGACGACGACGGCCGGCGCCGGGTTCGCGATCCCAGACGGCAGTCCGACGGGCGCCAGCTCGGCCGTCGCGTTGACGGGGACCGCGCGCATCCGCGACGTCGACATCACGCTCAACATCACGCACACGTGGGACTCCGACCTGTCCGCGAGTGTGACGGGTCCCGACGGGACGTCGGTCACGCTGTTCGGCGGCGTCGGCGGGAGCGGCGACAACTTCACCAACACGGTGCTCGACGACGAGGCGGCCACGGCGATCGCCGCCGGGGTGGCGCCCTTCACCGGGTCCTTCCGGCCGCAGAGCGCGCTCTCGGCGCTCGACGGCAAGCCGATCGCCGGCAACTGGACGCTCACGGTGGCCGACAGCACCCCCCAGGACGACGGCACCGTCAACTCCTGGGGCTTCAGGCGGGCCACCGCTGTCTGCTCCATCGCACCCCCGCCGGCGGCGCCGCCGTCGGCCGGATGGTCGGCGCCGAGTTCGGCGAAGGGTGACTTCAACGGCGACGGGATCGCCGACCTCGCGGTCGGAGCGCCCGGCGAGAACGCCGGCGCCGGCGCCGTCCACATCATGCTCGGCAGCGCGACCGGCCTGACCGCGACCGGCTCGCAGTATTGGTCGCAGAACAGCGCCGGCATCGCCGACTCCGAGGAAGCGGGCGACCGGTTCGCTGCCGCTCTGGCGGTCGGCGACGTCAATGGCGACGGCCGCGCCGACCTGGCGGTCGGGGCGCCCGGCGAGGACAACGCGGCCGGCCAGGTGCACGTCCTGCTCGGCTCGGCCTCCGGCCTGACCTCGACGGGCAACCAGCTGTGGAACCAGAACACGGCGGGCATCGCGTCCTCGTCCGAGGCCGGCGACCGGTTCGGCGCGGCGGTCGCGATCGGCAACGTCGGCGGGAGCACGCACGCCGACCTCGCGGTCGGAGCGCCCGGCGAGAACACCGGCGCCGGTGCGGTCCACGCGCTGTTCGGCAGCGCCTCCGGGCCGTCGGCGACGGGCTCCCAGTTCTGGTCCCAGAACACCGGCGGTGTGGCCGACTCCGAGGAGGCGGGCGACGCGTTCGGCACCGCCCTCGCACTCGCCGACCTCGGCGGGACGACGCTCAACGACCTCGCGATCGGGACCCCGGGCGAGAACTCCGGGGCGGGCCACGTGCACGTGCTCCCGGGCTCGACCACCGGCCTGACGGCGACCGGCAGCCAGCTCTGGAGCCAGGCGTCGACCGGGATCGCCGACGGTCCCGAGACCGGGGACCGCTTCGGCGCCGCGCTCGCCGCCGGGAACCTCGGGTTCACCACGCAGGCCGACCTCGCGGTCGGCGCGCCTGGCGAGGACGCGGGCGCGGGCGGCGTGCACACGATCTACGGCACCGCCTCGGGCCTCGCGTCGACCAACTCGCAGCTCTGGAACCAGGGCGTGGCGGGCGTCACCGACTCACCCGAGGCCGCCGACGCATTCGGCGCCGCACTCGCGACCGCCGACTTCGGCGGCACCACGCACGCGGATCTCGCGGTCGGGACGCCGGGTGAGAACGCCGGCGCCGGCCACATCCACGTCCTGCCGGGTTCGAGCACCGGCGTCACCGCGACGGGCAGCCAGCTCTGGAGCCAAGCATCCACGGGCATCGTCGACAGCCCCGAGGCCGCCGACGCCTTCGGGTCGTCGGTGACCGCGCTCAACGTCGGCCGCAGCGCCCAGGCCGACCTGGTCGCCGGGGCACCGGGCGAGAACACCGGCCGCGGGGCGCTGCACGTGGTCTTCGGGACCGCGACCGGGCTCTCCTCCACCAACGCCCAGTACTTCAGCCAGGCCTCCGCGGGGATCGCGAGCGACGCGGAGGACGGCGACAACTTCGGAGGCGGCCTCAGCCGCTGAGGGGGGTTCGTACCCGGCCGCGCCGTCAGGATGAGGCGCGGCCGGGTGCTCCGTCGATCAAGCGGTTCTCTCTCAACCAAGGAAAGGGCGGTGCGGACGATGACGGCGGGCCTGGTCGCGGCGTTCCTGAGCGGGTCGGATTAGCCGTGCGCCACTGGAGGAGGGGGACAGTGGTCCGCATAGTCCTGGCACTGATCGCGATCGGCCTCATCGTCGTGGCGGACCAGAGACGTGGATAACGATCGTCACTGGAATCCTCGTGGTCATCATCGCTGCTCTCGCCATCCGAGACGACGAGAGGTGAGCCGTCGATAGCCCGACGGAAGGCTCGGCGCTGTGCAGATCCGCAGTTCAACCCGGCCGGCACCGCCACGACCGCGGATCAGTGCGCCACGGGGGCGGGCGCGGATAGACGGCGAGGTAGGGTCCGCCGATGACGACAAGCGTCGCGGTGCTCGGGGGCGGCGTGGGCGGACTGAGCGCCGCGCACGAGCTGGCCGAGCGGGGGTTCTCGGTGACGGTCTACGAGGGGCGCGACCGCTTCGGCGGCAAGGCCCGCAGCCTGCCGGTGCCCGGCTCGGGGACCGATGGGCGGCCGGATCTGCCCGCCGAGCACGGCTTCCGGTTCTTCCCCGGCTTCTACCGCCACCTGCCCGACACGATGCGCCGCATCCCGCATGGAAACCGGGCCAACGGGGTCTTCGACCACCTCGTCGCCGCGACGCGGTTCCAGCTCGCCCGCGACGACGGCGCCAACGAGATCGTCAGTGCCGCCCACCTGCCGGAGTCGCTCGACGACTTCGCCGCCGTCAGCCGCTTCCTGCTCGACATCGCCACGCAGGCCGGGATCCCGCCGCACGAGCACGCGCTGTTCGTCGAGCGCCTGCTGGTGATCCTGACCAGCTGCGACGAACGGCGCCTCGGCCAGTGGGAGCACCAGAGCTGGTGGACGTTCGTCGACGGCGACCGTCGCAGCAAGGCGTTCCAGATGTTCCTGGCCGACGGCCCGACGCGCATGTTGGTCGCCGCCAAGGCGCGCGAGATGAGCGCGCGGACCGGCGGCCAGATCCTGCTGCAGCTGCTGTTCGACCTCACCCGCGCCGGCGGGCGCGCCGACCGCGTCCTCGACGGCCCGACCAGCGACGTCTGGATCGACCCCTGGGTCGCCCACCTCCAGGCCAAGGGCGTCGACCTGCGGCTCGGCCACCCGGTCCAGGGCATCCACTGCAGCGGCCGACGGATCACCGGCGTCACCATCGCGCCTGAGGGAGGCGCGCCCACCACGGTCACCGCCGACCACTACGTCGCGGCGCTCCCGGTCGAGGTGCTGCGGCTCCTCGTCAGCCAGCCCCTGCGCGACGCCGACCCGCGGCTCGGCCGGCTCGACCGCCTCGTCACGCGGTGGATGAACGGGATCATGTTCTACCTCGACGAGGACGTCCCGGTCGTCCACGGCCACAGCATCTACTTCGACTCCGAGTGGGCGCTGACGTCGATCTCCCAGCGCCAGTTCTGGCGCGGCGTCGACCTCGAGGCGATGGGCGACGGGCGGGTGGAGGGGATCCTCTCGGTCGACGTCTCGGACTGGGAGCGGCCGGGCCGGCGCTTCGGGAAGGTCGCCGCCCGCTGCACGCCCGACGAGATCAAGGAGGAGGTCTGGGGCCAGCTGCAGGACCACCTCAACGACACCGGCCGGACGGTCCTCGCCGACGCCAACCTGCTGTCGTGGTTCCTGGACCCGTCGATCGAGTTCCCCAACCCGACGAGCGCGACGAACCTCGAGCCGCTTCTGATCAACACCGCCGGCTCGTGGGAGGATCGCCCCGAGGCGGCGACCCGGATCGAGAACCTCTGGCTCGCGTCGGACTTCGTCCGCACGCACACCGACCTCGCGACGATGGAGGGTGCGAACGAGGCGGCCCGCCGGGCGGTCAACGGGATCCTCGAGGCCACCGGCTCGCGAGCGAAGCGCTGCGGGGTCTGGAAGCTCCAGGAGCCGGCGGTGTTCGGGCCGGCGAAGGCGCTCGACCGCGCGCGCTGGATGCTGTTCCGGCGACCGCCGCGGCCGCTCGTCCGCGTCACGCCGCACGGCGGCCTCGAGCCGACCGGCCCGATCGCGTCGACGCTCACCCGCCTGTTGCGGCCCCTTTTCTAAGTCCGCCGGCCGCGCGAGCCGGTCTCCTTCTCGAACCGGCGGCGGTCGCGCTTGGTCGGGCGCCCGGCGCGCTCACCGCCCGGCAGGGGCCCGGCCATCCGCCGCTCGGCCGCGCGTTGCTCGCGCGCCTCCCGGCTCGCGGCGGTCTCGTCGTAGAGCAGCGCCGCCTGCGCGGCCGACACCCGCCGCTCGGCCGTCCCGCGGAGGACCACCGTCACGCGGACCGGGCCGGTGGTGAACTCGATCTCGTCGCCGGGGACGACGTCCTTGCTGGGCTTGACCGGGTTGCCGTTGACCCGCACCCGGCCGCCCTTGATCGCCTCGACCGCGATCGCGCGCGTCTTCACCAGCCGCGCCGCCCACAGCCACTTGTCGACCCGCACGGGGGCGTCCATGTCGTCATGGTGCCAGCATCCACCCCATGCTCGACCTCGACACCCCACACGGCCCGGCCCGCGCGCACCTCCACGAGGCGGACGCGCCGGTCGCCGCGCTCGTCCTCGGTCACGGGGCGGGCGGCGGGGTCACGGCGCCGGATCTCGTCGCGGCCACCGACGCCGCGCTGTCGGCCGGATACTCGGTCGCCCTGGTCGAGCAGCCCTATCGCGTCGCGGGCAAGAAGTCGCCGCCGCGGGCACCCACGCTCGATGCGGCGTGGATCGCGGTCGTCGAGCAGCTCGCCGCCGGCCCGCTGGCCGGGCTGCCGCTGGTGACCGGCGGGCGGTCGGCGGGGGCGCGCGTCGCCTGCCGCACGGCGGGGCAGACCGGCGCGATCGGCGTGCTCTGCCTGGCTTTCCCCGTGCATCCGCCGGGCCGCTCCGCCGCCGCGCTGGCCAAGACACGGCTGCCCGAGCTCGACGCCGTCCCCGTCCCGGTGCTCGTCGTCCAGGGCGAGAGCGACCCGTTCGGGATGCCGCCCGACGGCCCGGGACGCACGGTCGTCCGCCTGCGCGGCGACCATTCGCTGCGCAGCGACAAGACCGGCCTCGGCGCCGCCGTCGGCGAGTGGCTCGGATCGGTGCTCGGCTGATCAGCCGAGCTCGAAGCTTCGCGCCCGGCGCCGGAAGCGCCTGACCGTGGCGATCGTCGCCAGGTTCGTGGCGACCGCGACGGCGTTCGAGACGATCAGCGCAGCGTTCGGCATCGCGATGCCGTAGGCGAACCACACGGTCGCGCCGACCGCCACGATGAGCAGGAACGGGATCGAGATGTCGTCGGAGCTGCCGCGCTCCAGGACGCGCCGCAGCTGGAGCAGAGGCGACAGCGCCATGCAGATCCCACCGGTGGCGGCGGCGACGGCGAGGACCGGCTCGGCTTCCATCGCCTGAACTTAGCGACGAGGCGCGGCGACTCCGCGGTTCGGCGGCCCCATCGGCGGCTGATCCCCGATCGCTGGATCAGGGCTTGGCCTGGGTCCGCCGATGCTCGCGGGCGCCTCGCCGCCGTGGATCACCGCAGCCTGCGAGGCGCATTGCCGGCAAGGGCGGATTCAGCGGCGCGGGCGGGCGGTGGTCGCCCGGATGTAGCCGGCGATCATGGTCATGCCGGCCAGCAGCGCCGGTGCGGCCAGCAGCGCCTCCTCGATGGGGATGCCTGCGAGGTGGGCGAGCACGTCAGAGCGTGTGGTCGTAGGTGTCGTGCCAGCCGCCCCAGGTGTACGGCGGGGTCTGCGGCCAGTCCTCGGGGGAGTCCTCCCACTGCTCCTGGCGGCCGTACGGGGTGATGTCGAGAAAGCTCCAGGTCGACCCGAGCGCCTCGTCGCCACGGGCGTCGATGAAGTAGGTGCGGTAGACGTCGTCGCCGTCGCGCAGGAACACGTTGGTGCCGTGCCACTCCGCGACGTCGTGGTCGGCGTCGAAGTCGTCGCGCAGCGTGTACCAGGGGAACTCCCAGCCCATCTGCTCGCGATAGCGCTGCAGGTGCTGCTGCTCGCCGCGGCTGACGGCGACGAAGCGGGTGTCGCGCTCGCGCAGGTGCAGCAGGTTGCTCAACTGGTCGGCGTACATCGAGCAGCCGGGGCAGCCACGCTCCGGGTAGACGCCCATGTCCGGATCCATGAAGAACCGGTACACGACGAGCTGGCGGCTGCCGTCAAACAGCTCGAGCAGCGTCGCGTCCCCGCCGCCCGGCGCCGTGAAGCGATAGTCCTGCTCCACGCGGATCATCGGCATGCGACGGCGCGCGGCCGCCATCGCGTCCCGCGCGCGGGTGTGCGCCTTCTCCCGCACGAGCAGCGCCTCGCGCGCGGCGCGCCACTGCTCGGGGGTGACGATGTCGGGTTTGGCGATGCTCATCGGGGCCTCCTGGTGGTGTCCTCCCCGGCGGCCGGACGGCGCCGAGCTTCCCCTGGCAAGGTGGCAGCGCCGCCGATGGCGCGGTAGAGCGTCCTGTCACGAGGCAGCCAGGACGAATGTCACGAATGCGTTGGAGCTCGCGCGGCGTGATCGCATGCCGGGCGCCGGATGCAGGACCGCCGATCAGCTGGCGTGACTCCGAGCGCCATTCGCGCGGGTCGCCGCGGCCGTGTGCTCGACGAGCGTCTCGACCAACTCGTCCCACAGGTGCGGCGGTGGCAGCTGGTGGCCGACGTCCTGGAGCTCGACGAGCCGCGCGCCGGGGATCGCGTCGGCGAGCGCGTGGCCGTGGGCGGGCGGCCACATCGGGTCGGCCGTGCCGTGCAGCACGAGCGTCGGGAGGCCTTCGAGCCTGCTGAGCTGGGTGTCCTTGGGTCCGTCGCCTTCGGCGAGCACGAAGTGGTTGACCATGGCCGCGGCCATGCTGTCGGTGCGATCGAAGGCGCGGCCGGCGATGGCGCGCAGGCGCGGCTCCTCGAAGTTGCCAGGCCCGCGTAGGGCCGCTCGGCCTCGACGATGTAGTCGATGACGGCGTCGCGATCGCCCCAGTCCGGGTCATGCGGAGGTTCTGAGAACGTCGCCCGGATCTCCGGGGTCGGGCCGGGTAGGCCCTCGATGGTGGGGTCGATCGGGCTGGTCGACATCACGGTGAGCGTGGCGAGCCGGTCGTTCTGCACGAGCGCCGTCCGTTGTGCGATGCCGCCGCCCATAGAGAGGCCGATCACATGCGCGCTGTCGATTTCGAGCGCATCGAGGATCGCCACCAGCCCTGTCTTCCACGACGCCTGGGAAGGCGCCGTGCACAGCGAGGGCTGCGTCGGCCTCACCGTCCGCACCGCACTGCACGCGACCCACCGCCAGCTGCGACTCGTCACCCTCCAGGAGCCCTTCACCCTGCCCATCGACCTCGTGTGGCGCGACGACACCGGGACCCTCCGTCCGGCGGTCAAGGCCATCGTCGAGGTCACACGAGACCTTCGCGAGACGGCACGCTGGGCGTCGTGACTCGGGGGTCGTTGACGGCATCGACGGGTCTCGCGCGCGACCCCGCCCCGCCCCCGCCGCGCCCGGCCCTTACTCGATCGGTCCCCGGAGCGGCCGCCCTCCGGAGTCCCGCGCTGCAACACTGGCGCGCGTGTTCGGCGTGACGTCGATGACCGCCCCGCTGCGCCGCGTCCTCGTCCGGCGACCGGCGACCAGTGGCGACTGGGCCGGGGCGGGGTGGCGCGTGCCGGATCCCGACCGGCTCGCCCGCCAGCACGAGGAGTTCTGCGCGCTGCTCGACTCCCTCGGCGCCCAGGTCGAGGTGGCGCCGGCGCTCGACGGCCTCGTCGATGCGGTCTACATGCACGACCCCGTGGTGATGACGGCCCGCGGCGCGATCCCGCTGCGCATGCGCAAGGGCGCCCGCGAGCGCGAGCCCGGCCATGCGGCGCGGGAGCTCGAGCGCCTCGGCGTCCCGATCCTCGGCTCGCTTCCCGACGGCGCCTTCGCCGACGGCGGCGACCGCTTCTGGCTCGACGACGCCACGATGGCGATCGGCCTCGGGTATCGCACCAACCGCGCCGGAGCCGCCACGCTCGCAGAGCTCGTGGCGCCCGAGGGGGTCGCCGTCGAGACCTACGACATGCCGCACGACCAGGGGCCGGCGCACGTCCTACACCTGCAGTCGTTCCTCTCGGCGATCACCGAGGAGCTGTGCGTCGTCTACGAGCCGCTCGCGCCCGTCCGGCTGCTGCAGGACCTCCGCGAGCGGGGCTTCGACTGGATCGCGATCGACCGCGAGAGCTACGACCGCATGGGCTGCAACATCCTGCCGGTCCGCCCCGGCGTCGTCGTCATGGTCGACGGTGTCCCCGACGTCCGCGGCGAGCTCGAGCGCCGAGGCGTCGAGGTCCACGTCTACGACGGCTCGGAGCTCTCACTCAAGGGCGACGGCGGCCCCACCTGCCTGACCGCCCCGCTGTTGCGCGGCTGACCCCGGCGGCCGAGCGTCGCGGGCGCGGCCTCCAGGCGGGTCAGCTCCCCGCGGAGCTGCACATGCGCGCGGTGCTGGAGTGCGTGCACCGAGTGCTCCGAGCGCCCCAGCCGCCCCGCGACCTCGGCGGTCGAGAGGCCGTGGAACAGCCGCAGCAGGACGACCTCGCGCTGCGCCACCGGCAAGGTCTCCAGCGCGGCCCGCAGGTCCTGCCCGCGCTCGTGCGAGAGGTCGTGGTCGGGGGTGTCGGGGCTGTGGACGTCGGCGACCGGGAGGGATCTCCGCGCGCGGATGTGGTCGATCGCCGCGTTGTGCGCGACCCGCAGGATCCAGCCCGAGAAAGGAACCGCGCGCCGCGCCTCGTAGGCGGGGAAGCGGCCGAGGAGCTTCGCGAACACCTGCTGGGTGACGTCCTCGGCCTCGTGCTCGTCGCGCACGATCGAGCAGACGTAGGCGTAGACGTTGTCGGCGAAGCGCAGGTAGAGGAAGCGCACCGCGTCGGCGTCCCCCTCGCGGGCCTGGTCGACCGCCGCGGCGACGAGCTCGTCGGACCGGCGCGAACGGTCCAGCGATCGCGCGCGGCGCAACCGTCCGCGGGCCGCGAGCGCCTCGATCCGGTCGGCGCTGTGCCGCACGCCGCGGCGGGCGCGCTCGGCATCGAGGTCGACGACGTTCTGAGCTGCTGGCATCCGGGGCTCCTGGTCGGGCATGGCCATCGCCCGACCAGAGCGCCCCGAAGGCCTCCTGATACGTCGGGCTCCCGGATGCTGGTGATCGAGCCCCCGGGGCGGGGCTCTTGGGAGCGCGGGGCGTCAGGCGATGGCGGGGACACCGCGCCTGCGCAGCAGGGCAGCGAGGCCGCGGCGGGGCGGCCGCGGGCGCGAGCGGCGGTACTCGTCGATCGTCATCCCCTCCGGAATCGAGCACTCGATGTAGTCAAAGGCCGCGGATTCCATGCTGGGATCCTCCCGCCCGCGCGGCCCCGGCGCCGTGGAGCAGCCTGCCGTCCGGCGGTGCGGCTAACCCCCCAGCGCGCCCTCGAGCGAGAGGATGCGCCGGGCGATCGCCACGGTCGACGCGTACGTCGAATCCATCCCGTAGTACGACAACCCGCGGGCCCCGAGCGTGCGTGCCTGCGTGTACGGCGTGTCCGACGCGTAATGGATGATCCCGAGGTCGATCGGGAGCTTGGCGAAGTTGACCGCCTCGCCGGTCGGGTGGCGGTCGACGTCGGCGATCTCGTAGACCGCGTTGCAGAACGGGCCGGCCTCCATCTCCACGACCGTGTACGCCTCGCGGTAGTAGAGCTCGAGGTACTCGCGGTTCTGCAGGAACGTCGACTTGACGGTCACCGCACGCTGGTTGTCGAGGCCCGAGCCGAAGACGAGGTAGGGCGCGATGTCCTCGACGGCGAACGCGTTGTCGAGCCAGTACGTCGAGCCCGAGTGCTCGTCGCGGATGACGCTCGAGATCATCACGTCGCCGACGGCGGCGTTGAGCGTGGCCGCCTTGCCGAGCACGTAGACCCCGCGGAGCGTGTCGGACGCGGTGGTGATCTCGCGCAGCATGTTGTAGGCCGCGAGCCCGAGCGGATACTCGACGTTCACGATGACGCCGCGCGCCGCGGCCAGCGCGTCGCGGTCGACGTCGCCGAGCCGTGGGTCGAAGAGCTCCGGGCGCAGCCGGTCGAGCGGCATGATCTGGGCGCTCACCCGCAGCGCCGTGGTGCTCGACAGGTGCGTCACGCCGGCGGCGCGCTCCTCGCGGCCGCGCGGCTGCAGCGCGAGCCGGGCGCAGTAGTAGAGGAAGTTCTCCCACGAGCTGCGCGCCCGCTCCTCGCGGAAGCGCTCGAGCTCGTCGCGCAGGTCCTGGGGCCCTTCGCGGTCGATCCACGAGATCACCTCGGCCTCGTGCGTGCGCGGGATGCCGCTGAACAGGTTCGCCAGCGAGTGCGTGTTCGAGGAGACCAGGTAGAGCGGTCGGTCGGCGAGGACGAGCTCGCCGAGCTTCTCCTGCACGGGGCGCCACCACCGGCGGGTCATCCGCGCGTAGCCGACCGCGCTGCCGCCGAGCATCCGGACGCGGAGGTCGAGTCCGCGCTCGGCGACCCGCTCGAGGTTCGGGCCGAGCGCGCCGCCCCACGCCTCCCGCAGGCGCTCCCAGTCGCTCTCGGCGCCGCCGAGCGCGTCGGCGCACGTCACGTCGCTCGGCTCCCCCTCGCCCAGATCGGGCGCCGCGAGCAGCCGCCGGTGCAGCTTGTTCCACTCGAGCTGGTAGGCGACCAGGGTGGGAACGAGGTCGTCGAGGTCCGACCCGCTTGCGAGCAGGACGGCCAGCGTCCCGGCGCCGTCGGAGTACCAGCGCCGCCGCCGCGCGGCCGCCTCCTGCGGCGTCCAGTCGGCCAGCGGGCCGATGCCGGCGCGGGCGAACTGGATCGCCTCCTGGCCGAGCACGACCCGCTGCGCGCCGAACATCGCCCCGGGCAGCCGCCGGGTGGCATAGATGAACGCGCCCAGGTCGGGCTCGTCGGACGCGGCGAGCGCGTGCAGGCTCGAGCCCATCGCGCGGTGCGCGGGCTCGAGCACCCGCAGTCGCGTCTCGCCCGAGGAGCGCAGCAGCGTCGTGTAGGTGCGGTGATAGAGCTCGACCTCGCCCGACGGCGACAGCTCGTCGGGAACGGGCTGGCTGAAGCGGATGCGGGGGACGGCCATGTCCTCCGAGGATGCCACGCGAGGCGTTTCGGCGGCGGGTCAGGCGCTTGTGCCCGCGTGCAGGCGGCGGAGGAAGCGCCGGGTCTCGGGGCGCTGCGGGTCGTCGAGCACGGCCGCCGGCGCGCCGCGCTCGGCGATGACGCCCTCGTGCAGGAAGCAGATCTCGTCGGCGACGTCGCGCGCGAACCCGAGCTCGTGCGTGGCGATGAGCATGGTCATCCCGCCCGCCTTGAGCTCG
This sequence comes from uncultured Solirubrobacterales bacterium, assembly GCA_963828075.1. Lineage (GTDB taxonomy): Bacteria > Actinomycetota > Thermoleophilia > Solirubrobacterales > Solirubrobacteraceae > JACCYI01. The sequence continues at coordinate 224,911 of CAWHDH010000017.1, read as the reverse complement.
CGCACGACCTCGAGCACCTCCCCCACCAGCTCGGGATCCAGCGCGCTGGTCACCTCGTCGAGCAGCAGCGCGCGGGGCCGGGTGGCCAGTGCGCGGATGATCGCGACGCGCTGCTGCTGGCCGCCCGACAGGTCGGCGGGCGCGGCGTCTTCGCGGTCGCCGAGGCCGAAGCGCGAGAGCAGCTCCCGCGCACGGTCGACCGCCTCGTCGCGAGCGTCGCCGTGGGCGCGGACCGGCGCCAGCACGACGTTCTCGAGCACGCTCAGGTGCGGGAACAGGTTGAACGCCTGGAAGACCATCCCGAGGCGGCGCCGCACCGCCACCGGGTCGACGGAGGGATCGGTGACGACGTCCCCGTCGAGCAGCACGTCGCCGTCGTCGATCTCCTCGAGCAGGTCGACGCAGCGCAGCAGCGTCGACTTGCCGGAGCCCGACGCGCCGATCAGCGCCACCGCCCGGTGCTCGGCGACGGCGAGGTCGATCCCCTTCAGCACAGGCACCGCCCCGTACGCCTTCGTCACCCCGCGCACCTCGAGGACGGGCGGCGCGCCGGTCATCGCCGCTTCTGCATCCGGTCGACGACACGCGCCAGCGGGACGGTCACGCAGAGATAGAGGAACGCCGCGGCCAGCAGCGGGGTGTAGTTGAACTCCGACGACGCCTCGATCTGGGCGACGCGGAACGCCTCCAGCGGCCCGAGGATCGAGACGAGCGCGACGTCCTTCTGGAGCGAGATGAAGTCGTTGAGCAGGGGCGGCCTCACCCGCCGCACCGCCTGCGGCAGCACGACGTGGCGCAGGCTCTGGCGCTCGGTCAGCCCCACCGCCAGCGCCGCCGCGCGCTGCGACGGGTCGATCGAGTCGATTCCGGCCCGGTAGACCTCGGCGACGTACGCCGAGTAGGAGAGCGCCAGCGCGGCGCCACCGAGCACGACGGGGTCGCTGGGCACGCCGGCCAGCTCGAGCGCCGGGATCCCGAACCCGAGCAGGTAGACGACGAGGATGGTCGGGATCCCCCGCAGCAGGTCGACGAACACCGCGCACAGCAGCCGCAGCGGCGCCAGCGCGGGCGCCGACGAGACCCGGCACAGCGCGATCGCCAGCCCGAGCACGAGGACGACCGCCTCGACGATCACGAACAGGCGGACGTCGAGCCAGAAGCCCGTCAGGACGTCGGGGAACGAGGTCCGGAACGCCTCCCACGAGAAGAACGTCTCGCGGACGGTCGGCCACCCCTTGCTGGTGAGGATCGCCGCCGCCAGCGCGGCCAGCACGACGACGGTCGACGCCACCGCGATCGTGGTGTCGCGCCGCGCACGCCGGCGCCGCGCCGCCTCGCGGGCGGCGCGGCGGTCGACCGCCGGGAGGGCCGCCGTGCTCAGCGGAGCTCGGGCGCCGCTTCGCCGCCCATCCACTCGGCCTCGATGCGGTCGAGCTCGCCGTCGGCGCGCAGGCCCTCGATCGCCTTCGAGACGCAGGGCGTGAGCTTGGAGCCCTTGGCGAGTACGACGCCCCAGTCGTCGCCGCCCGGCGCGTCGAACTGCCCCACGATCTTGCCGTCGTCGAGCTGGGCGGCCGTCAGGTAGAACGCGGTCGGCAGGTCGACGACGACCGCGTCGACGCGGCCGCTCTTGAGCGCCCGCACGGTGTCGTTGGAGTCGTTGAACACCTGTGGCTGGGCGGAGGGCTTGATGCTCGCCATTGCCGCGTCGAGGCTCGTGGTGCCGACCTGCACCCCGAGCTTGGCGCCCGCGAGGTCCTGGAGGGTCTTGGCGTCCGCCGCACCGGTGCCGGCGCGGGCGACGACCGCCTGCGGCGCCGTGAAGTACGGCGCCGAGAAGTCGACACGCTTGGCCCGCGCGGGCGAGATCGAGATCTGGTTGATGTCGAAGTCGAACTTCTTGGGGCCGGGCGCGTAAGAGGAGTTGAACGGCACCACCGTCCACTTCACCTCGGTCTGCTCGAAGCCGAGCTTCTCGGCGATCGCGTAGGCGACCGCGCTCTCGAAGCCCTTGCCGTTGGCGGGGTCGTCGTCCTCGAAGTACGGCGGGTACGCCGGCTTGTCGGTGCCGACGGTCAGCGCCCCGGGCTCCAGCAGGTCGAGCTTCTCCTTGCTGCAGGGGTTCTCGGCCGCGGCGGCGGGCGTCGTCGCGGTGGAGGCGGCATCGTCGGAGCTCTCGTCCTCGCCGCACGCGGCGAGGACGAGCGACAGGACGATCAGGGCGAGCAGGTGCCGGAGGGCGGGCATGGCAAGGGTCCTTTCGGGTGCGGCGAGCCGCCCAATCTAGGCCATCGAAGACTAGGCTCCCAGCCATGCCGAGCACTCGCCGCACCGTCCCCCGTGATCGCGAGAACGACTACACGCGTGAGGCCGCGGGAGCCCGCCGCAGGTTCGCGCGCGAGCACACGGGCACCGATCTCGAGCACGTCTCGAGCTACTCGTTCGACCCGGCCCTCGTGGACGGCAACGTCGAGCACTTCGTCGGCGTCGCCCAGGTCCCGATCGGCCTCGCCGGCCCGCTGCTCGTCAACGGCGAGCACGCCCACGGGGAGTTCTACGTGCCGCTGGCGACCGCCGAGGGGACGCTGGTGGCGAGCTACAACCGCGGCATGCGGCTCCTGTACGAGGCGGGGGGCGTGACCACCACGATCCTCGACGACCGGATGCAGCGCGCGCCCGCGTTCGTGTTCCCCAGCGCGCGCGAGGCCCGCGCGTTCGGCGAGTGGCTGACCGAGCACTTCGACGAGATCCGCGAGGTCGCCGAGTCGACCACGCGCTCCGGCCGGCTGATCGACATCGAGCAGTACTCGGCGAGCCGCATCCTCTACACGCGCTTCGACTACACGACGGGCGACGCCGCCGGCCAGAACCTCACCGGCAAGGCGACCTACGCCGCCGCCAAGTGGATCTCCGCCAACTACGAGGGGATCGAGCACTACTTCCTCGAGTCCAACTTCGCCACGGACAAGAAGAGCTCGCAGGTCAACATGCTGATGACGCGCGGCAAGCGCGTGGTGGCCGAGGCGACGATCCCTAACGAGCTGTTCGAGCGGGTCATGCGGTCGGACTCCGAGCTGATGTTCCGGGCGCGGCAGGTGTCGAACCTCGGCGGCTTCATGTCGGGCGTGAACAACAACGGCGCGCACTCGGCCAACGGCATCACCGCGATGTTCATCGCCACGGGCCAGGACGCCGCGAACGTCGCGGAGTCCTCGGCGGCGTTCGTCCACGCCGAGCTGCGGCCGGGCGGCGACTACTACTACTCGGTGACGATCCCGTCGCTGATCGTCGCCACCTACGGCGGCGGGACCGGGCTGGCGACACAGCGCGAGTGCCTCGAGCTGCTGGGGTGCTACGGGTCGGGCAAGGTCGAGAAGTTCGCCGAGATCGTCGCGGCGACGGTGCTGTGCGGGGAGCTCTCGCTCGGCTCGGCGATCGTGGCCGAGGAGTGGGTCGAGGCGCACGACATCCACGGGCGCAACCGCCCCTGACAACGTTTGCCGTGGCGCTGAGCCTTGAGGCGTGGCGGCGACGCGGCTCTACGAATCGGCGGTGCGCCCGCTGCTGTTCCGGCTCGATCCGGAGCGGGCGCACGAGCTGGCGCTGCGCTCGGCCGAGCTGGCGGGGCGCTCGTCGGTGGCCCGGCGCGGCGCGCTGCGGCTGTCCGCGGTGCGCGACCCGCGCCTGCAGACGTCGCTCGCCGGCATCCCGCTGGCCAACCCCCTCGGGCTGGCGGCCGGCTTCGACAAGAACGGCCGCGCGGTCCGGATGCTCGGCGCGCTGGGCTTCGGCCACGTGGAGATCGGGTCGGTCTCGGCCCACCCCTCCGACGGCAACCCGCGCCCGCGGCTGTTCCGGATCCCGCAGGACCGCGGGATCGTCGTCGCCTACGGCGTGCCGAACGACGGCGCCGAGGCGGTCCGCCGGCGCCTGGACGGCCACCCGCGCACCGCGGCGCTCGGCATCAACCTGGTCAAGACCAACGACCCCGCCCGCCCCGCGGTGGCACCCGACGTCTATGAGGACTACGCCGCCTCCTTCGCGCTGCTGCAGGGCCGCGCCGACTACGTGGCGCTCAACCTGAGCTGCCCGAACTCCGCCGCCGACCGCGACTTCTTCGACGACCTGCCGCGCATCGACGAGCTGCTCTCGTGGCTCGCGCAGTGCGATCCGCGGGTGCCGGTGATCCTCAAGCTCAAGCCGACCCGCGACGCCGGCGTCCTGCGCGAGATCGTCGCGATCGCCGACGGCCACCCGTTCGTCGGCGGCTTCGCGATCAACCTGCCGTCCGGCAAGCCGTCAGACCTGACCCTCACCTCTTCGCGCGCGTCGCTCGAGCGCATGCCGGGCGCGGTCGGCGGGCCGCCGGTCGAGGCGCTCGTCAACGCGATCCTCGTGACGTTGCGCGGGATCGTCGGCGACGGCAGCCGCTACACGCTGATGGCGGCCGGCGGTGTCTCCACCGCCGAGGACGCGTACCGCAAGATCCGGCTCGGCGCCTCGGTCGTCCAGCTCTACACCGGCCTCGTCTACCGCGGGCCGGGCGTGGTGCGCGAGGTCCTCACCGGGCTCGTGGCCCTGCTCGAGCGCGACGGGTTCGAGCGCGCCGCCGACGCCGTCGGCTGACGTTCGCGCCGGCTCCGAAGCCCGTTCGCGCGGCAAACGGTTGACATCGCGGCGCGCGCAATAGTAACGTTTAGCGTCAACGTGGAACCGCATTCCGCTCTGCAAAACGCGCCCTCGCGCAACGGCTCCTCGTCGGTCCGAAGAGCGATCAGCATCCTCGACGCGCTGGTCGATTCCACGGCCGACGGACAGGAGATCCCGCTCGCTCAGCTGGCGACGCTCACCGGCCTGAGCAAGCCGACGGTGCTGCGGCTGCTCGCCGCGCTGGGGGACTCGAGCCTGGTCCGGCGGACCTCCGGGGGCTACGCCCTCGGCCTGCGCACCGTGACCTACGGCGAGGCCTACCTCGCCGGCAGCGACCTGCAGCGCGTGGCCCGCGCGGTGCTCACCCAGCTCACGCAGGAGACGGGCGAGACGGCCCATCTGGTGCTGTTCGACGAGCCCGAGGTCGTCTACATCGACAAGGTCGACAGCCCGTCGGCGGTGCGCATGCACTCGCGGATCGGGAACCGGGCCCCCGCGTACTGCACCGCGGTGGGCAAGGCCATCCTCGCCTGGGTGCCCGACGAGCTGCTGGCCCGGGTGCTGGCCGAGCCGATGCCCCGCCGCACGCCGAACACGCTGACGGACCCGGCTCGGCTCCGCGAGGACCTGCAGAGGACGCGCGAGCGCGGCTGGGCCATGGACGACGTCGAGAACGAGCCCGAGATCCGCTGCGTCGGCGCCCCCATCTTCGCCCATCTCGGCGATGCCATCGCCGCCTGCAGCGTGTCGGGTCCCGCGCTGCGCCTCACCCAGCCCCGCGCGAGCGAGCTCGGTCCGATCGTCGCGCGCGCCGCCGCGGAGATCAGCCGCCTGCTCGGCGCACCGGGGCACCCCGACCCTGACCGTCGCCCGCGTCCACCCCACCTGGAGGAGCCCTCATGAGGCCGTCCGTGTCGTCCCGTCGCCGCGCGCTCAGCGCCGGCGCGGCCCTCGTTGCCGTGACGTTGATCGCCGGATGCGGAGGCGGTGGTGACAAGAAGACCGCTGCCAAGGGCTCGGACGGAAAGTCCACGCTGAAGGAGGTCATCTCCCGCGGGACCCTGAAGGTGGGCGACTGCCTGTCGTTCGCGCCGTTCGGCCTCAAGGACAAGAGCGGCAAGCCGACGGGCTACGACGTCGACCTGGCCAGGGAGATGGCCAAGCGCCTCGGCGTCAAGCTCGAGGTCACCGACACCACCTCCGACAACCGCATCCCGAACCTGCTGACCAACAAGGTCGACGTGGTCTTCTGCAACTTCACCATCAACACAGAGCGCGCGAAGGAGATCGCCTTCACCGACCCGTACATCGTCGCGGGCGAGGTCATGCTGGTGAAGAAGGACAGCGGGATCGAGAAGCTCGCGGACGTCTCGGGCAAGAAGGTCGCCACGGTCAAGGGCTCCACCAACACCCAGGCGGTCAAGGAGCACAACCCGAAGGCGGAGGTCCAGGAGTACGACACGTCCGCGGCCGGCGTCCTCGCGGTGCGCCAGGGCCAGGCCGACGCGATGGTGGAGGACTCGAACTTCCTCGCCTACCAGGCCAAGCTCGACCCGACGCTCAAGGTCACGCAGGAGTCGGTGGTGCCGCTCGAGTACAACGGCTTCGGCGCCCGCCAGGGCGACCCGGACTGGATCGCGTGGCTGAACCTGTTCCTGCGCGAGGTCAACACGGACGGGACGAACCTCAAGCTCTACCGCAAGTGGTTCGGCGCCGACCCGGTCAACAAGATCAAGCCCGTCTACTGATCCATCGGACCGCCGCCGGGTGCTCCCCCAGGCACCCGGCCGCGTCTCTAAGTGCAACCCACCTGGAACCTCATCCAGACCCACGGCGGCGAGTACGCCAAGGCCGCGCTGCTCGCGGTGGAGGTCTCGGTGCTCGCGTTCATCCTCGCGTTCCTGCTCGGCCTGGCGGGCGCCGCCGGCCGCCGGTCGCGGCTGCTGCCGATCCGGATCGTGGCGACCACGTACGTCGAGGTCATCCGCAACACGCCCGTCCTGCTGCAGGTCTTCGTCGCCTACTTCGCGCTGCCCAGCGCGGGGCTGCCGTTGAGTCCCTTCCAGGCGGGCGTCGCCGCGCTGGGGGTCAACGTCGGCGCGTACCTCACCGAGATCCTGCGGGCGGGCGTCGAGGCGGTGCCCAGGACGCAGCGTGAGGCGGCGCAGGTCCTCGCGCTGAGCCGGGTGCAGACCTTCCGCTTCGTGATCCTCCCCCAGGCGCTTCGCAACGTGTATCCGGCCGTCGTCAACCAGTTCATCCAGATCCTGCTCGGCACGTCGCTGCTCTCGGCGATCTCGCTGCCCGAGCTGACCGGCACCGCCCAGAGCCTGAACTCCCAGACGCTGCTGACCACGCAGACGTTCGCAGTGTCGCTGGTCATCTACCTGCTGCTCACGAACGTCGTGGCGGTGCTCGCGTCGTGGTACGCCCGCGTCGCGTTCCGGCCGCCCTTGAAGACGACGATCCGCCCGGGCCGAGCGCTCCGGCGCCGGGAGGCGGCGGCCTGATGTCCGACGTCATCGAGTCGCGCTCCATCCTGCTCGACGGGCTGCTGCACACGGTCGAGCTGTCGGTCGCGGCGATCGTCCTGGCCACCGTGCTGGGCCTGCTGATCGCCCTGGCGCGCACCGGCCCCTGGTTCCTGCTGCGGACGCTCGGCCGCGCCTATGTCGAGCTGTTCCGCGGCACGCCGCTGCTGATCCAGATGCTGTTCGTGTACTTCGGCGCCGCGTCGCTCGGCCTGCCGGCCCTGAGCATCTTCGCCGCCGCCGTGCTCGCGCTGACGCTCTACTCGGCCGCTTACATCGCCGAGATCTTCCGTGCGGGGATCCAGAGCGTGGCGCCGGGGCAGGCGGAGGCGGCCCGGGTGCTGGGGCTGAGCCCGCGCGACACCTTCCTGCACGTCGTTTTGCCCCAGGCCATGCGGGTCTCCCGCGCCCCGCTGGTGGGCCAGTACATCTCGCTGGTCAAGGACTCGAGCCTCGCGTTCGCGATCGGGTTCGCCGAGCTGCTGCGCCAGGGCCAGGCGATCGTGGACCGCGTCGGCCAGCCGGTCTCGGTCTACCTCGCGGTGGCCGTCCTGTACTTCCTGATCTGCTACCCGCTGTCGCTGCTCGTGCGGCGCATCGAACGAAGGGCTCCGGTGACGGCGTGATCGAGATCCATGGGGTGACGAAGAGCTTCGGCGAGACGCGCGTGCTGCGCGGCATCGACCTGACCGTGGCGCGCGGCGAGGTGCTCATCGTGATCGGGGCGTCGGGCTCGGGCAAGAGCACGCTGCTGCGGCTGATCAGCCAACTCGACCACCCCGACGCCGGCTGGATCGAGGTCGACGGCGTCCGCCTCGACGACCCGAAGCGCGCCCGCGACCTGCGCGGCCACATCGGCATGGTCTTCCAGCAGTACAACCTGTTCCCGCACCTGACGGCCCGGCGCAACGTCACGCTCGCGCTGCGCAAGGTCCGCGGCCTCGACGCCGGCGCCGCCGACGAGGTCGCCGAGAAGGCCCTGACCCGGGTCGGCCTCGCGGACAAGATCGGCTCCTATCCGGCCGAGCTCTCCGGCGGCCAGCAGCAGCGCGTCGCCATCGCCCGGGCGCTGGCGATGGAGCCCACGGTCATGCTGTTCGACGAGGTCACGTCCGCGCTCGACCCGGAGCTCGTCGGCGAGGTCATCACGGTCATGCGCGACCTCGCGCAGTCGGGCATGACCATGATCATCGTCACGCACGAGATGCGCTTCGCGCGCGAGAGCGGCGACCGGATCGTCTTCTTCGACGAGGGCGTGATCCTCGAGGAAGGCCCGCCGTCGGAGATCTTCAACGCCCCCAAGCACGACCGCACGCGCCAGTTCCTGCAGTCCGTGCTGGCGGCGTAGGCGCCGCCAACTGCGGTCATTAGGGGAGTCGGCCCGGTCGGGTGGGCGGGTTCCCGGGCGGGGATGCCGTCAACCACCCCCATCGTCTGGAATCGGCAGCACGGGGGTGGTAGGGGGCGTCATAGACCCCGAACCACCCCCGTGCGGGCGCTCGGAGGGTCACGGGGGTGGTTGAGGTCGTCAGGCGGGCGGGGGGCGGTGGTCGACCACGTGCTTCATGACGATGGTCGAGGTGAGCCGGAGCACCCCGGGCAGCGCGGCGAGCTGTAGGTCGTAGAGCTGCTGGGAGGCGGCGAGGTCGGCGGTGACGGTGCGGAGCAGGTAGTCCGGGTCCCCGAACAGGCGCTGCGCCTGGAGCACGTTGGGGATCGCGGCGACGGCCTCCTCGAACGCGTCGACCGTGCCGCGGTCCTCGCGGTTCATCGTCACGAACACCAGCGCCTCGAAGCCCAGCCCGACCGCCGCCGGGTCGATCACGGCGCGGTAGCCGCGGATCGCCCCGCGCCGCTCGAGCTCGCGCAGCCGCCGGTGGCAAGGCGAGACGCTCAGCTGCACGCGGGCGGCGAGCTCGGTGACGGTGAGTCGCCCGTCCTGCTGCAGCTCGGTAGCGGTCGACCTTGATGCTCGTCCTCACGCCCGGGGCGGATTGGGCGTACGCGATCACCGCAGGGCTCCGGGACGATCGGTCGGGCCCGCGGTCGCCGGGCTCGTGGCCGGGTACGCGGGCCACACGGTGCTCGTCGCCGCCGGCCTGGCGGCGCTCGTCGCCACGACGCCGGGCGTCCTGACGGCGGTGAGCGTCCTCGGCGGCGGCTACCTCTCCGATGCCGATCATCATCGCGCCGGCGGTCCGGCTCACGACCCGAGCGGCGCGCGGCCCGGCGCGGAGCGCGGTGCGGGCGAGCACGCCGACGGCGAGGTAGACCGCCGCGCAGTTCGCCATGTGCAGCACGCCGAGCAGGCCGGTCTGGACCGCGACCGGCCAGCTCGCGCCGGTGTCGACGAACTGCGGCAGCAGGGCCAGGTACAGCAGCAGGCCCTTGGGGTTCAGGCCGCTGGTCGCGGCGCCGCCGAGCAGGACCCGCCGAGCCGAGGACGGCGGGCGCGGTCGTTGGCGGCCACGCTAACACATCAACGTACGTTAGAATGATCGGGGTGGACGATCGCTGTGACCTGCTGTGCCTTGATCTCGAGAAGGCCGAGCGGCTGCGGCGCGACCGGGTGGACGTCGAGGCGGCCGACCGTGCAGCCGGGGCTGCCCGTGCGCTGGGCGACCCGACGCGGTTGGCGATCGCGGCGGCGCTGGCGGCGACCGACGAGCTGTGTGTCTGCGATCTGGCGTGGGTGATGGAGCGTGCGCAGAACCTGGTCTCCCATCACGTGCGGGCGTTGCGCACGGCCGGCCTGGTGCGCTCTCGTCGCGACGGAAAGATGGTCATGTACGCGCTGACCGACCAGGGGCGGGCGTTGCTCGATGTGGTGCTCACGGCCGACGAGGCGGGCCGGTCGTGAGCCACGTGGGGCTGCCCATCGCCGGGAGGGCCGTCGTGGCGGACGGCGGCGATCGCGAGCGGCTGGCCGCACGCGTGCGGCTGCTCTCCTGGGTGAGCCTCGGACTGATGAGCGCCGAGGGCGCGATCGCGATCGCCGCCGGGATCCTCGCCGGGTCGATCGCGTTGATCGGCTTCGGCCTCGACAGCGCGATCGAGGGCGTCGCGAGCCTGGTGATCATCTGGCGCTTCACCGGCGCGCGGATCCATTCCGAGGCGGCCGAGGACCGGGCGCAGAAGCTCGTCGCGGCTCAGTTCTTCCTGCTCGCCCCGTACGTTGGCTACGAGTCGGTCCACGCGTTGATCGCCGGTGAGCGACCGGACGCGAGCTGGCTGGGGATCGGCCTGGCGACCAGCAGCCTGATCGCGATGCCGATCCTCGGGATCGCCAAGCAGCGCCTCGCCGACCAGCTCGGCTCGGCCGCCACGCGCGGCGAGGGCCAGCAGAACCTCCTGTGCGCCTACCTTGCCGCGGCGTTGCTGATCGGCCTGTCGGGCAACGCGCTATTCGGGCTGTGGTGGCTCGACCCGGCCGTCGGGCTGCTGATCGCTGCGATCGCGGTCCGCGAAGGCGTGCAGACGTGGCGGGGCGAGGGCTGCTGCACCGGTCCTGTGATCGCCGGCGAGGCCTGCCACGACGACTGCTGCGCGCGCGATGCCTGACCCGCCCGTCGCCGCGCTCGTGGTCTACCTGGGCTATCTGGGGTTGCGGACCCGGATCACGTCGGCGTCAGCACGCGCTCGGGCTCCGCGCGGGCCATCGCCGCTCGCTCCTCGGCGGTCGCGAACAGGCCGGCCGGGGCGACGAGACGCGACGGCTCGGCCGGCGCCTCGTTGAGCTCGAGCGGCCGGCGGGCGCGGATCGCCCGGACCCACACGCGCGAGGCGTCGAGCAGCACGACGATGACGAGGACGGCGAACAGGGCCGCGAGCACGCCGTCGACGGTCGAGTTCGTCACCACCTGGCGCATGTCGTCGAGCGACTTGGCGGGCGCGAGGACCTCACCGGCGTCGAGCGCGTCCTTGTAGCGGTCGCGCTGGGCGAAGAAGCCGATCCGCGGCTCGTCGGAGAACACCTTCTGGTAGCTCGCGGTGAGCGTCACGACGGCGTCCCACGCCAGCGGCACGCCGGTCACCCACGCCCACTTCAGCCGCCCGGACTTGATCAGGATCGTCGTGCAGACCGCCAGCGCGACCGCCGCGAGCAGCTGGTTGGCGATCCCGAACAGCGGGAACAGCTGGTTGATCCCGCCGAGCGGATCGGTGACGCCCGCGTAGAGGAAGTACCCCCACGCGCCGACCACGATCGCGCTGGTGAACCACACCCCCGGCTTCCAGCTCACCTGACCCATCGGCCTCCAGACGTTGCCGAGCGTGTCCTGCAGCATGAAGCGCCCGACCCGCGTGCCCGCGTCCACCGTCGTCAGGATGAACAGGGCCTCGAACATGATCGCGAAGTGGTACCAAAAGGCCTTCATCCCGCCCCCGGTCACGCCGGCGAAGATCTCGGACATGCCGATCGCCAGCGTCGGGGCCCCGCCGGTCCGCGCGACGAGGGTCTCCTCCTCCACCGCGGCGGCCGCAGCGGACAGCTCGGCGGGCGTGATCGCGAAGCCGAGGTTGTTGACCGCCGTCGATGCCGACTGGACCGTGTCGCCCAGCACGCCCGCGGGCGCGTTCATCGCGTAGTACAGGCCCGGATCGAGGATCGACGCAGCGATGATTGCCATGACCGCAACGAACGACTCCATCAGCATCGCGCCGTAGCCGATGAAGCGAACCTGCGACTCCTTCTCGATCATCTTCGGCGTCGTCCCCGACGCGATCAGCGAATGGAAGCCCGACAGCGCGCCGCACGCGATCGTGATGAACACGAACGGGAACAGCGCACCGGCGAACACCGGCCCCTCGCCACTCGACGCGAACTTCGTCACCGGCTCGTTCTGCATCACCGGGAGCGTCACCACGATCCCCACCGCGAGCAGGGCGATCACGCCGATCTTCATGAACGTCGACAGATAGTCGCGCGGCGCCAGCAGCATCCACACCGGCAGCACCGAGGCGACGAACCCGTACGCGATCAGGCAGAAGACGAGCGTCTCGGGCTCGAGCGTGAAGAAGTCCGCCATCCCCGAGTCCTGGACGAAGCCGCCGGCGACGATCGCGATCAGCAGCAGCGACACGCCGATCGCCGTCGTCTCGAGCACCCGCCCGGGCCGCACGACGCGCAGGTAGAAGCCCATCAGCAGCGCGATAGGGATCGTCATCGCGATCGAGAACGTCCCCCACGGCGACTGCGCCAGCGCGTTGACGACCACGATCGCCAGCACCGCCAGGAGGATGATCATGATGCTGAAGACGGCCACCAGCGCGGCCACGCCGCCGACGGGGCCGACCTCCTCGCGCGCCATCTGCCCGATGCTCTTGCCGTTGCGGCGCATCGAGAAGAACAGGACGACCATGTCCTGCACCGCGCCCGCGAACACCACGCCGACGACGATCCAGATCGTGCCCGGCAGGTAGCCCATCTGCGCGGCCAGGACCGGCCCGACGAGCGGGCCGGCGCCGGCGATCGCCGCGAAGTGATGGCCGAACAGGACGCGTCGGTCGGTCGGCTGGAAATCGACGGAGTTGTCGAGGCGCTCGGCCGGCGTCGCCCGCGCGCCGTCGACCTGCAGCACCTTGCGGGCGATGAACCGCGAGTAGAACCGGTACGCGATCGCGTACGTGCAGACCGCCGCGAAGATCAGCCAGGCGGCGCTGATCCGCTCGCCCCGCGCGAGCGCGATGACGCCCCAGGCGACGGCGCCGAACAGCGCGACCGCGACCCAGATCAGCTTGCTCCTCATCCGTCGCCCTCCCGCCGGGTCGCGCGGTAGACGACCGCCATGCACAGCATCGACAGCGGGATCCACGCCAGCTGGTACGCGTAGAAGAACGGCACGCCGAACAGCTCGGGGTCATGGGAGGCGTAGAGCGGCGTGGCCAGCGTGGCGATGACGGGGACGAGCAGCAGGCCGCGCCACCCGGCGAGGAGGGTCCTCATCCGGGCGGTGGGCCGGCCGCGGTGCCTAGCGGGGGCTTCCATGCGGACCTCCTCGGTCAGCGTGGGCGGTCGGATGTTCCTGCCCTGAGAGTTGCGCCGGGCGGCCGGTCGGTTTACGCCGGCGGCGGCAGAAAGTTTTCGCGCGCCGCTGTCAACGGAATCGGCGGATCGCGCAACTGAACGGGTGTGGATGGGGTCACGGTCGCGGTCTTCGCGGTCGTCTTCGGGTCGGTCTCGCTGCTGGCGCTCGCCGTCCCGCGGCTGCGCGGCGAGGCGCCCGCGGCGACGCTCGAGGGCTGGGGGCTCGGGCACCGCCGGCTCGGCACGGTGCGGACGTGGCTGCTGCTCGGCGGCGGGATCTACACGGCGTACACGTTCGTCGCCGTGCCGGGGCTCGTCTACGGCGTCGGGGCGCTCGGGATGTTCGCCGTCCCCTACACGATCATCGTCTATCCGATCGCGTTCGTCGTCCTCCCGCGGCTGTGGACGGCGGCGGTGCGCAACGGGTGCGTCACCACCGCCGACCTCGTCCGGGCGCGGATGTCCTCGCCGCGCCTGGCGCTGGCGGTCGCGCTCACCGGGATCCTCGCGACGATGCCCTACATCGCGCTCCAGCTGCTCGGGATCCGGGCGATGCTGACCGCGATGGGCGTCCCGTCCGAAGGACTGGCCGGCGACGGGGTGCTGACGCTCACCTTCGCGATCCTCGCCACCGCGACGTACCGCGCCGGCCTCGGGGCGCCGGCGCTGATCTCGATCCTCAAGGGCATCCTCGTGTTCGCGGCGACGTTCGTGCTCGTCGCCGTCGTCGCGGCCGAGCTCGGCGGTCCCGGCGCGGCCTTCGACGCGGCGGCACCGGCCGGGTCGCTGATCCTCGACGGCGACCTCGCGACCGCGTACATCACGCTCGCGGTCGGCTCGGCGCTGGCGCTGCTCGTCTACCCGCACGTGACGACGTGCGCGTTCGCCGCGCGCAGCGAGGACACCCTGCGGCGCACCTGCGTCCTGCTGCCCATGTGGACGGGCGTGCTGGCGCTGCTGGCCATGCTCGGCGTCGCCGCGGTCGCCGCGGAGGTCGTCGTTCCGGCCGGGCGCGGGGAGCTCGCGCTGCCGTTCCTCGCGCGCGACACGCTGCCGGCGTGGGTCGCCGGCCTGGTGTTCGCGGCGCTGGCGATCGGAGCGCTCGTGCCGGCGGCGATCATGTCGGTCGCGACCGCCAGCCTGTTCACGCGCAACGTCTACGTCGAGTACCTGCACCCGACCGCCACGCCCGAGCACCAGATGCAGGTCGCGCGCCTCGTCTCGGTGATCGTCAAGGTCGGCGCGCTGGCCTTCGTGCTCGGCCTGCGGACCCAGGATGCGATCAACCTGCAGCTGCTCGGCGGCGTCTGGATCCTGCAGACGTTCCCGGCTATCGTCGTCGCCCTGTTCACCCGTCGGCTGCATCGCGAGGCGCTGTTCGCGGGCTGGGCCGTCGGCATGCTGGCCGGCACGGCCCTCGTCGCCGCGAACGGCTTCGTGTCGGTGGTCGCGGTGAGGGTCGGCGGCGCCGAGGTCCAGGTCTACGCCGCCCTACTGGCGCTCGCGCTGAACCTCGCCGTGTGCTTCGCGCTGACGCCGCTGCTGGACCGGATGCGGATTCCCCGCGGGCTGGACTCGACCGCGCTCGAAGGCCTCGCCGCCGGGGAGCTGCCGCGCCGCGAGTGGCTGGGGATGCGGGCGTCGTGAGCCCGATCCGTCAGCGCGAGCCCGCCGCGCCGCCGACGGTCGCCCGGCCGCCGGCGCCCACCCCGCTGGCGCCCGGGATCGACCTCCGCAACGTCGAGCGCGAGGCCGAGGTCACCCGGCTGTTCGACCGCTACAGCACCCAGCTGGTGCGGCTCGCCGTCCTGCTGGGCGCCGAGGACGACGCGGAGGACATCGTGTCGGAGGCGTTCTGCGAGCTGCACCGCCGCTGGGCCAAGCTGCGCGACCCGGCCGCGGCGCCGTCCTACCTGCGCGCCGTCACCTGCAATCTGACGCGGATGCGCCGCCGCCATCTCGAGGTCGTCAACCGCCACACCGAGCAGGCGCCGCCCGACGTGGCGTCCGCGGAGTCCGAGGCGGTGCTGCGCGAGGACCAGCGCGAGGTCGTCGCCGCGCTGCAGCTGCTCTCCGAGCGCCAGCGCCAGGCGCTCGTGCTGCGCTACTGGCTCGACCTGCGCGAGGCGGAGGTGGCCGACGCGATGGGCATCTCGCGCGGCGCCGTCAAAGCGCACACCTCGCGCGGGATGGCCGCCCTGACGCGCGTGCTGGAGGGGCGGCTGTGAGCCCGGCCACCGAGGAGCGCCTGCTCGACGCGCTCGACGCGCTCGCCGAGGGAGTTCACCCGTCCGCCCACGCCTACGAGCGCACGCAGGCGGAGTGGCGCCGGCGCGAGCGCCGCCGGCGGCGGCGGACCATCGCCCTCGCCGTCGTGATCATCGCGATCGCCGACGTGATCGGCCTGTGGGCGCTCAACGGGGCCCGCTCGGGCAGCCCGGTGGTCTTCGACGGCCCGGCGCCGGTGCGCGTCGAGCGCGCCGCGCCTGCGGACTGTGCGCCGAGCGGCGGCCCGGTCAGCGGCCGCGACCTCGCGCGGCGCGGCGCCTGCCGCTGAGTGGACGTATCAGGCGGAACGCAGCGCGCTCTTGAGGGGGCGCCGGGTCATCGGGACCCGGCTTCGATCCAAGGAGACCCTCCAATGCGCAGCAGCATCCTCCGCCGGTCGCTCGGCATCGGCCTGGCCGTCGCGGCGGCCGCGACCATCGCGACGCCCGCCGAAGCGGCCTCGCCGTTCCTCCGCGACACCGCGACCTGTCCGACCGGCAAGGTGGTCGTCGGCGGCGGCTCCCAGGTCGTCGGCGAGGGGACCGCCGACTTCCGCACCAGCCTGCAGGAGTCCGCGCCCGGCACCATCGGTGGTGGCGCCCAGCACCTGTGGCTGACGGCGGTGCGCAACAACGACGGCCGGCCGCACACGATCGGCCTGTTCGCCGTCTGCGCCGGGAAGCCGGCCGGCTATCAGGTGATCCACAAGGACGTGGTGGTGCCCGCCGGCGGATTCGTCCGCGACACCGCGGTCTGCCCGACCGGCAAGGTCGTCCTGGCCGGTGGCACGCAGGTGGTCGGCGAGGGCACGCGCGACTTCCGGACGCGTATGCAGGAGTCGGCGCCCGGCACCATCGGCGGCGGCGCCCAGTCGCTTTGGCTGGTCGCGCTGCGCAATGGCGACATCACGAAGCACACGCTCCGGCTGTACGCCGTGTGCGCCTCCAAGCCGGCCGGCTACCAGGTCGTCCGCAAGGACGTCGGCGTGCCCGCGGGCGGGTTCCTGCGCAGCACCGCCAACTGCCCTGACGGCAGCGTGGTGTTCGGCGGCGGCTCGAGCGTCATCGGCGAGGGCACGGCCGACTTCCGGACGCGTATGCAGGAGTCCGCGCCCGGGACGGTCGGGGGCTCGACCTCGGTCTTCCTGACCGCGCTGCGCAACACCGACAGCCGGCCGCACACCATCGGGATGCACGCCGTCTGCGCGCGTACCCCCGCCGGCTACCAGGTGGTTCGCCGGGATCTTCCGACCGGCTGACCGCAGCGCGGAGGGGCGGCGCCGGCGCCCAGTGCGCCGGCGCCGCCTGCCGCTCCCGCTACGCTCTCGGCCGTGCGCCGGCTCGGCAGACTTCCCGGCGCGTGACGGCCATGAGAGACGCGAAGATCGACGACCGCCCCGCCCGGCGGCGAGCCCCCTCGGGGCTCGCGGTCGTTCTCGCCGCGCTCCTCGCCGCCTTGGCGTGGGCGGGGGCCGCGGAGGTGGTCAGGGGTGCGTCCAAGCCGAGGCCCAAGTGCTTCGGGGCTGCCGAGCGCGACCACCTCTTCCGGTGCCGCAACCCCAGTCTCGACCGCATGGTGGTCCCCCGGCCGGCCAACGCGGTGCTCCAGCCCAACTCCCCGTGCGCGGTCATCTACCGCAAGCGCGAGATCTACGTCTGCCAGTTCGGGCGGCGCGAGAGCGAGGCCGTCGGGACCATCGCGCTCGTCGGCGACAGCCACGCCTCGCACTGGCGCGCCGGCCTGGCGAGGATGGCGCAGGCGCGACAGTGGCGCGGGCTGTCGATCACCCAGGACGCCTGCCCGTTCTCGGCGGCCAACCTCCTGGTCCTCGAGCGCAAGC
Organism: uncultured Solirubrobacterales bacterium; assembly: GCA_963828075.1. Classification (GTDB taxonomy): domain Bacteria; phylum Actinomycetota; class Thermoleophilia; order Solirubrobacterales; family Solirubrobacteraceae; genus JACCYI01. Next base: position 207,597 of record CAWHDH010000017.1, on the reverse strand, counting down.
GCAAGGCGTGCCGGGAGTGGAAGGGCGCGACGCTGGCCTGGTTCCAGGAGCACCCCGAGGTGAGCACGGTCTTCTTCTCCGGCCACAACGGGCTGACAGTCGGCATCCGCGATCCGGAGGCCGACTTCGAGGCGCAGGTGCAGGGCTTTCTCGACGCCTGGAAGCTGCTGCCGGCCTCGGTCGAGCGGGTGGTCGTCATCCGCGACACGCCGCGGATGGCCACCGGGACGCACGACTGCGTCGAGCGCGAGCTGCGGCGGGGCAAGCGGCCGGGCATCGCCTGCGCCATCTCGCGCAAGCGGTACCTGCGCCCGGACCCCGCCGACATCGCCGCGCGGCGCTACAAGACCGATCGCGCCGAGTCGATCGACATGTCGCGCTACTTCTGCGGCAAGGAGGTCTGCTACCCGGTGATCGGCGGGGCGCTGGTCAACAAGGACACGACGCACATCACCCGCGTCTACTCCGAAACGCTCGGGCGCTACCTGCATCGCCGCTACCGCCGTCTAAAGTTCGGCCGCTGATGCTCCCTCGTCGTCGTTTGTCCCGCCGCCGCGGCGGTCCCGTCCTCGCGGCCGTCGCGGTCGCCGCCGGCTTGGCGCTCTGGCCCGCGACGGCGCCGGCGGACTGGAGCGGCGACGCGAAGCCCGACGTGCTCGCCGTCGATCCCGGCGGTGCGCTGCTGCTCCACCGCGGCGACGGCGCAGGCGGCTTGCTCACCGCCACGCCCGAGCGGGACGGCACCGGCTGGGGCTCGTTCACGGCGCTGCTGTGGCCCGGCGACTTCAGCGGCGACGGGAAGCCCGACCTCCTGGCTCGCCAGCCCAACGGCGTGTTCCTCCTGTACAGCGGCAACGGGACCGGCGGCTTTGTCACCAGCACCCCCGCTCAGGTCGGCACGGGGTGGGATCAGTTCACGGCGCTGCTGACACCCGGCGACTTCAGTGGTGACGGCAGGCCCGACGTGCTCGCCCGCCGCGGCGACGGCCTGCTGTTCCTCTACCGGGGCAACGGCGCGGGCGGCTGGGCCACGGCCGCCCCGCAGGAGATCGGCAGCGGCTGGCAGCCCTTCACCGCGCTGGCCGCCGGCGACTTCAGCGGCGACGACAAGCCCGACGTGCTGGCCCGCAAGTCCGACGGCGTGCTGGTGATGTACCGCGGCAACGGCGGCGGCGGCTGGGCCACGGGCAAGCCCGAGCAGATCGGCACCAGCTGGCAGAACTTCACCGCGATCCTCTGCGGCGACTTCAGCGGCGACGACAAGCCCGACGTGCTCGCCCGCAACTCCGACGGCGTGCTCATGCTCTACCGCGGCGACGGCGCCGGCGGATTCGCCGCCGGCAAGGCCCAGCCGATCAGCTCGGGCTGGGGCTCGCTGAGCCATCTGACGCTGGTGACGGGTCCCGCCCCGTGGGCGACACCGCCGTCCACCCCACCGCCGCCGCCGGCCCCCACCCCACCACCGACGGCACCGGTGCCGGACGGCAACGTCACGATCCCGGCCGGGATCGGGTGCACCCCGCCCGGCGGGCGCCTGCGCGTCAGCATGAAGGTCCGGCGCCGCAAGGGCCGGCCGGCGCCGCGCGTCCTGCGGGTGGTCTTCTTCATCCCCGGCGGCCCGCGGAAGACCGACAAGCGAGCCCCGTTCGCCGCGCGGCTGCTGATCAAGCGCCCGGCCGGCTCCCGCGGTCGCGTCCACGCCCGCATCTCCTACCGCCGCAAGGGCTCGCGGAAGATCCGCCACAAGACGGTCTCGCGCCGCTTCGTGGTCTGCGGTTAGTCGCCGCCGTAGAGCGGCTTGCCGCTGTCCTTCGGCCCGGCGGGGCCGAAGCCGAAGCGCGACGGCAGCAGCGAACCGACGTCGAGGTGCAGCCCGAGGCCGATGTTGTCGGCCTTCGAGCTGAACTCGAACTTCAGCCACGGCGCCTTGGGCACCGGCAGCGGGATGCCGGAGAGGCGCCCGAGCATGTCGCGGCCGCCGGGGGTGGCGAGGAACCCGCCGAGCGCGGCGGCGCCGAACGTGACCCCCGTGGTCACCAGCGTGGTCTGCTGGCCGGAGCTGAGCCGCCCCCAGACCTGGAACTCGACGTTCGCGAGCGCGGCGCGGACGGCCGGGACGTCCGCCACGGCGGAGAGGAACATCCCGGCGCTGCCCTTCTCGGGCGGCTTCTCGAAGCCCGGCGGGTCGGCGGGATCGGGCGGCGGCGTGTTCACGTTCGGGAGCCGCGGCGGATCGCGCATCGAGAGCGGGTTCTTGGCCGGCTCGGGCGGCAGCTCGACGCCCTTGAGGTGGTCGACCAGCCGCTCGACCGTCAGCTGCTCGTGCAGGATCCGGCGCTCGATCTCCGGGTCGAGCGTGAGGCGCTCCTTCATGATCGACGGCGCCTTGCGCTCGCCGCCGAGCAGCCACGGGGTCTCGAGCTGGAAGCCGTCGCGGGCGAGCACGCGGACGACGGCCTGGTTACCGGCCGTGCGCTGCAGCTGCCGGATCGCCTCGACGGGCGGCTGGGCGCCCGCCGCCGGAGTGGTCGCCGGCCGGCTCGCCGGGGACCGGCGGCCGCGGGGAGCGTTGTGGCTCCGCATGGACCGACGGTATCCGACTCGTGCCCACCGCTGGGAAAAGTCGGTCGGCCGCGCGCGACTGCCAGTGCCCAACACCGGTCAGTGAAGAGGTGCCGTCCCGGTCGGGGTCCGCGGGCTCGGGGGCGCGGGCCGGGAGGAGGCTCGAGCCGCCGCTCGCGATGGAAGGGGATCGGGCGGACAATCCGACAACCGAGACGGATCCAGCGACGGATGCCGGATTGTGCCGCCAGCAGCGGCACAATCCGACGATGGATCTGGAGACGGCGTCGAGTGTCGGGTTGAGCCGCCTGCCAACGCCCTCCGCGGCGGCTCGACCCACCACCTCCTTCACCCGCGGAAGTTCGCCTCCCAGCGCGCCATGGAATCAGTGATCAGCGCCGACCGGCCCGGGCTTGCTCAGACGACCCGGCCCCGCCAGCGCAGGCCTGTGCCGAGCCCGCCGAGCAGGAGCAGGAGCCCGCCGGCGGCGAACGCGGCGGACACCTCGCGCTGCTCCTTGCGCGTGCCGATGCGCGAGCCGAGCTGCTCGTAGACCTGGTCGAGCTCGCCCGCGTCGCCGGTCTCGAACGACCGGCCGCCGGACTGCCGGGCGATCTCGCGCAGCGTCTCGGGATCCGGAGGCACGGCGATCGGCTGGCCCATCGGCCCCTCGACGACGCCGTCCGGCGTGCCGAGCGCGACCGTGTAGATCGGGATGCGGAGCTTCGCCGCCCGCGCGGCGGCGGTGGTCGGATCGCTGCCGTCGGTCGTCTTGCCGTCGCTGAGCAGGACGATGGCCGCCGGCGCGGTGCCGCCATCCTTGGCCCGCCGGGCCTCGAGCCGGTCCAGCGCAGCGGTCAGCGCGTCGCCCGTCGCCGTCCCGCCCTCCGCGCGCAGGCCGTCGACGGCCGCCGCGATCGTCGGGTGGTCGGCGGTGGGCTCGAGCTGTGCCTGGACCGCGCCGGCGTAGCCGACGAAGCCGACGAGCAGCTTGTCCGGCACCCGCTCCATGAACGAGCGCGCGGCGGCCTTGGCGGCGTCGAGGCGCGAGGGCTCGACGTCGGTGGCCGACATCGACCCGGACTCGTCGGTCACGAGCATCACCGACGCGCGCTCGACCGGCACGGCGACCGTCGCCTGCGGGCGCGCGAGCGCGACCGCGAGCAGGACGGCCGCGCACGCGAGCAGCGCGGCGGGCACGCGCCGGCGCCACGCGGGTGCCGTGCCGAGCACGCCGGCCACCACGGTCGCGCCGGGGAAGCGGACGGCGAAGCGGTGGCGCCGGCGGCGCTCCCGGCGCCACAGCGCGGCGACGAGCGGCACGACCAGCGCAGCGGCGAGGAAGGCGGGGGCCGCGAAGCTCATCGCAGGCCCTTCGCGAGCTCGCGCAGCCAGTCGGTGTCGGTGGCGAGGACGACGTGCTCGGCGCCCGCGCGCCGCAACTGCTCACGGACGGCATCACGCCGGGCCGCCTCCGCGGCGGCGTAGGCGACCCGCAGCCGCGGCGCGTTGGTGTCCGCGGCGACCTCGCGGCCGGTCTCGGGATCGACGAAGACGAGATGGCCGGCGTCGGGCAGGGCGGCCTCTCGCGGATCGGTCACCTCGACGCCGATGACCGTGTGGCGGGCGCCGGCCGAGCGCAGCGGCGCCGTCCAGCCGGTGTCGCGGAAGTCCGAGACGACGACCACGACGCCGCGGGCGCGGGCCAGCCGGGTCACGCGGACGAGCGCGTCGCCCAGATCGGTGTCGGACGGCGTGCCGTCGGCGACGACCCCGGCCTGCACGAGCCGCCGGACTCCGGCCAGCGCGCCGCGCCCGCCGTGCGGCGGCAGCAGGCGCACCCGCGGCCCGCCCGCGACGACGGCGCCGATCCGCCCACCGCGGCGGACCGCGAGGCGCGAGACGACCTCGGCGACGCCCTCGGTCACGTCGCTCTTGAGCCGGCCGGCCGTGCCGAACGCCATCGACGCGGAGACGTCGAGCACGAGCCACGTGGTGACGGCGCGCTCGGGCACCTGGAGGCGGACGTGCGGCGTCCCCGTCCGTGCGCTGGCGGCGGGGTCGAGCCGGCGCACGTCGTCGCCCGGCTCGTAGGGCCGCAGCTGCGCGATCTCGGTGCCGGCGCCGAGGCCAACGGCGAGATGGTCGCCGGGCAGGACGCCGCCGGCGCGCTTGCGCAGCGCCATGTCGAGCCGCGCGACCGCGTCGGCCGGCAGCCGCCCCGGCCCCTGGCGGCCGAGCGGGACGACGAGCTCCGAGCTCACCTCTATGCCGCCTCGGCGAGCGGCGCCTTGCCGGGCGGGGCGACGACGTCGAGCACGCGGTCGAGCAGGTCCTCGGTGCGCACGCCGTCGGCAAGCGCGTCGTAGGAGAGCACGAGCCGGTGGCGCAGGACGTCCTTGGCGAGGTCGTGGACGTCGGCGGCGGTGACGTGCGTGCGGCCGCGCAGGAGCGCGAGCGCCTGGCCGGCGACGATCAGGCCGATCGACGCGCGCGGGCTCGCCCCGAACTCGATGTGAGGCGCGATGTCCTCGAGGCCGCGGGCGGCCGGATTGCGGGTCGCGTCGGCGAGGTGCACCGCGTAGGTCGCGACCAGCCGGTCGACGTGGACCTCGCGCGCGGCCTCGCGGTAGCGCAGGAGGTCCTCGCCGCTCAGGACCTCCTTGGGCGCGATCTCGGCGCCCGCCCGCTTCTGCACGACGGCGACCTCGTCCTCGATCGCCGGATAGTCGACGGTGAGCTTGAACAGGAACCGGTCGACCTGCGCCTCGGGCAGCGCGTAGGTGCCCTCGGCCTCGATCGGGTTCTGGGTGGCGAGGACCAGGAACGGGCTCGGGACGGCGTAGGTGGTGCCGCCGATCGTGACCTGGTGCTCCTGCATGACCTCGAGCAGCGCGGACTGCACCTTGGCGGGCGCGCGGTTGATCTCGTCGGCGAGCAGGAGGTTGGCGAAGACGGGGCCGAGCTCCGTGCGGAACTCGCCGCGGTCGGGCTGCCAGATCCGCGTACCGACGAGGTCCGCGGGCACGAGGTCGGGCGTGAACTGCACGCGGCTGAAGCTGCCGCCGAGGACCTCGGCGAGCGTCCGGACGGTCAGCGTCTTGGCGAGCCCGGGCACGCCCTCGAGCAGGACATGGCCGCCGGCCAGCAGGGCGACGAGCACGCGCTCGAGCATCGCGTCCTGGCCGACGACGACGCGCTTGCACTCCCACAGCGCCGCCTGCAGCGCGCGGCGCGCCTCGTCCGCGACGCGCGGCGCGGACTCCGGTTCGGTGGGCAGGAGCGGGTGGATGGAGGAGGGGCGGGCGGAGTCCATGGCGGCGACGCTACGGACCCGCCTGTCAAGCCCCCGTAACCGCCGCGCCCGCGGCCGGGAGCCGCACGCGGGCGACGAGGCCGCCGGTGCTCGGCGCCTCGAACCGCAGCCGGCCGCCGTGCGCCTCGGCGACGGCCCGCACGATCGAGAGCCCGAGCCCGGTCCCCGCCCCGCGCTGGCGCCGCAGCCGCTCGAACGGCTGACCCAGCCGCTCGACGTCCTGCGCCGTCACCACCTCGCCGTCGCTCGCGACGCTCAACTCGACCTCGGCGCCGTCGTCGTGCACCCGGATGTGCGCCGCGCCGCCCGCCCGCCCGTGGCGGACCGCGTTCTCGGCCAGGTTGCCGACGAGGCGCTCGAGCAGGACCTCGTCGCCGCGGATCCGCGCCGGCCGCAGCTGCAGCTGGACGTCGACGCCCGCGGCGGCCGCCTCGCCGGCGACCGTGGCGACGGCCCGCCGCGCGACCGCCGCGAGATCCACCGGCTCGTCGCGCCGCGTGCCCTCGGTGCTGACCGCGAGCACGAGCAGGGCGTCGAGCAGCAGCTCGGTGCGGTCGGTGGTCTCGACCACCGCGCGGGCGACCTCGCGCAGGTCCTCGACGGACGCGTCGGGATCGTCGAGCGCGACCTCCGCCTCGGTCCGCATCACCGTCAGCGGCGTGCGCAGCTCGTGCGAGGCGTTGGCGACGAACCGGCGCTGCGCGCCGACCGCGCCCTCGACCCGGTCGAGCATCGCGTCGAACGCGACCGCGAGATCGTGCAGCTCGTCCGGCGGTCCCGACGGGCGCACGCGCGCGTCGAGCCGGTCCTCGGAGACGCGCTTGACCGTCGCGACGATGGCCCGGATCGGCGCGAGCGCGCGGCCGGCCGCCGCCCAGCCGGCGCCGAGCGCCATCAGCGCCGCCCCGGCGACCGCCAGCGCGTACTGAACGCCGAGCTGCGACAGAACCTGGCTCGCGGCGTCCGGCGGCAGCGTCCGCTCGAGCTGGCGCCCGAGCAGCCACCAGCTCAGCGCCAGCAGCAGCGCCATGCCCGCGACCAGCAGGGCGACGTAGAACAGCGTGAGCCGGAGGCGGATCGACGCGCGGGGGACCACGATTAGACGCGGTAGCCGGCGCCCGCGACGGTGTGGATCGCGTCGGGCGGGCCGAGCTTCCGCCGCAGCTTCATGATCGTCATCCGCACGGTGTTGGTGAACGGGTCGACGTTCTCGTCCCAGACCTGCTCGAGCAGCTCCTCGAGCGACACGACGGCGCCGTCGGCGCCCATCAGCACCTCGAGGACGCCGAACTCCTTCGGCGAGAGCCCGAGCTCGGCGCCGCCGCGGGTGGCGGTCCGCCGCGCGGGATCGAGCTCGAGGTCGCCGCGGCGCAGCACCGCGGGGCGCGCCGCCCCCGCCCGGCGCGCGAGCGCGTGCACCCGCGCGACGAGCTCGTCGAACCGGAACGGCTTGGCGAGATAGTCGTCGGCGCCGAGGCCGAGCCCCTCGACGAGTTGGTCGGTCGACCGCGCCGCCGTGAGCATCAGGATCTTCGTGCCGGGCTGCTCGGCGTTGAGCGTCCGGCAGACCTCGTCGCCGTGCACGGCGGGGAGGTCGCGGTCGAGCAGCACGACGTCGTACGGGTACACGCGCGCCTGATAGAGCGCCTGGGCGCCGTCCGCGGCGACGTCGACCGCCGCGCCATGGCGCCGCAGCCCGCGCGCGATCGCGGCGGCGACCCGCGGCTCGTCCTCGGCGACCAGGAGGCGCACGCTCAGACCTCGCCATCGCGGTGCGAGTAGGTCACGCGCCGCGGCGCGTGGCAGTCCGACGACGGGTGGGCGTCGCGCACGAGCTCCTGGCGGAGCTCGACGGTCTCGAACCGCGCCGGCGGCGTGACCGCGCGCAGCTCGTCGTCGACGGCCACCACACCGCCGGCGGCGGCTCCGAAGAGGGCGGCACCCGCGGCGGCGCAGCCGACGGCCACGACCGCCGAGCGATGGGAACGAAGCATGCCGCCCAGTCAAGGCGCCCAACCCCAAGGGCAGCTCAAGGGATCCTCAGAGTTTCCTGAGGATCCGTCACACGAGCCGGCCGAACCAGCGGATCGAGGTCGTCACGCCGGCGAGCAGCAGGAGCAACGCCCCGCCCGCGAACAGGCCCGTCATCTCGCGCTCCTGCTTCTCGGTGGCGAGCTCGGAGCCCAGCCGCTCGTAGACGCGCGCGAGCTGCGCGGCGTCGTCGATCGCGAACGCCTCGCCGCCGGTCCGCTCGGCGACCTTCTCGAGCGTCACGGGGTCGGGCGGGACCGGGGTGCGGGTCGTCGTCCCGTCCGCGCGCCGCGACTCGATCGTGCCCGCCGCGGTCCCGAGCGCCACCGTGTAGACCGGGATCCTCGCCCGCCGCGCCTCCTCGGCGACGTCGAGCACGTCGCGCCCGCGGACGCTCTTGCCGTCGGAGAGCAGGACGACGGCCGCGGGCGGCTGCTTCTCGGCTCCGGGACGCTGCGCCGAGCGGACGGTCCGCAGCGCCGCCTCTAGGGCGTCGCCCGTCGCGGTGCTGCCCGCCGCCTTGACGCCGGCGAGCGCCTCGCGGACCGCCTCGTGGTCGCGGGTCGGGGTCTGCAGGACCGTGGCGGTGTGGTTGAAGGCGACCGCGCCGACCCGGACGTCGTCGGGCACCTTGTCGAGGAAGGTGCCGGCGGCGTCGCGCGCGGCCACGAGCCGGCTCGGCGCGACGTCGGTCGCGAGCATGGAGCCCGAGCGGTCTGTGGCGATGACGACCGTCGCCTGCTCGACCGGCACGGCGACGGTGGCCTGCGGCCGCGCGAGCGCCACGATCAGGCCCGCCGCCGCGAGCCCCAGGGCGACGACCGGCGCGTGCCGGCGCCAGCGCGGGCGGCGCGGCGCCACCGCGTCCATGAGCTGCGGCGCGGCGAAGGCGGCGGCCCCGACGTTCCGCCGCCGCTCGGCGCGCGCGTAGAGGACGAGGAGCAGCGGGACGACCGCCAGGCCCGTCAGCAGGAGCGGGCTGGCGAAGCTCACGGGGCGGTCTCCGGCCGCGTCCCGAGGGTGATCTGGAGCGTCTGGGACTGGCCGCCGCGGCTCACCTCGACCTCGATGCGGTCGCCGGGCGAGCGCGTGGTGATCGCGTCGGCCACCGCGTCGGGCTGCGTGATCGCCTTGCCGTCGACCTTGGTCAGCGTGTCGCCCTCGCGCAGCCCGGCCTTCTCCGCCGGCCCGCCGGCGGTGACGCCGGCGACGAGGGCGCCCCCGCCCGTGGTCGGGGCCCCGGTCGAGACGCCGAGCCAGGGCCGCTTGACGGACTCCCCCGCCTTGAGCTTCGGGACGATCTTGCTGACGGTGTCGGACGGGACGGCGAAGCCGATGCCGACGTTGCCGCCGCCCCCGCCCGCGCTCGCGATCTGGGAGTTGACGCCGATCACGCGACCGCGCGCGTCGAGCAGCGGCCCGCCGGAGTTGCCGGGGTTGATCGGCGCGTCGGTCTGGATGACCTCGTCGATGCGGAAGCCGTTGGGCGCCTCGATCTCGCGCTCGAGGCCCGAGACGATGCCCGCCGTCGCGGTCTTGTCGAGGCCGAGTGGGAAGCCGATGGCGATCGCGCTGTCGCCGACCTTGACGGTCCGCGAGTCGGCGAGCGCGAGCGGCGTGATGCCCTGCGCGGCGCTCGGGTCGACCTTCAGGACGGCGAGGTCGGACGAGGGGTCGGCGCCGACCAGGCGGGCGCTGACCGGCTCGCCGTCGTCGTCGAACCGCACGCGGAGCTGATTCGCGCCGTCGACCACGTGCGCGTTGGTGACGATGGTCCCGTCGCGGTCGATGAGGAACCCGGTCCCCGAGCCCCGTCCGGTCTGGACCGAGACGACGGCCTTGCTCGCCTTCGCATAGATCGTGTTGATCTGCGTCGCGGCGAGCCGGCCGCCGGAGACGGGCAGCGCGGCGGTCGTCTCGGGCTGCGCGGCGCTGTCCGTGCCGACGAGGTAGCCGCCGGTGGCGACGCCGCTCAGCACCACCGCGCACGCCGCGATCGCGAGTGGGCGGCGACGACGCGAGCGGGGCGGCTGACGCGGCGGTTCGGGCGCAGGAGGCATCGCGGCGGTCGGCGCCTCGTCGGGCGCGGACAGCCAGTCGTCGGGGCGATCTGTCCAGAGGCTCGTGGTCGGCATGCGACGCACGGTGACGACGGGCGCGTCATCTCCGGGTAACCGCCCGCGCGGTTACGGAGGGGTGACGGTCGGGTCGTGAGGGTCCGGCCTCCCCGAGAACGAGAGGAGGTGATGTACATGGAGACCCAAGTCGAGCGGCCCGACCGCCGCTGGCTCTGGATCGCGGCGTTGGGCGTGTTCGTGGCGCTCGTGGCCGCGGTGTCCGCGTTCGCGGGCTCCGGGTCGCCCACCGCGGGCGCCCAGGCGCCGGCGCAGTGGCAGACCCAGCCCGTGCAGTCGCAGGCCACGCCCACGCCGACGCCCGAGCAGGAACGGCGCGACCGCGAAGACTGTCCCGAGAAGGGCGGTGACGGTCAGGGCAGCCGGCAGCAGGACCAGTCGGGCTCGAGCAGCGCGACGCCCAGCCCGGAGATCTAGGGCCCCTGGCTCCGGGCCTCGCTCGGGCCGGCCGCCTACCGGGGCGGCCGGCCCGGACGGTGCCCAGAGCCTAATCCTGCGCCCGCTCGACGTCGAACGTCATGACGCCCAGGTAGCCGTCGGCCTGCTTGGACATCGTGAGCACCGTGCGCTCGTCGAAGATGCCGTCGGCGTCGTTGGTCTGGTCGCGGTCGCCGCGGCCGGCGTAGGGCGCCTTCGCGTAGATGAGGTCGGAGACCTTCTCGTCGAAGTACAGCTGGGTGGTCAGCAGGGTCTGGCGGTCGAGGTGGACCTTGGCGTGGATGTGCACCGTGCGGCCCGGATACCAGCCGGGGTAGATCGTCTTGAACTCGACGACGCCCTCCGCGTTCGTGACCTGGGCGCCGCGCAGGTAGGTCTCCTCGTCGCTCCGGCCGCCACCGCCCGACGCGGCCTCGAAGCCCGAGTACGCGCCGCTCGCGTCGCAGTGCCAGATGTCGACGACCGCGTTCTCGATCGGCTTGCACGAGCCGGCGTCGCGCACCCGGACGGCGAGCCGCAGCAGCGCGCCCTCCCGGTCCTCGCGGATGTCCGAGCGGATCGAGTCGACGTCGAAGTAGTACGGCCCCTCCGTCTGCTCCGGGGTCAGCGAGCAGGCGGCCGAGGCGTCGAACCGCTCGGCGGCGGACGGGGAGGTCGTGGCCTTCGGCTCGACGGTGGCGGTCGCCCCCTGCTCGGTCGTGACGGCCCTCGGGGTCGCGTCGTCGCCTCCACAGGCCGCGAGGATGCCGCCCAGCGAGACGGTGCCGAAAGTGGCGAGGGCCTGGCGGCGGCTGAGCTTGTTCGGGTCCATGCGCCCAGGGTGGCGCCCGACCCTGGGAGCCGCCTGAGAGCCGCGCGCTCAGACGGGCTCGGCGACGCGCGCGCCGGCGAGCGGGAGGCGCACGACGAAGGCGGCGCCGCCGCCGGGAGCGTTGCCGGCGTGCACCTCTCCCCCGTGCGCCGCGACGATGCCGGCGACGATCGCGAGCCCGAGCCCCGCGCCCGCGCGGCCCCGCTCGCGGCCCGCCTCGGCGCGCCAGAAGCGCTCGAACACCGCGTCGCCCTCCTCGGTCGGAAGCCCTGGGCCGTGGTCGCGGACCTCGAACTCGGCGTGGGCGCCCGAGCGGCGCAGCGTCACCTCGATCGCGGTGCCTGCGGGCGTGTGGATGAGCGCGTTGCCCAGCAGGTTGGCGAGGACCTGGCGCAGCTGGTCGGGGTCGCCGACGACGAGGGCGTCGGCCTCGATGCGCCCCTCGATCGGGCGCTCGGGGTCCATCGCGCGCGCGTCGGCGACCGCGTCGGCGACGAGCCCCGCCGCGTCGACCTCCTCGGCCACGCGCTCGCGGACCTCGTCGAGCCGGGCGAGCGTGAGCAGGTCCTCGACGAGGACCCCCATGCGCGCCGCCTCCTCCTCGATCCGCCGCATCGCCTTCTCGGTGTCCTCCGGCCCGCGCGCTGCGCCGATGCGGAAGAGCTCCGCGTAGCCGCGGATCGAGGCGAGCGGCGTGCGCAGCTCGTGCGAGGCGTCCGAGAGGAACTGGCGCAGCCGGCCCTCGGAGGCCTCGCGCTCGGCGAAGGCACGCTCGAGGCGCGAGAGCATCGCGTTGATCGCCTGGCCGAGATGGCCGACCTCCGTCCGCGGGTTCGTCACGTCGACCCGGCGCGAGAGGTCGCCGCCCGCGATCGCGTCCGCGGTGTGGGCGATGCGCTCGAGCGGCCGCAGGCCGATGCGCACGAGCACCCACGACAGCGCCGCCAGGAGCCCGAGCACCGCCGCGATCACGAGCGCCTCGACGAGCAGCAGGCGGTCGAGCACTTCGTCGACGCCGTTGAGCGGGATCGCCACCACGGTCAGGGTCGTCCCTCGCGGCGACGGATGGCGCGTACGCGGTAGTCCAGGGCGCCGTCCTTCGACGGCACGGTCACCGGCCTGCCGGGCTTCAACCGTGCCGGAAGGGCGGGGGCCGAGAGCGGCGCCTGGCCGTAGGAGAGCACGACCGGCTCGCCGATCACCGTGCCCGACGCATCGCGCAGCTCGCCGTAGGTGCCCGGCGGCAGGCTCGCGTCCGCCGGGCCGGGCCCGCCGCCGCCCGGGCCCCTGCCCCGACCGCCGGACCGGCCATGATCGGGCGCGCCCACGCCGGACTCGCGCAGCTCGTGATCGATCGCCGGCTCGGCCGCGAGCGTCTGATCGTCGATCTTCTCCAACTGGAACGACCGCTGCGTGGCGTAGGTGATGACGGCGAGCGTGACGAGTCCGACCGTCGCCAACGCCAGCAGCGTGCCGATCAGCCGAGCCCGCAACGACATCGCGCCCTCAGCGCCTCGGCGGGCGCAGGGCGTAGCCGACGCCGCGGGAGGTGTGGATGAGCGGCGGCCCGTGGTGGTCGAGCTTCTTGCGCAGGTAGGAGATGTAGGTCTCGAGCACCCGCGCGTCGCCGCCGAAGTCGTAGTCCCAGACCTGATCCAGGATCTGCGCGCGCGTCAGCACCCGCCGCGGATTGAGCAGGAGGTAGCGCAGGAGGCGGTACTCGGTGGCGGTGAGCTCGATCGTCTCCCCCGCGCGCCTGACCTCGCGGGTGTCCTCGTCGAGCTCGAGATCCTCGAAGCGCAGGACGCTCGAGTCCGGCGCGGCGTCGCCGGTGCGCCGCAGGATGATGCGGATGCGCGCGACGAGCTCCTCGAGGCTGAACGGCTTGGTCATGTAGTCGTCGCCGCCCGTCGTCAGCCCGCGGAGCTTGTCCTCCGTGGCGTCGCGCGCGGTGAGGAAGATGATCGGAACCTGGCCGCGCTGGGCGCCGAGCCGCTCGGCGACCTCGAAGCCGTCCATGTCCGGCAGCATCACGTCGAGCACCATCAGCTGCGGCTTGAAGCTCTCGACGGCGGCCAGCGCCTCCTCGCCGTTGAACGCCGCGGCGATCTCGAAGCCCTGGAAACGCAGCGCCATCGAGAGCACGTCGACGATGTTCGGCTCGTCGTCGACGACCAGGATGCGGTTGGGGGCAGGCGCCTGCGCGGTCACGATGACCAGCAGTGTGCCCGCGTTGGCTGGGAGAAGTCTGAGAAGCCCGAGGCCGTGCGGGCTACCCGGCCAGCCGGATGGCCCCGACGGAGGGGCTCCGCCGCAACGGGTCCGGCACCGCCGCGATGTCGGCGACGAACCCGGGATCGACGCTCGGCGTGAGCAGTTGCTCGAGCGCGACGACGCACCGGGGATCGAACGCCGTGCCCGCGTCGCCGTGCAGCAGCTCGAGCGCCGCCGCGTGGGTCCAGGCCGCGCGGTACACGCGGTCCGAGACGAGCGCGTCGTAGACGTCGCAGACGGTGAGGATGCGCGTCTCGAGGTCGAGCGCCGCGGCGTCGACCCCACGCGGATAGCCCCACCCGTCGAGCCGCTCGTGATGGTCGAGGACGACCCGCCGCACGGCGTCCGGGAATCCGGCGAGCAGCGCGTGCCCGGCCTCGGGATGGCACTTGATCTGCGCGAACTCGGCGTCGGTCAGCGCGCCGGGCTTGTTGAGCACCTCGGCCGGCACCGCCAGCTTGCCGACATCGTGCAGGAGGCCGCCGACCGCCAGCGTCCGCTGCCGCGCCGGCGAGAGGCCGAGGATCTCCCCCAGCTGGACGGCGAGCAGCGCGACCCGTCGGGTGTGCTGCTCGACCGAGCGGTCCTTGGCCTCGAGGTCGAGAAGCAGGGACCGGACGCGCGCGCCGAGGAAGGCCTCCTCTGAGGCCACCAGGTCGCAGGCGCGCAGCGTTCCCGCCAGGGGCCGGGACGCGCCGGTGCGGTGCAGATCGAAGACGACCGGCGCGCCGATGCACATGATGCCGAGCAGCTCGAAGGAGTGGCCGAGATAGAAGCCGATCGTCCCTGGCGTCAGCAGCATCTGCGCACACAGCGCGGCGGCGAGCAAGACGGTGCCCAGCACGACCAGCAGGTCGCCGCGGCGCCGCGTGAGCGCGAAGGTGCCGGTTGCCCGCCAAGTGAGCAGCGCGAAGAAGCAGAAGCCGACGGCCAGCACCGCCAGCGCCTCTGACGTGCCCGCCTTCGGCACGGCCGGCACCACGCTCGGCACGAGATGCCCGAGCGCCCCGAGCCCGACGATCCCGGCCGCCAGGACGCCCTGCAGGACGAGCAGCCGGCCGACCGCGCGAGGGCCGCGGAGGCTGGGCAGCGAGGCGAGCGACAGGAGCGCGGCGCCGACCGGCAGCGAGGCCCCGCCGGCGACGGCGACGACCCCGTTGGGCCCTGCGATGACGCCGGGCGTCGACAGCGCGTGGAGCGCCAGCAGCGCGGTCATGGTCGAGAACGCCGTCCCGAGGAGCACCGTCGTCGCGTCGCGTCGGCGCACGCCGACGACGGTGAGCGCGATGGCCGCGGCGGCCGCCGCGCCGGCGGCCAGCGAGACGAGGAGGAGGTGCGCGGTGCCCGAGAGCGGGGCCTCCTCGGCGCCGAGCCGGTGGAGCGCAGCGGCGGGGACGATCGCGCAGAACGTGGCCAGGGCGAGCGCGGAGGGAAGGCGCTCGCGGAGCAGGCGGGGCATACCACCTGATATCGACCGTGGCGCGGCGGGGTTGAGCGGGCGGTCGCGGCGCTGGACGCTGCGCTACGCCTCAGACCTTCGCCACAGCGCCGTCAGGGCGAACGCGGCGAGGAGCGCGAGGAAGGGCTCGACCGGCGCGCGGTAGCGGATCGCGCTGCCGGCGAAGATGACCGAGGCGAACAGCAGCACAGGACCCAGCCACAGCCAGACCGGGGCGGCGCGGGCCGCCCGCGTGAACGCGCCCGCCAGCGCGAGCAGCGCCAGGACGTAGAACCCGTATCCGGCCGCGTCGGCCGACCACCGCGGCAGGCTCATCGTCCATCCCTGGTAGCGCCACCAGCCGGATCCCTCCAGGTTGAGCAGGCGCCGCGTGTTCCAGAAGAGCACCTGCGCGACGTAGCCCGGATGGTCGGCCGCGTACTGCAGCCCGCGGCGCGTCAGCTCGCGCTGGCGCGGGACCTCGGGCACGCCCTTGAGGTCGTCGAACGTGCCGCGCACCCGGGTCTGTGAGGAGCCGGGATGCTCGGGATCGTTGCGCGACTGGTCGTTGTAGGTGCCGGCCACCCAGCTGCCGACGAAGTCGCTCACGGGGATGAACGCGTGCAGCTGCACGGCGTTGCGGACCGTCCAGGGCGCGATCATGAGCGCGGTCGCGGCGACGAGCGCCACCGCGGCCGCCGGCCGCCACGGCCGCCAGGCCACCGCCAGCGCGAGCGGGAGCAGCAGGACGAGCGCCGTCGGCCGGGTCAGCGTCGCGATCCCGACCATCGCCCCGGTCCCCGCCGCCCACGCGACCGGCCGGCCCGCGTCGCGTGCGCGCAGCCCCACCAGCACCGTCGCCAGCACCACCGTCACGAACAGCGTGTCGGACATCAGCGACCCGCTCACCAGGATCAGCGGGACGTCGAGCGCCAGCACCGCCATCGCCACCAGGGCGATCCGCCGCGACCAGATCCGCAGCGCGATCAGGCCGAGCAGCCCGACCGCGAGCGTGCCGAGCAGCGCGTTGGCCACCCGGCCCCGCGTCCACCGCGTACCCGGCAGCGGCTCGCCCACGGCATGGACCGCCGCCAGGAACACGGGATAGCCGGGCGGGCGGAACGCGGTCGGGGCGTTCTCGCCGCTCGGCATCGACCCGCAGCTCTCGGCGTCGGCATCCGCCGGCCGCACGGGATACTGGCCGGCGACCACGATCGAGCACGCGAGGCGGTCGTAGTGCCGGTCGTCGTGGCGCGGCGTGTAGTCGGGCGTCACGGCGATGAAGAGCAGCCGCAGCGCCAGCGCGACGGCGAGGATGCACAGTGCCGCGGGCCCCGGTCGCACGGACCGGGAGCCTAGAGATGGTGCTCAGCTCATGTGGCCGAGGATCACGTCGTGCGCGTGCTTCGCCTTCTCCACCCCACGCAGCTCGATCTCGTAGGTCTGGCTCCCGGCGGTCACGGCGATCGAGCTGCTGGAGGCGAACTTGCCGAGCATGCTCTTGTCGCTCACGAAGGCCACGGCGGTGATCTTGCTGTAGAGCACCGAGGTCAGCGCGACCCGCTTGCCCACGAAGCTGTTGTCCTGGAGGACGACCCGGCGGTCGGTCAGGCCGATGAAGCCGGTGCCCTGGCCCTTGCCGTCGTAGACGGCGATGATCGTCTCGCCCGGCAGCGCGCCCTCCTGGATCTTGTCGAGCTGGTCCTGCTTGTCGAACCGGACGGCGCCGGTCTCGTCGATTGCGCTCATGCGCGCAGTCTCCCCGGTTCGCCGACCCGACCGCAACTCACCGGAGCCGGCCGATCGTCCGCAGCCGCCCGCGCTGAATATGGAGGACCGCGATCGTGTTGCGCCCGTCGCGCAGCGTCGCGGGCGGGATGACCGCGGCGAACACGATCCGCCCGCCGTCGCGGTAGACGCGCGTGGTCGCTGCGATGCGGCCGTTGACCGCGACCGAGACCACCTCGTTCGCCTTCAGCCCGTCCGCCTCGCCGGAGACGTAGGCCGGGATCCGCCGCGCGCTGGTGTCGACCATCGCGTAGTCGCCGGGCTTGTCGATCGTCGCGCGCGGGCCGCCCGCCGCCCGGGCGCCCGAGACGCGCCGGCCGATCAGGTCCGGCCGCGGCCCGATCGCGTAGATGCCGCCCCGCAGCAGCCTCGCCTCGACCGCCTCGCGCGCCCGCAGCTGGCGCAGGATCGAGCCGAGCCGCGCGGTCAGGATCGGCTTGCCCGCGTGCGAGACGTCGATCGCCGCGGTCGGGTCGACCGTGCGGTCACCCGCCGGGATCCCGTCGGCCTTCCACGGCACCCGCACGCCGGCGGCGGCGGCGATCGTCGGCAGGACGTCGATCGTCCGCACCGCGCTGTCGTCGACCGCGCCCTCCCGCTGACCCGGCAGCTTCACGAAGAACGGGACGACCGCGATGTCCGGCGCGTTCTGGGCGCCGATCGGGCGGCGCTGCTCCCCGGTGCGGAACGAGGCGCCGTGATCGGCCGTGACGACGATCACGGCGTCGTCGTAGAGGCCGCGAGCGCGCAGCTTGTCGAGCACCGCTCCGACCAGCCGGTCGGTGTACCCGACCTGCAGCACGTGACGCTGGAAGCCCTGGTCGACGAGCCACTGCGGACCCGTCCAGCCGTGGTCGCCGAGCCCGGGGAACGCCTTGCGGTTCAGCGGATAGTGATGGCCGTCGGGCAGGAACCGCCAGGGCCCGTGCGGGAGCGTCGCGTGGACGAAGAGGAGCGGCGGCCGCCGCGCCGGCCGGTCGAGCGCCTCGACCGCGCGCCGGAACCCGGCGGTCGCGTCGCTCTGGGCGAGGCGGGCCAGCACGTCGTGCCGGAGCTTGGAGCCACCGCGCAGGGTGGCCGTCGGCCTCCCGGCCTCGAAGCCCTCCCAGACCTGGTCGATCGCCGGCAGCCCTCTGCGCATGTCCGCGGGCAGCAGCAGGTGCTGCACGACCACCTTGACGTCGGACCGCAGCCCGCGGAGGCGATCCAGCGTCGCGGGTCGCGCGCTCGGGCACAGACGCGGCGGGCAGAGCTCGGTGATCGGCTCGATCACGGTCAGCGCGTGGCTGCGGCCGAACAGCGTGAACAGGTTGCGCGGATGCTCCTGGGCGATGGGCAGCGAGCCCTGCCGCGGCTCCCGGCCGGTGAGCTGCGACGGGACCGCCTCGGTGGTCAGGTCGTCGACCGTCGTCGCGTTGCGGTACCAGGTGGCGTCCGCCGCCAGCCGCGCGAAGTTCGGGAACCGCGCGGCGTCGATCTTCCCCGACGCGCCCGAGAGCGTCGTGCGCGGGAACTCGTCGAGCACGATGTGGACGATCGGCGTCGAGGAGCGCGCCGGGCCGGCGACCTCGCTCGCGCTTCCCGGGAACACGAGCCCGCGGACCGGGGAGAAGACCAGCAGCAGGGCCAGGACGACCAGCGGCGCCGGCGAGAGCACGGTCACGAACGACCGGACCCCGCCCGCCCGGTCGTACAGCGCCGCGGCGCCAGCTCCGAGCGCGAGCGCGACGGCGATGGCGACGGCGGAGCCCCCGAGCGCGCGGCCCAGCGGCGGCAGGACGAGCGCCGCCACGAGCAGCGCCACGAGCACGAGCATCGCCGCCCAGCCGGCGACCCGCCGGATCCGCCCGAGCCCCCAGACCAGCGCCGCGCCGAGGAGCGGCGGCACGAGCGCGTAGCCGAGCGCCAGCGCCAGGATGTCCCCGGCGGTGCTCTCGCGCGCGATGAAGAACTGGGCGTTGCGCCCGAGCAGGTCGAACAGCGGCTGGGCGAACGCCAGTGCCCACAGGCCGCCGAGGTGCAGGGCGGCGCGCCCGAAGCCGATCGACCGCCCGGTTTCGCTCACACCCGCGGGCGGGCCTCGTAGAGCGTCCGCGTCTCGGACACGGGCTCTGAGCGCTCGACGGCGAACCGCTCCTCGAGCGCACGCTCGAAGCCGGCCTTGTCGTAGTCGGGGTTCGCGCCGTCGCGCTTGCCGCCGAGCAGCCGCTGCACCATCGGGTCGGCGCGATCGGGGAACTCGATCACGAGTGCCGTGTCGAGCGATGCCAGCCAGTCCAGGAACTCGCGCACCGGGACGTTGCCGGTGACGCAGACGTGGTGCACGACCGCGAGGCAGAGCGCCAGCTCCGGCGTCCCCCGCCGCTCGAGCGACATCCGCTCGCGCCCGCGCCAGCCGAGGTCCGGCGACGGGTCGGTGACGCTCATCACCAGCGGCAGGATGTCGGTCCGCTCCTCGTCGCGCAGGCGGCGATACAGCGCGTCGACGGTGGCGTGGTCGGCGTCGATGGCGACGACCAGGTCGGCGGACTCGGCCGCGATGCGCGAGTACGTGCCGTCGTTGCAGCCCACGTCCCAGGTCAGCCGGCTGTGGCGACGCGCCGCCGCCTCGCGCACGAACTCCGCCTTGCGGCCGGCCGCCGCCTCGTCGTAGGTGTTGTCCTCCCCGTAGCCGGTCCACGCGGTCGCCCCGGCCTTCCACTCCAGGCCGCGGACGAGCTTGTGCAGCTTGCCGAAGTTGGTGTCGAGCAGCTCCTTGTTGAAGCCGGCGCGCTTGAGCTCGCGTTTGACCTCACGCCCCTCGGCGCCGGCGTAGCGCGCCTCGAGCTTGGCGTGCAGCAGGACGTTGGCCAGCACGCCCTTGCGGAAGCGATCACCCGACAAGACGGCGCGGGCGTCGTGCGGCGGGATCCCGTCCAGCGATCCGCGCAGAACGGCGTGGAACGGCAGGTCCTTGTACGCCTGCAGCATCAGCGGATACAGGAAGAGCATGCAGAACTGCCGGTAGCCCGCCCACGGCTCCGCCGGGCGGAGGCGCTCGAACGAGCCGACGTCGATGAAGACCGGCGCCGTGCCGCGCCACTGCACGTTGTACGGCGAGGCGTCCTTGAGGGTCAGGTCCGCGCGCAGGGCGCGGCGGTTGAGCTCGAGCTGCAGGAGCGCCGCGTCCTGGAGCATCGCGAACGGCCACTCGTACGGATAGGAGACGAACGGCACGCGCTCGTGGCGAAGGGCGCCGGCCGCCTCGGTGGCGAGCAGGTCCGGCAGCGCGTCGAGCTCCGCCGACTCGGTCGCGACGACGCGCCCCTCCTGGAGCAGCTCACGCCACAGCCCGCTCGCCGCCAGCGCCTCCCAGTCCTCCATGGCCGTCGGGCTCAGGACGCGGAAGATCCCATCGGGGGTGACGAAGACGCGGCTGTCGTGGTCGCGAAACGAGCCGGCCTCGACGCTGCTATCGGCCGCGAGGTCTCGCCCCCGCGGAGCCATCAGCTCTCTTGTTCCGGCTCAGTGGGCTGTCTGCGAAACACGCTGGTGATCCGGCGCCAGTAGAGCTTGGCGGCGACGGCGACGGCGGCCGCGCCGCCCACCACGAGCTGAACCAGCATGCTGCCTGTGCCCGGATCGAGATAGGCGAGCACGTGCACGGGCCGGAGAGTAACACCCGGGTAACACGGATCTAGCGGACAGGTGCGTGCTGCTCGCGCCACCACGCGGACCAGCGGTCCTCGAGCGCCGCGTGGGCGGCGTCGTCGAGCCCGTACGTGGTGACGATCGCCCTCCCGCCACCGTGCCCGTTCTCGCCCGCCGGTGGCTTCGCGTGCAGGATGACGAGGCCGGGGCCGTACCCGTCGACGGTGAGGGCGATCTGGTGCTCGTTGCGGAAGTACGTCTCGCCCGTCCACGTCTCACCCCATGGCGTCGTGCCGGAGTACGGATCGCCCGGGCGATCGCCGGAGGCGAGACCGAGCGTCCCCGGGAAGAGCGGGCCGGCACCGTCGCCGCCGAACTGCAGCGTGCGGCGGTCCTCGCCCGGGTGCCGCTCGAGCGCGAACCGCAGCTGCTGGACGAAGCTGGCCCAGCCCTCGCGGATGTCGTCGTAGAACCCCTCCCATCCCGAATAGCCCGTCGGGCCGGGCATCGTGACCCGGACCACGGTCTGCTCGCCGCGGCCCTCGACGATGAAGCGCGAGCCGTCGGCGATCGCGATCGTGCCCGCGGCCTCGTCGATCTCGGCGGTGTCGAGGTAGATCTCGTCGATCTCCGCATCGAGCCCTTCGTAGTGCCAGCCGTGCCAGCGGCGGATCTCCGCAGGGTCGCGGAGCGCGTTCCACACGGTCTCGAACGGGGCGGAGATGGTCGCCTCGACGGCGACAGGGTCAGATTCGGTCATGCGATGGGTTCCTCGGTCGGGGATTGAACTGAAGCTGGGTGCCCGCCGAGCACGAGCCGGTACGGCCGGCCGCCGGCCGCCGTCCCATGCTCGGCCACGGTCTCGGCCAGCAGGCCGGCGAGCCGGTCGCAGAAGCGCTCGACGTCGGCGGGCTCGGCGAAGCGGACGTCCGCCTCGATCGTGAACGTGAGCAGCCGGGTGCCCTCGCGCTGGGCGGCCGACTGCATCCGGGCGACGTCGCGGACGACCGCGGATGCAGCCCCGATCAGATGCTCGGCGGCGTAGCGGTCCTGGGCCTCGATCTCGGCGACCATGCCCATCACGCCCGGGTCGACGATGAAGGCGTCGGCCCGCGCGGCGAGGATCCGCTCGGTGAAGCCGCGCCGCGGGCGCTCCTCGACGAGCTCGAGCATGCCCGCCTGCTCGAGCTCGCGCAGGTGGTAGTTCACGCGCTGGCGGCTGAGGCCGAGTTCGGCGGCGACCTGCGTGGCGGACGCCGGCTCGCGCAAGCGCTCCAGCAGGCGGCGGCGGATCGGCGACAGGGCCAGCCGCACCCGCTCGGGCTCGCCCAGGAGGTCGAAACGGTTGGGTGGCGCTGCGACCGGCACGCCACCCAACCTAGATTAGGAAAATGAATCTGTCCAATGCTACTCCCCGCTCTCGGCCATGAGTTCGCGCAGCGGCGGGCCGACGTAGACGACGCCGGCGCGCTCGTCCAGCGCGGTCATCTCGGCGAGGTCGGGGAAGGTCGAGGGATCCGGCTCGGCGGCCGGCAGCCGCTCAGGGTGCGTCGTGCTGAAGGC
This sequence comes from uncultured Solirubrobacterales bacterium, assembly GCA_963828075.1. Lineage (GTDB taxonomy): Bacteria > Actinomycetota > Thermoleophilia > Solirubrobacterales > Solirubrobacteraceae > JACCYI01. The sequence continues at coordinate 185,611 of CAWHDH010000017.1, read as the reverse complement.
GTGGAAGACCTCCTCCTGGCCGGCCGGCGTGAACCCGACGAGCATCCGCACCCGATCGGTCTCGAACGCGAACCCGTGGCGGACGTTGCGAGGCCCCCACACGAACGTCCCCGGCCCACCGCGGCGGATCTCGTCGCCGACCATGAAGGTCGCCTCTCCCTCGAGCACGTAGAAGAACTCGTCCTCGAGGGTGTGGAAGTGGACCGGCGGCTCGCCGCCGCGCCAGCCCTCGATCTCGATCACCGCGATCGTGCCGCCCGTCTGCGCGCCGACCGCCTTCCAGTCGAAGACGTGCCCGAGGTAGCGCCGCGCGTCGCCCTCGCCTGGACCGAGGACATAGCCCTCGCCGACCGTGCTCGCCTGCATCCGACCGCTCCCTTCGGTAGGCTTTCGTCAGAATGACTGACCAGATAGTCAGAGAGCCTGACAGGGATGACCGCCAGCGTCAAGGGGCGGAGACCGACCTCACCCGGCCCCTGCCGCCCGAGCCGCAGCTGAACCTGGGCTTCCTGCTCGAGGTCCCGCTCGAGGGGCTCACCGATGCGATCTTCGAGGCGCTCGCCGCGCACGGCTACGGCGACATCCGCCGGGCGCACCAGGCCGTGTTCCTCACCGTCGGCGGGGAGGGCTCCCGCCTGACCGACATGGCCGCGGCCGCGAAGATCACCAAGCAGTCGATGCAGTACCTCGTCGACGACCTCGTGGGCCTCGGCTACGCCGAGCGCATCCCGGCGCCCGCCGACGGCCGGTCCAAGCTCGTGCGGCTGACCCCGCGCGGCCGCGCCGCCACGCTGGTCGCGCGCGACGCGATCACCGACACCGAGCGCCGCTGGGCGCAGGTACTCGGCGCGGCGGACGCCCGCCGACTGCGCTCGCTGCTCGAGCGGCTCTGCGCGGAGCTCGGCGTCGCCCGCTGACGGGCTACGGAGCGGGGCCGACCTAGTACGCGCGCGTCCAGACGCCGTCAGAAGCGTGCGGAACTTACGGACGTGTGTACTCAGCCAGCGACTCGGCGGCCGCGATCAGCTCCGCCCGGCTCAGCGGTCCGGAGATCGTGACGACCAGATCCCGGCTGAGGATCCACACGTGCGGGATCGCGCGCGGGTCGATCACCAGCCGGGCGGTCTGGCCGGCGAGCGCGCCACGCGCCAGCCGGATGCGCGCCTCACTGACGCGGAACCCCTCCCCCGCGCTGATCGGGTCGCTCCAGCGCCGGTCGCTGCCGAGGCGCCGGCGGGTCGTCACCAGGACGCGGTCGAACCCCCGGCGGTAGGCGGTCGAGACGACCCCGCGCGACGGCGGGTTGAGCCCTTCGGTGCCGGTCGGCTGCGTGCGTTCGGCGAACCGCGTCTGGGCACGCCGGAAGCCGTCGGGGAGCGTCCTCGGCACCAGCGGCGCGTACCCGGCCCTCCCGGCGGACTGCCGGAGCGTGCGTGTGCGGAACCCGCCGTCGATGACGGTCGTCTCGCGCCCGCTCGGCCGCCGCGGGGCGAACGAGCGGCGCGTGAACCGCCGGTCGACGCGCAGGTTGCTCACTCGCAGATCGCGCACGAGGCGGCCCCGGAAGGTCTCTTGCGCGAACAGCGCGAGCCCGGTGGCGCGGTCGACCGCGATCTCGAGCCGATCGCCGGTGTAGCCGAGCTTGTTGACTGGGGTGCGGGTGCGCAGGGCCCAGGCCGGCCGGCCGCCGATCTCGGACTCGGCGACCGAGGCGTCACCGGCGGCGGCCAGCGCCCGCGTCGTGGCGGCGAGCCCGCCCTGAAGCACGTGTTCCGCCGGTCCTGCATCCGGCGGGCCGTAGGCCAGCCCGCGTTCCACCAACGTGCCGCCGGTGCCGGGCGCGTTCAGCGTCACCTGGGTCGCCGACCGCGCGTCGAAGTAGACGTCGCCGCTGTCGGGGTCGCCCAGGATCCGGACGTCCCCGCGGGCGGTGAGGGCGAAGCGAAGCCGGCTGCGGCGCACCGGCTCGTCCGCCGCGAGCCGGCTGCGGACGGTCAGGACGCCGGAGAGCGTGTCAGCGGTCGCGGCGCCGGCCGCTCGCTGCGGACCGCCCTGGGCGGGGGCGCCGATCGCGAGCGCGATCGCACCCGTCGTGAAAGCCGCCCGCAGCACGCGCGGCATTGTGCAGCAACTGGCGGCGGACCGCTCAGCCGACCGGCCGCACCCGCGCCGGGAATCGGAGCTCCACGCGATCGCGGTGGCGGGGGTGGTACCGGACTCCGACGCGGCCGCCGACGTCGGCCGCGGCGTGGTCGGGGACGACCGCGGACGTGGTGACCGTGAACGGCTCGCTGCCGTCGGGCTCGACCTGGACGGTGACCTGCACGCGCCGCGTGCCCGGAAGGCTGACGCCCGCGGCGTTCGAGACCGTGACGCCCGTGTCCTGCACCGAGAGGATCCGGCCGCTCGCGGAGCGGCTGAGCCCGTCGTCGCCGCCACCGCGGCGGCCGATGGCGAGCAGGCCGAGCGGGACGAGCCCCATCGGGATGAACACGGCGGCCATGATCGTCACCCCGAGCCGCGCGCCCTCGACCACCGGATCGTCCGAGGCGTAGACGGCGACGAGCGCGACGACGGCGGCGGAGACGAACAGCAGCGCCCACGCGATCAGCCAGACGCCGACGGCGGCACGCCAGTTCCCGAAGCGCGAGGCCGAGAGCAGGCCGCAGCCGATCAACCCGAGGGGAATCGAGGCGGTGAGCACCGCGATGCGCAGACCGGTTCCCTCCGGGCACTCACGTGCCGAGACGTACGGCCCGCCGGACGCGCACGTGCCGGTCTGGACCATCTCGTAGAGCGCCCAGTCGAACCCCACCAGCGAGGCGAGCCCGATCAGGAGGCCGAGCGCGCCCGCGATCGTCCGCCCGGGTCTCGACCGTTTGGCGGACCGCGGGGCGGGCGCGCTGCCGGCGCGGGCCGGCTCGCCGCGCAGCGCGGCGAACGGATCGTCCTCGTCCTTCCGGCGCCCGAGCATCCGCCCGACTCTCACCGGTCCGGTGCGGCGGGTCAAGCCCTTCTGAGCACCGGTTGCCCTGGACCCTGCACCTCACGTAGGGTCGCCCTACGGTCAACGACTTCGAGGAGGCCTCCCACGATGGGGCTGTTCAGTAGAAAGAAGGACGCCGAGCAGGCGGCGGCGGCCGCGATGCAGCACGCCGGCGTCGCGAGCGGCGGGGCCGGCATGGGCGGCATGGACGTCAGCCAGATGATGGGCGGCGACATGGCCGCGCAGGCCGCGCAGGCCCAGATGTACCAGAAGCTCGCGGCGAGCGGCGTCGAGGCGCCCGGCACGATCGACGCGATCCGCGCTGTCGGCGGCGCGGACTTCAGCGGCGCGACGCCGCACGAGTTCGACGTGACGATCACCCCGCCCGGCGGGGCCCCGTACCAGACGACGATCCGCCAGGGGATGCTGCCGGCGCAGATGGAGGGCCTCGCGCCCGGCATGGCCTGTACCGCCAAGTACGACCCGGACAACCCCGCGATGGCCGCGCTCTACAGCTGGTAGGAGGCGAGCCATGGGGCTGTTCAAGGACATGAAAGGCGCCATCAGCGGCGCCAAGGACCTCGGCGACCACCACGGCGGGATGCCCTCGGTCGGCGGCGCGTTCAAGGACATCAAGGCGCTCTCCGACGACAAGGGCGAGGGCGAGGTGCACAAGCGCGGCACGCCCGCCAAGGCGATCGTCAAGTCGTTCGCGATGCCGTCGGCGACCGAGAAGTTCTCGATGCAGATCGACCTCGAGATCCACCCGCAGACCGGCGCGCCCTACCTGATCACCTACGTCTACCCCACGGCCCGCCAGAAGGCCTCGATGTCGGTCGGGATGGAGATCCCGGTCAAGTACCTGCCCGAGGACCCCGGCCGCGTGGCCGTGCAGTGGGACGCGCTGAAGGGCTCGATCGCGTCGGCCGGCGGCGACCTGGCCGCCGTCATGGGCGGCCTGCAGAGCACGTACTCGGGGACCGCGGACGCGGCGATGCGCGAGGCGATGGCCGGCCGGGCCGCGCAGTCCGTGCCGTCGACGATGCCCGGCGGCATGCCGGCCCCGGCAGCCCCAGCGGCCTCGGCCCAGGACCCGGCGACGCGGCTCAAGAAGCTCGCCGAGCTGCGCGACGCCGGCGTGATCACCACGGACGAGTTCGACGCCAAGAAGGCCGAGATCCTCCGCGAGATGTGAGCGGTGGCACGCGGGCGGGCGCTACCCCGCCCGCGCGCTGCCGTGCTGGTCGGCGTAGCGCAGGATCGCCTCGCGCACCTCGTCCTTGGCCTGGCCGGTGACCGTCACCCGCGTCCCGACGGCGGGGTCGGGCTTGAACGTGACCGACAGCCGGTACAGCGTGTTCGCCATGCCGAACATCAACAGGCGCATGCCCTTGCCCATCACGTCGGCCTCGTAGACGAGCGTGTCGTAGGACTCGTCCTTGAGCCCGTAGCCGCCGTCGCGGATGAAGTCCGGCGGCTGCGCGCGCCATGCCGCGTAGACCTCCGAGTCCCGGCCCGGGAGGGTGAAGGCGAGTGTGAGCTCGTCGGCCATCGCCGCGCCGACCCTACCTGGAGGCAAGCCCGGTATGTCGCGCTGTGCGGATCTCCGCTGCGCCGTGTCGTCTCAAGCGTTACTCAGACGAACCCACGGCGCCGAGCGGGCCGAGCTTGTCGATCGGCCACTCGCCCGTCGCGGTACGTCGCAGCTGGACGGTGCTGAGGTTCGAGAGCGTGGCGGCCGCTCGGTCGCCGCTGATGGCGATGCTCTCGACCGTCGCGCCCCGGTGCTCATCTGCCCACTGCTGTGTGATCGGCTCGCCCGATTTCGTGCTGCCCTCCACCTGCTCGCAGACGGACCGGCTCGTGTAGTCGTTGCAGGCCTGAACGGTGGAGGCGAACACCCGCGCCCAGTTGTTGGCGGTCTCGGTGGTCAGCTCCTTCGCTCTCGGCGACGCCGGGGAACGTCACGGACGCGACGGCGCTGCCGGATTCGTCCTCGAGCCGGCACCACCTCGAAACCTCGCGCGGGAACCGGTAGATCATGAGCGTCTGGTCGGACCGCCAGCGCCGGGCGAGCGTGATCTCGCCCCGCGGATCACCCGGCGTGCCGCAGGTCGCGCTGATCTGCGCGCCGCTGACCGTTTCGTGGCTGGCGTCGGGGATATCGGCAAGCATCTGCACCGTGAGCACCCGTCCGTCGAGGCCGAAGCGCAAGCCGCGCTCGACGTCGGTGGCGACGACCTCCAGCCTCGGCGCCGGCACAGTGCCGACCGGCTGAGGACGCCGGTCAGCGTCAATGCTGTCAATCGCGCCCAGGACCGCGAGTACGACGACCACAACCCCGACGGCCGCCGCGGCGGCCAGCGGCACCGACAGCAGGCGGCGAGGGCTGACGACCCGCCGCAGCGCAGGCGCGCGCTTCAACTCGCGGAGCTCAGCGGCCTCCAACTGCCGTTCGAGGCGGACGAAGAAGTCATCGCTCATGCGCGTGGTCCCATTCGCTTGCGAATCGTGGCCAGGCCGCGGCTGACACGCTTGCGCACGACCGCCTCAGAGGTGCCCTGCCAGCGCGCGATCTCGCCCTACGGCCGCTCGTCGATCACGTGCGCCCGGATCGCCCCGCGCTGCTCCGGGCTGAGTCGCTCCAGCAGCACCTCTGCCCGCGGGTCCGATCCCAGCGCGTCGATGCGCTCGATGTCAGCGTCCGTGAGCTCGATCCGCTCCAAGCCCAGCCGCCGGCGCGCACGCGCAACCAGCGCGGCCGCGAACGTCTCGGCGGTCAGATCGGCGGCAAGCTCGGCGTTGCGGGTTCGGCGCATGAAAACGCAACCAGGTCCTCGACGTGGCGGCGATAGAAGACCGCGAACGAGCCCGGCTCCAGGCTGGCCAGCAGCTCGTCGTCGCTCCCGGTCACCGTCGACATCTACCCGTACTTCCTTCAGCAGGGTGCGCTGTGACCAGTCTCTCGCGCAGCTTCGCGCCAGTGCCGCGAGGACGCCGGGTGTGCCTCATTGCGGCGGCCCCGCGGTCTCAAACTGCGGTCACCGAGAGGGGGTAAGGGCGTCAGCTGCGACGTCAACCACCCCCATGCGCCACCGCCGCCCCTCATGGGGGTGGTTGACCCCACTATTCGGGGTGAACCACCCCCAAGGGAGGGTGGAGGCGGACACGGGGGTGGTTGACGTCCGCCGACGGCTCCGCGCGGCGCGATCCCGCCCCCGCCGCCGACCCTCACTCGATGATGCAGTTCCCGGGACATCACCCACGGTCGGGCGACCAAGCGACGCCACCGGCCGCTCCTTCCGCCTGATTGCGGCGGCCCTGACTCCGCCCCGCAGTCGGCGAGCTCGAGCGGCTTGTTAGCGATCCCTGGTCTACCTCCAAGCGATCATCTGCACGGAGAATCCCGCACCTTCCGACGGCGCGTCTGGACGGTCGTTCGGGACCACTGGGAACCGGTTCGGCTGGGCGACACCCGCTGCCGCCGGACACGATCGCATGCCCGTGATGGCTGCTCGCGTCCGGTCTCGCTCTCGGTCAGCATCCAAGACGTCGGTCAGGTTTCGGTGACGAATCCTTCGCGATCAACGTGGTGTAGCCACGCAGCGGTTGGTCGAGGCCGTCGATCCGGACCTCGATCGCCACGCGCTGACCCGGCTTCGGATTCCTCAGCACCCGCGGTCGTTCGAGCCCCGCGTCCAGCGAACCGACGTAGCAGTGCCGCGACTTCCTGCCGACACGACTGGCGCTGCTGAGGGTGTGGGCCCCCTTGCTCGCGATGACGCCATGCACGATCGGGGTGCCGTCCTCTTCCTGGCTGCGGGGAATCGGCCGGTTCAGCCTGACGTACGTGTCGAATAACAGGGAACGCGCATCGTCGATCACCGTCACCGAGCCGGACCTCAGGCGATAGCCGTCGCTGGTCGCCGGATTGCCGTCGCCGTCCGCCAAGACACAACCCGCCGGCCACACCCCGATCGCGCCGGCCCCGACCGCCAATGCCCGGAAGCGGGTCAACGATGCCGCCGTCGTGGTGTTCGGTTCATGGCGTTGCCCTTCCCGTACCCAGCCGGCGGATGCGACCGAGCCGTCGTCCGCTCCCCCGGCTGCTTCTAGGCAGCCCCAAGAGTGTGACCTACGGCCAGTTGCCCGCCACGCCGAGGCAGCCGACCGCGACGAACGCGCCACCCACAAGGATCGCCATGGGACCGCTGATCCATCGCGCGTCCCCTCTCTCAACTAGAGAGAGGCCTGCCATGGCCATCGAGCAGGCGAGCGCAGCCGCCGAGGACAAGCTGGTGCACATCATGGGCGGCGCCAGCATCGTCCAGCAAGCGCTTGCGGCCGGGCTCGTCGACGAGCTGTTGCCGCACGTCGCACCAGTGATCCTCACCAGCGGTACGCGGCTGTTCGAGCACCTCGGCAGTCCGATCCAGCTGGAGCGTGCCGAGGTGATCGAGTCCCGCCACTCCACTCACCTGCGCTACCGGATCCTGAAGTAGCGCGTCGGCCGACCTCCTAGTGCAGCGCGGTCTGGAACGCCGGCATCACCTGGTCGGCCACGAGCCGGAGCTGGCCGCTGATGTCCGGGACGTTCGCGACCTCCTCGCCCGAGAAGAGCTTCACGATCGCGGGGTCGGCGAGCGCCAGGATCACGTGGTTGACGCCGGCCGGCTGGATGTCGGCCCTGATCTTCTCCACGACCTCCTCGGGCGTGCCGGCGATCGAGAGCTTCTCCGAGTACTCGGGCTTGAACAGCTCGACCGCCTTGGGGATATCGCCGGCGCCCAGGGCATCGACCACCGGCTGCAGCTCGGCGGCGTCGATGCCGTGGCGGGCCAGCTGCTCGGGCGGCATCGAGGAGATGTAGAACGCGACGAGGATGCGCGCGGCCCGCTTGGCGGCCGCGGAGTCCTCGGAGACGACCGTCACGACCCAGGCGCCGAGGTCGAGCTCCTCCCAGTCGCGCCCGGCCTTCTCGGCGCCGATGCGGACGTTCTCCGCCATGTAGTCGTAGGCCTCGCGCGAGTAGGACAGCGCGTGGTGCACGCCCTCGGTCAGCTCGCCCGCCGCCTGGAAAGAACGCGGGCCCTTCATCGCGCCCATCTTGATCGGGATGTGCTCCTGAACGGGGCGCGCGAACGTGTACAGCCCGTTGTACTTGAAGAAGTCGCCTTCGAACGTGATGGCGCCCTCGGCGAGGAACGTCCGCATCACGTGGATCGCCTCCTTGAGGCGCGACAGCGGCTTCTGGCTCGCCCAGTCGATCCCGTACTGCGACAGCAGGCCGAAGTTGCCCGTCGACACGATGAGCTCGGTCCGCCCGCCGGTCAGCTCGTCGAGCGTCGCGATCTGCTGGCAGATCAGCGTCGGCTCGCGCAGGAACACGTGCGTGACGTTCGGGCCGAAGCGGATGCGCTCGGTCTTGTCCGCGGCGGCCGCGAACAGCACCCACAGGTCCTTGTGCCAGGTCTCGTCGACCGAGTACGCCGCGTAGAAGCCCAGCTCGTCGGCGGTCTTGATCGTGTCGATCGACTCGCCGAGCGGATAGTCGGGCAGCATGCAGAAGCTCCAGCGCATCCCGTTCTCCATCGCTCCTCCTCCCTACATCGTTTCTGAGTCCTCGCCGGCGAGCAGCACCTCGTCGGCGAAGTGGTCGTGCATCCAGGCCAGGTGGTCCCAGCGGCTCGCCACGATCCGCCGCGTGTCCCACGCGGGCAGGTCCTGCTGCCCGGTCAGCTCCATCAGCGACGGGTCGACCTCATAGACGTGGTCGAAGCGCATGACGACGTCGTCCTTGATGCGCCGGGCCTCCGGCGGCTGCTGATCGCCCAGCCGGAAGACGCTCATGCGGGATCCTCGTAGGCCTCGTCGAAGGACTGCTTACCCGGGTTCATGACGTTGTTCGGGTCCAGCGCCCGCTTGATCGCCTTCACGACCGGCCAGGCGCTGCCCATCTCGGTCGGGACCAACTCGGCGTCGCCCGCCCGCGTCGCGCCGTGGCACGCGGTGATCGAGCCGCCGTGCGCGAGCGTCACCTCGGAGATCTCGCGCTTGCAGTCGACCCAGGCCGCCCAGTTCTCGTCGTCGAGGCGCTGCTCCCAGATCCCGACGTCGATCTCCACCAGGTAGTCCGCCCACGGCTTGTACGGCCCGTTGGTGTAGGCGAACATCCCCCAGTCGTCGAAGATCTCGTGGCGCTCGCGGTAGCGCGCGACGATCGCGTGCCACTCCTCGCGGACCCGCGGCAGGACGGAGTAGTTGAGCGCGGCGTCCTCGCAGTGCCAGGACATCGGGACGGCCTGGCCCGCGACCGAGCGGCCGTGCAGCGGGATCGCGTAGCGGTCGTGGCGCGAGGCCCAGTCGCCCGCGGAGATCTCGTCGCCGAGGTACTTCCCGCCGGCGGCGCGGCCGAGCTGCATGATCACCTTCGAGGCCGGCTCGACCTCGACGCGCCGGCCGTACAGCGCGACCGCGACGACCGCCTTGACCCACGGCGGCTGCTCGATGTACGCCTCGTCGTCGCGCCGCAGGTAGGCGATCTTCCACTCGTCGAACAGCACCACGCCGGCGAGCGTCGCCAGGCCCGAGGTGGCCACCAGGCCGGTGGTCTCCCACGCCTTCATGTAGTCGTCGAAGGCGAAGAAGGCGGCGAACTCGGTCTCGGGCCGCGGCGCGAGCTCGAGCGTCGCCTCGGTGCAGATCCCCAGCGTGCCCTGATGGCCGGTGAACAGCTGCTTGAGGTTGAGCGCCGTCGAGGACTTGCGCAGCTTGCGCCCGCCGCCGTCGCCGATCTCGGCGATCTCGCCGGTCGGGAGCACGACCTCCATCGAGATGACGTTGTCGCGCGTGTGGCCGAAGCGCGCGCCGAGCAGCGACCAGCCGCCGGTGCCGATCCGCCCGCCGACCAGCGAGCACGGGTAGGACGCCGGGTCGTCGGGATAGAAGACGCCGTGGCGCTTGAGCACCTCGTTGAGCTTGAGCATGTTGATGCCCGGCCCGACCGTCACGGTCCGGTCCACGAGGTCGATCTCGTGGATCAGGTTCATCAGCTTGACGTCGACGCAGATCCCGCCGCGCAGCGGGACGGCGCCGTCCGAGAGCCCGGTGCCGCCCGCCCGGGGCACGACGGGGATGCGGAGCCGGTTGGCGAGCTTGACGATCTCCGAGACTTCCTGCGCGGTGCGCGGGAGGACGGCGACGTCGGGCATGTGGTCGGCCCAGCGGTGCACCGGGAACGGCGCCGGTACGCGGGTGCGGTTCACGCGCGAGCTGAGGTTGGGCAGGACGCGGTCGTCGTCCCCGACGATCGCCCGCAGCTCCTCGATGACGTGGTCGTCGACCGCGCTCTTGAACGCGACGCTCATGGCTGCGTCTCCCGCGCCGGCCCGTGGGTGTGGCCGCCGACCTCGAGCCCCGCCGACTGCGCGACGAGCTCGAACAGGTCCAGGACCTCGAGCGGCTGCTCGGCGGCGGCGCCGGCCGCCGACAGCGGGCGCTCGGACCACGGGCACGCGCTGACCAGCGTGTCGACCGCGAGTTCCTGGGCCCGCGCGACGCGGCGGCGGCTGATCTCCTCGGTGATCTCGGGCTTCTCGATCGGCAGGCCGCCACCGCCGCCGGAGCAGTACGACCACTGCGTGACGTGGTCGACGTCGCGGAACTCGATCCCCGGCACCGCGCGCAGCAGCTCGCGCGGGGCCGCGTGGACGCCCTTGCGCTTGTTGAGCCGGCACGGGTCGTGGTAGGTCACGGTCCGCTCGACGGGCTGCGTCAGCCGGATCCTGCCCTCCTTGACGAGGTCGTTGACCAGCTCCACCCCGAGGACGATCTCGAACTCGTAGGCGTCCCCGAAGTACCGCGGGTAGTCCTCCGTGAAGGCGATGTAGTCGTGGGGGTCGGGCGCGATGATCCGCTTCGCGCCGACCGCGCGCCAGTCGGCGACGTTGTGCTCGGCGTGCTTGCGCGCGAGGTCGAGGTAGCCCATCTCCGCCGCCGGGCCGCCGCAGCACCACTGCTCGCGCATCAGGCCGAACTCGACGCCGGCGGTCTGCAGCAGCAGCGCGAACGCGCGGGTGTAGGAGGTCCGGTAGAACGCGGCCTCGCAGTCGACGAACAGGATCGCCTCGCCGCCGACCGGGATGTCAAGGCCCTCGGCCCAGTCCGCGACGTGCTCCTGGGAGACCACCACGTCGCCCAGCACGGGCTCGTTGTGGCCCTCGGCCAGCCGCTCGTTCCACAGCCGCCAGCCCTCGCGCTCGTTGCCGGTGGCGACCATCAGCGCGCGCATCGCCTTCACGACGTCGACCGTGCGCGTCCGATGCCGGTAGAAGTCGCCGGCCATCAGCGTGTTCGGGCAGCGCAGCTCGCACGCTCCGCACTGCGTGCAGTGGACGAAGTCGTCGGCCACGTCCTCGACGCCGACGAGGCCCTTCTCCATCGCCACGATGCTGGCGTGGAACGCCGTCGGCGTGTGGTTCTCGTTGCGGGTGACCTGCATGACCGGGCACACCTCGCGGCAGAACTTGTGGCCGGAGGAGAAGCACCCGTACGCGTTAGTGCGCCACTGCTCGACGAACTCCCTGGTCAGCCTGCCGTCGCCGTTGGGGTCGTACGCCACCGCTGGTCCTCCCTGGTCGGAGTCGCGCTGGCCTGAGTCAACCGGACTCGCGGCGTCCGATCAACCTCCCCGCCGATTCCGGGCGCTCAGGCGCAGCGCCGCGCGCGGACCCGGATCAGGACCGAGCGCGAGCGGCCGCGGCGCGGCGTGACGCGAACGCGGACGCGATGGATCCCCGGTCGCTCGAACGTCTCCGGCGGGATCGCCGCCCGCCGGCGCACGAACCGGACGCTCGTGACGGCGACTGAGATCCTCGCCCGGCGCAGCTTGACGCGCGGGCCGATGAGACGGACCACCGCCGGCTCATCGGCCGTGGAGCGGGTGCCGATCCTGATGACGAGCCTCCCGCCGCCGATCCTGATGCGCCGCACCCTCGCCGAGAGCGACCGGCACAGGTCGTCCGCGGGCTCCACGACGTCCTCCGGCGGAGCCACGAGCGGGACGATGTCCTCCGGAGCCGTCGCGACCCTCATGCCGACGCTCCAGACCGATCGCGCGCGACCGCTGGCATTGGGCTCGACCGGCACATAGATCCCGTGCTCCATGAAGCCCTGCTCGATCACACCCCCCTCGGTGCGGTAGAGGTTCGCGCCGGGGATCGTGAAGAGCTCGTCGTCCCGGGAGATCTCGGTGACGCCCTTCGCCGGGTTCGAGCTCCAGCGCACGTGCACCCGGAAGAGGATCCAGCGCCCCCGGACCGCCGGGCCGAGGTCGATCTCCTTGTGGGTCTCGGTGAAGCACGCCTGCTCGGTGCCGCCCTCGGCCGTCCAGGTCTTCGGCGGCGTGGTCGAGTAGCGCCCGCCCTGGACCCGGAGCAGGATCCGGAGGCCGTCGTCGCCGGGCGCGAGGCGCTTGACGTGCATCTGACTGTTCGGGTTGCACTCCCCCGAGGGCGCGTCGTTGTGCCACGCGTGGATCACCGTCGCCGCGTTCTTGGGCGCCTCCGGCGGGATGTCGAAGTCCGCGGGGAAGTACGTGTACCAGAGGTAGTAGCGATCCAGGCCCTCAGCCGCGTCGAGGGGGCCCGAGAGCTCGACGCCGGGGTCGGCCGTGGAGTGCTTGGCGAGCTTGGCCATCGAGCGCGGCCGCCCGGTCTCGAGCGCCGGCTGGAAGCGCGCCGCCTGCGTGTACGGGTACGGGAGCACGCCGGGCGAACCGAGGGTGATGCCGCTCGTCCCCGTCTTGTCCTTGTTCTCAGGGACGTAGTTCTGCCACTGGTACGGGTGGCCGTCCGGCTTGAGCAGACCGGGCGTCTGGAAGTCGAGGTCCCGGAGCACGACGGCACCCGCCGGGGCGCACGGCGCGACCAGCAGGAAGAACGTGAGCGCGATGACTCGCTTCACCGATGGGCCCTCATCCGGAGCAACGTACCGGACGTCCGCGGCGCCTGCAGCGTCTTGACGCTCGGCCGTCCGAGCGCGTAGCGTCGGGTGATGGCGATCGGTGAGGCCGGCACCCCGGTCAGCCACATCAGCCAGGCCTATCCCGATCGGGTCGAGGTTCGCGGGCGCGACCTCACAGGCGAGCTGATGGGCTCGCTGAGCTTCACGGACTACTTCCATCTGCTGCTGACGGGCCGCGAGCCGACCGCAGAGCAGCGCTTCTTCCTCGACCTGCTGCTCGTCGCGATCGCCGAGCATGGGATGATGCCCACCAACGTCGCCGCCCGGATGACGCTCGCCGCAGACCCCGGATCGCTGCAGGGGGCGGTCGCGGCCGGCATCCTCGGCTGCGGGCCGGTGCTGCTCGGCACAGCCGAGCAGTGCGCCCGGCTGCTCGAGGCGGCGCAGGAGCGGGTGGCCGCCCGGGACGCCCCGCCCGACGTCGCGACCGCCGCCGCCCGTGCGATCCGCGCCTCCGGAGACAGGCTGCCGGGGTTCGGCCATCCGGTCCACCGGCCGCTCGATCCGCGGGCCGAGCGGATCCTCGAGCTCGCCGACGACCGCGGGGTGAGCGGGCCGCATGTGCTGCTGGCGCGGTGCTTCCGCGACGCCGCGGCCGAGGCCTGGGGCCGGCCGCTGACGATGAACGTCTCCATGCCGATCGCGGCGGTGATGCTGGACCTGGGGTTCCCGGCCGCCGCCGTCAAGGCGGTCCCGATCCTCGCGCGCACCGCCGGCCTGCTCGCCCACCTCGCCGAGGAGCGCGGGCAACCGATCGGCTTCCGCATGGCCGCCGCGGCGGAGGAAGCCATCGGCTACGAGCCGCCGGCCGGGCACGCGGAGTGAGCCCCGCTCCGGAGGTCGAGACGCTCCCGTGGGACGAGCAACTCGTCCTCGATGACGTCAGCTATCGCGTTCAGCTCGCATATCTTTTCGAGCGCTCGCCGCTGTACCGCGGGAAGCTCGCGGCCGCGGGCGTCGGGTCCGCGAGCGAGGCGGGCGGGCTGGCGGACATCGGCCGGCTCCCCCTCACCGAGAAGTCCGAGCTCAGGGCGATGGCCACGCCCGAGAACCCGATCGGGTCGCACCTCTGCGCCACGCCCTCCGAGATCGTCCGGATCTACTCCACGAGCGGCACCACCGGCACGCCCAGCTACATCCCGCTGACCGCGGGCGACCTCGAGAACTGGGTGACCGGCTCGGCGCGCAGCTACGCGGCGTCCGGCATCGCCGCCGGCCAGCGGATCGTCTCGACCTACAACGCCGGGCCGTTCGCGGCCGGTGCGGCGCTCGCCGCGTTCGAGCGGATCGGCCTCTGCCACGTCCCGGTCGGCACCGGGAACACCGAGCACCTGGTGCGGGCGATCCAGCTGCTCAGACCCGAGGCCGCGGTGTTCACGCCGTCCTACGCCGCTCACCTCGTCGACTGGGCGGCCGACCGCGGTGTCGATCTCCGTGCATCGAGCGTCCAGCGCGTCCTCGTGGCCGGGGAGCCCGGCGGCGGCGAGCCCGCCTTTCGCGCGAGGCTCGAGGCCGGCTGGGGCGCCAAGGTGACCGAGGAGATGGGCGTCGGGGACATCGGCGTCTCGCTCTGGGGCGAGTGCGAGGCGCAGGACGGGATGCACCTCGGCGCGCGCGGCTTCGTCCACGCCGAGATGATCGACCCCGAGACCGGCGTCGCCCTCGGCATGACGGACGGCGCCGCGGGCGAGCTCGTGCTGACCCACCTGCGCCACCGCGCGGCCCCGCTGCTGCGATTCCGCACGCGTGACCACGTGCTCGTCCGGACGAGCACGTGCCCGTGCGGCCGCACGGGTCCGCGGGTGCGCTGCATCGGGCGCACCGACGACATGCTCATCGTCCGTGGCGTGAACCTCTTCCCCGCGGCGATCCGCGAGGTCGTGAACGGATTCGCGCCCCGGGTGAGCGGCCGGATCCTTGTCAAGCCGACGGCCCCGGGTGTCAAGCAGGAGCCGCCGGTTCCGGTCAGCGTCGAGCTCAGCCGGGACGCACCCGCCGACCCCGAGCTGGCGGAGGCGATCCGCGAGCGGCTGCGCGCCACGCTCGTCGTCCAGACGCGCGTCGAGCTCGTTCCCTGGGGGACCTTGCAACGGAGCCAGTACAAGTCGAAACTCGTCGAGCATTGAGACCGAGGGGGCGAATGCGAAAGCTGCAGAGCCAGGGTGTCCACCACATCACGATCGTCGGGGCCGACCGGCGGACGTCGATCGACTTCTGGGAGGGCGTGCTCGGCATGCCGTTCGTCTTCGAGCAGCCCAACCTGGACAACGCGTCCGAGAGCCACCTCTACTTCGATCCAGGCGACGGCCGGCTCATCACCATCTTCACCAACGAGGATCGGGTCGCCGACCCCGACCGCACGCCCACCGATCCCGGCTGCGTGCATCACCTCGCGTTCGCGGTCTCGGCGGCCACGTTCCAGCAGGCGGTGGAGCGACTCGACGAGCGCGCGATCAGCCACAGCGGCGTCAAGGACCGCGGCTTCATGGACTCGATCTACTTCAAGGACCCGCTCGGGCTGCTGATCGAGCTCGCGTCGTACCGCTTCGAGCCGCCGGCAGGGTCGACGCACGCCGACGTCCTGCTCCAGGCGCACCGGATCCGCGTCGAGCGCGGCGACTACAACATCGCGCAGGAGCACCTCGCGGACGCGATCGAGGAGCTCGTGCGGCGATCGCAGGACTCGCTGTCGGACGACCGGTCGCCGGCGGACCCGTACCACAAGCAGACCGCGTAACGAGGAGGATCCACCACATGGCCGAGAACACACTCAACATCCTCACCCCGAGCGTCAACAACCTGGCGGCGCGGATCTTCGTACGAGCCGCCGGGCTCGACTACGAGGAGCTCGACGTCTGGGGGAAGACGCGGGAGCCGGAGTTCCTGGCGAAGGACCCGGCGCACCTGACGCCGATGCTCGAGGAGGACGGGCTGCCGAGGCGCGCGCTGTGGGAGAGCTGCGCGATCATGCAGTACCTGTGCAACAAGCACGGGCTCGACCGCTTCTACCCGACGGAGCCGGGCGAGCGGGCGATGATCGACAGCGCGATGTTCTATTTGATCGGCACGGTCTATCCGCTCGTCGCCCGCGCGACCTACCCGACCCTCGGCTTCCCGCAGTACCCGGGCGAGGTGGCCACCTCCGACGCCGACGACGAGCTCAAGGCGCAGGCGCAGAAGGACGCCGAGGCCGCGATCGCCGAGCCGCTCGACGTCTACCGGGCGTTCTTCCTGGAGGGCAAGCGGTTCATCGGCGGCGACGAGCCGTCGATCGCCGACATCCGCCTCGCCGCGACGCTCGAGTTCCTGCGCGCGATCGACTACGAGTTCCCGGGCTGGGCCGAGGAGTACATGACCGCGATGGAGGAGAGCCTGGGCGACGCCTACTCGGAGCCCGCGGCCGACGTCCGCGGCTTCGTCGCGTCCGTCAAGGCTTCGTGAGTCGCCAGCTGGAGTTCGACGACAGCACCGCGCGCCGGCTCGAGGTCATCTATGGCCGGCGCGACCACGTGCGCCGCCGGCAGCTGGTCCGCGACGCCCTGCGCGTCGCCGCGGGCGACCGCGTCATGGACGTGGGCTGCGGGCCGGGGTTCTACGTCGCCGAGCTGCTCGAGCAGGTGGGATCAGGCGGCTCGGTGGTCGGCATCGACGGCAGCCGGCCGATGCTCGCGGCCGCCGCCAAGCGCGTCGAAGGGCACGACAACGTCGCGTTCCATGAGGCGGACGCCACCTCGCTACCGGTCGAGGACGCGCGCTTCGACGCCGTGCTCTCCGTCCAGGTGCTCGAGTACATCGCTGACGTGCCAGCCGCGCTCGCCGAGCTGCACCGCGTCCTGCGGCCTGGCGGGCGGCTGGTGGTATGGGACGTGGACTGGACGACGGTGTCGCTGCACACGACCGATCCGGGCCGGACGGAGCGCATCCTGCGTGCCTGGGATGGGCACCTCGCGCATCCGGCGTTGCCCAGGACCCTCACGGCGCAGCTCCGCGCGGCGGGGTTCGACGACGTCGGGGTCGAAGGCCACGTCTTCGCGACCACCGAGCTCGACCCGGAGACCTATGGCGGGTCGCTGGTCCCCTTCATCGCGGAGTTCGTCGCCGGGCGGGACGGCATCTCTCCGGAGGAGGTGGCTGCCTGGGAAGCCGAGCAGCGGGAGCTGGCGGAGCGCGGCGAGTTCTTCTTCGCCTGCATCCAGTTCTGCTTCACCGCGACCCGCCGGTAGCGCGCCCGGGCGTGGAGGACTAGTGTCGCCTGGTGAGGCCGGTCTGGCTCATCGCCGCTGTGATCGGGCTGGCGTTCGCGCCGTCCGCCGAAGCCGCGGTCGAGTACACGATCACCGACCTCAGCGCCCCCGGCCAGCCGACGCGCGATGCGTGGGGGGTGAACGACTTCGGCGTCGTGGTCGGCGAGATGAACACCGGGTCGCCGTACAGCGCCTATCGCTGGACGCCGGAGGCCGGTCTGCGAGGCCTGGCGGGCAGGAACGGCGTGGCGCTCGACGTCAATGCGAGCGGTGTCGCAGCCGGTGTGTACGACCGGCCCGAGGATGAGTTCTTCGGGACCGGTGGGCGCTGGGACGTGTTCGGCGACGTCACCCCGCTGCTGCCGGCGCCAGACTCGGCGTGCGCTCCCGACGCCGACGAGGACTGTGACGGCAGCTACGCGCACGGGATCGGCGACGACGGCGTCGCGGTGGGCGCCTCGACGATCAACCGCGGCGCGGGCTCCGACCACGCGCCGGCGTACTGGCGCCTCGACAACGCCGGCGTCCGCCTGACCGACAACGTCGGGCTGCTGGAGGCGCGCAACGCGTCCGGCGTGATGGTCGGGCAGGACCGGCCCCAGGCGGCGGTGTGGTTCTCGGACACCCACAAGGTGCTCATCCCGCAGCTCACCGACGGGCAGGGCCAGACGGGCGACTCCGCGCTGGCACGCGACATCAACGACGCCGGCGTCGTCGTCGGCGACGGCGCGACGCGCCCCGGCGGCGAGCGCTTCCGGGCCTTCTCGTGGACGCAGGAGGCCGGCGTGCGCCGACTTGACACGCTCGGGTTCGGCACGACGGCGTACGCGATCTCCGACCGCAACGACATCGTCGGGGTCTCCAAGGTCGACGAGACCCCGACCGGCAGCCGCGCGGTGCGCTGGCGCGACGGCGTCATCACCGACCTCAACACCCTGATCGCGCCGAACAGCGGGTGGCTGCTGCTCGAGGCGCATGACGTCAACGACCAGGGCTGGATCGTCGGCGGTGCGCTCAAGGACGGAGAGAACCGCGCCTTCCTGCTGCGTCCGGTGGTGCCGCTGAACGTCGAGCTCGATGCCGTCGACTCGATCGGCGACCTCTTCGACCTGCGCCTCCGAGTGAGCAACTCGGGCCCCGGCCAGCTCACTCCGATCACCTATCGCGACCCCAGCGGCCTCGTCAGCGGCGCGCCGGCCGTGCCGGCCGAGCGGCGCGGGGCCGCCGATCTCATCGCCGGGCCGGCGCCCGCGCCACCCGGCGCGCTGGGCACCGGCCAGAGCACCGACAGCGCCTACCGGTTCGAGGCCACCCGCGCCGGCTTCTTCCCGCTCACGGCGGTGGCGCAGACCACCACCCCGGAGGGCTACCTCGTATACGGCCGCAGCTTCCTCGAGCTCGAGTTCGCGCCGCGCCCGGTGTCGGACCCGCTGCTGGCCGCGCTCACGTCCGGGGCGTGGGTGCAGATCGAGGACAGGCTGAGCCGCGAGTACAAGCCAGGCGAGGAGAAGCTGCGCAAGCTGCTCAACAGCAAGCTGCCGCGCTGGATGACCCGCCGCACCCCGTCGGCCACGGAGTCCGCCCTGGCCGCGTCGCTGGACCTGCCGGCCGACGCCCTGGGCTTCTCGCCGCTGAACTCCAACCCGGCGACCAAGCCGCCCAGGGGCCACCGCGACATCGTCAAGGCGCTCCTCAAGGGCCAGTACGACGCCACCCGCAAGGTCCTGGCCGCGACGCTCAAGACCGGCGGCGACGGCCTCTACAAGATCGGGGAGGCCGAGGTCCACGCGTTCAACTTCTGGAAGGACCAGCTGTGGGACGAGCATGCGCTTCCCGAGCAGGTCGACATGGGCCTGGAGCTGGCGAACGTCGCGCGCGACAGCTACCTCGGGCTCAAGGGCAAGGGTGAGGACGCGAACGTCTTCCTCATGCAGATCGGCCGCGCCGCCACCGATCCGGCGGCGCGCCAGACCGCCATGCAGGACGTGTCGACATGGCGCGACCAGACGATCGCGGACGGCCTGGAGGGCCTGGGTGACAGCGTCGACGCGGGCACGAAGACCGTCAACCGGATGGAGAAGCAGTTCAAGAAGATCGACAGCGACGCCGTGTCGGACCCTGAGGAGGCGGCCAAGGCGGCCTATGCCTTCAGCTACGGCTGGACCGAGATGAGCAGCACCGCGGCGGTCGAGGTCGGCATCCAGGTGCTCGGCGAGAAGGGCCTCGGGCTCCTCGTCGGCGCGAGGCGGATGACGCAGGCGGTGCGCACCGAGCACACGCTGGCCGAGATCGACGAGCTCGCCGATCTGCGGCGCGTGCCCGACCACCCCGCCACCCCCGCCGAGATCACCGCGCGCGGGCACACCGCGGAGGACATCTCGATCATCCAGCGGATCGCGCGCGAGGAGAGTGAGCGCGCCCGCCTCGTCGACGGCGTCGACATCACGATCGGGATCGAGCTGCGCGATCGCAACCCGGTGCGCAAGCCCGGCCTGGGGAAGCCCGAGATCGTGCCCATCAAGAACATCAACGAGATCGACCTCCACCTGGGCGCCTCGCGCGCCTACCTCGGCGAGGTCGGCCTCGTCGATGCCAAGCTCCCGTGGTACCTGGGCCTGCTGAGCAAGCCCGTCCAGCAGGAGATCCGCGCCCGCCACGCGACGCGCGTGGCGGAGCTCAAGGCCTGGGAGAGCGGCAAGATGGAGCTGCGCAAGGCACTGGCCAAGGACGGCCACCGCTTCGAGGTCCCGCTCCCCGGCGGCGCCAAGAAGATCTACGACATGAAGATCACGACCGAGCGCCACGGCCGCACGACCCTGATCCGCAACAAGAGCCTCAGGATCAACGGCCGGCCCGTCGGCAAGGCCGGCCCGATCGTCTCGGACACCGACCTGCGCGGCATCGTCGATGCCGTCACCGGACGCCCGCTGCCGGCGGGCATCCGCGGCAAGGTCGAGCAGCGGATCTACCAGCGGCTGTCCGAGGAGCTGCCGACCTTCGGCTTCCACGGGGCGAGCTTCAACGCCTTCGACGTCCCCGCCAAGTACGCACACAAGCCGCTCAAGTACGTCCTGCAATCGCTGCCGCCGGGGCAGGCGCGGCTCTACGCCAAACGCTGGTCCAAGCGGCTCGGGGTGAACCTGGAGGAGCTGCTCGACCTCGCCGACCTCGGCCAGTTCGTCGTCAAGGTCAACGGGCGCGAGATCACGATCGGCTACGGCGCCGCGCCGTGAGGCGGTAAGAACCGCTCGCGCGCCGACGCTGACACCGATGATGTTCGTCCCGCGCGCCGCTCGGGTGCTGGTGGACGAACTTCCGCGGATGAAGGAGGTGGTGGGTCGCGCCCGCCGAGGGCGCGGGCAGGCGGCTCAACCCGACACTCGGCGTAGCGTTGCGCGTCGATCGTCGGATCGTGCCGCTCCTGGCGGCACAATCCGGCATCCGTCGCGAGATCCGTCTCGATTGTCGGGTTGTGCCGGCTAAGCCTCGATCCACCGCTGTGGTCGTGGGTTCTGTCCGGTCGTAGACGAAGAATGACCTCCTGAGCAGGGCTTTTCACCGACTGTGTGCGCAGTCGGGGCCCGCGCAGGAGGTCATCTTCATGGTGCATGCTGACGGGCCGGTCGGACTGGACGGGATCGCGGTTGGGTTTGATGATGAGCGGGCGGTTGCCGACGCGGGCATCGTGCTCTGCGCGACGCTCGCCGATCGGTTGGGGATCGAGGCGCTGGTCGATCAGACCGTCGACCTTGGGGATCGGCCGGGGTCTGCGAACGCGGGCGTGAAGGTCATGACGCTCGTCTCGGCGATGGCGCTGGGGGCGGACTGCATCGACGACTGCGATCTGCTGCGCGCCGGCCGGACCGGCCAGGTGCTCGGCCACCAGGTCGTTGCGCCGTCGACGCTCGGCACGTTCCTGCGGTCGTTCACCTTCGGCCATGTCCGCCAACTCGATCGCGTGCTGGCCGACGCGCTCGCCCGTGCCTGGCAGGCTGGGGTCGGCCCCGGCGACGAGCGCATGGTGATCGATGTCGACTCGTTCGTCGGCGAGGTGTTCGGCCCCAAGAAGCAGGGCGCCGCCTTCGGCTACACGCGCGTCCGTGGCTACCACCCGCTGATCGCCACCCGCGCCGGCACCGGCGAGGTCCTGCATGTCCGGCTGCGGAAGGGGTCGGCGAACACCTCGCGCGGGATGCTGCGCTTCTGCGATGAGCTCATCGCGCGCGTCGAGCGCGCCGGCGCCACCGGCCGGAAGCTGCTGCGGGCCGACTCGGGGTTCTGGTCGAACAAGACGTTCGCGCGGTTGGAGCGCGCGGGCTGGGACTTCTCGATCGGCGTCCGCCTTCAGCCTGCCGTTCGCGCGGCGATCGACGCGATCGATGAGCACGCCTGGACGACGCTCGCCGACTACCCGCCGACCTCGATCGCCCAGATCGCCGAGACCGAGCTTGGCGGCCGGCGGCTGGTCGTCCGGCGCGTCCGCACGCTGGACCGCCAGGGCGAGCTGCTGCCGTCCTGGGAGCTTTATCCCTTCATCACCAACCGCACCGACGCGCTGGCGACGGTCGAGGCCGAGCACCGCCAGCACGCCGTCGTCGAGCTCGCGATCCGCGACCTCAAAGACCAGGCGCTCGCGCACTTTCCGTCCGGGAAGTTCTTCGCGAACGCCGCCTGGACGGTCATCGCCTGCCTGGCGCACAACCTGCTGCGCTGGACCAGCGTGCTCGGCCTGCCCGGCCAGACCGTCCGCGCCGCCCGCACGTTCAGGCGGCGGCTGCTCGCGCTGCCCGGCCGACTGACCCGCACCGCCAGACGCTGGACGCTGCACCTGCCGGCCCGCTGGCCCTGGCAGGACGCCTTCGCCGAGGCGCTCGCCCGCATCCGAGCGCTCGCGCCCGCCGCCTGACCGGGCCACAACCGCCTCCGACGACGACCGACGCACCACCACCGCGCAGCGGTGCTCACCGCTGCCCGCAAACGGCCCGAGAAAGTCTCCGCGAACGCCTTCACGCACCACCGGCGCCGCGCACGACCACGATCACGAGCCGAGCCGCGTCGGCATCGCCGACCAAGCGGCGCGCGCACCGCTACGCGCACCGCCTCGGTGGATCGAGGCTAAGTGATCGCCGTTCAACCCGGCCGAGCTATTCGCAGTCGTCGAGCGGGGCGAGGATGCGTGCGGCCAGTGCCGGCGCGCAGCCGCGGTCGACGAGCGTGAGCAGGCCGTGCAGATCGACCCGCGGATCGTGCGCGAGCCGGCGTGCGAGGTCCGTCGCGAAGCCGGTCTGCTCGAGGAGGCCGCGCCGCCAGGCGATGACGTCGACGACGTCGGGCGCGCGGAGCACGGTCATTCCAGCGATCCCGCGGTGCAGGCGTTCCTGATGCTGCGGATCGGGCTGACGGTCTTCCCGATCCTGATGGGCTCGACAAGTTCGCCCACTGCTCACCGACGACTGGACCGCTACCTCGCCGTCGAGTTCAACGACATCATCCCCGGCAGCGCCGCGAACGCGATGCACGTCGTCGGCGTCGTCGAGATCGCCGCCGGCCTCGTGGTCGCGGTGATGCCCCGCTTCGGAGGTCTGCTCGTCGGCGGCTGGCTCGCCGGCATCATCGTCAACCTCCTGCTCGTCGGCGGCTACGGCGACGTCGCGTTCCGCGACTTCGGGCTGCTGCTCGCCGCGCTCACGCTCGCCCGGCTGGCGTTCGCCCAGGCCGGCGCGGCCGACAGCGCCCCCGACTGATTGGCGCGACCCGGGAGGCCGGCGCGCGTCGGCGCCGGCCCCTCGGGCGGGATGGTCAGCGCCTTGACGGATGCGCCAGACGGACGGCCTCGAACGCGGCCTTCACGTCCGCGGCACTCTTCTCCAGCTTCTCCGCCACCGCCGCGTACATCGCGGCGTCGCGCTTGTCGTGCTCGGCGCGATGGGCCGCCTCGACCTTGTCGAGCGCGGTCTGGACGGCGCTCTGCTCGAGGCCGAGGCCGTCGGCCAGCGCCTTGACGAGCGCCGTCCGGTCGGGCGCCGGCGGCTTCTGACCGCCGGCGGACGGCGAGGCCGGGCGCTCCGGGCGGTTGGCCTCGAGGAGCGCCTGGACCTTGGCCAGGTCGGCCCCGAGCGCGGTGGCCAGGGCGGCCGCGTGGTCGGCGCCGCGGTCCCGGCGTGCGGATCCGTCCGGCTTCGCGGGGCGCGCGGCGTCCAGGGCGGCCTTCAGCTGCGCGCTGGTGACGCCGAGCTTCGACGCGACGCTGGAGATCTCGGCGCTGCCGGGCCCGCGCTCTGGGCCCCGGGCCGGGCGCTGGCTGCCTGAGCGAGCGCTGTCGCCCGAGGTGGTGGCGGCCTGGGCGGCGCCGAGGCCGCTGCTCGCGAGGATCGCGGCGGAGATGGCGGCGACGACCGTCTGCTTCCTGCGGGACATGGGGGTGCTCCTTCGATCGATGGCGGGCGTCTCGCCCGGTGTGTGAGACGCACCATCGGTCCCGCGGCTGGGAGGACCCTGTGAGCCGGGTCAGAGGTCACCGAGAGTCGCGCGATCGTAGGCTGCAGCGGTGACCGCGCGCCGCGCCATCTTCATCGCCCCGTTCGGGGAGCTGTCCGAGCCGGCCCTGGTGGCGGAGCTCGCCGCCCGCGCCGAGGACCGTGGCTGGGACGGGTTCTTCGTCTGGGACCACGTCGCGTACGCCGAGCCGGTCCGCGCCCTCGCCGACCCGTGGGTCACGCTGGCTGCGGTCGCGATGGCCACGCGGCGCGTCGTCATCGGCCCGCTGGTGACGCCGCTCCCGCGCCGGCGACCTCACCAGCTGGCGCGGGAGACGGTCACGCTCGACCGGCTCAGCCAGGGGCGGCTCGTGCTCGGCGTCGGCCTCGGCAGCGAGATCACCGGGGAGTTCGACCCGGATCGCTTCGGCGAGGAGGGCGACCCGCGCGCCCGCGCCAAGCTGCTCGACGACGGGCTCGACCGCCTGCTGGGCTACTGGGACGGCGGGTTCGAGCCGGGGCCATACCAGCGGTCGCACATCCCGGTCTGGGTCGCGGTGCGCTGGCCGCACCGGCGCCCGCTGCGCCGCGCGGCGCGCTACGACGGGATCTTCCCGATCGAGCTGCCCGGGCCGGAGGAGCTGGCCGAGCAGATCGCAGAGGTCCAGACGCTCCGGGAGGCCGATCGCACCGGGAGCTTCGACGTCGTCGTGACCAACCCGCCCGGCACCGATCCGGCAGCGTGGATCGCGGCCGGCGCGACCTGGTGCCTGACCGGATTCGGCACGCAGCCCACGCTCGCCGAGGTCCAGGACGCGATCGACACGGACCTCGAGTACTAGCGCTTCACGTGGATGAAGTCCTTCACCAGCCGCCGCGCGCGCAGCTTCTCGTAGACGCCGTCGCCGCCGGTCCTCGAGTCCGAGACCGCGCCCGAGCGCCCGGTGTTGCCCTCGATCGTCCTGATGTGCGTCGCCTTGGCCGGTGAGACCTCCCGGCCGCGGGCATCGCACCAGCACACGAACATCCCGATGTGATCGAACGTGAAGCGGACGAGGTCGCCCTTCAGCGGCTGTTTCGTGCGCTTCAGGCCGGTCAGCGGCAGGTACTGCCTGACCGCCGCCCAGCCCCGCGTGACGCTCTTGGAGCCCGCCTTGCGGTAGCACCAGGCGACGAAGTCGCCGCACCACGGCTCCGGCCCAGGGCCGCCGTTGGCCCTGATGATCGCCATCACCGTCTTGCCGCGGTTGTTGCCGCCGACCTCCATGACGCCGATCAGCTTGCGCGCCTCGGCATGCGCGCGCAGGCGCAGCGCCCCGCCGCCGCGCATGGTCTTCGGGCCTCGCGGCGCCGGCTTGGGGCCAGCCGCCGGGCGGGCAGCGGGGAGCCGTGCGCGCCACGCGCGCTCCAGCGCGAGCACCGACGTGGAGTACGCGTTGCCCGCGGCGCCGTTGTAGGCCTGCACGCCGCCCTGGAGGCCGCGCGCCGCGATCTTCGCGGCGAGGTGCTCGCACCCGACGCGGATGTTCGGGCCGACGCGCCAGCAGCCGCCGAAGCGGTCCGCGCGGTCCTGGAGGTCGCCGCTGGTGAGCTGCATCGGCCCGATGCCCTGCTGTCCGCGACCGAGGTTGCGGTGCCGGAGGTACTCGCGGTAGCGCTCCTCGTTCACCGCGAGGAGCCCGCGCGGCGGGCTCTTGACCGGGTTGGTGTGCCGCGGCCCGCCGTCGTGCCCGAACACGTTGCGGAAGTGGGTCTCCTTCTCGATGACCGCGCAGACCAGCGAGACGGGGAGCTTCGAGCGCTTGGCCTCGCGCAGGATCACCGTCTCGTAGCGCCCGCCGGCGGCGCGGATGGCGGCGGCCATCCCGGGCGCCGGCGCCGGTGTGACCCGCTTGGCGCCGGGCGCCGCGGTGTGGTGCTTGCGGAGCCGGCGCAGCCAATCGCGCCGCTGCCGGGCGAGCTCGAGCTGCTGCGCCGTGCGGCGGCTCGGCGTCCGGATCAGCGTGCGGACCGCGGGTGTGATCCCGTGCTCGCAGTCCGCGGCGGCGATCCCCAGACCGCGGGCGACCTGTCGCGCCGCCTGCCGCGTCTGCCGCCCGTAGATCCCGTTCTCGGCGATCCGGGTGTGCATCCCCCACGCCTCGAACCGGCGATTGAGCTCTCGCTGGAACGCCGTGACGTCGCCGCCGGACATCGGCGGCTTCGTGAGCCGGAACGTGCGCAGCCCGGCGCCGTTCGGGACCGCCGGGTGCGGGTCACTAGGGGCGCCGCCGTTCGTCTGCGCCTTGAGGGCGAGCAGGCGCTCGCGCAGCAAGGCCCGCAGGCGGTCGGCCTCGGCGTCCTGCGCCCGCAGGCTCGCCGCCAGCGCGTCGAAGGTCGCCGGCTGCGCCGTGCCGTTGCTCGCGCTCGACGGGGGCAGCGTGGCGCGGACGATCTGCGCCTGCACGTCGCCGATCGCCGTCTGCACGCTCGTCAGCGCGCCGGCGAGGGCCTGCAGATCGGCGACCGTCACGACGCGGGCGCGGCGATCGGCCTCGTCGACGCGGTGCTCCAGGCGCGTGCCGTGCTGGAGCAGGACCTCGAGGATGCGGTCCTCGCGCTGGTCGATGGCCTCGAGCTCCTCGAGGAGCTCGAGGGTCCTGGCTTTCGCGGCCACGGCGATCACCTCGCCGAGCCGATCGCCACGGGCGCTGCCGGATCCTCGAGGTCGAGCTCGGCGTCGAAGAGATCGTCCTCGTCGCTCAGGTCGAGCAGGTCGAGGCCGTCATCGAGGTCGGGCTCGTCGTGGTCCTCGACGCCTTCTGTGTGCTTCTCGTACTCCTGCCAACCCTTGAGCCAGAGGCCCGCCTTGGCGAACGCGATCGTCGCGCCCGCGATGAAGATGGCCTCGAGCGCGCCACGGTCGATCTCGACGCCGGGCATGTGCTGGGCGACGAGGACGGAGATGGCGCCCGCGAGGGGCGCGAACACCAGCGGGGTGAGCAGAGCGACGGCCCGGTTCGGTGCGATGGTCATGCGGTGTGCTCCTTGCGGCGGCGTGTGTTCCTGCTCGCAAGAGCCGTTCGCCCGCGCCCTGATACACCATGAGTTATGGCCACGTGCACACACCTCGACTCGATCGAACGCCTCGACCTCCCCGAGCCGGTGGCGGGGTGCGAGGAGTGCCTGGCCGAGGGCGGAGTCTGGGTCCACCTGCGCATGTGCCAGACCTGCGGCCACGTCGGCTGCTGCGACAACTCCCCCGGCCGGCACGCGACCGCCCATCACGCGGCGAGCGGGCACCCGATCATCCGCTCGGCCGAGCCCGGCGAGGACTGGAGCTGGTGCTACGTGGACGAGCTGATGTTCCGCCTGCGACCGGCCTAGTAGCGCACGGCGGGGTCGGGCCGGCGCACGACACCGCGGCCGAGCACTTCCACCGCCTCGCCCGGCGCGCAGGCGGCGATGTCGTGCGCCTCGTCGCGGAGCCGGCGGCGCAGGACCGCGAGCGCTGGGAGGCCGAGGAGCGCGGGGATGGACAGCAAGAGCCCGCGGTAGGCGATCACGGCGACGGCCGCGTCGGTCGCGTCGACGCCGTAGAGCACGAGCGTGCCGATGAGCCCGGCGTCGACGCCGCCGACCCCGCCGGGGATCGGGATCAGGCCGCCGAGCTGGCCGATGATGTAGGCGACCAGCAGCACGCCGGCCGCTGGGATGTCGTTGCCGAACGCGGCGAAGCAGACGCCGAGCATCGCGACGTCGAACAGCATGTAGCCGGCGGCGCCGGCCAGGATCGCCGGATCGCCCGTCCGCAGCAGCCGTAGCGCCTCGTCGACCCCGTCGCCGACGGCGCCGGCCGCCGCGGTGATCCGGGTGCGCACCGAGCGCCGCGCGAGCACCGCGACCAGCCGGCGCGCGCCGAGAGCGAGGGCGATCGCCAGCACGCCGGCGACCGCGGGGATGAGGCCGAGCAGGAGCGCCGGCGATCCGTGCAGGACGCCGGTGGCCAGCAGAACCCCGCCGAGCGCGAGGAAGCCGACGTTGGCCAGGCTCGTCAGCAGGAAGAACGCCACCGTCCGGCGGGCGATGAAGTCCGACGCGAGGCCGCCGCGGCGCAGGATCCACGCCCCGAGCGCGAGCCCGCCCGCTCCGCCGATCGAGAACACCGAGTTCGCCGCGAGCTCGGAGAGCCCGATCTCGGTGCTCGTGCGCCAGCTCATGCGCCGGCAGAACACGCCGCGGAAGACGAGCACGTACGCACCGCACGACCCGAGCTGCAGGAGGGCGGCAAGCGCGAGCCAGCCGGGCTCGGCGCCCATGAAGCGGCTGCGCAGCGAGCCCAGGCCGGGGACGAGCACGACCGCGGCGACGACCACCAGCACGATGGCGGCCAGCACGGCCAGCGAGCGCCGCAGCCGGGACGCCGAGAACTCGTCCGGCAGCGGCTCGGCCTCGACCACGACCGGCTCGAGGTACTCGACGGTGAAGCTCGGTCGCGCGGTCATCGAGACAGCATGATCGACGTTACTCCTCGGGCAGCCGAGCCCCGGTACCTTCGCGGGCATGTCCGACGGCCTCCCCATCCACATCGACGACGTTGCCGCCCAGCGCTGGGAGCTCGGCGAGCTTGCCGCCACCCGGCGCCGCCTCGGTGCCGCGGCCGGCGCCAAGCGACTCGGCGTCGCGCTGATCGAGATCGACCCGGGAAAGCGCTCGACGCCGGTGCACGGCCACGCCGACGAGGACGAGGCGGTCCTCGTGCTCGCCGGCAGCGGCTTGAGCTATCAGTCGTCGAGCTCCAAGGACGTCCACACCTACGCGATCGGCGTCGACGACCTGCTCTGGCATCCGGCCAACGGGGCAGCGCACACGCTGATCGCCGGCGCCGAGGGCCTCACGGTGCTCGTCGTCGCGGAGGGCTCGCGCACCAACATCACCTACCTGCCGCGGGCGAAGCAGTTCTGGCTCGGGCCGCGCTGGTCGCCGGCCGACGCCAAGCACCCGTTCGCCGCCGACGCCGAGCTCGGGCCGCTCGCCCTCCCCGAACCCACCACCGAGCGCCCGCCGACGATCCGCAACCTCACCGAGTTGCCGCTGCACGACGGGCGCGAGGGGCGGATCGCCTACGCCACCCGGGACCTTCGCGACATGGGCTCGGACAAGCTCGCCCTCGCACAGGACGCGATGCCGCCCGACACGCACAACACCGACCTGCATTTCCACTCCGCGCGCGAGGAGGCGTGGTTCGTCCGCAGCGGCAGCGGGATCGCCCGCCTCGGCGAGGACGCGCACCCGCTGCGCGCCGGCTCGTTCTGGCTGCGCCGCGAGAACACCGGCGTCGGGCACCGCATCGAGGTCGGCCCGGAGGGCATGGCGCTCGTCACGATGGGCGACCTGATCCCCGGCGACGTGTGCGTGTATCCGGAGAAGCGGACCTTCAAGCCGGCGCGCGGCCTCGAGCTCCCGTACTGAACGGTCGGCTTCAGCACGAGGACTGAGCCGGGCGAGATCTGGGGTATGCCCCGGGGCGGGAAGGCGGTCAGCCCGGGATTCGGTCCCGATTCGATCGAGGAGAGATCGGTGCAAGAGCACGCAAGCTCGACGTCGGTGTTCGCCCTGGAGAGAGACCAGCGGGCCGTGCCGGTCCTCGACGCCCGCCCCGGCGGCGCGGCCGAGCGCTTCGCCGGCCGGCTCCGCGGGCGCCATCCGGCGGCGGTGTTCTTCGCGGCGATGTTCGCGGGCCTCGCGGGCCTCGTCCTGGCCTCCATCGCGCTCGGGCTGCTCGTGACCGAGGTGGTGCTCCAGGCGTCGGGCGTGGCCAGCGCCGACGCCGACGCGGTCTCGTCGATCGTCGCCGAGCGCACGCCGTCGCTCACGGATGTGTCGGAGGTCGGCTCGACGCTGGGCGGCGCTCCGCTGCTGCCGATCCTGATCGGCGTGGTCGCTCTCGTCTGCGCGGTCCAGCGCCGGTGGCGGATCGCGGCGTTCGCGGTCTTCGTCCTGTCGGTCGAATCCGCGACCTACCGGCTCACCTCCATGGCGGTGCCGCGCGAGCGGCCCGACGTCAAGCGGCTCGAGGACCTCCCGGCCGACGCGAGCTTCCCGTCCGGGCACTCGGCGGCGGCCGTCGCGGTCTACGTCGGCCTGGTCCTGCTGCTCACGTCGCGGTTCGGAAGTCGCCCGCTGCGCGTGGTCGCGTGGGCCATCGCGATCGTGATCCCGGCGTTCGTCGCCCTCGCCCGGATGTACCAGGGGATGCACCACCCGCTCGACGTCGCCGCCGGATTCCTCGTCGGCATCGGAGCGGTGCTCGTGCTGCTGTTCGCCTGCCGCGCGGCGGGGGTCGCGCACCAGTCGGCATGAAGGTCGCGGTCGTCGCCCACGCCGGCAAGACCCTCGGGCGAGGGCTGCCCGAGCTGCGTCGCGTGCTCGAGGCCGAGGGCGTGGACGAGCCCCTCTGGTATGAGGTGCGCAGGCCGAAGCTCGCGTCCGAGCAGGTCGAGCGGGCACTCGACGAGGGTGCCGACCTCGTGTTCGCGTGGGGCGGCGACGGCACCGTTCGGCGGTGCATCGAGGCGATCGCGGGCTCCGCGGCGACGCTCGCGGTCCTGCCGGCGGGGACCGCGAACCTGTTCGCGACCAACCTCGGGATCCCCAAGGACATCGAGGGTGCGGTGGCCGTCGGGCTCGGTGGGGACCGCCGGGACATCGACGTCGGCCGCTTCGGGAAGGAGCGCTTCGCCGTCATGGCCGGGGCGGGGTTCGACGCGGCGATGATCCGCGACGCGGACCAGCTCAAGAAGCGGGTCGGCCGCGCGGCCTATCTGTGGAGCGGGTCGCGCAACCTGCGGGCGAGCGGCTTCGACGCCGAGATCGAGGTCGACGGCATCGACTGGTACGAGGGCGTCGCGACGTGCATCCTGTTCGGCAACCTCGGCGACGTCTTCGGTGGCGTCGAGGTGTTCCCCGACGCACGCCCCGACGACGGCCTGCTCGATCTCGGCATCGTGACGGCCGAGGGCGTGCTCCAGTGGGCACGGACGCTGGCCCAGACCGCCGCCGGTGACCCCAACCGGTCCCCGTTCGTCCGGACCACCAAGGCGACGTCGGTCAAGGTGAAGCTGGACCGCAAGGTCCTCTACGAGCTCGACGGCGGGGACCGCAGCAAGGTCAAGTCGTTCAAGGTCAAGGTCGAGGCCGGCGCGCTCAGCGTCTGCGTGCCGAGACGCGTCAAGGAGACGATCTAGATGGCTCAGAATCTCGGTGCCGCACAGGCGCCCGTCCGCGAGGCGCAGGCGGTCGGCGAGGATGTCGCCCGCAGCCAGCAGTTCGAGTGGCTCGCCCGCGCCGGGCTCTTCGCGCGGGGGGTGATCTACGCGATCATCGGCGTGCTCGCCATCAAGGTCGCGCTCGGCAGCGGTGGCAAGACCACGAACCAGCAGGGTGCCCTGAAGACGATCGCCGAGCAGCCGTTCGGCAAGACGCTCCTGATCCTCATGGCGCTCGGGCTGGCGGGATACGCGATCTGGCGGCTCGTGCGCGCCGCGATCGGGCACGGGCCGGAGGCCAGCGACGACGGCAAGGAGCGCATCGAAGGCCTCGTGAGCGGGATCGGATACGCGCTGCTCTGCGGCACCGCGGTCTCGATCCTGTTCGGGTCCGGCAGCGGCGGGTCGGGCGATCCCGGCAAGGCCACCGGCGGCGTGCTCGGCTGGCCGGCCGGGCGGGTCCTCGTCGGCGTCGCCGGCCTGATCATCGTCGGCGTCGGCCTCGAGCAGGGCTACAAGGGGGTCAAGAAGAAGTTCCTCGAGAAGTCCAAGACCGAGCAGATGAGCCCAGGCGTCCGGGAGTGGTTCACGCGGCTGGGAGTCTTCGGCCACCTCGCGCGCATGGTCGTGTTCTCCCTGATCGGCTACTTCGTGATCAAGGCCGCGATCGACTACGACCCGGACAAGGCGCGCGGCCTCGACGGGGCGCTCGCCGCGCTCGGCAACGCGTCCTACGGCCCGATCCTCCTCGGCGTCGTCGCCGCGGGGCTGATCGGCTTCGCCATCTACGCGGTGGCGGATGCGCGCTACCGGAAGGTGTGATCGGCGGACTCGACGCCTGGGCTCGGCGGGTGTAGCGTCGGACGGCCATGCACCGACGCTCGCGAGTCTCCGAGCAGCTCGACCGGCGCGATCCGGTCGACCATCCCACGCCGGCGATCGCCGACCGGGTGCTCGCGCTCCAGCGCGACGCCGGCAATCGTGCCGTGAGCGCGGTGCTGGCGCGGGCGCCGGACCCGGCGAAGCCGGAGACGGCCGAGCCCACAGGAGCGCGCGCGACGCTGCCCGACATCGGCACGATCGCGCTGCTGTCGGTCCAGTTCGGCCGCATGACGCGCCCGCCGCGACGCGACCGCCAGCGCGAGCCCGACGGGAACGAGCAGACCGCGGGAGAGCTCCTCGTCTCCTCGACCGTCGGCGCCCACAGCGCTCGGCTGATGAAGATGTCCCTCGAGGGCAAGCCGATGGACGTGGAGGTGATCCTTCCGTCCGGCGTCAAGCTCAACCTCAAGGGCGCGATGATCAGCGGCTACAGCACGTCGAGCGCGGGCGGCGAGCAGGTCGAGTCCTGGACGATCGACTTCGAGTCGATGGAGCAGAGCACCGGCGGCGGGTAGGCCGGCCTTCCCTTCAGAAGTGGATCCGTGCGCTGGGCCACGTTCCTGTCCGCTCGACGGCCGGCCGGTGCGTGATCGTCCAGTCAGCCGAGATCGAGCGCGTCACAGTCTCGCTGCCGCCGTTGCAGGCCTTGGTCTCGGTCTGCGTGGCTCCGTGGTGCGTCGTCGTCTCGGTGCCGGACGGGACGGTCCGCGACATTGCCAGCGGCTCGAAGTAGGCGTCAGTCTCGGCTCCGTTCGGGAAGCTGATGCCGCAGATGGTCGCGCTTGCACATTGCCTGCGCGCGCAGCTCAGCGCGTCGGCGCCGGTGAAGCGGTGGCAGTTCTGCTGGTTGCCGGTCACGGTCACCTGCTCGTCCACGTCGCGAGGGAGGAAGACCTGGAAATAGGCGGTGTCGGGGCCCCACGGCTGGGCCTTGAGATCCTCCAGATCGGGCATGGGCGCGGCGGTGATCGTGCAGTCCGCGTCGTTGCTCGGGGTATGGGACTGCTGGGAGATCGTGGACGGCTGCGGCACCGTCAGGGTCTTCTCCGACGTCTGGTTGCCGTCCGCGTCGACGGTCGTCTTGACCGTCATGTCCCAGGTGTAGCGCTCCTTCGAGTGGAAGAACGTGGTGTCCGGGTTGTCGTAGGCCTGGTCCCACGTGTACGTGCCCCGGTAGTGCGCCTCGTAGGTCTCCGGCCGCGGGGTCGGCTCAGGGACCGGCGGCGGCGGAGGTGGAGGCGGCGGTGGTGGCGGGCCGCACGACTTCTCGACTGCCGCGACCGTCCCCCCGAGATCGCCGCCCTGCCCGGCGGAGAGGGCCAGCAGGGCGACCGGGTCGGCCGGCAGGACGGTGAACGGAGGCCCGGTGTACGGCTGACCCGCCGGGCAGGCGCAGCGATCGCTCGCGGTGCAGTAGTGGGTGTTCGTGATGCGCGGGTGGTCGACCCCACCGCCGTTGAGGCGCAGGCCGCCACCTCCCTTGTCGCGTCGGACCTGGATGAGATCGACATCGGGCGCGACGTTCACCCGGTAGAGCCCGACGGTGAACTCCTTGGCGGTGACCGGGACGCTGCTCCCCTTGCGGATCGTGACGTCGTGCGGCGCCCTGCCGACACCGCCTGGCGGCAGGCAGAGCCCGCGGACGTCCCACCCGGCCCCGCGCGAGGGCATCCGGAAGTAGCTCGACGCCCACCCGTCCAGGACCCGAATCTCGTCACCGCCCACCGCAGCCTGATAGCCGAGCAGGTCCCGGCCGCCGGCGCTCGCTCGCAGCACGGCTTTCATCCGCGACCACGGGTCGATGCCGGACCCCTCCAGCAGCGACAGGAACCCCATCGCCGCATAGGTGCGCCCGAACAGCTCGGGCTGGGAGTCCTTGGTGGCGACGTCGGGAGTCAGCACCCACGCGCTGTGCCAGGTGATCGGCGTCGAGGCAGCCGGAGCGAACGCACAGCCCGCCCACGTCGGCGCGCCCTCGTTCAGCCATGCGTGCAGCGGCGCTCGGCCGACCACCTCGCTGATCACGCAGTGGAACGCCTCGTGGGCGAGGATGTACCTGCGGTTCTGGCCCCGTGCGCGCTCGCCGGTCGGCAGCAGGATGACCAGGCAACTCGTGGGCCTGGCGTCGCCGGAAAGCGTGATCGGCAGGGTGATCGTGACCGCCTCGCCCGTGAGCAACTCCTCCTTGAAGCGCAACCACTCGCGGGGGATCACGCGAGGAACGGTCGCGCCCGACATCGGCAGGCCCGCACCGGTGAGCCCGAGCTTCGACCGGTAGTACCGCTTCGCCGCGTCGAGAGTCGCTTGATCGCCGGCCGCGCTCTTCCGCGCCCGCGCCCGCGGCTTGCGCATCGGCCGGCTGAGCTTCACCAGGAGCTCGATGTCCCGCTTGACCGACCTGCGCGCACGGAGGGGAAGCCGGTTGTAGTTGGACAGCACCCAGCCGAGCGCCATCGTCGCGTCCGTCTCACCGAGCTTGCCGCGCGGGACCCGCACGCCGGGCACGGGGCCGACCGCGGCGGCGTACGCGGTGAGCGCCGTCTTGACGTCCACCCGGCCGGGTGCGCGGTCGGCGCGCTGCTGCAGCTGGTCCCAGACCGTCGGCTTCGGGTCGGCGCCGGAGGCCGGCGCCGCGGCCGCGAGCGCCGCGATGCACGCCGCCAGCGACGCGACGACGTACGGTCGCAGGCCCGGCCGCCGCGCGGCTCCAGCCGACATCGACCGAACCTACTCTCCCCGGCGACGCGCTGCCAGCGGCGTCGGCGGCTGCCGCACATGCCTTCGGCGGCTGAACTGGTGCACCTTTCGATACCCCTTGATACGGGGCATCCGCACGTCCATCAGGATCACGTCGGGGCGCAGCGCGCCCGCCGCGGCGACCGCCGTCACGCCGTCCCCCGCCTCCACCACGACCTCGACGTCGGGATGCGTGGCCACGAGCAGCCGCAGACCCGTGCGGACGAGCTCGTGGTCGTCGGCCAGGAGCAGCCGGATGGTCATGCCGCGGCCCCTGTCGGCAGGCGCGCGGCGACGCGGAAGCCGCCCGCCGCGCCCGGCCCGAGTCGGAGCTCGCCGCCGAGCAGCGCGACCCGCTCGCGCATCCCGATCAGCCCGCCGGATCGGCAGGCCCGCGGCGCGCTGCTCGTCGACGAGCTCGATGAGTTCAGACGGCGTCCAGACCCGCATCATGATCGTCGGCACGTCGTCGGGCACGCCGGAGGTGTGGTCGAGCAGCTGGCGCAGCGTCACGCCGTCGGCATACGGCAGCACGCCGGGCAGCCGCGCGCCGACGGTGTCGTCGAGCCGCAGCCGCCCCTCGTCCACCAGTTGGAGCGCGACGGCGGCGACGAACGTCTTGGTGACGCTGCCGATCCTGACGCGGTCGCCGGCGCGCAGCGGGCGGCGGCTATCGAGGTCGGCGACGCCGCTGACCGTCACGCGGCCGTCGGCGAGGGCGACCGAGCCGGGAGCGCCGGCGGCGACGACGCGGTCCCGCGCCTGCTGGACGGCGGGCGTGGGGGGACGCGCAGCGGCGGTCGCCACGGGGAGCAGGCCGACCGCCAGCGCGAGCGCCGCGGCGAGCCGTGTGGGGAGGTCGGGCATGGCCCCAGGATCACCTCGCGACGACCGTCAGTCATCGGCGGCTGGTCGGAACCGCGTCTGCGACCTCAGGCGGAGATGGGGTAGTGATGTCGACCGCGCACACCAACTCAGGGGGCTCTCATGCGCAAGATCAAGTCGAACTTCTTCATCTCCCTCGACGGTGTCGTCGAGTCGCCCGACCAGTGGCACTTCCCGTACTTCAACGACGAGATGGGCGCCGCGGTCGGCGCCGGCTTCTCCACGGCGGACGCCATGCTGATGGGCCGCGTGCTCTACGAGGAGTGGGCCGCGTACTGGCCCGAGCATGCCGACGAGCCGTTCGGCGACGTGATGAACTCGATGAAGAAGTACGTCGTCTCCGACAGCCTGCAGGCGACGGAGTGGGAGAACTCGGAGCTCATCAGCGGCGACGTGACCCAGAAGCTGGCCGAGATCAAGGCGCAGGACGGCGGCGACATCGCTATGTCCGGCAGCGCCACCACCGTCCGCCGGCTGCTGCGCGAGGGCCTCGTCGACGAGGTCAACCTGCTCGTGCACCCGATCGTCGTCGGCGACGGCCTCGCCCGGCTGTTTCCGGCCGAGGAGCCGACCCTTCCCCTCGAGCTCGTCAAGGCAGAGACCTTCACGACGGGCGTGCTGAACCTGAGCTACGTCCCGAAGGACTGACGGCCCTCCCCACGCCGGACTCAGTCGCCTGCGCGGGCTGACCGGCCGTCTCCGAGAGGGTCTTCAGGCGTTCCAGCTGATCCCAGTGGTGGGCGATCCGCTGCTTGCCGACCGCGGTGAGCGCGACGTTGGTGTTCGGCTTCTTGCGGATGAACCGCTTGTGAATCTCCACCAGCCCTGCGGCCTCCAACTTCGTCAGGTGGCTGGAGAGGTTTCCCTTGGTGAGGCCGGTCGTGCGCTGCAGGAAGACGAAGTCCGCGTCCCTCACGGAGGAGAGCACCGTCAGGATCGCCAGCCGCCCCGGTTCGTGGATCAGCCGATCGAGCGTCAGATCGTCTCTACGCTCGGACATCGCTCTCCTCGAGGTCCAGGACGTTGGGCGACCCGAACGTCTGAACGAACAGGCGGTGGTCGAAGGCGCCGCTCACCATCAGGGCCACGCCCGCGAGCAGGAGACCGATGTTGCTCGGCTCGGTGCCGGTCCAGACGGGCAGGGCTCCCGCCACCAGGAGCGCGCCCCAGACGATCACGTGATGCGCCTTGAGGCCGACACCGATCGCGTACGACATCAGCATGACGAGGGCGAACGTGACGGCGACGGGGTTGACGGGAAGATCGAGCGACCAATCGGCCCGGCTGCGCAGCAGCAACGAGCCCCCGCCGACCAGCGCCAGGCCGAGGACCACCCCGACGCCCGCGCGGACCTGCTGGCTCGTCGACGGGCTGAGGCGCCCGTAGTGCTGGTTGTAGTAGCGGGTGATGAGCAGGAACAGGACCCCGAGCGCCGCCGCGGCGACGGGGAACGCCCACACGTGCCTGAGCGGGCCGACCTCCCAGTTGGCGAGTGCCGCGAGGATGGCCAGCACGCCCATCGGAAATGCGAGCAGACCCCTCAGATAGGAGTAGTTCGCGGCCGCGGTTTCGAGGTTCCTGCGCTGCATGTTCGTTCCTCTCATTTGGTGTGCACGAAACGGAGCCCGCGCCGACCGGCGCAGCGCGTGTCGAGGGCTGCCACCGGATCGTCCAGGAACGCCTGGGCGATGCTCGTCGGGCAGGCGCCGATCCCGAGCACGCCGTGGCTCGCGCCGCGGAACGTGACCGCCGTGGCGTCCGGCAGGGTCCCCTGCAAGCGCGCGGCGTAGCTGGGCGGGGTGATCGGGTCGAACTCGCCGGCCATGATCAGCACCGGCAGGCCGCTCGCCACGGGCCGATTCTCGCGCGGGTCGGCCCGCGTGACCGGCCAGGACCGGCAGAGGTCGTAGATGTCGAGGGTCGCCGGCACGAGCGAGGCCCGCACCGGACCGAGCACCCTGGCGCCGGCCGCCCGGATCGTGGCCCGATCGGTGAAGCGGACCTCCTCCTGGCACTGCGTCGACAGGTAGAGGCCGTGTGAGTTGACGGCCAGGCCGGCGAACACCTCGGCGATCTCGGCCACCAGCTCCACGGCGTCGCGGTCGCGGACAGCGGCGCCGTGGATGAGCTGCGGGACGAGCTTCGCGCCACCCCCGAGCGTCAGGTAGTAGGTCGTCGCCAGCAGCATCTCCCCGGTCACGCGCTGTGACGCCACGATCTCGGCGCGGCGGTTCAGCGACGCGTACGCCGACTCGAGGTCGGTCTCGAGGTCTGGGTAGGCGCGGCGGCACGCGATCTGGTTCCCGCACGCGCGCAGGATCCGGCGCAGCGCGGCGTCGAAGGTCGCGATGCTGCCGGACAGGATGTCCGCGTCGAGCGGGACCGGGGCGTCGAGGATCACGCGGCGCACGGCGGCGGGAAAGTCGCGCATGATCGTCTGAGCCAGGCGCGTCCCGTACGAGGCACCGTAGAGGTCGATCCGTGGCGCGCCGAGCGCCGCGCCGACGGCCACGACGTCGGCGGCGTTCTCGACCGAGTTGTACGCCGCCAGGTCGAAACCGCCGCCGGTCAGTCGGCGGGCGCAGACCTTCAGCGCGGGTGCGATCACCCTCGCGCCTCGCGCCTCCGGGCAATCCAGCGACGGTATCGAGAAGCCGACGCCGCGCTGGTCGAAGACGATCACGTCGCGTCCCTCGAGCAGCTTCCGGAACGTCAGCTCCTTCATCGCGAAGCCCCGCACGTACTCGGCGCTCGGCCCTGCAGGACCGCCCGACAGGACGATCAGGGGCGGCGCGGAGGGCGCCGGTCTGGTGCTCCGCAGCACCGCCACGTGCAGACGCAGGCGCCGCCCGTCGGGGACGGCGTGACGCTCGGGCACCGACACGTCCCCGCACAGCACGTTGCCGCCGTCCGTCTGGCCCGGGCCCAGCGGGAAACGGCACGGGCGTTGCTCGAAGGCCGACGTCGGCTGCGCCGGTGCCGCGTCCGCGCGCACCGCTCCCAAGAGCAGAGCCAGCGTGGCGATGGCGAGCAGCGTCCACAGGAAGGTCCGCGACCACGGCTTGAGTTGCATTGTCGACGCCTTTCAAACTAGTTGGTGTCGCCAACCTTATGGCGGACGCGACCGGCTGTCAACTAGTTTGCGCTACAAACTTCATCCCATCCGCCTCGGGCGGTGCGGACGACGACCTCCCGCCGGGGCTGCGTCACGACCTCCCCGTCGCTGAAGCGGACGCGGGTGCCGTCGGCGAGGTGGAGCGTCGTGCGCCGGTGGCGCGTCGAACCCCAGATCGTCAGCTCGAGCGGCCGCTCGCTCTCCGGGCCGTCGCCGAGACCTTGTGCGACGTGCGCGGCGGGATACGTGGGGATCACGGCGCCGTCGCGGACGAAGACCGGGATGCGACCGAGCGGGGCCGGCGCCACGATCGTCCCGCCGCCCTCGACGACCTCCCCGGTCCAGAAGTCGACCCAGCGGCCGCGCGGCATCACCAGCTCGCGCTCGGTGGCGCCGGCCTCCAGCACCGGCGCCACCCACAGCGACGGCCCGTAGCCGTAGGCGTCGGGCACCGACCAGCCGCGCTCGTCGCCGGGGTCGACCAGCGGCAGCGGACGGATGACGGGTACGCCGGAGCGCGCCGCGGTCGCCGCGGCGGCGCGGACGTACGGGACGAGCCGCTCGTGGAGCAGCACGGAGGCGCGGTAGAGCGCCAGCGTCTCGGAGTCGTAGGTCCAGGCCTCCTGCTCGAAGCGGGCGTGGGCCTGCATGAGCGGCGTGAAGCAGCCGAACTGGGCCCACCGGATCAGCAGCTCCTTCGGGCAGCGCTCGATCAGCCGCTCGCCGAGGTAGCCGCCGATGTCGTGCGACCAGTTCGAGAAGCCGGACGCCGCCGCGGTCAGCGTCGCCACGACGAGGGTGCGCAGCGACCAGAAGTCGGAGACCTGGTCGCCGCCCCAGGTCACACCGAGCGACTGATGGCCGGTCCAGCCCGGGCGCGCGTAGAGCACCCCCTGACCCGGGTGGGCCGCATCGAGCGCGCGTTGCATGCACTGCCGGTAGAGCCGTCCGTGCGCCCACGCGGCCTGCGCGCCGGTGCGACCGTCGGCGAAGCGGACGTCGTCGGGCAGGTAGTAGCCCTCGCCGTCATCGGCCTTGATGCCCTGGACGCCGAGTCGCAGCAGGCGCTCGGCCTGCTCGCGCCACCACGCCTCGGCCGCCGGGGAGGTGAAGTCGACCGGCGAGCCGGTGCCCATCCACCAGCGGGCGACGAACGGCGTGCCGTCCGCGTTGCGGACGAAGTGCCCACCGGCCGCGCCGGGCTCGTAGTTCGGAGCCGGCTCCCGGCTCAGCCGTTCGGACTCGGCGTCCGGCGCGCGCTGGCCGTCGGCGGATTCCAGGTTCGTCCACGGGGTCGTCCAGACGACCGTGCGGACTCCCGCCGCGCGGAACCGGCGGACCATGCCGCCGAAGTCCGGGAACTGGCGGGGATTGGGCTCCCAGGTGTTGTAGGTCGTCTCCCACGGCGAGTCGAGGACGACCGCGTCGAGCGGGAGGTCGTGCTGGGCGTAGCCGTCGACGTCGGACTCCACGTCGCTCTGGTGCTCGTACACGTCCCGGCTCTTCCAATGCCCGTAGGCCCACGCGGGCAGCAACGCAGGCAGGCCGGTGTCACCCAGGTGGGCGCGCAGGCGGGCGGCGGGGCTCCGCTGCGTGTACAGGTGGACCACGAGCGGCCCCGAGGCGGCGCGGATCGAGAGCGCGACCTCGTCGTCGAGCTCCACCCGGGTGCCGTTGCCGTAGGTCTCGATCCAGGCCGACCAGCCCCGGGACGACACGAGGAACGGCACCGGCGCGTAGTCGCCCTGCGGGACGCCGCCGGCGGCGAGCATGTCGGGCGGGCAGTCGGGGCCGGTGTAGCGGCGGTCGGCGCCGAGCTGGATCGCCCGGCGCGCCTGGTCGACGCGCGTGACATGACGCGCGCCCAGGCCGGTGAACCGCTCGTCCGGCCGGGCCGCCCACGCGATGGCGCAGCGCAGGACGCCGGGTGGCGGGTCGACGCCGAGCCGCACGCGGTCACGCCCGGGCAGCGAGACCTCGATCGAGGCGGTGCGGTCACCCTCGAACCAGGCCGTCAGCCTGACCGACGTCTCCCCGCGCTCCAGGACCTCGACGCGCTCGGGCTCGAGGCGGTCGAGGAGCTCCTCGTGGGCCAGCACGCCCTCCGTCACCTGCACGAAGTGATCGTGCACCACGCCATCGGCGAGGCGCACCGTGACGTGATCGACCAGCCGAGCGCCGTGGCGGCGCACGTCGAGTCGGAACGGGGACAGCCCGATCTCCACGGTCAGCGCGTCGCGGGCGAGCCGGATCACCGGCCCATGGATTCCGCATTGCGGCCTGAGTCCGGTGACGATCCCGTGAAGTCACAGGACCGTCACCGAATGTCAGCCGTTGCAGGGGAATCTTGATCGCGATGAGCTACAGGGACACCACCCATACCAGCCGGGTCGACCTGCACTGTCACAGCACCGCGTCGCAGGTCTCCAAGCTCGGCGTCCAGCGGGCACTCGGCCTGCCGGAATGCGCGACGCCGCCGCAAGAGGTCTACGAGCTCGCCAAGCGGCGGGGGATGGACTTCGTCACGATCACCGACCACGACACGATCTCCGGAGCACTCGAGCTCGCCGAGGGCTACGACGATGCGTTCGTCTCGGAGGAGCTCACGGCCTGGTTTCGCGACGAGCCCCAGGCGGTCCACATCCTCTGCCTGGGGATCACCCCGGACGACCACGAGTGGCTTCAGGCCCACGCCCGCGACGTCGAGGAGGTCGCCGGATACCTGCACGATCGACAGATCGCCTGCTCGCTCGCCCACCCGTTCTACGCGGTCGAGGCGCCCCTGCTCCCCCGCCACCGCCGCCGCCTGGCCGAGCTGTTCGGCGTCTGGGAGATCCGCAACGGCTCGCGGGCCAAGGAGCTGAACCTGCCGGCCGCCATCTACATCGACACGCACGGCGGCGCCGGCACGGGCGGCAGCGACGACCACGCCGGGATCGACATCGGGCGCACCTGGACGCAGACGCCCGCGGCCGAGACCTGGCGTGACTTCCTCGACCACGTTCGCGACGGGCGGACGGAGGCCCGCGGCGCCGAGGGCTCCGCGGCGAAGTGGGCACACGCGGGGATGGCGATCGCCGTCCGCTCGCTCGGCCGGGGAATGGAGACCTCGCCGCCCAATCCCGCGGCGGTGCTCAGGATGATCGAGCGGGTGATGACCGAGGGCGACGCTCGCACCGGCGCGATCGGCGCCGACCTCGGGCCCCACGACGCTCGCGCGCTGCTGCGGGCGTGGCTGGCCGCGGTCGAGCTCGACCTCCCCGAGGGCGACCTGATCGCCCACATGCAGGCGGAGGACTTCTCGCACGGCGACCTCTTCCGCCGCGCCCGGCGGTGCCACGAGCGAAAGCTCGCCGCCGCGGTCGACCGGGTCCTGGCGGAGGCGGCGCGGGGGCCGCAGGCGGACGTGGCCGGCGCGGCGCTCCAAGCCTTCGACGCGTGCATCGCGGCGGTGCCCTACGCGCCCGCGGCGGCCTTCCTCGGACGGGAGAAGGTCAAGCTCGCCGGCCGCGACCACGGGCCGGCGCGCGTCGCGCTCGTCGCCGACGCGGTCGGCGGGATGCACGGCGTCACCCGTACCCTCGAGGAGATCCGCGAGCGCGGCGTCCCGGGCTTCGAGGTCGAGGTGATCGCGACCGACCCGAACGTCGACCGCCGCCTCAGCGCCGTCGCCGAGGTCGACATCCCGTTCTACGAGGGTCTCGAGATCGGGGTGCCGAGCGTGCCCGCGGTGGTCGACGCCATCGCCGAGGGCCGTTACGACCTCGTCCACCTCTGCTCCCCCGGCCCGGCCGGCGTCGTCGCCGCGCTGGTCGCCCGCGTCATGGAGCTTCCGATCCTCGGCTCCTACCACACCGAGCTCGCCGCCTACGCCGGCCTGCGGACCGGTGACGGCCGCGTCGAGGCCGGCATGGCCGCCGCCCTCGGCGCCTTCTACGGCCAGTGCGGGCACGTGCTCACGCCGTCGCGCTCGGCCGACGGCACGCTGACGGCGTTCGG
The DNA here is from genome assembly GCA_963828075.1 of uncultured Solirubrobacterales bacterium. Lineage (GTDB taxonomy): Bacteria > Actinomycetota > Thermoleophilia > Solirubrobacterales > Solirubrobacteraceae > JACCYI01. The sequence goes on along the minus strand of CAWHDH010000017.1, from coordinate 143,018 downwards.
CGTGCCCGCCGGGCGGATCGCGCGCTGGGACCGCGGCGTCGACACCGGGCGCTTCCACCCGTCGCGCCGCGAACCGCTGCGCTTCTCGCCGCCGCCCGGCGAGCCACCGCGGATCAACGTCCTCTACGCCGGCCGCCTCACGCAGGAGAAGGGCGTCGAGCTGCTCGCCGAGGCGTTCCTCGAGGCTCGCCGCCGGCAGCCACGCCTGCACCTGCTCCTGGCCGGCGGAGGCCCCGAGGAGGAGTCGCTGCGCCGCACGGTGGGCGAGGCCGCGACGTTCCTCGGCTGGCAGCAGGGCGACGAGCTCGCCACGACCTTCGCATCCGCGGACCTCTTCGCATTCTGCTCGCAGACCGACACGTTCGGCCAGGTGATCCTCGAGGCGCAGGCGTCGGGCCTGCCGGTCGTCGCCGTCGCCGCCGGCGGGCCGCTCGAGCTCATCGAGGACGGGCGCTCCGGCTGGCTGGTGCCCGCCGGCCGCGAGACCGTCGCGGAGGCCCTGGCGCGACTCGCGGGATCGGGGGACGAGCGGGACCGGCTGGCTCGCGGCGGCCTGGCCGCGGTCGCCGAACGCACCTGGCAGCGCTCGCTCGAGCAGCTCGCCGCCGGCTACCGCACCACGCTGGCGGCCGCCGGGCGCGACGTGGAGGGACGGCGTGCCGCCTGACGGCGCAATTGCCGTCCGGCCCGCCCTCGTCGCGCTCGAGGCCGCCGCGTGCGGCGCACCCGTGGTGGCCTGTGAGACCGCGCCGTCCGCCGCAGCCCTCGGACCGGCCTGCCACACCTTCCCCGCCCGCGATGCCGCTCGCCTGCTGTCGGCGATCGAGGCGGCGCGCGCCGACGAGCCCGATCCGGCGGCGGCGATCGCCCTCGGGCGCCGTCACTCGTTCCGGGCAGAGCTGGCCGACCTGCGCGAGCTCGCCGGATGCTGAGGCCGACGCTGGCCGTCGCACTGCACGACGTCGAGCCCGCCACGTTCGAGCGCTGTGCCCTGATCCGCGACTGGCTCGACGACCACGACGTCGACCGCGTCACGCTGCTGGTCATCCCCGCAGCCGACGGCCATCCGTTCTACCAGCGCAGCCCGGATCTGCACCACTGGCTGCTCGAGCGGCGCGACGCCGGCGACGCCATCGCCCAGCACGGCTTCCTCCACCGCCGGGTCCGACCGGGCGGCCCCCATCGCCGCTGGCAAGGCGGCCTGGCCGCCGAGTTCCCCGGCCTCACCCCGGATGAGGCACGCGAGCGGCTGCGCCACGGCCGGCGTGTGCTCGGGCGGGCCGATCTCGAGCCGCGCGGGTTCGTCGCGCCCGCCTACGCGTACACGCGCACCCTGCGACGCGAGCTGCAGGCGAGCTATGAGTGGTTCGCGACCGTCGCGCGCTGCTGGCACACCGGCGCCGGGATGCGACTCTCCCCCGCCCTCGGGCTCGGGACGTCAAGCCGCCCGAAGCGGGCGCTCTCGCCGTGGCTCCTGCGCGTCAGCGCGCCGCTCCCGCGATCGACGCTCCGGCTCGACCTGCACCCGGCCGACTTCGATCACGTCTCGCACGTGCTCGCGCTCGAGCACGTGCTGGGCCACGCACGCGCGCGGCGCCCCGTCACCTACGACGAGTTGCTTGGCGGCTGACCTCGACGCGCTCGCCGAGCGCGTGCTCCGGCAGAACTGGCGCGACGGCGTGCGGCGCGACGGGACGCACCATGGCTTCACGTGCCCCGCGCACCGCCGCTACAAGCACCGGTGGCACTGGGACTCCTGCTTCACCGCGATCGCGTGGACGCGGATCGATCCCGCGCGCGCCCGCGAGGAGCTGCGCGCCGTCCTGCGCGGTGGCCGCGCCGACGGGGTCCTCCCCCACACCGCCTTCTGGGGCGCCCGCGCCGGCTGGCGGCGCGCGCCGCTCTACGCCACCGACCGCGTCCGCGGGGACGTGGGGACGGCGACGATGGGGCCGCCACTGCTCGCCTTCACCTGGGAACGCGTCGCGCGCGCCTCGCCCGACGAGCCGGCCTTCGCGACCGAGGCGCTCGCCGCCCTCGCCGCCCACCACGACTGGCTCGAACGCGAGCGCGACCCCGACGGCGACGGCCTGATCTCGATCCTGCTCCCCGACGAGTCGGGCCTCGACGACTCGCCGAAGTACGACGAGGTGTACGGGCGCCTCGCGCAGTACAAACCCGGCTACGCGGCCATGGTGGAGCGCTGCCGGCGCCTTCGCTGGGACTCGCGCGCGATCCTCGCCCGCTACGACGAGCAGGTCGTGGACGTCCTGGTCAACGTCGCGAACGCCCTCTCGCTGCGGGCCCTCGGCCGGCTCGCGGACGACGAGCGCTGGACGCTGCGGGCGCAGCGGGTCGAGCGAGCGCTGCTGGGCCGCGCCGAGCGCCCGGTCCGCGTCTCCACCAGGTCCTCGCTGGCGCCGCTCGCGCTCGGCGACGCGGTCCCCGAGCCGATCCGCCGGCGGCTCGTGGAGGAGCACGTGCTCGACCCTCGCCGCTACGCCGCGCCCGTCGGCATCCCCTCCGTCTCCATGGAAGAGCCGGCATTCCGTGCGGGCTGGGACGGGTTCCGGACGTGGCGGGCGCGTCCCGGGTGAACACCGCCTGGCTGCTGGTGCCCGCGCTCGACGAGCTCGGCTACTCGGACGCCGCCGACCGGATCGTCGCATCGCTCGCCGCGGCGGTCCGACGCTACGGCCTGCGCGAGTACTAATGACGCCCGCAGCGGGAGAGGGAACGGCGCCAGGCAGTTCGGCTGGTCGGCGCTCATCGCCGACCTGTCGGAACGCCGATGAGCTCAGAGGGCCGTGACGGCGTCCCCCACCGAGATCCGCCCCGGGCGGACGGTGGTGCCGTAGACGCCCAGGCAGGTGTCGCGCCGGCGGCCGAGGGTCTTGAGCACCACCGGGTCGCGTTCCAGGGTTGCGGGATCCTGCGTGATGATCACGCAGCGCGTGTCGCGGCGATCGACGCGCATCTGCACCTCGCCGATCTGCAGGACGCGTCCGACCCAGCCGTCCTCGGGGAACGGCGCGTCGCCCGCGGGCTCCACCAGCAGGTTCGGCCGGAAGCGCCGGACGTCGAGCTCGGTGTCCACGAGCGCGCCCAGCCCGGCGATCGACCGCGTCGAGATGAGCGAGAGCGGGAGCGAGTCGAAGGTCCCGCGGTCCTGCTTGAGCACCCGCACACCCCCGCCCAGCTCGGCCGCCAGCGCCGGATCGAGGATGTCCAGCACCTCCCCGCCGGGCGTGGTGATGAGCGCGGTCGAGGCGTCCGGCCGCGCCGGATCGGCAAAGGCCGGGACGTAGCGCTGCATCTCGCGGCGCTCGCGGATCGTCAGCCACGGAAAGCCGCTCCGCGGCAGCGCCTCCTGCACGAACGCCCAGCGCCGGTCGCCGGCCAAGCCGTACCAGGACACCTCGACGTCCTCGAGGGCCTCTGCCGCCATCGACTTCACTGGATAGCGCCACAGGCCGACGACCCGTGCCAGCTCGTCACCGGCCATGCCCGGCGAAGGCTATGCGATCAGCGGCCCACCCCGCCGCCGAAGCGGTCGCCCGACTCCGGCGAGTCGGTGATGCCCGAGGACGCCTGGCTCCAGAACTGCTGGCCGGTCCCCGTGAGCCCCGTCGCGGAGCCCGCGAGAACATGGAGCCCGCCGTCGTCGATCAGCACACCCGAGTCCTCGTCCGGAACCCCGATCGCCAGCTCGCTCTCGGCGCTGCCGCCAAAGTTCGCGATCGCCAAGGACGCCCCGAAGTGATCCCCGGGCTCCGCGGAGCTGCTGACCCCGGAGGAGTCCTGCGACCAGAGCTGCTGACCGCCGAACGCCAGCCCGGACACCGTGCCGTAGATCGCGTGCACGACCCCGGCGCCGACGTTCTCACCCGGCGCGCCGATCGCGAGATCGGCGTGCGCGCTGTCGCCCAGGTTCCCGGCCGCCAGCGTCGCGCCGAACCGATCGCCCGACTCCGGCGAGTCGCTGATGCCCGAGACCGCCTGATGCCACAACTGCGAGCCGGTCGCCGTGAGCCCCGTCGCCGAGCCCGGCAGCACATGGGCCAGGCCGTCGTCGACCAGTCCGACCGAGTCCTCGTCCGGGACCCCGATCGCCAGATCGCTCTCGGCGCTGCCGCCGAAGTCGCCGATCGTCAGGGACGCCCCGAAGTGATCGTTCGCCTCCGCACCGCCGCCGATCCCGGATGAGTCCTGCGACCAGAGCTGCTGACCGCCGAACGCCAGCCCGGACGCCGTGCCGTAGATCGCGTGCACGACTCCGGCGCCGACGTTCTCACCCGGCGCGCCGATCGCGAGATCGGCGTGCGCGCTGTCGCCCAGGTTCCCGGCCGCCAGCGTCGCGCCGAACCGATCGCCCGACTCCGGAGAGTCGCTGATGCCCGAGGTCGACTGGCTCCAGAGCTGCTGGCCGGTCGCCGTGGGCCCCGACGCCGTGCCCGGCAGCACATGGACCCCGCCGTCGTCGAACCGCGCGCCCGTGTTCTCGTCCGGGACCCCGATCGCGAGATCGCCGTGCGACGAACCGCCGAAGTCGCCGATCGCCAGGGAGGCGCCGAAGTGATCGCCGCCCGCCGGATCGCCGGAGATCCCGGAGGTCGACTGCGACCAGAACTGCGAGCCGGTCGCGGTCAGCCCCGACACCGAGCCCTTCAGCACGTGCACCGCTCCCTCCCCGCCGTTCTCGCCCGGTGCGCCCACCGCCAGGTCGGCGATGCCGTCGCCCGTGAGATCGCCGGCCGCCAGCGACGCCCCGAACTGGTCCCCCGGCTCCTCGGAGGAGGCGATCCCCGTCGAGTTCTGCGTCCAGTACTGCGAGCTCGTGGCCGTGAGGCCGCCCGCGGAACCCCGGAGCACGTGAACCACGCCCGCACCGGCATTCTCGCCGGGCACCGCCACGGCAAGATCCGCGAAGCCGTCGCCATTGAAGTCGCCCGTCACAGGCGCCGGCGCCGACCACGCGGAGGCCGCGGGGGGTGAGCAGGAGATGGTGCCGGCTCGCAGCACACGGAGGTCGGTGTTGCCGTCGTCAGCCCAGAAGACCGGCTTGCTGCCGCCGACGCACTCGTCGGCTGACGCCATCGCGAAGCCCTCGTTGTTGAGGTTGCCCATGCCTGTGGGGCGCCGGTAGTCCCTCACGGCGACGAAGTCGCCCAGCGTCGGGCCTGCCTGAGCATCGACCTCGAAGACCCGGCTGCGGCCGTCGCAGTTGTTGTCACACACCACCCACAGCTGATTGGTCGGAGACTCCCAGTGCAACGCCCCGAAGGTTCCGACGCCGCCGGCAAAGAAGCCGCTGTCGAAGGTGGCCACCCGGGTGAAGCTGCTCGAGGTCTGGTCGAGGGCGTAGGCGTACACGATCCCGTTGGCCTCGAGACCGACGAAGAACAGCCCGGTGCCGTGGTTGGGGTACGCCGCCGGGTTGTAGGGCAGATCCGTGGTCTGGTCGACGAAGCCGGCCCCGACCAGGTAGGCGTCGGGGACCCACTCCACCGACTCCGTGCCCTCGTTCGGCGGGACGGCGGGCAGGTCCGCGGTCAGGTTCCACTCTCGGGTGGCAGTCAGGGTGGTGCCGGCCCCCGAGACGTCGTAGCGCAGGACCGACGGCCGGCTGACCGCGCCGTTGGCGCCGTCGCGCTCGGAGGACACGAAGACCCCGCCCGCCGAGCCGGCGTCGGTCAGCGTGACGCCCTCGGAGTCAGGCGTGCCGGCGCCACCGGGGTAGCGCAGCGTCTTGCCCAGCGACCAGTCGTTGGTGGTGTCTCTCACCCACTGGGTGCCGTCCCACACCAGTCGCAGCAGGAGGGCGCCGCTGTTGTCGACGGCCCAGAGCACGCCTGGGGTCGTGGTGCCGGAACCCTCGTACTTCAGGCCGCTGACGTCCGCGCCGAGGACGCCAGCCTGGTCGACCGCAGTGACCGACTGACTGCCCGGCCATGGCTGCGTCACCGGGCAGTCATTGGCGGCGCCCTTGGTGACGGATCGATTGGTGACGAAGTCGCCCGTGCCGTCCGGGCAGCGACCGAAGGTGACGAAGGCGTGGAACGTCCAGCTGTAGCCGTCGATCTGCGTCGTGCCATTCGGCATGAACACCCGGGCGGCGTCGGCCGCACCCATCCCGAACCCACCGCCGACGTCGGTATCCACGGCCAGGAACCCACCGGCCGGGATGCTGGTGGCGGCCGGGATGGCCAGGGTGCGGCTGTTGTCGTTGTCCTTCAGGATCAGCCCGCTCACGTCGGTCGGCGTCACGCTGATGTTCGTCAGCTCGATGAAGTCGGCGAGACCGTCGGACTCGACCTCGTTGATCTTGATGCTCGTCAGCGGATCGCCCGCCAGGGCCGGCGGGCTGAACACCAGACACGTCGCGGCAACCGCCACGAGAGCCATCAGCGAGGACAGGCGGGGGCGATGCGGAGGCGATGACACGCTCTAACTCCTTGGGGATGGCAGCCGAGTCTGCCGAGCGAGTGCCAGCCTAACCACCGCAGGACCCCGCGCACAAGCGCCTCTTTTCCGGTCTGTTTAGACGGTGTCGAAGAAGGCACACGACAGCCGGCGATCCTTCTCCGCGTGGAGCCGGCCGGAGTCCAGGCGGACGCTGTCGAGATCATCGCGCGGCAGCTGTTCCGCGCGTCGCCTCGCTCTCACGTGCCCGGTCCAGGTCCGAGACCAGCCCGCCGGGATCCCGTGGGGCGGGCGAACGCCGTGGCGCTCGAGCGCCTGCCCGGCCGCGTCACGGTGACCGATCTCGCACGTATCGCGCATCTCTCCCCGCGCCAGTTCGAGCGCCGCTTCCGGGCGGCCACCGGGATGAGCCCGGGCCGCTGGCTGATCGAGAGGCGCATCGACTCGAGCACGACGCCCGCAGCGTCGAGGACGTGGCCCACGCCGTCGGGCTCTCTCCCGGCGGGTTCCGCCGGCACTTCGCCGCGATCCGCGCCGTCCGGCCGTCGACCCACCGGCGGCAGTTCCGCGCGGCGGAGCCGGAGGTCGCCTGACCCGGCGGTTTCGGGTATCTCCGGTTCGACAGCCTCGACCGGAAGGAGTGGAGATGCCGCCTCGCGGAGTCAAGAAGGGCACGAAGCGCGCCCGCCAGTACGAGCACATCAAGGAGAGCCAGAAGGAGCAGGGCGCCTCCGAGTCGCGGGCGGAGGAGGTCGCGGCGCGCACTGTCAACAAGGAACGGGCCCGCAGCGGCGAGTCGCGGACGGCCTCGCGCACGTCGACCCAGGACATGTCGTCGTCGCGTCGCGGCGGCCGGCGGTCGGGCACCGACCGGCAGAAGGGCCGAACGCGCGACCAGCTCTATGCCGAGGCCAAGAACCTCGGCATCGAGGGTCGCTCGTCGATGAACAAGGCCCAGCTGCAGCGCGCGATCGCGGGCAAGAAGTCCTGACCGCCGGTCAGTCGCCGGCGATGTCCAGCCGGGCCCGCTCGCGGCTGAAGAACACCGTCTCGTCCGCGGTCGACTCCCCCGCCCGGATGACGTGCATCACGGCGTTGATCAGCGCCAGGTGTGTGAACGCCTGCGGGAAGTTGCCGAGGTGGCGGCCGGACCGCGCGTCGATCTCCTCCGCGTAGAGGTCGAGTGGGCTGGCGTGGCCCAGGAGCTTCTCGCACAGCTCGTGCGCGCGCTCGACCTCACCGATCTCGCACAGCGCGGACACCAGCCAGAACGAGCAGATCGTGAACGTGCCCTCCTCGCCGGAGAGACCGTCGTCGGTCTCGTCCACCCGGTAGCGCAGCACGAGGCCTTCCTCGGTGAGCTCGTCGGCGACCGCGAGCACGGTGGCGCGGATGCGCTCGTCGTCGGCCGGGAGGAAGCGCACCAGCGGCATGAGCAGGACCGAGGCATCCAGCGCGTCGGTGTCGTAGTGCTGGGTGAACACGCCGCGCTTGTCGACCGCGCTGGCGCAGATGTCGGCGTGCATCTCGTCGGCCGCCTGGCGCCACTTCAGCGCGCAGTCGTAGTCCTCGCGCAGCTCGGCCAGCCGGGCGCCGCGATCGGCGGCCACCCAGCACATGACCTTCGACGACGTGAAGTGCTTGGGCTCCCCTCTGACCTCCCAGATGCCCTTGTCGGGCTTGTCCCAGTTCGCCATCGCCGCGTCGACCTGGCGCTGGAGGATCGGCCACACCCGCTCGGGCAGGCCGTCGCGCGACTTCGTGTGGAGGTAGACCGAGTCCAGCACCGCGCCCCAGACGTCGTGCTGGTTCTGGGAGTGGGCGGCGTTGCCGACGCGCACCGGGCGGGCGTTCTCGTAGCCGGAGAGGTGCGACAGCTCGCGCTCGGGCAGGTCCGCCCGGCCGTCGATGCCGTACATGATCTGCAGGTCGCCCCGCGCGGCCTCCGCGACATCCGCCACGAAGCAGAAGAAGTCGTTCGCCTCCCAGTCGAAGCCGAGCGTGTAGAGGCCCCACAGCGCGAACGTGGCATCGCGGATCCAGGTCGCGCGGTAGTCCCAGTTGCGCGCGCCTCCCGGCGTCTCGGGCAGCGACGTCGTCGCCGCCGCGACGATGGCGCCGGTCGGTGCGTAGGTGAGGCCCTTGAGCGTCAGCGCCGAGCGCTGCAGGTGCGTCCGCCACGGATGGTCGGGGAACTCGCCGCGCGCGAGCCAGTGCTGCCAGTGATGCGCCGTCCAGACGAGCCTGGCGTACGCGTCCTCGAACGTCCGGGGCGCCGGATGCTCGGACCACGCGAGCGCGCAGTAGCGCGTCTCGCCCTGCTTCATCAGGTGCCGGGCGGTCGCGCGCGGGCCCTCGATGCCGAGGTTGAGGTCGGAGATGAGCCGCAGGTTGATGTCGCCGTGCTCGATCTCGGTCTCGTGGTAGTCGTCGCCGGCGTACCGCCAGGCCCCCCGATGCGCGCCGTACTCGAAGGCGGGCTCGCAGTCGAGGACCACCTGCACCTCGCCGGTGACGCACCGCACCGTGCGCAGCAGCACATGATCGGCGTCGTAGTCCGTCGGTGTCCGCGAGTGGGTGTGCGAGCGGTCGTTCTCGTGGTGCCAGGGGCCGATCAGCAGCGCGTCGCGCACGATGATCCAGCTGCCGCGCGTGTCCCAGCTCGTCTCCAGCACCATCGTTCCCGGCAGGTAGCGCCGGCCGGCCGGGACGGTCGCCTCGGCCGGCCCGATGCGGAACAGGCCGGCGTTGCGGTCGAGGATGCCGCCGAACACGCTCGGCGAATCCATGATCGGCAGGCACATCCACTCGATATTGCCGCTCGGCGCGACCAGCGCCGTCGTCTCACAATCCGACAGGAACCCGTAGTCGGCGATCGGCGGGAACGCGCTATGCCGGATCATGGCGGAACCCTACCCGCCGTCCTGCGGTGATGTCTGGGGTCCAATCCCATGCCGCCACGAGTACGTTCCAGGTGCCGCTGCTGCGACTGGCGTGACCTCGCCCGCGCCGTGATCTCACAGAACTCTCATCCAGCGTGAGAGCTCCGTGAGAGCCGGCCCACGAACGGCTCTGGAGATGACACAAACCAGGCCCACATCAACCAGGGGCTGGTCAAACGCGGCCCGGCGCGGACTCGACGGCTCATCTCGACAGGGATGGGGCGATCGAGGATCCAGGCCGGCCGGCTGGCCGTACCGGCCCCGATACAGGCAGGAGGAAGTACATGCGCCCATCACGGGTTCTGGTTCTCGTCGGGCTCGCGGGAGCCTTGCTGCTCGGAAGCGTCGCCCCCGTCCAGGCTGCGCCGGCCAAGGCCTCGCAGGCCAAGGCGTCGCCGCAGAGCATCTGCGGGAGCGGCTACACCGTCCAGCGGTCGCACCGGCTGCCGGGCGCCGTCGCCTATCAGCTCTACAACGGCACGTACAACTGCGCCGTGACGATCAAGACGCGGTCGGTCGGCACCCCGACCAGGACGACCGCGGGTCTGCAGGTCCGGGGATCCGACTGGGCCTATGACATCGGCAACTACCGCTACCACGCGGGGCCGGTCAAGCAGTTCGGTCGCGGCAAGTGCGTCCGCTTCTTCGGCTACCACGGTGGTGTGGACTACACCAGCCCGTGGGGCAACTGCGGGTAGGCACCTGGTCTGCGGCATCGTCGGCCGTGGCGGGCTCCATCCGCCACGGCCGCCGCGCCGCCGCTCCGACATCGAGCGCCGAGCGGCGCTGACCGTCAGCCCGCTTACAATCGGCCCGGGCCGCTCCCCGGATGACCCTCACCAGCGCATCGACGTCCTCGCTGCTCGAGCGCGAGCAAGAGCTCGCCGGCATCGACGCGGCCGCACGCGCCGCGCTGGACGGGCGCGGCAGCGTCGTGCTGGTACGCGCCGTCGCGGGCATCGGCAAGACCGCGTTGCTCTCCGCGGCCCGCCGCGAGGCCGAGTCCGCCGGCTTGACAGTCCTCACCGCCTCCGGCGGTGAGCTCGAGCGGGGCTTCCCCTTCGGCATCGTGCGGCAGCTGCTCGGGCCGCGACTGCTGGGTGTCCCCGAGGCCGAGCGCGCGGAGCTGCTCAGCGGTGCCGCGGCGATCACCGCGCCGCTGTTCGAGGGCACCGGAGCCGAGGCGCCGGACGCGGGTGCCGTCCTGCACGGTCTCTACTGGCTGGTCGCGAACCTCGCCGACCGCCGCCCGCTGATGATCGTCGTCGACGACGACGGCCATTGGGTCGACCTGCCGTCGCTCGAGACCCTGCTGTATCTCGCCCGCCGGATCGAGGAGCTGCCGGTGCTCGCGCTCGTCGCCGCCCGCCCGGCGGAGGGCGGCGAGGCCCAAGCGCTGGTCGATCGGCTCGCCGAGCTGGCCGTCACCACCGAGATCGTTCCGAACCTGGCGACCGAAGGCCTGAGCAACCGCCAGATCGCCCAGGCACTGTTCATCACGATCAAGACCGTCGAGAACCATCTCCGTAACACCTACGACAAGCTCGAGGTCGGCGGGAAGGCGGATCTGCCGGCTGCGCTCGGGCGCGGGTGATCCCGCGCCCGCGACGGACCGGCACGGGCGGGGGCGGTCGTGGGACCGGTCCGCCCCCGCGCTCTTGCGTCACGTCTGCGTGAGCGCCGCGTCGAGCGCCTTGCGGGCGTCGGAGGTCCGGCCCGAGTCCGCGACGAGCGCGCCCGCCGCCGCGGCGGCTGCCGTCGCGTCCCGGAGCTCGGCGGCGGTGGCAACCGCGCGCAGGTGGTCCTCGCCCTGGGCGAGGGCGTCCCGCAGCGACTTGAGCTCGCCGGCTGCGTCCTTCGGCGCCTCGAGCCCGTCGAACTCGTCGACGATGCCCTTGGTCCGATCGGCGAGGCCGCTGAACCCGGTCGCGATGGCCGCGTTGTCCTGGGTCTCGGCGGTCTGCACTGCGGTGCCGATGTCCTTGCCGAGTGTCGTGAGGGCGGTGCGCTGCTTGGCGTAGGCGGCGTCGAACTCGTCGGTGTCCTCGCCGCCGCAGGCGGTGGTGCCGGCGAGCAGGCCGATGGCGAACAGGACGGCGATCCGGCGACGTGCGATGTGATGGCTGGTCATGGCCGGCAGCATCGCGCCGGGGTCGCCCCCGCGCATCGGGGCGGGTACCCGGAACTTTCATTCTCGCCGCCTCGTACCGAACTCGCGCAGCGCGATCACCGTAACGATCACGATGGCGATGATCGAGATGGTCAGCTCCGCGCTCTCCAGTGCGGCTATCGCGTTCATCGTGGTTCCTCCTTGGGTTCAGGGTGGTCATCTCGGCAGGCCGTCGCCGACCTTGGTGGCCGCCTGGAATGCGGTCTTCAGCGGCGACCAGCCGCGGCTGGTGCGGTGGGGTGGGTGATCGCCGGAGGCGTGCCAGTACTGCAGGCGGTACCGGTTCTTCCCGAACAGCGTCCGGACGGCGCTGTGGTCCACTTCCCCGCTGTCGCCCGGGTCGTCCTGGTAGCCGTACTTCTGATCGGCGTGGTTGCCCTTGTCGATGGCGGAGTCCTGGCGCACGGTGGTGTCCTCGTGTGACCCCACCAGGCTCCAGTCGGTGCCGTTCGCCCAGTCGTCGCCCAGACCGCTGCCCTGCTCGTGCAGCCGCTTCATGAACCCCGAGCCGGGGTCCATCTGCTTCCACTGCGCGTCGTCGTGCGCGCCTGGGTTGGCCACGCCTTGGTGCGGCGTGCTGAGCGTCACGACGTCGTCCACCTCCAGCTTCGAGGGGAAGCCGTCCCAGCCCTGCGCCGAGCCGAGCAGCGCGACCCGGGTGATCAGGCCGCCCATCGAGTGGCCGATGATGTCGACCGGCTTGCCCTTGCTGGTGTAGGCGTCGTCGATGTGGTTGGCCAGATCCTTGGCGATGTCCTGGATCGGCCGTTCGTTCGTGGCCTTTCCGTCGCCGACGATGACGTCACAGTCGGCTGGACTGTCGCCCGCGTAGTAGCCCACCGTGGTCATCGACGAGCGCTCGCGCCCGCCCGCGTCCTGGTAGGAGCGCAGCGCGTTCGTCCAGGTGCTTCGGTTGCAGTCCTTGCCCTGCTGGGCGTCGCCGTAGCCGTGCACCAGCAGGATCTGCGTGTCGGCCACCGACGCGGCCGGCGCGAGCCAGCAGAACGCCAGCGCCGCGGCCAGCACAGTTCGCGATCTGAACACTGTCCCGTTCCTCGGCTCAGGCCACGGCGCGCTGGCCGAGACTGCACCGCCTGACGTGCAGATCGCCGTCGTCGCCGTCGATCTTGACGTAGCACATCATCAGCGTGACCTTGGTGCCCTCGCGGATCGAGAGGTTGTTGACGCTCTCCTCGTCGTCGGTGCTGAACGAGGTCACCTGCGCCGTGTGGCGACGACCACGGGAATCACGCCAGTCCAGGTAGGCGCGGATGACGTACGGGTGCGACGGGTTGGTGTCGGATGCCACGAGACGCTCGCCATGGGCTTCGAACCGGACCTCTCCGCCCTTGGTGCGGATCCGTTCGGACTCCCCCGCGGACGCCGCGGGAGCGCTGAGTCCGAGCGCGGCCAGCGCCAGAGCGCCGGTGACGGCGATACGTCGGAACATCGAGCCTGTGGTCATGTCTGTACTCCTCGGATTCGTTGGAACGAGGGCTTCACCGTGCCGAATGTCACGCCGGCCCGGTAGTGGCCGGTTGTCATGACTTCTCGTGTGACTGTCATGTCGGCGGGGCTAGAGTGAGTTCCCGGGTGCAGGTACGTGACGCAGGCAGCGCGGCGGCCGAGGTTCCGCTCGGGCCTCTGCGCCGGTATACGGAGTGGTCGCTGGCGGCGGTGGCGGCGCTTCCCGTGCTGCTGCCCGCGGTCGAGCTCGTCGTGCGCGATGTCGATCTGGTCCTCAGGCTCGCGGCGGGGGTGGTGCTCGTGGCGGTCGGGGTGGAGCAGTGGCGGTTGGTGTTCGCCGGCATGGCCGGGCTGGATCGCCACCGGCCGGGTGTGGTTCGGGCCGGCGTCGCCGCTGCAGCCGGGCTCGCGTTGTGGGGTGGGTTCGCGGCGTGGAGCGATGCGTCGCCGGTCTGGGCGCTTCCGTTCGGGATGGCGGCCAGCGGCGCGGCCATCGGCGTCGGCGAGCGGGCGCGCCGGCAGCTGGTCGGGAGCGCGTGCGTGCTGTGCGCGGTTCTCGGGGCCGTGGCGGGCTTCGCCGACGAAGGCGTCTCCGAGGCCATCGGACTGGCGGTCGTCGGCGGCGTGACGGTGGCCGCGTGCGCGTGGATCATCCTCGCGTCGATCTGGATCTGGGACGTGACGCTGCGCCTGGACCAGGCCCGGAGCGTCGCTGCGGAGGTGGCGGTCCTGCGCGAGCGGCTGCGCTTCGCCGGCGAGCTGCACGACGTGCAAGGCCACCACCTGCAGGCCATCGCCACGAAGGCCGAGCTCGCCCACCGGCTGGTCGGCGTGGACGACCCCGCCGCACGCCGCCACGCGGCCGACGTGCAGGAGCTGGCTCGCACCGCGCTGGGCGAGACCCGTGGGCTGGTGCACGGGTACCGCCGCACCGACCTGGCCACCGAGCTCGACAACGCCGTCGGCATCCTGCGCGCCGCGGGCGTCAAGGCCACCGTGACCGGCTCCCCGGGCAAGGTCCCCGCCGAGCTGCAGCCGCTGTTCGGCTCACTCGTCCGGGAGGCGGCCACCAACCTGCTGCGCCACAGCGAAGCCCAGCGCTGCACGATCGCCGTGGCGCGCGAGGGCGAGGAGGTCCTCGTGCGCGTCGCCGACGACGGCCGCCCGCGCGCGCCGGCCGCCGCTCCCGGCTCGGGCATCGCCGGGCTGCGGGACCGCTTCGCGGCCGCCGGCGGACGCGTGGACGCAGCGCCCCGGCGCGAGCGCGGCTTCGCGCTGTCGGGTCGTGCTCCTGCCGGAGGGCCGTCGTGATCCGGGTCCTGCTGGCCGACGACGAGAACCTGATCCGGGAGGCGCTCGCCACGCTCCTGGATCTCGAGCCCGATCTCACCGTCGTCGCCCAGGCCGGCGACGGCGAGCACGCGGTCGCCCTCGCCGCGGAGTACGAGCCCGACCTCGTCGTGCTCGACCTGGAGATGCCGCGCCTGGACGGCGTGGAGGCGGCGCGGCGCATCCTCGCTCGGCGCCACGTGCCGGTCGTCCTGCTCACCCGCCACGCGCGGCCGGGCGTCCTCAAGCGCGCCCTCGCCGCCGGGGCACGAGGGTTCGTGGCCAAGACCACGCCGGCCGACGGCCTCTCGCGCATCCTTCGCGACGTCCACGCCGGCGGCCGGTACATCGACTCCGAGGTCGCCGCCAGCGCCCTGACCGAGAGCGCCTGCCCGCTGACACAGCGAGAGCTCGAACTGCTGCGACTGGTGCACGAGGGCATGAGCGCCGGGGCGATCGCCGACCGCGTCCATCTGGCCCCGGGCACCGTCCGCAACTACCTCTCGACCGCCATGGCCAGGCTCGGCGCCCCGAGCCGCGCCGAGGCCGCCCGGATCGCCTACCACGAAGGCTGGATCTAAGGGCCGTCAGCCGGCGCGGCTCAGCCGCCAGGTCCGCACGGCGAACGGCTCGAGCTCGAAGTCCGGTGGTCCGGCCGGCCGCTCGAGCAGGTCGAGGGCCGCGTCGGCGCGCCACCCATCCGGGGTGTCGACGACGACGCGCCCGCGAGCGCCATGCGGCTCGTAGACCCGCACGAGCAGCCCGCCCCCGTCCTCGAGCACCTTCAGCGCGCCCAGTCCGGCGGGCAGGCCCGCGATCCGGAGCGGCCGTAGCGACGACCCCGCGGCGGCGCCGCTGCGGCGCGCGAGCAGCGGGCGGTTGAGGTCCTCGGCCTCGGCGAGGACGCCGCCCTCGTGCCAGCCACCGGCGTGCGGGTACAGCGCGTAGGTCAGCTCCTGCGCGCCCTCGTCGGCGAGCGGGTCGGGCCAGACCGGCGAGCGCAGCAGGCTGAGCCCGAGCTCGTCGCCCAGCGCATGGTGCCCGTAGCGGCCGTCGTTGAGCAGCGCGACGCCGTAGCCGGGCTCGGACAGGTCGGCGAAGCGGTGGCCCGGCACCTCGAAGCGCGCGGCGTCCCACGACGTGTTGCGATGGGTGGGCCGATCGACGACCCCGAACGCGGTCTCGAACGTTGCGCGCGGCGAGCGCACGGCGAGCGGGAAGCGGGCCTTCAGCAGCCACCGGCGGTCATGCCAGTCGAGCCGCGTGAACAGCTCGACGCGGGCCGATCCCGCCCACAGGCGCACGTCCTGGACGACGCGCGAGTCGCGGAAGCGGCGCTCGACGCGAAGCGCGGCCCGGTGCGGGCCGGCCTCGACGACGCGGATCTCGCCGGCGGGGCCAAGCTCTTCGCCGTCGTCGGCGTAGGTCGCCTCCAGATCCCAGGCGTCCCACGCCCGCGGCTTGTCGACGTAGGCCCACAGCTGGTTGCCACGCCCGGCCAGCGCCTCGCGCCCGGCGCGCTTGTCGTAGAGCCTGCTCAGCGTGCCGTCGTCGGCGAGCTCGACGCGAACCAGCGCGTTCTCGAGCACGTGCCCCGCTGCCGTCACGGCGCCCGCCGCCTCGCCGCCGGCCGCGAGCACCCTGACCTCGAGCCCGTCGATGGCCCCGGCGGCGGTCAGGACGCTCCCGCCCTCGACCGCCTGCGCGCCCGGCAGCGCCCCGGCGAGCGCGACGCGCAGCGGCCGGGGCGAGAGATCGGGGTTGGCGACCAGCACGCCGCCGTCCTCGCCGGCGGGAAAGCGCGACTCGAGTTCGGCGAGGCACTCCTCGATCACCGCGCCCGCGCCGGCGATCACGTCGCCCAGCTCGCGCTCGGCGTCCTCGTAGACCTCGCGGATGCTCGACCCCGGCAGGATGTCGTGGAACTCGTTGCGCAGCAGCACACGCCAGAGCGGCTCGAGCGACGCGGGCTCGGGCGAAGCCGGTTGCGCGTCGTCTCCGGCCAGCGTGCAGAGGGCCGCGAGCGCCTCGGCCGCGACGAGGTCGCGCTCCGCTCGCCGGTGCAGGCGCTTGGTCCGCCCCTGCGTCGTCAGCGTCGCGCGGTGCAGCTCGAGGTACAGCTCGCCGGCCCACACGGGCAGCGCGCGGTCATCCGCGGAGACCTCGGCGCGCTCGAAGAACTCGTCCACGCGCCCGAACCGCTGCGCCGGCAGCTCGGGGAACCCGTCGAGCGCGTCCGCGCGCTCCACCATCTCCTCGGTCGGGCCGCCGCCCCCGTCGCCGTAGCCGACCGACAGCAGCGTCTCGGGATGCACGTCGCGGCCGCGGTAGTTGCGCCAGGTCGCGAGCGCCGACCGCGGCCCGACCCACCCGTTGTAGCCCGACTCCGGGTTCTCGAACGTGTGGGCCAGCACGCGGCTGCCGTCGAGCCCTTCCCACCAGAACAGGTCGTACGGCATGCGGTTGGTCTCCGACCACCCGAGCTTGGCCGTGAGGAAGTGCCGGATCCCCGCACCGCGGAGCAGCTGCGGGAGCGCGGCGGTGAACCCGAAGCAGTCGGGCATCCAGCAGACCGTGTGATAGGCCCCGAAGCGGCGGCGGAACCACCGCTGGCCGTAGAGCAGCTGGCGCACCAGCGATTCGCCCGCCGGCATGTTGCAGTCGGGCTCGACCCACATGCCGCCGGTCGGCTCGAAGCGCCGGCCGGCCGCAAGCCCGGCGATCCGCTCCAGCAGCTCGGGGTCGTCCTCCTCGAGGAACGCGTAGACCTGTGCGGTCGACTGGTTGAAGTGCAGCTCGGAGTGGCGCTCGAGCAGTCCGGTCTGCGTCCACAGCGTGCGCCGCGCCTTGCGCCGCGTCTCCGCGAGCGGCCAGCGCCAGGCCAGGTCGAGGTGGGCGTGGCCGGTGAGCAGCACCGCGCCCGCCGGCGGGTGGCGCTCCGCGAGCGCCGAGAGCTCGCGATCGAGCGCCTCGGCCGCGGCGGCCACGGAGGCGCGCGCGGCGTCGTCGAGGCCGGGCGGGTGTGCGTCCAGGCCGGCGGGCAGCTCCCAGACATTTGCCAGCAGCGGCGTCTCGGCCTGGCGGGCGACGTAGTCCGCGGTGGCGCTCGGCCATTCGAGCACCCGCAGCGCCCGCGCCGCCGCCTCGACCAGGCCGCGGGCGGCGTCATGGCCGTCGAGCGCTTCAGCCGCGTCGGAGGCGAGTCGCAGCCGTCGCACGAGCCGCTCGAGCGCGACGTCGACGTGCACGACGCGAGCGCGGCCGAGCCGCGGATCGCGGTTGGGCGCGCCGAACGGCAGCCGCGCCACGATCTCGACGTCGATCGCGAAGGGCTCGCCGCGCAGCGGGAAGCTCTTGTGCTCGGAGTCCAGGCCGAACGCATCCTCCGCACCGTCCGCGTAGCGCAGGCGCACGAGCCCCTCGCCGCCCAGGTCCAGCAGCAGCCGCCGCTCGGCCGCCGGCCACGCGCCCGGCGGCGCCGCTTCGGGATGCGTGAGCCGGCGCACGCCGTCGCGCTCCGGCCACGCCGAGCCGAGCCTCAGCGGCCGCCCGTCGAACGACCAGTCGTCGAGCTCGACCCACGCGCGGTGCAGCCAGCCGTCGAGCTCGTCGACGCGGACCCCGAGCCCCGCGCGCAGCTGCTCGAGCGTGAGGGCCGTCAACCCTTCAGCGCTCCGGCGGTGAACGCTCCGACGATGAAGCGCTGCAGGGCGACGAACAGGACGATGGCAGGGAGGATCGCCAGCACGCTGCCGGCGGCGAGGATGCCCGTGGAGTTCGTCTGGAAGGTGCCCTGGAAGTTGAGGATGCCGACCGAGATCGGCAGGTTCGACGGGTCGGTCAGCAGGATGAACGGGATCACGAACTCCCCCCACGCGAGCAGCGCGGTGATCACGAACACCGCGGTCAGGCCGGGCGCCGCGACCGGCAGCACGATCGACCGGAACGCGCGGAAGCGCGACGCGCCGTCGATCAGCGCGGCGTCGTCGAGTTCCGGCGGGATGCCGTCGAAGAAGCCCTTGAGCATCCAGGTCGCGAGCGGCACCAGGATCGCGACGTAGACGAGGCCGGTGGCGGGGATCGAGTCGAGCAGGCCGAGCGACGCGAAGTACCGGTACAGCGGGAAGGCCAGGATCAGCGGCGAGATCATCTGCAGCGCGAGCACGCCGACCATCAGCAGGCCACGCCCGCGGAAGCGCATGCGCGAGAACGCGTACGCCGACGGCGCCGCGATGGCCATCGCGCCGAAGCTGCCGATCACCGCGAGGATCGCCGAGTTGCGCAGGAAGCGCGGAAACTGGGCCGACTCCATGACCTCGCCGTAATTGCCGAGCGTCGGCGACTCAGGGATCGGGTTCAGCGTGGTGACGAGGACGTCATCCGCCGTGCGGAACGACAGCGACAGGATCCACAGCAGCGGGATGCCGAAGAACAGCAGCACGCACCCGAGCCCGACGTAGGTCCAGATGTCGTCGATGCGCGCCTGGGCCTCGACGCTGCGGGAGCGGCGGCGGGTCCGCAGACGGGCGGCGGGGGCGGTCATCTCCTCGTGTCCCCCAGCAGGCGGCGGTAGACGGCGGTCAGGAGCAGGCTGGCGAGCAGCATGAGGACCGCCAGCACGCAGCCCGCGGCCAGGCTGAAGTTCACGAACACCTCGTTGAAGGTCCGCAGCGCGAGCACCTCGGTCGCCTGCGAGGGGCCACCGCCGGTCAGCGAGAGGATCATGTCGAAGCTGTTGAGCGTGGCGATCGTGATCAGGATCGTGTTGACCAGCAGCACCGGGCGGATCTGCGGCAGCGTCACGTGCCACAGCAGGCGCGCCCTACCGGCGCCGTCGACCCGCGCGGCGTCGTAGAGCTCGCGGTTCACGGTGTGGAGCGCCGCATAGAGCAGCAGCATCGTGAACGCCGTCCCGCGCCAGACGTTGGCCGTGACCACCGACACGACCGCGAGATCGGTGTTCGACAGCCACGACACCGGGGAGAGCCCGACCGTGTCGAGCGCCGAGTTCACGAGACCGTAGGGACCCTCGTTCAACACGATCTGCCAGATGACGCCGATCAGCACACCCGGCATCACCCACGCGCAGAGCACGACGGAACGGACAAGCACGGCGCCGTGGAGCTTGCGGGCGACGGCGCGCTGGATGATCAGCGCGATCCCGAGGCCGAGCAGGAGCTGGCCGGCCACCGAGGCGGCGACGAAGACGGCGGTCACGCCCAGCACGTGACCGAGCGCCGGGTCGCTGAGCGTCTGCGAGAAGGTGTCGAGCGTGTAGCCGTACTCCTCGCGCAGCAGCGTCGTGTCCGTGAAGGCCAGACGGATGACGTTGATGACCGGCCAGAGGAAGAAGAGCGTCGCGACGGCCAGCAGCGGCGCGAGCCACTGGACCGGCTCGGGCACCGGCGACGAGCGCGGGGCGCGCCCGGGGCGCAGGGTGCGAGGTGCGGCGCGGGTGGCCGGCAGGGTGCCCGACGCTCCCATCAGCCCCCCTTCCCCGAGAGCACCTCGTAGCGTTGCCGGACACGGTCGCCGGCGAGGTCGAGCGCTTCCTCAGGCGTGGCCGAGCCGGTCAGCACGCCGCCGATCGCGATCTGCATCTCGGTGGACAGCGCGGGATAGATCGCCAGTCCCGGGCGCGCCTGGCCGTGCTCGAGGAAGCGCTGGTACCGCTTGGCGATCGGCGTCTGGAACGTGTCGAGCGTCGACAGCAGGCGCCGCGACGTGGACAGCTCGCCGGTGAGCTTGTTGGCGTGGCCGATGTAGACCTCCTTGAGGATGCTCGCGCACGCGGCGACCTTCGCGGGGTCGTCGGTGAAGGCGCCCATCGCCCAGCCGCCGGTGCCGGTGGAGGTCTGGCCGGCGCGCGGGCCGGGCAGCTCGGACACCTCCCAGTCGCGCATCGCGTCCTTGCCGAGCGCCTCCTCCATATTGCTCCACTGCCACGAGCCACCGAGGAACATCGCGACCGAGCCTCCCTGCGCCGCGGTCTGGAACTCGTCGTAGTTGATGATCGTGGTGACGCGGCTCGGGGAGACGCCCTCGTCGACGGTGCGCTTGAGGAATCGCAGGACCTCCAGCATGCGGTCGCGATTGGCGCCCTCGGCGAAGACCGGCCGGCCATCGCGGTCGAGGAGCTCGCCGTCCTGCATCCAGAAGTAGGCGAGGTGATCGAACGTCGCCGCCTCCCAGCGGCCGGCGTTGTAGAGGTAGCCGTCGACCTTCGGGTCCTTGCGCTTGGCCTCCTTGGCGTAGGCGATCAGGTCGTCCCACGTGCGCGGCGCCTCCGGCACGAGGTCCTTCCGGCGGTAGATCACGCGCAGGTCGGTGGAGAACCACCACGCGTAGACGTGGTCGTCGGCGCCTACGACCACGTCGCGGACGAACGGCACCAGATCTTCGAGCTCCTCGCGCCCGAAGTGCGCGTCGAGGGGCTTGAGCGCCTTCTGCTGGATGAAGAGCGGGACCGTGAACGAATCGACGTTGGCGCAGTCGGGCGCCCGGCCGACCCGCGCCTTCTCGAGCAGCCGCGCCTGCTCGGTGGTCGACATCGACGACGGCACGATGTTGAGCTCCAGGCGCCAGTCGGGATGCTTGCGCGCCCACGCGGCGTAGAGCTTGCGGAAGCCCTCGGCCGTGCTCGGCGTGGACGCCTGTGGCGAGTAGTCCGCGTTGATCTGCAGCTTCAGCACCTTCGGCGCGTCGGCGCTCCCGACGCGGTCAAGACCGACGATCTCGTCGTCGCCGCAGCCCGAAAGGATCGCCGCGAGCACGACTGCGAGCAGAGCTGCAAGGCGTCTCACTCCCATACCCCTTCGACGTTCCTTCCCCGCGGGGGACCGCGTCAATCCGCAACGCCCTCGACGCGCAAGTTCGACATCCTCCGGCGAGACCGGAATCTGACGGGGAGGACTTGGACATGGAGTACCGCACGCTCGGTCGAACCGGCTGCGTCGTGTCGACCTTGGCGCTGGGCACGATGACGTTCGGTGCCGAGAGCGACGAGGCCACGTCGCATGCGCAGCTGGACCTGTTCGTCGAGTCGGGGGGCACCCTGATCGACTCCGCCGACGTCTACAGCAAGGGCACCTCCGAGGAGATCATCGGGCGTTGGATCGCCAAGCAGCCGGCGGAGATCCGCAGCCAGATCGTGCTCGCGACCAAGGGCCGCTTCGCGATGGGCAAGGGCCACAACGACCTCGGGCTCTCGCGGCGCCACCTCCGCGACGCGCTGGACGCCTCGCTGCGGCGGCTCGGCGTCGACTCGATCGACCTCTACCAGGTGCACTCGTTCGACGCGCTCACGCCGCTCGACGAGACGCTGCGCTTCCTCGACGACGCAGTGAGCGCCGGCAAGATCTCCTACGTCGGGCTCTCCAACTACACCGGCTGGCAGGTGCAGAAGGTCGTCGACCTCGCCGAGTCCCGCGGCCTCGCACGTCCGGTCACGCTGCAGCCGCAGTACAACCTGCTGGCCCGCGAGATCGAGTGGGAGATCGTGCCGGCCTGCGAGTCGACCGGGCTCGGGCTGCTGCCCTGGTCGCCACTCGGCGGCGGGTGGCTGACCGGCAAGTACACGAAGGATGCCCGGCCGACGGGCGCGACGAGGCTCGGCGAGAATCCCGACCGCGGCGTCGAGGCGTATGACCGGCGCAGCACCTCCCAGCGCACCTGGGACGTCATCGAGGCGGTCCAGCAGGTCTCCGCGGCCCGTGGTGTCAGCATGGCCCAGGTCGCGCTCGCGTGGCTGGTGGACCGGCCGATGATGACGTCGGTGATCCTGGGCGCCCGCACGGTCGAGCAGCTCCAGGACAACCTGGGCGCCGCCGACCTGCACCTCGATGCCGAGGAGGTCGCGGCCCTGGACGCTGCGAGCGACCCCGCCCCGGCCGACTATCCCTACGGCGGGCCGGGCACCGAGCAGCGCTCCCGCCGCATCTGACGATCAGAGCGCGGCGCCGAGCACTGTCACAGGCGGCGTGTCTCTCTCGTCTCAGAGGCAATGAGACGAGAGGAGCAGTCATGAAGGTCTTCGTCGCCGGCGCCTCCGGGGTTCTCGGCAGACAGCTCGTCCCGCGGCTGGTGGCGGGGGGCCATGAGGTGGTCGGGATGACCAGGAGCCAGTCGAAGCAGGATCTGGTGCGCAGCCTGGGCGCGCGCCCGGTCGTGGCCGACGCCCTGGATCCCGACGCGGTCGCCCACGCGGTCGCGTCCGCCGAGCCCGAGGTGATCGTGCATCAGCTCACGGCGTTGTCGGGGCCCATGCGCATGCGTGACGCGCGGCGCCCCGACCGCGCCGTCCCGGTGATCATGACCAACCGGCTGCGCACTGAGGCCACGGACCATCTCCTGGCCGCCGGCCGCGCCGTGGGGGCACGGCGCTTCGTGGCGCAGAGCATCGCGGCGTTCCGATTCTCCGGCACGGGCGGGCCGGTGCAGACCGAGGCCGATCCCCTCGATCCCAACCCGCCGGCGGCGCTGCGGACGGGGCAGGCGGCGATCCTCTATCTGGAGCAGGCGGTGACGACGATCGACTGGGGCGAGGGCCTGGCGTTGCGATACGGCGGCTTCTACGGTCCGGGAACCGGGATCAGCCTGGCTCCGGATGCGCTGATGGCGGCGCCGATCCGCAAGCGCCGGTTCCCGATCGTCGGCGACGGCGGTGGCGTCTGGTCGCACATCCACATCGAAGACGCCGCGGCGGCGACCGCCGCCGCGGTCGAGCGCGGCCGGCCGGGTATCTACAACGTCGTCGACGACGACCCCGCGCCGGTGCGGGAATGGCTGCCCGAGCTCGCCCGCGCGCTGGATGCCGAGCCACCGAGACATGTCCCCCGCTGGCTCGTTCGGCTCCTGGCCGGTGAGGCGGCGACCGTCATGATGACCGACGTGCGGGGAGCCTCGAACTCGAAGGCCAAGCGCGAGCTCTGCTGGCAGCCGCGCTATGCGAGCTGGCGGCAGGGCTTCGCGCAGGGACTCGGATGAACGCGATGACCGAGGAGGAGTTCGACGAGCTCCGCCGGTCGGCATTCGCGATCGCCTACCGGATGCTCGGCCGCGTGAGCGAGGCCGAGGACGTCGTGCAGGAGGGGTTCCTCCGCCTCCACCGGGCGCGCGAGCGAGGCGAGCGGATCGAGTCGCCGCGCGCCTACCTGTCGACGGTGGTCTCGCGGCTCTCGCTCGATCACCTCCGCTCGGCGCAGGTCCGGCGCGAGACGTACGTGGGCGAGTGGCTGCCGGAGCCGCTCGTGACCAGCGCCGACGACGATCCCGCCCGCAAGGCCGAGATGGCTGACTCGCTGTCGCTCGCCTTCCTCGTCCTGCTCGAGAGCCTGTCGCCAGAGCAGCGCGCCGCCTACCTGCTGCGCGACGTGTTCGACGAGCCCTACGACCGGATCGCGGAGATCGTCGGCACGAGCGAGCAGAACGCCCGCCAGCTCGCCACGCGCGCCCGCCGCCACGTGCAGGAGCGGCGTCCCCGGTTCGAGACCTCGCGTGAGCAGCGCGAGGAGCTCGCGACCCGCTTCTTCGCGGCCGCCGAGGAGGGCGATCTCCAAGGGCTGGAAGAGCTGCTCGCCCACGACGTGGTCCTCCACGGCGACGGCGGCGGCAAGGCGCCCGCCCTCAAGCATGCGGTCCACGGGCGCGCCAGGGTGGCGCGCACGCTGGCGGGAGGGCTTCGCGCCGCCACCCGCTTCGGCGGCTTCACCACGCGCCGCGAGGAGGTCAACGGGCAACCGGGTGCGCTGGTCTTCGACCGCGAGGGCAGGCTGATCAGCGTGACGATCCTCGACATCTCGGAGGGCCAGGTCCAGGGCGTGAGCTCGATCGTCAACCCGGACAAGCTGCGGCACCTCGGGCCGGTGGCCGACCTGCGCGCTCTGCTGCGCGGGCGGAGCTAGGCCGCTGCCGAGTTGGCGCTCCTCCGGCTCGGGCCCGGGAAGAACCGGTTCGTCGAGGCCTGGTAGGCGGCGTAATCGGGCCGCGAACGCCGGCTGAAGTGCTCAGCCGGCTTGGCACCGGTATAGGTGGTGAGCACGTGATACATGACCGCGGAGATCCCGACCAGTCCGACCGCCTCCACGATCCAGGCGCCGGTGCCGATCTCGCCGTACAGATCGATCAGGGAGGGCAACGCGACCACGATCAGCGCGTTCCACTGCATCCACTGGAAGAAGTAGTTGGGGTGGCGGCTGTAGCGCCATAGACCGACGTCACAGGTGCGCTTGACGCCCTCACGCCGACTCCGCGCGCCGAAGCGCGCCTTCTGGCTGTCGGCCACGGACTCGAGCGCCCAGCACACCGCGAACACGCACAGCGCGGCGATCTCGACCGCTCCCAGCCCCGCGCCGTCACGCGCGACCACGAGCATGGCCGGCAGCGCGAGGATCGCCGCGTTCGCGAATCCCTGCCCGAGGATCTCGTGCTGCATCGGAAACGTCTCGGAGCGATACCCCGCGTGCTGCCAGCGCCGCCGCTGATAGCGGTAGCGCGGCAGGTCCTCGCTGAGCACGCCTCCACCCCAGATCAGGCGGAACCCCCAGATCCCCATCCGCCCGCCGACGACGACGTAGGCCGCAGCGACCGCGATCGTCAGCGCCGAGCCGGTGTCGCTGAACACCAGCGTCAGGACGCCGACCGCGACCAAGCCCCACGGCCACGCGACGTCGACCGCGCCCATGATCTTCGTCCGGTACGCCGGGATGCACGCCACCAGGACGAAGAGCACGAGCTGAACCCCGAGGTTGACGAGCGCGAAGTCGCGGGTGGCGGGCTCGAGAACGAGCGCGAGCAAGATCGCCGCGTTCGGGATGTCGCTGGCGAAGCTCTCTGTGTAGCGGCGGACTGCGGACGGCTCGGGCAAGGTGCGGTCACCTTCTCCTCGAGGCGGAAGATCCCGTACGCGCCGCGCGGCCATCGATCAGCCCTCGGCGCCCCGCTCGAGGGCGGCCATGTCGCCGTCCGACAGCTCGATCAGCGCGGCGTCGACGTTCTCGCGAAGGTGCGCCGGCGAGCTTGTGCCGGGGATCGGCAGCACGACGGGCGATCGTCGGAGCAGCCAGGCGAGCGCGATCCGGGCGGGCGTTGCCCCGTGGCGAGCGGCGACGCCGGCCAGCGCGCTCGAGGAGCGCAGGAGATCGCCCATCGCCATCGGCGCCCAGGGCAGGAAACCGATCCCGTTGGCCTCGCACTCGCGGAGCACGTCGCCGGCGCCCTGCTCGGAGAGGTTGAAGCGGTTCTGGACGGTCGCGATGTCGACCAGCTCGCGGGCTCGCTGCAGCTCGTCGAGGGAGACCTCAGAGACGCCGACGAAGCGGATCTTGCCCTCGTCGCGAAGCTCGCGAATGGTGCCGAACTGATCCTCGAACGGAACGTCGGGATCGATCCGGTGCAGCTGCCACACGTCGATCGTGTCGAGCCGCAGCCGGCGCAGGCTCTCCTCGCAGTCGGCTCGCAGAACCCCGGGGCGCCCGTCCGGGTGGCCACCGCGACGCAGGCCTCCTTTGGTGGCGATCACCAGCCCCTCGGGATACGGGTGCAGCGCGTCGGCGATGAAGTCCTCGGAGCGGCCGTAGATGTGCGCGGTGTCGATCAGGTCGACCCCGAGCCGCACCGCCTCGCGCAGGATCTCGCGAGGCGCGCCCGGGTTCGGGGCCTCGCCCCTGATGCCAGGCAGCCGCATGGCTCCGAACCCGAGGCGGTGGACGAGCAGCACGCCGCCGATCGCGAATGTGCCGGAGGCGTGCGCCGGCGTCGGCTCTCCCATACGAGCCCAAGCGTACGGCGTCAGGTGACCACGGCCCGGCTCGGGGTCAGCGGGATGAGCTCGATCAGCTCGCCGCGCGGGTGCAGCACGTCGAGCGACACGAACGCGTCGACGACCGCCGGGTCGAAGTGGGTCCCGCTCAGGCGGCAGACCTCCTCGAGGGCGGCCTCCGCCGTCCAGGCCACCTTGTAGGGCCGCTCGGTGACGAGGGCGTCGAAGACGTCGCAGACCGCGGCGATGCGACCCGCGACCGGGATGTCGTCGCCGCGCAGGGCGGCGGGGTATCCCGTCCCGTCCCAGCGCTCGTGATGGGTCAGCGCGATCTGCTCCGCCATGCGGACGAGCGGGATCGCCGAATCGGCCAGGATCTCCGCGCCGAGCGCGGTATGCGTTCGCATGACCGCCCACTCGTCGTGGTCCAGGCGACCAGCCTTGAGCAGGATCGAGTCGGGAATGCCGATCTTGCCGACGTCGTGCAGCGCGCTCGCCTGCCGCAGCGCTTCGGCGTCCCCGAGGCGCCAGCCCAGCGCGAGCGCGACCTGCTCGCAGAGACGGCTCATCCGCTCGACGTGCGCGCCCGTCTCCCCGTCGCGCGACTCGGCGGCCACCGCGAGCCGGTGGACGATCTCGAGCTGGGTCTCGCGCAGCTGGGCGGTGCGCGCACGGACCTCGCGCTCGAGACGCTCGGAGAGCTCCGCCATCCGGCGGCGCTCGGCGGCCTCCGCGACGAAGCCCGTCACGACGGAGGCCGCCGTGCAGGCGATCAGGGCGGTCAGCGGCATCGCTACGGAGACGATCGTTCCGCCGCCGAAGAGCGCCTGCGCTGCGCCGAGTCCCAGCCCACCGGCGACGGGAACCGCGACGGCCACGCCCACGGGGCCGAACCGCAGGAGCGCGAGCGGGGCGACGGCGCCGAGCAGGACGGCGAGCGCCCATCCGGTCCAACCCGGCGCCGGGCGCAGCGGGTTGCCGTCGAGCGCGGTGGCGATCGCGTTGGCCTGGATCTCGGGGCCGTTCATCTGCCTGCCGCGCGAGGCCGAGGTCGGATGGAGGTCCTGCAGGGAGGCCGCCGACGCACCCACGACGACGATCCGATCCCGGAGCAGCCGCGGGTCCACCCGGCCGTCCACGAGGTCGGAGAAGGAGACGGTCCGGAACGTGCCGGGACCGCCGCGGAAGTCGATCCACGCGTGACCGCCGGTGAACGCGCCGGGCGGGAGCGGACGGCCGAGCCGGGCCGCCGCCTGCGCGGCGATCGTCGGGAGACGGCCGTTGCGGGCGCCGTAGCGGCGCACGACGCCCTTCGGGTCCGCCGGCAGGTTGCTGGCGGCGGCTCGCGCCCCGATGGCGTCGAGGTTCTCGTCGCCTCCGAGCACCAGGGTGCGGCCGCGGTCGTCGCTCTCGGCCGTCGCGAGAAGGCCGCCGCCCTTGCGGTCGAGCGCGTCGTAGAGCGCGAGGTCGGCCCCTGGGTCGGGCGACTCCTCGGTGAACTGGACGTCGTAGACGAGCAGGCCGGCGCCCGCCTGGCGCAGGCGGTCCACCGCCCGCGCGTGCAGGCGCCGCGAGAAGGGCCACGTGGGCCGGTCGAGCTCGGAGAACGTGTCCTCGTCGATCACGACGACGACGATGCGATCGTCGGGGCGTGTGTCGCGAAGCGAGAAGCGGGCGTCGATCGTCTGGAGCTCGGGCCCGTCCAGCTGCCCGAGGGCGCCGGCGACGAGGACGAGCGCGAGCGCCGCCGACGCGGCCAGCAGCACGGCCAGGCGGTGGCGGCGCACGGACCTAGGCCGGCCGCCGCGCGAGGAACGAGCGGCCGGCGCGCACGAGGACGGTCCGGCGGCGCCCGCGCTTGGACCGCACCTCGACCGCGCCCTCGGTCACCCGCGTCAGGGTGCCGTCGCAGCGGTCCTGGGTCAGCCAGCGCGTGCCGCGGACGTTCGCGACGCTGTCCTGACCGTGCGTGCGGTAGCGGCCGCCGTCGTCCTCGCCCCACAGGCTGCGCAGGACGCGCTTGCTCTTCTTGCGCTTCTTCTTGGCGCTGGCCGCAGCGAGCGGCGACGAGGAGGCCCGGCTGGTGGCCCGACAACCGGCGCGGCTGACGCCGCCGCGCAGGTGGAGGTCCACCCTGCCGTTGGCGCGCGGGTCCTGCTTGATCTCAAACGCGCCGCCCGAGAAGGTCGCCGACTGGGTGCGACCGTTCGCGTCGAGTGCCGTCTGCAGCCTGACCTCGCCCTTCGTGGCGTCCACCACAGCCCCGATCGGGATGTCGGCGGCGCCGTCGAGGGTGACGTAGCGCTCCGACCCGGGGATGCGGACCTGCACCGCGCCCTTGACCGTGCCCGCGACCGCCGAACGGCCGAGCTCCGGCTCCGTCGCCGCCGGCAGGGGCTCCGCGACGTCCGGCGCGGGAGCCGGCGCCGGCACGGCGGCCGGGGTGCTCGCGGGCGCCGGGGCCGGGGCGTCGGTGGGCTTCGGGGGCGCCGGGTGCTCGAGCCGGTACTCGGACGCCGTCCGGGCGCTCGCGTTCCCCACCGGGTCGAGCGCCCGGACGAAGAAGTGGTAGCGGCCGTTGGGACCGGCGAGCTCGTACGTCCGGGGGCTGGTGCACGGCACCCAGGGCCCCTGGTCGGCCTGGTTGCGCGTCAGGAGGCACTCGAAGCGCGCGCCGTCCTCGGCCGCGAACGCCCACGTCACCTTCGCCGCCTCGCCCGCCGCCGGAGGGGTCGAGGTGAGCGTCGGCGGTGCGGGCGCAGTCCGGTCGAACCGGTAGGTGCCGGACGCCGCGGGACCCACGTTGCCCACGGCGTCGATCGCGCGCACGGCGAACGTGTAGCTCCCGTCGACCTCGGAGCCGAGGTGATACGTCACCGACCCCTCGCAGCCGGTCCAGGCGGCGATGACGACGGCGGCCCGCTTCAGACGGCACTCGGTCCGGTCGCCGGCTGCCGAGAAGCTCCACGCCGGCGATCGATTCGCCCCGGCCGGCGGCGGTGCGCCGGTCAGCACGGGCGCGGCGGGCGCGGTGCGGTCGAGCGTGTAGACCGAGTCGACCGCCCCGCCGACGTTGCCGGCGGCGTCCACGGCGCGGACGGCGAAGTGGTACGCGCCGTCGGGACCGTCGATCGGGAACGTCTGAGGGCTCGTGCACGGCGCCCACGCCGGCTCACCGGCGGTGTCGTGGGTCAGGTGGCACTCGAAGCTCGCGCCGTCCTCCCCCGCGAACGCCCAGGTCGCCGCGGTCGCCGAGCCGACCGGCGGAGGCGACGACGTCAGGACCGGCGCGGCCGGCGCGGCACGGTCCAGCACGTAGGAACCGCGGGCGGGCTCGCCGACGTTGCCCGCGGGGTCGACCGCGCGGACCTCGAAGTCGTACGACCCATCCGACCGGCCGTCGAGGTCGTAGGTCGCGGCTGCGGCGCAGCCGTCCCAGTCCGCGAGGGGAGCGCCTCCATGGGAGAGCCGGCACTGCGCGGTCGCGCCGGGCTCCACGGCGAACTCCCACGAGACGGTCGTCGCCGAGCCGGTCGACTGGGGCGCCTTCGTCACGGACGGCGCGCCGGGCGGCGTCACGTCACCCTCCGGCGGGTCGACGGCGGGCTTGTCACCCGAGTTGACGAAGAGGATGCGGTGGTTGCCGCTGTCGGCGATCAGGTATCCGTGGTGCGGCGAGACGCCGACGTCCTGCGGTTCGTTCACCCGACCCTCGAAGGGCGCCCCGCTGCCGCCGCTGTTCCCCGCGAAGCCGTCGCCCACGTCCGTCACGATGATGCCGTCGGGCTTGACGCGGCGGACCCGGTGACCGCTCTCCTCGGCGATGAGCACGCCGCTGTCGCGCAGCGCGGCGACGCCGACGGGGTGTCGGAGCTCGGCGTCGGTGGCCGGACCCCCCTCTCCGTCGCCGTTGCTCGGCGCGCCGCCTCCGGCGATCGTCGTGATCGTCCCGGTCGCGGAGACCTGGCGGACACGGTCGTTGTCGCTGTCGGCGATGAGGAAGCCCCCGTCCGCGAGCAGGGCGACGTCCTGCGGCGAGCTGAGGCCCGCATCCTGCGCGGCGCCACCGTCCCCGCTCCAGGTGGGAGTGCCCGTTCCGGCGATCGGGCGCAGGACTCCCATGACCGTCAGCTCGAGGATCCGGTGGCTGCCGCTGTCCGCGATCAGGATCGACCCGTCGGGCCGCTCGACGGCGTCCGTGGGAGCGTCGAGCACATCGGTGACGCCCGTCCCGGCGACCGTGGTGATCGTCCCCTGCGGATCGACCCTGCGGACGCGGTGGGCGTCACGGTCGGCGATGAGGAAGCCTCCGCCCCGCGTCGGGCTGACCGAGACGGGAGAGGTGAGCTGCGCCGCGGTCGCGGGCCCGCCGTCGCCCGAGTCACCCGGGACGTCCAGCGTCCCGGCGACGATGCGCGCCCGCCCCTCGACGTCGACCTGCCGCACGACCGCGTTGCCGCGGTCGGCGATCAGGAAGCCGAGGGCCGGCAACGCCAGCGGCGCCACACCGTCGGGGCGCTCGAGGATCGAGGCCTCCGACCCGTCGCCCATCGGGCTCGTCGGCTCGGCCCCGTGTGCTTGCGACGCGGGCGCGGCGAGCAGGATGAGGGCGGTGAGCGCGGCGAGCGCGCGGCGCAGGCATGTCGGCCCGACGTCAGGGAGCATGTCCCGGTGATCGGCACACCGTCTCCGACGACCCACTCGCCGGAGCGCTGGACTGGACGAACGTCCGGTGTGATGGCCGAATGTTCCATCTACCGCTCAGCGGGCCTTGAGCGCCTCCATCTCGCGCCGGAGCGCGTCGAGCTCGCGCTTCTGACGTCGGACCTCGGCGCGAAGCGCGGCCAGCTCCTCGTCGCCCGAGGCGCGCTCGGCCGTTGCCGCAGCCGCGGTGGTGGTGGTCCCGAGTTGCCCGTTGGCGTTGACGACCACCGTCTTCCTGGTCCCCGAGGGGATGACGCCGTAGACCCCGGCCAGGTACGCCCGGGTCTGCTTGCCCGCCGTGCCGATCCGGATCCGCCCCGACTCCCCAGCCACCCCGGCGTGGGCGAGGGCGATGTTGTTCGAGCCGGTGGTCAGGTTGCCGCCGGCGCTTCGGCCCAGTGCGATGTTGCCGCTGCCGGTGGCCTGATACAGCGCGCTCGTCCCCGCCGCGACGTTGTCTATGCCGGTCTTGTTCGACCACAGCGCCTTGAGGCCGATCCCGACGTTATCGACGCCGCTGGTGTTCGCCCGCAACGCGAACGGACTGACCGCGACGTTCCGCGTACCGGTGATGTTCGAGAACAGGGCCTCGGTACCGAGCCCGACGTTGAAGCTCGCCCTGTCGTTGCTGACCAGCGCGTTGGCGCCGCTCGCGACGTTGTCATTGCCGGTCGTGTTGGACCCGAGCGCGTTGTTACCGGCTGCGACGTTGCCGGTGCCCGTGGTGTTGGCCCCGAGTGCGCTCTGGCCGGATGCGACGTTGGCGTCGCCGGTCGTGTTGCTCTGCAGCGCGGCGTACCCGGTCGCCACGTTCGCGTCGCCGCCGTCGCTGTTGCGGAGCGTCAGCCCGCCCAGGGCGACGTTGTTCGACCCGCGCTCACCGTTCTTCATCGCCTCGAAACCGACCGCGAGATTGCCCTGCCCGAATATGTTCTCTTGCAGCGCGCCCGTTCCGATCGCGGTCTGTCCCGACTGGGAGGTTGTGCTGAGCAGCGCGGCGTGGCCGACGGCCACGTTGTCGTCGCCGGTGGTGTTCCCGGCCAGGGCAGCGTCGCCGAGCGCCGTGTTGGAGTAAGCATCCGTCGCGTTCGTCAGCGCGCTGGCGCCGAGCGCGACGTTGTAGAAGCCGGTGCTGAGATCCGAGAGCGAGAAGGAGCCGATCCCGATGTTGTACCTGCCACTGGTCACCAGGGGCAGCGGCCGGGTCCCGATCCCGATGTTGTACGCGCCGCTGGTCAACGACTTCATCGGATCGACGCCCACCCCGACGTTCTCGGACCCGGTGAACGTCGCATTGAAGGGGTTGGGGCCGGCGCCCACGTTGAAGCCGCCGTCGAAGTAGACGCTCGTAAAGTCGGCGCGGCTCGCCGCCGCGCCCCAACTCGAGGCGACCACCAACGCGGCCGCCGCCACCGTCGCGACCCGCGTTCCTCGAATCCTCGTGCGCTGACCGGTGACGCTCATCTCATCTCCTTTGGTTGGCGAAGCAACCCCGACCATCCCAGATCGGCGTCGCGTGGATGAGCACTTGATCTCGCCGGCTCGTTGCGGGTAGCGTCGATCTGCACGACGGTGCTTCCGACATGCTGGCAGCAGCCTGGAGGTTTGCTCGGTGGCGCTCGAAGACATTCGGCTGTTGCTGGTTCGCCCGCAGGACCTGGTGGTTACCTCGGTACGCCTCGTCGGCTTCGACGTCGACGGCGATGCGGTCACCGCGGCCGCCGGCCCCGGCGTCGTCGAGTTCACCCTCCCGCCTCAGGCCACCGGCGAGCTGGTGCTCGACGCAGCCACCGGCCTGGCGAGCGCCCGCCTCGGCGGGACGAGCCGCGTCTCGTTCCGCGTCGCCCAGGGGACCACCGCCCCGCTCTCCGCCGAGGGCATCCTCGCGATGGCCGACCGGGGCGAACCCGTTTCGGAACCGGCCCCACCCGGCACGGAGCCGACCTCCGTCGAGCTGCCCTGGCGCCTGGAGTTCGGTCCCCGCCCGAAGGCCGCGGGCGATGCGCTGCTGGGCACGTTCGCAGCGACACCGTTCATCGGCACGGGCGGCGCGGCCGGCCTCTGGCACCTTCGGCTCGAGGCTGCGAGCGGGCTGGCGCTGGTACCGCTCGAAGGGGATGCGGGCGACCTCGGGGAGGCGGGCGAGAGCTTCGTGCCGCCGCTTCACCGCGGTCAACGCGACCGGATCCGGGCGGAGGGGTCGCCGCCGCAGGAGCCGCCGACCGCGCCGTACATGGACCTCAGCTCCCTGGGCGGCACGATGTCCGCGAAGGGCACCTGGCCCACCTTCGCCTGGGAGCAGGAGATCGTGCTCGGCCGGGACATGGTGGTGAGGACGGAGGCCAAGGGCTTCCTCTACCCCTGGGGCCATCGCGCCGTCCTCGTGGACGTCACGAGGCGCGTCCTGACGCCCGAGGCGGGGCCTGCGACCGCCGGGCTGCGGCAGCACAGG
The DNA here is from genome assembly GCA_963828075.1 of uncultured Solirubrobacterales bacterium. Classification (GTDB taxonomy): domain Bacteria; phylum Actinomycetota; class Thermoleophilia; order Solirubrobacterales; family Solirubrobacteraceae; genus JACCYI01. The sequence continues at coordinate 109,773 of CAWHDH010000017.1, read as the reverse complement.
CTGCTGGTGGTGCCGGACCCCGTGCGTCGCCGCGCCCAGGACGGCGAGCTGGCGCGGGGCCTGCCCTTCGACGAGGTGGAAGTGCTCCAACCCACCACCGAGGTCGGTACGGACGAGGTACCCGAACGATTCCCCAGGATCCCGAAGCGCCTCGAGCAGCTCGACCTCGACCAGGCCGCGCAGGAGCAGGCGCTGGCCGACCTCCAGGCCGCCGTCGCCGCCCTGTTCGACCAGCGGATCGCGGACATCAATGCGAACGCCGACTTCGCAGCAGGCAACATCAGCGCGCGATTCGGGGTCATCGGCCCGCGGATCGACGAGCTCGCCGAGATCCAGCGGGCGTTCGAGGAGTTCGCCGCGTCGCACCCCGAGCCTCCTGTCGACATGACGCCGCCGCAGCTGGAGACGGAGGGCGAGCCCGGCAGCGTGCCGGTGGAGCCGTTCGTCCCGCCTGAGCCCGGTCCGCGACAGCTCACCCACGCGGAGGCCGTCGAGCTCCAGAACCTCTCCGACGAGTCCGCGGCGCTCGCGCTGCAGTCGGAGCAGATCGAGGCGGCCCGGCAGGCCCAACTGGCCACACCGGTCTCGGAGGCCGACCTCTCCGCGCTGGGCGGCGTCTTCGCCGACGTGATCGCCACGGCCCAGCAGATGCGCGCCGCCGTGCCCGCCTTCGCGGCCTTCGTCCAGAGCATCCACGACCAGGCGGACCAGCGGCACGACGTGTTCGTCTGGCCGCACGCGAGGTCCGGCGGCCGGCTGATGCTGCCCATCCGGTGCGACGGGCTGCGGATGGCGACGCCGGTGCTGTTCCTGCACGACATCCACTTCGACGACAACGAGGACTTCCCCGAGTTCGCGCCGTTGACCGACCCGGCCGTGCTGGGACTGATCGCCGCCGCCTGGACGGGCAACCAATCCAGGCGGCTGCCGGTCCCGGGCATCCCCGTCGACCTGGTCCGCTCCGGAGCGGCGCCCCAGCCCGCCGACGTGCTCCCGGTCCACGAGCTCACCATCGGCGGCCGTCAGGACGGCGCCGAGTTCCGCGCGGTCATCGAGGAGGCGAGGGTCGCGCTCAAGGCCGTCGGCGAGCTGGTCCCGAACCTCGACGGCCTCGCGCGAGTGACGTTCGACCCCGAGTTCCTCCGAGACGGCGTGGCCGACAAGGTCGCGCTGCGCCTGCCGGACGGCCTCGGCGTGGACTTCCGGCAGGCCGCCGACAAGGCCGGCGGTCTGATGTCACCGGCCTTCACCGCCGACGTGCTCTCCCGGCTCGACGGCCCGGTCGACGCACGCGCGCTCCCCGGGCTGCTGCCCGGGCCCCCCGACCTGTCCGCCGCCTTCAAGGACGCCACCATCCTGGGCATCCCGCTCGGGTCGATCGTCGACAACGTCTCGCTCCCGAAGCCGCTCTCGATCGTGGCCGAGCCCGGCGGTGGCGCGCGGATGTCGTGGAAGGACCTGGTGCTCAAGAGCCACGGCCCGTTCGTGGTGGCGCCCGGCACGACGTTCGAGCTGACGGTGGTGCGGTCGCCCGCCGAGACGCTGACGAAGTGCCGGATCGAGAACTTCACGCTCGTGCTCCCGCCCGGGGGCGACCTCGTCAAGCTGCACTTCAAGGCGCTCACGTTCCTGCAGAAGCCGGGGCATCCCCCGGACCTCGACGTCGACGGCTTCAGGTTCGAGCTCGGCGGCGATCTCGGCCTGCTCAAGACGCTGCAGGAGAAGGTGGACCTCGGATCCGCCGCCCCGACGGTCCGCTCCACGCCGACCGGGATGCGCGCCGGGTATTCCCTCGCCGTTCCCGAGGTCACGGCCGGCATGTTCGTCATGCGGAACGTCGCCGCCTCGGTCGGCGTCGAGGTGCCCTTCGACGGCCGGCCGATCGTCACAACGCTGGCGTTCGCCAGCCGCGAGAAGCCGTTCAACATGTCGGTGTCGATCTTCGGCGGGTCCGGCTACCTGCTGTTCGAGATCGCCGAGGCGGGCATCCGCAAGCTCGAGGCCTCGCTCGACTTCGGGGCCTCCGTGGCGATCAGCGTCGGCATCGCGAAGGCCGAGGTGCATGCGCTCGGCGGCGTCCGCTTCCTGCTCGCGGGGAACGAGGTCAAGGTCACCGGCTTCCTGCGGGTCGGCGGCAGCGTCGACGTGCTCGGGCTGGTGTCGGTCTCGGTCGAGCTACGGGTGGAGCTCGCGTACGACGGCCGCGTTCTCAGCGGACGAGCCACCGCCGTGATCGAGATCGACGTCACGTTCTGGTCGGGCTCGATCCACCTCGACAGCGGCGAGTACGTCTTCGCCGGGGCGGCCGCCGCGGCCGGGCCGCCTCCGGCTGCCGCGATCGAGACGAGCGAGCCGTCGCTCGCCGACTGGCAGAAGTACCGCGACAAGTTCCGCGCCGCATGAGCCAGCTGATCCTGATCGGCGTCCCCGGCACGACCTCAGACGGCGACCCGGTCGTGCGCGTCGTCGTGGTGCCGAAGCTCGATGCCGCCGCCACCGTCGCGGACGCCGGCCTCGGTGACTGGCCGGCGACGCTGGCCGACGCGTCCTTCCAGGTGTCGTTCGATGACGGCCCGCCGCTCGACGTGGCGGCGAGCCACGAGGCCGACGTGGAGGTGTGGAGGTCGTTCTTCGGGACGCTGCGGGTGGATGCGGCCCCGAAACCGGAGATCGGCGATCCACCCGAGGTTCGCCGGACCTCCGTCGAGGTGACCGACGTCGACCAGACGTACCGCGCCGCCGCCGAGGTCGATGTCGACCCCGACTCGGGCCGCCAGGCGAACCTGGGTGCCGCGGCCGCGCGCGAGCTCCGCACGCGATGGTCCGCGGCCGAGCCGCCCGCACCCGTCCCCGGCAAGGTGGCGGCCGCGCCGGCCCCGGACTTCCACCGGGTGTTCGGGATGCTGCGTGAGCATCCCGCCGTCATGCGCCGGCTGGGACTGGTGTTCGACCTTCGCGTGCCGGTGGGCGCCGCGCTCGCCGATTCAGGGTCGGTCCGGGTCCGCTGGCCGGATCCGCCGGCGGGCGTGCCGCAGCCGGTCTCTCCCCGGTCGGGCTACGAGGTGGACGACGATCGCGGGCTCGTCCCCGCTCGGACGGCGTCGGCGAGGGCGGGCCTGGTCGATCTCGGTGACACCGACGCGTGGATGACCGCCACGCTCGACATCGACAACGCCGTGACCCGTCTCCGCGACGCCGCCGCGAGCGTCGGTACGGTGCCGGCCGCCGGCGCGGAGGAGGCGGTCGACGGCGGCGTCCGCCTCCCCGCCCTGCGCTCCGCGGGCATCCTGCTCCTGCGCAAGGGCCGTGAGATCGACTTCGTGAACCGCCGCGACGCGGCGGCGAGGAACGCCGGGCTTGGATCGATCGAGGACGCGGAGCCGCTGACGGCAGACGACCTGACGCTCGGCCTGCGGTTCGACGTCCGGCTCAAGGGCGCCGCGAAGTGGACCTCGCTGGTCCGGCGCGACGCGCGCTACCGGGTCAACGGCGACGACATCCTCCCGCCCGCCGAGGAGGAGGGCCACGTCAAGCCGGGAGCGGCCGTACGGCAGGACGACGGCAGCCTGCGGGCCGACGAGATCGTCGCGCGGTGGAACGGCTGGAGCCTGGCCGTCCCGCAGGCGAGCCCGGGGACACGCCACGCCGATCGCCGGCAGGACCTTCCGTTCGACTTCGGGTGGGAGTTCGAGGTGCCGGACGGGTCGTTGCTGGGATTGCGCTTCGGCCGCGACTACCACCTGCGCGCGCGCATCGCGGACCTCGCCGGAGGCGGCGTCGACCCCGAGGACCGGGACGTCAACACCGGCACGGAGGCGATCCCGTACGCGCGGCACGAGCCCATCGGATCGCCGATCCTGACCCTCGGGGACGGTCTCGGCGACCTCGGCCCGGGCGGCGGCCTCGACATGGTCGTCATCCGCAGCGACGCCCCCGACTATCCCCGCAACGACGAGCGGATCCTGTCGGCTCCCATGACGACGCTCGACATCGCCGAGCAGCACGGCATGCTCGACGGCTCGGACGACGAGACCTTCCAGCGGGTCCTCCGTGCCCTCGACGGCGGCCTGCCCGACCCGGCGTCAGCCGGCGTGACGGTCTTCGCGGTCCCGGAGCCGGGCGGCGTGTCATCCCGCACCCACCTCGTCGGCTGGTCCGGCGGCTGGCCGGACGCGCCGGCCAAGCGGCTGCTCCTGGTGCCCCGGGACGACGACGACGATCCTCTGATCGACCCCGACGGGCCCCAGGACGCGGTGCGGGTTCAGCTGGCGCCCGCCGAGCAGGTGACGCTCGCGATCTCGTCGTTCCTGCGCGAGGGCTTCTTCGATCACCTCGCGTTACGGCAGTGGCGATCGGTGGCGTTGCCGGTGCAGGGCGTCAAGGACGGCCGGCACCCGATGGCGACGCCGGCACACGAGGTCACGTTCGTCCACGCCGTGCGGCGCCCGCTGGCAGACCCGTCCGGTTCGCTGACTCCGGTGCAGGAACCCGGGGCGGTGGCGGCCATCCTCACGCCGCAGCCGGCACGGCTCGACGTGAACACCGCGAGCACCCAGCAACTGCAGATCACCGCCGCCTGGACGGAGGTGGACGACGACATCTCCACGCCGATGACCGGTGTCGCGGTGCAGAACGTCCCGGTCTCGCGCGGCGACGAGGCGCTGTCACAGCAGGTCGTGCACCAGTTCGGCGACACCCGGCACCGGATGGTCACGTACTCCTTCGCGGCCGTGAGCCGCTTCCGTCACCTCTACAAGGCCGGCGAGGAGGCCGAGCGCTTCCTCGCGCGCGGGGAGGCCGCACCGGTCTCGGTCAAGAACACCGTCCGGCCGGCGCCGCCGGCGGTGCGCGCGGTCGTGCCCGCGTTCCGCTGGACGTCGGAGAGGAGCGGGTCCGTCATCCGGCACGTCCGGAGCGGCGGGACGCTGCGGGTCGAGCTGCTCCGCCCGTGGCATCTCACCGGGCAGGACGAGCAGCTCGCCGTCGTCGTCGAGCAGACCGAGGTGGCCCGCGACCCGATCTGGTCCACGGGCGCGGTGGATCGGACACCGCCGCTTGCGGCGTTCGTTCCGAGCGCGGGCAAGGGGCGGAAGCTTCCTGACGGGACCGCGGTGACGGTGGTGGCGTACGACCCGAAGTTCGCCGAGGACTGGTGGGCCGCCGACGTCGAGCTGCCCGGCCTCGCCGCCGCCTCATACCGGCCGTTCGTCCGGCTCGCCGTCGCGCGCTACCAGCGGGAGAGCCTCGCCGATCTCGAGCTGTCGGATGTCGTGCGCACCGACCTCGTCCAGCTCCTGCCCGAGCGCACCCTCACCGTGGATACCGGGGGCGCGGGTCTCGTCGTGCGGCTCGACGGCCTCGGCCCGCAAGGCCCGAACGAGAACCGGGTCGACGTGATCGCCGAGCGGCGTACGGGAGCCACCGCCATCGACGTCTCCGCGCTCGGCCCTGCGGACGGCGTCGACGCCTGGACCGCCGTCGAGATCGTCTCCGGCAGGCTCGGCCAGTCGATCCAGATGTCGCGACCGGCCGCGGCTGCCGGGACGTTGCGCGTCCGCGTCCGCGAAGTGGAGCTGCTCGCTCCCGCCGGCCAGCCGCCCGCCGCCCAGACCGGCTCCCCGGACGAGCTCGCGGAACGGGTCGTCTTCACCGACCTCGTTCCGATCCCCGACTCGGGACCCTAGCGAGCCCGACGGGTACGACACGCAAGACGGCGTACCGTGAGCTACGAAAGGCAGCCCCCGTGTCGGCGGTAGCGCTGGTGCGTGATGTGAACGCTCGGAAGACGGCCGCTCGGTGACCAGCGTCTCGCTGTCCGTCGGCGTGGGCCTCATCTGTGCGCTGCTGTCGGCGCTGGGAACCAACCTCGCGTTCCTGCTCAAGTACAAGCGCGCGCTCGCCGCTCCCGACGTCGACATGCGCCATCCGCTTCGCAGCGCGGTCGACCTCTTTCGCTCGAAGTGATGGACCATCGGCTGGGGCGTCGCGGCCCTGGCATTCGCGCTGCACGTGGCCGCGCTCTTCCTTGCCCCTATTTCGATCGGCCAGGCGGTGCTCGCCGGAGGCCTCGTCTTCCTGGCAGTGCTCGCCGAGCGCTATTTCGGCTTCAAGCTCGGCCGTCGCCAGTGGATCGGGATCGGCCTGGTCGCCGTCTCGCTCGCGCTGCTGACGGTGACCGGCGAGAGCGCAGGAGGAGCACATTCCGGCTACTCGCTCACGGGGATGATCGTCTTCGAGGGCATCGCGGTCGGTGTCGGCCTGCTTCTGGTCTTCTCTCCCTGATCGAGCGCATCCCGGCGCCGCGCGGTGTGCTGCTCGGCAGTGCCGCCGGACTCGGATTCGGGATCTCAGACGTCGCCATCAAGGCGCTCTCGGGGGACCTCGACAGCGGGTCGGCCGGTCTCCTCAGCCCGTGGAGCGTGATCATCGTCACCGCGGCGATCTTCTCGTTCTACGCCTCCGCGCGCAGCCTCCAGATCGGCGATGGCGTCGCGGTGATCGCCGTCACCTCGGTCGCGGCGAACCTCTCCACGATCGTCGCCGGGCTGGCGGTGTTCGGAGACCGACTCGGCAACGACGCCCTGGTCATCGGCGTTCGCCTCGGAGCGTTCGCCCTGATCCTCGTCGGGGCGGCGCTGATCCCAGCGCCCGTTCGCGCCGGCGCAGCACTCGACGGGTCGGCCGAGGAGCCTGAGAGCACCTCGACGAGTCCCGTCTGAGCCGAACCGTCCGAACACTGACCCGCACGCGCCGGAGGCGCCGGCGCCCCGCCCCGCAGGCGCCGGCTGCACCCGCGCATGGTGACCGTTTAGTTGATCGCGATGGTGTTGACGTCGGGATCGGACGGCGTGCGCGCCGCGACCTGGTCGTACTCGTAGGCCTGACCGGGCTTAGACCCCGGCTTGCCGAACCCGAACCCGGCCGACTCGAGGATCCTCACCGCGTCCATGATCCGGTAAAAGCCCGGCTGGCCGGTCGTCGGCAGGCCCGCCACCGCCTCGCGCTGGGCGAACTTCGCGTACACACGGTCGTTGCCGAGCTTGCCGAGCGACTGCAGCGCGAGCGCGCGGTGCACCGCCTCGGTCGCCATGATCTCCGCCGCGTAGCGAGCGAACTTCGAGCCCATCAGCGTGCCCTGGCGAGCGAACACCGTGATCCCCAACAGGTACGCGTTGATGAACACCTGATCGCCGACCGCAAGCGTCGTCAGCAGCGCCTCCGGGCTCGAGAACACCTCGTCCGGGACATAGATCGTCTTGGTCACCGCCTTGCCGCCCACCGCATCGGACGTCAGCAGCTCATAGTGGTTCTTCTCCTGCTGGGCGGCCGCGCGAATGTTCCGGGCGGTCACCTTGTCAAGTCGGTCCCCCAGCTTCTCCGGACCCACGGTGTTGACGATCGTGGCAAGCACCTCGGCCGTCGCGGCCACCGCCGCGATCGTCTCGATCGAGTTCTCCGTCCCGGTCTTCACCGCCGCCGACGCCGACCCGCTGAGCACCCCGAACAACCCCGCCGAGCCGACGGCCGCCGCCGTGCCCTTGATCAGGGTGCGGCGGGTGCTCGCCGGCAGATCCGCGTTCTGACGATCGATCGTCTCGAACAAGTGATTACTGATATCAGTCATACCCAGCCCCCTGCAGCCGTGCTGCGTCGAGTTCGTCCCTACGGAAGGCTCAACGCAGCACCCGCCCCGCCGGATGCCTACGTGGCACCACGACGCTCCATCCTCGACCACCCAGTCCCTCCGCCCGGCCTCGGGGTCGCCGCCTACGGCTGCACGGACAGGGCGACGCTGACGACGGGCGGCGGGGTGGGCGCCGGGCTGCCGCCGCGTCGTTCGGCGGTGACGATCAGGCGCTCGGCACCGCGAAGGCGCGGCAGGCTGATCGTCGTGCTTCCCGTCGGGCCGACCGAGAAGTAGGCGCCCGTCGGGGCAGGCCTGGACAACGGGCGCACCAGCCACGCCTGATGAGAGCGCCCCGCCGAGGAGGCTCCGCCCCCGACGAGCGCGATCGCGGCAGCGAGCAGCGACGCGGTTCGGGCGAGCCGCCGCGACGGCGGGCGCCGCTCCACGCCGCCGCGCCCGGGCCGGGCGGCGGAGAACAGCGCGGCCCCCGCTCGACGGCTCCCAGCACGCGGGCTCGAAGCTCACGAGGCGCCACCACCGGTGCCACCACGTCGGCCATCGCGTCCGCCGCCGGCCGCAGCTGCTCGACTTCGCTGTGGCACGTGGCGCACCCTGCGAGGTGCGCGGCGTAGCGCTCAGCGTCCTCAGGGTCCAAGACCCCCAGGACCCAAGCAGCGGCATCTGTGACGTGATCGCAATCCTGAGAACTCATTCCCATGCCGGGACGACGAGGCCGAGCACACCTCGGAGTTTGCCGAGCCCCAGGTTCGTCCGGCCTTTGACGGTGCCGAGCGGGAGCTCGAGGTACTCGGCGATCTCCGCCTGCGTCCAGCCGCCGAAGTAGGCCAGCTCCAGCACCCGCCGCTGCTCGCAAGGAAGCGCCGCCAGCGCACTTCGCAGCCGCTCCGCGCGCTCGCGCCGGGCCAGATCGGTGATGACGTCCAGGTCGACAGACTCCTCCGCGGCGATACGTGCCTCCAGCTCCCCCATCGCGATCCGACGCCCGTCCGCGCCCTGCCGGCGCAGCGCGTCGATACTCCGGTTGCGCACCAACGCCAGCAGCCAGCTCCGCCCCGCGCCGCGAGACGCGTCATACATGGTCGCGTTGCGCCAGAGGTTCAGGAACGCCTCCTGAACAACGTCCTCGGCTCCAGACGCGCCGAGCATACGCCGCGCCAACGAGTACGCCGCCGCGCTATGGCGCTCGTACAAGACCGCGAACGACGCCGCCTCGATCCTCGCCACCCGCGGCAGCAACTCCTCGTCGCTCAACAGCGTCGGGTCCTCGCCACGACCGTGCGCTTTCACCTCCGGCAAGCTTCCCAAGCCGTCGCTGTGCTACACCCGACGAGCCGGGCGGGATCGATAGACGAACACCACCCGAGCACCGCCGTGGGGCCGGGTGCCCGAGCGCCGTCGTGACGGGCGCTGCTGCATCAGCCCATCCGCAGCGCGAGACCGCCCACGAGGATCACCTCGCGGATGCCGGCTTCACCACCCTGCCACGCCACCGCTTGAACCGATGGGCTGTGGCTGCGGGTGAAAAGTCTTCGGGAGTTGGTCCGAAGCCGCAGACGAGGTGGAAGCCCGTCTCCGCGAGAGGCTCGACGAGCCGGTACGCGAGGCACGTCGCCGAGCAACGCCGCCAGTCGATCGGCGGCTTCCTTGCGGGTGAGATAGGCCCGATCGGGTTTGGGACCATCGCCCGCCCACCAGACCCTGGCGCCCCTCGGCGTGCGCCGACCGGAGTCTTTGGACGTGGGCTGGACCGAGCTGCTTCTTGTGTCGTCCGTCGGCGTCCCGCCACAGCGCGACGTATTGGGAACCCAAAGTCACGGAGAACGCAAGGGTTCTTGGCTCTACCAGTCCTCGTCGCTCGCCGGGACGCCGGACAACGTGCCTGCGTGCGCGCCTACGACGTCGAGCAAGCGGGCGGTGCAGCGCAAGATCACCGGCCGGGCGTATGGCGCCGCGGGCGGGCCCAGCAGGTACGACACCGGTGTTACACTCCCTGCCATGCCGACCCAACGGCGCCGTCACGCGATCACTGAGACACCGCCCGTCCAAGCGGCACTCGACGAACTCCGAGCGGAGCTCGGCGATGATCGGGTCGAGCTCGGGGAGCTCGTGATCCTCGGCGCCGCCGAGAAGGTCGCGCGCCTCCGGGCGGAACGGGATGACGGCGCCGCACGACGCCGCAGCCTCGCCGACCGCATTCGCCGCCGAGACGTCCTCGCCGTTCGTGCAGCCGCGGACGAGGCCCGCCGCACCGGCTGGGCGCGGACGTGACCGGCACGCTCCTGCTCGACAACTCCGCTTGGGCCAGGCTGGCCGACCCGACGCTAGACGAACACCGAGTGGCCGAGATCGCCGATGCCTTTGAAGCCGGCCTCATCGCCGCTTCTCTCCCGTTCCTGCTCGAGGCCGGATACTCGGCTCGAAACGCGCGCGAGCACGACGATGTGCTCGCCGAACTGCTCTCCCTCCCCCACTTCTCCATCGACGAACTCGTCGAGCAAAGAGCCCTCGACGCGGAACGCCAGCTCGCCCGCGCCGGCCAACTCCGACTGCCGCCCGTCGATCTAGTCCTCGCGGCTCTGGCAGCCCACCACAGGATCGGCATCCTCCACTACGACCACGACTACGACATCCTCCGGGAGAAGACGGACCTCGACTTCGAGAGTGTCTGGCTCGCTCCTCGCGGAATACTCTGAGCTCCGCCCGACAACCTGGCAGCCAGGTCGCCGGTCTGGGACACCCGAGAGGCCTCCGCCGTCAGCCCCGCTACCTAGAGGCCCCTCCCCCACCCCGGCGCGGCCGCTCACGGCCGCTCACACGGTTTGGCGGCGACGGCGGGCGATCCGATAGACGCTCGGTCGTCCGGTAGCGGGGTGTGCGGCCGCTTCGCGAAGACGATCGGTTCGCGCGGCCGCCGCACCGGACCGAGCCGTCGATCGCCGGACGGCGCATGTCGGCCGGCCATGAGCGAACCGCTGCACTTGGCACATTCGGAGTCGGCGACTACGGTCCCACCATGATCCGGACGGTGCTCGCGGTCGCGGTGGTCGGGCTGGTCCTGTGCGCGGCGCCGACGGCGCTCGCCGTGGCCCCCGGCGACCTTGACCCGGCGTTCGGCGGAGACGGCCGCGTCACGCTGGGGATCGACGGCTGGGCCGGCGCGCGGGCGACGGGCGTGCATCCCGGTCCCGAGGGCGAGACGCTGCTCAGCGGCGTGGCGAGGACCTCGAGCTTCGACGCTCACGCGTTCGTGCTCGCACGGGTAGCGGCGGACGGGGCGACCATGCGCACGTCCGTGACGCCGGCCGGCAACGCGACGCCCACGCGCGCCGTCCGCCATGGAGACGGCTTGGTGGTCGGCTTGCGCGACGGGCGCGGCGCCCGCGTGCTGCGCTTCGGTCCGGACGACCGTCTCGACCCGGCGTTTGGCGACGCCGGGGTGAGTGCGCTGCCGGAGGAGAGCGTGGAGGCGATCGCCGTCCAGCGCGACGAGGGGACGGACAAGCTGGTGCTGGCCACCGGCTGGTACATCGAGACGTGCGACGACGACGGCAACTGCACGCGCGAGAGCGGCTACACGTTGCTGCGGCTCGACGACCGCGGCCAGATCGACGAGTCGTTCGGCGACGATGGCCGGATCACGCGGAGGTTGACCGACGGCGAGTGCGACGACATCGAGGTCGCCGACGTGGCCGTCGCCGCCGGCGGCGATCTCGTCCTGGCCTACGGGAAGCGCTGGGAGGAGTACACCGCCGGCGGCCTGTGCATGTTTCCCGGCCCGCCGCCGCATGAAGCCCACGTGACGCGGCTCGACGCGGGGGCGGCCTACGCCGTCGATCCCGCGTTCGGTGACCATGAGCTCGACCACGCGTTCATCGATGTCGTTCAGGACCTGGAGGTCACGTCCGACGAGAAGGTGGTGCTCGGGGGGTTCTTCACCGAGTTCTACAGCGATCAGCGCGAGCATCCGTGGGTGATGCGACTCGACGCCGCCACAGGGGCGGCGGACCCCGAGTTCGGGGACGAGGACGGCAACCGGACGCTCCCCTCCGGCGTCGCGATGGCACGAGCGATGGACGTCGAGCAGAGCGCCGCCGGCGAGGTCTATGCAGCCGTGAGTCTGGAGGGCCCTCCGGACTGCGATCCGCCTCCCTGCACCCGTGAAGAGCCAGGCCTCGGCGTCGCCCGGCTGACCAGCGGCGGCGACCCGGACACCAGCTTCGGTGGCGACGGGATGGCCGTCGTCGACTTCGAGCGGGCTGGCCAGCGGGCGGCTGCCCTGGCCCTGTCCGGCGAGCGTGTCGTCGTCGCGGGGAGCGCCGACGACCAGCTTGCCGCCGCGCGCCTCCTGACCGTCGGAGACGAGGACCCGCCGCCCGTCACCGAACCGCCGCCGGTCGGCCCGCCGCCGGGTCCGCCGGCGACGCCGCCGAGCGGGCCGCCGGCCGCCGGGCCGCCGGCGCCGCCGGCTCCCGCGTTGCCGTCGCCGGTCGCCGGGTCGATGCGGCTGTTCGGGAAGGCCGGCGCCGACGTGCTGCGCGGGGGCGCTCTGGGTGACCTGCTCTGCGGGCGCGGCGGCGCGGATCGGCTGGTCGGCGGCGCCGGCAACGACACGCTGCACGGCGACGCCTGCTCTGACCGGCTGCGACGGAGCGACGGCTCGGACGTGCTCGACGGCGGGGTCGGCAACGATCGCCTGAGCGGCGGCGGTGGACGCGACCGGCTCCACGGCGGGCCGGGCGCCGATGTGCTCAAGGGCGGGGCCGGACGCGATCTGTTGCGGGGCGGCTCGGGCGCGGACGTGCTGAGCGGTGGAACGGGGGCGGACGTCATCGACGCCGCCGACGGCCGCCGCGACGTCGTCAACTGCGGCACCGGCCGCGACGGCGCGCTCGTCGACGCGCGTGACAAGGTGACCGGCTGCGAGCGCATCCTGCGCTGAGCTGACTTACCTAGCAGGACACGCCGCACCACGACCACCGACCGCCAACCCGCCTGGCGGCAGGGTGTCCGACGAACTGTGTGTAGGTCGTGGCGACCTGGTGATGGTCGTGGTGGTGGTTAGCCGGGGTAGCGGTCTCCGAAGTGGATCTTCAGGGCGGCGCGTGGTGCGCTCCAGGTGCGGCTGCGGTGCCAGCGGGCGTCGGCCTTGATGATCGCCAAGTAGATCAGCTTGGTCGCGGCCTGCTGGTCGGGGAACGCTCCGCGGGTCTTGATCGCCTTGCGGATCTGGCGGTGCAGGCCCTCGATCGTGTTGGTCGTGTAGACGGCCTTGCGGAGGTCCTCGGGCAGCGAGAGGAACGGGAATCACGTTCTCCCAGGCGTCCCGCCACGCCTGGACGGTGGCGGGGTAGCGCTGTCCCCACTCACGGTCGAAGCGCTCGAGCTCGACGGCGGCGTCGTCGGCGTTGGCGGCGGTGTAGATCGGGCGCAGCGCCGAGGTGACCTTCTTGAGGTCGCGGTAGTTGACGTAGCGCAGGCTGGCGCGGATGAGGTGGACGATGCAGGTTTTGCACCCAGGTCTGCGGGAACACGGCCTCGATCGCTTCCGGGAAGCACTTGAGGCCGTCGACGCAGGCGATCAGGACATCTTGGACGCCGCGGCGGTGCAGGTCGTTGAGGACCGAGAGCCAGAACTTCGCGCCCTCGGTCTCCTGCCACCAGATGCCGAGCACCTCGCGCTCGCCGTCGCAGTCGACGCCGAGCGCCACGTAGCAGGCCAGGTTCTTGACCGACCGGTCTTCTCGGACCTTGACCCGCAGCGCGTCGAAGTAGACGATCGGGTAGACGGCCTCCAGTGGCCGCGTCCGCGACGCTTGGACGTCCTCGAGCACGGCGTCGGTGATCCGGCTGATGGTGTCGCGGCCGATCTCGGTGCCGTAGAGCTCAGACAGGTGGTGGCTGATGTCGCGGACGGTCATCCCGCCGGCGTAGAGCCCGAGGATCTTGTCGTCCAGGCCGGCCAGTCGGGTCTGGCGCTTGGCGACCAACTGGGGCTCAAAGCTGCCGTGGCGGTCCCGTGGCGTCTTGATCTCGACCGGCCCGAGATCGGTCTGCAGCGTCTTGGACGTCGCGCCATTACGGACGTTGACGCCCTGCGGGACGCCGCCCGGCGGGTGACCGAGGTGCTCGGTCATCTCCGCGTCCAGCGCCGCCTCGACGACCCGGCCCGCCAGCTGCGACAACAGCCCTCCCGGGCCCGAGAGCTCCTCCGGCTTCAGGCCGCGAACGGCGTCATCCAGCGCCCCCTCGGGCAACAGACCCGCGAGGCGATCGATCACCTCCCGCGGCGGCTCGTCAGGGCCGGCGCCCTCGGCGGGGCGCCGCTTGGACTTCATGGTGCTCATGGTGACTGGTGGTCCCTTCTGCGGGCCGCCCGCGCCAGGGCGGCCTCGACCAGCCCCACCACGAATGGGCCGAGACGCCGCAGATCGCGCTGGCGCACGTCGGGAGCGAAGACCGGAAACAGGGTTCCGGCGTGCATGAGCAGCAGGCACTTGCGCCGGTCGATCCAGAGCAGATTCGCGTACCAGTCCTCGTCGGTCGCCGGGAGATCACCGAGCATCGCAGAGTTCAGCCCCGCCTGGTCGAGCAGGCGAGCCGTGCATCGCAAGACCACGCGCCGAGCGTAGGACCATCGCGGTCAGTGCCCCACGAGCGGGGGACTCCGCTCGGCGTCAGGCACGCCGGATACGATCGAGGCCTGTCCTCCACGGTGACCTCATCCCGCGCCCTTGACCGCGATGACCCGCGACTGCGTGTCCCGCTGTTCACGCTGCGCGAGAGCGCGGCGTATCTCTACGTGCCAGTCTCCACTCTGCACGCTTGGGCGCATCCGAAGGACGGCGAGCCGCTTGTCACGGTCTTCCCGCGCTCCGGTCGCCGTGCCACCGTGCCGTTCGTCGGCTTCGCCGAGGCGTTCGTGCTGAGCGCCCTCCGTGGCGCCGGCGTTCCGATGCAGCGCATCCGCCCGGCGGTTGCGAAGCTCAGCGCGGAGATTGGTCTCGACCACGCACTTGCCTCGCAGCGGGTGTACACCGACGGCGCCGAGCTCATCTTCGACTATGCCGCTCAGAGCGGCGACGAGGAGCTGCTCACCGTGGTCCGCACCGGCCAGCAGCACTTCGCCGAGATCATCCGCGACTACCTCAAGCGCATCACTTATGGCGATGACGGATGGGCCGAGCAGCTCAAGCTGCCGGCGTACGCCAAGGCCGAGGTCACCGTGGATCCACGCCGAGCCTTCGGTCAGCCGCTCGTCATTCATGGTGGGGCGCGCGTCGAGGACCTCGTCGATCGATTCCAAGCCGGCGACGGCTTCGCTGACATCGCGAGCGACTTCGGCGTCCCCGCCGAGGAGGTGGAGGACGTGCTCCGGGTTGCCCTCCGCCTCGCCCCCTGAGTTCTTCATCGACCGGAGCCTCGGACGGCACCTTGTACCCGACGCGCTCCGATCCGCCGGTGCCGTCGTCCACGCCATGGCCGATGTCTATGGGGAGCGCATCGGTCAAGGACTCGCCGACGAAGAGTGGCTCCGTGACGCCGGAGAGCACCAGTGGATCGTCCTCATGAAGGACACGAAGATCCGCTACCGCCCGCGGAGCTCCGAGTCATCGTGGATCACGGCCTGCGCGCCTTCTGCCTCACGAACGCGAACCTGCGCGGCGCGGACATGGCCGCGCGGCTCGTCGCGAATCTGCCTCGCATCCTCCGCGTGGCTCAGCAGCCCGGCCCCTACATCTACGGCGTTTACGCCGAGAGCCTCAAGCGGCTCTGGCCGAAACCGTCGGAGTGACGGCCGTTCTATAGCTCCAAGCGTCGATGGGCCGGGAAGGATTCGAACCTTCGTCTGACGGATTATGAGTCCGCGGCTCTGACCGCTGAGCTACCGGCCCGCCCGCGGCAGGCTACCCGCGCGCGAAGCGTCAGCGACCAGCGGCCTCGACGAGCTCGGGGGCGTCGACCGGCTGCGGGCGGTGGACGGGCGCGCCGACGGAGCCGTGGACCGCGACGCCGCGCCGCGGGATCAGGAACGCGGCGCCGAACGCGAGCAGGGCGCCGAACGCCGAGATCGCGAACGCCTCGGTGTAGGCGCTCTCGGTCGCGAGTGGCGTGCCGGGGATCGTCTCGGCGGCCAGCAGCGCGGTGACGAGGGCCGCGCCGAACGCGCCGCCGACCGTCCGCATGATCGTGTTGATGCCGGTCGCGATCCCGACGTCGTGCGGCGGGACCGACGCGACGACCAGGTTGGCCATCGAGGCGAAGGCGAACGAGATGCCGCCGCCGAGCAGGACACCGCTGACGATGAAGTGCCAGACCTCGCCGTGCGCGACGGCGAGGACGAGGAAGGACGCGCCGGCCAGCAGCGTGCCGAGCATGAGCACGCGCCGGAAGCCGAACCGGCTTCCGAGCAACCCGCCGAGCGGACCGGCGAAGAGCATGACCGCCGCGCTGGGGAGCATCACGAGCCCCGCCTCGGTGACGGTCATCCCGAAGCCGTAGCCCGCGGCGCCCGACTGTGTCTGGACGAACTGCGGGATCAGCAGGAACGAGCCGAACATGGCGAGGCCGGTCAGGAACGCGGCGACGTTGGTCGCGAGCACCGGGCGGCTCTGGAGCAGGCGGATGTCGACGAGCGGCTCGCGGGTGCGCAGCTCGAGCCGGACGAACGACGCCAGCACCACGAGTCCACCGACGACGAGGGCGAGCACCCGCGCCGAGCCGAAGCCCCACTCGGCCGACTTCGAGACTCCGAGCAGGACCGCGGCCAGGCCGGTCGACAACACCGCTGCGCCGGTCCAGTCGACCCGCGTGCGCTCGCGGGCGGGCGACGGTGGGACCAGGCGCCAGACCGCGACGGCGGCGGGCGCGGAGAGCAGCCCGACGAGGAACAGCCACGACAGGTCGGCGTTGTCGACGATGATCCCGGAGAGCGGCAGGCCGATGCCGCCGCCGATCCCGAACATCGCCGACATGAGGCCGATGCCGACGGCGCGGCGCTCGGCCGGGACCTCGTCGTTGATGATCCCGAACGAGAGCGGGAACACGCCGCCGGCGACGCCCTGGATCAGCCGCCCGGCGATGACGAGCTCGATGCTGTCGGCGAGCGCGCAGACGATCGAGCCGAAGCTGAAGAGCGCGAGCACGATCGTGAGCACGCGGGCCTTGCCGAAGAGATCGCCGAGCTTGCCGGCGAGCGGGGTCGCGACCGACGCCGAGAGCAGGAAGCCGGTCATCACCCAGGCCGCGGTCGACGGCGACGTGTCGTACTGGTGCGCGATCTGCGGGAGCGCCGGGGCCACCATCGTCTGCAGGAGCGCGAAGGAGAGGGCGGCGAGGAGCAGCGACCCGAGGACGGGGGCGAGCGGTTTGCCGTGGACGGTGTGGGTCATGGGGAGACTTTCGGGGAAGGACGCGGCGGAAGCGGGCGTTCCGCTTAGCGTAGCGAAAGCGGAGCCGGCGCCTCCGCTTCGGCGGTAGGATGCACGTGAGATGGAGTCCTCCCGCCCCCTCCTGCGCGCCGACGCCGAGCGCAACCGCCGCCGGATCCTGGATGCCGCGCGCGAGACGTTCGCCGCGCAGGGCCTGGGTGTCGGGGTCGACACGATCGCGCGCGCCGCGGGCGTCGGGGTCGGCACGCTCTACCGCCGCTTCCCGACCAAGGAGCACCTGCTGCGCGCGATCGTCGAGGACCGGGTCGCCGGCTTCGTCGAGCGGCTCGAGGAGCTGGCGCCGATCGAGGACCCGTGGGACGCCTTCGCCGCGGCCACCGAGGCGTTCGCGAGCGCGGTCGCGCGCGACCGCGCGTTCTTCCAGCTCTTCCAGCAGGCCGAGGAGCCGATCCCCGGCGGCGCCGCCAAGCAGCGGATGTTCGACGCGCTGGCGCCGTTCCTCGAGCGCGCGCAGGCCGCGGGCGTCGTGCGCGCGGACGTCGTGCTGCTCGACGTCCCCGCCCTCTGCGCGGTCGCCGCTCGGCTTCCCGCCTGGCGCCTGGCCCGCGAACCCGAGCTGTGGCGCCGCTACCTCGCCGTCGTGCTCGACGGCCTGCGGCCCGAGGGCGCCCACGCCCTCCCCCACCCGCCGCCGCGGCCGCTGCCCAAGGAGCGCGGGCGAGCGGCGTAGGCGTGTCCTCTATTGGTGGCGCGCGAGCCGGTGGGCGAGCGCAACGCCAGGCGCGAACGCGATCGTGACGCGGCGATCGCCGCTCGATGCGACGGCGATCCCGCCGCCGCGCAGGGTCCAGCGCCCCTCCCCCACCGGCTCGGCCGACATCCCCTCCTCGATCGCACCGGGCAGCGCCGCGCGGAACTCGGCGGCGTCGCGCGGCGTGTCCCAGGCCCATTCCATGACGAGCACGTCGCGCTCGGTGCACGGCGCGCGGCAGTCGCGCGCCTCGATCGACCCCTGGCGCCAGAGCTCGTAGCGGTCGCCGCCCCAGCCGCCCGCCGCTTCGCCGGCCTTGTTGCCGCCGGCGTTGCGGAGCCACTCGCGGGTCTGCCACTCGCCGAACGTCTCCGTCGCGACGCGCGACCACTCCGGTCCGAGCACCTCGCCGATCCCCTCGAGCCGCACGCGCACCGGCTGCTCGACCTTCAGGTAGGCGTCGGGATGCAGGATCTGCTCCGTGGAGGCCGGCGGCCGCGCGTTCTCGGCGACGTCGACGACGCGCCAGGTGTCGCTCCCGGTGGCATAGAGGCGGGAGACGAACCGCTCGCCGTCGAGGTAGGGGAAGAGCAGCTGCGCCGTCACGAACGGCGGCAGCGAGTCGAGCGAGGGAGCGCCGAACGCGGACGCGGCGATCCCGCCGAGCGCCTCCTCGGCGCCGAAGTGGAGGCTTTGGTACTCCGTCATCAGCGCCGTCGCCGTGCCCTCGACCAGCGCCGCGTAGGCCAGCGCGCGGTCGCCGGTGGACTCGATGTCGTCCAGATCGAGGTCGTAGACCTGGTCCTCGAGCGCGTGGGTGAGCTCGTGCGCGAGCGTCGTCTCGTCGACGACGCGGTTGGCCGGCGCGCCGGTGTCGACGATCCGCAGCGCGCCGGTGCGCGGGTCGTAGTAGCCCGCGACCTGCGAGCCGAAGATCGAGGCGGCGATCTTCCGCAGATCGTCGCGGGGCCGCAGCAGCCCGAGCAGCTTGTAGAGCTCCTCGTCGGCCCGCCGGTCGGCGACGGGATAGGTGCGGTCGAGGTCGGCGAGCCCCTCGCGGCGTGCCTGCGCCCCGCCCACCCGCACCGGCTTCGGCAGCTTCCGGAAGCGCAGGCCGCGGATCTTCTCGACGCGGCGCGCGATCGTCGGGATCGAGGCGGTCGGCGCGCTCGAGGCACCTTCGGAGCCGCCCCCGTTCCCGGCTCCGAACGCGACGCTGCCCGCCACGAGCAGCGCCAGCACGGCCAGGCAGACGCCCAGCGGCATGCCGAGCCCCGCTCCATCCGTGTCGCGTCCTGCTTCGGGCACCGCTCGACACCGTATACGCCGCCGCTGATTGGATCCCGCGCTCGACTCGTCCCAAAGCAAGGAGACCCATGGCCCAGCGCGCCGCCATCGTCACAGGAGCCTCGAGCGGGATCGGACTTGCGATCGCCCGCGTGCTCGGGGAGGAGGGCTACGCGCTGACGCTGACGGCGCGCCGACCGGAGAAGCTCTCAGACGCGGTCGCCGGGCTGCGGGAGGAGGGCTACGACATCCTGGAGGTCGCGGGCAACATGGCCTCCGAGGAGGACATCGTGCGCGTGGTGACGGAGCACCGGGAGCGGTTCGGCCGCCTCGACGTGCTGGTCAACAACGCCGGCGTCGGGGCCGCCGCCCCGGTGGCCGAGCTGTCGACGAAGAAGATCGACATGCAGATCGACGTCAACCTCCGCGCGATCGTCCTCTTTTACCGGGAGTGCGCCGGCCTGCTGCGCGAGGCCGGGGCCGAGCACCGCAGCGCGCTCGTCGTCAACACGGCCTCGATCTCAGGCAAGAAGCCACAACCGTGGATGGCGGTCTACTCGGCGACCAAGGCGGCCGTGATCGGCTACACGTTCGCGATGAACCGCGAGCTCAACGGCGACGGCGTGAAGTCGATCGCGCTGTGCCCCGCGTTCGTCGACACCCCGATGACCGACTGGATCAAGGGGGACGTCAAGCCCGAGGAGATGATCCAGCCCGAGGACGTGTCGGAGGCGGTGCGGTGGGTGCTCAAGCTCTCGCCCGCGTGCGTGGTGCCGGAGATCGTCTTCGAGCGGCTCGGCGAGGGCCTCTAGGGGCTGTCAAAGAACAGGCGGGCCCGTTCGGTGTGGTCTCAGACCAAGCTGGGCGTCGCACGCATCCGAAGGGAATGCGCCAGCATTTTCGAGGGTGCGGGTGGCGATCCAGCGCAGTGTCTGAGGCCGCATCCGGACGTGCCCGTCTTCTTTGACAGGCCCTAGGGAAGGAGGTCGTCGACGACGGTCGTGGCGTCGTCGACGATCCCGCCGACCGCGGGGCCGACGACGGGGGCCGGCTCGACGACCGTGCGCACCTGATCGCCGACCTGCTTGACGGCGCTCGGCGGCGGCGGTGGCGCCGGCGTCGGCGCGGGCGGAGCAACGGTCGGCGGGGCCGCGTGGGGTGCGGGCGCCGGAGGCGGGGCCGCCGGCGGGGTCGGCGACGTCGGATGGCCGGGCGGGGGAACGGTGCGCACCGGGGGGCGGGCGGCCGGAGCCGGCGCACCGCGCCGCTTCGGCGCCGGCGCCGGCGCGGGCGCGGGGCGCGCAGCCGGCCGGCGGACCGCGGAGACCAGCCGCTGCGCGTCGGGCGTGCGCTCGGCGCGTGCGCGCCGGGGTCGGTCGGCCGCCGAGGCGTCGGAGAGCCGCGGGCCTGAGATCGCCTGGCCGATGGCTCGCCAGTTCCCCGCGCCGCCACCGCCCAGGCCGACGACGAGCGCTGCCGCGACCATGGCGATCGGCGTCAGCGACGCCGCTCCGCCGGCCGCGAGCGTCCGACGCCGCCACGCCCGCCCGAGCTCGTCCATATGGACGCAGCTTACCCGCACGCTGGCGTACAGTCGACCCTGTGTCGCGCCTGCCGCTCTCGCGCTCCTTGCCGCTGGCCCTGCTCGGTCTGACGCTCGTGATGGCCGTCGTCGCCGGGCTGAGCGTGGCCGGGCTCTACAGCGCGCGGCAGGACTACGAGGACGAGCTGGCGCGGGCCTATCGCACGGAGACCGCCGCGGCCGACCTCCGCGCCGCGGCCGTGTTCGATGCCGCCCTGCGCGCGGGACGGGCCGCGGATCGCCGCGGGGCCCGGCGGGCGCTCGACGGCGCGGGCACCCGGCTGCGCGCGGCCGCCCGCGGCGACGCCGAGTCCGAGCGCCTCGCCGCCCAGGCGGTCCGCACCCGCGGTCGCGCCGCCATCGTCGAGCGGCTCGCCCGCCGGCAGGAGACCCGGCGCGTGGCCGCTCGTGACGAGGCGACCGCGGCCTCCCGGCGCGCCACGATCACCGCAGCGATCGCCGGCGGCCTGGCCCTCCTGGCCGCGTTCCTGCTCGCCTCGGGTCTGATCTCCGGGATGCGGCGGCCGCTCGACGCGCTCGTCAGTGCCACGCGCCGGCTCGCCGCCGGAGACCTCGACGCCCGGGTCGAGCCGCAGGGCCCGCGCGAGCTGCGCGAGCTGGCCGCGTCGTTCAACGCGATGGGCGCCGACCTCGCCGCTGCTCGCGAAGCGGTCGAGGCCGAGCGCCGCCGGCTCGCCGTCATCATCGAGAGCCTCGGCGACGCGCTGGTGGTCTGCGACGCCGCCGGCACGATCATCGAGGTCAACCCGCGCGCGCGCGAGCTCGTGCCCGCCCTGGAGCCGGGGACGAGCCTCGCTGACCAGGTCGGGCCCATGCCGCGCCTGCACGAGGTCCTCGACCGCGAAGTCGAGCTCGAGCACGGCGGCCGCACCCTCTCGGTGACCGCCGGCCAGCTCGGCGCCGACGGCGCCGACGGCGTCGTGTTCACCGCGCGCGACGTCTCGGAGCGCGCGCGGCTCGAGCGGCTCAAGAGCGAGTTCGTGGCCACCGCGTCGCACGAGCTGCGCTCCCCGCTGACCTCGATCAAGGGGTTCGTCGAGCTGCTCGGGGCGTCGCCGTCGCTGACCGCCAAGCAGCGCGAGTTCGTCGACATCATCCTGCTCTCGACGAACCGGCTCGTGGACCTCGTCAACGACCTGCTGGACGTCGCGCAGGTCGAGGCCGGCCGCGTGCAGATCGCCCGCCGGCCCGTCGCCGTCGAGGAGGTGGTTCGCGAGGTCGCGACGCTCATGCAACCGCGGGTCGCCGAGGCCGGCCAGCACCTCGAGGTCGACGTCGCCCCGGAGCTGCCGCCCGCCGACGCCGATCCCGCCCGGGTCCGTCAGATCGTCACCAACCTGCTCACCAACGCCCACCTCTACACGCCGGCGGGAGGTGCCCTTCGCGTCGCCGTCACCGCCGACGACTCGCGCGTGGCGATCGCCGTCTCGGACACCGGGCGCGGCATGGACGCCGACCAGCTCGCGCACGTCTTCGACCGCTTCTACCGGGTGAGGACCGCGGGCGGGCCGTCGGGCTCCGGGCTCGGCCTGTCGATCGTCCGCTCCCTGGTCGATCTCCACGGGGGGTCGATCGACGTGATCTCCACGCCGGGCGAGGGCTCGACCTTCACCGTGCGACTGGCGCGGGCCGAGCTGGCCCCCGCAGGCCCCGACCGGGCGATGCTCGAGGGCAAGCGGGTGCTGGTCGTCGACGACGACCCGGACATCGCCCGGCTGATCGCCAGCCAGCTCGAGCCGTGGGCGGTCGACACGGTGCTGGTCAGCTCGGGCGAGGAGGCGATCGAGCGGCTGCGCGCCGAGCCGTTCGACGCCGTGACGCTCGACATCCTGATGGCGGGCATGTCCGGGTTCGAGGTGCTGCGAGCGGTGCGCGCCGACGCCGATCTGCGCGACACGCCGATCGTCGTGGTGTCGGTCTTCTCGAGCCGCGAGGCGCTCGCCGGCGAATGGGTGGTCTCCAAGCCGATCGATGCCGACGAGCTCACGGGCGCGCTCGGGTCGGCGATGCTCGCGGGCCGCACCCGGGTGATCGTCATCGGGCGCGACACGGTCCGCGAGGAGATCGCCGGCGCGCTGGACGCGCTGGGGATCGACTACGACTGGGCCTCGGCCGCGGAGACCGCGAACCGGCTGTGCGCCGCGCGCCGCTACGAGGTCGCGCTCGTCGACGCGTGCCTCGACGCCCCGCAGGACATCATCGCCGGGCTCGACCTGCGGGGGCGGCGCGAGCGCCGCTGCGTGCTGGTGTTCTCCGACGGCGAGGCGGCCCCTGGGCTCGCCCGGCTCGACGCCGAGCCGGTCGGGCTCCAGAGCGCCGGAGCGGCCGTCCTCGCCGCGCTCGGGGAGGACGGCGCTCGCTAGGGTGCCGCTGCGGAGACCGCTGTGCTCGACGACGCACCTGAACAGACGATCGCCCACCTCCGCGTGGAGCTCGCGCGCCACGAGCGCGAGGCGGCCGTCCGCCAGTCCCAGCTCGAGCGCTACGCGACCGACCTGCGCGAGACCTTCAAGCAGGAGCGGGCGGCCACGGAGGAGCTCAAGCGCTCCTACAAGGCGACGGTCCGCGCGCTGGCGAACGCCGTCGAGGCGCGTGACGCCTACACCGGCAAGCATGCCGAGCGCGTCGCGGCCTACGGCGTCGAGCTCGCGCGCGCGGTCGGGATGAAGCTGACCGACAGCCCCGAGATCGAGTTCGGCTTCCTGCTGCACGACGTGGGTAAGGTCGCCGTGCCGGACGCGATCCTCTTCAAGGCCGATCGCCTGACCGAGGACGAGTTCCGGCTGATCGCCAAGCACCCGGTCATCGGCTCGGAGATCCTGCGTGACGTCGACTTCCTGGGCGAGGCCAAGCTGGTGGTCCGCCACCACCACGAGCGGTGGGATGGCACCGGGTATCCGGACGGCCTGGCCGGCGAGGACATCCCGCTGCCGGCGCGGGTGTTCTCGGTCGCCGACGCGTTGGATGCCCTGACGACGGACCGCCCATACCGGCCGGCGTCGTCGTGGGAGGCCGCGCGAGTGGAGATCCGCGCGGGGTCCGGCACGCAATTCGACCCGGCGGTGATCGAGGCCTACGACCAGGTGAGCGACGAAACGCTCGCTGCGCTCAAGGCGGAGCTGGAATGACGCGGACCATCCTGATCGTCGACGACGACCCGTTGATCCGCAAGCTCATCGCCACCACGCTCGAGGACATCTCGGGCTTCCGGCTCACCGAGGCGGCCGACGGCGCCGAGGCGGTCGGGACGGCGGTCGCCGAGCGCCCCGAGATCGTCTTCCTCGACATCGACATGCCGGTGCTGAACGGGATCGAGGCGTGCCGGCGGATCCGGTCGGATCCCACCACCGCGCAGGCGACCATCGTGATGCTCACGGCGTCGTCGGACGACCGCATCGAGTCCCGCTCGCGCGAGGCGGGCGCCGACCTGTTCCTCACCAAGCCGTTCTCGCCGCTCGACCTGCTGCGGCTCGTCGACCGCCTCGGCGGCGACGGTCCCTGAGCGCTCCTAGAACGTCAGAGCCGTCCACTGCCAGAGGTGGACGCAGCCGCTGACGTTCCGCGGCAGGGACGTGTCCGTGGACTGCACCACCACCAGTGCATCCCAGCAGGAGCTCCCACGACGGACCCGGACGCGGTAGCGCACGACGCTGCTGACGGCGCGGTCCGGCACCGTGCAGGTCCACAGGACCGTGCCCTTCGGTGGCCGCCGATGGGAAAGCCGCACGGGTGTGCCCCACGGCCGGCAGGAGCCGTGTTTGCCGACCATCGTGCCGCCCGACCCCGACGCCCGCGTGAGCGAGGTGGCGAGCGATACACGGTCCACCGGCCCGTGCACGACCAAGCGCGCGAGCAGGGCGACGGACGCGAACACCAGCCCGGCGACGAGCAGGACACGGACGAGCCGGAGCCATGACGGCATGCCGGCGAGCGTAGTGGGCCGGTCAGGCGGGGCTGCGCTCGAGCCGGTCGCGCTCGGCCTCGAAGCGGGCGAGGGCGCCCTCGGCGTCGGTCCGGCGGCTCGGGCGCAGGCGGCGGATGGCGCCCGCCGGCCCGAGGCGCCCGGCCTCGATCTCGAGCGGCGGCGCCAACTCGTGCTCGGCGGCGGAGCGGCGCGCCTTGGACGCCTGGTACTCGGCGATCGCGGCCTGCAGGTCGGTGGTCTCCTCCGCCGCCAGCGACGCCTCGAGCTGGGTGACCAGGATCCGCACCTCGCGCCGGGTGGCGCGGCGGGTCGTGCTCGCGCCGCCGAAGCCGTCCCAGGCACGGGCGAACGCGAGGAAGCTGGTGCGGCCGCCGTTGCGGTGCGCGGCGAGCATCGGGCAGACGCCACCGTCGCTGTCGGTGTAGGCGCCCATCACGATCGCGTTGGAGCGGACGCCGTCGAGCATGGCCCGCCGGGTATCGACCGGCAGGCAGTCGATTGCGGAACGCAACTGGGTGATAGGGTCGGCCCGCCGCACGGCCCGGCGGACAGTACGCCAGCCGGTCGCGGCCCGGCAAGCCTCCCCTCCTCCTTGCACGCCTCCTTGCAGACCTCATGAAGCTTGGCGTCCACATCGGCTACTGGGGCCTCGGCCTCACCGCCGACGACCAGCTCAAGATCGTCCGCGAGGCCGAGGCGCTCGGCTACGACTCGGTGTGGACCGCCGAGGCGTATGGCTCGGACGCCGCGACGATCCTCGGCTGGCTCGCCGGCGCGACGCGCAGAATCAAGCTGGGCTCGGCGATCTTCCAGATGCCCGGGCGCTCGCCGGCGATGACCGCGATGACGGCGGCGACGCTCGACCAGCTCTCCAACGGGCGGATGCTCCTGGGCATCGGCTCGAGCGGCCCGCAGGTCGCCGAGGGCTGGCACGGCCAGCGCTTCGGCCGCCAGCTGCAGCGCACGCGCGAGTACGTCGCGGTGGTGCGCAAGGCGCTGACGCGTGAGCGGCTCGAGTTCCACGGCGAGACGATCGAGCTGCCGCTCCCGGACGGGCCGGGCAAGGCCCTCAAGCTGACGATCTCCCCCGTCCAGGACGAGATCCCCATCTACATCGCGGCGATCGGCCCCAAGAACACCGCCCTGGCCGGCGAGATCGCCGACGGCTGGCTGCCGACGCTGCTGTCGCCCGAGCACCTGTCCGAGTTCATCCCGCTGCTCGAGGAGGGCGCGGCGCGGGTCCCCGGCAAGCGGCTGGACACCTTCGACATCGCGCCGAACGTCAACGTGATGATCACCGACGACGTCGCCGCCGCGCGCGACGCGATGCGCCCGTTCCTGGCGCTCTACGTCGGCGGCATGGGCTCGCGCGAGAAGAACTTCTACAACCAGCTCGCCCAGCGCTACGGACACGCCGACGCCGCCCTGAAGGTGCAGGACCTCTACCTCGCCGGCAAGAAGGACGAGGCGATGGCGGCGCTGCCCGACGAGCTGATCGACACGGTGACGCTGTGCGGGCCGAAGGACCTGGTCCGCGACCGGCTGGCGGTCTACCGCGACGCGGGCGTCGGGACGCTGATCGTCTCGCCGATGGCGTTCAGCGCGCCCGAACGGCTCGAGCAGCTCCGCCTCGTCGCCGAGCTCGCCGCCGACGCGTAGCGGCCCGGCATGCGGATACTCCTCGGCGCGTTCGGCGATCCGGGGCATGCCTTCCCGATGCTCGCGCTCGGCGAGCGCCTCGTCGAGCGCGGCCACGAGGTGTGCCTCCAGACCTGGCGGCGCTGGGAGGCCGACGTCGACGCCGCGGGGATCCGGTTCGCGGCGGCCCCCGAGTACCAGGTGTTCCCGACGCTCGAGCGGCCGCTGAAGCCGTACGAGGCGGCGGTCCGCGCGGCCCGCGAGACCGTCCCGCTGGTCGAGGACTTCGCGGCCGAGATCGCCGTCGTCGACATCCTCACGCCGGCGCCGTCGCTGGCCGCCGAGCTCTGCGGCGTACCGCGGGCCTCGCTCGTGCCCCACGTCCATCCCGACGGTGCGACCGGGCATCCGCCGTATTCGATCGGCGCGCGGCTTCCGCGGACGCGTGTCGGTTCGCGTGTCTGGCGCGAGTCGGCGCGGATCGTGCGTGGCGGCTTGGAGCAGGGCCGAGCGGAGTACAACGACTGCCGCGCCCGCCTCGGCCTCGGGCCGCTGCCCTACGTCCACACCGGCCTCTCGCGCGAGCTGACGGTGGTCGCGACGCTGCCGCAGCTCGAGTACCCGCGCGCGTGGCCGGCGTGGCTGCGCGTGGTCGGGCCGCTGCTATGGGAGCCGCCGGGTGAGCCGGTGGCGCCGCCGGCGGGCGACGGCCCCGTCGTCCTCGTCGCGCCCTCGACCTCCCAGGACCCCGAGCACGCGCTGCTGCGGGCGGCGCTGGCCGGGCTGGCCGGCGAGCCGGTGCGGGTGATCGCGACGTATAACGGACGCGAGCCGGATCCACCGGTGACGGTGCCGGCCAACGCGGTCCTCGTCCCGTGGCTCTCATACGCGAAGACGATGCCGGCCTGCGACCTCGTCGTCCTCCACGGCGGGCACGGGACGCTCGCGCGAGCGCTCGTGACCGGCGTGCCGGTGGTCGTCTGCCCGGCCGGCGGTGATATGGCCGAGAACGCGGCGCGGGCCGACTGGGCGGGGCTCGGCGTGCGGCTCCCCCGGCGGCTGCTGGGGCCGCGGACGCTGGCGCTCGCGGTGCGACGGGCGCTGGCGGATGAAGGACTGAGCGCGCGAGCGCGCGAGGTGGCCGGGTGGGCGGCGACGCACGACGGAGCCTCGACCGCCGCCGAGGCGATCGAGGGCTGGGCGGCACGCCAGGGTGCCAGCTCTCTCGACGAACGCGGAGACTGAGCGGGCCGCCCCGCCCCGGCGGCATACTCCTCGCCCGTATGGACCTGCTCGACCGCGTGCGCGCCTTCACCGCCGAGCGCCAGCGCCTCGGCCGCGCGGCACCCGATGCCGCCGCGGCGCTGCGCGACGTCGTCACCGTCTACTCGAGCCACCCGACCGCCCCGCTGACGCTCGCGGCGCGGGCGCGGGACTTCAGCGCCGACGGCCACCGGGCGCTCGCCGGCTGGCGGATCCCAGGCCTGCGCGGCTCGATCTTCCTCGTCCCGCCCGAGGACGTCGCGACGCTGTTCTCGATCAGCGGCGGGCTCGATCCCGGGTTCGAACGCAGCACGCTGAGGTACTACAGGATGCCGCCCGAGCGCTACGCCGAGCTGCGCGCGGCGGTGCTGACCGCCGCCGGCGACGGGCCGCTCACCGCCGCGCAGCTCAAGCGCGCCGTGGGGACGGAGAGCCGCCTGAACCCGGTGCCGTCGCTGCTGTGCCGCGAGGGCCGACTCCTCCGCATCCCGCACCGCTCCCTGCGCTCCAACGCGCTGAGCTATCAGACCGCCGAGGTCCCGCGGGCGGACCCGGACGCCTCGCTCGCCCGGCTCGCCGACGCCTACCTGCGCGCGTTCGGCCCCGCGCGGGTGACCGACTTCGCGTGGTGGACGGGCACGACCCGGGCGCGGGCCGAGGCGGTGTTCGCGACGGTGAACACGATCGACGTGGGCGACGGGCTCCTCCTGCGCGCCGCCGACGAGGCGGACTTCGACCGCGCGCGGCCCTACCGCGGCCTCGACCTGCTGCCCAAGTGGGACGTGCTGACGATGGGCTGGGCACCGGACGGCCGCGAGCGCTTCCTCGACCCCGCCTTCCGCGACCGCCTCTATTTGCCGAGCGGCGACGGGCTGGGCGGCGTCTTCGCCGACGGCATCGCGGTCGCCACGTGGCACATGGCCGAGGGGATCGAATGGTGGGATGCCCCGGGGCCGAAGCTGCGAGCGGCGGCGGAGGCCGAGGCGGCGCGGCTGCTGGCGCTGACCAAGGGGTGACGGCGAAGCTAGGCTGCCGATCGGCTGGAAACGCGACGAAGGAGCGGACGGTGCGGAGGAACTGGGTGGCCGCGATGGCGGTCCTGGCGGCGATGGCGGCGGTGGCCGTCTCACCTGCGGTCGCGCAGACCCCGGACGACCGGCTGGTGCGCATGGTCGACCACGAGCCGAAGCAGGTCGGCGCGCTGCGCCTCGGTTCCGATCTCCGTCTCGCGCGGGCGCTCAAGGCATACGGCAAGCCGACCCGCAAGCGGCAACGGAGAGGCAGCTCGGTCTGCAACGTGCGCTGGCAGAGGCCGGGGATCACCGTCCTGGGCGTGAGCTTCGACACGCCGTCGCGCCGGCGCTGCGATTCGCGCCACCTGAAGATTCAGCAGATCACGGTCAGCGGCGCCGGCTGGACGACCGACCGCGGCCTGGCGATCGGCGACTCGTTCGAGCGGATGATGGAGCTCTACGACAGCCCGAACGACGAGGCCGAGAAGGGGCTCTTCGTCCTCGAGTTCTCGGACGACGAGGTGCTGGGACCCACGCCGCGACTGATGGCGAAGGTGAGCAAGGCGCGGGTCATCCGCTTCCAGATCTGGGTGGGCGGCGCGGGAGACTGACCGCGGGGGACGTGCCGACTCGAACTCCGGGGGTGGGACTCGAACCCACAACCTTCCGATTAACAGTCGGACGCTGCTGCCAATTGAGCTACCCCGGACTGAACTACCCCGGAGGCGCCTCCAAGGCAGTCGCGGGGATGGTAGCGACTCCAGCCTCGACTTCGGCATGGCAGTTCGCGCAGAGAAGCACGCACTTCCTGGCCTCAGTGCGAGCCGACTCGAGCGAGCGCGCGACACCGCGGTGGGCGAGGTGGAACTCCTTGCTCGACCGGTCCACATGATGGAACTGCAGCGCGACCATCGAACGGTCGTAGCCACAAAGGGCGCAGCGCCCACCAGCCTCGGCCGCAAGGATTCGCTTGACGCGTCGGCGGCGCGCCGTGACGTATGCCGAGCGACACGAAAGGCAGCGCCAGCCGCCGTCCCCGCGGGCACCGAACTTCGTTCGGCCATGGCGGGGGCACACGCCGTACGCGGTGTCGTCATGCGGCGACCGCTCGACCGATTCCCGTACCGAGCGATCGCGGCGCGCGCGGTGGGTCTCGAGGCCGTGTCTTGCCAGCCAGTGCCGCACGGTTGCGTAGCTCGCCCCGAGCTCGGCCGCGATCGATCTGACCGAGCCGCCAGCCTCCACGAGCGCCTCGAGCCTCTGCCGGTCGATTCCACCGCGTGCCGCGTGCTTCGCGGCGTGCACCGACGACAGATCATGCTGCCGCACCCAATACGCGACGGTCGAAGGATGCTTGTCGACCTCGCGCGCGATCGACTCGATCGACCGGCCTCCGGCCAATTCCCGTTCCAGCCACTCCCGTTCCATAGCGAACACATGTTCGCATGGGCATCGGACGGAAGAGCGCCTCAGGCGAGCACCTCGCCGCCCAGACCTCACCGCCGTCGCACCGTCGCATCGCGTACGCCGCCGTGGCCGCCGTGCTGCTCGGCTGGATCGCGCTCCAGGCCGTCGACGGCCAAGCCTGGGCTCCCATCCTCGTCGGGTTTCTCGCCCCGGACCTCGGGCTGCTCGCCGGCACGGCCCGGGGCCTCGAGCCCGGCCGGCTGCATCCGCGGGCGGTGCCGCTCTACAACGCCCTGCACCGCTTCTGGGGCCCCGCCGCGCTCGTTGCCCTCGCGGCCGGCGGCGTCCTGGGCGCCGGATGGTTCGTCGTCGGCCTCACGTGGGCAGCCCACATCGCCGTGGATCGGGCGGCCGGGTACGGCCTGCGCACCCGCCTCGGGTTCCAGCGTGGCGCCTGACGAATTCACCGGTCGCCAGCGCGACATCCTCGACGCCGCGCGCGGGCTCCTCGTCCGCGACGGCGTCGAGGCGCTCACCGTCGGGCGCCTCGCGGCGGAGCTGGGGATCAAGCCGCCGTCGCTCTACAAGCACTTCGCCAGCAAGCGCGTCCTCGAGGCGGCGCTGATCGCCGAGGGCCTCGTCGCGCACGCGGCGACGCTCGAGGCCACCGGCGGCGACCTGGCGTCGATCGCGGCCGCGTACCGTGCGTTCGCCCGCGAGAACCCACAGCTCTACCGGCTGATGACCGAGCGTCCACTGCCGCGCGAGGACCTGCCCGACGGCGTCGAGGCGCGCGCCGCGGCACCCCTCAAGGAGGCCCTCGGCGACGCCGATCTGGCGCGCGCCGCGTGGGCCTTCGCGCACGGCATGGTGTCGCTGGAGCTCGCGGGGCGGTTTCCGCCGGCCGCCGATCTCGACGCGGCGTGGCGGAGCGCGACGGACGCGTTCACCACGGCCGCGCGCGCCGGCCGATGACCGTGGATCCTCGGGCCGCTTCCGGGTTCGGCGCCACCGCAGGAGCCTACGAGCGCGGCCGGCCGACCTATCCCGCCGACGCGGTCCGCCACCTGGTCCGCGAACTGGGCCTCACCCACGAAGCGACGATCGTCGACCTGGCGGCCGGCACCGGCAAGCTCACCCGCGCGCTCGTCCCGCTCGCCAGGAAGGTGATCGCGGTCGACCCCTCCCCCACGATGCTCGCCGAGCTGCGCGCGCGCGTGCCGGAAGCCGAGGCGATCGCAGGCACCGCCGAGGCGATCCCGCTCCCCGACGGCGCCGCCGCCGCGGTCGTGGTCGGCGAGGCGTTCCACTGGTTCGAGACCGCCCCGGCCTGCCAGGAGATCGCGCGCGTGCTGCGTCCCGGCGGCGGGCTCGCGTTGTTGTGGAACCGGGCGCGCTGGCAGGACCAGCCGTTCAACGACGCCTTCAACGCGCTGGTCACACCGCTCCGGGAGGCCGCCGGTCCGTTCCCGGGCGGCGAGGACCAGTGGCGCGACGTCGAGGCCACAGGGCGGTTCGAGCCGCTATCCCACGCGGAGTTCGAGCACGTCCACCGCGTCGGCACCGAGGACTTCGTCGCGCTGGTGGCGTCGTGGAGCTGGATCGCCAACCTCCCCGAGCCGCGGCGCTCGGCGGTGCTCGCCGAGGTCCGCGCGCTGGTCGACGGCGAGCTCGCCCTGCGCTACCGCACCGAGGTCCACTGGACCCGCCG
Organism: uncultured Solirubrobacterales bacterium; assembly: GCA_963828075.1. Classification (GTDB taxonomy): domain Bacteria; phylum Actinomycetota; class Thermoleophilia; order Solirubrobacterales; family Solirubrobacteraceae; genus JACCYI01. The sequence goes on along the minus strand of CAWHDH010000017.1, from coordinate 78,138 downwards.
GGCCTGCTCAGTGCAGCGTGCGGTGGATCTCGTCGCGGACGCGCTGGCGCTCGGCGGCGAGCTCGTGCACCCCGGCGCCCTGCGCGCGCGCCGCGGCAATGGCGCGATCGAGCCGGCCGAGCTCGAGCTGGAGGAACTCGACCTCGAGCGTCGCCGCCGACGGCTCGAGGTCGTCGGCGCGCAGGACGAGCTCGGCGACCAGCCCCCGCAGCTCGTCGTCGCCCTCGGGCAGGCCGGCGGACGGGGCGCCGGCGTGTTCGCGCAGGAACGCCGCGGCGCGCCGGGTCAGCGCGCCCGTGAAGTGCGCCTCGAGGTCGATCTCGCGCAGCCGGCGCGCCCCGTCCTCCGGCATCGCCACGCACAACGCAAGGAAGGAGCGCTCGGTGCGCTCCGTGCGATCCAGCGCGGCGGGCAGCCCGCCGCGGGCGCCGTTGCCCGCCGCGCGGCCGCCGCCCGCCCGTGACCCGAGGATCGTCCCGGCCAGCGCCTCGGAGAGCCCGAGCCGCCCGGCCGTCATCTGCACGAGCTCCTCGCGCAGCACGCTCGGCGGCATCGGGCCGATCACCTGCGCGACCTCGGTGAGCGTGGCGTCGCGGCCCTCGGCGGTGCGGACGATCGCCCGGTCCAGCGCCCGCTCGACGCGGAACCGCGCGAACGGCATCGCCTGCTCGAGCAGCGAGCGCATCTCGTCCGCGCCGCCCGGCCGGGCCACGATGTCCGCCGGATCGGACCCGGGCGGGAGCGGCACGACGCGAAGCTCGCAGCCGACCCCCGCGATCTCACCGGCGGCGCGGACCATCGCCTCCTGCCCGGCGGCATCCGCATCCAGGCACAGCACGACGGTGTGCGCGAGGCCCTTGAGTTCTGAGGCCTGGCGCTCGGTCAGCGCGGTGCCCATCAGCCCGACGGCGTTGGCGATCCCGGCCTGGCGCAGCGCGATGACGTCGGTGTACCCCTCGGCCAGCACCACCGACCCGGCCTTCGACGCCGCCGCCCGCGCGAGGTCGTAGGCGTAGACCTGCTGGCCCTTGGAGAACACCTCGCCCTCGCGCGAGTTGACGTACTTGGGGCCTTGGTTGTCGCGCATCGCCCGCGCGCCGAAGCCGACCACGCGCCCCCGCCGGTCGCACAGCGGGAACGTGATCCGGCCGCGGAAGGCGTCGTAGTAGCGGCTCTCCTTCGAGCGGGTGACGAGGCCGGCGGCGCGCAGCTCGTCCTCGGAGTAGCCCGCCCGTCGCGACGCCAGCAGCACCTTGTCCCAGCCGCTCGGCGCGTAGCCGACCCGGAACTCGCGCAGGTACGGCTCGGTGAGGCCGCGACCGAGCAGGTACTCGCGGGCGTCGGCGGCCTCCGCCGCCTCCCACAGCACGCGGACGTAGTAGGCGGCGGTGCGCTCGAGCAGGGCGAGCAGGCGCTCCTGCCGCGCCCGCCGCTCGGCCGCGCGGGGATCCTCCTCGGAGCGCTCGAGCTCGATCCCCGCCCGCTCGGCCAGCGACTCCAGGGCGGCCGGGAAGTCGAGCCCCTCGGTCTCCATCACGAAGCTGAAGACGTCACCGCCCGCGCCGCATCCGAAGCAGTGGTAGAGCTTCTCGACGGGGTCGATCCCGAACGACGGCGAGCGTTCCTCGTGAAACGGGCAGAGCCCGACGAAGCGCCGCGCGCCGGCCCGCTTGAGCTCGGTCCGCGCGCCGACCAGCTCGACGAAGTCGATCGCGTCCCGCACGCGATCGCGCGAGTCGTCCGCGTACCTCGGCATGACCTACTAGGCCCCGGCGAAGCCCCGCGGCACCGCCCGCTCCGTGTAGGCGCGGATGGCGAAGCGGTCGGTCATGCCCGCGAGGTAGTCGATCACCCGGTCGGCGTCGTCGCCGCCCTCGGCGACCTCCGGCAGCTCGCCCGGGTGCTCGCAGAACCAGTCGAACAGCATCGACAGCACCCGCTCGATCCGCTCGTGCTCGTGGCGGGCGGTCTCGCCGAGGTACACGCGCTCGAACATGAACGTGCGCAGGCGCAGCATCGCCGCGCCGATCTCCTCGCCCTGCACGATGTCGCCGGCCGCGGCGGAGTGCTCGACGAGGTCGTGGACCAACCGGTCGATGCGCGCCGAGCCGGTGGGCCCGAGGATGGCGATCTCATCGCGCGGCAGGTCGCCGACCGCGATCACCCCGGCGCGGAGCGCGTCGTCGATGTCGTGGTTGATGTAGGCGATCCGGTCGACCAGCCGGACGATCCGCCCCTCGAGCGTGGCCGGCGGGACCGCGCGGCCGGAGTGGCCGAGGATGCCGTCGCGCACCGGCTCGCAGAGGTTCAGGTGCTCGAGCACGTCGACCACCCGCAGCGAGTGCTCGTTGTGGTGGAACGGCCGCCCGAACACCTCGCGGCCGCGCCGGTCCAGGACCGCCTCGCCGATGTGGCCGAACGGCGGGTGGCCGAGGTCGTGCCCGAGGCCGATCGCCTCCGTGAGGTCCTCGTTGAGCCGCAGCGCCCGCGCCACCGTGCGCGAGATCTGCGTCGTCTCCAGCGTGTGGGTGAGCCGCGTGCGGTAGTGGTCGCCGACCGGCGCCACGAACACCTGGGTCTTGTGCTTCAGCCGGCGGAACGCCTTGGAGTGCACGATCCGGTCGCGGTCGCGCTGGAACGGCGTCCGCAGCCCGCAATCCTCCTCCGCGACCGCGCGCCGGGCGGGATACGAGGGCGTCGCGCGATCCCATAGCCACGCCGCCTCGAACTCACGGGTGCGGTCGGCGAACGCCGGGTCGGAGGCGAGCAAGCTCACGCCTCCATTCTCGCACCGCGGGCGGCCGGTGCCGCCGCGCTGCGCAGAGTTGTCACCGGAGATTCGATCCGTCGAGAAACCGGTGGACCAATGTACTAGTGACAGCTACCCGACAGATCGTAGATAAGGACCTGTGAATCCGAGCCCACGGATGGCGCTGAACGCGCTGGTCGCGGCGCTGGCCGCCGCCGCGTTTGCCGCGCCGCCGGCTCAGGCCGTGGTCTGGTACCCGCCCGTCGTGTTCAGCGACAACTGCGAGCCCTGCGAGGCGTTCATGGGCATGGCGGCGGACGGCACGGTCATCCGCGCCTACCACGGCGCCTTCGGCGGGGCGGCGAACGGCGTCGTGATCCCGATGGGCGATCAGGAGTCGGGTCTCGTGAGCACGCCGCTGACCGAGCACCTGAGCAGCGTCCTGGACCTCTCCGTGAACGCTGCCGGGGACGCGCTGGTGGCGCTGGCGGCCCGCAACGCCGACAACACGACCCACTTCGGCACGGTCGAGCGCAGGAACGGGGTCTGGCAGCCCTTCCGCACGCTGCCGGGCGACCCGTCCCACGCCCTCGTGAGCGTCGCGCTCGCCGACAGCGGGCGAGCGGTCGTGGCCTGGGAGGAGTTCGAGCCCGACACGCCGACTCGGCTCCGGGCGGCGACGAGGACCGCCGCCGGGGTGTGGTCCGCGGCGTCGACCATCGCCACGGATGGCACCGGGTCCCCCGAGGCGGCGCTCGACACGACGGGCGCCGCGACGGTCGCGTGGCTCGACTCGCCGGCCGCCACGCTGAAGGCGGCGCACCGGCCCGCGACCGGAACCTGGTCGGCGGTGCGGGAGCTCGGGGGAGCCGCGTTCGCGCCGGGCGCCTCCCACGCCCCGTTCGAGTTCCGGCTCGCGTCGCGCGGGTCCGGCCGGGCGATCGCGCTCGTGGTGTCGCGCGATCGCGTGGAGGGCTTGTCGAGGGCGGTCTACTCGACACAGCTCGCGTCGGGCACGTGGTCGGAGCCCGTGCTGCACGACTCCGGGGCGTTCGCCGAGGACGGCACCGGCACGCCGCCCTCGCGCCCGCGGCTGGACGTCAACGCGGCGGGCGCGATGGTGGCAGCGTGGGCCGCGGGAAGGGAGGTCCACGCCGCGGGCGCACCGGCAGGGCAGCCGCTCGGGGCCGTCTCGAAGATCTCGGAGGAGGATCAGCTCAACGTCGCTCCCGCCGTCGCCATCTCGGACGATGGCTCCGCGCTCATCGCGTGGGCGGACGACCGAGTCGTCAACACGGTGGCGCGGCCGGCGGGCGGGACCTTCGAGCCGATCGGCGCGATCCCGCAGCAGCCACGGAAGGGCTTCTACGGTCTCGCCGCCGACGCCGAAGGGCGCTTCGCCGCGGCGTTCTCGTCAGACACCCGCATGTCGGCGCGTAGCCGGCCGCCGGTCGCGATCCTCAGGGCTCCGGTCGACCCGGCGACGGGAGTCACGCTGCGGGCGGTCCGCGGTCAGCCCTACCGGTTGACGGCCACGGACTCGTTCGATCCCGACCGCCCGGACGCCGCGGCGGGCGGCATCGTCTCGCACGCGTGGGACCTCGACGCCGACGGCGCCTTCGACGACGCGTCGGGCGCCACCGAGGACGCGACGTTCGACACCTCGGGGGGCCATCCGGTCGCCGTCCGGGTCACTGACAACACCGGCGACGTTCGCGTGGGCCGGATCGCGATCGACGTCGCGGGGTTGACGCCGACCGCGTCGTTCGCCGTCTCGCCGCCGAACCCACTCACCCAGGAGCCGGTCACGCTCACGAGCACCACGAGCGCGCCGCCGGGCGCCGACATCCAGCTGCTGCAATGGGAGACGAACGGTCCCTTCCTGGGCTACGACGACGCCTCCGGGCCGACCGCCTCGGCGACCTATCCGCTCCCGGGCACCTACACCGTCGGACTCCAGGTCACGACCTCGGAGAACGCGCAGGCCACGGCGACCCAGGCGCTGACGATCGGCAACCGGCCGCCCCTCCCGGAGTTCACCGCCACGGAGGCTCCGATCGCGCGCACGCTCGTCGACTTCAGCGCGTCATCGTCGAGCGATCCCGACCCGCCGCCGGGCGTCGGGCTGCGGCGCTTCGAGTGGGACCTCGACGGCGACGGCAGCTTCGAGACCGACCAGGGCGCCGCCCCCGAGGCGGTGGCCTCCTATTCAGCCGCGGGGACGATCAACGTCGGGCTGCGCGTCACCGACGCGTACGGCGGGTCGGCGACGCTCCAGCGCCCGCTCGCCGTGCAGCCCGCCGCGGCCGCGCTGCAGGTGGGCTCCACCGGCGCGGGCTTCCAGGCACGGACGGTCGCCGCAATCGCGGCGAAGCTCGCCGCGGGTGCCCGGAGGGTCCGCTTCCGCGCACCCCGGGCCGGGGTGCTCGGTGTCCGCTTCGAGGCACGCGGGAGCCGGCGCCTGCTCGCTTCGACCGCCACGGTGTTCCGGCGCGGCGGGATCCAGGTCGTGCGCGTCCGTATGACGCCGGCGCTGCGGCGTGCGCGGTTCGCGCGGGTCAGGGTCACCTGGACGCCCCGAGGCGGGCGCGGCGTCACCGTCACGCGCGCTCTGAGAGGAACGCGATGAGGGCCGCCCTCACCCTCGCGCTCGCGCTGCTGGCGGTGGCCGCGCCGGCCGCCGTGGCCCGCCCAGGCGACCTCGACACGACCTTCGGCGAGGGCGGGAGCGTCCGCTTCCAGCTCGCTCCGGACCCGGACTACCCGTCGACCAGGGTCGACCTCGTCCGGCGCGCCGGCACCGCGACCCTCGTCGCCGGGACGTCCTTCGACGGCAACTACCGCCAGCCGTTCCTGGCCCGCTACCTGGGCGATGAGCTCGACGACGGCTTCGGGGACGACGGGATCGTCCGCTGGCGCCACGACAACTTCGTGCCGGGCGGGATCGCGGTCGACTCGACCGGCCGCATCGTCGTGGCGCTCGGCTTCGACGACCCGGCGTTCGAGGGCTTGTTCGACAACTCGCACACGCTGGTGCACCGCCTCGATCCGAGCGGCGTTCAGGACGACGCCTTCGGGACGGACGGGACCGCCCGGCTCCAGCAGATCGTCGCCAAGGACCTGGCCCTCGCGCCGAACGGGAGGATCGCGGTCGGCGGCCAGCACGCCAACCTGTCGTTCCAGACGTCCGCCGTGCAGGTCCTCGGAGCGGACGGTGAGCCCGGGCACGGCGCGACGATGCGCGACCCGGGGTCGAGGGGCTACTTCGGCGGCCTCGGCTTCGACGCGCAGGGCAGGCTTCTGGCGACCGCCGCCAGCTCGGTGGGCGCCGCATTCGTCCCGTACCTCGCGCGCTTCATCCCCGCGGCGGACGGCGTGCCGCGCGACGCCGCGTTCGGCGACGACGGCGTCGTCGTCCTGCCCGAGTCACCCGAAGGCCCGGGGCAGCCGATGACCGTGGTCTCGCTGCGGGTCGCGTCGGACGGCTCGGCACTGGTCGGCGACGGCTTGTTCCGGCTCCTGAAGGTCACCGCCGCCGGCGTGCCGGTCGCCGGCTTCGGCGACGGCGGGTTCTCCGAGCGCGCGGACTTCGACGGCTGGGCCGGCGCCTCCGGCCGGCCGGACGCGCTGGCGATCCAGTCCGACGGCAAGATCATCGGCGCCGGCGGAACAGCCGTGGTCCGCTGGACGGCGAGCGGGGACCTCGACGGGACCTACGGCGACGGCGGGAAGACGGTCGTCCCCGGCCTGGCCGTCCTGGGCCGTGGCATCGCGCTCGAGCCGGGCGGCAAGGTGGTGGTCGGAGGAACCACCGGCGGCGAGGATCCGGAAGCTGGCGTCCTCGCCCGCCTGCTCGGGGGCGACGCGCCGGTCGACTCCACGCCGCCGGATGTGACCGTGACCGGCGTGCCGGACACCGTGCACGACCCGGGCGTCGAGCTCACCGTGACGGCGGACGACCCGCACGCGGACTTCGAGTGCAGCATCGACGGCGCCGCGTTCTTCGACTGCGATGACTCCGGGCTCCTCCCCGGCAGCTTCCCCGGCACCCTCGCATGGACCGCCGGCGCCAACGGCCCACACTCGTTCGGCGTGCGTGCGATCGACCAGTCCGGGAACGCCGCCGTCGCGGAGGCCACATGGACCACCGACATCGCGCCGGTCGATGTTCTGTCCGGACCGTCGGGCCGGACGAACGACCCGCGCCCCGCCTTCACGTTCTCCGCGCCGGGCGAAGGCGGCGGGCTGCAGTGCACCCTCGACGGCGGCGCACCGCAGACCTGCGACCAGGGCGTCCAGCTGGAGAGCGTCGGCGAGGGCGCCCACACGCTCGAGGTCACGCGGACCGGCACCTGGAGCGGCTATCCCGGCGCGACGCGCGGCTTCACGGTTGATCTCACCGCGCCGCTCACGACCGTCACCGGCGGCCCGGATCCGTCCGACCCCACGCCGGAGATCTCCTTCGGCGCGATCGACGACGACACCGAGCTGACCTACGAGTGCCGCGTCGTCGGCGCCGGCAACCCGTTCGTCACATGCACCTCGCCGTGGACGGCGCCGTCGCTCGGCGAAGGCCGGCACTACCTCCAGGTCCGAGCGCGCGATCGCGCCGGCAACGCCGAGGGGCGGGGCGCCACCGCCGAGGTGGTCATCGCCGGCGACCCCGGTCCCGGCCCCGGTCCCGGCGCCGATCCGGGGCCGGACCCGGACCCGGACGCCGGCGGCGGGGGTGGCGACGACGGCGCCGGCCCGGGTGGCGGCGGTGGCGGCACGCCCGGAGGGCTGCGCCTTCGCGGCACGCTCGTCGGGGGCATCGACCAGGACTGCATGCGCGAGGCCGCGGGCGACGTGATCTCGACGCCGCTCGGGACGCTGTCCACGGCGCCGACCGGTGGCCTGACCGGCGACGTCAAGACGCGCGGGCCCGGCCGGGCGACCTTCACCGCGACCACCCCGGCTCCGAAGGCACGGCCGTCCGGCCTCCTCGCCGCCGCGTCGGCGACCAAGCGGCCGCGAGCGGTCGTCTACGCCAAGGGCAGCGCCCGCGTCGGGGCGTCCGGTTATGCCCAGGTCAACGTCCGTCCTACGGCCGCGGGCAAGCGGATCGCGCGGCAGCGCAAGGGGCGCAGGCGCACCGTTCGGCTGGTGCTGAAGGCGGCGTTCAAGCCGTCGCAGCGTGGCGTCAAGCCCGTCCGGGTCACCAAGCGCCTGCGCCTCGACGTACGCCCGGTCGCGAAGACCGCCCGCAGCAGCCAGGCGGAGTTCACGTGCAAGGGCGCGGGCCACCCGCCGTTCGCCGTCGTGTACCTGCCGGCAGCGGGCGCCTCGAAGAAGGCGCGCGCGGCGCAGGACCAGGGCGAGCTGAGCTACTGCGAGGAGCAGCCGAAGAAGTGCGTCCCGACCGCCCGGTTCTGCGCCCAGGGCGACAACAAGCGCATGTTCTGCACCCGGGAGGACGGCTCCAGGCGCGACCCGTGCGTCGAGGACTCCTCGGCCTGCCTCGTGGTGAACCAGAACCAGTGTGGGAAGGTCAGCTATCCCTGCACCACCTACCAGTACCTGGGGATTCAGAACTACATCGCCGACTGGTGCGGGGAGAGCCCGACCAGCTGCGAGCCCGAGGACGCGTGCTTCCACCATCCCTACTGGAGCAAGCCGCGGAACCCGTTCGACTGCGAGCCGGCGCTCAGCCACCAGTACGGACTCATCGGCCGGCCCAAGGGCGGGTCGCTCCCCAGCGGGGAACCCCTGGAGGAGCGGCGCTATCCGTGGTGGCGCGGTTGGTTCACCAACGGCCCGGGCAACCCGAAGTGGCCGGGCCGGCGGCCGGACTACGACCCCGTCACCGGCGGCGATCCCACCCGCCCCGCCGGGAGCCCGCCGTCTGAGTGGATGCGGCCGACGACGTACTTCTGGCCGGTCGACCTCCAGGGCGCCCCGCTCGACCCCGGGGCCGGGGGCCCGGGCGGGGGCGGCGGCGGCTCCAACGCGTGCGGCTTCATGGGCCTCGGCGTGCTGACGGTCTGGGGCGAGTGCGCCTACGCGCACTGACCGGCTCAGCCTGGATCCACCGATGATCCGTGGATGCCTCGGGTATCGGTGGATCCAGGCTCACTCGACGGCGTGCTTCACGGCGGCCTGCGCGGCCGCGACCCGGGCGATCGGCACCCGGTACGGCGAGCAGCTCACATAGTCGAGCCCAGCCATGTGGAAGAACTCGATCGAGTCGGGGTCGCCGCCGTGCTCGCCGCAGATCCCCAGCTTGAGGTCGGGCTTGGCCTCGCGGCCCACCCACGCGGCCAGCCGGACGAGCCAGCCGACGCCCGGCTTGTCGATCGTCTCGAACGGCGAGCGGTCGATGATCTTGCGCTTCAGGTACACCGCGAGGAACTTGCTCTCGACGTCGTCGCGCGAGAACCCGAGCGCGGTCTGGGTCAGGTCGTTGGTGCCGAACGAGAAGAAGTCGGCGTGCTCGGCGATGCGGTTGGCGACGAAGCAGGCCCGCGGCAGCTCGATCATCGTGCCCACCGTGTAGTCCTCGCCGACGTTCAATCCCTCCTCGTCGCCGATCCCCACGACGAGTGCGCGCATGATCTGGATCTCGGTCTCGTAGTCGACGAGCGGGATCATGATCTCCGGGTGCGGCGCCGTACCGCCGGTCCGCTCCCCGACCGCCGTCGCGGCGCGCAGGATCGCCTTGACCTGCATCTCGAAGATCTCCGGATAGATGATCCCCAGGCGGCAGCCTCGGGTCCCGAGCATCGGGTTCTCCTCCGAGATGTCCTCGACCCGGCGCATCATCTGCTCGAGCCGCTCGAGGTCGTCCGACTCCTCGATCCGCGCGCGCTCGACCTCGGCGGCCAGGTCGGGCAGGTTCGGGAGGAACTCGTGCAGCGGCGGGTCGAGCAGGCGGATCGTCACCGGCAGCCCGGCCATCACCTCGAACAAGCCCTCGAAGTCCTCCTGCTGGAGCGGGAGCAGCTCGGCGAGCGCGTCGCGCCGGGCCTCGGTGGAGTCGGCCATGATCATCGCCCGCATCTTGGGCTGGCGGTCCTCGGCCATGAACATGTGCTCGGTCCGGCACAGGCCGATCCCCTCGGCGCCGAGCTCGCGCGCCTTCTGGGCGTCCTCGGCGGCGTCGGCGTTCGTGCGCACGCCGAGCCGGCGGATGTCGTCGGCCCACTCGAGGATGCGGTCGAAGTGCTCGGAGACCTCCGGATCCACGAGCGGCACGTCGTCGGTGGTCAGCGTGCCGGTGGTGCCGTCGATGGCGATCATGTCGCCCTCGGCGATCTTGGTCCCGTTCACGGTGATCGTCCTGGCGCCGAGGTCGATGCTCAGCTCCGAGGCGCCGACCACGGCCGGCCGCCCCATCCCGCGGGCGACGAGCGCGGCGTGCGACGCCTTGCCGCCTTCGGAGGTGAGGATCCCCTTGGCCGCGTGGAAGCCGCCGACGTCGTCGGCCTCGGTGAACGGCCGGACGAGGATGACGTCGCGGCCCTCCTCGGCGGCGGCGATCGCGTCGGCGGCAGTGAACACGACCGCGCCCTTGGCCGCGCCCGGAGACGCGCTGACGCCCGTGGTCAGGATCTCGAACTCCGCCTTGGGGTCGAACGTCGGGTGCAGGAGCTGGTCGAGCGACGCGGGATCGATGGTGACGATCGCCTCCTCGCGGGTCAGGAGCTCCTCGTCCACCGCGTCGCACGCGAACCGCACCGCCGCCTGCGCCGGGCGCTTGGCGTTGCGGGTCTGGAGCATGAACAGCTGCCCCTCCTCCACCGTGAACTCGGTGTCCTGCATGTCCTTGTAGTGGCCCTCGAGCTCGCGCAGGATCCCCATCAGCTCGGCGTGGACGTCGGGCATGACGTCGGCGAGCTCTGAGATGTCGCGGGTGTTGCGCACGCCGGAGACGACGTCCTCGCCCTGGGCGTTGACCAGGAAGTCGCCGGAGGGCTCCGGCGCGCCGGTCACCTCGTCGCGCGAGAAGGCGACGCCTGAGCCGGAGTCGTCGCCCTTGTTGCCGAACACCATCTGCTGGATGTTGACCGCGGTGCCCCACTCGTCGGGGATGTGGTTCAGGCGCCGGTACTCGACCGCCCGCGGCCCGCTCCACGAGTCGAACACCGCGCGGATCGCCTGCTGGAGCTGCTCCTGCGGGTCCTGCGGGAACTCGTAGAGCTCCTGGAACGCCTTGGTGAGCTGGCGCAGGTCGTCGACGTCGAGCTCGACGTCGTCCTTGACCCCGCGCTCCTGCTTGGCCGCCTTGATCCGGTCCTCGAACTTCTCGCCTTCGATCCCGTGCACGACGTTGCCGAACATCTGCACGAAGCGGCGGTAGGAGTCCCACGCGAAGCGCTCGTTCTCGGTCTTCGCCGCCAGGCCCTCGACCGACGTGTCGTTGAGGCCGAGGTTCAGGACGGTGTCGAGCATGCCCGGCATCGACTCGCGCGCGCCCGAGCGCACCGAGACCAGCAGCGGATCGTCGTCGTCGCCGAGCGTCTTCTCCGTGTGCTCCTCGAGGCGGCCGAGCGCCTCGGCGACCTGGCCGGCGAGCTCTTCGGGCTCCTGCTGGCCGGCCTCCATGTACGCGACGCACGCCTCGGTGGTGATGGTGAACCCCGCGGGGACCCGCTCGGGGCCCAGGATGCGCGTCATCTCGGCGACATTGGCGCCCTTGCCGCCGAGCAGCTCGCGCATGTCGCGCGAGCCCTCGGCGAAGTCGTAGACCCACTTCGTCATGGCCAGAACGTACCCGGCCGTCGGGAGAGCCACCCCTAGCCCCGCTCGACGGCGGCCAGCCGCTCCGCGATGGGCGCGACAAGCGCCGCGACCCCCTCCGGGGTCGCGCATCCCAGAGCGCGCATCGCGAGCTCCTGCACCTCCTCGAGCCGGAGCTCGCGGACCCACGCGCGCACGGTCCCCACGCGCGAGGCGCCGACGCTGAGCTCGTCGACGCCGAGACCCACGAGCAGCGGCATCGCGACCGGGTCCGACGCCGCCTCGCCACAGACCTCGATCGGGATGCCGGCGCGGCGGGCGGCCCGGACCGACCGGGCGATCGCCACGAGCACCCGCGGGTGATGGGCGACACCCGCGCCGCCGGCGAAGCGGTCGGCCCCGAGCGTCGCGGCGGTGAGGTCGTTGGTGCCGATGCTGAGGAAGCCGGCGCGCTGGGCGAGGGAGTCGGCGATCCCGGCCGCCGCCGGCGTTTCGATCATCGGCCCCAGGGGCGGGACGGGCGCTCCGACGGCGTCCGCGGCGGCGCGCAGGGCGGCGGCGACGGCCTCGAGCTCGACGGTCGAGCTGACCATCGGCAACAGGACGCGCACGTCGGCTCCGGCCGCGGACTCGAGGATCGCGCGCAGCTGTGCGGCGAGGGCCCTCGGTGCCTGCAGGAGGAGGCCGATCCCGCGCTCGCGCGCGCCGTCGAGGAACGGCGGGAGCTTGTCGCCGCCGTAGTCCAGGACGCGGACGGTCGCGGGCCGGTCACCGAGGCCGCCGAACACCGGCTCGAGCGCCCGGCGGTGTTGTGCCTGGGTCGGCCACGTCCCCGCCTCGAGGAACGCGAGCTCGGTGCGCAGCAGCCCGACGCCCTCGGCCCCGGCGTCGAGCGCCAGCCGCAGCTCGGCGGCGCCGGCCACGTTGGCGAGCACGGTGATCCGCTTCCCGTCGCGCGTCGTCGCCGGAAGCGCGCGCTGCTCGGCGGCCTGCTCGCGGGCCCGCGACCGGCGTGCCACCGCGCTCCGCGCCTGCCGGACGTGCTCGTCGCCGGGCTCGGCGACGACGATGCCCGCCGCGCCGTCGACCACGAGCACCGCGCCCTCCGGGAGGGCGAGCACGGCTTCGCCGAGCTCGGCGACCATCGGGATCCCGAGCGACCGCGCGACGATCGCGGCGTGCGCGGTCGCGCCGCCGCCCGCGAGCGCCACGGCCTGGACGCCGGCGTCGAGCTCGGCCACGTCGGCCGGTCCCAGATCCTCGGCCACGAGCACGCGATCGCCTCCGTCGCTCCTGGCCTGGACGCAGCCCGACGCCAGCAGCGCCGCCCGACGCCCCAGGCTGCGCACGTCGTCGGCGCGTGCGGCCAGCATCGCGTCCGGCAGCGCGGCCAGCACGTCGGCCTGCGCCCCGCACGCCTTCAGGATCGCGTCCTGCGCCGGCGCACCGTCGCCGGCGACGGCAGCGCTGACATCGGCGGCGAGGCCGGGGTCGAGCGCCATCAGCGCACCGGTCTCGACGATCTCGGCATCCGCCCCGCGCCCGTCGGCGCGCAGGCGGGCCGCGAGCGCGTCGAGCTCGCCGGCGGCGGCGGCGAGCGCCGCCAGGGCCCGCTCGATCTCGGCCCCGCGGTCCTCCTCGGGCACGGTGGAACCGGCGCTCGCCGGAGCGACGAGCCGTCGCACGGCGCCGACGCCGATCCCGGGGGAGGCGGGGAGGCCGATGAGCGCCGCAGTCTGAGGCTGGGTGATCGAGATGGCCATCATCCCTCCCGGTTCACGGCGGTCTGCAGGGCACGGAGCACCAGCGCCGCCGAGGCGGCGCCGGGGTCCTGGTGGCCGATCGAGCGCTCGCCGAGATACGACGCGCGGCCCTTGCGGGCCTGCATCGGGGCGGTCGCCCGCGCGCCGGCCGCGGCGGCGTCGGCGGCCGCGGCGACCGCGTCGGCCACGGAGTCACCGGCGGCGAGGCGCTCGTGCAGCGCCTCGGTCGCGGGGGCGAGCGCGTCGACCATCGTCTTGTCGCCCGCCTGCGCGGCGCCGAGCTCGACGACGGCGGCGAGCGCGGCGTCCAGCGCCGCCGCGAGCTGCGCGCCGTCGAAGTCCTCGGCGTCCCCCAGACTCCGCCCGGCCGCCTTGAGCGCCGAGCCCCAGAGCGGCCCACTCGCGCCTCCGACCTTGGAGACGAGGGTCTTGCCGGCGAGCACCAGCAGGCGACCAGGGGGCGTGTCCGCCCCCTGGGTCGCCAGCGCCGTGCCGACCGCATCGAACCCGCGGGTCATGTTCGTCCCGTGGTCCCCGTCGCCGATGGCGGCGTCGAGCTGCGTGAGATGGTGGGCCGCACCGGTCATCGCGGCCTGGATCTCCTGCAACCACGCGAGGACGGTGCGGTCACGCACGGCGGTCGCCATCTCCCTCAGACTCCCCAGCGGAGCGCCGCGGTGTGGACGGGCGCGTCCCACAGCGCCAAGAGCTCGTCGTCGAGCTCGAGCAGCGTCAGCGAGGCGCCGGCCATCTCCAGCGACGTGATGTAGCTGCCCACGAGGTTGCGGATCGGCTCCAGGCCGGCCTCGCGGAGCAGCCCGTCCACCTCGTTGTAGAGGAGGTAGAGCTCGAGCTGCGGGGTGCCGCCCATGCCGTTGACGAACGGCAGGACGCGGGCGCCCGAGGCGGGGCTCAGGTCGCTGAGGACCGCTTCGACGATCGTGGCCGCGAGCTCCTTCGCGGTGCCGAGCGCCTCGCGGCGGCGGCCCGGCTCGCCGTGGATCCCGATCCCGATCTCGACCTCGCCGTCGGGCAGGTCGAAGATCGGCCCGCCGGCCGACGGCGGCGTGCACGACGACAGGGCGACGCCGAAGGAGCGCGAGCGCTCGTTCACGCGCCGCGCGATGCCCGCGACGGCGGCCAGGTCGTCGCCACGCTCGGCCGCCGCGCCCGCGATCTTCTCGAGCAGCACGGTCGCGCCGACGCCGCGGCGCCCGGCGGTGTACAGCGAGTCCTGCACGGCGACGTCGTCGTCGACCAGGACCGACTCGACGGCGATGCCCTCGTCGGCGGCGTCCTCGGCCGCCATCCTGAAGTTCAGGACGTCGCCCGTGTAGTTCTTGACGATGTGCACGACGCCGGCGCCGCCGTCGACGGCCTTCGTCGCCGCCAGCATCTGGTCGGGCACCGGCGAGGTGAAGACCTCGCCGGGGCACGCGGCGTCGAGCATGCCGACGCCGACGAACCCGCCGTGCAGCGGCTCGTGCCCGGACCCGCCGCCGGAGATGAGGGCGACCTTGCCCGGCACCGGCGACGCGGCCCGCACGATGATCTGCGCGTCCGCGTCGTAGCGCAGGATGTCGCCGTGGGCGGCCGCGAGCCCGGCGAGGGATTCGCGGACGACGTCGGCCGGGTCGTTGAGGAACTTCTTCATGGTGTTGATCGAGGTGCTCATGGGGTGCTCCGTTTCAGCGGGACGTGGCGGGGGCGGGCTGGGCGTGGCCGAAGTCGTCCGGGTGGCTGACGGCCTCGCGGATCGGCGTCTCGATGCGACGCGCCTTGGTCAGGAGGTCGTACGCGAACGCCGCGAGGGCGGACCCGACGAGACCCGGCAGCACGTAGACCGGGATGAGCTGGTCCCACTTGGTCGCACCGTCGCCGAGCGCCGAGACGAGCTCCGGCCCGAACGCGCGCGCCGGGTTCAGCGACGCGCCGGTGATCGGCCCCAGAACCATGATGATCGCGATGACGACGCCGCCGATGATCAGGCCGGCGAAGTCCCCGGGCGAGCGGGAGTCGACGATCCCGAGGATCGCGAACATCAGCATGAACGTCCCGATCCCTTCGGCGAAGATCGCCGAGAGCCAGGTCGTCGTGTCCGGGTTGAACGACGTCTGCCCCATGCCGAAGTCGATCGCGGTCTGGGAGTACAGCGCCCAGATGCCGAGGGCACCGAGCACCGCGCCGACGATCTGCGCGGACCAGTAGGCCGGCACCTCGCGCCACGGGAAGCGCTTGGTCGCGGCCAGCGCGAACGTGACCGCCGGGTTGATGTGGCAGCCAGACACCTTGCCGATCGCGTAGACGAGCGCGGCGATGATGAACCCGAAGGCGAACGAGATGCCGAGCAGATCAGCGCCTGACACCGCTGGAACCGACTTGCCCGCGAGGACGAGCGTCGCGATCACGGATCCGGGACCGACCAGCACCAGCAGCGCGGTGCCGAGCGTCTCCGCGACCGCACGTTGGGACAGCGAATGCTCCTGCATGAACCCCTCTCCCTCTTGTTGATGAGGATTCGATAATGCCGAATGGCATTTCAGGATGCGAAGGTACTGTCACCCCGCTGACGTGTCAAGCGACCCGAGCGAAACCGGTGGGCTCGGCAGCCGGGAGGAGCCACCCGCGGACGTGCCGGGAGCCGCTCTACGCGGTCAGGAGTGGTGCCCGACGGGGCCCGGCCACGAGCGCGCGCCGAGCTCGCGCGAGATGCCGCTGGCCGCCTCGGAGACGGCGGCGATCAAGCCCTTCGCCGGGCCACCCGGCACGATGCGCTCGGTATCCCCCACCACGCCGACCGCGCCGACGGCATGCCCGCCGTGGTCGAAGATGGGGGCGGCGACGCTCGACTCGCCGAGGATCGCCTCGTCGCACTCGCGGGCGACGCCGCGCTCGCGGATGGCATCGAACTGGCCGCGCAGATCGTCGGCGCTCAGCGTGCGGCTCGTCAGCTTCGCCAGCGGCTCGGCCGTGAGGTCGTCGACGACCTCCGCCGGCGCGTACGCGAGGATCGCCTTGCCGAGTGCGCTCGCATGGACCGGGAGCTGGGCACCGACCTCGAGGATCTGCAGGGTCTCGTCAGGCCGGAAGACGTGGTGGACCACGATCACGCTCGCTCCGTGCATCACGCCGACGCGAACGGCGGCGTCGGCGCGGCCGGCCAGTCGCTCGGCGTAGACGAGCGAGCGGGCGCGCAGCTCGTTGAGGTCGAGATAGGAGTTGCCGAGCTGCAGGAGCCCGGCGCCGAGCTGGTACTTGCCCGACTCGCGGTCCTGCTCGACGAAGCCGTGCGCCTGGAGGCTCTGGAGCAGCCCGTGGACCGTGGGCGTGGCGAGCTCCAGCCGGCCGGCGAGCTCGCTCACCCCGAGACGCCGCGGACCGCTGGCCAGCGCCTTGAGGATGCGCGCCGCACGGTCGATCGACTGGATGCCGGCGGGGCGGCGGCGTGTAGGCTTGGCTACCTTCGGCATGGTCGAATGACCTTCGGGTATCTAGCTTAGCGATCATCGTCCAAGTGCAGTCGTCCGAATGCGGTCCCCGGCCGTGGCGGTTGCGTGGGTCGCTGGTCGTAGGTCCGGGTGCGGGGTGCGGAGATCAGAACGTCCGGTGGCTCTCCTTGCTGAGGAAGAAGCCGTGGCCGGACTTCATGCTGCGGCAGGTCATCCCGCTGCGGCGCGAGGTGCAGCGCAGCCAGCCGAAGCGGCGCGTCCTGCCGTACCTGAGGATCGGCGCCTTGGGATCGGCGACCGTGTCAGTCACGCTCGAGAAGCGCGCGCGACCGCGAATCCGGACCACGCCGGCGAGGTCGTTGAGGAACCTCGCGTCGCAGCGGATCTGCGACGTGGTGTTCGAGCGTGTCGAGGATCGCCCGCTCAGCCGGGCGAGCGCAGAACGTTCGTCGGGGTCGCGGGTCGGTCAGGTGGCGGCGCAGATGGCGAAGGCGCGCGCGCTCCAGCTGCCCGGGAAGCCGCCGTCGCTCGGGTCCTCGATCCCGGTTCACCAGGACGCTCCTGAGGGCGGGGTCAGGCAGGAGGTCGTCGATCACCACGTGCCCGCCCCCACCCGGCAGCGCGCCGCCGGTGCCGAGCACGTGCTTGCCGGCTGGACAGGTCGCGGTCGCGGACTTCATGCGGGCCGAGTCGACGGCGCTCGTGGCGGTGACCAGCTGGAGGCCGGGAGGCGGGTCGTCGGCGCAAAGCGCCTGGGCTTTCACCTGCCAGTCGGTGTTGTTGCTGCCGCTCGCGGACTCGATGCCGGACACCGTGACCCCGGTCAGCGCGGGATTGGGGGTGATGTGGACCAGCACCCCCACGCCGAAGGCGATCCCCGCGGCGCCGACCAGCCGCTCGCTGCCCCAGCAGCCGGCGTGCACGCTCTTGTCGGAGGAGTTGGAGTCGCTCAAGGCCGTCCGCGAGCTCACGAACGGCAGCGTGGCGCAGATCGCATGGGCGTGCAGTCGCCAGTCGCCGATGCCGGCGCCTCGCGCCATGACGCTGTAGGGCCTCAGGTTCTGGTCGCTGGCGAGTGAGAAGCCGCTCCGGACGACCTTCCCCAAGCCTCCGGTGATCGCGCCCCCGACCCCGGTCATGTCCATGGTCGATCGGCAGCCCAGGGTCTCCTGCTTCGGCGATTGGTCGCCGACGGGGCCGGCGACGGCGACCCGCTTCACGGCGTGAGCGCAGATCGCATAGCCGGTCAGGCTCCAGTCGTCGGTGGTGCCTGTGTCGTCCTCCGAGGCATTCACCGCGATGTTGAACGCATCGGTCGAACCCAGCCGGGTGAGGCCGACCTCGCCGCCGGGCGAGTTGATGTCGAACCCGCCGCCCAGCGGCTGCTCGTTGATCCCGCATAGTCCAGCCGCCAACTTCGGGGAGTCGGAGTTGACCTCGTACGTGTTGAAGTTCAGCCTCAGCCCGGCGACGCGGTCGGCGCAGATCGCGTACGCGGTCACGGTCCAGCTCGCCGGAGTGCCGGTCTCATCCTCGCGGGCACTTGCGAGCACGCCCGTCGGGGTGTGGTGGTCGGGACGCAGGCCCGTGAGGAGCACCTGCCCGGCGGAGATCTCCCCGCCCGGGGCCAGCATCCTCTTGCCGGTCGGGCACGCGGCCGAGACGCTCTTGTCCTGCGACGTGCCGGCGCTGGTGGCGACGACCCGCGTCAGGCCAACCGGCCGGTTCGCGCACCTCGCGATCGCGAGCACCCTCCAGGCGGCGGTCGTGGGTGTCTCGTCCTCCCGCGCGGTCACCGTCACGCTCCTCCGCCCAGCGTCCGGACGGATCGCGGCGATGAGCACCTGCCCGTCGCCGGGTTGTACCTCGGCCCCGGCGCCCACCACGCGCTTGTCGCCAGGGCAGGTCGCGGTGACGCTCTTGTCCGACGAGGTCGAGGCGCTCGCCTTGGTCGCCGTCTCCGGGGCGACGATCGTCGCCGACGCGCTGCCGTGCAGGCCGGCCAGCAGGATCACCAGGGTGACCGCGACCACCCGCGCAGAGCCGAGTACCACCCGCCGCGACCGCTTCAACTCGACCCGCCTCTCAGATTGTCATCAGACCGACACCTGCCTACAGCAGGTTCGACGTCAAGCCCGCGAACGATGCGACTCGACGCCGCGGATCCGCAGGTGCGCGTGGTGCTCGAGCGTGTCGAGGATCGCCCGCTCGGCCTGGGCGAGCGCGCGCGGCGGGGCGTCGGGGGCCTCGGCGAGGGGCCGGCCGAGGGCGCCGACGAGGAAGTCGTGGGCGTCCTGGGAGAGCGCGAAGGAGCCGGCCTCGCAGGCGCTGCAGACGACGCCCCCCGCCGCCCCGGAGAATCCGGCCAGGTGCTCGCGCTCGCCGCAGGTCGCGCACGCGGCGAGCTGCGGCGTGAAGCCGGCGGCCAGCAGCAGCTTGAGCCGGAAGGCCAGCGCGTTGGCGGTGGTCGCGTGGGCGGCCGCGTCGGCGTCGAGCAGCGCGAGCTCGTTGGCGAGCAGGTGGTAGACGCCGGGATGCGGGTCGCCGGGGTCGAACATGCGGTCGACCGCGTCGCACGCCCGAGCGGCGACGTCGAGCGCGCGGCCGTGCTCGCGGAGCCTCGGGTAGCCGGCCACCGTGGCGGCGCTCGTGACGGTGAGCAGGTCCGAGCGCCCCTGGTACAGCACGAGGTCGAGGCGGAAGAACGGCTCCAGCCGGCCGCCGAACCGCGACCGCGCCTTGCGCACGCCCTTCGCGATCGCGCTCAACCGACCCGAATGTGGCGTGAACACGTGGAGGATCCGGTCGGCCTCGCCGTACCGCATGGAACGCAGGACGATGCCCTCGATCTTGACCGAACCGGGCACGCTATCTTTTCTGAAGTATGAAAATCACCGTGTACACAACTGTTCCCTGCGGCTACTGCCGGACGGCCAAGGCCTTGCTCGACAAGCGCGGCGTCCCCTACGACGAGATCAACCTGTCCAAGGACGCCGATGGCCGCGCCGAGCTCGCGGAGCGCACCGGGATGATGACGTTCCCCCAGGTCATCATCGACGGCGAGGCGCTCGGCGGCTTTCAGGAGCTCGCTGCCGCCGACAGAGCGGGCCGGCTCAGCGAAGCCGCCTAATCGGGTTTCGCCCGGCCGGACTTCGTCCTCTGGACGACGTCACCCCCGCCTGAGCGGCCGCGGCCTGGGCTGGCAGGACTCGCACACGTACGTCCCCCGCCCGCCGACGACGAGCTTGCGCACGAGCGTCCCGCACCGCGGGCACGGCTCGCCCTCGCGCCGGTGGACGAGGAACTGGTCCTGGAAGGAGCCCTGGACGCCGTCCGGGTGCCGGAAGTCGTCGATCGTCGCCCCCTTGGCGCTGATCCCGTCGCGCAAGGAGCTCACCACCGCGTCGCGCAGTGCGGCGACCTGCGCCGGCTTGAGCCGGTCGGCCGGCCGTGACGGGTGGATGCGGGCGCGGTGGAGCGCCTCGTCGGCGTAGATGTTGCCGACGCCGGCGATCCGCTTCTGGTCGAGCAGGAATGCCTTGACCGGCGCGCGGCAGCGGCGGGCCAGCGCGCGCAGGTGCTCGGGAGTGAAGCCGGCGTCGAACGGCTCGAGCCCGAGCCGGGCGCCGAGGAACGCATCGAGCGCCGGCCGGCCGAGCGCCAGCTCCCCCGTGCCGAACCGGCGCGGGTCCGAGAACGTGAGGCGCTGGGCGCCGTCGTCGAGGCCGAAGCGCACGCGCGGGTACGGCGCGTCGTCGCCGATCAGCAGCGTGCCGGTCATCCGCAGGTGCATGAGCAGGAACGCCTCGCCCGCCAGCTCCCAGATCAGGTACTTCCCCCGGCGCCCCAGGCGCTCGACGAGGCGCCCCTCGAGCGCCGCCGCGAACTCGCCGGGCGCGATCGGATGGCTCCAGCGCGGGTCCATCACGAGCAGCTCGGTCAGCGTGCGGCCCTCGACGTGCGGCGCGAGGTGGCGGCGGATCGTCTCGACCTCGGGCAGCTCCGGCATCGCTCCGCCGCAGTCTATGGAGCGGCCGCGCTGGCCTCGATCCATGCCCGCAGGTCGCGGTCGAGGCGGCGCAGCGAGATGCCGAGCGCGGCGCGGACCGCCCGGTCGACCGTCCGGGCATCCCCCGCCCGGCCGCGGATGGCCGTCCGGTTGAAGCTCTCGTAGAGCCGCAGGTACGCCCGCTCGCCGAAGCGCTCGGCGATGTAGTACGCCGACGCCGACGCGTAGGCGTAGCTGTCGCGCTGGCCCGCGCCGCTCAGGTGGGCGATGCGATCGGGTCCCGAGAGCCCGCGGAGGCTCGGCCGGTTCACGGCGCGCAACGCCTCGGCGGCCTCGGTGATCCGGCGATCGCCCGAGGTGTAGAGCGCGAGGCCCTCGACGAGCCAGGCCGGGGTGCGCCCGGACGTCCTCCCCGACAGCGCCGCGTGCGTCAGCTCGTGGGTCACGATCCGCACGCGGTTGGCGGGATCGAGCTCCGCGAACACCGGCCACAGGACGAGGACGCGCTGGGAGACCACTCGGGCGGCGCGCCGGGCGGGGCCGGTCTCCTGGACGCGCGAGTCGGTGATGGCGGCAAGGCTCTCGATGCCGCGGATGCCGCTGGTCAGCTGCCGCGCCTGGCTCGTCGTGCCCGCCACCACGACGAGGTAGCGCCGGCGCAGCCGCGCCCCGCGCAGGACGTCGCGCATGGCGACGTACCCGTTCTCGAGCGCCTCCGGGAGGCTCGAGACGTCGAGCCCGGCCGGGGCCAGGACCAGGAAGTGCCGCGAGCGCACCCGCACGAAGCGGCCGATCTCCCACGGATGGCGCTGGCGGCGGCTGCTCTCGCGCGCCACCCGCCAGCCGCTGCGGGTGCGGACGGTGTCCAGCCGGCGCTCGCCACCAAAGCGCCCGGTCACCCCGCGCAGCCCGTAAAGAGCGCGGACCCGCAGCCGGGCTCGGCGCCGCCCGATCCGCATGCTCACGACCGACAGCCCGACGCGTTCGACGCCCAGCCCGCGCGCCCGTCGGACGGCGCGGCGGTCGCGCGCCCGCTGGCCGCCGGTCGCGGTGGCGGCGTAGGCGCGACCGTCGCCGCGGGCCAGTGCGGCGGAGCGGCGGCTGAGCAGGCGATCGAGCTCGACGGCGTCCGCCGACGGCGCGGCGGCCTGTGCCCGCGTGGCCGGCGCGCCCGCCGGCGTCGCGGTCCTCGCGGGCGCTCGCGGCTCGTCGCGGTCGCCGCAACCAGCGAGGAGCGCGGCGGCGAGCACCGCCGCCTGAGCCAGGATCCACCGACTCACGCGGCGCCTCGCAGCCGCGGACATCCACGGATTGTCCGTGGATGCAGACTCACAGGAACGGCGCACCCGGCAGCCCCGCGTCGCTCGGCCCGCCCCCGGTGATCCACCGCAGCGCCGAGGCGCCGACATCGGCCAGCGGTCCGTCGTGCCGGCGGCCGCCGTGCCCCGCGAAGGCGGCGAGGAGCGGGGCGTACTCGCGCGTGTGGTCCGAGCCGGGGGTCGTCGGATCGCAGCCGTGGTCGGCGGTCAGGATCAGCAGGTCCCGCTCGGGGTCCAGGCGGTCGAGCCACCCGGCAACGGCGCGGTCGATCCCCCGCAGGGCGCCGTGGAAGCCGTCGACGTCGTTGCGGTGCCCGAAGAGCTGGTCGGTCTCGACGAGGTTGGTGAACACGAGCCCGTGGTCGAGCGAGCCGACCAGCTCGCTCGTCGAGGCGATGGCGTCGGCGTTCGTCGAACCCGGGTGCTCGGCCGTGATCCCCACGCCCGCGAACACCTGGCCGACCTTGCCGACGGCGTGCACGGGCGCGCCGGCCGCCTCGATCTCCTCGAGGTAGGAGCGCGCGGGCGGGTCGATCGAGAGGTCGCGGCGGCGCTTGGTGCGCTCGAACGCCCCCGGCTCGCCCACGAACGGCCGGGCGATCACGCGGCCCACGGTGTGCTCGCCGCGCATGATCTCCCGCGCCGCCGTGCAGGCGGCGTAGAGCTCCTCTATCGGGACGACGCCTTCGTGCGCCGCGATCTGCAGCACCGAGTCGGCCGACGTGTAGACGATCAGGTCACCCGTCGCCACGTGCTCAGCGCCGAAGTCGGTGATCGCGTCGAGGCCGTTGTAGGGCCGGTTGCAGAGGATCCCGCGGCCGGTCTTGGCCCGCAGCGCGTCGAGGATCTCGGGTGGGAAGCCGTCGGGGTAGGTCCGCAGCGGCTTCGGCGTCACGACGCCCATCAGCTCCCAGTGGCCGGTGGTCGTGTCCTTGCCGGGCCCGAGCGGATGCAGGCGGCCGTGGAGCACCGGCGCGGCGGCCGGCGGGACGCCCCGGAGTGCCACCGCGGAGCCGAGGCCGAGCCGCCCGAGCACCGGCAGGTCGAGCCCGCCGGAGGCCTCGGCGACGTGGGCCAGCGTGCTGGTGCCGGCATCGCCGTAGTCGGCGGCGTCCGGGAGCGCGCCGGCGCCGCAGGCATCGAGCACCACCACGAACGCGCGGCGAGGCGTCATCCACCGACCGGCGACAGGCGTAGCGAGCGCAGGGCGTGGACGAAGACCGGACCGTCGAGGCGGGCGAAGTCGCCAGGCGGCGCGTAGGCGTCGACGACGATCTCGGCACCCTCGGCGTAGACGTGCGAGGAGCGCAGGCGCACGGGCCGGCCCGCGATCGACCCGGCCCCGGTGAGCTCGACCGCCGGCGCACCCGCCCGGCGCGTGATGCGCGCGGCCCCGAGCCGGAACGTCGGGTCACGCTCCTGAACCCGCTCGACGAGCAGGTCGCGCACGCGCTCGAGCTGCGCCTCGGTCGCCGGGAGCGGCTCCGTGCGCGGGTAGCGCCAGATCGCGAGCGTCGCCCGGCGCGACTCGATCCCGCCCACCAGCGCGTCGCGCGCCTCCAGGGGCCGCCAGTTGGCGGGCGCCACGAACCCGAGACGGGCCTGGGGCAGCTCGACGACGACCTCGCCGCGGGGGTCCTCCGGCCGCGTGACGTCGGGCGCGATCGTGCGGGCGTTGCCGCAGCCCGCGAACGTGAGCAGGGCGGCGGCGGCCAGGACGAGGCGGGGCACGCGCGGCACCCAGCCGATTCTGTCAGCCGCGCCGAACGCCGCGCGTCAGCGCCGCCCGCCCTGGGCGCGCGGGTGGGCGTCGAAGTAGACGTCCTTGAGCCGGTCGGCCGAGAGGTGGGTGTAGAGCTGGGTGGTGGCGATGTCGGAATGGCCGAGCATCTCCTGCAGCGAGCGGAGGTCGCAGCCGCCCGCGAGCAGGTGCGTCGCGAAGGTGTGGCGCAGCGTGTGGGGGCTCATCCGCGCATCGAGACCGGCCGAGCGCGCGTGGCGCTGGACGATCTTGTAGAGCCCCTGCCGGGTCAGGCCGCCCCCACGGTGGTTGAGGAACAGCCGGGGCTCGATGCGGTCGCCGGTCATCCGCGGGCGCCCGAGGCGCAGGTAGGTCGCGACCGCGCGGGCGGCGGCGCCGCCGATCGGCACCACGCGCTCCTTCGAGCCCTTCCCCCGCGCGCGCAGGATGCCTCCCTCGAGGTCGACGTCGGACACCTCGAGGTCGATCGCCTCGGAGGCCCGCAGCCCGCAGGCGTACATCAGCTCGAGCAGCGCGCGGTCGCGCAGCGCCGCCGGCTCGCTGCCGCGGGGCTGATCGAGCAGCGACGCGACCTCGTCGCGGGTGAGCACGGTCGGCAGCTTCCGGCTCTGGCGCGGAGCCTTCAGGTGGACGGTCGGGTCCTCGGTCAGCGTCCCCTGGCGGCGCAGGTGGCGGTAGAACGAGCGCAGGCAGGCGACCTTGCGCTGCAGGGTCGCGGGCGCCGAGGCCGGGCGCTCCGGCGTCGCGGTGGCCAGCTCGGTCACGAAGGCGGCGAGCTCCGCGTGCCCGACTCCCAGCGCGTCGACGTCGGCGCGGGCGAGCCAGCCGCCGAACTGCAGCAGGTCGGAGCGGTAGGCCTCGAGCGTGTTGCGCGAGAGCCCGCGCTCGAACTCGAGATAGGCGAGGAAGTCGAGCACCAGGTGCTCGAACGGCTGGGTGCTGGTCTCGGCGACGGCCACGGGGTCAGATTCGCCGCCGGGGCGCGCGGCGCCTGCCCGCTGCAAGCCGGCGTTCAGCCGCGGCGCCGGCGCAGCTCGAGCAGCCCGATCAGCGTCTTGGCGTCGTGGACCTCGTCGATCAGCGAGTCCAGCGCGGCCAGCGGGCGGGTGATGACGTCGATCCGCTCGTTCTCGTGGGTCTCCCCGCCGGCGTCGGACAGGCCGGTGGCCAGGAACACGTGGACCTCCTCGTCGGTGAACCCGGCCGACGAGTAGTAGCGCGACAGGAGCTTCCAGTGCTCGGCCGCCTTGCCGACCTCCTCGATGAGCTCGCGCTTGGCGGTCTCGAGCGGCGCCTCGCCCTCGACGTCGCGCTTGCCGGCCGGAAGCTCGAGGAACTCGGGCTCGCCGATCGCCTCGCGCGGCTGCCGGACGAGGTAGATCCGCTTGCCGTCGTGGGCGACGACGGCGACGGCGCCCTGGTGGGCCACGATCTCGCGCGTGACCTCGTCCCCGTCGTCGTGGCGGAACTCGTCCTTGCGGACGGTCACGAGCTTGCCCTCGTAGAGGATCTCTGAGCCGATGCGCTCGAAGCGGGGTGGCATGGAGCGGGGATGATGTCAGTTGGAGCCTCAGCCGGGCGACGGCGCCGCGAGGCGCCGGACCACACGGCGGAGCTGCTCGGCGTAGCGCTCGGCGAACTCGGGTGACGCCGGATCGAGACCCGTGGCCTCGCGGACGTCGCCGGGGAAGGTCACGCTGACCGCGGCGGCGCCCTCGAAGATCAGGAACAGGAACGCCGGGTCGAGGTCGCCGGCGATCTCGCCCGCCGCCTGCCGCCGGCGGAGGTCGTCGATGCCCGCGCCGATCGTCGGCGCCTGCGCCTGTGGGTCGTCGGCGACCGGCGTGTCGTCGATGGACTCCCGCAGCATGAGGCGGGCCAGATCGCGGTCGAGTGCCCCGTCGGTCACATAGCGCGCGACGAGCTCGGGCAGCGGCAACTCGGGCGGCGCGAACTCGCGTTCGGCCGCGAGCCAGCGCTCGATGAGCGCCCGGTACAGGCCGTCCTTGCCCCCGAAGTAGTAGGAGATCAGCTGCTTGTCGACGCCGGCGCGGCTGGCGATCTCGCTGACGCGGGCCCCCGCGCGGCCCTTCGCCGAGAACTCGACCAGCGCGGCATCGAGCAGGGCGCGCCGCGTGCGCTCTGCGTCCCTCTGGCGGTCCTCGGGTGCGGGGGCGCGCCGCGATCGGATGCTGTTCTCCTCCACGTCCGCAAGCCTACTGGACTTTATCCGCCGTCTGATGGATACTATCCTCCATATGGTGGATAACGAGATGGTGACGGCGAGGGACGTGTCCAAGCGCTTCGGCGACCAGGTCGCGCTGCGGGGCTTCGACCTGCGCGTCCCGGAAGGCTCCGTGTGCGGCCTGCTGGTCCGCGATCCGCAGGCGGTCGTCGCGGTGCAGATCCTCGTGTGGCCGTTCGCGTTCCTGTCGAGCGCCTTCGCCGCGCCTTCGACGATGCCGGGCTGGGTGGGCACGGTCGCCGAGCTCAACCCGATCTCCTCGACGGCGACGGCGGCGCGCGAGTTGTTCGCCAACCCGGTCTTCGCGGGTGACTCGTGGGTCGCCCAGCACGCCATCCTGCTGGCGGTGCTCTGGCCGCTGGCCCTCACCGCGGTGTTCGCCCCGCTGGCCGCACGGCGCTACCGCCACCTGGGCGACTAAAGAAGCGCCGCCTCGTCGAGCAGCGCGAACGTGACGTCGAGCATCGAGTACAGCGCCGACTCGGAGACCCGCTCGGTCGGCTCGTGGTTGCGCTCGGTCCCGTTGGCCAGGTTCACGCACTCCAGACCGGCGACGGCCAGGGCGTTCGCGTCCGACCCGCCACCGGTCACGATCCGGCGGGGCTCGTAGCCGCAGCCACGCAGCGCCGCCTCGGCCGCCACCACCCCCGGTGCCGACGGCCGCGTGCGGTAGCCGTCGAACAGCTTCTCGCACACCAGGTCCACGTCGCACTCGGCGGAGGAGGCACCGTCGTGCACGGCGTCGACCATCTGCGCGATGACCGTCTCGACGCGGTCGGCGTCCAGCGAGCGGGCCTCGGCGAGCAGCCGGCAGCGCTCCGGCACGACGTTGGTCGACCCGACGCCGCCGGTGATGGACCCGACGTTGGCCGTCGTCTCGCCGTCGACGCGACCGTGCGGCATCGCGGCGATCGCGCGCGCGGCGGCGAGGATGGCGCTGCGCCCCATCTCGGGCCGGATCCCCGCGTGGGCGGCGCGGCCGTGGAACTCGGCGCTGAGGCGGAAGTAGGTGGGCGATGCGACGACGACCTCGCCGATCGGCGAGGCGTGGTCGAAGACGTAGCCGAACTCCGAGCGCAGCGCACCGGCGTCGAACGCCTTCGCGCCGGCCAGGGCGTTCTCCTCGGAGACGGTGAACAGCAGCTCGATCCCCACCGGCGAGCCCTCGATCGACGCCCGCCGGGCCGCCTCGAGCATGACCGCGACCGCCGCCTTGTTGTCGGCGCCGAGGATGGCCTCGTTGGCGTTCTCCCATCCGCCGTCGACGAGGACCGGGTCGATCGCGTCGGCGACGTCCACGGTGTCGAGGTGGGCGCAGAGCAGGATCGTCCGGTCCGAGCGCCCCGGCAGGCGGGCCAGCAGGTTGCCGCACTCCGCGCCGGCGGCCGGCCCGGCGTCGTCCTCCACTACGTCGATCCCCATCCCCCGCAGCTCGGCCGCGACCCGCTCGGCGCACGCCCGCTCGTGCCCGAACGGGCTCGGGATGCGGCAGAGCTCCTCGAACGTCCGCGCCAGCCGCGTGCGCTCGGCCTCCGACGCCGGCCTCACGCCACCGTCACCGCGGGAGGAAGCGCCCGGTCCGCTCCGCGGTCAGCTCGATCGCATCGCGCTCGACGGCGCCGGCGGGCGACGCGTCGAGCCCGGGCGGCTGGAGCGCGTGGCGCTCCTCCGGGCGCTGCTCGTGCGCGCGGCGCAGCGCCGCGGCGACGAACTCGCGGAACAGGGGTGCCGGGCGCTCGGGCCGCGACTTGAACTCGGGGTGGAACTGCGAGGCGACGAAGAACGGGTGGTCGGCGATCTCGAGGATCTCCACCAGACGCTCGTCGGGCGAGGTGCCCGAGACGACCAGGCCCGCCGCCTCCAGGCGCCGGCGCAGGAAGTTGTTGACCTCGTAGCGGTGGCGGTGGCGCTCGTAGATGACCGCCTCGCCGTAGATCTCGCGCGCCCGGGTGCCCGCGTGGAGCTTGATCGGGTCCGCCCCCAGGCGCATCGTGCCGCCCATGTCGGAGACCTCCTTCTGCTCCGGCAGGAGGTCGATGACCGGGTACGGCGTCTCCGGATCGAACTCGGTCGAGTTCGCGCCCGGCATGTCGACGACGTGGCGGGCGAAGTCGGCCGCCGCCATCTGCATGCCCAGGCAGATGCCGAGGAACGGGATGCTGTTCTCGCGGGCGATCCTCGACGCCTCGATCTTGCCCTCGATGCCGCGCACGCCGAATCCGCCCGGGATGAGGATGCCGTCCGCCTCCAGGAGCCGCGTGCGGACCTCGCCATCGTCCAGCGTCTCGGAGTCCACCCAGTCGATCTCGACGCCACAGCCCTGCTCGTAGCCCGAGTGGCGCAGCGCCTCGACGACCGAGAGATAGGCGTCCTCGAGCTGGACGTACTTGCCGACCAGCGCGATCCGGACCGGCGGCGCGGCGACCGACTCGGTCGCGCGGCGCATCAGGCGCTCCCAGTCGCCGAGATCCGGCGGGGCCGCCTCCATGCCGAAGTGGTCGAGCACGAAGTCGTCGACGCCCTCCGAGCGGAAGTACAGCGGGATCTTGTAGACGTTGTCCACGTCGCGCGCCGAGACGATCGCCTCGAGCGGGAGCGAGGCGAACAGCGCGATCTTCTTGCGAAGCTCCTGCGGGAGCGCCCCCTCGGAGCGGCAGACGACCATGTCGGGCTGGATGCCGATGCGCCGCAGCTCGTTGACCGAGTGCTGGGTGGGCTTGGTCTTGAGCTCGCCCGCGTGGCCGATGTAGGGCACGAGGGTGAGGTGGATGAACATGCAGCGCCGGCGGCCGACGTCGACGGGGAACTGCCGGATCGCCTCGAGGAACGGCAGCGACTCGATGTCGCCCACCGTGCCGCCGATCTCGGTGATGACCACGTCGACGTCCTGGGATTCGGCGATCACCTTGATGCGGTGCTTGATCTCGTCCGTGATGTGGGGCACGACCTGGACGGTGCCGCCGAGGTAGTCCCCGCGCCGCTCCTTGCGGATCACCGAGTTGTAGATCGCACCCGCGGTGACGTTCGAGCCCCGCGAGGTGTTCGCGTCCGTGAACCGCTCGTAGTGGCCGAGATCGAGGTCGGTCTCCGCGCCGTCCTCGGTGACGAAGACCTCGCCGTGCTGGAACGGCGACATCGTCCCGGGATCGATGTTGATGTACGGATCGAACTTCTGGAGGGCCACCTTCAGCCCGCGCGAGACGAGCAGCCGGCCGATGGACGCCGAGGCGATCCCCTTCCCAAGGGACGACACGACTCCACCGGTGACGAAGATGAAGCGGGTTCTTGAGCGGGGTTCTGGCACGTGTGGTTTCCTCCGAGCAGTCTAGGACGCGCCACGGCGGATCGGCTCACGCCGCCCGCAGCAGCTCCTTCGCGTGGCGGCGCGCCGCGACATCATCGCCCTCGGCGCCCAGCATCCGGACGATCTCCCCGACGACATCGGCCCGCCGCAGCTCCGTGACGGTCGTCCGCGCCGTCTCGCCCGAGCTGTCCTTGACGATCGTGAAATGGCGCTCGGCGAGCGAGGCGATCTGCGGCAGGTGCGTGATGCAGACGACCTGGCGGGCACCGGCCAGCGCGCGGAGCTGCTCGCCGACGGCGCGCGCGGTCTTGCCGCCGATCCCCGCGTCGACCTCGTCGAACACCAGCGTGGCCGGGCCGGCCTGCGCGGCGACGCTCATCAGCGCCAGCATCACCCGTGAGAGCTCGCCGCCCGACGCGGTCTCGCGCAGGGGGCCGGCCGGCACCCCCGGGTTCGGGGCGATCAGGAACTCGACGTCGTCGGCGCCCGTCGGCCCGTGGCCCTCGCGCGGCGAGAGCTGCGCCTCGAACGTCGCGCCCTCCATGGCCAGCTCGGCGAGGCGCTCGCGCACCGCGCCGCCCAACCCGCCCGCCGCGGCCTTCCGTGCCCGCCGGAGGTCCCCGGCCGCCTGCGCGAGCCGGCCGCGCACCGCCTCCAGGCGCGACGTGACGGCCTCGATGGCCTCCTCCGCACCGGTCAGCTCGGCGCGCCGCTCGCGGCAGGACGCCGCGTGGGCGAGGACCGCCTCGATCGAGCCTCCGTGCTTTCGCTTGAGCCGATCGAGCAGCGCGAGGCGCTCCTCGACCTCGTCGAGCCGGCCCGGCGCGCCCTCGATGCCCTCGCCGTACCGGCGCAGGTCCTGCGCGACGTCGTCGGCCTCCACGGCGAGCGCGCCGACGCGCCCCCCCAGCCGGTCGAGCTCGCGGTCCACGCCCGCCATCGCCTCGAGCGCCCGGGCGGCCCCGGCGAGCGCCTCGACGGCGCCGCCGCCCGCCTCGGGCGCAAGCGCCTCGAGCCCGCCACCCGCGGCGGCGCGCAGGCCCTCGAGGTGGCGCAGCCGCTCGCGCTCGGCGGTCAGCTCGGCCTCCTCCTCGGCGGTCGGGGCGGCGCGCTCGATCTCGGCGAGCTCCCAGTCGAGCAGGTCCAGCTCGCGGTCGCGCGCCCCGGCGCGGGCCTCGAGCTCGGCCAGCTCGGCGACCAGCGCGCGCTCCTCGGCGTGCAGCTGCCCGAAGCCGGCGCGGCGGCCGGCCTGCTCGGGGCCGCAGAACCCGTCGAGGATCTCGAGTTGCGAGGACGCGAGCGTCAGCTTGCGGTGCTCGTGCTGGCCGTAGAAGGAGACGAGGCGCCCGCCGGCGTCGCGCAGGTCGGCCGCCGTCGCCGACCGGCCGCCGAGGTAGGCGCGCGTGCGCCCCTCGGCGCTCACCCGCCGGGCCAGGACGATCTCCTCGGCGTCCGGCGCCAGGCGGTCGCCGAGCTCGGCGCGCAGGTCGTCGGGGAGCGCGAAGACGCCCTCGACGTAGGCCTCGGCGGCGCCGGGGCGCACGATCCCGGGGCGCGGCTTGCCGCCGAGCAGGAGGTCGAGCGCGTGGGCCAGCACGGTCTTGCCCGCGCCGGTCTCCCCCGTGAGCACGTTGAGCCCTGGGCCGAGGCGCAGCTCGGCCCGCTCGATGAGCAGGAGGTTCTCGACGCGCAGCTCGCAGAGCATGGGCTCTGTCTACCAGCGGCCGCCGACGGATCGGGCCGTTGCAGCGCTTTCGTTGCGCTGTTCGCGCGGGATGGGTGCAAAGGCTGTGTCGCGCGTTCACGGCAACGGCGTCAGTGAGGGAGGGGACGGACGGCGTGGCGGTTCGTGGAGCCGGGGGCGGGCCGCCCCGCCTCCCGACGCTCACTCCTTCAATGCGGGGGTACGGGGCGAGCGGCACCGCCACCCAACCGCGGAGTCGTCAGATCGACCGCCGCCTCCCGATCCTCACTCCTTCAATGCCGGGGTACGAGGCGAGCGGCACCGCCACCAGAGCTCAGAGTCACCGCAGGCGGGATCGTCAGTTGGCGAGCCGGCCGAAGCGCTCGCGCAGGCGGTGGTAGAAGGTCGCGCCGGGAAGCTGCGCGAGCACCGAGGAGGACGGCGAGAACGTGAGCGAGATCTCCTCGCCCGCGGGCAGGCGGCACGCCGGCCGGCCGTCGACGTGGACGTCGACCGGCTCCTCGCGCGATCCGTTGTGGATCGTCAGCTCGTCCGACGGCGCGACCACGAGCGCGCGCGCCGTCAGCGAGTGCGGAGCGATGAAGGAGACGACGAAGCCCTCCACGCCCCAGGCCAGCACCGGCCCGCCGTTGGCGAGGTTGTAGCCGGTCGAGCCGGCCGGGGTGGCGACCACGAGCCCGTCGCAGCGCACGCGCCCGACCTCCTCGCCGCCGAGCTTGTAGGCGAGGTCGGCGACCCGCATGCCGGGGCGGCGATG
Organism: uncultured Solirubrobacterales bacterium; assembly: GCA_963828075.1. GTDB lineage: Bacteria > Actinomycetota > Thermoleophilia > Solirubrobacterales > Solirubrobacteraceae > JACCYI01. The sequence goes on along the minus strand of CAWHDH010000017.1, from coordinate 46,358 downwards.
GACCGAGACGTCGTTGATCGCCAGCCAGTTCTCGTGCTCGCGCACGACCGCGACGGCAGGGAGCGCGAGCTTGTCGAACTCGCCCGCGAACGCGCGGTCGAACGCGGAGCGCAGCCCGTCGGGGTCGATGGTGGCGAGGAAGCCGACCTCGCCGTAGTTGACGGCGAAGACCGGGATGCCGGTGCCCGCGTACTCGCGCAGCGCGGTCAGGATCGTCCCGTCCCCGCCGAGCACCAGGCACAGGTCGGCGTCGCGCGACAGCGGCGTGTCGACCTCGATCGCGTCGGCGGCCACGAGGCCGTGCTTGCGCGTCTCCTCCTCGTCGAAGCGCAGCGTGACGTCGCGGCGCCGCGCCGCCTCGACCAGCTCGCGCAGCGCGCCCGCCGTGTCGGAGGCACGGCGATGGGTCATGACGGTCGCGATGCGGCAGACCCCGCGCTCACGCTCGCCACCGGCGGCAGGCGCCGGCGAGGATCCCTCGGGGGTCATGGCTCCACCTCCGTCGCGGCGGCCTCGAGGTCGGCGATCGCGCCCGGGCGCCCCGGCTCGGCCAGCCAGACGAAGGTCTCCTGGTTGCCCTTGGGGCCGGGCAGGCCCGAGGAGGCGAAGCCGAGGACGGCCGCGCCGGCGTGGCGCGCGGCCTCGGCGACGGTGACGAGCGCCTCGCGCCGCAGCGCCGGGTCGCGGACGACGCCGCCCTTGCCCACCCGCGCGCGGCCGACCTCGAATTGCGGCTTGACCATCGCGAGCGCGTCGAAGCCGGCGGGGTCGGCGCAGGCGAGCACGGCGGGCAGCACCTTGGCCAGCGAGATAAACGAGACGTCGGTGACGATCAGGTCGGGCGCGTACGGGAGCGCCGCGGGATCGAGCGCGCGCGCGTTGACCCGCTCGAGCACGGTGACCCGCTCGTCGCCGCGCAGGGCGTGGTGCAGCTCGCCGTAGGCGACGTCGAGCGCGACGACGTGGGCCGCGCCGCGCTTCAGCAGGCAGTCGGTGAAGCCGCCGGTCGACGCGCCGACGTCCAGGCAGCGGCGGCCTGCCACGTCGATCGCCAGCGCGTCGAGGGCGTTGGCCAGCTTGATCCCCCCGCGGGAGACGTACGGCGGCGGGGCGGTGACCGCGAGAGCGACGTCCTCGGGCACGAGCTGGCCCGGCTTCTCGGCCCGCCGGCGCCCCTCGCCGAGGTGGACGTCGCCGGCCAGGACCGCGGCAGCCGCCCGCGAACGCGAGGCGAAGAGGCCGCGCTCCGCCAGGAGGCTGTCGAGCCGGACCCGTCCCATGCGCGCACACGGTACAGAGCGCGTCACGTGACCCTCCTCACAGAGATCCGGTGGATCGCCAGGCACAGTGTCGTGGACCATGACCGCGCTCCGCATCATCTCCCTCCCCGCCCACGCCCTGCTGGAGTTGATCGTCGGCCTGGGCCTGCTCGGCGCCCCGCTCGTGCTCGGCTTCGACCCCGCCGGCACCGTGCTCGCATTCGGGCTCGGCAGCCTGGTCGTCGGCCTCGCGCTCGGCGCGGGCGACTCGCTTCCGGTCTCCGCCCACCTGGCGTTCGACCAGGCCCTCGTGGTCGGGCTCGCCGCCGCCGCGCTGGCGCTGTCGCTGACCGGCGCCGGGTCCGAGGCACTGGTCTTCGTGGCCGCCGCGGCGCTGCAGCTCGTGCTGACGGTGACGACGCGCTACTCCCGGCGCCCCGGCCTCCGCTAGATACTTCCCCCAGTGATCGGGGGGCCCGCCCCATATCCCGCGGACCCTCTCTCTCCTCCCCTGACCAGCCCGCCTCGTGCGGGCTGGTCGCGTTAACGACGCTGCTTCGCCTTGGCGGCCCTGAGGGTGAGCTTGTAGGTCCTCGCGGTCTCGTTGCCGGCGACGTCGGTGAGCGTGATGGTCGCCACGACCTTGAGCCGCTTTCGCTGCTTGAGCGTCCGCCGCGCCCTGGCGTTGAGCTTGATCTCCACCACGGCCCCCGTGGCCCTGACCGCCTGGAAGCGCTTGCTCCCGAGCGCGACGGCCCTCCGCGCGTCCGTCTTGAGCGAAATGCGGCCCGCGGCCGCCTCGCTCGGAGAGCCGACGCGGAACGTGACCACGCCGGCGGCAGTGGCCGTGAGCAGCTTGTTGCGCAGCGGGATCGAGAACCCGGGGCGCGTCGTGTCCGGCTGCGGGCCGCCGGGGTCGCCCGGGCCGGGACCGGGCTCGACAGGCGTGCCCGGACCGGGACCGGGACCGGGGCCCGGGCCCGGCCCAGGACCGGGACCGGGACCCGGGCCCGGCGTCGGGTCGACCGTGAACGAACGGGTCGCATCGGTCGGATCGGTGTTGCCGGCCCGATCGGTCGCCCGCACCGCGAACGTGTGGGCGCCGTTGACGAGCCCGCTGACCGCGTGCGGCGACGTGCACGGCGCGAAGTCCGCGCTGTCCATCCGACAGGCGAACGTCGCGCCCGCCTCAGACGAGAAGGTGAACGTCGCCGACCCGGACGTGATCACGCCCGACGGCCCCGAGTCGATCGTCGTCTCGGGCGCCGCGGTGTCGCTCGCCAGCAGCAGCGAGGCGGCGACGTCGAGGCGGCGGCCGGTCACCGTCGTGCCGGCGAGTGCGGGCACCGGGTCGCCCTGCTCCAGGAGCCAGGCGCGCATCTGCGCGACCGTCGCCGTCGGCCGCATGCCGACGAGCAGCGCCGCGGCGCCGGCCACGTGCGGGGCCGCCATCGAGGTGCCATCGAGCAGGCCGTAGTCGGTCGGGACGTAGGTCGGGGTGGTGTCGACGCAGCTGATCCGCAGGTCGTCGACGTGGATCCCGCCCGCCGCCCCGGAGCCGTTCGTCTCCAGTGCGAAGCCGAGCTGGATCTCGCTGCCGTCGCGCTGGAGGTACTCCTTGCGCGCGACGAACGCCCCGCTCGACGTCCCGACCACGTTGCGCAGCGTGAAGAACGGCATCTCGCCGGGGCGCCGGACGAGGAGGTGCAGCTTGTCGCTGGCGGCGAGGTCGTGCTCGAGCGCGTAGTCCAGGACGCAGCCGGACCGGCCGCGCAGGTCGATGAAGTCCTTCGTGTAGGCGTACGTCAGCCCGGCGGCGGCGTCCTCGTACGGGCCGCCCGGCGAGTCGGTGAGCGCGAAATCCCCTCCCAGCTCGTTCGAGCGCGCCCAGTCCGAGTTGAGCGTGGTCGTCCAGGTCGCGGCGAAGTCGTCGACCTCGAAGTCCTCCTCGTAGACCGTCTCGCGCGCGGGGAGCGTCGACAGGATGTTCCGCCCAGGGGCGCCGAGGTCCACGGTCGCGGCGCCGTGATTCGAGGAGGGGGCGAGGCCGTCGTTCGCGTCGGTCGCGGCGACGCAGATCACGTTCGGCCGCGGGAGGTTGCACGGCCACACGTTCACGCTGTCGTTGTTCGCGCCGTCGTCGCCGGCGGCGACCACGAAGAGGGTCTCCGGGTGCGCCTCGACGACTTCCAGCATCGGCGTCGCCCCGGCCGCGCGGCCCAGCGAGACGTTGACCACCCGTGCGCCCCTGTCGGCCGCGTAGTCCATGCCCTCGGCGATCCGCGCCGGCTCGCCGTTGCGACCGGCGTCGAGCACCCGGACGGCCATGACCCGCGCCCGCTGCGTGACGCCGGTGATGCCGATGCCGTTGTCGCCGGCCGCGGCGAGCGTCCCGGCCACGTGGGTGCCGTGAGACTCGAGGTCGCGCGGGTCGCCGTCGCGGTCGACGAAGTCGAACCCGTGCACGTCGTCGACGAACCCGTTGCCGTCGTCGTCGAGGCTGTTGCCGGGCACCTCGCCGGGGTTCGACCAGATGTTGGGCGCGAGGTCGGGGTGGTCGTAGGCGACTCCGGTGTCGACGACCGCGACGAGCGTCTCCTGATTGCCCGTGAAGGTGTCCCACGCGGCGGTCGCGGAGATGTCGGCGCCTGGCGTGCCCGCGACGCCGCCGACCGTCTGGCCGGTGTTCTCGAGGCCCCAGAGCTCGCCGAAGCGCGGGTCGTAGGGGGTGGCGGAGGGCTCCCGCGCCAGGCCCTGCGCCGCCGCGCTCAGCGCGACGATCGTCGTGATCAGGACCGCGCTGAGAACGCGCCGCATGTGTGGCCTCGCGTGTTTCGGGATGGCGGGCCGAGTGTGGCCCTCAGCGCCGCTTCTTCTTGGGCGCCTTCAGCGTGAACTTATAGGTCTGGACGGTCGGGTTGCCGAGCGCGTCGCGCATGGTGATCGTGGCGATCACCTTGAGCTTCTTGCGCTTGACCAGGGTCTTCTTGGCCTTGGCGGCGAGCTTCATCCGGACGATCGTGTCCTCGCCCGCGAGGAGCTGGAAGCTCTTGACACCGAGCCCGAGCACCTTCTTCGCGGCGATCTGGACCTTGCCGTCGGTCTTGAGCGAGACCGTGCCCGTCCCGTCCTCGCTGGCCTTGCCGAGGCGCAGGTTGAACACGCCGGTCGCGCTCGCGGTGAAGGTCTTCGCGGAGGGGACGGTCAGCCTGGGGCCGGCCTTGTCGGTCGTGGGGTCGCCTCCGGTGCCGCCGCCGCCGGTCCCACCGCTGCCCGTGCCGCCGCCACCCGGCGGGGGCGGAGGCGGAGTCGTCGGGGGCCGGGTGTCGATCGTGAACCCACGGGTCGCCTCGCTCGGATCGACGTTGCCGGCCGCGTCCTTCGCCCGGACCGAGAACGTATGCGCGCCGTCGGGGAGGCCGCCGTACGTGCGCGGCGACGTGCACGCCTCGAACGCGCCCGCATCGAGCTTGCACTCGAACGTCGCGCCCGGCTCCGACGAGAACCCGAACGCCGCGGTCGACGTGTTGATGACGCCGCTCGGGCCGCTGTCGATCGTCGTATCGGGCGCGACGCCGTCCGAGGCCCGCAGGGCGGCGGCGACGTCGAGCCGCTTGCCGGTCACCGTCTTGCCGGCCAGCGCCGGGATCGAGTCGCCCGAGTTGAGCAGCCAGTCGCGCACCTGCGCGACCGTCGCGCCGGGCCGCGATCCGATGATCAGGGTCGCCGCACCGGCCACGTGCGGGCTCGCCATGGACGTCCCGCTCGAGTAGCCGTAGTCGTTCGTGCCATAGGTGGTCGAGATGCAGCTGACCACGAGGTCGTCGACGACCGCTCCGTCGTCCTGGACGAATTCGTCCGTCTCCAGGGCGAAGCCGACGTGCACCGAGGTGCTGAGGAGGGGCACGTCGACGGTGGCGTACCCGCCGTTCGTGGTCCCGCCCAGGGTGCGTATCGGCGTGAAGTTCCCCCCGGGGGGCGCGGTGACCACGTGGAACTTGTCGAAGAGGGTGTCGCCGTCGCGCTCCGTGTCGAGCCGCAGCTTGAACTTCATGGTGCACGCGTCCTTGCCGGCCAGGTTCACCGTGTCCTGCGTGAAGGCGAGTGTGGTCGACTCGTCGGCGTAGAGCTCACCCGGCGAGTCGTTCAGCCCGAACGACCCGCTCGCGGAGGACTCGCTGGAGCGCGCCCACGTGCCCTGGGTCGTCCACGTCGAGGCGAAGGAGCCGGCGTCCTCGAAGCCGTCGGCGAAGACGGTCTGGCGCGCCGGCACCGTGGACAGGGTGTCGACGCCGGGGGCCCCGAGGTCGACCTGCGTGATGCCGAAGTTCGAGAAGCTCGCGAGCGCGTCCTTGTTGTCGGTCGCGGCCACGCAGATGAGGTTCGCCCCTGGGGCATTGCACGGGTACCGCGCGTTCGCCGGAGCGCCGCCGTCGTTGTTGTTGGCCTCGTTGCCCGCGGCCACGACGTAGAGCGTGTTGGGATGCCTGCCCACCACTTGGCCATACGCCTGGGCCGATTGGGCGTCGCCTCCGCCGCCGAGCGAAGCGTTGGCGACCCGGGCGCCCATTGCGCCCGCGTACTCGAAGCCGTCGAGGATCCCCTGCAGCGTCCCTGAGCCCTGGGCGTTGAGCACCCGGACCCCCATGATCTTGGCCCGCTGGGTCACGCCGGTGATGCCGGTCGCGTTGTTGCCGACCGCAGCGATCGTCCCGGCCACGTGCGTGCCGTGCAACTGCAGGTCGCGCGGGTCATTGTCGTTGTCGACGAAGTCCTTGCCGTGTTCCCCGCTCGGGCCGGTCCAGATGTTCGCGGCGAGATCGGGGTGGTCATACGCGACGCCGGTGTCGACCACGGCCACGACCGTCTCCGGGTTGCCCGTGAAGACGTCCCAGGCGCTGGTGACCGCCGAATCCGCATTCGGCGTACCGGCCACGTTGTTGATGAGCTGGCCCGTGTTCTGCAGACCCCAGAGCTCGCCGAAGCGCGTGTCGTTGGTGGTCGCTGTGGCCGTGTGGATGTAGTTGCGCACGGCGTACCGGACGTCAGAACGCGCCTCGAGCCGGCGGATCGCCTCGGCGACCGACGTGCCGTCCGTCTTGACGAGCTGGAAGTTCGGGACCAGCATGTTCCTGACCGCCCGGACCTTCGCCGCGGCGCGCGCACCGCCGCGGTCCGCCCGCGCCGTGTAGGCGACGATCAGCTCCCCGGGCACCGCGTCGTCGGCCTTCGCCGAGTCGACGATGTCTCCGTGGGCGACGCCGGACGTCGCGAACAGCACGGCGACGGTCGTCGCGGCGGCGCTGAAGATGGCTTGGCGTCGGGGCATGCGGTGACCTCGTGTCGGCGCGGAGCGGAGCGATCCGCTCAACCAACGGGCAGGCCGCGAGCTTTTGACGCGCCGTTCGTCAGACGGCGAGCGAGGACCGCGGATCCAGCACCGCGGCCTCGATGCGCTGCGCGATGTGACGGCCCGTGTAGCCGACCTCCTCGTGCAGCAGCGCGGGGGCGCCGTGGGTGACGTAGCGGTCGGGCAGACCGACCCGCAGCATCCGCGGCGCGGCGCCGCCGTCGGACAGCGTCTCCCACACCGCCGTCCCGAACCCGCCGGCCAGCACGCCCTCTTCGACGGTCACCAAGAGATCGTGCTCGGCGGCGAGCTGGGCCATCAGGGCGGCGTCGAGCGGCTTGGCGTAGCGCGCGTCGGCCACCGTCACGGCGAGCCCGTTCTCGGCGAGGATGTCAGCGGCCTCGAGGCTCTTCTGCACGCCGGTCCCGTAGCCGACGATGGCGACGCGCTCGCCCTCGCGCAGGACCTCGCCGACGCCGATCGGCAGCCGCGTCGGGCGCTTGGGGATCGGCACGCCGACCGCCGCGCCGCGCGGGTAGCGGATCGCGACCGGGCCGGTGTCGTGGCGCAGCGCGGTGTGCAGCATGTCGACGAGCATCGCCTCGTCGCGCGGCGCCATCAGCACGATGTTGGGCAGGCAGCGCAGGTACGCGATGTCGAAGACGCCGTGGTGGGTCGGCCCGTCGTCGCCGACCAGGCCCGCGCGGTCCATGCACAGGACCACCGGCAGCGACTGCAGGCAGACGTCGTGGACGATCTGGTCGTAGGCGCGCTGCAGGAAGGTCGAGTAGATCGCCGCGACCGGCCGGGTGCCCTGCAGCGACAGGCCCGCGGCGAACAGGATCGCCTGCTGCTCGGCGATGCCGACGTCGAAGTAGCGGTCGGGCAGCGCCTTCTGGAGCAGGTTGAGCCCGGTGCCCGAGTTCATCGCGGCGGTGATCCCGACGACGCGGTGGTCGCGCTCGGCCTCGCGCACGAGCGCCTCGCCGAACACCTGCGTCCACTGGGCGGGCGCGGGGTTGGCGTCGCCGCCCGCCGGCTTGGGCGCCGCGACCGCGGGCTTGCGGTGGGCGATCGAGTTCGGCTTGGCGGCGTGCCACTTCTCCATGCCCTCGAGGCCACCGTCCTCGGCGGGCGCGAAGCCCTTGCCCTTCACCGTGGCGATGTGGACGACCACGGGGCGCTCGGCGGCGAACGCCTCGCGCAGGGCGCCGCGGACCGCGTGGACGTCGTGGCCGTCGATGACGCCCGTGTACGCCCAGTCGAGCTCCTCCCAGAACAGGCCGGGTGCCCAGAACGCCTTGATCGACTCCTTGAGCTGCGGGCCGAGGCGCTCGAACGCGCTGCCGATGCCCGGGAGCTTGGTCAGCCGGTCCTCGACGCGCTCGCGGCCCTTCCACAGCGTCGGCTCCAGGCGCAGGCGGTTGAAGTAGCGCGACAGCGCGCCGACGTTCGGCGCGATCGACATGCCGTTGTCGTTGAGCACGACGACGATCGGCGTGCCCAGCCCGCCGGCCTGGTGGATCGCCTCGAACGCGACGCCGCCGGTCATGGCGCCGTCGCCGATCACCGCGACGACCTTTCCGTCCTCCCCGTCGCCGCGCCGCATCGCCTCCTTGAGGCCGACCGCGTAGCCGATCGAGGTCGACGCGTGGCCGGCGCCCATGATGTCGTGCTCGGACTCGGCGATGGAGCAGAACGGCGCCAGGCCGTCGTACTTGCGGATCGTCGAGAGGGCGTCGCGGCGGCCGGTGAGGACCTTGTGCGGGTAGGCCTGGTGGCCGACGTCCCAGAGGATCTTGTCGCGCGGCGAGTCCATCAGGGAGTGCAGCGCGACGGCCAGCTCGCACGTCCCGAGGTTGGCGCCGAAGTGCCCGCCGATCTCCCCCACCGTGTCGATGATGTGCTCGCGGACCTCCTGGGCGACCTTCACCAGATCGGCGTCCGACAGGGCGTGGAGGTCCTGCGGGCGGTCGATGGAGTCGAGGATCCGGGGCGGGTTCATGAGGTGCGTCGGAAGATGAAGTCGGTGATCTGCTCGAGCTCCGCGGCCCCGGCCGGGGCGGCGTGCCCCAGGGCTCGGCGGGCCTTCTCGTGCGACTCCGCCGCAAGTCTGCGCGCCTCGTCGAGGCCGTACTGGCTGACGTAGGTGAGCTTCCCGTGGCGCTCGTCGCTGCCCTGCGGCTTCCCTAGGGCGTCATCCGTCCCGGTCACGTCGAGGATGTCGTCGACGATCTGGAAGAGGACCCCGAGCTCGGCCGCGAACTCGCGAAAGAAGGGCAGTGTAGTGGCTGTCTCGTCGCTTCCGTCGAGCAGGAGCACGCACTCGACCGACGCGCCGATCAGCCGTCCCGTCTTGAGCTCGTGCAGCCGCCGGAGCGTGGCGCCGCCCTCTGGGACGAGCTCCTTGACGTCGATGTACTGCCCGCCGACCATGCCGTTCACCCCCGTCGCGGCAGCGAGCTCGCACACCGCCGCGAGCACGTTGCGCGGCTCGCCCGCCTGCTCGTGGAGCACGAGCCGGAACGCCTCCGCGTAGAGCCCGTCGCCGGCCAGGATGGCGACGTCCTCGCCGAACTTGCGGTGGCACGTCGGGCGCCCGCGGCGCAGGTCGTCGTCGTCCATCGCCGGCAGGTCGTCGTGGATCAGCGAGTAGGTGTGGATCAGCTCGAGCGCCGCGGCGAGCGGCATGACCGACGCCGGATCGCGGCGGATCGCCCCGGCGGTGGCGAGCGCGAGCACGGGACGGATGCGCTTGCCACCGGCCAGCAGCGAGTAGCGCATCGCCTCCTCGAGCCCAGTCGTCGCGCCGTCGGACGAGAAGCGCAGCTCGGCGAGATAGGCCTCGACGGCCGCACGGAGGTGGTCTGGATATTCGGCCACGGGCGGGCGGTGTGGACCTAACTCAGCGGGAGCTGGCCGGGGGCGCCCTCGTCCCCGGTCCGCACCGCGCGGTCGAGCCGCGAGCCGGCCTCGGCGGCCAGCCGCGCGCACTCGTCGACCAGCGCGGCGGCGCGCTCGGGCGCCAGCTCGCCAGCCCGCAACTCGGCGGCGGTGCGCTCGAGGCGGTCGATCAGCTCGTCGAGACCCGGGTCCGCCGTCATTGGCCCACCCCATTCTGTCGCGCCTCGGCCAGCGCGGCGCCGAGGATCCCGTTCACGAAGCCGGCGGCCTGCGCGGCGCAGAACTCCTTGGCGATCTCCACCGCCTCCTCGATCGCCCCCTCGGCCGGGATCGGGCGCTCGCCCTCGGTGAGATCCGGGTGCAGCATCTCGAGGAGCGCGACGCGGATGATCGCGCGCTCGAGCGGGGCGATCCGCTCCAGCGCCCAGCCCTGCGCGTGGCGGCCGATCCGCTCGTCGAGGTCCTCGCGATGGTCGTCGACCGCATGGGCCAGCGCACGGGTGAACGGCGCGGCGTTGCGCTCGAACACGTCGTCGAGCGAACGGCCGGTCAGGTCCTGCTGATAGAGGGCGAAGACGGCGGCGCGGCGGTGGTCCGACCGGCGGCTCACGCCCGCGACATGTAGCTGCCGGAGCGGGTGTCGACCTTCACGCGGTCGCCGATGTTGACGAACAGCGGGACCGACACGGTCGCGCCGGTCTCGAGCGTCGCCGCCTTGGTGCCGCCGCCCGACGCGGTGTCCCCGCGCACGCCCGGCTCGGTCTCGGTGACCTCGAGCTCGACCGACGCCGGCAGCTGGATGTCGGCCGGCTGGTCGTCGATGTAGAGCATGTCGATGTCCTCGTTGGGCCGGATCCACTTCAGCGGCTCGGCCAGCGAGGTCTCGGGGATCGCCATCTGCTCGTACGTCTGGGAGTCCATGAAGTGCGCGTCGGTGCCGTCGGCGTAGAGGTACTGCATCTTGCGCGCCTCGGTCCTGACCGACCGGAACTTCTCGCCCGCGCGGAACGTGCGGTCGATCACGGCGCCGTCGGACGTCCGGCGCAGCTTCGTGCGGACGAACGCGCCGCCCTTGCCGGGCTTGACGTGCTGGAACTCGATGATCTTGAAGATCGTCCCCTCGACGTCGATGTGGTTGCCGTTCTTGAACTGATTCGTGGAAATGGTCATATTGGAATCCGATGGTCCCGGCGTCGAGAAGCGAAGGCAAGAGCGTAGAGCCCGCCTCTTCGCGGAGGCTCGCCGGGCCGTGACGCCCAAACGCGTCGACGGCTACATCAGAGTCTCGCGTATCGGCGGGCGGGCCGGCGACGGCTACATCTCCCCCGAGGTTCAGCGTGAGCAGATCGCCGCCTTCGCCGGCTTGATGGGCGTCGAGATCGACACCTGGCACGACGATCAGGACTACTCCGGCGGCAACGTCGAACGCCCGGGCTTCCTCGAGGTGATCCGCCGGATCGAGGCGGGCGAGACCGGTGGCGTGATCGTCGCGCGCATTGACCGCTTCGCGCGCTCGGCGCCCGACGGCGGCGCGATGGTCCGGCGGATTCTCGGGGCCGGCGGGATCTTCGCCTCGGCGCAGGAGCGCATCGATCCGACGACCGACTTCGGCAAAGCGATGCTCAACATCATGTTCGTCATGGCCGAGCTGCAGCTCGACCAGCTCAAGTCGGGCTGGAAGACCGCCAAGGGCCGGGCGATCGGCCGCGGCGCCCACATCGGGCCCACGCCGTTCGGCTACCGGCGGGTGGCCCGCGGCCAGGAGGGCTCGGGAACCCTGGTGCCCGACCCCACGACCGGCCCGGCCGTGACGAAGCTGTTTCGCCGGGCAGCCACCGGCGTCGGGATCTCCGAGCTCGCGCGCTACATGGACGAGGTCGCGTCCCGGTCCGACGATGGGCTGTGGACGACGTCGTCGATCGGTCATCTACTCGCGAATCGCGTCTACCTTGGCGAGGTCGCCTATGCCGCCAGTGATCAGCCGCTGCGAAACCTGCGGGCGCACGAGCCGCTGATCGACGCCGAGACCTGGCGGGCCGCCCAGCGCGACCGTCGGCCCATTAAGAAGCGCGGCACTCCCTACGTCCTCGCCGGCCTGGTGCGCTGCGCCGCGTGCCGGTACGTCATGGTCGGCGGCCCCGGAGGTTCGTCTGGCCAGCTGCGCGTCTATCGCTGCCAAGGCCGACACGGCGGCGGCAAGTGTCCGGCACCCTCGATGGTCGTCGCCAGCCGGCTCGAGCCGTGGGTGATCGAGCAGGTCAAGGAGCTGCTGGCCGGCGCCGAGGTTCGCGCCGACCGAGCCGCCGACACCTCCGAGCTGGCCACGCTCGCCGACGCGGTCCAGGCGGCCGAGGCCGAGCTCGACGCTTTCATGCTCGACCTCGCCAACCGCGAGCGCTACGGCGCTCGCTACGACGCCTACCTCGACGCGCGGCTGCGCGCGCTCGAGGACGCCGAGGCGGCTTATCAGGCCGCGGCCGCCCGAGCCGAGCCGCTCGCGCTCACGCCGCTCGCCTGGGAGGAGCTGACCGGAGACGAGCTGCACATGATCGTCGCCGGCGCCATCGACGCCGTCTTCCTACGCCGAGCGCCCAAGCGCGGCGCTGGCGTCGCCGAGCGCACCTGCATCGTCTGGCGCGGGCAGGCAGAAGACGACCTCCCGGGCAAAGGGCGCCCCCCCTCCCCCATCCGGCCGTTCCCCTGGCCGGACGAACGCGAGCCGAGACGCCGGAAAGCGCCGGCGTAGAACCTGCAGAACAGCGAGCTCGGCGCCCGCGCGTGCAGCGGCGAGGTCATCGCATCGAGTCGATCTCGTTCGTCGATTGCGGACAACACGGCCGCCCTCCGCTGCCATGGAGCCGAGGCTCACGTCGTCTCTCCGAACAGTGTGGTGTCGATCGCCACCACCAAGTCGAGCAGCGCGATCCGCGTCTCCTCCAGCGCCGCAGACCACGCCGCCCGCAGCAACGCGTTGCCGAGATCGCGTTGCTCGGCCGGAGTGAGCTGCTCGAGGTCGATGATGAGCGTGGCGGGCAAGAAGGCGGGCAGGGTGCGGAAGAAGCTGTGTCCTTCTGAAGACGGACACGAGCGGGGGCGCTGGCGGTTCGTCGTCGGCGATTCCGCCGCAGCCGACCTCAAGCACCGGCGATCTAAGAGCCAAAGATCGAACCCCAACAAGCAGAAATCTGTCCTCATCGAAATCCCAAAGGCACCAACCAAGGCCAACTGCAAGCACAGCAACTCAAGCCCAAAGCCGAAGCCCTCACAGCAAGAGACCAGGAACTTCAAAGGACCAAGCCCCAAAGGACAAGCCCGCTGACACCTCCCAACAACGGGGACGCACTTGCACTGGAGTGCGGAGAACAGCCAGGGCCCGGTCCGGTGTCCGTCTTCAGAGCGTGCTGTCGCTCGCAAAGCTCGCCGGGACCGACCAGCGGTACTACCTCGATCAGGCAGGCCGGCGGGTCGATCACACCGAGAGCGTGTCCTCGGGCGCCGAGGACTACTACCTGGCGGGCCCGGAGGCGGCCGGGCAGTGGACGGGCTCGGGCTCCTCGGCCCTCGGCCTCGACGGTCGGGTCTCGGAGGCGTCGCTGCGGGCGGTGCTCTCAAAGCACGATCCGCGCACGAGGCGGCCGCTTGAGGGGTCGGTGAAGCGGGCGCGGGTGCCGGGGTTCGATCTGATGTTCTCCGTGCCCAAGAGCGCATCGATCCTGTGCGGGATCGGCGATCCGGCCACGCAACGGGCGGTGCTTGACGCGCAGGCAGCCGCGGTCAGCGAGGCGCTCGCGTACCTGGAGCGGTACGCCTGCCGGACGCGGCGCGGCGCCGGCGGCACCGAGATCGTGCCAGGCGACGGGTTTGTGGCGGCGGCGTTCCGGCACCGCACAAGTCGGGCGGGTGACCCGCAGATCCACACCCACGTGCTCGTCGCCAACGCCACCCGGACCGCCGACGGGACCTGGGGGTCGCTCGACGGGCGCGCGCTGTACGCGGAGGCGCGGACGGCGGGCTTCGTGCATGAGGCGGCGTTCCGGCGCGCGTTATCTGTTCGCGCGGGTGTGCGCTGGACCGAGGTCCAGCGAGGCATCGCTGAGATCGACGGCGTCCCGCGTGCCGCCATCGACGCGTTCTCCCGGCGCCGCGCCGAGATCGAAGCGCAGATCGCCGAGTGGGGCGTCGACAGTGCAGCTGCGCGGCAGAGCGCGGCGGTGCAGACCCGCCAGCACAAGGACTACGACGTCACCCCGGAGCGCCTCGCGCCGGAATGGCGGTCGCGCGCCGAGGCGTTCGGGCTCACCGCAGCCCGGGTTCGCGAGATCACCCATCGCGGCCCGGACCGGTCGCGCGAGAGCTGGCAGGTGATCGCCGAGCGCCTGCTGTCGCCCGACGGGCTGACCGCACAGCAGTCCTCGTTTGATCGCCGCGATGTCGTCCGCGCGCTCGCCGCAGCGGCACGGCAAGGAACGACGCTCACGGAGACCGATGCCTTCGTGACCGCGTTTCTGGCGTTGCCGGAGGTGGTTGCGCTCACGGAGCCGGGCGCGCGGATGCGACGCGAGGACATGATCCGCCGCCGCGACGGACGCCTCGTTTCCGCGATCGCCGACAGCCCGCGGTACTCCACCGTCGAACTCCTCGAGGTCGAGCAGCGCGTCATCGCCGTTGCCCTCGGGTCAACCCAAGCGGGAGCGGCCGTCGCGGAGCCGGAGACGGTTGAGGAGGTGTTCGCGAGGCGATCGACCATCGGGCCTGATCAGGCGGAAATGGTTCGTCAGCTCGTCGAAGGCGGCGCCGGCGTGGAGGTCGTCGTCGGTCCGCCGGGGACCGGCAAGACGTTCGCGCTCGCCGCGGCCCGCGAGGCGTGGGCGAACTCGGGCTACCGGGTGCTCGGCGCTGCCGTCGCGCGCCGCGCGGCGATGGAGCTCTCGGCGGCGTCGGGGATCGAGGCGACCAGCGTCGCGTCGCTCCTGATCGATCTCCACCACGGCTCCGCCGGCGTGCTCGACGACCGGACCGTGCTCGTCGTCGACGAGGCCGCGATGCTCGGGACCCGCGCCATCGACGAACTCATGCGACACACACGCGACGCCGGCGCGAAACTGTGCTAGTCGGCGACCACGCGCAGCTGCCCGAGATCGCCGCCGGCGGCGCGTTCGCCGCCCTCGTCGCGCGCACCGATCCCATCCGGCTCCAGCAGAACCGCCGCCAACAGCGCGACACCGATCGGCGCCTGCTCGACCACTGGCGGACCGGCGAAGTCAGCGACGCGCTCTCGATCGCCGTCGACGGCGGCGACCTCATCCTCACCGAAAGCGCCGACGATGCCGTCCGCGAACTCGTGTCCGATTACTGCGCCGCGCTCACCGCGGGCGACGACGCGATCATGCTCGCCCCCGGCGCTCAGAGGTCCGCCACCTCAACGCGCTCGCACGTAACGTGCTCATCGCCAAAGGCCGCGTGGCCTCCGAGGGCCTCGATATCCGAGGCACGACGTTCTCGCCCGGCGACCAGGTGGTCCTGCGGCGCACGACCGCCGACTCGGAGTCCAGAACGGCACCCGCGGCGAAGTCGTCGCCGTCGACATCGAAGCGCAGACCCTGACGATCGCACTACCAGACGGCACGACCCGCCACCTACCCTCGCGCTACATCAACCTCCGCACCCGTCGCGGCCATGAGGCTGTCGAGCACGGATACTCGCTGACCGCGCACCTCGCACAAGGAGCCACCACCGACCGCGCGTTCGTGCTCGGCTCAGAGACCGTCTACCGCGAGTGGGGATACGTCGCCTGGTCGCGTGCACGCCAAGGAACCCGGTTCTACGCCGTCGATGCCGAAATCAACGACGAACACCACAACGCCACCCAGGCTCCAGCCGACCGGTTCGGCGAACTCGTCCGCCGGCTCGATCGCAGCGAGGCACAAAGCGTCGCGATCGACGCCCTCCCAAACCGAACCACCACTGCGGCCAGACACGGACGAGTCGCATACTTCGAGAACGCGCTCGGCGACGAGCCGACGAACCAGATCGACCGAATCGCGTGGCAAAAGACCCAACGAGACCTCGATCGATTCACGCTGCATTCCGGGCACGGTGTACGCCATCAAGCCAGAGGACGCGCGCACGAGCTCTAGCGCGGGTCGGTTGACCAGCTCTCGCTCGAGCGCCACCGCGAACGCATCGGCCTGGGCGGCCATGCACTCGCGGTCGATCGCCTCGAGGTCCTGGGCGATCGTATCAGCGTCCAGCGCGCTGTCGAGGCGGTCCGCGGCGGCCTGCGAGATGCCGATCTCGTGCCACTCAGGCGCTGCAGCGGAGCACCGCCCACCACTCGCCGGCGGGATGCCGGTCCCACTCGGCGAGCGCGACGGCGTCCGAATGGCAGGCATCGCAGACGGGCATCGGGAGCGGGCAGCTCGACCAGCCGGGGGCGGAGGATCTCGTGCAGGAGGTTGCGTTGCGTGATCGCTTCATTCCCCCTGTGAGGACCGGACCGACGCAGTCATTGCCTGGTGTGCACAGGAGGGCTTCCATCTGCTTGCAAGTTAGCCAGAAGGTGCTAACCTGCTAGCACAGCCCCGACCAAAGGACCCCACGATGGCCGCTACGAAGACCGATCCAAACCCGCTCGAGGACGCGACCAAGAAGGTCGCCGAGCTCACGGAGGAGACCAACAAGAAGATCGCCGAGCTCGTCGAGGAAGCGACGGCCGCCCAGAAGAAGTCGGCGCTCGACGCGATCGACGCGTACGAGGAGGCCGTCCTCTCGATCGTCGACTCGTTCGAGAAGTCGGTCGCGGAGACCGACGTCGACTGGCTCAAGTCGCTCGTCACCTCGCAGACCGGCGTCACCCGCGAGCTGACCACCGCCTACACGGCGGCCGCTCGCCAGCTGGTCGGCTGACGGTCTTTCTCGCCGGTCGCCTCGCGATAGCGCCAGCCGCTGGGGTGTCGCGGTACGACACCCCGCGGGGCGACCGGTGCCGCACCCTCAGTCGGTGCCTGTGTACGACACGCTGCGCTACGACCGCGACGAAACCCGCGTCGCGACGATCGCCCTCGACCGTCCGGAGACGCGCAACGCGCTCTCCGCCGAGCTGTACGACGACCTCCTCGACGCGCTCGCGCGCGCCAAGGCCGATCCCGGTGTCGGCTGCGTCGTGCTGACGTCGACCCACCCGACGACGTTCTGCGCCGGCGGGGATCTCGGAGGGTTCGAAGCCGACGTCGGGCTCGTCGAGCGCCACGACGCCGCGGCGAAGTTCCCGGCCGTCTTCCAGGCGCTCGGAGAGCTGGGGAAGCCGTCGATCTGCGCGGCGAACGGCCACGTCCTCGCCGGCGGTCTGGGATTGGCGCTCGCCTGCGACCTGACCATTGCGAGAGAGTCGGCGCGCTTCGGAACGCCGGAGATCAACGTCGGCGTCTTCCCGTTCATGGTGATGGCGCTCTTGTTCCGCAACGTCGGGCGCACCAAGGCGAACGAGCTCCTCCTGAGGGGCCGTCAGATCAGCGCGCGCGAGGCCGAGCGATTCGGCATCGTCAACTGCGTCGCGCCTGACGCCGAGTTCGCCCGAACCGTCGAGGAGTGGGCGACCGACCTGGCTGCGAAGTCGCCGCTGGTCATGCGCCTGGGCAAGGACGCGATGTACCGCCAGCAGGACATGGCCCTCGCGGACGCACTGGCGTTCCTGCGCACCCAGCTCACCCTCGTCATGTCGACCGAGGACATCCGCGAGGGGGTCGCCGCCTTCTTCGAGAAGCGCGAGCCCGTGTGGCAGGGGCGCTAGTGGGCTCGATCACCCGCGTCCTGGTCGCCAACCGAGGCGAGATCGCGCGCCGGGTCTTCGCGACCTGCCGGCGACTGGGCATCTCCACGGTTGCGGTCTACTCCGACCCCGACGCGACCTCGCCTTCGTCCGCGAGGCCGACGTCGCCGTCGCCCTCGGCGGATCGACCCCGGCCGAGTCGTACCTGCGGAGCGCCGCCGTCATCGACGCCGCACGCCGAGCCGGCGCCGACGCGATCCACCCCGGCTACGGCTTCCTGTCCGAGAACCCTGCGTTCGCGCGAGATGGTCGCCGCCGCGAATCTGATCTGGATCGGGCCGTCGCCGGACGCGATCGGGCGATGGGCTCGAAGACCGAGGCGCGCGACCGCATGCAGCGAGCCGGTGTCCCCGTCCTGCCGGGCGCTCGGATCGACGGACGATGCGGCGATCGAGCTCGCTGCGCTGGCCGAGACGATCGGCTTCCCGCTGCTGGTCAAGGCGTCGGCGGGTGGCGGGGGCAAGGGCATGCGGCTGGTCCACGAGCCGTCCGAGCTGGAGGCGGCGGTCGCCGCGGCGCGCCGGCCGAGGCGGCGGCGCGCCTTCGGCGACGACAGCCTCTTCCTCGAGCGCTTCGCGCCGCGGGCGCGCCACGTCGAGATCCAGATCGTCGGGCGACCGGCATGGCAACGTCGTGCTCGCTGCACGAGCGCGACTGCTCGGTCCAGCGCCGCCATCAGAAGATCATCGAGGAGGCGCCGTCGCCGGCGGTCGACGGCGAGCTGCGCGCGCGGATGAGCGCGGCGGCGGTCGCGGCCGGGCGAGGCGCTCGGCTACGTCGGCGCCGGGACGGTCGAGTTCCTGCTCACCGGGACGGGGAGTTCTTCTTCCTCGAGGTCAACACCCGGCTGCAGGTCGAGCACCCGGTCACCGAGCTGGTCACCGGGCCTCGACCTGGTCGAGCTGCAGCTCCTGGTCGCCGAGGGGCGCGCGCTGCCGGAGGGCGCGCGGCACCCGTCGCTCAACGGGCACGCGATGGAGGCCCGCCTTTATGCCGAGGATCCCGCGCAGCGAGTTCCTCCCGGCGACGGGGACGCTCGAGCGGTTCCGGGTGCCGCGACGGCGTCCGCGTCGACACCGGCGTCGAGGACGGCACGCGCGATCAGCCCGTACTACGACCCGATGATCGCCAAGGTGATCGCGCTACGGCGCGACGCGCGGCGAGGCGGCGCGAAGCTCGCCGACGCGCTGCGGCGAGCGAGCTCCACGGGACGACGACGAACCGCGACTTCCTCGTCCGCGTCCTCGATCACGAGGCGTTCCTCGCCGGCGAGGCCGACACCGGCTTCCTGGAGCGCTACGGCGTCGAGCGCGCTCGCCGCGCCCCTGCGTCGGCGCCGAGAGCGCCGCGCGTGCCGCCGCCGCGGCCGCGCTCGCCGGGCAGGCGGCGAGGCGCGGCGGAGCGGCGCGCGCTGCGACGGCTGCCGAGCGGCTGGCGCAACAACCCGTCGGCGCATCAGTCGGTCACGTTCGATCGAGCGGGGGACGAGCTGACCGTCGAGTACCGCTTCGACCGTGGGGGCCGGCTCGCGACGCTGCGCGTGGGCGGCAGGAGCTCGCCGCCCCGATCCTGCACGCCTGCGCACCCGACGCGGTCGACCTGGAGGTGGCGGGCGTCCGGCGGCGCTACCGCGTCGGCGGCGCCTCCGACGGCCGAGTGTTCGTCAACACGCCCGACGGGCAGGCCGACCTTCTCGAGCGGCCGCGCTTCCCGGACACGGCGAAGGAGGCGCGCCCGGGCTCGCTGGAATCGCCGATGCCCGGCCGCGTCATCCGCGTCCTGGTGGAGCGCTGGGCCGACGTCGACGCCGGCCAGCCGCTGCTCGATCATCGAGGCGATGAAGATGGAGCACGAGATCGTGCGCCGACCGGCGGCCGGTTCGGTGCGGAGCTGCGCGTTGGCTGAGGGTGCAGCAAGTCGAGACCGGCACGCGTGCTGGCCGTGATCGGCGACGAGGCCGCAGTAGCCTGGCCGCATGGCCACGGCCCGGACTGACGCCGCCGACGAAGCGGCCGGTCGGGCAGATGCTCTTCGCCGCCGCGCAGGCGGTCGAGCGGGACGCGACGACATCGCGGGCGACATCGCCGACTCCTCATGCGCGAGGTGCCGGAGATCTCGGCGCGACGCCGAGACGCGGGAGGACATCCTGCTGCGCGGGCCGCGCCGGGCTGCTCTCGTGGGCGCGCGCGTTCCTGCGCGGCGTCGCGCCCGACGAGGTCGAGTCGCCGGCCGAGGCCCACGCGTACGCGCGCGCGCTCGCGCGCCGCGGCGTGCCGCTCGACGTGCTGCTGCGCATCCACCGGCTGGCGCTCGGCCGTGCTGCTGCAGGCGTGGGAGGACCGGCTCGAGCCCGGTCGACTCGGCGGAGCTGCTGCTGGCCGCGACGCGCCGCTCGATCGAGGTCAACTTCCAGTTCCACGACGCGCTCATGGAGGGCCTCAGCTCCGAGTACCAGCGCGAGCGCGAGCGCTGGGTCCGCGGCGCGGAGGCGATGCGGCGCGAGACGATCGGCGCGATCCTCGACGAGAAGGCGGTCGACACCGACGGCGCCGGGCGCATCCTCGGCTACGACCTGCGCCGGCACCACCTCGGGCTCGTCCTGTGGGCGGTGCCCACCCCCGACGACCCGCAGGTGCTCCCGCGCCTGGAGCGCGCCGCGACGGCGGCCTCGGCGCACCTGGAGGCCGGCCGGCCGCTGATGCTGTCGGTCGACGGCAGCACGATGTGGGCGTGGGCTCGGGCGCGACAGCGAGCTCCCGCGCGAGCTGATCGACTCGCTGGCCGCCGCGCCGAACGCCGACGGCGTCTCGATCGCGCTCGGCGCGCCGGGCCAGGGGCTGACCGGCTTCCGCCGCAGCCACCGCGACGCGGCCGACACCGCCAAGGTGGCGATCGTCAGCCGGCGGCGGCCCGGCACCGTCACCGCCTTCCACGCCGTCGAGCTGGCGGCGCTGTTCGCCGGCGACCCCGAGCGCACGCGGCGCTTCGTGCACGAGCGCCTCGGGCGCGCTCGCCTTCGACGACGACGAGAGCCACCGGCTGCGCGCGACGCTGATGCTCTACCTCGAGGAGAACGGCAGCCGCGTCGCGACCGCCAAGCGCATCGGCGTGCACCCGAACACCGTCGCCAACCGCATCCGCGCCTGCCGCGAGATCCTCGGCCGCGAGGTCGGCCAGGAGCAGGTGCCGCTGCTCGTCGCCCTGAATCTCGCCGCGACGCTCGGCCCCGCCGTGCTGCGCGACGACTGTCGGGGTGTCCCGTACCGACAGGCGCCCTGACCGCGGCTGGAGGCTCGGCACAGTCGCCCGGCGCGCCGCCGCGCTGAGGTATGCGGGTGAGCCTCGAAGACCCCCGGTCATCATCTGCTGCTCGATCTCGGGCGCCGTCGCCAACCGCGACCAGTGCCCCGCGATCCCCTACACGCCCGGAGGACTACGCGGCCGAGGCGCGGCGCATCGTGGACGAGGGCGGCGTGCACATCCACATCCACGCGCGCCACCCCGACGGGACGCCCTCCTACGAGGTCGAGGACTTCCAGGCGATCACCGCAGGCGATCAAGGGCGAGATCGGCGACGCCGCGATCATCAACTTCTCGACCGGGACGATCGGCGTCCCGCTGGCGAAGCGGATCGAGTACCTGCGCGCCTGCCCGCCCGAGGTCGCCGCGCTGAACATGGGCTCGATGAACTACGCGAAGTACTCCAAGCAGCCGCAAGGACTTCGTCTTCAAGCTGGTGTTCACCAACCCGTTCGACGAGATCCTCGAGCTGCTGGCCGTGCTCAACGAGCTGGGCATCAAGCCGGAGCACGAGTGCTTCGACATCGGGCACGTCGGCTCGCTGGCGCCGCTCGTCGACATGGGCGCGCTCAAGGAGCCGCTCCACATCGACTTCGTGATGGGCGTCGTCGGCGGCATCCCCGCGACCGCGCGCAACGTCGCCGCGATGGCCGACAACGCGCCGCGCCGGCTCGCACTGGGGCGTCATCGGGATCTCGCGCCAGCAGTGGCTCGTGGTGGCCGCCGCGCTCACGCTCGGCGGCTCGATCCGCGTCGGGCTGGAGGACAACTTCTACCTGCCGGACGGCACGATGGCGCGCTCGAACGGCGACCTCGTCGCGAAGGCGCGCGCGATGACCGAGGACGTCGGCCGCGTGCCGGCGACGGTCGAGCAGGCCGCGGCGCTGCTCGGGCTGCCCGGTCGCCGCCGCCCGATCGACGATGCTCCAGAACCTGCGTGACGCCGGCGGGCACCCGCACGGCGACGGGGCGCGGGTGCGCAGCGGCCTGCTGTTCCGGGGCGACGCGCCGGCCCGGCTCGACGACGCGGCGCAGGCGCGCCTCGCCGGCGCTCGGCCTGCACACGATCGTCGACCTGCGCCGCGACCGCGAGCGCGGCGCACTGGGGCTCGCAGCACGGCTGGTTCGACGGCAGGCTCGTCGAGCTGTCGCTGATCGGCGAGCAGCGCCGCCCGGTCAACCCGCTCAACGGCGGGCTCGCCGGCTTCAACCGCTGGGTCTACGAGACGCGCGGCGAGACGATCGCCGAGATCGTCGGCACGCTCGCCGCGCCCGGCGCGCTGCCGGCGCTCGTCCACTGCACCGCCGGCAAGGACCGCACCGGCCTCGTGATCGCCCTGATCCAGAGCTGGCTCGGCGTGCCCGACGACGTGATCGCCGCCGACTACGCGCTCAGCGCCGAGCAGCTGCACGCGGACGACGACGAGGCGATCGCCAAGCAGGAGGCAGGCGCTCGGCGTCAACGTGCGCGAGCGCCCCGACCTGCTCGAGGCGCGGCCGGAGTGGATCGTCGACGCGCTCGACGAGGTGCGCGACGACCACGGCAGCGCCGAGGCGTACCTGCTCGCCCACGGCGCGCGCCCGCGATCGACCTCGAGCGCCTGCGCGACCGGCGCTGGTGGAGTCATGACGTCGCTGCAGAGCGGCTTCGACCCGGCCGGCGCCGGCGTCGACGCTCAACCGCGACGCGATGAGCGCCCGGCTCGAGGAGCTCGAGGCGCTGCTCGAGACCAACCGCGGCGGCGGCGGCCCGAAGTACGTCGAGCGCCACCGCGAGCGCGGCAAGCTCCTGGTCCGCGAGCGCATCGAGCTGCTGCTCGACCGCGACAGCCCGTTCCTCGAGCTCCAGCCCTTCATCGCGCACGGGACCGACTACCACGTGGGCGGCAGCATCGTCACCGGCATCGGCGTCGTCGAGGGCGTCGAGTGCGTGGTCAACGGCAACGACTCCACGATCCGCGGCGGGACCAACAACCCCTACACGCTGCGCAAGGCGCTGCGCGCGCAGGAGATCGCCGAGCGCAACCGGCTGCCGCTGATCAACCTGGTCGAGTCCGGCGGCGCCGACCTGCCGACGCAGGCGGACCAGTTCGTCCCCGGCGGCGCGATGTTCCGCAACCTGACGCGCCTGTCGAGCCTGGGCATCCCGACGCTCGCGCTCGTCTTCGGCAGCTCGACGGCCGGGGGCGCCTACGTCCCCGGCCTCTGCGACCACACGGTCTTCGTCCGCGACCGCGCGCGCGTCTTCCTCGGCGGGCCCGCCGCTGGTGAAGATGGCGACCGGGGAGGAGGCCGACGCGGAGGAGCTCGGCGGCGCGGAGATGCACTCGCGCACGTCCGGCCTGTCGGACTACCTCGCCGCCGACGAGCACGATGCGCTGCGCCTCGGGCGCGACATCGTGCGCCGGCTCAACTGGCGCAAGCTCGGCCCCGGCCCGACCGAGGCGGCCGACGCGCCGCTCTACGACGCCGAGGAGCTGCTCGGCGTGATGTCCGCCGATCCGCAAGATCCCGTTCGACCCGGCCGACCTGCTCGCGCGGATCCTCGACGGCTCGCGCTTCGACGAGTTCAAGCCGCTCTACGGCACCGCGCTGACTCACGGGCTGGGCGTCGCTGCACGGCTATCCGATCGGCGTGCTCGCCAACGTCCGCGGCGTGCTGTTCTCGGAGGAGGCGCAGAAGGCCGCCCAGTTCATCCAGCTCGCCAACCAGCGCGACGTCCCGCTGCTGTTCATCCACAACACGACCGGCTTCATGGTCGGCAAGGAGTACGAGCAGGGCGGCATCGTCAAGCACGGCGCGCAGATGATCAACGCGGTCTCCAACTCCAAGGTCCCGCACCTGTCGCTGATCGTCGGCGGCTCCTACGGCGCGGCCAACTACGCGATGTCGGGCCGCGGCTATGACCCGCGCTTCGTGTTCGCCTGGCCGAGCGCCCAGACCGCGGTGATGGGCCCGCAGCAGCTCGCCGGCGTGCTCTCGATCGTCGCCCGGGCCAGCGCGGAGACGCGCGGGCCTGCCGTTCGACGAGGAGGCGGACGAGCGCGATGCGCACGCGCCGTCGAGGACCAGATCGAGCGCGAGCAGACCGCGCTGGCCAACTCCGGCCGCGGCTATGACGACGGGATCATCGATCCGCGCGACACGCGCACGGTGCTCGGGCTCGCGCTTTCAGTTATCCACAACGCGCCCGGTGGGCGGACGCGAGCGGATTCGGCGTCTTCCGGCTGTGATGGATGCACAGCAATCACCACCGAAGGAGCCCCGATGGCCACCGGCACCGACGACAAGGCCCTCGAGGAGGCCGCTGAGCGGCTTCGCGAGCTGAACGAGAAGATCATCGAGGCCAGTCAAGAAGTCCGGACGCGCGTACCTCGAGGCGTACGAGACGAACCTCCGGGCGATCGCCGGCCACCAGGAGAAACTGGCCGGGGCCAGCGACGTCGACTGGGTCGCGACGCTGCTCAACGCCCAGGCCGACTTCACGCGCGAGATCGCGCAAGGCGGCCATGGCGCAGTCCCGCGAACTCCTGCGCTACCGATGGAGCTGCGACCCATCCAGCCGGACGATCTCGAGCTCATCGCCGAGTTCTTCGTGCGCGTGCCCGAGCGCGACCGGACGTTCTTCAACGAGGACGTCCTCGACCCCGACGTGGTCCAGGGCTTCCTGGCACCGCGCGAGGGCGATCAGCGGCTGATCCTGATCGACGACGACGGCAGCGTCGTGGGCTGGCTCGCGCTCTTCGGCGGCGTCGGCTGGTCGCACCACGTGGCGCGCATCGGCCTCGTCGTCGACCCCGCCGCGCGCGGCCGCGGGCTCGGCAAGAAGCTCGCGCGCGAAGGCCTCGTGCGCGGCCTCCAGGCCGGCTACTCGAAGCTCGTCGTGGAGATCATCGCCGAGGAGCGGCCCGCGATCGCGATGTTCCAGGCGATCGGCTTCCAGATCGAGGCGCTGCTGCTCGACCACGTCCGCGACCTCGCCGGCGAGGTGCACGACCTCGTCGTGCTCACCCACCACGCCGAGCAGGACAGGCGGAGACCTGCGAGGCCATCGGCCTCGAGCGCGAGCTGGCCTGATCAGTCGAAGCGACGCCTGGACCTCGTCGAAGAGGTCCTCGGTCGAGCGCGCGGGCCAGTTGAACTGGGTCGAGGCGGCGTCGGCGACGATGACCGCCCCGTTGAGCATCCGCGCCGCCGGCGAGCACATGAACAGCACGATCGCCGCCATGTCCTCGGGGTCGGCGTAGCGCGCGCGGCTCGGCTGGGCGCGCCACTCCTCGACCGTCATGCCGTAGTTGGCGGCCGCCTCGGGCGAGATCGTGGTGCCGGGCGCGAGCGCGTTGATGGTCACGTTGCGCTGCTCGGCGTAGGGCGCGAGGCTGCGGGTCAGGTTGACCACGCCCGCGCGGGCCGCGCCGGAGTGGGCGAACATCGGCGCGCCGCGCTCGAAGCTGAAGACGTGCGCGATGTTGACGATGCTGCCGGTCTGGCGCTCCATCATGTGCCGCAGGAAGCGGCTGCAGACGTTCCAGGTGCCGTTCAGGTTGAGGTCGATGACCGCGCGCCAGCCCGTTGTCGCTGATCGTCGAACGGGTGCGCCTGGAACTGGCCGCCGGCGTTGTTGACGAGGTAGTCGACGCTGCCGAAGCGCTCGAGGCAGGCGTCGCGGAACGCGTCGACCGAGGCGATGTCGCGGATGTTGACCTCGACCTGGAGGCACTCGCACCCCGAGCGCCTCGATCTCCGGCGCGACCGTCGGCCAGCTCCTCGGGCGCGTTGCTGGCGATCACGACGTTCGCGCCGAGGCGCGCGAAGCCGATGGCGATGGCGCGGCCGATGCCGCGGCCGCCGCCGGTGACGACGGCGGTCCGTGCCGGCGAACAGCCCGGGTGCGAACGACGCGCGGGGATCGAAAGGACTGTCGCTCATGATCGGTCGCTCCTGGGTCTCGGGGTCAGTTCGCGCGGGCCACACGACCCGCTGCTCGGCGCGCGGGTCGTCGACCACGCCGCTCTCGAGGTCGAAGGTCATGACCGCTCGCCGCTTGGGCGTGTAGCGCGGCCAGCCCGGGTCGCCGGTCGCGGCGAACGTGAGCCAGCGCTCGTGCATCTCGTCCGCGAGCTCCTGCGGCGGCTCCGGCCCCGTCGACGAGCGCGGCGCTCGGCGCGGCGAGCGTGTCGAAGACGAACGGCACCTCGAGGTAGTGGCACGCGCCGAGCTGCCCCGCGTAGAGCGGCGAGCGCCACGCGAACTCGTACATCCAGGTCGGCGCGGAGCCGGGCCCGGCTCCGCGAGCCGGATGTCGGGCAGCCGGAAGAAGCAGTCGCTCGCGGCCGCGGCGAACAGCTCCCCCGCGGTCGAGTAGCGATCGTCGTACGCGCTCGCGCAGGGCTCGGCTGACCCGCCGTAGATCTGCAGCGCGGCGTTGACGAAGCCGTCGTCGAGCTGGTCGATGAGCCCGGTGGGAACGAGGAAGAACCGATGCTCGTCCGTGTTGCTGCCGAGCATCAGCTCGACCTCGACGCCGACCCCGGAGCGCACGGCCTCCACCGGGTCGGCGGGAGCGAGTCCGCGTCGAGGACGGGGCCGAACGGCATCATCGTGATCCCGATCCGGCCCCAGCGCACGGGCGCCTGCGGGATGTCCTGGGTGAGCGCGAACTGCGCGGCGTAGAGCTTCACGGGACGGACGCGAAGCCCTCGCGGTTCGGCGGGACCCCGATGCGCCGGCGAGCTCCTGCGTCACCTTCTGGGCGTCGGCGGCGCAGATCACGCGGTCGCCGACGCCGCTCTGCGAGATCACGCGCCTGAACAGCCCCTGCGCGGCGCGGCATCGCGAGGAGCGTCGTGACGGCCATCGCGCCGGCGGACTGGCCGAAGATCGTGACCTTCGCCGGGTCGCCGCCGAAGGCGGCGATGTTCTCCTCGATCCATTCGAGTGCCGCGACGAGGTCGAGCAGGCCGCGGTTCTGCGGCGCGTCGTCGAGGAGCAGGAAGCCGTCGATGCCGAGCCGGTAGTTGATCGTCACGCAGACGGCGCCGTCGCGGGCGAAGGAGCTGCCGTCGTACATCGAGATCGCCCCGGACCCGTTGCGGTAGGCGCCGCCGTGGAACCAGACCAGCACCGGCAGGCCCGAGGCGCCCGGATCCGGCGTCCAGACGTTGAGGTTGAGGCAGTCCTCGCCCCCGATCACCGGCTCGTCGAGGATGGCGGAGAACGGCACGCGATAGGGCGCCTTCGGCACGGTCGGGCCGAACGCCGTGGCATCGCGGACGCCGTACCATGGCTCCGGACTCGCCGGCTCGAGCAGGCGGCGGGGGCCGAACGGCGGCGCGGCGTACGGGAGCCCCTTGAAGGAGGCGACCCCGTTCTCGACCACGCCGCGGACGCGTCCGTGCTCGGTCCGCGCCACGACCCCCCGGTGGCGCGTCGCGGTGCCGGGCGACCCGGCCGGCTCAGACATCTCCAGGGTCACCGGCGGTGGGCTTGGTGCTCGGCTTCGGCTTCGGCTTCGCCGCCGCGGGCTTCGGCTTCGGCTTCGGCTTCGGCTTCGCCGCCGCGGGCTTCGGCTTCGGCTTCGGCTTCCCCGCCGCCGGCTCGCGTTCCGGCGCACCCTCCGGGACCGTCTTCGCCAGCGCGTCGGCAAGCCGTCGGACCTCCTGGCGGAGCGCGGCGACCTCGCCGCGCAGATCCGCGATGTCCGACGCGGCGGGGAGGTTCATGGCGTGCAGCCACTGGCTCGTGCTCTGTTCCAGGCCGGGCTGCATCTTGACCTGTCCCTTCGCGGCCCCGGCCGCCAGCTCGGCGAACTGCTCCGTCTTGATGAACTCCTCGAGCGGAGCGCCGATCGAACGCTCGAACTGCTCGATCGCCATGCGCCACGGGGGCTTCTCGCTCATGAGTTCACCTCGGTCGCTTGCAGGGACTGGCTGTGGTCCGGGATCCATCCGATGATGTGCGGGATGGTCACGGTGGCGGCCTTGCGGCCGGTGATGAGCCCGACGTGGCCGGCGGGCAGCGTCAGCTCCTCCATGTTGGCGCCCATGAATTCGCGCAGGGCGTGCGTCGACTCGACCGGGACGAGCTCGTCGCGCTCGGCCATGACCACGAGCAGCGGGCAGGCGACATCGGCGAGGTCGATCGTGCGACCCCCGAGCTCGATCGAGCCGGAGGCCAGCTCGTTGCCGCGGATCAGCTTGTCGACGATCTGGCGCAGCAGCGCGCCGGGCAGCGGGACCTGCTCGCGGATGAACTGCGCCATCGCCTGGTGGCCCTCGACATACTCGTCCTGCCAGAGGTTGTCCCAGAGCGCCGCGTAGGTGACGAGATCCGACGTCGGTTTGCGCATCGCGAACGCCTCGCGCATGACATCCCCGGGGACGTTGCCGTCCTCGTCGAGCATTTCCTCCGGCTCGAGCCGGCCCGACGTCAGCATCTCGGTCATCCCGGTCGTCGGCCCGTAGTCGATCGGGGGGGCCAGCGACACGATGTTCTCGACCGGGGCGTCGGGGTGGCCGGCGACGTAGAGCATCGTGAGCATCCCCGCGAAGCAGTAGCCGAGCAGGTTCGTCGTCTCCGTCCCCGCGTCCTCGCAGACGGCGGCCGCAGCTTCGGGGAGGAGGTCGTCGACGTAGGTCTCCAGCGTGTTGCTCGACTCGTCCCGACCCGCGATGCCCCAGTCGATGAGGTAGACGCCGAACCCGCTCACGAGCAGGCGCTCGACGAAGCTGTTGCCGCGGTGCAGATCGAACACGTAGCTCCGGCTCACCACGCTGGGCACGAGGAACACCGGCGGGCTGAACGTGGGCTCGGGCCCCTCGTACCGCCACAGCTGCACCTTGCCCTTGGACCAGATCGTCTCCTTCGGCGTCGGCCCGACGCGCACGAACTCGGCGCCCATGGCGAGCTTGATGCCGTTCTGGATCCGGAGCGCGTTGCGCTCCATCTCACGCATGATCTCGTCGACGCCGTCGCCGTTCATTGGCCTCTTACCTGCGTTGGCGCCTGAGGGTTCTCCGCGACGCGCAAGGGGATGTCGGGCCATCGTAGGAGCGGGTCGTCGCGCGTCGCCCCAGCGATCGACGGGCCCTTTGGTGAATGCCACAACGGGCGCGCGAGGCGCTCCGGGAGGGGTTTTCTCGCGGAGCGGCGACGGGTACGCGGCGAGGACGTGACCGAGCGATTCGCCCCCGTCGGAGATCTCGAGCTCTGCTACGAGACCTTCGGCAACCCGCAGGACCCGGCGCTCCTGCTGATCATGGGGCTCGCCACCCAGATGATCGGCTGGCGCGAGGAGCTGTGCGCAGGGCTCGCCGCCCGCGGGTTCCACGTCATCCGCTTCGACAACCGCGACGTCGGCCGCTCGACGACGCTCTCGCACATCCCGCCGCCGACGCGCTGGCAGCTCATCCGGCGCGACCGCTCCGCGGCGGGCTACACGCTCGAGGACATGGCGGACGATGCCGTCGGCCTGCTCGACCATCTTCAGATCGAGACCGCGCACGTCGCCGGGGCATCGATGGGCGCGATGATCGCCCAGACGCTCGCCGTCCACCACCCCGGTCGCGTCCGCTCCCTGGCCTCGATCATGGGGAGCACCGGAGCGAGGACCTCCGGCCAGCCCCGGCTCCAGATCGCGCGGGCGCTGATGGCTCCGGCCCCGGACGACCGGGCGGGATACGTCGAGCACCTCGTCCGCACGCTGACGCTGATCGGCTCCTCCGGCTTCGGCGTGGACGAGCGCGACCTGCGGCGGTTCGCCGAGCGCAGCTACGACCGCGGCCGCGATCCGGCGGCCGCCGGCCGGCACCTGGCGGCGATCCTCGCGTCGGGCGACAGGACCCGGTCGCTGCGCAAGGTGACGGCGCCGACCGTGGTCATCCACGGCTCCGCGGACATCCTCGTCCGGCCGAGCGGCGGGCGGACCACCGCGCGGGCGATTCGTGGCGCCCGGCTGGTGGAGATCGCGGGCATGGGCCACGACCTGCCGCGGGCGGCGTGGCCGCGGATCATCGGGGCTGTCGCGGAGAACGCGGCGCGCGCGGACGCGCTACCCGAAGCGGCGTAGCGGCTGGAGAAGCGGACAAACGGCCAGGGCTCTCCGGCCGCGGGGCGTGCCGGCGCGCTCCTACGGTGCGGGCGTGAGCTCCCCCGGTGGCGCGACAGACGCGACGACGAGCCGCCGCACGCTGATCACCGGGGGCGGCAGGGGCATCGGGCGCGCCGTCGCCACGAGGCTGGCCCGCGATGGCCACTCGGTCGCCATCACCGCCCGCTCCGAACGAGAGCTCGAGGAGGTGGCCGGCGAGCTTCGCGGAGCCGGCGCGCCCATGGCTGTGCCGCTCGCAGCGGATCTCGGCGATCCCGAGACCGCCGCGATGCTCGCCGATCGCGCCGCGGACGCGCTGGGCGGGCCGGTCGAGATCTTCGTCCACTCGGCCGGTGTGGCCGGCATCTCGCCGATCGCCGAGCTCGACCCGGCCGACTGGGAGCGCGCGTTCGCGATCAACGTCCATGCGCCCTTCCGCATCGCCCAGCGGCTCATCGCCCCGATGGTCGAGGCGGGGTGGGGCCGCATCATCACGATCGCCTCGTTGCGGGCACGGACCGGGGTCCCCACGACGGCCGCCTACACCGCCTCCAAGCACGCCCTCCTGGGACTGACGAGGGTCCTCTCGGCCGAGCTCGCGCCGCACGGGGCGACCGCGAACGCGGTCGTCCCCGGGTGGTCCGACACGAAGATGGTGCGCGACGAGATCGCGGCGTTCGCCGCGCGTATCGGCAAGCCCGAGAGCGAGGCGGCGCGGCGGCTGTTGCGCGAGCAGCCCATCGGCCGCCTGCTCGAGCCTGCGGAGGTCGCCTCCCTGGTCGGATACCTGTGCTCAGAGGACGCCGCCGGGATCACTGGACAGGCGATCCATGTCGACGGCGGCGCCTACCAGGCGTGAGCTCGAGACACTCGGCGGCCGCCTCGACGAGGCGTGGCACGCCGGACTCGAGCGAGGCGGCCCATGGATCGTCGCGCTCGCCACGGAGGAAGCGGGTGTAGATCGCCTCGCAGAAGACCGCCGACTTCCAGAGGGCGAGCGCCTGGTACCACGCGAGCTCCGTGACGTCGCGGCCGGTGAGCTCGGCATATCGGGCGACCAGATCGTCCCGTGAGGGGAAGCCCTCCGCCGCCGTGACCGGGCTGAGCAGCATCGGGTGCGGGGCGGCGTCGGCGTCCGACCAGGTGGCCGTGAGGTACCCGAGATCGGCGAGCGGGTCGCCGATCGTCGCCATCTCCCAGTCCAGGATCGCGGCGACGCCGGCCGGCGCGGTGGCCGAGACGAGGACGTTGCCCAGCCGGAAGTCCCCGTGCACGACCGTCGCCTCAGAGCGGGCCGGACGGCGCCGGGCGAGCGCCTCGCCGACCGCCATGAAAAGCGGGAGCGGGCGGGCGGCGTTCTGGTCCCACAGCGACGAGAAGCGCCGGAGCTGGCGCTCGAGGTAGCCGTCGGGTCGCCCGAGCCGCAAGACATCGCGGCGGCGCCAGTCGACGGCGTGCAGCTGCGCGAGGACATCGAGCAGGGCGACGCCGAGCCGTCGCCGCTCGAGCGGCGTCGCCAGGCTGGCCGGCAGCGTGGTCGTGACCACCGTCCCGGCGACCTCCTCCATGACGTAGAAGGGCGCGCCGATGACGGACGGGTCCTCGCACACCGCGAGGACCCGCGGCACCCCGACGCCGGCGGCGAGCAGGCCCTGCTGGATCCGCGCCTCCCGGACGACGTCGTGCGCGGAGGGCGGCAGCGGAGGAGGCGGCGGCTGGCGCACGACGACGCGCGCCCCTACCCGCTCGACGAGGTAGGTCAGGTTCGACGACCCGTCGCCGATCCGGCCGGCGCGGGCGGGCCCGCGGCCGAGCCCGTGCGCGTCGAGGAACGCCTCGAATGCCGGGCCGGCCGGAGCGTGAGACGCGGCAGGCAGGCGCTCAGCCGCCGTTGTCCTGCGCCAGGACGCGCCCCGCGGACGGATCGCTGATGTCGAGGCGGAGCTTCGTGCCGTCCGCGGGGATCGTCTCGCCGCGGTCGGTCTGGATGCCGTCGGTGAAGCTCACCGACATCACGCAAGGGATCCCGAACTCCCGGGACAGGATCCCGAGATGGCTCTCCGGCGCGCCCTGCAGGGTGATGAGCCCGGCGATCCCGCTGGCGAGCGCGGGCGCCATGAACGTCGTGGTCCCTCCGCGCGAGATCCCGATGGTCGTCCCGATGTCACCGCTCATCACGAGCTCCATCACCGCGGAGGGCGAGTCGAGCCACCGGGAGGTGCCCTCGGTCGGCGTGTCGTGCTCGTGGACGTTGATCCCGCTGCCGATCAGCTGGAAGTCCTGATCCGTCATCTTTCTCTCCTCGATCGTGTGCCCGGCATGGGCACGGTTGTTGCACGAAGGCTCATGCGCCCGGGGTCACCGTGACCTTCACGGACCGCCCCGCGTCGAGCTGGGTCTCGAACGCGTCCTGGATCTGGTCGAGGGCGAAGGTGTGGGTGATCATTGCCTCGACGTCGACGCTGCCGCGAGCCAGCTCGGCGATCACCCGCGGGAACTCGTCCCGGTAGGCGAACGACCCCCGGATCTCGAGCTCCTTCTCGACGAACCGATCCGGCCGCAGCGTCACCTTGTCCTCGTAGAGGGCGGCGACCACCACGCGGCCACCGCCCCGAACGACCTTGAGCGCGTCGGCGAAGGCCCGCGCAGAGCCGGAGCACTCGACGACGGCGTCCGCCCGCGCGCCGAGCCCGTTCGCGCCGGGGCCGGTGAATCCCGCCACGACGTCGACGATCGGCTCGGCGACCGGATCCACGACGGCGTCCGCACCCAGCGCCGACGCCCGCTCGCGCCGCAGCGCCGACAGGTCCACGCCGACGACGACCGACGCCCCCATCGACTTGAGCCAGTGCACGACGCCGAGGCCGATGATCCCGAGACCGAACACGACGGCGACGTCGCCCGGTTCGGGCCGGGCCAGCCGCACCGCCCGCAGAGCCACGGCGAGCGGCTCCACGAGGGAGCCCGCGCGGTCGCCGACCGCGTCGGGGAGCGGGAAGACGGTCTGGCCGACGATCGCCCGCGGCACCAGGACCCGCTCCGCGAACGCCCCGGGGGTCCCGTAGCCGATGTTGAGCGCCTGCCCCGCCTCGCAAAGGTGGACATCTCCCGCGACGCATCGGTCGCACGCCCCGCACGGCGTGAGCGGGCGCACCGTGACGCGATTCCCCACGTGGAGTCCCGGGACACCGGGCGCCGCCAGCACCCGGCCGGCGAACTCGTGGCCGAGCACCTGGCCGCGCCGCGCGCCGAGCCCGCCGTGGAACGAGTGCAGGTCGGATCCGCAGATGCCGCACGTCGCGACCTCGACCAGCGCCTGGCCCCAGTCGGGAGATGGCTCCGCAACCTCGGTGACCTCCAGGCGCTCGGGCTCGAGCCAGTGGGCGGCGCGCATCGGGCCATGACAGCGCGGCGCGAGGGGTCGCGGGCGCCGGCGGCGCTTCGCGCGTTGTGGACCTCGACAATCGCGAGGCGGCAGCGCTGCATCGCGGGGTGTCACCCGCGGGAGGATTCGCCGCGATGCCCGCGCACTCGACCGTCGACGCCGTCCTGTTCGACATGGACGGCACGCTGCTGGACTCAGAGGCCGCGCTGCTGGGGGCCTACCGGGACGCCACGACCGAGGTGCTCGGCACACCGTTCCCGGACACCCGCGCCGACGCCGACCGCATCATCCAGCTGCGCGCCCGCGACGCATTCCCGGCGATCGCCGGCGGCGATCTCGAGCAGGCCGCCCGCATCGAGGCCGCGTTCCACGTGAGCTACCGGTCGCGCGAGTCCCAGGTCCACCTGTACGAAGGCGTCGAGGATGCGCTTCGCGCCCTGCGGGACCTCGGCGTCACGCTGGGCATCGC
This sequence comes from uncultured Solirubrobacterales bacterium, assembly GCA_963828075.1. Lineage (GTDB taxonomy): Bacteria > Actinomycetota > Thermoleophilia > Solirubrobacterales > Solirubrobacteraceae > JACCYI01. Next base: position 12,774 of record CAWHDH010000017.1, on the reverse strand, counting down.
GACCTCGAAGTCTCGGGTGCGCTTCGACACCGACCTGGAGCGGACCGGCATCACCGAGCTCTTCGCGGTCACCGTCTGCGGCGACGAGGTCACCGCGGCGAAGCCGGACCCGGCCCCCCTCCGGATGGCGCTGGACGTCGTCGGCGTCGCACCTGAGCGCGCGCTCTACGTCGGCGACGGAGCCAACGACGTGATGGCGGCGCAGGCCGCCGGCCTGCGGGCCGTCGGCGTCGCCTACGGGTTCCATCCGAAGGACTGCCGCGCGGCGGGCCCGGAGCACTGGATCGAGACGCCGTCCGAGCTGGTCGAGCTCGTGGACGAGCTGCGCTCCTCGCCGGCGCACGTCGACTAGGCCCGCTCCCCCTCCGGCCTGAGCTCCGGCAGCCGTCCCTGGATGCGGAGGATGAGCAGCGCCACTTGTGCCGTCAGCTGCGCGTCGGCGTCGACCGCAAGGTCCAGCCCCGTCAGATCGGACACGCGCGAGAGCCGGTAGCGGATCGTGTTCTCGTGAACGCCGAGCCACTTGGCCGAGGTGCGCACGCTGCGGCCCGTGTCGAAGAAGACGCGGATCGTGCTGAGGAGCTCCTCGACCGTCCGGCCTTCCCCGTTGAGCAGCGGCCCGAGCGCGTTGCGCGTGAAGCGGTCGGCTTCCGCGCCATCGAGCATGTTGAGCAGCAACCGCCCGGCGCCGAGGTCGTCCGCCGCGAGGAGCGTGACCCCGGCCGGCCGGCCCGCGCGGAGGCCGGCCAGGCACTGGAGGACCTGGATCGCCTCGTCGTAGCCCCGGCGGTAGTCGGCGGCCGTGTGACAGCGGCTCGAGATCGCGGTCAGCACCTGACCTTGCGACGCGAGCTCCTGCGCCAGCCGCCCGACCACGCCCTTCACGTGGGCGATCGCCTCGGCTCGCGGCGAGTTCTCGTCCAACTCGACGAGAAGCGCGATCGCGCCGTGCGGGACGGGCGTCGCCCACATCGGCTCGGGCTGGTGGAGGCGCGACCAGGCGGCTTCGACGTCCGCGGCGTCGAGCTGTCGTTCCTCGTCCTCGCGACGGAGCAGCGTGACGACGTGCGGGGAGGCCATGTGGAAACCGAGGAACTCCCCTCGCCGAACGAGGCAGGGCAGGTCCTCGAGGCCGTTCACCAGGTCGCGCACGAGGCCCTGCCGTCCATGCCGGTCGGCGACGGCCGAGCGCCGCTCGAGCGAGAGCTCGAACGCGATCGCAGTCGCCGAGTGGCGCGAGGCCGCCACGTCGAGCGGCGAGAACCGCCCGCCGAACTCCATCAGCGCCAGGTACCCCCAGGCCCGCCCGCTGAGGACGACCGGCGTCACGAGGAAGCGGTGGAGCAGCCCCGCGGCCGGGATCGGGCCGACGACGGCCGGGCGGCCTGCCTTGAGATCCGCCAGCGTCTTCGCGACCTCGGGGATCGCCCGGTGCTGATCGTCGAGCACGTTCGGGATCGGGGTCTCACGGCCGGCCGGCCTGCCCACGGCGAGGCGCCGGAAGCTCGCGTCGTGGATCGCGCACGGCTTGTTCGTCAGCTCGGACACGACCGTCGCCACGTCGCCGAGCGTCGCTCCCTCCAGCGCGATCCGCGTGAGTCGTTCCTCCATCGCGGTGCTGTGACGGAGGATCTCGTTCTGGCGCGCCGCGGTGAGCAGGCTGGCGCGCAACTCGGAGGCGCGCCGGGCCTGCACGATCGCGATCCCGGCCAGCCGTGCAAAGGCCGAGGCCAGCGCCAGCTGGCCGGAACGGAACGGGTGCGGCGCCGCCTCGTCGTCGAGGTAGAGGATCCCGACGACCTCGGCGCCCACCACCATCGGCACGCCGAGCATGGAGCGGACGTTCCAGGCCTGCATCACCGAGCGGACCACGCGGCTGTCGGCCTGCGCGTTGCGGACGATCACCGGTTTGCGCGTCGCGAGGATCTCCCGGGTGAACCCGTCGGCCACCGTGCCGCTGACCAGGCGCTTGATGCGCTCGTCGTCGTCGGGCCCCCCGGGCTCGACGATCTGGCCCCGGAAGTGATCGGAGTCCTCGAGTCGCAGGTAGACGCTGCAGCGGCTGCAGTCCACGAGCGCGCAGGTCTTCCGCGCGACGAGATGCAGGACGGCGTCGAGGTCGGGCTCGGCCTGGATCTCCGTGACCAGCTCGTCGAAGGATTCGAGGATCTCCGCGATGGCGGGCTCGCGTCGTCGGTCGATGAAGGTCGGCTCGGCGTCCATGGTCGAGCGGCCCGGAGTGGAGATCGCCATGGGGAGAGGATCGGGGGGTGGCCGTAAATCCACCCGAAATGCCGTGCGCCCGCCCGCCGTGACCGGCGGGCGAGCGCATGGAGCTCACGTTGGAGGAGGGCGCCCCTCGCGGCTATTCGAGTGGGTTGAAGAACCCGTCGGAGACCGGGACGACCTTGCCGCCCTTGTACTGGACGATGCGGATCGTCGGCTGGACGATCTGCGGCGCGGCCTCGGGGGCGGACTTCTTGGACAGCGGACCGCCCATGAAGACCTTGTCGCCCTCGATGGTCTTGAGGTACTCCAGGTACTTCTTGGCGTCGAAGTCCTTCGCGCCGATCTTCTTCGCGATGTTGTAGACGGTCATCACGTTCGCGAAGCCCCACTGGTAGAACTCGCTCTTGCCGTCGACGTCGGAGTACTTCTTCATCGCGTCGCGGTAGATCTTGACGTCGGGGTTCGACGTGTCGTCGTAGGTCTCGAACTCGTAGGAGTAGTGCGAGCCCTCGACGGCCGGCTGGTCGACCTTGTTGAAGAACGTCTCCTGGTCGACGGTCGCCCCGGTGTTGACGATCTTGTCGGGCGAGAAGCCCTGCTGCTGGAACGCGCGGTATACCGCGACCGCTGCGCTGCCGGCCGCCGCCGTGAAGACCACGTCCGGCTTGAGCCCGATGACGCGAGCCACTGACGGCGTGGGATCGGCGCCGATCTTGAGGCGCACCACGTCGAGCTTGAAGCCCGGGATCGTCTTGGCCTGCGCCTGCATGAGATCGACGTTGACCTGGCCCTGGGCGTTGTCGTCCGCCAGGGTCACGCCGTGCTTGGCGCCCTTCTCCGTCGCCCAGTACTTGACCTGGCCGGGCCACTCGGAGGCCGCGCCCCCGCCGAACGGGAAGCTGTTCGGGCTGACCGAGTCCGAGGCCGTGACCGGAGCGTTGTGGCTCGGGATGCCGGCCTGCGCGAGGACCTTGTTGCCGTTGTCCCAGAGGACGGAGAGGCCGATCTTGGCGACGGCCTTGTCCTTCACGGCCTGGTTCGCGCACGCGGTCGTGGCGGCGGGATCCGCCTTCGAGTCGCACTTGACCAGCTTGAACGGCCGGCCCTCGAGGCCGCCGAGCTCCTTGTTGATGTAGTCGACCGCCGCCTGCTCGGCCACCGGGAACTGCTGCAGGACGGCGCTGATGGACCCCGCCCCGGTCGTGTCCGTGACGTCGTAGAGGACGATCGGCTCGCCCGTCGGCTCCTTGACGTTCGACGCCGGCTCGGCCCCGCCGCCGCCCGACTCGTTCTCGTCCTCACCACAACCTGCGACCGCAAACGCCGCGATCGCGACGAGGGCGGCGCCCGTCGCACTCCTCCTCTTGAACTGCATGCCGTTCAACTCCTTGGTCGGTTTGTCGGCACTGTCGGTGCGCGCATCTGGCGCGCGTTACTTGGCCGCGGCGGGACGGTTGGTGTCCCCCACTGCCGGTACCTCCGGTGGTGCCGACGGACGGCCCGCACCTCTGCGCAGTCGGTCCTTCACCCACTGGGCCTGCTGGCCCATGGCGACGGCGATCCCATCCGGCTGTGTGACGGCGGTGAGCAGCAGCGCTGCGCCGGAGATGACCACCCACCAGGCCGCGATCCCACCGACGTTCGAGAGCAGCACGTACAGGACGCCGCCGTTGACGATCACCCCCGCCGCGATCGCGCCGTTGACAGTGGCGATGCCGCCGATGTAGGCGATCGCCAGGAGCGTGATCGAGGCCATCGGCGAGAAGCGCTCGAAGGCGATCGCGCCGAGCTGGTAGGCGAGGACCCCGCCGCCGATCCCGGCGATGAAGGCCGAGAGCGCGAACGCCTGGAGCTTCGTCGAGACGACGTTGATCCCGACGACCGCGGCCGCGCGCTCGTTGCTGCGCACGGCGAGCATCCGGCGCCCGAACGGGCTGCGGCGAAGGTTGATGACGCCGGCGATCATCACGCCCGTGACCACCAGGGCGAAGATCCCGAAGCGGATCGGGTGGGTCACCGGTTCGAGCGAGAACCCGAAGATCCCGGGCGCCGGGACCTGGCTGCCCTCCACCCCGCCGGTCCAGTTCGCGTTCTGGAACACGACCGCGCTGACCGCGACGGCCGCGCCGAGCGTCACCACGGCGAGGTTGATGCCCCGGACGCGGACGGCGGGCAGGCCGAGGATGACACCCACCGGCACCGCCACCAGCGCGGCGAGGATGATCGGCCACGGGAAGGGGATGCCGAGGTCGACGCCGAGCTTTGAGACCATGAAGCCGCCGATGCCGGCGAACGCCATCTGCATCAGCGAGATCTGGCCGACGAACCCGGTCACGACCACCGCGGAGAGGGCGATGATCACCGTGATGAGGGACGTGCTGATGCCGCCCTGATAGGTGCTGTCCAGCGCGACGAGACCGAGGACGACGATCCCCGCGGCCACCAGCGCGGGGATCGGCCGGAACCTCGAGGCCGGCGCGAGCGGCAGCCGGGCCAGCGAGAGCGTGCCCCGCGCGGGGATCAGCTTCCCGCCGATGATCATCGTCGCGATGACGATGAGGAACGGCACCGCGTCGTTGACCCCCTGCTGCGTCCAGTAGCGGATCAGCAGCGACTGGATCATCCCGATGCCGATCGCCACGCCCGCCGTGATGGCGAACGAGCTGAACCGCCCGACGAGCGCGGCGGCGAGCGCCGGCAGGACGAGGAGCGTCAGCGGCGCGATGTCCAGGGTCGTCAGCGGGGCGATCATCACGCCCGCGAACGCGGCCAGCATGCATCCGAGCGCCCAGTTGGCCGCGCCGATGAGGTCGGGCGAGTACCCGAGCAGCGACGCCGCCCGCTCGCTCTCGGCCACGGCGCGCGTCGCGATGCCGAAGCTCGTGAAGCGGTAGACCGCCCACAGCACCGCGGTGAGGATGATGGTCGTCCCGAGGAGGTACAGGCGGTCCTCGCCGAAGGCGATGCCGAAGAGCTGGATCGAGTCCGTCGGGAACAGGCTCGGGGCGACGACCGACAGCGACCCCCAGACCTTCACGGCCAGCGCGCTGAGCACGATCATCAGGCCGAGCGTGGAGACGATGCGGGCGAGCAGCGGCGCGCGGCGCATGGGCCGCATGACGAGGCCGTAGAAGAAGATGCCGAGCAGGGCCGCGCCGCCCATGGCGACGAAGAGCGCGACCCACTTCGACATCCCGCCGTTGGTGGCCGACGCGAAGAAGATCGCCGAGCAGCCGGCGATGGCGCCCTGCGCGAAGTTCACCGCGCCGGACCCCTTCTGGATCAGGACGATGCCGAGGGCGATGAGCGCGTAGGAGGCCCCGGCGCCGATCCCGAGGATCGCGAAGAGCAGAACGTCCTTCATGACGACATCCCCATGTAGCTGGCTTGCAGGAGGTGGCGGTCCTTGAGGAGCTCCTTGGCCTCGCCCTCCATGGAGACCTCGCCGTGGTTCAGGACGTAGGCGCGGTCGGCCGCCTGCAGCGCGAGGTCGATGTGCTGCTCGACCACGAGCACGCCCGCGCCGATCTCCTCGGCGATCCGGCGCACGACCGGGAACATCCGCTTGACGATCACCGGCGCGAGGCCGAGGCTCATCTCGTCGATCATCAGCGCCTTGGGACGGCCGCTGAGCGCGCGTCCCACCGAGAGCATCTGCTGCTCGCCGCCGGACAGCAGGCCCGCGCGGGTCGACATCCTCGGCTCGAGCGAGGGGAAGTAGTCGAGCACCATCGCGACGGCGTCCTCCTTGCCGCCGGCCCCCAGGCGGAGGTTCTCGCGGGCGGTGAGGTCGAAGAACAGCGCCCGGTCATCCGGGACCAGGACCGCCCCGCGCCGCGCCACCTTGTGCGGCCGCCCGCCGGGGACCGCTTCGCCGAGCACGACGGCCTCCCCGGAGATCGCCGGGATGACCCCGGCCAGGGTGAGCAGCGTCGTCGTCTTGCCGGCGCCGTTGGGACCCAGCAGCGCGACGACCTCGCCGGCCTCGACGGTCAGGTCGAGCCCGCGGACGACCGGCACGCCCGCGTAGCCGGCGGTCAGGCCGCGGCACTCCAGCACGGCGGTCATGTCGTCGCCTCCGGGACGACCTCGTGCCAGCCGCCGTCGTCTTCCTCGACGCCGAGATACGCGTGGATGACCCGCTCGTCGTTCCGGATCTCGTCCGGCGTCCCGGAGGCGATCAGCTTGCCGAACTCCAGGACGTAGATGTAGTCGCAGACCCCGAGGACGAGGTCCATGTCGTGGTCGACCATGAACACCGTGACGCCCTGGTCGCGGACCTGCAGGAGCTCCTTGCCGAGCTCCTGGCTCTCGGCGGAGTCCAGGCCGGCGGCCGGTTCGTCGAGGAGCAGCAGCCGTGGCTTTCGCGCGAGCGCCCGGGCCACCGTCACGAGCTTGCGCTGGCCGAGGGAGAGGTCCGGCGGGTACGCGTCGACGAAGTCCTCGAGGCGGACGAGGGCGAGCGCTTCGTCGACGGATTCGCGGGCGGCGGGGTCCGCCCTGGGGCGGAACAGGTCGACGAACGGCGACCACCAGCGCGTCGTCTCGGCGGCGGCGAGGAGGTTCTCGCGGATCGTCAGGTCCTCGAACAGCTCGAGGCTCTGGAATGTCCGGCCGATGCCCGCGCGGATCCGCTGGAATGCCGGCCGGTCCCCGATCTCCTGCCCGTCGAACTGCACGGACCCGCTCGACCCGACGAGGCCGGTCACCGCGTCGATGAACGTGGTCTTGCCGGCGCCGTTGGGGCCGATAAGCCCGACGAACTGACCGTCGTTCACGGTGGCATCGACGCCGTCGACGGCGGTCACGCCGCCGAAGCGAACCGTCAGATCCTGCACTCCGAGGAGTGCGCCCACGTCAATGCTCCTCTCCGTGTCTCCAGGGTCGGCCGGCAGGCCGCCCCTCCTCGGCGAGAAGTGATAACCGCGGCCGGTGCACGCGGTGAGACCGTGCGCGAGGCGGGTTGGGGAGAACTCCAAACCCCTCCTCGGCCACGAGTTCAGGGAGTCCGGCCGACCACCGAGAGCACGACCGCCGACGGGTGACGGGGGCCGTGGAAGACGGTCTGGTCGGCCGCGAGCAGGCGGGTCGCCGTCGCCGGCGGCTCGCCGGTGCCGGGATTGCGGGCGTAGCGGGGATGCGCGCCGCTCGAGATCTGCAGCCGGATGCGATGGCCCGCCCCGAACCGGTGCGCGGTCGGCCAGAGCGAGAACGCGATGCGGGTGGCCCCGTCCTCGGCCTCCGCGTGCACGCCGGGCGTCACGCGCTCGAGCGCGTCGCAGACGTTCCGCGAAACCCCGAGCCGGTCGACGTCGCACAGCCGCGCGAAGACGTCGAAGTGCTCGAGGCTGGAGGCGAAGTAGAGCTCGACGCGGACCGGCCCGATCACCTCGACGGCGCCGGTCAGGGGCGCGGTCGTGTAGGACAGCACGTCGGGCCGCCGCTCGAGTCGGCGGTTGTCCACGACCGCGTGCCGGGAGAGGAGCACGGGCCCGCCGGCGGAGGGCGTCGGGTCCCGCGGGTCGTACCGGTAGGCGTCCGTCGCGGCCTGCTCGGGCGGCCGGCTGCCGAGCCCGCCATCGCGCTGGAGGAAGAGGCGGACCTCGCGGGCGTGCGGCGGCGGCCAGTCGGGGAGGTCCCGCCACTCGCCGCTCCCCCCGATGTGCACGCGCACGCGCGCACGCGGGACGTCGCCACCGAGGAGGTGGCCGCGCAGCCAGCGGATCGACTCGCGCGTGGCGGTGGCCCACATGCCCTCGGAGACGTGCGACCAGGGGCCGACGATCAGTCGCGGCCGGCGCCCCGCGCGCCGCAGGGTCATGTAGTCGTCGAGTTGCCACGGCGTGAAGAGGTCGTGCCAGCCGGCGACGAGGAGCACGGGCGCCGTGATGTCGGCCACGGAGCCCGAGTTGTCCCGGGCGGCCCAGTAGGGACTGTCGGCCGCCGCGTTGTCGAGCGCGGTCCGGTAGGTCGGGAGCGCACCGCCGGAGAACCGCTCGTCGAGGTCGCCGAGCGGGAGGTGCTCGAACGACCGGCGCAGGCGCGCGAGCGAGTTGAGCATGTGGAGCGGGGCCAGCGGCCGCTCCTGGACCGCGACCATCGCGTGCCAGGTCGCCATCGACTCCAGCGCCAGGCCGCCGCCCCGTGTGGCGCCGTGGAACTGGGACGCCGAGACGGCCGGCGCGAGCGCTCCCAGCACGTCGCCCGCGCCGGTGGCGACTGCCCACTGGGTCAGGCCGAGGTAGCTCGCGCCGGCCATTCCCACCTTGCCGGCGTGCCAGGCCCGGCCCTGGATCCAATCGATCGTCGCGAGCCCGTCGGGTCGCTCCGCGAACGGCTCGAAGTCGCCCTCGGATCCGAACGTCCCCCGCACGCTCTGGATCAGCACCTGTAGGCCGTGCTGCGCGAAGACCAGGCCGTAGAGGAAGCCGTAGGCGCCGCGGCGGCCGTACGGCGAGCGGACGAGGACCGTCGGCATGGGCCCGGCGCCGGCCGGGGCGTAGCGGTCGGCCAGCAGGATCGCCCCGTCCCCCATCGGGATCCGCAGGTCGTGCTCGACGTCGATGCGCGTCGCCCGCGCCTTCGGGAGCCCGATCAGGCGTCCGAGGACCTCGCCGTGGGGCGCCCGCAGTCTCAGAACGTCAGGACGGGCTTGATCGTCGCGCCGGACCGCGCGTCGCCGACCGCCTCGTTGATGGCGTCGAACGGGTACCGGCGGACGATGCGCTCGAGCGGCAGACGGCCGTCGCGCATCAGTTCGAGGAGCTCGGGGAGGAAGACCAGCGGGTCGGCGTCCCCCTCCATGATGCCGCGGACGCTCTTGCCCGCCCGGATCACGTCCTTGACGTCAAGCGTCATCTCCGAGACGCCGGTCCCGACCAGCCCGACCGCGCCCAGCCGGCCGACCGCCTGCACCGCGTCGGCCATCACGCCGGGAATGCCCGTCGTGTCGAACGCCGCGCCGGCGCCCCCGCCCGTGAGATCCCGGACGTGCTCGACGACATTGCCCGCCGTGGGATCGAGCGCGTGGGTGGCGCCGAGCTCGCGCGCGATCTCGCGGCGCGCTTCGACCGGGTCGACCGCGATGACCGCGGCGAGGTCGAGATGGACGCCGGCCATCACGGCGGCGAGTCCCACGCCACCGGCGCCGAACACCACGAGCGAGGATCCCGGGCCGGGCTTGAGCACGTTCATCACGGCGCCGGCGCCGGTCTGGATCCCGCAGCCGAGCGGCGCGGCCAGCGTGAGGTCCACGTGCGGGCCGACCTTGACCACGTTGCTCTCGTACGCGAGCGCGTGCGTCGCGAAGCTCGACTGCCCGAAGAAGGACGCGTGGACCGCCGTGCCGTTGCGGTGCATCGTCGTCGAGCCGTCGGGGCGCACGCCGATCGCATTGAGCGTCCGGAACTCGTCGCAGTACGGCGTCATCCCCTCCACGCAGGCCCGGCACGCGCGGCAGCTGCGGTAGCTGAGCAGCACCGGATCCCCCGGCGCGACGGACTGCACCGCGCCGCCGACGGCCTCCACCACGCCGGCGCCTTCGTGCCCGAGCACGATCGGGCCGCTCTCCGCCGGCCACGAGGCCTTGACCGTCAGGTCCGTGTGGCAGATCCCGGCGGCGACGATCCGCACCAGGATCTCGTCGTCACGTGGCGCGTCGAGCTCCACGCTCTCGATCGAGAATGGCGCGTCGGGCGCGTGGGTCAGGGCGGCTCGGATCTCCATGACTCGTCCTCGCGCCGGAACCTTGCACGAGCGCCGCGCGTCGCCGGTGGGCGCCGGCGTGGGCCGTTGGAGACATGGACAACGCCGTGCGGGCCGCGGCCTGACGACGCGCGCCCGGAGAGCGACTGTGGGCTCAGTCGTCAGGTACGAGAGGAGAGCAATGTCGCAGACCGAGTACACGCTCGAGGAGCTGCTCGAGCGCTATCACGGCAGGTACGTCCGCGGCTCCGAGGGCGACGTGGACTTCCGCAAGAGCCTCAAGACCGACGTGCTGCAGCTCACCGACGAGAGCCTGCGCAGCGACTCGCTGTCACCGGATGAGGCCGACGACGTGCTCGCCTACTACGGCTGGAACCTCTGGGACGTGCTCGGCACGCGGGCCACCGAGGGCGAGAACAGCCTCATCCCGCGCCAGGAGTACGAGGCGCTCTCGGTCATCGAGTACATGGAGAGCTTCCCGGCGCTCTACGACATGATCACCGAGGAGGTGGGCGGCGACGGCGTGATCGACATCGGCGCCACCGCCCGGCGCGAGATCGGCACGAAGGTCAACGCGCTGCATGTCTGGTGCGCCGGCGTGAGCTTCGTGACCGGCCGCGGGATCGGCATGGGCCTCGGGCTCTACACGCCGACCGACAAGGCCGAGGAGCTCCGGCGCGCGCTGCAGTTCGCCCGGCGCCTGGCCCGGGGGATGTGGGGTGACGAGGGCCCCATGTTCGCGTCGATGCGCGACTACCGCGTCCCGCTGCTCGAGGGCACGGACTGGCTCGAGCGCTTCCGCGACGAGGCGACCTTCTTCGATGACCCGCAGCAGCAGTCGCTGTACACCAAGTTCAACGCCACCGCACAGCTGCTCGTCTTCCTGCTGCACTTCGACAACCGGCTCGGCCTCGGGGACAGCGGCCCGTACCCGACCGAGGACGGCGGCTTCATGATCGTCCGCGACCACTTCCTCAACGACCCGGCGTTCCACTGGTTCGACGTCGCCGACGAGCTGCCCCACTGCATCACGCAGGCGATGTACTTCCGCCCGCCGCCGGAGATGAAGGTGATCGTCAACGACCTGTCGACGACCTTCACCCAGCCCGCAAGCTACATCCCCTACATGTCGGGCATGGCCGTCTACGCGCGCGACAAGTGGGACACGCCGATCTCCGACATCCGCCTCGTCGACGAGGAGGAGATGAAGAAGATCACCGAGATCGCCCAGAAGGCGACGATGAAGCTCTACCGGCGCATCTCGGCCATGTCACGCCGCGATCGCATCACGGCGGGCTTCCAGAACTACGTCATCGACTGGGCGCTCCCGTGGGTGCGGCTGGCCGGCGTGTGGGACAAGGCCGTCGCCCAGGGCTGGTTGGAGTGGCACCCGCTGACCTCGGAGAGCTACTACCCGCTCGCCGTGGACGGGCAGGCCGGGCCGCTCCTGCCAGAAGCCGTCATCGCCGGCAAGGGCGCCGTCTCGCTGCAGGCCGGCTGATGTCACAGGCCGAGTACACCATCGAGGAGCTGGTCGCCCGCTACCGCGGGGTCTATCCCCCGGCCGGCGAGGGCGACGCGGAGTTCCGCTCCGGGCTGACGACCGACGTCCTCGATCTCACCGACGAGAGCCTCCGCAAGCAGGCGCTCACGCCGGACGAGACCGACGACCTGATCGCCTACGGCGGCTGGAACGTCTGGGACGTGCTGGGCAGCCGTGCGACCGAGGGGGAGTCCGGCCTGATCCCGCGGCAGGAGTACGAGACGATCGCCGCCGTCGAGCAGTTCCAGAGCTACCCGGCGATCTACGACCTGATCACCGAGGCGGTCGGCGTGGACGGGTTGATCGAGCTGGCCGGCACCGCGCGGCGCGAGGTCGGCACCAAGGCGAACATGCTGCACGCGTGGGCGTGCTGCATGCCGCTGTTCTCCGGCCGCGGCATCACGCTCGGGTGCGGCTACGGCGGTCCGGCCGACCGCGCGGACGAGCTGGCGCGGGCGCTGCAGTTCCCCCGCCGCCTGTACCGGGGGCTGTGGGGCGAGGAAGGCTTCATGTTCGCCTCGATGCGCGGCTATAAGGCGCCGCTGCTGGAGGGATCGGACTGGCTCGAGCGCTTCCGCGACGAGGCGGTCTGGCTCGACGACGCCGACCACAAGCAGTTCTACATGAAGTTCAACGCGACGACCCAGCTGCTGACCTTCCTGCTGCACTTCGACAACCGGCTCGGGCTCGGCGACACGGGCCCGTATCCGACCGAGGACGGCGGCTTCCTGATCGTCCGCGATCACTTCCTCTACGACTCCGTCTACCACTGGTTCGACGTCGCCGAGGGCCTGCCGCACGTCATCACCCAGGCGATGTACTTCAAGCCGCCGCCGGAGATGAAGGTGATCGTCAACGACCTCTCGACGATCTTCACGAAGCCGGCGAGCTACATGCCGCACCTGTCGGGCATGGCGGTCTACGCTCGCGAGGCGTGGGACACCCCGGCATCGGAGATCCGCCAGGTCGACGAGGACGAGATGCGGCGCATCAACGAGCAGGCGCAGGCGATCACGATGCGGCTGTACCGGCGCATCGCCGCGATGTCGCGCCGCGACCGGATCATGGCCGGCGTCCAGAACTACGTCGTCGACTTCGTCCTCCCGTGGATCCGCCTCGCCGGCGTGTGGGACAGGGCCGTCGAGCAGGGGATCTACGAGCTCGCGCCGATCACGTCGAAGAGCTACTACAAGCTCACCGACGCCGGCTTCGCCGGCGAGCTGCTCCCGCGCGTGCTCATCGCCGGCGAGGGCTTCGTCCCGACGCAGACCCCTTAGAGCGCGCCGCGGAAGGTCCGG
>CAWHDH010000016.1:0-5994 GCA_963828075.1 uncultured Solirubrobacterales bacterium | reverse complement strand
ATGTAAACGCGCGCGTTCAGTAGCTGCTTGTGTGGAGGCTAGCACCTGTCGAGTCCGACTCAGATGTCAGCGGGATTCCGAGCTGTTGTCAGTGGCGTGTCCGATTTGTTGTCAGTGGAGCGGGCGGTCGCGAGGGCCTTGGAAGCTGCTGTACAGGGTGATGTGGCTGGCGCGGTAGCCGCCGTGTTCGAGTTCGAGGATCCCGTTGGCTGCGAGACCAGCGAGTCGATCGCGGGCTGCGTTGGGCACCTCGGCCACTCTTGACGCGTTGAGCTCGGCCATGAGAAGCCGTCCGAGGACAGCGGCGACGATGTCTTCGTGCTCGCGGTGGTTCGGGCGTGTTGGCTGTCGGGCCGATCGGTCGGTATCGCGGGATGTTGCAGCCTGGTTGGTCCGCGGTCAAAGATCGGTCCGTTGCGATGGCCGAGGGCGCGAAGAACGGGCGCGGTGCGTGGCGGGATGAGGTGTCCGGCGATCGTGTCGCTGGTGATCTGATCGCCGGCGATGAGGGCGATCAGGTCGGGCTGCAGCCCGGTCGTCAGGGCGGCGAGGCGGTGCGCTGCGATGACTGCGTCGGTGCAGGCGAGCAGCTCGTCGATCGCGGCTGAGCTGGCACGCGCGTAGAACGGGCGTTTGCGGCCGGCTGGATGGCATTGGGGTGCTGTGGATGAGCAGCGCGATTTCACCGCGGATCGGCGTATGTGCAGCTGGTCGGGGTTGGATGCTGTTGTCAGCAACGAGACGACCTGGGCGAGCTCATGGCGTGTGGCGGCGGGGTGGGCGCTCAGCCAGGTGTCTGCGCTGGTGAAGGTCGCGTTGAGCAGCGCGTCGACGCGCTGGAAGTCCTGGGGCGCAAGGGCGTGCAGGCAGTCAAAGCGCAGTCGCAGCGCTGCCGATCTCGGGATCACGGCCAGCTTGGGGGTGGTCGTGGCCGCGCCCGGGTAGTTCGTGGCCGGGCGAGCAGCTCCGCGACGCTGTCCTGAGGCTCTCGGGTCGATCGCGGGTGGCGCTCGCCGCTGTGGACGAGCGTCAGGCGCAGTTCGGCTCGGCGTGTGCTGTCGATGAGGTCGCGTGTGATCGGGCTGGTGAGGTGCCGCGCGCCTAGAACGACGAGCTCTGTGATGCCGTGCGCGATCAGCCAGCGCTCGGCGTCCGCCCATGTCGGCGTTACTGCGGCGAGCTGGGTGATCGTCTTGCCCAGCGCGCGCAGGATCGCCCAGATGAGGGCGGGTGTCGTTCGCCAGTCGGGCGCGACCGCGACCGCCAAGACCGTGATCTGCTCGGCGGCGAGGCAGTGGATCGCTCGGACCGTCGCTACGTCGTCGTCGCGGTCGACGATCACGTCGACCGCTGGGCTCATCCGCCGCCGCCGAGCAGAGCCATCGCGCTTCGCGCGATCCTCGCGTCGATGCGCGCGGTGCCGGTCTGCCGGCAGATCGCGGCGGCGGTATGGGTGAAGGCGGCCCAGGAGCGCAGGCGTCCGTTGGCGGCCTTGTCGTTGATGAGCACCAGCAGGTCAGGGCTGCACGCCGGCGTAGATCGGGTGGTAGGACGGGATGAGTTCGAGGACATCGGTGTCGGTCAGGGCGCTGAAGGCGACGCGGCGGTAGATGCGTGAGCGCAGCATCGGCTCGCGGGCGAGCACTTCCCAGCAGCCGTCGCCGCCGTCGAAGAGCAGCGCGAAGCGCGTCGCCGGGTCGTCGTGGAGGTGTCGCAGATACTCAAAGCAGTCGCGGGTGAGGTTCTGCGCCTCACCGATCACGATCAGCCGGCGGCGCTCGGCGAGGCGATGCAGCAGCTCGTCGGTCATTGCAAAGCGCGTGCCGTGCGCGGGCACTCCGGTGAAGGCGTGCAGCAGGCGGTCGGCGATCAGACGCATCGTCGGTCGCCCCTCGAAGGTCAACGCCACGACGGGCTCTGTCCGCGCGTCGGCGGCGTGCGCGATCGCGAACGTCTTGCCCAGTCCGGCCGCGCCGACGATCGCGCCCATCGCCTCGCTGTCGATCAGGTCAGCGACCGCCTGCTCGGTGAGCAGCAGATGGCGCGTCTGCAGGACTGCCGCGTCCTGTAGATCGAGGTGGTGGCGCGTCACGCGCGTCCCTGCCGGGGCGCGGAAGCGCGGTGTTCAGACGGTCGGCGAGGCCAAGCACGTGCAGCAGCTCGCCGGTCTGCTGATCGCCCGCGGCCTGTGCGGGGTGGCCGGCGGTGCGAGCGGTGATGACGCCGACCTCCTCGAGGACACTGTGGCCGTCAGCGGCGCGATCCGCGTGCGCGCCTTGCGGCTGGCTGCCGCCTTGCGGCGACCCATCTCTTGTGCTGCCTGGCGGCGCTGAGCGATGACGGCATCGGCCTGCTCGCGCGTCAGGACGTCCTGGGGATGGGCGGTGCACAGCCAGCCGTCGGCGGTGAAGACCTCGATCGCGCGCAAATCGTGCGGGGTGTAGCGGACCTGCACCGTGCGGCCTCCGACGCGTGCGAGCTCGGGCGCGATGAAGATCTCGCCGCCGAAGTGGATGCCGTCCTTGAGTACGCGGCGGGTTTGATCGGCCATCAGCATCCAGCGCAGCCGCGCGGGCTCGACGACATCCAGCGCAACCGCCGAGCTGGCCCACTTCTGCGCCGGCGTCAGCCCGCCGAGCGTGCGGTGCTGATGTTCGGTGTTGTAGGTGTCGATGAAGTCGCGCAGGCGCGTCTGCAGCTGTGGCAGCGTCAGCGGCGCCGGCTGGGCGTACAGCGAGCCATCGCGGCGTCGCGGCCCGCCGGTGTAGTGCGGCAGCGTCGCGATCAGGCCTTCGCCGATCGTGCGGTGCAACCGCTCGATCTTGCCCTTCTGATGCGGCGAGTACGCCGCCGTTGGTAGCGCCGCGCAACCGAGTTCACCGGCCGCGCGGGTCACGGCGCGTGCGAGGAACTCGCGGCCGCCGTCAAAGCGGATCAGCTGCGGCACGCCGCCCCACGGCCCGCGGGCGGGATCGATGATGATCGCCTCGCGAATCGCCGCCAGGACCTCCGCGGTGGTCGGCTGCAGCGATAGCGCCCAGCCCATCACCAGGCGCGAGAAGCCGTCTTCGATCAGCGTCAGCCACGGACGCAGCAGTCGCTGTCCGCGCAGCGGCAGCACCTCGACGTCAAGCTCGGCGTGGTCGGCTTCCCAGACCTCGTTGCGCGCGCCAGGCTCCCAACGCCGGTAGACCTCAAAGCGACGCCGGCCATCCTCGCCATCGCGCGCATATGCCCGCTCGGCCGGTGACAAGTCGCGCGTGACGGCATGGCAGAACGTGCTGCGCGACGGAACCTCCACCCCGTCCTCGCGCAGCAGCCGCCACGCGCGCACCGGCCGGCCGCCCGCCACGTAGAACGCCTCGACCGCGGCGGGCGTCATCTGCCAACCGGTTCGCTTCCCGGGTTCATAAGCGCCGGTGGCAAGCCAGCGCCAGACGCTGCGCGCGTCAACCTCAAGGCTCAGCGCGGCAGCCCGCACCACCGCGCTGGTCAACCGCTCATCACGTCGCAGGTCAAGCAGCCGCGCTACGACGGCCTGCCTGCGGTCCACCTGATCAGATCGCATGTGAAGCCGCAGACTGCACAGCACGCGGCGCAGCGGCAAGCAGCGGGCGCCATATTGCGCGCCAGTCCGCAGCGGCGCGTAGCGTTCTAGCGGTGTCGTATTCCGAAGTGAGCAGCGATCCGATCACCATCGCTCTCAAGGCCCTGATGCTCGACCGCGGGCTCACATTCCGCGCCCTCGCCACCCAGACGCAGACGCATGACCCCGAGGGCCGCGGCGTCACCTACGCCTACCTCTGCGCGCTGACGTCCGGCCGCGAATATCCCAGCCGCCGCTCGCTGGAACTGCTCGCGGCCGCCCTGGACCTGCAGCCCGGCTACTTCGCTGAATACCGGCTGGCCGAACTTCACGAACAACTCGACGGCCGCCGAGTCGGCTTCAACGATGCATGGCGACGCTACTGCGAACTCGTCAGATAGCACCCAGATCGCCCGCTCGGCGACGTCGTCATCGTCTCAGTACTCGAGCTTGAGTCGCTCCATCGCCGCCTGACGATCGGCCTGCGACGGCAGGCTGTAGCGCCGCGTCGTCTCCAACCGCCGGTGCCCCGCGATCTCGGCGACCAGCACGACGTCGGCGCCGCCGCGCACCAGCCGCGTCAGGCACGTGTGACGCAGCGTGTGCGCCGACAGCGCGAGATCGGCCTCGCGCGCGAGCGCGCGAATCACGAGATCCATCGCCCGCGTCGACAGCCGCGCGCCCTTGCGACTGACGAACAGTGCCCGCTCCGCGCCGTCCTCCGAGCTGCTTGCGACGCGCCGGCGTCCAGCGTCCAGCGCGTCGCGCGCCTCGGCGTTCAGCGCGACCTCGCGGTACGCGTCGCCCTTGCCCTCGCGCACGACGACCCGCCCCTTGCGCGCCGACACCGCGACGTCGTCGACGTCCAGCGCGGCGCACTCCCCGATCCGCAGGCCCGTGTTGACCAGCAGCACCGCGATCGCGCGGTCACGCGGCGACTTGCAGCGCTCGACCGCGCGCATGAAGCGCCGCAGCTGCTCGGGCGACAGCGCGCGCGGCGCGGCCTGCGCGAGCTCCTCGCGCCGCACGTCCGGGCGGCCGGCGCCGAGGTAGCGGTAGAAGTGATCGACCGCGGCGAGCGCGAGGTTCACCGACGCCGGCTTCGCGCGCCGCACCGTCTTGAGATAGCTCTTGAAGTCGCGGACCGCGTAGTCGCGCGCGTGAGCGTCCGCGAGCGGATCCCCGCCCTCCCCCGGCCAGCTCGCCAAGAACTCGACGAACCGGCGTGCGTGGCCGCGGTACGCGCGGCGCGTCGACACCGCCAGGGCTGGGTCTCAAGCCAGCGCTCGTAGCCGGCGAGCTGCTCGACAGGATCGGTCGAAGACACCCGTGCTTGTTATCAGAAGCGGCCGACGGCCTCGCCGCGTCCGACCGCGTTATCGGTAGCCCGGACGCCCGATCGCTTCTGATAACACCTATTCTCAGAAGCTCTGTCTCATATCGGACAGATCGATTTGGTCGGTGCGGCGGTCGCGCACATCGAGAAGTTGCTCGACCGCGATGCCAGCGCTGATGTGCCACAGACGGGATCAGTGTCGCCGTCTGCGGCGACCCACCGGCGCGGCACGCGAGCACCATCGCGCATGGCTGCGCTCCATCGGCCATCTTCGACGTCACATGCGCAGCCCGGTCAGCGCTTCGATTCAGCCCGACGGATCATCGAGCAGAGCAACGTCCATCGCATCCCACTCGGAACGGCGTCGATCTCGCCGCGCAACGCTACGGCTACGTGTCGGGTCGGCGCCCCGACGAACAGGATCTTCGAGCAACGCCAGCGCGACGCGCTCGACCGCAGCCGGCTGCGTGCGCATCTCGAGCGACCCGTCCCCTCGCAGTCGATCATAGGAAATTGCGCCAGAGCGCGCGCAGCTGCTCCGCCTACCTGCAGCCGCATGATTGCCTCGTCGTATGGCGCCTGGACCGCCTCGCGCCCCCCGCGACCGAACTCGTCGACATCGTCGAAGTCCTCCGAGCGCGCAAGCTAGGGCTACTACAGCATCACCGATGAGCTCGACGGCACCCGACCAGGCGGCGGACAGCTCTTCACCGCGATCGCAGCGACTACGGCGCCGCTGCAGCAAGGCGCCGATCACGCCGAACGCGGCAACAGGCGCGCCCAGCGCTCGGCTACGCGCGACGGCGGACGGCCACGACTGCTCGACGAGCAAGACCACGCCGCCGTTCGCACGATGTACGAGGTCAGCAAGCACACCATCGAGCAGATCGCCGCAGAACACGGCGTGTGTCACAAAGCGACATTCTTCCGATCCCGGGAGCTTC
The DNA here is from genome assembly GCA_963828075.1 of uncultured Solirubrobacterales bacterium. Taxonomy (GTDB): domain Bacteria; phylum Actinomycetota; class Thermoleophilia; order Solirubrobacterales; family Solirubrobacteraceae; genus JACCYI01. The sequence continues at coordinate 128 of CAWHDH010000016.1, read as the reverse complement.
ACCCAGTCTCCGAACAGCTTTATGAAACACACCGACGCACGCCTGAGGGGAAGTTTCGCACGGCTCCCGCAGAAGGCCTCGACATCCAGCTCCACGCGGCCGCCGACCGGCCACTGTACATTCGACCG
>CAWHDH010000015.1:0-3836 GCA_963828075.1 uncultured Solirubrobacterales bacterium | reverse complement strand
TGACCGAGGGTGAACTCGGTCGCCTGGTTCGTCGGGGTGTCGGGGTTGTGGTGGATCTCCGCCTCCAACGAGAGGGGGTAGCCCACGCCGTCGATGCTCACCGTCGCCCTGACGTAGAGGAAGCTGCTGTTCGAGACCGGAAAGCTGGTCAGCGCCATCCACCGGAAGACGTCGACGTGCACGCTCTTGCTGACCCCCTTCTTGTGGTGTGCGTTGCCGGGCATCACCACGCGGTAGTCCCGAGGGGCGTTCACGGTGGGCTCGTCGGTGACCTTGTACGAACCGTCCTGGTGGACCAGCGCGTTGCGCTGGTAGCGCCACGGCCGGCCGGTATCTCCGCGCTCGTAGAGCCGGACCAGACCTCCGGCGGCGGACTTCGAGACCTTGCCGGTGAGCTTGACCTTCTGGCCCACGGTGAGAGTCGTCTTGTCGGCCTTGACGGAGACGTGCCAGGGGGTCTTGGGTGCCTGGTGCCGGGCCGCCTGGGCAGGACCAGCCGCGCTCAGGGCGAGCCCGGCCACGGCGCCGCGAGGCCACGGCGATCTTCAGGGTGCTCACGATGCTCGTCGACGTGCTCCTCGGACTCCTCATCGCGTGCACAGGACCTGGATCGCACCGAAGGCGCCGAACCCGATGATGCCGGGCGTCGTGCTCGTGCTGTGCGCCTCCAGCCTCAGCTTCAGCGGCGCCGGGCCGAGCTTGATCGTCTTGGTCTGGCTCTGACCGAGGTCGAAGGTGTGGCTGTAGACCGAGGTCGCCTCGGTGGCGAGGCTGACCTCGCCCTGGCCCCCGGTGGTCGAGTCGTCGGAGAGCCCGAACGTCGCCTTGACCTGGGTGCAGAGGTGGTCGACGTTGTACTCGATCGAGCCGGAGTCACCGACGTTCCGCACGGAGTCGTCGTAGGCCTTGCCATTGATGTCGACGGTGCCTCCGGTCATCATGTTGTGCTGGTTGACGTCGGCGTGGGTGGTCAGCGGTGACCAGGCGTAGACCGCGATCTTGACCGTGGGGCTCACGCCCTTGGCGTGGTGGGCGCTCGCCCGCATCACGATGCGGTACCGGTGGGTGAACGCCTTGGTCGGCTTCACCGTGACCCGGTAGGACCCGCTCGCGGCGACCTTCGCCTGGGTCGGGATGGACTTCCACTTCACGCCGGGCCGGAACTTCTCCTGGACGACGAGCTTCGTGCCGGCGGCCGCAGACCCCGGGCGGACGTGACCGCTGAGGACGACCTTCTTGCCGACCACGACCTGGTGGGTGCTGGCCTTGACGGTGACGCGCCAGGTGGACCCGGCCTCGGCCGCCGACACGGGCAGGGCGGCCAGGCCGAGCGCCAGGGCGCCGGCGATGATGAACGAGCGCATGTGGGACTCCTCGACTCGGGCCCACTTCCCGTGCGGGCCTGGTTACCGAGTCCGATGCCACCGGGGCCCCATCGGTTCGGTGAACGTCGGGGGACATCTGGGCCACAGCTCGATGTCGACGCCTGGAGCACGGGTCGCCGCATTGACGGTCGGGCCGGAGAGCTGAACCATGCGGACGTGGTGATCACGCTCGTGCTCGTGCTGGCCGTAGCCCTGGGGATCGCGCTCGCGGTCGGCGAGCTGGTGCACCGGCGACGACGGCCGACGGCCGATGAGAGCCATGGCGGGTTCCGGCTCGACCTGCTGGCGGGAGCCTCCCTCACGCTGGCCGTGGTGATGTGCTCGTTCATGCTCGCCTCGAGCTGGAACTCGTGGGACGCCGCACAGAACGCCTCGGGAGCCGAGGCCGGCGCGGTCTCGGCGCTCTTCCAGTCCGGCAGCGACCTTCCGAATCGTGGGGACGCCGAGCGGATCGGCGCCGACACCATCTGCTACGCCGATGCCATCGTGGACGACGAGTGGCCCCGGCTGGGAGCGGGCGAGCAGCCGGCGTCGCCCGTCGTCGACCACTGGCGCGTCCAGCTGGAGAAGGACATCAGGCTCGCGCAGACCCACAGCACGTCCTTCATCTCATCGGTCCCGAACGCCGACGCGGCCCGGAGCCAGACCCACTCCATCCGGCTCGTCGCCTCGACCCGGCAACCGCCGCCGTACCTGTTCTGGCTGCTCATCCTGGTCTGCGCGACGGCGGTCTTCTTCATCACCGCCTTCACCGTCCACGGAATCCCCTCGAAGCTGCGGGTGCCGGTGATCGCGGTCGTGACCCTCCTCCTGGCGGCGACGCTGGCCTCGATCGTCAACCTGTGGCACCCGTACAACGGAGTCGACCGGGTCGGCCCCGGCTTCATGTCGCAGATAGCGACGGCGAGCGGGCGCGACTACCGGCTGCTCTGGGGCCACCAGCAGACGGCCTGCGACGCCCGCGGCAACCCCACGCCCTGAGCCCTCCGGGCTACTGCTCCCGGACTACTGGGCGAGGAAGCCGCCGTCGACCGGCAGCACCGCGCCGGTGACGAACGACGCCTCGTCGGAGGCGAGGAACACGATGGCCGCGGCCACCTCGTCGGGATCGCCGAGCCGGCCCATGGGGTGCTGGGCGATGATCGCCTCGAGGTACTCCGGTCCGCCCGGCTCGTCGGGCAGCCGCTGTACGCGCTCGGTGTTGATGGTGCCGGGCGCGACGGCGTTGACGCGGATGCCGTGCTCGGCCAGCTCGACCGCGAGGTGCTTGGTGAGCCCGGTGGCCACGAACTTGGCCGGCCCGTAGGTCGCCTGACCCTTCTGACCGGCCATCCCGGAGATCGAGCTGAGGCACACCACGGCGCCGCCGCGCCCGGTCTCGCGCATGGCCGCCACGGCGTACTTGCAGGTCAGGAACATGCCGCGGCCGTCGATGCCCATGACGTGGTCCCAGTCCTCCGGCGTGGAGTCGGCCAGGGTGCCGAGCGGGATGATCCCGGCGTTGGCGACCAGCACGTCGAGCCCGGCGTACGCCGTGACCGCGGTGTCGACGATCCGCCGGGCGTCGGCATCCTGGGAGACGTCGGCGACGACCGTGTGGATGCCGGTCCCGAACTCGCCGTTCACCTGTGCGGCCAGACGCTGCAGACCGTCCTCGTCGACGTCGGCCGCGACGAGCCGCGCTCCCTCGGCGGCGAACCGGACCGCGGTCGCCCGGCCGATGCCTGCCGACGCGCCGGTGACGATGGCCACTTTTCCCTCGAGCCGACCCGCTCCAGCCACGCTCATCACCCCGTCTCGTCGTCTCGCCCATTGTGGGGACACCCAAATCTTTACCTCCCGGAGGGTCCCGCAGCCTCTACCCTGGACTCCTTCCCCCTGTAGAGCTGTCAGTAGGCACACCACCCGTAGGAGAGTCGGATGGCGGGCAAGCACCGCAGGGTCGTCGAGGTTCACGGCGATGACACCTATGAGCGCATCTGGGACCTCGTCCGTCTCGGCGCCGTCGTGAGCGTGGAGTTCGTCCTCGCCGACGACCGCCAGATGATGGCCACCACCACGATCGTGGACGACCACGGGGTCACCGTCGACCAGACCGTCGTCGAGGTCTGAGCTCGCCCCACGAGGCGAGGCCGCGGGATGAGGACCACCGCTCAGGCGTCGGCGACCTGCCAGAGAGCTGCGGGGACCTCACCCTGCGACGGCACGTCGAAGTGGAGCCGGACGCGGTCGACCCGGTAGACGCCCCGCGCGACCTCGAGCGGCCGGGGCCGGTCGTCGTGGCTCTCGAACTCGGTGCACAGCGTGACGAACACCGCGCCCTTGAGGGGGATCCGCAGCTGCTCGGCCTCCCAGGCGCTGCAGAAGCTGGTCTCGATCGCCACGGTGGTACGCGTCAGCTCGACCACGGTGCGAGGACGACTGGAGCTGGTCGAGGAGGCGGCGTCGGCG
>CAWHDH010000014.1:0-4468 GCA_963828075.1 uncultured Solirubrobacterales bacterium | reverse complement strand
GTGCCGGGGTGGACGGCCCGGCGGTCGGGCGGGTGCGACGAGACCCGGCGGTGCTCGTGCGGATGCTCTGCGCGCCGGTGGGCTGAGCTCCACGACGATCGGACGCGGCGGCGGCGGTTGGCGCGCGAGCGATGGGGCGCCGCGAGGTCATCCAGGCACCGCCGGATGGAACGACCGCGATACCATCTGGTACCATATGGTCGTGGCTCGGACGCAGACGCTTGTGCAGCTCTCCGACGAGCTCCTCGCCCACCTAGATGCGCGCGTGGCCCGCGACGGGCGTTCGCGGTCGGAGCTCATCCGCGAGGCGGTGACGCGGTATCTCGCCGCCGAGCTCGACGCGGAGATCGATCGGCGCATCGTCGCCTCCTACCGCGAGCAGCCGCAGGAGGATCTGCTCGGCGCCGATGCGACCGCGCTGGCGATGATCGCCGCCGAGCCATGGGAGAGCCCGCCGGGTTCGGGCGGTCGGCAAGAGCCACGGCCGTGAACCGCGGCGAGATCTGGTGGCTCGAGCATCCGGAAGGGGGCCGGCGCCCGGCGTGCATCCTGACGCGGGAGGCGGCGATCCCGGTGCTCACCGGCGTGCTCGTAGTGCCCGCGACGCGCACGATCCGCGGCATCCCGACCGAGGTGCCGCTCGGCCCCGAGGACGGCATGAGCGCGCAGTGTGCGCTCAGCTTCGACAGCTTGGGCGTCGTCTCAAAGGCGCTGCTGACGGAGCGCATCACCCGCCTCGGTCCGACGAAGCTCGCCGATCTCTGTCGAGCCCTCGCGGTCGCGACCGGGTGCTAACCCCAGTTCGAGCGGGCCGTGGCTCCCCCATGGCAAAGCTCGTGATCGGGCCGCTGCTGCGCTACGTGAGCGACACCGCGGCGACGGTCTGGGTGGAGACTGACGGCCCGTGCCGCGTCGAGATCCTGGGCCGTGCGACTGAGACCTTCCGGGCTGCCGGCCACCACTACGCGATCCTGGCCATCGAGGGCCTCGACGCCGGATCGTCGGTCGAGTACGACGTGCTTCTCGACGGGGTGCTGCGCTGGCCCGAGCCCGGCGGCGCCTGGCCGGCGTCGCTGATCCGGACCCTGCCGGCGGCGGGGCCGCTCGACATCGTGTTCGGGTCCTGCCGGGTCTCGCGCCCCGACCACGCGCCGTACACGTTGAGCCCCGACGAGCACGAGCTCGGCACGGGCGTCGACGCCCTCAGCGCGCTCGCCCTGCGGATGCGCGGGCAGGAACCGTCGGCTTGGCCGCATCTTCTCCTGCTGCTCGGGGACCAGGTCTACGCCGACGAGATCCCGCCGCAGACGGCGGCGTTCGTGCGCGCCCGCCGTGATGTCAGCCAGCCCCCGGGCCTCGAGGTCGCCGACTTCGAGGAGTACGCGTTCATGTACCGGGAGGCGTGGGCCGACCCGACTGTCCGCTGGCTGTTCTCGACGGTGCCGACGGCAATGGTCTTCGACGACCACGACGTCCACGACGACTGGAACACCTCGGCGGCGTGGGTCGAGAAGGTGCAGCGCGAGTCGTGGTGGCCGAACCGCATCGCCGGCGCCCTGGCCACCTACTGGCTCTACCAGCACCTCGGCAACCTGCCGCCGGAGGCGCTTGAGACCGACCCGCTGCTGTCGCGGGTGCGCGCCGCCGGCGACGCCGGGCCGCTGCTGCGAGAGTTCGCGCTCGCCGCCGACTGCGAGGGCGGCGGCGGCCTCTGGAGCTACGCCCGCGATCTCGGCCGGATCCGCCTGATCGTCCTCGACGGGCGCGAGGGCCGGATCCTCGAGGAGGGCCACCGGGAGATGTTCGATGAGACGCAGTGGCGCTGGCTGCTGGGGCAGGCGACCGGCGACTTCGACCACCTCGTGTTCGCCACCACGCTCCCGGTCCTGCTGCCGCCGACGCTCCACTACCTCGAGGCCCTGAGCGAGCCGCTCTGCTCGGGCGCCTGGGGCGTGGCCGCCGCGCGCGCCGGCGAGTGGCTGCGCCAGGCCTTCGACCTCGAGCACTGGGCGGCGTTCGAGGGTTCGTTGCGCCGGCTGCTGACGCTGACGCGCGAGGTCGGCGCCGGGCGGCGCGGCGGGTCGGCCCCGGCGACGATCCTCTTCCTCGGCGGCGACGTCCACCAGGGCTACCTGCACGAGGCCGCCTTCCCGCCGGCCGCCGGCGTCCGCAGCGCGATCTACCAGGCGGTCTGCTCGCCGTTTCGAAACCCGCTCAACGGTCGCGAGCGCACGGTGCTCGAGGCGATGCGCCGCTCGCCGCTGCTCGGCTGGGCGGTCCGCCGCCTGGCCCGCGCCGTCGGCGTCGCCGCGCCCGAGGCGACCTGGCGGCTGGCGCAGCCGCCGACGTTCGACAACCAGATGGCCACGCTCACCTTCGACGGCCGCCGGGCGTCCCTGCGGATCGAGCGCACCGAGGCGGGCCGAGCGCCGACGCTCGAGGTCACGCTCGACCGGCCGCTCGCCTGAACCCGCGGCGTCCTTCCACTCTCGGCAGCTGGGGTTGCAGCGGCGGGCTTTGGGGTTCGTGGTGCAGGGCGACGCCAGCGATGACGAGGGTGACGCCGGCGACCTCGATCCAGCTGGGGATTTGGGTGAGGACGACGATGCCGATGACGGTCGCGATCGCTGGGAGCAAAGCGACCATCAGTGCATACGTTGCACGGTCGAGGCGGGCCATGGCGAGTTGGTCGGTGACGTAGGGGATGACCGAGGACGACACACCGACGCCGAGGCCTGCGAGCAGCGCGACGGGGTCAGTCAGCGCGTGCGCGGCTTGCCAGCCGCCGATCGGCGTGATGACGACGGCGGCGACGAGCATGCTGGCGGCGAGACCGTCGATGCCGCTGAGCTGGGGACGCTTGGCGACGCGGTCGGCGAGCACGATGTAGGCGGCGAAGAGGAGCGCGTTGGCGAACGCGAAGGCGATGCCGATCGGTTCGCCGGCGAGCTTGAGGTGGGTGAGCAAGTAGACGCCGGGGACCGCGACGGCGAGCGCGAGCAGGTTTCGCGCCGATCGCGCGCCGACGGCCGCTAACGCAATGACGGGCAGGAACTCGATCGCGGCGACGGTCCCGAGCGGCAAGCGACTGATCGCCGTGTAGAAGCAGGCGTTCATCACGCCGAGGACGGCACCCCACGCGAGCAGCAGCAGCCGCCCGTCGCCATCGAGCGCGCGAAACGCATGCCACGGCCGACGCCAGAACGCGAAGATGATCGCTGCGGAGGCGATCCGCAGCCAGGCGACCCCCAGGACATCGACGCGCGCGAAGAGCAGCACGGCAAACGACGGCCCAAGGTAGTGAAAGACCGCGCTGGCCACGAAGTACACCTGCGGCGGCGGCGCCTGAAGCCTTCGACCGATGCCGGTCGAAGACGCCGTTGAGGCCGTCACCGCGGTGGCTGGATGATCCACAGCCGCAGTCTCCACGCCAGATGACCCATCGTACATAGCTGATCGCAGGTACAATGCTGCGCGTGGCGATCAATCGAAGGCAGACAAGACCTGTTGCCGAAGATGGCTTGCTGGACGCGACAAATCGCCGGCTGCTGGCGGAGCTCCAAGCCGACGCGCGACTGAGCTTGGCCGAACTCGGACGGCGGGTCGGCTTGTCCTCGCCGGCGGTCACCGAGCGTCTTCAGCGACTCGAGCGCGACGAGGTCATCCTCGGCTACCACGCGCGACTGAACCCGCGGGCGCTCGGCTACGCATTGAGCGCGGTGATCCGGATGCGCCCCGCGCCGCGGCAGTTGCGCCAGGTCGCCGAGATCGCTCAAGCCACCCCCGAGGTCGTCGAATGCCGGCGTATTACCGGCGACGACTGCTATGTCATGCTCGCGCACGTCCGCTCCGTCGAGCACCTCGAGGAGGTCATCGACCGGTTCACCGGCTACGGCCAAACGACCACGTCGATCGTGCAGTCCTCGCCGGTGCCACCTCGGGGAATCGCGCTCCAAGACGATCAGGAGACGGCCGCCAAGCGGTAGCTTCGCGCTCGCGCTCGGTGGTTCCCTGCTGGCGCTGCGGGCCCGCCGCTGCGAGCTGCCGGCCCGGCCTGCGGCCGGCGACCTGCTGCTCGTGGGCGTTGCCACCCACAAGGTCAGTCGCCTCCTGGCCAAGGACAAGGTCACGAGCTTCATCCGTGCCCCGGTTCACCCGCTACCAGGAAGCCACGGGCCACGGCGAGGTCGAGGAGCAGCCGCGTGGTCACGGGGCCCGGCTTGCCATCGGCGAGCTGCTCGTCTGCCCGTACTGCCTGGCGGAGTGGGTGACGGCCGCGTTCGCGGTCGGCTTCGTCGCCGCCCCGCGAACGACCCGCTTCATCGCCGGCATCTACGTCGCGCAGACGGCCTCTGACTGTCTCCAGCTCGCCTACAAGGCCGTCGAAGACCGCGCCTGACCGCCCCGGGGGCGCAGGCGTCCGACCGGGCCCGACGCGGGGCACCCGCCGAGACCGGTCCGTCCACCG
>CAWHDH010000013.1:0-5058 GCA_963828075.1 uncultured Solirubrobacterales bacterium | reverse complement strand
CGGGAATCCCGGTCCGCTGAGCAGGCGGCGTCAGCGGATCGCCTGGCCGATCCCGAACACGTTGCCGTCGAGGTCGCGGAACCAGACGGCCCTTTCGCCCCGGCCCTTGCTCGGGTAGTTACCGGGGATCTCGGTGATCCCACCCTTTCGTCCGGGCATGTCGACGCTCGAACTCGACCGCGCTCCAGCTCGGCCACGGTGGCCTCGATGTCGTCCACGTCCCACCCCATCTGTGTGTGCGTGCCCGACGATCCTCCGGCTGACTCGAACAGTCCGAATTCCCGCCGCGCAGCGGTAGAGCAGCCCGCCGGCCGCTCCTCCCCTCGAGGCCCAGCTTCTCCGCGTAGACCTCGCGCCCGGTCCAGATCCCGCACGGGGATCCTGGTCCTCGACATCGGCTCCTCCGTGAGTGGGGTACGCCCACGATATGTCCACAATGCAGGCGTGACTGCTGCGTTGGATCTCGCGAGCGTGTCCGCCCTGCCCGGCATGGAGGAGCTCCTCCTGGTCCGTGGACGGGCTGCCTCCCGTCCTACCTCGTGGCGGCGCGATCCGCGACCTGCTGCTCGGCGAGGCCTGGCTCGACCATCGACCTCGCGGTCGAGGGCGACGCCCCGAAGACGGCCCGCGAGCCTCGCCGCCCCGCCTGGGCCGGCGACGGGGTCTCCCCACGACCGCTTTGAACCGCCACCGTCCGCGCGGCGTCGCCCTCGACCTGGCCGCGACACACTCGCCAGACGCTACGCCGCGCCCGGCGCCCTCCCCGACGTCACGCCCGCGGACCTCGCCACGGACCTTCGCCGCCGCGACTTCTCGTGAACGCGGTGGCCGCGCCCAAGGCCACCAAGCCGCGACACCTCCCGATCCGCACAACGGATCCCCCGATCTCGACCCGGAGCCGATCCGGATCCTCCACGACCGCACCTACATCGACGACCCCACGCGGCTGCTGCGCGCCGTCCGCTACGAGGCCCGGCTCGACTTCCGCTGGACGCCCACCGAGGAGCCTGGCGAAGGAGTCATCCGCGGCTGGCGCCCTCGCCACGGTCTCGGGCCCCCGGATCCGCGACGAGCTGATGGACCCGCTCCACGAGCCGCGGCGCCCGCGGCATCGAGCCCTTGGTCGACGCTTGCGTCCCCGCGGCACTCGATCCGGGACTGAACGCCGACGCCGACTTTTGGCCTCCGCGCGCTCGGCGCCCAGGGAGACAAATGCCGATCCGGCTTTCTCTGGCCCTGGCGGCACTCTGCCGCGCCTGATCGCCGACGCTGGGTTCGTCGCCGGGCTGCCGCTCGCGCCGAGGACCGCGACGCCGTGCTACGAGCAGCCCGCAAAGGCACCGGCGCTGGCCCAACTCCCCGGGTGGGGTGCTGCCCCCTTCCGCGCTCCACGCGCTGCTCCCCGCGAGCCCCCGGAGTCCCTCGCCCTGACCCTGGCCTCGGCGCACCCGGGGGCGGCCGATCTCGCTTCCTCTCGGACCTTCAGGACGTGACGCTCGAGATCACCGGCCGCGACCTCATCGACGCCGGGGTGCCGGACTCGCCCCTCGGACGCGCCCTGGAGGAGACGCTGAGCAGGAGCTCGACGGCGACCTTCGAGGATCGCGACGGGAGCTCGAACCGCGCTGGAGCTGGCGCGGCCCGCCGAGCTGGCCATCGGGTCGATCTGCCCGGGCGCCGGGCCGTCTTCTCGACCCGCCGGGGCGGCGTCAGCGAGGGGCCGTATGAGTCGCTGAACCTGGGGATCCTCACCGGTGACGAGACGGCGGGTGTCGGAGAACCGGCGCGGCCGCGGAGGACGAGCGGGCTGGACCCCGGCGCGCGTCGCCATGGGCTGGCAGAAGCACGGCGTCCGGATCGCCACCTGGCCCGGGCCGCCGCCCGCCGGCCGTGACGGCTACGCCGACCCGGGGGCCGAGCTGTCCAGGGTCGACGGCCACACCACCACCGACCGCGACCTCGGCCTGCTCGTGCTCGTGGCCGACTGCCTGCCTGTCGCCCTCTCGGGTGGCGGCCGGGTCACGATGCTCCACTGCGGCTGGCGCGGCCTTGCCGGCGGCATCCTCGAGCGCGCCGTCGAGCTCTTCGGCGAGCCTCCCGCGGCGGCGGCGGTCGGGCCGGGCATCGGGCGCTGTTGCTCGAGGTGGGGGCCGAGGTGCTCGAGGCCTTCGCCGACGTCGAGGGGCGGCCGAAGGGCGGATGCTCGACCTGCGCGCGGTGGCCGAGGCCAGGCTGCGGCGGGCGGGGTGCAGAGCATCGTCCACACCGACCTCTGCACGTCTGCAGCCCGGACCTCTTCTTCTCGCACCGCCGCGATGCCGGCGTGACGGGACGCCAGGCGGCATGTCTGGCTAACCGCATGACCCGCGGTTCCACGACCTCGATCCCGGCGCCGTGCGCGCCAACCTGGAGCGGGTGCGCGAGGCGATCGCCGCCACCGGCCGCGACCCCGCGGCGGTGGAGATCTGCGCGGCCATCAAGTACGTGGACGTCGCCGAGCTGCCAGCGCTGGCCGAGGCGGGGTGACGCTGGTTGGGGAGAACCGTGCCCAGGAGCTGCTGGCGAAGCAGGGCGCGCACGCGGCCTCTTCGAGTGGGACTTCATCGGGGCGTTGCAGAGCCGCAAGGTGCGCGACGTGGCGCCCGCGGTGCGCCTGATCCACTCGGTGCCTCGGACTCGGTCCTGGCGCAGCTCGAGGGCACCCGGCCCGCGAGGTGCTCGTGCAGGTCAACGTGGCGGCCGAGGAGGAGAAGGCAGGCATCGCCCCCGCCGACCTCGGCGGCTTCATCGCCCGCTGTCCGGTGCCGGTGGGCGGCCTGGCGACGATGCCCCCCTTCGTCGAGCGGGCCGAGGACAACCGCCGCCACTTCGCCCGCCTGGCGGAGCTGGCCGCCGAGCACGGCCTGGCGCGCCTCTCGATGGGCACCACGCAGGACTACCCGGTGGCCGTCGAGGAGGGCGCCACGATCGTGCGCATCGGGTCCGCCCTCTACAGTGAGATCCTCGTTCGTCAGGGAAGGTCGCTGAGGAACTCGGCGATCGCCTTCGACAGGCTCGACCCCTGCCATGCCAGCGGCGAGTCGCCCTCGTCCTCCACGACCAGACGCGCCCGGGGCAGCCTCCTCGCGTACTCCTTGGCCACGGCGAGCGGGTGGCCGGGTCCGTGTCGTCGCGGCTGCCGACCACGAGCGCGGCAGGTCGAGCCCGTCCAGTCCGTCCAGGCCCTCGAAGGCGGCCGAGCGCGGGACCACCCGCAGCGCGTCGGCCACCGCGCCGAGGTGCCCGTGGCGCTCCAGGCGCTGGCGAACCGCCGTCCGGGCCGTCTCCCGGAAGCGCTCTGGAAGTCTCTTGACTCCCGACAGGCTCCACGAAGGCCACGATGTCGCCCTCGTCCAAGGCGCCCGCCAGCGCTTCCCACTCCTCGAGGTCGCCGGCGTCCGACCGAGGCGAGCCGTCGTACGCCGGCGTGATCTGCACGAGCGCCGAAGACTCGGTCGGGCTCCTCGAGGGCCAGCGCATCGCCGTCGCGGCGCCCATCGAGTTCCCGGCCAGCACCGGCGCGCTCCAGCCCCAGCTGGCCGAGCACCGAGCGCAGGTCGTCGACCAGGTCGGCGTACTCGTAGGCCGAGGGGTCGGGGCGGGCGCCGACTCCCCGTGGCCGCGCGCGTCGTAGGAGACCGGCGATACCCCCGCGCGCGAGGAGGCTCGAGCCCTGCAGCACGTACCGCCGGGTCGCGGTCAGCCCGTGCAGCAGGACGATCGGCCGACCCGTCGCCGACATCCTCGCCGACTCAGGCCGTTCTCTTTAATGTCGGAAAGTGGCGCATTCCAGGTGTAAACCGGGGTCCTACCCGATAACTTGTAACAAAGGGATTTTGCCGCGTTCCCTCGAACCTCACTCCGATGGCACGTCAGCGACACATGGCACCGGGCGCTCGTCTACTTCGGCCTCGCCGAGGACGACGGAGCCGCGCTACGAAGCGGCTCCGCGACCGAGCCCGAGCCGGAAGCCGAGATCGAGGACCGCTACCGCGAGCGTCCGAACGTCCGCCGGCTTCAACGCCGGCGCCGCGACGAGTTCGACGACATCTTCGCCGACGATTCGCTCCGCGACGCGCGCAAGCGAGACGCGCGTGCTGAGCCCGGTCGAGACCGGGCAACGGCCGCGGCGACCTCCAAGTGCACCTCGTGGTGCCCAAGAGCTTCAACGACGCCCAGCAGATCGCCGACCAGTTCAAGGACCCCGATCCCGGTGATCCTGAATCTGCAGGGCACCGACGCCGACCTGTCCAAGCGCCTGATCGACTTCGCCTCGGGCCTCACCTACGCGCTCGACGGCGGGATGCAGCGGATCGCCGACAAGGTCTTCCTGCTCACACCGCGCAACGTCGAGGTGTCGGCGGAAGAGCGCGCGCGGCTCATCGAAAAGGGCTTCTTCAACCAGAGCTAGGTTCTGGCCCGGCTTCGCGATTCGCCGCTGTTCTTTCCAACCTTTCGAGTGACCGCAGTTCGGGTTTCTCGACGAAGCGGGACGATTGTCGCTGGCGCTGACGGAGCCGCTCCTCGATACGTTGCCCGGAGCAACTCGCGGTCCGTCAGCGACTACGGCGAACTGCACCTCGAGATCCCCCATGCCAGCGACCGCCGGGTGATGAGCTCGACTTCGGTGACGGATACCTCAATCTGTCGTGGCCCGGCGGGAGAGAGGGCGGCGGATGGAGTGGGACCCCGCGTTGGCAGACGTCGTGGAGGCGCTCGTGGCAGGACGCAACGGCCAAACGGTCTACCGACGATTTCGTCGTGTGGTGGCTGTTGAGACCGAGACGTGGGATGAGAGTGGTGAGCGGAGACGATCAACTCGACGCTTCCGCATGCGGGCTGGCTTGCTGAGGCCCTTTGCTCTGCGATCCTAGCGCCGGTCCCTCTCCTTCGATCGAGCCACGGCGGTCCGACCCGAGGGCTAGCCCCTTCCCCCAAGACTCCGGGGATGGTTTTGAGCATTTATGCGCCCCATGGGCAAACGCTCAACCGATGCCGAGCGATGACTGAGCGGGGGTT
>CAWHDH010000012.1:0-4054 GCA_963828075.1 uncultured Solirubrobacterales bacterium | reverse complement strand
CGCGCCAGCGCCCCGAGCGCCACGCTCGCCGCGAACAGGCCCCCGAGCACCGCCGGCCCGACGGCGCGCACAACGCCGCGAAGATCCAGGCGCCCCCGGGCGACCTCGAGCCCGACGGCCGCCGCGCCCACGCCTAGCACCGGCAGCGCCGGGTGCGCCAGCCCGAGCGTCAGCCCCGCCGCGGCCACCGTGGCCGCCGGCGCCGGCCAGCCGACCCGTGCCCCGGCGGCCCGCTCGCCCGCGCGCGGCTTCGCCCGGAGCTCCCGGCGGAAGACGAAGCACACGCCGGCCGCCGTCGCCACGGTCGCCGCCAGCGCCGGCGCCAGGAGCCGCGCCGCGAAGGTCCCGCCCGGCTGCGGGTCGCGCGCCAGCACCAGCAGGTTGGTCAGGTTCGAGCCCGGCAGGTATAGCGACGACGCGTTCGCCAGATAGACCGACGCGTAGAGGAAGGGCGCCTCGTCGAGCCCGCGCGCCCGGGCCGCCAGCACGAGGATCGGCGTCAGGAAGACGACCGCCGTGTCCAGGTTGAGGATCGCCGTGACCACGCTGACGACGCCGATGCTCGCCCCCAGCAGCGCCACCGGCGGACCCGGCACCCGCTCGAGCAGGCTCCCCGCAGCCGCGAACAGGCCCTCGGCGTGGGCGACGAGACCGATCAGCAGAAGCCCGGCGACGAGCACGAACGGCGGCCATGCCTGCTGGGCTGCGTCCCGGACGGCCACCGTTCCAGACTGGCAGAAGCTGCGACGATCCGGCCGATGCCAGGCTACGGTGAGGACCTTGCCGCGATCCACGCCGCCGGCTTCACCGCCCCGGCTCAGGCCGCCGCCCGCGAGCTGTGCGCCCGCCTCGAGCACCCGTCGCGCGTGGTCGAGCTCGGCTGTGGCGACGGCACGACCGCCCGCCTCCTGACCGGCGCCGGGCACGACGTGCTCGGGATCGACGCCTCGGCGGCCCTGATCGACCGGGCCCGCCGCCGGGCCCCGCGCGCGACGTTCCGCGTCGCGTCGTTCGTCGACGCCGACCTCGGTGGCGGCGTCGACGCGATCCTCGCCGTCGGCGAGGTCCTCGCCTACCGGCTCGACGCCCGCAACGACGACGCCGCGCTCGACGCCGTGCTCGGCCGGGCCGCCGCCGCACTGCGCCCCGACGGCCTGCTCCTGTTCGACCTCCCGGGCCCCGGCCGCGTCCCGGCGACCGGGCAGCGCGTCTGGCAGGAGGGCCCCGGCTGGGCCGTCCTCGTCGACGCCTCGGTCGCCGCCGACGAGCTGCGCCGGCACATCGTCAGCTTTCGCGACGTCGGTGACGGCTGCTTTCGCCGTACGCGCGAGACGCATCGGCTCTGGCTGCATCCGCCCGACCGTGTGCTCGAGCGGCTGCGGGCGGCCGGGTTCGACGCCGTCACGCTCCCCGCCGGCTATGCCGGCGCGCCGTCGGCTCCCGGCCTGACGGCCTACCTCGCGCGGCGGTGCTGACGCCCCGTCTCCGAAACTTTCGCCGCCCGGTCGGCGTTCCTCGGGCATGATCCCGACACCGCGCTCCCTCATCAGTGTCCTCCTCGCCGTCGCCGGGCTCGGGCTCGCCGGACCCGCCGCGGCGAACGCCGCCGCAGGGCTCTCGGCCGCGCCCGGGCGCGTCGTGTTCTCGGTCAACGGCGGCGTCGTCTCGCCAAACGTCGAGGAGGGCTTCGCGGCGCTCGTGACCGCCCTTCCCGGTGGTGGCGTGGTCATGCTCGGCAGCGGGCCCACCCAGGCGCACCTCGCGCTCGCGCAGCTGACGGCGACCGGCGCACTCGATCCGAGCTTCGGTACCGGCGGCATCACCCACCTGACGCTGCCCGCGGCTTTGTCGCCGATTCGCCTGCTGCGGGCGGCCGACGGCAAGCTCCTGCTCGTCGGCTCGGCGGCCAGCGCGACGCCCTTCGCGCCCGGACTGATCAGCGTCGTGCGCCTGAACGCCGCCGGCAGCCTCGACCCGAGTTTCGGCGCCGGCGGCATCGCCAGCACGCCCGTCGAGGCGACGGGCGACCGTACCGCGGTGGCGCTTGCGCCCGACGGCGATCTCGTCATCGCCGGCGCGACCGGTCACCAGTCGCCGGCGATCGCCCACGATCCGTACGCTGCCGGCCTGTTCAAGTGGGTCGTCGCCCGGCTTACCACGACCGGGGCGCTCGACCCGAGCTTCGGGACCGCGGGCGTCGCGACGGTTCCCGGTACCTCGGCCGACATGCGCGGCATCTCCGTCGCGTCGCGGGCCGACGGGTCGATCCTCGCGCTCGGACTGGCCCGGATCGGCGCCGGCGCCCCGCCCGTCAACGTCTCGCTGCTGACGCGGCTGACGCCCGCCGGTGCGATCGACCCGGACTTCGCCGGCGGCCTGCCGGTCGCGCTCCCGACGGGGGACCTCGCGTCCGACCTCGCGGCCCTGCCCGGCGGGCAGATCCTCGTCGCGACGAGCAAGTCTCTGCTGCGCTTCACGGGCGCCGGTGCGCCCGACCTGACGTTCGGCACCAGCGGCGTCGCCGCGGCCGGCGTGACGTTCCCGTATCCGCTCGCGCTGTTCCCGGCCGCCGACGGATCGGTGCTCGCGGTCGGTCCCTCGAGCGGCACCGCCAACGGCGTGACCGGGCTGCGGTTCACGGCCAGCGGCGCGATCGACTCCAGCCTTGGCGGCGGGATGGCGGGCGCCACCTACCTGCCGGCGTTCGGCGGTGGCGGGTCGAGCTTCGTCGTCAGCGTCAATCCCCGGCCGCTGCCCCCGCTGACCCAGGACCGCTTCTACATCGCCGACATCGCCCAGCGCGCCGACGGCTCGTTGATCGCCACCGGCGGGGTCGCCGTCGACCAGCCGCTCGGCGAGGGCGTCGGCAACTCGATCTTCGACTTCGCCGCTGCCGCGTTCACCCCGACATTCACGCCGGTGACCTCGTTCGGCGGCCCGGCCCAGGCGCTCAGCCTCCGCCTCGGCGTACCGGGCCAGCGGGCGAGCACCGCCCACTCGCGGCACGGCGTGCGCGTGCTCGTGAACCTCTCGGCACCCGGGCTCGCCCGCGCCTACGTCCGCGTCGGCCGCACCGTGATCGCCCAGAGCGTGCTGCCGATCTTCGGCTCCGGCGCCCGTATCCTCCCGATCGAGCTGACGGACACCGGAGCCGTGTTCCTGCGCACACATCGCAACGTCCACGTGTCCGTCAGCGTGACCGCGCGCGACCTGTTGGCCGGCACCGTCTCGGCCACGGCGATCGGGACGCTGAAATAGTGGATACGGTGCCAAATATGCGCAAGCTGATCCCGACGATCGCCGTGCTCATGCTGGTGCTCCCGGCCGGCGCGATCGCCGCCGGGACGCAGGACCTCCAGCTACAGCGCGCCAGCGCGCTCTGGAGCTCGCAGCACCTGCGCAGCTACTCCTACCGCATAACCGTCGGCTGCTTCTGCGCGCCGCCGTACCGTCGGCCGACCGCAGTCACCGTTCGCGGCGGCAAGCCGCACGTGTCCAAGTACGTCATCAAGCAGCTGCGGACGATCCCCGACATGTTCCGGCTGATCCGCAAGACGCTCGCCGACCCGAATGCCGGCGCGGTCACCGTCACCTACGACAAGCGCCGCGGCTTCCCGCGCTCGGTCCGCCTCGACCCGATCAAGAACGCGGTCGACGACGAGGTCAGCTGGACGATCGATCGCTTCCACGCCGCCTAGGTCGCGCCGCCTCACACCAATCCGAGACAGACCGGCCGGATCAGTCGGGTGGTGTGTCGGCGGCGAGGGCCCGGACCACGACCTCGCTCGTCCTGCCGCGAAGCGGCATCGGTCCGCGGGGCACGAAGTCGGGCGGCTGCACGGCAAGAAGCGCACGCGTCGACTCGGCGGTGGACAGCTGCCGCCCGCTCCCCTGGGTCATGCCTTCGAGTCGTGCCGCCGTGTTGGTCGTGTCGCCGAGCGCGTGTAGTCGAGGCGGCCCGCCGGAGTGCGTAAGAGCGCGCGGCGCCTCCCATCGTCGTCGGCCGCGACGTTCTACCCCATCGGTGCCGTCCCGTCCGGCAGCTCGTCGCCGA
>CAWHDH010000011.1:0-11102 GCA_963828075.1 uncultured Solirubrobacterales bacterium | reverse complement strand
CCCGGCTCGGTCACCGACCCGCCGTGACGGGCGCGTGGCGCGCGCGGGCGTGATCGTCGGGCACAGCCGTGAAAACTAACATCCGGCCCGGTAGTCTCACCGGTCAACCACGATGGACGGTGAGAGAGACCCGCAGCCCGGTAATCGACCAGCGGCCCCCGGCGGCCTCGCGGTCGTGCAGCGGTTCCTGAACACGCACTACGACCTCGCCGGTCACCACGGGGAGCTCCTCGACACCCCGGCCGCCCTGCGCCGGTGGATGGCCGAATGCCGCCTGGTCGATCCGGACGCGACGGTGGGCGAGACTGAGCTGCTCCGGATGATCAACGTCCGAGAGGGTCTGCGCCACCTCGCCATCGCCAACAACGGCGGGCAGCCCGACATGAATGCGCTGCGCGCGCTCGACGACGCCTCGCACGGGGCGCTCATCGCCGGTCCGAGTGGGCGCCAGTCCGAGTTGGCCCAGGCCAGCGCAGTCATGCCATGGGCCGTCGGCCTGCTCGTCGCGCTCGATGCCCGAGCGATGCTCGACGGCAGCTGGGCGCGGCTGAAAGGTGAGTACCCAGGGCGACGCCCTCCGGCTGGGTCTGCTCCGACGCCTCGCGAACCGCGCCGGCCGCTGGTGCGCGATGTCGGTCTGCGGCGACCGCGCCAAGGCCCGCGCCTACTACCGCCGCGCACCCCCCCGTGATCGCCGCCCTCGTCCTCGCCCGGCTGCGCCGCCGCCCCGGCCGCCCGCTGCTGCCGGGACCCGGATTGCCGTCGCGCTCGCGTTCGCCTCGCTGTCGCCGGCGAGGCGACGATCGCCGGCGACCGCGCCGCCCGGCCCGCGCTCGCCGGCGCGACACCCGTCCGCGTCTCCGCGCGCGCGATCCCCGCCGCCCGGTCGGCCGCCGTGCTCGCGCGTCCTGGCTCGGCCCGGTGACCCGGACCGTGCTGTTCGAGTCGCTGCGGCTCGCGGCCGCTCGTCCGGCTCGCCGCGATCGCGCCGCTGTCCGCTGGAGCCGGGGCGCCTCCACCCCGGCCTGCGCCGCGGGCGCCGCCCGCTGCTTGCCACCGCCGGCGGCCCGCGATCGGACGGCTGGCTTTCGACGGCCTGCGCCTGGTCGGGCGCGCCCGGCTCACCTCGGCCGTCCCGCTCGGCTTCCGCCCCTCTCGCCGGCGACCTACGCCCGCGACCCGGCGGCGGCCGCTCCTCCTGACGGCGACGGCGTCGGGCTGGCGCCCCTGCCCGGGCTGGCGTCCTTCTACCGGACGACGACTGGCTCGCCCGCTCGCCGTCGGCCCGCTGCACAGCTGGACGTCGGTGGCATCGACGCACGCTCGAGCACGACCAGGCCGACCTTGGACCTCGATCCGGGCCTGACGCTCGAAGCCCCGTTCGCCGCGCTCGAGCCGCCCGGGCCGGCGCCGCCGCCGCGCCGCACCGGCTGCTGCTGGCCGGCCGCGGCGCCGCGGCGGTGCTGATCGCCTTCCTTCTGCTGGCCGCCGCCGCCCTGCGCCGCGATCTGGCCAGCGAACGCGACCGGCTCCGCGTCGCCGGGGCCACGCCGCTCCAGCCGGTGCGGCTCGTCGCGCTCGAGGCCGCCGCCGTGAGCGGGCTCGGCGCCCTCGCCGGCGCCGCGGCCGGCGTGGCGCTCGTGGCCGGGCTGGCCCAGCTCGGCGGGAGCCGATGGGCCGTGCTCGCCACAGTCTGGGGCCGTCGATCTCGCCGGCGGCTGGGCGCTCGGCATGCTGCTGCTGGGCGGCGTGCTCCTGATCGACGATGTGCCCGCGCTGGCCGTCGATCTGCTGGCGCTCGCGGCCGCGGGCGGGCTCGCCTTGGCGCTGTCCGGTGCCGGCGCCGGGCCACTGGTCGTGCTTGTCGCCCCGCTCGGGTCTGGCCGCCGGGCTGGTCTTGTCGGCTGTCGGCCTGGTCCTGCGTGTCGGCGAGCGGGCCGTTCAGCCGTGGGAGTGCCGCTGCGGCTGGCGCTCGTCAACCTCGCGCGGGCGCCGGGCGCGGCCGGGGCGGCGGCGTTCTGACGGTGAGCGTCGGCTCGCGTGTTCGCGCTGGCCTATGGCGCGAACTCGACCGCGGCGTCGCCGACCAGGCGGCCAGCGAGGTGCCGCTGGACGTGACCGTGTCCGCGGCCGTTGTTCGCCCGGCCGCTCGCACTGGCGCCGCTGGCGCGCTGGCAGGCGATAGCCGGCGGACCGTGCTGGCGCTGCGGCGCACGCAGGCGAGCTTTGCCGCGGTCCGGCGACGGCAACCGTCCCGCTGCTGGCGATCCCCGCGGCCGGCCTGCGGCTCGTGCCCGGCGCCCCGGACGGCAGCGTCGGACTCCTCGCGCCGGGCCCGGCGCGGAAGGCGGCGCGGCGTCCGCCGGGCGCCGTCGGCCTGCGTCTGCGAGCCCGGGCCACGGGCATCGGCGTCGGCCTGCGCGCGGCAGTGCGCGGCGGGGCCGGCGCTGTCACGACGGTCTCCTTCGGCGCGCTCGGCCGGGCGGCGCGCCGGCGCGACGCGCGGCTGCCGAGCGGCAGCACCGACTCGAGGCGCTCGTGCTCGACGAGCCGGCCGGGCTCGCCGCGACCACCGGGCACGAGAACGCCGAGAGCCGGCGGCGCCGGCGGCCTCGGGGGCGACGGTGACCCTCGTCTCGGTCGAGGCCATCGGTCGCGGCGGGCGGTCGGTCGGCCGGCTGGCGATCTCGAGCTGGCGCGCCCACGGCGCCGCGCGGCCCGCGCCCGCCCGGCCTGACCGTCGACTCGACGCGGGCGCGGTGACCGGCGTCCTGCGCCTGCCGAGCCGGGAGACGCGACCCGCTCCCGGTCGTTGTCGACCCGGCGACCGCGACGGCGGCCGGACGCGGCGGGCAGCTGGCGCTACCGTCGACGGGGCGGCGCCGCGGCCGGTCGTCGGCCGGGAGCAGCGCTTTCCGACGGTCGGCGAGCGCTTGTGGTCGCCGACGCGGCGGCGCTCGAGGCGCGGCTCGACGCTGCGCGCCGGGTACCGGCGGACCGAACGAGCTCTGGATGGCGGCGCCGGATCGCGCGCACGCGCGCGGCGCTCGCCGCGCCCGGGCGACCACGCTGACCGTCGCCTACCGGGCCGACGTCGCCGGGCGGCGCGGTCCGACGCCGTCTTCCGCGGCGTGGCCCGGACGCTGGGCCTGGGCGCGCTGGTCGCCGTCGTGCTGGCGGCCGTCGGCCTGGCCACGGGGCTCGCCGGCTCCCGCGACCGGCTGCTCGAACAGGACCTGGCGGCGCAGGGCATGGGGCCGCGCGGGCTGCGGCGGGAGCTCCGGCTGCGAATGCTGGTGATCTCCGGACTCGGGCTCGTCGGTGGGCTCGCCGTCGGGGTCGGTTTGAGCCGCCTGTCCGTCGCCGCCGTGCGCGGCTCGCCGGTCGGGCCGGCGCTGTCGGTGCCGCTGCTGGCGGTAGTCCCCTGGTCCGGGCTCGCGCTGCTCGGGCTGGGCGCGGCCGCCGGGCTCGGCGCGGTCGGCTGGGCGGCGACGAGGCGCGTGGGATGACCGCCGTCGGACGGGGCGACGACGAGGGGCGTGGCATGCCCGCGGTCGGACGGGGCGACGCCGAGCCGCGTGGCACGCCCCCGGTCGAGCTGTGCGACGTCTTTCGCCTGCACCGGACCGGCGATGGCGACGCCGCCGCCCTCCAGGGCGTGAGCCTGACCGTCGCCGCGGGCGAGCACGTCTGCGTGCTCGGGCCGAGCGGGGCCGGCAAGAGCACGCTGCTGCGGGTCATCGCCGGCCTCGAGCCTCCCTCGACCGGGATCGTCCGCGTGCTCGGGCAGGACATCGGCCGGCTCTCGCCGCGGGCACGGGCCCGGTTGCGGCGGCGGTCGATCGGCATGCTCGACCAACGGGCCGACCACAGCCTGCCGCCCGACCTCCCGGTCGGCGACGGCGTCGTCCTCGGGCTGGCGCTCCGCGGCGCCGGCCGGGCCGAGCGCCGGGCGCGCGCGCGGACGCTGCTCGACGCGGTCTCGCTCGGCGACCGCGCCGGCGCCCGGCCCGGAGAGCTCTCGGGCGGCGAGCGGCAGCGGCTGGCACTCTGCTCCGCGCTTGCCCACCGACCGGCCCTGCTCCTGGCCGACGAGCCGACCGGCGAGCTCGACGACGAGAGTGCGGCCGCCGTCCGCGCGCTGATCGTCGCGCTGGCCCGGGCGGAGGGCACGACGGTGGTCGTCGTCTCGCACGACCCGGCGATGGCCGCCACCGCCGACCGGGCTGTACGCCTGCGCGACGGACGCATCGGCGAGGAGCGGCGCCACGGGATCGACGAGCTTGTGGTAGGCCGTGGCGGCTGGGTCCGGCTACCGGGACCGCTGCGGGCGGCGGCCGGGATCGACCGGCGGGCCACCGCCAGGCTCGCCGGCGCTTCGATCCGGCTCCGCGCAGCCCGTCCCCCGGCCGCCCCGGCGCCCGGGCGCACGTCAGCGGCGGCCCCGGCGAGGGCGGTCGCCGCGGCCCCGGCGGTGGCCCTGGCGCCGGTCCGGCTCGAGTGCGTCGCCCTGGCCAAGTCCTACGGGCGACGCCGCGTCATCGCCGACCTGTCCGTTGCCTTCGCGCCCGGCCGGCTGACCGTCGTCAGCGGACGGTCGGGCTCGGGCAAGAGCACGCTGCTGCGGGTGCTGGCCGGCCTCGAGCTCGCCGACGCCGGGGCGGTCCTGATCGACGGCGTGTCGGTTGCCGGATGCGAGGCCGAGGAGCGGGCCCTGACGCGCCGGGCGGCGATCGGCTTCCTGGCCCAGGACGTGCGGCTCGCCGGATTCCTTTCCGCTGTGGAAAATGTTGCGCTGGCGCAAGCGTTGCGGGGCAGCGACGAATCAGCCCGCCGGCCGCGGGCCGTGGCCGCGTTGGCCGGGCTCGGCCTCGCCGATCGGGCCGGGCAGCGGGTCAGCCGGCTGTCGGCCGGGGAGCGTCAACGCGTCGCCCTGGCCCGGGCGCTCGTCGCCGCGGGCGGGATTCTGCTCGTCGACGAGCCGACGTCGCGCCTTGACGAGGCGGCGTCGCCCAGGTCGCCGACGCCCTGTGTCAGGCGGCGGCCGACGGGCAGACGGTCGTCTGCGCGACGCACGAGCCGGTGCTGATCGATCGCGCCCACCACCGGCTGGCGCTCACCTAGCCGGCCATCGCGGCGACGGCGCTCCGGCGTTCGGGCGACATCGGCGGCTGACGGTCAGTCAGGCGGGAGCACGAGGCGAGCGAAGAGGTGCTCGAGCGCGGCCTGGGCGTCGTCGCAGAGACCGGTGTGGACGGCGCCCGGCTGCACGACGGTGCTGGCCGGGGCGACGAGGAAGCCGAAGCGGTCGCTCGGGGCCATCGCCGCGAGCGGCCCGGCGTCGGTCGCGCCGGCGGCGATCGCCGTCCGCCCGGCGAGCGCGGTCTCGACGGCGTCCAGGTCGATGCCGGGGAAGAGCCGGCGCAGACGGTCGGCGTCGAGCCCAACGCGGGTGCCGAGGAAGTGCAGGCGCGGCGAGTAGACGACGACGCCGACGTTGAGTCGCTCGCCCCGCTCGGCATCGGGCACGACGCGCCAGACGGCGTACTGGTAGGCCTCGCTCACCGCAGCGCCTCGGTCGTCCACGTCGCCGCGGCGAGCCGCGCGTGGAGGAAGGCCGCGTAGGCGGCGCGCGGGTGGCGGATCAGCCAGTCGTCGGGGACGAGCGCGACGACCGCGTCGATTGCCGCCGCCGCCCGGTCATGCAGGCGGGCGTGCGCCCGCGCCAGCGGCTCGGCTTCCGGCGCCAGCACGTGCTCGGCCAGGTTGGCGAACGCGCGCGTCGCCGCGGCCGGCAGGTCGTCGGTTGCATGCTGGGGATAGAGCGCGGCGCCGAAGTCGATCAGCCACATCCGCCCGTGCCAGGCGAGCAGGTTCGGGTTGCGGGCGGTGCGGTCGACGTTCATCAGCCAGCCGTCGAGCCAGACGACGTCGGCCGCGGCGACCGGATCGACCGGATCGGTCAGCGGGGCGGCGCCCGGGAGGAAGTCGATGCCGAGGTTCCAGCCGGCGCTCGCGCGCAACAGCTCCTGGATCTCCGGGTCGGGCTCGGCGTCGGCCAGCCTCGTGTCGACCTCGATCCAGACGAGCTCCGGGACGCGCAGTCCGAGCGCCCGGGCCAGCTCGAGCCCGATCACCTCGGCGACGAGCGCCAGCCGCCCCTGACCGGCGGCCGTCCACTTGACGACGTAGAGCCCGTCATCATCGGCTTCGACCAGACCTGGGAGCGAGCCCCCCTCGCGCAGCGGCGCGGCGTAGCGGGTGGCGGCGACCGCGCGGATCTCGCTGCTCCTGATCGGGGGATCGATGTCGGCCGCCACGACGGCGACGAGCATCGCAGGCGCGTCGGCGCCTTGTATCCGCCTGTCGCCAGGCGCAATCCTTGTGTCAGCCCGCCCCGGTCGGCTTGAGGCGCCGATCGGGCTGGCAGCGCCGGGGGATGGAGGTTTGGGCTCCTGCACCCGCCCGGCACTCGAGCCGCGCTCCGGCGGGCGGGCGCTACCGCGTGCCGGCCTCCGGGTCTGCCAGCGGGCTTGGTAGCGGGAGGTCATCGTGCGGCTCCATGACCTCGACGGCGCCGAATCCATCCCCGGAGAGTCAGCTGCACTGCTGCTCCTCGTGTGATCGCCGCGCGCGTGGCCGGAGCGCGGCCAACGCGTCGTGCGAGTTCTGCGGCGGCGTCATGCAACCTGTGTGGGGCCTCGGCCAGCTCGCGACGCATCCCGGCGAGCTTCGGGTCGCGCCGGCTCGAGGCAGTCGGCAGTGAGCGCCCGCACTTCGTCGGTGCAGCCCTGCATCCCGAGGGGAGCGTCTTCGCGCAGGCCCTGGGTCTCGGTCAGATCGCGAAGCTTGCGCAGGGACTGGTCCTCGATCTGGCGGATGCGTTCGCGGGTGACGGTGAAGGCGCGGCCGACCTGGTCGAGGGTCTGGGGCTGCTCGCCGGCGAGGCCGTAGCGCAGCTCGAGCACGCGCCGCTCGCGACTGCTGAGGTTCTCCATGGCATCGCGCAGCGCCTCCTCGCGCATGACGGTTGCGGCGCGTTCGTACGGGGACTCGGCGTGCTCGTCGGCGATGAACTGCCCGAACTCGACCCACCGTCTTCGCCGACGGGCTTCTCGAGCGAGATCGGCGGCTCCGAGCGCCGCTTGATCAAGACGACGTCGGCAGGGTCGATGCCGGTCATGGCGGCGATCTCCAGGGACGTCGGGTCGCGGGCGAGCGTCACGACCAGGCCCCGTTCCGCCCGGCGGATCTTGTTGAGCTTCTCGACGATGTGTACGGGAATCCGGATCGTCCGCGACTTGTCGGCCAGGGCGCGAGCGATCGCCTGACGGATCCACCACGTCGCGTAGGTCGAGAACTTGAAGCCCTTGCGATGGTCGAACTTCTCCGCCGCGCGCACCAGGCCGATCGTGCCTTCCTGAATCAGGTCGAGGAACGGCACTCCTTGGTTGCGGTAGTTCTTGGCGATCGAGACGACGAGGCGTAGGTTGGCGAGAACCATCTTCTGCTTGGCGTCGAGATCGCCGCGTTCGATGCGCTTTGCCAGGTCGACCTCTTCGGCGGCTTTCAGTAGACGCACCTTGCCTATGTCCTTGAGAAACAGCTGCAGCGCGTCGGTCGTGCCGTCTGTCTTCAAGTCGAGCGGGACCTGGCGCCGCGCCCGCTTGTCCGGAGCCCGCGCAATCTGGAGGGTCGACGAGTCGATCTTGTCGACCAGCTCGATCTCGCATCGCTCGAGCAGGCCGTGCAGCTCCTCGATTTCGGCTTCGTCCAGGCCGGCCTCGGCCGCCGCGGTCACGATCTCGGCATGTGAGAGGACGCCCAGGCTGCGGCCTCGCTCGATCAGGCCTCGGACCTCTTCGAGCTCGGGGAGCTCGCCTACGGACACAGGACCATGCCTTCCTTCCCGCGATCGTCGCGCGACAATGCGTGAGGGCTGAAACCTCGCAGCGCTTGATCAGATTGATGGCGAAGCCCGCCCGAGCCGGCGGGACAACGACCGTGAGAATGACGACACCGGCTCCGCAGTCAGACCAATAACCCATGCCTCCCGCCTCGTGGCGCGATGCGC
This sequence comes from uncultured Solirubrobacterales bacterium, assembly GCA_963828075.1. Taxonomy (GTDB): domain Bacteria; phylum Actinomycetota; class Thermoleophilia; order Solirubrobacterales; family Solirubrobacteraceae; genus JACCYI01. Next base: position 3,028 of record CAWHDH010000011.1, on the reverse strand, counting down.
GCCGTCGGTGGCATCCGGACTTGGGTCGAGGATCCTGGCCGCAGAGCCAGCTCGCTGTCGACACTACTCCTATCGGGGCCGCCCGTGGGGTCGACTACTGGCGTCCTTCGCCGGCGACAAGCGCTTCGGCGCCGGTCGCCGACTGGCGGCTTGTGCGCCGACCTGTCTTCTCGCCACCTCGACCCGGTGCGGCCGGCTGGCGGTGGACGGCGACCGCGGCGATCACGAGCGCGACGCCGCCGACCTCGGCCGCCGTCGGGATCTGGGCGAGCACGCCGATGCCGATCACCGTCGCGATCGCCGGCAGCAGGGCGATCATCAGGGCGTAGGTCGCCCGCGGAAGACGGGCCATCGCGAGCTGGTCGGTGACGTAGGGGATTACCGAGGACGAGATGCCGACTCCGACGCCGGCCAGCAGGACGAGCGGGTCGACCAGTGCCTTGGCGGCGGCGCCGAACCCGAGCGGCGTGATCCCGACCGCGGCGATCAGCATCGCCGCGGCGAGGCCGTCGACGCCGCTCAGCTGCGGCCGCTTGGCGACGCGGTCGGCGAGCACGATGTACGAGGCGAAGAGCACGGCGTTGGCGAAGGCGAACACCAGGCCGAGCGGCTGGCCGGCGAGCCGCACGTCGGTCAGGAGGTACACACCGCCGACGGCCAGCGCCAGCGCCAACGCGTTGCGCGCCGAGCGCGCGCCGAGCGCCGCCAGCCCGACGACGGGCAGGAACTCGATCGCTGCGACCGTGCCGAGGGGGAGCCGGTCGATCGCCAGGTAGAAGCAGGCGTTCATCGCCGCGAGCACACCGCCCCAGGCGAGGAGCAGCCGCCGGCCGGCGCGATCCTGCGCCCGGAAGGCACGCCACGGTCGCCGCCAGACCGCGAACACGAGCGCCGCGGACGCGATCCGCAGCCAGGCGACGCCGAGCACATTGACGCGAGCGAACAGCAGCACGGCGAACGACGGGCCGAGGTAGTGGAAGACGGCGCTGACGACGAAGTAGACCTGCGGCGGCGGCGGCGGACCCCTCTTCACGACCACATAGTCGCAACCGGGTCCGTCCATGGACATAGGCAAGCACAGGTATATTGGCGGGAATGGCGGTGAATCGAAGGTCTACAACCGTTGAGCTCGACGAAACCAACGTCTTGCTCCTCACCGAGCTCCAGGCGGACGCGCGCCTCAGCCTTGCCGAGCTCGGCCGCCGGGTCGGCCTCTCCTCCCCCGCCGTCGCCGAGCGCCTGCAGCGCCTCGAGCAAACGGGCGTGATCCGCGGCTACCACGCCGAGCTCGACCCCCGCGCAGTCGGCTTCGCGCTCAGCGCCGTGATCCGCGTGCGGCCGGCTCCGCGCGAGCTGCACCAGGTCGCGCGGCTGGCGCAGGCGACGCCGGAGGTCGTCGACTGCCGGCGGATCACCGGGGAGGACTGCTACGTGATGACCGCCCACGTGCGGTCGGTCGAGCATCTCGAGGAGGTCATCGACGGCTTCGCCGCCTACGGCCAGACGACGACGTCGATCGTCCAGTCAGCCCCCGTGCCGCGGCGCGGCCTGGACCTCGGGCCGCTGACCGGCGGGACGGCCCCGGGGCGATAGCCTCAGACCGATGCGCACGCGTGCTCTCGCCGCCGCCCTCGCGGGCGCCGCGCTGGCAGCCGACGCAGGAGGCCTCGCCGCCGCCGCCCCGGCGGCGGCTCCGTGCAATGCCGCCCGCCTGGGCGCGACCTTCACGCACATCGCCGGCAGCAACGGCGCCGGCAACGTCGCCTACGAGCTGACCGTGGTCAACCACACCGGGCACAGCTGCTCGCTCGGCCGCCCGACGATCCGCCTCGTCGGCCGCCACGGCGCCTCGCTCCCGAGCCACTCGACCGCGACCGGGGCCCGGATCGTGCTCGCGGCGGGGCGCCGCGCCGGCGCCGGGGTGCGCTTCACGCCGGACATCCCCGCCGCGACCGAGCATCAGCGGTTCCCGTGCGAGCCGCTCGCGTACTCCGTCAGCGTCGCCTTCGCCGGCTCACCGGGCCGGGCGCTCAGCCCGGTCAAGCCGCCCACGCCGGTCTGCCAGCGCGGCGGCATGGAGATCCGGGCGTTGCGCGTGGCGTAGTCAGGGCGCCCATCGGCGCGCGTCCCTGGCTCGCCTCCGGGTGGAAAGGTAACTTGACACCACCTGACCGCGCGACTAGCCTCGGCCGACATGGTCGGAGAGGGATGAAGAACATGGTCGCGGCGATGCGGACCGCCCAGGGCCTCTCGCAAGGTCAGCTGGCCGCGGCGATGAGCGTGTCGCGTCAGACGATCAACTCGATCGAGCGGGGCCGCTACGACCCGTCGCTGCCGCTCGCGCTCGGGCTGGCCCGCTTCTTCGGGACGTCGGTCGAAGCGCTCTTCGACGACGGCGGCGACTCCACATGAACCGGAGCCGACCGAAGTGGTTCCTGCCGGCGTTCATCCTCGTGCTCGGCCTGGTCGTCGGCGGGGCCCAGTGGCACGGCGGGCACCTCGGCCGCGGCCTGGGGTCGCTCGGGCTGCTGGCGGCCTTCGCGCTGGCCGTACTGCTGGGCGGCCGCACGAGACCGTGCGCGGGCTGCGCGGCGACGGTCGCGACGAGCGCTTCGCGTTGATCGATCTGCGCGCGACGGCGCTCGCCGGGACGGTGACGATCGTGGCGATCCTCGTCGCCTGGATCGTCGAGCTCGCCGCCGGCCGCGACGGTGATCCGTACACGTGGCTGGCGAGCGTCGCCGGGCTCGCCTACATCCTCGCGGTCGCCCTCCTGCGCTGGCGCGGCTGACGTCGGACTGGAAACACACTTGACATCAATCGCGTGACAAGCTACCTTTCCACCTGTCAAGCAAACGCTACAGCTGGAAGGGGCACATCATGCTCGCGAACCGGACCCACCGCGCCGCCGTGCTCGTCCTCGTCACGCTCGTCGCCCTGGCGATCAAGCTCGTCCAGCGGGAGCTTGGCATCGAAGATCGTGCTCCTCGGCGTGGCTGCCGGCCCTGGTCCTCTTCGTCTACTGGAC
>CAWHDH010000010.1:0-4747 GCA_963828075.1 uncultured Solirubrobacterales bacterium | reverse complement strand
CTCGGCTCGGTCACCGGCGCGCCGTGACGGACGCGAAGCGCTGCGTGAACCAGAGCTCACCGGCGCGCTCGCGCGGGCGTAGGCCGGTCCGCGAACCGCCGTCGAGCTCCGCCCGCAGGATCGCCGCGATCTCGGCCTCAGGAGCGTCGGTCTGGCGCAGCCACGGGAGCAGCGGGCGTTCGACGTCCCGGACGGTCGCGGCTGCGCCATCCAGGAGCTCCCGCAGCTCGGCGAGCGTGAGCATGCGCGTGTGCGACGGATCCCGGAGCCGCTCGACCCGGTTCTGGGCCGCGGCGAGCTCGGGATCGGCAACGAGGTCGGCGACGACGAGCTGGCCGCCCGGCCGCGTGCACCGCAGCATCTCGGCGAGCACCGCCGGTGGGTGCTCGAGGTGGTGGACGGCGAAGCGGGTGACGGCGACGTCGAACGAGGCGTCGGCGAACGGCAGCGCCGTCGCGTCGCCACGCATGAAGACGACGTTGCGCAGACCCTCGGCGGCGGCGGCCGCCCGCCCGCGGTCGAGCATCGCCGCGGTGGCATCGAGCGCGATCACCGCGCGCGTCGAGCGGGCAAGCAGGCGGGCGGCATGGCCGGTGCCGGCGGCGACATCGAGCACGAGCTCGTCGCCGTCGAGCTCGAGCGCCGCGAAGATCCAGTCGGCGTCGGCGGCGTAGACGCGGTTGAAGCGGGGGTCCTCGAACGCCGCGGCCTGGGCCGTGAACGCCCGCTCGACCGCGCGTGCGTGATCGTCGGGCACGCCAGAACGCTAACAGCGCCCTCGCCGGTCACCATCATTGGGCGACATCGGCGGCTGACCGTCAGTCGGGTGGGAGCACGAGGCGAGCGAAGAGGTGCTCGAGCGCGGCCCCGGCGTCGTCGCAGAGACCGGTGTGGACGGCGCCCGGCTGCACGACGGTGCTGGCCCGGGCGACGAGGAAGCCGAAGCGGTCGCTCGGGGCCATCGCCGCGAGCGGCCCGGCGTCCGTCGCGCCGGCGGCGATCGCCGTCCGCTTGGCGAGCGCGGTCTCGGCGGCGTCCAGGTCGATGCCGGGGAAGAGCCGCCGCAGACGGTCGGCGTCGAGCCGAACGCGGGCGCCGAGGAAGTGCAGGCGCGGCGAGTAGACGACGACGCCGACGTTGAGCCGCTCGCCCCGCTCGGCATCGGGCACGACGCGCCAGAGGGCGTACTGGTAGGCCTCGCTCACCGCAGCGCCTCGGTCGTCCACGTCGCCGCGGCGAGCCGCGCGTGGAGGAAGGCGGCATAGGCGGCGCGCGGGTGGCGGATCAGCCAGGCGTCGGGGACGAGCGCGACGACCGCGTCGATCGCCGCCGCCGCCCGGTCATGCAGGCGGGCGTGCGCCAGCGCCAGCGGCTCGGCTTCCGGGGCCAGGACGTGCTCGGCCAGGTTGGCGAACGCGCGCGTCGCCGCGGCCGGCAGGTCGTCGGTTGCGTGCTGGGGATAGAGCGCGGCGCCGAAGTCGATCAGCCACATCCGGGCGTGCCAGGCGAGCAGGTTCGGATTGCGGGCCGTGCGGTCGACGTTCATCAGCCAGCCGTCGAGCCAGACGACGTCGGCCGCGGCGACCGGATCGACCGGATCGGTCAGCGGGGCGGCGCCCGGGAGGAAGTCGACGCCGAGGTTCCAGCCGGCGCTGGCGCGCAACAGCTCCTGGATCTCCGGGTCGGGCTCGGCGTCGGCCAACCTCGTGTCGACCTCGATCCAGACGAGCTCCGGGACGCGCAGGCCGAGCGCCCGGGCCAGCTCGAGCCCGATCACCTCGGCGACGAGCGCCAGCCGCCCCTGACCGGCGGCCGTCCACTTGACGACGTAGAGCCCGTCGTCATCGGCTTCGACCAGACCGGGGAGCGAGCCCCCCTCGCGCAGCGGCGCGGCGTAGCGGGTGGCGGCGACCGCACGGATCTCGCTGCTCCTGATCGGGGGATCGATGTCGGCCGCCACGACGACGACGAGCATCGCAGGCGCGTCGGCGCCTTGTATCCGCCTGTCGAGGCACAGATCGGTGCGTCATCGCCCCGATCGGCTTGAGGCGCGGATCGGGGTGGCAGCGCCCGGGGATGGAGGCTTGGGCTCCTGCACCCGCCCCGGCACTCGAGCCGCGTTCCGGGCGGGCGCTACGGGGCTGGTGCGGAGGATCAGACGCGCCCGAGCGACGCTCGTCCGTCGCTGGCAGCGGTGCCACGACCGGTGGCCGATTCGACTGACGTCGGGGCCAGCCGACAGTCGCGGCCCCGACCGCGCGGGAGCCGTCCGGTTCCCCGGAGAGTCAGCTGCACTGCTGCTCCTCTTGTGATCGTCGCGTGCGTGGCCGAAGCGCAACCAACGCGTCGTGCGAGTTCTGCGGCGGCGTCATGCAACCTGTGTGGGGCCTCGGCCAGCTCGCGGCGCATCGCGGCGAGCTTCGGATCGCGCCGGCTCGAGGCAGTTGGCAGTGAGCGCCCGTACTCCGTCGGTGCCGCCCTGCATCCCGAGGGGAGCGTCTTCGCGCAGGCCCTGCGTCTCGGTTAGATCGCGAAGCTTGCGCAGGGACTGGTCCTCGATCTGGCGGATGCGTTCGCGGGTGACGGCGAACGCGCGGCCGACCTGGTCGAGGGTTTGCGGCGGCTCGCCGGCGAGGCCGTAGCGGAGTTCGAGCACGCGCCGCTCGCGACTGCTGAGGTTCTCCATGGCATCGCGCAGCGTCTCCTCGCGCATGACCGTCGCGGCGCGTTCGTACGGCGACTCGGCGTGCTCGTCGGCTATGAACTGCCCGAACTCCGACCCACTGTCGTCGCCGACGGGCTTCTCGAGCGAGATCGGCGGCTGCGAGCACCGCTGGATCAAGGCGACGTCGGCAGGGTCGATACCGGTCATGGCGGCGATCTCCAGGGACGTGGGGTCGCGGGCGAGCGTCACGACCAAGCCCCGCTCCGCCTGGCGGATCTTGTTGAGCTTCTCGACGATGTGGACGGGAATGCGGATCGTCCGCGACTTGTCGGCCAGGGCGCGAGCGATCGCCTGACGGATCCACCACGTCGCGTAAGTCGAGAACTTGAAGCCCTTGCGATAGTCGAACTTCTCCGCCGCCCGCACCAGGCCGATCGTGCCTTCCTGAATCAGGTCGAGGAACGGCACTCCCTGGTTGCGGTAGTTCTTGGCGATCGAGACCACCAAACGTAGGTTGGCGAGAACCATCGTCTGTTTGGCGTCCAGATCGCCGCGCTCGATGCGCTTTGCCAGGTCGACCTCCTCGGCCGCCTTCAGGAGTCGCACGTGGCCGATGTCCTTGAGAAACAGCTGCAGCGCGTCGGTCGTGCCGTCGATCTTCAACTCGAGCGGGGCCCGGCGGGGCGCCCGCTTGTCCGGATCCCGCACCACCTGCTGCGTCGGCGGGTCGATGTCGTCGACCAGCTCGATCTCGGAGCGCTCGAGCAGGCCGTGCAGCTCCTCGATGTCGGCTTCGTCCAGGCCGGCCTCGGTCGTCGCGGCCGCGATCTCGGCATGGGAGAGGACGCCGACGCTGCGGCCCCGCGCGATCAGGCCTCGGACCTCCTCGAGCTCCGGAAGCTCGCCTACAGACACAGGGCATGCCCTCCTTCCCCCGCCCTCGGCGCGCGACAATGCGTGAGGGCTGGAACCTCGCAGCGCTTGATCAGATTGGACGAGGCCCGCCCGGCCCGGCGGCGGGACATCGACCGTGAGAAACGACACCGGCTCCGCAGTCAGACCAATAACCCATGCCTCCCGCCTCGTGGCGCGACGCGCGCCGTCGGTGGCATCCGGACTTGGGTCGAGGATCCTGGCCGCAGAGCCAGCCCGCCGTCGACATTACTCCTATCCGGGCCGTCCGTGTGGTCGAGCTACCCGTCCCGCGGCGCGCGTCGACCTCGACCGCTGACCCCCGCGGAGCGGCCGGGGAGCGGTAGCCTCAAACCATGCCCACGCGCGCTCTCGCCGCCGCGTTCGCGGGCGCCGCGCTGCTGGTCGGCGCGGGCCTCGCCGCGGCCGGCGCAGCCCCGGCTACGGCCGCACCGCCGTGCGATGCCGGCCGCCTGCACGCGACCTTCACCCACATCGCCGGCAGCAACGGCGCCGGCAACGTGGCCTACGAGCTGACCGTGGTCAACCCGACACTGCGCAGCTGCTCGCTCGGCCGCCCGACGATCCGGCTCGTCGGCCGCGACGGCGTCGGCCTGCCCAGCCGGTCGACAGCGTCCGGGGCGCGGATCGTGCTCACCGCCGGCCGCCGCGCCGGCGCATCGGTGCGCTTCACGCCGGACATCCCCGCTGCGACCGACAATCAGCGGTTCCCGTGCGAGCCGCTCGCGTACTCGGTCAGCGTCGCCTTCGCCGGCTCACCGGGCCGGGCGCTCGGCCCGGTCAAGCCGCCCACGCCGGTCTGCCAGCGCGGAGGCATGGAGATCCGGTCGTTGCGCGTGGCGTAGTCCGGGCGCCCACCGGCCTGCATCCCCGGCTCCACCCCAGGTGGAAAGCGAACTTGACACCGCCCGACCGCGCGACGGCGGCGACTCCACATGAACCGGCGCCGACCGAAGTGGTTCGTGCCGGCGCTCATCCTCGTGCTCGGCCTGGTCGTCGGCGGGGCCCAGTGGCACGGGGGGGCACCTCGGCCGCGGCCTGGGGGCGCTCGGGCTGCTGACGGCCTGCGCGCTGGCCGTGCCGCTGGGCTACCGGACGCGGACCGACTGGCGCTGCGGCACGGGCCGTGAACCGCTGAGGTCCGACCCT
>CAWHDH010000009.1:0-5064 GCA_963828075.1 uncultured Solirubrobacterales bacterium | reverse complement strand
CTTCCCCCTGCGCGCAGCGCGGGAGGCGCGGTAGTGCGCGACGGAGGTCGGAGGCCACAGCAAGGCAGAGGCCGGACAGGAAGGATTTTGACGCTTGACGTACATCGTCAAGAGCAATTATGCTCGCATGTATGATTTTGGGCTACCGGGACAAGCACACGAAGCAATTTGCAGAAGGTGAGTTCGTCCGCCGGTTCCAAGGCTTGACCGCCAGGCCTCGAAGCGGCTCGAGATACTCGAACGCCGCCACATCGCTGGCTGACCTGGCCCGGCTGCCGAGCAATCGCTTGGAAGCCCTCAGAGGCGACAGGGCAGGGCAATACTCCCTCCATCCGCATCAACCAGCAATGGCGAGTTCTGTTTCGAGTGGCCCGTTGATGCCGCTGGCCCGTCGAAGGCCGAAATTGTCGACGACCACTAGGAGGAAGGACCGATGAGCAGACCAGCCATCCACCCCGGCGAGATCCTCGCCGACGAAGCTCCGAGGAGCTCGGCATCACGCCTACCGAACTATCACGGCAAATTGCCGTGCCGCCGAATTGCGTGTCGCAGATCATCCAGGGGAAGCGTGCCATCACCGGCGACACGGCCTTGCGCCTCGGCCACTGGTTCAAGACCAGCGCCGAGTTCTGGCTGAACCTTCAGACCGCCTATGACCTGCGCGTCGCGGCCAAGGAAGTCGGCCGCAGCGTTGCCAAGCTGCCAACCAGGCCTGAGACGAAGAGAAAGCAGGCAGCCTGGCTTGACTTGACAGGCACGTCGTCGACTTGACGTTCATCCCCGCAGCAACCTCCCGGGCTAAACGCTCATGAGCGTGAGCCTTGCTGCCTCCTCGGGAGGGAGTTCAGCCCGGCGACCCGCTTCACAGTGTCCGGCGAGCCAGCGCGCCAGCGCGGTCATGCGCTCGTCCTCATGCTGCTGACCCATCAGCTGCACGCCGACCGGCATGCCGCCGACGCCCATCAGCGGCACCGTGACGCCCGGCGCAAACAGCATCGAGCTTGGGTAGTTGAAGACCGCATCGCCGGTCGGGCGCGGCAGCAGCGGCTGGCCCGGCTGGTCGCCGGACCACAGCGGCGCCGGGCCCGGGCATGCGAGCGTGATCGCGGCATCGGCGACGACGCGACGCGGCATGCGTGACCTGCGCGACCTCGCGCTCGAGCAGCAGCGCGCGATAATCGGCAACCGACATCGCTTCGGATTTTGCCAGCACTGCTTTCGCGCGCGCGCTGACACCGTCGGGATTTCTGGTCGACCAGATTGCGCGTGCCCCAGCGGTTCTCCCAGCCGGTGATGCCGCTCGCAACCGCCGTCGCGTTGCCGATGGCGCGCTCCATGGTTTCGACCGCCCGGTGTTGCGGCGGTGAGCAGCGTGACGCCGGCGCGCGCGAGCTGCTCGAGCACCTGCGCGAACGCCTGTTTCGTCGGCTCGTCGAGGCGGCATATCCTTCGGTCTCCAGCACCATCAGCCGCTGCGGCTTTACCGCCGGCGGCAGCGTCATCGCGCCGGTGAGGCCGAGCGCGCCGCGATCGCCGCCGGCGCGCGAGGCGATCTCGATCGCCACCTGCCACATGTCCTCGATGCAGCCGGCGTGCACGCCGTGGGTGCTCATGCTGGTCGCCTGCCGCTCGCCGCGGTTGATGCCGCCCTGCGTCGGCTTCAGCGCAAAATTGCCGCAGTAGGCGGCGGGACGGATGATCGAGCCGCCGACCTGGGTGCCGATCGCCGCCGGCAGCATGCGCGCGGCGACGGCCGCCGCCGAGCCCGACGACGAGCCGCCGGCGGTGCGCGCCGGATCGAACGGATTGGTGGTGGCCGGCGGATGCGAGCCGCCGAGCTCGGCGGTGGTGGTTTTGGCGAGGATGACGGCGCCCGCCTGGCGCAGCGCCCACACCGCCGGATTGTCGCGCTTCGGGAAATTGCCGCGATAGGCGACGCAGCCCATCTCGGTCGGCATGTCCTTGGTCTCGAGCAGATCCTTGATGCCGATCGGCATGCCGTCGATCGGCGACAGCGGCTTGCCCGCCTTCCAGCGCGCGGTGCTGCTCGGCCGCGGCGCGCGCGCCCGCGACATTGGTGGCGGCGAAGGCCTTCACGACCGGCTCGCGCGCGGCGATGGTTTCGAGGCAGCGCTCGAGATAGGCGCGCGGAGTATCGCGCCGTCGCGGAAGCGCGCGGGCGCGTCGTGGAAGGTCAGCGCCTTGTAATAAGGCATAGGTAGTCCTCTGGTACGCCTGGCGCCCGATTTTTGGGAGCGGATTCCCCCTTTTTTTTTTTTTTTTTTTTTTTTTTTTTTTTTTTTTTTTTTTTTTTTTTTTTTTTTTCCCCCCCCCCCCCCCCCCCCCCCCCCCCCCCCCCCCCCCCCCTTTTTTTTTTTTTTAAAAAATTTTTCAGTGACATTCGCCGGCATGAACCTCCTCGATGTCCTCGGTCAGCAGCCTTCGCGGCCTTCGGCTGAGGTTCAGCCCCTACTACATGACCCTGTCAGAGCGGTGTTGGCTGACGGCGGTCGGCATGAGCCAAGACAGAGATCGGAGCCAGACCGCACGGCGGATGCCGTTAGTGATCTCCTCTTCATACCGCCTTTTGCTGGTGATGACATGTTAGGGTGCTGGCCGGCACGGCTGCACGCCCGTGTCGGGCCGGGCCAGGTCGTACGCTAAGAAGAACAGCACATGGTTAGCCGAGCACTGTTCCTGTGGACTGGGCTTCATGGCGTCGCCGCAGTCTTCGTCGACGACGCCTATCCCGCACACGAGTGAAAGCCTGTCGGCGATCGACGGCATCCATCAACTACGGCGTCCGTGGTTCTCCAGGGCGCCATCATCGGCGGCATGGGTGCCTGAGACATGAAGCGACCGCGCATCGAAGGGTACGCGCCGGTGCATTGTCGAAGGAGGGGATGATCGCCACCGCCGACGAGGGGGTTCCAGGAAGGAGATCAAGATCCGGCCCGCCCGCCGGAACCCTGCCCAGCGCTCGGTCGGCCCGCGACCTCGGGTTCCGGACCATCATCAAGACGGCCGCCCGCTCGGCCGAGGGCGACATCAGCGAGAAGAACCGCGAGTCGGTGGTAGCTGATGGCGCCGAGTACGATGTTGCTGACGCCGGATGCCGGACGATTCCGAACGCGATCCTGTGGAATCCCCCGGCTCGACGCCGTTCGAGGAGGCTTCGGCGCGGCTGAGGCATCAACAGCGGCACGCGCATGGGGGTGATCGGCGGCACCGACACGTTGGGCCTGTTCCTTGACGATAGGCTGGGACAGCCTTCTTACCTTACCAGGACCGACGCGAGCATGCACAAGGGCCAGCCAGTTGCCCGGCGTCGGCACGGACAGGACGACGGCCGAAGAGGTGATGTGGGCGAGCACGGCCTCGTGCCACGGGGGCGCGCGTATGCTCGATGCGTTCATGAACTACCAGCGTCGAGGAGTCGGTTGCCGAGCCGTTAAGAACCGTTTCGGACCATTTTCACCGTTCTTGCAGAGGGACAAGAACGGTCGAAAACAGCGGAGATCCACGGTCGCTTTGTGGGCACCCGTTACGGTAGAATCGTAGCCGCATTTGCAGCAGCGTGGAACCCAGGTACCCTGCGGGGACGGCCTCATAGGTGGAATGGCTGTCGGTTTGGGGGCGGCGGCCGGCGGAAGAGGGCAATTTGTCAAGGTTGCCCATGACCGGCCGGATGGCAATCCTCGCGCCGCCTGACGCGATGCTGGCCCCCGATGGCGGCCAGGGACGCCGTCCGTGGTCTCCCGCGGCAAGGTTACGCCGGGCGTGGGGCCCCGTACGCGGTACGGCCTACTTATAAGCCGAGGAGCGCGGCGCCCGCGGCCGACCGTGATCGAGCGCAGCGGCATCGCCTGCGCGGCTTCGGGCAAATCGGGCGGCTTCCTGGCGCCGACTGGTCCGACGGCACCCCGCTGATGCCCTTGCGCGCCGCAGCCTCGCCCTGCATGCGGGGCTCGCCGAAAAGTCGGGAATAGCTGGGGCTACCGGCGGCTGACGACCTTGGCCGGCACGGCCGCCGCGGACGCACGCGCGAAGGGCCCCTCCCGGGACTGGCTGTCGGCGCATGTGACGATCACCGGTTGTCTCGGCTCTCCGCGAACCACCGCCCAGGTGGAACCGGCCGCCTTCACGGCGGCGATGATGCGGGCGGCGCAGGATCGCGGCGCGACGCTGGGATCGGCCGGTCACCGGTCTGCGGCGGCAAGGCGAGCGGTCGCCGGCGTCGCGGTCGACGGCGAGACGGTCGAAGCGGACGCCACCGTCTTCGCCCTCGGGCCGTGGTCGCCGCTCGCGACGGACTGGCTGCCGGTTCCGCCAGTCTTCGGCCTCAAGGGCCACAGCCTCGTGTTCGAGACGGCGGGCGACTCCGCCGGAGGCGCTGTTCCTCGACTACCGCGAGTCCCGGACCTCCACACTCACACCCGAGATTTTCCCGCGCGCCGACGGCACGACCTATGTCTGCGCCATCTCGAGCCAGGCGCCGGTCCCCGTCGATCCGGCCGATGTGGCGCCCGACCTCGGCGCCATCGAGCGGCTCGAGGCACTGTGCCGGCGATTTCGCCTGTGCTGGCGGAAAGCCCCATTCGCGCGCGGCAGGCCTGCTTTCGCCCTGTCATTGAGGACGGGCTGCCGCTGATCGGCGCCGTCCCGGGCACACCCGGGGCTTTATTGCGACGGGCCACAGTGTCTGGGGGATTCTCAACGCGCCCGCCACGGCCGAGGCTATGGCCGAGCTGATGCTCGACGGTGCGGCACGCCCGGCGTCGACACTGTACAGCCGTTCCAGCCGGCGCCCGATCGTCTGCCGACGCTGGATCCAGGCGCCGATCCGGGGATAAAGGTGAATACGTTCTCATGCTCTTCCGGACCGCGAGCGTCCCGCTCGCTCATACGCGCATGTGAATGCGCTTAATCATGAGCGAGCGGGACGCTCGCGGTCCGGAAGAGCATGACGCGCCACTGGAGTGGCGCGACCCCAGCGAAAGAGGTCGCATCAATTGTCATCCCGAGCGCAGCGAGAAATGACAGACGTGCTCGGGGCCTACGGAG
>CAWHDH010000008.1:0-4425 GCA_963828075.1 uncultured Solirubrobacterales bacterium | reverse complement strand
GGCCATGTAAGGCACGTAGACCAGCCCGATGATCAGGATCGGGATCGCGAGCGAATCGCCCGCGATTTGGATCGGCCCAATCTTGAGCCCGCCGAGCGCGAGCGCAACACCGAGCGCGGTACCGAGGATGATCACGGGGAACGACCACATGATGTCGAGCACGGTTCGGATGACAGCGTCGGTGCTACCCCGGAAGTACCCGGACACCACGCCGAGGGCAATCAACGGGAAGACGGTGATGAACGCCGCAGTCAGCCCGATGAAGAGCGAGTTGCGGCCGCCGTAGAGCAGCCGCACCATGATGTCGCGGCCGTTGCCGTCGGCGCCGAGGAAGAACTTCCGTCCGCCTTCAAGTACTGCGGCCCGATCGGCACGCCGTCGAGCCCGACGACGTTACCGACTTGCCGTCGACCCTGATCGTGTCGGTGAGGTGACCGTCGGTCGGCCCCGTCTTCACCACGCTTCCACCCACCGCGTCGCCCTCGCAGACGGCCGCGAGCAGGATGAAGATGAGCCCGAACAGCAGCGCAACCTTGTTGCGCCGCAGTCTCCGGAAACCGAGCTTCCAGGGTCCGAGGCCGTGAACATGCTCCCGCTCAGCCTGTTCCTCCAGGCTGCCGGCCCCTGAAGGGTCGTCTCGGTTGCCGGCTCCGTGGCCAATTCGTTCCCTCAGCTCCCTCGGAAAACACTACCCACAGGGAGGGCGCCCAAGCGCCCTCCCTGTGGGAAGCGGTCAACGTCCTACTTGAGGCAGAAACTCGAGTAGTCGTTGAAGTACACCGGGTGGAAGCGGGTGCAGTTCTCGAAGTCCATGCGCTCCGAGACGAACGTCGCCAGCTTCCTGTGGCCGTACGGGACGATCCAGGCCCGCTCGACCAGCTTGTTGTTCAGGTCCTTCCAGTCCTCCTCAGCCTCCGTGAGGTCCGCGACCTTGTTCAGGTCCGCGATCCCCTTGGTGATCTCCGGGTCATCAACGTTCCCGAAGTTCTGGTTGTTGGTCGGCTGAATCGACTTGCCGTCCACGAGGAACATGAAGTTCTTCGGGTGCGGGAAGTCCTGGAACCAGTTGGCGAAGCCGGTCTGAGCCTTCGTCTTCTGGTTACCAATGGTCTGGAAGTAGACACCGCCGTCAAGGATCTTCGGCTTGGCGTTGAAGCCCATCTTGTTGAGCATGTCCGCGTAAGCCTCGGTGACCTTGTCGGTCGGGTCATCGTTGTTGCCGTAGACGGTCACGTCCGTGCCGTCCACGCCGGCTTCCTTGATGAGGGCACGTGCCTTCTCGAGGTCCGGCGGCTCGTTCGGGTTGCCCCACGGGCAGTCATCGACGTCGAGTGCCTCGTCAAATCCGGGAACGCCCGGCGGCAGGAACGAACATCCAGGTGCGACCTCGCCCGCGAACAGGCGCGCGAGACCGGGCTTGTCGACGCCCCAGTTCACGGCCTCACGGACCTTCGGGTCGTCGAACGGCGCCACCTGCGTGTTCATGAACATGTAGTACGTCGAGGCCGCCGTGATCTCCTCATAGCGGTCCGAGTACTTCGCCTTGACCTCCGGCTTGATGTCGGCCGGCGGCGGGTCCTGCATGTAGTCGAGCTTGCCCGAAATCACGTCCTGAGCCTGGCGCTGTGCCGACTTGATGATCTTGGTCGTGATCGTGTCGATGTTGCCCGCGGGGATGCCCTCGATCGGGTTCTTGTCGTACTCCGCGTTGCGCTCGAGCACGAACTGACGGTTGGGCACCGACTCGGTGACCATGTACGGACCGACGCCCGGGGGCGGGTCCTTCGTCATGTTCTTGAACGGCGTATCGCTCGGCACCAGGCCGGCGAACCACATGGCGAGCACGTGCGTGAACGAGCAGTCCGGCGAGGTCAACTTGACCGTGATGTCGCCGGTCGCGTCGTCCGTCGTGATCCCCGTGATGTCGCCCTCGGCCTTGCCGGCGTCAAGGTACTCCTGCGCGCCCTCGATGACGAGGTAGAACGCGCTACCACCCGACTCCAGGTTGAGGACGCGCTTGATGGCGTGCTCAAAGTCCGAAGCCTTGACGGGCGACCCGTCCGAGTACTTGAGGCCTTCGCGCAGCTTGAGCGTGTAGGTCAGGCCGTCCTCTGAAATCTCCGGCAGGGCCTCGGCCAAGCCTGGAATCAGCTTCGCTCCAGCCTGCCCCTCCTCGCGCGCGTAAGTGATCAGCGGCGTGTAGACGAGCCACAGCGGCTCGATGCCGTTGACGGTGTACGTGAGCGCCGGGTCCATGTAGTCCGGCTGCGAAGTCTGCGAGATCGTGATCGATCCGCCCTTCTTCGCCTCTCCGGACGAGCCGCTACTGCCACTGCTTCCATTGTCGTCGTCGTCGCCACATGCGGCGATGACGAACAAGGACAGGCAGGCGACGAGCACAACCAGCGCACGTCTACCGAGCTTCCCCATTCAATCCCTCCAGCGTTTGTTTCGGCAGGCAGAAGTGCCCACCGCGCGGCAAGATACTCGTTGGTTCGAGGCTTTCGGTCCCGTTCCCCGGAACGAAAATGTGCGCTTAACGCGGTTCAAGCGGCGCCGGGCGGCATTCGCAGCAGCTCTTCGCGCATGACCGTGAGCGACTTGCGGATCAGGCGCGACACGTGCATCTGCGAGAGGCCGACGCGCTGGGCGATCTGCGTCTGCGGCAGTCCCTCCTCGAAACGCATGCGCAGAATCTCGCGCTCGCGCGGCGGCAGCCTGTCGAGCGCGGGCTCGAGCGCGGCGCGGTCCTCGGAGCGCTCGAACTCCTCGTCCTCGCCGCCGATCGTCTCGAGCGGGTCGAGCTCCTCGTCGCCGCCGGGGCCTGTGGAGAGCGAGACGGTGGAGTAGGCCGAGCCCACTTCCATGGCCTCCAGCACCTCCTCCGGTGTGGTCTTCAGCTCCTCCGCGATCTCGGCGATGCTCGGCGAGCGGCCGAGGCGGCCCGTGAGGCGCTCGATGGAGCCCGACATCGATGCGTTCAGCTCCTGCAGCGCTCGCGGGACCCGGATGGCCCAGCCCTTGTCGCGGAAGTGGCGCTTGATCTCGCCGACGACGTTCGGCGTGGCGTAGGTGGCGAGCGAGACCTCGCGCTCGAGTTCGAAGCGGTCGATCGCCTTGATGAGTCCGATGGCGCCGACCTGCTCGATGTCCTCGAGCGCCTCGCCGCGGCCGGCGTAGCGGCGCGCCAGCGAGCGAACGAGCGGCAGGTGGCGCTCGATCAGCTCCTCGCGAGCGGTGGTGTCACCCGCCTCGTGGTAGCGGCGCAGGAGCGCACGATCTTCCGAGCGCGCCTTCTCCGACGAAGCCGAGGAACGACGCTGGGGCGTCGTCACGGAAGGCCCTTGAGCTTCTCGAGCCGGACGACGATGGCGCCATCACCAAGGTCCTCCACCCCGAACGAGTCCACAACCGTTTGGAGAATCCTGCGCAGCGTGAGGTGTCCGGGCGGCGCGTCACCGTCGCGCAGGGCCTCCGCGACGGCTGCCTCGGAGAGCGGCCCGACCCGTGTCCGGATGCTCCTCGCCCACCTCGAACGAAAGCTGAACGCTCCCCACCTGTCCCGCCTCGGCCAGCAGGCGCTCGACGGCCAGCTGGAGGTCGTCGATCTCCTCGAAGGCGAAGTCCACGCGCTCGGCGATGCCGCCGATGATCAGCCGCACGACCGCCTGATAATCGCCGGACAGCGGCGCCTCGAGATCGATGCGTTCGTGCAGCTCGTTCACCTGGGCTCTCCGATGGTTCCCTCTCCGACCACACGATCCTGACGCATTAGGCACGCGAGCTGCCCTGGGGCCACGGCGTGCGCCTCGCTGTCCAGCTCGAGCAACACCTGTCCGTCGCGTTCGAATGCGCGGCAGGCGATGGAGCGGCGTGGTAGCGCAGCCGTACCTGTCGACCTCGGACGCGGGGCGGTGAAGGGTGGCTTTTCTCGAGGATCACCGCCCGCGTGGCGAGTTCTCGCTTGGGTCCGACCACCACGCGGTTGCTCGTTGCATCCTTCTCCAAGACGTAAACCGGCTCGGGGGTGGCGAGGCCGAGGCCGCGGCGCTGGCCGACGGTGTAGTTGTGGTGGCCCTCGTGGCGACCCAGCACGCGGCCCTTCCGGTCCACGATGTCGCCGGGCGCGCGCAGGCGCGGGCCGCCGTGGCGCTGAAGGAACGCGCGGCCGCCGAGGCCGGCGACGAAGCAGAGGTCCTGGCTCTCGCGCTTGTCGGCCACCGGCAGCCCGGCGTCGCGCGCGAGCTGGCGGACGGCGTCCTTGGTGAGCCCGCCGAGCGGGAAGCTGAGCCGGTCGAGCAGCGCGGGGTCGAGCTTCGCGAGCATGTAGCTCTGATCCTTGGCGGGATCGGCGGCGGCCCGAACCAGAGGGCCATGCTCGTCCCGCGCGATGCGCGCGTAGTGACCGGTTGCGAGGCGGGCCGC
>CAWHDH010000007.1:0-345155 GCA_963828075.1 uncultured Solirubrobacterales bacterium | reverse complement strand
TGATCCAACCTGTACCGGGTGCTCGTCACAGAGCGAAACAAGCGCTGGGTCCCGCAGATCGAGAAGCTCTTGCACGGCAATCAGGATTATTCGTCGTTGTCGGCGCGCTGCATCTGGTCGGTGACGGTGGGTTGCTCGAGCTGATGCGCCGCGACGGTTACAAAGCCGAATCCATCAATTAATTGATTGCGCGGCACTGGCCGCGCGCAAGTGGGTCTGATTCTCACGGGAGCAGTCCTTTGACAACATGAAGAAACCCAATATTTGCGGCGGACGTAATTGGCCTCGACGAGGGCGAAAACGAGCCCGCGCCAACCGTCGAGGAACCCCAGACGAAGCACGTAACCGCGAAAGAACCGCCAGAGCGGATTCATCAGCACCTTGACGAGTCCACAGCGCCTCCCCGCGCATAAAGCGAACGCGCCATGATCAGCGTAGCGCGCCATCCGCTTGTGATGGTCCGTCAGGCTCCGATAAGAAAAATGCTCGAGGTGCCCGCGAACCGCCCAACACGTCCGTTACGCGCGTGTTCTCGTGGATTTCCTGGCCTTTCCAGCCCCCGCGCCGGCGATCGAATAGCCGGATCAGCCGGTCGGGATACGCATTACCATGCCGAAGAAAGCGGCCGAAATAATCCGTAATCCGCGGCACTGACCAGCCGGCGAAATCCGCGAAAGTCCCGCGCCCGCAGGCCTCGATCTCCTGGCGCAACTCCCCGGTCACGCGCTCATCCGCATCCAGGCACAGGACCCAGTCGTGCCGGCACTCTCAATCGCAAATTGCTTCTGCGACCGATATCCTGGCCAGTCGCGCTCGATGACGCGGGCGCCCAGGGCTGCGGCAATGGCGCGGGTCGATCAGTGGAATGGGAGTCAACGACGACGATCTCGTCGCAGAAGCCCACCGACTGCAGGCAGGCCTCGATCCGGTCCGCCTCGTTGTACGTGATGATGCAGGCGGTACAGCTTCATTGGTCATATGTAAATATCTCGTTAATGAGCTCCGTGTTGTTCTTCGACCCATCCTGCCAGCGGCCGTACGACACTCGTACGCTCCGGCAGCAGGCCACCGGCGGAACCGAAGCCAGCGTCACGCGCGTCGCGGACGCGCTCGGTGCGTTCGTCATGCAGCACAACCGTACCGAGGCTTACGGCTCCTACCTGCCGCCGGGCAAGATTGCGGGATCGAACACGTGATCCTGAATCGCGACTCCCGCGCGCTTCCGAAGGTGCGGGAGCTTTACCCCGACGCAAAGACGTACCTATGGGTCCACGATCAACTGAATCCCGGCTCGAAACGCGGGCCGCCGGCTCGCCTCCACGGCGCAGCACCTGCGCGAACGCAACGTCACCATCGATTTGCGTTTCGGATACTCAAGCGTCGGCGGTGTCGAAGCTACCGTCCGCCGAATTCGGAGTGGCCGACGTCGTGCGGGCCGTAACGATTTACAACCCCGTCGCCGACGATCTCGTGCCGGACGGCTCGGCGTTCGATGAGCGCAAGCTGGTCTTTTTCTCTCGCCGAACAAGGGCCTGGCGTTCAGCCTCGACGCCTTTCGCGCCTTGCGCCGGAGAATGCCTGACCTTCGGCTGCAGGTCGGTAACCCGGGTTACAAATTTCGCAGGTCATCGACCATCGAGGGTGTCGAATATCTCGGCCCGCAGCCGCAGGAGCGCATCCACAAGGAGGTCCGCACCGCCCTGTGCACTTCTTTTCCAACTTCGTACTGCCCGAAACCTTCGGCCTGGTGTTCGCCGAATCCAAGGCCGTGGGGACGCCGATACTCACATGCGATGCGGCGCGGCCGCCGAAATCGTCGGCGACCCGCAGCAGGTACTTCCCGTGACATTTGGCCAGCGGGCGTACGAAGCAACATTCCAGACTTCTCGCCGGCTGGCGCAGCGGACCTGCGCGAGTCGCCGACAGCTTTGGACTGTTTGACGCCTACATCGAGCGTATCCGCGCCTGGCGCGCGGGACGCCGCCCGAGCGCCGCTCCCGATCCGCGCTTCCGACTCACGGCGGTTGCGGATCGGTGGCGCGCGATGCTGGGGATCCCGTGAAGCTGTTGTTGGTCGTCCGCTGCTCGGCGGTAATCAGCCCGAGCCTCTCGAGGCGAGCCTCGATAGCTCGCAGGGTCCGTCCGTGTTTCGACGCAATATCCGCCAGCGGATCGCCCGCTCTGGAACCCGAAACCAGCGCGCGCTCCTCATCGGCAGTCCACGGCAAGCCAACATTTTCCGGTAATTGCGCCCGCCTCTGCGCCCGTGCCGAAAGCTGCTCCAGAGCGGTGACGCCGGCCAGCAACGCGCGAAGCACATCCGCCCGCTGCAGCACCGTTCCGCCTCCAGCTCCGCGCCCGTCGTTGGATCCACTCCCTGTACGAGAGCCTGAAGAATCTTTACGTGCCCGTTGTTCTTGCATGACCCAACCTTCCATGGTTATTGACCGCAATGCCATTGTCTGTAGTCGACAACGCGGCGACACCCCAACAGCCTCCGGCTTTGCGGTCTAATTCGTCTCTCAGGAGGCCTTGCTGATGCGCGCGTTTCTCCTGTTCTTCGGCCTGATGTTGGCGGCGCTGGCCTCGAGTCGCCGTTTTCACCTACCCGGCGTGGCTGCTCTTGCATCCCCACTTCGATTTGCCGTTTCATCGCATCGGTGAGCGCATCGGCATGCTGGCGCTCGTCGTCGGCTTCGTCCTGGTTGCACGCCGCGCTGGGACTCTCCGACAAGCGGAGCATCGGCTACGGGCTGCCGCGTCCCTCTTCATTCGGGAGATGTTGACCGCCGCTCGGCCCTCGGGGTGATCGGCATGGTCGCCATCGTGGGATCATGACCGCGCTGGGCTGTTGGACTGGACGCACGCTCCAGCGCCACGGGTGGCAAGCTGGCGAAGATCGTGTTCAATCGCCTCCTGAGTGGCATCGCTGTCGGTCTCATCGAGGAGACGATGCTGCGCGGTGTCATGTTCTGCGGCCATCGCGCGCGAATCCGGGACGAAATGGGCCATCCTCCTGACCTCCTCATTTACGCGGCCGTGCACTTCCTGGCGAGCTACATATCGCACCGGACCAGGTGACCTCACAGCGGACTCGACCTGCTGGCCGGTACGCCGGCTGGTTTTCGCGGCCGCTGGACGATGGCAGATGCGTACTTTTGTCTGTTCGCAGTCGGGATGACTCTCGCTATGATTCGTGCGAGGCGGGGCAACATCGCGGCCTGCTCGGGCTACACGCCGGCTGGGTATGGGTGATGCTGATCGCTCGCGAGCTGACCAATCCGGTGCGCGACCAACCCCTGAGCTTCCTGCTGAGTCAGTTCGACGGGTTTATCGGTTGGCTGGTGTTTGCCTGGACGGTGGCTGATGGGATACTTCCTCGTCCGATTTATCCGCCCAGACATCGCGGGCATAGCGGACAAAATTCGGCCCGAGAATTTTTCCACGCGCTCGGTGGAGTAGCCCTTCCCTGCAGGCGATCCGCTAGCTCGTAGAACTGGTTGACGCCCCGCAGGTTGACAACGAACGGCACGGTGTCAGGTCCTTCCCGGGAGCGCTGATGCCCGCTTTGACGCGTTCCGTCATGCTCCTGCGCCATGACGGCCATGTATCGCCTTCAGATCGTCGATGGCGGTCACCGTTCCGTCAGTGCCAATCCCAACGGCATCCTCGCCGCAGACATTCACGGCATGGTCGATGTGCGCCACGACATCGTCCGCCAGTCGCGTGGCTGGTCTTATTGAGAAAGGGCATGAAATAGATCCCGACAAATCCGCCCTTCGAGGCGACGAGCCGCAGCTCCTCGTCTGTCTTGTTGCGCGGGACGTTCACCAGGGCGCGGCAGCCTGTGTGATTGACAGAGATCGGCTGCTTGGAACTGCGCTTTGCGGCATCCAGGCAGATTTGCCGGCCACTGTGGGAGAGATCGACCATGACCTGATTGGCATTCAATTGGTCGACGACTTCGTGGCCGAAGGGCGTCGAGCCGCGATTCCCGGGAGCCATGGAGTCCATCGCCGAGCGCGTTGGGCCCGTTGTAAGTCAATTGTATGACGCGGGCGCCCAGGCCCGGCGAAGATCTCGCCGCGCGAGGCGTCATTGCCCAACATGGCAGCGTTCTGAAAGCCATAGATCAGGCCGATTTTGCTTCGTTCTGGCCACGCAGGATGTCTGCGGCGGTATAGACCTTCGAGCAGGTTGCTCGGATCCGCGCGGATTCGCGCGTCAGTTTTCGCGATGTCGCGGACGGTACTTCTCAAACGGTTCGCCCTCGCCGAACACATAACCGAGCGTCACATTACTGGCAGTCAGCCCAGACGTTTGTGCGTCGCGAATCCCTCGCTCGTCGGACGGATTGGGATTGGGATCCTCCAAGCCGCCGAGTGCATTCACGATGATGCGTCAGCCCAGTGGCCTGATGCACCCGGCGCTCCCGACCTTACCGCCGTGGTCGCGGCCAAGCGCTGGGCACCGCCGGAAGCGCCTCCATTGATGCCGCCAGTGCCCCGGGTACGCGCCAGCGATCCCGCCGTCAGCTCAAGAAGTCGCGGCGCTCGACTGGACTCAGTCTTCCGCCTTGCGGATCAACGGGCTCAGAACGCGCCAGGCGGCAACGGGTCATCGAGCTCGAGGCAATATTGCTTCTCGGACAAGGCGATCGGCAGGATTTCGGCCAGCCGGCAGCCCACCCACGAGGCATTCGTGAAGATTTGGCACATGGGCATACAGCTCACCCAACTCCGGCAACACCTTGCGTAGCAGCTCACCCAGGTGATCGTACTCGACGGGCAGGTCCACGGGCTCTTCGGGCTCCGCAAACTCGACGTCGGCCAAGTGCAGGCCGTCTTCCTGCTGCCAGTGCTTCGACGACCGAGAACTTCCGCTCGCCCTGGCAGGTGATGCCGAGCAGGCCATCCGGCAGCGAGTTGAAATCCACTATGCCGCGCCGTCGTACCCGACAGCACTCGTTTCTCCCACGGCGCCGTGCCCACTTCCGAGCCGGCCCGGATCAGCACCACCCCGAACGGCGATTGCTCCCGCATGCAGTAACGGACCATGTCCACGTACCGGGTCTCGAAGATCCGCAGCGGCAGCGGCCCACCGGGAAACAGCACCGTGTTGAGGGGAAACAGCGGGATCTCTCGCGCGCTCAGTGTCTGTCTCCAGCTGCGACCAGCAGCTTGCCGTGCAGGCCGCCGAAACCGCCGTTGCTCATGATCAGCACGTGATCGCCGGGCGGGCAGGTCTGCGCGAGCTCCGCTGGCGAGCGCGTCGATGTCGCGACTGGCGTGGCCCTTCGCCCCGAGCGCAGCCACGATCGGGCTCGCGTCCCAGCCGAGATCCGGCGGCGCGAACAGCCACACCTCGTCCGCCCCGACGAGCGACGGCGCGAGGGTGTCGCTGATGCACGCCCATGCTTCATGGTGTTCGAACGCGGCTTCGAGCACCGCGATGATGCGCGCCTTGCCGACGCGCCGGCGCAGTCCATCCACGGTCGTCGCAATCGCGGTCGGATGATGCGCGAAGTCGTCGTACACGCGCACGCCATTCACTTCGCCGCGCAGCTGCATGCGCCGCGCGATGCCCTTGAAAGATCTCCAGCGCATCGATGGACTGCGCGACCGGCACGCCGGCGTGGCGCGCCGCGGCGATCGCCGCGAGCGCATTCTCCATGTTGTGCGCGCCGATCATCGACCACTCGCACCGTGCCGCGCGGTCTTGCCGCTTTCGAGCACCTCGAACCGCGAGTAAGTCGTCGCGTCCACCGGTCGGACGCGCAGTCCACAGCGCTTCCGGCGCCGTGCGCATCGCACGCGCGAAGCCTTCGCACGGCGTCCAGCACCCATCGCGAGCGTCTCTGCGAGGCGCGCGTCGGAGGCGTTCCAGACGATGCGCCCGCTGCCGGGCACGATGCGCACCAGGTGATGGAACTGCCGCTGGATCGACTGCACATCCGGATAGATGTCGGCGTGATCGTACTCGAGGTTGTTGAGGATCGCGGTGCGCGGGCGGTAATGCACGAACTTCGCGCGCTTGTCGAAGAACGCGGTGTCGTATTCGTCCGCCTCGATGACGAAGAACGGCGCGTTGCCCAGCCGGGCGCTGGTATCGAAGTTGGCGGGCACGCCGCCGATCAGGAACCCCGGCGCGAGCCCCGCATGTTCGAGGATCCAGGCGAGCATCGATGTGGTCGTCGTCTTGCCGTGCGTGCCCGCCACGGCCAGCACCCAGCGGTCCTTCAGCACTTCGCGCGACAGCCACTCCGGGCCCGAAGCGTACGGAATGCCGCGCTCCAGCAACGCCTCGATCACGGGCTGGCCGCGCGTCATGACGTTGCCGACGACCACGACGTCGGGCGCCGGGTCGAGTTGCGCGGCCTCGAACCCCTGCACGATCTCGATGCCCAGCGCTTCGAGCTGCGTGCTCATCGGCGGATAGACATTGTGGTCGGAGCCGGTCACCCGGTGGCCCGCCGCGCGGGCGATGGCGGCAATGCCGCCCATGAAAGTGCCGCAGATTCCGAGTATGTGGACGTGCATCGTGAGTGGCTACGCAATTGGAGTGTGGAACAGCGCGAGCATCAGGAGCTCGCCGGCCAGGTTTGCAGGATGACGAGGACGACGCTCGGAGGCCATGGACCACTCGAGGGCCGCCTTGACAATGTGGCTGTTGGCCGCGATGACCCAGATGAGGAGCGCCAGGCTGATGAGCGTCACCGCGATGACCCCAGACGGAATCCTGCGTCGAAGCGCCGTTGCAGCCAGCAGCGCACGCAATCAACAGGGGAGACAGCACGGTCTGAAAACCGAACACCGCCGTCGTGGTCTGGAGGAAGCGCTCCGGCTTCTTCACGGCGTACAGCAGCACGCGTACCAGCCGAAGGTGAACACGACCTCCACAGCAAGTTACCGAGCCACGGACTCGCAATCGGCGGCAGACACTGTACCGACAACCAGTTGGACGACGAAATAAGGCGACGATCGTCAGCGCGAGCAGCACGGGCGACGCCGGCAGGTCCTGGGGACCTTTGCGCAACAGGGCGATCTGCGTAAACAGCCGGAGCAGCTCCGTCATCGCCGGCTCACCCGTCTTGATCGTTCATTAGTTTGTATACCGGCGTCTGATCTCGCATAATCTGCACCGCGCGGATTGTACAGCCCCATGAGCCCTATGACCTTTGACCGTTGCAAACCATAGTCACGACATCCGCCGCCCTCTGCCGAGCTCGCTGCCGAGCTGCATCGTGCGACCTGCGTGGGCCTCGATACGGAGTTCCTGCGGGAGCGCACCTATCGCGCGGAGCTGTGCCTGGTGCAACTGTCGTCGCGCAGCGACGCCGCCTGCGTCGATCCGCTGGCGCTGCACCGATCTTTCACCCCTTGCGCGGATGCTGACTGCGCCGCGATCACTGAAAGTCATGCATGCGTCGCGGCAGGATGTCGAAGTGCTGTTTCCCGTAGCGGGTCTCGTGCGGCCCGTGTTCGATACGCAGATTGCCGCCGCGCTCACCGGGCTGCCCGCGCAGATCGGTTACGGCGAGCTGGTACGCCGCCTGCTCGGCAAAGAGCTTCCGAAATCACACACGCGTACGGATTGGTCGCGGCGACCGCTGTCGCCGGAGCAGATCGAATACGCACTGGATGACGTGCGCTATCTGCTGCCGCTGAAGGCCCAGCTCGAGGAGCAGCTCGAGCGTAGCGGACGGCTCGGCGTGGCTCGCCGAGGAGCTGCTCGAGCTCGAGGACGCGCGCAGTTTGCGACCGATCCGGACGAGGCCTGGCTGCGCGTGAAAGGCTTGCGCGTCGCTGGATCCGGCGCGCGAGCGGCTCGCGCAATTGCTTGCTGCATGGCGCGAGCGGCGCGCCATCGAGCGCAATCGGCCGCGGGGCTGGATCCTCGATGATGCGGCGCTTCGTGATATTGTCATGCAGGTGCCGCGCTCGCTGGAGGCCATCGCCGCCATTCCGGAATTCCCTGCCGGTGTGCTGAAGCATTGCGGCGCCGAAATTCTCGACTGCATCCGCGCCGCCGGAGTGCCGGAGCCGCCGCCGCCGATCAGCGCGCGCGCGCGGCCCGATCCTGCCAAGACCGCGCTGGTGAAGAAGCTCGGCACGCTCAATCAGACGCTCGCGGCCGATCTCGGGCTGAGCCCGGAGGTGTTGGCGACGCGGCGCGATCTGGAGCTGCTGGCCGACGGGCGGCGCGACGTCGGAGTGCTGCGGGGCTGGCGGCGCGAGGTTGTCGGCGATCGGATGCTGGCCGCGCTTTGAACTAATCGATGGTAAAGTGCGTCGGAAAGTACTGAATCGTGACCGGTGCCGGTCTCACATGAAAGAGTCCCCGATGAGCTGCAGGCCCTGCTCGAATTCGAGCGCGCCGCGCGCCTCGAGGCGGAGCGCGCGGGCCGGCTGAAGGACGAGTTCATCGAGGCGCTGGGACACGAGCTGCGGCCGCCGCTCAATTCCATCCTGGGCTGGTCACGGCTCATGGAGCTGGGACGGCTGGATGCCACCGAGACTCAATCCGCCGGGCAGACCATTTCCCGCAATGCACGCCACCTCGCCCATCTGGTGGATGACCTGCTCGATCTGAGCGCCGTCACCAGCGGCAAGATCCGCGTCGATCCTGAAGAAACCGACATCTGCGAGATTGTCGAGGCGGCGCTCGACATCCTGCAGCCCGTGGCCAAGGCCAAGGGTGTGCAGTTGCGCAAGGAATTCTCCAAGCCCGACTGCCTGGTGTTCGGCGACCCGCATCGGCTGCAACAGGTCGTCTGGCACCTGGTGAGCAACGCCATCAAATTCACTCCGCGCGGGGGATCGCGCTCGTCACGCTGCGCTCTGAAGGATCGGACTGCGAGATCTCGGTCACCGACACCGGCACGGGAATCGCGAGCGACATGTTGCCGTTTGTTTTCGACCGCTTCTGGCGCGCGGACACTTCGCCCGAGCAACGGTTTTCCGGCCTGGGGTTGGGTTTGGCGCTTGGCCAAGCGGCTGGTTGAGTTGCATGGCGGCACGGTGACCGCCACCAGCGAGGGACCCAACCGGGGATCGACATTTACCGTCGTGTTGCCGCGAGTGGCGCCACGCCCCGGCTCGACTGACCAACACTCCACAGCCGAGTCAGATGCGCGCTGACCTGCACAGATATGACTCGCAGGTCAACGTGAAAGAGCTTCAGGGCGACTAGGAGCCCTGTTCCGGCTAATGCCCCCCCTGCTGGGGCCGGCCCGCAGCGGCATCCTTAGTCCAGCCTCGCGACCGCGCACGCATGTTTCAGACAGGTTGCCCAGCATCGTTGCGTATAGCCGAAGTGTTAGCGGGCGCGTTTCTTAACTTCCGTGACTGACTTCTTCTTTGTGGGTACGCGGCGCACCGGCACCTGCTTCGCCTTGCGACCAGCCTTTGCCACGGCGGTGCGGCGGCGCCCGCCTTTCCTACGGCTCTGCCGGCAGCTTTCTTTGCCGGCGGTTTCGTCGCGGCAGTCCGTGCCGAAGCGCTCCTGCCGCCGCCGCCGAGCTGCCGCTCGAGGAGGTCATCGAGATCCGCAAGGCCGAGCGCGCGATTGCTTCGCTCGACAAGCCGGTGGGCGAGGACGGCGACACGTCGCTGGGCGACCTGCTCGCGGTCCAGAGCCCGTCGGTCGACGAGGAGGTCCAGGAGGTGTTCGTCTCCAGGCCCTGCAGACGGCGATCGCCGAGCTGCCGGAGCCCGAGCGCAACGTCATCGACATGGGCTTCGGCTAAGGCGACACGGAGCCGCAGACCCTGTCGCAGGCCGGCAAGCGCCTGGGCGTCTCCACGGAGCGCGCCCGCCAGATTGAGGAGCGCGCCCTCAAGCGGCTCTCGCAGCGCCCCGAGCTGCTCGCTCTTCGCGAAGCGGCCTAGGGAGCGACATCAACATGAGTGGCCTTTAGCGGCCGGGAGCCCAAGCGGCGCCCGGCCGCTTCTGCGTGGGCGGTTACTCGTCCGGCCGGCCCGCCGCGCGGGCCATGTCGGGCCGCTCGCGCACCACGTAGACCGTGGCGCACCCGAAGCGCAGCGCGCGCTCGAGCATGGGCCGCAGGTCGGGCTCGAGGTCGGCGAGGCCGGGCCGGCAGTCGACGAAGACGAAGCGGGCGTGGGTGCGACGCACGACGTGGCGCGCGGCGGCGCCGCGGAGCTTGCCTTCGATGACGCCGTCGGCGAGGCGCTGGCGCGCCCGCCAGTCCGGGGTCCAGCTGAGCGCGCCGATCCAGGTCTCGCGCCCGGTGCGGGACGGGAGCATGTAGCCGGCGTAGACGGCGCCGAGCACGCCGCCCGGCCGCGGGTCGGCCTCGATCGCCTTGAGCGCCCGCACCTCGTCGTCGAACACCCAGAACGGGTCGCCCGCGCTGCGGATCGAGTGGAGGGAGACCTCGAGCTTGTGGGCGATCCCCGGGACCGTCATGAGGAAGACCACGGCGGCGACGGCGAGCGGGGCCGGACGGCGCCAGACCGTGGCCACGCCCTGCACGGCGAGGATCGAGAGCGGGATCGCCAGTCCCTGGAACGCGTGGTAGGGGAACGTCCCGACCGGCAGGAGGTAGACGGCGAGCGCGGCGAACGGCCAGATCCGGATCGCCTGCTCCTGCCAGTCCTTCGCCGGGGTGCGGTAGGCGAGCGCAGCGGGCAGCGCGAGCGGCGCGAGGGTGAGCGCGATCGCCCACCACGGCCACGCCCACTCGGGCATCGCGCCGGCGGCGTTGGAGCGCCCGGCGAGCTCCCACGCCGGGTCGAAGCGGCTCAGCGCGAAGTAGTACGCCGCCGGGATCCCCACGGCGGCGCAGATCAAGGCCGGGCGGCGCAGCGGGGCGCGGCGCCACAGCTCGACGGCGACGACGACGATCGCCAGCGTCGCGCCCTGCCACGGCTGCAGCCAGCACACGAGCAGCGCGGCGCCCGCCGCCCAGCCCAGGCGGCCGCGCTCGTACGCGAGCAGGGCGAGCGGCATCAGGAACACCGCGATCCCCGTCATCAGGTAGCCCCACAGGTACTGGCCCGACCACATCTCGCCCGAGATGAAGTCGAACGTGTACTGGCGGGGGTTGCCGCCCCAGTCCGTCCAGGCGACGATCCACGAGGCCGGCATGACCGCGAACAGCACGAGCACGAGCGCGACGCGGCGGCGGCGCGGGATGCTCGGCGGCGATCAGCCGATGGATGTAGCGGCGTGCGGCGACGAAGGTCAGCCCGATCGCGACCGGCTTCCAGACCAGGTAGCTGAGCGGGACCGAGAGCCCGAGCGCGTGCAGGGCGCCGGAGATGCCGA
This sequence comes from uncultured Solirubrobacterales bacterium, assembly GCA_963828075.1. Classification (GTDB taxonomy): domain Bacteria; phylum Actinomycetota; class Thermoleophilia; order Solirubrobacterales; family Solirubrobacteraceae; genus JACCYI01. The sequence goes on along the minus strand of CAWHDH010000007.1, from coordinate 333,864 downwards.
AGCCGGGGTGCGCGAAGCTCCTCGATCCCCGGCGCGAGGTCGAAGCGGTTGCCGATCAGCCCGTGGTGCGCGGCCTCGCGGATCCACGCGAAGTACTGGAGCTGGTCGGCGGCGAGCAGGCCGTCGGCGCCGGACAGCGGCCGCCCCTTCGACGCCAGGGCGGCGAGCACGACGAAGGAGAGCCCGGTGAGGGCCGCGAGCGCCGCCAGCTCGAGGCGGTCGAGCCCGAGCGGCCGGCGGCGCGGCGCGGACGCGTCGGATCGGTCGGGGGCGGAGGGGGTGGCGAGGGCGCTCACGGCCCGCGAACCGTAGAACGAGTCAGGTCCCGCGTGCCGCGCGCGCCGGATTGCGGACGGTCAGCTCCGGCGCACCGCCCGCGCCAGGTTGCGGCCGAGCTTGCGTGCGAGGAACGCCGGCCCGTCCGTGGCGAGGGCCTCGGCGGCGATCCGCGGGTACTGGGCGGCGGTCGCGCGGCGCAGTGCGCGGTCGCGGGCGGCCGCCGGCGGCCGCCGCCGGCCGTCGAGGCAGAAGGCGAGCAGCGGGGCGGCCGCGCGATCCCAGGTGAGGCCGGCGGCCGCGGCGTGGACGCGCGCGCGGATCGGCTCGGGGTCCGCGAGCACGGCGCGGACGCCGGCGGCGAACGCCTCCGCGTCGCCGGCCGCCACCGCCGCGCCGAGGCCCTCGCGGCCGACGCGGTCGCCGAGCTCGTCGCCGCGGGTGGTGACCACCGGCAGCCCCGCCCACAGGTAGTCGAGGATCCTGGTGCGGAAGGCGAACCGCGTCTCGAGATGGTCGGGGTGCGCCGAGACCCCGGCGTCGGCGTCGCGCAGCCAGCCCCCGCGCTCGGCGTACGGCACCCAGCCATCGTTGAAGTGGACACGCCGGCCCGCCGGCCCGAGCCCGGCGGCGACCGCACGCGCCGCCTCGCCGGCGCGGTGGACGTCGCGCGCGGCCATCGCGGGGCGGTCGACGCCGAGGAACACGAGGTGGACGTCGTCGGGGAGATGGGCCATCGCCCGGATCGCGGTCGGCGCGTCGAGCCAGTCCCAGATCCCGCCGCCCCACACGAGCAGCCGGGCGGCGGGGTCGAGCCCGAGGCGCTCGCGCACCCCGGCGGGTGGGCCGGGCGGCTCGCCCGGGACGCCGAACGGCACGACCGCGATGGGCAGCGCCGCCTCCGGGTCGAGCTGCCCGCGCAGGGCCATGCCGCCGAGCCAGAGGTCGCGCTGGCGCTCGGAGGCGCACGCGACGAAGTCGGCCGCCGCGAGGTGGGCGGCGGCGGCGTCGGCGACGATCGCCCGCAGCCGGGCCCGGGCGCGCGGCGGCTTGGCCCGCGTGCCCTCGAGCACCTCGACGACCGTCGGGTTGTAGAGGTCGACCGCGAGCCGGACGCCGAGCCGGGCGACCTTGGTCAGCAGCCGCGGCGGCAGCAGCTGGGCGACGACGACGTCATGGCGCGCGGCGGCGCCGAGCAGCGCGTCGTAGTCCTCGAGGCCGGCCGCGAGCCGGGCGACGCCGTCGACCGGCGCGTCTCCGGGCGCCGCGAGCGTGACGGCGCAGCCCCCGCGCGCGAGGGCGCGCGCCAGCTCGACGGCGCGGATCGCCGGGCCGGCCATCCGCTCGCCGGCCGGCTCGGCGGAAACGACCAGGACGCGGCGCGGCACCGCGCGGAGGCTACGTGAGCGCGGCGGACGGGGCGCGGCGTTCGGTCGTCAGCGGGTGGCTGATGGGGCCGCGAGAACCCCGGCATTGAGAGGCTGGGTACGGGAGAGCACGCCGCGCCGGCGGGCCGCGAGGCGCGCGAGCACGGGCTCAACCCGACAATCGGCGGGTCCCGCGGATCCATTGTCGGATCGTGCCGCTCCTGGCGGTTCATTCCGACATTCCTCTGGGGAACGTGCTCCATTGTCGGGTTGAGCCGCATCCCTCCCGCCCCCGCCCCGCCCACCCACCCACGTCACACACTTGGCACCACCCCGCATGAGCTTCCCCTCGATGCGGGGGTTGACGTTCACAACGCGACGAGCATCACGCCGACCGCAACGCCCGCAGCCGCGCAACCCCGCCGAGCGGCGCGAGCACCGCGACGTAGACCAGAGCGCCCGCCGGCACCGAGAGCCAGAGCGGGCCGTCGCGCAGCGGCCAGAGCGCGGCCGCCATCGCAGCCGCGGCGATCAATCCAGGGCCGAGCGCTGCCACAGACGGGCGGAACGCCAGGTGCCGGACCATCAGCCACGACGAGGCGGCGAGAATCGCGATCTCGCAGGCGACGGCGCTCCAGGCGGCGGCCATGATCCCGTACTTCGGCACGAGCAGAACGTTGAGCCCGACGTTGATCGCGAGGATCCCGGCATTGAGCCACAGCGTCGAGAGCTGGCGCGCGCGGGCGATCAGCGCGTGGCCGTACAGGCCGTTGACGAAGCCCAGCGCGGCGGCGACGAGCAGCACGCGCATCGGCTCGGCGGCCCCGGCGAACCCGTCGCCGCCGAGCGCCCGCGCGAGCGCGTCCGCGACCAGCCCCCCACCCACCGCGAGCGCGAGGCCGGCGAGGGCGAGCACGTCGACGCCCACCTGCAGGGTGGTGCGCAGCCGCTCCGTCTCGCCCTGGGCGACGAAACGCGCGATCAGCGGGAAGAGCGCGAACAGCAGGACGGCGGGCAGCGTCGCCGAGAGCTCGAGCACCCGCCAGCCGAGCGCGTACAGGCCGAGTTCATCGAACGGCCGGGTCAGCGAGATGATCAGCGCGTCGGCGCGGCCGTAGGCCTCGTTGAGTGCGAGCGCCGCCCCGAGCGGCAGCGCGGCGAGCAGCAGCCCGCGGACCTCGCCCCGGTCGGCGACCGGACGCGCGGGAAGCGCGCGGCGCGCGAGCCGAGCGGTCACCAGGAGCGTGACGGCGGCACCGACGCCCGCGGTGGCGACGACGGCGTGGAAGCCGAGGTCCAGGGCGGCGACCAGCGCGACGGCGGCGAGCGAGGCGGCCCGCCCGGCGACGTCGCCGACCGCGGCGCGACCCGCCTGCAGGCCCGCCTGGAGCACCGCGACGAACGCGCTGTTGAGCAGGCCGAAGGCGAGCGGGATCCCGGCGATCGCCACGGCGACGCGCACATCCGGCGGGTAGGGAAGCGCCAGCGACGCGACGACCGCCGCGGCGACCGCGGCCAGCGACAGCCCGGAGCGCAGGACGAGCGCGGAGCCGAGGAGGACCGGCGCGCGCTCGGGGCGCTGCGCGAGCTCGCGCACGACGATCGTCGTCAACCCCGCGTCGGCCAGCACCCCGAACAGCTGCACGAACGAAAGGGCGAGGGCGAAGCGGCCGTAGCCGTCGGCACCCAGGTAGCGCGTCGTGACCGCGATCGAGACGAGACCGAGGGCGAGGACCGCCGCCTTGCCGGCGATGCCCGCCGCCGCGCTGCCCGCGACCCGCCGGGCGTCGGAGCCGGCCGCGGTGCTCAGGGCGCGGCGCCGGACGTCGCGACCGCCGCGGCTCCGACCGCCGACGCCGGCAATTCGGCACGGCGCGCGAGCACGACCCGCTCGTCGCCGAGCGAGAACGTCACGGGCCGCCGGAGCGCGCGCGAGCCGTGGTGGCGGGCGATCAGGCCCTCGAGCCGGCGGCTGCGCCCGAGCAGCCCGCTCAGCCAGTAGCCGAGCGTGAAGGTCCGGCGGTACCCCTCGTCGGCGAGCACCTCGAAGCCCGCGTCAGAGACCGTTCGCACGAGCGTCGCCCGCGGGAGCAGGAAGGTGTGGGCGGGCAGGTACCCCCACCAGCGCGACCCGGCCAGCCGCGCGGTGCGCGAGGAGGGGTCGGGCGTGACGACGAGCAGCGCGCCGCCGGGCGCCAGCAGCTCCCGGCACGCCTGTACGGCGCCGACCGGATCGTCGAGGTGCTCGAGCACGTCGGCGAGCACCACCGCGTCGAACCGCTCGCCCGCGGCGAGGCCGTCGAGCGTGGCGTCGGCGACGTCGAGCCCGAGCGCGTCGCGCGCGTGGGCCCGCGCCGAGGCCGAGGGCTCGATCCCCTCCACCCGCCAGCCGCGCCGCCGCGCCTCGTCGAGCAGCAGGCCGTGGCCGCAGCCGACCTCGAGCAGCCGTCCGCCGCCCGGCGCGTGGCGCTCGAGCAGATCGAGCAGCCGACCGGCCGTCGCGCGCCGGCCCGCCTCCTCGGCGAGGTAGGCGTCGTCGCGCATGTCGCGGTAGAGGTCGACGAGCGGCGCTCCGGCGGGCAGCGCCGGCTGCTGGACGGTCCCGCAGCGGCGGCACGCGTAGAGGTCCGCGTGTGCGCCGGGCGCGTGGCAGGTGGGGGAGAGGTCGGCGGCGGTCGGGGGGCCGCCCGCGCCGCGGTGGCGGAGCACGAGCTCACCCGAGCAGATGCCGCAGAGGGGAGGCGTGGACACGGCGGGAGCGTAGACGGCCGCGTCCCTAGACTCCTCGCCCGTGCCCCGCCCCCGGCTCTCGGTCGTCATCCCGGTGTACAACGAGGCGGCAGCCGTCGCCGGTGCGCTCGCCGACGCGCGCTCGCGGCTCGAGGCGCTCCGGGACGACTGGGAGATCGTGGTCGTCGACAACTCGAGCACGGACGCCACGCGCGAGCAGATCGCGCCGCTGCTCGGCGACGAACGGGTCCGCCTGCTCGTCAACGACGCCAACCGCGGGAAGGGCTTCTCGGTGCGCCGCGGGGTCCGCGAGGCGCGCGGCGAGCTGATCCTGCACTGCGATGCCGACTGCGTCGGGTCGTTCGCGTCGCTGCCGCGGATGCTCGACGCGATCGTCGACGTCGATCTCGTCGTCGGCTCGCGTCTCGCGCCCGGCGCCGACGTCGGTCGCCGCCAGCCGCTGCGGCGGCGGATCGTGGGCCGCGCCTTCGTCGGGCTCTGCCGGCGCCTGCTCGGCGAGCCGACGCGCGACCTCTTCTGCGGGTTCAAGCTGTGGCGCGCCGACGCGGCGCACGCGGCCTACGAGCGCACGCACCTGGACGGCTGGGTCTTCGACGCTGAGACGATCGCGATGGCGCGGGCGCTCGGCTTCGAGCTGCGCGAGCTCGGCATCGCCTGGGCGGACCGGGAGGGCTCGCGGCTGTCGATGCCGCGGGTGATCGTCCCCGCCGTGCGCGACCTGCTGCGGGCGCGGGCCCATGTGCGGCGCGAGGCCGCCCACGGCGCCGCCGTGCAGGCCCTCGAGCCGACCGCGTAGTGGGCCTGTCCGTAAGTTCGGCGAGGTATCTGGCGAGTGGCTGGGCGTGGCTGGCGGTCGCCGCCGCCCGGCTGCGTGCTGGTTGCCCGGTGACGGGCGGCGGCGGCCGCCAGGCGCGTCCAGACGCCGCCAGGACCCGTCGAAATTGCGGACAGGTCAACTAAGCCCCGTGGCGCGGGGGCGGATGGCGTGGCCGCTCGTGGCGCTGACCGCGCTCGCGCTTGCGCCGCTGGCGGGGCTGCTCGTCCGCGTCTGGACCCAGGGCGGGCGGATCAGCGGCGCCGACGGGCTGCTCGTGCTCGACCAGATGCAGTACCTCAACTGGCTGCGCCAGGCGGGGTCGCACGTGCTGATCGAGAACCTCTACGACCTCGCCGACGGTCCGCAGACGTTCCTGCACCCGGCGCTGCTGGTCTCCGGCGGGCTCAACGCGCTCGGCCTCGCCGCGCCCGCTGCGTACCTGCTGTGGAAGCCGGTGGCGATCGCGGCGCTGTGGTGGGGCGCGGTGCGGTGGTGCCGGCGCTTTCTGCCCGACGAGCGCTCCCGCCTGGCGGCGGTGACCCTGGCGCTGCTGTTCGCCTCCCCCGTCGCCGCGGTGGTGGGCTGGAGCGGCGCCGGCGGCGAGGACCTGAAGTTCCGCTTCGACTTCCTCTCGGGGGAGTTGACGGCCGGGAACTTCCTGTGGGGCTACCTGTTCACGGCGATCGCCGTCGGGCTGATGCCGCTGGCGCTGCTCGCGTACGAGCGCGGGGCGATCGGGACGGCCGCGGCGATGGGGCTCCTCGTCGCGTGGCTGCAGCCGTGGCAGGGGGCGACGCTCCTGCTGGTCGGGGCCGCTGCTGAGGCGATCCGCTGGCGCGCGACGGGCCGACGGCCGCCGCTGGGGCCGCTCCTGGCCGCGGGTGTGGCGACCTCGCTCCCGCTCCTCTACTACCTGGTCCTCTCGAAGACCGACCCGTCGTGGGAGCTCGCCGGGCGCGCCAACGACTTCGGCACCTGGCCGGCGTGGGTGATGGTCGTCGGGCTGGCCCCGCTCGTCCTGCCGGCGCTGACCGCCCCGCGGCCGCGTCCCGACGACCTCGGCGAGGTCATGCTGCGGGTCTGGCCGCTCGCCGCCCTCGCCGTCTACCTGCAGCCGTTCGGCACCTTCCCCGCCCACGCGCTGCAGGGCATGACGCTGCCGCTCGTCACGCTCGCCTTCCTGGGGATCGGCGCGCGGCTGCGGCCGCTGTGGGTGGGCATGGCGCTGGTGCTCCTGATCCTGCCGGGGACGCTGTACCGGATCGACCAGCTGCGCGGCGCGGTGCAGGCCGGTCGCCAGCCGTTCTTCCTGCGCGACGGCGAGTACGAGGCGCTGCGCTGGCTCGACCGCGACGGCCGCCCCGGCGGCGTGCTCGCCCCCGTCTACATGGGCCTGCTCGTGCCGGCCTACACCGAGCGCGAGACGTGGCTCGGCGCCGGGTCGTGGACGCCGGATTTCGACGCCCGGATCCAGGCGGTCGAGCGGCTGTTCTCGCGGCGCACGACCCGCGCCGGGGCGGAGGCGCTGGTACGGCGGAGCGGTGCCCGCTACGTGCTGTCGGACTGCCAGGGCCGCGCCGACGTGCGCGACCTGCTGGCCGGCGTCGCCGGGCCGCCGCGTCGCTTCGGATGCGCGACGGTCTGGGAGGTCCGGGATGGCGGCTAGAGCCGCGTCCGCGCTGCTGCTGGCCGGGCCGACGCTGCTCGCGTTCCACTCCGGGGGCTACTTCGCCGTCCCGCGCCTGATCGCGGCGCTGGCCGCCGCCGTCCTGGTGGCCGCCGTCGCGCTCGCCGCGCCCGCGCCGCTCCCGCGCGGGCGCGCCGGCCGGCTCGCGCTCGCCGGCCTTGCGCTGCTCGCGGTCCTTCAGCTGGCGTCGGTCGCGTGGGCGCCGCTGCGTGGACCGGCGATCGACGACGCCTCGCGCACCGCGCTGTACCTGCTGGTCCTCGTCGCGGCGATCGCCGTGCTCCGCGGCGCCGGCGCCCGCGCCGCCGAGCCGGCGCTGCTGGCGGGGATCGTGCTCGTGGTGGCGTACGGGCTCTCGGAGCGGCTGCTCCCGGGCCTCGTCGAGCTCGACCGGTCGCGTTCGGCGATCGGCCGGCTGGAGCAACCGCTCAGCTACTGGAACGCGATGGGGGCGCTCGCGGCGATCGGGCTCGTCCTCGCGCTGCGGATGGCGGGCGACGCGGCGCGAGGTCCGCGGTTCGCACCGCTGGTGGCGGCGGTCGCGCCGCTGCTCGGCGCCGGAATCCTGCTCGCCTTCTCGCGCGGCGCCCTGCTCGCGCTCGCCGCGGGCGTGCTCGTCCTCGCCGTCGCCGGCGGGCGCGCGCAGGCGCGTGCCCTGGTCCCGGGCCTGACCACCGCGGCGCTCGCCGGCGCCGGCGCCGCGCTGCTGCCGGCGGTGCGGACGCTCGAGGGCGCCCGCGAGTCCGACGGCGCGCTGCTGCTCGGCTGGCTCGCGATCCTCGCCGCGGCGGGCGTCGTCCTCGCGCGCCGCCGCCCGGCCGAGCCGTCCACGACGGGCGACCGGCTGCCCGCGAAGGCGCTGGTCGGCGTCGCCGCCGTCGTCGTCGCCATGGTCGCGCTGAGCGCGGCGGTCGAGGGCGTGCCCGGCGGCAACCCGGCCGACGGCGCGACCGCCGCGCGGCTGGCGTCGACCGGCTCGAACCGCTACGAGTACTGGCGCGTCGCCGTCGGCGCGTTCGCCGCGCAGCCCGTCGTGGGCGTCGGCAGCGGCGGGTTCGCCCAGGTGTGGCTGCGCGAGCGTGACATCGGCGAGCGCGTCCGCGACGCGCACTCGCTCCCGATCGAGACGGCCGCCGAGCTCGGGTTGCTGGGGCTGCTCGCGCTCGCGGCGCTGGCGGCGAGCGTCGCGCTCGCGGCCCGGCGGGGGCTGCGCGACGACCGCGGGCTCGCGCTCGGCCCCGTCGCGGTGCTGGCCGCGTGGGCCGTCCACGCGTCGATCGACTGGGACTGGGAGATGCCGGCTCTGACCCTCGTCGCCGTCCTGCTCGCCGGGCTGCTCATCGCCGCCGCCGAGCCCGGCACCGCCGTGCGAACGCGGCTGATCCCGAGGCTCGCGCTGGCCGCGGCCGTGGTGGCGCTGGCGGCCGGCCTCGCCGTCGAGCTGCGCGCGTCGCGGCTGACCGACCGCTCCATTTCGCTCGCCTTCGACCGCTCGGCGTCGTTCGAGGAGCGCCACGACGTTCTGCGCCGCGCGCGGGAGCGGAACGTCGACAGCTTCCCGGACGTGCTCGACGCCGACCTCCTGAGACGCGCGGGCCGCGAGCGCGAGGCGGTCGCGATCCTCGAGCGCGTCGTGCGCGACGAGCCGGAGAACTCGGTCGCGTGGCTGCGCCTGGCCGTCACCACGCAGGCGACGGATCCCCGTCGCTCGGCGGAGGCGGCGCGCCGGGCGCGAAGCCTGGCCCCGCCGGTCCCGGGCGACGAAGGCTGAGCGCGAGCAGCACGACGGCCGCCGCGGCCTGGATCGCGAGGACGGTCGCCGCGAACGACTCCAGATCGTCCGCCACCAGCAGGACCAGCGGCTCGGCCACCGCGGCGGCCGCCAGCACGGCGAGGAAGCGGCGGCGGTGCATCGCGAGCTGGAACTGGACGGCGAGGTAGGTCGCGGCGAGCAGCGCGTAGGCGGCGCCGAGCGCGAAGAGCACGGTCTCGCCCGGCTCGAACTCGGCGCCGAACGCGGTCCGCAGCAGGAGGCCGGGAACCGCCGCGAAGATCACCAGCGCGCCGGCCGCGAGCACGGCGATGAGAGCGAGCGCGCGGACGAGCACCCCGCGCGGATCGCCGCCCGCCGCCGCCCGGCGCGTCGCCTCGGGCAGCACGTAGAACCCGAGGCCGACCGCGATCCAGACGATCGCCTTGGCCGCCACCGTGGCGGCGGCGTAGATGCCCGTCGCGTCCTCGCTCAGCGTGTGGTTGGCCATGATCACGTCGACGTTCTGGATCGCCGCCACGAGCGTGAGCGCCGCGACGGGCATCACCGCGTTGCGGGCGAGTGCGCGCAGCGGGTGCCGCGGCGAGTGCGGCGCGGGCGGACCCAGCCGGCGGCGGAGCAGGACGCCGAGCGCCACCGCGGCGATGGCGATGGACGCCGTCGTCCCGTAGTAGGCGCCGGTGACGCCGAGGCCGACCCAGACGAGGACGAGGGCCATGCCCAGGCGCCCGAGCCCCTCGAGCACGATCGAGAGCCCCACCGCGCGGTAGCGGCGGGTCGACTGCAACAGGCCGCGCTGGACGCACACGAGGAGCCACAGGGCGCCGGTCGGCGGGATCGCGGCGGCGGCCCACTCCTGGCGGACGTCGAGGAGCGCGGCGAGCGGCTCGCGGGCGAGCGCCGAGAGCAGGGCGAGCGCGGCCACGCAGCCGACCAGGTGGCGCGTCCAGCGGTCGAGCGTCGCCGACAGCTCACCGCCCCGCCCGAGGCGGCCGAGCGTCCCCTCGCGCGCGGCCGCGACCTGTAGCGCCGCGCCGGGGACGAACAGGATGATCGTGAGGTTGAGCATCGCCGCCAGCGAGCCGTAGCCGTCCGTGCCGAGCAGGCGGGTGAACGCGACCGTGAAGGCGACGGCGAGGACGTTCGCCACCATCGTCGCGGCAGCCAGGCCGGCCGCCCGCGCGGTGTCGGACCCGGTGGCCGCTGTGAGCGGCGCGGCGCCGCTGGCGGGGACGCCCACGGGGCCCGGTTCGTCGAGCCCGACGCGAGACATGCGCGCGATGTATACCGGGTCGCGACCGGTCCGAAGCAGCGTCTACCCTCTTGCGCCATGGTCTCTGCGCGCCGCTTCGCCGCTCCGCTCGCCGCGCTCGCCCTTGCCGCGAGCCCGTCCGCGGCGCTCGCCCAGAGCGCCGGCGACGACCAGTACGAGGACCCGTTCGGCGACGAGGCGCCGCCCGCCCAGGCGACCCCGACGCCGCAGCCGAGCGGGGGCGGCGGCTCGGATCCGACCCCGCTGTCGTCGGACTCCGGGATGCCCGATCCCGCGCAGCCCGCGCCGCCCGCCGCCGCCACCGCCGCCGCGCGAGCTGCCGCGCACAGGGACCGATGCGGGGCTGCACGCGCTCCTCGGGGCCGGGCTGGTCGCCACCGGCACCGGCCTGCGGCTGCGCCTGCGCGATGGCGCCCGCGGTCGCTGAGACCGGGTCGGCGCCGGAGACGGAGGCGGCCGGAACAGCGCTGGCCGCCGGGCTGGCGCCGGGCGATGTCGTGCTCGTCTCCGGCGAGCTCGGCACCGGCAAGACGACGTTCGTGCGCGGCGCGCTGCGGGCGCTCGGCGTCACCGAGCCGGTCACGAGCCCGACGTTCGTGATCGGACATCTCTACGAGGGCGCCGGCGGGCCGCTCGCGCACCTCGACCTGTACCGCCTGGCCGGTCTCGGCGACGAGGATCCCGGCCTGCTGGACCCGTACTTCGGCCCGGGGACGATCACCTTCGTCGAGTGGCCGGAGCGGGCCCCCGAGGTCGCCGAGCTGGCCGAGCGCCCGGTCGCGCGGCGCGTCGCGCTCGCCCACGCCGGCGGCGACCGGCGGCGGATCGCGGTCACCGCGTCATGACCGACCTCGCGACCCTCGGCCTCGACACCGCGACCGCGGCGACCGCGGCGGCAGTCCTGCTGCCTGACGGTCGCAGCGCCGAGGCGCGCGACGATCCCGCGCCCGACGACCGGCCGTCCCACGCCTCGCGGGTCCTCGCGCTGATCGAGCAGGCGCTCGCGGACGTAGGCGCTACCTGGGAGGACGTCGGGCGCATCGCGGTCGGGGTCGGGCCCGGCGGGTTCACCGGCCTGCGGATCGGCGTCGCCACGGCGCGCGCGCTGGCCCAGGGCCGCGGGCTGCCGCTCGTCGGGGTGGGGTCGCTGCACGCGCTGGCCGCCGGCGCTCCCGCGCGCGACGAGGTCGCGGCGGTCATCGACGCCCGCCGCGGCGAGGTATTCGCCGCCGTGTGGCGCACCGGCGAGCTGGCGCTCGAGCCGTGCGCGATCACGCCGGGCGACCTCGCCGCCCGCCTGGGCCCGGGCGCGCTGGCGGTCGGAGACGGGGCGGTACGCTTTCGTGCAGAGCTCGAGGGCGCCGGGGCGAGCGTCCCGGCGGACGGCTCGCCAGAGCATCGCGTCAGCGCCATCCAGGTGTGCCGGCTCGGGGCGCGGGCGCAGCCGGCCGACCGCGGACGATTGCTGCCGGACTATCGCCGCGAGCCCGACGCCAAGCCCTCTTCCCCGTGAGCGCTCCCCCCGCCGCACCCATCGCCGTCCGCCGCCTCAACTACGCCGACCTGCCCCAGGTCACGGCGATCGAGCGGCGCTCGTTCCCGACGCCGTGGTCGCTGGCGATGTTCGTGCTCGAGCTCTCCAAGCCGTCCGGCATCTGCCTGGCGGCGATGCGCGAGGGCGAGCTGGTCGGCTACCTGGTCTGCTCGCGCTACGACACCGTCTGGCACGTGATGAACGTGTCGGTGGACCCCGCGTACCGCCGCCAGGGGATCGCCTCGACGCTGCTGTCCCAGTTGCTCGAGCGCGTCGGCGACCCGCAGGCGCAGTTCACGCTCGAGGTCCGCGACTCCAACCGCGGGGCGGTCGCGCTCTATGAGCGGTTCGGGTTCCGGGCGGCGGGTGTGCGCCGGCGTTACTACCAGGACAACGGGGAGGACGCCCAGATCATGTGGCGGACGCCCGCGACCCTGCGCGGCTCGCTCGACGACGTGCCCGGCGTCGGCGCCCGTCCGTCGGTCGTGGACGCGCGGCGCCGCTGATGTTCCTGGCGCTCGAGACGAGCTGCGACGACACCTGCGCCGCGGTGATGACGCCGGCCGGCGAGATGCGGTCGAACGTCATCTCCTCGCAGGTCGTCCACGAGCGCTTCGGCGGCGTCGTCCCCGAGCTGGCGTCGCGGCACCACCTCGAGAACGTCAACGCGATCCTCGACGAGGCGCTCGAGCGCGCGGGGAGCTCGCTCGACGAGGTGACGGTGGTCGCCGTCACCCAGGGGCCGGGACTCGTCGGCGCGCTGCTCATCGGCGTCGCCACCGCGAAGGGCATCGCCGCCGCGCGGCGCCTGCCGCTGGCGCCGGTCGACCACCTGCAGGGCCACGTCGCCGCGAGCTTCTTGCCCGCCGCCGACGGCGGCGCCCCGCTCGAGCCGCCGTTCCTGTGCCTGATCGCGTCCGGCGGCCACACGCTGCTCGCGCGGGTCGAGGACCCCGCCGGCCACGAGGTGCTCGGCTCGACGCTCGACGACGCCGCCGGCGAGGCGTTCGACAAGGGCGCGCGGATGCTCGGGCTCGGCTACCCGGGCGGCCCGGCGCTCTCGCGGCTCGCCGAGGACGGCGACCCGTCGGCGTTCGCGTTCCCGACCGCCCACCGCGTCCCCGGCCTCGACTTCTCGTTCGCCGGCCTGAAGACCGCGCTGCTCTATGCGATCCGCGACCTCGGCGAGGCCGCGGCGCGCGCCCGCGCCGCCGACCTCGCGGCCAGCTACGAGCACGCCATCGTCGAGGCGCTGCTGCTCCGTGTGCGCCGCGGGCTCGAGCAGACGGGGCTCGAGGCGCTGTCGATCGGCGGCGGCGTCGCCGCCAACGCGGTGCTGCGCGCCCGGGCGGCCGAGCTCGGCGTCGCCGTCCACGTCCCGCCGCGCGAGCTGTGCACCGACAACGCCGCGATGATCGCCTCCGCCGCGCGCTGGGTCACGCCGCTGCCGTTCCCCGACTACCTGGACCTCGACGCCTACGCCACGGCCGCGCGCCGTCCGCGGCCTTAGATGACCGACGCTGCGGACGACGGCTCGCGTGGCGGGCGCGCGGCCCGGTGGCTGGTGGCCACTTGGCGCGGCCGGGCGCTGCTCGCCGTCGTCGCGGCGGCCGCGGTGGCGGCGATCGTGCTGCTGACGGGCGAGGCCCGCGAGCGCACCTTCCCGCCGGTGCTCGCGGAGGCGGTCGCCTACGACGGCCGGTCCCCACGCGAGCCGGCCGCCGACCGCCAGCGCGTCCTGCTCGAGCTGCAGCGCCCGCCGCTGGGCCGCGTTCCCGGCGTCGCCGACATGAAGCCCGGTGCGCAACGCGCCTATGTCGCCTCGCTCAAACGCGAGGCGCGGGCACTGCGCGGGGCGCTCGAGGCGCGCGGCGTGAAGCTCTCCGACGTCGCCTCGTTCGAGCGCTGCTGGAACGGCTTCGCCGCCACCGTCGACACGCGCGACCTCGCGGCCATCTCGAGCCTCGGCGTCCGCGCCCAGCCCGTGCGCCGGTTCTATCCCGCGCTGGGCGAGCCGGTGGCGGCGGGCCGCGCCGCCGGAAACCCTGGGCCGCCCAAGCCCCGCGGCGAGCCGGTGGCCTTGCTCGCCTCCGGCGTCGCCCGCTCGGCGGCGACCGTGAAGGGCTACGACGCCGTCGACCGCGACGGCGACGCCAGCCCGGGCGCCGACCCGCGCGACCCGCGGCGCCGCGAGGGCGCCGGCAGCGCGCTGGCCGGCGTGCTCGCAGGCGCCGGCGCCCGCGTCCGGCCGATCCGGGTGGCGGCCCTGCGGCTCTCGGCCGGCGCCGCGCAGCCAGAGGAGATGGCGACGTCCGACGGGCTGCTCGCGGGGCTCGAGCGCGCCGTCGACGCCGACGGGGACGGCGCCACCGACGACCACGCGCGGGTCGCGCTGGTCGGCGTCAGCGCGCCGTACGCCGGGTTCGCGGAGTCGCCCGAGGCCGAGGCGGCGGCGGGCGCGGCGGGCCTCGGCACGCTGGTGGTCGCGCCGGCCGGCGGCGAGGGGCCGGCCCGGCCGCCGAGCGGGACGGTCGGCTCCCCGGGCGCGGCCGCCGACGTCGTCGCCGTCGCCGCGCTGAGCGCCGCGGCCCCCCGCGCCGAACTGCGGATGGGGGACCTGCGGATCCGCGACGCGGCGGTCCTCGCGGGCACGCCGCCCTGGGCCGGCTCGTTGCCGGTCTCGCGCCTGGTGACCGCAGTCGACCCGAAGCGCCTGCTCGCCAAGGAGTCGCCGCGCCTCCAGGGCACGCTCGCGCTCGTGCACGCCCGTGCCAATCCCGGCGCCCAGGTGGCGGCCGCCGCCGGGGCCGGCGCCCGTGCCGTCCTGCTGGTCGAGCCGCGCGACGGCCGCCCGCTCGCGGCGATCCCCGCCGGCCGCGTCGGCGTCCCGGTCCTCGGCGTCACCGGCGCGGCGGCGCGCGCCGTGCTCGCCGACGGGCCCGGCTCCCGGGCCACCGTCGGGCGCGCCCGGCCGGGACGCCTGGCGGCCGGCACGACCCGGCTCTCGCCGTTCTCCTCCCGCGGCCCGGCACTGGACGGCGCCCCGAAGCCGGACCTCGCCGCCCCGGGCGCCGCGCCGACCACCGGCGCGGACGGCCGCCCCGTGGTCGCCGGCGGGAGCGCGGTGTCCGCCGCGCTGGTCGCCGCCGAGGCCGGCCGCATCGCCCGCGCCCGGCCGGACGCCGATCCGGCCGCGCTGCGGGCCGCGCTGACCGGCGCGGCGGACCCGGGCGGCGACGCCGGCACGCTGCCCGCCAACGGGGCGGGCGCCGGGGCGCTGCGCCGCGCCGGCGCGCCCGGCGACGCCCTCCAGGCCCCGATCGATCTCGAGCCGGTCGAGCCCGGCAAGCCCTTCTCCCGCGAGCAGACGGTCGAGCTGCCGGCAGCGGCCGCCCGCGTCCTCGCCGCCGCGGATCGCGGGGCGACCGCGACCGCCACGCTGGCCCGAGAGGGCACCGCGAAGCTGACGGTGACCGGTGAGGGGCTGCCCGCGGGCGCGTTCGCGACGGGCCGCCTGACCGCGGAGGACGACGACGGCCGCCCGCTGCTCTCGCTGCCGTTCGCCCTCGCCGCCGGCGCGCCCGCGCCCGTCCCGGTGGGTCCCGTCAAGCTCGTGCGGCGCGGCGGCGAAGTCGTCGGCGTCTCGTTCGCCCTGGGCGCGTTCGACCGCGGCGATCCGCTCGGCGCGGGCACCGCCTTCCAACCGGTCGAGCGCCTCGACCTGTCACTCGTCCGTCCGGACGGCGCCCTGGTCCGCCGGCTGACGCCGCCGGGCGGCGCGCGCGAGCTGCTCCCCGCCGAGTACGCCTACACGATCCCGGCGCGGACGCTCGCCCGGCTCGGGAGGAAGCAGCTCGTGTTCCGTGTCCGGGCGAGCGGGCCGCGCCAGGAGCGCCCCACCGACGAGCGCTCGGAGGCGTTCCAGAGGCCGTGATCGTCACCCTCTACGGCCGCCCCGGCTGCCACCTCTGCGACGACGCTCGGGTCGCGCTGGAGCGGGTCCGCGCCCGCGTCCCGTTCGCGCTCGTGGAGCGTGACATCACGGAGGACGACGCCCTGCACCGCCGCTATCTCGTGCGGATCCCGGTCGTGTCGCTCGACGGCGAGGAGCTGTTCGACTTCCACGTCGACGAGGCCGCCCTCGAGGCAAGGCTGCGGGCGGCGAAAGGGTAGGTGCCGGCGCCCTGAACACCGGGCATTGAAAGAGGGTTACGTGGCCGGGGGTGGCGACTCTCAGGGGCGCGGGGCCGCGAGCGGGCGGGGCGGGTCACCGGCACAATCCGACGATGGATCTGGGGACGGCGTCGAGTGTCGGGTTGAGCCGCCCGCCAGCGCACCACCCCCCGACGATCAACGGATCGCGGCGTTCCATTGTCGGATTGAGTCCGAGTGCAGCCTCCCCGCCCGCTCGCATCCCCTTGTCCTCACCCGATGATGTTCGTCCCGTGCACGCCCGCGGCCAGGCCCCCCAGGGCCCGGCGAGATCGCGGACAGGTCGACTAGAGTGGCCGACGTATGGACTATGGGGATGTCGTGACCCGCTCCGGCGAGGGTGAGGCGCCTGGCGAAGGGTCCGAGGTGTTCGCGGATCGCCTGTCGCTCGGCGTCGCCGCCCGCCTCTCGCGGTACCTGCAGGTGCTGACGCAGGCGCGCAAGATGGGCAAGGAGACGATCTCCTCGCAGGAGCTCTCCGAGTACACGCACGTCAACTCGACGCAGATCCGCCGCGACCTGTCGGGCTTCGGCAAGTTCGGTAAGCGCGGGGTCGGCTACAACGTCGACTCGCTGGTCTCCCAGATCCGCAAGATCCTGCGGACCTCGGGCCAGCACAACATCGCGCTGTTCGGCGCCGGTCACCTCGGCAAGGCGATCGCATCGTCGGACATCTTCGCCGACCACGGCTTCCGGGTCGTCGCGATCTTCGACACCGACCCGACGAAGGTCGGGCAGCAGGTCGGCAACCAGACCGTCCGCCACAACGACGAGCTCAAGGCCGTCGTCGAGGAGGAGGACATCGTCGTCGGCGTCCTGGCCGTTCCCACCGCCGCCGCCCAGCCGCTCGCCGACACCCTCGTCGACGCCGGCGTCAAGATCATCTTCAACTACTCCGAGGCCCTGCTGCAGGTCCCGCCGGAGGTCACCGTGCACACCTCGAGCCCGGCCGTCGACCTCCTGTACGCGCTGTACTTCTATCTGACGTAGCCCTCGCTGATGATCGACCTGGCCGCCGCCCGCGAGACGTTCGAGGGCTCAGCCGACTTCACCGTCGGCATCGAGGAGGAGTTCGCGCTCCTGGACCCCGACACGCTCGAGCTCGTGCCCGCGTTCGAGCGGCTGCGCGACGCCGCCACGGGCCATCCGGTGCTCGAGGGCGCGATCGCCGGCGAGCTGATCTCCTCCGAGCTCGAGATCGTCTCCGGGCGCGGGAACGACCTCGCGGACGGGCTGCGCCGCCAGCGCGAGCGCCGCACTGCGTTCTTCGAGCACGCCGAGCACCACGGCGTCGCGCTCGGCGCGACCGGCACCCATCCCCTGTCGGACTACCGCGAGCAGCACATCATCGAGACCGAGCACTACCGGCGCGTCGAGGACGGCCTGCAGTACGTCGCGCGCCGCAACAACACGTTCTCGCTGCACGTGCACGTCGGCGTCCAGGGCGCCGACCGCGCCGTGCGCGTGTGCGACCGCCTGCGGCCGGTGCTGCCGCTGCTGCTCGCGGTCAGCGCCAACTCGCCGTACGTCGACGGCACCGACTCCGGGCTGCACTCGGCGCGCACCCAGACCTTCACGAAGTCGTTCCCCCGCTGCGGCATCCCCGACGCGTTCGGGGACTGGCGGGCGTGGGCCGACTACGTCGAGCTGCTCGTGCGCACGGGCTCGATCGTCGAGTTCACCCAGCTGTGGTGGTCGGTGCGCCCGCACCACAGCTTCGGCACGGTCGAGGTGCGCATCTGCGACATCCAGGCGACCGGCGCGGAGGCCGACGCGCTCGCCGGGCTCATCGTCGCGTGCGTCGCGCAGGCGGCGGCCGAGGTCGACGCCTCACAGACGCCGCCCGATCTCCCCGCCCGGCTGATCGAGGAGAACATGTGGCGGGCGATCCGCCACGGCCTCGACGGCCGGATGCTCGACCTCACGATGCCGCGCGCCGTCGAGTTCGACAGCGCCGAGATCGTCGAGCGGCTCTGCGCCTGGGCCGGCGCCGACGTCAGCTTTCCCGAGCTCAACGGCGCCCAGCGCCAGCGCCGGCTCATCGAGGCCGGCGCGACCCCCGCCGAGGTCTACGCCCAGTGCGTCCTCGAGACCCGTTCCACCTTTCCCACGGAGGAGAAGACAGCGTGAGCAACCAGCCCGAGTACACCGAGGAGGAGCTCCGCGCGCTGGAGGCCGAGATGGAGAAGATCACGGTCGACGACGTGATCCTCCAGACCATCGTCTCGCTCATCAACCTCACGGCGCGCAAGGCCGGGCTCGCCCACCCGCCCGGCGAAGGCCCGCCGCCCGATTGGGAGCAGGTGCGCCTCGGCATCGAGGCCGCCCGGGCGCTGCTGCCGCTCGTGGAGCCGCGCCACGGCGCGGAACTCGGCCCGATCCGCGACGGGCTCTCCCAGCTGCAGCTGCACTACGCCCGCGGCAGCGGGGCGGCCGCCGCTCCGGCGGCCGGCGGCCCGGCGGGGCAGCCGCCCAAGCCCCCGTCCCAGGGCGCTCCGGACAAGGGCCAGGCGGCCAGCCGCCTCTGGATCCCGGGTCAATAGGGCGGTCGCGCCGCCCGCCGGGGTACACTGACGACCGCGTTTCTCCCGGCGGCAGCCCTTGGCTGCCGCTTTGCGCTTTCCCCACTGCATTCGGCGGTGCGGAGTCGGCGCGAACCGTCTCAATCTGATCCAGAGGGGTTTCCTTGTCCGATTTCCTGACCGACCACGGGGTCCTGTTCGCGCTGATCTGCGCGGCGGCGGCCGTCGTGTACGGCGGGCTCACCGCACGCGCGTTGCTGGCCCTGTCGCCAGGCAACGAGACGATGCGGGGCCTGTCGCTCGCCATCCAGGAGGGCGCCTCGGCGTACCTCAACCGTCAGTACCGCACGATCGCCATCGTCGGCGCCGTCCTGTTCGTCCTGCTTCTCCTGCTGCAGGACCCCGAGGTGGCCATCGGCTTCCTCATCGGCGGGCTCGCCTCGGGCTCGGCCGGCTACATCGGCATGAACGTGTCCGTTCGGTCCAACGCCCGCGTGGCGGAATCCGCACGCGGCGGCATCGGCCCGGCGCTCGACGTCGCCTTTCGCGGCGGCGCCGTCACCGGCATGCTCGTCGTCGGCCTCGCGCTGCTCTCCGTGGCGGCCTATTACGGCGTCCTCGTCAACTGGGTCGACGTCGAGCGCAAGGACGCGGTGGACGCGCTCGTCGGCCTCGGCTTCGGCGGGTCGCTGATCTCGGTCTTCGCCCGTCTGGGCGGCGGCATCTTCACCAAGGGCGCGGACGTCGGGGCGGACATCGTCGGCAAGATCGAGGCCGGCATCCCCGAGGACGACCCCCGCAACCCGGCGGTCATCGCCGACAACGTGGGCGACAACGTCGGCGACTGCGCCGGCATGGCGGCCGATCTGTTCGAGACCTACGCGGTCACCGCGGTGGCGGTGATGCTCCTGGGCATCCTCACCTTCGGCGGCGAGTCGCAGTCCGCGGTCGTCCTGTACCCGCTGGTGCTCGGCGGCGTCTCGATCATCGCGTCGATCATCGGCACCTTCGCGGTCAAGTCGGCGGCGGGCAACGTCGAGCGCGCGCTCTACCAGGGCCTGATCCTCTCGGGCGCCCTGGCCGCGCTCGCGTTCTACCCCATCACCAACTGGATGATGGACGACCTGACGTTCCTGAACGCGGCCGGCGGCGAAGCGCCCAGCGTCACCGACATCTACCTCTGCGCCCTCGTCGGCCTCGGCGTCACGGCGCTCCTGTTCGTGATCACCGACTACTACACCTCGACGCGCTTCAACCCGGTCAAGAAGACGGCCAAGGCATCCGAGACCGGCCACGCGACGAACATCATCCAGGGCCTCGCCCAGGGCCTGCAGGCGACGGCGCTCCCCGCGCTCGTGATCGTCGCCGGCATCTTCGTCGCCGACGAGCTGGCCGGCGTCTACGGCATCGGCGTGGCGGTCATGGCGCAGCTGTCGCTGACCGGCCTGATCGTGGCGCTCGACGCGTTCGGCCCGATCACCGACAACGCCGGCGGCATCGCGGAGATGGCCGACATGCCCGAGTCCGTCCGCAACGTGACCGACCCGCTCGACGCGGTCGGCAACACGACGAAGGCCGTGACCAAGGGCTACGCGATCGGCTCGGCGGCGCTCGCGGCGCTCGTGCTGTTCGCGGCGTTCAAGATCGAGCTGCAGGAGGAGCTGGGGGTGGAGTCCTTCACCTTCGCGCTCGACGACCCGGAGGTCCTGATCGGCCTGCTGATCGGCGGCATGATGGTCACGCTGTTCGCGGCCCTCTCGATGGAGGCCGTGGGCCGCGCCGGCGGCGCCGTCGTCGAGGAGGTGCGCCGCCAGTTCCGCGAGCACCCCGGGATCATGGACGGCACGGAGAAGCCGGAGTACGGCCAGTGCGTCGACATCGTGACCAAGTCGGCCCAGCGCGAGATGATCCTCCCGTCGCTGATCCCGATCGTCATCCCGGTCATCGTCGGCGTCCTCTCGATCAAGGCGCTCGGCGGCCTGCTGATCGGCGTCATCATCGTCGGCCTGTTCTTCGCGGTCCTGATGACCGCGGGCGGCGGCGCGTGGGACAACGCCAAGAAGCTCATCGAGGACGGCGCCCACGGCGGCAAGGGCTCCGACGCGCACGCGGCGTCGGTCACCGGCGACACCGTCGGCGACCCGTTCAAGGACACCGCCGGCCCGGCCATCAACCCGATGATCAAGGTCGCGAACATCGTCGCGCTCCTGATCATCCCGCTGGTCGCGTAGTACCGAGTCCAGGTTGAAGGCCGGGGCACCCGAGCGGGTGCCCCGGCCTCCCTATATTCCCGACGCACATGGCCGAACGCCGCCTTCACGGGCTCCAGCGGGTCCTGGGCACGAACGCCCTCCACCGCCAGATGCCCGACCGGCTGCGGCAGCTGCACCGCCGCTACCAGACGCCGTACGCCGGGATCCTGCTGTTCTCGGCGGTCGCGTGCCTGACGCTGCTGCCGGGCCAGGCGGACTTCCTCGGCTCGATCTACGCCTTCGGCGCGATGCTGTCGTTCTCGATGGCGCACCTCGCGGTGATCAAGCTCCGGACGTCGGATCCCGACCATCCGCGGCCCTACCGGTCCCCGGGGCGGGTGCCGTTCCGCGGCTGGACGCTGCCGCCGTTCGCGATCCTCGGCCTGGCCGGGACCAGTCTGTCGTTCCTGGTGATCAGCGGGCTGAACCCGGAGATCGCGGCCACCGGGGCGGCGTGGCTCGTCCTCGGCGCGGTCGTCTACGTCGTCTACCGGCGCCGCCAGGGCCTCGACCTGGTCTCGACCGACAAGGTGGCGATCCCCGAGCCGGTCGTCGATCACGAGGCGGAGGACGACTCCGTGCTCGTCTACGCCGGCGAGGGCGGCTACGACGAGCGGCTGATGGCGACGGCGCGGCGGCTCGCCGCGCGCAAGCGCCGCGGCATCCACGTGCTGGTCACGATCAACGTCCCGGGCGCGCTCCCGCTCGACGCGCGGATGGAGGAGCAGGAGGCGGCGGCCGCCTCGCTCATCGAGCAGGCGCGGGTGCAGGCGGCCGGCGCGTGACCGGGCACTGGGAGAAGGTCCGCGCGGGCCAGGCGGGGCGGCGGATCATCGAGGAGGCGGTCGACATGCGCGCCGCGGCGGTGGTGATGCCGCTTCCGCGGCGGGTCGACGGGTCCTCCCTGTTCGGCAAGACGCTCGAGACCGTCCTCACCGAGCGGCCGTGCCGGATCGTCATCGAGTCGATGCCGGCGGCGGCGCGGGCGGCCGGCCCGCCGGTGCTGGTGGGTCCGCCATGAGGGGCGGCGCCACCATGGTCCTGTCGGTGCTGATGGTCGTCCTCGGCATCGCCATGCTGGTCAGCACCCTGGCGCGCGGCGGCGGCCCGCTGGCGACCGGGGTGGTGTTCGGCCTGCTCTTCTGCGCCGCGGGCGCCGGCCGGCTCTACCTCCAGCGCGGCGGTCCCTCGTGAGCCCCGACCGGCGCCGTGCGGCAGCGCGCGCGGCGGGCGCGCTCGCCCGGATCGAGTCGCCCGCGCGCCGCGGGCTCGGCTCGCCCGCGCTGTTCGGGATCGTCCAGGGCTTCACCGCCGCGTCGATCTACTTCGCGCTCGGGCTGATCGCCGAGGGCGCCCGCGGCTACACGCCGCTCGTGCTGCTCGCCGCCGCCGGGTTCTTCGGGCTGCTCGTCCTCTCCTACGTGGAGGGCGCGTCGCTGCACCAGGAGCGGGGCGGCGCGACGGTGATCGCCCGCTACGGCTTCAACGAGCTGTGGAGCTTCGTGGCCGGGTGGGCGATCCTGCTCGACTACCTGATCCTCATCGCGCTGACCGCGTTCGCGGTGACGGACTACCTGGCCGTCGCCTGGGGGCCGCTCGGGCACGGGTGGCTCGAGTTCGTCGTCGTAGCGGTGGTCCTCGGGGGCGTCGCGGTCATCAACCTGCGCGGGATCCCGCCGAAGCGCTTCGACCGCGCCGCGCTGTTCGTGCTCGCCGACCTGCTGCTGCAGCTGACGATCGTCGTGCTCGGCGTCCTCCTGGTGGTGTCGGGGGACGCGCTGACCGATCCTGCGAGCGTCGGCGGCTCCCCGCCGGCGGAGGACCTCCTGTTCGCGTTCACGCTCGCGGTCGTCGCCTTCGCCGGCATCGACGCCTCGTCCGGGCTGGCAGGGGAGGTGGCGGTCAGCCGACGGGGGCTGCGCCGGCTGATCAGCGCGCGGATGCTCGCTGTGACCGTGCCCTACGTCGGCATCGGCCTGGTGGCGGTGAGCGCGCTGCCGCTGCAGGGCGACGTGCGGGCCGGCGGCGACGACTTCATCCAGGCGCCGATGCTCGTGGTCGTCGCCGCGTTCGACCCCGCGTGGCTGGCCGACGCGCTGCGCTACCTCGTCGCCATCTCGGCGGTCACGATCCTGGCGATCGCCTGCAACGCCGCGATGCTCGGGCTGTCGCGGCTCGGGTACTCGCTCGCGCTCAACCGCCAGATCCCGTCGGCGATCGGCCGCCTGCACTCCACCTACTCGACGCCGGTGGTGCTGATCGCGGTGGGGACGGTGCTGGCGTTCGGCCTGATCCTCCCGCGCGACGTCGAGTTCCTCGCCGGGATCTACGCGTTCGGCGCGACGCTGGCGTTCACCCTCGTCCACCTCGCGATCTGCTCGCTGCGCTACCGCGAGCCCGACCGCGACCGCCCCTACAAGATGCCGCTGAACGTCCGCGTCGGCCGCGGTGAGGTCCCGGTGCCGGCGGCGCTCGGCGCGCTGCTGTCGAGCGGCGCCTTCATCGCCGTCATGCTCCTGCACTCGTGGGCGCGCTGGGTCGGCCTGGCGTGGATGGGGATCGGGGTGACGCTGTACGTCGTCTACCGCCGGGCGAACGACAAGCCGGTGTTCAAGCGCGTCACGATCCCCGAGCGGGCGCTGACCCGCAGCGCGCGTCCCGAGGCCGAGTACGGCTCGATCCTCGTCCCGGTGCTCGGCACCACGCTCGACGACGACATCATGCAGACCGCCGGCCGCCTCTCGGCCGACGAGCGCGCCGACGAGGGCGAGGGCGGCGCGATGATCGAGGCGCTGTGGGTGTTCGAGATCCCGATGGCGTTGCCGATCGACGCGCGGGTCCCCGACGCTGAGCTCAAGCGGGCGCGCGCGGCGCTCGCGCGGGCCAAGGCGGTGGGGGAGGAGTACGACGGCGTCGAGGTGGCCACGGCGACGGTCCGGGCGCGCCGCGCCGGCGAGGCGATCGTCCACGAGGCCAAGCGCCGCGGGGTGGAGGCGATCGTGCTCGCGGCCGAGGAGCCGAGCCGGATCCGCGGCGGCGCGCTCTTCGGCGGCCGCGGCGACGCGGTCCTGCGCGACTCGTTCGTGGGGGAGACGACGCGCTACGTCGTCAACAAGGCGCCGTGCCGCGTGATCCTCACCGCCGCGCCGGTGCAGGACACCCGCCCGGCCGTGGACGAGACCGCTCCGCCGCTGCCGCGCGACCCGACGCTCCCGGCCTCGCGGATCGAGCCGGGTGGCTGAGCCGTCGGGCGCGCGTGCACTACGATCAGCCGCAGTGTTCGTTCTCGTCGTAGGCGCGGGCCGGGTCGGCTCCTCCGTTGCGAAGACCGCCATGCAGGCGGGCCATACCGTCTCCGTCCTCGACGAGGATGCGCTGTCGCACGAGCGCCTCGACATGGAGCTCGGGTCTCCGTGGGAGGAGGCGGGCGGGCGCTTCACGATCGGCACGGCGCTCGAGCAGGACGCACTGGAGGCCGCGGGCATCTCCGAGGCCGACGCGTTCATCGTCTGCACGAACGGGGACAACACCAATCTCGTGGTCGCCCAGATCGCCCAGCGCCGCTACGGCGTCTCGCGCGTGATCGCCCGCGTCCTCGACCCGCGCCGCGCCGCGTGGTACCGCGAGCAGGGCCTGCACACCATCTGCCCGACCCAGATCGCCATCGAGCAGCTCGAAGCGGCCGCGCTGGCGGAGAACTGACGTGTACGTGATCGTCTGCGGCGCCGGCAAGGTCGGCTGGAACCTGGCTCGCGAGCTGATGGCCAAGGAGCACGAGGTCACGGTCCTCGAGTCCGACCGCCGCCGTTACCTGACCGTCGAGCAGGAGCTCGAGCACGCGGTGCAGTACGGGGACGCGACCGAGCTGTGGGTGCTCGAGCGCGCCGGGATCCAGCGCGCCGACCTGGTCGTCGCGGTCACCGGCGACGACGAGGACAACCTGCTGATCTGCCAGGTCGCCAAGGAGAAGTACCTCTGCGACCGGATCATCGCCCGCGTCAACAACCCGCGGAACCTCGAGACCTTCAAGCTGCTCGGCATCCAGCCGGCGGTGTCGGCGACCGACCTGATCCTCCGCCTGATCGAGCACGAGGTCCCGAGCTACGGGCTCGTCCATCTGCTCGACCTGCCGGAGGAACGCCTGGAGATCATCGAGCTGGTGGTGTCCGACATGGCGCCCGCGGCGGGTCGCGAGATCCAGCAGCTCGACATGCCCGAGGGCTCGCTGGTGATCTCGGTGCTGCGTGACGGCGGCGGCTTCGTCCCGAAGGCCGACACCGTGATCCATGCCGGCGACGAGGTGCTCGTGGTGCTCGACCCCGGTCTCGAGGACGACATCACGGCGCACTTCGTGTCGTCCAATGGGCGTGGCTGACCGCGCAGTCGACCATCTGCTGATCGGGGGCGGCCCCGCCGCGGCGGCGTGCGCGGAGGCGCTGCGCGACGGCGGTGCGACCGGCTCGATCCTGCTCGTCGGGCGCGAGCCCGACCCGCCGTACGAGCGCCCGCCGGCGTCCAAGGGCTACCTCCGCGGCGAGTCGTCGCGTTCGGACGCGCTGCTGCACGACGAGAGCTTCTGGGCCGAGCGCGACATCGAGCTGCTGACCCGGACCAGCGCGATGAAGCTCGACACCGAGGCGCGCACGGCGACGCTCTCGACGAAGGAGACGGTGTCGTACGGCCAGGCGCTGGTGGCGACCGGCGCCAACGTGCGGCGCCTGCGGCTCGAGGGCGGCGCGCTGGAGGGCATCCACTACCTGCGCGCTTTGGGGAACGCCGACGCGATCCGGGCGGACCTCGAGGGCACGTCGCACGTGGTGCTCGTCGGCGGGTCCTACATCGCGTGCGAGGTCGCGGCGTCGCTGACCGTGATGGGCAAGCGCTGCACGCTGGTCATGGAGGAGTCCGCGCCGCTCTCGCTCGGGTTCGGCGACACGGTCGGCGCGTGGGCGGCGTCGCTGCTCCGATCGCGGGGGATCGAGCTGGTGGGCGGCGATTCGGTCGAGGCGTTCGCGGGTGAGGGGCGGGTGTCGGGGGTCGTGTGCCGGTCGGGCCGGGTGATCGAGGCCGGCGGCGTGGTGATGGGCACCGGCGTGATCCCGGACGTCATGCTCGCGCGTGGCGCGGGGCTGGAGCTGGGGGAGACCGGGGGCGTGCGGTGCGACGCGCGGCTGCGGACGTCGGCCGACGGCGTGTGGGCGGCCGGTGACGTGTGCGAGTACGACTCGGTCCTGCACGGCCGCCGCGTGCGGATCGAGCACTTCGAGGTCGCGCTGGCCCAAGGGCGGGCGGTGGCGGCGGGCATGCTCGGCGCCTCCCAGCCGTTCGCCGAGGTTCCGTACTTCTGGACCGACATCGCCGACTGGGCGACGCTCGAGTACGTGAGCGTCGCCTCGTCGTGGGAGCGCGAGGTGGTGCGCGGGTCGCTCGAGGATGCGTTCTCGGTCGTGTACCTCAGCGGCGGCCGGGTGGTCGCGGTGCTGTCGTCCGGGCGCTCGTCGGATCTCGACGGTGGCCGCGCCCTGATGGAGGCGCGAACGGACGTCGGCGGGCGCGAGGCCGAGCTGGCCGACCCGGCCGTCGACCTCGCGTCGCTCGTCTAGCTCAGGCGGCGCCGAGCTCAGGCGGCGCGGTCGCCGACGTCGGCGGCGACCGGCACGCGCCGCTCGGGTGGCGACCCGAGCAGGACCCAGGCGCCGTCGGCGCGGCGCTCGAGGTCGCCACGGGCGATCAGCTGCCCGAGCGCCGTGGTCACCGACGGCCGGCGCGCGCCGACCATGCCGGCGAGCGTGCGGTGCGGCAGCCGCAGCGCGAGCGCGATGCCGTCGGGCGCCACGCGGCCCCAGCGCTCGGCGAGGTACCACAGCAGCGCGAGCAGCCGGTCGTCGACGCGCGTCAGGTGCGTGATCGCCTGCAGGACGATCAGCCGGTCGGCGCGGCGCGCCGCCCGGTCGATGAGCGCGCACAGGACCTCGGGGAACGGCGCCGCGGCGGCGATCAGGCCGGAGCCGAGCAGCGCGACCCGGGTGCCGGTGAGCACGTTCCACTCGATGCTGCGGGGCAGCAGCTCGTCGCCGTCGGCGTCGTCGCCGATCCGGACGAGGTCACCCGGGCCGAGCAGCTCGGCGCACGGGTGGTCGCCGACCAGCGCCTCGCGGACGATCATGCCCTCGAGGATGAGGACGCCGAACGGCGCGCCGGTGGGGCCGAAGCCGTCGACCGGCGGCGTCCACGGTCCCCGGCGGAGCTGGAGCGCGGGCGCGATCAGCCGCTGCGAGGCCGCCTCCGCCCGCGCGGGATCGAGGTCGCGGGCGAGGTCTGGATCGGCTTGAAGGAGATGGACGCGTGAGGGTCCGGAATTGTGCATCGGGGGGAGCCTCCTGGGGTCACGATGTGCGAAGCGGTGGAGGTCCGTCCTCGGCTCCATCGCAGAGCCGATCCGTCCCGACCGTGTCGCCGCGCATTGGAGGGAGCGTGCAGCGACTACCCAAAGGTAGCCACGCTCAGCTCAATTGACAATCGGTCAATTGTTGGACGTGCTGCCGGGCGCGTTCGCGTGTCCGCGAGCGAACACCGTCATCGCGCGCCCGGCGCACGCGCAAGCGGGCGGCGGCGGGAGCTGCGGGGCAGGGACTCGAACCCCGATAACGTGCTCCAGAGGCACGCGTCTTGCCATTAGACGACCCCGCAAGACGCCCGGAAGTGTAGCGCTGTGGTGGGTTTTCCGTCCGCGTGCGATGCAAACATACGTTCGTGCCAGCACGCATCGTCACGACGCGCTCCGATGTCGAGCGCCTCCTGCAGTTTGGGTTTGCCCAGCAAGAGATCGCGGAGGTGCTCGGCATCGCGAAGTCGACGGTCGCCTACCACGCGCGACGGCTCGGTCACGCTCCCGACGCGCGGTTCAACCGGCGCTACGACTGGGCGGAGGTCCAGTGCTTCTACGACGACGGGCGAACCGTGCGCGAGTGCATGGCGCACTTCGGCTTCTCTGCCGAAACGGGGCATTCGGCGGTTCGGCGCGGTGCCATCCGCCCGCGGCCGCGTCTTCGCTCGATCGACGATCTGCTGGCGCGTGGGCGCAGTCGCGTGCATCTGAAGGTCCGTCTCGTGGGGGCAGGGCTACTGGCGGACTGCTGCGCCGGCTGCGCCATCACGGAGTGGCGCGGCGCGTCGATCACGCTCGAGTTGCACCACGTAAACGGCGTGAGGGATGACAACCGCCTGGAGAACCTCCAGTGCTCTGCCCGAACTGCCACAGCCAGACCGACACGTGGGGAGCTCGCAACCGACGCCGCTGAAACGGTTCCTCAGGCCGCCGGCCGGCTGCTCCGCCCAGTCGCGGGGACGGCGCCAGCCCTGCGCACTTGACAACTTCTGCAAACCTTTTCATCATGTCGCCGCATGGGAGGGCCGAAGCGGGCGGCGACCATCCACGACGTGGCGAAGGCGGCGGGAGCTTCGATCTCCACCGTCTCACGGGCGTTCCACGCGCCTGAGCTCGTGCGTGGCCAGACGCGCGAGCGCGTACTGGAGATCGCCGCCTCGCTCGGTTACACGCCCAACCGGGCCGCCCGCGGGCTGATCACCGGGCGCACCGGCAACCTCGGCCTGATCGTGCCGGACATCGCCAACCCGTTCTTCCCCGCCTTGGTCAAGGCCGCCCAGGCGCGGGCGCGGGAGCGCGACTATTCGGTCTTCCTCGCCGACGCGGACGAGGACCCGGAGGCCGAGGCGCCGATCATCCGCGCGATGGCCAAGCAGGTCGACGGGGTGATCGCGTGCTCCTCGCGGATGTCCGAGGCCGAGCTCCGCGAGATCGCGGGCCTGACCTCCCTCGTGCTGGTCAACCGGCGGTCGCCTGGAGTGCCCGCGGTCTCGATGGACATGGCGGGCGGTATCCGGCAGGCGGTCGAGCACCTGTTCGCGCTGGGTCATCGGAGCTGCGTGTACCTCGCCGGCCCCCGGCAGTCCTGGTCCAACCGCCAGCGCCAGAAGGCGCTGCGGCAGGTCGCGGACCGGCTCGGCATGGCGGTCACCGCGCTCGGCCCGTTCGAGCCTGGCTACGAGGCCGGCGTGCGGGCGGCCGACCAGGCGCTCGCGGAGGCCCCCACGGCGATCGTCGCCTACAACGACCTGATCGCGCTCGGCGTGCTCGCCCGCCTCGCCGACCGCGGCGTCGCCGTCCCCGCCGCCGTCAGCGTCGTGGGCTTCGACGACATCCAGATGGCGGCGATCGCGTCACCGTCGTTGACGACGGTCGTGGCGCCCACCGCAGCCGCCGGGCGGGCGGCCGTCGACCTGCTCCTGGGCCCTCGGGCCGGGCAGGCTCTCGACGGCCGGCAGGCCCGGGAGCTGAAGACCGAGCTTCGGGTCAGGGGCTCGACCGGTCCGCCACCCCAGGACGGACATTCGTTCAGAGGATCGGCAAGCCGCGGCGCCGCGACGGCGCACGCGGCAAGGGAGGAATGACGATGCACCGGACACCATCCAGGCTTTCGGCCACGCTCGCCGTCGCGGTCCTCGGGGCGCTCCTCTCCGCCTGCGGCGGGGGGAGCGACGAGGCCGTCAGCGAGGCGCCCAGCGGCGTGCCCGACCTGCCGAAGGAGGCCGTGGCGCTCAACGTCCTCGACGTCGCCGGCAACCTGCAGCTCACCCAGAAGGCGATCGAGAGCTACAAGAAGGCGCATCCCGAGCTCGTCAACCGGATCACCTTCACGACGGCGACCGCGCCGGAGCTGTCGGGCAAGATCAAGGCGCAGCAGCGCGCCAACCGGCTCGACATCGACCTCGTGCTGACCGGCACCGACGGGTTGTCGGCCGGGATCGCGCAGAAGCTGTGGCTCGAGCTGCTCCCCAGCAGCGAGGCCAAGTTCCCGGACCTGCAGCAGAACTACCTCCCGGCCGCCGCGAAGATGCAGGAGCAGGCGAAGGGCCAGGGGATCGTGGTGACCTACTACCCGTCCGGCCCGCTGCTCGAGTACGACCCCAAGCGGGTGCCGGACCCGCCGAAGTCCGCCGAGGAGCTGCTGGCGTGGGCGAAGGCGCATCCGGACCGCTTCATGTACGCCCAGCCGGCGAACTCCGGGCCGGGGCGGACGTTCCTGATGGGCCTGCCCTACCTGCTCGGCGACTCCGACCCGAAGGATCCGATCAACGGCTGGGACAAGACGTGGGCGTTCCTGAAGGAGCTCGACAAGCACATCCAGTACTACCCGTCGGGGACCAAGGACACGATGAGCGCGCTCGCCGACGGCTCGCGCGACATGATCGCCAGCACCACCGGGTGGGACATCAACCCGCGCGCGCTGGGCACCGTCCCGAAGGACGTCAAGGTCGCTGCGATGGACGGGATGCACTGGGTCACCGACGCCCACTACATGGTCGTTCCCAAGGGCATCGCGGAGGACAAGCTCGCGGTCGTCCTGGAGCTGATGAGTCATCTGCTCAAGCCCGAGCAGCAGGCTCTCGCCTACGACGACGGCTACTTCTTCCCGGGCCCGGCGGTCAAGGACGTCGGGCTCGACCTCGCACCCGCCAAAAGCCAGCAGGTGATCCGCGAGTACGGGCGCCCGGAGTACGACGAGTGGATCGAGACGCACCCGAAGGAGACGCCGCTGATCGGCGAGACGCTCGTCGCCGCGTTCGACAAGTGGGACCGCGAGATCGGCGGCTCGAAGATCAAGGAGTGACGATGCCGACTCCGGCGGCAGATCGCACGAACGGTGCCGACCCGATGAACGGCGAGCGCGGCGTCGCCGAGCGCCTCGGGCGCGATGTCGGCCTCGAGGAGCTGCGCCTCGAGGGGGTGACGCGGCGCTTCGGTGGGACCGCGGCGCTCGACGGCCTCGACCTGACGATCAAGGGCGGCGAGTTCATCGCCCTGCTCGGCCCGTCCGGGTGCGGCAAGACCACGGCGCTGAACTGCCTGGCCGGGCTGCTCCCGCTCAGCGCGGGCGGCATCTGGCTCGACGGCAAGCGGATCGACGGCCTGCCGCCGGAGCGCCGCGGGTTCGGCATGGTGTTCCAGAACTACGCGCTGTTCCCGCACCTGTCCGTGCGGCGCAACGTCGCCTTCGGGCTGGCGATGCGCCGCACGCCGAAGGCCGAGGCGAAGGATCGGATCGACCGCGCGCTGGCGCTCGTCGGCCTCGAGGCCCACGCGACCAAGTACCCGGCGCAGCTGTCGGGCGGCCAGCAGCAGCGGGTGTCGATCGCGCGCGCCGTCGTGATCGAGCCCTCGCTGCTCTTGATGGACGAGCCGCTCTCCAACCTCGACGCCAAGCTGCGGATGGAGATGCGCACGGAGATCCGGCGCCTGCACCAGGACCTGGGGCTGACGACCGTGTACGTCACCCACGATCAGGAGGAGGCGCTCTCGCTGGCCGACCGGCTCGTGCTGCTGCGCGACGGGCGGGTCGAGCAGATCGGCGCGCCCGAGCAGATCTACGGCGAGCCGGTCAGCGCCTACGCCGCCGGCTTCATGGGCTACCGCAACATCTTCGAGCTGGGCGTCGAGGAGAGCGACGGCGAGCACGCCACGGTGACGGAGGAGGGCGCGCTGCGCCTCCGCGGGCTCGACCGCCGGCGCGGCGAGGGGCGCCGCGCCACGATCGCCATCCGGCCGGAGGACTTCACGGTGGGGGCGGGCGGCGCGAACGAGATCCAGGCGCGGGTCGCCGTCGTCGAGTACCGCGGCCACGTGCTCGCGGTCGAGGCCGTCGTGGGGGAGGACCGCCGCCTGCACTTCCTCACCGACGAGCGAGTAGTCCCCGGGGACGACGTCTCGCTTGGCGTCGCGCCGGAGCGGGTGATGGTCTTCGACTCCGACGACTCCGACGACTCCGAGGCGTCGCCGTGAGCGCCGCCGCGGGGGTCGCCGGCGGCCCGACGCTGCGCAGCCGCCTGGCCGAGCGCGGCGTCGACCGCACGCTGCTGCTGCTGGCGCCGGCGCTGATCCTGCTCGCGCTGCTGTTCGCCTATCCGTTCCTGTACGGGCTGGACCTGTCGCTGCGCCCGCTCGAGGGCGGCGGCATGTTCGCCAACTACGACACGTTCTTCTCCGACGCCTACCAGCGCGACACGATCTTCACGACGCTGAAGATCGCGCTGCCGGCGACGGCCATCAACGTGCTCGCGGCGGTGCCGATCGCCTACCGGCTGCGGGGGCCGTTCCGCGGCAAGCGGCTGCTGACGGCGATCCTGGTCGTGCCGATGACGCTCGGCACCGTCCTGGTCGCCGAGGGCCTGCTGCGCTATCTCGGGCCGCGCGGCTGGATGAACCGGGTCCTGCTCGAGATCGGCCTCGTGAACGAGCCGATCCAGTTCGTGCACAACTACTGGG
The DNA here is from genome assembly GCA_963828075.1 of uncultured Solirubrobacterales bacterium. Taxonomy (GTDB): domain Bacteria; phylum Actinomycetota; class Thermoleophilia; order Solirubrobacterales; family Solirubrobacteraceae; genus JACCYI01. Next base: position 302,058 of record CAWHDH010000007.1, on the reverse strand, counting down.
GCGTCCTGCTGTCGCTGGTGATCACCGGGTTCCCGTTCGCGTTCCTGCTGACCCTCAGCTACCTGTCGGGCATCGACCCGACCCTCGAGCGCGCCGCGGCCACGCTCGGCGCGAGCCCGCGGCAGCGGTTCTGGCACATCACGTTCCCGCTGCTGGCGCCGGGCCTGGCCACGACCTTCGTGCTCGCGTTCGTGCTGGCGTTCTCCGTGTTCCCCTCGGCCGCGCTCGTGGGGGAGCCGTCCGGCGCCACCCGCGTGATCTCGATCGCCGCGTACGACGCGGCCTTCCAGAAGTACGACTACTCCCTGGGCTCGGCGATCGCGATGGTGATGGGCGCGGTCGAGCTCACGATCATCGCGATCGTGCTCGGCACGCGCGCGCGGCTGTACCGCGGCCCGAGCACGGGGGGGAAGGGCTGATGACCGCCACGGCCGCATCGCTGCCGCAGGACGCCCCCCGGCGCCGGCGCTTCGTCGCCTCGCCCGGCGCTTGGCTCGTGTGGGGCGCGGTGGCGTTCTTCCTCATCAACCTGCTCGCGCTGATCACCGAGGTGGTGGTCAACTCGTTCGGCACGCGCTGGTTCGACGCCTGGCTGCCCGAGGGCCTGACGACGCGCTGGTACCGCCAGGCGTGGAGCCAGTTCGCGGTGTTCGACACGCTGGTGGTGACGCTCGAGGTCGCGCTCGCCGTCGTGGTTATCTCGCTCCTGGTCGGCGTCCCGGCCGCCTACGCGCTCGCGCGGCGTGACTTCCCCGGCAAGCGCCTGATCATGCTCGCGCTGCTGCTGCCGCTCGTGCTCCCGCCGCTGAGCTACGGCATCCCGCTGGCCAGCCTGCTCTACGAGGTCCGGCTGGCGGGCACGCTGAGCGGCGTCATCGTCGCGAACCTCGTGCCCGCGGTGCCGTTCGTCGTCCTGGTGATGACGCCGTTCGTCGAGCAGATCGATCCGAACATCGAGTCCGCGGCGCGGATGTGCGGCGCCGGGACCGGCCGCGTGCTGACCCGGGTGCTCACGCCGCTGCTGGTGCCCGGGATCCTGGCCGCCGGGCTGCTGGTCCTGGTCCGCACCGTCGCGATGTTCGAGCTGACCTTCCTGACCGCGGGGCCGACGAGCCAGACGCTCGTGGTGGCGCTCTACAACGCCGCGTTCGCGGCGGGCATCCGGACGGACCAGACGATCGACTCGATGGCGGTCATCTACATGCTGACCACGCTGATGCTGCTGATCGTGGCGCTGCGGTTCGTGAACCCGACGCAGCTCGTGTCGCGGGTCAGGGAGGAACCAGTCAAGTGAAGGAGCGAATGTGATCGAGCAACTCGTGAGGCGCGGCACCGACACCGCCGCGATCGACCTCGGCTACGGCCGGCTGGAGCCCGGCGAGGCGTACGAGGCCGGCGGCGCCGACGAGGTCGTGGCCGTCGTGATGCAGGGCAGCGTCGAAGCCACCGCCGGCGACGCCGAGCTCGGCCGGACGCCGCACCGCCGCGACCCGTTCTCCGAGCTCGGGCACGCCGTGTACGCGCCGCCCGGCGCCCCGCTCCAGCTCGTCGCGGGCGACGAGGGGGCGGTGGTGGCGGTGATGGGCGCGCCGCCCGGCGACGACGAGCCGGGGCCGGCCCGGATCATCGGCCCGGGCGACCAGCGGGTGGCCACCGTCGGCGACGGCAACTGGCAGCGCACGGTGCGGACGATCCTCGGCCCCGAGCATGCGGCCACGCGGCTGCTCGTCGGCGAGACGCTGAACCCGCCCGGCAACTGGTCCTCCTATCCGCCGCACAAGCACGACGAGCAGACCCCGCCCGAGGAGGTCGCCCTCGAGGAGGTGTACCTGTTCCGGATCGCGCCGGACGGCGGGTTCGGCGTGCAGATGCTCTACGAGCCCGGCAAGGAGCGCTCGTTCGTCGTGCGCGACGGCGACGTCGCCTTGATCCCCTCCGGCTACCACCCGGTGGTCGCCGCGCCCGGCTACGAGCTCTACTACCTGTGGGTCCTGGCCGGCGAGGGGCGCGAGATGGTGCCGCGCCTGGATCCCCAGCACGCGTGGCTGCAGGAGGGCGCCGCGTGAGGATCGCCGACGCCGAGGTGATCGTCTGCTGTCCGGGCCGCAACTTCGTGACCCTCAAGCTGACCACCGACGACGGTCTCACCGGCGTCGGGGACGCGACCCTCAACGGCCGCGAGCTGGCGGTCGCGAGCTACCTGGCCGACCACGTCTGCCCGCTGCTCGAGGGCCGCGACGCGCATCGCATCGAGGACATGTGGCAGTACCTCTACAAGGGCGCCTACTGGCGTCGCGGGCCGGTCACGATGACGGCCATCGCCGCCGTCGACACGGCGCTGTGGGACCTCAAGGGCAAGGCCGCGGGGATGCCCGTCTACCAGCTCCTGGGCGGCCGCGCCCGCGACGGGGTGATGGTCTACGGCCACGCGAGCGGCGACACGATCGACGAGACCGTCGAGCGCGTGGCGGCGTTCCGCGAGCAGGGGTATCGCGCGGTCCGCGCCCAGTGCGCCGTCCCGGGGCTCAAGGGCGTCTACGGGGTCACCCGCGACGCGTCGTTCTACGAGCCGGCCACGCCGGACTTCCCGGTCGAGGACGCGTGGTCGACGGAGGCCTACATGCGCTTCGCGCCCGAGCTGATCGGCGAGGTGCGCGCGCAGCTCGGCTTCGACTTCCACCTGCTCCACGACGTCCACCACCGCCTGACGCCGATCGAGGCGGCGCGGCTCGGCCGGTCGCTCGAGGACCACGCGCTGTTCTGGCTCGAGGACCCCGTCCCGGCCGAGCACCAGGACGGCTACCGGCTGATCCGCCAGCACACGACCACGCCGATCGCCGTCGGCGAGGTCTTCAACTCGATCTGGGACTGCGAGCGGCTGATCACCGAGCAGCTGATCGACTACATCCGCACCGACGTCTCGCACGCCGGCGGCATCAGCCACCTGCGCAAGATCTTCAGCCTGGCCGAGCTCTACGACGTCCGCACCGGATCGCACGGGGCGACCGACCTGTCGCCGGTCTGCCTGGCGGCGGCGCTGCACGTGGACGTCGCGGTCCCCAACTTCGGCATCCAGGAGTACATGACGCACAGCAGCGAGACCGACGCGGTGTTCCCGCACGACTACCGGCTCGAGGACGGGCACCTGCACCCGGGCGAGGGCCCGGGTCTGGGCGTCGACATCGACGAGGAGCTGGCGGCCCAATTCCCGTACCGCCGCGCCTACCTGCCGGTGGCGCGGCGGCTCGACGGGTCGATGCACAGCTGGTGAGCTTCATGGGCGACCACACGACGACACTGCGCGGCCTGTCCGCGCACCCGCGCTCCGTCGCGGTCGCCGACGGCGTCGAGTACGCGCTCGCCGAGGGCGGCGACGGGCCCCTTTTGGTCGCGATCGCCGAGGAGGATCCCGGTCGGCTGGCGCCGTTCGAGGGTGAGCGCGACGGCGGGCGGCTGGTCGGGCCGGCGAGCGCGCGCAACGCGGCGGCGCTCCGCGCGCGCCTGCCCTGGCTCCGCCCGCGGCCGCTCGGGGTGCGCGGCTCGATCGGGCTCGGCGACCGGCTGGGGCTCGCCACTCCCGGGCACGTCCGGGCGCTGCGAGCCGCCGGCGGCGGCCTGGCGCCGGTGTTCGCCCAGCAGTCGATCCGCGAGCTCGATCGCACCGGGCGGACTCCCGAGGAGGTCATGGACGACGCGCTGTGGGGCGTGTTCGCGGAGGGCTGGCACGAGCCGTTCGGCGCCGACGCCGACCACCTCAAGACGCCCGCCGACGTCGATCGCTGCGCGGAGGCCGGATACACCCTGTACACGGTGGATCCGGGCGACCACGTCCGGGCCTCCTCCTCCGGCACGGCCGGCGTGCCGTGGGACCGGCTGCAGGACACGCCGCGCGATGCCGTCGCGCGCTACGCCGGCCGCTCGCTCGACCTCGGCCACCGGGCGCTGACCCTCTCCGAGCAGGACGTGCTGGGCGCGGCGGCCAAGTACGGCCCGGCGGTCGCCCACGTCGTCTCGATGTACGCTCGGCTCTGCGAGCGCGCTCCGGCCGCCGGGTTCGAGCTCGAGGTCTCGGTCGACGAGACCGAGGCGCCCACGTCGCACGCCGAGCACGTCTACGTCGCCTCCGAGCTGCGTCGCCTCGGCGTGCGGTGGGTCAGCCTCGCGCCGCGCTTCGTCGGCCGCTTCGAGAAGGGGATCGACTACATCGGCGACGTCGAGCGCTTCGCGGCCGACTTCGCGGTCCACGCGGCGATCGCCGCCCGGCTCGGGCCGTACCGGCTGAGCCTGCACTCGGGCTCGGACAAGCTCGGCATCTACCCGGCGATCGCGGCGGCGACCGGGGGCTGCGTGCACGTCAAGACCTCCGGGACGAGCTACCTGGAGGCGCTGCGGATCGTGTCGGTCCACGACCCGGCGCTGTTCCGGCGGCTGTACGGGGTCGCGGTGGAGCGCTTCGCCGAGGAACGCGCGAGCTACCACGTGACCGTCGATCCCGAGCGCCTCCCGGTTCCCGAGGACGCGACCCTCGACGACGACGATGTCCGCCGCGTCCTGCACGTCACGTTCGGGTCGGTGCTCGCCGACGGCGCACTCGCCGCGTGTGTGCGGGGGCTGCGCGAGGAGTACGCGGCCGCGCTCGAGCGCCACATCGCCCGCCATCTGCAACCGTTCGCGCCACGATGACCGAGTCGTTGAGCCGGTGGTTCGGGCTGGACGGGAAGGTGGCGGTCGTGACCGGCGGCAGCGGGGCGCTCGGATCGGCGATGGCCGGCGGGCTCGCCGCGGCGGGTGCCCGCGTCGCGGTCATGGGCCGCGACGCCGAGCGGGCGCAGGCGACGGCACGCGAGATCGGCGGCGAGGCCCTGCCGGCCGACGTGCTCGACCGCGAGGCGCTGGTCGCCGCGCGCGAGCGCGTGCTCGAGCGGTGGGGGAGCATCGACATCCTCGTCAACGCGGCGGGCGGCAACTCGCCCGGCGCGACGCTGGCTGAGGGGGAGTCCGTGTTCGGGCTTTCCGAGGCGGCCTTCCGTGAGGTGGTCGACCTGAACCTGCTCGGCAGCCTGCTGCCGGCGCAGGTGTTCGGATCCGCCATGGAGCGCGGCTCGATCGTCAACGTGTCCTCGATGGCGGCGGATCGCGCGATCAGCCGCGTGATCGGCTACTCCGCGGCCAAGGCGGCGGTCGAGAACCTGACCCGCTGGCTCGCGGTGGAGCTGGCCCCGGCGGTCAGGGTGAACGCGATCGCCCCGGGGTTCTTCGTCGGCGAGCAGAATCGCCGCCTGCTGCTGCGCGAGGACGGCGAGCCCACCGAGCGCGGCCGCAGCATCGTCGACCACACGCCCACCGGGCGCTTCGGCGAGGCCGGCGAGCTCGTCTCCACTGTCCTGTGGCTGTGCGGGCCGGGCGCGAGCTTCGTCACCGGCGTCGTCGTCCCGGTCGACGGCGGCTTCAGCGCGTTCAGCGGGGTGTGACCCAGGAACTGCGGTCATCGAGGGCGAGACCGGGTGGGAGGTGGCGGGACGGCGACCGAGGGTGCTCAACCCGACGATCAACTCCCTTCGCCAATCGAAAGCCGGACTGAGCCCCTGCTGTGTGCTCAAGCCGACGATTGATTCGGAGCAGCCGTCGAGTGTCGGGATGTGCACCCTCCCGTCCGCCCGGATCATCTGTGGCACCGCTGCCCGTCAAGGGGTCCTGCCAAGGTCCCGTGCGAGGAAGCCGAGGTGGCTCCCGAGCCCCGGTAGCGATGAAGCCGGTATCCGCGCCCGACGAGCACCGATCAATGGCCGCTGCGGTCGAGCGGAAGCGGCGGCGTTCGTTAGCGCGGAACGGCGTCATCGAGGCAACGGCCGGGAGCGGCGGGTCGCCGCTTTCGCGCCGGTGATCGGAGGGGTGGGCGCGGCCGGTGAAGGACGTCAACCACCCCCGTGCTTCGCGCACCGGCCGCTTGGGGGTGCTTCACGGTCTATGACACCGTCAAGCACCCCCGTGGTGGCCCCGCGTGACCACCGGGTGGTTGGCGGCGTGCGACATCGAGCACGGGGAGGGACCGGTCACTCGGGAGGGGCGGTCTTGCGTCCGCTGTCCTATCTAAGGGTTCCATGAGCCCCCTACTCAGGACAGCGCGGCGATTCTCTGTGCCCGGCGCGCGGAGGGCGGGGTTCGCGGCCGGGCGCCGGCACGGCGTGATCTCCCACGCAAACCCCTCGCTGCGGGGGCACTGCCGGCCGCCGGAGGGCTCCGCCTCCTTCACCGCGGGGTCTTGGCGGTGGGTCTCCCGCCCAGCGACAGGGGAAGCGCACCGGCTCGCGGTGGCCGGGGCGCGGCATCGATGGGTTCGACGCCGCTTGCGTCAATCACTCCCGAGCCGGTCCCACCGGGCCCACGGGGGTGGTTCACCCTCCATGACAGGGTGAACCACCCCCGAGCGGCACTCGGCCGACCGAGGGGGTGATTGACCGGTTCCCTCGTCGTCCTTGGACGCCGCAAAGAGGCAGAACCGGCGGGCGCGACTGGGCCGAGCCCGGCCGCGGAGACTGAATCGTCAGCGCGAGCCCGCACGCCGGCGCCCCCGAACTCGCCACCCGGCCCGGCGAGGGCACGCTTTTCGACGCTCGGTGTTCGGGTCGCTACGCGGCCGCCTGCTCGGCCCAGTCGCGGTACAGGCGCCAGTAGGCGCCGTGGGCGTCGAGCAGCTCGTCGTGCGTGCCCTGCTCGACGATGCGGCCGTGGTCGAGCACGACGATGCGCCCGGCGCGGCGGATGGTCGAGAGGCGGTGGGCGATCACGATCGCGGTGCGGCCGGCGAGTAGGCGCCGCAGGCCCTCCTCGATCCGGCCCTCGGTGTGGATGTCGACGTTCGAGGTCGCCTCGTCGAGCACGAGAATGCGCGGGTCGGCGACCAGGGCGCGCGCGAACGCGACGAGCTGGCGCTGACCGGCCGAGAGCTGCGCGCCGCGCTCGCCGACCTCGGTGTCGTAGCCGTGTTCCAGGCCGGTGATGAAGTCGTGCGCGCCGACGGCGCGGGCGGCGGCGCGGACGTCGTCGCCGGTGGCGTCGGGGCGGCCGAAGGCGATGTTGTCGCCGATCGTCCCGCTGAACAGGAACGCCTCCTGGGGGACGATGCCCATCTGCGACCGCAGCGAGCGGGCGGAGACCTCGCGCAGGTCGTGGCCGTCGACGAGCACGCGCCCGGTGGTCGGGTCGTAGAAGCGGGCGACGAGCTTGGCGAACGTCGACTTGCCGGCGCCCGTCGAGCCGACGAGCGCGACGGTCTGGCCGGGCGGGATCACCAGGTCGACGTCCGCGAGCGCGGGCGCCGCGCCGGGTGCGTAGGCGAAGGTGACCCCGTGGAACACGATCTCGCCGCGCAGCCGGGGCAGCTCGATCGCGCCCTGGCGCTCGACGAGGTCGGGCTCCTCGTCGAGCAGCTCGAAGATCTTGTCGAGCGCCGCCATCCCGGCCTGGTAAGTCGTGTAGAGCTGCGACAGCGACTGGATCGGGTCGAAGAAGCCGTTCAGCGCGGCGATGAACGCGACCAGCACGCCGACGGTGACCTCCCCCTCGATGGCCTGGACGCCGCCGTACAGCAGGATCCCGACGGTGACCAGCGCGCTGAGCATCTCGACGCCCGGGAAGTAGGCGGCGTTGAGGTGGACCGTCTTCATGTTCGCGACGCGGTTGTCCTCGTTGAGCTCGGAGAAGCGGGCGATGTGGCGCGGCTCCTGCGCGAACGCGCGGACCACGCGGATGCCCGACAGGGACTCCTGCAGGTACGCGGTGATCTGCGCGACGCGCTCGCGGGTGATCCGGTAGGCGTCGGCGCTGACGATCCGGAACAGCAGCGACGTGATCCCGAGCAGGGGGAAGATCAGGAACGTCAGCAGCGCGAGCTCGGCGTCGAGCACGATGAGGATCGCGGCGGTCCCGATCAGCGTCAGCGAGGAGCCGAACAGGGTGACCACGCCGTCGGTGACGAGCTGGTCGAGCGCCTGCACGTCGTTGGTCATCCGCGAGATGATCACCCCGGCCTGGCGGCGCGAGTAGAAGCCGACCGACAGCGTCTGCAGGTGGGCGAAGATCTGCACGCGCAGGTCCTGCAGCACGCGCTGGCCGACCCAGCCGACGAGGTAGGTCTGCGCGTAGGTCGCGCCCCAGTAGACCAGCGCGGAGACGAGGAAGCCGACGACGACCCAGTTGAGCGTCGCGAGGTCGCCGGGGACGATCCCGTCGTCGATGGCGAGCTTGGCCAGCGGCGGCGGCGCGAGCGACGCCGCGGTCGCCGCCAGGAGCGCGACGAACATCAGGATCGTGCGCCCCCGGTAGGGCCGCAGCAGCTCCAGCAGGCCGCGCAGCTTACGCCCGCGCCCTCGCCCGGCGTTCAGGCGGCGGCGGACGTCGGCGAGCCGCCCGAGCTCGGGGGTGGTCTCCGCGGACAGGGCCTGCCGGCGCGGGCTCACAGGCCGGCCACCTCGCGCTCGGGCGGGTTGCGGTTCAGGAAGACCTGGTCGGGGAGGCCCTTCTCCGCGATCTCGGCGTAGAGCGGGGACTCGCGGACGAGCGCGCCGTGGTCGCCGCGCGCCACGATCCGGCCGCGCTCGAGCACCACGATGTCGTCGGCGAGCGCGATGGTGGAGAGCCGGTGGGCGATGACGAAGGTGGTGCGACCGGCCATGACCTCGCGCAGCGCGGCCTTGATCGCCTGCTCGGTCGAGGCGTCGACCGACGACGTCGCGTCGTCGAGGATGAGGATCCGCGGGTCGGCCAGGAGCGCCCGGGCGATCGCGATCCGCTGCCGCTGGCCACCCGACAGCGTGAGCCCGCGCTCGCCCACCCGCGTGTCGTAGCCGTCGGGCAGCTCGGCGATGAAGCCGGCCGCCTGGGCGCGCCCGGCGGCACGCTCGACCTCGTCGCGCGACGCGCCGGGCCGCGCGTAGGCGATGTTCTCGTGCACGGTGGCGCTGAACAGGAAGGGGTCGTCGGTGACGAGCGCGATCTCGCGGCGCAGCGAGACGACGTCGACATCGCGGACGTCGGCGCCGTCGATCAGGACCGCGCCCGCGGTGGCGTCGTAGAGGCGGGGGAGGAGGCCGATCAGCGAGCTCTTGCCCGACCCGGTCGCCCCGACGAGCGCGACGGTCGTGCCCGCCTCGACGGCCAGGTCGATGTCACGCAGCACCGGCTCGGCGGCGCCTGCGTAGGCGAACGAGACCCCGCGAAGCTCGACCCGCCCCCGCCCCGGCGGCAGCGCCGGCGCGCCGGGCGCCGAGACGAGGCGCGGGTCGCGGTCGAGCAGCTCGAACAGGCGCCTTCCGGAGGCGGTCGCCCGCTGAGACATGCCGAGCGCGACGCCGAGCGTGCGCATCGGCGAGATCAGCATCAGGAGGTATGCGTAGAACGCGGTGAACTCGCCGATCGTCAGCTTCCCGGCGATCACCTGCCGCCCGCCGGCGAGCAGGATGACCGCGAGCCCCAGCTGCGGCAGGAAGCCGATGAACGGGGTGTAGAAGGCCCGCAGCCGGTTGGCGATCATCGACTGCTCGAACACCCGCGCGACCGAGCCGCGGAAGCGCTCGATCTGGCGCTCCTCGCGGGCGAAGGCCTTCACGACGCGCACGCCGGAGACGTTCTCCTCGGCATCGGCGGTCAGCTCGGCGATGCGCTGCTGGACCTCCTGGAGGGCGGGCCGGGAGCGGCGGTTGAAGCGCGCGGCGACGAGCACGACGAAGGGGACGGGGATCAGCGCCATCGCGGCAAGGTCCGGTTGGACGTAGAACATCGCCGCCGCGGCGAGCACGATCGTCAGCGCGCTCTGGGCGATGAACACCAGGCCGTAGCCGAGGAAGAAGCGCACCGCCTGCAGGTCGACGGTGGCGCGCGACATCAGCTGGCCGGTCTGCTGGGCGTCGAAGAAGCCCAGCTCGAGCGCCTGCAGGTGCGCGTAGACGCGGTCGCGGAGGTCGAGCTCGACCCCCAGCGAGACCTTGCCGGCGACCAGCCGCCGGGCCACCGAGAAGCCCAGCCGCAGGATCCCGACGACGACCATGGCGATCGCGAGCGACTGCAGCGCGGAGCGGTCCCCGGAGCGGATCTCGTCGATCGCCCGACCGGTGAGCGCCGGCAGCGCGACCGTCCCGGCCATCGCCAGCGCGGCGAGGACCAGGGACGCGATCACGCCCGGCCGGTAGGGCCGCAGGAAACCGAGGAGGCGGAGAAAGGTGCTCACGCAATTACTGTAACGTCGCCCAAACCCGAGCGGAGCGGGGGGCCGCCGGGCGCGTGACGTCGCCAGAACGCGAGCGGAGCGAAGGGTGGCCGGGCGCGTAACGTCGCCCAGAACCCGAGCGCCAGCGAAGGGTGGCCGGGCGCGTAACGTCGCCCAGAACCCGAGCGCCAGCGAAGGGTGGCCGGGCGAAACCGGGTTAGCGGCGGCTCTCTCAGCGCCCATGCAGTCTCAGGATTGAGGGGTTTCGTCCGGCCGCCCTTCGCTGGCGCTCGGGCTCTGGACGACGTCACTAGACTCGCGCCCGAATGACCAACCCGATCGCCCTGCGCAACCGCTTCGCCATGGTCAAGGGCGCCTGGGAGGACCACCTCCGCGGCGTCCCGTTCCCGCAGCTGGGCGAAGGCACCGCGGAGCAGAAGATCGAGCGCCTCGAGCTGGCGCTGGTCGAGCAGATGCGCGCCCGGGCGACGCCGGAGACCGCCGAGCAGGCCGCCGACGCGATGTGGGGCCTGGTCCACGCCCGCCCCGAGGACGACCCGGTCAAGCTCCGCGTCGCCGAGCTCCATCAGGAGCTCGCCCGGCTCGGGCACCGGCCGATCTAGCGCTGACGGATGGCGCGGCCGCCCGCCGGCCTCTGCGACGCCTGCGTCCACCAGCGGCTCGTCTCCAACACCCGCGGGTCGACGTTCTCGCTCTGCGAGCGCTCGCGCGACGAGCCGGCCTACCCGAAATACCCCCGGCTCCCGGTGCTGCGGTGCGCCGGATTCACGCCCGTCGGCGAGGAGTCCTCCAGCAGACGCTGAGAGGCACCCGCGCAACTTCCCGGCGGGCTCCCCGTCGACTGGGCACACGTCCGAGCGAAGGGAACAGGATGCGCACACGAGGGCTGCTGGCGCTGGGCGTCATCACGGCCGCGGGCCTGCTTGCGGGCGCCGCGACGGCAGGGGCGGCGCCGCTGCCGCTGACCGGAACGCTCGACCTCGCGACCGACTCCGACATCCGCTTCGACGGGCCGTCGGCGGGGACCCGGGCGGGCTTCTCGGTCGCCCCGGCGGGCGACGTCAACGGCGACGGCGCCACCGACGTCGTCATCGGCGGCGCCCTGTTCGACGGCGCCGGCCGCAAGGACGCCGGTGCCGCCTGGGTCGTGTTCGGCGACCCGGTCGCCCCCGGCCCGCGCCCCGGCTCGATCGACCTGGGCGGGCTCGGCGCGGGCGGCTTCCGGATCGACGGCGCGGCCGCCGGTGACGAGGCCGGTTTCGACGTCGCCGCGGCCGGCGACATCAACGGCGACGGCCTCGGCGACGTGCTCGTCGGCGCGCGCCTCGCCGACCCGGCCGGCCGGCCGGACGCGGGCGCGGCGTATGTCGTCTTCGGCGCCAAGAGCTCTGACCCCGTCGATCTCGCCGCGCTCGGCGACCGCGGGATCGCCGTCAGCGGCCCGGTCGCCGGCGACCAGCTCGGCTTCTCGGTCGCGTCCTCGCCCGACCTCAACGGCGACGGCCGCCGCGACCTCATCCTCGGCGCGCCCCGCTCCGACGCGGCGACGGCGGAGGGCCTCGACGGCATCGACACCGGCACCGCGCTCGTCGTCTTCACCCCCGCCGGCGCCGGCGCCATCGATGGCTCCGGCCTCGGCGCCGGCGGCTTCCGCATCGACGCGAGCGTCCCCGGCCTCGCCGGCTGGTCGGTCGCGAGCGTGCCGGACTCGACGGGCGACGGGCTGCCGGAGATCCTGATCGGGGCGCCGTTCACCCGCCCGAAGTCGACCTTCGACGGCGCGGCGTACGTCGTCTACGGCAAGGCCGGACCCGAGCCGGTCAACCTCGGCGCGCTGGGCGAGGGCGGCTACGCGCTGCGCGGGGCGCCCGGTGAGGTCGCCGGCGGGTCGGTCGCGGCGGTGGGAGATCTCGACGGCGACGGCCGTGCCGACCTCGGCATCGCCGGCCAGCTCGCCGACGTCGGCGAGCGCATCGACGCCGGCCACGTCTATCTCGTCCCCGGCCGCGCCGGCGGCGGTGGCACGACGGAGATCGCCAAGGCTCCGGGGGTCGTCGACATCGCCGGCGCCGCCGCGGGCGACCAGGTCGGCGCGACGGTGAGCGGCGTGGGCGATTACAACGGCGACGGGCGGCCCGACGTGGTCGTCGGAGCGCCGTTCGCCGATCCGCTCGAGCGTCGCGACGCGGGCGCCGCGTACGTCGTCTTCGGCGCCGAGAGGCTCGCGGCCGTCGACCTGTCGCTGCTGGGCAACGCGGGCGTACGGCTCGCCGGCGCGGCCGCCGACGACTACGCGGGTCGCTCCTCCGCCGGGCTGGGCGACCTCACCGGCGACAAGCGCACCGAGGTGTTCGTCGGGTCGCTCTACGCGTCGCCGCGCCAGCGTGAGCGGGCGGGCGCGGCCACGATCGTGCTCGGCCCGGAGCCGCCCAGGCCCGAGCCGCCCCTCCCACCCGATCCGGGAGCCGACGAGGAGGTCGACCTCGACCACTGCCGCGCCGCGAGCAACGTCGAGGCGATCATCGACGACTCGGGCTCGATGTCCGACACCGATCCGCTGTCGCTGCGCGCCCGCGCGCTGAAGATCCTGCTCACCAAGCCGCGCAATTCCGGTGAGCAGCTCGGCGCCGTCGAGTTCGGCACCGAGGCGGCGGAGCTGTTCTTCCCGCTGACGATCGGCGGCCAGGCGTTCGCCGCGGAGCGCGACCGTCTGCTCGCGCTGGTCGACGAGCGCATCCAGGCCGACCACGGCTCGACGAACTACAACGCCGGCTTCGAGGCGGCGATCGCGCAGAACCCGACCGCCCGAGCCCGCATCTTCCTCACCGACGGCGCGCACAACGAGGGCGAGTACGCGGGGCTGCACCGCACTGGGCCCAAGACGTTCGTGATCGGCCTCGGGATCGGGCGGCGCGGCGTCGATGCGCGCCGCCTGCAGCGGATCGCCGATCAGACCGGCGGCACCTACTACCCGAGCGTCGGCGCCGAGGAGCTCCAGCCGGTGCTCAACGCGATCGACTCTCGCCTGAACTGCGACACCGACCTGTCGACGTTCGAGGACGTCGTGACCGACGACGGGCAGTCCGAGCAGCACTCCGAGGCGCTCGGCGACGGCACCAACTCGTCGGACGTGACGGTCTCCTGGGACGACCCGCAGGACGAGTTCATCGTCTCTGAGATCGAGTACGTCGACGGCGGCGGCGAGTCCGTCGCGCGCTTCTCCAAGCGCCGGCTGGCGCGCGTGTTCTCGAGTCGCGGCCGCGCCGAGCTGGGAAGCGTCGCGATCACCGGGGCGCGGGGCGAGTCCTACGCCACGTTCCGGGTCACCGGGATCAAGGAGGGACGCCTGCGGTTCCGCATCCACGCGCGCACCCTGAAGGGGCGCGGGTCCGAGCGGGTCATCACCCAGGTCGCCGAGAGCCGACGCCGGCGGTGACGCCCGGCCCGGTCACGCCCGCTCGCGCCGCAGGGCGCGGCGGGCGAGCTCGGCGCCGACGACGGCGGTGAGGGCGCCGACCGCCAGCGCGGCGAGGGCGATCGGGGAGGTCAGGTCGTCGAGCGAGCCGCCGAGTGCCGTGTACGAGAAGCCGCGCGGCGCCGAGCCGATCAGCGTGCCGAGCGCGATCTGCCCGGGGCGGATCCGCAGCGTCCCCGCGAGGTAGGAGAACGGCGCGTCGGGCAGGCCGGGCGCGAGCCGCTGCACGATCACCGCCGCCGTCCCGTGGCGCTCGAGCCGCTCGGTGAGCGCCTCGAGCCGCGGGCCGGAGACCTCGGCCATCCCCTGGCGGCCGACCGCTCGGCCGGCGAGTAGCGAGACGACGGCGCTCGCGACCGACGCCGCCACCGTCACGACGGTCCCGACGAGCGGCCCGAACAGCAGGCCGCTCACGCCCGCGAGCAGCGGGCCGGGGACCAGCAGGCAACCGAGGACCGCGGCGAGGGCGACGTAGACGAGCGGCCCGGCGGCGCCGAACGGCTCGACCCACGCTCGCACCTCGGCGACGCTCAACAGGTCGGCGCCGTAGAAGGCGACCAGCGCGGCGGCGAGGCCGAGCCACAGCGCGGCGAGCCGGGCCTTCGGCGAGAGCACCGCTACGACGCCGGCAGGCCGGCGATCGCCGAGGCGACGGGCGTGTCGCCTTCGAGCACCTCGAACGTGAGGCCGGTGGTGATCGGCGCGTCGAGCACCACCTCGAGCACGTGGGCGACGTCGGCGCGGGTGATCGCCCCGCGGCGGCCGAGCGTCGGCGCGGCCTCGATCCGGCCCGTCGGCGGGTCGTCGGTCAGCCGACCGGGGCGCACGATGGTGTACGCGAGGCCGCTCGTCTGGAGGGCGATGTCGGCGTCGTGCTTGGCCTGCTGGTACGGGCGCATCGCCTCGGGCGCCGCCGCGGGATTCTCGGCGCCCATCGACGAGACCATCACGTAGCGGGCGACGCCGAGCGCCTGGGCGGCCTCGATCAGCTTGACCGCGCCGCCGTAGTCGACCGCTCGCTTGCGCTCCGGCCCGCTTCCCGGCCCGGCGCCCGCGGCGAAGACGACCGCGTCGGCGCCCGCCAGGTGCGGCGCCGGATCCTGCGTCTCGAGGTCGCAGACGATCGCCTCGGCGCCGACGCGCTCGAGGTCGGCGGCGTGGTCGGGGTTGCGGATCAGTCCGCGGGCGCGGTCCCCGCGCGCGGCGAGCCGCTCGAGCAGCAGCCGACCGATCTGCCCGTGCCCGCCGGCGACGATGACGTCCATGCCGACGAGTCTAGTTGCGGTCCCGCGGCTCAGCGCAGCGAGCGCCGCAGCGCGCGGACGCGCTCGGCGGCGCGATGGACCCGCCCGGCGAACGCGGGCGACCGGCGCGCGACGGCGAGGACGCGGCGATAGACGTGGATCGCTGAGCCCGGGCCGGTCGTCAGCAGGAGGTCGGCACCGGCGCGCAGGGACCGCTCGGCCCCGATGTTCACCGGCGCCTCCTTCAGCGCCGCCGCCGCCTCGAGGGAGTCGGTGATCACCACGCCGTCGAACCCGAGGTCGCGGCGCAGGAGGCCCTCGACGACGCGCCGCGACTGCGACGCGATGCGATCGGGGTCGAGCGCCGGGTAGCGCGCGTGCGAGAGCATCACGAGCGGTGCGCCGGCCGCGATCGCCGATCGGAACGGGCGCAGCTCGGGCCGGCCGGGAATCGTCACGGACGCGTCGTCGGTGTTGCGCCGGGCGCCGCCCAGGCCCGGGAAGTGCTTGACGGTGGGCGCGACGCCGCCCGCGCGGAACGCCTTGACCGCGGTGCGGACCGCGCTCGAAGCGCGGGCCGGATCGCTCGAGAACGCGCGACCGGCGAGCGCGGCGCCCGCGACGCTCGGCACGTCGGCGACGGGCGCCAGCGTGATGTCGATGCCGGCGCGCTCGAGCGCGCGCCCCGCGGTGCGGGAAGAGGCACCGACCGCGCCCGCGGCGAGCTGGCGCGCGGGCGAGCGGCGCGGCCCGATCCAGGGCACGACACGGACGCCGCCGCCCTCCTGGTCGGTCATGACCAGCGCACGGCCGCCGCTGACCCGGGCGATCTGCCCGGTGATGCGCCGTAGTTGCGCGGGATCGACGAGGTTGTCTCTGAACAGGATCACGCCGCCGGCGCGGCCCTGGCGCAGCGCGCGCGAGACGTACCCCGGAACCGACGGGCCGTTGTAGCGCAGGATCACGAGGGCCCCGACGTCGCGCTGGAGCGCGAGCGCGGCGCGCTCCTCGGGGCCGGTCGCGCCTGCTTCCGTGACGGGGCCACCCGCCTCGCGGCCACCCGCCCCCGCTGCCGTGGCGGGGCCACCCGGCTCCCCGCCGCTCGCCCGCGTTGTCGCCGGTCCACCGGCGGGCCGGTTCGACGGGGGCTCCGCTCGGCCGGCCGCGGTGTCGCGCCGTCCGTCCTGGTCTCCGGCGGCACCCACCGCGGCCCCGGCCGTCGCGGCGATCGCCGCGGCGACGGCGAGCGCGGCGCGGCGCCGGCGCACGGCGGGCGAAAGGGGCATCGTCAGCTCGCCCCGATCCATGCCCGTGCTGCTTCGGCGGCCCCCGGGGCCGCCTCTGTCCGCCCGGCCGCGAACACCACCCGGTCGGGTCGCAGCGCCACCCAGTCGGATCGGTGTGCGGCGAGCCAGGAGCCGACGGCGCCGTCGGGATCCGCGATCGCGGGGACCGTCGCGCCGAGCGCCTGCCAGGCGGCGGCGCCGCGCCCGCCGGCGTCGCCGAGGAGCGCCCAGCCGGGTCCGAGCGCGTCGTCGAGTCGCTCCCGCCGCCCGGCCCGCTCGACCCAGGGCTGCGGGAAGCGCTCGCCGGCCCCCGGCGCGCCACGCACGATGCAACCGCGGCGGACGCGCGGGCGCGGGCGGGCGCGGCCGCGCAGCCAGTCGCCCGCGGGCGTCGGGTCGAGCGCGAACAGCGCCGCGTCCCGGCCGCGCGCGAGGCGCGGGCGGCGCGTCTGCAGCACGGCGCCCCACGCGACGGCGATCCGCGTCGCGGCGCGCACCTCGGGCCGGCGCTCGGCCTCGTAGGTGTCGAGCAGCCGGTCGGGGGCGCCGGCGAGCACGGCGGCCAGCTTCCAGGCGAGGTTGGCGACGTCGCGCGCGCCGGCGGCGAGGCCCTGACCGGCGAACGGCGGCATCAGGTGCGCGGCATCGCCGGCGAGCAGCACGCGGCCCGCCCGCCAGCGGTCCGCGAGGCGGGCGTGGAACTCATAGACGGCGCTGCGGCCGACCCGGACGTCCGCCCCGTCGGTCCACGCGTCCAGCCGGCGGCGCACCGCCGCCGGGTCGGCGAGGGCGGCGCGGTCCTCACCCGCGCCCGACATGAACTCCCAGCGATGCCGGCCGGGTCCCATCGGGAGCGTGACCGCGGGCCTCCGCGGATCGCCGACGAAGTGCACGTGGTCGAGGCCGGCCGGCGGCGCGTCGACCTCGGCGTCGACCACGAGCCAGGGCTGCGCGAAGCTCGCGCCGCCGAATCCGATCCCGCTCAACCGGCGCACGGCGCTGCGCGCGCCGTCGCAGCCCACCACCCACCTCGCCTGCACATCCGCCGCGCCGAGTCCCACGCGGACGCCCGCCGCGACCGGATCGAGCCCGGTCACGCCCACGCCCCAGCGGGCGTCGACCGACGCGAACCGGCCGAGGCC
The DNA here is from genome assembly GCA_963828075.1 of uncultured Solirubrobacterales bacterium. Lineage (GTDB taxonomy): Bacteria > Actinomycetota > Thermoleophilia > Solirubrobacterales > Solirubrobacteraceae > JACCYI01. The sequence continues at coordinate 284,686 of CAWHDH010000007.1, read as the reverse complement.
CGCGCACAGGACCCGCTCGACGGCGGGCTGGTGCCAGGCGGCCAGAGCGGGATGCCCCTCGAACGTGCCGCCGTCGCCGAGCAGGGTGAGCCGGCGGCCGTCGGCCGCGACGAACGACACCCGCGATTGCACGGCGAGGTGCGGGGCGACCGCCGCGTCCAGCCCCACGCCCTGGAGGATCCGCAGCACCTCGCCGTCGGTCGTCGCCGAGCGCGGCACGTCGCATGGGCCCGGCGCCGGGTCGACGGCGAGGACCGAGATCCCCCGCGCGCCGAGCAGGTTGGACAGCAGCTGCCCGACCGGCCCCAGCCCGGCGATGAGGACGTCAACGTCCACGGCCGGCGAGGAACCGCTCGAGCGCGGAGCGGCCGCCGGTGGGGAAGGGGTCGCCGTGGGCGAGCAGCAGCCCGTCGAACGTCTCCTGCGCCAGCAGCCGCGCGAGCGCCGCGTCCATGTCGCGCTTGACCTGCTCGGGGTCGTCGCCGAGCAGGTAGTCGTCGAAGTAGCCGAGCTCGCCGGCGTCGTCGAGCCCCACGATGTCGGCCAGCGCGAGGAAGCCCGGTCCGCGCGCGAGATGCAGCGCCGCCTCCTCCGGCGTGAGCGCGCCGACTTCGACGACCCGGACGCCCGGCGCCAGCTCGTCGCCGAACGCGAAGGCCCCCACGTCGACCGCGCCGCCCTCGAACTCGTGCAGGCCCGCCTCGTGGCAGAGGATCTCGCATCCGTAGGCCGCCGCGAAGCGATCCGCGTGACGCAGGTGGTGGCGGTTGGTCAGGACGATGCGCGCCGGCGCGGCGATGGCCCCGACCGCCTCGACGCCCTCCTCCGGGATCCGCGGGTCGATCAGCGTGCCCGTGGGGGCGTCGTAGTGCGAGTGCACCCACCGCTCGATCCGCTCGTGGAAGGTGGTCCAGTCGTACAGCCCCGGGGCGACCTCGCGCATGCCCGGAGCGTAGACCGACCCGTCCGCGATGCGCCGCACGGCCGAGTCCAGGCCGGTGGGCGCTCCGCACGACGCCACCGGCCTGGAGGGGTGAGGGCTCAGCCGGTCAGCGCCAGTTCGTCGACGGTGAGGCGGCCGTTGCCCGACAGCGCGATCCCCACGCTCAGCGCGGTCACGCCCTTGGGCACGGGGGGCAGCTCGAACGCGGCGGTGCGGAAGCCGGGGGCCGGCGCGAGCCGCGGGCTCTCGCGCCAGAACGACCAGCCGCCCGCCTTCGCGCGGGCCCACACGGTGAGGCGCGGCTGGTCCGTCGAGCGGTAGGCCGCCATCGCGGTGAGGCGCTCCCCCGGCTTGACCGCGACGGAGCACTCGCCCTGGTCCTGCGTGACGAGGAGCGCCGCGAACCCGTCCGGGGCCCCGGAGATCGACACCGACTGGCCGCGGCCGGAGCTGCCCTGCCCGCGTGTCCAGTCACCGCTGCCTGCGTGCTCCCAGCACGCCGGCGCGTCGGCGCCCTTGCGCCGCTGCTCGAGCGAGCCGTTGCGCACCCGGTTGGGGCCGCTCGGCGCGGCGGGAGGCTTCGGCGGCGCGACGGCGGGGCGGAACGCGCCACCGAGCACCTCCTGCGACGTCTTGACCTCGATCCGTCCCGCCGCGCGCTCCTTCTCCAGCCAGGCCAGGTACGCGTCGAGCGTGCGTGGCGACCACGAGTACTGGTCGCAGCCGTCCGGGCAGATGCGGTGCCAGAAGAGCTGCACCCAGCCGCCGCCGTTGGCCTGCGCCTTGAGGACGACCTGGCGCAGGTTCTCGACGTAGGTGAGGTCGATGGGGGCGTCGGCCGTGGGGATCGCCCAGCGGTCCTTGAGGTTGGCCGGATCGACGGCGTACGGGCACGTCGCCGGCTCCTCCTCGCAGCCCGAGCCCCAGAGGCCCCACGCGGCACGACCGCTGGCGTAGCCGCACTGTTCGACGACCTTCTTCGACGCGTCGTCGTAGGACCCGTACGGATAGGCGAAGTTCGTCGGCTTGAAGCCGCGGGCGATCAGTGCATTGCGATCGCCGCAGATCTCGCGCTGCTGCTCGGCGCGCGAGAGCGACGGCACGTCACGGTGGGTGAGCGTGTGACCCGCGATCTCGTGCCCGTCGGCGGCGAGGTCGCGGAGGTCCTTCCAGGTGAAGTAGCCGTTGCCGGTCCCGACGTAGCCCGTGTTGATGAAGAACGTGGCGTGCATCTTGTGCTTGGCGAGGATCGCCGGGGCGGCCTGTTCGCCGCGGCCGTCGTCGAACTGCAGCGACACGATGGTCGGCGCGGCCTGCGCCGTCCCGGCGAGACAGCCGAAGGCGAGAACGGCGACGAGCAGGATGCGGCCGGGGGTACGTCTCATGGATCCTCCGCTTGGCGGGTAGTAAGTCTTCCTAACAAAACGACCCGGCAGTATCCCGTCCCGGACGCCGGTGGTCAAGCGGGGCGCTCAGCCGGGCGTGAGCGCCACGTCGTCGACCGCGAAGCGGCCCACGCCCGCCAGGCCCACGCCGACGCTCAGCGCGGTGACGCCCTCGGGGATGGGCGGCAGCTGCACCGACGCGCGCCGCCAGCGCGATCCGGTCGGCGCGAGCTCCCGGCTCTGACGCCAGGACGACCACCCGCCGGCATGCGACCGTTTCCAGACCACGATGCGCAGGCGGTGGCCGGACCGGTACGCCGCACTCGCCACGAGGCGCTCGCCGGCCCTGACCGCCGCCGAGCACTGGCCCTGATCCCGCATGACGACGAGCGCGAGGGACCGATCCGGCCCGGTCGAGACCTCGACGGCCCGGCCGCGGCCGCCGGCGCCCTTCACGCGCCTCCAGCTGCCGCCGCCGCGGCGCTCCCAGCACACGGTCTTGCCCGACGCGGTGCGCTCGAGCGACGGGTTGCGCACGCGATTGGGGCCGTTCGGCGGGGCGGGCGGCGCCGGCGGCTCGACCGGCGGGCGGAAGGCACCGCCGAGCACCTCCTGCGACGTCGAGACCTCGACCCTGCCCGCCGCCCGCTCGCTCGCGAGCCAGGTGAGGAAGGCGTCGAACGCGTCCGGGTGCCAGGAGTACGGGTTGCAGCGGTCGGGGCACAGCCGGTGCCAGAGGATCTGCACCCATCCGCCGCCGTTCTCCTGAGCTCTGACGACGGCCTCGCGCACGTCCTCGACCCCGAACCGGATGGTCGGCGCGCCCGCGGTCTCCAGCGCCCAGCGGTCGGCGATCCTCGCCGGGTCGAGGGCGGAGGGGCAGCGCCCGCACCGCAAGCTCCGCAGCCCCCCGACGGCGCGGCCGCTCGCGTAGCCGCACTCCCGCACCACCCGCCGGGACCACCGGTCGAGGGCCCCGCCCGGATACGCGAAGTTCGTCGGCCGGAAGCCCTGGGCGATCAGCGCGTTGCGGTCTCCGCAGACCTCGCGCCGCTGCTCGTCCGCGGCGAGACCCGCGAGGTCGTGATGCGACAGGGTGTGGCCCGCGATCTCGTGCCCGTCGGAGGCGAGCTCGTGGAGCTGCTCCCAGGTGAAGAAGTCGCGGGTCCCGATGTTCCCGGAGTTGACGAAGAAGGTGGCGCGCATCCCGTGCTCGGCCAGCATGGCTCGGGCGGACTCCTGGCCGTGGGCGTCGTCGAACTGCAGCGTCACGATCGTCGGCGCCGCCTGCGCGGTCGGAGCGAGGCAGAGGAGCGACAGCAGCGCGACGAGCGGCGCGCCCCGCATCAGACCACGGCACCCCGCGGGGTGCTCGGGACGATGTCGCCGTGCGCCTCGAGCAGCGCGTCGACGAGCGCGGCGATCTCGTCGAGCGGCAGCTCGGCGGCGGTGTGCGGATCGAGCATCGCGGCGTGGTACGCCGGCTCGCGGCGGCCGGTCAGCGCCGCCTCGACGGTCAGCCCCTGGACGTTGACGTTGGTCTGCATGAGCGCGGCGAGGTGGCGCGGGAGCGCCCCGACCGCCTGCGGCTCGATCCCCCGCACGCTCGCGACGCACGGGACCTCGACGCAGCAGTCGGCGGGCAGGTTGTCGATCAGCTGCCGGCCGTCGACGGTGTTCGGGACGTTCCCGTTGAACGCGAACGGCTCCCCGGTCTCGCACGCGTTGATGATGTCGGCGCCGTACTCCACGCTGCACGCCGCCTCGATGTCCCCGCCCGCCTCGAGTTGCGCCCGCATGGCCTCCCACTCGGCGATCTGGCGCTCGCAGCGGCGGGGGTACTCGTCGAGCGGGATGTTGAAGCGCTCGATCAGCTCCGGGCGCGCCGCCTTGATGAACCACGGCACGTACTCGGCGAAGTGCTCGGAGGACTCCGTCACGAAGTACCCGAAGTGGCGCAGGACCTCGTAGCGGACCCGGTTGGTGTCCGGGACGCGTCCCTCCTCGATGACCCGGTGCAGCGCGGGGTAGAGGTCCTCACCGCCGCGCTCGAGGCGGAGGAAGAACGCGAGGTGGTTGATGCCCGCGACGTGGTAGTCGACCTCTTCGGGCGGCACACCGAGATCGGAGGCGAGCTCGCCCGCCGTGTACTGGACCGAATGGCAGAGGCCGACGGACCGCACCGACGTCTCCCGCCCGACCGCCCAGCAGAGCATCGCCATCGGGTTGACGTACTGCAGCAGCAGGGCGTCGCCGCACAGCTCCTCCATGTCGCGGCACACGTCGAGCAGGACCGGGATGGTCCGGAGCCCGCGCATGATGCCGCCGACGCCGAGGGTGTCGGCGATGGTCTGGCGCAGGCCGAACGCCTTGGGCACCTCGAAGTCCACGACGGTCGACGGCCGGTAGCCGCCGACCTGGAACGACGTCACCACGTAGTCGGCGCCGTCGAGTGCGGCGCGGCGGTCGAGCGTCGCCTCGACCGTGGCGCCGGCGCCCGCCCGGGCGACGAGCCCGCGGGCCGCCGCCTCGGAGGTCCGCAGCCGATCGGCATCGATGTCCATCAGCGCCAGGGTGCTGCCGGCCAGCGCGTCGAAGCGCAGGACGTCGCCGATCAGGTTGCGCGTGAAGATGGTCGAGCCGGCACCGATGAACGCGATCTTGGGCATCGGGCGATTCTGGCGAGTCGGCGCCGAGCTGGCGAGCGGAGGTGTTCGCAGGCGTATCGTGTGCGGTAGGCACCGCCATGACCGATCCCCTCCTGGTTCCCGGTCTCGTGTACGGCCTGCGCACCTGGACGGTGGCGGGTCCCGCCGGCGCGGAACGGCTCACCGGCCCGCAGCGAGGGACGCCGTGGCCGGTGGGGGGAGCGCTGGCCGCCCGCTGCGAGCAGACGCCCGGGCACGCGGCGCCGGCCCCGGGCTGCCGCTGCGGGATCCACGCGTTCCATCCGCGCCCGGCCGCGGCACGGCGGCTGCTGCAGAGTCGCTCCGAGGTTGCCGGGATCGTCGCGGCGTGGGGGTCGGTCGAGGTCCACGAGGACGGCCTGCGCGCGCAGCACGCGCGGCCGCACGCCCTGTTCGAGACGCCGCGCTCGAACCCCGCGCTGATCCGTCGCCTGGCCGCCGTGTACGGCGGCGAGGTGGTGGCGGTCGGCGGGCCCGACGACATCCTCGAGCACTGCCGGGCGGCCGGACTGGGTCTCGCGCCGGACGTCGTCGGCGAGATCCTCGGCCCGGCGGCGGCGGCCGAGACGCGCGAGATCCGCCGCGCCGTGCGCCGCCGCCAGCGCCTGGTCGCCGGCGCCGCTGCCGCGGCGACCGCCGCGATGCTCGCCGGCGGGCTGCTGGCGCTGAAGGACCCGCCTGGCGAGCGCGTGCTCCATGGTCGCGCGGGCGAGGTGGTCGTGGGCGGGCGCTCAGCCGCGGCGCTGATCTGCGGGACCAGCGCGCGGCTTTGCGCCGCTGAGGTCTTTGCCCGAACCGCCGTGCGGGCCGTCCCGATTCACCACGGGTTCGAGGTTTGGCGCGGGGCGGGCTGCCGGTCGCGGCTCCCGAGACCACGTACCTCGGGAGTGCGCGAGGACGTCGCCGCTTTCGGGGCCAGATCGGCGATGCGCTCTCACTGATTGCCCCGCCCCTTCACCGGGGAGAAGTCTGACCTCCGCCGCGGCAGACTTCCGACCACCGCCATCGCAGGTGTGAACGGCGCCTCGACCGCAGCATCAGACGCTCTTCAACCGCTTGCAGCGGCTTCCGGGTCTGCCATGCGAGGTCGGTCGAGATGACCGTCCCAACGCCACAGCGCGTCGGGGGCGAGCCCGAAGAGATCCAGCGTGCGGCCGACGGTGTGGTCGACGATCTCAGCCACGGTCTGCGGCCGGGAATAGAAGCCGGGGACCGGCGGGAGGACGATCGCCCCCATCCGCGTCGCCGTGAGCATGTTCTGCAAGTGGACCTCGGTGAGCGGCGCCTCGCGCGCGAGCAGCACCAGTCGCCGCCGCTCCTTGAGCACCACGTCGGCGGCACGCGTCAGCAGGTTGTACGACAGACCGCTGGCGATGGCGGCGAGCGTGCGCATGCTGCACGGCGCCACGATCATGCCCGCGGTGCGGAACGAGCCGCTGGACAGCGGTGAAGCCTGGTTGCCGGGCGCGTGGACCACGTCGGCCAGCTCTTGCACGTCGGCGACGCTGAGGCCCGTCTCGTGCTCGACCGTGCGCGCGCCCCACTGGCTGAGCACGAGGTGACTCTCGACCGCGGGCGCCTGGCTCAGCGCCTCCAGCAACCGGACGCCGTAGATCGCTCCGCTGGCGCCCGAGATTCCCACGATCACGCGCAGGGCGCTCATCGATCTGCACCGCCGCGGGGGAGCACCGCGTCGCGGAGCCCCTCGATCGCGCCGTCGACCAGCTGCAGCGGCTCGGGGCGCAGCGCCGCGTCCAGCAACTCGACTGGCTCGCTCGTGCGCCAGGAGAACGAGCAGCGGCGACAGCGGCGGATCTCCCACGCCGCGTGCCGGTGATCGACGGCGATGTCCTCCGCACCACAGCGTGCGCACCGCGAGACCGTCATGCGATCGCCGCGGCCGTCGATCGCAGCTGATCCATGGTCGCAGCAAAGCGCTCGAGGTCCGGCCGCTCGAGTGGGACCGACGGCCGGCCCTGCTCCGGACTGGTCGCCCGGGTCGCATCGATGATCAGCCGGTGACCCATCCCGGGGATCTCGGCCGACGGGTCGAGCGGGATCAGCGGCAGACCGGGCAGGACCGCCACATCGTGCGCGCGCGTGCGAGTCGAGAGCGAGCACATGACCCGCTCGAGGTCGAATGGGTCGACGTCGGCGTCCACCAGGATGACGTTCTTGAGGTACTGCAGCCCGTGGGGGGATCCGAGCGCACGGTGCGCCACGGACTTGGCAAAGCCCGCGAAGCGCGTGCGCACCGAGATCACCGCCGTGAGCCCGTGCTGGTACAGCGCGTTGACCGCGACGACCTCGGGAAACGCAGCCCGCAGATCCTCGTGGACCGCGACCGACGTGTTCAGCCCGATGAGCGTGTCGAGCTCGCCCCAGCCCGACGTGACGACGAGGTTCTCGAAGATCGGCTGCGCGCGGCTGGACACCGCCGTGACGGTGAACAGCGGAGCGCGGCACATGCCGGTGTAGCACCCGGTGAACTCACCGAACGGGCCCTCGACAACGCGCTCGCCGTGCATGAGCTCGGCCTCGATGACGATCTCGGCATCGGCGAGCACGTCCGCGCCGTTGCCGGCCGTGGTGAGGCGAATCGGGTGCCCGAACATCCCGGCGGCGTACTCGTACTCGGACTCCTCGTAGCCCAGCGGGGTGCCGCCGAACAGCGTGACCGCCGGGTGGTTGCCGATCATGACGGCGACCTTCAGCGGAAGGTCGGCGGCCTCGGCGGCCCGGATCTGACGGGCGAGATCGTGACTGGCGGCCGTCATGATCGAAATCCGGTCCGGCCCGTGGAGCTGCACGCGGTAGATGCCGACGTTCTGCTTGTCGAACCGATCAGGGTGCAGCGGATCGCGCGACACGGTGCACGCCTTGGCCAGGTAGAAGCCGCCGTCGTAGGCGTTGGTGCGGAACAGCGGCAGCAGCTCGTACAGGTCCACGCCGCGCTCGATCCGGCGCTCGTGCACCGGAGCGCGGCTCTCGGGGACGCGTTCCAGGCGCCCAGGGGCCGGCCCCCAGCGCGCCGCGAACTCACCGAAGAGCTCGCGCACCGGCGTTGTCGGCGGGAGGCCGAGCATGATCGCGAGGTTGGCGAAGCTGCCGTGCACGTTGAGCGCGACGCGTCCCGCGGGATAGCCCTCGATCTGCTCGACGAGCACCGCCGGACCGGCGCGCGAGTCGCTCGACGCGGCGGCCGCGATCGCGCGCAGGTCCGGCTCGAGACTGACGGAGTCCTGCCACGTCACGCACTGCCCGTGGTCGGCGAGGAGCTCCAGACAGTCTCTGAGCGAATCGATCACGGGGCGGTCGTCATCGCCGTCCGCGCCCACGTCAAGCCATCGGCACTGACGCCCAAGCCATCCTCGAAGAGCGGCGTGGGGTCGCCCGAGATGAGCGTCCGCGACTCTCGCACCCTCGATTCGTTGAGGCGCATGGTCTCCGGATCGTCGAGCAGCTCTGGTTGGTCGCCGGCCAGCACCGGCACCATGCGCTCGAACTCGGCGCCCAACCCGGCGCGACCGAAGAACTCTCCCGGCACCGTGCCGCCGCCTGCGACGAGCCGGATGAACGCCTCGTTGCCGCGCTCCTGCGTGTTGAGCAGCGTGCGCGCCGCCCAGAAGTAGTTGTCCCACTCCTGGTCCATGTCGAAGAACGCGACGAGAAACTCGTACCAGACGCTGAACTCGCGCCGGTACCGGCGCTCGAACTCCCGCAGGCACTCCGCCTCGTCGATCTGACCGGTCAGCAGCGTGTTGACCGTGCGCGCCGCGAGCACCGCGCCGTAGGTCGCCAGATGGACGCCCGACGAGAACACCGGGTCCACGAAGCACGCGGAGTCGCCAACCAGCAGCATGCCGGGCCGTGCGAGCCGGTCGGTGAGGTACGACCAGTCCTTGCGGACGCGCACCTCGCCGTAGACGCCCTCGGTGACGCGCGTCGCGGGCTTCAAGTACTCCGAGACCACCGGGCACTGCTGCAAGAACTCCATGAGCGCGGCCTCGCGATCCTCGCCGATGCGCGCCGCGTGGCGGCGATCGACGACCGCGCCCACGCTCGTCAGCGTGTCCGACAGCGGGATGAACCAGCACCAGCCGTGCTCGAACGCCGAGCTGACGATGTTGCCCTGCCGTGGCGCGGGCGCGCGATCGGCACCCTCGAAGTATCCGTAGACCGCAACGTTCTGGAAGAACTCCGAATACTTCTTGCTACCGACATGGCGAGCGATCCTGCTGCTGTGCCCCGACGCGTCGATCACGTGGGCGGCGCGGATCTCCAGCTCTTCACCCGATTCGTCACGCGCGATGACGCCCACCACGCGGCCATCGCTGGTCAGGGCGTCGACCACCGCCACTCCCTCGAAGGCCTGGGCACCTTGCCGGCGAGCGTTTTCGAAAAGGATCTCGTCGAAGCGCATGCGCTCGACCTGGAACGCATAGTCGGCATCGGCCAGCGTCGTGGTCGAGAAGGAGAACGACCAGGGCTCCTTGTGGCGCCCCCAGCGGAACGTTCCGCCCGCCTTGCGGACGAACCCCGCCTCGTGGACGGCCTCCCACGCGCCCGACAGCCGGCAAACGCCGTGGATCGTCGACGGCAGCAGCGACTCACCGATCTGATGGCGCGGATGGTGCTCCTTCTCCAGCAGCACGACCTCATGCCCCGCCTTGGACAACAGCGCGGCCGTCGTGGCGCCGCCCGGGCCGCCACCGACCACGACTGCGTCGGCCTCTAGGTACCTCTTCATCTTGGACTCCTTCGTTCGTTGACTCGACATGGCCGAGGACGTTGAGCAGCGGGCCGGCCATGCATGTCGTGACCAGCGTCATCAGCACCAGCGCGGTGAAGAGCGCGTCGGAGAGCACGCCGGCTTCGAGCGCCAGGTTGAGCACGATCAGCTCCGTCAGCCCGCGGGTGTTCATCAGCGTTCCGATGACCGCTGACGTGCGCAGGTCGTGTCCGGTCACGCGGGCGGCGACGGCCGCGCCGCCGAGCTTGCCGACGACTGCGATCGTGATGATCAGCGCCGTCAGCCCGTAGAGCGCGGACCGGTCGAGCAGACCGACGTCCGTGCGCAACCCGGTGGTGACGAAGAAGATCGGCAGGAGCATCAGCGCGGCGACGTCCTTGATCGGCCGGCTGACCGCGGCCCGCACGCCCGCGTGCCGCGGGACGGCAAGGCCGAAGGCGAACGCTCCGAAGATGACCGCGATACCGATGTGCTCGGAGATCCAGGCGGCGCCGAGGGCGCCGGCCAGAACGGCCACGACCCAGCCGTCCGGCAGCCCGCCGCGTGCGTCGTGGACGGCGGCGGCGCGCGCCAGAAGCGGCCGCGCCAGGAGCGCGAGCGCCGCACAGAAGCCGATCGCCAGCACGAACGTCTGGACGGCATCAGCGGGCGAGCCGGCGTGTGCGGCCGCCGTCGCCAGCGCGATCAGGCACCAGGCCGTGACGTCATCGAAGGCCGCGCAGGCGAGCGCGAGCACGCCGACCGGGTGGCCGAGCATCCGGCGCTCGGCGAGGATCCGCGCCAGGACCGGGAACGCCGTGATCGACATGGCCACGCCCATGAACAGCGCGAACGCGACGAAGGGCGTCTGCGGCGCCAGCAGCGGATACAGCGGCACGGCCAGCAGCAGCCCGAGCGTGAGCGGAAAGACCAGGCTCGTGTAGGAGATCGTCGCCGCCTGACCGAGCGATCGGCGGAGCTGGCCGGCATCGAGCTCGAGCCCGATGAGGAACATGAACAGGACGACCCCGAGGTTGGCGACAAGGGTCAGCCCCGGCAGGACCTCCGGGGGAAAGACCGCGGCGTGGAGGTCGGGGGCAAGCTGGCCCAGCAGCGTCGGGCCGAGCGTGATCCCGGCGAGCACCTCACCGATGACCCGAGGCTGACGCAGCTGCACCGCCAGTGTGCCGCCGAGCCGGGCGACGATCATGATCACCGTCAGCGCCGCCAAGAACGCCGGCGCCGGCGCCGGCCCGTCCCCGCGGTCGTCACGCGGCGGATCGCGCGCGATCGCCGCGGTGAGGCGGTCGCGCCCCAGCGTCGCGTGCAGAGCGCCGTCACTGATGCGACCCTTGAGCGGCGCCGGACCGCCCCGTCGGCACTCGACGTGCCCGGTGATCCGGGCGCCGTCGATCGTGCCGCGTCCGCCGCGCGCGTCACCGCGGAAGCTCAGGAACCGCCCGGACTGCCGCACGGCCAGACGGCCGCCGTCGCCCAGGCAATCGACGTCACCGTGTGCGTGGTAGACGCCGGCCACAGCCGGCTGTGCGGGGGCCGCAGGGCCGGCGGCCAAGAGCGCGACGGACAGTGCCAAACCGCCGACGAGGGCCAGGGACAGCGCGGCTGTGGCGGGCAGTTTTCGCACGACGCGGCCGACTCTTCTAGGCGACGTCCGGAAAGCAATTCCGGCTGAAGATCGCGCCGACGCGCTGCCGTGAACTTGTCCGCTCGCAGGTGAATACCCGCTGTCGGTGGCGCGCAGCGTCCGTCGTCGGGTGCGCGGGGTGTGTCGTCGACCTTGACGAGCCTGTCATCGAGCACGACGCCGGCCGTGCCGCGTGGCAGGCGCAGGAGCTACCCGAGGTGCCCGGCGACGAGCGCCCGCGCCTGGTCGGGGCGCTCGACGCAGCACAGGTGCGCCGCATCGACGATCTCGTACCGCGATCCCAGGACGGCGGCCGCGATCCGCTCGGAGTGCTCAGGCGGCAGCGACGGGTCCTGGCGCGCGGCGACGACCAGCGCCGGCGTTGGCCGCGAGCCACTAGGCGACCATCCCGCCGAGCGAGATCCCCACCACGTGCGCGCGCTCGGCGCCGAGGTCGTCGAGCAGCGCGAGGACGTCGGCGCGACGGCGCTCATGACCGCTCCCCATGGTGGCGCAGCGCCCGGTCGACCAGCGCAGCGGCGGCGCCGACGGCCGACTCGGTCTCGTCGGCGGCGGCCGGCTGCGATTCGAGCGTCGCGGCCTCGGCGTCCTCGGACGGGACGAGCCCGGCCAGGCCGCTCGCGCGCGCCAGCGCCGCCTCGACGTCGAGCAGCGCCTGCAGCCACGCGCGGTCCGAGACCTGCGGGCCGACCCCGCCGCGCGCGAGGATCGCGTCGAACAGCCCGCTCATCGCGCGTCCAGCGTACGCGCGCGGGTGGCCGGGATCCCGGCGGCGAGCTGCAGCGCGGTGATCACCATCAGCACGACGAGCGGCGTGTCCCACTCCCCGGTGAGGTCGTGGGCGGCGCCGAGCAGCCATGGCCCGGCCGAAGCGACGAGGTAGCCCACGCACAGCATCATGCTGGTGAGCGACGCGACCCCCGCGACGCCGCCGCCCCGCAGCGCGGGCAGGATGAGGCCGAGGCCGAGCGCCCCGCCCTGGCTGATCCCGATCAGGACCATCCAGGCGACCGCCGCGCCGGGAGCGATCAGCAGCCCCGCCAGCCCCGCCACGCCCGACGCCACGATCAGCGCGAGCAGCCCGCCCTGCGAGGCGCGCCGCGCGGCGAGCATCGGCACGACGAACGCCGGAGGAAGCTGGACGATCGCGCCGAGCGCCTGCAGCGCCCCCGCCTGCGCCTCGTCGCGGCCCGACGCCTCGAGGATCGACGGCAGCCAGCTCAGCCCGGCGTAGAACGCCATCGACTGCACGCCGAAGTACAGCGCGACCGCCCACGCCAACGGCGAGCGCCGAAGGGCGCCGCCCGCCTCGCCCGCGACGGTCGTCCCGCGGCCGGCCGCGGCGGGCAGCCACAGAAGCGCGGCGAGCGCCGCCGGGATCGCCCACACGGCCAGCGCCGGCGCCCAGCCGCCGCCGAGCGCGCGCTGAAGCGGCACCGCCAACCCCGCGGCGATGGCCGCGCCGAGCGTCAGCGACATCGAGAACGCTCCCGTCAGCATCCCGGTCTGCGCCGGGAAGCGGCTGCGGATGAGCACGGGCAGGACCGCCTGGGCGAGCGCGATGGCGCCGCCGGCCAGCAGCGCGCCCGCGAACAACGGCGCGGTGGCGCCGGAGCCGCGCAGACCGCAGCCCGCCGCGGTGAGCGCCGCGCAGGCGACGAGCAGGCGCTCGATCGACACGCGGCGCACGATGCGCGGGGCGAGCGGCGCGAGGACGCCGAGCAGCACCACCGGGAGCGTCGTCAGCAGGCCGGCGGCCGTGGCGGAGAGCCCGAGGTCGTCGCGGACGTCGCCGAGCAGCGGCGGCAGGCTGGCGAACGCCGTGCGCAGGTTGAGCGCCAGCAGGACGATGGCGACGACGATCCCCAGGCCCGCCCGCGCGGCGGGCGCGGAGACCACGTCGGGGGGCGACGACGCCGTCGCGGTCATCGATCGGGCGCCACGGGCAGGCGCGTGGGTGCCCGCCGCGCCGTCGACCGGTCCGCGGGCGGGTGGGAGTCCTCGACCCGGCGGCAACGGGGAAGCACCACGCTCCTTACGCCGGCGCCCCCGCGACCGACTTGCGCTTCTGGAACTTCTCGATCTCGCTGCGCAGCTCGTCGGGGTCGTCGAGGCCGAGGTCGGTGATCCGCTCGACGTCCCGCGGATCGCGCAGCGTGGCCTGGAAGCGCTCCTCGTCGCGCTCGCCCTGCCACTTCGCGATCACCATCGTCGCGACGCCGTTGCCGATGCAGTTGGTCAGCGCGCGGCCCTCGCTCATGATGCGGTCGATCCCGACCACCAGCGCGATACCGACGGCGATCGAATCGGCCGAGAAGAACTGGCCGCCGAACGCCTGCAGCGACGCGGTCAGGGTGACCAGCCCGGCGCCGGTGATGCCGGCCGCCCCCTTGGAGGTGAGGATCATCAGACCCGCCAGCGCGATCTGCTCGCCGACCGCCATGTCCTGGCCCGTCGCCTGCAGGATGAACAGCGCCCCGAGGGTGAGGTAGATGCAGGTCCCGTCGAGGTTGAACGAGTAGCCGGTCGGGATGACCACGCCCACCACCTGGCGCGATGCGCCCGCCGCCTCGAGCTTGCGCAGCAGGCGCGGAAGGACCGTCTCGGACGACGAGGTGCCGACGATGATCAGCAGCTCGTCCTTGAGCAGCCGGATGAACCGCAGGATGCTGAAGCCGCTCAGGCGCGCGACGAGGCCGAGGATCAGGAACACGAAGACGGCGCAGGTCCCCCAGAAGACGACCATCAGCTTCACGAGGTTCCCGAGCGACTCCCCGCCGAACTGGGCCACGGTGAACGCCATGCCGCCGAACGCGCCGAGCGGCGCCGCCCACATGATGATCCGGATGATGCGGAAGATGATCCGCGACGCGAGTTCGAAGGCGCCCACCACACGCTCGCGGGCGTCCTTGGGCAGGCCGGAGACCGCCGCGGCCACGAGGAGCGCGAGCACCAGCACGCGCAGGATCTCGTTCTCCACGAACGGGCCGGCGAAGCTGTCGGGCAGCAGGTGCTCGGTGAGGAAGGGCACGATTCCCTCGCCGCCGCCCGCCTCCTTGATCGACTCCTCGGCGCTGGCTTTGCCCTCCTCGGTGGCCTGCGCGTCGAGCCCGGAGCCCGGCGTGAAGATGTTGGCGGAAAGCAGCCCGAGCGTGAGCGCGACGACGGTGGCGGCGAAGAAGTAGCCCAGCGCCCGCGCGGCGAGCCCGCCGGCGCGGGCGAGATCGCCGAGCGACGCGACCCCGATGACGACGGTGACGAAGATCACCGGGCCGGTGATCGTCTTGATCAGCTGGATGAACGCGTCCGCCAGCCACTTGGCCTTCGCCGCGGTGTCGGGCGCTGCGAACCCGAACACGATGCCGAGCGCGATCGCGATGACGACCCAGAACCAGAGCTGGGTCCGGATGCCGCCGCTGCCGCCGGCTCCGGCGACGTCCTCATTCTGATCGGGCCGCTGCCCGTCGGCCCCGTTCGACGACGACCTGCTCTCCATCTCCGCCTCCCTCGTCCGGACGGCTCCTGACCCGGAGTCGTGTACCCGTCTCGGGGGCGGAACGCACGCGAACGCCGCCGCCCGGGGAAGGCGGCGGCGCGCGGCCGGCGCTACTTCGTGTTGACGGTGATCGTCGCGACGCCGATCACGAGGCCCTCCTCGAGGGCGTCGATGGCGAACGTCTGGTTGAGCAGCTCGGCGGCCTCGGCCTTGAGCTTGACCGTCGTGCCCTGCAGGACGGCGGTGCCGTCGTCCTTGGCCTCCAGCGGGTTCAGGGTCCGGCCGTCGAGGAAGAACAGCGGCGCGCTCGGTGCGGCCTCCTCACCGTCGACCGTCACGCGGCCGGTCAGGACGGACTTGCCCGGATCGACGACGAAGTCGGTCAGCTCGACCTTCTTGCCGCCGGCCTCGAGGCTCAGGCCGCTGCCCTCGTGGTCGATGCGGCCCTGGACGAACGGGGAGACCGAGCCGGGCTTGTAATAGGTCACGTTGCCGCCGGTGATCGGGAAGACGGCCGAGCCGCTCTTGGTGATCTCGGCGGTGCCGACCGGACCCGGCGCGACCTTCAGCGAGGTCAGAGCCTCGACGAAGCCCGCGTCGAGCTTGACGGCGGTCGTGCGGCCGGTCAGCGCGTCGATCTTGGCGACGGGCTCGACATTGGCCGGCTGCGACGAGGAGGACGCGGCGGTGGCGGCGTCCGAGTCGGAGTCCGATCCACAAGCGGACGCCCCGAGGGCGAGGGCGGCGGAGGCGGCGATGACGGCGGTGGAGCGAAGGCGCATGAAGGATTTCCTTTCCGAAGGTGTGTTGCCTATGCCTTCGCGCGCCGGCTCCTGATCGGTTCATCTAACGGCGCGTCCCCGCTCAGCCCTCCAAGAGGTCGTCGAACGAGATCTGCCCGACGGCCGGCTCCTGCTGGCGGTCGCGCGCCGCGTGCGCCCAGTGGTCGACGATCTCGCGTGCGGACGCTTGGCGGTAGGTCACGTTGCGCTCGATCGGGACCACCGCGAAGCCGCCCGTGGCGCCGAGGCCCTGGACCTTGGCGTGGAAGAGGCGGCCCTTCTTGTTGACGAGGACGATGTCCCCGCGATGGATCGCCCGCGTGCGCATAGGGCTCGGTAGCGTCGCGTCCGGGCCGGACGTCAGGCCGGCGCGGTGATCGCGACGTCGTACCGTTCATCCGGCGCGACGAACCGCAGCAGCCGCTCGCCCTCCTCGGCGACGCCCGTCGCGTCGGTGGCGCTCAGGCGCTCGAACGGCTCGACGGTGAGCGTGGCGGCGCCGCGGTCGCGCCGCACCCGCCACGTCGCGCGCATGAAGCCGTCGACGAGCACGGTTCCCATCGTCGCGCCGTTCCCCGGTGGCAGCGGTGGCCGGCGCCCGGCGTCCATCACGCGGGCGCGGTCGGCGTGGGAGAGCAGGACGTTGTCGTACTCCGGGAGGAACCGCGGCGGCGCCGGGACGTCAGCCCCGGGCCGGGGGGCGTCCGGTAGGTCGAGCAGATCGCGGCCGGCCTCGTCGCGGAACGAGCGCGGGCGAGGGGCGAGCCGGTCGGTCACCTCGCGCAGCCGGGTCAGCCCCGACCAGGCCTGGACGTCGGCGACCGTCGCCGGGCCGAACGCGGCGAGGTAGCGCAGCACCACGGCGTCGAGCGAGGGCGCCGGCTCCAGCCCGCGGCCGAGCCATTCCTCCAGGGGCGCCAGGGCAGCGGGGCCGCGGGAGCCCCAGACGCCGCGCGGCGGCACCTGGACCACCGGCACCAGGTAGGAGACGGCGTACGCCATCGCGGTCGGGTCGCGGTCGGGCCAGCGCTCCGCGAGCAGCGGCGCGAGCGCGGCGCGCGTTCGCGGCTGCTCGGCGAGCAGCGCGCGGCCGAACCCGAGCAGGTCGTCCATGTCCATCCCGGCCACCGCGTGGCCGAACGCCTGCCCGAAGAAGCCGCGCTCGAGCACGACCTGGACGAGCGGGCGGAGGGCCAGGGCGTCCGCGGCGGTCACGAGGTGGACCGTGCCGCGCATCAACGGCACGCGCACGGCGCCCCGGCTCGCGATCAGGCCGGCGAGCTCGGCGGGGTCGAAACCCTCCAGCCGGCTCCACAGGCCGACGTACGGCGCGTCGGGCGCCTGGCCCTGCAGCCCGACCAGGTGCTCGAGGGCCTCCGTGGTGCCCATGGCTGTGCGGGAGAGGAGCCCCTGCCGGGCGAGCAGCGCGCGGTTGAGCGCGCGGCGGTCAAGACGGTCGGGCGTCACAGCGACGGCATGATCCACGACCGCACAACGGGTAGGGTCGGCGCCATGGACGAAAAGCAGAAGAAGGCCTTCGAGGAGGCCCTCGAACGCAAGCACTCCGAGGCCGAGCGCAAGGCGCAGGTCAACCAGCCGCATCCACCCGGCGGCGGGGCGACGCTCCCGTCCGAGGAGGCGCCGCTCACCGATGACCACCGGACCCAGGACGTGCGCGACATCCGCGCCAAGAACGCCGGCAAGGGGAAGATGACCGCCGACAAGTGGAACCAGTGAGCGCGCTCAGCTCGGTGTAGCTCCTGAGCGGGAGGCGGCGCGGAGGTGCGGGTGTATCCCCGGGCGCAGTGCCATCGTGCTCGCGACTCGTTGCAGGAGTGCGACCATCGTCGCTCGTTCGCGTTCGCTCAGTCCTTGCCCGACCTCGTCTTCGAGGGCTGGAATGAGCTCGTTGACGTTGGAGACCAGCGCTGATCCGCTGGTCGTCAGCCGCACGTCGAAGGCTCGCCGGTCCTGCTGGTTCCGGTGTCGTTGAGCCCAGCCCGCGGCCTCCAGGTCGTCGATCAGGCCGACCATGTTGTTGCGGTGGATGCCAAGGGCATCCGCGAGCTGTTGCTGGGTCTGACTGCCCGCGGCGGCGAGGTTGCTCAGCACCCCGAAGGCGCGGGCGGACACGCCAAGTGGTGCCAGTCGCTCGGCGAAGATCTGCGCGGAGCGCGCGCCGACCTGCGACAGCAGGAACGCCAGGGACTCGGCGTAGGACGTCGGCTGTGGGCTCACGAACGGACAGTCTAGGCAACAGTGATGATTGTCATCTATCGTGACAATCATCAACCGTGCCTAATAGGAGGGCAGGTCATGAGAATCGCAGTCGTCGGCGCGACCGGACGCACCGGCACGGAGGTCGTAGAGCAGGCCCTCGTCCGCGGACACCATGTCACGGCGTTGGCACGCCGTCCTGAAGCCATGAGCCTTCGCGACGACCGTCTCGTCACGGTCGCGGCAGATGTCCTGGACCGCGCTCGGCTCGTCGAAACGCTGCCCGGGCACGCAGCCGTCATCTCGACGCTGGGGATCGGAACGTCCAGAGCGCCAACCGTCCTGTACTCGCAGGGGACCGCGAACATCCTGCACGCGATGGGCGCTCACAAGATCAGCAAGCTCGCCGTCATCTCCGCGGCGCCTGTCGGCCCTCGGGCCGAACAACCGTTTCTCGAGCGACGCGTGGCCATGCCGATCCTGGAGCGCCTGTTCGGCGCGACCTACGACGACATGCGCCGCATGGAAGCCCGGTTGCGCACCAGCGACATCGACTGGGTCTCTCTGCGCCCGCCTCGACTCGTCGCCAGGAAGGCGACCGGCCAGTACCGCCTGGATGCCGGCCGCCCGCTGACCAAGGCCCGGAGCCTGACGCACGCCGACCTCGCCACCGCCCTGCTCGACTCACTCGACCGCGAGGACCTCCGCCGCCGCGTCGCGTTCATCGCCAACTAGCGCACTACGGCGGCGTGACCGCACTGTCGCTCAACCGCGGGACGTCGTGGTCCCGTTCGTCGCCGGCGGGGGCGTCGGCGCGGGGCGGAGTCCGTTGCACGTCACGGGGATCTCGGTGATGACACAGCGGGTCATGGCGCGCTCCGGTTCGTAGGGAGGGTGCACGACCGCACCATCGCAGCGGCGTCGGGGCGCCGCCAGAGGCGCGGGACCCAACTTGAGCGCGGGCCGGTCCTTAGGACCCGCGGGCGGCGATCGGTGCCGCCAGTGCGGCGTCGGGGATCGCGAATGCGTCGACCAGCGCGGCCGCGTGGGCGCGCAGCTCGCCGCAGATGCGGTTGACCGTCGCGGTGACCGCCTTCGAGCGCGGCGCGTTCAGCCGGCCGTGCTCGAAGAACCAGCCGCGCTCGCGCTCGATCGTCGACAGCGCGTGCAGGTCGCACAGCACCTCGAGCCAGTGCTCGAGCGCCGGGTCCTCGCAGGCCTCGACACGCGCGACGAACGCGTCGAGGACGAGGCGGTCGACATGCGCCCTCGCTGCCGCGATGACGTGGTCCTGGCAGTCGTTGAAGACGTCGAACGAGCTCTGCCCGTCGTCGAGCCCGCGCTTCAGGCGCCGGGCGAGGCTCCCGAGCACGTGCTCCTCACGCCAGCGGAACATGTCGACGTGGTAGGCGGTGTCGCGCACGTCGGCGTCGTCGTCGCCCCCGGGGACCGCCCCGAGCAGCGCGCCGACCAGCGTGCGCGCGAGCGTCTTCTCGACGACCGTCTCGAACACCTGGGCGCCGATGACGCGCAGCATCTCGAGCTGGTCGTAGTCGCCGAACCGCGCCTTGTAGTCGGTCAGCAGGCCCTTGGCCACGAGCTGCAGCAGCACGGTGTTGTCGCCCTCGAAGGTCGTGAAGACGTCGGTGTCGGCCTTGAGCGCGGCGAACCGGTTCTCGGCCAGGTACCCCGCGCCGCCGCACGCCTCCCGGCACGCCTGGATCGTCGCGGTCGCGTGCCAGGTGGCGGCGGCCTTGACGCCGGCGGCGATGACCTCGAGCCGCCGGCGCTCGCGCTCGGGCTGCTCGTCGTCGCGGTTGAAGCCCTCGTCGAGGTCGCCGATCACCGACTGCTGGGAGAAGTGCAGCGCGTAGGTGGTGGCGAGCAGCGGGAACAGCCGCCGTTGGTGGGCGCGGTAGTCGAGCAGGATCATCTCGCGGCCGGAGTCCTGCGGGCCGAACTGGCGGCGCTCGAGCCCGTAGCGCACGGCGATGGTGAGCGCCGACTTGGCCGCCGAGATCGCCGCGCCGGCGACGCTCACCCGCCCCTGGACGAGCGTGCCGACCATCGTGAAGAAGCGCTTGTCGGCGTTCTCGATCTCGCTGCGATAGCTCCCGTCGGCGTCCACCTGCGCGTAGCGGTCGAGCAGGGCGTCGCGCGGGACGCGGACGCGGTCGAAGCGGATGCGGCCGTTGTCGACGCCGTTGAGGCCGAGCTTGGAGCCGCAGTCCTCGATCCGCACCCCGGGCAGCGGGGCGCCGTCGTCGGCACGCAGCGGCACGAGCAGCGCGTGGACCCCGTGGGCCTCGCCACCGACCAGGAGCTGCGCGAACACCACGGCCATCCGCCCGTCGCGTGCCGCGTTGCCGATGTAGTCCTTGCGCGCCGACTCGTGCGGCGTGTGCACGACGAACTCGGCGGCCTCCGGGTCATAGGTCGCCGTCGTCTCGATCCCCTGCACGTTGGAGCCGTGGCCGGTCTCGGTCATGGCGAAGCAGCCGAGCAGCTCGGCGTCGAGCATCGGGCGCAGGTGGGCGTCGTGGTGGCGGCGGGTGCCGAGGTGCAGCAGCGCGCCGCCGAACAGGCCGAACTGGACGCCGAACTTGATCAGCACCGACAGGTCGCCGTGCGCGAGCGTCTCGAACCAGGCGACCGACGCGCCGACGTCGCCGCGGCCGCCGTACTCGACCGGGAAACCGGCGGCCGTGTCGGGCTCGCGCGCGAGGAGCTTGATCCGCTCGAGCACCAGCGCGCGATGGCGCTCACGCTCCAGCCCGGCGACCGGCGCGAACTCGGGGCGCCACAGCAGCGCGCGGGCCCGCTCGCGCTCGGGCCGGTAGCGGCCGTCGAGCAGCACCGCGAGGGCCTGCGGGTCGGGCGGCGCGGCGGCGTCCGGCTCGGTCGTGGCGGCCATCGCGAACGGGATGATCCCATTCCGCGCATCCAGGCCGCGCACCCCGGGTAGGGCCCTCGCGAGACCCGATGAGCAGCGCCACCGAGACACCCGCGAAGCTGACGCTCGACCATTTCCGCCTGATGGTGCTCATCCGGCGTTTCGAGACGGAGTCCGAACGGCAGTACAAGGCGGCGAAGATCGGCGGCTACTGCCACCTCTCCTCGGGTCAGGAGGCGACCAACGTCGGCACGATGGCGGCGCTCCAGGCGGACGACCTGCTGGTCACCGGCTACCGCTGCCACGGCTTCGCGCTCGCGCGCGGCATCTCGCCCGACGCGGTGATGGCCGAGCTGTTCGGCAAGGTCAACGGCTGCGCCCACGGCCGCGGCGGCTCGATGCACCTGCTCGACGTCGGCCGTGGCTACTACGGCGGCTGGGGCATCGTCGCCGGCCAGCTGCCGGTCGCCACGGGGCTCGCGCTGGCCCTGGTGCGCCAGGACCGCAAGCAGGCGGTGCTGTGTGAGCTCGGCGAGGGCGCGGTGAACATGGGCGCCTGGCACGAGTCGCTCAACCTCGCCGCCCTGTGGCGGCTGCCGATCGTCTACCTCGTCGTCAACAACATCTACGGCATGGGGACGAGCGTCGACCGCGCGTCCTCCGAACCCGACATCTACAAGCGCGCTTCGGCGTTCCGGATGCCGGGCGAGCGCGTCGACGGCGACGACGTCGAGGCGGTCATCGAGGCCACCGACCGGCTGCTCATCGCGGCCCGCGAGGAGCGCCGGCCGGCCGTGCTCGAGACGCTGACCTATCGCTTCCGCGGCCACTCGGTCGCCGACGCCGGCCTCGCCTATCGCAGCAAGGAGGAGGTCACCGACCACCAGGACCGCGATCCGATCCGCCGCGCGCGCGAGCGCCTGCTGCAGGACGGCGTCTCCGAGGAGGATCTCGACGCCGCCGAGGCCGACGCCGAGAAGCGGGTCGAGGAGGCCGTGAAGTTCGCCGACGGCGACGACGAGCCCGACGTCGCGAACCTCGCCTACGGGATGTACGCCCAGGGCTCGGACGAGCAGTTCGCGCGGATGCGCCCGGGCAGCCCGTTCGGCGAGCAGGAGCTCACGTTCGACGCGGGCCTGGGGCGATGAGCTCCGCGACCGAGGACCGCGCCGAGGTCGAGACCATGACCTACCGGCTCGCCCTGCGCCTGGCGCTGGGCGAGGAGCTCGAGCGCGACGAGCGCGTGTTCGTCATGGGCGAGGAGGTCGGCGTCTTCGACGGCGCCTACAAGGTGACCGCCGACCTGCTCGAGCGCTTCGGCGAGGACCGGGTGCGCGACACGCCGATCTCCGAGGAGGGGTTCGTCGGCGCCGGCATCGGCGCCGCGATGCTCGGCCAGCGCCCGGTCGTCGAGGTCATGACGCTGAACTTCCTGCTGGTGGCGATGGACCAGGTGGTCAACCACGCAGCCAAGATCGGGGCGATGTTCGGCGGCGAGGTCCGCTGCCCGATGGTCATCCGGACGCCCAACGGCGCCGGCAACCAGCTCACCGCTCAGCACTCGCAGAGCATGGACGGCTGGTTCGCCGGCACGCCGGGATTGAAGGTCGTCGCGCCCGCGACGCCGCGCGACGCCAAGGGGCTGCTCAAGGCGGCGATCCGCGACGAGGACCCGGTGCTGGTGATCGAGAACCTGCGCGCGTACACGCTCAAGGGCGAGGTCCCGCTGGACCCGGACTTCACCGTGCCGATCGGTCTGGCCCGGGTCGCCCGCGAGGGGACCGACCTGACGATCGTCGCCCACGGCTACGCGGCGGTCCGCGCGGAGAAGGTCGCCGAGCAGCTCGCCGACAGCCACGAGGTCTCGATCGAGGTCATCGACCTGCGCTCGCTGCGCCCGTTGGACGTCGAGACGGTCGCGGAGTCGGTGGCGAAGACCAACCGCGCGCTGTGCGTCGAGGAGGGTTGGCCGTCCTACGGCGTCACCGCCGAGCTGGCGGCGCGGATCCAGCACGCCTGCTTCGACGACCTCGACGCCCCGGTCGAGCGCGTCGGCATGGCGGAGGTGCCGCTGCCCTACGCCAAGAACCTCGAGACCGCGGCGCTGCCGGGCGAGGACCGGATCGCGGCCGCGGCGCTGTCGGTGCTCGATCTCGCGCCAGGGGAGTAGGCAGGCGCGCCTACCTGGCGCATTCCCACTCCTCCTGCGCGACTAGGGTCGGCTTCCCGCCCACGGAAAGAGGCGCGTGCCATGAAGACCATGATCGGTGCCGCCGTCGTTGTCGCGACGCTGGCGTTCGCGGCACCGGCGTTCGCGGTCGACGGTGACCTCGACTTCATCGCGGACGAGTTCGACAACTGTCCGATGACGCACAACCCGGAGCAGACCGACTCCGACCACGACGGGCATGGCGACGCGTGCGACGACATCGACAACGGCGACTATGACGGCGATGGGGTGATCAACGCCACCGACAACTGCCCGCTCACGCCGAACAACCAGGACGACACGGACGGCGACGGACTGGGCGACGACTGTGACGCGGACTCCGATCGCGACTACGACGGCATCATCGACACCCTGGACAACTGTCCCGCCGCCGGCAATCCCGATCAGGGCGACTTCGACAACGACGGAATCGGCGACGTGTGCGACCTCTCCGATCGCGATGCGGACGGGGTCCGGGATCCCTCCGACAACTGCCCGGACACCGCGAACGGCGATCAACTCGACACGGACGGTGACGGCATCGGAGACGCGTGCGACCGACCGGATCCGGACCGAGACGGCGACGGCATCCGCGACGCGACCGATAACTGCCCCCGTGTCATCAACCGCGGCCAGCGCAACACCGACGGAGACGCCAAGGGTGACTCGTGCGATCCCGACGACGACAACGACGGTCTCCGGGACACGCGCGACAACTGCCGCACCAAGCCGAACCGCGATCAGATCGACGCCGACCGGGACGGCAGGGGAGCGTCCTGTGACACCAAGGAGCTGCCAACGAGCACCAGGGACTGCTTGAACGGCGGCTGGAAGAGATTCAACGGCAGCGCGCGGTTCCGCAACGAGCGGCACTGCGTCGACTACGTGACGAACCACTCCCCCCGCTGACACGTCGCCGTCCCCCGGCGGGGGAAACCCGCTACGCGCGGCGCGCCGGCGCGTCCACCGGCGGGAAGCGCTCGCGCATCTCGGTGATGAAGGCGCGGACGTCGGAGCCGACGAGGTCGGCGCCCAGCTCGGTGGCCACCGCCCCGCCTGCGTCGGTGAACAGCGCGCCGCCGACCGCGACGAACGGGCGCGGCTCGAGCCCGCCGAGCCGCTCGAGCACCTGGGCGACGCCCGGCAGCCGGCCGGCGGTCGACGTGGAGAGCGCGACGATGTCCGGGCACTCCATCTCGACGAGCTCGACGAGGTCGTGGGCGGGCGTGTCGGCGCCGAGCGCGAGGACCTCCCAGCCGTCGCGCTCGAGCAGGTCGGCGACCATCTGCGCGCCGAGCAGGTGCTGCTCGCCCGGCGTGTTCGTGACGACGGCGAGGCGGCCCTGCGTCGGGGCGACCCGGCTCGCCGGGGCGACGGCGGAGAGCAGCGCCTGGGTGACCGACGTCGCGAAGTGCTCCTGAGCGACGTTGATCGACTCGACCGCCCACAGATGCCCGACCTCGTACAGGGCGGGGCGGAAGACCTCGGTGTAGAGGTCGAGGACACCGACGCCGCCCGCGACCGCCGCGTCGACGACCTCGCGCGCGCGGCGGGCGTCGCGCTCGAGCAGCGCTTCGAGGTAGGCGGCGCGCAGGTCCTCGAGCGCCGCGGCGTCGGCCGGCGGCGCGGCGGCGCCGAGCTGCCGGGCGACCACCTCGTTGACCCACGCCGACAGCGTCGAGCCGGCGGCGTCGGCGCGGCGCTCGGCCTCCTCGAGCACGGCGGGGTCGAAGGCGATGGTGCGCTCGGATGCCATCGCGGCCGATGCTACGCGCCTCCGACCGGGGTATGGGGTGCGGCGCGCCCGATCTGCGACCCAGGTACCAGGCGAAGTTCATGCTCGCAGCCGATGTGGATCCGGTCCTCGGCCCGAACACTGGACCGCATGAAGATCCTCTCCCCAACCACACTTCGTGGCGCCGTTGTCTGCCTCGCGCTCACCGGCGCCGGTGCGGCCGCCGCATCGCCCGCCCATGCGACTGCCCAACCCCCGCCACCCGCGCTTGACTGGCGGGCGTGCGCCGACGCCGACGGCTTCGAGTGCGCGCACGCCGAGGTGCCCCGCGACTACGCGAGGCCCGCCGTGGGCACCTTCCGGCTGTCGGTCGCGCGCCTGCCCGCGCGCGATCGCGAGCGGAGGATCGGCTCCCTGTTCGTCAACTTCGGGGGCCCCGGGAGCACCGACGTCAACACGCTGAAGCTGAACGCCAAGACGCTGTTGGCGAAGCTCAACGGTCGCTTCGACATCGTCAGCTTCGATCCCCGCGGCGTCGGCGAGTCCCAGCCGGCCATCGACTGCGCCGTCGACCAGGAGGCCGACGGGCCGTTCAACCAGCGGTTCACGACGCCGTCCGACGTCGACCCGCGCGAGCTCGTCGAGGACGACCGGCGGTACATCGAGCGCTGCAAGGAGCGCAACGGCGACGTGCTGCCGTACGTCTCGACCGCGAACGTCGCGCGCGACCTGGATCAGCTGCGCCGGGCGGTCGGGGATCGCAAGCTGTCGTTCCTCGGTCTGTCGTACGGCACCCAGCTCGGCGCCACCTACGCCAGCCTGTTCCCGCACTCCTACCGGGCGCTCGCGCTCGAGGGGGCGAATGACCCCGACAATTACGCCAACCAGCCGATGCGCCTGCGCGCGGCGATGATGGCGGGCCAGCAGCGCGCGGCCGGTCGGTTCCTGGACGCGTGCGAGAAGGATCAGCGGGCCTGCTCCGGCTTCGGAGCGGGGGCGCCCCGGCCGGCGCTCGACGCCCTGATCGCGCGCCTGGACGCGACGCCGCTGGCCGTCGGTGACCGCACGCTGGACGGCGATGACGTCCGGGTGGCGCTCGGCGGTGGGCTGCGCGCGAAGCGGAGGTGGGGGATGCTCGCCAAGGGCCTCGTCGCCGCCGAGCAGGGCGACGGAGCCCTGCTGCGCGAGTTCGCCGACGGGTTCTACGGACGCAAGCCGGACGGCAGCTACCGCCCGCTGCTCGATCAGTTCTTCGCCGTGAGCGCGCTCGACCAGCGCAGTCCGAGGGGTCTGTTCCCCTACCTTGCCGCGGGCGCCCACGCCGCGCGTCACCACGCCTACTCGTACTGGCTCGGTGGCTACTCCGAGCACGCCTGGGGCGCCTACGACGTCCGCCCGCGCGGCGTGTTCCGCGGTCCGTTCCGTGCCGCACGGTCGGCGCCGACCGTGCTCGTGGTCGGCACCACGTACGACCCGGCGACGCCGTACGAGGGCGCCGAGGGGATGACCCGCCAGCTCGGCAACGCGCGACTGCTGACGATGGACGGTGACGGCCACGGCGCCTATGGGGGCGAGTCGACGTGCATCGACGAGGCCGTGAACGCGTACCTGGAGGCGGGCGTGCTCCCGGCGCACGGCACACGCTGCCGCCAGGAGGTGGCGTTCGAGCCGCCGACGGAGTGACCTCCCGTTCGCGGACAGACGGCACAATCACGCCCGTGGCCGGCGGCGCGCTTCTCCGTATCCGGGCCGGCGGGCTCGCCCTCGACGGCGCCGTCGCCCTGCTCGCCACGGCGGCCGAGCTGAGCCTCCTGCTCGACGACGGGCGGGCGGCGACCGCGGCGCTGATCGCGTTGACCGTCGTCACCGGCGCCGCGCTGCTCGCGCGCCGCCGGTCGCCGCCGGGCGTGCTGGCCGTGACGCTCGCCGGCGCGGTGGCGCTGGTGGGCATCGACGCCGCGCCGGGCGGCGTGCCCGCCCTGGTCGCGCTCTACACGACGGCCGAGCAGTGCTCGCGGCGAACCTCGCTCGCAGCGCTTGTGCCGGCCGTCCTGGTCCTCGTGATCGGCTCGATCGCGGCGCTGCCGGTGGTCGTCGCGGTCTGGGGGCTCGGCGCGTACGCGCAGTCGCGGCGCCGGTCGCTCGAGCGCGAGCGCGAGCACCTGGCCCGGATCGCGGTCCACGAGGAGCGAGCGTCGATCGCCCGCGAGCTGCACGACATCGTCGCGCACTCCGTCAGCGTGACCCTCGTGGGCGTGCGCGGAGCGCGGAGCGTGCTGCATGCGTCACCCGACGTCGCCGCCGAGACACTCCTGGGCGTCGAGACCACCTGCGAGCAGAGCCTGACCGAGCTGCGGCGGATCCTCTCGCTGCTGCGCGAGCCCGAGCACGGCGCCGAGTCGCGCCCGCAGCCGTCGCTCGCGCAGCTCGACGAGCTGATCTCCGGCTACCGTGACGCCGGGATGCCGGTGCGACTCCAGGTCACGGGCGCGCCGCGGCCGCTCTCCGGCGGTGTCGAGCTGTCGGTCTTCCGCATCGTCGAGGAGGCGCTCACGAACGTGCTCAAGCACGCCCATCCGGCGTGCGTCGTGGTGAGGCTGGCGTTCCTGGACTCGCGGGTGGACGTCGAGATCGTCGACGAGAGCCCGGCGTTCGGCCGCGAGGCGCGCGAGACCCCGCACGCCGGTGGGCACGGCATCGTCGGCATGCGCGAGCGTGTGGCGCTGCTCGGCGGGGAGCTCGAGACGGGGCGCCTCCAGGAGGGCGGCTTCCGCGTCGCGGCGCGGCTGCCCGTGGGCGGCGACACGTGAGCATCCGGCTGCTGATCGTCGATGACCAGGAGCTCATCCGGACCGGTTTTCGCCTGTTCCTGCAGACCCAGGACGACCTCGAGGTCGTCGGCGAGGCGGGCGACGGGCACGAGGCGATCCAGCGCGCTCGCGAGACACGGCCGGACGTCGTCCTGATGGACATCCGGATGCCGCGCATGGACGGTGTCGAGGCGACCGCGCGGCTCATCGGCGCCGGCCTCGATCCGCCACCGCGCGTGCTCGTGCTGACGACGTTCGACCTCGACGAGTACGTGTTCGGCGCGCTGCGTGCCGGTGCGTCCGGGTTCCTGCTCAAGGACGCCCCCGGCGACCGCCTGATCGAGGCGATCCACGTCGTGCACGCCGGCGACGCGCTGCTGTCGCCGTCGATCACGCGCCGGCTGATGGAGGACTTCGCCGCTCGCAGCGACCCGCTCCAGGTTCCGGACGGCCTGCTCGACGAGCTGACGCCGCGCGAGCGCGAAGTGCTGGTGCTCGTCGCGCGCGGGTTGTCCAACGACGAGATCGCCCAGCGGCTGGTCATCACCGAGGCGACGGTCAAGAGCCACGTCGGCAGCGTGCTGCTCAAGCTCGGGCTGCGCAACCGGGTCCATGCGGTCGTGTTCGCGTACGAGCACGGGATCGTGAGCCCGGGCGCGCCCGGTTAGTGTCCCGGCGGTGGCGACGTGGGACGACGTGGTGGCGATCGGGCTCGGGCTCCCCGGGGTGGAGGTGGCGACGTCGTTCGGCACGCCGGCGCTGCGCGTCCGCGAGAAGGGGATGTGCCGGCTGCGCGCGAACCCCGACGCGCTCGTGCTGCGCGTCCTCGACGTCGCCGACGCCGAGGCGCTGCTCAAGGGCCAGCCCGACGTCTTCTTCTCGACGCCGCACTACGACGGCTGGCCGTACGTCCTCGTCCGGCTCGACGTGGTCAGCCATGACCAGCTCGCCGAGCTGATCGAGGACGCCTGGCGCCTGCGCGCGACGAAGCGCTCGATCGCCGCCTACGACGCCGCGCGCTGAGCCTCGCCGCCTATCGTGCGAGGCATGGCCGTCTCGCCGGAGCTCGCCGATCTGCGAACACGGCTCGCGGGCCTGACGCTGCACGACGAGCACCGCCTCGGACGCCACCTCGAGCGCCTGCGCGGCCGCGGCGACGAGGCGGGCCACGCGCGGCTGGCCGGCGAGATCGCGCGCGCCGAGGCTCGCATCGAACGCCGCCGCGCGGCCGTCCCCGCGGTGAGCTATCCACTGGAGCTGCCGGTCAGCCGGCGGCGCGACGACCTGCTCGCCGCGATCCGCGACCACCAGGTCGTCGTCGTGGCCGGGGAGACCGGCTCGGGCAAGACCACCCAGATCCCCAAGCTCTGCCTCGAGCTGGGGCGGGGCATCCGGGGGACGATCGGCCACACGCAGCCGCGGCGGCTCGCGGCGCGCACCGTGTCCGAGCGGATCGCCGAGGAGCTGGGCGTCACGCTCGGCGAGGCGGTCGGCTACGCGGTGCGCTTCAGCGACCGCTCGCGCGACGACACGCTCGTCCGGCTGATGACCGACGGCCTGCTGCTGGCCGAGATCCAGCGCGACCGGCGCCTCCTTCGATACGACACGATCATCGTCGACGAGGCGCACGAGCGCAGCCTCAACATCGACTTCCTGCTCGGCTACCTGGCGCGGATCCTGCCGCGGCGCCCGGACCTCAAGCTGATCATCACGTCGGCGACGATCGACCCGGAGAGATTCGCCCGGCACTTCGGCGGCGCACCCGTCGTCGAGGTGTCCGGTCGCACCTATCCCGTCGAGGTCCGCTACCGGCCGCTGGTCGACCCCGACGACCCGGAGGCCGACGGCGACCAGACCGAGGCGATCGGCGACGCGGTCGAGGAGCTCATGCGCGAGCCGCGCGGCGACGTCCTCGTGTTCCTCAGCGGCGAGCGCGAGATCCGCGACACCGCCGAGGCGCTGCGCGGCCGGCTGCCCGACGCGGTCGAGGTCCTCCCGCTCTACGCGCGGCTGGCCACCGCCGACCAGCAGCGCGTGTTCAAGCCGCACGACAACCGCCGCGTAGTGCTGGCCACGAACGTCGCCGAGACCTCGGTCACCGTGCCCGGGATCCGCTACGTCGTCGATCCGGGCACCGCGCGGATCAGCCGCTACAGCGCCCGCCTCAAGGTGCAGCGGCTGCCGATCGAGCCGGTCTCCCAGGCGTCGGCGGACCAGCGCAAGGGCCGCTGCGGCCGGGTCGCCGCGGGCGTCTGCATCCGCCTGTACACCGAGGAGGACTTCGAGGCGCGCCCGCGTTACACCGACCCCGAGATCCTGCGTACGAACCTGGCGTCGGTGATCCTGCAGATGGCGGCGAACGGCCTCGGCGCCGTCGAGGACTTCCCGTTCCTCGACCCGCCGGACGCCCGCCAGATCCGCGACGGCCTCAACCTCCTGCACGAGCTCGGCGCGCTGGACCCGGCGGACGCGGAGCGGCGCCTGACGACGCTCGGGCGGCGGCTCGCGCAGCTCCCGGTCGACCCGCGGATGGGGCGGATGGTCCTGGAGGCCGACCGCCTCGGGTGCGCCGAGGAGGTCATCGTCATCGCCGCCGCGCTGTCGATCCAGGATCCGCGCGAGCGCCCCACCGACGCGCGCGCCCAGGCCGACCAGCTCCATGCCCGCTTCGCCGACGAGCAGTCGGACTTCCTCGCGTTCGTGAACCTGTGGCGCCACCTCGCCGAGCAGCGCGACGAGCTGTCCGGAAGCGCCTTCCGGCGGCGCTGCAAGGCCGAGCACCTGCACTACCTGCGCGTGCGCGAGTGGCAGGACCTCGCCGGCCAGCTGCGCCAGACCGCCAAGGGCGTCGGCGTCACGCTGAACGCCGAGCCGGCCGAGCCGCGCGAGATCGCCGTCGCGCTGCTCTCGGGCCTGCTCTCCCACGTCGGCCTGCGCGACGTCGCCCGCCGCGAGTACCAGGGTGCGCGCGGCGCGCGGTTCGCGATCTTCCCCGGCTCCTCGCTGGCGCGCAAGCAGCCGGCGTGGGTGATGGTGGCCGAGCTGGTCGAGACCTCGCGGCTGTGGGGGCGGACGGCGGCGCGGATCGAGCCGGCCTGGGTCGAGCCGCTCGCGGACCACCTGATCAAGCGCACCTACGACGAGCCGCGGTGGGACCGCCGGCGCGGCGCCATCGTGGCGACGGAGCGCGCGACCCTCTACGGGCTGCCGATCGTCGCCGGGCGCACCGTGCCCTACGCGCGGATCGACCCGGTGCTGGCGCGCGAGCTGTTCATCCGCCGCGCGCTGGTCGAGCGCGACTGGGAGACGCGCCACCCCTTCTTCGCCGAGAACCAGCGGCTGGTCGAGGAGGTCGAGGCGCTCGAGCACCGCGCTCGCCGCCGCGACATCCTCGCCGACGACCAGGCCATCTTCGACTTCTACGCCGCGCGGATCCCGGAGACGATCGTGTCGGCCGCGCACTTCGACCGCTGGTGGAAGCGCGAGCGCCAGCGCCACCCGGATCTGCTGACCTTCACCCATCAGCTGCTGATCGGCGCCGACGCCGCCGACGTCCTCGACCTGCGCGCCCGCCCCGCGGCGTGGCGCCACGGCGATCACGTCCTGCCGCTGGCCTACCGGTTCGAGCCCGGCGCCGACCACGACGGCGTGACCGTCGAGGTGCCGCTCGCGGTGCTCGGCGAGCTGCGCCCGATCGGGTTCGACTGGCTGGTGCCCGCGTTCCGGCTCGAGCTCGTCACCGCGTTGATGCGGACGCTCCCGAAGGACCTGCGCAAGCGGCTCGTGCCGGTGCCCGACGTCGCGGCGCAGGTGCTCGAGCGCCTCGAGCCCCGCCGCGAGCCGCTGCTCGACGCGCTCTCGCGGGTGATCGGGGAGGTCCGCGGCGTGCAGATCCCGCGCGAGGCGTGGGACGTCGAGCGCCTGCCGGCCCATCTGCGGATGACGTTCCGCGTCCACGACACCGACGGGACGGTGCTCGCCGAGGGGCAGGATCTCGAGGCGGTCCGCGAGCAGGTGCGCCCGCGGTTGCGCGCCGCCCTGGGCCAGGCGACCGGGCACCTCGAGCGCAGCGGCCTGCGGGCGTGGACGATCGGCACGCTGCCGCGCGAGGTCACGCTGCCCGGCACCGGCGCCGCGGTCCGCGCGTATCCGGCCGTGGTCGACGAGGGCGAGACGGCCGGCGTCCGCGTGCTCGACAGCGCCGAGGCGCAGCGCCGCGCGATGCACGCGGGCACGCGCCGGCTGCTGGCGCTGACCGCGCCGTCGCCGGTGAAGTATGTGCAGGACCGGCTCGACATGCGCGCGCAGCTCGCGCTCGCCACGGCGCCGCACGGGAGCCCGCGCGCGGTCGTCGAGGACGCGACGGTCGCCGCCCTCGATGCACTCATCGCCTCGGGCGGCGGCCCGGCGTGGGATGAGGCGGGCTTCGCGCGGTTGCGCGACCACGTGGCCGGCAACCTGGCCGAGACGACGAGCGCGGCGGTCGCCGCGGTCGCGGGCATCCTCGACGCGGCGCGCGAGGTGCGGCTGCGCCTCGACGAGACGACCGCCACCGAGCTGCAGCAGGCGCGCCGGGACGTCGCCGCGCAGCTCGGGCGGCTCGTCTACCGCGGCTTCGTGACGGCCACCGGGCTTGCCCGGCTGCCCGACGTCGAGCGCTACCTGCGGGCCGCGGCGCGGCGGCTCGACCGCGTCGCCGACGCCCGCGCCGTCGACCTCGACCGCATGCGCGCGATCCATGAGCTCGAGGCCGCCTACCGCGAGCGGGTCGAGGCCGGCCGGCCGATCGCCCCCGCCTTGCGCGAGGTCCCATGGCTCCTCGAAGAGCTGCGCGTCAGCCACTTCGCCCAGGCGCTCGGCGCCAAGGGCGGGGTCTCGAGCAAGCGGATCCGGCGGCTCATCGCCGAGGCTTGACCCGCGGCCCCTTGCGGCGCGGGCCGGGATGGAGGAATCTCCACGTCGCCCGGTCGTCCCTGGAGGAGGAAACCCGTGCCCAAGCTCCGTGTGGTGCTCGACGTCGTCGTCGGCCTCGCGTTGATCGCGACCGTCGTGGCGGCGTTCTCGATCAGCGCGCCGGCGGAGCCTGAGCCGGACGCCCGGGAGGCCCGCCTCGGGGTGGGCAACCGGACGCACGAGGGCGTGGCCCGCATCAAGGCCTACGAGGAGGAGGAGCATGGCGGCGAGGCCGATCGCGAGGCGGAGAAGACGATCGCAGCTGACCGCGTGCTCGACCGGGCGCTGCCGCGCCGCTACGTCGACGACCGGCTGGCGATCAAGGTCCGGCGCACGTTCGACAATGCCCCGAAGGCGGTCAGCCGGTCGGCGTTCAAGAGCGACCGGCGCTACCGGGCGGCGGCCGCGGCCACGCCGCGCGGCTGGTCGCTGCTCGGCCCGCGGACGCCGAACGTCGTTGGTGAGGCGTCGCAGTTCTTCGACTACACGACCCTGAACGGACCGCCGACCCAGGAGACCGGCCGGGTCACCGCGCTGGCGATCGACCCCGCGTGCGAGCCCGGCAATTGCCGCCTCGCGGTCGCGGCCGCGGGTGGCGGGATCTGGAGGACCGAGGATGCGATGGCGACGCGGGTGCAGTGGCACGCACCGCCCGACGACCTGCCGACCAACGCGTTCGGCTCGCTGCTCTACGACGCCCCGAGCCAGACCTCTGTACGCGGGCTCGGGCGAGCCCAACGGCTCGGCTGACTCCGAGGCCGGTCTCGGGCTGTTCAAGTCGACCGACTTCGGCGTCACGTGGTCGATCGTGCCCGGCAGCCGGGACGTCGCCATCAACCGGTCGATCGGCGCGATCGTCATCGACCCCGCCGCTCCGAACACGATCTACATCGGCACGGCGCTCGCGCGCCACGGCTCCTCCTCGAGTCAACGGCGGGCGCCGCACGCCGCCCAACGCGCCGCGACTCGGCGTCTACAAGTCGACCGACGGCGGCGCCGACCTTCGCGCTGCTCCGGATCTCTCCGACAAGACCCCGGCCGACCCGGCGCCCCCCGCCGGCGGCTCGGACTGGTTCGCAGGGCGGCGTCTACAAGATGCAGATCGACCCGAACGACCCGGGCGCGCTGTACGCGGCGGTCATCGGCTACGGGATCTGGCGCACGACCGTCGGCGGCGGGACCCGTGGGAGCAGGTCTTCCACACCTTCAACCAGAACGACTTCAGCGATCCCGAGAACCCCGTCGGCGACACGTTCGGCGACCGGACCGAGTTCGATCTTCGCCGACATCGGCGCCACGACGCGGATCTACGCTCGGCGACGCTCCGACGACTTGCGATCGACGACGAGGCGCGTCTCCGACCGCGTGGCGCACGAACGACGCGGCGGCCATCACCGGCTCCGCGAGCGGTGCCTACAACGACGGCGGCTGGGAGATGCTCTCGAGCGAGACCAACGGCACCAACGGCTTCCTGGCCCACAACTTCTGCCAGACGGGCAGTGCGGCTATGACGCCTGGTCGAGCACCCGCCGGGCCAGCCGGACCAGGTCTGGCTCGGCGGCGCGATGAACTACGACGAGCTTCCGGTCTACGCCGCCGGTGAGCCGCCGCGCTCCAACGGCCGGGCGGTGGTCCGCACGACCAACGGCGGGCGGCGGCGGGCACCGCGACCTGGCAGGATATGACCGCCGAGCTCGCCTCCCACGCGGCGTGGGACGTGCGGGCGGGCCAGCATCCCGACCTGCACGCGTCCGCCTTCGCCGACGAGGCGAACATCGCGTTCGTCGGCTCCGATGGCGGCGTCAGCCGGGTCGACGTCACCGAGCACGCAGGACCGCTCCGCCTCCTGCGAGGAGCGCGAGCTACGTCTACGAGGACGCCGCCGAGCCCCTGCGGCCCGACGACCTGCGCGACTGCCAGCGGCTGCTGTCCGCCGTCCCGAGCAAGTTCGAGCCGATCAACGACGGGCTGGGACGATCCAGTTCCAGTCGCTGACCTTCAATCCGGAGAACCCGCGCAACGACCTGCTCGGCGGCACCCAGGACAACGGCACCTGGGCGTACAGCGGGGGGCAGGCGTGGACGGAGATCATCGGCGGCGACGGCGGCCAGTCGGGCTTCGACGCCGGCAACCCCCAGATCCGCTATCACAACTACTTCGACGCGACGCCGGAGGTCAACTTCCACGGCAACGACCCGCGGACGTGGATCAACATCTACGACGCGTTCCAGAGCGACGTCGCGGAGAACCGCTCGTTCTACACGCCGTTCGAGGCGGATCCGACCGTCCCCGGCCGGGCGATCACGGGCCTCGAGCACGTCTGGCGCACCGACGACAACGGCGGCGCCGGAGAGCGTCGCTGGCCCCTCGCTGCACGACGCTGACCCTGAATCCGTCCCGCGCTCCGTGCGGCGACTGGCTGCCGATGGGCAAGAACCTCACCGGCCAGGCATTCGGGACCGACAAGGCCGGCCAGTACGTGGTGGCGATCGAGCGCGCCAGGGTCGACGACGAGACCCTGTGGGCCGGGACTCGGGTCGGGCGCGTGTTCGTGACGAGCAATGCGGGGGCGGCCGGGCGAGGTGGACTTCAAGCGGATCGACGGTGCCGCCCAGCGCCGAGCGGTTCGTCAGCGGCATCGCGATCGACCCGACCAACCCGAACCGTGCCTGGGTCTCGCTCTCGGGCTACGACGCCTACACCCCGACGACCCTGGGCCATGTGTTCGAGGTGGGCTACGACCCGGCCGCGGGAACGGCGACGTGGACCGACCGCTCCTACGACCTCGGCGATCAGCCGATCACGGGCTGCCGTGCACGCGGCGCACCGGCACTCTGTACGCGGGGACCGACTTCGGCGTGCTGCGCCTGCCGAAGGGGTCGACCCCGTGGGTCGAGGCGGCCCCGGGCATGCCGAAGGTGGCCGTGTACGGCCTGGCGCTCGCCGAGAGCGCGCACGTGCTCTACGCCGCCACGCACGGGCGCGGCGCCTACGCGCTGGACCTGCCGACGGCGACCGGGGGCACTGTCAATGGGCCGTCGGACCTGCGCGTCGGTGAGCCCGCGACGTTCAGCGCCAGCGCGGAGGGCCCGGTGTCGATCGCGTGGACGCTGCCCGGCGACCCGCAGTCGGCGACGGGTGCGACCGCCACGTTCACCCCGACGGCGCCCGGGGCGGGCGTCGTGCAGGCGGTGCTCACGAACGAGGACGGGCTCACCACGACGCTGGTGCGCGACGTGACCATCTCACCGGCCCGGGGATCGTCCGCGACGCCGGCCCCGTCGACGCCGTCGACGCCGTCGACCCCGTCGACGCCGACGGCGGCCGACAAGAAGGCGCCGCGGGTGCTCCTGCGGTCGGCGCGCAGGGCGAGCCGATCGCGGACCGTGACGCTCAGCGGGTGGGCGATCGACGACGGCGGCCTGCGCTCGCTGACGGTGAGCTGGGGCGACCGCACTCGGCGCGTCACCGCGAAGACCAAGGGCGACGGATCGTTCCGCGTCCGTCATCGCTACCGCCGCGGCGGGCGGTTCACGATCACGGTCGTCGGCACCGACAAGGCCGGCAACAAGAAGACCAGCCGGATGCGCGTGCGGATCCCGCGGAGTCTGATCCCGCGCTGACCCGTCGGCGGCGACGTACCCGGCCCGCGATAGCGTGGGCCGGGTGCGCGCCGCCGTGATGCACGCCTTCGCCGAGCCGCTCGCGGTCCAGGAGGTGCCCGACCCAACGCCGCCGGCCGACGGGGCGCTCGTCGAGGTGCGCGCGACCGGCCTGTGCCGCAGCGACTGGCACGGCTGGATGGGGCACGACGCCGGCATCCGGCTGCCGCACGTGCCGGGCCACGAGTTCGCCGGCGTGGTCGTGGCGGTCGGGCCGGAGGTCCGCGGCGTCGCCGTGGGCGACCGCGTGACCGCGCCGTTCTGCTGTGGCTGCGGGCGGTGCGAGCCGTGCCGGCAGGGGGAGACGCAGGTCTGCGACCTCGACTACCAGCCCGGCTTCAGCGCGTGGGGGTCGTTCGCCGAGCGCGTCGTCGTCCCGGTCGCCGACCTCAACTGCGTCGCGCTGCCCGAGGCGGTCGGCTACGAGGAGGCGGCGGCGCTGGGCTGCCGGTTCATGACCGCCTTCGCGGCCGTTTCTGTGCGGGGGCGGGTCGAGCCGGGCGATTGGCTCGCCGTCCACGGCTGCGGCGGCGTCGGGTTGTCGGCGGTGATGCTCGGCGCCGCGCTCGGGGCGACGGTGGTGGCCGTCGACGTGTCCGCGCGGGCGCTCGCGCTGGCGGGCGAGCTCGGTGCCGCTCATGTGGTCGACGCTCGGGACGGGGATCCGGCGGCGGCGATCCGGGAGCTGACCGGCGGCGGCGCCCACGTCTCGATCGACGCCCTCGGCAGCCCCGCCACCTGCGCCGGCTCCATCCGCTCGCTGCGCAAGCGCGGGCGCCACGTCCAGGTCGGCCTGCTGGTCGGCGACGATCGCGAGCCGCCGGTGCCGATGGCCGAGGTGATCGGCCGCGAGCTCGCGCTGCTCGGCGTGCACGGCATGGCGGTCCGCCACTACCCGGCGCTGCTGCGGCTCGTCGCCTCGGGCGCCGTGGCGCCCGGCCGGCTGGTCCGGCGGCGGATCTCGTTGGACGAGGCGGGAGACGCCCTCGCCGCGATGGGTGCGGGCGGTGGTGAAGGGATCACGGTCGTCGACCGGTTCTCGGCAAGCGACGCTCCGAACGTCAACCCCGGCAGTGAGGGGGAGGCGGGTCGGGAGGGGGCGGCGGGGTCCTACCGGGAACGTCAACCCCCGCAGTGAGGGGGAGGCGGGTCGGGAGGGGGGTCGGCGGAGGACGGAGCGTGTATAGCGTCACGCGCGGCGTGATTTCAGCGGCGAGTGTGACGCGATGCACGCTCCAGAGCCGCCACCTCCTCCCGACCGACCCCTCAATGCCGGGGTCAGCGCCGGCGCCCGGCGGCGGCCGCGAAGCCCGCCGCCTCAGAGCCCACCACCCCTCCCGACGCACCCCTCAATGCCGGGGTAATCGTCGAACCCAGCCGCGGATCCGAAGTCACTCCCGCCGCCGCGCCCGCTCGGCCCGCCGCCGCCGCAGCCCACGGAAGCCGAGCACCGCGCCGGCCCCGATGGCCACGAGGTAGAGCGCCTCGAGGGTCCCGTTCCCGCCGTCCGGCGAGATCCCGATCAGCTGCTCGATCCAGTCCACTGCCCCTCCGCTCGTCTGGTCGGGTGCGACCTTCCCAGCCGCGCGCGGCCGATGCAAGGCCGTTCTACGTCAGCACTCCCATCGCGCCGGAAACCGGACTTGACCGCGGGTGCCGGGAACTGGTCGGATGGCACTGACGCCGGCCTGGGAGGTCGGCTGGGGGCAGCCAACCAGAGACGTAGATGACCGGCTCGGGAACGACACCGGGGACCACCCGGCCCGCGTCGGCGGGCGCCGTCCTGCCGGACGTCGAGGGGGCGAAGCGCATCCCTCGCCTGACGGCGATGGCCGACCACGCCGCGATCTTCGAGGGCCGCACGGTCAACGTCCTCGAGCCCGCCGAGACCGCCAAGCCGGCGACGCTCGCCGAGGAGCGCCTCCAGGATCTGGTCCGCGCGGCGCTCGCGCTGGCCGACGACACGCCGTCGTTCGTGTGGGTCGACGGCGACTCGGAGCTGGCGATCCACGCCGACCGCACGCGGGTCGCGCTCGGGCCGGGCCTCGTGCTGGTCGGGCTGGCGGTCGAGTGCGACCAGACGGGGCCGGCGGAGGTCACGGTGCCGTTCGCGCTGGGGAGCAAGGACCGCGCCGCCGGGATGATCATGAGCGCGCCGGCGCGGGCTGACGGGCCTGCCGCCGTCGTCGAGCGATGGGGCGCGGTGCTGGTGGCGGCGGCCTATCGCGCGCTGCTCGACGTCGCCACCGGGGCGGCCGCCGCCGCCGGCGTCGACCGCGACGGCGGGACGTTGATCCCGGGTGCCGTGGAGAGCGACGGCAAGAAGCTCACCGTCCTGCCGCAGGCCCGGCACACCCTCGACCGCGGCCGCCTGCTGTGACCGCCCTGCGGATGGAGGGCCCGGTCGGCGATCTCGCCGAGGCGCTCGGGCTCGTCTCCGACGGCGAGCTGCAGGACGACTTCTTCGGCGACCCCGGCGCCACGCTGAAGGGCATGCTTCTCGACGCGGAGCGGCGGGAGAAGCTGCTTGCCGTCGTCGAGGCGATCGTCGCGGAGGCCGGGATCGACCTCGGGCCGGCGGAGACCGTCGACGGCCGCGACTGGCTGCCGGTCGTCGGGACTCCGATCGGCGAGGGCGCCGCGGCGGCCGCCAACCACGTCGACGTCTCGGTCGTGCTCGACCACGCCCAGGCGGGGCGCACCGTCGTCGGGCTGGGCGTCCGCTACAGCCACGACCCGCCCGCCGCCGGCGCGCGCTTCAGCGCCCGCGCACTCGTCCCGCTCGTCACCGTCCCGGCCGGCGCCACCGACCCGTCGCTCGCGCCTGGCACGGCCGAGGGCGACATCCGGATCGACGTCCGCCTCGAGCCGCGCATCGAGGGCGGCCCCGTGGACCTCGAGTCGCTCGTCGCGGTCGTCGCGGTCCCGACCGACGGCGTCCGGCTGCCGTCGGCTCGCGTGGCGGCGCAGGGCGTGCGGATCGGCGACGCCGACCCGGTCGACGTCGCGCTCGACACCGCCTCGCCGATCACCGACCAGGCGCTCCAGGTCGGCGCGACGCTCCTGCGTGCGGTCGCCGATGCCGCCGACCCGCGCCTCACCGCGCTGCTGCGCCTCGCCGGCCTGATCCCCGAACCGCAGATCCCGCGGCTGCCGCTCGAAGACCTCGCCGACCGCGGGCGGGCGGCGATCTGGGACTGGCTGCGCGGACTGGCGACGCCCGCCGCCGCCCGCGCCTGGGTCGAGGCGCTGGCCGACCTCATCTCCGAGAACGCGACCGTCTCCGGCACCGGGAGCCCGGAGGACCCGGCGCGGCTGACGCTCGCGCTCGGCGTGGCACGGCTCGAGATCACCCTCGGGGTGCGTCAGGACGCGGACGGCACGCCGGTGGTCGTGCCGCGGGTCGCGGTCGCCGTCGAGACCCCCGCGGCGCCGCCGCGCCCGCGCTTCGTCGCGCGCGCCGAGGTCGACGTGCTCGCGCTGCGGCTCGCGGCGACGCCGACCGCGATCGCGGTGCCGGCGCTGCGGCTGTTCGCGCACGCCGGCCCGGACGCGCCGCGCGGTACGGCGGCAGCGCTCGTCGACCAGCCGACGCCCCGCGTGATCGTCGGGTCGGTCGAGGCCGGGCTCGCGATGGACGCCGAGCGGCGCGTCGTCCCGCTGCTGAGCGCCTACGAGGTGCAGGTCGGGACGGGCGACCGGCGCGTCGAGCGCCCCAAGGTCGACCTCACCGACGCCGACGCGGTCGCCGACCTCGGCGCCGACACGCTCGACGCGCTCGTCGAGGAGGCGCTCGCGGCGCTCGGCGTCGGTGACGAGGTGCGGGCGGCGCTCGCGCTGCTCGGGCTGCGCGATCCCCACGACTTCGGCGGAGCCGGCCAGCCGGCGTGGCCGCACCGGACCGATCTCGGCGCGCTGCTCGCCGACCCGCTCGGCGCACTCGCCGGCTTCCTCCGGGCGGCGATCGCCGACGGCCGCGCGCCGGTCCTGCTCTCAGAGCTCGCGCGGCTGCTCCCCGCCGGCGCCGGAGCCACGCCGGCGGTCGGCGGGTCCGGGACCGCGGCGGACCCGTGGACGCTGGCGCTCGACGACGATCCCGCCGCGGACGTGCTCCTCACCTGCCGGCGCAGCCCGGACGGCCTGACGCCACTGCGGCTGCACCTCGGCCTGCGGGCGGCGCCCGCCGCGCTCGACCTCGGCGCCGTCGGCCGGCTGCAGCTCGCGGTCGACGCCGAGCTCGCGCAGCTCGTCCTCCCGGCGACCGGCCCGCCCTCGGCCGAGCTCGCCGCCGACGTCGCGGTCCGGGCGACACTGCGCGGTGTCTCGCCGGCCGCGCCGCTACGCCTCGGCGACGCCTCGCTCGCGCTCGAGGCCGACGCGCTCCTCGGCGGCCTGCGCTGGACTCCGGCGGGCGGCCTGCGGGTCACCGGCGACGTCGCCGGGCTGCGGCTCGAGGTCGACGGCGAGGACGTCGCCCTCGCCCTGCCGAGCCTCGACCCGGTGTCGGGCGCGCTGCTGCCGCCCGACCCGCTGCCGTGGGACGCGCTCGAGGTGCTTGCCGCCCATGCGCTGCGCGGCGCCGACGCCGCGTGGGTGCAGACGGTCGTCGACATCCTCGGCTGGGGCGACGCCGAGCGCGGAGGCCATCTCTCGCTCGAGGCGCTCGTCGCCGATCCGGTCGACGCCGTGCTCGATCACCTCCGCGGAACCGTGCTGGCGGCCGCGGAGCGCGAGGCGCTCGAGCGGCTCATGACCTGGCTGGCCGGTGTCGTCGGCGACGTCGGCCCCGACGCCGACCCCGCCGACGCGGCGCTCCGCGGCACCGGGACCCCGGCCGAGCCGTGGGCGCTGCGGCTGCGCGCCGACCGCAGCGCCCCGGCCGAGCCCGGCGGGACCGGCCGCAGCGGCGAGCTGCTCCTGTGGTGCGAGCCGGACGGCCCGGCGCTCGACCTCGACTCGCGGCTGGCCGGCATCGCGCTGCCCTCGTGGCTCACGCTCGGGACCCAGCCGGGGCAACCGCCGCCCACCGCCGACGAGCTGGCCGCTGCGCTCGCCGACGCCGCGGTGCTGCTCCCGGAGGCCGGCCACCTGGCGCTCGGGCGGTCGGGGCTCGCCGCCGCGTTCGCCGCGCTGCGCGACCGGCTCGCCGGGGGCGACGGCGTCCTGCCAGCCATCGCGGCCGTCACGCCGCCGGGCTGGACCGGCCGGGTCATGGCGGGCGTGGGGCACGGCGACCTGCAGGCGGAGTGGGCCGACGGCGGGCTCGTCCCCGCCACCACCGTGTTCGTCAGCGGGCCGCTCGGCGACCATGAGCGCTGGCCGCTGCACCAGCCCGGCCGGGTGATCGACCTCCGTGCGCCCGGCCTGCCCGCCGAGGCGTTCGATCTCGCGGCCGTGGCCGCCGGGCCCGGCCCGTGGTTCGTCGTCCTGCCGCCGCGCGCCGCCGCCAAGGTCGACCCCGCGAGCCCCGGCGACGGGCTCGACGACCTCGCGGCGCGCCTGCGCCGCGTCGTCGCCGCCAC
This sequence comes from uncultured Solirubrobacterales bacterium, assembly GCA_963828075.1. Classification (GTDB taxonomy): domain Bacteria; phylum Actinomycetota; class Thermoleophilia; order Solirubrobacterales; family Solirubrobacteraceae; genus JACCYI01. The sequence goes on along the minus strand of CAWHDH010000007.1, from coordinate 242,994 downwards.
GCACGCCCGCGCGGGAGCGCCCGTCACCGTGGTCGCGCACTCGACCGCCGGGCTGCCGGCGCGGCTGGTCGCCGCCGGCGCGGCGTCGGGTGTCGGACACCTCGTCACGCTCGGCACACCGCTGGCCGGAGCCCAGCTCACCTTCACCGACGTGCGGCCCGCCGCCGACGCCGTCCATGCGCTCCGGGCGCTCTGGCACGCCACCGGGCTCGCGGGCGCGCCGGTGATCCCCGAGCTCGCCCCGGCCGCCGGGTTCGTGGAGGCGCTGACGGCGCTGAGCGCGCTCGACCCCGCCGTCATCGCCGACCTCGCGGCGCCCGCCACGTGGCCCGACGAGGCGCCCGGGATCACGCGCGAGACGGTCACCGGGACGCTCGACGCGGCCGGCGTCCAGCGCACGATCGCGCTGGCCATGCGCGGCGGGTTGCAGGCGGCGCTGGCCCGGGTGGGCGTCCTGCCCCCGGTGGTGCTTCCCACCGGCGATGCGCCGGCCCCGGCGCCCGCCCGCCGGCCGGTGCAGGCGCTCGCCACCGGCATCCGTCACGACCTCGCGTCCGCGCCCGACGCTCGCGGGATCGTCGTCACCACGCGCGTGACGATCACCGGCCCGCGGCTCGCCGCCGACCGGGGCGGGGACGACGCCACCGCGCCGGCCCCGGCATCGGCCGCGACCGACACGCTCGCCGGCGCCGACGGCGCCGGAACCGCGGGCACCGGAGCCGACGCGCGCGCCGAGGCCCCCGCGCCGGCGCTGCGCGCGCCCGGCGCCGAGGTCCGCATCCGCATCCACCGCGAGGACGGGTGGCTTGTCGGCGGCCCGCTGCCGGCCGGATCGCTGCCCGGTCCGCGCGGCCCGCGCGTGCGCTGGGCGGAGCTCGTGCTCGGCGCCGAGCTGCGCGGCGGCGCGGCGGCGAGCGCGGCGATCGTGCTGCACGAGGCCGCCGCGTTCGGCATCGAGCGGCCGGCGTGGACGCTGCGGCTCGGCGACGGCGCGACGCTCCCCGCCGAGGCGCGGGCGCTGCTGTTCCGCCTCGCTTCGGCCCTCGGTACCACCACCGACGGCGGCGCGCTTCCGGCCGCCGGCGCGAGCCGCGCGCTCGTCGACCTGCTCGCGGCCCTCGGCCTCGCGACCCTCGACGGCGCGGGTCAGGTCGGGCTCGTCGGCGAGGCGGTCGAGCGGCTGCTGGTGGCGCCCGGGACCGCGCTGCGCGACGCCGCCGCCCGCGGCCCGGACGCCCGCCGGGCGATCGCCCGGGCGCTGCGTGCGCTCGCCGGCGTCCCGCTGCCCGCCGACAGCGCGCCGACCACCACCGGCACGCCGCCGCCGGCCCGCGTCGACGTGATCGTCGACGGTGTCCGCCTCGTCCTCGACCTCGACCCGATGACCGCCGGCGGCCCGCCGCGCCTGACCGTCGACGCCACCCTGGCGCTCGCGGGCGTGCTCGCGCTCTCGGGCGGCGCCACCGTCGACCTCGCGCCCGCCGGCCCGGTGGTCGCGGCGCACGCGGAGTTCGGCCTCGACCTGGACCCGACCGACCCCGCGCCCTCCGGCCTGTTGTCGCTCGCCTTCGCCCTGTCGGCCGCCGGGGCGGCCTCGCTCGAGCTGCGCGTCGACGTGCCCGAGGGGACCGGGGCCGCGGGCTGGCTGCCCCGGCGGCTCGCGCTGTACCCGGTCGCCGATCCCGCCGCCGACCTGATCCCGCTGCTCCAGCTCGCCCTGGCGCTGGCGCCCGCCGAGCTGGCCCGGATGGGGGCGGAGCGCGCCCGCGAGGCGCTCGCCGACGCGCCCGCGGCGGTGCTGCTCGACGCCGTGCTCGCCGCGCTCGGGCTGCTCGGCACGACCGCCGACCCCGCCGCGCCGCGGCCGGTCCGCATCCCGATGGCGCTCGTGCTGGACCCCGGGGGCTGGCTCCGGCGGACGTTCGGCCTCGACGCCACCGGCGGCGCGGCCGGGACGGCGGTCGCGGCGGCCGTCGACGCCGTCCGCGGGCTGACCGGCCTCGGCGACGCGACGACGCCGAGCGGCCGGCTGCCGCTGCCCTACGGGCTCGAGCTGGCGGTGGCCGGCGACGCCGCGGCCGGCGGGCTCACCCTGTCGCTCGCGACGACCGCGCCGGTCGCCGCCTCGGGCGCGGTCATCGACCTCGCCGCCGGCGTGCGGATCACCCGCGACCCGGCGCTCGGCGTCCGCGCCCAGGGGCGCCTGGAGGTGGGAGTCGGCCTGCGGCCGGCCGGCGAGCCGGCGCCCGTCGCGCGGCTGCGGCTCGTCGCGGACGACGCCGTCTCGCTCAGCCTCGTCCTGCCCGGCCCGCCCGAGCGGATCTACCCGCTCGTGCCGGCCGGCCCGGGCCTCGGCGACCTCGTCGGCGACGCCGCCGTGCGGCTGCTGCCGGTCGTGCTCGACGCGGTCGTCGACCACGCGGGCGTGGCGGGCGACGTCGTCGGAGACCTCGGCGACGCGCTCGGCATCCGCCACACCGTCGGCACCCAAGAGCGCTTCGACGCGGCCGCGCTCTCGGCGCTCGCCGCCGACCCCGCCACGGCGCTGCTCGCGCGGGTCACGTCGCCCGCGTCGGTCGGCGAGGTCCTGACGGCGCTCGCCGACCTCGTCGAGACCGCGCTCGGCCCGCGCCCCGCCGGGTTCCTGACCGTGACGCCCGGAGCCGACCACGTGACGGTCGTCGTGGCCGGGACGGTCAGCCTGACGCTGCGCTCCACCACTGCCGGCCTGCGGTTCGACGTCGCCGCCGACGCCACTGTGCGGGTCGACGGGACCGACTACGGCACCGTCGAGGCGGCGGTCGGGGTCGATCAGCGAGGCCTCGCGGCGGCGAGCCTGGGCGTCGCGATCGACGACGACCTACTCGTGGTCCTCGGCGTGCCGCTGCTGCCGTGGGTGCGGGCGAGCGTCGCCCCCGCCGAGCGCACGACGGCGGGCGCGGAGACGCCGGCGAGCCGCCCGACGCTGCGCGCCGGCCTGCAGGTCCCCTCAGGCACCGCGGGCGCCGACGCCGTGGTCGTCGCCGCCACCGTCGCGGCCGGCCAGCCGCTCACCGTCGCGGTCGTCGACGCCGCCGGCGTGCCCGTGACCGGGGACGTCGGCCTCGCCGTCGCCCGCGTCCTCGCCCCACTGCTCACGGCGATCGCCACCGAGGCGCTCCAGGGCGCGCTCGCGACGACGGCCGGCGCCGGCCCGGACACGGTCGGCGACGTGCTCGACGGCGTCCTCGTCCGGCGGGTTGATACGCGCTGGGCGCCGCTGCCGGCGCTGCTGGACCCGGACACGCTGCTCGACCGGACGGTCCGCCTCGCCCAGCAGATCCTCGAGGCCTACGTCCCGGCCGTCACCATCGACCCGCTCGAGGTGCGCGCCACCGCAGCGGTGGCGGGCGACGCCGTCACCGCCCGGCTGCGCGTCACCGTCGGCGCGGGGGAGACCTGGTGGCTCGTCGACGCGGGCGACCTGCGCATCGGGCTCGAGGTCGCGACCGACTGGCTGGCGATCCCGGAGGCCGAGGGCGGGCTCGAGGTCGCGCTGACCATCGACCCGACCGACCCCGTCCCGGTCCGTGACGTCATCGTCGCGGCGCGCGGCATCACCGTGCGGGTCGCCGGCCGGTCCGGCGGCGACCTGATCGACCTCGGCGTGCGGATCCGCTCGATCGCGCTCTCGGCGGCGTACGCCCCAGCGGCGCCGTCGCTGTTCGGCGGCCGCCTGCAGCTCGACCGGATCGCGGTCCCGCTCGGCGGGGGCGGCGGCAACGCCGTCGCCTCCAAGATGCTCGACGCCGACAGCACCGGCGGCGGGACCGGCGACACCGAGCGCCCGCAGCTCCCGTTCAGCCCCGAGCTGTCGCTGGTCAGCCGCGCCGGCGGGCCGGTGCAGGTCGACGTGCGCGCCGGCGAGGGCGACGGGCCGTGGTGGCTGCCGCTCCAGGCCCAGCTCGGCCCGGTCTACGTCGAGCAGGTCGGCTTCGGCGTGCTGCACGGCGGCGGGACGATCACGCGCCTGCGGCTGCTGGTCGACGGCGGCGTCTCGCTCGCCGGGCTGACCGTGCAGGTCGACGACCTCGAGCTGCGGCTGCCATGGCCCGAGGCGTGGGACGTCTCGCGCTGGGAGCTCGACCTCGCGGGCCTCGCCGTCGGCTACGAGGCGAGCGGCATCACGCTCGCCGGCGCGCTGCTGCGCGAGCCGCCCGAGCGCGCCGGCGATCCGCCGTCCTACCTGGGCATGGTCACCGTGAACGCGAGCGGGTTCGGCATCTCCGCGTTCGGCGGGTTCGGCGTGTACCCGGTCCCCGGGACCGCGACCGACACGTACGTCTCGTTCTTCGTCATCGCCGCGCTGCACGCGCCGCTCGGCGGGCCGCCGGCGTTCTTCCTCACCGGCCTCGGCGGCGGGATCGGGATCAACCGCCAGCTGATCCTGCCGGCGCGGGTCGTCGACCTGCCGCAGTTCCCGCTCGTCCAGGCGCTGAACCCGTCGTCGGACATCGCGAGCGACCCGATGGGCGCGTTGCGGCGGATGGGCCAGGTGTTCCCGCCCCAGCGCGGTGCGATCTGGTTCGCCGCCGGCGTCTCGTTCACCTCGTTCAGCGTGGTCGAGGGCGTGGCGGTCCTGTCGGTCAGCATCGCCGACGGCGACGTCGAGATCGCGCTGATGGGCCTCGCGCGGCTCGGGCTGCCGAACCCGCGGCTGCCGATCGCGCAGATCGAGCTGGCCCTGCTCGCGCGCTTCTCGACGCGGGACATGGTCCTGTGGATCGAGGCGCAGCTGACCGACAACTCGTGGGTCATCTCCCACGACGCGCGGCTGACCGGCGGCTTCGCCTTCGTCACGTGGTTCAGGACCGGCGACTTCGTCGTCACGCTCGGCGGCTACCACCCCGACTTCCACGTCGAGCACTACCCCGAGATCCCGCGGGTCGGGCTGTCGTGGACGCTCGGCGAGTTCCTCTCGATCCGCGGCGAGACGTACTTCGCGCTGTGCTCGTCGGCGATCATGGTCGGCTCGCGGCTCGACGCCAGCCTGCAGGCGGGGCCGGCCTACGCGCGGGTGGTCGCCGGCTTCGACGCGCTCGTGAAGTTCGACCCGCTGTGGTTCGTGGTCGACATCTACGCCTCGATCACCGGCGGCATCCGGATCCGCATCGACCTCGGCTGGTTCGGGACGATCACCGTCGACCTCACGATCACCATCGGCGCGCGGCTGCACGTCGAGGGCCCGGAGGTCCGCGGCACCGCGATGCTCGAGCTCGGGCCGATCGAGGTGCCGTTCTCGTTCGGGCCGAGCGGCGCCCTCGACCAGGCGCCGCTGTCGTGGACCGCGTTCCGCGACAAGTACCTGCTCCCGGGCGGCGGGCAGGTCCTGTCGGTCTCGGTCAGCGCCGGGCAGGTCGCGGCGGCGGGCGCGCCGGAGGAGTCGCGCAACGACGGGCGCGACCCGGCCAAGCCGTGGCTGGTGCTGCCGGAGTTCGCGCTGCACGGCGCGACCACGCTGGCCGCCGAGACCTACGCGGGCGTCGCGGTGCCGGACGTCGGCGGGCTGGGGATCGGCCCGATGCAGATCGGGGACCTCAGCTCGGACTGGCGGATCACCGTGGCCGGAACGGCGGGCGACCGCACCGCGCGGCTCGCCGCCACGCCCGCCACCACGGGCCTGCCGGTCGCCATCTGGCGCGCGCTGCCGGCCAACCAGTCGCCGGCGATCCCCGCGGGCGTCGAGCTCGTCACCGGGTGCACCGCCGTCGACGTCGAGGCGCGCGCGACGGTCCCCGCGGACGACGGCCCCGCCTCGTTCGACCCCTACGACGTCGAGGAGGACCGCGACCTGCGCAAGCCGCTCCCGTTCCCGACCGAGCGCGACGCCCGGCCCGGCGTCCGCGGCCCGGCGGGCGACGCGGTGCGTATCGACGTCGCGACCGTCGCGCAGGCCGAGGTCATGACGACGCTGGTCGGGTGGCTCGAGGAGGAGCGGATCGCGCAGGTCGCGCCCGTGGTCCTCGTGCCGCACGGCCGCGGGGACGAGGCGGAGGATCCGGTGCGCGCCGAGCGCGTGCGCCTGCTGCGCCGCCGCGCCCGCGGCTGGCAGGCGGTCCCGCGGCCCGTCCGCATCACCGAGGGCCTGGGGCCGGACGCCGAGTCGCCCGTGCGCGTCGAGCCGGTGGCAGCGTTGCCGCCGAAGCCGGGGCTCGACCGCTCCGCGGGGCGCCCGGACGTGGTGGCGGTGCTCCACACCGGCGTCGCGCCCGCCCGCGGGCGGCTGCGCACGACGGTCATGACGCTCGCCGAGGGCGGGGATGCGGCTGCCCAGCGGCTCCCGCGCCGCGCCGCGCCCGCCGGCGATCCGGCGCGCGCGGTCGCCGACCCCACCGTCGCCGCGCGGCTGGTGCGGGCCGCCCCGGCGCTGGCGCGCGCCGACAAGACCGTCGTCCCGACCGACGGCGGCGTGGCGACCGCCCAAGCCGGCGCGTTCGCCGAGCTGCGCGGCGGTCTGGCCGCGCCGAAGGCCGAAGGCGCCGCGCTCGCCGCGGCCGCCACGGCGCTGCTCGACGGCGGCGCCGCGCTCGTCGCCGGCCAGGTGCTCGTCCTCGCCATGCCCAACCCGCACGACGACGCGGATCCCGAGCGCCCGGCCGTCGCCGTGGCCGGCGAGGCCGCCGTGCGCGTCGTCTCGCTCGACGCCGCCGGGCGCCCGCTGGCCGACGTCGTCGTCCGCAAGGGCCGCGCCGAGGTGCCGCGCCGCACCGCGCGGATCGCGCTGGTCGGCGCCGGGGTCGACGCGGGCGCCGTGGCCGGTCTGCCCGGCTGGCACGCCGCCGCGCGCGTCGCCGAGGTCGTGCCCGGGACCGCCGTCACCCCAGGCGCCGTCGTCCGCGGGCCGGCCGGTGCGCGGCGCGGCGGCCGTCCGCCCGAAGCGGCGCTGCCTTCGGCGGCGCAGATCGTCCACGGCGTCGGGCTCGTCGAGACGACGCTGCCCGCGACGACGCGAACCCTGGTCGTCGCGCTGGATCGGGGAATCGGCGGCGACGACGAGCTCGACGGCCTCGTCGTCGGCCTCGACGGCCTGCGCCGGCGGACGGGGCCGGACGGCGAGCTGGCGCCGCGCGTCGTCGCGTCGGGTGCCCGCACGGTGCTGCTCTACCCGGTCGAGCCGGTCGACGGGGGCGAGGGACGGGCGGGGACCGCTACCGCGACCGCGTCCGTCGCCTCGGACGAGCGCTGGGAGCTCGCCGGCGTGCTCGGCGCGACGCTGCCCGCCGACCGCCTCGCCCGCGACGTGCTCGCCGGCGGCATCGAGAGCCTGCTGGCCCCGTTCACCCCGTCGCCCCTCGGCTCCGCCACGGTGACCTGGATCGAAGGAGGTGGCCGGTGAGCCCCGCCCCGCAGCGGATCATCACGCTGCACGACCGCATCGAGCCGGCGCTCACCGCCGGCGACTACGAGGTCCGCGCGACGCAGGCGATCGGCGGGTCCTCCTCGCTCGGCACGGTCCCCGACGACGTCCGCCACGTCCGCGTCACCGGCCCGCGCTACCGGCTCCCGTCCACCGAGCTGTTGTCCGTGTTCCCGCCGCCGGACTCCGACGGGCCGTTCGTCACCCGCCTGGCACAGGTGGCGCTCAAGCGCCGCACGCTGCCGTGGGAGCGCGCCGAGTCGCCGGCGCGGCCGTGGCTGGCGCTCGTCCTGCTCACCGACGCGGAGGGCACCTACCTGCCGTCGGTCCCCGTCGCCGACGCGGTCACCGAGGGCGTCACGCTGGGCGGCGACAACCCCGACGGCCCGACCTGCGCCGCGATCGAGGTCACCGAGCGGGTGGTCGAGCAGGTGTTCCCGTCGCGGCGCGACCTGCCGTACACCTGCCACGTGCGCGAGGTCCCGCTCGACGACACCGAGCTCGCGCAGGGCGACGACGACGGCTGGGTGGCGGTCGTGCTCGGGTGCCGGCTGCCGCGGCCTCAGATGCGCTACCGGGCGTGCCTGATCAGCCTCGAGGGCCAGTGGGACGCGCTGCCCGAGAACCCGCCGGTCGAGGACCGGATCACCAAGGTCTCGGTCTACGACGACCTGAGCGTGGAGACGATCGCGCTGGCCCGCAAGCCCCGCACCGACGGCGTGCCGATCAGCGCCGGCGGGGCCGCCGCGTTCAACGTGGCCGGCCTGGCGCCCAAGGCCGCCGGCGCCGCGATCGACCGCGAGGCCGCCCCGCACGCGCTGCCCCCCGCGAGCCTCGCCCATTCCCCGGCCGACGCGTACACCGGCGCGAGCTACGTCGGCGCGGGCGCCGCATCGACCGGCTCGCAGGCCGCATTCGACATGGGCTCCATCGCGCTCGACGTGGACCTCCGGGTGATCGACCCGCTCTCGCCCCGCCTGCGCTTCCCGGTCCTCGCGTCCTGGGAGTTCCGCTGCGAGGGCGACAAGGACTTCGCCGCGCTCGTCCAGGCGCTCGACGTCGGCCTGCTCGGCACCGACGCGGCCCCGCGCGCCGCGGCCGCCCGGCCGATCGAGGTGTCCGACACGGGGCACGTGGTGCTGGACGGGACCGAGCGCTCGGGCGAGGCCGAGCGGAGCTGGTACCGCGGCCCACTGACGCCGCGGGCGGTGACCCGGCGCCCGCCCGCCGCGGTCCACGTCGCCGACCAGCTGCGGCGCCTCGCCGAGGACGGCCGCTTCGAGATCGGCGAGGCGGCGGCGTTCGAGCTCGGGCGCCTGCTGGCGATCTCGGCCCCCTCGACCGTCGCCGCGCTGCGCGAGTGGCGCCGCCAGGGCTTCAGCCGGCGGCGGCGGGGGAACGTCGGCGCGGGCTCCGCCCTCGGCGACATCTTCGCCGCGTGGGACATCACGCTCGCCGAGCGGTCCGGCCCGCTGCTCGGGCTGCTGGTGCTCGAGACGCTCGGCAACCCGGACGTGGTCGACCTGATCCTGCCGGGGCAGGGGCTGGTCGACCCGCTCCCCGAGCTGAGCGCTGTTCGCCGACCCCGCCCGCACGGTCGCCGTCGGGCTCAACCTCCCGGAGGACGCCGTGGCCGCGAGCTTCGAGGGGATCGAGCGCCCGGCGATCACCGCGGAGCACCTCGCGCCCGTCACGACCGTCGGCTTCGACGCGCTGCGCGGCGATCTGACCCAGCTGGACGGGCTGAGCGCCGACCTGACCACGACCATCGAGAACATCGCCGGGCTGGCCGGCCGGGAGGACCGATGAAGCACTCCGTCGACGCGCCGACGGTCCTGCAGGCCGCGATGGACGCCGCCACCGGCGCGGCCGACGACGCGGACACGCTGCCGCCCGAGCTCATCGACCTGCTCGTGCGCCTGCGCGTGCTCGAGGGCGTCCCGTTCGAGTACATCGTCCCCGACGAGCAGCTGCTGCCGGCGGAGTCGATCCGCTTCTTCTACCTCGACCGCAACTGGACCGACGCGCTCGTCCAGGGCGCGCTCTCGGTCGGCGCCGTCACCACACGCGACCGGATCGACGTCGCGGCGCGCTGGCCCGCCGTCCGCGCCGATCTCGACGAGGCCGAGCACGACGCCCGCGCCCGCCTCGCCGGACGCGGGTCGGTCCGCGGCGCCGCCGAGACCGTCACCGGCTTCCTGGTCCGCTCGCGCGCGATCTCCGGCTGGCCGGGCGTCCAGGTCCGCGCCTACCGCCGCACCAGACCGGAGCGGCCGGACGACACGCTGTCGGGCCTCGAGGAGATGCGGCTGCTGCGGCTCGAGCGCCTCGCGCCCGCCGTCCTGCTCGCCCTGATCGACGGCGTGCCGGACCAGGTCCACCTCGAGGAGCCGCGGGCCGGGATCCAGTTCGGCGTCGACGAGGCCGCCGGCGGCCGCTACACCGCCGCGCTCAAGCACCCGGTCACCGGCGAGCGCGTCCAGTCCGGCGGCGACGACGTCACCGCGACCGTCCCGTTCCGGCGCGGCGCGCCCGGCGTCGTGGCGGTCAGCCGGCTCGCCCAGGCGCTGCTCGACGCCGACACCGGCGACCTGCTCGGCTCCTCGCTGGGCTCGGCGGAGTACGCGCTGCAGATGCTCCAGCTGCCCTACCGCCAGGTGTTCGGCGAGGAGGACACCCCACCGCCAGGCATCAACACGCTGCTGCGGGTTCCCAGCGAGACCACGATCGCCACGATCACCGAGCTGTGGGAGCGGACGTGAGCGACCGCCTCGACCTCACCCCCGAGTTCTCGGTCTCGGCCCGCGGGCTGCTCTCGCAGAAGGCGCTGGCGACCTGGGAGCCCGACCTGTGGCGCGAGCCGCGGCTGCTGGTGCCCGTCGACGTCCAGGCGCTGGTCGTCACCGCGGCGACCCGCGAGCAGTGGGCCGACGTCGCCCGCCGGCTGCCCGAGGGCCCCGAGCCGGATGAAGGCAGCCCGCAGCAGGCGGGCGCGCTCGCCGCGCCGGCCCCGTTCACCGCGCTCGCCGACCGCCCGCCCGGCGTCTATCTGCACTGGGCGCTGCCCGACGGGCTCGCCACCGGGACGGTCACGCACGCACCCGGGCAGGCGGCGGCGCCGCAGCTCGGCCTGCCGCCGGTGCCGAACCGCTGGCTCGTCGCCCGGATCGGCGGCGGCGTGCCGCGGCGCGTCGCGGCGTGGGTGGTCGAGGCCGACCGCGGGGACACCGTGCCGCTCGCCGCGTGGCGCGAGCAGGCGAACGCCCGCGCGGGCGCGCGCACCCCGTGGCTCGAGGCGTCGAAGCTCACCGCCGTGACCGGCGGCGACCCGGCGTGGGCGGCGGTGCTCGACGGCGTCGTGGACCGCTTCGCCGTCCACGACGACCTCGCCGGTCTGCACGCTGCCGACGCCGGCGGCACGGTGACCTACTCGGTCTGCGGCTGGTACTCCGACGCGGCACTCGACCCGCTGGCCGGAGCCGGCGGCCGTGGCGGCTTCGAGGCGCTCATCGAACGCCTGCGCTGGAGCGTCGACCCGGCCGCGCTGCGGCGCGCCCGGGCGGCGGCGGCGGAGGCCCGCGCCGCGGCGACCGCCGCGCGCAAGCGCACCCCTCCTCGGGCCGGCGCGGGCGACGTCGTCGCGTCGGTCACCGTCGGCGCCGTCGACGCCCGCCTGGCGCTCCCGACCGGGGTCTCCAAGGGTCTGGTCGAGAAGGGGGCGGTGGCCGTCGCCCCGGCACCGTGGTCGCCGCGCCAGTCCCTGTGCCACGGGCTCGTGCACGGCGTCCGCCCCGACGGCCGGGGCGACGACACGCGCCCCGATCCCACCGCCGTGAGCGCCGCGCTCGGCTCGTCGTCGGAGGAGGCGTTCGCCGCGCTGGTCGGCACCTCGCTCCCCGATCCGCGCGCCGGCGAGCGCCTCACCGCCGCGTTCATGCGTGGGATGGCGGGCCGCTACGACGACCCCGACGGTGCGGTGGCCGTCGACGAGGACCTGCACGGGGCCGAGTTCATCTCGCTCCCCGGCGGCGAGCGGGCGGTCGGCGACCGCGTCCGCACGTCGGCGCCGGCCGACGCGGTCCTCGGCGCGCTCGCCGGCCGCGCCACCCGTGAGGAGGAGGGCGACGATCCCCCGCGCGGCACGAAGGCGACGGTCAAGCACGGGATGCGCGTGATGGAGGCGTTCGACAAGCGCCACCGCGGCGGCGGCCGTGGCGGGCCTGCGCAGGCCGAGCCGACATTCCGCGACGTCGCGGTCGGCCTGCCGCGGCGCCACGCGCCCGCCGACCCGGTGCTCACGCTGTCGGGCGCCGGGCGCTCGCTGCGCCACGGCAACGACGGCCGCCACACCCCCGACGGCCTGCTCGCCTGCCGCCTCACCGGCGAGCCGATCAAGGGCCTGCACGGCATCGTCCGCGCCCGCGACCTCGTGGCGCCGCTCGACCACGGCGGCATCCCGCCGGAGTGCGACGCGCTCCTCGAGGAGGCGGCGCTCACCGATCCCTTCCACGACGAGGAGACCGCCGATCGAGCCGTGGAGCGCACCGGAGGCAACCGCGGGGCGGTCCTCGCCCGCGTGCGCGGGGAACTGGCGCTGGCGGGAGCGGCGTCGCAGGGCAAGGACGTCGTGTGGGCCGGCGCCGGCTCGACGCTCGACGGCAAGCTCGCGTCCCCGGTCGCCACCACCTGGTGGCGGCAGCCGTGGGTCCCGCTCTACGTCGAGTGGGAGCTCGCGCTCGACCTGCCCGACGCCGACGCGGCGGCGCTCGCCGCCTGGCGCCTGGCCGAGGTCGACCTCGAGCCCGACCCGGACGCCGCCGGGGCGGGGGCGGCGACGACGCTGACGCTCACCGCCCGCAGCCTGCTCACGCCAGGGCCGGCGCGGACCTTCGCCGCGCGCGTCGCCACCGCGCTCGAGAGCGAGGCGGCGCGCCCCGGTGGCGGCGAGCTCGAGCCGTCGACCGAAGCGGCGCTGCGCACGCTGGCGGCGCGCGCCAGCGGGCTCGACATCACCGCCGCCGCGCTCGACGGCCTGCGCACCTGGCTGCTCGGGTGGGACGACAACGTCGCCCGCGCACGCGGCGACGGCAGCGCGGCCGCCCCGCTCCCCGCGCGCCTGCCGCGGCTGCTGCGCTCAGGGCGCTTCCAGCTGCGGCGCGCCCGCGTCGTCGACGCCTTCGGCCGCACGCTGGACCTCGGGCCGGCCTTCCCCGGCCTGCGCGTCACCACCTCGCTGACCGCCGACGGCGACGGCGCCACCGGCCCGGCCGGCGAGTTCGTTCCGCGGCTCACGCTGCCCGGTCGGCTGATGTTGCGGCTCGTCGATCCCGGCCGCGAGGCCGACGAGGCCCGCGTCGACCAGGAGACCGGCAGCGTCTCGCCGGTCGCCGGCTGGCTACTCCCCGACCCCGTCGACCACGCCGTCGAGGTGTTCGAGCCGGCCGGCGAGCCGATCGGCCAGCTCCTGCACGACCCCGACGGACCCGGCGTCCTCTGGGAGTCCGCGCCGGGCCGCCCCGGCCCGCTGGGCGCGCCGCCGCCGGTGAACGGCCCCGCCGACGTGCCGCTCGCCGGAATTGTCACCGGCCTCTTGCGCGCCGACGCCGACCGTCGCGCCGGCGGCCCCGCTTCGCGCCAACTTACAGAGGACCTGCTCGAGGAGGAGGAGAGCCCGCTGTCCGCGCTCCTGCGCGTCCTCGATACGACCGCCGGCACCGTCGACGCCTCCGCCGGCGGGACCGAGCACCTCGCCGGGCTGGTCGGGCGCCCGCTCGCGCTCGTCCGCGCCCTGCTGCGGGTCGAGGCCGGCCCCGACCCGGCACCGCCCGAGACGCCCGAGCCGCTGAAGACCGAGCGCGCCGCCGCGGTGCGCGACGTCGCTCGCCTCGCCATCCCCGTCCGCCTCGGGGCGCTGACCCGCCAGGACGACGGGCTGCTCGGCTTCTTCGCCGGCGACGACTACTCGACGTTCCATCCCGTCGCCGGCGAGGTGCTGGCCGCCGCGCTCGACACCGGCCCGCGCCGCGGCGCGCTCGCGACGTCCGGCAGCCCGACCGACGCGACTGCGCGCCCGGTCACGTCGACCTACGTCGCCACCGACCCCGTCCTGCACGTGCACCCGGGTCAGACCGTGCGGCTCACGCTCGTCGTCGTCCCGGGCACCGCCGTGCACGCGACCTGCGGCGTGCTCCCGCGCACGGCCGTGCGGATGCAGCGCGAGTGGACGGTGGCCGCGCTCGAGCGCATCGCGCCGTCGCTGCGGATCGGGCCCGTCCTCGTCGACCCGGCGACGATCCGCATGCCGGCACCCGGCGGCGGCGGGGTCACGCCGTCGTGGGCGCACCGCGACACGCCGACGACCTGGCGCGACGACCCGATCGCGGCGGCGAGCGCCGAGGCGCGGCTGGCCGAGTCGCCCGCCCAGGTCCAGGAGGGCTGGATCCGGCTCGAGATCGCCCAGGAGGACGAGTGAGCCCGGTCGACGACGTCGCCGGCCGGCGCGCGTGGCTGCGCCGCCACGGGCCCGGCCCGATCACCTCGGCGGTGCGCGGTGGCATCGCGCCCGAGCCCGACGCCCGCGCGGTCGACGGGATGGCGCCGAAGGACCTGCCCGGCCCGGGCGCCGACTGGGTGCCGCTCGGCCCGACCGAGGCGACCCGCGGGATGGCGGGCGGGCGGCCGTCGATCACCGGCCGCGTGCGCGGCCTGGCGGTCTCCGCCGACGGCACGCGGGCCTACGCGGCGGCCGCCAACGGCGGCGTCTGGATGACCACCGACGGCGGGCGCCGCTGGCTGGCGCTCGACCCGTGGCGCGACACGCCGAGCGCGGACCTCGTCGCCAGCGGCGGCGGCCTGGCGATCGGCTCGGTCGCCGCGATCTTCGGCGCCACCGCCGAGGACGACGTGGTGTTCGCGGGCTGCGGCGAGTTCCAGGAGTGGAGCGGCGACGGGGTCCGGCGCTTCGGGCGCCCCGCGAACCCGGCCGACCCGCGGGCGTGGACGGTGGAGGCGACGAACGTGGCCGACCACGCCAGCTTCCGGGTGATCGTCCCGCCCCCGGGCGCCCCCGGCGGCGCCACCCGTGCGTGGCTGGCCTCGAACACTGGCCTGTTCGAGCGCCCGGCGGCGGGGCCGTTCGACGCGTGGACGCAGATCCCGCTGCCTTCGCCCTTCGACGTCCCGGCGGTCAGCGACGTGGCGATGCTCGTCGACGGCGCCACCGAATGGCTCTTCGTCGCCGTCTCGGGAGAGGGGGTCCTCCGCGTCCAGTTGACCGCGGCCGGCTCGGCGGTCGGCCAGGCCAGGCTGATCTGCGACGGCATCACCGGAGGCCTGACGACCCAGGATCGCAGGCGGCTCGGGCGGATCTCGCTGGCCACGGCGCCGGACGGTGCGCGCCGCGTCTATGCGCTGCTCTCGGTCCGTCGCGGCTCTCAGCGCGCGCGCCTGCGACGGATGCTCAACGTCACCGCCGGGACCCCGACGTTCCGCGCCGTGACCGGAATACCGGGGGCCCTGTGGGGCGTGGGGGACAGCGACCAGGGGACCTACGACCAGGCCATCGCGATCGTCCCCCAGCCGATCCCGGCGCCTGCGACCGCGACCGACGAGATCATCGTCGGCGGGTCGACGGTCTCCATCGAGGGGGAATGGCAGGCCTCGCTCTACCGCGGCCCCATCGCCGGCACCGCGACGGCGCCGACCTTCACGCCGACCCTCGTCGGGCACGGGGCGCACGCCGATGTCCATCACCTGGTGTTCAGCCGCGGCGCGGCGGACAAGCCGGAGGCGTGGGTCGGCACCGACGGCGGCGTCTACCGGTCGCACCCCGACGTCGACGGCGGCCGCTGGCAGCACGCCCACGGCGGCATGGGCGTCCTGCAGCTCACCTACCTGGCGGCGCACCCCACCGTGCCCGCCTTCCTGATCGGCGGCTCGCAGGACAACGGGATGCTCATCCACACCGGAGAGCCGGCCTGGCGCCGGCACGCGTTCGCCGGCGACGCCGGCGGGGTGGTCGTCGATCCGATCACGCCGCGGTGGATGTGGCAGTACACCAACGGGTCCCTGTTCTCGGACGTCCCCCCGGCGACCGGCGTCCCGGGCGCCGTGCGGTTCCCGACGACCACCGTCGCCGCCCGGCGCACGCAGGAGAGCGGGAACGTCGAGTTCTACTCGCCGCTCAAGCTCGTGGTCGTGCCGGGCGCGCCGGACCTCTCCCGCGTCGCGTTCGGCTCGCACCGCGTGTGGACGACCGACGACTGGGGCACGAACTGGCTGTCGTGGCCGAGCGGGACGAACCCGGCGGCGAGCAAGGGCAACCTCCGGGTCAACCAGCTCGACGGGTCGGTGATCCAGGCGCTCGACTGGGCGTCGCCGACCGTGCTCGTGGTGGCGACCCAGAACGGCGTCTACCGGCTGCGCGGCATCGGCGCTGCGGGCGCGGCCGGGGACGTCTACGCCCGCCGCGCGGGGACTGCCGCCCGCGGGCTCAAGCGCGCGGGCGAGCGGGCCAACCAGGTCCCGCCGGCATGGGCCACCACCGACGCGACCGGCGGCACCGTCAACGACCTCCCGGCCGCGTTCTCGCCGCTGGCGGTGGCCGCGCTCGACGCGACCGGTGACGGCGTCTACCTCGGGCTCGACCCCGGGACGACCCCCGACGACTGCCTGTGGTTCCTGCCGCCGGGCGCGGCGACCTGGGTGGGTACCGGCCTGACGGGCTACCTCGGCGGCAACACGCGCGTGCACGCGGTGATCGTCGACCAGGCCAATCCGCGCGACGTCTACGCCGGCACCGACGTCGGCGTCTACCGCGGTGTGCGCGACCTCCCGCTCGCGCCGCCGACCTGGACGTGGGAGGACTGCTCGCCCGGCCTGCCCGAGGCGGCGGTGCGCGACCTCGACCTGTTCGCCCCGACCGGATCGCCGGTGCGGCTCCTGCGCGCGTCCACCTACGGCCGCGGGGTGTGGGAGCTCGACATCGAGCGCTTCACCCATCGCAACGCGACGGCCCCGCGCGAGCCGGAGGTCTTCGTCCGCGCGTCGGCCACCGACGACGGCCGGCGGATCGCCGGCGTCACCGGCCTCGCCGATCCCACCGTGGCGCCCGGGCCGCCCGTCCCGCGCCCGACGGGGATCGCGGAGAGCCCCGACATCGCGATCGTGCGCGGCCGGGCGCGGGTGGTCGTCGCACCGCCCGCGGCCTACGTGGGCGCCGCGAGCGGCGCGGCGCGGCAGGCATGGCGGATCGCGGCGTCGACCTGGGGGCAGCCGCTGCCGACCGTGCCCGACGAGTTCGGCGCCGCCGACGTCGCCGTCTGGCAGGCGATCCAGACCGAGCGCCAGATCCCCGTCACCGCGGTGATGGACGACCGCACGTGGCGGACCACGTTCCACGGCCTCGACACCGACCCCGGCCACGTCGCGTTCGTCGACCGCTACGGGCGCGAGATGGCGCCGGCGCCGTCGCTGTGGGCGGCGGCCGACGCGACGGCCAACCGCGTCCTTGTCCAGGTCCGCACGCGCGGCCCGAACGCCGTCGCCGACGCCCGCACGTCGGTGATCCTGCTGTGGCAGGCGGTCACCGCGGCCCCGGCGCCCGTGCCGGCGCCGGCGACGCCGCCGGCCTCCCACACGACCGTCGTCCTCCCGGACCTCCCGGTCGACTGGCGCGCCAAGGTCATCGCCGGCAACATCGCCGGGCTCGCGTCCGACGGCTGGACCGTCGCGGAGAACCGCGCCGTGCCGGCCGGCGCGCTCGACCCCGAGGCGCCGTCGGTGGTCGGGATCGACGTCGCCTTCGGCGGCCGCGCGGTCGGGTCGCTGATCGCGCTCGTCGCGATCGTCAAGTGCGCCGACGACCTCCTCCCCGCCGACGACGACGCGGCGGCCGCCACGCCGCCGTCACGCAACCTCCTCACCGTCGTGCCTGCGGAGAGCCGCATCGCCCTGCGCGTGGTCGAGGTCGCCCCGGCGTGACCGCAATCTGGGGGTGGCACCGGCCGGCGTCAGATTCGCGCGGCCGCCGGGTGGAACTGCGCGGTGAGGGAGGAGCGAGTGAGCGGCTGGGTGCTAGGTGCGCCGCACGCGCGTGATGCTCCAGCGGTGGGAGGTGCGCTCAGGCCCGTCGCCGGGTCCGGCGGCATACAGATGCCGGCGCTGGGCGGCCTCCAGATCGGGGAGAAGCCAATTCTCGTCCGTGCGACCGGCGTCCGTGCGATCGTCTGCGGCCGGCTTCAGGTGCTTGTGAAGGAGCATGGCGGGGTCACCTTCGGTTCGGGTTGCATGATGAAACGGACTGTATCAGAGTGGGTTGCTTCACGCAACTCGCTACGCGAGCTTCAGTCGATCACGCGCCACGCGTCGACGAGCAGCGTCCCGCCGACCACCGTCCCGGTGACCGACACCCGCCGGCCGACCAGCTCGGCGAGGTCGGCGTCGGCGTCGCCCCACGCCGGCGCGCCGCGGCGGCGGACGAGGTGGACGGCGCCGCCGTCGGCCTCGAGCACGAGCGCGCGGCGCTCGCCCTTGGACCCGGTCGCCACCTGGTCGTGCACCAGCCGGCCGGCGATCTCCATCAGCGCTCCTCCAGGACGGTCGGCGGGCCGATCGAGCCGTCCTCCTCGCGCGCGACCACCGCGCGCACGCCCGTCCCGCCCCGCTTCTGCAGGACGTGGAAGCGCTCGCCGGGGCCGGAGGCGGCGTCGGGGGCGTCGAGGACCTCGAAGGTCGTCAGCGTCGCGTCAGCATCAGCCACGTCGCCGAGCGCCTCGCGGACACGCCGGCGCTTGGGCGCGCTCACCCGGGTCGGCTCGGCGGCCGCCCGTGTCGTGGAGCGCTCGAGCGCGTCGCCGTTGGCGCGCAGCCGGCGGCGGCGGGAGGCGATGCCGGGCGGCGGGCCGGGCTCCCCGGTCCTGACCACCGCGTGCACCGCCGGGTCGCCGAACAGCGCGAACTGGGCGAGCGTCTTGAGGTCGACGGGGGAGAGGGCGGCCTTCGCGAGCACGTAGTCCTGGCGGGCCTGGAGCAGCGCGCGGCCGAGCGACGCGCCGCCGAGGACGTGCAGCAGGAACTGGCGGCAGATGACGTCGGCGCCGTCGTTGCCGT
Organism: uncultured Solirubrobacterales bacterium; assembly: GCA_963828075.1. Classification (GTDB taxonomy): domain Bacteria; phylum Actinomycetota; class Thermoleophilia; order Solirubrobacterales; family Solirubrobacteraceae; genus JACCYI01. The sequence continues at coordinate 224,489 of CAWHDH010000007.1, read as the reverse complement.
TGGCGGGCCCGTAGGAGGTCGTCGTCGACGCGACGTACCCGTAGGCGCCGGCCGCGAGGTAGGTGTCGGCGAACCCGGGCCGCCCGCCCGCCTCGGCCGCGTCGTAGAGCAGGCCGCCATAGCAGCACTCCGCGGCGCCGATCACGCCCTCGCGCAGCCCGCCGTCGAGCTCCCCCGCGTCGAGCGCGACCGGATGCGAGCGCCCGCGCTGCCCGTAGTAGCGCCAGTCCGCCGCGCCGCCGTGGCAGTTGACGAGATGCAGGAGCCGGGTCGTCTCGGTGCCCGGCCACGGCGGCGCCTCGGTCGGGACCGAGTGCAGGCCGTCGGTCGCACCGACCGCCCGGCGCAGCGTCTCGGAGGTCGACCCGTGCCAGTCGGCCGCGGTGATGGCGAGCGGCGGGAGCAGCTCCGCGCGCGGCCGGGTCGCGTAGCCCGCGGCGACGCCGAGCAGGCGCTCGATCTGCGCGATGTCGCTCGCGCCCGTCCCGTCGGGCAGCCGTCCGACCACCCGCGTCGCGCCGCGGAACGCGCCGGGGTCGTCGCCGGCGGGCGCCTCGGAGGCGTACGGCAGGTCGCTCGGGACGTCCGGGTCCGGGTCTCCGCGGCGCGGGTCCCCGGTCCACAGCGGGTTGCGCAGCGGCTGCATCGGGATGACGTCGGGCGACCCGAGGAGGACCACGTAGTCGGGCGCCCACTTCGCGTGCGCAGCGTCGACGAACGCCTTGGCGCCGGCGTGATCGGCCGGGTCGTCGACGGCGGCCGCTCCAAGTGATCGGGCGGTCCGCTTGTCGTCGACCGCGAGCCAGCGGCTGCGCAGCCCGCGGGCGCGGTCGGCCTCGACCAGTCGGTCCACCGCCGCGCGGATCGCTCGCACCCCGGCTGCGCCGTGCTTGGCGCGCAGCGCGCCGTTGTGCGTCACCAGGACCTTGTCCGGACGGGCCACCGGGCAGCTAGCGGTCGCGCTGCCGGCGCCGCCGGGCCGGCAGTCGGAAGGCGTGCGTGAACAGCGTCTGGCCCCACTCGAGGTCCTCGCGACACGGCCGCTCGTCCTCGTCGTGCGGGATCGGCCGGATGCGGCTCAGCTTGTCCGCGTAGTCGCCGACGTAGCCCGTGGGCGGGGGCGGTTCGGTCGTCCGCTGGACGCGACGGAGCCTCACGCGCCGACCGTACCGCCGCGCGCCCCGGCCGGTCAATGCGTCTGGCGCCCGTGAGTCACGAGGTCCCGCCTTCGCCGACGGTTCCGCCAGAGGTACGCGTGCTGCGCCAGGCGAGCCATTCCTTGGCGGCCTCCTGCGTCGGGAGGCCGGGGAAGGAGAGCGTGTAGCGCAGGGCGCCGAGACGTTCTCGCTTCGGCGCGCGGCCGGCGAGCGCGAAGGTGCGGGTCTGCCCGGCGGCCAGAGCCCGGAGCAGGCAGACCCGGCGCCCGCTCACCGTCACGCCCGCGGGCCGCTTGGCGTAGCCGGGCCGCCAGCCCTTCGGGTACGTCGCGCACAGGCGCGCGGTGCCGGAGCGGTCGAGCGGGTTGGTGACGCGGATCCGATCCAGGACGCGGCGGCGGCCGTCGATCCGGTGCTCGGCGATGCGAGATGTCCTGACCCCGAGGCGCGTCGTGCCCGGCGGGCTCGCGGGCGGCGCGGCGTCCGGCGGCCCGACGCCCCAGATCCGCTCGGCGCTGCTGATGTTGCCGGCCGGGTCGATGGCGCGGACGCCGAAGATGTGGATTCCGGACGCGAGCCCGCTCAGGGGGTACGGCGAGGTGCAGGGGGTCCAGGGGCCGTCGCCGAGGCGGCACTCGAAGGTCGCGGCCGGGTCCGAGGAGGAGAAGGTCAGCTGCGCGGACGTGTCCCGGGTCACCGGCGGCGGGCCACTGTCGATGCGGATCTCGGGCCCCGTCAGATCGACCGTCCAGCGGTGGACGACCGGTGTGGGATCGGCCGCTCCGAACGAGTCGACACCCGTCGCCTCGAAGACGTGCTCGCCGTCGCCGACGCGCACCGTGACGCTCTGCCCACACTCGAGCGCGACGCCGTCGAGCCGGCAGCGCACCGCGCCGAGCGGCTCGTCGCCTGTGATCTCGAACCGCGCCTCAGGCGAGCCGCCGAGCGAGCTCGGCGCGGCGGTGAACCCCGTGTCCGGCGCGCGCGCGTTCGCGACCCAGCGCCAGTCGGCGCGTGACCAGCCCGGGTTCCCACGGGCGTCGAGCGCCTGGACCTCGAACACGCGGTCGCCCTCCGGCAGCCCGTGATAGGCGGCGCCCGGCTCGCACGCGGTGATCGGCCCGGTGTCCAGGCGACAGCGGAAGCTGACCGGATCGAAGGGACCGCCGGGCTGGCTGGACGTGAACGAGAAGCCCGCCGACGTCCCGGCGGGCGGGTCGACGACCTGCGACGGACCCGCGGTGATCGCCGCCTCCGGGCCGAGGACGTCGAAGTGCGGGACGAGCTGTCCGTCGCCGCTGAACGTGGTGTCGGGATCGCCGGCCGCCGTCAGCCTGGCGAGCCCGGGCGTCTGCGAGTCGTCCTCCGCGAAGGTCATGGCAGAGATCAGGGCGCCGCCCGACGGCAGCCTGAGGAGGTCGATGAGCTCCGCGGCGAGGCCGAACTCCACGACCGCTTGACCGCCGGAGCCGTACCCGGCGTCCAGCCCGCCGTCCGGCGTCAGCCGCGCGATCGCGATCGCCTTCCGTCCCGAGAGGAACACCGTCGTGCCGAGGAGGATCGCGCCGCCCGGCGCGACGTCGAACGCGCCGCCGACCCCCGCCAGAGTGCCGGCGACCGCGACGGTGGCCCGGCCGTCCTGGGCCCAGGCCGTGTCCAGCGAGCCGTCTGACCCATAACGGGAGACGACCACCTCGCTCGAGCCGAGGCGGCCGGCCTCCAGGACGTACACGTGCGTGCCGCGCGCGAGGCTCCGCTGGCTCGGCGCGGTCTCGACCACGCCGGCGTCGCCATAGTCCGGATCCAGCCGACCGTCGGGCTTCAAGCGGATCAGGAAGCCCGGGACGTCGGTGTCGTAGCTCGAACCGCTGACGATGACCCCGTCGGCGGTGGCGTGAAGATCGCCGAGCCGGAAGTCCGGGCCCGTCCCCGGCGGATCGGGCCCCGGGGCCGTGGCCTGCGCGAACAGCGAGACGGTCGCGCCGGACGGGTCGATCCGGCGGAGCCGGACGACGTTCTCGGGGGTGACGTCGGCGAGCAGGACGCTGCCGTCGGGCTCGAGCGCCGCGGCGGCGTGGTAGGTCCAGGTGATCTCCAGGGGGAGGCGGCCGCCGTCACCGAACGTAGGGTCGAGCGATCCGTCGCGCAGCCGGCGCTCCAGACCCGGCGTCTCCGGCTGGCGCCAGGGGTCGCGGCGCTCGCCCATGGTCGTCACGCGCCCGTCGGGATGACGCAGCATCAGCCTCCCGACCGTCCTGGTATAGCCCTCCCTCCCGAAGTCCGGTACGAGCGTACCTGCCGAGTCGTAGCGCGCCACCACGGCCGCGTCCGTGGGGGCATCCGGTTCCCACGCGTGTGAGACGGCGGTGATCTCGCCGGTCTCGGGATCCACGGCGATGGTCTTCTGGGCGGCGACGGCGCCGCCCGGCGCCGTGAGCGCAGCCAGCGCGAACGCGAGCGCCAACCGACACCACGACGACCTCCGCATGGACCCGACTATGACCGCACCGGAACCCGGTGTCCAACGCTTACGCGCCGGGCGGGACGACCCGCTCGCCCGGGCGCGTGACCGCCGCGACGACGAGCCGCGCGATGACGAGCGCGGCGACGAGCTGGACCCACAGCAGCGCGAGCAGGACGACGAGCTGCAGCCGCGCGGCCTCGGCCGGCGACGCGCCGCCGAGGATGAGCCCGACGAACGTGCCGGGCAGGGCGACCAGGCCGACGCTGCGCGTCTGGTCGATGACGCCGGTCAGGCCGGTGCCGGCGGCGCTGCGGACGCTCGGGTGCAGCGCCTCGCGGACACCGACGCCGAGGGCGAGCCGCGTCTCGATCGCGGCGAGGTCCTCGGCGACGTGCTCGGTGAGCCGCCGCCCCGTCACCGACGTCGCGACCATCGCGCCGCCGATGAGGATCCCGCAGATCGGGATCAGCTCGCGCGGGGTGGTCGAGAACGCGCCGCTGAGGAGCATCGGCGCCACGCCGGCGCCGGCCCCCGCGGCTATCGCCGCCGCGGAGCGCGGGAACGCGTCCGGTAGCCCGCGGATCCGCCGCGCCGACGTCAGGCTCGCGGTGATGAGCATGATCGCGACGAAGCCGGCCGCGAGCCCGGCGTGCTCGAACACGAGGCCGACGAGCGCGCCGACGGCGGCCAGCTGCACCGCCGCGCGCACGCCGGCGACGAGCAGGTCGCGCTCGAGGCCGACGCGCGTCCAGCGCGCCAGCCCGACGGCGGCGAGCATCAGCGCGGCGGCGACGAGGACCTGCGTCACGGCCGCAGCACCTCCGCCGCGGCGCCTGAGGCCTCGAGCCGCCCCGCGCCGAGACGCGCCGCCCGGTCGGCGATCCGGGCCGCCTGCGACTCGTCGTGGGTGACGACGAGGACGGCCAGCCCGGCCTCGGCGAGCCGGCGCACCAGCGCCTCGACCGCGGCGGCCGAGGCGGCGTCGAGCGCCGCGGTCGGCTCGTCGAGCAGCAGCGCGCGCGGGTCGCGCACGAGCGCCCGCGCGACCGCCACCCGCGCCGTCTCGCCGCCCGACAGCTCGCGCGCCTCGCGATCGAGGAAGGAGCGGTCGAGGCCGGTGCCGGCGAGCGCCTCGCCGAGCGCGACGGTGTCCGGGTCGCGCAGGCCGTAGGCGAGGTTGGCCCGGACGTCGCCGGGCAGCATCACCGGCGCCTGCATCACCAGCCCGACCCGCCGGCGCAGCTCGCACGGATCGATCTCGCGGGCGTCGCGGCCGTCGACCAGGACCGAGCCGGCGGCGGGCTCGTCGAGGCGGACGATCGAGCGCAGCAGCGTCGACTTCCCCGCCCCCGAGTCGCCGACCAGCGCGGTCACCTCGCCGCCCGCGAGCCCCAGCGAGATGCCGCTGGCCACGACGCGCTCGCCGCGGGCGACGGTCAGGTCGCGGAGCTCGAGGCGGTGTCCGGCCACCTCGACAGTGTCTCGCTCAGCCGCGCAGGAGTCCTCGCGCGATGACGAGGCGCTGGATGTCGGAGGTCCCCTCCTCGATCTCCTCGAGCTTGGCGTCGCGCATCCACTTCTCGACCGGGTACTCGCGCGAGTAGCCCCAGCCCGCGAGCGTCTGCACCGCCGCCCAGGTGCACCACATCGCCGTCTCGGACGCGTGCAGCTTGGCCATCGCCGCCTCGGTGGTGACGCGCTGCCCGGCATCGACCATCCGCGCCGCCCGCCGCACCAGCAGCCGGGCGGCGTCGACGCGCAGCGCCATGTCGGCGAGCCGGAACGCGACGGCCTGGTGCTCGGCGATCGGCTTGCCGAACTGCCGGCGCTCCTTGGCGTAGTCGACCGCGTACTCGAGCGCGGCGCGCGCGAGGCCGGTGGCCGAGGCGCCCAGGGTGACGCGGGAGCGGTCGAACGTCCGCATCAGCCCGACGAAGCCCTGGCCCTCCTCGCCGAGGCGGCGGTCGGCCGGGATGTCGACGTCCTCGAGGAACAGTTCGGTGTTGCGGATCGCCCGCTGGCCCATCTTGCGCATCGGCGCCCCGCAGGTCAGCCCGGGGTCGTCGCGCTCGAGCACGAACGCGGTGACCCCGCGGTGGCCGCTGCCGGGCTCGACCGTGGCGAACACCACGTAGGCGTCGGCGATCCCGCCGTTGGAGATCCACGACTTCTGGCCGGAGAGCACGTAGCCGCCGTCGGTGCGCCGGGCGGTGGTGCGGATCGACGCGGCGTCCGACCCCGACTCGGGCTCGGTGGTGGCGAGCGCCGTCAGCGGCGGGACCTCCGCGCACAGCGGCGTGATCCAGCGCTCCTGCTGCTCGGGCGTCCCCAGCTCGAGCACCGGCTCGGCGAAGAAGCCGTTCGAGGTGATCAGGTTGCCGATCCCCGAGCAGCCGTGCGACAGCTCCTCCTGCACGATGCAGCCGGTCAGGCAGTCGGTCATTCCACCGCCGCCGAGCGCCTCCGGCAGCATGAACGAGGTCAGGCCCAGCGCCGCGGCCTTCTCCCACACCTCGGTGGGGTGCTCGACGTCGGCCTCGTCGATCGCCAGCGAGATCGGCCGGATCTCGCGCGCGGCGAAGTCGCGGCAGACCCGCTGGATGTCCTCCTGCTCCGGGGTGAAGTTCTCGCTCATCGGACCGCCTCCGTGTTGGTCATCTCGGCTCGGACCTCGAGCAGCGCTGCTGCCACGCGGTCCATCACCGGCTCGGGCGCGACGGTGATCCGCGCGTAGCCCGCGAGGCCCATCTCCGATCCGGGACGGATGAGAATGCCGCGCCGCACCAGCCGGTTGCAGAACTCGAGGTCGTCGACGCCGATCTCGGCGAGGACGAAGTTCCCGCCCGACGGCAGCGCCCGCATACCGCCGGTGCGCAGGGCGTCGGCGAGCCGGGCGCGCGCGGCGGCGGCGAGCGCCCGCCGCTCCGCCACCTCGGCGGGCCGGCCGAGGCTGGCCAGCCCTCCCGCCAGCGCCGCGCGGTTCACGTTGAACGGCTCCTGCACGGCCTGCAGGTAGCGCAGCAGCGCCGGGTCGGCGAGCGCGTAGCCGAGCCGCAGCCCGGCGAGCCCGAAGATCTTCGAGAACGTGCGCAGGACGACGACGCGCCGGCCGTCGGCCACATCGCGCTCGCGCCCCAGGCGGTCCTCCGGCTCGACGTACTCCGCGTAGGCCTCGTCGGCGACCACGACGCAGCGCGGGCCGACCGCGTCCAGGAACGCCCGCCACTCGCCCGGCTCGACCCGCGCGCCGGTCGGGTTGTTCGGGTCGCAGATCCACGCCATCCGCGCGTCGGTGCGGGCGACGGCGTCCGCGACCCGCTCGAGGTCGAAGCGCATCTCCGGTGAGGGGACGCGCTCGACGACCGCGCCCGCCACCTGCGAGGCTTGGGCGTAATGGCCGTAGGTGGGGGAGGGGACGACGACGGCGTCGCCAGGCGACACGAACGCCTGGACGAGCGTCAGGATCAGCGCCTGGATGCCGTGGCCGGGGAGGACCTGGTCGGGCGCCGCGCCGGTCTCGGCGGCGATCGCCTCGCGCAGCGCGTTGTAGGCGTGCTCGGGGTAGGCCCACACCTGGTCGAGGGAGCCGGCGACGGCGTCGAGCACCCCGGGGAGCGGGCCCCACAGCCCCTCGTTCCAGTTGAGCTTGTCGACCTCGGTCAGGCCGTGGGTGGCCATCAGGTCGTCGACGCTGGCGCCCGGCACGTACGCGCCGGCATCGCGCAGCGAGGGCTTGATCAGGGCGTCCCAGCTCATGCCGTCACCTCCGAGAAGACCAGCTGCTCGCGCAGCAACACCACCGCGGGACCTTCGACGCCGTCGGCCCACCGTAGGGCATCGGCGAAGCCGTCGGCCCGGCACGCGCGCACGGGTACGCCGAACGCCCGCGCCGTCGCCTCGAAGTCCGGCTGGACGAGGTCGACGGCGTGCGTCTCGCCGTACGCCGAGGCCTGGTACTCGCGCAGGATCCCATAACCGCCGTCGTCGACGATCACGAGCGTCGTGTCGAGCCCGTATTGGCGTGCCGAGGCGAGCTCGACGAGGTCGTAGAGGATCCCGCCGTCGCCGGCCACCGCCAGGACCCGTGGGCCGCCGGGCAGCGCCGCGGCGGCGGCGCCGAGCGCCGCGGGGAAGGCGTAGCCGAGCGTGCCCGAGCCGAGCGGGTAGAGGAAGCCCCGCCGGCGCCGCTGCGGGAACTGCGCCGCGGCGTGGTAGGCGAGGATCGTCATGTCCCAGGCGATCACCGCGTCCGGGCCGGCGACCGCGGCGATGTCGGCGAGCAGCCCGCGCTCGAGCTCGCGGCCCGCGCCGTCGAGCGTCTCCGCGATCTGCTCCCGAACGGCCGCCGCCCGCGCCTCGCCGTCGCCCGCGGCGCCTGCGGGGAGCGCGAGCGCCAGGGCGGCGAGCGTGGCCTTGGCGTCGCCGACCAGCCCGAGCGCCGGGTACGTCGCGCCGATCCGGTCGGGCGCGGCGTCGAGGTGGACGAGCCGGCCCGAGAACGCGAGCTCGTACTGCCCGGTCGTCTCGGCGCCGAGCTCGGTGCCGACCGCGAGGACGGCGTCGGCGTCCGCGAGCAGCGCTCGGAACGCCGGGTCGTCGCACGAGGAGCCGACCGCGAGCGGATGGTCGGCGGCGATCGCCGCCTTGCCCATGTACGTGGTGGCCACCGGCGCGTCGAGGCGCTCCGCCACGGCGAGCAGCTCCGCCCACGCGCCCGAGCGCTCCACGCCGCCGCCGGCCCAGATCACGGGGCGCTCCGCTCCCGCCAGCACTGAGACGGCGGCCGCGATCGCCTTGCCCGGGGCCACCCGCGCCGGCGGCGCGGAGCCGTCGAGGATGGCGGGCACGACGGCATCGCTCGGGTCCTCGAGCACGTCGACCGGGATCTCCAGGTAGACCGGGCCCGACGGGGCGGTCTGCGCGACGCGCCACGCGTCGGCGAGCAGCTCCGGCAGGGCGGCGGCGCTCTCGGCGCGCCGGGCCTGCTTGACCACGGGCGCGAACACGGCGAGCTGGTCGGGCAGCTCGTGCAGGAAGCCACGGCCGCGGCCGATCATCGCCCGCGGCTCCTGGCTCGAGATGGCGACCACCGGTACGTGCGAGGTGGCGGCCTCCATCAGCGCGGTCAGCGAGTTCAGCGCCCCCGGGCCTGTGGACAGCAGCAGCGGCGCCGGCCGGCCGCTCGCGCGGGCGTACCCGTCGGCGGCGAAGCCCGCGGCCAGCTCCGTGCGGAAGCCGAGCGACCGCACCGGGCCGCCCCGCAGGGCCTCCCAGATCGACAGCGCATGGATGCCGGGGACGCCGAACACGGCGTCCGCCCCGAGCGCGCGCAGCGACTCGGCCACCACGTGCCCGCCCAGCCGCCGGGCGGGCGCCATCACGTCCGTGACCATCGGTGCCACAGGCTCTGTGCTCATCGAACCGCCTTCCTCTCCACGAGCGCCTCGCGCGGGACGCCCAGCTGCTCCGCCGCGAAGGCGACGAGGCGGGCGCGCATGCGGTCCGGCGATGTCCACGAATAGCCGAGCACCGTGTCGAAGCCGAGGCCGTCGACCATCGCGACGAGGCGCTCGGCCACCTCGTCGGGATCGGCGATCGGGTGGAACTCGCCCGCGGCGGTCCCCGTCCGGACGATGTCGAAGAAGTAGGCCCGCCAGCGGGCCGACAGCGCCTCGCCCTGCTCGAGCAGCGCGGGCTGGTGCAGCGCCCGTAGCCACAGCTCGATCCACAGCACGTACTCGCTGCGCGCCGGCCCGGTGTCGGGGACCGCGGCGGCCAGCAGATGGGCGAGGCGGGCGCGCGCGGACGGATCCGTGATGTCCTCGACCCGCGCGAACAGCCGCTCGCTGGCCCACTTCAGCGCAGCGACGAGCACGTCGTCCTTGGTCTCGAAGTAGTAGTGGATCGAGCCCGTCGAGAGGCCCGCCGCGGCCGCGACATCGGCGATCCGCGTGTCGGGGAACCCGCGCTCGAGGATCGCCCGGCACGCGGCGGCGAGGATCTGCTCGAGCCGCTCGGGGCGGCGCGGATCGTGACCCGGCGGGCGCCCGGGGCCGCGGCGATGCGGCGATGTCGTCAACGGCGTCATGGGCCGCATAATATAACTGACGCGTCAATAGAATTATTTGCAACACGCAACTTCCGGGGCGCGGCGGGGTTGAGAACCACCATGCAATCTCGCTACAAGATCACTTTCCTCGCCGTCCTCCTGCTCCTGCTGGTGCCTGCAGGCTCCGCCTCGGCGCAGAACCGCAGGCCGACGGTCACGACCGGCAACGCCATCGAGATCACGCCGACCGGCGCTGTGATCACGGGTGCGGTCCATCCGCGGAGCCGGACCACCAACGTTTTCGTGATGTTCGGGAGCAAGGGCAGGCTCAACAGTCGCACGCCGCACGTCCACCTCGACGCCGGCACGCGGAGCGTGAGGGTGCGGATTCCCCTGAGCGGGCTCGAGCCGGTCAGGAAGTACTCCTATCGCCTTGCCGCCCGCAACACCAACGGGCTGCGCTACGGCAAGACCCGCACGTTCACGACGCCGCGCATCCCCGCTTCGGTGACGCTCTCGTCCGCACCGGCCGTCGTCACCTTCGGGCAGACCGCTGTCCTCTCGGGCAGCGTCGGCGGCACCGGCGCGGGCGGGTCCACCGTCCAGCCGGAGATCGCCGAGTTCCCCTACACGGCCGGCTTCGGGCCGGCCGGCAACGCGCTGATCGCCCGGCCTGACGGCACGTTCGGCCTCACCGTCCAGCCGCGCGTGACAACGCAGTACCGCGCGCAGGCCAAGGTCGACGGCAAGCAGACCGTCAGCCCGATCATCACCGTCGGCGTGGCGCCGAAGGTGAACCTGAAGATCCGCCGCGGCCGCAAGGCCCGGTTCTCGGGGACGATCGCGCCCGGCGGCGATGCCGTGGTGCGGCTCATGCGCATCTCCTCGACGGGCAAGCGCAGGACCGTCGCCCGGACGATCACGCGCGGTACCAGTCGCTCGACGTACCGCTTCCCGAGTCGCAGGATCGGCTCCACCCGCGAGTACGTCGTGACCGTCACGCTGACGAACGGCGCCTTCGTCCGCGGCCAGAGCCGCGTGCGCAAGGTCCGCCGGACCCGCGGGTAGGCACGTACGGGCGGCGTCCCGAGGGCGCCGCCCGCCCCGCCTTCCCTACAGTCCGCGCATGACCGTCGAGACCGTTCTTGGCCCCGTCGACGCCGGCTCGCTCGGCCGCACGCTCGTCCACGAGCACTGTCGCTTCCGCGACGAGGCGGTCGCCGAGCAGTGGCCCGACCGCTACGACGACGCCGAGGCCCTGCGGCTCGGCGTCGAGGCCGTCCAGGCGGCAGCCGCCCACGGCGTCCGCACGATCTGCGACCCGGCGGCGATGTTCGGCGGCCGCGACGTCCGGTTCCTGCGGCGCGTCGCCGAGGCCACCGGCGTCAACGTCATCGCGTGCACCGGGATCTACACGTACGACTACCTCCCGCACTACTTCGAGAACCGCGACGAGGACGCGATGGCCGACCACTTCGTCGCCGATCTCGAGCACGGGATCCAGGGCACCGACGCCAGGCCGGCGTTCCTGAAGTGCGCCGCCGACGAGCCGGGCCTCACCGCCAACATCGAGAAGGTCCACCGCGCGGTCGCCCGCGCGAGCGTGCGCACCGGGACGCCGATCATGGCGCACTCGCGGCCCGCGTCGAACACCGGGCCGCGGCAGGTCGAGATCCTCCTCGAGGAGGGCGTCGCGCCGAAGGCCATCCAGATCGCCCACACCGGCGACACGGACGATCTCGACTACATCGAGCGCCTGCTCGACACGGGCGTCTACATCGGGCTCGACCGCTACGGGCTCGAGCTCTACCTGCCGATGGACCGCCGCAACGCGACGACGGCCGAGCTGCTGCGCCGCGGCCACGCCGGCCGCGTGATGATCAGCCAGGACTACTGCGCCACCATCGACTGGTTCCCGGAAGCGGCCGCCGCGGCGCTCTACGAGGCGGGCATGGTCAAGGACTGGAGCACGACACTCGTGTTCGACGAGGTCATTCCGTGGCTGCGCGAGCAGGGCGTCTGGGACGACGCCATCGAGCGCCAGGTCTTCGAGGACAACCCGCGCGACTGGCTGACCGCGGCCGCCTGACACGGCGGACGTCTGCACCGCCGGTACCGACCGGCGGAAGGCAACCCGGCGCCGCGAAACGGGATAGGTTCAGCCGAGCATGGGCCGCGCCGCGGACATCGTCGAGGAGATCATCGGATTCGGGCACGAACAGCTGTCCGAGTCGCTCGCGCGGATGCACCCGGATGCGGTCGTCATCCCCCTCGGCGGCGGGCCGCCGCTGCACGGCCGCGAGGCGATCCGGGATCATGTCGAGGGCGAGATCCGTCGCCTCGGCACGCCGCTGCCGGAGCCCCTCCACGCGGGGATGATCGAGCACGGCGACCGCGTCATCGTCTTCGGCCAGCTCAAGGTGCCGCACGGGAGCGGGTCGCGCGCGTACAACGAGTTCACGCCGATGGTGTGGGTGTACGAGGTGCGCGACGACCAGGTCAGCCGGGTGAACGTCTACGGGGACATCGCCGAGGCCCGCGAAGCGGCCGGCGTGCCGCCCGATGCTCCGGTGACGCGCAGGCTCAACCGCCCGTTCACGTTCGCCGTCCTACGCCGGCGGCTCTCCGATGGCGCCGCGGACGGCGCCGGCCGGCTCCGCGGCGCGCTTCATCCCCGTGCAACCTCCCGGCCGGCGTAGCTGCCGCTAGGCGCCGGGGGCCTCGCCGATGTCGTTGACGCGCATCGTCACCGCCTTGCCGTCGCGCACCTGCCACGTCCACAGCACCCGCCGCTCCACCCGCCGGCCGTCGACGAGGCCGCTCACGTGGCCGAAGACGACGACGCCGCCGGCCACGACGCGCATGTCCGTCGCGTGCAGGGTCAGCTCGTCCCACACGCGCGAGGCGTCCGCGAAGTAGTCGCGCAATCCCTGGTGGCCCCGGTAGGGCTCGGCGCGGCCGGTGAGCTGGGCGGTCCCGTGCGGCAGGAACTCGACGTCGTCGGCGATGTGGGGGAGCGCCGCCTCGATGTCGCGGCGCTCGAACGCCTCGTAGATCGCCCGGACGGTCGTCAGCTCGACCGCTCCCCCCGCGGGATTCCCGTATAGACCGGTGCGCTCCACCGCAGTGAACGATGGCACGCCGGGCCGGCGGGCCGTCAATCGACGATGCGGCGGCGGATCGGGGCGGCGGTGCCCGGCGCCTCGGTGTCGCTCGGCGCGCGGTCGGCGGCCTCGTCGTCGATGAACGGGTCGTGCGTGACGGCCTCGAGGTGCTGCGGCATTTCGACGACGGTTGCGAGGGTCATGGCTCAGAGAGCGTCCAGACGGCGCCCTGATACGCGCGGCCGTCGTTCAGTAGGTTCGCCGTCTGGCCACCGTCTCCGCCCCCGAACTTCCGATCAGGCGCAATACCGTGCTGCTGGCGTCCGCGATGGCGGTCTACTCGGCCGTGCTGCAGCTCGTCGCGGCGGTCTCCTCGCTCACGTTCGTGCTGATCACCGGGGTCACCGGCCTGCTCGGGCTGGGGCCGGCGATCTTCCTCGCCGCGTCCGCGCTGGCCGCCCTCCCCGCGGGCCGCGCCATGGACCGGATCGGCCGGCGCCCGGTGGTCGCGGGCGGCTTCCTGTTCGCCGCGCTCGGGTGCTCGCTCACGGCGATGGCCACCGATATCGACTCGACGCCGCTCGTGATCGTGGGCTTCGCGCTCACCGGCGCGGCGAGCGGGATCGCGCTGCTGATCCGCACCGCCGCCGGCGACATGTATCCGCCCGAGCGCCGGGCGCGCGGGATCTCCTACGTGCTGTTCGGCTCGGTCTTCGGGGCGATCCTCGGGCCCGCGGTGTTCGGCCCGCTGTTCGCCGGCAAGGAGGTCGAGGCGACGTCGCTGACCCTGCCGTGGCTGGCCGCCGGCGCGCTCAGCGTCGTCGCCTGTCTGCTCGTGCTGCAGGTCCGTCCCGACCCGAAGCTCATCGCCGAGTTGCTCGCGGAGGAGCGGTCGCACGAGGCGCCGATCCCGGCGGCGCCGCTGCGGGAGATCCTGCGGCGCCCCGGCGTGCGCCCGGCCATGCTCGCCGCGCTGGCCAGCTTCGGCGTGATGGTGTCCGTGATGAACCTGAGCGGCTATGTGGTCGTCGAGCACAACCACCATTCGCAAGAGTCGGTGTTCCCGATCATCGGCGCGCACGTCCTCGGGATGTACGCGCTGGTGCTGGTCATCGGCGTTCTTATCGACCGGGTCGGACGGACCCTGGCGCTGACCGTGGGCCTGGCCGTCATGGCGGTGTCGACGATCGGAATGCTGTGGCTCGAGAGCGTCGCCGCCACCGCGCTGCTGCTGTTCGGGCTCGGCGTCGGCTGGAACGTGTCCTTCGTCGCCGCGACCGCCCAGCTGGTCGATCTCGCCACTCCCGCCGAGCGCGGCAAGCTGCTCGGCTTCAGCGACCTGCTGTCGGCGCTGCTGGGCGCGAGCCTCGCGCTGCTCGGCGGCTACGCGCTGGACTCGATCGGCGTGGCGGCGCTCGCGCTGGGCGCCACCGCGATCGTCGCCGCTCCCATCCTCCTGATCGTCCCGAACTGGTCGCGCGCTAGGCCGGCGGCGCGATAGTGCCCGGGTCGTCGCCCGCGGGCGTCCGCCTCGTGGTCGTCCTCGGGTCGGTGGCGGCGATCGGCCCGCTCTCGATCGACACGTACCTCCCGGCGTTCCCCCAGATCGCGCGGGAGCTGGACACGAGCGCCTCGAGCGTGCAGCTCACCCTGACCGCCTGCGTGGCGGGCCTGGCGCTCGGGCAGCTCGTCGTCGGCCCGCTGAGCGACCGGTTCGGGCGGCGGATGCCGCTGGTCGCGGCCTTGGTGACGTATGCGGCCGCGTCGGTGCTGTGCGCACTCGCGTCGTCGGCCGGGGCGCTGATCGGGCTGCGCTTCGTCCAGGGCCTGGCCGGCGCCGGCGGCATCGTGATCGCCCGCGCGGTCGTCCGCGACCTGCACACGGGGCCGGCCGCCGTGAAGCTGTTCTCCTCGCTGATGCTGGTGACCGGCCTGGCCCCGATCCTCGCACCGGTCCTCGGCGCCCAGATCCTGCGGGCGACGTCGTGGGACGGGATCTTCGTCGCCCTGGCGGTGCTCTCCGCGTTGATCGCGCTCGCCGTGGCGATCGGCCTGCGCGAGACGCTGCCGGTCGAGCGGCGGAACACGGGCGGCTTCGGGAGTACCGTGCAGACGATGCGCGGGCTCCTGCGCGACCGGTCGTTCATGGCGCACGGCCTCGCCTCCGGGCTGGCCTTCGGAGCGCTGTTCGCGTACATCTCGGGGTCGTCGTTCGTCCTGCAGGGCATCTACGGCGCCTCCCCGCAGCTGTTCAGCCTCATGTTCGGGATCAACGGGCTCGGCCTTGTCGCGGCGAGCCAGGTCAACGCCCGGGTCGTCGAGCGCTTCGGGCCCGCGGTGCTGCTGCGGCGCGGGCTGGGCGCCATCGCCCTGAGCGCCCTCGCCCTCCTCGCCGTGGTGACGCAGGGCGAGCTCGGCGTCTGGGCGGTGCTCGTCCCGATGTTCGTCGTGTTGTCGAGCCTCGCATTCGTCCTGCCCAACGCGACCGCGCTGGCGCTCGCCGATCACGCGCACGTCGCCGGCAGCGCCTCGGCGCTGCTCGGCGTCATCCAGTTCCTCGTCGGCGCGTTCGCGGCGCCGCTGGTCGGGATCGCGGGGCCGGACACGGCGGTTCCGATGGGCGTCGTGATGGCGACGCTGGCGCTCGGCGCGGTCGCCGCGCTGCGCGCCGCCGGGCCGCGCCGGGCGTGGCGGGGCGCGCTGTGACGCTGATCACCGTCTCGGCGTCCTACGGCGCCGGCGGCAGCCGGGTCGCGCCGGCGCTCGCCGAGCGCCTCGCGGTGCCGTTCCTCGGCCGCACGCCGGAGGCGGAGTCGGCCGTCCGCAGCCTCGAGGCGCAGGCGTGCGACGAGTCGGTCGGCGGGGGGGCGGGCCGGCTGCTCTCGCGCGTGGCGGCGCTGGCGGTCTCGTGGGGGACGCCGCCGGGCCTGACCGTCGACGAGCTGCTGCCCGACCAGGCGCGCCGCCGCGAGATCGAGCAGGAGATCCGCGACCTCGCCACCGCGGGCGCGGGCGTGATCCTCGGGCGCGGCGCCGCGGTCGTGCTGCGCGACGACGCGCGGGCGCTGCACGTCCTGCTCGACGGCCCGGAGGAGGCACGCGTCCGCCAGGCGATGGAGCTCGAGGGCGTCGACCGCGAGACGGCCGAGCGGCGCCGGGACCGCGTCGACCGCCTCCGCCGCGCCTACCTGGAGGACCTCTACGGGGTCGACCCGCGCGGCGCCGGCGTCTTCCACCTCGTCCTGGACTCGACCGCGTTCCCCCTCGACGCGTGCGTGGAGCTGATCCTGACGGCCGCCCGCGCAGTCCGCGTCAACCCGACCGCTTGAGCTTGCCGTTGCGCTTCGCGTAGCGCTCGCCGGCGCGGAACACCACCAGGCCGAGCGGGATCGCGACCGCGCCGATGACGATGAGCGGCCACAGGTCGCCCCACAGGTCGCCGATCCCCGCGCCGTCGAGGACCGCCGCCCGGATGCCGTCCAGCGCCTAGGTCGCCGGCGAGATCGTGGAGACCGCCTGCATCCAGCCCGGCATGACGTCGACCGGGTAGTAGACGCCCGAGACGACCAGCAGCAGGCCCTGGGCGATGAACCCGAGTTGCGCGCCCTTCTCGGGCGAGATCAGCGGCAGCACCGCGGTTACCATCCCGATCCCGACGAACGACACCGACGACACGGCGAGCAGGAGCAGCGCCGCGCCGAAGTCTGCGTCGGGGAAGGCGAGGCCGAAGAACATCGCCACGACGACGAACAGCAGCGACGTCCGCACGACGCCGTAGATCACCGCGAAGGTACCCATGCCGAGCAGGTGCACGGCGCGCGACAGCGGCGCCATGAACGTGTACTCGATCGTCCCCTCCCAGCGCTCCCACGCGACGGTCTCGGTGAGGATCTCGAAGATGATCCCCAGGTAGGCCCAGATCACGGCGCCGATGAGCAGGATCGTCGTCTGGCGGGCGACGTCGAGCGTGCCGCCGCCGGCCTCGACGCCCTCGGCGATGTCGACGGTACCACCGGTCGGCGGCGATGGCGAGGGGTTCCAAGCGTGCGGTCGGAAGGGTTCGAACCCGCTCCGAAACGGCGAGAGGCCCCGCGTGGCGGGGCCCCTCGATCCTCAGCCGTCAGCGGCCCGCCGCACCGCCGAACCGGTCGCCCAGCTCCGCGCCGTCGGCCACGCCGCTCGCGTTCTGGTGCCAGTACTGCGCGCCGGTCGCGGTCGTGCCGGTCGACGAGCCGGGCAGGACGTGGAGCACCCCGGTGTCGAGCACCATCCCGCTGTTCTCGTCGGGCGCGCCCACGGCGAGCTCGGAGTGCGACGTGCCCCCGAAGTTGCCGATGGCCAGCGTGGCGCCGAAGTGATCGCTGGGGAACGAGCTGTTCACGATCCCGGGCGTGTCCTGCGACCACACCTGCTGATCGGCCGCTCCGAGCCCGGACGCGGTGCCGTAGATCGTGTGGACGAAGCCGGCGCCCTCGTTCTCGCCGGGAACGCCGATCGCGAGATCGGCCTGGCCGCCGCGGCCCAGGTCGCCGGCCGCGAGGGTCGCGCCGAAGCGGTCCCCGGGCTCCACGAAGTCGAACACGCCCGGGCTGGCCTGCGTCCACAGCTGCGAGCCCGTGGCGGTCAGCCCGGTGCCCGAGCCCGGGAGCACGTGGACGCCGCCGGAGTCCGGTGGGCCTCCGTCCTCGGGCGCGCCGACCGCCAGGTCCCCGTGCGGCGTCCCGCCGAAGTCGCCGATGGCCAGCGCGGCGCCGAAGTGGTCGCCGGCGGCGCCGGAGCCCGCGATCCCGGCGGTGCTCTGGGACCACTGCTGCTGGTTCGTCGCCGTCAGCCCCGCGTCGGTGCCGTAGATCGCGTGCACCACACCGGCGCCGTTGCGCTCGCCGGTCGCCCCGATCACCAGGTCGGCGCGAGTGCTGTGACCGAGGTCACCGGCGGCGAGCGACGCGCCGAACCGGTCGGCGCTCTCCGCGTTGTCGGCGATGCCGCTCGAGTTCTGGGTCCAGTACTGCGAGCCGGCCGCGCCCGGGCCCGTGGCCGACCCGGGGAGGACGTGGACGGCGCCGGAGTCGATCATCGTGCCGCCGTTCTCGTCGGGCACGCCGACCGCCAGGTCGCCGTGGGTCGAGCCGCCGAAGTCGCCGATCGCCAGCGCCGCCCCGAAGCCGTCGTCGGTCAGCGGGCTGCCGGCGACGCCCGGGGTCGCCTGGGACCAGAGCTGCGAGCCGGTCGCGGTCAGGCCGGCGCCCGCCGAGCCCAGCAGCACGTGGACCACGCCCTCCCCGTCGTTCTCCCTCGGCGCCCCGATGGCCAGATCGGTCTTGCCGTCGCGGTTGACGTCGCCGGCGGCGACCGCGGAGCCAAAGCCGTCGCCGATCTCCGGCGCGTCGGCGATCCCGGCGCTGCTCTGGGACCAGAGCTGCGAGCCGTCCGCGGTGAGGCCCGAGGCCGACCCGTAGAGGACGTGCACGGCGCCGGCGCCGTCGTTCTCCCCGGGCGCGGCGATCGCCAGGTCGCCCTTGCCATCCGCGTTGAAGTCGCCGCGCACGGTCGTCGGCGCGCTTGCGCTGGAGCCGTCGTCGGGCGGCGGGGGCGTGCCCCCGGCGAAGGCCCCGAGCCGGTGCGAGAAGGTCCACGGCGTCTGGGTGACGCCGGAGCAGTGACGCGGATTCAGCTCGGGCGTGCACGACTTGTCGCGTGCCAGCGACCACATCCCGAGCATCCCGATGCCGTTCTCGCCCGCCCAATTCGCGAGCGTCGAGGCGGCGCGCGGCGTGTAGACCTGGGCCGCGCAGCAGGGGTCGTTGACGCCGATCATCGCCGTCATCCCGAGCTTGGCGAACAGGTCCGCGTCGGTCAGGCCGGGGAACACCGCGCGGATCTGCTCGCGGGCGTTGCGCACGGCCAGCTCGGAGTACTGCGCCATCTTCGTCCCCGGCTCGGGCACCTGGGACGGGCTGAAGTCCATCGTCATGAGGTTCACGAGGTCGATCCGCACGCCGTGGTCCACGGCGTTCTGCAGTAGCGCCACGCCCTCCGTGAGCAGCCCGCTCGGCTCGACGGCAACTGTGTAGCTGACCACCAGCGCGCGGCCGTCGGCCGTCGCCTCTTCCTGGAGCGCGGCGATCGCCTCGGCCCGGTTGGTGTTGAACGTCGTGTTCGGGACGATGGCGCCCTCGATGTCGAAGTCGACGTGCGTGAGGTCGTAGGTCTCGATCACCTCGCGATACGCGTCGGTGAGGTCTGTCACGGTCGTGCAGACGGACGCGAGCTCGAAGCCCGCCTGGCCGCCGAAGGAGCCGACGATGTCACCGCCGGCGGCCCGGTGGGCGGCGACCTCGGCGAGCTTGTAGGCCCCGGAGCCGGAAGCGGGGTAGCCGTGGTAGCCGCCCCACGTCGGGATGCACTCCTGGTCCGGCGCATCGGGAGGCCGGGGCGGATCCCCCGGGCCGTCCTTGACCTTCTCCTCCGCGGTCACGAAGCCGAGCGAGATGTGCTGGACGCCGCCGGCGGTGCGGATCTCCCCGAGGTCGGGCGGCGGCCACTCCGCCATGTCGACGTAGGGCGCGAAGCGATACGGAACGGCCGCATCGGCGGGGGCGGCGGCGAGCAGCGCGGCAGGCATCAACAGGGGCAGGACGAACCGCGCGAGAGAACGCATGCCCATAGAACCTCCCGGCGCCGCGATCCTGCCACGACCTCGTCCGTTTCTGCGCCTTTCCAGCGGGTCGAACCCCCTCCGAGACGGCGAGAGGCCCCGCGGAGCGGGGCCTCTCGATTCAAATTCCGGACTTCAGCGCGGCCGTGCGCCGCGCGAGGCTCAGACCAGCGTGACGTTGGTCGCGTTCGGGCCCTTGGGACCCGACTCGGCCTCGTAGCTCACCTTGGCGCCCTCGGCGAGGCTGCGGAAGCCCTCGCTCGCGATCGCGCTGTAGTGCACGAAGAGGTCCTTAGACCCGTCCTCGGGCGTGATGAAGCCGAAGCCCTTGTCGTCGTTGAACCACTTCACGGTTCCAGTTGCCATGTTTTTCCTCCACGGCTCGGGTGCTCATGCGGCGCGGAGGAAGCGGATGACGCGACACAACTGCGGGCGCTGGCACTGCGGTGCCGGGCAAAGTGCCCGACGTTGACGGGTCCACAGTAGCGCGTCACGTCATCCGCGCCTGGATCGGGCCGCCCGCAGCGTGAAGCGGTAGGTCCGGGTCGTCGTGTTGCCGGCGGCGTCGCGGAGGTTGATGACGGCGCTGGCGGGGAGCGTTCCGCGTCGGTTGAGCAGCCGCCGGACGTGCCGGCTCAGGTGGACGCGGACGGTCACGGTCTCGCCGCTGATCGCCCTGAGGCTCTTGGCCCCGATGACGACCTCGCTCTTCGCGCCTCGTCTGCTGACCTCGACGCGCCCGGTGACGTCCTCGCTCATCGGCCCGAGCCGAAGGGGCACGGCGCCGGCCTTGGTGATCGTGAGGCGCCGGTTGGACGTCGGTATGACGACCGGGACGCCGGTCGTGTCCGGCGCCGGGCTCGCCCCGGGGGGCGTGCCGCCGCCGGGGGGCGGAGGCGGCGGTGGTGGCGGCGGCGGCGGCGGTGGTGGTGGTGGCGGTGGCGGCGGCGGCGGCGGCGCGTCCACGACATAGCGCACCAGCTTCTCGGAGGTGTTCCCGGCCAGGTCGGCGGCGCGGACGACGAAGGCCTTGGCTCCGGGGGACGAGGTGTCGAGCCTGGCGCGGCCCGTGCAGGTGCTGACCCCGGAGCCGGTCCGGTCGTCGCACGAGAACACGGAGGTCACGACCTGGCCGACCTGGAAGTGCTCCGCCTCGACCGGCCTCGCGACCGAGATCGCGGGAGCGGCCGTGTCGGACAGGTCGAACTTGGCGTACGAGCCGGTGACCCGGCCGCCGAGCCCGCTGAAGTCGCCGGTGGCGAAGAGCGTCGACCCGGCGGTCACGAGATCGACGGACGGCTCCTGGAGCGACCCGCCCACCGGCGGGCCGGGATTCCAGCTGCTCGGCGCTCCGCTGACGGCGTCCAGCTCCGCGAGGTTGCTGCGGGGCGCGCCGCCGATCGATCCGAATGCGCCGCCGGCGAAGACGCTCGATCCCGTCGCCGCCAGCGCGTCGACGTCGCCGTCGGCGCCGGGGTCGAAGCCGGTGAGCCCGCCGGTCGTGGTGTCGAAGGCGGCGACTCGCGCCCGGGATCGGCCGCCGATCTCGGTGAAGCCCCCGCCGACGTAGAGCGTCGAGCCCGACAGGGTCGCGTCGAGCACGGCGCCGTCGGGCTGCGGATTCCAGGCGGTCGCCACACCCGTCGTGGCGTCGAGCGCCGCGAGGTTCGATCGAGGTTGCCCGCCGATCACCCCGAAAGAGCCCCCCGTCGCGTAGATGACATCGCCGGCCGGAATCAGAACGCGCGGGGTCCCGTCGGGGGAAGGGTCCCAGTCCGTCGCCGCGGCGGTCGTGGTGTCCAGGGCCGCGAGCCTCTGGCGCGAAGTTCCCCCGATCGCCGTGAAGTCCCCCGCCACATAGAGCGTCGAGCCCACCAGCGCCAGGTCGTAGACCGCCTCCGTCTCGGGGAACATGGCGGCGTCCCAGATCGTCCCGATGCCGGTCTCCGCGTCGATCTGTGCGATGGAGCGACGCTTCCTCGCGCCGATCGTGTTGAACTTCCCGGCGACGAACAGCGTCGATCCCGAGACCTCCAGGGAGAGGATCGGCCCGTTCGGAGCGGGGTCCCAGGTGGTGTCGAGATCACCGCTGCTGTCGAGCCTCGCCAGCCCCTTGATCATCGCGAGCGGCGGCCCCGCGCCGGCGAAGCCTCCGCCCACGTACACCGACGGGCCGGCGACAGCGAGCGCCCGCACCAGCCGCCCGCCCGGTTGCGGGTTCCACCCGGTCACCTCTCCGGTGGCGGCGTCGAGGCCGGCGAGCCCGTCGCGCTGCTGGTCGCCGATGGTCGCGAACGACCCGGCCACGTAGACCGCCGAATCCGTGGCGGCCATCGCCGTGAAGCGTTGTGGCTCGGTCGCCGCAGCGGGGTTCCAGCCGGTCGGCTGTCCGGTCGTCGCGTCGAGGGCCGCCAGACCCGGTCGCGCCTCGGCACCGACCGAGGTGAACTCACCGCCGACGTACACCGTCGAGCCGGAGATCGCGATCGCGTCCACCTCGCTCCCGACCGGGTCCTGCAGTGACGGGCTCCAGCTTGTCGCGTGCCCCGTCGCCGGGTCGAGCGCGGCGAGGCCGGCGCGGTTCTCGCCCCCGATGACGCCGAACGTGCCGCCGGCGTAGACCACCGAGTGCGCGACCTCGAGGGCGATCACTCGCCCATCAGGGTCCGGGTTCCAGCCCGTCGCCTGGCCGGTGGTCGTGTCGATGGCCGCGAGCGTCTGGCGGCTGCTCCCGCCGATCGACGCGAACGAGCCGCCGGCATAGAGCGTCGAACCGGAGAGGGCCAGCGTCGAGACGTCGCCGTCGGGATCGGGGTTCCAGCCGGTCGCGTCGCCCGTGGTGGAGTCGAGCGCCGCGAGTGCGCGGCGCGCCGCGGCCCCGATCGACGCGAAGTCGCCTCCGGCGTAGACCGTCGCGCCCGAGGCTTCGAGCGCATTGACCGCGGCGTCCGGGCTCGGATCCCAGTCCGGGTCGACCGCACCGTCGGCGGTGATGTGGGCGAGGTTGCGCCGCGCGGTGGCGCCCACCGCGGTGAAGCGGCCGCCGACGTACCAGCCGCCGCTGCCGTCAGGCGCGACCGCGAGGACCGTTCCGACGACGTGCGGGAAGGCCGAGGGGTCGGGCACCCCGCTGCCGGAGGCGGACACGACGAGCCCGCCGCCGGTGGGCGCTTGCGCCATGGTGAACGACCCGTAGACGTAGATCGTCCCGTCCGGCGCAGGTGTCACCTTGGCCGGGCCGTTGAAGACGAACGATCCCGCCGGGAGCGCGGCCGAGGCGGCGGCCGGGGTCGCGGCGAGGACGAGGAGCGCCAGGAGCACCCCCCGCGCGCCTCGCGACCCGAAGATCGTGAGGGCTCGGAACGTCAGGCTGGGCATGGAAGGCGGTCCTCGCGATGGTCGATGGTCGCCGGGTCGAGGCGAGCCTCCACGATCCCCCGGAGCACTGCCGGCAACCCTCTCAGTGTCGGCGTGCCGGCGCAAATCGACGGTCCGCTCAGCAGCACCCGCGACCCTATCCCCGCGTCCGTATGATCGCCAGCCGTGGATCCTGAGGAGCTCGCCGGTGCGATCGTGCGTCTCACCGAGTGGGCGGAGCGCCACGCGCCCGAGCCCGAGCCGGTGGTGCGGGCCCGCCTTCGCGAGCACTTCGGCGCCGATCCCGTGGACCTGCCGGTGGTCAGCCGCCCGCTCGCGGCGTGGGATCGCCCGAACCTGACCGTCGCGCTCGATACCTGGCTGCCGAGCCGCCGGAGCGAGGTGCTCGGTCTCCCGCCGACCCACGGGTACCGGGCGGGGCTCGCCGAGCTCGTCCGCGGGGGGAGTGGATGGCGGGGATCGAGTTCGGCAGCGTCGAGCACATCACCGTGGCGCTCGGCGTCGACGAGGCCGTCCGCTGCGTCCGGTCGGCCCTGTGGCTGATCCACGACGAGGACGACGAGCCGCTCGCGCTCCTGCTCAAGAGCACGGACGGCCCGATCGGCGAGCGGCTGGAGCTCGAGGCGATGGCTCGCACCGAAACGCGCGCCGAGGCGACGCTCGACGAGCTACGCCGCCGCATGCACGAGCGCAACGTCTATCGCGGGCGTGTCCTCGAGCTCAGCGCCCGCCACTTCCATCAGGACGAGGGCGCGCCGCTCACCGTCCGCTCGCTCCCAGCCGTCACCCGGGAGCGCATCGTGCTTCCCGACGGCGTGCTCGATCGGATCGAGCGCCAGGCGGTGACCATGGCCCGGCACGCCGATCGCCTGCGCGCGAGCGGCCGGCACATGCGCCGCGGGGTCCTGCTGCACGGGCCGCCCGGCGTCGGCAAGACGCTCACGGCCATGTACCTCGCCACGCTCATGCCGGAGCGGACCGTCGTCCTGCTCACCGGCCAGGCGCTCGAGCACGTGAGCGCGTCCGTCGACCTGGCGACCGCGCTGCAGCCCGCGATGGTGGTCCTCGAGGATGTCGACCTCGTCGCGCTCGACCGCTCGTACGAGCCGACCAACGCGATCCTCCTCGAGCTCCTCAACGCGATGGACGGCCTCGACGAGGACCACGACCTGCTGTTCCTGCTCACCACGAACCGGCCCGATCTGCTCGAGCCTGCGCTCGCGGCGCGGCCGGGGCGCATCGACCTGGCTGTCGGCCTCCCGTTGCCCGACGCGGCCGGCCGCCGGCGGCTCATCGAGCTCTACGGCGACGGACTCGATCTCCGGCTGGAGTGCCCGGAGGCGCTGATCGAGCAGCTCGGCGGCGTGAGCCCCGCCTTCATCCGCGAGCTGCTGCGCCGCGCCGCCCTCTATGCCGCCGAGGAACGCGAGGGCCCGATCCGCGTCGAGGACCGGCACGTCGCCGCCGCGCTGGTGGAGCTGCGCGCGCCGGACGGCCGGCTGACGCAGACGCTGCTCGGCGGCGACGCGCCGGACACGGCTGCTTGACCCTTCCGGCGCATCTGTTTTGACACCACGTCCCCGGGTAGGCGGTCTGCGGGACCGGGTCGGTGTGAAACGTCTTCGAAGGAGGGAGCGATGACGGAGATCCAGAAGTACCTCGCCGAGGAGGTCGCCGAGGACCTCGCCGACGGGATCATCACGCGCCGCGAGGCGATGCGCCGACTCGTCCTACTTGGGCTGAGCTCGTCAGCGGCGTCGGCGCTGCTCGCCAGCGGCCCGGTGATCGCCGCCGCCGCGGCGGAGCCGAGCACCGCGGCGAAGCGGCGCGGGAAGGGCAGGCGGGGCGGCATCGAGACCGCCTGGGCGCCCGTCGCGCGCGAGTCGATCACCTTCGCGGGTCCGCGCGGAACGCTGATGGCCGCGTGGGCGCCCGCCGCGAGGCCGCGCGGCGGCGTCCTGGTGATCCACGAGAACCGCGGGCTGACGGAGCACATCCGCCTGGTCGCCGGCAGGCTCGCCGCCAGCGGCTACTCCGCGCTCGCGCTCGATCTGCTCTCCGAGGAGGGCGGCACCGGCGCGTTCCCGGACGAGGCAGCGGTGGCGGCGGCGCTCGCGGGGATCCCGCCCGAGCGCTTCGACGAGGACATGAAGGCCGGCGTGACGGAGCTCGGCCGGCGTGCGCCGCGCAAGCGGATGGCCGCGATCGGATTCTGCTTCGGCGGCGGCATGGTGTGGCGCCTGCTCGCGGCCGGGGAGCCTCGGCTGGCGGCCGCCGCGCCGTTCTACGGGCCGTTCCCCGAGGGCGGCAGCCTCGAGGGCTCGCGCGCCGCGGTGCTCGGTGTCTATGGCGGGCTCGACGCGCGCGTGAACGCGACCCGGGCGGCGGCGAAGGCGGCGCTCGAGGCCGCCCGGCTCAAGCACGAGCTCCTGACGTTCACCGAGGCCGATCACGCGTTCTTCAACGACACCGGCGCCCGCTTCAACCCGCATGCGGCCGCCGAGGCGTGGCGGCGGACCCTGAACTGGTTCGACGCCGCCGACCACCGCCGGCGCGGCGGCGGGCACCATCGCGGCGGCGGCCGGGACCGCGACGACGACTAGTCCGGCGCAAGGACGAAGACCTCGCAGATCATGTCCGGGTCCTGCTGGTTCCCGGACATGAACGCGAGGACCTCGCGGCCCGTCGCACGTTCGACGACCTCCTCGAACCGCGTGCGCATGACGGCTTGGAAGACCATGCGCTGGCGGATCACCTCGTCCCCGTGACCGCCGTCGAACAGCGTCTGCTCGACGCGCGTGAAGCCACCGCGCAGCAGGACGACGACGAGATCCTCGCCCACGTACGTCTTGGTCTCTTCGGGGCCGCGGCCGTAGTACTCCTTCAGAAGAGCGACGAGGCCCTCCGAGATCGCGGTCCGGACGTCACCGGAGTCGTCGAGAACGGAGAGGTCGCTGGCCGGGCGGCGCGCCATCACCCTGGCGAGCCTATGCCACCGTTGGCCCGTTTGTGAAGCGCGGGTACGTTCGGACAGGAAAGGAGGCACGCCCTATCACGCCGCCCCTCGAATGCGTAGCATGGGCCATTGGAGGGCGCTCGTATCGGGGCCGGGGACTCGGGGTACACCGGGTCTTGGCAGCGATATGTGACTTCCGATCCCTGCGACCGACAGCGATCGAGAGTCGACCCCGTGCAGGACAGATCTCCCCGCCCAGAACCCGAGGACGTCCCCACCCCCGCACTCGAGTGCGTGCGTCACGTCGAGGGGCGAGTCGGGATCGTCACGATGCGCGGTGAGCTCGATCTCGCGACGGTGGATGCGGCACACGACACGATCCGGCTCGCGAGCGGCGAGGCGGATCACGTCGTCTGCGACCTCGCCGCGCTCTGGTTCATCGATGTCAGCGGGGTGCACGTGCTGGTCGACGCCGCCATCGCCGCCCGCGAAGCCGGCACCTACTTCGGCGTGGCGAACTGTCCCCCGATCGTGCCGCGGATCCTCCGCGTGCTCCGGCTCGACGACGTGCTCGAAATCATCTCGCTGGCGCCGTCGCTCGCCCCGCTGCCCGCCACAGGGCGGCCGAACGACTACGGCACCCTGCGGCTCGTCCCGGATTCTCCCGACCCGAGCCCGTAACGCGAACCGGCGCGCTCTCGCTCTCCTCCGGGTCGTCGTCCTCGGGACAGTCGGCCTCCTTGGTCTCGTTGTGGTACTCGTGCGTGAAGTCGGTGTCGACACGCGTGAACAGCCAGGCGGTCGAGGAAGTCGGCGTTGCCGCTCAGCGGCTCCACCAGGACCTGATAGTCGCCCGGCGGGACGCCGTCGATCACGCAGCGACCGGCGTCGTTCCCGTCGAACCCGGTCACCCGGGTGAGTTGGATCGCCGGATTGGCGACGTTGACCACCCGGACGTTGGCGCCGAGGACGGGATCGTCGCTCCCGCCCACGCCGTGCCCATGTTGGCCCCGGTGAAGTCGACCGGATCCCCGGCGCCGTCGACCGCCTTGGTCGGCGTGCCCCAGACGGCGCGGGCGGTCGCCACGTCGTTCCACGTGGTCACCGCGGTCGTGATCTCCGCGGAGATGTCCGTGGGCCCGTTGTCGACGGTGATCGCGATCGGCAGCGACTGCCAGCGGTTGGGCGTCACTCCGGGGCCGCCGGTGGCCTGGGAGAAGTGCTGATACGCGGGCGCCGAATCGCCGAGCACCAGGACGACCATCGCGAGGATCAGCACTACTGAGCTCAACATGCGCATGCGGGTGACCATGGTCCCTCGCTTCGGTGACGCGGTGCTGCGGATGTGCTCACGGATCGAGTGGATGACATCCTCGAGCCGTGGTCCTGCATCGGAGCTGCGGGCCGGCTCCTTCGTGCCGGCCGACAGCAGGCGGATCCCCTCCGGCGACGGCCGGACCACCTGCGTCGCGCCCGCCGATCGCACCTCGAGCACGGCCTGGGGGATGAGCGTCGGCCCGGCCGGGCCGTCCCCGCCGAGGAAGAGGATGTAGCGGCGGCCCTTCACGAACGGCTGCACCGGCGACTCCACCGTCGTGGTGCCGAGCTTCCCGCCGATCACTTGCAGGGCGAAGCGGTCGGGGAGGCGTCCTTTGAGCACGTCGACGACAGCGACGGTCGTGCGGGTGAACGGGGTGCCGGGAGCACCTTCGACGACGCGGGAGCCGAGCGTCGTGACGAGCGCGATCGCGTTCAAGTGCCCGTCCTCTCCGGCAACGGAACCGCCCATCAAGAGAACGGGCGGCCGCTCGCCCCAACCTCGCAGGTCGAGGCGGAACGTGTGTGTGTCAGGTGTCGGTAGAGCCCGCGCCGGCCGGGCTCACGCGATCACTTCGGGGTGATCAGCCGGTCGAACGCGATCTCGCCGTCGACGATCTTGTAGATCCCGTAGTTCTTGAGCGTCGTGTCGCCGTTGGCGTCGAACCCGTAGCGGCCGATCACCGACTTCCGGTTCTTGGTGAGTCGAAGCTGCTCGAGGACCGCCTTGCGCTGGTCGCCCTTCGGCCCGGCGCGCTTGATGGAGTCGAGCATGAGCAGCATCGCCTCATGGCCGTAGATCGCCAGCGGATCGGGCGTGACGCCGTAGCGCTTCTTGTAGTCGCGCAGGAAGGCCCGGCCGGCCGGCGGGTAGTGCCCGGCGTCGAGCGCGAACAGCGTCAGCTTGGTGCGGTTGCCGACGTCGGTGGGGATGCCGCCTTCAGCAGGATTGACGAAGGCCCCGGTGACGACGCCGTCGCCGCCGAACAGCTTGGCCTGCGGAAGCGCCGCGGCGAGATCCTTAAACAGCTGGACGGCGTTGCCCGACGTCGACCCGGAGAAGACGACGCAGTCGGCGCGCTTGGCGGCGGCGCGGGCCGCCAGCTTGCGGTAGCCGGACGCGCTCATGTCCACCTTCTCGTCGCCGACGACCTTCATGTCCAGCGCGTCGGTGGTGTTGTGGATGTTGCGCGCGAGGCCGATGCCGTAGAGGCCGTTGTCGTTGATGATGAAGCTGCGCGTGCAGCGCTCGCTCTGCATGAGCGACGCCAGCGCCTCGCCCTGGATGGTGTCCTTGGGCGCGATGCGGAAGTAGGTGCGGTTGCCCGTCGGGTAGTACTTGCCGGGCTCGTCCTTGTCGGCGCCCGGCTCGTCGGTCGTGAGGCCGACCGCGGTGTTGGCCGGGCTGACCTGCGCTAGGCCCGCCGCGTTGAGGATCGGGATGGAGACGGCGCTGGCGCCGGAGTTCAGCTCCCCGATGTAGGCGACGGCACTCGGGTCACGAGCCGCGCGCTGGCCGTTGGCAGCAGCCGCGCCGACGTCCCATGAGCCGGTCTCGGCGCTCGAGTCGTCGAGCGACTCGTACCGGATCCGGAACTGACCGGCACGATGACCCCGGCTCTCGAGCGCCATCTCCATGCCGTTGACCATCGGCTCACTCTGGGTCCGCTCGGCGCCGCGGAGCGGGAGGCTCGAGTAGATCGTCAGCGTCTTCGCCGCGGCTTCCGAGCCGCCGTCCTCGGCCTGGTCGAAGCCGCAACCGGCGAGGGCGAGGACTCCGAGTGCGGAGGCGAAACCGGCGGTCCAGCGGCTGATGTGGCGGTGCATCTCGATCATCTCCAGGGTCAGGTCGAACTGGCGACCCAGCGAAGCGCCGGGGCGTAAGGGGTGTGCAAGGGCGGTGCAGGCGGGCTGCGCAGCGCGTCCAGGGCCGGCTCGGAGACCTCGGGCCACGCGGCCTCGGGTCGCGCCAGCAGGTAGCCCTGCCCGAGGCAGACGCCGACGCGGGCCATGGTGAGCAGCTCGGCGATCGTCTCGATCCCCTCGGCGCACGTCTGGGCGTCGGTGTGTGCCGCGAGCGTGACGAGGGCATGGATGACCGCGAGCTGGTCCGGGCGGGAATCGGCGTCGGCCACCAGCGACCGGTCGAGCTTGATCAGCTCGGGGTGCACGCGCGTGACCTGCTGCAGCCCGGCGTAGCCGGCGCCGGCGTCGTCGAGCGCGATGCGCGCGCCGCGGCGTCGCAGGTCCTTCAAGCCGTTCAGGAACGCGTCGGAATCCGAGACGAACTCGTGCTCGGTGACCTCGACGACGATGTCGGTCAGGTCGGCCGGCAGGACCGCCAGCACGGCGGGCGCCGAGATCCCGCTGGGAGTGAGGTTGAGCGTGAGGTAGGTCCCCGCCGGCCGCCCGTCGATCGCAAGCGCCGCCAGCAGCGCGTGCGCCTCGAGCTGCGGGCCGAGACCGCAGCGATAGGCCTCCGCGAAGATGGCGTCGGGCGAATGGCCGCTCTGGGTGGGGAATCGCGAGAGGGCCTCGTAGCCGGCGATCACGCCGGTGACGAGCGAGACGATCGGCTGGAAGACCGGCGTGATGCCGCCGTCGAGGAGCAGCGGCTCGATGCGTGCCGTGGCGGCGCGGTCGCCGCCGGGCTGGTAGCGCCGGGCATGGCCACGGCCGCCCCGCTTGGCCGTGTAGAGGGCCCGATCGGCGAGCTCCAGGAGGGCGGCGGGATCGTCGGTGTCGGTCGGATAGCACGCGACGCCGACCGACACCGAGATGGGTCGCCCGGCGATCGAGATGTCCGCGGCGGCCTCGCGCAGCCGTTCGGCGACCGTCACGGCGCCGTCGCCGTCGGTCTGCGGAAGCATGAGGGCGAACTCGTCGCCTCCGACCCGGGCCGCGACGGCGTCGGATCGGACCGACTCGCGCAACCGCTGACCGACCGCGCAGAGGACACGATCGCCCTCGGGGTGCCCGTGCTCGTCGTTGATCTCCTTGAAGAGGTCGAGATCCACGGCGACGACCGCGAGCGGGCGGCCGGTGGTCCGCGCGTCCTCGACCGCGGCGGCCAGCGCGGACTGGAAGGCGGCGTGATTGGCCAGCCCCGTCAGGGAGTCCGTCGTCGCCTGGGCCTCGAGGTCCGCCTTCTGCTCGCCGACCATGGCCGCCATGCGGTTGAACCCGTCCGCGAGCTCGTCGAGCTCGCGCGAGCTCGCGAACCGGAGGGCGATCTCGTACGCGCCGCCCTGCACCTGGCGGATCGCGCCGCGCAGGGAGGCGAGCGGGTGCAGGACCGCTCGGTTGAGCAGCGTGGCCACCAGCAGGAGCAGAGTGAGCGCGAGGACGAGCGCCACGGCTCCGGCCTTGGCGGCCGCCGACTGGGTGGCACGGGTGAGCGGCAGGGTGGAGAGGCTGACCTCCAGCCGGCTGGATCCGCCGCTGACCGTCGCTTGGCGCAGCGGATAGGTGAAGGTCCGCATCTTCGACCGGTGTTCTTCGCCGCCCACCTGGCTGGAGACACGCGTGCCGTCGCCGGTCGCGATGCCCAGCGTGAGGTCGAGGGGAGCCGCGATCCTCTGCAGGTCGGAGGCCTTGACCGGCTCCGCGACGAGGATCACCCCGTACGTCGGTGCGTCGATCGGCACGGCGAGCGAGGCGAACACGACCGGCGTCCCGTCACGCGTGACGGAGACGCCCTCCTCGGAGATGCCCTGTCGCGTCTGCTTGACCAGCTTGCTGTCGGCTCCGAACGCGCTCCAGTCGGCCCCGCGGCTCGAGTACACGTGCGAGCCGCGCTGCCCCACGAGCGCGACGTAGTCGAAGCGGTTGCTGAGCGTGCTGGTGAAGCGCACGCCGCCCAGATCGCTGCTCGAATACCGCTCGAGCGCCCCGACGAACTCCGGGTCGCGCGTTCGCGCCGTCGCCTGGGACGCGAGCCGGACCTGCTCGTGCTCCATCGCGTTGGCGAAGATCCGGTGCGCGGTCTTCGCGCGGTTCTCGAGCTCGGCCTCGGCCGCGTCGCGCGTGCCGAGCGCCGACACGACGCCGACGGCGATGCTCAGGAGCCCGACGCCAAGCGCGAACGGGCGCAGGAACCGCTGCCGGAGCGAGCGGAGGGGACTGGTGGATGGGCGGCCGGCGGCAGGAATGACGCTCTGCCGTCAGTCATCGGCGCCCTGGCGTCCGGTCTGTAATCGAACACTGGCGCGATGAAACGAAACTGGCCCCACAGTCGATCCCGACGCCGTTAGTGCGCCACCTCGTCGCGTTGGTCGCGTCGTCGGCGTACTGCGCGCTTCGGCCGGGATTGTTGGCCGCGGGGCCAGCCTGTCGTCGACACTACTCCTGGCGGCGCGCAATAGCGAATCGAGCGTCGGCCGACCGGGCGCGCTTTCGCTCAGGGCTACACTGGACCGAGCGCGGCGACGAACGTCGCGGAAGTAGTCTCGAGAGACGCTTGGTTTGGGCGCGCGACGGCAATACGGTCGCCCCGTAACCGGCTCGACGCCTCCCGTGAGAGAGGACGTTGACCATGATGGCCGCCGGTACGGGCATCGCATCTGACCAATCGATCACCGTGTCGCCGCTCGGCGAGCTGCCCAAGGCGGCGACGGGCATCGCCGGCCTCGACGAGGTGACCGGTGGCGGCCTGCCGCGCGGGCGGCCCACGCTCGTCTGCGGCCCGGCCGGCTGCGGCAAGACGCTCTTGGCCATGGAGTTCCTCGTCCGGGGGATCACCGAGTTCGACGAACCGGGGGTGTTCGTCGCCTTCGAGGAGACCGCCGAGGACCTCGTCGCCAACGTCGCCTCGCTGGGGTTCGACCTCGCCCGCTTCGAGACCGAAGGCCGGCTGGTGATCGACCACGTCAGCGTCGACGGCCGGCTCATGGAGGAGACAGGGGACTGGGACCTCGAGGGCCTGTTCATCCGGATCGGCGCCGCGATCGACGAGGTCGGCGCCAAGCGCGTCGTCATCGACACCATCGAGACGCTGTTCGGGGCGTTCTCGGACTCGCGCGTGCTCCGCGCCGAGTTGCGTCGCCTGTTCGGCTGGCTCAAGGAGCGCAAGGTGACCGCGGTGATCACCGGGGAGCGGGGCGACGGCACCCTCACCCGCCACGGCATCGAGGAGTACGTGTCGGACTGCGTCATCGTCCTCGACCACCGGGTGACCGAGCAGACCTCGACCCGGCGGCTGCGGATCCTCAAGTACCGCGGCTCGCTCCACGGGACCGACGAGTACCCGTTCCTGATCGGCGAGTCGGGCGTCTCGGTGCAGCCCATCACGTCGCTCGGCCTCCAGCACGGTGTCTCCACGGAGCAGGTATCGACGGGCGTGACCCGGCTCGACGCGATGCTCGCCGACGGCGGCTTCTACAAGGGGAGCACCGTCCTCGTCAGCGGCAGCGCCGGCACCGGCAAGTCGACGCTGGCGGCGCAGTTCTGCGACGCCACCTGCAGCCGTGGCGAGCGGGCGATGTACTTCGCCTTCGAGGAGTCCGAGGCGGAGATCGTGCGCAACATGACGTCCGTGGGCATCGATCTCCGGCGGTGGGTGGACGCCGGCCTGTTGCAGTTCCAGTGCTTCCGGCCCACCCATCTCGGGCTCGAGGGGCACCTCTTCGCCATGCAGAAGGCCGTTCGCGAGTTCGATCCGGCCGTGGTGGTCAAGGATCCCGTCTCGGATCTGCTGGGTGTCGGCAGCGGGGCGGACGTGTCGGCGATCCTGACCCGTCAGGTCGACTTCCTGAAGGCGCGCGGGGTCACCGCACTCTTCACCAGCCTGGACTCGGGTGCGCACCCGACGCAGGTCGACCAGCAGCTCGCCTCGCTCGTCGACACCTGGCTGCAGGTCAAGAGCACGGAGGGCGACGGGGAGCACAACCGGGTCCTGTACGTCCTGAAGTCGCGCGGGATGGCGCACTCCAACCAGATCCGCGAGTTCCTGATCACCTCGCAGGGCGTCGAGCTGGCCGACGTCTACGTCGGGCCGCACGGCGTGCTCACCGGCTCGGCCCGCCAGGCCCAGGAGGCGCAGGAACGCTCCGATGCGACGGCTCGGCAGCACGGCCTCGAGCAGCGCCAGGTCGCTCTGGCGACGCGGCGAGAGTCGGTCGAGGCCCAGACCGCGGTCCTGTGGCGCGAGTTCGAGGACGAGGCCGACATCGTCCGCCGCCTGGTGAGCGACGGCTCGAGCGGCGTGGAGGACCGTGCCGGGCAGCGCGCGGAGCAGGGACGGCTCCGGCGGGTCGACACCGATCAGCCGGACGGCGCGTCGTGAATCCGTCCGAAGCCGATCTCCCCGACGACGGCATCTGGCACCTGCGCCTGTATGTCGCGGACGGATCGCCGAAGTCGCTGCGCGCGCTCGCCAACCTCCAGACGCTGTGCGAGGAGCATCTCGCCGGGCGCTACGAGATCGAGATCATCGATCTGGTGAAGAACCCGGAGCTGGCTCGGAGCGACGACATCCTCGCGATCCCGACGCTCGTCCGCCGCCTTCCCGAGCCGCTGCGCAAGGTCATCGGCGACCTCTCCAACGCCGAGCGCGTCCTCGTGGGACTCCGTCTGCTGGCGAGGCCGACGGTATGAGCGGATCAGCCGAGCCGGCCACGCCGCCATTGCTGACCCTCTTCGTGAGTGGCGCGTCGGATCTGTCGGCGCGCGCGATCGCGCTCGCCCGGGATCTGTGCGACGTGAGCCTCGGCGGCCGCTATCGCCTCGCGGTCGTCGACGTGCACGACGACGTCGCCGCCGTCGTGAGCAACCACGTCGTCGCCGCGCCGACCCTCATCAAGCACCTACCGCTTCCGGTGCGCCGATACGTCGGCGACCTCGCGGACACCGACCGGGTGCTCCTGGCGCTGGAGCTCGGCGTCGCCGACCCACCGGCGGCGCCCGGCTAGGCCATGCCCCGGATCCGCCCCGGAATGCCGACCGAGCCCTCGCCGGGGACGGAGCACGTCCCGCCTGGACGGGCCGAGGCGATGCTCGCCGAGACCGACGCGCGGGCCGACGGTCCGATCACGCGAGACGCGCTCGTGCGGGCGGCGGAGGCGGAGGACACGCTCCGAGCCATCGGCGCGGGCGAGGTCGATGCGTTCGTGGTCTCGGACGGCGCGGCCCCGCCGCGGGTGTTCACGCTGGCGACCGCGGACCGGCCCTATCGCATCTTCGTGGAGCACATGCGCGACGGCGCGGCGACGGTCGGCCCGAACGGGCTCATCCTGTTCGCCAATCGACGCCTGGCCGAGCTGTTGTCGTGCTCGAGGGAGACGATCGTCGGGTCGCAGTTGTCGACCTACCTCGCGGGCGACGTCCCGCTCAGGCTGGAGCTGATGCGGGGCCCGGGTGGCCGGGGCGCGACGTTCGAGCTCGATCTCCTCGACGGCGACGGCGTCGCGGTCCCCGTCCTGGCCGGCACGTCGCCGCTCGACGTGGACGGCGACCAGCTCACCTGCTTCACGTTCACCGACCTCAGTGCCCAGAAGGCGCAGGAGCGCGAGATCGCCCGGCTCGGCGCGCTGCAGGCCGAGCGGATGACCGACCTGGAGAATGCGCAGGCGGCCCTCACCAGGCAGGCGACCCACGACGCGCTGACCGGCCTGCCGAACCGGGGGCTGCTCGTCGATCGCATCGACCAGGTCCTCTTGCGCTCGAAGCGCTCGGGTCGTCGCGCCGCCGTGCTCTTCGTCGACCTCGACGGGTTCAAGCGGGTCAACGACGCCCGGGGGCATGCCGCCGGCGACGCCGTGCTGCGCACGGTCGCGGACACGCTGGTCGCATCGCTCAGGCCGATGGACACGGTCGCGCGCGTCGGCGGGGACGAGTTCGTCATCCTCGCGCCCGACGTCGACAGCGACCTGCACGTGGTCGACATGTGCACGCGGCTCATCGCCCAGCTGACACACCACGCCGACGGCGACGGGATCGGCGCGAGCGTCGGCATCGCCATGTCGGTCGGCGGCCGCGGGACGGCGGAGGTCCTGCTCAACGAGGCCGACATCGCCATGTACCAGGCCAAGTCGCTGGGTGGGGGCCGGGCCGAGGTCTTCGACGCCGCCCTCGCCCGTCTCCTCCAGCGGCGAAGCGCCGCGCACCGCATGCTCCAGCGGGCGCTGGACCGCCGGCTGGTCACGGCGTACTACCAGCCGATCGTCGATCTCCGTGCCGGCACCGTGGCGGGCTTCGAGGCCCTCGCCCGGATCGTCCGGCCCGACGGCTCCGTGACGCTGCCGATCGACTTCATCCCCGTCGCGGAGTCCAGCGGGCTCGTCGTGCCGCTCGGCGCCCAGGTCTTAGAACTGGCGTGCCGCGAGGCGCAGGCCTGGTCCGCCACGGTGCTTCCGACCGTCGCCGTCAACCTCTCCGCGCGTCAGTTCGAGCCGGGGGACCTGCCCGAGGTGGTGTGCCAGACGCTGGAGCAGACCGGCCTGGACCCGGCGCGCCTGCATCTCGAGCTCACCGAGACCGCGATCATCGATCTCACGCCGGTCCTCGTGCGCCAGCTCGTGCGCATCCGGGATCTCGGCGTCGAGATCGGCCTCGACGACTTCGGAACCGGCTACGCATCGCTCACGCACCTGCGGCGCCTCCCGCTCACGTTCGTGAAGATCGACCAGTCGTTCGTACAGGGCCTCGGAGCCGAGGACGAGGACGAGCGCATCGTCTCCGCCGTCGTGGACCTCGCGGCGAACCTCCGCCTGCGATCGATCGCCGAGGGCATCGAGACCCAGGATCAGCTCGACCGGCTGCGCGCGCTCGGCTGCGACCAGGCCCAGGGCTACCTGCTCTCCCGGCCGATGCCGGCGTTCGACGTCCCCGGAGCGATGTCGGCGCGGCTAGGCTGGTCGGCATGACCCCGATCCCAGGTGATCCGCACGCGCCCAAGCCGCAGGAGCTGACGATGGGCGACGGCCGCAAGGTGAAGCTGAAGATCCCCGGCCTCAAGCCGCGCGTCGAGCCCAATGCGACCGAGGAACGCGGCGCCGCGGAGCCGCCGCGTGACGACCCGCGCCCGCAGGTCGATCCGAACGCCGGCATCGGCTGACGCAGGACCGCTGGCGCGTGGGTCTCGGCGGCGTCTTCATCACCGAGATCGAGCCCGCGACCGGCGGCGTGCCGCTCGCGGTCAAGGATCTCTTCGACACGGCCGGCGTGCGCACCACGTACGGCTCGGCGATCTTCGCGCAGCACGTCCCGGAGGTGACCGCTGAGGCGGTGACGAGGCTCCAGGCGGCGGGGTACGAGACCGTCGGCAAGGCCAACCTCCACGAGTTCGCGTACGGGATCACGTCGGACAACGCCCACTTCGGGCGGGTGCCGAATCCCCTGGCGGCCGACCGGATCGCCGGCGGGTCGAGCGGCGGGAGCGCGGCGGCGCTGGCGGCCGGCCTCGTCGACGCCGCCCTCGGGACCGATTCGGCTGGGTCGATCCGGATCCCGGCCGCCTGTTGTGGCGTCGTCGGGTTCAAGCCCAGCTTCGGCCTCGTGCCGCTGAGCGGCTGCTTCGCGCTGGCGCCGAGCTTCGACCATGCCGGGCCGATGGCCCGCGACGTCGAGGACTGCGAGCGGATGATGGAGGCGCTCGTCCCGGGGTTCTCACCCGCGAGATCAGGCGCGCTCGACGACCTGCGCGTCGGGGTGGCGTGGACGGGGCTCGCCGATCCTCGCGTGCGCGCGCGCGTTGAACGAGCAGCGGCGCGGTTCGCGCACGCCCGGCCGCTCGAGCTCCCGCCCGCGCGCCCCGGCGCGATGTTCGGACGGGAGGCGGCCGACGTGCACCGCGACCTGTGGCGCGAGCACCGCGACCGCTACAGCGACAACGTCGCGCGCAAGGTCGAGCGGGCGATGCGCTTCAGCGACGCGGAGGTCGCCGCGGCGGAGCGAGAGCGCGAGCTCTACCGCGAGCAGCTCGCCGGCCTGATGGCCGAGGTGGATCTCGTGCTCACGCCGACGCTGGCGATGGTCGCCCCGCCGGCGGCGCTCGGCGAGCCGCCGATCCGCGAGCGGATCCTGCAGTTCACCTACCCGTGGAACCTGATCGGGGCGCCGGCGCTGGCGGTGCCCTGCGGCGTGGCGGAGGACGGCCTTCCGGCGTCGGTCCAGCTCGTCGGGCGTCCGGGCGACGACGCCGCGGTGCTC
This sequence comes from uncultured Solirubrobacterales bacterium, assembly GCA_963828075.1. GTDB lineage: Bacteria > Actinomycetota > Thermoleophilia > Solirubrobacterales > Solirubrobacteraceae > JACCYI01. The sequence goes on along the minus strand of CAWHDH010000007.1, from coordinate 187,260 downwards.
GCGGCGGGGCGGCTGCTGGAGCGGGCGCTCGCGCCCTCCTGACGGATAGGCTCGCGCCACGATGGGGTGGCTCGACGAGATCAAGCAGGACATCCAGGAGGCGAAGGACAATCGCGACACCGTGTCCGCGGTGCCGGTCCAGCGGATCGACACGCTGGTCACCGATCCGACGACGGGCGCGCCGCGGCGCCGGATCGACTACGCGGGGACGGTCTGGTACGGAGGCCGGCCGGAGCGGGGCCGGACGCTCGTCGGCAGCATGACCGAGATAACCACCCCCTTCTGGTTGCCCGACAGCCACATGTACGAGGCGGGAGCGGTCGGGGACACCCAGATCCAGGCGACCGCCGCGGTGCAGTGGGCCTGGGCCTCGAGCAACGGCGGGAGGTTCCAGATCTTCGACGTGAGCGCCGCGCTCGGCGCGAATCCCCAGCACAGCGGCGTGCTGTTCGTCTACGTGGCGGTGAACGCCTCCGCCGACCTGCCGTTCGGGGTCGCCTACCGCGTCACGGTCGTGTGCGCGCCCGAGGCGGTGCGACCGCCTCCCGCCTGACCGATGCCGGTGGGCGCTCCGCTGTCGGCCATTTCTGCAGGGCGGAGCTGACCGCCGCGCGTACTAGGGTGGCGCCGCGTGCGCCTCCTGATCGGCCTCGAACTGCTGCTGATCACAGCGACGGCGGCGGTGACGGTGGCGCGGTTCCCGGTGTTCGCGCTCGTGGACGAGCGAGCGCACTACGCCTACGTCCAGGAAGTCGCCGAGGAGGGGCGCCTGCCGTGGCTCGGGCGCAGCCGCATCTCGCCGGAGGTCGTGGCGCTCGACGAGGGCGTCTACCCGGCGCCGCCGCGCACGCGCCCGCAAGGGTTGGCCGCCTTCTCGTACGAGGCGTTCCAGCCGCCGCTCTACTACGCCCTGGCCGCGCCGGCCTACCGGCTGGCGGGTCCGGACCACGCGCGCAAGCTCCGCGTGCTGCGCGCGCTGGGGGCGCTCGCGCTCCTGGTCGCCGCGGCGCTGCTGTGGGTGCTGGCGCGGCGGGTCGCGGGACCGGAGCGGGCCGCCGGGGTCTACGCGGTCGCGCTCACCGTCCTCGCATGGCCGGGTGTCGTGGTGCGGGCGGTGACGGTCTCCAACGCCACGCTCGAGCTCGTGCTCGGCGTCGCGGCGGCGATCGCGCTGTGGGAGGCCTCGCAGCGGCGGTCCGATCGCTGGCTGCTGGTCGCCGGCGCGCTGGTCGGGCTCGGCCTGCTCACCCGCTCGACGTTCGTCGTGGTGGCGCCGGTGCTGTTGTGGGTCGCCCGCCGCTACCCCTGGCGAACGGCGGTGGCCGCGCTCGCGCTGCCGGCGGTGCTGCTCGCGCCGTGGGTCGCCTCGAACCTCGATCGCTACGGGGCGCCGACCGGCAGCGCCATCGTGCGCGAGATGCAGGAGCCGTTCCTGAATCCGACCGATCGCGACTACGGTCCCGGCGACGTCCGCGAGCGCGCCGGCGCCCTCCTCAACGCGGTGGTCGCGGAGGAGTGGTGGGTCAAGTTCCTGCCGCCCTTGAACCGCCGTCTGCGCGACGTCGCCATGGCGCTGCTCTTCCTCGTCCCGCTGGGCCTCGCCGTCCGGCGGCGCCGCGAGATCGATCCGCGCGTGTGGCTCCTCGCGGCGCCGCTCGGGCTCGCGGTGCTGGTGATGGCCGCCGGGATGCTGGTCGGCAACTGGGACTTCTTCTATCCGCGATACGCGTACTCCGTGCTTCCCGCATTCGCCGTCTTCGCGGCGATGACGCTGCCCGCGCGCGCGGCGCCCTACGCCGCCGGCGGGATCCTGCTCGCGCTCGCCGCCCTGTGGGCGCACCTCGCCACCGTGACGCCCTTCACGGCGTAGGGTCGGCCACGTGACCGCGGCTCGGCGCCCGGCTACGCCCCGCGCATGTGCCGGGCGACGATGACGCGCTGGATCTCGTTGGTGCCCTCGTAGATCTGCGTGATCTTGGCGTCGCGCATCATCCGCTCCACCGGATAGTCGGAGACGTACCCGTAGCCGCCGAGGACCTGGATCGCCTCGACGGTCACGCGCATCGCGTTGTCGGAGGCGAAGAGCTTGGCCATCGACGTCCACTTGCCGAGGTCGGGCGGGCGCTGGGGGCGGTCGGCCATCGCGCACGCCTTGTAGAGCAGCTCGCGCGCGGCGGCGGTGCCCGTCTCCATGTCGGCGAGCTTGAACTGCAGACCCTGGAGCTCGTTGATCGGCCGGCCGAACGCGATGCGCTCGGCGGCGTACGCGTTTGCGAAGTCCGTCGCGCCCTGCGCGATCCCGACGGCCTGCGCCGCGGCACCGAGGCGCGTGCGCTCCAGCGTGGCGAGGGCGACGCGCATGCCGCGGCCGACCTCGCCGATGACGTTCTCCGCCGGCACGCGGACGTCCTCGAAGACCGGCGAGCCGGTCGGCGACCCCTTGATCCCCAGCTTGTGCTCGTAGCCCCCGACCGAGAACCCGGGCCGGTGGGCCTCGACCACGAACGCCGTGATCCGCGCGTTCGCCCGGTCGGTGACCGCGAAGACGACGTAGAAGTCGGCGATCCCGGCGTTGGTGATCCAGTTCTTCGCGCCGTTGATCACCCACTCGTCGCCGTCGGCGACCGCGCTCGTGCGCATGGCCGCGGCGTTGGAGCCGGCCTCGGCCTCTGACAGCGCGAAGGCCGCCGACCATTCGCCCGTCGCGCACCGCGGCAGGAAGCGCTGCTTGAGCTCCTCGGTGCCGAACAGCTGGATCGGCAAGGTCCCGAGCTCCTGGACCATGAGGATCAGCGCGCTCGAGGCGCACGCGCTCGCGATCTCCTCCACGGCGACCTGGAGCATCAGCGTCCCGGTTCCGGTGCCGCCGTACGCTTCGCTGAACGGGAGGGCGAGGATGTCGTTCTCCGCCAGCAGGCGGCGGATGTCGGCCGGGTACTCGCCCGTCGCGTCGATCTCGGCGGCGCGCGGCCGGATCTTCTCGGCGGTCAGCTGACGGATCATCGCCCGCAGGTCCTTGAGCTCCTGCGGCAGGTCGTAGAGCTCGGTGGCGGTGTCGCTGGTCACGCAGGCTCCCCGGAGGCGAGCATACGCGCGTCAGACCGTGATGGCGACCTTGCCCCGCGCGTGACCCTCCTCCATGTACCGGATCGCCTGGGGCGCCTCGGTCAGCGGGAACGTGCGGTCGATGACCGGTGTGACCCTCCCGGCCTCGATGAGTTCCTTGAGGACGATCAGGTCCTCGTGGTTCTCCGAGCACACGAACGTCGTCAGCTTCTGGCCGATGAACCGGGAGAGCACCAGCGCCCGCATCTGGCGATCGCTGCCTCCGAGCCACCGGCCGCTCGTCTCTCCTCCGGCGATCACGAGCGTCCCTTTCGGGGTGAGTGCCTGCCGCAGGCGCGACAGCGAGGGATTGCCGCCGATGTCGAGGATCACGTCGTAGCGCTGCCCGGAGTCCGCGAAGTCGTCGCGCGAGTAGTCGATGACGTGGTCGGCGCCCAGAGAGCGCACCAGCTCCACCTTCGCCGTGCTGCACACGGCGGTGACCTCGGCACCGAAAGCCTTGGCCAGTTGCACCGCGAAGGTCCCCACGCCTCCCGACGCCCCGGTGATCAGGACCTTGTGCCCCGCCTCGACGTGCCCGTGGTCGCGCAGGCCCTGAAGCGCGGTCGTGCCGGAGACGGCGACCACCGCCGCCTGCTCGAAGCTGAGGTTCGCCGGCTTGGGCGCGAGCTTGCTCTCGGGAGCGCGGGCGAACTCGGCGAAGGCGCCCGACCCGATGCCGAACACCTCGTCGCCGGCCTCGAACCTGGTCACGTCGCTGCCGACCGCCTCGACGACTCCGGCGATCTCCGTCCCGGGAACTGGCGTCTTCGGCGCCCGGAGCCCGAAGCCCGCGACGCGGATCGGGTACGGCAGGCCGGTCATGACGTGCCAGACGCCGCGATTCACCCCGGCCGCGTGCACGTGCACGAGCGCCTCGTCGGCGCCGATCTCGGGCCGGTCGATATCGCGGTGCTCGAGAACCTCGGTCGAGCCGTAGCTGTCCTGGACGATCGCCCTCATGGGACCCACCAATCACGTAGGACGAAGCCACCGGGTCGGTGGGAGAACGCCGCGAGATCTCCTCCCGCCTCACCCTACTGAGAGGCCGACCCTCCGCTTCGGATGAACGGTCACAATTGCGCAGATGAGTGCGAAGACGCTCGGGGCGCTCGCGGTGCTCGGGATGGTCATCGCGTTCTCACTCAGCTCGACGCTCGTCAAGCGCGCCGACGCTCCCGGCGTCCTCGTCGCGTTCTGGAGGATGATCGCGGTCAGCGTCGTCTGGAACGTGGTGCTCTGGAGCACGGGCCGGCGGGTCACGATGCGCGATGTCCGCACCGTGTTCCTCCCCGGTGTCTTCCTCGGCCTGAACCTGACGGTCTTCTTCGCCGGGGCGACGCACAACAGCGTCGCCAACGCGGCGCTGATCGGCTCGCTCTCCCCGTTTCTCATCGTGCCGGTCGGCGCCTGGCTGTTCGCCGAGTACATCAACCCGCGCGCGCTGGTGTTCGCGCTCCTCGCGTTCGGCGGCGTGGCCCTCGTGCTCTTCAGCGCGCCTCCCAACGGCGACGCCTCGCCGCAGGGGAACGTGTTCGGCTTCCTCGCTATGCTGCTGTGGGTGGCCTACGTCGCGTCGACGCGGCGCTTCCGCCAGGAGATGGACGTCACCACGTTCTTCGCGACGATCTGCCCGATCGCGGCGGTCGCGGTGCTCCCGATCGCGATCGCCCACGGCGACGTGTTCGGGATGAGCAGCACGGGGTGGACCTACACGCTGGTGCTCACGTTCACCAGCGGGGTCGCCGCCCAGGGACTGATGGTGTTCGCGCAGCGGACGATCCAGATCGGCACGATCGGTATCGCGCAGGTGGCGCAGCCGGCGCTCGCCGTCGTATGGTCGTTCCTGCTGCTGGGCGAGGTGGTCAATCCCCGGCAGATGCTCGGGATCGCGATCGTCGTCGGCGGGCTGCTGGCCTTCATCGTGATCCACCAGCGCGGCGCGCGCCCCGTCAGGCCGCCTGCCTGACCGAGCGGGCGTCGGTCCGGTCGAGGTCGGTGATGAAGTGCGATGCGGACTCCATGCGCCGGTCGGCCGCCTCGCACAGGTCCCGGGCGGTGGCGGCGTCGCCCCGTTCGGCGGCGATGCGGGCGAGCGCGTCGAGGGCGAACACCGCGACCGGCGCGTCGTCGGCGAGCCGGGCGCCGTCGAGGATCGCGACGAGCCGCTCCTCCGCGCCGGCGATCCGATCCCCGGCGTCCAGCGCCGCCAGCAGGCACTCGCCGAGCGCGGCCTGCTCGCCGCCGCCGGCGGCGCGGTGCCACGCGGTCGCGGACTCGAGCGCCGCCCGCGCCGTCGGCGTCCGTCCGAGTGCGCGCAGGACGCGCCCGAGATGCACCCGGGCGAGCGCCGCCATGCGGACATCGCCGGTCGCCTCGGCCTTGTCGATCGAGCGCTGGAGCGTCGAGGCGCCGGTCGCGTAGTCGCCGGCCTGGCACTGCGCGCGGCCGAGGCTGGAGAGCTGATACGCGTGGGTCTGCAGGAAGCCGAGCCGGCCCGACGTCTCCACGGCCCGGCCGATGTGCGCGACGGCATCCTCGAAGCGATGCTCGATCCGCGCCAGCTCGCCGAGCATTGCGTCACGGCGTACGTGGAGCCACGGGTCGTCGACCATCCGCAGCCAGTGCTCGACCTGGTCGCGAGCTTCGGTGGCGCGCACGCGGTCGCGGGCCGAGATCGCGGCCCGGGAGGCGAACAGCCAGTTCGCCGCCTGGTCCCACGGGCGGTCCAGCCCGTCGTAGAGCGCGTTGCAGCGATCGGTCAGCTCCAGCGCGTGGCCGAACTCGCCGTGATGCGACACGACGTACGCGAGGTAGTAGCAGCAGCGCGCCCGCAGGTCGACGTCGCCGATCGCGTCGGCCAGTTCGGCGGCCGCGGCGATGTGCTCGCGCGCGAGCTCGAGGTGGTCCGTCGACGCCTCGATCCACCCTGCGAGCAGCAGGGCGCCGGCCCGGTCTGCGATCGGGGCGTCCTCGCCGGCGGCCGCGAGCGCCGCCAGGATCCGCTGGGCGCCGCGGCTGTCGCCGAGGACGATCCAGGCCCAGCCGAAGCCGTTCGCCATGCCGAGCCCGAGGCGCGGATCGTGCGTGGCGCTCCAGTTCAACGCGGCGTCGATGTTGGCCCGCTCCGCGCGGGCGAACGCGAGATGCTCGGCCTGGCGACCGCTGCGCACGCCCGCGGTGGACGATCCGGCGGCGTCGGCGAACCACGCGGCGTGCGCGGCGAGCGCGCGGTCGGTCAGCCCGGCCTCGGTCATCGCCTCGAGTGCGAACGCGCGGATGCTGTCGAGCAGCCGGTACCGAACGGGCGCGCGCGTCGTCGTCGACGATGACCAGCGACCGGCTCGCGAGCCGCCCGACGACGTCGATCGCCGCCGACGCGGGCACGTCGAGCGCTTCCAGGACGGACTCGACCGCCGGGAGCGGCGCGCCGCCGGCGAACGCAGCCAGCGCCCACAGGCCGCGCTGATCGTCGGGGAACAGCAGCTCGTAGCTCCACCCGATCGTCGCCTTCAGCGCCCGGCGCCGCTCCGGCCGGCGGCTGGCCGGGTCGCTCAGCACGCTGAAGCGATCGTCGAGGCGGCGGGTGATCTCCTCGATCGACAGCGTCCTGGTCCGTGCCGCGGCGAGCTCGATCGCCAGCGGCAGGCCATCGAGCGACCGGCACAACCCCTGCACCGCGGCGGCCGGCGGATCGGCGCGCCGGGCGCGCCGGGTGAACAGCGCCACGCTGTCGGAGAGGGGGAGGGGCGTGAGCTCGAACACGGCCTCGCCGTCGACGTCGAGCGCAACCTGGCTGGTGCACAGGATCCGCAGCTCGGGGGCGGCGTCGAGGAGGCGGATCGCAAGCGCCGCGGCGGCGTCGACGACGTGCTCGCAGTTGTCGAGGACCACCACGGCCGCCGCGCCCTTGAGCCGCTCGAGCAGCGCCGCCTCGCCGCCCGTGACGCGCAACGCGGCGATCACCGCGTCGAGGACGTCGTCGGCCGTCGTCGCGGTCTCGAGCCTCGCCAGCCAGACACCACCGGGTCGGGACTCGGCCAGCCTGCGACCGGTCGCGAGCGCCACCGCCGTCTTGCCGATCCCGCCAGGCCCGACGATCTCGACGAGCCGCTCGCCCTCCAGCAATCCGATGAGGCGGGCGATCTCCGTCTCGCGTCCGACGAGGTCGACCGCCAGCGACGGCAGGTTTCCGGTCGGCGCGTGAGGATCGAGAGGCCGCGCGCCGCGCTCGGGGACGCGGAGCGCCGGGTCGTGGACGAGGATCTGGTGCTCGAGCCGGCGCAGTCGCGGCCCGGGGTCGAGCCCGAGCTCGTCGGAGAGCACGGTCCGGACCCGCTGGTACGTCGCCAGCGCGTCGGCCTGGCGTCCCGCTCGGTACAGCGCCGCGATCAGCAGCTCCCACAGGCCCTCCTGGAAGGGGTAGGCCGCCACGGCCGCCTCGAGCTCGCCGATCACGTCGCCGGCGTCTCCGAGCCGCAGCCGCGCCGAGCACCCGGTCTCGACGAGCTTCATGCGCGCCTCGTCGAGGCGCGCCCGGTGCGGGGCGACCCACTCGCCGTCGCCGGCCGCAGGGAGCACATCCCCGCGATAGCGCCGTAACGTCGACACGCTCAGTTCGGCGGCGCCGCGGTCGTCGCCCGCGTCGAGCAACTGGGAGGCCGCGACGGAGTCGCGCAGGACGGCGAGCGCGTCGATGCCGGCCGGGTCGACGGTGAGCTTGTAGCCGCCGGTGCCGCCGGCGATCACCAGCGGGTCCCCGAACGCCCGGCGCAGCTTGGCGATCTTCGACTGCAGCGTGTTGCGGCGGGTGTCGACGGCCGCCCACAGGTCGTCGACGAGCCGGTCGGTGCGCACGAAGAGTCCGGCCTCGAGCGCCAGGCGGACCAGCACTTCGGACGTCTTGCCCCCCGGCACGGGCACGGGCCGCCCGTCGCGGGTGACCTCGACGGGGCCCAGCACCGAGATCTCGAACACGGCGGAAGTCTACGCCTGCCCGGACGGGTCAGACCGGTGTCAGCCGAGTGTCAGCGCCTGCCTGGATGGTGGGCCCCATGTCGCACCAGCTGATCCATCAACTCGTGGTCGGCGATGCCGCGGCGATCGCCGCGATCGTCGACGCGTCACGCACCAGCGACGACCCGATGATCCTGGTCGCGGCCGCGCTGTTCGCCTCCGACGGAGACGGTCTCATGGCCCGGGCCGGGGAGCTCGCGGCCACCACGCGCGACCGCCAGCTCGTCGCGATCGCCACCGCGCACCTGCGCGGCGAGCGCGACCTCGTCGACGCCCTCGCCCGCGACCACCTCGTCGACCATCCGGACAACGTCCTCGTCGCCTGGATCGCCGGCGCCAGTCACCGCACCACGCCCCCGCACACCACGACCTCGAACGAGGAGCCGTCATGAAGTCCACGCCCACCGCACCGCCGCAGAAGCATCGAGGATCCGGGCCGCGACGGCTCGCGGAGATCGCCACGCGCCGGCCAGGCCGCGTGCTCGCCGTGTGGGCGGCGCTCGTCGTCGTCTCGATCGGCCTGATCGGCACGCTGCTGGGCGGCGCGCTGACGTCGGAGTCCAAGCTGACCAACCATCCCGAGTCCGACACCGCCCAGAAGCTCATGGACGCGCGGCTGCCGGATCAGGAGAAGGTCGACGAGGTCATCATCGTGCGGTCCGAGCGGCTCGTCGTCTCGGATCCCGCCTTCGAGGCCCGCATCCGCGCCCTCGTGCGCGTGGCCCGTCGCAGTGGGGGCGTGGCGCGGATCTCGAGCTACCTGGACCCGGGCGGGGAGATCCTCGTCTCGCCCGACCGGCACGCGACGACGCTGCCGGTCCTGCTCACCCATCCCCAGGAGGAGCGGATCGAGGATCTCATCGCCGTGGTCGAGCGGGCCGACGGGAGCGACGGGTTCGCCGCGCACATCACCGGCGGCTACACGCTCGATCGCGACTTCACCCGGCTGTCGGAGAGCGACCTGAACACCGGGGAGCTGCAGTTCGGGCTGCCGGCCGCGCTGATCGTGCTGCTGCTCGTCGTCGGGACGGTCGCGGGCGCCGCGATCCCGATGATGATGGCGATCATCTCGATCGTCGTCGCGCTCGGCCTCACCGCCCTGGTCGGGCAGGTGTTCGAGCTCAACCTGTTCATCACGAACATGGTGGTGGCGATGGGGCTGGCGCTCGGGATCGACTACTCGCTGTTCATCGTGTCGCGCCTGCGCGAGGAACGCCATCGCGGCGCGGACACGCGTGGCGCGATCCTCACGGTCGCGAGCACGGCGACGCGCGCGGTCGTCTTCAGCGGCGCCGCGTTCGTGCTGGCCATGAGCTCGATGCTGCTCGTGCCCGACACGACGCTGCGCAGCCTCGGCCTGGGCGCCGTCATCGTCGGCCTGGTTTCGATCTGCGTCGCGCTCACGTTCCATCCGGCGGTGTTGATGGTCCTCGGGGACCGCGTCGATCGCCTGCGCGTGCCCTGGCTGGGGCGCCGCGTTTCGGCGTCGGCGGGGGAGGAGGGCCCGATCTGGCGGCGCGCCGTGCTCGCGGTCATGCGCCGGCCGGCTGTCAGCCTGGTCACCGCGGCGGTGCTCCTGCTGGCGCTCGCCTCGCCGGTGCTCGACCTGCAGATGGGGGCGGCGGGGACGGCGTCGCTGCCGAACGACACGGTCGCCAAGCAGGGTCTCGTCGCACTCCAGCGCGACTTCCCGAGCGGCGCGACCGATCCGGTCAAGATCGTCGTCGACGGCGCCCCGGACGCCGCCGAGGCGGGCGTGTCCCGGTTGCGAGCCACGCTCTCGACCGACCGCGACTTCGCGTCCGGCGCGTTGACGGTCGAGACCGGGCGGCGCCTCACGGTGGCGTCCGTGCCGCTGACCGTCGAGCCGAGCAGCGCGCGTGCCTCGGCGGCCGTCGACCGCCTGCGCGACGACTACGTCCCGGAGGCGTTCGGCGCGGCGGCCTCGGACCGCGTGTCCGTCGGCGGGTCGCCGGCCGAGGCGCGCGACACCTTCGCGGTCAACGGCGGCTGGCTGCCGATCGTGATCGTCGTCGTCCTGACACTGAGCTTCGTCCTGCTGACGCTCGCGTTCCGCTCCATCGCCGTCGCGGCGACCGCGATCGCCGTCAACCTGTTGTCGGTCGGGGCGGCCTACGGGATCCTGGTGCTGGTCTTCCAGAAGGGCGTCGGCGCCGAGCTGCTCGGCTTCACGCAGGTCGATCGCATCGACGCCTGGGTGCCGATCTTCCTGTTCAGCGTGCTGTTCGGGCTCTCGATGGACTACCAGGTCTTCCTGCTCAGCCGGATCCACGAGCGGTGGTCGGCCACGGGTGACACGCCGGGCGCGATCGTCCACGGTGTCGCCTCGACCGCACGGCTGATCACCGGCGCCGCGGCGATCATCATCGTCGTGTTCACCGGCTTCGCCACCGGCCAGCTCGTCGCCTTCCAGGAGATGGGCTTCGGCGTCGCCGTCGCGCTTGCGCTCGACGCTACGGTCGTCCGACTCATGCTCATCCCGGCGATCATGCGCCTCCTCGGCGAGCGCAACTGGTACCTGCCGCGCCGGCTCGCCTGGCTGCCCGAGCTGCAGATCGAAGGACCGCCGCAGCCCGCCGCCCCGAAGCTCCGGGCCGCGGCATGACCACCACCCGCCACGAGGTCGTCGTCATCGGCGGCGGCCAGGCCGGCCTGGCGATCGGCCACTTCCTCGCCGCGCAGGGACGCCGGTTCACCATCCTCGAGGCCGCCTCCGCTCCCGCCGCCGCCTGGCGGGGGCGGTGGGACTCGCTGCGGCTGTTCACCCCGGCGCGCTACGGCCTCCCGGGTGCGCCGTTCCCCGGAGATCCCGACCGCTACCCGACGCGCGACGAGGTGGTCGACTACCTCACCGACTACGCCCGGGACCTCCCGGTCGAGCTCGACAGCCCGGTGCGGGCGCTCCGGCACGACGGCTCCGGGTATCGCGTCGAGCTCGACGACCGCACGTACGAGGCCGACCAGGTCGTCGTCGCCACCGGCCCGTTCCAGGTGCCGCGCGTCCCGGCCATGGCGAGCGACCTGGCGGCCGACGTCGTCCAGCTGCACAGCGGCGCGTATCGCTCACCTGCGAGGATCCCCGCCGGACCCGTGCTCGTGGTCGGTGGTGGGAACACGGGATTTCAGATCGCCGCCGAGCTCGCCGGCTCGCACGAGGTCCACCTGGCGATCGGCTCGCGCCAGACGCCGCTCCCGCAGCGCCTGCTGGCGCGTGACCTGTTCCGCTTCCTCGAGGTGACGGGCCTGATGCGCAAGCCGGTCACGTCCCGCCTGGGGGAGAGGATGAAGGATCGCGAGGCGCTCATCGGCTCGAGCCCGCGCCGCGCCGCACGGCTGGGCATCCACCTGCACGGGCGGGCCGTGCGCGCCGCGGGATCAGTGGTGCGCTTCGCCGACGACTCCGTGGTCGACGCCCGCTCGGTCATCTGGGCCACCGGGTTCGGCGTCGACCACTCCTGGATCGATCTGCCCGTCTTCGACGCGGCCGGGGCGCTCGTCCATCAGCGCGGCGTCACGGCGTCGCCCGGTCTCTACTTCCTCGGCCTGCCGTGGCAGCACACGCGCGGTTCGGCGCTGCTCGGCTGGGTCAAGGACGACGCCGAGCACATCGCCGGTCTCGTCGCGCAGGCCGCCGAAATTTCTGAGTTCGCACCGGCCGGTTCGACTACAGTCGCCTCATGACACGGTTCATCGTTCTCGCTGTTTTGGTCGGTCTGCTCGGCGCCGTCCCGCTCGCGTTCGCCGGCGGGAAGGCCGACCACAAGTACTGGCCGACCATCGACGGCGAGCTCCGCAAGGCGAAGGGCGGCAAGTCGACGACGTACCAGGGGACGCCACGCAACGACGAGCTGCTCGGCCATCACGGGTCCGACAAGCTCTATGGCCACGACGGGTCCGACGTGCTGTGGGGCGACTGGGACCCGAAGGGGCAGCCCGGCAGGCAGCGCGACCTCATCGACGGTGGCAACGGCACCGACTTCATCTATGCCTCGCACGGCCACAACCGCATCCTCGGCGGCGCCGGCAACGACGCCATCTCGGCCCACTACGGCCACGGCACCATCGACTGCGGGCCGGGGCGCGACATCTACCACGTCCCGAAGACCCGGAAGAACAAGTACAAGGTCAAGAACTGCGAGAAGGTCGAGCGCCGCGGCGAGAAGAAGCGCGGCGGCGGCCTGAAGCCGCTCAAGTAAGGCCGGAGCTCCAACCACCGACCGGCCCATCCGACTCGCCGTCGGGAGGGCGGGTCTGTCTCCGTTGATGGCACCGTCGATGACCCCCCGAAGCGGAGGCCTTTGCCGCATTGGGTCGTTGACGCGGCGGCCGGAGCCGAAGTGGCGCGTCGCCGCTCGTCGCCGCATAACCTCGCGCGATGCGCGCCCTCGTCCTGCCCCTTCGCGGCGACCATCCTGACCCTCGTCCTCGCGGCGCCCGCGGCGGCGACGCCCGTGCCCGGCGCGAGCTACGGAGGTGGCAAGCTGCCGCCCGCCCGTTCCTCGGCGGACTCCGTGATGGCCACCGCCGCGGTTGCCGCGGACGGCCAATCGGTCCGCCTCGTGGCGACGATGCTGCTGCGCTGCAACGGCCGCCCGGGGACGGCGCAGCACCTGGCGGCGGACGGGCGCCTCGGCCCCGACGGGCGGCTGCGCCTCCAGGTGCCGACGCGGTTCTTCAACTACGCGGACCGGCGCACCAGGCCACGCGGGCGCGCGACGATCGACCTGGGGTTCGACGGGGCCACCGCCTCCGGCACCCTGCGGTTCGTCATGAGCGCCAGGACTGGCGGCCGCCGGCTCCGCTGTGACGAGACCTTCCCGCTCACCCTCCGCGCGGCCGCCCCGGCCGCGTCGCCGGCCGCGCCTGCGACGGCCGGCGCGGCGCTGTTCGGCACGAGCGACGCCCGCTGGCGGAGCGCTCCCGTTCCCTTCGGCATCAAGGTGTCGGCCGACGGGCGGCGCGCCGCTCCGATCATGTCCAGCGTCGTGGAGCGCTGCCCGCGGGGGAGCGCCTTCGCGGTCAACGTGAGCCCGCCGACGCCGATCGCCGCGGACGGCACCTTCTCCGATCGCGAGCGCTTCACCTTCCGCTTGGCCGACCGCATCCGGATCCGGGTCACGTTCGCGATCGGCGGCCGCTTCACCGCCCAGGTCGTGACCGGGACGGGACCGCGCGTCGTCGAGGACCACCAGGCCGGGCAAACGGGACGGTGCGCTGAGACAGCGGCACCATCACCTTCACCGCGACGCGCTAACGAGCGTCGCCGGTCCCGACACGGCCGGTGGTGCGTCTTGACTACGGCGCCATCCGACACACCAATCTGGCGTCTTTCATTGCACTCTGTTACGTTCGCGCCGAGGATCCGGAGGCTCGCTTCGCTTCGCGATCCGTGCGCACGACAGGGGCGGGGCTGCCGCGCAGGGTGATGGAAACCTTGGGTCGATAGGCCGCCGCAGTGCGACTGATCGCTGCTGCCGCGAGTCTGGCCGCCATGACGCTGCCGGCGGCGGCCGGCACTGCCGACACGGTGATCGCGGGCGACGTGGCGGCGCAGAGCGTGTCGGCGCTCAACGCGACGGTCGTGTGGGTGTCTGTGCGTCGAGTGAGCAGACGCTCTGCCAGCTGTCGCTTGCAGGCGGACGGAGCGGCCGGTGGCGTCGCTTGGTCGCCCGACCGTGGGTGATGTCCCGGGAACTGCATCATCGAGTGAGGGTCGGCGGCGGGGGCGGGATCGCGCCGCGCGGAGCCGTCGGCGGACGTCAACCACCCCCGTGTCCGCCTCCACCCTCCCTTGGGGGTGGTTCACCCCGAATAGTGGGGTCAACCACCCCCATGAGGGGCGGCGGTGGCGCATGGGGGTGGTTGACGTCGCAGCCGACGCCCATACCCCCTCTCGGTGACCGCAGTTTGAGACCGCGGGGCCGCCGCAATGAGGCAGAAGCGGGGTCCTCGGAAGCAGGCGGAAGCGACGTCGACGTCGCCGCGTGCGCAAGCCAGGCGAGTCTCCCGCGCGGCGGGGGTATGGCTGTCAACGCATGAGCAGGAGTCTTCTCAGGCGGTTCAACGAGTATGCGCGCCGTCCGCCATCTCGAGCTCGGAGGTCGTTGCGGTACCGGCGGGATCACCACCGACACGCCCGACGAGCTGTGGGCGACCGATCCGATCGAGGCCTGGACGCGCCAGGACGGTCGCTGCGCGGTGTTCGCGATCGTCGATCACTGCACCGGCGAGGCGTGGGTCGACGCCGCCCCCAGGATGGACCGGTGGGCCGCCGCCGACCTGCTGCGCGAGGCGATCGGCGACCGCTTCGGCTCGGTCGAGGCCGGCGCCGCCGCCGGCCTCAAGCTCCGCCACGACGGCGGCAGCTGCTTCCGCGCGGCGCACTACCAGGCCGAGATCGACCACCTCGGCATCGACCGCAGCCCAGCGTTCCACTACGAGCCCGAGACCAACGGCGTCGTCGAGAAGTTCATCCAGACCCTCAAGGAACAGGTGCTGTGGATCGAGCGCTTCGACACGCTCGAGGAGCTCCGCGCCCGCATCCGGCAGTTCGCTCACGACTACAACGAGCACTGGCTACTCCAACGCCACGGCTACCGCACCCCACGCCAAGCCCGCGAGACGCTCCGTCAGGCCGCCATGGCAGCCTCGGCCGATGACGCCACCCTCTACAACGCCTACAATGCCCGCCAGGGCGAGGCGGTCGCGGCGAGCGCGGAGTACGTTCGCGCGACGAAACGCGCGAAGCGAACGGGAACCCGCGCCGTGTATCGCGCGATCATCCGAGCGGATCGGCGGATCAACCGAGTGCTGACGGTGATCAAGACGATCTCGCGGGCCAGGCGGCATCCAGCGGACGTGGGCGCAAGGCGCGCGCCGCCGCGATGCGCGAGGTGCGCGGCTGGCAGCGGGGGGAACAACCTCGAGATCCGCGGCATTCGAGCTCTCCTGCGCGGGGATCAGGACAGCGCCGACCGCTGGTATCGCGCGGCGAACCGCACGATGTATCGGTGCTACCGGCAGGGCCGCATCGCGGTGCGGCACTTCAAGGCCGTCGGGCTGACGTCGCCGGAGGGTCCGATCTCTGCCTGACCGCCGTACGCCCGAGCTCGACGCGGGAGCGGACGCCCAGCTGGCGTCGATGTTGCGCAGATGGGCCTCGATCGTCTCCGGGCTTGAGCACCAGCTGCTCGGCGATCTCGTGCGGCCAAGAACGAGATCCACGCGGCGACAGTCGCGGCCGCGTCCACGCAGATCGCTGCGATCGGCGACATCCGCCGGTTGCGCCGCCCCCGGTTCACCGGACACTTGGTTGGTGAACGCGGCGATCAGTGGCGAGGACGGCGACGAGCGCTCAGGAGGGCACCGATCACGTGCGGACCGCGATCGCGAAGGGTGTTCCGAACAAGCGGGTGATCCGCCGCCACGCCGGCCCGTTCGCGCATGATGGGTTCGCGCTGCTGCGGCTCGATCCGCGCGTCCGCACAACGCGGCAGCTCTAGGCGCAGCCACCACCGGCGCGCCGCGGATGTCACGCTCGACGATCGACACCTACGCGAGGAGCGCGATGCCGGTGGCGATGAGCCAGAGCGACCACGCGACGTAGGCGATCGGGGTGAGGCGTTCGGCGAGCTTCCAGCCGGCCGGTTCGTGCCGGCCAACGAACTCGAGCGAGCAGAGCACGAGCACGGGGCCGATGACGATGCCGAGCCCGCCGACCCAGCTCGGGACGGCGGTGGTCTGGGTGAGGGCGATGCCGGTCAGCGTGGTCCACGCACCGGTGAGCAGGTAGCCGAGGTGCTCGCCCACGGCGACGCCGAGGTAGCGATTGAACGACTGGAACACGATGTCGACCGCCTCGCGCCGGGCGGCGCTCGCATCGGGGTCGGCGGCCGCCCGGGCGAGGTAGGGGACGAGGAATGGCCAGCGGATGAGGCCGAGGAACTGCACGACCGCGGCGAGCACGCCCACGGTCGTTGCGGTGGTGATGAGCATCGGGTCGGCGTCGCCGATCGCGCTCGAGAGCAGGACGACCAGCGGGACCATGAGCACCGCGGTGAGCGCGAAGGCCCACCACAGCACCACGAGCGGCGTGCCGCCGGCGCGGAACTTCGCGAGGACGTCGGCGGTGGGCTGCCGCAGGATGTCGGGGTAGTCGAACCGCGCGGCGAGCATCGCGAACGCGGCGTTGAACCCGATCGCGACGACGATCAGCAGCAGTCCGGCGACGGTCGCGGTGCTCATCGACGACCTACGCCACTCGGGTGTTCGCGGGGGTGAAGCGCGCGAGCAGCACGCCGCTGAGCACCATGAACAGCACGGCTCCGGCGGCGCCGAACACCGTGAACTGCTTCTCGACGCTGACGCCGATGCCGGTCGTCGCGACCCAGCCGAGCCCGAAGAGGATCGGCATCGCGGCCCCCCACGCCGCACCGAGGCGGAGCTTCCCCTGCCGCGCCAGGACCACGCCTTGCGCGGCGCCCAGCGACGCGCCGCTGACGAGCCCCATCAGGGCAAGCGCACCGACGTCGGTGTCGTAGCCGACGAGCGCGGCGCCCGCCGCCAGCCCGGCGGCATAGCCGACCGCGCTGGAGCCGATCCAGGCTGCCGGGCGTCCGAGCGCCCCCTTGGCCGCCCACGACTGGACCGCGGCGAGTCCGGCCCCGGTGAGCGCGCCACCGACGAGTGCGGCCCCGACCGCGTCGACGCGTCCGCCGACCTTCCACGCGATGTACCCGGCGATGGGAAAGCCGACCGCGACGGCGATCCATCGCCGGCCGGGGAATGAGCGCCGCGCGGAGACGGCGTGATGGGAGCTGGCGGACATGGTGCGTGCGTCCTTTCGGGAGGTGAGCGTGAGCGACATGGGACCAGCGTCCCGGGAGGCGCTGACACCGCGCTGACACTGCCTTGACGCCGCGCGGCTCCGTCGCGCAGCCGGAGCGCGGCTACTTCCCCGCGCGCACCCTCGGACACATCGCGACGATGCGCGTGTCGCGGAGATTCGTCGTCCGCCTGCCCAGCTTCGCCCGGGCCACCAGCCCGATCGCGGAGCCGCCGCTCC
Source organism: uncultured Solirubrobacterales bacterium (assembly GCA_963828075.1). GTDB lineage: Bacteria > Actinomycetota > Thermoleophilia > Solirubrobacterales > Solirubrobacteraceae > JACCYI01. The sequence continues at coordinate 170,054 of CAWHDH010000007.1, read as the reverse complement.
GCAGGCCGTTGACGGTGATCCTCGAGGGCACCCGCTTGGAGGCGCGCCCCTTGGGCCGTCCGTTGACCCGCACGCGCAGCGACGTGATCTTCAGCCGCTTGACCGCGCTCTTTCGCAGCGTGATGACGAGCCGGTTGCCGCGCTTGCGCGCCGACACGACGATCGCGTCCCACAGGCCCCCCGTCGCCGCCTCACGGTGGCCGACGCCGTCGGCGGCGATGCTGAAGAAGGAGTACGCGCCGTCCGCGAGCGCGCGGTAGGTGTCCGACTTGCGTCTGGTCCCCAGCCGCCACGGCCGGTACTTCGTGCCGTTGCGCGAGACGTAGACGTCGCGCGAGGCGATCCCGGAGCCGGTGTCGGAGCCCGCGAACGCCACCTTGAGGGTGCGGCAGCTGCGTCCCCTCGCCCTCGCCGACCTTATGGCGCTCGACGGGACGCTGGAGTCGATCCGGTTCACGTACGTCGGCGTGAGGATCGGCTCGTTGCGGTCGAAGACGATCGACGCGCCGTTCGCGATCTGAGCGCCGGTCTTCAGGCCGGAGCGCTGTGCCACCGTGAACGTCACCCCACCTTGCCCCTCAGGCGGCGCCTTGTCGGGCGGAAGGAAGCCGAGTTCCGGCGCGGTCTCGAGCTCGCCGGTGTCCGGGTTGAGCCCCCTGAAGCGCCACGTGAGGACGCCGGACTCCAGGTCGAGGCCCGCGCTGATCGCGACGACGAGGTTCTTCGCCGGCCGCAGGTCGATCGTGTCGGTCCAGTTCCGCACGCCGGGCGGCGGGACCGCGAACTTGTCGGTGCCGAAGTAGACGGGGCCGAGCTCGACGGTCTGAAGATCGAGCTTCGTCCGGTCGAGCCGGTCGGTGATCGTCACCTCGTGTGCCGGAGCGCCCGCGTCCGGCTTGTTCTCGAACATCACGAGGTAGGTCATCGGCGCCCCGGGCGCGATGAAGTGCCCCTTGCCGGATCCCCTCGGGCCGACCTTGTCGTTCGGGTCCGCCGGGAAGATGACCTCGACGATCCACGTGAAGTCCGGCGGCGGCGGGGGTGGATCGCAGAACATCGGCCACACGAGCATCGGGCCCACTGAGGGAGCCGGCGCCGGCGGTGTCGGGGGCGGGAAGGTCCAGTCGTCGTCGAGGAAGAACGAGAGGGCCTGATACTTCTTGGCCAGGCGCCGCACCGTGTCCCGGTCCCCTCGCTCGAGGGCCCGCATCATCTCCTCGATCACGGGCTCGAGTCCCTCCTCGAGCAGGGTCCCCGACCAATCGATCTTGACGTCGCTGAAGTCCTCGGGCTGCTTGGACTGGCACACCGGGGGCGGTTCGGGATCCGGCGTGAAGGTGAGGTCGATGGGATCGACGTCGGGCCACCGCTCCCACTCCTCCGTCTCAGGGAGGAAGGGCGCGCGGCAGAGCTCGAGCACGGCCCCGTTGATCTCCTCCGCCGGCCGCTTGAAGAACGGGTTGCTCGGGTCCCTCGATGCCGCAGCCTCGAGGTACTCGATCAGCGCGGTGTCCCAGGCGTTGACGACGAGGCCCGCGAAGACGTCGAACTGGCCGCTCAGCACCGCGTCCGCCTCCTGGTCGCCGAGTCCCGCGAGCACCGCCGCGATGGTCTGGCCGCCGTCGGCCAGGTCGTCGAGGGTGGCGTGTTGCGCGCGGCTGATGTAGCTGCGCGCACGGAGGCAGTCGGCGATGTGCCGGCGCTGCGCGGTGGTCGCGTTGCCGCCGGTGCCGTCCCGCACCGCCCGCAGACCCTGGATGGTGCTCACCGAGCCGGAGATCGTCATCGTGAGATCGCCCGTGACGTCCTGTGGCCGGCCGGACGGTGGCGCGGTTCCGGGCTTCGGGAGCGAGGCCGTGAACTGGTGACGCACCGTCGCGCCGGAGCGCCCGCCCTCGACCGACGCCGGCGTGGCCTTGCTCCCCGGCTTGAACGCCAGGCTGTAGGACAGCGTGCCGCCGCCGGTCAGGTTCAGGACCCCGCTCTCCTCGGTGTCGGTCCGCTTGACCACCTCCCGGGCGAGCCGCAGCGCCGGATTGGCCGCCGGCCCCACGTCCCCCGGCGGCACGGTGTGGCTGAGCACCTGCGTCCGGACGCGATACAGCGCGTGCGCCGGGCCAACCGGCGTGAAGCGCACGAACGCGGCCTTCGTCCCGAGCGCGGGGACGCGATCGAACGCCACCACCATGCCGTGGTCGGCACCGGACTCGACCGGCAGCGCGGACACGCCCGGCCCGGAGACGTCGACGTCGGCGCCGGACTGGAATCCGTCGACCCGTACGAGGGCGTTCGTCGCATCGACGTTGCCGTAGTTCGTGACCTTCACCACGGCTCGGGTCGGATAGTTCCCGAGGGCCGCGCGACCGCCGAGGACCTCGGCGCCGATCGTCGGCGGCACCCGCTCCTGGACCGTGAAGCCTCGCGCGAAGCTGACCGAGGCGCTCGAGCCCCGCCGCCCGACGACCAGGTCGTAGCGCGTGAGCTTCGCGCCCTGCAGGTTCAGCCGCGCGCTGAAGCCCCGGGCGCCCGGCGTGGTCCTGACGTCGGTCCCGACGATGTCCGGCAGCCCCTTGCGCTTGAGCGTGACGGTCGGCTCCCCGGTCAGCCCGAACCCGCTGAGCGTGATGGTCGTGGCCCCTCCGGCTCCGCCCTGCCGCGGGGAGGCGGCCGCGACGAACAGCGCCGGACAGCCGTCGGCGCCGTCCGCGGGCTGCACGGGGCACTTGTCGGCGGCGTCCGGGACCCCGTCGTTGTCGTCGTCGGCGTCGCACGCGTTCCCCTGTGCGTCACCGTCGGCGTTGGCCTGATCCGTGTTCGCGGTGGCGGGGCAGTTGTCGGAGGTGTCGGGGATGCCGTCGCCGTCGCCGTCCGGTGGGGGTGGCGGAGGTCCACCGCCGCCGCCCGGTGGAGGCGGCTCCGCGACCGTGCGGTCGAAGACGGCGATCCCCTTGTTGGCGGCCACCCCGGCGTAGAGGCTCTTGTCGTCCGGGCTCACCGTCGGGGCGCCGCCGATGGCGCCGTTCCCGAACGCCGTCTGGCACTCGGGGTTGGTCTGCGAGACGCACCCGACCGTGTCCGGCTTCTGGGTCAGCTCGCCGGAGTCGGGAGAGCGGTCGAGCACGGCGACGGCGTTCGCCCCTCCGGCATACACGCTCTTGCCGTCCGCGCTCACGGCGGTGTCGAGGGCGTTCATGAGCCCTCTTCCCTGGAGGCACTCCCCGCCGGTGCCGTCCTCGGAGATGCAGCCGGCGGTGCCCGCCTTCTGGGTCAGCTCGCCGGTGGGGGCGCGGTCGAAGATCGCGACGGCGTTCGAGGCCGAGGCCGGCACGTAGACGTGGTGGTTGTCGGCGCTGACCACCGGGCTCTTGACCGAGCCGCTCTGGAGCGCCCTGCCGTCCTGGCACGTGAACGGCCCGTCGTCCGACGATCCGTCCTCCGAGACGCAGCCCGCGGTGCCAGGCTTCTGCGTGAGCTCGCCGTTCGTGATGTCGCGATCGAAGATCGTCACGAGGTCGGAGCGCGAGTTCGCGTAGACGCTCCTGCCGTCGGGGCTGATGGCGATCCCCTCGGCGTTGGCGGCCTCCAGGCCGCGGCCGACCTGGCAGGTGCCGCTCGTGCCGTTGTCCGAGATGCAGCCGGCGGTGCCATCCTTCTGCTCGAGCTCACCCGTGTCCGGGTCGCGATCGAAGATCACCACCGAGTCCCACGTCACCACGTACACGTTCAGCCCGTTCGGGCTGACCACGATCCGATCCGGCCGGCCGATCCCGTGCCCGTCCGCGCACGCGCCGCCGGTGAAGTACGCGGAATCCTCGGAAACGCAGCCGGCGGTGCCGTCCTTCTGCTCGAGCTCCCCCGTGTCGGTGTCGCGGTCGAAGACGAGGATGGCGAACCGGTCGTACGAGGTGGCATAGACGCTCTTGCCGTCGGAGCTGACGGCGACGCCTGCTGGCTTGATCAGCGCGGTGGCGCCCTGACAGCCCTCGCCGGCGGCGCCGTCGCGGATGCAGCCGGCCGTCCCTGCCTTCTGCGTGAGCTCGCCGGTCGCCGGGTCACGGTCGAGGATCGCCAGCTTGTGCGTCTCGAACGAGACCGTGTAGACGTTCTCGCCGTCGGCGCTGACGGCGGCGTCGGTGTCCGCGACGCCGTTTGAGTCCTTGCATCTGCCGCCCGCGGTCCCTTCGACGATGCAGCCGGCGGGATCGGCCTTCTGGGTCAGCTCACCGAGCGCCTGCGCGCTCGCCGGCATCGCGAGCAGGAGTGCGAGTGCCGCCAGCATGCCTCCGAACGTGCCCCGTTCGACCGTGGGTCTCCGTGTGCGCGCAGCGGACCGGCGGGCCATCGTGGGCTCCTTCCCACTCCGTAGGCGCCAAGTAGACCAGTTCTCTGTACCCCGCGTACAGTCCCAATTTCGTCGGTGCACCCCGTCCGGGTTCGGTTCCCGCCGATACGGGGAAGGGACTCAAGCGTGGGCGAGGAGATCGTTGCCACCGAGTTCAGCCGCGAGGACCGACAGCGGTACCGCGAGAAGGTCCACGCCTGCCTCGACGCGTTCGCGCGCATGCTCGCCGAGGCGCGCTTCGACGGCGACCGCTCGTCGGTCGGCATGGAGGTCGAGCTCAACCTCACCGACGAGGCCGGCGCGCCGGCGATGGTCAATGCCCAGGTGCTCGAGCGGATCGCCGACGCGGACTTCCAGACCGAGCTCGCGCAGTTCAACGTCGAGATCAACGTCGCGCCACGGCGCCTGACGGGGGACGTGCTCTGCGGCCTGGAGACGGCGATCCGCGACACGCTGAACCGCGCCGAGGAGCGCTCTCGCACCGCGGGCGCGCACATGATGCTCATCGGGATCCTCCCGACGGTCGACGCCGACCATCTCTGCGCCGACACGTTGAGCGCCAACCCCCGTTACCGGCTGCTCAACGAGCAGATCTTCGCCGCCCGCGGAGAGGACCTGCACATCGACATCACCGGAGCCGAGCGGCTGAGCGCCCACGCTGACACCATCGCGCCGGAGGCGGCGTGCACGAGCGTGCAGCTCCACCAGCAGGTGGCACCCGAGGACTTCGCACGGCACTGGAACGCCGCGCAGGCGATCGCCGGCGTGCAGCTCGCCGTGGGCGCCAACTCCCCGTACTTCTTCGGCCGCGACCTGTGGCGCGAGACCCGCATCGCCCTCTTCGACCAGGCCACCGACACCCGTCCCGCGGAGCTCAAGGCCCAGGGCGTGCGCCCGCGCGTGTGGTTCGGCGAGCGCTGGGTGACCTCCGTCTTCGACCTCTTCGAGGAGAACTCCCGCTACTTCCCGGCCCTCCTGCCGGAGTGCAGCAGCGAGGATCCGTTCGACGCGCTCGAGCGCGGGGTCACACCGAGGCTGTCGGAATTGCGGCTGCACAACGGCACCATCTACCGCTGGAACCGCCCGATCTACGACAACGCGGGCGGCGTGCCGCACCTGCGGGTCGAGAACCGCGTGCTGCCCGCCGGCCCGACGGTGGCCGACATCATGGCCAACACCGCCTTCTACTACGGGCTGGTGCGCATGATCGCCGACGACGAGCGGCCGCTCTGGACCAAGATGTCGTTCTCCGCCGCGGAGGAGAGCTTCCAGGCCGCGGCGCGCGACGGCATCGAATCCCGGGTGTACTGGCCGAGCGTCGGCGAGGTTCCGGTCACCGAGCTCGTCCTGCGCAAGCTGCTGCCTCTGGCCTACGAGGGCCTCGACCGCTTCGGGATCGACGCCGCCGACCGCGACCGCCTGCTCGGCATCATCGAGGCGCGCTGCATCGGTGAGCGCAACGGCGCGACGTGGCAGCGCGACACCGTCGCGCGGCTGGAGGAGGCCGGAGCATCGCGCGAGGCGGCCCTCCGGGAGATGACGGTGCGCTACCGCGAGCTCATGCACGCGAACCTCCCGGTCCACGAGTGGGCTGAGGCGTAGCGGCTTCAAGATCCGCTGGGAAACGATTGCCTTAGAGGTGCGCGATCTCGGGTAAGACCCTGCGCGGAACCGTCGCAATCTGGATCGACATACCGGATACTAGATTGATGCGCAACCCCGGTCCGCCGGGCCCACACACGCTCCAGGCCGACGCGCAGGCGGCAGGTCAGGCGCTGCGCGACGACGACCTCGACCTCGTCGACGTCCTGCGCTGGCCGCTGCGCCGAGACGATCCGGCGGACCAGACCGCGCCGACGCTGCACGCCGCCAAAGCGGGGGTGGAGGCCCGCCTGCAGGCGCTCGTCGAAGTCGCCGGTGCCGTGTCGGGAGCGCACCGGCTCACCGACGTCCTCGAGGCGGCCGCGGAGCACGCCCTCGCCGCGACGGGCGCCGCGTCGCTCTCCATCAGCCGGCTGGACCACGACCGTGACCTGGTCAAGACGCTGATCAACGTCGGCGAGCTCGCACCCGGCGAGGTGCACGCCCCCGCCGACGAGACCTACCGGTTCGACGACTTCCCGCTGTGGCGGCGGCTGTTCGAGGGCGAGCCGCAGCTCAACGCCATCGACGACCCGGACTCCGACCCCGGCCAGCGCGACCTGCTGCGGGAGTTGGGCAAGGAGTCCTCGATCGGCGTCGCGATCTTCGCCGGCGGGCGGGTCTGGGGCGAGTTATGGGCGACGACCAGCCCTGGGATGCGCCGGTTCGGTGCGCCCGACGTGATGTTCCTGCAGATGATCGCCGACCGCATCGGGTCGGCCATCGCGCGGAGCGAGCAGTTCGAGCGCGTGGCGGCGCTTGCCTACCGCGACCCGCTGACCGACCTCGCCAACCGTCGCGCCCTCCAGGACGCGGTGCAGGAGGCGCTGGCGGGCCCGGCCGAGCGCGAGGTGACGCTGCTGGTGTGCGATGTCGACGGGCTCAAAGTCACCAACGACGAGTTCGGCCACGAGGCCGGCGACCGCGTGCTGATCGGAGTGGCGGAGGCTCTGCGGGCCGCAGCCGCCGTCTACCCGGACGCGCTCGTGAGCCGTCTCGGCGGCGACGAGTTCTGCGTCCTGGTCCTCGGCCAATGCCTTTCCGCCGCCAGCGACGTCGCCCACGACACGCTGTCCCAGCTGCGGCTGCACCAGCCTCCGGTGACGCTCTCCTGCGGCGCTGCGTCGGTCCGCGCCGGATCCTGCGACGCCACCGCGCTGTTGCGCGCCGGTGACGCCGCGCAGTACGAGGCCAAGCGCGACGGCCGCGGGATCGTGTGCGTCGCGGAGCCCGGGGCCGAAGCGCCACCGCGCTGGACCGCCGACCCGGTTCACGGGGGCGCCAACCGGCGCAGGTTCCGCGACCGCCGGAGCAGCGGCGTGCAGGCGCTGGTGCACGAGACGCTCGCCCTGCTCGACGGCGAGCTCGCGCAGGCCTCGGCGCTGGACCGCCTGGACGCCGTCGTCACCCGGCTGGGCGCGATGGTCGACGTCGGCCGCTGGGCCATCGGGTTCTCCGCGGCGGGCACGGACTCGCTGAGGACGCTGCGGACCACCGAGCCGCGGCCGCGCCACGGCGCACAGGCCGAGCTGCGCTTCCGCACCGAGCGCGCCTGGCCGCTCGCCGACTTCCCGCTCGCCGCCCAGGCCCTGGCGATGGGCACCGGGTTCATCGTCGACGTCGACGACCCGCACGCCGACCCGGCCGAGCGCGACCTGCTGATCCGCCGCAACTACCGCGCGGTCGTCGCCGCGGCGACACCGGCACCCGAGGGCATCTACCTCACCGAGCTGTTCTCCGACGACCGGCCGCTGGACGTCGCCGGCATCCTGCCGGAGCTGCGGCTGCTCGCGCTCGCGGCCGTGACCGGGGCGAGCTGCCCCGGCTACGAGCTCTGAGCGGGCGACCCGCGGAACAGCTGCCGCGCGATGATCTCGCGCTGGATCTCCGAGGCGCCCTCGTAGATCCGCGGCGCACGGACCTCGCGGTAGAGGTGCTCGAGGAGGTGGCCCTGCTCGAGGGCGCGGGCGCCGTGGACCTGGACGGCGACGTCGACCGCGAACTGGGCGGTCTCGGTCGCGAAGAGCTTCGCCATCGCGGCGGCCTGGGTCACCGGCCCTGCAGCGCGGTCGAACGCGCCGGCGGCGTGGAACACCAGCAGGCGCGAGGCCTGCAGGCGCGTCGCGACCTCCGCGAGTTGGTGCGAGACGGCCTGCAGGTCGCGGAGCGGGCGGCCGAACGCCTGGCGCGTGGCCGCGTGGGCGACCGCCGCGTCGAGCGCCGCCTGTGCCATGCCGACGGCGAATGCGCCGACGCTGGGGCGGAACTTGTCGAGCGTCTGCATGGCGACGCGCATCCCGCGATCGACCTCGCCGAGCACCAGCTCGGCCGGCACCGGGACGCCGTCGAAGTCGAGCCGGCCGATGGGGTGCGGTGACAGGAGCGCGAGCGGCTCCCCGGTCAGGCCCTCACTGTCGCGCGGCACGCAGAACGCCGTGAGGCCGCGGGCGCCCGCGTCGGGCGTCGTGCGGGCGAACACGGAGTACACCTCGGCGTCGGGCGCGTTGGAGATGTAGATCTTGGTGCCGGTCAGGCGGTAGCCGTCGCCGTCGCGGTCGGCCCGCAACGCCAGCGCGCCGACGTCGGAGCCCGCGCCGGGCTCGGTCAGCGCGAAGCCCGCCGCGACCTCGCCCGCGGACAGCCGGGGGAGCCAGGCGTCGACCACCTCCGGGCGCCCCGCGCGCAGGATCGGGCTCGCGCCCAGGCCCTGGACCGCGAACGCCGTCTCGGCCTCGGTGCAGTACCGCGCCAGGCCTTCGCGCACCAGGCACAGGTCGACGGCACCACCGCCGCCCAGCGCGAGCTCGAGCAAGCCGTGCTCCGCGAGCGCGGCCAGCAGCGGGCGGTTCACCCGCCCGGGCTCGCCGGTGTGCGACAGCGGCGCGAACACGTCGCGCGCCAGCGCCTCGACGCGCTCGAGCAGCGCGCGCTGCTCGCCGTCCAGATGGGCGTACGCGGTCACGGCAGCACCGCCACGCCCATCAGCTCCACGATCGCCTCCGGGTCGAACAGCGCGGTGACGCCGAGCAGCGCCATCGCCGGGTAGTGGCGGCCGAAGTGGCGGCGGTAGGACACGCCGAGCTCCCGCAGCGACGACTTGTAGGCGTCGACGTCGGTGACGAACACCTGCAGCGAAACGAGATCCTCGGCCCGGCCGCCGGCGGCACGCAGCGCGGTCATGACGTTGCCCGCCGCCACGTCGAACTGCTCGACGAGCGTGCCGCCGACGATCGCGCCGTCGGGCCCGAGCGCGGTCTGGCCGCCCAGGTACACGGTGCGCCCCGGCGCCGCGATGACGGCGTGGGCGTAGCCGACGGGCTCCGCCAACTCCGGCGAGGTGACGATCTCGTGGCTCATCGCCCGCTCCAGGCCGGCTTGCGGCCATCGGACCAGGCGGCGTAGAACTCCGCGTGGTCGGCGCTCTTCATCAGCAGCGCCTGCGTGACCGCCTCGAGCTCGATCGCGCTGCCCAGATCCATGTCGAGCTCGCGGGTGAGCAGCACCTTTGTCGTGGAGTAGGCCAGCGCCGGCCCGTCGGCCAGCCGCCGTGCCAGCGCGCCCGCGACGTCGCCCAGCTGGGCGTCGTCGACGACCTGGGTCGCGAGCCCGATCTCGTACGCCCGCTGCGCGTCGAGCCGGTCGCCGAGCAGCAGCAGCTCGGTCGCGCGGCCGAGGCCGACGAGCCGCGGCAGCAGGTACGCCGAGCCCATGTCGGCGCCGGCCAGGCCGACCTTGGTGAACAGGAACGCGAACGTGGCCGAGCGCGCGAGCAGCCGGAGGTCGGCCGCCAGGGCGATGACCGAGCCGGCGCCCGCCGCCACGCCATTGACCGCCGCGATGATCGGCAGCGGGCACTCGCGCATCGCCTTGACGACCGCGCCGGTCATCCGCGTGAAGTCGAGCAGCTCGGCGGCCTCCATCCGCTGCAGTTCGCCGATGATCTCCTCGACGTCGCCGCCCGAGCAGAACCCGCGACCGGCGCCCGTCAGGACCAGCACGCGCGTGTCGCCGCGGTGGGGCACCTCGGCGAGCAGGTCGCGCAGGTCCGCGTAGGCCTCGAACGTCAACGCGTTGAGCTTCTCCGGGCGGTTCAGCGTGATCGTCGCGACGCCATCGTCGAGGGCGAGGTCGAAGTGCTCCCAGACCTCGGTGAAGCCGGGCGAGGCCCGGAACGGGCTCATGTCTGGATGCCTCCTCCGTCGAGGATCAGGGTCTGTCCGTTGATGGCGCCCGCCTCGGGCGCGGCGAGGAAGGCGACCGCGAGCGCCACCTCCTCGGGGTCGAGCAGGCGGCCCAGCGGGGCGGCCGCGGCCAGCGCGGCCTCGGCCTCGTCCGCGGAGCGTCCGGTGGCGATCGCGATCCGCTCCACCGAGCGGCGCGTCATGTCGGTGCGCACGAAGGTGGGGCAGACCGCGTTGGCGGTGACGCCCGTGCCGGCGACCTCCGCCGCCACCGCCCGCATCAGGCCGACGGCCGCGTGCTTTGAGGCCGTGTACGCGGCGGTGTATCGAGCACCGGCGACGCCGGCCGTCGAGGCGACCGTGACGATGCGCCCGGCGTCGCGCTCGAGCATGGCGCCGAGCACCGCGCGGGTGCACAGGAAGGCGCCGGTGGCGTTGACGTCGAGGTGGTCCCGCCACTGGTCGAGCGTCGTCCGCACGAGTGGCGCGCTCGCCGACACGCCCGCGTTGTTGACCAGCACGTCGACGGGCCCGAGGCCCGCGAAGAACGCCGCGACGGCCGCCTCGTCGGTCACGTCGCAGGCGTCGCGGCCGGCGGCGACCACGCGCTCGCCCGCGGCCTCGAAGCGCTCCGCGATCGCGCGGCCGATGCCCCTGGCGCCGCCGGTGACCACGACGAGCCGGCTCACGCGCCGGTCCTCAGCGCCCGCCGGTCGATCTTGCCGGTGGCGGTCCGCGGAAGCTCCTCGAGGAAGCGCACCTCGCGGGGGTACTTGTGCGGCGAGAGGCCGGAGCGGACATGGTTCTGGAGCTCGGCGGCCAGTTCTGCGGAGCCCTCGCCGTCGCGCAGCACCACGTACGCGCGCGGCACCACCAGGCCCTCGCGGTCGTGGCCCACGACCGCGCACTCGCGTACGCGGGGATGCTCGAAGAGGCAGTGCTCGACCTCGGCCGGCGCGACCCAGATGCCGCCCACCTTGAGCAGGTCGTCCGCGCGGCCGCGGTAGGTGAAGAAGCCGTTCTCGTCACGCTCGAACAGGTCGCCGGTGTGGACGAGATCGCCGGCGAAGGTCTGCTTGGTCTTGGCGTGCTCGTTGAAGTACCCGAGCGCGGCGGTGTCGCCCTCGACCAGCAGCTCGCCGCTCTCGGCGATCTGCGCCCGATAGCCGGGGACGAGCTCGCCCACGGTGCCGGGCCGGCCGCGGCCCGGGCGGTTGGAGATGTAGATGTGGTACAGCTCGGAGGAGCCGATCCCGTCGATGAGCTCGACGCCGAACGCGTCGGTCCAGCGGCGGTGGAGCTCCACGGGCAGCGCCTCGCCGGCGGACGTCGCCAGCCGCAGGCAGCTGAGGTCGTGCTCCGGCTGGGAGACCATCTGGGCGACCATCGTCGGGACGTTGGCCAGGATCGTCGGTGAGTGGCGCGCGATCAGCGCGAAGATCCGCTCGGGCGTCGTGCGCTCTCCGAACACGAGGCCGGCGCCGCCCACGCCGAACGGATAGAGCGCGACGAGGTCGCGCGCATAGCCGAAGAACAGCTTGGGGACAGCCAGCACGACGTCGTCGGGGCGGATGTCCAGCACGCCGCGGGCGTACCAGTCGAAGCTCAGCAGCGGGCTGTGGTGTGGGTGGACCGCAGCCTTGGGCGCGCCGGTGCTGCCGGTCGTGAACTTCCAGATCGCGACGTCGTCGCGCGTGGTCGGCGCGGCGTCGAGGGCGTCGGGAGCCTCCGCGACGGCGGCGTCGAACGAGGTCTCGCCGGGGCGCAGCGCCTCCTGCTCGACGCCGACGACGAGCAGGTGGCGCACCCACCGCCCGCCGGCCTCGCGCACCTTGTCGAGCGTCGCGGCGTCCACGACCACGACGCCGGCGCGCGTGTAGTTCAGGTAGTAGGCGTAGTCCTTGCTCGGCAGGAAGGTGTAGGCCTCGGCGGTCACCGCGCCGATCTTCAGCGCCGCGTACCACGTGGCCACGAACTCGACGCCGTCGCCGAGCACCAGCAGCACCCGCTCCTCCTGGCGCACGCCGAGGTCGCGCAGCACGTTCCCGACGCGGTTCACGAGCGTCGCCAGCTCGGCGTAGGTGATGTCCCGGATGTCCGTCGTCAGCGCCGTGCGGTCGCCGCGGCCCTCCTCGAGGTTGCGGTCGACGAAGTACGAGGCGACGTTGAACTCGCGGGGGATGTCGTCGTAGCTCAACACGCGAGCTCCCGGACGAGCTCGACGAGGGTCGCGAACGTCGCCTCGCCCTCCCGTGCCGTCGCCGCGGCGGGCGCGCCGCAGTACGCGTCGTCCATACCCATGGCCACGAAGTCGGTGCGCCCACCGGCGATCGCGGCGGGCATGTCGACCGGCACTTCCGGGAGCTGCGCCATGCGCCCGGTGTCCACCAGCGCGGGCGCATCGGCGAGCACGAGCGACGTCTCGTAGCGCCCGGCGTGGCACGAGCCAGCCTGGAACTCCGGCGTGAGGCGCGCGGCGTTCGCGCGGCGCGTGAGGTCGAGCAGGACGACGCGCTCGCCCGCCTCCTCCGCCGCCGCCCGCAGCGTCGCCACCTGCTCGGGCTCGAAATGGCTGTTGACGATCACGACGGCGCGGAAGCCCTGGGCCAGCGCGGCTCCACAGACGTCGAGCACGAGCGCGCGCAGCGTCGCCTCGCTCACGCCCACCGCGCCCGGGAAGCCGGCGCCGTAGCGGGTGACGCCGTAGGCCAGCGTGGGGAGGACGACGGCGCCGAGCGCCTCGGCGGCCCGGCGGCAGATCCCCTCGGAGATCAGGATGTCGGTGCCGAGCGGCGCATGCGGCCCGTGGGGCTCGACCGCCCCGACCGGCAGCAGCGCGACCGGCGGGCGCTCCAGCACCTCGCCGAGGCGCGGTGAGCTCAGCTCGGCGAGGTTCACGGCAGCGCCACCGCCTCGCGCGGGTCCGTCGGCTCGAGCTGATCCTCCAGGCCGGTCTCCTCGAGCACGAGGAGGCAGAGGTCGGCGCGCCCCGCCGCGATGACCGTGTTGACCTGGTCCGGCGTGGTCAGCCAGCCGCCGACCAGCGTCGGCACGCGGGCCTCGGTGCGCACCCGCTCGCTGAGCGCGGTGAGGTAGCCGCGGCGGTACTGCGGGTCGCCGCCGGGGACGGTCTGGCCGGCGGCGACCTCGACGAGCTGCGCGCCGGCGGCGGCCAGCGCGCGAGCGATCTCGATGCCGTCGTCGACGGCAAGGCCGCGGCGCGCCCAGTCGGTGACGGACAGCCGCACGGCCAGGACGCGGTCCTGCGGCCAGGCATCGCGGACCGCCTCCAGGACTTCGAGCGCGAACCGCAGCCGATCCGAGCCGTACTCGTCGTCGCGATGATTCGTCAGCGGCGACAGGAAGCTGCCCACGAGGTAGCCGTGGGCGAAGTTCAGCTCCACCACGTCGACGCCGGCTTCGGCCGCCCGGGCCGCGCCGGCGGCGAACTCCCCGCGCACGCGTGCGAGGTCCTCGGCATCCGCCTCCCGCGGCATCGCGCCGAACGGCCCGTACGGGATCGCCGACGCCGACAGCAGCGGCCAGGCGCCGTCGCGCAGCGGGACGTCGACGCCGAACGCAGGCGGCTGTGTCGCGCCGCGCCGGCCGGAGTGGCCCAGCGCCAGCGCGAACGCCGCGCCGGCCGCGTGTGCCTCGCCCACCCAGCGCTCGAGCGGCGCCGCGTCGACCACCGGCGTCTGCGGCGACACGCGCCCCTCCGCGCTCACCGCCACGAAGTCGCTCAGCACGAGGCCCGCGCCGCCCGTGGCGCCGGTGCGGCTGACGATCCGGTTCGCCAGCGTGACCTCACCCAGCCGCAGCGGCACGAACATCGGCGGCGGCGCCACGCCGCGCGCGTCACCCGCGAACCACGCGTCCAGGACGCGCACGAAGCCCGCGTCGCGCTGCTGCAGGTTCGTGTGGCTGATGCGCCCGCTGCGCGTGATCAGGTTGAACGCGAACTGCATGGGCTCCAGGTGCGTGGTGCGCCCCACGCGCTCGAAGTACGCCGCGCTGTCCGACGCCGCGTCCTGGAAGCGCTCGACGACCGGCACCCGCTCGAGCTCGTAGTCCACCAGCGCCGCCTCGACGTCGTCGCCGTGGCGCACGAACGCCTGCGCCAGCGCGACCGCGTCCTCCATCGCCAGCTTCGTCCCGGAGCCGATCGTGAAGTGCGCGGTGTGCGCCGCGTCGCCCAGCAGCACGTACCGGCCGTCGTGCCAGGTCCGGTTGCGGACCTTCTGGAAGCTCAGCCACAGCGAGCGGTTGGACAGCAGCCGGTGCCCGGCGAGCTCGGGCGCGAAGAGCTCCTCGCAGAACGCGATGCTCTCGGCCTCATCGGCCTCGTGCAGGCCGGCGCGCCGCCACACCGCCTCCGGGCACTCGACGATGAACGTGCTCAGGTGCTCGTCGAACGGATAGGCGTGGACCTGGAAGAGCCCGTGATCGGTGTCGCGGAAGATGAACGTGAAGGCGTCGAACACGAGGTCGGTCCCGAACCAGATGAACTTGCAGCCCTCGGGGGCGACCTTCGCGCCGAACGCCTCGGCGCGCGAGCGGCGCACCACGCTGTTGACGCCGTCGGCGCCGACGACGAGGTCGGCGTCGAGCGTTTCGGGATCCTCCACCTCCACCCCGAAGCGCAGCTCCACGCCCAGCTCGCGGCAGCGGCGCTGGAGCAGTTCGAGCAGCAGCTTGCGCGCGATCGCCGAGAAGCGATGCCCCCGCGAGCGCAGCAGCCGGCCGCGGTAGCGGACGTCGAGGGTCTCCCAGCGCGCCAGCGTGTCGGTGATCTGCGTGTAGGTGGGGTGGTCCGCGTCGCGCAGCGCGCCCAGGGTCTCCTCGCTGAACACCACGCCCCAGCCGAACGTGGCGTCCGGCGCGTTGCGCTCGACCACCTCGATCTCGTGCGCCGGGTCGGCCCGCTTCATCAGGATCGCCAGATACAGGCCGGCGGGCCCGGCGCCGAGGATCGAGATCCTCATCGCGCGACGGCCTCCGCCAGCCGGTCGAGGTCGTCGAGGTCGGCCACCGTGGGGAGGAGCACGAGCTCGTCGCAGCCCGCCTCCTCGTAGCCGCGGATGAAGTCCTTGACCGCTCGCGCCGAGACGAGGTTGCCGGCGGCGATCTTCTCCGCGAATGGCCCGGTGAACGCGTAGTAGTCGCGCAGGTAGGCGGCGCCGCGATCGGCGTCGCCGAGGGCGAAGTAGCCCTGGCCCCACAGCCGCGGACGGCCGGGCCGGCCGAGGTCGTCCCACGCGGCCCGCGCCCGCGCGGCGGCGCCGGCGAACGCGCGCGGTGGACCGCCGCCGTGGGCGTAGCCGTCGGCGTAGCGGGCCATGCGCGCGAACGCCTGGCCGCTGCCGCCGCCGACCAGCACCTCCATGGTCGGGTCGCCCTGGCTGCGCAGGTGGGCGAGCTGCTCGGACAGCCGCGCGCCGCGGCCGCGGTGCTCGACGCCGACGGCGTCGTAGTCGTCGTGGCGGGCGCCCACCGCCAGCCCGAGCGTCACCCGCCCGCCGGACAGCGCGTGGACCGACGCCGCCTGCTTGGCCAGCAGAGCCGTGGCCCGCAGCGGGCCGATGGCGATCATCGTCGCCAGCCGGACGCGGCTGGTCACCCCCGCCGCTCCCGCCAGCGCGACGAACGGCTCGCAGCTGTCGTAGACGACGCGGTCGAGGACCGCGACGCTCGAGAACGGTCCGCCGTCCGCGCGGCGCGCCCACTCAAGGAGCAGCTCACCGGTCCCGCCCGGGACGGTGTTGGGGAGTCCGACGCCGATCTTCATCGTGGTCGCGGAGACATTACGCTGGACACGACTGATGCACGCATTCCGGCGGGAGGCCGCATGACCGACACGCAGCAGTCCGTCCACTACTCGTCCTACCTGGCGCTCGACGAGGTGCTCGGCGCCCAGCGCCCGCGCTCCGAGGAGCACGACGAGGTGCTGTTCATCGTCATCCACCAGGTCTACGAGCTGTGGTTCAAGCAGCTGCTGCACGAGTTCGCCGCCTTGCAGCGGCGCTTCGAGGACGGCGACGGGCCCCACGCGCTGCACACGCAGGGCCGGGTGCGCGCGATCCTCAAGACGATCGTCGCCCAGATCGACGTGCTCGAGACGATGACACCGCGCCAGTTCGCCGGCTTCCGCGACCGGCTGGAGTCCGCCAGCGGCTTTCAGTCGGCGCAGTTCCGCGAGGTCGAGGCCGTGCTCGGGCGCCGCGACCGCCGAGTGCTCAGCCACTACCCCGAGGACGGCGAGCAGCGGCGGCGCCTGGAGGCGGCGATGGCGCGCCGATCGGTGTTCGACTCCTTCCTGCGGTATCTCGACCGGTCCGGATATCCCGTTCCTGCGCCCGCACTGGCCCGCGACGTGACCCAACCCCTGGAGCCGTCGGAGGAGGTTCAGGACGTGCTGCTCGCGGTCTACGCCGCCGAGTCCGACCCGGCCCACATCTGCGAGTCGCTGGTTGACATCGACGAGGGCCTTCAGGAGTGGCGCTACCGCCACGTCAAGATGGTCGAGCGCACGATCGGCGCGAAGATGGGCACCGGTGGCTCACCGGGCGCCGCGTACCTGCGCTCGACGCTCTCCCAGCCGGTGTTCCCGGACCTGTGGGCGATCCGGACCCGGATGTGATCGCGCCCGACGAGCTCGCCCCGGCGTACTCGCGGTTCGGCGTCGGCGAGCGCCTGCTGCTGTCGGGCCACTCGCACCAGGCGTGGCCGGACGTTGCGATCGAGGGCCAGGTCGAGGCGCTCGAGGATGCCGCGCGGCTGGTGGACGACAAGTGGGGGCGCGCGTTCGAGAAGGCCGACGAGGTGCGGGCCGGCTTCCGCGCCTGGCTCGACGACCCGGGCGCCGAGCTGGCGCTGGCCGGCAACACCCACGAGCTCGTGCTGCGGTTCCTGTCGGCGCTGGACCTGCGTACCCGGCCGCGCCTGGTCACGACCGACGGCGAGTTCCACACCCTGCGCCGCCAGCTCGCGCGGCTGCGCGAGTCGGGGCTCGATGTCGAGCGGGTGCCGGCATTGCCGGCGGGCACGCTGGCCGAGCGCCTGGCCGCCGCGGCCGACGAGCGGACGGCGGCGGTACTGGTCTCGGCGGTGCTCTTCGAGACCGCGCACGTGGTGCCGGGGCTGGCCGGCCTGGCCGAGCGGTGCGCGGCCTGCGGCGCGGAGCTGCTAGTCGACGCCTACCACGCGCTGGGCGCGATGCCGTTCCCGCTGCACCGGCAGGGACTCGAGAACGCCTGGGTGGTCGGCGGTGGCTACAAGTACCTCCAGCTCGGCGAGGGCAACTGCTTCCTGCGGCTGCCCGCCCACGCCGACGAGCTGCGCCCGGCGATCACCGGCTGGTACGCCGAGTTCGCGGCGCTCGCCGAGGAGCACGATCCGGACCGCGTCGCGTACGGCCGCGGCGCCGCGCGCTTCGCCGGCGCCACCTACGACCCGACGAGCCACTACCGCGCCGCCCGCGTCATGCGGTTCTTCGCCGACCGCGGTCTCGAGCCGCAGGCGCTGCGCGCCAGCTACCAGCGCCAGCTGGCATTCCTGCACGAGCACTTCGACGGACTGGATCTCCCGGAGGACGTCGTCACCCGCGACCGCGACACGCCGCTGGAGGGGTTCGGCGGGTTCCTCGCGGTCAGCACGCCGTTCGCGGCGCGGCTGCAGGAGGCCCTCCAGGACCGCGGCGTCATGTGCGACAGCCGCGGTCGCTACCTGCGGCTGGGCCCGGCGCCGTACGTGACCGACGCGCAGCTCGCCGAGGCCGTCGCGACTCTGGGTGTCGCTGCACATGGGGTGGTCCGGTAGGACTGAGCCGCCGACTCAGCCGCGCTTATAGCGGGTCGCCTGGTACTCGTCGACCCACGCGCGAGAGCTGCGCCAGGTTCCGTCGGCTGCCTTCGCAGCCTTCAGTCGGCCGCGGGTAGCCGCGACGCGAAGCGCGTTCGCGGACAGTTCCGCGGTTGCGAGCGCGGGCAGGGGCACGAGACGCGCAGGTCCGGCGACGGCCGGCACGACGAACTTGTAGAGGTTGTCGAGCACGGCGCGTGCGAGGAACTCGCCGAGCGGGCCGGGATCGCCGACGTCGGCACGGCGGAGGGCGGCGAGGTATCGAGTGCGGTCGCCCTTGTAGATGATCGCGGGTGGGTAGCCGAGGCGAACGAGCACGAGGTTGAGGACCAAGCGGCCGGCGCGGCCGTTGCCGTCGAGGAATGGATGGATCTGCTCGAAGCGCGCATGCAGATCCGCCAGCTGCTCGACCAGGGTCGTGTCGACGATCTTGCGCAGCTTCCGTGCATCGTTCACCCAATCGCGCATGAGCGCGGGCACCTCCGGCCAGGGTGGTGGCTGCATGCCGCCTGGGAAAGGCGCGATGTCGTGCTCGCGGAACGAACCGGGCCCCTCCCGGTCGGTCGTTTGCGGATGCGGTGCGACATCCCACACCGGCGTCATCGCGAGGCTGTGGACGTGGCGGACCTCGGCGAGGGTGATCAAGCCGCCGTCGGACCACGTGCCCGGCTCGATCGCACGCCCGTAGACCCAGTCGGCTGCAGTTCCGTAGCCACGGACCTCCAGGTACTCGCTCAGTTCCTTGTTGCCGACCGCGCGCCCTTCGGCGAGCAGGAGCTCGACCTGCTTCAGGACGAGGGTGTTCCCTTCGATGGCGGTCGAATGGTGGGCCTCTTCGAGCCAGATACCGCGCCAGATGTCCTGCGCCTCGATCGGCGAGGGAAGACCGCCGAGACGCTCGCGCAGCTCTCCGATCTGGACCTGGAGCCGCTCGTAGACGTCGGCGCGGGAGGGGCGGCCGCGACGCGCCCTGGCAATTTTGTGCGGCTCAGCGATGATCGAACTGTACCGAACAAATCGGGAAGTGTGCGGTGCGGCGGAAACATTCTGTACCGAACACTTTGTACCTCCACCGTCACCCAGGCCACTCCAGTAACGCAGCCCGGGATCGCAAGCCGTCAGTCGTGCGTCGACGGGTGTCGCTCAGTCAGAGCGCCCGGCCGCCACCTCTGAACCCTCCGCCAGCAGACCGCGAGATACTCAGGACACGAGTCGGTACTGCAGCCGGATCTCCACCGGCGAGACCACCCGATCGAGGAACATCAGGCTGTCCATCCGGCAGTCGCACGCGTTGCGCTCCTGCGTGTTCTGCGGGAAGCTGCCGCCGAGCTTGATGCCCGCGGGATCGGTCGGGGAGGCGAGATCCGGCTCGGGGTCGCCGTCCAGCCCCCAGGGATCGCCCGGCAGCGTGTAGAAGCCCTCCAGCGGCCGTCCGTTCTTGTAGAGCCGCATCGCCCCGGTGTCGAAGTCGAACGTCGCCGCCAGGAACACCCACTCCCCGGGCGGGAGCACGGACTGCCAGTCCTCGTTCGCCGCGAACGTCTGCGAGCTGGCGCCGTCGATCCTGCGGCCCAGCGCGACCACCCGCAGCTGGCCGGACACGTCGATCACCTCGAGCAGCGCGCGGACGCCGTGGCCGTCGGAGTCGCCGCTGAGGATGCCGGCCAGCCCGATCGCGCCGTACCGGTCGCCGGGGTCGGGCGTGGTCGTGTTGAGGGTCGGGTTCGTGCCGGTCTGCTTGAACCAGCCCATGATCGTGGCGCCGCGGGCGCCGTTGAAGGCGCGCAGGCTGCTGACGCCGGTCGCGGAGTAGGTCCCCGCCTTCCAGTCGTCGTTGCTGCTCGCCTCCGGGGTGATCTGCCGTGTCTGCAGCGAGTGCCGGCTGCGCGGGTGCGCTCCATCGGCGACGCGCATGGCGGCGCCGCCGTTCACGAGGTCCAGCCGGGTGTGCGAGCGACCCCGGTCGCGCTCCTGCGCCGGGTTCCGGCGCACCGGATGCTCGAAGTCGTAATGGACCACGAGGTTGCGCCACAGGGTCGGGAAGACGGCCGGTCGCCAGCGGGCGGCGGGGCGATCGTCCGCGCCACGCTCAGGCGCGGGCTTGCGGGCCTGCGCTGCGGGCGAAACGAGAAGCGACGCCGCGACCAGCAGCAGGGCGAGGCTCGGATTGCGTGCTCTCACGATGTCCTCCATCACTCGTGGTCGGCGGCCACGCCGTGGACGGTCAGCTTGCGGAGCCGGCCGATGTTGTCGAAGGAGCCGAAGCCGACCCGCCCGGAGTCGAACGTCCGGTCGACCGCGGTCATCAGCGGCGTCCGCGATCCGTCGACGTAGACGGCGATCTCGCCGGAGTCCGCGCAATGCGTGACGCGGACGCGGTGCCAGTCGGCATCGGTGATGGCCGGGGCCGCACCGATCGAGTTGGCCGGCTTCCACTGGTCGTCGATCCGCAGCCGGTCGGCGTTGTTGACCACGAAGATGCCGTTGTGCGGGTAGATCGTGTTGTCCGACGAGAGGTGGGCGTAATAGAACTCGGTGTCGGACCGGTGGCCGAAGACGATGATCACGTCCCGGTTGGAGACCTCGACCGGGGTGTCGAGCCGGACCTCTCCCTCGATCGTCGACGACCGGAACGCCGGGCCCTTGGTCAGCACCGCGTACTCGAACGGCCGCCGCGGGCCGGGGCGTGCGACCCCCGCCTCCGCGAGCACGACCTCGCGGTCTTCGAACCGCCACTTCGACGGGGTGATCGGGGCCCAGTCACGGGCCCGCGTCGGGTGGATCACGCGCGCGTCGACCTCCCGGCACGCCGCGAACGGCTTGGTGCCGGTGACCCTCCAGACCTTGCCGTTCGCCTTCGCCAGGACGTAGAGCTCGCCACGCGCGTCGGCACCGAACCGCAGGTCGACCCGCGGGTCGCCCACCAGTTCCTGCATCGTGGTGCGACGGCCGGTCGCGTCATAGACCATCAGCTGGTGCACGGGGGCCATCGGCCGCCCGCGGCGCATCCGGTCGGCCTCGGTGTAGAAGATCCGGCCGTCGACGAGATCGGTGAAGACGTACTTGCCGCGCAGCCACGGGACGTCACGGCCGCGGTAGACGAAGCCGCCCCCGATCGCGTGCCCGCTGTCGGCCGTGCACGGGAGGTCCGGCGGCGGGTCGTGGTCGAACGCCGCCACGGGATAGTTGAAGCCGTACTTCGCGTCGTCGGCGGGCAGCGGGTACAGGTTGCAGCGGTCCTCCCGGTTGAACACGAACGGGCCCTCGCGCTCGCTCCAGCCGAGGTTGTCGCCGGCGCGCACGTCGTAGACCGCCTCGATCTCATGCTCGCCGATGTGCCCGAGGAGCATCCGGTGGCGATCGCCCGAGTCCCAGCTGAAGCGGTGCGGGTCGCGCATCCCGTAGGCGTAGATCTCGCCGAGCGCGCCCGGGTTGCCGACGAACGGGTTGCTCGCGGGCACGCCGTACCGGCCGCTCGCGCTGTTGGTCCCGCGCGGATCGATCCGGAGGATCTTGCCCTGCGGGATGCCCAGGTTCTGCGGGTCGTCGGTGGCGACGCCCTGCCCGCCGTCACCGGCGGCGACGTACAGCAGGCCGTAGTCGCGATCGCCGCGGCGGGCGGTCGGGTTGAAGTCGATCTGCTGGATGCCGTGGATTCGCCCGGCGAACCCGAGGCGCAGGATCTCCTTGCGGGTGCCGCTGAAGGCGTCCGCGGCGGGGTCGGCGGCGGTCCACTCGGTGATCACGCCGTGGAACTGCGTGTTCGGCTGGGCCGGCAGGTCGGGCGTCTTGGTGGTGATCCCTTCACCCGACTCCGTGTGCACGGTGTAGAAGCGCCCGTTGCGCGCGAACTCGGGGTCGAACGCGACGAAGCCGGACCCCGACCCGAGCCCCGCGCCGGAGAAGAAGTCCGGCGCGAACGTGGCCCCGATGTCGAGGTACTCCCGCGGCGTGCCGCCGCGGAGGAGGTAGAGCTTGCCGTTGAGATCGGGGACGTAGAGCCGGCCCGAGGAGTCGGGCACCTGGCCCAGGTAGTTGATCCGGGCGTGCCGCATCAACCGGGGGTCGGTCGGCGGCGGCGTGGGCTCCGTCTTGGGGAACGAGGCGAACTCCTCCAGGGTGAGCCCGACGCCGGAGACGATGGGATCGACCGGGATCGGATCGGTGATGGGCGCCTGGGCGTGGGCGACCGCCGGCGCCGCGCACAGACATGCCACCACGACAGCGATGATCCTCCGCCGAGACCCTCGCGGTTTCGTCATCTCGAGTACCCCCTGCCAGATTTACCGAGTATCGGAAAGCGTTTGCCGAACGCTAGGCGCGCGGCCCCGGTCTGTCAAGTCGCGGGGTCAGGGAGCCGCCGAGAAGGAGTTGGCGCCGTTCGACGTCGTGGCGGAGAACGCGGCCAGGCTCGCTCCGACGGCCATGCCGAGCACGACCGCGGCCGCGATGATGGCCCCGAGGAGCAGGATGCGGCGCCACACCCTCATTGGCTGGCCGCCTGGAAGGTGAAGGTCGCCGTCGCCGACTTCCCTTTCGCGGCGACGTTGTTCTGCAACGTGATCTGGAACTTGTAGTCGTGGGTCTCGCCGGTGGTCCAGGTCTCCGGCGTCGTGCTGGTCGCGCTGGCGTGAGCGGCGACCGTCGGCCCGCTCAGCACCGTGTTGTAGGTCGCGACCTCGTCGAGCGTGCCCGCGAAGTAGTTCGCCGCGCTCGCCAGCCTGCCGAAGTTGAGGTTCGCTGGGCTGGTCAGACTCGCCGTGGTGCTGCCGGTGCCGGTGGCGGCGCTCGAGCCGTCGACGTAGAGGTTCAGCGCCCGCGTCGCCTTCTCGCGCGTGAACACGACGTGGTGCCAGCCACCGTCGTCGTAGCCGCCGTTGGTCGAGACGATCGACACGTCGGAGCTGCCGCCGACGCCGGCGACGACCCGGCCGTCGGAGCGCAGCGAGACCCCGAAGTCGTTGTTCGTCCCCGACACGTTCCCGTCGACCATGCCGGCGCCCTGCGACCAGCGAGGGTCGGTGCCGAGGCCCTGCGTCGACTTGAACCAGAACTCGATGGAGAAGTCGTCGGCGATCTGCCGCGTGGCGGTCACGTAGTCGTTGACCCCGTCGAACTGGACGGCGGTGTCCGAGCCGCCGCCCGGAGCCCCCGCCACCCCGAGCGTCGGACCGTTGGTGTAGGTGCCGTTGTTGGCGCTCTCGATGTCAACCGCCGTGGTGCTCGGCGAGGTGTCGCCGAGGCGCCAGTAGTTGACGAGGCTCGGCACGGCGCTGATCGTCCCGGCGTAGCTGCCCGAGCCGTTGTCGGTCGGGTCGACGATCGCCGCTGCGTATGACGTGGGGTAGCTCGAGAGGTTGCCGTCGTAGATCACGCCCGCACCCGCGCCGGTGTAGTTCGTCGTGTCGGCGGTGAATCCGGTGCAGCTGTCGAACGTCCCGGCGCCCGAGCCGCGGGTGACCTTCAGCGTGAGGTACGGCGCCAGCGTGCCCGCGACGGCGGCGTGGTGGCGGACACTCGACGCGAGCGTGCCGCCGAACGTCGTCCGGATGCAACTCGTGTCGGTCGCGCCGAGGGCGGCGTTGGACAGCGACAGCATGGCCGTGCCGCTGTCGTTGTCCGACAGCGCGACCGTGCCCGACGTGATCTGGTTGCCGGTGTTCTGCGTCCTGGCTGAGAAGGCCGCGTAGGCGGCGCCGACGCTGATGGTGGCAACCGCCAGCACGATCGCCCACCACAGCAGCCCTCCGCGACGCAGGAGGCGCAGGAGGCGCGCGCGGTCGGCGCTCACGTTGTGGCGGGGTCGGTCGAGGATGGGGGCCTGCTGGTCTGCACCTCAGCCATTGTTTTCGGCCGAGTGCGGCTTCGTCTGTAGTTCTCCATCGATCCGCCGTTCGAGCGTGGCCCTGGGTCATGCCGCGGCTTGGAGCGCTTCATCGATGGTGTGCTGCTGGTCGGCCGTGCGGGTGAGGGCGACAGTCTGCGCGAACTCGTGCGGGAAGCGGCGTGCGTTGAGCCAGATCAGTGAGATCGAGCGGGCGGGCAGCTGCTCGGCGAGCTCGACGACGCGGACGCCGGGCTCGTCGAGTGAGACGCCGAGACGGGGAGAATCGCGTGGCCGACGCCCGCGCGCACCAGGTCGAGCGCGATCGCGAGCCGGTCGCAGCTGAGCACCTGACCGCCGAGCATCTGGCTCGCCAGGCGTGCGCTGTCGATGATCGCGGGCCGGCTCGCCGACTCGCTCAAGACCGCGACCTGCTCACCGGGCCTGAGCCCACAGCCACGAAAGTGGGCGGCGAACGGCTCGAGCCAGCGCCACTCCGTCACGCGGTCGCCTCGAGATGGGCGACCAGGAGCCGATTCACCGCAGCGGGCGCCTCGGCGGCGACCAGGTGACCCGCGCCGGGCACGAACTCGAGCCGCCCGGACGGGATCGCGGCGGCCAGCGCCCGAGCGTACGCCACGGGCGTCTCGCGGTCTTCCGCGCCCACGATCACCAGCGTTCGTGCGCGGATGCCGCCGAGGCGATGCCGAAGGTCGTGTGCGGCGACACAATCGACGGCGATCCGAAATCCGGCCGCCGATGCGCGTTCCATCGCCCGCCGCTGTGTGGAGATCACCTCCGCCGAGCACCCCGGACCGGCCACGGACCGCAACGCATCCTCGGCGAACTCGGCAGGCCTCAGCCCGGCGGCGACCGGCGCGAGGCGCGCCGCACGCCACTCGCTGCGCTGCGTGCCGTCGAGCCCGAATGCCGGAGCTACGTCGGGCTGGTCCCCAGCGAATCCACGACCGGTCGACAGCGCCGGCTGGGCGCGATCACCAAGACCGGCTCCGGCCACGCCCGCCGCCTGCTCATCGAGGCCGGCTGGCACTACCGCAACCGACCCGCGATCGGCAAGGCCCTGACCGCCCGCCAGACCGGTCAGCCCGCCGAGGCGGTCGCGATCGCCTGGAGCGCGCAGCAGCGCCTGTACCGCACCTGGGCGCGGCTCGAGCAACGCGCCAAGCGCCGCACGATCATCGCCGTCGCCGCCGCCCGCGCGCTCACCGGCTTCTGCTGGGCGATCGCGCGGGCGCGCCGGGCGGCCCGGGGGCCGCGGCGCGCGGGCCAAGCTGCGCGCGGCGGCCAAGCTCGAGCAGCTCGCCGAGCGCTGCGAGAAGGTCGCCGAGCAGATCAGTCGTCGCGCGCGGGGGCTGAAGATCACCGACCGGCTGGTGTCGATCTCCGATCCGGACGCCCGGCCGATCCGCAAGGGCAAGCTCGCCAAGCCGACCGAGTTCGGCTACGTCGCGCAGATCGCCGAAGTGACCGAGCACACCCGTCGCGGCGCGCGCGGGTTCGTCCTGCCCGCCGCGACCCGGCCCGGCAACCCGGCCGAGACCACCCTGCTGCCCGACACGATCACCGAGCTCGGCCGTCTCGGCATCACCCCACGCGAGCTGGTCTGCGATGGCGGCTTTCAGGCCGGCCGGACCCGCGACAGCGTCCCCGATCAGACGAGCGTGTTCATCTCCGGCCGCCACGAGCCCGGCTCGCGACGCACCCGCAAGCGCCAGGCCCGCTACCGCACCGGCATCGAGGGCCGCATCAGTCACCTCAAGCGCGGCTACGGCCTGCGCCGGTCCCGCCTCAAAGGCCATGACGGCCAGCAGACCTGGACCAGCTGGGGCATCCTCACCTACAACCTCGACACGCTCGCCATCCGGACCGCCTGACAGCATTCCCCGAGCCCGGACCTCACCCGCCCGGGCGCCGACACCCACCGAGACGGCCGCGCTTTCCAAGGGCGCGGCCGTTCTCATTCCGGCCCCTCACCAGTGCCGTTTATCCGGGGGAAGTAGCTGGGGCCGCCCGATCACGCAAACTGCGGGAACCGGGCGCAGGTCCTTGACCAGCACTTGGTTCACGGAGAACTCGGCCAGCCGGATCCTCCCGCTCAGCCGGTCCGCCAGGTCGCGAGCTCGGCCGGGCTGCGTGTGGCGAGCATCCCAGAAGAGATAGACCGCTCCATCGGGGGCGAGATGGCGCCGGACGATCCCCAGCGCCTCCTTCGGCTGAAGCCAGAAGGGCGCGACGTTGAAGGCGAAGACCTTGTCGAATCGCTCGTCCACGAAGTCGGCTTTCTCGAGCGCGGCCGTCTTGAGCACCGCCCTTCCTCCCGCGACGTGCTCGCGATTCCGACGCGCGGCCATCTCAATCATCTTCTCCGAGCGATCGATCGCGGTGATCCGTCCGCTGGTCAGCCGCTCGCAGACCAGCGATACGGCCACCCCGTGTCCACAGCCGACCTCCAGCACACGATCGGCTGGGTCGAGCGCCAGAATGTCCACCGCCCACACGAACCGTTCCGAGGGCTTGCCCGCCATGCAGTACACAATCCCATCCCGGCCGGACGGACACAAACGTAAGAAACCCCGCGTTTGCAGGGTTTATGTGATGCCGGAGGAGGGACTCGAACCCCCGACACGCGGATTATGATTCCGCTGCTCTAACCGACTGAGCTACTCCGGCGGGGGCCGGGGATCCTAGCTCAGGTCGGAGATGCGGCCGAGACCCCGTACGGGGCGCTCAACCCGGTTTGCGCCCGCTGGCGAGCTTGGCGGAGACGGGCAGCTCGAGAGCTCCCGCAACTCGAAACTCGTCGACGCGCCGATCGAACGCTTCGCGGATCCGTCGTTGCGTCTGCTCCGACTGCCCGAAGATCAGCGCGGAGGTGCGCACCGCCCCGGCGAGGAGTCCGTCCCAGAGCTCGTCCGCCGTCGAGACGCGGTGGGTGAAGGCGATCGTGCTGACCTCGCGATCGTCGAGGCCGAGCTCTCGGAACAGCCCGTCGAACTCCTCGTCGACCGAGAAGCGGAAGAAGTCGGGGCCCATCGGGATGTCGTCCGGCGGCGTCGCTCCCGCCTCCGCCACGGCGTCGAGGAAGACGCCGATGAAGCGGGCGCGATCGGGGACGTCCCAGGCGGTCAGTGCGAGCCGGCCGCCGGGTGCCAGGACCCTCGCGAACTCGGCTGCCGCCTGCTCGGGGCGTCCGAGGTGGAGGATCACGAAGTTGCCAAGGACGGCGTCGAACGATGCGTCCTCGAAGGGAAGCGACTGCGCCTCCGCCTCGCGGAACTCGAGCCCGGGATGGAACTCACGAGCGAGGGCGACCATCGAACCGGCGCGATCCACGCCGACGACGGACGCTCCTCGTTCGGCCGCCTGGGCCGCGACATAGCCGGGACCGGTCGCGATGTCGAGCACCCGCGTGCCCGCCGTGACGCGCGCGGCATCGAGGAGCGGCTCGACCAGCCGGCCGGTGATGGAGCCGAGGAACCGGTGATAGCCGGATGCGCGGTCCTCCCAGCCGGCGGCTTCGAAGGCGTCGAACGCATCCGGCTCGATCGCCGTCATGCCTCGAACCTATGCCCGCCGCCGGTCGCGGGTCAAGTCGCGCGGGGCCCTACGGCGTGACCTTGTCGACCACCTTCCCCACCAGGCCGTCGCCGTTCGACGAAGCGACGACGCCGGTCGGCTCGTCGGGCAGACCGGCCGCCTGCCGGAGGCGCAACGCGATCGCGGCGATCTCCTCGGGCGCGTAGTCGGGGGCGAAGACGTCGGGCTGGGGCGGGAGGTCCATCGGCGGGACGCCCTCGGGCGCCTCGTCGACGACCTCGAGCGCCTCGCCGGTCTCCGGGTGCTGGCCGTTGAAGACCGCGCGGAGCTCGAGGTAGTCGCTCGGGGAGAAGCGGTAGAGCTTGGTGTGCAGCCCTTGCTCGATGTGCGGCTGGCACTCGGGGATCTTCTCCGTCGGGATCCGCGGCGACGGGAACAGCTTCATCAGGTTCGCGCCGGTGAGGTTCTCGAGCGCCCTCGCGTAGGCAACCTGGTGGACGCCGCCGCGTACGAGCAGGTACCCGGTCAGCGCGCGGGCCGCGGGGTGGTCGACCATCTCGTAGACCTTGAGCTTGTTCTGCCGCGCGCCGGTCTCGAGGAAGAAGTTGTGGGTGAGGTCCTCGACGAGGTCGCCGGAGGAGAAGACGTAGTCGCCGTTCCACGGCTTGCCGTTGGAGTCCTGGGGGAGGGCGGCCTTGCCGCCGGCGATGAAGTGCTGGGGGTTGCCTGCCGCCGCGGCCTCGTCCAGAGGCGAGCCGGTGAGCATCGTGTTGATCGTGGCGGAGACGAGCTCGATGTGGCCGAACTCCTCGGCGGCGATGTTGGCGACGAGGTCGTAGAACGGCCGGGCGCTCTGGCGGCCGCGGAAGTTGAACGACTGGAACGTGTAGTTCAGGAAGGTCGACATCTCGCCGAAGCGGCCGCCCATGAGCTCCTGGACGGCGGCGGCGCCCTTGGGATCGGGATCAGAGGGCGGCGGCAGCTGGGTGGCGTGCCGGTCGATGCGGAGGATCATGCGGGCCCTTTCGGCCGGGAGCGGACCCACCCCCGCTAACCCGTATGGCTCCCGCGTAATTAGGGTTGCCGACCGGATGTCACAGCACGAACCTCCGATCGGCTGCACGGGCCGGATCAGTCGCGCCGGCGCGATCCGCCCCGGCCGGACGGGCGAGGTGCTGGTCGACGTGCGCGGGGGTGTCGAGGCCTACCTCGCGCGCGACGCCGACGGCGGTTCCATAGCCCCCGGGGAGGAGGTCGTGGTGGTCGAGAAAATCGGACCTCGCACGGTGCTCGTCACGCGCCTGTACGGTGACTCCAACGCGCCAATCGAGGAGCCCGCATGACCCTCAGCACTCCGATCATCATCGCCGCCGCGGTCCTCGTCGGGGTCGTCCTGCTGGCGATCCTCTTCAAGACGCTGTACCGCGTCCCGGCGGCCGATCAGGCGCTGATCATCACCGGCGCGGGCGTGAAGGCGCAGGCTGGCTCTGGCGGGCGGACCTACAAGATCATCACGGGCGGCGGGGCGCTGGTGATCCCCGTGCTGCAGAAGGCGCAGTACCTCTCGATGAAGGCCGACAAGGCGATCCTCGACGTCGAGGGCGTCGACTCGCAGAAGATCCCGGTCGGCGTGCGCGGGGTGGCCATCTTCAAGGTCGGCGACGACGAGCACTCGATCACGAACGCGGCGACCCGCTTCCTGCACGACCAGGCCGCCGAGCGCGGGACGTCGTCGCAGATGCACGACCTCGTCCGCGAGGTCTTCCACGGCCACCTGCGCTCGATCATCGGCGGGCTGTCGGTCGAGGACCTGATCGCCAACCGCAACGAGCTCGCGCAGCAGACCCGCGACGCCTCCGCCGACGAGATGCAGAAGCTCGGCCTGCTGGTCGACTCGCTGCAGATCCAGGAGATCGTCGACCCGACCGGCTACATCAAGGCGCTCGGCGAGCCGCGGGCGGCCGAGGTCAAGATGCAGGCGCGGATCGCCCAGGCCGCCGCCGACCGCGAGGCGACCGAGCGCGAGCAGGAGGCCGAGGCGCTGAAGGCCGCCGCCGAGCGCGACACCGCGATCAAGCTCGCCGAGTACCAGGCCGAGCGCGACCGGGCGTCGGCGATCTCCGCGCAGTCCGGGCCGCTCGCCGACGCCGAGGCGCGCAAGCAGGTCGTCGTGCAGGAGACCGCCGTCGCCGACCTCGTCGCCCAGCGCGAGGAGAAGCGCCTGGAGTCGACGGTCAAGAAGCCCGCCGACGCCGAGGCCTACCGCCAGCGGGTCGAGGCCGAGGGCCAGCGCGAGGCGCGGATCGCGCTCGCCGAGGCGGCCAAGCGCGAGACCGAGCTGTCCGCCGAGGCCGACGCGCGGCGCGTCGAGCTCGCCGCGGCGGCCGACGCCAAGCGCGTCGAGCTCGCCGCCGCCGCACTCGCCAAGCAGACGCGCGAGGTGGGGGAGGCCGAGGCATCCGCCACGCAGGCCAAGGGCGAGGCCGAGGGCGCCGCGGTCCGCGCCCGCGGCTTCGCGGAGGCCGATTCGATCGCCAAGCGCGCCGCGGCGCTCGAGCAGGAGTCCGAGGCGGTCATCGCCCAGCAGCTCGCCGAGAAGATGCCGGAGATCGTCCGGGCCGCCGCCGAGGCGTTCTCCAAGGTCGACAACCTGACGATCCTCAACGGCGCGCAGGGCGTCGGCGAGCTGATGAACCAGGTCATCGGGCAGGCCGGCCCGGCGCTCGACCTCGCGCGCGACACGATCGGCGGGGTGCGGAACCGCAACGGCCGCCGGAGCGACGAACGGCCCCCGGAGGACGGCGCGGCCTGATATCCCTGGGTCCATGGCCGACCTCACCCCTGCCGTGGACACCGTGATCGATCGCTGCCTCGGCGTGCGTCCGGACGAGGACGTCGTCGTGGTCGTCGACGCCGGTACGCGCGAGATCGGCGAGGCGCTGCGCGACCGAGCATCGGCCGCCGGCGCCGACGCCGTCCTGTGCGTGATGGACGCCCGTGAGGCCGACGGCAATGAGCCGCCCGCCGCGGTGGCGGGGGCGCTGGCCGCGGCCGACGTCTTCATCGCCCCGACGAGCAGGTCGCTCTCGCACACCCGCGCCCGCAAGGCGGCGTCGGAGAGCGGCGCCCGCGGCGCGACGCTGCCGGGCGTCACCGCCGACATGCTGGCGCGGCTGATGGCGTGCGACTTCGAAGCTGTGGGCCGCCGGTCGCGCGCGCTCGCCGAGCTGCTCACCGCCGCCGACGACGCGCACCTGACCTGCCCGCTGGGCTCGGACTTCCGGCTCGACCTGACCGGCCGCGAGGGGATCGCGGACGACGGCGACCTCACCGGTGACCGCGCCTTCGGGAACCTGCCGTGCGGCGAGGGATTCATCTCCCCGTGCGGCGGCGAGGGCCGGTTCTTCGTCCGGTCGCTGGCCGGCATCGGGCTCACGAAAAACGAACCCGCCGAGCTGATCGTCGAAGGCGGCCGCCTGGTGGCGGCGCGCGGGCCGGAGGGCGAGCGGCTGCTGGCGACGCTCCAGGGCGCCGGCGACCTCGGCACCAACCTCGCCGAGCTGGGGATCGGCACCAACGAGCGCGCGACGCTGACCGGGAACATCCTCGAGGACGAGAAGATGCTCGGCACGGTCCACATCGCGTTCGGCGCGAGCGCGGGCATCGGCGGGACGGTCTCGGTGCCGATCCACCTGGACTCCCTGGTCATGGACGCGACGCTCGACGTCGGCGGCACCCGGGTCCTCGACGCCGGACGGCTGGTCTTCGAGGGCTGATGGGCCCGCTCGCCGCCATCTTCGCGGCGCCCGGCGGTGGCACCTCGGGCTACGGTGGCGGTGGCGGTGGCGGTGGCGGCGGTACCGGGTACGCCGGCGGCGCAGCGGCAGCGGTAGCGGGGACGGCGACCCGATGGTCATCGTCGTGATCGTCGTCCTCGTGCTGCTCTTCTTCGCGTTCGGCGCCGTCGTGGAGCGGCAACGCCGCCGCCGGCGCCGGGCGCGGGTCGCGGCGGTCCAGCTGGCCGCGGCGCGCGCGGCCGACGACGACGCGGTGTTCGCCCCGGAGACCGTCACCGCAGAGGCGACACGGCTGTGCGAGGCGATCATGAAGGCGTGGACGGCCCGCGATCGCGAGGCGCTGGCCCGCCACCTCGGGCCCGACCTCCTGGTGGAATGGGACCGCCGCCTCGACGACTTCGATGCCAAGGGCTGGCACAACGTCTGCGAGCTGCTCCAGCCGCCCGAGGTCGAGTACGTCGGCTTGGTCAACCGGACCACGGACGCCGAGGACCGCGCCGTCGTCCGCATCACCGCCCAGCTGCGCGACTTCGTGCGCGACCGCGACGGCAACGTCATCAAGAAGAACGACGAGGACGACGAGATCACGTCGCTCGAGGAGTACTGGACGCTGGCCAAGCGCGACGGCGGCTGGATCCTCGCCTCGATCGAGCAGGACGCCGAGGGCGGGCACCACCTCGAGTCGGCGATCATCGCCACTCCGTGGGAGGACACCGCCCGGCTACGCGACGACTCGGCCACCGAGCTCGCGGTCGCCGACGCCATCCCCGACGACCAGGTCCGCGAGGTCGCCGACCTCGACTTCGAGGGCGATGCGCGGATCGCGGCGATGGACCTCTCCGTGGTCGACGGCCGCTTTGCCCCCGACGTGCTCGAGGCCGCCGCGCGCCGGGCGGTCGACGCGTGGGCCGAGGCGGTCGACGGCGACGACGGCGCGCTGGCCGCGGTGGCGACGCCGGACGCCGCAGCGCGGCTCCTGCACCCGAACGGGCCCCAGACGCGGCTCGTGGTCCGCGGCCCGCGACTGACCGGCCTGCGGATCGCCGCGCTCGACGCCGCCACCCAGCCCGCGACGATGACGGTCGAGGCGCAGCTCTCCGGCCGCCGCTACCTCGAGGACCGCGACACCGCGGCGGTCCTCTCCGGCTCCAAGGACGCCGCGACCGACTTCACCGAGCGCTGGACGCTCGCCCTCGACGGCGACGGCGGCACGCCGTGGAAGATCGTCTCCGCCTAGTGGGCCTGTCCGTAAGTTCGGCGAGGTATCTGGCGAGTGGCTGGGCGTGGCTGGCGGTCGCCGCTGCCTGGCTGCATACTGGGCGTACGTGGGCTGGCAGCGGCGGCCGTCAGGCGCGTCCAGACGCCGCCAGGACCCGTCGAAATTGCGGGCAGGTCCACTAGCCATGTCGCACGTCGCCGTCTCCAACCTCGCGTACGCCCATCCGGGCGGCGACCTGCTGTTCTCCGAGGTCTCATTCCGCATCTCGCCAGGCCAGAAGGTCGGTGTGATCGGGACCAACGGCGTCGGCAAGAGCACGCTGTTCCGCGTCCTCGCCGGCGAGCTCCCCGCCGACGAGGGGGAGGGGACGGTCGGCGGGCGCTTCGCGTACATGGCGCAGGACGTCGGCACCGACGACACGCGTACGGTCCGCGAGCTGCTGCTGGCGCTGGCGCCGGGCGCGCTGCGCGCGGCCGGCGGGCGGATGGCGACGGCCGAGCGCGCGCTGGCCGGGGGCGACGACGCGGCGGGCATGGCGCTCGGGAACGCGATCGGCGACTGGGGCGAGCTTGGCGGCTATGAGCTCGAGGGCCAGTGGGACGCGGCCTGCCGGCGGATCGTCCAGAGCTCCTTCGCCGACCTGGCCGACCGGCCCGCGGTGACGCTCTCGGGCGGCGAGCGCAAACGGCTGGTGCTCGACGTCCTGTTCGCGTCCGACGCCGACGTGCTGCTGCTCGACGAGCCCGACAACTTCCTCGACGTCCCGGCCAAGCGCGCGCTCGAGCGCGCCATCGCCGGCTCGAAGAAGACGATCCTGCTGATCTCGCACGACCGCGAGCTGCTCGTGGCCGCGGTCGGGTCGATCCTCACCCTCGAGGGGAACGGCTGCTGGATCCACGGCGCCTCCTACGCCACCTATCCCGACGCGCGCGAGGCGCGCCAGCAGCGGCTCGGCGACGCGGTCAAGCGCTGGAAGGAGGAGGAGCGGCGCCTCTACCAGCTGATGAAGCTGTTCAAGGAGCGAGCGAAGTACTCGCCCGTGTGGGCCAAGAAGGCCGACGCGATGGAGACCCGGTGGCGGCGCTTCGCCGACCCCGGCCCGCCGCCGGCCCCGGTCACCGACCAGCACATCAAGGTCCGGATGCGTGGCGGCGACTCGGCGCGGCGCGTCCTCGAGCTCGCCGACCTGGGCATCGACGGGCTCGTCCGGCCGTTCTCCGACGAGGTCCATTTCGGCGAGCGCGTCGGGATCATCGGTCCGAACGGCGGGGGCAAGACGCACCTCATGCGCCTGCTCGCCGGCGAGCCGGTCCCGCACACCGGGCGCCTGAACGTGGGGCCGCGGGTCTCGCCGGGCTTCTTCACCCAGCTCAACGCGCCGGTCGGGTTCACCGGCCGCGGCGTGCTCGACATCGTGGTGGAGCGCGTCGGGGCGGTCGAGCGGGGGATGGGGGCGCTCGGGCGCTACGGGCTCGCCGACGCCGCCCGGCGCACGTACGAGACGCTCAGCGGCGGGCAGAAGGCGCGGCTGGAGATCCTGTGCCTCGAGCTCGAGGGGCACAACCTGCTGCTGCTCGACGAGCCGACCGACAACCTCGACATCGATTCCACCGAGGCGCTCGAGTCGGCGCTCGACGGGTTCGAGGGGACGGTCGTCGCGGTCTCGCACGACCGCGCGTTCCTGCGCCGCCTGGACCGCCACCTGATGATCCTGCGCGACGGCACGGTCCTCTCGCTCCCCGACTTCGACTCCGCGCTGGCGGCGCTGACGGCGCCCGGCGCCGCGAGCGACGTCCGGCTGGCGAAGGTCCTGACCTAGCGGATCGCGAAGGACAGCCGCGCCGAATCCACGGCGCCCGTCGCGTCCTTCACGGTGACGTTCGCCGAGAGTCGAGTCCGTCGCGCGCGGCGGGCCGCGCGGTGCTCGGCACGGGTGAGGCGCAGGTCCAGGCGCGCGGCCCGGCCGGGCTTGGCCACGACATGCCGCAGCGCCAGCCGCCGGCCGCCGCGCGCAACCCGGCGCTCGACGAACGCCTCGCAGCGCAGGGCGCAGGTCAGGGCGACGACGGAGGGCTTGCGCCACGAGCGCTCGAGGGCGTAGAGCCGCGCGTCGCCGATCCGCCGCAGCAGCCGGACCTTGGCGCTGCCCAGGAGCCGGCGCGCCTGGTCGCGCGGGGCCACGGCGGAGCGCTGGGTCGCGGCGGGCGAGTCGAGGATGCCGAGCTCGTTCGGCACGGTCAGGCCCGCGATCGTCCAGGTCAGGAACCTGCCGGATCCCGGCGCGCGCAGGGCGTCGACGCGGACCTCCATCGGCAGCGCGAGATCGAGGCCGTGCCCGTCGCCGACCGTGACCTCGACGACGTCGACGCCGGTGAAGCCCGGGGCCGGCGCGTACGGCACGCGCACCAGATCGTGGCCGTAGGGCGCCGGCGTCACGACCGGCGGCTCGGTGATGCCGTGCAGCGGCCCCTCGGTCACGGCCGCCTTGATCGGGTCGCCGTCCGCGTCGGAGCACATGATCTCGAGGACCACGGGAACGCCCGGAGAGGTCGTGGCCGAGCCCCAGCCGCAACCCGCGCCGCCGTTCTCGGGCAGCGTCCGCGTCCGGATCGCCATCGCGGCGGCGGGTCCCTCGCCGTGGGGCCCGTCGGCGCGGACGGAGAACGGGTCGTCCCCTTCGAACGAGCTCGCCGGGACGTAGGTCACGTCGATGGGCTGCATGAGGCCCCATGGGCCGGTCTGCGGCGGGCCCACCTCGAAGCTCGCAAAGGCCCCGCGCGAGGGCGGGTCCACCACGCGCGGTACGAACGGGTCGCCGTCGGCGTCATCGCAGAACAGCGCGAAGCGGCGCACCAGATCGGGACGCGAGAAGATCGGAAGGACGTCGGAGCCGCCGTAGGTCGGGTTGGGCGCACACCTGGGCCGCCGGTCGACGGTCGGCCCGATCACCAGGTCGATCGGCGCCTCGGCGGACCGGGCGCCGAGCACGTCGGTGCCCCAGTACGTCGCCTGCTCGGCGCCGGCCGCGATCGCCGTCCGGTAGCGCATGACCGGCACCTCGCCGCCCATCACGCCCCCGCCCAGCTCGATCGGCGTCGAGAGGTGGGTGCCCGGGCCGCCGCCGTCGATGGTCACCTCGTCGGCCTCGGCGTCGCGGCAATACACGTGGAACTCCACGACGACGGGGCCCGTGCCGTCGGTCCGCTGCGCCTGGCGAACCGGGTCGCAGACCGGCGGCGTGTTGACGCTCGCCGGCAGGACGTGGATCCCGACGCCATGCTCGACCGTCCCTGCGGGGCCGGTCAGCTCGAGCGTGAACGCGTCGTCCGCGGGCGCGTCGGCGTCGGCCGCGTAGCGCCAGGTCACCATCCGTCCGTCGAACTCGAGCCGGTGCAGGCGGCCGTGGGCCGGTGCCTGCGCCAGACGCACATCGTCGGTGAACGAGCAGTAGATCTCGAAGTCCCGCTCGAGCCCGGGCCGCGCCCAGGTCTCGTCGAAGTTGCAACTCGGCACGTCGAACGCGTGCGCGGCGGGGGAGACGGCCAACAGGGCGCCGACCGCGAGGAGCGTGCCCAGCACCGCGCGGGGGATCCGGGTCGACGAGACGATGCAGACGCAACGGCCGACCGCCGTCTGCACCGTCACTCGTGGACACTTGTCCGAGCATGACGACGCTCCTGGCCGTCCCGAACGTCTCCGAGGGGCGCGACCGCGCCGTCCTCGACGCCATCGGCGCCGCCTTCGCGGCCGGCGGGGCGCGCGTGCTCGACCTCCACGTCGACCCCGACCACCATCGCAGCGTGTTCACGCTCGCCGGCGCCCCCGGCGAGATCGCCGGCGCGGTGGTGGCGGGCGCGCGCGAGGCGATCGCGCGCATCGACCTCACCCGGCACGCGGGCGAGCACCCGCGGGTGGGGGCGATCGACGTCGCCCCGATCGTCCACCTCGACGACGCCACGCGCGGGGCGGCCTGCGCCGAGGCGCTCGTCCTCGCCGACCGGCTGGGCGAGCTCGGGCTCCCGGTCTACCTGTACGGAGTCTTGTCAGGCGGGCGCACGCGGGCCGAGCTGCGCCGCGGCGGCGGGGCGGCGCTGGCTCAGATCGCGCCCGACGCCGGCCCGCGAGCGCTGCACCCCACCGCCGGCGCGGTCCTCGTCGCCGCCCGGCCGCCGCTGATCGCGTTCAACGTCGAGCTCGCGCCGCCCGCGACGCTCGAGGACGCCCGGCGGATCGCCGCGCTCATCCGCGAGGGCGGGGCCGAGGGCCTGCCGGGTGTGCGCGCGATCGGCCTGCACCTCGTCCGCCAGGGGATCGTCCAGGTCTCGACCAACGTCGAGGACCACCGCGCGGCGACGCCGGCGGACGTCGTCGCCGCGGTCCGGGCCCATGCGCCGGTCGCCGGGGCGGAGCTGGTGGCGCCGGCGCCGGCGGCCGCGTTCGCCGGCTTCCCGGCCGGCGTGCCGGTCCGGGGCCTCCGCACGATCGAGGCGGCTCTAGACTCCTGACCGCGATGGCTCAGACCCGTAAGAAGCGCCGCTCCAAGCACCGTGGCACCGCCGCCGGCACGATCGAGGCGCGGGGCCGCACGGGCCGCAAGCCGACCGAGCAGGAGCGCAAGGCGGGCGTCAAGCAGGATGCGAACGCGCGCCGGGCGGCGCGGCTGGACAAGCCTCCGAACTGGAAGAGCGCCTTCTACCGCGCGGCGTTCGCCTCGGTGCTGCTGTTCGTGTTCACCCAGGTCGGGTTCGGGCCGAGCGTGTCGGTCCCGGCCGCGATCGTGTTGTGCCTGCTCGCGCTGCTGATCTACGTCCCCCTCGGCTACATGACCGACACGTGGGTCTACCGCCGCCGTCAGAAGAAGAAGGCGGCCGGCTGATGGACGTCCGCATGCTCACCGTCGGCCCCGTCGCCGAGAACACGTTCCTGTTCCGGCGCGACGGTGCCACCGACGCGCTGCTGGTCGACCCCGGCGACGAGGCCGACCGGATCGTCGCGCTGATCGACGGGCTCGGTGTGACGGTCGAGGCGATCCTGCTCACCCACACGCACTTCGACCACGTCGGCGCCGTCGGTCCGCTCGCGCGCCACACCGGCGCGCCCGTGTACTGCCCGAAGGGCGAGGCGTTCATCCTCGCCGACATCAACTCCTACATCTTCCCGGGCTTCGGGCCGTTCGAGACCTACGACGCGGACGTCCTGATCTCGGGCGGCGAGCGCCTCGAGCTGGCCGGCTTCGCGATCGACGTCGTCTCCACCCCCGGTCACTCGCCCGCGCATTTGACCTATCACGTCGCCGACGAGGGGGCGATGTTCTCCGGCGACGTGCTGTTCGAGGGCTCGATCGGCCGGACCGACCTGCCCGGCGGCGACACCGCGACGCTGATGGCGTCGATCGCCCACCTGCTCGACACGCTGCCCGACGAGACCCGCGTGCACCCGGGCCACATGGGCCTCACCACGCTCGGTCGCGAGCGCGCGACCAACCCGTTCCTGCGCGAGCTCGCGAGGAGCTGATGGCGAAGATCCAGGCCCCGCGCGGCACGTTCGACGTGCTGGGCGAAGCGGCGCTCGCCCGCGCCGAGCTCGAGCGCACGGTGCGCCGGGTGCTGGAGGCGGCGGGCTACGACCGGATCGAGACCCCGACCTTCGAGGCCACCGAGCTGTTCGCGCGCGGGGTGGGGGAGTCCACCGACGTCGTCCAGAAGGAGATGTACACGCTGGCCGAGGGCGACGGGTCGGTGACCCTGCGCCCCGAGGGCACCGCGCCGGTCTGCCGCGCCTACCTCGAGCACGGCATGCACAAGGCGCCGCAGCCGGTCAAGCTCTGGTACCTCTCGAGCTTCTACCGCCGCGAGCGCCCGCAGGCCGGCCGCTTCCGCCAGTTCTGGCAGGTCGGCGCCGAGGCGATCGGCTCGGACGACCCGATGGTCGACGCCGAGGTGATCCTCCTGCTCGCGGAGCTGCTCGACCAGCTGAACGTCGCCGGCCTGCGGCTGCGGATCGGCTCGCTGGGCACGCCCGAGACCCGGGCCGCCTATCGCGAGGAGCTCCAGGCGTACCTGCGGCGGCACGAGGCCGAGCTCTCGCCCGAGGTGATCGCGCGGATCGACCTCAACCCGCTGCGGGCCTTCGACGCCGACCACCCGGGGACGCGTGCCGTCATGCAGGCCGCGCCGCGGCTGCTCGACCGGCTGACCGACGAGGATCGCGCGCACTTCGAGACGGTGCTCTCGCTGCTCGACCGGGCGAGCGTGCCCTTCGAGATCGACCCGACGCTCGTGCGCGGCCTGGACTACTACACGCGCACGGTGTTCGAGTTCACCTCCGACGCGCTCGGCGCCCAATCGGGGGTCGGCGGCGGCGGGCGCTACGACGGGCTGATGGAGCAGATCGGCGGCCCGGCGACGCCGGGCATGGGCTGGGCGGCCGGCGTCGAGCGGATGCTGCTGGCCGCGGCCCCGGCTCCCGTGGCGCCCGCACCGGTCGACCTGTACGTCGCCTACGCCGCCGACGAGCACCGGGCGTCCGCCTTCCAGCTCGCGGCGATCGCGCGGCGGGCGGGCCACGCGGCAAGACTCGAACTCGGAAACCGCTCGCTGAAGGGCCAGCTCAAGCAGGCCGATCGCTCCGGCGCTCGGTACGTTGCCATCCTCGGCGCGGAGGGCGTCGCGCTCAAGAACATGGAGAGCGGAGAGCA
Source organism: uncultured Solirubrobacterales bacterium (assembly GCA_963828075.1). Lineage (GTDB taxonomy): Bacteria > Actinomycetota > Thermoleophilia > Solirubrobacterales > Solirubrobacteraceae > JACCYI01. The sequence continues at coordinate 130,935 of CAWHDH010000007.1, read as the reverse complement.
GCGAACGGTGGAGGCCGACACGGTGATGCACCACATACGCCACGGGATCCAGCTGTGAGGCCGCCGCGGCCCAACGAGTACCGCGACGCCTGGTGCGGCGAGCTCGAGGCCTCGCGGGTCGACGAGGCCGTCCGCGTCGCCGGCTGGGTGCACCGTAGGCGCGACCACGGCGGGCTCATCTTCATCGATCTGCGCGACCGCGCCGGGATCGTCCAACTCGTCTTCCACCCCCAGATCGCCCCCGAGGCGCACGCCGCCGCCGCGCAGCTGCGCTCCGAGCACGTCGTCTCGGCGGCGGGCACGGTGCTGCGCCGGGAGGAGGGCAACGTCAACCCGAAGTTGGCCACCGGGGAGATCGAGCTCAGCGTCACGCAGCTCGACGTGCTCGCGGGCTCCGAGACGCCGCCGTTCCCGGTCGACGACGAGACGCCGGTCGACGAGCTGCTGCGCCTGCGTCACCGGGTCATCGACCTGCGCCGCGCCGGGATGCAGGACGTCATGCGGGTCCGCCACACCGTCGTCCGGGCGATTCGCGACTACCTCAACACGCGCGACTTCCTCGACATCGAGACGCCGATCCTCACGCGCTCGACGCCTGAGGGCGCGCGCGATTTCCTCGTCCCCTCGCGCATGAACCCGGGCACGTTCTACGCGCTGCCGCAGAGCCCGCAGCTGTTCAAGCAGATGCTGATGATGGCGGGCTACGAGCGCTACTACCAGATCGCCCGCTGCTTCCGCGACGAGGACCTTCGCGGCTTCCGTCAGCCCGAGTTCACCCAGCTCGACCTCGAGATGAGCTTCGTCGACGAGGACGACATCATCGAGGTGATGGAGGGCATGATGGCCCGGGTCTTCGAGGAGGCGGGCTTCGCGGTGCAGCCGGCGCCGTGGCCCCGGCTTCCGTACTCGGAGGCGATGGCGCGCTACGGCTCCGACAAGCCGGACCTGCGCTTCGGCCTGGAGATCAGCGACTTCGGCGACGTGTTCGAGGGGTCGGGCTTCGGCGTGTTCGAGAAGGTGCTCGGGTCGGGCGGTGTCGTGCGCGGCCTGAACGCCGGCACGCGCGAGCTGCCGCGGCGCGAGCTCGACGAGCTGACCGAGATCGCGCGGCGCTTCGGCGCCGGCGGCCTGGTCTGGGCCTTCATCCAGGACGACGGGTCGTGGCGCTCGCCCGTGGCGAAGTTCCTGTCCGACGAGGAGCGCACGGCGGCGGCGGCGCGGCTCGGCGCGGGCGCGGGCGACCTGCTGCTGTTCGTGGCCGACACAGCGGACGTCGCGGCGGTGGCGCTCGGCGAGGTGCGGCTCGAGCTGGGCCGCCGGTTCGACCTCATGCCGAGCGACCGCCACGAGATCTGCTGGGTCATCGACTTCCCGATGCTCGAGCGCACCGAGACGGGGTGGACCTCGCTGCACCACCCGTTCACGGCGCCCCTCGGCGACATCTCGGACCCGGCGACGCTCATGTCGCGCGGCTACGACCTGGTCCTCGACGGGGTCGAGATCGGCGGCGGCTCGATCCGTATCAACACCCCGGAGGTCCAGCGGCAGATCTTCAACGCGATCGGGATCTCCGAGGAGGACGCCGACGCGCGCTTCGGGTTCCTGTTGGACGCCCTGCGCTACGGGGCTCCGCCGCACGGCGGGATCGCGCTGGGGATCGACCGGATCGTCGCCATCCTGGCCGGCCGGGACTCGATCCGCGACGTCATCGCGTTCCCCAAGACCGCGAGCGGCTCCGATCCGCTCACCGGCGCGCCCGCGCCGGTGGACGCCGAGCAGCTCGCCGAGCTGGGCATCCGGACGCTGGCTCCACCCCCGTCCGCTTAAGGAAAACGCTCCGGCTGCCGATCAGCCGGACGTGAGCCAGATCTCAACTCCCATTCGCATCGTCCTCGTCGCCGCCGTCGTTTTCATGGCCGCCTGGTTCACCGTCTTGAAGCCCAAGGACGCCGTCGTGGCGCCGCCCGGACCCGCCACGCCGGCCGCTCCGACCGCCCCGGGGACAGCCGCGACCGTCGATCCGAGCTCGGCCGCCGGCAAGTTCCAGGCGACGGCGAAGGCCGGCGCGGAGAAGGCCGAGCGGGACGCCTACGGCGCCGCCAACGCCGGCATCGAGGACGGCGCGACGGGCACCGCCGCCGCGCCCGCCGCCGCCGCTCCGGTGACGACCCAGGCCAAGACCCAGGCGGTCATCGCCGAGCTGCCCCCGATCGAGCCGAAGTCGCTCGTCGGGCTGCCGCGCTCCGTCCGCGACGGGCTCACCAAGCGCAAGGTCGTCGTGCTCGCCGTCCTGAACACCGAGTCCAAGCCGTGGGCCGAGATGGCCGAGGACGACCGCGCCGTTCGCAAGGCGCTGCGCCGCGTCAACCGCTACGACGGCCAGGTCATCGTGCACTCGGCGCCGATGGCGAAGCTGGCCAAGTACGACGGGCTGCTCAAGGCGCTCAACGTCGTGCAGAGCCCGACCGTCGTGGTCATCGACCACAACCGCAAGGGCGTCGCCCTGACCGGGTACGTCGACCGCGCGTCGATCAACCAGGCGATCGCCGACGCGCACCGCGGGAGCGTCCAGCGCGAGCTCAGTGACTCCTTCCTGCGCAAGGTCAATGCGACCTGCGGCCATTACTCGATGCGCTTCGACCGCCTTTCGGTCGCCGCGCCGAAGCGCCAGGTCGCACGCCTGGCCACCAAGCGCCGCGCGTCCTTCCGCCGGATCGCCGCGCCGGCCAAGTGGCGCTCGCTCAAGGGCAAGATCGTCCGCGCCGCGGGCAAGCCCAGCGCCAACGCCCTCGGAGCGCTGGACACCAGCTTGAACGCCGCCGGCCTCGGCACCTGCGCGGTCAACCGCACTCGCTAGACCGGTTCGCGGGGCGGGGCCTACCCTCCCGAGGGTGGATCCCGAGGTCTTCGCCGATCATCTCTCGCACCCGCGCGGCCACGGCCATGCGCCCGCCGGCGCCCACACGGGCGCCGCGGGGGGCGCCGCCTGCGGCGACCTGATCCGGATCGACGTCGCGGTGGTCGGGCACCGGATCGCCGACGCCGGCTTCACCGCGTCGGGCTGCGGCGCGATCACGGCGGCCGGCTCGGCGGTGGTCGAGCTCGTCCGCGGGGTGGGTGTGCTGGACGCGGCGCGGGTCGGCGCCCGGGCGATCGCCGACGAGCTCGGCGGGCTCTCGCCGGGCAAGCTGCACGCCGCCGACCTCGCCGCCGACGCGTTCCACGCGGCGCTGGGGGCGGCCGTCCGCGCGGATGCGGCGGTGGGGTTCGAGCCGTCGCGCACGCTGGTGGCGATGAGCGGGGGCGTGGACTCCGCGGTCGCCGCGCTGCTGGTGGCCCGCTCGGGTCGCGAGGCGGTTGCGGTCACGCTCGAGCTGTGGCGCGATCCCGAGAACGACGCCGAGGCGTCCTGCTGCAGCGCGTCGGCGGTGCGCGGCGCGCGGGCGGTCGCGCACGGCATGGGCCTGGCGCACCTGACGCTCGACCTGCGCGACGAGTTCCGGGCGGGGGTGGTCGAGCCGTGGCTCGCCGAGCACGCCGCCGGCCTGACCCCGAACCCGTGCGTGCGCTGCAACGGCCGCGTGCGGCTCGACGCCATGCTCGAGCACGCCGACCGCCTCGGCGCCGCCGACCTCGCCACGGGCCACTACGCGCGGGTCACCGCGGACGGGCTGCTGCGGGTCGCCGCCGACCCGGCGAAGGACCAGAGCTACATGCTCGCCGGCCTCGCCCCGGCGTCGCTGGCGCGGCTCCGGTTTCCTTTGGGTGAGCTGACCAAGCCTGAGGTCCGCGCGCTCGCGGCCGAGGCGGGGCTGCCGGTCGCGGCGAAGAAGGACTCCCAGGACCTCTGCTTCCTCGCCGGCACCGGCCGCGCGCGCTTCCTCGCCCGCCACGGCGGCCTGGGTGAGCGGCCGGGGGCGATCGTGGACGTCGCCGGCCGCGAAGTCGGCCGCCATGCGGGCCACCACGGCTACACGGTCGGCCAGCGCCGCGGCATCGGCGTCGCCGCGGGCGAGCCGCTGTACGTGCTGCGCACCGACGCGGCGGCCAACACGGTCACGGTCGGGCCGCGGTCCGCCTTGGCGACGGATGTCGTGCGGGTGCGCGACGCCGTGCTGCACCGCGAGGGCGGCGAGATCGACCAGGTCAAGCTCCGCTACCGCTCGCGGCCGTTGCCCTGCCGGGTGGCCGGCTCGCCGAGCGCGGGCCGGCACGCGGAGCTGGCGGTCGAGCTGCTCGAGCCGGTCGACGGCGCGGCGCCCGGCCAGGCCGCCTGCCTGATGCGCGGCGACGCCGTGGTCGGCTGGGCGACGATCGCCTGAGCCTGGATCCATCGATCATCGGGCGCCGCGGGAATCGGTGGATCCAGGCTCCCCGCGTCAGTTTCGTCCAAGACGTGCGGCGGCTCGCGGCGTAGCGTGCCGCTGACACGATCGAGGGAGTTGTTGATGGCTGGTCAGCTGACATTCATCGAAATTGGAGTCGAAGACGCCGAGCGCGGCCGCGCGTTCTACGAGGGGCTGTTCGGATGGAGCTTCGCGCCGGGGCCGTCGGCCAGCGGCTTCGTCATCGAGACGGGCAATGTGCCTGGCGGGATGCACGGCGGCGACCGCGGCGCGACCCCGTACGCGTTCTTCGCGGTCGACGACATAGACGCCGCGCTCGATCAGGTGCGCTCGTTGGGCGGCACCGTCGAGGACATGGACGCGGGCGGCGAGGACGCCGACTCCGTCGCGCGGTTCGGGCGCTTCAAGTTCTGCCGCGACGACCAGGGGTCGCCGTTCGGGTTGCATCAGCCTCCGAGTGTGCCGGCGGGCTGAACCCCGGTCATTGAGGGGGAGGCGGGACAGTCGGGGTGGCGGGCTCAAATCGCGGGTGTGTGACGAGATGCACGTTGAGGGCGCGCTGCCGCCCCGCCCGGACCCATTCCCTCATCGATGAAGTTGGAGCGCAGCGGCCGCCGGCTACTCCTGCACCGCCCGGTACCCCAGCACCCCAGCGAACGCCACGAGCCCGGTGCCGGCCACCCCGTCGACCCCGCGCATGAGCCCCGGGCCCATCCTCCGCCCGGCCACCGTCACCGCACCGGCCAGCAACGACATCCACGTGAGGCTCCCGAGCCCGACGCCCGCGAGCAGCAGCGCCACCTCGCCGCCGGTGGAAGCCGCGTCAGCCGCCGACGCCGCCGCGAAGATCGCCGCCCATGAGGCGATCGTCGACGGGTTCGAGGCGGTGGCCGCCAGCGTCGTGAGGAACGCGCGGCGCGGGGTCGAGACCTCCTCGTCGCTCTCGCCGCCCGCACGGACCCGGAACGCGCTCCACAGGGTTCGAACCCCGAGGAAGAGCAGCACGGCGGCGCCGATCAGCCCGAACGTCAGGCGCAGCGAGTCGATGCTCAGAAGGGGCGCCGCGCCCGCCGCGCCGGCCGCGGCGTAGGCCGTGTCGATGATCGCCACGCCCGCCGCGATCGCGAGCCCGACGCGCAGCGAACCGCGCAGCGTCGAGCGGATCAGGAACAGCGAGATCGGCCCGAGCTGGAGGGCGACGACGAAGCCCAGGCCGAAGCCGACGGCCAGCGAGCTCATGCCCGCCATCCTAGACTCAGCCGGGTGACCACCGACGAGATCCGCGAGCTCTTCCTGGGCTTCTTCGAGGAGCGCGACCACAAGCGGCTGCCGTCCGCGCCGCTCGTGCCGCCCGCGAACGATCCCTCGACGCTGCTGATCATCGCCGGCATGCAGCCGCTGCGGCCGTACTTCCTCGGCCAGGAGGCGCCCCCGCACCACCGGCTGGCCTCCTGCCAGAAGGTGTTCCGGACGCCGGACATCGACAACGTGGGCACCACGGCGCGCCACCTCACCTTCTTCGAGATGCTCGGCAACTTCTCGGTCGGCGACTATTTCAAGGAGGGCGCCGTCGAGCAGGCGTGGCAGCTCTCGCTCGAGGGCTTCGGGTTCGAACCCGAGCGGATCTGGATCACCGTCTTCGAGGGCGACGACGCGCTCGGTCTCGGCCCCGACGAGGAGGCCATCGAGGCCTGGATGAACATCGGCGTGCCGCGCGAGCGGATCGTCGCGCTGCCGCGCTCGGAGAACTTCTGGCAGGGCGGGCCGACGGGTCCCTGCGGCCCCTGCTCGGAGCTCTACTACGACCGCGGCCTCGAGTTCGGGACCGCGGACGACCTGCCCGGCGGCGAGAACGAGCGCTTCCTGGAGTACTGGAACCTCGTCTTCATGCAGTACAACCAGGAGCCGGTCGGGACGCTCACGCCGCTGCCCGCGCAGAGCATCGACACCGGCCTCGGTCTCAACCGCCTCGCGGCGATCCTCCAGGACACGCCGAGCGTGTTCGAGACCGACGAGTTCAAGCCGCTCGTCGAGCTAGGGGAGGAGCTGAGCGGCCGCCGCTACGGCACCGACTTCGAGACCGACCGCGCGCTGCGCATCCTCGCCGACCACAGCCGCGGGATGTCGTTCCTGCTCGCGGACGGGGTCGTCCCCTCCAACGAGGACCGCGGCTACGTGCTGCGCCGCGTGATGCGGCGGGCGATCATGCAGGGTCGGCGCATCGGCATCGAGGAGCATTTCCTGCCGCGCTTCGCGGACCGCGTGCGCGAGCTGATGGGCCGCGCGTACCCCGAGCTGGTCAGCCAGCGCGACGCCATCGACACGTGGCTGCGCGGCGAGGAGGAGAGCTTCAGCCGGACGATCGAGCAGGGCACGAAGCTGCTCGACGACCTGATCCTCCACGCACGCGAGCGCGGCGACGAGGGCATCGGCGCCGAGGCGGCGTTCCAGCTGCACGACACGTTCGGCTTCCCGTTCGACCTCACGCTCGAGCTCGCCGCGGAGCAGGGCCTCGGGGTCGACGCGCAGGGCTTCGAGACGCTGATGGAGGGCCAGCGCACCCGCGCCCGCGCCGGCGCGGGCCGCGGCGGGACGCGCGACGAGGCGCGCGAGCGCGCGAAGGCGTTCGCCGAGGCGGCGGGCTTCGGCTCGGTGTTCACCGGCTACGAGACGGTCGAGCAGCCGACGGCGGTCGGCGCCGTTTCACGTGAGAACGGCCGCGTGCTCGCCAAGCTCGTCGAGTCCCCGTTCTACGCGGCGGGTGGCGGCCAGGTGTCGGATTCCGGGGTCGTCGAATGCGAGTCGGGCGACTGCCGCGCGGTGGTCACGGAGGTCATCCGGCTGGGCGACGACCAGGCGGTCGTGCTCGACGTCGAGCGCGGCGAGCTGCACGAGGGCGAGCGCGTGGTCGCGCGCGTCGACCGCGCGGCGCGGCGGGCGACCGAGTGCAACCACACCGCGACGCACCTGCTCCACGCGGCGCTGCGCGAGCGCCTCGGGAACCACGTCCGCCAGGCGGGCTCCGCGGTCCAGCCCGACAAGCTGCGCTTCGACTTCACCCACGGCGCGCCGATGGGCGACGAGGACGTCCGCGCCGTCGAGGACCGCGTCAACGAGCAGATCCTCGCGGGCCTGCCGGTCCGGGCGATCACCACGACGCTCGAAGAGGCGCGCGCGCTGGGCGCGATGGCGCTGTTCGGCGAGAAATACGGCGACGTCGTGCGGATGGTCGAGATCGGCGACGGCTCCTGGTCGCGCGAGCTGTGCGGCGGCACCCACGTCCGCTCGACGGCGGAGATCGGCGTCTTCCGGATCACCACCGAGACCTCGAGCGCGGCGAACGTTCGCCGCATCGAGGCGATCACCGGCCCGGTGGCGGTCGAGCGGCTGCTGCGCCACGACCGCGAACTGCTCGAGGCGGCGACGGTGCTGCGCTCACCGGTCGATCGCGTGGCGGAGACCGCGGCGGCGCGCGAGCAGCAGCGACGCGAGCTCGACAAGCGGCTCAAGGAGGGCGGGGCGGCGGACGGCGCGGCGGACATCGGCGAGCTGGCGGGCCGCGCGGTGCAGATCGGCGGCGTGCCGGTGCTCGTCGAGGTGGCGCCGGTATCCGACGCCAAGGCGCTGCTCGACGTGGCCGACCGGCTCAAGGGCCGGCTCGGCGATGCGGCGATCGTGCTCGGCGCGACGGGCGAGGGGCGCGTGCACCTCCTGGCCAGCGTCGCGCCGTCGATCGTCGAGCGCGGCGTGAAGGCGGGGGACATCGTGAAGGCGGCGGCGCAGATCACCGGCGGCGGTGGCGGCGGCCGGCCGACGATGGCGCAGGCGGGCGGGCGCCACCCCGAGAAGCTGCCCGAGGCGCTGGCCGCGGCCCGCGCCCAGATCGAGTCGCTGCTCGCCGGGTGAGCGCGGGGCGGGTCCTCGCGCTCGACTACGGCGCCGCCCGGTGCGGCTGCGCCGTGTCCGATCCGACCGGCACGCTGGCGACGCCGCTCGAGCCTGTGCTGCGGCCCGGCACCCGGAAGGGCATCCGGCGCGTCGTCACGCTGGCCGACGAGCTCGAGGTGCAGGCGATCGTCGTCGGGCTGCCGCTCTCGCTCTCCGGCGAGGACTCCGACCAGACCCGCGAGACACGCGACTGGGCGGAGCGGCTGGCCGGCCTGGTGAGCGTCCCGGTCGAGCTGCTCGACGAGCGCTTCACGACCAAGCTGGCGGCCCAGGCCGGGGGCCGCGCGAGCGAGGATTCGCGCGCCGCGGCGGTGCTGCTCGGCGACTGGCTGGCGCGCGCATGAGGCGGCGTCGCGACGGTGCGGCCGCCTCGCCTGCCATCGTGAATGGGATGCCGACCCCGGGTCGAATCCTCCGATAGCCGTGTTCAAGCGAACGACACCCGCCGGTGAGCGCTCCGCCGAGGAGCGCGCCCGCGCCGCCGCCGAGCGCGCCGCCCGCCGCGCCGCGCGCGAGGGCCGGCCGGTCGGCCCGCCGCCGCCGGAGGCCTTCGGCGCGATCCCCGCCGAGCCGCCGCCTTTCGTCGAGCCCGAGCCCGTGTTCGAGCCGGAGCCCGAGCCGGCCGCGTACGTCGCGCCGGAGCCGGTGGCCGACCCGACGCCCGAGCCAGCCGCGTACGTCGCGCCCGAGCCGGAGCCTCCGGCGCAGCCCGAGCCCGCCGAGCCCGAGCCTGAGCCCGCCGAGCCGGAGCCCGCCGAGCCCGCCGAGGCCGAGCCCGAGCCCGAGACCGCGCCCAAGTCCGAGACCGCGCCCGAGCCCGAGCCCGAGACCGCGCCCAAGTCCGAGCCCGAGTCCAAGCCCGAGCCTGCGCCCAGGTCCGAGACCGGGCCCAAGCCCGCCGTCGTCTCCGAGCCCGCGCCCGATCCGGCGCCCACGCCAGCCGAGCCGCCCCGGCTCGCCGCCGCGCTGGACGCAGAGCCCGACCGCGAGCCGCCGCTCGTCGCCCCGGCGGACGACGCGACGCGGGAGTGGACGCACGAGGAGACAGCGGCCGCTGTCGCGCCGACGCCGCCGCCCCCCGAGGTCGCCGGGCCTGGCGATCGCACCGTCGAGTGGACCGCGCCCGCGCCCGAGCACCGCCCCGACACCGACCCCCGACTCGAGCCGTTGCCGCCCCTGGCGCCGCCGCCCTACCAGCCGGCCGCCCCGAGCGCCGCAGAGCCGCCCCGCCGCGGGCGCTGGCGCCGCGACCGCAAGAGCGGCACGCTCGCACCAATCCGGCCGCGCGCGAGCGCCCATCGCAGCCGCGGGCACCGCCGCATCCTCGCCGTTCTCGCGCTCGCGGCCATCGCCGGGGCGCTCTACGTCATCAACGCGACGTTCCAGCCGTTCCACGGCGACGGGCGCGGCGCGGTCCGGGTGACCATCCCGGCGGGCGCCGACGTCGACGACATCGGCCACATCCTCGCCGACGCGCGGGTCATCGAGCGGCCGGCGTTCTTCTCGCTCAACGCGACGCTCACGCGCCGGCGCACCGGGATGAAGCCGGGCACCTACACGATGCCGCGCAACCTCTCCTACGGCGCGGCGATCGACGCTCTTACGCAGGGCCCGAAGGCCAAGCTGATCAAGACGTTCTCGCTCACGATCCCCGAGGGCCGTGCCGCCGGCGAGACGGCGCCGCGCCTGAAGGGCACCTCGATCGAGGGTGACTACGTGGCGGCCAGCAAGAGCCCGGCGCTGCTGCAGCGTGGCCGCCGGCTCGGGCTGCCGCGCGGCGCCAAGACGCTCGAGGGCTTCCTGTTCCCGGCCACCTACGAGCTGCCCCGGGGAACCACGGCCGCCGAGCTCGTCGGCCGCCAGCTCGAGGGCTTCGCCGACAACACGGCGAAGGTCTCCTACCGGCGCGCCCGCACCAAGAAGCTCACGCGCTACGACGTCCTGATCATCGCCTCGATGATCGAGCGCGAGGCGCAGCTCGACCGCGAGCGCCCGCTGATCGCGGCGGTCATCTACAACCGCCTCAAGCGCGGCATGCCGCTCGGCATCGACGCCACCATCCGGTACGCCACGAACAACTGGACCCGGCCGATCCGCGTCTCGGAGCTCCAGAAGGACGGCCCGTACAACTCGCGCCTGCGCCGCGGGCTGCCGCCGACGCCGATCGGTAACCCGGGCCTCGCGTCGATCCGCGCTGCGACCCGCCCGGCGAACGTCAAGTACCTCTACTACGTCGTCAAGCCGGGATCGAAGGGGGCGCACGCGTTCTCCTCGACCGACGCCAAGTTCCAGCGCGACTTCGATCGCTACCAGAAGGCGCGCGACGCCAAGGGGGGCCAGGCGCCCTGACCCCCCGCGGGTCCTCCGCCCGGGAGGCCCGAGCCCTCCGGGGCGCTCCTCGCGTGAGCTACCTCGGCGTGGCGGGGTGGCCCGTCGCGCACTCGCGGTCCCCGGCGATGCACAACGCGGCGCTGCGCGAGCTCGGGCTGACGGACTGGCGCTACCTGCGCCTGCCGCTGCCGCCGGAGCTGTTCGCCGAGACCGTCCGCGCCCTGCCCGCGGCCGGCTTCCGCGGCACCAACGTCACCATCCCGCACAAGGAGGCCGCGCTCGCGGTCGCCGACGAGGCGACGCCGGCCGCGCGGGCGATCGGCGCCGCCAACACGCTGACCTTCGACCCGGATACCGGCGCCATCCACGCCGACAACACGGACGCGCCGGGGCTCATCGAGGCGATCCCCGCCGCGCACCACCCGCGCGGGCGGACCGCGCTCGTGCTCGGTGCGGGCGGCGCGGCGCGCGCCGCGGTCTACGCGCTGCTCCAGGCGGGCGCGGCCGACGTCGCCGTCCACAACCGCAGCCGCGAGCGCGCCGAGCGGCTCGTCGCCGACCTCGGCGGCCGGGTCGTCGCCGAGCCCGAGTCGGCCGATCTGATCGTGAACGCCACGTCAGTGGGGCTTCCAGGGGTCAAGGGTGCGCCGTTGCCCGCCGATACGGTGCTTGCCGGAAGCTGCGTGGTCGACATGGTCTACCGGGATGGCGGCACGGAGCTCCTTCGCATCGCGCGAGGGCAAGGGGCGACCGGAGTCGACGGCCTGGAGATCCTGGTGGCCCAGGGCGCTGCGTCACTCGCACGCTGGACCGGACGAACCCCGCCGATCGAGTCGATGCGGCGGGCTGCGCTGGACCCGGACCCTCCATGAACCTGAGCCCCCACGCCCCGACTCAACCGCCCACCCGCCGGTGGGACGGCGTCACCAGCCCGTCGCGCCGCGGCGGCTCGGGACGCATGCTCGGGGACGTCCTGATCGACCTCGGCTTCGTCGACCGCACCCAGCTCGAGAGCGCCGTGCGGATGGCGGAGGCCGCCGGCTCGGCCCCCGAGCACGTCCTGGTCTCCACCGGATCGCTGACCGAGGAGCAGCTCTCACGCGGCGTCGCAGAGCGCTTCGGCCTTGACCATCTGTCCCTCCGACACTTCCGCGTCGACCCGGCCGCCGCCAAGCTCGTCGCCCCGGCGGCCGTCCAGCGTTACCAGGCCCTGCCCGTCTCCTTCGTCAACGAGCGCACGCTGCTCGTCGCGATGGTCGACCCCGCCAACGTGCTGGCCGTCGACGACATCGCCGTCATGACCGGCTACGAGGTCCGCCCAGCGGTGGCCACCGCGGCCGACGTCGCGTTCATCGTCGAGCGCCTCAAGGATCCCAACGGCCTCGAGCTGATCGGGTTGCAGGACGTCGAGCTGCCCGAGGACCGCATCCCGGAGCCCGAGCCCGCCGCCGAGCAGGCGCCCGCCTACGTGCCCGAGAGCACGCAGATCCAGTTCACCGGCGAGGAGGACGCGTCGGTCATCGGGCTCGTCCACAAAGTGATCTCCGAGGCGGCCGAGCGCGGCGCCTCCGATATCCACTTCGAGCCCGGCGACCCCGACATGCGCGTCCGCTACCGCGTCGACGGCGTGCTGCACGAGGCGGCGACGATCCCGCAGGCGATCGTCCCCGCGGTCATCTCGCGCGTCAAGATCCTCTCCGACCTCGACATCGCCGAGCGCCGGCTGCCCCAGGACGGGCGCATCTCGATGGAGCTCCAGGGCCGCCACATCGACGTCCGCGTCGTGACGCTGCCCGCGTCGCACGGCGAGAACGTCGTCATGCGCATCCTGGACCAGAGCTCGGTGATGATCGAGCTCGAGCAGCTCGGGATGCTGCCCCAGGCGCACGAGCGCTTCGTCAAGGCGTTCTCCCAGGCCCATGGCGCCGTGCTCGTCACCGGCCCGACCGGCTCCGGGAAGTCGACCTCGCTCTACGGCGCGCTGAACGTCCTCAACACGGTCGAGAAGAACATCATCACGATCGAGGACCCCGTCGAGTACCAGCTCAACGGCGTGACCCAGGTGCAGATCAACCCGAAGGCCGGCCTGACGTTCGCCAACGGCCTGCGCGCGATGATGCGCGCCGATCCGGACATCATCATGGTCGGCGAGATCCGCGACCGCGAGACGGCGCAGATCGCCGTCGAGGCGGCGCTCACCGGCCACCTCGTGCTCTCCACGCTGCACACCAACGACGCGCCGACCGCGATCACCCGCCTGATCGAGATGGGCATCGAGCCCTTCCTGGTCGGCTCGGCGGTCGACTGCGTCGTCGCCCAGCGGCTCGCGCGCAAGCTCTGCGAGTCCTGCAAGCGCCCGGTCCTGCTGTCCGCCGACGTGATGATGGCCAACGGCTTCAACGTCGGCGACCTGCAGTGCTACGAGCACGTCGGCTGCGCGCGCTGCGGCGGCACGGGCTACAAGGGCCGCATCGGCCTCTACGAGGTCATGTGGATCTCGGACACCATCCGCTCGATGACGATCGCCCGCGACACCGCGGACGCGATCGCCCAGGCCGCCGTGCGCGAGGGCATGATGCGCCTGCGCGAGGACGGCCTCGAGAAGGTGCGCCGGGGGATGACCTCGATCCACGAAGTGGCCCGCGTCGCAGGCACGAAGTAAAGCCTCGCGGCCTCGCTGCCGACTAAAGAGTCAGCTATGGACTTCGACTTCTCCGACATCCTCCTGCAGGTCGTCGCCCGCAAGGCCTCCGACCTCCACATCACCGCCGGCGCGCCGCCCACGCTGCGCGAGCGCGGCGCTCTCGTCGCCATCGACGGCTGCCCCGTCCTGACGCCGACCGACACGCGGGAGATCGTCTACTCCATCCTGACGAACACCCAGCGCCAGCGGCTGGAGACCGAGTGGCAGCTCGACTTCTCCTACGCGATCCCCGGCTACGCGCGCTTCCGCGTCAACGCCTACCTGCAGAAGGGCTCGATCGGCGCGGCGTTCCGCCTGATCCCGAACGAGACCGTGCCGATCGAGAAGCTCGGCCTGCCGTCGGTCATCCGCGAGTTCTCGAAGAAGCCGCGCGGTCTGGTGCTCGTCACCGGCCCCACCGGCTCGGGCAAGTCGACGACGCTCGCCTCGCTGATCAACGAGATCAACGAGACCCGCGACGAGCACATCATGACCATCGAGGATCCGATCGAGTTCCTCCACACGCACAAGCGCTGCCTGGTCAACCAGCGCGAGCTCGGCTCCGACGCCCAGTCCTTCGCCATGGCCCTCAAGGCCGCGCTGCGCCAGGACCCCGACGTGATCCTCGTCGGCGAGATGCGCGACATGGAGACGATCGGCACGGCGCTGACCGCCGCCGAGACCGGCCACCTGGTCTTCGCGACGCTCCACACCCAGGACGCGCCGCAGACGGTCGACCGCATCATCGACGTCTTCCCCGCCCACCAGCAGGGCCAGGTCCGCATGCAGCTCGCGATCGGCCTGCAGGGCATCGTCACCCAGACGCTCATCCCGACCGCGGACGGTCTCGGTCGCTGCGTCGCCGCCGAGGTCCTGGTGCCGACGGCCGGTATCCGCAACCTGATCCGCGAGGGCAAGACGCACCAGATCTACTCCGCGATCCAGACCGGCGGGAACGTCGGCATGCAGACGATGGACGCCTCGCTGGCGTCGCTCGTCCGCCAGGGCAAGATCACGCTGAACACCGCCGAAGGGCGCTCATCGAACCCGGCCGAGATGCGCAAGCTCGTGCAGTCGACCGGCGGCGTGCAGCTCGCGGCGGTCTAGGCCATGTCCGCCGCCACCTACAGCTTCAAGGCGGTCGACCTCTCGGGCCTGCCGCAGAAGGGCGTCATCCTCGGCGAGTCCGAGCAGTCGGTCACCGACGAGCTCAAGCAGCGCGGCCTCACGGTCACGGAGGTCAAGCAGAAGAAGTCGGGGATGTCGATGGAGATCGCGCTGCCCCAGCGCATCAAGCCGGCCGACCTCACGGTGATGACCCGCCAGCTCGCGACGATGGTCTCGTCGGGCATGACGCTCCTGCGCGCGTTCCACGTGCTCGAGGAGCAGATCGAGGTCAAGAAGCTCCGCGTCGTCATCGAGAAGGTCCGCGAGGACATCGAGTCCGGCCTCCTGCTCTCGGACGCGCTCGCCCGTCACACCAAGGTCTTCGGCCCGCTGTACGTCGCGATGGTCCGCGCCGGCGAGGCCGGCGGCGTGCTCGAGGAAGCGCTCGACCGCACCGCCGACCAGCTCGAGAAGGACGATTCGCTGCGTCGCCAGGTCAAGAGCGCCATGACCTATCCGATCGTCGTGCTGAGCTTCGCGATGGTCGTCCTGTTCGCGCTGATCGCCTTCATCGTCCCCGTGTTCGCGGGCGTCTTCAAGGATTTCGGCGGCGAGCTCCCGATGATCACCAAGATCACCGTGGCGATGTCCGACATCGCCAAGGGCTACTGGTGGGCGATCTTCGGCGGCATGATCGGCGCCGTCATCGGCTTCAAGAAGTGGCGCACCTCCTCGTGGGGCCGGCCGCAGTGGGACACGCTGCGCCTGAAGATCCCCTTCAAGATCGGCAAGACCGTCCAGAAGATCGCGCTCGCGCGCTGGTCGCGGACCTTCGGCGCGCTCTACGCCGCCGGCGTGCCGATCATGCAGGCCATCGAGGTCACCGGCAAGACCGCGGGCAACTGGGTCATCGAGAAGGCCATGGAGGACGTCATCGACTCGGTGAAGTCCGGCGGCTCGATCGCGGCCCCGCTCAAGGACACCCCGATCTTCCCGGCGATGGTCGCCCAGATGATCGCCGTGGGCGAGGAGACCGGCGGCCTGGACACCATGCTCTCCAAGGTGGCGGACTTCTACGAGGACGAGGTCGCGGCGGCCGTCAAGGCGCTGACCTCCATCCTCGAGCCCATCATGATCATCTTCGTGGGCGCGATCGTCGGCTTCGTCGTCATCGCGATGTACATGCCGATGTTCAAGCTGTACGACCAGATCCAGTAGCGGTGTGAGGGGGGAGACCCTCCGAAAGTCAGTCACGCCGTCGACGAAAGGCCCGCCCGGTGTGTGCCCCGAGCGGTGGTGAGCCGGGGCCGCCGGTGGTTCTCTGGAGCACATGGACGCACCGGGCGCGACGGCCACCGCGGAGCGCGCGCTCGGTCCCGACCTGGCGCGCGGGCTGATGCTGTGGTTCATCGCGCTGGCCAACTCCCACTACTTCATCGACGCGCCGCGGGTCCTCGGCGGCTACCCGGCCGGCGGCGGGCCGCTTGACCGCGCGGTTACATGGACGATCTCCACGTTCGTCGACGGGCGCGCGTTCCCGTTGTTCGGGTTGCTCTTCGGCTACGGCGTCGCGCAGGTGGTCCGGCGCCAGCACCAGCGCGGGAAACGAGGAGTGCGCCGGCTGCTGTGGCGCCGCGCCGCAGCCCTGGTCGTCATCGGCTTCTGCCACGCGATGCTGCTCTACGTCGGCGACATCCTGGCGGCGTACGGCGTGCTGCTGGCGCTCGGCGCCTGGGCCGTGTGGTGGGGTGACCGGTGGCTGCTCGGATGGGCCGCGTTCTTCTTCCTGCTGACGGCACTCCCGGGCGGGGGCCTGACCGATGTGACCGCGGGGCCGTCGGCCGCGGAGCTTCCGCCCGATCCGTGGACGGCGGTCGTCGAGCGGCTCCCGGTGCAGCCGGTCATCATGCTGCTCGGCCCGGTCGGGTTCGCCTGCCCGTTCCTGCTCGGCCTGTGGGCCTGCCGGCGTCGGATCCTGGAGCGGCCCGAGGCCCACCGCCGGCTGCTCGGCGTGGTCGCGGTCGTCGGTCTCGCTGCGGCGGTGCTCGGCGCACAGCCGCTCTCGCTGGTCCTGGCCGGCGCGGAGCCAGTGCCGGGGGCGGACGCATTCGATGTGGCGCGGGCTCTGCACGACGCCACCGGCGTCCTCGGCGGCGCGGGGTACGCAGCGGCGTTCGCGCTGCTTTCGATCCGCCTCGCGGACTCGCCCGGCCGCGCGGTCTCGGCGCTCGCCGCCACCGGCCAGCGGTCGCTGACCTGCTACCTCGCCCAGTCGGTGGTGTGGACGGTCGTCTTCACCCCG
Source organism: uncultured Solirubrobacterales bacterium (assembly GCA_963828075.1). Lineage (GTDB taxonomy): Bacteria > Actinomycetota > Thermoleophilia > Solirubrobacterales > Solirubrobacteraceae > JACCYI01. Next base: position 114,218 of record CAWHDH010000007.1, on the reverse strand, counting down.
TTCCTGCTCGGCCTCGCGGGCCACGCGACCGTGGCGACGACCGCCCTGCTCGCGACCGCGACCTGGCTGGCGACGGTCGCCGTCGCTGACGCGCTGGCGCGGGCCGGCAGGCGCGGGCCGTTCGAGGTACTGCTGCGCCGCGCAACCTACGGCCGGTCTCGGCCGCTTGACAGCGCCGTATAGTTCAACCGGTCGGTTCAACAACCAACTGGATGAATGCAAGATGGCGGTCGATCAGCTCAGCACGACGTTCTCGGCACTCGCGGATCCCACGCGGCGGGCGATCCTTGCCCGGCTGGCAGATGGCGAGGCGACGGTGAACGAGCTGGCCGAGCCGTTCCCGATGACGCTGCAGGCCGTGTCCAAGCACCTCAAGGTGCTCGAGCGCGCCGGGCTCATCGCCCGCGGGCGCAGCGCGCAGCTGCGCCCGTCGCGGCTGCAGGGCGCCGCCTTCAAGGACGCCGCCGAGTGGCTGGCGGAGTACCGGGCGTTCTGGGACGGCAGCTTCGACCGCCTCGGCGAGCATCTGCGCGAGGTCCAGGCCGATGACTGATGCGATTGCCGCGCGCGAGATCACGATCACCCGCGTCTACGACGCGCCCCGCGAGCTCGTGTGGAAGGCGTGGACCGAGCCCGAGCGGATCGCGCGCTGGTGGGGCAAGCGCGGGTGGAACACGCCGCCGGAGTCCGTGACGCTGGACGTGCGGCCCGGCGGCACCTTCCGCCTGAACTCGATCTCCGAAGCCGACGGGAGCGAGATGCCGCTCGACACGGTCTACCGCGAGGTGGTCGCGCCCGAGCGGCTGGCGTTCGGGGACGCCGTCGTCACCTTCACCGACCTCGGCGACGGCCGGACCGAGATGACCTTCCGCACCACGATGCATGCGACTGAGCGCTTGCTCCTCCGCGCTCGCGGCGGCATCGAGAGCGCGTTCGACCGCCTCGCCGACCACCTGTCCTGAACACACGACCACAACCAGGAGCCACCCATGAGCACCACGACCTCCACGATCGTCACCGGCGTCGACTTCGTCTCGGTGCCGACCACCGACCTCGACGCGGCGATGGAGTTCTACGGCACCACGCTGGGCCTGCCGCGCTCGAGCGTGTGGCAGCAGCCCGGGCAGGAGGCGGTCGGGGCCGAGTTCGAGACCGGCACCGTCACGATCGCCCTCATGGTCTGCGAGCGGCTCGGGCTCGAGTTCCGGCCCAACACGGTCCCGATCGCGCTGCGCGTCGACGATGTCGCGGCGGCGCGCGCCGAGCTCGAGTCGCGTGGCGTCGTGTTCAAGGGCGACACGATCGACAGTGGCGTCTGCCACCAGGCGATCTTCGCCGACCCGGACGGCAACATGCTGGACCTCCACCACCGCTACGCCCCGCTGCGCAGGTAGGGCGAACCTGGCACGATGGCGGCGTGCGGGAAGGTCCGAGACCTCTGGGCCGGATCTGAGTTGTGTCGGCATGAACCGCATTTCTGCCGCCCTGCTCGCCGCCGCCATCTCGCTGGCCCTGCCGGCCTCCGCACCCGCCGCCGAGCTCTTCGCAGGCGTCCTGGAAGACGGGCGCCTGACCACCTTCACGGTCCCCTACCCGTGGGCGTTGACCACTCCGGTGACCCCGCGCGGCCTGGCCGCGGGGGAGCGGCTGGTCGCCCTCGGCGTCGGTCCGCAGGGGCCAGTCGCGGTCGGCTCGAGCGCTCGCCTGTACTCCGTCGACGCCAGGACAGGGAACGTCGCGCCGATCGGGCCGACCTTCCCGCAAGGGCTGCGGGGGTCGCGCTTCTCGCTCGCGGCGGCCCCGAACGCCGCGACGGGCAGGCTGCTCAGCGACGTCGGCCAGGACCTGATCGTCGACCTGACCACGGGGGCGACGAGTGACGGCCCCGGCCTGACTCACGCCGACACCGGAGCCAGGATCCAGCCCGCGGCCGATCTGGCGACCGACGGCCGGCTCGTGGGGTCGCGGCTGTCTCCCATCACGGTGCTCACGGAGACCGCGGCGGGTGCCTCGAGGTTCACGGCGAGGGAGCTTCAGCCGACGCCGCGCTCGCTCCCGCGCCTGGCGGAGCCGATCGGGGTGCAGCTCGGCAGCGACGGCGTGGGATACCTGATGGCGGTCGCCGCGGACTTCGAGCGCCAGCGCCAGATGGCGATGCTGCGTTTCGATCCCGCGACCGGTCGATCGCTCGACCCGACGGATCGCTTCAAGGGCATGATGAGCCGCCGCTTCACCACATTCGCGTCGCTCGGCGCCGTACCCCGCGACACGACGCCCCCGCGGGTCCGCATGCGGCTCGGCCGTTCGGTGTCGGTGCGCGCGCTGCTGGAGGACCGGCTGCCGCTGAGCGTCCGCTGCGCGGAGGCGTGCGACATCACGCTGACGCTCCAGGCCGGCGGTGAGCGCATTGGCTTCGGATACGAGCTCCGCGATACGACCACTCCGCGAACCACTCGCTGGGGCGCGCGGTGGCAAACCCCGCCGGAGACGGGGGCCGTCGAGCTGTTCTACGGGATCCGACCCAGCCGGCTGCGTGCCGCGCTCGCGGGGCGGAGGCGGATCCGGGTCGTTGCCACGGTCAGCGACCTGAAGGGCAACAGTCGGAAGGTCGCGCGCACCGCGCGGCTGGTCCGGTGAGGCGGAGGGCGCTGGTCACCTTGGTCATCGTCGCGACGCTCACGACCGGCCTTGCGGCTCCGGCCGAGGGCGCCTCGACGCGGCGGCTCTGCGCCAAGTCCGCGACGCTGCGCGACTCGCCGGAGGGATTCATCATCGGCTGGCTCTACCGCCCGCAGCGGCTCCGCGTACATCGCCGGAGCGCGAATCGCCGGTGGGCGCTCGTGGTGACCCGCTCGGGCGTGGTCGGGTGGATCCGCAGCCGGAGCCTGTGCCGTGCTTGAGGACCAGGGCCTCGTCGCGGCGTTCCGGCGGGGCGACGACCGCGCGTTCGAGCAGATGTATGAGCGCCACCGGCGGCCGCTCGAGCGCCATGCGCGCAAGATCCTCGGGACGGCGTCCGACCAGGCCGAGGACGTGGTCCAGGAGGCGATGCTGCGCGCGAGCCGTGCGCTGCGGCGCGACGAACGCCACATCGACCTGCGGCCGTGGCTCTACCGGCTCGTCCGCAACTGCGCGCTCGACGAGCTCGCGCGGGTGCGGACGGACGCCGTCGTGCTCGACGACGCTGACCAGCGCGGCGCGCTCCGCGCCTCGGACGCCACCGAGCCGGAGGTCGCCAGCGAGCGCCGCAGCCGGATCCGCGACGTGCTCGGCGACCTGGCGGCGCTCCCCGAGCACCAGCGCCACGCCCTCCTGCGCCGCGAGCTCGACGGCGTCTCGCACACCGCCCTCGCGCTCGAGCTCGGCACGACCCCGAGCGCGACCAAGATGCTCGTCCACCGCGCCCGGGCGAACCTGGTCAAGCATGAGGAGGCACGCTCGGCGGACTGCCGGCCCGTCCGGGCGGATCTGCTGGAGGCGCACGATCGCGGCCGTCGCGCGTCGGCCGCCGCCTACCGCCACCTGGCGACGTGCGGCGACTGCCGGGCCTTCCGCGCCCGCCTGAAGGACACCCGGCGCGCGGTGGCCATCCTCGTCCCCGGGCCGCTGGTGCTCGGGATGCTCGGCCTGCTGGCCGGCAAGGGCGTCGTCGCCGGGAGCAAGGGCGCCGCGCTCAAGACCGGTGCCACGGTGGCCGCGGTCGGCGCCGGGGCGGTCGGCATCGGCGTCGAGGTCTTCACCGGCGGCGACCCGGCGCCCGTGGCGGCCGAGAGCCGAGCGCTGCCGCAAGGCCGCCTCGCCGCCGGGCAATCGCTCCCGCACGGGACCGCGATCGTCCGCCGGACCGTCGCCGTCCCCGCCGACAACGACGGCCGCGGGGTGGCCCTCGGCCTCGCCTGCCCGGCACCGCTCCGGGTCGCCGACCTGATCGCCAGCGCCGGCACCACCGCGACCTACGGCCCGCACACCACCGTCGGCGCGAGCCGGCGGGCACGGGTGCTGGTCGAGCCGCGCCCCGGCGCGCGGACCGCCCGCATCACGATGCTCTGCAAGGCGCCCGACGCGGCCGGCTCGATCGTGGCGGAGTCGGCCCGCGCCTCCGCGGCCGCGGGCCGCATGTTCCGGGTCCGGGTCCGGCGCGCCGAGCTGTTCGTGCGTCCGGGCGGGGCCGCCGTCGGCTCGGTCCGGCTCGGCCAGCCCGTCCGCGGCGCGGGTGCCGCCCGGCGCGGGTGGCGGCGGGTGCGGACCGACACCGGCGCGACGGGCTGGGTGCGCGAGGGTGTTCTCGGACCCGCGCTCCGGTCGAAGCGGCGAGAATGATCTGCTGATGCGTGCGCTGATCAACTCCCATGTCGACCCCGCCCGAGTCCCGGCGCCCGCGACCGACGCGCGGGACTTTCACGCCGCGCTGCCCGACTACGCTCCGACGCCGATCCACCACCTGCCGGCGCTCGCACGCGACGTCGGGGTGGCGGCGGTCGGCGTCAAGGACGAGTCCAACCGTCTCGGGCTCCCGGCCTTCAAGAGCCTCGGCGCCTCGTGGGCGGTCGAGCGGACCCTCCGTGAGCGCCCTGGAGTCCGCACCCTGGTGGCCGCCAGCGCCGGCAATCACGGCCGCGCCGTCGCCCACGTCGCCGCGATTCGGGGTCTGGCCGCCCAAATCTTCTTGCCTGCGCGGTCGTCCCCCCACCGCCGCCAAGCGATCGCCGAGGAGGGGGCCGAGGTCGTCGTCTCCGGCGCCTACGAGGACGCCGTCCGGAGCGCGAGCCGGGCGGGGCAGCAGCCCGATGCCGCCGAGATCGCCGACGTGGGGGCCTCGCCGTCGGCGCACTGGGTCATCGACGGCTACGCGACGCTGTTCGAGGAGCTCGACGAGCGCTGGGACCTGATCGTCGTCCCAGCCGGTGTCGGGTCGCTGGCCGCGGCCGCCGCACGTCACGCCGCCAAGCGCGGCGCGAAGGTCCTCGCCGTCGAGCCGGAGACCGCAGCGTGCCTCACCGCGTCGCTGGCGGCCGGGCAGCCGACGAGCGTCCCGACGCCCGGGACCTCCATGGCCGGTCTCGATTGCGCGGAGGTGTCCGAGGCCGCCTGGCCGACGCTGCGTGCGGGCATCAGCGGAGCAGTGACGATCTCGGACGAGGAGGCGCGGGCCGCGGTGCGCGAGCTCGGCGACGCGGGGCTCCGGATCGGCGACAGCGGCGCCGCAGCACTGGCGGGGCTCCGAGCCTGCAACGCGGACCCGCAGTGCGCCGACCTCCGCGCCGGACTGGATCTGAGCGCTGCCCGCCGGATCCTGCTGCTGGCCACGGAAGGGGCGACGGATCCCGTCGCGTACGATCGAGCTCTCGCCCCGGTGTAGGGGCGGCCCTACCGCAGCACGAGGCGCACGCGGCTCGTCCTGCCGGTGTGCACCTGCACCGTCGCGGCGGCCCGCTGGCCTCCGGTGGCGGCGGTCAGGCGCCAGCGCCCGGGACGCACGCGCAGCCTGAACCGCCCCCGCTTGTCGGCGGTGGCGGTCCGCGTCCGTGCGTCGCGGCGGCGCGCGGTGATCTCGACACCGCCCTTGCGCAGCGGCGGGCAGGGGGCGCGGACGCAGAAGACCTGCTGCAGGACGGTGCCCTTCAGCGTCCCTGCCCGCGTGGACCCCTGGCTGAGCCCGGCGACCGCGAGCACGATCAGGCCGACACCCACGGCGATCGCCGGCACGAAGCGCATGGCGTCACTGTAGAGGCCGGTTGGCCGCGCACGGCGGGGCGAACGCCGGCCGCGCGAACGGGAGGTGGGTCTCGCCGCGGGCGAGGATGTGGCGGTCGTTGGCCGGCTCGCCCGCGGCCAGCGGCTCGTCGTCCCACGGCACGAAGGACCGCGCGTTGCAGTAGTGCGCGACGAACGAGCGGCGCGACCGGGTGGCGCTCCGGTTGGTGTGCGAGCGATGCAGGACGTGGCCGCCGAAGAACACGACGTCGCCCGGCTCGAGCACGGCGGGGACCTCGCGGCCGGGATACCTCGCGGCGACCGCGGCGAGGTCGTTGCGCGACTCGTCGGGATCGTCCGCGCCGGACACCGAGGGGATGCCGGCGAGTCGGCGGTCGCCGCCGTGGCCGGCCGACTCGTCGGCGTCGGGGTAGACGGGCTCGTGCTGCGACCCCTGCGTGATCCAGACGCAGCCGTTCTCCTCGTCGGCACGGTCGAGCGCGAGCCAGGCCCCGACCAGCGTGTCGGGCTGGGTGACGATGTGGAAGGAGTCCTGGTGGTACCCCTGCCCGGGCGAGCCGGGCGGCTTGACGAACAGCATCGTCTGGAGCGCGAGCACGTCGGGGCCGACGAGCGCCTCGACGACGTCCAGCACCCGCGGGTGCAGCATGGAGCGCTCGTGGATCTCCAGCCGCCGGTGGAGCATGTGGATGCGCAGGAGGTCCTCGTCGCCGGCGGTCAGCTCGTCGACGTGGCGCAGCAGCTCGGCGACGTCGTCCGGCGGGACGAGCCCGCGGACGATCAGGTGGCCGTCGGCGCGGAAGCGGACGTACTCGTCGACCGTGACGGGGCGCGGCGCATAGCCGGTTGTGGCGGTGGTTGACATCATGGTCGTGACGCTACGCGCTCAGATCCCGCAGGGTAGGGCTAGAGTTCGCGACGTGTTGTCTGAAATTGATCCGCCCGTGAGCGCCGGCACGGTGACCTACCCGCCCGGCGGCACGCTCGGCCCGCGCACCCAGCGCGATGTCCAGCTCGTCGTCGTCCACACGGGTGCGGCGCGAATCTGGGTCGACGACGAGGAACGCCGGATCGCGGCCGGGCAGGTCGGCCTGCTGCTCCCCGGCCATCGCGAGCGCTTCGCGTTCGACGAGCACGCCGCCACCCGTCACTCCTGGGTCCAGGTCCGCCTCCCAGACCTCGCCGGACGCCTCGCCGCTCTTCCCGCCGCGCTCCCCGCCTCGCCGCCGCTCGAGACGCTCGTCTCGGAGGCGGTCGCCGCGGCGCGGTCCGCGCTCGCCACCACGTCGGCCGTGCTCGTGCACCTCGCCTGCGCTGCGATCTGGCGCTACGCCGGCGAGGCGGAGCGGGGGAGGCCCGAGCGGCCCCGGCCGGTCGACGACGCTCAGCGGTTCATCCACGCGCACCTGCACGACCCCGACGTCGCGCTGTCAGACATCGCGGCGGCGGCGCACGTGACGCCGGCCCACCTCGTCCGGTCCTTCCGCGCCCAGCACGGCACGACGCCGATGGCCTATCTGTGGCAGCGCCGCGTCGCCGCCGGGGCGGATCTGCTGGCGCACACCGGGCTGCCGATCGCGACGGTCGCCGAGCGCTGCGGCTTCGCGACGGTCCACCACTTCTCGCGCCGCGTCAGGCAGGCGTCCGGCCTGCCGCCGGGCGCGCTGCGGCGGGCGCGCTGGGCGGGGACCTGAGCGGCGCGGGCATCACCCCGAGGCGTCGAGCTCGGCGACCAGGGCCTCGACCCGGCGCGCGATGTCGTCGCGCGTCGCGCGCACCTCCTCCACCGGCCGGCCCTTCGGGTCGGCGAGATCCCAGTCGACGTAGCGCTTGCCCGGGATGTACGGGCATTCGTCGCCGCAGCCCATCGTCACGACGACGTCGGCGCCCTCGGCGAGCTCGCGGGTGAGGCGCTGCGGGCGCCGGCCGGCGACGTCGACGCCGAGCTCGCCCATCACCTCGACGACCTCGGGATGCACCCGGCCGGCCGGGTCGGCGAGCGTCCCGGCCGAGAGCGCGCGGTGGCGGTCGCCGGCCGCGCGCTCGAACAGGGCGGCGCTCATCTGCGAGCGCCCGGCGTTGTGCAGGCAGACGAACAACGCGGTCGCCATCGCTACGGCTTGCGGGCGCGGACGATGGCCGACGTCGCGTGCTCGTGGACGCGGTGGGTGGGGCGGATCTCGACGTCGACGAGCCCGGCGCCGGCGAGCGCGGAGCGGAACTCCGCCTCGGTGAGCGCGCCGGCGACGCACCCGGTCCAGGCCGCCATGTCGGTGCGCGTGGCCTCGTCCATGTCCGGGTCGGCGATCACGTCGGAGACGGCGAAGCGCCCGCCGGGGCGCAACACGCGCGCCGCCTCGGCCAGCACCGCGCGCTTGTCGGCGGCCAGATTGATCACGCAGTTGGAGATGACGACGTCGACGGACGCGTCGGCGAGCGGGATCTCCTCGAGGTAGCCCTTGACGAACTCGACGTTCTCGACGCCCGCCTCGGCCGCGTTGGCGCGCGCGAGCGCGAGCATCTCGTCGGTCATGTCGAGCCCGATGGCGCGGCCGCCCGGGGCGACCCGCCGGGCGCTGATGAGCACGTCGGCGCCCGCGCCGGAGCCGAGGTCGAGGATCGTCTCGCCCTCGTGGAGGTCGGCGACCGCGGTGGGCACGCCGCAGCCGAGCGACGCCTGGACCGCGGCCGCCGGAGCGCCCTCGGCCTCGCCGGCCTCGTAGAGCGTGCCGCCGAACACATCGTCGCGGCCGCAGCCCGCGGCATCGGCCGGCCCGCCGCAGCAGCCGGAGGAGGACGGTTCGGCGACCGCCCGGGCGGCCGCGGCGTAGCGCTCGCGCACGGTCTCGCGGATGTCGGTCGGTGTGCTCAGCTCAGCCATGTCTTCAGTGCCTCCAGCTTGTCGGGCAGGACGTAGTAATAGGCCCACTGCTCGCGGCGCACGACGCCGACCAGCCCCGCCTCGCGGAGCTTCTTGAGGTGGTGGGACAGCGTGGGCTGGGAGATGGCGAACAGCGCCTGCAGGTCACAGACGCAGACCTCGCCGGCACGCCGGCGCAGGACGTCGACGATCTGCAGCCGCACGGGGTCGGCGATGGCTTTCGCCACCGCCGTCAGCTCGCGCACCGCACCCGCCGACAAGGCGACATCGACGGGGGCACAGCACCCCTGGCCGAGGACACGCCGGGGCTCGAGGTCGATCGTCGGGAGTGCATTCACAGGCATCAATATAGACGTCTATCGATATGCGGTCAAGCGGAGCCGGTGCTTGACGCCGGCGGCACCACGATGAAAGGGTCGGTCGCGTCCGAGTCCGGCCCCGAGGAGATGTGAATGTCCGAGTCCATGGCGCCAGCAGCGATCGACGTGTTCGCCGCAAGCTTCCGAGGCGAGCTGATCGGCCCGTCCGACGACGGCTACGACGAGCATCGCCGCGTCTGGAACGGCGAGTTCGATCGCCGTCCCGCGCTGATCGCCCGCTGCCTGGGCGCCGCCGACGTCATCGCGGCCGTCGGCTACGCCCGCGACAACGGGCTGCCGCTCGCGGTCCGCGGCGGCGGCCACTCGTGCCGCGGCCACGGGACCTGCGACGACGGCGTCGTCATCGACCTGTCGCCGATGAAGGGCATCCGCGTCGATCCCGCCGCCCGCACCGCGCGGGCCGAGGCCGGGGCGACGTGGGGGGACTTCGACCGCGAGACCCAGGCGTTCGGCCTGGCCGTCACCGGCGGGCGGTTCTCGAGCACGGGGATCGCCGGGTTGACGCTCGGCAGCGGCAGCGGCTGGCTCGAGCGCAAGTGCGGGCTGACCGCCGACAACCTGATCTCGGCTGACGTGGTGACCGCCGACGGGCGCCTCATCACCGCGAGCGAGACCGAGAACGCGGACCTGTTCTGGGGGTTGCGCGGCGGGAGCGGCAACTTCGGGGTCGTCACCTCGTTCGAGTACCGGCTGCACGAGATCGGGCCGATCATCTACGGCGGCCTGTTGATGAGCCTGCCCGACCGCGCCGCACCCCTGCTGCGCCAGTTCCGGGAGACGATGGCCGATGCGCCCGACGACCTCGGGGCCGCGTTGGCCTTCCTCAGCGTGCCGCCGGAGCCGTTCATCCCGGCGGAGATGCACTTCGCGCCGGCCGTGGGAATGGTCATCTGCTGGACCGGGGACCTCGCCGAGGGCGAGCGCGTGATCGCGCCATTGCGGGAGGCCGCCCAGCCGGTGATGGACATGGTCCAGCCGATGCCGTACGCCGCTCTGCAGAGCATGCTTGACGCGGGCGGGCCCCACGGCACCCGCGCCTACATGAAGGCCGAGTTCCTGGACGAGCTCTCAGACGAGGCGATCGAGAAGCTCATCCGCCACGGCATGAACCGCGCCGGGCCGATGGTGCAGCTCCTGCTCGAGCCGCTGGGCGGGGCGATCGCGCGCGTCGGCGAGGACGACACCGCGCTCGGGCGGCGTGACGTGCCGTGGTGCTACCACGCGCTCTCGATGTGGATGGATCCCGACCCGGCGGCCGCCGACGCGCACGTCGCGTGGGCGCGCGCCCTGGCCGACGACATCGCGCCGCACACCACCACCGGCGTGTACCTCAACTACACGTCCGACGAAGGGGAGGAGCGGGTCCGCGCGAGCTACGGCGCGGAGCGCTACGCGCGGCTCGAGGCGCTCAAGGACGAGTACGACCCCGCCAACCTCTTCCGTCTCAACCAGAACATCATGCCGTCGCGGGCGGGCGTCCCGGCAGGCTGAGGATCAGGTCGGCGAGGGCGTCCGGCCGAACGCGGGCGGCGCCTGACGCCTGTTTCACCGGCGCATTGGGCAGCCTGGTTTCATGGAACCCGACCACCCGAGCCTTGACGCCGTCCGTCGCGAGATGCCGGACCGGCGGACCGGCGAGCATGAGGATGACGATCGTGAGCGCTTGTCCGAGCGCGTGCGCGAGGTCGATTCGGACGCCGAGGCCGAGACCGGCCGGGAGCGGTTCCCCAACGGTTGACGAACGAACCTCCGGCCGCCGGCGCGACCACGCCGACGTTCCTAGTGGACCGGATTCGGGCAGCCCGTTCGGTATGACCGCCGCCGTGCTCGACTGGCAGCAGAGCTGGCCGGCGAGGCCTGAGAACATCGCCGCGGCCCGCGCGGCCGTCACCGTGTTCGTCCGGCGCTCCGGTGCCGTCAACGGCCTCGTCCAGAACATCCGCCTCGCGGTCAGCGAAGCCTGCTCGAACGCGATCCTGCACGGCTATCGCGGCGACAGCGGCGAGGCGTTCACCGTCGGCGCGGTGCGCGTCGGCGACGCGCTCGAGATCGTCGTGAGCGACCACGGCTGTGGCATGCGCCCCCGGACCGACAGCCCCGGCGCGGGCCTCGGGCTGCCGATCATCTCCCAGCTCGCGTCCGAGTTCGAGGTGCTGACGCCGCCCGACGGCCACGGCACCGAGCTGCACATGACGTTCGCGCTTCCCCACTGAACCGCCCGGCCGGCCTGAGACTCCGGCCCGTCCGTGCGCTACCTGGTGGTCCACTAGGCTCCGAGAGGGATGTCGAACCCACCGCCGTCCACGCCGCCGCCGGGGGAGGGGCCGCGGCCCGCCCGTCGCACGCGCGAGATCGAACTGCGCCTGGCGGCGGCCTCCGCGAAGGGGTGGCGCGGGCGTCTAGGCGGAGGCGGGGAGTCCTCCGGGTTCATCCGGCTCGCGGGCACGGAGATGACGTTCGACGAGCGCGACACGCTCGTCGTGCCGCTGACGGTCCCGGCCGGTCTCGTGGCGGTGGCGACCGTCGACCGCGGGCGTGCCAAGGCGGGCGACGACGAGGGCCGCTTCGCGATCCTGCACCGCATGAGCGCGACGGCGGTCGTGCCGTTCGAGGAGGGCGTCGAGGGCTGGCTGTGGACGACCCGCTCGGGTTCGGCGCTGCCGATGCTGGGGGCGGGGACCCCCAACCTCGCGCTGGTGTTCGTCAAGCCGCTCGAGCCCGAGGTGGTCTCCGCGTGCTTCCGCCCCGAGTTCGTCAGCGCGCTGGCCGAGCGCTCGCCGCTCGGCGCCCCGACCGTCTTCGGGCTCCTCGCGCGCGTCGAGAACCCGTCGGCCGCCGAGGACGCGTTCGGCCAGCTGGGCGCCGACCGGCCGCTGACCGATCGCGAGGTCGCGCCGGCCCAGCGCCGGCACCTGCCGGGCGACCGGCCGGCGAACCCGGCCGTCCGGGTGACCGACGACTCCCGCGCCCAGACGTCGGTCCCCCCGCCCGGTCTCTCCTAGCCGGTGTACTAGGCTGCCCGCCCTCGTGAGCGACGTCAGCGATCAGCCCGGCAGCGCCCCCTGCCTCGCGTGCCGCGAGACCGGCCGCCTCATCTCCAACCTCGGCGGCACGCCGCACGAGGTCGTCTGCCCCTGGTGCGACGGCACCGGGCGGCGCATCGGAGGCCGCGACGCCCAGGCCGCCAAGCGCGAGCAGCCCTAGCCGCGGGCGCGGACGACGCGCAGCTCGCCGATCGTCCGCGTCTCAGCGTCGGGCGCGCGCACGAGGATGGGGATGTTGATGGGGTGCTCGTAGAGGAGGTCGAACCGCGCCGGCGCGTCGGGGTCGACCGGCTCGAGCGGGCCTTCGTCGCCGATCTGGACGATGGCCGACGTCCGCGAGCTGACGGACAGCCGGACGCGGTCGCCGGCCGCGACCTCGATCCTCTGGCGCGTCGTGTCCGCCGCGAGGCGCCGGAGCGGCGGCTCTCCGGGCACGTCGGGCTCCGGGCTCGCCGCTGCGGCCGGTCCGGCTTCGTCGGCCACGGTGGGGGTCGGCTCGGCGCGCTGATCGACCGGCGGCGGGGTCGGCACCCGCGGCGGGCGGGGGGCGACGGCGGCCGTCAGCGCCGCCACGCCCATCAGGACGGCGACGAAGATCAGCAGGCGGCGGGCGAGCACGGTCGATCACCGAGCCTAGCGGGGGGTCCGCCGGTGTCGAGCGCCGTTAAGGGATCCGGCGCCGCTGCCGATAACCGATGTAGCCAGAGTCGAGGTGACCAAAGGCAAATCACCCGCGAGGGTGAGACGCAAAACCACGGGGCTCCACCAGGCACGCAGTCTGGAGTCGGCCGGGTTACTCACCACATGTTCGATCCGTTCCGGAGAGGGATGCCGCGGGTCTGGCCAGCCGCAGTCCATCCAGGCCCCACGATCCCTTCAGGAGGGTTCAATGCTTTTCAACAAGCTTCGCAAGCGCGCTCAGGAGGAGAAGGGCTTCACGCTCATCGAGCTCCTGGTCGTCATTCTGATCATCGGCATTCTCGCCGCGATCGCCATTCCGTCGTTCCTCGGTCAGCGCGACAAGGCCAACGACTCGAAGGCCAAGGCCAACGCCCGCACCGTCCAGACGGCGCTTGAGTCCTACTACACGGACACGCAGGACTACTCGGCCGCCACCAAGGCGATCGTCAAGGCCATCGAGCCCACGCTGTCCGCCGTCCCCGACGCGGACATCACGTTCACCGTCGCCGCTCAGAACTACGAGGTCGGCGTCGCGTCCAGCACCGGCACGAACTTCACGATCACCCGTGCCGCCGGTGGCGGGGTCACGCGTGGCTGCGACTCCCCGGGCGAGGGCGGCTGCAAGGTCGCGCTCGACGCCGCCGGCAACCGCTGGTAGTCACCGCTCCACTCATTTGACCAAGGGCGGGCCTTCGGGCCCGCCCTCTGGCGTTAAGGGCGCGGGCCCGCCCTTCGCCGGGAACACGGGGTTGTCGGCGGGCCTGAGGGTCGGCTTCGCGGAGTCCGGCGGCTGCCCCGTTCGTCGCGACCGTGGACTTAGCTTAGCTCCGCGCGACCAGGACATCTCTCCGCGCAACCCTGTGCGCGTCGATGAGCCGGTTACCAGCGCGGGAGCTCGCTGCGCTCCTTCAGATGGCTCTGCGCCCATGTCGACAGTGTGGGTGATGCGGTAGCGACCTGCTGGAGTTCATCGACCACCCAAGGATCACCGCACGCGTCCAGTGCCGTGAGGATAAGATCTCGAGTTGCGTGCGGTCCACCTCCGCCCGGTCGGCGCCGAACGGGGTGGGGATGGTGGACCTGTCGGCGTGCCGGGTGCGCTCGAGGATGGCGCGGAGCGTTGGGATCGCCGATGGGTCCCCTAGCCAAATGAGCGGGAGCGCCGCGATGCACTTCTGGCCATCCGTGAGCGCGTCGTCCTGCAAGGCGCGACACGCCACGTCCACCGCGCGCGGGTCCCCTTCGGCGGCCAGGTCGTCGATGATCTCAGTGAGCGAACTTTGGTCCCCGAGGGCTGACCGGACGCGCTCTGCCCGTTGAACGACATGGGCTCGAGCCGAGTGGGCGCGATGTCGGAGATAGGCAGCGAACGACTGGTGGCCGATCACCTCGGTGTGGAAGAACTCCCATACCTGCCACTCGCCGGGGACCGGGACGAGGCCGACGATCCCGTTCTGAATCGGCTCGGTCACCGAGAGGGCGTGCAAGCCAGGTTCGAAGTCCGAGACGACGATCGGTTCGTCCGCGGAGGGCAACTGGTCATCATGGGGGACGTCGCTCATCGCCTCTAGCCAGATCGGCACGAGCCAGTCCAACTCGTCGCCCAAGGCGCCGACGTCCTGGATGCCGCGCAGGCCGCGCCGCTGCCTGGCGTCGAGCCGTGTCACGTAATCGGCGCTATCGCCCGCCGCGTCCGCCCCGTTCGCGATCGATAGAAACGACCGGTATGACGGCGGTAGCATCACTCCCAGTCGCGCCTCCGCCGCCGCGATCTCCCCCTCGGTCGCGGGAGGGCGGAGCACCGAGCCGCGCGACTCGGCCTCAGGGATGAGACGGGCATACGCCGGCAACTCGGCAATGAGCGCGGCCTCCCACTCCAAGACCACCGGCCGCATACGCTTGAGGTCCCAGACGGGCGAGTCCGCCATCTGCCGTCATCGAAGCACACCGCGACATCGACGTGACGCGCGTCGGCTCAAGCGCCCGCCGCTACTACGACTGACCTCGATCGAAGGAGCAAGCAGCCATGTCACTCGCCTGCGTCCAGTTCTTCTCTGTCTCACTCGACGGCTTCGGAACCGGTGAGGGGCAAAGCGCCGACCTACATTTCGGTCACGCCGGGGAACGGCTGCACACGTGGATGTTCGCCACCCGGTCGTGGCAGCCCGGCGGGAGCGGCGGCGTCGACGACGTCTTCATGCAGCGGCACGACGTGGGGATCGGCGCCGAGATCATGGGGGCCGGGAAGTTCGGCCACCCCGGCTGGCACGAGGACCCGGAGTGGAAGGGCGCGTGGGGGCCCAACCCGCCGTTCCACACACCGGTCTTCGTCCTCACCCATCACACGCGCCCGTCGATCGAGATGGAGGGCGGCACGACGTACCACTTCATCGACGCTTCGCCTGCCGAGGCGCTCGAGACGGCCCGCGAGGCCGCGGACGGCAAGGACGTACGCATCGGCGGCGGTCCCACGGTGATCCGCGACTTCCTTGCTGCCCGGCTCATCGACCACCTGCACGTCGTGGTGGTCCCGATCCTGCTGGGTCGCGGCGTGCGGCTCTGGGACGGGCTGGAGGGCCTCGAGAAGGACTACAAGGTCGAGGCCACCTCCTCGCCCAGCGGAGTCACGCATGTGACGTTCACCCGTGCGGGCATCTGAACCGCCTCGGTCGAGAACTCCGCCAGCGCACGGCGCGCGGACCTAGCGCGCCGGCGACTGCTCGGTCGTGCGCAGCGCCTGCCAGGCCGAGTCGACCGGGGTGAGGAAGTACGGGGGCGAGCGGAATCTGAACCGCTGGTCGTACTCGTAGCGCTTGATGTAGCCGGTCCCGCCGGTGCCGCCGGTGCCCACCGGGCCGCGGTAGTTCTGGGCGATGGCCCCGCGGACGGTGAGGTCACCCAGGTCGTCGCCGCACTGGTAGTTGTCGACGGTGAACACGCGATTGAGCGAGAGGATCGCCGCCTCGACCGTGCGGGGCTGCAGGGTGTTCGCGGGGCTGTCCTCCGTGTCGTCGTCGCAGGGATAGGAGGCGACGCGGTGCTCGATCCGGATGAACCCGTCGGCGATGAGGCCGAGCAGGGAGTCCGAGCCGGACGTGCGCGTCACGTTCCCCGCGATGCGGATGTCGTGCTTGCTCGCGATCGTGAGCGACCGCGAGTAGTTGCCGCGGAGGATGACGTCGCCGCACTGCACCGGGTCGAGGTAGGGCTGCATCATGTTCGTCACAAGACAGGCCGGCGAGGGCTGGTTGTCGACGTAGATCAGCCCGTTGGGCGGCAGCGGCATCGTCTGCGGAGTGCTCGTGCCGGCGCGGAGCACGGACATCGTCGCTCCGTTGAGCGTGATGTCCGTCCTCCCCTCGAAGCGGTAGGCGGAGAAGGTCGTGGCCTTGAGCGCCGTGTTGGTCGACGGGAGGGGGATGACGCCGGCGTCGTCGCCCGTCCTGACGACGGTGGTGGCCGGGGTGTTCGGAGACGAGCTCGGGCAGCTGCCGCCGCCGAGCGCCGTGTAGGCCCAGTACTCGACCTTGTCGTACATGTTCGCCCGCCCGAACGTCGGCCGGCCGCAGACGCGGATCGTGTCGTTGGAGTGGAACGGCCCGGCCACGACATCATCCGGCGCGAACTGGATGTTGCTGCAGGTGATGTTGTCGTCGTCGCCCCCTACGGTGCTGGTGAGGTGCCACCCCATCGGCCGGGCGTCGTCCGGATTGAACAAGCCCGAGTACTGGTAGCCGGTGGTGTTGCGACCGGGGCTCAGGGTGCCGTTGGCCACCGTGTTCGGGCCGCCGCGCATCCACTGCCGGCAGCCCTCGGGCGCGATCGGCCCACTGGGCGATCGAGTCGGACAGCACGGTTGCCGGCGGTCTCGCGGGTCCGGCCGGCGCCAGGGCGCGCCCGCCCAATCGCTGGAGGAGGACGACAGGATCTGCTGCTCGGGGTCCGAGGTCTCGAAGTTGGTGAAGTACAGGTAGTCGAGGAAGCCCTTGCGGCGCAGGGTGGCGACGACGCTGCGCTTGACCTCGGCGCCGGGCGGGCCCGAGCGCCCGGTGCTGCGGATCTTGATCGTTCCGGTGATGGGGTCGAGCATCGACTCGTTGTTGTTGGGGATGCAAGTCGGCTGGGCAGGGATCGGCGTGGTGGGGGTCGCACGTGCGAGCAGTTCGATCGTGAACTGGGCAGGGCGCGCCTCGGCGGTGACGTCGCCGGTCAGCGACTTCCATCGGCGGTGGGTCCGGGTGCCCGCGCGCCGTACCACGGCTGGTTGACCGGGTTGAGCGGCGGCCCGGCGTCGGGACCGTACCAACTCGGTCCTGCTCGCACAGCGTCCAGTAGTCGTTGTCCTGGCTGAGCTTCTGCAAGTAGTAGGCGACGCCCGCCTCGGCGGCCGCGTAGGCGCGCTTGGCATCGACGTTGCGCTGGCCGACCCGCAGGTCACCGCCGACCGTGTGGTAGGCGACGGCCGAGAGGCTCATGACGAGCAGCATCCCCAGCATCACGGCGGCCATGGTGAATCCGCCTTCGCGGGCGGCGGAATGACGGAGCGGGCTCATATGACACATCCGTAGATCGGCGGGGAGGCGGTGCGGTTGATCTGCCGCGCGTAGACCGAGGCGCGCATGTCGACCGCCGTGCTGCGGGCGATCGTCGTGGTGCGGTTCGTGCTCGTGGGCAGCGCGCGGAACGCGAGGTCGACCCGGATCACCCGGGCCGGAGAGGCGGTGATCTGCGTCGGGGTGAGCAGCTCGTACGGGTCGTTGGGCCGACCGGCGTGGCGAGCAGGCCGTAGTAGCTGAAGAAGGGCACCGTCGTGCCGCTGTTCGCGGACGGCAGCACGCCGTCGAGGACGACGCGGGTGGACGTGGGCGGTGCGGTGGCGGGGACGACCGGAAGCGCGCCGGTCCAGCGGTCCTCGAAGATCGTGACGGGACCGGTGGCGGGGTTGCCCACGATCCGCAGCCGGCGCTGCTGGGGGTCGTAGGCGGCGTCGCCGTCGCCGTTGGCGTCGACGGTCGCGCTCTGGTCGAGGTTCGCGTACCAGGTGACCTGCGTCGCGTCGGCGCTGACGATCGGCACCGGCGCGCTTCCCACGGCGGGGGAGGGCAGGCACACCATCGCGCGCAGCTCCTGCGTCATCGACTCCATCGCGTTGCGGCCGCGCTGGGCGGCGTCGACGCGGTCCGAGATGCGCTTGCCGGCGTGCTCAGAGGTCGTCAGCAGGCCGACGAGACCGCCGAGCACGACCATGCCCAGGACCATCGTGACCAGGAGCTCGACGAGCGTGAAGCCGTCGTCGCGGCGGGCGGCGGTCATCACGATGCACGCCGCTCCCGCGGTCGCGCTGGCGGGCAGCGTCAGCGTGAGGCTGTAGCCGTCGAGGACGAGCGCGGTTGGCACTGCGACGATCGCTCGGCGCCTGCGGCCGGAGTAGAGCGCGCAGACCGCCTAGCTCGCCGTACGGGACACCGGGGTCGGCGATCCTGCCGTCGGTATTCGTGGTCTGGGTCGGCAGCGTCCTTACGCAGCCGGCCGTCGTCGAGTAGATAGCTCACCGTGCGCCGGACGCGCAGCGGTGCTCTGCCGCTGTTACGGACCGTCACGGTGAGTCGATCGCCGGCTCGAAGACGCGCGCCGTCACCCCGGCTCCCGCGGTCGATCGTTCGGGTCGAAACGTAGGTGGCGGACAGGCCCGGGAACTGCGCCGCGGCGGCAGCGCGTTCGTCACGCACGAGCCCGTCCAGATCCCGTAGTCGGTCGAGAACGGGAAGAGGTTGGAGGCGGTGATCGGATGCCGCGGCCGGCGTCGGCGCTGCCCGGCGGCACGAACGGTCCGCAGGCCGTTGTTGGTCGTGATCCCCGACTGGCCGACCGTCAGTGCGTCCGCTGTGACGGGCCAGTAGTCAGGACGGGTAGAGCCCGGCGTGGTCCCAGCGCGTGTAGACCTGGCCGGTGAATGATGCGGCCTGGTCGTACAGGACCTCGGTCGAGCGGGTCTCGTCGGCGACGATGCTGGTCGCCATCGTCAGGTTGCTCGTCCCCGGTCGGGTCCACCCACCCCGCGCGCGAGAACGTGTACGTGTACGCGCCCGTGAGGTAGTTGCCGAAGAACGCGCAGCCTTCCGTGCCGGTGCTCACCGGCAGACCGGACTGCGGGCCGGCGAACCCGACCGGCACGCCGGACACGCCGGTGATGCCGTCGGCGCGGACGAGGCGCAGGACGGCCGAGCCCTGGGTGCCCGTCGTGGACTCGAGCGGCGGCGCGATCATGCTCTCGACCCGGACCGGGCGGTAGCCCATGCCGTCCCACTCGACGGTGGAGACGATGGTGAGGCGCTCGTCGCGCTGGCCGCCGGTGCAGCCGTTGGTCGTCGTGGCCTCGAGCCGGTACTCCGCCTTGGACGTGACCGTGTAGGTGAGACCGTCGGCCGGCACCGGCCTGGGGTCACTGGTGCCCATCGCCATCAGCTCCGCCGGCCGCATCCCGCGCAGCCGCTCCTGGTCCTGCTGGGCGATGCTGGCGGCGGTCGACTTCGACTTCGAGAGCCCCGACGCCTTGGACGCGCCGTCGAACGCGGTGAGGACGGCGAGCGACACGACCACCAGGATCAAGGCGCTGACGATCACTTCGATGAGGGTGAAGCCGTCGGCCTGGCAAGGGCGGGCAGGCGATGACGCGCGCAGGACGGGCATAGACCTTTCATCGACCGCGGGGCCGAGCGCTTGAGCGTCGTCACCTCCTGCTCAAGCCCCGAACCCCGCCTGCCGATGATTCGTGCGTGTCCCGACTCTCGCTGAAGCGCACCAAGCAGGCCCGGGCCGTCGTCGGCCTGGAGATCGAGCCCAGCCACCTGGCTGCGGCCGAGGTCCACGTCAACGGCAAGGTCTCCGTCCGCCACGGCGCGGTCGAGATGCTGCGCCCTGGGATCATGCGTGACGGCGAGGTGACCGACGCCGAGGGTCTCACCGAGGCCCTGCGCGCGTTCTTCGACGCCCACCAGCTCCCCCGCCAGGTCCGCCTCGGCGTCGCCAACCAGCGCATCGTGGTCCGCACGATCGACCTCCCGATCATCGCCGACCCCAAGGACTTCGCCGCCGCCGTCCGCATGCAGGCGCCGGACCACATCCCGATGCCGATGGACGAGGCGGTCATGGACTTCCAGCCGCTCGGAACCGTCGACACGCCGGCCGGCCCGCGCTCTCGAGTCGTGGTCGTCGCCGTCCGGCGCGACATGGTCGAGAAGCTCGTCTCCGTCACGACCGACGCCGGCCTCAAGCTCGTCGGTATCGACCTCTCCGCCTTCGCGATGATTCGCTCCCTCGACGTCGACATGCCGGCCGGCGAGGCCGTCCTCTACGTCAACGTCGGCGGCCTCACCAACGTCGCGGTCGCGTCCGGCGCCTCGTGCCTGTTCACCCGCACCGCCCCCGGTGGGGTCGAGAGCCTCGCCGCGACGCTGGCCGAGCGCGGGTCGCTCACCATCGAGCACGCCCGTCAGTGGCTCACCCACGTCGGGCTCGAGGAGGCTCCCGCCGGGATCGCCGGCGATCCGGAGATCGTCGAGGCGGCGCGCGCGGTCCTCACCGACGGGGTCCACCACCTCGCCGACATCGTGCGCAACTCGCTGAACTTCTACCGGATGCAGGACGCCGCACAGCCAGTCGATCGCGCCGTCCTGACCGGTCCCGCGACCGACATCCCCGGCTTCGCCGAGGAGCTCGGCCGGCAGCTGCGACTCCCCGTCGCGACCGCCGTGGTCGCCGGCGAGGGCGAGGCGGGCACCGCCGACGCCTCGCGGCTCACCGTCGCCGCCGGCCTCGCCGTCGAGACCCGTCCCGGCACCTGACCGAGCCGCCGCGCTGCGGCCGGCGTTAGGGTGGCGCCGGCCATGACGCCTGCCCACCGAGTGCGATGACGGCGGCCGCGGCCGCGATGGCCGGCGCCTTCGGCGCGATCTTCGGCTCGTTCCTCAACGTCGTCATCTGGCGCCTGCCTCGCGGCGAGAGCCTCGTGCACCCACCGTCGCGCTGCCCGCACTGCGGCGCGAACGTGCGCCCCTACGACAACGTCCCCGTCCTCTCGTGGCTGCTCCTGCGCGGCCGCTGCCGGGACTGCGGCGCGCGGATCTCCGCGCGCTACCCGCTCGTGGAGGCGTTGACCGCCGCCCTGTGCGTCGCCGTCGTCCTGGCCAAGGGCGCCGACCGCGACGTATGGCTCGGGCTCACGTTCACCTTGATCCTTGTCCCGGTCATCTTCATCGACCTCGACCACAGGATCATCCCCAACAAGCTGATGCTCGTCGGCCTCGTCGTCGCGCCCGTGATCGTCCTGCTCACGCGCCCCGACGACCTGGTCGAGCACCTGATCGCCGCGCTGGGCAGCGGCGGCTTCTTCCTGATCGCCGCGCTCGCGTATCCGTCCGGGATGGGGATGGGCGACGTGAAGCTGGCCGGTGTGATGGGGCTGTTCCTGGGTCGGGCGGTCGGCCCGGCGGTCTTCGTCGCGCTCGTCGCGGGCAGCGTCATCGGCGCCGCCATCATCAAGCGCAAGGGAGTCAAGGAGGGCCGCAAGACCGCGGTCCCGTTCGGGCCTTTCCTTGCGCTGGGCGGGTTCGTCGGCCTTTTCGCGGGCGACGCGATGGTCGACTGGTACCTCGACACCTTCGCCTAGCAGCGCCCCTGGTGGATCCGGGCTCAAGACGAGCGCCGGGGCTGCCGATCTACGGTTCGAGATGAGAGCCGTCAACCTCCTTCCGAGCGACCTTCGTGCGGCAGACCGCAAGGCTGCCAAGTCGCCGGCCACCGCAGGGCCCCACGGCAGTGGCGCCGGCGCGTACGCCATCCTGGGCGGCCTCGCCGCCGTCGTGGCCGCCGTCGTCCTCAGCGTGCAGGCCTCGAACCACATCACCGAGGGCAAGCGCGAGCTCGCCTCCGTCAAGGCCGAGCAACTGCTCGTGGAGCGCGAAGTCGCTCAGCTGAGCCCCTACGGCAGCTTCCAGCAGGTCGCCACCCAGCGCATCCAGACGGTCAAGCAGCTCGCCGGCTCGCGCTTCGACTGGGAGCAGGCACTGCGCGACCTCTCGCGCGTCATCCCGTCGGACGTCACGCTGAGCCGGATCACCGGCACCGTCGCTCCGGGCGCCACCGCGGCCGGCGGCGGGAGCACGAACCCGCTCCGCGCGGCGATCGCCGCCCCGGCGGTCGAGCTCACGGGTTGCACGAAGGACCAGGCCGCCGTGGCCTCGCTGATGGCCCGCCTGCGCGCCGTCGACGGCGTCACCCGCGTCTCGCTCGCCTCGTCCAACAAGGTGGAGAGCACCGCCGTGGCGACCACGGGCGACGACGTCAAGCCCTCGGGCTGTGGCACGGGCCTGTCGCCGAAGTTCGAGCTCGTGATCTTCTTCGAGGGGGCGTCCTCCGCTGCGGCCCTCGCCGCCATGCCGGCCGGCTCGGCGCCGGTCGCGGCAGCGTCTGCCGCTCCGGCCGGCGCCACCCCCGCCGCTGGGGCCGCTCCCGCCGCTGGGGCCGCTCCCGCCGCTGGGGCCGCTCCCGCCGCTGGGGCCGCTCCCGCTGCCCCCGCCGCCGGAGCCGCCGCACCCGCGGCGTCGCCGACCCCCGCCGCCGGCGCCCCGGCCCAGACCCCGACGACCCCGCCCCCCGGCGCGGCGACCCAGGTGAGCACCAAATGAGCAAGCGCCCCCTCATCATCGCCGTCGTGGTCGCGCTTCTCGCGACCGTGGGCTTCTGGACCCAGATCCTCGGTCCCAAGAAGAAGGAGGCCGCCGACGTCAAGGTCGACGTCGCCACGGCGCAGTCGACGCTGCAGGCGACGCGCCAGCAGGCCGCGGAGCTGCGCGACGCCAAGTCCGGCTTCGCGGGTGACTACACCTCGGTCATCCGGCTCGGCAAGGCCGTCCCGACCGACGACGACATGCGCTCCCTGATGGTCCAGATCGACGGCGCGGCCAAGCGCAGCGGCGTCGAGTTCCGCTCCATCCAGCTCAGTGGCGGCGGCGGCACGAGCACGCCGCCCCCCGCTGGGACCGGCTCGGCGGCCACCCAGGCCGCCACGGCGGTCCTGCCCCCGGGCGCGAGCGTCGGCACCGCCGGGTTCCCGACCATGCCCTTCTCGTTCGAGTTCGAGGGCAAGTTCTTCACCCTCTCGAACTTCTTCGCCCGCTTGGACCGCTTCGTGAAGCTCTCCGGCGACGACATCGACGTCGCGGGCCGGCTGCTCACGGTGGACGCCTTCACGCTGATCCCCGGCGCCCAAGGCTTCCCCTCGGTCAGCGCATCGGTCGGCGCCACCGCCTACCTGCTGCCCGGCTCGACCGGCGCGACGCTGCCGACCCCCGGGGCGACGCAGGCGGTCTCGACCACTGCGACCGCCCCCGCGGCCCCCGCAGCCGGTGCTGCCACGGCCTCGACCACCCCCCCGACCGGAGCCGTCCGATGAACGTCGTCCTCGCCCCGTTCCGTGAGCTCGTCCGCCGCCGTCTGTGGCCGGTCGCGCTGCTCCTGCTGGCCGCCGCCGTGGCGGCCCCGCTGTACCTCGCCGACAAGGAGGGCACCTCGGCGCCCGTCCCGCCGCAGGGCGCCGCCGGCGACGATCGGTTCGCCAGCACGCCGATCGTGGCCGCCGCGGGCAGCGAGCCTACCGAGCGCCGCCGCGTCCTCGGCGCGCCGAAGGACCCCTTCACGCCGTCGGGTGTGCAGCCCAAGCCGGCCAAGGCCGTCAAGCCGCCCAAGTCCGTGACCAAGGGCACCGCCGGGACACCCGCGGCCGGTGGCACCAAGGGCGCCGGCAAGGGCGGCGGCGCGACGGGCGGCTCCCCCGCGCCCAAGCCCGTCAGCCCGGCCCCCGTGACCCCACCGGCTCCGGTGGCCCCCACGACGCCCCCGCTCGAGGTCTACTCGCTGCGTGTCCTCGTCGACGGCGTCGAGGAGACCCTCGCCCGCCTGGCCCCGCTTCCGAACGCCGAGAACCCGGCGGTCATCTACCTCGGCCTGCTCGAGGACGGCAAGACCGCGGTGTTCCTCCTGGACGCCGGCGTCACCGCCGACGGCGACGGGACGTGCCATCCGCGGCCGAGCGACTGCCAGCGGCTCTACCTGAAGAAGGGCGAGACCGAGTTCTTCTCGTTCAAGGGCGAGGAGGGTGAGGAAGGCGCCACCGACGGCGAGTTCCAGCTCGATCTCGTGCAGATCAGCGCCCGCAAGGCGCCGTCGAGCGATCGGGCGCAGGCGTCCTACGCTCGCGCCTCGGCCGCCGGTCGCCGCGCGCTCCGGTCCCGGATCGGCCGCGTCGGCCGCCTGCGGTACGACACCCGCACGGGCAAGCTGCGCCGCGTGTCGGTCAAGGCCTGGCGCGCGTCGGTGGCGCGCGCCTCGCTGGTCAAGTCCTCAGGCTGGTAGCGGCCGGGCCCCTGAGCGGGCCCTATCCTCCCCGGCGTGCTTCGAGTCGTCACTGCCGGGGAGTCCCACGGCCCCGGCCTGACCTGCATCGTCGAGGGCCTGCCCGCGGGGCTCGAGCTCGACCTCACGGCGATCAACGCCGACATGGCCCGCCGCCAGCTCGGCCACGGCCGCGGCGGGCGCATGAAGATCGAGCGCGACGCCGCCGAGGTCACCAGCGGCGTCCGCCACGGCCGGACGCTGGGCGGCCCGATCGCCCTGATCGTCCGCAACCGCGACTACGCCAACTGGGAGGAGCGGATGAACCCCTGGCCCGTCGAGGCCGAGGTTCCCGAGGTCCACCTCCCGCGCCCGGGGCACGCCGACCTCGCCGGCGTCCAGAAGTTCGGGTTCACCGACGTCCGCAACGTCCTCGAGCGCGCGAGCGCCCGCGAGACCGCCGCCCGCGTGGCCGGCGGCGCGCTCGCCAAGGGCTTCCTCGCGGCGCTCGGCGTCCAGGTCTTCTCCCACGTCACCCAGATCGGCGGCGTCCAGGCGCCCGAGCGCGGCGACCTCGGCCCGCAGGACTTCGCCGGCGTCGACGCCTCCCCGGTCCGCTGCCTCGACGCCGACGCGAGCCGCGCGATGGTCCAGGAGATCAACACCCTGCGCAAGGCGAACGAGTCGCTCGGGGGCGTCTTCGAGGTCCGCGCCTTCGGTGTCGTGCCCGGGCTGGGCTCGCACGTCAGCTGGGAGTCGCGCCTGGACGGGCTGATCGGCATGGCCATGCTCTCGATCCAGGCGATCAAGGGCTGCGGGATCGGCGACGGCTTCGACCTCGCCGGCCGGCCCGGGTCGGCCGCCCACGACGAGATCTTCCACGACGACGAGCGCGGCTACTACCGCGAGACGAACCGGTCCGGCGGGATCGAGGGCGGGATGACCAACGGCGAGCCCGTCGTCGTGCGCTGCGCGATGAAGCCGCTGCCGACGCTGACCAAGCCGCTGCGCTCGGTCGACATCGCGACGCGCGAGCCGGCCCAGGCGCTGCGCGAGCGGACCGACTCCTGCACGGTGCCGGCCGCCGGCGTGGTGGGGGAGGCGATGCTGGCCATCGTGCTCGCGAAGGCCTACCGCGAGAAGTTCGGCGGCGACCACATCGACGACACCCGCGCCGCGCTCGCCGCCTACGAGGAGCGGATCGGCTTCAAGCGGCGGCGCACGGCGTGAGCGACTCCGGTCGCGGCGCCCTGGTCCTCATCGGCTTCATGGGGGCGGGCAAGACGTCGGCCGCCCGCGCCGTGGCCGCGGAGCTCGGCGTCCGCCCGCTCGACGCCGACGCGCTGATCGAGGAGCGCCTCGGCTCGACCATCGAGGAGTGGTTCACCCACCACGGCGAGCGCGCGTTCCGCGAGACCGAGGAGGAGGTCGTCTGCGAGCTGCTCGACGGCGCCGGCGACGGCGCGGTGGTGTCGCTCGGCGGAGGCGCGGTGCTGTCGGACCGGGTGCGCGAGCGCCTGCGCCGCCACACGGTGGTCCACCTCGACGTCGCGCCCGACACGGCCTGGCAACGGGCCGGCGGCCGGCGGCCGCTGTCGCGCGACCGGCGGCGCTTCGACGAGCTGCACGCCGAGCGCGCGCCGCTGTACGAGGCGCTCGCCGACGCGGTCGTCCCGCACGCGACGCGCGAGTCGGTCCGCGCGGCCCTGCCGGCGATCCGATCGCTGGCGCGCACTCCGCCCGGCACCCGGCTCGTCTGGGCGCGCTCGGCCTCGGGCTCCTATCCCGTCTACATCGGCCACGGGCTGCTGCGCTCGGGCTTCTGGCCGGTCGAGGGGGCGCGCTTCGTGGTCTCCGACACGTCGGTCGGACCGCTCTACGCGCCCGAGCCGCCCGTGGCCGCGATCGAGCCCGGGGAGTCGCGAAAGACGCTCGCGACCGCCGGCTGGGTGCTCGAGCGCCTCGCCGAGGCGGGCCTGGATCACGACGGCCACGTCGCCGCCGTCGGCGGCGGGGTGGTCGGAGATCTCGCCGGCTTCTGCGCGGCGACCTATCAGCGGGGGGTCCGCGTCGTGCAGGTGCCGACCACGCTGGTCGCCCAGGTGGACTCGGCCTACGGCGGCAAGACGGGCGTCGACCTCCCGCAGGGCAAGAACTACGTCGGCGCCTACCACCAGCCGAGCGCCGTGCTGGTCGATCCCGACACGCTCGCCACCCTGCCGCCGGAGGAGCTCGCCGCGGGCTGGGCGGAGGTGATCAAGACCGCGCTCATCGCCGGTGGGCCGCTGTGGGCGCGCGTCCGGCACGGCTCGCCGCCCGCCGACCGCGACCTCGTGCTGGCCTGCGTGCGGACCAAGCTCGCGGTCGTCGCCGAGGACGAGCGCGACGCCGGCCGCCGGCAGGTGCTCAACCTCGGCCATACCGTCGGCCACGCGATCGAGACGGTGACGGGCTACGCGCGCTACCGCCACGGCGAGGCGGTCGGCCTCGGGCTGCTCGCCGCACTCACGCTGTCGGGCCGGACGGGGTTGCGCGACGAGGTCGCCGGGCTGCTCGCCGACCGCGGGCTGCCGACGACGCTCGATCCCGCCGTCGATCTGGCCGCGGTCCAGACCGCCGTCGCCCGCGACAAGAAACGCCGGGGCGGCCGCGTCGGCTTCGTCCTGCTCCACGCACCGGGCGAGCTGCGGACGGGCTGCCTGGTGGCCGATGACGAGCTCCGCGCCGCTCTGGAGGAGTTGGCCGCCGGATGAGGAACCGGATCGCGGTGCTGCACGGCGTCAACCTCGACGCCCTCGACCGGCGGCCGGCCGAGCACTACGGCGGGCTCACGTTCATGCGCCTCGAGCGTGAGATCGACGTCTTCGCCGACGAGCTCGGCCTCGACGCGCGCTTCTTCCAGACAAACCACGAGGGCGCGTACTGCGAGGAGCTCCACAAGGCGCCCGACTACGCCGACGCGGTGCTGATGAACCCCGGCGCGTGGACGCACTACGCGTGGTCGATCCGGGACGCCCTCGAGGTCTCGGGGCTGCCGGCCGCCGAGGTGCACCTGTCGGATGTGGACAAGCGCGAGGAGTTCCGCCGCGTCTCGGTCATCGCCGACCTGTGCGCGGTGCGGGTCGCCGGCCAGGGCGTCGCGGGATACCGGACGGCGCTCGAGCGGCTGAAGGAGGTGCTCGGGTGAGCGATCGCGTCGACCGGGTCTGCGCCGGCTTCGAGGAGGCCGGCATCGACGTCCTGCTCGTCTCGGCGCCGGTCAACCTCCGCTACGTCACCGGCTTCACGGGATCGAACGGCCTCGCGGTGATCGGCCCGCAGCGGCGCCGGTTCGTCACCGACTTCCGCTACGTCGAGCAGGCCGCCGACCAGGTGCCCGGCTTCGACCGCGAGCAGGGGCCGCGCGACCTGCTCGACACGCTGAAGGGCGGATGGCCCGCGGGCGGCGCCCGCCTCGGCTTCGACGACGCCCACGTCTCGGTGCGCACGTACGAGCGGCTGAGCGGACTGCTGCCCGACGACGTCGAGCTGGTCGCGGCCGGCGGGGTGGTCGAGCGCGTGCGTGCGGTCAAGGAGCCGGACGAGATCGAGGCCATCCGCGCCGCCGCCGAGATCGCCGACGCCGTCTACACCGAGCTCGCCGAGGCGGGGCTGGTCGGGCGCACCGAGCGCGAGGTGGCGATGACGCTCGAGCACCGCATGCGCGTGCTGGGCGCCGACGGTCCCTCGTTCGACTCGATCGTCGCGTCCGCCGGGGCCGGGGCGCTGCCGCACGCCGTGCCGCGCGACGCCGAGATTCCCGCCGACACCCTCGTCACCCTCGACCTCGGAGCGAGCCTCGGGGGCTACTGCTCCGATTGCACGCGCACATGGGCGACCGGCGAGTCGCTGCCGGATGACCTGGCCGAGATCTACGCGCTGTGCGAGCGCGCCCAGGTCGATGCCCTCGCCGCGGTCCGCCCGGGCCGGACCGGCCGCGAGGTCGACGCGATCGCCCGCGGGCGGATCGAGGATGGCGGGCACGGCGAGCGCTTCGGGCATCCGCTCGGCCATGGGGTGGGCCTCGAGGTCCACGAGGACCCGCGACTGTCGCGCCTGAACGAGCGCCCGCTCGAGGCCGGCAACGTGGTGACGGTCGAGCCCGGGATCTACCTCCCGGGCCGCGGCGGGGTGCGGATCGAGGACCTCGTCGTGGTGACCGAGGACGGCCACGAGGTCCTCACGTCGACGCCGAAGACGCTGACCGTCGTCGGCTGATCGAACGAAAGGGCTCAAGGCGGCGCGTGGGCCGCCGATGACGGGATCGATGGCACACTCGCTCCCGTATCGCACCCTGCTGCGCCGCGCCGCCCTGTCGGCCGCCCTCGGCGCCCTCCTCGTACCCGCAGCCGCCGGCGCGAGCACTGCCACCGCCTCCAAGGCGAAGAAGGCCCCCGTGATCACCTCGGCGCGGCCCATGACGCTCGCCGTCGGCGACACGCTGGAGATCCGCGGCAAGAACTTCACGCGCGGACGTGCCAAGAACACCGTCGTGTTCCAGCGGGCCGGCGGCAAGGCCGTGTTCGTCAAGGCCGGCATCGGCACCAAGAAGATGCTCAAGGTCAAGCTCCCCGACCGCCTCGAGAAGGAGCTCGCCGTCTCCGGCGGCTACCGCGTCCCGACTCGCTTCCAGCTCCGCGTGCTCGCCGGCAGCTTCGGCAAGCGCTTCACGAAGGCATCCGCCTCGCCGCTGATCGCGCCGAAGCCGGCGCCGGCCCCGAAGGTGGACGACGACGGGCCCGCCGGCACCCCGGACGCTCCCGGCGCCACCGACGAGCCGCTGGCCCCCGTCGACATCGACACCGACGGCGACGGCCTGCTGAACTCGGTCGACGCCGACGACGACAACGACCTCCTCACCGATGCCCAAGAGATCGCCGTCAACGAGCAGCTGGCCTCGCGCTCGGTTCCCGACGAGCTGCGGATGGACACGCTCGACGCGGACACCGACGACGACACGATCTCCGACGGCTACGAGTACCGCTCCGCGCACGACCTGAA
This sequence comes from uncultured Solirubrobacterales bacterium, assembly GCA_963828075.1. Classification (GTDB taxonomy): domain Bacteria; phylum Actinomycetota; class Thermoleophilia; order Solirubrobacterales; family Solirubrobacteraceae; genus JACCYI01. Next base: position 85,086 of record CAWHDH010000007.1, on the reverse strand, counting down.
CTCCTCGTTCTTCCTGCCCTACCCGGGCAAGCGGCCGTACCCGAACCCGCTCTCGATCGAGGACAAGCACACCGACTTCGACGGCGACGGCCTCAGCCTGAACGCCGAGTACCGCCTGTGGCGCTACCAGCTCAAGCGCACGGGGGAGACCGCGTCGCTCGACACGCTCAGCTACTCCGAGGGCACCCAGCACTCGATCTACACCCGCGACGCGAGCGGACGCCGCCAGCCGGCGCTCTTCGCCGACGGCTACGAGCGCGTCGCCGACTTCCACGCGTGGCTCGACGCCACCGGGTTCGGCACGGTGGACATCCCCGGTGACACGGGCCCCCGCAACCTGCTCGACGTCAATCGCGACGGCGTCGTGTCGACCACGCGTCAGCCGGGCTACCCCTACGCCGAGGCGCACTACGTCGACACGGACAACGACGGCGTGCTCACCGACGACGAGCGCGACGAGGACGCCGACGGCCTGTCGAACATCGAGGAGATGGACGGCGAGTCGCTCCGCTTCCGGTTCGACCCGATCTGGTGGGAGAAGCGCTACGAGATGGAGCAGGAGTTCACGGCGGTGAGCTACCGGGGCACCGACCTCGACGACCCGGACACCGACGGCGACGGCGTGCGCGACGGCGCCGACGACCAGGACTACGACGACGTCCCGAACCTCATGGAGCTCAGCCGCTGGGCGGCGTCGGGCCGTCTGGATGCACTGGACGCGACGCCGGAGACGGCGAGCCCGTTCCCGGCGTTCGGGCGGGTCAACCCGTTCAACCCCTGCCTGCCGAACCCGAGCTCCCGCACCTGCCCGCGCTACGTCCCGTTCGTGGACGCCTGGGCCCCGTTCGACGACTCGCCGGACTACTTCAGCTTCGCCTGATCTCGCCGGGGGCGCGCAGCCGGCCGGGTACGCGAGTATCCGGCCGGCATGCGGTCTCACTGGCTCAAGGCCCTCGGCCACGCGCGCGGCCCGTTGCCGGAGGCGTGGCTCGAGGACGGGCGGCTGACGTCGCTGCGGCGCACCGGCTTCCCGCGCCGCCCGCGCATCGAGCCGGGTGACCGGCTCGTCTACTACGCCTCGGTGTGGCGCTGCGTGTTCGCCGTCGTGGAGGCCACCGAACCGCCGACCGACGCCTATCCGGTCACGTCGGATCCGAAGCGCTGGCCGTGGACGGTCGCGGTCGAGCCGCTGCTGGTCGTGCCCACCCTCGACGTCGCCCCGCCGGTCGAGGCGATCGGCGTCCCGGCGCGATCGATGAGCCAGCAGTCCCACATCCGCATCTCGCCGGAGGTGTACGCCCGGGCGGTCGAGGCACTCGCGTCGGTCGCCCTCTGATCCGGCGCGCAGTCGTCACATTTCCCGTCGTCGGGTCCACGTTCCTCAAGCCCTGGCACGTCGGCGTCGATACCCCGGGTAATGGCTCGAAATCGTGTGCTCGGGCTCTCCGGGACAAGGTCGGACCCCCGGGCGGCCGGCGAGCGCCTCCTCGGCTCGCGCTGGTTCAAGGCGACCGGGGTTTGCCTGATGCTCGGCTTCGTGGCCGTCTTCGAGGCGTCGCTCCTCCTGCGCCCGGAGCCGGTCTACAGCCCGCTGTGGGACGGCGTGATCTCCAACATCGCGCTGCTGCTGCCCGCGCTGGCGTGCTTCACGCGTGCGATCCTCGGCGGCCCGCGCCGGATTGCGGCGGCGTGGCTCGGAGTCGGGATGCTGAGCTTCGCGGTCGGCAACGTGATCTTCGTGTGGTCGACGGCGCTCCAGGCCGACCCACCCGTCCCATCACCGGCGGACATCGCCTTCCTGGGCATCTACCCCGCCGCCGCGGCCGCGCTGGTCTGCCTCGTCCGTCGCGAGGGACGGTCCCTGTCCAAGTCGCTCTGGCTCGATGGCGCCCTCGGCTCGGCGGGCGCGGCGACGCTGCTCGCGCTGGTGCTCAACCCGGTCCTGTCGGGCATCGAGGGCAATCTCGCCGAGGTGCTGGTCGGTGCCGCGTTCCCGGTCGCCGACCTGCTGCTGATCGCGATGATCTGCGGGCTGGTCGCCTCACGGGGCCTGCGCGATGGATCGATGTGGCTGTGGCTCGCCGGTGGATTCGTGATCTTCTGCGCCGCCGATGTGGTCTATGCGCTCCGCCTGGCGTCGGAAACGTATGTCGTCGGCACGATCCTCGACGGGCTGTGGGTACCGGGCCTCGTGATCGTGGCTGTCGCCCTGTGGCGGCGTGAACGGGCTCTTGCCACCGACCCAGGCCGCTCGACGGCGATCCTGGCGATCCCGATGGTCGCCACGCTCGTCGCGGTCGTCGTGCTCGTCGTGTCCTCCTTCGAGCAGCAGGCCACCGTGGTCATCGCGCTGGCGACCTTCACGCTGGGGCTTGCCGCCGTCCGCACGTTCCTGGGCTTCCAGCAGGTCCAGCGGCACTCCGACGCCCACCGCCAGGCCCTCACCGACGAGCTCACCGGGGTCGGGAACCGCCGCCATCTGTTCGAGTTCGGCGAGCGCCGCCTGCAGGCCGCGGATGCGACCGAGCGGATCGCGCTGATGATGGTCGACCTCGACAACTTCAAGGAGATCAACGATGCGGTCGGCCACCAGGGCGGCGACGACGTCCTCCGCGAGACCGCGCGGCGGCTGGCCGCACACGCCGGCGCGCCCGACCTGCTCGTACGGCTGGGCGGAGACAAGTTCGCGCTCGTGCTCACGCTTGCACCCGGCCAGGACGGACCGCACCTCGCCGAGCGCATCCTCGACGACCTGAGCCGGCCGCTCGTCGTGTACGGCGCGAGCGTTCGCGTCAACGGGAACGCCGGCGTCGCCGAGTGCACGGGGAGCACGGACGGCGGCGTGGCGGACCTGCTGCGCCGCGCCGACGTCGCGATGTACGCGGCCAGGGCCGGGGACTCACGCGTCGTGCTCTACGACCCGCAGCTGGATGAGGAGAACCGGAACCGCGTCGAGACGGCACAGGACCTCGATGCTGCGATCGGCGAGCGCCAGTTCGTGCTGCACTACCAGCCGAAGGTCGACGTCGGGACCGGCGCGCTGATCGGCGCCGAGGCCCTCGTCCGCTGGCAGCATCCGACGCGCGGGCTCCTCTACCCCGACTCCTTCCTGCCCTGCGTCGAGCAGAGCGGGCTGATGGGCGCGCTCACCCGGGTCGTGCTGGACGCCGCGGTCGCCCAGCTCGCCACGTGGAGCGAGCGCGGCCTGACGCTCACCGTCGCCGTCAACCTGTCGGCGTCGGACCTGCTCGACGAGCACCTCGCCGGGTGGATCGAAGGGCTGCTCGCCGAGCACGCGGTCCCGGTCAGCGCGCTCGAGCTCGAGATCACCGAGAGCGTCCTCATGACCGATCCCGAGCGCGCCCACGTGGTGCTCGAACGGCTCCGGGCGCTCGGCCTGCGCATCGCGGTCGACGACTACGGCACCGGTTACTGCTCGCTCGCCTACCTGCGCGACTTCCCCGTCGACGAGCTCAAGATCGACCGCTCGTTCGTCGCCCACGTGACGGAGGACCCGCGCAGCGCGGCGATCGTGCGCTCGACCGTCGAGCTCGCGCACGCCCTCGACCTCGAGGTCGTGGCCGAGGGCGTCGAGCACGTCCACGCCCTCGACGCGCTCGCCGCCTTCGGCTGCGACTTCGCGCAGGGCTACCACTTCAGCCGCCCGCTGCCGGCGGACGAGCTCGCCACGTGGGCCCACGCCAGAGCCGCCGACGACGCGCCGGCCATCGGAGCCGTCTCCTGACGGACCCGCCGGTGTCCGTGGAAACCACGGATCGAGGGGGGTGGGGAGGACGGATGGAAGGGATTGGGCGCCGACCTAGGGTGGCGCCATGGCCCATTCAGTACTCATCGCCGGCGGCGGGGTGGCCGGCCTCGAAACCGCCCTCGCGCTCCAGACCTGCGCCGGCGACAGCGTCGAGTTGACCCTCCTCGCGCCCGAGCGCCAGTTCACCTATCGCCCGCTGGCGATCGCCGAGCCGTTCGGCGGAGCGCGCGTCCTGCGGTTCCCGCTGGCGGAGATCGCGAAGGACCGGGGGCTGCACCTCGTCCGCGACGCGGTCGCCTCGGTCGATCCGGACCTGCGCATCGTGCGGACGCAGGACGGCCAGGAGCTGTCCTACGACGCCCTGGTGCTGGCCACCGGCGCGGTGGCCCATGCGGCGATCCCCGGATCGTTCACGTTCCGCGGCCCGCGGGACATCGACCGGATGCGGACGCTGGTCGACGAGCTCGTCACCGGCGCCGCATCGAACATCGCGTTCGTCATGCCGACGGAGGAGGGCTGGTCGCTGCCGCTCTACGAGCTGGCGCTCGCGACGTCCGTCGCTGCCCGCGAGCGGACGGGCGACAGCGCGCGGCTGAGCGTCGTGACCCCTGAACACGCGCCGCTGGAGGCGTTCGGCCCGGCCGTGTCCAAGGCCGTGGCCGGGATGCTCCGCGGCCACGGGATCATGCTGCACACCCGGCAGTCCGCCACCGAGGTGGCCGAGGGGCGCCTCTGGCTCTCGCCGGGCACGTCGCTGCCGGTCGACCGCGCCGTCTCGCTCCCCCGGCTCGCCGGGCGCAGGATCGCGGGCATCCCGGCCGGCGAGTCGGGGTTCATCCCGGTGGACGGCTACGGCCGCGTCGCCGGGCTCGAAGACGTCTACGCGGTCGGCGACGGCGCCGAGCACGTGCTCAAGCAGGGCGGGCTGGCGGCCCAGCAGGCGGACATCGCCGCCGCGTGCATCGCGGCGTCGGTCCTGGCCGGGGGCATGCCGCCCCCGTACCAACCGGTGCTGCGGGGCATGCTGCTCACCGGCGACGGGGTCCGCTACCTGCGCTCGGGCGGCGCCGGCGATGCCGGCCGCGTCTCCGAGGACGCGCCCTGGTGGCCCGCGGTGAAGATCGCCGGCCGGTACCTCGCGCCCTACCTCGCAGGCCACCTGAGCGTGGCCGAGCCGGCAGCCGCCTGAGCCCGCCGCGAGCGGGGAAGGAAGAGGAGACGTGACGGATCGATTCCCGGTGCCGACGCAGCGAGCGCGATTCGAGGGCGCCCTGCTCGGGCTCGCCGTCGGCGACGCCGTCGGCACGACCGTCGAGTTCAAGCCACCGGGCAGCTTCGCGCCGGTCGTCGACATGGTCGGCGGCGGTCCGTTCGATCTTCCGGCCGGGGCGTGGACGGACGACACCTCGATGGCGCTCTGTCTCGCCGAGAGCCTGCTGGTGCGCGGCGGGTTCGATCCGGTCGACCAGCTCCAGCGCTACGTGCGCTGGTTCCGCACCGGCCATTGGTCCTCGACGGGCGGATGCTTCGACATCGGCCGGGCCACGCGACTGTCGCTCCAGCGCTTCGAGCGCTCCGGCGATCCGCACCCGGGCGACACCGACGCCGACGCGGCCGGGAACGGCCCGTTGATGAAGCTGGCGCCGGTCCCCATGGCGTATGCGCTGCATCCGGAGGCCGCGCTGGCGCGCGCCGCCGAGAGCGCTCGCACGACCCACGGCGCACCCCAGGCGATCGATGCCGCCCGCTACTTCGCAGGCCTGCTGGTGGGCGCCCTGAACGGTGCGTCGGTCGACCGGCTCCTGCACCAGGGCGTCTTCGAACCACATCCGCGGGCGTTCGCCGCCGCGCCGTTGCACCCCGAGATCCACGCGGTGGCCGCCGGCTCGTTCCTCACCAAGGAGCCACCCGAGATCCGCGGCGCCGGATACGTCGTCGCCGCCCTCGAAGCGGCGCTGTGGGCGCTGAGGACCACCCGTTCGTTCGAGGAAGGAGTGCTGGCGGCGGTCAACCTCGGCGACGACGCCGACACGACCGCCGCGATCTACGGCCAGCTCGCGGGGGCGATCCATGGGGTGGAGGCGATCCCGCCGTCATGGCGGGCGAAGGTCCACAGGGGCGAGGAGATCCTCGCCATCGCCGGCAGGCTCCACGAGCTCGCGGGCAGGATCGACCCGTGACCGATCAGGAGAGCCCCATCGCCGGCCGGTGCGCGGTGGCATCGGCCGACGTCGTGTCGGGGGCCGCTTCCTCGCCGCCCATGTCGAGCCGGAACGGCGGGTAGACGTCGGTCATCAGCGCTGCGTAGGTCATGACGCGCAGGCACCAGCGGTTCATGCCGAGGACGAAGTCGAAGATCGCCTTCGGATAGCGCCCGGTGAACAGCAGGGTTGCCCGCGATCAGGACCAGCAGCCGGTGGCATGATCAGCCTGAGGATCCTTCCAGCTGCGGTTGGGGCGTCAGGGGTTGCGGGCGGCGCGGCGCGTGGCCGCCCTCCAGCGAGATGTTCGGAAGCGCGCGATCCAGCCACGCGGGCAGCCACCACGCGTGGTCCCCGAGCAGCGTCACCACCGCCGGCGCGATGACCATGCGCACGATCAGCACGTCGATCAGGATCGCGAGCCCCAGGCCGAGGCCGAACATCTTCCCGATCATGTCGCTCTGGGTGACGAAGCTCAGGAACACCGCGGCCATGATCAGGCCGGCGAACACGACGACCTTGCCGATCCGGCCCATCCCGTGGATCACGCTCTCACGAGGCCCGTCGCCCTCGTTGTAGGCCTCGTGGATCCGGCTGAGCAGGAAGACGTTGTAGTCCATGCTCAGCCCGAACAGGATCGCGAACAGCATCACTGGCAGGAACGAGATGATCGGGACGCCCGAGTCGGCGCCGATCAGGCTCGCGCCGATCCCCTCCTGGAACACCGCCACCACGACGCCGTAGGCGGCCGCGACCGACAGCAGGTTGAAGAGCGCCGAGACGAGCGGGATCCACAGCGAGCGGAAGGCCATCACCAGCAGCAGCACCGAGAGGCCGATCACCACCGAGATGAACAGCGGCAGGCGCGCGGCGACCTTGTCCGAGATGTCCTCGAACCCGGCGATGTTCCCGCCGACGTAGGCCTTGAGCGGCGTGCCGGCGGTCGCCCGCGGGATGACGTCGTCGCGCAGGCGGTCGAGCAGGGCGGAGGTCCTGGCGTCCTGGGGCGCGGTCGTCGGGATGGCGAAGATCGTCGCCATCTCGCCGTCCTCGCTGAGTGACGCCGGAGGCGCCGCGGCGATGCCGGGCGTGCCGGCGACCGCCTGCTGGAGCGCGGCGAGCTGCTGCTCGGTCTCCGGCGCGCCCTTCGGCGTGTCGACGGCGAGCAGGAACGGCCCGTTGGAGCCGGGGCCGAACGCGGCGGTGAGCTGGTCGTACGCGACGCGCTGCGTGCGCGACTCGGGCTGGTTGCCGTCGTCGGGCTGGCCGATGCGCATCTGGGTGACCGGGAACGCGAACACCAGCAGCACCACGACGCCGGCGCCGATCGACGCCCACGGCCGGCGGGTGACGATCTCGCCCCAGCGGGCGAAGCCCGGCGACGCCTGGACGTGCTCGGGCTTCTTCGGCACCAGCCTGCGCCCGAAGGCGCCCATCATGATCGGCAGGATGGTCAGCGCCGCCACGACCACCGCGCCGATCCCGATCGCCGCGCCGACGCCCATCTTCCCGATGAACGGGACGCCGACGACCAGCAGTCCGGCGATCGCCACCATCACGATCAGGCCCGCGGCGACCACGGAGGAGCCCGATGTCGCGGCCGCGCGCGCGGCCGCCTCCTGCAGGTCGTCGCCCGCCGCGCGCTGCTCCCGGTAGCGGCCGATGATCAGCAGCGAGTAGTCGATCCCCGCGCCGAGGCCGATCATCATCGCGAGCACGGCGGAGAAGCTGGGCAGACCGAGCGGAGCCGACAGCGCCGCCAGCAGGATCTGGCCGGTGGCGACGCCGATCAGCGCGCCGATGAGCGTCGCGGCCATCGCCGCCCCGGATCGGAACAGCACGGTCAGGAGCACGATCGCGATCAGCACGCCGATGAGCTCGCCGACCGGGGCCTGCTGCTCGGTCGCCAGATCGATCAGGATGCCGCGCGCCTCCACCTGCACCGCGGGCTCGGCGGTCTCGCCCGCCGCGATCAGCGCCTCGCCGTCGGCCTTCTCGATCTTGGCCGGGTCCGAGGAGTAGCGCACGTCGACGGCTGCCAGGCGCCCGTCCTCGGAGACCTGGCCGCCGGGCTCGAACGGGCTCGCCGCCAGCGCGACGCCCTTCAGGTCGCGGACCTTCGCGAGCGCGCCCTCGATCGCCGCCTTGCGACCGGCATCGGAGAGCGTGCCGCTGGCGACGGTGAAGACGAGGGTGGAGTCGACGCCGCCGAACGCCGGCGAGTGCGCCTGGAAGAGATCGATCGCGTCCTGGGATTCCGTCCCCGGGATCGCGTAGTCGTCACCGGCCTTCCCGGCGGCGCCCGCCGCCACGACCAGCAGGACGAGGACGCCGACCGCCATGGCGAGGCTGCGCTTCCAGTGCGATGACAACGTGCGCGCCACGCGGGCGAGCCCCCCGGACGCACCGGTGCTCTTGCGCTGCATATGAGACCTTCCGAGCCCTGGCTGCCGCGCGGGCGGCCCCGGCCGTTGGGAGATGGCTATTCCGTCGCTGGGACGAGCTGGTCCGTGAGGTCGCCGATCGGGCGCTGACCGAGGGGTTCGACGCGAAGTCGCTTCGCAGGAGCGTTAGTTTTGCCCTGTATGCCGAGCGTACTCCCTCTGCGGTCGCATCACAGCCGCCCGTCGATCGTGTAAGCGATGCGACAACGTCTGGCACCGGCTGCCGCCCCGCTGATCGTCGCCGCGGTTCTCGTGATCATCGGCGCGGTGCTGCTCGCCGGCGGATCCGGCGCGGAGCGCCCGGCGTCGTCGGTCGAGGATCCCCACCCGGCCGCCGGCGGCTTCCGTCCCGACGGCACCAAGCTCGACGGTTGCGCGGCCGGTGATCGCGGGTGCCAGGAGCAGGCGTTCGCCAACGTCGCCTATCGGGAGGGGCCCAAGCCCGCACTGGCGTTGTTCCGCGAGCGGATGGCCGCCGACACGGCCATCGAGGCGAACTGCCACCGGATCGCGCACTACATCGGCTCCGGCGCGCTGAGCCGATTGAAGGGCGATGTCGCCGCGGCGTTCGCCGCCGGCGACGCCACCTGCGCATCGGGCTACTACCACGGCATCCTCGAGCGCGCCTTCCGCAACGCGCCGCGCAAGAGCCTCGGCGCCGTTGCCAAGGCGCTCTGCGCCGATGGAGGGATCCGCCGCACCGCCTTCCTCGCCTTCCAGTGCCTGCACGGCCTCGGCCACGGCCTGATGATCAAGACCGGCTACGACCTTCCCGACTCGCTGCAAGCGTGCGACGCCCTCGGCCCGGAGAACGACGTGGCGTCGTGTGCCGGCGGGGTGTTCATGGAGAACGCCGCGACGGCGCCGGGGTCCCCGACGCGCACGTTCGGCACCTCGAGGTGGCTGAAGGAGGACGACCTGATCTACCCTTGCGAGACGGTCGCCGAGCGCCACGAAGGCGCCTGCTACCTGCTGATCACCTCGCGCATCCTGGCGGCGAACAAGTACGACTGGAAGGACACCGCGCGCCACTGCGCGAAGGTCGAAGACCGCTGGGTCGACGTCTGCTTTCAGTCCTACGGCCGCGACGCCTCGGGCGTCTCCCGCCAGGACCCGGTCGAGACGGCGCGGCTGTGCAGGCTCGCGGGGTCCGGCCGCGACCCGTGCCTGTTCGGCGCCGCCCGCGACATGGTCAACGTCTACTCGGACGTCGACCGCGCCGCCGAGCTGTGCGGCGCGGCGCCGGCCGCGATGCGCGAGCGGTGCTTCTACGGCATCGGGTCGATCGTCGGCGCCCTGACCGCGGCACCGTCGGAACGCCAGGCGTTCTGCGACCGCGCGAGCACCCGCTACTCCAAGAGCTGCATGACCGGGGCGGCCGCGGCCACGGCCTGATCAGACGTCGCTGCTGACGCGGCGGCGCGGCTTGGACTCCGCGGACGCCTGCTGCCCGAGCGAGGCGGCCAACGAGGCCGCCTCGAAGAGCATCAGCACCATGCCGACGTCGACCACGTCTTCGGCGTGCGGGTCGCGTTCGACGCGGACGGCCGCGGACGCCTCGATCTTCTCGGTCTGCTCGATGAACTTCGCGTACGCGCGCGCCAGTTGGGTCCAGCCCTTCCCGTCGACCTTCAGCGAGACGCGCACCAGCGCGGCGTCAGACCGGTCGAAGCCGCCCGCCGCGGCGGATGCGCGGGCGTACGCATCGATCACCTGGAGCGACGAGCCGACCGCCGCCTGCTTGGCGATGGGCGACGCCTGCGCCCAGGCCTCGTCCGTCACCTCAGGACGGGCCGTCGAGCGGTAGAAGTGCTGGATCGCTCCGCGGCGCCTCGCCTCGCCGACGAGCTCGACGAGCCCGAACCTCTCCAAGGCCCGGACGTGGTACGAGACGACGCCGATGCTGATGCCGAGCAACTCGGCGAGCTCCTTGGGGCTGCCGCGCCGCTCGTCGAGCAGCGCGATGATGCGGACACGCAGCGGATGGCTCATGGCCTTGACGTACCGCGGATCGCTGATGCTCTTGATTGGTTTCATGACTCGATCAGTAAGGGTCGCAGGCGGGCACGCAGTCGGTGTAGCCGCACCTTAACGGTCCCAGCCGGGAGCCCGAGTTGATGGGCGACCTGTTCCTGCGTGAGATCGGCCCAATAGCGGGCCGCCAGGAGCGCGCGCTCCGCCGGAGCGAGCTGGGCGAGCGCGCGGTGGAGGTCCAGCTGCCCGAGATGCTCCGACTCGTCCCACGGCGCAGCCGGCGCGTCCGCGTCGTTCAACACCTCGGGGGACGGTTGCCGGGTAGCGCGCACCGCCTCGCGGTGCGCGATCGCGGCGATCCATCCCCAGGGACGCTCCGGCGTGCGGCACGACATCTGGTGTCGCCAGATCAAGAGCATCGCCTCTTGTGCGGCGTCCTCGGCCGCCGCGTCGCAGCGAAGGACGCGACGGGTCGTGCGCAGGCAGACGCGATGCACCGCCTGCCAGTCCCAGGGTGCTCCGTCGATGTGGAGCTCGGGCGGCATGCGCACCAGAACATCTGTCGTTTCGTTGAAACCTTTTGAGCACTCAGAGCCCTCTGGTCAAGCATGGCACTTCTTGAGACTACGGCTCGGGCGCCCTATGACGAAATCGCCTCCGGGTACGACCAGCTGACCGAGGGCTACGACTACGCCGGGTGGCTGCGGAACATCGAGCACCTCGCCCTCGAGACGGGGTTGCGCGGACGGCGCGTGCTGGACGTGGGCTGCGGGACCGGCAGCAGCTTCCTGCCTCTGCTGGATGCCGGCTACGAAGTCGTCGCCTGTGACATCTCCGCGGAGATGGTCCTTCGGGCGCAGCGTCGCGCGGGGATCGACGCCGAGGTGCTCGTCGCGGACATGCGCGAGCTCCCGCGGCTCGGCGAGTTCGACCTCATCACGTGTCTCGACGACACGATCAACCATCTCGACGAGGAGGCCGACGTCGTGCGCAGCTTCGCCGGGATGGCACGCAATCTCGCCCCCCGCGGCCTGGTGGTGTTCGACGTCAACACCTTCTCGGCCTACCGCCGAGCGTCCGATCACGTCTCCTTGACGGACGACCGCCTGCTCGCGTGGCGGGGAGAGCCGGCGGTGCTGGCCGCCCCCGGTGAGGTCGCGGAGGTGGCGATCGAGATCTTCGAGCGGACCGCCGGCGACTGCTGGAGCCATCGCAGTTTCCGCCAGCGGCACCGCCACTACCCGGTCGACCAGATCGCCGCGCTGCTCGAGCCGGCGGGGTTGCGGGTGCTCGCCCGTCGAGGCCAGCGCTCGGGTGGCGTGCTCGAGCCCGAGCTCGACGAGGCCACCCACACGAAGGCCCTCTTCGTCGCGACGCATGGGACACGCACCGCCCAGTGGAGGGAGTGGCGATGATCTGGCGCCCGTAACGCCGAGGGGGACGGCGCCGTTACCGGCGGCGCCGTCCCACTCATCACTCGACGATGTTGAGCGGTTCAAGGAGGCTCAACCTCTCCTGCCCTGGGTGGCCTGGGGAGTGCGAGGGCGTGAGCAGGGCCGCGTGGACCTTACCACTCAGCGTTCCTGAGTGGTAGGGTTCCGCGCGGAACCATGTCCTCGAGAAGCGGGTCGGCTTGGCCGGACGACGTGACGCACGACCAGGATGACCTCGCGCAGATGTCAAGCGGCCTTGGCGGCGCCGGGGAGGCCTCCGCCCGCGTCGTGGTGGTCGACGACGATCCGTTGATCGTCGAGCTTCTCCGGATGCTGCTCGAGAAGGCGGGCTACTCCGACATCCACTCGACGACGGCTTCCGACGAAGCCCTCGATCTGTGCGCCGCCATCCACCCTGACGCGGTCCTGCTCGACGTCCAGATGCCGCCGCCCGACGGGCTCCATCTGCTCCAGCAGCTCAAGACCGATCCGCGCATCGCCGGTGAGTACCTCCCGGTGCTGATGGTGACGGGGGACCGCGACGAGGAGACGCGACGGCGAGCGCTGGCGCTCGGAGCGACCGACTTCATCTCCAAGCCGTTCGACGTGACCGAGGTCCTCCTGCGGCTTCGCAACGCGCTGGCGATCCACGAGCATCAGCGCGTGCTCGAGCAGCGGGTGCGGGAGCGGACGGAGGACCTCGAGCTGGCCCGCCACGAGCTGCTCGGGCGGCTGGCGCTGACCGCCGAGTTCCGCGACGACGACACCCACCAGCACACCCAGCGGGTCGGCCGCACCGCATGCCTTCTCGCCAAGATCTGTGCCCCGGACCAGGCGGATGTGATCCGCCTGGCTGCGCCGCTGCACGACATCGGCAAGGTGGGCGTCCGGGACGCCATCCTGCTCAAGCCGGGCAAGCTGACGGTGGACGAGTTCGACGAGATGAAGCGCCACGCCGCGATCGGCAAGCAGATCCTGCGGGACAGCGCGTCGCCGGTGCTGCGCGCCGCCGAGGACATCGCCTACACCCACCATGAGCGATGGGACGGGCGGGGATACCCCCAGGGACTCGCGGGAGACGCCACGTCGATCGGCGGCCGCATCACCGCCGTCGCCGACGTCTTCGACGCGCTCACACACGAGCGCCCGTACAAGCGCGCGATCCCGGTCGATGACGCGGTCGCCGAGATCCTCGCCTGCGCGGGGAGCCAGTTCGACCCGGATGTCGTGAGGACATTCGCGCGCCTGCCACACAGGGAACTGCTGCCGGGCGTGAGCTAAGGATCGCGATGAAGCGGCGCCGCCGGGCCGAGTCGCGTCGCCTGGGCGGGCTCCAGTCCGCGGTCCGTGCGGGCCGGCGGGCGACCGCGTTCGGCACGCCAGGCATTGAACGCGGCGACCGTCCCCGCCACCCACGCGGCGCCGAGCACATAGCCCGCGAGGACGTCGGAGACGTAGTGCACGCTGAGCGTCACCCGCGCGAAGCCGATCGCCAGCACCCACGCCACCGCGAGGGTCACCGCGACGGTTCGCCACGGCCGGCGCAGCACCGGCAGGAACACCAGCAGCAGGACCGAGGCGGCGACGATGGCCGACTGCGCGTGGCCGCTCGGGAAGCTCATGCCACTGGCGTGGGTGACCGGGTCGGCCACCACCGGGCGGGCCCGGTCGACGACGAGCTTGACCAGCCCGTTCAGGAGCGGGCTCACCGCCACCGTGACGACGACGAAGGCCGCAAGGCGGGGCAGCCGCCTCCACACGAGCCACGCGGCCACCGCCACGAACAGCGGGAAGTAGACGGCCGCCGATCCGATCGTGCTCAGCACCTGCAGCGCGGTCACGAGCCACTCGTGGCTCACCGCGATGGCGTGCAGATCGTCCCGCGCGCCACCATCGAGCTCGAGCAGCGGCGACCACTGGTCCTCGACGAGGAACAGCAGCAGCCCGAACGGCACCGCGACGAGGACGATGGCCAGACCGGCGAACGCGGCCCGTGCGCCGAAGCGCGCATCGGACCCGCGTGTGGTGGCGGTGGCTGGGGAGGAGGGGGTGCCGATGTCGGCCGTTTACCCGCCGAGCGTGTTGGAACTCGCGCAGCATCCGGGACGTACGATGTCGGTCGTGAACCGGTCGACGTGCGTGGTGCTCACCGTCGTCGTGATCGCCGTCAGTCCCGGGCCCGCTGCGGCGCACGTGCCCGATCCGGGCTCGGAGGCCGGCGGGCCCGCGGCGCGCGCGATGTCGGCGCCCCGCCCGCTCGCCGTTCGCGCCCAGACCGCGCCCGAGCCGCCGATCAAGGCCACACCGCGAGCGCAGTGCCGCGAAGGCTCGAAGCCGGAGCCGGGCATGCAGGGCCGGCTGCCCCGTGAGGAGGTGGACTCGGGTCGCGCGGCGGAGGGCTACCGGTGCAACCTGACGGTGCTCGCGAGCAGCGGCAACACCGGGGGCTACCGCGTGCATCGCTACATCGACGCGGCCGGGCATGAGTGCGCGTACTACGACACCACGCTGCTCTTCCCGACGAACGCGCTGAGCCTGACCGGCGAGCTCACCGGCGTCGCGGTGCTCGACATGTCGGATCCGGAGCACCCGAAGCGCACCACCACGCTGCTCACCCCGGCGATGCAGAGCCCGCACGAGTCGCTGAACATCAGCGTGCGGCGCGGGATCCTGGCAGCGGTACTGGGCAATCCCTTCCAGTACCCGGGCGGCGTCGACGTCTACGACATCAGCAAGGACTGTCGACACCCGCAGGTGATGGCGGCGGCCTTTCCGGCCGCGCCGTTCGGACACGAGAGCGGGATGGCCCCCGACGGGTTGACCTTCTACCCGACCTCGCTCGGCACGAACGACACGACGGCCGTCGACATCTCCAACCCGCGCCTTCCGCGCCAGGTGTGGAACGGGAAGATCAACACGCACGGGATGTCGGTCTCCGACGACGGCAACCGCGGGTACTTCGCGACGCGCGACGGGCTCGTCATCGCCGATCTCTCCGAGGTCCAGGCGCGCAAGCCCAACCCGCAGGTGCGCGAGATCAGCCGGCTGGTCTGGTCGAACATGACGATCCCGCAGGTCGCGATCCCCGTGACCATCAAGGGGAAGCCCTACGTGATCGAGGTCGACGAGTTCTCCCAGGTCGTGGCCGGCGGGAGCGCCGTCGGCCACGGCCCGCGGGTCGGCGCCGCGCGGATCATCGACATCTCCGACGAGACCAAGCCGCGCGTGATCTCGAACATCCGGTTGGACGTGCACCAGCCCGAGAACCGCGACGCGATCGCCGGCGACTACGGCACGCAGAGCCAGGTGCAGGGCTACTCGGCGCACTACTGCGGCGTGCCACGGCGGGTGGAGCCGGGCATCGTCGCCTGCTCGATGATCCTCTCCGGCCTGCGGGTGTTCGACATCCGCGACCCTGAGCATCCGAAGGAGATCGCCTACTACATGACCCCGCCATCGACGATCAGCGCCACCGGCGGGCCGATCATCGACGAGCGGGCGAACTTTGCGATGTCGCAGCCGGACTTCGCGCCCGAGCGCGGCGAGATCTGGTACTCGGACGGCACGAGCGGCTTCTACGCCCTGAAGATGGATCCCGCCGTCTGGCCGTTCGCGAACGAGGCCGGCCCCGGGGGCTGCGTCGACAGTCGCGGCTTCGTGTCCGTCGGTGTGCGCGGCGTTCGCGGCGGCCTGCGGCTCAGCCTCACCCGCCGGCGATCGCTCGGAGTGCGCGTCGACGTGTTCCGCATCTCCTCGGGCGGCCGCGTGATCAAGGAGCGCCGCGTGGGGTCGTTCACGAACCGCAGCCGCTCGTTCACCTGGCGGACCCGCCTCGCGCCGGGCGTCTACTTCGCGCGCTTCCGAATGTTCGAGGGCGGCCGCCCCTACGACACCATGCGCGTCGTGTTCGAGCGCTCCCGCTCCGGCGCGATCCGCCGGCGCCCGGACCACTATCGCCGCGACGCCTGCCTCCTGCTGCGCGCGTTCAAGCTCGAGCGACCGGCCTTCGGCGGCACGAGCCGGACGCCGCTGCGCATCGCCTACCGGCTGACCGCGGGCGCGGACGTCACGATCACCGTGACCCGTGGCCGGCGCACGATCAAGCGCTTCGTCAGCCGCGACCGCGCGGCCGGCCGCACCTACCGCCTCACGCTTCCCGCGCGACGGCTCCCCCGCGGCACCTACCGCGTTCGCCTGCACGCCGCCGGCGGCGGCGACCAGATCTCGTCGACCCTCGTCGCTCGCCGGATCTAGTGCCCGACGTACGGCCGGACGTACGGATCAACCAGTTGGGCTATCTGCCGACCGGGCCGAAGCGCGCGGTCTGGGTACCGCTCGGCGCGAGCCGGGACTTCCGCGTGGGTGACCGCGGCGGCGCCGCGGTGTTCACCGGACGCACGCGACCGTGGCCGGTGAGGCCCGAGCCGACGTCCGGGATGGCCGACCACACGCTGGACTTCTCGGATCTGCGCGCGGAAGGGGAGGGCTTCGCCATCGAGGTCGCCGGCGCGCGCAGCCACCCGTTCTCGCTCGCGGGCGGTCTCTACCGCGAGCTCGTGCGCGACGCATTGGCCTTCTTCTACCTCCAGCGCTCCGGGGACGCGATCGACGAGGCCCGGGCGCCTGGGTACGGACGCCCGCCAGGCCACCTCGGCGATTCCAGCGTCGAGGCCTGGACCGGTCGCGACGCCGAGCGGCTGTACCCCGGCTGGTCGTGTCCGGGCCGGTTCGACGTCTCGGGCGGCTGGTACGACGCGGGTGACCACGGCAAGTACGTGACCAGCGGCGCGATGCCGGTATGGCAGCTGCTCGCGACGGTCGAGCTGATCCGCCGGTGCGGCCCGCGGTCCGCCTGGTGGGCGGAGACCGAGGCGCTGCTGCTCGAGGAGTGCCGCCGGCAGCTCGACTGGCTCCTGCGGATGCAGGTACCGCCGGGCGCCCCGCACGCGGGCATGGCGTTCCACCGCGTGCACGGGACCCAGTGGGCGCCGTTGCCCTGCTGGCCGCACGACGACCCCACGACGCGAGTCCTGCACCGCCCGTCGACCGCCGCCGCGCTGCACCTGGCGGCTGCCGCGGCGCACGGAGCCCGCGTGTTCCGCGCCGAGCCCGCCTATGCCCGGCGACTGCTCGACGCCGCCGTCAGCGCACACCGGGCCGCGGACGCCGGACCGCTGCTGTTGGCACCGGACGATCAGGGCGCGTTCGGCGGCGGCCCGTACGGTGATGACGACGTCGAGGACGAGCGCGCCTGGGCGGCGACCGAGCTCTGGCTCGCCACCGGCGACGCGCAGGAGCGTCGAGATGTCGGTCATCGTGCCGACCGTCGAGCGGACGCTGCCCGTGACCCGACGCTGATCGACGACGACGGTCGGCGACAGCCGGCGCAGTTGGGTTGCCTCCGGGCGCGCGACCTTGGGCAGCCGGTCGCGCACCCAGGCCGGGTAGGTCTCGTTGAGCTGGCGCTGGGACTCCGCCGCGATCGTCCCCATCACCAGCGACGACTTGCCGAGCCCGACACGCCGGCGAACACCATCAGCCGGTCCTTCGCGACCTCCAGGCTGACGTCTCGGAGGTTGTGCTGGCGGGCGCCTTCGATGACGATGGCGTCACTCGATCGCGTCGAGCCAGAAGCCGATGCGCGACTCGAGTTCGGCGGCCGTGCGCTCGAAGGCCGGCAGGGTCTCGTCGTCGGTTCCCGGCTCGCGTGCCGGGTCGCGGACGCTCCAGTGGATCGCCTGCGGTGTGCCGGGGAACTCGGGACAGATCTCGCGCACGCGGTCGCACAGGCTGATCACGGAGTCGAAGCGCCGGCCGGCGGTTTCGCTGTTCGAGACCGCCGACATCCAAGGCGCGCTGCGCTTCTTCCGCGACAACGACCCCTGTGGAGCGTTCCGCAGCAGCCCGAGCACAGCTCCGGCTCCGCGGCGCGCCTGCGCGTACGGGATGGCGCGCTGTCGGACGCCCAGGTCGCGGCGCTGGACCGCGTCGGCGCGCCCGAGGACGCGTGCGGCGCGCCGGGCGCGATCGTCGGCGGGCCCGGGAACGACGTCCTCGACGGCACGCCGCGCGACGACGTCATCTGCGGCAAGGGCGGCAACGACCGGCTGCGCGGGAAGGGCGGCGACGACATCCTCCTCGGCGGCGACGGCAACGACACGCTGGACGGCGGCCTGGGCGCCGACGACCAGTCCGGCGGGACCGGCACCGACACCGCGACCTGCGCAGGCCGCGCCGAGGACCTCTCGCTGACGCTCGACGACGACACCACTCCCAACGACGGCGCCGCCGGCGAAGGGGACGTGATCCGACGCGACGTCGAGAACCTCACCGCCGGCAACGGCGACGACCTCGTGCGCGGAGCCTCCCCCGACTCCAACGCGGGCGTCGCCGGGGCGAACGTGCTGCGCGCCGGCCCGGGCGACGACCAGCTCCTCGGGCTCGGCGGCACCGACCAGCTCGACGGCGGCACCGGCGCGGACGCCATGGCCGGCGGCGACGGACGGGACACCGCCACCTACGCCGGCCGCCCGGACGGCGTGACCGTGACGCGCGACGACGACCTCACCCCGAACGACGGCGCGCTCGGCGAGGGCGACGTGGTGCACGCGAGCGACATCGAGAACGTGACGGGCGGGAACGGCGACGACAGCCTCACGGGCGGGGAGCCCGCCGGCCCGTGGGACAACGTCGGCGAGAACCAGCTGCGCGGCGGCGACGGCGCCGACCAGCTCTTCGGGCTCGGAGCCGCCGATCTCCTGGACGGCGGGCGCGGCGCGGACCACCTCGACGGCGGCCTCGGGAACGACCTCGTGTCCTATGCCCAGCGCAAGGCGGGCGAATCGGTGACCGTCCTCCTCGACGGGTCGGCCACGAGCGGCGGAGCGCTCGACGGCCCGCCCGGCGGCCGCGACGTGCTCGTCAGCGTCGAGAGTGCGACCGGCGGCGCGGGCGACGACGAGATCACCGGCACCGACGGCCCGAACGTCCTCACCGGCGGACCCGGGGCGGACGCCCTGAGAGCGCTGGGCGGCGACGACCGCGTGCGTGCGAAGGACGGAGCCGTGGACACGCTGCTCGACTGCGGGGCCGGCTTGAGGGACTACGTCTACGTCGATCCGGGCGACCCGCCACGTCCCGGCTGCGAGTACACACTCTAGCTTCGGCGTCGCTCAGGCGTGCGCTCCGACCGTCACCTCGCCGACCGTCAGGGTCGGTGAGGCCTCCATGACCGCGCCGACCAGTTCGACCTCGTCATCGAGTTGGCGGCGCTGCGTCGCGGTCAGATCGCGCAGCGGTTCGACGGTGATGGCGAGCTTCCGGCCGGATCGCCGCTGGTGCCACACCCCGCCGACCACGCCGTCGACGAGCAGGACCGGGTAGTTGCCGGCCTGGCCCGATGTGCTGAGCGCGCGGGTCGCGGCTGCGCCCGGGTACAGGCGCTCCCGAGGCTGACCCGCCACGACGAACGCGTCGAAGTACGGCAGCAGGCAGATCCCTTTGTGCGGCTGCTGCGGGGTCTCGGTGTCGCCGGCGACCACCCAGGCCGGGTCGCCCTCCAGATCGACCTGCTCGAGGCCGCCGGCCAGCTCGTCGAACAGCTCGACGGCGCGACGCGGCGGGATGCTGAGCCATCTGGCGAAGTGCTGCGGCGTGGCCGGGCCGTAGGCGTACAGGTAGCGGGTGACCAGGGTGCGGAGGGCCGCGTCGCCGTCGTCGGGCTCGAAGCCGGGCAGCCAGCGGTGCGGGTTGGTGTAGGTCACGTTGCGGCCCCGGTTGGGGCCGAAGCACAGCACTCCACGGTGCGCCGCCGTGCTCGTGAGCTGGCGCCAGCGCGGCCACATGTCCTGGAACGCCTCCATCGTCCGCTCGCCGGCCCACGGACCGGTCCGTTCCACGATCGCCTCGGTCAGCTCATCGACGGTCAGCTCGGCGTCTTCCAGCGCCTCGCCGATGGCGGCGATGACCTCGTCGGCCTGCTCGGAGGTGAAGCGCACCGGCTCGGGGAACATCGGCGCCGACGACGGCAGGGCCGACAGCGCCCCCGTCCACATCGGCAACTCGGCGCTGGGGAGCAGGTGAACCGTGCCGCGCGGCCCGAACGTCCGGACCAGCGTGCGGTCCTCCCACAGGGCGCGCTGCACGTCGGCGCGGGTCGCCCCGGCGATGCGCCGCCCGATCGAGAGCTCGGCGGCGCTGGCGACCTGGGCGTGCGCCCCGCACATCACCCCGGCGACGTCGGCGGGGCCCAGGTCCTGTGCCGGTTCGCTCAACGCATGGCGGGCCATCCGCCGGGCCGTGACGCCGCTCCATGTGAGCGAGGGAGGGGCTGCGGACCTCGGGGTCATGGACGCACAGTCTCCCTGACTCCGCCGAGAGCTCGTTCATGCTCGGACGTTCAGCGGCCGCGGTGCCGGACGTGGGTGGTCGCGGCGTCTCGCGAGCCACGCCAGCGGTGCGAGGGCGATGCGCTGCAGCCAGCGGGGCGGGAACGCTCCCTGGACTTCGTCCTCGAACTCCTGGGTGAACACGGCGAGGTCGAGCGGCCTCGGGATGCCGCCCCGGAACGTGCGGCCCTGCTCGGCGAGGCCGACGGCGGTCTCGAAGAGCTGCTCCATGTTCAGGGCCGGGCGCACCTCGACGCGGACGAGCGCGTCACCGTCTCCGACGTTCGCGAAGTCGTGCTTCTGGCCCGGGGGGACGACGACCACGTCGCCGGGTCCCGCGACGACCCGCTTGTGTCCCAGCTTGAAGCGCATCGTGCCCTCGACGACCTCGAAGCGCTCCTCCTGCAAAGGGTGGATGTGCTGGCCACCCGGGACCCGCCGGTTCGCGGGAAGCTCGAGGTCGATCGCGAGCAGCTCGCCGCCCGTGTCCGCCGCTGTCCGGCGGAACGTGATCCGCTCTCCACTTGCCGGGTTCTCGAGTGTCTGTCCTGTGTACGCCATCGTCGCCTCGATCTGGTCGCTGGATGCAAGGCGTCCAGTTTCTCGCTCGTATCGGGGGCGGTCTATGACTAGAACGAGCAGATGTATGCCCGATCGTCCACAGCACTGGACGATTCGAGCAAGGACCGTGCATACTTGGCCTCGTGGACGCGCGCGACCCGTTCCCGCCGGCGGATCCCCTCGGCGAGGCACTGCACTTCCTGCGGATGAACGGCGCGTACTACTGCCGCTCCGAGCTCACCGCCCCGTGGGGACTCACGCTGCCGCCGATGCCGGGATACCTCTGGTTTCACGTGGTCACATCGGGCCGGTTCTGGCTCGAGACCGGGGCGCAGGAGCGGGACTGGATCCAGCTCGGAGACCTCGCGCTCGTGCCGCACGGCGACGGCCACGTCCTGCGCAGCGAACCGGGAGCTGCTGCGCCGGGGATTCTCGACCTCGAGCGTGAGGTCGTCAGCGATCGCTACGAGATCCTTCGCCACGGCGCGGGCGGCGCGCCCACCGGCCTGATCTGCGGGGCCGTGCGCTTCGCACACCCGGCCGCCGGCAACCTCATCGAGATCCTGCCGAAGACGATCCACATCGAGGCGTCCAGCTCGCCCAGGCTGGAGTGGATGCAGAGCACGCTGCGGATGATGGCCTCCGAGGCCTGCGAGCTCCGGCCCGGCGGCGAGGCCGTGATCACGCGCCTCGGGGACATCCTCGTGATCCAGGCAATCCGGGCGTGGATCGAGAGCGATCCGGCCGCGCACGGTGGCTGGCTGGGAGCGCTCCAGGACCCCCAGATCGGCCGCGCCATCTCACACATCCATCGCGACCCCGCTCGGAACTGGACCGTCGCCTCCCTGGCCGACGAGCTGGCGATGTCGCGCTCGGCGTTCGCCGCCCGCTTCACCGAGCTCGTCGGCGAGCCGGTGATGAGCTACGTCGCCCACTGGCGCATGCAGCTCGCGGTCGCCGCGCTGAAGGACGAGGGCGCCACGGTCGGCCAGCTCGCCGACCGGCTTGGCTACCAATCCGAGGCCGCGTTCAGCCGCGCCTTCAAGCGCGTCATCGGCGTGTCGCCGGGCGCGATCAGGAAACGCGCCGGCGAGCAGGACCCAGCGCTGATCGCCGCCGCCCCGGGCTGAGAGTGCCGGCCCGCTAAGCGACGAGCCGGAGCCGTGGAGCCGCGGTGGTCGGTGCCGGCAGCTCGATGCCGCTCAAGAGTTCGTCGAGGCGCGCGCGGGTGGTCGTGCGCGCCGTCTCGACGACGGCACGGGCGTGGCCCCGCTCCATCACGTTGAGCCCCATGCACCGGAGGTCCTCGTGCGTCGGCTCGATCGCCGCGACCTCGGCGCCACCGGCGCGCAGCCGGGTGAGTTCCTGCTCCAGCCGCCGATGCGCGCCGCGTCGGAGCGCCCCGAAGATCGCGCCGTCCCGCGAGCCGCCGGTCTCGGTCGAGGAGAACGGCGACAGGCAGAGGACCACGTCGGGCTGCTCGGGGGCGACGACGTCGGCGTTCGTGAACGAGATGAGGCCTCCGTCGACGTATGCGCGGCCGCCGATCTGCACGGGGCGATACCACCCCGGGACCGCGGCAGATGCGGCCACGGCGTCCGAGAGCGACGCCTCGGGCGCTCCGTCCGCGCCAAAGGTGACCCGCCGCCCGGTGCGGTAGTCGCACGCGTTGATCAGCAGCTTCGGAGTCGTGGGCCATCCCGCCAGGGCGGCATCGTGGACGAGGCCGCGGATCTCTCCGGTCGAGGCGCTCCCGCTCGGGACGAACCCGATCAGCGAGGTGAGCCGCCGGCGAGGATTGACGGCGGCCAGGCCCGTGAGCCCCAGGGCCAGCGACCCCGGCCACGCCATCGGGATCCGGCGGCGCTCCGCCGGCTTGCCCGTGGCCTCCTCGATGCGCTCGGCCAGGAGCTCAGGGCGCTCCGCCAGCGCGAGCAGCTCCTCGGTCGGGGACCCGCCGGCCAGGACCGCTGCGGCGATCGCGCCCGCGGACGTGCCGCACACGACATCCGCGCTCGCCGGGTCCCACCCGGTCTGCTCCTCGATGACCTCGAGCGCGCCGAGGAGCCAGGCGATGCCCGTGATTCCCCCGCCGCCGAGCACGATCGCGATGCGCGTCATACGGGGACCTACGCCGCCGCGCGACGCGCGTTACCGGTGACGGATCGCTATCCCGCCACCGCCAAGGGCGGCTCGACGGGCTCCGAAACGGCCGAGAAGCACCGCAGGCCATCGTCGGCGACCGTGCCGCGGCGCAGGTGGCGCGCGTCCTTGAAGTAGTTCATCTTGAGGTTCCAGGGTGCCCGGTTGCCCTGCTTGGGGAGGCGGTCGAGCGCGCGCAGCACATACCCCGCCTGGAAGTCCAGCAGTGGCTCGAGCGGCATGTCTGGGTCCTGCACCTCGGCGACGAACGCGTCATGGCCCTGCCGGTCGAGGTGCGCGAGCAGACGGCAGAAGTGCTCGCACACGAGGTCGACCTTCAGCGTCCAGGACGCGTTGGTGTACCCGACGGCGAACACCATGTTGGGCACGCCACCGAGCATCATCCCCTTGTAGGCGACCGTGTCGGACAGCACGACCTCCTCACCGTCGACGACGAGCTCGAGGCCGCCCATCGCCTGGATGTTCAGGCCGGTGGCGGTGACGACGATGTCCGCCTCGAGATGCGCGCCGGACACGAGCTGGATGCCGGTCTCGGTGAACGTGGCGATCCGATCCGTGACGATCGACGCGTCGCCGCGGTGCAGCGCCCGGTAGAGGTCGCCCTGCGGCACCGCGCACAGACGCTGGGTCCACGGGTCGTAGCGCGGCTTGAAGTGCACGTCGACGTCGACGCCCGAGCCTTCGAGCTCCCTCGCGTTCACCCAGCGGATGAGGCGGCGCACGACCTCCGGGTAGCGGCGGCTGAGGCCGAAGAAGACCTGCTGGATCAGGATGTTCTTGCGGCGGATGATCCGGTGGGCCAGGTCCGCCGGCAGCCGGCGGCGCAGCGCGTTCGCGATCGGGTCTCGCTCGGGGACGGGGAGCACGTAGGTGGGCGAGCGCTGCAGCATCGTGACGTGCCCGGCCGTGCCCGCCAGCGCGGGCACGAGGGTCACGGCGGTCGCTCCGCTCCCGATCACGACGATGCGCTTGCCGGTGCAGTCCAGGTCCTCGGGCCACTGCTGCGGGTGGACGACATCGCCGCCGAAGCGCTCGAGGCCCTCGAAGTGGGGCGTGTAGCCCTGGGCGTAGTCGTAGTAGCCGCCGGCGCAGAACAGCCACCGGGCGGTCATCTCGAACGTGGACGAATCGTGCGCGACCGCGACGGTCCACAGAGCGCGCACCGAGTCGAACTCGGCGCGCAGGACGTTATGCCTGAACCGAATGTGGCGGTCGATGCCGTGCTCGCGGGCCGTCTCCTCGACGTAGGCCTTGATCGACGGGCCGTCGGCGAGCGACTGCTCGCCGGTCCACGGCTTGAACGCGTAGCCGAAGGTGTAGAGGTCGGAGTCCGAGCGGATGCCCGGATAGCGGAACAGGTCCCACGTTCCCCCGATCGCGTCGCGCGCCTCGAGGATCGCGTAGGTCCTGCCCGGCTGCTTGTCCTGGAGGTGATAGCCCGCACCGATGCCGGAGACCCCCGCGCCGACGATCAGGACGTCGATGTGATCGGTGCGCGTCATGCGGGACATGGTCCCACCCGCCCGCGCTCTCCGCTGTGGCCTTCAGCACAAGTCCTAGCGGCAAAGCCCGCGCAGGGTCTCGACGGCGTTCGTCGCGCTCGATGAGGCGCGGAGTCGAACGAAGGCGTCGACGGCTTGCGCAACGGCATCGAGCGTCACGAACGGCCGCTCGGCGGCGAACCGCCCGATCCACCGAATGGCGGCGCGGTCGAAGGCATCGGGTTGGCGCTCACGGATGACTTGGACGATCGCCAGCGCGTCGAGCAGCGACACGTTGGGGAGCTCGGCGGCGGCCGTGCGGATGATGTGGAGGTTCTGCGTCTTGAGCGCCTGGTGGAACCGGGAGTAGGCGCTTCCGTCGCTCGTCACGATTCATAACGGTACACGAACACCTGTTCGCTCCTGGGCGATTCCTTGCCGCGTCAGGTGCTCTTGGTGAGGCCGCTGTCGATGCGGACTTCGGTTCCGGTGGTGCTCGCCGAGCGTGGTGAGCAGAGCAGCACGACGGCGTCGGCGACTTCCTGCGGGTCGGCGAGACGGCCGGTGGTCAGGGCCATCATCTCGGGCGCGAGCGTCGAGAGCACGCTGTCGTGATCTGAGCCGGTGTGGGCGGCGATGATGTCGGCCGCGCCACCCGCCTCGGTCCACCAGGGCGTGCGCACCGGCCCGGGACAGACGGTGTTGACGCGGACGCCCTGGGGTCCGAACTCCTCTGAGAGCGCCTTGGTGAGGTTGCCGAGCGCGGCTTTGGCGGCGCCGTAGTCGACGTTGATCGCTGACGGGACGTGTGCGTGGGTCGAGGTCACGTTGACGATCGCGCCGCCGCCGCCGCCGATCATCACCGGGATCGCGGCGCGACACGCGCGGACCGCGCTGAGCAGGTTGAACTCGAGCATCGCGCGCCACGCGGCGTCGTCGCGGTCGAGGAAGCCGAAGACCGGCATCGACGTGCCGGGTGGTGGACCGCCCGCGTTGTTCACGAGGATGTCGACGCGGCCGAAGCGCTCGAGCGCCACCGCGACGACCTGGGCCGGCGTGCCCGGCTCGGCGAGGTCGGCCGGGACGTGGACGACGGCGTCGCCGAGGGCTTCGAGTTCGGGGCGGGGATGCCGCGAGGCGGCGACGACGCGCGCACCCTCGCCCGCGAGCGTGCGGGCAACCGCGAGGCCGATGCCCTTGGAGGCCCCCGTGACGATGGCGATTCGATCGCTGAGTTCGAGATCCATGCCCCTACAACGGGCGCGGCCGCGTCGATGTGAGGACGCGAGTGACAGCGGCTGCGTGCGCGAGGGACGGCGGCGCGCATCGCCCAGCTCCGGCCGGCTGCTGCCGCTCGGCTCAGTCGGGGCCAGCAAGCCTCGTCGCGGCGTCCCCAGCCGTGCGGCGTTGTCATCGAGGGGACGCTTGATCTGTCGACAGGTCAACCCAGCATCGAGGAAGTGGGAGTCGGCGGCGATACCGTGCCGGCGCGCGGCGAGACGGCAACGACCCGATCACGGGGGACAACGTCACACGCGTGCGGCGTTTCGGCGCGCGTGTGACCAGCTGCACCTCTGCGGTGGTCACCGTCACACGCGGCCGAAAACGGCCCTCGCGTGTGACGTTCTCGCCCCTCCTCGCCGCAACGATCCTCGCCCGCCGGCCACCGCCCAACGCCGCAGAGAAGTCACCCCCTCAGAGGTCCTGTCCTCACTGCGCCGTCGTCAGCTGTGACGTCAACCACCCCCGTGCTGCGCACATCATCGCTCGGGGGTGGTAGGGGGCGTCATGGGCCCTGAACCACCCCCATGCGGCCGCTCGGGGGGGTCAAGGGGGTGGTTGACGTCGTCGGCGTTCCCGCCTGCCGCGGCTCGCCGCCCGCGCGACCTCTTACTCGATGATGTCGTTCCAGTCCACCTCGGTGCTCCGCAATCGCGACAGGGGCACCGGCCGCTGGTTCCGCTGCCTGAATGGAGCGGTCCTCGTCGGGCGGCGCGGTTTCCGCCTCCATCCCGACCAGACGCGAGTGCCACGCCGATCCGGGTCACGCGCGGGAGCGATGGGTCCGGATCTTCGCGCGGTTGCCGCAGAGTTCCATGGAGCACCAGCGGCGCTGGCCCGGCCTGCTCGTGTCGACCAGGAGCAGGCCGCAGTTCTCGGCGGCGCAGACGCGAATCCGGCGGGCGAACGGGCCACCGAACAAGTCGATGGCGTCGCGGGCGAGGGTGGAGAGCGCGGCCGCGGCGGTCGGCGCGACGAACGCGATGGTGCCGTCGGGGCGTAGCGCGGGTAGGAGCGGCGCGACGGCGGCGGCGGCGTTGATGGTGGTGGTGTCCTGCGGGCGCGGCGGGTCGACCGGGACGGGTGGCCGGGAGCCCTCGGCGAGGTCGTAGGCGATGCGGGTGAGGGCGGCGCGCAGCAGTCGCATCGCGGTGAGGTCGGCCTGGCTCGCGGGCAGCGGTGCCAGCCCGAGGATCACGCCGAGCAGGCGGCCGAGATCGCCCGGGTCGTGGACGATCTCGAACTGCGCCAGCGCGCTCTCGCCACCGGTGTGCACGAGGTCGAGGCAGGGCCGCCCGGTGTGGAAGCGGCGGCGGAGGTCGGCCGGGGATCCGAGTTGCATGTAACCAGTCTAGCTGGTTACAATCGGGGTATGACGACAGCGACGCACATCAACCCCGAGTCCTTGCACTCCAACCCCGCCTTCAGCCAGGTCGTGCGGGTGCCGGCCGGCGCCGACACGATCTATGTCGGCGGGCAGAACGGCGTCGGTCCGGACGGCGCGGTCGTCGCGCCGGGGATGGTCGAGCAAGCCCGGCAGGCCCTCGCCAACCTCCGGATGTGCCTGGAGGCCGCGGGCGCCGAGGTCACGGACGTCGTGAAGTGGACGATTCTCTCCGTGGAGGGCGCCGACGTGAACGCGGGGGTCGCGGCGTTCGGGGAGTTCTGGCCGCGCGATGCCGCCCCGCCCGCGATCACGGTGGCCAAGGTGGCGGACGTCGGCCCGCCAGGCGCGCTGGTGGAGATCGAGGCGGTGGCGGCGGTCCGGTCGCTCACGGAGTCCTGACTGCGCCTCGCCCCCAATCCTGGATAGGGTCGAGCGCGTGGGCGCCAACTGAGACGGTCAGGGCGGCAGGGGTGTCGCCGTGAGGCCGGCTGCTGAGCGACGCGCGACTAACAGGACCTGCGTGAGAGAAAGGAACGACGTGACCGAGAGCGTCAGCGAAAGCGAAAGCCCGGCGATCGCGAGCCCGACACCGAAGGCGCATGCGCCCCGGACGAACCGAGATTGGTGGCCGAATCAGCTCGACCTGAGGGTTCTGCACCACCACTCCTCCCTCTCGGACCCGCTGGGCGAGGACTTCGACTACGCCGAGGAGTTCAAGAGCCTCGACCTCGAGGCGCTGAGGCGGGACGTCCTCGACGTGATGACGAAGTCGCAGGAGTGGTGGCCGGCGGACTACGGCCATTACGGGCCGCTCTTCATCCGGATGAGCTGGCATGCCGCGGGCACGTACCGCATCGCCGACGGCCGGGGCGGCGGGGGCAGCGGCGCCCAGCGCTTCGCCCCGCTCAACAGCTGGCCCGACAACGCGAGCCTGGACAAGGCGCGCCGGCTGATCTGGCCGATCAAGCAGAAGTACGGCCAGAAGCTCTCGTGGGCGGATCTCCTGGTCTTCACCGGCAACGTCGCGATGGAGTCGATGGGCTTCAAGACGTTCGGCTTCGGCTTCGGGCGCGAGGACATCTGGGACCCCGAGGAGATCTTCTGGGGCCCGGAGGACGCGTGGCTCGGAGACGATCGCTACAGCGGCGACCGGCAGCTCTCGGGTCCGCTGGCGGCCGTGCAGATGGGCCTGATCTACGTGAACCCGGAAGGGCCCAACGGCAATCCGGACCCGGTCGCCGCCGCCAAGGACATCCGGGAGACCTTCAGTCGCATGGCCATGAACGACGAGGAGACGGTTGCGCTCATCGTCGGCGGTCACTCCTTCGGCAAGAGTCACGGCGCGGTCGCTCCCGACGACATCGGTCCGGAGCCCGAGGCCGCGTCCCTCGAGGAGCAGGGCTTCGGCTGGAAGAACAGCGTCAACGGTGGCAACGGCGCCCACACGCTGACCAGCGGGCTCGAGGGCGCATGGACCAACGAGCCGACGAAGTGGGACAACGGCTTCCTCGCGAACCTGTTCGAGTACGACTGGGAGCTGACGGAGAGCCCGGCCGGTGCGAAGCAGTGGACGCCGACGAATCGGGAGGCCGAGGGAACCGTGCCGGACGCTCACGATCCGTCGAAGCGCCACGCGCCGATGATGCTGACGACGGACCTGGCGCTGAAGGTCGACCCGGACTACGAGCCGATCGCGCGGCGCTTCTACGAGCAGCCCGACGAGCTCGCCGACGCGTTCGCGAGGGCGTGGTACAAGCTGCTTCACCGTGACATGGGCCCTGTGTCGCGCTACCTCGGGCCCTGGGTCCCGGAACCCCAGCTGTGGCAGGACCCGGTCCCGGCGGTCGATCACGAGCTGATCGATGACGCGGACATCGCGGCCCTCAAGGCGACGATCCTCGGCTCGGGTCTGTCCACCTCCCGGCTGGTCTCCACCGCCTGGTCGGCGGCGGCGTCGTTCCGCGGCACCGACATGCGCGGCGGGGCGAACGGGGCGCGAATCCGCCTCGCGCCGCAGAAGGACTGGGAGATCAACGAGCCGGCCGAGCTGGCCGGGGTGCTCCAGACGCTCGAGAAGATCCAGCAGGACTTCAACAGCTCGCACGCGGGCAGCCGGCAGGTCTCGCTCGCCGATCTGATCGTCCTGGGCGGGTGCGCGGCGGTCGAGCAGGCGGCGAAGGCCGCCGGGTACGACGTCAGCGTTCCGTTCGCGCCCGGTCGCACGGACGCGGTCCAGGAGCAGACCGACATCGAGTCGTTCGCGGTGCTCGAGCCCACCGTCGACGGCTTCCGGAACTACTTCCGCCCGGGTGAGCGCTTCGTGCTGGAGCGCGGGCTCCTGGAGCGCGCCTACATGTTGAGGCTGACCGCTCCGGAGACGACGGTCCTGATCGGCGGCCTGCGGGCGCTGAACGCCAACGCCGACGGATCCCAGCACGGCGTCCTCACCGACCGACCCGAGACGCTGACCAACGACTTCTTCGTGAACCTGCTCGACATGGGCACGGAGTGGACGCCGTCCGACGCCGAGCACCGGTACGAGGGTCGCGATCGCCGCACCGGCGAGGTCCGGTGGACGGCCACCGCCGCCGACCTGGTCTTCGGCGCGCACTCCCAGTTCCGAGCGCTCGCGGAGGTCTACGCATCCGACGACGCGAACGAGAAGCTCGTCCGCGACTTCGTGGCCGCCTGGGACAAGGTCATGAGCCTCGACCGGTTCGACCTCCGCTGATCCGGTCGCGTCCGCTGTAGACCGCCGCGGTGGATGCCCGGATCACGCGATCCGGGTAACCACCGCGGCGGTCCGCACCGCGACCACAGGCGACAACTTCCTTGGCTCTCGGTTCGTGGCGGTTGGCGTGCGTCGTGTTGCGATTCTGCGTGGGCTCGCGGGCTGGTTTTGGCTCGGCGCGGACGCGACGTCGGTGACGCTCGAGGTCTCGACGGCGCAGTTCGACTCGAGCGCCGGGCCTAGTTCGGCCCGACGGGAGTATTGAGGTCCTCGATCAGGAGGCGCCGGTTCTGCGCCCAGAGCAGGTAGGGCCGACGTTCCCCCGCGTCCTCGATGTAACCGACGAGTCGCGGGCGGTCCGGCGGATAGTTGTCGTCGATGAACGGTCCGAGCCATTCGAGGAACTCGAAGATCGCCGCTGCCCAACTCTTGAATGAGCACCGGCAGGTGAGATTCCAGCGCTTCGTCTCCGTCCACACCAGAGCGGCCGACGGGACCGTGGAAACGCTCATCGAGTTGCCCAGCCATCCCGCCCAGTCATGCCGCCACGGCTCGGCCTCGAACTCAGTGCCGTGCGCGTTGACGTAGACGACGTCGTCGGGGGCGGCGCCGGCGTCCTCGAGCGCGGCGGTCATCGTGG
Organism: uncultured Solirubrobacterales bacterium; assembly: GCA_963828075.1. Taxonomy (GTDB): domain Bacteria; phylum Actinomycetota; class Thermoleophilia; order Solirubrobacterales; family Solirubrobacteraceae; genus JACCYI01. The sequence continues at coordinate 54,634 of CAWHDH010000007.1, read as the reverse complement.
CGGCCTGCCCGGCTCCGGTGGGCTCGGGCAGGGTGAGGTGGTACGCGTCGTTGCCACTCGCGAAGCCCGCCACCTCGGCCAGCGGGACCGCGCCGCGGCGCTGCACGAGCTCCTCGGACTCGAGCGTCAGACCGGCCGCGCCTTCGGCGTCGACGAAGCCGTCGCGACGGGCGTCGAAGGGCCGGCTGACGCCGGAGGCTGACAGCGCCCCCGTCCTCGCGAAACCGGCGATCGCGTACGGCGTCAGCGACGCCTCGGTCCCGCCGGTCACCATCGCGTCCGCCGCGCCGGTGCGGATCAGCGCCGCGGCCGTCCCGATGGCGTCCGCGCTCGCCGCGCAGGCGGAGTTCACGGCGAAGGTCGGCCCGTGGAACCCGTAGCGCAGGCACAGGGTCGCGGGTGCGGCGTTGGGCATCGTCCGCGGAAAGGCGTAGGCCGACACCTTGAGCGGCCCGTCCTCGTCGAAGCGGTCCTTCTGCGCTTCGAAGACCTCCTGGCCGCCGAAGCAGTTCCCGACGACGCATCCGATTCGGCCCGGGGCTGCGACGGAGCCCTCCAGCCAGCCGGCCTGCTCGAGGGCCTGCGTGAATGCCGTCAGGCCCAGTTGGCTGAAGCGGGAGGTGCGTTTGATCTCCTTGCGCGAGAGCCAGTCGTCGGCGTCGAAGTCGACGCACCGCGAAGCCCGTCGACGATCCCGACCCGGCCCTGCAACCAGCGGTCGAAGAACGTCTCGACGCCGATCCCGAGCGCGGTCACCGCCCCGATCCCGGTCACGAACACCCGCGGCCGCTCGGGCATCATGCGGCTTCCCGCAGCCAGATGAAGCTCATCGACCCGTGGACCACGCGTTCGTCACGCTGGTTGCGGACGACGAAGCATGCCATGGGCGACGCGGGTCCCGAAGTGGCGGCTCGCGGCCCAGCTCTCATCCATGTGCTGCCGATGGAGGTCGCCGGTCAACGTGCCGAACGCGACGAGGTCGGCCTCGGTCACGGTGCGGCCGGACGTGCGGATCGCGTCACCGACGCGGAGGTCCTCGCAGCGCGGGCGCCCGAAGGTGGCGGTTCTCATGGGAGCTTGCCGAGCACGAAGTCAGTGACATCGCCGACCGTCTCGAGGCTCGCGTCCATCCACTCCTTGTCGCTGATCGAGGTGCCGAACGCCTCGTCGATCTGCACCGCGATGTCGATCATGTCCAACGAGTCGACGTCCAGGACTTCGAGCGTGGCCTCATCCGAGACGCGGCTCGGGTCGGAGGCGTACTCGGCGATGATCGACCGCACGCCCTCGCGCTGCTGATCCTGAGTCTTGGCACCCATTCCATCCCCCTGGAGACGCTTTGTGTCTGCGGCCGGGTTCGGCTGGCGACGAATCTCCTCCCCAGGGCAGGGGTTGGCAATCGGCCCTGATGCACGCGCGGTTCAGAAAGCAGATGCGGCGCGCGGGTGCTCAGCGCGGAGGAGCGGGAGCCCGTCGCAGCCGCCGCGCGGCCGCGACGAGACCACGGAGACGCATGCCGCGCCCGCTCACGTGGCTGACCGCCGCGCGATGCCCGGGCTCAGCCGACTCCCAGGACGCCGCCAGCCAGATCCGCACCTCGGCGTTGCAGTCACGGCAGACCATCACGGTGCAGCGGGGCTCGCCGGGGCGTAGCACGATGGCGTCCGGATGGTGCGCGCAGAGGTCGTGGTCGAGCACGTCGAGTGCAACCGTGCCAGCCCACGCGCGCCGTCTCAACGCGGATCGACGCTTATCGTGATCTCACGGGTCGATACTGCGTCCGCGCGGCGATCCTCGGAAGTGAACGAGTCCATCTCGGAACGCGTTTGCCTCTCGGTCGGGGCGCAGTAGCGTCGCGCCCCTGTCGGCGATCGAGACAACCGAGGACGGGGTGGGCACGGGCCCGACGCTGGAGCCTGGCGCCGACGAGCTGCCCCGCCTCGGCGCCGTGACCTGGGAGTTCGTGACGTCCTTCCTGGGCGGGAGGACGCTCCGCCGGTCGGGCCCGGCTGGGGCCCCGTCGCCGATCTCCGCGCACCCCCGCCCGAGCACGGAACCGGATTCGAGGAGGAGCTGGCCCGCTTCGAGTCCGGGCTCGGCTTCGGGTTCGATGTCACCTCACCCATCGAGGCGGCGGACTCGATCTCCGTCGATCCCCACAAGGCGTTCTCGCTGCCGGCGGGCTCCGGCTGCCTGCTCGTGCGCGACGGGGCCACGCTGTGGGCCGCCTATGCCACGAGCTCGGAGCAGGCCTACCTGCAGGACACGCTGCTCGCCCGGCACCTGGCGATCGACTTCGCCGACCACTCGCTCGAGCTGACCCGGCCGTTCCGCGGCCTCCAGATGTGGCGGCCGCTCCAGGTCCTCGGCGTGAACGCGTTCCGGCAGGCCCTCGACCACAAGCTCGATCTGGCGCGCGGGCTCGCCGCGCAGCTCGGCGAGTGCCCCGAGCTCGAGGTGCCGTGGCCGGTCGAGCTCTCGCTCGTGGCGTGCAGGCCAGGGTGGACGCCTCCCTGACCGTCCCCGCCGCCAACCGGGCGGCGAAGCGGATCCTCGACGGCGTCAACGCGTCCGGGCGGGTCTTCATCTCGAGTACCAGGATCGACGGGCGGACCGCCCTGCGCGCCTGCATCCTCACCCACCGGACGGACGCGGCCCGCGTGGCGGAAGCCGCCGCGCTCATCACGACCCACGCGAGAAGATGGCTGCCGGCAGCCCGGACCCAGTTGCGATCGTCACCGGCGCGGCGACCGGCATAGGCGATGCGATCGCCCAGCGCCTGCGGCGCGACGGGGCGACCGTCGTCGGCTTCGACCTCTCCGGTCGCCCTGCGGTCGACGTGCGCGACGAGCGCTCGGTCGCGAGCGCGACCGCTCGTGTGCTCGACGAGCACGGGCGGATCGACGTCCTCGTCAACAACGCCGGGATCTACCCGCACACCCCGTTCGACGAGCTCGACCTGGCCGAATGGCGGCGCGTGCTCGAGACGTGCGGTTCGACGACGTCTTCGAGATTCATCGCCATGTGCTCGAGCAGGCGCACGACGGTGGCGTAGTCCTCCCGCGTCAGGCCGTCGAGCAGCCTGCCGCGAGTCGCCTTGACGCGGGAGGACACACGGGAGTGCGCCTGGACTCCGGCGGCCGTCAAGCTCAGCGCGCCGGAATTCGTCACCCAGCCCCGGCTCACGAGATCATCGACGACCTCGTGCTGCGTGATCGCACCCTCGACCCAGAATGGCGCCAACGACGCCGCGATGGTGGCGTCGTTCGCCGGTCGCCCGGACAGGGTGTTCAGGACCTGCCAGTGCCGACGGGTCAGCGACCCGTGTCGTCGCCGCGGTAGGAGACCGGGGCGATCAAGAAGGTGCCGGTGCCGCGCACCCGCCAGCGCACGATCGCGGCCCGGAACGGGGCCGTCGTGGGGCAGCCGGGCAGCGTCTGCGCGACGACCGCGCAGCCGCCGCGGTCCGGACACGGCTGCGATGTCTGCTCGAGGTGATCGATCCTGCTCCCGACCGTCACCGCGGCGTGCGCCGGCGCCGCCAGGGCGCCCAGCGTGACACCGGCGACGGTGGCCGCCAGGGCGCGCGTGCACCCCGCGACCGTACTGGTTCGCGTGTTCATGGACGCGACCCTAGGCTGCCGCCGAGGCGGGGCCAACGCGAACCGATGACACGCGGGTTCAAGCGCTCGGATGGCGACCACGGGCGCCCACGTGGCCGGCGCCGCGGGCCGCTCGTCGCGGGGCCGATGCACACGCTCGATCGCTGCGATCAGCGCCACGCATTGCGAGGCGGACCCGACGGGTCGACGGTAAGTGTCCTTCGTAACGATCCACCAGCAGGGGAGCTGCCATGGAGTCCATGCGCGAGCACGTGTCGATCGCCAACAGCCTGTCCAGTGCCAGCCTCGCGGCCGGGTTCCTCTCGCTGATCGCGGCGTGGGAGGGGAGCTTCGGCCTGGCGGTCGCGCTGATCGGGTTCGCCGCGCTCTTCGACGCCATCGACGGTCCCGTGGCACGGCGTCGCGGGACGACCTCGGCGTTCGGCGAGGACCTCGACTCGCTGGCCGACATGGTCTCTTTCGCCGTGGCGCCGGCCTTCGCGCTCTACTGCGCCGGGCTCCGTGAGCTCGCGGTCGTCGGGCTGGCGGCCTGCATCCTCTTCGTCGTCTGCGCGGCATGGCGGCTCGCGCGGTTCTCCCTCATCAAGGATCGTCACGCGTTCGTGGGGTGCCCCGCACCGGTCGCCGCGCTCGCCGTCGCGCCGCTCGCGGCGATCCAGCCCCATGCCTTCGGGACCTTGGCGGCGGTCCTGGGGATGAGCCTGCTCATGGTCGGCACGGTGCGGGTGCCGACGTTCGCGGGGCTCCGCCACGCGCTCGTGCGGCGCGGCGTCGTCGACGTCCGGACCGTCAACGACGCGCTGCCGCCGCTCCTCGAGCCGCCGCTCGGCCACGGCACGGCGCATTCCCGCTAGGTGTTCATCGGTGCAGGTTCAGCAACGAAAGGTGCAGGAGCGATGACGCACATCTCCATCTCACGCCCGCTCGGCGAGCGGGCGCGGTTCCTTCGGTCGTTCCTCGAGAACCCACGACAGGTGGGCTCGATCGTGCCGACCAGCGGCCGGACCGTCAGGGCCATGCTCGATCTCGCCGACGTCCCGAACGCCGGCTGCGTCGTGGAGCTCGGGGCGGGGACGGGGGTCTTCACGGACGAGCTGCTGCGTCGGCTGGCACCGGCGGGGAGGCTGCTCGTCTTCGAGATCGATCCGGCGCTGGCGCGCAGACTGAAGCGCCGGTTCGACGATCCGAGGGTCGAGGTGATCGCCGACTCGGCGACCGAGCTGGGTGCGTACCTGGACGGCGCCCGCGCCGACGTCGTCGTCTCCGCGGTGCCGCTCACCTCGCTCCCGGCGCCGATCCGGGACGGGGTCATGCGCCAGATCGCCGCGGCGCTGGCACCCGGTGGCGTCATGGTGGCGATCCAGTACTCGAAGGTCCGCCGGCGTGAGCTGCAGCAGGCGTTCGCCTCCGTCGAGCACCGCTTCTCGCCGTTCAACGTCCCGCCGGCGTTCCTCTTCGCCTGCCGGGCGCCGCGCACCGCATGCTGACGCGGCGGACCTGGCGAGCGGCCAGGCGCTACGTCCTGCCGCTGTTGGGCGTCGGCGGACTGCGGCTGGGGCAGCGGCGGCGAGGCGGCGTGCCCGTGCTGGCCGCCGCCGCCGCCGTCGCGCTCTTCTTCCGCGATCCGGAGCGCCCGCTCGATCCCGATCCCGACCTCGTCTACGCCCCTGCCGACGGCGTGATCCAGCGCGTCGACCGGGTCCGGGACCCGTGGATCGCCGGCGACGCGCTGCGCATCAGCACGTTCCTCTCGATCCTGGACGTGCACGTCAACCGCAGCCCGGTCGCCGGGACGGTGACCGAGGTCGAGGCGCTGCCGGGTCGCTACCGGCCGGCCTTCCTCGAGAAGGCGTCGGAGAACCGCCGCGACCGGCTCGCCATCGACGGGCCGCGCGGGACCGCGGTTCTGGTCATGGCCACCGGGATGGTCGCGCGCACGATCTCGCGCTGGGTCCGCTCCGGACAGCGCGTCGAGGCCGGCCAGCGCGTCGCGCTCATCCACTTCGGCTCGCGCGCGGACGTGCTCTTGCCCGTGGAGGCGGCCGATGCGCTCGTGCGGCCCGGTGCCCGCGTGCGCGCCGGCATCGACCCGGTGGCCCGCTACCGCTTAGCCTCGATCCACCGAGGCGGTGCGCGTAGCGGTGCGCGCGCCGCTTGGTCGGCGATGCCGACGCGGCTCGGCTCGTGATCGTGGTCGTGCGCGGCGCCGGTGGTGCGTGAAGGCGTTCGCGGAGACTTTCTCGGGCCGTTTGCGGGCAGCGGTGAGCACCGCTGCGCGGTGGTGGTGCGTCGGTCGTCGTCGGAGGCGGTTGTGGCCCGGTCAGGCGGCGGGCGCGAGCGCTCGGATGCGGGCGAGCGCCTCGGCGAAGGCGTCCTGCCAGGGCCAGCGGGCCGGCAGGTGCAGCGTCCAGCGTCTGGCGGTGCGGGTCAGTCGGCCGGGCAGCGCGAGCAGCCGCCGCCTGAACGTGCGGGCGGCGCGGACGGTCTGGCCGGGCAGGCCGAGCACGCTGGTCCAGCGCAGCAGGTTGTGCGCCAGGCAGGCGATGACCGTCCAGGCGGCGTTCGCGAAGAACTTCCCGGACGGAAAGTGCGCGAGCGCCTGGTCTTTGAGGTCGCGGATCGCGAGCTCGACGACGGCGTGCTGGCGGTGCTCGGCCTCGACCGTCGCCAGCGCGTCGGTGCGGTTGGTGATGAAGGGATAAAGCTCCCAGGACGGCAGCAGCTCGCCCTGGCGGTCCAGCGTGCGGACGCGCCGGACGACCAGCCGCCGGCCGCCAAGCTCGGTCTCGGCGATCTGGGCGATCGAGGTCGGCGGGTAGTCGGCGAGCGTCGTCCAGGCGTGCTCATCGATCGCGTCGATCGCCGCGCGAACGGCAGGCTGAAGGCGGACGCCGATCGAGAAGTCCCAGCCCGCGCGCTCCAACCGCGCGAACGTCTTGTTCGACCAGAACCCCGAGTCGGCCCGCAGCAGCTTCCGGCCGGTGGCGCCGGCGCGCTCGACGCGCGCGATGAGCTCATCGCAGAAGCGCAGCATCCCGCGCGAGGTGTTCGCCGACCCCTTCCGCAGCCGGACATGCAGGACCTCGCCGGTGCCGGCGCGGGTGGCGATCAGCGGGTGGTAGCCACGGACGCGCGTGTAGCCGAAGGCGGCGCCCTGCTTCTTGGGGCCGAACACCTCGCCGACGAACGAGTCGACATCGATCACCATGCGCTCGTCGCCGGGGCCGACCCCAGCCTGCCAGGCACGGGCGAGCGCGTCGGCCAGCACGCGATCGAGTTGGCGGACATGGCCGAAGGTGAACGACCGCAGGAACGTGCCGAGCGTCGACGGCGCAACGACCTGGTGGCCGAGCACCTGGCCGGTCCGGCCGGCGCGCAGCAGATCGCAGTCGTCGATGCAGTCCGCCCCCAGCGCCATCGCCGAGACGAGCGTCATGACCTTCACGCCCGCGTTCGCAGACCCCGGCCGATCCCCAAGGTCGACGGTCTGATCGACCAGCGCCTCGATCCCCAACCGATCGGCGAGCGTCGCGCAGAGCACGATGCCCGCGTCGGCAACCGCCCGCTCATCATCAAACCCAACCGCGATCCCGTCCAGTCCGACCGGCCCGTCAGCATGCACCATGAAGATGACCTCCTGCGCGGGCCCCGACTGCGCACACAGTCGGTGAAAAGCCCTGCTCAGGAGGTCATTCTTCGTCTACGACCGGACAGAACCCACGACCACAGCGGTGGATCGAGGCTAAGGCACCAGCACGAGCCGCCCGCGCACGCCGCCCCTCGCGAGGGCCTCGTGCGCCTCGGCGGCCTGCTCGAGTGCGAAGGTCCGCGCCACCCGGAGGGCCGGGCGGCCCTGCTCGACGAGGCCGACCAGCTCGCGGAGCTGCGCTCCGTCGCTGCGCAGACCGACGGAACTGACCCGGATGCGGCGCTCCGCCGGGGGAGCTGCGGGCGGCACGAGGCCGACGAAGGCGCCGCCGTCGCGCACCGCGCCGATCACGGCGCCTCCGACGACGGCGGCGTCGAGGACCGCGTCCACGCCGCCGGGGGCGAGCGCCCGGATCGCGCCGGCGGGGTCCTCGGAGCGGGCGACGAACGTGGCGCCAAGCCGCGTGATGAACGCCTCGTCCTGGTCGGAGCCGATCCCGATCACGCGGATGCCGCGGTGGCGCGCGAGCTCGACCGCGTAGCCGCCAACCGCGCCGCCGGCACCGGTCACCGCCAGGATCTGCCCTTCGGCGAGGGCGAGCAGGTCCAGCGCCTGGGCGGCCGTATGTGGGGCGTTGGCCGGGAGCGTCGAGGCCTCCACCGCGGACACGCCCGATGGAGGGGGCGCCAGTGCAGCGGCATCGAGCACGACGAACTCCGCCTGCGTGCCGACCTTGGTGGCCAGCCAGTCCGACAGCCCGATCACCGGGTCGCCGAGGGCGAAGTCGCTCACGCCAGGCCCGACCGCGTCGACGGTGCCCCGACGTCCCAGCCGAGGACGTATCGCGGCCCCGCGGGGAGCATCGGCCCGAACGCCCCCGACCGCGCGGCGAGGTCCGCGGGGTGGACCGGGGCCGCCTGCACGCGGATGCGCACCTGGCCGTCACCGGGATCGGGGACCGGGACCTCGACGATGGTCAGCACGTTGGGGCTCCCGAACGAGCTCATGGCGACTGCACGCAAATCTCTGACTCCTCTGGCGCGAAAGGACTGGCTCCGCGGATCGACGCTATCCGCGTGAGCGCCGGTCGCCACGCGTGACGGCGATTCGGCGCGTCACGGTTCGGCATGGCGTCGCCGGTCGGCCGTCGCGGCGGGATGGCGCGCGCGGTGTTTCCGGATGGGCGATCGCGCCGAACAGCAATCGGGATTGCCGGCGGTGCGCCGATTGCCGACCCTCCGCCGAGCGTGCGAGCCGGCTTTCACCGTCACAGGTCGCGGCACCGTGGGTGACCACGCCACCGCCGTGGCAGGGCCCACGATCCCGTTCGCCGATCCCGAGCTGTTCCACCGCCCGCATCCGGTGCTCCATGACGTGCGCGCGCGCGACCCCGTGCACTGGGGCGACGAGATGAACGCTTGGGTCCTGCTGCGCTACACCGAGGTGCGGCGCGCGCTGTTCGACCCCCGCCTGTCGTCGACCGGGATGACGCGACGGATCGAGCGGTTCCCCGCCGAGGAGCAGCTGACGCTCGAGGAGCTGCGTCGCACGGTCGAGCAGTGGATGGGGCTCCCCGCGATCAAGGACCACCGGCGGTACTCCACCCTGCTCCGGCCTCGGTTCACGGCAAGCGCGGTGGGATCGATGGAGCCGGAGATCCGCCGCAGGGCCGACGGCCTGCTCGACGCGATGATCGACCGGGGCGGTGGCGACATCCTCGAGGACTTCGCGGCGCCGTACGCGATCGACGTCGTGTCCCAGCTGTGCGGGCTGCCGCGCGCGGAGTCGATGGCCGGCACGCTTGCCCACTGGGCCCGGACGCTCGCGGCCGTCTTCCACGTCAGCGATCTCGACGGGCTGCGGTCGGCGCAACGGGCGGCGCAGGAGATGACCGCCTACCTCCGGGAGCTCTTGGCGGCGCGCCGCCGCGCGCCGCGCGACGACCTCGTCAGCCTGTTCCTGAGTGGTGGCTGCGGGCGGATCCGGCGCGCTGCGCCCGCGCGGTGGACGAGATCGCGCGCTTCGACGGGCCGGTCTTCTTCACGACGCGCGTGGCGCGCGAGGACGTGGCGCTGGGCTCGAGGCGGGTGGCAGCCGGCGACCTCGTGCTGCTGTGCCTGGCCGCGGCGAACCGCGATCCGGCCGTCTTCGAGCACCCGGACGAGTTCACGGTCACGCGCGCGAAGAACCCGCATGATTCGCTGACGTTCGCCTCGGTCTCACCGGCCTGGCGGACCGCTCCGGCCGTGACGTCGACCTGGCCGGCGTGAACGGTGCGGAGGTGCGCACGATCAACGGCCTGGCCGCGTTCTTCTTCGGCCCGTTGACGGTGAGCTCATGAGCGGAGCCCGGACACCCCTCGGACGGCACGGGTTGTATTCGCTGTCCGGCCGGGCCGCCGCGATCCTTGACGAGGAGGACGCCGCCGTGCTCGAGTGGGCGGCCGAGCGAGGCGCCGAGGCCGAGCGGCATGCGGACCTGATCGGAGCCGACCAGCTCGACCGGATCGACTACTTCGACAGCTTTCCGCATCTGGCCCACCGGGTGACCGCATGGCTGCCGGAGCTGTCCGACGGTCCCGAGCTCGTTCTCACGTCGGCCGCGTGCTACGGCGTGTACTTCGCTCGCTACGACTCCGAGATCGGCGACCTCGAGGTGGTCACGGTTCGGCAGACATGCCGGCGGCTCGAGGAGGAGTACGAGCCGATGAGGCGGCATCGAGAGTTCCAGATGCGCGAGGTCGTCGCGCTCGGCACGGACGAGCTGGTCGAGGTCCTTCCTCCGGCAGGGCAAGACGTTTGTCGGCGAGCTCGCTGATCGCTTCGGAGTGACGGGGGACTTCGCCGTCGCGACTGACCCGTTCTTCCGCAAGGACGACCCGCGCCTCTTGCATCAGAAGCTGTTCCCGACCAAGCAGGAGTTCGTCGACCGGAGCGGGCTCAGCGATCTCATCGATCAACGCGCACCGCAACTTCTTCGGCGAGCGGTGTGCGGTCCGACTCGCCGACGGGACGCCGATGTTCACCGGCTGCGTGGCGTTCGGATTGGAGCGATGGGTTGACGCGGTCCTGCGCGGCTCAACGCCTTCTGCGAGCCCTGCATCCGACCAATGACGCAGTTCGACGATTGGAGAAGCAGTCACCATGGCCAGCCGAGTTGAGACCAACGGGCTCCCAACGTTCCCGTTCGAGCCTGGCCCGCTGTCGAGCATGCCGGCCGAGTACGCCGAGCATCGCGCGACCTGCCCTCACGGCCGTGTACGGCTACGGAGCGGCCACGATGCCGTCCTGCTGGCCACTCACGCGGACGCGCGCGCCGCGCTCCGCGACGTGCGGTTCTCCCACGACCTCACCGCCGACGGCTCAGCGCGCCTCGCCGATGGGCTGAGCTTCAGCGACGATCCAGAGATTCTCCTCAATCTGGAGGGCGAGAAGCACCGGAGGCTCCGGCGGATCATGACCTCGGCCTTCACCCCGAAGAACATCCGGCGGTTCAGGCCGACGATCGAGGCGATCGCGAACGGGCTGGTCGACCGGATCGAACAGTCAGGCTTCGCCGGCAGACCTCGTCGAGACGTATTGCACCCCGCTCCCGGTCATCGTCACAGGCACGCTGCTGGGCGTGCCAAGGCACGACCTGGCCCGGTTCGAGCCGTGGAGCGTGGCGTTCGCACTGGCCGAGCCGATGAGCCCAGAAGAGCGCGAGGAACGTCTTGGCGAGTTCAGCCGGTACATCACCGAGCTGATCACCGCGCGGCGGGCTCAGCCGGGAGACGGGCTCATCGATGACCTGATCGCGGCCAGGGACGGCGAGGACCGGCTCACCGAGGCGGAGCTCCCCAACCTGGTGATGGTGCTCATCGTGGGTGGCACCGAGACGACGTTGAACACCCTCGGCCGGAGCATGCTGACGCTGCTGCGGGACGGTGGCGCACTCTGGAGCCAGCTCGTTGAGTCTCCCTCACTCATCCCCGCGGCTGTCGAGGAGCTGTTGCGTTACAACGCGATCGGCGACCTCCTCGAGTTGCGCGTGGCGACCGAGGATGTCGAGCTGCCGTCAGGCAAGGTCGAGGAGGGGGACGCCGTGGTCATCGCGGTGCGGGCGGCGCTGGGCGACCCGGACGTGTACGAGGACCCCGACACGGTGCGCTTCGATCGGAAAATCGCGGCCCCGTTGTACTTCGGGGGCGGGCCGCACTTCTGCATCGGCTCGCACCTGGCCAAGGCCGAACTCGAGATCGCCCTGGCTGTGCTCGTCGAGCGGCTGCCCACACTGCGTCTGTCTGGTGGGCCCCCCGCGCGCGGTATCGACCGGTACTGGAGGAACTGCTCGACCCGCCCGAACGCGACCGGGCTGGCGGGTTCGTGCGCCCTGCGGATCGGCAGCAGTTCGTGGTCGGCTGCGCGATCGTCCGGCTCGTGCTCTCGCGCGAGCTCTCGCTTCAGCCGCGCGAGGTGCCGCTCGATCGAACGTGCCCGACGTGCGGCCGCGCGCACGGCAAGGTCCGCGTCGCCGGTGCGCTCGAGCGGTTCCCGCCTGCGGCGCGGCCCGCTGCGTTCACCACGTACTGGGTCCGGAAGGAGTCGATCGTCAAGGCGACGGCGCCGGACTGACCTCCCGGTTTGGTCACATCGAGGTGTCCGCGCCCGATGCACCGCCACGCCTCCTCGCCGCATCAGGTGTGGAGCCTGACCCGGCGCGCGCGCGGTTGCACGACCTCGCGCCCGCCGGCGGCTACGTCGCCGCGCTCGCGATCCTGAGCCGTCACCCCCTACCGGTGCGTGAGCACGACGCGGACAGCCTGTTGCGGTCGGTCTGAGCCTGGATCAGAGCTGCTCTCGGCCCGCCACACCGAGCGGCGGCGCCGGCAGCATGTCGAGCAACTCGCGGGGGAGTATTTGACTCGCCCGCCAGTACTCGAGGCCCACGATGCGGCGATCGGCCGGATCGAACTCGCGGAGGCCGAACTGGGCCTCCTCCGAGACGACGGTCGCTGGGTCGTAGCCCTCGCAGTACTTCATCGAGCACTACGACCAACGCGCCCAACCGTTCGTCTGGACCAAGACCGCCGACCAGATCCTCGCCAAGGCCATCAAACAACAACCCACTTCAGGAACGCTGCACCAGCCATCGGTGCGCCCGGCGTTCAAGGGCCGCGACCGCGGTCCGCAGGCACTGCGAGCGCGGCTGTCGCCTCGCATGGCTTCGCCGACCGCGCCTCACCCCGCGGGTGCGCGGGTGCGCGCGAGCACGTCTCCGACCGCCTTGGCCTGGAGCCGCAGCAACGCACGGCCGGTCGGGTGCCGACCGCGACGGATTCCGCCGTAGGCGCTGTCGGCGATCACGACCAGGTTGCGGTAGCGGACGAGCAATCGGCTGCGATCGTCGCCGTCACGCCGGTTCTGGTCCGACCAGGCCTCGTCACCGACGCCGACGGAGCGAGTGTCGGCGCGGAACCGGTTGGTCTCGTCGTGTCGGACGTCGGCGAGTGTCCGTTTCGCGAGATCTACCCCCGAGGTGTTCTTGCGCGGCGCCAGGGCGAACGCGTTCACGGTGAGCCGGCGCAGGGTGCCTTCGGGCTCGAAGGTCTCCAGCCATTGGCCACAGCGCAGGCGCAGCCAGCCGGGTGTCGCGGAAGCCGAGGGACCGTAGCGTGCGTGGGCGCACGGCCTCGCACAGGTCCACCGCCTGCTCGGTGCGTACGTCGTCATCGGCCCAGTCGACCCGCTGCTCGGGCATCGGTAGCGGTGTCTTGCCAGCCTGGGGGAGCCGGTATGCCGTGAGCGTGTCGTCGGTCTGGACGAGGAACGTCCCCGTTCCAGCCCGTGTCGAAGGGCTCCGGCGTCGCCTCCACGGGTCGCCCCGTGCGCAGGTCGAGGAGGCGGTAGCCGCGGTAGTCCAGCGGCACCGCGACGGTGCGGTCGCCGACATAGAGGTCGGCGTCGTTGGCCGTGTGAGACCAGCGCCGGCCCAGGTCGCGTCGCCAGCGGATCTTGCCGGTCCGGACGTCGACGAGCGCCACGATCCGGCAGCCGCCGCCGGAGGCGAGGACCAGTCCGGCAAGGCCGGCAGAGTTGGGGGCGCGGGAAGCGCCGCAGACCCGCGTCGTGCCCGATGGCGGTCGCAGCGTCCAGCGCCTCTCGCCGGTCTCCACGTCGTACGCCGTCACCCGTCGGGTGCCGAGCATCACCAGCGTGTCGCCCGCCCTCCACGTGCGCAGCTCGCCGTGTGGCGTCGAGTCGAGCGGGTCGATCGGCAGCGGCTTCGACCCGCGCGCCAGGTCGGCGCTCCACGCCTTCGGCAGTGCGGGGAGACGGGCCGCCGCCTTCCGCTCCCCGGATCCGTCGCCCTTCCCGCTCGAGCCCCGCAGCGCGACCACCAGCACGGCCGCGAGCCCGACGGGCACCGCGATGGCTGCCACGAGCGCCCACCCGCGGAGACGAGCGAGGCTCGACAGCATGGCCGGTTCGCACCCCGACACCGCCCCAGAATCTTCTTTGGTGGAGCCGTCGGCGCGCTTGCGGGTCACGGCTCGGCGAGCCTCCGCGAAGAGGCGCGCTCTACGCTCTTGCCTCCAGCAGAACGAGGCCAGAGACCCCAGATGATCAGCACGAACCAGTTCTGGTGCGGTTGAACTTACACATCGAAGTCTAGGCGACCGGATCGGGCCAATCTCCCAGACGACAGACGTACTTTGACGGGTCGCGCGCGTCGCGGCGGCCCCCGTCAATGGGTTGCCCGCCGATCGAGGAGCGCGAGGATCTCTCCGGTGATCTCATCGAGCGTCCGGCCCCCATTGACAGTGATCAACACCCGGCGGTCCTGGTAGAGATCGATGACGGGCTGTGTCTCAGCTCGGAAGACCTCCAGACGGCGGGCGATGACTTCTGGGGTGTCGTCGCTCCGGCCCTGCTCGCCCGCGCGCGTGAGGAGCCGGTGTCGCAGCACGTCCTCGCCAACGTCCAGGAAGACGACGCACTGTGGCGCAACGTCCTCCTGCTCGCCCAGTCGTTCCAGGAGCGCAAACTGCTCCAGGGTTCGCGGGAATCCGTCGAGGATGTATCCCTCACCTGCCTTCGCCGCTGAGGACAAGACGGGCGCGAGGGCCGCGGCGATGAGCTCGTCCGACACGAGATCACCGCGCCGGAGCGTGGCGGCCACCTGGAGCCCGAGCTCGGTCGCGCCGTCCACCTCGGCTCTGAGCAGATCGCCGGTGCGATGTGCTGCACCCCCAGCTCCTCGGCGAGACGGGCGCCTTGCGTGCCCTTGCCCGAACCCGGAGCCCCGATGAGCAAGAGCCTCATCTCGCCATCCTCACGACAGCTGACGCTGGTGGGAGGTTGTTCCTCCACATCGCCGGACAGCATGGGTGTAACGGCGAGACAGTCGCGCTGAGGCGGCCACTCGGTGCCTTCACCGGAGCGGCGCGAAGAACGCGCGGATGTCGTCGATGAGCTGGTCGGGTGCCTCGAGCGCGGCGAAGTGCCCGCCCCGGGGCATATCGGTCCAGCGCGCGATCGCGTAGTGGGGCTCGGCCCACGAGCGCGGCGGGCGGAAGATCTCGTGCGGGAACGCTGCGTAGCCGACGGGGACCTCGACGCGGCCGCGCGTCGTCACGCCGGCCGGGTCTCGCGCGTTCTCGCAGTAGATGCGCGCCGCGCTCGCGACGCTCCCGGGCGCCCAGTAGAACATGAGGTTCGTCAGGAGGGTGTCGCGACCGAACGCCCGCTCGACATCGCCGTCGCAGTCGCTCCAGGTCCGGAACTTCTCGACGATCCAGGCGGCCAGCCCGGCGGGGGAGTCCGACTGGGCGACGGTGAGCGAATCCGGCTTGGTCCGCTGGAGGCGGGAGTACGCGTCCTCCTGGGTTCGCCAGAACCGGTGGTGCGCGACGGCCGCGGCGACCCCGGGTGCGGGCTGCGCAGGCGGCGGCGCGACGAGCATGTTGACGTGGATGCCGGCGACGCGCTGCGGGACTGCCGCGCCGAGCTTGGCGGCCACGATGGCGCCCCAGTCGC
Source organism: uncultured Solirubrobacterales bacterium (assembly GCA_963828075.1). Taxonomy (GTDB): domain Bacteria; phylum Actinomycetota; class Thermoleophilia; order Solirubrobacterales; family Solirubrobacteraceae; genus JACCYI01. The sequence continues at coordinate 39,344 of CAWHDH010000007.1, read as the reverse complement.
CGCCCTGCACGCCGTAGCGCTCGTAGCCGAGCACCGACGACATGAGCGTGTCGAGCGCCGCGGCGATCCGCGAGACGCCCCAGCCGCGCTCTCTGGGCTTGCCGCCGAACCCGAACCCCGGCAGGGCCGGCACGACGAGGTCGAACGCGTCGGCCGGGTCACCCCCGTGGGCGGCCGGGTCGGCCAGCGGCCCGAGGATCTGCCGGAACTCGTAGATCGAGCCCGGCCAGCCGTGCACCAGCAGCAGTGGCAACGGGCTGGGCGCCGATCCGCGCACGTGCCAGAAATGCACGTCGACGCCGTCGACCTCGCACAGGAACCCGGGGATCCGGTTGAGCTCGGCCTCGTGGTGGCGCCAGTCGTAGCCCTCGCGCCAGTATTCGCAGAGATCGCGGATGGCGCCCACGTTCGCGCCGTACTCCCACTCGGCGCCTGGGATCGGCTCGGGCCAGCGGGTCCGAGCGAGCCGCTCGTGCAGGTCGTCGAGCACGCCGTCGGGAACCTCGATGCGGTACGGGCGCGGCACGCCCGTCAGTTCATCACCTGCCCGCCGTCGACGTTGATCGTCTGGCCGGTGATCCAGTCGGCGTCATCGGACGCGAGGAACACGGCCGCCCTGCCGACGTCCTCGGGGCGCCCTTGGCGCTCGAGCGGCAGCGCGGCGATGCGCTTCGCCTTCGCCGTGCCCGGCGACGCCCCGGCGAGCGCGTCGCGGCGGGCGAACGTCTTGTCCATCTCCTCGGTGTCGACTGTTCCCGGGCAGATGCAGTTGACGCGGATCCCCGGGGCGTACTCGAGCGCGAGCTGCTGCGTGAGCCCGATGACGGCGAACTTCGTGGCCACGTAGGCGCCCATCCGCGGCTGCCCGCCGCGGCCGGCGATCGACGAGATGTTCACGATCGCGCCGCCGTCGCCGCCGACCATCCCCGGGAGGAACGCCTTGGTGACCAGGTAGACGGCGTTGAGGTTGACGTCGACCGTGCGGTACCACTGCTCGTCGTCGTAGTCGGCGAGCAGGTCGCGGCCCGCTGCGCCCGCGACGCCGGCGTTGTTGATGAGCACGTCGACGGCGCCGAGCCCGTCGGCGATCTCGTCGGCGATCCGGCCCGCGGTCTCACGATGGGTCAGGTCGCCTTCGACGGCGAGGACCCGGCGGCCGAGCGCGGGGATCTCTTCGAGGGGCCAGGGCTCCTCGTCCCACGATCGCGCGTGGACGGCGACGTCGGCGCCCGCGCGCGCGAGCTCCATGACGATCCCGCGGCCGATCCCCCGCCAGCGGCCGGCCCCGGTCACCAGCGCGATCCGGCCGTCGAGCGAGCCCATGGCCGGCTACGGCGCAGGCGAGGGCTGCGTCGGGACGAACCCCTCGCCGGCGATCAGCACCCTGGGGAGCAGCTCGCCCGCGAGCCCGGCGTCCGTGAGCTTGTAATAGCTCCGCGAGGTGATCGGCCTCAACTCGTACAGGCCGGCGTCGACCGCCTTGTCCCAGACGCCCGCGAGCCGGATCCACGGCAGGACGTGATCGACGACGTAGCACTGCACCCCCGCCATGATGAGGTCGCGGCGCGACATCGTCGCGATGCGCTTGTAGAGCCGCATCGTGATGCTCTGCGCCTGCTCGGTGATCTGTCGCATCTCGTCCTCGCCGACGGACCGGACCTCCGAGACCGGGGTGTCCCAGGACTCCCGGGCGTAGACCGCCATCCCGGACAGGTGCGGCATGTAGCTCGCCGGCTTCGTGAAGACCGTCGAGAGGTCGTTCACCGTCACGTCCATCCCGGGGGGAGGGCGGAAGTACATCGCCTGCGTGATCACGTGCGGCAGTCCCTCGGCGATGTCGAACCAGTGGTAGACGTCGTCGTGGAGGAAGTGGTCGCGGACGATGAGGAAGCCGCCGTCCTCGGTGGGGTACGGACCCGAGTCCCCGAGGCCGAGCCGGCTGTCGAAGTGCAGCAGGAAGGTGAGAAGCTGCGTCGTGGCGTTGAACCGCATGTAGAACTGCTTGTGGTCCTTTTCGTCGAGCCAGACGGCGTCCTCGCGGAAGCGCTCGAGCCAGTCCGAGTCCTCCAGGAGCGGGGCGCGATAGCCCCGCATCGACGCGAACATCGGGCCCTCCTCGCCCCACAGTCCCCGGTAGAGCCGACGCGGGAACTGCAGCGCTCGCGCGAGCTCCTCGGCGCGGTCCGACGGCTTGGCGTAGTCCAGGCCGAGCGCGATGCCACGACCGCTGAACAGCGTCATGCAGCTCGCCCAGGCGTGGAGCATGTTCGCTTTGGTCCCGATCTCCCGGCGGGCGGTTCCGGCGAGGTCGATCAGGCCGTCGACCCCGACCGCGTCGGTGATCAGGTCATACACGCCGGGGTAGCTGGTGGTCTGCTCGATCGCCGCGATCGTCTCGTACTCCTGGCGGGGGATCAGGCCGGACTCGCCCTCGGTCGCGCGGCTCGCCAGGACGTCCCAGACGTTCCAGCCGCCGTAGGCGATCATGTCGTCGGTCTCGTCAGGTGTCAGCGACTCCTTGCGGAGGCTGTCGTCGGTGAGCTCGAGGACCCCGGTCTTCAAGTCGGCTCGGAACTGCTCGTCGCCTTCGGAGCCCGGCGGCGTCGCCCCGCGGTAGCGAGCGACAAGCTCTTCGATGGTGAACTCGGCTTGTGACACGGCTCTCTCCTCGCCTTTTCGCGAGGCGCCGAGTCTGCCGCCCGGCGGCCTCTGGCCCGACGGGCGGCCCAGCGGCGGTTGTGGGTCTCTCCAAGCCGAGGACCCAGCCGCCGCCGGGGAGTCGAGGCGACGGGTCAGCCGACGAGCTGTCGCGCCGCGGCGGTGAAGGTCGTCGTGAACTCGCGCGTCTTCTCGGCCTGCTCCGCGACGATGCTGTTGATCTCGACCTTCGGCTCCTTGACGGACTGCTCGAAGGCGTCGAGGGCGGACAGCACGGACTGCTCGTAGGAGTCGATGGCCGCGAGGGTCATCTCCTTCTGCTTCGCCGTCGCCTGCTGGGTGAACTCGGCGAGCTTGCGAGCGGTCTCCTCGCTGAGATCGCTGAGCGTCTTGGCAGCGTCCGCGCTGACCTCGGCGACATTCGCGGTGGTGTCGGCGGTGACGTCGGCGGCCTTCGTGGTGGTGTCGGCGGTGACCTCGGCGGCCTTCGTGGTCGTGTCGGTGTTGACCTTCGCGGCCTTCGTGGTGGTGTCGGCGTTGACCTCGGCGGCCTTCGTGGTCGTGTCGGCGTTGGTCTTCGCGACCTTCGCGGGGCTGTTCTTCGTCTGGTCGGTCTGATTCTTCGTTGCGGTCATGGTGTTCCTTTGATTGGGTGCTAGCAAGCTTAGCGACTTCCAGCTAACTTGCAAGCAGCAGGCCGGCGAATGTCAGATGACGCGCGCGACGCGCCGCGCGATCGACCAGCGATGGGTCTCCGACGACCCGTCGTAGATCCGGAAGGCGCGGACCTCGTCGAGGAAGCGCGCGAGCGGCGCGTCGTGCGTGACGCCGAGGCCGCCGCAGAGCTGGATCGACCGGTCGACGACGCGGTTCACCGCCTCGGAGACATGGACCTTCGCGACCGACGACTCGAAGCCGCCGCGCCCGCCGGCGTCGATGACGCGGCACGCGTGGCGGATGAGCGCGCGCGAGGACTCGAGGTCGATGACGGAGTCCGCGATGAGCCCCTGGGCGAGGCCGAGCTCGTGAAGCGGCTGGCCGAAGAGCGTTCGGTCGCGGGTGCGCTCGAGCGCGATGTCGAGGCTGCGCCGGGCGATGCCGAGCCAGCGCATGCAGTGCGTGAGCCTGGCCGGCGCGAGCCGGACCTGCGCGTAGCGGAAGCCGGCGTCGACCTCGCCGAGCACCGCGTCGTCGCCGACGTGGCAGCCGTCGAAGACGACCTCGCAGTGGCCGCCGATCATCGCGTGGTCGAGCGTGGCCACCTCGCGCGTGACGGCGAAGCCGGCGGTGTCGGCGTCGACGATGAACATCGTCGCGCCGTGGCGTCCGTCCACGCGCTCCGCGCTCCGGGCCATCACGATTGCGAAGGCTGCGCCGCGGGCGCCGGTGATCAGCCACTTGTGCCCGTCGAGGCGCCACCCGTCGTCGACGAGGGTGGCGGTCGTCAGCAGGGCGGACGGGTCGGACCCCGCGCCCGGGGCGGGCTCGGTCATCGCGAAGCACGACCGCACGGTTCCGGCCGCGAGCGGTCGCAGGTAGCGCTCCTTCTGCGCCTCGGTCGCGACGACGCTCAGCAGATGCATGTTCCCCTCGTCCGGCGCGGCGCAGTTGAGCGCGAGGGGTCCTAGCAGGCTGTAGCCCGCCTCCTCGAGGATCACGCTCTGCTCGAGCATGTCGAGCCCGTGCCCGCCGTACTCGGCGGACACCTGAGGCGCCAGCAGGCCCGCCTTCGCCGCGCTCGCCTGGAGCGATCGGCGAAGCTCGGTCGTCGGCGCGCCGAGCCCGAGGTCGCCCTCCGCCGGCAGGACGGTCTCCGCGACAAAGGCCCGGACATCGGACTGCAGGCGGACGAGGTCGGGCGCGAGGGTCGGGTCGGTCACGCGCCGTCGCCCTGGACGCGCGCTGCGGATGGATGGCCGCGGCCTGCGGGGTCGTGCAGGCCGCGGCTCACCCGGCGTCCCCCGCGTGGTCGCGGAGGAGGGCGTGCCGGGAAAGGAGGGGGACCCGGGCACGCATGACCCCGAACCTAGTGGTGCGACCGCCGAGCCCCATCCCTCGTTGCGGCCCCGGTTGTGGAGATGCCCAAGCGGGGCGCCGCCGTTGCGGCTCAGGACTCGCGGCGGGGACGGCGGCGCCCCGTGAACGAGGCGTAGACCTCGAGCATCGCCTGCCGCTGGCGCGCCGTCAGCCGCGGATCGCTCTGGATCGCCGCCACGACGGCGGGCTCGTCCTCGTCGTCCGCCGCCGGCCGGGAGTGGCCGCTCTGCGCGTAGAGGCTCTCCGCCGGCAGCTGCAGCGACCGTGCGATGGCGTCGAGCACCTTCTCGGACGGCTCCCGCAGCCCGTGCTCGATCTGGGACAGATACGGGTTCGAGATCCCCGCCATCTCCGCCATCTGGCGCAACGAGAGCTCGTGCATCTCCCGTTGCCGGCGGATGTACTCCCCGAGTGTCGTCTCCGCCTCGTCCATCCGCTCGACCCTAGCGCCAAGCCGCCCGGAACCTGCGCATGCCCGCGAGCCACCGCTCGTGGTCGGTTGCGCGGCGCATCGCGTAGTCCTTGACCTCCGCGTGGGGGAGGATGAGGAACTCCTCGCGGCGGATCGCGTCGACGACCGCGCCGGCGACCGCCTCGGGCGTCGCCATCTCGCCGGCCGCGGCCAGCGCGTGCTCGAGGCGCGGCTCGGACTTGATGGCGCTCGCCATCGGCGTGTCGACGAGGTTCGGGCACAGGCAGGAGACCCGGATCCCGGCTGCGCCGTACGTGATCGCCAGCCATTCCGCCACCGCCACCGCGGCGTGCTTGCTGACCGAGTAGGCCATCAGGCCGGGGTTGGCGAGCAGCCCCGCGGCCGAGGCCGTGCTGAGGAGGTAGCCCTCGCCTCGGGCCAGCATCCTCGGAACCAGGGCGCGCGCAGCCCAGACGTGCGCCATCACGTTCACGCGCCAGATGAGATCCCACTCGGGATCGGGCACCTCAGGGCCGCCGGGGGACCCGAGGACCCCGGCGTTCGAGCAGAAGAGATCGATCGGCCCGCGCCGCTCGACCACCTCGACGAGGCGGACGACCTCGTCCTCCCGACTGACGTCGACCCGCGCGGCCGTCCCGTCGATCGCCCCGGCGACGCGAGCGGCCGCGTCGGCGTCGACATCGGCCACGACGATTTCGTGGGCGCCTTCCTCCGCGAACCTCACGGCGAGCGCGCGGCCGATGCCGCTCCCGCCGCCGGTGACGACGACGCGCTTTCCGCGGAGCTCCATGCTCAGCCCCGGTCCCGGTCGAGCTCGCCGATCTTCTGGCGGATGTCGAGCCCCGAGCGCTCCCAGGCTCGCAGGAAGTCGTTGATGTGCTTGCGGGTCATAAAGGCGGCCGCCTCCGGGTCTCCGCCGCGGATCTCCTCCACGATGCGCTCGTGGTAGGTGAAGGCCGCGCGTGTCATCCGCTCGTCGCGCACGAACGCCCACATCGTCGGCAGGAGCAGGGCGCTGATCGGCCGGCGGGCCTGCAGGAGCGGCGCGTTCCCGCTGATCTCGGCGATGGTGACGTGGAACTCGTCGTCGAGCTCGCTCCACACCCGCGGATCGCCGAGCACCTTCTCCTGCTCCGCGAGATGGCGTTCCAACCGCGCGACGTCGGCGGGGCCGGCCTGCTCGGTCGCGAGCCTGGTCAGCGCCGGATCCAGCGTGAGCAGTGCCTCGTAGAGCTCCTTGAAGGACACGTTGCTGCGGCGCAGCGCCTGCGTGGCCTCCCGCAGCGCGGGCTCGTCGGACCCGCGGCGGCGGACGACGAGGACCCGCGGGCTCGCGCGTTCCACGAAGCCGGCCTCCTCCAGCAGCCGGAGCGCCTCGCGCACCGTTGACCGGCTCACGCGCGCTTCGCGCCCGATCGCCACCTCGGAGGGCAGGCGCGAGCCCTCGCTCAGCTCGCCGGCGATGATCCGGTCGCGGATCTGCGCGGCGAGCTGCTCGTAGGCGCGGGAGACCGCGATCGGGTGGGCGATGAAGTGAGGGTCGTGTGCCGCCAGACCGCTCGGCACGTTACCGGTGCGCGCGGCACTCACCTGAGGAGCGCGAGCGTCGCGCTCGCGTAGATCTCCGCGGCCATGGCGACGTCGGCGATCGCGATGTGCTCGTCGACGGCGTGCGCCTGCTCGAAGTCGCCCGGGCCGAAGGTGATCACCGCGGGGGTGCTGTAGCCGTCGGCACCGGGGCGCATCAGCTCGACCGCGTCGACCCACCCGCCGTTGAACTTCCGCACCTCGCCGGGCGCGCCCTTGACGTCGAGGACGGCCTGCTCGAGCGCCTTGACGCCCGGCGCCTCGGGATCGCTCTCGCCCGGGCGCAGCCAGAGGCGCCCGGCGCCCATGGGGAGCACCTTGAACTCGTAGCGGACCTCGCCATCCTCCTGCTCGAGCGTGTGAAGGAAGGCGTCGATCGAGTCGCGCACGTCGGTCAGCGTCGTCCCGGCCGGGGACAGGACGGAGAGGACGGCGTCGCAGCGGCCCGGGATCGTCCATCCGCCACCGGGAAGCGTGCGGATCGCCTGGACGGTGACGCGGGGCTCGAACCACTCCGAGGTCCCGCGGGGCGTCTCGAGGCGGCCTTCGTCGACGGCCTGGACGAGCTTGGCCATCTTCGTGACCGCGTTGATGCCGTTCTCGGGTTCGGTCGGGTGGGCGGTGCGGCCCACCGCCGTGATCTTCCAGGTGGAGATGCCGGGGTAGGCGATCTCGACGCCGGTGTTGCTCGTCGCCTCGGCCGAGAAGACGGTGCCGACGCGGGGGGTCACGCCCAGGTCGGCCATGAGCACGGCCCCGCGGAACCCGTCCTCGCCGTCGGAGTCCGACATGAAGTAGATCGGGCCGCTGCGGTGCTGGCCGCTCGCCACCACCTGCTCGAGCGCCGCGAGCATCGCCACGTGGGTGCCCTTGCTGTCGACCGCGCCCCGCCCGTAGAGGACGCCGTCAACCACGTCCGCGCCCCACGGGTCGTGCTCCCAGTCCGGCGCGACGGCGTGGACCGTGTCGTAGTGCGCGTCGAACAGCACCCCCGGCTCGTCGCCGTCTCCCTCCAGCACCCCAAGCACGAGCGGCGCCTTGCGCCCCTCCACGGCGTAGTGCTCGACGGTCATGCCGAGCTCGCGGAGCCGGGCGGTGACCCACTGGTGAGCGGTCGTCGGCTCGCCGACGACGCTGCGGATCCGCACCATCTCGGTGAGCAGGTGCTCGCACCGCGCGGTGTCGACGGAGGTCTGCTGGGGCGTGCTCATGTGGGTCCTTTCGGCAGGGGCGGCATTCAGGCGGCGAGCATCGACGGGTGCTCCCGGAGGCTGAGACCGCCGTCGACCGGGATCCGGGCGCCGGTGATCCACCGAGCGGCCGGCGAGACCAGGAAGGTGACGACGTCGGCGATGTCCTCCGGGGTGCCGAGGCGGCCCATCGGCGTCCGCGTCGTGAACGACTGGGAGACCTCGGGGCGGTCCAGGTAGGGCGCCATCAGCGGCGTCCGGACGACGCCCGGCGCGACGACGTTGCAGCGGATCCCGCGCGGCCCGAGCTCGAGGGCCGCGGATCGGGAGAGCGCGTCGACCCCGGCCTTCGAGGCGCAGTAGTGCGCGAGGCCCGACACCGGCATCGTGGAGTCCACCGACGAGATCAGGACGATCGAGGCGCCGTCGCGCATGACCGGGATCGCCGCCCGCAGGACGTTGAACGCGCCGGTCAGGTTGACGTCGACGAGCAGCTGCCAGCCGCGCGGCGTGATCTCGGTCAGCGGTGCGACGCGCGCGAGACCCGCGGCGTTGACCAGCGCGTCGAGCGGCCCGTCCTCGGTGAGGCGCGCCAGGCCGGCCTCGACGGCGTCCAAGTCCCGGACGTCGAACACCGCGGACTCGCGGACGACGCCACCGGGCTCGATCTCGGCCATGTCGCCGCCGAGCACGTGCCAGCCGGCCGCGGCCAGGGCGTCGGCGCACCGGAGGCCGATGCCGGACGCGGCCCCGAGCACGAGCACGCGCCCCGGCTCGCTCACGGTCGCCATGTCATCGCCCCCTCGAGCAGCTCCGCCAGCTCGGCGAGGGCGGCCGCGCCGACGGCGCCGTCGACGACCCGGTGGTCGAAGCTCAGGGTCATGGTCAACGTCGGCACGCTCGCGATGGAGCGGCCGCGGGGCACCAGCCGGTCGACCATCCGGCCGACCGCCACGATCGCGCTCTCGCCCGGGTTGACCATGGCGGTGAAGCGATCGATCCCGAACCCGGCGAGGCTGGAGAGCGTGATGGTGCCGCCGGTCATCTCCTCGAGCGCCAGGCGGCCGGCGCGGGCCGCCGCGACGAGGCGGCGGCGCTCGCCGGCGATGTCGGCGATCCCGCGCTCATGGGCGGCCCGGATCACCGGCACCACGAGCCCGCGGTCGGTCGCCACCGCGAGGCCGACGTCGACCGAGTCGCGCGCCAGCAGCGACGGCGGCGTGTCGCCGTCGCCCTCGACGTAGGCCATCGCGAGCGACGGATGGCGGATCGCCGTCTCGGCGATCGCCTGGACGAGCAGGTCGTTGAGCCCGACCTTCTCCCCTCGTCGCGACGCCTGCGCCGCCTTCTCGGCCATGAGGTGGGACGCGTCGACGTCGCGGACGAGGTGGTACTGGGGGATCAGCTGGCTCGCGGTCATGCGGCGCGCGATCGCCCGGCGCATCGCCGACAGCGGCTGGTGGTCCACGTCGATGTCCGGCCGGGCCGCCTCCGGCGGAGGCGGCGTCGAGCCGTTCGCCCCGGCCGCACCCCGCACGTCGTTGAGCGTGATCCGCCCGCGAGGCCCGGTGCCGGTCACGCCGGCCAGGTCGACGCCGAGATCGGCGGCCGCGCGACGGGCGACGGGCGCGACCCGTATCCGGGGCGGCTCGGGCGCCGGGGTTGTCACGGCAACCTCGCGGCGGATCGCCGCCGCCGCGTGCTCCTCCGGGGCCCGCTCCGCGACGAGCGGCTCCTCGAGCGTCGCGGCCAGCTGGACGAGCACCGCGCCGACCGGCACGGTGTCCCCGGTCGACACCTCGATCGCGCGTACCACGCCGCCGGACGGCGCGACCACCTCGGTGATGGCCTTGTCGGTCTCGAGTTCGATGAGCGGCTGGTCGCGCACGACCTCGGCGCCGAGCTCCACGAGGATGGCGGTGACGGTGCCCTCGCTGACCTCCAGGCCGAGCTGCGGCATGAGGACCGGGGTCACCACGGCGGCAGGATCAAATTAGGAGTTGACTGCACGATGGTCAGACCGTAACATGCATTCAAGCCTCTATGCAACTCATCGATGTCCGATAGCCAGACAGTAATTACTCCCGACTTCCTCGAGCGGTTCCGCTCGATGGCGCTCATCCGGGCGTTCGAGACCCGCGTGGCGGAGCTGTACCGCGACGGCGAGATCCCCGGCTTCGTCCACACGTCGCTGGGCCAGGAGGCGATCGCGGCAGGGGTGTGTTCGGCGCTCGAGCCCGACGACTACCTGACGACGACGCACCGCGGCCACGGGCACGTCCTGGCCAAGGGCGCGCACATCGACCGGATGATGGCCGAGCTGTTCGGCAAGGCGACCGGCCTCTGCGGCGGCAAGGGCGGGTCGATGCACGTGGCCGATCCGTCCATGGGCATCCTCGGGGCCAACGCCATCGTCGGCGCCGGGATCCCGCTGGCGGTGGGGGCCGCGCTCTCGAGCAAGCTGCTGCGGCAGGGCCGGGTGGCGGTCTCGTTCTTCGGCGAGGGGGCGGTCAACCAGGGCGCGTTCCATGAGGCGGTGAACCTCGCGGCCATCTGGGACCTCCCGGTGCTCTTCCTGTGCGAGAACAACGTCTACGCCGAGTTCACCGACAGCCGGCGCATGACCCGCGTCCCGTCGGTCGCCGAGCGCGCGCGGATCTACGGCGTCGACGCCGACACCGTGGACGGCAACGACGTCGAGGCGGTCCACGCTCGCGTGGCCGAGGCCGTCGACGCCTGCCGCACCGGGCGCGGGCCGGTCCTCATCGAGGCGCAGACGTATCGGTGGCACGGCCACTACGAGGGCGACGCCCAGCCCTACAAGCCCGAGGACGAGGCGGCGGGTTGGCGCGACCGCGACCCGCTGATCGTGGCGAGCCGCCGGATCGTCGCGTCCGGCGCCCACGACGACGCCGAGCTGACCGACATCCGCGAGGAGGCCGCGGCGCGCGTCGAGCGAGCCGTCGAGAGCGCCCGCGCCGCCGAACCACCCGCGCTCGAGGAGGCCTACCGGCATGTCTACCGCGACTGAGCAGGTCCGCTATATGGAGGCGATCACCGGCGGCCTGGCCGACGCGCTCGAGCGCGACGACTCGGTCGTGCTCATCGGCATCGACGTCGGCTCGGGCGGCGGGATCTTCACGGTCACCCGTGGGCTCCACGAGCGCTTCGGGTCCGAGCGCGTGATCGACACGCCGATCAGCGAGATGGGCTACGTCGGCGCCGCCGTGGGCGCGGCGATGACCGGCCTGCGGCCCATCGTCGAGATCATGTTCATGGACTTCATCGGCGTCTGCCTCGATCCGATCCTCAACCAGGCGGCGAAGCTGCCGTACATGACCGCCGGGGCGATCCAGTGCCCCATCGTCTTCCGCACCCAGACGGGTGCCGGCAAGAGCGCCGGGGCCCAGCACTCCCAGAGCCTCGAGACGATGCTCGCCCACATCCCCGGGCTGAAGGTCGTCATGCCGGCGACCGTCACCGACGCGCGCGACCTGCTGCTCGCCGCGGTCGAGGACCCGAACCCGGTCGTGTACGTGGAGAGCCGCCGGCTCTACGGGATGCGCGGCACCCCGGGGGAGGATCCGCTGCCGCTCGGCAAGGCGCGCGTCGCCACCCGGGGGGACGACGTCACCGTCGTCACCTGGGGCCAGATGCTGCGCGAGTGCCTCACCGCCGCCGAGTCCTCGAGCGCGTCGCTCGAGGTGATCGACCTGCGGTCGCTGGTGCCGCTCGACATGGCGACCGTCTTCGAGTCGGCCGAGCGCACCGGGCGCCTGCTGATCGTCCACGAAGCGGTCCAGGACTTCGGCGCGGGCGCCGAGGTCGCCGCCCGGGCGGCAGACGAGCTCTTCGACCTGCTCCGGGTCCCGGTGCGCCGGATCGGCGCCCCGTTCGTGCCGATGCCGTTCAGCCCCGGCCTCGAGCGCGCGCTGATGCCGTCGTCGGCCGATGTCGTCGAGGCGGCCGAGGCGATGGTCCGCGAGGGCTAACCACTCCGCATGGCGGCCACGCCGGCGGCGTGGTCCTCGCCCTGGACGAGCATCGCGTTCGCCCAGCTCACCGCCTCGAAGTAGGACTCCAGCGTGCCTTCGGCGTGCACGTCGATGAGCCGCTTGCTGATGCCCAGCGCGAGCGCGGGCATCCCCGCCAGCCGCTCGGCCAGCTCGTAGACGGCGCCGTCGAGGTCCTCGGGTGCGACGACGCGGTTGATCATCCCGATCCGCTCCGCCTCCGTCGCATCGATCCGGTCGCCCGTGAAGATGAGCTCCTTGGCCCGGTGGGTCCCGACGAGCCGCGCCAGGAGGTAGCCGCCACCCATCCCGGGCAGGATGCCGCGGCGGATCCAGAACTGGCCGAACGAGGCGGTCGTCGACGCGATGACGATGTCGCAGGCGAGGGCGATGTCACAGCCACCGCCCACGGCGACGCCGTTGACCCGCGCGATCACGGGCTTGCTGAGCTCACGGATCCGCAGGATCGTGTCCTGCGCGATCCGCGCGTCCGTGACCATGCCGGACGAGCCGAGACCGGCGAGCACGGGGAGGTCGAGCTCCTTGTCGCCACCAGCGCAGAAGGCGCGGTCGCCGGCTCCCGTGACGACCACGACGCGCACCGAGTCATCGTCGCGCGCCCACATGAACGCCTGCTCGAAATCGAGGTAGGACTGGCGCCAGATCGCGTTCATCTGCGCCGGCCGGTTCATCGTCATCGTCGCGACCGGGCCCTCCCGCTCGACCAGGAGGGTCTCGTGCTCCTGCACCGGTTCTCGCGCCATCAGTCGTCCTCCTCGTGGGGTCGGCGTGCCTGGGCCCGGCCGCGGGCGACGATCGCGTCGCGCCGGCGCTCCACCTCGGCCGGGTCGAAGGTGCGGCCCTGCCACTCGCGGGCGCCGCGCGCCTCGGCCTCCCAGCCGGCGCCGGCGACCGCGTCGGCGATCTCGCCGTACGTCCGGCGCAGCCGTCGCAACGCGGCCCCGTCGCCGGCCACCATGTCCGCGGCGAGCCGTCGGCAGAACGGGAGCAGCTCGGCGTGCCCGACGACGTGGTTGACCAGCCCGAGATCGAGCGCCTCGCCCGCCCCGATGAACGTACCCGTGAAGCTCATCTCGCGGGCGCGGCGGACGCCGATCGCCTCGGCCAGCAGGACCGCGCCGCCCCAGCCCGGCTGGAAGCCCACGCTGACGTGGCTGTCTCCGAACACCGCGGCATCGGAGGCGACGAGGAAGTCGCAGGTGAGCGCGATCTCGAGGCCACCCGTGATCGCCGGGCCGTTGATCGCGCCGATCAGCGGCGTCTCCATGCGCGGGATCGGACCACCGCGCCGCGCGGCCTCCGATGCGGCCCGCCCTTCGCCGAGGATGCCGCCCGTCGAGCCGACCTCCTTGAGATCCAGCCCGGCGCAGAACGCCGGGTCGGCGCCCGTGAGGATCACCACGTCGACCTCGGGATCGGCGTCGACGTGCTCGAGCGTGCGGGTCAGTCGCTCGAGCATCGCGCTGTTGAGCGCGTTGCGCGCCCGCGGGCGATTGAGGACCACGACGGCGACCCGGTCCTCGACGTCCGTGAGGATCAGGTCGGGTCCGGCCATCAGCCCAGGACCAGATCGGCGGCGACCCGCAGCGTGGCGACGTCCCCGGAGATGAGCAGCGTCGTGACGATCGACTCGCGCCACGCCGCGAGCCGCTCCCGGATCCGATCGGGTGGGCCGATGAGCGCGAGCTCGTCGACGAGCCGGGTGGGGACCGCCGCGGCGGCCTCGGCCTTGCGCCCCGCCAGGTACAGCGCCTGGATCCGCTCCGCATCGGCCTCGAAGCCCATGCGGCGCACGACGTCGGCGTGGAAGTTGGCCGCCTTGGCCCCCATCCCGCCGAAGTACAGGGCGTACATGGGCCGCAGGGCGTCCGCGGCCTTCTCGACGTCCGCGTCGAGCACCAGCGGGACGCTCGCCGCGACCTCGAAGTCCTCCCAGGTCCGGCGCGCGCCCGGCCGCCCGAGGCCCTCGGCCAAGGCCCGGCGGTACCACTCGCCGTGCTGGGGCGAGTAGAAGAGCGCAAGCCACCCGTCGCACAGCTCGCCGGCGAGAGCGATGTTCTTCGGGCCCTCGGCCGCCAGGTAGATGGGCAGGTCCTCGCGGAGCGGGTGAAGCGACGGCTTGAGCGGCTTGCCGAGGCCGGTGGCGGCGTCGCCGGGCGGCAGGGGCAGCGGATGGTGCGGGCCTGGAGCGGTGACCGGCGCCCGGCGGCTCAGCACCTGGCGCACGATGCCGATGTACTCGCGCGTCCGGGCCAGCGGCTTCGCGAACGGCTCGCCGTACCAGCCTTCGACCACCTGCGGGCCTGACACGCCCAGGCCGAGGATCGCTCGCCCGCCCGACAGGTGGTCGAGCGTCATGGCCGCCATCGCCGTGGCCGTCGGCGCGCGCGCCGCCATCTGCATGATCGCCGTCCCGAGCGCGACGCGCTCGGTGTGCGCGCCCCACCACGCCAGCGGCGTCAAGGCGTCCGAGCCGTAGGCCTCCGACGTCCAGATCGAGTGCAGGCCGAGGCGCTCGGCCTCCGTGACGAGTTCGAGCACGCCCGCAGGCGGGCCGCCCGTCCAGTAGCCGAGGTTCAGCCCCAGCTTCACCAGGTCGCCCGCGGACCGACGGCCGGGAACGCCGCGCCCTCCGTGAAGACGGGCGGCAGCAGCTCCACGGCCGCGCCGCGCGCGAAGGCGTGGTACGCGTCCGCGGTCAGCGGGTGCAGCTCGTCGAACTGCATCTCCGTGCGGAACCTCTCCCACAAGCCGGCGGCGCGGGCGAGGGGCTCGACGGGCTCGGCGGTGTAGTTCTGCACGCCGCTCATGATGCGGTCGCGGCGGGTCATCGTCGCGATCTGCGCGTACAGCTTCATCGTGCGCGGCAGGATGTCGCGCGTGATCGCGGCCTGCTCGTCGGCCGAGAGCAGGCGCAGCTCGGACGCGGGCGTGTCGATGGTGTCGCGCGCGTAGGCGGCGACGCCGGTCAGGTACCGGTGGTAGTTCTTGGGCTCCGCGAACGTGGTTCCCAGGTCGTTGACCGTCAGGCGCAGCTCCTCGGTCGGCCCGAAGAACATGGCCTGCGTGACGCAGTGCGGCAGCCCTTCGCTGACCTGCGCCCAGTGGTAGTTGGGCGCGGTGAGGAAGTGGTCGCGGACGATCACGACCCGGCCGTCCGCGAGCTCGTACGGGCCGGTGTCGTTGAGCGCGGATCGCGCGTCGAAGTGCAGCAGGAACCCGAACAGCTCCGACTGGGCGATGAACTGCCGGAAGGCCTTCATCCGCTGGGGGTCGTCGAGCGCCTCGTGGTCGGCGACGAACCGATCGATCCACGTATCGTCGAGGGACGGCGCGCGGTAGCCGCGCGCGGAGAGGAACGTCGGGCCCGGCCCGATCGCGCCGTACATGGTCCGCCGCGCGAACTGGACCACGGTGTTGAGCTCGTCCAGGCGCTCGTCCGCGCGCTGGATGCCGAGCGCGACCGCCAGTCCCCGGCCGATCAGCGGCATCTGCCCGATGGCCCAGGCGTGGGCCTGGTTGATCTTGCTCGCCGGCTCCCGCCGGCCGGTGCCCCACAACGCGACGAGCCCGTCGACGCCCAGCTCCGCGGTGATGGCCTCGAAGAACCTCGGGTACTGCAGCCAGCACTGCAGGAAGCCGGTGCACTCGTACTCCTGGCGCGGGATCAGGCTGTTCTCGCCCTCCGTCTGGCGGGCCGCCAGGAGATCCCAGAGGTTCCAGCCCGAGTAGGCCAGGTAGTCGTCGATCTCCTCGGTCGTCAGCCGGTTGCGAGCGATGTTCTCGGGGGTGGCCTCGAGGATGCCGGTGCGCTGCTTGGCCCGCATCTGGAGGTCGCCCTCCGGGCCGCTCGGGACGCGCCCCAGGTAGCGCGGGGCGGCCTCGACGGCGGCCTCCGAGGCGGCACTCATGATCTGGATCGAAGCCGAGCACGCGCGGCGCGGCAATGGCGATCATGGCCATGCCACCCGGGACCCGTTGGCGCTTCGCGACAATGAGCGCCCGCTGCGCGGGCGAGGCCGACCAGGCGGCCGGCGTTCACCCACAGCCGCCCCCAGGTCGGGACCGACATCCAGATGGCGGGCGCGTTCGTGAGTCGCCGGGCGACGAGCTTTCGTTGGGTGGCGATCACCCGCGCGAACGCTGCCCGCCCGCGCGGAGCTGAGTCGGGAGCGGTCGGCGGAGCCGGCATCGCTCGGCCTCTCAACCCACCGGCGCCAGACGCAGCTCGCGCCGCCCATCCAGCTCCAACTCGACCGTGGCACGACCTCGCTCGTCGGCGACGAGCGAGGCGGTCGTCGCGCCGGTGACGTGGTACGAGCCGCTCGGGCGCAGCTGACTCAGCTCGACGTCGAAGCGCCCGCCGCCGTTCGTCGATCGGAACACCGCGTCGAGCGCTTCGCCGTCGGTGACCGCAGCTGCGACCATCACCGCCGGATAGGGCACCGACTCCACCTGCGGCCCGTTGACCCACGCCTCCGGCATCCCCTTACCGATCAGGTCGAGCCATCCGCTCTTTCGTCCGTTCAGCGAACGCGCCAACGCAAGGTGCGCGGCGATGGAAGCGCCCTGGACGACGAGCCAGCCGCGGCTGTCGATCGACATGTCGATCCTGCCCCGGACCTCTTCCCACGCCGCGTCGGCGGCCTCGTCGTCACCGGCCTCGCGCGCCTCTTCGATGATGTACGCGTACGCCTTGAGGGGGTGGAACGAGTAGTTCCCGGTGTCGAGCAGCTTGTCGCGGCCGGCGAGGGGCGTCACGAGCCTGCCGTCGCGCTCCTCGTACGCCGCGCGGAGCAACGCCCAGCCCCGATCGGCGACATGCGGCACCGTCGGCCGCAGGTCGGTGGAGAACGACGCGCCCGTCAGCCCGATCCCGGTTCGGGCGGAGCGATAGAAGTTGAGCGTCCCGTCGGGCCGCACGAACTCCTGCTCGAGCCCGCGGTAGTACCCGTCCTTGATCATGTCCCAGTAGTGGGTCCCGTGCAGGCGGTCGTGGATCAGCAGACCCGCCGCGCCGCGCATGTTGCAGGCCGAGAAGATCCAGTTCGGCTCGCAGACGACGAGGCCCCACGGCGACTTCAGGTAGTCCGAGGTCAGCGACGCGCACAGCGAGTCGTACGAGTACGGGTAGCGGCGCTTCTCGTTCCACACGAACTTGATCGCCCCGGGCCGGCTGTGCCGGTAGTCGCCGGTGACCGTCTGAAAGGCGCCGAGCGACAGCGCGAAGAACCCGGTCAGCATGATGTTGTGCTTGCGCGCCGGGTCCGGGTTCCACTCGAAGTTGCCCCACAGGTTCTCGTAGGCCCAGTAGGACCAGACCTTCTTCTGCTGGTACTTATCGATGAGTCGCCGCATGGCCTCGTCCTGGTAGCCACGGAAGGCCGGGGTCCGGGTGAACTTCTGCAGCGCGATCGTGTAGATCATGTGATCGATCTGGTACCGGACCGCGGCGGTCTGGAACTGCTCGATCACGTCCCAGTCCGACCAGTCGTCGAGCTCCTTGAACGCGGTGTCGACGAACCGGCGAGCCAGGGCGAGCGTCACGTCGTCCATCTCACCGATGGCGTGGACGTCCGGTCGGTCGGCGCCCCGAAGCGGCGGGGGAGTCACCCGCAGCAACTCGTTCGCCGCTTCCGCCTGCTCCCGCTGCTCGCCGAAGTGCTGCCGGCGCTCGCGGATCAGCTCGTAGGAGACGGCGGCCATCGTGGCGGCGACGACGTACGGTGCCCGGCGCCAGTGTCGGGACGTGCTCGCGGCGCGGCGGGCGGCGATGGCGGCCGCGCCCGCCCAAACGAGCGGCGGCGCGATGTGGTTCCCGGTGCCGAACCAGGCCACGCCGGCCAATCCGAACGCGGCCGCCGTCACCGCGAAGCGGCCCGGGTCCCGGCTGTACAGGAAGCCGGCGCCGGGGAACATGATCCCCGTGGCCCAGGCCTCTCGCGCGGGGCCGGCCTTGGCGCGCACGGCACCGATCCCGGCGAGCTGGGCGGTGGCGAAGATCGCCGCCAGCCGGCGCTGACGCGCGCGAGTCATCGGGCCGACGGGATGGTCGGCGAGGGGAATCGCCAGCGACCGGTCCAGCGGGTCGTCGGCGGCCCCGGTCTTGTCGATCTGCGGCTGGTTGATCGTGGTCAGGCCGGCGGCGGCCAGCGGCGCGAGGACGGGTGTCCAGGCGCTGCGCCGGAGCTCGGCGAGCACGTCGAGGAGGGGGGACCGGACGGCAGCCGTTCTGATTGGTCGACGCCTCATCGGCCTCGGTGTCCTCCCGATCGTTCGAACGTGGGCGCGTCCACGGTGCCCGTCGTCACGTGTCACGTCGACCCTGATGGGCGGAGCGGGTGGAGGTATTCACAATCCTGGGGCCGCCCAGCGAGGATTGGCGACCTCGAGCTTCGCCCTGACCTCGGCCCGCTGCGTCTCGATCAGCCCGTCGAGTCGCCCGTCGAGCGAGCCGGCGCGCACTTGTGCGCACAGCGCGGCCGACCGCTCGCGTGCCGCAGGCTGCTTCGGGATGAAGTCCGCCGGCAGTTCCCGGGCCAGCATGCGGCATGCGTTGGCCGCTATGGCCAGTCTGAAGGAGTCCTCGGCCGGCGCGCGCGGGCGAAGGTCGGCGCGCAGGTAGTCCGCGAGCGCCTCGAGGAGCTCGACCGCGCTCGGGCCGTCCTGCGGTGACGGACTGGGTTGCGGCGGCGGGCGGTCGTCTGCGAGCAGCGCCAGCAGGTCCCACTCCGCCTCGCAGGTCCGGCGGCCGATCATGGCCCGCTCGAGCGAGCGGGCGATGCCCGTGCGGTGGCGGTGGGCCTGGAGCAGGCAGATGACGGCCCAGCGGGCGTTCCCGCAGACCTCCCACCAGCGCAGCTCGGCGAGCGACAGCGTTCGCCCGCCGGCCGCGGCGTACGCGGCGAGCAGCTCGTGCCGGGAACCGCATCCCAGCGCCGGCGGAGCGGCGCCGAAGCGCCACGACCTCACGCACATCCAGCCGAGGTCCTCGGCGCCGTCGCCGACGTGGACCAGCTCCCAATCGATCAGCGTCGGCCGTCCGTCCTCGGAGACGACGAGGTTGGAGAGCCGGAGGTCTCCGTGCACGATCGAGGTCGAGGCCGGCGCCGGCAGGTTGCGGCGCAGCCAGCGGAGGCCGACCTCGATCGCGGGATGCGGCTCTCCCATCCGGTCCAGGTGGCGCTCGAGCATGACGACGGCGGCCTCGGCCGCCGCCAGCCCCGAGAGCGCCGGACCCGAGCCGTGTCCGTCCAGCTCCGGCTCGTGCGGGAGGAAGCCGGGTGGCTCGATCGCGTGGAGCCGGGCGGCGGCCGCCGCGACGCGCGCGACCAGCCCGCGGCGCGCGGGGGCCCAGCGCTCCTCGGTCAGCAGGCGCTGCGGCCGAGCCTCGCCGGCCACGCGCTCGACGACGATGCCGGAGGGTGTCAGCGCAACGGGGCTCGGAACCGGGACGCCCGCATCCCGTGCGAGCCGGAGGACCTGCCACTCCCGGACCCTGACGACCTCACGCTCGACTCCGTCCGGGAACTGGCGGAAGACCAGCGGCCGCCCGCTCGCTTGAAGGGACCACATCTGGCAGCGGCCGGCGCCGCCCTGCAGGCGCGCGATCTCGCCCGGCTCTCCGCCGAGGGCGCGCGCGAGCTCGACGCGCACGGCCTCGCGCCCGCTCATGCGCGCGGCACCGACGCGCTCACGTAGCCGGTCACGCGGCGCTCCGGGTCCACCCCGAGTCCGCGACCCGTCTCGATCAGCCGCTTCTCGAGGAGAAGCTGCTGGCTATAGACGACGCGGCCGGCCATCTGCTCAACGGGGTCGGTGACCAGTGCCCGGATCGCCATCGGCATATAGGCGCGGTCCTCCGCGCGCGGATCGTCGTCGCCCGTGACCTGCCCGTTCGCGAGCGCACCGGGAGTCGGAACGATGAGGGACGGTGCGATCGCGGCGACGCCGACGCCCTGCGGGTAGACCTCCTCGGCGAGCCCTTGGGTGAAGCGCTCGATCGCGGCCTTCTGCGCCCCATAGGCGGTGTCGCCGACGATCGGCGTCCTCTCGTACGGGCCGGCGCCTGGACCGATGGCCGACTCCGACGTCACGTTGACGATCCGGCCCCAGCCGCGCTCGGCGCGGACCGCCGCGGCCTCCGCGCCGGTCCCTCGGATGGCCGCGACCGTGGCGTCGAGCGACCCCTCGAGGGGGTGCTGCCCTGCGTGCTCGGTGCGCGCGCAGCACACCACGCGGGCGCCCTCGCCGGCCAGCATCAGCGCCGTGTCGGCGCCGATGCCCCGACTCGCGCCGGTGACGAGCGCCACCTTGCCGGTCAGGGATCCCACGGGCCGAACCCAACCCTGCGTTTGCCTCCACGGCAACGGCGCGCCTGGCCAACGCTGAAGCTCGGGTTTGACGGGCTCCGATAGTGCGCCCGCCCGGACCCAGCGTTAGCTTCGAGACGTGGCGTGGGACTTCTCGACCGAACCCGAGTTCCAGGTCGACCTGGACTGGATGCGTGACTTCGTCCGCATTGAGCTCTGGCCGCTCGAGACCGTCCTGGACGAGCTGAGCTACGACGGCCTGGACACGATCATCAAGCCGCTCCAGGAGGAGGTGAAGCGGCGCGGGTTGTGGGCCGCCCACCTCCCGCCCGAGCTCGGCGGCCAGGGCTTCGGGCAGGTCAGGCTGGCGCTGATGCACGAGATTCTCGGCTCGACCGTGATCGCCCCGACGGTCTTCGGCAACCAGGCACCCGACTCGGGCAACGGGGAGATCATCGCGCTGGCCGGAACCGCGGAGCAGAAGCGCAGGTTCCTGGATCCGTTGCTTGCCGGGGACCTGCGCTCCGCCTTCTCGATGACCGAGCCCGCGGTCGCCGGCTCCGACCCGACGGCGATCCAGACCCGGGCGCGGCGCGAGGGCGACGAGTACGTCATCGACGGGCACAAGTGGTTCAGCTCGAACGCCTCGCGCGCCGACTTCCTGATCGTCATGGCGGTCACGGACCCGGAAGCCCCGCGCCACCGGCGCGCGTCGATGTTCATCGTGCCGGCGAACACGCCTGGCGTGAACATCGTCCGGGACGTTCCGACCATGGAGTTCCCGGCCGGCCACAACGCCGCCCACGGTGGCCATGCGGAGATCGTCTACGAGGGCGTCCGCGTCGGCTCCGACCTGCGGCTCGGGGAGGAGGGTGACGGCTTCCGCATCGCCCAGCAGCGACTAGGCCCGGGCCGGATCCACCACTGCATGCGCTTCATCGGCCTGTCGGAGCGAGCGTTCGACATGCTCTGCGAGCGGGCGACCTATCGGGTCAGCCACGGCAAGCTGCTGGGCGAGCACCAGACGGTCCAGAACTGGATCGCCGATTCAGCCGCTCAGATGCACGCGGCTCGGCTGATGACCCTGCACGCGGCCTGGGTCGCCGACGCGCACGGGTTCGAGGCGGCGCGCCGGGAGATCTCGCTGATCAAGTTCTTCGGGGCGGACGCACTCCACGACGTCGTGGACCGAGCGCTGCAGATCCATGGCGCGCTCGGCTTCTCCGCCGACATGCCGCTCGAAGCCATGTACCGGTATGCGCGAGGCACGCACTTCTACGACGGCGCGGACGAGCTTCACCGGGCGGTCGCCGCGCGGCTGATCCTGCGCGGGTACGAGCCACCGCCCGACGGGATCCCGCGAGAGCACGTCCCGACCCGTCGTGCCCTGGCCTCCGAGCGGTTCGCGGATGCCTTGCAGGCGTAGCGTCGACAACCAGGAGCGGCGGCATGCAAGAACGTTGGTTCGACCCCCAGGAGCTCGAGGAGCTCTCGCGCCCGACCATGGACCGCGCGATCGAGGCGATCGAGGCCGGCGATCTCGAGCAGGCCAAGAAGCTCTGCAACGGGATGACGCGCGAATGGCTGATGCTCCACGACCTCATGGCCGAATCCGTGCTCGGCCTCGTCACCTACATCCAGTCGGAGCTGGGCGACGCGGGCGTGAAGGGCGCCTGGGAGATGCAGGTCGAGAAGGGATGGCGGCGCCATCACGACGCCATCCAGGATCTCGACCGCAGGAAGCTCGTGTACCTGCTCGCGGCGACCTGGCGCGCGCACTCCGGCAGCGGCGTCGGCGAGCACCCGGGCCGGTTCTCGATCACCGAGGACGACGAGAAGATCACGTTCACGATGAACCCCTGCGGCTCCGGTCAGCGACTGGTCCGAAGGGGGCTCTACGAATCGCAGGGGTATGGCACGACGGACGAGGCGCACGACTGGTCGTACGGCCGCAAGAGCTTCCCGCTGTACTGCACCCACTGCACGTTCATGAACGAGAAGATGCCGATCGAGTGGAGCGGGTACCCGCTGTATCCCTCCGATCCGCCGGAGGACTTCGCCACCGACCCCTGCACCTGGTACTGGTACAAGGACGTCGGCGCGATCCCGGCACGCCACTGGGCGCGCTACGGAACCACCAAGCCTGAGGCGTCCCAGGCCCCGTGAGGCGGCCGGGAGCGTTAGGACCCCACCGGCCCCGGCCCAGGAGGAGAGACTCGGAGCCGGGGCGCCGGGTGGGATCCTCCCGCCACGGTACGTTCGGGCCGGGCGCGTCGACGTGTCGCTCGATGACAGCCGGCGCTCGGGGCTTTGTCCCGGCGGGCCAACGCTGCGAACGGGTAGGGGGGCGATGGTGTAGCCGATGTCGCCACCGATCGCGCACGTCTCGATCACCGTCACGGCGATCGGGCTCCTGCTCCAGGCCGGGCTCGCCGTCGCCTACGTGACGGCCGCGATGCGGCCGTCGCCGCGCGGGCACCGCTGGCCGCTGCGGCGGACGGTGTCGTTCCTGGCGGGCCTGACGCTGTTCGCCCTCGCGGTCGGGCCGCCGGTCGCGGCCGAGGACGAGCTGCTCTGGGTCCACGCCGCCCAGCACCTGGTCGTGATGATGGCCGTCCCGCCGCTGCTCGTCCTCGGCGCGCCGCTCACGCTCCTGCTGCGGACCGTCTCGCCGCGCGCGCGGCACGAGATCGTGGCGGTCATGAAGGACCCCGCGATGAAGGCCACGAGCGGACGCCGCGCCGGCATCGCGCTCACCGTCGAGTACCACGCCACGATGTTCCTCGTCCTGCTCACGCCGCTCTATGGCTGGTCCATCGCCCACGAGTCCGTGCACGTCGCGGTCCACGCCTACCTCCTGACCTGCGGGCTGCTCTTCTGGATGCCGCTCGCCGGGAAGGATCCGGCCGCCTGGCGTCCGTCGTTCCGCACGAAGCTGTGGGTCGTGGCGGCGGGCATCCCGGCGAATGTCGTGCTCGGCCTGCTCGTCGCCTCGCGCTCGGATCCGCTCGGCGGCGTCGGCAGCCTCGGCGACACGCAGGCGGGTGGCTGGGTGCTCGCGGCCGGCGGGATCGCCCTGACGCTGGCCGGGCTGGCGCTGCTGGTCGCCCGTCAGCGCGCGGGCAGGCGCTCAGGCCCCCGGTTGCGCTGGAAGGCGCGGCGGATGTTCGCGATCAGCAAGGCGATGGCGACGCAGCAGGCCACGGATCAGCAACAGTAGCGCCGGGTCAAAGCCCGAACGACTTCCCGATGACGTCGAGCATGATCTCGTCCGTGCCGCCGCCGATCCGGCACAGCCGCACGTCGCGCCAGATCCGCTCGATCCCGTACTCCTTCATGTAGCCGGCGCCGCCGTGCAGCTGGATGCACTCGTCGACGACCTCGTTCGCGACGCGGCAGGTGAACACCTTGGTCATTGAGATCTCGCGCACCGGGTACTCGCCGGCGACGACCCGCCGCGCGGTCGCGTAGGTCAGCTCGCGCCCGGCCTCGAGCTTGGTGGCCATCTCGGCGAGCCGGTGGCGGACGGCCTGGTGCCGGCCGATCGGGCGTCCGAAGGTCTGCCGGTTCTTGGCGTACTCGAGCGTGAGGTCGAAGGCGCGCTGCGCCGCGGCGATGTTGCCCGCGCTGCCGCTGACGCGCTCGCCCTGGAGCTCCCACATGATCTGGTAGAAGCCCTTCCCGACGTCGCCGAGGACCGCCGAGTCGGGAACGTGCACGTCCTCGAAGGTCAGCAGCGCGGTGTCGGACGCGTGCATCCCGAGCTTCTCGAGGCGGCGGCCGCGGGTGACGCCGGGCGTGTCCAGCGGAACCAGGAACAGCGTGAAGCCGTCGTGCCCGGCGTCCGGCTCGGTCTTCACCACGAGGACGATGACGTCCGCCCGCCAGCCGTTGGTGATGTAGGTCTTCGAGCCGTTGATCGTCCAGCCGTCGGCGGTCCGGACCGCCCGCGTCTTGATCCCCGCCACGTCGGAGCCGGCGTCCGGCTCGCTGATCCCGAGGCAGAGGATCTTCTCGCCGCGGATCGCCGGCACGGCCCACTGCTGCTTCTGCTCCTCGGTCCCGAAGGCGAGGATCGGCGGCAGGGCCATGTCCGTCTGGACGCCGACGCCCATGGCCAGCCCGCCGTTGGCGCCGTAGTACAGCTCCTCGCACAGCACCAGCGCGCAGAGGAAGTCGCCGCCCTGGCCGCCGTACTGCTCCGGCTTGTCGAGGCCCAGGAACCCGAGCTCGCCCATGCGGCGCAGCGCCGAATCGGGGAAGGTCGTCTCCTCCCACTCGTCGATGTGCGGCGTGAGCTCCTTGGTGACGAAGCGCCGGATCGAGTCGCGAAGCCCGTCGTGCTCGTCGGAGAACAGGTCGTACCGACGCGGTGCGGCGTGGTCGGGCTTCAGCGTGGCGGCTGGAGTCATCGGCGACAGTCTGTGACGGCGCGCAGGCTCCTCGCTGTCCCGCCTCGCCAACCGCCCGACCACGCGCTGGCTCGGCGCGACATCGCCCGGCGAGCCTGGCGCGGCACCGTCTTGCACTTCAAAGGGCAGACCGCCGGGTCCGGATTGTCTCTCGCAGACCTACCGCGCCGAGGGCGGCCCGCCAATCATCGAGGTCGTGCCTGTGTCCTGGGAGAGAGGCAGCTGAACCGACGTGACCGAGGTCCTGACAGAGTTCGACGCCCTGCACGCCATCCGCGTGGGAGGGCTCCATGCCGAGAAGCCGGCGAACGCCGAGGAGCTGGCCCAGCGCGGCCTCATCTTCGTGAGCCCCGCCGGATGCATGCTCACCGACGAGGGGGTGCGCCGCCACGAGGAGCTCCTCGAGGTCGAGCGCGAGTCGATCGATCGCGAGGGCGTCGCGGCGCTCTACGAGCGGTTCCTGGCCGTCAACCAGCCGACCAAGAGCAAGTGCGCCGACTGGCAGAAGCTGGCCGACGACGACCTCGACGGCCGGTTCACCATCGCCACCGATCTGCAGGACATCCTCGAGCGCGTCTCGGTGACGCTCACCCGCACCGCGGACCTCCTGCCCAGGTTCGCGGGGTACGCGCCGCGCCTGCGCGGTGCGCTGGACAAGGTCCTCGAGGGGCAGAGCGAGTTCCTGACCAGCCCGCGGGTCGAGAGCTTCCACAACGTCTGGATGGAGGCCCACGAGGACTACCTGGTCACCCTCGGCATCTCGCGCGAGGAGGAGGGGAGCTACTGATGCCGACCACCTCGACCGATCCCGACGTCGTCGCCTTCGACGCCGCCGGCGCCCCGGACGCGGACCGCCTCGGCGGCAAGGGCGCCAGCCTCGCCAAGATGGTGGGGCTCGGGCTCCCCGTCCCGCCCGGCTTCATCCTCAGCACCGAGGTCGGCCGCGGCTTCCTGCGGGACGGCGCGCTTCCCGAGAGCGTCCGCCAGGACGTCGTGGGCGAGCTCGGCACGCTGGAACGGCAACTGGGCCGTCGCCTGGGCGACCCCGGTGCGCCGCTGCTGGTCTCGGTTCGCTCCGGCGCGCCGGTCTCGATGCCCGGCATGATGGACACGATCCTCAATGTCGGGCTCAACGACGTCGTCGTGGAAGGCCTCGCCCGCGGCACCGGGGACGCCGAGTTCGCCTGGAGCTCCTACGAGCGGCTCGTGGACTCCTTCGCCACCACGGTCCGGGGGATCTCCGCCGGCGTGGTGGAGGAGGCGCTGCTCGACGCGGCGACCACCGGCATCGACGCCGGGGAGGCCAGCCGGGAGCGCACGCAGGCCCTCCTGGCGCTGATCGCCGAGCACTCCGGCGCCGAGTTCCCGCAGGAGCCGCTGCGGCAGGTCGAGGAGTGCGTCGACGCGGTGTTCGGCTCGTGGAACAGCCCGCGGGCCAAGGCCTACCGCAAGTTCCGGGGCATCGACGAGTCGATCGGCACGGCCTGCGTCGTGCAGTCGATGGTCTTCGGCAACCTGCGCGGCGACCGCCCCTCCGGCAGCGGCGTCGCCTTCTCCCGCGACCCCTCGAGCGGTGTCGACGAGCCGTACGGCGAGATCCTCTATGACGCGCAGGGCGAGGACGTCGTCTCCGGCGTCCGCGACGCCGAGCCGCTGGACGCCCTCGCGGACCGTCTGCCCGCCGTGGCCGCCGAGCTCGAGGAGGTGCTCACGACGCTCGAGACCGAGGCCCGCGACCTCATCGAGGTCGAGTTCACGATCGAGCTCGGCAAGTTCTGGGTGCTGCAGACGCGCGTGGCCCAGCGCGGCGGCCGCGCCGCCGTCCGGATCGCCGTCGACATGGTCGACGCCGGCCTCATCACCGAGGCCGAGGCGGCGGAGCGCATCTCTGACGAGCAGCTCGAGGCGGCGGGGGCGCCACGATTCGCGGACGAGCCCGCCCCGGACGATGTGATCGCCCGCGGCCTGGCCTCGTCGCCGGGCGGCGCGGTCGGGGAGGTGGCCTTCGACGCGGCCCGCGCGCAGGCGATGGCCGACGAAGGGCGCCGGGTCGTGCTCGTGCGCCCGACGACCTCGCCGACGGACGTCCAGGGCTTCATCGCGAGCGTCGCCGTGGTCACCGGCCGCGGCGGCCGGACGAGCCACGCCGCCGTCGTGGCCCGCGGCATGGGGCGGCCCGCGGTCTGCGGGATCGGCGAGGTGGAGGTCCTCGACGGCGGCCGCGCCGCCCGCGTCAACGGCGTCGAGCTGGCCGAGGGCGCCGAGGTCGCGGTCGACGGGGACCGCGGGATCGTCGCGAGCCGCCCGCCCGCGTTCGCCGACGCGACCGAGGACCCCTACGTGACCCGACTGAGCGAATGGAAGGCCCAGAAGAGCTGATGCGTTTCCCCCGGGGTACCGCCAAGAAGAAGATGCCGGCGCCGCTGAGAGCGGTGGAGGATCCGGCGCAGGCCCTCCTGGACGCCGCCCAGCGGGTGGTCTCCGAGCACGGCTGGGACGAGGTCGTCAAGAGCCTGGGGAGCGCTGCCCGCGGGGCGAGCGCCGGCCTACATCCCGACCGCACCTCGCCGCTGTCGCCGATCCTCGACGTGCTCGGCCGGCTGCCGCAGAGCGCGTGGACGCCGGTGCTCGCGCCGATGGCCGCCGGAGCCCTGGCGACGATCAACCAGCCCCAGATCGACAAGCAGGGCGCGGCGGAGGACCCGGAGCGCCGCTCGCTCGAGATCCCTCCGCACGACAAGCCCGTCGGGCCGATGACCCGTGCCCGGCAGCGCCGCCTCGCCGCCATCTATGCCACCGCACATGCCGCGGGCGTGGCGTCCGTCCTGACGAAGGCCGGCCCGGCCCGGGAGGCGTGGGCGACCGGCGTCATGTTCCCGGGCGCCGGCTTCCTCTACACGCGCGACCCGGCGCACTTCGCGGTGTCGGCCGCCGCCTTCGCACTGGCGGTCGTGCTCTGGTTCGGGACGGGCAACCACATCGCCCCGCCGCTGGTGTGGGTCGGCGGCGCCGCGCTCGCGGCGCGCCGCGCGTCGGCGAAGTCCAAGCACTGGCGCGCCGCGCCGTACGTCGTGTCCGCCCTGGCGGCCGCCGTGGCGTACGAGCAGCTGCGCGAGCGGCGCAAGCGGTTCCGGGCGCAGATCCAGCGCGCCGAGGCGGCCAACGAGATCCTGCGCGCCGCGACCCCGCCGCTCCGCGGATCCGACCGGCCCGAGGTCCACGCCGGCGACGAGATGGGCGACGATGCCCTCGCCCTGACCCGGCGGTTCGTCGACACGGCGTTCAAGGAGCTCGACGACTGGTCGGACTGGGACGTGATCGAGCAGTTCCAGCCCGCCGCCCTCCGGTACCAGATCGACCATCTCATCTACACGATGGGGCTGCAGAAGTACACGCGCACCCCGGCGTTCCGCGGCTACCACGACGAGGCGATGCGCCGGCTCGTCGAGAAGTACCAGCAGAAGAAGGTCTGGTCCTACTGGGCCTACGAGAACCTGTGGGGCAACTTCGAGTGGAACCCCGATCCGGCCCGCAAGCAGAACATCATGCTCACCGGGTTCTTCGCGCTCTCGCTCGGGGCCTACCAGACCGTCACCGGCGACCTGCGCCACAGCCGGCCCGGCGCGATCGAGTTCGTCTGGAACGAGAAGCGGCGCTACCCGTACACCTACGACTCGCTGTGCGCGTCGCTGACCTCGGACTACCTGAAGTCGCCGTGGGGCCTCGTCGTCTGCGAGCCGAACTGGATCTACTCGATCTGCAACATGCGCGGGGCCGAGGGTCTCATGATCCACGACCGCATCCACGGCACGCACTACTGGGAGCAGATCAAGGACGGCTACTTCCGCGGCATGGAGCAGGAATTCGTCCGGCCCGACGGGATGCTCAACTTCTACCGCTCGGCCCGCACCGGGATCGGGCAGAACGGGACCTCGTTCTCGACCGATCTGCGGCCGGTGGCGCCGCATCTGGCCGACCGGGGCTGGACGCTGACCCGGGCGGCGTTCCGCGAGGAGGACGGCCGGCTCATCACGCCGCTGGCGACCCGCGACAAGCTGCTCGACACCGGCA
Source organism: uncultured Solirubrobacterales bacterium (assembly GCA_963828075.1). Lineage (GTDB taxonomy): Bacteria > Actinomycetota > Thermoleophilia > Solirubrobacterales > Solirubrobacteraceae > JACCYI01. The sequence continues at coordinate 10,610 of CAWHDH010000007.1, read as the reverse complement.
ACTACTCGTTCCACCCGCTCAAGTCGTACACCTACATCATCGACGAGGCGCGGGAGGCGGGCGACGAGGAGGCGGCCGACGCCGCCTACGAAGAGGTGCAGTCGCGCATCTCAAAGTCGGTCGACAGCCGGGGCTGGCTGGTCATCGACGGCGCCTCGCTGTCGTCGCACATCGCCCTGTCCCGGGCGCTCGTCGGGCGGAAGGCCGGCTGGCTGGACATGATCCAGCGCGGCATGCCGGACGCCTGGCGCGACGGCCCGCAGCTCGAGTCCGTGCCGTATCCGCAGGCGATGGTGTCTCGCGCCGTGACCGACGGCGACGCGCTCGACGTCGTCCTGCGCTCGACGAACGGCGGCGGGCGGATCAGCGTCGAGATCTCGCAGCTGCGCCCGGGCGCGGCGTACGCGGTCACCGGCGGCGTCGGCGACGGGGTCGTCGCCGACGAGCAGGGCCGCGCGTCGCTCGACGTCGACCTCGACGGCCGCCGCGAGCTGCGCGTGGCCCCCACCGCGTAACCGAAGAGGAGCACGACATCGCCGGCCAGCCCACCTCCAACGTCCGCCCGAAGCCCGCGAAGCCGGGGCTCCCAGGACTGATCGCCGCGGAGCGCGAGATGCTCGCGCAGCGGATCGCCGACGCTCCCGCCATGTGGATCTCGATCCCGATGTGGGGTCGCGTGTTCGTGTTCACCCGCCGCCTGCTGCGGCTCGACGGAAAGATGCGGAGGCAGCCATGATCACGGCCCACGAGGACGCCGTGTTCATCGGCGGCGAATGGATGCCCGCGCTCGACGGCCGCGAGATCGCCGTCATCTCCCCCGCGACCGAGGAGCCGATCGCCCACGTGACCCTCGGCGGCGTGGCGGACATGGACCGCGCGGTGGGCGTCGCGCGCGAGGCCTTCGACGACGGGCCCTGGCCGCGGATGACGCCGGTCGAGCGGGCGGGGGTTCTCGCCCGGGCCAGCGAGCTGCTCATGGAGCGCCACGACGAGATCGCCCAGCTGATCACGCAGGAGGTCGGGACGCCGATCCGCCAGTCGCGCCGGTCGCGGGTCACCAACGTCCGGGACATGTTCGACGTGCACGTGGCGATGGCCGAGACCTATCCCTGGGTCGAGATCCGGCACGGCCTGCGCTCGCGCGTGGAGATCCGGCAGGAGCCGGTGGGCGTCGTCGGCGCGATCGTGCCGTGGAACGTCCCGTTCTCGCTCACCGCCGCCAAGCTCGCGCCCGCGCTGCTGACCGGCTGCACGGTCGTCCTCAAGCCGGCCGAGGAGACGCCGCTCAACGCACTCGTTCTCGCCGAGATCCTGGCCGAGGCCGGTCTCCCGCCCGGCGTCCTGAGCGTCGTCCCGGCGGACCGCACGACGAGCGCCGCGCTGGTCGCCAACCCCGCGGTCGACAAGATCAGCTTCACCGGGAGCACCGCCGCCGGCAAGGCGATCGCCGCCGAGTGCGGCCGCCAGCTCAAGCGCTACAGCCTCGAGCTGGGCGGAAAGTCCGCCGCGATCATCCTCGCGGACGCCGATCTCGAGGGCACGCTGAGCCGCCTGCTGCCGGCGACGATCAACAACAACGGCCAGGTGTGCGTCAACCAGACGCGGATCCTGGCGCCCCGCGAGCGCTACGACGAGATCGTCGAGGCGTTCAGCGACGGATACCGCTCGCTGCCGATCGGCGATCCTATGGATCCCGCGACCGAGGTCGGCCCGTTGATCCACGCCGAGCACCGCGAGCGCGTCGAGGGCTACATCACGACGGGTCGCGAGGAGGGCGCGCGGGTGACCGTCGGCGGCCGGCGGCCCGACGGGCTGGATCGCGGCTTCTATGTCGAACCGACGATCTTCGCCGACGTCGACAACGGGATGCGCATCGCCCAGGAGGAGATCTTCGGGCCCGTCCTGACGATCATCCCCTACCGCGACGAGGACGACGCGGTGGCGATCGCCAACGACTCGGTCTACGGGCTCTCCGGCACCGTCTGGAGCGCCGACCCGGAGCGCGCGGCCCGCATCGCCCGCCGCGTCCGCACCGGCAACATCGGCGTGAACTTCTTCACGCTCGACTTCGCCGCACCGTTCGGGGGCTTCAAGGAGTCGGGCATCGGGCGCGAGTACGGGCCGGAGGGGATCGCCGCGTTCACGGAGATCCAGTCGCTGCACCGCGCGCTCCCCGACCCGTCGGTCCCGCCCGAGGACGCGGCCTAGACCTAGACGCGAAGCTGTTCGAGCAGGCCCCGGGTCGACTGGGCCGGCGTCGTGCCGACGTCGGCCAGCGCGCGCTCGCACGCCTTGAACTCGCGGATGACGCCGTCGGCGTCGCCCAGTGCCCCGGCGATCCGCATCGTCAGGCGCCACGCCGCCTCGCGATAGGGATCGGCGTCGAGCACCTGGCGGGCCAACTGGCCGGCCGGCTCCAGATCCCCGGCCGCGAAGGCGAGCTCGGCGGCGTCGAACCGGGCGTCGAGAGCGCGCCCCGCAAGAGCGCCGCGCCGCTCGTCGACCCAGATGGAGCGGGCGCCCGCCAGATACTCGCCGCGATCGATGATCTTCAGGGCCTCGAGCGTGGCCGCGAACCGATCGCGTCCCTGCAGCCGCGCCGCCTCCACGAGCTGTGACTCCAGTCGATCGGAGTCGCTGTCGACGAGGACGTCGTCCTCGAGGGACACCGCTGCCCCCTGCGGCGAGAGCAGTGCGCCGTCCGGGAGGATCTCGCGAAGCCCGTGGATGGCCTGACGCAGGTAGGAGCGGGCGGATTCGTCCGAGCGCCCGTCGAAGAGCGCCCCGAGCAGCTCCTCGCGGCTCGCTTGACGGTGGACCAGGAGGTAGGCGAGCAGGTCGTGGCACTTGCCGATCTTTGGCGCCCGGAGCTGGCCGTCCACCTCGATCGAGCGCTCTCCGAAGTCGCGGAACCGGATCGAGGCCCGCGGCTGGGCCGCGATCCGCACCCCCTGGGCGATCAGCGCGCGCCCGATGCGATGCCAGGGCGAGTCCGCGTTGCGCTCGAGGTCGATCCGGCGCGACACGACCGCCGGCAGATCCGCGAGCGCCTGCATGAGGATGTGGTTGGAGCCCTGACGGCTCGCGGCGTCGAGGGCGAGATCGGCGGCGCGGTCGGCGGCGTCCTCGTTCCCCGCGCGCCATTCCGCCTCGGCGAGGTAGACGGCCGCGGTCGGCAGCTCGAGGATGCGATCCCCCGACTGCATGCTCAGGACGGCGGAGCGGAGCCGCAGCAGGGCGGCGGCGTCGTGGCCCTGGAGGAGGAGTGCGAGGCCGTAAAGGGTGTCGAACACCTCGGCGGCCCAATGGATGCGGCGCGCTCCGGGCAGGTCCTCGATCCGATCGATGACGGCCCGTGCCAGGGCCGGATCCTTCTCCAGGCGAAGCGCCAGCTTGGCCTCGGCGAACGCGTTGAGGGCGAGCGGGCTGAGCGAGCCGTCCTCCTGCGCGAGGCGGCGGCCCTCGGCGATGGCGGCTCGCGCCTCGTTGCGCCGCCCGGCGTCCACGAGCAGCTCGGGACCGATGAAGATCGTGAGCATCCGCGAATGCGGGACTGCGGTGGAGCGCATCGCCGCCTCGTAGAGCTCGAGTGCGCGCTCGGTCTGACCGCGGGCCCGGAGCATGGCGATCCGCCACGGCGTCGCCAGACCGGTTGCCCATTCGGAGCCGCCCGACTCGGGCAGGTCAGCGAGGCGCCCCATGAGGTAGTCGGCGATCAGGATCGCGGCATCGAACGGACCACCGGTCCGCGGCGGCGCCACCGGGCGCTCCTCGCCGGCAGCGTTGTACGTGAGGCACGCGCGGTAGCGCACCGCCTCGACCGCCGGACCGTCCGGCGCGACGCTGAGCACCGCCTTGCTGTCCTCGACCCGGGCCAGGTCGAGATACGCCCACGCCATGAGCGCCGCGGCTCGTCCGGAGTGGGCGGCGAGCGGCTCCCGGTCGCCACGCTCGGCCAGCCGGTCGCAGATGCGGGCGCTGCGGGCGTAGGCCAGCTGCGTGAACGCCAGTAGCAGCTCGGCCTCGATCCAGTCGTACGCGTTGTCCGGAGCGACGGCGCCGAGCTCCGTCAGCCACCGCTCGGCGGTTGGGTAGTCGACCCGCTCGATGACCGCGAAGATCGCGCGCCGGGCGCTCTCGAACGCCTCCGCCGGCGCCTCGGCCCGGAGCAGCTCGTCGGTGGCCTCCTCGTGATGACCCTCGTGGGCGAGCAGCCGGCCGTGGGCGAGCCGCAACTGCCGCACCAGCTCCGGCGGCTTGCGCTCCAGGCGCGCGACGAGGTACTCGTGAAAGCGCGGGTGACAGCGCATCGACAGCCCTTCGGCGCTCCAGGTGACCGGCAGGTGCGCCGACCGCAGCGCGACGAGCCGGTCGCCGGCATCCTGGCGCCCGAGCGCCGCCGCTCGCACCGGGTTGACCTCGTGGAGCACCGACGACTCGATCAGGAAGTCCCGGTCGTCTGGGCTGAGCTCCTCGAGCATCTGGGCGGAGAGGTAGCCGTGCAGCGGGTCCGCCTCGCCGCCGACTCCCGGCACGTGCTCCGCCGAGCGCCACGCCTCGAAGAGCACGCCGGTCACCCAGCCTCCGGTGGCCTCGACGACGCTGGCCGGGTCGGCGTCGTCGCGGCCGACCTCGGCCAGCGCGTCGGCCGCCTCGTCGGCGGTGAACGCGAGGTCCGCGTCGCGGATCGCCGCCATCGCGCCGGTGGCCGGCCGGAGCGCCGAGAGCGCGACCGGGATGTTGCGCCGGCTGACGAGCACGACGTGCATGGCCGGGGACGCATGGCGCAGGAACGATTCGAGGACCGCCCAGGGCTCCGGCGTTTGGCCGAGCCGCTCGAGGTCGTCGAGGACGAGGACGAGGGGATCGTCGCCGGCCGCGTCGGCCAGCAGGCCGGCGACCTCGACGTGCGCAAGCCCCTGGGCGAGCGCCCCGGCCACGACGCCCCGCACGTGAGGCACGCAGCGCGCGAGCGACGCCTCGAGGTACGTGACCAGCCGCCCCTGTGCGGTGTCGGGGCGGTCGACGGTGAGCCAGGCGACGGGCAGCTCGAGGGACCCGGCGGCGGCGACCACGGCCGTCGTCTTCCCGGCGCCGGCGGTCGCGGAGACCACCACGACGCGATGGCTCTCGATCAGCTCCGCGAGGCGGCGCTCGACCCGAGGCCGGGCGACCCGCGTCTCCGACAGGGGCGGCACCGCCAGCTTGCTCTGAATGACCGTCGGTGTCGCCGGGGCCTCGACCGGAGGCGCCGCTTTGGCCGCTGAGGCCATGATGTCGATCTCCTCCCCGTGGCCAGCCCGTACTAACGGCGGCAGCCTTGCGCGTCAGCTTAGCCGTCGAGTGAGCGGCCACGAGCCGGTTAGAGATGCCCACAACACGCTGGTGGAGCACGTCCGGCCGCGTGGCGGGGCCGATGCACAATCGGCCGCATGGAGATCGCAGCTGAGACCGCGCCGAGCCGCGCGGTGGCTGCGGCGAACATCGCCGAGGCATTTCGGCTGACCGCCGCGGCACGGCCGGACGAGATCGCGTTCAGGACCCGCGACGACGAGGTGTCGCTCACCTGGTCGCAGGCCCGGGAGCGCGTCGACGCCCTGGCGGGCAGGCTCGCCGCGCTCGGGGTGAGCCGCGGCGACGTCGTCGCGCTGATGCTCGCGAACCGCCCGGAGTTCCACGTCTGCGACCTGGCGGTGCTGATGACCGGGGCGACGCCGTTCTCGATCTACCAGACCAGTCCACCCAATCAGATCCGCTACATCGCCGGGGACTCCGGCGCGCGCGTGCTGGTCACCGAGCAGCAGTTCCTCCCGCGCGTGCTCGAGGCCCGCGACGATCTGCCGGACCTCGGGACGGTGATCGTGATCGACGGCGAGGGCGTTGAAGGCACGCTCCCCATCTCGGAGCTGCCGGAGGCGGACCCGGCCTTCGACGTCGAGGCCTCGGTGGCGGCGATCAAGCCCGACGACCTGCTCACCCTCATCTACACGTCGGGGACCACGGGTCCGCCGAAGGGCGTCGAGATCACGCACCGGGGCTTCTTCGCCTACTCCACGGGGCTCCTGGACAACGTGCCGGCGCTGCGACCGGGCTCGCACGTGATCTCGTGGCTGCCGAACGCGCACATCGCCGAGCGCAATGCGCATCACTACCTCCCGATCATCTGCGGCATGCACGTCACGTGTTGCCCCGATGGACGCCAGGTGCTCGACTACGTCGCCGAGGTCCGCCCCTCGTGGTTCTTCGCGGTGCCGCGCATCTGGGAGAAGCTGCGCACGCGGGCGGAGGCGCTGCTGGCGGCGGCGCCGATGTACGCGCCGGCGTCGCTCAGCGACGCGCTCGAGAAGGTGCGGCTCGAGCAGCGGGGCGAGCCGGTACCGGCGCAGCTCGCCTCGCGCGTCGCCGAGGTGGACGAGCGGACGTTCTTCTCGGTCCGCACGGCGCTCGGGCTCGACCGCGGGAACTGCCACATCGGCGCGGCTCCCGCGGCGGCCGAGCTGATCGAGTTCTTCCAGGCCCTCGGCATCTCGCTGAGCGAGATCTACGGCATGTCCGAGACGACGGGGGCGGGGACGATGAACCCGCCGGACGCCATCCGCATCGGCAGCGCCGGCAAGCCGGTGCGCAACCTGGAGATGAAGCTCGCCGAGGATGGCGAGATCCTCATCCGCGGCGACGTGATGATGGCCGGCTACCGGAACCTGCCGGAGGCGACGGCCGAGGCGTTCACCGATGACGGCTGGTTCCTCACGGGCGACATCGGCGAGATGGACGCCGACGGCTACGTGCGGATCGTCGACCGCAAGAAGGAGCTCATCATCAACGCGGCCGGCAAGAACATGTCGCCGGCCAACATCGAGTCCGCGCTGAAGAGCGCGAGCCCGCTCATCGGCCAGACGTGCGTGATCGGCGACTCACGCCCGTACAACACGGCGCTCGTCGTCCTCGACGCCGACTACGCCCCCGGGTGGGCCGCCCAGCTCGGGCTCACCGACGTTTCGCTGGAGGACCTCGCGGAGCTGGACCGCGTGCGCGCGGCGGTGCAGGACGGCGTGGACCGTGCCAACGCCACGCTGGCGCGGGTCGAGCAGATCAAGAAGTTCACGATCCTTCCCGGCGATTGGCCGCCGGCGGGTGACGAGCTGACGCCGACGATGAAGCTCAAGCGCAAGCCGATCGCCATCAAGTACGCGGCGGCGATCGAGCAGATGTACGCGCCGAGGGGATGAGCCGCATCGGGCTCGGGCGGCGGATCGCGCCATGACGATCGTTCGCATGAACCCGATGGACGCGTGGTTCCTCTACGCCGAGGACGACGGCGTCAACCACATGCACATCATGTCGTTCATCTTCCTCGAGGGGCCGCCGCCGCCGCACGAGGCGCTGCTCGAGCTCGTCCGTGGGAAGCTCCCGCGGCTGGAGCGCTACCGCCAGGTCGTGCGGACCATGCCGCTGCACCTCGGGCGGCCGATCTGGGTGGACGACCCGAACTTCGACCTCGAGTACCACGTGCGCCGCACCGGGTTGCCGGCTCCCGGCGACGAGGCGACGCTCGAGACGCTGGTGTCCCGCGTCATGTCGCAGCGTCTCGACCGCGCGCGGCCGCTCTGGGAGCTGTGGTCGGTCGAGGGCCTCGCCGACGGCCGCTGGGTCCTGATCAGCAAGCTGCACCACGCGATGGTCGACGGCGTGTCCGGCGCGGACATGGTCTCGATCCTCCTCGATCAGGAGCGGCGCCCGCGGCGCCCCGCCGCCGTGCCGTGGGAGCCGGCGCCGGCGCCATCGGCCGCGGACCTCGCGCTCGACGCCGCGGGCAGCGCCGTCCGCAGCCCGCTCGAGCTCGCCCGCGGTGCGGTGCGGGCCGTCCGCGGTCCCGTCGAGGCGGCCGAGACGGCGGTCGCGGGGCTGGCGTTCGGCCGGCGGGCCACGCGCGGGGGGAGCGCCACCATGCTCAACGGCCCGATCGGGCCGAGCCGCCGCTACGCCTGGACCTCGTACTCGCTCGCCGATGTCAAGCGGGTGCGCCGCGCGCTCGGCGGCACGCTCAACGACGTGGTCGTCGCGACCGCGGCGACGGGCTTCCGGGAGCTCCTGCAGTCGCGCGGCGAGTCGCTCCAGGATCGCGTCGTCCGCGTGATCATCCCGATCGCGCTGCACGCCCGGGACGCGAAGGGCACCGCGGTCGCTGCGGGCTTCTACGAGAACCGCATCACCGGGATCGTGGCCGACCTGCCGGTGGGTGTCGACGACCCGGTCGAGCGCGCGCGGATGATCCGGGAGCAGATCGCGGAGCTCAAGGCGTCCAAGCAGGGCGCGGCGGGGGACACCCTGACCAAGCTGGCCGGCTTCGCGCCCGCGACGTTCCTCGCCCTCGGCCAGCGTGCCGCCGCCCAGTTGCACCAGTCCCGCGTCAACTCGGTGGTCTCGAACGTCCCCGGCCCGCAGCGCCCCCTATACGCCCTGGGCCGTAAGGTGCTCGCGGCGCACCCCTCGCCCCCGATCTTCCCCGTGGGCGCCCGCACGGGCGTGGCGGTCTTCTCCTACGTCGGCAACCTGCACTTCGGGGTCATCGCCGACTACTCGACGGTGCCCGACGTCCACGTGCTGCGGGACGGGATCCGCCACGGTCTCGACGAGCTCCTCGCGGCGGCCGCGCGCCACGAGCCGGCGATGGTCTGAGGCCGGTCGTCGCCATGACCCCCGTGATCGAGCTCCACCAGCGTCTCCCGAACCGGGACCTCGCGAGTGGTGTCGCGTGGATGGCGGCCCTCGAGATCGACGCCGAGGGCGGAGGGCTGGCCGAGCCGCAGACCCGGGCCTGGACCGAGCGGCTCGCCTCCGAGATGGTCGGCCACCTCGAGCTGCTCGCCACGGAGATCACCCGCACCCTGCTGGCGAGCGAGCCGCGGCTGCTCGATCCCGACGACGCGACCTGCGGGCCGGCCATTCGGCGGGCGACCGAAGCGCACGTGGGCACGATCCTCTCCACGCTCGCGTACGGCGTCGAGGTCACCGGGATGCAGCCGCCCGGCCGGCGCTCGACCTCTTCCACCGACTCGCCGATCGCGAGGACGGGCTCACGATCTCGCTGCGTGCCACCCGGGTCCTCGTCGACGCCTTCGGCAGGCGTGGGCCGCCTTCGCTGCGGAGCGGGTGACCGAGAAGCGGCTCTACCACCGGATCCTCGCGACCTCGACGGCGCACCTGTCGAGCTACGCGGACCAGGCGTCGGAGTCCCTCGTCGCCGCCTGGCCGGAGGCGCGCCGGCGGCGGCGTTGTGGGCTCGACGTCTCGGTCGACGACCTCTTGCGGCGCGCTTTCCACGCGCGCGACATCGCCGCGGCGTCCGGGGCGCTGGCCGAGGCCGACTATCCGCACGACGCGATGCACCTGGCGTGGCGTTCCCCCCGAGCGTCGAGCGTCGCGTCGTCGAGGACCTGGCGCGCCACCTGCGGCTCGCGTGCGCGGCGCCCACGGTCATCGCGGCGGAGGGAGAGGGGGCCGTCCTCTGGGTCGGGTTCTCGCGGGCGCCCGGGTCGACTGAGCTCGCCGCCCTCGCGCGCCACCTCGAGGGACAGGGCCCGTCGGAGTCGGGGAGCCCGCGTCAGGATCGACGGGTTTCGCGAGACCCGGCGCGAGGCCGTTGACGCCCGCCGCGTCGCCGAGCTCGCGACGGGCGCGGCGACCCGCTACGCCGACGTCGCCCTGCTGGCCGTGCTCGGCCGATCCGGCCCGTGCGAAGGCGCTGGCGGCGGCCGAGCTCGGTCCGCTGGCCGCCGATGACGAGGTCGCCTGCCGGCGCCGCGACACCATCGGCGCGTACCTTGAGTGCGGCGAGAGCCAGGTTGTTGCGGCGCAGAAGCTCTTCGTGCACGAGAAGACCGTCGATACCGTTTCCGCCAGGCGGAGAAGCTGCTCGGCCGGGGGATCCGCGAGCGCCGCTCCGAGCTCGAAGCGGCGCTCCAGGTGGACCGGACCTTCCGCGGCGCGCTCTAAGGGTCTGCGTCGGACCGAAGCCCTCGCCGGCGATGAGCACGCGCGGGAGCAGCTCGCTGGCGAAGCCGGCGTCGGTGAGCTTGTAGTAGCTCTTCGACGTGATCGGCGCGAGCTCGTAGATCCCCTGCTCGACGGCCCTGTCCCACACGCCGGCGAGGCGGATCCACGGGAGGACGAAGTCGACGACGTAGCTCTGGACGCCGGCCATTATCGGTCGCGGCGCGACATCGCGGCGATGCGCCGGTACAGCCGCATCGTGATCGCCTGCGCCTGCTCGTTGATGCGCCGCATCTCGTCCTCGTCGACCTGGCGGATCTCCGATGCCGGGGTGTCCCACGCCTCGCGAGCGTAGACCGCCATGCCCGACAGGTGCGGCATGTCGCTCGCCGGCTTCGCCACGAGGACCAGTGGTCCTCGCTGGGCGACACGATCCTGCCCGAGCTGGCCCAGCGCGGCCAGGTCCGCTGCTGGAGCGCCGGATGCTCGTACGGGGCCGAGGCCTTCACGCTCGGCGCTGTGGCGCGCGAGTCGGTGCCGGCCACACGTGTCCAGATCCACGGCACCGACCTCGACCGCCGCATGGTCGCGCGTGCCCGCGCCGGCCTGTTCTTGGC
>CAWHDH010000006.1:0-9805 GCA_963828075.1 uncultured Solirubrobacterales bacterium | reverse complement strand
TCGCTTTGCTTCGACGTCGCCCGGTTCGATGGGGAAGCGGGGCGAGAATCTCAGCTCGGCTTGATCTGGAAGAGAGCGTTGACCGTGCCGTGAAGATCCCCAGCCTCGCTCAAGGGCAGGGCTGCCCACTGGGGGAACTGATCGCGGATCAGCAGAGCCACCGTCCGGGGTCCGATCTCGATCTGGTTCCGTGCATCAGCATGGCGGCAAGTCTTGAACCCTGCGTGGGTGGGCGTCCACTCAAATACCGGGGCGGTGTTGCTATTTGGGCTGAGCGAGGCACCAGTCGATGGCGGCGTCGTGGCCGGACCGGTCGGTGTCCCAGTCCGGATCAACTCGCTGGTCGGGGTAGACGGCATCAGTATCGGCGTCGGAGAAGCGGTAGCGCCTGATCGCGCAGTGCGCGCGCAGACCCGATCGGGGGAGATCGAAGCTACCGAGTTCCTGGTAGCCGACGGGTCGGGCGCCGGTGGGCTCGCCGACGAGGATGGCCTCGGTTTCGCGCCGGAAGTCGGTGGCGGTGACCATCGCGGCGGAGTACGTGCGCCTGCCGATCAGTACGTAGAGACCGCCGGGTCGGATGATGCTCGGCAGGCTCCAGATCGGGTAGATGAGGTTGTGGCGGGCGAGGGTGTAGTCGCCGCCGCCGTTGTCGCGGAGGTCAAGGATCAGCCGGGCCGGTGCGGTGTCGCGCAGATGTGCGATCAGTTGTTCAGCAGCCTGTTCCAGCCCGTCGTACCGGCGGAAGTTCGCGTACGTCGCGTCGAATCCTGGGACCGCGGTGAAGGGGAGCGACTCATCGGGGCGGCGCATCCGAAGCGGGGCGTCTGGCGCGGGTGATGGCCACGATGGCGCTGCGCCAGGCGGCAGGGATGCAGCTCGACTGTGAAAGGCCTGTCGTCCTGCCCGACGAAGCTGAACTCGCCGGTACCCGTGTCAGCCAGGCAGCCGAGGGCAACCAGCACGTCGGCGCGGGTGAGCCGATCCGCACTGCGCGCCCGGACATGCCACGCGTTCTCGCCCTGCGGAATGAGCTTCGGAGTCGGCGGTCAATCTCCTCGACCGCGACGCCACCTATCGCCACCACCTGAGCGCCAAGCACTCGACGGTTGTCAGCCTTCGTCACGCGCAGTTGGTCGCCGTACCAGAACAACTCCAGCGGGACCCGCCGGTAGTGCTCATCGGTCGCAACCCGGGTGTGACCGTCCCCGATCATCGCCGCCACCTCGTCAAAGCCGACCAGTACTCCGGTACCGGACAGCTCCGGAATGCGATCGTGCAACCCAGCCACGGTCGCGTCGAACCGCTCCCGCGAGACCAGATGAAACGGGTCCCGATGCCGCTCGACAAGCCCACCCGCGAGCGCCTCAAGGTCCACCTGCCAGTCGTCCGGCGCCATCACCTCGGCAGCCTTGCGAATCGTGAGAGACATGTTTCGAGAGTAATCTCTCAGGTTCTTGCAGACAAGGCCCGGACCCCGCAGGCACCCTTGGCCCGCCTGTTGATCGAGCTGTTCGAAGCTGTAAACCTGCCGAGATGTCACAGGATGGGCGCGCTGCGGAGAACCCGATCGAGTTGGGTGGCGTCTGCATCGACTGCGGGCCGGATCAGTTCGAGAACATGGTGACGTTCTACGTCGCCGTGCTCGGGGCGGAGTTGGTCCACCACGAGGCGAAGTGGGCGTCGCTCCGCGATCCACGCGGCACGTTCATCAACATTCAGGCCCAGGACTGGTACGTCCCGCCCGTCTGGCCCGAACACGCTCCCGGGCAAACCAAGATGATCCACTTCGAGTGCGGCGTACGCGACATGACAGCGGCGGTCGCACTCGTAGTCCGCTCATGCGGAACGGTCGCCCCGTACCAGCCCTACGACCGCAACCCGAGCCAACTGCTAGTCGTACTCGACCCAGCAGCCCACCCGCTCTGCCTCCTGGCTTCCTAGTCAGTCGAGATACAGCGTGGAGCCCCTGATCGCCAGTACCGCTGCATGCTGATGGTCAGCACCACAGGGCCGATGAAGCCGTCTCAGCGAGTGGATCGACGGAGTGCGTTCGTATCCGGCCCATGATGTAGCTCGTTCCGGTCGGAGTGTTGACGAGGTTGCCTGGCCGCCCAAGAATCGGAGGACTCTAAGGGGGCAGGATGAGACGGTCGCGGGTGGTTGCGGTTCCGGAGTGGCGCTGAGTGTTGTCGCCGGTGGGCTCTTCGGCACTACGACGGCGAATGGTGCTCCACCGCCGACGTTCCGGCACCTGGAACCGGGTGGGCAGCGAAGCTGGCCGAGCGGTTGCCGGTCAACGTCGTCTTCCTCGGCTACGGCCGGCCAGGTGAACATCGGGACGCTCCAGGAGGGGCTGCCGGCGAAGTACGAGCCGGTGGTGCGGAGCCGGCTTCCTACGGCATCAAGGAGCCGCTGGGGATCAACTCCACCTACGACTACAAAGTGAGTGTTGCCGACTCCGCCTATCAGAACCGCTTCTTCGCGCAGCTGAAGCAGTTGGCCAAGCCGGCCCCGCTGACGCTGTTCCAGACGGACTACAACGCCCAGGAAGGCAACAGCGCGCGAACGTCACAGCAACCACCACATCGACGCGCCGAGCGTCGAGAAGTGGCTCGCGATCAACCCACCGAACGGGCGTCGACACCGCCGCAACACGGTCTTCCTGATTAACTGGCACGGCCGGGCGGACTTCGAGTACCACGTGTACACCAAGACCAACGAGCCCGATCCGGACACCGGCTACAACTTCGGTGTCGAGCGCGCCAGCCGCAAGATCACCGCCTGGGGTGGCACCACGGCCAGGGACGAAGAAGACGGACTACGGAGTACGCGCCGGGTCTGGTTCCACGACCTGTCCGCCGGACCGGATGCCTCTTCGGGGAACTGGAACGTCGACGATGCCGACCTCGACGGCGATGACGAGCTGGATTACCGGATCCCGCCCGCCTGGGAGTACAGGCAGGCCGGGTTCCGCAACGGTCCGACTGACCGGCGATCTTGGGAAGCTGATCCGGTTCGTCGCGCTGGATCTGCTGTTCACCACCTCCCCGCTTTATCCGGTCGAACTGCCGACGAGCGAGCCGGCAAGACGATCAACCTGGACAGTAACACCTACGAGGGCTGGCCGGGTGTCGACGCCAGCAAGTACATCAAGCCGGGCCTGGTCACCTCGGAACTGGGCGAGCTTTTCGGCCGACAAAGGCTGTCCTACGACAACCAGGACCTTCCTTTCACCGGAGAGGCCGAACGCTGCTACAACCTGCTACTCGACCGACGACTCCTGCTATCCGGAGACGGGCTTCCGGCGTTCGCGAACCTCTTCCTGCAGAACGACCGCGAGCTCGCGCGAACCCAGGACGACCGGGCCGCGTCGACTACGAGTTGCCGATCTTCAACTACGCGATGTCGCCGGGCTCGACACCGCGCTGGGATTTGCCGACGACAACTACGTCGACGGTGACCCAGTCTACGTCTTCAACTTCGTCGACCCCGGCGATCGTCGAGGCCGGGCTACGGCCTGAGACGACGATCATCCACGAGGTCGGTCACCACATCGGCCTGTCCCACCCTCCGACGGCTACGACAGCGCCAGCGGAGGACTTCGAGCCGACGGACGACTACTTCGCATGGCTCGGCGACCTACTCGAACACGATGATGAGCTACATCGACCTCAACTGGGACTTCAGCCAGTTCGACCGGGACAACATGGACCGCTTCCAGGCCGCAGCGCAGTACGAGGCGCGAACCGGCCTCGCCGCCGAGGCCATCGCCGCGCCCGAGCAGCCCGCGCGTACGACGAACTCCGGCGGGCGGACGCGTTGCTCGGCCTGGCCAAGCTGGCGTTCGCGCGCCACCAGTACTCGATCGCCTACACCCTGGGCAGGCAGGCCTACTTGGTGGTGGCTGACGGAGCGCGTCAGGCCGGCGTTGACGTACAGGCTGGGGAACTGGCCCAGCGCAAGGCCAACGAGGCCGAACGCAGCGCCGTCAGGTCGCACCCGGATGGTGCGCGGCTCGACACCCTCACCCCGGACGGCCCGCGCAGCCAGCCATAGTCAAGAAACAAGGTCGCTCATCGGTTTCGACGACGCGCAACGATCAGCGGCGACACACAGTTACCCGGGGGAAAAGGTGTGGGGACCGCCCCCCATCAGGGGGAGAGAAGGCTGCGGGCTTCGTCGCTGGGGAGGTGGAGCCAGGCGATGTCCGGCAAAGTGGTGCGTAAGGGGTGCGTGGGAAGCACAAAGGCCCAGGAGCAGATTGCGATGTCTGCCTGGGCCTCGATGTTGGTGCGCCGCCAGGGACTCGAACCCCGAACCCGCTGATTAAGAGTCAGCTGCTCTGCCAATTGAGCTAGCGGCGCATGTTGTATTGTGTGTGGTGTTGTGTTCGAACGAAGAGGATCGTAGCAGGGGTTTTGGGGAGATGCGAAATCGGTTAGCCGGGCGGGTTTCAGGGACGGAGTTCCAGTACTGCGTGGGCTGCGTTGTGGCCGGGGATGCCGCTGACGGCGCCGCCCCGGCGGGCGCCGGAGCCGCAGATCATGAGGTTCGCGACATCTGTTTCGACGCCCCAGCGGCCGACCTCGGATTCGTCGTCGACCCAGGGCCACTGGAGGTCGCCGTGGAAGATGTGGCCGCCGGGCATGCCGACGGATTCCTCGATGTCGACCGGCGTCTTGGCCTCGATGCAGAGGTTGCCGTCGGCGTCGCGGGCGATGCAGGGTCGAGGGGTTCGTCGAGGTAGGACTCCAGGCCGGCCAGCACCCGGCGTACGGATTCGTCCCGGGCGGCGTTGTTGTCGGAGGCAAACAAACGGGCGGGGAAGTGGACGCCGAAGACGGTGAGCGTCTGGTGGCCGGAGGCAACCAGCGAAGGGCTGAGGATGGACGGGTCGGTGAGCGAGTGGCAGTAGACCTCGGACGGCGGTACGGCGGGCAGCGATCCCGACGGCCGCCGGTCGAACGCCGTCTCCAGTTGGCTGTAGTCCTCGTCGATGTGGAAGGTACCGGCGAACGCGCGCCGAGGATCGTCGCCCGACCGCAGGCGCGGGGAGGCGCGAGAGCAGCAGGTTGATCTTGAGTTGCGACCCCTCGGGCTTCGGGCCGGGTTCGAGCCCACGGAGGCGGTCGAGCGTGGCCGGCGCGACGTTGGCGAGTACGTACGAGCAGTCGACCGACCGCTCACCGTCGCCGCCGAGCCAGGTCACCGCAGCCGCGACGTTCCGTCCGCCTCGACAGACGTCACGGAAGCGTCGATCACCAGCGAGGCGCCGGCGCGCCGAGCCGCGGAGCCAGCGCGTCGGTGACCGCGCCCATCCCGCCGACAGGCACCCGCCATTCGCCGGTACCGTTGCCGATCAGGTGGTAGAGGAAGCAGCGGTTCTGGATCAGCGACTCGTCGTGCAGCCCCGCGAAGGTGCCGATCACGGAGTCGGTCGCGACCACACCACGCACGGTGTCGTCCGCGAACCGCCGCTCGACAAGCTCGCCGAACGGTCGCTCGACCAACGCCTCCCACAACGCCGGATCCACCTGCTTGCGCAGGGATGCACTGGAGGTCAGCGGCTCCAGCAGCGTCGGCGCGACCACGCCGGCCAGCTCGCCGACAGACCCGTAGAAGGCCGTCCAGGCGTCGTACTCAGCGTCACTCCCGGTGAGCGCAGCGAAGGAGGCGCGGGTGGCCGCGCCCTCGGGCCGCTCCACCATCAGCCCCAGGTCGCGCCCACCCGGCGTACGGGCGTGTACGACGCCACGGAGCGCGAGCGGAGCTCCAGGGAGAGGCCCAGGTCGGCCACGATCTTGTCGGGCAGCAGGCTGACCAGGTACGAGTACCGCGACAGCCGCGCGTCGACGCCCGGGAACACCTGCTGGCTCACTGCGGCGCCGCCGGTGTGGCCCTGCTGCTCCAGGACGAGCGTGCGACAGGCCCGCGCCGGCCAGGTACGACGCGGCGACCAGGCCGTTGTGCCCGCCGCCGACGATCACGACGTCGTAGAAGTCCTTCTATCAGACCGGCCAATCGAGTTGGTGGTACGCCGCGTCCCAGAACATCCACTCGTACCGGTGGTGGTGGCGAAGTGCCGGTGGCAACGGTCCCGCTCGCCGGGGCCGACCTCGACGCCGAGCCGTCCGTCACCGCCAGCACCGACTCTACGACCGCATCGAACTCTTCGGATCCATACGTCTGCGATCCACTGCCGCGTAGACCGGATCCGGCGACGACTGCTTCAGCAGCTCACGCCGACCTCGCGGTAGATCCAGTAGCAAGGCAGTACGGCGGCCACGGCTTCGGCGTACGTGCCAGTGGCGCAGACGGCCGTCAGGTACGACATGTACGCCGTGGTGGTCGGCCCGGAGCCGGTCGCGTCGACATCGGCCGTCGTGAGCCCGAGGGAGCCGAGGAGCGAGGTGTGGAGTTCCCGCTCGACCTCGATCGCGTCCGCGGCGTGCCGGGCGAACATGCTGACCGCGTCCTCGTCGGAGCCCGCGCGGCGACGAGGGCCAGTGCACGGGAGTACGAGCGCAGATAGTGACTGTCCTGCACGATGAAGTAGCGGAACGACTCGTGGTCCAGCGTGCCGTCGGTCAGGCCGGTGATGAAGGGGTGCCGGACGATCCCGTCGTACACCTTCGCGGCACCGGAGTCCCACAGCTCGGCGGAAAACGTCATCCCACACTCCTCACGCGTCGACTGCGACGACCCTAACCTGAGGCGTTGCGGCCGGTACTGCCGCGGACCAGGAGCCGGGGACGGAAATCGGCTTCCTGGTCGGTGGTGTGGCCCTGCAGTTGATCGCGGAGGCGTTCCCACGCTTGCCGGCCGAGGGTGCCGGCGGGGACGGCGGCGGTGGTCAGCGGTGGCGTGGTGAAGCGGGCGAAGGGGATGTCGTCGAAACCGGTGACGGAGATCTGGTCGGGACCGACACGCCCAGTTCGTGCAGGCCACTAAGGGTGCCGAAGGCAACCATGTCGTTGTAGGCGACCACAGCAGTTGCTCCGGTGCCGACTACCGCGCCCGCCGCGGCGTGGCCGTTGTCGAACATCGCGCCGCAGGCAGTTCGATCAGCTCGAACTGTTTGCCGTGGTCGGACAGCGCTGCAACGCGGTCAGCCGCTCGACGTTCGACATCGCGATGGGCGGGCCGGCCAGGTACACGATCTTGCGATGTCCGAGCGAGAGCAGGTGGGAGACCAGGTCGACGATGCCGGCGGCGTGGTCGACCCAGAGGGATGGGACGCCGCTGCCGGGGAGCTTGCGGTTGATCAGCACCAGCGGCGCGAGTTGGGGAGCCAGCCGCTCGAGGTCCGCGGTCGGTAGTCGGGGTGCGGCGAGCACCACGCCGGCGCAGCGTCGACGGGCCTCGATCGCGAGAATCTCCTCGTCCTCGACCTGCTCGTTCGACTCGGCGATCAGCAGCCGGTGTCCGTCCTCGCCGGCGGCCAGGCTCAGGCTGCGCAGGATGTCCTGGAACATCGGGTTCGACAGGTCGGGCACGATCAGCGCGATCGTCGCGGTCCGGCCGAGCGCGAGACTTCGGGCGACGGGGCTTGGCGCGTAGTCGAGGGCCTGAGCGGCAGCGAGCACCCGGGCAGCCAGGTCGGGCGCCACCGTGGACCGGCCGTTCATCACCCGGGAGACTGTCGCGCGGGAGACTCCCGCGGCCTCGGCCACGCGGCTGATCGTCGCCGTCGATCGAACTCGTTCCGGCACGCCACGCTCCTTCCGCTCGAGGGCAAACGATAGCCGTTCGGAGCCGATTGAGAAACCGGTCTCTCAGCGTCTGGCGTGTCGATTTCGGCAATGATAGACATAGTCGGAGAAACCGGTTGCTCGCGCCCTACCGAAGGAGAACCGTGACGTCCCGCTACGCCGTAGTCGGCACTGGATCCCGCTCCGCGATGTACATCGACGCCCTGGTGAACTCGTACGCCGACGTGGGCTCGATCGTCGCGTGGTGCGAACCCAACCCCACCCGGATGGCGTACTACGACCGCGCGCTCGCCGCCGCGGGCAAGGACGCTCCCGCGCGCTATGCGCCGGACGAGTTCGGCAAGCTGCTGGAGGAGCAGCGACCGGATGTGGTGGTCGTGACGTCGCCCGACGCAACGCATCACCGCTATGCCACGGCAGCGCTCGACGCCGGGTGCGACGTGGTGGTGGAGAAGCCGCTGACCACGGCATTGGACCCGGCTCAATCGATCGCCAAGGCGGTCGAGTCGTCGAGCGGCGACCTGGTGGTCACCTTCAACTACCGGTACTCGCCGCGCAACTCCGAAGTACGGCGGCTGCTCGCGTCCGGCGCGATCGGCAAGATCACCTCGATCCACTTCGAGTGGGTGCTCGACACCGTGCACGGCGCCGACTATTTCCGCCGTTGGCACCGGAACAAGGCGATCTCGGGTGGTCTGCTGGTGCACAAGGCCAGCCATCACTTCGACTTGGTGAACTGGTGGCTTGCGGACGTACCGGAGACGGTCACGGCAGCGGGTGGGTTGCGCTTCTACGGTGACAAGAATGCTGCTGAGCGAGGCATCATGGATCGTCCGGCGCGATCGGCCGGCTGGTCCGGTACGACGTCGATCCGTTCTCACTCGACATGGCCGCAGACGACAAGTTGCGGCAGCTCTACCTGGAGGCCGAGGGGGAGGACGGGTACATCCGGGACCAGGACGTGTTCAGCCCCGGCATCTCGATCGAAGACAACATGGGTTTGCTGGTCACGTACCGGTCCGGGGCGATCCTGACCTATTCGCTCAACGCACATGCACCGTGGGAGGGTACGAGGTCTCGATCAACGGCACAGAGGGGCGGCTCGAGCTGGATGTGGTCGAGCGTGGATTCGTCGAGGCGGCGGGTCCGGCTGGGTCGTGTATCGGCCGGCGGTTGACCCGAGCGTGAACCCGGACGACCCGACGGCTGGTGGGGCGACGAACCAGCGACCGGCGGGTAGCGGCTGCTGGTCCAGCGTCACTGGGAACCGGCGGTCGAGGTGCCGATCCCTGAAGGTGTGGGCGCGCACGGAGGCGGCGACAAGCAACTGCTGGACGACGTCTTCCGCCCGACCAGCGAGACCGATCCGCTGGGACGCCGGGCCGGGTATCGCGACGGGCTTCGCAGTATCGCGGTCGGTATCGCCGCGAACCAGTCGCTGGAGTCAGGTCAGCCGGTGCGGGTGTCGCAGTTCGGCCTTCCGCTGGACCGTTAGAACACCTTCGACAACACCCAGACCACGAAGGCCAGCAGCCCGATGGCGAAGGTCACCGCCAGCACCACGGCGTACACGAACCACTGACTACCGGAACCCTTCACAGCTGAATCCTGCCAGCAGCCCACACCCGCCACAGCGAAGGGGTTGCCTCAGCCACACCCGAGGGTTTGCCTCAGCCACCCCCTCGGCCACAGCCGAGGGGGTGTGGGTGGCGAAGCCCCCATCCTGCGGAGCGAAGCGACGCACAAATGGAGAGGCCGACCCGGTCTGCGCTTTCCGCAGACACGGGTCGCCCTCGACCTCGGGTGAGTAACGGGACTTGAACCCGCGGCCCCTGGACCACAACCAGGTGCTCTACCAGCTGAGCTATACCCACCATGTAGCAGCCGCCATGATCAGCGCGGCTGGGTAATCATAGCGACGATCGTCAGTTACCTGAAATCGGGTCGGAGACCAGGCTCGCGGCTGCCTTCGCGGTGTCGGTGTCCGGACCCGGCTGCGGTACGAAAACCGTCTGCCGGTAGTACCGGAGCTCGGCGATGCTCTCGGTGATATCGGCCAGTGCGCGGTGGTTTCCGTTCTTCGCCGGCGT
>CAWHDH010000005.1:0-6890 GCA_963828075.1 uncultured Solirubrobacterales bacterium | reverse complement strand
CGAAAGCCGGCTCATGGCCGCGTGGTCCCGGCTCCTTGCGCAGGAACCCGATCAGCGCCGCGGCGGTTTCCTCCGGCCGTTCCTCCTGCAGCGCGTGGCCGCAGGGCAGGGCGTGGCCGCGGACATCCGTGGCCTTGTCGCGCCAGGTTTCCAGCACGTCGTACAACTCGCCGACCACGCCCTTGGCACCCCACAGCGCCAGCAGCGGCGCCTCGACGCGGCGGCCGGCATCGGCGGCGTCGTGCTCCAGGTCGATCGTCGCCGCCGCCCGATAGTCCTCGCAGATGGCGTGGACGCGCGCCGGGCTGGCGGTAGCAGCGCAGATACTCCTGCACCAGCGCCTCGCGCGGCACGCCCGGCGTCCGGCTCTGCCCGGCCAGATGGTGGCGCAGGTAGAATTCCGGGTCGGCCTCGATCATCCGCTCCGGCAGCGGCGCCGGCTGGATCAGGAAGAACCACCAGAAGTAGCGGGTGGCGAATTCGCGGTCGGTGCGGGCGTACATCGTCGCCGTCGGCGCGATGTCCAGCACCGCGATCCGGCGAACCGCCTCGGGATGGTCCAGCGCCATGCGGTGGGCGACGCGGCCGCCGCGGTCATGCCCGACCACGGCGAAGCTCTCGTGACCGAGGGTCCGCATCACCGCCACCTGGTCGGCCGCCATCGCCCGCTTGGAATAGGCGACGTGATCGTCGCCGCCCTCCGGCCGCGAGCTGTCGCCATAACCGCGCAGGTCGGCGGCGACCACGGTGTACCCGGCCGCGACCAGGCGCGGCGCCACCTCGTGCCAGGTGACGTGGGTCTGCGGATGGCCGTGCAGCAGCAGCACCGGCGGCCCGTCGCCGCCGCGCAGCGCCATGGATGCGCAGGCCGGGCGCGGTCTCGATGTCGAAGGGCGTGAAGCCGGGCATCAGGGTCATCGGGGCAGTCTGGCTCAACGACGGGGCTCCAGCCAGGGGCGGGCGGCGAAATGCCGGCCCTCGAAGGCGTGCAGGTCGCCGCTCCAGCCCAGCGTCGCGGCGATGGCGTCGCGGCCCTGCAGCAGGTCGTCCCGGCGCAGCGGGTCGATGGCGAAGCGGATGATCTCGCCATCCGGCGCCGCGATCGTCTGCTCGACCAGGTCGACGGTCAGCCGGTTGCGCTCCGGGTCGGCGCACAGCGCTTGCAGATGCGCGACCTGTTCCGGCTCCAGCCCGACCGGCAGCAGCCCGTTGCGGAAGCAGTTGTCGTGGAAGATGCTGGCGAAGCTGGTGCCGATGATCGCCCGCATGCCGCGCTGCAGCAGCCCCCACACCGCATGCTCGCGGCTGGAGCCGCAGCCGAAATTCGGGCCCGACCACCAGGAACCGCGCGTCGCGCCAGCCGGGCCGGTTCAGGATGAAATCCGGCCGCTCCCGCCCCGGCGCTGCGAAGCGCAGATCGTGGAAGGCGCCGTCGGCCAGGCCTTCTCGGGTGATGCCCTTCAGGAACTGCTTGGGCATGATCACATCGGTGTCGATGTTCGGCGTCGGGGATCGGCGCGGCGGCGCCGGTGACGGTGGTGAACGGCTCCATCGGCTCAGCCCTGCTGCGGGAAGAGCGCGCACGTCGGCCAGGTGGCCGGCGATGGCGGCGGCGGCGACCATGGCCGGGCTCATCAGATGGGTGCGGCCGCCGCGGCCCTGCCGCCCCTCGAAGTTGCGGTTGGTGCTGGAGGCGCAGCGCTCGCCCGGCGCCAGCACGTCGTCGTTCATCGCCAGGCACATCGAGCAGCCGGACTGGCGCCATTCGAAGCCGGCGTCGATGAACACGCGGTCCAGCCCCTCGGCCTCGGCCTCGCGCCGCACCGCGCTCGAGCCCGGCACGATCATCGCCCGGACACCCGCGGCGCCACCCGGCGGCCGCGCAGCACCGACGCGGCGGCGCGCAGATCCTCGATGCGGCCGTTGGTGCAGGAGCCGATGAAGGCGCGGTCGATCGGGATGTGCCCGCGATCGCCGTGCCCGGCGCCAGGCCCATGTAGTCCAGCGCGCGCTGCATGCCGCGGCGCCGCGACCGGGTCGGCCTCGCTGCGCCGGATCGGGCACCCGGCCGGTCGATCGGCGACCGCCTGGTCCGGGCTCGTGCCCCAGGTGACCAGCGGCGCGATCGCGCCGCGTCGCAGCGTCGATCTCGCCGTCGAAGGCGCGCCGGAGTCGCTGCGCAGCGTACCGCCATTGCGCGACCGCCCGGTCCCACAGCGCGCCCGTCGGCGCGCGCGGCCGCCCGCAGATAGTCGAACACCTTGTCGTCCGGCGCCACCAGCGCGCCGCGCGCGCCGGCCTCCACCGTCATGTTGCACATCGTCATGCGCCCCTCGACGGCCAGCGCGGCGATCGCGGCGCCGGCGAACTCGACGGCATAGCCGGCCGCGCCCGTCGGCGCCGATCCGGCGGATCACCGCCATGACGAGGTCCTTGGCGGTGACGCCCGGCGGCGAGTCGCCGTCGACGCGTGACGCGCATCGTCTTGAGCCGGCGTAGACGCAGCGTCTGCGTGGCCAGCACATGCTCGACCTCCGAGGTGCCGATGCCGAAGCCGAGCGCGCCGAGCGCGCCATAGGTCGTGGTGTGGCTGTCGCCGGCGGCGATCACCATGCCCGGCAGGACGAGCCCTGCTCGGGCATCACCACTGTTCGATGCCCTGGCGCGGGTCGAGGACGTCGAACAGCTCGATGCCGAAATCGCGGCAGTTCTCGCCCAGATAGGTCGATCTGCCGCGCGGCGCCGCGTCCGGCATTGCCGCGCGTCCGCACGGGCGCGGTCGGGTTTACATGGTCGACTACCGCCAGCGCCGCCTCCGGGCCGCCAGACGCGGCGGCCGGCTTCGCGCAGGCCGGAAAAGGCCTGCGGGCTGGTGTATTCGTTCAGCATGTGCCGGTCGACGTAGAGCAGCACATGGCAGCGGTCGAGCACCCGCACGGTGTGGTCGTCGACGATCTTGTCGTAAAGCGTTCTTGGCGCCCGGGCATGCCGTCGCCCTTGTCTTGGAGGATGCGTGCGGGGACGATATCCGGGCGGCGGCCGGCCGGGCCAATGCCGGTTTCCGATCAATCCATGTCCGGACGGTATAGGCGCGATGGAGCTTTCCTGGCTCGAGGATTTCCTGGCCCTGGCGGAATGCGGCAGCTTTTCCCGGGCGGCGGAGCGCCGGGGCATGACCCAGCCGGCCTTCAGCCGCCGGATCAAGGTGCTGGAGGACTGGGTCGGCGCCGGGCTGGTCGACCGCGGCACCCACCGCATCGCCCTGACCGCGGCCGGCGAGCGGTTCCGGCCGGTGGCGGACGAGACCATCCGCCGCCTGCAGCTCGGCCGTGACGAGGTGCGCGAGGCCGCCGCGGCCTCGACCTCGACCCTGCGCTTCGCCGCCACCCATGCGCTGTCGCTGACCTTCTTCCCGGCCTGGCTGCGTGGGCTGCAGCTTCGCGGCGGGCTCGACATCGCGGTGCGGCTGACCGCCGACACCATGCAGGCCTGCGAGAAGCTGATGCTGCAGGGCCAGGCCCAGTTCCTGCTGTGCCACCACCACCCGGCCGCGGCGACGGCGCTGGACCCGGCGCAGTTCCTGTCGCTCCGGCTGGGCGACGATGTGCTGCTGCCGGTCAGCGCCCCGGCGAATGAAGGGCAGGGGCCGTTGCACGCGTTGCCGGGTACGCCGGAGCGGCCGGTGCCGCATCTCGCCTATGGCGACGGCTCCGGCATGGGCCGCATCGTCGCCGCCACCCGGGCGCTGGACGGGCCGCCGGCGCATCTGGCGCCGGGCTTCGCCTCGCACGCCGCCATGGTGCTGGCGGCGATGGCGCGGGACCGCCGCGGCGTGGCCTGGCTGCCGCTGAGCCTGGTCGAGGCCGATCTCGCCGCCGGCACGCTGGTGCGGGCCGGGGACGAGGCCTGGGACATCCCGATCGAGATCCGGCTGCACCGCCCCCGCGCCCGCCAGGCCCCGGCCGCCGAAGCCTTTTGGTCGCTGGTGGCGGGCTGACCCTCAACCCGTGAGGGGAAGCTGGTAGCGGAATTCGTCGCTGGGGCCGCCCTTGAAATGGTCGGCGTCGCGGATCAGGCCGGTCCGCTCGAAGCCGAGCGCCTCGACCAGGGCGATCGAAGCCGCGTTGCGGGTGTCGATCGACGCGCCGATTGCGGTGACCGCCGGCTCGGCCGCCAGCGCCGCGACCACGGCGCCGACCGCACGGCGGCCGATGCCGCGGCCCTGGCACTCACGGAACACGAAATAGGCGATGTCGGCCGCGCCGCTGCTGCCGACCGTGACCTCTACCAGCCCTGCATGGCTGTGGTCGGGACGGCGGATCGCCCAGTTCAGCCAGGCCTGGTCCCCAGCCGGTGACCGCCGCGCGGCCAGGCGCTCGAACCGGGCCCGCAGCGCCGCGGCGTCGGCCGGCGGCTGCTGCGGGATGAAGCGGTAGAGGGCGGGGTCGGCCAGGCCGTCGAACAGCCCCTCGGCATGGCTGGGGCGCAGCGGCTCCAGCCGCAGCTCCCCGACGGTCAGCACCGTCTCCGCCAGGGTGGCGATACCGGGGGTCAATGCGCCCGGTCGGCGGGCGGCTGTGAGATCCGGTCGACCAGGGCGATGCCGATCGCCGACAGGATGAAGACGCTGTGGATCACCGTCTGCAGGATGATGCCGGTCTCGGTGTAGCCGGTGCTCTCCGGCGACCCGACATTGCCGGCGCCGATGAAGGTGCGCAGCAGGTGGATCGACGAGATGCCGATGATCGCCATGGCCAGCTTGACCTTCAGGATGCTGGCATTGACGTGGTCGAGCCATTCCGGCTGGTCGGGATGGCCGGCCAGCCTGAGGCGGGAGACGAAGGTCTCGTAGCCGCCGATGATGACCATGATCAGCAGGTTCGAGATCATCACCACGTCGATCAGCCCCAGCACCACCAGCATGATCTGCTGCTCGGTGAAGTCGATGGCGTGGATCACCAGGTGCCACAGCTCCTTCAGGAACAGGAAGGCATAGACCGCCTGCGCCACGATCAGGCCGAGATACAGCGGCAGCTGCAGCCAGCGCGAGCCGAAGATCACGGCGGGCAGCGGGCGCAGCTTGGGCGGCGTCGGATCGGGGGAGGCGTCGCGGTCCTGCGGCATGGTCGGCTCCGGAAGCGGTGGTCGAGCGCCCTTATACAGGCGTGGCGCGTCCGGTCGGAGAGGGATTTCCGGGAAACCCGCTTTGCGCCTCGATTCGTCGGGGGTGCCATTCTTTCGACAAACATGATAGGTTTGAATGGCTTGTCGTCGATCCCTGTGATCACGATGTAAGACAGGGCGCTTGTGCCCGGGGGAGTTTGGAGGGGGCCGCCATGGCCGGTAGGGGACGCTGGCTGAAGACCGCCGGTATGCTCGGTCTGGTCGCCGGATTGATCGCCGCGTGCGGCAGCGACAAGCCACGGCCGTCCGGCGGCAACATCGCCTATTGGGAACCGCAGATCCAGAAGGCGTCGAAGCGCTTCAACGTGCCGCCGGAATGGATCCGCGAGGTGATGCGGATCGAGAGCGGCGGCCGGTCGACCTGGAAGGGCGGCCAGCAGATCACCAGCTCCGCCGGCGCCCAGGGGCTGATGCAGGTGATGCCGGCGACGTATGAGGAGCTGCGCCAGAAGCACAGCCTCGGCCGCGACCCCTACGACCCCGAGAACAACATCATGGCGGGCACGGCCTATATCCGCGAGCTGTACGAGATGTACGGCTCGCCGGGCTTCCTCGGCGCCTACAACGCCGGCCCCGGCCGCTACCGGCAATATGTCGAGGACGGGCGCAGCCTGCCGCCGGAGACCCGGCGCTACATCGACATCGTCGGGCCTCAAATCGCCGGCATCGAACCTGGCTCCAGCCGGCCCGACCGGATGACGCAATACGCCGAGGCGCAGATCCAGGACCGGGTGGACGGCGCGGTCGCGGCCCGCACCAGCCAGCCGGGCAGCCGGTCGCCGGTGGTGATGGCGATGGCGCCGATCCCCGACCGGCTGTCGCCGGAGGAGCAGGGCACGATGAGCCGGGTCGACGCGGCCATCGCCGACCGCACCGGCCAGCCGCTTGCGGCGCAATCCATCCCGGTCCAGCCGGCGCCGATCCGGCAGGCGCCGCTGCCGGCGCCGGCAGCGCGCCCGGTGGTGGTGGCGATGCAGCCGATCCCGGACCGGGTGGCGCCGATGCCGGCAGCGGTCGCACCGGTCCGCCAG
Source organism: uncultured Solirubrobacterales bacterium (assembly GCA_963828075.1). Lineage (GTDB taxonomy): Bacteria > Actinomycetota > Thermoleophilia > Solirubrobacterales > Solirubrobacteraceae > JACCYI01. The sequence goes on along the minus strand of CAWHDH010000005.1, from coordinate 675 downwards.
GCGGCGGTCCGATCCGCGCCCGTCCGCATGGCGCCGGTCCCGGACCGGCCGCAGGTCGCGCCGGTCGACGACGTGCTGCTGGCGATGGCCGCCTCGCAGCCGGAGCGGCCGAGCCCGGCACCGGTCGCGACCCGCGCGGTCGCCCAGCCGCAGGCCAGGGCCGTGCCCGTACCCGCGCCGACCCCGGTGACGGTGGCGCCGACCCGGGTGGCGGCGACCGCTCCCGCGGCACCGGTCCGGCGCCAGGCCGGCGGCCTGCCCAGCGGCTGGTACGTGCCCTCGGCGCCGGCGAAATAGAAGGGCCGCCAGCGGCATCGCGCCGCGGCAATTTTCACGCGTCCGGCTGCAATCGAGATGGCAGCTCGTGACAACTCGCGCTTGTCGCCGTCCGACCGCTCTTCCGGTCGGCGGAACTCGAGATCGCATATGATGGTATGGGAAATTTCAACAATATTTGCTCTAAATTTACCAAATTTCTTCTCAACTCCGCACTAATCTGTGGTGAGTGGCCAAAGAAGATAGAATTGCACACAATGATCTGCCGCTCCGTTGAAGAAGACCTCCCTTGCGACATCAGGCTTGCAGCGGGGCGGCATCAACCGAAGGAGCACGAGATGACCCCCAGCATCGCCATTTCCGAACCAGCACCGCAGCGATCCCTGGTTTTCGGCCGTC
>CAWHDH010000004.1:0-7121 GCA_963828075.1 uncultured Solirubrobacterales bacterium | reverse complement strand
CTTCGCCCACATAGGGCTACGTCGCTCCGCCCTTGATTCGCTTCATTCAGGGAGCTCGGCAGGCACGCCGTGAGGTACCGCAAGATCCACGCGGGGGCGCCGCTGTCGCCTAGCCTGATTACCCAGAGCGATCACTTTCGGGGGCGGGCTTGTCCAGCGACACCAGCAAGTTCCACAAGAGCAAGAAGTCAGCGGCGGTGCTGAAGCACGCCATCATCAACAGTTACGCCACGCCGTTTGCCAGCAAGACGGGCAGCACCTCGAAGGACAACCGGGTCTCGTTCATCGACGGATACGCCGGACCGGGTCGGTACGAGGACGGCTCCGAGGGTTCAGGCGCCATGCTGCTGCGCAAGGCCAAGGAGCTCGCCGCCATGGCCCGCCCGCGCAAGGTCGAACTGCACTTCGTGGAGGACGACGAGGAGACGGTCGCCAAGCTGCGTGCGGTTGCTGAGCTCAGAGGGCGAGGAAGTCAAATACACGATCACGGACGACGACATCTCCAAGCACCTGCCGGTGCTGCTGGATGCAGTCGAGGACATCCCGGTCTTCGTCTACCTCGACCCGTGCGGCCTCCCGATCCCGCTGGAGGAGGTCTCCGCCATCTTCGACCGCCCGAGCGCTCCAGGCACGCCCGCCACCGAGGTCCTGATCAACCTGACCGCGAGCCTGCGCCGCTTCGCGGGGATGCTCTATAGCGACAAGGCGGTGGAGAACTCACTTAAGAAGCTCGACGCGGTCTGCGGCGGAGACTGGTGGCGCGCCGCGTGGCTCGAGAAGTGCCCCACGAAGGACGCGTCCGAGGACCAGAAGATGGCAGCGGAGCTCGCCGTGGTCGAGGGCTACGCCGCGAAGCTCCGCGAGAAGGCGGGCGCCCTCGGGACCTGGATCATCGACGTCAAGCCGCGCGCTGACTTGAAGCCGCTGTACTACCTGGTCTTCGCCACGCGCAGCATCCACGGCGTGGTGACGTTCGGGGAGTCCGCGTCCAAGGGCTTGGAGTACTGGCGCAAGTATCACGCCGAGGAGGCGGCCGAAGACGACCTGTTCGGCTCTGCCGCCGACTGGGAGAAGGCGTGGAAGGCCGAGGAGAAGAAGCTCAGCGCGCTGTGGGTGGACACCCTCGCCGACCGGATCACCGCCGAGCTCGCGAAGGGTCAGGCGTTCAAGATCATCGACCGGTCAGAGGAGATCCTTGGTGACGACCTTGTGGGCCTGGTCCGGACGATGCACTTTCGCGCCGCCATCAACAAGGTCCTAGCTGCGGGCAAGACGACCACCGACCCAAAGGGCGTGGACGATCTCTATAACCTGCTTATCACGCCTGCATAGACACGGGCATCTCGTCCCACAGGCGCCCGTCGAGCTCGCGCCCGTTGCTCTTGGGCGTTCGTCCGCCCCACTGCTTGAAGAAGAAGGCCACGCCTTGGTCGCGGCACTCGTCGCGAAGCTCGCGCACCCACTCGGGATCGAGAGCTCGGTGGTTCGGGCCGCTCTCGCCGCCCGCGATGAGCCAGTGCATGCCAGTCAGTTCGAGGCCCGCCAGCGACCCGAGCAGCGGCTCAGCCGAGACGAACCGCGTGGATGCCGGCACCTTCCGCAGGTCATCCAGACGCCACAACTGTTCGCTGGTCTCGACGCTGACGCCGAGCCAGACGTTGCTAGGCCACGGAAGCTCCTCCGCCATGCGCGCCGCCCGCCGTGGCCGCTTCGTGAGGAGTTGGTAGGTATGGCGAGGCGTCTCCTCCATGACCTGGAAGACGTCCGTGATGAACGACGACGAGACGCGAGCGTGGAAAAGGTCGGACATGCTGTTCACGAAGATCACGCGCGGTGACGACCAGCGGCGCGGGATGTCCAGCGCCGAGAGATGCTCCGTAATCGCGAAGCCGGGACCGCTCGTGCGTGGATCGCCGTCATCCTGGTACTTCGGGTTCCCCATCGCCTTCAGCCGCTTGGCCAGCGTGAGCGCGTAGCAGTTGTCACACCCTGGGCTGATGCGATCGCAGCCGGTCGTGGGGTTCCACGTGGCTTCCGTCCACTCGATACCGCTACCGTCCGCCATAGTCACAAGGTATGCCATTGGCCACCGACAGAACTGCATCAGAAGCCGGGTCAAGTCGCGGGGTCACCGGCCCAGCGCGGCGGCCTATGCGCGCCTGACCTCGTGTCGCGCCAGAGCATGCCCATCAGATGCGGCGAGGTTCGGGATGAGTGCGGCGGCCCTGCTCAAACTCACTTGGCCGCTCCTGGGGCGCCGGGGATGATGGTCGGATGCTGCGCATCTACCTCGACCAAAACAAGTGGGTCGACCTTGCCCGCGCAGCGACCGGCCACCCGCTCGGAGAACGGTTCACGGACGCGCTCGCGATGGCGCGCACCGCCGTCGTCGCACGCGAGGTGTCGTTCCCGCTCGACATGTACCGGTACTGGGAGACCAGCAAGCGCGGCAACGATCGGTCTCGTAACGAAGTGGTTGACGTCATGCGAGAGTTGGCACAGCAGCACACGATGAGCCTCCCCTTCGGCCTCCTCGACTCAGAAATCGACCACGCCCTGCAGCAGCGTTTCGGACGCCCGACCGACCCGCGCCGCCGCCAGGTCTTCGGCATCGGGATGGGGCACATCGCCGAAGGGCGCCTCGAGTGGCACGGCCTGGACCTCTCGACCCTTCCTGACGGCGGCGCCTCTGTTCCTGCCGGCCTCCGCGCCCAAGTGTCGGACCTGCTCGGCGAGGCGATCGAGGAGGAGCTACTGCGTGCAGGTCCCGCGACCTTCCGGGGAGTCGGCTTCGACCACGCCGCTTCCGATCACGGGCAGCGGTTCGTCGACTTCGAGAACTTCCTCGCGGCCGAGATCGTCAAGCACAAGCTGACCGGGGACGCGATCGACATCGCGGTCCGCGGGACCGACATCGGCGACATCCGGCCCGCCCTTGCCGAGGCTCTCGAGCGCATCGGCATATCCTACGACGACTTCGTCGCCGAGCGCGGAGTCGCGGAACTCATCGGGTTCATTGACGACCTGCCGACCCGCTACGTGACCAACGTGATGCGGTCGGCCAAGCACCGGCAGACCCAGCAGAAGTGGGAGCCCAATGACTTCATCGACATCGTCGCGCTGCCGGTCGCGGCTGTGTACTGCGACGTGGTCGTCACGGAGAAGCAGTGGGCGCACCACATGCGTCAAGGCAAGGTCGACCTGCGGTACGGGCCCACGATAATCAGCGACGTCGCCGACCTCGTCGACGTGCTCGTCGGCGCCTCGGCGCACTGACCGCAACAGTAGGGGCATCGCCGACCATGTCCGAGATCCCGAAGGCTGTCCTCGACGGGTACCACGGCACCCTTGAAGCGTTCGTGCGCCGCGCCCGTCGCATCGAGGCTCACTCCCTGCTCGCCGACACCGCCCAGTTCATCGCCCGTGTCCACGGCTCAGCCCGCCTCGACATCGGCGAAGATGGCGGCGAGATGCGCCTAGACCTGCCGCCCGAGGAGGCGTTCAAGTCCCTCGCCGCCCGCGTCCGGCCCCTGCTCTTGGAGCAGGACGGCATCCACTTCAACCGCATCCTCGCCGCCATCGGAGCCTTCGGCCGCGACGACGACGACACGATGCAGGCCCGCGCCGTCCTGAAGCGGTCCTGAGAGAGGATCACGGGCTCGGAGATCGTCGGCTTCGCCGTCAGCGAGCCAGTCGACGGAGCGCCACTGGTCACCGACATCGACCTGGCCCACGGGTGGCTGTACGGCGACCTCGTCCACGCCGACTCGACCGCTGCCCCCGGTGCGCTCGCCGCCAGCCTGAACCAGCGCTACGTCGCTGCCGTGCTGATTTACGGGCAAGCAGCGATGGCTGCGGTCGCCACGCTCAACGTGGTCCGCACCCTCGTCGCCAAGGGCCTGGTTGAGCTCGGCCCCGAAGCCGAGACGTCCCAGGTCGTCGCCAGCACCCCGATGACGTTCCCCGTGCACGCCGCCCGGGTCGGCCAGGATCGCACCATACCGACCACGGGCTCAGCACCTCCTGCAGGAACGGCTTGGCCGCCGGCTGGAGTCGGCATCCCGCCACCAACCCCGGCGGACGACCCTCCTACGCCGAGCGGCTGAGCCCGTCGGCGAGGGCGCAAAGGCGGACGTAGTCTTCCCGCGCACCGCTTTCCTCGGAGTAGTAGCTCACGCCCACGCCGACGCTGCTCGTCTGATGATCGTTCCACGTGCGGTGCCAACTGGACTCGCGCAGCATTAGGACTGGCTCCTCAACCTCCGAGACGAACTGGTTCGCGGTGATGTCGACGATCCAGCCATCACGCTCCAGCCAGGCATGAGATCGGTCACGGCCGTCGCGCCACCCCGTGGTGATGCTCCACTCGCCCAAGCCAACATCGCGGAACCGCTGCGCCAGGAGCCTGGAGGAGTCTCGGCAGGCATTCTACGGGAACCTCTGCAGGAAGGGCAGCAATGGGTCAGGTAGCAACTCCAGCGCCCTTCTGAACAGCTCGGCCTGCAGCCGAACAGCTACAACTTCAGTCTCGTTCATCTGCCCCTGAATCCCTTCGAGCCGGACGGGGATCACTGATCCACGGCCGCCAACCGGCCAGGAGTGGCGAACCTATCCGGAGCAACGATGGGTGGGACCGTGCGACTTGGCGTGGCGGCGGTCTGCCGTGGCCGGTAGTTCCTCACCCACCGCCAAGGTTGGGACGCGCTCGGACCGGCCTAAGGTTGCGATCGTGTTCAGATTGAGCGCGGAAGCACCAACGTGCCGGCTTCCAGCAGTTCTCGAAGCAGCACTTCTTCACGTTCCGACCCGAGCGCGGTAGCTACGAGATGCAACGCGACGAGAGTCTCGCCTGGATCACCTGGACCGATATTCGTGATCTGGTCCTCAGCCAAGCGGCCTTGCTCGGCGACCTGCCGCAGGGGCTTGGCCCCACCGTCCAACGACTGGCAACCTCGGTCATCCAAGCCGTCGAATGGCACACGTGAGCGGACTCACCTGGGCGCGTCCTACCGCCCCTGCCGGAGGCCACGTTCCGACCCGGTCGATCACTCGGATTCTCGGACGGGGCCGTCGACTCCGACGTAGCGTGCCGGTAGCAAGCGTGCTCGTCAGAAACCCATGGGGTGCGCGCCTTGTGCCGACCGAACATTGTGGGGATCTGATGACCGGGTATGCCGTAGTCGACCTTCAGACGACGGGGCTCGAACCCTCCATGCGCCACCGCGTTGTCGAGATCGCCGTCGTACTAGTCTCGGACGATGGCGAGGTCGAGCAGTCGTGGTGCACCTTGGTGAACCCACAGCGAGACGTGGGTGAGACAAGCTTTCATGGCATCGCCGCACGCGACGTCCTCGACGCTCCAATCTTCGACGACGTCGTGCCTCTCGTCCTCTCTTCGCTGCGAAGGCGAACACTTGTGGCCCACAACTTGAGCTTCGAGCTCGGGTTTCTCGAGTCAGAGCTCCGACTCAGCGGCGTCCCTTTGGTCATGCCGCTGCAAATCGGGGTTCCGACCATGGAGTGGTTCAGCCTGCTGTCACCGCGGCGTCGCCGTCGATTGGTCGACTGTTGTGACGAGGTCGGCATCGTTCTCGAGCATCGATACAGCAGCGAACATCAGGCGGCTGCGGTCGCCGAACTGCTTGGTCGATACATCCGCGCTGTCAACGGCCCGCCGCCATGGTCGGATGCGTTGGATTGGTCTCGCTCGTACCCCTGGCCCCTGCTCACGAGCAGGGAAGCGGAATGTCGATTGCATGCCCGTAACGACGCGGTGGCCAAGCAGGAGTCCTCGTGGCTGGACCGCATCATCTCCGGTATGCCGAGTGGGGGCGAGCCTCATGTCGATGCGTACCTGGACGTCCTGGAGATGGCGCTGCTAGACCGCTACTTGTCGGCCCATGAGGTTGAGTCGTTGCTGACGGTCGCGACAAATCTCGGTCTGGACCGGGAAGCCGTTGACGTACTCCATCACGACTACCTGGTCGCGATGGCAAAGGTTGCTTGGCAAGACGGCATTGTCACGAACATTGAGCGAGAGGATCTGGCGCAAGTCGCAGCCTTGCTGGGGCTTCCCGTCGAGGCTGTCGATGACGCACTCGCGCGCGCCGAGGGAGAAGGCGCCATCGGCGAGCCCACGAACGGGTTCGCACTCCACCCAGGTGATTCTGTGTGCTTTACCGGGTCAATGGCATCGCCTCGGGAAGTCTTGGAGCTTGAGGCGTCACACGCTGGGCTCGTCGTAGGCGGGCTCTCGAAGCGCACGAAGTTATTGGTCGCCGCTGATCCTGACTCCTTGAGCGGCAAGGCCAAGAAGGCGCGCGACTACGGGATCGCAATCGTCAACGAGTCCGGATTCCGAGCGATGCTCGCCGGCGTTGGCGATGGGCACTTTGATCGTTGAATTTGTGCCTATTGACCCGCTTGGATGCGTCACACCTCCGCTTCTGGTGTGCAGGCTCGTGTAGAAATCGGTCCCTCTCATTTGCCGCCGTCCGGTCTGGCGCAGCGCGGTGAGCTAGAGGAGGCTGATGCGATGACGACGCGAATGATCAAAGCTGATGAGGGCGACATCTTCGGTTCGGAGGCCGGTTGTCGCGACCGGTTCTTGATCGATTCGAAGGATTGGGGCGGCGGGTTCGCGGTAGTCGAGCATCTGCTCGCACCGCATTCGATCGCTGCGCCGATGCACCGACACACGAAGGAGGACGAGTTCAGCTACATCCTCGAGGGTCGGGTCTGGTACCACGCTGCCGGGGAGGAGCATGAGGCGACGGTCGGGGACTTGGTCTTCAAGCCGAGAGGCGAGTGGCACACGTTCTGGAATGCTGCGGACCAGCCAGCGAGAGTGTTGGAGATGATTAGTCCGGGCGGGCTCGAGGAGGCCTTTCGGATTATCGACACCGCCACGGGCGATCTGGACCTCGGACCGGTGATCGAGCCGTATGGATGTGAAGGTGACATGCAGGCGACCAAACCGATCATCGACAAGTACGGACTGACCTTCGGCTGACAGAAGGTCAGTAGATGGCTCGGGTGCTGCTTCCGCCGCGGCAGCGGCAGTGTTGCTTACCGCCGCGAAGCGGCCACTGCTTACCGCCGCGAAGCGGCCACTGCTTACC
>CAWHDH010000003.1:0-9765 GCA_963828075.1 uncultured Solirubrobacterales bacterium | reverse complement strand
TCAGCGCCACGGAACCCGTCAACGCGAAAAATGCGGCCGCCGTGTGATCGTGGGACGCATCACAGCCAAGCTTCCGCCGCCATGCCCGGCCGGTATTCGCGGCATCAAAGCCGCCGCGATTCCCGCGGACTCTCGAACTCAGCCCAAGTCCGGCGCCGCGGTCGCACTCTGGTCGCCAAATGCCCAGAACATCGCTCCTCGGCTCGCGGATCTCGCGACGGATTCCTGCCGGGCGCCGGCGACCGCGGAAGCTCGGTCGGCACGACGATGAGTTTGCGCTCGAGTCCGGCGCGCAGCACGGTGACCACGATCCGGCTGCCGATGCATCGGTCTCCAATGCGGCCTGGAGGTCGGCAACTCCGAAGAGGCGCCGACCGTCGAGCTCGACGATCAGGTCACCGGGTCGCAGGCCGCCCTGGTCGGCGGCGCTCTCGGGAACGACCTGGCTGATCTCGACGGCGTCGCCCGCGGTGTAGCGCTCGCGGTGGGCGGGTGGGATGGGCCGCGGCGCCCCGGCGATCCCGAGGTATCCGCGGCGGACGCGGCCGTCGGTGATGAGCGCTCCGATGACACGACGAGTCGCGTGGTTGATAGGTACGGCGAGGCCGAGGCCGAGCCCGGCGACGGCGGTGTTGACCCCGACGACCTTGCCTGCGCTGGTGACCAGCGCTCCCCCGGAGTTGCCCGGGTTCAGGGCGGCGTCGGTCTGGATGACGTTGTCGATGGTGCGGACCGTCTCTCCCTCGCGGGCGGGCAGCGATCGTCCCAGCGCGGAGACGACGCCGGCGGTGACCGAGCCCGCGAATCCGTGCGGGTTGCCGATCGCGACGACGAGCTGGCCGACGCGTAGCGTCTCAGCGTCTCCGAGCGCAGCGGGCTGCAGGCCGCCGTGCTCGGTGCGCAGCACCGCAAGGTCGGTCAGTGGGTCGCTGCCGACGGTCTCGAAGCGCACTTCGCTGCCGTCGACGAACGACGCGATGCCCTTGCGGGTGCCCTGTCCTCGGCGACCCGCGATGACGTGTGCCGAGGTGAGCAGGAAGCCGTCGGGACTGAGCACGATGCCGCTGCCGGCGCCGGCCGGAGCCTCGGCTCCGTTGCGGCGGCGTCCGAGCACCCGCAGGTTCGCGACCGACGGGGCCACCTGCTCGGCGACGCCCGACACGGTCATGCTGTACGCGTCGAGTGCCTCCTGCTCGGTCGGGGGCCGATCGGCGGTCGACGTCGCGCTCATGACTCGTCTCCGAGCCGGGCGGTGAGAACCAGTTCCTGGCTGCCGCGGACGATCTTCAGTGCGAGATCGCTGTCGGTCGCGGCGTCGAGCGCGGCGTAGAGCCGGTCGGAGTCGTTCACCGCCGTCTCGTCGATCGCGACGATCACGTCGCCGCGGGCGATTCCCGCGCGATCGGCGGGACTGCCTGGCTCGACGGCCTGGACCAGCAGGCCGTCGATCGGCTCCAGGCCGACCGCGGCGCGCAACCGGCGCGCTTGACGGGCGGCGATGAGCGCGACACCGAGTCGCGGCGGAGCGGTGGCGCGCCCGGACGCCAGCGTCGCGGCGCGGTCACGCAGGGCCGCGGCGGGCCAGGCGACGATCAGGCCCCCGTCCTGGCGGATCGCGTTGAGCCCCAGAATCCGCCCGTCCGCATCGACGAGCGGTCCACCGGCCGATCCTCGCGGTAGCGGGGCGGTGTGCTCGATCACGCCCTCGATCAACCGCCCCGACGGTCCGCGCAGGCCGCTCGGCGCGCTCGAGACGGTGCCGGGGGTGACGCGCAGACCGCGACCGGCGGGATTGGCGAGGGCGTAGACCTCTGACCCGATCGTGACGTCCCCACCGATCGCCCACGCGATCGGCTCGGGGAGGTCGGGGCCCTCGAGCGTGAGAACTGCGAGGTCGACGGTCGGATCGAGGCCAGTGACACGGGCTACGCGATCGGACTCGCCGACACGGACGGTCAACTCGTCCTGGCGAATGTTGCGGGCGAGCGTGACCGCGACGCCCGGCGCGACGATCACGCCCGACCCGCCGCGCGACCCGGAGCGCAGACCGACGACGGCCGGGCCGACCTGGCTGGCGATCGTCGCAATGGTGGAAATGGACACGTGAACCCCTGACTTGTAGCTTGCAAGTGACTATAGACCATCGGACCCGTAAGCTTGGAGAGTGACGTCGCTTGTGCCCCTGGAGGCCCTGGATCGGGCCGCGCGCCTGGTCGGCGACCGCTGGTCCCTGCTCGTGCTCGGAGCGCTCCTCGACGGCGACCGGCGCTACGGCGAGCTGCTCGATCGGATCCCGGGGATCTCGACCAACGTCCTGGCCCAGCGCCTCGGGGGGCTCGAGGCCGCACAGCTCGTCATCGCCGAGCCCTACACCCGCCGGCCGCCGCGCATGCGCTACTCGTTGACCGCCGACGGCCGCGGATTGACGACCGCGCTCGCCGCGCTTTCCGCCTGGGGTGCGCAACGAGCGGGCGACGAAGCCGACGTCAGACTCCGCCACGTCACCTGTGGGACCCCGCTCGAGGTGTGTTGGCGATGCCCAACCTGCGACACGGAGGTCGATCTCCACGCCGGGACGCCCGAGGCGACGATCGACGACACGGTCACCTTCGACGCCTGACCCGATGCCGAGCCTCTCCAGTAGCCACGGGCTCGACGGACGCCGCCGGGGCTTGTGACACCCCGGAAGCTTCGGCGTGCGCGACGACTGTCTCGCCGGCTGTGTCGGCCCGCCGGCCTGCTGACTTCCAGCGCGGACGTGCTGCCCTCACCGGGCACGCTCTCGAAGGTGAGTTGCCGCCGATCCCGACCGCGAGCGCCAGGGAGGCTGGGTTGACGTCGACCCAGCGTCCTGGCTTCGGTTTGGATCGTCCCGCCGCGGGAGGCGGCGGCTGGTCGCCGTTGCGCTACGCGGCGTACCGGCGCCTGTGGTCGGCGCAGTTCACCAGCAACGTCGGCTCGTGGATGCAGACCGTCGCCGCGCAGTGGGTGATGACCGGTCTGACGAGTTCGGCGTTCCTGCTGAGCGCGACCGTGGCCGCGTCGAGCCTGCCCGTGCTGCTGCTCGCCGTGCCGGCCGGCGCGCTGGGTGACCTGCTGGACCGGCGGCGTCTGATCGTCGTGTCGCAGGCGCTGATGCTGATCGCCGCGGTCGCGCTCGCCGTGGCATCGGCGGCCGGGTGGCTCACCGCCGGAGTGCTGCTCGGGCTGCTGTTCATGATCGGGATCGGCGGGGCGCTGAGCGCGCCGACGTGGCAGACGCTGCAGCCCGAGCTCGTCCCGGTCGACGATCGGCCGCAGGCGATCGCCCTGGGGTCGGTCAACCAGAACCTCGCGCGCGCGATTGGGCCGGCGATCGGCGGGCTGCTGCTCGCCGCGACGAGCGCGGCGCTGGTCTTCCTGGTCAACGCCGCGTCGTTCGTCGCCGTGCTCGCGGCGGTCCTGGTGACGGCCGTGCCCGCCCGCCGGCGGACGCTCCCGCGCGAGCACGTCGTGGCCGCGGTCCGGGTCAGCGGGCGGTTTGTCGGCAACTCACCGGTCCTGCTGGCGCTGATCGCCCGCTCGATCGCGTTCGTGTTCCTCGCCGGAGCGATCTGGGCGCTGCTGCCGCTCATCGCCCAGCGGCGGCTCGGGCTCGGGTCCAGCGGCTACGGCTTGCTGCTGGGCTGCGTCGGGGTCGGTGCGCTGGCGGCGGCCACCTTCGGCCCGGCCCTGCGCAAGCGGCTCGGTCCGCGCCCGATCTATGCCCTGGCGTGCCTCGTGGTGGCGGCCGCTGCGGCACTGCTCGCGGTCAGCCACAGCGTGGGCCTGGCCGCAGTCGCGCTGATCGCCGCGGGCGCGGCCTGGATCACCGGCCTCGGGCTGCTCGGAGCCGCCTACCAGGGCCAGCTTCCGGCCTGGGTCAAGGCCCGCAGCTTCTCCTACTACCTGGTCGCGTTTCAGGGCGCCAACGCGATCGGGGCGCTGTGCCTCGGCGCGCTGGCCCAGGCGACCTCGGTGGCGACGGCGTTCCTGGTCATCGGCGGCGGGCTGGTCGTCTCCGCGGTCGCGACCTGGCCGCTCGCCCTACCCGCCCAGGTGCCCTCCGACGATCTGATGGCCGAGCCGATGCCGCTCCCACAGCTCGACGGCGAGCCGCTGGACGGGCCGGTGCTTGTGAGCGTCGACTATCCGCTCGCGCCCGACCAGGCCGACGCGTTCCTCGATCTGGCCGCCGAGCTACGGCGGCTGCGACGGCGCACCGGCGCGCAGCGCTGGCATCTGCACCGCGACGCCGAGGCTCTGGACCGGTTCACGGAGATGTTCCTGGTCGGATCGTGGGAGGAACACGAGCGTCAACATGCCCGTATCGCGCGCGGCGATCGCGAGCTGCTCGAGCGGATCGACGGGCTGCTGGCACCCGGCCAGGCGCGCCTCGCCCGGCACGCGTTCGGCGTCCGGCCGCCACGCCACCGGGAGCGATGACCGGCGCTGATTGCCCGCAGTCCCCGGAGGTGAGCACGCCTAGTTTGGACCGATTCCAGAATCTGTGGCACACTCCGGGGGTGCCGGCGACCGCTGAACTTGAGCGCATGTTGCGCGGGGCTCGCCTGCGCGTCACGCGTCCTCGGCTGGCGGTGCTGGCCGCGGTGCACGACCACCCGCACGCCGACACGAGCTCGATCATCGGCGTCGCGCGCGCGGATCTTGGTGAGGTGTCGCTGCAGGCCGTCTACGACGTGCTGCGAGCGCTGACTGCCGCCGGCCTCGTGCGGCGCATCCACCCGCCGGGCTCCGTGGCGCGCTACGAGTCGCGCGTCGGCGACAACCATCACCACCTCGTGTGCCGGTCGTGCGGTGCGATTGTCGACGTCGATTGCGCCGTTGGCACCGCACCCTGCATGACCGTGGCCGACCACCACGGCTACGCGCTCGACGAGGCCGAGGTCATCTACTGGGGCTTGTGCCCCGAATGCTCGACCGCACCCCTAAGTACACGCTCTGATCCGGAAAGGCTTCCCCGTGTCCGATAGTCCTGACGCCGTTGTTGGAGAGATGAACGAAGAGAGCGCGGGCGGCTGCCCGGTCGCGCACGAGCGGGCCCCGCACCCGACCCAGGGCGGCGGGAACCGAGGCTGGTGGCCGGACCGGCTCAACCTGAAGATCCTCGCCAAGAACCCCGCCGTGGGCAACCCGCTCGGTGAGGAGTTCAACTACGCCGAGGCGTTCGAGTCACTCGACCTTGCCGAGGTCAAGCGGGACATCGACGACGTCTTGACGACCTCGCAGGACTGGTGGCCGGCGGACTACGGCCACTACGGCCCGTTCATGATCCGGATGGCCTGGCACAGCGCCGGCACGTACCGCATCAGCGACGGCCGGGGCGGGGCCGGGGCCGGACAGCAGCGCTTCGCCCCGCTCAACAGCTGGCCCGACAACGGGAACCTCGACAAGGCTCGCCGGCTGCTGTGGCCGGTGAAGAAGAAGTACGGCCAGAGGCTCTCGTGGGCGGACCTGATCGTCCTCGCCGGGAACGTCGCGCTCGAGTCGATGGGCTTCGCGACGTTCGGCTTCGCCGGCGGGCGGGAGGACGTCTGGGAGCCCGACGAGGACGTCTACTGGGGCCCCGAGACGACGTGGCTCGACGACGAGCGCTACACCGGTGACCGGCAGCTCGAGGAGCCGCTCGGCGCGGTTCAGATGGGCTTGATCTACGTCAACCCGGAAGGGCCGAACGGCAACCCTGACCCGCTTGCCGCAGCCGTCGACATTCGCGAGACGTTCCGCCGCATGGCGATGAACGACGAGGAGACGGTCGCCCTCATCGCCGGTGGGCACACGTTCGGCAAGACCCACGGCGCGGCTGACCCCGACCAGTACGTCGGTCCCGAGCCCGAGGGTGCGCCGCTCGAGCAGCAGGGCCTCGGCTGGAGGAACACGTTCCGTACCGGCAAGGGCCCGGACGCGATCACCAGTGGTCTCGAGGGAGCCTGGACGAACACGCCGACGGCCTGGGACAGCAGCTTCTTCGCGACCCTGTTCGGCAACGAGTGGGAGCTGACCAAGAGCCCGGCCGGCGCGAACCAGTGGAAGCCGAAGAACGGCGCCGGGTCGGGCAGCGTGCCCGACGCCCACGTCGCAACGCTGACGCACGCCCCGACGATGCTTACGACCGACCTCGCGCTCCGGTTCGACCCCATATACGAGCCGATCTCGCGCCGCTTCGCCGAGCACCCCGACGAACTCGCGGACGCCTTCGCCCGGGCCTGGTTCAAGCTGACGCACCGGGACATGGGGCCGATCGCCCGCTACCTCGGCCCGGAGGTCCCGACCGAGGCGCTGCTCTGGCAGGACCCCCTCCCCGAGGTGATGCACGAGCTGATCGGGGCGCAGGACATCGCCGCCCTCAAGGGTCAGATCCTCGCTTCGGGGCTCTCGGTCTCCCAGCTCGTCGCGACCGCCTGGGCGTCGGCTTCGACGTTCCGCGGCAGCGACAAGCGCGGCGGCGCCAACGGAGCGCGGATCCGCCTCGAGCCGCAGAACGGCTGGGAGGTCAACGACCCGGCTCAGCTGAAGACGGTGCTGGGCACCCTCCAGGGGATTGCGGATACCTTCAACCAGACCGGGGGCAGGCAGGTCTCGCTCGCCGACCTGATCGTGCTCGGCGGCTGCGCCGCGATCGAACAGGCGGCGAAGAACGCGGGCGTCGACGTCGAGGTCCCAGTCACGCCGGGTCGCGCGGACGCGTCGCCCGAGCAGACCGACGCGGAGTCCTTCGCCGCGCTCGAGCCGACCGCCGACGGATTCCGCAACTACCTGCGGCCGGGGCATCGGCTGCCGGCCGAGTACCTCCTGCTCGACCGCGCGAACCTGCTCACCCTGAGCGCCCCAGAGATGACCGTCCTGGTCGGCGGCCTGCGCGTGCTCGGCGCGAACGCCAAGCAGTCCCCGGTGGGGGTCCTGACCCAGACGCCCGGGTCGCTGACCAACGATTTCTTCGTCAACCTGCTCGACCTCGGCACCGAGTGGACGGCGACGCCCGACGAGATGTTCGAGGGTCGCGATGCTGCCACCGGCGAGCTCAAGTGGACCGGCAGCCGTGTCGACCTCGTGTTCGGGTCGAACTCCGAGCTGCGGGCGGTCGCGGAGGTGTACGCGAGCGATGACGCGCAGGAGAAGTTCGTGCACGACTTCGTTGCCGCGTGGGTCAAGGTCATGGACCTCGACCGGTTCGACGTCGGCTGATCTCGCCGTCTGGGTCGGCCGCCGCGTTCGCCGACCTGGGCGCCTTCGTCGGTGCCGGTCGGTGATTGCCGATGGCGCCGACGTCGCGCGGCGCATCTCACGCACCGCCCGGTCGCGGCGTCTCACAGGGAGAGCACGCGACGCGAGAGGACGGCACATGACCACGACCCATACCACGATCGACACGCCCCTGGGCGAGCTGACGCTCGTCGCAGACGCGCGAGCCCTCATCGGGGTGTACTACCCGGGCCACTGGACAAGGCCCGACCGAGCGGCGTTCGGCCCCCGGTCGGCCCGCGGATTCGAAGCGGCGGAGCAGCAGCTGGCGGAGTACCTCGCCGGTGACCGTACGGCGTTCGAGCTGGAGACGTCCCGCGGCGGGGAGCCGTTCCAGCGACGGGTCTGGGACCTGCTCGAGCAGATCCCGTACGGGCAGACGACGACCTACGGCGACCTGGCGCGCGAGCTGGGAGATCCGCAGCTGGCGCGGGCCGTCGGTCGGGCGGTGGGCGCCAACCCGCTGAGTCTGGTGCTTCCCTGCCACCGCGTCGTCGGCAGGAACGGCAGCCTCACCGGCTACGCCGGAGGTCTCGAGCGCAAGCGGGCGCTGCTCGATCTCGAGGCACGCGTCCTGCCGGGAAGCGAGGCGGTCACCCGGCTCTTCTGAGCGAGGGCCCATCCTGCGGTCGGGCGTCGCGACCCCGCGTTTGCCTGGTCAGTCGTGCGCCGGCCCGAGCGGGTCGCCGGCCTGGCGCACGTGTTCGAGCGTGGCCATGTCCGCTTCGTCGAGGGCCACATCGCCGGCGCCCAGGTTCTCCTCGAGGTGGCCGACCGATGACGTGCCGGGGATCAACAGGACGTGCGGGTCGCGATGTAGCAGCCACGACAGCGCCACCTGAGAGGCGCTCATCCCGTGCTTGGAGGCGATCTGGCTGACCCGCGGGTCCGCCGCGATCGCCGCCGGGCCGCCCGTGAACGCCGACCCCAGAGGAAAGAACGGAACGAACGCGATGCCGCGTGCGGCGCACAGGGTCAAGACGTCGCCCGCGCCGCGCTGCACGATGCTGAACGCGTTCTGGACGCAGGCGAGGTCGACGAGCTCGAGCGCCTCCTCCACCGTCGCCCGGCCGGCGTTACTGAGCCCGATCGCTTCGATCTTGCCCTCGCGCCGCAGGTCCTCCATGGTGCCCAGCTGCTCGGCGAGCCCGACGCGCGCCCGGGCGCCGTTGGGCTCGGCTTCCATCAGCCGGAGGTTGACCACGGCGAGCGACTCGACCCCGAGCGTCGCGAGGTTCTCCTCGACGCCGGCCCGCAGCTCGTCTGGGCGCTGGGCCGGCAGCCAGGCGCCGGCGTCGTCGCGTTTGCCGCCGACCTTCGAGACGATCCGCAGGCCGGCCGGGTACGGCGCGAGCGCTTCACGGATCAACTGGTTGACGACGTTCGGGCCGTAGTACTGGGAGGTGTCGATGTGGTCGACGCCGAGCTCGATCGCACGGCGCAGGACGGCCCGGGCGGCGTCGGGGTCGCGCGGCGGCCCGAACACGCCGGGGCCGGCGAGCTGCATCGCGCCGAAGCCGATGCGGTTGACGGCGTGGGCACCGAGGTTGGCGGTCTGGTTGGTTGTCATGCGGGAAGCCTGCGCTACGCTCGACCGCCGGTCAAGAGGGCAATCGATCGTGGGACTCCTACCACCACTTCAGGCGCGCGGCGCGCCGAGCTCGCGGACTTCCTGCGGCAGCGGCGCGGGCAGGTGGCTCCCGAGCGGGTGGGCATCGAGCCGAACGGCCGCCGCCGGACGCCGGGCCTGCGCCGCGAGGAGGTCGCCCAGCTCGCCGGCGTCGGGCTGTCTTGGTACACCTGGCTCGAGCAGGGCCGCGACATCAAGCCGTCCGTGCAGGTGCTCGATGCCGTCGCCCGCGTGCTCGAGCTCGACACGGCGGAGCGCGCCCACCTCTTCCATCTTGCCCGCCTCGAGCTGCCGCTGCCGTCCCCGGGTTACGCACACGAGGCGCCGCCCGAGCTGCGCGCGCTCGTCGACGCGCTCGCGCCCCAGCCGGCCTACCTGCTCGGCCCGCGTACCGACGTGCTCGCGTGGAACCGGGCGGCCACCGGCCTGCTCGGGGTGCCGTCGGCCGCCCCCGACGGTCTGCCGAATCTGCTCTGGTGGCTGTTCACGAGCACGGAGCCACGCGGCGACCAGTGGCAGAACACCGCCCGGGCCACGCTCGCCCGGTTCCGGGCCGAGCACGCACGGCGGATCGGCGACGCTGCCTTCGCCCGCCTGATCGACGCGCTCGAGCGCGAGAGCGAGCAGTTCCGGGCGCTGTGGGCCGAGCACGAGGTGCTGACTGGCCACCTCGGCACGAAGCTCGTCGACCACAGAACGCTCGGCCCGCTGCGCCTGTACCACCTGCAATCGATCCCGACCGAGCATCCCGACCTACGGCTCACGCAATTCGCCCCGGCGGACGACGCGACACGCGCGGCGCTCAGCCGATTCGCTTGATGCTGACGTCGCGGCGGGCGACGTCGATCTGGATG
>CAWHDH010000002.1:0-12517 GCA_963828075.1 uncultured Solirubrobacterales bacterium | reverse complement strand
GGCGACGACGGCTCGGGCTCGGGTAGCGCCGCCGCCGCGGGCGAGGGTCAGGCTGCGCAGGCGCGGGTCTGCGGCCGCGAGGACGGCGGCCGGCGGATCCGGCCGCTGGACGGCGAGTTGACGGCGAACGGATGGGCTGACCGCCGGCACGCGAGCCGGGTCAAGACGACCGTAGATGAACGCCTCGTAGGCGGCGATGAAGGCGCGGCTGGTGGCGAGTGGGCCGACCCGCGGCGGCGAGGTGGCGGCGGGGGCGGCGCCGACGATCACCACCGGGGGTCGCGGCGGCGGGGTCATGGCGTGACCACCAGGACCAGCCGAGGCGACCACGGCGACCGCGAGAGCGATGCCGGCGATGGCGGCTCCGCCCGCCGGGCTCACAGGCCGGCCGGGTGCCGGGCGACGAAGCCGGCGGTCGACCGGGTGGCCGGGCGCCAGCGCGGACCGAGCTGCCGCAGACGGCCGTCGCCCGGCTGGGGGCTCGTGTCGAGGCGAATCCCGGCGAGTTCGACGAACGCGTGATCGGGATTGGCGAAGACGGTGACCCAGAGACCGGCGCCGGGGTCGCCGAAGCCCTCGAGCGTCGTCGAGTCCTCGGGCAGGACGAGCAGCCCAGCGCCGTGGAGGGCCCAGCTGACGCTGCTCGAGCAGTCGTAGCCGGCGGCCGGCGTCCAGTCGGCGTGGCCTCCGCCGTAGACGTACGGCTTGCCGATCAACTGGTTGCCGGCGGCGATCATGGCGCGAACTGCGGGCGGGGCGGTGTCCGGAGGCACGGCGCGGCCGTCGGTCTGGATCTGGGCGCGGTCGCCCGGGGCGAGGGGCACGGCGCCCCCATCGGCGCACGCGGACGGCGGGAGGGCGTCTGTCGCGACCGCAGGTTCGCCGGCGACGAGCGGATCGGGAGGCGCCGCCGGATCGGGCGGAACGCACGGTTGGCATCCATCGGTCGGCGCCGGCGCTGGTGCTGCCGAACCGGCGAGGTAGGCGATCGCGTCGCCGGAGACGCTGCGCCAGTAGGCGAGCGTGACCGGGGCCCGGGCGTTGGCGGGGCCGCCGTTGTAGGCGCGGATCGCCGTCTGCCAGTCGGACGGAGCGCCGAGCGCGGCGAGATAGCGGGCGGCGGCCGGGATCGCGTCCGCCGGAGCGTAGGGGTCCTTGCGCCCGTCGCCATCGCCGTCGACCCCGAACGCGGCCCATGTCGCCGGCTCGAACTGCATCCAGCCGATGGCGCCGGCGGGCGACGTCGCCAGATCACGGCCGAAGTCGGTCTCGACCCGGTTGACCGCGGCGAGCCAGGCCCAACCCGGTCCGCCCAGGCCATAGCCAGCCGCCGCCTGCTGGTAGATCGCGATCAGCCGGGCCGGAATCTGCGCCACGGCGGCGACCGTCGGCGGGGCGGCGTCGGGCGCGGACGGCGCGGTGCAGCCGAGGTCTGCGGCCTGGCCGGTGGCTCCGAGCAGGGCGGCGGTCACGAGCACGGTCAGGGCGACGAGTCCGCAGCCGAGACCGACGGCCAGCGCTGCCGGGTGGAGGCGACGGCTCATCGACTGCTGCGCGGGCGGCGCTCTGGCCCGCGGTCGTAGTCGGCGTCGTGGTAGTCGGCGTCCCGATGGGACGGTCGCCGGTCGAACTGGCGCTCGCGGCTGCTGACCGGACGGCGGGGCGGTCGGGGATCGCTGCCCCCGGGCGGTTGCGGCCGACCGCGCGGTGCGGGGCGCCGGTCGGGCTTGGCCGCGATCTTCTTCTTGAGTTCGCGGCGAGTCTCGAGCTCGCGGTCGATCGCGAGTTGCGCCCGCAGGCGCTCGGGCTCCGACAGGCGTTCGTACTCCGCCCGTCCCGGCCCGATCAGGACGGCGAGGTTCGCGTAGTCGCGGCGACCGACGCGGCGATCCTTGCGGCCGGCGAGGCGCGGCCGGATCTCTGCTTCGCGGTCGAGCTGCTCGGCCCGGCGGGCGCGCTGCTGCGCATCGTGAACGACTCCGGTCGCCCGGCGGCGGTCCTCGCCGGCAGACGCGGCCGCCCGGGCCTCGGCGAGGGCTCGCTCGCCGGCCTCGATTTTCGCGTCGAGGTCGCGCCGGCGGCGCTGGAGCCCAAGGGCCTGTCGGGGATCAGCAACGACGCCCGGATCGCGCTGAGCGCGGCCGATACGGTCACGCCGGGCGCGCAGGTCCGCCAGTTCGAGTTCACGCTGTGGCGCGTGTGCGACGGTCGCGACCGCGGCGGCGTGGTCACGCTCCAGCGTACGGGCGACCTGCTCGGCGAGGACTTCGCCGCGCTGTTCGTTTGCCCGGCGGCGGACTGGGCCGAGCACGCGCTCGGGGAAATGCCGAAATCGCTCGCTGGTGCGCTTAGCCGTGGCCCGGAGCCGCTTGGACGGCCCCTCGGCAAGCTTCATCGCCTGGCGGGTCGCGAACAGCTTGCTCGCGAGCGATGCGTGCCGGCCCGACTCGGCGCGCTCATGGATCACGGTCTCCAGCAGGCGATGGCGATGGTTGAAGGCAAGCCACCAGAAGGCGGCGATGAGGAGCCACTGGGTCCACCAGCCGAGCCCGTCGAGACCGGCAAGGGTGCGCGTCATGAGCAAGGCGACGCCGAGGAAGACGGAGTAGATGAGCTTGGCCAGGACGGCGCCGAGCAGTCGCAAGGCCCAGCGCCGGAACGCGTCGCGCCCGGCGTCTCCGAGCGCCGGAGCGAGAACGGCGACTGGCGCGAGCAGGAGGTAGACCAGGGCCAGCAGGGCGGCGCCGAGCAATCGCAGGGAGATGAATCCGACGAGGGCGAACATGCCGGCGCAGCCGGCCACGATCAGCAGCAGGCCGCCGGTCCTGGCGGCGGTTCCGGCCCGCGTGCGGAACTCGGCCTGCGGACCCGTGTCAGCCGGGCACGCCGTGGTGTCGTCGCCCCCGCAGAGGGTGTGCAGAAGCGATGGATCGGTCGGATCGGCGTTGATCGAGTTGCGGCGGGGCCCGTTCGCCGGCAGTGCCAGGAACAGCTGGCCGTTGGTCTGGGCCGCGGCGATCAGGTCGGCCTCCGCGCGCACCTGGCGGCGTTGGGATGGGCTCGTGGCGGCGGTGCGATCGACGGCGACGATCTGGCGGGCGGTGGCGACGAGACGTGGATCCAGGCGGGTCCGATCGCGGCACCAGGCGACGTCGCCGAACTCGAGGTAGCACCACGGACCGGAGACGGCGGCGTCGAACAGTGGGCGCAGCCCGTCGTCGAGACTCCGAAACGCGTGGCCGGGGTCGGCCGAGGTCGCCGCGCCGAGTACGCCGAGGCTGGCCTCGTTGACGAGTTGGCTGGCCTCGCCGACCGTGCCGGCGGGGTCGGTCATCACCCAGAGACCGCCGATCATCATCGCCATCAGCAGCGCGAACTGACCGATCGTGTCGACGACGCGGCGGCGGACGATGCCGTTGTAGACGAGGGCAACAGCGGCGATCGCCAGCGCCGGGGCTAGCCAGGGGGTGGTCAGGGCGTCGCGCATCGACTGGAGCCCGCGGGTGACCGGTCCGAGCGCTCCGGACCCGAGCAGGTCGAGCGAGAAGCACCACTCGAGCGCGACGACCGCCACATCGGTCAGCCAGACGACCGCCATCCAGACCGGCTTCAACAGCACATCCTGAATCACCGACTCGGTGCGTCCGTTCCAAATGCCAACATCGATGTGAACGTCGAACTGGTAGTTCTCGAGGGGCGCCGGCGCCACGGCAACCCCAGACGCCGCGCAGTCCGCCCGAGCAGCAGCGGAGAGCTCGCCGGCGCGCCGGCAGGTCGGACTGCCGAGACCATTCGCGACGAGCGGTCCCGGGCCGCTCAGCGACGTGCTCTCGGCCGCCGGATCCGGGCCGAGCGCCGGTGCGGCCGCCGCTCCGGGCGTTGCCGTTCCGGCCGGGATGGCCGGCGGCGCCGCGCTCGGCCCGGCGCCTTTCGGCGTCCCCCCGGGGACGGCCGGTGTCGCTCGGCTCGGGCGCGCCTCGGCCGGCGGCTTCGAGCCGCCGTACTGAGCCCGGGTCGGCGGCACCGGGGCGCCGGCGGCGTTCGCCGGGAAGAGCGCCACCAGCACCGCGACGGCGGCGGCGGCTCGCCGGTCACGGGGCGGACGCATCGGTGTCGCGGCGCGGTGTCGTCGAGAGCGCCCGCAGCAGCCACCCGGCGACGACGTCGACCTGGACGGCCTCGACGCGGCCGCGATGGTCGCGCATCAGGCAGCGCCCGGCGTCGAACTCGAGCAGCCGGCGCCGGAGCCGCTCGTCGTCGGCGTCGAGGTCCAGCAGCTTGAGCGCACGGGCAGCCTCTGCCTCGCTGCGCAGGCCGAAGACGAACGTCGCGCCGATCAGGTTCTCCAGCGACTCGCGGCCGTCGAGCAGGGTGTCGCCGACGAGTTGGGTCGAGATGATCGGCACGGCCAGCTCGGACCGGCCCATCCGCTGCAGCGACGCGAGCAGCATGCGACCGACCGGATCGCCGAGCAGCCGCCAGCCTTCGTCGAAGCTGAACAGCTTGAGGCGGTGGCGCTCGGCCGACATCAGCTGCATCGCGAACATCGCGATTAGCCGGACGATCTGCTCGCCGACACGCTCGGCGGTCGAGTATTCGCTGCGGGCCGTGCCGGCCTGCGGGCCGGGCAGGTCGCGAATCGGGATGTAGGTCACCTGGACCTCGCCGGCGGGGGCGACGCGTACGTCGGGATCCGCGAAGCCGAGCTGCGTCAAGCCGGCCTGAGCGTAGACGGCGAGGGTCTTTGCCACTTGTCGGTCGACCTCGTCGCCGGCCGAGAGCGCCCGTACCACCTCGAAGCACGTCGGCTGGGCCGCCCGGCGAATCACGCCGTCGACGGCCTTGACCACCGCCGTCTCCCACGCTGCCTCGGACCGCGCCGGCAGCAGGTCGCACAGAAAGGACACGGTGGCGTCCTGACGCATGTGCGCTGGCGCCACCCGCAGCGGATCGAGGACGCCACGCAGGGCGCGCTCGGGCCGAAGCGCGATCGTCTCGACATGGCCGGCGACATCGTCTAGCGCGTGCAGGCGGTGATCGCCCTTCGGGTCGCAGTCGATGATCCGAGCGCCGAGGAGGAAGCCCTCATAGAGGAGCTTCTGATCGAGCGTCGTCTTGCCTGACCCGAGCGCCCCGAGACTGAGGATCGCGGCGTTGCGGTCGGTGTCAGACCCCTCGCGCAGGTTGAACCGCACCGGCTGGCGCGAGCCACTGACGGTGTGCCCGAGGTAGAACCCGCTGCGCGAGCCGACGGCGTGCGTCGCCAGTGGCATCATCGCCGCGACCTGTTCGGCGGTGAGGACGTCGTCGTAGCCGCGCACCCGGGTCCGCTGGCCGGGCAGGTGCTGGAGGAAGAGGTCGAGCTGGTCGCCGACCGGCCGGTGCAGGCGTACCTCGCCGTAGGCACGACGGCACGTCTCCACCCGACGCTCGAGCTCGGCCTGATCCGGGGCGGCCACGGCGATCGCCAGGGTCGCGCGGAGCAGCGGAGGTCGGCTTGCGGACTGCAGGTAGGAGAGCAGGTCGCGCGACTCCTGCGTGCGGTCGAAGCCGCGGTCGGTCACGCCCTGATCGCCGTCGGCTTCGGCCCGCACGATCTGATCGGCGTCCTGGACGCGGCGCCGGACGAGGCGCAGCGCGAGCTCGTTGGGCAGGAAGCGAGCGTTGAGGCTGAGATCGACCGCGAACGGGAGCGACTCTGGCGGGGCGAACATCAACTCGAGACGCTCGCCGGGAAACTCGGCTCGCTCGGGCAGGGCACCGGCGACGAGATGGGCCTGCCAGCTCGTTCCGGCCTCCGACTCGATCCGCAGGCTGCGCCCCCGGTTCTCGACGTAACCGTCGAGCCAGCGCAGCACGTCGGCTTCGAGCGGCGCGAGCACGGCAGCGCCGTTGCGTTCGAACACGAGCGCCTGCGGCTCGTGTAGGGGTCGGACCGGGGCGCGGTGCCGGGCTTTCACCCGGTCCGGTTCCCCGGCCCGCCCTCCGAACCGGACGAGCACGTCTCCGCGCATCCGGCTCTCCACGGGATCACGCCGTCTCAGCCCATGGCGTGGGGATCTTGGTGCCCCGGTAGCGGTAGCGGCGGGCCGTTTCCGCTTGTGGCCGGAACATTTCGGTTCGGCCGTCGCTGATCTCCCATCCAGGGAGGTAGCGGCGGCTGAGCGTGCCCCAGTTGAGGCCGAGGTGTCGTTTGCGCAGCCAGCTGACGATCCTCCACCACGTGAAGTGGTCGAGGTAGCAGAAGGTGCGTTTGGACACGCCGTAGCGGAAGTAGTTGCACCATCCTCTGAGAATCGCGTTGAGGACGCGCAGTAGGTCCGCCAATGTTCGATGCTTCGCGCGGCGCGTTTGCAGTCGGACCTTGCCCATCACCGAGGCCAGGGCCTCTTTGGATGGGTAGGTGTAGACCGCTCGTTTGCCGGTTCGCCCCTTCCAGGAGCGCCGCTGGATGCGGAACCCGAGGAAGTCGAACCCCTCGTCGATGTGGCAGACCCTCGTTTTCTCGACCGAGAGGCGAAGCCCGACCGTCGAGAGGACCGTGCTCGTCTCGTCCCGGAGCGCGTCGGCGTCCGCACGGGCACCAGCGACCATGACGACGAAGTCGTCCGCGTAGCGAACGAGTCGATAGGCCGGGGTGCCTTGGCGGCGGCGCTTCGCGCGCGTCCAGGCCGGGCCGAGCGCTTCCCACTTGCGGGTGAAGTGCTCGTCCAACACCGACAAAGCGATGTTGGCCAGCAACGGCGAGAGGATCCCGCCTTGCGGGGTGCCGGTGATCGTGGCCCGATCCAGCCCGGCCTCCGAGAGAATCCCGGCGGCCAGGAACAACTTGACCAGACCCAGGACACGCCGATCGGCGATCCGGCCACGAACCCTGTGCATCAGGGCGCTGTGGTCGATCTCGTCGAAGCACGCCGCGATGTCCGCCTCGAAAACCCACTCGTAGTTGCGAGCGGGCGACCCGAAGAAGTGAATCTCGGCGATTGCGTCCTGCGCCCGTCGCCATGGGCGGAAGCCGTAACTGCACGGCTTGAAGTCCGCTTCGAAGACGGGCTCGAGCACCAGCTTCAGGGCGGCTTGCACCACCCTGTCCGAAGCGGTCGGGATGCCCAGTCGGCGCAGCTTGCCGCTGCGCTTGGGGATCATCCGCTCCCGCACCCGATCCGGGCGATACCGGCGGGCCTTCAGATCGCTCTGGAGACCCGTCAGCCATGCGCCGACGTCAGCGATCCGGGCGGGAGCGATCCCGTCCACACCAGCTGACCTCGCGCCCCGGTTGCCCCTGACCCGCGTCCACGCCACGACCATGAACGCCGGGTCCCAAACGAGGTTGTACAGATCATCAAACACGCGGCCGGGATCACCGGCCGCCCATCGGTGCAGCTTCTTCTGCATCGCGAGTACCCGCTGCTCAGCCTCATCGAGGCCGGGCCACGGCGCGCCGATATTCACCAGCGACCTCCCCGCGACACTTGGATGCTGCGATCCCGCTGGACCCCTTCGCCATGTGCCGGGCTTTCCCCGGCCCCGACTACTACGAGTCCTCCGCCCCATCCCGGCAGCATCAGCCGACGACGGACCTTCCCGCCCACACGCCCAAAGACGCGTGGGTGAGGGACGACCGGGACGGTTCCCACGTTCACTGCTGACCGTTTGTTGAGTTAGGCGCCCAGCTATGCCCCTGCCGCATCGCCACGACTACGCCGCAGACCTTCACCGTGGCCTCCCGACCGGCGACATCAACCGGCCCAAGAGTTCCCCGCCCCAAGAGGCGGGTGCGCGCGGCGGCCCAGCCCAAATCCGCCAGGTTGGAGCTGGTGGGATCGTCTTGAGGAGCTTTCAGCCGCTGGTTTCTCACGTACGCCTTCTCATCTCGCTTGCCGGACCCAGGCCATCTGACGGTGCTGGCCCGTCCCGTCGTTGTCGGGGCTGCTGTCCACCCTCCTCGGCATCTCCCGAATCAGGCTGCCCCCAGCTTCACTGGCCCGCTGCGACGAACCAGTAGCGGTGTCCTTTCACCACCGCACGGTCAAACAGCGCCTCGTGGCGCTCGAAGTCCGTCGACCACGGGTTCGCCGGCCCCGCGGCAGAAGGCACGGCGCAACAGCCACTGCGCCTCGACGGTGCGCGCCGGCCGGACGTCGAGGAAGCCGGCGATCCGGCTGTGCGCCTCGTCGGCCCGGACCCGCAGCCGCTCGAGCTCCGATGCCGCGAGCATCCGCCGGTCCTGCCACGCGGTCGCCTCGCGCACTCCGCGCAGGAGCTCGCGCGGCGACCGCTCGAGCGCGTTCGAGACGTAGGCGCCGACGTCGCGCTCGGGCTCCTCGAGGCTGATCGCCACGTACAGCGCGGCCGTGGCGCGCCCGACGTCGGTGAGGCCGCCACGGTGCTCGGCGACGTAGCGGGCGTAGGCCGCCGGGTGCGGACCGCGGTAGCTCCGATCGAGCTCGTCCGCATAGCGTTCGACGTCCCAGGCGCGGCCGATGCGAATCAGCTGGATGTCGGCCTCGGCCGCCTCGACCGCCGCGAGCAGGCGTCCGAACAGCTCGCGTTTGCGTTCGCCTGAGAGCACGGCGTACGAGCACACTGCCAGCTCGAAGAGCGCCCACGGACCACTTGACCCGAGCAGGCAGTTTCCGTATACGAACGACAGCGGCTGGCGCCCGCGGCTCATGGCAACGGTCGACTGCTGGTCTCGAGCACGCCGCCGGCGCCGACTTCGAGCCCGGCGGGACGCGCGAGCGGCCGGGCGCCGGCCCGAACGTGCAAGGTGAGACGGGGCCCCCGCCGGCGCAACCGCAGGATCGGCGCCGGCCATTCGGCTCGCTCGTGCGCGCAGCACACGAGCACCGCGCCCGGCCCGTGGTAGCGAAGCCGCCGCGGGCGCCCGTCCGAGCCGTCCGGGATCAACACGACGGGATCGGGGTGCCAGCGGGATCCTGGCGCCGGAGCCCGCCGCAGCCCGCGCGTGTGAGTCGGCGCCAGTCGCTGCGCCAGCATCGACCACAGCGCAAGGTGGCACGGTCGACCTTCGATGCGCACGATTGTCGCGAGTGCCGCGATGGCGATCGGCAGCCCTACGAAGCGGATGTACCACGGCAGCGGCGCCAGGATCAGCGTCACCGGTTCGACGCGATCGGCGACCAGCGTCGCGAGCATCACGGCGGTCGCGTACAGGAGTCCCCGGACCGGGACGCCGGCTGGGTTCAGGCGCACCGAATCGACGCGGTAGACGCGTCGCTCGAGCTCGAACACCGCCCGATATGAGCGGACGTCCACCGACTTCAACCCCCGCCGAACAGCGTCGAGACCGTGTCCTGGAGGACGCTCAGACCCGCGGGGCTGGCCAGCAGCACCGCGAGCGCGCCGATCGCCAGGACGCCGACCGCCTCCTTGAAGTCACGCTTGAAGGCCAGCACGATTGCCGCGACCGCAAGCGCCAAGCCGATCAGGCTGACCGCGACCTTGCGTCCGGTGTCGCCGGCCCGACTGGCCGCCGACTCGAGGGAGCCGGTGCCCTGACTCGAGACCTGGCCGCCAGCCACGGATCCGGGCGTCGCCGTCGCCGCCATCGCCGCTGGCGAGGCGGCGAGCACGAGTGCACCGCCGACGACGACCACGCGCACCCACCGCAGGAACCTCCGTTCTCGACCGACCACGCTGACGCTCCCTCCTAGTTTCTGGGGTCTGTTTGGATCGCGTCGACCAGCCAACGGCCGCCGCTGCGAAGAAGGTCGACCTCATAGGTCAGCGTGTAGTCGACGCCGACCTCGTCGCTGGCGTCGATGGTGGCGAGCACGCCGCCGTCCGGCCCGACGCGCAACTGGTCCACGCGGTCGAGCGCGAGCCGCCTGGTCGGCGTCGCCACGACCGTGCCCGACGCGAGGTCCGCGGCCAGGTTCTGGGCCGAGGCGGCCAGGTAGTTGCGCAGCGCCCGGTTCACCACCGTCGACGCGCTCGCGTCGGTCACCGCGCGTCCACCGCCGCCGTCGAGCGCCGCCGACGGCGCGATCTCCGGCGACCCGATCAGGGCCGGAAAGCGCCCGAGGCGCAGCGACCCGGCGGCGTCGCGAACGACGTCGACCGACAGGTAGAGCGGCGCCGGCCCGCCCGTATCCGCCGCGACGGTGTAGACGTGCTCGCCGACCGCGACGGTCCGGGCCTGCACCACCTCGGCCCAGCCGACGCGCTGAGACCCGCGTGCCGGCACGCGCATTCCGGCGTCAGGATCGTTCGCCCCGCCGATGAACGGCGCAAGCCCCTGGGCGTGGCCGCCGGGCGCTGCGGCGTCCCAGGTCAGGTAACGCCGCGCGAACAGGGTCGCGAAGCCCTCGGCCGCGCGATCGCTGACGACCGCCGGCGCGACCCGGACCGCCGCCGGACGGGGCGGGGCGATCGCGAACCGGGCCGTCGCGACGATGCCGACGGCGGCCGTCGCATAGAGCAACCATCGCGTCAGCGACGCGGACGCCCGCACCTGCCAGAGCGGCCGTGTGTCGAGCCGGACGCCGGCCCGCGCCGTCTCGCTCATCGCTCGAAGCCGAATTCCTCGGCGACTCCGGCGGCGCTCGGCCGGTACCGGCGCGCCTTCGCAACGTCACCGCCGCTCGCTGCGGACTGCGACGCCGCCGGCGCGGCCGGCCGCCCCGAGCGGGACACCGACGGCCGGCTCGGCCGCGCGGCGCGGGCGGGCCCGCCGGCCGTCCGGAGTTCGCCGACTGCTCTCCCGTGACCCGCCGGCACCCCTCCCCTGCTCCCGAGTTCACGCGACGCTCTGGATCCCGTGGCCAGCGCACCTGCTGGCGAACCCACGACGAGCCGCGCACCCGCCGCCCCGCCGCCGGCAGTGCCCGCCCGCGGACGGACTCGCCGATCGACTCGCGCGCTGGACGGCGCCCGACCAGACCGGCCAGGCTGGCGCCCACCGCGGGACGCGCCCGGTCCGGCGAGCAGCAGGCTGGCGACGCGTGCCACCAGCACGGCCAGCACCAGCGCGCCGGCACAGGCGTACAGGACGCGACTGCGACCGCCGCCCGGCAGGCCCACCGTCGCACGCGGCGCCGCCACGCCCGCCGGGGGCGCGCCCACCGTCGTTCCCGCGTCGTCGTCCGTGCCCGCCCGGCCGTCGGCCTCGGTGACCGGGTCGTCGATGAACACGGTCCCGTGCAGCAACTCCTCCTCGTCGAGCACGCGGTACACCGCGCTCGGACGCCGGCGCCTCACCACGACACCCCCCAAGATCTGTGCGCGGCCGCCCGGCCCGTACGTCGCGTCGGCGACGTGGCGATCCCGGCAGCGGCCGCGCGGCTCGGCGCTGATACAAGGCGCGAGCCGTGGGGGCGGCTTGCGCGAGCGCCGGTACGGGCGCACCTTTGGTCGGGATGGGGATTGGTCATGGTGTGCCTCGTTTGCCCCTCCGACCACCTCCCCCGCCCGGGACACCCGCCGCACTCCAACTCGCCCGCGGTCCGGGCCCGCCCGAGGTCACTACCAGGCCAGCCATCCGGTCCGGTGCGTTGCGGCTCGCCGCGGCGTGCCTACCGGGCCCTCAGCCGACCGCCACCCAGACGCCCGCCGAGCCGTCGGCCCCGGGCGGGCTCAGCGCTCGAAGCCGCTGAACTCGACGTGCGCCTGAGTCGAAGTCCGGCCCGACCCAGGCGAGCCCGCCGAGGTCGCGCCGCTCGACGAGGACGGCCTGAACTCGCTCGCCGCGCGAGCCGATCGCAGCGTCGTCGGTGCGCCCGTGGTCGGCGCAGACGCGATCGCCGCGACCCTGGCCGATGCGCCGCCGAACTCGCGGTGCGCCTGCGCCGATGCCGCCGCCCCGGTGAGCACCTGGCCACTCGGCGGCGACGACACCCGCCCGACCGCGCTCGACCGGGATCGTGATGGCCCGGCCGGCGCGACCGCTGCCACCCGGGCGACGCGGTGGATCTTCGGCCGGGCGTGATGATGGCCGCCCCCGGCGGACACGCCGAGCCCATTCGAGCAGATCGCGTACCCCCCGGCCGCACCGGCCAGGCATGCCGCCGCCACGCCGAGCTTCACGGCGCCCGCCCCGACCGCCGATCCGCCGGCTACGCCCGCCGCTCCGACCTCCGTTGGTCCACGTCCGATGACCCCGAGCAGCCGGCGCCCGACCAGCGCGAAGCCGCCCGCGAGCTTGGCCACGAGCCCGACCTGCGCGATCACCGGCACCGGCAGCAGCGCCGCCACCTGGCGCGAGGCCCGGTCGAGCGCCCGCAGCCGGCTCGCGCACGCGACGCAGTTGGCGACGTGCTCCGCCGCCCGCTCCTCCTGGATCTCGGTCCCGGCGCCTGCCAGATACGCGAGGAGGTCCGGCTCGAGCCGTTGGCAGCGCTCACCCGACTCGTATTCGGCGACCAGGGCCCGCAAACGCGTCCGCGCTCGCTGAGCCACCTTGCGGAACTTCTCAGCCGACCACCCGAACCGCCCGCAGAACTCCGCGCAGTCCATCCCGAGGCTCACCTGGCAGGCGAGCACGAGGCGCTGGTCG
>CAWHDH010000001.1:0-91398 GCA_963828075.1 uncultured Solirubrobacterales bacterium | reverse complement strand
CGCCGGCCGAGGACTTCGCCGACCTGCAACGCCACCGCGCTGAGCCGGGCGGCGGACCCCGACGCCGCCCGCGAGCGCTGGCGGGTGGGGGAGCCCTACCGCGCGGTGGAGCTGCCGCCCTGCTCGTCCGATCTCGCGGGCCGATCTCGCCCGTGGCGGCGCACGTGGACCTCGCGGGCCTCGCGCCGGCGCCGCGCGCCGGCGGGCCGCCCGCCCGGCGCTGCGCCGTCTTCCCGGCTGCTGCCGCTTGAACGCCGTGGCCGCGCCGTCGCCGACGCCCGCTCGCCCTCGACGCGATCGGCGAGCAGGGCGGTCGCCTGGCAGCCGCGGGCCGGCGGCTACGTGCGCTGCGGCCTGCCGGCCGGGCGATCCGGCGGAGAACGAGGCGTTCTGCATCGCGCTCGAGGATGCCGTCAGCCCCGCCGACGGCCACCGCTACGCTCACGTTCCCGGCCGGTGGGCGGCGGTGCGCGGTGGCCGCGCTACGGCCGCGCGTGGCACCCCGTGCCCGGCCACTTCTCGGGCGCAATCGCGAGCGGGCCGACGCCTACCGGGTGGTGTCGCCCGCTGGCTCGGCCCCGGCGAGCTGCGCTACACGGGCACGTCGGAGGACGGCCGCGCGGCGCTGCTGAGGCCTCGGCGGCGCCCGAGGCCTTCGAGGCCCAATGCTGGCGCCTGTGGCGGAACTCTCAACCGCCAGCTCCGCGAAGCCCTCACGCCAGGTCGCGTGCTCGGCGCCCAGCCCAGCGCCGCGCGGGCCTTGGCGTTCGACGCACCGCGCGACTCCGCACATCATCGTCACGACGCGGCGCCGACCGCCCGCGCGACCCAGCGCGGGACCTGCCGCGGCGGCGGCGCGCCGATCAGCTCGGCGGAGCGCCGGCAACCACTCCCGGACCGGCGCCGGCTCGTCGTCACAGACGTTGGAGATCTCGCCCGGCGTCCAGCCCTCCAGCGCGGCGACCGTGGCGCCCGCGACGTCGTCCACGTGCGCGACGAGGACCACACGCCGCCGCCATCCCCCACCGCCGAATGTCCCGCGAGCGGACTCGCCTGCCACTGCTCACCGCCGGGCGCGATGCCGGGGCCTTCCCCGTAGCGCAGCACCACCCGCGAGCCCCGGTGACCGCGTGTTCGAGGTGGCGGATCGCGGCGAGCGTCGTGCGCAGCTGCCGCGGCGGGTCGGGGTCCAGCGGATCGTCCTCGCTCTTGACCGCGCCGCCCGTCCGCGCGAGGCCGCCAGCCGGCGAAGCTCTGGGTGAGGACCCGTGGCACGGCGGCTGCTCGCGCATGCCTCGAGGATGTCGTGCCCTCGGTCCGCAGCCGGTTCGTCGTCGCGAACCCACGCTCGAACCGGCGCAGGTCGCTGAGCCCTGACAGGGCGGTCATCTGTGGACCATTGCGTCCGGCTTCGCGCGGGCGACCGTGTTGATGACCGCGGCGCGGTCCAGGCCGTCGACGACGACGGCTTCGCCACCGAGCGCCCGGATCGTCTCCGCCTTGGCCGGGGTGCGCGCTGTCCCGGCGACGCGATGGCCGCGTTTGACCAGGAGGGGGATGAGCGCGCGACCCGCCGCCCGGTCGCGCCTGCGAGGAAGAT
Source organism: uncultured Solirubrobacterales bacterium (assembly GCA_963828075.1). GTDB lineage: Bacteria > Actinomycetota > Thermoleophilia > Solirubrobacterales > Solirubrobacteraceae > JACCYI01. The sequence goes on along the minus strand of CAWHDH010000001.1, from coordinate 89,798 downwards.
GTCCATGCCCCTTCGGCGGGGCACTGTGCCAGCCTGTGACAGGTGAGCTCGACCAGGCCGCGCGGGTGTCTCGCGTTGTCGGCAGCGCGACCGAAGCCGAGGACGTCGCGCAGGAGGCGCGCGCTTGGCTGCGGCCGGTGTCTGAGAACCCCAGGTGTTTTGCCACGACACGGTCGCCACGCGGCTGGCGATCGACCTCCTGCGCGGCCAGCGGCGTGAGACGTGCTATGGCTGCCCGAGCCGCTCGTCGAGGACGGGTCCGGCGCGTCGAGGACGACGAGACCGTCTCGCTCGCGTTCCTGGCGCTGCTCGAGCGGCTGACGCCGGACGAGCGGGCCGTCCTCGTCCTGCGCGTCGCCTTCGTGGTCGCCGGGATCGTGGGCAAGTTCCTCGGTGCTGGATCCCGGCGATGTCCGCGAAGGCGTAGTCGAAGGCCTCGCGCAGGACGAGGACGGCCCGCTCGTCCGGCGTCAGCCGCTCGAGCAGCGCCAGGAACGCGAGCGAGACGGTCTCGTCGTCCTCGACGCGCCGGAGACCCTCGTCCTCGACGAGCGGCTCGGGCAGCTATGAGCCGACGGACGTCTCGCGCCGGACCCTCGCAGCGCAGGAGGTCGATCGCCAGCCGCGTGGCGACCGTGGTGACGAACGCCTCGGGGTTCTCGACGCCGGCCGCCGCGTGGAGCCGCAGCAGGCCTCCTGCGCGACGTCCTCGGCTTCGGTCGCGCTGCCGAGCATCCGGTACGCGACGGCGAACGCGAGCGCCCGCACAGCCTCGGTCGAGCTCACCTGTCACAGGCTGGCACAGTGCCCCGTCGAAGGGGCATGGACATCTTCCTCGCAGGCGCGACCGGGGCGGCGGGTCACGCGCTCATCCCCCTCCTGGTCAAACGCGGCCATCACGTCACCGGCACGACGCGCACCCCGGCCAAGGCGGAGACGATCCGGGCGCTCGGTGGCGAAGCCGTCGTCGTCGACGGCCTGGACCGCGCCGCGGTCATCGACGCGGTCGCCCGCGCGAAGCCGGACGCAATCGTCCACCAGATGACCGCCCTGTCCGGGCTCAGCGACCTGCGCCGGTTCGAGCGTGGGTTCGCGACGACGAACCGGCTGCGGACCGAGGGCACCGAGCACCTCCTCGAGGCGGCACGGGCGGCCGGCATGCCACGGGTCCTCGCCCAGAGCTTCGCCGGCTGGCGGTTCGCGCGGACGGGCGGCGCGGTCAAGAGCGAGGACGATCCGCTGGACCCCGACCCGCCGCGGCAGCTGCGCACGACGCTCGCCGCGATCCGCCACCTCGAACACGCGGTCACCGGTGCCGGCGGCGTGGTGCTGCGCTACGGCAGGTTCTACGGCCCCGGCACCGGCATCGCGCCCGGCGGTGAGCAGTGGCAGGCGATCCACTCGCGGAAGTTCCCGGTGGTCGGGGACGGCGGCGGCGTGTGGTCCTTCGCGCACGTGGACGACGTCGCGGGCGCCACGGTCGCCGCGCTGGAGAACTGGACGCCGGGCGAGATCTACAACGTCTGTGACGACGAGCCGGCGCCGGTCCGGGAGTGGTTGCCGGCGCTCGCCGAGCTGATCGGCGCGCCGCCGCCGCGGCAGGTCCCGCGCTGGGTCGCGCGGGCGCTCGGCGCGCACGTCGTGACGATGATGTGCGAGTCGCGCGGTGCGTCGAACGCCAAGGCCCGCGCGGCGCTGGGCTGGCGCCAGAGCACGCGACCTGGCGCGAGGGCTTCGCGGAGCTGGCGGCGACGTGAGTTCACAGCCACAGGCGCCGGCGTTGGGCCTCGAAGGCCTCAGGCGCCGCCGAGGCCTCGGCCAGCGCCGCGCGGCCGTCCTCCGACGTGCCCGTGTAGCGCAGCTCGCCGGGGCCGAGCCAGCGGCTGAACGCCGCCCGGTAGGCGTCGGCCCGCTCGCGATTGCGCCCGAGGTCGGCCGGGACGGGGTGCCACGCGCGGCCGTAGCGCGGCCACCGCGCACCGCCGCCCACCGGCCGGGAGACGACGTAGCGGTGGCCGTCGGCGGGGCTGACGGCATCCTCGAGCGCGATGCAGAACGCCTCGTTCTCCGCCGGATCGCCGGCCGGCAGGCCGCAGCGCACGTAGCCGCCGGCCCGCGGCTGCCAGGCGAGGCTCGCGTGCGCCTGGTCGCCGATCGCGTCGAGGGCGAGCAGGGCGTCGGCGACGGCGCGGGCCGCGCGTTCGAGCGGCAGGACGGCCGGGAAGCGGCGGCCGCGCCGGGCGGGCGGCGTCCACCAGCGCGGCCGCGGCGCCGGCGCGAGGCCCGCGAGGTCCACGTGCGCCGCCACGGGCGAGATCGGCCCGCGAGATCGGACGAGCAGGGCGGGCAGCTCCACCGCGCGGTAGGGCTCCCCCACCCGCCAGCGCTCGCGGGCGGCGTCGGGGTCCGCCGCCCGGCGCAGCGCGGTGGCGTTGAGGTCGGCGAAGTCCTCGGCCGGCGGCGGCGTGTACGGGCTGAGCTCGGGGTGGATGTGCGAGATGCCGGATTCGATCGAGCCGTCCTCGCACGGCGCGAGCAGGTGCCCGTGACGGCGGACGAAGCGCGCGTAGTCCGCGACGCCGCGCTCGAGCTGCGGGGCGACGCACACGATGTCCCAGTTCGACGCGATCTTGGCCGGATCCGCGGGATCGAGGCGCAGCGAGCGGCCGCGCATCTGGCGCGTCGCGATGCTCGCCGCCACGGAGGTCAAATCGACCAGGCAGTTGACCGCGGGCGCGTCCCACCCCTCGCCCAGCAGCGCGCGCGTGGCGACGACGCAGCGGGTCCAGCCGTCGCCCAGGAGCGCGGAGGCGACGCCGACGCGGTCGGCGACGCCCTCGACGTCGGCGAGCCCGTCGACCGGCTCGGAGACCGTGCCGGCGACGCCGCGGGCGCGCAGCTCCGCCCTCAACGCCGCGGCGTCGCCCGCCGCGCAGGCGAGGCTCTCCCCTGTGACCAGCAGCGGCCGGGTGACGGCCAGCCCGGCGTCCGCCCCGATCGCCGCGACCACGCCGCGCCCGCCGCCGCCGAGCTCCAGCGGCGAGCCCTCCGGCCGCTTCGGCGGGCGCTCGGAGTCGCACAGCACGACGGCCCGCAGCCCGCCGGCGCGGGCGTCGAGCTCGGCGGCGAGCGCCCGGCACGCGAGGATCGCCTTGGCCGAGGAGTGCACGAGCACCCGGTCGATGTCCGTCCGCCCGGCGCGGATGCCGGTGCGCGTGAGCGCGTAGCCGAGGTCGGCGAGGCCGGTGGCGAGCTCGTCGAGCCGCCGGTCGGCCTCGGCACCGGGATGGGCGCGCAGGCAGCGCAGCGCGTAGTCGGAGATGAGGACGATCCAGTCCTCCATCGTCGGCGGCTCGCGGAAGCCCTCGCCGCGCGGCGCGCCCGGCGGCGCCGGAAGGCCGGCCGCGTGGACGTAGCGCAGCCCGGCGCGGACGAGGTCGGGCTGGCGGCGCAGCAGCTCGCGGACCGAGACCTCGGCCTCGCCGGCGCCGCGGTGGCGCAGGCGGTTCGAGACCCAGAGCGGGAACGCGAGCTCGTCCTCGCCGACCTCCATCAACCGGTCGAGCAGCTCCGCGAAGCGCGCATGGCGCTCCTCGAGCCACGCGAGCTCGGAGTCCAGCGGGGTGGTGAACAGCGCGAGCTCCTGATACGGCGCGAGGAAGCCGTCGCGCACGACCGCGGGCGTCGGCGTCTCGAAGTCCACATCGCCGAGGAGCGCGTGGTAGAGCGCCGCCTCGTCGGCCGTCATCTCGTCCGGGCTGGTCGCCGTCAGACCGATCATGTGGACATCGGGACCGAGCGCGTCGACGGCGGCGCGGACGAGGTGGCCCCACAGCGAGACGAGGTGGTGGCACTCGTCCAGGATCACCGTCCGCACCCCGGCGTCCCGCAGCGCGGCGATCCGCTCGCGCGCGGGCGCCGGCAGGAGGTCCGCGGCACCACCCGCCGCGGCGACCTCGCGTTTGATCGCCGCCGTGATGCGCGCGAGCTCGGCCTCCCGGCGCCGCGATGCCGTGCCCGCGCCGGTCCCGGCCGCCGCCTGCTCGGCCGCCCAGCGGGCCTCGGCCGCCGCCCGGAGCGCCCCATCCGGGTCCTCGGTCCGGCAGATGGCCTGGTAGGTGTGGGCGTGGAGCGGCACGCCGGAGTCGCCGCGCACCCACTGCTCCCGGATGGCCGCCGTCGGGCACAGGACGACGGCCGGCGCACCGAGGCGCCGGGCCATCTCGAGCCCCATGACGGTCTTGCCGCTGCCGGGCGGCGCGACGATGTGCGTGTGCCGGCGGCCCGCGGCGCGATCGGCCTCGAACGCCGCGAGCGCGAGCCGCTGGTAGGGGCGCAGCGTGACGGCCGCGGACGCCGCGGCGGTCACTCGGTCGTGGGGTCGGTCACCGGGGTGACCGGCCCGCCGGCCGCGAGGTACTCCTCGAGGTTGGACGGCTGGTATCCGGCCTGCTCCTTGAATCTGCGCGCCGCGCTCGAGGCGACGGTCAGGTTGGAGCCGTCCGGATCCGCGAGCTTGCGCGAGAAGCTCGGCTGGAGGCGGTAGAAGGCCTTGCGCGACTCGTGCATCAGGCCCAGCGCGTTGGGTCCGATGGCGGCTCCCCGCTGTCGCGCCACCGATTCGATGGGCGGGTCGGTGGGCTTGAAGTGATCGGGCTCGAACGCCAGCCCGCAGGCGCGGGCGCGCTCGACCATCCACAGCAGGGAGATCTCCGCCAGTTCGGGATCGGGATAGCCGCCGCCGACGTCGCTGTGCACGCCGGAGAACCAGACCTGCTCGAGCGTCTGGCCGATCGCGCTGGCCTGCTGCTGCCACAGCGTCGGGCGGAAGGGGCGGCGGCGCTCGTCGACGGCGAGCGCCTGGTAGGCGTAGCGCACGTGGCTCGAGAGCACGGTGTCGTGGAAGCCCCAGAGCTTCTGCGCGCCGGGGAGCCGCACGCCGTCGATGGGGATCCCGAGCGCGCCGACCGTGTCCCAGACGCCGACGAACTTCAGGTCCGCCTCGGGATGGGAGTACATCCGCCGGAAGATCTGCGCCTCGTGGTCGTTCGGCCTGGTCAGCCGCTCCCGGTAGAGGCGGTAGGCGTCGTTGACGCGGTTGACGTTCCCGGGGCGCAGGACCCCGGACTTGCGGACGAGGCCGACCGTGCTGCGGGCGGTGAACGCGCCGCGGCTGAAGCCGAAGAAGTAGAGCTCGTCGCCCGGCTGGTAGGCCTCGGCGAGGAACGCGTAGCACTCGCGGACGTTGCGGCCGAGCCCGACGCCGAAGGCCCCGCCACGCAGGCGCTCGAAGCGCCGGGTCCCGACCCCCTTCTGGTAGAAGAGCACCTGCTCGGTGCCGTCCTCACTCTCCCGGGCCAGGCCGAGCGCGACCTTCGCGACGTTCGTCGGCGCCGGCGCGCCGCTGCGCATCTCGTCGGGCCGGTTCCATGTCCCATCGCAGCAGACGACCAGTCGGCGGGTCATGCTGGATTCAGCGGCAGCGCGCGGGCTTGGTCGCGCCCGGCGGCAGGCACAAGGGGGTGCTCTTCACCTTCGCCGTGCGGGTGACGACGTAGCGCACGACCTTGCCGATCTCGTTGGTGCGCAGCACGCGGATCTCCAGCGTCGCGCCGCGCCGCAGGTACCTCCGCTTCAGATGCTTGGCGAGGTTGACCGTGCGCCGGCCGGACTTGCCGGTCACCGACTTGCGCGTGAACGGGCAGCCGCCGCCCTTGCAGCGCATCTGGATGCGGTCGCCCTTGCGGATCTCGCCGATCACGAGCCTCCGGAACCGGACCCGGGCCGGCCGCTTGGCGCTGTCGATGTCGTAGGTGACCGGGTTGATCACGCGGAGATAGCCGACCACCTTGTCGCAGTTCTCGTCGATCGCGTTGCCGAACACCTCGCCGGCCCCCGGGTGGACGGCCGGGTCGTTCGGTGCGCAGTCCTGCGGGGTGAGCGAGCCGTCGCCGTCGGCGTCGGGCGCGATCTCGCAGCCCTGCGTGACGTCGCCGGGATCGCCGTAGACGGTGTCGTTGCCGGGGCCGCAGTCGATGGAGTCGTTGTCCCCGTCGCGCACGTCGATCGTGTCGTCGCCCTCCTCGCCCTCGACCCGGTCCTGCGCGCCGCCGGCGAAGATGAAGTCGTTCCCGGCGCCGCCGCGGAGCGTGTTGCCCAGGGCGTTGCCGATGATGCGATCGTTGCCCGAGCCGCCGAACCCCTCCTCGATGTCGGCGCCCATGTTGTCGCCCTCCCCCGCCTCGCCGTCGTCGGGCTGCCCGTCGAGCGTGACCGTCACCGCGGCGGTCCGCACTTCATAGGATCCGCGGTCGCTGCCGTCGCCGCCGGCGAACACGTCGCGGCCGGTCCCCGCGAAGAAGCGGTCGTCGCCCGGCCCGCCGTCGATGCGGTCGTCCCCCGCCCCGTCGTCGGTGGCGTCGCTGCCCGGCCCGCCGTCGAGCAGGTCGCCGTCATCGCCGCCTTCGAGCGAGTCGTCCCCCTCGCCCCCGCGCAGCGTGTCGGTGCCCTGATTGCCGATCAGCGTGTCGCCGCCGAGCCCGCCGTCGAGGGTGTCGGCGCCGCCCCTGGCCTCGAGCTTGTCGTCGCCGTCGTCGCCGAACAGGTTGTCGCCGGCGAGCCCGCCCTCGAGGACATCCTCTCCGGCGCCGCCGTGGGCCTCGACGGTCGAGGCGTCGATCAGCTGGTTCGACGACAGGACGTCGTCGAAGCCGAGGAAGAAGACGGCGAAGCCCGGCGCCGGCGGCGCGCATTCGACGCGCTGGGCGTGGATCTGCTGGCAGTCCGTCGACGTGACCCCGCGGTCAGAGGAGACGACCGAGCGACCCTCCTCGACGCTCAGGAAGACCTGCTCGGGCGCACCGGTCGCCGGGGCGGCGCGGTAGGTCACCAGGCTGGGGTCGCGGGTGACCGTGCCCGCGTGGGCGCCGGCCGGCAGGCCGAGACTCACGAGCAGCGCCACCCACGTCACGACCCTCCCCATCGGCCGACCCTATCCCGCGGTGCAGGCCCGAGGCAACCGCGACGGCGGATAGCGTGTCAGGGCGTGCCGTCCGCGACCACGGGAAGCGAGCTGGGTGCGCGCCTGCGCGGCGGCGACCTCGCGGCGGCGCCCGCGGCGCTCAACCTGATCGAGAACCGCTCGCCGGACCACCGCGCCGACATCGCGGCGCTGCTGGCCGAGGTCTCCCCCGCTGCGCTCGGCGGCGAGGCGCCGGGGCACGTGGTGGGGATCACCGGGCCGCCGGGCGCCGGCAAGTCGACCCTGCTCAGCGCTCTGGTCTCGACGTGGCGGGGGCAGGACCGGACGGTCGCCGTCCTCGCGGTGGACCCGAGCTCCAAGCGCTCCGGCGGCGCGCTGCTCGGCGACCGTGCCCGGATCGCGTTCGACCCGGCCGACCGCGGCATCTTCATCCGCTCGATGGCGGCCGGGGAGCGCCTCGGCGGCCTCGCACCCGCCACCCGGGTCGCGGCGCAGGCCCTCTCGGCGGCGTTCGACGTGGTGGTGATCGAGACGGTCGGCGTCGGGCAGTCCGAGACCGAGGTCGCGGAGGCGGCCGACACCGTCGCGGTCATCGTGCAGCCCGGATCCGGCGACGCGCTGCAGTTCCTGAAGTCCGGGATCATGGAGATCCCGGACGTCCTCGTGGTGACCAAGGCGGACCTCGGCCAGGTCGCCCAGCGGGCACGCCGCGACCTGCACGCCGCGCTGCGGTCGCTCGGTCAGCGCGGGACGCCGGTCGTGGCGGTGTCGAGCATCCACCCGGTCCAGGGGATCGACGACCTGGTCGCCGCGCTCGACGGGCACCGGGCGGGGCTCGACGTCGTCGCCGCCAGGGTGCGCGCCCGTCGGCTCGGCGCGCTGGCGGACTTCCACGCGGAGCACGGCGACCGGGGCCTGCGCGCGCTGGGTGGGCGGCGGGCGGCGGAGCGGTGGCTGGCGGAGCGGCCCGCGGGGTTGGATGAGGCGGCTTTGGCGCGGGGGCTGACGGCGCGGGCGGCGGACCCCTCCAATCAATGACCGCGGTTCGGGGTCAGCGGCGATCGCCGGTACGCCCGAAGAGCTTCGCGATCCGGCGGTAGATCACCGAGAGCACCAGGGCGAAGCCGTTGATCGGCTTGGCCGGGGCCGCCTCGGGCGCCGGCGCCGGCGCCGCCGCCGCGACTCGGCCGGATCCGCCGTCCGCGTCCGCCGCGGCCGGTGGCTCCGGCTTCGTCTCGAGCTGCGCCTGCAGGCAGGTCGAGAAGTCCCCGAGCAGGCGGTTGGAGATGTCCTGGATCATCCCGCCGCGCCCGAAGGAGGCCAGCCGGCCGGTGATCGCGTAGTCGGTGACCGCGTCGACGCGCGTCGCCCCGTCGTCGGTCGAGACAAGTGTGTTGACGATCGTCGCCGAGGCGCCGCCGTGGCCGCGCTTGTCGGTCCCCTTGGCGCGCATCGTGGCCCGGTGGGCGGCCTCGTCGACCTCCTCGATCTTCACCGTCCCGCGGTAGGACGCGGTCGTCGGGCCGAGCTTGACCTTGAACTCGCCGTGGTAGGTGCCGTCGTCGTCGTGACCGGTGATCGCGGCGCCCGGCAGGCACGGGGCGACGCGCTCGAGGTCGATGAGCGCCGCCCACACCTCCTCGACGGGCGCCTGGACTTCGAAGGACTGCTCGAGCTTCATGGCGTCAGGGCCTCCAACTGGTCTCGCGTGTCGATGTCGGTGGGGTCGCAGAGGTGGCCTGCTTCCCATACCCGCACACGGGCATCGACGAGCAGGTCGCGCGCGCCGACGTCGCCGCGCAGCTCGCCGACCCGGTCGAGCAGCCGGCGCTTGAGCAGGACCGGATGGCCGGGGATGCCGCGATACGCCGCGCGCACCGCGTCGGAGAGGGCGGAGTCGTGGTCGAGGGTGCCGGCGATCACCTGCGGCGAGATGAACGGCTGGTCGCCCAGGCAGATCAGCACCGAGTCGCCGTTCGCCAGCAGCGCGCCGACGCCCGCGCGCAGCGACGCCGCCTGCCCCTCCTCCCAATCGTCGGCGACGACGACCTCGAAGCGGCCCAACTCGACGCCCGCCCGCACCTCGGACGCGTGGGCGCCGAGGACGACCACGAGCGGGTCCAATGCCGGCACCGCCTGCATCGCCACCAGGACGTGCTCGAGCACCGGCCGGCCCGCGATCGGCGCCAGCTGCTTGATCCCGCCGAAGCGCCGGCCGGCGCCGGCGGCGAGGACGAGGCCGCCGATCACCCGGTCTCCTCCATCAGCTCGGCGAGCCGTTCGAGCGAGGCGAGCGAGTTGCCCGCCAGCAGGTGGTCGACGCTCGGCATCGCCGCCCGCATCCCCTGGGTCAGCGGCGCGTAGCGCGCATCGGCGGCGAGCGGGTTGAGCCACACGAGCCGGTGCGCGCAGCGGCGCAGGCGCGCCATCTCGCGCGCGAGCACCTCCGGGTCGCCGCGGTCCCACCCGTCCGAGAGCACGACGACCGTCGCGCCGCGCCCCAGCCGGCGGCCGTGGATGCGGTTGAGCTCGGCGATCGCGTCGCCGATCCGCGTGCCGCCCGCGAGGTCGACCACGCTGCGCGTCGCGCGGTCGAGCGCGGCGTCGGGGTCGCGGCCGGCGAGCTCGCGCGTGATCCGGGTGAGCCGCGTCCCGAACGCGAACGCCTCGACGCGGCGGCGGGCCGCGACGCAGGCCTGGAGGTACTGGAGCAGCACCCGCGCGTACGGCGCCATCGAGCCCGAGACGTCGCAGATCAGCACGAGCGGGCGCTGGCGCAGCGTCGGCGCGCGGTAGCGGCGCTCGACGAGCTCGCCGCCGTGGCGCAGCGAGGCGCGGACCGTCGCGCGCAGGTCGTGGATCTCCTCGCGGCGGCGCGTCGCGCGGGTCCGCCGCGACCGCCGCTGCGGCCCGCGGCGCGCCAGGCGGACCAGCAAGCGGCGAACCGCCGCGCGCTCGGCGTCCGTGTAGTGCGCGAAGTCCTTGCCCAGCAGCAGTTCCTCCTCGCTCCAGGCCGCCGCCACGGGCACCGGCTCCCCGCCCTCCGCGCGTGGGAGCGGTGTGGCCGCGGGAACGCCCGTCCGGGGCAGGACCATCTTCGCGGCGTCCATCAGCTCGGGCGGGATGCCGGCGTCGGACGGCGGCACGGCCGCGAACGTCGCGGCCCACGCCGCCTCGAACGCCAACAGGTCGCGCCGGCTCGCGCACAGCACCGCGCGCAGCGCCAGGTAGGCGTCCGTCGGCGACGCCGAGTCGACCGCGGCCAGCGCCCGGTGCGCCGTGAGCACCTCGCCGACGCCGACCCGCGCGCCGGCGCGCCGCATGCCCGCCGCCAGCGCGCCGACCCGGTCGATCACCGCGGCCTCAAAGTCCACCGAGGACCCCCGTCGCCCGCACGCGGTCGACGTCCTCGCGCACCTTCAGCGCCACCCCGAGCGTCGCGTCGAGCGTGGCGCCGTCGCCCAGGGCGAGCAGCGCCCGCGCCCAGGTGATCGTCTCCCCCACGCCGGGCAGCTTGTAGAGCTCCTCGCCGCGCAGCCGCGCCACCGCCTCGCAGACGCGGTCGGCCACCGCCTCCGGCACCCCGGGCAGGCGCGCGCGGACGATCTCGGCCTCGCGGTCGCGGGAGGGGTAGTCGATCCAGTGGTACAGGCAGCGGCGCTTGAGCGCGTCGTGGAGCTCGCGCGTCCGGTTGGAGGTCAGCACGACGAGCGGGCGCCGCTGCGCCCGGACGGTGCCGAGCTCGGGGATCGAGACCTGGAAGTCCGAGAGGAACTCGAGCAGGAACGCCTCGAACTCGTCGTCGGCGCGGTCGATCTCGTCGATCAGCAGGACCGTCGGCTCGGAGCTCTCGAGCGCCTCGAGCAGCGGCCGGCGCAGCAGGAACTCCGAGCCGAACAGCTCGGCGGGCGCCGAGCCGCCCGCCTCGGCGACGCGGATCGCCAGCAGCTGGCGCGCGTAGTCCCAGTCATAGACGGCGTGATGCAGGTCGATCCCCTCGTGGCACTGCAGGCGGATCAACCGCGCCCCGAGCGCCCCGGCCAGGGCCTTGCCCACCTCGGTCTTGCCGACCCCGGCCTCCCCCTCCAGCAGCAGCGGCGTCTCGAGCGACGAGGCGAGGAAGACGGCCGTGGCGAGGCCCCGGTCGGCCAGGTAATCCTGACCGGCCAGGGCCCGCTCGACGTCGTCGACCGACGCGAGCCCCACGCTAGGCGGCCGCCTGCTCCAGCGCGCGCCGGCAGAGCACACGCGCGAGGTGCTGCTTGTACTCGGCCGTGGCGTTGAGGTCCGCCGGCGGCGACGTGCCCTCCCCGGCCTGCTCGGCGGCCGCCCGGATCGAGTCGGCGTTCAGCGGCTGCCCGCGCAACGCCTGCTCGACCGCGGTCGCCCGCAGCGGCACGCCGGCCATGTGCGTCAGGCCGACGCGGACGTCCTCGCACGTGCCGTCGGCCGCCTTCTTGACCAGCGCGCCGACCGCCACCATCGCCCAGTCCTCCTGGCGGCGGTTGAACTTGAAGTACGCCGACCCGTAGCCGTCCATGGCCGGGATCCGCACCTCGGTGAGGATCTCGCCGTCAGCGACCGCGGTGGTCAGGTAGTCCTGGAACAGGTCGGCCGCCGCGACCTCCCGGGTGCCGCCGTCGGCGCCGCGGATGGTGACCGACCCCTCGGTGGCGAGCAGGATCGCCGGCATGTCCGACGCCGGGTCGCCGTGCGCCAGCGTCCCGCCGATCGTGCCGCGGTTGCGGACCTGCGGGTCGGCGATCGTGGCCGCCGCCTTGGCGGCGACCCCGAGGCCGGCCTCGGCGGCGACGTCGCGGTGGGGCGTCATCGCGCCGATGCGGAACCCGCCGTCCTCGCGCTGGATCCCCCGCAGCCCCTCCACGCGCCGCAGGTCGACGAGCAGCGTGGGCGCCGCGAGGCGCAGCTTCATCAGCGGGATCAGCGAGTGGCCGCCGGCGAGGACCTTGGCGTCCTCCCCACCGGCGGCCAGCGCCTGCATCGCCTCGTCGAGCGACGTGGGCGCCAGGTAGTCGAACTCGGCGGGGATCACGACACACCTCCCTGGTTCTGCGCCGACCGGATCTCGTCCCACATCCGCATGGGGCTCAGCGGCATGTTCACGTAGGTCACGCCGAGCGGCCTCAGCGCGTCGACCACGGCGTTCAGAACCGCCGGGGACGCCGCGATCGTCCCGGCCTCGCCGACGCCCTTCACCCCCATGCTGGTGGTCGGCGAGGGCGTCTCGGTGCGGTCGGTCTCGATGTTCGGCACGTCGGCGGCGCTCGGGAGCGCGTAGTCGACGAACGTACCCGTCACGAGCTGGCCGTTCTCGTCGTAGTGCACGCGCTCGAACAGCGCCTGGCCGATCGCGTGCACCACCCCGCCGTGGACCTGGCCGTCGATCAGCATCGGGTTGATGGCCGGCCCGCAGTCGTCGACGGCGACGTAGCGCTTGACCTCGGTCTTGCCCGTCTCGGCGTCGACCTCGACGATGCACGCGTGCGCGCCGAACGGGAAGACGAAGTTCGACGGGTCGTAGAACGCCGTCTCCTCGAGGCCCGGCTCCATGCCCTCGGGGATGTTCTCGGGGATGTAGGCCTCTCCGGCCGCCTCGGCGAGCGTGAGGCCCTTGTCGGGCGAGCCCTTGATCGCGAAGCGCCCGTCCTGCAGCTCGACGTCCTCCGGGGCCGCTTCGAGCTGGTGCGCGACGACCTGCTTGATCTTGTCGACGATCTTGCTGGTCGCCCTGACGGCCGCCTCGCCGCCGACCGATAGCGACCGCGACCCATACGTCCCGTGCCCCTGGGGACCGGTGCTCGTATCGCCGTGGATCACTTCGACCTGCGCCGGGTCGACCCCGAGCCGGTCGGCCACGATCTGGGCGAAGCCGGTCTCGTGGCCCTGGCCGTGCGGCGAGGCCCCCGTGTACACCGTGACCGCCCCGGACAGATGGACGCGGACCATCGCCGACTCCCAGTTGCCGGACTGCAGGCCGAAGCCGCTCGGGCCGGTGACCCGCGAGGGCGCGAGGCCGCAGATCTCCGTGTAGGTGGAGAAGCCGAGGCCGAGGTATCGGCCTTCGGCGCGCGCCTGCTCCTGCTCGGCACGGAACGCGTCGACGTCGACGTGCGTCGAGCAGCTTGTCGAGCGTCCCGTGGTAGTCGCCTGAGTCATACACGACGCCGATCGCCGTCTCGGCCGGGAAGTCCTCCTTCGCGAAGAAGTTCTTCCGTCGCAGCTCGAGCCGGTCGATCCCGAGCTCCTCGGCCGCCTGGTCGAGCGTCACCTCGAGCATGTGCGTGGCCTCGGGCCGCCCGGCGCCGCGGATCGCGTCCGTGGGGACCTTGTTCGTGAAGACACCCGTGATGTCGGTCTGGACCGCGGGGCACTTGTAACAGCCGCTCATCACGAACGCGCCGAGCGACGGGATGGTCGGCGTCAGCAGCATCAGGTAGGCGCCGAAGTCGGCGAGGATCTTCGCGTGGATGGCCGTGAGCGTCCCGTCGGACTTGAAGCCCATCCGCATCGTCGAGATCTGGTCGCGCCCGTGATGGGAGACCTGCATGTGCTCCGAGCGCGTCTCGATCCACTTCACGGGCCTTCCGGTGGCCTTGGAGCAGAGCGCCAGAACCGGTTCCTCGCCGTAGATCTGGAGCTTGCCGCCGAACCCGCCGCCGACCTCCGGGGCGATGACCCGGATGCGCTCCTCGTTCTGGCCCATCATGAGCGCGAGGAACAGCTTCAGGAAGTGCGGGACCTGGGTGGAGGACCACATCGTCAGCGCGCCGGCCTTGTAGTCAGCGACCACGCCGCGCGGCTCGATCGCCGCGCCCGCCGTGCGGTGGTTGATGAAGCGGCGCTCCACGACGACGTCGGCCTCGGCGATGCCGGCCTCGATGTCGCCGCCGCCCAGCGACCACTCGTGGACCTTGTTGGAGCCGAGGTCGGGGTGGACGAGGTCGCCGCCCTCGAGCGCGGCCTCCGGGTCGGTGACGACGGGCAGCGGGTCGTACTCGACCAGGACGTCCTCGGCGGCGTCGACCACCGAGTAGCGGTCGTCGCCGACCACGACGGCGACCGGATCGCCGACGTGCTTGACGACCTCCTTGGCCAGCGGCCAGTGCTCCGGCACGGCGACGTCGACGCCGGGCGGGACCCAGGCCATCGGGAGCCCCGACTCGAGCTCGAGGTCGCCGGCGACCAGCACCGCGAGCACGCCGGGCCGGGCCTTGGCGGCCTCGGTGTCGATCGAGACGATCCGGGCGTGGGCCTCGGGCGAGCGCACGAACGCCGCGTACAGCAGGCCCGGCAGGACGATGTCGTCGACGTAGGAGGCGCGGCCGGTGATCAGGCGCGGGTCCTCCTTGCGCTTCATCGCGCGGCCGACGAAGCCGTTGTGGGTCGTGGCCTCGGTGGTGCTCATGCGCCCAGCCCCTTGTCCGCGAGCTCCTGGATGTTGTCGCGGCCCTCCGCCGACGGCCCCGATGTCGCCACCCCCGCCTCGTGCGGGTGCTGCGCGGCGGCGAGGACCGCCTTGACGATGTTGTGATAGCCCGTGCAGCGGCAGAGGTTGCCGGCCAGCGCGTGGCGGACGTCGGCCTCGCTCGGGTCCGGGTTGTGCGCCAGCAGGTCGGCCGACGCCATGATCATCCCCGGCGTGCAGTACCCGCACTGCAGGCCGTGGTTCTCCCAGAACGCGGTCTGGAGCGGATGGAGGTTGCCCTCCTGGCCGAGCCCCTCGATCGTCGTCACCTCGCCCCCGTCGACCTGGACGGCCAGGACGGTGCATGACTTCACCGCATCGCCGTCCACATGGCAGGTGCAGGCCCCGCAGTTCGAGGTGTCGCACCCGACGTGCGTGCCGGTGAGCCCGAGCGTCTCCCGCAGGAAATGCACCAGTAGGAGCCGCGGCTCGACCTCCGCCTCGCGGGCCTCCCCGTTCACGTTGACCCGCACGTGCACGCGGCTTGCCATCCCGTCTCCCTCCGATCGAGAACGTCCTGACGAGGGCGACTCTATTGCGCTTCGTGACGAACGCAACCGTCTGTGCGCGCGATGACTACCGTTCGTTGGACGGCGGCGGCGTCGCGGCGCCGGCGAGCGAGCTGACCCGCCACGAGCCGTCGATCCGGACGAGCTCGACGACGTCCTGCGAGGGCTCCTGCCCGGCGGCCGAGGTGCGGACGTCGGCGGTGGCCTGGTCGCCGGTCACCTTGACCGTCCCGACCCGCAAGCGGGGCTCGCGCACGTCGCCGAGGCCCCGGCGCATCGCGAGCTCGCACGGCAGCCCGATCCGGCCGAGCTGCTCGACCAGCTTCGGGGCGAAGATCTTCGTGCACAGCGCCTTGTAGTCCTTGGCGGCGGTGGCGCGCCCGAGCTCCGCGAGCGTGGCGCGGACCTCCTCCTCCGGCGTCGGCGCGGGCTTGTCGCCGCAGCCGGCGAGCGCGACGAGCACGGCAAGAAGGAGCGCGGCGCGGGAGCGGCAGATCTCGGCCACGGGGCCGGAGCATAGAATGGCGTCGGAGATGGAGGGATCCACCGGAGAAGAGACGGTTCGCGCCTGGCTGCGGTGCTACCGCTGCTGGTCCCAGGAGCTCGAGGTCCAGGTCCATTACGAGGGGATCCACCGCATCGATCCGGTCACGGGCGAGCGCGCCGAGGTGGTCGACGAGATCCAGGAGGCCGTCGTGCAGTGCCTGGACTGCATGCACGACCAGCCCCACCTCGGCTTCCACAACGGGCGCATCGAGCCAATCGAGGACCGCTGGGAGCGGATGATCGCGGGCACCCCGTGGGTCGCCTCCTGCACCGTCACCGTCGAGGCCGACTCGGTGGAGACCTGCTCCGGCCCAGAGGCGGCCGACTCGCTCGCCTACGCCGCGTTCGGCGACTTCGGCACCCGTGAGTTCTTCACCCACGTGCGCTTCCACAAGCACGACGAGGAGCAGATCGTCGTGCACCTGCTGGTGGAGCTCTACGCGCGCTCGGCCGAGGAGGCGACGCAGGTCCTCGAGGACGCTGCGCGCGGCCAGCTCGCGATCACCTCGCTCGCCGAGGAGTCGCGGCCGCCGGCCGCGACCGGCAGCGACCCTCACTAGTAACGTCGACCGGAGGTCCGAGCTTGCGAGGACCGAAGGGCGAAACCCGTATACGGCTCGCGGTCGTCGGCCACGTCGAGTGGGTGACGTTCGCGGTCGTGGAGCGGCTGCCCGTGCCGGGGGAGATCGTCGAGGCGACCTCGGCCTGGGAGGACGCTTGCGGCGGCGGCGGGATCGTCGCGGTCCAGTTCGCCCGGCTCAACGGCTCCGCGACGCTCTTCACGGCGCTCGGCGCCGATCTGGCCGCCCGCGCCCGCGAGCGTCTCAACGCGCACCGAGTCGACGTGGTGGCGACCGAGCCCGACGTGCCGATGCGGCGGGCGTTCACCCAGCTCGACGCCACCGCCGAGCGCACGATCACCGTCCACGGCAACCCCGTGGAGCCACGCGGCGCCGACCTGCCGTCGCTCGCCGGCTACGACGGCGTCTTCTTCAGCGCGGGCGACGCCGCCGCCGCGCAGGCCGCCCGCGCTGCCCGCGTCCTCGTCGCGACGCCGCGGGCGGCGCCGGCGCTCCGCGAGGCCGGCGTGGAGCTCGACTTCCTCGTGCACTCGGCGGGCGACCCCGCCGAGGCCGCCACCGCCGACGGCATCCGGGCGCGCGAGCGGATCGTGACGCGCGGCGCCGAGGGCGGCTCCTGGAGCGGCGGCACATGGCGCGCCGTGCCGCCGCCCGGCGAGCCTGTCGACGCGTTCGGTTGCGGGGACACGTTCGTGGCCGGCCTGACCTTCGGGCTCGCCCGCGGCGACGACCTGCCGACGGCGCTCGAGCTGGGGGCGCGGTGCGGAGCCACGTGCCTCACCGGGCGCGGACCCTACGGGCGGATGCACCCCCTGCCGATACCCTCGACACAGTGACGAAGCGCTCGCCCTACGCGATGCCGGAGCCCGAAGAGGGCGGCGCGTACTCCCCCTTCGACGCGCTGCGCTCCAAGCGCGCGATGGTCGACACGGGCCTCCCGCCCGTCGTCTTCATCGTCGTCAACACGCTGGCCGGCCTGAACATCGCCGCCGCGGCCGCGGTCGCGATCTCCCTGGCGCTGATGATCGAGCGCCTGTTCCGCAAGGCGACGCCGATCAACGCTGTCGGCGGCCTGCTCGGCACCGGGATCGCGGTCTACATCGCGGTCAAGACCGGCAAGCCCGAGAACTTCTTCTGGCCCAAGGTCGCCCAGAACGCCGTCTACGGAGTCGTCTTCCTCGTCTCGATCCTGGTGAAGCGCCCGCTGCTGGGCCTGCTCGCCCAGGCGATCTACCGTCTCCCGAGCGAGTACCTCAAGGACCCGCGGGTGCGGCCGGCGTACAGCGTCGCCTCGATGGCCTGGGTCGTGCTGTTCCTGGGCCGTGCGGTCATCTACACCGTGCTGATCCTCGCGGGCAAGGCCGCGTGGCTGGCCGGGGTCGTCCTCGTCGTCGGCTGGCCGGCGTTCGCGGCGACCGTCTTCTTCTCCTATCGCTACGTCACCTGGCGCCTCGAGCGCTCCGGCGCGCCAGACCCGGAGGAGTTCCGGGAAGGAACGCCCACTGCCCGGTCCGCCTACGAACCCTCCCCGCGCCAGCACTGATCCGTTCGGGGGTGCCGGGGGGATGGAACCGGCAACCCCAAACCGTTTCCACAGGGAGGCTGTATGCAACGCACACGTTCGGTCCTCGGCGCCGCCTTGATTCTCGTCCTCGGTTTCTCCTCGTTCGCCGTCGCGCGCGCGGGCGATCCGCTGCTCGAGGGCGTCCGCAACGGCACGGCGACATCGGAGACCCAGATCGTCGGCAACATCGCCGGCAGCTCGGCCGCCACCGGCGGATACACGACCCGCCAGTCCAACCTCTCGAGCACCGGCGGCGGCGCGATCTACGGCTGCCGCTCCAGCGCCGCGGCCAACACCGAGCCGTGCCTGCGCGTCAACAACCTGAGCTCGGGCAAGGCGTTCGAGTTCCACGCCCGAGGCGGCCCGCTCGGCGGCACCTTCACCGTCGGCGACGGCGGCGACACCAAGGTGCCGTTCACGACCAACGCCACCGGCGTCGCCGCCGGCCTCAACGCCGACCGCGTCGACGGCCAGAACGCCGCCGACATCGTCACCACCGCACGGGCCAAGGCCAATCTCGACGCCGACACGGTCGACGGCGCGAGCGCCGGTGCGCTCCGCACCCGCTGGGTCCGCATCAACGAGGCCGGCGAGATCGCGGCGCAGTCCGGCGGCTTCAACGTCGTGAGCGCCTACGCAGGGGCGAACAACAACGTCTACATCAACTCCGGCGAGGACCTGTCGGACAACGGCATCCAGGCGACGATCGCGATCCGCAACATCGACGGCACGAACTTCGGCGGCGAGATCTCGGCGTCGCAGTGCCAGATCGCGGGGGTCGTCAACTGCGTCCCCGAGGGCACCCAGAGCACCCAGGTGTTCGTGGTGAGCCCGCGCAACAGCGACGGGACGGCCACGGCGGCGGGCGCGCGCAAGCCGTTCTACGCGACGATCAGCGAGTAGGTTCGGCCACGAGCCGGGTGGGGGCCTTGGTCCCCACCCGCGCCACGGCCTCCTGCTTGAGGACGTCGACGAGCTCGACCACGACAGCCGGGTCGAACTGCGACCCGGCGCAGCGCTGGAGCTCGTCGATCGCGCCCTCGAGCGACATGGCGCTCCGGTAGGCGCGGTCCGTGGTCATCGCGCTGAGCGCGTCGCAGGCGGCGCAGATCCGCGCCTCGATGGGGATCGCGTCACCTGCCACGCCGTCGGGGTAGCCGGTGCCGTCGTAGTCCTCGTGGGAGGCACGGACGATGGCGCCGACGTCGGCCAGCACACCGCCGACGCCCTCGAGCATCCGCTGGCCGTCGATCGTGTGGCGCTTCATGATCGCCCACTCGTCGGCGTCGAGCTTGCCCGGCTTGTTGACGATCTCGTTCGGCACGGCGATCTTGCCGACGTCGTGCAGCAGCGCCGCGAACTCGAGGTTGCGCAGCTGCCCCGTCTCCAGTCCCATCCGGCGGCCCACCTCGACGGCCAGCTCCACCACGTCGCGGCTGTGCGAGCCGGTGTACGCGTCGTCGGCCTCGACGACGTCGCCGAGCAGCATCGCGGTCCCGCGGTACGCCCGCGACAGCTGCAGCGCCTGGTCGATGCGCTCCTTACGCTCCCCGGCGAATGTTGCGAGGAGCGCGAAGAGCGGCAGCAGGAAGGCGGCGGCCGCGAACGGCGAGCCGTCGGCGGCGATCGCGGCGGCGAAGCCGACCGGGGCCAGCATGAGGTCGACGAGGTAGACCCAGGACGCCGGTCCGAGGAGCTCGCGCAGGCGGGCGCCGTAGGCCAGGAGGTCGACCACGAACGACGTCAACGCGTCCCACGCGACGTACGCGGTGAACGCGGCCAGCACGACGCCGGGCTCGGCCCAGGACGGCGCCGCGGGCGCCAGCCACAGCATGACGGCCGCGGGCGCCACCGCGTTGAGCGCGTGCCCGGGGGCGAGCAGGATGCGGGCCGGATGGCGCTGGCGACGGAGCACCTTGATGATGAGCGTCACCGCGAACCCGGCCGCCACGCAGATCGGCACCCAGGCGGGAGGCAGCTGAAAGAGCATCACCATGAGCACGGGCAGCGTCGGGACGGTGTAGCCCGTCCCCACCTCGAACTGCACGACGCCGGCGATCGCCTGCAGCGCGATCATCGCGGCGATGACCGTCGACGGCGGCGTGGCGCCCGGATCGAGGACCCACAAGCCCGCCACGCCGGCCACGACAAGCGCCGCCAAGACGACGTGCGAGAGCAGCTCCGGCCTCGAGGCCGCGATCGGCATCCGCGCACGCACGACCGCGACCTCGTCGTCGAGACGCGGCCGGGCCGGTCGCAGCATAGGGAGACGGATGGCTCGCATACCTCCCCCGCACTGATCGGCGCCCGCGAGGGGGAGTTGAGCTCGCGCGTTTTCGCTCAGCCATTCGTCGAGTTCGCTCAGCGCCGGCCGGGCAGCGCCGATGACAGCGTGGGATGACCCATTGGCGCTCAAGTCAAGGAGGATTCGAGCGAATGAAGACACGCACCCGAACAGGGGTAGCCCTGCTCATCGGCCTGGCCTTCGCGGCAGGCGCAACCCCGGCGTTCGCGACGGAGGTGGAGGACGGGGCCGGGATGCTCGACGGCGCCGTCGCCACCAACGAGACGGCCGCCTCGAGGCAGACATGCACCGACCCCGAGTTGAGCACGCCGCTGCTTGCGTTCAAGGACGCCCGGAGCTACTTCACCGCCCCCGGCGGTGACTTCCAGTCCGGGACGGCCCAAGGCTGGAGGTTCTCCGGCGGCGCCAAGATCGCTGCCGGCTCGCACTCGTTCACCAGTCTCGGGCTGGTCAACCAGTACGCGCTGTCGCTCCCGGCCGGAGCCGTCGCGACCTCTCCCGAGTTCTGCGTCGACCTCAACTACCCGACGTTCCGCTTCATGATGGCGCAGGTCGCGAAGGACGGCGACGGCAAGCTCGCGGTCGACGTGATCTACCCGGACCTCGAGATGAAGAACGCTCGCGAGGCCAAGAAGCTCTCCAGCGACCATTCGGACGGCTGGGCCCTGAGCCGCGACGTCGAGCTCGAGCCCAAGCGGGCCGGAAAGGAAGCGGGCTGGCGCCACGTCGCACTGCGCTTCCGCTCGACCGCCAAGCCCGACGACTCGAGCGAGTACCGCATCGACAACCTCCTGATCGACCCGCGCTGCCGCGGGTAGTCAAGAGGTCGTAAGAGGGGCGGCGTGCCGGTCATCCGGCATGCCGCCCCTTTTCGCGTTCTCACAGGATCTGCACCAGGTGGTCGACGACCTGGGGGTCGAACTGGGTCCCGGAGCAGCGATGCAGCTCGGCGACCGCCGCCTCGAACGACAGCGCCCGGCGGTAGGACCGATCCGTCGTCATGGCGCTGAAGGCGTCGCAGGCGGCGCAGATCCGCGCCTCCACCGGGATCTCCTCGCCGGCAAGGCCATCGGGATAGCCACGGCCGTCGTAGCCCTCGTGCGACGCGCGCACGATCACGCCGACCTCGGCGAGCACGCCGCCGACGCCCTCGAGCATCCGCTGGCCCTCGATCGTGTGGCGCTTCATGATCGCCCACTCGTCGTCGTCGAGCGGCCCCGGCTTGTTGATGATCTCGTTCGGCACGGCGATCTTGCCGACGTCGTGCAGCAGCGCCGCGAACTCGAGCCTGCGTAGCTGATCCTCGCGGAGGCGCATCCGCCGTCCGAGCTCGACGGCGAGCCCGACGACGGCGCGGCTGTGCGAGCCCGTGTAGGCGTCGTCGGCCTCCACGACGTCGCCGAGGAGCATCGCGGTGCCGCGGTAGGCCTGCGACAGCTGCAGGGCCTGGCCGATCCGCTCGCGGCGCTCGTCCGCGAACACCCGCAGCAACGCCGCCAGCGGGATCACCGCGGCGGGCACGACCCACAGGTGGTCGCGGGCGGCGACCGCGATCGCGAACCCGGCGGGCGCGAGCAGGACATCGACGAGGTAGACCCACCCGGCCCCGTGCAGCGTCCCGCGGGCCGGCGCACCGAACGTGGCGCGACCCATCGCGACCGCGACGAGGGCGTCGGCGGCGATGTACGCGGCGAGGGCGAGCAGCATCTCCGGCGCGCTGCCCCAGCTCGGCTCGGCCCCCAGCGCCGCGACCACCGCCGCCGGAGCGACGACCGGGAGGGCACCCGCGGCCGCCAACGCGATTCGCGCCGGATGCCGCTTGTGCTTGACAACCTTCGCCGCGGTGCTGAGCGTGACCGCGAGCGCGACCGCGAGCGGCACGACCCCTGGTGGCAGCAGCACCAGCATCGCCGCCAGCGGCGGAAGGGTCGGGGCCGTGTACCCGCCGGCGACCTCGAACTCCACCGAGTGGGCCACCGCGTAGACGATCACGAGGACGCCGAACGTCACCACGTCGAAACCGTCGGGCGGCTCGAGCAGGGCCAGAGCGCCGCAGAGGGCGAGCATCAGCACGAGCAGGTTCAGCTCGGCGATCGACTCGCGCCGCGGCGGCGCGGCCGGCAGCCGAGCGCGGGTCGAAGCGACTTGCTCGTCGGTCGTGGAGTCGAGATGCGGAGCAGGCGCCATGCGGGGCCCCCGCCCACTGTGATGTTGACACCAAGGCAAGAGAAACGTGCGTGGGCGCCTCAAGTCGGCCGCTCAGGCGCCGATAGGACCTCGAAGTGTCCGACCAAACGACCCGCCGGGGGACCACCGCGTGACCAACAGGATCCGAGCCATCTTGACCGCAGGCGCCTGCATCGGCGCCATCGCCGCAAGCTCAGGGACAGCGTTCGCCGGGAACCACTGCGGCGAGCCAGTCCTGTTCAACCCACTCACCGGGTACGGCGACTTTCGCGACTACTTTCTCGCTCCCGGGGGCGATTTCGAGGATGAGGCCGCGCCCGGCTGGAAGCTGACCGGCGGCGCCGCGATCGCCGGGGGCAACGAGCCGAAGTACCTGACCGGGCCGGGCAGGGGAAGCCTTTCGCTGCCCGTCGGCGCCACGGCCACCAGCCCCAAGTTCTGTGTCGATCTGAACCACCCGACATTCCGCTTCATGGCCGCGCAGCTCGAGGTCGGCGCGAAGCCGACCCTCAATGTCGACGTCCTCTTCACCGACGGCATCAGCAAGTCGGCGGGCTCACTGAGGCTCGCCTCCGGAGACGGCTGGCGGCTGTCCGACGACATGTCGCTCAGGCCCAGGTACGGCGACAAGCTGAGCGGCTGGCGCATGGTCTCACTCCGCTTCCGCAGCACCGGCGACCGTGGAGAGTTCCGGATCGACAGCCTCCTGATCGACCCGATCTACCGCAACTGATCAGCGGCGGGTGGGCCGCGGAACGGCCCGAGAGGCCCGTTCCGCCGCCCCTCCGCGTTATCCCAGGCGGTCGCGCAGCGCGTCGAGCTGCGCGCGCATCTCGTCCGGCAGGCGGTCGCCGAGCGAGTCCAGGTGGCCCTCGATCTGCGGAAGCTGGTCGCGGACCGCGCCGGCGTCGACCGCCAGCAGCTCCTCGAGCGCCTCGCTCGAGAGGTCGAGACCCTCCGTGTTGAGCGCGTCGGGCGTCGGCACCAGGCCGACCGGCGTCTCGGTGGCCTCGGCGTCGCCGTCGCAGCGCCGGAACACCCACTCGAGCACCCGCGAGTTGTCGCCGAAGCCGGGCCACAGGAACTTGCCGTCCTCGTCCTTGCGGAACCAGTTGACGCAGAAGATCTTCGGCAGCACCGCGCCTTCGCGGCGGCCGATCTTCAGCCAGTGGCCGATGTAGTCGGCCATGTTGTAGCCCGCGAACGGGAGCTGGGCGAAGGGGTCGA
This sequence comes from uncultured Solirubrobacterales bacterium, assembly GCA_963828075.1. Lineage (GTDB taxonomy): Bacteria > Actinomycetota > Thermoleophilia > Solirubrobacterales > Solirubrobacteraceae > JACCYI01. Next base: position 66,411 of record CAWHDH010000001.1, on the reverse strand, counting down.
AGCGCAGCTCGCCGACCGTCCCGGCCGCTGCCGCCGTCTTCTCGGACGACATGGTGGCGCCCAGGAACACGCCGTGCTCCCAGTCGAAGGCCTCCGTCGCCAGTGGGACGACGCTCGCGCGCCGGCCGCCGAACAGGAACGCGTCGATCGGCACGCCGGCCGGGTCCTCCCAGTTGGGCGCGATCGCCGGGCACTGCGCCGCCGGCGTGGTGAAGCGCGAGTTGGGGTGCGCCGCCGGCTTCTCGGCCTCCGCCGCGCTCCAATCGTTGCCATGCCAGTCGATCAGGTGCTCGGGCAGCTCCTCGGTGAGTCCTTCCCACCAGATGTCGCCGTCGTCGGTCTTCGCACAGTTGGTGAAGATCGTGTTGGCCCGGATCGTGGCGATCGCGTTGGGGTTGGTCTTCTCCCCCGTCCCCGGCGCCACGCCGAAGAAGCCCGCCTCGGGGTTGACCGCGTAGAGCCGGCCGTCGGCGCCGAACTTCATCCAGGCGATGTCGTCGCCGACCGTCTCGACGGTCCAGTCCGGCAGGCTCGGGACCAGCATCGCGAGGTTGGTCTTGCCGCACGCCGACGGGAACGCGCCCGTGACGTACTTGACCTTCCCCTCGGGCGAGGTGAGCTTGAGAATGAGCATGTGCTCGGCCATCCAGCCCTCGTCGCGCGCCATGACCGAGGCGATGCGCAGCGCGAAGCACTTCTTGCCGAGCAGGGCGTTGCCGCCGTAGCCCGAGCCGTAGGACCAGATCTCGCGCGTCTCGGGGAAGTGGACGATGTACTTCGTCTCGGTGTTGCAGGGCCACGGGACGTCCTCGACGCCCTCGGTGAGCGGCATTCCGACCGTGTGGACGCACGGCACGAAGTCGCCGTCCTCGCCGAGCACGTCGAGGGCGCCCTTGCCCATCCGGGTCATGATCCGCATGCTCACCGCGACGTAGGCCGAGTCCGTCAGCTGGACGCCGATGTGGGCGATCGGCGAGCCGAGCGGGCCCATCGAGAACGGGACCACGTACATCGTGCGTCCCCGCATCGCGCCCTGGAACAGGCCGTCGAGCTTCTCGCGCATCTGGCCCGGATCGGTCCAGTTGTTCGTCGGCCCGGCGTCGTCCTCGTGCTCGGAGCAGATGAACGTGCGGTCCTCGACCCGGGCGACGTCGCCCGGATCGGACAGCGCGAGGTAGGAGTTCGGGCGTTTAGCGTCGCTCAGGCGCTCGAACGTCCCAGCATCGACGAGTGCCTGGCTGAGCGCGTCGTACTCCTCGGCGGAGCCGTCACACCAGTGGATACCGGTGGGCTGGGTCAGGGCGGCGATCTCCTCCACCCAGGCCAGGAGTTTCGGATTTCTTGTCAGCGCGGTCACGGTTTCATCGATCACGGGGGCGTTCAACACCTCTCGGTCGTCCGTCAGTCAGGGGAATCCGGGGATGATGCCGTACCCGGGGCGTCAAGGCGGAGTCTGATCGTCCGAGTACCCAGGCATGGGCCTCCTCGCCTTCGCGTCGGTCGACGATCTGACGTTCGTCCCGCCGCCGTCACGCTGCTGCTCGCCGCACGTGACGCGATGGCCGCGGCAGACGCCGATCCGGCGCGCCGCGCGGCCTGGCAGTACTTTAGCGCCGCGAGCCTCGCCGGCGGGGCCGGCGCGACGCTCGCCGTGGTCTGGAGCCTGACGGCCTTCGGGGCGCTGCCGGCCCTTCTGCTCGCCGTGGCTGCGATGGCGCTCCTGCTCGCCGGCCTCGTCCGCATCGCCACGTTCGCGCTCCGCGGCACGCGGCCGGACGGCCTGCTCGACGCGCTCGCGTGCTCGATCGTCGTCATCAGCCTAGCGCCACGATGATCCAGCGCGCCGGGCTGATCGCCGAGGCCGCGTACGTCCGCCACCACCACGAGCGGCTGGACGGCCGCGGGTACCCGGATTGCCTCGCCGGCGAGGTCATCCCGTTCGAGTCGCGCATCCTGTTCGTGGCCGACTCGTTCGAGGCCATGACCTCCAACCGCGCCTACCGCAAGGGCATGCCGCCGGCGGAGGCGCTCGCCGAGGTGCAGCGGTGCTCGGGCACGCAGTTCGACCCGCAGGTGGTCGACGCGCTCGTCGCGCTGCTGCAGCGCGACGAGCTTCCCCTCGCCGTCCTCCGGGATTGAGCCCTACTCGACGTCGCCCTCCGGCGCCGTCGCCCCCGCCTCGCGGCGCGGCACGAGCACGAGCCGCTTGAACTCCGCGACGAGGACGCCGTCCTGGTTGAGGACCCGCGTGTGGACCTTGACCGTGCCGCGATCGAGCTTGGAGCGCGACTCCTTCTTCTCGAGCACCTCGGACTCCACATACAGCGTGTCGCCGTGGAACACCGGTGCCGGGTGCTTGAGCTCCTCGGTGGCCAGGTTGGCGATCGCCTTGCCGGAGACGTCGGACACGCTCATCCCGAGCGCCAGCGAGTAGACCAGCGGCCCGACGACGACATTGCGGCCCTGCTGGGACTGCGCCGCGTAGACGTCGTTGATGTGCAGCGGGTGGTGGTTCATGGTGATCAGGCAGAACAGGTGGTCGTCGGCCTCGGTCACCGTCTTGGCGGGCCAGTGCTTGTAGACCGCGCCGACCTCGAACTCCTCGAGGTAGCGGCCGTAGGGGTGGCCGCCGGAGGCTTCGCGGGCGGCCTGGCTGGTTTCAACCGTCGTGGGTTCGGTGCTCATCCGCCGTAGCCTAGGGCGCATGCGCAACCCTCGAGCCTTCTTCGCGCCGCTGGCCATCGGCGCGCCTGAACCCCTTCGCGAGATCCCCGTCACCCCGTCGCGGTCGATCCACTTCTTCGACCCGAGCAACGAGAAGCTGCTCTCGCGAGTGCCCGACATGGCCACCAAGGCCGACATCCTGCTCGGCAACCTCGAGGACGCGATCCCGGTGGACCGCAAGGACGCCGCCCTGGCGGGCCTGATCCGCGCCGGCAAAGAGTTCGACCTCGGCGGCACGGCGCTGTGGACGCGCGTCAACGCGCTCGAGTCCCCGTGGATCCTGCACGAGCTGACGACGATCGTCTCGGAAATCGGCGACAAGCTCGACGTCGTGATGATCCCGAAGGTCGAGGGCGCCGAGGACATCCACTATGTGGACCGCCTGCTCGCACAGCTCGAGGCCCGCGCGGGCGTCGACCGGCCGATCCTCGTCCACGCGATCCTCGAGACGGCCCTCGGGGTGGCCAACGTCGAGGAGATCGCCGCCGCGTCGCCGCGCATGCAGGGCATCTCGCTCGGCCCGGCCGACCTCGCCGCGTCGCGCCGCATGAAGACGACGCGCGTCGGCGGCGGCCATCCCGGCTACCGGACGATCGAGGACCCCGAGGGCGAGGGCCTGCCGCGCGAGTCCTACATGCAGGACCCCTGGCACTACACGGTCGCGCGCATGGTCGACGCCTGCACGAGCGTCGGGATCCTCCCGTTCTACGGCCCGTACGGCGACATCAAGGACGTCGAGGGCTGCGAGACGCAGTTCCGCGCGGCGTTCCTGCTCGGATGCGTCGGCACCTGGACGCTGCACCCGGTTCAGATCGACATCGCCAAGAAGGTCTTCTCGCCCGACCCGGACGAGGTCCGGTTCGCCAAGAAGGTCATCGAGGCCATCCCGGATGGCCGCGGCGTGCACATGATCGACGGCAAGATGCAGGACGACGCGACCTGGAAGCAGTGCCGCGTGATGGTCGACCTGGCCGAGATGCTGGCCCGCAAGGACCCGGAGCTGGCCGAGGCCTACGGCCTCCAGCCCGCCTGAGCCTGGGTCACTTGAAGCTGAAGCGCTGCGACGGGCACCGGACCTTCGGGTCCCCGAGGCCGGTGCCCGCCGCCGCGCGGAAGCAGGCGGCGTAGGAGAAGCGGCCCTTGAAGCGCTTCGGGACCCGGAGCGTCACCCGCGCCACGTAGCGCCCGGCGGCGACGCGCCGCGGCTTCGACGACTTGGCGTAGGCCGCCGAGCGCGCCTTGGTGCGACCGAAGTAGAAGAGCGTCCGCCCCTCGACGGGGACGCCCTTGGTCCCGGTCAGCGTCTGCGTGAGGCGGACCCGGTCGGGGCCGACGGCCCGGTGCGAGATCCGGGCCTTCGGGAAGACGGACGCGCGGGCCGTCGCGGCGGCGTCGGCGCCCGCCACCTGGATCTGGGCGTTGCGATCCAGGCGGCGGTCGAAGCGGTAGTCGCCGTCGGGACCCGTGGTCGCCCGGTCGACCTCCGTGAATACACCCGTGTACGGGAACGGGCGCAGCGCGAGCGTCACGAGCTGGCCGGCGAGCGGGCTCGAGTCCTGGGTCAGCACGCCTTCGATCGCGTGCTCCTCGCCCAGCACGACACCCCCTCGCGGGCCGATGTCGAGGGTCAGCTCGGCAGCGGCGGCGGGGGCCGCCAGGGCGCCGAACAGGGGCAGGAGAACGGTCAGCAGGCCGGTGCGCATGCCTCAAGTGAACACGTTCGGGCCGGTAGGGTTCCGCGCCCCATGCGCTTCTTTGAATACGAATCCCGCCAGATCGTGGCGAAATCGGGCATTCCGGTCTCACCGCACGGCTTCGCGAAAACGGCCGAGGAGGCCCGCCGGATTGCCGAGGAGATCGGCGGGCCGACCGTCATCAAGTCCCAGGTGCTCACCGGGGGCCGGATGAAGGCGGGTGGCGTGAAGTTCGCCGACACCCCGGACGAGGCCGCCCAGCACGCCGCCGAGATCCTCGAGCTCGAGATCAACGGCCACATGCCCCGCGGCGTGCTGGTGGACTCGAAGGTCGCCGTCAAGCAGGAGTACTACGCCGGCGTCGTCTGGGACGGAACGCGCAAGCAGCCCGTGATGCTGTTCTCGGACATGGGCGGCATCGACATCGAGGAGGTCGCCGAGACGCATCCCGACCACGTCGGCCGGGGCCACTTCTCGAACATCCACCCGTTCTCGGAGTTCCAGGCCAAGCAGGTCATCGCCGCCACCGGCGTCACAGGCAAGGCGCTCCTGCGGGCGACGCCGATCCTCGCCCGGCTGGCCAAGCTCTTCGTCGAGCGCGACATGACGCTGGCCGAGATCAACCCGCTGGCCGAGCTCGAGGACGGCTCGTTCGTCGCGGTCGACGCCCACATGGACATGGAGAACGAGGCCCGGCCGCGCCAGAAGGCGGTGCTCGCCGAGCTCGGCGTCGGCGAGGAGGAGACCCGCCAGGCGCGCGAGGCGACGCCGTTCGAGATCGCCGGCGAGGCGGTCGACGCCATGGATCACCGCGGCGTCGCCGGCAACGTCACCGAGTTCGACGGCAACCTCGGCCTCGTCATCGGCGCCGGCGGCGGGTCGCTGACGCTCTTCGACGCCGTCCGCGCCCACGGCGGCGACCCGGCCAACTACTGCGAGATCGGCGGCAACCCGTCGGTGCGCAAGGCGGCCGGCCTGGCCAAGCTCGTGCTCCAGAAGCCGGGCGTGGACAAGATCGCCGTGATGATGTCGATCGTCTCGAACACGCGGGTCGACATCGTCGCCCGCGGCGTGATCAAGGCGTGCGTCGAGCTCGGGATGGACCCCGCCGAGAAGATCGCCATCTTCCGCATCCCCGGCGCGTGGGAGGAGGAGGGCTTCAAGATCCTCGAGGCCTACGGGGTCGAGTACGCCGACCGCTCGGTGTCCATGCACGAGGCCGCGCGCCGCGCGGTCGAGAAGATCGGGGCCGCGGCATGAGCATCCTGATCGACAAGGACACGACGTTCATCGTCCAGGGCATCACCGGGCGCGAGGCGGTGAACCTCACCCGCGAATGCCTGGACTACGGAGCCGGCGCCAAGGTGGTCGGCGGCGTCACGCCCGGCCGCCGCGGCCGCGACGTCCACGGCGTCCCGGTGTTCGACTCGGTCGCCCAGGCGGTCGAGCACCACGGCGCGCCCATCAAGGGCTCGGTCGTCACCGTCCCCCCCGCGTTCACCAAGGACGCGGTGTTCGAGGCGATCGAGAACGGCATCGAGCTCATCGTCATCGTCACGGAGCGCATCCCGCGCGCCGACGTCGCGCAGATGGTCGAGCTGGGCGCCGAGCGCGGCGCGCGCATCATCGGCCCGAACTGCCTCGGGATCATCGTCCCCGACGTCATCAAGATGGGCGGGATCGGCGGCCCGGCGCGCGACGCCGCCAAGGCCTACTCGCCCGGCCCGGTCGGCGTGATCTCGCGCTCGGGTGGCATGACCACCGAGATGTCCTCGACGCTGACCGCCGCGGGCCTGGGCCAGTCGACCGCCGTTTCGATCGGCGGCGACGCGATCATCGGCTCGGCGTACGCGGAGCTCATGCCGCTGTTCGAGGCCGACGTGCAGACCGAGGCGATCGTCATCTACACGGAGCCTGGCGGCCGCATGGAGGCCCAGCTCGCCGAGTGGGTGACGGCCAACCGCTCGCGCCTGCCGATCGTCGCCTTCATGGCCGGCCGCTTCATGGACGAGATGCCGGGCATGTCCTTCGGGCACGCCGGCACGATCGTCGAGGGCAAGGAGGACACCGCCACCGAGAAGATCGCGCGCCTCGCCGAGGCCGGGATCGTCGTCGCCGAGGAGATCTCCGAGATCCCCGGCATCGTCAAGGCCAAGATCGCCGAGCGCAAGGGAGCGACCGTCTGATGCCCGGACTGTTCATCGACGTCGAGGTCGCGCCCGAGGTGGCGAGCGACCGCGAGTACGCGCTCAAGCTCGAGGAGGTCTGCCCGGTCGACATCTACGCCGTCGGCACCGACGGCGGGGTCGAGATCGTGGAGGACAACCTCGACGAGTGCGTGCTCTGCCGGCTGTGCATCGACGCGACGCCCGCAGGGCACGGTGAAGGTGCGCAAGCTCTACGACGGCGGGGCGGCGCTCTAACCGGTGGACCCGACGACCGCCGTCGGCAGCGCCTTCGCCGCCTTCGGCCTCTCGGGCGCCGCCGGGCTCAACGCCTGGCTGCCGCTGTTCGTGGGCGCGCTGCTGCACCGCTGGGGCGTGGTGGAGCTGGGAGCGCCGTTCGACTCCCTCTCCACCACGCCGGGCCTGATCGGCCTGGGGATCGCGTTCGTGGGCGACTTCGTCGGCGACAAGATCCCGGCGGTCGACCATGTGCTGCACGCGCTGGGCGCGGTCACCGCTCCCGCAGCTGGGGCGGTGCTCTTCGCCGGCCAGGCGAGCGTCGGCACCGACCTGCCGACCGTCGTCGCCATCCTGGCGGGCGCGGTGATCGCGGGGTCGGTGCACGCCGGCCGCTCCACCGCGCGACCGGTCTCGACCACCACGACGGCCGGGATGGGCAACCCCGTGGTCTCACTCGTAGAGGACGCCGGCTCCGCGGGCCTGGTCCTGCTGGCGTTCCTGATCCCGGTCCTCGCGTTCCTCGCGGTCGCGGGCATGATCGTGGCGGTCGTCGCCATCGCGCTCGGGATCCGGCGGCGCCTGCGCTGATGCCCGAACTGCCCGAGGCCGAGCGCGCCCGGCTGACGCTCGAGTCGGTGCTGGGGCGACCGATCGCGGCCGTTGACGACACCGACACGTATGTCTGCCGCCCGCACCCGCCCGGCGAGATCGCCTCGGCGCTCATCGGCCACCAGTTCGTCAGCACCCACCGCCGGGGCAAGTTCCTGTGGCTGGAAACGGAGGGCGGGCCGACGCTCGGGCTCCACCTCGGCATGGCCGGCCACATCGCGCTCGAGGCCCCCGGCGACAAGCCCCTATGGGATCGCTTCACGGTCCAGTTCGAGGACGGCACCCGGTTCGCGCTGCGGGACCGGCGCCGGCTGGGCCGAGCGGTGCTCAACCCCGACTTCAGCCACGTCGGACCGGACGCCGCCGCCGTCGGCCGCGACGAGTTCCGGCGGCTGGTCGGCGCCGGCTCCACGGCGGTCAAGGCGCGGCTGCTGAACCAGGGCGCCATCTCGGGCGTGGGCAACCTCCTCGCCGACCAGATCCTGTGGCAGGCGCGGATCGCGCCGCGCCGACCGACCTCCGAGCTGTCGACCGAGGACCTCGACCGGCTGCGCCGCGAGGTGCGCGCGGCCGTGCGATCGGCGATCCGCGCGGGCGGTGCGCACACCGGGCGCTTCGTCGGGGTGCGCGGCCCCGACGGCGCCTGCCCCAGGTGCGGGCACGGCCTCAGCCGCGCGACCGTCGGCGGGCGCACCACGTACTGGTGCCCCGCCTGCCAGTCCGACTGACACGCCGCTGATCGAGACACGCATCCCCCAACGGCCTCGGCCTCAGCGAGGCGCAGGTCGTCACCACCGGCGAGATTGGGAGCAGAGGCTCAGCCACGTGCTCTCATCTGCTCCCACTTCTCGAAAGGGATGGCGGACTCATCCCTGGTGCGCTCCGCGGCACTGCTTTCACGAGAGTGCTAGGGGAGGCTAGCCGTGGAGCAGCCATCCCTAGCAGTCCCCGCCGAGACCTCCCCGCCGACCCCCGGGTCACCCTCCCCGCGCACGCCGTTCCTCAATGATCACGGGCCCGCGCGGGCACCGGCCCCGTCCGAGCGGAGCGCAGCACGGCGGCCACGCCGCTCACGTCGACCGCGTACGCCACGCCGGACCGCGAGCGAGCCCGCGCGAAGACCACGCCCGCCACCTCGCCGCGCCGCGTGAGCACGGGTGCGCCGGAGTCGCCGGCGGAGACGTCGGCGCCCAGCTCCAACGCCCGGCGCTCCGCGAACGGGGCGCCGCGCTGCTCGCGCACACGAGCGGTGACCCGTCGCCGCACCGGGACCGAGCGGCCGCGCAGGCGCACGTGGTCCGAGGCGGCGGCCAGCCGCACGCGCTCGCCCGCCAGCCCTGGAACGGCGAGCACGGCGAGGTCGAGCCGGTGGTCCACGCGCAGCACCCGCGCGGGGCGGCCGCCCACCGTGACGCTCCGGCCGTCGCCGAGGACGTGCGCGACGGTCACCACCCGCCCGGGGCCGGCGACGAACCCCGTCGCCGCGTCGGTGCGTCCGGCGTCGACCTGGACCAACTCGGGGCCGTCGGCGGCGCCCCCACATCCCGCCAGGACGAGCAGCCCGGACGCAAGCGCCCAGCGCCTCACGACGGCGGCGGGCCCGAGGTGCGCCGCACGACGAGCGTCGGGTCGATCCGGCGCACCGACTGCTCGCGGCGTCCCTCGACGCGCTCGAGCAGCAGATCCAAAGCCTGGCGGCCCATCTCGGGGCGCGGCTGGTTGACCGAAGTGAGCGACATATGGTGCAGCGCCGCGAGGAACGTGTTGTCGAAGCCGACGATGGAGACGTCGTGCGGGACGCGGACGCCCGCGTCCTCGAGGCGGTCGAGGACGCCGGCGGCCTGCAGGTCGTTGGCCGAGAAGACCGCCGTCGGCAGCGGCTCGGGGCCCTCGAGCAGCCGCTCGGCCGCGCGGACGCCGGCCACCTCGGTGAACTCGCCCGGCACGACCCGCGCGTGCTCGGCGAGGCCGGCGTCGCGCATCGCGCGCAGAAATCCCGCGCGGCGTGGGGCGGCGCCCGCGCCGGGGCCGCCGTCGACGTGGACGATCCGCCGGTGCCCGAGGCCGACCAGGTGCTCGACCGCGAGGCGCGCGCCCATCCCCTCGTCGGTGTTGACGCAATCGACCGCCGGGTGGCGGAGCGTCCGGCCGACGACGACCATCGGCGCCGCGCGCGTCGCCGCGACGATCTCGTCCGAGGGCAGGCGTGGGCTCACGAGGATGATCCCGTCCGTCCGGTACTCGAGCAGCGCGTTGAGCATGGACCGCTCGCGCGCGACGCGGCGACCGCCGGTGCAGAGCAGCACGCGGTAGCCGAGGCTCGACGCGTGGTCCTCGATCCCACCGGCGATCTCGGCGAAGTAGGGGTTGTGGAGATCGTCGAGGAGCACGCCGACCGTGCTTGTCCGGCGGCTCGCGAGGCTGCGCGCGACGGCGTTGGGCCGGTAGCCGAGGCGGGCGGCGGCGGCGAGGACGCGCTCGCGGCGCTCGCGTGACACCTTGGGGCTCTCGTGCATGACGAGGGACACCAGCGCCCGCGACACCGACGCCTCCCGCGCGACGTCGTCCATCGTCGGGGCCCTCGCTCCTCGACGCTTGACAGCCATCGCAGCGGGAAGCATACTGCCCCGCGTTGGAGCGCTCCAATTTCTTGGAGCGCTCCAAACAGGTCAATGGTGGGGAAGAAGAGCGCAATCACACGACTGGCCGGTGCTCCCATCTCGTGGGGCATCTGCGAGGTCCCCGGCTGGGGCCGCATGCTGCCCGCCGAGCGGGTGCTCTCGGAGATGGCGTCGCTGGGGCTGCGCGCCACCGAGCTCGGGGCGCCGGGCTTCCTCCCCCAGGAACCCGCAAAGCTGCGCGCGCTGCTCGACACCCACGGGCTCTCGCTCGTCGGCGCGTTCGTGCCGCTCGTCCTCCACGAGGCAGACGCCGACGCGGCGCGCACCAGCGCCGACCAAGCCGCGCAGCTGCTGGCCGCCGCGGGCGCCGACGTCTTCGTCGCCGCCGTCGTCACCGACGAGGCCTGGTCGCCACGGATCGATCTCGACACGCAGCAGTGGCGCCGTGTCGGCGCGCGCCTCGACGAGATCGCCGACCGCGTCGGCGCCCACGGGTTGACGCTGGCGCTGCACCCCCACGCCGGCACGCTCGTCGAGACCGCCGCCGACGTCGAGCGCGCGATGGCGGTCACCGGCGTCGGCTGGTGCTTTGACTCCGGGCACCTGGTGATCGGCGGCGCCGACCCGTCCGAGTTCGTGCGCCGGCACGGCGACCGCATCGTGCACGCGCACCTCAAGGACGTCGACGCCGCGCTCGCGGCGCGTGTCCGGACCGGCGAGCTATCGCTCCTGCAGGCCACCCAGGCGGGGCTGTTCAAGCCGCTCGGCGCCGGGGACGCGAACATCGCGCAGGTCATGGAGCTTCTCGATGGCCAGGGGTACGAGCGCTGGCTCGTGCTCGAGCAGGACACCGCGATCACCGGGCCAGAGCCACCGGTGGGCAGCGGTCCCATCCTCGACGTTCGCCAGAGCGTCGAGTTCCTCGAACAGCCGGCTCCGACTCCGAGGAGGGTCCCCGCACGATGAGACGTCCCACGATGTTGCTGGCGATAACCGCGTCCCTGCTGCTCGCCGCGTGCGGCGGCAGCGACGACAAGACCTCGACCTCTGGCGGCGAGGACACCGTCGAGCTGACGCAGAAGAAGGACCTGACCATCGCCGTCATCACCCATGGCGAGGGCGACTCGTTCTGGGCCGTGGTCAAGAAGGGCGCCGAGCAGGCGGCCAAGGACTCGGGCGTCGAGCTCAAGTACTCCGAGTCTCAGAACGACCCCCAGAAGCAGGCCCAGCTGATCGAGTCCGCCGTCACCGAGAAGGTCGACGGCATCGCCACCTCGGCACCGGATCCCGACGCGATCACCGGCGCGCTCAAGCGCGCGACCGACGCCGGCATCCCGGTCGTCACGCTCAACTCGGGCGCGGACAAGTTCAAGGAGTTCGGGGCGATCACCCACGTCGGGCAGAACGAGGAGATCGCGGGCCAGGCGGCCGGCGAGCGGCTCAAGCAGGCCGGCGCCAAGAAGCTCCTCTGCATCATCCACGAGCAGGGCAACGTCGGCCTCAACGCGCGCTGCGACGGCGCCAAGGCCGGCTTCGGCGCGGTCGAGAACCTCCAGGTCAAGGGCGTCGCGGACGTCTCGACGACGCTCACGGAGATCCAATCCAAGCTCCAGTCCGACAAGGCGATCGACGCGGTCCTCTCGCTCAACCCGGACATCGCCGTCGCCGCCCGCGATGCCGTCAAGGGCGCCGGCTCGAAGGCGAAGGTCGCGACGTTCGACCTGTCGGGCGACATCGTCAAGGCGGTCGAGGCCGGCGAGATCGAGTTCGCGATCGACCAGCAGCAGTACCTCCAGGGCTACCTGCCGGTGATCGCGCTGACGCTGTTCAAGACCAACGCGAACACGATCGGCGGCGGCCAGCCGGTCCTCACGGGTCCCGGCTTCGTCGACAAGGAGAACGCCGCGACCGTGGCCAAGCTGGCGGAGGAAGGCACGCGCTGACATGTCGAGCGCGCAATCAGCCGAGCTCGAGCCCACCACGCCGCCGCCGGGTGAGAACCCGGACGAGCGGCTGGCGGGCGTCGGGCCGCTGATCCTGCTGCTGCGGCGCCCCGAGCTGGGAGCACTACTCGGGGCGCTGGCGGTCGGGATCTTCTTCGCGATCCAGGCGGAGAGCTTCCGGACGCTGAGCGGCGTCGCCAACTGGACCGACGTCGCCTCGACGATCGGGATCATGGCCGTCGTGGTCGCGCTGCTGATGATCGGCGGCGAGTTCGACCTGTCCGCGGGAGTGATGACCGGCACCTGCGGCCTGCTGATGGGCCTCCTCGCCACCGAGGTCGGCATGAACCTGTGGCTGGCGATCCTGCTGACCCTCGTGTTCGCCGCCGGCATCGGCTTCTTCAACGGGATGATGGTGATGAAGACGAAGCTGCCGAGCTTCATCGTCACGCTGGCCACCTTCTTCATTCTGCAGGGCGTCAACCTCGGCGTCACGAAGGCGATCACGGGCACCGTCCGCGTCGCCGGGTTGAGCACCGTGCCGGGCTACGACTCGGCGAGCAAGGTGTTCGCGTCGACGTTCTGGGCGCCGCACAACTTCCGCATCAGCGTCGTCTGGTGGATCCTCATCACCGCGCTGGCGACGTGGGTCCTCTCGCGCACGCGCGTGGGGAACTGGATCTTCGGGGTCGGCGGCGATGCGAACGCCTCGCGCAACGTCGGCGTCCCGGTCGCGCGAGTCAAGATCGGGCTGTTCATGGCCACGTCGGTCGCCGCGGCGCTCGTCGGGATCATGATCGGGCTGCGGCTCGGCTCGGTCCAGGCCGGCCAGGGCGTGGGCGAGGAGTTCACGTACATCATCGCGGCGGTGGTCGGCGGCTGCCTGCTCACCGGCGGCTACGGGTCGGCCATCGGCGCGTCGCTCGGCGCCCTGATCGTCGGGATGGCGTTCATCGGCATCTCGTTCTCGGGCTGGAACACCGACTGGCGGTTCCTCTTCCTCGGCGTGATCCTGCTCGGCGCCGTCCTCGTCAACAACCTCGTCCGCAAGCGGGCCGAAGGAGCGCGCGGATGACCGGGAACGACATGCCGCTGCTCGAGGTCCGCAACGCGTCGAAGTACTTCGGCAACGTCATCGCGGTCAAGGACATCTCGGTCGCCGTCCGCGCCGGCCAGGTCACCTGCGTGCTGGGCGACAACGGCGCGGGCAAGTCGACGCTGATCAAGATCCTCTCCGGCGTGCACCGGCCCGACGAGGGGCAGGTGCTCGTCGAGGGCGAGCCCGTCGAGTTCGCGTCCCCGCGCGACGCCCGCGAGGCGGGCATCGCGACCGTGTTCCAGGACCTCGCGACCGTGCCGCTGATGTCGGTCTGGCGCAACTTCTTCCTGGGCTCCGAGCCCACGAAGGGCGCCGGGCCGCTGCGGCGGATCGACGTGCGCGAGGCCAAGCAGATCATGCGCGACGAGATGGCCAAGATGGGCATCGACGTCCGCGACCCCGATCAGCCGGTGGGGACGCTGTCGGGCGGCGAGCGCCAGGCGGTCTCGATCGCGCGCGCCGTCTACTTCGGCGCCAAGGTGCTGATCCTCGACGAGCCGACGTCGGCCCTCGGCGTCAAGCAGTCGGGCGTGGTGCTCCGGTACGTCGCGCAGGCGCGCGAGCGCGGGCTCGGGGTCATCTTCATCACCCACAACCCGCACCACGCCTACCCCGTGGGCGACCGCTTCGTCGTGCTCAATCGGGGCGGGATGCTCGGCTCGTGGGCGAAGGGCGAGATCCCGCGCGACGAGCTGGTGCGGATGATGGCCGGCGGCGCGGAGCTCGAGCAGCTCACCCACGAGATCGAGAGCGTGCTGGCGAGCCCGGCCGCGGAGTGACGTGGACCTCGAGCTGCTGACCGTCGGACGGATCTCCGTCGACCTGTACTCCGAGACGCCGGGCGCGGGCTGGACGGAGACGCCCGGCTTCCGCAAGGCGCTCGGCGGCAGCCCGACGAACGTGGCGGTCGCCGCCGCGCGGCTCGGGCGCCGCGCCGCGGTGCTGACCAAGGTCGGCGACGACCCGTTCGGCGTCTACGCGCGGGCCGCCCTGAAGGCGTTCGGCGTCGACACGCGGTTCGTCGGCGTCCACCCCACCCTGCGGACGCCACTGGCGTTCGCGGTGCTCGACCCGCCCGAGGATCCGCCGCTGCTGTTCTACCGCGAGCCCGCCGCACCCGACTCGGACATCGAGCCGGCCGACGTCGACGCGGACGCCGCCGCGGCGGCGGGCCTCCTGTGGGTCTCGGCGTCGGCGCTGTCGTCCGAGCCGTGCGCGGGGACCACCGAAGAGCTGTTGGCCGCCCGCGCGCGTCGGCGGCACACCGTGCTCGACCTCGACTACCGGCCGATGTTCTGGCCCTCGGAGGCCGCTGCCGCCGAGCGGATCGGCGCGGCGATCGACCGCGTGACCGTCGCGGTGGGCAACCGCGAGGAGTGCCGCGTCGCGGTCGGCAGCGGCGAGCCGCGCGAGGCGGCCGCCCGGCTGCTCGGCCGCGGCGTCGAGCTCGCCGTCGTCAAGCTCGGCGGCGATGGCGTGCTGATGGCCACGGCGGCCGGCGAGATGGTCGTGCCGCCGGCGCCGGTCGAGGTCGTCTGCGGGCTCGGCGCCGGCGACGCGTTCGGCGGCGCGCTGTGCCACGGCCTGCTCGCGGGCTGGGAGCCGGCGCGGATCGCCGAGTACGCCAACGCGGCGGGCGCGATCGTGGCGAGCCGCCTGCTGTGCGCCGACGCCATGCCCGAGGCCGCCGAGGTCGAGCAGCTGCTGGAGACGACGCGTGCCGCTGGATGACGACCTCTTCGCCTGGTTGATCGACGTCCGCGTCAGCGCGCCCGATCGGATCGCCGAGGTGCTCGCCGCCCGGCCGCGGCGCCCCGTGGCCGCGCCGCGCGGGAGCCTCTTCCTGATCGCCGCCGACCATCCCGCACGCGGCGCCCTCGGCGTCGGCGAGGACGCGCTGGCCATGGGCGACCGCCGCAGCCTGCTCGACCGCCTCGACGTGGCGCTCGAGGATCCGCGCGTCGACGGCGTGCTCGGCAGCGCCGACGTGCTCGAGGACCTGGTGCTGCTCGGGCTGCTCGACGACCGCGTCGCGATCGGGACCATGAACCGCGGCGGGCTGGCCGGCGCGGACTGGGAGATCGACGACCGCTTCACCGCCTACGACGCCGAGCACCTCGACCGCGCCGGCTTCGAGGGCGGCAAGATGCTGCTGCGGCTCGACCCCCGCGACGCGGGCACCGTGCCGACGCTCGAGGCCTGCGCCCGGGCGGTGACCGAGCTCGCCGACCGCGGGCTGATGGCGATGGTCGAGCCCCTTCCCTACACGCGCGCGCGAAACGGAAGCGCCGTCTACGACGACGATCACGAGGGTCTGGTCCGGGCCGTCACCGTCGCGGCGGGCCTCGGCGCGACCTCCGCCTACACGTGGTTGAAGGTCCCGGCGTCGGCCGACGTCGAGGCCCTGCTCGCCGCCACCACCCTGCCGGCGCTGATCCTCGGCGGCCCCCCGGGTCCCGACCCCGCCGCGACCTTCGCGGGCTGGGAGCGCGCGCTGGCGGTCCCGAACTGCCGCGGGCTGGTCATCGGGCGCTCGCTGCTCTACCCGGCCGACGGCGACGTCGCCACCGCCGTCGCCGCGGCCGCCGCGCTGGTGGAGGCGGCGGCGTGAGCGCGCGCAAGCGGATCGGGATCGGCGTCATCGGCTTCGGCTGGCTCGGCCAGGCCCACTCGCGCTCGTTCGGCCGGATCGCCACGCTCTTCGAGGACCGCGACTTCGACTGCGACCTCGTCGCCTGCAGCGATGCCGTGCCCGCGCGGGTCGACCAGGCGGTCGCGGACTTCGGGTTCCGCGAGGGCACCGGGGACTGGCGGCGCGTGGTCGAGCATCCGGACGTCCACGTCGTCGTCATCGCCGCGCCGAACGCCCTGCACGTCGAGATGATCGAGGCGGCCGCGGCAGCGGGCCGTGACATCTTCTGCGAGAAGCCGGTCGGCGGCACGCCGGAGCAGACGGCGCGGGCCGAGCGCGCGGCCCGCCGCGCCGGGGTGATCACCGGCGTCGGCTACAACTACCGCTGGGCGCCGCTCGTGCAGTACGCGCGGGCGCTGATCGAGGACGGCCGGCTCGGGGAGATCACCAACTACCGCGGCCGCTTCCTGTCGATGTACGGATCCGACCCGCTCGGCGTGCTGTCGTGGCGCTACCTCGCCGACGAGGGCGGCCACGGCGTGACCAGCGACCTGATGAGCCACGCCTGTGACCTGGCGATGATGCTGCTCGGCCCGATCACCCGCGTGGTCGGCACGACGGAGACCTTCATCCGCGAGCGGCCGCTCCCCGCGGCGGCCGGCAGCCACTATGGCCGCGGGCGCGCCGGCGACCCCACCGGCGCGGTCACCAACGAGGACTACGCCGGGATGCTCTGCGAGTTCGCGAGCGGCGCCCGCGGCTCGTTCGAGGCGAGCCGGACGATGGTCGGCCCCGAGAGCCGGATGGCGTTCGACGTCCACGGGACCCGCGGCGCGCTGTCGTGGGACCTCGAGCGGCTCAACGAGCTCGAGGTCTACCTGGTCGAGGACGAACTGCACACGGGCTACCGGACCGTCCGCGGCGGCGATCGCTTCCCCTACCACGGTCGATTCGTCCCGGGGAGCGGGAACCCGATCGGCTTCGAGGACCTCGTCGTCATCGAGGACTACGAGTTCTGCCGCGCGGTCGCCGAGCGGCGGCCGTATTCGCCCGGGTTCGCGGAGGCGCTCGAGTGGGTCTCGGTGCAGGCCGCGCTGCTGGAGTCGGCACGGTCGGGTCGCTGGGAGACCGTGACGTCGGGGAGGGAGGACTGATGGAGCCCCTACGGGTCGCCGTCATCGGGGTCGGGCGGATCGGGCGGCTGCACGCCGAGCTGCTGGCGCGCCGCGTGCCGGGGACGGCGCTCGCCGCCCTGCACGATCCGGTGCCGCGCGTCGCGGAGGCGGTCGCACTCGAGCTGGGGGTGCCGGCGCACGCCCGGATCGAGGACGTGTTCGCCGACCCGGGGGTCGACGCCGTGGCGATCTGCTCGAGCACCGCCACGCACGCCGGGCTGATGGTCGCGGTGGCGGCGGCCGGCAAGGCGATCTTCTGCGAGAAGCCGATCTCGCTCGACCTGCCCGAGGTCGACCGCGCGCTCGCGGCGGTCGCGGCGGCCGGCGTGCCGCTGCAGATCGGCTTCAACCGCCGCTTCGACCCCGCCCACGAGGCCGTCCGGGCCGCAGTCGCCTCCGGCCGGATCGGCGAGCCGCACCTCGTCCGGATCACGAGCCGCGATCCGCATCCGCCGCCGCTCGAGTACGCGCGCGTGTCGGGCGGGCTGTTCCTCGACATGACGATCCACGACTTCGACATGGCCCGCTTCGTCACCGGCTCGGAAGTCGTCGAGGTGTTCGCCCGCGGCGCGCGGCGCATCGAGCCCGCCTATGCCGAGACCGGCGACGTCGACACCGCCTTGATCACGCTCACGCACGCCGACGGCTGCCTGACCTCGATCGACAACTCGCGGCGTGCCTCCTACGGGTACGACCAGCGGGTGGAGGTCATGGGCTCGCTCGGCATGGCGGCGTCGGAGAACCCGCTCGCGCACACGACGGTGGTGCGGACGGCGGAGGGGGCGTCCGCGACCACGCCGAGCGGCTTCTTCCTCGAGCGTTATGTGACCAGCTACGTGCGCGAGTGGGAGGCGTTCGCGGCGGCGCTGCGGGCGGGCGAGCCGCCGCCGGTGGGCGCCGCCGACGGCCGCGCGCCGCTCGTGGTGGGCCTGGCGGCGTGGCGCTCGCTGCGCGAGGACCGGCCCGTGCGCGTCGAGGAGATCGACAGAGAGGCGGTGGGCGCATGAGCGTGCGACTGACGGTGGGCCAGGCGCTGGTGCGCTTCCTGGCGGCGCAGGAGATCGAGCGCGATGGCGAGCGCCGCCGCTTCTTCGCGGGCTGCTTCGGGATCTTCGGCCACGGCAACGTCGCCGGGATCGGCCAGGCGCTCCAGCAGCACCACGATCTTCTCCCCTACCGGCAGGCGCGCAACGAGCAGGCGATGGTGCACATGGCGGTCGGCTACGCGCGCCAGCGCAACCGGCTCGCCGCGTGGGCGTGCACGTCGTCGGTCGGGCCTGGGGCGACCAACATGGTCACGGGCGCGGCGCTCGCCACCGTCAATCGCCTCCCGGTGCTGCTGCTCCCCGGCGACACGTTCGCGAGCCGCGCGCCGCACCCGGTCCTCCAGCAGCTCGAGGTGCCGCACGACGCGACGATCTCGGTCAACGACGCGTTCCGCCCGGTCTGCCGCTTCTTCGACCGGATCAGCCGGCCCGAGCTCATCGTCCCCGCCGCGCTCGAGGCCATGCGGGTCCTGACCGACCCGGCCGAGACCGGCGCCGTCTGCCTCGCGCTGCCGGAGGACGTGCAGGCCGAGGTCGTCGAGGTGGACGAGGCGTTCCTCGCCCCGCGGGTGTGGACGGTCTACCGTCAGCCGCCCGCGCCCGAGGCGCTCGATCGCGCGGCCGCGCTGATCCGCGGCGCGCGCCGGCCGCTGGTGGTCGCCGGCGGCGGGGTCATCTACGCGGAGGCGGCGGCGGCGCTGCGGGCGCTCGCCGACGAGACCGGCATCCCGGTGTGCGAGACGCAGGCGGGCCGCGGCGCGCTGCCCTCCGATCATCCGGCGTCGCTCGGCGCGGTGGGCGCGACCGGCACGACCGCCGCCAACCGCCTGGCCCGCGAGGCCGACGTGGTCATCGGCGTCGGGACGCGCTGGGCGGACTTCACGACGGCGTCGAAGTCCGCGTTCCAGGACCCCGACGTGCGCTTCGTCAACGTCAACGTCGCCGGGTTCGACGCGGCCAAGCACGCGGGGCTCGCGGTGCAGGCCGACGCGCGGGTCGCGCTCGACGCGCTGCGCGAGGCGCTCGCCGGCCACCGCGTCGAGAGCGCGTGGGAGACGCGGGCGGCGAGCGAGGCGCTGGCGTGGGCGGCGGAGGTCGCGCGGCTGGTCGGCGGCGGTGAGGGCTCCAGGCCGCTCCCGGGCCAGGCGGAGGTCATCGGCGCCGTCAACGACGCCGCGGGCGAGGACGGGATCGTGGTGTGCGCCGCGGGCTCGATGCCCGGCGACCTGCACAAGCTGTGGCGGGCGCGCGACCCGGTGGCCAAGGGCTACCACGTCGAGTACGGGTACTCGTGCATGGGCTACGAGATCCCGGGGGCGATGGGCGTCAAGCTCGCCGCCCCGGAGCGCGAGGTGTACGCGATGGTCGGCGACGGCTCGTACCTGATGCTGCCCGGCGAGCTCGCGACGGCGGTCGCCGAGGGCATCGCGATCACCGTCGTGCTGGTCGACAACCACGGCTACGCGTCGATCGGCGCGCTCTCGCGGTCGGTCGGCTCGGCGGGCTTCGGGACGCAGTACCGCCGGCGGGTCGACGGCTCGCTCGGGCTCGACACCGAGGCGCCGGGCGAGACGCTGCCGATCGACCTCGCCGCCAACGCCGAGAGCCTCGGCGCGCGCGTCCTGCGGACACGGACGATCGCGGATCTGCGGGCGGCGCTGGTGGAGAGCCGCGGCTCTGGCGGGCCGGTCGTCGTCCACATCGAGGTCGACCGCTACGCCGGCGTCCCCAACTACGAGAGCTGGTGGGATGTGCCGGTGGCCGAGGTGTCCGAGGACCCGGAGGTCCAGGCGGCGCGTGCCGCCTACGAGCAGAGCCGTCGCGCCCAGCGCGCGTACCTGGTGCAGCCATGAGCGATCTCGTCGTCCATTCCGCACCCGAGCCCGCCGGTGACGGCACGCTGCTCCGCGTCACGCCCGAGTCGGCGGGCTGGGCGCACGTCGGCTTCGAGGTGCTGCGGCTGGCGCCCGGCCGGGCGGTCGAGCGCGACACGGGCTCGCGCGAGCTGTGCGTGGTGCTCGTCGCCGGCCACTGCCACCTCACTTCCGAGCACGGCGACTGGCGCGACCTCGGGACCCGGGCCGATCCCTTCGCCGGGCGGCCGGACGCCGCCTACCTGCCGCCCGGGACCCGCGTCCGGCTCGAGGCGGCGGCCGACGGGGCCGAGCTCGGCCTGTGCTTCGCCCCCGGCGGCGACGGTGCCGCGCCTCGCGTGCTGCCGGCGAGCGGCGTCGAGGTCGAGATCCGCGGCCACGGCTCGCTCGAGCGCACGATCCACCCGATCCTCATGGGTGACGAGCCCGCCGACTCGCTGCTCGTCTGCGAGGTGCTCACGCCGCCCGGGCACTGGTCGAGCTACCCGCCGCACAAGCACGACCGCGACGCGCCGCCGGAGGAGACCTTCCTCGAGGAGACCTACTACCACCGCGTCTGGCCGGCCCAGGGGTTCGCGATGCAGCGCGTCTACTCCGACGACCGCTCGCTCGACGAGACACTGAGCGTGCGCGATGGGGACTGCGTGCTGGTCCCCCGCGGTTACCACACCGTCTCGGCGCCGCCCGGCTACGCGCTCTACTACCTCAACGTGATGGCCGGCCCCGTCCGGGCGTGGGCCGTCGCGAACGACCCAGATCACGAATGGACCCTCGGGAGCACACCATGAACGCCGCCACCGTCACCTCCTCCGGCACCCGCCTGCTCGACAACTACATCGGCGGCAGCTGGACGCCCGCCTCCGGGACCGAGGCGCTCGACGTCACCAACCCGGCCACCGGCGACGTCCTGGCCCGGGTCCCGCTGTCCTCGTCGGCCGACCTCGACGCAGCCGTCCGCGCCGCCCGCGAGGCGCTGCCCGCCTGGCGCGCGGTCTCGGTGATCGATCGCGGCCGCACGATGTTCGCGCTGCGCGCGGCGCTCGACGCCCGCCGCGAGGACCTCGCCCGCTCGGTGACCACCGAGATGGGCAAGACGATCGTCGACGCGCGCGCCGAGGTCGCCCGGATGATCGAGATGGTCGAGGCCGCCGCCGCCGTCCCGACGACGATGCAGGGGCGGATCCTCGAGGACGTCGCCCGCAACGTCGACTGCGAGACGATCCGCCAGCCGGTCGGCGTCTGCGCCGCCATCGTCCCGTTCAACTTCCCGGCGATGGTGCCGTTCTGGTTCCTGCCGTTCGCGATCGCCTGCGGCAACACGTTCATCCTCAAGCCGTCCGAGCAGGTCCCGCTCACCCAGCAGATCGCCTTCGAGGTGCTCGATTCGCTCGAGCTGCCGCCCGGCGTGGTCAACCTCGTCAACGGCGGCCGCGTGGTCGTGGAGGGGATCCTCGAGCACCCGGGCATCGACGCCGTCTCCTTCGTCGGCTCGGCGCCGGTCGCGCGAATCGTCTACGAGCGCGCCGCCCAGGCGGGCAAGCGCGTCCAGGCGCTCGGCGGTGCCAAGAACGCGATGGTGGTCATGCCCGACGCGGTCGTCGACAAGACGGTCGGCGGGATCATCGGCTCGGCGTTCGGGGCCGCAGGCCAGCGCTGCATGGCCGGCTCGCTGCTGATCGCCGTCGGCGAGGCGCGCGACCGCGTCCTCCCCGCCCTGCGCGAGGCGACCGAGGCGCTGCGGGTCGGCGATGGCCTCGACGAGGCGACCGATGTCGGCCCGGTGGTCTCCGCGCAGGCGCGCGACCGCGTGCGCGGGTGGATCGACCGCGGCGTCGCCGAGGGCGCGACCGCGGCGGTGGACGGGCGTGACGCAGGCCCCGAGGGCGCCTACCTCGGCCCGACCATCCTCGAGGGCGTGACCGCCGACATGGCCGTGGCGCGGGAGGAGATCTTCGGGCCGGTGCTCTCCGTGATCGAGGTCGGATCGCTCGACGAGGCGATCGGCATCATCAACGAGTCCGACTTCGGCAACGGCACCTCGATCTTCACGGAGAACGGCGCGGCCGTCCGCCGGTTCAAGCATGAGGTCGAGGTCGGGATGATCGGCGTCAACATCGGTGTCGCCGCGCCCGTCGCCTTCTTCCCGTTCTCGGGCTGGAAGGACTCGTTCCTCGGCGACCTCCACGCGCACGGCCCCGACGCCGTCGAGTTCTTCACGCGCAAGAAGACGATCACGACGCGATTCTTCTCGAGCGGACAGGGCCACGGGACCTACTTCGTGGAGGACTGAAGCTCGACTACAGGGTTAGTGACGAGGAGGTGGGTTCGATGAATTGCCCGCTGGGCTCAAGGCAAGCGGCACCCCTGCCGACCTTGAGGGAGATCCAGCATGCGGCTCACCCTCTCGACAGCCTCCTCACGTGCCCTCGCGACCGGCCTGGTCAGCGCGGGTCTCTTCGCCGCCGTCCTCGGTGCCTCCGGCGCCACGGCGCAGGACGAGGCACTTCCTGACCCCGCCGCCACGCCCGCCGGCGCCGCTCTCGTCGCCGCGCCCACGGCGACGCCGGAGCCCGCCCCCACGGCGGTTCCCGAGCCTTCCGTCGTGCCCACCCCGGCCGCCACGGCCGAGCCCACGCCGGTGGCCACCGCCGAGCCGACCCCGGCCGCCACCGCGGAGCCCACGCCCGCCGCCACGGCCGAGCCCACGCCTTCCGCCACCGCCGAGGCCACGCCGGCCGCGACCGCCGAGGCCACGCCCGCCGCGACCGTCGAGGCGACGCCCACGGCCCCCGCCCCCCAGGCACCGCAGGCCCCACAGGCCCCCGTCGTCACCCCCGCCCCCCGCATCGCCGGCGCACCCGCCCGCACCCGGACGCAGCGCACCGTGCGCACCGTCCGCTCCGGCGCCTGCGAGATCACCGGCGTCTCCCGCGGCACCGAGGCCGGCATCCCCGGCGGCGAGCCCGCCCTCCTCTCGAGCAGCTTCGCCGAGACCTCTACCTCAGCTTCACGGTGCGACAAGCCCGCCGTGAAGAGGACGCCGGCCAAGAACGGCGCCGACCACGAGAAGCACTCGGCGAGCGAGGACCACGCCGCTCACGCCCCCGTCCGGCCGGCGCCGACCGTCCGCTCGGACGGCAGCCCGGCCCCGGCCAACCCGACCTTCTCGCTCGCGCAGCCCGGCCCCGCCCGCCTCGGCGTCCCGAACTTCTTCATCGACAAGTTCCGGATCCCGCCGTTCCTGCTGCCGATCTACCAGGCCGCGGGCATGGAGTACGGCATCCGCTGGGAGCTGCTGGCGGCGATCAACGAGATCGAGACCGACTACGGCCGCAACCTCAACGTCTCCTCGGCCGGCGCGCTGGGCTGGATGCAGTTCATGCCCGCGACGTGGGCGGCATACGGGGTCGACGCCAACAAGGACGGCGTCAAGGATCCCTACAACCCGGTCGACGCGATCTTCGCCTCCGCGCGCTACCTGAAGGCGGCGGGCGGGATGGACGACGTCCGCAAGGCCGTCTTCGCCTACAACCACGCCAACTGGTACGTCGACTCGGTGCTCATGCGCGCCCGGATGATCGGCGGCCTGCCGTCCGACTTCGTCGGCTCGCTCACCGGGCTGACCCAGGGCCGCTTCCCCGTCCACGCCGACGCCACGTACGCCGGCAGCATCAAGCCCGGCAAGCGGACCCGCCGCGTCAAGCAGGGCAACGCCGCCTACATCGTGCAGTCCGACTCACAGCGTCAGGGCATCGACGTGTTCGCCAAGTCGGGCTCCCCTGTGGTCGCCGTCAACGACGGCCGCGTCCTGCGGATGGGCCGCACCGAGCGCCTCGGCCGCTACGTCACGCTCCAGGATGTCTTCGGCAACATCTACACGTACGGGAACCTCGGCGAGGTCGCCGAGACCTACCCCTCCCCCCGCGAGCGCAAGGTCTCGGCCTCCGCCGTGCGCCGCGAGCTCGACCTCCCGCGTGACCCCAAGCCGACCCGCGCGGCGACCGCCGGCCGCAAGACCGAGGTCACGGCCAAGCCCGACGACACCAAGGTCACGGTCGAGCTCCCCGCCGCCGAGGCGCCGGCCACCGACGCCCTCGACACCCCGCTGCCGGCCAAGACCCGCCTGTTCGCCAACCCGACCCGCCCCGCGGCCCGCGCCGCCGGCGGCGAGCAGCAGCTCATCCCGGGCGCCTACCAGCCCGCGGCCGACGACCTGGTCCGCTTCGACCCCAAGCACTTCGTCGCCAAGCGCCTGCGCAAGGGCTCGCGCGTCATCGGCGGCACCATGCTCGGCCGCATCGGCGAGGGCACCGAGCGCCACGCCTCCCACCTGCGCTTCGAGATCCGCCCCGCCGGCAAGGGCGCCCCGCGGATCGACCCGAAGCCGATCCTCGACGGCTGGAAGCTGCTCGAGTCGACCGCGATCTACCGCGCGAACGGCAAGAACCCCCTCGTCGGCCCCGACGCCGAGACGCCCACCATCGGCCAGATGCTGCTGATGAGCAAGGAGACGCTCGAGCGCCGCGTGCTCGCCAACCCGCGCATCGACATCTACGAGTGCGGCCGCCAGGACATCCGCTCCGGGATCATCGACCGCCGCGTGCTCGCCACGCTCGAGTACCTCGCCGGCTCCGGGCTCCGTCCCACCGTCACGTCCTTCCAGTGCGGCCACGGATTCCTGACCTCCTCGGGCAACGTGTCGGCGCACTCCTCCGGCGACGCGGTCGACATCGCGGCGGTCAACGGGATCCCGATCATGGGCCACCAGGGCAAGGGCTCGATCACCGAGACCACGATCCAGCGGCTCCTCTCCCTCCAGGGCACGATGAAGCCGAACCAGATCATCTCGCTGATGACCTTCCAGGGCGCGAGCAACACGCTTTCGATGGGCGACCACGACGACCATATCCACGTCGGCTGGAGCCCCGTCTACGGCGCCCACACGGGCACCGCCCGCAAGGTCGACGCCACCCTGAAGCCCGAGCAGTGGATCAAGCTGATCGACCGCCTCGCACAGATCGACAACCCTGCCGTGCGCGAGGTCCCGTCGCGCTACGCGGTCAAGGTCGTCAAGCGCCCGTCGCGCTGAGCTGAGCGATTCGCGCCCGGCCTAGGAGCCGGTGTACTTGTGCTGCTTGGCCTTGCGGGTCCGGCCGCGCTCCTCCTGCTTGGCCACGACGTTCTGGATCAGCCGGATGATCTCCGCGGGACCGCTCGCCTTCGCGTGGCCGGACTCGAACGCCTCCCGCCACTGGCGGATATGCCCCTCGGCGGCGAGCTCGTTGAAGTGCGAGCGCGGGATCGAGACGCGGACCTTCGCGTCCGACGCGATGTCCTTGGTGATCTTCGGCCCCGGCAGCTCGACGCGATAGAGCTGGACGTCGCCGCGGCCGCGGAGCTCGAGCTCGCAGACGAGCTTGAGCTGGGCCAGGGCCGGGACCTCGGCCTGGAAGTTCGCGATGGCGCGCTCGATGAGGGCGCGGGTGTCGGCCGAGGACATGGCTGCGAGTCTATTGCGGCGCGGACTCGACGGGTCGAGCGCGGCCGTGTATACCGTGACCGGGGTGTCCACCGTCCACGGGTCCGCCGTCGAGGCTGTCTTCGGCCCCGTCCATGCCCCCTCGACGTTCGAGGGCACGGTCGAGCGGCTCGGCACGGCCATCCGGCTCGGCCTGCTCGGGCCGGGGACGCGGCTGCCGTCCGAGCGCGAGCTCGCCGAGCAGCTCGGGATCTCGCGGTCGACGCTGCGCCAGGCGATCCTCACGCTGACCCAGAGCGGGCACCTCGTGTCGGTACGGGGCCGCGGCGGCGGGACGTTCGTGTCCGAGTCGCCGCCGCTCTCGATGGGCGGCCCGGCGGAGTTCCCGCTCGAGGGCCGCTGGCGCGACCTGCTCGACTACCGCGTCGCGATCGAGACGGGCGCCATCCTGCTCGCCTCCGAGCGAGTGACCGCCGCCGGCCTGGCCCGGCTCGAGGAGGAGGTCGCGGCGATGGCCTCCGCCGAGTCCTTCGCCGCCTACCGCCGCGCCGACATCTTCTTCCATCTCGGGCTCGCCGAGGCGGCCGCCTCGCCGCGGCTGCTCGCGGCGATGACCGAGGTGCAGGGCGAGATGAGCGAGATCATCGCCCGGATCGCCCATCCGCCCGCGGTCCTGGAGCGCTCGAACGCCCAGCACGCCCGGATCGTCGCGCTCCTGCGCCGGGGCGACGGGACCCGCGCCGTGCGCTGCGTGCGCGAGCATCTCGAGGGCACCGAGCACATCCTCGCCGGATTGCTTCCGTAAAGCGATCGGGGGTACTGGAAGCGCATGTCCCGTGCACGCCGCCTGCTGCTCGCCGGTGTCGGGGCCGCGGCGGGCCACTGGGTCTTCGCGCTCATGCTGCTCGTCGCGCTGCAGGCCGGCCCGACCGCGCTGTGGATCGCCCTCTCCGGCGCCCTGCTGGCCGTGGTGACGATCGTCGGCTATCGCGCCGCCGTCGGGCCGGGGCCGGACGACGACGAGCGTGACTCGCCGAGCCCGGACGATCCAGAGCCGCCCTGGTGGCCGGAGTTCGAGCGCGAGTTCCGGGACTACGATCGCCGCCGCCGCCAGCCGGTTTGACACTCCGCCGCCCCGCTCCGTAGTCTTCGCGCCGCGTAAAGGATGGTTCGTCGTACCTTTTGACCCGGTCGAGGAGAGGACAGGGCGTGTCGAAGCAGCAGCACCAGGGGTCCCGCAGGTCGGTCGAGTACGAGCAGGTCGGCTCGGACTACATGGAGAAGCGCCAGCTCAAGCAGGGCGCCGCCGGCTGGGTCCTGCTCGCTGGGCTCGGCGTCGCGTACGTGATCTCCGGCGACTTCGCCGGCTGGAACTTCGGCCTGGCCGAGGGGGGCTGGGGCGGCCTGATGATCGCCACGGTCCTCATGGCGATCATGTACACCTGCATGGTCTTCTCGCTCGCCGAGCTGTCGTCGATGATCCCGACGGCCGGCGGCGGCTACGGTTTCGCCCGGCGCGCGCTCGGCCCGCTCGGCGGCTTCATGACCGGGACGGCGATCCTGATCGAGTACGCGATCGCCCCGGCGGCGATCGCCGTGTTCATCGGCGCCTACGTCGACTCGCTGATCGGCGTCGGCGGCCCGCTCGTGTACCTCGTCTTCTACCTCGCGTTCATCGGCGTGCACCTCTACGGCGTCGGCGAGGCGCTGAAGCTCATGTTCGCGATCACCGCGATCGCCGCGCTCGCGCTGCTCGCCTTCGTGATCGGGATGATCCCCAAGTTCGACGCCGGGAACCTGACCAACATCGCGGTCGACGCGAGCAAGTCGGGGGCGTCGGACTTCCTTCCGCTCGGCTACGCCGGCGTCTGGTCGGCGCTCGTGTTCGGCATCTGGTTCTTCCTCGCGATCGAGGGCGTCCCGCTCGCCGCCGAGGAGGCGCGCGACCCCAAGCGCGACATGCCCAAGGGCCTGATCGCGGGCATGGCCTGCCTGCTGGCGTTCGCCGCGTTCGTGCTCCTGCTGGCGCCGGGCGGGGCGGGCGCCGACCAGCTCAAGGAGTCGGGCAACCCGCTCGTCGACGCGGTGAAGGAGGCCTACGGCGGGTCCAACGCGCTGTCGGGCTTCGTCAACGTCGTCGGCCTGTTCGGCCTGGTCGCGAGCTTCTTCTCGATCATCTTCGCCTACTCGCGCCAGACCTTCGCGCTGTCGCGCGCGGGCTACCTGCCCAAGGGACTCTCGGTGACGAGCGGTCGCAAGGTGCCGGTCATCGCGCTCGTGCTCCCGGGCGCGGTGGGCTTCATCCTGGCGGCCATCACCGAGGCGGGCGACCGGATGATCCAGATCGCCGTGTTCGGCGCGACGGTGTCCTACGTGCTGATGATGCTGTCGCACATCGTCCTGCGCGTCCGCGAGCCCGACCTCGAGCGCCCGTACCGGACGCCCGGCGGGATCGTCACGAGCGGCGTCGGCCTCGTGCTCGCGTGCGCCGCGGTGATCGCGGTGTTCCTGGTCGATCAGAAGGCGGCGTTCATCACGCTCGGCGTCTATGCCGCGTTCATCGCGTACTTCCTCCTGTACTCCCGCCACCACCTCGTCGCCTCCGCCCCTGAGGAGGAGTTCGCGGCGATCGAGGCCTCCGAGAAGGAGCTCGCCGGATCATGAACGCCGACGACCTGCGCAAAGCCGTCGCCGACGGCACCGTCGACACCGTCCTGCTCGCGATGACCGACATGCAGGGCCGCCTGCAGGGCAAGCGCCTGGTGGGCCGCTACTTCGTCGACGAGGTCCTCGCGCACGGGGCCGAGGGCTGCAACTACCTGCTCGCCGTCGACGTCGACATGAACACGGTGGCGGGCTACGCGATGTCGTCGTGGGAGGGCGGCTACGGCGACTTCGAGTTCAAGCCGGACCTCGACACGCTGCGACCGGTGCCGTGGCACCCGGGGACGGTCATGTGCCTGGCCGACCTGCAGTGGTCGGACGGCTCGGAGGTCGTCGCCTCGCCGCGCCAGATCCTCCGTCGCCAGCTCGCGCGCCTGGCGGAACGCGGCTGGGGCGCCTTCGGGGCGACCGAGCTCGAGTTCATGGTGTTCCGCGACACCTACGAGCAGGCGTGGCACCAGCGCTACCAGGACCTCGAGCCCGCCAACCTCTACAACGTCGACTACTCCGTCCTCGGCACGGCGCGGATCGAGCCGCTCCTGCGCCGGATCCGCAACGAGATGAGCGCGGCGGGGATGGCGGTGGAGAACTCCAAGGGTGAGTGCTTCCCGGGCCAGCACGAGATCAACTTCCACTACGAGGAAGCGCTGGCCGCCGCCGACACGCACGTCGTCTACAAGACGGGCGCCAAGGAGATCGCCGCGCAGGAGGGCCACGCGCTCACCTTCATGGCCAAGTTCGACGAGCGCGAGGGCAACTCGTGCCATATCCACCTGTCGCTGCAGGAGCAGGAAGGCGGGGCGGCCGTGTTCCAGCAGCAGCCCGAGGTGTTCGACGGCTTCGTCGCGGGGCTGCTGGCCGGGCTGCGCGAGCTGACCCTGCTGTTCGCGCCGAACGTCAACTCCTACAAGCGCTACGCCGAGGGCTCGTTCGCCCCGACAGCGGTCGCGTGGGGGCGTGACAACCGGACGTGCGCGCTGCGCGCCGTCGGCCACGGGCCGGCGAAGCGGATCGAGAACCGCGCGCCGGGCGGCGACGTCAACCCGTACCTCGCGCTCGCGGCGATGATCGCCGCCGGCCTGCGCGGGGCCGACGACGGCCTGGAGCTCGAACCTGCGTTCGAGGGCAACGCGTACACGTCGGACAAGCCACGCGTGCCCGCGACGCTGCAGACGGCGCGCGACCTCTTCGCGGACTCGGCGCTCGCCCGTGAGGCGTTCGGCGAGGAGGTCGTCGCGCACTACGTCAACGCCGCCGACGTCGAGCTGCGCGCGTTCGAGGCGGCCGTGACGGACTGGGAGCGCTTCCGGGGATTCGAGCGCCTCTAGTGGGTCCGAAGGCACCCGTCATCGGGATCTGCGGCGCGCTCGAGCGCGCGAAGTGGAGCGTGTGGGACGACCAAGTGGTGCTGATCGCGCGCTCCTACCTGCAGCAGGTGGTCGCCGCCGGCGGGACGCCGATCATCCTGCCGCCCGACCCGGTCCTGACCGCCGAGCCCGACCGCGTGCTCGACCTCCTCGACGGCCTCCTGCTTGCGGGCGGCGCCGACGTCGACCCGGCCCGCTACGGCGCCGAGCCGGACGCCCGCACCACCGACACGGTCCCCGAGCGTGACGACTTCGAGATCGCGCTCGCCCGCGCGGCGCTCGCCCGTGGGCTACCGGTCCTCGGCGTCTGCCGCGGCATGCAGATCCTCAACGTCGCGCGCGGCGGCACGCTGATCCAGCACCTGCCCGACGGCCTCGGCCACGAGGACCACCGCCGCGCGCTCGGCACGTTCGACGGCGCCGACCACGACGTCCGCCTGCACCCCGGCTCGCTCGCCGAGCGGGCGGCCGGCGAGGCGCTGCACGACACGAAGTCCCATCACCACCAGGGGATCGAGCGGCTCGGCGAGGGCCTGGAGATCACCGGCTGGGCGACGCTCGACGATCTGCCCGAGGCGATCGAGGATCCGCGCTGTGAGTTCGCCCTCGGCGTCCAGTGGCACCCGGAGGCCGACCCGCGCTCGCGCGTGATCGCGTCGCTCGTCGAGGCGGCCGCGCGCCGCGCCGGGCAGCGGGAGCGCACCGCCGCATGAGCGCCCTGACCGTGCTCGAGCCCGCCACCGAGCGGGTGCTCGCCGAGCTGCCGCGGGCGGGGGCCGAGGAGGCCGACGCCGCCGTCGCGCACGCCCGCGCCGCCTTCGGAGCATGGCGCGACGTCTCCCCCGCCGACCGCGCCCGGCTCCTGCACCGGATCGCCGACGGCATCGCCGCCGAGGCCGAGTCGCTGTCGGTCCTCGAGGCGCGCAACGCCGGCAAGCCGATCGGCGACGCGCGCGGCGAGGTCGGGATGGTCGCCGACTGCTTCCGCTACTACGCCGCCGCGCCCGAGCGCAACCTCGGCGACACGATCCCCGTCGCCGGTGGCATCGCGATGACGTTCCGCGAGCCGCTCGGCGTGGTCGCGCTGATCACGCCCTGGAACTTCCCGCTCGCCATCGCGTCGTGGAAGGTCGCCCCGGCGCTGGCCGCCGGCAACACGGTCATCCTCAAGCCGGCCGAGCTCACCCCGCTGACGTCGATCGAGCTCGAGCGGATCGCGCTCGAGGCCGGGCTGCCGGAGGGTGTGCTCACGGTGCTGCCGGGCCCCGGCCGGACCGTCGGCTCGCGGCTGGTCGAGCATCCGGGCGTCGCCAAGGTCGCGTTCACCGGCTCCACCGAGGTCGGCCGGTCGATCGCCGCGGCCGCCGCCCAGACGATCAAGCGCGTGACGCTCGAGCTGGGCGGCAAGTCGGCCAACCTCGTGTTCGCTGACGCCGACGTGGCGGCGGCGGCGGCCGCGGCGCCCGGCGCGGTGTTCGGCAATGCGGGCCAGGACTGCTGCGCCCGCTCGCGGATCCTCGTCCAGGACACCGTCCTCGACGAGTTCCTCGCCGCGATGTCGGATGCGGTCCGGGCGATCAAGGTCGGCGACCCGCTCGACGAGGCGACCGAGATGGGCCCGCTGATCTCGGCCGGCCAGCGCGAGAGCGTCGCGAGCTTCGTCCCTGACGGCGCGCCGGTCGCGGTGCGCGGCTCGGCGCCGGACGGCCCCGGCTACTGGTTCCCGCCGACGGTGCTGTGCCCGGTCGAGCACGACGACCGCGCCGTGGTCGAGGAGATCTTCGGGCCGGTCGCCGTCGTCATCGGATTCCGCGACGAGGCGGAGGCGCTCAGGCTCGCCAACGACACGATCTACGGCCTCTCGGGCTCGATCTGGACGCGCGACGGCGCCCGCGCGCTGCGGGTCGCGCGCGGGCTGGAGAGCGGCAACCTGTCGATCAACTCGCACTCCTCCGTGCGGATCTCGACGCCGTTCGGCGGCTTCAAGCAGTCGGGCGTCGGCCGCGAGCTCGGGCCACGCGCGCTCGAGTCGTTCACCGAGGTCAAGACCGTCTACTTCGCTACGGAGGAGGACTGATGGCCGGCCGGCTCGAGGGCAAGGTGTGCGTCGTCACCGGCGCGGCGAGCGGCATCGGCGCCGAGACGTCGCGGCGGTTCCGGGCGGAGGGCGCCAAGGTCGCGGGCGTCGACCTGCGCGACGGCGCCGAGGGCGACCTGGCGCTCGCCGCCGATGTCACCGACGAGCAGGCGGTCATCGACCTCTACGCCCAGGTGCGCGATGCCTTCGGCCGGATCGACGTCCTCTTCAACAACGCGGGCATCTCCCCCAGCGACGACGCGTCGGTGCTCGACACCACGCTCGAAGCGTGGCAGCGCGTCCAGCGCGTCAACCTCGAGGCGGTCTTCCTCTGCTGCAAGCACGGGATCCCGCACCTGCTCGAGTCCGGCGGAGGCTCGGTGATCAACACCGCATCGTTCGTCGCGACGCTCGGGGCGGCGACCTCGCAGGTCTCCTACACCGCCTCCAAGGGCGGCGTGCTGGCCCTCTCGCGTGAGCTCGGCGTCGAGTTCGCGCGGCGCGGGGTCCGCGTCAACGCCCTCTGCCCCGGCCCCGTCGACACGCCGCTGCTGCAGGAGCTGTTCGCCAAGGACCCGGTGGCGGCGGCGCGGCGACTGGTCCATGTTCCGATGGGCCGCTTCGCGCAGGTCCGGGAAATCGCCGACGCGGTGCTCTTCCTCGCGTCGGACGAGTCGAGCTTCATCACCGCCACGCCGTTCATGGTCGACGGCGGAATCTCCCAGGCCTACACGACGCCGGAATAGTCTGTCGGCGGTGACCCGCCAGGAGGTGCTCGCGTCCTACGCGAGGCCGTACGCGCGTGGGATCCTCGCGGCCTACCGCACGCGCTACCTGCCCGCGCTCGTGGCGCTGATCGTCGCGCTCGCGGCCGCGTCGGCGGTGTTCGACCTGTTCGGCGGGCTGGCCATCCTCACCCTCGAGGCCACGATCCTGTGGGCCGCCTGGGTGACCCTCGCCGCCATCGTGGGTGTCCGCCGGGAGACCGTCGAGTGGCGCGACGACGACCACGAGCTGGGCCGGGTCCGTTCTCGCCGCCCGCACGCCGGGGATGCCGACGCCGAGCTGGCGCACGAGGAGTACGCGGTGAGCGTGGACGACGACGGGCGGCTGCTCACCTGGTGCTTCCGGCCGCTGGCCGCACTCGACGAGCCCGCGCGCGACGAGGCGCTCGTGTGCGGAACGCCGCGCTACGCCGGCCGCCTCGTCGACCGTCGCACGTTCGACCCGGACGCCGCGCTGGCGGCGGAGCAGCTCGCCGACGCCCAGGAGGACGCCGCGCAGCGCGAGCTCGAGGCGATCGACGCGCTGCGCGCGGCCATTGTGGACGCTGAGCGCGCCCGCGAACTCGAGGCCGAGACGCGCTCGACGGGCGCGGCCCTGCGCGGAGCGACCGGCCAGTCTCGCGACTGACCGGACGGCTAGGACCGCGCGAGAGCGGCGGCCACGCTGGCGACGACCGCCTCGGGCTCGCGCGTCAGCTGCCGCCAGGTGCGCGCCGGGGGGCGCCATGGGGGTGATTCACGGTCTATTTGACCGTCAACCACCCCCGTGCGACCGGGTTCAGACGATGGGGGTGGTTGAGGTCGGGGCGGCCGAGACCTAGAGGCCGAAGGTCGAGGACACCGCTCCGACGAAGGAAAGGTCGATCTCGTCCTTGTAGACCTCGAACTCGACGGGGCCCGTGCCGACGGTCGCGCTCGGCCCGACGCGCCAGCCGACGTCGGTGGTACCGGCGCGGTCGACGGTGACGTAGATGCCGGACTTGAACGCGCCCTTGGCCACGCCCGCCGGGACCTCGGCCTTGGTGCCGCCGAACACGGAGAGCTTGCCCATCCGGAAGTCGTACTTGACCTCGGCGTACGCCTGCAGCCACGGGACCTCTTCCCACTTGATGCTCTGCTGGATGAAATCGCAGGAGATCTTGAGCTTGGTCGGGCCGAGCTCGAAGACGCCCCGCATCGCCTTCAGGGCGGGCGAGCAGCCCTCCTCGGCGTCCGGGTCGGCGGCCTCCGGCGTCGTGGCGGTCGGCGGCTCGACGCCCTCCACGCACCACGTGCGGTTCAGGTTGGCGTAGTGCGTCCAGAACTGCGCCTGCTGCTGGATCAGCGAGTAGAGGCCCAGCTCGAGCGCCTCGATCTGCAGCAGCGCCTCGGCGCGGGCGTCCGCGTCGGAGAGGTTCGTGGCGTAGCCGCTCATCCGCTTCGACAGCGCACGGTGGTAGGCGGCGCCGAGGTCGTAGAGCTCCTGCATCTCGTCGACCCACGCCTGGTGGTCGAGGCGCAGCGCGGGCCGGCACTTGTCGCTCAGGAACTCGTCGAAGCAGACGGCCCACGGGTCGGTGCTGCCCTCGCAGTTCTGCAGGGCCTCGCGATGCATGATCCCGAACTTCGAGTTGTCGCCCTGGTCCTTGATCCAGAACTCGTGGTGGATGTCGATGACCACGTCGAGCTGGTCGAGGACCTCGTCCCACTTGGCCTCGAGGTCGGGCTCGTCGCCGGACCCGTAGATGAGCTTGAACATGCCGTAGTAGCGGTTCATCTCGGCGCGCGTCCAGTTCTCCTGCTTGGCCTGGAGACGGGTCTCGATCTGGCGGCGACGCGCGTTCTGCTCGTCGATCTCGCCGATGAAGCTGTCGGCCTGGGAGCGGTAGAAGTCCTTCATGCCGGCCGCCTGCTCCGGGAAGCCGGGCAGCGGGAGGTCGCGGAGCTGGGACTCACGGCCGCGCGAGCGGTCGACCGGCGGGGTCCGCGGCGGCTGGCGCTTGCGCCCGTCGCGCAGGAACTTCGCGGCCGGGTCGGCGCCCTCGGTGCAGACGGTCGTCGCCGACCGGCTGGTGTGCGCCTCGGTGACAAGCGGATCCGCGGACACCGCGGCGTCCAGCGCCCGGTTGGCCTCCGCGCGGCGCCCGAGCAGCGCGAGCGCCTGCCCGCGGTTGGCCAGCGCGACGGCGTGGCGGCCGATGCCGAATGCCGGGCGGTCGGGATCGTCGAGCCGCTGGCCGGC
This sequence comes from uncultured Solirubrobacterales bacterium, assembly GCA_963828075.1. Classification (GTDB taxonomy): domain Bacteria; phylum Actinomycetota; class Thermoleophilia; order Solirubrobacterales; family Solirubrobacteraceae; genus JACCYI01. The sequence goes on along the minus strand of CAWHDH010000001.1, from coordinate 31,996 downwards.
GTCGAGCATCGCGAGCGCCTCGTTGGGGAGCCCGACGCTCGAGGCCACGGCGGCGGCGTTGATGAGGTGCGAGGCCTCGGCGGGCTCGAGCTCATGGGCTCGCACGAGCGAGGCGAGCGCGGCGCCCGGCACCCCGGCGGTGATCGCCGCGCCGGCGGCGGCCTCGAGCCGGGTGGCGTCGTGGTACTCCGGCGAGGCGGCGAACTGCGCCGCGGCGCCCGGGGCCTGCTCGTCGAGGAAGCGCTTGGTCGACGCGATCGCGTCGGGCAGCGCGATGCCGGTGGACGGGGTCACGTTGGCGCAGAACGCGTCCTTGAGGCCGTCGAGCATCGACACGTCGTCGGCGAGCGCGGGGACGGTGAAGACGTCTGAGAGCGCGTCGATCCGGTACTCCTGCTCCTCGGCGAGGATCGTGATCGGCGTCGGGACCTCGCGGTCGTCGACCGGATGCGTGGCGACCGCGCAGTTGGCGTCCTCGGCCGACTCGGCCACGGCGCCGCGGTCGTCCGCGCACGCCAGCAGGTGGTAGGTGCCGGGGGCGATGCCGATCGGGACGCGGACCTGGGTGCCGTCGGCGGGCGCCTCGGACTGCGCGCCGGACCCGAGCGATCCGATCTCGCGGACTCCACCCATCAGCACGTCGGTCAGCGCGGTGCGGGGATCGCTGGTGCTCTCGCGCCGCTCGTCGAGGCTGGCCGCGGAGTCGCGCGAGAGGTAGTAGCGCACGGCGCTGGCGTCCGCGCGACCGCTCGCGTCGGCGTTGGCGACGGTGTCGCGAACGGAGAAGGCGTCGCCTTCACGCGCGGCGGCGGGCGGATCGGAGACGTCGGCGACGGTCAGATCGGCGGCGTCGCCCGGCGCGGGCGGCGGCGGGGTCGGCCCGGGGGCCGGGCCCGGGTCGGCAGGCGCCGGAGGCGCAGCGGCAGGAGCGGGCGTGTCCGGCGCCGGCAGGGCGATCGGCGCCGCGCCGCCGCCGAGGACGACGACGCGCTGGACGGAGGCCCGGCAGTTGTTGGTCTCGGATGCCTCCCGCACCTTCGAGCGGTGGTCGGCGCAGGCGATCACGAGGTACGCACCGGCCGGGGCCGAGCGCGGGACCGTGACGGTCGTGGATCCCATCGCCTTCGCCCGCGTCCGCAGGCCCTTGACCGCGCGCTGCCCGAGGCGGACGTCGCGGGCGCTCTTGGTCGCGTCGGTCGACAGCCAGAAGCCGATCGCCGACGCGCGGGCCTTGGCCCGGCCGGCGTTGCGGGTGGTCGCCAGGATCTTGACCTTCTCACCCGGGCGCAGCGGGCCCGAGGCGTCGGCGGACACCTTCACGACGGCGAGGTCGGCGCGCGCCGGCGTCGGGCGCACCGGGTCGCTGGGCCGGGCCTCCGCCGCGGACACGGGGACCATGAGCGTCGCGACGGCGACGGTCAGGCCCAACCGCGACCGGCGCACCGGCCGGGCACGGGGGATCGGGCACTTCGGACGATCGTGTGAGCGGGAGGCGGGCATGGCGCCACCTTCCCGGGGCACCGTTGCCGCCGACTTGTCGGCGCCTTGCCCGGATGTTGCCGCCCGCATCCCGACACACTGGACGGATGTGCGATGGCGCCGCGCCGCTCAGAGGAAGAGGGTCGGCATCCACTTCCGAACCCGGAGCCACCCCGCATGGCACGACGACTTCCCCTCCTGCTCGGCGCCTGCGTCACGGTGGCCCTCGCCACGACCGCGCCGGCCCACGCCGCGACCGTCACCCAGAGCGGCCCGACGCTGACCTTCACCGCCGCCACGGGCGAGGCCAACAGCGTCCTCGTCGAGAAGGTCGGCACGCGCTGGCACATCCACGACGACGGCGCGACGATCACCGCGCCGGCGTTCTGCACCCCCGTCGCCGGCTCGGCCGGCCGCGAGGTGGACTGCGCGACGACGACCGGCGGCGGCGCGCCCGCCAACCTGACGTCGCTGCGGCTCGTGCTGGGCGATCAGGACGACCGCACCCGGGTCGCCGGCGCGGTGCCCACCGTGCAGCTCGGCGGCTCCGGGCGCGACACGCTGATCGGCGGCAGCGCCGTCGACAACCTCCTGGCGGGCAAGAGCACCGGTGACCGGTTGACGGGCGGAACCGGCGACGACACGCTGGACGCCACCGAGTCCGTCATGCCGGAGCTGCTGGACGGCGGCGACGGCACCGACGTCCTCAAGGGCGGTCTGCGGCCACCTCAGGGTTCGTTCACCAACGGCATCGCGCCGCGCCTGCTGGGCGGCGCCGGCAACGACACCATCACCGGAGGCACCGCTGACGAGGGGCTGTTCCCCGGCACCGGCAGCGACATCCTGCGCGGCGGTGCGGGCTTCGATCTCGCGTCGTTCGACCAGGCCGCAGTGGCCCTGACGATCACTGTAGACAGCGTGAAGAACGACGGTCCCCCGGCCACCCCGGCCGAGACCGACGACGTGGGCACCGACATCGAGGCGGTCCTGGGCGGGGCCGGAAACGACACCATCACCGGCTCCTCGGCAGCGAACCTCCTCCTCGGCGGGCCCGGCAACGACACGCTGAAGGGCGTGGCCGGCAACGACCACCTCTGCGGTGAGGGCATCTGGTTCAACGTGGCGTTCACGGCGACCGGAGGGGGCTGCTTCACCGACGGGACCGCCCTGCCGAGCGACGACACGCTCGAAGGCGGCGATGGCGACGACCTGCTCGGCGGCGGGCGAGGCGCCGACACGCACGTCGGCGGCGCCGGCTCCGACACGGCCTGGTGGGGCGACCACCTCGCCCCGGTGCGTGTTGACATCGACGCGGCCGTCAGCGACGACGGGGTCCAGGACGACCCCGCCACCCCGGCCAACGAGGCCGAAGGCGACACCGCCGCCCTCGGCGTCGAGAACCTGGTCGGCGGTCAGCGCGACGATCGCCTCACCGGTGGCAACGGGGCCAGCATCGTGCTCGGTGGTTTCGGCAACGACGTGCTGCTCGGCGCGCTGTCGACGGCGACCGTGGGCGACGACACGCTCTGCGGCGACGCGCTCTTCAACGGCGCCGTCGCGGTCCCGGCCGTCGGCACGGTGCCGGTGTGCGGGAACTCCTCGGGCCCGCCCGGCCCGCCCGTCCCCTCCGATGACGTCCTCAGCGCGGGTGCCGGCGACGACTGGCAGCAGGGTGGCCCCGGCGCCGACACGTTCACCGGCGGTCTCGGCCAGGACACGGTGAGCTACGAGACCTCGTTCCCGAACGGCTTCCAGCTGCCCGGCGTGACCGTCGACCTCGACACGCTGGCCGCGGGCGTCCCGGGCGACGACGGCGCTCAGGACGACCCCGCCGTCCCCGGGGACGGGGCGGAGCACGATTACGTCCGCGTCGACAACGAGAACCTCGTGGGAACCTCGCAGGCGGACAGCCTGACCGGCAACACCGCGAGCAACCTGCTCATGGGCGGCTTCGGGAACGACGCGCTGTCGGGCGGCACCGGCAACGACTTCCTCGTCGGCGAGAGCGGCGCCGACGTGTTCAACGGCGGCGCGGACGTCGACTACGTCTCCTACGAGCAGCAGCCGTACTTCTTCGGCGGCGTCACCGTCGACATCGACACGCTGCCCGCCGCGACGCCAGGCGACGACGGGCACCCCGGTGAGCAGGACTACGTCAAGATCGACGTCGAGGGCCTCCTCGGAACCGACGCCGACGACTCGCTCGTCGGCTCGAGCGGGGCCAACACCCTGTTCGGCCTGAGCGGGACGGACTCGCTCAACGGTGGGTCCGGCAACGACGTCCTGAACCCGGGCGACGGATTGGACCTGCAGACCGTGGGCGGGACCGGCGACGACCGGATCGACCTGCGCGACGGGACGATCCCCGAGAGCGCGGATTGCGGCACGCACGTGGCCGGCGACCGGCTGGTGCGCGACGCGTCGGACGCCGCCGGGATCGGTTGTGAGACGACGGTCACCTACCTCCGCCCCGGAGGAGACGCGGAGCAGGAGCAATTGGAGGCCCAGCGCCGGGCGGCCCGGCGCCTCGCCGGCTAGTGCACGCGCTAGATCCTGTGGCGCTGCAGGAGCTTCTTGCCGATGACCATGCGCTGGATCTCGCTCGTGCCCTCGCCGATCAGCAGGAGCGGCGCGTCGCGGTACAGGCGCTCGATCTCGTACTCCTTGGAGTAGCCGTAGCCGCCGTGGATGCGGAAGGAGTCCTCGACGACCTCCTTGCCGGTCTCCGACGCGAACAGCTTGGCCATCCCGGCCTCGAGGTCTGAGCGCTCGCCGGCGTCCTTCATCCGCGCCGCGCGCAGGGTCAGCAGCCGGGCGGCGTCGACCTTGGTGGCCATGTCGGCGAGCTTGAACTGGATCGCCTGGTGCTCGGCGATCGGCTTGCCGAACGTCTTGCGCTGCTGCGCGTAGCGGAGCCCGAGCTCGAGCGCGCGCTGCGCGATGCCGACACCGCGGGCGGCGACGTTCACGCGGCCGACCTCCAGGGCGTCCATCATCTGGGTGAAGCCCTTGCCCAGCCCTGCCTCCTCGCCGCCGAGGATCATGGCGGCCGGGCAGCGGTAGCCGTCGTAGACGAGCTCGGTCGACTCGACGCCCTTGTAGCCCATCTTCTTGATCTGCGGCGGGACGATCAGGCCCGCGTAGTCGCCGGTGTTCTCCGACGCGCCCGGCTCCTTCTCGGTGATGAAGCAGGTCATGCCCTTGTAGGGCGGGTCGGCCTTGGGGTCGGTCTTGACGAGGACGAACACCACGCCGGAGCGCAGGCCGTTGGTCACCCACATCTTCTGGCCGTTGATCTCGTAGAAGCCGTCGTCGAGCTTCTTGGCGCTGGCCTTGATCGCCTGCACGTCGGATCCGAGCTCGGGCTCGGACAGCGAGAACGCGGCGCGGATCTCACCCGTGGCCATCCGTGGGAGCAGGCGGTCCTTCTGCTCGTCGGTCCCGAACTTCTGCAGCAGATAGGAGCCGATGAAGTGCGTGTTGATCACGCCGGAGATCGAGATCCAGCCCCGCGAGAGCTCCTCGACGATCATCGTGTACGTCGTCAGGTCGAGCCCCATCCCGCCGTACTCCTCGGGGATCGTGACGCCGAACAGCCCGAGCTCCTTCATCTGCTCGACGATCGCGTCGGGGAACTCGTCCTCGTGGTCGAAGTGCTCGGCCTGCGGGAGGATCTGCTCGTCGACGAACTGCCGGACCATCTCCGTGATGGCCTTCTGCTCGTCGGTCATGTCGGTGATCTGGGGCGCCACGGCCATGGGTTCGGTCACCTCGGGGTCTCAGGAAGGGGGCCGGGGAGGATACCCGTCACCGGAACCTCTGTTCGCCCGCGGCGGGGGCTAGCCCTGGGGGTCGATCGACTCGGGCGAGGGGAGATCCGACCCGCCGCCCTCGAGGCCGCCGGAGGCGGGTGCCGGCGGCTCCGGGTTCACTGGAGGCGGAGGTGGAGGTGGAGGCGGGGTCGTGGGCGGGGCGGTGGGCGCCGGCGTCGGTGTCGCCTTCGGGGCGGCCGGCGTGTCGGTGCGCGCGGCGGCACGCCGGCGGGCGCGCGTCTTGCGCAGGACGGCGCGGCGGTGCGCGGCGAGGCGGACCGCGCGGCGACGCGCGGAGACACGGATGGCACGGCGCTGCACGGCGCGAGCCCGCCGCGCGCGCTTGGAGCGCGCCGACCGGGCGCGGTCGGCCTTGGGCAGCCCGGACGTCGCCGCGAGCAGCACCGGCGCCGGCGTGACGGCCGCGGCCACCGTGACGGGCGCCCCCGCTGCGGCGCCGGCGGCCGGCGAGCCGCGCTCGGAGCTGCCCAGGACGATCAGCAGCACCGCGGCCGCGACCGTGAGGAGCGCAGAGAATGCAACCGCCGGCTTGATCGTGCGCACCATTCGGTCGCTCATCGTAGACCTCTAGCCTCCCATCGCAAATGCCGCCCCGCACGCGATACGCCCAGACCCGTGACGGTCTGCACATCGCCTACCAGACATACGGGTCGGGACCGGTGGATCTTTTGTACGTCCCACAATCCTTTTCGCAGGTCGAGCACCTGTGGGAGCACCCGCAGGTCGCCCGCTATTTCGAGCGCCTCGGGTCGTTCGCGCGGCTGATCCTGTTCGATCGGCGCGAGTCGGGCCTCTCGGACCGGGTCGGGCGACCGTCGACGCTCGAGGAGCAGATCGACGACGTGGTGGCCGTCCTCGACGCGGCGGGCGCCGACCGGGTCGGTGTCTTCGCCCTGATGGAGGGGACGCCGATGGCGATGATGTTCGCCGCCGCCCACCCGGAGCGGACCGGCGCGCTCGTGCTCTACACACCCTTCGCGAGGACGACGCGCGCGCCCGGCTACGAGTGGGCGCCGACCGTCGAGGAGCGCAGCGCGCGCTTCGAGGTGCTGCACGCGAACTGGGGCGACGGCTCGCTGCTCGACGTGTTCGCCCCGAGCGTGGCGGGCGACGTCCGGCTGCGCGAGTGGCTCGGGAAGATGCAGCGGGTGGCGATGAGCCCCGGCGGCGCGCGGATGGTCAACGAGGCCAACCGCGACCTCGACATCCGCCACGTCCTGGAGACCATCCGGGTCCCGACGCTGGTGATGCGCCGGACCGGCGACGAGGCGATCGACCGGCGGCACGTCCAGTACGTGGCCGACCACATCCCCGGCGCGCGCCTGGTCGAGCTGCCCGGCTACGACAACCTGCCCTTCGCCGACGACAGCGACGCGTTCATGGGCGAGCTCGAGGAGTTCTTCACCGGCGCCCGCTCGCACGTCGAGCCGGGGCGCGCGCTGGCCACCGTCGTCTTCACCGACGTCTGCGGCTCGACGGCGACCGCCGCGCGACTGGGTGACCGCGCCTGGCGCGACGTCCTCGCCGAGCACGACCGCCGGGTGCGCTCCGGCGTCGAGCGCCACAGCGGGCGGCTGGTCAAGACCGTCGGCGACGGCGTGCTCGCCACCTTCGACGGCCCGGCGCGTGCGATCCGGGCCGGCCGCGCCATCACCGCCGACCTCGCGAGCATCGGGCTCGAGGTCCGGGTCGGGATGCACACGGGTGAGTGCGAGGTGATCGAGGACGATGTCGGCGGCCTCGCCGTCCACATCGCCGCGCGCGTCATGGGGCTGGCCGAGCCCGGCGACGTCCTCGTCTCCCAGACCGTCAAGGACCTCGTCACCGGGTCGGGGCTGGGCTTCGCCGACCGCGGGACGCACGAGCTGCGCGGGGTCCCGGGCGAGTGGCGGGTGTGGGCGCTCGAGGACGGCGCCGGCGCGTAGGAGTCGTATCCTCGGGCGCATGGCGATCGAGGTCACACCCCGCGGCACCCGAGGCACGAAAGGGCCGCCGAGCGGGCCCGTCGGCCGGTTCCTCATGCGGGTCGGACACCGCGTGCACCGACTCACCGGCAACAAGATGAGCGGCGTGCCGCTCCTGTACCTGACCACGACCGGCGCCAAGAGCGGCCAGCGCCGCACCGCCACGGTGATGTCGTTCGCGGAGAGCGACGACGCCTGGCTGATCGTGGCCTCGCGCGGCGGGACGGCCGACCACCCGGCGTGGTTCTACAACCTCGCCAAGCATCCCGACCAGGTCGAGATCGAGGTCCAGGGACGCAAGACCCAAGCGGTGCCCGAGACCCTCAGCGGCGAAGACCGCGCCGCCGCCTGGGAGCGCATCACCGAGGAGCAGCCGCGGTTCGCCGGCTACGAGACGAAGACCGACCGGCAGATCCCGGTCGTCCGCCTCACGGCGCGCTGATCGACTGCGGGAAGCGGAAGACGTCGGCACCAACGCTGACGGTCCCGTCCGACAGGGATAGTCGCCTGCACCGCCCGTTCGAGCGCGGGCCACGCCGTCACGCGCGGCGCCCCGCACGACGGAACGTCAGGACGCCACTCGCGGCCAAGCCGCCCGCGAGTGGCGTCGTCACGCCCGCGCTCACTCGTACGTGAGCGCGCGCAGGACGTCGATCCGGCTGGCCCGCCGCGCCGGTGCGATGGCGGCGAGGATACCGGCCAGTGCTCCGAGGAACACGAGCACGACGAGGGTGACGACCGGCAGCGAGAGGACGAAGCCCTCCTTCTCGAGCGGCCGCGTGACGACGACGCCGAACAGCACGCCGATCACCACGCCGAGCAGCGCGCCCATGACCGCGGTGATGATCGCCTCGCCGCGCACGATCCGGCGGACCTGGCGCCGCGAGGTGCCGACCGCGCGCAGGAGCCCGAGCTCGCGCGTGCGCTCGTAGACCGACAGCGCCAGCGTGTTGACGATGCCGAACAGGGCGATCAGCACCGACAGCGCGAGCAGCGCGTAGAACAGGTAGACGATCTGGTTGATCTGGCCGACCTGGGAGTCGATGAACTCGTCGCGGGTCTGTGCCTCGAGCGTCGGGAACTGCTCGTCGAGCATCGTCCCGAGGTTGCGCCGGACGTCGGCCTCGGGGACATCTGGCTGCGTGGCGATGAGCGCCGCGAGCACCTGCTTGGCGCCGAACTCGTCGCGGACGGTCTTGTCGGGCAGCATGACGTCGCCGAACAGGTCGCCGCGGTCGGAGAAGGTGCCGCGCACGGTCACCGCCACCGACTTCCCCTGGCGGTCGGCGAGCTTGAGCGGCGAGCCGTCGCGCAGCTTGTGCTCGGTCGCGAACTCCTCTTCGACCATCGCCTCGGCGGGCCCGAGCGCCCGGAGACGATCGTCCGAGCCGTCCTTCCAATCGACGTCGACGACCCCCGGGGCGGTCTGCGGGTTCATGCCGGCGAGCGAGATGTCCTCCTTGCCGAGCTTGGCCCGGGTGACCCGGAGGTTGGCCGTGGTCTCGACGCCTTGGACGCCCGCCGCCGCGTCCGCGACGCCCTCGGGCATCAGGCCCGACTTGTCGACGACGACGAAGTCCGCGGTGACCGCCTTCTCGAACGCGCCGGAGAACGAGGCCTTCAGCCCGCTGACGAAGATCGACACGAACGCCACCAGCGCCACGCCGACCATCAGCGCCGCGGCGGTGCCGGCCGTCCGCCCGGGGGACCGGACCGAGTTGCCGCGGGCGATCTTGCCGGCGACGCCGCCGACGCGCTCGAGCGGCCGCCCGATCACGGCGGCGAGCGGCGCGACGAGCAGCGGCGAGAGCATGCCGACGCCGATGAAGACGAGCAGCGCGCCGCCACCGAGCATCAGCAATGCCGGGGAGGTGTCGAAGCCGCCGAGCAGGCCGGCGAGCATGATCGCGACGCCGAGGCCGGCCACCGCCGCCTCGAGCGCCACGTGCGACTTGCGCTTGCGCTTGGCCGGCCCCACGGCGCCCTCGCGGAGCGCCTCCATCGGCGAGATCCGTGTCGCGCGCAGCGCGGGCGCCAGGCACGAGACGAGCGTCACCAGCGTGCCGACGAGCAGCCCCGCGATGATCGTCCGCGGCGCGAGCACCAGGCCCGTCGACGGCAGCTCGAAGCCGATCGTCTGCAGGAGGCCGCGGAGCATCGGCGCCAACCCGAGGCCGGCCAGGATCCCGAGCACGGAGCCGGCGATGCCGATCAGCAGCGCCTCGGCGATGACCGCGCGCAGCACCTGCTTGCGCGACGCCCCGATCGCGCGCAGCATCCCGAACTCCCGGGTGCGCTGGGCCACCGTGATGGTGAAGGTGTTGAAGATCACGAAGGCGCCGACCAGCAGGGCGATCACGCCGAAGACGAGCAGGCCGATCGTCAGGTAGCTGAGGATCTCGCCGAGATCGCGCGAGGTCTGCTCCTCGTCCTCCTTGCCGGTCCGGACGACGACGTCGCGGCCGACCGCCTGGATCACCTCGGCCTTGAGCGCCGTCTGCGAGACGTCCGGCTTGCCGTCGACGAGGATCTCGGTCAGGCGGCCCGGCTCCTGGGCCAGCGTCTGGACCTCGGGCAGGGTGAGCATGACGAAGCCGGCCCCGCCGAGCGTGCCGGCCCCGCCCCACGAGGCCAGGCCGACGATCTCGTAGGACCGGATCGGCCCGTTGCCCTGGACGCGAAGCTGGTCGCCGATCTTCAGGCCGCCCTGCTCGGCGGCCGAGCGGCCGACCGCCACCTCGCGGTCGGACTCGGGCCGGCGCCCCTCGTAGTCGAAGGCGTCGAAGCGCTCCGGCGTGATCGAGAAGGCGAGGGTGGGGGCACCGGTGTTCGGGCCGACCCGCTTGCCGGTCTTGTCGACGAGCGCGACGGTCACCTCGCCGTAGTTGCCCGAGACCTCCTCGGCGCCCTCGACCGACTGCACCTTGTCGACGAGCGTGGCCGGCATCGACACCGGCGTGGAATCGAAGTTGTCCTTGCCCTTCGGGATGACCCGGACGTCGATGCTCTCGCCCGACTGGGCGATCAGCTTGTCGAACGACTTCGAGATCGTGTCCGTGAGGATGAACGTCCCCGAGATCAGCGCGACGCCGAGGATGACGGCGAGCGCCGTGAAGGCGGTGCGGGCCTTGCGATCACGCAGGCCGCGGAGAGCGAGACGGGTCATGGCTCAGGCCTCCGTCAGACCGTCTTCATGAGCTCGAGGACGGCCTCGGCGGTGCCGGCCTCCCCGTCGCGCACGATCTTGCCGTCGGCGAGGACGACGAGGCGGTCGGCATAGGAGGCCGCCGTCGCGTCGTGGGTGACCATGACGATGGTCTGCCCGAAGTCGTCGGCCGCGTGCCGCAGCAGCCCGAGGACCTCCGCCGAGGCCGTCGAGTCCAGGTTGCCGGTCGGCTCGTCGGCGAACACCACGGCGGGGCGGTGGATGAGCGCGCGGGCGACGGCGACCCGCTGCTGCTGGCCGCCGGAGAGCTCGGACGGCCGGTGCGTGCGGCGGTCGGCGAGCCCGACCGTCTCGACGAGCTTGTCGAACCACTCACGGTCGGGGTCGCGCCCGGCGAGCGTGAGCGGGAGCAGGATGTTCTCCTCGGCGGTGAGGACCGGGACGAGGTTGAACGCCTGGAAGATGAAGCCGAGCTTGTCGCGGCGCAGCCGGGTCAGGTCGCCGTCGTCGAGATCGGAGAGCTCGGTCCCGTCGACGGCGACCGATCCGGAGCTCGGCCGGTCCAGCCCTGCGAGGAGATGCATGAGCGTGGACTTGCCCGAGCCGGAGGGGCCCATGACGGCGGTGTAGCCGCCGGCGGGGAAGTCGACGCTGACCCCGGCGAGCGCATGGACGGCGGCGTCGCCCTGGCCATAGGTGCGGCTCAAGTCGACGGCAGAGACGATCAATGCGGAGGAAGTCACTCGGTCATCCTGACAACACGGTCGGCGGGCTTCTACTGGGGATGACCCCAGGCCGACCCTACGGCTACCCGTACCCTCCCCCGCGGCTCATGAACTTCGCACGGGACGTCGTCGACGCCGCGCCCGCCGGCCGGCTCGCGCTGGTCGAGCTCGCGCGAGACGGCGGGCGGCGCGAATGGACGTTCGGCGAAGTCGCGGCTGGTTCCGCGCGCGTGGCGGGCACGCTGGCCGCCCGCGGGGTCCGCCGTGGCGATGTCGTGATGACGCTGATCGGCAACCGGCCCGAGTGGGTGCTGACGCTGGTCGCCGCGTTCCGCCTCGGCGCCGTCGCCCTGCCGTGCACCGAGCAACTGCGCGCGAAGGATCTCGCGCAGCGCATCGCGGTCGCCGAGCCGCGGCTGATCGTTGCCGACCCTCGCAACGCCGCCGAGCTGCGGGCGGCGCGGCCGGCCTGCGACGTCCTGCTCCTCGGCGAGGACGAGCTCACCGCCGCGGAGCCGGCGCCCGCCGCCGACCTCGCACCCGGCGACCCGTGCCTGATCACGTTCACGAGCGGCACCAGCGGAGCGCCGAAGGCGGCGCTGCACGGCCAGCGCTACCTGACGGGCCAGCAGCTGCAGGCCGAGCACTGGCTCGACGCCCGTCCCGGCGACCTCGCATGGTGCACGGCCGCCTCGGGCTGGTCGAAATCGGCGCGCAACGTGTTCGTCGCTCCGTGGCTGCGCGGCGCGGCGGCGCTCCTGCACGACGCGCGCTTCGACCCCGCCGAGCGCCTGGAGGTGCTCGAGCGCGAGCGCGTGGCGGTGCTGTGCATGGCGCCGACGGAGTACCGGGTGATCGCGAAGCGACTCGATCTCCGGCCGCTCCCGGCGGTGCGCGGCCTGGTGGCGGCGGGCGAGGCGCTCGACCCCGAGGTCCTACGCGCCTGGCACGAGGCCACCGGCCTGTGGATCCGCGACGGCTACGGGCAGACCGAGACCGGGCAGCTCACCGGCATGCCCCTCGGCGCCCCGGCGCGGCCCGGATCGATGGGCGTGGCGCTGCCGGGCGTGGCGCTCGACGTCGCCGGCGGCGAGCTGGTCGTCGATCCGGCGACGGTGCCGACCTTCTTTTTGCGCTACCTCGGCGACACCGGCGACCGGGCGGCCGGGGAGCCCTGGCCGACCGGCGATCGCGTCCGCCGCGACGAGGACGGCTACCTGTACTTCGAGGGCCGGCTCGACGACCTGATCATCTCGGCCGGCTACCGGATCGGGCCGTTCGAGGTCGAGTCCGCGCTCGTCGCCCACGCCGCCGTGGCCGAGGCGGCGGTGGTGGCGGCGCCGGACGCCGAGCGTGGGTCGGTGGTGCGCGCCGTCGTCGTCCTGCGCGACGGCCACGCGCCGTCGCCCGCCCTCGCGCGCGAGCTGCAGGACCACGTCAAGTCCCAGACGGCGCCCTACAAGTACCCCCGCATCGTCGAGTTCGTGGCCGAGCTGCCCAAGACGGCCACCGGCAAGGTCCGGCGCTCCGCGATCCGCGAGGGGTGATTGAGCCTGGACCCAGGCTGAGCGGATCTGGCGTGCTCGCGCTCGAAGACCGGATTTCGGGGTATACCCCCCGGCTCTTGTCGTCGAGCCCAGGGGAAGTCGTGTCACACCCTCGTCCCATCCGCGCCCTCGTGGCGATCGCCGGCTGCGTGCTGGCCGTGCTGCTGCTGCCGGCGAGCGCCGGCGCGCAGACACCGTGCCCGACCGGTTCCGAGCTCCCCGCCCCGCCGAAGGGCGCCGACTGCACGACCGTCCAGGTGCCGCTCGACCATTCCGGGCGCGTCGCGGGCACCCTCGACATCGCGGTTGCCCGGATCCCGGCCGCCGCCGCGCGCACCGGCACGCTGGTGGTCCTCACCGGCGGCCCGGGCGAGCCGGCGGTCCCGCTGGCGGGCCTGATGGGCAAGCTGCTGGCGCAGGCCGCGCCGAGCCATGACCTCGTCTTCGTCGATCAGCGCGGCACCGGGCAGTCCGGAGCGGTCGAGTGCGAGCCGGTCACGTCGCCGGAGTCGGTCGCCGCGTGCGCCGAGAAGCTGGGCGAGCGGCGCGCGTTCTGGACGACGCGCGAGACGGCCCTCGACCTCGAGGACGTCCGGACGGCGCTTGGCGCCGACAAGCTGACGCTGCTCGGGATCTCCTACGGTGCGAAGGTCGCGGGCGAGTACGCCCGCCGCTTCCCCGCCCGTACCGCCGGCGTCGTCCTGGACTCACCGGCGCCGGTCGACGGCCTCGACACGACGCAGGCGCTGCGCAGCCTCGGCCTGCCGCGCGTGCTGCGCGAGATCTGCTTCCCGCCCGGCTGCAAGGCCTTCGTCAGCGACCCGTCCGTCGCCATGCGCGCACTGGTGCGCCGGCTCGGCCGCTCACCGCTGCGCGGTCGCATCGTCTCGCCGACCGGTCGCACCCGCCCCGGCGGACTGACCGTCGACGACCTGTACGCCCTCGTCGCGCTGTCCGACCTCGACCCGTTCCTGCGCGCCGAGCTGCCGGCGGCGGTCGCCTCGGGCGTCCTCGGCGACGCCCAGCCGCTGCTGCGGCTCGCCGCGGCAGCGAGCGGCGCCGCCGAGAAGCAGCTCGTGAACGAGGCGAGGCTGCTCGCCACCAGCTGCGTGGAGGGCCGGCTTCCGTGGTCGCCGGACGCGCCTCTGGCCGGGCGGGCGGAGGCGCTGGCGGCGGCCTTCGCGAACGCCCCGGCCGCACGGTGGGCGCCGTTCCCGCGCGAGACCGTGCTCGACGCGTCGGTCGCGACCGCGTGTGCGGTGTGGCCGCCGACGCCGCGGCCGGAGGGCGTGCAGACCCAGGGCCCCGACGTACCCGTCCTCGTCCTGTCCGGCCGTGACGACCTGCGCACGCCGCTCGAGGACGCGCGGCGCACCGCCTCGCAGTACCCGAACGCGCGGGTCCTCCCCGTGCCCGGCGTCGGGCACTCGGTGCTCGGCTCCGACCTTTCGGAGTGCGCCGCGACGGGGCTCGCGGCGTTCCTGGCCGGCGGGACGATCGCGCCGTGCGACCGCGAGAAGGCCATCGCCATCCCGCGCGCGCCGTTCGTCCCGGCCTCCCTCGCGGCGCTGCGCCCGGCGCCGAAGATGCGCGGCGCCGCGGGGCGCACGACGACTGCGGTGGCGATCACCCTGCTCGAGTTCGCCCGCCTCGTGACGCTGATCGACCCCACCGAGAGCGCGACCGCGCGCATCCCCGGCCTACGCGGAGGCAACGTCACCGTCACCAAGGACAAGGTCACGTTCCGCGCGTTCGAGATCGTGCGCGGCGTCCGGGTGAGCGGCTCGATCCGCGGAGATGAGGGCAGCCTCACCGTCACGGCGCCCGGGGGCATCACCGGTGTCCTGACCTTCCGCGAGGGCGCCCCGATCCGCGGCACGATCGGCGGCGTCCCGGCCGAGCTGGAGGACCTGGGTTAAGCCGTGATCGCGGGCCGGTCCGCGGCGCTCGCGGCGTCGCGGGCCGGCACGTGGCTCATCGCGTGCTCGGCCAGCGCCGTGATGGTCAGCGACGGGTTGACGCCGACGTTGGCGGGGATCGCCGCCCCGTCGCAGACCAGCAGGTTCTCGTAGCCGAAGACGCGCTGGCGGGCGTCGACGACGCCGCGCTCGGGCGAGTCGGCGATCACCGCGCCGCCCAGGATGTGCGCCGTCGTCGGGACGTTCGCCGCCGCCTCCATGAGCGAGCTCTGCGCCACGCCGCCCGTGCGCTCGGCGATCCACTCCGCCGCCTGGTTGGCGACCGGGATGAAGGTCGGGTTCGGCCGCTCGGGATCCTGCTCGGTGGCCAGCCGCACCCCGCCGAACGGCCCGCGCTTCGCCCGCAGCGCGATCGCGTTGTCGAGCGTCTGCATGACGAGCAGGATGATCGTGCGCTCCGACCAGCCGAACGGCCACGTCACGCGCGCCAGGCGGACCGGGTGGCGGAGCATCGCGGCGAGCAGCTTGATCGGCCGCGTGAGCCGGGTGCCGTCGCCGACCATCAGCGTGTAGAGCGCGGACATCGAGTCCCCCGCCTTGCCGTAGGTGACCGTCTCGATGTGCGTGTCGGGGTCCGGGTAGATGCTCGACGAGATCGCGACGCGCTTGGTCAGGTCCTCCGAGCCCTTCGGCAGGGTGACCGCGACGATCGCCTCGGAGTTCGTGCGGACCAGCTCGCCGAGGCGGCGCGAGATCCGGGGCAGCGAGCCGTTGAGCCGGCAGCGCTGCAGCAGCTTGTTGGTGCCCAGCGCACCCGCCGCGACGACGACGCCGCGGGTCGTGACGGTCCGGCGCTCGCGGCGCAGCCAGCCGCCCGAGCGCTCCGTGGTGACCGCGTAGCCGTCGGACCCGTCGGCCGCGCCGAGCGGGCGGACGTCGACCACCGTGCGCTCCGGCATGACCTCCGCCCCGGCGCGCTCGGCGAACCACAGGTAGTTCTTGACCAGCGTGTTCTTCGCGCCGACCGGGCAGCCGACCATGCAGCGCCCGCACGCGGTGCACCCGGTCCGCTCCGGGCCGGTGCCGCCGAAGTACGGATCGGCAACCGTCTCGCCCGGTGCGCCCAGGAAGACGCCGACCCGCGTCTTGGCGTAGCTCGCCGACGCGCCGATCTCGTCGCCGAACGCCATCAGCAGCCGGTCGGCGGGGTCGTCGGCGATGACGTCGGCGACACCGAGCATCCGCTCAGCCGACTCGTAGTGGGGCGCGAGTGCGGCCTGCCAGTCGTCGAGCGCGGCCCACTGCGGGTCGCGGTAGAAGCGCTCAGGCGCGCGGTAGAGCGTGTTCGCGTAGCCGAGGCTCCCGCCCCCGACGCCCGCACCGGAGACGACCGTCACGTCCTTGAACACCGAGAGCCGGAGAATGCCGCGCATCCCGAGCTTCGGCGCGAAGAAGTAGCGCCGCAGGTCCCAGGTGGAGGACGGGAAGTCGGCGTCCTCGAACCGCCGGCCGCTCTCGACCACGCCGACGCGATAGCCCTTCTCGCTCAGTCTCAGCGCCGACACGGTGCCGCCGAAACCCGAGCCGACCACGAGCCAGTCGAAGTCGAGGTCGTGCTGACGCTCCGTCATGGCGGCAATCCTACCGAAACATGACGGGGGCGTCATGTTTGTTGGCAGCAAGCGTTGATCCGGGCCCGCCCGGTCTGCGAATGTCGCCTGGAGGCGCCGGTGACAGAAGGAGCGCGAATGGCCCACGAAGACCTGATCCGGGGGATCTTCGACGACATCATCAACCGCGGCGACCTCGACGCCGCGGACCGCTACATGACCGAGGACTACGTCGATCACGGCCCCATGGGCGCGATCGACCTTCAGACCTTCAAGGGCGTGATCGCCATGTACCGCGGGGGCTTCCCCGACCTGCACTGCGCGGTCGAGGGCGTCTTCTCCGACGGCGACATGGTCGCGTGGCTCGTCCGCGTCACGGGGACGCACACGGGCGAGCTCATGGGCATCCCGCCGAGCGGGAACAGCATCGAACTGCTCAGCGCCAACATCGGGCGGATCCGCGACGGCCGCGCGGCCGAGCACTGGTCCGACCAGTCGCTGTTCCAGCTGATGAGCCAGATCGGGGCGATCCCCGCCCCCGCCGCCTGACCCGCGAACCGCGACCCCTGGCGCCCGAGTCGCGGGCGCCAGGGGTAGGGTCGCGGCCATGCGCGTGCGCCGTGTCAGCCGGGGGCCGCTGTTTGCGGACGACGGGCCCCGCGGCGCGCGGGTGCAGCGGCGCGCCAAGAACATCGGCATCGAGACCAGCGCGTTCGTCGCACTCACCCTCCTGTTCCCGGTCGTACTGCCGGGCGCGGCGGTGGTCGACCTCACGTTGTGGCTCGTGCGCCGCAAGCCATGGATGGGCGTCCGGCTCGTCGCGATGGCGTGGTGGTTCCTCTTCGGCGAGCTGCGCGGCGTCCTGGGACTGGCCGCCATCTGGGTGATCACGGGCGGGCCGCTCGGCGCGCGCTCGCTGCTGCGGCGCCGGCTCGTCTACGACCTGCGCATCCACTGGTCGAGCAGCCACCTCGCCGGCGTGCGCGCGCTGTTCGGGCTGACCCTCGAAGTCGAGGGCCTCGAGCAGGCCGGCCCGGGGCCGGTGCTCATCCTCATGCGCCACGCCAGCATCATCGACAACGTCCTGCCCGACGCGATCGTCGGCCGCGAGCACGGGCTCGGGCTGCGCTTCATCATCAAGCGCGAGCTGCAGATGCTCCCGACGATCGACATCGGCGGGCGCTGGGTGCCGACGTACTTCGTGCGCCGCGGCTCGTCCGACAGCGCGGCCGAGGTGCGCAACCTGCGCGGCCTCGCGCACGACCTCGGCGAGGGCGAAGGGATCCTCGTCTACCCCGAGGGCACCCGCAAGACCGACGCCAAGCTCGCGGCGGCGCAGGCCGCCATCGCCGAGCGCCGGCCCGAGATCGCGCCACTGGCCAACCGCCTGAAGCACGTGCTGCCACCCCGCCTCGGCGGCCCGGTGGCGCTGCTCGAGGAGGGCCGGGGCGTCGACGTCGTGCTGTTCGGGCACGTCGGCCTCGACGGCTTCGGCTACATCCGCGACGTGTGGGCGGGCGGGCTGGTCGGGACCACCGTGCGCATGCGCTTCTGGCGCACGCCGGCCGCCGACGTGCCGGAGGGGGAGCTCGAGCGGGTCGCCTGGCTGTATGAGCAGTGGCTGGCGCTCGACGAGTGGATCGGCGAGCAGCGGGCGATAGAGCGCCCCGCCTAGGATCCCGCGATCCGGCTCGCCACGCTGCTCCTCCTCGTCGTCTCCCTGTCCGCGTGCGGAGGCTCGGACAAGCGAAAGGACAGCCCCTCGCCGCCCGACCGCCGCGCCGGGCGGCACGTGACCAAGGCCCAGGCCCGCGCGGTGCGCGCCGACGAGACCGGCCGCATCCCGGTGCTCGAGTACCACCGCGTGGGCGGCAACCCGACGCTCTCGCCCGAGTGGACGATCACCACCGCCGCCTTCCGCCGCGAGCTCGAGCGGCTGCGCAGCGGCGGCTACTGGCCGATCAACCTCCGTGACCTGCTGCGCAACCGGATCGACGTGCCGGCCGGCAAGACGCCGGTCGTGCTCACGTTCGATGACTCGAGCGACCGCCAGTTCACGCTCGTGCGCCGCGGCGGCCGACTGGTCCCGGACCCTGGCGGGGCGGTCGGCGTGCTGCATGGAGATCGGCAGCCACACCCTCTACCACGCGAACCTCGGCGAGTCGACGCCCGACCAGGTGCGCGAGCTGCTCGCGCGCTCGGTCACCGAGATCCGCCGCCGGGTGCCCGGCTACGACGTCGTCTCGCTCTCGATCCCTTTCGGCGTCTACCCGCAGGACGAGTCGCTGCTGCGCAAGGGGACCTGGAAGGGGCAGCGCCACGCCTTCGCGGGCGCCGCGGAGGTATCGGGCGGCCCCGCCCGCCCGCCGGGCGACGTGCGCGTCGACCCGTACCACATCCCCCGGGTGCAGACGGGCACCGCGCCGGGTCAGTCGCGCGACGCGCTGCGGGTGCTGGCACGGCATCGGGCACGGCGCTACGTCAGCGACGGCGATCCCGGGGCGATCTCGTTCCCGGCGCGTCGCAGCACGCGGCTGGACCTCGTCGCGCTGCGGCGAGCGGGCAAGGTCTTCCGCGGCTACTGACTGAACAGCCGCGTCAGCAGCCGGTCGACGGCGCGCCGCATGGCGCGCCGCGCGACGGCCGGGTCGGGGGCCTCGGCGATCCAGACGGCGGCCTCGTTGAGCGCGCCGGTCAGCAGCGCGGTGAGCGCGTCCGCGTCTGCTGTCGAGTCGCCGAGCACGGCCTCGATGCCCGCACGGAGCGAGCCGCCGCCGTGCCGGCCGTCGATCTCCCGCCAGCGGCGGAGGCCGAGCGCCGACGGTCCCTCGACCAGGAACAGCCGGTGCAGGTCGGGCTCGGCCATCGCGTCGAGCCACGCGTGCGACCCGCGCTTCAAGGCGGCGAGCGGGTCGGGCGCATCCGTGGCGGCGGCGTCGATCCGGCCGACGACACCTTCGGCGATGCCCTCGACGACCGCGTCGAACAGGGCGTGCTTGTCGGCGAAGTGGTGATAGAGCGCGCCGCGCGTCATGCCGGCGCGCTCGACGATCTCCGCCGTGCGCGCGGCCGCGTAGCCGTCGCGCGCGAACATCTGGCGGGCGGCGTCGAGCAGGGCCGCCCGGGTCTTCGCGTGGCGCTCGGCGTTCGGTCCCCGCAGGCGGGGCTCGGCCGGCGCCGCGGCGGTCATCCGGCGATCCGAGCGAGCGCGGCGCGCGCGGCGTCGGACAGGAATCCCGGATCCGGCTCGATCTGCTGCACGACGTCGACCCAGACGCCGGCCGGATCGCGCAGCATGAAGTGCCGCTGGCCCCACGGCTCGTCGCGGAGCGGCTCGGCCGGCTCGACCCCGGTGGCCCGGACCTCCTGGAGCACGTCGTGCGCGTCGGCCACCTCGACCGTCACGAGCAGTGCATCGCCGTGCAGCGGCGTACGGAACCGGGGCAGCTGGTGGTCCAGGTTCTCGCGCATGAAGCACAGGCCGATGCCCCGCTCACCGGGACTGACGAGGTAGACGAACCAGTCGGTCTCGACGGCGACCGTGAAGCCCAGGTGCCGCGAGTACCAGGCCCGCTGCTCCGCAGGGTCGGGGACCACCACCAGCGAGTAGACGTCGAGCGCGTTCATGCCCTCAGCATACATGCTGTATGTAGGTTGACTGCACGTGGAGACTGCGGGCATGATCACCGGAGTCCACGCAGTCATCTTCTCCCGCGAGGCCGAGGCGCTGAGGACGCTCCTCGGCGAGACGCTCGGGTTCGCGTCCGTCGACGCCGGCGGCGGCTGGCTCATCTTCGGCCTCCCGCCGGCCGAGCTCGCCGCCCATCCCGCCGAGGAGGGCGGGCGCCACGAGCTCTACCTCATGTGCGACGACGTGCACGCCACCGTCGAGGAGCTCGAGGCGAAGGGCGTCGAGTTCACCGGGCCGGTGCGCGACGAGGGGTTCGGCCTCGTCACCGCGCTGCAGCTGCCGGGCGGCGGCGAGCTCGGGCTCTACGAGCCCCGGCACCCGACGCCGCTGTCCCCGTGAGCGGGTGCTTCATCTGCGCCAAGCACGAAGACGAGACGACGGCGCCCGGTGGCTGGATCGTCGCCGACGAGCACGCGGTGGTCACCCACCTCCCGCTCGTCACGCCCGCCGGCGCGGCCGAGACCGTGTACCTCGGCTACCTGTTCGTCGAGTCGCGCCGCCACGTCGGCGAACTCGGCGACCTGTCTTCTGACGAGGCCGCTTCCGCCGGCCGACTTGCCGCCCGGGCGAGCCGTGCCCTGCAGGCCAGCGAGGGCGCCGAGCACGTCTACGCGGCGGTCATCGGCCACGGAGTCGGCCACTTCGACCTGCACCTGGTCCCCCGCTATCCGGGAACGCCGCGCGACTACTGGTGGACGCGAGTCGACGAATGGCCGGATGCGCCGCGCGGTGACGCGGCGGCCGTCAGCGCGTCGGCCGACCGCCTGCGGGCGGCTGCCGCCGGCTGAAGCCGATCCTCGGCGACGGAGCCCCACCATCAAGCCGCGCGAAGCCTCGATCGCACCCGTCGGAGCGCTGTCACGGCGGCGACTCGCGCTCGGATTCACGCGGAAGCGGCACTCTCGGCCGAGTGCTCTCCTCACGCGGGAAGCGCGCTTAGCGCGTGAGCGCTCCCCATCCGGAGCGGCGAATGCCGGTTGGACGGAGACCTTCGTCAACCCGTAGAACTAGGCCCCATGAACTCTCCTCGCCCTTTGCCCGGGATGCGGTGCTTTGATCGAGTGGGACGGGGCTCTGGACACCCTCGCGTCGACTGCAGTAACCGCTGTGTTTCGCGGGTGGACGCGCAGGCGCATGTGTTTGGCTGAGGCTGATTCGCCAGATGGGCATCGAGGATCGCTCTTCCTGCGATGCTCCGGCGAGGTCGGCTTTCGCGACCCCTGAGCCGCTGGACCCGTCCACCACGACCCCGACTGAGGGATCCCGGTTGCAGATCGGCATCTCCATTCGCCATCACGACCACGACTACATCGAGCGTCGTGGCGGTCACGTGTTCTTTAGCCACCTGCGCGGCGCTCCCGACCGTACGCGCTATCGCGAGGAGGCGCTTCAACGTGGCGAGCGGCTTTACCACGACGCCGTCGCGACCGGCGGGACGCCCGAGGAGATCTGCGGTGCCGGTTTGATCGTCCTGCAGCGCGCTGCTCTCGCGGTCGACGACCTGGCCGTTCTGCTGCATGCAGTCGCCGAGGACGACCCCGAGGCAACACTACATCCGACGTCCGATGCCGGTGCGGAGATCTGGCCCCGAATGGTCAGCATGACCATCCCCGACGAGCTCGCGCTCTTCAGCGCTGTAGGCGCGGATCTGGGCAAGGCGCTTCAGGCGTTCCGCCTGCCGCCGGACGAGGTGCTGGCCCGCGAGGCTCTCCCCCCGGCGGCCGGGGCGGCGGCCGCCCGGCTGCGGGATCGAACCGCACGACGGTGGGGTGTGATGCTGGCGCGTGTCGCGCATTTCTGGCTGGCGTACGGCGTCGCCGCCAAGGCAACGATGCACGGCTTCGCGGCGATCGCGGGACGCCAGATCACTGAGCCGCCGGGCGCGGGCTTCCTCGGCCAGCGCGTGCGACCGCCTGCTCACCCGTTCGTGGTCATGGTGAACTCGAGGGTCGAGGGGACGAACGTTCAGACGCCGCAGCTCGTCGTGGCCATGAGCCCCGATCGGGTTCGGGACTTCCGGCGTCAGGGGAGCACTGCCGTCAAGCTCGCGGCGGAGCTCTGCGCCACGCTCGCGGAGGGCATCGAGCGCGGCTACGCCTATGGCGTTCCAAGCCTCCTCGCCAACCGGCTCAGCGAGGCAGATCGCGATGCGCTGGCGAAGGCGCAGCGTGACGAAGCGGACGAGGAGGACGCGTGATCCCCTGGCCCGACCAGAGACGTATGCCCTACCGACCCGCGCGTACTTCAGGTCGGTGCTTGAGCAAACGATCCCGGCGCGACGGATTGCGCTGGCGGATGCCATCGACCACTTCCGTCAGGCCGGCGGATCCGATACCAGCGGTTGGGTCGATATGGCGTTCCTCGGGGTCATCGCAGAGGCGCTTCAGGTGCTCGAGGACTTGGCCTACGTCGGTGAGTCATTCACGGTCAATCGGTTCCACGGCCTCCCGTTCTACGTCGGCGCCATCACATACAGCGCTCGAGTCCCGACGACCTTCTACACACGCAAGCGGACCGACGAAGACCTTAGGGTCCTTGCTGGATACGCCGTTCGTGATCCGCAGTCCGGCGCCGTGGTGGGGGTGCTCGACCAGTTCATCGGCGCGACACTCGAACTGCGCGCCGCTTGGGGCAAGGCCGAGGAGGCCACGATCAGTGTCCTGCGTGGCGCGATCGCCGACCTAGCGGACACATGGCAACGCTTCGGCAAGTACTTCCACGCGTTCAAGCACGGCGGCCTGGTTACGCACCGCCCGGACTTGGAAATTCTCGACGACGACGGAAACGTGGTTGATCCCGCGGTCGCCGTCTGGATGCGCAAGAAGAACGAGCCTCAGGCGCACGGCGACACTGACGCGACCCTCGATCCCGCGGTGGTGGCCGCCGAGCTCGAGCTGAGGGTGCGGATCGCGTTCGACGTCCTGCACATAGTCATCGCGACGCGGTTGGGAATGGCGGAAAAGGCGGCCGAGGGCCCGCCGCCGACCGGCCAGGAGGTTATCCGCATCACGGTGCCGGTGCGGTTCCGCATCCCGGATGACGTGCTGGGCGCGGATGAGCGCCATGAGCTCGAGGCCGCCGGGATCCGGTTCGAGGAGCCCGGCTTGCCTTGAGTTGCGGTCTAGTGGCACGCTCGCCGCCACAGTCCCGCAAGTAGCTCAGCGGTCCATGAGAGAGCCGCCGCCGAAGGGCGAGGAAGACTTGGGTCGCAATGGCCCTCGATCACTGCCAGCGCGTCAATGAGATTGCGCTCAAGATCATCCACGCGGAGCGGCGGCTCGACCAGCTCAAGGCCGCGATGGAGGAGTGGCACGCAATGCCGCCGTATCAGCTTGACAAGGACACCGACGCCGAGGGCGTCGGGCGGTATCTCTGGACCTACCGGCTGGAACGTCTGGAGCCTGTACCGCTTGAGTGGTCATTGCTCATCGGCGAGTTCCTCTACACCGTCCACTCTTCGCTTGACCACCTGGCCTGGCTTCTGGCCGCTCAGCACAGCTATCCCAGCCAGCCCGAGCGGGTCACCTTTCCGATCTACACAAGCCAGTCTCGCTTCTGGCAAAAGGGGCGCGACGGTGAGTACCGCCCGGGACGTGGCGGTTGGGCGCTGGAGCGGATGCCGGAGCCGGCGCGCCAGCTTGTCGACGAGCTACAGCCTTACAAGTTGAAGGGCCGGGCGCTGGAGCATCCGCTCTGGCGATTGCACGAACTCTCCAACGCCGACAAGCACAAGGCACTGCACGTCGTCTCCTCCGCCGTGGTCGATCAGCAGCTTGAGACCCGGCGCATCGAACATGCCGAGATCGTCAGCTTCGACGTAGCGCCCGGGCCGGTTGAGGGGCACAACGAGGTGGCATGGGTTCGGGCGCGCCGAACCACCGAACCAGGCGTCGGCCCCAACCCCGAGATCGACTTCGATGTGCGCGTCCAAGTCGACGAGGTCTTCGGGGACGCGACGCCGGTGCCCAACGTGCCCGTCTACGACGTGCTCACCGACATCTACACGTACGTCCGCAACGAGGTTTGGTTCGACCGCTTTGCCGACTACTTTGAGGTGTAGAGGGCCCGCGTCGGGCCGTCCCACGAGTGCCGCCTCGCATGGGAAAGCGACAGCGCGAGACGCCTCGCCCGGAGGCGGACCGACCGGACGCGCTAGGAGACGGTGATCTTCTTGGAGGCCAGCACCTTCGGGCTGCTGCCTCGCGTGTACCACGTGAACTTCGTGCGCTTGGTCATGCCCTTTGTGCTGATGCGGCGAAGGTCGGAGGCGTCGTCGCTCCACGAGTAGCCGCTCAGCGAGCCGGTCACGCACTTCTTCTTGAGCGTCTTCTTCTTGCCGGTCGGCTGCTTCCAGCAGACCTGGTAGGGCAGCTTCGTTCCCAGGGGGTTGGCGGTGAGCGTGAGGTACGCGATGCGGATGTTCTTCAGCACTTCCGTCTTGACGGTGTACCTCGACTTCGGCGTTGGGATTGTGAGCGACACGACCGTTGAGAACCCGTCTGCGCACGACGGGTCGACGACCGTGTTGAAGTTCGAGTCGTAGCTGTCGCACGACGTGAAGTCGCGGGTCGCCTTCAGCATCACGAAGTACGACCCGGGGTCGATCTGGTCGCTGTCAAGCCACTGACCAGCCTGGATCTCCGAGTCGGTGAAGGAATCCATCGTCACCACGTTCTCCGTCAGGAAACTGCCGTCGCTGCCCCGATCGGGCTTCGACGCGATGTAGACGCTCACGGAATCCGCCCGTGTCGCGGAGAACGACATGGTCACATGCCGGTCCTGCTGACCGACGGTCGTGATCGCAGGAGGAACGGCGAGCGCAGGCTCTGCCGCGACGGCCAATGCCACGACGACGGCACCACAGAACAAGACCGCTCGAACGATGCGCCAACGGTACAACGACGCCGAGCAGACGGGCTCTTCTCGCACCCGTATGAACGAGAGGGAGACCCCACCTCGATCCGAGCGCGCTGTCCGCTGCGGACCGTCGTCGGGTCCAAGACTTCGACGGCAAGCACCGCATCGACGACGGCGCCCTGCGTCTCCCCGGGGAGGTCGTGTTCGCCCAGGTAACAGGCTTGGCCTCCGCGATAGCCCAGTCGCACGCATAGCACTCACGCTCGGCGAGTGGCGGTTTGCACCGGCATCGCGGGGGAGCGTTGCACGAATGCCGGTATGGACGAACAGGAGCATCGGGTTCGTCAACACTCCTCTGCCTGGAAACGGGAAGCGATCGATCCCTGCCCGCGCGCTGATGAGTCCAGCCGAAGGGAGCAGTTGCGGACTCGGGGAGAGCTCTTCGGCGGGAGTGCTGATGCGCCATGCTTAGCCGTCGATGAGCCGCGACCGACTCGGAGACCTGCACATCACGATCGCTGCGGGTGGCGCAGACGCGCATCTGATGTCTCTCCAACCAGAGCTCAGGATGGTGCGGGCGGCGTTGCTGTACGCCGACTCAGTGACACTGCTGAGTCCCAAGCCCCGCGTCCTGCGCCACTTGGCAGAGTCTGCGCCGGCAGACCCCGAGCGGCGTCGGGCGTTTAGTGCGTCCGGTATCGCGCAGAAGCCAGGTTGGGCCGCCGCCATCTCGCTGCGAGAGTCCCAGAAGCGAGGACACACGCTTAGCGAGGACGACGTGCAATGGATTGAGCATTTCCAGGCGGAGTTGGAGTACGTCGAGCGTCTGCGATACGAGCAAGTCGAAAGGACACTTGCTGCTGCAGGAGGTGCAGAGCTGGAACTCGCACTCAAGTCTGGACTAGTCAGCATCAACCACGTGCACGGTCCAATCGATCAGCCGGGTGCGCTTGCGGACGATTTTCAGGACCAGCTCGAAGAGCTCCTCGAGGACACGCTGCGCGGCGATCATCCCGTCTACCCCCTGTTTGGGTGTAGACACCAGAACTGGCCCCACTGTGGACATCTGAACTGGCCCCACCTCCGTCCGATCTGAGCCGTTCGGTTCGCGCTTTGTTGAGCGCGAGGCGAAAGGCCGGAAGGAGTGACGAGGGTGGAGCAGTTTGAGGCGATCAGGCGCGATCACGCGCGCGAGGGCTTGTCGATTAGGGAGCTGGCGAGGCGCCATGGGGTGCATCGCCGCGCGGTCCGCCAGGCGTTGGATTCGGCGGTCCCGCCCGTGAAGCGGGCGCCGGAGGTGCGGGCGGCGCCGGCGCTTGGCGCGTATCACGCGATCATCGACGCGTGGATCAAGGCCGACAAGGACGCGCCGCGCAAGCAGCGTCACACGGCGCGGCGGATCTATCAGCGCCTGGTTGAGGAGCACGGCGCGGGGGTCTCGGAGCGCCAGGTCTGCCGTTATGTGCGCAAGCGCCGGCGACAGCTGGGCGAGGTCGGCGAGGCGTTTGTGCCGCTGTTCAGCGACGCGGGGATCGAGGCGGAGGTCGACTGGGGCGTGGCGAAGGTTCGGTTGCGCGGCGAGCTGGTCGACGCTCACCTGTTCTTGATGCGCCCCTGCTACTCCGGCGCGTCGTTCGTGATGGCGTTCCAGGACGAGTCCCAGCAGGCGTTCCTGGAGGCGCATGTCGCGGCGTTTGAGTTCTTCGGCGGCGTCTTTGATCTGGTCCGCTACGACAATCTGAAGGCTGCGGTCACGCGGGTGCTGCGGGGCCGCCGACGCAAGGAGTCTGATCGCTTCGTCGCGTTGCGCTCGCACTACCGCTACGAGTCGTCGTTCTGTTTGAGCGGCGAGCAGGGCGCCCATGAGAAGGGCGGCGTCGAAGGCGACGTCGGCCGCTTCCGCCGCCGCCACTTGGTCCCGGTGCCTGAGGTCGACAGCATGGAGGAGCTCAACGAGCTCCTGCTGGAGGCGTGCTGGAAGGACCTGGAGCGCACGATCACCGGGCACGCGGGGACGGTCGGCGAGCGCCTGGCTCAGGAGCGCAGGTTGTTGAACACGCTGCCGCGCGAGCGTCACGACACCAGCGAGCAGGCGACCCCGCGCGTCGACGCCAAGGCGCTGGCGACGGTCCGCTGCAACCGCTACTCGGTGCCGGCGTCGTTGGCGGGGCTGAAGGTCGCGGCGCGGGTCGGCGCGAGCGAGATCACGTTCTTCCACGACGGCCGGCAGGTCGCCTGTCATGAGCGCTTGGCGGGCAAGAACCAGACGAGCGCGCAGCTGGATCACTACCTCGAGCTGCTTCAGCGCAAGCCCGGCGCGCTCGCGCGGTCGCTGGCCTTGCGCCAGCAGCGCGACCGCGGCGACTGGCCGGCGTGCTTTGACGAGCTGTGGGACCGGATCACCGAGCGCGCCGGCCGCCAGGAGGCCGCCCGCCAGATGGTCGACGTGCTCATGCTCTGCCGAGAGCACCCCATCGCACGGGTCGAGTTGGCCGTCCAAGGGGCGCTGACCGCCGGCGCTCATGACGGCAGGGCTGTCGCGCTGCTGGCGCGTCAGGCGCAGCGGCCCGCGGTCGCGGCCCTACAGGTCGACGCCAAGCTTGAGGGGATCGGCGCGCCGGCGCCGACTGACCTCGCCGACTACGACACGCTGCGTGACCGCGAGGCCCGAGCATGAGCGGCTTTCGCTGGAACATCGAGGCCGGTGCGGGCCCCGCGCGCGAAGCGGTCATCGGCGGCGCGCGGCTACTTGTCCGCGTGCGCGTGTTCAACGAGCCCGACGAGCGCGGCGTGCTTGAGCGGCCCGACGCCTGGACCGACCTGCGAAGCGATGCGGCGCGGCACCTGGCGTTCGAGCTGCTGGCAGCTGCCGAGCACGCCGAGTGGCTGACCGCTCGCGCGGGCTGTTGGGAGCACAAGCGATGAGCGCCGCCAGAACCAGCGCGCAGACCGCGGCATTGGAGGCGCTAATCGAGGCGCACGCGACCGATCTGAAGCTGCCGACCGTCAAGGCGCGCTTCCGGGCGATGGCGGCCGAAGCGACCCGCGAGCAACAAACGCCGACCGCCTACCTCGCCGCGCTGTTGGAGGCCGAGATGGCCGAGCGCGCCGAACGCCGCGAGAAACGCCGCCTGATCGACGCGCGGTTCCCGCAGATCAAGCGACTGCAGGAGTTCCGCTTCGCCGACAACCCCAAGATCCCGCAGGCAACGATCGCCGCGCTGGCCGAGGGCTCCTGGATCGATGATCGCGAGAGCGTCATCCTGATCGGCGACAGCGGCACCGGCAAGACACATTTGGCGACGGCGCTGGCGGTCTGCGCCTGTCACCAGGGCCGACGCGTCCGCTTCACCACGCTCGCCGGCCTGGCCAACGAGCTCCAGGAGGCCGACAGCCGCCGCGAGCTCGGACGCGTCGTCGGCCGCTACGCCCGCACCGAGGTCGTGGTCCTTGACGAGCTTGGCTACTTGGCGTTGCCCGACGGCGCCGCCGAGCTCGTCTTCCAGGTCCTCTCAGAACGCCATGAGCGCGGGTCGCTGATCGTCACGACCAACCTGCCGTTCGGCGAGTGGGCCAAGGTGTTCCCCGACCCCCGCTTGGCGAAGGCCGTCGTCGATCGCCTGACCCACCGCGCGCACATCATCGACACCGGCACCGAGTCCTGGCGCTTCCGCCACGGCCTCCAGAAGAAGAAAGGACGGCCCCCCGCCGAGTGACGCGCGCGTGGGCTACCGCCGCTACGCCCCTCGGCCTACGGCCTCAGGGCTCCGCGACGGCAGCCCACGCCGGCAAGGACCAGCAGCATCAGGCAAGATCAACCAGACACAACAACCGACGCGAGGTGGGGCCACTTCAAGCGTCCACGGTGGGGCCAGTGCAAGTGGCGACACTCACTGTTCGACAAACTCGCGTGGCTCGCTGTCAGTCCCGCAGTAAACGCCGCAAGAGTCACCCCGGCACAGATGGTTGGAGCAAACGAGGCTGCACTTGCCAGCCGTCTTATCGTCGAGCAGGTTGAGGCCTTTCCCAATGCTTCGGTGGATGTCGTGCTCGATGTGCGGAAGCGGTTAGAAGCGCCACTCGTTCGGTTCCGAGCCGCAATGGCCCAGGCAGCAGCCAACCTCGACACGACGGGGTTCGACGGGAGGTTTGAGGCGGCCGCGCAGCACGTGTTCCGCACTGAGGTTTTACCCGCTTTGCAGGAACTCCGAGAGAGCTTGCAAGATCTCGGCGCGCTCGAAACGCTGCGACGAGGTGGTCACGCCGTCGCCGGTTCCCTCGGCATCGCCGCCGCCGGCGCTGCCTTCCTCGAAGCACTGATCGCTGCGGCCTTGGTCCCCGCCGGCACAGCGGTCAAATCGGAGCTTGAGCACAGGAGAGAACAGCGTCGCTCGAGGCGCAGCAATGCGTACTTTTTCCTGTGGCGTGCCGATGAACTGCTGAGTTCGTAAGACTCGGCCACTCGATTCCGCCGTCGCCGCTGCGTCGAGTTGTCCGGACGTCAACGGCAGTTCGGTCGCGTGTCGGGACGGACGTCGTACAGGAAGAGGAAGTCGTGCGAGGTGAACGCCTGGCGCCGGTCACGGACGTTCTGGAGCGACTTCGCCACAGGCGGCAACGCGGCGACGGCCGCGGAGACCAGGGCCGGCAGCGAATCGGTCACCGCGGAGGTCAAGCCGAGCGCCGGGCCAGCGTAAGTGCTGAGGTCCCCGAGAACGTCCCGAAAGAACACCTCACGCAGGCTCGCCTCGCGCACAAGTCCCTCGAGCTCGTCGAGCGCAGGATCGATCCTCGTCCGCCAGACGTGCGTGGTGAACTCCGCGAACTGCTCGGGCGAAAAGGGGTCGGGCGCGTCAACGGCCATGGCGGCCATCGCGCTGCGAAAACGAGCAAGTGGCCCGGCCAATCTGTCCCGGACTTCAACCGCCTCCGCCCAAGGCTTCTCGGGACGCGGCGACGGGATCTCCCGCAGAACGGAAGTGGCGAGCGTCGCCTCCGCTCCGCGGATCCGCGCCCAGTGCTCGAACCCGGAGCCCGCCGGGGCGTCGCGCAGCGTCCGCAACACTCCGCCGCGATCGTCGATCACCGGGTACGCGCCGGGCGCGTCCACGAAGCTGCAGAACGTGTCCCAGAGCAACGTCGGGATCACCTCGTCCATGACCTGCGGAAAGTGATCCTCGGCGGCCGCGATCAGATCGTCGGACGCTTCGGGGACCTGCTTGCGTGCTACGTCGACGCCGCCGTAGTCATGCATGCCCCAAGAGATTCCAATGAAGCGGGCCAGCGAATCCAGCGCCTTCGACTCGTCGCCGGCGCGCAGCGCGGTGCGCGTGTCCTCGACATATCGCTCGGCATGGCCTAGCCAGACTTCAAGATCCAACGGCTCGAGCCCTTCGTCCGCCCCAGACGCCGCCGGGTAGCCACCTTCCAGCGACAGCAGCTCGAAGGCATCGTCCGCGGCGTCGGCGACACCCGGAGGACCCACCGCATTACGGAAATCGCTGAAGTCGTGCATCTCGTAGAAGTCGTCGGACTCCGGGCAGATCACCGTCACCTTGTCGCCGTAAAGGGTGGCTGGCAGCAAACTCGGCAGCCGTCGGCGCAGCGTGATATCGGCATCGGAGAGGTCAGAGCCGTCGGGGGCCCAATGCGGAAACCAGCCGATGACCAGGTCGACTTTTGACACAGCCGGGTGATCGGGAGGCGACACGGACACAAGCCCCATTAAACCCCCGCCGGAGCTGGTTCGGCGATCGAAAGGACGAAGCGGCTTCCTCTCACCGCTGTTGCCTGCCGGAAGCGGACCCGGTCGCTGCTGCTTCGGACGAACAGCAGCATCGGCTGGGTCCCGCGGCTGCACGCAGAAGCGCAGCGTGACGCCATGGCCGCCGGCACTCGAACGGTCGAAATCGTGCGGCGGTTGTCCCACTAGGCCTCCTCCTGCAATGTTCGTGCCTATGCGGTGGCCTTCACGGTGGCTTGCGATCTGGCTCGCCGGTTCACTCGCGATTGCGGCGACAGCCGTAGTGCTCCTGCTCAGTCAGGGTCCTAGTGCCTTGCCGATCGCGGCGCTGCTCGCGGCTTTGTTCGGGGCCGCGCCAGCTTGGTGGCGTTGGGCAGAGGAAAGAGCCGCCGCTCCGCCGACCGTCGGCGGCGACGCTCCAACGCCGCTCCCTAAGACGGACAGCTCCGGTACGACGAAGGTCGCTGGCGCGCGTCCGGACTACGCCTCGCCTCGTCTCGGGACCAAACAGTTCCGCCAGCTCATCTCTGCACTAGGCGCAGCCATCCCTCATGAGGAGGACATCGACTCCATCGCACATCGGACAATGGAGCGTCCACACCTCATCCGCCGCGGCCGTGGAAACGCCTTGGTTCGATGGCAGGCGGTCATCGAGCAGGCTTACGACGACCGTGACGACCTAGACGTGCTTGCTGAAGCGGCCTCGTTCTCGCGAGACCCGGAACTGCACGCGGCCATCGCCGCGTGGCGAGACTTCCGTGACTGAGAGATTCCGTCTCGAGGTGGCGGACGTCGCGCCGCTGGCCGATGCGCTCGGCAAGGTCTTGCCTAAGGAGAGCGATTCCGAGGACGCTTTGACGGCAGTGGGTCTCTCCGGAAAAGCTGACTTCCGTGGAGGGCGTGCCCTCAGCCGCTGGCAGGCCGCGCTAGAAGCCGCCATGGATGCTGACGATGACTCTCTTGCCGGAGTGCTGGACTGGGCCATCAAGAACACAGGTCAGCGGTCGCGAGAGGCACTCACGAAGGCGCTGGACGAGTCTGCCAAGGCCGCACTCCGCCGCATTGTCCGCAAGACGCATCCAGAGCTCGACGACCAGGTCGAGACACTTATCGCCGCCGTATCCATGGACGAGATGCGCGCTGCCGCGAAGGAGTTGCGCCGCACCGCCTTGGCTATCCGTTCGCTTCTCACTGACGCGGTCCTAAGCGCTCAGATACTGGTCGCCGGCGCGCCGTTCAGTGATCCATATCGAATGCGGATGGAGACCGCGGATCTGGCCATCTATGTCGTGACCGCCTTGGATTACCTGCTCGCGAACCTCGGGGCACCCGAGACGCGCGGTAGGGAGCCGTTCTCATTGAGCGAGACTGTCGATCGCCTCCCCGCGGAGGATGGAGACAGCAACGATCGCCGCCTCCGAAGGGTCTTGGACGCACGCGCCGCCGCTGTTCGTCTCGCGAT